>CAWBPA010000001.1:0-30207 GCA_963790545.1 Vicinamibacterales bacterium
AACGGCACCGACGATCACCGTGACAAGAAACACACGACAGGCAGGCGCAGCGACCGCTCTCACGTAGTTCGCCTCGACACCGGACGGCGACGAGCTTCCCAGCGCGCAACGAACGCCGCAAACACCCCGTAAGAGAGCAACGCCGTCAGTGCCGCGGCTCTATCCGACGGGGGCGGCGGCCCGAAAAAGACACTGGCCTGGATGCCAAGCATGGCCATGCCGAACAGAATCATTCCAATCTTGGGCTCTGGCCGTCCGCGCAGAAAGAGCGCCATCCCGACAAAGAGGAGCACGGCTTCGAGCGCGAAGGCGAGAGCTGGCTGGTTCCACAAACCCAGACCCACCTTGGCCATGTTGTCGTACAACGGCAGGTCGGGCCGGTGGACGAAGAAGTCCAGGATCCAGTGTGAAAAGACCGCGAGTCCGACAAGCGTCGCCGCACCGGGCTGAAGTCGCCAAGCTCGATAGAGAGCCCAGCCGGCCGCTGACCACGCGACCGCGGCAATCAAGCTGTGGGTGTACGGCATGTAATAGAGATCCAGCGGATTCGAGGCCGTGATTCCGGGGACGATTCGGACCTTCTCGATCCCAAGCAGGATCAGCGGAGCCCAAATGACGTCAAGCAGCTGGACGGCGATGAACAAGACCCAGAGCGGAATCCGCCGATTTATCGTCTGTACCGCGAAGCTCACACCGTAGTGCCCAACAAACATGGTCTTCTCGTCTGGTGGTCGAAATCCCCTCCAGCAGGACGGTATGGCGCGAGTGTAGATCAGCCCGCGCTAGTATGGACGTCAATCGGGCAAGGGCCTATGATGCTCATCACTGATTAATAGAAAGGCGGTCGAGATGTCGCGTGGATCACACCGTGCGGTGCTTCCCCTGCTCGTCCTCGTCGTCATCTGTGGGTTGACGACCGTTCGCTTCTCCGGCCAGGTTGGCGCGAAGACCGGAGAGTGGCGAACTTACGGCGGAGATCTGGGTCACACTCGCTACTCCCCGCTCGACCAAATCAACGCCGACAATTTCAACAAGCTTGAAGTGGCCTGGCGTTTCAAGACCGACAACCTCGGACCGCAGCCGGAATACAACCTCCAATCGACCCCTCTCATGGTCAACGGGGTCCTCTACAGCACAGGTGGGACCCGCCGTGCGGTCGTCGCACTCGACGCACGAACCGGCGAAACGCTGTGGATGTACCGCATCAACGAAGGCAAACGGGCCGAAGTGGCCCCGCGGCGGCTTTCTGGACGCGGTCTCTCCTATTGGAGCGACGGCAAGGAAGAACGCATCCTCTACGTCACGCAGGGGTATCAACTCGTCGCGCTCGATGCCAAGACCGGCCGCCCCGTCCCAAGCTTTGGGAAAGACGGCCTGGTGGATCTCAAGCTCGACAACGATCAGGCCGTCGATCCGATTGCCGGTGAATTCGGACTCCATGCTGTGCCCGTCGTCGCCGGCAATACCGTCATTGTTGGTGCTGCACACCTGCCGGGCGGATCGCCGCGAAGCAAGACCAACGTGAAGGGCTACATCCGGGCGTATGACGTGCGGACGGGTAAGCGACTGTGGATCTTCCACACGATTCCCATGCCGGGCGAATTCGGCAACGAGACATGGTTGAACGATTCGTGGGCCTATACGGGGAACGCGGGAGTCTGGTCGAACATCGCCGTCGACGAAGAGCTGGGGCTCGTCTATCTGCCCGTTGAGCTGCCGACCGGCGATTGGTATGGCGGCAACCGGCCAGGCAACGGTTTATTTGGCGAAAGCATTGTCGCGGTCGATCTGAAAACAGGCCAGCGCCGCTGGCACTATCAGTTGATCCATCACGGGATCTGGGACTACGACAATCCAGCGCCCTCGATCCTCATAGACATTACGGTCAATGGCAAGCCGATCAAAGCGCTTGCGCATCCAACGAAGCAGGCGTTCATGTACGTGTTCGATCGGGCGACGGGCGAGCCCGTGTGGCCGATCGAAGAGCGACCCGTACCGAAGGGTGATGTGCCTGGTGAATGGTACTCGCCGACGCAGCCCTTTCCGACAAAGCCGCCAGCCTTCGACCGCCAGGGATTTTCGATCGACGACTTGATCGACTTCACGCCAGAGCTCCGCGCGGAAGCCATCAAGCTCGTGTCGCGGTACAAATAGGGCCGCTTTATACGCCGCCCGTGGTGAGCAAATGGGAAGGTCCGCTTGCCACGCTCATGCTGCCGTCGGCTGGCGGGGGCGTCAACTGGGCCGGCGGATCGGCTGATCCGGAGACCGGCATGGTGTACGTCGGATCAGTCACCACACCCACGGCGGTTGGATTGGTGCCGGCCGATCCGGCGAAGAGCGATTTTGGGTACGCATCGGGTCGGGCGCAGAATCCCGCAGCGCCTGCATCGGCCGCAGGGGGTCGGGGCAGGGCCGCCGGCGCTGGCGGTGCTGCGGCCGGAGCCCTGACACCTCAGGTTGTCGGTGGTGTCGGCGACGTCCCGGCGGGCCCCGTCGCACCTCCTGCCGAGGGCGGTGGTGGTGGCGGACTCAATATTCAAGGATTGCCGCTCGTCAAACCACCATGGGGACGCATCACCGCCTATGACATGAACCGGGGAGAGATCGCGTGGCAGATTGCGCACGGTGAGACGCCAGACAACGTGCGCAACCACCCAGCCTTGAAAGGGTTGAACATTCCACGCACCGGCCGGCAGGGTCGGCTGGGAACGCTCGTCACAAAGACACTACTCATTGCTGGCGAGGGAGGCCTCTTCACGACGCCATCAGGTCAGCGAGGCGCAATGCTGCGCGCGTACGACAAAGCAACCGGTAAGGAAATCGGGGCGGTGTACATGCCGGCCCCGCAAACGGGGTCTCCAATGACCTACATGCTGGATGGCCGACAGTACATTGTCGTCGCGATTAGCACCGCCAACTACAGCGGCGAGCTTCTCGCGCTCAGGCTTCCGGCAGACACTAATCGGTAAGCAGTGGGACTGGCCGACGTTCTATTTCGGCGCGACATCAGCCGCGGCAGGGTCGAGCCGTCGTAAGTGCCGTGCCACATCGAGTGCGAGGATGAAGAGTACGGGCGCCGTCGCCACGCCTGGTGTGTATGCGCCCTGCAGAAGACTCCAGCTGGGGTGGACAATCCCGTTGAGAACTTCGACTGCGACCCACGCCCACCCGAATGTCACCGCCGACGGCCACCCTCGTCGGAACGGCCAGAGAAAACACCAGATTCCAAACGCCACGAACAGGATGTTCAAGACCAGGAAACCCTGCTGGCGGTCCGTCGCGACCAGGCCTGTGAGAAATCGGGCTGGTGGGAACGACTCCCAGAGTCGACCGACGTACTCCTCGAATCGAATGCGCGGCCTGAGCTAGAACGAGCGCGCCGAACGCGGCCTGGAGTCGAGACATGCGCGGCGAATCATTCGTGCGAGGCGGTCTCTCGTCGTGAATTGTTGGCGGCCAGGGTCTTTCGCATGAACACGCACGGCATCGCTCGCCCAGAGGACAACCGGTGTGCTCCTCGACCCACTTCCTCGAAGCCGTTCGCCTTGTAGAACTCGAAGGCCGCAAGTGAGGCATCAATGACGAGGCTGGCTGCGCCAGCAGCGACCGCCGCGGCTTCAGCCGACCGGAGCAATGCCGTGCCTATCCCGAGCCTGGCGGCGCTGCCCCTGACATACACAGAGGTGCCATGTTCGCGGCCATCGATCCGGTGGGACGAAAAACCCAGGACTTCGGGTCTGCCATCCCCCGGACCAATTGCGACCCAGAAAACTTCCCCGCGAGCCATGGCCTTCACGTAGATGTCGCTCGTGACGCGTTCGGCCCAATCGCGGACGATCGTCGCGTCGTAATACTCCGCACCGATCGAACGGATGGAATCCAGGTGCGCCGCAGCCATGTCGTCTACGTCCGCTGGTCCCGCGCGACGAACCTCGAAATTAATGGTCTGCCCCATAAACCGCCGCCAGCCCTGCGTTCGGGCCGGTCGCGCCATTCTGTCTTCTGTCTTCTGTCTTCTGTCTTCTTCCCTTTTTACTGCTCTACGAGAATCTTTCCGGTGAGCAGGAAGTCGAGCGTGTCGGTGAGTTCCTTCGCATTGGCGGCTGCAAGCACAAGGCCGCCGGCATTCTTGACGGCCTCAAACCGGGCGGCCGCAATGTCAAACGCAACGAAGTAGACCGACGGGCGCTCCGACTCTGGGCGGCGCGTCAACGCGGCCATCACATCCGCGGGACGATAGCCGTCGGTGTTCTCCCCGTCGGTGACGACCAGGAGATGACGCCGGGCGAAGCCCGCCATGTCGAGTGCGCGCTTCCCGACGATCAGCGCATCGCCAATTGGTGTACCACCATTCGGCATCATTTGCGCCAGCGCTTCTTCGGCGCGCCCGGGATCTGGCGGCAACAGCGGAATGACTTCGCGGGTGGTGGGGCCACGATCGCGCTCGCGTTCACCGCTGAACTCGAACAGTCCAACGACGACGGCCTCTTCAGGGTGTGCCTTTGCGTACCGATCGAACTGCCGCACGAGATCGAGCGCCGCGCGACGCGCGATGTCGATTTTACGGCCGCCGCCGCCGGACTCCCCGACCTCGTCGGCCATGCTGCCTGAAACATCCAACAGCACCACGGCGGCAATGCCTTCTCGCGGCTCCCCGGCCGCCGAGGGTGTCATCTCGCGGTCGATTTCGGCTACCTGATCGACGTCGACCTCACGCTCGTTCCCCCGCCGGCCTGGTGCCATCCACCAGATGGCGATAAGAATGAACAACGCGAGACCAATGAGATTCCCGAAGATCTGTCCGCCTCGCGAGTGTCGGTGTCTCACAATTCAGGCGACCTTCTTCGCCACACCATCACGTTCGGCCAGCGCACGGGCCACCAGCGCTCCCGAGTGCAGGGCGCCTTCCATGAAGCCCATGAATGCGTAGCTCGTGTGCTCTCCCGCAAACCGCAGCCGGCTCTGTGCATTCCAGAGCAACGGGCCCATCGTGGTGACCTGACCCGGTGCCGGAAAGGAATACGATCCCCGTACCCAAATATCTGAAGGCCAATCCATGAACCGGCCCTTGACGAACGCTGCACGGATTCCGCTATACACCTTCGACAGTTCGGCGAGGGAGTTCTCGACACGAAGCGCGGCCGGCCACGCCCGGCAGGTATCGGCATCGGGCCCGCCGGAAAAGCCCGTGATGACCGTGCCGGGGCCGGGCTGACCGTCTGTCGCGTGCCAGGTCATGTTGATCGGCCCGTCCGATAGCAGATCGGGTGCCAGCTCCGCTCGTCGCCAGAATGGGTTCTGCACGGCGATGAGGCATTTGACATTGATGCCCATCTGAGGAGCGAGCGCCGAGGGCAATGCCGGATCGAACGCGATCTTGTTCCAGACGGGTGCCGGCGCCGTCACAATCACATCGTCGGCTTCCAGCACACGCCCGTTCGCAAGCCTCACGCTCACGGTTTTTTCGCGGACGGTCACGTGTTCGACTGCGGAGTTGAGAAGGACGCGCGCATCTCCAATGGCCGCGGCAAGTCGCCGCGCCAGCAGCTGGTTCCCTCCTCGACAGCGATAGACCTCCGAGTCGGTCCAGTACTTCTCGACGCCGTGTCCCTTGATCATGGCGAGATTCCCGAGGTAGCTCTGCCACTCGGTTCGGACTCCGTTGTCCGCGGTCATCATTGCGTCCATGGCGACCTTGCAGCGTTCGGACGCGGCAAGCCCCTGGACCCACGACGCCAACGTTCGCCGGTCGAGCGCGTCGGCGCCCGGGGTTGTCCACGGCCGGTCCGCATCGGTGACGCGCGCGGCATCCTCATTAAGGGAGCTGACAACCTTCTCGAGCTCCGCCCAGAGCGCCTCGGAATCGTCGGCACTCAACCGCTTGCCGCCCAGCATGATCGGGAACTCGAAATCCTCTTCTTCGGTGACGTCCAGAAACTCGAGCTTGAACCGCTTGGCATACGCCACCCATGTCGGATGATTCGATCCAATCAGTTCGCCGCCACCCTCGACCGTCTTTTTCGCCACCATATCGCCAAACGTGACCACACGACCACCCACGCGGTTGCGCGCTTCAACGACAGTGACGTCGTACCCGGCCTGGGACAACTCGAACGCTGCCGTCAGGCCGCTGAAGCCCGCCCCGACAATGACCACTCGCCTGCCGGCTTGCGCGAGCAGCCCGGAGCGCTCACTCAGCAGCACGCCAGCCGCAGCGGCAAGGCTCGTCTGAAGCATCTCGCGGCGCGACATGCCATCCTGCCGTCCGAAACGGCGACGAAGATGGGCGTACAGTTGCGGCATGGTCTCTCCGTTTCACCAGGCACCCGGCACCCTTATTCGATCGTGAACCACTGCACTTCGACGCGGCGGTTCCTCTCCGACTCCGGCGCGACGGGCTCTTCCCAGCCCCGCCCCACGATATCGATACGCATGTTGGAGATGTTGTATCGCTCGATGATGAGCCGACGGATTTCTCCCGCGCGATTCTTGCTCAACTCCATCGCGCGAAGCGCCTGGGTGCGGACGTAGGCTTCCCCTCCCTGCTCGCGGAACTTGGGAACGAGCGCGTTGTCCACGTGGCCGCGCAGCAGCAACGTCGATCCGGGGCTGACCTGCAAAAGACGCTTAATCGCATCCAGGTTTGCGACGTTCTCCTGATTGGCCAAATCGAGCATGGCCGAGTTGGGCTCGAAGAGAAATCGGATGTCCTTGCTCAACAGGGGATCCGCTTCGAGCGTGCCGGTCGCGCCCGTGCGGATGGGGGCAATCGCGATTTTCTGGTCCTTGTAGATCCCTGATTTGTCGAGCGCCTGGAGGTGCTTCAGATCAAGGAATCGATCGGAATCGATGGGATCCTTGATCAGTTCGCTGCCGTACGCGTAAATCGCCGACTGATAGATGCCGCCAAAGCTGCCGGCCTCATCGATTTCACCAGAGAAGAAGGCAAGGTTCTCGGGCAGATTGGACAGGTGCACGCCAGCAAGCTCGCTCTTCGTCTCGTCGCGGCTCCATTTGAACGCCCGGCCCACTACGTCGAGATAGTTGTCGGGACGCTCCCGGACCATCCGGTTGCCTTCGAGCAGCCCGTGGACGAGGCCTGCCACGATCTTCGGCTGCTGCTCGGCAAACCCTCGATGCACGACCAGCACGTCGGCCACGATCAGAAGATTCCGGTTCGTCGTCAACAGATGCGCTTTCCCACCGCTCTGCTCGACAATTTCGGACATCTTGGGTTCCCACGTCACGCCACCAGCGATCCGGTTCTTACCGGATTTGAGGTCGCTCAGAAACAGATCGCCGGCCGCAAACCCATCCTGCGTGTAGATCAAATTGATCCGGTCTGGATGCGGCGTCGCATCGACACCGTTGACGGCATTGATCGCCAGCCCCGCCTCCTGGGCGAGGTAGCGAATGAAAAAGTCCACCTCGGTGAACTGCGCCGTCGCCACGATCTTGCCCTTGAGGCCATTGATGCTCTTGATGTCGCTCCGCACCACCAGCCCATCGGCGCCGCGTGAGAAGCCAATTTGCGCGGGCACGACGGCGTGGAACTGGCGACCATAGATGGCCAGCACGTCAACCGTCGTCACCGAGGCCGCAAGTCGCCCCTCGTTCAACTCCGACCAGTCTTCGTCCTCACTGACCGTCAGCCTGACCTTGAACCCATGTTCCTTGAAGAACACGGAACTCTCGTTCGGCTCGAGGCCACCGTTGGCGGCAATGAGACCGGCGTAGCCGGCATATTCACTGATCTCGATGGGGACAATATTGTCCTTGAGCTGCACCGGTGCTGGGGGCGCCAGCTTCGGCACCTCGACCTGGACCTCCGCCACTTCCGGCGTTCCGGAAGCTGCCGGCGACTCGCCGGTCGATGGTGATGGCGTGCCTCCTCGGCGCTGCATGATCATGTAACCGCCAAGCGTAATGAGGCCGGCGATGAGCACGACCGAGACCAGTTTGCCGAGCAGCGTGAAGCGGGGCTCTGCCATGGGTCATCCCTCCTTCGGCCCGATTTCCTTGGCGGCGGCAGGCGTTTCGATCGACGGTGTCGCCTGCACGCCCTGACTCGCGAGAAATTCGGCGAGCGCCACCTGCTCGAGCGCCTTGCGTTCATTCTCCTTCTCCTCGACGTGCGCCATATCAACCATGTCCTTGGCAACGCGCGCTTTCCCCGCCGAGGACTGGTACCGTTTCTGGAGAATGTCTTCAACGGTCTTCATCGTGTCACCAAGATCCCCAACCTTGAACGCGACATTGCTCAACGCTGTCGCCGCCTCCGCCTGCGCTTCCTTGATCTTGACTTGCGACAACTGTTTCTCGAGACGCCGAACCTTATCCTCGAACTCGTGCTGGGAAACCTTCGCCTGCCGGAGGTTGGCCTGATAGGCGTCTTCGGTCTCCTTCAGCTCCTCGGAATCGATCGTCAGGTCGGCTTTGAGCTCCTGAAGCTCGCGCGCCAGGCTTCCTGCCAGCTCGAGATTGCCGGCGCGGTGATTGGCGAGGATTCGCCGCTCGAGCTCCAGCGCGCGCGCCGCCTTCTGCTTCACCTGGCCCTTGAGCCGTTCGGCGATGCCCGCCATCTGGGCGAGCGCGACGTTGTACTGCGCCATCTTTCCGCGAAACTCCTGACGAGCCGCCTCCATCAGGGCCTCGGGATTGGATTCCTCGATCCCACTGATGAACAATCCGAAGAATCCCCGGATCAGCCGCCCTATCCGCCCAAATACAGCCATGTCGCTTGCCTCCAGGATGATCGCCTGGCGGTGGGTCTAAAGACCCGCCGCTACACGAAAAACCGACGCAGGCGCTAAACGAAGCGCCGAAGCTCCTCAATTCGCGCCTCGAGCTCCTCGGGCTCGATGTCGCGATAACGCTCGGGAAGAAAACGTGCGTCCGTGCATTCTTTCACGGCAACAAGATCCATGTACTCGAGCTTGCGGGTATGCGCATTGGGCCGCACTTCCCGAAACACGTCGCCAAGAATTTCCTTGAGCGGCTTCTTGGGCTCCTTTGCCAGCTCGTGGACCCGAAGCGCGCGGACGAGCACGCCCTCGATTTCGTGACCACCGAGCGTAAGGTGCTCCGGCAGTTCTGGCATGTCGTCGGGTGTCAGCGGAAGCTTGAGCTTCCGCGCGATGGCAGCCAGGAGCGCGTGCCCCTCCTCTTTGGTCTGAGGCGGGAACAAGGGGATGTGCACATCGAGCCGTCCCTGGCGCTTGAGATCGACTTCGAGCAGGTCGGGGCGAGAGGTGGCAAACACCCAGATGATTCGACCACGATTACGCGTGTCCGACATTTCTTTGGCGAGCATCGAGTACACACGCCCCGACAAGCCACTATCGGTATCCGACGACTCCCGCCGTCCGGCGGCCTGATCGGCCTCGTCGACAAATACCACCACCTGGCCGATGGCGCGCAGCACGGCAAAGATCTTCTCCAGATTCGATTCGGTGGCGCCCACCCACCGATCGCGAAAGTTCTTGAACACCACGCAGGGGATGCCGAGCTCTCCCGCCCAGCACTGAACGATAAACGTCTTGCCAGTACCAATCCGCCCGGCAATGAGATATCCCATCGGCAGGGCACGCAGGGCACCCCTGCGAAGCAGCTCCGCATCTTCGCGCAGCCAGGTCTTGACGGCATCGAGACCGGCGACGTGGTCGAGCGTAAAAGGCGACTCGATGAATTCGAGCAGACCCTGACACTCCCGCTCGATGATTTCCTTCTTTTGCTCCGTCAACCAGGCGGCCGTAATCTTGCGGTCGTTGCCCAGGGCAAGCGCAATGGCTGTGCGCGCACCAACGCGGCTCAGTCCTGTCAGCCGTGTCGCCAGCGTTTCGATCGGAACGTCACACTTGGTACGAAGGTCCGGAAACTGCGTCTGTTCGAGCGTTCGCATGTACTCGAGCATTTCAGCTTCAGAGGGCAGCGGCAGATGAATGGCCGCGCTGTGAGGATTCCGGACGACAAGCTCGTTGAGATCGTGCAGGCCCTCGCTGATGAACACCGTCACGATGTTCGATTGGAGTATTGCGGGATCATTCGCCCAGCCCAGGGCCTTGACGACGTTGGCGCTGAACGGTCCACCGAGCTGAACCGCATCGCCACGTGGGACCACGAACTCGGCAAAATCGATGATGACGGCGACCTTCTTGCGGCCTGACGACTCGGCAGACTTGATCGCCTGGACGTTGAGTGTCCGCAGCAGATACCGATCGATCAACTCCAGCGCGGAACCGGGCTCGCGCATGAGAGAGAGGGAGGACGTGGTCGCGCCGTTGTCGGTCCCAAGGGCCTGCTCGAGCCACGAACCCCAGTCGTCGGCGCCTCGCGTCGCCCGCACGCCCCGGCTTCGGTCGTAGTGCAGCACTACGTCGTAGCCCGCGAACATCACATCGTCCAGAAACTGCTTTAGCGGCAGCAGGCGGCCGGCGGCCGGCACGAGATCGAAGACGTTGCCGTGAAGAATGAACTGCGCGCTCGAGCCAGACCTGAAGAGGTCACGGAGCTCGACGGCCCAGGCGGGAAGCGCCGCCGTCACGGTCGGCCCCATTACTGGCTCTCCCTCACGCGGATAGACGTCGCGAGGGGCGGTGGCTCTGACAAAAGATCTTCCATCGCACCGTAGACCTTCTGTTGATCGCGAATCCACTGCGACGTGCCGCCAAGCGTGGCCGCAATCTCGTCGATCCGTTGCGACAGAATCTCGGGATCGGTTGAGAGGGCGGCCTGCTCACGAATCAGTTCCGCCTGCTCCTGAATCCGCGTCAGCTCGGCATCGAGAAACGCAAGCTTCTGGCGTGCTTCGGTCTGCTGCACGAGGCGCTGCCGAAGAATGTCTGCCTGGCTGTTGAGGCTGCGTCGGAGGTCGTCAGAGAGATCCGACTGCGCGATCTGTGCGTCCAGCGCTTTCAGGCGGCCACTGAGGGACTCACCCCGTTCGGCATCCGCAAGCACACGCCGGATGGCCTGACGCGCCACCAGCAGTCGAAGGTACATCCACAACAGTCGACCCAGCCCTTCGCTCTGCGAATCGAGGCCATGGGGAATCGCTCCGCCGTGCAGCTGCTGATCGAGGACCGCGCGGCAACGAGTCAGCAGTGTCTCGTAGAGGCGCCGATCCGTCGGATCAAGACGTGTGATGAGGGCGCCAATCTTCTGTTGCCAGTCCCCGTCGGAGCTGGACAATCGCGAAGCGTGGACGGTACGTTGAAATCTCGGGTTAGTCGCGAGCACGGCGAGGTAACCCAGCTCGAGACCCAAACCCAGGACCCAGAAGCCCGGGTTGGCCAGGCCCAGCAGCGCAAACGCGCCCAGACCGACCCAGTTCGGCGGCACGAACATGCCGAATGGACGCGCGTTGAACGCCGCCCGAAGGTAGTCGACGAACCCCTGTTGCTGCGCCATCGGCGATGCTGCACATTGTCGGTCAGGAAACGAGCCCGATCAACCGTTCACCAGCCGGAGTCAACCAGCTCATCACTCACATAATACGAGCCACACGGTCCTGGTGTTCGGTGGCGCCCGGACGCCGATTCAGGCCTCGCGCGGCACCACCACCACCTCGGTCTTGACGGAGCTCGCGATGAAGCACTGCTCGTGTGCCGCATGATGCAGTTGCGAGGTTTGTTCAGATGTAGGACGTTTGTCGCCGCCGTAGACAATCGCACGGCGCAAGCGTCACCTTGCTGACCCACATCCGGCCGCTTTCGTTCTTGGTGAGCATGCCGACGGCATCGTCAACGTAGCTGTCGATGATGAATCCCTGTTTCTGGGCAAGGAACAGGTACGTCAGCATGTGGCAGCTGGAGATTGACGCGACGAACGCCTCCTCGGGATCGACACAGGCGGGATTCGAGTATGGCAGCGGCACCGCTGCGGGTGACGCCGAAGCCTGGACGACAATACCGCCGTCAAATCCCCACGTGTGTTCACGCGAGTATTTGCCCTTGAGAAAATCGGCTCCTGTGTTCTTCCAGGAGACGATTGCCTTGTGTTCGGACATTCGTTTTGACCCCTTTCGCCTGACGTCCGGCTAAAGCCGGACGCTACGTAATCTACGTCGAGACGCCCAGCTCTAAGTCGAGACACCGCGGCGTAGCGTCCGGCTTTAGCCGGACGTCAATCCAGCCGCTTCCGGGATCGCCAAATGGCCAAGCCCAGAATCCCCACGCCCCACACGAGCAGGACCAGTGCTTCTCGCCAAAACGTTTCGAGACCGACACCCTTGAGGAACAGCCCGCGGACGATCACGATGAAATATCTGAGTGGGATGATATACGTAACATACTGCATGGCCGCCGGCATGTTCTCGATTGGAAAGACAAAACCCGAAAGATAGATCATCGGGATGAGAAAGAAGAACGTGGTCGTCATCATCGCCTGCTGCTGCGTCTGTGAGATTGTGGAGACGAACAGACCGAGGCCGAGCGCGGTCAACAGGTAAATAGACGACATCAGAAAAAGCAAGGCAAAGCTTCCCCGCATCGGCACTTCGAACCAGAGCAGGATAACCACGAGCGTCAGCGCCACGTCGATAATGCCCACAATCGCGTACGGCAGGAGCTTGCCGACAATGAGCTCGAGCCGGCCGAGCGGCGTGACGCTGAGCTGCTCGAGTGTCCCGACCTCTTTTTCCCGTACGATGGCCATTGAAGACAGGTTCGTGGTCACGACCAGCAGGAGCAGCGCCACGATTCCCGGCAGCATGAAGTACCGGCTTTCGAGACGCGAGTTGAACCAGACTCTGACGATCGGTTGAAGGCCGGCCGACCGCCTGATTTCAGTCGGCACAGGTCCGTTCGCCATGTGTCTACTGGCGGCTAGAGACAGGGAATAGTCGCTCACGAGGTTCGTGGTGTACCCGAGCGCGACGTTCGTGGAGTTGGCGTCGCTGCCATCGGCGACAACCTGTACCACAGCCGGCCGGCCTTCTCGCACCAACCGTCCAAAGTCTGTTGGAATCGTCACGGCCATCCACGCGCGTCGCTCCTCCAGAAACGAATCGATCTCCTCGATGCTGCCAACGACATCGACGATCGTGAAGTTGGCCGACGCGTCAAAGCTCCGGATCAGGCCACGACTCTCGACCGTTCGGTCTGTATCAACGACGAGCACGGGCACGTTCTTGACGTCCGTCGTTGCCGCATAGCCAAGGACCGTCAGCTGGATGAGCGGCGCGAGAAAGAGCACCGGGAAGAGGCGCGGATTCTGCCTCAACTCGAGCAGTTCCTTCCACATCACGAACATGATGTTCCGCATGTATCGGTTCTCTCTGGCTAATCCGCACGATCCGGCTTCTCGCCGTGATCCGCGTTTAGCGCCATTCTCTCCGCAGCCGCACGGATGCCAGGCCGAGCACCACCGTCGCAAAGACAATCAGTGCGACAAGATCCCTCCAGAACACCTCGATCCCACTGCCCTTGAGCACGATGCTTCGCAAGGCCGCCAGAAAGTATCGGGCCGGGACAACCCGCGTGACGACCTGGATCGCCTCCGGCATGCTCGCAATGGGAAAGATGAATCCCGATAGCATGAGCGTGGGGAGAAACGACACCAGCAGCGCAACTTGAAATGCCACCTGCTGCGAGTCGGCCACCGTTGACACGAGCAGCCCCAGACCGAGGGCGCCTATGAGAAACAACGAAATTGACAGCAACAACAGCAACCACGACCCGCGCATCGGCAGGCCAAAGAGCGCCATAGACGTGAAGACCACGATGAACGCGGAGACCAGCGAGATGCCAAAGTAGGGAAGGCTCTTGCCCACCACGTACGGCAGCGGCCCGACCGGCGACATGCGAACCTGCTCGATGGTGCCTCGCTCTTTCTCACGAACAACCGACAGCGCCGTCGAAATCACGGCGGTGATCATCGAGATGTACGCAATGAGGCCCGGAACGAGGAATAGCGAGCTCCGGAGCTCGGGGTTGTACCAGACGCGCGGCACGACGCTGACACTCGGTGGAGCAGAGCGTTGGGTGACACTCGTCACGAGTTCGGCCGAAACGCTTCTGACGATGGTCAGGGCATAACCCATGACCGTCGTCGCGGTATTGGCATTGTCCCCGTTGATCAGAACCTGAACCGGCGCCGGACGGCCCCTGCGCAGCTCGCGTCCCGTCCCCTCCGGAATGACCAGAGCCGCGCGAATCTCATTGAGATTCATCAGCCGCTCGATCTCTTCATCGCTGCGAGGTGATGCCACGACGTCGAAGTAGCCTGAATTGGCAAAGGCCGACACGAGCTGCCGGCTTTCGAGGCTCCGATCGTGGTCTTCCACCGCCATCCGGACGTTCCGGATGTCGAAATTGAGCGCGTAGCCGAAGAGCAGCAGAAAGAACGCCGGGATGAAGAGCAGAATGAGCAGCGTGCGACGGTCGCGTGCTATCTGCCGAAATTCCTTGACGCCTACAGCCAGCGCCTGTCTCATGCTTCACCAGCCCGCTCAACGACATCCAGAAACACGTCTTCGAGTGACGGGAGCACGAGCTCCGTTGAGCGAACATCCAGACCTGCACGGTGCAATCCATCGCGGAGCGAGTCAACGCTCAGGGCCGGCGAACGGAGCACCGCGTGAACGGCCGTTCCGAACACGCTCGTCTTTTCAACCTCGGGAACACCCTCGAGCACCTTCATGGTCTCCACCGGACTCGGTGTCTGGATTTCAACGATCGGACGATCGACGAAGATGTGCTTGAGCTCGCGGGACGTGCCGAGCGCGACCAGCCTGCCGCCATGCATGATCGCGATGCGATGACAGTGCTCGGCCTCGTCGAGATAGTGTGTGGTGACCAGGACGGTCACACCCGTTTTCGCGAGATTCTCGATCAACTTCCAGAACTGTCGACGCGACACGGGATCCACTCCGCCTGTCGGCTCGTCGAGAAACAGGATGGATGGCTCATGAAGAATCGCGCACCCGAGCGCGAGCCGCTGCCGCCATCCGCCGGCCAAATCGCGCGTCAGCGATGATTCGCGCCCTTTGAGTCCCGCCATATCGAGCACGAATGAACGGCGCGTGTCGAAGCGGTCACCGGTCAATCCGTACAGCCCGGCAAAGAATCGAATGTTCTGATCGACCGTCAGCAGCTCGTAGAGCGAGAACTTCTGGGACATGTAGCCGATGCGCCGCTTGACCGATTCCGGATCGCGCCCCACGTCGATGCCAGCCACGGTCGCCTCTCCGGACGTCGGCTTGAGCAGCCCGCACAGCATGCGGATGGTCGTCGACTTGCCCGCGCCGTTGCTTCCCAGAAACCCGAAGATTTCTCCCCGGTCGACGGAGAAGCTGACGCGATCGACCGCCATGAACTGGCCGAAGCGACGCGTGAGATTGGAGACTGTGATCGCTGGAGTCATCTTTTATTTCCTTGTCGTGGGGCCCCACCCCCACGACCTGTACCTCGCGACCTCGGTCGCTCGGCGTACTTCGCTATAGCGATCCGCTTAGTGAACAACCCTTCCTAACCCTCCTAACCCTCCTAACCCTCCCTAACCTCTCCTAACGTCACCTCCCGAGGGCCCGATCCAACCGCGCCGACGCCAGCCTCGCGCTCGCGATGGCCCGTGTGCGGTCGAGCTCCGCTTGCAGCAGGGCGAGTTGAGCGTCGAGTACTTCGGTATTGGTCGCCACGCCTGCCGTAAAGCGCTCGCCCACGACACGTCGGGCCTCGGTCGCGCTTCGAACCCCGTCCTCGGCCGCGGGAATGGCCGCAAGGGCAGATTCGAGATCAAGGCGTCGTTGACGAACCTCAGACGTGAGGGTCGTGTCAAAGTCGAGCAATCGCTCTTCAACCGCGCGCCGCTGGGCAACGGCTTCCGCCAGTTCGCCCTTGATCCGATCACCGTCCCAGAGAGTCCAGTTCACACTGACACCCAGGTCCCAGGACGACTGCCACTCGTCCACTCGCGGGAAGATCCTCGGGTTCGGCCGCGCGTAGTCATAGCCGCCCGTTACCGCCATCATCGGAAGACGACCGGCGGCAACAGCGGCCTCGCGCTCGCGAGCGCTCTGAATCCGGTTGTCCAGGGCGCGTCGCTCCGAACGATCGGTCCGCGCCTGGCCCACCAGTGACTCGAAGGCCGCTCTCGCGGCCGGTGGCGGATCGAGCGGAGCGGCGATGTCAATCGGCGCATCTGGTGAGACATCAATCAACCGCCGCAGTTCGGTCCTCGATGCCTCGAGCTGGTTCCTCGCTTCGATGAGCAGCACCTGCTCGCGCGATCGCTGGGCCTCGGTTGAAAGCACGTCATTGGGGGGCACGAGGCCGACGCTCAAACGGTTGCGCACGTCGGTGAGATGAGACTCGACAATGGCAACAGAGTCCTCAAGGACCTGCACCGTCGCCTGGGCGGTCACGATCGACCAGAACGCACGGGTGATCTCCAGCCGCAGGTCTGCCTCTGCGGTGAGCCGATCCTGGCCAAGGGCGCTGGCTTCGGCGCGTGCGGCCCGCTCGAGCGCATCGGCTTGTCCGCCGGAATAGATCGGCCACTGCAGGTCAATCCGTGTTCTCAGATTGTCCGGCACGTCTGGATAGAGCACGCGCGGCAGTTGACCGGCCACGCCAGGCACGATGAACGGGGTCACGTGATTCGTTCGCGTGTACCCGCCCTGAACCGAAACGATCGGCCTGTCGGCGGCACCGCGGGCGTCACCGGCGGCGTCCGCAGCCACTCGTCGAGCATCCAGCTCGGCCAGTCGATGGCTGGCCTGAAGACCGCGAGCCAGGGCTTCTTCGAGCGTCAGCCGAATGGGCTCCTGAGCGTAGGGGGTTGTGGCGAGCCACACCAGCATCGAGCCGAACATGATCGTCCTCATAAGCGCCCTATCCTCCCCATCTTCCCTATCCTCCCTATCTTCCTCATGCCCCTTTCCCCGCCGTCGTTCCAATGCGGGCAATGAACACGTCCTCCAACGAGGTTGGAATCGGTCGAAGCGTAAAGTCGCGGGTCCCGGCCGCCACGAACGCTGCGCGCAGGCGATCGATCTCTCCTGGTGGAGCCTGTGGGCTCAATCGAACGTGCACACGCTCTCCGAACGTCTGCACATCCTCGACGTGGGCCTGGCTGCCCGCGACGACGGCCGCGCGATCGGGAGGGTCGGTCACGATTTCGACCACCTGGCCTGGAAGACTCGAACGGAGAACAGCCGGAGTCTCGATGGCCAGTGCCTGTCCTTCGTGAATCAGCGCCACCCGGGAGCAACGCTCTGCCTCGTCGAGGTACGGGGTTGCCATGACAATGGTGATTCCCCGCGAGAGGAAGTCCGACAACAGCATCCAGAATTCGCGACGGGAGACCGGATCGACTCCGGTCGTTGGCTCGTCGAGGATGAGGAGCTGCGGCTCATGAATCAGCGTGCAGGCGAGTGCCAGCTTCTGTTTCATCCCACCTGACAGCCGATCGGCCAGTCGCGTACGGAACGGGGTGAGGTGCGTGATTTCGAGCAGCCGGTCGCGACGGGACCGGTAATCGCGGACTCCGTGAATCTCCGCGAAGAACGCAAGATTCTCGTCGATGCTCAGGTCGCCATAGAGGCTGAAGCGTTGCGACAGGTAACCCACCTCGCGCGTGATGGCATGGTGGTCACCAGCCGGATCGCGACCAAGCACGCGAATCGTTCCGGCTTCCGGCCTGATGAGACCGCACATCAGTCGCACGGCCGTCGTCTTCCCAGCACCATCCGGGCCGATCAGCCCGAACATTTCGCCGCGGCCGATCACGACAGACAGGCCGCGCAGGGCAAGCGTGGGGCCATAGCGCTTCTCGACACGATCGAATGTCATTGCGGCATCAGTCATGACCGGTGTCCGATCCACCTGAGGGTTGAAACGGAATCTCGGCTTCGACGGGCATCCCTTCCTTCAACACGCCTTCTCGGTTGTCCACCGCAATCTTCACGCGATAGACGAGCTTCGATCGCTCTTCGGCCGTCTGCACGTTCCGTGGCGTGAATTCGGCCTTCGACGAAATGAAGCTGACTTTGCCCGGGATTCCGGGGCCGCCGGCGTCTGTGTACAGCGTGGCGGGTTGTCCGAGGCGCAACCGTGGCACATCGGGCTCGTCCACAAACACCTCGGCCCACGCGTGATCGAGATCGATCACGACGAGCAACGGCGTGCGGGGCGCCACGACTTCTCCAGGCTGAGCCAGCTTTTCGGTGACCACACCGTCAACCGGCGCGCGGACCGTCAGATCGTCGCGATTCTTCTGAAGTGCGGCAATCTGTGCGTCTCCGACCGCCACACGTGCGCGGGCCGCCTGGATCTCCTCGGCTCGAGCACCCGCACGCATTCGAGCCAGGTTTTCACGCGCCCCACGTTCGCGCTCACGCGCAGCCTCGACGCGCTGCCGACCAACGTCGCGCCGCGTTGCCGCGTCATCCCGCTGCTTCTGCGATCCCGAGTTGGACCGCAGCAGCTGCTCGAAGCGCTCGAGATCCATGTCCGCGGCTTTGAGTTCGGCCTCGGCTGCGCTGGTGTCGGCGCGCGCACTCTCCACTTGCGCGGCCGCCTGACGAATCTCTTCCGGACGGGCGCCCGCCTGGAGCAGCTTCAATTGCGCAACAGCCTGCTCACGCTCGGCCGCCGCGCGCTGGAGGGCGAGGTCGATATCTCTCGTGTCGAACCGCGCGATCACATCAGTCTGTCGAACGCGGTCGCCTTCCTCCTGGGTCAGCTCGAGGAGACGGCCCCCCGCTTCTCCGGCGATCTCGATGGAAGTCGCCTCGATCTGGCCGGATACGCGCGCGCGATCGCGTGGGCGGCTATCGGCACAGGCAGAGAGCCCACAGAGGACCGGAATCAGCGCGGGAAGCCAACGGATGAGTGTTGTTCGCATGGACTGTCCTCGGTACCCTCGCGGGGGCTGAAGCCCCCGCGCTACAACTCGATCAACCCTCGTCAGCCGAAGGTGCCAGCATCCTCCGCGCGGTTTTCTGAAGGTGGTTCACCAGGAGGTCGCGGTCGACGTCGGGCAGTTCTGCAAGCCCCAGTTTCGTTATGCGTTCACGAACGGGCGCCGAGACGCGGAACATGACGAGCGGCCCGAGCAGGCTGAAGTAGGCCAGGGCGGGATGCATGGGCGCGAACTCTCCTTGCTGCACCCCTTCCCCGATGATGCCGCTGACCAGCCCGAAGATGCGGGCCATCAGTTGAAGCGTGTCCTGTCCGAGATGTCGCCCTCCCTCGGCCAGCTCGCGCATCAGAATGGGCAAGAAGTGCGGGTGGTCGCCGGTGGCGTCGACGAGCGCTTCGACCACGCCGTCGAGTTTGGCGCGCGCGCTCTCGTGACGCGCCGCAATGCTGACGACGCGGTCCCCGACGGGGAGATACACGTCGCGCAGAATGGCCGTATAGAGGGCGAGCTTGCTGTCGAAGTGGTAGTAGATCATGGCTTTGTTGACGCGGGCGCGCCGGGCAATGCGATCGACGCCGGAGGCGGCAAAGCCGCGGGCTGCAAACTCGGCCGAGGCAGCCTCGAGGATACGGTCGCGGGTGGCGGGGCGGCGGGGGGCGGCCATACTTAACTAACCGGTTAGTTATAGATCCTTAGTAGAACGCAGACCACGCTCCCCGTCAAGCCCGGCCGACGCCACACCTGCGTACAATGCTCAGATGCTGATTGCGATCGCCGGCGGCACAGGATTCCTCGGACAGCCCCTCGCCACGGCGCTCGCCGCCGAGGGCCACGCGATCGTCGTGCTCACACGCAACAGCACGCCTCGCAATGCCAGCAATCCTCCGTCACCAGGGTCGATGACACACGTCGAATGGAAGCCTGACGGAAGAGCGGACTCGTGGAGCCGGGCGCTCGAAGGCGCCGGTGCCGTGATCAATCTGGCCGGGGAATCAATTGCGTCCCGGCGCTGGAGCTCCGCTCAGAAAGCTCGAATCGTCGATAGTCGTCGCCGTGCAACCACGAGCCTCGTCGCGGCCATAGGCAGCCTGCGGAAACCGCCAGCTGTGTTCGTCAGCGCGTCGGCCATCGGCTATTACGGTGACCGCGGTGACGAGATCTTGACGGAGCAGTCCGCGCCTGGCTCTGACTTCCTTTCAAATCTCGCGGTCGAGTGGGAACGTCACGCGTTGCAGGCCGAGAGCCCGCAAACACGGGTGGCGCTCGTCCGGACCGGGATCGTCCTCGACCCCCACGGTGGTGCTCTCGCCAGAATGGTCGTCCCGTTCAAGGCGTTTGTCGGAGGCCCGCTCGGATCCGGTCGACAATACATGTCGTGGATCCACCGCGGTGACTGGCTGGCCCTGCTGCGTTGGATGATCACCAATGAGTCCGCATCAGGTCCCATCAATGCCACCGCGCCCACGCCTGTGACCAACGCGGAGTTTTCAAAGCAGCTTGGTCGCGCGCTTGGACGACCGAGTCTCCTGCCTGCACCAGCCTTTGCGCTGCGACTGCTTCTCGGCGAGATGGCTGACCCCTTGCTCCTTGCCAGCCAACGGGTTCTCCCTGCAAGGGCAGAATCGCTCGCGTTTCAGTTCTCGTACCCGCAGCTCGGGCCGGCGCTCGAAGCACTGTTAGGAAGGAGGGGTTAGGAAAGGTTAGGAGGGGTGGGAACGCGGGGGTGTTGACTGAGCGGATCGTTCAACGAAGTACGCCGAGCAGCAAAGCTGCGAGGTACAGCTCGCGGGGGTGGGGCCCCGCGAGCATTAAGAAAAAGAAGGGGTAGGAGTCAGCTAGAATTGATCGCTCGCCCCTAGGAGTGAACGACTATGAGACGCACGTCCCTCCGCCGATTGCTCAGCCTGCTCATCGTGGCTGCCTTTGCGGCGCCAATGTCAGCCGCGGTAAAGACTGAAGAGAAGACCCTGCTCAAGTTCTCGGGCATGCTCGGTCGCGTGGTCGGCCTGTTCGGTGGCAAGGCCGCGAAGGACGGAATCGTGTCCACGGTGGCTGTCAGCGGCCAGCGCAAGGCACGGTTGAACGACACGAACGGCCAAATCATCGATTTGGCTGAAGAGAAAGTTTACGATCTGGATATCAAACGAAAAACCTATACCGTCACGACGTTCGACGAGGTGCGCCGACGCCTCAAGGAGGCACAGGCAAAAGCGCAGGAACAGGCCCAGAAAGTCGATCCCGAAGAGAAAAAGAAGGCCGAGGAGGCTGCACAGGAAGTTGATGTCGACTTCGACGTCAAGGACACCGGTCAGCGGAAATCGGTGAACGGCTTCGAGGCCCGTCAGGTCATTGCCACCGTCACGGTCCGAGAGAAAGGTAAAACGCTCGAAAACAGTGGTGGTCTGGTGCTGACCTCCGACATGTGGCTCACGCCGACGATCCAGACCCTCTCAGAGATCAGCGATTTCGACCGACGCTACTGGGAAAAGATCGCGGGCCCCATGGTCGGCGATTTCGAGCAAATGGCCGCGGCCCTGGCCATGTATCCGTTCCTCAAGAACGCCCTCGCCCGACTCGAACAGGAAAAAGGTAAGACCGACGGAACCGCCGTCATGACAACGGTCACCGTGGACGCCGTGAAGAGCAAGGAGGACATGGCGAAGCCCCAGTCGTCGGAACCTGCACCCACCAGTTTAGGGGGCCTGCTTGGCGGGTTCGGCAGGCGCGGGGAATCGAAGCCGGCGACGGACAATCCGGCGCGCAGCACCTTCATGACGTCCATCCATGAGGTGCTGAGGGTCTCAACTGACGTGACCGACGCAGACGTGGCAATTCCCGCTGGTTTCAAGGAACGGAAGTAGCGCGGGGGCTTAAGCCCCCGCGTCCCGCATTCAGGAATGCGGTTCTTACCGCGCGATATTGAGGTTTGCCGCCTTACCGCCCGAATGGGGAAGGGCCACGTACGGGAACGTCGCACGGAACGGGACGTCGTTCGCATCAACGCCGTCGCCAAGCGTGGTCCTCACACCGGTCAAGACACCAACCATCACTTGTTCGGCAATGTCGACGACGTCGTCGCTCAGTCGACGACCATTCGGGAAGCCGGCGGGATCGCCGCCAACCACGCCGAGCCGGTTGGAACTGACCGACGGGAGCACGTCGGTGTTGAGCCGCAACATTTCGGACGCTCTCACGTTCGGCGGTTGGTTCAAACCTGGAACACCGGTCAGAAATGCGGCCACCAGATCGGTTCGCGGCGTTGGGGGTGCAGCGATCCCGTAGACCGCCTGCAGCAACTTCGGAAGTTCGGGGTCCAGCACATACGGTGCAAACTGGCCATCGTCTGCCGGTCGGCTGCCGTTCCAGCGATCCTTTTGTCCGACCGGAATCACGACCTCGTTTACGAGTGGGCTTCCAAGGCGGGACACCTGGACGAAGCTTCCTGAGACCGTCTCCGCACCGGACGAGCGTGTGGTCACCGAAGGCCGACTGGATGTTGCCCAAACGCCAATGATCGGGCTCGATCCTCGCAGCGCCATTTTTGGCACCTGCACAGCAATCGTGTGCACGTTGAAGCCCGCGAGGCTGTCCGTCCCTGCCTCTGAGAGGTTCGCGCCGTACAGAAGATCGAAGACGCGGAGGTCGAGGAAGAACGGATCGTCGGTCTGTCCCGCAAATACCAGCCCTGATCCCACGACCTCGTTGAAGCCGTAAATTCCGCTGCCGAAGCCACCGTAGTTGGGTGTCGAGGCCTGACCAACATTGTCCGGCATCGTCAGCATCGGCCCGGCGGTGAGAACGGCCTGTCCCGCCGCGTTGAGCTTGGTCACCGTGTAGGTCTGGGTGAAATTGCGGTTCGGGTCATCGAGCGACCTGATGGGACCGGTGTTGTACAGGAACGTGTTGGGGTTCCGTATCTGACTGCTGAAACGAAATTGATAGGTCATGTCCTCGACGGCGTCACCCGTATTGTCGATCTTGATCTCGTAGAGAACGTTGTCGCCGAACTTGTAGAAATTGGGTCCACCTGCCGGATTCTCGAACGGCAGCCAGGAGGTGATCAAGGTGACGGTATCAGGCCTGTCCGGACTGACAAACGCGTACACGTCGGTGCCATCCGCCTGGGGGTCCTGGCTGATCAGAGGCGCTTCACGATGACTGGAGGCCTTGCCAGGCATGAAGGCCCAGGCGACAAGCCATGCTGCGAGCGCGACAATGGTGAGAGTTTTCTTCACGGGGTCCTCCTCGCCTGCTCTACGGCGGCGGAAGGACTGTGGATCTAGCAGTTTTCTGACAACTCTTCTAAGCCGGCTTCCCGGCCAGGTACAACTGGCCTGTCGGCAACGGCACGCCACCCGCGGGTTCTTCGCTGACGGCAATCGCCATTGGCGGTGGAATATCGGCAGGGGTCTGGAAGACCATCGTCAGCGTCCCACTCGGATCCGGTTCGAGCAAGCCCACACTGATCGGGTCTCCCTGATCCGGAATCACCCAGAGCTGATAGACACGGCCTGGCATCAGCGCTGGCAGGCTCGAAGCCGTGAACACCATCCCGCGCGAGCGACTCCAGAATGCGCGCGCACTTGCTGTCGGAGCGGGTGGAAGGCCACCAAGATCGATGCGCAGCAAATCGGGCGCTGCAAGCACGGCAACTTGAAACTGTGCGTCCAGCGCAGTTCGTCGGGCATCCACGACCTGACGATCGGCCAACGCCACTTGTGTCATGGCGTCCTGCAGTTCTCCCTCGAGATTGGTAATCCGCCCACGAAGTTGCAGGGCATACCCGCCCAAGGCCACGGCGGCCAACGTGGCAGCGGCAGCCAGCCATGGAGCGATCGGCGCGGCCGCCGGTCGCACGCGCGCGTGGGACGAGGTCGATTGGCCGGTGATGGACTCGAGCACTCGGCCTCGCAGGAGCGCAGGCGGCTCGACCTGCGCCACGGTCCCAGGCAGCGCGGCCGCGACAGGGCGAAGCGCAGACACTTCGGCCCGACAGATCTCGCACGTTGCGAGATGCGCTTCGAATTCCGTGAGGTCTGTGGGAGCCAGGGCGCCCAGGACGTACAGCCCCGACAACTCACGCATCGTTTCGTGTGTGGGGCTCATCGGGCCGACTCCGTCAGCGCTTCGCGCAACTTGAGGAGTGCGAGCCGGACGCGGGTTTTGACCGTTCCGAGCGGTTCGTCAAGTCGCGCGGCAATCTCGCTTTGCGTCAGGCCTTCAAAGTACGCCATTTCAATGGCAATGCGCTGAAGGGCCGGCAGGCGCTCGAGAGCGCCGCGCAAAAAGCCCACTTGTTCACGCGTCAGCAGGGTCAAGTCCTGGAGCTGGGCCGAATCCGTCAACCCCGACAGCTGAAGCGCGTCGGCGGTTTCTCCGTCGGGCCTCGCACGGCGCGCCCGAACGCGATCGATGGCCCGGCTGCGTGTCATGGTGAGCAGCCAGGCGACCACGGGGCCACGGTCTGGGGCGTACTTCGCAGCTTGCCCCCAGGCCTGTGAGAAGACCTCCTGCACCACATCCTCCGCCTCGGCCTGCTCTCCCACAATGCGCAGCGCCAGCGAGTAGACCGCCCGCGAGTGCCGATCGTAGATTTCGGCCAGCGCGTCAGCGTCCCTGGCGGCCATACGCTTGACGGCCTCCTGGTCGCCGCGGACATCCTCGGCTCGACCGCGCTTGGCCTCGCCAATCCGGCTGATTGCCGCCAAGAACACCCACATACACTACTACGCGCCTCGCGTGACGGCGGGTCTAAAGACCCGCCGTTCTTAGTACGCCGCCAGAGTTCGGAGGGCCTGCACAATCTTATCGATATTCGGCAGGTTGGCCTGCTCCAGCACCGGTGCAAAGGGACAGTGCGTGTCCGGATAGGTCAGACGCATCACCGGCGCGTCGAGCGCATGAAATCGCTCTTCCATAATCGTCGCCGACAGTTCTGCGCCAATCCCAAGCGTCTTGACGTCCTCATGCACGATCAGCGCGCGGCTGGTCTTGTCGATCGACGCCAGAATCGCCGGCTTATCGAAGGGCATGAGCGACCGTAGGTCGATAACCTCGGTTTCGACGCCCTCATGGACAAGCTGATCCGCCGCCTCGAGTGCGGGGGCGACCATCGCGCCATACGTGATGACCGTCATGTCACGGCCTTCGCGCCGAACGGCGGCAGTGCCGAGCGGAACGATGTCGTCACCCTCAGGCACCGGACCCTTGGCTCGACGATACAGGTACTTGTGCTCGAAATAGATGACCGGATTGTCATCGCGGATTGCGGCCTTCAGCAGTCCTTTGGCGTCGTAGGCGGTCGAGGGAGCCACGACCTTGAGACCCGCGCGGTGGACAAACCAGGCCTCGGGATTCTGCGAGTGATACAGGCCGCCGGACACATTGCCTCCGCTCGGAGCGCGAATGACGATGGGCACGTTCGCCCGTCCGCCGTAGCGATATCGCAACGTTGCCGCCTGGTTGACGATCTGGTCGAAGGCGCAGGTAATGAAATCGGCAAACTGCATTTCCGCAACCGGCCGATAACCACGAAGGGCCGCGCCAATGCTGACTCCCACGATTGCCGACTCGGAGATTGGCGTGTCGAAACACCGCGCTTCGCCAAATTCCTCGACAATGCCTTGGGTGACGCCAAAGGCCCCCCCGTATGGACCAACATCCTCGCCGAGGACAAACACTTTCGGATCGCGCCGCATCTCCTCGACGAGCGCCTCACGAATGGCTTCGAGATACGTCAGATCTCGGGGCATATAACCAAGTCTCAAATCTGAAGTCTCAAGTCTGAAATCGTTTCTTGAGACTTCAGACTTCAGACTTCAGACTTTCTTCATGTGTACAAGTCCGCCACCGCGTCGACCGGATCGGGATCGGGACTGTTCTCGGCAAACGCGACCGCATCGTCAATGACGCTCGTGACGCGGGTTTCGACTTCCGCGAGCTTCTCGGGCGTCAACATGTTCAGTTGCTGCAGGTACGTGGTGAAGGTAGGAATCGGATCGCGGCTCTTCCACATCGCGAGCTCTTCCTTGGTGCGATAGAACGCCTTATCGTGCTCCGAGTGGCCATGCCAGCGATACGTCTTGCACTCAATCAGCGTAGGGCCCTCGCCGGCACGAGCCCGGTGCAACGCACCCTGCGCCGACTGATAGACAGCGAGCACATCATTGCCATTGATCGCGACTCCATGGAATCCGTATCCTTCCGCCCGATCTGCGACATCGTCAATGGCCAGACTCTTTTCGACGGGCACCGAGTACGCGTATTGATTGTTTTCGCACACGAAGACAACGGGTAGCTTGTTGACACCGGCGAAATTCAACCCTTCGTGGAAGTCTCCCGTGTTGCTGGCCCCTTCCCCAAAATACGCGACCACCACGTTGTCGGTCTTTTCCATCTTGAAGGTGAGGGCAAGTCCGGCGGCAACAGGAAGGTTGGCGCCGAGCATGCTCGTGTTGCCAAAGATTCCCAACTCCGGAACCCCACTATGGAGAGCTGAGTCCCGTCCCTTCGAGAGGCCCGTGCTCTTTCCGAACATCTGCGCCATCATCTGCCGGGCTTCGACGCCTTTCATAAGGAACGAGCCCAGATCCCTGTGCAAGGGGCAGATGTAATCCTCACGCCGGAGGTCGAAACATGTGCCAACAATGATGGCCTCCTGGCCGATCCCCGTGTACACGCCGCTGCGGACCTTCCCCTGGCGAACGAGCAAGCTGAGACGTTCGTCAAATGAGCGAATCAGTTTGAGCCAGTAGAACATGTCAAGCAGCTGTTCGCTCGACAGCTTGAACTTGGTGCGCTTGATCGAAGGCATGGGACTGAGAACTATAATCCAACCGCGGCGGGAAGTAGTCAGTCTGGCTGTTGCGAGCTTCAGATGAAATTCAGGCTGGCCCTGCGGAAGTCGGCACCGAGGACACCTACCGAATCGGCGCCAAGCCAATTGTCGATGACGCGGGCATAGACAGATCGAAAGTCCGTTTCATACGCGACGTCGTTCCCATTGTTTTCAAGCGTCAGGTTTCCGGGATCTGGGCGGAGCCTTGGAGCGCTTCCGTAGAGCCCACCCCGAACGCTGCCCCCGATGGCCATCATGACGCCACCAGCGCCGTGATCGGTACCACCGCTGCCATTTTCGTCGATACGCCGACCGAACTCCGAAAACTGCAGGATCAAGGTCGAGCCAAGCAGACCCTGATTCCTCAGGTCGTGATAAAAGGCCGTCACGCCGTCATTGAGCGTGCCCATCAGCGTGACGTACGCGCCAGTGTTGGTGGCCTGGCTCGAGTGCGTGTCAAAACCGCCGGTCTGAATCCAAAACACACGCGTCCCGACACCCTGGGCCATCGCGCCAGCAATTGCCCGCAGTGCTTGACCAAAGCCGTTGTTGGGATAGGTGACGCTCGGAGCGTACCGCGTGACAGCGGCGACCCTGTCGAGGGTCGCGAACGCGCCGAGGGCGGTCGCATTCACGAAGGCGAGATGTGGTCGATTCACCGGCACGTGCGAGGCGATACGCGTGGCGAACGCCCGCTCCGTTTGAGCCTCGGCTCCCGAGTTGGGACTCGCGAAACTGTAGGTCGCCACATTCGGAATCGACGGCACGCCAACCTTCAGCGCCTGCAGCGCGTGCGGCGTCTCGCCGGTGGTATTCCACCCGACCAACGGATCGACGGGAGACGGCAGCAGGTCGAGATACCGCCCCAGCCATCCCGGGCCCTGACTGTTCGTCGGGTTGGCTGTAGACCAGATGTCAGTCCCCTGAAAATGCGAGCGGCTGGAGTTCTGATAGCCGGTCCGCTGAATGAACGCCAGGCGACCTTCATCGAAAATAGCTTTCAGACCAGTGAGCCTCGGGTGCAGCCCAAGAGCGACGTTGCTGGAGTCGGTGCCTATTTGCAACACGGCTCCAGCGGGTACCGCGAGCGTCGGACGGCGTTCGCGGTAGAAGGAGTCGGTGTACGGAACCAGCATGCTCAGGGCGTCGTTTCCCCCGCCCAGGTACAGGACAACCAGGCTGCGAGCCGAGGCCCCTTGCGCCTGCGCCAACTCCGACAGGAATCGGGGCGCGGCAAAACTGAATGCAAAGGCTGACACGCCACCGCTCACGAATGTGCGACGGGTCATCTTCATAGAGTGGGCTTTCCTTAGCTTTGTCGCGGGGCCCCACCCCCACGACCTGTACCTCGCGCTCCGCGCTCGGCGTAATTCGTTACATCGAACCGCTCAGTCAACAGCTACACCAGCTGATATTCCGACGACCCGGCTATCAGGTGCACGAGACCGGGCGCCTTGACACCTATTTGCTGATCCGATCCTGTCCACGCGCCTGCGGCGTTGAGGTAGTCGAGCAGATCGTTGTAAGCGGCATTGTCATACGGCGCCGGTGACAGCCTATCCAGGTAGTACGACAACAGCGCGTTTGCCGTCTTGCCGTTTCCCCGGGCGTCGTTGGCAATCGCGAACCGCTGATTGCTCGTCAATGACGCGGCGAAGTTCATGCGCGCGAGCATCGTCCCGGTCGAAAACCAGCCCGGACCGAGCGTCCAGCCCGCGACATCGGGCGGTTCGAACAACAACTGCCCCATGTTCACGAGTGGGGGAAGCGCGTTGCTGGCCGAAAACCCAGCCCAGCCAATTTCCTTGAACGCCCGTACCACGAATTCCACCGGCCAGCTGTAACGGGCGAACCGATAAGCCGGATCGTGAAACTGCCGCGACTTTAGAACCGTTCGGACGACTTCACGCATGCTGAGGCGCGTCTGAAACACGCCCGCAACCCCATTGACGAAGGCTTCGTCTGGCGGGTGGATCTCGCTGATGAAGAAGCTCCACAGCTTGCGCGCCATCCGACGCCCCGTCTCGGGGTGCTGCGCGCACGCGGTGATGAGGTCGATGCCGTCCTGCATGCCACCTGAAGCGGAACGCGCCGGAATGGCGCGGCCGCCGTTTGAGTAGATTGGAAAGCTGAACTCCTTCGCGTTCGTGTCGTGCTGGTCGGCGTTGTAGAAAAACTCGTAGTATCCAGCCGGATCCTGACGTGCGGCCCCTCCGACCCGTCGCAGGTTCCAGCCCGTAAACACACGGGCCGCTGCATACACGTCGGGCTCAGTGTGAAACCCGACGCCCATCGTGAAGAGCTCCATCAGTTCCCGACCAAAATTCTCTTGCGGTTTCACTTTCGTATTCGTTCGGCCGTCCAGCCAGATCAGCATCGCCGGATCCTTGGCGACTTCGATCAGCAGATCCCGGAAATTGCCGAGCGCATGGTCACGCAGCAGTTCGATCTGACCGCGGAACTTTCCCGGATCGTCCGACGCCTTGGCCGCCATGAGGCGGGTGCCCTCTTCGGCACCGAACGCGCCGGCCACCTTACTGAAGGCCGTGGCAAAGTGGTTGTGCCAGAAGAGCGTCATCTTTTCCTGCAGTGGACGCGCCGAATGCACCATTCGGAACAGCCAGCGCTGCCGGGCATCCGCGATCACGGTGTTCGGTCGGAACGGACCCTGGCTCGTCGTCAACAGGTAACCCGGCTGCCCCAGGAAGTCATCCACATCGTCAGGAATCTTGTCGTAGTCGACGAGGTAGTCGATGACGGCAAAAAGGCTCAGGGCACCGAGTGTTGACATTTCGGCGGCACTGGCGCCAAAGCCGGCACGTCTCAGCAAATGTTGATGCTGGTCGTTCTCTGCCATGGGCGCTCCTCGGCGGAATCCGGCCCGATTACATTTCTGAAATCAGGGGCCGTCCTATCGAGCGGTTCTTCGAGCTTCTTAGACCACGAGCGGAGCCCAAGTGTTACACAAGGGAATGGCAACGGGAAGTGAGGGAGATCAATGAGTCGAGCACTGAGCGGCGAAAACCAACCGCGCAGCCACGAGGGGCAGCCGCGAGATAAGTCGCCAGCGCGCATTCTGATAAGACCGCTCGCCCATCGCGTAATCGACGAGACCCGAGGCGATGGACGGATACCTGCGCGCGCCTCGCACCATGGCATCGACGCGAGTCGAATCGGAAAACACATACCGCTGAACCCACACCGAGTCTCGAAGCTCGCCGCCGAACTCACGTCGCCACGCGGACTCATATGTCAGAGGTTGACCTTCCAGAATCGCCTCGGCCGCAAGCAATCCCGATCGCATGGCGTAATAGATGCCCTCTGCACTAAATGCGTTGACGAATCCGCCAGCATCGCCCACGACGAGAACACGTTCCTTAGCTGTTTGGCCGAGCGGCCCACCGACCGGAATCAGGAATGGCGTGAAGTACCCGACGGCACGATCGTCCACGCAGCACACCCCTGCCGCACAGCGTGTCGACCAGGCCGCGCTGGAGCTGGTA
>CAWBPA010000002.1:0-79757 GCA_963790545.1 Vicinamibacterales bacterium
CAACGTTCACCGTCGCCATTGACGCGAATATCGGCTGGTTCGCGCCCGCGTCAAAGAGTTTCGTCGGTGCACTCTTGACCCTCGGAACGCCGCTGACCATGCCCACGTCGAAGCGCCAGACGCGTCCGTCCAGGTCGCCCACGTATGCTTTGGTGATGTAGCGCGAATCCGTAGGACCGGTCGCCACCGGATCGGCCTGCAAGGCGTTTTTGACCTCTTCGCAGTTCTTCGGATTCTGGAGCGCGCAGTTGTCGACGTTTTCGGCTTTGTTGTCGTTGCCCACGTCGCGGCTGTCAAAGAGCGCCCCGGTCTCGACGTCAAGGAGGTAGAACGTCGAGCCAGCGACGATCCCGCCCCGATTGGCCGCAAGCTGTTTGGAGGCCGGAAAGAATCCAGACCCCGTCAACATCGTGAACTGACCATTTTCGTTATCGAGCCGGCCCACTGCCGGATCCGACCAGGTCTCTCCTACCGACTTTTCCACGTCCGGCGCCGCTGCCTTGATGTCGCCGTAGGGAAGCAATGTGGAATCGAAATTTTGATAACTCGGAAATGCCCACTTGAATGTGATGCGACCGGGATCGCTGAAGTAACCCAGCACATCCGACGCGTTGTCGCTGGTTTGCGACACGACGGTGGCCATGTCACTCATCGTGACGTCAAAGGCCTGATAGAACGTGCCGCCAGGGCCCTCACCGAAGAAGAGATAGGTGCGCCAGCAGGTCGGATCCGGTCCCGTGCACGGCGCACTCACGCGCACATCGGCAACCTTCGCCGAGCTGTCCACGAAGTAGTCGAAGGTCCCGACGGCGTGACCGTCGAGGAGCGCCGCCAATTTGGGAAGAAGATTGAATGGGACGAAGGCCCACACCTCGAGCCCGAGTCGCCCGTCGAACCCATGCATCAGCCCGCGGTTTCCGCCGAGCCAGACGAGGGTTCGCCGGTTCTTGTTGGCGTCAGCAAAACCTGGATACTCGGGGTCGGGTGCAGGGTCAATCGACGGCGCATCCATGATGGCCGGAGTCGAGCCGACGAACGGACCGACCGGCAGCCCGCGCACGTAATCGATAATCCTGGCGGCTTCCGTCGCCGTCGTGTTCATGTACGGCGCGAGGACCGCTGCATTGGCAGCGGTGAAGGCCGTCATCGTGCCACTGGGGGTCACCGTATAGATGTTGCGCTGCGCCGCTGGGGGGGCGGTACCGACCCAGAGACGCCTTCCGTCCGACTCGAATCGGTAACCGACCGGCTTGGTTGGATCAACCACCGGCTTGTAGACACGAAAGGCACGAAGCTGGCCATCGAATCCCGGCAGCGAAAATGCCGTCGTGAGCATGACGTTCGACCGCTGGGGGATGACCGCGTGCGTATCCGCATTCTCGATTCGCCCGTCGGTCAGGGTGATGCCGTTGATATCCTCCGCATCTTCGAGATTCACGGTGCCAATGATCGGGCTCGTCACCGCGAACTCCGATTTCGGCCCGAACGGCAATGCCGGGGACGGGGCTGCGTTGAAATCGGCATATTCCGCAAAGGCATGCTGGATGGCCACGTTGACCGCGCGCGTGACCTCGGGGACCACACGACCGGCGGGTACAGCGGCAACCATCGCCGACGTGATTTCGAAGTACTGTCCGCCGCTCGCTGCGGCGATCCCTTGAAGCTGTGCCACCTCAGTTGGACGCGGCATGAGGGCGATCACGTAGATTGGGACGCGACGATTGGAGATGTTCAAGAAGGTCTGCGCCTTCGAGACCGGGTTCGCTCCAGACGCGGTCTGGCCTTCCCCCCCGCCCACGACCAGGACGACCACGGTGTTTTTGCAATCCGGGTCAGCGCTGATCAGAGACTGCGCGGCCGCCTTGGCGTCATCGAGCATGAACTCGATGGGCGCATCGGTCGAATTCTGGTTGTCCTGCCCGGCCGGGATGAGCGCGCCGGCCGTCCCCACATTTCTATTCAAGATGTCGAGAACAGTCGTGTTGCCATTTGCGGCCCCTGGCACGACGAGTGGGGCCTGCACGACGGTGATCGATCCGTTCTTGGCTGCGGTCGTTGGTCGTGAGATATTCCACTTGCCAGCAACGAGCTCCGTCGGAAACTGCTGGTTGGTATTGCTGGCATCAATCAAGACGGGGCCTTCGTTCAGCGCGGTTCCCCAGGTCGGACTGCTCTGCCGCATTTTGACCAACCCGAACCGAGCCACCTTCTGATTGTCCGTGACGGCCTGGATGAGACCCCTTCGTGCAACCGTAAGACGCGTTGGTTCCCAGAAAGTGCTGTACGCGCCACTCTGATTGCCGACCGTTTCTATGCCTAGAGCCGTAAACTTGTCAGCGCCGTTTCCTTGATCGACGTTGACCAGATTCAGGTACTTACGACGGTACGTTGCGGGTACTGTTCTGAACGTTGAGACCTGGGTTTCCCTCCCAGATTGCGCCGGTTTTCGTGTAGGTGTTGGGATCGTAATAGTTGTTGTCCCCATCCTTCATCATGCGGTTTGCCACATCGACCGCAATGATCACGTTCGGCTGGGTCCGTTTGATAATCAGCAGCGGATCGAGCTGTGCCGAGGCTGGAACCGACCACACGGCGACTGCCGCCAGGGCGGCAAGCGCCACCCGAAACCGCCAAATTGCCTGAGATGGTCTACGCATCACGTCACTCGCCTCGCTACTGAATATCGCCGGTTCCCATGTTCAGTTCGTGCCGCTCGAGCGACTTGCCCGGCGTCTGGACGGCCGCCTTGCGGGCGCGGCGGTTCTGCTCGTCCTGCCCGCGCTGGCCGGTATATCCTCGTTCGATTTCAGACGAATCCGTCCGGGCCACTGTGGTCTCGACCACTTTGTGGATCCCTCCCGGGCCGAAGGCCTCGGCGCGCATCGTGAGCACGCCGGTGCCCGGGTTGGTCTGCGCGTTGCCGTCTTTCACCGGGTCGTTGTCGTTCTCCGACGGGTCGTCGCCTATCCAGACCACGACATAGAGGTCGGAGCTCAACTCTCCACTCGGTATGAAATCGCCGACAGGTCCGTACCCATAGAGCTGGTATCGCGGGTTATTCAAACCCCAGGGCCGGTCTTCGGTGGTTGCATTCATGTCACTGACGCTGCAGGTACTCGTCTTCCCGCAGTTGATCATGTTGGTCGCTTCGTTCAGATCGAGCGTCTTTCCATCCCTCATGACGCGAGCGCCTGGAGTGTCGGAGTCGATGAATGCCGACTTCGTGGCGCCGGCGAGTACCGAGTTCCAGTCAGGGACCGTCAGCAGGTCCTGCATGGTGCGTTCGAGACCCGCATCAGCCGCGTACAACGCTTCCTGCGAACCTCGATAGTTACCGGCAATCATCGTCTCGGTCATGGTGGTCAAGACGAGCGCAAACCCGAGGGCCGACAGCAATAACATCGCCATCAGCGCTGTGATCAGAGCCGCACCACGCTCGCTGGCCAGCGGTAACCTCAATCGGTCGTCAAAGGGACATCTCATGGCTTTGCCGGTCTTCATCTCCCGAAGTTCAAATTCCGGGGCGCGACATCAAATGAAATCTCTTGATCCGGGATGTATGTGGTCCCGCCGCGCGATATTCCGCCTCGTAGAAAGAGTGGTCCCGTCGGCCCGCGAAGGGTGGGATCGGACACCTGCACACGAAGCGTCACCTTGACCCTGCGAATCCTTAGAAGGTCGGCGTCGTAGCGATTGATATTTCCGGAATCAGGACACCACGGCCCGTTGCTGAGTTGCTCCGGCGTGAACTTGACGAGCGCACCGTTGGCTGGACCTAACGCCGGCATTTCCGTTCGTGCGACCTGCTGTCCGTTGCTGACCATGAATAGGCAGTTCTCGCCGGTGCCCCAGTTGTCAGCCGGATTATTGGTGCCGAGTGGCGGTGGCTTCGGGCCATAGTTGGTCCAGGGCCCCTTGGGGTCCGTCACCGGCTTCTTCAAGAGGGGCGCAGCCGGATCGCCGTAGTACTCGAACGCCAGTCCCACGACGTTTTCGGCAATCGGCAGGTCGGTCTGGTATCCGTCGTAGCGCATCAACTGATAGGTCCCGGCGACCGTGTCGGTTTTCAGCCAGTACGTGAACGCGGCAACCTGTGCGATATACGCGTTACTGTCGTACGGTTTCGAAAGATCCTGCCCGCGGTGTTGCAGGTGCAACGCGTTGCTCTGGACGTTGGTGATCTGGAACGTGTCGTACGCGCCCGTGTCATCGAAGATCAACACCGTCATCCCTATCTTGAATCCGCACAAATCGTCGCTCGGAGGACACCCGGGTTGCTTGTTCACCTTGATTTCAGCCGATTGGTTCGGCATTGGATCTTTGATCGTGGTCTGAGCGGAAGTGGCTGGCACGTACATGACCGTCATCGTGTCACTGGCACCGCGCGAGAGGCAGAACGGCGTCGTGCACTTGTACGTCCCCGGTGCGTCCGGCGACTGCGACCCCTCCCTGTCGGGCAGGATGGCGGCGGCATAATTCCCCAACGTGCCGACCGCCGCGCCCGAATACGTGCCGGCACCGGCCATGACCAAATCCTTGTAGAGCGTGTCCACGCCGATACGCATGCGCTGCTGCATATCCGACACTTCCGGTTGTGCCGCAAATATCCCGTGCGCAGGATTCATCACCGAAAAGATGGCGCCGGTTACGCTAATCATGATCGCGGTCGAGACCAGCATCTCGATGACGCTGAACCCTCGTTCCGCACGTGAGACAACAGCCGGGATGCTCATTGCGTTTTTCTCGTCTTGATCCCGACCAGGCGGGATTCTTCGGGATACCGAGTTCCCAGTCTTGGCGTGCCGTCCTGCGTTTTTGGACGCGTGACGAGCACCTGGATGATCAGCGTGTTGTTTGGATTGGTTGGCAACGGGTCAATTGACCACCGTCTGATATAGGCCGTGCCCGTCGGCACGCTGGTGCCGCCGCCGAGCGACTGCCCCGTCGAGTTGATGTAGTCGACGTACCCGTCGGTATTGGTCCAGAGACTGTTCGTTGGTGACGGCAGAAGTCCAGTGCCGCCGGCAGTCTCTGGCGCCGTCGCCGTGTCGGTGGTGGTGTCGCTCAGCGGCAGCCCGACCGGGTCAAATCCCCACGTCAGTCCGCGAAGCTGCTCCATCTTCTGTTGGGCGAGAATCATCGTCATTCCGCCGTTCTTGGCCACGGCGTTCGCTCTCGTCGCAACGACGAACAGCTCCGCCAGCGACACGAGCGACGTGGCGAGGATCGCTGTCGCGACCAACGTCTCGACCAGCGAGAACCCCGATTCCGAGTTACTGAAGGAGCTGGATCTTGCCAACACTGTTCACCACTATGGTTTTGGTCTTGCCGTTGCGAGCCAGGATGATGTTCGTCCCGGGGCTCACGATTGCCGGCCACGGGTTCGCCCCGCCGTTGTTCACGTGCGCCGTCCCATCAGGCCAGAACTCAATCGTTGTGGACTGCTGAAACGTCACCGTGGAATCGATTTGCCGGACCGGTCCGTCGTGATTGGGTCGCGTCAGGATGTTCGTGTCCGGTGCTGGAAACGGATAGTTGGAGTGCGAACACCGGCCAGCAGGGTCGTCGGCGGCCGCCGGCACGCCTGGGGTACCGACGAGCTCGACTATCCGGTACTGCTTGGCGACCGGGCAATCGAATCGCACCCGCATCGGCTGGTTTGACGAAACCGCCTTGAGCCGGGCGGTCTGCAATTCACGCTCGACCTGCCGTGCTGCCTGCCCGAGCTTGATGCCGTCGGCAACGTTCCTCATCAGGGCCACGCCAATTCCGGAGATGATCACAATCAGTGCGGACATCATCATCACTTCGATGAGCGTGAACCCGCGTTCTTGGGCGCGTGGCTCGAGGACAAACCGGGGAACCATGCCCCTCGGATGGGCAAGGCGGCTGCCAGATGAACGCCCTCACATCGTTCTCACAGATAAATCCTTCAAATGCAGATACTTGAAGTCTGTCGTCAAGCAGAGTAGGCACGCGCACTTCTGGCAGGCAGGTCGTGTTTTTCTACACCGCGTAACAATTCTGCGTGAGCATGCGACGGTCCATTCCAAAGAGTTACGAAAATGGAGCGACCCGTAAGCGTGGGGAATTCTTGGGGTTACGACGTTGGCCTAACGAGGGTTTTATCGGATAGCGCCGATGGGAAGACTGATCTGCAGGCTCGCACCCCCGGCTGGCGAGGTCCCGACCGCCACACGCCCATTGTGGGTCACGATAATCTTTTGCACCAGGGCGAGACCAAGGCCGGTGCCCTGTTGCTTGGTGGTGAAGAACGGGCGAAACACGCGGTCGCGCGACTCGGGCTGGATCCCAGGTCCATTGTCCTGGACGCTGATTCTGACCAGGCCCTGCTCGCGATCGACCCTGCCGTCGATGATGATTGACGGCGTTTTGCCGCTCGCCGCGCAGGCTTCGAGCGCGTTTCGTACAGATTGCTGACGGCTTGGCGTAGGAGGACTTCATCCCCCTCAATGGTTGGGAACGAGCCCTGCACGATGACCTCGCCTTCACGCGCCCGTGCGTCGCTGCGAATCTCCTCGGCGGCCCGTTCGGCAATGGCTTCGAGGTCGACCGGCACGAGCGTAAGCTGCGCCGGTTTGGCGAAGTTCAAGAAATTGGTCACGACCTGCCCAAGCGACGCTGTCTCCTGGCGGATACCTTCAACGTAGGCCCGATGCGCGGGCGGCAGCGTGTCCAGATCGAGCAACCGCGCGTAACCGTGGATCGTCGCGAGCCCGTTGCGGAATTCGTGCGCAATACCGGCGGTCAACTCCCCGACGCGGGCCAGGCTGTCCTTGAGCCGCAGCTGCTCTTCCATCGCCATGACGGCCGTGAGATCCGTGAACAGACAGATCACGCCGTGCGGATCGCCGTTTGGATCGGACAACGGTGAGACCGTCACACCAAGATGCGACGCGGCCGGAGCTTGTCCAGGCATCTCGAGAGCGCGGCGAACGATTGGCTGCGATGTTCGAAGGCATTCCTCGATCGCATCAGCCAACGGCTGGGCATCCTTCAACATCTCGCGATGCGATCCCAGCGGCTGATGAGGAGAGAGTCCGAGCAATCGGCGTCCTGCAGGATTCAGGATACGAACCTGGGTATCCAGGTCGACGACCAGGAGGCCGGCAGTGAGACTCGCCACGATCTCGCTGCTCAGCCGCTCGGACGCCTCCGCGCGCTCGGCCATCGCGCGCTCCTGCACCTTGAGCGTCCGCATCGCCTCCTGGAGTGCGGCGGTCATGAACGCGGTCTCGCCACCAGCCTCCCTGAGATGGCCTCTGGCATCGCGTGCCGCAGACACGAACTTCAAGAAGGCAAACACCACGAGCGTGACCAGGGCGGCCACGATTGCGGTCAGGCCGAGAAGGACGTATGCGGACTGGGACATGGAGAAACTGAAAACTTAGAACTGAAAACTGAAAGCTAATAAAACCCGGCGTACCACTGAAGTATGGCATCACCAGACACGCTGGCAACGATGGCGCCAATCGCCAGGAACGTCCCGAACGGCAACGCGTACTTCATGTCTCCCCTCTTGAGGGCGATCATGCCAATCCCGATGAACGATCCGAGAAACGACCCCAACACGAGGGTCACCAGCATGAGCTTCCAGCCGAGAAACGCGCCAATCATTGCGAGCATCTTGACGTCGCCCATGCCGAGACCTTCTTCCTTCCGAAAGCGGTAGTACATCTCGGCCATCAGCAGCAACACGCCTCCACCGGCGACAATGCCAATGAGCGATCCGAGCCAGCCCGGCGGCAGGAACAGGCTGAACACGAATCCTGCGATGATTCCGGGGATCGTAATGACGTTCGGAAGAATCCGGTGCTGCAGATCCACGACGAACAGCACGATCATGGCGCATGCAAACACAAGACGGGCGACCAGCAGGGGGCTCGGACCAAAAAGGAAATATGCTGCCAGAAAGACGAGCGCCGTAACGAGTTCCACCAATGGATACATCATGGAGATGGCCGCTCGACAACTTCGACATCGTCCACCGAGGATGATGTAGCTCAGAAGGGGAATATTGTCGTACCACCGCAAGGGCGCACCGCATTGTGGACAGCGAGACCCTGGGCTTGCGAGCGATTCCTGGAGCGGCAGCCGGTGAATGCAGACATTGAGAAAACTTCCCACCGCAAGCCCAAGCGCCCCGATGGTCAGCCAGACAATGAGGTCTTCCATCAGGGTGCGACCTGTCCGCTTTTGGCGGGCTGCGTCGTTGCGATGACAGGTGGCTCCACTGGCAGCGGCCACAGTTTCGAACGGTTCGAAACGCTCGGCAGACCTGTCTCATCATTGAGGAGATAGGGAGTACCAGAAGGATCAATGGGTTCGCGGCGCAAAAGACCGGCCCCGACAAGGTCGCTCCACGATCGCGGCAGGACGCTGCGTCGGCGCTGGTATTCGCGAATCACAGCCACCAGCCCGTCGACCTGATCGAGCGCATCGAGCTGAAGGAGCCGTCGCCCCGCATTCTCCTTCATCCAGTCGTTATCCGCCCCTGCATAAATATTGCTCCACAGGAAACGCGATGCCTGCCGATCGCCTCCTTTCGCCAGCGTCACGGCCGCTTGTGTTCGAAGCCACCAGGGGCCGTTCGGCAGTTCACCTCCGCGCTGAAACCATTCTGCGGCTTTCTTGTAGTCGTTGAGCCGCCAGTAATAGATGAATCCGATATCGAGGTAGTACTCCCATTGCTGAGGCGATTCTTTGATCCCCTTCTCGAGCAGCTTGATGGCCAGATCCGGTCGGCTGGCACCAATTGGGTAGGGCTCCATCAGGAACGTCGCGCCGAATCGATATGCGACGCTGAAACGGGGATCCAACGACGTGGTCAGGTCGAGCAACGGATAAAGCAGATCGTAGCGTCGCTCGGTTTCCCGCCCAAGCTCGCCACCATAGTGCTGAATTGCACGAATCCAGTAGACGTCTGCAATCAGCGCGTCGTACGACAGCGAAAGCTTTCGCGCCACCTCTCCAGACGTGACATAGAGCAACCGATCGTCGACCGGCGACAGGGGAAAACGCACATCACGCACGATCTGCAGGACGACGATCGCCCCGACCAGCAGAGCCAGGGTCGAGGCAAACGCCACATTCTGCAGACGCTCCGTCACTTGAAGTCCCTTCGCGAGAAGATGAACATGGCCCCGAGCACCAGCGCCAGGACGTAAACCAGCGCGTAGAGCGTGTTGAGGCCCATGTAGGACCACGGGACCGGCTGGCCGTGCACAATCTGCGCCTTGACATCGAGTGGAGCGAAGTTCGGCAGCAAGTAGTACATCGCTCGGGCCAGATACACGGCCGGCTTCGAATCGATCACGGTTTCGAAGTTTTTCAGGTCTGCGTTGAAATGACCCACCACAAAGAGCCCGAATGTCAGGGCTGCCGCAAGCATCGGGCTGGAGAAGGTGGAAAAGAACAGCGCAATGGCCGTGACCATCATCAACTGAAGAAAGATGAGCAGGATCGCTTTCAGGAGCAGCGGGTCGACGGCCGGCCGTTCGGGCGTCATCCAGCTGCCACCGAGCCACGCCATACCCCCGAGCACGGCATATATGGCAACCGTCATCACGGACACATTGATGAGCAGCGTCAGCACCAGCCCCAGATACTTGCCGACGATGAACTCATGGCGGCGAATGGGCTTGCTGAGCAGGGCGTAAATGCTCCGTCGATCGACTTCCTTGGAGACAAGACCGATGCCGATGAACACGGCAATGAACAGACCAAACACCGAAGTCGCGGCCAGCCCCAGGTCTTTGATGATCTTGATGTCCTGACCTGCCGTGAGCTGGCCAATCAGATACGACGTTCCGATCAATAGCACCGCGAAGAAGACGAGGTTGTACAGGACCTTGTCGCGGACCGACTCCTTGAAGACGTTGACGGCAATCAGGGGAATGACGCTGCTCATGCGTCCACCAATCGTGTGTGAGCTTCGTGCGTCACCCGTTCGACGAAGTAATCCTCGAGTGTGTAACGCATCGGGTTCAGCGAGACGAGCGTGGCTCCCCGACGGGTGAGCTCATCGAGCACTCGCTCGGGGGCCGTCTCGAGCGGTATCTCGAGCGCATACCTTCCCTCCGAAATCGACGTGACCCGCGTCACCCGTCCAGCCAGCGACTGCAGGAGGGCCGGAGACACGCCGGACACGACCAATTCCCATCCTCGGACCTCGAACGCATGAATGTCTGCCATCGTGCCCGCCGCGACGAGCCTGCCGCCCGTCAGAATCGCGACGCGGCTGCACAGCGCCTCGGCATCGGAGAGGACGTGCGAGCTGAAGAAGAGGGTCGTGCCTTGATCCCGCAGCCGGAGAATCAGGTTGCGCACCTCACGACGCCCGAGCGGGTCGAGCCCTGACATTGGCTCGTCGAAAAACACGACCTCCGGGTCGTTGACCAGCGCCTGCGCGATGCCGACACGCTGAAGCATGCCCTTCGAAAAGCGGCGCAGCGGCAGCCGGCGTTCTTTGCCGATTCCAACCTCGTCCAATAATCGGGTGACGCGCTGGGTGCGTTCGTGCCCGCGAAATCCAAACAGGCTGGCAAAATAGTGAAGCAACTCTTCGGCTGTCAGGTGATCGTAAAAGTAGGGACTCTCCGGCAGGTAGCCAATCCTGCGCTTCATGGCCACATCGCCGACCGGTCGACCCAGAATTTCAGCGCTCCCCGAGGTCGGAAAAATCAGCTGCATCAGCAGCTTGAGCGTCGTCGTCTTCCCGGCGCCGTTCGGACCGAGAAAACCAAACACTTCACCAGCCTTCACCTCGAGATTCAGGTCGTCGAGCGCGCGGTACGGGCGCGGCCGCCAGAATCCAATGGCGAAATCCTTCGTGAGGTGTTCGGTTCGAATTGCGAGCACAGGTCAGTCGTTGAGCACGCCGGCCTTCTTCAGCTCGTGGTCAATGGCGGCGTCGAGGTATTCGGGGCGAAGACCACCGTCGATCCTCACACCGTTGATGAAAAACGTCGGCGTTCCCGTGATGCGAAGACGGTTGCCCAGTTCTGCATCCTGCTTCACCAGGCGGAGCACTCGTTCATATTCTCGGTCGAAATCTGTAACACCTGCGACCTCTCCGATCGCTCGCCGGACGTCGTCTGGCGTAAGCCCCTGCTGGTGCGAGTAGAGCCACTCCTCCACGGCCTCTTCCTTCCCCTTGGCGCGAGCGAGCCGGACGGCCACCGCCCCCGCGCACGCCGCGGGATGGACCACATTCGAAACCCCCGGATTGCACTCTGGGGCCAACGGAAAGTCCACGCTGACGAACTTGACGGCCCCTGGGTGCAGCTTCTGATATTTCTCCAGGATGCCCTTGTGCCGGAAGTACGCGGCGGCACAGGATGGGCACTGATAATCATTGAACTTGACGATCAGGACTTTCGCGCCGTCCGACGGTATTGGAAGTGTGGTTCTGGGCTCGCTGCTGAACCATCGGTCGAACTCAACCTGTTGATCGGACGAAACCTGCCCTGCAACGGGGGGAATCGTTTGCGACGAAGACGGTGTACTTGCATCGCGCGAGAACCATGCGAACGCCGTCCCGGACGCGACGATAAACGCAAGCGTCGCGACCAGCGCCGCTGGGCTTCGAACCAATCGACCCAGATCCCGCCACAGTCGGATCGGCAGCGAACTCATCGTTGCCGCGCTGGCGCCGCCAGACACGATGAAGAGGCCAATAGTCGCGACGTAGGTAGCCAGACAGAAAACACAGACTGTCTGGAGAATGAAGAACGATGCGTACGCGAAATAGATGACCACGCCCAAACCAAGCGTGGACATCATGTAGATATAAGCAGCGACGTTATCGGCGAGGGTGTCAGAGTCGCCAGGCTTTGGCCCGTTCTTCTGTGTAGCCTCCGACTTTAGCCCGTTCTTCCCTGTAGCGTCCGGCTTTAGCCGGACGGTCGGCGCAGCAAGCAGCAACACAACCAGCGAGAACCAGATCAGGCCGACCAGTGCGACGCTGACGCCACGAATCGTCCCGTAGCGGCTGGTATACGCGCTCTCGCAGTTGAAGATCTGATTGACGCTGCAGATGGATGTGTACGACGGATCCTGGTTGAGGCGGTAGTGAATGTAGGTAGACGATGCGGACGCGACCAGTCCGAGCAGCGCAAACCCCAGCAGCCACGCGTAGGTCCGGCGGGTCATCTGAACTTGACCGCATGGTACGAAGCGCGTCGACAGGTTGTCAACCGACCCGAGGTCGCCTGGCCAAAGCTCATGGAGACAGGCGTAGCGTCCGGCTTTAGCCGGACCTTGGCAAAAAAAAGGGCGCTCGCTTCACGCGAGCGCCCTGGAGCTGACGGTCCGATCGGCTTACTTGATTGGCGTCGAGGTGCCGCTGGGCGTCCGGCCCGGTGCCGCACCGAACGTCACGGCGGCGACGTCCTGGAAGATCGTCTGCTGCTCGTTGGTCCCGAAGTAACGCACGCCGGAGCTGTTGGGCGAAATCGGCGCCCCTGCGAAAGCATAGATGTCAACGGGAATCGGTCCGCCGTTGTTGACCACGGTGCAGGACCCCTGCGCGCCAGCAACCGCCGCGCCCGGAGTGTACGCCAGGTTGTACCCGCTCTTGACGATCGGGTTCGCACCAGCCAGGTCAGGGCTGATAAACGGCTGGCCGCCCGTGGCAGGCGGTGTAGCAAGCTCCGCCATCGTGGCAGCAAAACCCTGGGCGCAATTGGTGCTGTAGCTGGCCTGCGCGCTGTTCACCGCTCGCAGCGAGCCGATAGCCGACGCTTCGTTACCCGCCATGCGTGCGCGCAACAGCCCCGGCACCGCGATGGCTGCGATGATGCCAATGATGGCGACGACAATCAACAGCTCAATCAGCGTAAAACCTTTATCGTTTCGAGTCTTCATTTCCCACCCTCCAAAGTGCGTCCTTCAGACGCGATTAACAAGGAAGCCGGGATTCCCGCTCGGGTCGCCGTCTTCCGGACGCCACTCCAAACAGCAACGGCCGTACCAGCCAACGTGCCAGCCGTTTCTTCCTACTATAAATCATTCTGGCTTGGCTACTTATGGCGAATGTGTCGGACTTCCACTGAGCCTCAGCCAGCCCCTGGAAATGGCGGGTTTGACAATAGTTGTCATCCGCGTCCGTCAAGATCTGTCAGTTTCGTCCATTGCAGGACGATGGTCGTTTGACGTCACAAAGAGCAGTTGGTGGCAGGTACTTTGAAGCGCGCGCTATTTGATGGGGGTCGATGTGCCGCTGGGCGTGCGGGCAGGCAGAGCGCCGAAGGTGATGGCCGCGTTGTCCTGATAGATCGTCTGTCGCTCGTTCGTGCCGAAAAAGCGGACGCCGGAACTGTTAAGTGAAATCGGCGCCGCGGCAAGAGCGTACGTGTCAAATGGCACCGGTCCGCCGTTGTTGATGCCGGTGCACGAGCCCAGGGCACCCGGAACGGCAGCGCCAGGCGTATACGTGAGGTTGTACCCGCTCTTTGCGATCGGGTTCGCGCCCCCCAAGTCTGGGCTGACGAACGGCTGGCCCCCTGTCGCGGGTGGGGTCGCCAGCTCGGCCATGGTCGCGGCAAATCCCTGCGCGCAGTTGGTGCTGTAGGCCGTCTGCGCGCTGTTGACCGCCCGCAGGGAACCCACCGCCGAGGCCTCGTTTCCCGCCATGCGGGCGCGCATCAGCCCGGGCACGGCAATCGAGGCAATGATCCCGATGATGGCCACGACGATCAACAGCTCAATGAGCGTAAATCCACGCTCGCTCCGCATCGTCATTCCTGCTCCTTGAAACCCTTCCCGTCCGTACACCCGAGCAACTGTCATACCAGCCACTCAGAAAACCGCGGCCCATCGATAAAGACTCGCCCGGTCAGTGATTTACTTGACGATTCGTTCATGTCTCGTTTGTGCGCACGCGGTTCTTCTCCGGCACAGTCGGCCATTTATTGTCAATGCGCACGGCCAGAAACTGGCAGGCTCTATCTGAGGTTGTACTTCTTGACGTAATAGCGGAATGACCGGAAGCTCATGCCGAGCAGTTCTGCGGCTTTCGACTGCTTGCCACCCGCACGTTTCAACGCCTGCGCAATATAGTCGCGTTCCATGCTCTCGACATGCGCTTCGAGGTCGAACCCCGCGTCCGGCAGCTGACTAGCCGTCTGTCCGTTCTTTGAAGGCAGTCCACGCAAGTGTGGCGGGAGACTATCGGGCAGAACGGCGGCACTTGATTCGAGCGCAACCGCCCGTTCGATGACGTTTTCGAGCTCCCGAATATTTCCCGGCCAGTCGTATCGTTCGAGATACACCATCGCTTCCTGAGAAATGCTTGCCACGTTCTTTCCCATCAGCTCTCGAAACTTCTCCAGGAAGTGCGCGGCGAGCAGCGCGATGTCCTCCTGGCGATCGCGGAGAGGCGGGAGCTGAACCTGGATGACGTTGACGCGATAGTACAGATCTTCACGGAACCGGCCATCGGCCACCATCTTGGCAAGATCCTGATTGGTGGCCGCGATAACGCGGATGTTGGCTTCGAGCTCTTCGGTGCTGCCCACACGTCGGAATCGGCGCTCCTGCAGGACCCTGAGCAGTTTGACCTGCATCATCGGGCTCATCTCGCCAAGTTCGTCGAGAAAGATCGTGCCGCGATCGGCAACTTCGACCAGCCCCTTCTTGTTCGCCGACGCCCCCGTAAATGAACCGCGCATGTGGCCGAAGAGCTCCGATTCGAGCAGCTGTTCGGGCAACGCCCCACAGTTAACCGCGACGAAGGGACGATCCCGCCGAAGCGAGTTGAAGTGGATCGCCCTGGCCACCAGCTCCTTGCCCGTACCTGACTCACCGGTCACGAGAATGGTGCTGTTGGTAGGCGCGACGGTCTCGATCAGCTTGAAGACGGCCAGCATCGCCTCGCTTCGACCCACGATGCTCGAAAACTGATGCGACGACTGCAGCGCGCGTTTCAGCAGCAGGTTCTCCTGTCGAAGCTGCCGGCGTTCCAGCGCATTGCGCACGATGATCTTCAGCTCGTCGACGTCGAATGGCTTGCTGACGTAATCGTATGCACCCATGCGGAGCGCCTCCACGGCGCTTTCGGTGGATGCAAAAGCCGTGATCATGATGCCCAGGATGTCCTGGTCTACCTGCTTGGCGGCTCGCAGAACCTCGACGCCGCTCATATCCGGCATCTTGATGTCCGAGATGAGCAGATCGACCGGCTCCTGCTCGAGGACGTTCAAGGCTGCCCGGCCGTTCTCGGCCAGGATGACCTCGTACCCGTCGCGGCGCAGCACAATGGCCAGCAGTTCGCGGATCGATCGCTCGTCGTCGGCAACGAGAATGCGAAACCTGGTCGCACGCTCCGGTTTGGAAACGGCTTGAGTGGCCATGGCTATGCGGTCGCGGCAACCATTCGGCTCGGCATCCGGACGGTCACCGTGGTCCCGGATCCTGGCGCCGATTTCACGACAATCTCTCCGTTGTAGTCGCTGACGATGCGGTGCACAATCGCCAGGCCCAGCCCGCTTCCTTTGCTGAAAGTCCCATGAAACGGTTGAAACAGCCCGTCGAGCTCTTCGGGGGCAATCCCGACGCCCTCATCCGTGACTTCAAGCACAACCGCGTCTCCGAATCGACTTCCTGCGGACGGTTCGATGCGTGCCGCGAGCCGGAGGCGGCCCCCCTTACGCATTGCACGCAGGCCGTTGGTGGCGAGGTTCCACACGATCTGACGAATTTGATTCTCGTCGGCCTCGTAAAAGAGCTCCCCGCTGGGCACATCGACGTCGACGATGTGCTCCTGCCGTACTTCCGTGCTGTTGCGTAGGAGGAGAGCGGTATCCCGCAGTACCCGCCGGATGTCGAGCCGGGCGATCTGAAAGCGCTGCGGTCGTGCATACGCGAGAAACGACCGGATCGTGTCGTTGAGCCGCTCCGACTCCCGCAGGACGATGTCCATCAGCTGGGCCTGCTCAGCGCTGAGCGGCAGCTCCTGCCTGAGAACCTGGATAGACCCCGACATCGAAGCCAGCGGATTTCGTATTTCGTGGGCGATTCCGGCCGCCATCTCTCCGACGGCTGCCAGACGCTGGCGCAGCCGTGCGTCGCGCTCGAGCTTTTTCACGTCGGTCACATCCTGAAACGTAAAGAGCAGGCCCGCGCGACCTCCCGGCGTATGTAAATGCGTCGCGCTGAGCCCGATTTCGATCGTCCGGTCGTCTGGCGTGCGAAAGGGGAACTCCGCGCGGTACGCTCCGCCGCTTCCAGAGCCACCAAGCTCCGTTTCGACCACGTTCGTCAGGTCCTTCGGAAACCGCAGGACCTCGCTGATCCGCCGCCCCCGGACGTCCTGTTCGCGAACCCCGATAATGGTCTTCGCCGCTCGATTGAACGTCAGGATTCGCCCTTCGAAATCGGTCGTGGCCAGCCCACTGATCAGGCTGTCGATCACGTGCTGGTTGAACGCCTGCAGATCGGCAATCTCGTTTGACGCACGTTCCAATCGCGCGCCAGCGTGCCGCAGGCTCTCCGCAAGCGAACCGCTCAACCAGGCAACCGCAAAGAACCCAAACACATTGATCGCGACAGTCTGCGCGACGCTGAAGAGTGGCAGGGGGCCGATTGGGGGAGTCCAATCCGCCGGCAGGTACCCGTACATGCCCAGATACTGAGACGTGACGAGTCCCGAATAGATCAACGTGCTCAGCACCGCGACCATGAAGGCGCCGCGACGGAATTGAAAAATGCTCGCGGCAATGATCGGGAGGACGTACAGCGACGAAAAGTAGCTTGCAATCCCTCCGGTGATGTAGATGAACGCCGAGACGATCAGGGCGTCTCCAGCGAGCTGACCGTCGAGCAACCAGCGGTACTTGTAGACGAACTTCAGCGTCAACGCATAGACGACCGAAAGCGCGTACGTGAGGGCGATGAGATAGTAGAACGGCGCGGTCGGTTGAGCGCCGGGCGTGTTGATTTGCACCAGAATGGCGGACCCCAGCAGGACCGTGCCAAGGGCCAGCCGGATTCCGATCAACCAGTACAGTTTCCGCCGCAGTTCCTGTTCGGGCATCATTTCTTAGTGAGCCGTGGGGCCCCACCCCCACGGCCTGTACCTCGCGCTTTCAGCGCTCGGCGTAATTCGCTGCAACGATCCACTCAGTCAACACCTCGTGGGGCCCCACCCCCACGGCCTGTACCTCGCGCTTTCAGCGCTCGGCGTAATTCGCTGCAACGATCCACTCAGTCAACACCTCGCGGGGCCCCTAACCTTTCCCAACCTCTCCCAACCCCTTCTTTTTGCTACGTCAACTTGCTAATCAAGTCGAAGATCGGCATATACATGGCGATGACGATGCCGCCGACCACGCCGCCAAGAAAGGCGATCATGATGGGTTCGAGCAGTGTCAGCAGACCCGCGACTGCCGTATCCACCTCTTCCTCGTAGAAGTCCGCAATCTTGCTCAACATGGTGTCGAGGGCCCCAGTCGTTTCCCCAACGCCAATCATCTGCGTCACCATCGGAGGAAACACGTTGGTCTCCCGCAACGGGGCCGAAATCGTTTCGCCGCGCTCGATGCTCTTGCGGGTCGACATGATGGCGTCTTCGACAATGGCGTTCCCGGACGTCTTGGCCGTAATTTCCAGACCATCGAGAATAGGCACACCCGAGCTCAGCAGCGTCGCCAGCGTGCGACAGAAGCGGGCCACGGCGATCTTGCGCATCAGGAGACCGATGACGGGAGCCTTCAAGGTCAGGTTGTCGATCACGTGTCGCCCACTGTTGGTGCCGTAGTACTGCTTGAGGCCGTACCCCACCGCGCCGAAACCGATGATGATGAAGGGCATGAAGTCGACGAGTGAGTTGCTGAGCCAGATGACGAAGCGTGTCGGCAACGGCAGAGTCGCTCCGAGACCCGCGAACAACGCGGCAAAGGTCGGGATGACCTTCCACAGAATCACACCTACGACCAGCGTCGCGATCACGATGACCGCGATGGGGTAGACCATGGCGGATTTGACCTGACCCTTCAATTTGACGGACTTTTCGATGTACGTAGCGAGTCTTTTGAGAATCGTGTCGAGGATGCCACCCGCTTCGCCCGCAGCGATCATGTTCGAGAACAGTGGGTCGAAGACTTTCGGATACTTCTTCATCGCATCGGCAAGTGAGGCACCACCTTCGACGTCCGCTCTGACTCTGAGGAGGGTTTCGGCGAAATTCTTGTCTTCCTCTTGGCTGCGAAGGATCTCGAGGCACTGCACCAGCGGCAAGCCAGCATCGATCATGACGGCGAACTGACGAGTGAACACCGCGATGTTCTTCGAGGCAACCTTCTTTCCCGCCTTGCCTTTCTTCTCCGGCGTGGCGGCGGCCTTCGCGGGCGTGATCCTCGTGACAAGAATCTGCTCACGCCGCAGCGCGGCGACCGCCCCGTCCATCGAGTCAGCGATCCGCTCGCCGTTGACGGTCTCTCCAGAACGTGTGCGACCCGAGAACGCAAAAGTCGGCATATTCCTTACCCCATTCCTGATCGGGCTCGATCCCTAACCCCGAATCCCGAATCCCAAACCCCGAATCCCCCGGTCGTTACCGGCGAACCACTGTCCCCGCCGTCGGTGGCCTGGGCGTTCGGTGAAGCCCGGCGCCGGTCACGATGCCAACGCCGCGGTTGATCATGTCCTGCAGCTCATCTCGCAACGAAGACGCCGACAGCGCCGCCTCGAGCTCGATTTGGCCGCTCAAATACAGCGTTGCCAAACATTGATTGAACGTCTGCATGCCGACCTTTTCCTGGCCGGTCTGCATCGATGAATAAATCTGGTGAATCTTGTCCTCACGGATCAAATTTCTGATCGCGGCCGTGGGCACCAGCACTTCGAGCCCGACCACCCGTCCCTTGCCGTTCTTCTTCGGCAACAGCGCCTGACAGACAATGCCCTCCAGCACCATCGACAGCTGCGTCCGGATCTGGCTCTGCTGATGTGATGGAAAGACATCGATGATGCGGTTGATGGTCTGCGCAGCAGAGTTCGTGTGCAGCGTTCCGAACGTCAGGTGGCCCGTCTCCGCGATTCGCAGCGCGGCCTCGACCGTTTCGAGATCGCGAAGCTCACCGATCAACACGACGTCTGGGTCCTCTCGCAGGGCGGCGCGCAGGGCGTCGGCAAACCCCTGCGTATCGCTGTGCACTTCGCGTTGGTTGACGAGGCAGCCTTTGTGCGGGTGGATGTACTCGATCGGATCTTCAATCGTCAGAATATGTTCCTTGCGTTCGGTGTTGATTTTGTCGAGCATGGCGGCCAGCGTCGTCGACTTGCCGCTTCCTGTCGGGCCCGTGACGAGCACGAGACCTCGCGGACGTTCGGCCAGCGTGGCGAGAATCGGCGGCAGGCCCAGCTCCTGAAACCCTTTGATTTGTTCGGGAATCAAACGGTAGACGGCACCAACCGCGCCGCGCTGATTGAACACGTTGCACCGGAACCTGGCGATGCCACGGATGCCGAACGAGAAGTCGAGCTCGAGCTTCTCCTCGAAGCGCTTCTTCTGCGCGTCGGTCATGACGCTGTAGACGAGCGCCTTGGTGTCGGCAGCGCCCAGATCGGGCATCCCGAGTCGCTGCAACTTTCCGTTGACGCGTACCTGAGGCGGCGTGTTGGTCGTGATGTGGAGATCCGACCCTCCCAGGTCAACCGTCGTTTTCAGCAAATCAGGCAGTGTTGCCATCAAGTCTCCTTGTCGGGATTCGGGGTTCGGGATTGGGTCCCGAATCCCCAATCCCCGATCCCGAATCCCCTCTTATTTGACCGTCTCCCTCGCCACCTCTTCGATCGACGTCAGACCGTCTTTGACCTTGCGCAACCCGCTTTGGCGCAGCGTGATCATTCCTTCTTCGATTGCCTTGCGGCGCAACTCGAGGGCGGAAGCCCCGACCAGCACCAGCTCTCGCAGTTCATCAGTGATTTCCATGACTTCGTACAGGCCGAGACGCCCCTTGTAGCCCGTGTTGTTGCACTTATCGCAGCCTTTGCCCTTCATCGGCACGACTGTCTTGGCATCCTCCGGCGAAAACCCTGCCTGCGTGAGCGCTGGCGCCGGCAGGGGATTCTCAGCCTTGCAGTTGGTACAGAGCCGCCGCACCAGACGCTGCGCACAGATCAAATTGACCGAGCTCGCCACAAGAAACGGCTCGATGCCCATGTTCATGAGACGGTTGACCGTGCTCGGAGCGTCGTTCGTGTGCAGCGTGGACAAGACGAGGTGGCCGGTCAGGGATGCCTTGACCGCGATTTCCGCGGTTTCGAAGTCGCGGATTTCGCCGACCAGAATGATGTTGGGGTCCTGGCGCAGAAAGGAGCGCAAGGCAGCGGCAAAGTTCAGACCGATATTCTCGCGGACCTGAACCTGATTGACGCCGGGCAGGTTGAACTCGACCGGATCTTCGGCCGTCATGATATTGGTCTCGTGCGTGTTGACCTTGGAGATCGCGGAATAGAGGGTGTTGGTCTTGCCGCTCCCTGTGGGCCCGGTCACGAGCACCATGCCCCACGGCTTCGAGATGGCAAACTCGAACTTGCCGAGCGACTCGGATTCGAAGCCGAGTTTCGTCATGTCGAGCATCAGCTTGGATTTGTCCAAGAGACGCATGACGATCTTTTCGCCGAACAGCGTGGGAAGACACGACACGCGGAAATCGATCTCGAGCGTCTTGCCGTTGTCAGCAAATCGAATCTTGATGCGACCGTCCTGGGGCAGGCGCTTCTCGGCAATGTCGAGCTTCGCCATGATTTTGATGCGCGAGGTCATGGCATCCCGGTACTTCATGGGAGGCGCCATGATGTTGTAGAGAATGCCGTCGATGCGGTACCGAACCCGGAACTCCTTTTCGTAGGGTTCGATGTGAATGTCGCTTGCGCCCTTTTGAATAGCCGACATCAGAACGACGTTTACGAGCTTGATGATCGGCGCTTCGCTGCCCTGCTTCTCGAGCGCTTCCGCACTAATCTCCTCGAGGTCCTCCAGCACCTCGACGTCGCTGGCATCCGCCGACAGCGGCATTTCCTCGAGCGCTTTCGTCGCGACCTCGAGCGCGCTCGCACCACCCGCGATGGGCGGTTTGGTAACGGCGTAGTACGTGGCAATGGCCTCGACGACCGCAGCCTCAGACGCCACGACCGGCTCGACGTTGTAGCCCGTCATGAACTTGATGTCGTCCATGGCGAACACGTTCGTCGGATCCGTCATGGCAATCGTCAGCGTCGCGCCGGAACGACTGAGAGGAACGATCTGGTACTTCTGGGCTGTTTCCGACGGGACTAACTTGATGACCGCCGGATCAATTTGAAACTGGGCGAGATTGATCGAGGGGACACCGTACTGCTTGCTCAGCAGTGCGGTGATTTCTTCGTCCTTGACGAACCCGAGCTTGACGAGGTTATAGCCGAGCTTGCCCCCGTTGCCCTTCTGATACTTGAGGGCTTCTTGGAGCTGCTCTGGCGTGATGCGCTTTTCTTTGAGGAGAAGTTCTCCGATTCGAACGGCCATCGTTGCTGTCGGCTACCCGTGCCAAAGCACCCCATGGCTTTTCGGTCTGACAAAACTTGTCCATTAGTGACTCAAAATGTCACACGGGCAGAAATGCCCCATCCCTGCTCTAACTCGTTGCGACCGCGCGTGATCTGTCCTTCGACCAATGAACCGGCTCGAGGACTGACGCTGATCCCGACCGCGACGACCGGATCCTGCGACGTGAACTGGTCTCGAAGTGTATTAAAACGGATACCCCCACGTGCTCCCACGCGACCGGCCCACCACCATCCTTCACCGCCAACGGCAAGTTCCCGACGGTGTCCAAACGGAGTCTCAATACGTTCAAGATCGATGTCGGCGGCAATGGTCATTGGCCCATTCGTCCCCGACGGACGAGCTCGGGGCGCGTAAGCCACACCCGCGCGAACCTGGCGCGACAACTTCAGCGGACTCGTGCTCGTGGCTTGGTCCGGATCAGACGTGTCGAATTCAGGCTCACTCAGATTGCGTCCTACGACGCCAGCTCGCCAGCCACCAAAGACGGCCATGACACCGGCATCGAGATCCATCTTGGTCTCGCCCCGACCCTCTAACTCTTTGGCAATGTCGAGTGCACGCTCGACACTTACTGCCTGCACGAGACCTAGTGCCGCCGTACCGTGGACAATTTTTACCGTCGTCCCTACCGTGAGAAACGGCGCCAACGACTGCACGAAGCTGGCCCCAAAGTGACGGGTCGTCAACTTGTTGATATCTGTTTGTTCAGGTTGCCCGCCTTCCGGACTCACTGGACTTCGTGGCAAGGCAGAGACTGTTCTGACCCTGTAATAGGTCAGACCGAGGGACGGCGTCGCGACGGCAATCATGAATGCCTCCACGCCAACACCTGGGCCCCTGGGGGCAAGTGTTTCGACCTCCTGGTTCTCGACCGTGGAATCAAATACCGGACCGAATGCCAGTCCAGCAGGGTTCCAGAAGGTAGCGGTGGCATCGTCGGCGACTGCGACGAACGCCCCCGCCATTCCCAATGCTCTCGTGCCGACCGTTTCGGCCACCTGCGCCTTGAGAGGGGTGGGAGGTACCATAAGGATGGAGAAAAGAAGGACGAAAGGAACGTGCCTGCCGAATCGCCAACATGGGGAGTGTCCCCATTTGACGAATTTGGCATAATGTATGTTTTGAGTGATCAAAATCTTGGTGTGGGGATTTTGTAGCTCGGAGGCTGTAGGCCCCGAGCCCGTCGTGCGGGGACTTTAGCCCCCGCGAGAATGTGCGCGGAGTGCGAGCGACCGACCAGTCTCAACCGACGAGCACAGCGGCAGCGACAACCGTGGTCCAAAGACCTTTCTTGTCGCCTACGGCCGTTTGCGTGACGTTCTGAGTGCGGACAATCTGATTGGACAGTCGATAGACTTCTTTCTTTTCGTCCCAGCTCTTGTCCGGGTCAAATTCCAGACCGAGCGTGGTCGCCAACATCTCGGCGGCCAGCTCCTCAGCGTAATCGCCTGCGGTGTCCTCGTTTTCGCCGAAGCTATGGTGCTCGGACAGGTAGCCGTAAAGTTTGCGATCGCGTGGAACAGCCACGCCGACGGTCGCAGCGATCAATCTGTGGGGCTCACGGGTTGCCGCTTCCGACATGACGACAAACGTGACCTGGCCGGGCTTCAAACGCTTCATGCCCTGGCTGCGTGACAGGATGCGACAACCGGGAGGAAAGATGCTCGAGACGCGAACGAGGTTGCAGGCGGCAATACCCGCGGAGCGCAACGCCAGCTCGAAGGAGGTCAGTTTTTCGCGATGCTTCCCAACGCCTTTCGTAAAGAACAGTTCCTTCGGAACGAGGTTGAACACAGCCGTTGAATCCTAAAGAAAGGGTCATGCGCTGTCAAGGTTTTGAAGGCGCCGAACTTCTGGCGGTCGGCGCTCGTATACCCGTCTAACACCTGTGTAGACCTTCCGAGGTGCGATCCATGACCCAACCAAGCGTGCAATCTGCGTCTGCCTCGGCAGCTGTGCCTCAAGCCCAAACCCTGGGGTTTGTTGGCCGCGTTGTTGGCGTCATTTTTTCGCCCAAGGAGACCTTTGTTCACATTGCGCGGGATCCGCGCCCGTTTGCCATGATGGCTTTCGTGTCGATTGTTGCCGCGATTGGGACGGCGATCTTTTTTCGCACAGAGGTGGGGCAACTGGCCTGGCTCGACGCCGCGGTCAGGCAGCGGGAGGCGTTCGGCGCCGAAGTCGACGACACCACGTACGCCGGCATGGAGCGCATCGCGGGCTTCATGGGGTACATCGTGCCGATCTACTCGCTCGTCGTGGGTCCGATTGTCACCATGATCCTCGCCGGCATTATCAAGGCAGCGTTCGCCGTCATTTCCGGCGCCGAGGCGACATTCAAGCAGACGCTTGGCGTCATCGCAGCATCTGGCGTGGTTATCCTGGTCCAGCAGTGCTTCGTGCTGCCATTGAACTACGTGCGCGAAACGATGACGAGCGCGACCAGCCTTGGAGCGTTTCTGCCGATGCTCGCGGAAGACAGCTTTGCGGCGCGGTTTCTCGGTACCATTGACTTGTTCATCGTGTGGTGGGTCATCGTGCTGGCAATCGGCCTTGGAGTGCTTTTCCGTCGTTCGACAAGGACGATCGCCCTGACGCTGTTTGGCATTTATCTGATCATCGCGCTCGCCGTGGCTGGCGTCACCACGATGGCCGGAGGGTCGTAGTGTCTGCGAAAAAACTGCTGATCGGCGGACTGATGGCGGCGGTCGCGGTGGCGCTCGTCGTCGTGAATCTGTATTACCAGCGCAACAACGATGTCGAAATTACGGCAGAGACCGTGCAGAAGCGGGATCTCGAGGCCGTTGTGTCGGCCTCGGGAAAGGTACAGCCAAAACTGTCGGTGGACATCAGCGCGAACACGATGGGACAGGTCACTCGTGTCGCGGTCAACGAAGGCGACAAAGTGACCAGGGGTCAGTTCCTGCTGCAGATTGATGCCCGCACGCTTCAGTCAGCTGTGCAGCGCAGCGAAGCGGCTGTGCTTGGTGCCCGCTCTGGCCTCGAGGCTGCGCGTGTGGCCGTGGAAACCGGCCAAGCCAATCTCGATCGTGCCCATCGCGATCTCAAGCGCCAGCAGGACCTTTGGAAGGACGAGCTCACCACGCGCGAGGCGTTGGAGCGGGCCGAGAACGACGTCAAGGTGCGCGAGACCGAACTGAAGGCGCGGCAGCAGGAAGTCGCGACACGACAACAACAGATCAACCAGGAGAGCGCAAACCTCGAGACCAATCGCTACGAGCTCACCAAGGTCAGGCTCGAGTCGCCAATCGACGGCCTCGTGACGCGGCGGAACATCGACGAAGGTGAAACCGTGGTCGTTGGGACGATGAACAATCAAGGGACCGTGCTCATGACCGTCGCGGATATGTCGGTCATTCAAGCCGAAGTCGAGGTCGACGAGACGGACGTGCCCAGCGTGTCGATCGGCCAGATTGCCAAGATCACGATTGACGCGGTTCCGGACCGCACGTTCAAGGGGCACGTCGCCGAAATCGGCAACAGTCCCATTCAGGCCACCGGGACCCAAGGGGACGACTGCGCGGCAGGCGACCAATTTCAAAGTCGTCGTGGTGCTCGATGAGCCGATCCCTGCCGGAATCCGTCCTGGTTCGTCGTGTACAGCCGACATCACCACGGCTGTTCGAGCGAAGGCGCTGGCCGTGCCGATTCAGGCGGTGACCGTCCGTGAGCTTGTCTACGACGAGGCTGGAAAAATCGTTCGCGAGCCTCAGACGCGCCGACGGCGTCGGCCCACGACCAGCGGGACCGTCTCGGCGGAAGAGCTCCCGCAGGGCCAGACGCGTAAAGAAACGGAAGGCGTCTTCGCTTTTCGCTCCGGCAAAGCGGAGTTCGTTCCCGTAAAAGTGGGTATTGCCGGTGAGAAGTTCTTCGAGGTTCTGTCCGGCGTCGACCAGGGGGACCAGGTGATCACCGGACCGTACGCGTCCGTACGACAAATTGCGGACGGCGATTCGGTGAAGCTGGAGAATCCCGCGCGCACGAACCGTAGACGCTAGAACGTCTTGCAGCGTCCGGTCTGAGCCGGACTGCCGACTGCCGATTGACTTATGCAATTTCTCGAATCCGTCTCTCTTGGCGCTTGGAGGCCATCTGGGCCAACAAGCTGCGATCTCTTCTGACCGTTCTGGGAAACATCGTCGCGGTCACCTCCATTATTACGGTGGTGTCGCTCATTCAGGGCATGAACGGGTACGTGACCAACGCGATCGTCTCCGATCTGGGCGCCGATTCGTTCAACGTCGAGCGCACCGGCATCATTCGCAGCGACGAAGAAGCCGACCGGGTCAGGAACAACCCCTTAATCACCCTCGACGATGCCGACGCGATTCGGAGGTTCAGCCCTGTCGTCGAGGCCGTCATGGCACAGGCCCGGCGCAACAGCGGAAGTGGGCTATCACGACACGTCGCTCGACTCGGTGCAGGTTCAAGGGGTGACCCGCGAGTATTCGCAATTCTCGATGTTCGACGCCGAGCGCGGCAGGCTGTTGAGTCCGATTGAGATCGACCGGAGCCGGCCCGTCGTGCTGCTTGGGTGGGGCACGGCCGATCGGCTGTTCGGAGAAGCCGATCCGATCGACAAGATGGTCAAGATCGCAGGCGTCCATTTCCGGGTCGTCGGTGTCAGCGAACAGAAGGGATCGACATTCGGGCAGTCGCAGGACGAGTTCGCAATCATTCCGCTCGGCGCCTATCAAAAGCTCTTTGGCGCGAGACAGTCACTCGGGTTGATGGTGAAGCCGACGGATCCTTCCGTGATCGATCCGGCAATCGACGATGCCATCGGTGGCGCTTCGCATCCAACGTCGGCTCAAGCCCGGAGAAGAAAACAACTTCGGCATCTTCAGTTCAGACACGATCCTGGGAATCTACAGGCAGGCAACCGCGGGCATCTATGCAGTCCTCGTTGGGGTCGTGGCGCTTTCGCTCGTGGTCGGAGGCATTGTCATCATGAACATCATGATGATGGTCGTCACCGAACGCACGCGCGAAATCGGGTTGCGGAAGGCGCTCGGTGCCAGACGCGAGCACATCATCTGGCAGATCCTGACAGAGTCCATCACGCTTTCGACTTTTGGAGGACTCGTCGGCACAGCCCTGGGATTCCTCCTCGCCCTGAGCATCGCACGGCTCACGCCCGTGCCGGCCGAGATTCAGCTCTGGTCCGTAGGCCTTGGCGTCTCGATTACCGCACTCGTTGGCTTGTTCTTCGGTTTGTATCCGGCGCTCCGCGCGGCCGCCCTGGATCCGATCGAAGCGCTGAGGCGCGAGTGAGCAGCTGATGGCGATGCATCGAGGACTCTTCGGCGAAATCGGCAGGATGGCGCTCGAGACGCTGCGCACCAACAAGCTTCGTTCTGCGCTCACCGTGCTCGGCGTCGTCATCGGTATTACCGCAATCGTCGGGATGACGTCGCTCATCCGAGGCTTCGACCAGTCACTCCGCGACACCATCCGACAGCTCGGGCCGGATACGGTGTTCGTGGCGCGCCTCAGCGGCCTCAGCGTCGCCTCCGGCAAGGAATTCAGTGAGCTGATGAAACGGCCCAACCTGACCGTCGCAGACGCCAAGGCGCTTCAGGAACAGGCACCGTCACTGCGACTGGTTGATATCTGGCTCGGCAACGGCGGCCCTCCAACCCAGGAGCGAGTCTTCTACGGCGACCAGCGGACCAAGCTGCTTCAGGTGTGGGGCACGGGCGAGAAGTTTCCGGAAATCGATGCCACTCCCATCGAGTCCGGCCGCTTCTTCACGGCCACAGAAGTCGACCATCGCCGGCCTGTCATCGTTCTCGGGCAGACAGCCGTCCAGCTGCTGTTTCCCAATGTCGATGCCGTTGGCAAGGTCGTGCGCCTCGGCACACAACGCTACACGGTCATCGGTGTCATGGCTCCGCGACCAACGGTCGGTGGAATCGGTGGCAGCCAGGACGATGTGGTCATCATTCCCCAGACGTCGTATCAGAAGCAGTTTGGGATCCGAGCGGTGCAGGTCAACCCTCGCGGCGACGAAATGCGAGCCATTCTGATCTCGGCTGTTCCGTTTTCCGGCGTGCCGCGCGAACAGGTCATGCGGGAGATCCAGGAGATCATGCGGATCCGGCACGGGCTGCGTCTGGATGAGCCCGACGACTTCGATCTGGTCACGCAGGACGCCATTCTGCAGCTCTGGGATCGGATCAGCCGAGCCACGTTCCTCGGCCTCGTCGTGATTTCTTCCATCGCCCTCATGGTCGGCGGCATCGGGGTCATGGCGATCATGATGATTTCCGTCACCGAGCGCACGCGCGAAATTGGTGTCCGAAAAGCTCTCGGTGCGCGCCGGCAGGAAATTCTCTGGCAGTTCCTGATCGAAGCCGTGGTCCTCACGAGCATCGGCGGCGTGCTCGGCATCCTGTTCGGCAGCGCCGTCGGCCTCGGTATCCATTTCGTGTCCGACTTCCCGATTTCTCTGCCCTGGTGGTCGTTCGCCGTCGGCATCGGCTTCTCGGCGTCGGTCGGCGTGTTTTTCGGAATGGTTCCCGCCGTCAAAGCGTCCCGCCTGGACCCGATTGAGGCGCTCAGGTACGAGTAGCCTTCAGCCTTCAGCCTTCAGCTTCAGCTTTCAGCTTTCAGTTCCGGCTCCGATTTGCTTGCGCTTCAGGGAGCCAGCTCTAACCCGGCGTGAGCTCATTGGAGGCGACGCGATGCAGGACTTTACAAGCTTACCGCATGGCAAAAGTCGCACGCGTGCGTTAGCGTGTACGCAAATGCAAGACTTTTCCAAGAGGAGCTTTTGGCCTCGGCAGCAAATGCGGCGTGCGGCCATGTCGTCCTCAAATATCGTCGAGGGAAGCTGTCGTAGGTGGAAATCGGGAATTCGCGCGTTACTTACAGTGGCCATAGGCTCGGCCGCCGAACTTGAGTATGATTTGCTTTTATCTGCCGATTTGGCTTTCCTCGAAAGGCCCGAAGCTGAGCGGTAACTGGAACGAGAAGCGAATGCTGAGGGCTTATCGAAGCATCGAAAGCTGCAGCCAGCTAACTGAGGACTGATAACTGATAACTGATAACTGAGAGCCTCGGAGGATTCCCCATGAAAGTCTACGATGCGGCCAGCATCAGAAATGTCGCGCTGGTCGGACACGGCGGCTCGGGCAAGACGCAGCTGGCCTCCGCATTCCTCTTCGATGCCGGCATGATCAATCGCTTCGGCAAAGTGGATGACGGAACCACCGTCACGGACTACGACGAAGAAGAAATTGCACGCAAACACACGCTGGCCGCGAGCCTCGCGTATGTCGAGTGGAACAAGACCAAGATCAATCTCATCGATACGCCTGGCTTTGCGAACTTCCTGAGCGATGCGCGCGCCGCGCTGCGCGTTGCCGACGCAGCGCTCGTGGTCGTCGATGCCGTGGCCGGCGTCGAAGTGCAGACGGAAAAAGTCTGGGCCGCAGCGGACGAGCTCAATCTGCCGCGCCTTGTCGTATTGAATCGCATCGACCGCGAGCGTGCCAGCCTCGAACGCTCACTTCAGTCGGTGCGTGAGGTCCTCAGCCGGACCGTCATCCCCATTCAGCTCCCGCTCGGTGAGGAAAAGTCCTTCAAGGGCGTCGTCGATCTCGTGACGATGAAGGCATATACGTATCAGGGCGACGGGTCGGGCAAGTTCACCGAGGGGCCCATTCCCGCCGACATGACCGACACGGCAACCGCCGCGAGAGATGCGCTCGTGGAAATGGTTGCCGAGGCGGACGAAGCGTTAATGGAAAAGTTCTTCGAGGCGGGCACGTTGACGCAGGAGGAGCTCGTTGCCGGCTTGCGCGCGGCGGTGGGCACCGCAAAGCTGTTTCCGCTCGTCGTGACGTCTGCCCTGCAGAATATCGGGATCCCCCAGTTGCTCGACGCGATCGTGGCGTATCTCCCGTCGGCGGCGGAACGTCCGGTCACAGGCGTCAATGCCAAGACCGGTGAAGACGTCACCAAGAATGCGTCGGATACGGGGCCCTACGCCGCGTTCGTCTGGAAGACCATTGCCGATCCCTTCGCGGGACGGATCACGATGTTCCGGGTGATGACGGGAACCGTCAAGTCCGACCAGACGGTCCACAACTTGACGAAAGACTCGCCGGAGCGGCTCGGCAGTGTCTTTCTCCTGCAGGGAAAAACGCAAACGGCCGTGCCCGAGCTCAAGGCGGGAGATCTGGGGGCCGTCGCGAAGCTGAAGGACACGTTGACCAACGATACGCTCGCGGACAAGAGCGCGAACATCAAATTCCCTGCCATGAGCTTCCCCGAGGCGGTGTTGTCGTACGCCATCGAGCCGAAGACACGCGGCGACGAGGACAAGATCAGCTCGGCCATGCACCGCCTGGAAGAGGAAGATCCGACCATCCGCTACGGCCGCGAGACTCAGACGAAAGAACTGCTCCTGTCAGGACAGGGTCAGCTGCACATCGAGGTGACGGTGGCGAAGCTGAAGCGGCGCTTCGGCGTCGAGGTCATCCTGAAGCCGCCGCGTATCCCGTACCGCGAGACCATCACGCACGCCACGGAAGCGCATGGACGGCACAAGAAGCAGACTGGAGGCCACGGACAGTTCGGGGACTGCAAGATCAAGCTGGAACCGCTGCCGCGCGGTGCGGACTTCGAGTTTGTCGACGACATCTTCGGCGGATCTATCCCGAGAAACTTCATCCCGGCGGTCGAAAAGGGGATTCAGGACACGCGCATGCGGGGTTACCTTGCGGGCTATCCCGTCGTCGACTTTCGCGCGACGGTGTTCGACGGCTCGTTCCACCCCGTGGACTCGAACGAACTGTCCTTCAAGCTGGCGGGGTCGCTGGCGTTCAAGGACGGGATGACGCGCGCGCGGCCGACGATTCTCGAACCCATCATGAACGTTGAAGTCTACGCGCCCAGCGATTTCGCGGGCGATCTGATGGGCGACTTGAACAGTCGTCGCGGCCGCATTTCTGGCATGGATACACGCGGCACGACCACCGTCATCAAGGCACAGGTCCCCATGTCAGAGATGCTGACCTACGAACAGCACCTGACGTCAGCCACCGGCGCGCGGGGCTCGTACCACATGGAGTACTCACACTACGACGAGGTCCCGTCCCACCTGCAGGCCAAGATCATTGCGGCCTCGAAGGCCGAACGTGAGGGCGTCGAGATGGAAGAAGTCTGAGGCCCCGAGCAATTCCGCAAGGGGCTGAGAAGATCAGGAGTTCAAGAAGCTCTTGATCTCCTCATCTCCTGTTCCGGGCCCTTGAGATCGACGGGGTGACTTCCCCGCACCCGCAGGTTGAGCATCTCGACGAACACGGAAAAGGCCATCGCAAAGTAGATGTACCCCTTCGGAATGTGCTGACCAAAGCCCTCGGCAATGAGGGTCACGCCAATCATCAGCAAGAAGGCAAGCGCCAGCATCTTGACCGTGGGATGTCTGTGGACGAAATCGCTGACCGTGCCGGAGAAGAACATCATGAACGCCACCGCCACGATGACGGCAATCACCATGATGGAAATTTGATCGACCATGCCAACGGCCGTAATGACGGAGTCGAGCGAAAAGACGATGTCGAGCAGCATGATCTGAACGATGACCCCCGCAAACGTCACGCCGGCCCGCCTACCTTTCGCCTGATCTTCTTCGCCCTCGAGACGTGCATGAATCTCGCTCGTCGCCTTCCCCAGCAGAAACAGGCCGCCCGCGACCAAAATCATGTCACGGCCCGAAAACTCCCGTCCCACCGTCGATGAGGGGTGCCGTCAGGCGCATCACCCACCGGATCGACAGCAGCAGCACGACGCGCGACACCATCGCGACCGCGAGTCCGAGCACCCGGGCACGATTCTGCTGAGCCTTGGGCAGGCGACCAGCCAGAATCGAGATGAAGATGATGTTGTCGATTCCGAGAACGATTTCGAGCGAGGTCAGCGTGACCAGCGCGATCCAGGCTTCGGGGTCGGCAATCCAGTTCATAGGGGCTCCTTCAGTATGAGCCTGGGAGTTGAACAGGATTCGAACTGAGGGAATCGAGACTTATGGCGTGGAACCCGTAGGACTCGGGCGCGCGGAGCAGATTCAACCCAAGCCCCGGGACATCATCCGGGCTTCTTCTGTGAAGAAGCCCGTGCCCGCGACTTCCCGGAAGTGCGCTTGTCGGCCTTCTCGTGGGTTTCTTCGGCCGCCTCTGGCGCCCGCCTTCCGGCCGCGCAGACGTTCGGCGGCTGCCTTCAAACGCCCTCCCATGCCCTTGGGCTTGGCGCTCGGCGCCTTCCCTTTGCTGTCTTTGTCGGCGGCCTTGGGGTTGTACTCGCTGCCCACGAGCTCCACCTGGGCGACCTCGGCATTGTCGCCCCTTCGGTGACCGAGCTTCAGCAGCCGGGTGTACCCGCCGGGACGATCCACATAGCGTGGCGCCAGCGTGTCAAACAGCTTCCTCACGACATCCGGATCGTGCAGATCGCGCGCCACCAGCCGGCGGGCAAACAGCGCCTTCCCGTTGCCGTCGTCCGAGCCGCTCCGTTTGGCAATCGAGATGAGCCGCTCGACGAACGGTCTCAACTCCTTGGCCCGGGGCACGGTGGTCTCGATTCGCTCGTGGCGCAGCAAATCGAGCGCCTGATTGCGCAGCATGGCAATCCTGTGCTCGGTGACGCGACCTAGCTTGCGGTGTGCAACCCGATGACGCATTGACGTGTCCTTCTAGCCTTCAGCCTTCAGCCGTTCAGCCTTCAGCCATATCTGATGGCTGATGGCTGATGGCTGTACGTTACTCCGCGTGCGACTGCGCCGCCGGCTGATCCAAACGCATGCCGAGGCTGAGTCCCATGCTGTGCAGAATCTCCTTGATCTCGTTCAGGGACTTCCGGCCGAAATTCTTCGTCTTCAGCATCTCGGCTTCGGTCTTCTGGACGAGCTCCCGGATTGTGCGAATGTTGGCGTTTTTCAGACAGTTGTACGAACGGACCGACAGCTCGAGCTCCTCAACACTCTTATCGAGATGCTCGTTGAGTGACCCTGCCCGCGGCTGATCTGCCTGGGCCTCCTGCGGGAGATCCGCTGACTCTTCGAGATTGATGAAGATGTTCAGGTGATCTCGAATCAGCTTCGCCGCGAGCGAGACGGCGTCACGTGGCGTCACCGCACCGTTGGTCCAGACGTCCACCGTCAACTTGTCATAGTCCGTCGTCTGACCCAGTCTGGCGGCCTCGACGAGGTAGTTCACCTTCTTGATTGGCGAATGCACGGAATCAACCGGAATCCAGCCGATTCCCAGGTCCTCGTCGAAATTCTTGTCGGCCGACACGTATCCGCGGCCGCGCTTCAGCCGCATTTCCATGTGCAGCTTGCCGCCCTCGCTGACCGTCGCGATATGGGCGTCGGGCTCGAGAATCTCGACGTCACCGTCGGCTTCGATGTCGCGCGCCTTGACGATGCCCGCCTTGTCGACCCGCAGGTACAGCGTCTTGGTCTGGTCGACGTGCATCTTGATGGGAATCTGCTTGAGATTGAGGATGATGTCCGTCGCGTCCTCGACCACGCTCGGGATCGGCGAGAATTCGTGCAGCACGCCGTCAATTTTGACGGCGGTAATGGCCGCCCCTTCGACAGACGACAGCAGCACGCGTCTCACGGCGTTCCCAATCGTCGTTCCAAAGCCACGTTCGAATGGCTGAGCGTAGAAGCGGCCGAACCGATCGGTCAGCGTGTCTCGCTCTAACTCCAGTCGCTTCGGTCGCTGGAACCCTTTCCACAGCATCGGATGATCCTTTCTAAAACGAAGCCTTCAGCCTTCAGCTGTCAGCCTTCAGCAACTTGAACGTGTACCACCAGCATGCTGATGGCTGACGGCCGACGACTTACTTCGAATACAGCTCGACGATCAGCTGCTCCTGAACGGGCAGATTGATCTGCTCGCGCGTGGGCAGCGACACAATGCGTCCGCTCATTTTCTCCATGTCGAACGACAGCCATTCGGGGACCCCACGCCCTTTGACTTCTTCGAGGGCATGTTGAACGGCCACGTCCTTCTGGCTCGTAGCGCGCACGCTAATCACATCGCCGACCCGGATGGAATACGACGGAATGTCGACCTTACGACCGTTGACCTGCAAGTGTCCGTGTCGGACGAGCTGCCGGGCCTGCGGACGCGACGTGGCAAGGCCCATCCGGTACGCGACGTTGTCGAGGCGACGTTCGAGCAACTGGAGCAGCGTCTCGCCGGTGATGCCGCGCTGCCGCTCCGCAGCTTCAAAGTACCGTCTGAACTGATCTTCGAGCACGCCGTAGATGCGCTTGACCTTCTGCTTCTCGCGAAGCTGCACGCCGTAGCCGGCAAGCTTGGCCTTTCGAGTCTTGCCGTGCTGCCCGGGCGGGAAGTTGCGCTTCTCAATCGCGCACTTTTCCGTATAACAGCGTTCGCCCTTCAGGAACAGCTTCATGCCCTCGCGACGGCACAACCGGCACACGGCACCAACGTATCGAGCCATTCAGTTAGTCCTTACTTAGTTGTCATGGGGCTCTTTCATCAGTGCGCATGGGGCCCCACCCCCCATGCGCCGTGGCTCAAGGCTGCCCCCACGACCTGTACCTCGCGCTTTCAGCGCTCGGCGCGGTTCGTCACAACGATCCGCTCAGTCAACGCCGCCAAAGCCTAAAGCCCAGCTAGACCCGCCGGCGCTTGGGTGGCCGGCACCCGTTGTGCGGAATCGGGGTCACGTCGTGGATCGACTTCACCTCGATCCCGATTGTCTGGAGCGCCCGAATCGCCGATTCGCGGCCCGATCCCGGCCCCTTCACCTTCACCTCGACCGACCGTAAGCCAAATCCCTTGGCAGCATTTCCCGCATTGATTGCCGCCTGCGTGGCCGCAAACGGTGTCCCCTTCCTCGATCCTTTGAAGCCGATGCCACCTGCACTCGACCAGGCAATCACGTTGCCTTCGGTGTCGGTGATCGTAATCACCGTGTTGTTGAAGGACGCCTGGATGTGCGCAAGCCCGTGGTGCACGACGCGCTTCTCGCCGCGCTTCTTGAAGGTCTTGCGAGGTTTACGACCCGCATCTTTTTTTTCGCCTTTTGCCGGAACGGCGTCGCCAGCCGGTTCACTCTTGGCCATGTATTCTGTCTTCTTTCTTCAAATCGTCTTCTTCTTCGCGATTGCGCCCTTTCGCGGGCCCTTGCGTGTGCGCGCGTTCGTTCGTGTCCGCTGACCGCGTGCCGGCAGGCTCCGTCGATGACGGGACCCTCGGAACGATCCGATTTCCATGAGCCGCTTGATGTTCATCGAGATCTCCTTGCGAAGATCTCCTTCGACACCGCCTTCTTCCTCGATCACGCGACTGATCTTCCTCACATCGTCATCAGAGAGATCCTTGACGCGGACGTCCGGACTGACGCCGGCGTCTTTCAGGATCCCGTTCGACCGCGTCCGACCGATGCCGTAAATGTACGTGAGCCCGATCTCAATCCGTTTCGTGTTCGGAAGATCGATACCTGCAATGCGCGCCATGCTCTCTAATCCTTGTAGTAGTCAGTGGTCAGTGGTCAGGAACGACCAGTCACCCCTGCCTCTGCTTGTGTTTCTGATTCGGACAAATCACTCGTACGACGCCGCGGCGGCGGACGATCTTGCATTTGTCGCAGATACGCTTGACCGATGCTCTGACTTTCATGTGTTCCTTTTCAGCCTTCAGCCTTGAGCCTTCTCGTAATCCGTCCGCGTCCCGGATCGAATGGTGAGAGCTCCACGCGCACCTGATCGCCGGCCAACAGTCGGATGAAATTCCTGCCGATCTCCCCAGACGCATGTGCCAGGACGGAGTGCCCGTTCTCGGTCTCTACTCGCACCATCGCGTTCGGCAATAGTTCTCGCACCGTGCCCGCGACTTCAACCGCACCAGGCTTCATAGTCGCTCTCAACGGGAGGCCTCAGATGAGCCTGGGACCTCCAATATGAGGCTCGGCGCTCCGACCGTTGCGGGTGTCTCGAGCGCTGACAGCACCATCGGGCCAGAAGCCGACACAGCGACCGTGTGCTCGAAGTGCGCCGAGAGGCTGCCGTCCCGCGTCACAGCCGTCCATCCATCGCTCAACACCCTGACCGCCGGTTTGCCGACGTTGACCATCGGCTCGATGGCCAGCACCATGCCTTCGGCAAGGCGGGGACCGCGCCCGGGATCGCCGTAGTTTGGAATCTGCGGCTCCTCGTGAAGTGACGTTCCGACGCCGTGGCCCACAAACTCGCGCACGACCGAAAAGCCATGGGCCTCGACGTGCTGCTGCACGGCGTGGCTGATATCCGAGACCCTGGCCCCCACGGTCACCTGCTCGATACCCTTCCAGAGAGATTGCTCGGTCACCTGCAGCAGCATGGCCACCTGCGAGGTGACGCGACCGACAGGAACCGTCACCGCGGCGTCGCCGTAGTAGCCGTCGAGCACCACGCCAAGATCGATCGAAATGATGTCTCCGTTCACGAGCGCACGGTTCGACGGAATGCCATGAACGACCTGATCGTTGATGGATGCGCAAATCGTGGACGGATAGCCATGATAGCCCTTGAACGCGGGCACGGCGCCCGCATCGCGCACGGCCTGTTCGGCGACCTCGTCGAGCTTCGCCGTCGTCACCCCAGGAACGACGAGTCCTTTCAACATCTCCAGCACCTGCGCCACCAGCAGGTTGGCCGCCCGCAGGCGCTCGAGTTCACGTTGAGATCTGCAGGCTATCACCAGTCGTCACCGCGAAGGGCTGGCTGTTTCCAGCGCCGAATCGATTGCCGCGGTCAAAGCGTCCGACACACGATCGGGCGCCTGTGCGCCGTTGATGGTGCGGAACGTCGGTCTCGCCCGGTAGTAGTCGAGAATCGGCTTCGTCTGCTTCGTATAGACGCCCTGGCGGCGCGTGCGCACCGCGGCCTGGCCATCATCCGCCCTTGCCACGATCTTGCCTCCGCAACGCGCGCATTTCGCGTCGGCGGGCTCAGCGTTCGCGCCACAATCGCGGCACACGCGACGTGCGGTCATACGCTTGTCCAGCTCATTCGCCGGCACGACGATTTCAATGATGATCAGCGGCCCGCAACCGTCAAGCATTTGATCGAGCGCCTCGGCCTGGGGGATGGTCCGCGGGAACCCGTCGAGGACGAATCCGCCAAGGGTATCCGGACGTTCCAGCCGTTCGCGGACCACGCCAATCATCACATCGTCACTCACGAGATCGCCACGCTCGACAATCGCCTTGGCGCGCAGACCGAGAGGCGTGCCTTGCTGAATCGCCTCGCGGAGGATGTCGCCCGTCGAAATTTTCGGGACCCCGCGCTCGTGAGCGATCCGTTCCGCCTGCGTCCCCTTGCCCGCGCCCGGAGGCCCGATCATGATCAGGTTCACACGTTTCGCACCGTCGGGAGCCTTCTGCATCAACCCCTCGAACCTGCTCAGCCACGGCGCCCGCGGATGCGGGTCTTCTTCATGAAGCCGTCATAGTGCCGCATGATCAACTGCGATTCGATCTGCTGCACGGTGTCCATGGCCACGCCAACCACGATCAGCAACGAGGTCCCGCCAAAGAAGAACTGCAGGTTCATGCCCTCGGTGATGAATCGCGGCATGATCGCATCGAGGCGCTCGCCAATGAACGGGATGGGCGCGACCTTGAATCCGGTCATGAGCAGCTGCGGCAGAATCGCAATGAGGGACAGATACAGCGCGCCCGCCAGCGTGATGCGAGCCAGGATGTTGTCGATGTACTCGGCCGTCCGCTTGCCGGGACGAATACCGGGAACGAAGCCTCCATACTTGCGCATGTTTTCAGCCACGTCATCGGGATTGAAAATGATCGACGTGTAAAAATACGCAAAGAAAATGATCCCGACGACGTAAAGCAGGTTGTAGAGCGGCATGCCGTACCCAAGCTGTGTGGCAATCCGTTCTCCCCACCCGCCTGGCTCGAACATTCCCGCAAGCGTCGCGGGGAACGCCAGAATTGAAGACGCAAAAATGACCGGGATCACGCCTCCGGTGTTGACCTTCAACGGGATGTGGGTACTTGACCCGCCGTACATACGACGACCGACCACACGTTTGGCGTATTGCACCGTGACTCGCCGGTTGCCGCGCTCGACAAAAATGACCGCCGCCACGACCGCCACCATGGCCACCATCAGCAGCACAATGGGGATCAGACCGAGCTGACCGGTTCTCAGCTGATCGACGGTGCTCAACACGGCGCGGGGCAACCCGACCACGATGCCGGCAAAAATGATCAGCGACATCCCGTTTCCAATCCCGCGCTCGGTAATCTGCTCCCCCAGCCACATGATGAAGGTCGTGCCAGTCGTATGGGTCAGAACCGTCATCAGGCGGAAACCCCATCCGGGGTCGTACACGAGCGGCAGCCCGCCGGCAATCTGGGTCTGACGTTCGAGCCAGATGGCGATGCCCAGCGACTGAATGACGCTCAACAGAATCGTTCCGTACCGCGTGTACTGCGTAATCTTCCGCCGTCCGAGCTCGCCCTCTTTGGAGATCCGTTCGAGATACGGCCACACGACCGTCAGCAACTGCAGAATGATCGACGCGCTGATGTACGGCATGACGCCGAGCGCAAAGATCGTCACGTTCGACAAGTTGCCGCCAGTAAACATGTCGTACAAGCCGAGCATCTGGTTCCGCATCTGCTCGGCGAGCAGTCTGAGCGCCTCCGTATTCACCCCGGGCGTCGGAATCTGGGTTCCAATCCGATACACCCCGAGCAGCGCCAGCGTGAACAACACGCGCTTGCGGAGGTCGGCAATCGCGAAGACGTTTTTGAAGCTGTCAACAGGCATGTGCCATTCCTGTCGTTATCTCACGCGACGGTCTCAGCCACGCCACCCGCGGCCACAATCTTTTCAGCGGCCTTCGCGCTGAACTTGTGGACGCGCACGGTCAGCGGCTTGGTGATTTCTCCGCGCCCGAGCACTTTCACGGGTTGCGAGCTGGAGCGCACCAGGCCCCGTTCGCGCAGCAGCTCCAGTGTGACAACGGTGCCCGACTCGAATCGATCGGTCAACGTGTCGAGATTCACGACGTCGTAGTCCACTCGGAAGGGGTTGTGGAATCCGCGCTTCGGCACGCGCCGATGCAGCGGCATCTGGCCCCCTTCAAAGCCACGCTTGTGCTTGAACCCCGATCGCGATTTCGCGCCCTTGTGGCCACGTCCGGCCGTCTTGCCCTGGCCGGTGCCCTGACCCCGTCCAACTCGCTTCTTTGAGTGTCGGGCGCCTTTGGGCGGCCGAAGGTTGCTGAGACTCACTCGTGCACCTCCACCAGGTGCCGTACTTTGTGGATCATGCCGCGCGTTTCGGGAGTGTCCGCCAGCTCGACGGTGTGCCGAATGCGGCGCAGCCCCAATCCCTTGACGACGGCGTCCTGCTTTCGATCGAAGCCGATCGTGCTCTTCAACAACGTGACCTTGAGTGTTTTCTTCGCCATCGACTTCTCAGTCCGTTACGCCGACATAGCCGCTTCAATCTCGGCGAGATCTTTCCCGCGCAAACGACCCACCATCACCGGATCCTTGACGTCCAGCAACGCCGCAAACGTCGCCCGAACGACGTTGTGGGGATTGGCGCTCCCGAGCGACTTTGTCAGCACGTTGTGCAGACCCGCCGATTCCACGACGGCGCGCACGGCGCCGCCGGCAATAATGCCCGTCCCGTCGGGCGCCGGTTTCAACAGCACGCTGCCAGAACCGAATTTCCCCAGAACCGCATGGGGAATGGACGTTCCCTGAAGGGGCACCTTGATGAGGGATTTCTTGGCCGCCTCAATCCCTTTCTTGATGGCCGAGGGCACTTCCTTGGCCTTCCCGACTCCAAAGCCAACGACGCCGTGACCGTCGCCCACGACGACCAGCGCGCTGAAGCTCAGGTTCTTGCCTCCCTTGACGACCTTCGTGACCCGGTTGATCGAGACCACCGTGTCTTTCAGATCGAGCTGGGAAGGATCAATTTTCTCACGGGTACGAATCATAAGGTGTACTCTGACTTCCTCTTTTAGAATTGCAATCCCGCTTCCCGCGCCGCCTCTGCCACGGCACGAATGCGACCGTGATAGAGAAAGCCGTTTCGATCGAACACAACCTGCTTGATACCCTTGGCGAGCGCACGTTCGGCGACCAGCTTGCCAATCGCCTGGGCGCCAGCCCTGTTGCTTCCACGCGCCTTGGCCGCCAGCGTGCCTTTGATGGACGGCTCGATGCTCGAGGCCGCGACGAGCGTCTTGCCGGACATGTCGTCGATCACCTGAACATAGATGTGGGAGAGACTCCGAAACACCGTGAGCCGTGGCCTCTCCTCTGTCCCGGTCATTCGCTTGCGCAGGCGAAGCTTGATTCGATGGCGCCGATCTTCGCTGGTTTTGATCTTCATAGTCTCTGCCCGACAGCTTCGGACTGAACCGAAGGCCGACGCCGGTTAGGCACCCGTCTTGCCGACCTTCTTCTTGAGCACCTCGCCGGTATAACGAACGCCCTTCTGCTTGTAGGGATCCGGTTTCCGCAGCCGGCGGATATTCGCAGCCACCTGCCCGACCTGTTGGCGATCGACGCCCGTGACCGTGATGTGCGTTTGCTTCTCGATGGCAATCTCGATTCCAGGTGGAACGTCGAACACGACGGGGTGCGAATAGCCGAGAGCAAAGACCACCTGTTTTCCTCGAACTTCGCCCCGGTACCCAATGCCCACGATGTCGAGCTCGCGCTTGAAGCCATTGGTGACGCCGAGCACGCCGTTGGCGACCAGGCTGCGCGCCAGACCATGGAACTTGTTGAGCTCGCGATCCTCGCGCACCAGCTTCGCGTGAAGCTGTCCATCGGAAAGCTCCATCGCAATTCCAGGCGGGAGCTTCTGCGTCAGTTTCCCCTTGGGCCCTTGAATTTCCACGGCATCCGCGCCGACCTTGACGGTCACGCCCTTGGGGATTGGAATGGGTTTCTTACCTATACGTGACATATTTTTTCGCGACCTTTGGTCGCTCGGCGTAATTCGCAACAACGATCCACGTAGTCAACCCTGAGTTACCACACGTTACAAAGAACCTCGCCGCCCACGCCCGCCTTGGCTGCCTGGCGGCCAGTCATGACGCCGCGCGAGGTCGTCAGAATGCTCGTGCCCAGACCGGCCAAGACTTGCGGAACCTCATCGCGCCCACAATAGACGCGCCGGCCGGGGCGACTGATGCGCTGGATGTCGGTAATCACCCGTTCGCCGTGCGGACCGTACTTGAGAAAAATCCGTATGATCCGTCGCGGACTGTCTTCCCCTTCGGGCTTCTCGTCGAGAAGCTTGGATCCCTGAATGTAGCCTTCGTCCTGCAGGATCCTGGCGATCTCGGCCTTCAGCCTCGAAGCCGGCATATCGACACGCGTGTGCTTCGAAGCCACGGCGTTGCGAATCCGCGTAAGCATGTCAGCAATGGGATCGGTCATATTCAATAGCCTTCAGCTTTCGGCTTTTTACCAGCTACTCTTCGTCACGCCTGTCACGTCGCCCTCGAGCGCGAGCTTTCGGAAGCACAAACGACAGAGCGCAAACTTGCGCATGTACGCGCGCGGCCGTCCGCACAGTCGGCACCGATTGCGCAACCGGATCTTGTACTTCGGCGGCTTCAATTCTTTGGCGATCTTCGAGGTCGTAGCCATATTCGATCCTTGTCCCGACGCTTAACTCGCCCTGAACGGCATCCCGATCAACTGAAGCAGCTTGCGAGCCTCCTGATCGGTGCGGGCGCTCGTCACCACGGACACGTTCATGCCGCGGGTCTTGTCCACCTTCATATAGTCGATCTCGGGAAAGATCAGCTGGTCGCGCAGTCCGAGTGTGAAGTTCCCGCGGCCATCGAACCCTTTCGGAGACACGCCACGGAAGTCCCGCACGCGGGGCAGCGCGACGTTCATCAGCCTGTCCAGAAACTCGTACATCCGCTCTCCGCGGAGCGTGACCATGGTCCCAACCGGCATACCCTTCCGAACTTTGAAAGCCGCGATGGATTTCTTCGCGCGTCGGGCTACAGGACGCTGACCGGTAATGCGTGCCAGTTCATCGCTGCCGGTGTCCACGATCTTCACGTTCTGCGTGGCCTCGCCCAGTCCCATATTCACCACGACCTTCCGGATCTTCGGAACGGCCATGACGTTCTTGTAGCCGAACTCCTTGGTCAGGGCCGGCACAACTTCCTTGAGATACCGATCCTTCAGGCGGCTCATTTGTCCACCACCCCTTCGCACTTGCGGCAAATGCGAACCTTGCGCCCGTCGCCAAGCACCTTCCGGCCGATTCTCGCCTGAGCGCCGCACTCGGGACAGACGAGTTGCACGTTCGACGCGTGGAGCGATGCCTCGCGCTGCACAATCCCACCCTTGATGTTGGCGCGTGGGTTGGGCCGTGTGTGGCGTTTGATCATGTTCACGCCTTCGACCACCACACGGTTCGTCGCCGGCAGCACTTTCAGGACTCGCCCACGCTTGCCGCGGTCCTTGCCCGTCTTGACGACCACGTTGTCGTTGCGGCGAATGGGAGTATCTAGATGGGCCATAGCAAGTCAGCAGTCAGAACAAGAATCCTTCTGTCTTCTGTATTCTGTCTTCTTCCCCTTAAAGCACCTCAGGCGCCAGCGAAATAATCTTCATGAACCGACGCTCACGAAGCTCGCGGGCAACCGGTCCAAACACGCGCGTGCCGATCGGTTCTCCCTGATCGTTCACCAGCACAGCCGCGTTGCGATCGAAACGAATGTAACTTCCGTCCTTGCGCCGCTGTTCCTTCCGCGTCCGAACGATGACTGCCTTGACCACCTGACCCTTTTTCACGTTCGAATCCGGTGTGGCTTCCTTCACCGACGCGGTCACGATGTCACCCAGCCGAGCATATCGACCGGTCGAACCGCCGATGGGGTTAATCACCGCAATCTTGCGCGCGCCCGAGTTGTCGGCCACGTCAAGAATCGAACGCATCTGGATCATGACAGTCTCCCTACACCACGACGGCCTTCTGGACGACGCGCGTGACCGCCCAGCGTTTCCGTCTGCTCAAAGGGCGACTTTCGACGATCGCCACCTTGTCACCAGTCTTGGCTTCGTTCTTCTCGTCGTGCGCGAGAAACGTGGACGTCCGGCGCTGGGTCTTGCCGTACATGCCGTGACGCACCTGCCGCTCCACCGCGACCACCACGCTCTTCTGCATCTTGTCGCTGATGACGACGCCAATCTTCTCAGTCTTCGCAGTCATAGCTTGCTAGTCCTGCTTCTCGCGCAGCACGGTCTTCACGCGAGCGAGATCCCGCCGCGTGGTCTTGACCTTGCCCGGGGCCTCGAGCTGCCCCATGGATTTCTGAATTCGCAACCGGAACAGCTGATCGCGAAGATCTTTCTCGCGGGCCCTCAAATCGTCCGCGGTCAGATCCCGCAGCTCGCTCACGTCGCTCATAGCATCTTCTCCTCGGCAAAGCGGGCTGCAAACCTCGTCCGGATCGGCAGCTTGGCCGCCGCCAGCCGCATGGCATCACGCGCTTCAGCCTCGGTCACGCCGTCCATCTCGAAGAGAATCCGACCGGGACGCACGACGCACACCCATTGTTCGGGTGCGCCCTTGCCCTTGCCCATGCGTGTCTCCTGCGGCTTCTTCGTGATCGGCTTGTCGGGAAACACACGCACCCAGATCTTGCCGCCGCGCTTGATGGACCGTGTCATGGCCACGCGCGCCGCCTCGATCTGCCGATCGGTCAGCCAGCAGGGTTCCAGCGCCTTGAGGCCGTAATCGCCAAACGACACCGTCGACCCCCGCCAGGCCTTTCCAATCATCCGGCCGCGCTGCTGCTTCCGGTACTTGACCTTCTTCGGCATCAACATAGCGATGAATCTTTTCTTAGCTTGTACCTCGCGCCTTTGGCGCTCGGCGTACTGCGCTGCAACGATCCGCTCAGGGACGCGTCGCTATCCACGTCCCCCAGGAGCGCGTCGTGGCGCCCGCTCGCGGTACTCTTCCTCGCGACCCACCTTCGGGGTGAGCCGTTCCCCCTTGTTCAGCCACACCTTCACACCGATCTGTCCATAAGTCGTGTTGGCTTCCGCAAAGCCATAATCGATGTCCGCGCGTAAAGTCTGCAGGGGCAGCTGTCCGTGGAGATACCATTCCGACCGCGCAATCTCGGCGCCATTCAACCGGCCCGAGACGCGTACCTTGATGCCACGAGCCCCAAACCGCAGCGCCGACTCCACCGCCTTCCGCATCGCACGGCGGAATGCCACACGTTTCTCGAGCTGCATGGCCACCGACTCGGCAATGAGCTGGGCATCCAGTTCAGGTTTCTGAATTTCCTGAATATTGATGAAGACCTCGCGGTTCGTCCGTTTCTGGATTTCCGCCTTCAGCTTCTCCACCTCGGTCCCCTTGCGGCCAATGATGATGCCGGGGCGCGACGTGAAAATGTCGATCTTGAGCCGCTTGGCCGCCCGCTCGGTTTCAATCTTCGAAACGCCGGCATGCGCAAACCGCTTCTTGAGGTTCTGCCGGAGCTTGAGGTCCTCGTGGAGCAGGTCGGCGTAGTCGCGATCGGAGTACCATCGCGACCGCCAGGTCTTGTTGAAGCCCAGCCGGAATCCGAACGGATGAACTTTCTGTCCCACTAGAGGCTCCTTACTGAGTTGTCATGGGGCCCCTTGGCCCGCCGTAGCCTTGCGCGAAGGCGGCCACCCCCCCTCGACCTGTACCTCGCGACCTTCGGTCGCTCGGCGTGGTTCGCGGCAACGATCCGCTTAGCGATCAGCCCTTCTTGCCCTTCGCCGATGTTCCGGACGCCTTCTTTCGGGCCGGCGCCTTCTTGGCGCGCGGTTTTGACGCCTTCCTCGCGACTGGCTTTGCCTTTCGCGGCGGCCGGTCTGGCTGCTCTTTGTCCCCTGAAGCCGGCGTCGGCCGAGCGGCGAGCGTCTCGATCTCGAGGGGTCGCTCAGCCACCTGGACGGTCAGATGCGCGGTGCGCTTCACGACGCGGAAGGCGCGACCCATCGGCGCCGGCCGTACCCGCTTCATCGAGGGCCCCTGATTGGCGTAGCAGGCCTTCACGAACAGACGATCGACATCGCCGCCGAAGCCGTCTTTTTGCTGCGCGTTCGCAATGGCCGACCGCAGCACCTTGGCGATGTCCCGCGCGATGGCTTTCTCCGCAAACGCCAACGTGGACAGCGCGCGATTGACGTCGCGTCCACGAATCAAATCAAGGACAAGCCCAGCCTTCTGGGCCGAGGTGCGCACGTATTTGGCTGTTGCGATCGCTTCAATCATTTATTTGTTTGTCGCGGGGCCCCACCCCCGCGACCTGTACCTCGCGACCGTTGGTCGCTCGGCGTTATTCGAACAACGATCCGTTCAGTCAACCAAACGCGGGGCCTCCCCGCGACCTGTACCTCGCGACCGTTGGTCGCTCGGCGTTATTCGAACAACGATCCGTTCAGTAGTTCTTAGGCTCCGGCAGGTTTAGCGGCACCGCCACCACTACCACCGGTTCCCGCACCTGCCGCTGGAGGCGTTGTCGCAGCGGCGGCGGCGACCGCCGCGGCCTTCTCGGTCTTGGTCGTGTGTCCCTTGAACTGACGCGTTGCCGCAAACTCGCCGAGCTTGTGCCCGACCATGTTCTCGGTGATGTATACCGGAATGAATTTCTTTCCGTTGTGCACCGCCAGCGTGTGCCCGACCATCTCGGGAACCACCGTGGACCTGCGAGACCAGGTCTTGACGACGCGCTTCTCACCCCCGCGATTCATCGCCTCGATCTTCTCGAGGAGCGGCGTGTCGACGAAGGGGCCTTTCTTGAGCGAGCGACTCATTTCTGATCCTTCAAGCTGCCAGCACGCAGACAGCAATGGGCGGTTGACCCGCTGCCTGCCGCGAGCTGTCGTCTACCTGCTATTTGGTTCGCCTCTGCACGATGAACCTGTCGGTCGACTTCCGGTTACGCGTCTTGTACCCCTTCGTCGGAACACCCCACGGCGAAACCGGATGGCGGCCACCAGAGGTTTTGCCTTCGCCGCCCCCGAGCGGGTGGTCGACGGGATTCATCGCCACACCGCGCACGTGGGGACGTTTTCCCAGCCAGCGGCTGCGGCCCGCCTTTCCAACCGAGATGTTTTCGTGATCGATGTTCCCCACCTGCCCGATCGTCGCCTGGCAATTCATGGCGAGCAGGCGGATTTCGCCGGACGGCATCTTCACCGACGCGTAATCACCTTCCTTCGCCACCACCTGCACGGCCGAGCCGGCGCTGCGAGCCAGCTGCCCGCCTTTGCCGGGGCGCAACTCTACGTTGTGCACCATCGTGCCGAGCGGAATGTTCTTCAGCGGCAACGCATTGCCGGGCAGGATGTCGACGTTGTCTCCGGCCACGACCGTATCACCGACCTTCAGGCCGAACGGCTGGAGGATGTACCGCTTCTCGCCGTCCGCGTAGCTGACGAGCGCGATCCGCGCCGATCGGTTCGGGTCGTACTCGATCGTCGCCACCACGCCCGGAATCTCCTTCTTGTCGCGCTTGAAATCAATCACACGATACATGCGCTTGTGCCCGCCGCCACGCCACCACGTTGTGAGCTCGCCATGATTGTTGCGCCCACCCGATCGGTGCAGCGGTTCCACGAGCGGCTTGTGTGGCTTCGAGGTCGTGACGTCATCAAACACCTGTACCGTCTGGAAGCGTCGTCCCGCCGACGTGGGTTTGTATGTGCGAATAGGCATAAATCTGAACCTGAGAAGGAATGCTGTCTTCTGCCTTTTCTACGTTCCCTCAAGGAATTCCGGCAGCTTCTCACCTTCGCGCAGCCTGATGTAGGCCTTCTTCCAATCGGACCGACGGCCCGCGAATCGCCCCTGACGTTTCACTTTGCCGTGCATGATCGCCGTCCGAACACTTTCGACCTTGGGGCCAATCAATTGCTCGATCGCACGCTTGATCTCCGTTTTGTTGGCGTGCACGGCCACCTGAAAGACCAGCGTGCGCCCGTCTTCACGCAACACAGCGGACTTCTCGGTGATGAGGGGCCGACGAATGACGTCAGTGATATTCACGCCAGGACCTCTTTCAGCCGCTCAATGGCCGCCTTGGTTGCAATGATGCGCGTCGTGTTCATGACGTCCCGTGCGCGAACGCGACCCGCGGTCACGAGGGTGACCTCCGAAAGGTTCCTGACGGCTCGCACCAATGTTTCCCCGGGCGTCACCTCCAGCAGCAGCGTTTTGCCACTGGCGCCCAATCGGCTCAACAGCTCAGCCGCCGATTTGGTCTTCCCGTCAGGCACTTCCAGCGCGTCCACGATCACGAGCGTTCCCTCCTGGACACGCTGCGCGATGGCGGCCCGCAGAGCACCCAGCTCCGTTTTGCGGGGCATCGCATAGTCGTAACTTCGCGGCTGAGGACCAAATACCGTGCCGCCCTTGCGCCACAACGGGTTGCGAATGTCACCGACACGCGCGCGTCCGGTGCCCTTCTGGCGCCAGGGCTTACGGCCGCTGCCGCTGACGTTCGCGCGGTTCTTCGTGGCATGAGTGCCACGACGCTCGGCTGCGTTGGAGTGGACGACCGATGCCCAAATCAATCCCTCGTTGGTGCGACCGCCGAAGACTTCATCGTTGAGCTCGAGCGAACCGACTTTTCGATTCTCGGCGTTGACAATGTCTAGAGTCATTTTTAGTTGTCATGGGGCCCCACCCCCATGACCTGTACCTCGCAGCTTCGCTGCTCGGGGTTATTGCGGCAACGATCCGCTTCGTCAGCCGCTTTTCTTTCCTGCCTTCGGCTTCTCCACCGCTTGCGCCACGCGCTTGGGCTTTGCCGCAATGGCCTTGCGAATGACGACGTATCCGCCTGGCGCGCCGGGAATCGCTCCGCTGACCACGAGCAGGTGCTGGTCGGCATCGACCTTCACCACCGACAGATTCCGTACGGTTATCCGATCGGCGCCCATGCGTCCGGCAGCGCGCATACCTTTTATGACGCGAGAGGGGAACGAGGATGCGCCTATTGAGCCGGGCGCCCGATGGAACATCGAACCATGCGTGGCGGCGCCACCGGCGAAGTGATGTCGCCGCACAACGCCTTGGAATCCCTTGCCGCGGCTGATCCCGATCACGTCTACCTTGTCGCCATTGGTGAACATCGACACGAGCACCTGATCGCCCGGTTTCGGATCTCCATCCGCCCCCGCCAGCTTCACTTCCCGGCGTACGCGCGTCGGCGGTGACGTTGGCCTTCTTGTAGTGCCCGGCCAGTGGCTTGCTCACGTTGGCGGGACGTTCGTCCACCAGCCCCAGCTGCACCGCTTCGTACCCGTCGGTCGACGCCGTTTTGCGCTGCACGACGACACAGGGACCGGCCTTGATGACAGTCGCGGGCTGAACGCTGCCGTCATCACCAAACAGCTGCGTCATGCCAACCTTCTTGCCGATGATGCCTGTGACCATGCTTAGCTCTTTGAAGTGATCATCGCCCACCGACACTGAGATCTTCCGGCCACTGACCGCTGACGACTGACCACTATTTATGTTCCTTCCCGAACGCTTTGATCTCGACGTCAACACCAGCCGGCAGATCCAGCTTCATCAACGCATCAACGGTCTGCGGTGTGGGCTCGAAGATGTCGATGAGCCGCTTGTGCGTGCGAATCTCGAACTGCTCCCGCGATTTCTTGTCGACATGCGGAGACCGCAGCACGGTCCACTTGTTAATCGTCGTGGGCAACGGAATCGGTCCGGCCAGGCGGGCTCCCGTGCGCTTGGCTGTTTCGACGATTTCGCCCGTTGACTGGTCGAGCACCCGGTAGTCGTACGCCTTCAACCGGATGCGGATCTTGTCGGCCATTTCTCTGATCCTTGTCGGGATTCGGGATTCGGGATTCGGGATGGGAAATCCGGAATTCGAATCCCGAGTCCCGACGCCCCGAATCCCGAGCCCGTTACTCTACGATCTCCGTAATCGTGCCGGACCCCACGGTTCGGCCGCCCTCACGCACCGCGAAACGGGCGCCCTTCTCGAGCGCCACCGGGACGACCAGTTCAGCCGCGATGGGGGTGTTGTCACCGGGCATCACCATCTCGACGCCTTCCGGCAACGTGAGCGATCCCGTCACGTCCGTGGTTCGAATGTAGAACTGCGGACGGTAGCCGTTGAAAAACGGCGTGTGGCGCCCGCCTTCCTCCTTCGAGAGCACGTAGACCTGGGCCTTGAATTTCGTGTGCGGCGTGATCGAGCCGGGCTTGTTCAGGACCTGGCCGCGCTCGACTTCGTCTTTTTCCGTGCCTCGCAACAGCACGCCAATGTTGTCGCCCGCGACACCCTCGTCGAGAAGCTTTCGGAACATTTCGACGCCGGTGACGACCTTCTTCTTCGTCGGACCGAATCCCACAATCTCGACTTCCTCGCCCACCTTGACCTTGCCCCGTTCCACGCGGCCCGTCACGACGGTGCCGCGGCCAGAGATTGAGAACACGTCTTCGATGGGCATCAGGAACGGCTTGTCAATCTCCCGCTGAGGCAGCGGGATGTAGGTATCGAGCGCTTCCATCAGTTTCAAAATGCCGTCCACGGCTTCCTGGTCGCCCTGCAGCGCCTTGAGAGCCGAGATGCGGATCACCGGAGTCGTGTCACCGGGGAACTCATAGCCCTTCAGCAGGTCGCGAACCTCGAGCTCGACGAGGTCGAGCAGTTCGGGGTCGTCAACCGCGTCGACCTTGTTCAGCGCCACCACGAGATGCGGCACGTTGACCTGCCGCGCCAGCAGCACGTGCTCGCGCGTCTGAGGCATCGGACCGTCGGTCGCAGACACCACGAGAATCGCGCCGTCCATCTGCGCTGCACCTGTGATCATGTTCTTGATGTAGTCGGCGTGGCCCGGACAGTCCACGTGCGCGTAGTGCCGATTGGCCGTGCTGTACTCGACGTGGCTCGTCGCGATGGTCAGAATCTTCGTTTCATCGCGGCGTCCCTGCGATTCGGACGCCTTCGCCACCTCGTCGTACGGGACGAACTTCGCCCAGCCTTTGTCCGACGCCACCTTGGTGAGCGCCGCCGTCAGGGTCGTCTTCCCGTGATCGATGTGCCCAATCGTGCCGACGTTCACGTGCGGTTTCGAGCGGTTAAACTTTTCCTTCGCCATTGCGATGATCCTTTCGCGCTACTTTCCCTGAATCCGCGCCACCACTTCCTCACTGACGGCCTGTGGCGCCGGTTCGTACCTGTCAAAGTGCATGGAGTATGTCGCCCGGCCCTGTGTCCGCGACCGAAGGTCCGTTGCGTACCCGAACATCTCCGACAACGGGACACGCGCGGTGATAATTTGCGTCCCCCCGCGATCTTCCTGGGACTGGATGTGTCCGCGGCGGCTCGCCAGATTGCCCATCACGTCGCCCAGATAATCCTTCGGGACGACGACCTCGACCCGCATGACGGGTTCGAGCAGCACCGGCCGCGCACGCTTGGCCGCATCCTTGAACGCCATGGACCCGGCAATCTTGAAGGCCATTTCCGACGAATCGACGTCATGGAACGACCCGTCGTAGAGCTCGATGGCCACATCGTCCACGGGATAGCCGGCAAGCACACCGGTCGTCATGGCTTCGCGGATCCCCTGGTCGATTGGCTTGATGAACTCCTTCGGAATCGAACCGCCCACGATCTCGTTGATGAACTCGTAGCCCTCTCCGGGCTGCCGCGGCACGAGCCGAATCTTGGCGTGCCCGTACTGCCCGCGGCCTCCGGTCTGCCGGATATACCGTCCTTCGCCCTCTGCCGCCCGTGTCAGCGTTTCCTTGTAGGCCACTTGCGGACGACCGACGGTCGAGTCCACGTTGAACTCCCGTTTCAGGCGATCGACGATGATCTCCAGGTGGAGCTCACCCATGCCGGCAATGACGACCTGCCCGGTCTGCTCGTCGGTCTTCACACGGAACGTCGGATCCTCGGCCATCAGCTTCGACAGGCCAGTACCGAGTTTTTCCTGATCGGCCTTCGTCCTCGGCTCGATCGCGAGAGAGATGACGGGCTCCGGGAACACCATCGACTCGAGCACGACCGGATGCTTCTCGTCGCAAATCGTGTCGCCGGTCGTCACGCTTCTGAGGCCGACGGCCGCCGCAATGTCGCCCGCGTAGACCTCCTTGATTTCCTCACGCTTGTTCGCGTGCATCTTCAGGAGGCGGCCGACACGTTCGGTCTTCTGTTTGGTCGCGTTGTAAATGGACGTACCCGAGGTCATCACGCCCGAATACACGCGAATGAACGTGAGCTGTCCCACGAACGGGTCCGTCATGATCTTGAACGCCAGCGCCGAAAATGGCGCGTTGTCCGATGCCGGGCGCTCGACTGCGGTCGGTTCGGCCTTGTTCGGATCAACCCCCACGACCGACGGAATCTCGACGGGCGACGGAAGATAATCGACCACGGCGTCGAGCATCGGCTGGACACCCTTGTTCTTGAACGCCGAGCCGCAGATAACGGGAACGAACGGTGCCTGTTCCTTGCGCACCGACTCGATGGCGCGCTTGCGCAGCGCCTGCTTGATTTCCGCCTCGGTCAGTTCCTGGCCGTGCAGGTACTTCTCGAGCAGCGCATCGTTCGATTCGCTCACCTTTTCAATCAACTGCTCGCGGTAGTGCTGCGCCTCGTCCTTGTACTCTGCCGGAATCTCCGCCACGTCGTAGTCGGCGCCCATCGTCTCGTCTTTGTACGTGATGGCCTTCATCCTGACGAGATCGATGACACCTTCGAAACGATCCTCGGACCCAATCGGCAGCTGAATCGCGACCGGATTACCCTGCAGCTTGCTCTCGATTTGCGCGAGCGTCCGCTTGAAATCGGCGCCCACGCGGTCCATCTTGTTGACGAAACAAAGGCGTGGCACGCGGTACTTGTCCGCCTGGCGCCAGACGGTCTCGGACTGCGGCTCGACACCGGCGACCGCGTCGAACACCGCGACGGCGCCATCGAGAACGCGCAACGACCGCTCGACTTCGGCCGTGAAGTCTACGTGTCCCGGCGTATCGATGATGTTGATCCGGTGGTCCCGCCAGAAACAGGTCGTCGCGGCGGAGGTAATCGTGATGCCGCGCTCTTGTTCCTGTTCCATCCAGTCCATGACGGCCGTTCCTTCATGGACCTCACCAATTTTGTACGTAATTCCGGTGTAGAACAGAATTCGCTCTGTCGTGGTGGTCTTCCCGGCATCGATGTGCGCCATGATGCCGATATTCCGCGTTTTATCGAGAGCGACTTGCCTGGGCATTGCTTACCGAGTTTTCAGTTCTCAGTTGTCAGTGATCAGTTCTTGTTTTCAACTGTCAGGACTGAAAACTGACAACTGAAAACCGAGAACCTTGTTGCTACCACCGGTAATGGGCAAAGGCCTTGTTCGCCTCGGCCATTCTGTGGACGTCCTCGCGTTTCTTGACCGCACCGCCGCGCAGGTTCGACGCATCGAGCAATTCGTTGGCCAGTCTCTCTTCCATCGTCTTGCCGTCTCCGCGCTCGCGCGCGTAGCCGACCAGCCACCGAATGCTCAAAGAGAGTCGACGGTTCGGATTAACCTCGACAGGAACCTGATAGTTCGACCCCCCGACGCGTCGCGACTTCACCTCGAGACTGGGCTTGACGTTCTCGAGCGCTTTCTTGAAGATCTTCAGCGGATCGTCACCCGTCTTGTCCTTGATGATGTCGAAGCTGCCATAGAGAATGCTCTCAGCGGTGCTTCGCTTCCCGTCGCGCATCACCGTATTGATGAAGCGTGTGACGAGCGGGCTGCTGTAGAGCGGGTCTGCTTGCAGTTCGCGTTTGGAGATTATTCGTCTGCGTGGCATATCAGTGAGCCTCGACTACGCCTTCGGTCTCTTCGCTCCGTACTTCGACCGCCCCTGCTTGCGACCCTGCACACCCACCGCATCGAGCGTGCCGCGGACGACGTGGTAGCGCACACCGGGCAGATCCTTCACGCGTCCGCCGCGGATGAGCACGAGCGAGTGTTCCTGCAGGTTGTGCCCGACGCCGGGGATATACGTCGTCACTTCGATCCCGTTGGTCAGTCGCACGCGCGCAACCTTGCGGAGCGCCGAGTTTGGTTTCTTGGGGGTCTGGGTGAACACACGCACGCAGACACCTCTTTTTTGCGGACAATCCTGCAGCGCAGGACTCTTCGTCTTGCTGAGAATCTTCTCGCGCCCTTGCCGCACAAGCTGACTGATGGTCGGCATCTTCTCTTTCTTTTGTCATGGGGCCCCACCCCCATGACCAGTATTCGTGATCAAATAACAGCGTCCGCCGTCGCGCCGACAACCCTTCACGGGCCGCCCGCCGCAGCCGAACGTTGCTCCAGGCCTAAAAGCCACCGTGGCTTGGCGCCCGTGAGCTGATGACCCTATAGCGTGAGTAGTCGCAGGGCACGGACGCTGCCAGCGTTTCCGTAAACCCTTGCAAGACGCGGCCTTATGCCGCCTCGTTCGGGAAAGAAGACCCTCCGGAGGCCCTCTCTCGGACGTTCGAAGCTAGATAGGGTGTCCTAGCTCCGACAAAACCCACCGACTATATCACGTGAACTTTTCGGTGTGCAACACCTCAGAACACTGGGAGGCAGCAAGTGTGGTCGATCGGGACGCCCACAAACACATCCGGCGGACGTGACTTAGGCAAACGTGGGCAACACCGAACGCGCGTCGGCTCAAGCCGGGGGGCGTGTCGTTTGCATGGTATCCAAGCAGGACCCGATGCCATGGCCTTTCGCCTGAACCAGCGCCGGTCGATTACCACTGAACTCGAAAAGCTCGTCCACTCGGAGTTTCAGACGGCGATCAAGGAGCTGGATCAATCGAAGCCTGGGGCGGACGCCATCCATGAGGCGCGCAAGTCACTGAAAAAGATTCGTGCCGTGTTGCGACTTCTTCGCAACCCTCTGGGCCACGATTACGGTCCTGCAAACCGCCGGTTACGCGACGTGGCTCATCGCCTCGCGTCGCTCCGCGATGTCGACGCGACCAGCGAGACGCTTCGAGCGTTGCATCACCGATACCCAACCGTCATAACGCCACGGATCACTCGAGCAGTCGCGCACGGACTACGGCCGCGAAAGCGCCAGGCTAGGGCCAAGGCCGGCCCGGTAGTTCGTCGAGCGACCGGTATGCTTCGGCGATCGCGCCACTCGACACCGAGGCGAATTCGTCGTGTCCAGGGCTTTTCGGCTGTTCGTGCGGGCGTGAAGCGAGGATATCGCCGTGCTCGCGCCTCGATGGACGAGGTCTCCTTGAACTCAGATTTCACGCAGTTTCACGCCTGGCGCCGGGTGGTGAAGGATCACTGGTATCATGTCCGGCTGTTCGAGGGCCTCCATCCCACACCCCGGTCGCGGGCGCGAACCTTGAAGCGACTCGAATCGTGGCTCGGTGACGACCACAACCTTGGCATGCTGCGCGCGACCATTCTCGACGCGCCAGACCGGTTCGGTAATGCTCGGACCACCGCGCTCGTTCTGGGGTGCATCACCAAATACCAAGCGTCGCTCCGCCGGGATGCTCTGAAGCTTGGTCACCGCTTGTTTGCCGAGAAGCCGGGACGGTTCGAGCGGACCGTGCACGATTGGTGGAATTCCTCGTCGAACGGCAAAAAGAGTTGAGGATGTTGCCTGCATATCGTCCCGATGGCTCGGTGAACGTGATCGTCGAATCCCCACGGGGATCGTCACTCAAGCTCAAGTACGACGGGAACGACAACGTCATGATGCTTTCGCGCCCGCTTCCAGCGGGTGTCGCCTACCCGCACGACTGGGGATTCATTCCTTCGACCCATGCCGCCGACGGCGACCCACTCGACGTGTTCATCGTCTGGGATGAGGTGAGCTATCCGGGTATCCTCATTCCGTGCCGGGTGATTGGCGTGCTGAACGTCGAACAGACCAACCTGGAAACGAAACGTCGTGAACGTAACGATCGAGTGGCCGCCCTGCCACTCAAAGCTCCACGGCTGGAGCACATCACGTCGGTCTTCGATCTGCAGGAACGCGTCCGTGCGGAGATCGAACGATTCTTTCTGAACGCTGTCGCCTTCGAGGGAAAAGACTTGCAGCTTGTTGGTTGGGAAGGCCCCCAAGAGGCTGACGCGCTGGTGCGACGATCGGCCGACCTGTCTACGGCACTCGCGAGGTGACGCCTGCGCTAGAATGTGCGGCAGGAGGCTACCTGTGAAACTTGTTGCCACGATTGTGTTGGGTCTCGGCGCCGTGGCTCTAGCGGCTGCGGGAGATGGTGGGCAGGCTCCCGCCCAGGAGAAGGTAATCACCACGCCTTCAGGCCTGAAGTATGTAGAGGTTCAGCCTGGTACCGGACGAACGGCTGAAAAGGGGATGCCGGTGCAGGTGCATTACACGGGCCGGCTTGCCGACGGCAAGAAGTTCGACTCCTCAGTCGATCGGAAGGAGCCGTTTCAGTTCAACCTCGGAGCCGGTGAGGTGATCCGGGGTTGGGACGAGGGTGTCGCCGGCATGAAGGTGGGCGGCAAACGAAAGCTGATCATCCCAGCCAACCTCGCCTACGGGCCGCGCGGCGTGCCCGGCGCGATTCCCCCGAACGCCGAGCTGACGTTCGATGTCGAACTGCTGAAAGTCGGCCGTTAGAGTCTTGAGAGCCGTGGGTTCACGCTGAGTTCGCAGAAGCCGCTGAGGCCGCAGAGGATTCTAGCCAGGAAATCCTCTGCGCACTCCGCGCCCCTCGACCTTGCTCGGGGCGCCCTGAGCGATTGTCGAAGGGCGACCTCGGCGTCCTCAGCGATTCGAATTCCCTCTCAGTTCCCGTTCCAGTCCGCGAGAAAGACATTCGTCTCTCCCTCGCTTTTGGCCCCCCGGTTCGACGCAAAGACCAACCTGCGGCCGTCGGGCGAGAACATCGGGAACCCGTCGAACGTTTCGTTGTTCGTGATCCGCTCGAGGCCCGTGCCATCGACATTCATTAAATAGATGTCGAAGTCACGTCCTTTCGGATCGTGGTGATTCGACGCAAAGATGATCCGCTTGCCACCTGGATGGAAGAACGGCGCAAAATTCGCGCCTCCGAGCTTGCTAACCTGCCGCAGGTTGCTCCCATCAGCATTCATCACAAATATCTCCAACGTCGTCGGGCGCCAGAGCTCTTCTTTCAGCAGCGACCGAAAGTCGTCAAGCTCGGGACCGGCGCTGATGGCTCGCCCGCGAAACACGATCTGACGTCCGTCGGCAGAAAAAAACGGGCCGCCGTCCGGGCCGGGACGATTCGTGAGCCGTCTCACGTCGGAACCGTCTCCCGCCATGGAATAAATCTCCATGTCACCATCACGAACGCTGGTAAATACGATGCGCCCGTTCGGCCCGACGGTGGCTTCGGCGTCGTAGCCTGGCGCGTTGGTCAGTCGTTGAAGCCCTGAACCGTCGGGTTTTGCACGGAAGATGTCGTAGCTGGCATAAATCGGCCATACATATCCTCGCGCAAAGCTTGGTCGCGGCGGGCAATCCGGCGACGCAAGATGCGTGGACGCGTACAGCAGGGTCTGACCGTCCGGATAGAAATAGCCGCACGTGGTGCGGCCGCCCAGGCTGATCTTCCGCTTCTCAGAACCATCCACGCGCATCGTATAAATCTGGTCGCATGAACTGGCTGACGTCGGGTCCGCCGTCATTTGGAAAATGAGACGCTGCCCATCGGCCGAAAAATATGCCTCGGCGTTCTCGCCGCCCGAGGTCAGCTGGCGAATGTTTCCCAGTCGTGGCTCAGGCTTTGTCGGGCCGCCCGACGAGGCCGGACCAGATCGCTGACCGAACACCGGCACCAGCAACGCAGTGAGCATCAGTCCGCCAAGGACGATCACGCGCTCCGCACTCATGGAAACCCCCGACGAAGAATGTGGCCACGCCAACGGCCAGCAAGGTATCACGAATTTCCAGCTTCTGTTGTTATGCTGTCGTGATGGTCGGCCCCGACTCACATCTTGACCGTGCCAGGGCCATTGCGCGTGCTGCGCGCGATCGGGGTGGACGTGCGCTCATTGTCGGCGGATGGGTTCGCGATCGGCTGCTCGGTAGGGATTCAAAGGATCTGGACATCGAGATCTTCGGGATTCCCGGCTCTGAGCTGGCGAAATTCCTGGAGCCATTCGGCAGGGTGGAAGCCGTCGGCCAGAGCTTTCCCGTTTACAAAGTCGATGAGATAGACGTCGCCCTCCCTCGTCGTGAGTCCAAAGCTGGCCGGGGTCACAAGGGCTTCGTGGTCGAAGGGGACCCGGCGATGACCGTGGCTGAAGCGGCACGTCGACGCGATTTCACCATCAACGCCATCGCCTGGGATCCGCTGACCAGCGAATACCTCGACCCGTGCGGCGGTCGCGCCGATCTCGAGGCTTCGATTCTGCGCGCCGTTGACCTCCAGACGTTTGGCGACGACAGCCTGCGTGTTCTGCGCGCCCTGCAATTTGCGGCACGATTCGAACTGAAAATTGACGCGGCCACAGCGGACGTGTGTCGAGCGATACCACTGGACGATCTGCCGGCAGAACGGATCTGGGGGGAAATCGAAAAGCTGCTGCTTCAGGCCGAACGCCCGTCGCGCGGATTCGAACTAGGCCGCCATCTGCAGGTCATCGAACGGTTGTTTCCCGAGCTTCATGCCTTGGTGGATTGCCCACAGGAACCCGAATGGCATCCAGAGGGCGACGTCTGGATCCATACGATGTTGGTGATCGACGAGATGCGCCGGCGCATCGACGACCTCGACAAGCCCGACCAGCTCATTCTCATGCTCGGCGCGGTCTGCCACGATCTGGGCAAACCCGCGACGACGGCATTCGTCGACGGCCGTATTCGATCGCTGGATCACGAAGATCAGGGAGTCCCGCCGGCGAGGAGGCTGCTCGATCGCCTCAACGTCCACACGATCGGTGGACGCGATGTACGTCATCAGGTACTGGGCCTGGTCGCGCACCATCTCAAACCGGGCATGTTGTACAAACGTCGGGAAGAGGTGAGCGATGCGGCGTTCCGTCGGCTTGCCGTAAAGGTCGACCTCGAATTACTCGCGAGGCTGGCAAAGGCCGACTGCCTCGGTCGAACCGGCTCATTCGACTGTTCTGCAATGGACTGGTTCCTTGAACGTGCACGAGCGCTGGGGGTCGAACGCCGGCCACCCGAACGATTGGTGCTGGGACGGCACGTACTCGCGCTGGGCCTGACGCCGGGCCCTAAGGTTGGCGAAGTGTTGAAGCTGGTCTACGAAAAGCAGCTCGACGGCGTCATCACGACGACGGAAGAAGGAATTGCGCTCGCAAGGGAACTACTCGGCAACCTGAATTCTGAGTCTTAGAGTGCGTTGCAAAATCGTACGTAGCGCAGGTCTTTAGACCTGCCCGGCGCCTCAAAGCAGGCCTGAAGGCCTGCGCTACGATGCGCCGGCCTGAAGTCGTCGCAGTGTCATCGTGCGCAACTCGACGCGACCATTTGCATGGATGTCAGGTTAATCCGTTTGTCACTGGGGTCCTGGTAGAGCAGACCTTTCGCTTCCACCTTGTGGCCCTTGTGAAGATCCGGCTTGAACTGGTTCACGCTCACGAGCTGGAACGTGTCGCTGCCGAGAGCCTGCGCTTCAGCGCGCTTCAACGCGTCTGGCGCCGACGCCTGGTCTTTCGCGATGACGGGCGTGCTCGAGTTGGTCAGCACCCAGCCACTGTTGGGACCTTGAGACAGGCACCCCACGACCTGCACGAGCGCAAAGTTCGGGGCCGCGGCAGTGTCCCCGGCTTTTCTGACGATTTGGATCGCGTCGAGCGTTTCGCTATCTACTTTGAGGTCTTCTGAGCCGGCCGGAAATTTGTTCACCTGGAGGATGTAGGTCAGGATTTCGAGCTTAGCCTCGGGCTCCAGAATCGTCCCGAAGTTTGGCGGCATCGTGTCGCGGATCTTGACGAACAAACTGTTGAGACTGTCGGTCTCCCAATTGGCAAAAAACTTGTCGCCGACGAGCGGCGGACCATTCGTCCCTGCAAGATCGGCCCCATGACAGCGGATACAGGCGGTCTCAAAGGTGGTCTTGCCCCGCGCAGCCTGGACTGCCGTGTAGACACCGTTCCAGATTCCCTTTTTTACGATCTTGATTCCCTCGAGGGCCGAGCCGACCGGCTTGAGGTCCGCGGTGCCCGCGGGATAGGCATTGACTTGAAGGATGTACGCAAGGATGTCGATTTTGATGTCCTCGTTCAGCGTATTCGGACCAATCGGCGGCATCGTGTCGCGGATCTTGTTGAAGATGGCCTCGAGACTGTCGTCCTCCCAGTTTGACAGGAACGTACTACCTTTGAGCGCGGGACCTCGTTCCGAGCCGGTCAACTCAGGGTTATGACAACGCGCGCAGGTTCCTTCGAACGTGGTCTTGCCACGTGCGGCCTGAGCGGCCGTATACACGCCGTCCCAGATGCTCCCTGTTCCCTGCGCAGCTGCATTGCCGGCAAGCGACAGCACGCACATCGTCGTAGCCACGAACACGGCGAACTGTTTCTCTGACATCTTCGTCTCCGACGTTAGCTACTTCCCGTTCTCTTTCGGAGCTTTTTCAATCACGATTCGTTCGAGCTGTGCTGCATCGCGATCGAGTGGTCGGCTTCCGACCGGGAACGAATTGGCCTGCAAAATGTACGACACGATATCGACGTACGCGCGACGAGGGAGGCTGCCCGGTTCGTCGGGTGGCATGGACTTGCTGATTCGTTCCACGAGGTCCTTGACGGTGCGGCCGCTCCACTGCACGATGAAGGCATCCCACACCAAGGCTGGGACCTCTTCGGCCGGATCTCCACCCAGATTCGATTTGTGACAGCGTTCGCAGGCGCGTTCGTACTCTTTTCTGCCGCGATTGGCTTGAGCCTCCGTATACACGCCATCCCAGACCGAACGCCGTTCAGCAGGCGGCGCCTGGGCGCTACCCACGGCCCCGGCGATCCCGAGCATCGCCGCCACTATCAAAAAAGGGGGCAGGAACAGGCTTGAGCCCCCTGCATCGCGCATCGGCACAACGACTGTCAGGGTTGCGGCGACGAGGTCGTCGTGAGGGCCGCGCTTGCGGTGCGGTTGGCCATCAATTGTTTCAAGAGGGCGGCCGTGCTTTCGCGTACTTGAGCACCCACTGGCGGACGGCCGGGCCGAAACCCTCCGCGACCACCGAGCCCCATGGCCAAGTCGAGTGGCGTCAATCCCTGCTTGTTTTTCAGATCCAGCTTGGCCCCACGCTTCCGCAAGATATTTCACCAGGTTGTCGGCTCCGCGCTGAGCGGCACTGTGCAGCGCGGTCTGGCCGTTGGCGTTAAACCCGTTCACATCCGCGCCGTACTCCACGAGGACCTTGATGGCTTCGATCGCACCAGCTTCAGATACCGGAAATGGTGAAGCGTAGGCACCCACGCGGCCGCCGCCCGCTGCAGCAATCATCAGCGCACTCGTGTAGTCCTTCTGAGTCAGGAACGGATCGGCGCCTCCCTCGAGAAGCAGTCGCAGCACCGGCACGTCGTTCGCCTTGGCAGCGCGCATCAGCGGCGTGGTTCCATCGCCCAGCGAAGCATCGCCGCCATCGTGATGGCGGCCGAGGACCGGCCGCTTGAGCCTGGCATTCGGGTTCGCGCCCTTTGCGAGCAGGATTTTGACGAGGTCCGCAGCGTCGAGCTTGTCCACGAGCTTGGGCACGGGCCGGCTCAGCATCGGTCCCAGCGTGTGCATATCCACGGCGGCGTACAGCGCGGCCATCCCCGTTTCATCCGCCACGTTCGGGTCGGCACCCTTCTCCAGCAACACGGCCGCCAGATCGAAGTGGGCATTGATGATGGCAATGACGAGCGCCGTTGCACCCTCTGGATCACGGAGATTCAGATCGGCCTTGGCGTCGGCCAATGCCCGCGCCGCATCCGTCGCGTTCTGCCGCGCTGCATACATGAGCGGCGTCCAGCCTCCGCGCGGAAGCGATGTGGACACCATCCCGGAGACGACCCACTTGAACTGTGGATAGCTGAGAGTGTTCGACCGCGCATTGATATCTGCGCCCGACTCGACAAGCACCTGCACAGCCGCCGGGTTGTTCTCGGCCGCCGCCCACATGAGGGCGGTCTGTCCCTGCGAAGCTTCCTTCGCGTGCACGTTGGCGCCATTGACGAGCAGCATCTTCAACGCGGCTGGATTGCCGGTGCGCGCAGCCGTCATCAAAACGGTCTCGCCGTCCGGTAGTGCAGTATTCGGGTCTGCGCCGGCCCTGATGAGCGCCTCGATCAGTGCCGCGTTCCCGTTGGTGGCGGCGAGAGACAACGGTGTAATGCCGTAGCGGTTGGCTGTCCGAACATTGGCGCCCGCACGAATCAGCAGTTGTGCGGTTTCAACGTCGGAAGCGCGAACGGCCCAGTGCAGCGCCGTCATCCCGTCGGATTCGGGCGCATTCACATCCACGCGCTGTTTGAGCAGCGCTCGCACGCTGTCCCGATTGCCTTGCTTGACCGCGTCCACGAGCGGTGTCGCGCTGCCGGCCCCTTCAAGGCCGGCAACCAACACCAGCATCGCGATCAACACTGCGTACCGCATACGCATCGTCATGGTTTCACCGGAAATCAATCCTAAACGCATAACGCAGAGGGTCGCAGGGGGCGCAAAGGCCGCAGAGAAACCTTTTGAAAAGATTCTCCGCGAGCTCCGCGACCTCTGCGTCCTCGGCGTTGAACTAGATTTCCAACCTGCCAGTGCTCAGCGTTCCGTAGCTCGTCATCTCGTCGCCGAACTTGTTGGCAATGTCCAGCATGAAGTTCGCGAGCGGCGTTTCCTTCGGCGCACTCACGAGACGGTTTCCTTTGATCAACCCCGCAGCCCCGCCCACCACCAGCGTTGGCACGTCCAACCGGGAATGGGTATCGCTCTCGCTCATGCTGCTGCCGTAAAGAATGTACGAATGATCGAGCAGCGAGCCGTCGCCATCTGGCGTCGATCGCAGCTTCTCCAGGAACCGCCTGAACAGATCGACGTGATACGTGTTGAGCTTGACCAGATTCGCCATCTTTTCCGCGTCGCGACCGTGATGCGACATGGCATGGTGCGGTTCGGTGATGCCGATGCCAGGATACACTCGCTGGCTTGCGTCACGGCTCAACATGAACGAGAAGACGCGCGTGATGTCGGCCTCGTAGGCAAGGGCCAACAAATCGTACAGCAACATCGTGTGGTCTTCGAACGATTCGGGGACACCGACCGGAGCGTCGGGCACCACCAGTTCGGTCGTGGCCTGCTTCTCGGCCCGCTGGATTCGTTGTTCGATCTCTCGGACGTTCTCGAGATAATCGCTGAGCCGTGTGCGGTCGCGCACGCCGAGTCCGCCTTCGAGCTCGACCACGTCGCCTTTGACCGAATCGAGGATGCTGCGGTCTTTCTGCATACGCGACAGGCGCTGAGCGCTCGTCCCCGGCCGCCCGAACATCCGCTCGAAGAGCACGCGCGGGTTGATCTCCATGGGCAGCGGCGTCGTGGGGTTGAGCCACGAGATCGTGTTCATGTACGCGCAGGCGAACTGCGTGTCGCACCCGCCGATGTAGCCGGTGAAATCCTCCGTTGCCACCTCGAGCGACGGGAACACGGTTTCCTGACCAATCTTCTTTGCGACGACCTGGTCGATTGACGTGCCGGCCATCACGTCTTCGGCAATCGTCTGCTTGGGAAGACTACCGGTCAGCCATGCTCCAACCGAGACCGCATGTCCATCGCGGGGCACGCAGAGATCGGTGACCACGACCATCTGATTCTTGAACGCTTCGAGCGGCTTCAGAATCGGCGAGAGTTCGAGCCCAGAACCCGACATCGTGGGCGTCCACGAGCCGGGGCGCTCACCGAGGGGAACATAGATCGCCCCGAACCGGCGCTGGGGATTGGCCGCCGTCTTGACGGAAGCCGTCAGTGCGGGCGCCATCGATTCCAGGAACGGTAATGCGATCGTCGCACCCATGCCTCGCAAAACCGTTCGGCGGGACAATGCCATCTTCGAGATGAACATAAGCTCCTCATTAACTTATTCGCGTGGGGCTCCGCCCCACACCCGCAGCTCGGTCGCTTGCGCTGCGGATCTATGCTATCGCGCTCGCTCCGCTCGAGGCGCGCCGGCGCGTCTGGCCGTCACAATTCAGTGCGCTGCCGCAATCTTGACCCCCGGATTCCCCTGTTCGTGAGACTCTTTGATTCGCATTTGAAACGGCGCGCTCCTGATGATGCCCAGGACGAGCGTCGAGAAACGATAGTTCTGTGCGGCCGCGTCCCGAACGATGCTGCGGACCACAGGCATGTCGGAGTGCGTCAACCCGCGGCCAAGACCGTACGTCATGAGCTTCTCGGTCAGCGTTCCCACGAAAATCTCCGGTTGCCGGAGCAGGGCCTGCCGGAGGGTCACGGGTCCATCGACCTTCGTCCCGTCCAGGAGCTGTCCCGACGCATCAATGGGCTGACCGAGCGTGCCACCGTCGCGGTCGCGCCATGCACCAACGGCATCGAAATTCTCGAGGGAGAAGCCAATCGGGTCCATGATCTTGTGGCAGCTGGCGCACACCGGATTGGCACGATGCTCATCCATGCGCTCGCGCATCGACAGGATCTTGCCAGCCTTGCCTTCCTTTTCCTTCAACGGCGGCACGTTGGCAGGCGGCGCCGGCGGCGGCGCCCCGAGCAGGTTGTCCAGAATCCACTTCCCGCGCACGACCGGCGACGTGCGATCGGTGTGTGACGTCACCATCAACACGCTGCCATGACCGAGCAGGCCCCTCCGCGCCTCGTCCTGGATCGTGACGCGGCGGAAGTGGCTGCCGTACACGTTGGGGATCTCGTAGTGGCGCGCCAGCCGCTCGTTGACGAACGTGTAGTTCGCCGTCATGAGATCCAGCACGTTCCGATCCTCGCGCAAGATGCTCTCGAAGAAGAGTTCGGTCTCTCGTTGGAACGCCTGACGGAGGTTGTCGTCGAAATCCGGGAACTCCAGCGAATTGGGCACCTGGTTCTTGAGGTTGCGCAGGTAAAGCCACTGGCCGGCGAAGTTGTCGACGAGAGCCTGCGACCTTGGATCGGTGAGCATGCGTCGGACCTGTCGCTCGAGCACCGCTGGGCTCTTGAGCCGGCCCTTGCTCGCCACGTCGAGCAACTCATCGTCCGGGATGCTGCTCCACAGGAAAAATGACAACCGCGATGCCAGTTCGAAATCGTTGACGCGATACACCGCGCCGGGCCCCGCCGTCGCTGGATCGCGCTCGACCCGGAATGCGAACTTCGGGCTCGCGAGAATTCGCTGGAGCGCGAGCTGAATTCCGCCTTCGAAATCGCGTTCCTTACGGCCCGTCGCGTAGAACTCCAACAACCGCTGAAGGTCCGCGTCGGTCAACTGTCCGCGGTACGCCCTTCGCGCCAGCGTGGAGATGATTTTCCGCGCGCACGGTTCTTCGTCAGCACGGCTCGTCGGGCGGCATACAAAGATTCGTTGGCGACTCGGCGTATCGCCCGGGCCAGTCGGATTGAAGGGTCCGGTAATCGTGAATCGATCGATGTGCGGCCAACCCGTGGGATCGAGTGTGTCGTTGGAGCTTCGAAGAAACGGCTGCAGACGCCACGGGGTTGGAGCCGTATTCTGAAGGAACGCCACCCCAATGGTCCGACGGACCGGCCTTCACCGGAACGCGGACCGTGAATCGGCCGTCCACATCGTCGCCAGCCGCAGTCGGGTTCTGGAGCGACGCTTTGAAGTCAGCCTCACCACCAAATGCGGCCAGATGCACGCGCTGGCCATCCACGGACACTTCCAGTTGGTGCGGGTTTTCCAGGCCCCGCATCGCACCCAGGTTGGTTCTAAACAACCTGACCGTGATGACGTAGTCGCCATCGAGTGGAAGCGTCGTACGGGCGGCCATGCCGCCAACGGTTCCAATCGGCAGCCCGTCGATGTGCTGATCCTGTGATGCGTCCTGCCGAATGATGAACGTCTCGCCCGCGGGCCCCGTCTCCGGATCCCCAACCGCGAGCGAACTGATCTTTCCAGCCGCCGTTAAATAGCGCTCGAGCAAGACGGGCGACACGCCCAGGACATCCGCAATGTTGTCGAAGCCATATCCCGAATCGTCCGGAGGCAGCAAAGACCCGGCATCGACTTCCAGCGCCAGGAGATCTCGAATCGCGTTGGCATATTCGGCACGGTTCAAACGGTGGACCAACGGACGACCCGGGTTCGGATTCGCAGTGGCCGCACGATCCAACGCTGACTCCAGCCAGGACACGAGAGCATGGCTCGTCGTGCGGTCCGGGCGCGGCCGACCGTCGGGGGGCATCATGCCAACTCGAACCTTCCGGATGACCTTCTCCCAAGTCTCAGCCGCAGCCGGAACGTTCGATAAGTCGAGTGTGTCGAGCGCGAGATTTGCCGTGCGTACTTTGTCGTTGTGACAGGTCACGCAATATTGATTAATGACGGCTTGGTAGTCTGGAGAGGTAGCAGGAGGAAGTGCGGACGAGGCTTGCGGACCTGCGGCCTGCGGCGCAGTCCACCCCGCCGAGGCGATCCAGATCAAAGCTGCCAAAACACACGAGCGCCTGCTCATCCGGCCCTCCGCCCGCCGCCGTCTGGGACACCTCGACTGATACCTCAATATAACATCGATATGGTGGAGCTCCGGGGATGAAAGACGTTCCCCTCGTGTCCGTAAATGGCACACGGTTCGGGGGTTTTGCCGCGTCAGCTTTAGCCGGTGGGCCGGTCGCTACCGACGGACCCGCTCGCGGCTACCCGCGTGTTCATGGTCTCCCCGGCCCTCACGGAACTCATCGAGCAGGCGCGGAATGTTGCGGCGGACCGAATGCAGCGTGGGGTTCCAGCCCAGAGCACGGGCGCGTACGCTGCGGACGATTTGATCAAGCGCCAGAACGTCGGCGTACGGGCCCAGCTTGGATCGCGCTTCTTCGAGCGGCATGTGTCGGACATCGGGCCGGACTGCCATGTGCGAGGAGATACCATCAATGATGTCGTTCACCCGCTCATCCTGCTCGTCGTTCGCGTGAAACACCCCTCGAGCGTCCGGCCGGGCGATGAGGCGGACGTACAACTCCGCCAGATCCCGGTCATAAACAAGCGGCCAGTGATTCTGACCGTTGCCAATCACCCGAATCAGACCGTTGCCCGCGTCCTTGAGCATGTCCGTGACAATGCCCGCCGTGCCGCCATACACGATTCCGGGACGCACGACGATCGGACGGAGCGTGGGCCGTTCCTGAGCCAGAACGAACGCTTCGATGGTCGGACGCCATGCCACCATCTCCGTTGGGTTAAGCGGAGCCGTTTCGTCTGCCGGGTCGGGCGTTCTGCCCAGAACCCAGGCTGCCGAGGTGTAGACGAGCACACGTTCCGCGCCGCCGGTTCGTGGCTTCTTGGCAAGTTCCGCGAGAGTCTCAATCGCAAGCTGATCGATTCTCGGGCCCTGCCCTTTTCGATCGTACGCCGCATGGATGTAGACGTCGTGTGCTTCAGCCGTGTCCCGGTACGATGCGGGATCGACCAGGTCGCCAAGAACAGGCCGGCCGCCGCGTGCGGCGACCTGCCGTCCCTTTTCCGCCGTGCGCACGAGCGACGTCACGTCGTGACCGGCGCGTAGCAGTGCGTCGAGGTACCGCGGATCCGATGTAACCGGTCGCACCGGTCAGGAAGATTCGCATGGGTTTACGTCTCAGCGCTGAATTGTGGAAACTGGTTCCGTTCGAGTGAGCTACATCATAATCCAGTCATGGCTCGCCGCAACCTGCTGAACTTTTTTGATGACCTCTCCCTGGCACGCGGCGTCTTCCTGAGCTACGACGACGGATACCGTAATCGCTCATATACCTACGAAGATGTGACCCGCGCGGCTAGGGCGTTTGCCGGACGCCTCGGTGATTTCGGGATTTCTCCCGGCGACAAAATTCTCGTTTGGGGCGAAAACCGGCCCGAATGGGTAGTTGCTTTTTGGGGTTGCCTCCTCGTCGGCGCCATTGTCGTGCCGATTGACTACCGCGCCTCAGGCTGAATTCGTCGCACGAGTGTGGAAAATCGTCGACGGACGGCTGTTGCTTCTTGGCGACGACGTGTCCGAGGAGGGAACACCCGTTGAGACGCTGCCCGATGCCGCCCGACGGTGGAAATTGTCTGGCATCGACTGGCACGCCGCTCCATCCTCGGTACCCGGGGTTGGCGGTGACATTTCGCTCGATTCGACCGCCGAAATCATCTTTACCTCGGGAGCCACCGCCGAGCCGAAGGGCGTGGTTATCACCCACCGCAACGTCCTGGCAAATATCGAACCGGTTGAACGTGAGGTCCTGAAGTACCCGGAAGTACGGCCGTCCATTCTTTCCACTCCGGTTTCTGAACCTGCTGCCGCTCAGCCACATGTTCGGGCAGGCCATGGCCACGTTCATCCCGCCGATGCTCGCGGGCGAAGTCATCTTCATTCGCAGCTACAACCCTCACGAAATCGTCAGCCAGATTCGGCGGCGGCGCGTCTCGGTCCTGGTTTCCGTCCCCAAAATTCTCGAGGTGCTTGGCGAGCACATACGCCGGGGCCATCCGCGAGGCCCGCGAAAATCTACAAAGGCAACACCACTGGCTCAGGCGCTGGTGGCACTACCGCAAGATTCATCGGGAATTTGGCCTGAAATTCTGGTGTTTTGTGGTCGGCGCCGCCCCGCTCGAATCGACGCTCGAAGAGTTCTGGTCAGCGCTGGGGTTTCTGGTGGTGCAGGGTTACGGACTCACAGAGACCGCGCCAATCGTCACGCTCAACCATCCCTTCAAGACCGGCCGCGGATCGGTCGGCAAAGCGATTGGAGGCGTGAAGGTCAAAATCGCACCTGATGGCGAAATTCTCGTCCGAGGCGAGAACGTGACGACCGGTTACTTTCAGGCGCCCGACGAGACGGCCCGCGCGTTCGAGGACGGCTGGTTCCATACGGGGGACATCGGAGAGATCGATGAGTCGGGACAGCTTTTCATCCGAGGACGCAAGAAAGAGATGATTGTCACGCCCGAAGGGCTCAACGTGTTTCCGGAGGACGTGGAGCGCGTGCTCAACGTGCTGCCAGGCGTTCGCGAGGCGGCCGCGGTGGGCCTGGCGAGGAACGGTCAGGAGCGTGTCCATGCCGTGCTGATTCTGGACGAGGGTGTCAATGCAGAAGACATCGCACAACTGGCGAATGCGCGCCTTGCGGACCATCAGCGAATTCGAGGTGTGCACGTGTGGCCGGGTGCGCATCTGCCGCGCACCGAGGGTACGGCCAAGCTCAAGCGACGCGAATTGAAACAATGGCTGGATTCGGGCGCGCAGCCAGTCCGTCAACGAGACGAGGCCGACTCCGTCAAGCACATCCTCGCTCGATACACCGGAGGTCGCGCGATCGCACCGGACACCACCTTGGGAGCTTTGGGCCTGAGTTCACTCGAACGCGTGGAATTGATGGTGGCTCTCGAGGATACGTTTCACACACGCATCGATGAGACGGCGTTCAGCGAGGCGGGCACGATCGACGACTTGCAGCGTCTCGTGACAACAGCGGTCGCGGCGCCTGCCCCGCCCGCAGAAACGTGGGATTTCCCTTCCTGGAACACGCATCCGATCTCGCGTGCGCATCCGGCGAGCGAGCCTTGCTGTGTGGCTGCTGCCACTCACTCGCGTTTTTGCGTGGATCCGGACAGAAGGGTTGCAGCACCTCGAAGGCATCGAGGGACCGGTGATGTTCGCGGCGAACCATCAGAGCCACATGGACACGCCGGTGATCATGGCGGCTCTTCCGCCGAGATGGCGGTACCGTCTGGCACCAGCCATGGCGAAGGAGTTTTTCAAAGCGCATTTCTTCCCGGCTCAGTTCTCGCGACGGGAGTGGTTCACGAACAGCCTCAACTATTACCTCTCCAGCTTCTTCTTCAACGCATTTCCCTTGCCTCAACGCGAAGCGGGAGCCAGGCAGACGTTGCGCTACGTTGGGGAACTGCTCGGCAGGGGGTTTTCGGTCCTGATTTTTCCGGAGGGACGCCGCACTGAGGCGGGTGAAATCAATCCCTTCCGGCCAGGGATCGGGATGATGGCGGCCAAACTCGCGGTTTCCGTGGTTCCCGTTCGCTTGGTTGGGGTGGACCGGGTGCTTCATCCGAAGTGGCGGATGGCTCGCCCTGGCCGCGTGACCGTCAAATTTGGTTCGCCACGACGGTTCGAGGGTGACGACTACGACGCAATCGCCAAGCAAGTCGAAACGGCGGTGAGGTCGCTGTGATACAATAATCGTTCCATCTTGCCAGGTTGTGACCAGATGGTGAGATGGACAGTGCAGGCAGGGCTTCTGGCGAGCGAATCTGGTGCTTGAGAAAGGAACTGCGACGGTTTGAGCAAGGACGACCTAATCGATATGCAAGGCACCGTTGTGGCAGTCCACAGCGGCGGTCTTTACCGTGTGCAGTGCGATGCGGGTCATGAGGTGCTCGCCCAGTTGAGCGGCCGGATGCGTCGGTTCCGCATCAAGGTCGTACCCGGCGACCGAGTAACCGTGGGCGTTTCCCCGTACGATCCAGTTCGCGGCATCATCACGTTCAGAGCCAGATAAGGATGGGTTAGGAGGGGTTAGGAAGGGTTAGGAAGGGTTCGCTTTTCCTAACACCTCTTAACCCACCTTAACCTCTCCTAACCTTTTCTTTTTTATGTTTGACGATCCCAGTTCGCGAATTCCTCCGGCTCCGGCCGCCACGGCGGCAGACGCGCCGCCGGCATCGGCCGCGGTCGAAAAGTTCAAGTCGTGCCGGTGGTACCGGGCTCCCGAAGAATCTCAGCCCGAATGTTGTTCGCACCGGGACGTGCTGCCCATTGCTGGCACGACGGGGTTCGATCCCGAAGCCTGGTGCCCGGATTGCGCCTTCTACAAAGTCCGCCGCACCCCGCGCAAGAGGCCGGTTGAAGACTATCGCTACTAAAGTCTGAAGGCTGAAGTCTCAAGTCTGAAGACAAGGGTTTCAGACTTCAGACTTCACACTTCAGACTTGAACCCTCTCTCGTTTTTATTCCGAGAACTCTCTCGCCAGTTCTACCCACTCCCCGTCGGGCGCGAGCTGCTGATACGCGCGCCAGTGCGGCTTGGCGTCAAGTGAAGACCCGAGCTTCTCGAGCGTGACGGCGAGGTAGAAGTGCGTGTCCGGATACGACGGATTCAGTGCGAGCGCTTCGCGGTAGCAGACGGCCGCTTCCTCGTAACGATTCAGATCGTGATAGATGTTCCCCAGGTTGAAGTGTGCTTCGAAGAAATCGGGCTCCAGCCCGATGGCGCGCTCGTAGAGCGCCTGTGCCTCGACCAGCTCATCGGAAGCATAATGAATGTTCGCCAGATTGATGAGCGCTGCCACCAGATACGGATCCGCTTCGAGCGCGTGTCGATACCAGCTGGCTGCTTCGTCTTGCGTCGCCCTGTCGTGATCCAGGGCCGAACCTTTCAGGAAGTATTCTTCGGCCAAGCTGGGTGACGACATCGGCCGCGTCGGTGCCAGCCGTTCCTTGGTTTCGGTTTCCGGTCGCGACCGCTTCGTTCCCAGCCTCAGAATCTTGGCGGCAGGCGCGTCGATGCGAAAATCGAACGTCAATTGGCCGCTGCGGGCCGCCTGCAAATTCCTGAGCACGGCGCGAAACGGCAATCCTTCAGCAAGACCGGCCGCAGCCTGGCGGAACACGGCGAGATCGGAAAATTCGAAGTAGGCATCAGCGCGCGTGCGGACGACCGGCAGCACGACTCCCCATTTCTGCAGATATCGCCCGTGATCCTCGCGTAATTGCGGGTACATCCCAAGAATGTCGCGAAGCGCGTAGTACTGCTGGCGGAGCGTGTCGGGTGGCGTGAGACCGACGAGCTTGCAGAATTCACTCTCGCTGAGGATTCGAATGCGCGCCGATGTCCGGAGGTTGAGCTGCTCGGCTTTCTTGAGCTTGTGCGTTTTCTCGGTTTCCGCTCGATCGGGAGTATCGCGGAGGCCGCTCTCGGCACCTACGATGAGAATGGTGGTCTTGGCCGTCACTTCTTCCGCCGCCTGACCGCCAAATTGCTCAACGAGCGCGTGTGCCTCCTTGCGTCCCGACCGTGGACAATTTGCCTGTGAAGACAACCAGCTCGCCGGCAAAGACGGCGTCGCGTTGATTCCCCTTCAAGCTCGCCATGATGCAGCGGAGACACGATGACGGAGCCATCGATGGAAGTCAATCCCTTTGGAGGTCTGGATAGAGTGTCGCGTGGTGGCTTCGTGGCGTGTGGATTGTTGTAGCGCGTGGGCTTCAGCCCACGCGTGTGGCATAGAATCAGATCATGCTCCTCGCAGGCGATGTAGGCGGCACCAAGACGTTGCTCGCGCTAGTTCGAGCGACATCCCGTCAGGCCAGCTCTCCGGAATGTCCGTTCGTTTCCGACGACGGATTTCGAACATCTGAGCGACATCGTTGCTGCGTTTCTCAAGGCTGAAGGACTGCCGCCGAATCGGGTGGAGGCGGCGTGTTTTGGCGTAGCCGGTCCTGTCCTCAACGGGTCGGCTCTGCTGACAAACGTTGGCTGGACCGTGAGCGCAGCCGACTTCAGTACTCGCCTTGGCATTCCGAATGTCCGGTTGTTAAACGATCTCGAAGCCATGGCGTGGAGCCTGGCTGTCTTGACACCATCCGAACTCGAAGTGCTGCAAGCGGGAGAGACCGCCACACATGGAACGGTGGCCATCATCGCGGCGGGCACGGGACTAGGCACGGCAATCCTGCATCGAGCCGGTGGGACCTTCGTGCCGGTCGCGTCAGAGGGCGGGCATGTCGATTTTGCACCGCGCACGCCAAGAGAGATCGAACTGCTTCGCGCGATGCTGACAACCCACAGCCGGGTTCAGCTCGAAGATTTGCTCTCCGGTCCAGGACTCATCGATCTGCACCGATTTACACACAAGGGAACCTGCCCGGCTCTGCCGGAACGGGTACGATCCCAAAGAGGCACCTGCCGCGATTTCGATGTCCGCGCTCGAGGGGCGCTGTGCGGACTGTGTGGAGGCCCTGAACCTCTTCGTTTCCATTTATGGATCGGCTGCCGGAAATCTGGCTTTGACGGCCGCGGCCATTGGTGGGGTCTATCTTGGGGGCGGAATTGCGCCAAAAATCCTCCCTGCACTACGGGACGGCCACTTCATGAAGGCCTTCGGCGACAAGTCCCCCATGGAATCGCTGCTGGCTCGGGTCACGGTGCAGGTGATTCTCAACAACCAGGCAGGGTTGCTCGGAGCCGCGGTACACGTCAATCGGCTTTAAGGCTCGACTATGCTATCCTTTAGGGGATATTGCCAGGGGACATTCGTCTGGTTTGTCGACCGGGAAGCCTTCTGAGCTCATCACGCAGTCCGTGGCACCACACCCGTTCGGTGCCGCCGACTGGCAAATTGGTTAACTCACTCCAGTAGAAAATGCGCTTCGTCCGACTGCTCGTCGCGGTGCTGGTTCTCGGTGTGGCTGGCGTAGGGTGCAATGGGACGCCGACGGGACCCACGCCACCGACGAATCCACCGACTCCGCCACCACCGCCGCCGCCACCACCACCCCCGCCGCCCGCACCCACGATCACCGTGGACAGGTTCCTCGCGTTTGGCGACAGCATGACAGAAGGGACGACGAGCCCGACGTTCCAGAGCGTACTCACGGCTGGTCTCTCACAGTCGTATCCCTACAAATTGCAAGATCGGCTGAGGGCACGTTATACGGCTCAAACCGTGTTCGTGATGAATGGTGGCAAGGCTGGTGAGCGCGCGATGGACGGTGTGGGACGGCTGCCCGACGTCATCAGCGAAGCCCAGCCGAACGTGCTCTTGTTGCTGGAAGGGGTCAACGATTTGAACGCGTTCGGCGGCGACGGCATCGGTCCCGCCGTCGGCGCGCTGGAAGAGATGACCAAATTTGCAAGAGCCCGCGGGATATCGGTGTTCGTCGCAACCCTGCCGCCGCAACGACCCGGGGGCCCCAAAGCAGATTCCGAACACCTCATCGGCCGCTTCAATAACGAGATCAAACGAATGGCTCCGGAAGAAGGGGCGTTCGTGGTGGACCTCAACGCAGGCTTCGATCTCAGTCTTATCGGAGCGGACGGATTGCATCCGACTGAAGCCGGCTACGCGCGCTTCGCCGAGATATTCTTCGACGCGATAAGGTCGAGGTTCGAGCGGACGGCGTCCACAAGCACGCTCACACGGTCTGAACCGCCGGCATTCCCAGGAGCTCTCGGACTCGTCCGTTGACGATCTCGCCTCCACTCGTGACCAGGGTGTCGCGGGCGATTTCGTCCTTGGCGTCGATGGTCGGCTCACCTTTGGGCGCCAGGTGCAGGAGAAACGTCACCACGTTCTTGGCATACATCTGACTGGCGTGATACGGCACGGTTGACGGAAGATTGGTCGGCCCGAGAATCGTCACGCCGTGCGCCACGATGGTCCGATCGGGTTCGGTCAGCTCGCAGTTGCCGCCTCGTTCTGCGGCAAGATCCACAATGACCGAGCCCGGTGACATGCCCCGTATCATGTCCTCGGTGACGAGCACAGGCGCCTTCCGGCCTGGAATGACGGCAGTCGTAATCACAATGTCGTTGCCTGCGACGACGCGGCCCATCATCTCGCGTTGCCGCCGATAGAACGACTCGTCCTGCGCGGTCGCGTACCCGCCTTTGTCTTCCGCACCAGCCGTCTCGAGCGGCAGCTCGACGAATTTCGCACCGAGACTGTGGACCTGCTCCTTGACGGCCGGTCGAACGTCGTACGCTTCCACCACGCCGCCCATCCGGCGGGCTGAGGCAATCGCCTGTAAACCCGCAACACCGGCGCCCACGATGAATACTTTCGCCGCGGTGATCGTCCCCGCTGCGGTCATCATCATCGGCACCATGCGAGGTAAGGTAGCGGCCGCAATGAGCACCGCTTTATAGCCAGAAATGGTCGCCATGGACGACAAGACGTCCATGCTTTGGGCACGCGTGATTCTGGGCATGAGCTCGAGCGCAAAGAGACGAACCCCCTGATTCGCATACTCGCGCAACCGCTCGGGCGCTCCCAGCGGCTCTGCCGTGGCGACCACAATCTGCTCTGGCCGAAGCATCATGAGGTCGGCCGACGCGGCATCTCCAGCCGCGCCTGCGGCACGAACCTGTGCGATCAGGTCGGCGGCGCCAAAGAGCTCGGCCCGGCTCACCAGTCGCCCGCCCTTCTCCTGGTACGCGGGGTCCGTGAAGCCTGCCGCCGCTCCGGCACCCGATTCAATCAGTACCTCGAAGCCAGCTTTGGTGAGCGCCGGCAACAGGGCGGGCACGAGCGCCACACGCCGCTCGCCCGGGAACGTTTCCTTCGGGACGCCAACTTTCATGCGTTATAGCTTACAAGATCCGTCTGCTGCACCCTGGCCGCGACTCCTTGTTGCGCAGATCGACAGGACGCGGATCGGCGGGATTCCTCCCCGGAGGTTCACGGGACGCAGATCGGCGCGGATTGCTCTCTCGGCCCACGGGACGCAGATCGACGCGGATTTCTCTCCGGTTCACGGGACGCCGATCGACGCGGATTGCTCTCGGCTCACGGGACGCGGATCGACGCGGATTGCTCTCTCGGCTCACGGGACGCGGATCGACACGGATTTCTCTCCGGTTCACGGGACGCCGATCGACGCGGATTGCTCTCTCGGCCCACGGGGACGCAGATCGACGCGGATTTCGCTCCGGTTCACGGGACCCCGATCGACACAGATTTTTCTCTCGGCTCACAGGACGCGGATCGACGCGGATTTCTCTCCGGTTGACGGGATGCCGATCGACGCGGATTGCGCTCTCGGCTCACGAGATACGGATCGACGCGGATTGCGCTCCGGTTAACGGGACGCCGATCGACGCGGATTGCTCTCGGCTCACGGGACGCGAATCAAGCCGATCGCACGGATCGAACGGGACACGAATCGGGGCGCCGCTCGAGGCGAAGGTCGCCCACGACGGGCGCGTGTTTACCGAAGCGCAACTAGCCGCTTTTGAACGCGCGTGTCAGGTGATCTCTTAATTTGTACAGTTAATCCGTTTGAGATCGCGCTCATTCGCGTCCCGTTATACCTGGGTTTAGATCCGCGCTCATCCGCGGCCCGTGAACCCTTGGTTTGGATCCGCGCCCATCCGCGGCCCGTGAACCCTTGGGTTGGATCCGCGCCCATCCGCGTCCCGTGAACCCTGGGTTAGATCCGCGCCGATCCGCGTCCCGTGAACCCTTGGGTTAGATCCGCGCTCATCCGCGTCCCGTGAACCCTGGTTTAGATCTGCGCCCATCCGCGTCCCGTGAACCCTTGGTTTGGATCCGCGCCCATTCGCGTCCCGTGAACCCTGGTTGGATCCGCACCCATCCGCGTCCCGTGAACCCTTGGGTTAGATCCGCGCCCATCCGCGTCCCGTGAAACCTGGTTTAGATCCGCGCCCATCCGCGTCCCGTGAACCCTGGGGTTGGATCCGCGCCCATCCGCGTCCCGTGAACCCTGGGGTTGGATCCGCGCCCATCCGCGTCCCGTGAACCCTGGGGTTGGATCCGCGCCCATCCGCGTCCCGTGAACCCTTGGGTTAGATCTGCGCCCATCCGCGTCCCGTGAACCCTGGTTTAGATCCGCGCCCATCCGCGTCCCGTGAATCCTGTTTCGATCCGCGCTCCATCCGCGTCCCGTGAATCCGTCCTAGATCCGCGGCTTGACTTGCCCCGGATCGCTTAGTACGCTCAGGCACCCGGGTGCAAGGAGTCCGCCGGTCGTTGAAAATCACGCTTAACGGCGATGAGTTTGAGGTCGCCGGTCCGCTCACCGTCAGCGCGCTCTTGTCGCAACTCGAAGTTGACTCCCGTCGCGTCGCGGTCGAGCACAATCTGGTCGTGCTCAAGCGGGCGCACTATGAATCGACCCTGATTGGCGAAGGGGATCAGATCGAAATCGTCAACTTCGTCGGGGGTGGGTAGGAAAGGCTCAAGTCTCAAGTCTCAAAGGCTGAAGGCTGAAGGCTGAAGGCTGAAGGCTGAAGGCTCACAGATATTAGCAATGCCTGATCATTTCATCATTGCCGACCGTACCTTCCGTTCCCGTCTCATCGTGGGCACGGGCAAGTATTCGTCTTTTGTGGTCATGAAGCAGGCGCACGATGCCTCCGGGGCCGACATGGTGACCGTCGCCGTGCGGCGTGTGAATATCCTGGATCGGAGCAAGGAATCACTCCTCGACTACATCGACACCAACAAGATGTTCATCCTTCCCAACACGGCAGGGTGCTACAACGCCGATGATGCCGTGCGGACCGCGCGCCTGGGTCGTGAAGCCGGACTGTCCAACTGGGTGAAGCTCGAAGTCATTGGCGATGAGCGCACGCTCTTTCCCGACAACACGGCGCTCGTCGACGCCACTCGAACCCTCGTCAAGGAAGGATTCGTCGTGTTGCCGTACACGAGCGACGACCCGGTCACCTGTCGCAAGCTGGAAGACGCCGGGGCAGCCGCAGTCATGCCGCTCGGCGCGCCGATTGGATCGGGACTCGGGATTCAGAACCTCAACAACATCCGAATCATTCGCGAGTTCACGCGCGTGCCGCTGATCCTCGACGCCGGTGTCGGTACAGCCTCCGACGCGACCATTGCCATGGAACTGGGCGCTGACGCGGTCCTGATGAACACGGCAATCGCCGAAGCGACCAACCCGGTTCAGATGGCCGAGGCGATGAATCTGGCGGTGCAGGCAGGACGGCTGGCATACCGGGCGGGCCGGATGGCGCGCCGGATGTACGCAAGCGCCAGCAGTCCTGTTGCCGGGGTCGTAGGACATCAATAGGGTTCTACGGTTCCAGGGTTCTAGGGTTCCAGAAACCAGGGGACTTTAGAAACGTAGAACGATAGAACTTTAGAACCGTAGAACCTTAGAACCCTAGACCCTCCCTGTGCGCACGATATCGACCGATGATCTCCAGCGGCTGCAACAAGACCTGAAAGACGCGGATCGTCGCTATAACGAGGCCCTCACCGCGCTCGACCGCGCTCTGGAGCCGCTCACGCCGGAGCCGCCATCCTCTCCCACTCCGTTCGACGAACATCAGATCACGCCGCTCAATCATTTATGGAGCATTCTTCCGCCACAGACCTCGAACGGCAGCGGCGGCTGGCGCACACGTCTCACCGGCTTCATCTGGCGCATCGTCGGACCGAGTCTGCAGCGGCAGCAGGAGTTCAATGGCGCACTGGTCGATCACATCAATCGCAACGTGGCTCTTCACCGTGAAACGACCCGCGCAATCGAAGATCAGTCGGCCTGGCTGCGCAATCTGGTTTCCGCTGTTGTCAGTGTTCAATCACGGCTCATCGTCTACCTTCAAACCATCACCTGGTACGTGGATACGAAAGACCGCGCGGTTGCCGGGGACCTACGGTACTCGCTCGAGGAGCGCACGACCGGGTTGGCCGATGGGTTGAGCGCGGTCGGAAGTGAGCTGTTGAAACGATGGGAGACGCTCGGGAGCGTTCAGCAGCTCGCCTTGTCACTCAAGCGCGAGCTCGATCGGGAACACGCGGGATCAGCGTCGATGCCCGGTGATCCTTCGTCAGTCTCGCCCCCTGCAGCAGCGACCAGCGCATCGAAGAGCTCGAGCCGAGCCCTCGAGGCATTCCGCTATGTGGGGTTCGAAGACCGGTATCGCGGGTCCCGGGAAGAAATCCGGGAGCGGATGGCGTCATACGTACCTTACTTCAAGAACGCGACACACGTGTTGGACGTCGGCTGCGGCCGTGGAGAATTCCTCGAGCTTCTGCGCGAGGCGGGTGTGCGTGGCACCGGCGTTGACATCAATCACGAAATGGTTGAACAGTGCCGCGCTGCCGGACTGGACGTTTCGGCAGGTGACGCTCTTACATACTTGAGCAACGTTGAAGACCAATCGCTGGGGGGGCTTTTCGCGTCACAGGTCGTGGAGCACCTGACGCCCGACTACTTGTTGCGGTTTTTGGAAATGGCGTATCACAAGCTGAGGCCAGGCGCGCCAATCGTGCTGGAAACGATCAACCCCGCCTGCTGGTCGGCGTTTTTCGACGCCTACCTGCGCGACATCACTCACGTGCAGCCGCTCCATCCTGATACGTTGAGGTATCTCCTGACGGCAACCGGGTATGGCAGCGTCGACATTCGTTACAGCTCACCCTATCCCGAGGTATCGAAGCTGAAGGGTGTGCCGCCGGAGATCGCCGGCACCCCTGAATTGCAGCGGCTTGCTGACGCCCTCAACGCCAACGTCGACAATCTGAACCGCCTCCTCTTCTCCAATCGAGACTACGCCGTCATCGGCAGCCGGTTGTGAGATCTCCGGTGCAAGACGCGGCGCCCGCGGACTCGAGGCATGTTGCCGGCGGCAGCATCTTGCACGAGGCCGTCACGTTAGGTCTGGCCGCACTGACGGTTCTCTGCCTCCAGGCACTGTTCATTCCTCGTGATGTCCCCATCGCGCTCAAGGTCGAGCTCGTGCTGATCGTGGTCGTGACCCTGATCAAGCCGTTTGCAGGGTTGGTGATGATGGCGGCGCTCGTGCCTTTCGGTGCGCTCGCGTCACTCGTGTCGAGTGTTCAGCACGTGCGCTGGACGGATGCCACGATCTTCGCGTTCGTGTCGAGTTGGGTGCTCGCCACTCGAATGGGAGGCCGTCGCCGCGAATTCGACGCCGTGTCATTCGCGGGCCTGATACTGGCGATCATCGTCGTGGCTTCGTGCGTGGCACAAATCATCGGGATCAACACGGGTGGTCTCCTCGAAACGGTATGGCGAATTGTGTCCCGTGATTTGTTTTTCGTAGGACGGCGCACCGCTGGCGTCGGGGAAGGTGTCGCGCTGCTCCTGGGGTTGGCGCTCGTTGGTGCCTGCGCCTCGCTCTGTCGCGGGCAGGCAGAACCGCGCGCGAATTCTTGCCGCCACTATTGTTGGTGCTGCGGTGGTAGCCAGCCTGCTCAGCATTCTGCTGGCGTGGGGCATCGGTTTGGAAGTCGGTCCGAGCTCGGCTGCTTGTCTCCAGGAAGATTTGTCGCGCACATCTACGATGTCAATTCTGCGGGATCGTATTTCGCGATGACGGCTTGTCTGGCCCTTGGACTGGCAGCCATGAACGGAAGGGCGACACGGGCCATCTGGATCATCGCGACGGTCGTCCTGGCAATTGGTATGTGGCTGACCGCATCTCTGGCGGCGGTGGCGGCAGGTCTCGGCGCGATTGCACTGTTGCTTTTGAGCTGGACCTTGAGAGCACTTGGACGTCCGCTGACACCCCGTCTGGCACTGGTCGTCACTGGCATCGTTCTCGTCGTTGGATTGGTCTTGCTGGCAGAGACGAGGCGGATGGTCACCACCGAAGGATTCACCATACGTCGCCAATTCCTCGAAACCGGACTCCGCATGTTGGCGTCGGCGCCGGTTTTTGGCGTCGGTGTGGGAATGTTTCATTCGCTGTCGCGCAGGTTCATGGGCCCACAGCTCGGTTGGAGCTACAGTCTCGAAAACGCGCACAATTACTTCCTCCAGACGGCCGCTGAGCTTGGGATCCTCGGACTCGTCGCTTTTCTGTACTTTCTTTACACGGTGTGGTCGACCGCACGAGTCTCACTGAGCGGGCGGAGCCACCTGCTGGGTGCAGTGACCGGAGCCGGAGCGTTCCTTGCGACGTGGGTCACCGGCCATCCGTTGCTCGTCCGGGAGGTTGCGTATCCGTTCTGGATGGTGCTCGGCTTGATTGTCGCGTGGGCTGACGGTGCACAGTCGATACGGTCACCGGGTGAGACCGGATGGCGCAGGCGAGGCCTTGTATTGGCCGCAACAACGCTGATCGCATTTGCGTCGGTGCCGTTCCGAACCGACCCCCCCACCAGACAGACTGTGATGTACGGTGTCTACGATTGGGAACCTCAGCCAGACGGAAGCCGTGTTCGCTGGACCGAGCAGTACGCGACAATCGTGGTGAGACTGGAAACCGGCGGTCTTGATATTCCGATGCGGGCGCCTGAGACCGTCGAATTCCTCAT
>CAWBPA010000003.1:0-144139 GCA_963790545.1 Vicinamibacterales bacterium
CTCGACCCAATCCAGCGTCACGAGAAACACCGCTGCAATCGTCAGATTGAAGATGACGTGCGCCCATGCGACGGCGATGCCAGGGTCTGCGGCAAAAGCCACGACTGCGCGCGCGAACCAGTCCAGGAACGGGAAATAGATGAGGACGCCGACCACGTTGAACAGACTGTTTGCAATTGCGGTCGCCCGGGCGGCAGGCTTCATGCCGACGCTCGCGATGAGCGCCGTCGACGTCGAACCCGCGTTGGCACCAATCACGATCGGGATTGCCGCCTGCGGAGGCAGCACTCCCTGCTGAACCAGCAGGATTGCCACGCCGGTGGTAACACTGCTTGACTGGATGAGCGCCGTGAAGACGAGACCCGAGACGACGCCCAGCCAGGGCGTCTCCGCAAGCGTGAGCCACTGCTTGAAGACCGGCTGATCTTGCAGGAACCCGAGCTCCCCCGAGATGAGATCGAGCGCGAAAAAGATCAGTCCAAAGTAGAAAACGGCCTTCCCCACCACCCGCACTCGGAGTGGCAAGGCTGACACCAGCGCCCCAAGAACAATGAATACGGGGCCAATTCCGGTGAGCTTGAACGACACGAGCCAGGCGGTCGCGGTCGTGCCGACGTTCGACCCAAGCAGAACGCCAAGGCTGGCGCGGAAGGAGATGACGGACGCATCCACGAGCGCCGTTGTCAGCGCGGTCACCGCGCTGCTCGACTGCAGGACGGCGGTGGCAAGCGCTCCGACGGCGAAGCCGCGCCAGCGGCTTGCCGTCACACGCGCCAGCCACGACTGCAGTGCGGCCCCGCCGACCGTTTGCAGCTCGCGACTGAACCCGTGCAGCCCGTAGAGAAACAGCACGATGGCTGAGACCGCGGCAATCAGCCCCTGCAACCCGGTCATACTTACCCGCGCGTCGCGTTCGGGCTGGCCTTCCCGGTTTCCGCTCGATACATCCGGCTCACGACAGCAAAAAAGAAGCCCGTGGACCAGCCGCACATCAGAATGCCCGTCAGCGCCTCGACACCGCCGACCAGCCACCACTCCTCGGGCAACACGACATCTCCATAGCCGGTGGTCGTGTACGTCACGGCGCTGAAATAAAAGGCCGCATTCAGGTCGGTGATGGCACCCCTCCAGAAGTAGAGGAACGCCCAAACGGACACTTCAAGAAGATGCAGGAGGACGACCCATCCTGCCATGCCGATGAGACGCCACGTCCCTTGCCAGAATGGCTCTAACGACTGTGGCTGGCGGCTCAGCCTGCGTAAGGCCGATGTCACGCCGCCGGCGTGGATGGCCACGCACAGGGCCATAAGAGACCAGGCGATGAGCAGCTTCGACAGCATCGGTCCGGCGGGACCCTCAATACGCCTTCAGTCCTGCGCTTCGGAACGTCGCAATCGTCCGCTCGATCACGACGGCTGATGGCGGCTCAAGGGTCTCAAGCTTGTACTCGATGCCAAGTTCCTTCCACTTGTAGCGGCCCATTTGATGAAACGGCAGAACGTCGGCGCGCTCCACATTGCCGAGGCTTGCGGCAAAGCTTGCAATCTTGGCGATCTCCTCGGGGTCGTCCGACAAGCCCGACGCAAGCACATAGCGAAGCCAGATGGGCCGCTTGCGCGCGGCAAGTCGCCGTGCAAAGTCCAGAGTCGGAGCGATATCGACGCCGGTGAGGTGCCGGTGGCGATCCGGATCCCAACCCTTGATGTCGAGCAGCACGAGATCGATCGTGTCGAGCTCGGCGTCGGTCAGGCGTTCACCGAGGTAGCCGTTGGTGTCGAGCGCCGTGTGGATGCCCATGGCCCGCGCAGCGGTGAAAAGCTTGACGGCGAACCGATGTTGCATCAGCGGCTCTCCCCCGCTCAGGGTGAAGCCGCCAGACATCACCTTGAGCCCCTGACGGTACTTGCGCAGCTCGTCGGTCGCCTTCGCAATCGTGACGGGGACTCCATTGGTCATCGTCCAGGTGTCCGGGTTGTGACAGTAGAGGCACCGCCACATACAACCCGACGTCCAGGCAACGACTCGTACGCCAGGGCCATCGACGGTGGAGCCAGTCGTGAATGAATGCAGAAATCCCATGTCGCCGGTCGCGAGCGCGGTCCGAACGTCTTCTTCGGGTACGTCCTTGCCCAGGTTGACACGAAGCTCGTAGGGGCTTTTCGCTTCTAACCGAGCCTCCGCGCGTGTCTGACTCTCAGACATGACGATCGCCGCCGTGGAAGGTTCGATTGATTACGTCCATCTGCTGCTCGCGCGAGAGCCGCACGAAATTCACCGCATACCCCGAGACGCGAATCGTCAGGTTCGGGTAGTTTTCCGGGTGATCCATGGCATCGATGAGCGTGTCGCGGTTGAGTACGTTCACGTTCATGTGATACCCGCTCGTGCCGAAGAACGCATCGAGTATGCCGGTGAGATTGGTGATACGGTCTTCGGCCACGCGTCCCAAACCTGTCGGCACCAGCGACACGGTGAGAGAAATTCCATCAGCGGCATCGCGATACGGAATCTTCGCCACCGACGCAGCCGAGGCGTGAATGCCGTGGCTGTCGCGGCCGTGCATGGGATTCGCCCCCGGCGCAAACGGCTCACCGCGCCGTCGCCCGTCAGGCGTGTTGCCGGTCGCTTTGCCGTACACGACATTCGAGGTAATCGTCAGAATCGACTGCGTGTGGAGAGCGTTGCGATACGTGGGGAATTTCCTGAGCTTGCTCATGAACGTGCTGACCGCCCAGACCGCGAGCTGATCGACACGGTTGTCATTGTTGCCGAACAGCGGGAACGTCCCCTCGGTCTGATAATCCGTCACCAGACCGGTTGCGTCACGAACGACACGCACCTTCGCGTATTTGATCGCCGAGAGGCTGTCGGCGATGACGGACAGGCCAGCCATGCCGAACGCCATGGTTCTGAGCGGTGCGTAGTCGTGCAGCGCCATCTCGACGCGTTCGTAGGCATACTTGTCGTGCATGTAATGAATGATGTTCATCGCGTTCACGTAGACGCCGGCGAGCCAGTCCATCATCTTCTCGAACTTGCCGAGCACGTCGTCGAAATCGAGGTAGTCGCCTTTGGCCGGCTCGAACGCGGGTCCGACCTGTTCGCCGTTGATCTCGTCCCGGCCTCCGTTGATCGCGTAAAGGAGACACTTGGCCATGTTGGCGCGGGCGCCGAAGAACTGCATCTGCTTGCCCATCAACATGGGCGAGACACAGCAGGCAATGGCTCCGTCGTCTCCCCAGGCGCGGCGCATGATCTCGTCGCTTTCGAACTGGATAGAACTGGTATCGATCGCAACCTTGGCGGCAAAGCGCCGAAACCCATCTGGCAGGCGCGGGGAGTACCAGATGGTCAGATTCGGTTCCGGTGCCGGACCGAGGTTGTAAAGCGTCTGCAGGATACGAAAGCTCGTCTTTGTCGCGAGCGAGCGGCCGTCATCGCCCATCCCGGCGATGGACTCAGTGACCCAGGTCGGATCGCCGGCAAAGAGCTCGTCGTACTCCGGGGTGCGCAGAAACCGGATAATCCGCAGCTTGATGACGAAGTCGTCGATAATCTCCTGGACCTGCTCCTCCGTCAGCGCGCCAGAGGCGAGATCCCGTTCGAAGTAAATGTCGAGGAACGTGGACGTGCGACCCAGTGACATGGCCGCGCCGTTTTGCTCCTTCACCCCGGCCAGGTATCCGAAATACAGCCACTGCACCGCTTCCTTTGCCGTGGCCGCAGGACGCGAGACGTCGAACCCGTAGCTCGCCGCCATCTGGACGAGCTCTTTGAGCGCTCGAATCTGCTCGGCCAGCTCCTCGCGATCGCGGATGATGTCGTCCGTGGACAGGACGTCATCGAGATTCCGCTTCTCTTCCTGCTTGCGTTCGATCAGTCGTTTGACACCGTAGAGCGCAACGCGGCGGTAGTCCCCGATGATCCGGCCGCGGCCGTACGCGTCGGGCAATCCCGTGAGCACGTGTGAGCTGCGGCATCGTCGGACGTCCGCGGTGTAGGCGTCGAATACGGCGTCGTTGTGAGTCTTGCGATACTTGGTGAATGCCTCCACGACGTGCGGATCGGGTTCGTATCCGTATGTCTTGAGCGCGTTGGCCACCAGCCGGAACCCGCCGTTTGGCATAATCGCGCGCTTCAGCGGTGCATCCGTCTGAAGACCCACGATGATTTCGTTCTCGCGGTCGATGTACCCAGGCGGATGGGCAGTGATGGAGCTCGGAATCTGCGAGACGTCTAGAACGCCCTTCCGTTGTTCCTCCGGGAAGAGCGCGGTGAGAGAGTTCCAGATTTTCTGTGTGCGGGGTGTGGCCGGCGCCAGGAACGAGTCGTCGCCATTGTACGGCTCGTAGTTCTGTTGAATGAAATCTCGAACGTTGATTTCCTTTTGCCAGAGACCGGTTCGAAATCCGCGCCAGGGCGAACTCGTCGCCTCAAGTGTTCTTTTCTTGCGATGCCGTTGTAGCCATGAAAGATGCCTTCACTCCCTGCCCGCTACGCGCGGGCTTCAATTAATCCCAGCAACTGCCCAGTGTGCCGTGCGATCATCAGTTCCTCATTGGTCGGGATCACCCAGGCCGACGCTCCGCTCCCCGTCTTTGAAATCCGAGGAGTCTTGCGGGCATTCGCCTCCTCGTCAAGCTCGATCCCCAGCCACGCGGAGGCCCCACAGATCCGGCGCCGGATCTCTCCGGAGTTCTCACCAATCCCGCCGGTGAACACCAGCCCGTCGATTCCACCGAGCACGGCGGCGAGCGCTCCGATCTCCTTGGCAGCACGGTAAACGAAATAGTCCACCGCCAACCTGGCGGCTGGCTCGCGACTCTCCAACAGGTTGCGCATGTCGTTGCTGATGCCGGAAATGCCCAACAGTCCGGATTTCTTGTAGAGGATCGTCTCCACTTCCCTGGCGGTGAGGCGGAGGGTCTGGAACAAATACAGGATCACACCGGGATCGACGGCGCCCGGCCTGGTGCCCATGCACAGCCCATCGAGGGCGGTGAACCCGAGGCTGTTGTCGATGCTCTTGCCGTTCTTCAGCGCGCACAGGCTCGCGCCACTTCCGAGGTGAGCGACGATCACGCGGCCGTCGGCAATCTCCGGCGCGACCGTCGGCAGCATCGAGGCAATGTATTCGTACGACAGGCCATGAAAGCCATATCGCTGCACGCCGGAGCTGCAGATGTCCCGGGGCAGCGGAATCACCGAGGCGATGGCCGGCTGGCCGCGGTGAAAGCTCGTGTCGAAGCAGGCCACCTGCGGGACACCAGGCAGCCGCTCGGAGACCGCTTCAATCGCCGCCAGGTTGTGCGGCTGATGGAGAGGAGCGAGCGGCACCAGCGTTTGCAGCTCGTCCAGCACTTCTTTCGTGACAATCGTCGGACCGGCAAATTTGGCGCCGCCGTGGACGACGCGATGGCCGACGCCGAGCACGCGCGCCCCGCCGTACGTGGAACGGGACCACGCCGCCAGCGCGTCGAACGCAGAGCGCCCGTCGTGGACGCCCCCGCCCAGCTCGCGATCGACAAGGCTTCCACCCGTCCCGTCCTTGACCGCGAGCCGTGGCGAGCTCCCGATGCCCTCAACCTGGCCCCGCGCTTCCAGTTGCCAGCCGTATTTCTTCGGTCTCCGGTAGATGCAGAACTTGAGGCTCGACGAGCCGGCATTGAGTACTACTGCGTAGTCGTCCATACCAACTGGCTCCGGGTACGGCGGGTCTAACGCGGCCTACGCCACGCTACGGCGGACGCGCGGGCTCTACAGACGACGCCGCGAAGGTCCGCTCCACGTACTGCACTGCCCCTACGTGTTGCTGGCTGAAGTGCCTGTCGTCGTGCATGCGCGGCGAGCATCGCGACCGCGCAGCTCGCGATCCTCGACCGCACGCTGTCGGCGCGGCTCGTCAGGATAATTGGTACGCGGGCGCCCAGAACGAGACCAGCGCTGTCGGCCCTGGCCAGGAAACTGAGCTGCTTGGCCAGAATGTTGCCGGCCTCCAGATCAGGCGCAAGGAGGATGTCCGGATCGCCCGCAACCTCCGACTTGATTCCCTTCACCTTCGCGGCTTCCTTGCTGATGGCGTTGTCGAAAGCGAGCGGCCCGTCCAGCTGGCCGCCCCTGATCTGTCCCCGCTCGGCCATCTTGCACAGCGCCGCGGCGTCAATCGTGGCCGGCATTTTGGTGGTGACCGTCTCCACCGCTGCCAGGATCGCGACTTTCGGCGTCGTGACACCAAGGGATATGGCCAGATCGATCGCGTTCTGACAGATGTCGACCTTATCCTCCAGGTTCGGGGCAATGGTGATGGCCGCATCGGTGACCATCAGCACCTTGTGATAGGTGGGGACATCCATGATGAACACATGACTGATGCGGCGTCCGGTGCGCAACCCGGTCTCCCGCGCAACCACGGCGCCGAGCAGCTCGTCGGTGTGCAGGCTCCCTTTCATGAGCAGCTCGGCCTGCCCCTGGCGGACGAGCTCCACGGCTTTGGCCGCCGCGGCATGACTGTGGGGAACGTCCACGACACGGGTCGACCCAAGGTCGATGCCGCTCCGTTTCGCCACTTCGTTGATCTTGGCGGCCGGGCCGACGAGAATCGGCACGATCAACCCCTTCGCGCCAGCTTCGACCGCTCCACTCAGTGCCGTCGCCTCGCAAGGATGCGCGACGGCCGTCGGAATCGGCTCCAGGCTGCGACACCGCACCAATAGCTGTTCGTACTTTCCGGTTCCGGACTCTCGATTCATGGCGTGTTCTCTGCAACTGCCGGGACCGGCGGCAACCCGGGCCCGTCTCTCTCAAGAGAAAAGTCAGCAAAACAGCAGGAGAGCAAGGTGCGTTCCCTGGGCTGTCGCTGGGCGCAGGCCAAAACGGGCGAAATTCTGGGGACTTTGCCGACGTTTTCAGTAGCGCCGCGGGCGGCCGGATCGGAGCGCCTCCATTGATCCGGAGTTCCTCCGGGATGCCGTAGTCCGGTATTCGATGCGGGCCGCAGCTTGTGGCTCAATACCTGCGCGCGCGACCTCGCACGTGGAAACACCCTGACCCGTGATGCGCTGTCGCTCGAGACACCTGACGGCAAAACCATTCCGTTGCCGTCGGTCATTGAGTTCCGGAAGGCGAGCCTCGCGGCGCTCGAGGATCGGGCGAAGATCCAACGCGAGTCGATCAACTACTTTCCACCGAGCGCCCGCCAGGCGTGCCGGGTTGGGTTCTTCTCCGAGTTGGACTCTCGGGCCGTTTCGTACGACCAGGTGGAACTCAGCTACACGCGGGGGTGTGTCGGTCGGCTTTACTTTCAAATACCCGGCGGGATCACGTACGGCCAGCACTGGCTCAACGTGAAGTTTCAGAAATCTGTCGTGCGCGTGCCGTTCAGAATCCTGACCAAGGACGAGGAAAAGTTGTTGTCACAGAACTACAAGGACATCCGCCGGCAGGTAGAAGACGCGTTCAAGCAGAAGAGCTGAGAAGCGCCACCGCGCCCTCTACCGCACCGACAAAGAAGCGGCAACCAGCTTGCCGCCGACACTACGTGCATCCGCGCATCAGGAAGATCACAAACAGAAGCGATGCGGGTACGCCAAGAGCCCACAAGAGAATGTAGCCAATCGCCCCTGCTTCTCCGGCCAAACGATATATCGTCGCTCTCATGATTTCTCCTCTTTGATAGCGCGCACGGGCGCGCTTCATCGGTTTTTGAGAGCAAAGCAAGTGCCAGGGAGAACTGCCTGCTGCGAAATGGCAGTTTCCCACGTCCCAGACCCGCGATCGATGTCCGTAGGGGAGACGCACTGACGGGAGAGCGGACACTCTATCGTGTCATGTCTTTCCAGCGGCCATGAATTTGGTCCTCAGGCCCTTTCGATCGACTTCCTTCCCCCTGAGGTAGACGGAGGAAATGCGCCGCGTGTTGCCGATGGCGTCGAGAGGGTTCGCATCGAGCACAACGAAATCTGCCTGCTTCTTGACCGCCATCGTTCCTATTCGATCCAGCTTGAGAATTCTCGCGTTGGTTCCCGTCGCGGCGACGATGGCCTCCATCGGGGTCATTCCACATTGGGCATACGCGGCAAGCTGCTCGTGGACGCCAATGCCGTCGCCCGTGCCGTCGGTTCCCAGACCAATCACCATGCCCGCGCCGTGGATCTTTTTCAGATTTCGACAATGGAGTTCGAAGAGTTCGTCCGACGGATTTCCCTTGGCCTCTCGTTGCTTGATCGCCGCCCGCATCCTCTCGATTTGGTTGGCGGGCAACGTCTCCGCCAGGGCTTCGACGATCTCCGACGTCTGAGGAACCGGCATGTTTGGACCCGACCACACTCTCGGGTTTGCCTTGACGAGGGACAGGTACTCCTCATCGACGTCCCGGTCGCGAACGAGATGCACGAAGCCGTCTATGCCGGCCCGAAACAGGTCCTTGGCATCGGCCAGCGCAGAGGTTCGACTCAAATGAGCGAGCACCTCCATCCCATTGGCGTGCGCTTCGGCAATGATGGCCCGATACACGCTTGGTTGAAGCTTCGGGACGCTTCCATTCCTGTCGTCGACCCAGATTTTGACGAAATGCACACCGTCGGCACCGAGGTCCTTGACATGATGACGGCCCTCGCGCTCCGTTCTCGCGCCGTACGGAATCCCGAGCCGGGGCTCTCCCGTCGGTCCACCAATCGGCGTGGCGGCAATGCCCTTCCCGACCGTCAGGAAACGCGCCGCATTCGGAGTCACCGCGTCACGTAGTTCGTACGCAAGCCCGGGATCGGCCTCGAGGCCCATGCTCAATGCGGCCGAGACGCCGTAGTACGCGTATCGCTCCAGCTGATCGATGAGGTTGTCGCGCGTATAGTTGGCCTTGCTGTTGCTCCCATCCCGTTCATTCACCAGCCCGATATGGTTATGACCGTCGATTAACGCAGGAATCACCGTCTTGCCGGACAGATCCACGCGAACGGCGTTACGTGGTGGCTCACGCTCACCTCGCTTGCCGACCCAGGTAAAACTGTCGCCCTCGACGACGAACGCGGCATTCTCGATAGGTGGGCTCCCATCCCCCACAATGAGGCGCGCGCTTTCAAACCAGACAGGAGCGGTGTTTCTGCCTTGGGAACCCGCGACGATTGTGCGATGAACCAGAAGGCCCGCAGCGACCCCGGCCAGGCTACACGCCGCGACCATGCCCCACGCCGTTGGTTTGAAGTCAGACATTTCAGGCCTCCACGATCGACCACCGAGTTTCTGCGTCGCACTCGAGCGCTATAATCCGCCTTATTCCCATGTCCGTTCAAGCCGGTACGTTGCTGGGTCCGTACCAGATCCTTGCCGAAACCCGCCGATCAGCAGTGCTCTCGCCCGGACAGCGTAGCCAAATAGGAGAAGTTCGTTCTTGCCGCTGTAACGGTCGCGCCGATCCGTAGGCCACCGTACGCGGCCACGTGCAAAATTGTCTGCGCTTGCCGAAATTCCATTCTCTTGGATCGGTAAAAGCGTTCTGTTTTGAATGAAATGACATTCCTGTCGCATTTCTTGGCGACCAATGGTCGCAGGCGACAGTTTTTTGTCGGATCGAAACGAAATCCCCTGCCACGCAGTATTACAAACGAAACAGTCTGCCCGTAATTTCGATTCCGTAAGCTGGCGTGCCACCTCGACACACAGTGAGCAGACTCGAGTCTTAGACAGTCATGACGAAGTCGCATAAACCGAATAGGATACGAACCGCGCGTACGGTATACTCTGCGGGAAAGAAAATTGCTTTTGTCGTTTGACTATGAGGTTAGACAGAGACACCTTTGGTTTAGTCCTTCGCGCGGCGCGTGAGCGTCGCGGCATCTCGCTGCAGCAACTCTCATCGGAAACGAAAGTCAGCGTCGAACTCTGGAGCGATCTCGAAGACAACGACTTCTCCCGCTGGCCCGAACGTATCTACGCGCGCAACTACATCCGCAACTACGCAACGCACGTCGGTCTCGATCCGGAAGTGATCGTCGACGAGTTCTGCCGGCTCTATCCCGAGCAAGGCGATCGGCGCGCGGAAGGTTTGCTGCGCGCGCATGCCGCGATCGTTCAGCACGAATTCGCATGGCAGGGTGAGCCGTCAGGAAACACGACTTACAACCGGCGCGCGACCGATCGTGCCCCCGCAGACGGAGGGTTCATGGGGAAACACGCAAGCCGGTTCGTGGCGATTGGCCTGGACGTCTTCGCAACGGTGTTTCTCTCAATGCCGGCGGTCATCTTTGACGTCAACTTCTGGCCGGCGCTTGGCGTGGTGGCGGTGGTCTATCACGCCGCCGGCGTCTTCGTCACAGGCCGCACGTTTGGTGGCCCGCTCAGCGACCGCTGCTTGAAGGTCTTCCGCGCGCTTCCCGCGCGGCGGCTGGTCTCCTCGCGCGTCGGCAGCTCGATCTTCCAATAAGGGCCGTCAAAAGTCTGACGGCCCGCAACTTCTTCTCTTTCTGAGATTTATTGATCGGCCTGCGCCGGCAGCGCCGATCTCGTCCGGCCCGCCGTCGGGATCCGGGATTCGGGGCTCGGGATTCGGGACTCGGGATTCGGGACTCGGGATTCGGAGAAGCCATCGGAACAACGGGTAAACTCTGCGGCATGACGACCGAGCGCACCCGACCTCTGACTGGAGCGGAGTATCTCGACAGCGTGCGGGATGGCCGGGAAATCTGGATTTATGGCGAGCGCGTCAAAGACGTCACGACACATCCGGCGTTCAGGAATACGGTGCGGATGATCGCGCGTTTCTATGACGCGCTGCACGATCCCGCCCGAAGGGCCGTCCTCACCACCGAAACCGATACGGGCAACGGTGGATTGACCCACTGGTTCTACAAGGCGTCGCGGAATGTCGACGAGCTCGTGGCCGCGCGCGACGCCATCGCGGAAACCGCACGCATTTCCTACGGATGGATTGGCCGCAGCCCCGACTACAAAGCCGCGTTTCTGGCCACCATGGGTGCCAACCCTGGAGCATACGCGCCATACGAAGAGAACGCCCGACGCTGGTACAAGCAGGCCCAGGAAACGGTGGCCTTCGTCAATCACGCGATTGTGAATCCGCCGGTTGACCGCGATCGTCCCCTTGACGAAGTGAAAGACGTGTACATGCACGTTGAGAAAGACACCGACGCGGGTCTCATCGTCAGCGGCGCGAAAGTGGTGGCCACCACGTCGAGCTTGACGCACTTCAATTTCATCGCGAACAACGGTGCGCTGCCGATCAAGACCAAGCCGTTCGCCTTCGTGTGCATCGTTCCCACCGATGCACCCGGCGTCAAGTTGTTCTGCCGGCCGTCGTACGAGATGACGGCGGCGACCATGGGAACGCCGTTCGATTACCCGCTCTCGAGCCGGATGGACGAGAACGATTCAATCCTGGTGTTCGACAAAGTGTTGGTGCCTTGGGAGAACGTTTTCGCGTACGGCGATCTCGAAAAGGTCAACAGCTTCTTCCCGAGGTCCGGCTTTCTGAACCGGGCGATGCTGCAGGGCTGCACGCGACTTGCCGTCAAAATGGATTTCCTGGCCGGCCTGCTGCTGAAATCCGTTGAAGCGACAGGGACGAAGGACTTCCGTGGGGTGCAGGCGCAGGTGGGCGAGGTGCTGGCCTGGCGCAATGTGTTTTGGGGTCTGAGCGATGCCATGGCGCGCACCCCCGTGCCCTGGACCGAGGGATACGTCCTGCCCAACTTCGACTACGGACTCGCCTATCGGATTGCCGCGAGCATCGGATATCCAAGGATCAAGGAGCTCATCGAGAACACGCTCGCCAGCGCGCTCATTTATCTGCCCTCGAGCAGTCTCGACTTCAACGTCCCCGAACTTCGGCCCTATCTCGACCAGTTCGTGCGCGGATCCAACGGGTACAGCGCCGAGGAGCGGGTCAAGCTGATGAAGCTGATGTGGGACGCCATTGGCAGTGAGTTTGGCGGCCGCCACGAACTCTACGAGCGCCACTACTTTGGCAACCAGGAAAGCATCCGCTTCGAGATGCTGATGATTGCGAACGCAACCGGCGCCAGCACCGAACTCAAGGGATTCGCGGAGCAATGCATGGCCGAGTACGATCTGGACGGGTGGACGGTGCCGGATCTTCAGGAGGGGTTAGGAGGGTTAGGGTTTGGAGACTGGACGAACTCCGAGGTCCGAAAATAGCTAGTTCGATCCTGGATCTAGAGGTACAACCGATCCATGACACTCGACGCGACGCGCTGCTATGAAGCGTTGCTCAGCCGCGACCGACGATTCGACGGCCGTTTCTTTACGGGCGTCATCACGACGGGCATTTATTGCCGGCCTATTTGCCCGTCGCGGATTCCCCACTTGAAGAACCTGCGCTTTTTTCATTGCGCGGCGGCTGCCGAGGCAGCCGGGTTCCGGCCCTGCCGTCGCTGCCATCCCGAAGCGGCCCCCGGGACCCCTGCCTGGTCGGGTACGTCAGCGGTGGTTTCCCGCGCCCTCCGGCTCATCGCCGATCACGGGCTTGATGAAGCGTCCGTCGGAACGTTGGCAGGCAAACTGGGGCTTGGCGATCGGCACCTCAGGCGTCTCTTTGCCACGCACCTCGGCGCTTCACCGGTTCAGGTGGCACTGGCGCGCCGCGTACACTTTGCGCGTACGCTCATCGACGACACGACGTTGCCCATCACACAAATTGCGTTTGCGTCGGGTTTCCAGAGCCTGCGCCAGTTCAATCATGCCATGCGGGCAACCTTCGGCCGATCGCCACGCGAGTTGCGACAGTCGTTCCAGGACGGGAGCGAATCGCATTACCAGACGCCAGTCAGGCGGGAAGCAGCTACCGAGAGCTTCCGGCATCGCACCACGAAACGGCATGACGAACTCTTCGTCCGACTCCCCTATCGCCCACCGCTCGACTGGGCCCAACTGCTCGGGTTTCTCCAGGTGCGGGCGACGCCGGGTGTCGAAATCGTCAAAGACGGACACTATCGCCGGACGATTGAGGTTGACGGTCGGGCCGGCTGCATCGACGTGCAGCACGCACCTCACGCCCATGCGTTAATCATGCGAATCGAAGGACCAAACTTCGATGGTCTGCTGACGATTGTCGAACGCGCGCGCCGCGTGTTCGACCTGAGCGCCGATCCGCTGACGATCAGCAACCAGCTGGCAAGCGACCCGCTGCTCCGTCCAGCCTTCGGTCGAGGGATTCGCGTTCCCGGCGCCTGGGATCCGTTCGAGCTCGCCGTCCGCGCCATTCTCGGGCAGCAGGTCAGCGTGAAGGGCGCAACCACGCTGGCCGGTCGCCTGGCAGAAAAGTTCGGGCGCCCAATCAAAGGAACGCTCGTGCCGGGCCTGACGCACTTATCACCCAGGCCCGTCGATTTGGTCGACGCCAAGCTCGAATCCATCGGGCTGCCGCGCGCGCGCGCAAATACGATTCGTCATCTGGCGCGAGAGGTGGCCGACTGGGACGTTGCAACTGGACGCGTCTCAGGGTTTGAACGACATCGTGGAACGGCTCTGCAAGCTGCCTGGTCTCGGTGGCTGGACTGCTCAGTACATTGCCATGCGCGCCTTTGGAGAACCCGACGCGTTTCCATCGAGCGATCTCGGGCTTGCGGAAAGCGGCTGGAAATGGCAGTGGTCCGGTGTCCGCGGCCGGAACTCGAGCGCATGGCCCGAAAGTGGCGCCCCTGGCGCGCTTACGCGGCGATGGCACTGTGGCTGGTCCTCGGCAACGGGTGCGCAAAAAGACAGGCCACGCGATTCGATTTCGAAGTCTCGCAGCGCATGAGGGGGATAGCACACGTCATGACTATTCTTGAAACGGCCAATGTGGAATCGCCAATCGGCACCGTCAGAATTGCCGTGCTCCGCGGGCGGCTCTGCGCGCTGGGCTTCGATGACCACTGGCGGGCGGAGGTGCGCTGGCTCGAACGACGGTTCGGCGCGATCGATTTGGTGCGCTCGAGCGATCCAGCGGGCGTGGTGAGCGCCTTGCGCGCGTACTTCGACGGACAGCTGACGGCCATCGATCGAATTGACGTCGATATGGGCGGCACGTCATTTCAGGCGAGCGTGTGGCATGCGTTGCGCCGGGTGCCGGCGGGCCGAACGACTTCGTACGGAGAGCTGGCTCGTGCCGTCGGATCACCTCAAGCCGCACGAGCGGTCGGCGCCGCAAACGGCCAGAATCCGGTCTCGATTGTCGTGCCCTGCCACCGCGCCATCGGCGGGGACGGGCGGCTCGTGGGGTACGGTGGCGGGTTGGACCGGAAGCGATGGCTACTTCAGCACGAGGGCTGGACAAAGGCTGAAAGTCTCAAGTCTGAAGGCTCAAGTCTGAAGGCTCAAACAGAACGGCAGATGACATTCCGACTTTAGCCTTGTGACTTGCCAGTCTTGAGACTTCAGACTTCAGACTTCAGACTTGAGAGTTGCGTCTCGTAACGTTGCCGTGCTCGCGGCGAGCTTGTTCGGCCTCGCGCTCGGTGAAGAGCTCTGGCAGGCGTACATCCCCGCGTACCTGACGGCCCTCGGCGCCGGTGGCGTCGCCGTCGGACTCTTCGGTTCCTCCAAAGACCTCCTCGACAGCCTGTATCAATACCCGGGCGGCTGGCTGGCCGATCGTTTCGGACGCCGGCACGCGCTGTTGACGTTCACCGCAGTGGCCATGGCCGGTTACGCGATGTACGCGCTCGCGCCAGGCTGGCCATTTGTGTTCATCGGACTGTTGGGCGTGATGGCGTGGAAAGCAGGCGCCTTTCCGACGACCTTTGCGGTCATCGGAGATTCACTTCCCCGCGACCGTCGCGCCGTGGCTTTCAGCGTGCAGTCGGTGCTGATACGCCTCCCTCGCGTCGTTGGGGCTCCGCTCGGTGGACTGCTGATCGCCGGGTTCGGGATGATTGCAGGCATCCGGGTCGCCCTTCTCGTGACGCTCGTTCTGGCGCTCGTCGTGTGGATGGTTCAGTACTACGGGTATCGGGAGGATGCCCCTGCAAAGTCTCAGGTGTCACCTGGCCGCCTGCGTGACGTGCTTTCGGGCATGCCGCCGAGCCTGACGCGACTCCTGACCGCAGACTGCCTGGTGCGTATCGGCGAAGGCATGGCCGCCTCGTTCATCATTCTGTACGTCACTGACGTGCGATCCTTTTCGGCGGCTGAGTACGGGGTGCTGTACGCCATTCAGCAGGCCGTGGCGATCGCCTTCTACCTGCCCGGGGGGCGCATTGCCGATGTATCGGGGCGCACGCCGGTGGTCATGCTCACCTTCATCTTCTTTGCCGCATTCCCGCTTGCGGTGCGGTTGGCTTCCAGCTACCCCGCGCTCGTCGCTGCCTTCGTCGTGGGAGGACTGAAGGAAATTGGGGAACCGGCGCGAAAGTCATTGATCGTGGATCTCGCACCCGATCATCAACGTGCGCGGACGGTGGGCGCGTACTACGCAATCCGAAATTTTCTGGTGGTCCCGGCCGGCGTGATGGGCGGGCTTCTGTGGCAGCGCGCCCCCCACCTCCCGCTCGAGGCCGCGTTCATCGTCAGCGGCATCGGCGCCTTGGTGTTTGCGTTCACATCCGTGAAACGGTCGAGCCCGTAGGAACAGGAGAACAGAAGCTCAAGAGTTATTCCGTCCTTCAACAGAAGGATAGAAGGCCAGGAGCTATTTTCAAAAATAGACTCTCCTGACCTCTTTATCTCTTGTTGACGTGCAGCGGTCCTCTGTGTCCTCCGTGACCTCTGTGGTAAGCCGTCGTTAACCCCACCTATCTCACGACCATCGACGTAAACGGATACACGTACGCCTGCAGGAAGACGAGCAGGCCGACGAGGACGGCCAGCGCGATGCTGTGGAAAAACACGTAGCGCAGGATGTCCCCTTCGTGACCGTGCCAGCCGGTAGCGGTTGTCGCGACGACAATCGACTGCGCATCGATCATCTTGCCCATGACGCCTCCCGAGCTGTTCGCCGCTGCCATCAGCGTCGGGCTCAACCCCAACTGTTCGGACGGTAATCCGTTGCAGGCTTCCAAAGAGGACGTTCGACGAGGTATCCGAGCCGGTCAGGGCCACGCCAAGCCACCCGAGCATCGTGCCAAAGATGGGATAGAGCACACCTGTCTGGGCGAATGCGAGCCCCATCGTGGCGTCAAGGCCCGAATATCGAGTCGAGTATCCCACCGCCATCATCGCCGAGATGGTGAGCAGCGAAAAGCGCACCAGCGTGAGCGTGCGCAGGTACTGTTTGGCGAGATCGATCAGGGAATAGCCCATCACGAGGCCGCTGACGATCGCCGCAACGAAGATGCCGGTGCCCGTCGCCGACAGCCAGTTGAGCGCAAAGATCGCAGCTTCCGGGCGCGGATCTGGCACGACCGGCGGCACGCGGTACACAAGGTTGTGCAGGCCCGGCACGGGAATACGAACGATGGAGATGCCGTCGAGGATGGCCTTGATCTGTGGGAGCCCCCACAGAAACACGAGCACGCTCAGGATGATCCAGGGCGTCCAGGCCTGCACGATCTGACGCGTCGAATAGGTTCCCGCCGGCGCGACGGCCAGGCCCGCGCCCGGCGCGTTGGCGGTTCTCCCGGTCGATTCCCAGATCTGCTGTGGATGCCAGACTTTCAGAAAGAGCGCGAGACATCCCATCGACGTGACCGCCGCCACGACGTCGACCAGCCACGGCCCGTGCAGGTTCGAAATCAGAAACTGCGGCACCGCGAAGGAGACGCCGGCGACCAGGATGGCCGGCCAGATGGCCAGCATCCCGCGCCAACCCACGAACGCCCAGATCAACCAGAACGGCACCAGTACCGAAAAAAACGGAAGCTGTCGCCCGACCATGGCGCTCAGCTCCCTCAAATCGAGATCGGTGACACTTTGAAGCGCAATGATCGGGGTGCCGAGGGCTCCATACGCCACCGGCGCGGTGTTGGCGATGAGCGACAGTCCGGAGGCGGCAAGCGGCGTGAACCCCAATCCGATCAAGATGGCGGCCGTAACGGCCACCGGCGTTCCGAAGCCGGCCGCGCCTTCGAAGAACGCGCCGAACGAAAACGCGACGAGCAACAGTTGCAGCCGCCGATCGCGTGTGATCGTGGTGATGCTGTCGCGAAGGATGGTAAAAAGGCCGCGCGCATTCGTCAGTTGATACAGGAAAATGACGTTGAGCACGATCCAGCCGATCGGGAACAGACCGTAGGCCGCGCCGAAGACGGCCGTGCTCGCCGCCATCGACCCAGGCATCCCAAACACGAAGACTGCAATGATGAGCGAGGTCGCCAGGCCGAGCAGAGCGGCCATGTGCGCGCTCATTCTCAGCAACCCGAGCGTTCCGAGCAGGACCACTACTGGCAGCGACGCGAACAGGGTCGAGAGCTACCGCGCTGCCTAACGGGTCATAGATCTGCGACCACATTCTGTCTCCTCCAGTCGAGCTGTCAGCTATCATGCCTTCAGTACGTGGGCCGGGTCCTGCTCTTAGGACCCGGCTCCCGGCGGGCCTATAAAGCAAGGCCCGCCCTACGACGTATCGACCTTACGGGACCGGGACGAGCCACGGGAACACATACGCGTAAAGCAGCACGATGACGCCGACGACGGTGATGAGGAAAAGACTGTGGCGCAATGTGTATCGAAACAACTTGCCCTCATCCGATAGCGCCATGCCGGTTGCCGCAACAGCGACGGCAATGCTCTGGGGAGAGATCATCTTTCCCATGACGCCCCCTGCCGCATTTGCCGAGGCCGTGAGAACGGGGTTCATGTCGAGGCTCGTTGCCGTGATGACCTGCAGGTTGCCAAACAGCGCATTCGACGATGTGACGCTTCCCGTGAGGACGACGCCAAGCCAGCCCAGCGTCGAACTGAAAAATGGAAACGCGATGCCCGTCGTGGCAAAGGCCAGGCCAAGCGTCGAGGTCATTCCCGCGTAGTTCATCAGGTACGCCAGCGCCAGAACAGCAGCGATCGTGACGATGGGAAGGGAGAGTTGTCGCAGCGTGGCGACATAGATTGACGCAAACCTTCGGGGGCGCACTCCCAGCGTCAGTGCCGCCGCAATGCTTGCCAGAAAACAGGAAGTGCCCGCTGCGCTCAGCCAGTTCAACGTATAGACCGCAGCATAAGGGGCCGGAGCTGCGGTGACGGGCGGGATGCGTTGGACGATGTTGTGCAAGCCTGGGACCTGGATCAACGTGGTCGTGCGATCGAGAACCGCTTTGAAAGGTATGTAACCCCACAACAGCACGAACACGACGAGCCACACGTACGGGATCCAGGCCATGAACGTGATCCCGGCACCGTGGTTCTTATGTCCGGGCGCACGCGGATCGTCGCCTTCGAGACGAAAGCGTTGCGCCGGCTTCCAGAATTTCAAGAGAACCACCATGGCGACGATTGACGCAATGGCAGCCAGAATGTCTGCCAGTTCAGGCCCGACGACATTCGACACAACGAGCTGCACCACACCGAATCCCAGTCCGCAGGCGATGAGCGCAGGCCAGACAGCCAGGGCGTTCCGGACGCCGGCCAACAGCACAAGCAGATACACAGGAATGATCACGGCAATGATCGAGAGAATCCGGCCCGTCATGGCGCTCAGCAGCGGCATCGGCAGCCCGGTGATGCCCGTCAACGTCACGATGGGAATGCCTATCGAGCCAAACGCGACGGGAGCGGTGTTGCCCAGAAGACAAAAAACCGCGGCCTGAAACGGCGGAAAGCCCAGGCCCGAAAGCATCGCCGCCGAGATGGCCACCGGGGTCCCAAACCCAGCGGCGCCCTCGATGAATGCGCTGAAGGAAAACGCCACGAGCAGCAGTTGCAGCCGGCGGTCGTCGGTCAGCGCACCAAGCGAGTCCTTGATGACCTCGAATCTGCCGGTATCAACGGCAATGCGATACAACAGAATCGACGAGAACATGATCCACGCGATCGGGAACAGCCCGAACGCGGCGCCGTACACGGTCGCAACGGCTGCCTGTGTGACCGGCATGCGCACACCCACGAGGGCGACGATCCACGCCGTGCCGAGCCCGGCGAGCCCCGCAATCCACGCCGGCTTGCGCCGCACGCCCAGCAGATAGAAAAGCACCAACAGCGGTGCGACCGAGATGAACGCCGACAGCGCAAGGCTGCCGCCCGCAAATTGGTAGTTCTGCTGCCACATGGCGGGGGGATGCTATCACGAAGGCTTACGGCTTAAGGCTCAGGGCTTAAGGCTTACGGCGATGTCCCGAAAAGGAGCATGTCGCCCGCGGGTGGCAGACCGTTGACCGTTCGACAGTAAATCCCGAGGAAATCGTGGCCGGTACGCCGGTACAGCAGTTGCTCCACTGGCCTGCATGTCCACCATGATCCGTCGACTCCGGACCTCTTCGTCATTGTTCGCGGCGCTCCTGCTCCTCGCACAACCATTGACGGCGCAGGTATTGTCATCGGCTCATGCGCCGACCTGCGATCGACGCGTCATCAATCCCGGGAGCTACGAGCTGACGACCGTCGCGCAGGCCGTCAATCTCCTTACGCCGCGTTCAGATTTCTGGGATGCATTCATTATCAACAGCCATCTTGCGACGCTGGACGATCTCAATCACGACGTCTGGGAGCTTGCTGAACGAGCGCGTGCGCAAGACCCACGCAATTTGATGGCTCACAGCATTCTGGCGCGTCAATATTTGATCCTTGGTCGCCAGCGGGCAGCCGAAGAAGCCTGGCGCACCGTCATCGATCACGGTGGCGTCGTCGTCTGGACGGCAACGCTGTATGACGTTGACGCGAAGAGCTACTTTCTGATGGCGTTTGGTCGCGATGCGTTGCGAATTTATCGGATGGGACAATTCACGGGTCCAATCAAGCGACACCTGGGCGTTGCCCAATTTCCACCGCCCAGCGCGACGGGTTTCTATGAGGCGGTTGGCGGCTGCCCGAGCCCGGAGGTCATGGCAGAGGCAACTGTTCCGTGGAGTGATGTGAAAGAAATCAGAGCCGGCAACTGGGTGTTGTGGTTCAAGCTTGCGCAACCGATCACGGTGACGTCCGACCGCAACAAGAAAAAGTCGCTTCGCGAGCTCAAGGTCAACCTGCACGGTGAAACCGGTCACGTCGAATTTCTAGCTTCGCCGAACCCCGATTACGATCCGCGCTGGGACTATCCGAGCGAACGGTGGACGAACGTGCGCGGCATCGGCCTGGGCCCGTACGACTATCAGCACCGCGTTCGCGACATGATCGTGCGATTCGTCGATCCCACCGGTCGCATCCGGCTGACGTCTGCTGGCCGAGGGGCCGGCTGGTAGATTGGCGGGCTTTTTTACGGGACGCGGATGATCGCGGATCGACGCGGATGGAGCGACCGGCAGCCCGGCGAAGCCGGGGCGCGTGGAAGGGGAACGGTTCGAAAATAGGAACGCCGGACCGTTTCTCAAATGGCGTTCCTATTTTCGAACCGTTCCCCTTCCACGCGCGCCTGCGGCGCGGCCGGTCGCCCTCCCTGCGCCAGTCTCAGCCGACGCCATCTCGAATCCGTGCGAATCCGCGTTTATCCGCGTCCCGTGATCAGTTGGCAAGTCACTGCGCCCCGCGCGGACACTCAGGCACGGTCGCGCGCTGTTGCGCGTTTTGACATGCTACACTTGAGAGTTCTCTGCTCCCCCGTCGTGGTGGGTGTAGCTCAGGGGTAGAGCGCCGGACTGTGGCTCCGGAAGTCGCGGGTTCGAAACCCGTCACCCACCCCAATCCATCGTCGAGTTTCCGTCACACCAACGGTCAGGGATGGTTCGTCTCTTTGTCCGTTCACTGGCGCGCTCGATGCATGCATCTGGAAGATCTGGGGAAACTTTCGCTCTGTAAGTACCGATAAGACAGGACGGTCTGGCCAACTTTTGGCTTGGTCGATCGGCCCATCTGATTCACGACACTGCAGAGCGCTACGCGCGGAGGACCAGTCCGATGACTGTGGCTTTGAACATCCCGAGTCTTGTCCGCATCCCGAACATACCGAACATTGCGCGCTGGGCTTTTGCAATGTTTGTCGCGCTTTCGGTAGCCATGAGCATCGCGCCCGCATTCGTCTCGGCGCGCGAACCCCAAAAGAACCCGCGGGATGAAGCTCCCCGTGAATCACCAACCGCCCCGAACGCCACGTCAGAATTCGAGACAGACCTGAATTTGGAGCGTCAGCTGGCCGACGCGGGCAACCCGCGCGCGCAGATCCTGCTCGGTACGCGCTACGCCACCGGCGATGGGGTCCCTCGAAGCGATGCGGAAGCCATGCGTTGGTACCGGAGGGCTGCCGAGCAGGGATACGCCGATGGCCAGTATCACCTCGCGTTGAGGTATCTCTTCGGCAAGGGCGTTCCGCCCGATCCCGCTCAGGCCGTGCAGTGGCTCAACGTCGCGGCAATCCAGAGGCACCCGTCCGCACAAAATGCACTTGGAGTGCTCCACCGCAACGGTAACGGGGTTACACAGGACTACGCGACCGCCGTCAGCTGGTTTCGAAAAGGCGCCGATACCGGTGACGCCATTGCACAATACAACCTCGGCTTGATGTATGACGGCGGCTATGGTGTGCCTCAGAACAGCGCGGAAGCCATCAAGTGGTATCGCAGGGCTGCACTGCAGGGTCACGCCGCCGCGCAATACAACCTTGGGGTCGCGTCCAGAGAAGGCGCGGGTGTGCCGCAAGACCACGCCGAAGCCGTGAAGTGGTTTCGCATGGCCGCCGAGCAGGCCGATTCAGACGCACAGGCCAATCTGGGATCGGCGTACTACACAGGAACGGGCGTCGCACGGGACTATTCCGAAGCGGTCCGCTGGTATCGTCGGGCAGCCGAACAAGGGAACGCGCTCGCGCAATTCAATCTTGGGTTGACCTATCGCAGCGGTCACGGTGTGCCACAAGATCCGGTTGAGGCGTACAAGTGGTTGAATCTCGCATCCGTGCGCTCGTCGGGCACCAGCCAGAACCGATACGTGACCGTTCGCGATCAGCTCGCCAAGCAAATCACTCCTGCCCAGGCCGAGGAAGCACAGAAGCGATCCCAGGAATGGATGCAGACTTTCGACAGCGCAAAAAGATAGGGATCCTTCCTCTATTGTCCTGCCCGGCCACGGCCGGGTGGCAACGCAGCTCCGACCCCCGCCCCATCTTGCACGGCGCGACGCGGACGGACGATGCCCCGGGCGAGATCTTCGGCAAGTGCTTTGTCCTCGGCGCGTTCCGCGCCAAGCGACTGCACGATGGCCATGTTGCCTTCGTGGCAGTCGTAGGGGAGGAGCCGACCTCCGTCGAGCGGCGTCAAGGGCATTGAGATCGTAAACGGCCGCTCGTAGGTCACCGAATCGTCGAACGTGATCTGATATTGAAGGATGTCGTCGGCCACGCGCTTGAAGCGCTCAGTGATCTTCATCTGTGCGCTGTGTCGAACGCCGTTGCCGTTGACACCCACGGCCGTTTGATCGGTGAGGTTGGTCGTATCCACGACCAGTTCATCCCCCTCCCACCGGGCCCGTGAGTTTCCAAGATACTGTCTGATCTCGTCTCCGACGTGCTGCCGGCCGTCGGTGTAGAACAGGCGTGTATCGTGAACCATCTCGTAGGTCATCGCGACGACGCCCGGCCCCTGGACGATGCGGTTTCCGTTGCCGTAGATCACGCGCAGAACGGAACCCGCAATCCCGCGAGTGATGCATCGCTCGTACAACGAAAAGTCTGTCGTCCAGTCGAGTGGGCCATCACCAAACGTGCCGCGTGGCATCTGTCGCATCTGCGCACGGGGCGTCACCGACGGCATGCGCCCATCCCGGGGATCGACAATGAGCGACGATTGTCGGAAAGCTCTCCTCGCAAAATCAAAACGAAACGTACTGTCAGCATCGTTTTCCGATCGCTCGACGCCGCGCTGCACCTGCGAGACACGGTCGGCGTATTCCTTGTCGTCGAGGTACAAACGCTCGCCAAATTGTTGCGGCCTCGACATGGGGACGTTGCTCATGTCGTCGCTCGACCAGACGCCCTGGAGGTCGGGATCGCCCCAGGACGTCCGCGGGACCTTGTACTGGCGCTCGTCACCGCCGAACGCGGTCACGACGAGCAGCGGTGGGGTCACCGTCGCCTGACCAGCCGCTCGAATCGTCCCAAGGGTGTCGATTGAAGCAATCGCCGCGAGGACGCCTACCAAACCGAGCATTCGCATGGTCATCATTGGTCCCGCCTTTCGCACCCGCGAGATGTATCCTGCGATTCTAATCCGAAGCCGTCAGCCGATGGCTGATGGCTAACCCAATGGCCTAGCCCATTCGTGACCCCGTTCGGGCCATTGCTGGTGGGCGACCACGTGGGTACGAATGCTGACGTGACCGTGTCACCAGGTTTCCGGCGGTGGTTTGGATCCTGCGCATCTGTGGCAGTGCTGCTGATGATGTTCGGCGCTCATCCAGCGCTCGCCCAAAACGGTAGCGTGCCACTTCCGCTGGCTTCACGTTCCCTCAGCATCAACGCCATCAGCGCGGTCAATTCGAATTTCATGCTTCCGCCGGTCGATTTGCTTCTTCTGCCGGAGGACCTCGTCGCTTCCCCGGTCCACTCAGGCCGTCGGCCGGCCGCGTTGTTTCCGCTGTACCTATCGTTCGCCTCCCTGCAGGCGCTCGACCTGGCGAGTACAGCTCGCGCACTCGACCGTGGAGCGCACGAGGCCAATCCCATCGTGGCGCCGCTGGCCGACTCGACACCTGCGTTGATCGCGATGAAAGCAGGAACCACGGCAGCCATTATTTACCTGACCGAACGACTCAGGAAGCGTCATCCGGTGGCGGCCGTCGTGTTGATGGTGGGCTTGAACGCAGGCTACGCCAGCCTCATCGCGCACAACTACTCGGTGGGGGGGAGATAGGGAACAGAAGACGTCTTCTGTCCTCTCTTTGTCGCCCACGCGACCGCCACATCGACATCCGTAAAGACCGCCGGCTCAATCTCGGTTGAACCATCGACCAACTCGGTGGCGACGACCGCCCAACCGTGTGCCTCTTTGGCATCAACTGGGACTACGACGGCCCACCGGCACGGTCCGAGCTGGCGCGCATGCAAACGCAGGTAGCCGGCCATCTTGGGCAGGTCTTCCATCGACTTGTCATTGAAAATCTGTCGGCGATCGCTGAGGAATGCAAACCCGGGCGTGAAACACGGATCAGCGAGAACAGCATCGAGGGTTGCCTGCCAGTCGGTAAACGTGAGGGGATCGGTGGCTGTGAGATAAATCAGCGATTGGCTTGTGTCAATTTGATATTGAAGAGGCATCACGGACACCGTGCCGGCACACCCGCTCCCGAGATACCCGTCACACGACCATACCGATATATCGGCACTGCACCTCCGGTCCGTTCGACCCCGCACGCAACTTTTCGGACGGCCGCGAGGTTGTCACACTTTCATGAACCGGCTATCCAATGACGGGGAAAAGTTGATGTCAGAGGTGCTACTCTTTGGCCTCGGACGACCCGGTTGCACTCCCTATTGTGCCCAAGATAACGAAGACCGGGCGAAGAACCGATATGGCGCTTGTAGTGGAATACGAGTGGGTTTACAGACGGGGCCGCCAGCAGATCGTGGTCCAGCGCTGGCGCAGGCCGGATAAAGTCTGGGAACTCACGGTGATCTGGCCAACCGGTGAAACTGAAACGGAGGGCTACGTCGATCGCACCGCCCTTTCCACCCAGCATGCCCGGCTCGAACGTCAGCTTGCCAAAGCCGGCTGGGCGCTCATCGAATTCCGACCCGAACGCCGCCGCCGTCAGCGCCGTCAGGAGGCTCGTCCCCTTTCCGCGTCAACCGATCGTCGCCAACTCGGCCGCGTCGTGGCTATGATGAAGCGACGCTAATCAAAGGTCACCTTTGACCTTTGACCTTTGACCTTATTTATCCTCCGCCCGTGAGGCACTCAGAATGTTCGGCAGACCTCGATTGCCTTCGTGACAGGCATATTCGAAGGGCGCCTGACTTTCATCCTTCGTAAGGTTCATCGCAAACGTCCACGTCTTGGTCCACGTCGTCGGATCGTTCACCGTGACGGCCCATTCCATTTTGTCGGGACCAATCGGCGTGAACCGCTCAATCAGCTTCAGCGCCTGTGGGTTGCCACCGCGGTAAGCGGTTCGGCGATTAAAATTGGACGTCTCGATGACCAGCGTGTTGCCTTCCCAACGTCCACGCGCATCGCCCATGTCGCTCGATAGCGTCGGCCCAAGGCGCTGACGGCCGTCAAGTGGAATGATGCGCGTTTCGTGAATCATCTCGTAGCGAATCGCCACGAAGCCAGGACTCTGGATGATCTGATACGCGTTGCCATAAATGGCCGGCATCATCGAACCTGGAAGCCCGCGAGTGACGCAACAATCGTAGAGGCTGAAATCCTCGGGTCCGTTCCAGGGGCCGCTGCCGAAACTGCTGCCCGCCGTCACCTGCGGCCGACTCTGGGCCTCGGCCGTTGTCGGAGGAATTCGTCCGTCGACAGGATCCACGATGAGCCAAGGTCGACTGTTTCTGGCGTCGTAATTCTCATACCAGTGAGTCGGGCCAGCTCCTGTCTGCGCGCCACCGATACCTGCGGCGCGCTCGGCCGTCTGTCGGCTCCGTTCGCGTATCAGCTCCGCCAGCTCCTCGTCGGCCACGTCGGCAATCTGTTTGCCGGTGAACTCGTTGGGGCGCTCGAAGGGAATCCCGCTTTCGTCTTTATTGGTGAAGATGCCCTGCAGGTCAGGGTCACCCCATGCCGTCCGCGGCGGCGTGAACCCCTTCGCCGCAGGACCGCTCGGCTTGGCGACCGCTGACGTCTGGGCCGCCGCCTGCGGCGGCACGAGCAAACCGATAGCGATTCCAGCCAGGGTGGCTGCCAACACCGGGACCCGCCTTCTCATGTCCGGTACTCCTTTCGCGTGGATCGTTAGCATTATCCCAGAAATCGCGTTGCGCGGGACCCTTCAGGGTCCGCGTCGCGATTCCGGTCTGCTGTGCTACCCTTTTCGGCACTGCTCTCTTAACGTGCAAGGAGTTGTCATGAACACGCGCATCGTGGCCCTGGCGGGCGTGATAGGAGTTGTGTGTCTGGCCTCCGCACCAGTCGTGGCCCAAACCACGACGGCCGCGGCCAGGGGGTCTGCATCGGCCGATCCGTGGTCGCCACCCCGGACACCCTGGGGTGATCCCGATCTCCAGGGAATCTGGCCGAGCGCCAACATTGCCGGCACGCCGTTCGAGCGTCCTCAGGAATTTGGAGATCGACAACTGCTGACCGACGAGGAGTTTGCGGCTCGACAGAAGGAGTTCTCCGCAAACGAAGCGCGCGTGAGGCGCACGATTGCCGACGGCGCATCGGTGGCGCCGCCACCTGATGGTGACACTGGTGGGGGCCCGGCCCACTGGGGTGAAGGCTGGCTGCGTACTCCGAACAAGATGACGTCGCTCATCGTGGACCCGCCGAACGGACGATTTCCACCGATCACGTCCGAAGGACAACATCGTGCAGCAAATTCCTGGCGCAGCAGTTTCGGCGACGGACCCTGGCACGCGCCCGAGGACCTCGGTCCGTACGATCGCTGCATTTCGCGCGGGCTGCTGGGGTCGATGTTCCCGTCCGCGTACAACAACGGCAATCAGATTCTGCAGGCACCTGGACTTGTCGCGATTCGTAATGAGATGGTCCATGAGACGCGCATCATCCCCCTCGACGGACGACCGCATGTCTCGACCGCGCTTCGCGGGTACATGGGAGACTCACGAGGTCGCTGGGAGGGCAACACGCTCGTTGTCGAAACGACCAATTTCAACGGCCGCTTCGGCGCCCGGGGCAACGGCAACAACAACCCGATGAGCACGGCACTGCGAGTGGTCGAGCGTTTCACCCGGGTCGATGCCGACACCCTGCAGTACGAGGTGATGGTCGAGGATCCAGGAACATGGACGAAGCCCTGGACCGTGTCATATCCAATGAAGCAGGATCCCGACTACACCTTGTTCGAGTACGCCTGCCACGAGGGCAACTACGGCATGACGAACATCCTCAGCGGAGCCCGGGCAGACGAAGCGAAGAAATAGTGGTTAGTGGATAGTTTGGCGGTTAGCGCGGACCCTTCAGGGTCCGCGTCCCCGTCAGAGAAACATCGCGGGTCTCCCTCCTCGGCACGCGCACCCGTCAAGACTTGGATCTTCGCGGATCACTACTGGGTTCACTCGACGGAATCTCCGCAAATCTCTGAGGATTTCTACGGGACGCAGATTGCGCGGATTCCTCAATTTCTACAGGACCCCCAGATTACGCGGATCTCTTCAATTTCTAACGGGACGCGGATTGCGCGGATCTTCTTCAATTTCTACGGGACGCAGATTACGCGGATCTTCTCAATTTCTAACGGGACGCAGATTGCGCGGATCTCCTCAAATTCTACGGGACGCGGATTGCGCGGATCTTTTCAAATTCTACGTGACGCGGATTGCGGAGAGTGTCCGAAATTTCGTGTGTGGGGCATAACATGAGGAGGATTTATGCCCCCCAAACGCAAGAGCGTAACGCCGGAGGCGCCCTTGGCGCCGGTCCCATCAGCGATTCTGGATCAATTTGTTCAGCAAGGCCCAATCTCACCGGAAGAACTCGAGACGGCGGTGCGCCGATTTACGAAGGCGATTATCGAGCGCGCCCTGGGCGGGGAGCTGACTCATCACCTTGGCTATCCGCCCGGCGGCACGAAGCCGGCCGCTACCACGAATCACCGCAATGGGACGAGCGGCAAGACGGTCCTCACCGACGAGGGCCCCTTGGCCCTCGACGTCCCGCGCGATCGGGAGGGCACGTTCGAGCCACAGCTGATCGCGAAACACGAGCGACGCGTTGCGGGCTTTGACGACAACGTCCTCGCGCTCTACGCCCGGGGCATGACCGTGCGGGAAATCCAAGCCTTTCTGGCCGAGATGTACGCGGTGGACGTCTCACCGGATCTGATCAGCACCGTCACCGATGCCGTGGCCACCGAGGTGACCGCGTGGCAGAGCCGGCCGCTGGAGCCGATGTACCCGGTCGTCTTTTTCGATGCGCTGCGCGTCAAGATTCGCGACGAAGCGGTGGTGCGCAGCAAAGCCATCTATCTTGCGCTCGCGGTGCTCCCCGACGGCACCCGTGACATTCTGGGGCTGTGGATTGAACAGACGGAAGGGGCCAAGTTCTGGATGAAAGTCTTTACGGATCTCAAAGCGCGCGGGTGCCAGGACATCCTGATTGCGGTCACCGATGGCCTGAAAGGCATGAGTGACGCGCTGGCGGCCGTGTTTCCCCAGACCACGCTGCAGACCTGCATCGTCCACCTGATGCGTCATAGCCTCGACTTTGCCAATTGGCGTGAGCGGAAGCAGCTCGCCGCGGCCTTGCGCCCGATCTACACGGCGCCGAGCGCGGACGCGGCCGGCGCCGCCCTTGAGGCCTTTGACCACGGTCCCTGGGGCACGAAATTCCCGACCGTCGTCGCAGCCTGGCGCCGCGCCTGGGCCCACGTCATCCCCTTCTTCGCCTTCCCGCCCGACGTGCGGCGGGTGATCGACACGACCAACGCCCTCGAGAGCGTGCACGCGCGGTTGCGGAAGATCATCAAAACCCGGGGGCACTTTCCCAACGACGCCGCCGCCACTAAACTCATTTGGTTGGCCCTGCGCAACATCACCAGCACCTGGGGAGGCCGTGGCGCGAACTACTGGCGCGAGGCGATGCATCAGTTCGCGATTCTCTACGAAGAGCGCTTCACGACACCGCGCGCCTACGCTACACTCGCGCGTGGACGCTGCCGTCCCTGTGGACGCCAAGCACGCGCCCACCGCGACTTGGAAACCCGCACAGAACGCGGTTTCCCACAGCGCCCACACGCATCATCGACGTCGATCGAGAAGGAGAAACACAAAACGACAAGGCGTCAACCTACCTCACACACGAAATTCCTGACACTCCCGTCGTTGGATCCACAACCATCCGCGTCCCGCGATCCGTGGAGATCCGCGACAATCCGCGTCCCGTGGAGATCCGCGACGATCCGCGTCCCGTGATGCCGTGGACATCCGTGACGATCCGCATCCCGTGACGCCGTGGAGACCCGCGATGATCCGCGTCCCGTGATGCCCGTGGAGATCCGCGGCGATCCGCGTCCCGTGATGCCCGTGGAGATCCGCGGCGATCCGCGTCCCGTGATGCCCTGCGGAGATCCGCGGCGATCCGCGTCCCGTGATGCCCGTGGATCCGCGGCGATCCGCGTCCCGTGATGCCGTGGAGATCCGCGCTGATCCGCGTCCCGTGATGCCCGTGGAGATCCGCGCTGATCCGCGTCCCGTGATGCCCTGCGGAGATCCGCGATCATCCGCGTCCCATGATGCCGTGGAGATCGGCGCGAATCCGCGTCCCCGATCGCGAGACGTGAAATCGGCAGATATTCGGCCATATTTGGCGTCCGCCGCGCTCAACAGGCATAATGTCGATTCCCCTTCGCGCCCGGACCCGGCGGGGTAAGCAAAAGCCCGGCTCCGGTCGATACACAGGACAATGGTGAGAAATCGCGGGAAAAATCGGCTCAGCGCCCGGCCTGGCCGCCTCGTCGAGGTCATGGACACGACCTTGCGCGATGGCGAACAAGCCGAGGGCATCTCGATGATGCCGGCCGAGAAGCTCACCATCGCGCGGCGTCTGCTCGAGGGCGTCAAGGTCGATCGCATTGAGGTGGCCTCGGCCCGCACGAGTGAAGGGGAGCACGTTGCCGTCAAGCGCATTGCCGACTGGGCGAACACGGCGGGCTGCGCCGATCGTGTCGAGGTTCTTGGTTTCGTGGATGTGAACGTGTCGGTCGACTGGGCCAGGTCGGTTGGCGCCCGTGTCATCAACCTGTTGACCAAAGGGTCGCTGCGACACTGCCGCGAACAGCTTCGTCGAACGCCGCAAGAGCATCTGGACGACATCAAGCGAACGATTGAGTACGGCACCAGGCGTGGCGTTGTCTTCAACGTCTATCTCGAGGACTGGTCCGGCGGCATGCTCGGATCGCTCGACTACGTGATGGCGCACATTGAGGCGCTCGACCAGATGTCCGTTCAGCGGATCATGCTCTGCGACACGCTGGGCATTCTCTCGCCAGGTCAGGTGCGCGATTATGTCGGGCGCATCGTGACCGCGTTCCCCGGGCGGCATTTCGACTATCACGGGCACAACGACTACGGCCTCGCGACCGCCAACACGCTCGAGGCCGCGTGCGCCGGTGCTCGCGGGGTGCACGTCACCGTCAATGGCATGGGAGAGCGAGCCGGCAACACGGCGCTCGACGAGGTCGTGGTCGCTCTCCGCGATCACGCCGGGCTCGGGACTCGCGTGGACGAACGGACGCTCAGCGAGATCAGTCGGCTGGTCGAGGTGTTCTCGGGTCGGCGGATTGCGGTGAACAAGCCAATCGTCGGCGAAAATGTTTTCACGCAGGCCGCCGGAGTCCACGCCGATGGCGACATGAAAGGCAATCTGTACGAGAGTCAGTTGCGTCCCTCGCGGTTCGGCCAGCTACGGACCTACGCGATGGGTAAGTTGATGGGCAAGGCCAGCCTCGATTTCAATCTCGAGCGCCTCAACATCACGCTGACGAAGGAACAGAAGCAGCAGTTGCTCCGGCGGATTGTCGAGCTCAGCGATCAGAAGAAAACGGTCACCACGGCCGATCTGCCGTTCCTGATTTCCGAACTGCTCCAGACACCCGAGTTGCGGGTCTTCGAGGTGAAGGATTACTCGGTGGTCAGCAACCGCGGTCTGCGGCCGACCGCCACTGTTATGGTGCGGTACCGGGAGCGGGACATCCAGGCCACCGGCTCTGGGGACGGCGGCTACAACGCGTTCATGCAGGCACTCAAGAGCATCGAAAAACAACTAGGGTTCTCGCTGCCCAAGCTGCTCGACTACGAGGTCCACATCCCGCCCGGCGGCAGAACCGATGCTCTGGTTGAAACGACGATCAAGTGGGAGGGAGGCCTGAAAACACGGGGCGTCCACAGCGATCAGCTGGCGGCCGCCATCCAGGCTACCGAACACGCCCTCAACCTGATTGCACTCCACAGCCGAGCCGCCCGCCGCGGCAAAGTGCAACGTTCAAAGTTCAAAGTTCAAAGTAAGTTGAAGGTCGTCGCACGATGAACCTGACGCGGACGCGCTCACTTTGAACTTTGAACTTTCGACTTAACATAGTCTGCCCAAGTTCCTACCAGCGTTGCGTGGGGACCCTTCGCAGCTGCGTACGCGCGTGCATATTTCTCCATGCGCTCGCGATCTTCGCGATCCCCCAGAAGCACCTGCCCTTGGACGGTTGATGCGTAGATTGCGTGCGTCGCAATCAGCAGTGCTTCGTGGTCGGCCGGGTGCTTCACCAGGTAGGGCTCGATCGTCGCAAGCGCCTCCTTGTGGCGCGGGATAACCGCATAGGCAAGCGCCAGACGACGCCGCACCTGATCGTCGTCGGGCCACTTGGTGACGGCTTCGAACAGCGGGGCGACCGCTTGCTGCGGGTCCCCCAGTCGCATCAGCGCATCTCCCAGCGCGGCATATTCCACCGAGGTTTTGTCGGGTCCGAGCAACGCGCGCCGCCAGGCCGTCGCGGCGTCCTGGTCACGTCCCGCGGCAGCGTAGCAGGCACCGAGATAGAAGGACGCGGGCGCAAAGTCGGGAGCCACCCGCAGAGCCGCGGCAAACTGCGTGGCAGCCTGGTTCAGATCGCCTTTTGAATAGTGCTCGAGGCCGCGCAGGAATGTTGCGGCCAGCTGATCGCCGCTTTCCAAAGCTTGAAGTCCTGTGCCCTCCATCTTGCCGCTGCGAACGAGCGCGGTTGTCCCCTTCAATGCCGGTCGGCCGTTGTCGAGGACGTCCATGAAGAATCCAACCACGTCGGATTTCAGCAGATCGTTGCGTTCGAACGGCGTGGCCGGCGGCAGCATTGAACGAAGAAGCGACGGCGCTCCGCCCGCTGCGGTCGTTCCGGCGGCTGCGGTGGCGGCCCCTGACGGCGCCACTCTTGCCGCCGCTGACGCCTGGGTGATGTGGAATGGACGGGACAACTGCCCGACTTTCTCAGATCCGCGTGTCACGATTGCCCGTGCCACGTACTGGCCGGGTGGCAGCGCACCAAGCGACATCGACGCCAGCACGACGCGGCTCTTCGGGTCTTTCATGACTGCCGGCTCTGCCACCCCGGACGCCAGGACAGGTCCGGTTTCATTGGCCGCAACCTCGATCCGCACCTGCACGGACGAGAAGAATTCCGGTTGGCTGGCATACATCTCCAAATACGCGGCAAGCCGACCAGCTGACAGACGCGCCTCGACAGGCGGCCGAATCGAACCACTCGCAGCCGGCGGACTGTCGGCCAGCATCAAGTCACCAATCGCAAACGGCACGCCTTGCATCTGCCAGGCTTGAAGAGGATGCTCGACACTTCCGCGCTTGCCGTCGCCATTGACCGCGGCAACCTTCAATGTGTAGGTGCCCGGCTCGATCGTGAACGTGGTGGCATGCTCGAGCAGGGGTCCCTGCGGTCCTTCGACGGGGGTGAGCGTGGCTTTCTGCGTGCCGCTCATGGCAACTTTCCCGTCACGGTTTGTCAGCACGTAACCCAGGACGACATCGGATGCTGTCTGCGTCGTGTGCTCGATCTCGGTCGCAATCAGAACGCGCACTTTCGGTGAGTCCGGATCCTGGTACGCGTAGGTTGCAAGGCGGAGAGGGAGCTCGGTCGCGGCAAACGGTGACCGTAACGTTCGCGCAAGTCGAGCATCGGTCGTTTCACGGGCCGCCGCGACTTCACTGACCACCTGGAACTCGCGACGCGAGCGAAGCGTCACCCCGCGCCGGCGAACCGACACCTTGATCGGATGGCGTTCACCGTTCCGGTCGGTGGGCTCGGCTTCCACCGCGAGAAGGTAGTATCCCGAGAGCTCCTCTTCCATCCGCCGGAACGCCGCGTCGGGATTCGTGCTGACTCGGTACAACACCCCACGCGTCATTGACGCCATCAACTCCAACCCTCGGACTTCGAGGTCCCGGTCCTGCTTGAGCGTGGGCGATTGAACGCGCTCGCTGATCTCACCGGGCATGATCTGATCGATCATCAGGATATTAACCGTCGTCCTTGCCGCCGCCGACAGTCGTTCGAGCGCGGCCAGCTCCCCTCCCGCACCCTCGATAACGAGCCCTTCGGTAATCCACACCAGCGATTTCGTGCCTTCGACTTCGATGAGCGCCTGGAGAATGCTCTCGACGGCTTCCACCGAGTTGCGAACCCGATAACGGACTTCGGTCACGATGGCGGAGGCCTGCGCCCGCAACTCGATCTGGCAGGTCTGGTACTCGACACTGGTCGGCCTCAGTCCACCGCACGCCCGGTCCAGGGCTCTCTGTTCGACGAGCGCATCACTGTGGTTGTTGATGGCAAAGGCCTCGTACACACCAACGTTGAAGCGCGTTTCCGGCCGGTGGCCCAGACCGACGATGTCGCTGAATGCTTTTCTGAGGAGTTCGCGGTTTGACGTGAAGTCCAGGAAAGGTCCCGGCATCGGGACTGTGAGAAATCCAACCTTGTCCTGAGGCCCGAGCGCGTCCAGAAATTTTTCGGCAGCCTTCGCCATGTGGCGTCCGTCACCGAACGTGATGCTGTCGCGATCGACCGCGACGAGAATCAGCCGTCCGCGGTCACCTCCCGTGTTTGAACTGAAAGGAATCTCCGGCTTGTCAGCCGCGTTTGCACGCGCGTCCCGGGCAGGACGCATGGGAATAAACTGTGCACCCACAACTTTGCGGGGCCGGCCATCGACAGTGACGGTGAACTCTGGCCCCAGCATGTCGGTGACTGGACGTCCGTCCCCATCGACCACGCTGACATCCACTTCAATCACTTCGACGCCGCCGCGAAAGACGGGACCCCGTTGCGGATCCTGCGCCCAGGCCGTCGACGCCGTGACCAGCATCGCGATGATCAGAGCGCGAGTTCGGAACATGCCAACCTCCTGCGGAAGAGACCATTCTAAGCCTGCTGGAGGGCCGAAGGCTCAGAGTGGGTGGCAGAATTGTACGTAGCGCAGGTCTTTAGACCTGCCCAAGCCTCAAAAGCAGGCCTGAAGGCCTGCGCTACGGCCGCTGGCGATAAGGAAGAGCTGTAAGCCAGCTAAAATGTCGCCATGACTACCAGCGCAAACCCGTCACAGTCTCTGCCAACCGTCGGATGGATTGGAACCGGGGTCATGGGGGCGTCGATGTGCGGACACCTGCTCACCAAGGGGTATCCGGTCATCGTCCACACGCGAAGCAAGGGCAAAGCACAGACGCTTCTCGACCACGGTGCGACGTGGGCAGCCTCCCCGAGCGCAGTCGGCCAGCGGTCAGAGATCGTGTGCACGATTGTTGGATTCCCCCGCGACGTGCGCGAGGTGTATTTCGGCCACGAAGGCCTGCTTCCCACGGCACGCGCCGGTCAGGTGTTCGTGGACATGACGACAACGGAACCGACGCTGGCCAAGGAGATTTACGACGCGGCGCGTGGAAAAGGGGCGGCGTCGCTCGATGCTCCCGTGTCGGGCGGTGACGTAGGGGCCCGCAATGCCACACTTTCGATCATGATTGGCGGTGACAAACCGATCATCGAACGCGTCATGCCGCTCTTCGAAGCCATGGGCAAACGAATCATGCATCAAGGTGGACCTGGCGCCGGTCAGCACACCAAGATGTCGAACCAAATTGTCATTGCCGGCACGATGGTCGGCGTATGCGAAAGCCTGCTGTATGGCTACCGTGCCGGACTGAGTCTCGAAGCGCTCGTGGACTGCATTCGCGGGGGGGCGGCGGCGTGCTGGGCGCTCGATAACCTGGCTCCACGGATCATCAAGCGGGATTTTGCGCCGGGTTTTTTCGTCGAGCATTTCATCAAGGACATGGGCATTGCGCTGGCGGAGGCAGAACGGATGGGCATTGCCCTGCCGGGTCTGGCATTGGTGCATCAGCTCTACCTGGCGGTTCGCGCACAAGGACATGGCCGCGCCGGGACCCAGGCGCTCGTCCTGGCGCTTGAAGACATGTCGAAAATCAGCCCCGCAAAGATGGGATGAAAAGGCCTCCACTGGGGACCCTTTTTGAAGGCGCCGATAAGTACGGAAGTCATGAGCCTTCAACCGTGGCAGCGCGCCAATATCCTTGCAGCAGCCAACTATTTGCGAGAGCTTGGGGCCAAGACCTCCGGTGGGCGACCGGATGTCATTCATCAGGGTCTGCTCGAAGTGCTCGATCCGGCACGCCGCGTCACCCGGCTTCAGCGAGAGATGGCAAGCGCTGCCAAAGCCGCGGCAAACATGGGACAGGAGCGCCGCATGCGTGATCGCCGACGGGGCGATCGACGAAAACGTAATCTGGGTCGAGCGGCTGGCGAACGTCGCGCCCCCGCCGAACGTCGTACGGGAACCGATCGCCGCGACCGGCGCGCATAATCGCGATCCCAACTGCGGGCGCGCGGCACCTCCAATTCAACCCGAGTCCCAGGTCCGACCGCGAGCCGGAGTGCGTGGCTTCGGGGCGTGGTACTCTCTGAACGTCATGGCCGATTCGGATCGCAGCCTCGTCGAGAAACGGCAACGGTTCATCGAGCGACAGCGCAAGTTCCATAAGGATACGGTGAACGTCAGCTTCGAGGGCCGCCTGCCGGAAGGGAGCGGCCCGATCAATCGGCACGGCATGCCGAGCGTCCCGGTGGGTCAGCATCTCGTGAAGAACTGGCCCGTTCTCGATTTGGGGGAACAACCCGATGTTTCGTTGAAGGACTGGCGGCTGGAAATTACAGGCCTGGTCGAGAATCCGTTGACGCTGACGTGGGGCGAGTTTCTGGCTCTCCCGCAAACAGACGACGTGAGCGACGTTCACTGCGTTACCACCTGGAGCCGCCTCGATAATCACTGGCGAGGCGTGCGGTTCAACGTGATTGCCGAGCTCGCGGTGCCTACGGACGAGGCTCGGTACGTTTTGTGCACGGGATACGACTTCATGCCGGGGACTTACATCCCGTACACCGTGAACATTCCGCTGATCCGGGCGCTCGAAGACGACGTTCTTCTCGTGCACACATGGGAGGGTCGCCCGTTGCCGCGCGAGCACGGCGGACCGTGTCGGATGATCACACCAAAACTGTACGCGTGGAAGGGCGCCAAGTGGATTCGGAAGATCGAGCTCCTGGCGCGCGACCGAAAAGGCTTCTGGGAAGAACGAGGCTACTCGAACAGCGCAGAGCCGTGGTTCAACGACAGATATAGTGAGTAAGGAACAGAGTCAGCAGGACGAATTCAGAAGTCAGAATGGCGACTACCGCTGAAAAATCTTTGACCCCCACGCCGACCGTCATCTCCAGCGATCCGCTCTGGTACAAGGACGCCATCATTTATCAGATCCACGTCCGGTCGTTTGCGGACGGGAACAACGACGGCATTGGTGACTTTCACGGGCTGATCGGCAAGCTCGACTACATTCAGCAACTCGGCGCCACCTGCATCTGGTTGCTGCCGTTCTTTCCATCGCCGCTCAAAGACGACGGGTATGACGTGGCCGATTATCAGGCGGTGCACACGTCTGTACGGGACGCTGACGGACTTCGACGAGTTTCTGCAAGCCGCTCACGCGCGCGGGCTTCGCGTGATGATCGAGCTCGTTCTCAACCACACATCCGATCAACATCCGTGGTTTCAGGCCGCCCGCATGGCGCCCCGCGACTCCCCGCAACGCAACTTCTACGTCTGGCGCAATGACGACCGGGGCTATGCCGGCACGCGCATTATCTTCTCGGATACAGAGGTCTCGAACTGGGCGTTCGACCCGGTCGCTGGCCAGTACTACTGGCACCGCTTCTTCTCGCATCAGCCGGATCTGAACTACGACAACCCTGCGGTGTTCGACGCGATACTGAAGGTGATGGCCTTCTGGCTCGACCGGGGGGTCGATGCATTCCGCCTCGACGCGGTGCCGTATCTCTGCGAACGAGAAGGCACGATAAACGAAAATCTGCCGGAAACGCACGATGTCCTGAAGAACCTCCGGCGCGCCCTGGAAGAGCGGTACTCGAACCGGCTCTTGCTGGCCGAGGCCAACCAATGGCCGGCCGATGTGAGGGAATTTTTTGGTGATGGGGACGAGTGTCAGATGGGGTTCCACTTCCCTCTGATGCCGCGGATCTTCATGGCGCTCAGGCAGGAGGATCGGCACCCGATTACAGAAGTGTTGCGGCAGACTCCGGAAATTCCTGCGACCTGCCAATGGGCAATCTTCCTCAGGAATCACGACGAACTCACGCTCGAGACGGTGACCACCGACGAGCGTGACTATATGTACGAAATGTATGCAGCCGATCCGGACATGCGGCTCAACCTGGGGATTCGGCGACGGCTGGCGCCGCTCGTTGAAAACAGCCGGCCGCGGATCGAGTTGCTCAACAGCCTTCTGTTGTCGCTGCCAGGGACGCCCGTCATTTATTACGGCGACGAAATCGGCATGGGCGACAACGTCTATCTGGGCGATCGCAATGGCGTGCGGACGCCGATGCAGTGGGACGCCAGCCCGAACGGTGGTTTCTCGCGGGCCGATTCGACACGCCTGTACGCGCCGGTGATTGCCGATGCCGCGTACGGCTACCGCACGGTCAACGTCGAGGTCCAGACGCAATCACCGTTTTCGCTGCTGAACTGGACGCGGCGTCTCATCGCGCTGCGGTCTCAGCACGCGGCCTTCGGCCGGGGATCCATCGAGTTCCTGCACCCGGACAACCGCAAAGTGCTGGCGTTCGTCAGGCGGGACGAACGAGAGACGATTCTCGTTGTCGCGAATCTCTCACGGTCGGCCCAACCTGTCGACCTCGACCTCAAGCAATTCATCGGTCTGACCCCGGTCGAGATGACTGGCCTCACCGAGTTCCCCAAGATCGCGAGCGGCCCGTACTCGCTGACACTTGGACCGTACGGCTTTTACTGGTTTTCGATCGAGGCATCCCCGGCATCACTGACTGCCCGGCGCCCGTCGGCACCGACGCTGCAGGTCGAGCGCGGGAAGAAAACGCCACTCTTTTCAGGTGGGACGTGGGAAAAGCTGCTCGAAGGCAACGTTCGAAAATTGCTCGAGCATGACGCGCTGGTGCCGTTCCTCGAACAGCAGCCCTGGGTCGACAGCCGGGGGCGCGCCATCCGTTCGGCCCGTTTTGCCGACTGGATCCTGATGAGCGTCGACCCGTATCCCGTGTTTTTGACGCTCGTCGACGTGAAGTACGCCAGCGGCGACCCGGAGGCGTATGCGCTGCCGCTCGTCGCGCTTCCCGATCCTCACGCGCAGACGGTTGGCGAGGCCAGGCCTACGGCCGTGCTGGCTCCCATTACGGGGCCGCGCAGCGGCCTCATCTGCGATGCGCTGGCCGACGACAAAGCCTGTCAGGTTCTGGCCGCCGTCGCCGATCGCCAGCGGACGTTCGAGACCAAGCGAGGCAAACTCGAAGCAGTGCCCGAGCCGCTGTCCGACTTTTCGGATCTGGACGCCGTGTCACTCCCTGTCCGCCGACTGGGAGACGAAACCCGACAGTCGGTCATCATGTTGGGCCGGCGTGTGTTCAAGCTGGCGCGCCGGCCGCGAGCGGCTCCACATCCGACGGTCGAAGCCATTCGTGTGCTGCCCAAGAGCGACTTCAACCGGGTTCCCCGGTTGCTGAGCACCGTGGAATATCAGCCGCAAACCGGCGCGCGATTGGCCATCGGCCTGGTCGAGCGCCGAGTGGCGCATCAGGGCAACGGGTGGGATTTCACCGTTGAGGAAATCGATCGCTACTTCGAACGCGTCGCTCTTCGGTCGAACGGTGAGACCGAAGGGGTGTTCGACCGGCCCATGCGTTCGTTTTACGATCTCCGGCACGCAGAGCCGCCGCCGCTCATCCGCGACGCCATCGGTGGCTATCTCCACGAGATCGCGCTGCTCGGGATGCGTACCGCCGATCTGCACACGTCGCTCATGCGTTCGCACGAGCCATCGTTCAACGCGGAGCCATTTGGCCTCGCCGACAGACGCCGGCTCACCGTCACGCTCGTCGCGCACGCACGCGAGGCGTTCGACCGCCTGGACGCGCGGCAATCGGTGTTGACTGGCGACGCCAAGGCTGATGCGGTCAGACTTCTGCGACGTCGCGGGGCGGTCGTCGACCTGCTTGGGCGTCTGGACCGGCTCAGCGTCGATGTTCATGCGATTCGCTGCCACAACAACTATCATCTGGGCCAGATCCTGCGGACCGAACACGACTTCGTCATTGTGGACTTCGCACGCCCTTCGGGCCTGGACGCGCCGGTTGTGTTGCGAACCGGCTTGTTCCGCAGAGTGCTTCGCCGGTTCTCCGCGCCGGCACGACAGACCCCCGACGGCAAGGGGCTCGCGCTGGTCGATGTTGCCACGCTGCTGCGCAGTTTGAGCGCCGCGACGGCAACGGCGCACCACGCGTTCCTCGTTCGACGTCCCGGAGAAGCCGCCCGGATCGCCAAGTGGGCGGCCTGCTGGGAGGTGTGGACCTCGGCCGCCTTCCTGACCGCGTATCTAGACCGCGCGGCAGATGCGCCGTACCTGCCTGGCGAAGAACGGCAGCTCAGGCAACTGCTGGCAGCTTTCCTGCTCGACACGACGCTCGATGAGCTGCGCCACTACATCGACACCAGGCCCGATCGTGCGTACATTCCGCTTGCGGCCACGCTGTCGCTCACGAGCCAGCTCGATTAAATTGCAGGAATTGTTCTGCCTTCTTTCGATCCTTTCTGCAATTCTGCAATCCTGCAATTCTGCAATGTCTGATCATGTCTTTCTGTCCTGACATCCGTGCCCTGCGCCCGATGCTGGCAACGCTTGCCGAACCGCCACTCCACGACCCACACCTCGTCTATGAACCAAAATACGACGGCATCCGTGGACTCGTTGAGATTGTGCCGAGAGGGGGCACAGCGCACGTCCGTCTCTTCTCGCGCCTCGGCAACGAGAAATCCGCGCAGTTCCCGGAACTCGTGGACGCACTTCGTCGTTTCGGGGCCAGGCTGAACGTTCCCGTCATCATCGACGGAGAAATTGTCGCCCTCGACGCGCATGGTCAGCCCGCCGGGTTTCAGCGTCTTCAAGGGCGTATTCACCTGACGAGGGTCAGTGAGGCAGAAGCCGTCACACAACCTGTCGCGCTTGTCGCGTTCGACCTTCTTTGCGAAAACGGAAAGTCCCTGTGCGAGCTGTCACTCACCGAGCGGCGTGCCAGGCTGGAGCGACTCTTTGAAAGGGGTCGGGAGTCTTTTTCCGACCCCTTTCTGCCTATACGGCTGAGCGAGGTTGCGACCGGGGATGGGCGAGCTTTATTTGCTGAGGCAGAAACGCGAGGCTGGGAAGGGCTCATCGTCAAGCACGCCGACTCGCTGTACCGACCCGGAAGGCGAACGACCGACTGGCGTAAGCTCAAGCTGGTTCGTCGCCAGGAGTTCGTGGTGGCGGGGTGGACCGAACCTCGATCCTCGCGGACGCATTTTGGAGCCTTGTTGCTTGGCTACTACCACAACGGTGAGCTCAAGTACGCTGGGCACACTGGCAGCGGGTTCGACGAGAAGGAGCTGACACGTGTGTTTCAGCTCATGCGCCCGCTCGAAACCGACCGATCGCCGTTCAAGCCGGTGCCGAAAACGAACGAACGGCCGCATTGGATCGAACCCTCGCTCGTGGCAGAGGTGAGATTCACCGAGTGGACCGACGAAGGCTTGCTGCGGCATCCTATTTATCTTGGCCTCCGGCAAGACGTGAACGTGGAGAGTGTGCGACGTGAACCAACGTCAAGATTCCCGGTCATGACCGCAAAAGGCAGTCGATCGGCAACTTCGTCTTCCAGATCCAGAGTTCCGGCATCGGAACGCGCTGAACGATCGGGCTCGATCAATACGGCGACACACGCAGCAGAGCTCCGGCGGCTGCATGATGACTTGGTGCGCATCGAAGCCGAGCGTGGTGACGGCATTGTCACGCTCCCTGACGACGTAAAAATGTCGGTGACCAACCTGAAGAAGCTTTTTTGGCCGAAGTTGAAGATCAGCAAGGGCGAGCTGATCCGGTACTACGTCAAGGTCGCGCCCTATCTCCTGCCGGTCGTCGAGGATCGACCGCTCGTCATGAAGAGGCTTCCCAACGGCGTCGGAGGCAAGGATTTTTATCAGCACCGTGCGCCCGACACCGTGCCACAAGGCGTCCGCGTCGAAGCGGTCGAGGGGGACACCGACGTGCCCGCCCGATTCATTGGCGGATCGCTGTTGACGCTGCTCCACATGACGCAGCTGGCCGCCATTTCTCAGGATCCATATTTTTCGCGCGTCCAATCCGTACACACGGCCGATCACGCGGCAATCGATCTCGACCCTGGCGATGGGGTCTCGTTCGCGCGAATCCTCGACACCGCGCGGTGGGTCCGTGACGAGCTCGAAACACTGGGCGTGCGCGGCTTTCCCAAGACGTCCGGGGCGGATGGTCTGCACATCTATATTCCCCTCGAGCCAGGAACGCCCTACGAAGCTGGAATGATCTTTTGCCAGATTGTTGCGACGATCGTGGCCCAGAAGCACCCGAAGGTGGCAACCGTCGAGCGCAAAGTTCGTGCGCGCGGCCAGACCGTGTACGTGGATTGCCTGCAGAACATCGAGGGCAAGACGCTGGCCTGCGCGTACAGCGCGCGGGCGAGCGAGTACGCGGGGGCGTCAACGCCACTCACGTGGAAGGAGGTTGACGAGGGCGTGGATCCACGTGATTTTACAATTCGCACGTTGCCAGACCGTCTCGAGAAGGTGGGTGACTTGTGGGCGGGGCTGCGCAAGGCGAAGGGAACAAATCTGAGAGTGGTGGAAAAATACGCGAAAGGATGACGTTCAAATATTACTGAAAACTGTTTACTGATAACTGTAAACTCCTATTTCAGCCCCGTCGGCTTCCAACCCAGGTCATACAGCTCTTCGATTCGCCAGCGATCGTGGGCTTCCCGCGACAGGCCGAAACCAAGCGTGATGACGTCTGCGCGCTCGGTGCCGATTTCGACGGCGGCATAGGCGCGGTTCCCGGTGGACCAGCGCGGCACCCCGCGCACACTCTGCAATCGCCCGGTGCGCCGCTCGAGATCGTTGATTCGCACTTCCAGTGTTTGCGGGATCGTTTGGGCCAACATGTGCTCGGTGAGGTAAGGCATCGCCCTCGTGTAGTGGTGCCGGGCCAGCTCCTGGACAAAACCTTCGACCACCAGTTCCGGAGGCCCCGCCGGCACCGTGCTCCCCCGCCGCATCATCCCAAGGGTTGCCGCTCCAGCCGCAACCATCACGATCACGCCAATCGTCAGAAGCCGGGGCCAGCGTATGGATCCGCTATGCATGCACAGCGTTTCGGCTCCAGCCGGCCAAGGCAGCAGAACTGCCCATGATAGGATCGTCTCTGTGCGCCCGTAGCTCAGCTGGATAGAGCGATTGGCTTCGAACCAATAGGCCGGGGGTTCGAGTCCCTCCGGGCGCACCATTCGACTCGGCCTGAGCAACGTCGAAGGCCTCGCTCATGGCGAGCCCTGAGCGAAGTCGAAGGGTGGCGAGCCATTCACAGAGGCCCTTGATGACGATGAGAAGTGTGGATAATCGCTGAACCGGGTCCAATGGTCCGGACCCGGCCTGCGACGTCGCGTCGACAGTGCAGTTTGGACGAGTAGGCTGTCCTACTAGAACTTGAATACCGCCGCCCCGCTGACTCTCCCGAAGTCCAGCTTCGTGCCGTCGATATTGAAGCCAAGAAGATCGAGATTCTGAAATGAATGGAAGTAGCGCACATCTCCTCGAATACCGAAGTTCTCACCAAAGAATCCCATCACACCCCCGCCGACATCCCAGCCGAAATCGTTGTTGCTGGTCTCCAGTAACCCGAGCGGAGAAAAGTCGGCCCGCGTCTTGATGAGACCAACTCCCGCGAGGGCATACGGTCGGATCGGACCAATCTTGGGCACGATCATGACGTTGCCCATGAGCGTCAACAAACTCGATGACAACCCCTCAACTTTGCCGAAAAAGTCATCCGTGTACGAAAACTCCGTCTCGAACCCAAGGACGGGGCCCATGGCGCCAAACGACACCCCCCAATTCACTTTCCTGTCTTCGCATTCGGTGATTTCGAGGCAACCGGAGTCACCGCCGAAGTTGTACCCAATGAACGGACTGATAAAACCTTGGGCGTGGGCGTTTCTGGACCCCGCCACCGCGAAGGCCAGCGTGAGGGTCAACAGTGTAACAATACGGACAGATCGACAGGACATGTGTCCTCCTCCTCGTCGTTAGGACCGGATTTGGCCAGCAGGAGTGCGGTCAGTTGTTGCCGACCGTAGCCGGCAACACGGGTGCATCCAAATCTTGTGCCGATGGAGCGAGGAAGGCCGTCGATATCCTGATATAGAATGCAGGGCTGCAGCATCGATCACGAGTCAACACGTGCGCCCGTAGCTCAGCTGGATAGAGCGACGGCCTCCGGAGCCGTAGGCCACAGGTTCGAATCCTGTCGGGCGCACCATTCGACTCGCCTGTCGCGAGCACGACGATCGGAGCTCGCTCATGGCGATCACTGACATGGACCGACCCTGAGCGCCGTCGAAGGGTCGGGCGCACCATTCGCTCGCCTGTCGCGAGCGACGACGATTGGAGCTCGCTCATGGCGAGCTAGCATGGACCGACCCTGAGCGCCGTCGAAGGGTCGGGCGCACCAACCTTCGCTCACGCTTGCCAACGCGTGCGTGAGCTACGGTTGGCAAGCCACGCGAAGGTTGTCCGCCGTAGCTTTAGCGGAGGCGGACCTCCAGGCTCAGCTTCGCCGCGCCGTAACTCGCAAGAGATCTGGCGAGTGTGAGCGAGCTTCGGCTGGCAAGCCAGCTACTTGTCCGCCGTAGCGCGAAGCGCGAAGGTGGACGGTTGGCAAGCCACGCGAAGGTCGTCCTGCTCCCACTCGTCTCGCTCCTGAAGATTTGCTGAAGTTCCGGTCAGGATCCCCCAAACCTCCAGCGGCCTGCTAAAGTGCCGCGCGAGTGAACATCGATCCGTTTCTTGCGTGGGTGGAATCAACGGCGCTGAGCCAATGGATCATTGGCTCTCCGTCGATGTTCGCCTTTCCGGGCATCCTGGCCCTTCACGCGATCGGGATGGCGTTCGCTGTCGGGATTAGCGTCGTGCTTGATCTGCGCATTCTTGGTGTCGCTCGGGGTATCCCGTTGGCTGAGATACGGCGCTTCATCCCGGTATTGTGGCTCGGCTTCTGGCTGAACGCAGTGTCGGGCTTCCTGCTGCTCGTCGGCTATCCCACAAAGGCACTGACGAACCCCGTCTTCTACCTGAAGCTCCTGCTGATTGGTGTGGCCATGGTGCTGCTGGTTCGGATCGGCCGAACGGCTTTCGACGAGTCGGCGCCAGACGGGCACCTCGATCCTGGCTCGTCACGACGGATGCGGCGTCTGGCGATTACGTCGCTCGTGTGCTGGACGGGCGCCATTACCGCCGGACGCCTGCTGGCCTACACCTATACTCGTCTGACGGTCTTGGAGTGATCATGCAGACCTTTCAAGTCTGGCTTGTCACGACGATCCAGAGCCACCGGTTTATCGCCCACATCATGCAAACCGGATTTACCTGGAGCATCGTCGAGAGCTTGCACTTCCTCGGTCTGTGCCTGCTCGTCGGCGCCATCGGAACATTTGATTTGCGGCTTTTGGGATTTGCCAGGCGCGTGCCGATTGCCGCCGTCCATCGACTCATTCCGTGGGGGCTGGCGGGATTTGCCATCAACATCGCGACCGGGACGCTCTTTGTGATGACCGAACCCGATCAGTACATCTACAACCCATCGTTTCACCTCAAGTTGCTCTTCATGACCATCGCGGGCGCGAATGCCGGAATGTTCTATCTGACATCCTACCGCCGGGCGTTCGGATCGACGGCGACGCTCGATGCACCAAAACGCGCAAAGGTGATTGCGGCAATTTCCTTGAGCGCGTGGATCGCGGTCATCGTCTGCGGCCGCCTGATCACGTTCTATCGTCCGGGCCCCTGCCTCGGCCACGAGACGAGCGCCCTGCTGACGTGCGACCCGTAGCCACACGCAGATCCAGATGGGCCAGATATAATCCGCGGGCATGGGGTCAAGATCTGACCCCAAATTCCCGGAGGCCCACCCGTGAGCGTCAAGCCCGTCGTCCTCGTCACGCGCAAGCTGCCCGCTGCGGTGGAAAATCGCTTGAGGCGTGACTATCAAGCCCGGCTCAACCCGGATGATCGCTTGTATTCCAGAGACGAGCTGATCGAGCACGCCATCGGCGCTCAGGCGATCCTGCCCTGTCACACCGAACACTTCTCAGCCGACGTGTTCGAGCGCCTGTCCGGAGGCGTCAAGATCATCGCGAATTATTCGGTGGGCTTTGACCATGTTGACGTCGAAGCGGCCAGAACAAAGGGCGTCGTCGTGACCAACACACCGGACGTGCTCTCGGACGCCACCGCTGAGCTGACGATGATGCTGATGCTAGGTGCCGCCCGCCGCGCGGGCGAGGGTGAGAGGCTCGTGCGCGAGGGCAAGTGGAAGGACTGGAGCCCGGCGTTCATGGTGGGCACACAGGTCACGGGCAAACGCTTGGGCATTCTTGGCATGGGCCGCGTCGGACAGGTGGTCGCCCGACGGGCTCGTGGCTTTGATATGACCATCCATTATCACAACCTTCACCGGCTGCCTCCCGAGAAGGAAGCCGGGGCCATCTTCCACGAGACGCTCGACGAGATGCTTCCCCACTGCGATTTCCTTGCCGTCCACTGCAAACTGACGCCAGCCACACGTGGGTTGATGGATGCGCGGCGATTCAATCTGCTGCCGGATGGCGCGATTCTGGTCAATGCAGCTCGCGGCGCCATTATTGAGGAAGACGCGCTCATCGTCGCGTTGAAGTCGGGTAGGCTGCGAGCTGCGGGCATCGACGTCTACAACAACGAACCCAACATCGACAAGAGACTGGTCGCGCTTCCCAATACGTTCCTGATGCCGCACATCGGCAGTGCGACCGCGGAGACGCGCGACGCGATGGGATTCCGGGCGCTCGACAATCTGGATGCGTACTTCGCGGGCCGCGAACCCAGAGACCGGGTGGCCTGACAAGGGAGAACTTTTTCACCACGGAGGTCACAGAGGTCACAGAGTAATTTTGTTTAGTTCTCTGTGGCCTCTGTGTCCTCTGTGGTGAATGTCAGACTATTTCGGCAGGCCTAAAGGCCTGCGCTACGTACTGGTAGCGGCGGGCTCGGCCTCGCGCTCCCCCATCAATTTCTCTCTGGCCAGCCTCTCATTCGTCACTTTCCTGTACCACCACGACGTCAGCAGCGGCGTGAGGATCGCGGTGACGATGACCGACGCGGTCACCTGGATGGTCGCAGCTGGAGCCACCGGAAGATAGGTCGGGTCAGCCAGTGCGACCGCCTGCGGCACGGCTGCCGAATTGCCTGCCGTGCTGGAGGCGGCAGCTCCGGCAATGCCGGTGCCCCCGAGCAACCGGTCGGCCACGATGCAGACAAATCCGGTCACGACGAGCACAGTCAAACCAAGAACGATGCCGGGCACGCCCGCGGTGACCACCGACTTCAGGTTGATCGTTTGTCCCAGCGTGAACGCCATGAACGGAACAATGATTGGCTCGTGGGACCCGAAGAAAGCTCTGATGTCGTCGTCGAGATTGCCCAGCAGTGCGCCGACGACAATCGGAGCGATCACCGAGACCATCGTCAGCCACGGAATGATCGCCAGGCCCGTTCCCACAAAAATGAGCATCGTCAGAAACGGCCCGGTCTCGATGCTCTGGACCACGTACGTCCCCGAGTCTTCCTTGTTGCCCATGACGCTTGTCAGCGCCAGGAACATGCCACCGTTGGTGTCGCTCATCGCCACCATGACGGCGAGCGTGCTGAGGCCGAGGACGTCGCCATCGAAGAATCTGGCAACGGCCAGCGCGAAGAGGGTCGCGGTCCCGACCTTGGCGGTCAGAAGCCCGAAGCCACGCAACAACATCCTCGGAGCCGCCCTGATGGTCATCTTGGTGCCAACTGTGAAGAGGTACATGCCCAGAATCGTCGGATACCCGATGCCGGTCAACGCCTGGGTGAAGCCACCAATCTTCAGCAAATTGGGAAAGAACGTGTTAATGACCATGCCAATGAACAGCGGAACGACCATCATCCCGCCGGGCACACGATTGACGAACCTGTAGATCTTCATGATCGCGCCGTCCGCGGGTGAGCCTCCGCCCAGTTGGCGATATGGCGAATTGTGGAGTGTGGAGCGCTGAATCCTAGCATGGGACTGAAGACTACGTAAACGGACGACGCTCGTCTATACTCAGTCGGCATCACCCCCCTGGCCGGAAAAACATGGAGTCCTATCTTGGCGATCCCAGGCGTCATTCGCGTGCCAATTGTGGCCGTCATGTTTGCACTGCTCGTTCCCGAACCCGCCGTCGCGACGACCGGTACCGCCACCATTCACGTCCGCCTGACTCCCGATCCGCTCTCCACGGCGCAGGCAACCGTTGAGCTGACATCCGAACTGGACGAAACGCTGCCGTGGGTCGTCTACCTCGGTCCTGATCTGGACGCACAGCTGACCCGCATTCCTCCCGGGCGCTACAGGATCTCCGTGCAGCTGACCGGCTTTCGAACCGCGACCACCCAGATCACCGTGGATGCAGGAGACATCCTGTCACTCGTCGCGCGGATGGCCGTTGACGGGTTGCAGGCAGCGGAGGAATCACGCTTCGAGGTGGTCGATCGCCATCGGTCCTGGTACGGGACCGTGTTCAATGACGATCAACTCGTGCACCTGCCCGCGAGCGATTCGATATGGCCAGTGATCGAAACCGCCGATCCGCTCACCATCACCGATCGCATTGATGGCGGTGGGATCAGCAGCGGCGATCGGATGCTCATTGGCAGTCACGCAAGTTCGTGGACTCAGGCTTCCTATTACCTTGGAGAGCTCGACGTGACCGACCTCGGCAGGCCCGGCACGCCGCTGCTGTACCCGGACCTGGCGTTGGTGCGCGACCTGAGCGTGGGATCGGTCCTGATGCCCATCGATGTCGCCCCTCCTGGACCTGCGGTCACGCTCGTTCCGGTTCGACCGGGCCGGCAGGTTGCTGGGACGGTCGTCGGCGAAATGAGCCCGCGGGGGTTTCAGTCGCGCCACCCCGACGGACCGCCTTACATTGCCGCGCTGAATTCATGGGGCCGCGGCAACATCCTGTTCGGCGGACCTGTTCGCGAAGAGAAGCTTGGCATGCTGGTCGCGGGCACGTGGACGCGATCGAATTCCCAGGCACTGAATTCAGCAGGACCGCTCCCCAGCTCCGTGTCATCGCTGTTCACGCACATGGTGTATGCGGCGACGCCGCGCGATGAGGTCCGTCTGATCGCTTCGATACAGCGGACCAGACATCCTTCAGGTGCCGGAACCCGGTTCAGCGGCGGAGCGTTGTCACAGACCGATCGGTACTTCCATCTTCAGTCGACATGGGAGCGACGTCCCACGACCGGGCAGTCGCCCTGGTCGGTCACGGCCGGTCTCCAAAGCGGTCACTTTGCGCCGGAGTGGGGCAACGTACCGGAGTACTCGGTCGTCGAGCGCCTTCTTCAAGGTCCGGTTCCCGAACTTGCATCTCAGACACAATCACGAAGGCGAAAGTGGACGCTTCGCGCGAGCGGCGAGCCCGACCTGCGCAGCTGGACGACTCGGCACTCGGTCCGAGGGGGCTTCACGCTCGATCACTCCAGTGCCAAGACATGGCCCGGTTCACTCGGTCCGATCGGGGAGATGGTGGATGGGTCGCCGGCCCGCGTCTGGCGATACAGCTACGCCGGAGACGCGTCGCGGTGGGGTCAAACGACGTTGTCAGCCTTCGTCGACGACCGGATCATGATTTCGCCCCGGATCAGCGCACAGGCGGCGGTCAGGTTCGATCTCACCCGCGGTTCGGCAGAAGGGGCGCCAAGCGGGATTGGCTGGACCGGCTTCTCACCTCGACTTTCGCTGCGGTGGACGTGGGCGGAGTTTGGACGCGACGGCCGACTGACGTTCTTCGGTGGAATCGCGCGCTATCCTCATCAGCTGCCGCTGTCGCATCTCGCCTTCGGGGATCCGAGCGCAGCTCAAGGGGTTGTGCACCGGTGGAACGACGCCAACGCCGACCGCGTCCTTCAACCGACCGAGATTGGCCCTCTCGTCGCCCGCGTTGGTCCCGGGGCCGGGGATGGGTCGGTCACATCCATCGACCCGGACATCAAGCGGCCGTACACCGACGAGGCGGTCTTTGGCTGGGAAGCCCGACTTTCCGATTCGTTGACGCTTCGGCTGAGCGCCATGGCTCGGCGCGACCGGAATCTCATTGGCGCCTTGAATGTAGGGGCGCCGCTCACGAGCTATTCCGTTTCTTTTGTGCCGGACCGGGGCGTTGACTGGCTGGACCCGGTTGACGATCGGCTGCTTCCGATTTACAACCGTTTGCCGTCGACCTTTGGTCAGGATCGATACGTCCTGACGAATCCCAGCGGCAACCCGGCCGAATATGACGGATTCGAAATCATCGGTGAAAAGAGATTTGCGAGCCACTGGCAACTGCTCGCCGGGGCGACGGCTGGACGATCGCGCGGAGTGGGGGGCTATCGTGGGTTCGAGGCATTCGAGAACGATCACGGCGTGGTCGGCGAAGCATTCGGCTGGCCGAACGCCGCAACACATAACCGCGGCCGGCTCTTCTTCGAACGCGGCTACGTAGTCAAGCTCTCCGGAACTTACGAAGCCCCTCGCCAAACGCGCATCAGCGCCACGGCCCGGTACCAGGACGGCCAGCACTTTGCGCGGCTGGTCATTGCGCCAGGCCTCAATCAGGGAACCGAAGCCATCAGGGCGTTCGAGACCGGACGCTCACGGTTTACGTTTACCCACACAATCGACGTGCGCCTCGAAAAAGCCTTCGGGCAGCCACAAGGGCGCAGGTACGCCGTGATCCTGGATGTGTTCAATCTGATGAACAAAGCCAACGAAGTCGAAGAGCGGGTCGTGACCGGTCCGGCCTATCGCTCGGCCAGCGCGGTACAGCCTCCACGCAGCATCCACCTGATCGGAAAGTTGGATTTTTAGCAGACTTCTTCAGGCAGGGACGCGGGGTCTCACCACCTTCGCTAAGGCTACGGTGCAGAAGACTTTTCACCGCCTTCGGATAGACTGTGTGGCCCGATCAGCAACCCTCCAAGCTTCATCGGGGCCGTCTGACGCCGACCGCCCGCCCCGGCCTCTGCAACAGCTCAGCCGCCCGAGACCAATCGTTTCAATGAGATAGCGGCTTGGCTCCATCCTCGAGTCTGACCGGTCTCCGCGAATCGGCCTCAGTGAGCGCAACGGGACAATCTGGCGGACGTTTTGCTCTAGATGGAGACACAGGTCCCGATTTTCAACACGATGCCTCGCACGCCCGACGACGGCACGACCAGCTATTCGCTCGCCCCGAACATCATCGGGTCGAGCCCTGCGCTCGAGCAGCTCCTGAGCGTGGCGGGTCGCATCGCGACCAGCCATGTCAAAGTGCTGATCACCGGCGAGAGCGGGGTCGGTAAGGACGTGCTCGCACGGTTCATCCACAGTCAGTCCAGAAGAAGCCACGAGCGGTTTGTGGCGCTCAATTGCGCGGGGGTCCCGGAAACCCTGCTCGAATCCGAGCTGTTTGGTCACGTCAAAGGAAGTTTCACCGGCGCGTACCGGGACAAAATCGGATGCCTCGAGCAGGCCCATCGCGGCACGATCTTCCTCGATGAAATTGGTGACATGGGCCTGCGCATGCAGGCTCTGCTCCTGCGGTTTCTTGAAACCGGGGAGCTGCAGGCGGTGGGGTCCGACGGACCCGCCACCCGCGTGAACGTTCGCGTCATTGCCGCGACCAACCGGAACCTTGCCGAAATGGTCGACCGGGGCGAGTTCCGACAGGACCTCTACTACCGCATCCACGTGGTCCATCTTCACGTCCCACCGCTGCGGGAGCGTATCGAAGATATCCGCCCGCTTGTCGAGCATTTCCTCGCGCGATACGGTGGATCCCTCAGCGTCAGCGATGAGGCCATGGGCCTGCTCGAGAGATATGGCTGGCCGGGCAACGTGCGTGAGCTGCTTCACACAATCGAACAGGTAGCGCTCTTCGTGAATGGGCGTTCCGTGGAACCGGCGGACCTGCCCCAGCGAATCCTGGCGCAGCAGCCCGCGTACGCGACCCCTCTTCGTGAAAGGCGCCATTCGATTGCAGATGATCTCTATGACGGCCTCACATCCGGAAAGCTGCGTTTCTGGGAGAATATCTATCCTCTTTTTACCAACCGAGACATCACACGCGCGGATTTGCGGCATTTGATCCGTCGTGGACTCACATCCACGTCAGGGAGTTACCGCGGCCTGGTTCCCTTGTTCGGCTTGGAGGCACGGGACTACAAGCCCCTGTTGAACTTCCTTGCCGCGCACGACTGCATGGTCGACTATCGGAAGTACCGGCCAGGCAGCGTCGAGACGAAAGCTCAGCCTGCCCCGGCACGCCGGCCCAAAAAGGCTTCCTGACCTCTTCAGTTCTCAGTTTTCAGTTCTCACTTTTCATTTTGATCGCGTCCCCCGTCTGACTCGGACCAGACGTTTGGTCTTGTCCCAGTCAGATGTGTCTGCCAACGCATTCACCCCACGGGCGGAGACTTCTGGTTTTTTGCCACGGATCTCGAAGATTTGCGCCCGCCACGGCCCCTTCACGTGTCAGGTACATTCGTTGCTCTACAACCAAAAACTTACTGAAGTTTCGCGCGAGTGTGTCTCTTTCGTGCGAGTGTGCTCCGCGCTCGACAGAACGAGCGGACGTTTGCCACGACATGCCGATGAACAACGACTCGCCCAAGCCAAACCTGTCGTCCACGTCCGAGCCCATTCTCATTGGGACCAGCCAGGCGATGGAACGGCTGCGATCGGTCGCCGCGCGCGTCGCGGGCGGCAATGCCAAGGTGCTGATCACGGGTGAGAGCGGCGTCGGCAAGGACCTTCTCGGTCGCTTCATTCACGCACGGTCGTCGCGTGCCACGCGTCCCTTTGTGGCCATCAATTGCGCGGGCGTCACGGAAACACTGCTCGAGTCGGAGCTCTTCGGGCACGTCAAAGGCAGTTTTACCGGCGCGCATCGCGACAAAATCGGCCTCTTTCACCTGGGGCATCGGGGCACGGTGTTCCTGGATGAAGTGGGCGAGATGAGCCTGCGCATGCAGTCGCTGCTTTTGCGCTTTCTCGAGAACGGCGAAGTCAAGCCCGTTGGCTCTGACGTCACGTCCGCAACCGTCGATGTACGCATCATTGCGGCGACCAACCGAAGCCTGCCCGAGATGGTCGCACGCGGGCTGTTTCGCGAAGACTTGATGTACCGTGTCATGGTCGTGCACCTGCAAGTCCCGGCGTTGCGCGAGCGCCGCGAGGACATCCCCGCCCTGATCGAACACGTGGTCAAAACGAGCGGCGCTTCGCTTTCGTTCTCAGACGACGCCATGCGATTGCTCGAGCGGTACCGGTGGCCCGGCAACGTCCGGGAACTGCAGAACGTGATGGAGCAGCTCATCTGGATGGGTGCGGAACAGATGGTGGATGTTGGCGACCTTCCACCGGCGCTCGTCGCGGCCGTGGACGGAACGGTTACACCGTCGCACGAACGGCGTCGGCTGGCAGCCGATCATCTCTACGACGCGCTCGTCGCGGGGTCCTGTTCATTCTGGACCGACGTCTATCCGATGTTCATCAACCGCGACATCACGCGCGCCGACCTGGTGGGCCTCGTCCGCCGGGCTCTCGCCCAGACAAACGGCAACTATCGGGCGGTCCTCTCGCTGCTCAGGATCGACCTGGGCGACTACAAGCGATTCCTGAATCTGCTCTCCACGCACGGGTGTACGGTGGACTTCCGGGAATTCCGATCGGGCCGCGCACCGCTCGATCGGCCGATCGAGCCCTCTTTCAAGCTCCCAAGTTTGAAGGACGCGCTCTTGGGCAACGTTCTACGCCGTTCGGGCACCGATTCCGAGTGAGTCACTTTCTTGTTCCGTTGCTGAAACCTGGCGGGGCGAATCGAGCGCTGGTGAACGAACGCACCGGATCGATTGTGGCCCAGATTGTCGAAGTGGCCTTGGACTCCAGATCGCGGCGGCGAGGCCTGCTTGGACGCACTGGCCTGCCCGAACGCCATGCACTCGTGATTGCCCCGTGTAGCGCCGTGCACACCTGGTTCATGCGATTTCCGATTGACGTCCTCTTCGTCGCGCGCGACGGGCGCGTCGTGAAGATCGTCAATCGGATTGGCGCGTGGCGTGTGACGGCCTCGCTCGGCGCCTTTGCCGCGATTGAGCTCCCAGCCGGCACGCTCGGACGCGGAGGATGGACCCGCGGCGATCGCGTCATCGTTCGGTCGGCGTCGAAAGAAACTACGGCTTCATCCTGACAATCGTCTAGACCTGACTAGAAGATTGAGACGCGCTCGCGAGCGGTCGGCATCGGACACCTCAAAATCCCCGCAATTTTTTGCGATCGAAGCTGGTTTCGCCGCAGGTCTCACACGGCATCAGGGTTGCTGTGCTGATGGGAACATGGCAGATCGACGACGCTCACCACGGTTTGTATTTGTTGCGCCTCCAGACGCTCAGGCGCGAGCGGTCTACGAAGCCGTCGTCGAAAGCTGGGACGGCGACCGTGCCGTGGTCACGATGACGCACCCGACCGCACGAGGCGCCGACTTTCTGCTGCGATTCATCGAGTCATCCGGCGAAATGACGACCTGCAGTGCGCGCGTCCTGTCCAGCACCCCAGTCGTTCGCGACGACACGGTGTGGTTCAGCCTCGTGGTGTCGCTCACACCGGTGTCGCCCGATTGGCGAATCGACCCGGTCCCATCGTTCTAGAAGAACCTTCTGCATATGGGAATCAGACATTGACCATCAATGCCGCGTTGATCAGAGGCGTGTCGGTGCAGGTACGCGACCTCAGCACCGGTGGGTGCCTGCTCGAGACCAGAGCCTACCTTCCCGTCGGGACCGTAGGTGTGCTGGACATGGAAATCGAAGGCAAGCGGTGCGTCGAGTGGTTCCGGATTCGTCGCACGCAGGCCACACACGGCCGAAGCGGCGCGTACCTCTTCGGCGCCGAATTCCTGCTGCCGGTTGCGGTGGCGGGTGACAGTTCGCTGCGCGGCGCCGTTCGGCGCGTGTACCGCGTAGACAGAGTTTCGCACCCGGCCGGACGACTGTCTGGGGAACCCGGGAACTCCCTGGTCTTCGGCGCAGCGATTCAGTGGTCGACGGACGCGCTACCGGCCGATTCGGCCCGACAAATCCTCGAATTCCGCCGTCCGGACGATCTGGACGGCTTTGGCAGTCAAGTTGCTGAATCAGAGGCCGCGGACGGGCCTCGTCACCAGACGTCCGAAGGAGAGATCGCAATGAAGAACGTCATTACTCGGTTCGTTCGGAACGATGAAGGACAGGACTTGATCGAATACGTGTTGATTGGTTCGTTCGTATCGATCGGCGCGCTCTTGGGGGCGACAGCACTCGGCCTCGAACTCAATGGTTGGTACACCCGCATTTCGGAATGGGTGGCAGAGCAAGGGCCCGGAAACTAATCGCGCTTGGGGGATGCCATGACGCGCTCGCTGCTGACTCGCTGGCTGACCGAGGACGACGGCCAGGACCTCGTGGAGTACGTGCTGCTCGGGGCGACGGCCGCGTTCGTGGGGCTCGTCACATGGAACGCGTTCGACGACGTAATCAATGCCGTCTACACGAGCTGGGACAGCGGCACGCAGGCGGTGTGGGAGCCCCAGGATCCGCAATCATGATTCAAAGCCTGTTGATACCCACGATTGTGATGGCCATCAGCGTGGTGGCGTGCATCGTAGACGTTCGGACCCGTCGCATCCCGAACGCGCTGACGTTCGGGGCCGCGCTCGGCGGTTTGCTGATCCAAATCACGTTTTACGGCGTGAATGGAGCGCTGGCGGCGACGGGTGGGTGGCTGGTGGGAACGCTCCTGCTGCTGCCATTTTTCGTGCTGAGAGGCCTGGGTGGCGGCGACGTCAAGCTGCTGGCAGGACTCGGCGCCTGGCTCGGTCCGGGCGAGACACTCTGGCTTGCGGCCTATTCGGCACTCGCTGGAGGGGCACTCGCAGTGGTGGTCGCGCTGGCGCGCGGCTACCTGCGGACCGCGTTTCGAAATGTGTGGTTCATGTTCGCGTACTGGCGCACCGCCGGCTTCCAGCCCGTACCGAACCTGACCCTGGATTCTGCGAAGACACCGCGGCTCGCCTACGCGATCCCGATCTTTGCCGGCACGGTGATGACGCTATGGCCATGAGACTCCTTCCAGCCCGCTGGCAATCGGCGCGCGGCGCCGAGCTGATCGAGTTCGCAATAGTGATGCCGCTCCTTCTGCTGCTGCTCGCCGGCATTTTCGATTTCGGCATGATGTTCCGGACGTTCGAGGCGGTGACCAATGCTGCGCGCGAAGGTGCGCGCGTTGGCGTGCTGCCAGGCTACGCGCCCGAAGACATCGAAGCAGCGTGTGGACGCGTATATGGCCGTGTCCGGGCTCAGCGGCGACTACACAGTGACCGTCGACAGCGTGGCCATCGAAACTGGCGCCGGCACCTTCAATGCCCGATCGGTCGCCGTCAACTACACCTATCAGTTCACGGTTCTCGGCGGAATCGGCGGCTTCTTCGGGGGCGATTTCACCACCATCCCGTTACGGGCCGTGTCGGTGATGCGAACCGAGGCGCAGGCGGGGGGATCTTAAAAGTTAAAAGTCAAAAGTTAAAAGTCGAAGTAGAAGTCAGAAGTCAGAAGTCAGAAGTAACTCCGGATAGGAGCAGTGATGAACAGGCAATATCGCACACTGATTGTCATGGTCGTGGCGGTCCTCACCGCCGGGCTCGCCAGCTTCGGCGTGTATCTCGCCATCCAGCGCATGCCCGTCCGCGAGGTCGAAGTCGCGAGCATGCAGGTGGTCGTGGCCTCCCAGCCGCTGCCAGTGGGCACGCGGATTCACGAAGGCCATTTGCGGGTCGTCGCCTGGCCTTCACGCAATCCGGTGAAAGGATCGTTTGTCGAGGGCAAGGCGCTCATCGACCGTGGGGTCATCGCCGCGATTGGCGAAAACGAGCCCATTACCGAAAGCAAGGTTGCACCACTCGCGGCCGGCGCCGGTCTTCCGCCCGTCATCCCCTCAGGCATGCGGGCTATCTCGGTTCGGGTGAACGAGGTCATTGGCGTGGCCGGTTTCGCCGTGCCCGGGACACGCGTAGACGTGCTCGTCACGGTTGACGGCAGCAGCAAGGCGAACGACGAGCCGATGACGCGCACCGTCGTGAGCTACGTTCAGGTGTTGACCGCCGGCACGAAATTCGACCAGGAGAAATCGAAGGACGGCAAACCCATTCCAACCTCGGTCGTCACGCTGATGGTGCTTCCAGAGGATGCTGAACGGATCGCGCTCGCCTCGAACGAGGGAAAGATCACGCTCGCACTTCGGAACCCGCTCGACGTGGCCGCCACCGACACCAAGGGCGTCCGTCTCGCCAGCCTGATGCGCGGCACCGGGCCGGAGCCGGTCGTTGATCCCGTCAAACACAAGGTCGTCGCGCGCAAGCCCGCGCCGTCGTCTGCCCCTGTGCCACCGCCTGTCTATACCGTTGAAACGATTCGCGCCGCGAAGCGGAGCGCTGAGGTCGTCCAATGAACAGTGTTACGCAGATTTCCTTCGGCCGCCGAGTGGTGCGGCACGTTGCCATCGCGCTTGTCTTCTCGGTCGCCGGCCTGAGCGCGCAGACCTCCGGGACGCCACCGCAGAACGGTCCTGGCGTTGCCGCAGTTCCGCCCGCGGCACCCATGCCGCAGGTGTTCGTCACCGCCGGCCGGTCGACGATCGTGAACACGAATTTCGCCGTGACACGCATTGCGATCACCAATCCCACGATTGCTGACGCGGTGGTCGTCAAGCCGAACGAGGTCCTTATCGACGGCAAGGCTCCAGGCACCATCAGCCTCATCGTGTGGGGGGGTGGTGACCAGCGCACCCAGTACGACGTGGTCGTCGAGCAGGCGATAAACCCGCTCGAGCAGCAGCTTCATCAGCTCTTCCCCGGCGAAGAGATCACGGTGACAGCCAATGCGGACGCTGTCGTCCTGACCGGACGCGCCTCGAGCACGCAGACCATGTTGCGCATTGGTGAGATCACCAAGGCGGCCATGCCCAAGGGGAACGTCATCAACATGCTCCAGGTTGCCGGTGGATCCGATGCCCAGCAAGTCATGCTGCAGGTGCGAATCGCTGAAGTGAATCGGCAGGCGCTGACCGAGCTCGGCGTGAACTTCTTCACCGGACCGACCGGCGTCGGCGACTGGATTGGACGCGGCACGACGGGACAGTTCCCGGCGGTGAACTTCAAGGATCTCGAACGAAACGAAGTGCTGGGTGCCGACGGCGAACGCGGCTTTCTGGACCTGAGAGGCAAGATGGAGTTCAGCGACTTCCTGAACATCTTCCTCTTCAACACCGACTGGAATGCCGGGGCGCTCGTGCGGGCGCTCAAACAGACGGGACACTTTCAGAGCCTCGCCGAGCCCAATCTCATTGCCTACAACGGGCGCGAGGCCAGCTTCCTGGCCGGCGGCGAGTTCCCGGTTCCCATCGTCAACGCCCTCGGTCAGGTCAACGTGCAGTTCAAGGAATTTGGTGTCCGGCTCAACTTCACGCCGACCATCGCAGGCGATCTCATCCGGCTCAAGGTTCGGCCCGAAGTCTCGAGCCTGGACTTCAACAACGGCGTCACGCTCGAGGGGTTCCGGATTCCGGCCCTTCAGATGCGACGCGCGGAAACGGAAGTCGAGCTCCGTGATGGACAGTCGTTCGCGGTCGCGGGCCTGATCGACAACACCGCCCAGACCGATCGCGCAGCCATCCCCATCCTGAGCCAGATCCCGATCATCGGACATCTCTTCAAGAGCAAGGCCGAGCGACAGGGTCGGACCGAACTGCTCGTCCTGATCACGCCGCGACTGGTGCGCGCCCTCAATCCGGACGAGGTGCCATCGCTGCCAACGATGCCGGGACGATTTCTCCCGTCGGAGAGCGAGATCGCAGCGCCGGCGAGCAAGCGCTGAAGCGGGAGCCGATCGACAGGAGTTCGACACGAAGAGTGGGAATGGTTCGGAGATCAACAACGTGAACGGGAGAACGACATGAGGCGGCCGGACAAGCCAACGAGATCATCGGAACGTGGCGCCATCCTGGTGCACGTGGCCATTGCCATGCTGGCACTGATTGCCGTCAACACGTTCGTGGTGGACTACGGCGTCATGTGGGTCGCACGCCGCCAGGCGCAGAACGCGGCGGACGCGGGCGCCCTGGCGGGGGCGGTTGCGATGGCCTTCGATCCGGAAGGCTGGACCGATCGCAGCGAAGACGGTCCCGCGCGACTGGCTGCGTTTCAAGTTGCCCGCACGAACGAAATTTGGGGGCAGCCGCCCGACGTGAATATCGCGACGGACATCTTCTTTACCGACCAGCCAGCGGGTCAATGTCGAGACGAAGATGGTAACGCCCGCTGCATTCGCGTCAACGTCTATCGAAACCAGGAGCGCGGAAATTCTCTGCCCACTGTGTTTGGGCTCATCGTTGGCCTCACCGGACAGGGCGTGCGCGCGACGGCAACGGCGAGAGTCGCGGTGGCCGACGGCACCGACTGCATCAAGCCGGTGGCCATCCCCGACAAGTGGCGTGACGTCAACGACATCACCGCGCCGACCACGCCATTCGAGGCGTGGACGCAGGACGACACCTTCGAAACGCACGCGGAAAAGGGCGGCAGCTGGTTCCCGCTGCCGAACCCCGATGTGTACGTGGCGCCATCCGAAACGGATCCCGGAACCGGGTTCGCCGTCGCAACCGACCTTGGGATGAAGTTGGTGCTGGCTGAAGGTCAACCTGGGGTGGTCGCGGCTGGCGGGTTCGCTGCCGTCCGCCTTCCCGGAGAGCTCGGTTTCCGCGACGCCATCAAACACTGCAACGGCATCCCCGTCGTGATTGGGGACAGCCTCGTAGCTGAAGATGCGGACTCGGACATTCCCGATTCGGTCCACAAGGGGTTCAAGCATCTCATCGATCTCGATCCGCACGCCGAATGGGATCCTTCAACGAACAGCGTCATCAACAGCTGCGCCCAGGATGCCAACCCGTGTGCCTCGCAAAGTCCGCGCATCGTGGCCCTTCCGGTCTACGACACCGGCCAGTTCTTCAACGGGATCGTGAACGGTCAGGCCGCCCCTCCGGTGACCGTCGTCAACATCGTCGGGTTCTTCGTCGATTGGGAAGGCAGGGAAGACGAGGGCCCGTACGACGGGCAGTACGTCGTCGAAGGCTACTTCACGGAAACACCCGGCCTCGAGCTCGGTAACGCAACCATTACGCCAGAGGCCTCCCTCTTATCGCAGATTCAGCTCGTGAGGTGATTACGTGCGCGAAGTGGTCCTGTTAAGCAAAGACGCGCGACTGGAAGAAGCGCTCCGAGCGGCCCGTTTCAAGACGGTCACGCTTGCCTCTGGAAATCTCGCAGAGCAGGTGCGCTCCGCACCCTCGGCGCTCGTGGTTGACGTGCGTGGCGAACACCAGTTGCCCTCGGGGCTGGCGGCATTCTGCAAACAGCATCCCGAGACCGGCGTGGTGCTCGTGGCCTCGACACTCGAGCCTGGTTTGATGCTCGAGGCGATGCGGGCCGGCGTCAACGAATGCGTCTCTGAGCCGATCACCGCGCAGTCTATCGAGGAAGCCGTGCGCCGCGTGATGACGGACGGCACCGCGGAAAAGCTCGGTCGGGTCTTCGCGTTCGTCGGCGCCAAGGGGGGCGTGGGAACCACAACGCTCGCCGTGAACACGGCGGCAACCCTGGCGCGCGCCGCGACCAATAGCGTTCTCCTGATCGATCTGCAACACGGACATGGAGACGCCGCGATCTTTCTTGGCGTCGAACCCCGGTATTCGGTCCTCGACGCGCTCGAGAACGTGCATCGGGTCGATGAAACGTTCTTCGGTGGGCTGGTGGAAAAGACAAAAGCCGGAATCGAGCTGCTCGGATCGTCCGATCGCCTCCTGGCAGGAGGCGTCGACGCACAGCGGATGCACGCGCTGCTCGACTTTGCCATCCGTCAGTATCGCTACACCGTGCTCGACGTCCCGCGGGCCGACGTGGCCATGCTCGATGTCCTGGAAACCGTCGAAACAATCGTCCTCGTCTCGAGCCAGGAGCTTTCATCGCTTCGATCGGCTGGACGGCTGGCGCACACCCTGCGGGCACGCTACGGAGCGTCACGGGTCAAGACCGTGTTGAACAGATTCGATCAGCGAGGTGACATTGCCCATCGCGACATCGAACGGGTGATTGGCGATTCGGTCAAACACCTTCTGCCAAGCGACTACCGCGTGGCCATCGACGCGATGTCGAGGGGGCGTCCGGTGGTACTCGACCACGGCCGTCTGTCTCAGGCTTTTCGCGCCCTGGCCACCGATCTGGGCGGCATTCAGCAGAAACGAACCACCACCGCGCAACCCACCGGGTTCCTGGGTCGATTGGCGAACCGGCGTTAGGAGATATGGATGGCTAACTCAGGGCTCTTGATTGCCTCGGCTCACACGCAGCAGACGGCCGAAAACCGTTCGCCTCGGTACCAGGAGCTGAAGGGCCGGATCCACCAGGATCTGCTGAACAAGCTGAATCTCGATCGGTTGACGAAGATTTCGCGAGCCGACGCCGAGCCCGAAATCCGTGGCGTCATCGCGACGATGCTCGACCGCGAGAGCTCGAACCATCCCCTGAGCCTGCACGAGCGCGAAACCCTGTCGACCGACGTGCTCAACGAGGTGTTCGGGCTCGGTCCGCTGGAGCTGCTGCTCTCGGATCCCTCGATCTCGGACATCCTGGTCAACCGCGCCAACCAGGTCTACATCGAGCGCGAAGGGCGTATCGAAGAAACACCGATCGTCTTCCGGGATGACAAGCACCTGATGCAAATCATCGAACGCATCGTCAGCGCCGTGGGACGGCGCATCGACGAATCGAGCCCGATGGTTGACGCCCGCCTCCAGGACGGCTCCCGCGTGAACGTGATCATCCCGCCGCTGGCACTCGATGGGCCCGTGATGTCCATTCGCCGATTCCGGACGGATCGGCTTGGGGCGGACGACCTCGTGCAGCGTGAGTCGCTGACCGCCCCCATGCTGCAGTTCCTCAAAGGCGCTATCGGAGCACGATTGAACGTCGTCGTGTCGGGCGGCACCGGTGCCGGCAAGACCACGCTGCTCAATGTGCTCTCGAGCTTCATCTCGGGAGCGGAACGGGTTGTGACCATCGAGGATGCCGCGGAGCTCACGCTGAGGCAGCGTCACGTGGTCCGGCTCGAAACACGACCGCCCAACATCGAAGGCAAGGGCGCCATTAAACAGCGTCAGCTCGTCATCAACGCCCTGCGTATGCGGCCCGATCGCATCATCGTGGGTGAGGTGCGTGGCGACGAAGCGCTCGACATGCTCCAGGCCATGAACACAGGCCACGACGGAAGCCTCACGACAGTCCATGCCAACAGCCCGCGGGACGCTCTCTATCGACTCGACACCATGGTGGCCATGGCGAGCCTGGGTATTCCCGAGAAGGCCATCAGGCAGCAGGTGGCGTCTGCTATCAATCTCATCATTCAGGTGACGCGTCTCACCGATGGCACCAGGCGGGTGACTTCCATTTCCGAGTTGACCGGGATGGAGCAGGACGTCATCACCATGCAGGAAATCTTCACGTTCCAGCAGTCTGGGATCAATCCGGCGGGCCAGGTGGTGGGCCGGTTCCGAGCCACAGGCATCCGGCCGCGATGCGCCGACCGCCTGGCAACAGCCGGCGTGCCGCTGCCGATGGACATGTTCTCGCATACGCATCCGGTCAACGACCCTACCCTTCAGCCGAGGCCGCGATGAGCATCGTTGCGATTGCGTTCGTTTTCACGTTGGCCTTGGTGCTGGGAGCCTACTGGTTCTTCGTGCTGCGCCACGAGCAACAGGCTCACAACGCAATGTGGAAGCGTCTGAAATCGGCCACCAAGCCCGCAGCGGCAAGCTCGAACCTGGTGAAACAAGAGCAGCAGTTGAGCGCCGTCCCGACGGTCCATGCGTTCCTCCAACAAGGTCATGGCTTCGTGCGCCCCGCCGAGCTGCTGATCGAGCAGGCCGGAGCGCGCATCACCGTGGCGACATTTCTCCTGGCCTCAGGGCTCTGCGGCTTGATTGTCATGATCCTGGGGCAGCGCGTGACGGGCATGTGGCTGATTTCGATTCCGCTCGGCGCCTTGGCGGCAATGGTCCCGACATCGGTGCTGCGCATCATGCGAACCAGGCGCCTGCTGAAGTTCGAGGAGCAGTTTCCCGAAGCGCTCGATCTCATGTCGCGGGCACTGAAGGCGGGGCATGCATTTACGACGGGGCTCGGAATGATTGCCGAGGAGATGCCCAAGCCGATTGGTCCGGAGTTCAAACTCCTGCACGACCACCAGAATTTCGGCATGCCGATTGCCGATGCCCTCAAGGAGTTCGCTCGGCGGATCCCGCTGCTCGATGCCCGTTTCTTCGTCACCGCCGTCCTGATTCACCGCGAGGCGGGCGGCAACCTGTCGGAAATTCTCGACAACCTGGGATCGGTCATTCGCGACCGTTTCAAGATCAAGCGACAGATTCGCGTCATCTCGGCGCACGGACGATTGACCGGCTGGGTGCTCGTGGCGGTCCCGCCAGCGCTGGCCACGGTGCTGTTTCTCGTTAACCCCAGCCACTTGAAGACGCTCCTCGGGGATCCGCTGGGGGTGAAATTGATCGTGGCCGCGATCATCATGCAGATCACCGGGACGCTCATCATCCGGAAGTTGGTCCGGATCCAGTACCGAGGATGGCCACGTGTCTGAACTGACACTCGCATTGATCGCTCTGTTCACGTCGCTGGCGCTGCTGACCGGCGCAGTCACCTCGAGCCTGCTCGCCCGACTCATGCCGGGACGCCGGCGGCTGCTGGAGATGAGCCGGAACCAGGCAACGGTCGGCATCTTCACGGCTGGACCGCGACTCGCGGAGATGCCGAGCCCGCGCTTCGAAAAGTGGGTCAAGTACGTCCCGAAATCGCCGAGCGAGATGAATCGTCTGCAGAGACGGCTCGCGAACGCAGGGTTCCATGGCTTCACGCCGGCGCTCGTATACGCGTTTGCGGAAATCGCGTTCACCGCGCTCGGATTCCTGATCGTCTTCGTGACGAGCGGGCAACTCATCTTTCGCGATCGCGGGCGCCGTCTTCGGCTACATGATTCCCAGCGTCTTCGTCTCGCGCCGCATCAAACAGCGAAAGCTGCAGATTCAGAACGGCCTGCCGGACGCCCTGGACCTGCTCATCGTGAGCCTGGAAGCAGGGCTTGCCTTGGACCAGGCCATTTTGAAGTGCGCGGAGGAGCTGGAGATTGCCTACCCGGCCCTCTCGCACGAGCTGGGGCTGATCAACATCGAGACGCGCGCCGGCAAACCACGTCTTGAAGCGTTGAAGAACTTCGCCAAGCGCACGCAGGTCGATGACGTGCGTGCGCTGGTCGCCATGCTCGTGCAGACGGACCGTTTCGGCACGAGCGTCGCGCAGGCACTCCGCACCCATGCCGAAGTGTCGCGCACCAAGCGCCGGCAGCGTGCCGAGGAAAAAGCGGCCAAGCTCGGCGGTCAAGCTCATCTTCCCGCTCGTGTTCTGCCTGCTGCCTGCGTTCTTTGTCGTCGCCGTCGGACCCGCAATCATCAAGTTCGTGCAGTTCTTCGGAAACCTTAGTCAAGGAGGTCTGCAATGACACCGGTTCTCAGCAGCATGGCGGTCGTCCTGTTCGTGCTCTACATGTTGCGCCGGCGCGCGCGCCTGGAGCCGAAGACGACGGTAATCGTAGATCTCAGATCCAACTGTCATCTGCGAGGGACGATGTTGAAAACGTTTGTTATGCGTCGCGGCCGCGCTCGTCACGGCCGCATGCGCCGCCCGGGGACCGGTGCGCCAGATCGAACCGCGCGCACCAACCCCGGAAACGGCGCAGCAGCCACCAGTTGAGCCAGGCGAAAAGTCCCAGGTCAACGCGGTTCCGTTTTCGATCCGGCCGCTGCCGCCGACATCGACCGTTCAGACTGTGGAAGCCGCGGATCCCCGTCTCGCGGCAGCCCTGCTCAAACTGGCATTGGTACAGACGACCGAAAATTATCGCGCCGTCGGCCGACGAGTACGTTGCGCCTCGGCATCTTCGACAAAGCCGACGAGTTCCTGACCGCCGCCCTGGAGATCGACTCTCAGGACGGCGCGGCGTGGGACAGGAAAGCGCGCATCTGGCGCGATTGGGGCTGGCCGAACCTGGCGCTGCCGCACGCCATCCGTGCCGTGCACTTTGCGCCGTCTTCCCACGAGGCACGCAACACCTTGGGCAGTGTGCTCCAGGCGCTGGGCCACCACGAGGAGGCACGCGCACAGTACCAGGAGGCGCTGCGACTGGACTCGTCCTTGAACAATGTTTGTCAGACCCTGGCGGACCGAGCGGGGTCGGTTGGCGGGGGGACGTGCGATCTGCGCGTACTCCGCAGGAGACAGGCTGCACCGACGTCTCTCGCCCAGCCCTGTGCCGTATGGCCCCGTTGTGAATTCCTCCGAACCGGCTCAGGCGCTTGCGCCGCAGAAGCCATGAGGCACCAACCATGATGACGCGTGTTCTGGCGGACGAAACGCCGCGGTGTTGCCGATCGCACTGCAGCGCTGTTTCCGCCTGCGCCCACGACGCTCGAAGCCGCCGGCCTGAGCCTGGACCTGATGGTCCAGCTGGTGCTCAAGCTGCTGCATTTCGCGGGCGAGACGACGGGCGTCGAGATGGCACGACGCCTCGGCGTGGAGTTCTCGGTGGTCGATCCCGCGCTCGACTTTCTGAAACGCCTTCATCAGTGCGAAATCGTGGGTGGCTCCGTATTCGGCGGCCCTTCGTATCGATACCGCATCACCGACGCCGGGCGCCAGCGGGCGTTGCTGTTTCTCGAAAACAATCACTACGTCGGCGTCGCTCCCGTTCCGCTGACCCAGTACGTCGCGTATCTCGAGGCGTACCGCAACGCGATTCCAAGGGCCATCACGCGGGCGCGCGTCCGAGAGGCGTTTTCCCACCTCGTGCTGAGCAGTCGGGTGCTCGACCAGGTTGGGCCCGCGATTGCCGCGGCGCATTCGATGTTCGTGTATGGGCCGCCAGGAAATGGGAAAACGGTCATCGCGCAGGCCATTCGCAATCTGCTCGACGGGGAAATTGCCGTCCCGCATGCGCTCGAGGTTGAAGGCAGCATCATCAGGCTGTTCGACCCCGTCAACCACGAGGCCATCGAGACACCCGACCAGACAGACACGATATCCCACGACGACCGTCCCGACGCGCGCTGGGTCCGCTGCCGGCGTCCGATGGTGATGGTCGGTGGAGAGCTGACGCTCGAAGCGCTCGAACTTTCCTATTCGCCCACCATGCGTTTTTACGGCGCGCCGGTTCAGGCTGTCGCGAACGGCGGCGTGCTGGTCATCGACGACTTCGGCCGTCAGCGCTGTTCGGCAAGAGACCTGCTGAACCGCTGGATCGTCCCGCTGGAGAGCCGGGTCGACTTCCTGACGCTCAATACCGGCCAGAAATTCGAGCTGCCGTTCATGCTGCTCGTCGTGTTTGCCACCAACATCCGACCCTCGGAGCTGGTGGACGAGGCGTTCCTCCGACGCATTCATTACAAGGTCTTTGCCGAGAGTCCGACGATTGCCGATTTCAAGCAGATCTTCCAGAACTGCTGTCGCGAGCGTGAAATCCCCTATGACGATGGCGTTGTCGAGCACCTGCTCGGCAACTACTACAGCTCTCGAAATATCACGCCGCGGGGTTGTCATCCCCGCGACCTGATCGATCAGGCGCTCGCCCAGGCCGCGTATCTGGGCGAGCCGCGCCAACTCACCAACGAGCTGCTGGAGGCCGCGTGCGCCAGTTACTTCGTGGACGACCGAGACCACGTGCCGGTCACCGCATGACCGGTCGGCGACTTGCCATCCTCGGCGCTGTCGCGCTGAGCCTGATGACCAGCGCTCGTACCGACGGCCGACAACGCCGGCTCTCTTCGGATTACGTCACCGCTTGGCCGTACGGGTCTGCCGGGCGCGATTCGAATCGTGGCGAGGCTCGAGGGGATCGAGCTGTCGGCTGCCCCTCGCGTGGACTTCTATGTTGACAAGCAGTTGCTGGCCAGCGATTCGGACGGCCCCCCGTTCGACGCTCAGTGGACCGATGAGAACCCGTTCGAAAAGCGGGAGCTGACCGTTCAGGCCGAATTCGGCTCTGGCACGATGCTGACAGACACGATGGTCCTCGAGCCGCTGGAACTGACGGAAGCCAGCGAAATTACCAGCGTGCTCGTCGAAGCGTCGGTGCTCGACGACAAGGGCCGCTTCATCAAGGACCTCGCGGCATCGGACTTCGAGTTGCGGGAGGACACCGAGATCCAGAAGCTCGACCTCACCTCCGAACGGCGCGACCCGGCGCTGTTCACGCTGCTGGTGGATAGCAGCCAGAGCATGGCCATGCGGGCGAATGCCGTCCGGGCGACCGCGGCCAAGCTGCTCGAACCACTGGCGAAAGACGATCAGATCGTGGTCGCCCCGTTCTCGAAAACCATCTTGTCCATCACTGGACCGACCACCGATCGGGCGACGGTGCTCGACGCGATCGCCGCCATTCGACCGTCCGGCGGCACGGCGATTCTTGACGCTGCTCGGTGAGGCGGCCGACACACTCGCCACCGCCGAACGTCGTCGCGCGATCGTGCTGATCACCGACGGGTACGACGAGCACAGCGAATCGGCGTTTGACGCAACCGTGTCCAAGCTCCGCAAGAGCGCCGTCACGCTCTACGTCGTCGGGATGGGTGGCATTGCGGGCATCTCGCTCAAAGGTGAAAAGCTGCTTTCGAAGCTTGCCGACGAAACCGGTGGCCGCGCCTGGTTCCCCCGCGACGAGAAGCAGCTGGTCTTCGCCTACGGCACGATCGCGAACGAGGTGCAGCACAAGTATTTGCTGGCCTACACGCCGCAGAATCAGCAGCGGGACGGCAAGTGGCGCGCGATTGACGTCAAGGTCAGCAACCCGAACCTTCGTGTTCGTGCGCGCAAAGGCTATACGGCGCCGATGGCTCCGCCCGTGCGACCGTCGCTCGAGTTCACGGCTGTCGGGAGTGGTCAGACACCGGTGGCGCTCAGCATCGACGATTTGATCGTCACCGAGGATGGCGTCGCCCAGCGGGTCGACACCTTTCACGAGGCCGTCCTTCCTGTGACGTTCATGCTTGCGCTGGACAGCAGCGGCAGCATGAAGAAGAGCGCCGCGCAGGCCCAGCAGGCCGCGCGGGAGTTCATCACGGCCATGAGACCCGAAGATGAGCTGGGCATGATCCTCTTTGCCGACAAGGCCAACGCCATCAACTCCCCCACTCGCAAGCGTGAAGCATCCGCTGCAGGCCATTGACGCGTACGTGGCCGACGGTGGCACGGCGCTCTATGACGCGTTGTACGACTCGCTCGACCAGATGTCCAAGGTCCAGGGACGGCGCGTGGTGGTCGTCGTGACGGACGGCCACGACGAGAATGCGGCATCCAACGGACCTGGCAGCCTCAGAACCTGGGAGGACGTCCTGTTCAAGCTGGCGCAGGTCGAAGCAACCGTCTATGCCGTTGGCCTTGGCAGCCGCGATGAACCGCGAGCCACCTTCAACAGATCGCGGACCTGTCGGGCGGCGCCGCGTACTTTCCCGTCTGACGTGACGAAACTGGCCGCGGACTATCACAAGATTCTCGACGAGCTTCGACGACGGTACGTCATCGGTTACGAGTCCACCAATCGCGCCCGCAACGGCGATTGGCGAAAAGTCGACATTCGTGCGCGACATGGAGTCGGTGAAGGTCAGAAGTCGCGGAGGGTATTTTGCACCAGCACAGTAGCGCGGACACTTCAGGGTCCGAGTCGGAAGCCATCATGAAGGACACGCAATCACCAAGACATCGACGGCGTTCGAATGCGCCCTGGACCTCGCCGGTCTTTGCCGTGGTCGCTGTGATTGGCGTGGGAGTCTGGCTGGGATCTGCGCGAGTCAACGGTCGCACTCGTTCTGCCGACGCTCGTCTCTCGGGCAAAGGCTGGAATCCAACAGTTGGGAACCGCAGTGCGCAACCACTTCCGAATCGCCGCCGCGCCGGTCAATGCCGGCGAGCCGCGTCAGTCGACGACAACCAATCGACGATACCCAGCGGCCACCGCGAGTCGTTCCATTCAGCAAGAAGCCGTAGAGTACCTGAGTCCCGACGGCCGGTAGGGATTTCGGGATTTTGTGAGACCCGCGGCAGAGCATATAATCTGGGAACCAGCCCCGATGCTCCGCATCGGATCCACATGCGTTTCCGAAGGACACTGGGCCGCTAGCTCAATTGGCAGAGCAGCAGACTCTTAATCTGCGGGTTCTCGGTTCGATTCCGAGGCGGCTCACCAGCCTCCGCTCTCGTTTCTCGCGGAGGCTGTCCGCCGGAGTCGTCGCGAAGCGACGCGTAGGCGGACTTCCCGCTCGCCCGAGAGACTACGGCTGGCAAGCCATCGCACTCGCCTCCCTCTCGTTTCTCGCGGAGGCTTAAAAACCGAGCACGCTTCAGGTAGCGAGGGCTGCAACCTGAGGCCATCCGACGGATCGCAGAAATCACAACGCCTTCCACATCGAAGCCAGAATTTCTGCAGTGAATTGATCGACGGACGGCTGGGCAGAAGTTTGCTGCCGCCCTCAGTGATGCCGGACAAGCGCTTCGTCTACATCATCCAGAGCATCGGGTGTCCAGCCGCGTATTACGTCGGCCTGACATCGGTCGTCGAAGCTCGCCTCACAGCGCACAACGCCGGTTTATCGGCACATACCGCAGCGAATCGCCCTGGAGACGACTCGTAGTCGTGGAGTTCGCCGAAGAACGGTCGGCAGTCCTGTTCGAGAAGTACTTGAAGACGGGCTCAGGACGGGAGTTCGCACGCAGACACTTCCGTCAAAGGATCTCCGGCTGAACCCGAGTAGCTCCCGCAAAGCTGCCTTCCGACCGGCCTGGATGAACGGCGCCGAACTTGCCCTGTTCGGTATAACACAACGTCACTCCTCCCGACTGAACACAACAAGGAGGCAATGATGCGTATGCTGATGCAGGTGAAGCTGCCGAATGAGCCGTTCAACACTGCCGTTCGCAAGGGCACTGCTGGAGAAACCATCCAGCGAATCGTCGCGGAGACGAAACCGGAAGTTGTCTACTTCACCGAATACCAGGGTCAACGTGGCGGAATTTTCATCGTAGATGTCGCCGATCCCGCCAAGATTCCCGCGCTGGCCGAGCCGTGGTTCCTCTCGTTCAACGCCAGCGTAGAGTTCCACGCCGTGATGAACCCTGAGGAGCTTGGGAAGGCCGGTCTAGAGGCGATTGGGAAGAAGTGGCCTGCCGTTGGTTAGTGTAACTTTCGCTGAGCGACACCAGGAAGGCTCAGGAAAAGGGGCTCGTCGAGGCCTTTTTTCTGTCTCAGAAACCCTCTGCCACATAGAACCCAACTCTCTGCAAAATCCTTAGGTTCCAATGCCGAAGCGTCAGAAGAAGAAGTAGAGAGATACGGGCGCTTCGAGACTCTGTCCGCAACGCTGGGGTAGTCGCTACTCGGCTCTGCTCTTCTTCAGCCTTGCTCGCTTCAGGAGGTCAACTTCCGCTTGGAGTTGGCTCTGGGTGACCTTGAGAAAAATCGCGCCTTCGCTATCGAGGAGCGAGGCCAGTCTGAATGGATTAGGCTCAGCTCGGGGTTTTCCTTCTGGGCGAAATCGATGAGCCCATGTTCTGGAGCGTTCCAAGGCCGACGGAGATCTAAGGGAGGCCAGTGAGACTCTCCTTGAGGAAGCCAGGCGGTCTGATTCGTTCCACGATCACGAAAAGATGCTCGCCCCCCTTCACTCGTGTGAATCGTTGCCGATAAGGGGGTAAAGAGGGAAGAAGCAATGTTGAGTGTTTCAGCGCGTCGTCAGCGAAGCAGGGCGATCCAGGCATTCGAGTGTTGGCAACAAACCCGCCTCTCACAGAATGGCAACCCGTTGCACTGTTTGACACCGCCGGTTTCGGAGCGGATGCGTGCGGTCACGGCCATCGGCACCAGATTCCGCCCGAATCTCATCGCGATGGCCGTTCTCATTCCGGTGTTTGGTGCACTGTTTGTCGCACTTGGTGGACTGTTGGCACGTCCGCCGCGCCGCCAAGTTGTAGCGTAACGGTCTCGGTCACCGGGCTGGGAGGTGAAGCCTACGCCGGGCATCAGCCCGCGCGCCTGCTTACAGCCGTGGCGCGACCGCCGCGCTGGCTTCAGCGGACGTGATGACAGGAATCACCTCGAAGTCCGTGACGTCATTCCAGTTTGCCATCCATTGGTCGAGTAACCGCCGGTCCTCGCACCTCATCACCTGGAAGCAACGGCGGAGATCCTCGGTAACCCAACTTCCGAAGTACTCGACCCCTTCAGGCATCAACCGTCCTCGGTCTCGGAACCGTCTGTAGGCTGGAACCGGATCGCCGTCCCGAAAGTGTTCGATGACCATGTACAGCATGGTTGCCTCAGCATCAGAGTTTCACAAATGAACCCATCACGCCAGCAGCCATCGCACGCGAAGGGAGCAGCCCCGCCAACCGCCGAGGTGACCGCCAGGCGTGAGCGACACGGACTTACTGAGGAAGAGATGAGATGACATGGAAGCTGGATGACTGGGCAAGAAGGGGCTTCAGAGCAGTCAGTAGCTCCATGTCTCGTGGGCCAACGGCCACTCTATCGCGACTACAATGGACCGCCGACGGACGACGCCGACGCGCGGATCGACGAATACCCGCAGATCGACGAAACTTCTCGCTCCGTCAAGTGATAGCTTCGCCGCAGTCTTGTAACGGCAAAGGAGGAAATTCGATGAGGTCAAGAAACGTCCTGGCGTTTTCGATGTCGCTTATCCTGGCGGCGCCAGTTCTCGCGCAGCCATCCGGAAAGGCGCAAGTCAACACAGCTCAGAAAGCAGGGCCTGGCCAACCCGTCTTCATGCCGGGCGGCGACCTGAAATGGACCGACCTCGATCCGAAGGGCGCTCCAGGAGTCAAGATCGCAGATTTGTGGGGCGACCATGCCAAGGGGGCGTTCGGCGCCTTCCTCAAGCTTCCGGCGGGTTTCGCCGCTCCTCTTCACACGCACACCCACACCATGAAGGTCGTGTTCCTGTCGGGCACCTACATCCAGGCGCCGGAGGGAAAGGCCGCGGTGCGGCTCGGTCCGGGTTCTTACATGATGCAGCCCGGCGGGAACTATCGGCACACGACTTCCTGCGACAAGGCCTCGGAGTGCCTGTTCTTCGTGGAAAGCGACGGAGCGTTCGACCTCAAGCCGGTGGTGGACGAAAACGCGCCCGCGAAGAAGTGAATCACGAAACCTGATAGCATCCGGCTCTCGACTGAACACAACAAGGAGGCAATGATGCGTATGCTGATGCAGGTGAAGCTGCCGAATGAGCCGTTCAACACCGCCGTTCGCAAGGGCACTGTTGGGGAAACCATCCAGCGAATCGTCGCGGAGACGAAACCGGAAGTTGTCTACTTCACCGAATACCAGGGTCAACGTGGCGGAATTTTCATCGTAGATGTCACCGATCCGTCCAAGATTCCCGCGCTGGCCGAGCCGTGGTTCCTTTCGTTCAACGCCAGCGTAGAGTTCCACGCCGTGATGAACCCTGAGGAGCTTGGGAAGGCCGGTCTAGAGACGATTGGGAAGAAGTGGCCTGCTGCGGGTTAGTCGAACTTCCGTTGCAGCGACGCCACGGGAGGCTCATGAAAAGGGGGGCGCATTCGTAATTGAGGTTCTAATAACGAAAGAGCCGGTTGACTTTGACGATGAACGCCCGGTTGTAGAGAGAGGGAAAGCTGCGCGTTTGCGTATCGCGTTCGTCGTTGTACACGACAAAGAGCTCGCTGCCGGGACGGTACTCCCACCTGAATCGCGCGTTGGTCGAGACCGCGTTGATCCCGGAGTTGTACTGCAGCAACGCGCTCACGAACATCAGCGGGGTCATCGAGTACGTCACGCGAGAGCCCGCGAGATGAGTGTTGAACCGTCCCTGCACGAGGGTGACATGGTTGAACGAATACGTCGGCTCCACTGAAAGCTGATTCGTGATGGGCACCCGCCCGCGCGCGGCGCTGAACGACGTCTTGTGGCCGTTGTAGAAGGTTCCGAACTCCGACGAAGAGGTTCGCTGACAGAGCCCGCTGCTGAGCCAGGTTGTATCCAACGCGGAGCGTGTCGAACTGGTAGCCACCGACCGGCAGGATGACATCACCGCCGATCGGGAAGGGTGCCGGCAGGAACTCGAACGTGTTCGTGTAGTTGACGCTGAAACGATCGGCGTTCTGGAATTCGAGCGCGAATTCTCCCGCGCGCTCGCGCGTTTCCAGGCGCCCCGCAGTGTTCTCGATGTAATCCACCCACCCGTCGTACACGTATTTGCGGATGGCGTTCCTAGTTCCAGGGCGCGGGCTGAACCGGAAGCGGGCGTAATCGCGCACCATATTGTCCCGCCGAAGAAAGCCAACTTCAGGATTGAAGTTGTCCCCGATCCGGAGCCGTTCAAGCTGGACCGCGTACCGATCGCCCGGGTAATCGAGCTGCGCGCGATAGCTGGTGTTCCCTCGATTATTCAGACCGTCGGTGTCGGTTTGTGCCCAATACGTGTTGATCTCCAGGTTCTCGAAGAACGCGAACGTCCCATCGATGCCGTACGACTGATTGGCTCCAATTCCGTTCATGGCCACCGAACGATTCGTCAACAGGAGGCCGACGCTGCTCCGCCGGAGGAGGTCGCGCCTGAGGCGAAGAGCGCTGAAATTCGTGGGCCGTGCGCCCGTCTGCTTCTCGTCACCGGTCTGAATGTTGAGCAGACCAACGCTGTACCTGCCGGCGCGGCCGGTCAGTCGGCCGCCAACCAGGAGCGGCACCTCGCGACCTTCGTGCAAACCGATTCGGCGGCTGTAAAACATGATTGGTGCATAGGAGCCGCCGCTGCCAAAGAAGCCGCTGTTGATATTGGCCGCACCGCTACCGGTGACCGGAATGCCGCCGAAGGAAAAGGTGCCCTGATTTTCGAGGAAGAAGTCGCGTTTCTCTGGAAAGAACAGGCTGAACCGCGTGAGATTGACCTGTTGCTCGTCGGCTTCGACCTGCGCGAAGTCTGTGTTGACGGTCAGCTCGGCGACGAGACCTTGAGTGACGGCGTACTTCACATCGAACCCCGCTTCAGCGCCCAGATCGTTTGAAACTCGCGGCGTGGCACGATGGTTGGTCGTCACGCTGGAGATCGCGTAGGGCTTGAGATCCAGGTTACGTCCCCCGCGCGGAACCTGGATCCCGACGAGGGATGCCGCGAACTGAGCCTGTTGGAATCCCGACTGGCCTCGTGCGGGCGGCACGCGCGTCAGCGTGGAAATCTCGTTCTTCGAACGCTTCACGCGCATCGCGTTGAAACCCCACACCTGGGTCGTGCCTGGTCGGTAGCGAAGCGATTTGAAGGGAACCGCAGCCTCGACCGTCCAGCCACCATCGAAACGGCCAGCCTTCGTCTCCCACACGGGATTCCAATCGCTGCTGTACTGCCTGTCGTTGACCATCGTTCCGTCCGACCGGCCGCTGAGCGGATTCATCGTGAAGGTGAACGAGTTGCGACGGTCGTAGAACGTGTCGAAGATGAACGCGACGATGTCGTTCCCCTGCCAGTTGTTGGGGCTGTCTCGCCGCATCTCGGTCGCAATCAGGCTTTCCATCTGAGTGTCCCATGCCCTGAACGAGACATACACGTAGTCGTCGTCGAACGAGACCCATGTTTCGGTCCGTTCAGTGGCGGCCTGGCCGGCTTGCGGCTCGACCTGGATGAACTCCGACATCGAGGGCACGTCGCGATAGAGCGCCTCGTCGAGGGCGCCGTCGATTCGTAACGGTTGACTGAGGCGCACGGCTCGTACGGTCGCGCGCCCTTCCCCGTCGCGCGTGATGACCGCCGGCGCGATCGGCTCGGCCGGCGCGTCCGCATGAAGGGCACCGCTCGCCAACGGCCCGGCTGTCTCGAACGTCACTGGGGCACCGGAAGGTGACTGTGCGGCGGCCATCGAGAACGCAGAAAAACACCCAGCCACCACGAGGAGCAACACCGCTATTCGAACGCCGGATTTTCCGCTGTGTGACGCACCGCTATTTTTGCAACTCGCCATAGGCGGTCCTGAGAATCGTCGCCGCCGTGACCAGTTGCGGAAGACTGGTTTCAACGTAGCCTTTGTACTTTGCTGGAACTTTGTACTCTGCAGCCGCCTGCTCGACCGTTTTCTTTGCCTTCACGGCACTACGCGCAAAAGTCACGAACTCTTCGGTAAAGCTGGCGTATTCCCTGAACTCATTCCACGTCGTTGGCGGGATATGTCCCGGAATCACTGTTTCGATGTTCTTGATACCTGCGACGGCCTTCGCGAGTGTCTGAGGATAATCCAGTACACTCCCCCCGTTCATCGAATCGACTAACGGCAACATTTTCGACGCGAACATGTCGCCGGCATGCATCGTGCCGAGCGCTGGAAACACAACAAAGGCATCACCGCTGGTGTGGCCGCGGCCGAAGTAATAGAGGTCGATCTGGTCTTTGCCTTTGCCGAGGGCCAGCCTGTCTTTGTAGGCTCGCTTGGGCAGGAATTTGGTCTTATCTCCCTTGAACTCATCCATGTTAGCCATGTTCGCTCTCGTGTTCTCATGCACCACGCTGTCAACCGTTGCTCCGAAGAATTCATTGCTGCCGGTGTGGTCGCCATGCGAATGCGTATTGATGATGGTCGTGACGGGTTTGTTGGTGACGGTTTTGACGAGCTGCAGAATGGACGGCCCCCATCCCGGCAGCTTGGTGTCGACCAGCACGACACCGGCCTCGGTAATGAACACCGCGGTGTTGCCTCCACTGAAGGCGTTGAGGTCGGTCGAACCAGTGATGATATAGAGGTTGTCTTTGACCTTCTCAATCCCTGTCGCTTTCAGTGCTGCCGGCGTGGGGCCGGGAGGTGGGGCCTGAAAACCGGCAACCGTGAGTGATAAGACGCCGACGCCAAGCACTATCCCAAGCACCGCGCATCGTTTCATGGCTCTCCCCCTTCGCTGGAACATTATCCACGCGAACCCCTCCAATGAGGATGCGACTGAGGGAATTTGTAATTTGAGGTATCGGAGAAACGACGGGGTTCGGTTGACTCTGGGTCGGATTGAGGGTTACGTGAGCCCGAGACGGCCGAATAGCTGGCTCGGGAGAAGGCTGAACGTGAGACCACGGTCCTTGGTCCGTTGCTCGGGCACCGCCCACCCCTCCAGGAGTAGCAAGCCTGCTACCCGGAGAGGCAAATCGTAAGTCCCCCCTACGCGCAGCAGGTCCTTCTCGGTACCACCCACGAGCCCCTTAGGTGAGGAGACGATACGGATCCGCATGCCTCCTCTTTTGCAAAGACGGGGCCTTTTCGGGATGAGTAAATTGCCGACACATAGCGGCCTTGCCTCCGGGGTAAATGTCGTCCGTTTGGACAACTGTGAAGAGTTTGTCTACGTGGGAGACATGCTCCGTGGGTTGTTCGCGCGTCTCTTGTGATGGCACTAATTTATCCCGCGAACATTACTTGCCCCTATCATTGACCCCAACTCTTTCGATTGAGACGACCTTTCATGAAGCGCAGAACGCCCGTGTCAATTTCCCCAGCAAGGCAACTGCACACGTTCATTGCCAGGTTCGACCCCGCGATCCAAAAGCTCGTCCGTCAGGCGCGGGCAAAGCTACGCCGGCGGATGCCCACCGCGATCGAGCTGGTCTACGATAACTACAACGCGCTCGCGATCGGCTTCGCCTCGTCGGAGCGGCAGTCGGACGCTATCGTGTCACTCGCCATTTACGCCCGCGGCGTCAACCTCTACTTCATGTACGGTGCGGCGCTCACGGATCCACACAGCCTGCTGCTCGGCTCCGGGAACCAGGGGCGATTCGTCCGCCTCGAGTCGGCCGCGACGCTCGACCGGCGCGAGATTGACGAACTGCTGGCCGCGGCGATCAGAGAGGGCGAGACGCCGCTACCGCGGACCGGCCGTGGACGGATCGTCATCAAGTCGGTGTCACCGAAGCAGCGCCTGCGCCGACGGTAACGACGCGTTCGTCGCGTTCTTTCCGGCCGAATTTCCCCGTCTTGACAGCGGCGCACCGAATTTGCACACTGATCGCAGCGCGCGCTGGGGCGCCTCCTGTCCGCGGCAAGGGAGTCACCTCCCACCCTCGTTGGTTCGATCTGAACTCGAACCTTCTTCCGGCCTGACATAAGCGGACGCCAGGCACGAACGGAAGGAGGCGTCCCTTGACCACCCTCGACAACCTGCGGAAGGCGGCAAAGCGCTGGCTGAAATCGCTGCGCGAGGGCGATGCTGACGCGCGCGCCCGTTTCATCCGCGCCTATCCCGATGCGCCGGAACAACCCACGCTACGCGACGTTCAGCACGCGCTCGCGCGTGAACGTGGACACGAGAGCTGGACGGATCTCAAACGCGCAGTCGCCAACGGCACTCGCACCCAGATACCGCTGACCCAGCTCCTCGAAGCCGCTGGTAAAGGCAACGCTTCGGCCGTCGCGGCGATCCTCGACGAGCATCCTGGCCTGATCAACGAGCGGGGAGAGCTTCCCGCCCATACGGGCCGCCGAACGGCGCTGCACTTCGGCTCGGGCCACGAGGCGGTGGTGAAGACGCTCCTCGAACGAGGCGCCGACCCGAACATTCGAGACGACGGCGATAACGCATACCCAATTCACTTTGCCGCCGAGCGGGGGGACCTCCCCATCGTCAAGTTGCTCATTGAACACGGTGCGGATCCCATCGGTGCCGGCACGACGCACGAGCTCGATGTGCTGGGCTGGGCCGTGTGTTGGGACTACGCGCATCACACGGAAGTCGCGCGGTACCTCCTGGCGAACGGGGCCAGGTATACGCTGTTCTCCGCCGTCGCGCTCGGCGAGGCAGAGGCCGTTCGTGAGCTGGCTCAATCGGGCGCCAACCTGAACGAGCGCATGGATCGGACCAATCATCGCCGCACGGCGCTGCATCTCGCCGTCATCAAGAAGCAGCCGGGCGTGCTTGCCGCGCTCATCGATCTTGGCGCGGATCTGAATCTGGAGGACGCGGTCGGTCTGACGCCGCTGGATCAGGCTGCGCTCCAGGAAGAACACGAGATGGTTCGACGGCTGCTCGAGGCGGGTGCTCGAACCACATTGCCTGCTGCCATTGCGCTCGAGTTACCCGACCAGATCGAGCGCCTGGTGCGTGAAGATCCGGAGGCCCTCTCCGGAACGAGCAATCGACGATGGGCGCGGCTCCTCGTACGCGCGAGCAGCCGTACGTCAGGACGCATGGTCGAGACGCTGCTTGGCACCATCATGCGCCACCGCTCTGGCCTGTCGATCGTCAACATGGAAGACGATGAGGAGACGGCGGTCGATGGTGCACGAGGATACACACCTCTCCATGCGGCCGCGTTTCATGGAAACAACGAGGCGGTCAGCGTTCTCCTGAAGCACGGCGCCAACCCGCGAACCCGCGACAGCAAGTATTGCGGCACTCCCGCAGGCTGGGCAGCCTTTGCGGGCCACCTAGCAACGGCAAATCTGATTCTCGACGGGGACATCGACATCTTCGACGCAATCAACTTCGATCGCGCGGATCGCGTCGGCGACATACTCGATCGCGATTCGGGTGCTATCGATCGCCCGTTCAAGACGTACGCGGCATGCGCACCGAAAGAAGACCAATGGTGGCCGGCGCCGGATTGCACGCCGCTCGAATGGGCGATCGCGCAACACAAGCAGAACGTCGTCCGTGTGCTGACCGAGCGGGGCGCCGGGTCACGAACGCGGGAAGACACCCTCCGCGCCGAGCGCATCACGGCTTTTCTACAGTCCGCGTGCTGGGACCATCACGTGCACGGCAAGGCCAGGCACCGGATGCACGACCGCGCGGCGCAACGCATCCTCGCGGAGGATCCCTCGATCGGCCGCGACAGTATGTACACCGCAATCGTGTGCGGCAACCAGCACGAAGTGGCTCGCCTGCTTGCCGCCCGGCCCGACCGAGCGCGCGAGCGCGGCGGCCCCCGAGACTGGACGCCTCTCTTGTATCTTGCCTACACGCGCTTCACGAACCTGCCGACGATCGAGAATGCACTGGCAATCGCACGGCTGCTCCTCGACCACGGTGCGAATCCGAACGACTTTTACATGGCGGGGGACGCGCAATACTCCGTCCTCTCGGGCGTTGCCGGAGAAGGCGAACAGGACTCCCCGCGCCAGCCGTATGCGGCGGCGCTCTTCGAGCTGTTGCTCGAGCGCGGCGCGGAGCCATTCGACATTCAGGTGCTCTATGACACCCATTTCAGCGGCGACATGCTCTGGTGGCTCGAGCTCGTTTACAAACACACGGTCCAGGTCGGGCGCGGAGCAGCATGGGAAGATCCCGACTGGACGATGTTCGACATGGGTGGATACGGATCCGGCGCGCGCTTTCTCCTCGAGACGGCGGTAAAAAAGCGCGACATCCGGCTCGCCGAATGGCTGTTGGCGCATGGCGCAAATCCGAATGCAGCCCCCGCGCGCGATAGACGATTCCCCAAGCGCAGCCTGTACGAGCTGGCCCTGATTGAAGATCTTGCAGAAATGGCGGACCTCCTCGCGCAGTATGGCGCCTTGCGGTCCACTCCAGCTCTGGACGAGCACGAGCGATTCCTCGGTGCCTGCTTCAGGCTCGATGGCGTTGACGCGCGTCGGTTGTCAGTCGCGCACCCTGAATACCTGCAGACACCGGCTGCCATGTTCGAAGCCGCCAAACGCGACCGACCGGACGTGCTTGCCCTACTTCTCGAACTGGGTACTCCCCTCGAGGTCCAGGACGAAACCGGTAAACGGACACTCCACGAAGCGGCCGCAAACAACGCCCTTCACGCCGCGACGTTTCTCGTCGAGCGTGGAGCGGCGATCGATCCATGCGAGTCGACGTATGACGCGACGCCAATCGGCTGGGCGGCGCACGGGGATCACACCGAGATGGTGCGGTTTCTCAGCCGGTCCAGCGGCGATATCGGGACGCTTTGTATCAACGGCTACGTCGATCGCGTGCGGGAGATCCTGACGAAGGAACCCAGCTGCGCGCGCGAAGTCGCGAGCGATGGCAGCACCCCGTTGTGGTGGCTGCCGGATGACGAAGCGAAAGCCATGCAGATCGTGGAATTGCTGTTGGCGGCCGGGGCGGACCCATCAGCCAAGAGCCGGAGCGGCGGGACCGCGGCAGATTTTGCGAGACGCCGTGGCATGCACGAAGTGGCGACGCGCCTCGAACAGTAACGGCGGCCCGGCGTGTCTACGCTCGCCTTCGCCAGCGGCGCCCGAGCGCCGGCACGATCGCACCGCCGAGGTTCGCCAGATTCCAGTCCGGCACAGGCGGCCGTTCCGCGCGAGGATTGATTCCGCGAATCAGCGAGCCGCAGAGTCGCGTGAACGCCCAGAGCTTCTGACCGAGCGAGTACGCAGGTTCTCGCTCGTTGGCTTTCAAGACGACGACCGTCACATCATCGTTGGACAGGTTCTCCGGATAGCGATCCGCAATCTCGCCCAGGAGCGTCGCGATCAGCCGTGGAGCGTCGGGCTCGCCCATCAGCCTGACGATCCGCAATAAGCCGTCTTCACCTAACATTTCCCCATCGGCATCCTGCGACTCGATGAGCGCGTCGCTGTACGTCACCACGCAATCGCCGGGCTGCAGCTCGGCGTCAAGCTGGTCGTAGTCGGAAATGCTCAAGATGCCCAGTGGAAGATTGCGGGGGCCGGCGAGCTTGGCGGCATTCTCATCGCTCAGGAAGGTCCACTCACGCCGGGCGGCTCGATAGATGAGCGGTCGCGGGTGCCCGGCATTGCAAACGGACAGCCGCCCTGTTGGAGCAAAAAACGTTGTGACGACGGCCGTCGCAAAAACCGATTCGCGGGACAGCCCGCCAAACTGCTGGTTGAGCTGCCTGACAAATTCTGTCTGGTCCAGACAGTTCACGAACCGCCGCATCAGCAACCGCAGGTCGGCAGCCGTCGCCGCAACCGCTTTGCCGTGCCCCGAGACATCGGCGAGCAACACGCGTGTGATCCGGCCGGTCGCACAACTCGAGGCGTAGTAGACATCTCCACCTCGCTTGGCCTGACCGTAGGGTTTGCTATACACCCAGGCGTCGAGTCCACCAAATTCGACCGCACGATCGGCGAGTTGGCTTCCGCCCCAGACCTCCATGCAACTCATCTGCTGCGTCGGCTTGTCCATGCTTTTATCCATTCCTCACCATCGACCGACGCGATTCTAAACCGTCGGCAACTTTTCGGCATGTCATCTCGTCCAAACGCCCGAGAGAGGGCCGCCATGAACAGTACGATTTCAATCGCAGCGTCGTTGACGTTGATGACAACCGTAGCCACCACCGCTCAGCGACCGCTGGCCTTGGAAATCCGTTTTTCACCCGCCGGACACGTCTACCTGGCCGAAGACAACCGCCAGTTCGGAATCGCAAACCTGCAAATCCAAAACATCGCGATCGTAAATGCCGGCTCTGAACCCGTACGTGTTGAAGAAGTCCTGATCGAAGTCCTTGCAGGTGAGGAGGTGGTCAGGACAGAGCGTCATTCTGCGAGCATGCTGGCGTCGCGTTGGAGTCGGCTCAAAGGCTACCTGGATTTGCCGGGGACGATGAAGTCCGAAGACGCTCGCTACAGGTTTCGAGAGCTCCTGGGAACTCCCCCATCGTTGTCGCCGACAACATCCCTGGAACCCGGCACTGCAATTTACGTGTCTCGACGTTTCACGTTTGTTGATGCGGGAGTGCAGATGATCGATGGGAAGCCCACGCCGGTTGGGCCAGACCGGATACGCGTGTCGGTTCGCGGTGTGTCATCCGGAGGGACCCCGGTGACGAGGCAGAATCACCTGCGGGTCATTCAGTACATACCTACCAACGAGTACCACTTTCCACTCAAGGGTCGCTGGTACATCGCAGCTTCGGGAAGCGTCCGGAGTCACCACCGTACTCAACCGGTTCACGAGTTCGCCTTGGACCTCATTCAAATTGGCGAAGGAGGCAGGAGCCATAAAGGAACCGGGACATCGCATTCCGACTACTACGCGTTCGAGCAAACCGTCCATTCTGTCGCCGACGGCATTGTCGAAACCGTCTATGACGGCATCCTGGACACGCGATTGCGTCGTCAGGATGAATCTGTGGAGGCCTATCGAAAAGCAGGTACTCCAACCCATTGCGGCGTCCGACACTCCTCACGGCACGGGCGGGAACCAGGTGATCGTCGCACACAAGGACGGCGAATACTCTCTCGTACGCGCACCTCATGAACGACAGTATCCGCGTGAAGAAGGGGGACCACGTCAAGCGCGGCCAAGTGCTCGGGCAGATCGGGCTCTCCGGTGATGGATACGAACCGCATCTGCACTTCCAGATCACCGATGGCCCACACATCGAGTATTCGCGCGGGATTCCGGCAATTTTTGGCAACGTTCGGCCGGTTCGCTTCTCGAGCACCATCGACGACAATGGTCGGCGACAGCTTCAATCGGGAGAATTTGTCGAAACCGTTGATTGACAGGCGTGCTCCGCGCAGCTTCGGTCCAACGTCAACAAGAGATTAGGAGGCCAAGAGAGTCTGTTTTGAGGGACGAACCACACCCCCGAGCGGGTTCGATGCCACGTGAACAAGAGAGTAAGAGGCCAGGAGAATCCGATTTTCGAAGTGGCTCCTGATCTTCTAGCCTTCTGTTGAAGGTTTGTGTGAGGGCGAACCCTCCTCATCTCCTGTTGAAGCCCTGTTGAGGGCCGACGAGCAGGTTCTTGACGATCCACCTCATTTTGTTTTACTGTGTAAAACAAATGCCCCGAGGAGAATTTCTCGGTTCTCTGGAACACATCGTCCTTCTCGCGCTCGTGCGGCTCGGGTCGAATGCGTACGGCATGACCGTGCGCCGGGAGATCGAGCAACGCACCGGCCGGAACATTTCGATTGGCGCTGTGTACACCACCCTGGAACGGCTCGAAGCGAAAGGCTACGTCAGATCTGTCGTGGGAGAACCCACTGCAGAACGTGGAGGACGGGCCAAACGACTGTTCCAGATTGAAGCGGACGGTCAGTCAGCTTTGCGGACGTCGCAGGATGCGATTCGTAAGATGACCCGCGGATTGAGAGACCGATGGGGAACCACATGAGCCGTCAGTCACCATCGCGAGTCGGAAACTGGTTGATCGGCCGCGTCGTGAACGAGAGGAACAGAGAGGCGGTACTAGGCGATCTGGCCGAAGAATACGTCCTTCGTGCAAGGTCGACCGACGCTTCAACGGTTTTGCTGTGGTATTGGGGGCAGGTCTGTCGATCTCTTCCACCGCTGCTCTGGGCCGCCTTCAAAGGCGGACGCTGGCTTCCCACGTTGATTGTCGCGATGGGTGCGTACATCGTGGCCGGACTGTTCGAATTCGCCGCAACCGCGGCGCTCGCGAAGCTGATGGCGCCAGCCGGACGCATCTTCACACTCCTCGTGCTATCTGTGGGCCTGGCGAGCATGATGATGAGCGGCTACCTTGCTGCCTGGGTTCGTCCCAGAGCCGCAACGGTCCTGGCTGGAATTGTGCTGCTTGTCGTGGCCAGCCTCATGGTGAGATTCGGCGACAGCATGCCGTGGTGGTATCAACTGGCCTTCCTCACCACGGGCCCGTTGGCAGCCTTCGGAGGCGGATCGCTCTGCATGAGACAGCGAAAGAGCAGGGATCGGCCACCATTAGCGTGAAAGTCCTCTACGTCGATGAGGTGACCTATTTCGATCCGACGACCGACAAGCGGCTCAACGGGTTAGAGGCCATGAAAACCCGATTCGCACCAATGAAGGACCTTAAGCTCCCATTTACCAGCCCGCGTTATGAAATGACTTCCTGATGACAGCGGAACTCGAGACGCTCGACGTTCGAAGTCGCCCACAGTGGCGAGCCTGGCTGGCGAAGCACCACACGTCGAGCCCAGGGATCTGGCTCGTGTTTTACAAGGCCCACACCGGCGTGAAATCGATGCCCTACGAAGATGCCGTTCGTGAGGCACTGTGCTTCGGGTGGATCGACAGTCTCATCAAACGTCTCGACGACGACCGATATGCCCTCAAGATTACGCCGCGGAAACCTACGAGCAAGTGGTCGGCCCTCAATCGGAAACGATGGCGGGAACTCAAGGCAGCGGGGTGTCTCACGCGGGCTGGCCTCATGGCGGCACCCACGAACAACACGTACGCACCTAAACCAGTCATTCCGGATCTTCCGGCCTACATAGCCAAAGAACTCAAACGAAAACCCAAAGCGTGGGAGTTCTTTCGGAAGCTGGCGCCCACCTACCGGCGCAACTTCGTTCGGTGGATTCACATCGCAAAACGGCCAGAGACACGGGACAAACGTCTCCGCCATTCGATTGATCTGCTCGCCGCCGGAAAAAAGCTCGGATTGAAGTAGTCAGCGTCGCTATTCGACGTCGACTTCAGTCCAGCCGCTTCGAAGGAGCGAGAGCTTCAGCATCTCGGCTCGATTCACCAGCGTCACGATATCCGCGTGCTGTTCGGTGATCCTGGCGGGTTGACTTCCTTCGGGGTGGTCTTCAAGGACGAACGCCAGGCCTTCCGGAAGCTCGAAGGCCAGGCACCAGAGATCCGGTTGTCCGGCAGTCATGAGTCGCCAGAGGATGAGACCCCCGGCTGTGAGCTCTGAGAATTCCGTCGGCTGGCGTCCAGTGTGATTTAATCCATCCATATGATGTTCCAGGCCTGCCCCTGTGAAAGGCAAGGACCGTACCTGCAACCGCCGCGTCCAACCGCGTAGATGTCGCCATAGTTCGTTGGGAGGGTCTTCGACTCGATTTCGAAGGACCCAAAACACGCGAGTTTTTTCTGCCGCACGGATGACTTGTTCACCGGGGCCCCGCTCACTCGCAGCACTGTCGGCCCGCGTGATAGATCAGATCTGGAAGTCGAAGGAGAGAGTGAAATCTTGCCGAAGAGGTTGTCAGTTCACCGGTTCTATTCTGAGGATCACCCCGTTGGGATCCACGTCACTCGTCTGACCCGACCCCTCGGTTCTCTTTTCGGTGGCCACATACAGATAGCCGTCGGGGCCCTGCACCACATCGCGAAAACGCGCGTCGAGCTGCATGAGAAGCGACTCTCGCCTCTCTGACTGCGGCGGAGGCTGGTCGAAGGCCACGCGCTGAAGTTGCTGGCCGTTGAGCGCGCCCAGGAAAAGGTTTCCCTTCCACCACGGAAACCGATCGCCTGTATAAAACATCAAGCTCGATGGGCTGATCGAGGGCATCCAGTACATCACCGGCATCTCCATGCCAGGCCGCCACCACGACTGTTCCGACACGAGCGCGTTGTTGTAGATCCGGCCCAGCGAGACGACCGGCCACGCCGTAGTTGCCTCCCGGAACGAGCAGGTTGAGCTCGTCACCTCCCATAGGCCCGATCTCGGTCGCCCAGAGTGCTCGCGTGTCGGGATGCCACGCCAGGCCCGTCGCGTTCCGATGTCCGTACGTGTAGATTTGCCCACGTGCTCCAGGGCGTCCGACAAACGGATTGTCGGACGGAATCCCGCCATCGTCGCGGATCCGCAGCACCTTGCCAACGTCGCTGGCAAGGTCCTGAGCGAGCATGCGCACGGCGGTGTCGTTGTTCGCGAAATTCCGATCGTGATCGTTCACGGTCATGTAGATCATTCCGTCTGGCCCGAACATCGCGCGACCCGAGATTGGTCCTCCCATGACCCAAGCCTCAGCCACGAACACATCGCGGAGATCGACGAGCGATGTGTCCTCGAGCCGCGCCCGCGCCAGCGCCATGGAGGTCATGCCATCCGGCCGGCCTTTCAAGTAGTAGAGATAGATGAAACGGTTTTGCGCGAACTGTGGATGGACCAGCACCGAGTTGAGGGCTCGCGCGTCCAGCGAGGCAACCGGCCAACCAGCGATCGGTCGTGCGTCGAGCTGACCGTCGCGGATGATCCGCAACCGGCCAGGGAGCTCGGTCACGAGCATGCTGCGGCCGTCTGGCAAAAAGGCAATATGCCAGGGCCTCACGAGTCCCGTCGCCACGGGTACCACGCGGATTTGATGCAGTGTCCCCCGCTGGCAACCGCCGTGCAACTGGCCATTAGGAGAGCAGGGGCCCGGCGTGTAGGTATCGAAGACAAGCGATTGGCCGGACTCGGAGTTCGGGCGCTGAGCGCTCGTATTGATTGCGAACGACCCGAGAACGACCACGATAGCGACCCAGCCAGACAGGGACTGTCGATTCATGGCACCTCGCTCCAGCCTCCGCGGGCATCAGTGCGGGTGCTGACGGTAGTGCAGCCGCAGGAGATCCTTGCCGTAATCGTTGCCGTTCGGCGTCCGTACGACCGAGTGAATGTGTTCCCTGTAGGGCACGCCCGCTGGATACAGATGGCGCAGACCCACAGGTGTCTGGTGATCAAACTCGATCAGGATCACCGGACTCTGGACGCGATAGTAGTAGACGGAATTGTCGTTGGTCTCGCCGATCCACGCGAAGTACGTGTCGTCGAGATGTTTCTCCACGTCCGACATCTGGACGCGCGCATGGCCTTCGCGCAAATTCCCAACGTAAAGGCGGATCAGGTCGAGGAGCTGCTTTTTCTGGTCCTTCGAGAATGACGAAACGCGCACACCCGCATGATCCAGCACGACGTTGTCGCTGAAAGCCTGGGCGAGGATGTTGTTGCCGCGCTTGGACGCCTGGAGGATGGCTCGATCGCGCTGCTCCGGCGTCAGAGCACGAATCATCCCAAGCCCCCGGTCCTGCTCATCTTTGAGGATCGCGGTTCCCGCGTACTTGCCCGACGTCGCGACCGTCGGCTCCGATCCCCAGAATGCAGGCGTCATGACCACCTGATCGCCCATGACGAAGTAATTGAGGTTCAGGTGATGGCCGTCCAGCTGCCAGCCCCAGGGCTCGGACGGCGACGGTTCGCCCATCATCGAAATCCAGAACTTCCACTCGCCGTACTCCACGAAGTTGTTGCCGTTGAGCTCACCCAGTGTCTCGTTCAGGCGCATGATGTCGCGGGTCAACTTCAGGCCCTTGGCGCTGAGCGACGCGCCCAGCATCGCAAATGCTGCCTGACGCTGGTCGGCCGTCATGCTCTCGAACGACATCCCTTCCCGGAAATAGATATGTTGATTGGCCCACTTCCGCCATTCCTCATGGTCGACAGGAAAGACGGTTTTCGTGCGCTCGGCCGCGCTCAAGGACGTCAGGAATGCAGCCGCGGCGGTGCGTACGGGTTCGGTGGGCACCCCGGTCGAGCGGATTTCGAACAGATTCGGGACGACCGCGCCGTTGGTCGTGATGCCCTTGAACGGGGCCGCCAGTCCCGTCTTCTCCATACGCGCGCTGAACGCACGAGATTGCTGCTGATAGGTTTCGGGATCCGGAGCTTGCGCGGATCCCGCGGCGGCTGCGATTCCCAGGGCTGCAGCGCTCAGAATGAATAGATAAAGACGGCCGTACCGCAGCACACTCACCTCCCGATGATCCGAAGTCTGACCAAACAGCCAGGCTGGATTACTGTCGCCCATCCAACCAGGGACGGCTGACAACGAGCACTTCGCCGCCTTCGCGCTCGATGCGCTTGACGAGCCCGCCGCGCGGGTCGGTCTTCGACGGGTACATGACAAGTGACACCGTCTCTCCCTTGTGCAGCGTCGCGCTGGACCACCCACGCTGCTGAGCCCAGTTCAATGGTGGCCCTTCGCCATTCCATGCCTCAGTGCGGTCCCGACCCCCGACCGACAGGTAAATCCAGACATGAGGATTCGTCCAGCGCCATTCAGTGACGACACCTGTCACGGCAATCTCGCGAGTGACGTCGTAACTGGCAGAGCCGTGGTGCGCTGACGCGGCGGCCGCCAGGAGGAGGCTCGCGAGAAGCCCACGCCCGGCATGTCGTAAGAGCCTCGCCACAAAATTAGTCTGCTTGGAGTTCCACCGCAATTGCAAGGGCCGTATAATCGCTTCCTACTCGTCACCTCGCCGATTGTGAGGAGGATCCGAATGAGGAAGCGATTCACCGTGTCGTTCGGCGCCCTGGCGGCGGCGATGGCTGTCGTTTCCCTGGTGTCCGCCCCTCTCCTCGCCCAGGCTCCAGCGACCGCAGGCATACGAGCCGCAGAAGGCTGGACGGCACCACGAACTCCCTGGGGTGTTCCCGATCTGCAAGGTGTGTGGACCAGCGACGATATGCGCGGCGTGCCGATGCAGCGCCCCGAGGAGTTTGGCGAGCGACGTCTTCTGAACGACAAGGAATTCTCGGAGCGTGAAGCGCAGAACCAGGTCGCGCGTGATCGGGAGGCCAGCCGGGTCGGCGCATTCCGCAACGAAATGGGGACGCGCTCGTTTCGGCAAACCTCGCTGGTCATCGCGCCAGCCAACGGCCGGACCCCTCCGCTGACGCCCGCAGCCGATCGGAAGTCCGCCGAAATTCGCGAACGCCGCGGTGCCGCCCCAGCGTCATGGGAAGACCGCAGCTTGTACGATCGCTGTATCACCCGTGGCCCACTCGGCTCGATCCTTCCCGTGATTTACGGCAACGGCCTGCGTATCGTCCAGGCACCGGACTATTTCGTCATCAGCTACGAGATGGTGCATGACACACGCGTCATTCCCTTGGACGGCCGCCCGCACGTCGGCACCGGCATTCGTCAGCACATGGGCGATGCGCGTGGACGCTGGGAAGGCAACACTCTGGTCATCGAGTCGACCAACTTCAACGACAAGATTGCCATCGGCGTCAACGGCAATGGCTTCCCGACGACCGACTCGCTTCGACTGGTGGAGCGTCTCACGCGCGTCAATGAACACACCATCAACTACGAGGTGACGATCGACGATCCCAAGACCTTCACAGGTCCGTGGACGATGCTGATCCCGTTGACGACGCAGCCAGGCTACCTGCTGTTGCCGTATGAGTGCCACGAAGGAAACCTGGCCATGAGCAACATTCTGAGCGCGGCGCGCTCGTGGGATAAGGCGGCCGCGGAGGCGGCCGCCAAGGGTCTCCCGCCGCCGGCCTCGCCGTGGCTGGGCGGTCTCAACCCGCCACAGGCTCAAGCCGATCCTGCACGGAGGGAGTCGGAACAATAGAAGAGGTGCCGGCACCCTTTTCAGCCACGAAGATCGAGCGCCCAGCAGCCGCGCACGCTGACGATCTCTCCCTGTTCAACCTGCACGGGCGTCGCGAAGCCGGGACTGTGGGTCACGAACGTGTGGTATTCGCCATTCTCACCGCACGGGTCGACGCCCAGTTCCATGAGCCTGCGGACAGTATCGGCGGTCAGTTCCGTCCCAAGCCAGGTGGAATCCAGACAGCGCGCGCTGACCGTGACGATCAATGCGCGGCCATTCAATTGAAGAAATCGCTGCACCACCTGAAGCGTCGGCATCCCCCAGAGAGGTTCCACCGCGCTCAGCCCTGCGGCCGCGGCAAAGCGTTCGGCTGAGGCACGATGTTCGGGATAGACGATGTCGCCGTAAATCACGTGGCTCACGCCGTAGTCCGACCTCAGTTCACGCAATCCGTCAACGAATTCCTGTTCGTAGGAGCTCCAATCACATCGGCGCGTGACGTGATGGATGCCCATCGCATCGGTTTGCTGTCGCAGCAGTTCTACTCGGAGGCCATGCGATCGGCTTCGTGCCCCCGATTCATCGACCATCGTCAAGCCGGCCACGATCTCGAATGCGTCTTTCGACGATTCGAACGCCGTACAACTGTCCTTGCCACCGCTCCATGAGATGGCCGCGCGAGGTCTGAGGGGCATATCCTATGTAGCTGCTACCGGCGCATCGACACCGGCCCAGAGGTTCATCGTGCTGAGCTCCTCGCGGCCGCAAGCTTTCAGGTACACGAACAGCTGGGTACGGTACGCCGCGCAACCGCACAGCACGAGGTTGACAACGAAGGCCCCGCGTGTGGTCTTGTTGCCGAACATCGTGATCTCGCCACGAAAATCGGCGTCGGACATGTCCCCCAGATGCTTGGCGTACGTGTCGGATTGCGCGGCAATTGCCGCGACCGTTTGATCGAAGTCTCGGGCGGCGGCCGCCTTCTCGGCTACGGTCCAGATTGCCGGGTCGAACGTACCGGCCTTGGCGAATTCGACGAGCGTCGGGCCCATGATCGTCAGGTATTTCAACAGCTCGATCGTGCTGCGCTGTTTTGGGGTGGGACGGTAATCGAGCATCGCGCGATCGATTTTGCTGGCGAGGTGAACGAGAATCCGGACTTCGTGTTGCAATGAAGCGATGAGCTCAGACTTGGTCAGAACCATATATTTGTCCTCTCGTGTAAAAGGGACGGCAGGATATCACGGGTCGCGGATCACCGCGGATCACGGCGGATCAATCACGGCGGATCACCGTGGATGGCGACCGGCAGCCTGGCGAGAGCCAGGCTCGTGGAAGGTGAACGATCGAGGATCAGAACGCCGAACTGTTCCTATGGGGCGTTCTGATCCTCGATCGTTCACCTTCCACGCGCGCCTGTGGCGCGGCCGGTCGCCGGGACCCTGCGTAGAGTGTCGGTGTCTGGCCAGTGGTGACACCCGGCGAGAGATCCGCGTAAATCCGCGTGGAATCCGCGTCCCGTGATGCATTTGCTGTTACCGTCGGTTCGCCGCGCTGAAGTGCCACTTCAAGCTGCGCTTCCACTCCCCATCACGGATAATGGTCGGCATGTCCTCGGTTGACGTGGAGATCGACAATCTCTATAAGGCACCTTTGCAGGAATTCGTTCAATTGCGCGCGGCGCTGGCCAAACGGCTGACCGGCGCCGATGCCCAGCGCGTCAAAGCCTTGCCGAAGCCTACGCTGGTCCCGTGGGCGATCAATCAACTCTATTGGTGGGCGCGTCCGGTTTACGACCGGCTCACCAAGAGCGGCACCAAGTTGCGCGCCGTACAGATTGCCGGACTGGAAGGGCGCTCAGCGGACATACGGCAGGCCGCGGACACTCATCGTCAGGCTCTGGCAGAAGCCGTCAAGCAGGCTACGTCACTCGCGGCGAAGGCCGGCGCTCAACCGAATCCTGATGCCTTGATGCAGACGCTGGAGACGCTGTCGCTCACAAGCAGCAGTGGTGGCGCACCCGGACGCCTGACAAAGCCTCTGCAGCCGGCTGGATTCGAAGCGCTCGCCGGTGTGGCCCTGCGGACCCCGTCTCCGGCCGATTCGGCATCGCGTGCCAGCTCAAAAACTCATCCGCCGTCGTCCGGACCGAGCGCCGATGACCTCAGGCAGGCACGTCTCGAGGCTGCCGCGGAACGACGACATGCTGCAGCCATACGCGAGGCAGAAGGCAACTTGCAGAAGGCGCAAGCCGCGGAAGTTCGGGCGCGCGAAGCGTGGGAGCGCATGCGAGATGAAGTCGAGAAGGCCGAGCGCGCGCTTGCGGACGTTCGTACAAGAACGATTCACGCGACCAGAAGTTGAACGCTTATTTAGTTGTCGTGGGGCCCCACCCCCACGACCTGTACCTGAGCCAGTCGAAGGGTCGGCGTGGCTCGCCACAACGATCCGCTCAGTGCAACGAAACGGAGCACGCTCATCGTACTGTCAGGATTCCAAGACCCAGAAGGCCGGACAGAATGAGGAATGCCGCAACCAGATAGTTCAACAGGCGCGGGAACACGAGAATCAAGACACCAAAGACGATCGACAGAAGCGGGCTCAGGTTCGCGAGAATCATGGGCACCTCCGCTTAGCAAGAGGCGCGCCATTCGCCTGCGGCACGTGAACACCTGCCCGATCCGCGATTGTCACGGGTGGGAAACTAGGGAGAGCCCAGCGCGCACATGGCCGATCCGCCAACGACCAGAAGCGCACCAATCAGGCTGGTCGCGGTGAGTCCCTCCGGTTCGAGCAGCCCAGGCGCAAGCTGCTGCACCACTGCCATGCTCATCAGCGTAAAAAGCGGCGCCAGCGCCAGCACGGCGCTCACGCGCGAGACCTCCCAGTGTTCGAGCGCTTCGACAAACGCGCCGTACGCAATGAGCGTGTTCGCGCAGCAGAAGGCCAGGGTCCACGCGTGTAGCGTGCTGAGCTGGGCGATTTCGGCAGGCGAAGCCACGGGCCACAGCACGATGGCGGCGCCGGCGTAAATCAGCACGAGAATTTGCGGCGAGGTCAGGTGCTTCAACAGCGACTTCTGCGCGAGCCCGTACATCGCCCAGATGATTGCTGCAATGACCAGCAGCGCCACGCCCAGACCGAGCCCGCCGCTGAGATCGCCGAGCTCCGCGAGCCTGCGGTTGAAAAAGAGGACGAGGCCCACGACGAGCACGCCAAAGCCAAACCATTGCCGGGAAGAGAACTTCTCGTTGAAGACAATCAGCCCGCCCAGCAGCAGGAGCATTGGCGAAAGCTGAACCACTGTCTGATTCACGGTCGGTGACGTGAATCGAAGCGCGACCAGGTACAACACGAAATTGCCGACCAGGCCAAAAAGGGCGACGCAGAATATCAACCAGGTGCGCCGGTCGAGCGATCCGAGCGCAGGCAATCGTCGCGTCACCGCGAGAATGCCGCCGAGGACCAGCGCCGCGGTCAGGAAACGGAACCATGTAATGGTGTAGGGATCCAGTCCGTCGAGCGTGATCTTCAGGGCAAGCGGCAACAGGCCCCAGGCCGTGGCTGTGACAAGCGCCAGTACGAACCCACGCTTCCACTGAGTCACTTGCCGCATTTCGCAACCCAGTGTAACGAAAGATTCGTCTCTTCGTAACTCACTGCGTGTTGGCCGGTGACGGAGTACACTGAGCCTAATGACCACGCCGACGCCTTGCGACCTTCTGATCACCAACGCGCACGTCCTCACCATGGACGAGCAGTTTACGATTCACGCATCGGGATCCATTGCCATTGCCAACGGTGCCGTTCTCGCAGTCGGCGACATCGGGAAGGAGTACCGAACCGTCCGAAACCTTCGACTGCCAGGGCCGGGTTGTGATGCCCGGCTTTGTGAATGCCCACACGCACGTCCCGATGACCATGCTGCGTGGCCTGGCCGACGATCTCCGTCTTGATGTGTGGTTGATGGGATACATGATGCCTGTCGAGCGCGCCTTCGTCCGGCCTGAGTTCGTCCGGTTGGGCACGCGCCTGGCATGCGCCGAGATGATCCGGTCGGGCACCACGTGCTTTGCCGACATGTACTACTTCGAGGATGCCGTGGCCGACGCCACGGCTGCATCGGGCCTGCGCGCCCTGTGCGCGCAGACGGTCTTGAAGTTTCCGGCGCCAGACGCCGCAAGCTTCGAAGACTCGCTCGCACGTGCGCGGGCATTCATTACGCGCTGGAAAGGGCATCCCCTGGTCGTGCCTGGCGTTGCACCCCATGCCCCCTACACGTGTACTGTCGAAATACTGAGAGCCTGCGCCGAGCTGGCCTGCGAATTCGACGTGCCCCTCCATACCCACCTCGCGGAAACGGTCTTCGAAGTTGAGCAATCACGACGTGAGCACGGAATGCCCGTGGTGCCGTGGGTGAAAAAACAGCGACTGTTCGATGCGCGCGTCCTGGCGGCGCACTGCGTGCACGTCGACGAAGGCGAGATCCGGGCGCTGAAAGATGCCAGCGTAGGCGTCGCTCACAATCCAACGAGCAATTTGAAGCTGGGATCTGGCGTCGCACCCGTCGCCAAAATGCTGGAGCTCGGGGTAGCGGTCGGGATAGGAACCGATGGGACGGCCTCGAACAACGACCTCGACATGTTCGAGGAGACGCGGCTGGCCGCGCTGCTGGCCAAAGGCATTGGCGCCGACCCAACGGTCCTGCCGGCCCGTGAAGCGCTCGCGATGGCCACACGAATCGGCGCGCACGCGATTCACCAGGGCGACCGAACCGGCTCGCTCGAACCCGGCAAACGCGCCGATCTCATCGTCATCGATACCAACCAGGTGCATCACGTGCCGCGGTTCGGCCGGGAACCGGGCGGCATTTACTCGCAACTCGTCTATGCCACCAAGTCGACGGATGTCGTCGATGTCATGTGTGACGGCAAGTGGTTGATGCGAGACCGCCGGCTTCTCACGGTTGACGAACACGAACTCCGCGAGGCCATCCACGACATGGCGAGGCGGATTGACATCTTTCTCATCGAACGGGAACAGAGCGTGTTGCAGAAGCTGATCGCCATTGGCGGGGCTGTGGAGCAAGAGAGCTTCGAGGTGCAGGTGAAAGCGCGCCTCGCCTCCGCGGATCCCGTGCTGCGTGCGTTGACGAGCGATCAGATTACCGTGATCCGGGAAAAGCACTACCATCAGTACGATACCTACTTCCTGTTCAACGACCCGAATCAGGGACGTCTTCGGTACCGAGAAGACGAGTTTCTCGATGAGCAGAACCAGGTCGTGAACGCACGTGCGCGCCTCACGCTCACGGGGCCGTCCCGGGAAGCCGCATTTGGTTCGGTTCTCCTCTTCCGGTCCCGGTTCCTCGCGCCAGCCACGCACTCGCCACGTTTCTACCGCGAGTACTTCAAGCCGTCACGCGAGCGCGAGGTCGAGAAGGATCGCCGCCGGTGGCAGGTGGCGTTTCGCGGAGTGCAGTTCTGGGTGCACGTGGATCATTTGATCAATCCACATGCCGGCGCGTGGTTCGTCGAGGTGAAATCGCGCACCTGGTCGCGACGCGACGCGCAGGACAAGGCGGCGATTATTACCGAGCTGCTGGAACTGCTTGGCGCCCGATCGGACGAGGCGATTCACGAAGCGTACGTGGAGCTTTAGGGATCGGGTATTCTGGTTCTTTGAGGTGTCAGAATGGCTGTTCGACCCACATCATGGCTGACGCGTCCGGGGCTCCTGCGAACATTGCTGTCGCACCTTCGGCTGGCGCTTCGACTTGTGCGCGATCCCAGCGTACCGCTGCTCGCCAAAGCCGTGCCGGTCCTCACGGGGCTTTACGTGATCTCGCCGCTCGATTTCGTCCCCGATTTGCTTCCGGTTCTGGGACAACTGGACGACCTGAGCATCGTGCTGATCGGGCTCGAGACGTTCTTGCGGTTGAGTCCATCCGGCACGACCACCTTCCATCGTGAGGCTATCGCTCAGGGGCGGCCGTACACGCCGATGACCCCGTCAGGCGACGTCATCGATGCAGAATACCGGCGGAATTAGTGGCCGGGATAGCAGGCCTGAAGGCCTGCGCTACGTACGAAGATCAGGGTTTCGGAGACTGATTTAATCCTGTTTCCTGGAGGACGACCGTCACCGTCCGGGCAGGACGGGCAGCCGTCAGCGTGACGCTCTGCTCCTGACTTTCGAATCCCGCAAGCAGCAGCCTGATCGTGTGAGTTCCAAGAGGCAAGTACTGAACTCGTGCGGGCGTCCGGCCACGCCCAATGCCATTGACCACGACGCTGGCCCCGGGTGGCTCCGACTCAATCACGAGTTCGCCCTCCACAAAAACCGGACCTTGTGCGGCTTCAGGTGTGGGAGCCACCTCGCCAGGAGTGGTTGTCGTACTTGTTGCCGGCGGGGTCGACGCCACACCCGTGGTGGGTTCGCTCGACTCCCCTTCCTCCCGCGAGTCACTGCCGGCAGGGGTCGTTTTCTGCGGTGTGACCGCTTGAACCCCTGAGCGGTCGTCGCCGGGTGTTGGCGCGTCCACGAGCAGCACGCCGAGTACGCTCAAACCAACCGCCAGAACGGCAACCGTTGCGGTGAGCCACCAGGACGATCGCTTCGAGGACTTGGCCGGGGGTGTGGGCGGCACGAACGTCTCGAGAGCGCGTTCTTCCGGGAACTCCCGCACAAACCTCGCAACGAGCGGGTCGGCATCCAAACCGACGGCCGTTGCATAGGCCCGCAGGAAGCCATGCCTGTAGATCTGGTGTCTGGGCCAGCGAGAAAGATCGTTCGCTTCGAGATCGACGAGAAGCTGCCTGGGAATCTTCGTACGTTCCGCGAGAACGTCAAGAGTCAGTTTGCGCTGCTCGCGAGCCGCGCGCAGGTGGGAGCCAAAATCCATGACGATCGAACCGAACTCCGTCCAACCATATATATACACCGAGTTTGGAACCCGCACCGTTCGAAATGCCGCGCGCCTCGACGAAGTTCGCCAAGTCCCGGTTTGACGGAAAATCGAGCATCAGGCCTCGAGCCACGTCCAGGGCGGCGTCAAAGTCTTGCTCGCGGACCAGCATCTCCCAGAGAGCAAATCGGGCTTCGGCACTGGTATAAAAGTCCGCGTTGGCCGTCGCCGCCTCCCGCATGGTGCCCAGCGCCCGCTGGCGGTTGCCGCCGCCGACCAGCCATTTCGTACCGCGAGGCATCCGGGTGCCGACAATGTAGTCAACCCAGGCACGGGCCACTCGCGCGCGGACGTGCGCCGGATTGCGACGAAGCACGCCGTCGAGGGAACGTCTGGCCTCCCAATATTCACTCAACCCAGCCTTCCGACCGAGCGGACCCAGATGCAGCCAGACGTAGTTCAGATTGATCTTCCCAAGGAAATAGAGGGCCATTTCATCTTCCGGCGCCGCTCGAAGCCTGTTACGGGCCAGGCCCTGGGCGGCAGAAATGTCGCTCAGAAAGGCTGCGATCAGATCGGGACAGCGCTCGCAGGCCGGCGCATTGCGTGGCTCTTGTGGATTCTTGTGCCGCTTCTTGTCGTCACCGAGCAACCGCTTCACTTGGAACAGCAGCGCTGTGGTGCGAAGCTCGTACGCGGGAAGATCGTCAGGGGTCGCGGCCAGTGACTCGAATGCATGGGCTGCGGCCTCTTCGTAGCGGGCGTTATAAAACGCTTCCTGCGCGAGGCCGAGCGAACTGGGTCCCGACGCGGGCGGCAGTCGACTGGCGGCCGATAGGGCGCCGCCGCCGACCATTCCAACCACACAGAACACGGGTGTCCAGCCGTGCATAAACCCTCTAACTTTTAATAAATTAAAACAACAACACGAGGGTATCCCGAAGCTTCCCTGTTGTCAACTAATAAATTAAGACTTCAAAAGGCTATCCTGTCATGTCGCGCAATATCGAGAACCTATGTTCAAACGCATCTCCGCCCTCACCACGCGCAGCGTGCGACCCGGTTCCTCTCTGAGAGACGGCCTAGGACGACTGCTCGCGGCCAGCCAAATCGTCACGAGCCCGGAAACGAAGATGCAATACCGAATCGAGCGCTTGCTGGGTGCCGGCGGATTCGGCCAGGTCTATCTCGCCAAGAGACTTGGGCGCTCGTCGACAGTACCGGCGAACGTCTGCATCAAAGCGAGCGAGCGCATCGATGGTTGGCTGCGCGAAGCGTACTTCGGTCAATTGTTGGATGGTCATCCTCGGGCGATTCGCGTCTTCGACACCTTCCCTCTGATGCGTGCGGACGGGAGCGTCCTCTATTGCCTGGCGCTCGAATATGCACGGCATGGCGATCTCAGCGCACTTCTGCACCGAGGCGGAAAAGGGTGGTCCGAACGCGTCGTGCGCCGCGAAATTGCTGGCATACTCGAGGTGCTCGGCAAGCTGCATCGAGGTCAGCTCCTCCATCGTGACCTGACGCCACTGAACGTATTCGTCTGCGACGACCGGTGTCTGAAGCTCGGAGATTTCGGGATCGTTCGCCACCAAAGCGACCGGCGAGGCGTGACCGCCCGCACCATGAACCCGTTGACAGCGCCCAGCGATATCCTGGCGGGTACCGCCCCCAAATGGCAGGCGCGCGACGATGTGTATCAGGTGGGACAGCTGTTGGCGATGCTCATCAAAGGCAATGCCGAATCGCGCATTCGCACGAATGACGTGCGGCGTCTCCCTTGTAGCGATCATCTGAAGGAAATAGTCTACAGGTGTATTGGTGAGCGTCGGAAGCGGTACGAAAGTGCAGACGATCTAATCAATGCCCTGAGCCATCGGGCCGCGGAGCTGAAGGTCGGGGTCCTCCGAACCCTGAAAGGCGTGCATCTTGCATTTACCGGCATTCTGAGCAGGCACCGCCGCGACGCTATCCGTATCGCTCGGCGGGCTGGTGCTATCGTTCACGGCATGCCCTCAGTACGAACCACCGTCGTCGTTCGCGGACGGCCCAATCCGCTGCAGGCCGCCGGACGGGAAGCCGGTCTGAAACTGATGGAAATCAAACGTCTCCGCGAGAAGGGACACAGAATCACGCTGCTCAACGAGAAGCAATTCTGGCGTCTCGCGGAACGACGTTGACGCGGGCGACGTGTTTACGTGCTCGCCGCAGTATTCTAAGCATTGCTGACCTCATGACCTTTTGGAGTTGCTGGATGAGTGTGGCCGGGGCGCGACGTGTCTGAGTTCCTGGGCACGAAGCCTCTCGTGCCGGGCGACGTCGAGCTGCTCGGCGTCGAGCACCTGGAGGAGCACGCGCGGCGTCTGGCGGCGTTGCTCGCCTTTGCATCGCGTCGGCGCGGTCGCAGCCGTTCGCACCTGCGACGGCTCGACAATCACGCGCGAGCGCTTAGCGATGTCTATACGGCGCTGACCGAAGACGTGGGAGGCGGTGAACCCACGTCGCCGGCCGCCGAATGGCTGCTCGACAACTTCCACATCATTACGTCGACCGTACGCGACATTCAGCACGACCTGCCCCCTTCGTTTTCCCGACGCCTGCCGAGACTGACCGCTGACGAGTTTGCTGGCGAACCACGTGTGTACACGATGGCCCTCGAGCTGATTCGCTGCAGCGCGGGACGCCTCGACGCGCAGCGTCTTCGCCGTTTCATCACCGCGTTTCAGTCGGTGACACCACTCACGATCGGCGAGTTGTGGGCGTGGCCGAGCGCGCTGAAGCTGGCACTGATCGAGCACCTGCGAATGAGGGCCGACATTCTGTCGACGAGCCGCGCTCACAGGCGAGACGCGGATCGGCTCGCCAGTTCCCTCGAAGAGCCGTCGACGAAGTCCGAGCCCTGGCCGGCCGAGACGCATCCGGCGTTCGTGATCAGGCTCTTGCAGCGGTCGCGAGAGCATGGCACCGCGGCGAGCGCACTGCGGCACAAGCTCGACGAGGCACTGGCGGCCCGAGGGCACACCATCGAGGATGCGATTCGATCGGAAGGCCGTCATCAGGCGGCCGAGCAAGCGTCCATCGCGAGTTTGATCAGCAGCCTGCGACTAATCTCGACGTTCGACTGGAGCGATTTTTTCGAAAGTGTCAGCCTCGTCGAGCAGGTCTTGCAACGCGATCCGGCCGGGGTGTACGGCCGGATGGATTTCCGCAGCCGGGATCGCTATCGACATGCAGTCGAGGAACTGGCCGATCCCACTGGGGAAGGTCAGATTCGGGTGGCGCTCAAGTGCGTCGAACGGGCGCGACGGACTGCCGAACAGACCCCCGAGGCGCGGGCCGGGCACATCGGTTATTACCTGATTGGCAGCGGGCGACGCCCCTTCGAGGAAGGCATTGGGTGGGAGCCGGGTCTCAAGGCGCGGCTTCGACGGTGGTTTTTCGCCTACGCGACGCCCATCTATCTCGGTGCCATTGCGGCCGGGACCGGGCTTCTGGTGTTGGCGGCCGTCCTCTATGCCTACCAGCACGGTTGGCAAGGCGCGATGCTTGCGGCTGTGGCGCTCCTCACGCTCGTGCCCGCGAGCGAGCTGACCATCCAGATTCTGCAACGGATCGTCAACCACCTCATTCCCCCTCGACGGCTGCCGCGGCTCGATCTCGATCACGTGCCGGCGTCGGCGCGCACCATGGTGATCGTGCCCACCATGCTCGACAGCGTCGAGCGGGTCCACGATTTGATTTCGCACGTGGAAGTGCAGGCGCTCGGCAACCTGGATCCGCATATCCACTTCGCCATTCTCAGTGATTATCCAGACGCTCCCACAGAAACACTGCCGCGTGATGCCGAAATTCTGGAGGCAGCGCGACTCGGGATCGAGGCGCTCAACGCGAAGCATGCGAGCGGGGGCACGGACCGCTTCTTTCTTTTCCATCGCATGCGGCAATGGAACGAACAGCAAGGCTTGTGGATGGGATGGGAGCGCAAACGCGGAAAAATCGAGGAGTTCAACCGACTCGTCCGCGGCGCCACCGATACGAGCTTCGTCGTCCAGGTGGGCGATCTCGGGATCCTGCCGCAGGTTCGGGTACTGCATCACGCTCGACAGCGATACGCGCCTTCCACGCGACGCCGCGCGACAGTTGATCGGGATTATCAGGCACCCGCTCAATCGTCCAACCCTCGACACCCGCATCGGCCGCGTGACCGATGGTTACGGGATTCTTCAGCCACGCGTCAGCGTCACGTTCACGAGCGCCGCCGGTTCGCTGTTCGCGCGGCTGTATTCAGGTCACACGGGTGTCGACCCCTACACCACGGCGGTGTCCGACACGTATCAGGACCTGTTTGGTGAAGGCATCTTCACGGGCAAGGGTTTGTATGACGTCGACGCCTTCATGGGAGCCCTCGAGGACTGCGTGCCTGAGAACGCGCTCCTGTCGCACGATTTGTTCGAGGGGTTGTACGCACGCGTCGCGCTCGTTTCCGACGTGGAGATCGTCGACGAGTATCCGTCCAGCGTGCTCACGCACGCCCGTCGTCAACATCGCTGGATTCGGGGGGACTGGCAGATCCTGTTCTGGTTGTTTCCGTTCGTGCCTACGCGCCACGGCATCAGGCGCAATCCACTGCCGCTCATCGGCCGCTGGAAGATTCTCGACAATCTGCGCCGAAGCCTCGTCACGCCTATGCTCCTGGTGCTGCTGGTCGCGGGGTGGACCGTACTGCCGGGCCCGCGACGGTTCTGGACGATCGCGGTCCTCGTGGTCGTCGCGTCGCAGCTGCTCCCGCTTCTGGCGCGGCTCCTCGTCGGTCCCCGGCGCGCCCAACCATTTCCAGTCTTCTGGCGGAACCTCCGTGACGACGCTGCGACCGCGCTCGCCCAGGTCGCACTCGGATTGACGTTTCTGGCGTATCACGCCTGGGATACGGTGCATGCGATCGCCCTGACGCTCATCCGGCTCGCCGTCACGAAACGCCGCCTGCTCGAATGGGAGACCGCGGCGACAACAGCCGCCAAAGCCGCAGGTCTCGTGGGGCGGAAAGGTCTGATGCGATTCGTCACCGACATGGTGTCGAGCCCCGCGATCGCCGCAGGGGTCACGCTCATCATCCTGACGTCAGCCAGGGATGCTTTACCGGAGGCGGCTCCGTTCCTGTTCATGTGGGCCGTGGCGCCTGCGGTCGCCTACTGGTTGAGCCTGCCTGTCGGCCTGCGTGAACGGCCACTCAGCGAGCGTGACCGCGCCCTCATTCGTAGAGCGACGCGCCAAACGTGGAGGTACTTCGAAACGTTCGTGACGGCCTCGGACGGCTGGCTCCCTCCGGACAACTTCCAGGAAGACGAGGTCGAGCCGAAACTCGCCCATCGCACGTCGCCCACGAATATTGGCATGAGCCTGCTCTCCACCCTGGCCGCACACGACCTGGGATATCTCTCGACCGACTCGCTTCTGCGGCGGATTGATGCGACGCTGACCACGCTGGAATCACTGGAGCGACACGAAGGACATTTCCTGAACTGGTACGACACGCAAACGCTGGCACCCCTTCACCCCAAGTACATCTCGACCGTCGACAGTGGAAATCTGGCCGCTTCGCTGATCGCGTTGACCCAGGGACTCCTGCGGCTCTCGGCCGACCCACAAACGCTGACCCAAAGGCTCGAAGGTCTCATCGATGCCGCAGACATCCTGACCACTGTATCGACGCCAAGCGGTAGCGAAGGCGCTAATCAACAACCTGCCGTGACGGGCGTGCATCGCCTCGCCAGGAAAATTGTCTCGGAAGCGCGCGTCGCCTTGCGCAGCGGTGACCCGGCAGGACTCGAGCCGCTCGCACGTGAACTGGCAGGCACGGTCAACGTCATTGACGCAGCGGACGACCCTGAATTGGCGAGCACGACCACTGATCTCGTTTTCTGGTCGCTTGCGGTCATCGATGCGGTGACAACGCTGTCGTCATCGCCTGGCGACATCGAGTTCCTCGTGCTGGACCTTGTCGCGCGTGCTTCGTCGCTCGTCGACAACATGCGGTTTTCTTTTCTGTACGACCGTCATCGCCGCATCTTCTCGATTGGTTACCGTCTCGCCGACGCGGACGGTCCCGCGCGGCTCGACAACTCCTACTATGATCTGCTCGCCTCCGAAGCGCGACTGGCAAGCTTCGTGGCCATTGCGAAGGGTGACGTTCCACAACATCACTGGTTTCATCTCGGACGACTCGTGACGAGCGTTCACGGCCGCGCGACCCTCATGTCCTGGGGCGGGACGATGTTCGAGTATCTGATGCCGTTGTTGTTGATGCGCGGGTACCCCGGCACGTTGCTGGACCAGAGTTGTCGTGCGTGTGTACGGCGTCAGATCGAATACGGGCAGCAGCAAAACGTCCCATGGGGGATCTCGGAGTCGGCTTATACGTTCACGGATCGCGCCGGCAACTATCAGTACAGAGCGTTCGGCGCTCCGGGACTCGGCTTGAAGCGGGGCCTGAGAGACGATCTGGTCGTGGCGCCGTATGCCACGGCTCTAGCCGCCATTCTCGATCCGGGGGCCGCCTCGGCGAATTTCCGGCGGCTCGCACGCCATGGGGCCGAGGGTCGGTTTGGCTTCTACGAAGCCATCGACTACAGACCGCGCAGCCGGATGATCGCCGACACGCTCGTACCCGCCGACTCGTCCGCGCGCGCTGTCGTGACAGCGTTCTTCGCCCACCATCAAGGGATGTCAATGGTGGCGCTCGCCAATGTCCTGGGTCACGACTGGTTCGTCAAGCGATTCCACGAGGACCCGCGGGTGCAGGCCACAGAGCTCCTGCTCCAGGAACGCGTTCCGCGCGAGGCCATTTTGTCCGAGCCGCGTCCGTCGGAGGGCGCCACGGTTGCTCCGTCGATTCCGGTGCATGCGTCACGGCGATTCCGCTCGCCGCACATGGCCAGTCCGCATGCGCACTTCCTGTCGAACGGCCGGTACACCGCAATGGTGACGCACGGGGGCGGCGGGTTCAGCGTGTGGCGCGGATTGGCCGTGACCCGTCGCAGGGAAGACCGGACCTCCGATGCCGGTGCACACTTCGTCTACCTTCGCGATGTCTGGTCGGGCTACGTCTGGTCGCCCACGTACCATCCCGTCTGTCGCGAACCGGACGACTTTGAGGCGACATTCGAGCTCGGCAAGGTGACGTTCCGACGTCGCGACGGGGATTTCGAAACGCAGTTGCAGGTGGCCGTGTCGCCCGAAGACGACGTCGAGGTCCGGCGTCTTGTCATCACCAATCGCGGCGATCGCTCGCGCGAGCTCGAAGTGACCAGTTACGCAGAGATCGTGCTCGCCCGCCCGGAAGACGATTTCTCTCACCCCGCCTTTGAAAAGCTGTTCATCGAGACGGAGTTCGATTCACAAAGTACAGGTCTGCTCTTCAGCAGGCGCCCACGCTCATCCGACGAGACCGCCACATGGGCATTTCACGTCCTTGGTGTCGACGGTCGTCTTGGCGGTGCCGTCGAGTGGGAGACTGACCGTGCGCGTTTCATCGGGCGAGGCCGCTCACCGGCCAATCCGGTGGCACTCGATGGCCGCGCGCTGTCGGGCACGACGGGCGCGGTGCTGGATCCAATCGCTGCGCTGCGCGAGCGCGTCCGCCTGGCACCAGGGGCATTCGTCAGGGTCACGTTCGCCACTGGCGTTGCGCCCGATCGATCGACGGCGCTCGGGCTGCTGCGGAAGTACCGGGACGGCAGTGCGGCGGTGCGCGCGTTCTCAATGGCTTTTACGCACGCGCATATCACGCTGCAGCACCTGGGGCTGAACGACGATCAAGCCATCCTTTTCGATCGCATGGCGTCGCGTGTCTTCGGCGCCGATGCGTCGTGCATCAGCCCCAAAGATCTGGCTCGCAACACGCTGGGGCAGGCCAATCTCTGGGGTTACGGTATCTCGGGCGACCTGCCGGTCGTGCTCGTGCGCGTGACCGAAGCGAGCGGTGTCTCCCTTGTTCGGCAAGTCCTTCACGCACAGGAATACTGGCGCATCAAAGGTCTCGGCGCCGACCTGATCATCCTCAACGAGCATCCCGCAGAGTACCTGGACGAAGTGCAGGGCATGCTGACAGCCCTCGTACAAGAACCGCGCTGGGCGGGCTGGAACGACAGGCCTGGGGGCATGTTCCTGCTACGGTCCGACGGAATGCCCGAGGCCGATCGTTATCTGCTGTCGGCTGTCGCCCGCGTCGTCCTCCGGGGCGATCTGGGCGAGCTCGGGCCGCAACTGGATCGGCCAGCGCCCTGGTTGTACGTGGAGGGCGACATCGAATCGTCCGCGGAGCTCACACCTCCGGAGCCGGCGTCCGTGTCCGTACCTCAGGTCGTGATGGACAACGGCCTTGGGGGTTTCGCCCCCGATGGACGCGAGTACGTGATCGTGCTCGACCGGGATCGAGAAACGCCGCTGCCCTGGTCGAACGTGCTGGCCAACCCGGAATTTGGCACGATGGTCACCGCATCCGGGTCCACCTTTACGTGGGGCGAGAACAGCCGGGAAAACCGACTGACGCCGCTCGCAAACGACCCGCTTGGCGACCCGCAGGCTGAGGCCATCTACCTCCGAGACGAGGATTCAGGCGCTGTGTGGGGCGCGACGCCGGGTCCATTGCCGCGGCAACTCGACACCGGCCGCTGGGTGATTCGCCATAGCGCGGGTGTCACGCGGTATCAGCATGCGGTGGCTGGTCTCGAACAGGAACTGACGGTTTTTGTGCCGCCGGAAGATCCCGTGAAGGTGGCACTCCTGACGCTGACGAACACGTCAACGACCCCTCGCCGTCTCAGCGTGTTCGGTTACGTTGAATGGTGTCTGGGACCGCCACGGGTTGCGGACCGGCGGTTCGTCCTTACCCAGATCGATGCCGCCAGCGGGGTGGTGTTTGCACGAAACCCCTATAACACCGACTTCAGCGGGCGCGTCGCGTTCTGGCGCGCCACGGAGGCGGCCCGCTCCTATACGTGCGACCGTAGCGAGTTCGTTGGGCACAACCGTACCCTCGCCAGGCCGGCCGCTCTCTTTCGGGATCAGCTCGGCGATCGCTGCGGCGCTGGCCTCGATCCATGCGCCGCCATTCACATCGAGATCGTTGTCGAAGCGGGTGGATCACGACAACTGGGGTTCGTGTTGGGACAGGGACGAGATGCGGCCCAGGCAATCGACCTGGCGGGCCGGTACTCGTCGCTCGCGCACATCGAAGACGCGCTCGCAGACGTCGAATGTTTCTGGGACGAGACGCTTGGTGCGATTCGTGTGAGCACGCCAGACGACTCGTTCGATCTCATTGTGAACCGGTGGCTGTTGTACCAGGACCTGAGCTGCCGGATCTGGGCGCGGTGCGGACCGTACCAGCCTGGAGGAGCGTTCGGATTCCGTGACCAGCTACAGGATGTCCTGGCGCTCTTGTACACACGACCAGATCTTTGTCGCGCGCACCTGCTGCGCGCAGCGTCGCGGCAATTTATCGAAGGAGACGTCCAGCACTGGTGGCATCCACCGGCTGGCCGGGGCACACGCACACGGTGTTCGGACGATCTGCTCTGGCTGCCCTATGCCGTTGCGACCTACGTCGGGCGGACAGGCGACGAATCCGTGCTTGATGAGATAGTGCCGTTCCTCGAAGCGCCGCTCCTCGAGCCGGACCAAACGGACGCCTATCTCCTGCCGTCCATCTCGCGGGAGACGGCCACGCTCTTCGAGCACTCGCTCCGGGCGATCGATCGCGCGATGAAGTACGGCGCGCATGGGTTGCCGCTCATGGGTTCCGGCGACTGGAACGACGGAATGAATCGCGTCGGCCATCAGGGGCGTGGCGAGAGCGTCTGGCTGGGTTGGTTCCTGGTCGTGGTGCTGAACGAGTTTGCGGCGTTATGCGACCGTAAGGCGCGAGGTGACCTCGCTCGGCGTTATCAAAACGAAAGCCGTTGGCTCACGGGCATGTTGGAGCTCGCCTGGGATGGCGACTGGTACCGACGCGCGTACTTCGACGATGGGACGCCGCTCGGTTCGGCGCAGAACGAGGAATGCCGATTAGACTCGCTGACCCAGTCGTGGGCCGTCCTGTCGCACGCCGCTGACCGTCGGCGTGCCGAGCGTGCGATGGAGGCAGTCCGCGCACATCTCGTACGACGAGACGCGCAGCTCGTGCTGCTGCTGACGCCGCCGTTCGACCGGACCACCCACGATCCCGGTTACATCAAAGGCTACCTGCCCGGCGTGCGCGAAAACGGTGGTCAGTACACGCACGCGGCATTGTGGACCGTCATTGCGCTCGCACAACTGGGACTTGGCGACGAGGCGATGGAGCTGTTCCACATGATCAATCCGGTCAATCACACTCGGACGGCTCAAGGCCTCGACCGCTATCGCGTGGAGCCGTACGCGGTGGCTGCCGACGTTTACGCGCACCCGATGCATCTGGGTCGAGGTGGATGGACGTGGTACACGGGTTCTGCCGGCTGGATGTATCAGACAGCGGTGGAGGGTCTTCTTGGACTGCGCCGCAGCGGTGCCACGTTCAGCATTGATCCATGCATTCCAGCAATATGGCCGCAATTTACCCTCGACTGGCGAGTCGGCCGCACTCACTATCACATCACCGTGACGAACCCGGAGCACGAGTCTTGTGGTGTCAGATCCGCAGAAGTCGATGGCCAGCCCGTCGATCCGCACGCCATCCCGCTCGTGGATGATGGCGCCGACCACGACGTCACAGTCGTGATCGGTCGGGCTGCAACCCTCAACGTCCCTTCGAGATCCGCTGGTGCCGTGCGGGGTGGTCGTCACTAGACAAGCGCGACGCCGGCGGGGCTGAAGCCCCGACCTACGTCCTGCCGACAGTACGTAGGCCGGACCTTCAGGTACGTAGGCCGGACCTTCAGGTCCGGCACTCTTCCGTTTACACTGGTAGCTACACGAGATGACTCGATACACCCTCGCCTTTCTCTGGGGCATGCTCGTCTGCCTCTACACCACGAGCGCACCTGGTGTGGCGCAGCGAGACACGGCGAGCCCGTCAGCCATCGTCATGCAGCCGGACGGACTCCTGTCGCCAGACGCTCAACGTGCCGTCATCACGCAATATTGTCAGGGTTGTCACAACGACCGCGTCAAGTCGGGGGGCATGAGCGTACAGTCGCTCGAACCGCGCAGCGTGGAACAGAGTGCGGAACTGGCCGAGGACATGATCCGCAAGCTTCGGGCCGGCCTGATGCCTCCCGCCGGCGCGCAGCGTCCTGACGAAGCTACCCTGAAGGCCCTGACACGTTCGCTGGAAACCGCTCTCGATAGAGCTGCCGCGGTCCGTCCCAATCCGGGGTGGCGCACCTTCCAACGACTCAATCGCAGCGAGTACGCGCGGTCGGTTCGCGATCTGCTGTCAATTGACGTGGACGTCGCCGCGCTGCTGCCGCCCGACACGCTGAGCGCCGGCTTCGACAACATTGCTGATTCGCAATCGTTCTCCCCCGCCGTCATGGAAGGCTACATGCGGGCGGCAGGCAAGATTGTCAATGACGCCCTCGGAGACCCGACCGCCAGCCCCACATCGGTGACCTACAACGTCCCGAGCACGGTCTCTCAGATGCGCCACGTGGACGGCGCGCCCGTGGGGACGCGCGGCGGGATTTCGGTCGTTCACAACGTCCAGGCCGATGGCGACTACGTCTTCACCATCAGGCTGCAAGCCGCAACCAACGGCGGGCTGATTGGCCGCCGAAGTCTCAACGAACAAATCGAGGTTTCCGTCGACGGCGAACGCGTGGCACTGCTCGACATCAATCCGCGAATGTCCGAGGCAACCGGTAGGGGCTTGAATGTGCGGACGGACCGCATTCCCGTCAAGGCGGGCTCGCACCGCGTGTCGGCGGCCTTCATGCAGAAGTTCTCGGGCCTGGTAGATGACCTCGTCGCACCGATTGAATTCACGCTCGCCGACGCCATCGGCGCGGCTCAACTTCTTCAATTGCCGCACCTCCAGGACTTGAATATCACTGGTCCGTTCAACGCCACCGGCGTCTCCGACAGCCTCGGCCGCCGGAACGTTTTCACGTGCCGACCGGAGACTTCCGAGCAGGAAATTCCGTGCGCCACCCGCATCATCACGCACCTCGCACGCCGGGCCTATCGAAGACCCGTCACGCGGACGGACCTCGAAGGACTGCTCACCTTTTATCGAACGGGACGTCAAGCCGGCGACTTCGAATCGGGAATCCGAACTGCGCTGCAGGCCATCCTGGCAAGCCCCCACTTTGTCTTCAGGCTCGAGCATCGACCGGCCAACATCGCCGCCGGTCAGAACTATCGAATCACCGATCTGGAGCTGGCGTCCCGGCTCTCCTATTTTTTGTGGAGCACGGCGCCAGACGATGAGCTGATTGCTCTTGCCGCGGGCCGGAAGCTGCGCAACCCGGTCGAACTCGAGAAGCAGGTGCGCCGGATGTTGCGGGATGCCCGCTCGGAATCGCTGGCAACGAGATTTGCTGCCGGTTGGTTGCACCTGGCGGAACTGGACGGCATGACACCGGATGCCCTCCTCTATCCGCAGTACAATCGCACCCTCGCTCAGGCGCTCCGAAGGGAGACCGAGCTGTTCTTCGACAGCATCGTCCGGGAGGATCGGAGCGTGCTGGACCTCGTCACCGCGAACTACACCTTCGTCAACGAGCGACTCGCGCTTCACTACAAGATTCCAGGCATCCTGGGCAGCCGGTTCCGACGCGTGGAGTTGACGAGCGACGTTCGACGAGGACTGCTGGGTCACGCCAGCATTTTGACGATGACGTCGAATGCCGATCGAACCTCGCCAGTCATCCGCGGAAAGTGGGTCATGGAAGTGCTCCTTGGCACTCCTCCGCCGCCCCCACCACCAACGGCACCGGGGCTCGAAGCCACGAGCGCCATCAAGAACGGGCAGCTCCTGTCTGTGCGTGAGCGCATGGAGGCGCACCGCGCGAATCCCGCGTGTGCATCCTGTCACCGTCTGATCGATCCGATCGGGCTGGCGCTCGAGAACTTCGATGTCACCGGTGTCTGGCGGATCAAGGACAATGGCGTTCCCGTGGATCCGTCCACGGTGTTGTTCGACGGCACACCACTGAACGGACCAACCAGCCTTCGACAGGCGATTTTGAAGTATTCCGACGCGTTTCTTGGAAACTTCACCGAGAATCTTCTGACTTATGCGCTGGGGCGTCGCGTCGAGTACTACGACATGCCGACAGTCCGTGCCATTACGCGCGACGGCGCGCGCGACGGTCATCGGTTTTCTTCGTTCGTCCTGGGTATCGTGAAGAGCGTGCCGTTTCAGATGAGCAGGGCGGAAGCCGTCACGGCTCGGCGGGAGCAGGAGTAGCGGACATGGTGATTACAAAAAAGCATCTGTCGCGACGCACCGTTCTTCGTGGGATGGGTGCGACGGTGGCGTTGCCAATGCTCGAATCGATGGTCCCTGCCCTCACAGCGCAGCGCACGACCGCGGCCGGGAAGCCCGCCATTCGCCTGGCCTGCCTCGAAATGGTCCACGGGTCGGCGGGCGCAACCAAGTTCGGGCTCGAGAGGAATCTCTGGTCGCCCGCCCGCGAAGGCCACGACTTCGATCTCACGCCGACCAGCCTCGTGTCGCTCGAGCCCTACCGGAACTACCTGACCATTGTCAGCAACACAGATTGCCGGATGGCGGACGCATTCTCCGACAACGAAGTGGGAGGGGACCATAATCGTTCGTCGGCGGCGTATTTGACACAGGCGAAACCCAAGCAGACGCTCGGCTCCGACATCTATTCCGGGGTCTCGCTGGACCAGGTGTACGCGCAGCGTTTCGGCCAGGACTCGCCTGCGCCGTCCATTCAGCTTGCGATCGAAAGCGACGACACGGGTGGATGTCACTATGGCTATTCGTGTGTGTACATGGGACCGATCAGCTGGGCCTCACCCACCCAGCCGTTGCCCATGATTAGAGACCCCCGACTCGTGTTTGACCAGCTCTTTGGCATCGGCGGGACGCCCGAGGAGCGGGCTGTGCGGCGCCGGACCGATCGCAGCATCCTCGACTGGATTTCGCGCGAAGTGACCCGATTGAAAGGGAACCTCGGGCCGACCGATCGGAGTCGGCTCGATCAATATCTCGACGACGTGCGTGAGGTGGAGCGCCGCATCCAGAAAGTCGAACAGCACAATGCCAGTGGCAGCTCCGGTGAGCTGCCGGCGGCGCCCATCGGCGTGCCCGATTCGTTTCACGAGCACGTCCAGATCATGTTCGATCTCCAGGCGCTGGCGTTCATGGCCGACGTCACACGGGTGTCCTCGTTCAAGCTGTCACGCGATGCGACGGGCCGCGTGTACCCCGAGAGTGGCGTGCGAACGGCATTTCACTCTGCATCACATCACGGTGAGAACGAAAGTCAAATTCTCGACTTTGCAAAGATCAACACCTATCACGTGAGCTTGATTCCGTACTTTCTCGAGAAGCTGAGGAACGCTCCAGACGGAGACGGCAGCGTGTTGGACAACATGGTCATCGTCTATGGCTCGCCCATGGGCGATTCGAACCTTCACAATCACAAACGCTGCCCCCTCTTTCTTGCTGGTCACGCCGGTGGCCAGCTCAAGGGCAACCGTCATGTGAAAGCTCCGGACGGAACGCCCATGGCCAACGTCTTCCTGACGCTGCTGCATCGGCTCGGCGTCGATGACGTTGCAAGCTTTGGCGATAGCACGGGCGAATTGCCAATCTGATAATCAGCTGTGCGTACACCCTTTTCCCTCGGCTTTCTCGCCGCTTTGTGCCTGACTGCCATCGCGACCGCGGCTGGCGACAGCCGTGTCGCTGATGCGGCCATGCGAGGAGATCGGGAAGCGGTCCGCGTCCTGTTGCGCCGGGCCGATGTCAATGGGGCGCAGGCCGATGGCATGACGGCACTGCACTGGGCCGCGTCGAGAGATGACGAGGCGATGGCGAAACTATTGGTTGCGGCACGCGCGAACGTGCGAGCCACAACAAGGCTCGGAGGGTTCACGCCTCTCTGGATGGCGGCTCAAAACGGCAACGCCCTGATGATTGAGCTACTTCTCGATGCTGGGGCGGAAGCCAATGTGGCCTCGACGTTGGGGGTCACGCCTCTGATGATGGCTGCCGCCACAGGCCGAGTGGACGCGGTCAAGCTGCTCGTCGTCCGAGGCGCAGACGTCAACGCGCAGGAGCAGACATACGGCCAGACACCCCTGATGTTTGCTGCCGCGCATAATCGTCCTGAAGCGATCGGGATGCTGATCGAGCTTGGCGCCAGGTCCGACGCGGCCACGAAGATCAGGATGCCTCCAGCACGCGGCCGTGGGGCGGGCGCCGCGGCGGGAACGCCCGCAACTCCTGCGCCCACGACGGAGCAGCCTCCCGCCGCCGGAAGCCCGGAAGAGCCCAGAGAAGCGCAAGAGCCAATGGGCGGCCTGACGCCGCTGCTGTACGCGGTTCGACAGGGACACCGGGAGGCGGTGGACGTTCTGCTCGATCGTGGAGCAGACATCAATCAGGCCAGCGCCGACAAGACGAGCCCGTTGATGATGGCAGTCATCAATGGACGCTTTGACCTCGCGATGGATTTGCTCGATCGCGGAGCGGATCCCAAGGTCACAACGATGGCGGGCGGGACGCCACTCTACCGTGTGGTCGACCTGCAGTGGGCGCCGAAGTCCTTCTATCCTCAGCCAAGTACGAAGCAGGAGAAGGTGACCTACCTCGAGTTGATGAAGGCGCTGCTCACCCGAGGCGCGAATCCAAACGCGAGATTGACCAGACAGCTCTGGTACACGGGGTACGGCTTTGAACTGGATGGTCTGGATCCGGCCGGAGCCACGCCATTCTGGCGTGCTGCGCAGGTTGCGGACCTTGACGCAATGCGATTGCTCGTGGCGTGGGGCGCCAATCCCAACATCGCCACAATCGAAGGCGTCACGCCTCTCCTGGCCGCGGCTGGGGACGGCTTCCACGGCAACGACGCAATCACCGTTCCTGCCGGGCGCATGCCGGCGGTCAGGTATCTGGTTGAAGAGTGCCAGGCGGACGTGAACGCGATCGACAAGAAGGCCGGCGACTCGACGAGCATCCTCCATACGAACACTCGCGCCTATACGCCCCTGCACAGCGCCGCGGCGAGGGGCGACAACGAAATGATTCTCTACCTGGTTTCGAAGGGTGCGCGAGTCGATCTCGTGGGCAAGAATGGGTTGACCGCGGCGGACATGGCCAACGGCCCGAGAGAGCGCATTCAGCCATTTCCCGAAACGCTGAAACTGCTCGTCAGCCTGGGGGCCAAAAACTCGAACCGGTGCGTGTCGTGTTGACGCGGGGGCTAAAGCCCCCGCGCTACAGGTGGCCGCGAAACAAGATTTGCTGATCGTCCATGCCGGTTTGTAGCGCGGGGGCTTTAGCCCCCGCGTCGCGACTCATCCGCGTTCTCAGACGCGCACACCAATGCTGAAGTTCCCCGCGTAACCACCGCCCGACGCCGACAGCGGCAGCAGTAACTGACTGCCGCCCCCCTGGAAAATCCCGTCGCGCGAGTTCGTCGTATCCCGTCGCCCCTTGCTGCTGTAAGGAGTCTGCGCGTGAACGATGTCGGTGAGGGATTCATCAAAGAACATCTGCGATGTGAATTCGAGCCCGCTGCCACTCCCCGGGGTAGTACGTACCTTGAAATGAATGTGTACGGCTCGTCCCATGTACCATCCGGGATAAATGGTCACGAACTGAGCGACGCCAGCGGGGTCGCTGAGTTGGTAACCGCGCAGAAACTTCTGGCCCACTGTGTTCTGCGGAGAAATATCCGAATAGAGACCAAGCGCATCGCAATGCCACATGTCGACGAGCGCACCACCGAGTGGCGTGCATGTTCCGCCCGCTCCGATCTGCGAAAGTTGCACGGTAAGCGTGAGCGGTACGCCGCTCTTGACACTTCCGGTCGTCGGGTCTGAACGGATATCGGATCGGTTCAGCCGCTCGTCCACGAAGTACGGGCCTTCTGTCACCGCCGGCGTGACGATGCAGGACGCATTGCTCGAGGACCCCGTCGTCGACGAAGGCGACGTCGGCGAACCTGATGACTCACCACCGCACCCGAGAAACGCTAGCTCGACCACCGAACTCATCGAGTACAGAGCATCGCGTCGCGAAATATCCTGAAGCGTTCGAGTTGGGCTCACTAAATCCTCCTGATCATTAACCCACCTGCACAGCGTCGGGCAGACGCGGCATCGAAGAGCAATGACCGTACCAGCAGCGGCGGGTTCGCGAGACAGCAAACTCGATCCGGTGGGTGATTGCCGTGTGTGCAACCACGAGACCACCAGCAAACAGATCGATGACTCAGATCGTGGCGACGATGTGAAACAAATGTGGCAACCTGATCGCGGCGCCTGACGCGGGGGCTAAAGCCCCCGCGCTACAACAGTCGACTACAACAGTCGACGGTCGCTGGATGTCCTGACTCCATGACGCGGCGTCCAACCGCGAGGACGAATAAAAGAATAAAGGGGTCGGGAGTCTTTTTCGCACCTGAGATACCGGACGCACGAAAAAGACTCCCGACCCCTTTATTCAGTCAGATTCCGCAGGCAGACGGATCGTGAAGATCGATCCGTTGTCGGGGGCGCTCGCGGCGGTAATCGTGCCGCCATGGCGTTCCACGATGGCTTTGACAATCGACAAGCCGAGCCCGCTGCCCGCGGTGTCGTGCGTCCGCGACGGATCGACTTTGTAGAAGCGATCGAACACATTCGGCAAGTGCTGAAGCGGAATTCCTGGCCCCGAATCGCGGACCGTCAGCACCACGTGCCCGTCGTCAAGTTCTGCACCGAGTGCGACGCGCCCTTCTGCCGGCGTGTGCCTCACGGCGTTGGCGGCAAGATTCTGCAGCGCCTGCTCGAGGCGGAGTGCGTCACCAACGACAATTTCCGCACCCGGAGCAATTGACGAGGTGATCGTGATGTGTTTTCGAGCGGCATCGCGTTCGTGACGGGCCACAACCCGTCCGAACAGATTCTCGATTGGAACGTCCTGCAGCTCCAGCGTGTCTCCCCCGCCTTCGAGCTTCGCCAGCTCGAGCAGATCCCCGATGATGTGTTCCAATCGTCGAGTCTCCTCGCTGACGATGCCGACGTATCGTGCACGTGCAGAACTATCCAACGTGAGTTCGGGCATGGAGAGCGTCTCGAGATAGCCACGCATCGCGGTCAACGGCGTTCGCAGTTCATGCGACACGTCCGCCAGCAACAGCCGTCGCGCTCGATCTGCCGCCTGCAGCTCCTCGGCGCGCACCTCGAGATCTCGCGCCATGCGATTAAAGGCCGAAGCCAGGCCCGCCACTTCGTCGCCGCCGTCCTCGCGTGCGCGTGCCGCCAGGTCTCCCGAACCCACACGAACCGCCGCGGCCTCGAGACTACGGATGCGGCGTCGCACAGGCCCGAAGATCAGGAATGACGCAAGGGCCGTTGCGCCCGCAACCAGTGCGGCGCCCACCACCGCCAATGTGGGCCCCCACTGCGAAAGGGAAGACTGAGGCGCAACAGAAACCACACCCACGACACCGCTCTCGAGGACGATCTCGGCAGGCGGACCCGTGCCACGTGGTGGAGGCCGCAGGCCAAACGGTGGTGGCGGCGGACCGGGCATCTCGGGTCCAGGAAACGGATCGGCCATCCGCGGCCGAGGTGATTGCTCACCAAAGCGCTGACGATTGGGGCCGCGCGGACCTAACCGTCCGCGAACGCTCCGTTCCAGGTGTTCCCGAGCTTCATCGACGAGCTCCTCGGGGGGCAGTGCCGCGCCGGTTGCGAAAAGGCGGCCGTCGCGCATGAGCACAAAGAACGGGTAGCTGCGTTGTTGATAGGTGTTGCGCAAATAGCCTTCGAGGTCGAGATTGGGGTCAGACATGAGGGCAAGACTGAGATCGGCTGCGACGCTCCTCGTAAAACCTCTGGGCGGCGGCCCTGACACGGATTCGCTCCGCTCGAACAGCCAGAGTATGAGCGCACCCTGAATAGCCAGCACGCCGGCCAGAAACAGGATGAACCCAAAGGCAATCCGCCAATACAGGCTACGGTACCAAACGGTCTCAGCCATCCAGGAACTTGTAGCCGTCGCCCCACACCGTGATGATCAGGCGGGGTGATGCAGGGTCCGCTTCGATTTTACGGCGCAGGCGCTTGACGAGCGTGTCAACACTTCGACCGGTGACGAAGGCCTGCCCTTGCCAGACCTTTGTGAGAAGACGTTCTCTCGTGAAGACGATGCCGGGATTCGACGCGAACAGATGCAGCAGGTGGAACTCCTGTCGCGTCACCTCAACCGGCGCTCCTCGCACCTTCAAGGCGCGTCGGGCCGGATCGATTTCGAGGCCGTGTATGGCCAGAGCCGGCTCCGTCTGGTGTTCTTCATCGGCGATCGGAGCGCGCCCACGTCGTGTCAACGCCCCCACACGCGCGACGAGCTCACGCATGCCGAACGGTTTCGTCAGGTAGTCGTCTGCTCCGCTATCCAACCCCAGGACCTTGTCCGACTCTTCCCTGCGTGCGGTCAAAACCAGGATCGGCACATCGCGATTGACGCCCTGCCGGCGGACGGCGCGGCAGATGGTCACCCCATCCACACCCGGCAACATCACATCGAGCACCACGAGATCGAACGGCCGGTCGCTCAGCACCTTCAGGGCCTCGCGACCGTCGCCAATCGGAAGGCAGTCGTAGCCCTCGAGGCCCAGATGCAGGCAGACGAGGTCTCGGATATGGGGTTCGTCCTCGACCACGAGCACATGTTTTCGAGACATCACACGGGACCTGCCCCCAGGCAGGCATGTTCCACGATTATGGCACGCGGATCCGAGGCTCCTTCTACGTCACAGTTTTTTCACGATTACGCCGCGTCAATGCCACCGTCGGTTCCGTCTAACTAGTCAGACGAAGACGGGGCAACACGGAGGACACAGAGGTCACAGAGGTCACCGAGCGAGGTGGGCGAGGTCTTCTCCATACTCTGCGCTCACCGATCACTAGTAAGACGAACCTGCGGCTCGAGCAGTTCCGCAAGGCGCGAGGTACAGCTCGCGAGGCGGGAGCCCCGCACACAACAAAAGAAGCGCCTGCGGCTCGAGCGAGGCGCCGGAGGGCAGCGCGACGCAGTCGCGCCGCCGAGCGAGCGCGAGCGGGGGTGGGGCCCCGCGAGCATTAAGAAAGGACCGACAGATGGACAAACGTCAAACCACAATCCGATGGGTCACGAGCCTGGTTGCCGGTCTCGTCATCATCTTTCTCACCGCCGCCATCGTCATTGTTCAGGCTGAACAGCCAGGTCGCGGAGGTTCCGCGTTTGGAGGACCTGGACGCTTTTTCGGGCCGGGCCTGTTCGGACTGCGCATCGCTGATCTGTCCGAGACGCAGCGTGAGCAGGTGCGCGCGATCCTGGAGCGGCATGAAGCTGAGACTCGTTCACTCTGGGAACAGCAGCGCACGGCGCGATCGGCTCTGGAGGAGTCCATCGTCGCAAGTCCGGTTGACGAGGGCGCCGTCCGACAGAAGAGCACAGAACTCGGATCGGTTGACGCGGAACTCGCTGTCATTCGAGCGCGGATGCACGCCGAGGTCATGACGCTACTGACGCCGGAGCAGCAACAGGAACTTCAGCAACATCGTGCCAGGATGAAGGAACGCCGCGAGAGTGCACCCTCCAGAGGACGCTGAGCCCGGTAGGCCCCGCTTTTGCACCAGTGAAGGTCAGATGGGCCGTCATGTGGCGGCCTACCAGGCTCCCACTGGAGAGAGGCCATGCTGAGAATCATCGCAAAACTTGTGCTGACGGTAATACTCATCGTCGTCCTCGTCGGGTTTGGTACGTACGTGCTTGGATATTGGCAAGGGGATCGGCGCGGCGACGTGGCGGTTAACGTGCCGTCGATCGATCAACAACGTGTCCGTGAAACCGGCACCGAGATCGCGGAAGGCGCTCGGGCTGCCGGAGCCCGCGTGGCGGAGGTCGTTGAAGATGGCGCCCTGACGGCCAAAATCAAGTCGAAAATGGCGCTCGATGATCACGTCAAAGCACGTGACATCGACGTTGATACCTCGGATGGGCTCATCACGCTCACCGGTACGCTGAAGTCAGAAGAGGAACGTGAGCGAGCCGTTCAGCTTGCGCTCCAGACAGAGGGCGTGCGCACGATCATCGACGCCTTGGTGGTTTCGAATGAACTGTAGTCATTCTCGGGTGCCAGGTGCTTGGTGCCGCGTGCTTGGTGCTGTGCAGAGTGCCGCGTGCCTAGTGCTATGCACCCAGCACCCGGCACTCTGCACAGCACCAGGCACCAAGCACCAGGCACTAAGCACCTGGACGACCTTTAGCCCCTGTGTCCGTGACTGCGACATGTCGCTGGACACTGCCACAGAATGATGCAGTAGTAGCGCAAACCTCCAGGCCTGGCTAGCCGGCCTGGAGGTCAGGTTTATCGCGACGCCCAGCCAGCCGCTACGGGTTGCGGACCACGACGACCCGCGGCAAAGAGCGACACCAGAAGGAGCCCAGCCACGAAGCCTCCGATATGAGCCATGTAGGCAACGCCACCCGTTTCGGAGGTGTTGGCGATCGAACCCATCCCGTTGATCAACTGGATGAAAATCCAGAAGCCGAGCACCAGGATCGCTGGTACGTGCGCGACACCGCCCCGCGTCAGCACCCGCACGCGGTTCTTGGGAAAGAGCAACAGATAGCCGCCAAGCACACCGCTGATTGCGCCCGATGCGCCGACGGTCGGGATGACCGAGTTCAGGCTAAAGAAAATGTGGGCAAGACCGGCAGCAAATCCACACAGCAGATAAAAGGTCAAAAAGCGCAGGTGACCGACAAGCCTTTCGATGTTGTCTCCGAAAATCCATAGGTAGAGCATGTTTCCGCCAAGATGCATCCATCCGCCATGGAGAAACATCGAGGTCAGAAGCGTGGTCCAGTACGGCAGTGGAATCGTGGGCGCCAGGTCCGTCGCGGCCGCGTATTCGCGCGGTACGACTCCCCACGCTTGAATGAATGATTGAAGCGCACCCTCCGAGGGTTGGCTGAGCTCCAGCAGAAACGCGAGAACATTCAGTACGACCAACCCGATTGTGATGAGCGGGGCTGGCCCGCCTTGGTGACGGTCATCGCCAATTGGCAGCATCTTTCAGACTCCTTCCGCAAAAACTACCACCTCATTTCAGCAATCAACGTGCCAGACCCTCCAGTGACTCGATCCCCTTCATGCGAGAGATCTCAACCGAACAGGGCGCAGAACTTGCAGTCTCGACGATGAACGCCGCGACTGCGGTGGCCAGCTATGTCCATCCAGGCTTCTTCACGCACCCCGCCCACCACAGAGTCGACCCAACTGATTTCCACTGGCATCGCGGGTCTCGATCAGTTGCTCAGCGGAGGGCTGACACCGAAACGCCTCTACCTCATCGAGGGGCGACCAGGAACCGGCAAGACAACGCTCGGACTGCAATTCCTGCTCGAGGGGCTCCGGCGGTCGGAAAAGTGCCTGTATGTCACGCTCTCGGAAACGGGTGCCGAACTGCAGGCGATTGCAAATTCACACGGGTGGTCGCTCGCGGGGGTGCAGATCTTCCAAATGCCGACCCTCAACAACGCGAAGGCCGAGGATCAGTACCACGCTCTACCATCCTTCCGAAGTCGAACTCGGTGAAACGATGGAGGCGGTGCTCAGTCGAATGGATCAGGTGCGCCCGTCGCGTGTGGTGTTCGACTCACTCTCGGAGATGCGGCTGCTTGCGCGAGACCCCCTCCGGTACCGGCGACAAATCCTGGAGCTGAAGGGATGTTTTGCGGAACGTGAGTGCACAGCGCTTCTCCTCGACGACCATTCCGGCGAGAACGATCTTCAACTCGAGAGCCTGTCGCACGGCGTCATTTTTCTGGAACAGCTTCCGTACGAGTATGGGCGCACTCGTCGCCGCCTCAGAGTCGTGAAGATGCGGGGTATGGACGTCAGAGAGGGGTTCCACGACTTCGCGCTTCGTCGTGGCGGACTGACCGTCTACCCCCAGCTCCAATTCGGCTCGTCACCGGAACGTGAACGAATCATGATTCGGAGCGGTTTGCCCGAACTCGACGAACTCCTCGGAGGTGGTCTCCAGACAGGAACCACGACACTCGTGATCGGCCCGGCGGGCACGGGAAAGTCAACTCTGTGCGCTCAGTACGTCACGGTTGGCGATCTGAAAACTTCGATGTACCTGTTCGAGGAGCGCCAGAAAACGTTCCTCGGCCGCTGCGACGCGCTGGGCATGCATCTGACGGACCGGCTGAACTCCGGGCAAGTCGTCATCGATCAGATTGAACCCGGCACTCTTTCTCCCGGCGAGTTCAGCTGGCGGATTCAACGTTCGGTTGAGGAAGGCGTGAAGATCGTCGTCATTGACAGTTTGAGCGGTTACCTGAACGCCATTCCCCAGGTCAACGCACCGCTGGCACGGATGCACGAACTTGTCTCCTATCTCAATGATTCTGGCGTGGCAACCCTGATGGTGGTGGCACAGCACGGCGTTATTGGGCCAATGGAGGCGCCGCTTGACGTCAGCTATCTGTCGGACTGCCTCGTGATGTTGAGGTTTTTCGAGGCCGCCGGCGAAGTGCGGCGGTCCATTTCGGTCGTAAAGAAGCGGACCGGGCCGCACGAAGCGACCATTCGTGAATTCCGCATTGGCCCGCACCGTTTGCAGGTTGGCAACGCCCTGACCGAATTTGAGGGTGTGCTGACGGGTGTGCCTCGATATCTCGGTACCCGTAGCCCCCTTTTGACCGATGATCGCACCAAACAGTGACCGCTATGCCGATGGGCGAGTGCTCATCTTTGCGCCGATCGGGCGCGACGCTGCCCTCACGGCCGCAATATTGACTCGCGCCTCAATTCGCCACTTCATCTGCCACACCATCGGCGCCCTGTGCACGCAGTACCAGCACGGGGCCGGAGCCCTCTTGCTAACCGAAGAGGCGCTTGAAGATCGCGATTTCAGGAACCTGGCCGATCTGTTGGATCAACAGCCTCCATGGTCGGACATTTCTGTCTTGCTGTTTGTCGGGCACGAACAATCGCGTGTGTCACTGCGGACGCTTCGTGTGCTGGAAGTGCTTCGAAATGTGACATTACTCGATCGGCCGATTCGCATTGCCGCAGTGGTGAGTTCGATTCGTGCCGCCATTCGCGGCAGGTTGCGTCAGTATGAGCTTCGCGACGTGCTCGTCGCTCTGCACACGGCCCGCGAGTCGGCCGAGCGGGCGAATCGGCTCAAGGACGAGTTTCTTGCCACCCTGTCGCACGAGCTCCGCACGCCGCTCAATGCCGTGCTCGGCTGGGTCGCCATGTTGCGTCATTCGCAGATCGAGCCCCCTCGGATTCCGGGCGTCCTCGAGACCATCGAGCGCAACGCCCAGGCGCAGGCCCAGCTCATTGCCGACGTTCTCGATGTCTCGCGGATCATCACGGGACGGCTGCGACTGACGATCGGACCCGTTCGCGTCGCCGAGGTCATCGAGAACGCGGCCGAAACCGCACGACCGGCCGCCAACGCCAAGCACATCGACTTGCGTATCGAGACTGACGAGGATTTACCCACCACCCTGGGTGATGCCGATCGGCTGCAGCAGGTTGTGTGGAATCTGGTCTCGAACGCCGTGAAGTTTACGCCGGCCGGAGGCTCAGTCATCATCTCGGCCGTCCAAGTTGACTCGCAAATCGAGATTGCCGTGCGCGATACCGGGCGTGGGATCGCGGCCGAGTTTCTGCCGTTCGCGTTCGATCGATTTCGGCAGGGCGACCAGAGCTTTACTCGCATGCACGGTGGGCTTGGTCTGGGCCTTGCGATCGTCAAGCATCTCGTGGAGCTGCACGGTGGCCGCGCGAGGGCGGAAAGCGCTGGTGAGGGGAAGGGCGCCAGGTTTGCCGTCTATCTTCCTGTTGAAGTACCCGCAAGCACAGCCGCAGATCATCGTGACGCCACGCTGGTTGGAAGCGCTGCTGATACGTTTCAACCATCGTCCGTGCTGACCGGTCTTCCCATTCTCGTTGTTGATGACGATGCCGGCACCCGTGAGTTGTTGGTGGCCATGCTCTCGAAGTGTGGGGCCCGCGTCGAGGCAGTCGACTCGGCACGTGCGGCGCGCAGCCGGCTCGAACAGGAAATCCCGGCCCTGATCATTTCCGACCTCGGGATGCCGGATGAGGATGGGCTGTCGTTGATCCGCAGCATCAGAAAGCGACAGGCCGCCGAAGGCGGCACCGTGCCGGCAATCGCATTATCCGCCTATGCCAGGGCAGAAGATGAGCGCGAAGCCCTCAAAGCGGGGTTCAGCGCCTTCCTGTCGAAGCCTGCCGCACCCGATGATGTGCTCCGCGAAGTGCACAGACAACTGACGGCGGAGCAAGGTTTTTCGTTGTAGCGCGGACACTTTCCGCCTTCGCTGAAGCTTCGGCGGACCGCCGTAGCCTTGGCGGAGGCTGGTAGTGTCCGCGTCGGTGGTAGCATTCCGTCATGAGTCACACGCTGCAGGCTCTGATCGAGCAAACCGGCCCAAGCGTCTCGAAAGGGGTCGTCAGGTCGCATACGGTCACCATCGATCGACCGATCGCCCGCGGTGGCACCGATCAGGGACCGCTCGGTGGGGAGTATCTCCTGCTTGCACTGGGTGGCTGCTTCATGAGCAATTTACTGGCCGCGGCCCGCGCTCGAGAAGCCGCGGTCTCGAACGTCCGCATCGAAGTTAGCGGAACAATGGAAGGGACGCCGGAACGGTTTACGGAATTCGTCCTGAACATTTCGGCCGACCATCGCGACGACGCGATGGTTCGAAAGCTCATCGACATTGCCGCCCGTGCGTGCGTGGTCACGAACACGCTTCGGCAAACCGCAGCCGTCCGGATGGTGTTCGAGAGTGCCCCGGTCGAGTTACCCGTGGAACTCGGCTCCAGGCCCTAGGCTCTGGAGGCTATTCCTTGCGACAGTTACCCCCGGGGCACCTGTTGTTCTCTTCGCACACGAATTCGTAGAGACCGATCTTCTCCCACTCGGGGTGCAGCGTCATCTCGAGGTCCATCGACCAGGGCGCCGTAAAAATCTTCGGGTCCTCTATCGTGATTTGGTACGAAATCGTGTTGAGGTTCGTACGACTCAGCCGTTCCGTGGTGCGGAATTCCTCACTGTGCATGCGGTACTGCTTGGGATCCTGGTAGTAGTAATCGTCGAGCGACCACCGCTTGAAGTTTCTCGATTCGATCACCAGCGTATCCCCATCCCATCGGCCGACCGAATCTCCGTAGTAGGTCGGTTCGATATCGGATCGGTGCGGACGACCGTCGAGCGGAATCAGCCGCGAAATGCGCTGGAACTCACCCACCATGACAAACCACTTGGGTGTCTGCACGATCTGAATCGGATACGGCCCGAACAGACCCGACGGAAAACCCGACGGCATGCAGAACGCACGGGGCTCGTCGTGACGAGGATCGCCGGTCCGAGGTTCGTAGAACAGGGCTTCACCACCGGGCTTGAACGGAGGCATCGTACTCTTGTCGAAGACCGTCGCACCCGCGGCACGCGTGCCGGGCTTGTGCGGCTGATCCCAGAACCCGGAAAAATCCGGCTTACCGTCTGGCGCACGTGGGATCTGTTGCGCGCCTGCAGCCCCGGCCTGGCCTTCGGCTGGAACCGGCACCGACGCGAACGAGATCACTCCAATCACAGCCAGTACGGCCAGCCACGCGCCCAGGTGCCTACGCATTTTGAAGCCTCCCACGACAATTGCAGAATTGCAGGAATTGCAGGATTGCAGAAAGTAGTCCGTATTTCAATCCTTTCTGCAATCCTGCAATTCTGCAATTCTACAATTCTGCAATAATCTGAGGGAAGCATGTCACACAAACTGTTCAGCCTGGTCGTCCTCCTCGGAATGCTGGTCGCTCCCCTTCGAGCCGATCTGCGCTTCACGATGCGAACCGAGGTTCGAAAGGTGCAGGCCACTGAAGTGGCAGCTTCACCGTTTGCGTTCCTTGGGGAAATGTTCGTGAAGATGATTGCACCGGAGGGCCCGGTCGAGACGCGCTTCCTCGTTGGCGACAAGGGTGCACGTGTCGAAGTTTCTCAGACAACGTTCACCTTGCCGGCCGGGGCGGTCATCTTGAGCCCGCCGGCCGGCGACATTGTCGTCCTCAATCCCGCCGAGCGGACCTACTGGAAGCTGTCGATGCCGGGAGGCGCCGATATCTTCTCCCAACTGAATCCACAAGTGACGTCGACCCGCACGGGCGAGTTCGCAAGCATTGCCGGCGCCAGAGCCGAACGCCTGACATTTGGCGTCACGATGACGGTGCCTGTGCCGCCGGGGCTACAGTTGCCTGCGGATTTTCCGACAACCGTAAGTGCGAGTGGTGAAATGTGGGTGGCGGACCAGATCGCATCGGCTTCGAAAGTGGTGGGAGCGCTCAATCCGCTGCTGTCGATGTTCGGGCTCGACAAGATTGCGCAGAACGGTCTCGTGGTGCGGCAGGTCGTACGCAGCCCCATCTTTCCTACGTACGAAGTGGAAACGGTGGCGACAGAGATTGGTGAAGAATCGGCGCCGCCCGAGCTCTTCCAGATTCCAGCCGAGTATCGGGAAGTGCCCGCACCCCAATTGGGCCCTCCCCGTTAGGCTCATGTCCAGCCGAGGTTACACCTTCATCGAGTTGATCGTCGTCAGCGCGATCCTGGCCATACTGGCGTCCGCGATCGTCCCAATGACACGCATCACGATGCAGCGTCAGCGCGAAGTCGAGCTGCGGCGAAACCTGCGCGAGGTACGCACCGCCATTGACAAGTTCAAGGACGCGGTCGATCTCGGGATGATTCCGCAGGCCGAGGTCTCACCGGGCAGCGAAAACTATCCAAAGTCGCTCGAGCAATTGGTCGTAGGCGCAGCGGTGGCCAACGATGCGTCGGGCAGACGCCTGAAGTTCTTGAGACGCGTGCCGATCGATCCCATGACGAACTCGACGGAGTGGGACCTGCGGGCCGTTCAGGACGACGAGGACTCCAGGTCGTGGGGCGGCGGCAACGTGTTTGACGTTCGAACCAAGAGCACTGGAACTGGCCTCGACGGCACCAGGTACCGAGATTGGTGACCCCCACCGACACCAAACACGGCTCCTTCAGGCTCGTCGCGCTGGCGAGCATGGTCGGCACCACCATCGAGTGGTACGACTTCTTCTGTACAACACCGCCGCGGCACTGGTGTTCAACCGGTTGTTCTTCCCCACCTTCGACCCGTTGATGGGGACCCTGGCAGCGTTTGGGACCTACACGGTTGGTTTTGTCGCGCGGCCGGTCGGCGGCATCGTCATCGGGCATTACGGCGATCGGATTGGCCGCAAATCGATGCTTGTCCTGACGCTCGTCATCATGGGTCTCGCCACCTTCCTCATAGGACTGCTACCGACGTATGAACAGATTGGGCCGTGGGCGGCCGTGGCCCTCGTCATCCTGCGAATCGCACAGGGATTTGGCGTGGGCGGCGAATGGGGTGGGGCGGTCCTGATGGCGGTCGAGCATGCACCCAGTCGTTCGCGTGGATTCTACGGAAGCTGGCCACAGATTGGCGTCCCCGCAGGACTGCTCATCTCGACGGCGGTGTTCACAATTTTCGCGCGGATGCCAGAAGATCAATTCTTGTCGTGGGGCTGGCGCGTACCGTTTCTCGTCAGCATCGTCCTCGTGGCGATTGGCCTCCTCATTCGCGTCCGCATCCTCGAGACGCCAACATTTGCCAGAATCAAAGCGAGCGGTACCGAGGCGCGGCAGCCGATTCTCGAGGTTCTGCAGCGATATCCCAAACAAGTGCTGCTGGCTATGGGGGCGCGCATCGCGGAAAACGGCGCGTTCTACGTTTACAGCGCATTCATGCTCGTGTATGCGACACAGAAGGTTGGTTTGGATCGGAGCGTGGTGCTCAACGGCTTGCTCATCGCCTCGGCGGTCGAGCTGGTCGCGATTCCGGTATTTGGCGCGCTTTCCGATCGCGTGGGGCGACGCCCCGTGTATCTCTTCGGGGCGGTCGTGACGGCACTCTTTGCGTATCCCTTGTTCTGGCTGTTCGACACGGGATCGACCCCCCTCGTGTGGTTGGCCCTGATCGTCGCCTTTTCGCTGTCGCATGGGGCGATGTACGCGCCGCAGGCCGCCTTTCTTGCAGAGTTGTTTGGCACGCGGGTGCGCTACAGCGGAGCGTCGCTGGGCGCACAACTGGCCTCGGTCCTCGCGGGTGGGCTTTCGCCGTTCATTGCAACCGGGCTTCTGAGACAATACGGCAGCGGCGGCCCGCTGGCCCTGTACCTGATAGCGATGGCTCTTATCACCATCGTGTCGGTGCTGTTCGCGACCGAAACCATGCATGACGAGATCTAAGAGCTTGCTGAAAGCCCGGTAAATAGCCTTCTTTCAGAACCGACACAATGTCCACCATGATGGCCGCTATTCTCGAGACAGCGCCCGGCCCGCTGCGTATCGAACAGATTCCCATTCCGGAGCCGCGCGCCAATGAGGTGCTGGTCAAGGTTTGCGCATGCGGCGTGTGCCACACCGACCTGCACGTCATCAAGGCGGAAGTGGCATTTCCGACGCCGGCGGCCCTGGGCCACGAGATTTCCGGGACGGTCGCGGCACTGGGACCAGGCGTTCAGGGTCCGGCTCCGGGGACACCCGTTGCTTCGGCCTTCATCATGCCTTGCGGAACCTGCCGCTCTTGCGGGATTGGTCGCGACGACTTGTGCGACAACTTTTTCGCCATGAACCGTCTGCGCGGCACCCTCTACGACGGCACCACCAGGTTACGCCGTGCAGAAGGGACGCCGATTGCCATGTACTCGATGGCGGGACTGGCAGAGTACGCCGTCGTGCCGGCGACCGACGTGTTTCCGCTCCCCGCCACGTTGCCCTTGCCAGAGTCATCGATTCTCGGGTGCGCCGTGTTTACCGCTTACGGTGCCGTTCGCCATTCCGCGGATCTCCGTGGTGGTGAGCGTGTGGCCGTCGTCGCGGCCGGTGGCGTGGGCATGAACATCATTCAGATTGCCAGAGCGTTCGGCGCCTCTCAGGTCATTGCCATCGACGTGCGCAATGACAAGCTCGAGAGTGCCCTCCAGCACGGGGCGACGGATGCCGTCAACGCCAGTACGAGCGACGTCACCACACGTGTGAAAGAGTTGACCGACGGTCAGGGCGTTGATGTCGCGTTTGAAGTCCTCGGACGACCAGAGACGTTCGTGCAGGCGTTCGAGATCATTCGTGATGGCGGTCGAATGGTGGCCGTGGGCATTGCCGCAGGCCGCACGGCGGCCGGAGTCGAAATTACGCGTCTCGTTCGTCGAGGTCTGCGCATCATCGGTTCGTACGGTGCTCGCACGAGAGCCGACATGCCAGAAATCATCCGGCTTGCCGCCTCGGGCGTCTTTCGTCCCGAGACCATGATTACGCAGCGGTTTCCCCTCGCTGAGGCCGATAGGGCGTATCAGATGCTCAATCGGGGCGAGATTGTGGGTCGCGCGATTGTGGTGATGTGAGAGGTCAGATCTGCGGGGGCTAAAGCCCCCGCGCTACAACGACCGTCGGTCAGCCGTAGAGCGGGGGCTTTAGCCCCCGCGTGCCAGGAGTTCCCATGATCGACCGAGGCATTCTCTTGAACTACGTTGGCGGGCAGTGGCAAGCCTCGTCCGCCACCGAGAAACTGCCAATCCGCAATCCCGCAACGGCCGAAGTGCTGGCCGCCGCCCCGATTTCGCCGGCCCAGGATGTCAACAAGGCGGTCGATGCCGCCCGTGACGCGCTCGCGAAGTGGCGCCGGACCCCGCCCGGCGATCGCATCCAGCCACTCTTCAAGCTCAAGGCGCTTCTCGACACGCACTTCAACGAGCTGGCCCGCGTCATCACCCTGGAATGCGGCAAGACGCTCGCCGAGTCCGAAGGCGAGCTGAAGCGAGGCCTCGAGAATGTCGAGGTGGCCACGGGCATCCCGTCGCTCATGATGGGCTCGAACCTGGAGGACATCGCGCCGGGTATCGACGAGCTGATGATTCGACAGCCTGTTGGTGTCGTGGCCGCCATTACGCCGTTCAACTTCCCCGGCATGATCCCGCTCTGGTTTCTGCCGTACACCGTCGCATGTGGCAACACGCTGGTCCTGAAGCCGTCGGAAAAAACCCCGATGACGATGGGGCGCATGTTTGAGTTGATTGAAGCTGCGGGATTCCCTCCGGGTGTGGTGAATCTGGTGCATGGAGGAAAGACGGCTGTCGATGCCCTGCTCGATCATCCTGACGTGCGTGCAATCTCGTTCGTGGGCTCCTCACCTGTGGCAAAGTACGTCTACGCACGGGCGGCGGCCAACGGCAAGCGGGCACAGTGTCAAGGTGGAGCCAAGAATCCGATCGTGATCCTGCCCGACGCCGACATGGACATGACGACACGCATTGCCGCCGACTCGGCATTCGGGTGTGCAGGCCAGCGTTGCCTTGCCTCGTCGGTGGTCATTACCGTGGCCGAAGCGTCCGATGTGTTCACCAGGCAGATTGCGGATGCTGCGTCGAGCCGCAAAATCGGATATGGCCTCGAGGCCGGCGTGGAAATGGGACCGGTGATTTCGGCCGAGAGCCGCCAGCGGATCGAGGGACTGATCGCGCAGGGTGTCGCGGCCGGCGCCAAGCCGCTCGTCGATGGCCGCGCAGCCCGCGTCCCGGGCTATGAGAACGGCAACTTCATCCGGCCCACAGTCCTGGCCGACGTCGATCCCGCGAGCGAGCTGGCACGGACCGAAGTCTTCGGACCCGTGCTGAGCGTCATGCGCGCCCGTTCTGTCGAAGACGCCATCGACATCGTCAATCGGTCGGCATACGGGAATATGGCGTGCCTCTTCACGGCGAGCGGCGCCGCGGCCCGCCAGTTCCGGTACGAGGCTCGCGTGGGCAATATCGGGATCAACGTCGGGGTTGCGGCCCCCATGGCGTACTTCCCGTTCTCCGGATGGAAGGAAAGCTTTTTCGGCGACCTTCACGCCCAGGGGCGCGACGCTATCGATTTCTATACAGAAAAAAAGGTGGTCGTCGAGCGCTGGCCAGCGACCTGGAGCCGGAAGTTCTAGCTTGTGGCGCGGACGCTTTTAGGTGCGTTGCGAAATTGCAGTACGTAGGCCGGGGCCTGCTCTTTGGCCCCGGCTCCAGGCGGGCCTATAAAGCAAGGCCCGCCCTACGACCGAATTTCGCCGTATGATCAGAGGGCGACAACGCCGGTCGCTCACGAAACAGGGGAATGTTATGTCTTCCAAGCTTGTCGTCCTCGTCACCATTCTTGTGTTTTCCAGCCTCGGGCTCGTTCGGCCCACGGCGCAGCAGGGCGCGAGCGCCGAGGTGCCCACGTTCAACAAGGACGTCGCACCGATTCTCTACAAGCACTGCACGCAGTGCCATCGGCCCGGGGAAATCGCCCCCATGTCGCTCCTCACGTACGAAGCGGCACGGCCCTGGGCGCGATCGATTCGAGATAAGGTCTCAGAAGGAGTCATGCCGCCGTGGCACGCTGATGCCCCCGCCGGCACGTTTGAGAACGAACGTCGTCTGAGCGAGGCAGAACGACGTACGCTGATGGCATGGGCGAATGGCGGGGCCCCGCAAGGTAATCCGGGTGATTTGCCTGCCGCTCCCGCCTACACCGACGGCTGGCTGATTGGTAAGCCCGACGTCGTCCTCGAGATGGTAGAGGACTTCAGCGTCCCGGCCGAAGGTGAGGTCCAGTACGAGTACCTTCTACATCCCCACCAATTTCACTGAAGCAAAGTTCGTGGAAGCTATCGAGGTCCGCCCCGGGAACCGTGAGCTTGTCCATCACGTGCTCGTGTATCACAAGGTCAGTTCGGACGTTCGACAGCCTCCCGCGCTGCGACCGAATCCCGCACTCCAGGCTCTGCCGATGCCCGCGGCCGGATCACGCCCTCAGCGTCGAGACCGAGTGCCCGGGCGACTCCTGGCGACATTCGCACCCGGAACGAGCCCCCAAATTTTTCGGTCGGGCACCGCGCTGAGGCTCGAGCCTGGTGGCATGCTCGAGCTGCAAATGCACTACACCGCCAATGGCCGAGCCGGCACCGATCGCACCAAAGTGGGGATGATCTTTTCGAAAGACCCCTCTCCGCGCGAGGTTCGCGCGTCCGCGTTTTTCAACACACAGTTCACGCTTCCCGCCAATTCGAACGACGTACAGGTGGACGCGGACATCTCGACCGTTCAGGACATCACCTTGTGGGGCTTGTTTCCCCATACGCATCTTCGGGGCAAGCGCTGGGAGTATCGGATCGAATACCCCGATGGAACGAAGTCGGCCGTGCTATCCGTCCCCAAATACGATTTCAACTGGCAGACGTACTACATGTTTCGTGAGCCATTGAGAATTCCCGCTGGATCGAAAATTGTCTCCACTGCGTGGTACGACAATTCCTCTGGAAACCCGTCAAACCCCGACCCGAAGATTGCGGTGCGCTGGGGCGATCAGACGTGGGAAGAAATGCAGTACAGCGGGATCCTGTATAGCCCCGACGACCGGTCAGGTCCAACCGCCCGGAAGTAACGGCGACGGGGCAGCTCTGACTGAGTGGATCGCTGCAACAAAGTACGCCGAGCGCCAAAGGCGCGAGGTACAGGTCGCGGTCCTCGCGACTGTCTAATAAAGGAGCGTTCGATGCGACCACGTCGCCTGCCTCTGGGTCTCCTGTTGCTGCTCGTCGTCTCGATCGTCACGACCGTCGTGCTATCGGGACAATCGTCCGCACAGAACACCGACTGGCGGAGCTACGGAGCCGACCTTCGAAATACGCGCTACTCGCCTCTTGATCAGGTCAACGGCGATAACTTCGGCAAGCTCGAAGTGGCGTGGAGGTACAAGCCCGACAATCTTGGACCCGGCCGAGAGTTCAAGTTCGAATCCACCCCGCTCATGGCGAACGGCGTGCTGTATTCCACGGCAGGGACACGGCGCGCGGTCGTGGCGCTGGACGCGGGCACGGGGGAGCTGCTGTGGATGCATCGACTCGATGAGGGCAAGCGGGGCACGGTGTCGCCCCGCCGCCTGTCGGGACGTGGTCTCGCGTATTGGACCGACGGTAAAGAAGAGCGAATCGTGTACGTCACGATCGGCTATCAGATGGTCGCCCTCGACGCCAAAACGGGAGTGCCAATCCCGAGCTTCGGTATCAATGGCATCGTCGACCTGAAGCAGGAAATGGATCAGCAGATCGATCCTGTGACCGGCGATCTTGGCCTGCACTCGACGCCCGCCATTGCCAAGAATGTCATCATCGTCGGCGCTGCGCACTCCCCGGGTGGCGTTCCGAAAAGCCGCACCAATGAAAAAGGATACGTCCGCGCCTACGACGTTCGGACCGGCAAGCGGAAGTGGATCTTCCACACGATTCCGCAGCCTGGCGAGGTCGGTAACGAGACGTGGCTGAACGATTCGTGGGTCTACACCGGCAATACAGGATCCTGGGGTCAGATCAGCGTTGACGAGGAGCTGGGGCTCGCCTACCTGCCTATCGAGACACCAACCGGCGATCTGTTCGGCGGCCATCGGCACGGTGCCAATCTCTTTGGTGAAAGTCTCGTGGCTGTCGATCTCGAGACGGGACAGCGGAAGTGGCACTACCAATTCATTCATCACGGCATCTGGGATTGGGATCTTCCGTGTGCACCCATCCTGGTGGACATGACCGTGAACGGCAAACTCATCAAAGCTGTCGCGCAGCCCAGCAAGCAGGCGTTTCTGTACGTGCTCGACCGTGTCACCGGACAACCCGTCTGGCCAATCGAGGAACGTGCAGTCCCAAAAGGCGACGTGCCCGGCGAGTGGTATGCGCCAACCCAACCGTTCCCCACGAAGCCGCCAGCCTACGATCGGCAGGGCCTCAGCCTCGACGATCTGATTGACTTCACGCCCGAGTTGAAAGCGGAGGCCGTGAAAGCGGTCTCGCGATACAAGATCGGACCGATTTTCACGCCGCCCGTCGTGAGCACATGGGAGGGCCCGCTGTCCACGTTGATGCTGCCCTCACTGGGCGGCGGCACGAACTGGCCTGGTGGCTCATTCGATCCCGAGACGGGGATCCTTTATGTCTTCTCGGCCACGACGGTCGGCCAGGCCGGCCTGCTCGTCAGCGACGGCAAGCGCAGCGACATGAGCTACATCATGGGCACGGCGCGCAACCCGGCTGCCCCTCCACCGGCGAGTGGCGGTGGCGGTGGGGGCGCCGCGGCGGAAGGCGGCTTGGGAGGACCAAACGTCCAGGGGCTCCCGCTCGTGAAACCACCATGGGGACGCATCACGGCAATCGACCTCAACAAAGGCGAGTTCGTCTGGCAAATCGCGCACGGAGCCACGCCCGACGCCGTGCGGAACCATTCGGCGCTCAAGGGCCTGGACATTCCGCGAACGGGACAATCGGCGCATGTCGGCACGCTCGTCACCAAAACGCTGGTCATTGCAGGCGAGGGGGGTTTCACGACCACCTCGACCGGCCAACGCGGCGCCATGCTCCGCGCCTATGACAAGAAAACTGGTGGCGAGGTCGGCTCGGTTTACATGCCAGCGCCGCAGTCCGGATCGCCGATGACATACCTCGTCAACGGCAAACAGTACATCGTCGTCGCCGTCAGCGGTGGCACGTATTCGGCTGAGCTGCTCGCATTCAGGTTGCCCTCGTAATTACTTTATCCGGTACGTGCCGTCAGGGAGCCGCTCGCGGTGTGCGTTATGGCATCCCATGCACGTGCCTCCCAGCACTTTGGTAGCCTCGGCAAGCGCGGTCGTGTTGTTTGCTGCCGCGGCTTTTGCCGCATTGCCTGCCGCAGTGACGGCTGTCTTGGCTGCCGCAATGGCGTCTTCCGTTTTCCTGGCCTCCCAAAAGGCGACCGAATCCTTGAACAGCATTTCGAGCCGCCGAGCGTCCTTCGCCGCGTCGGCCGTATTACCCGCTTCAACGTTCTTCCGTAGGGTCTGCACAAGAGGACCGATCTCTTTCATGACCTTGCTGTAGTCCTCTTCGCTGATTTTTTTCTGGGCTTGTACCGGAGACATTGCCAACATGAGTATGAGCACACCGACCACACCAACCGCACGATTCATTCCGCCTCCTCAAAGAGAAATTGCAGGATTGCAGGATTGCAGAATTGCAGGAAGGATCATTTTTACAATCCTTCCTGGAATCCTGCAACTCTGCCGTTTGCAACCGATGAGGTGGCTAGTGCCTGGGCTTCAGCTGGTCGGTCAGGCGGCGGAGCGCGCGCGTCACGCGCATTCTGGCGGCATCGACGGTCTTGGTGTGAAACTGCCGAGCAATTTCAGGAAGGCTCCACTGCACTTCAATTCGTGCCACGATGATCTCGCGATCGCGTGAATCGAGGCGGTTCAACGCCTGGCGATAGCGCTCGTAGGCCTCGTTCTGGAGGACGGCTTCGAGCGGCGAGGTTTGATCCGATGGTTGGTCGTCGAGCAGCTCGACCGGCGCAGGATGTCGGGCCACGCGACGCACCTCGTCGCGAATCCGGTTGATGACGGACTGGCGAAGGTACGCCTGCATCGAACCGACGTGTTGCGGCTCGAACTTGTCCAGGCGTCTGATGACGTGCAGCGCCGTTTCCTGCACGAGATCTTCGGTGTCGAGATTGCCCCGGGCCGCCGGGGGCAGGCGGCCGTGCGTCCATCGCCGCAACGATGGGAGGCACCGTTGCAGAAGCGCTTCCACAGCCATACGATCGCCGCCACGCGCCTTGATGACCAGCTCGATCGTCGGCTCGTCGCTCAGGAGCGGTTCGGACGGGCTGTCGGTTGGGGCGCCCGGACGCGCCACCGGCTTGTTGCCCCCACTGGGATCGGTCATCGGCAGCTCTTGTATCGGCATCATATAGGGTCTCCCCAGTCAGTCAATGCGCGGGCTCGCTGCGGATTGGTTCCCGCTTGGTATTAACGACGGACGCAGCCATTCCGAACATTCTTGGGGTATCCTCACGCCAGAATAGGTCACGGACGGACTGTAACGTATAGATACGACACGGACTTGCTCGAATGCTTGGCGAAACCGTCGGCCACTATCGCGTCATCGGAAAACTCGGCGTTGGGGGCATGGGTGTCGTCTACGAAGCCGAAGATATTCGCCTATCACGCCGCGTCGCGCTCAAGTTCCTTCCCGACGACATGGTGGGCGATCCCGACGCGGCAAGGCGCTTCAAGCGCGAAGCGCAGATGGTGGCCGAGCTGAATCACCCTCACATCTGCATCATCCATGAGGTCGATGAGGACAAGGGGCGGGTGTTCATTGCCATGGAGCGCCTGGAGGGCGCTAACCTCAAACTGCACATGGCGAAGAAGTCGCTCGAGACGCCCGAGGTCGTTCGCATCGCGCTGCAAGTCACCGACGCACTGGATGCCGCACATAGCCGAAAAATCGTGCATCGCGACATCAAGCCCGGCAATATCTTCGTCAGCCCGTCAGGGCACGTGAAGGTCCTGGACTTCGGCCTCGCAAGACGCTTTGAAACAGACACCGGCGACCAAGGATTGGATGGGTCGACGATTCCGGGACGCCCGCTCGGGACCGCAAATTACATGGCGCCCGAGCGGATCCTGCAGATGCCGCTGGATCCCCGTTGCGACCTGTTTTCGCTGGGCGTGGTGATTTACGAGATGGCGACGGGGAGATTGCCATTTGCAGGCGCCTCCCCGTCGGAGACCGTGACGAACGTCCTTGACAAGGCGCCGGATCCGTTGACGAGGCTCTCACCTCAGCAGCCGGCACGCCTCGACCGCATTGTCAGGCGGCTGCTTGCAAAGCGCGCAGACGATCGCTATCAGTCAGCCGGCGAACTTCGCCGGGAGCTGTTGGCACTCAACGAAAGCGGCCGAGCAGGGTTTTGGGAGCGCACCGCCAACCTGTTCCGTCGGTGACCTGGCAACTGGTTGGCTCTATTCTCAATCTGAACCTTTCTGAGCCTCTACCGTCGGCGTTAGCTTCCGACTATGTCGTTTTCCCCTTGTCCGGCCAGTGGATGTGTATCTGAGAGAGATCCTTTTTTGTCGATATTGGAATGGTGAAGACGACTTTGTTGCCAACTTTCTTTATTTTTGCCCTGAAATCTTCCAGCGTTTCACCCTTCTGAAGTTTGATTTTGACTGTGAACCGCTGTCCTTTCTTTCCACCCTCATCGGCGCCATAAATGTGGAATCTTCCATCGTCCTTTGTCACTGCGGGAGGCACTGGCTTCTGATTCTTGACATTGATGTGCCAATGTACGCTGCCACCGCCGCCGGAGTTCAGGTCCCCCATCGTTTACCTCCATGACCTGTCGGTTGTAGAAGCGGACCCGTCAGACCACGTCATGACTCGGAATCCGCCCTCGTCAGCCTCAGACCTACGCGACACTTCTATGTCGTGCCCCCCTTGTTTGGCCAGTGGATGTGTATCTGATCCTTATCGTCCTCGATTGGAAGAGTGAACACTACTCTGTCGCCTGAAGGTTTCAGCCCTGCCTTGAATGTGTCGAGGCTCTGGCCGGTTGGAATCTTAATACTGACCGAGAACCATTCTCCAATGTTCCCACCCTCATCGGCACCAGAGTAGTGAGTCATCCCATCATTGCTGTCGGGCGGGACGCCTGGCTTTGGATTCTTGACCCTTACGTGCCAATACACGCTTCCGCCGCCGCCCGAGTTCAGGTCCCCCATCGTCCACCTCCTTGCCAGCGTCCATCGATCGAGAAAGCACTTCTTCCAGGATGTCCGATCATCTACAACGCGTTTTGCCAAGGTTTCGAACATGAAACTATTCAATAATCGGTCGGATATCCGATCGTGAGCTGAAGCTGCTGCGATATTGACCGGGGAGTGACGCCTCGATCTCCTGTATCAGTTTTCGCGCACGATCTTCCTCGGCCTGGGCACCGGCCCGATCTCCACCACCGTCAAGCGCCCGGCTTCGCCAATAGTGCAGCTGCGCTTGGAGCTCCGGTCCGAGCGTTTTCACGTCGGGCGCAGGTGCCTTCAGGGTGGTCAGGGCATCCTGAAATTTTCGTTCGCCAACATCGATCCGAGCCAGAGAGATGCGACATCGAGCCTCGAGAGATGCGGGACCAGCTTTACTGGCATGCGCGAGGCTTCCTTGGACCGCCCTCCTGCCGCTGGCTGGCTTGCCCTCCAGGGCGTCAAGGACTCCGAGGTACGCTCGTGCCTCCACGCTTGCGGGCTCCGGGAGATCGTCTGTCCAGAGGGCGACCGCATCGCCCCAGTGCACTCGCGCTTCTGCCCGACGACCGGACTGCATGGCTAGCTCACCCATCGCCGTGTGCAACAGCGCGAGATATCCCGCAAGTCCACTCTTCTGAACGTCACGTAAGGCCCTAGCAAAGTCGGCCTCTGCGAGGTCAACTCGCCCCAAACGCAAATGCACCAGACCCAGGTAAATACGAGCCTTCACGCTGTCCTTGTCGGAACCGTCTCCTACCACTTGCACCAGCAGGTCTCGTGCGGTCGCATAATCGGCCAGTTCGAACCGGGTACGCGCCAGATCAATCGTGAGGGCCGGCACTTCCCGATCCATGTCCCAACCTTTTGCCAGCGCCAGCGCCCGATTCAACTCGCGTTCAGCTTCCGCAAGCCGCCCGGCGTATCGATGGTACAGAGCCTCCGCTTTCGCCGCGAACATCTCGAAATTCCTATCGCCGAGTTTTCGGAACACTCCCAGTGCATTCCGAACATTTCGGAGCCCCTCATCGTGTTTCCCACTGTATTCGATGAGAATAGTGCCTACGTTGGCCTGGGTCTGAGCCGCTCGCTGTTCGTCTCCAAATTTCTCGTACAAGTTGTGGCTCTGCTGCAGGTAATTCAGGGCCGCCGCTTGATTCCCAAGTAATGCCTGCATAACACCAAGATTCATCAATACAAGTGGCTCGAGAACCACATTACCGGCTTCTCTGGCGCTCGTCAGGGATTTTTCATACGCCTGAACAGCTTCGGTGGGCTGTCCCTGGTACTCAGCAGCCAGTGCGACGTAATAGTGTGCGCGCGCAAGGTTGTATTGATAGCCTAGGTCCCCAAAGATCTTTAGTGCAGTCTCAGCGTTTCGTCTCGCCTCGACTCTCTGCTTGTCGTCACCAAGGCGCAACATGTCGGTGAGACACATCAGCGCCTGAGCTTCCCCGCCTCGATTGCCGAGCTTGCGGTACGCGGCGACTGCCTCTTCACCTTCCGCCTTCGCGCTCGCCGACTCGTTGAGGCGGTTGTAGAGCCGGCAGAGTTCGAGGTGAGGGCGAGCGAGTCGGGTGTCCAGCGTTAGAACTTGACGATAAGTGGCAATGGCATCCGCGGTCCGTCCGCGCCGGTCCAAAAAGGACGCCAGCTCGAACAACCACATCACCTCGTCGGGGTAACGTGTGACAAGGTCGCGGTATCGTGCCTCCGCCCTTGCGAAATCGCGCTCGGCCTCGCCCGCCACCGCCGCAATGAACAGCCGGTCGAGTTCGCGAACCTGGCCGGCGGCCAGCCGGTTGGCTTGATCCGCCGCTTGAGCCGCAGCGTCGCTCTGTCGCAAGAGGAGCGCAACCCGGCTTCGCCAGGCCAATGCGAGAGCGTTCCTGGAATCCAGTTTCGCCGAGTCAGCAAAGGATCGCTCGGCAGCGGCGTACTCCAATTCTTCAAACCATCCAACGCCTTCGGTAAAGGCCTTCATGGCGTCGAGCGTACGCAACCGTCCGGCGTGAGGCTGCGCGGCGGATACCACAAAGGAACGAAGCGTATCTCGGGCATAAGCTCGCGAGGGTCCATGAGTCCTGAAATGCTCGTGAATCGTCTGGGCAAGCGAGGTCATCAGCCCGTAGGCAGTTTCCTTTGGCAGCGATGACAAGACAGGACCAGTTTCGTACGAAGCGACGTTGGTCGCAGTTTCCGAATTCCGAAGCTCCACTCGAGCTCGCCATGCGTTGTTCTCGTAAATGAGCGTCGGAACAATCAGCATGCTCGCGGCACTCTGGGTCGAAAGAGCCTGAAGCGCCTCTCGGCTCGAGAGGTCCGTACCAGACAGCAGGAATCGGCGCACAATCTGGAGCGCCCGGGCATACGGCAGCACCCGAACGCTTCGCGACTCCATTAGCTCGTTGGTGAGGGCGTGTGTGAGTGCAAGCCGATACGCGTCAAGTTCACGCTCCCCGGTTTGATTGGCTACGGGGGCGACAGCAACCGGAATTCGCTCGACGGGCCAGGCAATCCAGAGCGAGCCACCCACAACAGAAGCAAGTAGCGCAACAACGCCAGTCACAACTCGCCGACGGACCAAGTTGCGACGCTCAGCCTTGATACCTGGTTGCTGGACGGGCACAGGCTCAGTTCGGAGCTCGATCGGAATCGTGCGCCCCTGCAGCATTCGCAACTCACGCGCCAGCTCGCGCGAGCTCTGAAAACGGTCGGCCGGTTCCTTCTCGAGCGCTCGCAGGACGACCCGTTCCACGCCCTCAGGAATTTCCCGTCCGCCAACATTGAGCGGCGGAGGCGGGTCGTGCCTGATCGCGTACGAAATTGCCTCGGCATAAGCGCCTTTGAAGGGCACCTCGCCCGTCAACATCTGATAGAGCACCACGCCCAGAGCCCAGATGTCGCTGCGGGCGTCGGCCTCCTCGCCCCTTGCCTGCTCGGGCGCCATGTACGCGACGGTCCCAAGCGTCGATCCGGGAATCGTCAGCTGCAACGAGTCCGCAAACTTGGCGAGGCCGAAGTCGAGAATTTTGACCGCGTCCTCCGTGACCATCAGGTTGCCGGGCTTGATGTCACGGTGCACCACGCCTTGCGCGTGGGCTTTGGCCAGCCCCTCGGCAATCTGCGCGGCAATATCAACCGCGTCCTCCACGCCAAGCGCGCCACGCTCTAGCCTTTGCTTGAGAGTCTCGCCCTCGTAGTGAGCCATGACGATGAACAGTTGCCCATCGTCTGTCGTTTCGATGTTGTGGATGGTGCAGATATTCCGGTGATCGGTGGACGAGGCGGCCTGCGCTTCGCGGATGAAGCGCTGTTTCGCGCTGTCGTCATGGCTCCACTGAGGTGGAAGGAACTTGAGGGCTACGAGACGGCCGAGCCTCGTATCTTTCGCCGCGTAGACGATGCCCATGCCGCCGCCACCGAGCTTGGCAGTGATCTCATAGTGCGAGACGAGCTTGCCGACGAGCGGGTCGGCACCAGTCGTGGTCACGGGGAGGCCCGTATTATTGCAGAACCGCAGAATTGGCAGAATTGCCGAAAGGATTATGACTCCGACCGCCGTGGATGCGAGGCACCGGCGGCAAGTTCCGCCTCGAATTGCTGCAACTGTTCCGCAGACATCGAATAGGTATGTTCCGGCGCCGGAAAGGCTCCCGAGCGGACGTCCGACGCGTACGCCTCGAGGGCCTGGAGAATCGTAGACGACAAATCGGCGTATCGCTTGACGAACCGCGGCACCGCGGTGGACGTCAGACCGAGCAGGTCGTGCCAGACGAGCACCTGTCCGTCACAGGCCGCGCCCGCACCAATGCCAATCGTCGGGATACTCAGAGCCTGGGTGATACGAGCCGCGACCGGAGGCGGGACGGCCTCGAGCACCAGAGCAAAACAGCCTGCATGCTCGAGCGCGACGGCTGCGTCGTAGAATCGATGGGCTTGCGCGGCGGTTCGGCCCTGGGCCTTGAGGCCACCGAGCAGCATGGCCGACTGCGGCGTCAGTCCGAGATGTCCCATCACCGGGATGCCGGCATCGATCAGCGCCCGTACCCGCGTGAGCATCCGTCCCGCCCCTTCGATCTTGACCGCGTCGGCTCCACCGTCCTTGACGAAGCGGACCCCATTTTCGATGGCGCGCTCGTCCGACACCTGAAACGATCCAAATGGCATGTCGGCCACCACGATCGGCCGGCGGATGCCGCGAACGACCGCCCGCGTCAGCATGAGCATTTCCTCGACGGTGGCGGGCACAGTGGACCGATGGCCCAGGACCGCCATGGCCGCCGAGTCGCCCACGAGCACAATCTCGAGACCTGCGGCGTCGGCCAGATGCGCGCTCGGCGCGTCGTAGGCCGTCACCATGGCAATTTTCTGGCCTCGCCGCTTCATCGCCGCCAACTCAGGCAGTGAGAGCTTGTCGCGGCCCTGGGTGGCGTCATTGGTCGTCATGAGAAGTCTCCAGGTTCCAGGCTATTCCAGTTTTCAGTTCTCCGTATTCCGTTGTCCGTTCTTGCAAATGCTTCGACCCAGAAAACACCAGACGGGCACGGAAAACGGACTACAGAAAACTGAAAACTGTTCTTCTACGTGACCGACTCCGCGTCGAGTGGAATATTGTCGATGAGACGCGTCTTTCCCACGCGCGTGGCAATCGCCAGGGTCGGCTGACCGTTGAAGTCGGCGACTGCCACGTAATCGGGTTCAAGATCGGTCAACACGGCACGCGCGGCGGCAACCGGATCGGCGCCGGCGCGATGTGCTGCCAGCCCGGCGCCGAGTGCCCTGACAATGGCGAGCGCGCGTGTGCGCTCAGCGGGAGAAAGACGCGCATTCCGTGAGGACAACGCAAGACCATCCGGCTCGCGAACCGTTGGAATGACTCGAATCTCGAGACCGAGATTGAGGTCGCGCACGAGCTGCTTGATCACGGCCACCTGCTGCGCGTCTTTCTGTCCGAAGTACGCCACATCTGGCCGGACGATTGTGAACAGCTTGAGACACACGGTCGCGACGCCCCGGAAGTGGCCAGAACGAAAATCTGCCTCAAGCCCCCGCGCGGGACCTTCCATTTCAACCCACGTCGCGTAGCCTGGCGGGTACATCTCTTCCACACTTGGCGCAAACAGGTAATCAACGCCTGCTTCGGTCACCAGTCTGACATCACGCGCTTCGTCGCGTGGATAGGCCGTCAGGTCCGCCCGATCGTTGAACTGCGTGGGGTTGACAAACAAGCTGGCCACGACGGTCTCGCAATCGCGGCGTGCGGCTGCAAAGAGTGCCAGATGCCCATCGTGCAGCGCCCCCATCGTCGGCACGAGGCCAATGGTTGCGCCGGGATGATTGCGCTCGAGCTCGGCACGCATGTCCTTCACAGTCCGGAGCGTTTTCATTTCACGTGATCTCGGCAAGCGCGCGATACATGGGCTCGAGTTCGGGAGCGCGCGCCCTGATTGCGTCCAGATGCGCATTCACGGTCGCCCAGTCGCCCCGTGCGATCGGTCCCGTCAAATCGAAGCCATTGTCGATCGTACGCTGCATGAGCGGAACCAGTGCCTCGGGCGGCGCGCCGGCCCGCTCGAAGAGGTGCGATGCCGAACGATACAAGGTCACCAGAAAGTTCGACGCAACGGCGGCACCGGCGTGATAGAGAATTCTGGCATCCTCATCGATATCGAAAGATTTGAGCCCCAGCACTTCGGCCACCCAACGCCCGCGGGTCCTGGCTTCAGAGTTTTCCGCTCCAATCGCAGCCCAGGCCCCGTCGAGTTGTTCGGAACCGCGTGCGCGTGTGAAAGTCTGGAGAGGGTGCACGCTGAAACGGAGGGAATGGGGGGCCAGGACGCTCAGCCGGGTCGCACCGCTGACGTGGGCCACCCACGGACCTCGCGGAATCCCGGCCGCCACCGTCGCGATGGCTGAGTCGGGTACGCACAACAACACGAGCTCGACGTCGGCTTGACGGACCGCCAGACCGCGCTCCTCGAACCTGGCCGCGACGGCCGATCCGACGCGACCCCGCCCGACGACCGAAACACTGCTGAACATTGAGGTATCGTAGCACCAACAATGCCCAGGCCCAGCGCGGGACTCCTCATGTATCGCATCACGAGCGACGTGATCGAAGTGCTGCTGATCCATCCAGGTGGTCCGTTTTGGGAACGGAAAGATTACGGCGCCTGGTCAATCCCCAAAGGCGAATACTCGTCCGATGAGAATCCATTGGATGCCGCCATTCGAGAGTTTCATGAGGAGACCGGTTGTCGGACCAACGGCCCGTTCGTCGCCCTTGGTCAGGTCACGCAGGCCAGCGGAAAGGTCGTCTCCGCATGGGCCGTGAACGGTGATTGGGATCCGGCGCTGCTGCAGAGCAACATGTTTTCGATGGAGTGGCCAAAGGGCTCGGGACGAATGCAAGAGTTTCCTGAAGCGGATCGCGCTGCCTGGTTCGATCTTGCGGAAGCACGACGACGAATCAATCCGGGACAGGTCGGACTGCTTGAGATGTTAAGTGCCCGGCACCTCCACGCCCAGGATTAACGTGACGACCAGGTCGTAGCTCCTCACGCCTTCGCGCACTCGATTGGCCTTCAAGAAGCGGTCGTACGCCACCCCGCTCGCGCGCCGTGCGACGGGCAGGCTTTGTCGGACGATTCGATCCCTGAGCGCCTGAAGATCTTTGCGCGGGCCCGCGTCCAGTTTCGCGGCGATGGCCCGCTGGGTGGGAGCTGGAAGGTCGGTCATGATTGCGCCGTACAGCGAAATCCAGGCGCTGTAACGTGCCCACTGTGGTCCATCCATGCACGTCAGCCATCCGAGAAAGCTGGCTTCCGATTCATTAGCGCGCCCAGCCAGGTGCGCCCACTCGTGCGCCACGATGAACGGCCTTTCGAAGGGCAGCACATCCTGATTGACCAGCACCTCCAGAAAAAGCGGATCGACCATGCCCTCGATCGCGGTCAGCTTGAAGTAGATGTTGAGCAGGGAACGTTTCGGAATACCAGGCTGCACCGCCCACGGTGGACCAATCCGGCCGCGCGCCCGTTCGAACGGCGGTCCGAGGACCATGGGCATCTCGCCCCACGTTGGCCACGACGTCGGCAACATCGGGTAGATCGCGTTCAGTTCGGTCACCGCCCGACTGGCAAGCTCCACGAGCGCTTCAGGAGTGACACGTTCCTCATGAAACTCGAGCGTGCGTCGCAACGGTTCGCGACGGTAGTTGAAACCCCAGATGGCCAGAAACACCAGATAGAGTGCGGCTGCCAGGGTTCCGACTCGCAACACGAAGCGCCAGATGTGAGTTCTGGGCCGCTTGTACGCCGCCACGAACCACACGGCAAGCAGAATTGTCACGAAAATGATGAGCGCGTCGAAGAGTGCAAACGGAACGACGTTTGACAGACGAGTGAGCGGCGGCTGAAGTCTGGCGTACAGGCCGTTCGAAAACAGCCGCTCCACCCAAGTCGACCGCGTGGGCGCAACGGCCAACCCTAGGGCGAGCGCAATGGTGACAAGTGAGGCCAGAGTAGAGACGCGGGCCCTCATCGGTGCACGATCGACGTTCTGACGAGATTTCGTTCAGTCATTCGTGTCATCGAGACCTGTGATGAGGCGGACGCTTCGCTGATAGCTGACGTAGGCCCAGGCCCACTCGAAAAACACCGCGACCCGGTTGCGAAAACCAACCAGTCGCATGATGTGCACGAACAGCCACGCCAGCCAACCAATGAACCCTGACAGGTGAAGCCACCCGAAATCGGCAATGGCGGCGCCTCGCCCGATTGTCGCCATGTTCCCATAGTCCCGGTATCGAAAATGATCGGTCGGTTGCTGCTGTAAGAGTCGCAGGATGTTCCTTGCGGCGTGGCGTCCTTGCTGCTGGGCAACCGGTGCGAGACCCGGCAGGGGCTTCCCTTCCTGATCCATGAACAGCGCAAGATCGCCCACGACGAAGACCTCCGGATGCCCAGGTATCGACAAATCCCGCTCGACAATCACTCGACCGACGCGATCGAGCGGGACGCCGAGCCGCGTACCGAATGGCGATGCGGCGACACCGGCGGCCCACAAGATCGTACCCGCCGGTATCGTCTGTGCCTCGAGATGAACGAGATGAGGTTCGACGCTGGTGACGGAAGTGTTTTCGCGAACCTCCACACCGAGCCTGTGCAGCGACGCGCGGGCGGCGTTGCGCAGCGACTCCGGAAACGTCGGCAGAATTGTCGGACCTCGCTCGATCAGAATGACGGTGGCGTGTTCGGGCTCGATGGTGCGGAATTCACGATGGAGCGAGTGGCGGGCAATTTCTGCCAGCGCACCGGCAAGTTCGACACCGGTGGGACCGCCGCCGACAATCACGAACGTCAGCAACATCCGCCGCCTGGTTTCACTGTTCTCGCGCTCTGCCCGCTCAAAGGCCAGCAAGAAACGACGGCGAATCACGAGCGCGTTGTCCAACGTTTTGAGCCCAGGCGCCAGCTCCTCCCATTCCGGATGCCCGAAATACGTATGGGAAGATCCCGTTGCCACAATGAGGTAGTCGTATGAGAGCTCACCTTCGTCCAGACTGAGTGCTCGACGTGACAGGTCGATCCCCCTGACATCGGCCAGAAGCACGCGCGTGTTCGCCTGTCGCGCCAGCACGTGCCGGATTGGCGAAGCGATGTCAGCCGGCGACAGACCGGCCGTGGCCACCTGATACAGCAACGGCTGAAACACGTGATGGTTGCGTCGATCGAGAACGGTAACCGTGGCCGGCGCCCGCCGAAGAGCACGGGCGGCGTCGAGCCCTGCGAACCCGGCGCCAATAATCACGACATGGGGCAGTGACATGAACGTAAAGAAAGTTAAAGGTCAAAGTTCAAAGTGGATAAGTAAGCGGAAAGTGCTTACTTACTAACTACTTTGACCTTTGAACTTTGACTTCTTTCCAGGCCGTCGCAGATGGTGGCAAAGCCGAAGCCACGCGCTCGCAGCGCCGGAATGAGTCGACGAACACCATCGACAGCATACCGTCGATCAGCGCGAGGATTCTTGTGGTGGCCGTCATGGATGACGATGATGTCGCCGGCCGATGCGCGGCGGGCAAGCCCTTCCACGCTCTGCGGTGTGCGAGAACGAAACCAGTTCCAGTCCCACATTCCCCAGCTCCACCCGACAAGCGCGTAGTCAATGCGATCGAGCCCCTCGAGCATTTGCCCGCCTCTCCATCCGGCATGAGGCCGGAATGCGCGGCACGGACGACTGCCGGCCACCTGCTCAATGCGCTCGGCTGCCGCCGTGAGCGTCAGCGCCAGCTGATCTGGTCCCATCAGGACCAGGGCGCGCGTGTGCGAATGGAGTGCGACGCCGTGGCCCTCGGCAAATATCCGTTTGACGATGGCGGCAGTGTCGTCGGTGATGTAGCGATCGATCAGAAAAAATGTCGCGCGGACGTTTTCGCGGGCAAGCACATCCAGCAATTCGGGAGTGGCAGTCGGATTCGGCCCATCATCAAATGTGAGATAGACGAGCGGGTTGACAGAGTCTCGGTCTGACATGTGCCAGACCGATCGTGCCGGTCCGACGACATCGAGTAGGAACGGGAACGGGGCTGTGTGGGCGAGGGTGACGAGAGTAAAGCCAATCAAGAGGAACGCGATCATTCCCAACTTCCTTTTCTCCCCATCTGCCTTACCCCCCTATCTTGCCCA
>CAWBPA010000004.1:0-24017 GCA_963790545.1 Vicinamibacterales bacterium
TTCCGCAGTTCGAGGGGTTCGAGCAGATGGTCCCGCGAGCGCGGACCAGTCTCGTACTGGAGCTGAAACATCGTAAACGTCTCGTACAGCACGACGCCGCCCGGCTTGACGGCACCCCGAAGCACCGGGAACAGGTTACGCTGCAGATATCGTGTACACACGAGTACGTCGAAGTGTGAGGTCGGCAACACACCGTCTTCAAGATCGGTGGCCCACAACCTGACGTTCAGATTCTGTTGTCGGGCTTGAGATCGAGCGACACGCAGGGATTCGATGTCTCGATCGACACCGAAGGTCTTGAACCCTGCCTTGGCGAGCGTCCAGGTATGGCGGCCGCGACCCATGGCCACGTCGAGCGCGGCCATCGACGTGACGTCGATCAACGTCAGCCGGTCGATCCATCCGCTGATGAATGGCGACGGTAATTCCAGCTCTCAACTACCTCTGCGCTCTCGCCTTGAGGACACGATAGTGCTCATCCGGCAGACCGACAATCCCGAGCCCGTTGCGCCGATGGCCAACCTCGCCGTGGTAGTCGGATCCGCCGCTGACTGCAAGGCCGTACTGCGCTGCCAGCGCGAGGTAGTGAGCGGTGGCCGCCGAGTCATGATCGCTGTGGTACGCCTCAATCGCCACGAGACCGCCGTCGACGAGCTCCGGAATCACGGCATCGTTTCCGAGCGGGCCTGGATGCGCCAACGACGCGATGCCGCCGGCCTGACCAACGATTTTCACGACCTCCACAGGCGTGCCGCCCCGACGAGCAACATACGCCGGCTTGCCCTCGCCGATGAACTCATCAAAGGCCTGCCGAATGTCGGCAACGTGTCCGGCCTTCACCAGGGCCGATGCCACCAGTGGCCGACCGAGCGCGCGACCCGGCTTGGTCCCCGGTGCCTCGGTAATCTGCTCCACGTCGATGGGCTTGCCAAGGGACGCCAGCTTTGTCGCCATTTCCCGAACACGCCGCACACGATCGGTGCGCTGTTCCCGCAGAAACCCTTCGAGGATTTCGCTGTCAGGGTCGAAAAAATAGCCCAGCACGTGAACGTCACGTTCCGCCAGGACAGCGGTGATCTCGATTCCGGGGACCACTTCCATACCCAGGCTGGCGCCAACCTTCGCGACTTCGGCAACTGCGGCCACCGTGTCGTGGTCCGTCACGCTGAGGTACGGATTCCGAGAGTCCATGCGCGATGAACCAACTCGGCCGGCTCACACCGACCATCCGACGCCGTCGTGTGCATGTGAAGATCGATCAAGTGTTCGAGGAGGACGCGTGGCGGGAGCGATCATGTCGTCTGGACGCACGCGCTGACTTGCGCGGGCTGGATCCGAGCTGGCGTTTCACAAGGGCCGCGTACTCGCGAGTCAGAAGATCTAGATGGGCCTTCTCTTCGTCTGCGAACTCCAGAAAGATCTGCTTGCCTTCCGAGTCCTCGAAGCGCTCGCCGTACCGCTTGAAGAAACGGTGAGACCCCCGCTCGCAGCGGATGCCAATCATCAACGCCTGCCGCGCGTTGATGCCTCTCGTGAGACGCTCGGCGCCGTTGGCAAACAAGCCGTTTGCCGCTCCCTTGAAAAACAGGAACGTCGGCCGCGATTCGAGCTGCGGATCCTTCTCGAGCAACCGCTTGTAACGGGCTTCCAGCGTCGAGAGGTGCTCGCGCTCTTCCTCCGCCAACTTCTGAAACAGCGCCCGCCCACGTCGATCGCGCGTGATGAGCGCCGCCTGCGAGTAGAATTCCAGGCCGCTGCGCTCGGTGGCGATCGCAATCCGCAACGCGTCGCGCGCGAAGAGCAGCTCGGTAGTTCCGCTGTCAACCGCCGCTGGCCGTCCCGTTCGACATTCTTCACAGGTTCCGTAGATCTGAAGAACACTCTGCCGCTGCGTAAAGCTTCGTGCGGCGGCAATCTCCTCGACAATCGCTTCGATGTCGGAGCTCAGAAACTCGAAGGACCGGTTGCAGGTCTTGCAGATTAGGTGAAAATGGCGCGGATGCCGATATGAATGCTCAAAGCGGAAACGGCCTTCGCCAAAGTCGACCTTGCGCGCGATACCGGCATCGACCATCCACTGCAGTGCTCGGTAGATCGTCGCGCGGCTGATGCGCTGATCCTCGCGCCTGATCAGATCGACCAGGTCATCGGCGCTGAGATGCCCTTCCTGACGCAGAAAGACGTTGAGGATGAAATCCCGTTTGCTCGAGCGTTTGGTCCCGGCGGGACGAATACGATCGAGATCGGAGGCGGTCATCGGCATGACAGTTGACGTAGGGGGTCCCTCGGACTCAGTTCTGGCGCGAGCTCTAAGACGTCAACCGTCTGCTGCCGGGGCGGTCTGAAAACCCTGACGCTCGATTAGACGGTAAACGACTGGCCGCACCCGCAGGTTGACACCGCATTCGGGTTCTTGATGGTGAACCCTCCTCCGGTGACCGTTTCGACGAAGTCAACCTCGGCACCCTTCAGGTAGCGAATGCTGATGGGGTCGACGAACAGCTTCACCCCGTTGGACTCGAAGATCTGGTCGCTCTCACCAAGGCTCTCCTCGATCATGAGGCCATATTGAAAACCCGAACAACCGCCGCCCTGCACGAACACCCGCAGGCCGCTGTTCACCTTCTGCTCTTCGGCCAGGAGCTCGCTAATTCTCGAAGCCGCCGTCTCTGTTACATTGATCATGCTTGGAGGTCTCCTTCAACTCCGTCGTTTTCTATTATACCTGCTGATTGCCCTCCCGTCAGCTCCCTGGGCGGCTCATCTCGCGGTTGCACAAGAGGTTACAGTCGAATCATACTGACCGGACATGGCTTCTCCGAACCCGCCCCTCCTCGACCGGGCAACGCAGCAGTGGGCCGAGCTTGCCGCCCGGTTCCCCGATCTCGAGCCTGCGATCGAGCTCCAGCGGAAATTGCTCGGTGAGGTGATCGAGGTACTCGACCGCCTCGATCGCAGCGGAGCCGTAACCCGGCCACTGCCTCCAGCCGCCATCGTCGAGAAACTCCAACGTGGCGTGCCGGTGCTTCGAGGTGAGGCCATAGACATCCCGGTCGGGGAGCTCGCATCCAGCCTGGATCGCTTCTGCCAGCACCTGGCCAACGGCGGGGCGGGCGACGTCGCGCGCCATGTGATGGAGTCGTTTCAGTCTGGACGCATCAATCGGGCCTCACTGCTCAGGAGCTCGTTGGCCAGAGATCAAAAGGCCATTCATCAGGGTGCGACCCAAATGAGTCTTTCCCCGGATTTAGTGTGGCTCGTCGGGGAGCTGGCGACGTCGCCGTTTGCATTCCTGCTGCAACGAGCCCTGTTTGGTGGGGAGGACGAGGGTGACAGGCAGGAGGGCGTCGTCCAGTCTGCCCTGGTTTCGTGGGACCGTGGCTACTGTCCTGCGTGCGGTTCCTGGCCGGCGCTTGCCGAGTATGTGAGCGGCGTGCGATCGCTGCGCTGCTCGTTCTGCGCCGCGGCCTGGGAGATGCTGTCGTATCGCTGTGTGTATTGCGGAGAAGAAGGGTCAGCGTTCGTCACCTCCGCACCCGACACTGAGCAGCCGCAACGGTTGCTGGAACTCTGTGGTCAGTGTGGAGGGTACACGAAAGCCGTCCAGGTGGACGCGGCGGCACCGTTTCCGCTCGTCGCGATCGAAGATCTGGAAACGCTGGATCTCGATCGATCGGCGATCGACCATGGTTACACGCGACCTTCTCTACCCGAGCTGAGCGAAGACGCGACCTTCGCGCCTCCGACGCCCCCGGACTCAGGCGGGGGCTAAAGCCCCCGCGCTACACAGGCCTCTCCTGTCGCCTGTTTACACAGCCTCTCTGTCGCCTGTAGCGCGGGGGCTTTAGCCCCCGCGTTACTGCAAGCTCATGCCTTGCAGAGTCTCGAGTTGTTTGCCCGACTCTGCTTCGACATCTTTGTGCAGGCTGTTCCCGTGCGCGTCCATGGTGACGATGGCCGGAAAGTCACGCACCCAGAGATGCCACATGGCCTCGGGCGTTCCAAATTCCATCAGCGACACATCGTCCGCCCGTTCGATGCAGCGTGCGTAGAACTGCGCCGCGCCCCCAATCGCGTTCAGGTAGACCGCTCCGTGATCTTTGAGCGCAGCGAGTGTTTTCGCGCCCATCCCTCCCTTGCCGATGACCGCTCGCACACCATACCGGCGAATGATATCGGCCTGATACGGCTCCTCACGGATGCTCGTCGTCGGGCCAGCCGCGGTGACCTTCCATCCCCCATCCTGTTTGGCGACGACCGGGCCGCAATGGTAGAGGACCGAGCCTCGCAAATCGACCGGCGGATCATGCTTCATCAGATACGCGTGGACGGCATCACGGCCAGTATAGGCACGGCCTGAAACCATCACGACATCGCCGACATGCAACGATCGGATCTGCTCTTCCGAGATTGGAGCATTCAGGGCTATCTCGCGCCCCGTTCTCGTAAATCCCGCCTGGTCGATCATTGGAATGACCGGATGCGAGGGATCCCTGTAGAGCCACTCCTTGATGGATCCATTACGCGCATCGAGTCGGACGCCGAGGCGCCGGAACGCCCAGCAGTCGTAGGCGACGGAAACAAAGAAGCTCGCCGGCAACCGGTTCATCACGCCGACCTTGCAACCAATCAGCGTCACGTTGCCACCAAATCCCATCGTGCCAATACCCAGACTGTTGACGGTGCCCATGATGGACGCCTCGAGCTCCGCGAGCCTGGGATCGGCATTCACATCGTCGAGCGTGCGGAACAGTTGTTCTTTGGCGTGCACGTAGCCAGACGTCCGGTCACCGCCTATGCAAACACCGACGGCACCCGGACTGCAGCCCTTGCCCTGCGCGTTCCAGATTGCATGAAGAATGCATTTACGCACCCCTTCGAGGTTGCGGTCCGCGCGACCCAGGTGTGCCAGCTCGCAGGGCACGGAATACTGGGCGTTCATGTTTTCGCACCCGCCGCCCTTGAGGATCAGCTTGATCTCGATGTCTTGTTCTTCCCACTGATCGAAATGGATGATGGGCGTGCCCGGTCCCAGGTTGTTGCCGGAATTCTCGCCGGTCAACGAATCCACCGAGTTTGGACGGAGTTTGCCGCGACGCGTTGCCTCTGCAACCGCCTCACGGATCTGTTGACGGATCCAGACCTGGTTGGCCCCGAGCGGGACCTTGACCTCGAAGGTCGGCATGCCCGTGTCCTGACAGATGGCCCCCTCGCACTCCGCAGCCTGATCGATGTTCTGGGCAATGATGGTAAGCGCCTGGCCGGACTGAGTCGTTTCGGACTCCGTACCGCGGGCTGCTCGCATGGCCGCCCGTACATCCGGCGGCAAATCGGTCGATGTTTTGACGATCAGCTGCACCACCGAGTCCGAAAAAGACTTCAGCATCAGCACAGTATAATCTCCTCGTGTCCTTTCGCATCGAGAGCGACCCGCTCGGCGAGCTTCAAGTGCCCGCAACGGCCTACTACGGGATTCAGACACAGCGGGCAGTCGAAAATTTCCCCATCAGCGGCCTGCGCGCTCCCGACTCGCTCATCACGGCCACGGTGCTCATCAAGAAGGCGGCCGCTGAAGCCAATGTCAGTATCGGTCGGCTGGCACCGGAGGTCGGTCGCACCATCGCCACGGCGGCAGACGAAATCCTGAGAGGCGGACTGAAAGACCAGTTCGTCGTGGACGTCTACCAGGCGGGCGCCGGCACGTCCCACAACATGAACGTGAACGAGGTTCTGGCGAATCGGGCCGGCGAGCTGCTCGGCCAGGCCCGCGGAACCTACACGTTGGTGCATCCCAACGATCACGTCAACATGGGGCAATCCACAAACGACGTGTTTCCGTCCGCAACGCGTCTTGCGCTGCTGTTGGGCCATCGCGTCCTCGTCGAGGAAGCCGTTCGGCTGGCGTCGTCGTTTGACTCCAAGGCAAACGCGTTCCGGAACGTGCTGAAGGTGGGCCGGACGCACCTGCAGGATGCGGTGCCGATGACGCTTGGCCAGGAGTTCAGTGGCTACGCCGCCTGCATCGCACGAGGTGCCGGCGATATCGAGCACGCCTCTCGACAACTGCACGAGCTCAATGTGGGTGCCACGGCGGTCGGGACCGGACTCAATGCGGGTCCCGAGTTCACCGACCAGGTCATTCGGAATCTTCGGCGTTACACCAATCTCGAACTGCAGGCGGCGGAGAACCCTTTTCGCGTCACGCAGAGCATGGGGGACGTGCTGGCCTATACGGGAGCCCATCGGCGGCTTGCGGTGGAACTCGGCAAGATCGCGAGCGATCTTCGCTTGCTCAGCATGGGACCGCGGGCGGGGCTCTCGGAGATCGTCTTACCGGCGGTCCAGCCCGGTTCGTCGATCATGCCTGGCAAGGTCAACCCTTCAATCGCAGAAATGGTCAACCAGGTCTGTTTTCAGGTGATCGGGTGCGACACGACCGTCGCGATGGCGTGCGAGGCGGGCCAGCTCGAACTGAACGTCATGATGCCGCTTATCGCCTGGGATTCGCTGCACGCGTCACATATCCTGCGTGAGGCCATGCATGCGCTTCGTCTGCGCTGCGTCGATGGCCTCGTTGCCGATCCGCAACGAGCTCGAGAGCTTCTCGATCGCAGCACGGCGCTGGCCACCTCGCTCAGCCCGTATATTGGATACGCTGCAACCGCCGAGTTGGCAAAGGAATCGGTTCGCACCGGAACTCCCATTCACCAGCTTGCTCTCGACCGTCAGCTGCTCGACGCGGATCGGCTCGAGCAGATCCTCGACCCTGAAGCCATGACGCGGCCCGGGATTGCCGGTGCGGATGGGACGCCATCGCGTCCACCACGTAAAGAGTCCTCGAAAGAACGATGATGAAGGTCCTCCTGATCGGTCTCATCGCGGCAGGAGTTGCCCTCCAGGGTCAGCCGCTGCAGGGGCAAACGCGAAACGATCGGCTCTTTCCGCCGCTGGATCTCGGACTCCTCGAGGCACCAGATCGTGACGAGTGGCAGCAGCCCGATCGGATCATGGATGCGCTGGGAATCTATGACGGCGCGGTGGTCGCGGATCTGGGTGTCGGCTCGGGCTGGTTCACGGTTCGTCTGGCACGACGGGTTGGTCCCAACGGACTCGTTTACGCGGAAGACGTTCAGCGCGAGATGATTCAGGCGACGGTCCGTCGCGTGCAGCGTGAGGCGCTGCAGAACGTGAAGCCGATTCTCGGCACCGAGGACGATCCGAAGCTACCGCCGCAGCAAATTGATGCCGTGCTGATTGTGGGCATCTATCACGAAATTGCGAATCCTGTTGCGCTCCTGGCGAACGTCGGACGTTCACTCAAACCGAACGGTCGTATTGGTATCGTCGACTTCACGTTTGGCGCTGGGGGCCCCGGCCCAGCCGCCGAAGAGCGCGTGGACCCGGAAGTCATCTTGCGCGGCGCGGAACGGGCGGGCTTGCGGCTCATCAAGCGTGAGACGTTTCTGCCATTCCAGTACCTCTTGATTCTGGGGAAGTAACGAACGATGGCGATTCCCACCGCACTGACAATTGCCGGCAGCGATTCGATTGGGGGCGCCGGCATTCAAGCCGACTTGAAGACGTTCGCCGCGCATGGCGTCTACGGCGCATCAGCCATCACCGCCATCACGTCTCAGAATACGCTCGGGGTTCAAGCCATTCACGAACTGCCGGCAGAAGTGGTCGTCTCCCAGATAGAGGCCGTCGTAGAAGACCTCGAGATTCACGCAACCAAAACCGGGATGCTTGCGAGCAAGCCCATCGTCAAGGCGATCGTCGCGCTGCTGGAGCGCCGAGGCCTGTCGAACGTGGTCGTGGACCCGGTGATGATTGCCAAGAGCGGTGACTCACTGCTGTCGCGGGAAGCGCTCGACGTCGTGCAATACGAGTTGCTCCGGTTTGCGACCGTGGTCACCCCCAACGCCGCAGAGGCTGCCGTCCTTGCCGACATGCCCGTCATCACTGTCGCTGATGCCCGCCGTGCCGCTGAGCGAATCCGGGAACTCGGCTCGCGTGCGGTCATTGTGAAAGGCGGGCACCTGGGTGATCACGATGCCGTTGACGTGCTCGTCGACGACAGGGGGTACCACGAGCTGAGGGGGCCACGCATCGAGACGCGCGCGACGCATGGGACCGGGTGCACGTTCGCCGCCGCCATTGCCGCAAACCTTGCTCTTGGTTGTTCGCTTCGAGAAAGCGCCGATCGCGCCAAACACTACGTGACCGCGGCCCTGGAGCACGGGCTCACAATCGGACACGGGCACGGCCCCCTGAATCACCTCTGGTTCACCGGGGTTCGTCGCCCCGAACGAATCGACTGGTGAGCTCCTCGAAGAGCCTTCTCGAACGTTGATATACTTTCTGGATGGCTTCCTCCCTTGCGGCTATCACTAGCGCTCCTTTGGATCTGGACGCGCTGGTTCGGGCTGTCTCATCGCCGGGTCAGGGTGCCGTCACGTCGTTTCTGGGCATCGTCAGAAACGAGAACCTCAATCGACGAGTCCAATACCTCGAGTACGAGGCGTACGAACCACTCGCACTGCGTGCGCTCGACCGAATTCGGGACGAAGCACGGGAGCGTTGGCCGGCGGTTGAACTTGGTATTCACCACCGGATTGGGCGCCTGGCCATCGGGGAAAGCAGCGTGGCAATTGCCGCCGCATGCGCCCACCGTGCAGATGCGTTTGCCGCATGCCGATACGCCATTGAACGGGTGAAGCAAATCGTCCCGATCTGGAAGCACGAATATTTTGAGGGTGGCGACGTCTGGATCGAGGGCGCAACCGCCAATCCCGACGATGAAGCGGCGCGCCAGGTGGCGTTCAGCCGCGCTGGGGCGGCGCAGGGCGTGAGTGCCCCCGCAAGCGACGCCACTTCGTGGGGGTAGGGGCCCGCGAACCAAGAAAGCCATGCGCGTGACCGTGCGGCTTTTTGCCCGCCTCCGCGATATTGCTGGAGCGAGTGAGCTCGTCCGCGACGTTCGAGAAGGCACGGCGCGACAGGTCTGGGACGATCTGGTCAGCGAGTTTCCGCCGCTCGGCGCGTATACGGCGTCGATTTCGGTAGCGATCAATACGGACTACGCGCGAATGGACGGTCGCGTCAAGGACGGCGACGAAGTGGCGTTCCTTCCACCGGTGTCGGGAGGGTGACTGACTGACCACTGCAACCACTGACCACTGTTTATGTTCGACAAACTCTCGGCAGTCGAATCGAGCTACGAAGATCTCATGAAGCAGTTGGCGGATCCGGCCGTTCAGGCCGATCCGACGACGTACCGGAAGCATGCCAAGACACTGAGCGAGCTCGAGCCGCTCGTGGAACGTTTCCGGCAGTACAAGGCAGTCTCACAGGAGATCGCACAGACCGAAGAGCTGGTGAAGACTGCGGATGCGGACATGCGCGATCTTGCCGGCGAAGAGCTCAAGACGCTCGAGCGGCGTCGCGACGACCTGCTTGCGGAGATCAAGACGCTGCTCGTTCCGAAAGATCCAAACGACGACAGGAACGTCGTGCTGGAAATTCGTGCCGGTACGGGCGGGGACGAAGCGGCCTTGTTCGCCGGAGAGTTGTTCCGAATGTACTCGAAGTTTGCCGAGCGTCACCGCTGGCGAATCGAGGTCCTTTCGACCAACCAAACTGGCGTGGGAGGCTTGAAAGAGGTCATTGCTTCCGTCGAAGGGCGGGGTGCCTACAGCCGGCTGAAGTACGAAAGTGGCGTCCATCGTGTGCAACGCGTTCCGGCAACTGAAGCCAGCGGTCGCATTCACACCTCCACCGCGACAGTGGCGGTCCTGCCCGAGGCCGAAGACGTCGATATTCAGATCGATGCCAAGGATCTGCGTGTCGATACGTTCTGTTCGAGCGGTCCAGGCGGTCAAAGCGTGAACACGACCTACTCGGCGGTCCGCATCACCCATATTCCGACCGGGGTGGTCGTCTCTCAACAGGACGAAAAATCCCAGGTCAAGAACAGGGCGAAGGCCATGAAGGTGTTGCGATCAAGGCTGTACAAATGGAGCTGCGCAAGCAACAGGAACAGATTGCGAAGGATCGACGCAGTCAGGTCGGCACGGGCGAACGTTCCGAGAAGATCCGCACGTACCAATTTCCCCCAAAGCCGGATTACCGATCATCGAATCAATTTCACCACACATCGGTTGGTGGAAGTGCTCAACGGCGATTTGAACGAATTACTCGATTCAGTCAGCACGCACTACCAGTCCGAGAGGCTCAAGGACGCGACGGCCGTTGAGGTGCGCTAACGTGACCGTTCACGAGCTGGTGGTGGACGCGGGAGGGCGCCTCGGTCGCGCCGGGATCCGTCAGTCGGAGGCGCGGCTCGATGCCGAAACGCTGGCACGCCGGCTGCTCGGCTGGGATGCCGCTCGTTTTCTGACGAGCCGTGGCGAAGAAGCGCCAGCCGGATTCCCCGAGCACTACGACCGGCTCATTTGCCGACGTGAACGCCGCGAGCCGACCTCGTACATCATGGGATCGAAGGAATTCTGGGGCCTCGATTTCGAGGTCTCGAGCGACGTGCTCATCCCACGACCCGAAACCGAATTTCTCGTGGAAGAAGCCCTCGAATGCAGCCGAGCACTGTCACTGACGACCATAGGCCGAGCGCTCGTCGTGGACGTTGGTACGGGCAGCGGCTGCGTCGCGGTCGCGCTCGCCCACGAGATGGCTTCAGCCCGGATCGTCGCCACCGACATTTCGGCAGCCGCGCTTGACGTGGCTCGCCGGAACGCCATTCGGCATGGCGTCGCCAATAGAGTTCATTTTGTTCGAACGGACTTTCTCGCAGGCATCGGACCGTGCGCCGATCTGATTGTGTCCAACCCTCCGTACGTGCCACGAGCCCACGCTGCCGGATTATCGCCGGAGGTCCGAGATTTCGAACCGCACGTCGCGCTGTTCGGTGGGGCTGACGGTCTCGAGAAACAGCAGATGTTGCTGGAGCAGGCGTCAGGGTGCCTGGCACCTTCCGGTTACCTTCTGGTGGAGTTTGGCGACGGCCAGGAGGAAGCATTACGAGGGTTGATCGCGAGCTGGCCGGCGTTTCGAATCGTCCGCGTGCGGAGCGATCTCCAGGGTATCCCTCGTACGATGGTGGTCACCCGATCTACCAATCTCTTCTGACGCGAGAGTGTCATGGCCGATTGTCTGTTCTGCAAGATCATCGCGCACGAAATACAGGCAAAGGTCATCCACGAAGATGAAGCGCTGATTGTGATCCAGGACATCAACCCGCAAGCACCACTTCATGCACTCGTCATACCGCGTCGACACATCGCCACCATCAACGACATCACCCAGGCAGACGATGAGCTCATCGGTCGCATGGTTCGGCAGGCTGGATTGGTCGCACGAGATCGCGGGTTTCAGCAGGGCGGGTATCGAACCGTTTTCAACTGCAATCGCGACGCCGGCCAGACAGTCTTCCATATCCATCTGCACGTGCTGGCTGGACGAGCGTTAACGTGGCCTCCTGGATAGGCTATATCGTCAGGCAGGCCTGAAGAGCCTGCGCTCCGTACTGCGCTGCGGACTGCCGACTGTCTACTGCCACTAGGGCGTCAGAAGCTTCGGCAGATCGGTCAGCGTCCGAATCACAGGAACCCCGTCGATCTCGGTTCTTGCTGGCAGCTCCGACGACCGATTCACGAGCACAGCATGCATACCCGCTCGGCGCGCGCCCTCGATATCCTGCTTGAGGCTGTCGCCAACCATCATGGCCTCGCCGGCCGCGACATCGAGCAGCTTCAATCCAGCTTCGAAGATGCTCGGGTGCGGTTTCATGAAACCGTGCTCCGACGAAGAAATGGCGCCGGAAATCAGTCGCTCGAGCTCGAAATGACTTTGGAACGAGGTGAGCGAACGATGGGTATTTGAGATCAATCCAAGCCGCAAACCTCGCCCCGCCAACTCGGTCAGGGTAGGCTCAACGTCCTCGTAGAGTGAAAAGTGCTGACAGGCCGCCCACTCGTCGTAGATCTCCCGTGCGCAGGCGTCGAGTCCAGGCCCGCGTCCACCCATTCGTTCGATGATGTGTCTGGTATACCTGAGGAAGATTGCCGGATCGTAGATGTGATCCTGGGCTTCATCGAGCACGAATGAAGCGTCGACAACCGCTTCGTCGAACTCTGAAGGGTCGACGCTCATTCCGTGGCGGGCGCAAAACTGCTGATAGCCTTCGCCACGAAATGTCGGGCCCGGATAAATCAGTGTGAAATCGACGTCAAAAAAGACCGCTTTGACGATCATCTAATTCGCGTGGGGCCCCACCCCCACGCGCTGCCGTCGCTCACGCTCCGGATCTTGATACTCGCATTCTGCTGCTTAAGTCAGCACGTGCCGCTTTTGTGAACTCTCCGAACCTACGCCGTGACGGGCAGATGAATCAGATAGTGCTGGTCTCCTCGCCGAATCCAGATTCGAACGTAGTCATTGCCTTTGAGCAGCTGCACCTTCTGTCCGTTGGGTCCAGGAGGTGTGTCCTCTGCAACCGTGGCAATTTCACTTGCCGGCACGATGCTGACCACTTCGCGGCCTCTGACTTGCCCACCCTGGACGAACTCGACCCATCGTTCGAAAGTCGGAGTCTGACCGACCACGTTTTCGGGTTTGGCCGTGTCCGGCGTCAGGCGCACCTGATAGGTGCCAGCAGCCAGTGGCTTGCCGTCGGCCGTCACTTTCTGGCTGATTCGGACGGTACCCAGCGACTGTTGCTCAGCGCCTCCGGTCGTCCGCGGGGCCTGACCAGCAAGCGTTGTCGCGCTGACGAAGAATGCGGCGGTCAGCACCAGCAGTTGGTTTTTCAGCATCACGTGTACCTCGTCGAATAGTTCGGGTTCGGAGCTTGGCTCGGTCTTGCCCCGTCGTTGCGCGCGCCCGGATCCAGGCCCTTGTCAATCAAGAGCCGAGATCCGAGCGCTCAGAGCCGAGAGCTTACTGGAGCCGGACGACCATGGCGGCGCGCCGGTTGAGACGACGCGTTTCTTCGCGGGTGTTGTCGTGCTTGGGGCGTTCTTCCCCGTAGCTGACCGTGCGGAGGCGGTCGGCCCCCACCCCGCGGCTGCTCAGGTAATCCCGCACCGCCGACGCCCGGCGGTCCCCCAGCGCGATGTTGTATTCGGCCGTCCCGATGTTGCAGGTGTGGCCTTCGATTTCCAGCCGCAGCGCCGGGTCCTGTTTCAGGGCGGCGATGGCTTCGTCGAGCACGCGCGTCGCATCCGGCCGCAGCGTGTAGCGGTCGAAGTCGAAGTGCACGTCCTCGAACATGTAGGTCCGCGCCGCCGGCCGCACCACCTGAATCGTGATCGTATCGGTCGCCGTCCGGTTGTCGCTCGGGCACACCACGGTGACCGTCACCGGGACCGCCCCTTCCTGGGCCGGCGCCGTCCAGACCGACTGCTGCTGCGTCGGCGTCGCAAACGTCCCCGTCGGGGCCGTCCAGCGATAGGTCACCGCGCACTTGATCGAGCTCTGCGCCGTGGCCGTCACCGTCGACGTCCGCCCGACTTCCACCGTGCACGGATTGCACTGCGCCTTCACCGACAGGTCGTGGCCGGGCGCGGCCGGGGGCGGTGCGGGCGGGGGCGGCGCCGGAGGGGGTGGGGGCACATAAATCCGCACCCCGGGGTGATACCCCAGTCGCGCCTGGAACCCCAGACTGTCCCCGCCCACGCTCCCGGCATTGCCCTGGAAGTCCTCGCGGCCGCTCATGAACGCCCACCCCAGCCCCGCGCCGGCAAAGAAGCCGTTGCGCGCCTGCCACGTGATGCCAATCGACGCATCCGCCGTGCTCGAGTTGAAGCTGATCGGCGGCATCCCCACAAACGGCGCCCCCGTCAGCTGGTCGTCGAACATCACCTCGCCCCGCAGCTCGGCCTGCAGCCGCAGCGCGCGCCGCGACGGGAACCCAAACCCGATCCCCCACGTGAAGCTATCGGAAATCTCGACCTCGTCGGGCGCTCCCCGGAACGCAAAGCCCGCATTGGCCGCAAACTCCACCCGCTGCTGGATGTCTTTGCTGAAAATGGCGTCAATGAGGAAATCCATCTTGCCCGTCCCGCCGCCGTCCGCGTCATCCTCGGTCGGGATCTTCAGCATCCCGCGGATCGCAAACGCGGCCGGGTCCTGCTCATACTCCGACAGCAGGTTGATTTTCGCCCCCAGATAGAACGACCCGAACACATTGCCCGTCCACCCTTCGTGCACGAACGGCACGTCCTGCACGAACCCGCCACTTCCCGGGTCCGACGTGAACAGCGGCCGCTTGTCGCGATCGATCCGGTTGATCAGGCGGACCGACCCGAAAATTTCCGCCCGGTCGCGCACCCCGACCCCGAACGTCAGCGGCCAGGTCGAAATGTCGCTGAACCCCTGCTCCCGGTCGTAATTCACCCGATACGCACTCACCGACCATCGGCCCGCGGGCAGAATCTCGCCCGTCGAGAGGAACCACAACCCCGTGTCACCATAGATCGTGGTCGTCGCCGGGCGCAGGCCCTCCGGAGCGCTTGTCTGAGCCGTAGCCTGCGGTTGGGAACCCTGGGCCCATACGGGCACTGCCGCACAGAGCGTCAGAACACCGGCCGCCAAAACTCGGTTGAATGACATTGGTCGCCCTTTCTTCGAGTCGTCGGGCCACAGTACACCCGTATTGGCCGTTCGGCGGTGCACAACCCGTGCCGCCACATGTTTCTGTGCAGTTTTGTATACCTGGTATCACAAGCTCATCCTGATGAGAGGTTTTCGGGCGTCCTTGGCACGTTTGAGCTGGAAAAGCCGAGCGAAAACATGTATTCCCACTGTTCACGGCCCTCACGCTTTTTTGGACACACGACGGAACCTACGAAATTTCGTGACCCCTACGGCTGTTTAGGAAGGCGGACTTACGCTCCGGGACGGTACGGGCCGGCCACGACCACCGCTGCGAAATCGGGCGACAGCGTGCTCGCCGCGGCATTCACCTGCTCCAGGCTGACGGCGTCGAGGAGTCCGGGTAGTCGAAGATCGTAATCCGCGCCGAGCCCGAAAAACTCGGCGGTCTGGAGAAACCGGGCGATGCCAGCGTTGGTTTCGAGCATCCTCGGCATCGATCCAATCAGGAAACGTTTGCAGTCGGCCACCTCCTCGGCCGTGATGCCCTCGATGGCCATTCTGGCAATCTCCTCATCGATTGACGCGATCGTCCGTTCGACATTCGCGGGGTTGACACCGGCACGGACGGTCAGCGGGCTCTCGATGACGTTGCCGTCGAACGAACTGAAGACGTAGTACGCCATCCCCTGCCGTTCTCGAATGCTTTCGCCCAGCCGTCCTCCGAGCGCGTACTGCCCGAGCGCGTTGTTCATCAGCGTAAACGCGTCGTACCGGGGATCCGAACGGGCAATGGTCGTGAACCCGTATGCGATGTCAGCCTGTGACTTGTTCATCATGGTGATCACCGATTGACGGCGCTTGGCGCCGCTCGGCGGCGAGGCCAGCGTCACACGGTCGGGGGGAGCTGCACGCCAGTCGCCGAACACCTTTGCCGCTGCATCAACGGCTTCTGAGGATGTCACGTCACCAACGATCACGAGCGAGAGGACGGACGGCGCGAATCGCTCTTCGTGGAATTTCCGCAGTGCCTGACGATCGATACGCTCGACCGTTTCGAGAGAGCCCTTGGATGGACGGCCGTACGGATGGCCGTTCGGATAGAGAAGCGTGAACAGCCGTTCGACGGCGACGACAGCGGGATTGTCCTCGTCCTGTCGAATGGCCGTCATCACCTCGACTCGTCGTTTGTCTACCTCCTCGGAGGGGAACGAGGGCACAGTCACAATCTCTCCAACGGTCTGGAGAATGGGCACGAAGTCTTCGACCAGACACGTGCAGCTTACGATCTGCACGTGACGTGTCGTGTGAACCGAAACCGTGACTCCCCGGAAATCCAGATCGACCGCAATCTCCTCGGCCGATCGATTCGTGGTGCCTCGATCGATGACCCGTGACAGGAAATGCGCCAGGCCCAACTGAGAGTCGGACTCGAAGATGCTGCCGGCCTGAATGGCGGCACTGATCGTGACCGCCGGCGTCGCATGCGACTCCTTGGCGATAATCACGGCGCCATTGTCCAGCACCTGACGGGTGGGGGCGAGGCCGCGGTGTGTGACGATCGTCATGAGCGGTCGGCCGGCGGCGTGGGTTCGAACCAGCCCACGGTTCGGTTGGAGCTCTCGAAGTACCGACCCGCGACGCGGGCCACGTCCTCGAGCGTGACGGCATTGATTCGCGCCAGGAGCGTCTGACAGTCCTCGAAACTGGCAATCGTCTCGAAGTAACCGAGCTGATGGGCCATGGACGTCACGCTCTCGTCATCGAACACCAGGCGTGCGCGCAGTTGATTCGCGGCCTTCCGAAGCTCGGGTTCTGTAACGCCGTTGCACCTGACTTCGTCGATGACTTCGAGCGCCGCCGCCTCAACCGCCGCAGGGGTCGCACTCTCGGTGACAGTCATGGACACTGCGTAAAGGAAAGGGTGCTCGGTCGGCACGATTGAGCCGGACACTGATGACGCGAGCCCTCTTTCGACCAGCGCACGGTAGAGTCGAGCGCTGCGCTGCGGAGACGGGTTCCGGAAACTGGCCCACAGGTTGACTCCCTTCGCTCCTGTCAGCACCGCATCGAGCAGCAGCATCGGAAAGAAATCGTCATTGGCGAAGGCGGGGGCGCGGTACGCAAGTTTCACGTACGCCGTCGTACCCTCCCGCCGAATCGTGACGCGATGCTCTGCCAGCTGATCCGGCTCCTGAAGCATCAACCGGGTCGGCACTTCGCCAGGGGCAAGTCCTCCGAATCGACTTTCGACGGTCCGCAACGCGTCGTCTGTGTCCACATCACCAACGATCACCAATGTCGCGTTCGTGGGGACGTAGTACCGGCGGTAGTGGTGGTAGAGCTGATCGCGGGTCATCGTACGGAGGTCGTTCACCCAACCGATCGTCGGATTTCGATAGGGATGCACCTTGAAGGCGGCCGCCGTTACTTCGATATCGAGCAACTGATCAGGATCGTTTTCCCCACCCTGGAGCTCAGAAATGATGATCGTGCGTTCTGCCTCGCAGTCGTCTGGATCGTACAAACAGTTGGCCATGCGCTCCGCTTCGATGAAGAGCATTCGATCGAGCGCATCCCGTGAGGCCGTCTCGAGGTAGGTCGTCTGGTCGATCCACGTGTATCCATTCCAGCTTCCGCCGAACCGTTCGATGATCCCTTTCACCTGATCTCGGGGGATATTCGTGGTCCCACGGAAGTTCATGTGTTCGACCCAATGCGAGACACCAGTCTGGCCGGGCAGCTCGTCTTTCGAGCCTACCTTGTACCAGCACCAGACAGACGCAAGGGGTGCCGTGTGCACTTCCTGCACGAGGACCTTCAATCCGTTATCCAGATGCGTGGCCCTGATCGTCGGTGAATCAGTCGGGTGCGGCACATGACGCATGTTTGTCCATTATACAAGTCGCGTTGCGGCGCTCCGGTGACACTGCCAGCGTGATCGAGCGAAACTACAGGCAATAATGCGCAAAAAAACCTGGCGAGGAGTTTGCACTCGCAATGGAGATGTAATTATCGGAACGACCTGGGAACTCATTCTCGACAGGAGGAATAGCGATATGACAAAGCGGACCTGGTTTGCAGCCGTCTGCGTGATTGGGCTCGCTCTCGACGGCGGTCGCCAGCGCGGGGCAGCCGGCCACGCTCGTGTTGCGATCTGGCGAACGCATCGGCGGCGAACTCGTCGACATGGGAGCGGACTTCACCTTCGCCGTCAACGGTCAAAACCGCAGATATCCGATCAATGAGGTCGCTCTCATTGATTTCGTGAGCGGCGGACAAGGGCTTCCCGCCACCGAGCTCGCGGCGGTTCCCGCATCTGGTCACCTCGTGATTTTGAGGAATGGCGAGGTCTTCACGGGAAGACTGATGGATGTGGCAGGACAGCCAATGCAGATGGTGTTCAGCACGGCAAACGGTGAGCGCCGCATCGAGGCGTCAAACATGGGGCGCGTCTATCTCGCGCGTCCGGATAGCGCGGGTGGCAGCGCGGCCACATTGCCGGCTCCCGGAGGGCCACAGCGGACCGTCAATGTGCCTGGCAACGTGCAATGGGTCGACTCCGGCTTCAACGTCCGGCAGGGTGAAACCATTCACTTCTCGAGCTCGGGTCAGATCCAGTTCAGCCAGAACCCCGAGCACAAAGCTTCGCCCGCGGGTTCGGTGACGGGTGTGATGGAACCGCGCGCACCTGTTCCATCGGTGTTGGCCGGCGCGCTGATCGGCCGTATCGGGTCGGGTCGAGCCTTCGCGATTGGAGACCAGACCTCGATTGCGATGCCTCAGTCGGGTCGGTTGATGCTCGGCGGGAACGATGGGAATGTGCGGGACAATTCGGGTGTGTTCGTCGTGACCCTCTCACGATGAGCGTAGGTCACCGGGTGTGGAAGAACCCCGCCAGCTTCCGGCTGGCGGGGTTTTTTTGTGTACAATTGCGTGTTCTAACCTGACATGGCCGACTGGAAGGACACGCTCAACCTGCCTCGTGGCGACTTCCCCATGAAGGCGAACCTGCCGACGACCGAGCCCAAGACGCTAGAACGGTGGCGAGCTATGGATCTGTACGGCAGGATTCAGGCACGCCGGCGAGGACTCGACAAGTTCGTGCTTCACGACGGCCCGCCGTACGCCAACGGCAACATTCACATGGGTACGGCGCTCAACAAAATCCTGAAGGATTTTGTCGTCAAATCGCGCTCGATGGCAGGATACGACACGCCGTACGAGCCCGGATACGACTGCCACGGTCTCCCGATCGAACTACAGGTGGACCGCGAGCTCGGCCCTAGGAAGCGCGAGATTTCGGTTGCAGATTTCTGCCGGGCCTGTCGGGAGTACGCCGCCAGATACGTGGGTGCCATGACCGAGCAATTTCAACGGCTCGGGATTCTCGGGAACTGGGACGACCCCTACCTGACGATGGACTTCCGATACCAGGCCGCTATCGTGCGTGCCCTCGGGAAGTTCGTCGAACAGAGTTTGGTCTACAAAGGCAAGAAGCCGGTTCATTGGTGCATCCACTGCCGTACGGCCCTTGCCGAAGCCGAAGTGGAGTACGAGGACCACACGTCGCCATCGATCTATGTCGAGTTTCCGCTCGCGTCGGAAAGTGCCGGAGAGCTGGGGGCGCGCGTGCCAGAACTGGCCGGTCGCCCGGTTTCGGTCCTCATCTGGACGACGACGCCCTGGACCATTCCGTCGAACCTGGCGATTGCATTCCACCCCGACTACGACTACGCCGCCTATCACGTCGATGGCCGTGCTGTGATTGTCGCCGAGGCCCTGTCGGCCAGCGTGGCACAGGCTGTCGGCAAGGAGTTCGGTGCGCCCATCGCGCGCATGAAGGGAGCGGAGCTCGAGCGCATTCGCTTCGAGCATCCCCTGTACGCGCGTGTGTCGCTTGGCGTGCTGGGCGATTACGTCACGCTCGAAAGCGGAACGGGCGCGGTGCACACTGCTCCGGGGCATGGTGCAGACGACTTTCGCACGGGACTGACCTACGGACTGGAGATTTACGCTCCAGTCGGCCCGGCGGGACAGTTTCTCGATACGGTCGAGCTCTTTGGGGGGATGCGCGTTTTCGACGCCAACCCGAAAGTCCAGGAAGCGCTGGCCGCCCGCGGCCGGCTCTGGCGCGCCACGACCGTTTCGCACCAGTATCCCCACTGCTGGCGCTGTCACAACCCGGTGATTTTCCTCGCCACGTCACAGTGGTTCATCGGCATGGACCGACCAATACGCGACGACCGCACGCTTCGAGACGCCGCGCTCGACAACGTCGACCAGCATGTCGAGTGGATCCCCGCATGGGGTCATGATCGGATCCACAACATGCTCGCCACCCGACCCGATTGGTGCATTTCCCGTCAGCGGGTCTGGGGAGTGCCGATTCCGGCCGTGGACTGCACCAACTGCGGCGAAGCCATTCTGACCACGGGGCTGATAGAAAAGGCCGCGAACGTGTTCGAAAACCACGGCGCCGATGCATGGTACGAACGACCCACGGAGGAATTCGTGCCGGCAGGGCTGACGTGCCCGGCCTGCGGAGGGAGCGCGTTCGAGCGCGAGATGAACATTCTCGACGTGTGGTTCGATTCCGGATCGAGCCACGAAGCGGTGCTGTCGGTGCGTCCTGACCTGACATGGCCGGCGGACATCTACCTGGAGGGTAGCGACCAACATCGTGGATGGTTTCAGAGCTCGCTGCTGGTCGGTCTTGGAACGCGGGGGCGCGCGCCGTATCGCCAGGTGCTCACGCACGGATTCATCGTTGCCGAAGACGGGCGGAAGATGTCGAAGTCGCTCGGCAATTCGATCGAGCCACAGGAGATCATCAAACAGAGTGGTGCCGACATCCTGCGCTTATGGGTCGCCATGAGCGACTGCACACAGGAAGTGCGTCTCAGTCGGGAGATTCTGGCGCGGGCAGTCGAGGCCTATAGAAAAATCCGGAATACGCTGCGCTACCTGTCGATGAACCTGTACGACTTCAACCCGGCGGTCGATCGGGTGGCGCCCGAACAGCTTGCCGAGGTCGATCGATACATCCTGGCCCGGTATGCCGAGCAGGCGCAGCGGGTTCTCCTCGCCTACCGGAAGTACGACTATCCCACGATCTTCCAGGTCCTCAATGGATTCATGACGGTCGACCTGAGCGCGTTCTATGCGGATGTGTCCAAGGATTGTCTGTACACGTTCGCACCTCGCTCGAGGGAACGGCGCTCGGCGCAAACGGCTATGTACATCATGGCTGACGGTCTCACGCGTCTCATCGCACCAATCCTGGCGTTCACGGCTGACGAGCTGTGGCAGTTCCTGCCGAGCGAACGCGAAGAGTCAGTGCACATCGGCCTGTTTCCGCACATGACGGATCTCGCCGGCCTGACGGATCAGTCGCTGCTCGCGAGGTGGGGCCGCTTGATTTCTATCCGAGATCAGGTATTGGCCGCCATAGAGCCGCGTCGGAAGGACAAGACGATTGGCAGCTCGCTCGAGGCCAAGGTGACTCTGACGGCCTCCAACGAGGATTTGGCTTTGCTGGAACGCTACCGAGCCGATCTCGCGATGTTGTTCATCGTGTCGCAGGTTTCACTCGAACTGGGCGACGGCCCCCTGACCGTCACGGTCACGGCAGCCGACGGGCTCAAGTGTGAGCGATGCTGGCGGATCGTCCCGAATGTATCATCCGATCCCGAGCGCGGAGGGATCTGCAATCGGTGTGCGGACGCGCTGGCGGAGCCGGTCAGCTCGTGAGGATCTGGTGTCAGCGGTCGTGAGCCGCCTGCGGGCCCACGCAACCGATTTGTGGTTGGCCGGTGCCATCGTCGCACTCGATCAGGTGACAAAACCGCTGGTGAGGGCGACGGTGGCGGCGTACGAGAGCATTACGATCGTACCGGGACTGCTCAACCTCACGCACGTTCAGAATACGGGCGCGGCATTTGGGATTTTGAATTTGACCGATTTTCCGTTCAAGACGCCAATTCTGATCGCGGTGCACGTGATTGCACTGCTCAGTATCGGACTCTACGCGCTGAGCCTGCCCCTCAATCAGCGGTTGGTCCGGACGGGGCTGAGCTTTATTCTGGGCGGCGCCGTTGGTAACCTGATCGATCGTGTTCAGCACGGGTACGTGCTGGATTTTGTGGACGTGTACTGGCGCCAGTACCATTTCTGGGCGTTCAATGTGGCGGACGCCGCCATTACGATCGGCGTTGCGATGATCATTCTGGATCTACTCATCACGCGCGGAGCGGCGCGGGGTGATGTCACCCCATATCCGCAGTAAGGCACATGCATCCCATCCTCTTCAGCATCGGTCCTTTCACCATCTATACCTACGGCGTGCTGCTGGCTGCGGCGTACTTGCTGGGCTTGAAGCTGGCGATGATCCGCGCTCGATCTCGCTATCTCGACAGCACCCGCGTCCTCGACCTCGGCGTCTGGATCATCATCAGCGCGCTGGTCGGCGCCAAGCTGATGTTGCTCGTCGTCGACTTCCAGTATTTCCGGGCAAATCCTGCCGAGCTCGTCTCGCTCGCACGATCGGGCGGCGTGTTCTACGGCGGTTTGATCCTGGCGGTCATCGTTTCGATCTGGTATATCCGTCGTCAGGGCCTGCCGCTCTGGACCACCTGCGATGTCTTCGCGCCCGGCATCGCGCTGGGTCACGTGGTGGGACGACTCGGCTGCCTCATGGCCGGTTGCTGTTTCGGCAAGCCCGCCGATGTCCCCTGGGCCATCACCTTCACGGACCCGGCCGCTTCCGTCAATGGAACGCCGCTCGGCGTGCCCCTTCACCCCACGCAACTGTATGAGGCCGGCGCTGAGCTGGTCATTCTCGGACTGCTCCTCGCTACCGAGCGTCGTGGCCGCCCGTTCCCCGGCCGCACGTTCTGGACCTACATGCTGCTCTATGCCGTCTCGCGCTACGTGATTGAGTTCTACCGTGGCGATCCTCGGGGCGTGGTCCTGGGTTTGTCGACGTCACAGTTCATTTCTCTCCTGATCGGCCCTCTCAGCGTTGCGATGCTGGTTTGGCTGGCTCGTCGCCAGTCGGCCCCGTCGCCCGAGAGCGCGCAAAAGCGCGCCGCCTGATCACAGGTTCCACGAGATCCGAACCACGGCTGATCACCGAGTGATGTCATGAATGACGTGCCGACACGTCTCGAGGTCCGGGTACCCCCTTCGGAGACCGGCGCACGTCTGGATCAGTTCCTGGTCGGCGTCGTCCCCGACCATTCGCGATCGCAGATTCAGCGCCTGATCAAAGAGGGATTGGTCCAGGTCGAGGGGCGGCCGGCGCGGCCGAACACGGCGGTGCGCTCAGGCGATCGTATCCTCGTGGAGGTTCCGCTTCCGAAAGACGCCAAGCTGGCGTCTCAGTCCCTTCCCATCGACATCGTGTACGAGGACAGCGATCTGGTCGTCGTGAACAAGGCGGCCGGGATGGTGGTGCATCCTGCAGCCGGGCACGCGGACGGAACACTGGTGAACGCGCTGTTGCACCATATCGACGACCTCAGCGGCATTGGCGGCGAACGCCGGCCTGGTATCGTCCACCGGCTCGATCGCGGAACGTCGGGCCTGATGGTGGTGGCCAAGAACGACGCGGCGCACGCTGAACTGACCCGGCAGTTTCACGATCGCGAGGTCGAGAAGGAGTACGTGGCCCTCGTCTGGGGCCTCGTTCAAGCCGGGCGCCGCATCGACGTGCCAATCGGCCGCGATCCGGTTCATCGTCAGAAGATGTCCGCCCGTGCACGTCGCGCGCGATCGGCCGTCACACGGGTGACGCGCGCCGAGCGGCTGCGGGGCGTCACCCTCATTCAGGTTGCCATTGCCACGGGCCGTACGCATCAGATTCGCGTGCATTTAAGCGCCATCGGCCACCCGATCGTAGGTGATCGACTCTACGGGGGCACGCGGCGTCACATGCCGGGAGATCTCCGCGCACTCAAGCATCTCGAGCACCCGTTTCTGCATGCCGAGCGGTTGGTGTTCACGCATCCGGCCGACGGCCGCCGCATGGAGTTCACCTCATCGCTCCCCGACGATTTGCAGGCAGTGCTCGATGAGCTGCGCCTCGACCAGGACGAAGAAGGAAAATAGCGAACAGCCAGCAGGATCAGGCCATGGACAATGAGAGGCACAATCGATCGGCGGTGGAGGCGTCACGCGTGGCTTTCGCTGGCCGCATCTTTACCGTTGCCGTCGACCGTGTGCGCCTGCCGCACGGTACGACGGTCGAGATGGAGGTTGTGCGGCATCCGGTTTCCGTCATTTTGATTCCGGTCGATTCCGAGGGTCGCATCATCCTCGTCAGGCAATACCGCTACGCCGTCGATCGGTGGTTGTGGGAACTTCCAGCGGGGAGCGTGGACGCCGGCGAAACCCCTGAAGCCGCC
>CAWBPA010000005.1:0-83515 GCA_963790545.1 Vicinamibacterales bacterium
CACCGGTGCGGTTCGATGAGGACACCGTTCACAATGCATACGATGCGACGAGTGCGACGACGCTGTGGCGCATCCTTCTGCAGGTCGACCAGGCCTTCAACCGGTCCGTGTCGCGGTTCGTGGGCAAACGCAGTCCCGTGCATATTTCTGGGGAGGCTTCGATCCTGCCGTGACCCGGTTCTCGGGGCGACCTGCGCCACCACGTGACGGCCCCGCTTTCATGCGCGAGGCGTACCCGCACGAGGTGATCAGTCACGGATTCTGGCCCGGCAGCGGTCCCATTGTGGAGCCCGCGTTCTACTCGTACGCCGTGCCCGAGCCGCCGGGTCTCAAGACCGCGGCCGTGCAGCCGGCCGAGACCTACGATCACGGGGATCTTGGCGAATCCATCCTCCCCTACGACGCCGTCCGACAGGCCGTCGATCCAGCCTTGGCGGTTCAGCTGTTCATCGACAGTACAGATGAGTGGGCGGCCACCCTTGGTGGCTGGGATCGGGCCGCGCTCGAGCGGTCATAGCATAGTGTCCCACTGCGACCTATTCCTCGCGCCGGAGCACGAAGAGCGCCGCCGCAAATGAGACGACCGTAAAGGCCACGAAGCCAGCCGACTCGAGTGCCACCTGTCGCGGATCCCCGAGACCGATCGTCGCAAACCGCATCACGTCGACGTGCCAGGTAATCGGGTTGACGAGCGCAAAAGCTCGGAACGCCGCTGGCAGCGGATCCAGCGGATAGAACATCGAGCTGGCAAACAGAAACACAAAGTAGAAGATCGACGTCACCGTGTTGAACGCATCGTTACGTCGGATCGCCAGGGCAAAAATGGCATAAAAGAAGAACCAGCCCGACGTGCCAACGATGACACCGGCCGCAAGCAGCGGCAGGCCCTCCGGCCGCAGCGGCACACCGAGCAGGGCCGCCGCCAGAAGGACCGTGACGAACGCCTGAGCCAGCCCGATCGCGACATTGAAGAGGACCTTCCCAATCAAGTACTCTGCGCGACTGATCGGATAGGTCAGCATCTCGTAGAAAATGCCATTGTCAGGTCGATGAAGAAGGACCACGCCGTATTTGACGCGATACCAAAGCTCGCCATCCCGAGAACCCCCGCAAGGAAGAATTCGTGGTAGTCGGTCGGCAGGCCCGAGAACCCGAGCGCTTCGTTCATGCCGACACCAAACACCAGCAGATACCCGAGCGGATACACCACGTCCCAGAAGATGAACAGGCCGTCGGTCGCCCTGATCTTTCCCTCGCGATACATCACCGCTGAAAGCCCACTCACGATTGCCCTCCTTACTAAGGTGGGGCTCCGCCCCACACCCCGGCTCGGTCGCTCGCGGGGACCCCTAAGCCCCACGCCGCTCCCTCGCAGGCGCGCCGTGCGCGCCTAGTCGTCAATCGTGTCATAGACCCATTTCGCATTCCGTTTCCGCGATATCCGCATTTACAGACGGTCTGCGGTCTCTACCGGCATCGGCGATCCTCCCTGCGTCAGCTCGACGAAGATGTCCTCCAGGCTCGCGCCGCCGATCCCGAGCCGCAACAGACGTCCGCGCGCCGCCAGAGCGCTGACGACCGCCAGGATGCCGCGGTCGTCCTCTTTCAACGTCACCTCTACGGTGTTCTAGTAATCGATAAGTGTACCGGCATCCGAGCCGCCAGCTCTTCCTCCATCCCCGGCGGCAGTCGATTGAACGTCACCGTCACGCTGGACACCCCGGTGACAGCAGCTTGAGCGTGTGCAGGTCGCCGCGCGCCGCCTGACGGCCTCGGTTCAGGATGAGGATGTCGTCGCACAGCTCCTCCGCCTCGCCGAGGATCTGCGTGGTGAGCACAATCGTTCGACCTGCGGCCGCCTCACGACGCAGTTTCTCCATGATGCTCCGCTTCAGGATGGGATCCATCCCGGTTGAGAATTCGTCGAGAAAGACAACCGGCGTATTGACCATGAAGACCTTGGCCACCTGAACGCGACGGCGGAACCCGCCGCTCAAGTCCTGCACCTTGCGGTGTGCTTCGGGAGCGAGACCGAAGTCCTCGAGCACGCCCTTGGTGCGCTTCTGAATCTCGGCGCGATCCAGACCGTGGAATCGTGCGAACGTGCCGAGATTGTCCCGTACCGACAAGAACAACTCGGCGGCGCTCTCCTGAATCACGACAGAGATCAGCCGTCGCACGTCGAGTGGCGCCGCGACCACATCGTGCCCGAGCACGGTGGCCGTACCGGTGGTCGGCCGTGCGAGCGTCGACAGGATGCGCAAGAGCGTCGTCTTGCCCGCGCCGTTCGGGCCGAGCAGTCCGAAGATGGCCCCGCGCCGAACGTCGAATGTCAAATCGTCGATGGCGCGGACAGTCGGGTGTCCGCGACGGAAAAGAGCTTGACCAGATTTCGGACACGAATGGCCTGTTCAGACATGGTGGCACCCGTCCAGTACGATGCGGAGTTGTGGAGTCGGATCGTCCGGATTCAGCCGCGAATAACGGACCAGAAAAGGCGCGACGGCTCTTCGAGAATGCGAAGAGCTCGACGGCCAAAGGAATGATTCTGCAGGTTTTCATCGCGGGCCCGACTGGACACTGTACGTCAACGCCGAGCCGAGCGCAAGAGGATGCTCGAAGGGTCGGCGTAAGAGGGAGAGTAGAATTGAGTGTTTGCGTCGCTCTGATGAGACATGTGCTCCCGCTCTTGCCGTCCAATTCGCAATATGGGTACCACGTTCGTTTCGACCGACGTTGCCGCTCGCATCGACCGCGCTGAGGCGCGACTCTCCGCTTCGATTGGTCAGGCGGTGTGCGCGAGAAAGACGAGCCGCGACGCGTTTGTCGAGGAGATTGGAGGCGGCGTCGCCGTCTATACCGGGCCTTCCTCGCCCATGAACAAGATGATTGGCATCGGCTTCGGCACGGCACTTCCGGACGAGGGGTTGGCGCGCATTGAAGAGCAGTTCAAGAGCCGCGACGCCCCTCTTCAGGCCGAAGTGTCGACACTGGCCGATCCGGAAGTCGCAGCCCGGCTGACACGGCGCGGATACTTTCTGCAGGGCTTCGAGAATGTTCTCGGACGAGCCATCGCTCGTCATGATGCCGATGGAGATCGTCAGGACGCGATTGACATCGGTCTGAGCCGGGGAGTCGAGGATGATGTGCGATGGCTGGACGTCGCCATCACCGGCTTCCTGCATCCCGATCACCAGGGAGTCCAGGCCGAGCCACTTCCACCGCGAGAGGCGCTCGAGGCAGGCCTTGGGGATTTCACTGTTGCTCTCGGCTTCCGTCGATATTTCGCCCGGGTTGGCGGGGAGGTTGCCGGCGTGGCCACATTACGGCTTGACGGAGGGCTCGCCCAGCTCTGTGGTGCGGCGACGCTGCCAGCGTTCCGCCGACGCGGCATTCAAACGGCGCTCCTTCGACGACGTCTGGCCGATGCGTTCGACGCGGGTTGCGACCTTGCGCTCCTGACAACGGCACCTGGCTCCAAGTCGCAACAGAATGGCCATCGTCAGGGATTTGAACTTCTTTTCAGCCGGGCCCTGCTGGTCAAGCCTCCGCGGTGAGAGATTCATGAACAGGGCTGGGAGATGTCGGCCATGGAACGTGACCGTCGCGAGTCAGACCAGGTGATTGGCGAAACACTGTCCCGTTATCGCGTCATCGCGCACCTGGGGTCCGGGTCGATGGGTGATGTGTATCGAGCGGAAGACCTGCGCCTGCGTCGTCCTGTTGCGCTCAAGGTCGTAAGCCTGACCGGCGACGCCCCGGACGCGTCACATCGCCTGCTGGCCGAAGCGCGCGCGGCATCGGCGCTCACGCACCCGAATGTGGCTGTTGTGTATGAAGTGGACGAAGTTGACCGCGCTGGTGCGCGGGTTGGCTTCATCGCGATGGAGTATATCGCCGGCCGCACGCTGGCCGAGCTGGCTGCGAACGGACCATTACCGCTCGAGACGATTCTCGACGTCGGCCGACAGGTGGCGGATGCCCTCGCCGATGCACACGCGCACGGGCTCGTGCACCGGGACATCAAGCTCTCGAACGTCATGCTCTCCGATACGGGACTGGTGAAGGTGCTCGACTTTGGTGTTGCGCGATGGGCAGCCACTGCGATTGATCCCGACGCAGAGACGATAGCCGCGGATCTGTTCGAAGGCACAGGAGGCGTGGTTGGCACCCTGCCGTATATGTCTCCGGAGCAGGCGACGGGGCGGTCGCTCGATGGGCGCAGCGACATGTTTTCGCTCGGCGCCATGATGTACAAACTGCTCTCGGGACGCCGCTTGTTCGAGGGGGAAACTCTGGTGCAGGTGCTCGAAGCGCTGCTTCAGCAGCCGGTGCCGGCGCTGACCGCTCACGTCGATGACCCACGACTCCAGCTATCGAACAGATCCTCCGACGGATGCTCGAAAAGGATCCCGCTGACCGCTACGAAGATCTGCATGCTGTCGAAGTGGCGCTGGCAGCCGTACAGCGTGGGCACCTGACGACCGACTCGAGGGGAGAGTCGGGGCCTCCAATCCTTGCCGTGACCGACTTTCGGAATATCACCGCGAACGCTGAGGATGATTGGCTGGGTACTGGCATCTCGGAGACGGTGTCCGCCGACCTGAGAGGATTCGAAGGTGTCACGGTGGTCCCGAGGGGACGTGTCCACGAGTTGATGCGAACGCTCGGACAGCAGACCGGGGACGCCGATGACAGGTTGCGAATCCGTGCTGGCCGCGAGCTTGGCGCGCGATGGGTCCTGACCGGCAGCTTCCAGCGCGCAGCAGACGCCGTGAGGGTTACGGCGTCGCTACTGGATGTGGCCACCGGACACGCCGTCCATACAACGAAAGTGGATGGGCGTCTGAACGAGATTTTTTCGCTGCAGGACCGGCTCGTCCGCGACGTGGCGGAAGGACTACGCACGGCCACGAGCTCGAGCGGTGTGGTGGCCCAGGAGACCGGGATCGTTGGTGCTTACGAGGCGTTTTCGAAAGGACTCCTCAACCTGCGCGCGGATACGTACGAGTCGCTCGATCGCGCGGTCATGCTGTTCGAGCGCGCCCTCGAATTTGACTCCCTTCACGCTCGTGCTCATCTCGAGCTGGGCGCAGCCTATGCCACCAAGGCCGACTACCTTGGGATGGGCGATCTGCGCGAGCGTGCCGAGGCCAGCCTGCGACGCGCTCTCGAACTGCAGCCCGACTCGGTACGAGCGTGGCGGGAGCTGGGCCTCGTTCTGATTGCCAGAGGGCGCGACTCAGAAGGATTCGACGCGCTTCATCGTGCGATCGAGCTCGATTCAGCCGATGCTGGTGCGATCGGTGCCATGGCCCGGGCGCTGTTCATCGGCCGTGCCCAATTCGATGAGGCCGCATCGTGGTACGAGCGCGCACTCGAGCAGAACCCGAAGGGGGGATGGTTCGCGCTGCAACTCGCGCACTGTGCCGCGCTCGTTCGCGATTTTTCGCGCGGTGAGGTCGTGGCACGGCGGGCCATCGCGCTGCAGCAGGCATTCCTCTCGGGCCATGAAGGCGTGCTCATCGTCGGAGCCCACATGCGGCTCGGTCATCTCGAGGCGTTGCAAGGTCGGCACCAGGCGGCGGTCGAACAATTCCAGCGAGAGCTCGAGTTCCTCACGATGGTCGACCACGGGTTACGGAACCGGGTGGTGGTCGAACTCAACATGCGCCTGGGCGGAGCATTCCTTGCGCTCGGGCAGACACGCCAGGGGCAAGCCGCGCTTGGCGTCGCCATCGAGGGCTTCGATCGTCGCGTGCGGTTAGGCGCCGAGGACCCGTTTACACGGTACTACGCCGCGGGTTCTCATGCGTTGAAAGGCGATTCAGACACGGCGATCGCGTTTCTCGAGCGCGCAGCGCTGGATCGGCGTGCCTTCACACTGGCTCGCGCGCGAATCGAACCGGAATTCGAGGGCCTGCGGAGGGACGACCGCTTTCAGCGATTGCTCGCCACGATGCAGATCCCGACTCGAGGCGGCATCATTCCTTCTTCGGCGCAGGCGTCACGTTGACGAGGAGCGATTCGTAATACCTCACGGCAACCGTGTCACCAACTTTTACGCTCTGGAGCTGCTTCGCGTCGCCGACAGGCAAAGTCAGGACACGTCCTTCGGGCCCCTTGACCGTGACCGAGGGTGCCGCGGCGTCGATCGCCTGAACCGTGACCGTGACCGTTTGTTCCCTCCTCACTTCCCCTCCCGGCTTGCGATCTTTCCGCGTGACGCTTGTCACAGGTGCGCTCGACGACGGCGGGGATCCGGGCTTGCGCATCTCCAGGACGACCGCCTCGAAGTAGGTCGCCGATACCAGATCGCCCACCTTCAACCGACCAAAGCCTTCCATCTGATCGGACGTCTTGACGTCGATGCTGTTCCCTTTGGGCCCCTTCAATGTCACGACACGCGTCGTTTTATCGATGGCTTCGATCGTCGCAGTGACGGTCACAGGCGGGGCTTCATACACACCCCTCTGTCCAGCATTGGACCGGATGGGGAACAGTCCAATCATGGCAGCGCAGCAAAAAAGAACGAGGGCTTTCATCATCGCCTCCTATACGATTACGCCGTTGTCAGGTTGTGTCATCCTCCATGCGCATGCACTCGAGAAAGGCCGGGCGTCTGGCGACTGTGGCGGGACTGCTCTTTGCGGCGCTCGGAGGAGCCGCTGAAGCACAGACCGTGCAGGTGGCGCCATTTGGCGGCTACCGGTTTGGTGGTGATCTGTTCGAGTCGATCGCTGCCACAGCACTCGACATCGACGGCGCCCCGAGCGTCGGCGCCACGGTTGACGTCTTTGGCGACTACGGACTCGCGGTGACGTTCATCTACTCGCACCAGCAAGCGCATGTCAGCGTTCCCTCTATCGGCGTGCAGCCCGTTCGTGTCAGGCTCTCCATCGATCATTGGCACGTGGGCGGCACACAGGAAGTAGGTCACGGCCACGTGCGCCCGTTTTATGTCGGAAGCCTCGGACTCACACGGTTTGGCGGCGCCGACAACTCAGAAGTCCGTTTCTCGCTCGGCGCCGGGGGTGGCGTCAAACTGATGGCCTCTCGACACATCGGTGCGCGTCTGGACGGTCGCGTTTATGCCGTGTTTGTCGACGGAGAGGCGACGAGTGGCTTCTGCACCCCCGGTGCCTGCTTTTTCGGGCTCGATGTTTCAGTGGCCTGGCAAGTCGCGTTTAACGCCGGCTTCATCGTTTCGTTTTGAAGGCAACGCGCCTCAAGACTTCGCGACCTTCACATCAAAGACGTGATAGCTCCAGGGCGTCAGGTCGAGATAGAGCCCGTGTGACGCGACGTCGGTCCCCGCACGATCGTAGCGGGCCGGACCGGTCAAGTCTTCGAACACCACCGATCGGCCGGCCAGATCGGTGAACGGCAGCCGGACGTAACACTGACTCTGATTCGCGGCGTAGTTCACGGTCACGAGCAGCCGCTCACCACGCGGGCCCTGCCAGCAAAACGCCACGAAACTATCCCAGGTCCAGTTGCCGTCCCAGGCCGGCACGCACTCCAGCACTTGCCATTGCCCCTCGTAAAGAGCCGGCAAGCGCAAGACGGAAAGCAACCGCCCATAAAACTCCTGCAGCGGTTTGTCCAGCGGCTCGAGAGGCGCTCGGACCAGGTGTGGCGAGATGCGCTTGAGCCGCCCCTCGAATTGGCCATGGTGAAAGAACCGCAACCCTGGTGAAAGAAACGTGATGATGGCTGCGGCTTCGTGAATGTTCGACGTGAACGTCGCTGCCGCGCGTGGCTCGTCGTGGTTTTCCAGGAACCGGGCCAGTTTACGCTGGTAATCAAGCCCCGCGTGGAAGTGTTCACGGACGGGCCGCGCATGACCCTCACGGAGTCGGTCGTAAAGCCGTTTATCGTACGCGTAATCAAACCCTTGTTGCTGGAGTGTCCATTCCAGATCCCAATACACCTCAGCCATGAAACAGAAATCCGGGACCTGCTTTCGAACCTGCTGGATCGCACGCGACCAGAACAACTGGGGTCGACGGCCCCAGGTTCGCTCGAAGATGTCCGGCAGCACGAGCATGGCCATATCGCAGCGGACGCCGTCACATTGCCCGGCGATCTTCAGCAGCTCTGCAATCATGGCTTCCTGAGTGGCCTGATTGCTGTAATCGAGTTGCAGCGTATCCGGCCAGCCCGGAAAGAAGGGATCGCGTCCATGAGCCAGAATCAAATCGCCGCGTTGGCGCTTGACCCACGTGTAGTTCTGCGGTGCCTGCTCCAGCTGAGCTTGGGTTCCCGACACGTAGAATTCGGGATGGTTTTCAACCCATGGGTGATCCAGACCGGTGTGATTCGGGACGAAATCGAGCATCAACTTCAACCCACGCGTTCGCAGACGGTCTCGAAGCCGGGCCAGGGCAACATCCCCGCCCAAGAGCGGATGTACCGAGTAACCGGTAATCGCGAATCCCGATCCAGCGATGTCCTCGTCGCGGAGGTCCGGCAGCGTCTCGTCGAATTCCCTCCGCCACTCAGGGTTACGGCGTGAGACTGCTTGCCCGGCTTGACCCGTCTGCCAGACACTCAGCATCCAGACCCAGTCAAAACCCAGATGGGCCAGTTGGTCCAACTCAGCATCCGGGATGTCGTCCAGCGTGACCTGCCGGCCCAGGCGACGAGCCAGCTCTGTCAACCAGACTCTCGTATTGATCTGGAACAAGGAAGGGTAAGGCTTCGATTTCCTTCGAGAAAGTTCTTGCTGACGGTCTTCTTCCAGCAGGATCTGCTTCGCGCTCATATTTGACCTCAGCTTTGGTCGAGGGACGGCCCCAGAATTGTAATCGTTCGAGCCTCAGGCTGCGAGGGGTCAGTTTTTTGACTCCCTTGGGCTTCCTCGGCCATTTCAGACATCGGGGCGGTCAGCTGTGTCGATGTCGTGACAAGCCACGATCGCAAGCTGGTGCGTCAAAGCAGTGACCCGAGCCAGCAACGCTGCCGACTCGGAAATCGCTCAGGCTGTTCTGGTATGCCAATTGCTCGAGTCTGATAGGACTCTACACCGAATAACTCTGCTGTTCGTGAGGATGCTATGACGATACGGACGAGCTTGACGATTCTGGCACTCGTGTTCCTGATCGGCTGTGACGATAACCCTGCGGGGCCGTCGCAGACACCATCGGCAACCATCAGCATCGTGTCGGGCGCTTCAACGTTGACGACGACTGCCTACAGTCCGAACCCCGCCACGACAACGGTTGGCTCAACGGTGCGCTGGACGAACAACGATAATGTTGTCCACACGACAACGGCGGATGGTGGGGCGTGGAACTCCGGCAACATGAACCCAGGCGGGCAGTTCAACTTCACGTTTCAATCTGCCGGAACGTTTACGTATCGCTGCACGATCCATCCCAACATGGTTGCGACCGTGACCGTGCAATAACGAAGGTCAAAAGTCAAAGGTCAAAGGTCAAAGGTAGTAGCGTCCGGCTTTAGCCGGACGTCAGGACTCAAAAGCACGGGCGGTGCAATTCTTCAAGCGGCGGGGATAGTCGTATCTCCTGCCATCCTTCAGTCCACTCCACTCAATCCGCGAGTTTTCGCGAATTAATCCACACTCCCCAAGAGTGGGATAGGCTACTAACCCTTGGTGAGGGATGATGTCTTTATGAAGACTCGGTCGAGGACTGCCACGTTGGTCGTGGCACTAGCGTGCCTGTCGCAAAGCGTCGTAGCCGTTACCGCGCAGGCTCCCACAGTTCAAGAGCCTCAGGTGCCCGCCACACAGGAGCCGACACAACCCCCCGGCGAACCGGCCTCGACAGTGGGGCGCATCGTGGGCACGACGACCGTTCTCGACGGTACGGTCCGCATCTCCGGCGTCGATGTGGAGTTGTTGTCGCTCGATGGCAATCAGGTTCTCGCCAGGACAATGACGGATGGCGCGGGTCAAGTGACGTTCCCCGATGTGCCGCCCGGGCGGTATATCCTCAAAGCGACACGTGCGGGCTTCGTGCCGATCGATTCGGCGCCGTTCGACGTGCGGGCCGGCGCGGTCACGCAGGTGCTGCTCGATATTCAGCTCACGTTCGTGGCACCCAGCGTGGAAGTTGTCGCGCCGGCGTCGCCCACGCAAAGCATTCAGCCGGTGTCGGCGAGCGACATGCTGGCCGGATCGGTACTCGATATTGCGCCGCTCGAAGGCGACGATTTTCAAAGTCTGTTGCCGCTGCTTCCAGGAGTCCTTCGCGGTCCTGACGGGCGGCTGCGCGCGAAGGGCGGCCAGCCGACGATGGGGGCCCTTCAAGTGAGCAGCGCCAGCCTCATCGACCCGTCATCGGGCGACTTCGATCTCCAGTTGCCGGGTAGCAGTATCGAGTCCGTCGAGATGCTTTCCAACCCCTTTGCGGCGGAGTACGGCCGGTTCTCGACGAGCGTCACGCAGATTCGGACGCGACGCGGCACGAATGACTGGGAAATCAAGCCTGGCAACATGATTCCGCGCTTCCGCAAAGGTTTCAAAAGCCTGCGTGCGTTCGAACCTCGTTTTTCGATCCGCGGTCCACTCCGAAAGGATCGGTTGTTCATCTCGCAGGATTTTCAGTACCGCTATGTCAACGACCCCATTAAGAGCTTGCCCGGCGAGCCGGATATCCGGTTGACGAGCTTCGATTCCTTCACTCGCATCGACAGCACGATTTCGACAAGGCACTCGCTTGGGGGGTTGGTCGTCCTGTTTCCGCGCAAGATCGAGAACGTTTCGCTGAACACGTTTCGGCCGCCGGAAGTGACGCCCGAGTTCAGTCAGACCGGCACATCGATGGGGATTCAGGATCGTTTCGCGATTTCATCGGACATGGTGCTGGAAAGCACGTTTGCGGGGCGCTGGTTCGAGATCGACATGAATAGCGATCAGCGGCAGCCGATGGTGTATGCCCCAGAATCGCAGCAGGGGAGTTTCTTCAACGACCAGCGGCGCGATGTCCACAGCGTGCAGTGGATTCAAGCGCTCACACTCTCGCGCGACAACTGGCATGGCCAGCACTTGTTCAAGTTCGGTCTCGATCTGCAGTACTCCGGCTACACGGGCGACAGCACGAGCCGGCCGGTGGAGGTGCGCCGCGTGGACGGATCACTGGCCGAGCTCAACGTCTTCGAGCCGACCACGTTCCAAGACGTTGGCGGGGCCGAGTTCTCGCTGTTTGCGCAAGACCGGTGGCGGATGGGATCACGTCTGACGTTGGAGCTGGGCTACCGGATGGATCGCGACCACGTGGTGGACAAGTTCAACTGGTCGACACGCGGCGGCGCGTCAATCGCCGTGCTGCCCGAAGGGCGTGGCATTCTTCGAGGTGGGTTAGGCAATTTTGCCGCCCGAACTCCCCTTAACATCGGCGCGTTCACCCGGTTCGAACGCCGCACCGTGACGCGGTTTGGACCCGACGGCGTGCCGTTGGGGCCGCCTGTCACCTACGCCCACGTTATCGCCCCACCCCTGCGGACGCCCGAAGGGATCATCGGTAATGTTGAATGGAATCAGCGGTTCGGACGGCGCCTGTTGTTCAAGGCCAACTTTCTGAAGCGGACAGGCACGCGCGAATACATTCTGAGCCCGGATCCGGTCCGGGGCGAGGTCGTCTTATCGAGTGACGGTGAATCGCGGTATCGCGAGTTTGAAGTGACGGGGCGTTACCTGGGCGGAGCACGGCGTGATCTCACGGTTTCGTACGTGCGATCGCATGGGATCTCCGATCTCAATACCTACGATCAGTTCTACGGTAACCTTCGCAATCCCATCCTTCGCGTGAACGAGCGCAACCTGATTCCGGTCGATGTGCCGAATCGTCTGATTATTCAGGGGACCATCGGATTTCCGGGGCAATGGGACTTCGTGCCCGTGGTCGAGATTCGATCGGGGTTCCCCTACTCGGATGTCAACGAGTACCAGGATTTCGTCGGGCCGCGCAATCGTGCCGGCCGACTGCCAACCGTGCGAACGCTCGATTTCGCACTCGCGCGCCCCTGGCAGTTCAAGAAGTACCGCTTCCGGGCGGGTCTTCGCATCTACAATGTCTTCGGGGTCTCGGCCGAGCGCGACGTTCAGAACAACCTCAGCTCACCGAACTATGGCCAGTTCTACAATCCGCTCGAGCGCTCGATTGGATTCGTCATCGGATCGGCGAAATAAGGTCACTTCTCATCGGCTGGCCGGATCTTTTCCAGCACTTCCAGCGCGGCCCGCTCGGGTCTCTCGGCTTTTGTCAGTGTCGGCAGGTTTGATTTGTGCAGTCCTTCCGATCGAAGGCGCCAGCTTTCGTTTCGCAGGCGGAGGTACTCCTCGGCACTGGCAACGAGTGCCTCCTGCTCGGAAGGGACACCCTCGAGGGCTGTCAGACGCGTGCCCACCGCCTGGAGCTCAGGCACGATGGTTTGGTCGATCAGCTTGGCCAGTTCGCTCGCGCTCATCCTGCCGTTCCTGAACTGAGCGACCGCTTTCTGGTAAAGACCCGCAATCCTGTCTTCCACGGCGACGATGCGCACAATCTCCGGTCTCGCGTCCGTCATGCCGCGGAGGAAGATGGCCGAGACCAATGTGATCACGAGTGTCGCTGCCGTGGCAACCGCCACTTGTCGCACCGTGGGCTTGTGCTCGCTGATACCTTTCGCCAGAACGAGTCCGCCTCCGAAGCCCGTCGCCAGGCCCACGATCGCAGGAGCCCCCAGACCGCTCGTGGCCATGTTGTAAAGGACGAATACGAGAGCAGGCAAACCGAGCCTCTTCAAGGCACCGAGCGGGATCGTCAGCGGGGAACGAAAAAGCAGACCCCAGACCACCATGGCGAGCAGCAGACCGTAGAGCCCAAAGACCGCACCCGAGGACCCGACCGTGACAGCAATCGGAAACTGGGAGAGATTCACGAGGTTGACCAGCGTGCCGGCTCCGAGAAAGATGCCGGCAAAGGCCAGCGGCCCGACGAGTCGCTCCAACAAGAAACCGATTTGAACCAGGCCGACTATGCTGACGAGGAGGTGCAGCAGCCCTGCGTGAACAAACATGGCCGCCACAAGCCGCCACCATTCACCATTGGTCGTGCGTGGCCCGAAATTGCCGCCCCAGGCGATGAGCGTTTCCGGCTCGCTTACGGGACCGGCGTCAAAGACCATCCGCATGAAGATTGTCACGTTCAGGGCGACCAGGGCCGGTGTGACAACTGCCCAGGGAGTCCGCGCACGGAGGGCGTCACGAAATGCGTCGGGCCTTTGAAAGTCCTCGATTGCCGCGTCCTTGGCATAGCCGATGGCCCTTAGACCGGACCGGATGGCGGCCACGGTGAGTCGAAGCGCACGCACCCGCTCGTCCGGACGCATCATGTAGATGATGAAACCAGAGACGACGAGCAAAACGAAGAGTGTTGATGCCACGACGTGCCCTCCCTCAAGACGTGTACCAGGAGAAGCTCGAATTCAGCCCTGTTTCCGACAAAAGCTGGTGGATGGGGACCCGACAATTTCAAAATTTGGACACGGGCTACCAGCTTTGTAATATCCCCTCTAAAAGCTCGCTCAAACAAGAGAGCTTGGAGTGCGATGACCAGTCATTCCTTGACCGGCGACGAGATTGTGGCGCTGTCGCGAAAGCACACCATCTTCGAGTGGACCGCGCAGGCCAGCGTCGATCCCATTCCCATCGCGCGCGCGAAGGGGGTCTACTTCTGGACGCCCGAGGGCAAGCGCTTCATCGATTTCAACAGCCAGCTCATGTGCGTGAACATCGGCCACGGCGACGCACGAGTCATCCGGGCCATCGAGGAACAGGCGCGGCTCGTTGAATATGTGACGCCGTCTCTCACAACCGAGCCGCGTGCCCGCCTGGGCGCCAAGCTGGCGACCATCACGCCTGGCGATATCGACGTCTTCTTCTTTACGAACGGGGGAGCCGAGGCCAACGAGAACGCGTTCAAGATCGCCCGCGCGTACACCGGCCGGCACAAGATCCTTTCGCACTACCGCTCTTATCACGGGGCTACCGCCGGTGCCATTGCGGCTACCGGCGAACCACGGAGCTGGAGCCAGCCATCACTCCCGGGTTTTGTCCATGTGCTCAACCCTTACCACGGCATTGCGCGCGGTTGGGACACCACCGAACAGGCCCTGCAACAGCTCGAAGAGGTTGTGCAACTGGAAGGACCGCAAACGATTGCTGCGCTCATCGTCGAGCCCGTCACAGGGACGAACGGCATTCTGGTGCCGCCCGACGGCTACCTTCACGGTCTCCGCGCGCTCTGCGACAGACACGGCATCCTCCTCATTGCGGATGAAGTCATGAGCGGGTTCGGCAGGACCGGGGCCTGGTTTGCGGTCGATCACTGGCAGGTCGTGCCCGATATGCTCACGATGGCGAAAGGGCTTACGAGCGCGTACGTTCAGTTGGGTGCGGTTGGCCTCCGGCAAAAGATTGCCGACCACTTCAAGGAGGTCCCGTTTCCAGGGGGACTGACGTACGGCAGCCATCCGGTCGCGTGTGCCGCCGCGCTCGCGACGCTCGACGTGTTGGAGAAAGACGATCTGGTGGGACGGGCGCGCGAAACCGGTGGGCTCATGGCAAGCCTGCTTGCGGATCTCGCAAATCGTCATCAGTCAGTGGGAGCAGTCCGGTCGATTGGTCTCTTCGGAGTCGTGGAGCTCGTGCGCAGCCGCACGACGCGTGAACCGCTCGCGCCGTTCAATGGGACTTCGCCGGAAATGGTGGCACTCGGCAAGTTCTTCCGAGAGGAGGGCTTGTATACGTTCGTTCGCTGGAACTATTTCTTCACGAATCCTCCCCTGACCATCACCGAAACCGAGCTTCGAGAAGGCTTTGCCATCATCGATCGCGCGCTCGCGATGGTCGATGCGGCGCTGACGACCGGTTAGTGTGGGGGCTAAGGACCCTCGCGGTACACGCTGCAAAACTCATGTCGGGCCTCAACGGCCGGACTTTAGCCCCCGCGACTTACCGCCAAGCGCACTCGTCAAAACAACAACCGCGCGACGTGGACGGTGACGAGCGACACGCCCCAGAGCGCGAAGCCGGCAAAAGCGGCGCCGCGTGGTCTCGGGATTATTACAGGAGCCACCATCGCCACCGCACACGCGACGGAGATGATCGGCACAACACGCCAGGAGACGGGCCACAGAAGACACGTTGACCAAATCAACGCGATGGCCGGCATGGGTACGCCGATGAATCTGGACTCATTCTGTTCGACGTTGTAGAAACTGAGTCGGGTAACCGTCGCCAGCACGTAGCAGAAGGCGGCGGTCCACCAGATGGCCTCGATCATCCCGCCGCGTGATCCAGGCAGCGCATTCAAGACCACGATGGGGGCGAGACCAAAGACGATGGCGTCAACCAGACTGTCGAGCTGAGCGCCCAGCTGGCGCTGTCGATTGGTTCTCGGAAAACGGCGGGCAAATCGTCCGTCGAACGTGTCAGCCAGCGCCGAGGCTGCCAGGAGCGCCCCGGCGGCCGCGAGGGCGCCGCCGTTGATAGCGGTGGCTACGGCCGCGAGTGACAGGCCAAGCGCGAGATACGTCAGCAGGTTGCTCACATGAAGATCGTGAATCGGTGCGTTCATGCGGTGACCTTCTGAGAAAAGATCTCATACAGCTGTCGCCACGTCTTCAACACGCGTGGCAAGAACGGCTGCGATCGGATGCGGTTGACCAGCGTGTAGAAGGCCAGCTTGTCAATCAACAGATCGGCCAGTGCACTTCGAAAGCCTTCGTGCCAGTGGTCCCGAGGAATCGAGTGCCCTGTGGCCAGCTCGAGCTGACGGCGGTGCTGCTCGACGAGACTTACCGCAGCCCGGGACCCCACAGTCGGAGAGAGTGCGAAGCAGAGGAACTCCGCCAGGTCGCGCTGCGGTGGACCGAGGGTGGCCAGTTCCCAATCGTAGGCGCAGAGACGGAATCCGTGCGCGTCGTGACGGAGCGCAAGGTTGCGCGGGCTGAAATCGTTGTGAATGAGCGTCGCCGGCTGCAGCTCGAGCGCGCGCCACCATTCACCGATCGAGTTCACCAGCTGACGATGGGTGCGGACGACAGAGGGTCCGGCCCAGCGGGAGAAATACGGGGCTGCATGTGCCGCGAGAGCCTCCCACAACGGCGTGAGGTGGCAGGCCCGATCGCGCGATAACGGTTCGCCGAGCCATTCCGCGCTCCGCAACTCCTGCTCGCGCCCGTACCAGGCGGCATGAATATCGGTGAGCCCCTCAATCACGGCATCGAGATGAGGCAGCGCCCAGTCGGTTGTTTCGACGGCGTTCAGAAGTGTCAGTGGTTGCAGATCCTCCAGGGCAAGTCCCCATTCTTCGCGTTCATCGTCGCGCCACGTTCCAAAGCAGCGTGGCAAATACCGTCGTAGTCGACCGTCCGATTGCTCGTAGATTGCGAGCTCGCGAAGATGGCTTCCCGTCAAACCGATCTTGTCTCGATACTCACGGAACGCCCTGGCGAGCGGCTCGTCGCACATGTCCGCGACTGTCTGGCCGACATCGAGAGCGTCGCGATCGGGCGGTTTCGCCTTGATGACCATGTCGAAGCGATCGATGTCACTTGCGCCGGTCGGCTCGATCGTCAGCTGGCATCTGAAAAGGCCCGAAGGTCGTCGCCGTCGCCACGATGTCAACTCACTGATGATGCTGTGATCCGATCCGATGGGATTGATCGACACGTTCCTGACGCGCAGGAGCGGATCGCCCGCATGCCGGCGGAGCAGGCGCTCGAGGAATCGTGGGTCTTCATAACACGCGGCTGCCCCTTCCAAAAGCCTGCTGCGCCGAAGCCCGAAGGGCGAAGGCGAGAGCCTGCTGCGCCGAAGCCCAAAGGGCGAAGGCGAGAACGGTGAGGGCGACTGCCGGCCAGTTGGTTGCGGCAGAAATCCGCGGGAGAGGTAGCTCGCAAAGTAACGATCAAACAACTCGGCGTCGAGTCGCGGATACTCGAGGCCAAGGGCAGAGGTGGCCCGACGAGTCAGGTCACTGAGGACTGCACTTCGTCGTCCTTCTTGGTAGAGCTCGGGGACGGTCAGATCGTTCGAATCCTTCGGATCGTTCAGATCGTTCGAATCGCTCAGCCGTTCGGATCGTTCGGCCTGGCGGCGCAGGAAAAATGGCCGGAGCCGATGCAGCGCATGGTGCGGCGAGGCGGCCTCGGCCGCGAGGCGCTGCTGCCATTCCGGGTACGAGAGCAATCGCACGGGGTAACCAAACATGTTCATCCAGAGCACGCACTCACGCCAGTGCCGGGGCCGTGGATGCTGGAGATGCCAAATCTCCCCCTGATGCGTGCGCCCCAGCCGCACGATTGCCCGCGACACGTAGTCAATAGGCATCGCGTCGAACGTCCAGTCCAGATCGGGCGCCGCCCCCATCTGGATGCAGCCCTTGACCAGCTGCGCCACCAGATCGTCCAGGTTCGATGCGCCAGATTGTGAGTCGCCCACGATGAGCGGTGGTCGATAAATGCGAACCGGCAGTCCACGGACCGCCGCATGCCTTGCGAGCGACTCCGCGACGCACTTGCTCTGCGCGTACCCGAGCGGCAATCGATCGACATGCGGAAGCATGTCGTCACCTTCACGGACCACCGTTGGGCCTCCGGTCGCGTAGCACACCGACAGGCTCGAGATGAAATGAAACACCTTGGGCCGGACCGAGCATGCGAGACGCAGGAGCTCGCGAGTGGCCATGACGTTGGCATGACGCAGAGCACTGTAGGGAATAGTCCAGTTGACGTGTGCCCCGACGTGGTAGATCGCATCGATCGACTCGGAAAGGTGCTGGTAGTGATCGGCGCTCAGGCCGAGATTCGGTCGTGTGAGGTCACCGCTCACGACGTGAATACGATCATCAAGCCGCGGATGGAGACCGTACCGTTCGAGGTTCTTCACGACCCGCCCCTGCACCGCGTCGTCGGTCCCGCGGACCAGACACCAAATCTCTGCGTCGGTGTCTTCGAGCAAGTCACGGAGGAGGTAGGCTCCAAGAAATCCTGTCGCGCCGGTCAGCAAGACATGTTGCTCGACGGCTGTGACCAGTCCCGCCGGTGGTCGGATATCTGCAGGGAGCAGGCTATCGGCGAGCATCTGGCGGAGCGCCGTTGACGTCCGGCTAAAGCCGGACGCGACAGGTGCCGTCGTGGTTGCATGTGTAGCGTCCGGCTTTAGCCGGACGTCTTCCGGGACGTTTTCCAACGCCCGGGAGAGCGATTCCAGATCCGGGTGCTCGAGCAGTAACCATTCCGGCAGCTCACGTCCGAGTTCGCTCTCGAGCGCTGCGACGAGCTCCACCGACCCCACTGAATCCAGCCCGTACAGCGCGAACGGCATCTGAGGATCGATCGCGTCAGCGTCGATCCTCAAGAACGCTCCAACGACGCTGGCGATACGGGCGCGCGCAGGAGGGCCGACGAGATGACCGGCAGTTGGGATCACGCGCAGCGCTCCCCTTCGCGCGTGGGCTCGCGCCAGATTGCCAGCGCGAGCAGGCTGTCAGACAGATAGGCGTCCCGGCACGCAAAGCGTTGAAGCTTTCCGCTCGTCGTCTTGGGTATCGAGCCAGGTGCGACGAGCATCACGGCGTCGAGCAGCACACCATGGAGCTCGGCCACGCTTCGCCGAATTGCCAGAATCGTGCTCTCTGCGGTATCGGGTGGCTTGAGCTGACGGATGTCGGCCTCGGCCACGATAGCGATGCGGTCACCAAGCGGCCCGTTTTCGGTGGCAAACGCGGCTGTGCAGCCGGGCCTGATGACCGGATGCTGCTCGGCCGTCTGCTCGAGGTCCTGCGGATAATGTTTCATGCCGCGCACGATCAGCACGTCCTTCAACCGGCCGGTCACGTACAACTCTCCGCTGTGCAGGTACCCAAGATCTCCGGTCCTCAAAAAAGGGCCTTCTCCTCGGTCGGTCCGCGCACGGAACGTGCGCGCCGTTTCCTCTGGCCGATTCCAGTAACCGCGTGCGACGCCGGGGCCGGACACCCAGATTTCTCCGACAGTTCCGGGACCGCACGGACGACCGTGTTCCGGCTCTACAACCAGCACCCGCGTATCGAATTGCGCCCCTCCACACCCGACCCGCGTCTGGTCGGATTCTGCGTCCATCCATCGGCCAGCGGTCACGAGCAGCGTCGCTTCAGCCAGGCCATAGCAAGGACGAACTGAAGAGGGATTGAATCGAGCGACAGCAAACGCGCTCGTAAATGCGCGGAACGTATCCTGACGGATCGGTTCTGCACCGCAGTAGGCCGACCGCCACGTCGACAGGTCGAGAGCTGCCCGGTCGTGGGGACCAATCCGGCGTACGCAGAGGTCGTACGCGAAATTTGGTCCGCCGCTCCGCGTTGCCGCGTATCGTGCGATGGCGTTGAGCCAGCGGATGGGACGTTGCAGAAACGCGGCTGGTGACATCAGGTACGCGGGGCACCCACTGAAGGCGGGCTGCAGCACACCTTCGATGAGTCCCATGTCGTGAATGACGGGCAGCCACGAAACCGATGCGCTCGACGAGTCACCGTCGCCCAGATGAAACGCGTACGTCAGGTTGTGGAGGAGATTTCCGTGCGTGATCATCACGCCTTTTGGTGTCGCTGTGGAGCCGGACGTGTACTGCAGAAACGCCAGCGTGTCAGAGCCAGCGCCCGGATCGCGCCACAGTGCGGCGTTGTCGTCAGCAACAGTGTCGGTTGCCATACAGTTGCGGCCGACCATCCCGTCAATCGCCCCCGTCGTCGGCGATGACCCGAGATCCCGGCTGTCTGCGGCGGCACGAGCGAGATTGGCGCCAAGCTCCTCGGTGGACAGAATGACGGCCGGGTCGGCGTCGGCGACGATGGCTCGAAGGCGAGGAAGTGCGCGATCCGATCGGGTGAGGCTTGGAGGATAGGCGGGAACGGCCACGACGCCTGCGTATAGACATCCAAAAAAGGCTGAAATGAATTCGAGTCCGGGCTGATAGAGCAGAAGCGCGCGATCGCCGGGCCGACATTGACTTTGCAGCTCGGAGGCGATCGCCCGGCTGCGCCGGTCCAGCACTTCGTACGTGAGGCAATCGCTCTCCTGCTCCCCTTCACGCAGGAATGTGTACGCCATCGCGAGCGGTTGGACGGCCGCTCGAAACCGGAGCAGCTCGACGAGCGAGACACCCGCAAAAACGTCTTGCCTTCGACGCGGACCTTCAGCGCGCTTCGAGGGCGGCGGGCAGAACGACTGATCGGTGCGACGGTTCTCCATGATTTATCCCTCGGATTTCCTGGTGCCACTCGACGAAGAGATCGCGGACGGATTCCTTGTTCTGTTCGAGCTCTTCCAGCTGCCAGTGGTCGGTGCTGATTGCCGGTTTCACGTAGACATGCACCGAACCTGTCCCCGCGTCGAAGCCCATGCCGGGATCGACCGCGGACGGAATGTGGAAATACATCGGTACGATGGGCACCTTCAGGCTGGTCGCCAGATGAAACGCCCCCTTGTTGAAGTGTCCGATCTCGCCGGTCGTGATTCGACCGCCTTCCGGGCTGAGATACACCGACTCTCGAGTCCGACGCAGAATGCGGTCGGCGCGCTGGAAGATTCGAGTTCGTTCGGCGGGTCTGTGCTGGGGCACGGTGAAAAAGGTGCCCATCAAATACGCGATGATTCCGAGCGGCACGTGCTTTCTGAGAAAGCCGCTCAGGAAGAACCGCGTGTTTGGAAGTCCCAGCGCCACCAGAATGAACAGATCGAGCGTGGATGTGTGGTTTGAGACGTACACGGTCTGCTTGCGCGGAAACGGTCCCTCCTGGTGCACGATCATGCGGATGCCCCAGAGGCGAAGCACGAGACGAGCGAGCCGGGTTGCCACTGCCGCATAGACTCGCCGCATGCGAAAGAGCGTGATGGCGGCTATGGGAACGAGCGCGAGCGCACCAACGGAGATCGCCCCAACGCTGAGAATCGACAGGATCGCGACGCGTGTCTTGCTGCCCGGCTTCATTGCGTCCTCCTGCAGACGACGGTCTGCATGGCCAGGTTCAGTCGCTTGAGTAGAGGGAGCACCGGAAGCAGTACAAGTTGCCCGGCGAAATAGGGATAGATTGCCGCCCGAAAGTTCAGCCCGCGCCCTTTCAGCAGCTTGAAGGCGACTCCACAGAACAGATAGAAGTAAGGTGGAAAGGCTCCGTAGGGGAGATAGTCCACGACGTCGAATCCAGCAGCGGCCGATCGTCCTGAGCAGCATCTTGCGGTCGTAGAGTGCTGTGTGCTGCGGCGCCTGCAGGCCCGGCCAACGATCCCCAAAAATTCGGAACGTCACGCTGTCGAGCCGGGGTACCTCGATGATGAGACGGCCATCAGGCCTGAGGGCTTCGCGCGCGTGTGAGAGCGACCTGAGCGGGTCGTAGTCGTGCTCGAGGAAGTGCCACATGGTAATCAGATCGAAGCGCGAACGGCCGAGCGCCTGCTCGTAGAACAGGCCGCAGTGAAACTCGGTGTGCTGCAGCGCCGGCTGCTTCGAGAGATCGACAAAATCGACGCCGGCAACATGAGCGCCACACGTCGTGCGCACTCGTTCCAGGAACGTGCCGGCACCGCACCCGACGTCCAGCACGGCTGAGGTCTGATCGAGCCGCACGTACCGTTTGGCAATTCGCAGCTTTTCGCGATCGAGCGAACTCATCGCGGCAGCAAAGAGCGGCGAGAGCAGCCCCCAATCGGTCCTCCTCCGGTGTGCCAGATACTCATCGTCGTAGAAAGGTTTGATGTGCTCGACGGTCAGTCGCGGCGTTTGGTAGATGAGGCCGCAGCGGTTGCAGCGTACGAAGGCGAACCGACCAGGCCGGCCCGTGAGATCGTCTTCGGCCGTGATGAACGGGAACGCGTCATGCGCCCGGCAAAGAAGGCAGCCGACAGCCTCGAAACGTGAGTGCGCGACCGTGCTGCCAGCAGACTCTGCGAGACCCTGACGAAGCGCCGCTGATCTCATGAGATGGCTCCCAAAGGCAGTTGGCGATCGTGCAGCGTTTCATACGCGCACGCGCACACGTAGATGGCACCACTCGCCGCGAGCACTCGCCACGACATCGGCGAGCCGAGAGCGGCCGCCAGCAAACCAACAAAGACCGGGTACTTGATCAACAGAACCTGGAAGCGCCAGACACGGTCGGAAAGGCGCCGACGCAACGTCCGGTAGGCGAGCCAGAAGAACAGGTCAAGACCTACGAGGCCAACCGCCGCTGCGGGTTCAACGACGCCAACGAACACGATGTTCGTTGCCCCTGACGCCACGCAGGCGAAGCGGAACGGACCTGAATCGGAACGAACCAGTACCCGATGGGGATGAACGACACGGTCCCGCTCGAGATCCTCCAGGTCGTCCCACAGTCGAAACTGGAGCAGCAGTACGACGGCCAGACCTACGGCCACGAGGACAGAGGCCAGTGCCGGGCTTGCTGACGTTGCCCACAGGGCGGCTGCGCCAAGCACCACAGCCGCAGCGCCAAAGACCCTGAGCTTGAACCGTTCACGAAGGTAAGCGACGAAGAGGTTAATCACGGGCGCCCCCGCGACTCACCAGCCCGGTGGTTTCCGGTTGCAACTGCGAGTCGACAGTGCAGATGCCCAGGTCCCCATCGACGGTGACGTGGCTGGCGTGGGGAATGCGCTGGGTTGCGTTCTTCACGCCCACGACGCAGGGCAGACCGAATTCCCTGGCGATAATGGCGCCGTGCGAGAGCATGCCGCCCCGTTCAATGACCAGTCCCGAGATCAGGCAGAAGACCGGTGCCCACCCCGGATCGGTCTGCCGCGTCACCAGCACATCTCCCCGCTCGAGCCGGCGAGCGTCGCGCACGTCGGTCAGGACTGCGGCGCGCGCTGCCGTGCGCCCACCACAGGCACCGATGCCTTGCAACGTTGCGGTGTTGGGGTCATCGTGGAAGATGTCTTCAGCCGGAGCCTCCTCCGCAACATCCTTCGATGGGAGGTACTCGCTTTCCCGAAGGCGAACCGTATCGGGCGGGTGCATTGCGGCGAGCAGCGCATGCTCTCGAAGTCGAAGGTCCACCATTTCATGAACGCGGTACGGAAACATCGCGCGACCGTTTCCCAGCTCGTCGATCTCCTGACAACTCAACATGAAGATGTCGTCTCGCCCGCGAAGCATGCCGGCCTCAACCGCGCGGTCACCAAGTGCCAGCGCGATGCGACGGCAGCGCGTGTAGAGCAACGCCTGCTTCAGCCTGGCTCGCTCGCGATACGCAATCGCGCGCTGGGTCCAACGGATGAGCAGCCAGACGGTCGCGGCCCTTGCTGGCGAGCGGCGCAGAAGTGTCCGGAGCACGCGCGAAGTCTCTGCCCGTCGCTCGGCTGCCTGACGTGCGATGGCTTCGGGCGGAGGTCCCCCCCGGTAGCGGCGTATTGCTTCAAGAGTTCAATGACGGGGAGCGGGTCTTCCTGCAAACTCGGAACTGTCAGCATCAGTTCGGCCGACGATCTGAAACCCCACTCTTCGAGGAATTGTTCGAACAGGCCGCGGAATGTGACAAAGCGAGCGTCGTTCCGGATCGCCTGAAGAACAGCGGGCGTGCTGCCTGTGGTAAAGAGCGTTCGCAGCCGTTCATCGGCTCGAATGATTCTCGACAACTCCCAAAGCCGAACCGGCGGGATGCTCGACGGCACACCGGGAAGAGCGCGCAGCAACCGATTGTGCAGCGTCGGGCTGCAGCCGGTCGACCTCAGAGTGGATTGCAGCACTGCGTAGCACACCATTGACGCAGCGTCAGCGAGAGACGCGTTCTTCCACCGATGGTTCCGGATCGTGAGAAACGCACGGAGCTCGTCGACGAGCTCCGGGAACGTCAAATCGCGAAGGCGATCGGGATGGGTGCGCGCGGCAAACGTGTCTGCGGTTCTCTCGAACGTTTCAAGACGATGACGAAGTCCCAGATACTGCCACGCCGTGCATGCGACCATGCGCAGGCTCTCGACGACGGTGCCCAACCGGCTGCGGTGGGTTTTCCAACCGACAGCCTCTCTTGACGGTTCGGTGATCTCGGCGGCTCCGACAAACTGGTTGAACGCGGCAGCCAGTCGCTCACCAAACGGTGCCATCCGCAGGACGGCATGGATGTTGGTGAGGTTGTAGTACATCCGACCGCCATGAACCCCGATGATTCCGCGCAGGGGTTGCTCCATCGCCGCGAGTCTCCAGCGCGCCACGCCGAAGGCCAGCCCGAGGTTGCGGAAGTAGTGGTAGTACCCGGCTGAAGCAATCGAGTAGAGCAGTGGGGAAATCGGCTGTGGAAAATTCTCGTTGACGTTGGCGTTCGACCAGACAACCGTCCGACGTGAGGACGTTGGCTGGTGCCGGGCCGCGACCGTAATGGGCCTGGCCTGCAGGATCCAGAGCTTGCCATCTCCGTCGATCGACCATTCGATGTCCTGCGGGCCGCCCAAATCGTTCTCGAGCCGAAGCGCCAGCCGGCTGAGATCGAGAATACGACGGGGTGTCAGGAACGGCTCGACCCCAGCTTCGGCTTCCACGTCAGGAAGGGTGGCCGCGCGACGGACGGACAGATCCGATCGGGACACCAGCAGCCTTCCCGGCTCGAGATGCCCCGACACCAACGCATCGCCGAGGCCGGCACAGTACTCGATCATCAAATCACTGGAACCTGTTGCCGGGTCTCCTGATGGTGCGCGCGTGAAGAGGACCCCCGACACGCGCGCGTCTACTTGCTTCTGGACGATGACACCCATGCTGTCGAGATTGGCACCGCGCGCGGTTCGATAGAAGAGAGCCCGAGCAGACCAGTACGAAGCCCAGCACGTTTTTATGCCGCGCTCGATGTCCGTTCCCGCGGCAAGGCCGAGGACCGAGTCCAGCTGACCCGCAAACGAAGCAGACGAACCATCCTCACCAACGGCTGAACTGCGACCGACGAGCAGCGTGCCAGGCGGCCAACGCGTTAAAAATTCCCGAATCAGCCCTTGGATCTCGCGCGGCATGACGCTGTTGGTGATGAGCCCAGCGATTTTTTCAGAGCAGGATTGCAACGACTCCGGACGATTGACATCAATCTGACGACACCACGCATCGATGCGGTCTCGCATGGCGTTGGAATCCAGAAACCGATTGAAGGCCGCGCTCGTGAGCACGACACCATCCGGTACTCGAATCCCGAGCGCAACGAGCCTTGCCAGATTGCGGGCCTTCCCTCCAACGAGTCGCTCATCTGTTCCATCGGCGAGACGGCACACGAGATTCGAGGGCGTTCGCCAGGCGGTCGGTTCGTGCATCATGCCCGCCTCGCTTTCACACCCAGTCGAAACAGCGCCACGCTGAAAAGCCCATGAAGCGCCGGTCCGACGAGGACCACACACAACCACGTCCCCCAAGGCACCGGCACCGCGACCGTCAGCGCCAGCATCAGTCCGACGATCGAATCGATCCGATCGACGACGAAAAAGAGCGGCGCCGAGACACGGCCTTCAGCAGCAGCGCCAGGTGGGATTCCCAGCCGTCTCTTGAAGAACGAGTTGGGGAGTTCGCCCATCATGAAACCCAGTGCGCCCCATGCTCCTAGAAGGGCGTACTGACCCGGTGTCAGGTGCCACAACCCTTTCAGTCCGGTCGGGGAAGGCGTCATCAGCAGTGCGAGGAGCGCGAAGGCAAGGCTTGTGGCCGGCACCATCACGATGAAACCGCGGATCGTCTTGTTGTCGCCGAGAAGTCGATGGCCACCGAGTGTTCGACCGCCATCAAGCGGCACCGCAAACCTCCGAGACCCCGGCGTTGCCAGCCATGCCGTGTGGCACGCTCCGGCCAATGTGAACGCGGCTATCAGAAACGCGGCGCACGCAAATGGATTCAAATCGATGGGAGTCATACGTCGTACCCGGATTGATGGCGGTTTTGAAACAACAGGACCTCACCGGGCACGCCGCGGGCCGCAGGTATCCACCGCCAGCAGCTCACCTCATTGGCAGGCGAGTACGGAATTTCGGCGAGGCGGTAACCAGGCACGAACGGATACATGTGATGCAGTTCATGCGCGTCGAAGTGCAGCAGCAGTCGGGAGAGCCATGCTGGAAAACGCAGCGACCGCGTGAACTGCTCCTGATCGATGGCCGCGTGCGGGATGACATCCTGGCCTTGGCTGAGTCCCATCGGGACGTGCGTATGCTGGCTGATGAGGAGCAAGTCTTCGGCTATCAGCGCAAGAACGATGGCGCCCCCGAGAACGCGGAGGAATAGAGCGGGGCCCAGCAGCGCGACCAGAGCCAGGTAAAGGACCCCCAGCACGACCGTGTTGACTGTCAAACGCCGACGCAGGGCTCTCGTGCGGAACAGTCTGAGAAGCCTGGAAATGTTCCAGAAGTTGTTGAGCCGGTACAGGATTGAGAACAGCGGAATCCAGTACTTCCAGCACACGTTGACCAGCGCGCGAGACAGCCGCCCGGTGGGCGCGACCGACAAACGAGCCGTTGTCGGATCGATATCCTGCCAGCCGGTCCACTTGTGGTGCCGGTTGTGGACCCGCCTCCACGCTTCAAATGGAATGAATGCGAAAAAGCCTGCGACGTGTCCGGCTGACGCGTTCAATCGTGGTGCGCTGAACAACGTGTTGTGGCCGCATTCGTGCAGCACGATGAACCACTGGACCAGCGAGGCCGCCAGCAGGAGCTGGCCGATGAGCCACCACACGGAAAGAGGCTTGAGCGAAAGCCAAAGCCCGGCGAGCGTGACTGCCATCGTCGCGCTCAGGCAAATCCACCCGGCTGCATTCGTGGCTCGCAGGTGCTGCAGCTTCGATGGGTGCGGTGCCAACCGCTGAACGTCCATGTCGCGCTCCTGGTGCATGACCGATTGTCACGATAGCAACCGTGCACCTCGAGAGTCCTGAGCAAACCGTGAAGTTTTTCTGAAAACTCGTGAGCACCGCGAAGACGCCCAGATTAGGTGTCTGATTCGCGGTTTGCCGATCATCAGAAGGGACAATGTGGAGGAACGGCGGCAGGGTACCACCGTTGTTGAGGGAGTACAAGCGGATCCGGGAAATTGCAGAATTGCAGAATTGCAGGATTGCAGAAAGGATTGAACGAGGGACCTGCCTCCTGCAATTACAATCGTTGCGGTGATGCCAGACGCATCGTTACGGTTCGGTCCCTTCGTCCTCGATCGCGGTGGCTACCGTGTGCTGCGCGGGGAGCATGTGGTCGATCTGACCCCCAAGCTCATCGATCTCCTTCTCCATCTGGTCGATCACCGGGGCACACTCGTCACCAAGGAAGCGCTGCTGGACGCGCTCTGGCCAGGCGCGAATGTCACCGACAACGCGCTCGCGCAGGCTGTGTCCGAGCTGCGCCAGGCCCTTGGAGACGATGCGAGCGCGCCGACATACATCAAGACGGTAGCCCGTCGCGGGTACCGGTTCATTGCACCCGTCGAACCGCTTCGCGAACGAACCAGCGAGGCCGCTGGTGTAGCCGCTCCCGCGGCTGATCCGCGTCACGCGAAAAACACGATTGCCGTCATGGACTTCGTCAATGTCAGCGGAAACTCAACCTATGCGTGGCTTTCGGCTGGTATTGCGGAAACGGTGACCGGCGATCTGCGCGCGCTGGGAGCGTTTCGCGTCGTTGACCGGTGGCGGGTCATCGAAGCGGCGAAGAAAACAGACGGATCGCTCAAAGCCGTTGCTGCCGAGCTTGGTACGGCGCTCGTGGTGGTCGGCAGCTTCCAGGCGAGTACCGATCGGATCCGCATCAACGCACGAGTCGTCGATGCGGACGGCGGCGAAGCCTTGGCAGATGCCAAGGTGGACGGGCCGACCGAGGGAATCTTCGATCTTCAGGACGAAGTTGTGATGCGGTTTGCCAGGGATCTGGGCATCGCGGTCGGAACGCGGCGACACTCGACGGTCGGTGTGCGAGAAACGCCCAGCCTCGACGCATATCGCGCGTTTACCGAAGGCTCACTGCGCCTCGAAAGCCTGGATCTTGACGAGATGGAGAAGGCAATTGACGACTTCGAGCGGGCGGTCTCTCTCGATGGTCGCTATGCCCCTGCCTACACGGGGCTCGCCAGCGCCGAGTTCGCCCAGTACGAAACGACACGGTCTGACAACGTGCCGGCGCGCCAGCTGCTCGAACGGGCGATTGCGCATGCCCGCCACGCCGTCGAGCTCGACGAGGGGCTGGCTGAAGCGCATGCCACCCTCGCGCTTGCGCTCGTGAGCGACTGGAAGACCTCCGAAGCCGTTGCGGCCGCTCAACGCGCGGTGGCGCTCGAACCGTCGAACTGGCGGCATCTGTTCAGGTTGGGACATGCGTCCTGGGGAGACGCGCGACTTCACGCTGCCGACCGCATGCTGGCGCTCTATCCGGAATTTGCGTTTGCCCACTTTCAAATCGCCATGGTGCACGTGGCGCGAGGGCATCTCGTGCAGGCAGAAACCGTGTTGCGCCGTGGTGCAGCGGTGCAGGTCCAGCAGGGTGGACGGGCTGAGCGCTTCCCCGCGCTGGGGCTCCACTGGCTCCTTGGATTGACTCGGCTCGCGCAGAACGATGTGACAGAAGCGTTGGCGGAGTTCGATCGCGAGCTGCTCGTCGCAGAACCACGTCGTCTCTACGGCCGGGAGTTCGCCATGAACGCGCACCACGGGCGTGGCGTGTCGTTGGTGGCCGCCGGACGGTTTGATGAGGCGCGCGAAGCGTTTCGACGTGCGCTTGCGCTCTATCCTGATCACGGACCTTCTCACCTGGGTCTGGCGCACGCATCGTTCCACCTCGAGGATGAGCGGGCCGCGCGTGCGGCGCGAAAATGTGTCGACGAGGCGGTTTCGACCTTGACGCGGAGTCGGCCGATGGAGGCCGCGGTGCTTCGAGCCAAGGTTCTGGCTGCAGACGGCTCAGCGGACGCCGCCGTCCAGACGCTCGATCGGCTGCTGGCGGATGCGCCATCCGGATTTGCCGGCTGGACGCTCCCAGTCGAACCGTTCCTCAGCCAACTCGTGACCCACCAAGGCTTTGCGGGTACCCTTCGCCGGCTGGCGGAAAGAGCGGAATAAAACCCTCCTCATCGTTTCTCAGAGATTCGTCAAGCGTTCTCAGCGTCCCCTCAGGACATCGCGCCCGTGCGGGCCGTATCGTGGTTTTGACGGCAGCGGCGGCTCCGCCGATACAACCAAAAGGGGTGCGCATGACCAGCACATACCGCGAAACACTCAGGCAGCCAGGGATTGTGCCCTTCCTCTGGACGCAGTTCCTGGGCGCGTTCAACGACAACCTGTTCAAGATGATTGTGTCGATGCTGGCGGTCCGCGCCGCAGCCGGCGGCAATGCCGGCCGGGAGCTTTCGCTGGTGGGAGCCGTCTTCATCCTGCCGTTCCTGCTGTTTTCGGGCTACGCCGGACAACTCGCGGATACCTATAGCAAGCGCACCGTGCTCGTGGTGACAAAGGCGCTCGAAATCGGGGCGGCTGGATTGGGGCTGCTCGCGTTCACGGCCGGGCGGCTCGAAATCACGCTCGTGGTGCTGTTCCTGCTTTCCCTTCAGGCGACGTTCTTCAGCCCTGCGAAGTACGGCATTCTCCCGGAGATCCTTCCCGAACGCGACCTGTCGCGCGCCAACGGCGTTCTCGAGATGAGCACGTTCGTGGCGATTGTGGCCGGCGCGGCGCTGGGGAGTTTTGCATTCGATGTGTGGCACGAGCAGCTGTGGGTTGTTGGGGTGGCGGTCGTGGTGGTGGCGATCGTCGGGACGGTTTGCAGCCTCGGTATTCCGGATGTTCCAGCCGCGCAGCCCGGTACGGCAATCCGGGCCAACCCCTGGTACGAAATTGCAGAAGGCCTGAAGCGGCTGCGCGGCGATCGTATTTTGTGGCTCACCGTCCTGGGCATTTCGTACTTCTGGTTTCTTGGCGCCCTCCTGCAGCTCGTGATGGTGCTGTTTGGCACGCAGGTGATGGTGCTCGACGATCGCTGGGTTGGAGTGCTCACGGCGTTTGCCGCAGTGGGGATCGGTCTCGGAAGCCTCGTTGCGGGTCGGCTGTCGGGCGACAAGGTGGAGCTCGGACTTGTCCCAATCGGATCGATTGGCATGGGGTTGTCGGCGATCGTGCTCTCACGTTGCACGGATTCATTTGCCGCGGCGGCGACCAGCCTGGCGTTCGTGGGCTTCTTCGGAGGCCTCTTTGCGGTGCCGCTGAACGCGCTGCTCCAGCAGCGCAGCGGCGAGCGCGAAAAAGGTCGGCTGATGGCCACCAACAATTTTCTGAACGTCGTGGCCATCCTGGGCGCATCGATGGTGTTATGGATGTTCAACGATGTCCTTGCACTCCCGGCCGATCGCATCATCTTCCTTTTCGGGCTGCTCACGCTGGCATCCAGTGCCCTCGTCCTGAGCATCGTTCCGGAGTTCCTGATTCGTTTCAGCCTGTGGTTGCTGACCCATTCGATTTACAAGATTCGGATTGTCGGTCAGGAGCATGTGCCGTCGCGAGGACCTGCCTTGCTCGTCTGCAATCACCTGTCACATGTCGACGGCTTTCTGGTGGGCGCCTGCGTCCAGCGGTTCATCCGCTTCATGGTGTACAAGCCGTATTGCGAGACGCCAGGAACCCGGTGGCTGTTTCGGCTCATGAAGGTCATCCCGGTGTCGGAGGGCAACCGACGGGACGTCGTGGAATCGATTGCGCGCGCACGAGCCGAGCTTCAGGCTGGCCATGTGGTGTGCATCTTTGCTGAAGGCGGCATCAGCCGGACGGGAAATCTGCTGCCCTTCAAGCGCGGGTACGAGCGCATCGTCGCCGGTCTGGACGTGCCGGTGATTCCTGTGTGCCTCGATCGGCTCTGGGGCAGCGTATTCAGTTTCAAGCGCGGGCGCTTTTTCTGGAAGTGGCCGGAGCGTGTGCCTTATCCCGTCACCGTTGCGTTCGGCGCGCCGCTCGCTACCGACGTTGGTGCCGCGGCCGCTCGACTCGCGCTGATGGAGCTGAGCAGTCGGACCATTGAGACCCGTTTCGAAAGGGCGGGAACGTCTCGACTGCTTCACGCACAGTTTGCGCGCAATGCCAGGCGCCGCTGGGGATCACCTTGCATGAGCGACAGTACCGGGCCGCCGGCTGACGCGCGGGCGAACCCTGACGGCAGGTGTGCTGCTGGCCAGGTGGATCCGACGGCACCACGACGGCGAGGCAATGGTAGGCGTCCTGCTGCCGGCGTCGGTCGGCGCGGCACTCGTCAATCTCGGCGCCACGCTTGCGGGTCGAGTACCGGTGAACCTGAACTTCACGGCCGGGCCCGAGGCCATGAAGCTGGCCATCGAACAGTGCGAGATCCGTACGATCATCACGTCCCGGGCGTTTCTCGCCAAGGTGCCTGTCGGTGAGCTGCCGGGTCTCGTGTACCTCGAGGATGTCCTCAAGAGCACCACCGCCGGATCGCGTGGAGCCGCCTGGCTGGCGGCCCGATTTGCGCCAGTCAAGTGGCTCGAGTCGTTCTGTGGCTCAGACGAGCGGTCCCTCAACGCTCTGGCCACAGTGATCTTTTCGAGCGGCAGTACGGGCATTCCCAAGGGGGTCATGCTCTCTCATCGCAACATCAGCGCGAACATCGAAGCGCTCGAACAGCTGTTCTGGGTGTCTTCGGATGAATGTCTGCTCGGCGTGCTGCCGATGTTCCACTCGTTCGGGTTCACGGGCACGTTCTGGTTCCCACTGATTGGTGGGTTCCCGGTGGTCTATCACCCGAACCCCATGGACGCGAAGGCCATTGGTGAGCTCGTTCACGAACACAAAGCCACGATGTTGATCAGCACACCCACCTTCTATAACGCTTACCTGCGGCGATGCACGCCGGAGCAGTTCGCGAGCTTGCGTCTGGCGGTCGTGGGCGCCGAGAAGCTTCGGGAACCGCTCGCGATCGCATTCAAGGCGAAATATGGCGTCGAGCTGCTCGAAGGGTACGGATGCACGGAGATGGCCCCCGTCGTTTCGGTGAACATCCCGGACATTGAAGATGGGCACGTGCGTCAGATTGGAACCAAGCGCGGGTCGGTGGGGCATCCGTTGCCTGGAGTTGTGACCAGGGTCGTGGATCCCGAGACCGGTGAGGGCCCGTTGTTCGGTACGCAGGGACTCCTCTTGATGAAAGGCCCGAACCTGATGCTCGGCTACCTCGGACAGCCGGACAAGACGCGGGAGGTCATGCGAGACGGCTGGTACGTGACGGGGGACCTTGCCATCATGGACGAGGACGGGTTTCTTCACATTACAGATCGGCTGTCGCGATTCAGCAAGATTGGCGGCGAGATGGTGCCGCACATGAAGATTGAAGACTCGATCAATGCACTTCTGGCTGACAACACCACGTCGATCGTGACGTCGGTGCCCGACCTATCGAGGGGAGAACGCCTCGTGGCGTTTTATACGGACGCGGGCCTTCGTCCCGAGGATTTGTGGGACCGGCTGAGCCAGACGGACCTTCCGCGGCTCTGGTTACCCAAGCGCGAAGATCTCCACCAGATCGATTCGATCCCTACGCTGGGCACGGGGAAGGTCGATCTGCGCGGGGTTCGCAATCTTGCGCTCGAGCGGATGGCCGAGCCGGCGCCGGCGACCGAGCGCCGGGCAGAGGTCTTGAACTAGCAGTCCAAACGTCTCCCCTGGCGACGTCGCGAGCGGTACGGTTGTGCGGTGAGCAACTCACGACATGCCGTGGACCTCTTTCACAAAGTTGCACTGGCACGAGCTCCTCGCTCCGGCGCGCGACTTGCTTTACAGGGCGATGTCTACTCGGGGCAGCTCGTGGACGAATTCATCACGGTGAGGAGGTGGCGGCCATGCGGTCTCCAGCAGCCGTCGCGGGATTAGCAATGATGGCTCTCGTTGCGTGCGGTCCTCGAGAGCCGAGGACAGACGCGGAACGTCTCGCACGAGGCCGGGAGCTGGTGCAAGAGATGAGCACGCGCCTGGCAGCCGCTCCGCAGGTGAGCGTGACAACCACTGAAGTACGAGACATCGTACGTGCATCCGGTGCGAAGCGGCAGGTGTCGCAGACCGGTGTGTACACCGTCCGGCGCCCGGATCGCTTTTATGTCAGGATGACGGGCGGCCGAGAGCTCGAGACCTGGTACAACGGTAAGAACTTGACCATCGCCTCGCATCCGGAGAAGGTCTTCGCGCAGGCCCCGATGCCCGAGACCATCGACCGTACGCTCGACGTGCTTGCCGAGCGGTACGACATGGCCCTGCCGATGGGCGACTTGTTTTATGGCTCCGCGGCAAAGGCGCTGCTCTCCGACACGACCACCGGCGGCTACGTGGGCCGCGAAAATGTGGGTGACACGCCCTGCTACCATCTGGCGTTTCAAGACAAGGGCGTGGACTGGGAAGTCTGGCTGCCAACTGAGGGCGAGCCGCTGCCAAGGCGTCTGAAGGTCGTGCAGAAAGGGCGCACTGGGCAGCCGATGGTCGATCTGACGTTTACCGAATGGAATCTCGCGCCGCAGATCACCGATGCCACGTTCGTCCCGAAGCTAGCGGCGGACTACGAGGGCATCGCGGTAATACAGCGGGCCGCGGCGATCAAGAAAGCTGCGCCGCCTGCGCAGCCCACCGCGCCGGACACCAAGAAGTAGCGAGCCGGTCGAAGTTGGACCTTGAAAGAGTTCCAGAAGGAGTCCTCGAGTCATGAGGCAACAAAACACGGGGCGAAGAGTCATCTGTCTCACGGTGGCAGGTTTTGTCACGATCGCGGGTCTCGCACATATGTCTGCGCAAGTGCGCGCTGGCCGCCGTGGTGCCGTGTCCGATGGCGATGACCGCGCCGCGGCCGCCGGCCCGCGGGGTGCTGCCGTCAAGGGTGAAGATGGCTACGCTGCGGCCGGCCGCCGTGGCGCGGTTGTCAGCGGCGACGAGGGCTACGCGGCGGTCGGACGACGAGGCAACGTCGTGACCGGCGAGGACATCGACGTCGATGGGGCGGCGGTCGGCCGACGCGGCGCGGTCGTCGTCGGCGAAGAAGGGGCCGCAGCCGTGGGTCGCTACGGCAACGTCGTGGTCGGCGACCGCTACGAGAGCTACGATGCCTGGAAGGCCGTGGCGGCGGTTGGCACCGGCATCGCGATCGGCACGATGCTCGCGAAACCGCCGGCCGCCGCAGCGCCCGTCGTGGTGTCCGGATCAACCTACTACTATCACGACAACGCGTATTACACGCGCGTGATGACGAGTGGGGAGGTGACGTACCAGGTCGTCGCCCCTCCCGCTGGCGCGATCATCACGACGCTCCCCGCGGGTTGCAGCAATGTGAACGTCGGAGGCGCGGCGTACTCGCAGTGTGGCCAGACGTATTACACGCGCGTGTCGACGGGATATCAGGTTGTCGTGCTGAAGTGAGGTCGGCCGGCTATTGCCCAGTCGGAGCTGGCCCGGCCACTAAGTGCACATTGAAAACGTACATCTTTGAACCTGGCCCATAGAACAATTGCCAAGAAGTCTGTCGCTGCGTGGCTTCGAGAGTACGAACCAGCACATCCCGCGCTGCCTCGTTTACTACACCTTCGCTAGTTCTCACGCCTCGAAGTAGATTTATAGGGGATATGCCAAGAACCGAATTTATCCCGGTGGCTTGAGAGACCGATTGGAGAACGGCACGAACCATCCCCTCGGCTGTCCGCTCGGCTGCCGGCAATGAAATACGGGTTTCAAGGACTGAATCTTGCTCGATCTGCTCCCCGTTCTTGTTCTTCCTAGCGGCAGGGAACACATGAAAGACGTTGCCGGTTTGACCAAAGCTAAACCGACCGGGGTGGCCAGTTGACTCATAGCTAGCCAGTAGCTCGCGGAGAAGACCGACCGGATCGGCCGGCTCTCCAGTTACCGCGTAGCTAAAGAAGAATGCCCCTCCTCTGGGAATCAAGACTTTCTTAGACAAGTCGCCGTCCTTGCGAACAAGCGCTGCCACATCTTCTATTTCCGCAGCATATTCGTAGAGGGGATCTTCGTAGGTGATGACCCAGCCATACTGCTGCTCTATGGTCTCAATGGCCTTTGCGAGCGGCCTAGGATCGTTCACTGAAACAGTGAGGTTCTGACCTACTTGTTGTCCCACGAGCTGTTCGGATCCGAAGCCCAACTGAAGAGCAATTAAACCGCCGACGCAACCAATCCCGAGCGATATCGCAGTTACAACGTGTTTGTGCTTCTGCATGGATCCCATCGATCCTCCTAAGTACGCGCGCCTTCAACTAAGGCCATACTCTTTCAGCATAAGCTCCGGCTCGCATACTCCAAACCTCGAGATAGTCGAAGCCCATCATTAACATGTTGGTCGTGTAGGTACGGCTTCCGGTCCCACAATTTATGACCATCCGCTGAGAAAAGCTTGTCAGACATGGTGCTCGGCCCGCATCGCGATAGTATGTGACGGCATCCGCCTCCCATCCAACGAAGTCATCTCCCCATTGGTTAGCGGAACCCACTGGCCATCCCCCAGGGGGGCCTCCAGTGATAGACACCGACTGGCCGAAGTCGGAGCCCAAAAACCAACAGGTGTCCGGCCCTCCGTTACCCGGATTCTCTTCCTGTACCCGGCGACCTACAAAATTTGTTGTGCTTGGCGTCAATAGCTGACGCCACGCATGAATACCCCCTGAGGACCACCCGATACTGTTCGTTATTTCACCAGTCGGAACAAGGCAATCGCTCGCCTCAATTCGAATGTCGTAGATGTACATTAGGCCTAGGACATTCGACGTATTTGAGGTGCACGAAGGGACACAGGCTGTCATCTGCGCAGTAAGGGAGGCTCGGACTTGAACCAGCGATGTGTCCTGCGTAGATAACAGTGGAACCGAAACGTTGTGAGCCGGGACCGAGCTATTTGGCGGTGCCGTATCGACAAGGTAGTCAATCGTCTGCCAAGAACTGCCCCCGTCAAGGGAGAGTTCACCTTGGCTTCAACGCTGCCTGACGAACTGCCCACCGAGAAAAGAGCGTTCGCGCTCCAACGGACGACCAACGAGACGGGTACGTACCCGCCCGGAAAGCCAGACCAAGTCATCGTGTCCACCTGCGGCGTTATACACGCCGTGTGACAATGGGCGGACCTCGCTGCTCCACTCGCAGTAACAGGCGACGCATCGTACGCATTCTGAGGATACGAAAATTCTCCGGGGGCATTTGGCGGAGGTGAGCTGGGACGAATTATGTGGTTGGACTGGGCCGGCACCTTTATAGGGAACAACAAACCAAGTGCCGCCAGTCCCAAGAGCGTTCCCAGTGAGACGACTCGCCTAGTGCTTCTCCTAATCTTCATTGGTGTCACTCCCGAACTGAAGTACCAGTGAAGTACGAACAAACGCGGAGAATGCAGTTAACAAAAGCTTCGTGAGTTTTTATCGCGGATTTGTGGCGGGTATGGTACAGGAATCACGAAGGTGATCAAGTCGGTGTTTGTCTTACGGAAAGTCAGTGATTGGTCAGAAACCGCCTGGACAACCGCGCGTCTTCGATAATGTCTCCGGCGACCGCGCTGGGGGCCGGATCCTCCCGTCCCTATATATCGCTACCTTGAGGCGCCTCGGTCGATTGCGCTAATCGCCAGCTCATACGGTGGTAAAGATGACTTCGATCAGAAATGCTTCAAACTACGCGCCGGCCAACGCACCGCCTAAGTAAACAGCTGATTGTCGCCTTGGGGACGCCAGAAAAGGTGCAAGGTCGACAACACCCGAAAAGAGTCGGCCAAAAGAAGTCAAGTTGTCCTAGTCCTCACAGCCAAGCCAGACCGCTTCAATCGGCTGCTTCGAGTCGTACAGCACCTTGCCGCTGTCGCCAACCTTCCACTGTTCCGCTTCGTCGGCCGGCATGTCGATCGTGTTTGCGATGAACTCGCCCCTGGATAGTCCCGAAACTCAAAGTGCAGCCGCCACTATCGCATGCCATTGATTTTCACATTCCGCTGCCGTAGTTCTGTCCTGCCCGTCGTAACCCCCTGAGTCTTGATGGCCTGCCGCTGATATCGCCAGTCCTCAAGGACGGTCCTTCCACTAACGAAGAGGCCGATGCCGCCCATGACAAAAGCCGGCCCTTTTCGAGTCGGAATGACGGTTTGTGAGAGTCGTTCAGTGCCCATACTGGCGCAACGGATTCCGGCGCTTCGTCTCTATTTATCTGAGGAAACAGGCCATGCTTGAAAAGAAGGTACAGCGCCACTAAGGTTGCGCCGAGAACCTCTATAGCCGTTGACTCAGGAGGTATCGAAATGTTCAAAATTCCGACATGCGTCGCGTTGGTTGCCGTACTTGCTGCCTGTTCGCAGGGCGGCGGATCTCAACAGACGGTAACCGGGAGCGACCAGTCTCAGGCCGCCCCGGGTAACGCGGCACCACCGAACGCGCCGGCGAATGCGCAGCTACGGTCCTCGGGCGGGGCAGCTCCCGCACCGACGGTGCCGGCTCCGCGTCCTGTGCCGCCACCGCCACAATTCAGAGAGCTCACGATTCCGGCGGGCACCCGGCTCAGCTTGACCCTGACGAGCTCTGTGGCTTCCGACACCAGTAAAGTCGAGGACGTCGTCCGAGCCGCGCTTGCCAAACCGGTGCTCATTGATGGTGTAGAAGGCTTACCCAAAGGTGCGGAGCTCGTGGGATCGGTGAGCGAGGCTGAGCGATCCGGTCGCGTGAAGGGTCGCGCCTCGGTGGCCTTTCGCTTTCAGCGATTGACAGCGTGGGACGAGACCCACGACATTCAGACGGCCCGTATCGCGCGCGAGGCGGCATCCACGAAGAAAGAGGATGCGACGAAAGTCGGCATTGGGGCCGGCGCTGGTGCTTTGATTGGCGCCATTGCTGGTGGTGGAAAAGGTGCTGCAATTGGCGGCGCCGTGGGGGCCGGGGCTGGCACTGGTGCGGTCATGGCAACGCGGGGAGACGAAGTGAGACTCCCAGCTGGCACCACGGTTACCGCGACCTTGCAGGAACCACTGACGGTACGGGTGCCGCTCAACTAGTCGAGAAATGGGTTGATAGCGCGCACGCTAAAGCGTGCGCGCTACAACCACCGTCGAACGACATTCAGAACGTCTGAACCAGGTTTGAAAACGTAGAACGTCCCCTGAGTTTGGAATTCCCGACACCCGCAAGAATCCCCCGCTGAATCTCACGGCACTTGATTTTCATCGCTTGAACCGCTGTACTGCGCGCATGACATCACCGAGTCAAAGCCTGATTCAGCGTGCGGCCGCCCTTGTGCCGATGCTGCGGACGAACGCCCTTGCAGCCGAGGCCGCCCGACGGGTTCCTGAAGCGAGTTTTGAGGCTCTGAGCGAAGCCGGCATCTTCAGGATGATGGCGCCCAAGCGGTACGGCGGCGACGAAGCCGATTTCCAGACCCAGTGCGATGTGCTCTCCGAGATCGGGCGGGGTTGTCCCTCGACATCGTGGGTGGCCACAATCTTCAGCGCGATGGGATGGCTCGTGGGCGTGTTCCCCGACGAGGCTCAAGAGGAAGTGTTCGAGGGCCGCGATCCACGGATCAGCGGCGTGTTCTCGCCAACGGGGACGGCGGTCCCCAAAGGCGGCGGTTTCGTCGTGAACGGCCGTTGGCCGTTCAACACCGGCTGTCACGGAGCCAGGTGGACGGTGCTCAACGCCGTGCTTGGCGAGGGGGTCGGGTTGCCGACGTGTGTCCTGGTGAAAAGTCGCGAACTGAAGGTCCTCGACGACTGGCATGCGAGTGGGATGGCCGCCACGGGCAGCAACACGATCGTTGCCGAAAATGTCTTTGTCCCAGCGCACCGCAGCCTTCCGCTTCCCGACATGATCGAGGCACGCTACCCGCCGCGACACAACGCGAGCAGCCCGTATTTCAACTATCCCACCGCGGCGGTGCTCACCGTGAACGCCGGGGGTACGCCGCTCGGCATCGCGCGCGGTGCGCTGGAAACGTTTGTCGAGCGTCTGCCGGGTCGCGGGATCACCTACACCACCTACACCAACAAGTCTGAGGCGCCCGTCACGCATCTGCAGTTGGGCGAAGCGTCGCTGAAAATTGAATCGGCGGATGCGCACGTGCGTCGCGCGGCAGCGCTGCTCGATGGTCATTCAAGTGGGCCGATGTCGCTGGAATCGCGAGTCAAGGCCCGTGCACATATAGCTTATGCAACCGGACTGGTGCGGGAGGCGGTCGATACGCTCTTCCTCGCGAGCGGTGCCTCGTCAATCCAGACACAGACTCCGATTCAGAGATTCCAGCGCGACATTCAGGCGCTCGCAAATCATGCCATCCTGCATGCGCAAACGGGCATCGAATTGTACGGCCGGGTTCTGTGTGGCCTGCCGCCGAATACGCCGCTTTACTGAGAACCGAAAACTGACAGCCTGTGAAATCTTCAACGCTGAGAACGCCGAGGCCGCGGAGCCCGCAGAGAAATCCTTAACGTTAGGATTCCTCAGCGTGCCTCAGCGATCCCTGCGACCTCTGCGTTGGGCCTTGAAAACTGAGAAGTCCCTAGCGTCCAGCGGCCGGCGTCCAGCCGTCGCCCAGCCCGTAGTTGAACGTGATGAACGGGAAGACCTCCACTTCGTGGATCTTGCCAGACCGGATCTTGAACGTTTCCATCGTGACCATGTTCACCATCATGGCCAAGCCGCGCTGCGGCGGCATGTCCGGCAGATTCTTGAGCTCGCCTGGCCGTCTGGTCCCATCGTGAATGAACAGCGGGAACGCTGCTGCAAGTCCCTTCTGCTCGTCAATGATGAGCACGCGCCGCGGCCAGATTTTCTTGATGCCTGAAAAGATGCCGGTGCTGAGCTGCTCGGCGCACGTCATCATGCTCAACTTTGAAAAGGCCCGGCCGACCGGCGTATTCGTGTTCGGCAACGCTGGCGATGGGGCCGCACGCCCTGGCTTGTCGTTCTTGACGGTCTGGTACCCGTTCTCATGGCGCACACACGTATCCGCAAATGCGGCGATGTTGCCGTCGTCACCTGTGAGCGCGTCGAAATACGAATTGGCGGCCCAGATCATCGTCTCTCGCGGTGTCCGCTCCGAGGCTGCGATATCGGCTACGAGGCCTGGGCGCGGGCTCGTCAGAAGCTCCATCGCCTCCTTTGCCACATTGCGATCGACGAGGTGCTCGATTTCCGTGATGTGACGGCGTTCAACCTTCAATCTGATCACGGTGAGGGCCGGCCGCCCCTCGATGTTGAAAACGGCTTGAAGCGCAATCTGACCGAAGACCGGGTCGGCCGCGTGGATCTTGAACCCGGTCGGTTCGATGTTTGCTCGCCAGAGAATGCCTTCGCCGATATCCAGACGCGCCGTATTCTCCGTGTACCACGTCTCTTCCGACGTCGGCACGCTGGCCGGATCCTTCTTGATGACGGAGGTGATGTAGTTGTCGATGATCTCGACCAGGCAGGCCCGATCGCATGGCTTGACGCGGCTGGGATCCCACGGCTGTTTGTGCCAGGGTCTTGGCGTACCGCTCTGACCGCTCACGCCAGCAGGTGCCAGAAGTCCAACGACACTCGCCGCCAACAAGAGTTTCTTCATCGAAAGCTCCTAAAACACAGAAGACAGAATACAGAATCGGTCAACCTCTGATTCGAGCAACCAGCGGCAGGCGGACTGTGCAGCCGATTAGGACACTCGTGATTCGTCGAGCTTTCATCGTCTTAGTACCCGCACACTATACGGCTTTCTGTAAGCGGCGGGTGTCGGCTCCACGACATATGCGGTCAGAACGCACTTATCAGCCTTTCTCACAAATGCACGTTGGGATAGACTCGATCACCATGCGTTGGACACCAAGAGGACGAAGCGCCGATCTCGAGGATCGCCGGGGATCCAGTGGATTTCGCCGTGCCGCCCCCATTGGCGTTGGCGGCATTCTCGTATTGGTCGTGCTGAGCCTGTTGACCGGACAGAATTTTCTCTCCGATCCCGGTGTTCAAGACAGCGTTTCCCCGGCACCGGCGGCGCCGCCTGCCACGACATCGCCTCAGGAAGAAGAGCTGGTGCAGTTCGTCTCGTTCGTGCTGGACGATGCACAGGACACGTGGGAACGGCTGCTGCAGGGTCGGTATCAACGCGCGCAGCTGGTGCTCTTTCGCGACGCGGTTGAGTCCGCGTGCGGATTCGCGGAGGCGGCGACCGGACCGTTTTACTGTCCTGGCGATCGGAAGGTGTACATCGATCTTGGCTTCTACCAGGAGTTGCGGCAGCGGTTCGGCGCGCCCGGCGATTTCGCGCAGGCGTACGTGCTGACGCACGAGATCGGTCACCACGTGCAAACCCTGCTTGGAATCGAGGGTCGCATGCGGCAGATGCAACAAGCCCGGCCGCAGCTGGCCAACGAGCTCTCGGTACGACTGGAACTTCAGGCCGACTGTTTTGCCGGCCTCTGGGGAAACTCAACCGCTCAGCGGAACATCCTCGAGCACGGAGACGTGGAAGAGGGTCTCGCGGCCGCGGCGGCAATTGGCGACGATCGGATCCAGCGTATGTCGGGCGCAAGAGTCGCACCTGAACGGTTCACGCATGGATCGTCGACGCAGCGGGTCGAATGGTTCCGTCGTGGGCTGCAATCCGGCAAAATCGAGGCTTGCGATACGTTCAATCAGTAAACAGTTATCAGAACTGAAAACTGAATCCCTCCACCCGTTCGTGCCCTCAATTTGGCGTGCAGGTGCTCAGTCGGGTGCTGATGGATTCCAGCTCCGAGCGAAGCCCGAACGTGGGCAGTGGGTTGGAGTCGCCGCCTCGTACCGACCGGATGAATACGCTCGCATCGTTGAGCGGCAGGGTCGTGATGTTTGCGCAGAAGTCCGGCCAAAGGCCATCTTGCTGAAGATACTCTTCCACGTTCGACACATAGAAAACCGACACCGGAACGCCGTTGGTCTTGAGGTACTGGCCGATCGCCCGAATCGCTTTGCCGCCGGCGAAATTGCCGATGACGGGCACGAGCAGATTCTGCGACTCGAAGGTTTTCAGGAACTGGAATGTCTCTTCTGACGCGAGGTAACTGCGAGCTTGCCCGGCGCGATCCGTCGCCAGCATGAGGTCACGATAGGAAGGCTCGCTCGTGCGCCGGCGGCCAGCGGTCTGGCTGGACGAGTACTGAATGGACGGCCCGTACGAATAAAAGGCGCGATAGACGTGCTGGAGCCTCAGCATGTCGTCGGCGCCGAGCTGAAACCCATGTGTCTTGACGAGATGATTCACAATCGCGCGCATGTTTTGTGAATACAGCGCATCGGAGGCCGGAACGTCGAGGTACGCGTCGAAGATTTCACCCACGGTCGAGGTGGCGCTGAGCCCCTCCGGACGCTTTCTGGAAAAGAGCCGGGACACGAACTCGGCGCGATCTCCGGAGAGCTCGAAGAGCGCCTTGTACATGAGATGGGTGTTGAAGTTGCCCCGCCGGATGTCCACGATGAAGGCCATCCTCGGCTTGAGAGCGGCGATATAGGTAAAGTTCTGCTCCGGTCCCACTCCGAGATAAATGCCCTGCGATTTGACCGCGCGCACCAGGTCCGGAATGACGTCCTGAAGGGCTTCCTCATTCGACAACAGGTTGTCGGACCCGAAGGTTCCTGGCCGCTCCGAAAAGCTCAGCGCCATCTGCCAGAAATCCCTGTCGTCCAACCGAGCCGGCAGCGTATCCGTGCCGGCACGGGCGCCGGACACGAACAGCGCAACCAGAACGCCAATGGCGAGAAGTCCCTCGCCGTGTAACAGGCGAAACCGGCTGGACATGGGTCAGATTGTAGCTACTTCCAGACTGATCGGGCCGTGGAGACCACCAGTTCGAGCTTGCGCCACTGGTCGTCGATGCTCAGGAGATTGCCGGTTGCAACCGAGGCAAACCCGCACTGGGGGCTCAATGCAAGGTTGTCGAGGGGAACGTACCGGGTGGCCTCGTCGATCCGGCCTCGTATCGTGTCCTGAGACTCGAGCGAAGCTCGCTTGGTGGTCACGAGACCGAGCACGGCGGTCTTGTGGCTGGGCAGCCAGCGGAGCGGTTCAAAGCTTCCCGAGCGGTCGTCATCGGTACTCGAGCAGAAACGTATCGACGTCGAGATCGGCAAACAACCGCTCCGCGATCGCTTCGTACGCGCCCTGGGTGTACCAACGGCTCCGGTTGTTCCCGCGGCACACGTGCAGCGCGCACGTGACCCTTTCGCGATCGATCCCTTTCAACGTGGCATTATCGCCCGCAATGGCGGTCTCGAGTGCCGCGTCGGGATCCACGCCGGACTGCTCGATTCTTTTTCGTTGCTCCGCGTCCAGATAGTGCGAGTAGTAAGGAGCATCGAGCTGGATGTAGGCCGCGCCTTGCCCTACCAGCCACTGGACTTCATCTCGCAGGATCTCTGCAATATCTGCGAGCAGCAGCGCCCGCGACTCGTAAAACTGGTCGGTGACCCCGGGCTTGTAGCTCGCAAGCATGAAGTTTGATGCAGCCGGCAACGTGATTTTGAAAGGGGCTCCGGCCGAGCCCTTGAGCCATGGAAGCTCGTCCGCGGTGAGCTTGTCGCGTTTTCGCAGCTTCGCCCCGGCCACGCGCGCTTTCGTGGGCTCAGTCGCAGCACCGGGTCCCTTCCAGTCGAGAAGCACATGGGCCTGGGTGAAGCCGTCAACGGCGTTGGCCAGCGGCGACAGCCAGGACCCCCGCCGCATCTCGCCGTCGGTCACGATGTCCAGCCCGACTTCTCGCTGCCTGCGCACGGCATCGTCGATCGCGCGATCCTCGATGGCGTGCAAGGTCTCGATTGCGAGACGACCCTCGTCGAACGCCTGCCTGGCGGCCAGCAGTTCAGGCGGCCGCAGCAGGCTTCCAACGTGATCGGCGCGATAGCGGACAGGCATCAGGAAGTGGGCGGCCTCGCGTCACCGGGGAGGTCCGCCAATATTACGCAGAAAGTCGGGCAGGTTTCGAACGAATTCGCGCACTTCGGGCACATAGGTGTACGCAAGCCAGAACGCAAAGAGCGTGAACCCGAGACCCAGAAACCCATTCCAGGCCGCAAGCGGGCCGTGATGGGCGAACCTGGCAGGGGTGCCCAGCATGTGGAAGATCGTGAAGAGCCCGACGATTCCCACCCACACGGGCACGCCTGCCGGCAACATCCACCCGAACACCGCGCCAGTCTTGACCAATGACACGAGCGCGACAATCAGGAGCACGAACAACCCGGCTGAGTAGAGTCCGAGGAGCGGGGTCACCATTCCCGCAGGTACCTGCGACGAGTAGGCGCCGTGCTCGGCCTCGCGATCCCACCATTGGTGTTCACGCCGCCGCTGACGGCGCACGTGCTGCCTCCACTGTCGCTGCTGGCGGCGCCAGTGTCGTTTCCAGTCTTTGCTTTGAGCCTTGAAGTCCGCAACGTTCTTCATCGCCTGGTCGATCACTTCCTGCGCGTTGAACGGCATCCCATGGGCCGCAGCCCGCTGCTCGGAGGTGTGCGCGTAGGGGATGACGAACATGGCGAGGAAATAGACACCGATCCAGGCGCCCTTGGTGATGATCGCGAAGATCACGAAAACGACGCGAATGATCGCCACGTCGATGCCGAGGTAGGCTGCCAGGCCGTTGCAGACACCACTGATCAGGGCACCTTCGCGGATTAGGTACAGCCGCTTGGGGGCGCCGGTGTCGGCGCTGCTCCGGTCGTCGGTGCCGCTCCCTGGTTCGCGCCGGGCCTCGCCGGTTTCCTCGGTTCCAGATTCGACGGGCCCCATCTCCTTGATTACCTGCTCGATCTCTGCTGCTGTCACCACGGTCTTGTGCGGTCCGAGGAACTTGTTGCACTTTTCTGCGATCGCCTGCTCCAGGTCGGCCACGATCTCAGTCTGATCCGGATTGTCTTTGAGCACGGCCTCGGCATGATCGAGATAGGCGCGCAATGCCTCGTACGCGGTCTCATCAAGTTGATACGCGTTGCCGTTGAGGTTGATCGAGATGACTTTGTGCATGGTCAGCGTCCTAAGATCGTCGATCGTGGTGTTGATCTGCGCCCGGTACTCGTTCAGCTCACCCAGCTGCGATTGGCCCTTGGCGGTGAGCTTGTAGTACTTGCGTGGCGGGCCCGCATCCGACTCCTGCCATTCGTAGTCGACCAGGCCTTCGCGCCGCAGCTTGCTGAGGAGTGGATAGAGCGTCCCTTCCTGCGTCGCAAACTCGGTCGTGCTCAGTCGCCGCAGCATGTCCGCGACGTAGACCTTGTCGCTCGCGATGATCTTGAGGATCAGGAACTCGAGAAGTCCCTTCCGTATGGCACCAAACTTTTCGCTCATTGCTTTCGTAAGCTACCTTGTGATACAAAGGTAGCAGAGTGGAGCAAGGTCGTCAAGTACGAGTTTGCTTGGGAAATCTGGAGTCTGTCAGGAGACCAATATGAAGAACGGGGTTTCTGGACGTTTTCGCCGCTTCAACAGGACGGCACTGCTGGCCATGATTATTGTGGGACTTGTGGTGACCTGGGGGAGCTTGATGAGCCCGGCTGGATCCTCGCTGCCCAGCGCACACACACACGGGTCAGCGGCGAGAGTCGCAGAGTCTGACTCCCGCGGTCCGATCCTTCGGGAGGAGGCTCGGCCGAATTCCCTGTCGGTGGTCCCCGCACATCACGGGACGTTTTTCACGCAGCTGGCGTCGTTTCTGACCTGTTCGCGCGGCTGGTGGGCGATTCTGGCAAGATTGCTCGGTTACGGCGACACGCCGCTCACTACTCTCGTGGCCACGGTCGACACCTGCGATCCGGGCTCTGGGTTGGAGGCATTCACGATGGTTCTTGGGTTCTAGAACCTTACTTATGGACCTCTCGATCAACGAAGGCGTGCTGGTCGTCGGCGGCGGTGTGGGCGATTCGCCGCGCTCGGCCATCTTCATAAAACGAGCTCCCAGGGGTACAAGTGCGGTCGATGCGGAAGATATGTATCTCACCCAGCGATTCGGGAGGCGCGGTCACGGATGGACGCTGGTGACGCGCGAGCTCGTGCACGATCACGGGCGTGCGTACGATCGATTGCGAATCCTGGTCGGCCAGACAGATGAACGAACGTTGTACTTTGACGTAACGGATTGGCTGGCGCAGGCTGAGGTCTCGTACCGAAACGGATAGTTGCTGCAACCTGCCCCACGACCATTAAGTCTTGATGAGCTCTTCCACGCGATACCCGCCTTTCGCCTTGTCGGCGAAATAGATCATCGTGAAGATGACGAACAGCGTCGAAGGAAGCGCGGCCCACAACGGCAGCACGGCGCGGGCGCCATAGACGTCGTTGATCCGGCCCATCACCGGTCCGGCAATCGCGGTCGAAAAGCTGCCCGAGGCACCGATGATCGCAAGCAGCAGCGCGCCTCCTGCGGGGAACCGCTCGGAGGTGATGCCAAGCATGGTCGGCCACCAGAACGCGGTGCCAAGAGCCAGCAGACCGGCCGCAACGAACCACATTGCCACGGTCGTGGTCTGGCCGAACAGGTAAAGTCCAATCGCGGCAATGGGGGCGGTTGAGGCGATGAGCAACGTCGGCGACATCTTGTGCGGAATACCGCCGAAGAACTGTCGCATGGCGTACATGATCCCGTTCACCCAGACGAGCAGGATGATGCCGGCCTGGGTACCACTTTGCATCACCTCGTTGAAGATATTGGCATACCACTGGCCGGGTCCGAGCTCGGTTGCCGCGGTCAGCCACATACACAGCCAGACAACCAGAAAAAGCGGTCGGCCCACCTCGGCGAACATCCCGCCAAGCGACACTCCCGCGGCCGCGCTCTCTGTTCGGGGGAACGTCTTTCCCAGGAACAACCACGTATAGATGACCGATGGTACGAGGAGCAGCAGCATCTTGGCTTGCCAGCCCAGGCCGAGCTGCGTGAATCCGTACGCGAGCAGTCCGCCAATCACGATTCCGCCCGGGAACCACGCGTGCAGGGCCACGAGTTTCGACGTCTTCTCACTTCGATAGAGTGTCGTGACCAATGGATTGACGAACGCCTCAACCAGCCCGTTCGCGATGCCGATGATGAGCGTGGCGGCAAAAAGAACCGCGAAGCTTGGCGAGAAGATCGTGAGTAGCGTTCCGCAGATGTGCCCGATCGCCGCAAGTCTGGCGAGCGTGCTCATGCCAAGCAGATCGCACAGAGGACCGCCGAAGAGAATCGAAAGCCCGAATCCCCAGAATGCCGCGCCGGCAATCCAGCCGACCTCGGTCTTGGTCAGGCTGAATACCGCCTCGAAGTCCCCCATGATGTCGCCGCGAATGGCAAACGACATAGCGGTGGCAATGAGCGCGATGCAGCTTGCGCGAAAGAGGTGTGCCGCCTGTCGGCTGTCGACTGATGACTGACGACGGTCGACTGTCATGTCCACCATGCTTCCACCGGGGGTTCGGAGAGCAGTACCCGCTGCAATGTGTCGATGGCCGAGCGCAAGCCCTCGTCGATCGAGGCAAGGGCGTCCTCGTGTTCGATGCTCACCACATGGTCATAGCCCACGAGCCGCAAGGCGCTGACCACTCGCTTCCATTCGAGCTCGTCATGTCCCCAGCCGACCGTGCGAAACAGCCACGAGCGTTCTGACAGACGGCGATAGCTCTTGGTGTCGATGATGCCGTTGATTGCGACGTTCTGCCGATCGAGCGCCACATCTTTCGCATGCACGTGAAAAATAGATGAACCCAACGCGCGGATTGCCGCGGGTGCGTCGACACCCTGCCAGAAGAAATGACTGGGATCGAAATTGACTCCGAGGTTTTCTCCGGACGTGGCTCTCAGACGCAAAGCCGTTTCGACGTTGTACACGAGGAATCCGGGATGTGGCTCGAGCGCAACCTTGACGCCGTGGTCATGAGCGAATCGGGTTGCCTCGGACCAGTACGGAATGGCCTTTTTCTCCCACTGCCAGTCGAGTACTTCCAAAAACTCGGGTGGCCACGGCGTCGTGACCCAGTTTGGATGTCGAGCGCCGTCAGAATCACCTGGGCAGCCCGAGAACGTCACGACGACCGACACCTCCAGACGTTCCGCCAGCTCTACCGTCTTGCGAAACACATCGTCATAGCACTTGGCGACTGCCGCGTCCGGGTGCAGGGGGTTCCCGTGACAGGACAGCGCACTGATTGTCAGTCCGGCATCGCCAAGCACGCGCCGGTACTCGCGGGCACGATTGAGATCGCCAAGCAGGCTGTCGACGTCAACGTGATCGTGGCCGGGCCATGCACCTGTCCCAAGCTCGAGCGCCTCGATTTTTTGAAGCGACCGCACCTTGACGAGCATGTCCGCGAATGGGAGTTTTCCAAAGACCGGGGTGAACAAACCGAGCTTCATAAGGTTTCGCCCGTTAATAACGTACGTGCGTCCAGACACCGCCAGCCGCGTGGCTTTCCAGAATCGCGTCCACGACGCACGCAACGCGGTAACCGTCCTCAAAGGTCGCGAACGTCGAGGGCGGGCATTCGGTCGAGCGTTTTCCTTCGAGAATCACCTGATACACGTCTCGAAGCACATTGCGAAATGCATCGGCCCAGGCTTCCTGATGGCCACCGGGCAAATCGGCGTAGTGGCGAACGGAAGGCGCCAAGAGCGACGGATCCTTGGGCAGTAACTGGTTGGCCGCCTCACGCCGACCGATCCACAGCTCGTTCTGCCGCTCCTGCACCCATCGAAGCGAGGCGCGCTGGCCGTTCACCTCGAACCAGAGATCGTTCTTGTGCCCGGCACAGACCTGGCCGACCGAGACACAACCCTTCGCGCCGCCGTCGAAACGAAGGAGGATCGTGGCGAGATCCTCGCTCTGAACTGCAAAGGGTTCTCTTCGTTGGTCCATTCCGCCTTGGGCGAACGCTTCTGGCGTGACCGGGGGCTTCAACCTGGTCCGAACCACGGTTGTCAGCTCTGCGAGCACGGCGTCGATGCGCTGGCCAACGACATGTTGGACGAGGTCACACCAATGAGAGCCGATGTCACCAACCGCAGAGCTCCTGCCCCCCTTGTCAGGTTCGAGGCGCCACGAAAAATCAGTCGGTTCGAGCAACCAGTCCTGAAGGTAGCTGCCGTGGACGAAATGAACCGGACCGATCTCGTGAGCGGCAATCATCGTGCGTGCCTGCTGCACGAGCGGGTTGCCACGATAGTTGAAGGTCACGGCATGGATCACGCCGGCGTCCTCCGCACGCTGCCACAACTTCCGAGCGTCATCGGAGGAAACCGCAAGCGGCTTGTCTGAGATGACGTGTTTGCGGCATGCCAGCGCCGCTTCAATGACGGGCACATGAAGAAAGTTGGGGGTCGTGTTGTGGACAACATGAACGTCTGGGTCAGCGACAAGGGCCTCATAACTGCCGTAAGCCTTGGGGATGCCGAGTGCGCTGGCTTTCTGGCGTGCCGAAACTTCAGAACTGGCAGCAACAGCCACGACATCGACGAAGCCGAGACGCCGAACGGCGTCGATGTGGTGAACGCCGACGAAACCTGGCCCGACGAGGCCCATGCCTATGCGCATTTATGCCAGCGCCTGCCTGACGAAGTCGTAACACTTTTTGACCTCTTCGATCGGCGTTCCGCTGCCACGATGTTCGTACTCGATATGCGCCCGGATCGGCCAGCGCTCCCGCTTCAGCAGCTGCAGGGCCTCGCGAATTGGCGTATCGCCCTGGCCCCAGGGGACGTTGTCTCCCTGGTTCTTTTTGCGATCCTTCAGATGAAGATTCGTAATCTGCGCGTGATGATCGCGGATGTAGGTCACGGCATCGAAGTTGGCCGCCGTGAAATGACCGATGTCGAGATTGACCTTGAAATATTTCGACATCTTCATGGCGGCGGCAAAGCTGTCGGGGCTGGCAAACTCGTTGGAATCGGACGTGTTGGAATGCCCGTGGATGGCGACGACCATCCGGTGCTTGTCGGCAAACGGTGCAACCCGTTTGGCGGCCGACAGGGTTGACGAGGAGGTGATGATCTCGGCACCGAGCGCTCGGGCCATCTCGAATCCCCGATCGATCTCTTCGTCGGAGAAACTGTCGTTGAAGCTGAGGTTGTACGCGGAAATCGTTATACCTGCCGCATCGAACCGCTTTCGTACGGCTCGGAAGAAGTCCATCGAGGTGGTAGTGCGCCACCGACGGAGATCTTCCCGACCCTTCTGCGCTTCTGGCGTACCTCGGCCGGCTCCGGGTGCCATGACCGGCTCGACCTGCGGGGCAAACAGCTCGCAATCGCCAAGTCCGCACTCGACGATGGCATTGATGAGAACGTCCCCAGGATCGCGGTCAGCCGGACGCGGCAAGGCGCGGAAGCTGTATGTCTGGACTCCGACGCGGACTCCGCCAATCGTCGAATCAATCAGTCCGGCGATCGCTCCTGGCAGGGCCAATCCGCCGAGCGTCACCGTCCCGAATTCGCGTCTGGTATACATGGCGACAGATTCTCCGCCGGACCCAAAGGGTCCGGCCTACGTACCAGGCACCCAGCACCCGTGTCAGGGATGAAGCGCGAACGCAAACAGCGAATCACCAGCCCCGACGACGATGTACTGCCTGCCGTCCAGCATGAACGTTTGCGGTCCATTGCTGGTGTTGACTCCAAGCCCGGCGTGCCAGAGCGGTTTGCCGGTCGCCGGGTCATATGCCACAAAATTCCCGCCGCCGTCATTGCCGAAAAGCAGCCGACCAGCTGTGCTGAGCAACCCCATTGCGCCTTGCCCACCCGCTCCCGGCGTTAATGCCAGCGGCCGACTCCATCTGACCTTGCCTGTCCTGTAGTCGATCGCCTTGAGCGCGTTGCCGAGATTCCCAACACCGCGCTCTGCAGCAGCCCAACCTTGCGGGCGAGGATCGGTGTCGGTCAGGTACAACACGCTGAACGACTGCGAGGTGCCAACATACAGGAGTCCGGTGTCGGGATTGAAACTCGCAGGCGGCCAATTTGTGGCACCGTTCGTATCGGGTGACACAAGAGTGCCGGGCACCGATGCTTCCTTCGCCGGATTCGGGATCGGCTGGCCGTTGGCGTTCACGCCGAGCGTCCAGTTCAAGGATTCGATGTGCTTGGTCGTCAGGATGTGCTTGCCGTTTGTCCGATCAAGCAGGAAGTAGTAGCCGTTGCGATTGGCTTGAGCGAGAAGCTTTCGTGGCTGTCCATCGATGACGCCATCGATGAGGACCGGCGTCTGTGCGGCGTCCCAGTCGTGCGTGTCGTGCGGCGTCGCCTGGTAGTACCAGGCCATCTTGCCGGTTTCGACGTTGAGCGCCACGATTGAACAGGTCCAGAGATTGTCTCCCGCACGACTCTGGCCGGCCAGCACCGGATTTGCGTTCCCGGTGCCTACGTAATAGAGATTGAGATCCGGATCGTACGTTCCGGGCAGCCACGTCATGCCGCCACCATGCAGCATGGAGTACTCATCCGGCCAGGTTTCGGCGCCAGGCTCCCCGGGCCTAGGTGTTGTGTTCCACCGCCAGATCACTTCGCCGGCTTCGGGATCGCGGGCTTCGAGGTAGCCGGGTACATCGAGCGAATCACCTCCGACACCGATGAGGACGCGATTGCCAATCACGATTGGCGCATTCGTGGAGAAGTATTCACGCTTGACGCTGGCGATTTCCTTGTGCCAGCGCTCTTTGCCGGTTGCTGCATCCAGCGAGACGAAATAGTTGTCCGGCGTCAGGAAATACAGCCAGTTCCCGTACATCCCCACGCCACGGTTGCCGATGTGAATGCCGCCTTTCGTGCGCCAGTAGTAGTGCCAGATTTCCCGGCCAGTGCGTGCATCGATGGCCCACACATGATCGGGCGCAGAAAAGTAGAGAACGCCGTTGACCATGAGCGGCGTGGACTTGATGGCGAAATTGAATCCGCCGGCGCTCGCGGGAGGAGTGTCGGGCCCCTCGCCCCCGATAATCGCGCGCGCGCTCGACGTATTCGCGCGATAGATCCACCGAAGCGCGAGGTTCTTGACGTTCTCGGCGTTGATCTGCTTGAGCGTGCTGTATCGCCGGCCCGAATAGTCTCCGTGGTAGGTCGGCCACGCGTCGGTCGGCGGCTTCTGCAGTAACGCCTGGTCGAGCATCGGTCCCTGCCCGAGGAGCACGATGGGTCCAAGTACCAGAGCAGCGACGATCGCGAACGTCTGCATTCTCATTTGAGACTCGCAAGATATGCCGTCATGTTGTGCATGTCGGCATCGGTCCATTTCGTCCACATATCGACGTGGGCCTGGAGGGGATCGGTCAGCGTGACCTTTGGGACATCGCCGCTCCGCAGCCAGGAACGCTGTTGCCCCGCCGCAGCGTCGTACAGGATGACATCAAAGTCGGTCAGTCGAACCAGGTTCCCACTGAACGACTGACCCGATGGCAGGGTGACAGTGGCGCGGACGGCATTTCGCTCAAGATAGGCCGGCGTGGGAACGGCAGGGCCGGCGCCACGGCCACTTGAGCGCGGCATGAGGATTCGGCCCTGCAGCGTGACCGGATCGTACTTCGACCCGACAGCCTTGAGGTCTCCGCCAGCCGAGTGGCACGTGCCGCACTTGCCGGCACCGTTGAAGAAGGCTTCGCCCGCTTTCGGATCGCCCACCACGATATCGAGAATCTGATAAAGGCGGCGATTTGCGGCCAAGTAAATCGAAGAGTGGAGATAGGCCGCCAGATCCGACACTTGTGCGTCGGTCAGCTCGTACCTCGGCATGCCGCGGTCCGGCCGGCCGACTCGCAGGAATTCACCAAGCTGTTTGCCGTTCTCGTCGTTTTGCACGAGCGCCGATCGCGTGAGGTCGGGGCCTTGTGCGCCGCCGCGGGCATTCGATCCGTGGCAGAAACCGCATTCGACCGTGAGCAGTTGCTGACCGCGTTCGACCGCGGCCGGGTCGAACCCTGGAGCGACCTGCTGTTGTGGTGTGGCAGACGCCACCGTGGTCACGAGCCACACAGCCAGCGTCCAACTCGTGCGCTCGAATCGCATGACAGCCTCACTCGAACCCTGGAGTGTTCGTGACGTTATAGCATTCGACCGGCCAGCTGCAAGCGAACGGTCGACGGAAAACTGAATACTCTCTGTCGCAGAAATGGCCGCATCGCCGGACAGGATGGGAGCCTGCTCCTTCCGGCGATGGGATCGCGGGAGTTCTGGCGAGTGAGTGCGGTCCCCAGCGCCAGGGACCCGTGAGGCTTAGCTAACGGTGCTTCGCTTTTCAGGAAAGCCGGCCGCCACTGGGACTGGAGCAGCAGCCGGCCCAGATGGCTTGTCGGAAGAAGCGAGCGACCGTCATGGGAACGAAGGTACCTGACCGATGTAAAGGGCACCTGACGAACCGATGAAACGTGGGTAAAACCGGTCGGAGCTAGCGCCCAGCGGCCCCAGGGTCCAGGAGAAACAATGTCCGGCGACTTTGGCGAGTCGCTCGAGCGACCGGCAGAGAAGAATCGGGGTTGTTCAGGGCTTCGCGAATGGCCGCGGCCTTCTCGTTGCCGAAGGCGGCAATGACGAGAAGGGAGGCGCCCGACAGCGCAGGGAGAGTGAGCGTGAGTCGTCGAGGCGGAGACTTTGCGGAATCCGTCACGGCGACAACGAGACGCGATGATTCGTCGAGCGCCGGATGTCCTGGGAAGAGGGAGCACACGTGGCCATCGGGACCGACGCCGAGAAGAATCATGTCGAAGCGAGGAGGAGACCCCGCGATCGTTCGAAGCTCGACCTCGTACGCGGCGGCTGCGGCATCGAGATCGACCTCGTCCGCGGGCATGCGGTGCACGCGCCTTCGATCGACATTCGCGTGCGTGAAGAGGAATTCAGCCGCCAGTTTGTAGTTCGACTGGGGGTCGTCAGGCGGCACGCCCCGCTCGTCTCCCCAGACGCACTCGACCCGGCTCCAGTCGATTGGTGCGATGGCAAGAGTAGGAAAGAACGCCTTCGCAACCGATCCGCCCGGAAGTGCGACGATGAAACATCTCTCGTGGGCGACCGCGGCGCGTGCGAGATTTGCCGCTCGCTCAGCCAAAACCGCTGCAAGCGCAGGGATCGCGCTGACGATGGTCTCGATAGGTCGGGACGCTGAGTCAGTATCCATCTCTCCCGCTGGCTGCCACCGCCTTTCCGCGGTGAATCCGGAACACTGTGACGAAGTACACGACGGCCAAGGGGAGTGCGACCATCCACCACGCGAGTGCCGTCTGAAGACTCGCGGCCGGCACGCTCGCGTTGTACGCGGTCAGCGATCGGGCGTCATCATCGACGGCTCGCAGCATGACCGGGAAGACACAGGCGGCGGTGGCGGCCAGCATGCCCGCGAGAAAAGCACACGAACCGAGAAATGCCAGAAAGTCCCGGCGAGCGCGCAGGCACAAACCGACCGATACCAGTCCTGCGATCGCGACGAGCAAAGACAGCCATGCCAGCGGGCGACCTGGCAGCGCGGAAAACAGATCTGTGTTGACGAGCCCTGTCAACAGGGTCGCGAGCGGCCACAGGCCGGCTACCGTGCTGTACAGCCACAAAGCCGCCCGACGGCTGCGCTCCTGAACCTTGCCGTCGGTCTTCCATGCGAGAAATGCTCCACCGTGACCGGCAACGGCGAGCAGACCGAAAATGCCTGCCATGACGGTGTACCAGTCGAGAATGCCGACGGGTTGCCTTGCACTGAAGTCGGTGAACAACGCCAGCGAAAAGTAGCCGGACGCGTCGATCGGCAGACCGCGCAGCAGATTGCCAAGTGCGGCCCCAAACAGTATTGGCAACGCCGTGCTCGCGGCACAGAAGACGAAGTCCCATGCAGTCCGCCAGAGTGGATGCTCGAGGTGACTGCGGAATTCGATGGAGATACCGCGCAGCAGGAGGCACCACAGGACGAGAAAGATGGCAAAGTAGAATCCCGACAAGCCGGACGCGAGCACGGACGGGAAGGCGACAAACAATGCGCCCCCAGTTGCGATGAGCCACACTTCGTTGCCGTCCCAGTACGGACCGATCGCGGCAAGCACCTGCCGCCGCTCTTGATCGGTGCGTGCCACAAAGGCATGGAGCGCTCCGGCGCCCAGGTCGAACCCGTCGAGCACGACGTACGCCGTCAGCATCGCCGCCGCGATTGCGAACCACAATTCAGCCAAGAAACTCACCTTCCCAAGCGAACCACTAAGGCTCGAAAAAACTTCAAACCACTAAGACACGAAGAACACGAAGAAATTCTCAGCCCCCTTCGCGTCCTTGGTGTCTTCGTGGTTATCCATACTCTTCGCGGCAAGCACCTGCCGCCGCGATTGCGAACCACAATTCAGCCAAGAAACTCATCATCCCAAGCGACCACTAAGGCACGAAGAAAACTTCAAACCACTAAGACACGAAGAACACGAAGAAATTCTCAATCCCCTTCGTGTCCTTGGTGTCTTCGTGGTTATCCATACTCTTCGCGGCAAGCACCTGCCTCCGCGATTGCGAACCACAATTCAGCCAAGAAACTCACCTTCCCAAGCGAACCACTAAGGCACGAAGAAAACTTCAAACCACTAAGACACGAAGAACACGAAAAAATTCTCAACCCCCTTCGTGTCCTTGGTCTCTTCGTGGTTATCCATACTCTTGGTGGTTACTCCGGCACGTGATGGTCGGGCGGAACGGGACCGTGCGCGATCTCCCGACCAACCAGAAACAGGAACAGCAGTCCCAGCACGAAGTACAGCCCGGCAAAACCAATCAGGGTGAAGAGCACAGTACCCGAGTGGACGCTGGGGCTGGCGCCCTGTGAGGTTCGCAGCAGCCCGTACACAAGCCACGGCTGACGTCCGAGCTCCGTCGTCATCCATCCTGCCGTGTTTGCGATGTACGGGAATGGAAATGCGAGCATCACCATCCACAACACCGTCCGACTACGAAGGAGCGTATCTCGCCACTCCAGGAACAGTGCGACGCCCATCAACAGAATGAACAATGTGCCCAACCCGGCCATGACGTGGAACGCGTAGTAGAGCAGCTCGATGTTGTCGGGCCACGTGTCCTCGGGAAACTGATCCAGTCCTGGCACGTTGGCGTGGAAGGTTCCGAACGCGAGAAAGCTGAGAAAGCCTGGCACGATGATGGGGTTGTCGAGGCGCTTTTCGCGGATGTTTGGCTGTCCGATCAGCACGATGCCCGCCTTCGGCCCACTCTCGAAGCGCCCTTCCATTGCGGCCAGGCTCACAGGCTGGTGCTGGGCCACCAGCTTGGCCTGCTGATCGCCCGTCGGGAATGCGGTGAGCACGCTCGCCACGAAACCAGCCGTGACGCCCACCCGCAGAAAGTGACGAGCCTGATCGTGATGGAGATTCTGAAGCGCGTAATAGGCTCCTACGGCGGCCATTACGAATGACGCGGTGACGACTGACGCCACCATCGTGTGCGCGTACTGGGCCATCGCCCATGGACTCAACAGGAATGCCCAGAAATCGTTCAGATAAAGTGTACCGTCCGGCGCTCGCGCATACCCAACCGGAAACTGCATGAACGCATTGGTGCAGACGATGAAATAACCTGACAGCCAGCTGCCCAGAAAGAGCGCCAACGAGACGAGGAAGTGTGCGCGCCGCCCGATTCGCTGTTCGCCAAATACAAGGACGCCGAGAAAAGTCGACTCGAGAAAGAACGCGAACATGCCTTCCATGGCCAGTGTCTGGCCGACGACGGCTCCCGCGTATTTGGAGAAGGCCGCCCAGTTGGTCCCGAACTGGAACTCCATCGGAATGCCGGTGACGACCCCCACGGCAAAATTGATTCCGAAAATCTTGATCCAGAAGCGCGCGCCGTCGTCCCACCGATGGTCGCCTGTGCGCAAGCCGGTCGCCTTCAGCAGAACGATGAGCAGCGCCAGGCCCATCGTCAGCTGCGGAAAGAGATAGTGGTAGACGATCGTGAAGGCGAATTGCAGCCGGTGCCAGAACAGAGGATCGGTCAGCTCTAACTCTTTTCGTGGTGGCCGCCAAACCCAAATCGCATGGCGGAAAGGATCTGATTCTGGAACGTATCCAAACCGCGGGAGGCAAAACGCTCGAAGAGTGCGGCCGTCAACACATGGGCGGGCACGCCGAGATCGTTGGCAGCCTGGACAGTCCACCGTCCCTCACCGGAGTCCGACACCGTGCCGCTGAATCGGTTCAGCTCTGGATCGGTCGCGAGCGCCTGGGCTGTGAGGTCGAGCAGCCAGGATGTGATGACGCTGCCATGTCGCCACACCTCCGCGATGTCGGCCAGGTTGAAGTTGTACTGGTAGTGCTCGCGGTTTCGGAGCGGCGTCGTTTCGGCATCTGCTTCGTGCACGCTGTCTCCAATGTTCGCTCGTTTCAGAATGTTGAGGCCTTCCGCATAGGCGGCCATCAGCCCGTACTCGATGCCGTTGTGGACCATCTTGACGAAGTGGCCCGCCCCCGCCGGGCCGCAGTGCAAGTAGCCGTGCTCGGCTGTGCGAGCGGACTGGTCACGACCTTGCGGCGTGACACCGGACGGTCCAGGCGCCAAGGTTCGGAAGAACGGGTCGAGCCGTTCCACGGTCGTCTGCTCACCGCCAATCATGAGACAGTAGCCCCGCTCGAGTCCCCAGACGCCGCCGCTCGTGCCCATGTCGACATAGTGGAGGCCTTGCGCCGACAGCCGTCCTGCGCGGGCGATGTCATCGTGGTAGTGCGAGTTGCCGCCGTCGATGATCACATCACCACGCTTCAAGTGCGGTGAGAGATCGCCGATCGCCGAGTCGACGACGGCGGCGGGCAGCATTAAACAAATCGCGCGAGGGGCTTGCAGTTTGGCTCCCAGGTCTTCAAGATTTGCGGCCGGAATGGCGCCTTCTTTGGCGAGGGCCTCCGACGCCTGCGGTGAGCGGTCGAACACGACGCAGTCATGGCCCCCGCGCATCAGGCGCCGCACCATGTTTGCGCCCATGCGACCGAGCCCAATCATTCCGATCTGCATCGATCCTCCCTTCAGCCCGGTCGCACCATCGTCGGAAGCGCGTGCGAAATTATAGGCCGGGTCCTGCTCTTTGGACCCGGCTCAGGCGGCCTTGTAAAGCAAGGCCCGCCTACGACTAATTTCCCAAGGCTTAGGATACGACGATCGGTCGTCTACGGGATTAGCGTGGTGGGTCGAACTTACCCGTCACAGCTTCAAATTGAGGCTTGGATTTGGAATCGGAGCCGGCCGGTGTTGCGAACCAGCGGTCGCGCGGCACGATCTTTGGCGCCGCCGGGTCCGCTTCGTACGCCGGTGACATGATCTGCACGCCTTGCTCGTTGAAGGCGTCCAGAATATTGGCGTGCACGGCAGTCAGAACGGCCGCACGCTGATGAGGGCGCTCGAGCGACACCAGCAGGGTGTACGTGACAGCGAAGTCACCCAGTTGAGTTTGCCTTACGACTGGTTGGGGATTGGGGCGGACGCCCGGCGTGCGCGTCGCCGCCTGGATCAGCATCGCGTGAACTTGGCGCCAGGGAACGTCGTAGCCGATGGAAATCGACGTCGGGACGAACACGCCATCAGCCTCGGCGTGTCGAGTGTAGTTGGTCACGGTTTGCGAGACGATGACCGCGTTCGGGATCGTGACTTCCTCCCCACGCGGTGTCTTGATTTTCGTGGAGAGCGCACCGATTTGAGTCACCGTGCCGTCGATATCGTTCACTCGGACGAAATCGCCTACGCGTAGGGCGCGCGAATAGGTCAAGGTGAAGCCGCTCATCACCTGGTTGACGAGCCCGCTGGACCCCAGTGTGACCATGAGCCCGACCAGGACGCTGATGCCTTTGAACGCGTCAGAATTACTACCCGGCAGAAATGGGAACGCGAGCGCGAGCGCGAACAGCCAGAGACCCGCGAGGACCAGCTTGCGGGTGGGTTGCAACGTCTCAGGATAGATCCATGGTATCGAGATGCGGCCCTGGTCGACGGCACTGAAAAACAAATTGGTCAGCCGTGCGACGAATCGCGTCAGCACAACTATCAAAAGTACCCGTGAACAACTGTGGTGCCGCGCCCACGATTGCACGGCCGACGAAAACCACCTGGTCGACCAGGAACCCCCGAAGCGCGTCGCCCCACGGACGTGAATACGGGAAGCGTCGCAACACGAAGGTGAGCCACTGGTAGGTCAATACGAGACCCAATACCAGCGCGACAAGCGAGACCGTGTGTTTCAGGAAATCGAGCAGGTGTGAGGACTGGACGAAGTCCCGATCCGCAACCCCCGCAGCCGTGAGTCGTTGCTCGGCCGTCTCTCCAATCCAGTTCGCGATCCTTCGGCGAAGCCGTATCAGGCCCCACACGAGCAGCGCAAACAGAATCGTGACGCCAAGTGCCTGTGCGCCGCCCGCGAGCAGCTTGGCCGGCGTCCGGAGCTCGAGCGCCTCGGCAAGCGCGGTTTCCAGTCGACCCACTGTCTGTTCGGTCTCCTGCGCGAGCGTGACACCAGCCAACTCATCGACATCGGCTGTCACGAGCGCGAAAAGATCGCGACCGCCCACACTGAAGACGACGAAATTCGGCCCCGTACGTGTCGTGACGCGCCCGGCCACCTGGTCTCGGGCCACACGGTCCAGCGCCTGCCGTGCGCCGGCCGCGCGATCCTCGGGAAGTCGGCGGACCAGCGACGCTCTGAACTCGGTGATGAAACGATTCTGGAAGACGAGTCGTGCTGGTGGCGCGCCGCGCTCGGCTTGCGCTGCAGCAACCTGGAGGATTGAATCGATTGACTGATTGCTGGTCGTCGTCTGAGCCGGCTGTGTCTGGCCTATTACCGGAGCCCCAAGGCACGTGACGACCGTCACGGCAGTCACGCCAGCCCAGGCCACACGCCGAAGATAACCAACCGTGGACACTCTCTACGAATCCTTACCAATCTGAGTACGGTTCAGGCCGAACAACTTCACGGCATTTTCTTTCAAGATCAGCGGCCGTACTTCGTCCTTGATGCCGATCTTCTCGAAGTCCGAAAGCCAGCGGTCCGGGGTCAGCAGGGGATAGTCGGATCCGAACAACACTTTGTGCTTGAGGAGTGTATTCGCATACTGGACGAGCGTCGAAGAAAAATACTTGGGCGACCAGCCGGAAAGATCGATATACACCTGCGGTTTGTGGAGACACACGGAAATGGCTTCGTCCTGCCACGGAAACGATGGATGCGCCAGGATGATGGGCATATCCGGAAAGTCCACCGCGACATCGTCGATAGGCATCGGGTGACCGTACTTGAGCCGGATGCCGCCCCCGCCTGGCAGGCCGCTGCCAATGCCACTGTGCCCCGTGTGAAAGAGCACCGGCAGTCGAGCTTCAGCGAACACTTCATACAGGGGATACGCGAGTCGATCGTTGGGAAAAAATTCCTGCAAGGGTGGATGGAGTTTCAGACCCCGAATACCGCCAGCTGCGACGAGACGCTTCGCCTCGCGAACGACCTCGGGCCCGCGAGTAGGGTTCAGGCTCGCGAACGCCATGGCAATGTCCGCGTTCGCTGCCGCGAACTCAACCACGGCATCGTTCGACACCTGGGGGCGACCTGAAAGTGTTTCGTCCACGGTGAAGACCACGCAGCCGATCTTGCGGGACCGGTAGTAATCCGCCAGCGCGTTCCAGTCGCGCGTCACGCCGCTGTCGCCAAAGTACTTCCGGGCACCCTCGTCAGCCGCCGAGGACGAGCCCGTGTGTTCAAGGTGTACGTGGACGTCGATGGCCGCGAGCCGGCTGATATCGAAACTGTGTGTCACCTTAGATGGCCTTTGTTGCATGGAACTTCATGAGAGCAAGCTAGCTTCTCGGGCCGGTCGTGATGACGCGGGTCGATGGCTCAGGGTCGTACAGCTCATCGACCAGGCTCGCACGGTTCTCGAGCACGGCCTTCTGATTGAGCGACCCCTTGTCGGTAATCTCACGGGCATCGATGGAAGGTGGCTGGTCGAGAACAATGGCGCGCAGGATGTGCGTCGTCATTCCAGTGCTCTGACGCACCAGTTCGTCGAGGGCCACTTGAAACCGATGTCGTACCTGCGGGTGTTCGACAATGGCCGCGGGTACGCCCGCGTCGAGCTCGGGGCAGAGCGCACGGCAGTTCTGCAGGTTCGGGAAAATCAAGGCTGCCACGAATGCCCGATCGTGTCCGGCAATGACCACGTCCTGCGCGTACCCGCCGGAGACGGCCAGAAATTTTGCCCGCAGCGGTCCCACACTGACCCAGGTGCCGGTCGACAGCTTGAAGTCTTCTGCGAGCCGACCATCGAACAGCAGGCCTCTTGCCGGATCGTCCCGATTGACGAATCGCATGGCATCGCCCAGCCGATAGAAACCCTCTTCATCGAAAGCCGCACGCGTGAGCGCCTCGTCGTTCCAATATCCCGGCGTAATACTCGGTCCGCGAAGCCGGGCCTCAATCTTGGCGCCGACCGGTATCAGCTTGAGCTCGAGCCCCGGAGCCGGCAACCCAAGGACTCCGGAGGCTGCGCCTTCAGGGCCCGTGCTCAGCGCGAAGGGAGCCGTTTCCGTGGCACCAAACCCTGTCATCCAGAGGATCTCTTCTCCGATCGTGTCGACGGCAAGCGCGCGCAGCTCGTCGAAAAAACGCTGGCTCAGCCCCGCGGCGGCATAGAACAGGAGTTTGAGCTTGCTGAAGAATCGCTCACGGAGCTCGCGATCGGTTCGCAGGTAGGGCAGCAGCATTTCATACGTTCGCGGGACCGCAAAATGCGCCGTGATCGCAATTTCTCGATGATTCCTGACGGTCTCGTCGAAGGCCGACGGGATAGGCCTCCCATCATCTATATAAAGGGTTCCGCCGTTGTACAGAACCAGCCCGAAATTATGGTTGCCGCCCGCCGTGTGATTCCAGGGAAGCCAGTCACACAGGACCGGCGGTTCGTCCGCCAGAAAGGCCAGCACGCTGCGAATCATTTCTTGATTCGAACAGAGCATCCGCTGCGTGTTGATCACGCCCTTCGGGTTCCCGGTCGAGCCCGATGTAAACAGAATCTTGGCAATCGTGTCGGCGGTGACGCGATCGTGCGCATCGTCAACCGCCGGCGTTGCCGACGTGTGTTGAAGCTCCTCGAAAGACGTTGCTGGAATCTCGCCGGGTGTCGAGGCGACAACGAGCTCGACGTCGCGTGGGAGCACGCTTTGCAGCGCCCGTTCGAAAGCCATGCCATCAGCGGCAAAGACGAGTCGTGGCTTCAGGAGGCTGAAAATACGGCGAAGCGTGCCGTACTCGCGAGCCTGGAGTGAATACGCCGGAGCAACCGGCGCGTATAACACGCCGCTGTACATCGAGGCAAGCGCGAGCAGCGCGTGCTCGATGCTGTTGCCCGAGAGGATCAAAACGGGTGCGTTCTGCGACAGTCCGCGGTCGATGAGCGCCTGGGAGAGGTTGCGGACGCGCTCAAGTACCTCAGAATAGGTGAGGCATCTCCAGGTCCCGTGCGCGTCTCGCTGAGCGAGGAAGGGACGGTCCGGCGCCCGGGCGGCCCACTCCTCAAGGGGTTCGGTGATCCGGATAGGATAGGCACCCAGCGGATTCGGCGACTGCATATAGACGACGCCATCGGCGCCAAAGCGCACCGTCGCCTCGGTCGCCGCAATCCGCACGTCGCGAATCCGTGTCATCTGGGGTCTGACCCCATGACAGAAGCGTAATGGGGTCTGACCCCATTTTTAGCGCTCTGCATCGAAGTCGGCGAAGCCTTTCCCCTGTTGAACCAGTCGCGCGAGCAGCGGCGCGGGAGCCCAGCGCTCACCCAGCTGGCGATGAAATTCGGAAACGCGATCGTAAATCCGCCGAAGCCCAACCCGATCGGCGTAAAACATGGGACCGCCCCGGTAGGCCGGGAATCCGTATCCATTCATGTAGATGATGTCGATGTCGGCAGCGCGCAGCGCAAACCCTTCGTCCAGGACGCGCGCCCCTTCATTAATGAGGGCGTAGATCGTCCGCTCGATGATCTCAGGCTCGGAGAAGGGCCTGCGTCGAATGCCCGCTGCCGCGGCCGTGCGTTCAATCAATTCCAAGACTTCCGGATCGGGAAGTGGTCTGCGATCTTCTGCGTAGCGATACCAGCCTTTGCCCGTTTTCTGGCCGAATCGGCCCAGTTCGTACAGCTGGTCGGCCACGAGCGGCTTCCTGGTTCCGGCGTCCTCAAATTGTCGTAACTCCTGACGCACGCGCCACGCGACGTCGAGCCCCGCCATGTCGTCGACGGCGAAGATCCCCATCGCCATGCCCCAGTCGGTGAGCGCGCGGTCGACCTGCTCGGGTGTGGCCCCTTCTTCGACGAGGAATTGCGCTTCGTACATGTACGGAAACATCATCCGGTTGCCAACGAACCCGGGACAGTTCCCGACGAGCACGCCGACCTTGCCAAGCCGCTTGGCGAGGGCCATCGCCGTCGCAATGACTTCCTTGCTCGTTCGAGCTCCCCGGACGATCTCCATCAGCCGCATGACGTTCGCCGGACTGAAAAAGTGCAGACCCACGACCGATTCAGCCCGCGTGGTCGACGCCGCAATCTCGTCGATATTCAACGTTGACGTATTCGTGGCGAGAAGACAGCCGCGCTCGGCCACGCGGTCGAGCTCGGCGAAAACATTTTTTTTGAGCGACATGTTCTCGAACACCGCTTCGATGATCAGATCGGCACTTTCGCAGCCGGCGTAGTCGATCTGCGGACGAATCGATGCGATACGCTCGTCGGCAACGGCAGGAGTGAACCGTCCGCGCTTGACGGACGTTTCGTAGTTTCGACGGATTGTGGCCATGCCGGCATCGAGGGCCTGAGCGCTCGAGTCCTTGAGAATGACGGGAATCCCCGCATTCGCACAGGCCATTGCAATGCCGCCCCCCATCGTCCCGGCACCGATAATCGCCACGTGCGCGATGTCGATGATGCGTGTGTCTCTGGGGACGTCCGGGACCTTGGAAACGCCGCGCTCGGCAAAGAACGCGTGAATGAGGGCCTTGGCCTGTTCGGATCGCACGCACTCGGTAAAGATCTCACGTTCGCGGCGGCAGCCGTCCGCGAATGGCAGCGTGGCTGCGGCTTCTATGGCGTCAATCACCGCGAGGGGCGCGAGCATGTTGCGTCGTGTCTTCCGCGCCATGTCCCGACCCGCGGCAAACAGGGGCTCGTTGGCCGCCGCTCGGCCCAGCTTGCCGCCACGCTCGCGCGTCTTCGGATGCGGTCCACCTCGGGCGGCCACTTCGCCCGCGAATCGAACGGCTCCCGACTCCAACTCTCCGTCGATCAACTCGTCGACGAGACCCGCGTTCAGAGCGTCGGACGCCGCGATGGGTTTCCCAGACACGCACATCTCGATGGCTTTTTCGACGCCAACCAGGCGCGGCAGCCGCTGCGTGCCCTCGGCTCCGGGAATGATTCCCAGATTGACCTCTGGCTGACCCATTCGTGCATCGCGAACGGCCACGCGGTAGTGGCCAGCCATGGCAACTTCCAAGCCGCCGCCGAGTGCCGTGCCATGCAGCGCCATGACGATTGGCTTGGAGCAATCTTCGAGTTGCTGCAACAGGTCGTGAAGATTTGGCAGGGCAGCGTCTTCGCCATGGGCCGCCCGTTCGAGCTCCTTGATGTCGGCACCGGCAATGAAGGTTCGCCCGGCGCCCATGACGACAATGGCGCGCACGTCGGGGTCCTTCTCTGCCCGGTTGACTGAAGAGGCGAGCCCCTCCGGCACGCCGGTCGTCAGCGCGTTCACCGGCGGGTTGTTGATGTGAACAACGGCTACGCCGTTTCGGTTCGAGAGGGTCACAAGTGGGTTCATGTCAGCGCGTCAAAATTGAACACAGATGCGTGTCGTTTCCAACGAGGGGCTGATATTACTGCAGGTTGCGATTGTCCCGAAGCTGCAGTACATTTCCTTCAAAACAGGAGACCGCCATGATTCTGATCGTGAATGACAAGCGGCACGACGTGGACGTCAGTCCCGAAACCCCGCTGCTGTGGGTCATTCGAGACACGTTGGGATTGACGGGCACGAAGTTCGGCTGCGGAATCGCCCAGTGCGGTGCCTGCACCGTGCATGTGGATGGGACGCCTATCCGCTCGTGCATTACAGCCGTGTCCGGTGTGGCGGGGAAGAAGATCACGACAATCGAAGGCCTGTCGCCGAATGCCAGCCATGCACTGCAGCTGGCCTGGATTGCGGAACAGGTCCCGCAATGCGGCTATTGCCAGTCCGGGCAGCTGATGTCTGCCGCCGCGTTGTTGGCCAAGAATCCGAAACCGTCGGACCAGGATATCGACAATGCGATGTCGGGCAATATTTGTCGCTGCGGCACGTATCAGCGCATCCGTCGCGCCATCCATCGGGCAGCGCGAGCGTAGAGAAAAATCAGTTGTAGCGGCGGGTCTTTAGACCTGCCGTTCGAGCGGAGAGACAACATGGCATCCACTCTGAATCGCCGAACCTTTTTGAAGGCGGGTGCTGCCGCGGGCGGCGGTTTGATTATTGGCGTGTACGTGTCCGAGTTCGCTCTCGAGGTGTCGGCGGCTGGAACCTTCGAGCCGAACGTCTGGGTCAAGATCGGATCCGACGACCGCGCCCGCATCATGCTGCCGCAACTCGAAATGGGGCAGGGCGTCATGACGTCGATGCCCATGCTCGTGGCCGAAGAGCTCGACCTCGACTGGAACAGGATCACCACTGAATGGGCGCCCGCCGACCCTCGCTACGGCAACCCTGGGTTTGGTGGCCAACAGCTCACCGCGGGCAGCAACAGCGTGCGTGGGTATTGGAAGATTCTGCGCGAAGCCGGCGCGACCGCGCGGGCCATGCTGGTGACCGCGGCGGCCCAGACCTGGAATGTTCCCGAAAGCAGCTGCTCGACCGAGAAAGGCGTCGTCATTCACCAGGCCAGCGGACGCCGCCTGAATTACGGGGCGCTCGTCGACAAGGCGGCCGCGCTTCCCGTTCCCCAGAAAGTCGCACTGAGGGAGCCGAAAGCGTTCAAGTTGCTCGGCCAATCGGTTGCGAGGCTCGACATTCCGGCCAAGGTCGACGGCAGTGCGGAGTTCGGGATGGACGTGAAGCTCCCGAACATGCTGATCGCGCGGGTGGTCCGATGTCCTGTGTTTGGAGGCAAGGTCCGGAGTTTCAATGCTGACAAGGCCAAGGCCGTTGCCGGCGTGCGACACGTCGTTCAAATCAGCACCGGCGTGGCTGTGGTGGCCGACAACTATTTTGCGGCGTCCCGGGGCGCTCAGGCGTTGGAAGTGACGTGGGATGAAGGTCCCATCGCCGGGTTGAGCACGCCGGACATCAGCAAGCTGTTTGCGGAGAAGGCACAACAGCCCGGTGCTGTGGCTCGCAACGACGGCAACGTCGAGGCGGCGCTCAAGAGCGCGGCGAAGAGCTTCGAGCGCGTGTTCGAGGTCCCGTACCTGGCACACGCGTGTATGGAACCCATGAACTGCACGGCTGACGTCCGGTCGGATCGGTGCGACGTCTGGGCCCCGACGCAGGGACAGACCCCGACCCACATGGCCGCGATCGCGGCCTCGGGGCTGCCACCGCAGTCCGTCAAGGTCCACACCACGTACATGGGCGGCGGCTTCGGTCGCCGCGGAGAAGCCGACTTCGTCACTGACGCGGTCGAGACGTCGAAGGCGGTTGCGCGACCCGTCAAGGTGATCTGGACGCGCGAAGACGATCTGCAGCACGACTACTACCGTCCACACACCTACGTGCGGATGTGGGCGGCGCTCGATGCGTCTGGAAATCCCGTGGCGTGGATGCAGCGAATCGTGCAGCCGTCGCTGCTCAAGCGGATCAGCCCGCAAGGCCTCGAGCCGACCAAAGGCATTGACTTCATCTCGGTCGACGGCGCGGCAAGCCTGCCGTATGCCATTCCCAATCTTCGAGTCGAATACACGGAGTTCGATCCCGGAATCCCGTACGGCTTCTGGCGCTCGGTTGGAAACTCGGTCAACGGCTACGTGACCGAGGCGTTCTTCGATGAGGTCGCAGCCGCCGGCGGCAAGGATCCCTACCAGTTGCGCCGTGAACTGCTCGCCAAGCACCCGCGACACAAAGCGGTGCTGGAACTCGTGGCGGAGAAGGCAGGCTGGAGTCAGACGCCTGCACGTGGTCGCTTCCGTGGGATTGCCGTGCACGAAGCGTTCGGAAGCATCATCGGGCTCGTTGCGGAGATTTCAGTCAGCTCTGCCGGGGCGGTTCGGGCACACAAGATCACGTGTGCCGTCGACTGCGGATGGGTCATTCACCCGGACACGATCAAGGGCCAGATGGAAGGTGGACTCATCTACGGTCTGACGGCGGCGCTGAAGGGCGACATTACGATCAAGAACGGTCGTGTCACGCAACGCAACTTCAACGATTACCAGATGCTGCGCCACAACGAATCTCCGGAAGTCGACGTGTATATCGTGCCGAGCACCGAAGAGCCAGGTGGAATTGGTGAGCCAAGCACGGCAGCATTGGCAGGTGCCCTCGCCAATGCCGTGTTTGCAGCAACGGGCAAGCGGATTTACCAGATGCCGATTCGTCCCGAGCAGCTGCGCAGCACAGCCTGAAAGAAAAGGGGTCGGGACACAGGAAAAGACTCCCGACCCCTTTTCTTTTCAGTCGAGATGATCGAGATACTTGATCAGCAGCACTTCGTTGCCTTTCTCGTTGTAAACGAGCTCGTCAACGATTTGCCGCACGATCAACATGCCAAACCCGCCGGGTCGCATCCCCTGTTCCGCGCGGCGCAACGCCGTCTGCATGAGGAGCTCGGGATCGGCTGACTCGGTCGCGTGCCTGAGGTCGTCCTGATCGAATCCCACGCCGGGATCGCGGAAGTGATACACGATGGCGCGCTTGGTTCGAGCGGCCGTGACCTCGACGACTTTTTCCGGATCGAACCCGGCACCGTGCTCCATCGCATTGACGAGCAGCTCCCTGAACGCGGTCATCAAGAGGTCACGTTCGCGCTCGGGAATGTCAGACTGGTGCTCGCTCATGAAACGAACAAGCCTGTCGGCGGTCAGCAGATGACAGGACACGCGAAGCGTCACCCAGTGCGGCAGGGAAGAGACCACATCGATACCGTCTCGCCAGGCGACGGCGTCCAGTGCCGCTCGCGACATGCGGACGATTTCCTGCAAATCGAACGGCGGCGTGAAGCAGGCAAAGGCGTGTGCCTGTAGCGCCCCCATGATGTCCTCATGCGAGGCGGCCGGCGCGAGCAGAATGACCTTGAGACCGGGCCTCACCTGTCTCAACTCCTCCAGCAGGGCCAGATCTTCTCGAACGGTCGTGGTGGGATCGGTCACCACGACATCGAACGCCCGTTCCCGGAGCCGCTTGACGGCATCTACGTCGCCATCACGAAACTCGACCTCGTGCCCGACGGGCACGAGACCAGCTCGTAAGGCCTCGCTCAGCTCAGGATTCGCCCGAATGGCCAGGAGTCTTCCCATAGTGCCTCGATTGTGTCGTTGCGATGTATTATCTGAGCGAGCACACCTTCCGCGGCAACCTTTTTCAAGCGGTTTATGACATGGTTTCAAAAAACGAGCAACTAGGACAGCCCGACAAAGGGACTGAAGGCAACGCAATCGACAGGATGCTGCGGGTATTTGGCGACGTCCGGGCCGGAGAAGGCCGTGATGTCGTCTTCATGTTCCTGAATATCTTCCTGCTGCTGTTGGCCTACTACGTCCTCAAGACGGTTCGGGAACCCCTGATTCTGACCGCCGGTGGTGCGGAACTGAAGTCGTACGCGGCGGCCGCCCAGGCGGCTGTCTTGCTCTTCTATGTGCCAGCCTATGGCTGGCTGGTCAGTCGCCTGCCGAGGCAGCGCCTGATCCTCGTGGTCGTCCTGTTTTTCTTCGCCTGGATCCAGTTGTTCTTCTTTGCCGGTCTGGCGGGAATGCCCTTTGTCGGCTTTGCGTTCTACGTCTGGGTCGGCATCTTCAGCCTGACGATGATCGCCCAGTTCTGGTCGATGGCCAACGACATCTACAGCAAGCCTGAAGGCCATCGCTTGTTTCCGTTGATTGCCATCGGGTCCACGGCAGGTGCTCCGCTCGGTGCTGCGCTCGCCGAACGGCTCTTTGCCAGCGGTGTGAGTCCCTGGACGATGATGCAGCTAGCGGGAGCCGTTCTGCTCGTGCATCTCGGTCTGTATTACACAGTCCGGCGAACCAGCCGTAGCACGGCCTCGCCAGCGAAGGCCACGCAGGCAGCAAGCAACGGGTTCGGGCTTGTGCTCCAGAGCCCGTACCTGCGCCTCATCGCTCTCCTGCTCGTGGTGCTCAATATCGTCAACACGACCGGTGAATACATTCTGGCGAGTCTCGTCACGGGCCGGGCAGAGGCGCTCGCGAACGCCACGCCGGGCTTCGACCAGGGCGCCTTTATCGGCGCCTTCTACGGCAGTTACTTCTTCTGGGTCAACATTGCCTCCGTCATCTTGCAGGCATTCGTCGTCTCGCGAGTGGTCAAATACCTTGGCATGGCTGGCGCACTCTTCGCGCTCCCCGTGATCGCGTTAGGCGCCTACGGCCTGATCGCGACGAGCGGAGCGATCATGATCGTGCGTGTCATGAAGACGCTCGAGAATTCGACCGACTATTCGGTGATGAACACGGCCAAGCAAATGCTGTGGCTGCCGACGACGCCCGACCAGAAGTTCAAAGCGAAGCAAGCGATCGATACGTTCTTTGTCCGGATGGGTGACATGCTTTCCGCAGCCGTGGTGTTCGTTGGGACCACGTTCATAACGCTCACGCCCTCTGGCTTTGCGGGCGTCAATCTGCTGTTCGTGGTCGCATCGCTCGGCGTCGCCTGGGCACTGCTTCGTGAGTATCGCCAGATGACGGAGGAAACGCGGGCGAAGGCGGCATAAGACGAAGGTCAAAGGTCAAAGGTCAAAGGTCAAAGGTCGAAGGTCAAAGCGAGTTTTACGTCCGGAGTATGATCGGGCGTGTCGGATAAGCCAATCGACAACCCCTCCCAGGGACCGTTGCGCGCCCTCTATCAGTGGCTGAAGGGGGCGCCGCTTCCGCCTTCCTCGCCAGACTCTGCCAGCGATCGCACTCGAGACCGCCTGCTTGCGCGCATCGGGCATTATGAGATCGCGCGCAAACTTGGCGAAGGCGGAATGGGCGTCGTCTATGCGGCGCGAGACGAGCGGCTCGAGCGGACCGTCGCCCTGAAGACGATGTCGTCGCTGGCCAAGGACGAGACGGCGCGCCGTCGCTTCTGGCGCGAAGCGCGGGCCGCAGCCAGCGTCAACCATCCAAACATCTGTCAGATCTACGAAATCGGCGAGGACGGCGGCGAGCTGTTTATCGCCATGGAGCTGTTGGAAGGTGAGGCGCTCAGCGAGCGCCTGCGACGCGGACCGTTGAGCGTGTCCGAGACGATGCCGGTTGGCCTCGGCATGCTGGCTGCGCTGTCCGCCTTGCACGCCCGCGGCATCGTCCACCGCGACCTGAAGCCGTCCAACGTGTTCCTCACTCCCCACGGCGTGAAGCTCCTCGATTTCGGTCTGGCCCGGCCCGAACTGGAGCCCTCGGTCAGCATGGCCACCGGGCTGACGCAAGCGGGGACGGTCATGGGAACCCCGCGCTACATGGCGCCCGAGCAACTCACAGGCGACGCCGTCGATGCTCGCAGCGATCTGTTCGCCGCAGGTGCGATTCTCTTCGAAATGCTTTCTGGCCGGCCGGCCTTCGGAGGTCGCACGGTTGCAGAGGTCATGCATGCCACGCTGTATGAACAGCCCCCGGCACTGACAGGCTCTCCGGCCGTTGCTGCGGCAGACCGCGTCATACGGAGAGCGTTAGCCAAACGGCCGGCGGAGCGGCCGTCGTCGGCCGACGTTATGGCTGAGGATTTGCGCGCCGCTCGCGGCGTGGATAGCGACAACACAGCAGCCGTGGCACAGGCACTGACACGCCTTGTCGTGTTGCCGTTCCGCGTCCTGCGCCCGGATCCGGAAACAGACTTTCTCGCTTTTAGTCTTCCGGATGCCATCTCGACGTCGTTGTCGGGTATCGGCTCGCTCATCGTGCGCTCGAGCGCCACAGCCGCGCGGTTCGCGGGAGAGGCGCCAGACCTCAAGACTCTGGCGACAGAAGCGGACGTCGACCGTGTGGTCATGGGGACGCTGCTCCGCTCTGGCGATCAGTTGCGTGCCGTGGCGCAGCTCGTCGAGGCGCCTAGCGGTACGCTGCTGACCGCTCAAACCGTTCAGTCTTCGCTGGGCGACCTCTTCCGGCTGCAGGACGACATCGCCCGTGGCGTTGTGGCGGCGTTGTCGCTCCCTTTGTCGGGACCCAAAGCGCCCCCCACCCCCGACGCGCCGCATAACGCGCGCGCATACGAGCTGTACCTCAGGGCGAACGAACTGGCCCGCACCTACGATCAGGTCTCGCGGGCGCGGGAGTTGTATGAACACTGCCTCGAGCTCGATCCGAGCTTCGCTCCCGCGTGGGCCCACCTTGGCCGTTGCTACCGCGTGATTGGCAAGTTCATTGAGGGCGTGCCCGACAGCGAAGAGCAGGCCGAGCGCGCCTTGCGCCGGGCCCTCGAGCTCAACCCGCGATTGTCGGTGGCTCACAAGTTCTACGCGAACCTCGAGGCAGACATCGGCCAGGCGCTCCGGGCGCTCGTACGCCTGCTGGGCGAGGCGAACCGACGCAGCAACGATCCGGAAATTTTCGCGGGCCTGGTCCATGCGTGTCGTTATTGCGGGCTCTTCGAGGAATCCGTCGCCGCGCACGCCGAGGCACGACGGCTCGACCCGAACGTGCCGACCGGTGTCGAACAAACGCTGTTGATGGCGGGTGATATCGAGCGGATCCTGACCATCGAGGTGCCCGCGATTGTTGCCGGCGCAGACGATGGAATTCGGGTGATCGGTCTCGGCCTCGCGGGTCGTCGTGACGAGGCGCGCGCCGCGTTGCTCGAGATGCGCGAACGCGGCTCGAACGTCGAGATCTTCCGGACGTGGACCGATTATCTGATGGCCTGGCTCGATCGCCGCCCGGCGGACATGCGCTGGGATGCCACTGTCGGAGCCTTGAAGGTTCAGCACGACCCGGAGGCGATGTTTCAGGAGGGGCGGCTGTTCTGCGATGTTGGTGACTACGAGCAGGGACTCGACTATCTCCGTCGCGCAGTGGCCAAGGGCTACTTTGTTGCTCCTACGCTATTGGCCGCCCGACAATTCGATGCGCTCAGGGGCAATCCTCGGTTTCAAGCGATCCTGGCGGCTGCGACAGCAGGCCGGGACAAGGCACTGGCCGCATTTCGCGAGGGCGGCGGAGAGCGGCTGCTCGGCCGATGACGCGCAGTGTGGATCGTGAAGACTCTGGCCCGTCCGCGCGACAAGGCTGAAATCCTTGAAAGGTTGAGAACCGTCCGGCCCGACAGCGTTCGTCGCTGGGGACGAATGTCGGCACACCAGATGGTGTGCCATCTAAGCGACGCGTTTCGAGTGGTGATCGCGCAAAAGTCGGTCAGTCACGCGACCGGCCTGTTGCAACGAACGGTGCTGAAGTGGATTGCTCTCCGTCTTCCCTTGGCATGGCCGACGGGAATTCGCACGAGACCGGAGGTCGATCAGGAGCTGGGAGGAACGAAACCGGGCGATTTCGCGGCCGACGTCGCGCAACTCGAGACACTGGTCGAATTCATCACGCGTGATCCCGCGAGCGTCGACTGGCAGGCGCACCCGATCTTCGGCAGGATGTCAGAGGCTGACTATCTCCGCTGGTCGTATCTCCACATGGACCACCATCTGCGGCAGTTTAGAGCTTAACTTTTTTACTTTGTCGATCCCGTCGGCCAGACCGCTCCCTGATCCTGCTTGGTCACGGGGCCGAGACCTTTGTAGACGAACTTCTGCAGGCGCTTTCCTTCGTACGTCTCGGTCGTGTAAATGTTCCCCTGCGAATCGGTTGCAATGCTGTGCACGCCGTAGAACTGACCAGGCTGACGGCCGCCGTCACCAAAGCTCGTGAGTTCCTCGAGCGTGTCGCGCAGCAGGACACGCACTTTCATGTTCCGGCCATCGGCGAGGTAAAGGTACGTTTGCTTCGGATCCCTTGAGAACGCCACGTCCCACACCGATCCTTCGCCAAGGCTCTTCTTGGCGATGAACATCTCTTTCACGAACTTCCCATCTTTCTGGAAGACCTGGATTCGGTCGTTCACGCGGTCGCAGACATACAACAATCCGTCGTTGGCCAGATCAGCGCAGTGGACCGGGCTGCGAAACTGTTGCAATGGTGGCTCGTCGGGTTTGTACGGCCCGTGGTTGGTATCGTCGGGCTTGTTGCCGTACGCACCCCAGTAGCGCTTGAGTTTGCCGGAATCCGCATCGATGACCGCAACGCGCTTGTTCAAATAGCCGTCGGACAGGTACGCCTCGTTGGCTTTCGGATCGACAAAGATTTTGGCGACCCTGCCGAAGTTGGCGGGATCGTTGCTGTTGGGTAGCCACGTCGCCTGGCCCTGCGCGTTCTTGGGGCCGGGCCGGATGCCCTTCTGACCGGACTGCATCAAGAACTTTCCGTCTTTGGTGAACTTCAGCACGTGCGCGTCCGGTCCACCATTGCCGCCAATCCAGACGTTGCCCTTGTGGTCGACGAAGATGCCGTGATTCGAGTCTGGCCATTCGTATCCCTGTCCGGGTCCACCCCAGTGGCGGAGGAGATTTCCGGCGGCATCGAATTCGAGCACCGGCGGCGCACCGGCACAGCATTCACCGGTTGGCGGATTCAGCTCCAGGCCCTTCTCGTTGTTTCCGAGCGTGGCCGAGCTTCGATGAATGATCCAGACGTGGTCCTGTTCGTCGACCCAGACCCCAATCGTCGAACCCAGAAGCCAGTGGTTCGGCAGCGGTTTCGGCCATAGAGGGTCCACCTCGAACCTCGGCGCCTGGCGGCTATTTCGCGCTTGCGCCGAAGCGGCTCGTTCCAGAAACCGCTCACCGATACCGAGTGAGACCAGAATGGCGCCGAACGTCACGGCGATGAAGAGGTTGCGTTTTGACGTCAAGAGATCCATCCTTTCGCCCTGCTGCCCGGCGTCAGTATACGCGCACCGGCGAGGCTCCGGTTCAGGTTTCTTGGACCTGAGCGCAGTCAAAGGTTTAGACCTGAGCGCAGACGAAGGTTGGCCGGTGGGAGGAGTCGGATCGGGGTGAAGAACAATCGCCCGTTCGTGGGAATTCACTCTGCGGCGGTCGTGTGTATTGTCGCGTTGCTCGTGGTGCTGGGGTCGGACCTGCAGGCTCACGACATCCCGACCGACGTCACGATCCAGGCCTTCATCAAGCCCGAAGGACCGCGCCTTCGCCTGCTCATACGCGTTCCCCTCGGCGCCATCGTCGATGTTGACTATCCGAGGTTCGGGCCAGGCTATCTCGATCTTGCGCGAGCGGACGAATCGCTGCGCGAGGCGGCGAAGGGCTGGATTCGGGACTTTGGCGCCGTGCTCGAAGGGGATACCCGGTTGGGCCCACCTGACATCGTTGCCCTTCGCGTGTCGTTGCCATCCGACAAATCGTTTGCGACGTACGACGAGGCGCTGGTCCACGTCACGAGTGGCGAGCGATTGCCGTCCACGACCCAACTGTATTGGAACCAGGGCGTGCTGGACGTGCTATACGAATATCGGATCCAATCGGCGCAATCGGATTTCTCGATTGAGCCAGGACTCGAACGCTTCGGGATGCGCGTCAACACGGTGCTTCGATTCCTGCCAGTCAGCGGGGTAGTGCGTGCGTTCAACTTTCACGGTGATCCTGGTCTGACGAGACTCGATCCCCGCTGGCACCAGGCGGCGCTGCGCTTCATCGAGCTCGGATTCCGGCACATCCTCGACGGCATCGATCACCTGCTCTTTCTCCTCTGTCTCGTCATTCCTTTTCGACGGCTGCGTCCACTCGTCGTCATCGTCACCTCATTTACCGTGGCGCATTCGATTACTCTTATCGCCTCGGCATTCGATTTTGCGCCAAGCGCGCTGTGGTTTCCACCCCTCATCGAGACCCTCATTGCCGCATCGATCGTGTACATGGGCCTCGAGAACGTCGTCGGATCCCTCGATGGACGGCAGGCCCCGCAAATGTATCGGCGATGGTTGATTGCCTTTGGGTTCGGGCTGGTTCACGGGTTTGGTTTCTCGTTTGCCCTCCGTGAGACGTTGCAGTTTGCCGGTTCTCATCTGCTGACTTCGCTCGTAGCCTTCAACATTGGTGTGGAGCTGGGGCAACTCCTGGTCCTGGCGCTCGCGGTGCCCGCCTTCGGCTTGTTGTTCAGGTTCGTGGTTGCCGAGCGCGTTGGAACCATCATTGTGTCGGCCCTTGTGGTGCACACCGCCTGGCACTGGTTGGGCGAGCGGGCCGATCAATTACGCCGGCATCGGTTCGAATGGCCAGCCTTCGACCTGCTGCTGCTCGTCGGTCTGATGCGATGGCTCATCCTCGTCGTCCTGGTTGCGTGCGCGGCCTGGTTGGTCTTTGGCGTGTTCGGCCCGCAGATTGTTGGGAGCCGCAAGCGCGAAGACCGACTGGCCGGATGATGGTCGCACCGGATCATTTGATAGAATCGCGCATTTCGACTGACGGAGGCTTGCCCGTGGTGAAGGGGTTGTTATCGATGTGTCTGCGTGGATGGCTTGTGGCGCTGGTGATGCTGACGTTGGCCGGGCAGGTCGGTCAGGGTCAGGCCGGCGCGTGCGATCGGGCCTGCCTCGAAGGTTTCGTGGATCGGTTTCTCGACGCGTTCATCAAGCACGATCCCAAACAACTGCCGCTCGTGCGCAGTGTGAGATTCACGGAAAACGGCCAGCGGCTCGAGCTTGGCGACGGATCGTGGCGGTCGATGGTTGGAAAGGGGACGTATCGATTGTTTGTCAGCGACCCAACCGCGGGCCATGTGGCCTTCATCGGAACGCTGCGGGAAGAGAACGTCAAGCTCAAAGAGGGTGCGCTCGTACTCATGGCACTGCGCCTGAAGATCGACAACCGGCAGATTAGCGAAATCGAGACATTCATCGTCCGCAGCGAGCAGGCCGCGCAGAACGTCGAGAAGCTGGGAAAGCCACATCCGGTGTATCTCGAAATCATTCCCGCCTCTGAGCGAATGTCGCGCGAGGATCTGATCAAGACGGCCAACATGTACTTTTCCGGCATGCAGTTGAACGACGGGAAAGGTGTTTATCCTTTTACCGACGACTGCGAACGGTTCGAGAACGGGAACCAGACGACCAATGTCCCTCCCCGTGCCGGAGAGGTTCGAGCAGATCCCAAAACGGCGAGCACGTATTCCTCCCAGTGGGGGTGCAGAGAACAGTTCGAGTCGGGATTGATCCACTTCGTCACGCGCATTCGCGATCGGCGATTCGTGGCGGTCGATCAGGAGCGAGGCCTGGTCTACAGCTTTGCGTTCTTCGATCACGCCGCCGGCAGCACCCGGAACTTCCAGGCTCCAGATGGGCGCCGCGTTACAGGCGGTCCCACGACGCCATGGACCTGGGAACTCGCGGAGCTGTTCAAGATTGAAAAAGGGAGGATTCGCAGGATCGAGGCAATCCTGGAGCGGGCGCCGTATGGAATGGGTTCGGGCTGGAGCTCGTGGGAAGATTCAATGTCCGATCGTGCGAGATAACGCGGAGAGCTGGATTTTTTGTAGAGGAGGACAGCAACGTCATGCCGATGCGTACGCGCACACACCCATTGACGCTAATCGCGGCGCTGGTGGGTCTGGTCTATCTGGTGGAGGATCGTCGTGCCACTGCACAAGCCAACGATCCCGCCATCGGGACGTGGGTACTGAACTACGGCAAGTCGGTCTTCGATCCGGAAAACACGCTTCAAAGAAGGACGGCGACGTTCGAGGCCGCGCCGGATGGCTTCAAGCACATACAGTTGACGCTCCTCGCAAACGGCAGCACGTCTCGAGTCGAGTACACAGTCAAGTTCGACGGCAAGGATCATCCGATCGCGGGGTCGGCCCTGGATACGGTCGCCGTGAAGCGCATCGATGCCCAGACGGTGGAACGCAGCGGCAAAGTCGGTGGAAAGATTGTGGAAACGGCGACACGCACGGTCTCGGCTGATGGGAAAACGCTGACGATTATCACCAAAGGCAACCTCGACGGAACTGAGTACAGCAGCACGCAGGTGTACGAGAAGCAGTAGCAGGAAAAAGACTCCCGACCCCTTTTCGGAAGGACCTGACGAATGTCATTGTCGGATATCGACATCGCGCAGCGGGCGACGCTGCTGCGCATCGCCAAGATTGCGGACAAGCTGGGGATTCCCGAAGCGCACATCGAACCCTACGGCCACTACAAGGCCAAGGTCTCGCTCGATTTCATCAACAGTCTCAAGAGCCGACCTGACGGCAAACTGATCCTCGTCACCGCCGTCTCCCCAACACCTGCCGGCGAGGGGAAGACCACGACAACGGTAGGGCTCGGTGACGCACTGAACCGGATCGGCAGGAAGACCCTCATCTGCCTGCGCGAGCCGAGCCTGGGGCCGGTGTTCGGCATGAAGGGTGGCGCGGCGGGTGGTGGGCACGCCCAGGTCGTGCCCATGGAAGATATCAACCTGCACTTTACCGGAGACTTCAACGCGATCGCGCTGGCCAACAATCTTCTCTCAGCAACAATCGACAATCATCTCCATTACGGCAACGCGCTTGGCATCGACGTGCGACGTATCACGTGGCGTCGAGTCGTGGACATGAACGATCGCGCCCTCCGGGATATCGTCGTCGGACTCGGCGGCACAGGCAACGGGTACCCGCGTGAAGACGGCTTCGACATTGTCGTCGCCTCTGAGGTGATGGCCGTGTTCTGCCTGGCGACCTCGCTCGCCGATCTCAAGCACCGGCTCGGGAACATGGTGATCGCGTATTCACGCGACCAGAAACCGATTCGCGTGAGCGATCTCAAGGTGCAAGGCGCCATGACCGTGCTGCTCAAGAACGCCTTGGCACCAAACCTGGTGCAGACCCTGGAGAACAATCCGGCGTTCATTCACGGCGGCCCGTTTGCCAACATCGCCCACGGGTGCAACTCCGTTATCGCGACCAGCGCAGCATTGAAGCTGGCCGACTACGTCGTCACCGAAGCAGGATTCGGTGCAGATCTTGGAGCGGAAAAATTCATCGACATCAAGTGCCGCAAGTCAGGCATGCGTCCATCGGCTGTCGTCATTGTGGCCACGATCAGGGCGCTCAAATATCACGGCGGTGCCGATCTCAAGGAAATTTCCGTCGAGAATCTGGCTGCACTCGAGAAGGGGATTGCCAATCTCGAGCGGCACGTCAACAACGTGCGCAATCACTTTGGCCTGCCGTGCGTGGTGGCCATCAACAAGATTGCGCACGATACGGATGCCGAAATTGCGCTCCTGAAGAAGAAGATGGCTCACCACGAAGCCCCCGTCATCCTGGCCACGCATTTTGCGGATGGTGGAAAGGGAGCGGAGGACGTTGCCCGCGCGGTCGTGGAGCTCATCGAACGTGTTCCGGCGGACTTCAGGTTCGTGTACGACGATGCCATGCCACTGTGGGAAAAAATGAAGACCGTCGCCACCAAGATCTATGGGGCGAGCGAGGTGACCGCCGATACCAGGATCAGGAGCCAGATCAAGAAACTACAGGAGAGCGGCTACGGCCACTACCCGATCTGCGCCGCCAAAACCCAGTATTCGTTTTCGACCGATCCGAATCTCAGGGGCGCTCCGAGCGGCCACGTGTTGAACGTCCGCGAAGTGCGCCTGGCAGCCGGCGCCGAGTTCATCGTCATGATCTGCGGTGAAATCATGACCATGCCTGGACTCCCGAAGGTGCCGTCGGCCGAACAGATCGACCTCACAGACGACGGCAAGATTGTGGGACTCTTCTGATCGTCAACATCAACCGCCTGTTCAGGTTCTGAGTCTTCCCCCCTCGGTGCCAGTCGGGCCCTCCGAAAAAGGCGTGCGCGTGCGAAACAACATTCGTGTGTGGTCCTTTGTCTCCGCAGGGTCGTTCGTGCTGATGATGCCGGGCACTCTACGCGCGCAGGCCACCGATCCGATTCAGCCCAGAAAACAGTGGGTGACCTTTACGCTCGACTGGGCCTATAGCCAGCCCGTGCATTTCAAAGAAAGACCTCTCGAAGAGCTTGCCGGCGTGGAGCTAGGCGAAACTCGGCAAGCAGCGCCCGAGTATCGGTCAGCAGATGGGCTGACGACGGTTGATGTCTTCGAGTTGAACCGTCCGATTCACGGATGGAGCATCGCGGCATATCCATTTGGTGCCGGCAACGGTCCCTCGCTCATGGTGCGATATGCCTACGAGACACTTCCCGTCACGCGATTCGAGATCAGAAATCCCGGAGGGTCGGAGCTCTACTTGTTGCGTGACGGCCATGCCAAGGACTTCAGCATCGGTGTCATGATTTCCGATCGGCAGCGCGGCTGGGGACTGGGTGCCCATTCGTACTTCGTTGGAGGCTTCGGCAGACTGAGCGGAGAACGAGGGCCCGGCGACCGGTATCTTGTTGAGGCGGGGGCCGGAATCAACGTCGGACCTGTCGGTGCTCAGTTTGCCGTCAAGCTCGCATACAACAAGCTTGAGGATCCCAGGGCTCACAGTTTCTACACGGTGCCGATCTCGCTGCGGGGTACACTGAGCTTCTGACCAATTGAGCTCTGAAACCTGCGTTGCGAAATTGCGCCCTACGACTTAATTTCGCAAGGACTCTCAAGAGCTGCGCTACGTGTAGACCGGCACATGAAAGACGCAGCCGGACGGCCTGACAAGTGGGTCGTGCTCAAGCGCGGGCTGAACAAGAAGTGCCCGCACTGCGGGCGCGGGCCGCTGTTTCGAAAGTGGATCATCTTCCTCGACCGATGTCCGGTCTGCGGATTGGTCTACCAGCGCAACCGCGGTGACATCTGGGCCTTCTGGGTCATCAGCGACAGAATTCCCATTGCGGTGGCCATCGTGCTGATCTATTTCGGCTTCCGCGTGCAAACCTGGCCGACCGCGTTGCTCTTCTTTTTCGCGCTTGCCACACCGCTGGTGTTGACGATGCCGCATCGACAGGGGCTGGCGCTGGCGCTCGATTATCTGACCCGCGCGTACTGGCCGGACTCGACCGACCAGCTTCCGAAGGTGTGAACATCCAACGCTGAGGACGCCGGCCTCCGCGGACACTGCGAACTCTGCGTTGAGCCTTGACTGACGAATTACTTCAAGCAGGAGTCTGTCCGGAGACCGTCGGAACTCCCGGCAGCTTGCCGGCTGCGAGCTCCTGATCGATGAGGAGCAACCCGAGGCCTGCGGAACCAGCCAGTCTCAGGCGACCGAGGATCGCGCGCGCGCTGGCCTCTTCTTCCATCTGCTCCGTCACGAACCACTGCAGCATCACCTGGGCGGCGCGATCACGCAGCCGCTCGGCAACCTCGTACAGGACCGCAATCGAGGCTGTGACCTGCTGTTCGTTCCGCAGCACGTGAGCGACGAGCGCCTCCGCCGTTTGCCATTCGGAAGGTGGCGCGGCGATTGCCGGCAGGACGACTTTTTGATCGCGCTCGACCAGATGGTCGATCACCTTTCTGAGCGTGCAGCAGTTCGTCAGCCGATTGCTTGCGCATCCACGTCGCGAAACCCGGAAGATCGTGCTCGGCAAGCCATGCAGACATCGCCAGGTATTCGTGAGCGGCCCGGAATTCGAGCGTGAGGTGCTCGTTCAGCCCCTGCAACAGTTCAGGATTCATGGTGAGTTCGTTGTTCGCGGTTCCGATGAGGCTTCAGACCAGCCCGCACGTTGAGGTCGACGAGGAGCTCAGAGTGCGGGCTGCGCTGAATCGAATCTCAGGGGAACTCCATCCGGTCGTTGTCCCCATCGAGTTCGGGTAGCAGTTCGGCTTCCATTGCCGTTTCGTCGGCCGCCATGGTCGAGGCGCGCGGAACGACCGCGGTCGCCGGACGCGACGTCCGCTTTCGAGCCGTTTTTCGTGCCCTCTTGGCCGATCGCGAGGACTTGCTCGAAGCCTTCTTCGCTCGAGCGGCTTTCTTTGCCGTCTTCCCGGCTTTCTTTGCCGTCTTCCGCTTGGGCGCCGCCTTCTTTCGACCGGCCCGAGCGGCTTTCTTCTTGCGCTTCGCCATAGCGATTCCTCCTGGTGAAGGGGAGAGAGTATACCCTTTAACCTGGAAGTCAGAACTCAGATCTTAGAAGTGCTGAAACTGCCCGGATTTTCCCGAAGTTCCTGCCTCTTACACCCCAGCCGCCATGGTCCGACCAAGGCGTTCGAGGACCTCAGTTACTTGATCCAGCGCCCAGTTCGCTTCGTTGTCTGAGATCACGTAAGGAGGCATGAAATACAGCACGTTGCCAAGCGGCCGCAACAACAACCCCCGCGAGAGAAACTGAATGGCCAGGCGTGTCCCAATATCGGCCAGATATCCCCGTGGGCCGTCAGTCACATCGAGCTCGAGGACACCAACGCCGCCAATGACCCGCACATCGGCGACACACGGAAGATCGCGAAGAGCTTCGAGCCGCGTTCGCAGCAGGGATTCGAGCCTGGTCACACGATCGAGTACCCCCTCGGTTCGAAACAGCTCCAGGCTCGCAACCGCGACAGCGCATGCCAGCGGATTTGCCGTAAAAGAGTGGCCGTGGAAGAACGTCTTCCGTCGATCTTCGCTGAGAAAGGCTTCATAGATGGCGTCGGTGCACACGGTTGCCCCAAGCGGGAGATAGCCAGCGGTCAGCGCTTTCGACAAACACATGATGTCGGGCTGAACGGGCCCGTGCTCGCACGCGAACATACGCCCTGTACGGCCAAAGCCCGTCATGACCTCGTCGGCCACGAGCAGGGTCTGATGGCGTGTGCAAAGCGTGCGGATACCCGACAGGAACTCGCGCGGCCAGACGATCATGCCCCCAGACGCCTGCAGCATCGGTTCGACAATGACGGCTGCCACGCTGTCGTGATGCTCGGCCAGGAGCCGCTCGAGATCCGCCAGGCACGCAATCTGGCACGAAGGTCGGGAAAGCCCGATCGGGCAGTGCGCACAATACGGGCTGTGCGCGCGGTAGGCGTCGAACAACAACGGTGCAAAAGGTTCCGTAAACGGCGACGTGTCGCTCACCGACATGGCGCCGACGGTGTCCCCGTGATACCCGTGCTTGAGAGCCACAAACTGCCGACGCTCGGGCTGTCCGACGAGTTGCCAATACTGAAACGCCATCTTCAACGCCACTTCAACGGCTGTAGAACCGTCATCTGAGTAGAAGACGTGTGTCAGGGGCGGGCCGATCGCGGCCACGAGACGTTCCGCCAGTTCGACGGCCGGGGCGTGCGTGAAGCCTGCAAAGATGGCGTGCTCGAGCCGTCGGGCCTGCGTGGCAAGCGCCTCATTGAGTTTGGGGTGACTGTGACCGTGAATGTTGACCCACCAGGAGGAAATGCCATCGAGAATGCGGCGGCCGTCTTCGGTATACAGATAGACACCTTCTCCATGCGTGATCGCAATCGGTTCGGGTGCCGTCTGCATTTGCGTATACGGATGCCAGACGTGAGCGCGGTCTCGCGAAGCCAGCCGCCTGGGGTCACTCATGAAAGCAGTCGCCCTTCGGGGTCCAGGGCTTCGAGCGCCCATTTTTGGAGTGTGCGCGCGGTCAACTCGTCAAGTCGCGGCATTTCGCCGAGCACTCCTCACAGCGCCAAATTCCTCGATGGCGGCGCGGTTGTCGGGTGAAGAATCGCCGACCATCACGACTCCCATGATGTCAAGCTTGCGAGCTCTCAAGGCGTGGAGCGTCAGCAGCGTGTGATTGATGGTGCCCAGCGCGGTTCTGGCCACCACCAGCACCGGGAGCGCAATCCGAACCATCAAATCGACCATCAGCTCTCGTTCATTCAGGGGAACCAGCACGCCGCCCGCGCCCTCGATAATCCACCGCACGCCGTTGCCAGATGCGTTCATGTGGGACAGCAGATCGGTCACGTCGATTCGCGTTCCAGCCAGTCTTGCCGCCAGGTGAGGCGACAGTGGCCGTGGCAACCTGACCGCTGATTGGACGATTTCGTCGTCACCGCATTCCCCGAGCACTCTGACAGTCTCGGCATCGTCATCCAACTCGACGCCGGTCTGAACGGGTTTCCAGTAGCGCACGGGGGTGTGCGGGCGAAGACGATGCATCATTGCGGCGCAAACGACACTCTTGCCGACGTTGGTGTCGGTGCCGCTGACAAAGACGCCATGCATCTTGCTTAGGTGGGGCTCCGCCCCACACCCCGGCTCGGTCGCTTGCGCCCTTCGGCACATGCTCAGGGCGCCCCGAGCGTGTCGAGGGGCGGGGACCCCGACGCCCCGCGCCGCTCCGTCCCACCCCAACGCGCTGGAAACGCGCGTCGGGGGCCCCGGTCGCAGGCGCGCCGTGCGCGCCTATCCCCTCCACCCCGCGCACCTCGACTCGGTCGCTCTGTCGATCCGTTGCAACACCGTTTCCAGCGTTGTGGCAAATC
>CAWBPA010000006.1:0-198921 GCA_963790545.1 Vicinamibacterales bacterium
ACACTTCGCCAAACAGCTCGGAATGTGCGCGCGCGCGTTCCCTGTCGATCTGTTCCGGAGTGGCTCCGAGGCTTTCCAGAATCTCCTCGATGAACGCGAGAGCGACTTCGCCCTCGCCTGAGTACACGGTATGCGCGCCCGCTTCCTTCAGCGACTCAACGTCGCGCAGATAGGGCGCACGCGCCATGACGCGCACGTGGGGGTTGAGTGCACGAGCCGCTCGAATCACTTCGGCGCTGTTGGCCATGCCAGCGGAGCCGAGGATGAGGGTCCCGGTCCTGGCCACACCTGCCGCTTCCAGCGTCTCGGGTCGTGTGGCGTCGCCGTAGATGGCATCCACACCGTCGTTTCGCAGAGCACGTACCGCATCGATGTTGAGCTCGACGACCGTTGGGACGATGCCATTGTCGCGGAGGAGTCGCACCACGGTGCGTCCGGTTGGACCGTAGCCGATGATGACGGCGCGATGGCTCGGATCGGCCGAACGCTCAGGATGCGAGCCCTTGAGGTCCGACGGTACCGTCCGGGGGCGACTCAGTAATCTCGCGAGTCGCGGTCGTGCAGCAACCCAGCGCTCAATCGGTCCAATCGTCCGGTACGCGAGCGGATTCAGCACGATCGATAGGATCGATGTGGCGACAAGCGCGTTGGTGACCTCAGTTGTCAGGATGTCCAGCTCTCGGCCGAGTGTCGCAAGAATGAATGAGAATTCGCCGATCTGGGCCAGGGCAATCCCGACCGTCAACGCCACCCGCAACGGATACTTCATCGCCCACACGATGAGAAGGGCCACGAACGGCTTCGCGACCAGCACCACCAGCAGAGCGCTCATCGCGAGACCTGGAGACTCAATCAGCGAGCCCGGATCCCACAGCATGCCCACGGAAACAAAAAACAAGACCGCAAAGGCGTCTCGCATCGGCAAGGCTTCTGATGCGGCTCTCAAACTGTACTCGGATCGTCCCACCACCATTCCCGCGAGAAACGCTCCGAGCGCCATGGACACGCTAAAAATCAGCGTCGATCCAACAGCAATTCCCAGGGCAATCACGAGCACCGTCAACGTGAATAACTCTCGAGATCGCGTGTCTGCGACATAGTCGAGCACGCGCGGGATCACTCGAGTACCAACAATGGCCGCGAATGCCATAAGGGCGCCGACCTTCACGGCGGTGAGGGCAAGGGCCATCCACAGCGGCGTCCCGGTCGTGTCCCCTCCAAAGAGTGCCGGGAGCAGGATCAACGCAATGACGGTGAACAGGTCCTCGATCACCAACCAACCCACCGCCACGTGACCTGCCTGCGTGTGGAGATCGTTGTTGTCGGCGAGCACACGAACCAGCACCACCGTGCTCGCAACGGCCAGGGCCATACCAAAGATCAGCCCGGCAGACCAGTCCAACCCGAAGACTCGCGCGAGCAGTGCACCCAGAGCCGTGGCAACCGCACTTTGGGCAATCGCGCCTGGGATCGCCACGTGGCGGACGGCAAGAAGCTCTTCGATGCGAAACTGAAGGCCGACGCCGAACATCAGAAGGATGACGCCAACCTCTGCGAGCTGCTCGGCCAACGACGCATCCGCAACAAAGCCCGGTGTGTACGGGCCGACGAGTGTCCCGGCAAGCAGGTAACCCACGATGGGTGAAAGGCCGACGCGCTGCGTGATGTAGCCCAACACGAGCGCGGCGCCCAGGCCCGCTGTGAGTGTCAGGATGAGATCGTATCCGTGCATGCCATGGCTTTCAGGACCGAGTGTCGACTCCTTCGTACGGCATGGGTGCCGATGCTCGCCCGTACCGCAGATACAGCGTCGGAACGACCACCATGTTCAGGAGCGTCGAGGTCATCAGACCGGACAGAATCACGATAGCCATCGGCGTCTGAATTTCATTACCAGCCTTGCCGCCTCCGAACGCCAGCGGAATCAACGCCAGTCCAGCGGCCATGGCGGTCATGAGGATCGGAATCAGCCGCTCGCGAGCCCCACGTTCCACCGCTTCACGGAAATCCGCGACGCCTTCCTCGCGCATGAGGTGTTGAATATGCGCGACGAGCATGATGCCATTGCGGGTGGCAATGCCGAAGAGCGTGATGAAGCCGATCATGGACGCCACGCTCAGGACACCGCCTGCAAGGTATACGCCCGCCACGCCGCCAATCAGGGCCAGCGGCAGGTTCACCATGATGATCAGCGCATCACGCGGCCGCCCGAATGCCAACACGAGCAGCATAAACACGCCGGCGATCACTCCCATCCCCATCAGCAGCAGACGGCGAGACGCGGTCTGCTCGCTCTCGAACTGTCCGCCATATTCAACGCGATAACCCGCTGGAAGCGCGACTGTGGCAGCCACGGTCGCCCGAATGTCGTCAACGACGCTTCCCAGGTCGCGCCCCGCGACGTTGCTGGAGACCACGATCCTGCGCTGCACATTCTCTCGGAGGACCATATTCGGGCCACGTTCTCGCCGCACATCAGCAAGGATGCGGATCGGCACCGGCCCACCGTTCGGCGTATCGATAGGCAGCGCCGTCAGGCGATCGAAGTCGGCCTGCGAGCTGGCGTCGAACTTCACGACCAGATCGAATGCCGTCGCCCGATCGAAGATTCGGCCAACGGGCGTACCGGCCAAGCTCGTTTCCACCGCTTCGGCGACCGCATTAGGCCGCAATCCGTATCGGGCAATCGCCGGACGGTTCAGTACAAACCGCACGACGGGAACTTCGGTCTGCTGCTCGAGCGAGACGTCAACGGCGCCAGGCACGCCTACGACTGTGTCCCGGACCTGTTCGCCAAGGCGGCGCAGCGTGAGCAGGTCGTCACCAAAGATCTTGACGGCGATATTGGCGCGAGTGCCTGACAACATGTGATCGATCCGATGCGAAATCGGCTGACCAATCGTCACATTCGTGCCCGGCAGCGTCGAAAACCCCCGACGGAGCTCTGCCAGCAGCTCGGCACGTGGCCGACCGGTCTCGCGAAGGCCGACGTCAATCTCTGCGGCTTCAACCCCCTGGACGTGTTCGTCGTACTCCGCCCTGCCAGTCCGGCGAGCGGTTGCCACCACCTCCGGCTCGGCCAGCAGGATCTGTTCGACGCGCCGCCCGATCTCGTCGGATTTCGGCAACGATGTGCCCGGCAGTGTATTGGCCTGGATCGTGAGTGACCCTTCGTTGAATTCAGGAAGGAATGCGCTGCCGAACCCCGTCATGGCCACCAGCGCCATGACGAGCAGGAGAATCGAGACCGCCATGACGAGCCAGGGGCGATCCAGCGCGCGAGGCAGGTCCTTCGCGAACCGTGTTTTCAGCGCACTCGCCAATCGGCCCTCATGACCGCGCAAAATCGAGCGGGCGCCGGGGAGGAACGCGTACGCCAACGCCGGCGTCACGATGATCGCGACGCACAACGACGCCAACAGGGCGACGATGTAGGCGAACGCGAGCGGCGTCAGGAGCCGACCTTCCACGCCAGATAATCCAAAGATGGGAAAGAACACGAGCACGATAATGACGGTCGCAAAGACGATGGATGTCCTGATTTCGAGCGTCGCCTCACGGACCACGACGGCCGCCGATCGTTGCTCGTCGGATGGCCTCGCGGCGTTCTCCCGTAATCGGCGAACCACGTTTTCGACGTCGATAATCGCATCGTCCACCAACGCGCCGATAGCAATCGCCATCCCACCGAGCGTCATGGTGTTGATCGTCGAGTCGAAGGCACGCAAGGCCAGCACGGCCGCTGCCAGTGACAGTGGGATTGCGGTCAACGTAATGGCCGCCGCGCGAAGGTTCGCGAGAAAGAGCACGACAATAATGACGACCAGCAGGCCTCCGTCGCGCAGGGCACTGATCACGTTCTGAATCGCGATCTCGATGAAATCGGACTGCCTGAAGATCTGCCGGTCGATCGTGATGCCGGGCGGCAACTCCCGCTGCAGCGTATCGAGCTCGCGATCCAGTCGCGCCGTCAGTTCGACCGTATTCGCACCCGGCTGCTTCTGAACGCCGACGATCACGGCCGGCTTCCCGTTCCGAGCCCCTTCCCCGCGTTTGAGTGCCGCGCCTTCGCGGACGTCGGCGATGTCGCGCACCAGAACCGAGCGGTCACCACGCAGCGCCACCACCGTATCCGCAATTTCATCGGACGTGCGCGCTCGACCGATCGTCTGCAGCAGGTACTCTTGAGGCCCCTCCACGTATATGCCAGCCGAGGTGTTCTGACTTGCGCCGCGGACGGCATCCAGCAGGTCGTTGACGCTGATGTTGTTTGCGCGCAACTGGTCGGGGTGGGCAACCACCTGGAACTGCCGTTCGGAGCCCCCAATCGTCGTGACTTGTGACACGCCAGCCACTGAGAGAAGTCGCCGCCGCACCAGCGTATCAGCCACGGTACGAAGCGTCAGCGGCTCGTCGGTGTCCGACGAGATGGCAAAGAACAGGATCTCGCCCATGATCGAGGAGATTGGGGCGAGAACTGGTCGGTCGGCCTGTGGAGGCAGACTCGCGCTGACGAGCGCCAGCTTCTCGGCAACGATCTGCCGCGCTCGAAAGACATCTGTCCCCCAATCAAACTCGACCCACACGACCGCGATTCCTACCGCGGTTGCCGAGCGTACACGTCGGACGTCTGACGCACCATTGATGGCGGCTTCGATCGGAAACGTCACGAGCGTTTCCATTTCATCCGGTGCCATTCCCCGACCTTCGGTGAGAATCGTGACGGTCGGAGCGGTCAGGTCGGGGAAGACGTCAACCGGCATTTCGCGCGCAGACCACAACCCCGCTGTTGCCAGCAGGATTGCGAGCGCCAGGACCATCCAGTGATGATCAATCGACCATTGAATCAGTCGCTGCATTGTCTAATCCGGGCCTTGGAGCAGTTGTCAGTGCACATGCCCTTCGGCCGGTAGTCCCGAGGCAGCCGAGGCCAGTTGTACGTCGTACGCGCCGCGCGTGACCACTCGCTCGCCAGGCCTGACGCCGCTCTTGATACCCACGAGGTCCCTGTCCCGTGAGGCAATCTCGATGAATCTGCGCGCGAACTTCTCGCCGCCGACTTGCACAAAGACATAAGGCCGTCCAGCTTCCATCAATACCGCGGCGGTTGGCACAGCCGGGATACTCCGACGCTCGCGCGTGTACAACACCGCCGAACCAACTTGCCCCACCAGCAGGCGTTCGCCCGGGTTTTCAATCTCCATTTGTAGTCCCAACGCGCGGGTTGCCGGATCGATGACGCCCGAATCGTGCACGTGGTGCGGCTCGAGCGTGAACGGCGTGGTGATGCCCGGAATCTCGAGGTCGAGTCCGGCCACCTCACGGGCAACAGCCACATCTGCGGCGGGCACCTCCACGTGGAGTTCGACACGGTTCGTCTGGACGATTCTGAAGAGCGGGGCACCCTCATCGTACGAGGCACCCAGCGTCGCCGTCACATCGGCCAGGCGTCCAGCGATCGGGGCGCGCAGCGCGAACGCGTTCCCGGCAGACGCGCCACCACCCGTGCGGAGTGTTTCATCCCGAGATGCCAGACGGGCCTCCGCGGCACGCAGGCGCGCCTCGGCAACCGTGCTCGCCCGCCGCGCATCCTCGACCCGACGCGCGGGGATGGCGCGTTCCGCAAGCAGCCGTTCCGCACGTTCTCGTTCGACGCGAGACGCTTCGACCGTTGCGCGCGCTTCCGTGAGGTCGGCCTCCAACGTTGCCCGATCGACACCACCCGAGAGACGCGGCTCCAGGCGGCCGAGAACCTGACCCGCCTGGACACGCGCTCCAATCGACAGCAGTTCGTCAGCCGTAAACCGACCTGCGGCGGGCGCTGCGACGATGGCCTCGCCGCCCGGAAGTGGATGAACGGTGGCCGGTGCCCGAATCGACGCACGTATCTCCGCCTCATTGACAAGGGTGGTCGCGAACTCGTTTGTCCACTGTTGCTCTTTCAAATAAGGAATGGCCCCAGCCTCTGGCGTCGCCGCCTTCTCGGCATTTCCCCTCGCAGCTTGTTCGTTGGGGAAGACGGTGACGATTCCCAGGTCGTGCCGATCGATAAGTCCTGGCGCGTCAAGAATCAACGCCCATCGGTACCGTCCGGGCGCCGGCGGAACATCTTCCACGCGAAAGACCCCAGGCCGAGATGGGCGCGGGCCAACAAGCACCCGAGGCTGACCGCCGGATTCCGGCGTGAATTCCACCTTGGCCTGCCCCTGATCGACCGGTTTGAAGTCGGCGAGTCTCGTGAGATGTACGGCGAACAGGGCGGTACGCCCAGCGACCAGCGACGGATATTCCATGAACAGTTCAGTCCTCGCTGTCCAGTTCGTCACGTCCAATGTCGGCGAGTCGGGCACCACCTCCTGGTCCGGACCACTCCTGGCGCAGCCGACCAGACCGAATGCACATAACAATGCGAGGCGTATGAGTTTCGCGGTCATCGTGAAGTCTCCCACCCGGTAGCAAACGTCAGTTCGATTTCCGCTTGCCGCACGGCAAGATCGAGCGCAGCCTGACGGATTCGTGCAGCGGCGCCGATCCGGTACGCATCGAGCAGTTCAAGGATGCCGCGCTCACCGGCGTCGTAGCTGACCTGAGCAATCCGTTCGATTTCCGCAGCGCCCCCAACAGCAGCGGTCCGATAGCGCTCGGCTGCGGAGCGTCTCTGCAGAACGGCCTCGCGAAGAGCGCTCACTTGCCCACGAAGGACGAGCCGGAATGATTCCGTACGCGCCGCGGCCTGCGCGGCTCGCGCCATGGCAAGCGCGCGTTCCGGTTCTGAGCGATCGAACAACGGAATACTCGCGCGCACCGTGAAGATGCTCCCGATATCTCCTTGGCCAAATGAGGACGACTTCGTCCCGGCTACGATTTCGGGCTCCGGAACGAGGCGACGGTCGGCCGCCTGTGCGGCGAAGTCAGCCGACTCGACTTCGTGGCGCAAGGCAATCAACTCACGCCGAGTCGCTTCTGCCTGCTCGAGGAGTGCATTCAGCGGTGGAACCGGAGCAGTCGACGGCGAGCCGGACACGCCGACAATTTGAGACGGCTCTGCCACGTCGACAAAGAATCCCGCGAGCGTCGCCTGCGCCCGGGCGCGGTCGGTTGTCGCCGTCACCAGGTCAGATTCGACATCCAGGACTTCGTGCTCGGCTCGCAGGCGGTCGAATCCGGCGGCATCGCCTGCCGACTCGCGTTTCGCGAGGACGTCCGCGAGTTCGCGAAGACGATCCCGAGCCGCCGTTAACTCGCGTTCTCGGACCTGCGTGGTCACCAGCTCAGCGAAGGTCAGTCGGAGATCCGCCCGCAGGCGGTCGAGCTCGGCGTCAGCGCGGCTCGAGCTGGCCGAGACGAGAGCGCCTGCCGCCTGCGCCTCCAGGCCGTGACGTCCAGTGATCGGCAGCGTCTGCGACACGGTCGTCAGATACTCCGTGACCCTTGCCACCGACTCGCGCGTGACGCTCAGCTGAGGATTGGGCCACCGCTGGGCTGTCAACACATCGACGCGGGCGATGTCGACTGCCGCACGGATCGCCCGGACGCGAGGACTGTCCGGCGAGAGTCGCATCAGGGCTTCCGACTCCGTCAACGGCAATGTTTGAGCGCCGGCACCGAGCGGCATCATGGCCGCCAGGACGGCGCAGAGCGTTACTCTGCGCATAAGACCTCGAATGTACGGAGAACGAGACAGAAGACGGGACAGCCCGTCAGGTCAGATCAGAACGAGCGAGAAGGGAGGGGCGCGAAGGGCGAGACAAGCTCTCGGCGGTCCGTGCGGAGGCGCCGTATCGTAATCGGGTGGAGACGCCCATTCGGCAAATACGGGCATCAACTCAATCGATTCGATCGGTGGCCGCGTCACCGGCTCCAAGCGGTATGCCGGCTGATGCAGCGCGACGTCTGTCAACCAGACGATGTGTTCATCGTCTTTCGCCAGCTCGGTGTGGTGCTCATTCTGGAGATCATCCGAGTGCGGCTCGAGATGTCGATGGACAGCCGATTTGGGGTGATCAGCGTCAGCCTCGTGCACATGCTCCCGCCCAACCACTACGGAGAGCGCGATATACGGCGCCAGGGTCAGGCCGACGATGAGCCGAACAGAAAAGGAGGACACGCTCACGTGATTATGGCCACGAGACAACCCTGCGTCAAACGAGTCTGGGTCTGCTTCACGGACTGGCACGAGGGACGCGCGCGGCGCGCTCGCGCAGCGCTGGCGATAGCCTGAGACACACCTCGTAGAGGGCGGTGTACTCAGGGCTCAGGGCCGGGCGAGGGCGTCCATCGGCCAGCGATTCCCGTAACGCCGTCGTCTGTGCGTAGACAACTGGAAACCACCGGGACCGGAGCTGGGCACGTCGATAATCTCCCCAATGCACCACATTGCTGACGACAATGGCGGCCAGCACGGCCACGGCAACGGTCGCTTGGCCGCGACTCCAACCGGCACCCAGCCTTGAGATCACAACGACTAGCATCCCGAGAATCATCGCCTGGAACGGCAATGGGTAGTACCAGATTCGATGGTCGTAGTACTCGTAGACCGGCGGATGGCGAACGATCATCAACGACGCCAGGGCAATCTCGCCAACGAGCAGAATACCCGTCAGAATCGCGATCGTCCGGGGCACACGTCGCCAACGGATGACAGCCCACCCGACGGCCAGCACGACAAGGATTCCGAACAGCGACACCGGCAACCCCCCGAAGAGCGCCGCGCCGGCTTGAAGGAGCAATTCCGACGCCTCCGCGACGATGGCGGGATCGCTCAGCAGATTGCTCAGGGGTAGCTGCTGGTACTCGGCGTTGGGAACGTACCCGTTAATGCGCTCGACCAGCATGGGCCCGAGCGCGGTGTTGTAGAACATCATGAACGCCACCGCTGCTGCACCGGCAGCTGCCACACGCCATCCACCCGCCGAGGTCGCAGCGCACACCACCAGTACCCGCGAATCCGAGCAGCGCATAAAAGAAGCCCTGACGATCGAGCAGGCCCATGATCGAGAAGAGGACGAACACGATGAGTGGCGCCAATCGGCTACTCCGGCCCCCAACCGACCTCGCCACGTACATCGTCGTCCCCAGCAGGACCGGTGCGAGCAGCACCTTGGTCGACCGATAGTGCATCCCCATCGTGACCACGTTGACGTAATTGGTGAGATACACGAGCAGAGCGCACGACACCGTGAGCTGCAGAAGCCGCGGCAGACCTCGAAGGCTCAGCAGACAAAGAACGATCGTCAGCAGGCCTGAAAGAAGCGCGCTGAAGGGTACAAACGAGGCCCGATCCAAGGCCAGCCGTGCGCCAAACGCTCGCGCATCAAGGTAGTCGAACAGGAAGCTGAGCTCCCGCGCCTGGAACGTCCCGAGGTCGTTGGCGTGTGGATCGAAGACGATTCGCAGCAACCCGCTGCGGCCGTCCAGGTACTGCCGTATGAACTGGGTACCCTCGATCTCGATCAGGCCCCCATCCCAGTACCAGAAGGGAACCACGAACGCGACCAGCGCGCACAGGATCAAGACCACGACGAGCGCCGCGCTCAAAATGGTGCGCATTGCCCGAATGATACACTCCACCTTGCCATGAAGAAGCGTGTGCTCCTGGTCTCGTTGCTGCTGTCGCTGGCGCTTCCGGTTGCGCTCGCGGCACAACCTTACATCGCGCGGCAAACCGGCGACGTCGTTCAACTTGAAGATGTCAAAACACGTACCCTCGTCTCGATCGTACCCGGTATAGGCAACATCGGCTTCGCAATGACCGTGAACGGCTCGAACGTCGTGTGGTGGCCGTATGCCTCACTCGACGAGTTCAAGGCCAGGCCGGGCCTGGGCGGCGTGCCGTTTCTCGGTCCCTGGGCCAACCGCCTCGACGAGCAGGCGTTCTATGCAAACGGACGACGGTACGCGTTCGACATGAGTCTCGGGAACATCCGCGGCGAGATTCCAATCCACGGATTTCTGACAACCAACCCGTACTGGCGGCTCATGAACGTCGACGCTGATGATTCGTCAGCGTGGGCGACGAGTCGGCTGGAATTCTTTCGCCATCCGGCCTGGATATCGCAGTTTCCCTTCGCGCACACCATCGACATCACATACCGGCTGCAGAACGGCGTGCTCGAGGTGGCGACCCGCATTCACAATCTGTCGGTCGATCCGATGCCGGTCGCCGTTGGATTCCATCCGTATTTTCAGCTGACCGACTCGAAACGTGACGAATGGACGATTTCGGTCGGTGCCCGCACGCGCTGGCTGTTGAACCGGGACAAGCTGCCAACCGGCCAGACGGAGCCAATCGAACGGTTGTTTGCCAATCCCCGCGCGGCTGCGCTGCGAGATCATGATCTCGATGACGTGTTCGCGGACCTCGTTCGTGATGGAGATGGCCGCGCCATCATGTCGGTGCGCGGCCGGACGCAGCGGATCGATGTGGCGTTCGGACCCAACTGGCGCGCCGCTGTCGTCTGGGCGCCAAAGCCCACCTCACCCACACAAGACCGCAACTTCGTTTGTTTCGAGCCAATGGCCGGGATAACCAACGCGATGAATCTGGCTCATCGCGGCGTCTACTCGGAGCTGCAGAGCATCGCGCCGGACGGGGTTTGGGAAGAAAGCTTCTGGATCCGGCCGAGCGGCTTCTAACAGGCGTGGCACATCTTTCGAAGTTTCTTCACTTTTGACTTGTCAGTTCTAACTTTTCAGTTTTCACGTCGACGCAGCAACCGTCTCGCGAGCGGTGTTGCCGACCCGCAGCGCCGTGAACAAGGACGACACCTGTAACACGGCAACAGCAATCAACGCATCCTGGAAACGGCCGGCGTCGAGCAGCGGTCCAAAGAGCAGAGGCGAGACGGCAAGACCTGTGTCCAACCCCGAATACACGAAGCCGTAGACCCGTCCGAACGACGTTTTGCCAAAGCGGCTCGTCGCCGCGCGTCGCACCATCAAATCTCGGGGTGGGCCAGACGTCCCCACGCCAAATCCCAAAGCTGCCATCAGCAGCCACAACGCAAAAGGGGGCACGGCGCCTGTAGCAAGGAGCATGGCCATCAGATGCGGCGCCTGCCAGGGCAATCGTTACGATGCGGTCGCCGCGCGACGCAAGGAAGCCTCCGGTGATCATCCCCACAGCGCTGCCGAGCAGATACGCGGTGAGACCTCCACTTGCAAAAACCAGTGAAACGCCATACACACGACTCAGAATCGCCGGCGCGTAGTTCTGCAGGATCCCGAATGCGGCGGTGGTGAGAAAGAAGAATGCGAAGCAGAGCCACACCGCTCCAGACGAGAGGAATGCGAGCTGCGCCGAGGGCTTGCTCGGTTCGCTTTTTCCCCGAGCCGCAACCACGAGCTCGGCCGCTGCCTGCTCGAGAACCCCGCGCCGGAACCAGAGAAGGGTCAGCACCACAGCGCCCACGCCGGCAATCGCAAACCCGGCCACGTGCCACCCTGCCAGGCTTGCCGTCCCCGCCATGAAAACGGGGGCAGCCGCCCACCCCAGGCTGCCCGAGAGACCGTGGACCGAGAACGCGTGGCCGAGCCGTGACGGCGCAATCTCGCTGTTGAGCAATGTGAAGTCTGCAGGATGAAAGATGCTGTTGCCCGCACCGGCGACCGCTGCCGTCAGCAGCAGCATCGGATAGCTGGTGGAGAGGCCCAGCAGAATTCCGGAAAACGACAGCGCGCCAATCCCAAAGAACAGCACCCGACGCGCACCCACGCGATCCACCACAAATCCTGCCAGCGCCTGGCCAATTCCGCTGACCACGAAGAACGTCGTCGTCAACAAACCAACGTCGGTGTAGCTGAGCGCAAAGTCCTTCATCAGCCAGGGGAAGAGCGGCGGAAGCATCAGGTGAAAGAAATGCGACGTGCCGTGCGCAAGGCCGACGAGGCCGATAATCTCCGCGTCACGGCGTGGAACGGAACCGGGCAGGGTGGCGCTCATTGGACCAAGTTTACGCGAGCCAGTACAGCTACGTCAGGCCGGACCTTTAGGTCCGGCGATCTCGGCGGGGCTGAAGCCCCGCCCTACGTACCGCACTCCAACACGTACCTCGATGAACAAACAAGACCAGCGTGTGGCGCTCGTCGAGGAACTCAAGCAGTTCCTCGGCAGCCGCTGCACGACAAACCCGACCGAGCTCGAACACCACAGTCACAGCGAGTCGTGGCACCCACCGGGCATGCCTGACGTCGTGGTGTTCCCTCTTTCCACCGAAGAGGTCAGCGCTGTTGTGCGAACCGCCGCACGATTCGGCGTCCCGATTGTTCCATTTGGCGCCGGCTCATCGCTCGAAGGACATGTGAACGCGATCGCTGGCGGGGTGTCCGTCGATCTCTCCAGGATGAACCGCGTGCTTCGCGTCAGCGTCGACGATCTCGACGTGACCGTGGAAGCTGGGGTGACTCATCGTCAATTGAACAAAGCGCTCGCAAACACAGGGGTGTGTTTCTGGGTCGATCCCGGCGCTGACGCCACGATTGGCGGAATGGTGGCCACCGGCGCCTCCGGAACGACGACCGTCCGTTATGGGACGATGCGGGAGACTGTGCGCGGGCTGACGGTCGTGCTGGCCGACGGGCGCATCATCCGGACCGGAGGGCGCGCGCGCAAGTCATCGGCCGGATACGACCTCACCCGATTATTCGTCGGGTCGGAAGGAACGCTTGGCGTCATTACCGAGATCACCCTGCGTGTGTACGGACTGCCCGAGTGCGTTTCCGCCGCCGTGTGTGCGTTTGATTCCATCGAGGGCGCCGTTCGCACGGTCATCACGACAATTCAGCTCGGAATTCCGGTGGCGCGAATCGAGCTGCTCGACGAAGTCATGATGGACGCGGTCAACCGCTTCGCGCGTCTATCGCATCCGGTCAAGCCCACGCTGTTTTTCGAGTTTCACGGGACGAGTCAGGCAGGCGTAACCGAACACGCGACCTCGGTTCAGGAAATCGCCGCTGAGAACGGAGCCGAGGGCTTTCAGTGGGCGACTACGACCGAGGATCGGGCCAAGCTGTGGCAAGCGCGGCACGACACGCTGCCTGCATCACGTGCCATGCGACCCGGCGGTCACGCATGGGTTACGGATGTGTGTGTGCCAATCTCCCGGCTGGCCGAGTGCATCCTGGAGACCAAACAGGACCTTGTGGCCTCACAGGCGTTTGCGCCGCTCGTCGGTCACGTCGGCGACGGCAACTTTCACCTGAACTTCATCTTCAATCCCGACGACCCCCACGAGTTTGCTGAAATCAAGGACCTGAACGGCCGGCTCGTGCGCCGCGCGCTTGCCCTTGGGGGCACGTGTACCGGCGAGCACGGTATCGGGCTCGGCAAGATCGACTACCTGACAGAAGAGCATGGGGAAGCCGTGGAGGTGATGAAGGCAATCAAACGTGCGCTGGACCCGGACAACCGGATGAATCCAGGGAAAGTTGTACGGCTGACGTAGAAGGGTCTTCAGGGTAGGTTGTAGCGAACCTGCGCGAAGAACATGAAGGCATTGGCCGAGGCCGGTCCGTTGCCTTGCGACCACGGCTTTCTGGTGAGCCACGACATCTGCAAACTGAACTGTCCCGAACCGCGGTCTGTCGAACTCAGAAACTGATAGAAGCCTGTCCCGGTGACTTCCTGAATGCTGCGGTTGTTCGAGTTCGATGCCCCGGGATATCCGAAGCCGATGTAGTTGCTGCCGGCGTCAAGATAGAAGGTATCGTCGGTGTTCACGCCGCTGTAGTAGCCACCCAGCGACACCTTGTTGGTGACCCTTTGCTCCACGCCGCCGACCCACGACGTCGTGCCAATCGTGCTGATCGAACCGTCGCTTCGAAACGCAACGTCGGGAACGAGCCCGCCGACGTAGCGTCCAAGGCCGGATCCGAACGCACTCTGCAGCCAGAGCTTCGTGCTCGCTGTCACGTTGAACCGTGCGTTGATGTTCACGCCGCCGCCGGTCTCTTTGAAGTCGTCCTCATATGGCGCGACGGTGTGACGAAACACGCGAAACACGCCGCCCACGTCAACATGGACGGTCTTGATCGGGTTGAACGCGACGCGGGTCACGATGTCCGGCATCAAGTTTGGCACCTTCAGTTCGTCGGACCCGGTGTTGTACTGGGCATCGATGTCGCCCGCGCAGCACTGGGGTAATGTGACCAACCCCCTTCCGAGTTGCTGCTCCGGATTCTCGAGCGACACAGCCCAGTTGATGCGGGTCGAGGGGCGCCAAGTGAAACGAACCTGCGGAACCCGACCCCAGATCATGCCCGCCAAGTAATTGGTGTCGACCGCCTGCGACAGTTCGACGTCCGACGGCCAGATGCTGAGCTGATCTTTTGGGGCCGTCATCAGTGAAAAGGCCTGACCGGCGGCCAGAAAGAACGCTCGGCCGTACTGAACCTCAGCGAACGCCTGTCGGAGCCGGAATCCAACGCTCGTGCTCGTGACCGCCACGGCGCCCGGCGTCGTCCCATTAAAGTCCATTTCAAAGTATCCCGCGAGCCGGCGAAAACGGGTGTCAGGCTCGGGAAACTCGGCATCCACACGGAGGGAAATGCGTGACGACTGCGCACTGAGCCGTGCTTCACTCACGTTGCCCTGGACCGTGTCCTCGTACGGAATCGACGCGAAGCTGGTGCCCGGGCCACCCCCGCTGTTGGTGGATCGATAAATTCCCGTCACGCCGAGATATCCACCAACGCGAAGCCGCGCGGGGCCAATTTCTAATGCAGGACCTTCGGGCTGCTCTCCGGCAATCTCCTGTGTTGGGTTCGCAGGCTGCTCGGCGGCTGGGACCTGCTGCGGCGGAGGCGGCACCTCCTGCCCGGCAGTGACCGAAGCGAACAAGAAGCACAAAGACACCGCCGCCGTGAACCGAGTCATGCGACGGATGGGTCAGCCGAACCCGCCGACCCGTCGGGATCGACGCCGCTGACGGTGAATCCGCGCGAAAGGGCCGCCGTGGCTTGACGCTCGTCGTGCGTCCAGAACTCCAGCCGCTCACCATCGGCTTCGGCCGTCAGGAGCTCTGCGGTTGCAACATGAATCGCGTCGAGCGCGCGGAGATTGACCGCAAACGAACTCTTCGCACGGTCAATCACCAGACCATCGACGGGTGCGAGGTCCGTCATCGCAAGCAGTTCCGTCAACTCCTTGCGCTTGATTGCCGTTTCTCGGTCATTCAAGTTGCCGAGCAGCCGCTCGCGATCGACAGCTCGGAAAGTTTCGACTTCGATGATCTGCGAAGACACCAAGCGCTCGCCGACCGCCAGTGGCACCGACGGCCCAGGCTCAGCGAACAGAATCCGGAGTAACGCGCTCGCGTCCACGTACTTCATCAGGATCCTCGCGCACCGCACGAAGCGACGCCTGGATATCGACGCGGCGGGCCAGGGCTGAGATTCTCAACGCACCCCAGTCCTGGGTACCCGGCCGGAGCCGGCCTTGACGCGCCAGGCGGTCGCGCCATGAGAGCGGCGCCGTCTGAGGAGGACCCAGCTCGGCAACCGGCTCGTCACGGTCTTTGACCGTGATTCTCGCCCCGCGGGAGGCCAGCCGAAGATACCGGCTCAAGTGCGCTTTGAGCTCGGTGACATTGATGACCTTCATGGTCCTATTTTAAGACCATCATGGTCGTCTTGACAAGAAAAGCCACCGGTTCCGTGGCAGCTTCAATTTTTCTGTTTCCACAGCCCGCCAAAGGTCCAGGGCTTAGAATCCGCTCAGAGATGGGGCCAGTCACGTCACGTCCGTCGCTCAGCGTCCAATCCAAGCTCGTTGTCGCCTTCGCCCTGCTCACGTCGCTGGCCATCGCCTTGGTGTCGGCTATCGGCTACATCAACGCCCGCACGAGTCTCCGGGCCGCGGCAGAGCGCCAGTTGATTGGCCTGCACCGCACGAAGGTCACGCTCATCCGCACGATGCTCACGTCGGCGCGGAACGAAATCCTCACCGTTTCCGCCAGCGATCTTGCGGCTGCTGCCGCCAACGAAATGCTGGCTGCCTACCGGCAGCTCGACAAGCTGCCCGTCACACCGGCGATGCAGGAGACGGTGCGCCAGTTCTACGCCTCGGAGTTCGAGCCCGCGCTGGCGGGCAACATGGCCGGTACTCCGGTTGCCGGGGCCTTCCTGCCAACCACACCAGCCGGGTGGTATCTGCACTACCACTACTTCGCAATGGGTGAGCGGCCGTACGGCCCCCGGCGCCCGCTGTCGTCCACCACCGATACCAGCGCCTTTGGCGCCGCGCTCGCCCGACAGCAGCGCCTGCTTGGACCGACGATCGAGCGCCTGGGGTTTGAAAATATCCTCCTCGTGGATCCCGTCACGCTCGACGTGTTTTTCAGCTACGAGCAGTCGACGATCGCCGGGACCAACCTGCAGAGCGGACCGTATGCCTCGAGCGCCGTGGCCGCTCTCGCGGGTGCATTACGAACGACGCAGGAGGAGGACGACTACCGGGTTTCGGACTTCGAGGCGTACCGGCCGGCGCTTGGGCAACCCAAAGGCTTCATCGCCACGCCGGTCTTCGACGGCCCACGCATGGTGGCCATCATGGTGCTGCGCTTTCCCATCGAGCCGCTGACGAGCGCGCTGTCGAACGACCGCGGGTGGGAGGCCGAAGGTCTGGGCAAGACGGGAGAGGTGTACCTGCTCGGCCCCGATCGAACCATGCGCAGCGATTCGCGTTTCCTGATTGAGGACCGCAAGGCATTCATCGAGACGCTCCGGCGCTCGCAGCTGACGAGCGCGCACGGTGGATGACGTGAGCCGTTTGAACACGACCATCCTGACGCTTCCGGTCAGGCACGAGGCCGCGCGCGCCGCGCTCAACGGCCAGACCGGGATCATGGAGCTGGACGACTATCGCGGCGTTCCGGTGCTGATGGCCTATGGGCCGGTCGACCTCGACTCGCTGCGCTGGGGCATCATCGCAAAAATCGACAAGGCGGAGGCACTGGCTCCCCTGAACACACTCTTGCAACGCATGGTCGCTACCGGCGTCGCTCTCGCGTTGCTTTCTTCGCTCCTGGCCCTCGCCTTTGCGTCGCTGCTCACCCGGCCTATCGCGGCGCTGGTCCGCGGCGCCCGGCGTGTGAGCGAAGGTAAGCTGGATGTGGAAGTCGATGTGGTTCCGCAGGACGAATTCCGCGAACTGGGCGAAGCGTTCAACGACATGGTGCGGAGCCTGCGCGCCAGCCGCGAGGCGCTTGACCACCAGGTGCGGGAGAACGAGCGCCTGCTGGTCAGCCTGCTCCCGGCGTCGGCCGCCGCCCAGGTGCGTGAAGGCACCGCGGAGGCACCGCGATCCTTCGCCGATGTCACGGTTGCTTACGGCAGTCTCAGCGGGTTCGACACGTTGTCGCCTCACCTCGGTGAGGATCAGTCGATGTCGCTCTTGAGCGAGATTGTCGCAGCCTTCGACGAGGCTGCCGAGCACTACGGTGTCGAGAAGGTGCGGACGATTGGATCGTCGTATCTCGCCGCGTCGGGTCTTTCAGTGGATCGTCCGGATCACACGGCGCGGATGGTCGACTTTGCCAGAGAGATCGTACGCATTGTCAAACGCTTCAACACGGAGCGGCAGGCAACGCTGTCGATTGAGATTGGCATCAACACGGGACCCGTCGTGGGTGGTCTCGTCGGACGCCGGAAGTTCATTTACGACCTGTGGGGCGACACGGTGAAGCTCGCCAAGAACATCGAGGACAACGGGCACTACGGAAAGACCTCGATTCTCGTGACGAAGGCCGTCTACGATCGCGTGCGAGATCTCGTGGTTTTCGAGCCGGCCAAGAAGACCGAGCTGCGCGGCGGGGTGACGATCGACCTTTACCCGATCGCCGAGGAGGTCGGATGGGCGAGTTCTTCGGAAATCTCGGGGTGCATTGGGCCTGGGCACTCGGTCTCGCGGTGGGCTTTCCCATAGCGCTGATCGTCCTGAACGAACTGATCTTTTCGCTTTCGCGCGCTGGCCATCCCATCGTGCACGTCGTTCGGGTGCTGCGGACATGGGTGGTGCCATCCGTTGGCCTGGCGCTGTTCCTTCGGCTGATCCTCGGGCGTTCTTCCTCCGACCTCTGGGTCCGCCTTGCGGAGACGCTGGTCTGGGTCAGCGTCGTCATCTCGGTTCTGGGAGCCGTGAACGTCGTGGTGTTCGAACGGGCACGGCCCGGGAGCTGGCAACACCGTGTGCCCAATCTGCTGCGCGACCTGATTCGGCTGCTCCTCGTGGCGGCCGCCACCGCGCTGGTCTATTCGTTCGTCTGGGGGCGCGAGCTCACCGGCGCGGTGGCCGCGCTGGGCGTCACGTCGATCGTCGTGGGCCTCGCCCTGCAGGAGCCGCTCGGCAATCTTTTTTCCGGTCTGATGCTGCTGATGGAGCGGCCGTTTGAAGTGGGTGACACCATCGAGATCAGCGGCGTCGGCGGCGTGGTGAAGGAAATCAACTGGCGCTCGGCGCACATCAAGTCCAATCGTGGTGTGATGCAGATCGTGCCGAACTCCACCCTGAACAAGGAGATCATCAGCAACTACTCACGGCCCCGCCCCATTCGGCTCGAGGAAATCGACGTGGCGTTCAGCTACGAGGATCCGCCAAACGTGGTCCGGAAGGCGTTGCTCGAAGTTGCCGACGCACCTGGAGTACTCGACGATCCCGCCCCGATTGCCGCAACGTTTTCCTTCGGCGATTCGGCCGTCAATTACAAGCTGATCTACCGCACGACCGAGGAGGACCGGTGGCCAGTGCGTAACGAGCTCGTCACGCGGATCTGGTACGCGGCCCGGCGACATGGTCTCACCCTTCCGTATCCGATCGTGTCGAATCTCCATTACCAGCAGACCGAACCGTTCGGTAAGTCTCGTCCCTCTGCGGTCGATCGGTTGAGCGCCCTGCCGGGCATCCCGCCGCTGGGCGCTGACACGGCCGTCGACGTGAAAAGCCTGACGTTCGGTCTTGGCGAGGTCATTTTCAAGGAAGGCGACGAACTCCGCGGGGTGTTCCTGCTCGTGTCCGGGGCTGTTTCTCTGCAGGTCGTGCAAGATGGCGAGATGCGCGAGATTGCTGTCGTTGCGACAGGTGAGACGTTTGGTGAGTCTGCGATGTACGGCGTGCAGATCGCCGATCTGCGCGCGGTTGCCATGGAGGACAGCGAGGTGCTTCGGCTGTCCCCTGAGGTTGTCCGTACGCTGTTCGAGGCAAGTCCACGGCTCGCGCGTGATACGGGGTACACCCTCGAGGTTCGGCGCCGGGCGCTGGCGTCGATCCGCGCGGCCGCCGGGATGAGCGGGATGCGGTAGCAGGTCAGGGCTGACCGTGAGGCTTACACGGTCACCTGCTGGACGTGCTTCAGCCAGGGCTGTCGGTCGATGAGACGATCCGCCTCGACGGTCTCGACAGGTCTCGAGAAGTAATATCCCTGCGCGTATTCGCACCCAAGCGCAAGAAGGTGCGCCACCTGTTCGACCGTTTCGACGCCTTCTGCGACGACATCCATCCCAAGGTTGTGAGCCAGCGAGACGATGCCCTGTACCATCTCCAATCCACGAGCGTCTTCGCCTCCAATCCGGCCGACGAAGGAGCGATCCACCTTGAGGGTACTCCACGTGCAGCCGGTGGAGATGACTGAGCGATGAGTAGCCGGTCCCGAAATCGTCGAGACTCCATTCGATCCCGATTGATCGGGCGCGACTCACGATCACCTGCGCGGCAGGAATGTCGTCGATGAACGCGCTTTCGGTGATTTCCAGCTTCAGGCTCGAAGCCTTCAGCCCCGTCTGCTGCAGAATGGCCTCTATTTCGCTGATCAGATTGGCATCTGCGAACTGCCGGCTCGACACGTTCACGCACATGACGCCTGGAGCAGTAGCGCCGAATCGCTTCTGCCAGCTGGCCATTTGCCGGCACGATTCCGCCAGCGTCAGCCGCCCGATGTCACCAATCAAACCAGTCGCTTCCGCGATGCCGATGAATTCACCGGGAGGTACGAGTCCGCGAGCTGGATGGCGCCAGCGCACGAGGGCCTCGAAGCCTCTGATTTGGCCGGTTCGAAGGGAGATGATCGGTTGATAGTGCACATCGAACGCCCCACGCTCGATTGCCTTACGAAGGTCGGTTTCAACCTGCAGGCGGGACACTGCGCGGCTGCGCATTGCCGGATCGAAGATTTCAACGGCTGTCGTGCCGTCTGATTTCGCACGGTGGAGAGCGACGCCGGCGTCTCGGAGGACCTCATCGGGCCGCTCGTAGCCGGTGGTGCTGACGGCGATACCGACGGTCGCAGACGTAAATACCTGCTGTCCTCCCACCTCGAACGGTTCATGCAAAGCCGACCGAAGCCGCTCGGCAACGCGGATGGCATCGCTTGCGTCGGTGATCTCGTCGAGGAGCACATTGAACTCGTCGCCTGCGAGCCTCGCCAACGTGAACGCCGGCGTCCTCGTGCGTGACGACGTCCGTCGTGCGGAGGCTCGACTGAAGCCTGCGAGCGACCGCGACCAGCAGCCGATCTGCCGTCAAAGGTCCCAGACTGTCGTTCACGACCGTGAATCGGTCGAGGCCGAGGACGAGGAGCGCAAACATGGAGTTCTTGCGTCGTTCGGTCCGTTTGATCGCCCGCTCCAACAGATCGAGGAACAACAGGCGATTTGGCAGGCCGGTCAGCGGATCGGCAAGTTTGGCATCGGTGACGTCGGAAAACGATCCCGCCAGTCGAGTGGCCGCTCCAGCACCGTTCCTGACCGCGGCTCCGCGGCACAACACCCACCTGAACGTGCCGCTTCGATGCAGTACTCGATGTTCATTTTCGTAGTGGTCGCTTCCGTCGCCAAGATGGGCGGTCAGCGTTTGACGGACACGGCCGATGTCTTCCGGGTGCACGCGGTTGAACCACTCATCGGGGCTGACGCCGATCTCCGACACGTCGTACCCGAACATCGCTTTCCAACGTGGCGACCAATGGACCTCGTTGGTCGCCAGGTTCCAGTCCCAAAGGCCATCATTCGCGCCTCGAACCGCGAGCGCATATCGCTCCTCGCTGGCGCGCAAGTCTTCGATGGCCCACTTACGTGACACCTGCGTGCCGATTCGCGCCAGCGCGACCGGGAAATCGATCGGCTTGGTGACATAGTCATTCGCACCCAGCCGGAATGCCTCGACGATGTCCTCGCCCTGGGTCCTGGCCGTCACCATGATGACCGGCAGCTCGGTGTCGGAGTGCGCGGTGCGCAGCCGGGTGAGGACCTCGAGCCCGCTCATCCCCGGCATTTCGACATCCAGCAGCACCAGGTCGTACGTGCCGGTCTCGACCAACTCGAGCGCTTCTCGTCCATCCGCTGCGACAGTTGCGAGATAGCCCCATTGCCGCAAGCGGCGCGAGAGCGCGTCCCTGTTGAGTTCGTTGTCGTCGACGACCAGGAGAGAGCCTTGCCGCGTCACTTCGCGACAGCGCCTTTGGTGAGCAGTAGTTCGATCTTCTCGAGCAGCTGAGGAAACCGGACAGGCTTGGTGTCGAACTCGTCGCCTCCGGCGGCGAGCGCCTGCTCACGATCGTTCGTCATCGCGTGCGCGCTCAGAACGATGATAGGAATGTGCCGAGTTGCGGAATCGTTCTTCAGTTGGCGTGTGGCTTCCCAGCCGTCGATACCCGGCAGGCCGAGATCCATGAGGATCAGATCCGGGCGTTCCGACTGTGCCAGCGACAAAGCGCTCTGTCCGTCCACGGCGACCAGGATGCGGTATCCGCGTCGCTTGAGCCGGCGAGCCAGCGCATCGCGGCTCGCCTCATTGTCTTCTACGATCAGAATCGTCGCCATCTGTCGTTCTCTCCCAACCCATCAAACGGCGTCAACTGGCGCCATCGACTCCGCAGCGGTGTCGACCATTTCGAGCGGCAGACGAACCACGAAGCGTGAACCCTCACCGAGCCGGCTGTCCACCGAAACCGTGCCGCCCATCAGATCGCAGAAACGCGACACGATGGCGAGCCCCAGCCCGGTGCCCCCGTACTTCCGGGTGGTCGTCACGTCGGCCTGCGTGAAGGCGTCGAAAACCTTGTGGCTTTGTTCGAGGGTCATGCCGACGCCCGTGTCCGTCACCGCGAACTCGACGCAGGGTGTGTCCTCCCGCAGGATCGAGCGGCGGATGGCGACGGCAATTCTCCCGTCGCGGGTGAACTTACTGGCGTTGCTCAACAGGTTGAGCAGGATCTGTCGCGTTTTCGTCTGGTCGCCGATCATCACGCCGACGTCGGCCGCGCACTGGACGGTCAACGTGTTGTTGTTCTTATGGACCAGCGGGCTGACGGTGTCGACCAGATCGTCGATCATCGCCTTGACCTCGAATGGCTCCAGCGCCAGCGCCATCTTGCCTGCCTCGATTTTCGACAGGTCCAGGATGCCGTTGATCAGGTCCAGCAGGTGCTTCCCCGCCGACTGGATGCGCTGCAAGTCGGGAATCGAGCCCTGATGCCCGTCATCCGCGGCTTCCTCCTGCAGCAGCTCGCTGTAGAGAATGATGGCGTTGAGAGGCGTCCGGAGCTCGTGGCTCATGCTGGCAAGGAACTCGCTCTTGGCCCGGGTCGCCGCTTCGGCCTGCCGCTGAGTAATTCGCAGTTGATCGACGAGTGCCGCCAGTTGGCCGGCGTTCTGCCGCTCTGCGTCGCGAGAATGCCGCAGCTCGCGTGTGTGGTGCGCCAGCTCGCGCTCTGCCCGCTTGCGTTCGGTAATGTCGCGCAGGTAGCCGGCAAACATCGCCGTGCCATCCGAAGAGATTGGCGCGATCGCCACTTCCACCGGGAACTCTTCCCCGCCGCGACGGACGGCCATCAGCTCGAGGCGCCGATTGAGGATTTCCGTGTCACCGGCCGTCAGATAGCGCCCCAGAGCGGTGCGGTAGGCGTCGCGCTTCTCGGCCGGGACGATCAACTCGGCGAGCTCAGTGCCGACAGCTTCGGCAGTGCGATATCCGAATGTCCGCTCCGCGGCGGGATTGAACTGGACGATACGACCCGATTCGTCCATCAGGATCACGCAGTCGAGTGCAACATCCAGGATGGCGTCGTTGCGGGCCCTTGCACTTCGGGCGTCAACCTCTGCTTCGTGGCGCGTGCGTACCTCGTGCTCGAGCGCTGCCGTGCGCTCAGCCGTCTGCTTCATTTCTCTGATACTCCGGCGCGCAGGCGACAACCAGGAAAACGTCTTCGAAGAGGACCCACGCCGCGTGCTCCAGCCAGCGCCACTGACTCGCCACTAACACGCCATAGACCGACTGTGGCCAGAAAATTCCGCGCAGCATGTGATCAAGCGCGACGACGACCGTGGCTGGAATAAGAACCCGCCAATCCCGGTAGAACGCCAGAAACGCGAGCGAGCCAAACACGTGGAAATGCGTTTCAATCCGGCCACCGGTGAGATGGATGAGAAGCGCGCCCATCAGCATCTGCGCGACGGCAATGAGGTACCGCGTTGACGTCAGCCCCGGGCGGAGCAGGCCCAGGATCGCCGGAAACAGGCTGATGACGCCGCCGAGCACGAGCGCTGCCCAGACGTGGAGATGCGTGCGGCTGGCCGCCCCCTCCCAGGCTAGGGGCGAGACCCACAAGGCGAAGACGATGCCAAGGAGCCACTGGAACGCCATCAGTCCGGCAAACAGCCGATCGGTTCGCCGGTGAATGTCGTGCTGATACTCGGCGAACAGCTCGTCGGCTCGGCGCGTGGCGGCGCCTGTGGGCTCGATTGACGGTTGATTGAAGGACACTGTCATTGTGATTTCAAAGTGATGGGCCTAGTTCGCAAACGAAAACAGCCGGCAGCCAAAGACAGAAGTCCACGAGCGCTCCGCCTTCCCGCGGTTCAGCAGCTCCAGCACGGACTTCCGTCCTAGGTTGTCGCCGGCGTGGCCACGCGCGCCGGTGATGCCACCGGTGAAGAGCAGTTCCCCTTCACTGTCGTACACGACCGTCTGCCCGGACGTGCTCGCGCCGAAGCGCGCGGCTTCCAGTCCCTCGTCATCACGAACCACGGTCACGTCCGGTAGGCTCGCGGCCGTCCGCCACAGGTCCGTCTTCTCCCAGTTTTCTGGGAAGCCGGACGGCTTCAGAAAGACGACGTACGTCTTCGGACGTCTGCTGGTTCGGGCCAGAACTTCGGCGAGCTCGCCGAGGGTCGCCCGAGTGCAAGAACACTGAGGATGGGCAAGAAGCACGAGCGTCGGCCGGTCAGCCGCGCGGACCAGGCGGGTCTCGGCGGGCCACCGCGCGGGCGAGGTCCCAGAAGTACCCGGCGTGTTGTCGTACGCCCACAGAACCGACAGCCCTGCAACAACAGCGACAGCCCAGAAAATTGAGAACACCCACAGCCAGAGCGATCGCTTCGTGACGTGTGGCTGTGCCGCAGCAACGCGGACAACGGTGTCGGGCATCCGAGCGGACCTTGCAACATTTCCACCGACTTCGGCCGTTGCTCGGATGTGGCTCCAACTTACTTATCTAAAACAGGTTACACAGAATTCTCCTTCCGAGCTTTGCCGAAAGCCGAAGGGGGCCTCTGTGCCGTTCTGGCACATCAAGAGCGGATCTTTGCGTTTCTCCGACCTGAAACGCCTTGCCCCTTTGCCCTTTGCCCTTTGACCTTTGCCCTTTGACCTTTGACCTTTGCCCTTTGACCTTTGACCTTTCATCCCCCCCACGTATACTCCCCATTCTTTCCCCCACCTGACGATTGGAGGTTCAGATGCAGAGACTGTCGATTTCGGCGATTGTGCTCGCGGCTGCTCTGGCATCCGCCTGCGGCTCACAAGCCGGGACGCTCCAGGCCGCCAGCGAGGCACTCGGTTCCGACCAGGTGAGATCTCTCGAGATCTCGGGTTCCGGGCGCTGGTTCCAGTTCGGTCAAGCCCCGAATCCGACCCTTCCCTGGCCGCAGTTCGATGTGAGCAGCTACAAGGCCGACATCAACTACGAGGCTCCCAGCGCACGCGTACAGATGACGCGACTGCAAACGGTCGAGCCGGGCCGGGTGCGGCCCACTCCCGTCGAGCAACGACCAGATCAGCATGTGAGCGGCACGACTGCGTGGAACCTGGCCCCGCCCGCCGGCTCGGCGCCGGGCACCGCAGCGGTACCACAGCCGCAGCCCGCCGCCGTCGAAGAGCGAGTGATGGAGATCTGGTCGACGCCGCATGGATTCCTGAAGGCTGCCATGGCCAACAACGCCACGTCGCAGGCGACCAGCGGTGGCGGCTCCGAGGTTTCGTTCACCGTTGGCGGCAAGTCCCGTTACGTCGGAACCATCAACGCGCAAAACCAGCTCGAGCGCGTGCAGACCTGGATCGACAACCCGGTTCTTGGCGACACGCTGGTTGAGTTCACCTACACGGACTACCGCGACTTCGGTGGCGTGATGTTCCCAGCGCACATCGTGCGGACGCAGGGCGGGCATCCGGTACTCGACATCATGGTGTCGGACGTGAAGGCCAATGCTGTGGCAACGCTCGAAGTCCCAGCCGAGGCCAGCGCCGCACCGCCGCCGGTCGCAGTCACGGCCGAGAAGCTTGCCGATGGCGTCTATTATCTGAAGGGCGGAACCCATCACAGCGTTGCGGTCGATCAGAAAGATCACATCGTGGTGGTCGAAGGTCCGCAGAACGAGGCCCGTTCGTCGGCGGTCATCGCCAAGGTGAAGGAAACGATCCCGAACAAGCCGATTCGCTACCTGATTAACACCCACGTGCACTTCGACCATTCCGGCGGTGTGCGCACGTATGTGGACGAGGGCGCGACCATCGTGACCCATGAGATGAATCGGCCCTACTACGAACAGGCCTGGGCTGCGCCGCGGACGCTGAACCCGGACAAGCTTGCCCAGTCGAAGAAGACCGCCATGTTCGAGACATTCACCGACAAGCACGTGCTGACAGATGGGGCTCGTTCGATCGAGATTCACCAGATTGCCGGTGGCGGCCACAACGACGCGTTCGCGATGATTTATCTGCCGGCCGAAAAGATCCTGATCGAGGGCGACGCGTATACGCCAGCCGCCGCGAACGCTCCGCCCCCGGCGGCGCCGAACCCGTTCTCGGTGAACCTCAACGACAACATCCAGCGACTGAAGCTGGACGTGCGCCAGATTGCGGCGCTTCACGGACCTCGGTTGGTGACCCTCGGCGACCTGCGCGCCGCCATCGGCCAGGCACCGGCCGCACGCGGCACGAAGTAGAATTCACCAAAGAGTACGCTGCAGAATTGCGGTACGTAGGCCGGGTCCTGATCTTTGGACCCGGCTCCAGGCCCAGTTTTGCAGCGCATGTCGCGGAGGTACTCCGTATGCTGACGCCCGTGGTCCTTGCCCTGGGAATGCTGCTCTCAACACTGGCCGCAGCTCCCATCACCCAGTCTGATCGCGATAAGCTCATTCAGGATCTCGAGCGGTCCCGAAAGATCTTTCTCGACGCCATTGCCGACGTCAAAACGGAAGCACAGTGGAACTACAAGCCTGCTCCGGATCGATGGTCTGTCGCCGAATGCGCGGCGCACATCGTCGCAGCGGAGGAATATTTCCGGCAGAACGTCCGCGAGGCATTGAAGAACCCGCCGCTTCCGGCTGCGCAGCAGAGCGACGCGGGCGATGCGATGCTGTCCAAGATGATGCGAGACAGGTCGCAGCGGTTCCAGGCGCCAGCCGCCCTCGAGCCCACCGGAAAAGTGAAGCCGAAGGCGCAAACGATTGCCGATTTCGAGACCACGCGTGCCGAAACGCTGAAGTACGTGCGTGGTACGCAGGATCCACTTCGTGAGCACGGCGCGGGCACGGCGCCAAACATCTCGAGCGCCTATCAGATGCTCCTCATGCTCAGTGGCCACACCGAGCGGCATACGGCGCAACTCCTGGAGGTGAAAGCGTCGGCGGGATACCCGAAGAACTAGCTCACCTACGCCCGGCTGGCCGCGGGATTCTGAGCGGAATCTACGCGACCCACCCCACGCTCGGCCTGCGGCCGGTCAGAATCGAGTGCGAGCATCATGAGCATGCCCGCCGCCAGAAGCGATCCAATCGACAACATCATGGCGACGGTCGGCAGCGAGTAGCCGGCGGCGAACAGGAATCCGGCCACGATTGGCGCCAACACAGAACCACCACGTCCGATACCGATGGTAAAACCTGTGCCAAATGCCCGCACATGGGTCGGAAATGCCTGTGCGATGATGGCGTACAAGCCCACGATGCCGGCATTGGTGCAAAAACCGGCGGCCGCGCAGATAAGCGAGAGCCGCTCCAGGTCCGGGGGCGTCCGGCCAAAGAGAGCCACCAACGCTGTGGACAGCACCAGCATGCCAATCGTCAGCGCCTTTACGCTGTAGCGTTGCGTCAGAAGTCCAAATAGGGCCCCGCCCGTCGCACCGCCCACGTTGGCCCATACCAGCACGCCAGCCGCAGACGAGGCTGGGAAACCAAAATCAACAACGATTTTCGGAACCCACTTCACGATGAAGTAAAAGGTTGTAATGTGGAAGAAGTACGCGGCCGTTACGATGACTGTGCTTGCCAGGAGCCCCGGGGCGAAAATGTCGCCGATCGATCGTTTGCGCACGTCCGTCGGAATCGTCGGAAGCGAGGCAACGACTGCGTGACCCATCCGCGTCAGTGCGTGATTGATCCTCTTGAGCGCCCCCTCCGGCTGTTTCCGTGCAAGCCAGTGAACCGATTCCGGCACACCGAAGAACACGACCGGAATGAGCGCGGCCGTGACCGAGGCACCGAAGTAGAACACGGCACGCCAGTCGTAGTTACGCAGCAACCGGGCTGCAACGACACCGCCTACAACGGCACCGAGCGGATAGCCGATGGACATGAGCGAGACGCTCAGGTGCCGCCTTTTCGTGCTCGAGAATTCGGCAGCGACGGCATTGATCGCGGCGAGCATGCCGCCAATCCCCAGCCCGGTCACGATCCGCCAGATCGACAAGTCGGTGAGTCCGGTCACGGTCGTCGCCATGAACATGCCAACGGCCATTACGACGAGGCATCCCAAGATCGTGGGGCGACGGCCGATCTTGTCCGCAACGCCGCCCAGCAATACCGAGCCGATGGACATGCCAATGAGCTCCATCGACAGCACGATGCCAAGCGCGGCCCGATCGATGCCCCACTCGTTGGCGATTCCAGGCGACGCAAAGCTGATGGACAGCACGTCGAACCCATCCAGGGCATTCAGAAAGACCGTGATCGCAATGACGATGATCTGTAGCTGACTCATCGGCGAGCTTGCAATCATGTCCCTCGGATCAGTAGTCATGGGGCCTCGTCAGTCGTAGCGCAGGTTTAGGCCTGCCTTGTGTTGTCAGTCGTAGCGAAAGCCTTCAGGCCTGCCTCGCGTCGTACGAGCAGCCCTAAAGGGCTGCGCTGACGTACGATTCCGTCAGCTGAACTCAATCACTCCCGTGATGATCGTTCGATCCGCTGTATCCTGAACCGCCTGCCGGCTCTCGGCAAGCGTATAGCGCTTGGTAATCACCGATTTGGCGTCGATGACGCCCCGCTCAATCAACTTCACGTAGCGCGGGATGTCGCGCATGACGTGGAGCCCGCCCTGCTGTCCTGGATGAATCGTCCGGCCGAACAGCGCTAACGAGGCCCCCGGGAACGACACCGGCTGAAGCGGTGAAGCCCATGAGCATGACGTGTCCGCCCATACGGGTGCAGTCCCAGGCCTGCTGCACCGTTTTGACATTCGTCGGGTCGGGTTGCGGTTCGACCTTTGGGGGAAATGCCTGCAGTCCCGCGGCTTCCACAACGAAGTCGGCTCCGCGCGACATCACGGCGTTACCCGCTCTTCCCCACCCGACTCCGCCAGCAAACCGCCGGTCGTTCGGTCCCCGGCAAACCTCGCGGACGCGTTCGACCAGACCCTCCCCTTCAGCTACAGGATCGAGCGCCAGTCGTCGCGCCCATCTTCAGCGCAAAGTCGCGACGGTACTTGATCGGATCGATCGCAATGACCTGGCCCGCCCCGGTGACCCGGCCCGCCTGGATCGCGCCAAGACCGACGGGACCACAGCCGAAGACCACGACATCCGAGCCTGGCTGGAAGTGCATGTCCGCGTGTCCGGCCGCGAAGCCCGACGCCAGCTGGTCTCCGAGAAGCGTGAGCTCTGCGGCCGGCAGGTCGGTGAACACCGGCACGCAGTATTCCTCGAACGCCGTCATGATTTCGCTCATGCCCCCAATGCCGGCCTGCGCGTACACAGGGGTTCCGTCGCGCAGTTCGGCAAACGGTGGAAACGGCTCTACACCCGGCGAGTTCGAAAAAAAAGTGAACTGACAGTAGTCGGGACGACCCTGCAGGCACTGATAGCACTGACCACACTGTGAGGTACCGGCGACAACGACTCTATCGCCGACCTGCACGCGCTTGACCATGGCACCCACGGCTTCGACGACCCCAAAGCCGCAATGATTGGGAACCTCCGCTCTGCGGATCGTATTGGTCCCGAGCGCGCCCCGCACGATGGTGTAACAGGGCGCCACGGCCTGGGACCTGATGACGACCTGTCGCGCGTCTATCGGGAGGAGCCGCATCTCCTGAACGTCAAGCGTGTTGGAGTGGCGGACGAGGCCACGAAACGTCCGCCCCGTCTGTGTCCCGGTCAGCGTGCCGGGTGCCTGCGGTTGCTGGGCGCCGGCAATTGTCGGCGTTCCGACCAGGAAGGCAGCGCCCCCGCCAAGGGCTGCGGCGCCAGTCCTCAACACCTGGCGACGGGACACCGGGCGTTTCTTCCTCGTCTGCGAAGCCATCTGACAGCTCCTTCCTCATCCCCGGGGGAAGCCCCGGCCAACAAACAATAACCCGCAACTGAGTGAAATACATACCCCGCAGTTCAATCACGGGACGCGGATCGCCGCGGATTAACGGATCTCCTAACGACGAGTCCAAAGCCTGAGAGGAAATACGGCGTTGCGCCGGCCCAGCAGGCGACCGGCCGCGCACTGCCGCACGTGAAGGTGAACGAGTCGCCGATCAAGCCGCTTGCGTCTTCGACAATCGGATGAACCGTTTCGTTCGCGCGATGAAGGGTGGGCGAGGGGGTCTGAGCGGATACACTGAGAGCCGTATGAACATTTCAAACGCCGAGGACGCTGAGATCGCCGCTTCGACGATTGCTCAGGGCGCACCGAGCAACTGTCGAGGGGTCGCGGAGTTCGCAGAGAATTCGAGCTGAATATATTCTGCGGCCTCAGCGGTTTCCGCGTCCTCTGTGTTGTGTCGTTTGAGATGAGAGAAGCCTTCGCACGCTGTCATGTGGTTCGATGCACTCGCGGTCATCGTCTCGGTTGCGGCCGGCGCCATTGCCGCGGTCACGGGCTTCGGCATCGGGAGCCTGCTCACACCATTACTGGCTCTACAGGTCGATACGAGGCTCGCCGTGGCCGCAGTCTCGGTGCCTCACGTCGTTGGAACGGCCCTTCGTTTCTGGTACCTCAGGTCGCGCGTTGACCAGCCGGGTCTTCTGGAACTTCGGGCTGACGAGCGCGGCCGGCGGATTGCTCGGGGCGCTGCTCTACGGATGGGCCAGCAATCGATGGCTCACCATCGTGTTTGGCATCCTGCTGCTCTTTGCGGCGGCAAGCGAGATGACAGGGTTGGCCCGGCGCATGCGTTTTCACGGTTCGGTGGCCTGGATTGCTGGCGCTCTCTCAGGGATGCTTGGCGGCCTCGTGGGCAATCAAGGCGGCATTCGATCGGCGGCGCTCCTGGGATTTGACCTGTCCAAAGAAGCATTCGTGGCAACGGCAACGGCGGTAGGCCTGCTCGTCGATGGGGCACGGATGCCCGTCTACCTCATCACCCAGTACGACGATCTGGGCGCCATGTGGCGACCGATCGCACTCGCCACCGTTGGCGTGACTGTTGGAACGCTTCTGGGCAGCCATGCGTTGCACTGGATCCCCGATTCGTGGTTCCGTCGTGTGCTCGCGCTGATTCTTGCGCTGCTCGGTGGCGCGATGCTGATTAAGGGCGTGCGGTGACAGGATCCAGCCGCGGGGGCTAAAGCCCCCGCGCTACATTCTCGTGCTGCCGGTGTGACGCTGGTAACTTGTAGCGCGCACGCTTTAGCGTGCGCGGGGGTAATGCCGCGAACAGGCACCGCGCGGTATCATGGGCGTATGTTCCGGCCGCGGCGCGCCCTCCGCGCGTTCGACCGTCGATGGCGTGAGGCCAGAATGCTGGCTCGCGGCCTTCAGTCCGCCGGCCATCCGATCCTCGCGCAAATCGTGCCGATCCGGCGCTGCAACCTGGCCTGCACGTACTGCAACGAGTTCGACAATCACTCTGCGCCGGTCCCGTTCGAGACGATGCGCGAGCGCATCGACCAACTGGCGCGCCTCGGAACGGCCAACATCGAAATCAGCGGTGGTGAGCCGATGCTTCATCCCGCTCTCGACGACCTCATTCGGCATATCCGTCGAACGGGCGCACTTGCCGGCCTCATCACCAACGGCTACCTCCTCAATGAGAAGCGCATCGAGCAGTTCAACGATGCCGGGCTGGATCATCTTCAGATCAGCATCGACAATGTAACCCCGGACGACATCTCGAAGAAGAGCTTGAAGGTGCTCGACGGCAAGCTGCAGATGCTGGCTCGACACGCGGATTTCAGTGTCAATATCAACTCGGTGCTCGGCGGCAAGCTCGACCGTCCGGACGATGCGCTGACCGATAGCCAGGCGCGCGATAGAACTCGGTCTCACGGCGACTGTTGGTCTCATTCACAACGGACAAGGTCAGCTGGAACCGCTCAACCCGCACCAACGCCGCGTCTATGACGCCATCATGGCGCTCACGGCTCCGTTCTATACGGTTCAGAATCAGAACGACTTCCAACGAAACCTGGCAAAGGGACGGCCGAACGCGTGGCAGTGCGGCGCCGGCGGGCGCTACCTCTATATCTGCGAAGACGGCCTCGTGCATTGGTGTTCGCAGCAGCGAGGGTATCCCGGAGTGCCGCTGGCCCATTACACGCGGTCTGACGTCGAACGCGAGAGCACGAGTGAAAAAAGTTGCTCGCCACTCTGCACCGTGTCGTGCGTGCATCGTGTCGCGCTCCTCGATCGGCTTCGCGTCAAGCCCATGGAGACGATCGACGACATGCTTCCCCCGGTGGGAATGGACCCATCAGCGTGCGGCTCTTGCGATGGGGACTGGTCACAAGTCGTCACCGCGACCGGTTCAGAGCCGTCGCGGCACGTGTCCTCAGCTCGCGGTCCTGAAAGCGGTCAGAGCCGTGTATGATCACGACGCAGTTTGAACTAAGGTCCTGAATACTGGGAATTTTCAACGCCAAGGACGCTGAGATCGCCCTTCGACGGGCGCTCAGGGCGCCCCGAGCAAAGTCGAGGGGCGCGGAGGCCGCAGAGGATCCATTTTTAAGGAGTTCTGCAGTGTGCCTCAGCGCCCTCCGCGAGCTCTTCGTTGAGCAGGAGCGCCCGATGAAACGTGTCAGTTCAGTCGTGATGATCCTTGCCCTTGCCACGGTGCTCTCCGCCAAGATCGACTTCACGTCGACGTGGAAATGGATGGACGCCAGCACCGTCAGCTTCGCGGGAAAGAAAGTTGCCGCCCTTGTGATTTCTCAAGACGACTCACTCAGGGTCGCAGGAGAAGAAGCGTTGGTGCGCGAGTTGACGGCCCGCGGCCTGCAGGGCGTGGCTACGTATCGCATGGCACCGAAGGAGGAGCTCCAAAAGGCCGAGCGTGCGAAAGTCTGGTTTGAGAAAGCCAACGTGGAAGGCGTCGTGGCCGTGCGCCCCGGTGAGTGCTGATAAAGTTTCCACTTACACGCCTGGTACATGGATCAATCCGTACTACAGCACGTTGTGGGGGTACTACGGTTACGGGTGGGGCAGCGTCTACATCCCTGGCACGAACCGATCGCGAGACGGTCGTGGTCGTGGAAAGCACCATCTACAGTGTGCCCCGCAATCAGCTCGTGTGGGCGGGCGTCAGCGAGACGAGAAACCCGAAAGACCTTCGCCAGTTCGTCGAAGAGCTGGTCAAAGAGGCTGTGAGTGAGCTTCAGAAGCAGGGACTGGCGAAGAATCTACCGAAATAGCCGTGAGGCGTGGAGGAGTCATGATCCGAACCCTCTTCAGTCGGAACGTCGTCTTTGCGTTAGTCGCCGTGATCCTCCAGATCGTGATGCTGTTGTCCTCGCCCGACAAGGCGCGAGCCCAGGCTTTCGCAAACGTGAAGAACGCTGCCGTCGACTACTCGAAAGCCGAAGTCGAGCCCCGCATGGCGTGCGAAAGTCTCGCCGCGTTCAAAGCAGAGGAGCTCGTGCAACTGACCGCGCGCGCCGTCCCGCCGACCGAGAACGCGCCCAGCCACTGCCGTGTCAGCGGCGTGCTGGCACCGGAAATCGGCTTCGAGGTGAACCTGCCCGCTCGCTGGAACGGTCGCTTCTACATGATAGGGAACGGCGGGCATGCGGGCGAAGGGCCGGACGATCCAGGTCGAGCCATTCAGAGGGCGGCGGCCCTGCAGCACGGGTTCGCGATTGCCACCACGAATACCGGTCACGACGCCCGGAAGGAACCGGGGGCCACGTTCGTATTGAGCAATCCGCAGAAAGCCATTGACTACGCGTACCGTGCGGTTCACCTCACGGCTGTCACCGCCAAGCGGATGACAAACGAGTACTACGGTAAACCCGTGGCGTTCTCGTACTGGAACTCGTGCTCGAATGGGGGGCGCCAGGGTCTCATCGAGGCGCAGCGTTACCCGGAAGATTTCGACGGCATCGTGGCAAACGCCCCCTGGGTTGATCAGACCGGCTTCACGGTTGCTGCGCTCTGGAATCAGCGCGCGCTCGCCGAGGCGCCCATCCCGCCGGAAAAGCTGCCGCTGATTGCAGCGCGGGTGATGGCGACGTGCGATCGCGCCGATGGGCTTGCCGATGGATTGATCGACGATCCGCGGCGCTGCAATTTCGACCCGTCTCGCGACGTGCCGACCTGCAGCGCCGGCACGGACTCCGCCGATTGCTTGACCTCAGCTCAGGCAGGCACGCTGAAAAAAATCTATGGCGGCGTCGTCAGCCAGGGCCGACCGTACTCTTCGGCTTTTCTGTATGGCAGCGAAGCGGTTCTCGCGGGCCCCACTGGTGCCAGCGCCAGTGCGTGGCTCAACATGATCGTGCCGTCAACCGCCGATGCGAAACCCGCCGTGTTTTCCCTCGCCGAGTCGACGATGAAGTATCTGGTGTTCGATCCGCCCAAGCCCGACTACGACTTTCGCAGCTTTGACTTCGACCGGGACATCAGCCTGCTCGATCGCTGGGGCAAGCTGGCCAATGCCGACAATCCAGATCTGACTGCGTTCAAGAAACGCGGCGGCAAGCTCCTGATGACTTACGGATGGGCCGATCAGATCCTGATGCCCATGATGGGCGTGAACTACTATGAGCGCGCCGTTCGGACCAATGGCCCACAGACGACCGATTTCTTCCGCCTCTTCATGCTGCCGGGAATGGCGCACTGCGGCGGGGGCATCGGGCCCGACAGGCAGGATTCAGTGACAGCGGTCATCGACTGGGTCGAGAAGGGGCGCGCACCCGACTCGCTTCTTACGTCGAAGGTTGTCAAAGGTGAGGTCGTGCGGACGAGGCCTGCCTGTCCGTATCCGCAAGTGGCGCGCTACAAGGGCGAGGGCAGCATGGACGAGGCGGCCAATTTCCGCTGCGTAAACGCGGATACACGATGATAGAGAACGGGACGCGGATCTACACGGATACTCGCTGATTGACGGGACGCGGATCTACGCGGATACACGCTGATAAACTTCTTGGGGGGACGCCGGGCCGACCGGCAGCCTGGCGAAGCCAGGCTCGTGGAAGGGTGAGCGATCGAGCATGAGAGCGCCAGGTCGGAGCAGCACGCTCTCATGCTCGATCGTTCACCTTTCCACGCGCGCATGCGCGGCCGGTCGCCCCGCAAGATCTGCCCTGATCCGCGAAAATCCGCGTCCCGTCAAAAGAAGGCCGCGTCTACTGCTTCAACGAACGATACGCCAGCCGATCGGAGTCGAATGATCCCAGCCAGAGGTCGCTGCCCACCTGCACGGCCATGGCCGTGCCCGTGAATGCGGGTGTCGCTGGCCCGCGCGCGATCCTGATGGCAATATTCTCAACATCGTGAACAGATAGCTCCCCGATATCCTCTCTCTTGACGTCGCAGGCATGTTGCGTCTATATATGTCTTCCACATGCATAGAATCAACATGCCTAAGGGCGCCCTCGGCATGCTCATTCTGCGGGTCCTGCGGAGCGGGCCCCTCCACGGGTATGGCATCGCACAGCGAATTCGTCAGCGCTCGGGCGAGGTTCTCGAGGCGGATGAAGGATCACTCTATCCGGCGCTGCAGCGCATGCTGATGGAGGGGTGGGTGACCGCCGAATGGGGCCTGTCCGAGACCAAACGGCAGGTGCGGTTCTATTCACTCACGCCAGACGGTCGAAAACAGCTCCGACAGGAAATAGCCGACTACGGGCGCGTTTCGGCCGCAATCCAGGGCATTCTGGAGACAGCCTGAGCCCTGAGCCATGAAAAAGCTCCTTCGCCGTCTTCGCTATCTCTGGAATCGGCGTCAGCTCGAGGCCGACCTTCAGCGAGAAATGCGCGCCCATCGCGAGATGATGACCGAGGACCGGAGAGCCTCGTTCGGCAGCAGCCTCCGCTTCCAGGAGGAATCACGCGATGCCTGGGGATGGAATTGGCTCGATCATCTCCAGCGCGATCTTGCATATGCTGCGGGTCAGCTTCGCCGCGCGCCGGGATTTACGTTGGCGGCGGTGACGATCCTCGCACTCGGGGTGGGGCTGAACCTCGCTGTTTTTCACGTGGTCAAGACCGTGTCCTACGACCGGCTCCTGGTGCCTGAAGCCGAATCCCTCGTCCGTGTCGTTCGAGAGTCGCCCGAACGGGAGCGCTGGGCCTTTCCGCCGGAGGCCGTCACCTTCTTCCAGGATCAATGCGGATCTATTCACCTATCTGGTCGGGGAGCGCCTTGGGACCATCGCGGTTCAGGTAGATACCGACGACGTCGATGCTCGAGCGCAGTTCGTATCGGGCAACTATTTCGACGATCTCGCCGTGAAACCCGGGCACGGACGTTTTCTCAGCCCTCGCGACGATCGCCACGACGCCCCGCTCGTTGTCGTCCTCAGTGAGGATATTGGCAGCGTCGCTTTGGCGCCGATCCCGCGATTGTCTCGACCATCATCAGCGTCAACGGGATTCCTGCAACCGTGGTCGGGATTACCCCGACGGGATTCACGGGACTGACCATGAGTCGCGGGGACCTCTGGTTTCCGGCCACGATGCGATCACGGCTCCTCGGGCAACTCGAGAATGCACCGGTGCTCGGACGGCCCGACACGGGGATCGTTGGCAAGCCGAAGCCGGACGTGTCGCTTGAAGCTGCCTCGGCCCAATTGGCGGCGTTGACACTCGAGCTGCGTGCCCGGCAACCGGACCTCTTCAACGATCGAGAAACCGTTCGCGCACGATCGCTTCAAGAAGACGACCTCAATCGAAACCCCTACATGGTGTTAGGGCCACTCGTCGCACTGATTCTTCTGGCAGCCTGCGCGAATCTGGGAAACATGCTCCTCGCGCGCGGCATCAGTCGGCAACAGGAAATCGATACCCGCATTGCCGTCGGTGCGAACCGTTCGCGGCTCGTCCGCCAGCTCATGACCGAGAGCCTGCTGCTAGCGGCGCTCGGCGCGCTGGGTGGACTCGTGGTCTCCCGGATCGCTGCGGAACTGCTGGCCAGAACGTTCGCGGCGTTTCTGAACGTTCAGATCGCGCTCGATTTGCAGGCGATTCTCGCGGCGGGTGTGCTGAGTGTGATTTCGGCAGTTGCGTTTGGGCTCGCGCCCGCCCTTCAACTTACGAGCCGACGTCGCAGCACGACTCGGTCGCGGCAGATACTGGTGGCCGTACAAGTGGCGGCAAGTTGCGTGCTGCTGGTCCTGGCGGGGATGATGACCAGGGGCGCGCAGCGTCAGACGGCGTTCGCCGCCGGTGCCGACTTCACCTCGCTGGTCGTGGTCGACCCGGGACTCGAAGACGCAAATCTTTCCGGTCCGTCAGCACGACAGGCACTCGAGGGCGTTCGCGAACGAATCAGCCTGATTCCTGAAGTCGTCGATATCGCCATCTCCGCGGATCCTATTTCCGGAGCAACCATCGCCCGCGCCTCAGGCATTCCGATGATTGTGCAACTGGCTGTGGACCCCGATTACTTTCGCGTGATGAGGCTCGGGATGCTGCGAGGCAGAATCTTCGAGCCTGGCGAACAGGACGTCGTCATCGTGAGCGCAGCCGCAGGGCGCGCGGCCTTTGACGGAGACGATCCGTTGGGGAAAGCCTGGAATCCAGACGGCAGCTCACGCGGGCCTACGGTGATTGGCCTTGTCGAAGCAAACGCGCTCGCGTCGCTGCGGGATCCTGGGGCCGTCGAGTCCTATCGACTCCTGACCGACGAGACCGTCGCGGGCGCCATCGTCATCGCGCGAACAAACGGCGACGGCCGGACGATCCTTCGTCGCGCACGGGAGGCCGCGAAGCTGCCGGGGCTGACGCCGGCTGCCTGGGTGATCCAGACGCCGGTCGACCAGGTGCTGGAACATTCGAGGGCCGCGACCGAACTGATTGGCGTGCTGGGAACTGCCGCGTCGGCACTTGCGGCGTTTGGCATCTTCGGGCTCGTGGCGTTTTCGGTCCGCGAGCGAAACCGCGAGCTCGCCATTCGAATGGCCCTGGGTGCGCGGGCACGAGCGATTGTCGCCGTGCTGCTACGCCAGTATGCAAAGCCGCTCGGGCTCGGGATGGCCGTCGGCGTCGCGCTGGCCTATGCCGCCGTGCGCGCCCTCGGCGGAATGTCGCCGTTGGGCCTGGGGCTGATGACGTCCGACCTCGCCGGGTATCTTCTGGGACTGGCCGCATTCACACTCACGACGGTTGCCGCGATCCTGGTGCCGCTGCGCCGCGCGATTCGGATCGATCCGGTGATCGCGCTTCGCCGCGAATAGTCGCCCTGTCAAGTTAAACAGGAGATCAGGAGTTCAGGGCTTTTTACCCCCGTTAAATGAACACGAGATCAAGGGCTCAAGAGAAACATTCATGAAAAGTGATTTCGTGATCTCCTATCTCCTGTTCAAAGATCCATGCGAACGGACCAGGCTTCATCACGCGTTGCGGGCGGCGTTGGCAATAATGGCGTCGCGAAGATACATCGCCAGGCCCGGGGACATTCGATCGTAGAACGCTGCGAACCTCGGATCCGCAACGTACATCTCGCCAAGGCCGAGATGGATTTCGTGGCTGCATTCATAGAACCATCGACTGATGTGCTCTCGATACAGCTCCGCGAGTGCCATGGCGCGATCGCTCTGCGGCGACGCGCCGTCCTTCATGGCCTCGACCAGCGCACGGCCGTTTTCTTCGGCAGCCGCCTTTATCCGCGTCCAATCCTCTTTGGTGTACGTCGACACGCGGCGTTGTGATTCCTGAAATTCGCTCGTGTCCTTCCAGCGTTCCTGCACTTCCTGGTCATAGTCGTCGGGAACGAAGGTCCCGAATACCTCGAACCGTTCTTCTGGCGTGAGTCGGACTCCCATATGCTCTGCCTCCAAAGTCTTGTCGATGGCACCGAGCATTGCCTGCAGCTGCTCAATCCGCTCGCGCAGGAGCCGATGCTGGGTTCGCAGGTGTGATGCGGCGTCAGCCGCGCCGCCATTGAGGATGACGGCCACCTGATTGAGAGGGAATCCGAGCTCGCGATAGAACAGGATTTGCTGCAGTCGCTCCAGATCGGCGTCGCTGTAAAGACGGTAGCCCGCTGCCGAGCGATCACTCGGCGACAAAAGACCAATCTCGTCGTAGTGATGGAGCGCCCGAACGGTCAAGTGGGCGAGCGCAGCAACCTGTCCCACCGAGTAACTCATGATTCCTTATCCATTCCCAAGCATCAGGCCTCACGTCGCGTGAGAGTCAAGCATAATTTCCCAACAAACCGGAACCCCGAGCATCGACGGAGCAGAGACGAAAACCTGCCGAAATTCAAGTGGTTTGGCCGATGTCGGTCAGCTTGCGCCCGGCTGCGGTCACACGAACCTCCATCGATCCGGAGTTCCTCCGGGATGCCGTGGGGCGCGAGTGGCTCTCGGTCTGGCCATTCGAAATGAGAACGGTGCAGGGTGCGCTTAGCGGAGAATGAAGTGGTTGCTGCACTTGGCATTGGACGTGCTGGATGACGGCATGTCGCGGGTCGCACGAACCCGTGATCGAGGGATGGCTCGACGTGCCAGGACCTTTCCGGCAGGGCAGCGATTTCGGGTTGCCGGGCGAGCACTCGAAGAAGAAGAAACAGTCGACGGTGCTGCTCGCCATATGGGTCAAATTGAACAACGCAAGGTCGTGGAGGCTAACGCGTGAGCGCGTCGCAGGCGCAACGCATCGCACCGCTCACCGCCGCGGCGCTCATTGCTCAGCAAGTCGGCTCGAACGCTTTGCGCGATGGGCTGTTCCTGTCATTGTTCCCTGTCGAAGTCCTCCCGTACTTCATGGCGGGGACAGCGGTCCTCGCGATCCTTGCGGCGCAGTTATCGGGCCGCCTTCTCACGCAGCGCGGACCGGTTGTTGTCGTTCCCGGCTTTCTTGGATTGAGTGCGCTGCTTTTCCTGGTCGAGTGGCTGATGCTCGGCTCGTACCCTCGTGCTGTGGCGGTGCTCCTCTACCTGCACTCCAGCGTTCTCGGAGCGATCGCTATTTCGGCGTTCTGGTCGTTGCTCAACGAGCGCTTCGACCCGTACTCGGCTAAACCGCTCATGGCTCGCGTGGCAGCTGCAGCCACGTTTGGGGGCCTCATCGGTGGCGTGGGCGCCGAGCGGGTGGCGGCGCTTCTCCCCCGCGGCGCTTTGCTGGTGATCCTGGGACTCGTCGGCGTTGCGTGCGTAAGCGGCGTAATCGCGGTGAGCCGGGGGACGCCGCCCAGGCGCGCTCGTGTCGAGGCGACGCCCGACACAGCCCACGCGTGGGTTGCAATCCGTCGCCAGCCGCTCGTTCGCAATCTCGCGCTCGTCATCGCCCTCGCGGCTGTGCTCGCAGCGCTCGTGGACTACTTGCTCAAGGCCGAGGCGGTCGCATACTTCGGACGAGGCGAGCCGCTCGTGCGCTTCTTCGGCCTCTTTTATGCGGGAACCGGCCTCGCGGCGGTCGCGATTCAGTCGTCCGTCGGGAAACTCGTTCTCGCTCGACTCGGGCTTGGAGGCTCGGTCGCCACCCATTCCGTCGTGGTCGGCGCGCTCGGCATACTCGGGTTCGTGATGCCAACTCCTTGGGGCGGCGTTCTTCCTCGCGGTCTGGATGTCGCCGTGCGAAACTCGGTCTTCCGCGTGGGTTACGAGCTGCTCTACACCCCATTGCCGGAAGAGATCAAGCGGGCAGCCAAGTCTCTCGTTGATGTGGGCGTCGATTGTGCGGGAAAGGGCGCAGGGGCCGTGCTGATTCTGCTGCTCGTCGGCCTCGCTCCGTTTCACCCATTTGTGGCGGTGAATCTTGCGGCAGTGGTCACCGCCGGAGGCGAGTTTCTCGTGGCCCGGCGGCTCCGAGCGGGATACGTCGGGGCGCTCGAGGGGGGACTGCGGCGCCAGAGCGAAGATCTCGAGCCGGCGGCCCAGTATTCCCTTGCCGACTTCACGGTGGTGGGAAGCATGGCCGGCCTCGACCGCGCAAGCGTCCTGAGTGCTCTTGGTTCCCCCGTGCCGACCTCGAACGCCGTCCGGCCTACCGACGCCGCAGTCGCTGCCATTACCGAGCTCCGTTCGGGCGACCTCATACGCATCCGCAAAGTGCTCGCTGACCTTCCCCGCGATCCGCTCCTCGTGGGTGCACTTGTCCCGGTCCTGGCTCGGAGCGAGGTCATGCGGCCGGTGGTCTCTGCGCTCGCCTCCTTCGGGGTGCGTGCGGCGGGCGAAATGGTCTCCGCGCTGCTCGATTCTGGCACGCCGGATATCGTTCGGCGGAGGCTGCCCCTCGCGCTCAAGACCTGCCCCTCGCCGCTCGCGCGGGACGGTCTGCTGGCGTGCCTCAACGATGCCGACTTTGAGATCCGGCTACGCTGCGGTCGCGCGCTGCTCGCGCTGACAGACGACCACCCCGAGCTGCAGACGACTTTCCCCACGGCCTTGGCCGCCGTCGGCCGTGAGCTCCGCGGCAACGCTCACGCTCACCTCGTACGCGAACATGTCTTCAACCTCCTCGCACTCGCGCTCGATCGGGAACCGGTGCAAATCGCGGCCCGTTCTTTTGCAATCGAAGATGCCTATGTGCGGGGCACGGCGCTCGAGTACCCTCGAGACCGTCCTTTCCTTCGAACTGTTTTCCGCACTGCAGCCGCTGCTGGCCGTGACAGGCCCGCCGCCCGTGCGCCGGCGCACTGCGGTGGAAGCACGCGAGGAGCTGATCCGAGCGGGGGCGACGATGGTGATCAGTCGTGACGAGTTGCGGCGACAGCTCGACGCGGCGGCACGCGATGAGAGTTAGATCCGCGAGCCTTGGGAAGGTAAAGTTAATGAGGATCGTGTGATGACGATTGCCAAACGCCTGATCGTCTTGTTGGCGGTGCCCCTGCTGATCCTCCTTGGCCTCGGCCTCTTCACGCGGTACGAGCTGGTTCGGATCGAGGACCGCACCCGCTACCTGGCAGAAACACGCGTCGTCGCTCTTGCGCGGTTGGGCGACATTGCCCGCACCGTCGCCGAGCTGCGGGTGAATCTGCGGAGCCATCTCCTGGCCACCACCCAGGACGGCCGCGCGGCCGCGCGCGCCCTCTTCGATGAAGACCAAGCCGAGTTGACACGGCTGTTGCGCGATTACGCGGACAATCAGATCACGAGCGACCAAGATCGCCGATTGCTGAACGACTATCGGTCGCTGAGTCAGGAGTGGCTCGGGAGCGCCGAGCAGGCGATGTCTTTGGCGGAGGCGGGCCAACACGCGGAGGCCATCGCGTTACTGTTCAGCCCGACGATGGCGAGACTTGGCACCAGCCTCAGTCAGGTCTCCAGAGAGTGGATCGAGAACAACGAGCAGGCAGCGATGAGCGCAGGCCAGGCGGCAGTGACCGCGACCGAGGGTTCCCGGCGCAACCTGCAGGTCGTCGTGGCCATGGCCCTGGCCCTCTCGGGCATCCTGGGCTTTCTGACCTTTCGTCGAATCGTCACACCGATCCGGACGCTCGAAATGTCGGTGAAAAACATTGCGGCAGGCGACTACGCGAAAGCCGTTCCCTTCACAGCGGCAGGGGACGAAACTGGCGGGCTGGCGCGTTCGATCGAGGTTCTCAAACAGGGCGCCGCGTCGACCGAGGAACAACGCTGGGTTAAGTCCACCATCACCAACGTCACTGCGGAGTTGCAGGCCGCGTCGACGCTGGGGGAGTTCGGACAACGGCTTCTTTCAGGCATCGTGCCCGCGCTCGGCGGCGGCGTCGCGGCCCTGTATCTCTTCGAGGAAGATCGCGCGTGTCTCCGGCGGGCTGCAACCTATGGCCTGAGAGAAGACAGCGATTCCCCTGACTCGTTCCGTTTGGGCGATGGCCTGGTGGGGCAATGCGCGCAAGAGCGCAAACCCGTCACGCTTGCACATCTGCCACCCGACTATCTTCAGATTGGCTCAGGGCTGGGAATGGCGGCGCCGGTCCAGAGCGTCGCGTCTCCGCTGTTGTCCAGGGACGCCCTCCTGGGCGTTCTGGAAATCGCGTCTTTCAGCGCCTTCAGCACGCGGGAGAAGGCATTGTTCGAGGAACTGCTGCCGGTGGTGGCAATGAGCCTGGAGATTTTGCAGCGCAGCGTGCGCAGGCAGGAACTACTCGGCAAGACTCAAGAACAGGCCCGTCGGCTCGAGGAACAGACCGAGGAATTGACACGGTCGCAAGTGGAACTGCTGACGCAGCAGCGCGAGTTGAACGCCCAACAGGAACGTTTGCGAGAGACGGAACAGTTCTTCCGCAGCGTGCTGGAACTCGCACCAGACGGCTTGATGGTCGTGGACGCGAACGGTGTCATTCAATTGGCCAATGCGCAGTGCGAAAAACTGTTCGGCTTCACGCGGGAAGAACTGATCGGCCAGCCAGTGGAAAGGCTCGTGCCAAAAGAAATCCGCGACCACCATCCGGCCCTGCGCGAGGCATTTCATCGCACGGCGGCACCACGTGCGATGGGTTCGGGCCGCGAACTCCGCGGCGTGCGCAAGGATGGTTTCCTCTTCCCGGTCGAAATCGGGCTGAGCCCGCTACCCCTGCGGCAGGGTGAACGAGCGCAAGTCGCCGTCTCCGTTCGAGATGTCACGGAGCGCAAAGAGCAGGAGCGTGCGCTTCAGCAAGCCAAAGCCAAGGCTGAGGAAGCCACCGCGATGAAGTCCATGTTCCTTGCGAACATGAGTCACGAGATTCGCACGCCGATGAACGCCATCATCGGCCTCTCGCACCTCGCCCTGAAGACACCGCTCACTGCCAAGCAGCGCGACTACGTCAGCAAGGTCCACAACGCCGGCACATCGCTGCTCGCGATCATCAACGACATCCTCGACTTCTCGAAAATCGAGGCCGGCAAGCTGGACATTGATACCACAGACTTCCAGATGGACGAGGTAATCGGCTCGGTCACCACGCTCACAGCCCAGAAGGCCCACGAAAAGGGGCTGGAGTTCCTGGCCGATGTATCGTCGGCTATTCCCGAGCAGTTGCGCGGCGACCCGCTACGTCTTGGTCAGATCCTCACCAATCTCGTCAACAACGCCGTGAAATTCACCGAGCGAGGGGAGATCAGGCTCAAGATCGAGATGCTCGAACGGACTGGCGACAAGGTGCAGCTGAAGTTCTCCGTGCGTGACACGGGCATCGGCATGACGAGCGAGCAGGTCGCAAAGCTATTCCAGCCTTTCTCGCAGGCGGATATGTCGACTACACGAAAGCACGGTGGCACCGGCCTCGGGTTGACAATCAGTCGGCGGCTCGTGGAGTTGATGGGCGGGGAGATCTGGCTCGAGAGCGAGGTCGGCGTCGGCAGCACGTTCGCGTTCACCGTCTGGCTCGAGGTGGGGCATGAGGTCGACACCCAGCGAATCATCCCAGGCAAGTTCCAAGCCCTGAGGATCCTCGTCGTGGACGATAACGCGGCCGCGCGCGAAATCCTCGTCGAATCCCTGCAGCACTTTGCGGAACGTGCCGACGCTGTCAGTTCCGGCTCAGAGGCGATCGCGGCCATCAAGGAGCGCGACGCCGACCTACCCTATGACGTCGTCTTCATGGATTGGCGGATGCCAGGCATGGACGGCTTGCAAGCCGCACGGCTCATCAAGAACGACGCGTCCCTCCAGAAACAGCCGGCGATCATCATCGTCACGGCATTCGGCCGCGAAGAAGTCCGTGAGGAGGCCGAAGCGCTCCACCTGGACGGGTTTCTTATCAAACCCGTCACCAAGTCCATGCTTGTCGATAGCCTGGTGAGTGTTTTCGCGACCGGCGTCGATGCGGGCGCAGCACCTGTCATGGCCGGGCATGATGCGCCCCTGCCTCTTCTTGGCGCGCGTATCCTGCTAACCGAAGACAACGCGATCAACCAGCAGATTGCGGTCGAACTGCTCGAAGGCGTGGGCGCAAAGATGCACGTCGCAAACAATGGGCGCGAGGCCGTGGACGCGTTATTGCGAGAGCCGTATCCGCCGCCATACGACATGGTGCTCATGGATCTGCAAATGCCCGAGATGGACGGGTATCAGGCCACGGCGCGCATTCGCGGGGACAGCCGTTTCAACGAGCTGCCAATCATCGCCATGACGGCGCACGCCACATTGGAGGAGCGGAGCCGTTGCCTGGCTGCAGGGATGAACGATCATATTTCGAAGCCGATCCACCCAAACCTCCTCGTGGCGACACTTACCCGCTATTATCGGCCGACCGATGCGGCTGCCGCCGCGACGCCGTCACCGCCCGTTGCTGCCCCCGTCTCCGCACTTGCAGAAGGGCTGCCGCTTGTCGAAGGGTTGGACACAGCCGATGGGATGCTACGTGTCGCGGGAAACAAAAAGCTGTACCTCAAGCTGCTCCGCCAGTTCGTCGAGACCGAGAACGATGCTCCCGGCCGCATCCGGGGACGATTGTCGGTCCAGGATCATGCCACTGCCGAGCGAATGGCTCATACGATCAAGGGCGTGGCAGGAAGTCTTGGCGCGGGAGCAGTTCAGGTGGCCGCCGCCAACCTCGAGCGAGCAATAAGAGAGGGAACGCCAGCGGCCGCAGCGCTCTGCGACCACCTGGCGACTACGTTGTCACCACTCGTGGCTGGTCTGCGAGCAGCGCTCGGAGAGCCACCCTCCGGCGCGCCAGCTGATGATCAGGCAGTGGTGGACCCGGCTATGATTCGCGAGACGGTGGTCCGGATGACGAGGTTTCTGAGCGAGCTTGATCCCGCCGCGGTAGAGTGCTTAGATTCCGATGGGGCCAGGTTCCAAGCCTTGTTCGATCCTGCCACCCTCACCGAGTTCGAGCAACACGTCGCCGGTTACTCCTTCACCGAAGCCCAGGCCCTGCTGGATCAGGCCGTCAGAGCGCGGGGTATCTGATATGAACGAGTCTTCCACAGCTATCAGCGCACGCATTCTCATCGTTGACGACACCCCGGCCAACATTCAGATGCTGATGGCCATCCTGAAGGAACAGGGGTATCAGTTGAGCGCCGCGACGAATGGGCGTCAGGCGCTCGCGGCGATTGAGAAGGTGCGACCAGACCTGGTGCTCATGGACGTCATGATGCCGGAGATGGATGGATACGAAGCGTGCCGGCAGATCAAGGCCTCGCCAGACTGGCGGGATCTGCCGATCATTTTCCTCACCTCAAAAACGGACACAGCGGACGTCGTGCGCGGTTTTGAGCTGGGCGCGGTGGATTATGTGGGTAAGCCCTTCAACGCCCACGAGCTGCTCGCGCGAGTGAGTACTCACCTGACCCTCCAGCGGCTGCGGCTGCAGATGGAAGCCAGGAACGCAGAGCTCGCTCGCGAGCTGGCCGTCGCGCAGGAACTTCTCACCGACGCGCGGCGGCGCGTGGATGGCGCGCTCGTCGGCGATAGCCCAGCGATTCGGGCGCTCCGCGAGTCGATTGCCCACCACGCGGCAACCGCGGATACGCTTTTGCTGACCGGATCCCAGGGCGCGGGGCATGAGGCAACCGCCCGCGCCATCCACCACGCCTCGCCGCGGAGTAGACAAGCCTTCATCCACGTCAATTGCGCGCTGCTCCCGCCAGGTGACACGGGCATCCTGAGTCCGCGAGCAACCGCTCCGGCCGCGTCGCCGGACGCCGGGCCGCGTCTGAGCCTGCTAGAGCTGTCCGCCTCGGGAACACTGTATCTCGAGGAAGTACAACGACTGCCAGTCGACCAGCAGGAACGACTCGCCGAACTCCTTGAAAACGTAGAGGCCTCACGCGAACGCGGTGAGACGGCGGTTCCCGACGTCCGCGTCATTGCCTACACGTCGGCGCCCCTCGCCAGCGCAAGCGGGTTCCATCCGAAGCTACAGGCGTTGCTCGAACGGAGACAGCTGCGTGTACCGTCGCTCGCTGAGCGTTCCGATGATGTCCCAGAGCTGGCCCTCTTCTACGTTCGCCAGCACGCGCGCCGGATCGGCGCTGTCGTTGAGACGATCGCCGCAGAGTCGATGAAGCGGCTGAGAAAATATCGCTGGCCCGGAGACCTCAGTGAGCTGCAGAGCCTGCTCGAGCGCGCGGTGACCATGGCGCGGGAGCCGGTGCTCGAAATCGACGCGGCGCTGCTCGACGAAGGCGTGCCGCTGGGCCTCTACCGGCTCATGGAAAAGCTGGGCGAGGGCGGCATGGGCGAGGTGTGGCGTGCCCGCCACCAGCTGCTGGCGCGTCCCTGTGCGGTCAAGCTGATCAGGCCCGATCGGCTTGGCGAGAGCAACCGTGAAAAGACGATTGAGCGCTTCCGACTCGAGGCCAAGACCATCGCGCGGTTGACCTCACCGAATACGGTAAGACTCTTCGACTTCGGCGTGAGCGAGACGGGCAGCTTCTACTTCGTCATGGAGCTGCTCGACGGGCTTGACCTCTATTCGCTCGTGCAGCGCTTCGGGCCGCTGCCGGCCGAGCGAGTCGTGGCCGTGCTGCGCCAGGCCTGTCGCTCGCTCGGTGAGGCCCATGCGGCAGGACTCCTTCACCGCGACATCAAGCCCCACAACCTCCAACTGTGCCGCCTGGGCCTTGATTTCGACGTCGTCAAGGTGCTCGACTTCGGCCTCGTGAAGTCGCTCCAAGAAGGCGATGCCCAGTTAACCGCCGATGGGATCCTCACGGGTACGCCGGCCTACATGCCTCCCGAGCGCGTCCAAGGCAGCGACGCTGACGAGCGCTCCGACATCTACGCGCTCGGCTGTGTCGCGTACTGGATGCTGGCGGGCCAGACTGTCTTCGCCGGTGACCCGATGGCGATGATGCTCCACCATGTCCGAACTCCTCCCAAGCCTCCGTCGAAGGCGGCGGGGCGTCCCGTCCCCGAGCGTCTAGAGCAGATCGTGCTCGCGTGTCTCGAAAAGGCGCCGGAGAAGCGGCCGTCATCGGCGCTCGATTTATGGCGCCAACTGGGCGAGGTGGCACTCGAAACGCCGTGGACCGCCGAGCGGGCGGAGAACTGGTGGCGAGAACATCTCCCAGCGCCCTCGGGGCCGCGTGGCGGAGGCGACTCTTCCAGCGAGGTGACTTTCGCGCGCGTCTCACCTGGCGCCGGTGGTGAAGACGCTGCGTAGTGGCTCGACTGGCCGCATTCACACTCACGACGGTTGCCGCGATCCTGGTGCCGCCGCGCCGTGCAATTCGCATCGATCCGGTGACTGCTCGTCGCGAATAATCGCGGTTGTCGCCACCCCAACAATCAAAACAAGAGATCAGGAGCTCAGGAGAAACATTTATGAAAAGGGATCTCTTGATCTCCTATCCTCCTGTTCAAAGATCCGAGCGAATGGACCAGACCCCATCGCGCGTTGCGGGCGGCGTTCACGATAATGGCGTCGCGAAGATCAGGAAATGGACATCGTGACCGGAGTGCCCAAGAAACGCTCATAGCGCCCAGCTGTCTCTGTAATCCCGCGCCGTTCGGCTCTGTTCAGCCGCCGTAGCGGGATCACATCAATCGCAACTCCCTCTTTGTTCTTGGCAGTCCTCCACGTGCCGGCGACCTTTCCGTCGATGACCAGCGCATGCTGGAAGGTGACGGGCCGGCCTGACGGAGATGCGATCCTGGTCGTTGCCAGAGTCACCACGTCCCGATCCCGGTACGCCACGGTGTATTCGTCATAGATGGGCAGCAGATGCACGGAGCTGCTCCGCTTCGCACCAGCCGGCGGAGGACCGATGGTCCAATAGGTGCGCCCGTCAACGAGCACGTGGCGGGCGCTGATTCATTTCGAGCCCGCGTTTGGCGTCGGCCGTCAGCAGTCCAGACCACCAGACGAAATCCCGGATCGTCGCAGGACCGTGACTTCTGAAGTACCGCAGGGTCAATTCGGCAAGCGCTTCGTCTCGCGACAAGCGGCGCGGTCGCGGCGCGCGGTCCGCAAGTAAGGCATACGTGAGTTGACCAGCGCGTCGCGGACCGCTGCAGATGACACCCTCGAGCTCAGCGTAGATGGTCAGCAGCGCGAGCCGGACGCCCTTCGCCATGATGCCGGCTCGCTCGAGCCGAGCACCCAACTCGGCACGTGTGAGGCACTGACCATCTTTGAGCGCGCGTTCGAAGACCTTGGTGCCTCGGGCCATCACGTCTTCGGTCAGCCCTTGGCGGCGATTGTAAGTTGCCAACGTACGATGCACGCGCGAGGCGGTGAGCTCGAGCATCCAATAGACGTCTGCCGGCGTCACAAAGTGCCACGTCGGCCGCATCACGTGGGTGCGGAGAATACGTCCTTCGTCTATCGCACGTTCAATCTCTGAGTCTGTCGTCCCCTCCGGCATCCGAAGGCCAAGTGCCCACCTGGCAAACGGGTACTCCTGCGCCTGCACGGCGCCCAGCCAGGCGACGACCTCTTCCGGTGTGCGGGTTTTCGGGCGGGTGATGCCCTGGTTCAGAAGTCGTTGTTCGGCAATCAGGTGGCGAACCCCACGTTGCGACCCTCTCATCGGCCGGTCGGCACGCGGCGGCGCAGCTCGTCGAAGAAGTTCTGGAGAAACACCACGGTGTGTTCCTGCCGCGGCACTAGTGGGACCGTCAATATTCTATTCGTGGGCACCGCGCCCTCTACCGTCGGAGCCAAGACGATCAGGCGCTTGCCGTCCGGAGCGAGATCGAAGCCCGTCGCGACGCCCAACGCCCCCCAGACTCGCGGTCTCCCGGCAACGAACGAGTCGCCCGCGATTTTGTAGCTGACCGCCCACATCTGGTCCCGGGCGCGATACAGGATGTCGCGGCCGTCACGCGACCAGATCGGTGACCCACCACCGTTGTTGGAGATTTGCCACTTGCCACCCTGTCCGCCTGGTGGTGCAGGAAAGGCACGCACGTACACTTCATTTCGTCCCGATTCGTTCGACTCATACGCCAGCCACCGGCCGTCGGGCGAGAACACCGCGTTGAGGTCGACGAACTGCGTCGAAAGGTAGCGCTCAGGGTGTCCCGGCCTTCAGACCCGCCCCGTTGTTTTCAATGGGAACGGTCCAAACTTGCGGGGTGCCCTCGATTTCGTAGAACGCGAGCCGCGTGCCGTCGGGCGTGAGCGAGGTTGGAAACTGGATCTTGTTGCCCTGTATCAAGGCCTGCGGCTGACCGGCGCCGTCGGCGCGCACCGAGAAGAGACCGTTGCCGATGGAACCGAAGACGACGAATCGTCCGTCCGGAGTCCAGATCGGGCTCACGAACGACCCGTTGCCGAACGTGAGGCGCGTCATCGTGTCACGCTGCGGTGTCGTACACCCAGACGTCCTGGCTGCCTCCTTCCGAGACCACCATCGCGAGCCGCTTGCCATCGGGCGAGAGACTCGGAAAAGAATACGCGCCCGGTCTGACCTGCAGTGGCTCCTGCGGCGCCCGTCGCGTCGAGCCATCGAACGCTGACTGCGGCGCGACCGCTGCCCGAGCCTCTTCGATAGACGAGCGTGCCGTCGCGCGAGACGTCGAACTGAGCGAGTCCCGCAGCGGCGTCAAATGCGACATCGTCGAGAACCGGCACCGCCGTTCCGCGCGTTTCAAGGGTGTCGAGGTCGAACGGCACGGCAAACATCGTGTTCCCGTTTGTGTAGACGAGGTGACCGCTCGGCAGGTAGCGTGCCGAAGTTCCCCCTCGAGCAATTGTCTTTCGGCTGCGATCTTGCAGCGAGACCACCTCGATGCTGGCTCTCTCGACGGTCGGCGGCGTGCCGTAGACCGTCACCAGCACCGCGTTCTTCCCGGGCAGCAGCTGCGGCATCGCGTGAAATCGATCGCCTTCTGCCAGCTCCAGGATCGGAGCCACAGCCCCTCCATCAGAGGGGACCCGCAGCAATCCTTTTGTGAGCCCCGAACCTACGATCACGTTGCCATCCTCGCCCCAGCTCGCGCCTGTAAAGATGCCCAGCTCGAGCAGCGGGACGGCCGTGCCTCCCCCCACCGAGATTCTGTTGAGTCGTTTCCCGTCGAAGAATGCCACCCATTGCCCGTCGGGCGAAAAAAACGGGTTTGCGGCGTCTTGTGTACCGGCAAGTTCCGTTGCCTTGGGCTGATCGAGCTTTCGAGTAAACAGCTTTGGCGGACTGCCGGACACGGTGGCGACATATACCAGCCGCGTCCCGTCAGGTGAGATCGCCACACTTCTGGGCGTGGGAACCCCGAGCGGCACGAGCGAAATCCCGTCGCCGAGGTCGACTTCAAGACGGACCAGCGGCTTGTTGCTGGGCTGTGCCGCATCGCGCCACGGCGCCCACAGAGCAATCGCCGCGACAAGACCCAGCACTCCTGCGGCAATCCAACCGACGATTCCCGGGTCGCAACGATGTCGGAATCGGCAGCGGTTTTCGGCGCTTCGTCAAGCAGCTCCCAGACATCACCGATGTCGCGCAGCCGGCGCCGAGGATCCTTTTCCAGGCATTTTTTCAGCAACCGCCGCACCTGCGGTGGGACCCCGTCCCAGCGCGGCTCGGCCTGAATCACCGCGGCCAGGATCGTCGACGCATCCTCCCCATCGAACGCTTTCCGTCCGGTGATCATCTCGTAGAGAACCGCGCCGAAGGCCCAGATGTCTGCCCGCTTGTCCACCGGTTTGCCACGCGCCTGCTCGGGCGCCATGTAGGCCGCGGTGCCGAGGATGAGGCCTTCTTGTGTGGCGCCTATCGCGACGGTCGGCGAGTTCGTCAGGTTGTCTCCAGTCGCGCTCGCGCCGTCCCCCTTCATTTTCGCCAGGCCGAAGTCGAGCACTTTGACGGTGCCGTCGGCTTTTACTTTGATGTTTCCCGGCTTGAGATCGCGATGGACGATGTCTTTTTCGTGGGCGGCCTCGAGCGCGCTGGCAATCTGGCGGGCCAGCGCCAGCGCTTCGTCAAGTGGAAGTCCCGGTGAGGAGCGAGGACGCCGGGCGAGCAGTTCCGCCAGCGTCTCGCCTTCGACGAGCTCCATGACCAGATAGTCGGGACCGACGTCGTGCAGCGTGCAGATGTTGGAATGGTTCAGGGCCGCGACGGCGCGCGCCTCGCGTTCGAAGCGCTCGGTGAACTGCTCGGCCGAAACCTTGATGGCCACATCCCGTCCGAGACGAGGATCTCGAGCGAGGTAGACGATCCCCATTCCGCCGGCACCGATCTGGGCGGTGATTTCATACGGACCGACTCGGGACCCGGGGGAAAGTGGCAAGCTTTTCAGTTCTAATTCAGTTCTAAAGGCTTCACGCAGAGTTCGCAGAGTATCCGCAGAAAGTCTAATTTAGTGAACTTTCTGCGCGCTCTGCGACCTCAGCGACCTCAGCGTCCTCAGCATCCTCAGCGTCCTCAGCGTCCTCAGCGTCCTCAGCGTCCTCAGCGTCCTCAGCGTTGAAATGTTTACTCCCAGTCTTCAGTTTGGTGATCCCGATGGCGTCCAGTTCAACAGCAGCGTGATCGGCGGCGTGCCGGATCCCGCTTCCACGTTGATGAGGAACCGGCCGTCAGGCGCGACATCGTACTGATGACCGCGTCCGACAACGTTCTCCCCACCGCCCACCCGCCGCGTCTGGAACAGCGTCGTCGGCGCGCCCGCTTCAAACGTGGTCGCCGTTACCGAAATTGGAACGGCCATCAGCTTCGCGTCGGGTGCAATGTAATACATCTCTTTCCCATCGGCGGACCATCGCGGGTAGACGCCACCTGCCGTCGAGACCGGAAACTGCCCGCTCGGTCCGGGAAACGGCCGGACATAGATTTCAAACCTTCCGGATTCGTTCGATTGGTACGCAACCCAGCGTCCATCCGGCGAGAACTGGCCGGAGAGCTCGTTCGCCTCGGTCTTCAGGAATGTGAACGGAACCCGCTCACCGTCCAACGGCAGCACCCAGATATCGGTGCCCGTCTTTGGATCGGGTACGTAGTACAGCAGGAATCGACCGTCGGGTGACCAATCGCTGAGGACCTTGGCTTCGGGCGACTCGAAGAGCACTTCCGGGTCACCGTCGCCAGCCGATCGCTTCACGGAGATTGAGATGGAACCGGATCCACTCTCGTTAAACGCGATCCGACTGCTGTCTGGCGACCAAATCGGAAACCGTGTCGACAGCTCCACCCGACCCGCGCGTGAAACGCACCTGCCGGGTCGCATCGAGGAGCCACAGATCCGTCTCGTTCTGGAGCGTGCGCTCGACGGCCACGCGACGGCCATCGGGTGAGAGCATAAGATTCGACAGGCCGATTTGATCGGGCGATCCGGCAGCGCCGAGCGCGTTACCCGCCCGGTCGAACCACGAAAGCCGCGTCGCGGACGTGTTGCCAGCGCGGTAGGCGATCACCCCTCCGTCGGACGCCGAAAACCCACCAGCGCCAAAGATCGGTTCGAAGGCGACCGAGCCTGCAACCGTGACCGGCTCGCCGCTGAGCGTGCGTCGAGCGAGATCCATGCGCTGCGCAACGAGCGACCCCTGGCGCACGAACAACAGCCAGCCTGGTGATACGTACACTCCCTTGCTATCGGATGCCACGAGACGCGTGGCCGCGGAAGAGCCAAGCGAGCCCAGATAGATCCCGCGCACGTCGTCTGCGCCGCCCGAAAAAAACAGGAAGTCTCGGCCTCCCGGGAGGAATTGCGGTTGGCGGTGGCCAGTCGATCCGGCGGTTGGTGTCGTCGCTGTCTCAACGGGTCCTCCCGCCGAACTGACGCGTATCAAAGAGGGTGTAACAGTCTGCGAGAACAAGATCGTTCCGTCCCGTCCCCACGCTCCTCCTGTCGCACCAACAGCGGTGGCCAATATTTGTGTCGGGCCGCCACGCGCCTCGATTCGCTTGAGGGTCCCGGCGGTCGTGAAGTACCCGAGCCAGCGACTATCGTGCGACCAGAACGGTTGACGAGCCCCCTCGGTACCAGCCAACGGTTGCGCGTTCACCACGTCGAGGGCGCGCACCCAGAGCATCTGTTGCCCTTCCCGGTCGGCGACGAACGCGACCCGTCGGCCGTCGGGAGAAATCGCGAAGGCCGTAGGATCGGCAGTGGACGCCGTTGTGATTTCCAGTCGCAGTTCGGGCGCATCTGCCGGCGCACGTGAGTACCAGACGCCCAGCGCTGCAGCTAGAGCGAGCCCCGATACCGCAGTGGCAATGCCGAGCATTCGATTCCGTTTACGCTGCGCTGGCGACAGGACTGACGGACCGACTCCAAGCTCGCTGGCGGCATCCTCGATCTCGATTCGCGCATCGGCAATGTGATGGAAACGCCGTCTGGGATCTTTTTCCAGACATCGCCGCAGGGCTCGTCGAACGTTGGCTGGGACATTCGGCGGCAGCCGCTTCCAGTCGGGCTCGCGTTCCAGGATGGCGGCGATCGTGTCGGACACCGTTTCTCCGCCGAATGGCCGACGGCCGCAGAGCATTTCGTAGAGCACGCATCCGAAGGCCCACACGTCACTTTGCGCGTCCGCGCTCCGTCCGCGCGCTTGTTCCGGGCTCATGTACGAGGCCGTGCCCAGGATGACGCCGGCTCGCGTCACTGCGGGACTGGTGATCGTTGGCGACTGCGATGCGTCCGCGGCCGCCGATGTGGGCTCGAGCGCCTTCGCAAGGCCGAAGTCGAGTACCTTCACCGTCCCGTCTGGTCGGATTTTGATGTTCGAAGGCTTGAGGTCGCGATGGACGATTCCGAGCTTGTGAGCAACTTCCAGGGCATCGGCGATCTGACGGGCAATCGGCAGCGCCTCGTCGAGCGGAATGACGCTTCGCGCCAGCCGATCCGCCAGCGTCGGCCCCTCGACGAGCTCGAGCACGAGCGCCGGCCCGGTCCCGACCGGATACGCGTCCAGGCCATCCTCGAAGCCATAAATTGCAGCAATATTGGGATGATTGAGGGCGGCAAGCAGCTGCGCCTCTCGCTCGAAGCGCGCTCGACGATCAGGATCGAGCGCAACCGCGGCCGGCAGGACCTTGAGCGCCACCTCGCGATGGAGCTTCACGTCACGGGCGCGATAGACCTCGCCCATGCCGCCTGCCCCGATCGGGGACACGACCTCGTAGGCACCGAAGCGAGCGCCAAGTGCGAGGGCCACGAAGGCGTCATCACCGCGGCGGGAGCAGCGCCTTGCGCTCGGGCGGAAGCTGCTGATCGACCGCGGTCAGCATGAACCCGGCCATCACGTAGTCGCCCATGATGGCCGTGATTTCCACGGCGCCCTGGCGGCCGAAGAGCTCAGCGGTCTTCGCCCAGAGCTCGGGGCTGACCTTATGGTCACGCATCAGAGCCCGGCCAAGACGGATCACGGTGGCATCCTTCTCGGACAGACCCGCAACATCTTTGTTGTACTTGACCACGTCGATGACCGACTGCTCCAGACCCGCTTTCAGGCCCGCGGGTTCATGGGCCGACCACTCGTACTGCTGGTCGAACTCGCGGGCAGCGACGAGCGTTGAGAGCTCGAAGAACCGGCTGCCGACGACCGTCTTTCTCAGGACCTGGTTGAGACCTTGAATGTGCACGGCAGCGGCGGGACTGTACATTGAAACCGCCGCTGGTCCGGTGCGCGGAATCGTTTTGCCCGCGCCGGCTACCTGGTCCCACGCCCGCTGCCCTTCTTCATTCAGCTCGCTTCGCTGAACGGGTGGCACCCGCGACAGCGACTCCGGGTGAATGTCTCGCGGATGACTCGATTGGCCGCCGAGCACCGTTACTGATGCCGCACTGAAGAGAAGTGCCAACGTTTGTCTGCGCATGACACACTCCTTCTTTACTTTGCCAGCGGATCGGGCCGCAACTGGAAATGCGCGGCTAGGGGCTTCGTGCCCTTTCCGCCTTCGACGAGCCACGGCGTGCGGTCGCCGTTGGCGGCCCACAGCCCGCGTCCTTTCCACCCAGCCTTCGGATCGTCAATGCGGCCGTCGAAGCCCTTGGCGTAGAAACCAAGCGGGTACGGCACGCGCAGCACGACCATCCGTCCGTTGGCGTACGCAATCAGGCCGTCGTTCAGATTTCCTGTCGACATCGGCACGTCATTACCCAACCCGAATGTGTTGTGCTGGTCGACCCACGAGTAGTAGCTGGATTCGGCGCTGTTCTCACCAATACCGCGGAAGCCGGGACCGGGGTACTGGTGGAACGACCAGCCTTCGGGGCAGTGATCACCGGTGGCCTTCGGCCCATTGAGCGGTCCTTTGCACTTGCGGCGATCGAAGCTGCCAATGTGCCCGCTGCCCATTGACACCCAGACGACTCCCTGTCGATCGATGTCTGCGCCACGGGCGCCAAACCCAGGCATCGGCACTCGATAAATCTCCGCCAGGGCGGTCTCTGGCGGATTCGAGCCAGGCACAAGGCGCACAACGGCGCCGGGCACGCCCAGAGTGCGAGCCCCACACAGAACCGTCAACCGGGCTCGGCATCACCGCATAGAAGGGCGAATTGATGCGCGTGTCCTTCGTCGCGTCGGCCGGCTGGTCCGGCTCGACGTACGCATCCCGTTTGCCGTTGCCGTTGGTGTCGAGCACCAGCGCCGTCCAGCCCTGCGATTTCGCCGCGTCGCCGGTCTGATCGAACATCTTCGTGTTCAGCCAGCCCACGACCGGGCCGCCGCCGCTCGTCCAGAGCGTGTCGTTGGCGTCATACCCGAATTGCGGATGGTGTGTCGAATAGCACGTCTCGACGAACGTGTACTTCTGCGTCTTTGGTTCGAAGACAGCCAGATGGCGAGTGGCCCGCTCCATCGGGAACGCCTTCGCTGATGGATGATCCGAGCCCTGTTTGCAGAACGCGGGGTTTTCCGGGGCCCGCACCGACGCTGCCAGCCAGAGGCGGCCGTCCCGTCCGAACATCGAGTTGTGGTTGTTCGCACGGGTCTCCCAGATGCGTTCGCTGCCCCAATACGGGGACGGCTGCAACGAATCGAGGGCCGCCGCATGACCGGGGCCCAGGCTGAGCGGCATGTCGGTGTCGCGCACCGGCGCCTTGAACGTGGTGGCGACGTTCTTCACCGGATCGAGGATGGGAATGAAATCGGAGCTGTACTCTGGCGATCCGTATACCGGGCCGTACGCATTCACGGTCGGGTGGCCGACGGTCGCTCGCGATCAAGTCGTGGAGGTACTGCTTGTCGTTCATCCAATCGCGCAGCGTGACGACAATGTTTCGCTCCGACGCCCACTGGTCTGGGCGGTTTCGCAAACGGCAACTCGCCCTTGGCAATGCGGTCGGTCCAGTCGCCGAAGTTTGCAAACGAGAGCTCGCCCAGGTTGTTCAACTGGCCGAGCATCATCTGACCGGCTTGACCGGACTGCACACGGCGACGCCATGCTTCGGTCGGCGACTCGAACGCGCCGAGGGCTGCTGGAATCGTCCGCGTGGACTCCTGACCGAGCTGATGGCAGCCAATGCAGCCAGTGTTCTTCATCGAGCTGATCCAATTGGTCTGCGTGAGCCGAGCCGGGATGCTGCTCTTGCCACCGAACTGATCGGCAGCGGGGATCTTGAGCATCGAGTACCAATAGATAGCGGGGTAATAGTGCGCGGCCGCCGCCTCGCTCGGCGCCACCTTCGCCGTGATGGCGAGACGCTGTCCAGGCTTGGCTGTTGCCTTATCGCTGTCGACCAGGCCGTACCCGCGCGCCCACACCCGATAGCTCGCCTGCGGCAGGTCAGGCACCACGAAGCGGCCACGGTCGTCGGTGACCACGCTCTTGATGTAGCGCACCGGCAGATCGCGCGTTTCCGCGATCACCCAGACGCCGGCCTCCGGGCCTTTGGGTCCAGTCACGATACCGCCAATGTCGTCGGGGTCGATGGCCACATCGCCGGCGGGTTGTTGGGCCTGCGACGTGACCAAGAGCAGAAACACGCAAAGGGCGCTACTGACGACAAAGCCCCAGACCGGGCGATTGAGTCGACTGCGGGACATGAGCTGCTCCTGTGAAGTGTGTTCAGCCCACGATGCTATCACTTCTCACTTCCCGGGCGGAATCTTCGGGCCAGGTCCACGTCTGCGAGCGCTCATCGGTACAGACGGGTCTCGATCCGCATTGCAACGGATTCAGATTTCAATCACGGCCCGCTGGGGGTTCGCGTACATAGCCTCTGGTTCGCAGTTTCAAATGTGAGTCACGGCACCGCGGGGGATCGCTCCTCAGCGTCTGGTTGGGCGACGCTCGGGCTCTTCCAGAGCAATTAGGCCCGGGCCGACAGTCCATGAGCACACAACCTCCGGCTGTCGATACAGGGACGCGGCTCGCGATTGACCGGACCCGACTGGCCTACGAACGCACGATGATGGCGTGGGTCCGGACGGCGACATCCCTGATTTCGTTTGGCTTCACCATCTATAAGTTTTTCGAGCTCGAACTGCGCAAGCCAGTGTCCGGCACCACGATATCAAGCTCGGGCCCCGGGGGTTCGCGCTTGTGATGATCAGCGATCGGGTCTCGTTGCCTTGATGCTTGCGGGTTTCCAGCATTACCACAGCCTGCGATCGATGAGGGAGAGTTACGGCAGCATGCCGCGATCAGTGGCGGGTCCGGTCGCCGCGTTGATCGGCCTGCTCGGGCTGTCGCGCTGTTTGGCGTCATCGTCCGTATATGAGCCGTCACAGAACGAATTCACGAGGTCGCGTCCGACCAGGCCGGACGTCGAGGTATCGGCGTCTAAGTCGAAGAGCTGAGATCGTCGAACGACACCCGTGGTAAGCCTCGACCGATGCGACCCTCGAGGACCGCGGCATGTCTCAGGCAGACGGCAAATCCTCCAGCGATCTCGCGGACGAACCCGATGACGCGCTCGGCAGGATTCGGACAATCCGGATAGTCGCACATGTACTCGAAGAGTTCTCTTCGCCACCATCTCGCTTTTTCCACTGCTAATCACGACCAGAGGCAAGGTCCACCTCCTAGCGAATAGGCAGGCGGGGCTCGCCCGCCCGCCTGCTCGCACGTTAGAATCTGTCGGCGATGGGCCGCGCCGACATGACGGCCCCGTTCAGTCCAAGACTCGATAGATCGGAAACGTCCTGATCGACGGTCACACAGTTACCACGCCACACGGCTTGATCGCAGAGCTCCCAAACGCCTCCGCGGACCTCCACACTGGCGACGCGATTTGCGAATGCCCCGATGTTCCGCACCTCGTCCTGCATGACTCGTGCGGCGCCACGATATCCCGGCCGCGCGTAGAGGATGAGCCTCGGTTCAGCGTCGATCCTGCCACTGGTCCCCCGTGGCGAGAGGCCACTCGCCCTCAAGTCGACGCATGGACGAGATCTTGTCGTTCCAACCTATCGCTGCCAGGTTGGAAACACTTCGGTCGAGAACTTCGCATCGGTTCGAAAAGTTGATGTCCTGACACACTTCCCAGACCTCACCTGCTGGAATCTCGACGCTCGAAATCTGGTCGTTCAGTCCTAGATCTCGAAAATCTGCCGAGTCGTTAAACAACGTCTCGTGGTTCCCGCGATAGTTTGGTTCGACAAACAGTGTGACGCCGTCAACGCCAAATCTGCCTCGCACCGACTCGTTCCGGCCTCGCACGGACTGGTTGCACCACGTACTCGTCTGATTGACGAAATACCGTCGTCCCAGCCTAGTGAGCCAAGGTTCGACACACTGCGAGTGAGGATCTGACACTGATTTGCGAAATTGATGTCCCGGCAGATTTCCCACGCTTCACCGGGTCGAATCTCGATACTCGAGATTTCGTCGTTCAATCCAAAGTCACGCAAATCCGCGATGTCGCCGGAAAATGTTTCGCTCGTTCCGCGGAAGCTCGGATCGACGAAGACAGTCACGCTCAGGCGGCCGTCTCCTCGAGATTGCGCCAATGCAGACACACTGAATAGTGGCAACACCACCAGCATCAGCAGCAACCATAGACATGCTCGACTTAGCGCGCAGTCAAATGGCGCGGCATGAAGCACCTCCTCCACAAGTACCCGGAAATTTGGCTGCAACGCCCATGCCGGAAACCATCCTCACGAACTCAGGCAAATATGCCCGCTTGTTGCTGCGGTGTCCGCATCCGGACAGGCACGAATCTGCCAGGCGACCGATGGCTGACAGGAGGATGTGGATTGTGTGGACGCTCGGCCCACGCGTGTCGCAGGTCGCTAAAGGTCGACGAATACCTTGAACCCGCCATACACCATGCGCTTGAGGTCGAACGGCATCGCGCTCGGGTTCATCATTTTTGCCAGACGCGGATCCTTCATCACCTTCGCGTTCACGCGATCGCGATCAGCCCGCGATTTGTAGACGATCCATGAAAACACGACGGTCTCGCCTGGTTTGACCCTGGCCGCACGCGGAAAGGCCGTCCCCATTTTCACCTTGAGGTCATCGCCCAGACATTCGCGATATTCCAGCGCGCCATGGTCCTTCCAGACCTTGCCGGCCTTTTGTGCAATTCGGCGGTACGACTGGAGGTTTTTCTTGGGAACGGGCACGACAAATCCATCAACGTAACGGGCATGGGCATCTCCTCAGGCCAAAGGTCAAAGGTCAAAGGTAGGGTCACGCGGCAAATTACGCAAAGGTTTTTCAAGGGAGTCGATGCAATGGAAGTGCCTGGGGCCGACGTCTTCAGGCAGCGACCCAAATTACGCCGTCACGACATGCCGCCGTAGTGAAGACAGACACTCGTGTGCGCAGCACTCGCACAATGGGCAAGGAACGCGGGGCTCGATCGGGAACACATGTTGCTAGACGAGTGAGGTCTGCAGTTCAGAAAGAGAGGACCTATGGTCAAGAAACTTGCGCGCGATGTGATGACGTCCGATCCGGCCTGCTGCACCGCCGAGACCACGTTGGACGAGGTGGCCAAGCTGATGATTCAGCACGACTGCGGCGAAATCCCCGTCATCGACCGGGCGGAACATCCAGTCGGGGTGGTGACCGATCGCGACATCGTGTGCCGTGTCGTCGCCCAAGGCAAAAACCCCATCGGATACACCGCCGAATCCTGCATGACCACACCCGTGGTCACGGTTCGAACCGACACATCCCTCGATGAGGTCGTGTCGACCATGGAACGGCACAAGATCCGCCGCGTTCCCGTCGTCGACGAGCGTGGGGTTTGCGCGGGAATTGTTTCCCAGGCAGATGTGGCACGGACGAGCCAACAGGAAGTCGCCCATCTGGTTCGTGCGGTTTCTGCGGACTGACAACAGTTTTCAGTTTTCAATTCCGGACTGTCCTGAACCGAGAACTGAGGCTGATAACTGGCAACTGATTAGGCCGGCTCGTGCCACCCACCGGTTGGCGCGGCAAGGCGGTCCGCTTCGCTCGGACCCCAGCTTCTGCAGTCATATTCGTGAAGCGGGCCAGGTTCGCGAAGGATTGGATCGACGATGGTCCAGGCCGCCTCGACCAGGTCCTGACGCGCAAAAATGGTGGGCTCTCCCTGCATGGCGTCACCGAGCAGCCGCTCATATGCTTCCATGCGGCCCGCTTGTCCCTGCGCCGGCGCATCGACAACCGCGAGTTCGATGGGTCTTCCCAGCATGCCTTCGCCGGGGCGCTTGGCCTGGGCGCCTACCGCAATCACGACTTCGGGCGACAACCGGAATCTCACGTAGTTTTCGTGCGGCGCCGAACGGTCGGGAAACACGACGGGTGGGGCGTGTTTCATTTGCACAATCACTTCAGTTGCGGTCTTTTTCAAACACTTGCCAGCTCGCACGTAAAACGGCACGCCCTCCCAGCGCCACGAATCTACGAACAAGTGCATCGCCGCGAACGTGGGAACCTGCGAGTGCCCGTCGACGCCCGGCTCGAGACGGTACCCGCGAAACTGCCCGACGACCGTCATGTCTCGTGACAGCGGCCGCACGGTTCGCAACACCTTGACCTGCTCGTCACGGACAGCCTCTGGCCACATCGACGAAGGCGCTTCCATCGCCAGGTAGCTGATGATTTGCAGCAGATGATTTTGAATCACGTCGCGGATGACGCCGGTCTCCTCGTAAAACTTGCCGCGTCCCGCGACACCGAAATCCTCCGCCATGGTGATCTGCACATGTTCAACGTAGTGACGATTCCAGATGGGCTCGAGAAAGGCGTTGGCGAAGCGAATAAACAGGATGTTCTGCACCGCTTCCTTGCCCAGATAGTGATCGATCCGGAAAATCGAGTCTTCGGGAAAGGCCTCGTGGAGCGCCACATTCAATTGACGCGCCGATGCGAGATCGCGCCCGAAAGGCTTTTCAACGACCACGCGCGCACCTGCGACGCAGCCGGAGTGCGTGAGATGTTTGATGACGGGCGGAAACATGGTCGGCGGGACTGCCAGGTAGTACAACGGATGCTTGCAGGCGCCCAGCACGGATCGCAACTGCGCAAACGTGCCGGGATCGTTGTAGTCACCGGCAACATACCGGAGTAGCCCTGCAAGCTTCGGGAATGCGACGGGGTCGAGGCCTCCTGCTTCGGTGACACTTGCCTTCGCGCGTTCCACGAGCTGATCGCGTGTCAGCGGCGAGCGCGCAACCCCGATCACGGGCACATCGAGCCGCCCGCGCCTCACGAGCGCCTGGAGGGCTGGAAAGATTTTCTTGTACGCGAGATCGCCGGTAATGCCGAAAAATACGAGGGCATCCGACAGATGCTTGCCGGTCACATTCTCTCCAGGAGGATCTCGAAGGGAAATGGGATCGTCGCGCTCGTCGCGCACGCTGAAGCGTGCGCGCTACGGATCGTTACGGGCCCGTCGGAATTGCCAACACAGGTACCCGACTGCAACCCGATCGGGCGAGACGAGCTTGTTGGCCGCGACAAGCGCCGCGACCGTGAGGCCGTATCGTTTGGCAACCTGATACAAGTTTTCGCCGGCACGAATGACATGTATGCGATCGCCGAGGGTACGGGCGGTCGCAGCCGCCGGCTGAGCCGCCGGGGCCGTCGGCTTCCAGACCAGCGGCGACCAGCTGCCGCCGCCAGGACCAATCTCGAGCACTTGTCCTACTCGCAGTCGATTGGCGCGAGACAGACCGTTCGTTCGCTGCAAGACCGCCGTTGTCGTGCCGAACCGCCGCGCAATTCCCCCCAACGTGTCGCCGCGCGCAACCCGATAGGCTCGATTCAACTGGGTCGCCGGCTTGCGCTCGGATGGCAGCTGCGCGAAGGCACCGGCAAACGCCGCGCGTGCGCCGACAGGGATGCGCAGCGGGTAGTCGCCGGGCACCAGCAATCGTCCCTCCATCACTTCTTCATCGAGAGCTGGATTGAGCGTCGCGAGCGTCTCCAGGTTGGTCTCCGTGAGACTGGCAAGGTCGAGGAGTGAGACGAAGCGCCCGGGGGCTGAATTCGTCGAAGTTCATGGCCGGTAGCGGCTCGACTCCAGGGAAGAGGGCGGCGCGATCGGCATAGACCGTGACCGCCGCCACGAACTCACTATAGAAATTCCGCGACGCAAATCCGAAGCTGGGCGACTCGTACTGCTCCACGATGACGCCAATGTCGGCAGTGCCGAGTTGCCGAACGGCGCGTGCCATGCCTGCGATGCCGTGGTTGTAGCCTGTAAGCGCCAGCGGCCAGCTCTGGACGCGCGCGTAATTGTCTCTTCAGCATCCGCGCCGCCGCGTCGGCAGCCAGCCAGACATCGTGCCTGGCATCGACGGCGCTGTTCATCTGCATGAACAGTCGGCCAGTCGAAGCCGTGAACTGCCAGACGCCCGAGGCGCCGACCCTCGACCGGGCCCGGATGTTGAACATGGATTCGACAAACGGCAGGCAGCGCACTTCGAGAGGCAGCCCATGGGCCGTCAAAATGCGCTCGATGCCTGGCATGAACATCCCGGACGTCCGGATGGCCTCCGCAAACGTGTCGCTCAAACCACCCTGGCCGCGCACGCGCTCGATGGCCGCTCGAAAGTCTGTGGTCTGACGCGACGAGTTGGCATACAGCGCCCTGACGCGTTCGACATCGTCCGCACTCGCTTCGGCCCCCATATCTCCGGCAAGACGGCGAAGGACGCGCCGATACTTTTCGACTTCGTTCTGAACCCGGTCTTCACGCACGCGCTCAATCACAAAGGGCGAGCTTCCGCTCTTCTCGAGATCGCTGACATCGACGACCGCAAATACCACGTCGACGTGCCAATTGTCGTGAATGACCGTCTGAGATGAGGTGTATTTCGAAAAGATCTCTCGCCAGAAGTTGACGTTCGGGACAAGCGCGTTTGGCACCGGAAAGTGCTGAGGATTGAGAGCGGGGTGATAGCGCTCCTCGGCCGCAGCCGATGCGGCAAGGACACACACGAGCGTCACGGCCAGGATTGGTCGATGACAGATACCAAACCGTTGCCGCTTGGTCGAACTCATAAGGATCCGGTCGTGCGATCGTAACATCGAGTTGCCTTGCCTGCCAGAGTGTTGCCCGTCCAGGGCTCAGCCGACGCCACTTGCGGGGAGGGACCGCCTTGCCCGAAAGTGGCAAGTTCCAGCTTGCTCGCGTTTTCAACAACCTGCTAGGCTTCCCGGTGCGGAGGTTCTCCATGACACACCGATGGCTCGCCATCGCCGGCGGTTTGGCCGCGCTGTGGCTTTGTTCGGCGGGGCCCCAGGCTCAGAGCGGGAATTCTCCGCGCAAGAGTTGGGGCGATCCCGACCTGGAAGGCATCTGGACGAATGCCACGCTGACAACGTTTCAGCGGGCGCCCGAGCTCGGGACGAAAGAGTTCTTCACGGCCGACGAAGCGGCCGCCTTTGAAAAGCAACGCATCCAGCAGACAAACGCCGACCGTCCGCTCCGCCCGGGCGAGGTCGGCGCGTACAACGACGTATTTTTCGAACGAGGCAAGCAGGGGGTCAAGAGCCGTCGCACGTCCCTGATCATCGACCCGCCCGACGGCAGAATCCCACCGTTTACGCCCGGGGCTCAGAAAAGGTTCGACGCGCGTCAGGCGGAAGAAGCGCTCCGCCCCGCCGATGGCCCCGAAGATCGATGGCTGACCGAGCGCTGCGTCCTGTTTGGCGCGACGGTGCCGATGTTGCCGGAGCCGTACAACAACAACTACCTCATCGTTCAGTCACCGGGATATGTGACCATCCTCGCTGAGATGAATCACGATATGCGCGTCATTCCACTCGACGGGCGTCCCCGATTGTCACAGAACGTGCACCAGTGGACGGGCGACTCGCGCGGCCGATGGGAAGGCAACACGCTTGTCGTCGAGACGACCAACTTCAAATTCAACAGCAAGAGCCGTTTTGGCGTGCAGTACCTGGCCGGGCTCAGCGATGAGAACCTGCGCATCGTCGAGCGCTTCGTACGCACGCGACGCCAACACACTGACGTATCAGGCCACGATTGAGGATCCGACCGTCTTCATGAAACCCTGGACGGTGGAGCTTTCGATGGACCGGACCCAGGGCCCCTTGTTCGAGGTGGCATGCCACGAAGGTAACTACGGCATGTTCAACATTCTCTCGGGACATCGGGCCGAAGAGCGTGCCGCTCAAGAAGCCGCGCGGAAGGGAGCACGGTAGATTCATGAGTGTTGGTCGAACAGTTCCACTCGTCGTGCTCGCCGTGTGGTTCGTGGCTGTTGCGGGCCATGCTCGGCAGGGTTCGCCCTCTTCTGCCGGCCCCGAGCAACCACCCGTGTTTGAAACGTACACACCTGGCCCGTGCTCCCCGACTGGTGGCGAGCACGGAGGATGTGCGCGTGGGGAGCGCGTTCGAATTCGCGTGACGACCGTGGCCACAGGTCTTGCCAGACCGTGGCACATCGCCTTCTTGCCGGACGCGAGCATGCTCGTCACGGAGCTGCCCGGACGGCTGCGGATCATTCGCAATGGCAAGCTCGATCCGCAACCAATCGGCGGCTGGCCCGTCCCCTCCCTCGAGGCCAGAAGCCTCAATTCCGTGCTCGTCCATCCACAGTTTGCGCAAAACCATTTCATCTACCTGTCTTACTCGAAGGGCACCGAGAAGCGCACGACCATCGCACTCGCTCGCGCGCGCCTCGACGGGACGACGCTGGCCGACGTCAAAGAGATTTTCGTCGCGGATGCGTGGGGCACTGGAGCTCCTGCCGGTCGAGCGGCGTTCGGGCCCGATGGAATGGTGTATCTGACGGTCGGCGATCGTGACCGCCTGGTCTTCACTGATGACAACAGCGCGCGCATCCTCGCCCAGGATCTCAACTCACACGTGGGAAAGGTGCTGCGAATTCGAGACGATGGGAGCGTGCCACCTGACAATCCGTTTGTTGGACGCAAAGGGGCGAAGCCGGAAATCTATACCTATGGACATCGCAATGTGCATGGTCTGGCTTGGCACCCCGACACACGAGCGCTATGGGCAGTGGAGATTGGCCCGATGGGAGGCGACGAACTCAACGTGCTGCGTCCCGGCTTGAATTACGGTTGGCCGGTCGTGTCGCTCGGGAAGATGTACACGGGCAACCATGTGTCGGAGCAGTCATGGTGGCGGCCCGATATGGAAATGCCCGTAATGTTCTGGATGCCGGCCATCAGCCCGTCCAGCGTGACGTTCTACACCGGGGAGCGGTTCCCGGCCTGGAAAGGGCATCTCTTCATTGGCGCGCTCAGCGGTCAGCAGGTTCAACGCGTGGCGTTCAACCAACCTCCTCCACAACAGGAACGCCGCGAGTCGTTGCTCGTGTCGCTCGACGTCCGGTTCCGGGACGTCGTTCAGGGACCCGACGGGTACCTCTATCTCGCGACGGAAAGACAGAGCCAGAACGGCCCCGGGAGCGTGGATCTGACAGTGACCGACGGAACAATTCTACGAATTGAGCCGGCCGACTGAAGACGGTTTTTTCCCGGGTTCTTTACGGTTGGGAAGTCGCGATGGTCGGGCTCCAGACGAGCGGCGACCATGCGCCATGACCGACATCGAGCACCTGCCCGACCCTGAGGCGGGGAGACCCACGAAATCCGTTCGCGCGGTGTAGTGCCGTTGTGGTTGTCCCGAATCGCCTGGCAATGCTGGCAAGCGTATCTCCTCGCGCGACCCGGTAGGTGCGATTTGGCTGACGATCGCGTTTGCGCTCGGGGGGCAACTGCGCAAACGCGCGTTGAAAGGACGCGTGCGTGCCGGTTGGTACGCGCAGCGGGTAGTTTCCCGGCACCAGCATACCACCCCGAATCACTCCGTCTTCCAGGGCGGGATTCAGCGTTTCGAGCGTGGCCACACTTGTCTCGGTCAAGCCAGCCAGATCGAGCAGCGAGACGAACCGCCCGGGCGTGAACTCGTCGAACGTGACCGCCGGCAGCAATTCGACCCCAGGGAAGAGCGTGGTCCGATCGGCAAACACAATCACGGCGGCAACGAATTCACTGTAGAAGTTCCGTGACGCGAACTGAAAGCGCCGGGTCTTGTACTGCTCGGTGATGATGCCAATGTCCGTCGTGCGCAGCTGGCGAGACGCCCGTGCCATACCTCCGACGCCGTGGTTGTAACTGGTCAGCGCAAGCGGCCAGCTGTCCAAACGGGCGTAATTTGCCTTGAGCATGCGTGCCGCGGCATCGGCCGCCAGCCACACATCGTGTCGACCATCAACCCCTGGGCTCACCAACCGAAACAGACGGCCACTCGAGGCGGTGAACTGCCAGATGCCGGAGGCGCCAACCTTCGAGCGGGCCCGATAGTTGAACATCGACTCGACGAACGGCATGCACTTGATTTCGAGCGGCAACCCATGCGCACCGAGGATCCGTTCGATGCCCGGCATGAACATGCCGGACGTCCGGATCGCCTCCGCCATGGTATCCCTCAGCCCTCCCTGGCCGCGGACGCGCCCGACCGCTGCACGGTAGTCGGTCGCACGACGCGACGAGTTGGCATAAAGCGCCCGCACGCGTTCGACATCGGCAGGGCTGGCGTCGGCGCGCGCGTCTCCTCCCAGGCGCCTGAGCACTCGTTGATATTTCTCGATCTCTTTCTTGACTCGCTGCTCGCGGGCGCGTTCGATCACGATGGCCGAGCTGCGAATGCGTTCGAGATCGCTCATGTCGACGACGGAGAAGACGACATCGAGGTGCCAGCTGTCGTGAATCACCTCCTGCGATGAGAGGTATTTGGCGAAAATCTCGCGCCAGAAGGCAACGTTCGGCTGAATCGCGCTAGGTACGGGAAAGTGCTGAGGATCGAGTGCGGGGTGATAGCGATCCTGGGCGGAAGCCGGCGCGGCGAAGGCCGCGATCAACAGCGTCAGGACGAAGCATCGGCACCAACTACCTAAACTTTGCCGCTTTGTCGTGCTCATTCGCACCCCGACACCCAGATGTGAAGTTTTCACGTCTTAGCTGGGTGTCGGCGCAAAGGAGCGGCGGCTTCAGGCGCTTGGGCGGCTCATCCTCAATATAAAGGGCGCGTGTTTACTTCTGGGACAGCAAATCTCGGCAAGCCTCGGTCATCACCGCGAAGAACATGAAGAGCAGATTCAAAGTTGTCGTGTGCGCCGGGCCGAGCGCGAATGCGGGCCACCGCGACGATCCCGATCCGGCGGGCGCGTTTGCCCTTCCCAAAATTACGCACGATACAACCGCGTAAGCGCGCTCTGCGGTGCACCGCACCCAATTCGAGGCGAGCTGAATACTGATGGCCTGGAGTCGAGAATTGCCCGGCGCGACTGATCCCTTGCTACGGGGTGACTCCCCGCTGTCGTAGGGCGTCGGGGCAAACCGAGCAGGCCGCCAATCTGTCGCCGATTCCGGAACTCCCGCCAGACCAAACCCTCATCGAGCAGCACCAAGGCACTGGTCGTCGCGACACCCTTCAACTGCACCAATTGCCGCAGGGCACCAAGCGTCGGGGCCGTCGTCACGGCGGCCTGCTGCTGGGCGTCGAGCTCCGCGATCTGCCCCTTGAGGCCTCTGCAGACGCGCCTCGGCGCGCGCCAGCCGCGCTTGCACTTCGACGGGCAGCGCCGCACCGGCCCAATCGTGCACGGTTGTCCACCAGGCGCCACGCCGACGCGAAGGCAGAGCCGACACCCCACGTCGCCACCCAGCCGCGCATCTGATTGACGAGCCGCGTCTGGTCCTGCGTCAGCGCCGTCCGCTGCCGACTGACCTGGCGCGCCGCTTCGGCCGCCACCGTCGGGACCCGCACCTCGCTCCACACCCGCTGTTCGCCGCAACAGACGCGTACCAACATCGTCACCAGCTTGAGCGCATCGAGTCGATCCAGTCTTGGTGCGCCGACGAGCGCCAATTAACCACGAGATACAACGCCAAAGCCACGGACACGATTCAGAGATCCCCAACGCCGTCAGCGCTAGGATGAATCCAAAATCCGTGACGGTCAGCTTGATAACAGGGTCACCACGCGAGCGGCGCCGGAGTGGCCGAACCGGGCACAGACCTCAAGACGATCGCGCGCTGGAACGGCCGCGCAATCGCGGCTCGGCACACGTCCGCGGCCGCGGCTGCATGCCGAATCCGGACTTCACCGCGCAGCTTCTACTCTTTCTTCCCAACTGAAACGCCACATACAAGACGAAGGTGTGTGCGCCACCGAAGACACGAAGATACAACCACTAAGACACGAAGGTCACGAAGGTTAGAGGCGTTGCAGGAAATCAGCCGCCGCCGCCCGAATCACAAGAACCGTGTCGAGGCGCGCATCGAGAACGCGGTGGTGGCGATCGCCATCGACCAACCGGCATGGGGCCAGCTGCGGGTGTCGAACGAGCTCGCGAAGCAGGGCATCTGCATCTCCCAAGCGGGTGTGCGCGTCGTGTGGCAGCGCCACGATCTCGAAACGATGCGGAAACGGCTGAAAGCGCTCGAGGCGAAGGTCGCGCAGGAGGGCGTGATTCTGACCGAGGCGCAGGTCGTGGCACTCGAGCGGGGGCAGCGCGCCAAAGAGGCGCACGGTGAATTCGAGAGCGAGTGTCCCGGCTACTGCGGTGCCCAGGACACCTTTTACGTCGGCACCTTCAAAGGCGTGGGCCGGATTTACCAGCAGACGTTTATCGACACCTACTCGAAGGTCGCGGCCGCCAAGCTGTACACCGAGAAGACGCCGATCACGGCGGCCGACCTCCTCAACGATCGGGTGCTCCCGCTCTTCGAGGAGCACGGCATCCCGCTCACCCGCATCTTGACCGACCGCGGCACGGAATACTGTGGGGCGCACGACCGCCATCCGTACGAGCTCTACCTAGCGGTCAACGACATCGAGCACACCCGGACGAAGATCAAGCGCCCCCAGACGAACGGGATCTGCGAGCGCTTTCAAAAGACCGTGCTCAATGAGTTTACCAGGTCGTCCTGCGGCGGACGCTGTATCCGGGCCTGGACGCGCTGCAGCGCGATCTCGATCAGTGGAGCGCAGGAATACAACGAGGCGCGTCCGCATCAGGGCCGCTGGTGCTACGGCAAGACCCCGATGCAGACGTTTCTGGACAGCGTGGGGCTGGCCACAGAGAAGCAGATTGCTTAACGACCCGACTCGAGTGTCTGTCGGATCAAATCCTGACTACTACAGCAAATGGAGAACAACGAACCCGAGAATCGTTTCGTGTTCTTCGTGACTTCGTGGTTCCCGTTTCTTCGTACCTTCGTGGTTCAAGCCGTCTTCGCGATGGTCGTGGTTCAAACCATCGTCACTGCAGGTTCAAGACCCGGAACATCACCGCTCGCTCGTGTCGAATCGGATCGTGTTCGACCCGACTCTCGTTGTCGAACACCATCGTCGGACGATCCGTCGAGTTGAACGGCGTCCAGCGCGGAAGTTTGGGCGTGCTGGGGTTGCCCGTTCGAGCGAAGGCGATCCACGCATCGCTGACCTTGTCGGCCAGCGCCATGGCTTCCGGGCCACCACCGGTGAGACGCTGGGCAATCTTCACATTGTCGAAAGCGAAAGGAATCTCGATCGTGTGCGGCGACTTGAGGCGGCCCCCCTCGACCGGTGTTTCCCACCGGAAGTAGTAGAGGTAGACGGGGCCCTTTCCGAGCGCCGCTCTGCGCTCGGCAATTTTCATGACAGGCCCGCTGTAGCGATAGTCGCTGGCGATCAAGAAGTAGATGTCCGAGGGTGTCGCGCCCGGGTTTGTCTTGCGGTACACCTCGATTGCCGACGCGGCATTGTCTCCCAGGAGATTGCGGATGCGGTCGCGCATCGCGTCTTCGGAGAGTGAAAACGCCTCGCGATCGGCGCTCGACGTCAGCTCCGTTCTCGTAGACCCGAGCATCACCGGTACATCGGCTGATACTGGCGATGCCGTTGGATGGAAGGGGTGCGCCGGGATGATCTTTCCATCGACCACGGGAGAGAACCCCTGCGTCATCTGGTCGACGTTCATCTTCCGCACGACCGAGAAGTAGGCTGACATCATCCGATCGAGCGGCACCTGCTGCACTTCTCGAACTGTCGGCTTGGTCAGTCCGAGCGCCGCGACGAGTTGCCGTGCAACGTTCGCCGCCAGCTCACGCTCCACGAGCTTGATGGTCGCGCCGCTCTCGATGATGGCGCGGTGGAACAGTCCGCGCGCCGCAGGCATGGCAAGCAGTGTCGACACCTTCCGGCCACCGCCAGACTGGCCGAACACCGTTACGGTACCCGGGTCCCCTCCGAACTGTGCAATGTTGTCTCTCACCCACTTCAGCGCATGCACGATGTCGAGCATGCCGGCAGCGCCGGACTGGGCGAACTCCTCACCACCCAGGTCGCCCAGGAACGTGTACCCGAGTACGTTGAGCCGATGGTTGATCGTGACGACAACAACATCTCCGCGACGGGCCAGGTTGGCTCCATCGGTGACGGGAGACGATCCGGATCCCGTGGAAAAGCCGCCGCCGTGACACCACAGCATGACCGGTCTCTTCCGACCATCTCCTACCGCTGGCGTCCAGATGTTGAGCCGTAGACAATCTTCGCCTTCCGCGGGAAGACCAGCGGCGGCGACAGCAAGTGCGGAGGGCCCACGATCGACGCCGGGCTCGCGTTGCGGAGCACTCGGTCCGTATTCCAGCGCATCGCGCACACCAGTCCACCTGGCCGGGTTCTCGGGAGGCAGGAACCGTCGGTTCCCGGCTGTGCTTGCACCGTATGGAATGCCTTTGAAGATCTTGACGCCATCGAGATCCACCCCGCGAACTCGACCAAACGCCGTTTCCGCGGTCACGAACTGCGACTCCGCGTGAGCGTTCCTCCAGGCTGCGCCTGATGCCGCGAGAACGCACGCGTGCCAGATGAAATCGCGGCGGGATGGTCGTGTGTTCATAAGTGCTCCTTGAACAAGCGTCGCTACACGCCATGGCGGACCCAAAGCGTCCGCCCTGCGGACTGCATGACTGTGCGGATTTTAATCCGGTTAGGTAAAAACAGATCGTGAAAGCTGATGGCTGAAGGCCGACGGCTGAGAGCTCGTCTACGCCGCCTGGTGGTAGTCGTTCTGCAGCGCGGGGATCACCTGGACCGCAGGGGTCCCGGTGTCATCCTCCCGACGACCATTCAGCGCGGACTGCAGCGCATCGAAGCAGTCGGGATCGATTCCGGTGCCAACTTCGCGCCCCATGATGTCGAGCACGCGCTCGGTCGGCAGCCCAGGTCGATAGGGGCGCGACGTCCGCAGCGCGTCGCAGATGTCGGCAGTGCAGAGCACACGAGTGGACAACGAGAGGTGTCCGCTGCCAAGCCGCTGATGGTAGCCCTTGCCATCGAGACGCTCGTGGTGGGACGAGGCCACAAACGCCAGGTGTCGAAAACATGCAACGCGGCTGAGAATCCGGCTGGTATGTTCAGGATGTCGGCGCATGACGGCAAACTCATCGTCTGAGAGCGTGCCGGCCTTGTCGAGAATCAGGCTCGAGACGCCGAGCTTGCCAAGATCGTGGAGGAGCGCCGCACGTCGGAGTTCTCGAAGCTCCGCTTCCGACATCCCCAACCGTGTGCCGAGCTCGACGGACAGCTCCGCCACGCCATTCGAATGCTGATAGGTCCACGCCGATTTCGCGTCGATCACGCGAGCGAATCCCTCGGCAATGCGATCCAGATCGTCTTCATCTGCCAGGATCACCCGTTCTGCGGGTTCGAGCGAGGCGACGGACTCGAGACTGTCGCCCTCTCCAACCCACTGCCAGAACGTCGTGTCGTGGCGCACAGACTCGAGAGCATCGACCAGCCATCGGGTCGAACCACTGTCCGCGGCGTTCGACCGCCATCTCATACGCGGTCTTGATGCCATACGCGCTGAAGAAGACTTCCACGGTCTGCGCCAGCCCGACGATGCGACCAAGCAGGGAGATCTGTTCACCAGCGAGGTGGTAGGGTTGGCCACGGCCGTCCCAGTGTTCGTCGATGCAGCGGATGGCCTGCGCTGTCTCGTCCGCGCACCCGAGCATGCGCGCGATCTCCGCACCGCGTTCACAACGAGTGCGGACCACTTCGCGGGCCCCCGCAGGGCCTCGCAGCAGGACGGCCAGCATCCGCCACACGCGGCGCAGGAAGAACTGTCCCGGCGCTGCGTTTCTGGCCACGTAGCGGAACGATTCGAGGGCAACCGGCCAGTCGATCAGCTTGATGTCAGCCTTCAGATGGTGATCGTCGGCGCCAAACAGCGCCGCAAATCTCGCGGCGTTGCTCGAACACCCCAGGTCCTTCAGCAGGAGCGCATAGAACAGTGCCGACCGTTGATCGTGATTGAGACCGATCACGTCGGCGATGCGCATGCCAATCTGGCAGGTCCTCACCGCGTGGCCCGGCCGCTGGCCCTCGGTCAGGTCCAGCGAATACGACAACCCCGCCAGCACCTCAGAGAGCCTGACCTCGCACGGCCGTCCGCCAATCTGATGGACCTGGCGCGCGAAATCCAGACCGATTCCAAGCGGAGGACGGCCCCAAAAGCGCGTGTCGTGACGCTGGCCGGGCTCGTAAAATGGCAAGATGACTCCTAGAAGAGCAATCTTCCAGCCATCTCGCTCTATCTTCAGTAAACGATTGATATAGAAAGGTTTGTGACGAATGAAGCTCTTGGAAGAACGCTGCAATTGTGTGCCGGAACGGCACAACGTGTTCTGCCGTTTGGAACACACAGAAATCCATTCGTGACTGGGTGATCTGTGATTTTGTGGGTCGTTGGCGATTCGCGATTTCTGATCTGCGATTCCGGACAAATCACGACTGCGAATCGCTATCGTCAACGATTCACGAGAATCGCTAATCACGAATGTATTACAGACCGCCGACTGACGGCCGGCTCCGCCGTTCCTGCGGGCGCCTCGACTCGAGGCGTATGGCGCCTTGACGCCTTCCCCGAGATCCGGGCCAGCAACCCATCCCGCCCTTCGGTGAGAATGTCATAGATGGTTGGAATGACGAGCAGCGTCAGAAGCGTCGACGTGATGACGCCGCCAATCACCGCCCGTCCGAGCGGTGCGCGGAAGTCCGCGCCTTCCCCGGCACCTATGGCAATCGGCACCATGCCGGCAATGAGCGCGAATGTGGTCATGAGAATCGGCCGCAAGCGCACGCGCCCCGCCTCGACGATGGCCTGACGTCGCTCGAGACCCGACTCTTCGAGCCACTTGGCAAAGTCAATCAGCAGAATCGCGTTCTTTGCCACGATCCCCATCAGCAGGATGACGCCAATCAGGCTCATGATCTCCAGGTCCGATCCGGTGATGAGCATCGCGAGCATGACGCCAATGAGCGAGAGCGGGAGCGACAGCATGATCGCCAGCGGATCGAGGAACGATCCGAACTGCACAACGAGAACGAAGTACATCAGAAGAGCAGCAATGCCAAGGGACATGCCGATCTGGGTGAAGATTTCCTGCTGATCCTCACTCTCACCGCCCTGCCGCAGCGAGTAGCCATTGGGCATCCTGATATTGGAAGCCACGCGGGCGTTGATGTCGCTTTGCACTTCGCTCAGCGATCGATTTTCGGTGTTGGCTTCGACCGTGACCACGCGCTCACGATCGAGGTGATCGATTCGGGCCGGTCCAGGGCCGGTGGTGATGCGAGCAATCTGCCCGAGAGGAACCGCGACGCTGCCGCCTTCGGCGTTGTTGACAAAGAGGGGAAGTGACGTCAGGTCTGCCAGACTGGCGCGCGACTTCGGACTCAACCGGACGTAGACATTGCGCGTCTCGCCTTCTTCGTCCACCCAGTCGCCAACATCGAGCCCGGCAAATGCCACACGGAGGGCCAGGGCCGCCTGGCCGACCGTGATCCCCAGGCTTCCAGCGAGCGCGCGATCGACCGACACCTCCACTTCAGGTCTCTGGCCGCGCGTGGACAGCCCGACATCGACGGCTCCGGGGACCTGGGCAACTTCCGCCCGGACCTGCTCCGCCAGTCGGTTCAGCTCTGCCGTCGCAGGCCCCTGCAGTTGCAGCAGGATTTGCTTGGTTCCCTCGAAGTTGCCGTTTCCAATGCTGGCCGTCACGCCTGCCAGCCGCGACAGCTCCTTTCGCAGGCCAGTGATGACGTCGTTCTGCCGACGCTGTCGTTCCGCTTTGGGAAGCATCCGCACGTACACCGACCCCTGGTCGACGGCGTCGGTCGTGCCTCCGATGGTGGTGTACGTGTACGCAATTTCCGGAAGCGCCCGCGCCAGCCTGGCCGCTTCTTCGGCCTTCAGCTTGGTGTACTCGAGACTGGATCCCGGAGGCGTGTCGATGTCGATCATGAACTCCGACTCGTCTGAGGTCGGGAGCAGCGCCGCCCCGACGTATCCAAGCGCCGGCAACGCCAGCGCGCCGACGAACGCCGCAAGCGCCAACGCCACCATCGCCGTTCGGTGAGCCAGCGCCCAGCCAATGACGACTTTGTACCGGTCTGCCTGCCGGTTGAACCACTGATTGAACCGTATCAACAGCCGCGACAGCCACGAACGCTCCTCGGGTGCCAGGTGCGGATCCGGCCAGTAGGCGGACAGCATCGGATCGAGAGAGAAGGAGACGAAGAGTGAGACGAGCACCGAGCAGGCCAGCGTGAGCGCGAATGGCTTGAACCATTGACCGGCAATGCCGCCCATGAACGCGACCGGGACGAACACCACGACGATGGAGAATGTCGTTGCGGCAACCGCAAGTCCGATCTCGTCGGTTCCTTCGTGCGCCGCTTTGTAATGATCTTTTCCCATCTCAACATGACGCACGATGTTCTCGCGCACGACAATCGCATCGTCTATCAGGATGCCAATCGCAAGCGACAGGCCCAGGAGTGACATCGTGTTGAGCGTGAAGCCGAAGGCCCACACAGCCACGAACGACGCGAGAACCGACACGGGAAGGGCGAGCCCCGTGATGACCGTGGAGCGCCACGAGTTGAGAAAGACGAAGACGACAAGAACGGTGAGAAATGCTCCCTCGAAAAGCGCGCTTTCCACATCGCCAACCGAGGCGGAGACGCGCGGGACCCGTGTCGCGCGCGACAATGAGCTCGACGCCCGACGGCAGGGTCTTGCGAATTTGATCGACCTGCGCCCTCACGCGGCTGCTGACGGCTGTGGTCGAGAAGCCGTCGGCCATCAGAATGTCGAGTCCGACCGCCTCGCGGCCGTCGAAGAGCGCGGCCGTCCGCGGTTCCTCGGTACCGTCCCGCACATCGGCAATATCGGCCAGCCGAATCAGCCGCCCCTGGCGCTGTGCAACCACCAGACGCCCGAACTCCGGAGGTGTATCGAGACGGCCCTTGAGCCTGATCGTTCGCTCCTCGAGCTCCGCGTTGAGCCGTCCAACCGGCGCGGCCAGGTTCTGAGCCTGCAGAGCCTGTACGACATCGCTGACGCTGACGCCCGCCGTCTGCAGCGCCGTCGGTAACAATTCAACGGTCAACTCGCGCTTGATGCCGCCAACGACGCGTACTTCGGCCACACCATTGATCCCGCGCAATCGTCGCGTGATCGACGGATCGGCAATTCGAGTCAGCTCGGGTCCTCTGAGCGTCTGTGAGGAAAGCGTCAGTTGGACGATCGGCAGGTCGTTGGGATCGAACCGCGTGAGAATGGGCTCTTCCATCTCGAGCGGCAGGTCGTTCCGGATCTGCGAGATGGCGTCACGAATGTCCTGCGTCGCCTCCTGCAAATCTTTCGCGAAGATGAACTCGACCGTCACCACGCCGAAGCTGTCGAGCGACGAAGACGTCACACGGTCCACGCCGCTGATTGCCGAAATGGCTTCCTCAACCGGCTCCACGACCTCCCGTTCCACGGTTTCGGGAGCCGCGCCCGGGTATGGAATCGACACCGACACGACCGGCGGCGCGACGTCTGGAAACTCGTCGGTATTGAGATTGAAGAGCGCAAAGATGCCAAACACCACGAGCGCCAGCATGGACACGACCGTGATGATGGGGCGGCGGATGGAAAAGTCGGAAATAAACACAACGACTCCTAATTTGCTGGTTCCTATCCACCGGCGTTCCCGGCGTCATCCCTCTTGCGGCGCCGATGAGCAGCTGATCGCCTTCCGCGAGGCCCGATGCGATTTCGACGCGCTCGGTCTGCTCGTCGCGCAAGCCGATCTTGACTTCCACACGCTCGACAGCATTGTCGCGAACGCGAGCCACCCAGGGTGTTTCACCAGTCATGTTGATGGCCGATTCAGGCAACACCAGCGCCTGACGCGATTCCTTGGTGATGCGTCCTTCAGCAAAGAGACCGGCAAGGAGGCGACCACCTTTGTTCGGCACGGTGACAAAGATCGGGACCTGCCTGGTCGTGGAATCGGCAGTCGGACTGACGCGTTCGATCCGCCCCTCAAATTGCTGACCAGGAAAACCGCGCACCTCGAACATCACCGGGACACCAACCGAAATGGAGCGCAGATCGCTCGACGACACCGACGCTTCGAGACGCATGCTCGACGGATCGATGACGGCAAAGAGCTCCGTGCCAGGGCTGACGACATCGCCCTGACCGACGCGCCGGCGACTGACGATCCCCGTCATGGGCGACACGACAGTCGCGTTGGACAACTGCTCGCGCGCGCCGGTCAGCCGGGCGCGTGCGGCATCGACCTGCGCCTGCGCCGCGCTGACAGCGCTGCGGGCAAGATCGGTGTCGCGTTCCGCCAGGGCTCCTGCCTTGACGAGCGTCTCCGTGCGCTGCAGCTCGCGCTGGGCAACGTCCAGCGACTGCTCCGCCGACCGGACATCCGACTGCGCCGACGCCACCGCTTCGCGCAGGGTCTGATCCTCAATCCGCGCAAGCAATGTGCCTTGCCGCACACTCTGGCCTTCTTCGGCAGAGACCTGCAGGACAGATCCGCTGACCTCCGCGCGCACGGTCGCCTCGCGGGCCGCCCTCAGCTCGCCAGAAATCAGAGGTCCGACGCTGATTTCCGCACGAGACACGGTAATGAGGTCCTCACGACCGATTTCGATTGCGGCTGGCGCGGACGCCGACGCTTCGGGCTCTGGGGTTTTGCTGCACGCTGCGAGCAACACAACCGACAGCGCGCTCACAACGGGGAATATCTTTCTTCACGTTCCACGACGTCATGGTCATTGAGCTCCCTGAAATCCAAATCCTGTACCGCCGGCCACCACAGCTCCTCCTGGAGCCTGGACGGGCCCACGAGGCGGCGCTGCGGGTGGCGGCGCTTGTTGTGGCTGCTGGACCGGGGCCGCGGCCGGGATGCCGGCAAGCGGCGCCGAGAGCGGGAGATCGGGCAACAGCGCGAGCCGGATCCGGACGAGCTGATAGTCCCGAGCGGCCTGTGCACGATTCGCCTCCGACTGCTGCAACAGCAGCCGCGAATCCGACAGTTCGAGCTGCGTGCCCAGACCTTCGCGGAATCTCAGCTCCGCAATCTCGTACGCTCGCGTGGCCTGTTGAACCGTTCCCGCCGTGGCATCCCACGCCGCGCGTGCCGCCACCAGATCACTTCGGGTGCTCTCTTCGTCAAGCGTGGCAATCTTCTGCGCCTGTTCCAGGAACGAGCGGCTCTCTTCAAGATCGGCCCGGGCGCTCATTTCCTCAGCCTTGATCCGTCCACCCGTCAAAATGGGCACCGATCCACTCACCCCAACGGTCCAGTTCGTCCGAAAGTCCGTCGGGAACCCGACCCCTGGCGGATAGGCAACACGTCCGTAGGACGACGTCAGAGCGACCGACCCCCAGCGCTGCGCCCGAACCACGTCTATAGCCGCCTCGCGCGACTCGATCGCGGTCCTTGCCTCGTCCAGCGCCAGACGACGGGTCAGCGGGGCCGATTCCGCCTTCACCAGCGTCGGTCGCAAAGGCCGGATCTGGCGGCAAGAGATCGTTCTCGAGCTCGGCTGCCAACCGAACGGCGGCCTCCAGGGGCAATTCGAGGAGCTGCTTCAACCTCATGTACGCGACGTCGCGATTCGCCCGCTGACGAATGACCTGCGGCTGGAGCGTGTCGCGGGCGACCTGAGCTCGCAGTTGCTCGAATTCTGACTGGCGACCGGCCTCGCGCTGCACCCGCGTCAGCTCGAAGGTCTGATCAGCCTGACCGTACGTCGCCTCCGCAATCGACACGAGCCGATCGCTGAGGGCCGCATCGTAAAAAGCACGCGCCACGTCCAGCTCCAGCTGTGCTGTGGTCGTGGCGACGCCAATCGTCGCGGTCGTCCGAGCCAGCCGGGCCTGCTGCTCCTGTGCGCGAATTCGACCGCCGGCAAAGAGGTTCTGCGAGAACGTCAGCCCAACGCGATAGGTGTTTTCGCGGCCGAATGGCAAATTGCCGAGATCCGGCTCGCCAGGCGTGCCGCCCCCTCCGAAATCGATGTTGTCGAACAACCCTTCGAACTCGGACGCAAGCGCGCGGTCGTAGGATCCCACGAACGACAGCTGCGGCAGACGCTCGCTGCGCGCGCGCAACTCGCCGCCTTCAGCCCGGGTCACGCCAGCTCGCGCAATGGCCACCTGCTCGCTGCGGGCTCTGGCGAACTCCAGCGCTTCCTGCAACGTGAGCACACCGGTTGATGCCGGTTGCTGCCCCTGCGCGTGTGCAGCGTTGGACACGACCAGCGTCAGAATCGCAAACCCCACCATTCGTTGACACGCCCGCAGGCGCCGTACTTCGACCACGCGTGTTCCTCCAGTCCTGCTGCTGTATGAGCGACTGTATCTGTTCAGTTCCAGCCATTCATCACCGTGTCAATCAACGCATCGGCAAGCTCGGGGGTCAGATCGGGCTGGCCGTCGATGACGTAGCCGTTGCCCGCCTCACCCAGCGTGCCCATGAATGCCAGCAACCGGATGTGGGTCGGGCCCTGGCGCAAGCTCACCGGCGGCAACGGCCGCATCGATGGCCTGTCCAAGAACGCCGACCACGCTGCGATACAGCTCCGGGCAATTCGTGGACGGCGCTGTGCTTGGTGGTGCCCACACGACCGCATGGATGAACCGCCAGAGCTTCGGCCGCTCTCGAGCGTCGGCCAGAAGCAGCCGTGCCACCATCTTGAGTCGATCGCGTAACGGCCCGACGCCGGCCAAGCCCTGTTCGACGTGCTGACGAAACTCGTCGAATGCCCCCGTGACGAGCGACTGGAATACCCCGTCCTTGCTGCCGAAGAAATGGTAGAGCGTAGGTTTGGTGATGCCCGCCGCTTCGCAAATCTCGCGGACTGCTGTGGCGTCGTAGCCTTTGACCGCAAACAGGTCCAGTGCCGTGCTCAAGATGCGCCCGGCACTCGATGTCTTGTGGACGTTCCGAATATAAGAAGGGTTCCCAATCACCTGCATAAACATTCAGTATACCTACCGGTAAATACATTCGCAATACTGATTGCAAGTTGGTTATTTACAGCATGTTAACGGCTTGATGGGATTGGCGCGGACGTCTCGAGACGCAGATGAACGCGGATCTCTCAACGGGACGCGGATTACGCGGATCTTTTAACCCTCTAACGGGACGCGGATTGCGCGGATCTTTTAACCCTTTAACGGGACGCGGATTGCGCGGATCCTTAGACCCTTAACGAGACTCGGACTTACGCGGATTTTGTGACGGGTGGTGGATTTTCCGACCAGGGCGCGGGGTCTCGAGGACCCGTGGCGGGTCATTTATCGGGTATTAACAATGATTGCGCCACGCTGTGCATTGGGCGCTCGAGCTGATCTCCCCGGTCGCTTACGACTCTGGTACTCTTCGGGCGGAAGCAGGACCGGCGCGAAGCTGAGCACTCAGCAAGATCTGAAGTCTCAAGGCTGAAGGCTCACGCGAAACTTGAGACGTTTTGACCCTGAGCCTTGAGACTTGATCCGATGTTCCGTCGAGGTGATCCGCGTGACCGTTCGCGTCGTGTCCGCCGTTGTCTGCGCCTCGTCTCGGGTTATTGGTTCTTCCTTCCGTCGCCCTCTCCCAGGGCGAGGCCCCTCCCTCGCTGCGGGTGGGAGCGCTCCCGGAGGGCATCGTTATCGACGGCGTCCTGAACGAGCCTGCCTGGGATGCGACTGAAATGGCCGATGCGTTCCTGCAAACCGAACCGAGAGAAGGGGCGCCACCGACGGGCCGGACGGTCGTCCGCGTCCTTGCGGGCTCGAAAGCGCTCTTCATCGGCATCGTATCCGAAGACCCGAATCCGGGCGGGATCGTCAGCTTCAGCGTGCAACGCGATGCCGATCTCGAAGAGCAAGATCACGTTCGCGTGGTGCTCGGTCCGTTCCTCGATGGACGGTCCGGCTATGTCTTCGCCGTCAACCCAAGCGGCGCGCGGTACGACGGCTTAATCGAGCCGGGCGCTGACGAAGAAAACCCGAACTGGGATGGCATCTGGGAGGCCGCCACGAGGCAGGATGCCACCGGCTGGAGCGCTGAGCTCTGGATTCCCGTCCAGACCTTGAGTTTCAACCCCGACCTTCGGGAATGGCATTTCAATGTCGAGCGTCGAATCCAGCGGGCACTCGAGACCAATCGCTGGGCGTTCCCGGCACGCCAATATGAATTGACGCAGACCAGTCGCGCCGGATTGCTGACCGGCCTCCCAAATTTCAGCCTGGGTCTTGGCCTCAGCGTGCGGCCCGCCATCACGACGGGCGGCGGCATTCCGGCGCCCTCCGCGTCGGTGGACGGCAAGTTTCAGCCGAGCCTCGACGTCACGCAGCGTCTTGGGGCAAACCGACTTGCATCGCTCACGGTCAATACGGATTTTGCAGAAACGGAAGTCGATACCCGTCGAACGAATTTGACGCGCTTTCCGCTCTTCTTTCCGGAGAAACGGACGTTCTTTCTCGAGGGCTCGGACATCTTCGCATTTGGTTTTGGCCTCGACGAAGACGTCATCCCCTTCTTCAGCCGGCGGATTGGACTCGTCGAAGGCACCGAGGTCCCAATCATTGCCGGCGGCAAACTCAACGGACGTGCAGCCAGCACGAATCTTGGGGGCCTGATCGTCGGCACCAACGACAAGCCTGGCGTGGTGGCCGACGAAGCATTGATGGCCGCGACGCGGGTGAAGCAGAACATCTGGGCCGAATCCTGGGTCGGCGCCATCGCGACCCTGGGCGATCCCCTGAATCGCTCGGGGAGTTGGCTCGCCGGCGCCGATTTCACCTATGCGACCTCACGCCTTCGTGGAGACAAGAACTTTCTGGCTGGAGTGTGGGGCCTCGCGACGGGTCGCGATGATCTCGGGCGTGATACCACCGCGCATGGGTTCAAGGTGGAGTACCCGAATGACCTCTGGGATTTCTTGCTGAACTACAAGCGGATCGGCCGCAGATTTCGACCCTTCTCTGGGTTTTGTGCCGCGGCCGGCCGTGCATCTCTTCAATATGGAAATCCAGAACCGCACGCGCCCGGCGGGAGGACCCATCCAGCAGCTCTTCCACCAGGTCGAACCCTTCGTGGCGGCCGACCTCTCGGGACATTGGGAGAGCTATCAGATTTTCATCGCGCCTATCAACTGGCGGTTTCGCAGCGGTGATCGATTCGAATTCAATGCCAATCCCACGGGCGAACGACTCGTGGCGCCGTTCGAGATTGCAGACGATGTGGTCATCAATCCAGGGTCGTATCACTGGCGACGGTACCGGCTGGAGGTTGAGACGGCCCAAAAGCGTCGGCTCTGGACCCAGGTGACGTGGTGGTTTGGGGACTTCTACAACGGGGAACTCGACCAGCTCGAGTGGATTGGCGCCTGGAACCCGGTCCCGTTGCTGACGCTCGAGTTCACGGGCGAGCGAAACATCGGCCGCCTCCCGGCCGGCCGGTTCACGCAGACCCTCGTTGGCACCCGCGTTCGTGTCAATATTTCGCCGGATCTATCGGTGGCCAGCTACGCACAATACGACACGGAAAGCGACTCGGTGGGAGTCAACACGCGGCTCCGTTGGACGTTTCTGCCGGTTGCCGATCTGTTCGTCGTGTACAACCACAACGTTCGCTCGCTTCTCGATCGCTGGGAGCTCGATTCGAATCAACTGCTCGTCAAGCTTCAATATGCGTGGCGGCTGTAGGGTCGATTGGCGTCATCATTCAGGTAGCGCGGACCCTTTAGGGTCCGCGTCAATACCGCTGCCACGGCGGTTTGTCCTGAAAAACTTTTAGGTAATAGTCTCTTCGGGCAAGCCCGGCCGCCGAGGCCGGATCGAGAATCACTTTGACGTCGGGATGAAACTGCAGGGCAGAGGCGGGAACCATCGCGGTGACCGGCCCCTCGACGGCCTTTGCCACGGGCTCGGCTTTCCCCATTCCAAACGCCAGAACGAGACAGGTCTTCGCGTCCATAATCGTCCCGACGCCCATCGTGATCGCATGACGCGGGACATCATTGAGGCTTTCAAACGCATGGGCGTTGTCGCGTCGCGTTCCATCGGTGAGCGTCTTGATTCGCGTACGAGATCCGAGAGATGAACTGGGTTCATTGAAGCCGATGTGACCGTCCGACCCGATCCCGAGAATCTGCAGATCGATCCCACCGCACTCGCGAATCCGCTCCTCGTACTGCCGGCATTCCTCGGGGATATCGGCTGCCATGCCATTCGGAATGTGGGTATTGGTCCGCTTGATGTCAATGGCGTCGAACAAATGCGTCTTCATGAACGAGTGATACGAGGCCGGGTGTTCCGGTGGCAGCCCGACGTACTCATCGAGATTGAACGTGCGGACGGAGGAGAATTTCAGTTGCTCGTCACGGTGAATGCGTATCACCTCCTCATACAACCGTACCGCCGTGCGGCCGGTGACCAGTCCAAGGACGGCTTCGGAGCGTGCCCTGACGAGCGTCGCAAGTATTCGGGCCGCCAGCCGATACCCGGCACGCTCGTCGGGTTGAATGATGATTTCCACCGTTGCCGACGGTCAGTGCAGCGGTTGCAGCTCCTGCTGGACGCCTTCAGGCAATGGGTGACGGTCGGTGTTCAACACCATCGAGACGAACTGGTAGTACCCGACGACACCAATCAAGTCCACGACGCCACGCTCACCAAACTTGGCTTTGGTTGCCTCGAATGTCTTGTCGCTCACCTGCTTGGTGGTCAGGATCTCGGTGCAGAACGTATACACGGCTTCTTCGTCCGCCTGCATGTTCGCGGGACGTTTGCCCGCCGCAACGGCATCGATGATGGATTGATCCAGGCCGGCCTGTTGGGCCGCACGGCGATGCGCGTACCACTCATAGTGCGAGGTCCAGTGGCGGGCAGTGATGATGATCGCCAGCTCGTTGAGTTTCCTGGGAATCGACGAATGGAAGCGCATCGACGCGCCAAACTGCTGCGCCAGGTCGCCCATTTCCGGGCTGCGCAGCAGCACGTTGAAGGGACCGTTCGCCCCCCGACGCTCACCGGCAAGCAGGTGCTCGAACATGGTTTTCTGCGGCGGTGTCATTTCCTTATAGGCTAGCGGCTTGAAGCGGTTTCCCACCAACCGGACCTCATTCGGATCCGGAATCGGCGCGCTGGACCCTTGATTCTGCGCGATGACCACGCCAAGTGGACCAATGACCGCCGCGAGCAATGAACAAAACACGAAGGTCCGCATGGAATTCTCCTTCCTAGCTCTTGACCTTTACCTCAAGGTTGTTCAGTCGAACCGGTTCGCTCGAGTAGTTTTCGAGCTCGATCTGCTTCTTTTCCTTGTCGAACGTAATCATCGTGGCCACCGCCATCTTGCCTTCCCCCTTGCCCTCCTTATTGACACGCATCTCGATCAGCGTGAAGGGATAGTCCGTGGTTCGCGGCTGGTTGGCGGCCTCCCGGAATCCGATATAGCGATCGGTTGCGATGACAATGCGGCGACCGCCGTCGGGAAGCGGCGTCTGCCACGTATAGTGCAGGTCGTGGCCAAGACGCAGTTGATGGGGATCGGGTCCCTGAATTCCGGGGATCCGGAAGCGACCCTTGATAGGCGTCCTCGTCAATTCGCGCAGCAGTGCATCTTGACCCTTCTCCAGCATCGTTCCGATCAAACGTGCGCGCTCTTCTTCCGTCGACCACTGGTTGATCCTGATATCGACAACGGCGTTGGCACCGGTGGCAATGTTGCTCATATTCACGGCAAAAGCCGTGATCTCGAGCTGGTCCCCTTTCGACTGAGCCTGAATGGCTGATGAAACGGCCATCGTCAAGGTCGCGACGATAATCGCAGACATGATCCTGATCACGGCGTCCTCCTTCACATTAGGTGTCACGGTCAATCCACCCGTGGTGCAGCAGCAACTTACCTGCATCGGCCCGCCGGAGCAAGACGGAAGCCAGTCGGACAAAAGTGCCGCACCTCAGATTCCCGTGGAATTCTGCACAGCAAAGCTCGCGACGGTCAACAGGACTGTGGTTTTTCGGACGACCCACGGCATTTCGCAGGCAGATCGCACCACCTGTCGGCCCCTGACCGCTGCTCGCTGAAGCCCCGCGCGTTACAGCTGAGGTAACCCTAGGCTCCTCTTTAATTGATGGCGCCTTTTGTTCCACACTCCCGCGCATGAGCAACAGGACTGGCGGGCCAACCAATATGGTGGATGAAGAGCTTCTCGGCGAGGTGTCGCGACGGGCTGCGGCCTACTTGCGACTCGCGCGCGACCGTCGTGTCGCCCCGGCCGATTCGGCTGTGGCGGACCTTCAGCAGCTGGACGTCGCGTTTCCCGATACGCCCCTCACGGCACACGAGGTTCTGCAGTACCTCGATCATCTGGGCTCGCCAGCCACTGTGACGACATCAGGGGGACGGTATTACGGTTTCGTGAACGGCGGTGCGTTGCCAGCATCCGTCGCGGCAAGTTGGATGGTGACGGCCTGGGACCAGAACGCAGCGCTAAGGGTGATGTCGCCGGCCGCGGCGGCATTCGAAGAGGTGGCAATCGGCTGGGTGTGCGAAGTGTTGGGACTCCCGGCAGGTTGCGGCGGGGGTGTCGTGACCGGCGCGACCATGGCGAACTTGACCGGTCTTGCGGCAGCGCGCCATGCGCTGCTTATGAAGGCTGGGTGGGACGTGGAGCGTGACGGCCTGTTTGGCGCGCCCCCACTGACAGTCGTTGTTGGGGATGAAGTCCATGTCTCGCTGCTCAAGGCATTGAGTCTTTTGGGACTTGGACGTGAGCGGGTTCATCGTGTGCCGGTGGATGGTCAAGGCCGGATGCGTGCCGGCGCCTTGCCACCATTGAACGATCGAAGCCTCGTGTGCATTCAGGCGGGCAACGTGAACACGGGAGCCTTTGATCCCGCGCGAGAGATTTGTCAACGCGCCCGAGAAGCGGGCGCGTGGGTGCACGTTGACGGAGCGTTTGGACTGTGGGCAGCAGCGTCACCTCGGTATCGTCACTTGACCGATGGATTCGAGCTGGCAGACTCGTGGTCCCTCGACGGCCACAAGTGGCCGAACGTCGGATACGACTGCGGCATCGCGCTGCTGCGTGACCCCCGGCAGCTTCACTCGGCCATGGCCACTTCGGCCGCGTACTACACAGTCGGTGAGGGGCGTGAGCCATCCCAGTTCACACCGGAGCTGTCGCGCCGCGCCAGAGGTGTCGAGCTCTGGGCTGCATTGCGTTCCCTCGGCCGAAGCGGCCTCGCCAGCCTCATCGAGAGAACATGTCAACACGCCACGCGGTTTGCAGAGGCTCTTCGTGGATCGGGCTACGAGATCTTGAACGACGTCGCCATCAATCAGGTGCTCGTCTCGTTTGGCGCACCATCGCACACGCGGGCTGTGATCGCGCGCATCCAGCGCGACGGCACCTGTTGGTGCGGCGGAACGGAGTGGCAGGGACGTGCAGCCATGCGGATTAGTGTCTCATCCTGGGCGACAACGGAGGAGGACGTGCAGGTGAGCATTGCAGCCATTACTCGTGCTGCCGAAGAATGCCGCCTCCTGCTTTAGGCCTCTTGCCTTAGAATGAGCGTCATGAAGCGTTTGCGTCGATTCCCGAGCCGTCGCGCATTTCTCGCCACATCCGCTCTGACAGGTTTGGGAGCGGTCTCTGTCGGCGTCTCCCCGTCCTGGTCAGCGCGATTCATCCGCGGGCGGATCGCCGAGATCTCGCAGGACGTTCTACCAGCACCCCACCATCCGGATCCGCGAACCTGGTCGGACAACGCCGTCACGCTCGCGTGGCTTGGGCACGCGACGGTGCTCGTTAATTTCTACGGCGTACGCGTGCTGACCGATCCGACACTCTTTCCGCGAATCGGCGTGGGTGCCTGGGTCACGTCGATTGGGCCGCTCCGGCTCACCGCGTGCGCGCTCGACGCCGCAGAGCTGCCCGAAATCGATCTCGTGCTGGTCTCGCACGCGCATTTCGATCACCTCGACCGGCCTTCCCTTGCGGCCGTTCGCGGCCGCCCGGTCGCGGTGATGGCCCCCGAGACGTCGGATCTTCTCCCGCGCAAGCGTTACTCGTCGGTGCACGAATTACGGTGGGGCAACTCCATCCGCGTTGACACGCCTCGCGGAGACATCCGGGTGCGGGCCATCGAGGTCAAGCACTGGGGCGCGCGCGTGCGGCGCGACACGTACCGCGGCTACACCGGCTACGTCATCGAGCGTGAAGGCCGGAAGCTGCTGTTTGCCGGGGACACGGCCGACACTCCGCTCTTTGCCACCTATCGCAGCGACGGACCGTTCGAGGCTGCGGTCATGCCCATCGGGGCTTACAACCCGTGGATTCGCAATCATTGCACGCCGGAACAGGCCGTTCGGCTGGCCGACGCGGCCGGCGCCCGGTTGTTCGTGCCGGTGCATCATCAATCCTTCGCATTGAGCCGCGAACCGTTCTACGAACCCATCGAGAGGGCGCAGGCCGCGCTGGCCGAGGAAGCCGACCGGCTTGCGCTGCGCGAGATCGGGCAAACGCTGCGCGTTGCCTGATCTAACCTTGAGCCGGGTCCAAAGAGCAGGACCCGGCCTACGTACTGCAATTTCGCGAACTCAGCTTTTCACCTTGAAGTGGGGATTGTGAATGAGGCCAATCACGTTCCCGAACGGATCGGCAACGGTTGCGACCTTGATGTCGCCACCGACGTCTGTAACAGGACTGCGCGGTTCGGCGTCCCGTTCGAGCAACCGTCGATACGCTTCGTCGATATCGGTTACTCCCCAGTACGCAACGGCGTTGTTTCCGACCTTCACATCGCGGACGTTCGGATCCAGCCCGAGCTCGAACCCCCCAATCTCGAACCCCACATAAAACGGTTCATCGAAATAGGGAGCGACTCCAAAGGCGGCGGTGTACCACGCCTTGGCCTTCGCAAGATCGGGCGCGTGATAGATCACGGTTCTCAGTCCCAGAAACATGGCGGCTCCTTGGATGGGAGATCGGATCGGCGGCATTGGCGGCGCAGCACACGATCTCCCGGTGCTCGCGTTCGCCTACGTCCGCAGTCCCTGCGAGGTGGGTCGGCGGGTAGGGTTCTCAGATTCGGACCAAGTCTGTCATTTCTTTGACTCCCTCTCCATGGTCTTTCTTCGATATCTTGAAATGGGATGTCGAGAATAGTCCGCGTGCTTCGACTTACTGGGTGAACGCGCACTCACGTCGGGTGCCCGAGGAGCGAGGGGAGCGAAATCATGAAGTACATGCTGATGATGAACGCAAAACGGGGGAAGGGCGACTGGGAGATTGGGAATTGGCCGCAGGAAGACCTCAAGGCGCACATCGGGTTCATGATGCGATTTACCAATCAGCTGAAAGAGTCGGGCGAACTGGTAGCTGCCGAAGGCCTTGCCGCGCCTGGCCAGGCCAGATTGGTCCGCGCACGAAAAAACGGCGGACCCGAAGTGACCGACGGCCCGTTCGCGGAGGCCAAGGAATTCCTGGCCGGCTATTGGATCGTCGATGTCGAGCGGCCGGATCAGGCGTACGAGATTGCCGGCCGGGCCTCGGCAGCCCCCGGACGTGGTGGCGAACCGCTGAACATGCCGATTGAGGTACGAGAAGTGATGAGCGGACCGCCTGAAGTGTGATCGCGTCACTCGATACAAGTGGCGAGAACCTGTTGCGCGAGCTGGCGCCGCAGGTTCTCGGCGCGATGGTCCGTCGATTTGGCGACCTCGGTGCTGCAGAGGACGCGGTGCAGGAGGCGCTCGTCGCCGCTGCCCTGCAGTGGCCCGAAGAGGGTGTGCCCGACAACCCGCGTGGCTGGCTGATCCATGTTGCCGCCAGACGCCTCACCGATCACCTGCGGGCCGATCTTGCCCGGCGACGTCGCGAAACGCTCGCAGCCACCGACCTCGCCCAGGTCACACCCGCCGCCGACCTGGGATCGGACGCCTACCTTTCGTCGAGCTTTGGCGCGGGAAGCATCGGCAATGAAACTGCTGGGGACGACTCGCTCGTGTTGCTGTTCATGTGCTGTCACCCTGCGCTCACCGCGTCGTCTGCGATCGCGCTGACGTTGCGGGCCGTCGGCGGTCTGACCACCGCGGAGATCGCCAAAGCGTTTCTCGTGCCGGAAGCGACGATGGCGCAACGAATCAGCCGGGCCAAACAGCGAATTCGTGCCTCCGGCGTGCCATTTCGCATGCCGACCGGTCAGGAGCGGGCCGAACGGCTGAGCGCGGTCCTGCACATCCTCTACCTTATTTTCAATGAGGGGTACGCGAGCAGCGTGGGGCCCGACTTGCAGCGCAGAGACCTTGCCAATGAGGCAATTCGGCTGACTCGGGGCGTTTACAATCTCCTCTCCGAGGATGAGGAAGTTGCGGGCCTGCTCTCGCTGATGTTGCTGACCGATGCCCGGCGCCAGGCTCGAACCGGACCGGACGGCGAGTTGATCCCCCTCGCAGAACAGAATCGAACGCTGTGGGATCGGGCCGAGATTACCGAGGGCATCGCGCTCATCAGTAGAACCCTTGCGCGGGGGTCGATCGGTCCATATCAATTGCAGGCCGCCATTGCCGCCATTCACGACGAGGCGACGCGAGCCGATCTCACGGACTGGCCCCAGATCCTCGCGCTCTATGGCCTGTTGAACCGCATGTCCGACAATCCCATGGTCATGCTCAACCATGCTGTTGCCACGGCGATGGTGCACGGCCCAGCGGCCGGCCTCGAGCTGCTGAGGGCACTCGACACCGACGGCCGACTGGCAGGTCATCACCGCCTCGACGCCGTTCGTGCCCATTTGCTCGAGCTTGCAGGAGACCACCAGGCCGCGATTGCACATTACCGTCGCGCCGCCGGTCGGACGACAAGCATCCCTGAACGAAACTACCTCCTGACCCGGGCCGCCAAGCTGAGCGAAGACTCTCCGCCCTGATCCCATGCGCGCACTTCGAACGCCGTAAAGCAAACCCTCAAAAAATTCACCGCGCGCGCGGACAACTCGCCGGAAATTGATCTCCGTATTAGTATGAAGGGACTGAAATCCAAGTTTTGTGGCAGAGCCTGGCGTGCGTCCGTGCGCGGCTAACTGGCGAGGTGCGAAGTTGACAGCAAAAAGCGCGGTTTTTGGCGTCTTCGGCATCGTGGCGGCCTGGTCCGTTTCGATCGGCGCTCAGTGGCCCAAAGTTCCAGAAGCGAACGTGCCACGCAATGACAAAGGCGAGGTGCGCATGGACGCGCCGACGCCGCGTACGGCCGACGGCAAACCCGACCTGTCAGGAATGTGGATGCGCGCCAATAGTGGCCGGGGACGTGGCGGCCGCGGCGGCCGCGAGGGCCAGGCTGGGCCAGGCGGTGCCGCCGCCGAAACAGCGCCAGGTGCCGCTGGCACCGGTGAGAACGCCGCCTTTGCGCCGGTGCGCGGTGGCGTATCGCTCGAGCCGCCGACCGATCCGGTGCCATTCGATCCCAACGGTCCTCCGATCGCGACGTTCTTTGAGGCCGGCGCCAACATACCTGGCGGCTTGCCGTACACGCCGTGGGCTGCGGAGCTCAGGAAGCAACGGATGGATGTGAAGGCCAAGGACAATCCCGACGCCAACTGCCTGCCAATGGGCTTCCTGCAATTTCACCAGCAGCCGCAGCCGCGCCTGATCATCCACACGCCCAAGATGATCATAATCGAGTACGAAGCGAACTACGGCATTCGCCACATCTATCTGGATGGCCGCAAGCTTCCGCCGCAAGGCGAGCCACAACCCTGGTGGTACGGGTATTCGGTCGGCCGCTGGGAAGGGGACACACTCGTCGTCGAAACGAACAACCTGCGCGGTGCGGAAGATAGCGAGTACGACGGGTGGCTGGACGTGAATGGCAGCCCGTACACTCAACAGGCTAAATTTACCGAGCGCTTCAGGCGTCCGACTTTCGGCCACCTGCAAATCGATCTGACAGTCGAGGACGCGAAGGCCTACACGAAGCCCTTTACCGTCCGCGTCGATCAACGGTTCCTGCCCGACCAGGAACTGATCGAATTCGTCTGCAACGAGAACCAGCAGTTCCGGCGTCGGATCAAGATCGACTAGGCAACCTACGGCTTGGGCTTGTTGATCGGTTCGAACTCGTAGATTCCGCCATCGGCCATCAATGAGAGGAAGAGATGGCCGTCTTTCATGACGTACGACCGGATGAAGCTCCACTGCTTCACGATGTGATCGTGCAGGGAGCCAGGAGGGCACTGGGCGCGCGTCAGCGCCAGCGGCCCGAACTGGAGCTGATTCGGGCCGCTCGACTTCCAGGTTCCACGCCCTCGATTGCAGTCGATGCGTGCAGTCAGCTGCCCGCCAGTAGCGAACTCGATTGTGTATTTGGCGCGATCGTCGGGGGTGAGCGTCGTGTCGTCACTGCCTTGGAACTTGACCAGTTGCCACGACGACCCTTCGAGTCCCGATGCGGATGACGGTGGAGAGCCCTGAGCACCCGCAGTAAATGCTGCCAACCGTTTGCCCGCGGGATCGTAAAGTTCCAGACGATCACCGACGATCGTCAATCGGGTCGCTCCCTTCAACGCCGCCCGAAACCCGCGCTCGATCTCCGCAGCGTCGAGGCACGCCATCTGCGTCCCGGCCATCTGGCCGAACTTCACGACTTCCGCTTTCAGTTCGTAGCTGCCGGTGATCCGGTTGCACCCGTCCGAGCCTGACACCCGGTTCCCCGGCTGAAACTGCAAAATGGCCTCGCGCTTGGCGTCCTGCTTGGGCGCCGGCTTCCCTTCAAGTTCGGTGGCCTTCCAATAGGCCCCCTCGAGAGGTCGCTTGCCCGACGGATTAGATGCGCCGGTCTGACCCGAGCCGGCTCGGCGCATCATGAGGGAGACGCTCGTCGGGCTTCCGCCCGTGATCACGGGAGTCGCGGTATCCGTGGTGAACAGAAGCTTGCCGTCAACAAGAATCCTCGCGCGAACGACGTACCGGCGCTCCTGAAGAATCTTGGCCGGATCATAGGCGATGGTGAACGCGATTGGCGGATTGCCTGGCGCCTCGACGCGCTGGCGTGCGATCGTCTGTGCTGGAGCGTCGGCACGCGAGACATCTTCGATCGTGGCCTCGAAAACCGCTCCAGGCGGCAAGGCCATGCGTTCCCGGTATGTCGCCGTTCCCTTTAACGATTGAGCGATTGCGGTGTTGGCGATCAATGCCAAGGCCACAGCCAGCGCGACGCGAATGAAGTACTTCGCTCCGACGGCAGGGTTCAATGTCATAGGGACCCCCCTTTCAGTCCATCGAAAAGACCACGACATATCGTTGATCCGTAGCGACTCGTCATACAATCAACGCGATCGTCTTCCTGTGCAGCGGCACCACGTGTGTGCTTTTCGAATTGAGTGATCGATGAGTCCAACACGCCGTGATTTCATCAGGACCACCGCAGCCACGGCAGCGGCGCTTGCCGCCGGCCGCCATCTGGTTATTGAGCCCTCGACACAGGTCGTCAAGGCACCTGGTCCCGAACCTCTCGCAATCGAGCTGGGAACGGAAGCGCTCGATGCTGCGCGATCAGCCGGCGCTTCGTATGCTGATGCGCGCGTGGGACGGTACCGGCGGCAGGCGATCGAGACGCGCGAACGCAGGATAACCGGAGTCAGCGATGGTGAGTCGTACGGACTTGGCGTCAGAGTGCTCGTTGACGGCTGTTGGGGCTTTGCAGCTACCAGCGTCATGACGCGGGCCGCTGCACAGGGCGCTGCGCTGGAGGCCGTTGTCACAGCCCGCGCCGCGCGCCTGCTGCATCGGCGACGTGTCGAGCTGGCGCCTGCGACAGCGGTTCAAGGAACCTGGATGACGCCGATCGGGCGCGACCCGTTCGAAGTGTCGCTCGAGGACAAGACCTCACTGCTCTTTGCCACCAACGAGGCGGCGTTGAAGGTGAAGGCCGTGCGCTTCGTCAATTCCGGGTTGTTCCTGCTTCGCGAAGTCAAGACGCTGCTGACCTCGGAGGGCACGAACGTCACCCAGACTTTGACCCGCGTGGCCCCCACGTTTTCGGCCACGGCCGTTGGCACGGGAGACTTCCAGAGCTATAGCGAGGAGCTGGCACCGCGCGGGGCCGGGTGGGACTATGTCGAATCCATCGACATGCCTGGCAACGCGGAGCGGTGGGCATCGATTGCCGCCGAGAAGCTCACCGCACGGAGCGTCGAGCCAGGCGAGTACGACCTCATCCTCGACCCGACCAATCTGTGGCTCACGATTCATGAATCGATCGGCCACCCGACCGAGCTGGATCGCGCAGTCGGCGAGGAAGCCAACTACGCTGGCACGAGCTTCGTGGCGCCGCCTGAGAAGATGATCGGCCAGCTCAGATACGGCCCATCCATCATGAACATACAGGCCGACCGCACCCAGGAAGGCTCGTTGTCGCGTGTGGCCTGGGATGACGAGGGTGTTCCGGCAGACCAGTGGCTCATCGTCGAGAAGGGCATTTTCAAGGATTACCAGACGACGAGGGAGCAGGCAGCGTTGATTCAGAAGCTCACGGGTGTCTCGCGGTCGCATGGCTGCTCCTTCGCCGAGTCGTGGAACGCCGTGCAGTTCCAGCGGATGCCAAATATCTCGCTCCTGCCTGGTGAACGCGACCTGACACTCGACGACATCGTCGCAGCGACCGACCGGGCCATCGTCATCAGGAACCGCGGCTCGTGGTCGATCGACCACCAGCGTTTCAATTTTCAGTTCTCCGGTCAGGTCTATTACGAGGTCCGGAACGGCAAGATCGCCGGCATGCTGCGGGATGTCGCTTACCAAAGCAACACACCGCAGTTCTGGAATTCGATGGACATGATCGGCGGCAAGTCTTCCTACTGGATGGGCGGCTCGTTCACGGATGGCAAAGGAGAGCCGTCGCAGGTGAGCTCGGTCAGTCACGGATGCGTGCCAGCCCGTTTCCGGAAGGTCACGATCCTGAACACGGCAAGGACGGCATAGTGCAGCGCACTCAGTCCCCGGCGCGGGTACCCGATCTCGACCGTGGCTCGCTGCTGACACGCGCGCAGGCTCAGGCACTTGCCGAACGCGTGCTCAAAATGAGCACGGCCGATCAGACGAGGGTCAATATCGTCAGCGCGTGGAGCGGCAACACGCGGTTTGCGGACGCGAGCATCACGACGTCCGGGGCGTTTGTGAACACGACGCTGACCGTCACGGTCACGATCGGCCGACGGCGCGCTTCATCAACGACCAACACGCTCGATGATGCATCACTGAAGCGGACGCTCGATCTTGCTATGGCGCTCGCGCGGGTCTCGCCAGAGGATCCCGAGCTGATGCCGGAGCTCGGACCACAGATGTACGCCACGGTTGACGCGTTTGTCGAGCGCTCGGCAAATCTGGATCCCGAAACGCGCGCGGCGGCCGTCACGCGCGCCGTCGATGCCGCCCTTGGCGCAGGCAAGTCGGCAGGAACCATCTTCACGGCGGGGTTCCTTGAAGCGAACGCCCAGACGATAGCCGTGGCCACGAGCCGCGGGTTGTTCGCGTATCACCGGACCACCGACACGAGTTTTTCGATGACCGCACGGACACCGGACGGAACCGGTAGTGGCTGGGCGAACATTGGCGCCCGCGACTGGGGCAGTGTCGATACGGAAGCCATGGGCCGTATCGCTGCACAGAAGGCGGTTGCCAGTCGGAATCCGGAGGCGATCGAACCGGGAAAGTACACGACGGTCCTCGAGCCTCAGGCCGTGGACGAGCTGATTCCGCTCCTCGCAGGGGCTTTTGATGCCCGGACGGCCGATGAAGGCCGCAGCCCGTTCTCGAAGGCTGGTGGCGGCACACGGATCGGCGAGAAGGTCGTGGATGAACGTGTGACGATGTACACGGACCCCGCCGACCGATCTCTGCTGGGACGACCGTTCGACAACCAGGGGCAGCCAGTAGACCGCGTCGTCTGGATCGAAAAAGGTATTCTGAAAAATCTCGCCTACAGCCGCTTCTGGGCCGAAAAGCAGAACGCCCGCCCGACCGGTGGAGGCACGGCGCTCATCGGAGGGCTCGCGCTGACCGGCGGGACGAAGACCGTTGAAGAAGTGATCGCCGGTTGCAAGCGCGGGATCCTGCTGACCCGTTTGTGGTACATCCGTTCACTCGATCCGCGCACGGTGCTTCAGACCGGACTGACGCGCGACGGCACGTTCCTGATCGAGAACGGCCGGATTACTCGTGCGCTGAAGAATTTTCGTTGGAACGAGAGCCCGCTGCTGATGCTGAACCGGCTCGAAGACCTCAGCAGGCCCGAGCCGACGGCCCCAGGCAGGATGATGCCGGCATTACGCGTGCGCGATTTCGACTTCACCTCCAGTTCCGACGCGGTCTAGAGCAGTTTTCCGTAATCCGTTTTCCGTTTTGGCCAATGCGTAATCGAGTGGCCGTCCTTTGCGACATCCACGCGAACCTCCCCGCCCTCGACGCGGTCCTGGAAGAGGTCCGTGCTGCGAAAGTCGACCGAATGGTGGTTGGGGGCGATGTGATTCCCGGGCCAATGCCCCGTGAAACGCTGGCGCGCCTGTTGGAGCTCGATATCCCGGTGCAGTTCATCCACGGCAATGGCGAGCTTGCGGTGCTCGCACAAATCGAGGCCGCGCATCCAGACGCCGTCACCTATTGGGGGACGACGGGGGGAGGGCCACTCCCGGAACCGTTTCGAGAGGTCGTGCGCTGGACCGCACGGCAGGTCCATCCCGACTACGATTTGGTGCTGCGAAGCTGGCCCAAGACCCTCCGCCTCGAGATCGCGGAAATCGGTGACGTGTTGTTCTGCCACGGCACACCCGAAAGCGAGACTGATGCCTTTACCCGGTTGACCCCCGAAGCGGCGCTGCTGCCAGTCTTTCGGAACCTCAACGTGTCGCTCGTGGTGTGCGGCCACACGCACATGCAATTCGACCGGAAGATTGGAAGTGTTCGGGTTGTGAATGCCGGCAGTGTTGGCGCGCCGTTCGGGCCAGCCGGCGCCGATTGGTTGTTGCTGGGAGACGACGTTCAGCTTCGCCACACCTCCTACGATCTCGCTAAGGCCGCTGCGCGGGTTCGCGAAACGCGTTATCCGCAAGCGCTCGAGTTTGCCGAACAGTCCATCCTGCACCCTCCGTCAGAAGAGGCCATGCTCGAACAATTTACGTACATCTCGTTTCGATGATTTGGCAAGCGTGAGCGAAGGTTGGCGGAGGGAGAGGGATTCGAACCCCCGGTACGGTTTCCCGTACAGTGGTTTTCAAGACCACCGCCATCGACCACTCGGCCATCCCTCCGATCGCCACCTTCACGAATAGTACAGTTAGAGTTTACTGCGTGTTTTCCCATTCAGGCGATTGGGCTCACATGATCCTGCCGACGGCCGAGACTATCAACGCTCTGCCGACTTTTTTCGCGTTTGCGGCTCCACGGATCGTTCAAGACGATCCCCCTGAATTTCCCAAGGAGGAGATAAGCATGGAAATCCAACCGGAACAGCCAATGGCAGCAAAGTTGGACATCACAGTTGGCCCGCTCCGAGAAGACCATCTGCCTGCCGCGGACTACATCATGCGACTGGCCTTCGGCACCTTCCTCGGTCTCCCCGAGCCGACCTCGTTCATGGGCGACGCGGCGCTCGTATGGAGCCGCTGGCGTGCCGATCCTGATGCTGCCTTTGGTGCTGAGATCGACGGCGAACTCGTTGGCTCGAACTTCGCCACAAACTGGGGCAGCGTTGGCTTCTTTGGCCCGTTGACGATTCGCCCTGACCTCTGGGATCAGGGAGTGGGCAAGCGCCTCATGAAGCCGGTCATGGAGTGCTTCGGCAGGTGGAGGACGGCGCACGCCGGGCTCTTCACTTTCGCCCACAGCCAAAAGCACGTCGGCCTTTACCAAACGTTCGGGTTCTGGCCGCGGTTTCTCACCGCGATTATGTCCAAGCCAGTGGAACCGGCAAGGCAGGCGTCAGATAGGCGGATGTCAGACTGGACGAGGTTTTCTGACGTTCAAGAAGGCGAGCGAGAGTCCACCCTAAGGACCTGCCGTGCGCTGACAGATGAAATCTACGAGGGCCTGGATGTGAGCAGCGAGATCAAAGCCGTGGCTACACAAAAGCTGGGCGAGACGGTGTTGTTATGGAGGGAGGCAGAACTGGTTGGGTGGGCGGTCTGTCATTTCGGGCCGCGCACGGAAGCCGGGAGCGGGACGTGCTACGTGAAGTTCGGAGCAGCGCACCCAGGCCTGGCCGCGGGGCAGCATTTCGACCGCCTGCTTGGGGCCTGTGAGGAGATGGCCTCTGAAGCAGGCTGTCTCCGGCTGGCTGCCGGCATGAATGCGGCTCGACACGAAGCTTACCGCGTGATGCTGAAGCGGAACTTCCGCACAGACCTTCAAGGCGTGACTATGCACCGCCCGAACGAGGCTGGATACAGCCGGGCCGGTGTCTATCTCATAGACGATTGGAGGTAGTGCAATCGAAAGACGGGTCTGACACACTGATAAAAAGCGAAACTTCACCCTCTCGTGCAGTCGTCGATGTCGATGAAGCGGGCGTGACCCGAACGGCAATTCGTCACATAATTCCCGAGCGGGTCTTCCCCTCTATGGCCGTTGGCGTCTCCAAGGAGTTGCCATCATGAAAGTCTCTCTCATCGCGGTCGTCACGGTCGCGTTGACCGCGCCCCTCGCGGCTCAATGGTTGAATCAACCGACGGTCGGAATCCCGCGGACCCGCGATGGCAAGCCGAATCTCGCCGCTCCGACGCCGCGCACGCCCGACGGCAAGCCCGACCTGTCGGGTTTGTGGAACAAGATTTCTCCCAAGTATTCCCGCAACATTGCGGCGGACCTGAAGCCCGAAGAGATTCAGCCGTGGGCGCGAACCCTGGTCGACGAGCGCAGGGAAGATCTTGGCAAGGAATACATGAACGTCCAGTGTGTGCCGCTGGGGCCGAGCTATGCCACCTCCGCCGACAGCACCGGCTCAGAGATGATGAAGATCGTCCAGACCCCGGGGCTCATCATCATTCTCAACCCCGATCTCACCTACCGTCAGATCTTCCTCGACGGCCGCGCATTGGAACCCGCTCCCAACCCGACATGGATGGGGTACTCGGTTGGTCGTTGGGACGGGGACACGCTGGTCGTCGAGAGTTTCGGATTCAACGATCGCACCTGGCTCGATCACGACGGTCATCCGCACACCGAAGCGTTGCGCATGACCGAGCGCTACCGCCGCCGCAATTTCGGGAGCCTCGAGATCGAGGTCACGTTGTCGGACCCCGCGGCGTACGCAAGGCCATGGACGGTGGCCGTCCGTGCGCAGTTGGCGGCCGATACCGAAATGATTGAATGGGTCTGCAACGAGAGCAGCCACAACCTCGAACGCTGGATTGGCAAGGCTTCGGATGAGCGGAAGGGCGAGGTCCAGGTCGCATCAGAAAAGCTCGCGAAGTATGTGGGGACCTACGAAGAGCGCCCACCGTTTTGGAGAACGGCCCCGCGAATCGTGGAGATCACGTTTGCGGAGGGACGTCTGTTCGCCGACATGAGCGGTCGGGGAAAGGTGCCCCTGATCGCGAAATCAGACACGCTTTTTGCGGGTTTGTACGGCCTCGGGGTCGAGTTCGTCGACGACGGTTCCGGGGGACTCTTTGTGAAACACGTCTCAGGCGATTACCGATTCGCACGGAAGTAACAGAAAGGACGTTCCGGATGAGACGGCGTGACTGGCTCTCGTTGGTGCTCGCAGCCACCTGGGTGGTGACCACGTCTGCTTCCCAGGGGGCGCCGGTCGAATCAGATCAACAGATCCTCATCAAGCTCGAGCGGAGCTGGAACGAAGCGTTCTATCAAAAGGACATCGCGTTCATTCAGACCATCCTGGCCGACGAGTTCATTGCCACGTACGAAGACGGCAGCCGGGGCGATAAGGCGCGCGAGCTCGCGCTGGCAGCCGAATTCAATCAACAGGTGGAGTCCGCTGTTCAGGACGACTTTACGGTGAAGGTTTACCGCGACACGGCTGTGGTCTGGTTTACGCTGCGTATTGTGGGCATCCGGCAAGGGCAGCGAGCTGAACTGAATCTGCGCTACACCGACGTGTGGGTCATGCGCGACGGGCGGTGGCAGTGCGTGTCAACCCAGAGCACGAGAGTCACCCCAAAAACTCCATAAGACATGGTGTTCACCAAACGGCTGCGCGAAGGCATACGGCGCGGTCGGATCCGATGCACCGTCCGCATCTGGACGCGACCCCACGTCAAAGTCGGTGGGCACTACAGTATGGACGATGGGCAAATCGTCGTGGATTCGATTGTGCCCATTCGACTGAGGGACATTACTCACGATCTGGCGCGCGAATCGGGTTTCACAAATGTGAAGGATCTCCTCCAGATTGCCAAGCACGGCCGCGGCCAGAACGTCTACTTGATCCGATTCCACTACCTGCCTCCCGGCGCATGGGCCTGACATGGATTCGAACGCCCTCGGCTCACTGTTTCTCGAACGCGCGCGCGACTATCTGGCTACGGAGTACCGCACGAAGCTTCGGTGCGCGGTCGAGGCGCTCCCGCCTGAGACGTTCTGGCAGCGTCCGAACCCCTCGTCAAACAGTGTCGGCAACCTGCTGCTTCATCTGATCGGCAGCAGCCAACAGTGGATCGTCAGCGGCGTGGGCGGCGTACCCGACACACGGAATCGCGCCGCGGAATTTGCGGCCCAGGGTGGTGCGTCTGCCGGAGAGCTCATGACCGAGCTCGAGCGCACGCTGGTGGAAATCGATCGGGTTCTGAGCACGCTGACACCCGACAACCTGCTGGAACGGCGCATCATCCAGGGCAGGGACGTCACGGTGTTCGAGGCAGTGCTCAGCGTTGTCCAGCACTTCTCACATCACGTGGGACAGGTTATCTGGATTGCCAAACTCCATGCGCCGGGCTTGATTCAATTTGTCGAAGATGCAGATGGACTGGCGCGCCCACTGTGGCGAAGCATGATCCGCCCGCCGGCTATCTAAACTCACGCGGACGCTAAAGCGTCCGCGCTACACCGTGCTGAGCCTATTGACTTACTCGGGCACCGTGACGGGTTCGTCTTCCGGTTCGAGATTGGTCATTTCTGCCGCAATCAAGCGCTCGCCTGCCGCTGCCTGGACTCCGTGCGAAAAATCCACGTGGGGAAGAAAGAGCGCGGCAATGAGCCCCAGGGCGCAGACCACTGCGCCAGCGACAAACACGTTGTGCAGCGCGGCCGCAAACTGAGCGCGTGCGGCAGTGGACAAGAGCAGAGCACTCGAAGCCGCAACGCCATCGCGACCGCCAGGAAGTGCCAGACCCGCCACGCCGCGGGCCAGCAACGCCCCCATGACAGACACACCGACCGCGGCTCCGACGCTGCGCGAAAACTGATTGAGCGAGGTGGCAATGCCCAGCCGCGATCGATCGACACCGTGCTGGACGGCCAGCAGCAACGACAGCATCTGGAGACCCATGCCGGCGCCAGTGATGAAGCACGAGGTGAAGAGCACCCATCGCTCCGACTCCGGGCCGAGCACCAGCAGGCCTCCAAAGCCGACCGTCATGAGCACGCCGCCCGTAATGGCCACGACCCGGTATCCCAGTCGCACCGTCGCACGGGCGCTGATCACCGACATGAGGACCCATCCCAGGAACAGCGGCGTCAGCACCTGTCCCGCCTGCGTCGCGCTTCCAGCCATGACGATCTGAACGTAGAGCGGAATGAACGCAATCGCGCCAAAGAGCGCGAATCCAACCAGAAACACGACCACGAGCGAACGCGCCATCACCGGGTGGCGAATCAGATCAATCGGGAGGATTGGCTCAGCCGCCCGTCGCTCGACCATGACGAACCAGACGAGCAGCACAACCGTCAGGACGCCCCACACCATCGTCGGGCCCGTGTCGTTTCCGAGAGCAAGGAGCAGTGTGCTCACACCAACAAACAACAGGGTCGCACCGGGCCAGTCCACGCGAACGGGCTTCACACCGCGCGATGCCGGGTAGGCGAGCGCGATCACACCCAGGCAGACCAGGCTGAATGGCACGTTGAGATAAAAAACCCACCGCCACGAAATCGCGTCAGTGATGTACCCGCCGACGAGCGGGCCGGCAATGGACGCCACACCCCACACGCCGCTGAAGAGCGCCTGGGTTCTGGCGCGCTCGGCGAGCGCGTACAACTCGCCGATGATCGTCATGCTGAGCGGGATGATGGCGCCAGCGCCCAGCCCCTGGAGCGCGCGCGCGACAATCAACCCCGTCATGTTCGTGGCCGCACCCGACATGATCGAGCCGACCAGAAACACAGCCACGCCAATCAAGTACATCCGGCGTCTGCCGTATAAGTCGGAAAGCCGTCCCCAGATGGGCACCGACGCGGTGGACGTGAGCAGGTAGGCCGAAAACACCCAGCTGTAATGCGCCAGTCCGCCCAGCGTGGCAATCACGGTCGGCATGGCAGTGCTGACCACCGTGGCCTCGAGGGCACCAAGGCTCATCCCAAGCAGCAATCCGACTGTGATCCAACGGCGTCGGGGAAGACTGATTGGCAGCGAACTCTGCGGGGCTGACATCCTTTCAGCGTACCACGGTCGTGGTTTCAACAGCTTCTCGACTTTTACGGACGCTCAATCACATCCAGTCCCCGGGTGTAAGGCCGCAGCGCCTCCGGGATGACGACCGATCCATCGCGCTGCTGATAGTTTTCGAGAATCGCAATCAGCGTGCGGCCGACAGCCAGGCCCGACCCATTGAGCGTGTGAACGAATTCGGCCTTGCCGGTGCCGGCCGTCCGGAACTTGATGCTGGCGCGTCGCGCCTGAAAGGCTTCCGTATTGCTGCACGATGAAATCTCGCGATAGGTCTGTTGGCTCGGCAGCCAGACCTCGATATCGTAGGTCTTTGCCGACGCAAACCCCATGTCGCCCGTACACAGCAGGATTGTGCGGTAGGGCAAGTCCAATCGCTTCAGCACCTCTTCGGCATTGAACGTCAGCTTTTCCAGCTCGTCGTATGATGTCTCGGGGGTTGTGAGCTTGACGAGCTCGACTTTGTCGAACTGGTGCTGACGGATGAGGCCTCGCACGTCGGCGCCGTGTGAACCGGCCTCACTCCTGAAGCAGGGCGTGTATGCCGTGTAAAGAATCGGCAGCCGACCAGCCTCGAGGATCTCGCCGCGATGGAGGTTCGTGAGCGGCACCTCGGCAGTTGGAACCAGATAGAGATCCCACTCGCCGGCAATCTTGAACAGGTCCGCCTCGAACTTGGGAAGGTTGCCCGTGCCGGTAAGCGAGGCCGCATTCACCATGAACGGCGGTTCGACCTCGACATATCCATGTTCACGCGTATGCAGGTCGAGCATGAATTCAATCAACGCCCTCGCCAACCGCGCGCCGCCACCCATCAGCACCGCGAAGCGCGCTCCGGAAATCTTCGTGGCCCTCTCGAAATCGATGACACCCAGAGCCGGACCCAGATCCCAGTGCGCCTGGGGTTCGAAGTCGAACGTACGCGGCGTGCCGTGCCGGCGCACCTCGACGTTGTCGGCTGAGGTCTTCCCCACCGGCACGCTCGCATGCGGCAGGTTCGGCAGCGTCAATAGGAGCTGTGCGCGCTGCGCCTCAACCTGGTCGAGCTCGATCGAGAGCTGTTTGATCTTCTGCGCACGCGCACGGTTGGCCTCGAAGATGGGGGAGGCGTCTTTCCCCTGTCGCTTCGCGCGAGCGACCTCATCACCGGCCGTGTTCTGATCCCGTTTCAACCCCTCAGTTTCCGGGATCAGCCGTCGTCGCCGGGCCTCCAGGACGGCCAGCGCTTCGAGTTCCTTGTCGGCGTCTAGTCCGCGATTTCGAAGGCCGGCGCGGACCTCCTCGGGATGCTCACGGACGAAGTTCGGATCCAGCATGACCGGAAATCATATATCCTTGCTCAACTTCAGAGGCCTCCCCAGCCCCCGGGAGTGGCCTCGATTCCAGGGGACACGCGTGGCATCTGTTCGAAAGGCTGTTTTTCCGGCGGCCGGCCTCGGGACCCGATTTCTGCCTGCAACCAAAGCGCAGCCGAAAGAAATGCTGCCGCTCGTCGACAAACCCATCATTCAGTACGGGGTCGAAGAGGCGGTGCGATCGGGCGTCCACAACATCATTCTCGTCACAGGGCGTGGCAAGAACGCCATCGAGGACCACTTCGACGTCGCCATCGAGCTCGAAACGTTCCTCGAAAGCCGCGGCAAGCTCGACCTGCTGGACCAGATTCGAAAGATCTCCAACCTCATTAATTTTGCGTACGTCAGACAAGGCGAGCCGCTTGGTCTGGGCCATGCAGTGCTGGTGACGCGCGAGCTGGTTGGCAACGAGCCGTTTGCCGTCATTCTGGCCGACGATGTCATCGACGCAGACCCGCCGGCACTACGACAGATGATTGACGTGTTCGAACAGGTGGACGGTCCAGTGCTCGCGGTCGAGCGCGTCCCGATGGAACAGGTTTCGAGCTATGGCGTGGTTGCCATTGACGAGGTAGACGGGCTTCCGGAGGGTGTGTGCCGCGTCAAAGATCTCGTCGAGAAGCCGCCTCAGGCCGAGGCCCCATCGAATCTGGCCATCATCGGCCGCTACATTCTCACACCCGACGTCTTTCCCGCGCTGCAGGCGACCGCCAGCGACCGGACTGGGGAGATCCAGCTGACGAATGGTCTTCGGCGCCTGCTCCGCGACCGGCCCATCTACACCTGCGAGGTCAAGGGCATTCGCCACGACACAGGGAACAAACTCGGATACCTGCGTGCGGTCGTCCACTTCGCCCTTCGTCGGCCAGATTTGGCCGACGCCTTCTCGCAGTATTTGCAATCCATCGATCTCGGCGCACGCTACCCTTCGACGGGCTCAGGGTCGTCCTGAGCGCAGTCGAAGGACGACGGCAGCGCATGGGGGTGGGGGCCCCATGCGGATCAATAAATGCGGGGCCCTCTTCCGCCGCGGTGGCGAAAGAGGGCAACGGTGTGGGATTAAGAAGGATTAAGAATCCGACGATGAGGAGCCCTTCGACGTGGTCGCCGGGCTGGATGAAGAAGGACTTTCCGAGGTAGGAGAGCTTTTGTCGCGATCGGTCGAACCTGCGGACTTGGCCCCGCTCTCCGCACTCTTGTCTTTCGTTTCAGGGCTCTTGTCCGTACTCTTGTCACCCGTGTCCGCGTTCTGTCCCTTCCGCGCGTAATCCGTTATGTACCATCCGGATCCTTTGAACTGAAAGGCCGGGTTTGACATTAGCTTTCGGACCGGCCCGCCACACGTGGGGCACTTCTCTACCGGTGGATCCGAGAAACTTTGAATTTGCTCGAAGCGCTGACCGCAGGCGTCGCATTCATACTCGTATAGGGGCATGAGCCTCGTCTATTCAACCCCCCACGATACCTGATCTCTTCTTGCTCAGTCAAACGCGTCGGCACGCTAAAGCGTGCGCAATAGTCAATCAAGTCGTCCACCTGATGCTCGCCCAGCATCAATCGCCGATGAACCGGGAAGGTCGCCGTGCCGTTGCGTAGCAGCGCGTCATGGAACTCGCGAAGAGAAAACTTCTTGCCCATCTGCTCCTGATAGTCGCGGCGCAGCTTCAAAAGCATGAGCTTTCCGACAGAGTAGACCAGGTAGGTCGGATCGAACGTGCCGCGTTCTGCCTCGCGCCGCGCGCCGCCCTCTTCCATGAAGCTCTCATCCCGGAAGATCCGCACGCCTTGCTCCACCGACATGTCTTCGGCATGCAAGCGGATGGCAACGACAAATCGTGCGAGACGAATCAGCGCCTCGGCAAGCTGCCCGAGGCGAAGCGTCTGATCCTCGCGCCGGAATCCGGCTTCGAGCATCATCTGCTCGCAGTAGTGGGCCCATCCCTCGACGAACGACGCCGGCGAGAAAAGGATCGACTTGCGAGCCTTGGACTCCACCTGCCGCAAGTGCTGATAGTGCAGGAAATGTCCCGGGTAAACCTCGTGGATTGAGATGGCCCAGAGCGTTGGGTAGTTGAAGTCGCGAAGGTGTTCCTCCTGCCGCTCGGCCGACCACGACGGATCGATGTCTGTCAGGTAGTAGTACGCCTGCGTCGGCTTCCCTTCGAAGGGGCCGGGTGTCCACATACTGGCAAACGACCACCGATAGAAATCGGGCGTCCGGGCGACGATGACCGGTTCGGCGGCAGGCCGGCTGATGACGGCATGGCGATCCAGAAACGTCATCAGATCGTCGAGTTGCGCCTGCGCCGTCGGGACCAGCTCGCCAGGCGCCGGATGTTGTGCTTTCGCCTTTCGCCATGCCTCGATGGGATCGCCGCCATTCAGTCGTCCCGCGACGCGCTTGAACTCCTCCTGGGTGCTCTTCAGCTCGCGCATCGCAATGGCCAGCAGCTTGTCGGAGTCGAGCGACACCCCTTCGTCCAACCTGAGTTTTCGCTCGAACACTTTGCGGCCGAGCCGGAACGAGCCTCGGGCCCGCGGCGCCAGATCGCGTTCGAGGTACTCGATGTAGCTGCCAATCGCCTGCCCCGCTTCGGTCGAGGCGTCCGCCAGGTCACCGAGCAGATGCAGATCATCAATTGACGAGAACGCCTTCGGCAAATCCGACTCGATGAACTTCAGCGCGCCGCGAAACGTCTCGAGACCAACCTTGACGAAAATGCCGGGCGGATCCTTGATGTTGTCACGGGCGGCCTGGACCAGCCTTGGTGCCTGGCGAAGTTTGGACAACACGCGACGCGCGCGCTCGGTTGCAGGCGCGTAAGTAAAGATGGCCTGGCCCGCAAGGCTGGACGCCAGGGTGTCCGCATAGACCTGCGGGTTGTTCTCCCAGGTCCGCGTCTCTTCCAGCTCGAACATCCGCCCTCGGATGTTGTCGGCCATCATGGGCCGTTCAGCTTTTTCGGTCGGCGTCAGGCCGGCGGGATCAATTTCCTCGAGGCGCCTGAGAAACCCGGCCAGCGTTCGCGCCTGCGCTTCGATGGCGCTGCGGCTGAAGTCTTCGAGCAGATCGTCATGCATGTGCACCCCATCGAGCGTAGCGCTGGTGGGATGCGTCTCGTACAAGTACCCGAGATAGTCATCGACAAAGTGCGGAAACGGTTCGGATGATCGCATACGGTTGGGCCCGGAGCCATTCGAAGGAAACGATCGCGCGCGCCCCAATGGTACATTACCTCTGGCGCGTCATAAACTTACGGTTCTTGACCGTTCTTGACCGAAATCTAAGGACCGCCTGAGAACGAGGGTTTTGGGCATCTGACCCTCGGGCCATGCCTCGCTGCGGAACCCGATTATCGGTACTCGAATCCACATTCAGTACAACCCCATATCTCGCACCTGGACAGACACGGGAGCGTTCGTCCTGTGTCTGGTTCGTCCTACACCGAACGCAGCATTGTCAACGCGACCGCACGCCGTCCACACGATTTCGCCTGTAAAAACCGGGCGAAACCAAGTGAACCCACGCTAAACCTTGTGCGTTTGGGGAATGTACAATAACTTGGCTCCCGGGTCTTGGCATGCCGCCCGCGCTCTACATCGTTTCCACCCCGATTGGAAATCTCGAAGACATTACGCTTCGCGCGCTGCGGATCCTGAAGGAAGTGGACCTGATTGCGGCGGAAGACACGCGTCATACTGCCGTCCTGCTCGATCGGTACGACATCCGGACTCCAACCACGAGCTTTCACGAGCACAATGAGAAGGAAAAAACCCCCACGCTGCTGAAACGGCTGAAGGCGGGCGAAACCATCGCTCTCGTGTCCGACTCAGGCACGCCGGGCATTTCGGACCCCGGGTATCGCCTGGTCGGTGCCGCGAGGTCAGCCGGTATCCCGGTCGTGCCCGTGCCGGGCCCGAGCGCGGTTCTTGCCGCGCTCGTCAGTTCTGGTTTCCCCACCGACTCTTTCCTTTTTCTGGGATTTCCGCCGCGGAAGTCCCTGGCACGACGTGAATGGGCTGCGCAGTTGGCTCGAGAGAATCGAACCGTCATTTTTTTCGAGTCACCCCACCGACTTCAGCAAACGCTTGAAGAGTTACACCAGTATTTGGTTGATAGACCTATAATGGTGGCCCGCGAGCTCACAAAACTACACGAAGAATTGGTCATAAGACCGATATCGGCCGTCTTGAAGTCTCCGTTGGGCGCCACGGGGCGAGTATGTGATCGTTGTTCCTCCCGGTAACCAGCAGGATTTGAGTCAGGAAACTCCATCAGATCAACTAATTGCGGACTACCTTAGAGAGTTGCCAGAAATTGGTCTTTCGACCAAACGAGACAGGATTCGTCGCGCCGCGGAGCATTTCCGGCTCCCGTTGCGAACGGTCTACGCAGCTCTCGAACGAGCGAAGAAACGGCGTATGGTGTCGGGAACTTGACCCATGCCGCGCGAGTCTGTTACCTTAGCCCACTCGTCGCAATCAGAAACCGGGAATCTAGAGGCCTCATGGCGAAGCAGCGGCGGGTCCGGCCCCGCCCGGCCCTCCCGAAAACGCGGAAAATGCCGGCCCGTCGGCGCGAACCCGCCCCAGGCTCCCTCCGGCAGGCATCGCGACAGCCGAGTCCAGCACCGGTCCAGCCTGCACCGCCTGTCGTCCGCACGACCTACATTGAGGCAGTTGCCCTGTACGAAAAAGGGCTCCAAGCACTTCAGGCTCACGAGTTTGGCCAGGCGGCCGACATTCTCCGTTCGGTGCTGGCAAACTATCCCGACGAGAAGGAGCTGCACGAGCGCGTCCAGCTCTATCTCAATATCTGCGACCGCCAGAATGGCCCGCAGCGGCAGGCAGCCCCAAGTAGCGTGCAGGAAAGGCTTTACGCCGCCACGCTTGCGCTCAATGCGGGCGAATACGCGCAGGCGCTCGGACACATTGGGGACGTGGTCAAGGACGAGCCTTTCAACGATCACGCACACTACATGCGAGCCGTGGTGCTTACGCTCCGCGGCGAGTTACCGGAGGCGGTCCCGAGCCTCCTCCGAGCAATCGAGCTCAATCCGGAGAATCGTGGCCTTGCTCGGCAGGACCCGGACCTCGAACCGCTTCGTCACGACGAGGGTCTTCGTCACATTCTTGACGCCGCTTTTAGTGCTCCCAGACAAGAGAGACGCCGCGGCCCTGCGCGCACGCGGCGGTAACACCCGATACAACACGCAAGGGCGGACGACCAAGGGGTCTTCCCCTTCGTTTCTCGATGTCTGATCTCCACGTTGTCATTCTCGCGGCCGGTAAGGGAACGCGAATGAAATCCGCGATCCCCAAGGTGCTTCATCGCGTAGCCGGCCGGCCCATGCTCGAATTCGTGATTCGCGCGTCAATTGGCCTCTCGCCGCGAAGTGTCGCCGTCGTTGTGGGTCATATGGCCGAATCTGTCGGGGACGCGCTTCGTGGTCGGCCAGAGATTCGTGTGGTCGTTCAGGAACCCCAACTCGGAACGGGCCATGCGTTGTTACAGACGGCGCCCGTTCTCGAGTCGGTGTCAGGGTCGGTGGTGCTCTTGTCGGGCGATGTTCCTCTACTCCGCTCGGACACGCTGCTTCGCATCGCGCACACGCATCGCGACGCCGGTGCCGCCGCGACGGTGCTCACGGCCCTCGTTGACCGGCCGTACGGATACGGCCGGATCGTTCGAACGAACGGCAAGATTGCTCGCATTGTCGAGGAACGAGACGCGTCGCCGACAGAACGGCTCATCAAAGAGATCAACAGCGGCATCTATGCCTTCGAGCTCAAGGGGTTGTTCACAGCATTACGGGGGCTCGGAACGGAAAACGCTCAGGGAGAGTACTATCTTCCGGATCTGATCCGGACCTACCGCCGCCAGCGGCGGGTCGTGGAAACGGTGACGCTCGAACACGCCGACGAGGTGCGCGGCATCAACAGCCGCACCGAGCTGGCAGAGGTAAGCCGCATCGTGAGACAAACGAAGAACGAAGAGTTGATGGCTGCCGGGGTCACGATTGAAGATCCGGCGACGACATATATCGACCCCGACGTGCAGGTCGGTCCCGACACAGTGATTCACCCGGGCGTGCATCTCGAAGGTCAGACGAGAATCGGCGGCGCCTGTGAAATTCACTCGGGCGTGCGAATCGTTGATTCAACGCTCGAAGATCGTGTGACGATCAAGAACTTCTGCGTGATCCAGGAGTCGCGTGTCGCGGCCGGCGCAACTCTTGGTCCGTTTGCGCACTTGCGAACGGGAACAGACATTCGCGAGGACGCGCGAGTAGGAAACTTTGTCGAGCTGAAACAAACGGTTCTCGGAACGGGTTCCAAAGCCAACCATCTCGCGTATCTCGGCGATGCGACGATCGGAACCAATGTCAATGTGGGCGCCGGGACGATTACATGTAACTACGACGGCAAACAGAAGCATCAGACCGTCATTGAAGATGGGGCATTCATCGGGAGCGACACGCAGCTCGTGGCGCCTGTCACGATTGGCTCAGGGTCGTACGTCGGCACCGGCACAACCGTGCGCGAGAACGTGCCGGCCGGCTCGCTGGCGGTGAGCGCTGGCAAGCAACGGAACATCGAAGGCTGGGTAGAGCGGAAGAAAAACAAGGCTTAGGACTCAAGGCTCAGGGGACGAGGATCAGATTATGTGCGGCATCATTGGTTACATCGGGTCCAAGCCGGTCGTGCCCGTGCTCATCGAGGGGCTCCGGCGCCTCGAGTACCGCGGTTACGATTCGGCGGGCGTTGCCGTGGTACACAACGGCCGCGTCGAGCTGCGTCGGGCGGCCGGCAAGCTGTCTCGTCTTGCGGACGCGATCGATGCCCAGCCGATTGCCGGCGACTACGGTGTCGGCCATACCCGATGGGCCACGCACGGTCGTCCTACAGAAGAGAACGCGCATCCGCACCGCGACTGCAGCGGGCAGATCGTGGTCGTGCACAACGGCATCATCGAGAACTACCTCGATTTGAAGCGCGAGCTTCAACGGGAGGGCCATCGGTTCGTCACGGAAACGGATACCGAGATCGTCGCTCATCTCATCGAACGCGAAATGAAAGATGCGAGCCTGGAAGTGGCGGTCAGGCGCGCGCTACTGCTGCTTCGCGGCCTTTTTGCGCTGGTGGTCATCTCGGCCGACGATCCAGGAAAGATCGTTGCGGTTCGCAACGGCCCCCCCATCATCGTCGGGCTCGGTCAGGACGAGTTCTTCGTGGCTTCCGACATTCCAGCCATTTTGAGTCACACGCGCGATGTCGTGTTCCTTGGCGACGAGGAAATGGCCGTCATCACTCGGCACGGCGTGGAATTCACCAACTTTGCCGGCTCTGAGGTTTCGAAGGCCACCCAGCGGGTGATGTGGGATCCGGTGATGGCCGAGAAGGCGGGCTACCGGCACTTCATGCTCAAGGAAATCCACGAGCAGCCGCGCGCCGCAGAGGAGACGATTCTGGGCCGTCTCTCGCTGGACACGGGAAAGGTCTTCCTCGAAGAGGTCAACATCAGCGAGGCCGATCTCAGGTCCATCAATCGCATCGCCATCGTCGCGTGTGGCACTTCCTGGCACGCGGGCCTCGTCGGCAAGTACATCATCGAGCAACTGACGGGTGTGCCTGTCGAGGTGGATTACGGCTCAGAGTTCCGCTATCGCCAGCCCATTGTCGACCGCCACACGCTGACCGTGGTGATCACACAGTCGGGCGAGACTGCCGACACGCGTGGGGCGCTGCTTGAAGCGAAGACCCGTGGCGCCCGGTCTTTGGCAATCTGCAATGTCGTCGGGAGCATGGTCACGCGCGAAGCCGAAGGCACAATTTACACGCACGCCGGACCGGAAATTGGCGTCGCCTCCACCAAGGCCTTCACCTCCCAGCTCGTGGCCTTGCAGTTGCTGGCGCTCTATCTGGCGCAGGTCCGGAACTCGGTCTCGACTGAGGCGGCACGAGGCCACATTCAAGCGCTGCTCGAGCTGCCAAAGTTGCTCGAGCGGACGCTGAAGACCTCGCAGAAAATGGAAGAAATTGCCAGTCGGCTTTACGGGCGTTCCGACTTTCTGTACCTGGGGCGCGGGATAAACTTCCCGATTGCCCTCGAGGGTGCGTTGAAGCTCAAGGAGATTTCGTACATCCACGCCGAGGGTTACCCGGCGGGCGAGATGAAGCATGGGCCCATTGCTCTTATCGATGAGCAGGTGCCGGTCGTCACCATTGCACCGCGAGACGACGTGTTCGACAAGATGCTTGGGAATATTCAGGAAGCAAAGGCTCGGGGCGGCTCCATTGTGGCCCTTACGACGGAAGGCCACGACAAGCTCTCGAGTGTGCTGGAGCCTGCGACCGATTTCATGGTTTCGGTGCCCCAGTCGGCGCCGCTGCTCACACCCATCCTGTTGGTCCTGCCTTTGCAGCTGCTTGCCTATCATGTAGCCGTGCGCCGGGGCTGCGATGTCGATCAGCCGAGGAATCTGGCCAAGAGCGTTACGGTAGAGTAGTTGTCAGTCGGCGGTTGCCAATTGGATTTTCTTCAGTCCCTGAATCCCGAACAACGCAAGGCCGCGGAGCACGTCAATGGTCCGCTGCTGATCCTTGCGGGCGCCGGCTCGGGTAAGACTCGCGTGATCGTGCATCGGATTGCCCATCTGCTGGCGGCTGGGCACGCCCGTCCCGACGAGCTGCTGGCGGTCACGTTTACGAACAAAGCAGCCGAAGAGATGCGATCGCGCGTGGAATCGCTGCTTGGAGGCGACTGCAGCGGTCTCTGGATCTCCACGTTCCATTCCCTCTGCGCACGTCTGCTCCGCCGCGAGGCGCCTGCGATTGGTCTGACACGCGACTTCGTCATCTACGACTCCTCCGATCAGCTCTCGATGATGAAACAGGTCCTCCGGGATCTTCAGATCGACGACGGCATTCTGCAGCCGCGCGCCGCGCTCAGCCGAATCAGCCACGCGAAAAACACCATGGAGGGAGTCGACGCCATGCGCGATTCAGCCTGGCGCTCTTCCGGAAGCCTCCGCGGCGAGCAGCTCATCCAGGTCTACCAGCGATACACGGCTGCCCTCAGCTCCAGCAACGCGCTCGATTTCGACGATCTTCTGCTCAAGACCGTCGAGCTCGTCGAGACCGTCGCGTCGGTGCGGACGCGTTACGCCGAGCGTTTTCGGTTCATCATGGTGGACGAGTATCAGGACACGAACCGGCCCCAATACCTGCTCATTCGGCGGCTCTCGGAGCACTACCGCAACCTGTGCGTGGTGGGGGATCCGGATCAATCGATTTATAAATGGCGCGGGGCGGACCTGCGGAACATCATGGACTTCGAGCAGGACTTTTCCGACGCTGCCGTGGTCAGGCTCGAACAGAATTACCGCTCGACTCAGATGATCCTCGACGCCGCCACCGCCGTCATCAGTCAGAACCGAAACCGCAAGCCCAAGCGGCTCTGGACCGATCGCCAGGGCGGCAGCAAGATCACCTATTTCCGCGGCGTCGACGACCTCGACGAAGCAGCATTCATCACGCGGGTGGCGCGCGGCGCCACTCGCGACGATCTCGAATCCGTGGCCGCCGTGCTGTACCGCACGAACGCCCAATCGCGCGTCATTGAAGACGCTCTTATGCGCGAGGGCATTTCCTACCGGATTGTGGGCGGTGTCCGGTTCTACGAACGCAAGGAAATCAAAGACACCCTGGCGTACTTGAGGCTCATCCTGAACCCGCATGACGATGTGAGTGTGCGCCGCGTGATCAACGTCCCGACACGTGGCATTGGTAAAGGCGTGATGGATTCGGTTGAGCGAGTCCAGACGGAGCCGGTCGAGTCTGCCGCGCCACTCCTCGCGGCCGGGTTGGGCACTCATGCGGACGCTCAGTCTCTGTGGTCGCGAATCGAGCGAGCCCTCGATCAGCACCTGCTGCCGGCGCGTGCCGCGGCCTCGCTCAAAGTGTTTCAGGACCTGCTGGCAACGCTCACGGAGATGGCCAAACGCGAGTCCGTGTCGATCGCCCTCGGCAAAACTCTCGACCAGACGGGTTACCTGCGAGACCTTCGCGAAGAGCACACCGAGGAAGCTCAGGGACGCATCGACAACCTCATGGAGCTCGTGTCGGCCGCTCGCGAGTACGAAACGCGGGAGCCCGAGCCGTCGTTGGCAGGTTTCGTCGATCGTCTATCGCTGCTCTCCGAGGTCGACGAAGAAGCCGGCACCAAGGATGCGCGCGTCTGGCTCATGACCATGCACGCGGCCAAAGGGCTCGAGTTTCCGGTGGTGGTCATTGCCGGGCTCGAGGAAGGACTCTTCCCCCACTCGCGGGCCAGCGACGATGAAGCGGAGCTGGATGAAGAACGGCGCCTGTGCTACGTGGGCATGACACGCGCGCGCGCGAGGCTCGTTCTGACCGGAGCAGCGAGACGACGTGTGTTTGGCGAGTATCAGGGATCCGAGCCCTCACGCTTTGTCGATGAGGTGCCTGCCGAGCTCGTCGAGCGGATCGAATCGTCCGCGGTCAGCTCATATCAGCGCTCGTTCGGCTATTCAGGTCTCCGTGCGACGCCGTATCCGCGGGATCGCAAAGGTTCTGCGCGAGAGGAACCGGCATTCAAGTACGAGGACGAAGATCAGTCGCACCTGATGCCCGTTCGCGTGGGCGCGCGTGTTCGTCACGCGCAGTTTGGCGTGGGGACGGTCATCAGCGTCGAGGAGTTGAGCGACGATCTGAAGGTCGTCGTGCGCTTCTCTGTGGGATCGAAAACCCTGCGGGCTCGATACGCGAAGCTAGAACCAGCGTAGAAAACTACTCCCGAATCCCCAATCCCCAGAAGCGTCAGGCGATCTTCGTGATGACCCACCGGCCCGTCCGCTCCTGGCCTTTGATGGTCATCACCGCCCGCTGCAGGGTCACCACCATCTGCTTTTGTGAAGTCTCGCCGCTCGGAGCGCGAACGTCCGCATTGATCGTCACGTCTTTCGTCACCATCTGTCCGGCGCCCGTCGTGACATCGACGGCCTGCCCACCCTGCTGCAGACTCAGCTCGGCGATGGGTCGGTCGGTATTCAGCTTGTTGCGCGCCTCCGACACGGACTTAGCGGAAATCAACGCTTCGTCACGCCACTTCCGCCAGGCTGTCTGAACTGCCGCATCCTTGCCCGTTGGCGGCCGGCCGGCCGCCTCGGCCTTCAGCACACGCTCGATCGCGTCCAGGTTGCTGTCCTGGTAGGCCTTTTTTCTCTTGTTGAACTCATCGTCCGCCTGACGGGCGGTCTCATGGGCTTTGGCGAGCTCCTGGAGCGCCAGCGGCGTCTTTCGCTCTTCGCTCACGCTCACGATGTCGAAGCTCGTGACGACGCCGTCTTTGCGAGGATCGAACGAGGCCGCCGCAAAGTTCGACAGCGTGCCGTTATCGCGCAGCTGGGACGCTCGAAAGAACTGCCTCAGAAGTGCTTCTTCGGGGGGCGACGAACATGCAACCGTCAGTGCCGCGAGCGCGAGGAGAGCAAACACGGCCAGCGACGAGAGCCTCGGCCGATACATACCGTCCTCCTTTTGGGGGAAAACTTCGGCCACATTATGGATCAACTCGACCCCAGGATCTCAGCTCTCGGATCCTTTGTCGTCTTCTTCCTTTTCCGCCAGACGCGCGACTGAAACCACCCGGTCCTCTGGATCGATATCGATAAGACGAACGCCCTGCGTCGCGCGGCCAATGGTCCGGACGTCGTGGGCCGCCATCCGCAAAATCTTGCCCTGTTGCGAGATCAACAGCAGTTCGTCGTCATCGTAGACAAGCGCGATGCCCACGACGCGGCCGTTTCGCTCCGAGGTCTGGATGTTGATGATGCCGAGCCCGCCGCGTGACTGGACGCGGTATTCCTCGATTTCTGTGCGCTTCCCATAGCCGTTTTCGGTGACGGTCAGGAGTGTTCCGGGCGTGCCCCCCTGCGCCGGATCGATCGGCTGGACGACCTCCATGGCCACGACCTGGTCATCGTCTCGGAGGCCGATGCCCCGGACACCGTACGCGGCGCGCCCCATGGGCCGGACGTCGCTCTCGGGAAACCGAATGGCCATGCCGTCGCGCGTTCCGATGAAGATTTCGCCCTGCCCCTCGGTCATTCGCACCGCCATCACGCGATCCCCTTCTTCGACACCGATCGCGATAATGCCCCCGGCGCGGGGATTGCTGAACGCCGTAAGCTCAGTCTTCTTCACCACGCCGCGCTGCGTCCCCATGACGATGAACCTATCCGGCTCGAACGCTTTGACGGCCAGGAGCGCCGCGATCTTCTCGTCCGGATCCATCAGCACCAGGTTCGCGATGGCTTTGCCTTTGCCGCCTGGTCCAACGTCGGGAATCTCGTGCACCTTGAGCCAGTAGGCGCGGCCCTTGTCCGAGAAGATCATGATGTAGGCATGCGTGGAGGCGATGAAGAGATGGCTGACGAAATCTTCTTCGCGCGTGCGCATCCCGATGCGACCTTTGCCACCGCGCCGCTGGTTGCGATAGGTCGTGATGGCCGTTCGCTTGATGTACCCGGTATTGCTGACGGTGATCGTCATGTCCTCTTCGGCGATCAAATCCTCGACGCGGAACTCGCCGGTGTCGTCGAGGATCTGCGTGCGGCGATCGTCGCCGTACTGCTTCTGAACGGCCCGCAGCTCATCGACAACCGTCTGCATCAGCAGTGTGTCGCTCGACAGAATTGCACGCAGGCGCTCGATCGTTTTGAGGAGTTCGGCCATCTCATCCAGGATCTTCTGCCGCTCGAGGCCGGTGAGGCGCTGGAGCTGCATGTCGAGGATCGCCTGGGCCTGAATCTGCGTCAGGCCAAACTGCGTGATCAGGCCATCGCGCGCCTCGGGCACGGTCTTCGAGCCACGAATCAGCTTGATGACGGCATCCAGCTGGTCCAGGGCAATCTTCAAGCCCTCGAGGATGTGATATCGCGCCTCCGCCTTCCGCAGCTCGAACTCGGTGCGGCGACGAACGACGTCGCGGCGGAAATCGACGAAACTTTCGAGCAACTCGACCAAACCGAGCACCTTGGGACGACCGCCGACAATCGCCAGGTTGATGACGCCGAAGCTTTGCTGCAGCGCCGTGTGCTTGTAGAGGTTGTTCAGGATCACTTCGGGCACTTCGCCCCGCCGGAGCTCGATGACGATCCGCATGCCCTCGCGGTCTGACTCGTCCCGGATATCCGAGATGCCTTCGATCGTCTTCTCGCGCACCAGGTCGGCGATATCCTCGATGAGTCGTGCCTTGTTGACCTGATACGGGATTTCCGTCACGACGATCGAAATCTTGTCTCCCTTCTTGGCGGTCTCGATCGTGGCCTTGGCCCGCATGAGGATGGAGCCGCGTCCGCGTTCGTAGGCCGCATAAATCCCCGAGCGGCCGATAATGTAGCCGCCCGTCGGGAAGTCTGGACCGTGAATGAGCCGCATCACGCCCTGGCGTTTTTCGAGATCGGTAAAGGCTGTGTTGTTGGCGCGGCGCTTCTGCCGCTCGTCAATCAACCACACGACGCCGTCGATCACCTCGCGGAGGTTGTGCGGCGGAATGTTGGTGGCCATCCCGACCGCAATGCCGGCCGATCCGTTCACCAGCAGGTTCGGAAAGGGCGCCGGCAGGACGGTCGGCTCTTCGGTGGTTTCGTCATAGTTGGGAACGAAGTCGACGGTCTCTTTGTCGAGATCCGCCATCATGTCGTCGGAAAGGGCCTCGAGGCGCGCCTCGGTGTACCGCATTGCCGCTGGGGGATCGCCGTCGATGGAACCGAAGTTGCCCTGGCCGTCGACGAGCGGGTAGCGCATGTTGAAATCCTGCGCCAGACGGACGAGCGTGTCGTAGATCGACTGGTCTCCGTGCGGGTGAAAGTTGCCCATCACCTCGCCAACGATCTTGGCGCACTTGCGGTAAGAACGCGTCGAGCCGAGTCCCATCAACCTCATGCCGTACAGTGCCCGGCGGTGCGCCGGTTTCAGACCGTCGCGCACATCCGGCAACGCTCGTCCAATGATGACGCTCATGGCGTAATCCATGTACGAACGCTTCATTTCATCTTCGATGTTGACTGGGAGCTTCGAGGCAGCAATGGTCATGATGGAGCTATCGCGTGTTCCGAGTAGTGGTTAGTACGTAGGGCGGGGCTTCAGCCCCGCCACGACAGCCGGACCTAAAGGTCCGGCCTACGTACCGCCAACTGCAGACTTCAGATATCAAGATTCTTGACGTCGAGCGCGTTGTCTTCGATGAACTTGCGACGCGGTTCCACCTGATCGCCCATCAGCGTCGTGAACATCTGATCGGCTTCCGTGTGATCTTCGGCACGAACTTGCAGCAGAGTCCTGACTTCCGGATTCATGGTCGTCGCCCAGAGCTGCTCGGGGTTCATTTCGCCAAGTCCCTTATACCGGTTGATGGCAATGCCGCGCTTGCCAGCGTTCAGAAAGTACTCGACGAGCTCGTCGAGAGAATTGATATCGGTGTCCTTGGGCTCCTTACCACGAGTCTTTGCTGGAGACGCGACGGCGCCCGGCGGCGGCGCATTTTCGGACGAGTCCACGGATTCGACCGGCTCAGCATCGGTCGCGGCCGTCTCGAGTACCGCGACGCTCATGGGAGGCTGCAGCATCTTGATCTCGCGGTAGGCGGCCAGAAGCGTTCGATACTCGGCTGCCGTCACGAATTCGAGACCGATGGACTGATGCCGATGGTATCCATTGGCGCGGTCGTCGACCGACAGCGTGAAGAGGCTGTGCTCTTCGTCCGGCACGACAGAGACCGTTCGGGCAGGCGTGGTCAGCCTCGACGCCAGCTTGTCGAGCGATTCCTTGCTTCCAAAGAAGTTCTTGTCGCGCGCATCAACGTCGAGCATCACCTCGACGATGTCGCGCGCGTACCCGCGGCGTTCGACCATCTGGCGGTATTTCTGGTAGGTCATCAGCTTGTGCAGCAGGCGCTCCAGGTCGCCGCCAGAGATTTCGAGCTTCTGTGATGGCACCTTGAGCGTCCGCGATTCCGCGGCACGCTTCACCAGGTAGGCCTCCAGATCGCGCTCGTCCTTGATGTAGGTCTCCCCTTTGCCCCGCTTGGCGCGGAACAACGGCGGCTGAGCGATGTAGACGTAGCCGTTGTCCACAAGCTGGCGCATCTGTCTGTAGAAGAACGTCAACAGGAGCGTGCGGATGTGGGAGCCGTCGACGTCGGCGTCCGTCATGATGATGATGCGGTGGTACCGCAGCTTCGACAGGTCGAAATCCTCGGGTCCAATGCCACACCCCAGCGCCGCGATCATGGTCCTGATCTCGTCGCTGCCGAGCATCTTGTCGAAGCGGGCCTTCTCGACGTTGAGAATCTTTCCTTTGATGGGGAGGATGGCCTGGAAGCGCCGATCGCGCCCCTGTTTGGCCGAACCGCCCGCCGATTCGCCTTCCACGATGTAGAGCTCGCTCAGCGCCGGGTCGCGCTCCTGACAGTCCGCAAGCTTGCCAGGAAGACTTCCGCTGTCGAGGGCGCCCTTGCGGCGCACGAGATCGCGCGCTTTGCGCGCCGCCTCGCGAGCCCGGGCCGCATCGACCACCTTGTTGACGATCCGCTTCGCGACGCCCGGATTCTCCTCGAGAAATGCCCCCAGCTTCTCGTTGATGATGGCTTCGACGATCCCCTTGACTTCGGTGTTCCCGAGTTTGGTTTTCGTCTGTCCCTCGAACTGCGGCCTCGGAATCTTGACGCTGATGACCGCCGTGAGCCCCTCGCGAATGTCGTCGCCGCTCACGCTTTCTTTGAGATCCTTCGCAAGATTGTTCTTGCCCGCGTAGAAGTTGATCGTCCGCGTCAGGGCCGAACGGAACCCGGACAGGTGCGTCCCGCCCTCGTGCGTGTTGATGTTGTTGGCAAAGGAATAGGTCGCTTCCGCGTAGCCATCGTTCCATTGCAGGGCGATCTCGGCGTCGATACCATCTTTGTCGCCCCGCATGTAAATCGGCTTGTCGTTGACGGCCGACTTGTTCTTGTTCAGGTGCTTGACGAAGGAAATGATGCCGCCTTCGTACTGGAACTTGTGACTCTTGCCGTCCCGCTCGTCATCGAGCGTGATGAGGACACCGGCATTGAGAAACGCCAGCTCGCGCAGTCGTTGCGCCAGTGTGTCGAAGCTGAATTCGACGGTCTCGAAGATCTCGGTGTCCGGCCTGAACCGGATCTTCGTTCCGCGGCGCTTGGTGGTGCCGGCAATCTCGAGCTCACCGAGCGGCTTTCCTCGCTCGTAACTCTGTTGATACACCTGCTCATTGCGCCAGATTTCGAGCGCGAGCTCCTGCGAAAGCGCGTTCACGACCGAGACGCCGACGCCGTGAAGACCGCCGGAGACCTTATAGCTGTCGTTGTCGAACTTGCCGCCGGCATGGAGGACCGTGAGAACGACTTCCGCCGCAGACTTTCCACTCGCATGCTGATCGACGGGAATGCCACGGCCGTTGTCGATCACGGTGATCGAGTTGTCGATGTGAATCGTGACGTTGATCTGATCGCAGAAGCCGGCCAGGGCTTCGTCAATCGAATTGTCGACGACCTCGTAGACGAGATGATGGAGTCCGCTCGGCCCGGTGGTGCCGATGTACATCGCCGGCCGCTTGCGAACGGCTTCAAGACCCTCTAGAACCTTGATCTTGTCTGCGCCATAGTCCGCACCGACGTCCGGTGCCGCCCCCTGTGTGATGTCGCTCTGGTCCACGTTATTGGTTGTTCTCCAAGCTTACGTGGGGCAATCCGAACCCCGAATCCCCAACGCCGAATCCCGAATCCCCCGTCACACCCTCATCGGCATGATCACGTACGTATAGTCGTATCCCTCGGCCCCGAGGGGCTTCATGACGGCCTGGCTCGTTTCATCCTTCAGTTCCAGCACCACCTGATCTGTCTCGACCACATTGAGGAAATCCAATACGTACTGCGCGTTAAAACAGATCTGCATGGCGCCCTCGGTGTACTCCACCGGAATGACCTCGTGCGCTTCGCCAAACTCCGGGCTGCTCGACGTCACCTCGACTTTTCCGTTCTCGACGGAAAATTTGACCGCGCGCGATCGTTCGTTCGACAGAAGGGCCACGCGGCGGACGGCGTTCGTCAGCCGCTCCCGTTCGAACTCAATCCGGCGATTGTTGCCCTTGGGAATGACACGCTCGAACGCCGGGAACTGACCGTCAATCATTCGCGAGATGAGCATCCGGTCGCCGACCTGGAAGAACAGGTGGTTTTCGCCGCGCTCGTATCGAAGGTCGCCGTCTCCTTCGGCCAGAAGCTTTCCCAGTTCCCACAGCGTCTTGCGCGGCAGAATGGCACGCACTTCGTCCTTGGGCCCCTTACCGGAACCCTTCGGGCGCACAACCGTGACATGCGCCAGCCGATGACCATCCGTTGCCACAAGACTCATCGACTCCGGTCCGAGGATGAACAGGGCACCATTCAAGAAGAACCGCGTGTCTTCTCCCGTGATCGCAAACTGCGTTTTTGACACCATCGCACGAATGGCCGACGCCGGAAGGGCGGCGCTGCCGCTGCCGCTCGCCTCCGGTACCGCCGGAAAGTCCTGCGGGGGCTGGGTCTGCATCCGCGAATCGAATCGATCGGCGGCAACCTTCACACCGTTCTTGTCTTCTTCAATCCGCACTTCTGTTTCCGGCAGCGCTTTGACAATCTCGTACAGTTTCTTGGCCGGCAGTGTAAGAATCCCACTCTTGGAAACCGCCGCCTGGCATTTGCTCCGAAGGCCGACTTCGAGATCGGTCGCGAGCAGTTTGATTTCGTCCCCCTTGGCTTCCATCAACACGTTGGCGAGAATCGGAATCGTATTTTTTCGCTCCACGATTCCCTGGAAGAGTTGCAGTTCTCGCAGAAGGGCGTTTTTTTGGACGACGAGTTCCATGTTTGGCTGTCCTCGACAGGCGGACCCGAACGCCTATCTGATGTTGGAGAAGGTGAGGAGAACTTAGAGTGGAAATTATATAGGATCTAAGATGATGTTGAAAGGGGTCACAAAGGAATTAAGAGGCTTTATTTTCAGTATTTTACGGTGTGGATAAATTGTCGATTTTGGCCCGGCTCCAATGGAGAACAAACGGTGAAGAAGAGTTCCCCACACCCGGACGAGGCGGGGAGCGTCGCCGGCTGTGCAAAAGCGAGAACTTCAGCGAAAACTCTCGAGGAAGTTGTTGATGAGTTTGTTGAAATCTCCGTCCTTCTTGCGCATGCCGTTGACCTTCCGGATCGAGTGAATGACTGTTGAATGATGCTTGCCTCCGAAGCTGCGTCCGATCTCCGGAAGGGATGCGTGTGTCAACGTCTTGCAGAGGTACATCGCAATCTGACGCGGCATGGCGACCGATTTCGAGTTGTTACGCGACTTGAGTTCGGCAAGCTTGAGCTGGTAGTAGTCGGAGACGAACTTCTGAATCAAATCGATCGTCACGGCTTTTTCCTCGTGATCGAGCACGTTGCGCAACACTTCCTGCGCCAGGTCAATCGATAATTCCTGTCCGGTCAGTGACGCGTAGGCAATCAGTCTGATGAGCGAGCCTTCGAGTTCGCGAATATTCGACTTGATTCGCCCCGCGATGTAGATGGCCACGGCGTCGGGAAGCGGCACGGCCTCGGCTTCCGCCTTCTTTTTCAGAATTGCGATCTTCGTTTCCAAATCCGGCTGCTGGATGTCTGCAATCAAACCCCATTCAAATCGCGATCGCAGGCGTTCTTCGAGCTGGGGAATTTCATGGGGAGGACAGTCGCTACTGAGGACAATCTGCTTCTGAGAGTCGTACAGAGCGTTGAACGTGTGGAAAAATTCGGTCTGAGTGCCCTCTTTTCCGGCCATAAACTGCACATCGTCCACCAGTAGCACGTCGACCGTCCGATAGCGCTCCCGAAAGTCAATCAACCGATCAAAACGGACGGCATTGATCATCTCATTCATGAACCGCTCGAGCGAGATGTAGGTGAGCTTCTGCGTGGGGTCGTGACGCAGCACGTACTGACCGATCGCATGCATGAGGTGCGTCTTGCCGAGTCCCACGCCGCCGTAAATGAACAGGGGGTTATAGGCGCGCGACGGCGTCTCGGCCACAGCTCGACACGCCGCATGGGCGAACTGATTCGAAGGTCCAACGATGAAGGTGTCGAAAGAGTATCGAGGATTGAGGCCTGAAGCCGGCGTAGATGCGACAGGTTGTGCGATCGACGGATCGATGGCCGCAGTATCACGGCTTGTCGGCCAACTCGTCGGCGCCACAACCGGCTCCCGCGCTTCCGTGACGAATGCGATGTGCGCTTGAGGTCGCTGCGCTTCGAGCGCGGCCTCGGAAATGACGCCGGAATAGTGCTTGGTGATCCACTCCCTGAACGAGGGATCCGGCACACGCACGGTCACCGTCGAGCCGTCATCGGAAATGAAGCTCGTCGCCTTGAACCATGTGTAGAAACTGTGCCGGTTGATCTTCGTTTGAACGCGCGAGAGGATCTCGTCCCAGATGTTGGTGCCGACCATGGGATACCGAACTTTCGCCCCTGTCGAAGCAGGTGTTTACAGAAAGGTGATGTTGATAACCGGCGAAAACCCGGGCTGGGAACGGGTTTCGGGGATTCGCCGACCAGGAAAACCAAGGATTATGGGGTTGAAACGACGACAGCATGCCCGAAAGCCCGGAATTTCCACAGTTTTTTCCACAGGTGTGGAAATCTTGGGGAGGCGGCCCAACTGGCACCTACCTACGCGTGCCGCAGGCTCCTGGCCAGGGCGGCGTGGCTGAGACTCGTTCCTGTCACCACGGCCAGCCTGTTCGCGGCTGAAATGAGACCCGCGAATCTATCACAGTTTGGCGAGCGGCGATAGACCGATGACCAGGCGTGTAGGCGCCGCTGATTGACAGTGTCGAACGAGCGTCGCTAATATTGACAGTTCGTAGTTTGAACGGCGAACTCCAGAAGGCACGCCCATGAAGCGAACGTTTCAGCCGAACCGCAACCGACGCCGCAAAACCCACGGATTTCTCGTTCGGATGAGCACCAAGAACGGTCGACAGGTGCTCCGCCGTCGTCGAGCCAAAGGGCGGAAGCGTCTGACTGTCTCCGACTGAAGAGTGACCCCGCGCGGACAATCCCATGCGGCATACGTTCCGCCGCGACGAACATATCCGGCGACGTGGAGATTTTCAGCGTGTTTACGAGCGGGGAGCGCGGGTTCAGGCGCGACACATGACGGTTTTTCTTCCTCCCGACTCAATTGCCGGTCGCTCGTCTCGGGATTGCGGCGACGAGGAAGATCGGCGGCGCGGTGAAGACGAAATCTCGCTAAACGATTGATTCGAGAGCTGTTCCGTCGAAATAAACCTCCAGATGGGACGGATATTGTCGTCATCCCCCGTCCGCATTTGCCCACGGTTCCACTGACCGTGCTCGAGGCCGACTACCAGAAAGCGCTCGCTCGTCAACGCCCAGTCCAGGTTTCCAGCTAGGCACGCTTTCCCATGGCGGCCAGACTGGCGCTCACGTTCATTCGTGCCTATCAACTCATTATGGCACCGTTACTTACGGGTTCGTGTCGGTTTGCGCCGAGTTGCTCGGTCTACGCAGCCGAGGCCATTCGTCATCATGGCGTGATCCGCGGGGGCTGGCTGGGTCTGCGGCGAATCTCGAAATGTCATCCGTTTGGGCCTGCCGGCTATGACCCCGTGCCGCCCCGTCAGAGCCTCTGATGGAACGTCGCTACCTCCTCGCGCTTTTTCTGTGCTTCCTGGTGCTGTACGTCTACCAGCTGATGTTGCCGAAGACGGCTTCGCCGCCGGCAACGTCACCCAAGCCACAGGCACAAACTACGCAAAATCAACGAGTTGAGGCTGAGAACCCGAGGAAGGATGCACCCGCCGCCGGCTCCGGAAGCGAGCGGTTCCCCGCCGATTGTGGCCGAGACCGTCGAGCGGGACGTTCCCTTCGAGACCGACCTGGTATCGGCTGTGTTCTCGAACCGGGGCGCGGTCCTCAAGAGCTGGAAACTCAAGCACTTCCAGGATCCCAGCAATAAGCCGCACGACCTGATCCCGAGCGGACTTCCCGGCGATCTCCCCCGTCCGTTCAGTATTCGCCTGGAGAACGAGGCCAATTCGCGCAGGCTCAATTCGGCCTTGTTCAGGGTTGATGTCGTTTCGCCAAGTCATCTTCGATTTCCAGTACCGAAGACGCTTCGGGACTTAAAGCCCGGAAAGAGTTTCGTCTCGAGTCGGGACAGCTATCTCCTTGGGGCGGACGTGTCGGTGACCGTTGGCGGCTCGGCGGCTGCGCCAGTTTGTCCAGTGGGGACCTGGACTCGGCCCGCTGACCGTCGAAAAGCAGAGCAGTTACGCTCAACGGTCCGCCGGAATCTTCTACGCGAACGATGAAGTCACGCGGCTCGATTCGGGTGCGATTGCCGAGCAGCCCACCTACGGCGGGCCGTTCGGATTTGCCGGCGTCGACGATCAGTATTTCCTCTCGGCGCTCGTTCGTCCGAGCGTGACGAGAGTCTCGTATCGCACCGTCAGCCTGCCGGCTCCCACCGGCGGTGACATGCGCGTGGAGCTGGTGGCATACGAGGCGCAGCTCAGCCAGACACCCGGCGCGCAGCGCGTGTTCATCGGGCCCAAGGACTTCGATGTGTTGCGCGCTGTCGATCAAGACCTGGTGCGCGCCATCAACTTCGGCTGGTTCGCATGGTTGGTCGTGCCGCTGCTCACGTCCTTGAAGACGGTCAACGGATTCGTCGGCAACTATGGCTGGTCGATCATCATTCTCACGATTCTGATCAACGCGCTGATGTTTCCGCTCCGTCACAAGAGCGTCGTGTCGATGCGGAAGATGCAGGAAATCCAACCCGAAGTGAAAGCCATCCAGGATCGATACGCCAAGCTCAAGACGACGGATCCCGCGCGGCAGAAAATGAACACCGAGATGATGGCGCTCTACCGCGAGCGTGGCGTGAATCCGGCGAGCGGGTGCATCCCGATGCTCCTGACGATGCCGGTGCTGTTTGCGTTCTACCAGCTGCTGTCGGTGGCGATCGAGTTGCGGGGTGCTCCCTTTGCCGGCTGGATCACTGATTTGTCCACCCACGATCCGCTGTATGTGACGCCCGTCCTGATGGGCGCGACAATGTTCGTTCAGCAGAAGATGGCGCCGGCGACGCTCGATCCCGTTCAGCAGAAGATGATGCTCATCATGCCGGTCGTCTTCACGTTCATGTTCCTTCAGGCACCAAGCGGCCTCGTGCTCTACTGGTTTGTCAGCAACGTGTGGACGATCGGGCAGCAGATGCTCACCAACCGCTTGATCGGTCCGCCGAACGTTCGGCCCGCTCGACCACCGGCCGAGCGGCAGCTGAAGAAAGCCGGAGCCGGAAAAACCGAAGCCGCTGAGAAGAGCGAATGAAAAACCGCGGCGAGAAATCATGAGCACATCACTCGAGACGAAGGTTGTGGATTTCGTGCGCCAGGTGGTTGGGGCGATGGGCCTGTCGCTCGATGCGCAGGTGGAGCGTTCCGGGGATGGTGTCCGCGTGAATCTGCAGGGCGAGGGCGGTAACGCTTTGCTCGTCCGCCGTGCGGAGCCGCTCCAGGCGCTGCAACACCTCGTCGACACGATCTTTCGTGATGAGATGGAGAAGAGCGGCCGTGTGCTTCTCGACTGCATGGGATTCCGTCGCGACAAGGATCTGGAGCTTCGCCAGATGGCCAAGTTCCTCGTCGACAAGGCCAAGTCGACCGGGGTCGAACAGCAGATCGGTCCGCTCAACGCCTACGAACGCCGCATCGTGCACCTCGTCGTGAACGAGGATCCCGCCGTCGCATCCGAGAGCATCGGGGATGCAGCGCAGAAGACGGTCATCATCTCGAAACGAAAAAGCTGAAAGTTTGCTTCCGCGAGCCTCGCCGTAGCTAAAGCGTAGGCGGGTTTACCGGGCTCTCAGCCTGCTAATTGCTCCAACTCTCATGTTCTCTACCTCAGACACCATCGTTGCCATCGCGACGCCGCCCGGTCGCGGGGCCCTTGGTGTGGTACGGCTGAGTGGTCCGACGGCACGTGACGTGGCCGGCGCGATTCTGACCGTCCGTCAGCCCCTGGCGCCAAGGCACGCGACGTTCACGCGGGTACGAAACACGGCGGACACCATTGACGCGAATGACCGCGGAAGCTCCACCTCCGAAGGGCTCTCTGATCAGGTCATTGCGACCTATTTCGAACATCCCGCTTCTTACACCGGCGAAGACGTCGTCGAGATCAGCGCGCACGGCAGCCCTGTCGTGCTGCACCAGATTCTGACGGTGGCGATGCGGGCCGGGGCGCGACTGGCCGAGCCGGGGGAGTTCACCCTCAGGGCATTTCTGCACGGAAGGCTGGATCTCGTGCAGGCCGAAGCGGTCGCCGATCTGATCGACGCCGTGACACCCCTTCAGGCTCGTGCCGCCTTCGACCAGCTCGAGGGCACATTGACGACGGAAATCGGCGCGATCGATGCGTCATTGTTCGACATGACGGCGCGATTCGAGGCCTCGCTCGATTTTCCGGAAGAGGGGTATCACTTCGTCGAGCCCACGACCACCGCGGCCGAGCTTTCTGCAATCGAAGCGCGTCTGGCTCGGTTGCTCGCGAACGCACAACGCGGCCGGCTCATTCGGGAGGGGGCACAGCTCGTCATTGCCGGCCGCTCGAATGTCGGCAAATCGAGCCTCTTCAATGCGTTGCTCGGCACAGGTCGCGCCATTGTGACGGCTGTGCCGGGGACAACGCGGGATTTTGTGACCGAGGTGACCGAGCTCCACGGTGTCCGCATCGCGCTCGTCGATACGGCTGGCGAGCGAAGCGTCTCCGATGCGCTCGACGAAGTCGAACGCGAAGGCATCGAACGTGCCCGCCGTGCACGATCGGTCGCGCAACTGGTGATCTTCGTCCTGGATCGATCGCGGCCGCTCGGCCGACGTGGACAAGGAGCTCCTCGGGGAAACTGCCCATGCACGACGCGTGATCGTCGTGAACAAGATTGATTTGCCGGAGGCCTGGTGCGTTGACGCGCTGCGACCGGCCAATCAGGCGCTGGTGTCTGTCTCCGTTCGGACCGGCGAGGGGATCGATCGGCTGAAAACCGTCATCGTGGACGCGTTGGGTGCCGGTGGGAAGGTGGAGCGCGACACGGCCGCCGTGACCAACATTCGTCACATCGAGCTGCTCGAACGCGCACGCCAGGCTTTGAACCGCGCCAGACGGGCCATCTCGGACGCCGACGGTCAGCTTTCCGAAGAGTTCGTGTTGGCCGACCTGCAGGATGCGCGGCACGCGTTTGAGGAAATCACGGGCAAGCGAACGGCCGACGATGTGCTCGCGCACATTTTCGAGCGCTTTTGCATCGGCAAGTAGCGCGAGCAGGCTGTCAGTTCTAACTTTTCAGTTCCAGAGGCGGGAATCCCGAGCCATGAATCGCTACGACGTCATCGTGATTGGCGCTGGACATGCCGGCTGCGAGGCCGCGTGGGCTGCGGCTCAGCTGGGATGTCACACGGCCATCTGCACGTTGACGACCGACACCGTGGCTCACATGCCGTGCAATCCGGCCGTTGGCGGTACAGCGAAGGGGCACCTGGTCGCCGAGATCGACGCGCTTGGCGGTCTGATGGGGCTCGCCATCGACGCGACGGGCATCCAGTTCAAGCTGCTCAACCGTAGCCGCGGTCCCGCGGTCTGGTCACCTCGCGCGCAGGCTGACAAGAAGGCGTATGGACGCTGGATGCATGCGATCCTCGACCGTCACCCGAACATTTCATGGCTGCTCGGGAAGGCGGGGCGCATTCTGATGGAGCACGGCCGCGTCGTGGGCCTTGCGATGGAAGACGGTGACGAGTACGCGTGCCAGGCGCTCGTCATCACGACGGGCACGTTCCTGAACGGCCTCGTGCACATTGGTCCGGAGCAGCGCCCGGCCGGTCGAGCCGACGAGCCGCCGTCCCGGGAACTTGCCGAATCGCTGAAGTCAATCGGCTTTGAATGGGGACGGCTCAAGACCGGCACGCCACCGCGTCTGCACCGGCGAAGTATTGATTTTGCGAAAGGCGTCACGCGAGGCGTGTTCGTGGCGGAACCCGGTGATGCTCCTCCTGTCCCGTTCTCCTTTCTAACCGGCGAACTCGATGTGGTGCAGATACCGTGCTATCTCACGCACACGACGGATGACGTGCGCAACATCGTGATGCGGAACATCAATCGATCGCCGCTCTTCAACGGACAAATCCGCGGCGTCGGTCCTCGCTACTGTCCGTCGCTCGAAGACAAGATCGTGCGGTTCCCGTCGCGCGAGCGACATCAGATTTACCTCGAGCCCGAAGGCCGCGATGTGGATGAAATCTACGTCAACGGCTTCTCGATGAGCTTGCCCCGAGACGTGCAGTCGGATCTCGTTCATGCCATTCCCGGGCTGGAAGACGCTGAGATTCTCCGCCACGCGTATGCAGTGGAGTACGATTTCGTCCAGCCTACCGAATTGAAACCAACCCTCGAGAGCAAGCGGGTGACCGGACTGTTTCTGGCGGGTCAAATCAATGGCACGTCAGGCTACGAAGAGGCGGCGGGCCAGGGTCTCGTTGCCGGGACGAACGCGGGCTTGCACGTGAACGGGCGGGCCTCGTTCACGTTGAGCCGGCTCGAGTCGTACATTGGAGTTATGGTAGATGACCTAATTACTAAGGGTTGTCTGGAGCCCTATCGAATGTTTACTTCCCGCGCCGAGCACCGACTGCTCCTTCGTTGCGACAACGCGGATCTCCGCCTGACGCCCCGCGGCAGGGCAGCCGGACTCGTCGATGATAGTAGATGGGAGACTTATTGCCTGAGGCGTGAGCGGTTTGAGCGGAACCTTGCCGCATTGCAAACCCAAGTGGTCTCCAACGGACGAGGCGAGTCGATTCGTGCGAATCGCCTGCTGAGGCAGCCCGAAAGCAGGCTGGAGACGCTGTGCAGGGCTGGCCTCGTGAATCTGGAAATGTCAGGGTCCTCATCCCGGATTGACCTGGCCAGCGTTGAAACGGCCGTGAAGTACGAAGGGTATCTGCGTCGCCAGGAACGGGAAGTGGGTCGAGCGAAGCGCGATGAGAGCAGGACGATTCCGGAGTCGTTCCAGTTCGCGTCCGTTCCAGGCCTCTCGAACGAGGTCGTAGCTCGACTTAGCCAGGTTCGACCGACGACGCTGGGACAGGCCCTGCGAATCCCTGGACTCACGCCGGCCGCGGTCGCGGTCATCGCCGCACACCTGAGTAGAAACACCCCGACTGCATCGAAAGCAGTATGATCGGAACGTGAAGACGGTTATCGAGCGTTCGACGGCGCTGACAGCGCGGGAGCTGCGAATTCGTCTCGAGCGCCGCGCCCGGCGGGGTGGGGTCTCCGTTCCACCCGAATTGGCCATTCGGCTGGTCGCATACCTCGAGTTGCTGGCTCGCTGGAACCACAAAATCAATCTCACATCGCTTCCCCTGGTCGAGCCAACCGACGAGACATTCGATAGGTTGCTGATTGAGCCGCTCATTGCTGCGCGATATCTTCCCGCGCCCAATTGCAGTGTGATTGACGTCGGGTCCGGCGGGGGATCACCGGCAATCCCCCTGAAGCTCGCGATGCCAGCAATCTCGCTCCGGATGGTCGAATCCAAGACCCGAAAGGCGGCGTTTCTTCGGGAGGCGGTCCGTCAACTGGCGCTCGAGAACGTCGTCGTCGAGACGGCCCGGTCGGAGGAGCTTTTGGCCCAACCGGGGCTGCACGAACATCATGACGTTGCCACACTGAGAGCCGTTCGACTCGAAACGCGGACTCTCATGACCGTCCACGCGTTTCTCAGGTTTGGCGGATACGCGTTCCTTTTCCGCGGTCCGGGCACGGATCTCTTACCGGCGGCAACCCTTCCCAACTTCAGCACCGGTGCAACGTACCCTCTGGTTGAGTCCCTGGGCAGTCAGGTGGTCGTACTCAGGAAATCGCGGTTCGACCGGGCACCTCAACTCGGTGCTCTTGGCCGGTAGAGTCCTAGCGTCGTATGTTCCACGTGGAACATTTTGCACAATCCATCACAGACATCGTGTCGCGGGAGTAGCCGGCGGCCCTGTTGGCATCCGGCGGGGAGTCCGTGGCGCCGCGCCTCAAGAAGCCTGCGCTCGGGAGCGGCTCTTGCCGGCATCGGGGCGAGGATCGTCCGGCGCTACGACATGGAGTCCCCGAAAGCAGGACGTTGGGCCACCTTGAAAGCGGACCACGCCGGGCGGGGCGCGGAATCCTGCGCTCTCGCCGCAAACAAGATTGACGACGTTCTCCGAGAGGCGTATCCTCGGCGGGAGCAGAACGGTCGTATTTGGTCATACGACCTAGTCTAGCTTGATGGCCAAGATTGTTGCCGTCACGAATCAGAAGGGTGGTGTAGGAAAAACCACCACCGCCATCAACCTTGCGGCCTCTGTGGCTTTGGCCGACCGGCAAGTCCTGCTGGTCGACCTCGACCCCCAGGCCAACCTGACCAGTGGTGTCGGTCTACGAAACCGGCCTCCGGACGCTGGCACCATCTACGAAATTCTCACGGCACTCAGCCCACCCGACAACTCGGAACGGTTTCTCCTTGCCACGCAGATCCCGGGATTGAAGGTGATTCCGGCGGACAGGAATCTCACCGGTGCCGAAATCGAGCTGGTGACGCTGCCGCACCGAGAGAGCCGGCTGCGGCATTTTCTCGACGGACTTCGCGATCGCTTCGATTACATTTTTGTCGACTGCCCCCCATCCCTGGGCTTGCTGACGCTCAACGCGCTCGTCGCGGCTGACGCGGTCATGATTCCCCTTCACTGCGAGTACTTCGCTCTCGAGGGCCTTGCGGACCTCGTCTCCACCGTCAGGCGCGTCCGTGCGAGCCTCAATCCAGGTCTCGACATCGAAGGGGTGTTGTTGACGATGTATGACGAGCGGACGAATCTGGGTCAGCAGGTGACCCGCGAGGTGCGTGAGTTTTTCAAGGAGAAGGTATTCGAGACGGTCATCCCGCGCAACGTGCGGCTTGGCGAGGCGCCGAGTCACGGCATGCCAGTGGTGCTGTACGACGTGAAGTCGCGGGGTGCCGTGGCATATACGGCGCTCGCGCAAGAATTACTGCATCGCAGTGGCGGGCTGTCAGTAGCGAGGTGAGTGATGGAGAAACGTCCGGCACTCGGCAAAGGCCTCAGCGCGCTCATTCCCGACGCACCAGAGCCACGCTCGGGTCCTATCGAAGTCGATATCGACCTGCTGTCGCCCAACCGGCTCCAGCCGCGTCGGACAATGGACGAACCGCGATTGGCCGCGCTGTCCGCTTCAATCAAAGAAAATGGGGTGATTCAGCCGATTGTCGTCCGAAAGGTCGATCGCGGCTACCAGATCATTGCAGGCGAGCGCCGCTGGCGAGCGGCCCAGCTGGCCGGTGTCAGCCGTGTGCCGGTCGTCATTCGTGATGTCGATCCTGGCGACGACAGGCAGTTGCTCGAAGTCGCGCTCATCGAGAACATTCAGCGCGAGAATCTGAATCCTATCGAAGAAGCCGAAGCCTACCGTCGGCTCAGCGAGGACTTTCATCTGTCGCAGGAACACATTGCGAGCGCCGTCGGAAAGGACCGCGCGTCGGTCGCGAACTATCTGCGCCTGCTGAAACTACCCGACGAAGTCCGTGCCGAGGTGGCGGGCGGTCGTCTCTCGATGGGGCACGCGCGCGCGCTGCTCGGGCTGGCGGAAGAAGCTGCGCAGCGGCGCGCAGCCAGGCAAGTCATTGCACAATCGCTGTCGGTGCGGGAGACGGAATCGCTCGTGAAGAAGCTGGCCACACCGAGTGAGTCGTCACCCCGCGCGCCGGAACGCGTTGACGTTCACACGCGTGCCGCCGAGGACCAGCTCAAGCTGGCGCTTGGGACGCGCGTGCGCATCGTTCGCCGTGCGGTTGGCGGCGCGATTGAAATCAACTTCAATTCGGAGGACGAACTCCAGCGGCTCTACGAACAGCTGACCACCCGACTCCGCATCCGTTGAATGCGTCCGGGCTGCGGACGGCGTCATTGGCGCGCCCTGTGAGCTTGCCTGAAGAATTCCGGGCCAAAACTAGCCAAAAGGGACGAAATCGCACGCAAATTCACAAGGGCAACCAGTCTGACGGCTGGACGGCAACCGGAACCGAATGGTATAAATTGATGTTTTGTCCGGCCGCCGCCGAATCGTTGTGAGCGGCCCTGCACCGGTACGATTCGGGTTCCTGACCGACATCCATTCGTTTCATCTCGAACGCCGGCTGTGCCGGCCTGTACCGGTAATAACCGTCGGCTCGCGCTTGTGAAAAAGGTCGCAAGGTCGTAATGTCCAATCTGGCCGTCGCCGCACGCTACGCGAAAGCCCTGTTCGAAGTGACCCTCGCCGAGTCCGATCCGCGCGTCGTCGATCAGCAATTGAGCGCGTTCGCGGGACTCATGACCGTGCACCGCGACCTGGAACAGGCGCTCACCAATCCCGCAGTGCCGGTCACCAAGAAGCAGGCGGTCGTCAAAGCGCTGGTCGAGCGACAGGGCGCCGTGCCGGTTGTCGCGCGCATGCTGATCCTGCTCGCCTCGCGCGATCGCCTGGCGTTGCTCCCGGATCTGCTCGCAAATTATCGCGAGCGGCTGCTCGAGCGTGAAGGGGTGGTACGAGCCGAAGTCATCACATCGGTCCCGCTTTCACCCGAGCAGCAGGCCGAGATCGAGCGTGGACTGGCTGCGGCCACCGGCAAACGCGTCACGATGACCATTCGCATCGACCCGTCCATTATTGCGGGCGTCGTCGCCAAGGTGGGTGGCGTCGTGTACGACGCGAGCGTCGCCACGCAGTTGCGGAAAATCAAAGCCGTCATGACCGACGCCGTCTAGGGCTGAGCCCGTAGGATCACAAGTATGGATATCAAAGCAGACGAAATCTCCAAGATCATCAAGGACCAGATTGGGAGCTACTCCGTCGAGGTCGACGTAGCCGAGGTCGGAACGATCGTTTCAATCGGTGACGGCATTGCGCGGGTGCACGGTGTCCAACGGGCGATGGCGGGCGAGATGCTGGCCTTCCCGCACGACGTGTACGGCATCGCGCTCAATCTTGAAGAGGATGGTGTTGGGGTCGTCCTGCTCGGTGAGTTCTCCAACATCAAAGAGGGAGACGAGGTCAGGCGGACGGGACGCATCATCTCGGTGCCCGTGGGCGACGAGATGCTCGGTCGCGTCGTCAACGCGCTCGGCCAACCGATTGATGGCAAGGGCCCGATTGCGACCAAACAGTTCTCGCCGATCGAGCGTTTGGCGCCGGGCGTCGTCGATCGCCAGCCGGTTCGTGAACCGCTGCAAACGGGTCTCAAGGCCATCGACGCGATGGTGCCGATCGGGCGCGGTCAGCGCGAGCTCATCATCGGCGACCGTCAGACAGGGAAGACCGCCGTTGCCATCGACACGATCATCAATCAGAAGGGCCAGAACGTCGTCTGCATCTACAACGCGATCGGGCAGAAACAGTCCACGATCGCCCAGGTCATCAAGATCCTCGAAGACAGCGGCGCGATGTCGTACAGCATCGTGGTTGCCGCGGCGGCTTCCGATCCGGCCCCGCTTCTATACATCAGTCCGTACTCCGCGTGCGCCATCGGCGAGTACTTTCGCGATAACGCCCGTCATGCATTGTGCATCTATGACGACCTGTCAAAGCACGCGCAAGCGTATCGCGAAATCTCGCTATTGCTGCGCCGACCCCCCGGCCGCGAAGCGTATCCAGGCGACGTCTTTTACCTGCACTCGCGCCTCCTGGAACGCGCCTCCAAATTGCGCCAGGAGCTTGGCGGCGGATCGTTGACGGCACTCCCCATCATCGAAACACAGGCGGGGGACCTGTCGGCGTACATTCCCACGAACGTCATTTCGATTACCGACGGTCAGATCTTCCTCGAGACGGACCTGTTCCATCAGGGCGTACGCCCGGCCATCAACGTCGGCAACTCGGTCTCACGGGTCGGCGGCTCGGCGCAGGTCAAAGCCATGCGGCAGGTTGCCGGCACGCTTCGGCTCGACCTCGCCCAATACCGTGAGCTCGCCGCATTCGCCCAGTTCGGCAGCGATCTGGATCCGGCAACCAAAGCCCAGCTGAACCGAGGCGCCCGGCTTGTCGAAATTCTCAAGCAACCCCAGTATCAGCCGCTTGCCGTCGAGAAGCAGGTGCTCCTCGTCTATGCGGGCACCAACGGGTTCCTCGACCGCGTAGAAACCAGTGCGGTCGGTCGATACGAACAGGATCTCTACCGATTCGTGGAAACGCGGCACGCTGGTGTGCTCAAGAGCATCGCAGAGAAAAAGGCGCTGGACGATGGGCTGAAGGCCGAGGTGAATGCGGTCTTGAAAGAGTTTGGGGAGCAGTTTGCGGCCACGGCTGCGGCAGCCTAGCGGAAGGTCTGAAGTGTGAAGTCTCAAGTCTCAAGTCTCAAGTATGCCTTCACTGATTGACATTCGGCGGCGGATTCGCGCGGTCAAGTCGACGCAGCAGATCACGAAGGCGATGAAAATGGTCGCCGCGTCGCGACTTCGCCGGGCGCAGGAACGGATCATGAGCGCACGCCCGTTCGCGCAGCAGATGCTGCGCGTGCTCAATCGCGTGGCGTCGCGCGTGCCGTCCACGGCCCATCCACTCCTGGCTGCGGCCGATGCCGAGGTCACGTCCGGTCGCACGCTGCTCGTTGTCATTACAGCGGACCGCGGGTTGTGCGGCAGTTTCAACACCAACATCATCAAAGAAGCGGGGAAGTTCATCGTTGAGACGCCTGGGCGCGAGGTCGCGCTTGGTCTGGTAGGACGGAAGGGGCGCGACTACTTTCGTCGCCACGGATTCGAAGTCAGGTTCGAGGATGTTGGCGTATTTCAGAATGTGTCCTATGCCCACGCGCAGGCTATCGCCCGTGCGGCAATCGAGGATTTCACGGTCGGTAGCGTCAAGAGCGTCTCCCTCGTCTACAACGAGTTCAAGTCGGTCATTCAGCAGCGCGTCGTCGTCGAGCGTCTGTTGCCGATTCCACGAGGTGAGGTACTGACGGAGCCGGCGGCAGGTCCCCCTGAAATCGAGTATCTGTTCGAGCCGGCTCCGGCCGAAATTTTCCGCGACCTTCTCCCGCACCACGTTGAGGTGCAGGTGTTTCGAGCGTTGCTCGAGTCGGCGGCTGCAGAGCACGCGGCACGCATGACCGCCATGGACGCAGCGACCAAGAATTCGGCGGAAATGATCGAGCAACTCACGCTGTACATGAACAAAGTGCGCCAGGCCGCCATCACGCGGGAGATCATCGAGGTGGTTTCGGGAGCGCAGGCGCTTTAAGAGGTGCCTGGTGTCGGGTGCCTGGTGCTTGGTGCTGTGCCTGGTGCTGGGTGCTGGGTGCAGGGTGCAGGAACTGAAAAACTGAGAACTGAAAACTGTATGGCACAAGCAGTCAACACCAAACAGAAGGTTGGCCGGGTGGTGCAAGTCATTGGGCCGGTCGTGGACATCGAGTTCGAGGACGGGCAGCTGCCGGACATTTACAACGCCGTCCGCATCGTGTCCGACGAGGGGACCGCACAGGATGCCAAACTCGATGTCGTGGCAGAGGTGGAGCAGCACCTGGGCGAGAACCGGGTCCGCACCGTGGCCATGAAGCCGACCGACGGGATGCAGCGCGGCATGCGTGCCTTCGACACGGGAGCACCGATTTCGATGCCGGTTGGTCCTGGCACGCTCGGTCGCGTGCTGAACGTGCTTGGCGAGCCGGTTGACTTTCCCGATCGGCCGGTGCAGGCGACCGAACGGTGGTCGATTCACCGGCCGCCTCCGGCCCTCGAGGAGCAGTCGACCGAACTGAAGATGTTCGAGACGGGGATCAAGGTTGTCGATCTGCTCGAACCGTACCTGCTTGGCGGCAAGATCGGCCTGTTCGGCGGGGCCGGTGTCGGCAAGACGGTCATCATCCAGGAGCTCATCCACAATATTGCGTTGAAGCATGGCGGCGTCTCGGTGTTCGCCGGCGTTGGCGAGCGCACCAGAGAAGGCAACGACCTGTGGCTCGAGTTCCAGGAGAGCGGCGTCATCGACATCAAGGATCCGAGCAAGTCGCGAGCGGCTCTGGTCTACGGACAAATGACGGAGCCACCCGGTGCCAGGCTGCGCGTGGCCTTGTCAGGCCTCACCGTGGCCGAGTATTTCAGAGATGCCGAGGGGAAAGACGTCCTGCTCTTCATCGACAACATTTTCCGCTTCACGCAGGCGGGATCCGAAGTCTCGGCGCTGCTCGGCCGGATGCCGTCGGCGGTTGGCTATCAGCCAACGCTGCTTACCGAGATGGGCGATCTGCAGGAACGGATCACGTCAACACGGAAGGGGTCCATTACGTCGGTTCAGGCGATCTACGTGCCGGCCGACGATTATACCGACCCCGCACCGGCAACCACGTTTGCGCACCTGGACGCCACCACGAACCTTTCACGCGCGATCGTTGAAATTGGCATTTATCCTGCCGTCGATCCGCTTGCGTCCACGTCGCGCATCCTCGATCCGCGCGTCATTGGTCAGGACCACTACAACGTTGCCCGGCAGGTCAAGCAGGTGCTGCAACGCTACAAGGATCTGCAGGACATCATCGCGATCCTCGGAATCGACGAACTGTCAGAGGACGACAAGCTGACCGTCGCGCGCGCCAGGAAACTGCAAAAATTCCTCTCGCAGCCGTTCTTCGTCGCAGAGCAATTCACGGGGCTGAAGGGAAGGTATGTGCCGATTGCGGACACGATTCGGGGCTTCAAGGAAATTGTCGAAGGGAAGCACGATGCGGTGCCCGAGCAGGCGTTCCACATGATGGGAACGATCGAAGACGTGCTTGAAAGAGCACAGGCACTCAGGTAGACCACGTCGGCCGAAGCCATGTCACTTCCGACTCATCTGACGCTCGAAATAGTTACGCCAGAACGGCCGCTCATTCGCGAGCAGGTCGATGAAGTGATTGTGCCCGCCGCCCAGGGGTACCTCGGGGTGTTGCCGGGGCATACGCCGTTGCTGGTGAGGCTCGATATCGGTCAGCTCTCGTATCGCAAGGGTCACGAGACGTTCTATCTGCTCGTTGCGTTCGGATTTGCTGAGATCCTCGCCGATCGCGTCACGATTCTCGCGCAAACCGCGGAAAAGGCCGAGGAAATCGATCTCAAGCGGGCCGAAACGGCGCGCGATCGCGCGCAGGAACGCCTCGCGCGGCCGACCATGGAAATGGACTTCGAACGAGCTCGGATTGCGATGATGAAGGCGCTCGTTCGACTCCAAGTGGCGTCAAAAGCGCGGATACGGAGTTAACAGACAGGAGACTGACTTCTTTCTTCTTGATGCTCCAAAATCTCCTGCGTCTCACGCGATACCGGGCACTCATCCAGAGCCTGGTTGCGCGTGAAGTCAAGGCCCGCTATCGAGGTTCCGTCCTCGGGTTCTTCTGGTCCTTCATCAATCCGCTGCTGCTGCTGCTGATTTACACGTTCGTGTTCAGCTATGTGCTGCCGCGCGGGCCGGGGCTGGAGCCCTATGCGCTGTTCATGTTTTGCGGCATTCTGCCGTGGACCTGGTTCTCGTCCTCGCTGGCCGAATCGGCCAACGTCCTGATGGCGGGCGGAAATCTCATCAAGAAGGTGCTCTTTCCAGCTGAAGTGCTTCCGATCGTGACGGTGCTGGCAAATCTGGTCCACTTCCTGTTCGGCCTGCCAATTCTGGTGGGCTTCCTCATTTACTACCGGCCGGCGCTGCAACTGGGCGACCTGGCGTGGTTCCCGGTGGTGGTGCTCGTTCAGCTGCTCCTGACGCTTGGGTTTGCGCTGATCCTGTCCGCGCTCACGGTGCACTTCCGCGATCTCAAGGACATCCTGTCGAACCTGTTGACGTTCTGGTTCTTTGCTACGCCAATCATCTACCCGATGTCGGAAGCGCCGGCGGGCGCGCGCGTGCTGCTCAACTTGAATCCGTTCACGCACCTGGCGATTTCGTACCAGGAACTTCTGTTCTACGATGGACCCTTTGGGCACTGGAAATGGCTCATCGCGTTGGGCATTGCCTCGGCCGGGTTGTTCTTGTTCGGGTATTTCATTTTCGATCGGCTGCGCGATTCGTTTGCGGAAGAGGTGTGAGGGAAAAACGTTGACTCAGCGGATCGTTCTGTCGACTCAGCGGATCGTTCTGACGAAGCACACCTCGCGCTGAAAAGCGCGAGGTACAGGTCGTGGGGGTGGGGCCCCACGACAATAAAAGAATGAACGCTATCGTCGTCTCCGACGTCACGAAAGTCTACCGGCGCTACGCGCGCCGGAGGCAGTTTGCCACGCTCAAAAGCGCGTTGCTCGACGGCAGCCTCATCAGCGATCTGAAGCCCGACGAAACGTTTCACGCGCTGCGAGGCGTCTCGTTCGCCGTGCCCACCGGCGCGACGTTCGGCATCATCGGCCGGAACGGCTCTGGCAAGAGCACGATGTTGAAGCTGGTGGCGGGGATCACCAAACCGACCAGCGGCAGCCTCGACGTGAAGGGTCGCATTTCGGCGCTGATCGAGCTGGGGGCCGGCTTCCATCCCGAAATTTCCGGTCGTGAGAACGTGTTCATCAACGGGATCATGCTCGGGCTGTCCAAGCGCGAGATTGCCAGACGCTTCGACGAGATTGTGGACTTTGCCGAGCTCCGGGACTTCATTGAAGCTCCCGTCAAAACGTACTCGTCGGGCATGTACATGCGACTCGGCTTCGCGGTGGCCATTCATGTCGATCCTGACGTGTTGCTGGTGGACGAGGTGCTGGCGGTTGGTGATGAGGCCTTCACGCACAAATGCCTCGACAAGTTCGGAGAGTTCCGCCGCCGCGGCAAGACCATTCTGCTCGTCACCCATTCGTTGAACCTTGTCGAGCGGTTTTGCGACGAAGCGCTGTGGCTCGATGGAGGCCGGACGCGCGCGCTCGGCGATCCACTTCGCGTCGTTGGTGCCTACTTGACCGACGTCGAGCACTCGGAAGAGCAGACCCTGGCCGCCGCAGACGCAAGGGCGCGAGCACAAGCCCTGGACGTGCCGTTATCGGCAACGAATGGAGAAGACGGAGATCGACCAGAGGCGGAACCCGCGATCCCAGGTGCGTCGGAAGCCGCTGACTCATTGCCCGAAGACATGTTTCGGGCGGGAGAAGGGCGCTGGGGTTCCCGCGAAGTTCAGATACTCGAAGTCGTGCTGAAGGATCAGCACGGTCAGGTCAGTCACGTCTTTCAGTCAGGGGAACCCCTCTCGGTGCATGTCAAGGTTCTTGCCGTTGAGCCGGTCAGTGACTTTGCGTTCGGGATTGGTCTGTTCAATCCAGAAGGGGTGTGCTGTTACGGCACCAATACGCACCTGGAGGAGCTCGTCTCGGCATCGCTTGAAGGGCAGGCAGACGTTGTCTTCCGAATTGCCTCGCTGGATCTGGTCGAAGGAACGTACAAACTCGACGTCGCGGTTCACAAGCGCGACGGCTACCCGTATGACTATCACCGGTTGCTGTATACGTTCCGCGTGAAATCCCGGACGCACGACGTCGGCATCTACCGCCCGACACACGACTGGACGTTCTCACCGAACGTGAAGTTTGATACGAAATCATGAAAAGGGGTCGGGAGTCTTTTCATGGCTGTCTTGACACCTGACGAAGCGAGCGCCTGGGTGGCACGATTGAGAGAGACCGGCGGGCGTGTCGTGTTCACCAACGGTGTATTCGATCTCCTACACCCCGGACATATTCGCTATCTGCAGGATGCGCGCCGTCTGGGTGATGCGCTCATCGTCGCGGTCAACTCCGATCGGTCGGTGCGGGTGGTCAAAGGTAAGGGACGTCCCATCGTTCCCGAAGCCGAGCGCGCCGAGGTCGTCGCGGCGCTCGAATCGGTGGACGCCGTCGTCGTCTTCGACGAAGACACCCCGCTCCGAATCGTCTCCCGACTTCAGCCCGACGTGCTGGTCAAAGGCGCGGATTGGCCTGCCGACCAGATCGTCGGGCGCGACATTGTCGAAGCTCGCGGCGGCCAGGTCATCCGCATCCCTATCGCCGAGGGCTATTCGACGAGTGCGATAATTGGAAAGATCGAAAATTCAGACCGGACCTGACGGTTTGGCTCGAGTACACACGTGGCGAACGTTTCAACGGTGAGAACGCTGAGGCCGTAGTAGCCGGTGCCCATCTCCACCTCTCTGTCCCTGCAGGCGCTGCTGAAGGCGGCAATCGCGCGAAGCGGGATGTCGGTCCCGACGAAGCGGATTGCCGGGTTGACGCAGGCTGCCCAGGCGCTTGCCGTAGCCGGCGCTCGATCGCGAAGCGCGACCGTGCTGCTGGTCGTGCCGGTCGATGCAGACGTCGATCAAATGACGACCGACGTGCGGTTTTTCGTGGCCGCGATGGAAGGGTTGTCCATGGCGGCTGCGGAACAGGTCGTTCTGCCGTTTCCATCCCTGCAGATCGATCCGTATCGCGCACTCGCCCCCCATTTTCGCGTCGCCTCCGCACGAGCACGCGCTCTTCATGCCCTCGGCTCGGGGACCGCTCGCGTCGTGGTGGCGTCGGCAGGCGGCGCTGCTCCCACGCATGAGTGCGCCCGCGCGCCTCCTCAGCGCCTCGTTGGAGCTGAAACCAGGCCAGGAGATATCTCCGCAGGATCTCGCGGGCGTGCTCGTCGATGGCGGGTTCACACGAGAAGACCCGGTCGATGAGCACGGGGAGTACTGCGTGCGTGGCGGGATTGTGGACGTCTATCCGGCCGGAGAAGCCCAGCCTGCTCGACTCGAGTTCGTTGGCGACACCATTGAATCGATTCGGCGCTACGATCCGGCGACCCAACGCTCCATCATACCGCTCGATCAGCTGGCTGTCGTTCCCTTACGCGAAGTCTTTGATGAGATCCCCGCCACAGGCAGCTTCTTCGATTACCTCCCCGACGACACAGCCATCTACGTCAGCGAACGCGACGACGTCAAGGCGCAGGCGTTGAAAGTTGTGGATCAGATCTCCGCAAGTTACGAGGAGATCTGACGCACCCGCGGAGAGGCCGCCAGAGCCGGGCGATCTGTTCGTCGATTGGCAAGACGTCGAACGGGAGCTCGCACACGCCACCGAACTCAATCAATTGGCGTTGGGCGAGACCGACCGTGACGCGTCCGAAGGAACGTTGCACGTCGGGACTCAACCAACGCCGGAATTTCGTGGCCGAATTGCCGATTGGGCGGCAGAGGTCCGGCGCGCCCGGGAGCGCGGCGAAACGGTGCTTTTCGTGGCTGCCGGTGTCGGTCGCGCCGAGCGGACGGTGGAGCTGCTGGCGGAGTACGAGCTGCGCGGCGTCCAGCTCGATCGAGCGGACGATCTCCACGGCGCAGCCGTGCTCGTTGCCACGGGAGACTTGTCTCGGGGTTTCCGACTACCCGCGACGGAACTCCAGATCTTTGCCGAGAGCGACGTCTTTGAAGAAGACCGGCGCCAGGCCGAACGCCGGCGTTCCCTCGCGAAGACCTTCCTGTCCGACCTGCGCGATCTGAAGCCAGGCGACCTGGTGGTCCACGTGGACCACGGAATTGGCAAGTTCGTCGTGTCTCAAGCAGATTGCGCTCGGCGCTGGAAGCGCGGTGAGTCAGGAGTTCATGGAGCTTCGCTATGCCGGGGAGGACAAGCTGTTCGTCCCCGTCGAGCGACTCGACCTGGTCCAGAAATACAGCGGGGCAGCGCATCCGCCGCTCGATCGGCTGGGCGGAACCTCGTGGGAGCGCGCCAAGACCAGGGTTCGGAAGGCCATGCGGGACATGGCCGAGGAGCTGCTCAAGCTGTACGCCGCGCGAAAAGCCGTCACCGGACATGCCTTCAACACCGACACGCACTGGCAACAGGAATTCGAGGACGCGTTCGAGTACGAGCTGACACCCGACCAGGCCGCGGCAATTGCCGACATCAAGAAGAACATGGAGCAGCCGTTTCCAATGGACCGGCTGCTGTGCGGCGACGTCGGCTACGGAAAGACGGAAGTGGCGATGCGGGCGGCGTTCAAGGCCGTGATGGACGGTAAGCAGGCTGCGTTTCTCGCACCGACGACAGTGCTCGCGTTTCAGCATCTCAAGACGCTGAAGGAGCGCCTTGCCGGATTTCCGATTGCCGTGGACATGGTGAGCCGGTTTCGAAGCAAGGCCGAGCAGACCCAGATTCTTGCCAATCTCTCGAGTGGCAAGGTCGACATTATCGTTGGCACGCACCGGCTGTTGTCCAAGGACGTGACCTTCCGTGATTTGGGGCTCCTCGTCGTCGACGAGGAGCAACGGTTCGGCGTTGCCCATAAGGAGAAGATCAAACAGCTGCGGCACAAGGTCGACGTCCTGACCATGAGCGCGACGCCGATTCCGCGGACGTTGAACATGTCGCTCGCAGGTATCCGCGACATGTCAATCATCGAGACGCCGCCGAAAGATCGCCTCTCCATCCAAACGAATGTCGTGAAGTTCGACCAGCAGGTCATCACGCGCGCCATTCGCAACGAGCTGGCGCGCGGGGGCCAGGTCTACTTTGTCCACAATCGTGTCGAGTCGATCTTTTCCATTGGCAATCTCATCACGAAGTTAGTGCCCGAAGCACGGGTGGCGGTGGCGCACGGGCAGATGGGGGAGGAAGAACTCGAGCGGGCGATGATGGACTTCATCGCGCGGAAGTACGACGTGCTGCTGGCCACCACCATCATTGAAAATGGACTCGACATTCCGAACGTCAACACCATTGTCGTGAACCGCGCCGACCGATACGGACTCTCGCAGCTGTATCAGCTGCGCGGGACGGGTTGGCCGTTCCGATCGACCGGCGTACGCGTATTTGTTGATTCCGCCGGAAGACTCGCTGTCGCCGGTCGCGCGAAAACGGCTGGCGGCCATCAAGGAATTCAGCGACCTGGGGAGCGGGTTTCGCGTGGCCGCCCTCGATCTCGAGATTCGAGGGGCCGGTACGCTGCTCGGCGGCGAACAAAGCGGTCACATCGAGTCGGTGGGCTTCGAGATGTACATGAAGCTGCTCGAACAGGCCGTCCGCGAGCTGAAAGGCGAGGAGCTGGAGGAAGAACTGCGCGCGGTCGTGAACTTACGGGTGGATTTGCGCATTGACGACACGTACGTCCCGGACATGAATCAGCGGCTCATCGTCTACCGCCGAATCGCGGCTGCGAGAAGCGAACGCGAGTTGGAGGAGGCTCTGGCCGAAGTCAAGGATCGGTATGGCGAGCCGCCGGCATCGGTCCTTCAGCTTGTGGATTATGGCCGTATCCGTGTGTTGGCCGACCGGCTCGGGGTTGAGTCCATCGACCTCGACGGACAGGTGGTGCACGTCAAGTTCCGCCAGCAGGCCAAAGTTGATCCCGCGCGGCTCGTCATGCTGGTGCGAGCGCGCCCCGGTCTGAGCCCTTTCGCCACCGGTCACTTTGAAGCTGGATCTGCGTCAAGTCGTGTCCAAACCAGCAGATCAAGAGCCTTCGTCGTCGGCCGCCCAGCGCACCCGGCCGAAGGGACTCAGAAAGGCCCCGGGCTCGGCAACGTCCTCATGGTGGACGGCCAGGGCGACGAGCGGGACCGTCGAGCCCGGCTTCAGCCGCGAGGAAATCCTGAAACCCCAAAAGGAAGACCCCAGGGGACCGCACGGCGTCCTAACCTTGGTGGGTGATTTGTTGACGGCATTGGGAACGGCCCACTGACGAAGTTCTCCCAACTCGCAGGGAGATGAAACTGCTGTAACCTCACTAATAAAGGTAAGATTCTGTTATGCGCATGTTTACTCTGGGTGTTTGCCCTTGCCTTTGCTCTCGCCACGGCGGGGGTTGCCGGCGAGGAAATCCTCGAGCAGATTCTCGTCAAGGTCAATGGCGAAATCCTGACCAAGACCGACCTCGAGCAGCGCCAGCTCCGCGCCCTGCGTGACCGTGGCGGACTCGATCCGACCACAGCCAGCGAGTCCGACCTCAAGCGGGCCGTCGGGGAGATCACCCCACTAGTGCTCGTTGGTGCTGTGGACGAAATGCTTCTCGTGCAGCGCGGTCGCGAGCTTGGCGGGTCACTCAGTGAAGAACAGTTCAAAGGCATTGTCGAGAATCTCCGGAAGGACAACAATCTTGAGAACGAAGCGCAGTTTCAGGCCGCGCTCAAGCAAGAGGGTCTCACGATTAACGATCTGCGCCGCAACATCGAGCGTTCCGCCATCATCAATCGCGTGCAGCAGGTCGAAATCATGTCGAAGATCAGCATCACCGAAGAGGAGGCGCGCGCCTACTACGAGAGCCGCCCCGACGATTTCAAGACCCAGCCAGGCATCACCCTTCGGGAGGTGCTGGTGAATGTGGGTGTTGAACAGGGCGGTATCAACGTGGGCAAGGATGAGGAAGCCAAGGCAAAGGCCGAAGAGCTGCGAGCGCGTGCAGTGAAGGGCGAGAGCTTCGAGAAGCTCGCAGCCGAACACTCCGACGCCGCCTCGAAATCGAACGGCGGTCTGATCGGGCCCATCAGTCGCGAAGAGTTGGCGCCGGCGTTCCAGCAGCTGATCGATCCGTTGAAGGCCGGTCAGATCACATCTGTGGTCCGCTCTCGACAGGGCTGGCAATTCTTCAAGCTCGAGATGCGCACCGAGTCGGATCGCCTCACGTTCGAGCAGGCAAAAGGCCAGATTCAGGATCGCATTGCCAACGAGAAGCGAGAGGGAGAGCTGAGGAAATACCTGGAGAGCCTCCGTCAACAGGCCATCATCGAGTGGAAGAACGAAGAGCTGAAGAAAGCCTACGAACAGGGGCTCGAGCAGCGAACGAAAGCACCGGCGGCCCGCGGATAACTCGTGTCGGACCGAGATTCACACCGATTCATCAATCGTCACGGGCGCGAGCCTGACGGATGCCGACGTTCACTGGTACGCGATCTGGACGCGGTCGCGGCATGAACAAGTCGTCCGTCAGCAGCTCGAAAAGAAGGGGTTCGAATCGTTTCTTCCCACCATTCCCCGCTGGAGCCGCTGGAAGGATCGCAAAAAGAAGATAGATTGGCCTCTGTTTCCGGGGTATTGCTTCGCGCGGTTCGTCTCCGGATCGACGCTGGCCATTCTCAAGTGTACGGGCGTCGTGAGCATCGTGTCGTTCGAGGGACGGCCGGCGGCCATTCCCGACCACGAAATCGACGGTATTCGCCGGCTCGTCACGAGCGATCTCCAGTACGACCCCTGCCCGCTCATTCATGAGGGCATGATGGTCGAGGTCTCTCACGGTGCCCTCAAAGGCGTGATCGGCCGGCTCGTCCGCAAGGGCGCCCACGCGCGTCTGGTGCTGTCGGTCGATCTCATCGGGCAGGCCGTGTCGGTCGAGGTTGACGCCGCGGATGTGAAGCCGTACTGAAACATGCCCAAGATTGGTGCGCTTTCGCTCGAATCGCCGTACGTTGTCGCCCCCATGGCCGGCATGACGGACACGGCATTTCGTCGACTGGTCAAGCGCCAGGGGGGCTGCGGTCTGGTCGTCACAGAGATGGTGAGTTCGGAAGGACTCGTGCGCGGGATCGATCGGACGCTCGAGTACGCCGAGTACACGGAAGAAGAGCGGCCCGTGTCGATCCAGATTTTCGGCGGGGATCCCGCGAAAATGGCCGACGCGGCGCGCATTGTCGAGGGAATGGGCGCGGACATTGTGGACGTGAACATGGGATGCCCCGTCCCGAAGATTGCCAAGCACAATGCCGGTTGCAGCTTGATGCGCGAGCCATTGCACGCGGCCGAGGTCATTGCCGCGATGACGAAGGCCGTGAGCATTCCGGTTACCGTGAAAATGCGCGCTGGATGGGACGAGCAGAGCGTCAACGCCCCGGAGCTCGCCCGACGAGCCGAGGATGCCGGGGCGGCAGCCGTCGCGGTCCACGGACGGACGGCCGCTCAGTCTTATAGCGGCGTCTCCGATTGGGACCTGATTTCCCGCGTCGCGGACGGATTGAGCATTCCCGTTTTTGGCAGCGGCGATTGCGTCGAGGCGCGTCAAATTTTGGATCGGCTGGTAACTGGGCAGGTCAGCGGCGTGCTCGTCGGACGTGGGGTCCTGCGGAACCCCTGGATTCTGGGACAGGCTCAGGATCTTGCCGAGGGACGGACTCCAAGAGCGGTGACGCTGGAGGACCGCCGGCAGTTCCTCCTCGAGTATATGGAGCTGCTGCTCAACGAGCGTATTGACGAAGCCGCGGGTTTTCGCCATTTGGCCCCCGGCGACGCCGCCGATCGCACTCCCGCCCGCGGTCGCGAGCGCTGGGTGATCAACAAACTACGAGCGCTCGTCTCGTGGTACAGCAAAGGGCTCGAAAGCGGCGGACAGCTTCGCGTGGCGATCAATAGCGCGCAGTCAATCCCTGAAACCCGGGAGATCATCGATCAGTTCTTTTCCATGCCTGTCGCCGCCTCGTAACTCTGCGACCGTTCGATCGGCCAACTTTTCCGAGACCCGTTCTTCATTTCTCCCAGTTTTTCTCCAAACGTGTATCACCTGCACATCAACAGTCTTCGCGTAGATACACCGATACTTCCTTTAGAAACTTGAACTTCTCGGCCGACCGCGCCGTTCATCCGTTTTCGTCCGCTTAGCGGGGTGGCCGCCGGATCGATTCAACGTGGCCATCTCCTGGGTTCATATGGGACCCACCGAGCGAAGCCATGGTCGAATATGGTCATTAGACCGAAAACTGCTGCTTCCGTGGGTGGCACTCATGGCCCCAGGACGATACGACGCCGAATCGTCGGTCGTTTGACCTAGGAAGCGAGTCCATACTATAAGTGCATATATATCAGTTACATGGACAGATATGATGTCGAAAGGTACCAGCCGCTAAAAGCGAGCGTTGGGAAGAGGCGCGATTGTATAGGTCAAATAACAAAACTATGGAGCCTTTGCCCTGCACGGTACCAATGGCGTCGAGTCTGAACCGACACGACAATGAGCACCACAAGCGAGTTTGAAACACTGGCGTCTTCCCCGAGCATGCAGGCTGTTCTGCGGCAGGTTGCCTGCGCTGCGGCTGGGCGCGATCACGTTCTCATCACCGGGGAGCCTGGAACGGGGCGAGAAGGCATCGCCCGGGAAATCCATCGCCGATCCTCGGCGGCAGCGGTGTTCGTCAAGGTAACGAGCACGAGGACAGTCCCGGAGGCGTTCGAACATGACCTGTTCGGGTTCCATTCAGGTCGTACCGGCGGTGAGGAACGCCGAAATCTCGAACGTATTGCGCAAGGTGGACAATTGCACGATGCGCTGGGCGGCACGGTGTTCTTCGAGCAGCTCACCGAAATACCTGCGCGGATTCAGGCGCGTCTTGCCCGGTTGTTCCGGGATCGTGAAGCCATGATCGTCGAGGACCGAACCACGGTTGGTTTCGATGTGCGAGCGATTGTCGCTGCCGACGGAACCTATGACGAGGCCGTTGAAGAGGGTCGTGTCAGAAGCGATCTTCACAAGGTCATCTCGACCGTCCGCATCGATGTGCCGCCGTTGCGAGCCCGTCGCGAAGATATTCCCCGCCTGGCCGGCCACTTGTTGGCTGCGATCGGCGTCCGATCGGGTGAACCACCCAAGACACTGAGCGAACCAGCGCTTCAGTTACTGGCGGCGTTGCCGTGGCCAGGGAACGTGCGGGAGCTCGAACGTCTGCTGCAAGGTCTTGCGCAGCGTGTTCGAGCCGACGTCATCCGACTGGAGGATGTTCTGGCGAGTGTGCAGCTCGATGGCCGATCCATCCCGTCAGCCGCCGGGGGAACCCTGCGCGAGGCGCGCGCGCGGTTCGAGCGCGAGTACATTGCCGCAGCGCTCGATCAGCACAGCGGTCGTATTCCCGACGCTGCACGGATGCTCGGTATTCAGCGCACGAATCTCTACAGAAAGTTGAAACACCTCAAAATCCCTATCGACAAGCGGCGCCCGCTCACCCCATAGCCAGAGCATTTTCAGTGAGCGTCGTTCAGGCCGGCACGAAATCGCTCCGTAGCCGGTCGAGGCGGTAGCGGACGGCGACGTTGTGACGTGCTGGAGAAGCTGGCGCATAGTAGGCGCCGGATCTCGGCGGTACAGGTTGAGGATGTGCCGCACTGCATTCCACATCGCGCTCGTCCGCCACCGCCCCTTGACGTCTGACCGGGTCTTCGATCGTGGATAGCTCTCCCCACGTCAGTGGCCAGTGAATCTCTCGATCTTTCACGCTGGGCCGTGGTGGCCTACAACGACGCTACAGGCCTCGGGCGCATGGCCGAGGACATCAAAGCGCTCCTTGGCCTGCGCCACCTGGTCATCCCTTCAGAGCGGATGGAGACCCGGGCGCTGAACCCCAGTTCGGATGCGTTGTTGTGCCGGTCCGCCGGCGAGGCTGAGGTGGCCTCGGCCCTCGAGGGACTGCAGGGAATTGTCGTGCTCGAAACGTCATGGAACAAACGGCTGTTGCCAATCGCTCGTCGCCTGGGAATGCGAGTGGTCTGTGTCCCCAACTGGAAATGGTTCCGGGGGTCCGATCCCGATTGGGCGATGGTCGACGTGTTTCTCTGTCCGTCGGACTTCTGCTTGAAAGTGGTACGAGGCTACGGTTGGATGAACTCGATGCAGCTCCCGTGGACGGTCGATCTCTCCCGATTACCAATCCGGATCGTGCGGGGCCCGGCCCGCGTCTTTTTTCATAACGGCGGGCTGATGGATCGTAGCGACCGCAAGAGTACTCGGGCCACGATTGAGGCGTTCCGAACGAGTACGACGGCGAGACATCTGCCTGATTGTCCGCCTGCAAAAGCCCGCGGAGCTGGGGCCGATCGGTGATCGCGTGGAAGTCCGCATCGGCAATCTCAACGACATGTCCGGATTGTACGCCGAAGGAGAGGTCGCAGTGCAGCCGTCGGCCGTCGAAGGTCTTGGCTTCATGGTGCTGGAGCCTGTGTGTTGTGGAGTGCCGACGATTACGACCAACTGTCCACCGGTGAGCGACTACGTCATGCAGCCTGAGCTTCGCACCAGAACGCGTTGGTTCACGGGCCCCGTATTTGCTGGTCGGGCTTTCCGCATCCGAAACTCACATCGGCACCCACCGTCCGTCAACGATGTCACGCGACGGATTGAATGGTGCGCAGACCACGATCTGACGGCAATTTCCAACGAAAACCGGATGATGGCGCAGAGGATGTTCAATCCCGACACGCTGCGGGCGCGCTGGACTCACACGTTGGGTGGCCTGGTATGACCGTGCCAGCCATCACTGCATCCTGATACAAGAAGATGAGTGTGGGACCTGAGCCTGAGCGCGTCATCAGACTGGTCGTCGATGTGGCCGACAGAGGACCATTCGGGACCTCAGCGACGCGTCCTTCGCGCGCGTTTGGCTTCTCACTTCGGAATCGACTGGCGCGCCAGGTCTGGAATTTCATCTGGTTGTTCTTATTCCGTCCGACTCCCGGATTATTTCACGCCTGGCGGAGACTGCTCCTTCGATGCTTCGGCGCCCAAGTTGCGCCAGGGGCGCACATCCATGCGGGCGCGAGGATTTGGGCGCCCTGGAATCTGGTGGCCGGTCGCGGCGCGATGATCGCTGACAGGGCTGAGATCTACAACCCTTCGCGAATCGAACTCGGCGAATATGCAGTCGTCTCAGAGGGCGCGTGTCTCTGCGGCGCGAGCCATGATTTTGAATCCTGGGAGTTTCCGTTGAAATCGGCGCCCATTGTGATCGGAGCGCATGCCTGGATTGCCGCGCGGGCCATTGTGCGGATGGGCGTCACGATTGGCGCGGGGTGCGTTGTGGGCGCCGGCAGCGTCGTGACACGTGACTTGCCTGCCTGGACAGTGTGTGCCGGAGTACCCTGTCGAGTCATCCGTGCCTATACCAAGCGCTAACCAAGCCTCACTTGACGTCCAACTTCTGCAGGAAAGCCCGGGCCCGTTCCGGTCCCCCCATTTCGTAGTCGTACACCAGCCCCTGTTCGATTGACTCGTTGAACCGTGCGCCGACGTCCTTGTGCGCAGGATGCTCGAGGTACGCCCTGAGACCGTCAAGATCGTCGAAGTCGATGACACCGCAGAATTCGAAGTCGGGGAGACCCTGCTCATACCCGGCACCAAAGGTGACACGCCGGCCGATCCGGAAGCCGCGAATTGTCGGAATGTCGCGCAGCGCGACCTCGAGCGCATGGACGAAGGCCTCGTGTTCAGATTGTCCGAGGTCATGACGCAGGTTGAAGAGAACGACGTGGCTCACCATGTTCGAGTCTCGGGACCAGGCTTTTGGCTCTCTCGCTTCAGGACGTGTGTTTCTTTGCCCGCTGCCTGCGCGCAAATTTCTTCCGACGCTCGGCACGGCTCTGTATGAATCGGGCGCGGGGATCTTTGTGCTGACCGCCCGGCCGCCAGTCGGGTCCTCGCACGTCGGACGCTTTGCGACGCTGCCGGGTCTCTGCCTGAGCCGCGTCGGGCGAATCCCAGATTCTGCCTCGCGCGAACCATTTCATTTCCGCGCTCGGGTTCGCACGTCGGATTTGTACCAGCGTCGGCAACAGGTCCGCTTGCTGATGCGCCCGAAAAGCGGTTGGCTGTCCGTCGATCAGAATCGTCCAATAGGTGAATCGGGGCGGCATGGATCGGCTCTAGGGTCTTGGCTCTCGCGATTATTCCTCAGCTCCACGACACACCGCAAAGTACTAGGAGGATGGCAGCCAAATGTCCCGTTTCGGAACGAGACGATTGCTTCGTGGGCAATTGCAGGACACATAGCTGCAACCGGGTGCCGAGAACCGAGCGCCCACAGCCGAGAACGAGCGCTGAAAGCCGAAATCCGAGAGCCGAGTCTGATATGCTTGAGCACCTCCGTGCGAATCCTCGTCATCTTCCTTGCGGTTGCGTCTCTCGCGCTGAATCAGGCGCTCACCTTGGAAGACGTCCTCAGCAACGCCGAAGCCTATGTGACGAGGTTCGAAGAGGCCTTTTCGACCCTCGTGGCCGAAGAGCGATATACACAGCAATACACCCCTCTGGGATCCACCGGGCCAGGACGACGGCCCGATATACATCAGCGAATCCTGAAGTCTGATTTTCTGCTGGTGCGCTCGGAGCGCTCGGATACCTGGGTACCTTTTCGCGATGTCTTCGAGGCCGACGGCCGGCCGTTGCGAGAACGCGAGGATCGGCTCATGAAGCTCTTTGTCGAGGCGTCGGAAGACGCGTATCAGCAGGCTCAACGCATTTCGAATGAGAGCACGCGGTACAACATTGGTCCCGTCACGCGCACTGTCAACGTGCCAACCCTGCCGCTCAAGTTCCTGACCACAGCGAATGCCAAGCGGTCGATGTTTCAAAAGGCTGGCGAGTTGCGACTCGAAGGCGTTCCCGTCTGGGAAATCCGACTGGCGGAAATAACGGTTCCCACGCTGATTCGAACGTCCAACGACATGAGCCTGCCCGCCGAGGGAACCTTCTGGATTGAACCAGAAACCGGTGCGGTGCTGAAAGCGCAGCTCAGGCTGCGTACCCGCGAGCTGCGATCGGAAATCACCGTCACCTATGACACGTTCGAAAATCTGGACGTTCGGGTCCCCGGCGAGCTCAAGGAAAAATATCAGGGCCCGGGATTCGAGCTTGAAGGAACAGCGACGTACGGCCGCCTGCGCCGGTTCCGCGTGACGACTGAAGAAGTGATCCAGAAAAACTGAATCCGTTTTCTGTTCTCCGTTTTCCGTTTTCCGCGTGTGCAACACGGATAACGGATAACGGAAAACTGATAACGAACTCGTCAGTGTCCCCGCTCGAGCCGCTTCAACTTTTCAACCAGCGTCGTCCGTTTCAAGCTGAGAAGCTTGGCTGCCCGCCCCTTGTTCCCGGCGCTCTTTTCGAGCGCTCGATAGATCAACTCCCGCTCGATGTTGCCAACGTAGGCGTCGAGATCGAAGCCGTCCCCCGGGAGCGTGACCTCCTGCGACACAGGCATTTCTGAAGCACTCTGAATTTCCGTCGGTAAATCGCTCGCCTCGATCTGCGTGCGCCCGCCGCTCAGGGCGACAGCGCGCTCGATGGCGTTCTCGAGCTGACGCACGTTGCCGGGCCAGTGGTACGCCATGAGACGACGCATCGCCTGCTGCGACACCGACATCGTCGGTCGCGCTTCCGGAGTCGGGGGGCGCGATTCCACCGTGCCTTGCCGCTGTGCCGCAAAGCGCTGCAGGAAGTGCTGAACGAGCAGCGGAATGTCTTCTTTGCGGTTGCGCAACGGCGGAAGCTGGATCGGGATTACGTTCAATCGATAGTACAGATCTTCGCGGAACTCACCCTGCTGAACCATCTTGGCGAGATCGCTGTTGGTCGCGGCGATCACCCGCACGTCGACTTTCACCGAATGCGAATCGCCAATGCGCTCGAACTCGCGTTCCTGAAGGACACGCAATAACTTCATCTGCAGTCCCGGACTCATCGTGCCCACTTCATCGAGGAACAAGGTGCCACGGTTGGCTTGTTCCAGCCGCCCCTGTCGAGTGCCAACGGCTCCCGTGAACGCTCCGCGCACGTGGCCGAACAGTTCCGCTTCGAGCAAGGTCTCGGGGATCGCGCTGCAGTTCAACGCCACGAAACGCTGCGCCCGCCGCGGACTGTTGTGGTGAATGGCGCGCGCGACGACTTCTTTCCCGGTACCCGTCTCACCCGAAATGAGGATGGTGCTCGATGTCGCGGCTACGGTCTCGAGCAGCTGGAACAGGTCGCGCATTGCGCGGCTCCGCCCCACGATCCCCTCGAAGCGATACCGCTCCTCCAGCTGCGATCGCAGGTAGGCGTTCTCCGACCGCAGCCGGCGCTGCTCGAGCGCAGCATTGAGGGCGTGCATGAGCTCATCGAACTGGAAGGGCTTGGTGACGAAGTCGGTAGCCCCCCGCTTGATAGCCTCCACGGCATCGCGGACCGTGCCGTAACCGGTGACGACGAGACCAATGATGTCGGGATATCGTTGAATGGCGGCCTCGATGACGTGGGTGCCATCGACTCCAGGCAGCCGGAGGTCGGTGATGACGATGTCATACGCAAATTCTGCGAGCTGTTCGAGGGCACGCTCGCCGGACTCGGCCTGATCGACCTGAAACCCCTGCTCGGCGAGCCGCTCCGCGACCGCCACACGCAGCGGTTCCTCATCCTCAACGATTAGCAGATGTACCGTCTTCTCAGTCATTTAGCGAGCGTCAGTATTTTGACGTCTGAATGATCCCCGCGTCAAGCGCCCACAAGTGGCGCAAACGCTGCCCGAATGGTCGCACGGGGCCTGCCGCGAAAAAAAACTTGCCGGAGTCAAGAAGAAAATTGAATTACTCCTAACGGACGGTACAGCGTGTGCCGATATGTGTCTTCGGAGGAGGTACCAGTGGACCGACAGACACTTTCCATCATGAAGGCGTGCGAGTTGGTGGGTGTGAGCCGTCGCACAATCTACAACTGGATCGCCAGCGGCAAGGTTGAGTACGTGCGGACGGCGGGCGGATCCGTGCGGATCTTTGCGGATACGCTGTGGCGCTCGCCGAACGATTCGGCGCGTGCCCGCGGCGCGGCTGTAGCGACCGCGTCTACGCGGTAGACGCCTGGGGTTAAGATGAATCGACTTGCACTTGCCGTCGACGAACTCCAGGAGAGGCGCGCGATGGATGAACCTGTGGAGCTTCGGCTCCTCTTCCATCGACTGAACAATCAGCTCGGCATCATTCTCGCGCACGCCGAGCTGATGGAAGCCAAGGCGGGCGATGAAACCAGCCGCGCCCGCGCATCCCAGGTTGTCACAAGCGTCCTCGAGGCCCTGGGGACTGCAAAAGAGATCCGTCTGCAACTGGGCAACGGGCACTGAACCCGCGCTCGCGGGTGTCAACGCCCGGCTAGTGTTCGGCTCTCGGATCTGGGTTTTCGGCTCTCGCCCAGATCCGGGCGCCGGGATTGCGTCTCGCCTCCCGAGCAGATTCCCACGCCTCATCATTTCCGTTTCCGGTACATCGTTCTCAAGATCGCAGCTTCTGCCTGGCTCGGGTGTTCCATTGCTGGAAGAAACAGCCTTCTCGGTGGCAGTTGTGTTCCGAAATGTAACGTGCCGCACACAATAACGTAATCGCAGATGCCAATATTGTGACAACGATTTGTGTAATCTGTCAAAATACTGGCGGAATTACCGTTCCTTCGCCGGCCCATCCAATCGTCCAATTCGGGCCTGCACGGCCCCGTAACCCACTTTCCAGCAGGATGTTAACGAGACGCGTGTTCCGCTTTCGAACGCATAAGTGTGAACGCGTCCGATTTTGGTACCGGCATTGCTCTTAAGCGCGCATCGCCCGTCGGAAAGCACGGGATTGGCAGAGAGACAAAAGGAGCTTTTGAATGCGCGCCCACGCTATGCCCGCCAGCCAGAGTCGCCGAGTCGTTGCCGGTCTTCCCTTCGTGGAAGCACTCGCCCGTCGAATGGCGGCCACCATGCCGCACTCGATCGACGTGGGGGATCTTGTACAGGATGGGGTCATCGGCTTGATTGACGCGGCGCATCGGTTCGACGAGGCCCGCGGCATCAAGTTCGAAACGTTTGCTGAGCGCCGCATCCGCGGTGCAATGATTGATGCCCTGCGGCGCGACGCGTGGCCGCGCGGCGTGCGCCGGGTGCGTCGCGAGCTCGAGGCCGCACGCGAACAGCTCCGTCGCGAGCTGGGGTACGAGCCGTCGCTGGCAGATCTTGCCGCACGCGTCGGGTCGGACGAAAAACGACTGGGCCGCACGATCGTTCGCATCAACACCATCGAATCCACCTCGCCCCTCGCAACCGGTGACAACATCGATGAAGCGTGCCTGCCGCCGGCCCTGGTGCCGTCCGAGCCGGACCAGCCGGATCGGGCGTTCGAGAAATCCGAAGTGCGCGAGCGCGTCCGTGCCGCCATCGCCGGTCTTCCGCCGCGTGAGCGCCGGGTCATCGCGCTCTACTACTACGGCGAAGTGACGATGAAGCAGATTGGCGCCGAGATTGGCGTCAACGAATCGCGAGTCTCCCAGCTGCACGCGCGCGCGATTCGGCGGCTGCGCCAGGCGCTGTCGCCCGACATGGTGCCCGCCGACGCGATGAAGGCCATTCGCAGCGCGGTGCTGACCTTCCAACAAAAACCGAAGATGCTCAAGGCCCAGATGCCGGCCAAGCCCGAGGCGGCGACGGCCGTCGTCGTGCCGTACTCGCGGAACCAACGCGCCGCGGTTGCGTCGAACAATCGAGTTGGTGGACGCCCACGGCCTCAAGTGGCCGCGCGGGCCCGTCAAAAGGTCGCGATCGGACGATAAGAGTCCAGAAGTTGTAGGGCGCACGCTTTAGCGCGCGCGACAGAATCCTCGTCTGAAGTGGTCACGAGGGCAGAGGGCCGGACTGAGCCGCATGAGCTCAGTCTGGCCTTCTGTATTTCAGGCCAGCACTTCGCGTACGGTCCGAAGAAGATCCCCGAGTCGGAACGGTTTAGCCAGCCAGCGACAGCGCCCCTCTTCCAGAAACTTTTCCGCTTCGGTGCCGGCCACGTCACCGGTGACGAAAATGACCCTCCGGGCAAGATCCGGCATCGTTTGTTGAAGCGTGCGAAAGAACGCCATGCCGTCCACACGCGGCATTTTCAGATCACAGACAATGAGGTCGTACTGCCGCATCCGGACGCGTCGCAATCCTTCCTCGCCGTCTCCCGCACGATCGACGATGAGCCCCGCGTCGGTCAACGCTTCGGTTACTGCCGCCGCAAGTGCCGGCTCGTCTTCGAGAACCAGGACGACGGAGCCTGCGAGCGCCGCGAGGGCCGCCATGGCCGCAGGCGGCTTCGGTGCCTGCAGTGGTGTGCCGCTGATGGGTAGTTCTACGAAGAACGATGCTCCGGTGCCGGGACTGGAGGAGAGCCGAATCTGTCCACCATGCTCGTGCACGATGGCGTAAGCCACCGTCAGCCCGAGACCGGTTCCTTTCCCAACCTCTTTGGTCGTGAAGAACGGATCGAAAATCTTTGGCTGCAAATCCTCGGCAATCCCCGGCCCATCGTCATTGACTTCGAGCACGACCGCTTCGCGTTCCGGCTCGAACCACGTGCGGACGAGCAGTGAGCCGCGACCGTTGGAGGCAAGCATGGCCTGTTCGGCGTTGATGATGAGATTGAGCATCACCTGTTGAAGTTGATGCGGGTCTGCAAACACTTGCGGCAGTCCGGCCGCAAGTGCGTTGATGACGCTGATGTTCATGACCCGCTGCTCGTATGAGCGCAGCGTAAGGGTCTGACGCACGACGTAATTGAGGTCCACCATCGAGCGCGTGGAGCGACGTTTGCGGGCGAATGTCAGAAGATTGCGCACGATACGCGCGGCGCGCTCGGACTCGCTCAGGATCGTTTCGAGTCCACGTCGGGTCGAAGCTTCGACCTGGCGCTGTGAGAGTCGCTCGGCCCACGTCAGGATGGTCGCGAGCGGGTTGTTCAGCTCGTGGGCCACACCGGAAATCGTCTGTCCCAGGGCCGCAAGTTTTTCGGCCTGCAAGAGCTGAAGGTGCAGGTCCCGCGTCTGGTCCTCGAGCTTTTTGCGTTCGCTGACATCGCGGACGAGCGCCTCGATTCGCATCGTGCCGTCCGGCGCCGGGCCCTCGGCGTGCGCCGTCACCTCGACCCAGACATTGGTTCCGTCGACGCGTTTCAGGCGGAGAAGATAATCGGTGAGCGCCGCGTCGTTGGCCAGACGCGCGAGGAACGCGGAACGCGCCTGCGGATCGCCAAAGCGCTCGGCATCGAACGGCCGCACCTGATCTTCAGGTGCTTCGGGCGAGTACCCGAAAATCAGTTTGAGGTGAGGATTGGCGGCCAGAGTGGCACCCGGGTCGCCCAGCGACCCGATGTAGATGCCCTCGTGCACCGCTTCGAACAGACGCGCAAATGCTTCGGCCCGTCCTTCGCGGGCAACGGTCAGCTTGGTTGTCGCGGCGGCCTCCTCGAAAGGCTTACTGGGTTCCCTTGTTCGGCATCGGCATTGGTGTAGGCGTCATCGACGCCGACATCGGCCGATACTTGTTCTCGATCGCGGTGCGAATCTGCGTAACCGTGGCGCCCGACGCGTGCATGCGGCTGGCGTCGTTCGCCACGTCGATGCACACCTGGCAACTGACACCGTGCGGTTCCCACGACGTCACGCGCCCTTCCGCGTCGCGCGACTGAACGAAGCAATCGTCGCTTCCCGTGTGCCCTCGAGTCTCGCAGCCGCAAAAGCACGGGACGTACTGCGCCACGTCGGGGTACTTGGCGGCAAAGTAGTGGGCGCTGCGAACCTGATCGGCAGGACGGGCTGGAGAAAACTCACCAAAATCAATCTCCGGCATTGGAGCGTCTGCGGGCGGTCTCGGCTTGGGCGGTGCAGTCGGAACAGGCTGCTGAACCGGTGCGGTCGATGACTGGGCCCCGGCGGCGGCCTGATCTGCGGCCGTTGCCGGTGAAGATGTCGTGGCTGTCGAAGCTGTAGACGGGGACGGTGAACTCGGTCGCAGGAATAGATAGGCGCCGCCTGCGATGACCGCGACCACGGCTATCGCGAAGAGGATGTTGCTGCCCCCGGACGGCTTCTGCTCTTTGGACGACGGTTTTGGGGATGATTTTTGATTAGTCATAGCTCATGCCAGTGCGCTTATTGAACCAGCTCAATTAATCAGTAACGACAAGTGTACCTCGCAGCATATTCATTCCGCAGACAAAAGTGAACTCACCGTTCCGGTTGGGCACGAGCTCCACGATCGTGGTTTGAAAAGCCGGCAAATCGCGACGGACACCGAAGTCAGGAAAGACGACGACGTCGGAGCACGCCGCTGTTTCCTGGCGGTTGAAGCGAAGTCGCAGTGGCTGACCCCGTCTGGCCTGGACGACAGCCGGCGAATAGCCGCCCTGAACCAGAATATCCACTTCCTGCGCGCCCGAGGCACCAGCCCGGGCCGACACGGGCTTGCGGGGGCCGAAAAAGAACAGCAGGATGCCGGTCACCAGCGCCAGGCCCACGACGGTCACGACGATCTGACTCAGATCCATGAATCGACCCGAACGATCCGAACGACTCGAACGATCTAAGCGTTCCTCAACCGTAGACTATTGGCCAGGACCGAAACGCTCGAAAGCGACATGGCGCCGGCGGCAATCATCGGACTCAACAACCAGCCCGTCAACGGGTAGAGCACACCTGCGGCGATAGGGATGCCAAGGACGTTGTAGACGAACGCCCAGAACAGATTCTGTTTGATCACGCGCAGTGTGCGGCGTGAAAGCGCCATGGCTTCGATCACCCCGCCGAGATCGGCGCGAATGAGTGTGAGGTCAGAGGCTTCGATCGCGACATCGGTCCCCGATCCGATCGCAATTCCCACATCAGCCTGGGCCAGCGCGGGCGCGTCGTTGATTCCGTCGCCGACCATGGCCACAACTTTTCCTTCGGCCTGCAGCATCTTCACCTGTTCCGCCTTGCGATCCGGGAGCACGCCGGCAATGACGCGGTCGATCTCGCCGTGTGGTGCGACTTCGCGCGCAATCGCTTCGGCGGTGGCCTGATGGTCGCCTGTCAGCATCACGATCTCCAGCCCCAGATCCTTCAATTGGCGGAGGGTTCGCGCCGCTTCCGGGCGTGGTGTATCAGCAAGGCCGACAATGGCGAGGAGTTCGGCCTCCGGCTCTTTCGTCTCGGATTTGGCGTTCAACTCCACCACGAACATGACGGTTCTGGCAGCGGCGGCCAACCGCTCGACGGCTTCGCTCCGCTGCGGCGATATTGATGTTCCGCTCGGCCAGCAGCCGGTGGTTCCCGATGAGCACGCGCCTCGTGCCAACTGTCGCCTCGATCCCCCGGCCAGGGAAAGCCTCAAAACTGGTAACAGGAGTCAGCGGAAGTTGCCGGGACTCGGCGGCGCGGACGATGGCTGCACCCAGAGGGTGCTCTGAGCCACGTTCGGCCGATGCTGCCAGGGCGAGCACGTCTTCGACAGACACTCCACCCAGCGGGACGACGTCGGTGACTTCGGGCCGCCCGGTCGTGATGGTTCCGGTCTTGTCCAAGACGACGGTTGTGATGGCCTGCGCACGCTCGAGGACTTCGCTGCTTTTGATGAGGATGCCACGCTCGGCTCCGCGACCGGTGCCGACGAGAATGGCCGTCGGCGTCGCCAAACCCATCGCGCACGGGCACGCAATGATCAACACGGCCACAAAATTCACCAGCGCCATCGTCAGGCGCTGGCCCGGTGGCAGCGCGTCGAACCAGATCACGAACGTCAGGATCGCGAGGCACAGAACGATAGGCGTGAAATAGAACGAGATGACGTCGGCCAGCCGCGCAACCGGCGCCCTGGTGGCCTGCGCATCCTGGACCAGCTTGATGATCTGTTGGAGCGCTGTCTCGCGCCCAACACGCGAAGCGCGAAAACGAAAACCGCCAGTCTGATTGACCGTGCCTCCAAAGACCGACGATCCTTCGGTTTTTTCGACGGGCAACGACTCGCCGGTCAGCATCGATTCATCGATGGTCGATCGGCCTTCGACTACCTCCCCGTCGACGGGGATCCGCTCGCCAGGCCGGATGAGAACGATGTCGCCCTTGACGACCTCACCGATGGGCACGTCGGTTTCCATGCCGCTGCGAAGCACGCGTGCCGTCCGCGGCTGCATTCCGATCAGTCGTTTGATGGCGGCCGAAGTACGGCCGCGCGCTCGCGCTTCGAGAAGACGCCCTAACAGTACCAGCGTGATGATTGCGGTCGTGACTTCGTAATACACCGCAGGCGTATGGTTTGCACCCCCTGACGCATGAGTCGCTGTCATCACCAGGCTTGGTGTCAACGTCGCGACGAGCGAGTAGGCAAACGCGGCTCCGGTTCCGAGCGCGATGAGCGTGTTCATGTCCGCATTGCGATGCCGGATTGCCATCCAGGCGCCGCGATAGAACTGCGCACCGCAATAGGTCACGACAGGCAGCGCCAGGGCCAACTGGACAACGTTCACGCCGGGAAACTCCAGATGAGGCATGGCAATCGCCAGCAGCGGCACGGTGAAAGCAATGGCGATGGTCAGCTTCCGTCGAAGTTCGCGGTATTCGGCTTCGTGCGCCTTCTCCTGAAGATCTTCGACGGCCTCCTGACCTTCAGGCACCTCGAGCACGCCGTAGCCGACGTCGCGCACCGCTTTCTTGAGATCGGACACATCGGTGCGAGACGGGTCGAACCGAACCGTGGCGCGGTTGGTCATCAGGTTGACGGACGCGTCCTGAACGCCCGGCACCTTCTGGAGTGTTCGTTCGATCGTGCGGGCACACGCCGCACACGTCATTCCGGTGACGGGAAGGGTTACGTCGCTCATGCTTGCCTCATGTTACGACTGGCGGGAAGGGGCGTTGGATCCGAAAGGCCCCCGCCAGTGCCTCGGACTGATGGCCGCCAGGAATGGACAAACCTCTACCATGCAGTGCTTTGAAGACGTTTCGCTTCTCAAAATGCCGGTGCTACACTACGTCAATCACATTGCCATGCAGCGGGTCGAACCCCGCAAACGCCAGTAGCCGGGTGACAGGTATGGACAAGAGTGTGCTCGCGTTTTCCTGCGCCGTGGTGATGCTGGTCAGCGTCCCGGCGCTGGCACAACCGGCTCGTCCACAGACGCCTCCGGATATTGCGGCGGAATGGCGGCTGGAAAATCAGGAAGAGGACACTGCGGGACAGCCGCCGCTCGGCGACTATCTTGGAATTCCGTTCAACGACGCGGGCCGGCAACGGGCTGACACGACGGCCGAGTCGCTCTGGGGAACACCCGAGTATCAGTGCAGGCCGCACTCGGCGCCGCATCAGTGGCGGGGCCTTGGAGGAGCGCGCATTCTCAAAGAGCAAGACCCACTCACGAGGGAAGTCAAGGCGTATCACGTCCAGTTCATGAGGTCCCTCGACCGACCGATTTTCATGGATGGGCGTCCACATCCGCCGGCCTACGCGCCTCACAGCTGGACAGGCTTTTCCACGGGGGAATGGATCGGTAACACGTTGAAGGTGACGACCACGCATCTCAAGGACGGCTACCTCAAGCGTGGTGGTCCGCAGACGAGCGACATGTACACGATGACGGAGTTCATCACGAGGCACGACGAGATTCTCACCATCATCACCGTTGTCGACGACCCCATTTACATGGTCGAACCGTACGTTCACTCCACGACCTACACAATCGATCCGAATGCCAGCGTCGCTCAGGAAACATGCAACTCGTCGTCTTTCGCCGAGAATGGCGGAACGAATCGGCATTGGGTTCCGCATTTCCTGCCCGGTCAGAACACAGCCGTGACCGAGTGGTTGAAGAAGGAAGATTGGGTTCCCCTGGACGCCGCGCGCGGCGGTGGCAAGACACTCTACCCGGAGTATCGATCCACGTTGAACGGATCCACCACGGTGAGTGCTCTGAAGGTTCCTGCCTCGCGTTCATCTGTTTCGGTCGAAAAGAAGATTGCGGACCAGAGTCCACGCGACGGTCAGGTTCATGTCCTGCCCGTGCAGGGCAACATCTATCTGCTCGTGGCTGACGGCACCAACATCACGGTTTCTCTCGGTCCTGAGGGCGTGATGCTGGTGAACACCGGGTCTGCTGGCATGTCGGAGAAAGTTCTCACAGCCGTCAACCAGCTGGCCAGCACGGCCGTCGCACCTCCCGCCACCAACACCTGTTTTGGGGTGAATTGTCCAGGGATTTGGGGATGGGCCAGCCCGTACATGAACGCGGTCATCAGCTCGCCAGCACCTCCCAAGCCGCTTCGCTACATCATTAATACCAGCGCAGCCTCCGATCACGTTGGAGGTAATGAAAAAATTGCCACAACCGGATTCTTTCCTCGGGGCGGAGGATTTGGCGGCGCCACGCCCAACGTGGGACGAACGGCGTCTGTCATTGCTCATGAAAACGTCCTCACTCGGATGAGCGCTCCAGCCGGCAAGGAGCCGCCCACTCCCACCGCGGCGTGGCCGACCGATACCTATTTCGACGAGTTCCACAAGCTGCCGGCGTACTTCAACGGTGAAGCGGTGATCGTCTATCACACACCAACGGCCAACACGGATGGCGACAGCCTCGTGTTTTTCCGTCACTCCGAGGTCATCAGTGCCGGCAACATCTTCTCGACGGTGAGCTATCCGATCATTGACGTGGAAAAGGGAGGCTCGATTCAGGGTGTCATCAACGGCTTGAACAAGATTCTGGACCTCGCCGTCGCCGAGTACCGCGCACAAGGCGGTACCTGGATTATTCCGGGTCGTGGACGACTCTCCGATACCGCCGATGTCGCCTCGTATCGAAACATGGTCACGATTATCCGCGACCGCATAAGAGACATGATCGGCAAGGGTCTAACCCTCGAGCAGGTGCTGGCGTCCAAGCCGACCATGGACTTTGACGGGCGTTATGGAGCGACGACCGAAGGCTGGACAACCGACATGTTCGTCAAAGCGGTCTATCGGAGCCTGCAGGAGAACAAGTGATGCCCAGAGTGATTCAACTCACCATCGTGGCGGTCGTCGCAGCGTTCGTAACCGGCACCACTTCGTACGGGCATCATTCCTATGGTGCAACCTACGACCTCGGGAAAGAAGTCAAACTCGAAGGAAAACTGGTCCAGTTCGTCTACCGCAACCCGCATTCGTTCGTGCACATCCAGGCGCCGGACGAGAGCGGGAAGCCGCAGCGCTGGGCGGTCGAATGGAGCGGCACCGGCCAGCTCAACAATCAGGGCGTCACGCGGGAGACGCTCAGAGTTGGAGATGAGGTCGTCATTGTCGGACGTCCGTCACGCGTGACTGGCGAATACAGAGTTCTCATGGTGAGCCTCAAGCGACCGCTTGATGGTTTCACCTGGGGCGGACGCGCGGGTGAAGCGGTCGATTAGCGACGGAATGGTTCTCAAACATCCGATTCAGCTCGTTGCCGTTGTTGGCATGGCCCTCGCGCTGGCGTGGCCGGTCACGGTGTACGGCCAGCGCGGCCGTGGTACGACGCGGACCGCTCGCGAGTCCGCCGCAACTGATCTCACCGGCTACTGGGTGTCCGTGGTGACGGAAGACTGGAAGTTCCGGATGGTGACACCGCGGAAAGGCGTCTACGAAACGCTTACGCTGAATGCGGAAGGGCGGCGGATTGGAGACACCTGGGATCCGGCACGAGACGAGGCCGCCGGCGAGCAGTGTAAATCTTACGGCGCCGCCACCATCATGCGGGTGCCCGGGCGCTTGCATGTGACCTGGGAGGACGACAATACACTCCGTGTCGACACCGACGCTGGGACGCAGACCCGTTTGTTCCGGTTTGGCGCATCGCCAGCCGCAAGCAGCGAACCAAGCTGGCAGGGACATTCGATCGCCGAATGGGAATATGCACCCGCGGGGCGCGGGAGCGCGCGACTGGGGAGTCTGAAGGTCGTGACGACCAATCTGCGGGCCGGCTATATACGCAAGAATGGCGCTCCATACAGCCAGAGTACCCTCGTGACGGAGTACTTCGACGTGAACACGATGCCAAACGGAGATCTCTGGCTGACCGTCACGACAAAGGTCACCGATCCGATGTATTTCAGCCGTCCACTCCTTACGAGCTCGGATTTCAAGAAGCTTCCTGACGCCACCGGGTGGAATCCGACGCCCTGCGCTGCAAACTAACGAATGAACCGGTTGCCGTTCATTGCGGCCCTCAATGCGAGTTCCGCCGGTTGGGGCTTCTTTCTGTGCGCCGAGAAGGGGATCAGAACATCGCGCGCAGGGGAGCTCTTCGTCACGCTCACGCTGCAAGACCGGACAGGACTGGTCCGCGGCAGGATCATCACCGATGTCGAACGTGTGCGGGATGAATTCGACGCCGGTGAGTTCGTGAAAGCACAGGCTCACGCCGAGATCCATCATGGAAGTCTTCAGCTCGTGGTCGAACAAATCCGACGCGTGAACCCGGATCAGGACGCGGCGGCAGGCTTTCGCGAAGAGGACTGCGTGCCGTCGGCCGAACGCCCGGTGGCCGAGATGTGGGACGAACTGCAGGGACTCATCGCAGCCATGCAGAATGCCCATTTGCGAACACTGCTCCAGCAAGTTACAACCGAGCACGCGACTTCTCTGCAGACCTGGCCTGCAGCGCAGGTCGTGCACCATGCGTATCGAGGTGGCTTCCTCGAACACATCCTCAGCGTGAGCCATGTCGCGGTCGGTCTTGCGCGACCACTACCGCGCCGACCGAGACATGGTGCTTGCGGGCGCCGTCCTGCACGACATCGGCAAACTGCAAGAACTCGAGTACGACGTCGTGACTCGCTATTCACGTGACGGCAACCTGATTGGGCACATCACGCTTGGCGTGGTCATGGTGCGAGAAGCCATGGCCGCCATCCGGGATTTCCCTGACACCCTGCGGACTCAGGTCGAGCACCTGATCGTGTCGCATCATGGGACTCGGGAGTTTGGCTCCCCGATTGAGCCGATGACCGTGGAAGCGTTCATCCTGGCGTCGGCGGATGATCTGGACTCGAAGATCAATCAGGTTCGCCGAGCCATCCTGGTTGCCGGCGGCGATGGGGAATTCACGCCGTATCAGCCACGGCTCGGACGCGTGCTCTGGAAGGGCCCGAATGATCGCTAGAAATTCCGTGCCTCCATTTGGACGCATGCTGATTCGAATCGGCGTCGTCTGTGCCGTGTTGAATCTGGGTCCGGTCGCACTCGCTCAGGAACAAACCGGCGATACGGATCGTGGCGAAGAGGGTACCGCCAGCCAGGTGCTGAGTTTCCTGGGTGGTGCGGCAACCGGTCTCGGCGCTCATGAGGCCGGACACTTGCTGTTCGGGGCGCTCCTGGACGCAGATCCGTCGATCAAGGCGGTCGATTTCGGCGGCATTCCTTTCTTCGCGCTCACGCATCGTCCCGGCCTCTCACCACGACGGGAATTCACCATTTCTGCAGCAGGCTTCTGGATGCAGCATGCGACGAGCGAGCTCGTGCTCACTCGACAGCCACGGCTTCGAGATGAGCGCGAACCGTTCATGAAAGGCGTCCTGGCCTTCAACGTGTTCACCTCAGTTGGCTATAGCGCAGCGGCCCTGACACGGGCCGGTCCGTACGAGCGTGATACACGAGCGATTAGCGATGCGCTCGACATCAGTGAGCGTTGGGTGGGGGTGATAGTGCTCGTTCCGGCGGTTCTCGACGCGTACCGCTATTTCAAGCCGGACTCTCGATGGGCGACGTGGAGCTCACGGGCGATGAAGGTTGGATGGGTGATGCTCGTGCTCAAGTAGCCTGCCGCAACTACTCCTGCTTGCTATCCGGCTCACCGAGTGCGAACGTCATCGAGCCTTCAACCACAACCTTGCCGTTCACACGGGCCTTCCCCTCGAGGAGTCCCATTCGGCTGCGAAGCCGCTTCGCCTGAACCTCGATGACCACGACGTCCCCGGGGTGCACCGGCCGGCGATAGCGCACGCGTTTGATGCCTGCAAAGAACGGAAGCTTCCCGCGGTTTTCGGGCTTTGCCAGGATCATGATGGCGCCGACCTGGGCCACGGCTTCCGTGAGAATGGTCGGTGGGAGAACCGGTGGCCCGGACTGCTGGTGGGCCAGATAGCGTTCGTTCAGCGAGACGTTCTTGATCCCCACAATCCGTTTGTCGACATCGAACTCGATAATGCGATCGACGAGCAGAAACGGATAGCGATGGGGCAGAATCTTCTCGATTGCCGCGTGATCCAGGGGCAGCGTAATAGGGTCCATGTGAGACCGGATATTATATCTCTGTCAATGCCGACCACACCCGACGAAACCTCACGTCTGGCCATCGCAAAGCAGGCCTCGAGCCATGCGACCGATCAGGAGCTTTTGACTACGCTCTTTGCGCTCGGTCGTGAAGTGACATCGGTGCTCAATCTCGAGGAACTCCTCCAGAAGATCCCAGAGCTCATTGCGCGTCTCATCGACTACACCGCGTTTGCCGTGTACCTGCTGGACGAAAAGCACAAGGACGTCCGCATGGCCTATTCGGTGGGCTATCCGGAGCATGCCCGCGCCTACCGCCTTCAGATTGGTGAAGGTGCGGTGGGTGCGGCGGTCAAGGAAGGCGCGTCGCAGCTGATCGATGACGTCCGGACGGACCCGCGCTATGTCGATCTGGTTCCGGGAACGCGCTCCAAGCTCGTGGTGCCGCTACGTCGCAAGGGCCGGATCGTTGGCGCACTCAATCTCCTGAGCGATCGGCTGGGTCAGTTTACGCCCCGCGACGAGGCCATTCTCCGGCAATTTGGCGCGCACGTAGCGGTCGCTCTCGAGAATGCGCGGTTGTTCGAGAACGAGCGCAAAGAAGCCGAGACGTTGGAGACGCTGGTCGAAATTGCGCGCGACTTTGCGGCCATTCTCGATCTCGAGTTGCTGTTGCGCCGGCTCGCGCAGCTGGTCAAGCGCGTGATTGACTATCGGACGTTCGGGATGTTTCTCCTCAAGGAGGATCCCAGCGGCCGCACGCCAGGCGAGCTCGAGCTGAAGGTGGCGGTGCAATACGGTGAGGCGCGGGCGCTCGGCCGCGTGGAAGTGGGCAGCGGTCTCGTTGGATATGCGGCCCTTCACCGGGAGGCCGTGCTCGTGGACGATGTGTCGAAGGACCCTCGATACATCGAGGTCGTGGCGGATGTCCGTTCGGAACTGGCCGTTCCGTTGCTGTTGAAGGATCGGTGTATCGGCGTGTTTGACCTCGAGAGCCCGGAACTGGCGGCGTTCAACAAGCGCGATGCCGAGATTCTGACATTGCTGGCCAGCCAGGCTGCGGTCGCGATCGAGAATGCAAGATTGTACGAAACGCTGCGGGCCAACGAAGAGCGAATCGTCCGAGAGATTACCTTCGCTCAGCGCGTGCAGATGGCGCTGCTGCCGGTCGATCCCCCCAAGCGGCTCAAAGGTCTCGACGTGGCTGCACGTTTTGCCCCGGCCACGGAGCTTGGGGGTGACTTTTTCGATCTGCTGATGCCCGATGCCAATACCCTCGTCGTGGCGATTGCCGACGTCTCCGGTAAGGGTGTGCCGGCAGCACTGTACGGCGCGTTTGCGGGAGAGCTGGTCCGTTCACGGACCTTCCGGCGGCGCTTTACACCTATTCGGTCGAGCCCTGCTGGCGTGCTGGCTTCGATGAACACCATTCTGAATGAACGCCGTCTCGAGGAGTACTACTGCACGCTCTGCTATGCCAGCATCGATCAGAAGCGCCGTGTCATGACCATCGCGAACTCAGGGTTGCCGTACCCCGTCCGCTGCACGGCGGAAGGATGCGGGCTGCTCGAGCTTCCGGGCCTGCCGTTGGGGTCGTTCGCAGGCTCCACCTACGAAGAGCTGACCTTTGATCTCCATGAAGGTGATGTGTGGGTCTTCTGCACGGACGGGATTCTCGAGGCGCGTGATCGTCAGGGTCGGGAATTCGGATCCGGGGAGTTGATCCGGCTGGTTGGGGCGAATCGCCACGAGCCAGCTCAGCGGATCGTGGACATCATCTTCAATGCGGTGAACGAGTTCCGCGGGTCCGCTCGCACTGGTGACGACATGACCGTCGTCGCGCTGAAGGTGACCTCTTGAAGGCTACCTTTTAAAATCCAAATCGCGCTCTTCCAGATGGAGGCCGACCGATCGGCCGCCGAGCACAGCCACCTCGTTGACGCGGCCGGTCACGCGGACGCGACTTCCGCTCGGAGGCGTTCGCGAAGAGTGGTTGGCCAGGACTGTAACTTCCCCCGTGCCATCATCGACCCTGTAAAACTTGAAGGGCATAAGCGGTACGCCCCAGGACGTTGTCACACGACCTTCGACTTTTACGGTTCGGTCTACGTATCGGCCGGGATTCCGCTGCAGTTCGCCAATGCTCGGATTGCCCAACGATAGCGCGCATCCTCCGAGAACGACGGCGGCCACAACGGCAGCAAGCATGCGAGACATTGAACCCTCACTAGGTGAATTCCGCCCACGCATCAGGGCAGGCCTGAAGGCGGAGTTGCGAATGGGTCGCGGCACAATCGTGAACGAACGGACGGAATGCGATGATGCCAGCGCCTGCCTGTCAGTGACGCATTCCGGTGATTGGACACGACCCGACCCCTGAAAAGATCAAATGGCGTGCCGTTGCCGATATTAAAAAACACGCCAATTTAGGGGCGTCCACTTGGCAGAGCGTCCTGTCTCGAAGACAGGCGACAACCTTTTGGCCTGAAGAGACGTCAGATCTTTCGGGGCTCGGCTCCGGGCCTAAAGGCCAAAGCCCAGAGCCTAAGCCGGAGGATGCATGCGCAGGGTCGCACTCATAGCGGGCGTGCTCGTTGCGGTCAGTCTGGCTCCGACCGTTCAGGCACAAACGTCACCAGGATCGGGCGACTTCGTCCGACCATTTCCCTTCATTACGGCCGGACCCGGGAGCCAGATCGGTATTTCTATCCGTGATCTTGAAGCGGACGAGGCGGGTAAGTTGAAGCTGCCGGCCGATGCGGGCGCTGTGGTTCAAAGCGTGCAGCAAGGAAGCCCGGCGGCAACCGCGGGCCTTCGCAATGGCGACGTGCTGGTCGAGTTTGATGGCGAACGCGTGCGGAGTGCGCAGCAACTCACCCGATTAGTGCGTGAAACGCCGCCAGGTCGTCGGGTAAATGCAGCGGTGTTCCGGGACGGGAAAAGGACCCAGCTTCAGCTCGTGCCCGAGGCTTCACGCCGCGACCTGCCGTTCAATACAGATCGGCTCCGTGACTCCGTCGATCGTTTCTGGCCGATGGGCCGGGGCACGCTTGGAGTGATCACACAGGAAATGACACCCGAACTGGCCGAGTACTTCGGCGCGAAAGACGGTGTGCTCGTGACGAGCGTCCTCAAGGACTCACCAGCCGAAAAGGCTGCGATTCGAGTGGGCGACGTCATCACCGAGTTCGCCGGAGTCTCGGTGGATCATCCCCGCGATCTTGTTCGTGCGGTGGTCAGCCGGCAGGGCGAGGTAGCGTTGAAGGTGGTTCGCGACAAGAAAGAGCTCACGCTGAAGGTGACGCTGGACGAGACGTCCGATCGCCGGCTTCGGCAACGGACCTTTCGAGGTATCTGAACGTCACGCTTGCGCCGCAGCCGTGCCGCCCGCGGGAGCTGCGGCGACAAGCGTTGCCAGCTGCGCCCCGAGAATCGTGGTCAGGGCGCGCGTGGATTCGCGCTGCTCGCTGCCATGACGAAGCTCCGCCGCAAACACCCCAATGCAGCCGGCGGGGGTGATGAGCGGAACGACGAAGGCACCATGGGCCTGATGGGTTGCCGTGACCGCTCGTGGCTGCGCCGATCGAAACGCCAGTGCCGTGGCGTTGTGAGCATCGCGGGGAATGTTGCTCATCTGCGCCACGATCTTGTCTGAGTACCCGTGGGTAAACACTGGCTTGAGCTCGTCCCCGCTTCGATCGCTCACCCACACAACCAACCCGGCGGCGTCGAGCAGCTTCGCGGCATGCGCCAGCAGAGGAGGTACCTCGCTTGTTTCCATGACGCGCCCGAGCTCGGTGCAGAGACGGGCTGCTTCGGCAAGCTCCGGGGCAGGGGCCGGGTCCGCCGATTGGACATGGTGCGGTCGGGTATCGGTCGGCGCGCGCGTCTCGGTCGCAGCCGCGGATGCCGCGACGCCGGCGTCTTTCGGCGTCGGGATGGGAACGAGCAACATCGCCACAACGACCAAGGCAATGAGTCCGACCGCGCCAATCCACGCTTGTCGCTGACGCAGGGCCGCTGACTCGGCCCCGTGTGCCTGCAGTTCCTGATTCTGCGCGGCCTCGACGGCCGACGCGGCGTTCTCCATCAATTCCATCCCGTCAGAAAAAATGAGATCGGACGCAGCAGACAGCTGGTTCACGCTGACGTGCTCCTGCGCCCGCGCGTCGAGTTTGGAGAAGTTTTCGAAGGCGACGGCAGCGGATTCGAGTGTGGCACGGGCTGCTGGGGCCTGCAGCACCCCTCCAAGCGCGCCCACCTTGGCTTGTGCCGCCTTCAGGACACCCGTGACACGGGCCACCCAGAAATCGTGCCCCTGGCCAATGGCGACGTAGCTACGCTGTCCGGCCCGGAGGTCCGAAATCAATGAGAGAAGCGCCGCACTCTGGTCGCGGACAATTCGTTCTCCCTCCCGTTGCCGTCCCAGGCGCTGCTCGGCCGCGAGGATGAAGTACATGGCGCCAGCGGCGAAAATGATCGCCACGAGGAAAAGAATCACGCGAACGCTTTGGTTCTTCATGGCACCTCCGCGCCTTCCTGTCGCGCGGGTGTCTTCTGTAATGCGTAAACAATCCCGCCTGGCAAGCTCGCGAGGAACGTGACTGCCAGATGCAAGAGTGCCAGCGAGAGAGCGAGTTCCTCACTTGCGCCCAGCTGGCCAAAGAGCAGCACGTACATCGCATCGCGCACGCCCATCCCATTCATCGAGAAAGGCACCATCCCTGCCAGCGCAACCAGAGGCACGAAGACGGCAAGCGCCGAGATAGGAAATGACTGGCCGAGTGCGCGCGCGTTCAAGAATACCACGCCGATGACGACGGCTTGATGGAGAAACGACAGCGCCAGAGCTCCCGCGAGCGTCACAAGGTGGTTCCTGTACGGCACCAACGCCTCGTACAACGAGGACGCGCGATGGCGAATGCCCGCAAGCGGAGTCAGCGCGATGAGTCGATCCACCATGCCGTACGCCACCGGGTTCATCAGCGCCACGTTTGCCGCCAGATACACGAGGCCGGCCGCGCACGTCAGCACGAACAATGAGACGCGGAAACGTTCGAGCGGAGGGGCCCACCAGGCCGCGAAGATCGCAATGGCCAGCAGCGCAAAAAGCCCCACGTTGCGATCCATGAACACCGAAATCGTGGATCGTGCCGGGGCGCCGGTTTCCCGCGACAGGAGGATGGCCTTTACGGCGTCCCCGCCCACAATGGTCGGCAGAAAAATGCTGAAGAACATCCCGATGAAATAGGTGCCGGCGAGTCGCGCGTAGGTCGAGGTGAGCCTGACCGGCTTCAACAGAAGCAGCCATCGATAAGCGGATGCCAGCTGCCCGGCACAGTAGAGCAGAACACCAAGAAAAACGAATCGGAAGTCGCTCGAACGGAGCAGCGTGAGCGTCGTGCCCAGATCGACCCAGTAGTAAAAGATGAGAACGTAGAGGACCAGGCTGACAGCGGGCCGGAGCCACCAGGCATGCGCATTGACTTTAAGCTCTGGGCTTTGGGCTTCTGGCTGAGTCACGCTGCCACAGTTTACAGTCTTGGCATCTGTGAGTTGGCGAAAGCCAAGAGCCGCTGAAAAGGGTCGGAGTTTTTTCGCTCAGGAAACTATGACGAAAAAGACTCCCGACCCCTTTTTAGAAGACAGGCAGGTATGGCGTCAGATACTGGGCAATGATGGTCAGGCGGCCCGTGAAGATCAACACCCCGATCACAATCAGGAGTGCACCCGACGTCATCTCGATGGCCTTGTAGTGTCGGCGCACTTTGGAGAACGCCGAGAAAAAATGATTGATCGCCAGCGACGTGGCAAGGAATGGAATGGCCAGCCCCGCTGAATAGGTGGCCAGAAGAATGACGCCCTGTCGAACGGTCTCCTGGGCACCCGCCACAAACAAAATGGCTGCCAGGATGGGACCAATGCACGGTGTCCAGCCAAACGCGAATGCGACACCCACCAGCATCGCTCCGAACAGACTGGCGGGCTTTCGGTTCGTCTGCACCCGCTTCTCCTGGTACAGCCAGCCAATCCGAAGAATCCCCATCGTGTGAAGCCCGAAGAGGATGATGACGGCGCCGCCGATCTTGCCGAGCAGTGACAGGCGGTTCATGACCAGCTGGCCAATGGCGGAGGCCGAAGCCCCGAGTGCGATGAAGACCAACGAGAAACCGAGAACAAAAGCCAACGAGGTGAAAAACGTACGCCGGCGCCGAACGGCCGAGGCTTCGGTGTCGCCGCCGCCCCGCATCTCGTCGAGGGAGACTCCGGAGACGAACGACACGTATCCTGGGATCAGCGGCAGCACGCAGGGTGAGATAAACGACAAAAACCCTGCCGCAAAGGCCGCCAGCAGCGTCACATTTTCCATATCGAATTTACGAAATTCGAAAAAATGGGGTCCGACCCCATTGATTAGCCGTCAACCTTCTTCAGCGGTATGGCACCAGCCGGCAATTCGCGAGCCGCGGCTTCGAGGCCTCCCGCGAACTTGACCGGCGGCAGATCCTGAAAGAGGAAATCCCACTTCCATCGCTCCGACGGATTCGAGGCCTGCAACCAGGTGCGCGCGCTCGTGGGCGGGGCAAACGAAAGCTCGGCAATGGCCGCATAGCTGGGGTTTCCCGCCAGCACCCGCCCGACGTCGGTACGGACCTGATCGGCGTTTGTGTACGACATTGGCACACCCAGCGTGGCCGCAATGTGCACCAACGCCTGCCAATCCTCCATGGCGTCTCCTGGAGGAGGGTTCACGCGGGCAACAGCCTGCACGAGGCCCTTATCGTTTGTATAGGACGCATCCTTTTCAAAGGACGTTGCACCGGGCAGAACGATATCGGCCGCCTGCGCCAGCTCGTTCATCAAAACACCGTGGTACACCAGCATCGGCACCTTGCCGCTGCCACGAGCTTCCACCAGCCACCCCAAGTCGCCGATTGACCCCTCGGGCCCGGGGTCGAACACATAAAGCATGGCGACCTCGCCCCGATCGATGGCGCGCCGCAACCGCGAGAGATCCGGTACCGAATTGTTGTCGCCGCCCATCGTCACGCCAAGGTCTCGCGCACCGGTGACGTTCGGTCCATCAACGGCAGGAACGATGAATTTCGTATCGGCCGGCTGCGTCCTGGGTTGATGGCGCCAGCTCATGGCAATGGCTTCGCGAGCCTCCTGGCCCACCAGACCGCCGGCCATGCGCTGGAACAGGTAGATCTCTTCGAGCGAGGCATGCGCCGACAGCAGGAATCGAACGCGGCTGCGGCGTTCCCCCCCGAGCATTCGCAGCGCGTCGCTCCACGACGCCTGCGCCAGCATGCCAGTCGCATCGCGCAGCATTGGCGTACGAAGCCGCCGGTCGCTATCTTCGACCCAGTGATAGTCAAATCGCCCGATGTCGCACATCCAGTAACCATTGACGGCAGGATTGAATCGCGGTGTGACGCGGACGATGCGCGCCCCCTTTGCCCATTCCGGCTTCGCTTTGATCCAGACGCTGGTGCTGCAGCCCTTCGAGCAGAACGTGCACGTCGTATCAACGACGAGTGGGTTATCCCACGGCCGCGACTTGAATCGATAGTCTCTGGTGGTGATAGCGCCGACCGGGCAGACGTCCACCAAGTTGCCAGAGAGCAACGAATGCACGCCCTGCTCTCGATACGTGGCCAACTCACTGCCATAGCCGCGATCGGTGATGCCAATCTGGGCGTCGCCATCGACCTCGCGCATGAAACGGATGCATCGCGTACAGAGAATGCAGCGGTTCCGATTGAGCATGAGCGAGGGACCGAAATCCACGTCGGCACGCACACCCTCGCCGTCGAACACTCGCCGCGGAAACTCCATGCGGCTTTCGCGCGGACCGAAGCTGTACGAGAAGTCCTGCAACGGGCACTCGCCCCCCTTGTCGCACACCGGGCAGTCGAGGGGATGGTTGATGAGCAGAAATTCGAAGACGCCGGCGCGTGCCTGGACGACATCGGGAGCGGTGGTGGAGACCACCATTCCGTCCGCGCACACAGTCGAGCACGCGGTCTGCAGTTTCGGCATTTTTTCAATCTTGACGATACAGACGCGGCAGGATCCATCCACTCCCAGTCCGGGGTGGTAGCAGTAGTACGGCACCTGGACACCGTGGTCGATGGCGGCCTGCAGAACGGTTCGGCCTTTTTCGACGGTGACCTGACGACCATCAATCGTGAGCGTGACGGTTTCCATAGCTGACACAATGATACTCGGCCCGACGAGCTTGCAGAAAACCGGGACGAAAAAGGGGTCGGGAGTCTTTTCCGGTTCACGGTGCCGCGAAAAAGACTCCCGACCCCTTTTTCGTTATCGAACGAACTCGGCCAGCGCGGCCTCGTCGCGGTTGACGTCGATGGTGCGTAGCGTGCCCGCAATGGGCAAGCGGACGTCCACCGTCTTGTAATCGACGATGATGATTTCGTCGCGCGTCGTGCGATCGGCAAACTGCAGCGACACCGTGACGGGCAGGATGAATACCTCATCACCAAGTTGCTCGAACTGGAGCACTGCCTCGCTGCCCTCGATGCGCCAGTCAAATCGTATTCGTGGAATTTCCTGGCCGTAAATCCATCCGGTAAAAAACTGCTCGAGTGGCTGCTGGCTCTCGGCTTCAACGATCGCGCGCAGGTCCTCAGTCCCGGCCTTTCTGAAGCGCCACAACGTATAGAAGCGGCGCACACTCCGGAAGAATGCCTCGTCGCCCACCAGTCGCCTCAGCATGTGCAGCACTGCCGCACCCTTGTCGTAGACGAGCGCGCGGAACACACGGGAGTCGCTCTTGATGTGGCCGAGCCGGTAGCCGAGATAGATCGGGCCCTGGTCCGATTCCTTCACGCTCCAGCGCCGAAGCTGGCGCAGGATGCCGCCAAACGCCTCGGGCCGGTGCGACTGAGCGTACATGACGGCAAAGTATTGCGCGAAGCCCTCGCTCAGCCATTGCTCGTGGAAGTTTCTCCAGCCGACGGCCTGCCCCCACCACTGGTGCGCCACTTCGTGGGCCAGAAAGAAATCGGGGAACCCGCTGAAGAAGACGGGGTCATTGCGCCACAGCACGGGCGCCAGCGGCGGCGGTTGATGGAGCTGAACGAAATAGGGAGGACTGTGTCCCCCGGGCAGGTCGTTCTCGACGACAGCGAGCGTGAGCGTCGGATAGGGAAAATCTCCGAGCAGCGAGCCATAGTAATTGAGGATGGGAATCACGCGCGAGGCCACCTCGCGTCCGCGACCGAGCTGACGCGCGTTGGTGACGATTTGAAGGCCGAGTTTCTGGAACCCCATCCCCGTCACTCGCGTGGCGCGATCCCCTGAGGTCGGATTCAGGGAGACGCTGGTCTCCACAGCCGGCTCGAAGCGACTGACCGTCCAGCTCAAGTACCGCGCCGGCTGTGTGGCCCAAAAGGTAGCCTGACGCCAACTGATACCTCTACTGCGGTCGTCGGGAGGGAGCAACTCGGGCGGCTCGGCGAGAGAACCTGACGCGATACTCGTCCATCCGTCCGGCACCGACAGTTGAAGTCGAGCGGTCGCGTAGTCTGCAATGGTCGACTGGGCGTACCAGAGTGAGTTGTTGCTGTAGAGCCAACTCGGCTCGGCGGGCAGCGGGGAGGCGTCGGGCTCGGTCGGCGGTCGGTTCGGAGGCTGCTGGGCGCCGGCTGTCACCGCCTCGCGCGTGGCCGTTTGCGGCGCAAGTCTCCCCCCGTAGCTCACCACGATGTCGAGCACCGTGCCACGCGTGGCGACTTCGGGGAGCTGAACGATGATGTTGTTCTGGTTGAGTCCCCTGATCGCCAGCAACCGTCCGAACTGCCGGCTCACGACCGAATCGAGCGTCAGCTCACGCGCCAGCCGCAGGTTGAAGGTCCCGAGCGCCGCCGACTTGATGGCGAGACGGAGACCCGTCCGTCCATCAATCCATTCCCGGTCAGGCTGAAATCGCGCCTCCACATCGTAGTGAAGCACGTCGTAGTCAACCAGGTCGTCCTCGCTGTAGAACTGCCCGCGTCGCGCCAGCTTTTCGTGCGAGGCGTAGAGCGAAATCGTTCGGCGCCGGCGGCGATCGAACAGACTGATGTCTTCGGGATCGTTGCTGAACCGCGTATAGGTCAGCGTATCGTGGCGCGTCGTCTGAATTTCGGCAACGAAGTCGCTCCGCATCGGTACCGTTGACCAGAGATCCGGACTCAGATCGCGAAGGTCGAGCGCATAGGATTTTGCGACCTCCTCGGTGAAAATCTCGCTGGCCTTGCGAACGTCGCGTGGATCGACCGGACGCTCCGTCAGCGTTCCGGACGTGCGCCGCTCGACTTCATCAGGATTCAAACGCACGAAGGCGACATCCACTCGCGACTTGATGACGTTGCTGCCCGCGAAGATCCTGACTTGTCCTTGTTCCGCGTCCGGTGTCGGGGAAAACGTCATCTCGCCCCGCCCCATCACGACCATTGCCGTCGTTCCTCCGGGAACTTCAGAGACGAAGATCGTCGCTGCCGGGAACCTCAACTCGAGATCTTCGGAGGTGATCGTGAAGTCTGACGCAAAGAACTGCTTTTGCGTGTTGAGCTGGAGTTGATGCAGGCCCTCGACCGCCGTGTATTCCTGCTGAGCAGCGATCCGCCAATCGTGCTCACCGGGGTTTGCGGACATCCGACGCACATCGAGTCGCCAGGTTCCAAGGCGCCCTTCACGGCCGAACTCTAGGAAGATATCGACGTTGAGCTCGTACGCGGTCTCCGGCGGTAAATCGGGCAGGGGTTGGCGATCGCGCTCCCGGACAGACGCCCGGGTAATGCGGGCTTCAAACCACGATGCTGCGAACTGCTGAGCTTGGACCGGATCGGCCTGGGCCGTAATGAGCTGCAGGTATTGGCTCGGATCGCCCGACTGAAGTCCAATCTCCAGGGCCCGCAGCAGCCTTGCGATGCCGTCGACTCGCAGGCCAGGCGCCGATGATTGGGCCGCTGCGGGCATCGAGACGACCGCCCACACGATCGCGCTCGCCAGCGCCAGGCGAATTCGTGCTCGGGACACTAGTCTATTATCCCAAGTTCGCGGCCTACGCGGCCAAATGTCTCGAGCGCAAACTGGAGCTCGTCACGCGTGTGCGTCGCCGTCACAATCGTTCGCACCCGCGCTTTTCCTTGTGGCACGGTAGGGAATCCAATGCTCTGTGCAAAAACCCCTTCGGCAAACAATCGGTCCGACAGCCGCACGGCCACTGGTGCGTCGCCCACGATGACCGGCGTGATGGGACTCTCGCTCGCCCCGGTATTGAACCCGAGCGCGTGAAGACCGCTTTTGAAGAAGTGCGTGTTTTCCCACAGCCGATCGATGAGCGCTGGTTCCTGCTCGAGCACGTCGACGGCGGCAATGCACGTTGCCGCGACCGACGGGGGATGGGAGGTCGAAAAGAGGAACGGGCGCGCGCGATGGTGAAGAAAGTCAATCAGCGCGCGGCTGCCCGCGACATAGCCACCAAGCGCACCCATCGCTTTCGAGAGTGTCCCGACCTGTATGTCGACCCGACCGTGCAGTTGGAAATGGTCGATGGTGCCCCGACCGTTGCGGCCGAAAACGCCGCTGGCGTGGGCATCGTCAACCATCATGATGCAATCAAATTCCTCTGCGAGCGCGCAGAGCGCGGGCAGGGCTCCGAGGTCGCCGTCCATGCTGAACACGCCGTCGCTGATGATCAACTTGCGCTGGCCGGCCGGCAGTCCACACACGATGGCCCGGGCCTGGTCGACGTCCCGGTGCGGGAAAACCTTGATCGCCGCACGGCTCAGGCGGCAGCCGTCGATGATGCTGGCGTGATTCAGCTCGTCAGAGACGACGACGTCGTCCTTCGTGAGAATCGACGAGACCGTGCCCGCATTTGCGGTGAACCCGCTCTGGAAGACCACGACCGCCTCGGTTTGCTTGAACGCCGCCAGGCGGCGCTCCAGCTCCATGTGAATCTCCATCGTGCCGGCAATCGTTCGTACCGATCCGGAGCCGACGCCGAAGCGGTCGAGCGCCTCTGCGGCAAGAGCGCGCAGTCGAGGGTGAGTCGTGAGTCCCAGGTAGTTGTTCGATGAAAGGTTGACGACCGACCGCCCATCACACGAAATCCGGGCAGCCTGGGCGGTCTGCAACACCCGTAACGGGCGAAACAGCCCCTGCTGGCGAAGCAGGTCGAGTTCCGTGGACAGGAATCTGAGGGGGTCACGGCGCATGGTGAGTGGGGTCCATTCAGTATACGGCGGCCCTGAGTCTGCTAAAATCGCCGCCTCAGCGGCCTCAAATTTCGGACCATGTCCACCGATCGACGGTTCACGCAGACACAGGAACGCTTTGCGGCTGACGATCTTCAGCAGATGAAGCTGGCCCGCCGCTATCAGCAGTGGGTTTACTCGCTCCTCGAACCATACATCGGATCCCGCGTCTTCGAGGTCGGCTCCGGCATTGGCACGATGACACAGCCACTACTCGAGCGCGCGGAACTCGTCTTCGGTATTGAACCCAACGACGCGTGCAACGGTGCGCTGCTCGCCGCGGTCGGTACGCACCCGCGTTTCGTTTTCAGACCCTGGCATATCGAAGCATGCGAGATCGATCTTCTTTTGAAGCAGGCGTTCGACACCGTGGTGTGTGTCAACGTCCTGGAGCACATTGAAGACGACGTCCACGCCTTGAAACTGTTCGGCTCGGTGGTCGCCGCCCAGGCCGGATGCGTGCTGTTGCTGGTGCCCGCCGTGCCGGCTGCCTACGGGCCGCTCGATGCGGCCCTGGGGCACCATCGCCGGTACACGCGTCGCAGCTTGACCGACGTCATCGAGCGTGCGGGGCTCACCCCGCGGGTCGTTCGCTACTCCAACTTTATCGGTCTGCTGGGTTGGTACTACAACGCCAAGATCTCGCGCATTGCCCGGCACAGCGACACACAGATTCAAATGTTCGATACGCTCGTGGCGCCCTGGGCACCTCACCTCGAGCGAATCATCCATCCACCGGTCGGCCTGTCGCTCATTGCGGTGGCCGACAGCGGCCCCATGGCGCGAGTGCCGCTCAGACCGATGGCTCAGGAGCCAGCGGCGGCGGCCGGTTAGTTTCCTTGCAGCCGATGAACACTTCACCAACGGCGACGGTCTCTGACTATGTCGGTGTGTTCCTGGTCGCGATGGCGACGCTGATGCTGGAAGTCCTTCTGACTCGCATTTTCAGCGTCACGCTCTGGTACCACCTTGCCTTTGTCGCAGTGTCGATTGCGATGTTCGGGATGACCTTGGGAGCAGTCCTTGTCTATCTGTTTTCACGGTGGTTCACGCCGTCACGGGCCCGCCTGAACCTGACCCTCAGCACGGTCTTGTTCGGGATCGGCGCCGTGTGGGCCGTCGATGCTCATCTTCGTTTCGCGGTGAACCCGGCGCTCATCACCTCGCCGTTGACGCAGCTCTCGGTTGCGTACGGCGTCATTTCCGTCCCGTTCATCTTCAGTGGCGTGGCGATCTCGATTGCGCTGACGCAGTTTCCCCTCCAGACGAGCAGGCTCTACGCGGTCGACCTCGCCGGCGCGGCGCTGGGCTGCGTCCTCTTGATTCTGGTACTGGATTTGGTGGGCGGTCCGAGAGCCGTTGAAGTGGTCGCCGTGGCGGGCGCGCTCGCCTCACTGGCCTTTCTCTATGGAATGGTCGGACCGAAACCGCTTGGGCGCGCGCTCGGGTTCACGGCTCTCATCCTCGCGGCCTTTGTCATGACGTTCCGATTCACACTCGACCGGTCGGTCCGCGAGCTGGGATACGAGAAGGGCTCACGCCGGACGAGACCGGTACTACGAAAAGTGGAATTCGTACTCGCGGATTGCCGTGGCGTTTCCCAAACAGGAACCGCCGTTCGGGTGGGGTCTGAGCGACACCTATCAACCGGACGTCGTCTTGAATCAGCTTCGTCTGAACATCGACGGGTCGGCCGAAACGGTGCTCACCCGGTTCGGGGGCAACCTCGATACGCTACGGCATCTCAAATACGACATCACGAACATTGGCCATTACTTGACGAGCGGCGGTCGGGTGTTCGTGATTGGCGCCGGCGGCGGAAGGGATGTCCTGTCTGCGCTGGTGTTCAATCAGAGTGCGGTTCTCGCGGTCGAGATGAATCGTGCCATCATCGAGGCGGTCAACGATGTCTTCGGTGATCTCACGGGGCACCTCGACCGCCATGAAAAAGTGCGGTTCGTCAACGATGAGGCCCGCAGTTATCTGGCGCGCTCGCGGGACCGGTTCGACCTGATCCAGATTTCGCTGATCGATACATGGGCCGCGACCGCGGCTGGCGCGTTCGTCCTCAGCGAGAATACGCTCTACACCACCGACGCGTGGAAACTGTTTCTCGATCGCATGACACCTGAAGGGATTCTTTCCGTGTCGCGGTGGTACGGTCGGCCTGTCCCGGCGGAAATGTTCAAGGTCGTGGCCCTCGCCACCAATTCACTGCGGGCCAGCGGCATCCCGAATGCCCGTCAACATCTGATTGTCGTGGCGACCGGAGAGCGTGTGGGGGAATCGGCCCCCGGCGTGGCGACGCTCCTGATGAAGCGCACGCCGTTTACGGAAGACGAGGTGAACACGATCGAAAACGTGGCCGACGAGATGAACTTCGACGTCATGCTCACGCCGCGGGTCGCCGCCGACCCTGCCTTTGTGGCGCTGGCCGACGAGCAGAAGATCGACGAGTTCGTGGCCACGTTCACGGAAGGTGACCTGTCGTCACCCACCGACAATCGGCCGTTTTTCTTCAAGATGGACGCGGGCCTGCTGAACGGTCTCTTTGGGTTCGTCGGCGTCCTGACGCTCGCCTTCATCGTCCTGCCGGTATTTCTGAAAGCCGAGCCACGGGTATTGCGAGACAACGTCGGGCTGTCGCTGGCGTTTGCTTCGATCGGGCTGGGCTTCATGCTGGTCGAGATCGCCCAGATGCAGCGCCTGATTCTGCTCCTCGGGCACCCGACGTTTTCCTTGTCGGTGGTGCTCTTTGGTCTGCTCATTGCGAGTGGCCTCGGAAGTTTCGCCACCGAGCGGCTGACACCAACCCAACTTGCGTCGGCGGCCCGGACCCGACTGCAGGTGCTGATAGGCATCCTTGTCGTCGTGGGACTTTTCACACCGATCGCGACACGCGCCTTCCAGGGCTTTGCGACGCCGATCCGCATTGGCGTGGCGCTATTGCTGCTGATGCCTGCGGGATTTTTCATGGGAATGGCGTTTCCCATCGCGATGAAGATTGGGCTTGCACGCCAGCCGTCGATGACCCCATGGCTGTGGGGGATCAATGGCGCGACATCGGTGACCGCGAGCGTCCTGGCCGTCATGATCTCGTCGGCCTGGGGGATTTCCGCTGCGTGGTGGAGTGGCGTCGCCTGTTACGTTCTCGCCGCGGTGATGATCGTTGCCTCCGCTCGGCGATTGGAACGGGTGCGGTCCGGCTGAAGCCGGATGCTCAGAACACAACGCAGAGATCGCAGAGGCCGCAGCGACCTTCGCGGTCTCGGCGTCCTCAGCGTTGAACGGTTTGCAGTTCAAACAATCTATCCCGCCCCGCCATTGCAATCTCGCGCGCTCCGCGACTCTCCAGCCACGAAGACAACCGCGCCCCGGCGTCGCCGAGAAATGAGCCTTCATGGACCAGGGCGTGCGTTATCTGTTGTGACATCAGCAGCGTCCAGGCTTCGTCATGCCGTCGGTCTGGCAGCGCGCCCAGCACCTCTCGTGCCCTGATATGCGAATAGGGAAAGCCGCCGCTATATCCATTCAGCAGCTGTTTCCAATGGGTGGTCGAGTAGTACATGTAGCGGAGCTCGTACGAGGGGTCACCAAACGGAAATTCGGCCAGGATGATGTTGCGGGGAAGCGCATTGACCGCTCGGTAGATACCCAGCGTCTCGGGACCAGGGGCCATCTGCCCGGGTGGCCTCGCCAGTCCATTCGCATCGGAGGTGACGTTCATCAGGATCGGGGCGGCCGTCGCTTCGTAAAAAAAGAGGAGCGCGAGCGGAATCGTGATGAGGGACGCGCGTCGCACACGTTGTTCGATGGTCCGCACACCAAGCGCCGCCAGTACGGCCAGGAAAAGCGCAAACAACATCCCGAACCGGGCGGGTGCGCGCACGCCATCGAAGCCGGGCACATAGTCATACAGCCACCGGTAAGGTCCTGGATCAGACAGCGGTCTGCCCAGGACATGCGGAAGCGGACCAAGTGAGAGCAGAAAACAAGCAGCAAGCGCGGCCAGGTGGAACCCGATCGTCGAGCGCGGGGTTCCGCGGAGGAACGTGCGGACGCGCGGCGATCGCCACGCCCAGAAACCGAGACCGATCAGTGCCGCAACGAGCGGCCGGAAAATCCGGCGCACTTGAAGGAGATCGTCGCCCGATATCGTGGAGATCCCGCCAGTCAGAAAAATCATCACGACCAATGACGATCCGATACAAACGGCAAGAATCGCCAGGTGGACGCCCCAGGTCGAAGGGGCGCCCGGCAAACGGAGACTGCGGGCCGCCAGGCTCCGCACCTGCGCAACAACGGCGACGAATGACAACAGAAGCGGTACGAGACCTGGAAACAAGTCGCCTTCTGGCTTGGGAAATACGCGTATGCGCTCGGCGTAGAGAGGATGAAACCAGTGGGCCGTGACGTAGCTGTACACATCGGCAGAGAAGCGGATGACTTCATCGAGCGATCGCGCCGGCTGACCACGCCTGCGCAGTTCGAGATACGGCACCAGGAAAGGGAGAGTGATCGCGGCAACACCAAGCGCGGCCACCGATAGCGCGATCCACAGCCCCCGGTCGCGCCACAGGCGGCGTCGACCAATCTCGAACAGCACGTATGCCACGACGAACGGCGAGAAGTACATGAGGTAGTAGCCGCACGAAAGGTTCTGTGCGACCCATGCAGCTGATGCCCCCACGAGCGACAAAGGGCGCCGATGCTCGAAATAGCGGTGAACGCCAAACAGGACGAAGGGCATCCACTGAGATGAGAGCAGCTGCAGGTGTGAATAATGGCCAATCCGAAACAGCGCAAAGGCAAAGATCAGGCCGGCGATGAAGGCGCCTCGCGTGCTGCCCGTGACGTCGCGAACGAACAGATACGTCCCGAGACCTGACAGCACGAAGCTGGCGAGAAACAGCAGGTTGTAGCAGAGGATGAGATTTTTCGTGAGCGCGTAGACTGGAGTGATTGGGAGTGCCAGCGCGATGAGGTGCTCCCCGTAGGCGAGCGTCAGCGGCTCCCGACCAAAAATGTTGGCCGTCCAGAAACCGCGAAAGGCGCTCCACTCACCCCCGAGAAACCGCAGCAGGTGATCGGCATCCCATCCCAGGATCCAGCAGACCATCAGCGAATCGCCGAGATCCCACGGGATGTCCCGAGCGAGACCGGCCGCGGTGGGCCACGTCACGACAATCGTGGCGGCGACATACCATGCTGTCGCACTCCACGCCGAACGAACGTTCACAAGGTCATGAACGATTGAGTAAAGTCCGCAATTTGGTCGTAGATGTCGGCGAGCTCCTTCGGCGACGCCAGAAAGACGACGCGAAAGGAGCCCGCTTCTGGCGCCATATTGAATCCCGACCCGTACACGCAAAGGACTCCCGTCGCCCGTAGCAGTTCCACGATGTAATCGACGTCGGTCTTGCCGGGCGGGAGGGTCAGACGCGGCATGGCATAAAACGCCGCCTTTGGGGTGACGCACGTCATGCCCGGCATGGCGTTGAAGCGGTCGGACGTGATTTGCGCCTGTTCACGGAGCTTCTCGCGGAAACGGACCTGATGAGATCGGTCCCCGGTGAGCGCGGCCACCAGCCCGCGCTGCATGGGGCCGGTGCTGCACAACCGACCCTCCGCGAGTTTGTTGATCGCGGCAAGAACCTCGTTCAAACGCTCCCCTCCGCCAACCGCGAGCCAGCCCGTCCGCCACCCAGGCGCCAAGTACGCCTTTGACAGGCTGGACAGCGAAATGACTGGGACGTCGGGATTGAGCGACCCGATTGGCGCGATAGGGCCGTCGTAGGCCACATCCATATAGACCTCGTCGACCAGCATCACGAGGTTGTGCCGGTCGGCGAGATCCAACAGCTCGCGCCGTACCGCGTCCGGATACACAGCCCCCGTCGGGTTGTTGGGGGTGATGACCACCAGGACCCGCGTCCGGGGTCCGATCTGGCTTCGAAGATGATCGAGATCCGGAAGCCAGTCGCGTGTCGAGTCTGTGCGATAGAACCTTTCCTGCGCGCCGATCTTGGCAAGGACCGCTGTGTAGAGCGGATACGTCGGGACCGGCACCAGCGCCTCGTCTCCCTCGTCAAGCAGGGCGGTCAGAGCCAGGTCAATGGCTTCCGACGTACCGGCTGTGATGAATACCCGGTCCGGTGAGATGGCCTGCCCGCGCTTGGTGTATTCGGCTGCGACCGCCTCCCGCGCAGGCTGGATGCCGGCCGACGCCACATAGCCGTTCTCACCCGCTCGCATGGCGCGCTCGACGGCATCAATCATGTGCGGCGGCGTCTGGAACCCGAATGCCACCGGGTCGCCAATGTTCAAGTACCGCACCCGCGTTCCTGCCTTCTCGACTTTCCTGGCCTCCTCGACGATGTGGCGAATGGCGTACGAGAAGCGTGAAAGACGCTTGGCAGCCGGAATCACTGAGGACAGGCGCGGATTCATGAGGGCGATCTTACGTGAAAAGGGTCGACTCCCGACCCCTTTCCCCGTCAAGCAAGTGACCTCACCATGTAATTGTTACGCTTTTTGGAACGTGCTCTTCGGGCGCTTTTTAACACGTTTCATTTGTAATCAATCACTTACAGGCTGGCAGGACCTTTGATAAGCAATTGAACGCGATGGCTCACCCCAGGCTGGTCGACGGGTTGGTATTTCTCACGCTGGCAGCGGCGCTTGGTGCCGAGCCGACAGCTCAGGAAGCTCCAAAGACCGGCGCCACATTCAAGAGCGGCGTCGAGGTCGTCACGCTTTCCACCGTCGTCCGAAACCGTGAGGGCCGGTTGGTGACGAACCTGAGGGCAGAGGACTTCGAAGTTCGCGACGGCGGTCAGCGCCGCCCCATCATCGCCTTCCGGTCAGAACCCACACCAATCAGCGTGGCGCTGCTCTTCGATGTGAGCGGCAGCATGGATGTCGCCAGCAAGCTGGCGCGCGCGCGCGACGCCGCGCATCAAGTGTTGAGCTGGCTCGACCTTCCTGGCGACGAGGCCGCGCTGTTTTCCTTCGATACCGAGCTCCACCAGCTCAAATCGTTTTCGAAGCCGTCCACCGAGCTGAAGGAAGCGCTGGCGAACCTCAATGCGTTTGGCGCCACGTCGCTGCACGATGCCATTGCCGCTGCGGCCGAGCGTGTGCTGTCGCGGAGCGCGCATCGCCGGGCGATCGTGGTCTTGACCGACGGCATCGACACGTCCAGTCGGTTGACCCCGACTCAAGTGTCGGCAGCCGCCAGTGCGATTGATGTTCCGGTCTACATCCTGGTGACGGTGCCGCGCATCGATCATCCCGGCGAGCAATTCTCGGTGGCCGGCGCGCTTCAGCGTGCCGAAGGGGAGCTGTCGGATCTCTCGCGCTGGACTGGAGGCGCGTTGTTTGTGGGCAGCTTGCCGTCGCACATCAGCCTGGCCGCGCGTCAGATCGTGAGCGAGCTGCGGCAGCAGTACCTGATCGCGGTCGAGCCCAGCAGCAAGCCGGGTTGGCATCGACTCGAGGTCCGGACGCGCGACAAGCGTCTGACCGTGCGCACTCGGAGCGGTTATGTCGTGGGGCCGGATGTGTCGAACCAGTAGTCGTCGTTTCTGTGGAAGGTTGGCCGCGTAACGGCCATTGCGTAATCCGGAGGAGGAACAATGCGTACAGCAATCCTGGCAACAATCGTAGCTCTCGGAGTCGGGTCTTCGGCTTGCGCCACGAAGAAATTCGTGCGAACCCAAGTCGGAGAAGTGAACTCGAAGGTCGAGACGCTCACGACGAGCGTCGAAGAAACGCAGCAGCGGACTCGAGCGAACGAAGAAAACATCAAGAAGGTGGACGCCAAGACGGATCAGGTCGGTATCTGGGCGAAGGACGCACAGACATCGGCTGACAACGCCAAGACGTCCGCCACCGCCGCCCAGACCCGAGCCGAAGCGGCTGGCGTCAAGGCCGAAGAGGTCGAGAAACGCTCCGCGCGCCTCCTGTACGAAGTCGTGCTCAGCGAGGATCAGGGGAGTTTCAAGTTCGGTCAGTCTGGTCTCCCGGATGAGGCCAAGACCCGGATCGATCAGCTGATCTCGCAGCTCAAGGCGGATCCGCGTGGTGCCTACGTTGAAATCGAAGGGCACACAGACAATACCGGCGACAAAGAAACCAACGACCGTCTTGGCCTCCAGCGTGCCGAAACGGTGAAGCGCTACCTGTACGAGTCGCACCAGGTCCCGCTCCACAAGATCAACGTGATCAGCTACGGAGAAGAGAAGCCCGTGGCGCCGAACAAGGATCGCGCTGGCCGCGCACAGAACCGACGCGTGGTCATCAAGATACTCGCCTAGCCGTTCCACCCGCAGGAGTTCGGGAGCCCCTTTCACGGCACCCTCAACTTGCCGACCCAGAAAGGGCCTCCCGACTCCTGTTCCTCCTCGCCGAGTAAGTCTGCCCCGCCAACTGCCGACCGCCTCTGCCTGCTGCCGACTGCCGACTGTCTTAACGTGAGAAACCGTGCAGGTTACCAGCCTGTTAATGCGGACTGCCGCTGACACCGACACTCCTTCGGGAGGGCGGCATGCCATTGCTGTTGCGTGGGATTTCGGTCGTGATGGTCGCGGGGCTCGGTTTGCTGGTGGTTCCGACTGAATCTTCTGCTCAAGTGTTCGGGGTGGGACCACGCTTCAGCTTCGTCAGTGGCGAACTCGAGTCAGACGGGCGAAGTCGCTATTCCGGTGGCCTGCTGAGACTTCGGACGTCCGACAAGTCAGCCATTGAAGTGTCGTTCGACTATCGCAATCACCTCAACGAAAGCCTGAACACTCGCATCAAGGACTTTCCGATTCAGGCGTCGTTTCTCTTCTATCCCATCCCCAGGAACCTCGCGCCGTACTTCGTAGGGGGCATTGGCTGGTACCGAACAGACTCTCGATCCGGTGGAAGGCGATGGCGTGATCGAGTCAGTGACCACACGCAGGACGGGATACCACGCAGGTCTCGGCACAGACATCCGGATGGGCAGGCATGCTGCGATACACCTGGACTACCGCTACACCTTCATCGGGTTCGGCGGTGACGACGAGTCGGTGAAACCTGGCGTACTCCCGATCCCGGGACTTGGCGGCCTGCAGGACAAGCTGAATCTCTCTCACGAAGGTTCGATGTGGACAACGGGGGTGACGTTCTACTTCTAGAAGTTCAAAGTTCAAAGTGTAAAAGTGGAGAAGTAGGTTGAAAAGTACTTCCTCACTCACTTTCTACTTTGAACTTTGAACTTTGAACTTTCCCTTGTAGAGTCCCTCGCATGGCGATTCGAACCGAGCTCAGCCTGCGAATTCAGAACAGTCCCGGTTCCCTTTCTCGCGTCTGCCAGGCGCTTGCCGTGGAGCGCGTCAACCTGGTCGCGCTCTCTCTCGATGGATCGGGCATGCTTCGGATCGTGGTCGACAACCACATTCACGCAGCCGCAACCTTGAGGGAGCAGCACTATCACGTTGACGAACGCGAAGTGTTGTACACCATCATGCCGAACCATCCGGGGTCGCTCGCCAGAGCGGTGAAGCTGGTAGCCGACGCCGGGGTGAATCTCGACTACGCCTACGCGACCGGCGTCGAGAACGACCGCATGGTCGGCGTTGTCATTGGCGTTCCCGACACCATGAGAGCCTCGGCGGCTTCGGGAATATGAACAAAGAAAATGTTCCTTCGAATTGACACCATGGACGCTGTGCTCGTCGAGTTCGATGCTGACGGGCAGGTCCGATTCCAAGACGCGGGCTGGTCAACGCCCACTCGCCAGGAAATCCGCGCCATCATTCATGCCGCTCAAGACGAGATCGAGCAATTGACCGACCTGGTCGACGTCTTGGAGCACGCCACGCAGACGGGTCGCGAGTAAGTAGTCCGTAATCCGTAGTCTGTTTTCCGCCTTCTGTATTCTGTCTTCTGAATTCTGTATTCTTTCTGTATGAATCGAATGTTCCGTCTTGCCGTCTTGACGATCTTCATGGCGTCGGTGCCGCTGGGGGCAGTGACACCGCCCAAGGTGACGTTCACCTACACGCGATTGTCGAACGGTCTTCGCGTGGTGATTTCCGAGGACCATTCGGCACCGGTCTTTTCCATTGCCGTGAACTACAACGTCGGGTCGCGTGACGAGCGAAAGGGACGCACCGGGTTTGCGCATCTCTTCGAGCACATGATGTTCAAGGGGAGCGAGAACGTTGGCACGGGTGAGCACTTCGTGCTGGTGTTCAACAACGGCGGCGACATGAACGGGACGACCAACCAGGATCGCACGGTGTACTACGAACGCCTGCCGGCGAACCAGCTCGATCTGGCGCTATATCTCGAATCCGACCGCATGCGATCGCTGGCGGTGACTCAGGAAAACCTCGACAACCAGCGCCAGGCCGTGCAGGAAGAACGACGCCTGCGAGTGGACAATCAGCCGTACGGCCGGACTTACGAAACGATCCTCGAGCTCGCGTACGAGAACTTTGCCTACGAGCACTCCCCGATTGGCTCGATGGCCGACCTCAATGCCGCGACCCTGGACGATGTGAAGGCCTTCTTCAAGATGTATTACGCGCCGAACAACGCGGTGCTCAGCATCGTGGGTGACGTCGATTCGAAAGCCACGCTTGCCAAAGTGCAGAAGTACTTTGGCGCGATTCCCTCCCAACCCCAACCTCCAGTCGTAGACATGACGGAGCCGCCACAACGCGCGGAGAAACGTGCCACGCTCGACGACCCTTTGGCTCGACTGACCAGCATCGATATCGTGTATCACATGCCAGCGGAATTAACGCCGGACGCCGATGCGCTCGCCGTGCTGGCGTCGGTGCTTTCTGCCGGTCGCAGCTCGCGCATGTATCAGGCTCTGGTGCGTGAAAAGCAGCTGGCTGTCGCAGCAGGCGCGCAGGCTGACGATGCGCGCGGACCTGGCCTTTTTTCGGTTGGCGTGACGGTTGCGCCGGGAAAGTCGCCTGCCGAGACCGAGGCCGCGGTGTACGAGGAAATCGAGCGCCTGAAGACCGGGCCTATCGAGGCCTGGGAGCTCGAAAAGGCACGCAACAACGCCAAGCGTTCGGTGGTCGGCTCGCTGACGAGCTCGCTGCAGCGTGCAATGCAGTTGTCGCAGTACGCGCTGTTTCACGATAATCCCGAGTTGATCAACACGCGATACCAAAGAGTCGAGGCGATCTCCGCCGCCGATCTTCAGCGCGTCGCCCGCGAATACTTGACCCAGGCGAATCGAACCGTCGTGACCACAATGCCCAAGGGACCTGCAAACGCGCCGAATCCCGGAGGTGCACGATGAGGCGGGTGGTCATCGTGGTGCTCGCGGTCGTGTTCTGCGCGACCATCGCTTCGTCGCAGCAGCCAGACCAGTCGACGAAAGGGGCAGTCATCAAAGGCCGCGCGCCGGTCTCCGAAGAGGTTCTTCAGGTGAAGCTGCCCCGAGCTCAGGAAGCAGAGCTCTCAAACGGGGTTCACCTGATGGTGCTCGAAGATCATCGCGCCCCGGCAATCTCGTTCCAGCTGATTATTCAGGGCGCCGGGGGTTATTACGATCCGCCCGAGCTACCGGGACTGGCCGACTTCACCGCTGCGCTCATGCGTGAGGGCACGAAGAGCCGGACCTCGCAACAGATTGCCGAACAGCTCGACACGCTGGCCGCGACCGTCGGGATCGGGACGTCCATGGGATCCCAGGTCGCGACGGTGTCGGGATCCAGTCTGACGGAAAACTTCGACCAACTTCTGACGCTCGCGACCGATATCCTGCTCAACCCGACGTTCCCCGAGGAGGAGATCGCTCGATTCAAGACGCGGCAGCGTGCCGGGTTGATTCAACAACGCAGCAATCCCGGCTTTCTGGCGCGGGAGATGATCGCGCGCGTGCTTTACGGCACCCATCCTGCCAGTCGCGTCAGCACCACGCTACCAGCGCTGGAGAGGCTGAGCACGGCCGATCTGGTCGAGTTCCACCGGCGCACTTACGTGCCCGACCATGCCGTCATTGGTGTGTCCGGTGATATCACCATGGCGGACGCTCGGAAGAAGTTCGAAGGCGCGTTGGCCGGTTGGCGCAAGACCGGTGCCGCGAGGCCGACCGTGACCGATCCCTCCGATGTTTCAGGCTCGAAGGTGTATCTCATCAACCGAGCCGGATCGGTGCAGACAAGTCTGGTCGTCGGTAGTCCCGCCATTTCGCGCCTCAGTCCCGACTACGACGTCCTTGCCGTGATGAATCACATCGTCGGAGGGGGCCCGACCGGCCGCTTGTTTCTCAACCTGCGCGAGGACAAGGGGTACACCTATGGCGCGTCCAGTGGTCTGAGCGCACTCCGGTACCGGGGAAGCTGGCAGGCCTCGACCGATGTGCGATCCGAGGTCACAGGACCGGCGCTCACGGAACTGATCGGTGAGATTCGCCGCCTCCGCGACGAGCGGGTTCCTGATCGCGAATTTCGAGCGGCCAAGCGGGCGCTGGTGGCCAGCTTTGCGCTCGATCTCGAGTCGCCGGGCGGGATTCTGGGCGACCATCTCACCCGGTGGCTCTATAACCTGCCGGTTGACTATTGGGACAAATACCCGGACCGCATCATGGCCGTGACCCAGGAGCAGGTTCAGGCGGCAGCCCGCAAGTATCTCGACGCCTCACGACTGCAGATTGTCGCTGTTGGCGACAGCACGAAAGTCGTTGACTCGCTGAAAGCGTTTGGAACAGTCGAGACCTACGATACCGAAGGAAAGAAAATCGGGGACTAGGGGTTGGGGATTCGGGATTCGCCGAACCCCGAATCCCGAACCCATGAGGTGAGCGCCGAATCCCCAAGGCTTACGGCCGCAGCCTCAACTGTCCGCGGATCTCACCGCCCGGATTGACGGCCGAGTGTATGTTCACGTAGCTGTTCCCGCCCAGCACCGCCTGCAAGAAGTCCTCGAACGACCGAATGCCGATTTCGGGTCGAAGGACAATGTTGGATTCATCGCAGGAGATAGAGAAGTTGAAGTCGTTGGACGCGTTGACGGGCACGACGGCATTGCACACAACCGGCCCGGCGACGCCATCGGCGCCAACGTGGATATGCCCTTGCGTCACGCCGCTCGGAAGGTTGAACGCCGTGCCCGTGCAGGAGATAGTGCGGGCACTGATATTCACCGCGCATTCCGCAGTGCCCAACGCGCCGGATGTGACCTTGTTCGGTGCCTCGTTTCCGCCGTTCAGTATTGCCTCCATTTGCACCTGCTGAGCTGAGACGGGTGCTGCCAACAGTGCCACCGCGAAGCCGGCGGCCAGAATCACTCGTTTCGACATGGGACCCTACCTCCTGAAAGTAAAAGGGATCACCCCTTTGGGCCAAGCACAGCGGCCACGCACAATCTGCGCCACCGCCAAAACCGTAATTGTCTGCGCCTTCCGGCTTCCCATCTTCACAATTTCTTACGGCCCGCGAAAATTGCGGCAGTTTGCGTAAATTCCACGAAATCACGCGAGCTGCGCCGAACGCGGGTCCACGCGGGTCAACACTTCGCTTGCTTACATCTGAGGTCTTGTTTATGCTGTTCGGGCCTTATTTTTCACCACTTTGCGGGGATCGGTGCGCTCGCTCCACCACCGCGAAATCCACCAGTTACAGGGGGCTCGAATGGCTCCAGACGATGATGTTTCCTTCAGTCGACGGGACTTTCTGAAGACCGTCGGTGTGGGCGGACTTGCGACCTCTGTCATGGGTGGCGAGGCCGAGGCCCAGACTGGCCTCCCGCGTGGCGCCGTCGGTCCCGGTGAAGTCCCGATTACGCTCACCATCAACGGCCGACGGCACGAGCTTCGGGTCGAGCCGCGCGTGACGCTGCTCGATGCCGTGCGCATGAGACTCGATCTGACCGGACAGAAGCGCGTGTGCGATCGGGGCTCGTGCGGCGCGTGCACGATGATTGTCGATGGTCGAACGGTTTACTCCTGTTCCACGCTGGCCATCGAGATGCAGGGCAAACAGATTCGCACGGTCGAAGGGCTTGCACAGGGGAACACCCTGCATCCGGTGCAACAGGCATTCTGCGATCGGGACGGCATGATGTGTGGCTTCTGCACGCCGGGCTTCATCATGGCCACCGTGGCGCTGCTCGAGAGGAATCCAAACCCCACACCGGTTCAAGCGCGTCGCGCGCTTGACGGCAACATCTGCCGCTGCGGCACCCATGTCCGTGTGGTTGAAGCGGCCCTCTCAGCGAAAGGGGTGACCCGTGGCTGATGAACCGCGCCCGGATGATCAGGCCCAACAGGGACCCCCGCCGCCACCACCGGCGGTCCCAACACCGCACGCGCAGTATCCCTGGCCCAATCAGCCACGGTTGATTGGGACGAGCGTCAAGCGACTGGACGGCCCGGACAAAGTCCAGGGGCGCGCGAAGTACACGTTCGACGTGACGCGGCCGGGGATGCTGTACGGAAAAATCGTTCGCTCACCTCACGCACACGCCCGTGTCCTCTCGGTCGATCTGTCGGCCGCCCTCAAAGCTCCCGGTGTCAAAGCGGGACTGGTCCACGTTGAGATTGGCAAGCGTGTCATGTACCAGGGTGACGAAGTGGCTGCCATCGCGGCTGCCACAGAAGAGCAGGCAATAGACGCCGCACGCCTCGTCAGAGTCGAGTACGAACCACTCCCACACTTTGCCAACGAAGAACAGGCCATGCGGCCCGATGCGCCGAAGTTGTTCGATGCCGGCAATGTGGTTCAGGCTCAGGTTCAGGAAACAGGGGACCTCGAGGCCGGCCGAAAGGCGGCGGTCCACACGATCGAAGCCGAGTACTCGACGCACGTCATCACGCACGTGTGTCTCGAAAGTCACGGCACGGTCTGCGAATGGGAGGGCGACAAGCTCACGGCATGGGTCTCCACGCAGGGCGTGCACGGCACACGGCAGCAGTTCGCCACAGCGCTCAATATTCCCCAAGCCAACGTCCGCGTCATCACCCAGTTCATGGGCGGCGGCTTCGGCAGCAAGTTCGGGCCCGACGTTCAGGGTCTGATCTGCGCGCGTCTTGCCAAGATGGCTGCCGCTCCGGTCAAGCTGATGCTCGATCGCAAAGAAGAGCATCTCGCGACCGGAAACCGACCGTCGGCTCATGCGCGGATCAAGGCCGGATGCGACGCCAACGGCATGCTCACTTTTTTCGAGGCCGACAGCTGGGGTACTGGCGGAGCGGGTGCAGGGTCCAATTTTCCGCTCCCGTATCTCTACGTTTTCCCGAACCGCACACGCAGGCATCGAAACGTCTACATCAATGCGGGCCTGCAGCGCGCCATGCGGGCGCCAGGACATCCGCAGGGCTGCTTCCTGACCGAGCTCATGATGGACGAGCTGGCCGACCAGGCCCGCATCGACCCTCTGGAGTTCCGTCTGCGAAACCTCCCACCTGATGCCCCGAACGCTCGATGGAGAACCTATTACCCGATGGGGGCGCAAAAAATTGGCTGGAGCCGCCGGCATCCAACCGGCGATCCGACGCCAGGACCCATCAAGAAGGGCATGGGCTGCTCGGGACATCTCTGGGGCGGGGCCGGGCAAGGGACGCGCGTCCACCTCGAGATTCATCCTGACGGCGGCGTCGTGGTGCAGTGCGGAACCCAGGATATTGGCACTGGCACCAAAACGATCGTGGCAATGGTCGCGGCCGAGTCGCTGGGGCTCGAGCTCAATCAGGTGAACGCGCAGATTGGCGACAGCAACTATCCGTTCAGCGGGGCGAGCGGTGGCAGCACGACTGCAGCCTCGGTGTCGCCGGCCATTCGCGTCACGGCGGGAAAAGCACTCGATGCCCTGTTTGCGAAGGTTGCCCCGACGCTGAGCGTTCAGCCGACCCAGCTCGTGGCCACGGGTGGTCGCATCCAGGTTCGCGACAACCCATCGAGGAACGTCGCCTGGCGGGATGCCTGCAAGCTGCTGGGAACCGAACCCATCTCGATGGATGGCCAGTGGGAAGCGGGGTTGTCTTCGAGCGGCAGTTCGGGCGTTCAGTTTGCTGAAGTGGAAGTGGACGTCGAGACTGGAATCACCCGGATCACGAAAATCGTCGCGATTCAGGACTGCGGGCTCATCGTCGACAAGCTGACCGCAGAAAGCCAGACCCACGGCGGCATCATTGCGTCCATCAACTTCGCGCTCTACGAGGACCGCATCCTCGACCGCAATACAGCGCAGATGGTCAACCCGAACATGGAGTTCTATCTGATGGCGAGCCCGTCAGATGTCCCCGAGATTGATCTCACGCTGATCAATCAGCCCGAGCGGGGTGTCATCGGCATTGGTGAGCCACCCACGGTTGCTACGGCGTCAGCCATCGCCAACGCAGTGGCCAACGCGACCGGCGTTCGAATTCGTTCGCTGCCGTTGACACCCGCCAAGATCATCGCCGCGCTCGAGCGCGAGAAAAGAGGAGGAACGCTGTGAAAGCGTTTGCCTACGTCAACGCCGCCAACGAAAAAGAAGCGGTCGCCGCCCTGGCTTCGGGCGGTATGGATGCGCGAACCGCGGGGCCGGATCGAAAGTACCTTCCGCTTGCCGGCGGCATGGATCTCCTGGCGCGGATGAAGGACTACACGCACCAGCCGGACGTGCTCGTCAATGTCAAGAACCTGGACACGACCATTCGCCAGACGCCGGACGGCGGGTTGCGCATCGGGTCGGCGGTGAAGCTGATCGACGTGATCGAGAACGATGCGGTCGCCAAGAACTATCCGGCGTTCCACTATGCGGCGGTCGAGGTCGGAACGCCGCAGATTCGCCATCTTGGAACCGTGGGTGGCAACCTGAACCAGCGGCCGCGCTGCTGGTACTTTCGGAACGAGGAATTTCACTGCCTCAAGAAGGGTGGCGCGCGGTGCTTTTCCGTTGACGGCGAAAATCAGTTCCACGCCATCTTCGGCGAAGGGCCGTGTCACATCGTGCATCCCTCGAGCCTGGCTGTCCCGTCCATCGCCTACGGCGCACGATTCCGCGTGGTGGGGCCAAACGGCGAGCGAGAGGTCGCAGCCGAAGACTATTTCGTGATGCCCGATCGAAGTCTCTTCAGCGAAAACATCTTGGCGCCCGACGAGCTCCTGACCCACGTGATTCTGCCAGCCCCGCGCAATCTCAAGAGCGCGAGCTACGAGGTGCGCTTCAAGCCATCGCACGACTGGCCGATTGCCATGGCAACCGCCGTGCTGACGATGAGTGGCTCCACCGTGCAGTCCTCGCGCATCGTCATGGGTGCCGTGGCGCCGATACCCTGGCGAGCGCCCGCAGCCGAGGCGGCCCTTGCTGGCAGGCAGGTTACCGAAGCCGTTGCGACCGCCGCCGCGGAGGCTGCGCTGAAGGGCGCCAAGCCGATGAGCGGCAACGCTTACAAAGTGCAGGTGGCAAAAACAGCCGTGAAGCGAGCGCTACTGCAAGCGGCGGGAATCACTTATGCATGAGCACCCAAAACCCACGTCCCCGAAGGTGAATGACACGCATTGCCTTCAGTTGCGGCATAAGGGGATGTACGTCCCGGCAAACTCTGATAGCCATCAGGATCAATTCCTCGATCCCTACGACGCGACGCATTACTGGTGTGTGTACACGCAGCGTGGGATTGGGCCAGATGGAGAGCCGGTCAACCGCGAGAGTTGCCGCGAAGGCCGGGAGTGCTGCGAACATTAAACGCTAAACGCGGATTCACGCGGATCTCAAGAACGATCACGCGGATCTGAGAGAACATGAAACAGTGCCCACTGGTCAGTGGCCAGAAATTGCTGTAGCGTCCGGCTTTAGCCGGACGTCAGCGCCCGTTAAAGTCGACCGAGCGTGCTATACTTGACGTCCTTCGAGAGGTGCGAGATGACGAGGACACTCATCGCCTTTGGTGCCGGAATCGCGATTGTTGCCCTGGCGGTTAGCCCTTTGGCGGCCGGTGAGCGGGGGCAGGTGACCGGCTCGTACGTCGAGGCCCGCACGGCTGAGGTCTTCACCGGTGGCTGCATCATGAACAGCGAGGCAGAGACCATGGGCCGCGAGGCTGTCATGGCCTGGCGAATCGATCGCGGCAGCTTCAACGGCGTGTCGCTCGATGGCCTGTCGGTCGTGGCTGCCGTAGCCGGAGATCGCAATCTCGGCATGCGCGAGATGGGCGGGGCCGTTCCGAGCAAAGTTCAATCGTTGGTGATGGTCGATGAACGCGCTTCGGAGGACCAGAAGCAGGCGCTCGTGGCGTTTGCACGCGAGGTCTCAGGTGGTCTTGTCGCAGACGTCGTGGGTGTTCGGTCGGAGCCAATCAGTTTTTTGCAGGACGCGCGCACGATTAATGTGACGGCCGGCGCTGCCGCGCTCTCGGTTGAGACGGAAATCAAACACGAGATGTCCTGCGGCGCCATGCAGTGGTTCAAGCCGTTCTCAGCGGCGGTCGGCCACGCGGCCATCGGCACGGCGGCTTCGCACTCCTTCATGGGAAGCCAGCTGGGCACGAAGTGGAGCGACCCCAACAAGAAGTCCGCGTTCTTCGGCGCGTTCAGTTATTAGGCCGGCTAAAGGTAAATGTAGCGTCCGGCTTTAGCCGGACGGCCGATGAGGGCGCCGCGTTCGGCGCCCTTTTTCTTTCTATGCAACTCGATGGACGGGTCGCCCTGATCACGGGCGCCAAACGAATCGGGGCGGTTGTCGCCGAAGAGCTGGCAAAGCGTGGCGTCGATGTTGCCCTGAGCTACAACCGTTCCAAGACCGAGGCTGAGCAGACGACGGCACGCTTGAAAGCACTTGGCCGCCGCGCGCTCAGCATCCAAGCCGACCTGTCGCGTGGTACCGACTGCGCAAAGCTTGTCGAGCGTGTGGCCACCGAGCTCGGTCGCCTGGACATCCTCATCAACATGGCCTCGATCTACGAGGGGAAGCCGTTTGCCGAGCTGAGCGAACAGGATTGGGATCGGTACCTGGCCGTTGAGCTCAAAGCCGCGTTTCTCTGCTCCCGCGCGGCGCTGCCGCACCTGCGCCAAACGCAGGGACGCATCATCAACTTCAGCGACTGGCTACCAGTCAGCGGACGTCCGCGCTACCCGGGGTTCCTTCTGTACTACGTTGGGAAGGCTGGCGTGAAGGCGCTGACCGAGGCGATGGCCCTGGAGTTGGCTCCCGACCGCATCCTCGTGAATGCAATTGCCCCGGGACCCATACTCGCGCCACCCGAGACCACACCCGAGCAGCACAAGGGGGTGGCCGATGCGACGCCGCTCGGCCGCTGGGGTGGCGAGCTGGAAATTGCCAAGGCCATCCTCACCCTGCTCGATTCCGATTTCATAACGGGCGAGACGATTCGCGTAGATGGAGGACGGCACCTGAAATAGGAAGACAAAAGACAGAAGTCGGAACGATTCGAACGATCTGTTTACGGTTTCAAATTCTCCAGAATGAACGCCAGCATCATCCTGCGCATGTGCAGGACGAGGTGGGGATCGGTCACCGCGTGGCGGCTTCGCGGGTAGAGCATCAGCTCGAACGGCTTTCCCGCGCGTTGAAGCTCGTAAGCAAACTGAAGCGTATTCTGCACGTGCACGTTGTCGTCAATGGTGCCGTGCAACAGCATGAGCCGGCCGTGCAGCTTGTCGGCAAAAAAGCGCGGGGAGCTCTCACGGTACCCGTCGGGATTCTTTTGAGGAGTCTGCATGAAGCGCTCGGTGTAGATGGTGTCGTAGTCGCGCCAGTCGCTGACGGTCCCGCCCGCAATGCCCATGACGAAACTCTTGCTGTGGGTCAGCGCATAGCTCGTGAGAAACCCTCCATAGCTCCAGCCATGGATTCCAATGCGCGTACCGTCGATGTAGGGTTGCTGTTTCAGCCAGGTCAGCCCATCCTCGATGTCGCGCAGCTCCGATTCACCCAGCCGCTTGAACACCGGCCACGTTGATTCGGCCCCCTTGCCACTTGCCGACCTGTTGTCGCAAACCCAGACGATGATGCCCGACTGCGCCAGCAGTTGCAGAAACATGTTCTCGGAAGCCCACGCATTGAGCACGCGCTGCGAATGCGGCCCCCCATAAACCCATTGGTACACCGGATACTTCCGATCCGGGCGGAAGTCTGGCGGCTTGATCATCATGGCTTCCATGACAAAGCCGTCTCGCGTCTTGACCTGCAGGAACTCGGGCTTCGAGTGACGGAACTCGTTCAGCGCCGTGACCCGGTTGGCATCGATCAGTCGCAGTTCGCGCCCGTCGGCATGGTGCAACCGCGTCTGCGGAGGCGTGTGCACATCGCTCCATCGATCGAGATAGAAAGAAAAGCCGGGGCTGAAATTGGCTGTGTGCGTTCCCTCAGCGGTCGAAACACGCTGCAGCCCTGTGCCGTCGAGCTTGATGCGATAGACAT
>CAWBPA010000007.1:0-83334 GCA_963790545.1 Vicinamibacterales bacterium
GGATCCACGCGCGAGGCCCGCTGAGCCGGCAGGTAGGCCGCAACCGACGCCACCAGCACCGAGGATCATCGCTGCCGCCGCAATCGTAGACCGGATCATTCGGCTTCAGGCCGAAGAGCAGGCCCGAGATTTGGTTTCCTGCAATCCGTGCGATACCAATGGCCGCCGGCACGCCAATCGCAACGCCCGCCGACACCAGCACCATGGCCTCTTTCAAGACCATCCAGACGAGACGCGCCCGGCCGGCACCAAGGGCCATACGAATGCCCAGCTCGTTCGTGCGTTGAACCACGCGAAACGTCAGCAGGCCGTAGAGGCCGATGCTCGCGAGCAGAAGCGCCAGACCGCCAAACAGGCTCGAGAGCACCGGCGATCAGGCGTTCCTGAACAAGCGCGGCGTCCATCTCCTCGGCGAGCGTGTGCACGTCGAAGGCCGGCAACGAGGGATCGACGCGAAGAACCTCATCCCGGAATCCTGGCGGAACAGTTACGGCGTTCCCCGCGACTCTCACGTGCAGGACCATCTGGCCGCGGCCGGTGCGCGCTGCAAGAACGTTGTGTAGATGACCGGCTGGGCCTCGCCGCGAGGATTGCTGTAGCGCGAATCCTTCACGACGCCGACGATGCGATAGTCCTGGGGACCGGCGTCGGCCGCGTACTCGAGGCCAGTGGTGTCGTTCAGGTTCGGACGGTGCCCGCTGAAGCAGGTCTTGCCAATCGGGTTCTCGCCGGGGAGGACGCGAAGGACGAAGGCTTCGTTCACCACGCACACGGACGACGCATTTTCCGCGAGGTCGCCTTCTCGAATTCACGGCCAACCGCAATGGGGATGCCCATCGTGGCGAAGTAGTCGCGTCAACGTCGCCATCGGCACCCGGAGGGTTTCGCCCGAAGGCAGCGTCAGTTGTGTTCCCGCGCTCCCGAGTGGACTGGTCGGCGTGCTCTGGCCGATGCTCGCCATGCGAACGCCTGGAATGGCGAGAACCTTATCGACGAGCTCGCGATAGATGCGGTCCAAGCGTGCCGTCGTCCCGGGGACATTGCGCTGATCGCTGCCCTGGGCTCGACGCGCACGACGAGCACGTGTTCTCTCGAGCACCCCGAAGCTGTCACCCGTGAGAGCCTGCATGCTGCGCCGAAGAGGCCGGACGGAGATCAGCAGCAGGAGCGAGAGCGCCACCTGCACGACCGCCAGCACCTTGCCCGGGCGCAGCACACCGCGTCCTCCCCGAGAAACTTGCCGAGATTCTTCAGCGTGGTCCGGAGGTCGAGTCTCGTGGCGCCGAGTGCGGGCGCGAGTCCGAACAGCAATCCGGTCGCGACCGAAACGAGGGCCGTGAACGTGAGGATGCGGAGATTTGGATTAAGGTCGAGGTTGATCGGGTGGCCGGCCTGATGACATGAAGACGACCAGCAGGTGCGTCGCCCCGCGCGCGAGCAGATCCGGCCGGCCTCGCAGTCGGGCGAGCGGCACGCTCTCGGCGAGCAGTTGGCGTGTCGAGTCTCCGGCGACTGGCGCCGAGGGCCAGCCGCATGGCGAACTCGGGCCGTCGCGCGGCCGCACGCGCGAGTAGAAGATTCGCGGTGTTCGCGCAGGCAATCAGGAGCACGACCCCCACGACCGCCATCAGGACGAACAACGCGTGCGAGAACTGCCGCCGCAAGCTCGAGAGGCCCGTCGCCGCCGGATTCAGAAAAAACTGATGTTCGATGGGCGGCCCGCCACCGGGCAGCGTCTCACGCCACACGGTTTCGAGCGTCCCGACGACCGCCGCCTCCTGCACACCCGGCTTGACCCGCGCGAGCGAAGTGAGCCAGGTGCGGAAGATGATCGGATCGTCGAGAAGGTTCTCGAACGCCGGCATCGCCGTTGGCTGCATCATGACGGGAATGAACGCGTCAGGACTCATGCCGACTTCCACGCCGAAGAATTCCGGCGGCGTGACCCCGATGATGGTGAACGATTCCGCTGAGATCGGAATGGCCTGACCGAGGAGCGACGGACTGCCTCCGAACCGGCGTCTCCAGTAAACATCGCTGATCATCGCGACCGGATGGCCGTTCGGAACGCGGTCGTCTTCGGGGCCGATGGCCCGGCCGATGCTCGGACGCACACCGAGCAGCGAGAGTACCCGCCAGTGACGAGCTGTCCATCGGCCATCGGCTCGACGCTGCCGTTCACGCTGACGTTCAGGCGCACGGTCGAGTAGGCCGCCAGATCCGCCACCTGGGTTTCGTCAGTCCGGCGCGGGTCCTGTTGATAGTCACGTTTGGATCGATGACCCGGAGGCTTGCCGCGTCGCTCACCGGCAGGGTGCGCCACATCACGGCATCGATCGGGCTGAAGATGGCGGTATTCGCGCCGATGCCCAACGCGAGCGAGAGGACGACCGCCAGAGAGAATCCCGGGTTCTTCAGCAGCAGCCGCCATGCGTAGACGATGTCCTGGCGCATGGGGACAGCGCTCGCCCAGGCCGCTGGCCACGCAAGGTTTCGGCGATGGAATCGCTCGCCCAGGGCCGATCTCGACATGTAAGTCGTCGCGTCCAGCAGCCGTAGTCATGGCCAGGCGAAATCGTCTGCCCGATCGACCGCGGGACGGGCACCCGCAGAATTCAGGAGTGCAGAGAGTCACTCGTCACCGCATGCTCGCGAAGCGGCTTGACACAACGGCGGTCGCCGTCGCGGCCCTGGTGCTTGGCCTTCGGGCCGCCGACCCGCCCGAGTTCAAGCCGGATGGCACATTCAAAGGGTCGGCTCTCACCGGCTGGCGCACGGTCGGCCAGGCGCAGTGGCGAGCCGAGAACGGCGGCGATCATCGGCCGCGCGGCCCCCGGCGGCAGCGGCGGCTGGCTGGTCATGGACAAGGAGTTCCCAGGACCTGATGTTCTGCGCGGATCTCCCGCTGCGAGGGCACGTGCAAGACCGGTGTGCTGCTTCGCGCCGAGAAGACGGCGGACGGCGGCATGAAGGGCCTGTACGTGTCGCTGACGGACGGGGACTTCGCAGCCTACCGGGTCACGATTGACGCGCAGGGCGTCGAGACGAGCCCGCGACCGCGTGGTCGCGGCGGCGCGTGGCGGTGGCGCCGGTGGACATGGCGGCGCTCCGGCAGCTGGTGCAGCTGCGGCTCCGGCCCCGGCCCCGGCAGGTGGCGCGCCCGCTGCGGCTCCAGCTCAGGCGGTGGCCGTACCAGGCTGTGCATCTACTGACTCGTCGTATTGCTTGCGGTTGACGGTGTGCCACTCAAATACGAATGGGTGAGCGACGGCTGGCGTCGGGTTCGAGTGACGCTCCCGCCCCCGGCACCTGAAGTTCTTTATCGTCGTATCGATTTGCGCCTTCCGCGCAGCTGGACCCGTGCCGACGTCCAGCCCGGTAGCGGCGATCCCAGGCCCGTGGGCATTCAGCTTGGTGAGGTGTCTCTTTCACCCGTGCGTTGATTCCACGCTCCGGGATGACCCCGATGACCTGGTAGACATGAACTCGGCAATGGTATGGACGACGTATTCGATCTGTGAGGGGGTCAATTCGCCGTAGATCGGAAGCGCCAGCGTTTCCCGCGCAGCCGCTTCAGCCACAGGGAACGCGCCGCGCCGATAGCCCAGGTGGGCAAAGCACTCCTGCAGGTGAAACGGAACGGGATAGTAGATCTCGGTCCCGATGTCACGGGCCCGCAGGTACTCTCGCAGCTCGTCACGCTCTCTGACCTGAATCACGAACTGATTGAAGATGTGATGGCTGCCGGCAGGTTCAAATGGGACACGGACCTGCTCGGAGAGTCCCACCTCCGCGAACAGTCGCTGGTAGAGTATCGCGTTCTTCCGCCGCGCCTCGGTCCAGCGCGCCAGATGCGGCAGCTTGACCCGCAGTACGGCCGCTTGCAGGGCGTCGAGCCGGAAATTCCCGCCAATGATCTTGTGAAAATACTTGGGCTCAGCCCCATGATTGCGGAGGAGCTTCAGACGATTGGCCAGGCCGTCATCGGTCGTTGAGACGAAACCGCCATCCCCGAAGGCCGCCAGGTTCTTGCTCGGAAAGAACGAGAAGCAGCCGACTGCGCCCAGTGTCCCGGCCATGGCACCGTTCGAACGCGAACCAATCGCCTGCGCCGCGTCTTCAATCACGGCGAGCCCGGCCTTCCGGGCTGTCTGAAGAATCGGATCCATGTCGGCCATGAGCCCGAATAAATGCACCGGGACTATGGCCCGTGTTCGCGGCGTCAGCGCGTCACGAACCGCCGCCGGATTCAGGTTGTACGTCGTGGGATCGATGTCGACCAGGACTGGAACAGCGCCAACCCTGGCAATGCACCCTGCCGTCGCAAAAAATGAATAGGTGCTCGTGACCACCTCGTCGCCGGGCCCGATGCCACACGCCATCAGCGCAACCAGCACGGCGTCGGTTCCGGAGGACACACCAATCGTGCGCCGGACACCCATCCACTCGGCAAGCTCGCGTTCGAGCTCCTCGACCTCGGGCCCCAGGATGAATCGCTGGCTGTCGCAGACGCGCGTGATGGCGGCGAGAATCTCCTCTCGCAGCGGCCGATACTGTGCCTGAAGATCGAGAAGTGGAACCTTCACTGGAACGCCGGATGCGGGAGGGCCCTCCCCGACAGTCGCACGATGGACGGCGAGTCGTACTGCTTGAGGGCATTACGCGTGTCGACGATCGGTGCCCCACACTTCACGATCGCATCCCAGTCGAATGTCGAATGATCAGTGCAGATGACGAAGCAGTCCGGGCGGGCTTGAATTGCCGTTGTCACCGACACGGCATCGAGGGCCTGGGTGCCGTGCCGCAGTTGCGGCACATGCGGATCGCTGTACGACAGCTGCGCTCCCCGACGCACGAGCAGCTCCAGAATGTCGAGCGCCGGCGATTCCCTGAGATCGCTCACATCTCGCTTGTACGCCACGCCGAGCAGATGAATTTGCGAGCCGTTGATCGGCTTTCGGGCGGCATTGAGCGCCTCGCCAATCCGTTCGACGACGTATTCGGGCATGGCAGAATTGACTTGCCCGGCCAGCTCGATGAACCGGCATTCGAAGCCGTTCTGCCGTGCCTTCCACGACAGATAAAAGGGATCGATCGGGATGCAGTGGCCGCCGAGCCCGGGACCCGGATAAAACGGCATGAAACCAAATGGCTTCGTCTTGGCCGCATCAATCACTTCCCAGACGTCGATGTCCAGCTTGTGACACATCCGGGCGATTTCGTTGACCAGTCCGATATTGACGGCCCGGAACGTGTTTTCGAGCAGCTTGACCATCTCGGCGACCGCGTGGAACTGACCGGCACGACATGTTCGACAATCTGTCCGTACAGCGCGCACGCGGCCTCGGTGCTCTGGGAGTCGAGACCGCCAACAATCTTGGGGATATTCCGCGTCGTATAGACCTGATTGCCGGGATCGACCCGCTCGGGTGAAAACGCCAGAAAGAAATCGTGCCCGGCTTTCAGACCCCGATCTTCGAGCATCGGCTGGACCACTTCGTCGGTCGTTCCCGGATATGTCGTGGACTCGAGGATGACGAGCTGCCCGCGTTTCAGCCGCAAGGCCACCGCTTCGACCGCCTGAACGACGTATGACAGATCCGGATCCTTGGTCTTGCGCAACGGCGTGGGCACGCAGATATCGATGGCATCCATCTGCGACAACTCGTCCATGTCGGTCGTCGCCCTCAGGTGTCCCGCGGTCACAGCCGCGGCCAGCTCGCTGGTGGGCACGTCGGGGATGTAGCTGCGCTTGCCGTTGATCGCATGAACCTTTGTTTCGTCCACGTCAAAACCCGTCGTGGAGAAACCGAACTTGGCAAACTCGACAGCCAGCGGCAATCCGACATAGCCCAGACCGATGATTCCGACGCGCGCTTGCCTTGGAACGAATTCGCTCGAGCAGGTTGGCCACCGTCATTTTTTCGCTCGCAGTCTTTGGGAGTCGTTTCAGTGATGACACTGACTTCAGCCGTTCGAGTCGGTTACAGGCTTCGTCAAGGTCGCGGTCAGATTTCGCATAGCAGAAGCGCACCAGGCCAGCACCGCGATCCTCTCGAAAGAACGCGTCACCCGGCACAGAGGCCACGCCGGTCTTCTCGAGCAGGTACATGGCCCGCTCCTTGCTGTTTCGGCCGGGCAACCGTGAGACATCAGCCAGGACGTAGTACGCCCCTTGCGGAACGTAGGGCGTCAATCCCACGTGTTGCAATGCCGAGCAAATCTGGTCCCGCTTGGCCGACATACTCGGCTCGCAGGCCCTCGTAGTACGGGCGTCCCAGCCGCGTCAGACCCCGTGCCACACCAATCTGCAGGGGTGCCGGCGCGCAGACATAGACGAGGTCGTTGTAGTAGCCAATCGTTTCCGCCCAACGTGCAGACGCAACCGCATAACCCACGCGCCAGCCGGTAATGCTGAACGTTTTCGAAAACCCTGAAATGCTGATGGTGCGCTCGGCCAGGCCCGGGATGGTGGCCGGCGTCACGTGCTCACGGTTGTCGTACAGGAAGTACTCGTAGATTTCGTCGGTAAAGACGAACAGGTCGTGCCGAGACGCAAAATCCGCAACTTTCTGCAGCTCCTCGCGCGTGAACACTTTCCCTGACGGGTTGCCCGGCGTGTTCACGAGGATCCCACGCGTTCGCGGAGTCACCGCCCGTTCGAGATCGTCCACCGAGAAGGTCCAATCCGGCGGCTGCATGGGGACCGACGTGGCGATGGCGCCGACAGACAGCAGCGTATTGACGTGGTATCCGTAGTACGGCTCGAAGAGGATCACCTCGTCACCGGGGTCGAGCAGCGCCAGGCATGCACAATACAGCGCACCGGTGGCCCCAGCCGAGACAATGATCTCTGATGCGGGATCGACGGACAACCCGTTGTAGGTGCGCATCTTCAGAGCAATTGCCTGTCTGAGCTCGTCCAGGCCGTCATAGCGCGTATAGATATTGAAGCCTTCCTGAATGCCCTCGAACGCCCCTTGCTGCACGTCAATCGGCACCGGCGTGTCACAGACTCCTTGTGACAAATTGATGCCGCCGAACTCGATCGCACTCGATCGACATGTTGCGGATCTCGGACTGCAGAATGGCTGCCGCCCGGGCGCTCAAGCGCAATTGCGAGGCAGGAGCTCGTGAAGCCGTCATGTGCTGGTTCTCAGTTCGCAAGCACCAAAAACGCAGAGTTCGCAGAGGCCGCGAAGGCCGCAGAATTCTTATCAAGAATTCTCTGCGAGCTCCGCGACCTCGGCGTCCTCAGCGCTAAATTATCGCAGTCTTACCGCTTTGCCGATACGGGATCTCCACCGGTGCGTGCGGCCACCTTCTGGTGTGACAAGCGCTTCAGATCAGCGTCCACCATCATCTCGACGAGTTCTTTGAAGTCGACGCTCGGCGCCCAACCCAGCTCCCGGCGGGCCTTGGACGCATCGCCAATGAGGTGATCTACTTCCGCCGGGCGGAGCAGCCGAGGATCAATGTGGACATGCTTCTGCCAATCGAGCCCGACATGATTGAACGCGGTCTGCACAAGATCGCGCACCGAATGACTGAGCCCGGTCGCAATGACGTAGTCGTCCGGGTGATCCTGCTGCAGCATCAACCACATGGCCCGGACGTAGTCACCGGCAAAGCCCCAGTCACGTTGCGCGTCAAGGTTGCCAAGGCTCAACGAATCCGACAAGCCGAGCTTGACCCGGGCGACACCGTCCGTCACCTTGCGTGTCACGAATTCGAGGCCGCGCCGTGGCGACTCGTGATTGAACAGGATGCCCGACACGGCAAACAGTCCATAGCTCTCGCGGTAGTTGACCGTGATGTAGTGGCCGAACACCTTCGAGACGCCGTAAGGGCTACGGGGATAGAACGGTGTGAGTTCTGTCTGCGGTACCTCGCGAACCTTGCCGTACATTTCGCTCGAAGACGCCTGATACAGCTTGACCTTCGGATCCACCTGCCGGATGGCCTCCAGCACGCGCGTCACTCCCAGCGAATTGAACTCGCCCGTGAGCATTGGCTGGTCCCACGAGGCCGGCACGAACGACATGGCTGCGAGGTTGTAGAATTCCTGAGGGCGGCACTCGTCGATAACGCGAGCAATCGACAACTGGTCGAGCAGATCACCGGGACGGAGCGTGATTCGATCGAGCAGGTGTTCGAGCCGCCACAAATTCGGCGAGCTCGAGCGTCGGACGACGCCCACGACTTCGTACCCTTTGTCGAGCAGCAGCTCGGCGAGATACGAGCCGTCCTGTCCCGTGATGCCGGTGATGACCGCGCGCTTCGACATGTGAGCCGAAACGATTCTAATGAGCCTCGAGAGGATCGGTCAAGGCGAGAACCGTGGAAACTGTTGATGTCGCGGTAATTGGGGGCGGCGTTGTCGGACTGGCTGCGGCCGCGGCGACCTCAGCGGTCCGCTCCACCTGTCTGCTGGAACGGCATCCAAGGCTGGGAATGGAGACCAGTACCCATAACTCGTCGGTCATCCATGCAGGCCTGTATTACCCAATCGGTTCCCTCAAGGCTCGGCTCTGCGTGGAAGGCAATCGACTTCTCTACGCCTTTTGCGACAAGCATCGCGTTCCTCACGCCCGAACCGGCAAGCTCATCGTCGCGGAGGAGACACAGCTGTCTGAACTTGAACGGTTGGCAAAGCATGGCACGGAGAATGGCGTTGAAGGCCTCACACTGGTCGATCCCCAATTTGTAAGGGCCCGAGAGCCGCACGTTCGGCCGCGGGCGGCAATCTGGTCACCAACGACCGGCATGCTTCAGGCTGAAGCCCTCGTGCGCGCGCTGACGGAGTTGTGCAGGGCACAGAACGTCGCACTCCTCCCCGGGACGAAACTCCTCGGCGGCAATTTTCAACAGGGCCAGTTCGAACTGGCGACCGAGCGCGAGACGTTTGCCGCACGGGTCGTCATCAACGCCTGCGGTCTGTACGCAGACGACACCTCGCAGATGCTTGGCGGAGCCACGTTCAGAATCTATCCGGTCCGAGGTGAGTACGCCGAGCTCGTCCCATCCAAGTCGTACATGGTGAACGGGCCCGTGTACCCGCTGCCCGATCCGACGGGACACGGCTTGGGTGTGCATCTCACGCGTCAGATAGACGGAACCGTCACAATTGGACCGACCATTCATTTTCAGCAACGGAAGGACGATTATGATGGGGATCGCGCACCGCTCGAGTCATTCCTCGAACCGACGCGACTCATGTTGCCGGAGATTCAACTCGACGATTTGAGTCTTGGTGGCAGCGGCATCCGCGCGAAGCTTCACCCGCCAGAAGAACGATTCGCCGACTTCCTCATCGGGCCAGATCCACTGCAACCACAGCTGATTCAGGCGGCGGGCATCGAGTCACCCGGGCTGACGTCATGCCTGGCCATTGGTCGGCTGGTCGCCGAACATGTAGAAAGAATATTTGAGTAGCGCGGACCTTTTCAAGAGTGGGTTACAAACTCGTACGTAGCGCAGGTCTTTAGACCTGCCCAGCGCCTCAAAGCAGGGCTAAAGCCCTGCGCTACGCATGCTCATCCGAGTCCGCAAATACCGGCCGACAGCATCCTGCCAGGAAGGCATGTGAACACCTGCGCGCTCGAGCTTGGCGTTTGACAGGGCAGCAAACTGGGGACGAGGCGCGGGCAGCGGAAGATCTTTGATTGACATGGCCTCGATGCGTGCGTCGAGCCCGAGCTGCAACGCGATCTCCTGTGCCACCTCGAACCAGGTCGCGAATCCGCTGTTGACGCAATGATAGAGTCCGGGCTCTCCACCTTCGAGGAGAGCCTGAGTGGCCGCCGCCACATCGACAACGTAGGAAGGCGAGACGGTTCGATCGGTAAACGCGCGCGCTTCACGCCCTTCGAGAAGAGCATCGATGATACGGTCGATGCTGCTCTTGGCGACTCGCCCGCCAAAGAGACTTTCGACGCGCAGCACGAAGACACGTGGGGCCTCACGCGCAAACCACTCACCGAGCAATTTCGACGCAGCATAGACACTTTCAGGTCTCGGCTCATCGTCTTCGGTGTAGGGTTCGGTGGCTCGCCCGTCAAACACAAAATCGGTGCTGTAGTGGACGAGCGTTGCCCCCACGGCTGCCGCCGCACGCCCGAGCGTGCGGACGGCCAGGGCATTGACGTCGATGGCCGCAACCGGGTCTTCTTCGGCGCGATCGACGTGGTTGTAGGCACTGCAGTTGACGATGACATCAGGCTGAAACGCCGAGACCCGTCCGGAAACAGCCTTCGAATCGGTGATATCGAGTTCGCCGCGCGAGCACGTCAGCACGTCGGCCCCGGCGCTGAAACGTTCGATGATTGCGCTCGCCAACTGGCCGGCGGCGCCGGTGACGAGGATTCTCGGCATTATTCAGTTCGCATGGGGCCCCACCCCCACGCGCTGCCGACCGGCTTACGCTCGCGGATCTTAGCACTGGCGATCACCGCTCGGTCATGGCTTCCATTCATCTCCGCTCTTTAACCGCCGCTCGCGTTTCCCGTTCCGCTTCGCGCCGCTTGATCGTTTCCCGCTTGTCGTAATCCTTCTTGCCTTTTGCGAGACAGACGGCAATCTTGACGCGCCCGTTCTTGAAGTACATCCGGACGGGCACGAGGGTCATCCCCTTCTCCTCGACCTTGCCGATCAGCTTGCGGATCTCCTCGCCGTGCAGGAGCAGTTTTCGGCGACGCAGCGCTTCATGATCGGCATAGCCCCGGTGACTGTACGGGCTGATGTTGATGTTGTGGACCCAGAGTTCCCCGCCGTCGACGCGTGCATAGCTGTCTCGCAGATTGACGCGCCCTTCGCGAATGGATTTGACCTCGGTTCCAAGCAACACGATGCCCGCCTCGAAGGTTTCGAGCAGATGGTAGTCGTGGAGGGCCTTGCGATTCTCGGCAATGTTCTTCTGGGCCGCTTCACGCGCGCTCTTGGACATTTATTTAGTCCGCGTGGGGCCCCACCCCCACGCGCTGCCGTCGCTTACGCTCCGGATCTTCCTATTAGCGATCATCCGCTTGAGTCAGCATTGCTTCGTCCGCGTGAGGCCGTGGCCAGTCTCGCCGCCAGCAATACCGCCTGAATCATACTCTCGGGATTGGCCACGCCTCGTCCTGCAATATCGAAGGCCGTGCCGTGATCGACGGACGTGCGAATAACCGGCAATCCGAGCGTCACGTTGACCGCCTGCCCGAACGCGACGAGTTTCACCGGGATCAAGCCCTGGTCGTGATAGCAGGCAATCACCGCATCAAACTCACCGCCAAGCGCGCGCACGAAGACGGTGTCTGCCGGCAGCGGTCCCGTGACGTCGAGACCGTTTGCACGGGAGCTCGCCACCACGGGCTCCAGAACGTCCTGTTCCTCGGTCCCGAGAATCCCGTGCTCGCCAGCATGAGGATTCAAGCCTGCGAGCGCGAGCCGAGGCTTCGAAAATCCGAACCGCGGAAGCTCCCTGGCGGTCAGCTCGATCACGTCGCGCACGCGCTCGGCCGTCAACAGTCGCGGCACGTCCGCGAGCGGGATATGGATGGTCGCCAGCACCACCCTCAGCCGCTCTGCGTAAAACATCATCGCCACGCGCGGTGCGCCGGTGAGCTCGGCGAGCATGTCAGTATGACCACGCCATTTGAATCCGGCCAGTGCCAGTGCCTCTTTGTTGAGAGGCGCCGTGGCGATCCCGGCAATGGCCCCGGTCTGCGCATCACGGAGCGCGCGATCGATGGCATCAAAGGCTGCGCGGCCAGCATCGGCCGAAAGGCGGCCTGGTTCGAAACGAGCGTGATCGTCGGGCCCGTACAGCACCGGCTCGCAGGCCGCACGCACGCGGGGATCTGCCGCTGCTTTTTCAGAAATTTCTGGACCGATGCCCGATGGATCGCCTTCGGTGATGCCGATTCGGGGAAGTGGCATGAAACTGAAAGCCTGCGAAGGTTCCAACGCTAAGGACGCTGGTTAGGATTCTTCAGCGTGCCTCTGCGGTCGCTGCGACCTCTGCGCTGGCTTTTAGGACTGAGAACTGAGACGTCACCCACAATTCCCGCACCCACCGGTGCCGCACCCTCCCGAGCCGCATCCGCCGCTGCCGCAGCCCGTGGGGTTGTTGCAGCCACCTTCATGGCCGCACCCCCCGTGGACTTCTCCTTTGGCATTCGGCAACTCATAGCGAAGACAGCACTTGAGGCGACCACACAGTCCCGACAACCGCGACGGGTTCAGGTTCAGGTCCTGCCGTTTCGCCATCTTGATGGAAACCGGCTCGAAGCCGTTCAGCCACGTCGTGCAGCAGAGAGGGCGCCCGCACGATCCATATCCCCCGAGCATCTTGGCCTCGTCGCGTGCCCCAATCTGGCGCATCTCGATACGCGTATGGAACTCCGCCGCAAGCTCGCGCACGAGCTCGCGGAAATCAACGCGTCCGTCGGCGGTGAAGTAAAAGACGAGCCGTGAGCCGTCGAGCTGCTGTTCAGCCTTCGTCAGCTTCATCTCCAGATTGCGTTCCCGGATCTTCAGGAGCGCCACTCGGTACGCCTCTTGCTCCCGCTGCTTCTGCTTCAGCCGGATCAGGACATCCTCCTGTGTGGTCCGGCGCAGAACCTTCATCGGAGTTCCGGCCGGCGGCTGCCGGCGCTCGGCAATTGAAGAACTCATGCGAACGATGGTTGCGACCGACGGTCCAGTGTCGGTTTGCACGACCACACTGTCCCCGGGCACGAGCGGTGGATCGAACCGAAGATCGTCGAGCAGGACTGTTTGGGGACGACCGATAGCGTGCAGCTTGATGGAGACGTAAGGCGAGGGTTCCCCAGCCATGGACACCTATATGGGCGGCCGAACACGCGCGCTAGAGCTGGAGCGCCAGCCAGTCCGCAATGACTTTCGGACTGACGTTGCGGTCCAGGGCCTCTTGCGCACGGTCGACTGCCGTAAACGCGCGGACGGCACGAGCACTGTCGAACCTCTTTGCCACTGGGGTCAGACCCGACTCCAGATCGAGATTCGCCAGCAACCGTGTGTCCGCGCCGGTTGCAATGATGCTGACATCCCGGAGCATCGACGACAGAACCTGTAGATGGACCGCCACTTGCTCGCGATCGGTCCGAGGTCCTGTGCCCGCTCCGGCTCCACTTCGCGACCCTGAACTTGCCGAAGGGGTTAACCCTGAGCCTGCCGAATGGGTCGCGGGACTCTTTGCCGACAACGATTTCGCACTTTCGAGTCGCGCTCGAGGGTCGGCGCTGCTTGAAGCGTTCCTCAGAAGTTCGACCGCGACGTGACGGGCGCCGACGTACTCTGCCGCTCGCAGGGCAAGTGCGCGGCCGACGCTCCCGTCCGCCAGGGCCGCCACTGCCCGCGCGTCACCTTCCGAGTAGCGATGGTCGCGCGTCAGCACCGAGATGAGCTCGGCGGGCGTGAGCCGTCCGAACCTCAGCTTCGAGCAACGCGAGCGAACCGTCGGCAGAAGCGAGTCGGCCATCGACGTGATCAGGATGAACACCGAGGCCGGCCGCGGCTCTTCGAGCGTCTTCAAGAGCGCATTTTGGGCCGGTGCCCCCAGCGATTCGGCATCGTTAATCAGGAACACACGACGCCGCCCCTCGAATGGACGATAGGCCGCAGAATCGATCGCGTCCCTGACCTGCTCGATCTTGATCGAACCGAATTCTCCTGGCGCAATGGTTTGTACGTCTGGATGTGCACCGCGGGCAATTCGCGTGCACGCCGGACAGACCCCACAGGCATCGAAGACGTCCGTCGTTATCGGACTCAGGCAGTTCAGCGCTTGCGCGGTGGCCACGGCAGCGCGGAGTTTTCCAACACCGTCAGGCCCGGAAAAGATCAGGCTTGGTGGAAGCGATGACTGGGCTATCGAGCGTGAGAGCAAGCCCAGCAGGCGCCGATGGCCGACCAGGGCGCTGAACGGCATGGCAATGCGGGAACGAAGGCATGCTACCACATTCCCGGGCTGCGACGACCTCACGGGCCGTCGCCAAGTTAAACCGCCTCTATTTCGTCGGCACGAGGCGCTTCAGCTCCTCGAACCAGTTGAGGGTCACGCGGATCTCAACCGATGCAGACTGGCCTTCGCCGGACACCGGGGAGACGCTGACGAATCGTCCGTTCCCGAGCACGTCGTATCCACGGTGGTCGATCGACAGCTGTCCCGGCATTGGCGCAGCGGGGAGCTCAATGGGTCTCCCAAAGTCTACTGATGGCCGCGTGGTGATCGGTACGGAGACGATGGGACGGTTCGCACCGGGGACGTAGAAAATGCTCCTGCCGTCGGGCGCCCAGGTCGGATGGTAATCAAGCAACACCTTGGGGGCCTGATGCTTCTGACCCGTGGAGGGAAACGGTTCGACGAACACGCCACGGTTCGGCGACAGAATGCCTCCGGTTCTCTCGGTCGATGCGTAGGCGACCCATCGTCCATCGCGTGAGAAGCTCGCGCCCAGCGGATCCGCCGATTGGATCGCTCTGTACGGCTCGATCTTCCGCCCCTCCAGCGTCAACATCCACAGCGAAAACACCGCGGCCTTGCGGACGGAGAACAGCAGGTGCGTCCCGTCTGGCGACCACGACTCAGGCACGTGTTCTTCGCCCTGCGCCGCCTTCGTCAGACGTTCGGCAGTGCCGCCGTCAGCCGTCTGCCACCAGATCGCCAGGTCACCGTCACGAGCGGACTGAAACGTCACGCGCCGGCTGTCGGCGAACCACGCGGGGAAACGACTCACGTTATCGAATGTCAGCCGCCTGATCTCGGCCTTTCCGGAGAGGTCGTAGGTCCAGATATCCGACGACTGGCCATCATTCCGGCCTACGGCCAGAACACGGCCATCGGGAGAGACCCTGGGGTGCATGTAGGGGGCAGGAGGCACCTTGAGTAGTGCGAGATCTCCGCGGCCGTCACCGAGTACGAGGCTCATGGAGGTCAGGGACGTGGCGGGACCCGGGACGTACACCAGCGTACCTGTCTCCGAGGTCGCCAGTAGCGCCGTGCCGCTGACTCCGCCCGTGACCCGCCGAACGCCCGCGACGACTGGCACCGGCGCGCCGGTAACCGTTAGCGTGGCGGCGTCGAATCGTTGGGCGTACATCGTTCCACCCACGGCGTACAGGAGGTGGCCGCTCTCAAGGTACCGGCCATCCGAACCACCCTCGATCAGGACACGCCGGGTACCGTCTGCCAGGGACTGCGCGACAACCTGGGCTCTGTCCCAGCGATCCGCGACGTCGCTCTTCGCCAACGTGAAGATCACGGTTCGCCCGCCCGGCAGCATCTGGGGCCCGTGCGCAGTCTCGCCCGGTTCGACGCTAACGATCCGTTCCGGCATCCCCCCGTTTGGGGAAACCCGCAGAATCCCCCGCTGTTCCCCTGTGACGCCAATCAGGATGCCGTCGCGGTTCCAACTGATACCCGCATAATTCGGTGCCCGTTCGAGCGTGGCGACCGGCGATGCCGCACCTCCGCCAACCGGTATGCGTTTCAGCTCCATGCCGCGATCGGAGACGGTCGTGAACAGGAGGGACTCACCATCCGGCGCGAAGACCGGGTTGAGCGGGTTGAGGGGGTTGCTGTCCGCCACGACGCGAGCCTCCAGGTCGTTCATCGAGCGGATGTAGATTCTTCCGTCGGCGGTGTAGGCCAATCTTGTTCCATCGGGTGAGATGGCAACCATCTGCCCCACGGCCCCCGTAAGCGCCCGGACTGTGGGCCTGATTGCGAACTGCACGACCGTAGCCGGACTGGGCGCAGGCCACAGCGCCCACGCGCCGGCGCCAACGAGGACAGCAGTCAGCATCGCCGCCATCGCGATCGCGAGAGCGCGCGAGTGTCGTGTTGCCGTACTGGCAGGCGTGGCGGGCCCACGACGGGCGTCGCCAATACCACCCAACTCGTTCAGGATGAAGGTTGCCGTCGATAGATCGGACACGCGCTGCCTTCGATCCTTGACGAGGCAGCTCTTGACCAGCGTGAGGACGGGTGAAGGTAGGTCTGGGGGCAGCGCCGACCAGTCAGGGTCGCTCTTGAGGACGGACGCCGCCGTGTCATTCACGTCGTCGCCGTCAAACGCCCGCTTTCCAGTCAGCATCTCATAGAGCACCGCGCCGAACGCCCACACATCCGACCGCTTGTCCGCAGGTCTCCCCTTCGCCTGCTCGGGCGACATGTACGCGGCCGTGCCCAATAGCACGCCAACGCCGGTCATCACGGCGGGCGAGGTAATCGTGGGCGACTGGGTGGCGCTGGTCGACGTCGCGCCGGCGGGCTCCAGAGCTTTCGCCAAGCCAAAGTCCAAAACCTTCACAGTGCCATCCGGCCGCAGCTTGATATTGGATGGTTTCAGATCGCGATGAATGATCCCTTGCTCATGGGCGGTTCCAAGGGCCTCGGCAATCTGCTTCGCGATCGGGAGGGCTTCCTCGATCGGGAGACCCGCGGGGCCTGAAGGCCCCGCTCTACGGTGAATCTCCTCGGCGAGCGTCGGGCCGTCCACCAGCTCGAGCACCAGCGCGTGCACAGAGCCGGCGTCTTCGAACCCGTAGATCGCGGCGATGTTGGGATGATTGAGCGACGCCAGCACGTGCGCTTCGCGTCTGAAGCGCGCCAGCCGATCGGGGTCGTGGACGAACGCCTCGGGCAGGATCTTCAGGGCGACGTCGCGGTTGAGTTTGGTATCGCGGGCGCGATAGACCTCGCCCATGCCACCCGCCCCAATCGCAGACTGGATTTCGTAGAAACCGAGTCGGGTGCCGAGTTGTAAGGCCACGGCGACGCCGATTATACGGCTCCAGTGGCCAAGGTCGGATCAGTGACGGCTCCTGGTCCGACACGCCGCCTTCCGGAGAATAGAGCGCAATCGAGCACCATTGCCGCGTTGGCGCCCGTTGCCGCATGATGGTGGTGAGCCTTCTCGACCAGTTGGGCCAATAATTCATCGCGTATCGTCGTTCCTATGAGTACGACCCCCCCGCGGACTCCGTCGCCCTCGACGTTTTCAGCCCGCTACCCGTCCTATGAGACCACGCGTGCGCTCGACGAGCTGAGGGCCACCGAATACGGCCGGCTGGACGCGCAGGGGCAGACGTATCTCGATTACACAGCGGGCAATCTGTATGCCGCCTCACAACTCGACCGCCACATGTCACTGCTCAGGGAGCGCCTTTTCGGCAACCCGCACTCGACCAATCCGACCTCGCAGGTAACGACTGACTTCGTCGAACAGGCGCGCCGCGCCGTCCTCAGATTCTTCAATGCGCCCGCAAACGAGTGGGTGGTAATTTTCACCGCTAATGCGAGTCAGGCGCTCAAGCTCGTGGGTGAGTCGTATCCGTTCGGCCCGAAAGGCGAGTTCCTCCTCACGTTCGACAATCACAATTCTGTTAATGGCATCCGGGAGTTCGCGCGCGCCCGGGGCACGACCGTGACGTACGTTCCGGTTGTCTTGCCAGATATGCGCGTGGACAACGCTGAACTCGAGAGTCATCTCGACCGCGCCAGGCCGGGTCAAGACAACCTGTTCGCGTATCCAGCACAGTCCAATTTTTCCGGGGTGCAGCACCCACTCGACTGGATTGACCGTGCACGGGCAAAGGGCTGGGACATCCTGCTCGACGCGGCCGCCTTCACTCCCACCAACCGGCTCGATCTCGAGCGGTGGCGTCCCGATTTCGTCGTTCAGTCCTTCTACAAGATCTTCGGGTACCCGACAGGGGTCGGCTGCCTGCTGGCGCGCAAAGCGGCGCTCGTGAAGCTTCGTCGTCCGTGGTTTGCTGGTGGAACGATTACCGTGGCGTCAGTGCAGGGCGACAAGCACTATCCGGCGCAGAACGAGGCCGCGTTCGAAGATGGCACGATGGACTACCTGGCGCTCCCCGCTGTGGAGATTGGGTTAGGCCATATCGAGGCCATCGGCTACGACGCCATTCACGAACGCGTCCGTTGTCTGACCGGCTGGCTTCTCGATAACCTGGTCGCGCTGCGACACCCGAACGGTCAACCGCTTGCGCGAGTCTACGGTCCTCAAACGACCGATCGTCGTGGCGGCACGGTCACGTTCAATTTCTACGATGCAGGCGGGCACCCCATCGACCACCGGGTTGTCGAGGAACGAGCGAATGCTGCGAACATCTCTCTCCGGACAGGCTGCTTCTGCAACCCTGGCGGAGGAGAGATTGCGCTCGGTATCAGCGGAACCGAACTCACCTCGTGCTTCCGCCAACCCAAACACCAAACGCATCTCACGGTCGATGATTTCCGACTCTGTATTGACGGGAAGAGTTCTGGAGCCGTCCGCGTGTCGCTTGGCCTTGTGTCGAATCTCGCCGACGTCGAACGGTTTCTCGCGTTCGCCCGAGGGTTTGTTCGCGACTTTTAGCCTTTCCTTCGGTCCTCTAATAATCGGAGAGGGCACTGTAAAGCAACGGATGAAGCGGATCAGCAGGGGTTGGTGCGCGGCGGCCTGCCGAAGTGACATGGCCGCGTCAATCGACTCAGCACGACCTGCTGAGCCCGGGTCTGTTGCTTATGCTCCGTGCAAGAAATTGCTGGATTTTGCCAGCACACCTGCCCGGACTACCAGCGATTGACGGGGGGTACCGTGACGATGGGCGCGGCGGGCGGGGCAGGCACAGCGCCTGGCGCTTCAATCGGCGCTGGCACATCGTCGAACGCAATCGCTTTCCTGAAGGCAATCCCGAGGTCGAACCAGAGTTTTCCCGACGAGTCAATCTGAGCGACAACGCTGCGGACGATTCGGGCCGGAACGGACGCCGGCGAAAACCCGCCTTCGAACACCACATTCACTGCCGTGTCGGGGCGCAGTCGCGTCATGCACCTCACCAGCACGCCGGTTGCCGAGATGTTTACGAGCACCACCTCGCCACCAGCCGGTGAAAGGCGAACTCCTGTAATGGACGGCACGAGCGTCGCGGCATGGCGGGGCGAGCGCCGGTTCTCAACGCTAGGGGCTTGAAAATTTTCCGCTTGGTGATTCATCCCGAATTTCATTCCGAATCTGAAATTGTTTCCGGAATCGTCACGTCGAGCTCGGTGCTCTTTTTTGCGGCTTCGATATGCGCTTCCACAATCTGACCGGCCAGAGCGTTGGCCCATAACGTGTCGTTCCGAAGAATCTCTATCTCTTTCCTGACATCGGATTGTGGCGGGCATCGCGACAGGAGTTGTGCGGCGCGATTCTCAACATTCGTTGTGGCCGTGCGCAGGTCGTTGGCAATTTGCACTCCCATTCGACCAGCGGCGACGAGCGGAGCCAGCCGGCGAGCGTGCTCAATCAGACCGTCCCGTTCGACAAGCGCATCGGTCAGCTCCTTCTTGGCGCGTTCCCGTTTGACGGCCGCCGCCGCCAGCACCCGCTCGACGACGATTTGGTCTGCTTCGTGTTCACCAACCATCCGACGATGCAAGGCGTCGAGTTCGGCCAATCGCGTTTCGAGCTGCTCTCGTGCCGCAATGGCGTGTTGAAGCTGTTCTCGGAGTTCCACGAGCGCGCGATCCGAGTCTCTCGCCTGTCGCCTCAGTTTTTCATCGTGCTGGGCTGCGAGGGTCTCCTCGAGCCGGGTCAGCTCGGCGGCATGCCGGGCTTCCAATCGTTCGCGATCCGCTTCCGACTCACTCAGTGTGTCGGTCAGCCGCGCCAGCACCGAGCTGTCCTGCACGGCCACAAGGACCGACGGGATGGTATCGGGATGATCGGGCAGCGAGATTCCACTGAACACGACCGTCCGTTGCCCACCTGAGCCACCGACCAGTTCGCATTCATATGAGCCAGGCGTGCCGCCCCAGACCCGAACGACGAATTCAGTGAACCGACCCTGCTGTTCGGCGGCAATTCGTGTTGTCAGAGTGCTTCCAAGCGCCTGCCCGAGATTTTCCACCTCCAACAGCCGCTGTGCGGCGTCGTTGACGGCGAGCATGCGCCCATCCGCTACGGCAATGCGTATGAGGCAGGACGGCTGAACCTCAATCAACCGTCGAAGGTGCGCGGCTTCCCTTGCTCCGTTGTTCGCTTCACCGCCCATGATCACCCACGCTTCCGCAATTCCCCTTCGAGCTCGTTCAATCGTGCGATGGCGTCCTCCGACCGCTGGAAGGACTCGAGCACGACGGTGTCGTGCTCTGAAACTCTCACGAGCGCGAACCGACCCGTGCTCGAACTTCCGACGGTCAGCATCAGAAACGTTTCACGTTCTGGACAGAACCAAACCATGCGGTTGTCTCCTTCGATGCGACTCTATATGACAGTGAAGTGCAACCAAGCGGCCAGACTCGTCCCGTCCGAACGAAAGCGCCTAAGTCCTTGACAGTGAACTTCTTACAGCAGTGTGCAGTACCATCACCGGTTGGGAAGCGGGTCGGGGATGTTCCGTTCTGGAACTCGCGCTCCAAAAAGGGTTCGCGTGGGGCCCCACCCCCACGCGCTGCCGTCGCTTACGCTCCGGATCTTGCAACGAACATCGTGCCGCTTGAGTCATCGGTCATGGCTGGGGGAGCTGTCCCGCACCCCGTCGCATGGCATCGGTGACAATGCCGACGCGGTCGACACCAGCACCCTTGGCTGCGTCAATGACCGCCACGATATCCCGATATCGCAGCGTCGGTGCGCCAGCGATGAACATCGTCTTGTCGCGACGATCAGCGTAAATCTGTCGCAAGCGCTGCTCCAGTTCTGGAAGCGCCACAGCTTCTCGATTGACGGAAATGCGACGGTCAGCGCTGTACTCGAGCATGATCTGCTCGGAGGATGCCGACTCCGGCTCGGGTCTCGTCTCCGCCGGCAGGTTCGTGTCGATGCCTTTCTGGTTGAGCGGTAACGCTGCCATGAAGATGACGAGCAGAACCAGGAGGACGTCGATGAGCGGCGTCACGTTCATATCCGCACTTCTTCGAGGGGTCGTGCCTCGGACGATTTTCTGCGCGTCGTGGTGAACTTCAGCCTGCGACATAGCTCCGCCTCCCGCAATGTCCTTCACATTTCGGATCGACGCCGCGACGACTTACGTTCGTGGAAAGTTAGACACCGAGGAGCAAGAAACTGCTCTCAGGGCGCTTTCAGGGAAGATTCCTGCCCTTCCTGGACGCGGGCGGCGTTCAGGATGTTTGCGAGTCCGTAATTGCCCTCGTGGCAGGCGTATTCGAAAATCGGACCCTCGACCTGTCGAATGGTCGCCTCACCAGACCAGGGTTTCGTCCACGTCGCGGGGTCTTCGACCGTAAATTGATAGCGAATGGTGTCTTCATCGACGCGCGTCAAGCGCTCGACCACGTGCAGCGTGCGGCTTGCGAAGATATCCTGCCGAGTCGTTTGCGGAGCGCCCCTGAAATTTGTGTCATCGGTGAAGTTGGTCGTATCGACGACGAGCGTGTGGCCTTCCCAGCGACCCCGTGAGTCGCCGGCCAGTTGCTGGACGTTCCTGCCCAGGTGCGGTCGTCCGTCAAGCGGAACGATGCGAACGTCGTGCATCATTTCATGGCGAATGACCACGTAGTCACGCGTCTGAAGAATTTGGAGATTGGCATTGTAGGTTGGCGGCACCATCGGTGGGCCGACGTTTCCCCAGGAAATACACCGCTCGGCCAACGATCGGTTCTGGGCGCTGTCCGAAGGTCCAGCCACACGCGCTTCGGCCCGGGCCGCTGCGCGTTTCTCAGCCGCTGGAGTCAGCGGCGGGATTCTTCCATCGGGTGGATCATTGATGAGCGACGTCCGAAGGTTTGCCTGCTTCAGATAATTCTCAGCCTGCCAGATTGCATCGTCGTAGTGAATGTTGTCCTTGGCTTGCCCAAGAAGCTGATCCTGACGCTTTTTGAAGTACGCCGCCGCTTCGGCTTCGGTGAAAAACTCCTTCTCCCCGAGCTCCAGCGGGCGTTCCACCGGAGTATAGGCATCGTTGGTCCAATATCCTTGGAGGTCTGGTTGACCGTCCGAAGTGCGCGGTGGAGTCCAGGTTGCCTTGGACGGCTCACCCGAACGCTGGTCAGCAATGGTCCCTGTGGTCAATGACAGCATCGCGATCAGGACCATGAGCACCGGCATAACCATGACTCGACCGCTCATACGACCTCCATACTTTAGTGCGCGTGGGGCCCCACCCCCACGCGCTGCCGTCGCTTACGCTCCGGATCTTGCTAAACGGCCGTTCCACTAGTCAGCGATTCGCGTGGAGCCCCACCCCCACGCGCTGCCGTCGCTTACGCTCCGGATCTGCTAAACGGCCGTTCCACTAGTCAGCGATTCGCGTGGGCCCCACCCCCACGCGCTGCCGTCGCTTACGCTCCGGATTTCCACTATAGTCAGCGATTCGCGTGGGGCCCCACCCCCACGCGCTGCCGTCGCCCTTCGACTACGCTCAGGGCGACCCTGAGCCTGTCGAAGGGTCGCTTACGCTCCGGATCTTGCTAAAAACCGCCGTTCCACTTAGTCAGCGATTTTGAGTGGGCCGACACCCTCCCGCGCAGCCGTCGCCCTTCGACTACACAGGGCGACCCTGAGCCTGTCGAAGGGTCGCTTACGCTCCGGATCTTACTACCAGCGCTGATCTTCACGTAGCGCGGACCCTTGAGGGTCCGCGGACCGAATAGCTGTACGGAAAAGGATGCAGGTGTTAGGATCCGGCTTGAATCATGATGGTATCGGCAACCGTTCTGTCCTTCGTTCTTGCCAGCGCTCCGCTTGGCGAGCCCTTGCGAGCTTCTCGAGCGGCAGCCCAAACTGGCGACTGCACGGACTGGCGTGATTGCCGTCAGCGAGCCCTCGACGCGGCAGAGCGGGGTGACTACGAGGCCTTCCACAACCTCGCGTGGCGAGCGGTGCAGACCGGGCCGGCCAGAGATCCCGACTTGCTGTATCAACTGGCTCGGGCGCAATGCCTCAGCGGACGTCCGCACGATTCACTGGTGATGCTGAGGCGCCTGGCTGAGATGGGTGTCGCGACCGATGCGAGTACGAACGACGATTTTCGTTTGATGCGGGAGCTCCCGGGCTGGGCGGAAGTGGAACAGTTGATCGAGGGCGCCCGAAACGGCGGCGGCACATCGCTGATCAAGCCCACTCCGACACCTCCAGCACCGGTACCGGTCCGGACCAATGAGGCTCGTGCTCCGACGGCCGCGGCGCCAGGTGCAAAGTCTCCTCCCCCGGCGGGGTCCGGATCGGCAAGATTCAAGCCCGCACCGGTCCAGGAGGCGCTTCGATTCACAACAGAGCGCTTCGAGCCCGGGGGATTTGCCCATGATGTCGTCTCAGGACGATTCCTCTTCGGCGATGTGCATGGCCGCAAACTGATGATTGTGGCGGAAGGATCCACGTACACGGTGGACATGGTGCGGTCAGACTCGGCCGGATTCCACGACGTGATGGCGATCGAGATTGACGCGCGGCGCGGAGATCTTTGGGTTGCCAGCGCGATCAAGGACGGCGGAGCAGGAGCCGTTCACAAGCTGCAACTGATTTCGGGCCGGCCGTTGAAAATCTTTCCTGCTCCTTCGGAGCTCGAGCCAGTCAAGTTCGCCGATCTTGCGGTCAGCCCGGCAGGGGCCGTATACGTGCTGGAATCGCTGCGGGGACAGGTTCTGGTGCTCCGACCTGGCGGCACCGGTTTGGAACCGTTGGCACGGATCGACCGACTCGGACCGGTCAGCCTCACGGCAGCGGGCGAAGAGGGTGTCACCTACGTGGCGCATCGCGAAGGTATTTCGCGAATCGACGCCAAAACCCGAACGGCAACAGCCGTGACGGCACGAAACGGCCTCGACCTGGCGAATTTCGAGCGGATCCGCTGGCATCGAAACCGGCTGGTGGGCGTTCAGGCTGCGCCGGACGGTTCGCGACGCATTGTCAGGCTTGAACTGAATACGAGCGGAAAGAGCGTGACGGCGGCAATGATTATCGATGCGTCGATTCCCGTTGCCGGCGAGTCGACGTTCGTGGCGTTATCGGGAGACTCTCTTTCCTACCTGACCGAATCGGCGGCGTCAGCCGGCCAACCCGCGCGGCCGGAGTTCGTTGTCCGCCGCATCCCGCTGCAATAGTTTTCAGTTCTCAGTTTTCAGTTTTGAGTTTTCAGAGCCGGGCTGACTCGAGGCCGGCACGGGTAAGCCCTGATCGCGCATTAATTTTCGCAGGAGCGCTGCCGCCTCAGGATACCGCTTGAGAACGTTCGGCGTGTACTCCACGCCATCAGCCGCCGTCAAAGGGGTCCAACCTTTCTTGTTCACGACATCGAGCTTGGCTCCGTGGTCGGCCAGGAACTGAATGACCGGGATTGCGCCTCCACGATACACGGCCCCATGCAATGCCGTTTCGCCGTTTTTGTTCACATCGTTGACGGCTCCTCCACCAGCGTCGAGCGCCAGCTTGACCGCGGCAAGTGCTTCCTCGTGCGTCCCGGGATTCTCTCCGGGAGCCCAAATCCCTACACCAGCCGCCACCATTACCGCCGTTGTCCCCTCGTCGGTCGTGAGCTTCGCGTCGGCACCAAGCTCGAGCAGCACACGCATCAACGGGACATCATCGGACTTGGCAGCCATCACGAACGGTGTCGAACCAATCCGGTTGAGCATGTTGCGGTTGCCGTCGCGCGGCTCTTTCTTTACCCGTGCGTTGATATTGCCACCCTGCGCCACAAGCTTCTTGACCAGATCGAGGCTGTCGAGACTTCCAGTTGCGACGGGACCCGGAAGATTGAAACCGGCGTTATGTCTCCGCGACCACGCAATCTGGTGCAGCGCCGTCCACCCCTGCCCATCGGCATTGGGATCAGCACCCTTGTCGAGCAGAACCGCGGCAAGCTCATAATGCGCGTTGATCACGGCCACGACCAACGCACTGGTGCCGTCGGGAATAGTCGCGTTGACGTCCGCACCCGAGTCCAGCAGGGCACGCGTCGCCTCGACATGCCCACCGCGCACAGCAAACATCAACGGCGTGAACCGGCCAGCCTTCGACTGCGCGTGAACGTCTCCGCCCGCCTCCACCAGCACCTTGACGACGGCCGCGTTGTTTTCGGCCGCGGCCCACATGAGCGCCGTCTGTCCCTTGGACGGTTCCCTGGCGTCCACATGGGCGCCGTGGGTGAGGAGCGCCTTGACAGCCTCAATGGCCCCGGTCCGTGCTGCCGTCATCAGCACGGTCTCACCATCTGGCAATGCCGTATTGGGATCAGCGCCGGCGTCGAGCAGCCGTCCAATCATGGCCGCGCTGCCGTTTGTGCTGGCAATGGATAACGGCGTCACGCCGTAGCGATTAGCGGTCTCGACGCGCGCGCCCGAGCGAATCAGCAGATCGGCAACCTGGAGATCGTCACGATGAACCGCCCAATGAAGGGCCGTCGTCCCGTCCGCCTCCGGACTGTTGACGTCGGCTTTCCGCGCCAGCAGGGTTCCGATCGTCGTCCTGTCACCGCTCTTGACGGCCTCGATGAGGGGCACTTCGCGGGCTTCCGCCCGCGCGCTGATGATCAGCAGGAGTATCGCCGCCAATGATCTGGTGAGATGTTTTCGATTCACAACGAAACCTTCGTCACGCGGCGGACCTAAAGGGCCGCTACACCCCCGCCAGAGGTTCGAGCTCTATTCGGCCCGTGCTATCACCAATCGTTTCAGCCGGGACGCCGACCTTGTCGAGCAGGCTCAGAAGCAGATTGGTCATGGGCAACTCAGCGGGGAATGTGACATGGCGTCCCCCCTTCAGTCGACCTGCTCCACCGCCGACGACGGCCAGCGGCAAGTCGTAGTGGGCATGCAGATTCGGATTGCTGAGCCCTGCGCCGTAAAGAAACAGGGAATGATCCAACAGGTTGCCATCGCCCTCGACCGTGCTCTGCAGCTTCTGCAGGAACCAGCCAAACAACTCGGTCTGATAGGTGTTCAACCTTGCGTACTTGGCGAGCTGCTCGGGCCGGTCCTGGTGGTGTGAGAGTCCGTGGTGTCCTTCGGTAATCCCTATCTCCGGATACGTCCGGAAGTTCAGCTCGCGACCCAGCATGAAGGTCACAACGCGGGTGATGTCTGCCTGGAACGCGAGCCATTGGAGCTCGTACATCAACTTGACGTGCTCATCAAAGCGTTCCGGAATCCCCGTGGGTCGTGACAGGGCCGGCAGGTCGGAATCGGCACTTCGCGCTTCAACCCCGTGAATTCGTCGCTCCACTTCACGGACGGCTTCGACGTAGTCGTTGATCTTCGTTCGGTCGCCGGGCCCCAGGGTGCTCTGCAAGCGCGCCAGATCCTCCACCACCGAGTCCAAAATGCTGCGGTTCTCCTTCGCTTGCGCGAGTCTCTGGGCCGATGTCCCGCCGTCTCCGAAGAGGCGCTCGAAGACCACTCGCGGGTTGTTCTCGGTTGGCAGCGGGGTTGTGGGTGTCCGCCACGCCAGCGTGTTCAGATACGCGCAGCTGTAGCTGTTCTCGCATTGCCCGGCAAGAAAATTGAGATCGATACTGAGCTCGAGCGACGGCAGGGCCGTGTCTTTGCCGATCGCAGCCGCAGCAATCTGGTCGGCGGAGATCCCGTTTCGCACGTCGGCGCCTTCGGTCCGCTTTGGATGAACACCCGTAAGCCACGAACTGGTCCCTCGGGTGTGATCGCCGTTTGCCCCGTCATCGAACGCATCCGCCTGGTGCTGCGCGAGACCACTCAGGACGAGGAGTCGATCGCGAAACGGTGTGAGCGGGGTCAGAATGGGGGAAAACTCGAAGTTGGTGCCCTCACCCTTCGGCGTCCAATAGTTGATCCCGGTGAAGTTTCTCGCGACGCCGTTCGGAAGGTAGACGAATCCCAACCGTCGCACAGGGTTGGCAGCCGTCTGCGCCAGGGCGGAGAGCGCAGGCACCATGGCGTCCAAGAGCGGCAGCGCCAGCGCGGTCCCCATGCCGCGGAGGAACGTCCGACGCGGCAACGACATCTTGGTGATGAACATCGGATCTCCTAACGCTGACAGTTTTCAGTCATCAGTTATCCGTTTTCAGTTCCCGATGTGATTCTTTTTCGGAAAACGGTTAACGGAGAACGGAAAACTATTCGTGCGTCATCCGCATTCGGAACGGCGTGCTCTGCACGACGCCCAGGATGAACGAAGAGAACTGATAGTCTTGGCGCGCGGCATCGCGCACGATCGCCCGCACCGCGGGCCCGTCGTAGTACTCCAGCCCGCGACCAAGGGCGTACGTGAGCATCTTTTCGGTTAACGTCGTGACAAACCGGTCCGACTGAACGAGGGCCTGCCTGAGCCCGGCTGGTCCGGTGAATTTCGTGCCGTCGGGAAACGCGCCAGATGCATCAACGGGTGCACCAGATTCACCGAGAGTCCGCCATTTCCCGACGCCGTCGAAGTTTTCGAGCGAAAAACCCAGCGGATCCATGACCGCGTGACAGCTCGCACACACGGGATTGGCCCGATGCTGAGCCATACGTTCGCGCATCGACAGCACGGCACCCGACTCGTTGGTCGGCTTCAGCGCCGGCACGTTGGGCAGCGGTGGCGGAGGCGGGGCCCCAAGAAGATTTTCGAGTATCCACTTGCCGCGCACGACCGGTGAAGTCCGGTCCGGGTACGACGTCACCGTCAAGATGCTGCCGTGCCCGAGCAGGCCGCTTCGCATGCTGTCTTTCGGCAGCGCGACCCGTCTGAAATGGCTTCCCTTCACGTTCGGAATCTCGTAGTGCCGCGCCAGCCGCTCGTTCAGGAACGTGTAGTCGGCATCCAGCAAATCGAGCGCGCTGCGATCTTCCCGGATGATGCTGTCGAAAAAGAGCTCCGTTTCGCGCTGAAACGCCTGGCGAAGGCCTTCGTCGAAGTCCGGAAAGATGCTTTGAACCGGGCCCGTCGCGGGAAGGTTACGGAGGAACAGCCATTGCCCTGCGAAGTTCTTCACAAAAGCTTCGGCACGGCGGTCTGCAACCATTCGCCGCACTTGCTGGGCGAGCACCGCGGGGCTGTTCAGCTGCCCCTTTGACGCCACATCGAGCAGCTCATCGTCAGGAATGCTGCTCCACAGGAAGAAGGACAACCGCGAGGCGAGCTCCAGGTTGGTGATCCGATACGGCGTTCCTGGTCGGGCCTTTGCGGGATCGCGCTCGACGCGGAACAGGAACTCTGGACTCACAAGCAGACGTCTCAATGCACGTTCAATTCCGGCATCGAAACCGCCCTGCCTGCGTCCCTCCTCGTAAAAGGAGAGCAGCGGTTCCAGGTCTTTATCGGTGACCGGGCGTCGGTACGCGCGTCGCGCAAGCGTGGAAAGGACCCTCTTCGCACATCCGCCTTCGCTCGTCTGGATGCCCCGCGAGCTACGGCGCGACAAGTCCGCTTCGCCCGCCTCGATCTCCTGCGAGCTACGGCGAGACAAGTTACGAGACGACGTCTCGGGACGGCACACGAAAATTCGCTCGCGGCTGGAGGCCTCGCCAGGTCCGCTTGGATCGTGCGGACCGCTGATCTCGACGGTCCGCAGATACGCGCCGGGCCTGCGTCTCCGGAATGTTGACGCCAGCAGGATACGGCCGCAGAAACGGCAGCCGCACGGTCTCTTCCAGCGCCGCCGTCCGATTGACGAAGGTGACCGCCACATCACGCTGTCCTGCCTTGACCGGAATCCGCAGATTCCAACTTTCGTCGGCCCGGTTGCGCAATTCTCTCTCACGCGCGGACACGCGGACCGTTTGCTGGATCTGCGAAATGGCGGGTCTCTGCGGCTGAGAATTCTGTTGCGGCCGCCCCGCGGGTGCTTGTTGCGCATCCTGCTGTGGGGGCTCGTTCTGCGCCTCCACCTGCGAATCCGGTGGTTCGGTTGGCGGTGGAGTTTGCGGAGGGTTCGCGTTTGGCGTGGCGGGTGGCGCCTGATTCTGCACGCCGGGCAACGTGAAAAGCCCTACTCGTTCGCCATCAAGGCTGATCTCGATCTGCTGCGGTTCGACGTAGAGCGGCACGCTCTCGTTGAGATCTCGGAACAGCCTGACGCTGATGACGTACTCGGCATCCATTGGGAACGTGTAGCTGATCACCGTGCCACCGCGAGTCCCAAATGGAAGGCCAGGTAGTTGCGTGTTCTGCCCGAGGTCGTCCGCCACGCGGAAGTAGTCGATGTTGGGCGTTGGCGGAGCGGTCCCAATGGCCAGGCGGCTGACTTTCTGGGCGGCGGAAAGATACCGCTCCATCAAGGTCGGCGACACCTTCAGTACTCCCGCGATGTTGTCGAACCCGTAGCTGGCATCGTCCGGCGGAAGGAGAGCCGCAACATCGACATCAACGCCGAGCAGATCGCGTATGGCGTTCTGGTACTCCGCTCGGTTGAGCCGATGGAAGGGTTCCGTTCTGCCGGGGTTTGGTGTGGCCACGGCCGACCGGTCCAGCTCTGCTTCGATCCACGTCAGGAATGCGTCATGCGTGGCTCTGTCGGGACGGGGTGCCCCGGCAGGCGGCATCACTCCGGCCCGGAGCTTGCGCACGACTTTTTCCCATGCCTCGGCATCCGCAGCGACCTTCGACAAATCAAGCGCGTCGAGAGCAATTGGGACACTGCCCCGCGCCTTCTGAGCCTGCGAGTGGCAGTTGACGCAGTAACGTTTGAGGACAGCCTGATGGCTCGAGGATAAGGAGGCGACCGGGGCGGCCTGCTGCCCGGGCGTCGACGACCCAACCGTCGCGGAGAAGGCGAGCAGGACACCGATGCCTGCGCCACCGGCAACGGACACTTTCCGGAGCAGCATGCGTCTCCAGGCTCACGGCAGGCCTAAAGGCCTGCGCTACGTACACATAAATCCGCGTGATCCGCGAAGATCCGCGTCCCCCGATTATACCGGTGAATTTGCGCGGGAATATGGATCAGGTCGTTTCCTACCAAAAGACACGAGCCCTGCCCACTTGTTTTGGAACGCTTCAATGACTGTCCCCGACAGGTCGCAACGGGTCAGGTTGAACGCTCGCGGTCATCATTCAAATCCAAAGCATGGTCATCGGCTGCATTGGCCCGACTTTGGCATGACCACCCGTGTGCCTGCCCAACCATCTGAACAGCCAAGGTCTGCCCCATGCCACTGCGCTTTCACATCCGCGTTGTTGCCCTGGTCATTGCCGCCACGGTAGGACTTGCAGGAACGGCCGACGCTCAGACGTCATACTTCGGTCGCAACAAGGTCCAGCACAAAGACCTCAAGTTCGAGATCCTCAAGACGGAGCACTTCGACATCTATTTCTACCCCGAAGAGCGTGAAGCCGCCGTCCAGGTTGGCCGGCTGGCTGAACGATGGCGCGCCCGTCTTTCGCAGCTTTTCGAGCACTCGCTCACGGCGCCTCAGCCCATCGTGCTCTATGCCTCGAACCCCGACTTCCACCAGACCAACGTCGTCGACGGCGTGGGCGAGGGCACGGGTGGTGTGACGGAATCTTTGAAGCGACGCGTGGTCCTGCCCATGGCAGGAACGCTGGCGGACACTGATCACGTGCTCGGTCACGAGTTGGTACACGCCTTCCAGTACGACATCGCAAGCCGCCAGCAAACCGATTCGATGGGTTCCGCGCTCGAAGCGCTTCCGTTGTGGTTCATCGAGGGAATGGCCGAGTACTTTTCGCTCGGGCATGTCGACCCGCACACGGCAATGTGGATTCGCGACGCCTCGCGACAGGAGGAAAAGCTTCCGACGATTCAACAGCTCAACGACGGCCGGTATTTCCCCTACCGGTGGGGCCAGGCCATGTGGGCGTACGTGGCTGGCCGATGGGGAGATCAGACGGTGGGAGCGTTATTCGATGCTGCCCTGCGGGCTCGAAGCACAGAGCTGGCCTTCAAGAGTGTTCTCGGCCTGACGTCGGACGAAATCTCGAAAGGCTGGCACGAGGCGATTCACGAGCACTATCGACCGGTCCTGGAGACTACCGAGCGGGTGACGACGTACGGTCGCACGGTGGCGGGCGACAAGAAGGTTGGGCAAGGACTCAACGTGTCACCGTCGCTCAGCCCGGACGGTCGGCGGATCATCTACTTCTCGCAGCGGGGACTCTTGTCCGTCGATCTCTATCTGGCGGACGTGGAAACGGGACGCATCATCCGCCGCCTCGTGAACACGGCCATCGATCCCCATTTCACGAGCCTGCAGTTCATCGGATCGGTTGGCTCGTGGCATCCGCAGGGGCGACAGTTCGTGTTCGGTGCGATCAGCGACGGTCGTCCGGAGTTGACCATCATCGATGTGGATCGCGGAGAGCGAGTGCGAGAGATTCCATTTTCCGATCTCGGCGAAATCCTCAACCCATCGTGGTCTCCCGATGGCCGCTCAATCGCGTTTTCGGCAACCAAAGCAGGCTTTTCCGATCTTTTCATTTACGACCTCGAAAAAAGCGCGCTGCGTCAGATCACGAGTGATGCGTTTGCAGAGCTTCAGCCGGCGTGGTCGCCAGATGGACAGCGTGTGGCGTTCGTGACTGATCGATTCTCGACAGACTTATCGACGCTGCGGTCAGGTGCATTGAGGCTGGCAATCGTGGACACCACCTCCGGCGAGATCATCGAACTGACGACCTTCGAGCGGGGCAAGAGCATCAATCCGCAGTGGCACCCCGATGGACGTCAGATCTTTTTTCTGTCGGACCAAAACGGCATTACGAATCTCTACCTCCTTAATGTTCCGGAAGGGCGAACCCGGCAAGTCACGAACCTCGACGGTGGTGTGAGCGGCGTGACCGCCTTGAGCCCGGCGTTGTCATCGTCTCTCGACGCGCGCCGTGTCGCATTTAGCGCCTACGATGGGGGGCAACTCCGAATCTATCTCATCGACGGAGCTCCGACACTGAAGGACACGTCGGCTCCGACCGCGGCGGTGCAACCAGCCGCAGCGGTGCTGCCACCGGCAGAACGCGCCTCAGATCTGGTGGCCAAACTCCTCGACGATCCCAACATGGGCCTTCCGGAAACGAACGGGGACGTGGTTCCGTATAGTCCGCGACTGTCTCTCGACTTCGTCGGTCAGCCCTATGTCGCGGCGGGCGTCAGTCGGTTCGGGACGAGCATAGGCGGCGGGTTGTCGTTCCTCTGGAGCGACATGCTCGGCGACCATGTGCTGGGTGCGGCCTTTGACGTCAACACGTACGGCACGGGCCTCGACGACATCTTCAAGAACACCGGGGGCGTCCTGGGATACGAGAACCGTAAGCACCGTTGGAACTGGGGCGTGTCCCTCGAGCAGGTCCCATATCTCACTGGCGGCATCGCGACCGGTGTGACGACAACGGGTGGGCAGCTCGCGTTTGTGGAAGAAACCGTCATTCAGCGTCAGACCTTCCGTGGTCTGAATGGAGCCGTCGCCTATCCCTTCAATCGCACACGTCGGATCGAGTTCGGTGGCGGGTACCAACAGGTGTCGTTCGATCAGGAAGTCCGCACGGTTATCACGTCGTTGCAGACCGGACGAGAGATCAGCGATCAGACCGAGACCACGTCACTTGCCGGCGCCCTGCGTCTTGGCACCGCGACCGCGGCCCTCGTGTCTGACAACTCGTCGTTTGGCGCAACCAGTCCAGTCGCGGGGCATCGATCGCGGGTGGCAGTCATGCCGACGGTCGGAACGATTTCCTACACCGGGATGCTGGCGGACTACCGTCGCTACTTCATGCCCGTGGACTTCTACACGATTGCCGGCCGGGTCTTGCACTATGGCCGGTACGGATCGGGCGCTGAAGACTCCCGGCTGATCGATCTCTTTATTGGTTATCCGGAGCTCCTGCGCGGGTACGACATCGGGTCATTTACCACGGCGGAGTGTGTGGCCGGATCTTTGGGCACCTGTGAATCATTCGATCGTTTGATTGGTTCGCGCATCCTCGTTGGCAACCTCGAGCTGCGATTCCCGCTGTTGCGGCCTTTCGGTGTCCGCGAGGGCATGTATGGGCCCGTACCCGTGGAGGTCGCCTTCTTTGCCGACGCTGGTGTGGCCTGGACAAGTATTCAGCGACCTTCGTTTGCGGGCGGTGAACGTCGACCGGTCTCGAGTGCCGGCGTCACATTCAGGGCGAACGTCTTTGGCTTTGCGATCGCGCAAATTGACCTGGCGTATCCGTTTCAACGTCCAGGCCGCGGTTGGGTCTGGAGCTTCAGTTTGGCGCCGGGGTTCTAGCAACAGAGACGTAGCGCGGACCCTTTAAGGGTCCGCGTCGGGACTCACGGAGTCAGAAGAATCTTCCCCGCCGTCCGGCGCGCCTCGAGTTCCTGGTGTGCTTTCGCTGCGTCTGCCAGCGGAAGCACACGATCGATGCGCAGCTTGAGCGCGCCTTCGACAAGCCATCGGAAGAGATCTGTCGTGCGCATCACCAGTTCTTCACGCGTGGCAATGTAATGAGCGAGGCCCGGGCGCGTGAGGAACAGTGAGCCCTTCGCGCCAAGCGTCGCGGGATCGAAGAGCGGTACCGGACCACTGGAAAAACCGAACAACGCCAGACAGCCTCGCGGCCGTAGACAATTGAGGCTCTTCTCGAACGTGTCTTTGCCAACCGAGTCGTAGACCACATCCACGCCTCGACCGTTCGTCAGGCGCTTGATTTCGGCTTCGAAGTCCTCCGTCGAGTAGTTGATGACATGACTGGCCCCCGCCTCACGTGCCAGTGCAGCCTTCGCATCGCTGCCGACGGTCGCGTACACCCTGGCGCCCAGCTTGTCGGCGAGTTGCGTGATGAGTTGACCGACACCGCCGGCCCCGGCATGCACCAGCGCCGCGTGCCCTGGTTTGATCGGAAATGTGCTGTGAGTCAGGTAATGAGCGGTGGTCCCTTGAAGCATGACCGCTGCGCCGGTCTGAAAATCAAGACCGTCCGGCAGCTTGACAAGTCTGTCTGCGGGCGCAAGCGCAAACTCCGCATACGTCCCCGGAACCATCGTGTACACAACACGATCACCCACACGAACATCGGTAACGCCCGGACCAATCGCGGCGACGGTGCCCGCCCCTTCCGAGCCAATGGTGTATGGGAGCTGCGGAACTCGGTACTTTCCGATCCGTTGCTGGATATCGATGAAGTTGACGCCGGCGGCCGCAATTTTGACCACAGCCTCACCCGATGCGGGCTGGGGCATCTCAGCTTCCTCGTATTTCAGAACTTCAGGTCCACCGTGCGCATGGATTCGGACGGCTTTCAAGAGTCCTCCGTCAGGACCTGTTGTTTGTTGAGGAAACCCAAAAGCAACGTATTGAATTCCTGTGGCTTTTCGATCATCAGGAAGTGACCGGTTCCCGGAATCTCCACATATTCCATCGACGGAAAACGGGTCTTCATGACGTCGCGGTTCCCGAGTGCTGATTTGTCCGCATACAGTCCGAGAACGGGGATGGTCAACACATCCTCGCTCCATGCTGCGGGATCCAGCGTCGCCTTCAACGCACCCAGGGCGGTCGCATCCGGAGCCGCCATCATCATTGAGACGATGCGGGTTTGCATGGGCTGAGTGGTAGCGGCCGAGAACATGCCTCGTACAAACCGCTCGCGTGCCTGTCTGCCATCTGGTCCGGCGAAGTCCTGGCCGAGGGGAGGCGCACCGGGAGGAGGGGCGGGCGGCGTGACGAGCCCGTCGACAAACACCAGTGCGGCCGTATGCTTCGGGTGGAGGCGCGCGTATCGCAGCACTACTGGCGTGCCCATGCTGTGGCCGACGAGCACCACGCGTTCGGCTTTGATCTCGCGGCGAACGGCCTCGACAGCTCGAGCGAACAGATCCATGGAAAAGTTTTCCGGCTTTGGCGAATCGCTCCGACCATGGCCCGGCAGGTCCAGCGTCACGACGCGGTACGTTTTAGACAACGCAGGCACCTGATCTCGCCACGTGCTCTCGTCGCACGTCCAGCCGTGAACCAGGATGACCGTGTTTGGCCCCTTACCACTTGACGTCCAGTGGATGTTCAGGCCGTCGACCGTGGCCGCTGACAACGGCAGCGTCGACAGGACGGTCAGCGTCAGGAGGGCGCCGATCGTTCGGAAGAGGTGTGGCGCCATGCTATCGCTCCTTCGATCGCGTGAGGTAAGCAGCCAGGGCATCGAGCTCGGCATCGGATATTTCCGTCTTGCGGAACGGAGCCATGACACTGACGCCCTGACGTACAAAAAATCTGACCGAGGCTGGCGTGAGATCGGTTCGGTCCTCGAGCACGGCCGCGACAGCTGGCTGTCGCCCCTTGTATTTGGCTGCCAACGCGGCCGTGCCGGGCATGCCCGGACCGCTGCTGTGACACGTAGCACACCAGTACCTGATACACGGCCCGTCCCTGGTCGATTCTGGCCTTGTCGCCAGCTGCGCCTTGGCCACTCGCCTCACCGGCACAAAGGAGGATTCCCCCGACCACGAAGAATGCCAACCTCATCATGCGCGATTCCCTCGGAGATGTTTGGGCCAGATACCGTACCGGCCTGCGGAAATGATTCCATTTGGATCGACGGCATCCTTGATGGCTTCGTGAAAACGCAAAAGCGCATTGTTGTTGTACGAGTATGCGCCCACGACGGCATCCATGAATGCCGGCGCCGTCCGATACTCGCCCCAGCCATGTTCGGCGGCAATCTGCACGAGGCGGTTGAACGCGTCACGGTTTCTTTTGTTCGTCGCGATGTCCCGCGTAATCGGAAACGCGATAATCAGGACGAACGCACGCAGCCAGTACATCGTCGGGATCGCGGAAATGTTGAACGGCAACTTCAGATCGCGTGCCGCCTGCGACAACACGCGTTGCGCCTCGAAGACCGCCTCGCCAGTCCTCGGGATGATTGGCGAAAACCACATATGCCCATTCGTCGGGTTGGGATTGGTTTCCGACCTCGCGCCAATTGAAAACATCTCGAGACTTGGGATGCCAAACTCGGGCTTGTGCACGCGCTGGCGTTGTTCGGGAGTGAGCGGAAGCCGGAATAGTTCGCCGTCCTGGAAGGTCGCTCCCGGAATTGCAGAGAACTTTTCCTTCGTGTGCTCCCACTGTGCCGCAATGGCTTTGGCCGGCCCGTAAAACCTGAGCGAGCAGTTCCAGTACGGAATGCCCTTTTGCAGTGCGTAACGCTCGATCTCTTCCGGTGGGACGCCGCCAGGGCGTGTGAGCAGTGCCGCAAGCTCCTTATCACGTGGTGGTCCTAAGCCGAACCCGCCGCCGAGCGTTCCGATCATGGGCATGCCGTTGGAAACGCCGGCATTCTCTATGTAGGTGAGGATGTCGACCAGAGGAACGAGGTCGGCGTGCCTGGGCACGCTGACTGTCCCTGACAGGTACGCGTCAGGGGTCGGCATGAGCCAGAACCCCATTTTCGTGACAACGCCGAAATTTGATTGCGAAAAGATGCCGTCGATCCACGGACCGACTCCGAACTTGAACTGCTGCCAGGTCCCGGCGCCAGGAAGGGCGCCCATGCCCGTGCGTATCACGTCGCCATTGGCGAGCACCACCTCCATGCCGCAATGGGCGTCGAAGTGGTTGCGATACAAAGCCGTCGTGTAACCGCCGCCGTGATCGAGCGCATTGCCAATCACGCTGCCCCAGCCTGGATCGGGCACATCGACCCACAGCTTGAGGTTCTTTTCCTCTATGTGCCGGCAAAGGTCGAAATAGCTGACGCCCGGCTCGACCAGACACGAGGCATTTCTCTCGCTGACCTCGAGAATCCGGTTCATGCGCTTCAGGTCGAGCACGACGCTGCCCGAATACGCCGGCGCAGCGCCACCGTAGCCAAGATTTCTTCCCGTAGAGACGGGATAGATCGGAATCTTGTACGTATTGGCAATCTTGACAATCTGCTGCACCTGTTCCACGCGATCCGGCGCCACCGCACCCGAAGCAACCCGCTCCTCGGGCTCACCAAAAAGAGGCGAATAGGCATCGCGATAAAGATTGAGATCATCGTCGCTGGTAAACACCCACTCTTTACCGACCACTTGCTCGAACTGGGTGACGGCGCTCCCAAAATCGCCGGCGCTGATGCCCGGAGGGATTCTCATGTCAGATTCCTCCTCATCACGCCGTCGACCGGAGCAATGACCCATGACATCAAAGGCTCTTGCTCATCGTCTGTCGCCGTCGCCAGCGGCGTGATGATTGTCGTCTTCGAGACTTGGCGTCGATCCGGAGGACAGTGCATGACCACCCGTGCGATAAGCGTCCCCCAATTCGGACCGCCAGCCACGAGCTCCGCGGCATGGCGCAGCATGATGTCCGGACCCGAGATCGTATGTTCGATGCGGCCGTCGCCGAGCGAACGATGCTCGGCCGAAAACACGACTCGCATACGGTGGTCCCACGAGAGGCGTTCGAGGCAAAAGACCGGACCGTGCGCCGTCAACCCGGCAATCGCCACGGGTCCCCTTTTCCATCGAGGATCCAGATCGTGAAGCCAGAAGTCCGTGATATCCCCGCTGATTCCGTGAGCCGGCACGCCCAGTCGCTTCATCTCGATGCCGAATGCGACGCTGTCGGGGAATCGCTCGTCGAACACGACCTTATAGAGAGGCGTACGCGCCGGTTCGTTCGAAGTCAGCAGGTCGGAGGACAGGCCGCCTGCGCCGGTCATCGGCAGGGCTGAGGCGGCAATCCCGAACTGAAGGAATTCTCTGCGGCTGGCCATGAGTTCATCTCCTTGGGGCGTATGATAAATGGGGTCAGACCCCATTTTTTCGAAAATCGTAAATGACTGCGGCCAAGATAGTGCGGTTTACGATTCGCGTAAAAATGGGGTCTGACCCCTTTTAGAACGCTTACAATGAATGGAAACGAGAACTGAGTCTTCCAAGGAGTTTTCCTATGCGGTCTCTCCGTTTTCTGGCGGGAAGCATTGCGGTCCTGGCGCTCGCGTCGATTCCGGTGTTTGGGCAGCAAACCAATCGGGCCCCGGCGAGCCGTGCGGCAACGGCAAAGGACTGGACGCCCCCGCGCACGCCATGGGGTCACCCCGATCTGCAAGGCATCTATACAAACAAAGATGAGTCGGGAATCCCGATGGAAAAACCCGATGGCCTTGCGACGAAAGGGACCGAAGAGGTCGAAGACAGCGAATTTGCAGAAATCGTGAGAGAACGAAACAAACAGATTGTCGAGCGCGCACCGCTTGCCGGTGGCATCACGGGCGCCGGCCCAACGCACTGGTACGAAAACTACGACGCCAAGAACAGCCGCCTGTGGCTGTTGGTCGATCCGCCAGGCGGCAAGATCCCGGCCGAGACCGACGAAGCCAAAGCACGAGCGGCAGCCCGTGCTGACGCGCGCGCGAGAAGCGGCCGCGGCCCCGCCGACTCCTGGGAAGATCGCAGTCTGTACGACCGCTGCATCTCTCTCAGCGTGCCAGGATCGATGACGCCAAAAATCTACGGCAACTCCTACGAAATCTATCAAGCGCCCGACTACGTGGCCATTCGATACGAGATGGTGCACGAGACGCGGATTATTCCGCTTGATGGGCGGCCGCACGTCAGCCCAGCCATTCGACAGTACATGGGCGACGCGCGCGGGCGTTGGGAAGGCAACACGCTGGTTGTCGAGACCACGAACTTCCACCCGAACGTCAACAACCGTGGAGCGACCGATCAGCTCAAGTTGATTGAACGTTTCACCGCCGTGTCTCCTGATAAGGTCGAGTGGTCGGTCACCTACGACGACGCGAAGACCTGGACGAAGCCCTGGACCTTCGCGATGCGCTTGACCAAGGATCCGAGCCAGCAGATTTTCGAGTATGCCTGTCACGAGGGAAATTACGGCTTGCGCAACATCCTGAGCGCGGCGCGTGCTGAAGAAAAAGCCGGGAAGTAGCGCGGACTAAGCAGCAGCACGTAGGGCGGGCCTTGCTTTTCAGGCCCGCCTGGAGCCGGGTCCAAAGAGCAGGACCCGGCCTACGTACTGCAGTTAAGGAAATTCCGATGCCCAACAACATCTGGCGAGCTTTTGACGCTCGTGACAACCCTGGCGTTGGCCTCAGTTCCAATCACAGGCCAGCAGGGCGCTGCGCGCTCGAGCAATACGGCCGCCGCAGCGGCCGATTGGACGCCGTCCAAAACGCCGTGGGGCGATCCCGATCTGCAGGGAACGTGGACCACCGATTCCGCAAACGGGATCCCGTTGCAACGTCCGGTCGAGTACGGAAACCGTGCGGAATTGACCGACGAAGAGTTCGCTCAGAAGCTGGCGAGAGACGAGCGGACGCGAACGGCGGCCGAGAATGCCGTCGGCTCCTTCCGGGGGGATGGAGCGTGGCTCACCCAGTCACTTCGCCAAACGTCGCTCATCATCGAACCGGTCGACGGCCGACTCCCGCCCTACGCGCCTGGCGCCGAAGCGCGGAGCTCCCCGCAAGGGACGTACGGGGAAGGTCCACTCGACGGGCCCGAAGACTTCACGATGTACGATCGTTGCCTGACGCTCGGCGTCGTGGGCTCGATGACCCCGAAAATCTATGGAAATGGCCATCGCATCGTCCAGGGGCCTGGATACGTTTCGATCATGAACGAGATGATTCACGAGGCCCGCATCATCCCGCTCGACGGTCGTCCGCACGTGGGAAGCAACATCCGACTGTACATGGGTGATGGACGCGGACGGTGGGAGGGCAACACGCTGGTCGTGGAAACGACCAATCTCACAGACAAGACGAACGCGCCTGGAGGCCGCATCCGTCACACGACCGAGATGAAGATCATCGAGCGTTTCACGCGGACCGCAAACGACACGCTTCGATATGAAGCCGTGCTCGACGATCCGAAGACCTTTACCAAGCCGGTGAAGATCTCCATTCCGTTGACGTCGCCCTCTGGATATTTCGTCCTTCCCTACGATTGCCACGAGGGGAATCTTGCGTTGCTCCAGTCTCTGGGTGGTGAGCGCGCTGAGGACCTCGCAATCGAGGAAGATCGCAAGAGAGGCATTATCCGGCCGAGGAAGATTATTCAGGGTCTCACCGTTCCAGGTGGACCGCTCGGGTCTCCCGGGCCCGTCAGTGGCGCAGCCCCACCGGCTCCCGCATCGCCCCAGGGAGGAACAGCGCCTCAGCCACGCTGAGCCGATTAATTTTCGACTGCAACCTTTGGAACAATCACGCACCAACGAGTCGCTGGCATCATTCCTTCAAGCTCGCGACTTTGTCCTGCAGCACCGCACCGACCACGAGATGGTGGTTCGTGATTTCCACTGGCCCGTGCTGAAGCGGTTCAACTGGGCACTCGACTTCTTCGATTCCCTGGCCGTCGGCAACTCCTATCCAGCTCTCCACATCGTCGACGAAGATGGCGGCGAGCACGTCCGATCGTTTGCGGAGTTGTCCACGTCATCCAATCGAGTCGCCAATCTCTTCTCCAGTCTGGGGCTCGGTCGCGGCCACCGAGTGCTGCTGATGCTGGGAAACGAAGTGGGACTTTGGGAGACGTTGCTCGCGGCCATGAAACTTGGGGCAGTCGTCATCCCAGCTTCGACACTTCTCACCCGTGACGACATACAGGATCGGATCGATCGCGGACGTGTGGGCTTTGTCGTCGCCGGTGCGGCGCAAGCCACCAAGTTCGAAGGCCTCCTCGCCAATCTGACAAAAGTCGTCGTTGGCGGCGAAGCGAGCGGCTGGGTGCCGCTCGAAGAGAGCCAGCAGATGCCGCCGGAGTTCACTCCTGATGGTGAAACGCTCTCGACCGATCCGCTCCTTCTCTATTTCACGTCTGGAACCACATCTAAACCGAAGCTGGTGCTCCATACACACCAGAGTTACCCGGTTGGCATCCTCTCGACGCTGCACTGGTTGGGGCTTCAACCAGGAGATCGGCACTGGAACATCAGCTCGCCCGGCTGGGCAAAGCATTCGTGGAGCAGCGTGTTCGCACCCTGGACCGCAGGTGCCACGGTGTTTGCCTTCAACCAGGCCCGGTTCCAGCCAAAGGCCGTCCTGGATGCACTGGTCCGGCATCGATTAACCACGTTGTGCGCACCACCAACCGTGTGGCGGATGCTGGTTCAGGAGCCGCTGACGGAATACTCCCCTTCACTCCGCGAAGCGTGTGCCGCAGGTGAGCCTCTCAATCCTGAGGTCATTGAACGTGTGAAGAGGGCGTGGGGATTGACGGTTCGCGACGGTTATGGCCAGACAGAGACGACCGCCCTCATCGGCAACTCACCGGGGCTGTCCGTAAAAGCTGGATCGATGGGTCGACCCCTTCTCGGTTTTCACATTGAGCTTCTGGACGCCAATGACCGACCGGCCGAGGAGGGTGAAATCTGTATCGCGCTTGCGCCTCGCCCGGTCGGTTTGATGCCTGGGTACCTTGATGATGACGCGAAGACCTCTCAGGCGATGCGGGAAGGCTTCTACCACACGGGTGATGTCGCCCGTCGCGATTCGGACGGGTACATCACATACATCGGCCGCGCCGACGATGTGTTCAAGTCTTCCGATTATCGGATTAGCCCGTTCGAGCTGGAAAGTGTGCTCATCGAACACCCGGCCATTGCGGAGGCCGCGGTCGTGCCGAGTCCCGACCGCGTTCGGCACACGGTTCCAAAGGCTTTTGTCGTCGCCGCTGCTGGTCATGAACCATCCAGCGAACTGGCTCGGAGCATTTTCGACTACACGCGGCAGGTTCTCGCTCCGTACAAGAGGATTCGCCGGCTCGAGTTTGCCGAGCTGCCAAAAACGGTGTCGGGGAAGATCCGGCGTACCGAACTTCGCGATTTGGAGGCGGGGCGCCGCGCCACAGGCGCACGCGCCCCACTGGAGTTCTTCGAAGAGGATTTCTAGGTGAACTCGGTTAACTTGTCAGAGTACGCCCGGCTTGAAGATGAAACTCTTCGGCGTGTTGGGATCGGGATCCCGATACTTCATGTGGCACGCCTGACATGCGCCGAAGATTTCTTTCACCGCCATCCCAGCGGCCGCCGCATCGGTGCCTGACAGCGCTTTGTCAGCGGCATCCATTCTCGACAGAGCGTCCTTGGCGATCATTGCCGGGTCGTCCTTCTTTCTCTCCACCCAAAATGCCTGGACCGCCATCATGTTCGTTCGCGCGGTTGCCAGCGACATCTTGGCATCGGGGAGAGAGCCGGAGGCGATAGCCTTGTTGGTGGCACCCATGGCTCCGCCAATGGCTTTCATCGTCTTGTCGTAATCCTCGGGCGTCGCGATCTTCGTCTGCGCGTACCCTGCCGACGCCACCCACGCGACCAACAATGCCGCACACACGAGAAATCGTCGCATCAGGCCCTCCTTAAGTAGATCAAACCCCGCGCGATGCTAGCGCAGTCGTGTGAATGTAAGCAATCGAAAAACTGAGATTTCTACCTGCGCCGTGCAGCTTCGTCAGCGATCTGACGCTCGACGTCGGCCAGGTGACGTTGCGCGTCAACGTTCTTTGGATCGAAGTTCACGGCTTGACGAAAGTGATGGAGCGCCTCGCTCAATCGACCCTGCGATTGCAGGACCAGGCCCAGCCTGTCGTGAGCCAATACATAGTCCGGTTTCAACGCCAGCGCTTTGACGAAATAGCCACGAGCCTCGTCCCGCTTTCCCTGCAGGAGAAGCGCGCTCCCGACGTTGTAGTTGGCGGCGGGTGAATCGGGGCTCAGACGAAGCGTGGCAGCAAAATGAGCCGCCGTCTGGTCGAGGTTGCCAACTTCCGCGTACAGGAGCGCCGCGCCGTCGTGCAGGGCGACGTTTGCAGGATCCGCCTCCAGCATCTTCTCGTGCCCGACAATCTCTTCGCGCAACATCTTCGTCTGGACAGCATCGACCAGCCTGGCACGGTCGGTTGGGTTTCTGGCGATGGCTTGAAACCAGAGCTCGGCCATCTCGTTGGTGGTTCGCTGCCCGTAAGTCACGCGCCGAGGGGGCGTGAACTGCTTGTGCGGGTTCTCTGCGGAGTTGTCATACACATACTCCATCGTGATTGTCGTCCCGGCCGGCAAGGAAACGGGGCGTGCGTACCGATACACGCCTTGCCAGTCGAAATCCCACTCGCGGATGTACACAAGCCACTTCCGCGCACCGTCGGGAAGGGTTGCGAACCCTTTGACTTCCTTCGCAAGATAGTGGGCGTGAGGCTGAACCGTGTAGAGATCGACGTCCACGTTCAACGTGATCGAATCAGAAACGAAATAGTTTTTCTCGCCGGGCGGGATGTCCAGGTGTTGCCGGGTCAGTCTGATCAAAGCAGGGTTCAGCGACGGAGGGGCGTCGCTGAAATAGAGCCCAAGCATGGCCTGCACCGGTTCCCTTTGCCCGCTCGGTCGCAGGTGCAACATCATGACAAGGTCGACGCCCTTTTCAAGCGGCCATGCCATCCCGTTCGGGGCGACGTACGGGGCATGACCGGGGCCCCAGTCGAGAAAATATCCATCAGGGCTCCGCACCGAGTGCGGGATCAAGCCCTCGTATCCCGGCAGCGGATCCTCCGCGTCCAGTCGCCGTGACAGCCCTGCCCGATCGAACTGCATCGTTGCGTGATGCACCACGCGAGGGTTCCCCGGCAGAAACTCCCAGGCCCTGATATACCGCGTCATGTCGCCGGGGATCGACAGCACGAAGTTTCTGTACATGTCGTCGCCGGTCGGGCGAAGCTCGAAGAGTTCGGTCTGAAGCACGAGATCGGGCTCGCCGAGCTGCCAGCGGCCGCTCCACTTCGGCAGTGGAGGAACCAAGGTCGGATCACCTTCAACCGCACCGTCGTCGACCCATCTTTGGATCAGCCCGATTTGCTCGTCGGTGAGCCGGCGCTCACCGGCAAACTCGCCGAAGCCCGGCTCCGGTTTCCACGGCGGCATCTGGCGCTGCAAGACGGCTTGCTTGATGGACTTTGCCCACGGACGGGCGTCCTCATATGACAGGAGGCTGAACGGGGCCGAACCCGCAGGTCGATGACAAGAGGCGCACTCGTTAAAGAGGATTGGCGCAACCTGCGAAAACGTCACCGGCGATTTCTGCAGAGCACGAGGTGACGCGGTCAGTGGACCGGGCTGGAGATGTAGAGCGATCGCCAGCGTCGCCACAAGCATCGCGCCCCAGCATCGGATGATCTGCATCTTTCTTAAGTCTAGGGCATGTTGCGAAATGAGGTCGTAGGGCGGGCCTTGCTTTGTAGGCCCGCCTGGAGCCGGGTCCAAAGAGCAGGACCCGGCCTACGTACTGCAAGTCTAACGTGGCGCATGCCCGCGTTTGTACACCATGAACGTGCGCTTGAATTCGAGCACGACGGTTCCATCCTGATTGAGCCCGGTCGTTTTCACGCGCACGATACCAACGGTTGGCCGAGACTTCGATTCACGAATCTCGAGCACCTCGCTTCTCGCATAGAGCGTGTCCCCCTCGAAGACCGGATGCGGCATTCGCACCTCGTCCCACCCGAGATTGGCCACCGCGTTCTGGGAGAGATCGGTGACCGACTGACCCGTCACGATGGCAAGCGTGAGGCAGGAATTGACCAGGGGCTTGGCGAACTCAGTCTTGGCCGCGTAATGCGTGTCGAAGTGCACCGGGTTCGTGTTCATGGTGAGAAGCGTGAACCAGACGTTATCCGCTGACGACACCGTCCGGCCAAGCGGATGCTCGTAAACATCCCCGACTTCAAAGTCTTCGTAGAGGCGACCGGTCCAGCCTTTCTTGATCGTCATGTTATGGGCGATGTAGCGTCCGGCTTCAGCCGGACGTCAACCGCGAAACCGGCCTCTTGAGATAACCGCTCCAGAAGTTCCAGAGCACGGCAGGGTGCAGGTCGAACACGCCGCGGTTTTCATTCAACCACGTGTTGTAGCAGTCGAAACAAGAATGGCAGGACGCGTGGCGCCATGCAGCCTCGACGCCATCGGTGTACACGTTTTTCGGCTTGAAGCTCCCGATGTGAAGCACACAGGGATAAATATCACCGTTGGGCTCGACCTGCAGGAAGTACTGTCCGGCGGTGCAGGGCGATCGTTCACCGGGATGCTCGATACGCTCGCGCGTGAAATCGGCCCACTCGAGCGTGCGCCGGTAAGAGTGAGCCGTGAAGAGCACCGGGGCGCCGCTCTCTTTTGCGACAATGATGCGCGAGATGACCTCACGAATCCCGTCGGGGTCGGGCATCCAGGCGCGTGCACCAGGTCCGTACATTTCCGGATTGAACTGCGGAATCTGGAAGTTGACACGCACGCGATAACGCCGGGCTGTTTCGATGAGCCAATCGATCTGGTCTGTCGTGTGACGCGTGACGACAGCACTGAGAAAGAAATCGACCCTCGCGTCGGCGCAGGCTTCAATCGCCGCCATGACCTTCTTCCACGTTCCAGTCCCTCGCTGCCCGTCGTGTGCGGCCTCATTGCCGTCGATCGAAATGACGAGCTCGTCAAGCGCCCGGACGATGTCCATGTGCCGCGGGACGAGAAGCCCGTTCGTCACCATTGCGGCGCGCATGCCGAGCGTCTTGACCGTGCGGACCAGCGGCTCGATATCGGGATGGAGTAACGGCTCACCGCCGAGAAACTTGATGCGGGCAGCGCCCAGTCGGGCGAAGTCTTCCAGCACGCGAATGTGGCTGGCCAAATCGGCTCGCGGGTCAGGACGCTGCGGACAATTGCAGTACACGCAGGACGCGTTGCACCCATTCAGAAGCGAGTACTGAACGAAAAACGGACGCGGCCGACCGGTGACTTTCGCGAGCAGAATTTGACTACCAATGCGAAGTTTCTGACCGTTCGTCATTCGGGCTCCCTCGCGAACCTGCACTCAGAAGGCCGGAGCACCTTCGGAAACGAGGCGGTCTGCCGCGAGAATGGATAGCAAACGAGCGCGGACGCGGATACACCCGCCAGAATCCCCGCGAGACAGGCAAAACGCAACAGCTGGCGCGCCGGGCGCGTTGCGAGACCGAATGCTCCAATGCCAAGAGCCCACAGTTCGACCTCGCCGACCGATTGAAATACCTTGCCCGCGAGAGATGTCGTTAGCAGTACAACACCTGCCACGGCTACCAGCGGCACCACCGTCATCAGAGCAGCTCGCCAGAGGAAAATGCCGCGCATTGGCGAAGGCATGTGCCCGACATACGGCAGGAACCGGAACACCTCACGCAAGTAAGCATCGGCCTTGCGGTGCTTGTGGCGAAGCAACATGCGAAGGCTGCGTGGGGAGCGAAGTTCCACGACCGTCGTGGCTGCCACCTCGATGCGCTGACCCGCCGCCATCGCCCTGCACGACACATGCACGTCGTCCGCCACGGTGTCGGCGGGAAGATTTTCGATGAGCTCACGCCGGACCAGATAACAAGGGGCAGTGACGATCGACGCGGAACCACGCTGGCGCTCACGTCCCCTTAGCCACTCTGCAAACCGCCAGTGGAGTGATTCGAGCGTGTGCGCTTCGCGCGGCCGGACAGAAGCCCCTGCGACCCCAACCTGCGGGTCGGCAGAGATCACCGCCGTCAACCGTTCGAGGGCATCGGGTTGCAGCACAGCATCAGCATCCGTGACAAGTATCCATGTGGCATCGGGATAGTTTTCCAGTGCGGAATTGATCTGGGCGGTCTTGTTCCGATGGGATGTACGCAGCAACTCGAAGCCGGGATGCGAAGCGATCCAACTTGCCGCTTGTTCCTCCGATCCGTCTGTGGATCCACCATCGACAATGACCACTTGACGGTGGCGATAGCGGAGACCGGAGAGATTGTTCAGTTTGCCGATGATGAACGGCGCTTCGTCAAAAACAGGAACGACAACCAGGACGTCGAGCGGTGCCCCGGGTTCAGCACAAGCGCGAGGGGACGCCGGTAATGAGAGCCACGCGATGTACGCGAGGACGAATAGAGTCGCCCACGCAGCAAGCAGCGCGGCAAGTACCGGAATGGACAAGCGGTGGCAGTTTACCCGGGCCCACGGCCGGCCGACAAGATCGGACGGCGTGGCCACCCGCACGCCGTCATCATGACGAGCAGCGGTACGGTCGGGGCGCGGAATCGGCTGTTGCCTGGGACGCCGCCGCCGGCAATCAAGAGGTACGTCACAACAGCCGTTAACAGCACGAACGGCGCCCGCGTCCGAGGGTTCAGCCGCCAACACGCGGCGAGCGGCCCGATGAGGTATAGCAGGGAGATGGTTGCGAGGCAGATCGATGCAATGACCGTCGCAGGGTAACGGCGCGTGAGCGTCACGATGGCGCTCGAAATTCCTTCGTCAACAGCCCTCGCCTGGAAATCCGCCGACAATTGGATACCATCCCAACATCCGCATGTACTCAACCCCGGCGGGGTCGAAAACCGTACGGAGAATTCCTTCCAAGTGAATGCGGACATAGATCAAAGGATTGTCGGCCAGAGTTTCCCATGCTTTCCCGCGGATGACGGCCCCGGCTGGCCGCCCTAATGTCGGTCCAGCTATACCAAGTCGATCGAGAATTCCCTGGCGAACCTCGAGGAACGGTCGGTGGTCGCGGTGAGCGTCGATCGCGCCGGCGACAGAAATGACCAGCATTCGCTCGCCCACCATGGAAAAGGCTGGGTACTCTGCCACCAGCCAATTACGCAGATGCCATGGGGCGACGAGAGCAGCAGTCACGATTAGCAAGATCGCCGATCGGCGCAATCTCATCATCAAGCTTCCCGGCCCCATTAAAGCCAACATCACGGGCACGATCACTACCAGCGGATAGGCGATCGGTCGAACGTAGATCGAAGCTGCAAGCGCAACGGCGGCGATTACTGCCCACCTGTGGCCGCCACCTTGGAGCGTGCGAAGGGCAGCGGCAACACACGCGACCAGACATGCGGTAAACAGTGTTTCCGAGAGTACTTTTAACGACCACACGAGCATCGTTGGCTCGAGCGCAACGGCCCACGCAGATACTGTCGCGACAAGATCGTCGGACGTCAGGCGACGCACCGCATAAAACACCATCGCCACAATCGCAACCGTGAGCGCAAGATGAGCGGCCAGCGCGAACCAGACTGGTTTCCCCAGCCATGCGCCAATGGCAATGACGAGTGGATACCCAGGTGTGCGGAAGAGTTCGGGGAAGCCGGCCGCGTCGCTGAACGTGTGCCGCTCGACGAGCGAAGAGGCTAACGCTAAATACGTGCTGGAGTCGGGTGTGACGAACGCGTCGACCCCACGGACGTACCACGCTGCGAGTCCGACGAGGACTCGCAGCAGGCCGCCCGTCAATGCAGCCCAGATCCAGGTTCGATGCAGTCCCTACTTCCCTTTCGTCACTTCAAACCCCTCGACGTGCACGTCGAGGACGTGATTCACCCGAACACCAGCAATGCCATCAGTCTTGGCCGTCATGCCGGTCTTGGGCGTGGTATGAACCACGGTGCCGTTGACGACGTAAGAAATCGTATTGCCGGCCACACGGGCTTCCAGAGTATTTCTCGATTGGCCTTTGGCATCGGGCTGCTGAATGGCCTTGTGTGGAGTGGCCCTCTGCACATCGTGTGTGGCCTCGCCCGCCCGGTGCTTCACGAGGTACGTGCCGTCCTGTGCGATCAGGAAATAGATGTAGTTCTGACCGGCAGCGTCGAGGTCCCCGCCGCCAACGATGAGACCGTAGTAGTTGGTGTGGTTGCTCGGCTTGACGAGCGTAAACGTCGCCTTGACCGTGTAGTCCCCGGTGGCCGTGTTCGCAGGATTCCAGAACGTGCCGGCCGGACCACCAGTCACGTGGAAGCCCTTCCCCATGGTGACGAACTTCAGGTTGGGCGTATTGTCGGGGTCCCCCGCACTCTGGCTGCGGTCAACGCGCACCTTCCAGCCCGCCGGGGCCTGTGCAGCAAGGGGAACGGTTAAGGCCGTAAGAACCGCGATAATTCGAAGCAATTCGTGTGATCCACGTTTCATTCGCGACGCCTCCTCAGGCAATTGATTTTCTCTGACTGATACGTCTGCCCAGTGCCCGCAGTTTACCAGCACAGACCGCGGGACCACATCGGCTTTCTCTGATATCCTTGCCTTCCAAACCCCTTACTTCGCCGGATCGAATGGCCAGGATGCATACACGGGGACGCGGATCGCGCCGATCACGCACATGGTCCATGTGCGCGACCGCGCTGACGGGACTGTTCCTGCTAAGCGTCGTGACGGCTGGTCAAAGTCCGCGCGTAGATGATGCGGTCTTGAAGGGCGCAGGCAAGACCGGCGAAGACTGGCTTACCTACGGGTTGAGTCAGTCGGAAACACGTTTCAGTCCCCTCGATGAAATCAACACGACCAATGTGAGTCGCCTTGGGTTGTCGTGGTCCTACGACCTTGGTCCAGGTGGCGGCGGTCAGGAAGCCACGCCGCTCGTCTGGAACGGCACGATTTACGGAATTACGAACTGGAGCGTGGTATTCGCGGTCGATGCTCGCACCGGTAAAGAGCGCTGGCGTTGGGATCCGGAGGTGAACCAGACAGCGGTCCGTCCGAAGAATCTGTTGCGGCGTCGTCAATCGCGGTCTGGCGATTTACCAGGGGAAGATCTTCGCGCCCGTCATCGACGGCAGGCTGCAGGCCCTGGATGCGGAGACTGGAAAGGTCATTTGGGAATCGCGCGTCGCTTTTCCGCAAGACCAATTCACGATCACCATGGCGCCTCGTATTGCCAAGGGCAAAGTGATCATTGGTGTGAGCGGTGGCGATCGGCCGACTCGCGGATTTTTTGACGCCTACGATGCGGCCACGGGCCGGCGAGTGTGGCGCTTCTATACGGTCCCCGGCGATCCGTCCAAGCCGTTTGAGAACGCAGCCATGCGGAAGGCCGCCGAGACCTGGGATCAGGAGTGGTGGAAATTCGGCGGCGGCGGGGCCGTGTGGGACGGCATGGCCTACGATCCCGACGCCGGCCTCGTGTATGTCGGCACAGGCAACGCGGAGCCCTGGGCGCTGCAGTTCCGTTCATCCAAAGGGAAAGACAATCTCTACGTGTGCTCCATACTCGCGGTGCATGTGGACACTGGCGAGTTGAAGTGGCACTACCAGGTCGTGCCTGGCGACATTTGGGACTTCGACAGCGTGCAGCATCTGATCCTGGCCGACCTGCCCATCGCTGGCCGTGTCCGCAAAGTCATCATGCAGGCCAACAAGAATGCGTTCTACTACGTGATCGATCGGATCACGGGAGAGTTCATCTCGGCTCAGCCGTTCTCAAAAGTGACGTGGGCCAAGGGCATCGACCAGAAGACCGGTCGCCCAATAGTGAATCCCGAGGCGTATTACGGCACCGAACCGATTTCGATCTCACCCGGCGGAGGCGGCGCACACAACTGGTCGCCAATGTCGTTCAATCCCGTCACTGGTCTCGCGTATATCCCGACATCAACGAACAACAGCTTCACGTACGCTGCAGAAGCCGCCTACACGCCTCAGCCAGGCCGGATGACCGGCACAGTCAGGCCGATGCCCACAGCGACGCGTCCTCCGCCGCCGGCCATCGGGCCAGAACCGCTCGAAGGTCCAGGGTCGAGAGGAGCCTTGGTGGCGTGGGACCCTGTTGCCCAACAAATGCGTTGGCGCATGCGCGGCGGGGGCGGGATTGGTGGCGGGACGCTGACGACTGCAGGAAATCTGGTCTTCCAAGTGATCAATGATGGACGTCTGCTGGCTTATAGTGCCGACAAGGGCGAGAAGTTGTTGGAGTTTCAGACCGGCTTGCGCAGCGGCATGGGGCCGCCCATCACCTATCAGCTCGATGGCAAACAGTACGTCTCGCTCATGGGTGGGGTTGGCACGGTGACGCTTGGAAACGCCGGCCCAGGCAATGCTGAGACGCTTTTTTCACCGAAGTTGCTGACGCTCGTTCTCGAGGGCAAGGCGCCGCTCCCATGGGCAACGCCGACGACGAGCTCTGAGTAAGACATTTGTTTGCTAACGTAGCGGCGGGTCTTTAGACCCGCCGTCGATTGTCCCGGAGGAAACATGCGAGCATGGCGATGCGTTGTGTTTTCGGTTGCGTGCCTCCTTGTTGTTACAGTCACAGCACAGGAAGGACATCCCCTGAAGGGCTCGTGGCTCGGCACCTGGGGTCCCAGCAAGCTTCACAGCAATGAAATCGTCCTCGTCATGAACTGGGACGGCAAAGCGATCACGGGCATGATCAATCCTGGCACCGACGACATTCCCATCAAGAATGCGACGCTCAATCCCGAAGGCTGGGTCGTACACCTCGAAGCGGACGCGAAGGACAAATCCGGCGCGATGATCAGCTACGTCATCGACGGCAAGATCGAGAACCTCTCGTTCCACAATCGCTCGATTGTTGGAACGTGGAAGAGTCAAAAAGAGAACGGACCGTTCAAGATCAGTCGGCAGTAGTCGTAGCAGCGCAGGCCTTTAGGCAGTCGGCAGCAATCGTACGTAGCGCAGGCCTTTAGGCCTGCCGGGAGCCGCGGATGAAATCTGTTGCAAGCGTGTTGGCGTCAGTCGTTGTCGGACTCGTGCTGGCCACGGGGCTGGGGCTCGCGCACCATCCCATTTCGGCAAAGTTTGACGATACGCAAGCCGCTGACCCTCAGCGGAATCGTCACGTTGCTCGATTGGAGAAACCCCCACGTCCATGTGTTCATGAATGTTCGAGGGACGAACGAAACCGTGAACTGGGCCGTGGAGCTGGAGAGTCCCATCGAGCTGCAGCAGAGCGGCTGGAATCAGCGAATCGTTGCAACCCGGGGATGCGATCACCGTGGAAGGGATTGCCGCTCGCAACGGAAGCAATCAAGTGTGGGCCCGATCGATTGTCCTGACAGGCACCGGTCGAAGGGTTCTGTACGTCACGCCCTCCCAGCCGCCTGCGCCTCTTCAGGTCCGCGCCACGCCGCGTTGGCCCGACGGCCAGCCGAGGCTTGGCTCTGCAGTCGGTGGAACTCCGGGCTACTGGGCCAGCCCGAGCGCAACAGTGCTGAAGGAGAACGGGGTCGACGTCCCAATGGATGCTTACGGCCTGCTCAAGAACATCGCCGATGCCTCCAAAGTGGCTCCGCTCCAGCCATGGGCCCTGGCCCTTTACACTCATCGCCAGAGAGAATTTCTGAAAGACGACCCAACATTTCTCAACTGCAAGCCGCCGGGCGGACCGCGTCAATTCCAGCTGCCGACCGGGGTGCAGTTCCTGGAAGACCGCGAACGACGGCGCATTTTTGTGCTAGTCGGTGGAGGTAATAACAACTTTCGTCTGATCTACCTGGATGGGCGGGGTCATGTAGGCCAGGTGGGGGGGGATGATGACAATCCTCTCTATTACGGCCGTTCGGTGGGAAAATGGGAGGGGGAGACACTGGTCCTCGACACCCGGGGGTTCAACGAAGATTTCTGGTTCACGAACGGGGGTCTGCCACATACCGAACAGCTTCGTCTGGTCGAGCGTTTCTCGCGACCCGATTTCGACACGCTGAAGTACGAGGTCACGGTTGAAGACCCGGGAGCGTATACGCGAGCCTGGTCGAGCGGGTGGACGATGCGATGGGTGGCGGGACAGGAGTTACCGAGAAGTTTGTGTCAGGATAATAGGCCGTAGACTGTGCAACGTGACGCGCGTCACGTAAATGTAGAGGCGGGTCTTTAGACCCGCCGATCTGCGGTTCGTCAACAAGGAGAGACGACGATGAGAGCGTACATACTCGGTGGCGTGATCGCGATTGGAGTACTCCTAGCTGCCGGAAGAACCACCGCGCACCATTCGTTTGCCGCTGAGTTCGACGCCAACAAGCCCATCACGCTGACGGGCAAGGTCACCAAGGTGGACTGGACGAACCCGCACGTGTGGTTCTACATCAACGTGAAGGACGAGAAGACGGGCGAGGTGTCCAACTGGGGCGCTGAAATGGGTCCACCGCACGGACTCCAGCGGAGAGGGTGGCGGCGAGACACGCTCAAGATTGGTGAAGAGGTCACCGTATCGGGCTCGCTCGCGAAGAACGGCAGCAAGCGAATGAATGCCAGGAGCGTCACGCTCACATCGACCGGCGGGCGTCCCGGCGAAACGCTGGATGCGCAGTCGAGCCAGCGCGAGAATCCGTAGGAAGGCTCAAGGCTGAAGGCTGAAGGCTCAAGTAGTCGGTACGTAGGGCGGACCTTCCAGGTCCGCCTCATAGGTCAACTGGTCTTAGGAGATCGCTCAATGCGTCACCGATTCATCCTGCTTGCCGCCGCAATGCTGTTCGCGTCGTCTCTACCAACCGGGTGGTTGTCGGCGCAGCAGCAACAGCAGCCGCCACGCGAATCAGACCGCAACCAGCAGGTCGGCGTGCCTGCCGGCCGCCAAGGCGGCGAAGGACGGGGGGTGCAGGGTGTCGTCGGTGGTCTCGCCCAGCCACAAAAGGAACCGCCGCGCCCGGCGCCGCGCGGAGAGAATGGCCGTGTGCTGCTTGGGGGCGCGACTCCAGAGGATAAAGGGGTCTGGCTTCCTGGGCGCGGAGCCCTTGCGGCCTTTGTGGAGACCGAAGCGGTTCCCTTTCAACCGTGGGCGCGGGCGCTTTACGCCGATCGCCGACAAAATCAGCTGGAGCCGCACACGCGGTGCAAGCCCTCAGGCACGGTTCGACAATTCATTACGCCGTATGGCGTCGAGTTCGTCGAGTTCCGGGATCTCCAGCGGATCTACATCTTCGACATTGGGGGCCCTCACACCTACCGCACGATTTACATGGACGGGCGCACGCATCCCAAGAACCTGACGCCCAGCTACTACGGTCACTCGATTGGCTGGTGGGACGGCGACACGCTCATCGTCGAGACGACCGGGTTCAACGAGAGCTTCTGGATGGATCGGCAAGGGCTGCCGCACACCGAAAAGCTGCGCACGCTCGAGCGCTTCACCCGCGCGGATGCCGCGACAATCAAGTACGAGCTGATGGTTGACGATCCTGGCGCTTACACGGCCACGTGGAAGGCCGGGATGGATCTGCGCTGGGAGCGCGGGACGGAGCTATTCGAATACGTGTGCCAGCAGGCGAATTACGCGCACGAGCTCATGCTGGGGCAGCATGAGTCGGTGGATCGCAGCAGTCCGATTGTGCCGTAAGCCACGTCGCCAACGGCGGTCGTCGTCGATTGACGAGGACATGTCACTTCGGCACCGCTCATGCTCGCGACACCCCGAACAAGGTATGTGTCGCTCGCGCCGGCCTGCCTTCGGACATGTCCTCGCCAATCGACTGAAACGACCGGTCTCCGATTGGCGTTCGCCCGCTTGAGTAGCGCTGTGCGACGGGCGTAGCGTCCGGCTTCCGCCTTCGCATAAAGCTTCGGCGGACCGCCATAGCCTTGGCGACGGCGGTTAGCCGGACATCTAGTGATCCCATGAGGCCGCGGTGATTCTGTCCGAAGGCCCGGCTGGCTCGATCAGGTCAAGCGCGAACCGCATACGCCGCAACAGGACGCCATGGTCGCGACAGATGCCGCTGATCATGGCAGTCTGGTCCGCTGGAAGTCGCGAATCGCAATCAGAAAAGTGGAAATTTCGCGACGCTCGAGAAGTGGCTGGCAGATCCACGATGCTGCCGACGACGCGCACGCCTTCGATGTTCCAGCGACGCTTGGTCGGATCGTCGTCGATGAATCCCGCCGGCGTCAGTCCGATATCCGGGTTCTGAAGCAGCTCGCGAACGAGCAGGTGTCCCCCCTTCCCCGCCCCGTATATCAAGGCTTTGCTGCCACGCGTGCGCCGTTTGCGGAGATATTCGTCTGCCTTCGTGATCATCACTCGAGAACACACCAGCAAAAAGGCGAGGATGGCGCCATCGGTCACGAACACGCCGCGCGAGAACCCGACGAACCGGTAGAGATACACCAGCAGGAGAACCGACGCCGCCAGGCCAAGAACCAAACCCTTCAGGATGGTGATGAGCTCTGGTGATCCGAATGTTGAGCTTGCCTGGCGATACTTGCCAACCCACCAGAGGCTGGCCAGTTGCGCGGCCACCACGAGTGGAAACGACCTCACAAAATAGGGGATGAACTGCGAAAATTGCGGCTCCGCAAAACGAATGCTGAACGCCGCGTAGTACGCGAGAACGATCAGGCCAACGTCCAGCAGGACTTCGTAGACCCGATATCGGTACGTCAGCTCAGACACGAGCGGCGTCTGTGAACTGGCATCTTCTTCAGCCGCGTCCGCTTCCGATGGATTGACATGACCTAACACGATGCCGAGCCCCATCAGAAGCAGCGTATACAGGCCTGTCAGCGTTGCCGCATAGCGGAGGCTGAGATACTGGAAGCTTAGCGCCACGCCCCTCCGATCGCAGCCAGACAGTAAAGGAGGAATACGGCCTCACGCTCAGTGGCTCCCAACCGCACAAGGCGGTGCGAGCTGTGGTCCCGTCCGCCCACCATCGCGCGGCGGCCTGCGAGTCGCCTCGTCAGCGTCACGAGGAAGGTGTCGAAAATTGGCACCAGCAGAATGAGCAACGGGACGAGCAGAATCGAGACAAGCTCAGTCTTCAAGCCCGGCATCGACAGAAGACTGACACCGGCCAAAAACGACCCGATGAAATGACTGCCCGAGTCGCCCATGAAGATGGAGGCCGGCCGGAAGTTGTAAATAAGAAACCCAATCATCGCGCCCACGAACGCGGCAAGGGCCACAGCCGTCGCGCTCTCCGCAGTGGCGAGCACGATCAGATAGAACGTCCCCCCGATAGCGGCAACACCCGCCGCCAGGCCGTCGATGTTGTCGAGCAAGTTGAACGCGTTGGTCATGCCGACGATCCATGCGAAGGCCAGAACCAGGTCGAGGACCGGAAGCCCGGTGATGTTGAATTGGCAGCGCGTAGTAAATCGCCACCGCTGCCACAACCATCTGACCGACGAACTTCGTGACGGGCCTGAAGCCGCCGTAAATCGTCCACCACGCCGAACGCGAACATCAGTCCGGAGCAGACCAAAAGTGGGAGAGCGGCCGAAGCTCAGCCGTAACAGCGACCCCAATGACAGTGGCGGCGGCCATGGCGACTCCACCAAGCAGCGCCACCGGTTGCCGGTGCCAGCGATCTCGCTGCGGGTAGGACAGAATCTGATAGTGAGAGGCGATTGACCGAACTAGAGGGGTGAGGATTGCGGCGGCTGACAAAGGCGATGCCAAACGGTACGAGATCTCAATCGCCCGTAGCACGGCGATACTGTACCGCAGCGGGTCGCTTTAGGAAAGAGGCCGTCGCGTCTCGGATTGACTGAGTTGGATCACCGGAATAGACTCAAGATTCAAGATGTCGCGACTTGTCTGTGATTCGACAGTGAAGAATAGTCCCTCGACTTCAGCTGATGTCCCCTCGCGAACCTCTGGAAATGACGAGCCGCGCCACGGCGGCCCCCGAGCCTGCTCGTGGGGATGAGCCGTCCGGACCATGCCGTCGCCCACCGTATCGGTTCTGGTTCTCAACCTCAACGGCTGTGAGCATCTGAAATCCTGCCTGCCCACGCTCGAAGCCCAGACCTATCCGAGGAATCGTTACGAAATTGTCGTCGTGGATAACGGTTCCACCGACGACTCGCTCGCCTTCGTTCGAGACGCGCCATCCCGACGTCCGCATCATTTCGTACAGTTCGAATCGAGGTTTTGCCGAGGCCTACAACGCCGCGGCAGCGCTCTGTCAGACCGAATTCGTCGCGTTCCTGAACAACGATACCCGCGTGGCCCCAGGCTGGCTCATGGAACTCATGGCAACCGCGAATCGACATGGCGCAGCCTGCGCCGCCTCCAGGATTCTGGACTGGACCGGCGAGCGCATCGACTTCGCTGGCGGGTACGTTTCGTTCCTCGGTCATTCCTGGCAGCGGGACGCAGGCCAGCCAGCAACGAAAGAGTATGGGGAAGATCGGCTGCTGTTTGCCTGCGGTGGGTCCATGCTGGTCAATCGCGCCACGTTCCTTGATGCCGGCGGCTTCGACCCTCAGTTCTTTGCCTATTTCGAGGACGTGGATCTCGGTTGGCGATTGTCATTGCTGGGACACACGACCGTGTTCGCGCCCGCTGCGGTAACGTATCACCGGTTGCACGGTACTGCGGGGCGATGGGCCGCGGCACCTCGCCTTCGACTGTACGAACGCAATGCGCTCATGATGATCTACAAGAACTACGAGCGCGAGACGCTCGCCCGCGTCTTCCCGGTGGCGGTGGCGCTGGCGCTTGCCCGCGCGTGCGCTCACACGGCGCTCGATCCCCGAACCTTCGAGTTCGGCAACAGGATTCCGGATCGGGTGCCTGTGTCGCCCCGCACAATTGCCCAGCTGATTGGCCTCGAGGATTTCGCGTGTCAACTTCCCCTCCTCGCCGAGAAACGGCAGGAGATTCAGCGACGCCGGCAGCGCACTGACCGAGAGCTATTTCCGCTTTTCTCGGATCCTTTGCGGCTGCATGACATCGACACCCAGTACGAAGCAGACTGCACGCTCGCTGATTGCGGAGTTCGAGATAGACAAATGGTTTGGCGCGACGCGAGCCGTATCGCGATGCCTCCAGTCGGTCACCAGCCGTGGGACGTCGACGTCGATATCAATGAGCGGGCTCGACCGGCCCGTCGAGGAAGTGGGTCAGCCGGGCGAATTCGATCGCCCACTCGTGACGGTTGTCATTCTCGTGGCGGGTACGCCGGTTCATCTTCCCGAATGCCTGGCGTCGTTGCGCACGCAGACCTATCCGGCCGAGAGTCGCGAAGTCATTGTCGTTGACAATGGATCGGTCGAGGATCCAACGGCAGTGGTTGAAGCGGACTATCCCGGGGCACGCGTGATCAGAAACGCGACGAACCTTGGCTTCGCCGCCGGCAACAACATAGGCGCCCGTGCGGCAAGAGGGAAGTTCGTCGCGTTTCTCAACGACGACACGAGGGCACATCCTGACTGGCTAATGCGGCTCGTCACGACGGTTCAACGTCGTCGCGTGGCATGCGTGGCAAGCCAGATCCTTACGTGGGATGGTCAGCACATCGATTTTGCCGGCGGTTCGTCAAACTTCGAGGGCAAAGGCTTTCAGAGCGGTTACGGGCGGCCCGCAGGCTGCAACTTCCGAACAGCCGTTGCTCTTCCCTTGCGGCGCGGCCATGCTGGTGGACCGCGAGACGTTCCTCAACGCCGGCGGCTGGGACGAAGGGACGTTCGCGTACTACGAGGATGTCGAGCTCGGCTGGCGCTTGTGGCTGTTGGGCGAGGAAGTCTGGCTCGTGCCACAGGCCACCGTTTTTCATAAACACCACGGGACCTCGGGCCGATGGAGCGAGGTGTCGCGTGTTCGCTTGTACGAACGTAACGCGCTACGCATGCTCTACACCCATCTGGAGCGTGAGAACCTCGAACGCGTGCTGCCCGCAGCGCTGCTGCTTTCAGCCGACCGCGTCCTGCTCCATGCCGGCTTTGGTCGCGACGGTCGGGAGCATGAGTGGGACGGAACCTTGCCGATCGCGAGACCAGGCATCCTCCGACGGCTGATCGCCGCCTCGCGCGCTTTGCCGCTCTCCTTCAAACGGGAACTTGTGGCCCGGGGTGCAGTCAAATATCTGTCCGCCTCTGAGAACCTGAGCCGCGTCGGTGTGCGGGGTCTCTTGGGTGCGGCAAGAGCGGCAATTCGGACCGCTCCACTCCGCCAGGACCCACGACCGTGCGGGTTCGAACCTCGTACCTGATTGAACGTGGGGCGCAGGACCCGGTTTTCGATCGGTCCAGTGAGCTGATTCCGGCGACTTCTGGTGCCGGGATTGGTGGGATTGACAGAGTTTCTGGAGAGTTTGCCGCAGCTCGAGCAGCGACGAACCTGGTTGCAGGCGCGTCGCCGACGCAGCGACCTCGACATCCTCGGGCGCTTCAATCAGCATTGGCTGTCCCACTCTCCAGCCGCTCGCCAGCAACCGCACGACGAGCTGCAGAAGCTCCTTGTCGAGACGTTCCGCATCGCCGAGATTGCTGGTATCCACGCGACCAGACAGTCCGTTGGTGCGGAAAGCGCGTCGTACAGGCCGAACGGTAGACCAGCGCTGAAACGGGTTCCCTGATCTTGTCACTAACTGCTTCGCTCAGGCGCGTCCTCAACAGGTCGCCGATAGCTCTGCTTCGAAGCGGAATCGAGCGAGTGTGCTTCCATCGCCTGCTGCTTCGAGAGCTGCACGTCGTCGAGCAGCAGACGACCGGGTCGAGCCGAGGCCGCGATCCGGTGGATGGGGCCCGTCACCGTTGACGGCGTCGCTCGGGAAGGACTTTCCTGTCCTCTGAACTCGGATCTGGAGTTCCACGTAACCAACTGGTCCCAAGGCCGCATCGTGGTCTGGTGTTCTCTGTTGCCCGACGCGGGGGCCGAGGACTGCGGCGAAGTCGAGTTTCGCATGACAGTGCGCACGGCCGATGGAGACTGGGAACGAACGACATCGCTGCGGACCGGGCCACGTCGGGAGTGGGCGAAATCAAACGTGGCGGCGCTTGCATGTTCCGCTGGCCGGATGGGATCGGGATCTTCATGTGCACCTTTCAACCCAGGTGCCACCCGGCGTGGCAGGCGGCTCCGCCCGTGTTGTCTGGGGTGATCCACGGGTCGAACGTTGGCGACCGGCCGGTGAACTCTTGAGTTCTTTCTTGGCTTCCATTCGTTTGATGGGATTGAGAGGCACGTTCAGGCGCCTCCGACAGCTCGGCGCCCAAAGTGACGACAACCTGACATATCAGCGCTGGCTCGCCCGCAACACCCTGACGGCTGAAGATCTTCGGCAGATGGCGGCAGAGGCGTTCCAGTTCACCTATAGACCGAAAATCAGCATCGTAACGCCAGTGTACAACACCGATCCTCGATGGCTACAGGCGTGCATCGACTCGGTGCGGCGTCAGGTCTACGAGGATTGGGAACTCTGCCTCTGCGACGACGGCTCGAGCTCTGAAGCGACGGTGAATGTACTGCGACAATCTGCCTCCGATCCCCGTGTGCGCATCGTCCGCCTGGAGTCGAACCAGGGTATATCCGTTGCATCGAACGCGGCGCTTGCCATGGCCACAGGCGAATTCGTCGCCATGCTGGATCACGACGATGTGCTTGCCCCGGAGGCTCTTTATGAGGTGGTGAGATTCCTCAACAATCAGCCGGCTGCGGACATGATCTACAGCGACGAGGACAAGCTCGACCAGAGCGGTCGGCGTTGCGACCCGCACTTCAAGCCCGACTGGTCGCCGGACTATTTCCTCACCTGCATGTACACGTGCCACCTCATGGTGCTCCGCACCAGTCTTGTGGCAGAGGTTGGTGGCTTCCGTGCCGGGTACGAGGGCTCGCAGGACTACGATCTCGTTCTGCGGGTCATGGCGAGAACGTCGACGGATCCACCACATCCGGAAGGTTCTGTATCACTGGCGCAAAGTGAAAGGTTCCGCCGCCGAATCAGGCCTGTCAAAGCCATGGGCGGTCGATGCCGGCCGTCGAGCGATCGTGGATTATGCAATGCGGGCTGGCGTGGACGCTGCGGTCGAGCCGGGCGCTGGGCCCGGGCAGTATCGCCTGCGCCATCGTGTGCGGTCGCGCCCGCTCGTCTCGATTCTCATGGTCGGTGCCGACGCTCGGCGACCAATCGGCGCTTCTGATACGGTTTCCCTGCTGCGCTGCGTGCGCCGTCTGCAAAAGACCACGTACGACAACTACGAAATCATCGTGGTGGATGACGGCAGCCTGCCCGACACGACTCGCGCCGCGCTGCACACCGATCCGCAGCCGCCCGGTAACCTGTCCATCAAGCAGATCTGGCCGGCCGCGTGAACTTTGGTGTCTGCGAAGCGCGCGGGACACACCTCGTCATTTGCTGCGATCTGGTAGAGGTCATCAAGCCCGAGTGGCTCACCTCGCTGCTCGAGTACTCCCAACTGCCGGCCGTAGGCGCAGTCGGCGCCAAGCTTCTGTATCCAGACGGCCGCATTCGTCACGTTGGTCTTCTGCTTGGTGTTGGCGGCATTGCTGCGCTGCCATTCCACGGGCTGCCCGGATGGTCGCCAGGGTACATCTCGAGTGCGGTAAGTATCCGGAACTACTCGGCGGTGAGCGGTTCGTGCATGATGACTCGTCGTGCGGTGTTCGACGAAGTGGGGGGATTTCAGTCGACGTTCGGAGCGGATTTTACCGACATCGACTACTGCCTGCGCGTGCAGGCGGCCGGCTACCGGATCGTCTTCACGCCTTACGCGGAACTCCGCTACCGCGGCCCCGATGCCGGGGCGTTCATCACAACGAATGGGCAACCGGCGGAGGAGATGAGGCGTGTCTGGGCAGATGTCCTGGCCAATGATCCTTACTACAACCCGAATCTCACCCGTGAGTTCCTCGACTATCGACCGCGGCTGGATTAGCCCGCCTTCCGCATCACCAGCAAAGTCTCAGGACCGTTCCGCTGAAAGAGCTCGAGCTCGAACGGCAGCTGCTTGTTGAGCTTGTGGACGAGCTCCATCAATTCCACAGCTCCCCACACGTGATAGTGAATGCTGTAGTCGATGCTCATCAGGTGTCGTACTTCTTCATCTACCTGATCTTCCCGCTCGCGCTTGTTGACAAGCCGGCTCCACTCCTCGAAATGCTCGCGCTTTGACCAGGCGGGGCCTTCAGTAAAGTCGCGCATCACGTGGTCGATCGGCGTACAGGGCCGATCAACGTCAAACGTGAACCGCTTGTCCGGGAACCGCCATATAGAGAATGCCGCCGATCTTCAGGGTGCGGAAGAGATTCTGAAACGCCAGGATTGGGTTTTGGCAGTGCTCGATGAAATGATTGGCAATCACGAAGTCCTGAGTGGCGTCCTGAATACTCTGCAGCGTTTCGCCGTCGTCGATGATGTCGGTTTCGACCAGTCGAAATTCTGATAGCTCGACGTACTGCTTGCGCAGATCTGCTGCGGACATCCGATCGACGTACTTGACCTTCACCGTCGGGAGGTACTTGCGAGCGGTTGGTGAAGTGCACCAATTTCGAGCCCTGCTCCCCGAAGAAACGTGGCCGCAACCGACTTGCGCACGTCGCGGATCATGTCTTCTGGTCGTGTCAGTCCGCGAACCCGATCGCGACCAACCCGGCTTTTAAGGAAGGTAGTTACGTCGCACCGGCAGAGACGCCCGTACCGCCAGGGAGTGACATCTTCTCGCCGATCTTACACCGGTTCACTTCTCGGTTTGATCGATGCCCTCAGGGATGATCACCCGCACGACTCGCATCTGGTTGAAGGTTCCCGTCAGTGTGCTCCGCGCGTACACCACGAGGTCGTAAGTGCCTGCGCCTAGTCCCGGACGTTCAGACCATAGCCGGAGTTTGTGAACCGACTACCGAAGAATCCACCAACGTCTGGCCGAACGCACTCCCATACGTGCCTAGACCAAGGAAAAACGGCGAGCCGCCGCACCGCGATAGGCCCAGGCGTGAATCGTGTCGCACCCGTTCCCCCACTGGACACCACGATCGCTGCCCCGTGCCCCAGTATCACGAGATACCACGTGCCATTGGACGGGCCGAAAGGGGCGATGTCGGTCTTGCCGTCGCGGTAAGTCCCCGGGAACGGGCTCGACGCTCCCGTTCCGGCCATTGGACGCCCGCAGCGGTCCACCGTCCCGGGTAGCACGGATACCAGGTGCCGAATCGGAACGGCCAGAAAGACCGCGATGTCGGTCTTCCCTCACCGTGGCGATCCCCGGGAACGGTGGCGTCGCGCCCGTTCACCCCACTGGAAGCCGCCGGTCGGTCGCCGGTGCACGAGATCGCCCAAAACCACGGTGCCATTGGACGGGCGAAAGACCGGGATATCGTCTTCATCGCCGTCGTAATCCCCGGGAACGGCACGACGATCCGTGCCCCATTGAAAGCCACGGCGGTCCCCGTCGCCGAGGCGCGCGAGATACCAGGTGCCGTTAGACGGGCGGAAGACCGCCACGGTGATGCCGTCACCGTCGTAAATCGCCAGGCAAACGCAGGCACGTCGCTCCCGTTGGCCCCATTGCAACGCCTGCGGAGGTCTGCGGGCCGCAACGGGCTGGGCATATACATGAATGGTGCCATTCTGAGCCGGGCGAAAGACCGTGATATCGGCCCTGCCGTCGCCATCGAAATCGCCGTTCCCGCGTCCTGGCGGCGCTGTTCACCCGAACGGGGCGTCCGAATAGCTGCCGGCAGGCTGGATTCCGTCATTGGCCTCCGCGTAGATGTAGTACTCGCCGGGGGAGAGTCCGGCTGTATTCCACACGACTGCCCAGCCCCGATTGGGACGGAAGCGATCGCCGTCTTCCCATTCGACGGGTTAAGGTCGTATCCCAATACAACGTGACGGTCGTAGCTGTCGCCGTCGGCGTCGGAGCCGGTGAATCTGATCGTGTAGGTCCCTAAGCGAAACAGGCTTGGCCGTCAGCTTGATGTCATCGATGTGAAACGTCCGCGCTGTGCTGAACTCGTGGGGATCCAGCCGAAAAATGCGCTTGTGGGCGGCCGACCAGATCTCGGCGGCTCCAGTCGCTTCGAGCCCTCCATCGGGCGCAGCCGATAACGTCGCGAGATCGATGGTGTAGCTGTTCGTTCCTGCCCAAACAAGATATCCCGCGAGGTCGTTGCCGTAAACGATCGAGCCACGGGCCCGAGGTCCAGAAGAGTCGCGCCACGGAGCCCAATGCCAGGTCGAACGGTCCGTCAATCCGTAGGCGATAGGTCAGATATCTGAATTCGACGTATCAATCGGGGTCGCGTTGTTGGTAGTGTAAGAAGGGCACATTTGGATCGGCGTTCGTGTTGGTCGCGTGCATCTCACCGTCGAAAGACACGTTCGTGATGCCGCCGCTGGCGGCCAGTTGAACATCCTCGGGTCCGTCCATGTCCCACGGATTCCCCAGCACGCTGGTCGCGTAATCTTCGCCAGTGACACGTGAGGGATCGGTGACTCGAATCGCCGGCGGGTTGTTGATGCTGAAGGCCTGGATCGCCTCAGCGGCGCCGACGCGTACGCGCAGTCGATAATTCCCCGGTGGCAGAACACCATAGTTCCAGTTGAAGCCAGTTGACGGCACCGGTCGCGACAGTAAGGATGACCGTCGGGCCTGCCGAATCCAGCACCTCGATCGTGGCCCCGCCACCGCCGGTCCATTGAATCACCTGCATTGCCGCGCCCGGCGCGTTGTCGGCCGCGGTCAGCCGTACCCAGTCGAAGAAGACCTGGTGACCGGCATGCGCATGATTTGGATCAATCCGAAGACCTCGCGGCATGCCGGCTGTCCAAGGCGTGTCCTGGCTTGCCTGGGTCAGATCTGCGACGTAGACTTTGAAGCCCGCAGACCGCCGTTTCCATGAAGCGGAGGCCGAAGCCTGGGTCCGCTGGATCGGCTATTGGCGAATGAAACCAGTACACGTGCGGAACCTCGCCTGCCAGTCCGAACTCATGCGAAACGCGAGCTTGCGGTATCGGTTCGTATCGATGGGAAAATTGCGCCCGTTCTTGCCTGGATTGATGAGCCCCCAATAGCCCCGGTGCAGGAATGAGATCGAAGTGTCAGCCGCTCCGCCGGGGGTCAGGGCCGTCGTTCCTCCGGCCAACCCGCCCGAAACACTGAAGGTCGCCCAGTGGCCGGTCTCATAAGGACTGAGCCCGATGTCAGCGGCATTGCTCATGTCCCAGGGATCGCCTAGCACTTCAGTCGCGTAGTCGGGGCCGGCTGCGAGACGAGTGGGAAAGTTCTGGATCACAACTTGAGCGCCAGCCGGTGAGGCGACGACTAATCCAGCTATCGTCATCGCCACCGCAACCGCCAGTCGGCCTCGAAGGTTCACGTTATTGAAGAGGCGCACCGATTGGATCCTTCCTTTTGGATGGCATGCTCAAGACCGCACAAGATTTCATGACTCGTATCGTCAGATTGGCTCTGAACCGGATGGACGGAGCAACACCTGGGCCATGTTCTTTGCTGCCGAAATCCTTTTGAACAGGGGCCACCGTGACTCCCCAGGACGCACATGCTGGTGCATGAATTACACGATTGTTCGAGGTGGGCGAGCTACGGCCGCGACGTGTCGGGCGGGACAGCCGCGGCATGGATGCCGAGTGCCGGGCCAAGGACGCTCAGGAGTTTCTGCGTGGCCTGGCTCACCGATTCACGATCGGTGTGAATGACTGCATCGGGCGCGTTCGGGGGCTCATACGGATCGGAGATGCCCGTAAAGCGATCGAATCTCCCCAGCCAGCGCCTTGCGATAAAGGCCTTTCACGTCCCTGCTGATGAGCGTTTGCAGCGGTGCTGTGACGAAGACTTCCAGGAACGTAATCCCAGATTGCTCTGCCGATCGTCGAACCTCTCCGCGAGTTTCTGAATACGGAGAGATCGCTGCAACAACCACCAGGACCCCATGAGAAGCAAGCAATCGTGCGACAAACCCAATCCGCCGCACATTGATGTCGCGGTGGTCCTTCGTGAATCCAAGTTCGCTGGCCAGGTGCATCCGGATGCTGTCGGCGTCGAGGACCCCGACGGAGAGACCTCGCGTCCGCAGTTCACCCGAGAGCGCGGAGGCCAAAGTCGGATCTTTGCCCGCACCTGAAAGGCCTGTCAGCCAGATGATGCTACCGCGAGGGCGGAGAGGACTGACTGTTTCCGACATGGGCGTCGGCGTATCCACCATAGTCTGCCTTTCACGATGCTCACGAAGGCCCGGTCCTGGCTCGGCAAAGCCTTTGACCAGTCGTCACCAGCAGCGTATTGTAAAGTCCCTAAAATGGCTCTGCACACGATGCTGGATATTTGGCGATGCCGGTACGGCTAGAGCGATGCCGGCTGGGCTGGACGGCGGCGGCTATCGACGTGCTAGTTGCGCTCGCGTGCTACATCGCGGCGTATCGCCTGCGCTTTGAGGGTCCAGACTTCGCTCGGTTTTTCTTTCTGGCGCTCCGCGTATTCCCTCATGATGGCCGGCCTTCACGTGGGGGGCGCTTGCACTGCTTCAACTCTATAGTGCCCGCAGTCAACGAGTGTGGCCAGTTCGTCTGATCGCGGGCACCATCGTCGGTGCGATCCTGGGCTTTGCGTCGGCAGGGGCCCTTGTCGGGCTCGAGGGTCTGTCCCGCCAGGCGACGCTCGGCTACGTCTTGATGCTCGTGCTCGCCGGGCTCGCGTGGAGGTCGGCAATCGGGCTTTGGACACGTGTGATCGTGCTGCGCCGCCCGCTGGAAGGCGACGATTTGGAGATACGTGGCGAACATTTCCGCTCGATGAGCGGCGGGTGCTCCTCGCAGTCGGATATCGCGATCTGCTGCGCAACCTCGTGGCTAAAGATTTGAAACTGAAGTACCGGGGATCGGTGCTCGGGTTCCTCTGGTCCCTTATCAACCCGCTCGTGATGATCGTGGTTTACACGTTCGCCTTCACATACGTGCTGAAAGTCCCAACAGAGCGCTTTGCGTTCTTCGTGCTGATCGGCGTCTTGGCATGGACGTTCTTTGCCGGCGCCACGCTTGGATCTTCGAGCGCGATTGTCGACGGCGGCAGTCTGATCAAAAGCGTAGTCTTCCCGCGCATCATTCTGCCAGTCTCAGGCGTGACCTTTCACCTCGTGCAGTTCGTGTTGAGCGTCAGCGTGCTCCTGCCGGTGCTTCTAGCGTGGTACCAGATTCCGCTTGGAGCGCAGATGCTGTTGTTCCCTGTTTTTGTGCTGCTGCAGGTCCTCTTCATCACAGGAATTGCCCTGCTGCTCTCGGCGGCAACCGCGTTCATGCGCGATCTTCGGCACCTGGCCGAAATCGGCATCAGCGTTGCGTTCTGGGCAACGCCGATCATCTACGGGTACACGTTTGTCGCCAGAGGAGTTCCGCTTCGCAATCCTGTTGAGTCCGATGGCGCCGTTTATTCGAGCTTATCAGGACATTTTTTACTATCTGGTGTGGCCCGACTTGTCGATCTGGCTCGTAGCCGTCACCTACGGTGTCGGTGCATTCGTGTGTGGCCTCAGCGTCTTCGTGGCCTATGAAGATCGTTTTTCTGAGCAGGTCTAGGGATGCCCGCCGTCATCGTGGCCGACCAGGTATCGAAGCGCTTCTACTTGCACCGCAACCGCACGTACTCGCTCAAAGAGCGCTTCCTTGGCCTCTTCCACGACAGACACCGGACGGAGCTCACGGAATTCTGGGCGCTCCGTCACGTGTCGTTGACCATCTCAGCCGGCGAGTCGGTGGGCATTGTCGGTCGCAACGGCTCCGGCAAGAGCACGTTGCTGAAGCTCATCGCGGGGATTCATACTCCGACCGAAGGGCGGCTTCTGGCACGACGAGGCGCTCGAGTGGCGAGCCTGATCGAACTGGGGGTCGGCTTTCATCCTGAACTCACCGGAATCGAGAACGTGTATCTCAACGCGTCGGTCCACGGCCTCACGCGCGCCAAGTGGACCGACTTTATGGGTTTTCTGAATACGCCGGCATCGGGCAGTTCATCGAAGAGCCGATCAAGAATTACTCGTCAGGGATGGTGGTTCGACTGGCCTTCGCCGTCGCAGCGCATCTAGATCCGGATGTGCTGCTTCTGGACGAGATTTTTGCGGTCGGCGACGCTGATTTTCAGCAGCGGTGTCTTCAGACGATGCGGGAATTCGTGAGACGGGGACGAACGATCGTGTTCGTATCCCATTCTCCAGAGGCCGTCAGGCAAATGTGCAGTCGAGTGTGCGTGCTGGATGAAGGGCGACTCGTGTTCGATGGTAGGGTCAACGAAGGATTACGGCGATATGATGAGATTTTTCAGGCGAAGCCGGCCGATGTGGTCGAAAACGTGTGATAAAGCTTTTCCGCGCGTGTTCTCCGTGACCTGTGCGGCAAAGACTGCACTGCTATCGATAAGCGTGTTCTGCATTGCTGCAAAGTTGAACGCCCCCGCCGCCCCATTGACATTCACGCCGCCGCGATTGTTCAGAAGCTGCGAATCGTCAACAAAGACGCGGGCGTTCATCGTTCCCGCGAGATTGACGCCGTTTTGCGAGAAATTCCGGACCAGCACCGCGATGTCGTCCTCCCGCTCCATATATAAACGCCGTTCAAACCCGACCCAAGGCCTTCGATATCGAGCCCCTCGAGGAGGACCCTATCGGTTGCCCCCGGCAGACTCACGATGATGGCGTTGGCCCCAGGGAAGGCTGGCCGGCAACGAACCCGACGGCGATGATGCTGATTGACTTCGTGATGGTCACGGCCCCGTAACCGCCGTGATCAAGCACGTTGATTTCCCCGCCGGTCGCGGTCTTAGAAATGGCGCCAGCAAACGTCTTGCACGGCGCGGTGCGGGAGCACGGGTTGACGTCATCGCCGACGCCCGACACCCAAGTGCGCGTCGCTTGAGCTTGAGCCGGCGCTGCGTACCGGCAAATGGCCACGATAACGCCGAGGACGTCTAACCGCAGTGTCATCTTGCGCATGATGACTCCCTGTCGAATGTCGTATCGTGCCGATCGAAAAGGGGCCACTTGTAGCCTGATCGCCTCATGGCAAACCTCCTCAGCGACAGGCCTTCGCGCAGCACGGTCCGTATGAGGTATATCGAATTGTGCGCAGAGGGAGTCAGGGGTGACCCTGCCGCTACTCAGTCAGGGCCAGAGATGGCGTGTGACTGCAAGACGATGGCACGGTTGTCGCGACATCGATGGCGTTCAAGTTCATGAGACTCAGGGACGTCTGAAGATAGGAATGTCGCTCGCATTGCCCCATTGCACGCCGTAGGTCGTTCCCGTACTGAATCTGATGACGAACCAGGTCCCATCCGAGGGACGGAACACCGCGATGTCGGTCCTGCCGTCACCGTCATAATCGCCTGGCACGGGCGTGTCGGATCCGTTCCCCCATTGCACGCCCACGCCGCCGCCGCTCGAGTACCCGATGTACCACGTCCCATTCGAGGGACGGAACACTGCGATGTCCGTTTTCCCGTCGCCGTCGTAGTCGCCAGGGACGGTCACGTCGGCGCTGTTGCCCCATTGCACGCCGTAGGGTTCCCCGTGCTGGATCTGATGACGTACCAGGTCCCATCCGACGGCCGGAACACCGCGATGTCGGTCTTGCCGTCACCGTCGTAATCGCCTGGCACGGGCATGTCGCTCCGTTCCCCATTGCACGCCCACGCCGCCGCCGCTCGAGTGCACGAGGTCCCACGTTCCATCCGAGGGCCGGAACACCGCGATGTCCGTTTTCCCGTCGCCGTCGTAGTCGCCAGGCACGGTCAGTCGGCGCTGTTGCCCCAATTGCACGCCGTAGATTGTTCCCGTATCATCCGATGACGTACCAGGTGCCATTCGACGGCCGGAACACCGCGATGTCGGTCCTGCCGTCACCGTCGTAATCGCCTGGCACGGGCGTGTCGGATCCGTTCCCCCATTGCACGCCCACGCCGCCGCCGCTCGGTCCTCGATGTACCACGTTCCATCCGATGGCCGAAACACCGCAACATCATCAGGTCCATCGCCATCGAAATCACCGACTCCGCTCGGCCGCGGATTTTGAATCACCGTGAAGACCTGGCCGGCAATATTAACGTTCGCGATTCGTGTTTGTCGGCTTCGGTTCGAGGCGATGGAGAGACTTACGTTGCCGGGCCCGGTTCCGGAGGCTCCGGAAGTGATAGTGAGCCATGCGGCGTCCGAAGTTGCCGTCCAAATGCACCCGCTGGGCGCACTAACGGAGGCCATCCCGTTCGCATTCCCGCTCGAGACCGATGTGAATGGGAAGATTACTGAGTACGTGCACACGATGTTTCCGGCCTGTGTGACTGTAAAGGTTTGACCGGCGATCGTCATCGTGCCTGTGCGGGGACCCTGTGTATTCGGAGCCACAGAGAACGTAAGTGTGCCGTCTCCATTACCGGCCGCTGCACTTGTAATCGTGATCCACGGGACATGACTTGTCGCGCCCCAGGTACAGTTGCCAACGACAAAGACGGTTACCGCTTCCGCCGCCAAGGCCGAACGCTTGTGCCGCAGGGGTAATGCCGTATTCGTCCCACTCCATAGCAAAGCGGCCAACGCTGTTTGCGGGCCGTAAGAATGAGCCTGAATACCCTACCGTCGCTCCGGGACTAACCACCGAGGTGCTTGAGGTACCACAAAGATTGGCGGTCGCGCCATCTACGTACGTGAAGGTGACATCGTTGATGAGTCCGTTTTGGTGGCCAGCGAGAGCAGTAAGTGTGAAGAACGTCGTGAAGCTGCCAGTCACATTCCGAACTGTGCCGCTATAATTCGTGCCACCGATCGCGTTCGGGACAAGACTGATTCCTCCAATCTGAAAGGCAGCAAATACTGGGGCGAGCGCATAGGTTTCCGCGTCACTTCGAAAGAACAGAGATGTGATCCCGAAATAGGGGAGGTTTGTCCAGACTTTGAAGAACCCGATGCCGCCGGGCGGAAGTACCAGATGTGGGCGCCCGTTAACAGGAGGCGTCCATTCTGAGAACCGAAGACGTAATTATAATCTGACCCGACGTATGCACCGTTATTGTAGAAATCGAAAATGGCCCGGCTAAAGCTGAGCGTTGTGCCACTGATATTCTGGACTTCACCGACGACAACCTCGTTTCCATCAAAATCGGGGAAGGATCTCCATGAGATCAATGACAATACGTTTGGGACGGCTAGCGGTTCGAAAGTGTCGAGTGCAGAGCTCCCTTCGGCGGCTCGAGTCCGTTCGAGGGCGCGGTTCCGTTTTTTCCTTCGCGCGAACCCACTCATCCCTTGTCGACTGCGCAAATGCGGGAGAACTAACCAGCAGCAGCAGGATCAACGCGATCGTGATTCGTCCGGGCAACATGACCATTGGTCTGAAGGAAAGGCCGGTCAAATGGGAGGTGCGTATCGTGAGCCAACTCGGCCTGTGATGTAAACCGTAATCCGCGCGGCGCCTTCCTGTGCGACAAGCGTGGGTGTGAAGTGGCGAGAAAAATCAGCGAGAACGTGCGTGGCAACCCCGACTGTGGTGACGAGGTCGAGGACGACGACGACGAGCAGTCTTTTCATACGCAGGCTCTTGATGCAGGTTCTCCCATTTCGCCCTCTCCACCTCCTATGAGACCATTAAAGACGCGAGTTCCATTGACAGGAGGCGCCAAACTGTTGATATTTGGCGCCAGCTGTATGGCGTTGCAGATCGAACGGCTTATCGGCCCGATACCAATCCCGCGAGAGCCTAAGTCCGTGCATTTCCTCTTCCCATGCGAGCATTACGGGATCGCCGGCATTGACCGGAACGCTACGGCCACATCGGTTCGGACATTCAGTGGGTCGCGCTCGATACGTTGGTCGCGCCGCCGCATCAAAAAGAGGGCGAGGACTTCAGAAAGAACAATGCGCACCAGAATTGAGCAGAGTGGGCACAGAAACGGGCACAGTTGCGGCCGCTTATGAAAGGACGCGTCGTAGGTTCTTGAAGGGTTGGCTCGCCGCACTAGACGATTTCCGAAACTGGCTCATCTGTGTGGCCGCCTGATGTAGCGGTTTGCTAAACGAAATCCGCCTCTCGGACATCCACAATTTTCCTCGCAAATCTTTCCGATTCTTTCACTTCCCCGATCAGACGACTTGGCTCCTGTTGGCTCGGAAGCCTCGTTTTGGGAGCTCAGAGGGACAATCGTGCGGACATCGACTTTGTCGCGTGAGAAGAAGGACTTCAGAATCGTCTGGCCAATGACGTCGCCAGTCTGGTGCGCTCACGTCGCTCGAAGAAGTTCGCCAGCCAGCCCTGCACGTTCTGAAGGTCACATGGAAACGTGGTCTTCGGGTTGAACTGCCCCGCGGCGTCGCCCTCACGCCAGCAATCCATTCCGAGGATGCCCACGTCGTAGATCTCTGGGCCGTAACTTCCCAAGTCGATAAAGCCGATGTTCGTGAGTCCATCGACTTCGCTTCGGGACTCGAAGAACGTGAGGCAGGTTTGGGCGGCTGGTTCACCGGGATCAGCTGGGTTCTCAATCGTATGCTGACTGCGTGATTTCGAACGACCTCGGCTGGCACTGGCGACCGCGCGCCCGTCTGGAAGAAACGCGAGCCCCGAGCATAACCTAGGGAATCGAACACGAGACTCCTATTCAGCCCGCGGATGCGGCCCGGCGTGACTCGGCAATGTCGAGATCGTCGGGGCCCACCGTCAGGCTATGCGGCAGAAGATGCGGCTTGCGAAGGTTGCACAGAGACACGAGCAGTCGCAGAAGCGTTCTGGTTTATGGTTGGAATCAACGACAGTGGACGACTTGCCGTACACCCTGCGTTCAAGGGTGCGGCGATCGTAGTTAGTCGGGCGCTCCTAATAACCGCCTCCCTGTATGCATTTCTCGAAGGTTGGATCGCAGTATCCGGGTGCCGCTCAGTTTCTCCAGCAACGGTCTGCTTGCATTGATGCAAAGCAAGAGCACAGTCGACAACGGCTGGTGGTGGTTCAATCCGATGCTCGGCGCCCCCTTCGGCCTGGACGAACTGGCGTTTCCTGCCAATAGCAATGTGGATCAGGCAATTGTCTGGGCGGTAAGCCGAGTTGTAACTGACCCCGCAGCGGCCATTAACCTTGCGTGGGGACTCATCGTCGTGTTGGGCGGCCTGTTGGCGAGCTGGTGCATGCGGAAGGTGGGGGCATCGACCAGCAGTTCGCTCGTCGCTGGAACCCTGTTCGCCTTGAGCCCTTATGCGTGGTATCGCAACATCGACCATTTCTGGATGGTCATCTACCTTGTGCCGTTTGCATGTGCCGCCGCGTTACTGCTCGCTTCGGGAAGACTCCCCAGTGGTGGCACCGGAAGGGTGCTTGCTTCCTGTTACTTGCCGGCTGTGCGCTTTTGGGGTTCAACTACGTCTATTACGTGTTCTTCGCGTTCTTCTTCCTAGTCGTCGCGTCGCTCATAGGGTGTCTGGCGCAGCGCAATATATGCGCACTGTTGTGGCCGGCGGTATCTGCATAGGCCTCATCATGGGTTGCACTCTGGTCAACCTGGCGCCCAGTTTGTCTTCGTGGACCCGGTCGGTAGGCCACTCATCGGCGTGACAAAGTGCCCGCGGAATCAGAAGTGTATGGCTTGAAAATCAGGCAGCTGGTAAGCCCTGCCTTCCAGCATTGGTTTCCACCTTTCCGGCGGTGGGCCGAGAGGGGAGCGCGCAGCGCAATTCCCCCTGGAAACTGAGAACATGACCTCCCGGCTCGGATTGGTGGGAACTCTGGGGTTTCTTGGTCTCCTGGGCCTGTTGTTTGCTCCCGTGGGTGGGGAGCGCTCACGTACGGGCCAAACGCTGCTCAACGCGAGTCGGCTCGCGCTCGCCGCGGTCCTGCTAGGAACGATTGGAGGATTCAGCAGTCTGTTCAGTTTGTTGATCAGCCCGGAGATTCGGGCGTGGACCCGGCTCACCCCCTTCATTGCATTCTTTTCCCTTACAGCCGTCGCGATGGTAATGGATTCCATTTCCAGGACACGGGAGATCGGCTATCGGGCTTTGGACGCGCGTGATCGCGCTTCGCCGCCCCATTCTTGAGGGCAACTTCGAGATACCCGGGGAGCATTTTCGTTCGATGACCGGCGGCCTTCTTCTGGCCGTGGGCTATCGGGATCTTCTGCGAAACCTGGTGGCTAAGGATCTGAAACTGAAGTACCGCGGATCGGTGCTCGGGTTCCTCTGGTCACTTGTCAACCCGCTCGTGATGATCGTGGTTTACACCTTCGCGTTCACGTACGTGCTGAAAGTTCCGACAGAGCGATTTGCGTTTTTCGTGCTCATCGGCGTGCTGGCCTGGACGTTCTTTGCCGGCGCGACGCTTGGATCCTCGAACGCGATTGTCGACGGCGGCAGCCTGATCAAGAGCGTGGTCTTCCCGCGCATCATTCTGCCGGTCTCGGGCGTGGTCTTTCATCTGGTGCAGTTCCTGTTGAGCGTCAGCGTGTTGCTGCCGGTGTTGCTGAGCTGGTACCGGCACGCCGCTCGGTGCGCAGATGCTGCTGTTCCCTGTGTTCGTGCTCCTGCAGGTGCTCTTCGTCACCGGGGTTGCGCTGTTGCTGTCGACGGCGACTGCGTTCATGCGCGACCTGCGGCACCTGGCCGAAATCGGCATCAGCGTTGCGTTCTGGGCCACACCCATCATCTACGAGTACACATTCGTTCCAGAGGAGTTCCGCTTCGCGATTCTTCTGAGCCCCATGGCCTCATTCATCCGCGCCTATCAGGATATCTTCTACTATCTGGTGTGGCCCGATTTGTCGATCTGGCTCGTGGCGGTCACTTACGGGGTGGGTGCGTTCGTGTGCGGTCTCAGCGTCTTCGTGGGCTACGAGGATCGGTTTTCTGAGCAGGTCTAGGGATGCCCGCAGTCATCATTGCCGATCGGGTGTCGAAACGCTTTTACCTACACCGCAACCGCACGTCCTCGCTGAAAGAACGCTTCCTCGGTCTCTTCCATGACAGGCATCGAACCGAGCTCACGGAATTCTGGGCTCTCCGTCAGGTGTCGTTGACCATCCAGGCGGGCGAATCGGTGGGCATTGTGGGTCGCAACGGCTCGGGCAAGAGCACGTTACTTAAGCTGATCGCGGGCATTCACACGCCGACCGAGGGGCGACTTGTTGCGCGGCGGGGCTCGCGTATGGCCAGCCTGATCGAGCTGGGGGTCGGCTTTCATCCCGAGCTGACCGGGCTCGGAGAACGTGTATCTCAACGCGTCAGTCTACGGGCTGACGCGGGCCCAGTGTGGATCGGCTTTACGGCTCCATCGTCGAATACGCCGGCATCGGTCGGTTCATCGAGGAGCCGATCAAGAACTACTCATCGGGGATGGTGCTTCGACTGGCTTTTGCGGTTGCCGCGCACCTCGACCCTGATGTGCTGCTGCTGGACGAGATTTTTGCTGTGGGCGATGCCGATTTTCAGCAGCGGTGTTTTCAGACGATGCGTGAGTTTGTTGAACGGGGACGGACGATCGTGTTCGTGTCGCATTCGTCCGGAGGCCGTCAGGCAGATGTGCAGCCGCGTGTGCGTGCTGGATGCAGGGCGACTGGTGTTTGATGGTGGGGTAGACGAAGGATTGCGGCCGCTACGACGAGATGTTTCAGGCCAGCCATGGTCGGTGAGCTCACATCGCCGACACAACGTCGATAACGTCCCGGAAGAAGCGATACGTGGCTGCGCTGCATTGACCCCTCGACGGTGGTTCGCTACAGTTGACATGGGCTTGCGGTGAATTTTGCCGGGATGTGAGGCGAATTGCATGCCATATTCAATAGTCGTCGTGCTACTAGTAGCCGGTGTTGTGTCTTCACCGGTCTCGGCGAATGCCCAAATGGTGCAGGAGTTACGACTTCGCTGGGACTCGCCCTCGGCCGTGGCGGCAGGGCAGCCGAAGCCGGACGCGGCCCCGGCGCCGCACTTCACCCCACTTCAGCGCAAACGGACTCCCGGTTCACTACCGCGTCGACGCAGCCTGGAGTTGTCTCCTGATCAGATCGTTGTCGTCGGGTTGGATGCGCAGGGCAAGGAGATTTATCGCGACATCATGCCGGACCCTCGTATCCTTCGCGCCGAGAGTCCGGGCCCGACGGGGGAGTTAACCGGCGAGTTGCTCTATCATGCCAGCACGGAGTTTCTCATCGCTTTTCCCGACGACCAGGAGATCGTGGAGCTCCGGCTCTATCATCCGCGCTGGACGGGAGGTGCTTTCGCCTTGGACCTCCTGGTCTCGATTGCTCTCCGGTAGGTCGAATCGCCACCGGGCTATACTTCACCATCGCTCGGCCCTCTTTCATCTTGGTGATCCTCGCTTCCGGAACATTCGGGTTCTTCCAGTTGTCGCTCGATCTTTATCGATTCCTTCTTGACAGACTTTCGACAATCCGTCCGACGGATCGCCGAAACACGTTACGGGTTCGAGCCACACTTGTCACCCGACTGGACATCGTCGTTCTCGCGCTCCTGTTGGCTTCTGTCCCCCTGGATGTGTGGGGCGAGCCAGTCACGACCATTCGCAACAACGGTAATCCCGACAACCGGGTGGATCTGGTCATCCTGGGTGACGGCTACACCGCCGGTGAGCTAACCAAGTACGCCGCCGATGTCGAGGCAATCGTTCAGGGCTTCTTTGCCGATGAGGCCTTCCGTGAATACCAGCGCTATTTCAATGTCCATCGGATCGACATGACGAGCAATCAATCTGGGGCTGACCACCCGGATCGAACACCTCAGGTCTTTAGAGATACGGCCGTCGATGCCACGTACCAACTTCGCGGGTATTCAGCGGTTGATTTGCGTCAACTTCACCAAGGTGAACGACGTCGTGACCGCAAGCGTTCCTGTCGGCAGCCGCGACGTTCTCATCGTCCTCGTAAACGATGAGGAGTACCGGAGGATCGGGAGGGGCCGTAGCAGTCGCATCGATTCACGACTTGGCGGTTGAGATCGTCTTTCACGAAATCGGCCATAGTTTCGCCCTTTTGGCAGATGAGTACTGGGACTCGGGTCCCCCGTTCTGCGTTCTGGACGAGCCGTGGGAGGTCAATGCCACACGACAAACCGATCGCGCGCTGATCAAGTGGAAAAACTGGATCGACCAGAACACTCCTATTCCAACACGAGGATCGACATCAGGCGTACCCGGGCTCTACGAAGGGGCGAAGTACTGTGCCAATGGACTGTACCGTCCCACTAACGCGTCCAAGATGCGTTTTCTCAATTTCCCCTTCGAGCAGATCAACTCCGAACAGCTCATAAAACGGATCTACAACTTGGTGTCCCCTCTCGATTCGGTCGAGCCGCCGGAGTCGAGTCTGACGCTATCGCAGGGGAATACTCACGAGTTCCGCGTGACCGTGCCAGCTCCGCTGACTCACGCCCTGGACGTTAGCTGGACCGTAGATGGTGACCCTGCCGGCAACGGTACCACCTTCACCTTGGACTCGAGCCTGTTGGCCCTGGGGAACCACGTGGTAGAGGTTGTCGTAAATGACTCCACGCCGATGGTCCGTACGGACTCGGAAGGCCTTTTGAATGAGCGTCGTGGTTGGACGGTGACTGTACGGAGTGGCCACACGAATCCTGGCGATTTCGACGGTGACGGCAAGAGCGACGTCTCGGTTTTTCGCCCGTCGAATGGCACGTGGTACATCATGAGTCCTGGCACCGGAATCGCCAAGGCCTTCCAATGGGGGAACTGGCTCGACGTGCCCGTGCCCGGAGATTATGACGGCGACGGCCAAAGACGACATCGCGGTCTTTCGGCCGTCGAATGGCACGTGGTATCTCGTGTACTCGGCCACGGGAACCACGGCGGGTGTCCAATGGGGGAACGGGAGCGACGTGCCCGTCCCGGGGATTACGACGGCGACGGGAAGACCGATATCGCGGTGTTTCGACCTGCCGACGGCACCTGGTATCTTGTGTACCCGGCCACAGGAACCACCGCGGGCGTCCAATGGGGGAACGGGCTCGACATACCCGTGCCCGGGGATTACGACGGCGACGGCCAGACCGACATCGCCGTCTTTCGCCCGTCCAATGGCACGTGGTACTTGGTATCGGCCACTGGAAGCACGGCGGGTGTCCAATGGGGGAACGGGCTCGACGTGCCCGTGCCGGGGACTATGACGGCGACGGGAAAACCGACATCGCCGTCTTTCGCCCGTCCAATGGCACCTGGTACCTCGTGTACTCGGCCACTGGAACCACGGCGGGTGTCCAATGGGGGAACGGGTTCGATGTGCCCGTGCCCGGGGATTACGACGGCGACGGGAAAACCGACATCGCCGTCTTCCGCCGTCCAATGGCACCTGGTATCTCTTTATCGAGCACAGGGACCACGGCGGGCGTCCAATGGGGGAACGGCCTGGACATTTCGATCGTAGGGCGTCCCTGAGAATCTCTCGCTCAGCCAATAAGTGATCGGTACTGCACCCATGCGGAACACCGGTCGCAACATTCAGCCTGTACGGCAGGGTGCCGGCGTCCCGCCTTTCTTAGGCTGCGTTACTGCGTCGTCTTAATACGTTCTTGACGCCTACACAGGCGCAAATGTTTGGACCGGAGCCGCCCGAGTCCTTTAGCTATCGTTCGCTGATTTTGGACCACCACTGACTCTGTCTCTGTACGTTCAAAGTATCAATTCGAACGGAACTGTGGTTATTGACGTTCGAGACACCGCGCAGCTCCCTACCGAATCTGGGGCGTCTCCACGGCGAGTCGGCAATTCGTCCCGCATATCCCGAAGCCAACGCTACGCCAAAGACGCCAATGGAAATAAACGAGGAAAACTCGGACCCTCTGCTCCCTGGAGAATCACCTGACTCCGGCCGGACTGATAGCTTCCTCGCACTGGCAAAAGTGGCCCGACTTTGCTAGGTCGACCGGTGCTGCGGATCGAATGCGCCGTCGCGCCAGAATAGTGCCGGCGCGGTCGAGCCCCGAGGTGAATTGGCCCTTGCGGCGTGCTCGATGGCGCTTGGTCTCTTTAGTGTTGGCACGTTGGTCGCGGTCGGGTATTTCAACTACTCCACGCTGCCATGGTTCGATGCGTGGGACCACTGGATTGGTTATCTGAGTTCCAGCGATTCACTAACGTTTCTGTTCAGCCGGCACAACGAGCATAGGATTCCGGTCACGCGGCTTCTCTATTTCGCCGATCGGATCTGGTTTAGCGCCGACACACGGCTCCTCCTTTGGTGCAGCTTCCTCGCGCAGTTCGGCAGCGCGCTGATGTTGTATCGACTGGTTTGTTCATCGGCAGACCTGACCTTCGCGCGTCGACTTACGTCTTGGGTATCATTCTGACGTTCGCGTTTGCGGCTTCGCAGTGGATCAACTTTACGTGGACGTTCTGTGTGGGTTTCCTCGTGGTCTTCTTCGCAGGTATCGCGGCTTTCGTCGCCTTGAAGAATAGCGCGGAAAGTCCGCGTCCGCTGTCGACGACATGGGTGATCGTGTCTGTCATGATGGGGTTGATCGCGACAGGGAGCATGGCCAACGGCCTCCTGGTGTGGCCCTTAATTGTGCTGATGGCGGCAACTTTGGCCTGCCGAGGAGGGTCATGGGTGGCTTGGCAGTCGCTGGACTGACCGTGTCATTGGCCTATATGCAGGGGTACGAGCGAACAGCGGAAGACTGTGGCCCATTCTTTGATGAGGGCTCCAGAAGTCCTTGTATTTGACTTGTCTACCTCGGCTCGGCTGTGGACGAGCCGTTCGTGGCTCTTACCAAAGCGATCGGACTTGAGTGGGAGGCCTACGTGTCTTTTAGCCGCAATCGTTGGCTCGATTGGGTCGCCTGGTTCTTCTATCTCGTCATCGGCGCCATTCGTGAACGACCCAAAAACCGCCCGAGCCGGATTGCGATCCTATATGTTCTTGCCTTCGTGGCTGGTTCTAGCGCCCTGACGGCTTTGGGGCGCGTGCAGTTTCCTATGGAGGTTGCATTGACCTCGCGATATGTCACGCCATCCCTCCTGTTCTGGGCTTGCCTATTCGCGCTCGCCGTCTCGGCCTCCGCAACGGGGCGTCCATCGAGCAGCCTAGTCCGCCGCTATCGGCTGCGTGTTGCCGCCCTCTTTGCAGCCTGGTTCGTCGGCGGCCTTGTACAGTTGCCCAAAGCTGCCTATGCGGTCGAGTCAGAGCGGTTTCTTAGCGAGGGGGAACATGCCCTCATCAACGGCGTTTTCGCCGCCGAAGGTTGGCAACGATTCTATAGATCGCCTGGCGCAATGATTCCGGTAGTCCGTCATTTTCGTGATCGACGCCTCGCCTCGTTTTCCCGTGAGTGGACGCGATGGATCGATGACCCTGCCCCTGCCCATTTCCAGGTGATGTCAGAGGATTTGGATTGTATTGGCGCGTGGGAATCATTGGATCCTGCAGGCGGATCATTCAGCCCAGCCGTTATCGCAACAGGTTGGGGCTATGACCGGCGCTTTCGTCGTGCTCCAGAGCGAATAGTGTTTGTTGATGCGGCGAGACGCATCGTGGGCTTCGCTGCCGTAACGCGCCGACGTCCCGACCTGCTCCCCGGTTACCCCGAGATATCCAGCGATCGGGTCGGTTGGGTGAGTTTCCTGCCCGCGGCACGACGTCGGACCTTACCGCCTATCTCTTGCTCGGTGACGGTCGCAGTCTGTGCCGGTCGGGCTATGCGAATTCGGGGGCGCTATCTGACGGCCGAAGCTGCCAAGGCGGGCGACGCCATCACGGGTGTTGACGTGAGCGCCCAGGGTCCTTGGGTTCGCGATCTGCCGGCACCACGGCTTCAAGCCCTCCGTTCGCGACTCATACCTGGAGCTCACATGCGCTGCACTTGCGGACCGGCGTACTTCGGCTGGGTCCCGTGAAGCTACGGCCGAATTGAGCATCGGTCTTCCGGTGATTACGGGGGCTGCCGCTTCTGCCATTCGAATCTCCGCGATCGAACGCGCGACAGGTCGGGTGCTGGCCACGAGCAATCCACCGGCCGGTATGTCGACCTGGGATCTCTGGAGGCTCGATATGCCGGCCGGGGCTCCCGACATGATGATTGATTACGTAGTTGAACACGGGGAAACAGGTCCGGGTAACTGGGTCATGGTGGGTGTACCGAGATTGATCAAGCCCTAAACTCTGGCGCAGATGCACGTGGGCTGAAACATATTGCAATTATGGATATGCATGTTCCGAACGATGAATATGGCGGATGAATCGCCCGATCGCCACCCGAATACGGGTCATTCCTCGCTGTGGAACGGGTCTATCGCAATGGGTCAGGCGCTCCTGATCGTTGCCGTTCTGTTCGTGTTTTTGCGAGGGTGGAGTCGCGACATTCGAGTCCCTCTCGGTTTTTCGAGCGACAGTCTGTTGGCCCTCATGCAAAGCAAGAGCACAGTTGACAACGGCTGGTGGTGGTTCAATCCGATGGTTGGCGCGCCCTTTGGCCTCGACGAGCTGGCGTTTCCTGCGAACAGCAACGTGGATCAGGCGATTGTGTGGGCGGTTAGCCGTATGACGCCTGACTTCGCGCCGGCCACGACGCTTGCATGGGCGATCACCGTGGTTCTGAGCGGCCTGTCGGCGAGTTGGTGCATGCGACAGGTCGGTGTATCGACGAGCAGTTCGTTCGTCGCCGGAACCCTGTTCGGGTTGAGTCCTTATGCCCTGTATCGACATATCGATCACTTCTGGATGGTCATCTACCTCGTGCCGTTTGCGTGCGCGGCCGCACTAATCGTGGCTTCTGGACAAGTGAAAGACGCGCGGGTACTGGAGGCGATCCGGCGTCTTCCTTCTCGCCGGATGTGCGCTCCTGGGGTTTAACTACGTTTACTATTCGTTCTTCGCATCTTTCATTATCGGCGTCGCGCTAGTCCTGGGATTCCTGACCCATCGGAACAGGCCCGTTCTGATGGCCGGCGGCCTCGCCATCGTGCTCGTTGCGGTCTGCACCACGCTCAACCTGGCGCCCAGCATCTATTCGTGGAGCCTTCACGGCCGGCCAATGATCCTGCGCGACAAATTGCCCGCGGAATCAGAAGTCTATGGTCTCAAGATCAGACAGCTCGTGAGCCCGGTCTTCAATAATTCGCTGCCACCTCTGCGGCGATGGGCGGAGAGGGAAGGCGCGGCGCAGTTTCCCCTGGAGACCGAGAACACCAAATCCCGGCTTGGCGTTGTGGGTACATTGGGGTTTCTCATTCTCATGAGCTTTTGGTTTCTTCCCGGCGTTGCCCAACGATTCCATTCGTCGAGGCTGCTGCTCGGGGCGAGTCGTCTCACGCTGGCCGCGATCCTGCTCGGCACGATCGGCGGGTTTGGGAGTCTGTTCAGTCTGCTGATCACACCCGAGATTCGCGCCTGGAGCCGCCTCTGCCCATTTATTGCGTTTTTCTCCCTCACCGCCATCGCAGTGGCAATGGACTCCCTTGTCAGCACGCGCCGACGACGGATCGTTTCGGCTGCAATTGTCCTCGTGCTCGGTCTTGCCGACCAACGGATGGCCGCGACGGATCTGAACGCCGCCTATCCGATTATCGCAGCCGAATTACCGTCCCTCCAGTCGTTCGTGCGCCGGATTGGAAAGCGTGCTCCCCGACCGGGCCATGGTTTTTCAATTGCCGTTCAAAACATTTCTGAACGACGCTGGTATCGCTCGCATGCAGCCGTATGACCACCTCAAGCTCTATCTAGTGTCCCGTAAGACGCGGTGGAGCTATCCGGCCCTGAGCAACCAGCAAGTGCGTTGGCAATATTCGATGGCGCGCCTCGAATCGCGACAACTGCCATCTCGATTGGCGGCCGAAGGGTTCGCGGCCATCGTAGTCGATCGCTTTGGCTACGACGACAACGGCGCCGCCGTGACGGCGGCCATTCGCCATGTCCTGGGCGGCGAGTCCGTCATCGCGCAGACGGACCGCTACCTCGCGCTGGACATCAGATCGCTTGCCGACGCTAATACCGCGTTGGCGTCGCCACGTGCGACCGAGTTCGTCGCCGCGACCCTCGCGATGGGGCCATGCGGCGGCCTGCCACTGATGAACATCGAACAGGTCGGTGATGTGCACTCGCCATTTGGCGGCGTGATCCGCGTCTCTGGTTCGCGCGGGATCAAAGTGACGGGCTGGGCCGTTGATCAGCAGAGCGTAGCGGCGGCGAGCGAAGTGGACATCGCGATCGATGGCATGCCGTTTCCAAGCATCCATGGTTCAGAGAGGCGCGACGTCGCCGACTATTTCAAGCGCCCGGCGTACGTTGCTAGCGGCTTCGTCGCGGAGGTCCCCGCCGATACTCTGGCAAAAGGGAATCACGCGCTGACGGTGCGCGTGGTGTCGTCGAAAGGCGAGTGTTACTACGAGAGTGCCGGGCTTCCCGTCGTCATTGACTAACGCCGCCGACTTGCGCCACGCTTTCAGCCGAGCGTACAATTCGTGTTCGATGACATCTTGTACCATCTGTGGTGCCAATTCGTCGTGGATGGCCAGGCACCCTGAAGGTGATCTATATCGATGCTCTTCCTGCACGCACTGTTTCAGTGATCCCGAGCTGGATGATCGGCTCGTGTATCCCGAACAGTACTTTGAAATCGAGCACAAGCGCTGGTTTGAGCACCCGAACACGGCGCTATTTGCAGCGATCGCGTCAAACTTTCCGAAGGGCGCCTCAGTGTTCGACGCCGGGATGCGGACGAGGCGACTTTCTACGATACGTTCGGACAATTCGGCCGGATCTTCGCTGGCAGGGATCGATCTATCTGCCAACCGCGAGGCGGCCGGCATCCGTTTTTTTCAGGGGGATTTCATGGAGGCAACGGTCGATGAGCGATTCGACGCCGTCGTCTCCCTGCAGGTCATCGAGCACATCGCGAATATCCGGACGTTCGTCGACCGTCTGAAGTCTATGACGAAAGCCCGGGGCACGATCACCGTCAGCACCGTGAATGAGTCCAGCTTGCTTTAAGCAAGACCTGAACTGAACCAAAAGCACGCACAACATGA
>CAWBPA010000008.1:0-25493 GCA_963790545.1 Vicinamibacterales bacterium
GTGGCGGTGCCATAGTTGCTTCTGCCGCGAGCTCACCGGACCTGAAAGGTCCGGCCTACTGGTACAGTACGTAGGGCGGGGCTTCAGCCCCGCCACGCTATTTCAATAGCGGAATACTCTCCAGGGGGGCGGTGCGGGCCGCGCCTGCACGAATGCATAGATGTCGGCGAGGTCGGTGTCCGATGCGACCTTGATCGTGTACGGAGGCATCTGACCGGTTGGCTCCCGGATGTACTTCGCAAAAGACGCAAGGGGGATCGCGCGGGGACCAAGCCTCGTACCTGTCGCGCTCGAGCCCTGTGCCTCGTAGCCGTGACACTGATAGCAGCCGTAGCTCACGTACAGTTTCTTCCCTTGTTCGGTGTTACCAGTCTGGGCCGCTGCGGCCGGTTGCGTCGGCGCCTGCGCAGTCGCCCGTCCGCCCTGCACAAGCCCGGCGATCAAGACGAGAATGACGATGTAGTAGCGCTTCATCTTTTTCTCCGCGCGGGGACCCACCCCCACGCGCTGTCGTCGCTTACGCTCCGGATCTTGCGACTAACATCTTGCCGCTTTCATCAGCACACCCAATGGAAAACCTGTGCCTCACGAAGCCGTCGCTTACGCTTACGCTCCGATCTTGATAGTCAGCGCCCATTCGCTGAGTTGCGCCTCCTAATCTCTCTTAACTTTCTTAACCCTCCTAACCCTTCCTAACCACTCCTATCTAGGTTGAGTCACGACGTCGATGAGCGACGGCTCGCCGCGCTTGACCACTTCGAGCGCCCGTTTCAGGGCCGGCCCCAGATCGTGCGGGTTGGTGATGGGCCCCTGCGCGTGAACGCCCATCCCTTGCGCAATCTTTGCGAAGTCCACATTGGGATCCTCGATCGTCGTCCCGATGTGCGCCCGCGTGATGCCGCGATTGTGACGGCTGGCCATGCGCTGCAGGTGCATGACCTCCTGATGATAGGCGCGGTTGTTGTGCATGACAGCCAGCAGCGGAATCCGGTGATGCGCGGCCGTCCACCAGACGCCGGGCGCATACAGGAAGTCGCCGTCGCCTTGAATCGTGACCGAGAGACGTCCGCGCTTCTTGTTCGAGAGCGCGGCACCCACCGCCGCGGGGGCACCGTAGCCCACACCGGCCCCACCTGAGCCACCCAGTGACTGGTAGTGCTTGTCGAAGTTCCAGAGTCCCGTCCAGTCGGTCATGATGCCGCTCTCGGCCACGAGGGCCCAGTCCTCGCTCTTGATCTGCGCCCACACTTCCATCATCAGGCGCGCGGTGCTGATGGGCGACGCGTCCCAGGCGTACGTGGCCTCGGTGCGCATGCGCTCGAGCGCAGCCGCGTGCGCGTCGCCGAGCTTCTTGCCGCGATCCTGTAATGCGCGGCGACGGTCGTCTGTGAGAAGCCGTTTGCACGCCTCGACGAGCGCGGGCAAGGTGGCTTCGGCATCGGCCGCGATGGCGATGTCCACCTCCGGATATCGCTGGAAGTCCTGATAGTTGCCCTTGGTCGCGAGGTCGAGAGCAGTAATGCTGATGAGCTTGGTGCCCGGCCGCACGATGGATCTCGACGTCCGCACGATGGCATCGCGCACCGTGTTGACGGTGCCCCAAAAATCGGTCAATTCGAGACCGAGGATGACATCTGCGTCCGCCACGAGCCGTCGGGCACTGTCAGTGTGATTGAGCGGATGCCGTGACGGGAAATTCATTCGCCCGCCTTGATTGATCACAGGGGCCTGTAGCGTTTCGGCAAGCTCCACCAGGCGAGCGAGACCGGCTGGTGTCCGCGCGGCGCGGTCAGCCACAATGACCGGATTCTGGGCATTGACGAGAAGTGATGCAGCCTCGGATACCGCCCCCGAGTCGCCTTGAGGCGGCGATGTCAGCGTGAGCTTCGGAATCCGCATGCGCGGGGTCACTTCCGGTGAGATGGGATCCTCCTGCAACTGCTGATCCAGGACGAGCAAGACCGGCATCATCGGCGGCGTCATCGCGATCTTGTAGGCACGCACCGCCGATTCGGCAAAGTGCGGGAGCGAGACCGGCTGATCGTCCCACTTGATGTAGTCGCGAACCATGGCCGCCGCGTCCTGCACGCTGTGCGCCCACTCGACGCCGGGGCGTCGGAGCGTCGCGTCGAGCGAATTTCCGGCGAGGATGTAGACCGGTACGCGATCGCAATAGGCGTTGTAGATAGCCATGGCCGCGTGCTGGATGCCAACCGTTCCGTGGCACAGCACGGCCATGGGCTTGCCTTCGGCTTTGAAATACCCGTGCGCCATGGCGACCGACGACTCTTCGTGGCAGCAGGTCAGGAACTCCGGACTCTTATTACCTCCGTAGTTGATGATGGATTCATGAATGCCGCGAAAGCTCGAGCCGGGATTCGAGGCCACGTACTCCAGGTCGAGCGACTTGATCACGTCCACCATGAAATCGCCGCCGGGACGATCGATCGTCTCGACCTCGATGCGGCGCGGCGGATCGACTTCCCGTGGCGCGACAGGGGCGGTGGCGCGAGTGGGTGCCGGGTCTTGCGGAAGGGTGCCAGCTTTTCCGCTGCCCGGAACGAGCGCCGCCGCCGCGCCCGTGACCGCCGCCTGTTTCAAGAAGTTCCGACGATCGACGGATACTTTCTTTGACATGACAGCATGCTACACCTGCGGCCGCCGCAGGTTCAAAGTATTCTGAATTCTGTATTCTGAATTCTGTATTCTGGTTTCTTCTCGTCATGCCGAACGACGATCATCGCGAGACCATTGCTTCGACGTCGCCACGGGCCGCCAACGTGCCCGTTTCTACTGTCGCCTCCACCTACGGCTCGGGGCGGTATGAGGTGAAGCGACTGCTTGGTGAGGGAGGGCAGAAGCGGGTGTACCTCGTGTACGACACACGCCTCGAGCGTGACGTTGTGATTGCCGCCCTCAAGGTCGGCGACTTCGACCAGGAGGACATCGCGCGGTTTCATCGCGAGGCGAGGACCCTCGCCCGACTCGGGGACCATCCTCACATTGTCACCGTGTTCGACATCGGGGAGGAACAGGGACAGCCTTACATCGTGGCGCAATTTGTGGACGGCGGCTCGGTCCACGCGCTGCGGAGAAGCGCGCCGGATCATCGACTGCCCGTGGCGGAGGTCGTACGGATCGGGGCACAGATTTGTCAGGCGTTACAGTACGCGCATCAACGCGGCATCGTGCACCGCGACCTGAAACCGGGCAATGTCTGGCTTACCCGCGACGGAACGGTCAAGCTGGGAGACTTCGGCCTGGCGGCTGTTTTGAACCTCTCGCGCGTTTCGCTCGAAGGCGTCTTGCTGGGGACTGTCGCCTATATGGCGCCCGAACAAGCCACCGGGCAGTTTGCCGAGCCTCGCGGCGATCTCTACTCGCTCGGCGTGATGCTCTACGAGCTGCTCGCGGGCCGTTTACCGTTTGTCGGGGATACGATTGCGGCCATCATCTCGCAGCATTTGCACGCGGCGCCCGTCGCTCCCTCCTGGCATGTTCCGGGAATTCCGCCGGCCTTCGATTCGCTGATTCTGAAGCTGCTGGCAAAGGCGCCGGAAAACCGACCGGCAAACGCCGAGGAGGTGAGTCGGGCGCTGGCGTCCATCTCGCTCTCAACGGGAGATCTCGCGATCGAGCCCCAGCGGTACCCCTGGCCGCTGGATCGGTTGGCGGCCGGGGTGTTCGTCGGTCGTGTATCGGAGCTGCAGGAGTTGCGGCGGGCGTTCGACGAGACCCTCGGCGGGCGTGTGCAGGTCCTCCTGGTTGCGGGAGAGCCTGGCAGCGGAAAGACCGCCACCGCCGAACAGTTGCTGACCTATGCCCACATCCGGGGGGCGGAAGTTCTTCGCGCTCACTGCCACGAAGGCGAAGGCGCGCCCGCGTACTGGCCCTGGGTCCAGCTGATTCGCACCTACGTGACGCACCGGACGCCCGACGAGCTCGTGTCGGTGATGGGTACTGGCGCCGCCACCATCGCCCACCTCGACATGGAAATCGCGCGGCACCTGCCCGAATTACCAGGCCCGCCCTCGCTCGAGCCCGAACAGGCACGCTTTCGTCTATTCGACAGCGTCACCACGTTTCTGAAGAACGCCGGCAGTCTGAAGCCGATCGTGCTCTTCGTGGATGACGTGCACTGGGCCGACATGCCTTCGCTGCTGCTGTTGCAGTTTCTGGCGAAAGAGCTGAAAGCCGCGCGACTGTTGGTGATTGCCACCTACCGCAATTTTCCAATCGACCGTCGTCACCCCCTCACGCAGATGCTTGGAGTGCTGGCGGGCCAGGGACTCGATCGCCGCATCGAGCTCGCCGGCCTCGACGAGGCCGACGTGGCGCGATTCATCGAAATGACGACCAGCGCGGCGCCGCCTCCACGGCTCGTCAGCGCTGTCTATCGGGAAACCGAAGGCAATCCATTTTTTGTCAAAGAGGTCGTCAGGTTGCTCGTCGCAACCGGACAGCTCGATCGCGTCGACGAATCGGGCCCGTGGACGGTCACACTTCCGGAAGGGGTGCGCGAGGTCGTGGTGCGGAGGTTGGCTCAGGTATCGGACTCGTGTAATCGCCTTCTCGAAATCGCCGCCGTCATGGGTCGCGAATTCGAGCTGAGTACGTTCGAACGGCTCGGCGAGCTGGACCGCGATGGCCTCGCAGACGCTCTTGAAGAGGCGACGGCGGCGCGTCTGGTGAGCGAGCAAACCGGCATGCCCGGCCGCTACCGATTCTCGCATGCGCTAATCCGCGAGACCATCTATGACGGCATGAGCGCCTTACGTCGCGCACGCGTGCATCTTCAAATCGGCGAGGTGTTGGTGGCCAGGCACGGCGAGTCATCAGACGCGCCTTACGAGGCGCTCGCTCATCACTTCTTTCAGGCGATCTCGCTCGGTCAGGCCGACAATGCCATCACGTATGCCGTGCGCGCCGCCGAACGTGCCGATCGGCTGCTGGCGTACGAAGAGGCCGTCAATCACTACGAGATGGCGCTTCGTGCGCTGGAGATCGGAGGCGGGGTCGACGACGGGCGGCGGTGCGAGCTGCTCCTGAGCCTCGGCGAGGTACAGATGAAGGCCGGACTGGTCGATTTGGCGTACGACACGTTCGAGCGAGCCGCCACGTTGGCGAGGCAGCATGGATCTGTGGAGCAATTGGCGCGTGCGGCGCTGGGAATTGGATCGGGAACCGCTGCCAGAACACAGCTCGGTCGCGCCGTGGATGAGCTCCAGATCGGCCTTCTCCGCGAAGCCTTGGCGCAATCCAACGACGTATCGAGCTCGATTCGCGCACGACTCTTCGCGCAGTTGTCCCTCGCGCTCTATCACTCGCCGCCGGAGCGGACGGCTCTCAGCGAGCAAGCCGTGACGATCGCGCGGCGGGGTGACGACAGCGCCGCCAGGCTCGCCGCGCTCTACAGCCGGTGTATCGCTCTCGAAGGCTTCAACCGCACGGAGGAGCGGTTGGCGCTCGCGATCGAGATTGTTCACGTTGCCGAGCAAGCGGGGGACACCGAGATGGCGCTTCGCGGGCACTATCGATGCCTTCGCGAGCGGCTCGAGCTGGCAGACCTGGCCGGGGTCGAACGAGAGCTGGCCACGTACGACCGGCTCGCGAATGAGCTCCGACAACCCAGGTACCTCTGGTATGTTCCCTTTTGCCGCGCGACGCTCGACTGCTCGAGCGGACGGCTGCTCGAATCGGAGAAGGGCATTGCCGAGGCGCTGGCGATCGGACAACGCGCGCAGGACACCAACGCCACACTGTTCTGCACGGTGCTGCGAAACGCCGTGCTGTGGCTTCAGGGTCGGTTCGACGAGAGCGAGGTGCTGCTCGAGAGCCTGGTCGGCAAGTACCCGCTCATCCAGAGCTGGCGTGCCCAACTCGCCCGCCTGTATTGCTTCATGGGACGGCTGGAAGATGCACGCCGGGAGTTCACCCAGCTGGCCCGGGACGATTTCGACGATCTGACCATCGATGGCAGCTTCGTCTCAATTCTCAGTCAGCTCTGCACGGTCAGTTGGTTCCTGACGGACCGTCCCCGTGCGGAGAAACTCTACGCGCGGCTGGAGCCGTATGGCGAACGGGTGATCGTCGCCGGCAACACGGCCATCTCAGGTGGCGCCGTCTCCTTCGGTCTTGGCATGGCCGCCTCCGCAAGTGGCTCGTGGGAGGATGCGGAACGGCGATTCCGGCACGCCATTGACATGAACACGCGCATGCAGGCGTGGCCGTGGCTCGCCATCACCCAGTGCGGGTACGCGTGGATGCTCGTGTCGCGGGGCAGGCCCGAAGACCACGAACACGCGGCCGTGTTACTCGAGGACGTGCAGCTGTACAGTCGCGCGCTGGATATGAAATGGCTGACATCGTGGTTTCCCGATGTAGCGGCGTCTTGATCATTATTGCTTGTTAAAGGCCGACGGCAGATACTCTCCCGCAAAGAGCCGTTTCAGTATTCCCTCGTCCGTTTGAGTGCTTGTCTGAAGTCTGCACTTGTGAAGAACGGAAAACGAATAACGGTAAACGGAAAGCAGGAGGCCCTGTGAAGTCCACAGTCACCGGTTATGCCGTTGTTGGTGTCCTCGTCGTGTTCGCGGGCGCCCTGGACGACTGGCGACGGCAGATTCCGGCAATTGCTCAAGCCCCGCCCGCATCTTCGACCAGCCTGCCGATGTTCGAAGTGGATCGGACATGGCCGAAAGTGCCCGCGAAATGGAAGCTTGGCGATGCCTCGGCGTTTGCGGTCGATGCCCAGGACAACGTCTGGCTCCTCCATCGTCCTCGAACGCTCAAGCCGGGCGATGCCGCCATGGCGGCACCCCCTGTCGTGGTCTTCGATACGGCGGGAAACTTCGTCAAAGCCTGGGGCGGCGCCGGCGCTGGTTTCGAGTGGCCCGAACGGGAGCACGGCATCCACGTAGACTCTCGGGGCTTTGTGTGGGTGAGCGGCAACAATTGCCCGACGAATGGTCTGCCGGGGCTGAAGCCCGTTGCAGACGACCAGATCCTGAAGTTCACGCCCGACGGCAAGTTTCTGCTGCAGATTGGTCGCAGCAACCAGAGCCACGGAAATGCGGACACCCAGAACGTCCATCGGGCCGCGGACATGTGGCTGCACCCTCAGACCAACGAGCTGTTTGTCGCAGACGGCTATGGCAATCACCGCGTGGTGGTGTTTGATGGGGACAAAGGCACGTTCAAACGGATGTGGGGCGCATTTGGCAACAAGCCCATGGACGATGACCACTGCGAGGTTGTGACGCCCAAGAGCTTTCCTGAAGGGCCGGGTCCACAGAATTTCAGCATTCTCCACGCGATTCGCGTTGCCAGGGACGGAATGGTGTACGTGGCCGACCGTGAGAACCGGCGTGTCCAGACGTTTACGACCGACGGCAAATTCGTCAAGCAGCTGGTCAAAACCGCGACGCCATTCGCTCGAGACCTGACATTGTCGTCTGATCCTGAACAACGATTTCTCTATGTCGGGAACGGCGACGATATCGTGGTCGTCGATCGCAAGACGCTCGAGGCTGTGGGCGCCATCAAGGTTACGGGCATGATTGGGGGTGGACACTTGATTGCCACCGATTCAAAAGGGAATCTGTATATCGCCCAGACGGCGGCCGGAATGCAGAAGCTGATTAGGAAGAGTTAGGGAACCGCAACTCGTCTCGAGCCGTATCTACCGGAAAGCCCGAGTATGCAACCCGAGTACGTAGCCCAGGCCTTCAGGCCTGCCTGAAGGGCTTCCGGAGGGAACGGAAATGAAGACCCGCAAGAAGTATCTGGGCCTGGCCGTCGCGGTTGCCGCCATGCTGTCGTTTTCTGCCTGTTTCGAAGTGCGCGAGGGAGCGCCGGGCGAGGAGACCAAGGTCGACATCCGCACGCCGATTGGCGACCTTTCCGTCCGGACAGACCTCGAGTCGCCAAACGTCGGGCTTCCCGTCTATCCAGGTTCGCGCCCGGTCCGCAGGGCCAACCAGGAACACGAGAGCGCCGAGGTCAGCATTGGTGCTCCCTTCTTCGGCCTGGAAGTCGTGGCTGCGAGCTTCGAGAGCGACGCCGCCCCGCAAGCCATTGTTGACTTCTACAAGAACCAAATGAAGACGTATGGCAACGTCACCGAGTGCCGGGGCAACGTCGACTTTAAAGGCAGACGCGGATTGCGTCTGCCCGTCTGCAAAAAGAGGCTGATGTCACCGGCGATTCAGCTCGTCGTTGGGACCGAAGCGCATCATCGCCTTGTCTCGGTCGAGCCGCGACCGAATGGTTCGGAGTTTGCGGTGGTCTCGATTCAGACGCGCAATCGGGGCTGAACGCATCTTACGCTTCTCACCACGGAGGTCACCCGCCTTCGCCTTCGGCTACGGCGAGGCAGGCAGAGGTTATCCCTACACGATTCGAACCGGCACGGAGTGGATCGAATTGTTTCCGTAGCCGAGCTGATTCCACTCGGCGTGTTCTGGTTGCGCGCGACCCGCAAGGTCCGTCGCACGAGCCTTCAGTAGCACCTCACCCGGCTCCTGAATCCGGGTGATCAGTTCCCACCACTGCCAGCTGTGCCGCTTCCGCTCGCTGACCAGGCGTGCCTCCTGCCACGGACCATCCGACACGCTGACCTCGACGCGAGCGACGGGCGCAGCGCCCGACCACGCCACGCCACGGATCGCGAGCTCACCGCAGGCCGCGACTTGTTGGGGCGTCGGGTCCGTAATAAGGGCGCGGACCTGCTGAAGCGTGACCGGCTCGCGGATCACGCGGCCGTCTCGTTTCCATTCGTACCAGTATTTCTCGGTCTGATAATGCCCGACGAACGGCCGATTGATGAGCTCGATGTCGGTCAGCCATTTGACCGACGCCACGGCATACCAGCCAGGCACGATGAGGCGCAGCGGATATCCATGCTGGATCGGCAGCGGTTCACCGTTCATCGCATACGCCAGAAGCGCATCCGAATCACGCGCCTGATCGATGGGGAGGCTTCGCTCGAAATGAATGGATTCCGTGCGTCCCGCAACGGAACCACGGTCTGCTCCGCGGAACACTACGTCTCGAGCACCGGTTTGAATGCCGGCACGATCGAGAACCTCCATAAGCGAGACGCCAATCCACTCGGCCGTGCTCACGGCCCCCAGGTTCCACTTCTCGCCTTCGATCGGCGGGTTGAACAACGTGCGTCCGTTGCCAGCGCACTCGAGCGTCACGACGAGCGCCGTCGACGGCAGTTGGCGCAGGTCACGCACGCTGAGGCTGAGCGGCCGCTCCACGAGACCGCCAACCGATAGTCGGAAAGCGGACGGGTCGAGGTCTGGAATCTGAAAGTGATTGCGCACGTAGAAATGTGCGCTCGGCATGACCACGCCCCCAACAAGCGCCGGAATCGACGTTTCGCAGTTGAGCGGATACGCGCGGTGCACGACGAGCCCGGCGTCGATGGCTTCCTGGCATGCGTCCTCGGGATCGACGGCCGGCACCTCGTCGGCCGGTGGCAGCGCCACGGCACATCCGCCGCTCGCCACGACGCGCGTGCACGTCGACGCGGGGTAGATGTCGAGGCTGCCTGCCATTTGAAAGGGTTGGAGGAACTCTCGAAGCCGGTCTTCGTCGCCCGCCTCAACAATGAAGTACAGAGTGTGCTCGCCTTTGACGACCGCCTCACCTTGAATCTCAATGCCGTGCTGCCGGACGTTCGGACGGCTCAGATGATTCAGCAACCAGGCCCCGGCGTAAGGATCTTGAGCAGGGCAGTGCTCTGCAGCGTGCTGATGCCGGACAACGAAGAGTGCCATGGTTGCCTCCGGGGGAGATCTTACTCCCAGCTCCTTCGGCTCCGCCTTACCTCGTCATCAGCAGGGCGGCTGTCCGACCGATACGATGGAGGTGACCACAGTCCTAGGTGGAGTGGGCCATGCGTAGCTGGCTTGCGCGATGGGGAATCCCAATTCTCGGCTCGTTCTGCGTGTATCTGGTACCGCTGGTCGGACCCCATGCCGTCTGGCCCCTTGGTGCAGCGCTGTTCGGACAGCTGACCGGCGCCGGGGATCTCGGTCCACCGTGGCTTGCTGCAAACGTCGCAGTTGCGCTCGCAGCACAGCTCGCGCTGGGGCTGACGCTCGCCTGGTCTCTCCGAGGATCGCGACTTCGACTCCTCGTCTGGCTCGTCGGCATTCCAATCCTGACTGCCAGCTTGAACCTCGCGTACCTCGTGTCGATTCCTTCGTATTTTTGATTGAGCCCGACACTGCCCCCGAGCGAACGGATTGGGAGGAACACTGCGTTGTGCGCGATGTTTCGCTCGTGCAAGTCCAGACACCCGTGACTCAACGCGACAGTGGAGTGGGAGAGTGGTGGGTGTACGAGCGGAGTGGGCGTTACTCGCTTCTCCGCCTTCCGAGTTGCCGCGTGATCGACGCTGGCCTTCCAATGCCGACCGTGCAGCCAGGCGGGCGCGTAGACTTCACACTCGGCCTTCAATATTCGGTCCCCGGCGGTGCGGCCATGTTCGATCGATACGATATGAATGTGCAACGGCGGAGCTGGTGGGTACTCGCGGATCCGATGTCACCACTGGTGCCCGCGCCCGAGATGACCACGATCGAAGCCATGCCGATTCTGTCGAATGCGGCCGACGCTATCGGCTGGCTGGAGCGGGTTGCCGGTTCGGGGCCTCCGATCCTCGAGCGTGTTGTCATCCGTCCGATTGACCAGTCCTCTCGTTCCGGCGACCTCAGGATCGAGCTGGCACCGTTCGGTCCGGCCTCTTACGTTCTGATGGAAGTCAACACCGCCACGCTGGAGGTCGTCCTTTGGCGGGACCGGGCGCCGTTGGTCCTCGGATTCGGTGGAAGTAAACGCGACGTTCCGTACACGCCTGGATCCGTACGGCCGCTATATACGACCTACCTGCAACATCGCGACGGCTGGGTGGCTTGGGACGCGTACCGGGAAGATGGAGCCTATCAACTGACGTGGTCTCTCGAAGGGCGCTCCGGTGTTCACCGCGCGACGAAAGGGCGCAGTATCACTTCGGCGACCGTGGATCCGTCCGGGCACTTCATTGCGATCAGTGAAACCACCACGCTCTCTATCGGCGATGCTCCTGACGTCGTGTACGTCATTCGCACCATCGATGGGGCCGACGTCTTCCGCAAGTACATCGCGCGGTATTCACGTAGTCAGGTCGTGTTCTTCGAGGGCGGCTTGTTTGCGTATTCCGAGCTGGAGGGCACGCACGTGTTGCGGGTTCCAAACGAATCGGGAACGCCCTGACTCGCGGCCTGGCTACTGAAGGCTTTCTTTCGCCTTGCGAAACGCAGCAAACAGGGCCTCCTCGCGCTGACGGCACTCGAGCTTTGTACGATCTCTCTGGCCATCGAATTCCGCCTGAATCGCGGCAGCGCCCTCCGCCAGTTCGAGACGGGCCCGCATCCGAGTCTCCGCGGCCTTTAATGCTCTCTGATACACCTGTTCCACGGCGTGTCGGGCACCCTCCGCTTCGTCTCGGGCCAGGCGCGAATCGAGGAGCTCCTTCTGCAACGCTTCGTGTTGCTCGTCCACTTGCCGATCCTTGTTGGTGCTGAGCGTCTTCAAATAGGTGGCGTGTAACCCACGAATAGCCTCGTCGCACCGACGTTCTGCCTCGCGACGCGCGAGAATCTGCTGGCTCAAACCAAGGCTTGCCGCGATCTTGTCGTATTCGGCCTTCAGGTGTGCGCGCTCCCTTTCCTCGCCGGCGGTCCTCGCCTGGAGAGCAGCCGCATCACGGTCGCGAAATCGTTTCTCGACCGCCTGTAGCGCGGTCTGCCGTACCGCGGCTGCTTTACGCTCGGCTTTTTGAAGGTCCAGATCGAGTTGTTGGAGCGTGCGATCGCGTGTGAGCGCGGCGTCCATCCGCTCCTCGGCCGCGTCTTTGAGAACGGCCGCTGTGCCAGGCAGCGCCTGGAGCGCCGTCATCCGGCTGCTTTCGAGTTCGGCGAGTTGACGGAGGCAGTTCTGGTGATTTGCAGAAAGATCGCGAGACAGTTGCAGCGTCAGCTCCGGGAGCGTGGGCATGGTGGAATCTTGCGCTACGGGGAACGAGTCACACGCCGGTCAGCTGTTCCCTCGATGAGGTCCATTCACGCACCCTCTGAGACCCAGGTGACGTCAACGTTCCAAGCCGAGCGCGTCGAATACCGCTTCGGCCACGACATTAGCGGAAGAGCGTGGGGGCCGGCCTTGGTTGACGGCACCACCGCTCAGGTAGCTGAAGTAGTTCTTCGCGAAACCAATACTGAATCGTTTTGCCGGATCGGCATACCCGAAAGAACCGCCGCCGCCCACATGACCAAACGCTTCGAGCGAAGCCAGCGGTCCGCAATCACGGCCGCGACGATAGCCGAGCGAGCGCCGCACGCGCACGCGGTAGATTTCATCCCACTCGAAACTCTGCAGCTCGATACCGGCACGGACACGCGAGTCTGGCAGGATGCGCACGCCGTCCAACTCACCCCAGTTGGCCAGCATGGCGTAATGGCGGGCCAATCCACGCGCGCTCATGATGCCACCCGAGCCCGGAATGGCCGCCTTTTGAACATCGCGGCGATTGAACGCGCTGGCGACGTACGAACCGGCAGGCTCGCCCACCATTCTGGCATCGTACTCAGCCGGTGCGGGAGGCCCGTCCTTGAGCACGGCCACGCGATGCAGTTCGCGATCTGGCACGCCAAGGAAGATGTCATGTGCTTTGATCGGCTTGCAGATTTCGTCCTGAAGGAACTGGCCGATTGCGCGTCCATCGACACGCCGCAGAATCTCGCCGTTGATGTAGCCGTAATTGAGGGAGTGGTAGGCAGTCCGCTGGCCAATCGGGAACATCGGTTTGAGATCGGCAATGCCACGGCACATCCTGTCCCAGTCGGCCAGCCAGTCTGGCGTGTACCCGACAGGGGTTTGCGGCACTCCCGTCTGATGGCTCAAAGCGTGACGCAACGTCGCCGTCCCTTTGCCATGCGCGCCGAACTCGGGCCAGACCTTGACAATCGGCATGTCGTAGTCGAGCTTGTGCTTCTCGGCAACCAGGTGCATGCAGGTGGCTGTGACGCCCTTGATGGTCGACGAGAGCATGAACATCGTGTCGCCGTCGACTGGCTTGCCGGTCGTCTCATCCGCGAGACCGGCCCAGCAATCGATGACCAGCTTGCCATTCAGGTAGGCTGCCACCTGCAGGCCGATCTCTGGCGTATCGCGCACCAGTTCTTCGAGCGTCGCCCGAACCTTGGCGTTGGCGTCTGCGCCCTGTGCCTCGAACGCGACCACAGGGGCGATTGCCGAGGTGGCCGTCAGCGCCATTGGCAGACTCTGTAAGAGCTGTCGTCGGGTCAACCCCTGTTCGACGTCTCCACCTCTCCTCCGGCCCTTCGAAGTCATGGCGTTCTTCCTGTGCCGATTCTGGGTTTGGATTCTAGTATGACTTCGATGAAACGAAGGCCGGACGGGTCCATTTGAAAAACTCGCAACGATACGCCAAATTCGCTAGTATGCCCGCATTGTGACGAAGCTTCTCAGGACGGTTGCCGTTGCGGCACTTGTCGCCCTGGCCGTCATCAACATGAGCTCCAGTCTGGCGGGGCAAGACCAGCCCACGCCACAAGGACGAGGCCGAGGCGAGCAGCCACCACCACTCCTCCACAAGCGGGACACCCGTCAGGCAAGCTCGTCATCTGGGGCGACCTGGTGAATTTCGAGCGGCCGGGGACGCCAAACCGTTGCGTGGCCCAGAGTCGCTACAAGCGAGGTGCACGCGTCGGGTTCCGCATGACGGCGATCGATGGAGGCACGGGCGAGGTCGAGAACACGGCAGTTCTGACGGCCCATCTGACGTACGGCGGCAAGACCGAGGATGTCCCCATGCGGTGGCGAGGCGTGGGGCCCTTCCCCAAGCAGGAGTACCCGCGGCAACCTTCCGAGATGTGGACCGGCGTGTGGACGGTACCAGATGACGCCCCCATCGGCAGGCTGAGCTACACGGTCACGGCGACAGACCGGTTCGGCCGCACCGCCACGTTTACGCCTTTCCCGAACCTGGAGGCGCAACTCACCATCGTCGAGTAGTCGAGAGTCGCGACTTTTGCAGTCTTCCTTACCCCGCTACCCGTATCACTTGCGGAATCTGCCTGTGACCCAGGCCACAGCAGGGTGATCAATTCCTGCCAGCGGATTGCGCCAGCGGCAATTGAAAAAACTGACGACTTTCATCCTTCCATCGTGATTTCCGAGCCAATCATGCTCGGCACCGCGTTCGCAGAACAATCGCCCCATCAGTCGATGCCGGGGTATGATCCCGGCATGGACGGTCACGACGCGATGCAGCCGGCTCCGCGCGACACTCGGCTCACGTACAAAGACTTTCTGCTCTTTCCAGACGATGGGCGGCGGCACGAGATCATCGATGGAGAGCACTACGTGACGCCGAGTCCGAACACTCGGCACCAGGAGCTCGTGGGCCGTCTCTATTTTGAGCTTGCTCTATACCTTCGAGATCATCGCCAAGCGGGTCGAGTGTTTTTGGCGCCGTTCGATGTGGTGTTCACACGGTGGGACGTGGTTGAGCCGGACCTGCTGCTCGTTGCAGGCGATCAAGTTGGCATCATCACGGACAAGAACGTCCAGGGGGCACCGGCGCTGGTCGTGGAGATTCTTTCACCCGGCACACGCAAGACCGACGAGCAAGTGAAGCGGCGGCTCTTCGATCGCGGCGGCGTGCGCGAGTACTGGCTGGTCGACCCGGAGCTTGAGCTGATCAAGGTGTACAGACGCCAGGGTGACGCATCTTTCTGTCGAGACGCCGAGCTGACTCGAGAGGTCCACTCGATGTGCTCACGACGCCACTGCTCGCTGGCTTCACCCTCCAGCTCGAGAAGCTGTTCGCGTTCGAGTGATCGCAGGGTCCTGTCGCCGGCCTTTCAGCGACTCGTCGAGCGGCTGCACGCCTCTTGCTCTACGGCTATTCCGGTTTCGACGGCCTTCCCCGTTTCAAACCTCACTGGAGTCTCCGTCCGCATTCGGTGGAAGAAGGAGAAGAGCTCGGCGCTGGTCCTAATGCGCGAATTGCTCAGAACCTCGACAGCATGCTGCAGTTCGTGACCGATTGAACCGATGAGCTCACACCCGGGCGCGCGACTGGGAGTCACAAACACGCGCAGGAGCCGGTTTGAACCGGATAATTCAATGGACATGTGGAGACAGGCCCGGACGCCCAGCCCACATGGACCCTCGAGGACATACACCAGGCCGTCGGTGGCGTCGATGGCCTCGATCAGGCCACGGAACGTCGTCGATCGCTCGATCCCCTGCGCGATGGCCGCGGCAATCACACGGCTCTCCGCACGGACTCTCGAGACTCCTGGTCCGTCCTGACCGCTGGCCGTGGTGCCGAAGGCCGCGAGCGAGCAACAGACAAGGGCGACCTGGATAACGGTCGGGGTCCGGCGTTCGACGAGATAGCGGGCCGATTCCTCCGGTGTGTAAGCCACGGCGTTGTCCTCCTCGCGCACGGAGGCGGGAAACGCCGGGGAAACCTAGAAAGCTGAAAGAACTGGCGTAAATGCGCACATTTCGGGCGTAAAATGCGCACATTACTGGACCTCTTCCTGACGTCACGGGCCTGCTCCTCGCGTGGCGGGGCGGCGACGAAGCAGCGCTGTCGCGTCTCATACCGGTGGTCGAGCGTGAGCTGCACCGCATCGCACAGCGCTGTATGGCCGGGGAACGCAAGGGGCACAGCCTTCGAGCCACGGCCCTCGTAAACGAGGCATATCTCCGTCTGATTGATGTCCAGCACGTCGACTGGCAGAACCGAGCCCATTTTCTGAGCATGGCCGCCCGGCTCATGCGGCGGATTCTCGTGGACTCGGCCCGCGCGAAGCGGTATCAAAAGCGTGGCGGTGGCGGCGTCAACGTGACCTTCGACGAAAACCTGATCCCTGTGGCCGAGACGCCGCTAGACCTGGTGGCCCTGGACGATGCGCTCAACACGCTCGCGGAGATGGACGAGCGACGAAGTGAGGTCATCGAGCTGCGATTTTTCGGGGGCTTGACGGTGGAAGAAACGGCCATGGTGCTGAAAGTGTCGCCGGACACCGTCATGCGCGACTCGCGGCTGGCCAAGGCATGGCTGTCGCGAGAGCTGTCAGGTGGAAGACGACCATGACGCCCGAGCGCTGGAAGCAGGTCTCGCAGCTCTACGAGGCGGCCCGGGTCCGTCCGGTCAACGAGCGTGCCGCGTTTCTCGCGGAGGTGTGTGGGAACGACGCGATGCTCCGCCACGAGGTGCAGTCGCTGCTCGACCAGCCCACGTCACCGCCCGGACTCGATGGGCTCACGCCGTCGGTCGTGACGCAGGCAATGGGTGACGGGCACGACTCGGCCCTGACGGGCCGTCGGTTCGGTGATTATCTGGTGGGCGACCGCATCGATTCGGGGGGCATGGGTGACGTGTACCGGGCGCGCGACACCCGGCTCGGACGTGACGTCGCCATCAAGGTTCTGCAGCCGCCCTTTGCCGACGACCCCGATCGGCTCGCCCGGTTCGAGCGGGAGGCCCAGATCCTCGCGGCGCTCGACCATCCCCACATTGGCACGATCTACGGTGTCGAGGAGAGCAACGGCACGCGGGCGCTGGTGTTGGCCCTGGTCGACGGCGAGACTCTCGCCGAACATCTCGTGCGCGGACCGATTCCGATCGTCGAGGCGCTCGAGTATGCGCGACAAATCGCGGACGCCCTAGAAGCGGCGCACGACAAAGGCATCATTCACCGCGATCTCAAACCGGGCAACATCAAGATCACGCCGAGTGGCGTCGTCAAGGTGCTCGACTTCGGGCTGGCGAAAGCCATGCCTGGCTCCGGTGATCGTGTGGCAATGCCATCGCCCACCTCAACGCTGAGCGGCACGCGCGAGGGCATGCTCCTCGGCACGGCCGCCTACATGAGCCCCGAGCAGGCGCGCGGAAAGCCGGTCGACAGGCGCACCGACATCTGGGCGTTCGGCTGCGTGCTCTTCGAGATGCTCACCGGCACGCGCGCATTCGAGGGACAGAATGTTGCCGAGGTGCTCGCCGGAGTCATCGAGCGCCAACCGGACTTGAACAGCCTGCCTGCGACGACACCACCGGCGATCAGGAAACTGCTGAGGCGGAGCCTCGAGAAGGATCAGAGACGACGTCTGTCGGACATCGCGGACGCTCGCCTCGAGATCGACGAAGCAATCGCCGAACCTGTCGCGCCGGTCGCCTTCAGAGATGCCAACGTCCGAACCGGAGCGCGATGGAGACTGGTGGCGGTAGGGTCGCTACTCACGGCCATCCTGGTCGCCGGCCTCGCTGCGTTGTACTTTGGCCGTGGTGTACCCGAGCTCGCAATCAACCGTTTCGAGATCGGTCCGCCACCGACATTCGATTCGATCTCCTTCGCGCTGGCGCCCGACGGCCGGCAGCTTGTGTTCATCGCAAACGAGGAAGGCCAGCAGAAGCTCTGGATTCGACCGCTCGACCAGACGCAGGCACAGCCGCTCGCGGGGACCGAGGGAGCCACCTTTCCGTTCTGGGCTCCAGATAGTCGGTCGATTGCCTTCTTTGCGGACGGGAAACTGAAGCGTTTCGACCTGGGCAGCGGACAGCCACTGGTATCGCCGACGCGCCTGTCCCCGTCGGCGGCAGCTGGAGTTCAGAGGGCGCCATACTTTTCGCCTTTGCCCCGCTTGGAGGGTTCGCGGCCGACTGGAAGGTGATGCGCGTTGCGGCCACGGGCGGTGTCCCAAGAGCGGTGCCGTATGGCGGTAAGGGGGCTCCCCGGTTGCCGGAATTCCTGCCAGACAGCCGGCACTTCCTGTTTTTCTTGAGACTCACGCCGGACCGTGATGGCGTGTATCTGGGCGCGCTCGACTCGCCAGAGGTCCGTCGAATTCTGGCGATCGATAACGTGGCCGCTTATGCCTCCCCCGGCTACTTGCTGTTTGTGCGCCAAGGCGTGCTGATGGCCGTTTCGTTCGATGCGTCGAGCGGAACGGTTTCAGGCGAGCCGGTACCGGTTGCAACCCCGGTCAATGCGGTTCCCGGTCGCCGCGGTGCGTTTTCAGTCTCGCGGAATGGTTTGCTCGCGCACCGGGCGGGCGCGGCGGGCCGACGCCAGCTCACGTGGTTCGACCGCGGGGGCAAGGTCGTGGGCACGATGGGGCCGCCCGACGAAAACCCTTTCGCCAGCCCTGAGCTCGCGCCCGATGGTCGGCGTGTCGCCATCGCTCGAATATTCCAAAGGAACGCCGACGTCATTCTGCTGGATGCCCCCGCGGCTGGTTGGACCCGGCTCACGTTCGACCCGAGCGCGGAGAACTATCCCGTGTGGGCCCCTGATGGCAGCCGTCTCGTGTTCGCCTTGCGACCGGGCGGCCCTGACCGGTACGCGGAGTTCACTCATTTCTTCGAGAAGCCTTCCAATGGGTCGGGCGATGCGCGACTCTTGTTTACGACACCCGATTCTCATCGCGTGTGGCCAGCCGATTGGTCTCGGGACGGCCGGGTACTCCTCTACCACAACCAGGATCCGAAGACTGACACCGACCTCTGGGCGTTACCGCTGGCAGGCGACCGGACGCCGTTTCCCGTCGTCCAGACCCCGTTCCGCGAGAACGAGGGACAATTCTCTCCCGACGGCCGATGGATCGCCTATCGGTCGAACAAATCGGGCAGGACGAAATCTACGTGCAAGCCTATCCTGGACCTGCCGGCAGCCAACTGGTGTCGACCGAAGGGGGCAGCCAGCCGCGGTGGCGTCGCGATGGAACGGAGCTGTTCTACGTCGCGCCTGACAACACGCTGATGGTCGTTGCGATCGGGCCGGTGGCGGGGCAGAGGTTGGACACGAGCAAACCGGTGCTGCTCTTTCGGACGCGTCTCGAGGCCCTCGATCAACCGAAGCAGCAGTACGCCGTAGCTCCGGACGGCGAGCGTTTCCTGATGAACGTCCTCGCCGAGGAGGCGAACGTCCCGCCAATCACCATCGTGCAGAACTGGACCGCCGGGCTCAAGTGATAGGATTTCAAATCCCTCCCAATCTGACCACCATCCCAATCCCCAGTCGCGTGTTGTCCTCAATCATGTCCTGAAAGCTACCCAGCCAATCGACTTGCACGCGTGCGGCGAGCCGTTGACTGATACCGATGTCCACCCCGCGCTGGTGCTCGAAGTCGTCGAAGTCGAGAATCCGAGCCTGCAGGTCCGGATCTGGTGGCACTCGACGATGTGTTGGACGCACTCGCGGCCGGGCACAGCGAAAGGCCGAAGTCGGATCCGCGCCGCGATTGTTTACGGGGCCTTACCGTCGCTTTCTTGCGCGCATCACCCCCCCACAGATGTAATAATCTGCTTCACCGATCGATTCCCTTCGATGCGCCTCTGACGCCCGCCGGCGTGCGCTCTAACGGCCGTGATGAGTACTTCACTGTGAACGAGTGTCCGACGTGTGGCCGGCCCATCGAGGATGCCTGGCGGGTGTGTCCCCTGTGCGCCTCGCCGCTCGACGGAGCCACCGTCACACGCTCGGCACTTTCGTCTTCCTCCAGTTCCGTCGAGGAAGGGCGTTTCCCTGCGGGCACCATACTGGCCGGCCGATACCGAATCCTCGGCCTCATCGGTCAGGGCGGGATGGGAGAGGTGTATCGCGCCTTCGACCAGATTCTTAGTCAGACGGTTGCGCTCAAGTTCCTCGCGGCTGGCGAGCTGGACGAAGCGGCGCTCGTACGATTCCGCAACGAGGTGCGCGTCGCCCGCCAGGTGTCGCATCCGAACGTCTGCCGCGTCTACGACATCGGGTTCGTCGAGGGCACGCACTTCATCTCGATGGAATATCTCGACGGCGAGAACCTGGCCTCGCTGCTGCGCCGCATCGGCCGGCTGCCCACCGACAAAGCAATCGAATTCACGCGCAAGCTCTGCGCGGGCCTCGCCGCGGCCCACGAGCGTGGCGTCCTGCACCGCGACCTGAAGCCCGCCAACATCATGATCGATGGCCGGGGCCAGTTGCGGATCACCGATTTCGGGCTCGCGGCGTTTGCGCGAGAGGTGGCTGAGCAATCTGCGCAGTGGTACTCCGGCCTACATGGCGCCCGAACAAAGGGCGGGCAACGAGGTTACCACGCGCAGCGACATCTATTCCCTGGGGCTCGTCCTCTACGAGATGTTCACTGGCAAGCGGCGCGGCGACTCCTCATCCAACCCTTCTGACCTCGTCAAAAATCTGGACGCCGCCATCGAGCGCGTCATCCTTCGATGTCTCGAAGAGGAGCCGAGACGCCGGCCCTCGTCAGCACTCAGCGTTGCGATGGCGATGCCTGGCGCCAATCCAATCGCGGCCGCCCTGGCGGCCGGCGAGACGCCCTCGCCGCAGATGGTTGCCGCCTCGGAGGGAAAGGAAGGCTTTCGCCCGCGAACGGCAATCGCGTGCTTTGCCGTGGTCGTGATTGCCGTGCTCATCGGTTTACCCCTCAGCACCCGCGCCTCGATTACTGGTCGAGTGCCGCTTCCGATTCCGCCCGACGCACTGGCCTTCCGTGCGCAGGGAGATGCCTCAGGCAGCTGGGGTACAAGGACGCACCCAGGATGAGGGTGTATGGTTTCAGCTGCTGCTCGACGTCAGCGGAGCGCAATGCCGCGGCCTATCAGGGCCGTCGTGACGAGGTGCTTGGCAGCCACCGACCCGCGGCAATCTCGTTCTGGTACCGGCAACATCTCGACGAGTTTTCCTTCTTGGGCTTCCCATCGTGGCCCGGAGTGCTGATTCCCGGCCTTATTGATCGCTTCAGACCGCCGAACACGACGCCTGGCATGGCTCGCGTCGAACTGGACGTGACAGGGCGGCTGATCGGCCTCGACGTTCGTCCGTGGACTCGCGGGCTGCACACCGCGCCGTCGAGCGACGTCGCCCTCTTCTCGGCCGCTGCACTCGACTCAACCCGGTTCGTCTCTACGGCGCCGAACCTCATTCCGCCCATGGCGTTCGACGACCTCAGGGCCTGGACCGGAACCTACGCCGACAATCGGCCCGAGCGGGTACGCGTCGAGGCGGCATTCTGGCGGGGACGCCCGGTCCTGTTCGAGCAGTCGCTCGAGTCGTCACCACCTCAGAACATGACGCCGTTGCCTCCCGCCCGCGGGTTCCTGGTGGCCCTCGCATGCCTGTTCGCGGTTGTGATCACCGCGTGGCGGAACGTCAGGCTCGGTCGCAGCGATCGACGCGGGGCTGCCGTGCTTGCCGGTGTCGCATTTTCCGGGCTGATGGCGGCCTGGCTCATTGGTGCCGACCACGTGGGAAGCATCGGCGAGATCGGCCTGCTTGATCCTGTCGCTCAGTTTTGCGCTGTTCGTGGCCGCGGTGCTGTGGCTGGCCTACGTGGCCATCGAGCCGTTCCTGCGCCGGCATTGGCCCGACTCGCTCATTTCATGGACGCGGCTTCACCACGGACAGCTTCGAGACCCCCTCGTGGCGTCTCACGTGCTGGCAGGCGTGGCCGCAGGCTGCGTGTTCGAGCGCATCGCCCTTCTCGGAATGCAGATACTTGTGTCAACGCCGGTGACGGCGCCGCAACTTAACGCAGGGTCGTTCGGGTTGAGTGGCCCGAGCCATAACGTGGCCGCTATATTGGCGAACGCGGCAGCTCTGGCTGGGCGTGGGATTGTTGCTGCTGGTCCCTGCGGTGTTGCTGCGTCTGCTCACCCGGCGACTTTGGGCTGCTGATTTGCTCGGGGCTGTGATCTTCTCGGTCTTCCTTGGTGGGTTGTTCATTCTGGGAACCGAGCCGCGTCAATTGATCGCAGGACTCACCCTGTTCTTCCTGACATGCCTCGTGTGGATGCGGGTGCTTCGCTACTTCGGCTTTTTGGCGATCCTTGTCATCTTCAGCATGGGCTTCACCCGGCTCGTCCCGCCTGTCTATACTGGTTGGCTTGCGGCGCAGTCAATCACGCTGCAGCTCTTGCCAGTTGTGGTGGCCGCCGCTGCGCTCTGGGTCATTTTGTCGGCTGAGCGACGCCCCGCAATGGCCTAATTGAAAGCGGGGCATCCGCGTCACCGGCTGCAAGAAATTCGTCCCGGATTCTAGACCCCCGCCCAATCTGACCACCATCCCAATCCCCAGTCGCGTGTTGTCCTCAATCATGTCCTGAAAGCTACCGAGCCAATCGAATTGTACGCGTGCGGCGAGCCGTTGACTGATACCGATGTCCACCCCGCCGCCCGAACCTAACGTGAATCCGCTCTCCGAGAAACCTCCAATCCCGCTGTCTCCCGACGCGCTTCCGACCAGCGCGTGCGCGAAGATGCTGACCCTGTCGGCTCGCATGGTGAATCGAGGCCCAAACAGATACTGGTCACCGAGGTGTTCGTTGTCAGTGCGGGAACGCCGGGGCCCCTGTCCCATGATGCACTGCTGTCCTGGCCCCCGAAATCTGCGAGGACACCAAACCATCGGTTGACGTTAGCGGTCACGCCGCCTTGAAACCCCTTCGAGTTCTGCCGAGGAAAGTCGTCGCCATTGGCGGAAAGGTACGAAAAGCCGCCGAATATCTCGAATCTCGGAAAAGCATCCTGCGCCAATGCGGGTTGAACCGCGAACAGCGCCATTGCCAACACGAAGCCTTTGATCAGTCGTGGGCTTTTGCCGATCATTGATGGCCCCCTCTCCGTATGCGCGGAGTGAAGCCACAACGGCTCATAGCGCCTGTCGGAATAGAGGGAGAGAGGGATGGCGTCTTCGTGCGAAGAATTGGCTGACGTGGGATGAACGGCTGCGCTACTTTTTCAACGCCGCGTCCCAGTTGAGGACGACCGTGATGGGTGGTGCGGTCGCCCCCTCGACGGCCACGTTCATCAGAAAGCGCCCGTCGGAGGCGACGGCATATTGCGGCTTCGACATAACCCCGCCGGGAATGTTCGCGCCACTGGCCAGCCGAGTCCGGAAGAGCGGCACCGGCGCACCCGCCTCCAGTGTCTGTCGGTCCGCCCCAATCGCGATCGGCACCGCCATCAAACGGGCGTCAGGCGCGACATAAAAGAGTTCCTTCCCGTCGGGCCCCCACCGCGGCTGGCTCCCGCCCGCCGTGGACACCTGCCATTGGCCGCCGGGCCCTGGAAACGGTCGGACGTAAATCTGCACGGGTCCGGATTCGTTCGACTGATACGCCACCCACCGCCCGTCGCGCGAGAATTGCCCCGCTGTCTCCTCGAAGGGTGTCTGCACGACCGGGAACGGCTTGCGGTCGCCGGCCAGCGGCAGGGCCCAGAGGTCCGGGCCCGTCTTCGGATGCTGGGTCGCGTAGAGCAGGAACCGCCCATCGGGCAACCAGGCCAGCGGTATCTTGGGTTCCCCCGTCACCAGCAGGGGCCGCTCGTCGCCGGCGCCACTCGCCGCTTTCTCAAACAGGTCGAAGGGGCCGTTGCGCAGGGACCAAAACACCACGCGGCGCCCATCCGGGGACCACAGAGGAAAGCCGTCGTTGCTCGCGTCGAACGTAAAGCGGCTCGGCACGCCACGGCCAGTGTCGATCAGCGACACGTCCGTATTCCCTTGCACCGTGCGGTGCACCGCGACGCGCCGGCCATCGGGCGCCAGCTCCGGACTGCTGAGCCCGTTCTCATGGGGCGACCCTACGGTGCCCCGCGCGATGCCTGCGCGATCGACCCAGGTGAGTTGCCGCCGTTCTCCACCACCGGCCCGATGCGCGAGCACGCCGGTCGCCGACACCGCAAACGCGCCTCGCAACACGCCATCGTCCAATCCCACGGCCTGGGCCACAGGGATCGGCTCGCCACTGATCACCCCGCGCGTCGGGTCGAAGCGCTGGGCAACGAGCACCCCCTGGCGCACCCACAGCAGCGCGCCGGGCGCCGCATACACGGCCGCCGTCTCGGCCGCGAGCACGCGCGTCGGCTCGCCGCCGTCGAGCGTCCCCACGTACACGCCCTGCGTGTCCGGCGTCCCGTATGCCACGAAAAAGAGGAAATGGCGCCCATCGGGCAGAAACTGCGGCCAGCGATGGCTCCCGTGGCCGGGAGCAAGCCGCGTCACGGCCACCGGCGTCCCGCCCGTGGCGGTCACGCGCATCAGCGGGCTGACGCCTCCGGCGACGCCGATCGGGGCGAACACGAGGACGCCTCGCGGTTCCACGTGCCGCCGCGGCCACTCGGCGCGTCCGCCAGCACCTGCGGGCTGCCGCTTCCCAGATCGATCCGCTTCAGCTTGCCGTCGGCAAAAAACCCGATCGCGCGGCCATCCGGCGCCCAGAACGGATAGCTGGCTCCCTCGGTGCCCGCGAGCGGCTGCGCTGTCACCTGGTCGAGCGGCCGCACCCAGAGCCGCGGCACGCCTTCGGCCGTCGCGACGAACGCCAGCTGCCGGCCGTCGGCCGACAGCGCGAACGAGACCGGATCGCTCGTCGGCGGCGTCGGGATGTCAAACGCGATGGAAGTGGCTCGGGTACAACGCGCCGGAGGTACAGCGTGGCGGGGACTGCCAACGCCGCGGCGATCAGGAGCGACAGCGCCGCGACGATCCACGCGAAGCGCGCAGGCGCCATACGCGCGGCTGCGTGGCGACGGCCGTCACCGTTTCGTCCGTCGCGCCGCCTATCAATTCTTCAATCTGAATACGCGCGTCTCCGATCGCCTGGAGCCGCGTCTTCGGATCCTTCCTCCACATCGGCGCAACAGTTCACGCAGGCGCGGAGGCGTCGAGGCCGGAAGCGCCGTCCAATCCGGTTCGCGCTCGATCACCTTCGCGAGCACGTCCGAGATCGTCTCGCCCTCGAACGCCCGCCGGCCGGTCAGCATCTCGTAGAGCACGACGCCGAACGCCCAGACGTCGGCGCGCCTGTCGACGGCCGGCCCCTCGCCTGCTCGGGGCTCATGTACGCCGCCGTCCCGAGGATCATCCCCGCCTGCGTCACCGCCGGCGTCGTGATCGTCGGCGACCTGCGACAGCGTTCGATGCCGCGCCGATCGGTTCCATCGCTTTCGCCAGCCCGAAGTCCAGCACTTTCACCGTGCCGTCCGGCCGAAGCTTGATGTTCGCCGGCTTCAGATCGCGGTGGATGATCCCCTGCTCGTGCGCCGCTTCGAGCGCGTCGGCGATCTGCTTCGCGATCGGCAGCGCCTCGGCGAGCGGAATGGGTCCGCGCGCGAGGCGTTGGGCGAGGTCTTCGCCTTCGACGAGCTCCATGACGAGCGCGCGGACGCCCGCCAGCTCCTTCGAGACCGTGGATCGTGCGCGATGTTCGGGTGGTTCAGCGACGCGAGGACCTCCGCTTCGCGCTGGAAGCGGGCGAGGCGCTCGGGATCGGTGGCGAAGAGCATCGGGCAGGACCTTGATAGCGACTTCGCGGTTGAGCTTGGTATCGCGGGCCCGATAGACCTCGCCCATGCCGCCGGCGCCAAGGGCGGAGAGGATTCGGTACGGGCCGAGGCGGG
>CAWBPA010000009.1:0-46499 GCA_963790545.1 Vicinamibacterales bacterium
AGGCTCAACGCAGAGTTCGCAGTGCCCGCTGAGGCCGCAGAGGTCTTTTTGTTTAAGAATTCCCTGCGCACTCCGCGTCCTCGGCGTTCCTCGGCGTTGAAATATTCACAGGCTGTCAGTTCTCAGTTTTCAGTTTTCACTTCAGGCTGCGTCAGCAGCCTGTTAGTACGCTACCCGAAAACCAATGCTGTAGGAGTAGCTGTCAATCGGCACCGGATGGCGGCAGGCGCAGCGCAGGAAATTCGTGTCGTCGTTGACCCACGAGCCACCTCTCACAACTCGAAGTTCTCCCCCCTCAGGGCCGGGTGGGTTCAAGTACTGACCGAGGGCATAGTAATCGGCCGCATACCAATCCAACACCCATTGCCAGACGTTGCCGGCCATTCCGTACACCTTGTAGCCGTTCGGAGCGTGGGCCGTCACCTCCGTCGTGCCGTGCTGATGTTTCAGGTTCGGATCGGGCAAATAGTTTGCGCGCGATGGATCGATCTCGTCGCCCCAGGGAAAGCGCTGGCGCTCTAGGCCCCCACGCGCGGCCTTCTCCCATTCTGCCTCGGTTGGCAGGCGAAATGGTTTGCCAGTGCAGGATTCCAGCCACGCGCAGTACTTCACGGCATCTTCGAACGTGACCATCGTCACCGGATGTTGCGTGAGACCGACCGGAGGCGTCCCGTCGGTCCAGACGAACGGGGCCGCGAGCTCCTGGAACATCGCTTGCTGATCTGGGGGCACGACGAGCGGAAGATCGCGGATGGCCGGCGACCGATGTCCCGTGGCCTGGACGAAACGCGCGTACTCTTCGTGGGTGACCGGGTGAACACCGATGTGAAACTCATCGAGGTACACTCGATGCGACGGTCGCTCATTTTCGTCGTGCTCATCAGTCCCCATGATGAACTCGCCGGCCGGAATTCGCGCCACGAGCGGGGCCGGGTCGTCGATCATCGTTCGGGGACCAAAGCTGGAAACGCGCTCAGTATAGCGCCCGGACGAGTCCTGGCGCGTGCAGCGGCAGAGATTGCTGTACGTAGCCGGACCTTTAGGTCCGGCACACGCACCAAGAATGATATTTTGATGGCTGTTATGGGACCAACACCAGCTCACGAACGCGTAGTGTATGGGCCGCTCGCGGGACTCACCGTCGTGGATCTCACCCGCGTGCTTTCCGGCCCGTATTGCACGATGCAACTGGCCGACATGGGGGCGCGGGTCATCAAAATCGAGCGACCCGGACAGGGCGACGATACGCGCGGCTGGGGCCCACCGTTCGTGCAGGGCGAAAGCGCGTATTTCATGAGCATCAACCGCAACAAGGAGAGCGTCACGCTCGACTTCAAGCATCCTGAGGGGCGGAAACTGCTCGACCAGTTGATCGCACGCGCTGACATCGTCGTGGAGAACTTTCGGCCGGGCACGCTCGACCCTGTCGGGTTCGATTACGCGTCGCTTCGCGACCGCTATCCACGGCTGATTTATGCCTCGATTTCCGGGTTCGGTCAGAACGGACCCGAGCGCGATCGTCCAGGCTACGACGCGGTCGTGCAAGGCGAGGGGGGCCTGATGAGCATCACCGGCGCCCCCGATGGGCCAGGTTACCGGTTAGGGGTTGCTATTGGGGATCTGGTCAGCGGCTTGTACACGGCGCAGGGCATCCTGCTGGCCCTGTTCGCGCGCGAACGCACGGGACACGGCCAGTACGTCGATGTAGGAATGCTCGATTCGGTCGCCTCGCTGCTCACCTATCAAGCGGGGATCTATTTTGCGACCGGTACGCCGGCAACGCGCATGGGTAACCGGCATCCGTCAATCGTCCCGTATGAGGTGTTTCAGACTCGCGACGGCGACATCGTACTGGCCGTCGGCAACGATGAGCTCTGGCGTCGGTTCTGCGGGGTGGCCGGCCTCGAAGCGCTTGCGGGGGACTCGCGTTTTGCGACCAACCGCGACCGTGTGCTCAATTACGAAAAGCTGCGACCGGTCATTGCCGAGAAATTTGCCGCTCGCTCACGAGCCGACTGGCTGCAGGCGCTTGGGGGAGCGGGGGTTCCGGCCGGTGCCGTGCTGGACGTCGGTGAAGTGCTGAGAGATGAACAGCTGCTCGCGAGATGCATGGTCGAATCCGTAGAGCATCCGACCACCGGTATAGTCAAGGTGCTTGGGGTGCCCGTCAAGCTTTCGGGCACCCCAGGCGCAATCACTCGGCCCCCGCCTCGACTTGGCGAACACACCGGCGCAGTGCTTGGAGAGCTAGGTCTGACCTCGGCACGAATTGCGGAGCTACAACAGGCCGGAGTGATCTAAATTCTTTTAACGCTGAGGACGCAGAGGTCGCTGAGGTCGCAGAGAATTCCGAGAGAATTCCTAAAGTTTGATCCCTGCGTCCTCCGCGTCCTCAGCGAACCCAGCGTTGAACGTTTTGAGGTTGACCTTGAACGAGTAGAGGATCGGCCGGGATGGAAATCTCAGAAATTCGGAAGCGTGTCCTGCAGGCTATTGATCAGAGTCGACGTGTGGCCGCCGAACGACGGGCGCGATCCGACACGGCCACGGCGGCATACGAGCGTTTTCTTGCCGAAGTGGCCACTCCACTGTTCAAGCAGTTCGCAGCTGTGCTGAAGGCCGAGGGGTATCAATTCCAGGTCTTTACCCCGGCTGGCGGACTTCGCCTGGCTTCCGATCGCTCAGCGGAAGATTTCATCGAGCTTCAATTGGACGTGAGTGGTCAGTCGCCGGTCGTGCTCGGGCACGTCAACCGCGGCCGAGGTTCTCGAATCGTGTCTTCGGAACGTCCGATCGGCGTTGGTGTGGCCGAGCTCACCGAGCACGATGTGCTGGAGTTTCTGAGTCAGGAAATTCGGCCATTCGTGGAACGCTAAAACTAAGCCAACCTTTCCACGAACGACGTGTCGACGCCCTCGCGCCGGAGTTGGTTGAGGAATTCAGGCCGGTCGGACGCGTGTCGATAGGCTTCGCGCGCGTCGACGACGCCGCTCTGGACGAAGGCCACGAGCGCGTCGTTCAGGGGCACCATCCCGTACCGTCGCCCGCTGTCGAGCGCCAGCGGCAACTGCGACGTCTTGCCTTCGGCAATGAGGTTGGCAACCGAACTCGTGTTCAGCAGCACTTCGCGGGCAGCCAGACGTCCTCCGCCCGTTTTTCGCACGAGGACCTGTGCCACGATTCCCCGGAGCGCCTCGGCCAAGGCCAGTTGAATCTTCGGCCGTCGTTCGGGCGTGGTCTGATCGATGATGCGATCGATGGCCGCGGTCGTCGTATGCGCAGAAAGAGACCCAATCACCAGATGCCCGGACTCGGCCGCCGCAAGCGCGGCGTTCAGGAGCTCGGGGGTGCGCAAATCCTCGATGACGAGCACATCGGGATTCTCCCGCAGCGCCGTCCGCGCCGCCGCGACGAGTTCGTCATTGTCGCCACGAACTTCCCGCTGGCTCACGAGCGATGTCCGGCTCTCGTGCACGAATTTGATCTGACTCTCGAGCGTGATGACATGATCGCTGCGCGTCCGATTGATCAAATCGACGAACGCAGAAATCAGCGTGCTCTTCCCGCTCGATCGTGGCCCGGTGACGAGCACGAGGCCTTCTGCTTCCCCACACAGTCCCTGGATTTCACGGGATAATCCGAGTTGTTCGGCTGAAATCGCGCGCGCCGGGATCATCCGGAAGATTCCGCCGGCACCCCGGTGATCGCGGAAGCTCATGCACCGGATTCGACCGACGTCCGCAACGTCGCAGATCCATTCGGTCCCGACCCCACTGCGCAGCGCCTCGCGATTGCGCTCGGGCATGATGTCGAGAATGTGCGACTCTACTTCCGGCGCGCTCAGCACCGTCTCGCCTTCGAGCAGACTGATTTCCCCGTCGACACGAATCGAGGGCCTCGAACCCGATACCAGATAAAGCGTCGATGCCCCACGGGCCGCCGCCACCCGCAGCAGACGATCGAGACCAGCCAGTTTTGGAGACATGGTCACGCGTGAAGTCTGATCGCCCCGCACCTGGCTGCGAGCCAATGGCAAGACGATCGCGGCGGGGGTCTCCTCGAGCGGCGACCGAGGCGTTTGGATACGTGACGGCGGTACTGGCACCATCGTGACCGGAGGGATATCCGACTCAACGGGAACCCGATCGGTCCTCCGCCGGCGGGGCGTCGTGCGCGACTCCAGCGGCGCCGGTTTCGAGGCGGGCGGCGCAGGCCCAGAGGCGAGATGCTCTTCCGGTCTCGCTTCCTCGTCCGTCTGCGCGTCGCGCGGCAAGGTTGGACTCGACGGCGCAACTGTTTCGATTTCGTGTTTGGCTTCTTCGACAGGCGCAGGGGGAGAGGGGGGCTCCGCGGCGGAGGCCGCTGTCGGAATCGAGGCCGCCGGAATTTCCGTCGGCTCCACGGCCGGGCGTGGCGTTGTTGCCGGTACGTCGCCTCCAACGGGTGACCCGGATGCTAGAGGACGACCCTGAGGTTCTCGAACGCTCGAGGAGCGGTGACGTCGAATTTCCATCCAGATATCGTTGCCACCTCGCGCGGCAACAATCGCAAAGCGTTCATCCGGGACGACCGCCAGCGGGGCCAGTTCGTGCTCGACCGCACCAAGTTCTTCCAGGGATTTCTCCGCTGCCGGTGAAATCAGCTGGCCCAGAATCCCGTAGATGGCCTCGAGCGTAAGCGTCCGCGTCGACAGTTCGACCTGACCCGAAGCCGCGACCACATACGGACGCTCTCCGACATGCATGACGAGCGCGTCGCCGTCGGCGCGGACGATGGCGGTCAACAGGGATTCGACGAGGGCCACCGCTGAATGTTCTCCTCGAGCGTTCGGCCAGCCGAACGCACCGAAACTAGACCGATCTCGGAATGTGTCGGCTCAAACCGCACATGCCAGTAGGTGAAATCTAGCAGGTTGTTGAAAGGACGGGCAACACGTGCTCTTGGAAGTCAGGTTGACTCATAAATGCGCAGAAGTTCAACCAGCTTATAACCACGCGTCTGATAGGGTGGAATAATTCGTTCCGTCCGCAGGTATTGAACCATCCCCTCGTCGGTATAGTCTGCTGCGCCAATGTCTCCGTCGCTGGCCAGCCGGCCCGCCAGGTCGGCGAGCGACAGCGCTTTTTCGGTCACCACCCGCGTGCCGGGCAGGAAGCCGAAGCGCCTGGCCGGTTCCTTGCGGGAACGCACGTCAAAACGGACAAAGATTTCGTTGCTCACGAAATTGTAGTCAGCCTCAGAACGGGTCGCTGGCGCGTCTTCCACGCGAATGGTTGTGAGGTCATCCATCCGGCGCAACTTTTCCAAAACGAGCTGCGTGAAGGTGCCTTCGCCCGACCACGCGGTACTATCGACTTCCATCGGCTCGTTTTGTCGCGACGTGCAGCGCAAGAAAGCCACCGAGGACCGGGACGATCGTCAGACCCTCGAATCCCCGCATCTTCAACATCTGGCCGACCTCCTGACTTCCCGGATACGTCCGCAACGACTGCGGAATGTAGCGATACGTATCGGGATCACCATGGAGCAGCAAACCTAGTATTGATCCGACCACGGTCAGATAGGCGAAGTAGACGGCACGAACCAGACCGTTGCCGGGCCGATCGAAATCGAGCGAGAGAAAGCAACCACCGGGTCGTAAGACCCTCGCGATTTCGTCGAGCGCCGGCGCCAGCGCGGGCACGTTTCGAATGCCGTAGCCTGTGGTCACCACGTCAAATGACTCGCGGGGGAAGGGCAACGCCATCATGTCGCCCTGCAAGAAATGGGGACCATCGCTTTCCGTACGCTTGACCGCGGCAAGTTCGAGCATTCGTTTCGTGATATCGAGACCGACTACGGTCCTGGCGGTCTTGGCGGCAAGAAAAGCGAGGTCGCCGGTGCCTGTCGCCAGGTCCAGCACTCGGGTCTCGCGTTGCAGACCAGCCATTCGGATCAGCCGACGCTTCCATCGGCGATCCTGACCGTACGAAAGCACGACCGTGATGAGATCGTAGCGATCCGCAATGCGGGAAAAGAGCCGGCGGACATACCGACTCTTTCCTGATGGGGTGGAAAGGGCCTGTTTAAGGGAGATAGTTGTCAGTCCCCGTGCGCGTCGGCGACGGCCGGCACGACCTCGATCGTGCCTTTCATCATAGCCGCGTGCAGGGTGCAGACGTACGTGAACCGACCGGGGGTTTCAGGAACCTGAACGATGACCGAGGTGCTCTCTTCGTCGTGCACGAGCGGCGTTTCAACCTTCCAGTCCTGGATGGCAAGATCGTGGACGAAACCCCGATCTTTGTTCACGAGATTGATCCGGATTTGCTCTCCTGCCGTGACCTTGATCACCGGATTGGACGACGTCGAGTCGTTGCCGACGTAGTACGCCATATTCCGAGCCGTCAGCGAGACTTCTCTCTGCGGCCGTGGACCGGCCCCGAGCGGTAACAACGCGCAGGCGCCGAGCGCCAGCACGAACCCGGTCGTGATTGCCATGCGTGTCCGAAACGTCTTGAAGCTCATAATCGAATCTCGCTACCCAATCAACATGCCGGTCGTGTACATCACGACAAATCCCGCCAGCAAACCCGCAAGCACCGGCCGGGTCGCCAGATACTGTGGAAGCGGCTCGTCGCCGGCCATCTGACCAAGGATTTGCGCCACAACCTGGGCAATGGCTCCTACGCCGAGGCCGAGAAACAACAACGCCCAGACCTGCGAATACACGAATCCGCCAAGCCACGCGCCTGCAATGGCGGGGACGCCACCAAGCAGCCCCAGCTTCGCCAGCGTCCAAATCGGCATTCGCGTACCGGCGTTCGACTGCTTCGCAAGCGGCACGACAATCGCCAGACCCTCGGTCGTGTTGTGCAGGGCGAAGCCAATGATCAACAAGCTGCCCAAGGCTGCCTCGCCGAGAGCGAACGCGGCACCAATGGCAAGACCTTCACCAAAGTTGTGCAGGCCGATCCCGACCGCAACGAGCAGCGCCAGAATCCATCCGGCAGGCGCCCTCCGAGCCGAAGAGCGTTTTGCCAGCCAGACTCCCAGCGCTTCGAGCGCAAGGTACGCGGCAATCGCTGCAAACACAAAAAGCGAAACGCCCTGATACGATTGGGGTAATCCGCCGGCTGCTTCAAGGCCCTCCGCCGACGCATCCACCAACAGGAACAACAGCAATCCAACCGTGAGCGCCAACAGAAAATCGAGCCCCCGATGGCCCAGTCGTCGAACCAGCGGGTACCACAGCAAGCCGATCATCACGGGCACGACGCCAACGTATAACCCAATGAGCGTGAACACACCGAGATAGCGCCATCCTGGCTTTGGCGTCGGGACCGCCACAGCAATCTCGTGCTCGAACACGACGCCCGTGGACGTCAAGACCTTCAACCGGTGCGTCTCGCCTTCGACCCACGGATAGGGAATCTTCAAGGTTGAATGGCGCAGATGCGGCACCATCTTCGGCTCAACCGTGAAGTGCCAATACGCATCGTCCACCTGGACCTGCGCAATCGTCACAGGGTCTGGACCATCGTTCAGCACGACCGCGGTGATGCCCTGCGGCGTGAGCTCGACGCGCTGGAACGTCAGCACCTCGACGGGTGGAACGCCCTCGCCTTTGAGGACATCGGCAGGACCCGTCCGGACTACCAGCACGATCAGTCCTGCGAGGAGCACGAGCGGCAGAAGCCCGACGAGCCACATCCGTGATGTGTGGCCGCGGTCGGCCCCCAGGACAACGGTCGAATCAGCGCCGCTAGGTCTCACGACGCCCTTCTTCGGCCTGGAACATGCCCATCCACCCCAGCTCAGCAAACTCACTCTGGTGCGCGTGGAACATGAACATGCCCGGATAGCGGAACGTCGTTTCGAGAATTGCCCGCTCGCCCTGGCAGAGCATTACCGTGTCGGTGTTGTCGTGGGGCACGAGCGACGTGCCGGTTCGGTACACATCGAAGAACATCCCGTGCAGGTGCAGGCTATTGAGCAAATCGAACTCGGTCACGTTGACCAGATAGATTCGAACCGGCCGTCCCACCGTCACGCGGATGGGGTCGCTCAGGAAGTAGTTGGCGACGGTGTTCACCGCATAGACTTCGTTATCGTTGTCGAAGTTCGTGTCGAACGCGTTCATCAGCATGATGAGCTCATCAGCCGGTGGTCGACCCTTCTTGGGATCGATGATGAACACGCCGTACAGACCTTTGTGGATGTGCCGCTTCAGCGGCACCGTGTGGCAGTGATACAAGTGCAGTCCGAACGGTTCCGCATCGAACTCGTAGACGAACTGCTCACCGGGCAGCACCTGGTGCGCATCAAGGGCGCCATCCATTTCGGGTAAATGCCATCCGTGGAAGTGCATCGTGTGCGGATGTCTTCCCTGGTTCAGGAACGTGATTCGGATTCGATCGCCTTCCGTGGCCCGAATGGTGGGACCCGGCACCTCGCCGTTGTATGTCCAAGCGGGATAGAAGAGTCCTGGGGCAATCTCAATCTCACGATCGACCGCAAAAATCTCGTACTCGCGCAGCAGACTCCCGTCCGGGCGCGGCGTTTCACGATAGAACCGCTGCCGCTCGGTTGGCGGAAGATGAGCAAAATTCCAGCTTCGCAGGTACGTCATCGGGTTGAACCGGTCGGCTGCGACCCGACCCACGGTGCCCAATGAGTGACCGGCGTGCTCCGCGTGTGGGCTCGAGGCCGATGCCGGACCTTGCGCCGACGGGCGGACGGTGCGCTGCCACACCGCTCCTCCTATCAAGGACGCGAGACCCGCCAGACGGAGCCACGATCGACGAGAGAACACCCCCATGCTATCAAGCACAGAATTTTGACCTCTCAAAAATATATATGTGTCCGTCTAAAATGTCAAGCTCTGTTAGTCGAAATCTGCTAAAATGGGCAGACAATGCTCGCTTCGAGCACGGTGGAAAACTATCTCAAAGCTATTCTTCTGCACGAGAACGCGCTCGGCGCAGACAAGCTCGTCCCGATGGGCCAGATCGCCAGCTCACTGTCCGTGGCCCCTGGCACGGCCACGACCATGGTCAAGGCGTTGTGGGAGTCCGGACTGGTCGTCTATGAGCCCTATTCCGGTGTGCGGTTGACGCCAGCCGGTGCGAAGCTCGCGGCGCTCGTCCTTCGACGACACCGGCTCGTCGAGCTGTTCCTCGTCGAAGTCATGGGAATGAGCTGGGCGGAAGTGCATGATGAAGCGGAAAAGCTCGAGCACGTGGTTTCCGATCGCTTGATCGAGCGTATCGACGAGATGCTCGGCCATCCCACGGCCGATCCTCACGGCGATCCCATCCCCGGGCCGGAAGGAACGCTCCGTGAAGGCGCGCTCGGGCCGCACGAACTACACACCCTGCTGACATGTCCCCTGAATACGCCCGTGACGGTCGCGCGGATTAGCGATCAGGATGCCGCATTTCTGCGGTTCATCGAAACCCATCAATTGAAGCCCGGCCAGGCGATCGAAGTTGAAGCCCGAGACTCGTCGGCCGACGCAGTGCTCATTCGCGCCAAGGACAGTCGCCAGCTCACCATTGGCACACGCGCGGCCTCGAAACTGCTCGTGCGCCTGGTATCCAAAAAGATCGCGTAGTGGATCGGCGGGCCTTGAAAGGCCCGCGCTACCACGAACCTCTCGCTTGTAGCGCGGACCCTTCAGGGTCCGCGTCATCGTCAAAGGGATTTCAGAAAAGCCAACAGCGCGGCTCGACCGGCATCCGAGAGCGTCAGGACACCCTGTCGTGCAAGCGCGGCTTCACGATCGTGACGCGCGATGGCGTCTTCGATCGTGGCCGCCGATCCGTCGTGAAGCAGGGGTCGGCGAAATCGCAATCCCCACAACGCCGGGGTCCGGATTTCGTCCGGCTCCGCAATCCCCTGACGAATCCCGTCACCCGTACCAATATCGTGGAGCAGAAGATCTGAAAAGAGCGGTACGGGACGACGATTGAACAGCGGGTTCGTGCTCGGACTAGTCACGAGCGTGGGAATATGGCACACGGCGCACCCGACTGCGTTAAATACCACCTCCCCCGCCCGTACGGTCTCGTCGATCGGTCCCCGAGGCAGGGGCGACAGAAATTGCATGAAGCTGGCGAAGTTATCAATGCCTCGTCTTCGTGTCCGCGGATCCGGTATGTCTTCGGGCTCCGGGATCGGATCGCACAGCGTCATCTGACTTGGTGACAGGCCCAGGCCGAGCTCCGTTGGGAAGACGTCGTTCGTAATGCCCATCTCGGTCCGGTATGCCTCCGCGCCAAAAGTCAGCAACGTCGCCTGCTGCCCTTTCCAGCCAAAACGTCCGACGCGCCGATTGCCAGAGGCCAGATCGGTCACGACGCTCACTCTCCCGCTGATCCCGTCGCGGTTCCGGTCGAGCGGATCTTCCAGGTTCAGGAGCGTATCGTCGCCAATGGCCTCGACCAGGCCCGCACCAAACAGCGGAATCGGCAGGCGTCGCGCCACGACGTTGTAGTCTGCCGGAATTGCCGGTTGACAGTTGTGCGTCGGGATCGAGAAGAGCTGAATGACTGTCTCCCCCGACGAGTCGACCGTCTGAATCTGACCGTCCGGCATGCGTCGCGCGGCGCGGACTTCCGCGACGATGCCAGAGCCGCCAATGGCTGGCAGGTTGTGGCACACGGCGCAACTCGTGCCGTTGAACGCAGGACCGAGGCCTTCCTCGGCCGATTCGACTTCAAGAAAGTCGTCCAGTCCGAGGCGAAATTCTTCGAACTCGACGGGTGTCAGCCCGGGCAGTGGATCGCCGGGCTGGAACGGCCGCCCCTGGGCGACCAGAATCGCGCTCGCGAGACCACACCCAAGCCATACCGTGAGAATTCGTGTGAGCATGTGAAGGATTCCTACTCGGACACCACGATCACGCCTCGCATGAAACTGTGACCGGCCCCACACAACTTCGTGCATTCAAAGACGTAGCGGCCGGGCTTTTCAGGCCGGAACATCACCGTTGCCGTTCCCCGCCCGCGCTTCGGGACGATGGCATTGATATCGGTACCGATGATGCGGAATCCGTGATTGGTGTCGTGACTCCGGATTCGCAACTCTACGGTTGCGCCGGCCGCAATGCGCAGCTCCGACGGCGTGAAGCTGAAGCGCTCGGCGTCAATCTCCATGACCTTGGTCTCGGGGGCCTGCGCCCCGCCATGGATCGAGCCAGGGGCCAGGAGGCAAACCATGACCACGATGGCCAACATGACATCCGCACGTATTGACTTGCCCATCAGAACCACCATCCCAGTCCAACATTGAATGAGTGCGGCGCCTTGATGACGTCGCTCTGACTGCGGATTGCCGAATAGTCGACCTTGATCGCGACATCAGGATCGGGCCAGTAGGTCGCGCCAATCACCAGGCCGTCCCGGTCGAACTGCTTGAGCGGCACGTATCCATCTGGCATCCGGTACTGGGTGTCGAAGTTTTCGTAGCGAACGAATCCTCCAACGTCCCCGATTCTGGTACCGGACAGAAAGCGGTAGCCGGATTCGAGGTAGAAACCGCGAAGCGACCGCGCGATGTTGGGATTGACTCCAATGCGGCGTGTCATCGCGTCGTTGAGCTCCGCTGCGTTGTCGATGAAAGCCTGGGCAAACTGGGCCCGGAGCTCCAGCCGGTCGCCCAGGGCATACCGCGCGTCCGCCTCCGCAACGGCGACCGGCACGTCAAAGCGGGGCCGAAACTCGAACCCTGAACGTCCCGCCCAGTAGCTGGCGCCGACGGTCAGTCCTCGAAACCCCAGCCACTCGAGCCGTCCGGTCGTCGCGACGCGACCGATGTTGCTCTCTGCACCTTTCTGCCGACCGCCGCGCAGCCCTTCTTCGGCACTGAACTGAGCGGCGTTCAGTGGCGCGGTGAGATAGAGGCGGTACCGCCATCCCCGGCCGACCTCGCCGTGGATCCCGGTACCGACCTCGAACCACGTGGTGGGGATAATCACCGTATCGACGAACGGTCGCTCGACGCCGTAGTACACCGGCGGTTCGTGTCGTTCGTTGATGATGCCGACCGGCATCAACAGCATGCCGGCACGCACGTTAAAGCTGCGGGAGAGCAGAAAGTCCATGTACGCCTGCTCCAGTTCCAGCTCACCCGCTTCCTCGAGACCCTCGACAAACGCATGCTCGAGCTCCAGCTCTCCGACAAAGCGAAGGCGATCGCTGAACCCGTGCGTGAACAGCAACACGAACCGATGGAAGTCGAGCCGGCCATCCTCGTCGTCTACCTTGTTGTAGTGAAAGTCCATGTACCCCGAGATCGGGCTCGACCGGGGAGTACTGCTCTCCTGCGCCTGCTGGGGCGCGGTTTGCGCGTACGTGGTGTTCGAGCCGAGCGGCCAGGCACAGGCAGCGAGAGCAAAAAGCCAGGCCTTTCCCAAGGAGATCCCGTTTTTTTGATGCATAGAAATTGTGCGGCGGCACATTATACACACGAATTTTGATTAGTCAAAATGAACTGCTGGCGCGGCCCTTCAGGTCTTCGGTGACGGCGGTGTCTCTTACACCAGTGTCAGGAGCTCGGTGGGTGTATCGATCATTCGATCTTCTGGCGTGAGCTGATGTTGCGGAATGCTGTCGAAGCCAAACCCGTAACGGGCGAGACAAATGGCGACGCCGGCGGCACGCGCCGTTTGCAGGTCCACGATCGAATCACCGACCAACAGGGTCGTCGCGCCGGTGGCGGCTGCCTGCGTCATCAACCAGTGAAGACCCCGGGGGCTGGGCTTGCGCCCCCAACGGCCATCTCCCGCAACCATGTACTGAAAGAAGGTGACCAAGCCGGTGCCCTCGAGGATCTGCCTGCTGGGTGCCCCTGGTTTGTTGGTCAGCACCGCCAGAGTCGCTCTGTTCACGACAGACTCCAGCATTTCTCGGGTTCCAGGATACGGACGCGTATGATTCAGAAGCCGTGCATCGTAATGCGCCAGAAAACTCTCCAGCGCGTCGTTGGGGACTGAGGGAAGCCCAGCAGCCGCACACACACGGCGGACAAGAGTGGGAGCGCCGTCCCCCACCATGGTGACAATGAGATCGTCAGGCAGGTGGGCGGCGCCATATCGGGCAAGCATCGCATTCGCGCTGTCGGCCAGGTCTTGTCGCGAATCGACAAGCGTGCCGTCCAGATCGAAGACGATTAGCACAGTCTTGGTTATCAGTTATCAGTTATCAGTTATCAGTTATCAGTTATCAGTTTCAGTTATCAGTTTTCAGTTTTATTTGTCTGCGCCGTACGTCGCAAACGAAGTGGGCGTTTCCCAGACAGTCACCCGAACAACCGGCAGACCCTGCGTTCTTGCGTAGTCATGGAGAAGCTTGGCGATGTGCTCGACGGTCGGGTTGCTCTTGGTTCGGAAGACGGGCTCGCCGAGGGCTTCGAGAGACTTCACCAGCGGATCGTCCTCCCGGAGGATCATTCGGTGATCCAGCTCACGGTCGACCCAGCCTTTCACAATCCGCTTGATGTCGCTGAAGTCGCACACCATGTTGCGAGCATCGAGGGCATCGTTCCGCACCTCGATTTCAGCCACCGCGTTGTGTCCGTGCGGGTGCTTGCAGATGCCGTCATAGTCCAGCAGTCGATGGCCGTAGCAGAACTCGATGCGCTTGGTCACGGAGTACATATGCGGCTACTCTAAAGCAGTTTTCAGTTATCAGTCTGACAGTTTTCAGTGCATGAATACTGAAACCGTGGTTTTGCTCTCGGGAGGGCTGGACAGCGCCGTGCTACTGGCCCACGAACTTCGCGAACGAACGGTGCAACCGGTCTACGTCAGCACCGGGCTCGCGTGGGAAGTCGACGAGCGGTCCATGCTGGAGCGGCTTCTCGCTGCGCCGCCGTTCGCCGACAGCGTACGTCCGGTGGCCCAGCTCGAGGTGAGCGTCCGTGATGTCTATGCTCCTTCTCACTGGGCGATCCTTGGAACTCCGCCGGCGTATGACACACCGGACGAGGATGTGTACCTGCACGGGCGAAACGTCATCCTTCTTTCGAAGGCCGCCATCTTCTGCACGACGCGACGGATCTCGCGACTTGCGCTTGCACCTCTGGCCGGCAACCCGTTCCCCGACGCGACACCGGATTTCTTCGAAGCAATGGCAAGTGCGCTTTCCCTCGGGCTCGATCACCCCATCGAGATTGCGACGCCCTTTGCAGCACTGCACAAGCCGGACGTGGTGAAGCTCGGTATCGAATTGGGGGTCCCGCTGGATCTCACGTTGTCCTGTATGAGTCCCATCAACCGGCAACATTGCGGCCAGTGCAGCAAGTGTCGTGAGCGCCACGATGCGTTCAAAGATGCGGGAATCGCTGACCGCACGCACTACGTGAATCCGCCACCCCGCTAGAATTGCAGTGACCTTCCTTTCTGCAATCCTTGCAATTTCTCTATCTCTGATACACCAGAAGTCCCCCAACGTACGTCTGGACGACCCGGAAATTGCGGTCCAGCACCGTCAGGTCAGCCACGCCCCCCTCTGCAAGGAGCCCCGTGCCCTGCAGCCCGAGCTCTCGGGCCGGCGTCGTCGAGCACATCCTGACGGCCTCAGGCAGCGCCAGACCAACGACGGTGACCAGCAATGCGAACGCGCGATCCATCGTGAGGATGCTGCCAGCCAGCGTGCCATCATCGAGATATGCGGCCGCTTCACCGACGGTGATGAGCTGATCGCCCAGTCTCGCGCGTGCGCCCATCGGCAGACCGGCACCGCCCGTGCCGTCCGTGATGGCGACGACCCGATCCAGACTCTTTGACGCGATCGCTACCTGCAAGATGGCTGGGTGAACGTGAAACCCATCGCAAATCAGCTCTGCCGCAACCTCGTCACTCACGAGAGCGGCCGTTGCGAGACCAGGATCGCGATGCCCGACCGGAGGCATACGGTTGAAGAGGTGCGTGGCCGCACGAGCGCCGCGGGCAATGGCTGCTTTGGCCTGATCGAAGGTGGCACCGGAATGTCCCAACGAGACTCGATACCCGGCAGCCACGAAACGATCGATCAACTCGGGGGCCCCGTCCAATTCGGGGGCCAGTGTAATGGTGCCAATGTCCGCGCCACCGCGTTCGATTTCAACGAGCACATCTTCGGCGTCAAAATCGGCCTCGGCTCGCCGTTTTGCCGGAGCAGCCGAACCCTTATCGGAAGGTGGCGGCCGCTTCAGACACGCGGCAGGCTGGGCACCGCGGTAGTCCGGATTGATGAAATTGCTTTCCAGGTGCGCCGGCAGAATCCGGGCTCCGTGGACGCGATCGTCGCCGCGAAGTCTCCGCAGCTGGTTGAGAAATCTGGCGAGGACCGGCGGCGGGCAGGCAACAGTGGTGGGACAGAACCCCGTGACGCCGTATGCCGGCAGGCGCGAAGCCATTGCTCGCAGGCCGGTGCCGCCATCCAGCGTATCGAACCCCTGCACGCCGTGGATGTGCATGTCGATGAAGCCCGGCACAACGTAGTGCTTGCTCAGATCGACATGAACCACGCCGGGAGACGCTGGCTGGGCACTGGGCACGATGTCGACAATGCGTTCACCGTCGACAAAGACTGTACCCGGGCTGAGGATGCGGTTCGCCAGGACCACATCGGCCCCGGAGAGCACCATCATGACAGACTGGACAGCGCCTGACGTGCGGCGCCTATGGCCGGCGCGTCGGCACCAAGCGCGGCCAGCTCGATTTTCACACTGCGGTACATGACGGGCGACATGCGACGAGCACATTCGTACCGGAGTGGCTCGAGAAGCAGATCACCGGCGGATTGGACCATTCCACCCAGTACAATCATTTCAGGATCGACGGTCGTCGCGAGATTGGCCACCGCCATCCCGATATACTTCACGGTGTCGCGAACCACTGAAATTGCCACACCGTCACCCTCTCGAGCGCCATCAAGAATATGAGTCAACGTAATGGCCGACAGGTCGCCGTCGGCCATATCGAGCACCCGTGATTGATCTCCCGACTTGATACGCCACACAAGACGTCGCACGATTCCTGTGGCTCCCACTTCGGCATCGAGACATCCAAGTTTGCGATAGTCTTCGCGTTCGACAGGATTTAGCGCGAGCCAGGCCGCCGACCCGGCCAGTCCATGCGACCCGGTCCACAGTCGGCCGTCCAGAATGATTCCAGCCGACGCGCGCTCTCCCACTGCAAACGCCAGGATGTTTCGTGCGCCGCGCGCCACGCCGCACCAGGACTCGGCAAGCGCATAGGCGGCACCCCAGCCGACGAGCTCGGATCGGACCTGCGTGTCCCAGGTGGTCGAGAGCGTTTTGATGGCCGCCTGCACGCAACCCGCAAGAGGTTCAATCGCGGCGACGCCAATTGAGCGGGGCCGCGCCGTGCCCGCGGCCCGCAGTGCCGAAACGGCAGCATCGGCGACAGCCGCGGCCTCAGAGGAAGAACCTTCGGCGCGGCCTCCCACTGTGCCGTCGGCATCCACGACGATGGCGCGCGCGGTCAGGTCGGAAAGCTCGAGCCCCAGGATGTCCGGTATGCCCATGAAAGTCGGCTGATTCTAGGACTGCGCGGCCTGTGCCGTCCAGTCAGCGTGCGCGTGCAGCTTCCGACCTTCGAGCGGAAGGCCAGTACCATTCGTGTGAGAGGCGCCGGTGATGGTCCCCTGGGCAAACAGCGCCCGGTCTATCCGCCGCAGCAGTCGAGCCAAGCCACGCTCGTGGGGCGCGCTGATGACGAGGACTCCGGAACCTTCGGAGGGTGGGAATCGACGATCGTCGAGATAGTCGCGGTCGAGTGTCAAGAGCGTGCGTCGAAGCTGCCGTGCGAGACGATAGTGCTCCGTGTCTCGTGCCCGACGGAGCTCATCGTGCTCGAGCACAAAGAGGACGTCCCACTCGAGCCGGACGCGCATGAAGTTGACAAGTCCGGCGGGGACATTTGCATCCGCATACACGCGGGGCTTCGACGACAGTCGCTCGGCGTGTGGGCCGAGTTCAGATGATAAGGTGCCCATTCTGACTCTTCTCTGCCGCTACCTGTTTCGCCCTGAGCGTCAGGTCGGCAAGCAGTTCGTCGCGACGGTGCACGAGCTCCCGACGCTTGCGGCGACCGTTCGCTGACCCCACGGCATACTCGCAGAACAACGGAAAGGCGATGGTCGAGTCGCAGTAGGCAACAACCGTATCCGGGAGCACGCTGGGATTGACCTTCCCCCAACTCACCGCTTCCGCCGGGGTCGCACCAGAAAGTCCACCCCACACCACCTGGTCGGTCGTGATCTGAATGAAATAGTCGTTGCCCCCTTTCTCAATCCCGTAGACCTCCCACAACGTGGGCTGCGCCTGCAGATAGAAGTTCTTGGGGGATCCGCCGCCGACAATCACGCACCCGTTCTGATTTCCGGCCAGCACAATTGCGCACACCTCGTTGACGTCCCGATTGGGATCGATCATCAAGTGGCTGTCGTTCAGCAATTCATGCGAGGCGAGGTTCATGCCAATCGAACTGTCACCTGGGGAAGACGTGTAGATCGGCACACCGGCCAGTGCCGCGTGCGCGACCACCGAGTGCTCCTCACATCCTGGATAACGATCCAGCAGGTCTCGACCCAGGCGATAGTGCAGCTCCGCGGTCGAGATCGGGCGATTCAGTCCCGATCGCACCAGGAAGTCGCGAATGTAGGCGTCGGTCTCGAGGAGAACCTGTGCAGGAAACAGCACGTCGTAAATGCGAATGATCCCCTGCGCATAAAGGTCACGGTCGTCGACGAATGGCGACCCCCGGTGCAGCTTGAAGTTCAGGGCATAGTGCAGGTCGTGATAGAGATTCGCGCCGGTGCTGATGACGAAATCCACCAGGCCCCGGTCCATCATTTCTATGACACAGCCGCCAATCCCGGCCGGCGTCATGGCCCCCGCCAGCGTCAGGCCAATGGTGGTATCACTGGCGGGATCGATCATTTTGTCCGAGAAAATCCGACAAGCTTCGGATAAACGGGCAGCATTGAAGGCCTGAAACCCTTCGTCAATCAGGTGCCGGATTTCTGCACTGCCTCGGGGCCGATAAAAGCCTATGGGCTTTCCGGAAAGGTAGTCTTGCTGGGTTTGGCCCGGGGCACCGGGCTGACGATGGGGCACGGCAGGGCCTCCGGGCCTTAGCTTAGCATCTGCGCTTGCCCCTTGACAGTGTTCGAACCTTCGCGCAAGGTAAGCGACCGACATGGATTCATTGACGAGCGGACTGACGAGCAACTGGATGATGGCCGCGGCAGCCGTCGTGGCGGCCACCTCGGCGCTCGTCGTGTTTTACGTCTGGTGGAGAGGTCGCCGGCGACCCGGCGACGCCGTCTTCCGTGCCAGTCGGCTGAGCTCCGGAAACCGTTTGTTCCCCACGCAGGTGCTGATTACTCCTTCCAGCGTTGTGCACTTCCGGCCTCAGTGGGTTGGGAAGCTGGAACACTCCATTCACATCGCGCACATTGCCTCAGTCCGCATCGACACCAACCTCTTGTTCTCCAATGTGTACATCGAAACGACTGGCGGTACGAGCGCCGTGAGTTGTTCGGGACACCATAAGGGGGACGCGGTCCGGATGAAGCAGCTCATCGAGCAGTATCAAACTGACTACTACAAAAAATAGGCTTTGAGCAGGCGCCCTGTCGAACCCGCCAGCCCGGTCCGATACCCTAGCAGGGGGAGTGCGGAACCGGAAAGTTGGGCAGCGTATCCGCGCGTGAAAACAACTGCCCGCCGCGAAACGATTTGTGGACGACCTGACATTTACTGCTCGCCGTGCGACGGCAATTGCTCGAGTCGAAACCGACGTGGACATCGAAGCACGATTCCGAAACCTCGTGCAGTCGCCGCTCCGCGCCGGCCTGCTTCGCTATCTGAGCTCGCGACCGGAAGAGACCTTCGACGTCGATTCACTGATGCAGGCGTTCGGTCGCTTGCGACTCGACGTGGAAAACTGCATCAAAGAACTGTCGGATTTCGGCGTTGTCCGAATCCTTCCCGGCAATCCAGTCAAGTACGCGACCGTACGGCCGGACGATCCGGCGCTCGCGCGGTTGCTCGACAAGTTCCTCGAGCGCCGAGCCATCATCAGCACCGAGGACCAGTCTCCGTCCGTTCAGCGCTTCCGCGAGATGATTGGCCGCGACGAGAAGATGCTGATCGTGTTCGAGTGGATTCGGACGGCGGCCAAGTCGGACATCTCGGTCCTCATTCTCGGGCCGACCGGTTCGGGCAAGGAAGTCGTCGCGCGCATGATCCACGAGCTGAGCCGCCGGAGCACGGCCAAGTTCCAGGCCGTCAACTGCGCGGCCCTGCCGGATACGCTGTTCGAATCAGAAATTTTCGGGTACGAAAAGGGTGCGTTCACCGGAGCCCACGACCGGAAGCCCGGCCGTCTGGAACTGGCCAATGACGGCACCCTGTTTCTGGACGAAATCGGTGACCTCTCGATCGTGGCCCAGGCCAAGCTGTTGCGGGTCCTTGAAGAGCGCCGCTTCGAGCGTCTGGGGGGCAACAAGTCCATTCACGTCGATTTCCGTTTGATTTCAGCGACAAATCGACCGTTGGACCTGTTCGTTCGCGATGGGCGATTCCGTGAAGATCTGTACTACCGCGTGAATGCGTTTGCCATCCGTCTGCCCTCGCTCAGGGAGCGGCAGGTGGACATTCCGGTCCTCGCCAACCGCTTCCTGGCGCGGTACTGTGCAGCCAACGGGTTGCCGCTCGACGCCAAGTCGTTTGCCCGCGAAGCGCTCGACCTGTTGATTGCCTATCACTGGCCCGGCAATATCAGAGAACTTGAGAGCACGGTATCGCGGGCCGCTCTTTCGGCACCGGGACGAAGTATCAGGGGCGCCGATATCGAGTTCCTCCACGCATCCGAACCCCCGCCACAGGAGATGGAGAGCGGCTGCCGTCGCTGCGAGAAGCCGAACGGGCACACATCGTGCGGATTCTCGATGCGGTGAACTGGAACAAGAAGGAAGCGGCCAAGATTCTCGAGATCAGCAGGGGTACGTTGTACCGAAATATCCTCGAGTTCGCCCTCGAACCACAGCTCCGCAACCCGTCCCGAAATAGAACACGTCGGGTCAGCGTCGGCTGATTCTCTCAATTTCCGGCCAATTCATCCCCGTTTCTCGCAAAGCGGGCCTGTTCCATTCTGGAACGTCTCGGCAGATCTTCTAACCCACTCCCTTTCCACGGTCTTGCCGTCACGAACTCGTCGGGCGATGTGCCAGGTTGGGACACGCCGGCATGGTGCGCGCCTGGGATTGTCGTCACTTATTGAAGCTAAACCGTCTATTGTCTGTTAGTTACTACGGTATGACCGATCGGCGTGGCTCTTGCTAAATCACCGACCATGCTTACGCACATACTGCCTGTCGGAACCGTCGATTTAGGGAAGGCGGTCTGGGGGAGCTAATGAAGTCGCTTCCGCGGGCGGCATGGCTCTACGTGGGAGCCGTGATTGCCGTCGGCGGCCTTCTGCTCATTGTCTACATCCCTCTCCCGCGGGACTTCACGCAGCCGATGTGGTTTGTCGGGCTGCTGCTCCTGTCCGCGGTGACCTCCGCATTCAAGGTCAATCTGCCGCTGACCAACAGCGGGTCCACGATGTCGGTTTCGTACGCCGTGGACTTCCTTTCCCTGCTGCTGCTTGGGCCGCATCAGACGATGCTCGTGGCGGCCGCGAGCGCCTGGAGCCAATGCACGTTCCGGATGTCCGAAAGAAATCCGGTTTACCGCACGCTCTTCAGCATGGCGTGCCTGACGATCACCGTTCAGGTGGCCGGATGGGTGGCCACTGGGCTCGAGGATTCTCCTGGCCATCTGATGACGGGCGGAGTGCTTGGCATGGCCAAGCCACTCGTCGGGGCAGCGGTGACGTATTTTCTCGTCAACACGGCTCTGATTGCGACAGCCATCGCCCTGTCGACTCGTCAGAAGATCGTGCAGGTGTGGAACGAGAACTTCCTCTGGAGCGCCCCCAGCTATTTCGTCGGGGCCCTAGCAGCCGGCGGCGTCGCCTATGTCACGATCTATTCGCATTCCGCGTACTGGTTCGCACCTCTGGGTGCCGCGCCCCTGTATCTCACGTATCGCACCTACAAGATTTACCTGGGCCGCATCGAGGACGAACAGCGTCACGTGCAGCAGATGTCGGACCTGCATCTGGCGACGATCGAGGCGCTGGCGCTGGCCATCGACGCAAAGGATCAGACGGCCCACACCCATATCCGTCGCGTGCAGAGCTATGCCGCCAGCCTGGCCCGTTCGGTTGGCATGACGGAAAACGAAATCCAGGGTGTGAAGACTGGTGCCCTACTGCACGACATTGGCAAGCTGGCGGTCCCGGAACACATCCTGTCGAAGCCAGGTCCACTCACTCAAGAAGAGTTCCAGAAGGTCAAGGTCCACCCGCAGGTTGGCGCTGAAATCATTGCCGCGGTGCCGTTCCCGTACCCCGTGGCGCCGATCATCCTCAGCCATCACGAGCGGTGGGACGGGAAAGGCTATCCGGCCGGGCTCCGCGGCGAAGAAATCCCGCTGGGAGCACGTATCCTGGCTGTCGTGGACTACTACGACGCGCTGACGTCCGAGCGGCCGTATCACAAGGCCATGACCAGCGAGGCCGCGATTGGCCTGCTGACGCAGGAGGCAGGCAAAGCGCTGGATCCCGACCTGGTGACGCGGTTCATCGAGATGCTGCCGACGATGCACGCGGAGGCGGAAGCCACGCCGCAGTCGGTGCGCACCCTGAGCCTCGCGCCGGTCCAGGGCGACCGCGGCAGACCGGCGGCCGGCTTCTTGTCCGAGTTCAACACCAAGAGCGTGCTCGACGACATTGCCCTGGCCCATCGCGAAATCTATGCGCTCTACGAAATCGCACAGGCCATGGGCACCAGCCTGGGCGTCGCAGACACGATGGCGCTGATTTCTTCCAAGCTCAGCAGCCTCGTGCCGTTCTCGTGCTGCGCGCTGTTTCTCCACAATGAAGAAACCGAGACGCTGCGGTGCCGCTTTGCGACCGGGACCGACTCAGAAATCGTTCAGAACCTAACCGTGAGGAACGGGCATGGCCTCACGGGGTGGGTGGCGCGAAACCGCCGACCGCTGGTCAACGCACGTCCGAGCGCGGATTTCGAGGCGGGGGGGCTGGAATCGACGGCCACCTCCTTGCAGTCCGCGCTGGTCTGCCCGCTCGTCATCAACGAACGGTTCATTGGCACGTTGTCGGTCTACCATATCGACGCGGGCTGCTACACCGACGACCATCGCCGGCTGCTCGATCGCGTCTGCGAGCAAGCCGCCGCTGTCATCTACAACTCGATCGTGTTCGAGCAGACCCAGGAGGATTCGCTCACCGATCCCCTGACCGGCCTGCCGAACACCCGGTCGATGTTCATGCACCTGACGCGCGAGCTCGCACGCGCCGACCGCCTGAAACAGCAGGTGTCGCTGCTCGTGATGGACCTCGACCACTTCAAGCAAATCAACGACAATCACGGTCATCACGTTGGCGATCGGGCACTGAGAGAAGTTGCGGCGGTGCTGCGCGCGGCCATCCGGCCTGTACGACATTTGCGTCCGCTACGCGGGAGACGAGTTCATCGTGGTCCTCTCGGGCTGCGGCGAGGAAGAAGCCGAACAGAAGCGTGTGGAACTTCAGCAGGCGATTGACGAGGTGATCTTCGAAGTGCGGCCAGGCCAACGCTTACCGCTGGGGATCAGTATTGGCGCGGCCGTCTACCCGCACGACGGCGACACCTACGAGACGCTGCTGGCCACGGCGGATGGACGGATGTACCGGGACAAGACCCAACGCAAAGGACGCCTGGTTCGGCCACCAGAGCTCGAGGATGCCCGCGCGGTGCCAGGTGAACTAACGGATTCCGCAATCCGCCGAGCGGCGGCGGGAATTCTCTAAAACTCATTTTACGGATTGGGCTCGATCCAGTCCGGCCGTCGACCGCCGACACCTGCCAGAATCAGCGCAATCCCTGTCGCGCCCACGACGAGACCCAGGCCGTCCGTGTACCAGGTTTCCCATGGGTACTCTCGCCACCACAGCCAGGCGGCCGGCGCACACAAGATAGCGCCCGAGGCAACGGCGGTCGTACGCCGGAGCACGGCCCGCAGCACCCACCCGCGCACGCGGCGGAGACGAAACATACAGAAAAGGGGTCCCCTTTTCTTTATCGCGAGCGCTTCTTGCCGGGTCTGGTCGTGCGTGTTCCGTGCGGGTGAGCAGGTCGATGAGGTTGCGAAGATGGCCGATTGCCGCCACGTCCACCATGCATACCGGATCGGCCGGCGTGCCGCGAACCGTCGCCGGAATGCGCTCCCGGTCCGGCGGGTCGATGGCGATGGGAGGCACTCGCTCTGAATCTCCCGGATCGACCGCCGTTCTGGCGAATGGTGAACTCGGGAATCTGTCTGGCCGGCGGCGGCGTGCCCTCGGTTCGCGGCAACGTGGCACGAATGAGCGGACGATGAACGGGACCTTCCTCTTCTCCTTCTCCTTCCCCTTCTCCGGGCTCCTGCTCTGCGGTGCCGTCAGACGCAACGATCGATGCGGACTGTTCTGGCTCTTCAGGCAACTCATTCGCGAGCAGTCGTCCCGGCGTCGGCGCTGATGGCTCGTCGAGAGGCACGGCTGGCGACGGCGAAGCAGTACCTTTCGTCGCGTTGGTCAGCACCTGCTCGTAGAGCGCCGACGAAGCCGTCTTCTTCTTGCGCTGAGCGGGAACTTTCGCGCCCTTGTATTCGTGTTCCGCATCGCACGTCGTGCAACGAGTTTGCTTCACATCAGAACCGACCATCGCGACGATGGCATGGTTGGTCACGCGACGTTCGCGAGGACAGTAATCATCGAGAACGTCACCAAGCCGAAGCTGGCGCTGCGTCATCAAATCCCTCGAAAGAGTCTGGCTGGAGAAAAAGGCGCGAGGTAACAAAGTCTAGCAGAGCCGCTCGCGTGGAGGCAACTGCCAGGCGAAAATCCGCCAGTATTTACGTGCTGGAAACCACACGCCCCGCCCGACCTGTCAGCCAGGCCCTGGCTTCTTTCAGCGCCGCGGCTACTCGGTCCGGGTGTGTCGACTGGGGTGTCCGGCGCGCCCTGACCGACGCCTGAGGGGTCACGACCTGCCGGATCTTTTCGTCAAACAGCTCGTTGAAGCCACGCCATTCTGACAGGGTGAGGGAGGAAAAGTCGCGGCCGTCCGCGACCAACTGCCTCACCATCGCTCCAACGAGCTCGTGAGCCGTTCGGAACGCCATCCCCCGCGCCGTGAGGAAGTCGGCGACATCAGTCGCGAGGAGCAGCCCCGCTGCGGCCCGCGCGGCCGCTTCCCGGTCCAGCTTCAGCGGTCGAATGACCGAGGTCGTGGCTGCAAGCGCGTTGGCGAGCGTCGCCTCGGCATCGAACGTGGCTTCTTTGTCTTCCTGCAAATCCTTGTCGTACCCGCTGGGAAGACCCTTCATCGTCGCCAGCCAGCCCGTGAGATGACCGATCGTTCGGCCGGTCTTGCCTCTCACCAGCTCGAGGGGATCCGGATTCTTCTTTTGAGGCATCATGCTGCTGCCCGTGCTCGACGCATCCGCGAGCGTGAAAAACCCGAACTCCTCGCTACTGAACACGATCAGATCCTCGGCCAGTCGACTGAGATGAACCATGGCCAGCGCGCACCCATGCAGAAACGTCGACACGAAGTCGCGATCAGACGATGCGTCGAGGCTGTTGGATACCACGCGGGTAAAGCCCAGCCTGCGTGCCAGCCGCGCGGTGTCGACGGGGTATCCGGTGCCGGCCACGGCACCGGATCCAAGGGGCATCGCGTCGGCTTCCGCCGAGGCCGCGTCCAGACGGGCATGATCGCGCCGCAATGCTGCCACGTGGGCGAGGAAAAAATGAGCCACGAGCACCGGCATGGCGCGGCGGAGATGCGTGTACGACGGCATGACCGCGTCGCCGGAGCGCTCGGCGGCGTCGAGCAAGGCGCTGATCAACTCTTCGAGCGCCTGCTGGAGGAGCGGGACGCGGCGGCGAAGGTACAGCCGCAGGTCGAGCGAGACCTGCTCGTTTCTGGAGCGTCCTGTATGCAAGCGCTTGCCGGCGTCGCCCACCAACGCCACCAGCTGGCGTTCGACGAAGGCGTGCACGTCCTCGTCGGGGCCCGAGACAAAGGACGGATCGCTCCGCCCCCGATCGCGGATAGCGGTGAGGCCGGACGACAGCGTGCGGCCCTCTTCCTCGCTCAGGACGCCGGCGTGAGACAGCGCTTCGACCCACGCGAGGCTTCCCGTCACGTCGTCTTCGAACAGCTGACGATCGAACGGGAACGACACGCCGAACTGAAAGGCGGCCGGATCGGGATCCCCCTCGAACCGCCCGGACCACAGGTTCGTCACGTCACTCAGCCCTTGACGTTGCTCGGGGTGACCGCCCCCTCGACGTTGCTCGGGGCGAACCCCTCGACTTTGCTCGGGGCCAGCGGGGGACGCTTTTCTTCGGACTGCATCGCACGCCCCTTACGCGCGGCGATCTCGACCGGCAGGCCCCAGATCTTGATGAAGCCTTCGGCAGCCGTATGGTCGAAGAGATCACCCGCCTCGTAAGTGGCCAGGCCCTGGTCGTACAGAGAGAGGGGCGACTTCCGACCAACTACGCGGCAATCCCCCTTGAACAGCTTGAGGCGCACGGTTCCAACCACACGCTGCTGAACGTTCCGCACGAACGCGTCAATCGCCTCTCGCGTCTGGGTAAACCAGAGTCCGTTGTAGACCAGGTCCGCGTAGACCTGTGAGAGCTGCCGCTTCAGCCGCTGGAGGTCCCGGGGAATCACCATGTTCTCGAGCTCGCGGTGTGCCGTATGAAGAACGACGGCGGCCGGGGCTTCGTAGATTTCCCTCGACTTGATGCCGACGAGCCGGTTTTCAAGCATGTCAATGCGGCCGACCCCGTGAGCACCCGCAATGGTTTCGAGGCTTCCAATGAGCTCGGCAAAGGGCATGGCCACGCCGTTGACGTGGGTGGGCACCCCTCGTGCGAACTCGATTTCGACGTACGCGGGAACATCCGGCGCATCGGCCGGCGATTTCGTCAGCGCATAGATCTCCTCGGGCGGTTCAGCCCAGGGATCCTCCAGGACACCGCATTCAATCGAACGGCCCCACAGGTTCTCGTCGGTGCTGTACGGACTGGCCTTGGTCGCCGGCACCGGAATACCGCGCTGGCGGGCGTACTCGATTTCATCGGGCCGCGACATGTTCCACACGCGTGCCGGCGCGATCACCCGGATCTTCGGGTTGAGCGCCCGAGCGGACACATCGATCCGGACCTGATCGTTGCCCTTGCCCGTGCATCCGTGTGCAATGGCCGTTGCCTGCTCCATCTCGGCAATTTCGACCAGCTTCTGCGCGATGAGCGGCCGCCCCAGGGAGGTTGCCATCGGATACCGATCCTCATAAATCGCACCAGCCTGAAGTGCCGGCAGGATGTAGTCGCGGGCGAACTCCTCCCGCACATCGAGTACATGGCAGCGGGATGCGCCTGTGGCCAGCGCGCGCTCGCGAATCTGCTCGAGCTCGCGTCCCTGGCCGAGGTCCAGGGTGACGGCAATCACTTCCGCCCCGTACCGCTCGGCCAGCCAGGGAATGGCAACCGACGTGTCGAGTCCACCTGAATAGGCCAAAACGATCCGCTCCTTCATCGCTCCTTCACTCCTTCGTTCCGTTTCTCAGTGCTCGTTCGAGGGCCCGTGCCCGTTTCCCGTCACGCGAAATCACGAGGATCGTATCGTCCCCCGCGAGCGTCCCAACGACGTCGGGGAGCTGAGCGCGATCGATGACCTGGGCCAGCGCGTTGGCCTGCCCCGGACCGGTCCGCACGACCAGGAGCTGCTGAACGCGATCGACGAGGGTCGCATACTCGGCCATCGCGCGCTGCAGCGCCACTTCCGCGCTTGGCGGCGCCACCGCTCCCGCCTGCTGCCGCTGATAGGCACTGTCGGCGGCACGCTTGACCAGGCCCAGGTCACGGATATCACGCGACAACGTGGCCTGTGTGACGTCGAAACCCTGCACGCGCAGGCGGCGGCGCAGCTGCTCCTGACTGTGAATCGCCTTACGGCCGACCAGATCCAGAATCGCGGCCTGACGTTGTCGCTTCATACTTATTCACCGCAACGCATCATCATACATAGCTGACCGTCGAAAAATCCAGCCCCGCGTGAAAATTTTCTTGATTCACGGGACACCCTGTGTATAAATATTCTCTTTTACCCAAGGAGCGAAGTCGTTGACAGAGCGGGCGTTCCCAAAAGTCGGCACCTCGGACCGGTCGGCGGTTCTGGCGACGTCCGGACCGGTGCGGGTCGGTGTGGCCGGCGCCACCGGGTTTGCCGGTCAGGAGCTCGTCCGTCTCATGGCACGTCATCCGTACGCGCGGATTACCGCGGCCATGGCGTCGAGCGCGTCGAGCCCGGCTCGAACGCTGCCAGCGCTCGACCGGATCTGGGAGGGCACGATCGTGCCCTTCGATCTTGCGGCGCTCGCCGACGCGACCGACGTCGTCTTTCTCTCGCTCCCCGAGGATGCCGCGGCCGCCATCGCGCCAGCGCTCATCGATCGAGGCGTGCGCGTCATCGACCTGTCAGGCGCGTTTCGCCTGCGTGACGAAGCCGCGCGGCTGCGTTGGTACCCCAAGACGAAGCCGGCCAGTGTGGCTCCGGTCTATGGGCTGACCGAGCGCAATCGAACGGCCCTTCACGACGCCCGGTTCGTCACGTGCCCTGGGTGCTTTCCGACTGCCGCCTTGCTGGCACTCGCGCCGCTTGCCGATGCGAAGCTGCTCGCGGGTGAGGTCGTCATCGATGCCAAGTCCGGGATCTCGGGCGCGGGCAAGACTCCGAGTGAGCGGACACATTTCTCTGAATGCCATGGGAGCGTTGCTGCATACGGAGTGCTGGGCCACCGGCACACACCGGAAATCGAGCAGGAGCTGGACGGTCGGACGGTCACGTTCGTGCCGCATCTCGTGCCTCTCGATCGCGGCATCCTGGAAACCATCTACGCGCGGGTCACGCCGGGTACCACGACAGGCCAGCTGAACGATGTGATGCAGGCGGCGTGGGCCTCTGCACCCTTCGTGCGCCTGCGCGGCGAGACGCTGCCGGAAATCAAACACGTGGCGTACCCGAATTTCTGCGACATCGGCTGGCGCCTCGAGGAGCCGACCGGACGCGTCGTGATGGTGTCCTGTCTGGACAACCTCGTGAAGGGTGCGGCCGGCCAGGCTGTGCAGAATTTCAACGTCATGCTCGGTTTCGACGAGCGGGCGGGGTTGCTGGCGTGAGCACGCGCGCGCGATCGCGTCTCTCCAAGGGACGTGGCCGCCGGACCGCGGCCGGAAGGGCCCCTCGTTCGATGGCCGCGCGAGCGCTCGAGACCAAGCCGATCGTCCTCAAGCTTGGCGGTGAGTTGCTCGAAGACGATGCCGGCATTCAGGCGGTGGGCAGCGCAATTGCCGGGCTTCAGGGCGGCCACCCCCTCGTCGTCGTCCATGGTGGCGGGAAAGACATTGATGCCGCCCTCGCGCGCGTGGGCATCGCCAAGAAGCAGGTCGATGGGTTGCGCATCACCGACGACGCCACGCTCGAAATTGTCGTGTCGGTGCTGGCCGGTTATGTAAACACCCGGTTGGTGGCGGCAGTGACAGCGGCGGGCGGAGACGGAGTCGGATTGACGGGCGCCGACGGCGCAGTCGGCCTCGTGGAAAAGGCGGCCCGTCATGTTGCCACGACCGGGGATCACGTCGATTTGGGACGTGTCGGGATTCCGGTCGGTCGACAGGCGCCTCGGCTGATTGCGGATCTTTGTCGCGGCGGGTACACGCCGGTAGTCGCGAGCGTCGGCATGAGTCGGAGCGGCGAGCTCTACAACGTCAACGCCGATACGTTTGCCGCCCACCTGGCGGGAATGATTGGCGCCCAGCGGCTCGTCATTGCCGGGAGCACATCGGGGGTCTTGGACGAATCGGGCCGCACGATCCCGTCGCTGGATCTGGAGGGTATCGAACGTCTCATCTCGGCGGGCACTGCCACGGTGGGCATGATTGCGAAGTTGTCGGCGTGTCGCGAGGCGCTCGTGCACGGCGTTCGGGAAGTGCTCATCGTGAACGGCGGCAATCTGGCGACCTTGACGCAGCTGGTGCGACAGGGCCCGCGGGCCGTCGTGACCGGTTATACACAGGTGAGACGCAAAGGAGCAGGTGACGTCCGGCTGAAGTCGGACGCTACGACTGCATCGCGTGAGCCGAGGGTACGTAGCGTCCGGCTTTAGCCGGACGTGGGGTATGGAGCTCATGAAAGAGACGGTCCAACAACTCGAAGCGCGCCACGTGGTTTCCACCTATCGACGGGCACCCATCGTGCTGGTCCGTGGGAAGGGTGTCTTTGCGTACGACGCTGACGGGCGTGAGTATCTCGATCTGATCTCGGGCGTCGGCGTGGCTGCGTTGGGGCACGCCAACCCCGGTCTGGCGGCCGCGATTGCCGATCAGGCCCAGACCCTGATCCACTGCTCGAATCTGTTTTATCACCCCTTGCAGGGACAGCTTGCCGAACAGCTGGCGAACCTGTCGGGATTGCCACGCGCGTTCTTCTGCAACAGCGGCACTGAGGCCGTCGAGGCGTGTCTCAAATTTACCCGGCGGTATTGGCACACGCGCGGCGCTCGCGAGCGGGTCGAAATCGTTGCCCTCGATGGGTCGTTCCACGGACGGACCTACGGTTCGTTGTCTGTCACGTCGGATCCGCATTATCGCGATCCGTTCGCCCCCCTGCTCCCTGGCATCACCTTCGTGTCGCCGGACGACCCGGACCGCCTCCTGAGCGCGGTCAGTTCTTCCACGGCCGCCATCATTCTGGAGCCCATTCAGGGCGAACGTGGCATTCGACCGATTTCCAGGGCGTTTGCTCAGGCAGTGAATGAGGCGTGTGCGAAAAGCGGCGCGTTGCTGATTGCCGACGAAGTGCAGTGCGGCCTGGGACGGACCGGGAATCCTTTCTACTTTTACACGCTCGGCCTCAAGCCGCAGCTCGTCTCCATCGGTAAATCCCTCGGTGCGGGTGTTCCAATCGGTGCGGCGCTCGTACACGAGGACATTGCACGGGCCATCTCGTTTGGCGATCACGGCAGCACCTACGGCGGCAACCTGCTGGCATGCCGTGCCGGACTCTACTTCGTGGATCAACTCGTCAAGGGTGGCCTGCTCGCCCACATCACACGCGTGGGCAAGCATCTGGAGTCGCGACTCCGGGCGCTGGCCGATCATCACGCATCCATCGTCGACGTGCGCGGCGTCGGCCTGATGTGGGGCGTCGAGCTCAATGTGGATTCGGGCCCCGTCGTTGACGAAGCAAGAACGCGAGGCCTTCTCGTCAATCGAACGGGCGGCACCGTCGTGCGACTGTTGCCGCCCCTCGTCATTACTGAAACGGAGATCGACCGGGCGATTGACATCCTGGACGTGGCACTCGGCCAGGTGCTGGCGGGGGTGACAACGTGACGACTGTGACTGAGTTGACCAAAAGAAAACGCCGGCGGCCTCAGGAGACGGTCATCCGGCCGGCACGCGCCGAAGAGGCGCGGCAGATTCATCGTCTCATCGAGTCACATCTCCAGGAGGGACACCTTCTGCCACGGGAGCTCGATGAGCTGAAACGCCATATGGGCCGTTTTCTGGTCGCCGCCAAGGGCAAGCGGATCATCGCCTGCGGAGAGTTGGCTCCGTTGAGCCATACACTGGCCGAGATCCGATCCCTCGTGGTCGACCGCCGCCATCGGGGCTACGGCGTCGGACGGCGCCTGGCCGTGGAGCTGCGACAGCAGGCGCGGCGAGATCTTTTCGATCGCCTCTGCGCCTTCACCCATCAGCCGGCCTACTTTGCGCGGCTGGGATTCTCGATCGTGCCGCATGTCTGGCTGCCGGAAAAGATGGGCACGGATTGCAGTTCCTGCGCGCTCTTTCGTCGGTGCGGGCAGTTTGCCATGCTCGACGACCTCGAGCCGCTCAGGGAATCTCGCGTCCAGAGTGTGACGATCCATGTCTGACTCTGCCTCCACCACCTCAGAATGGCAGATCGAGACCGTTGAGGGCGCTGTCACAGCGCCTGCAGGGTTTCTCGCGGCCGGAGTGTCATGCGGCATCAAGGCCGCAGGGTTGGACTTTGCTCTGATAGTCCCCGCCGTGACCGCCAGCGCCGCGGGTCTCTTTACGACAAATCTGGCGGTGGCCGCACCCGTCGTGCTAAGCCGACAGCACTTGAAGGAATCGGGTGGACTGGCCAAAGCGATTGTCGTTAACAGCGGTTGCGCGAACGCGTGCACCGGATCTGACGGTTTCGAGGTTGCGCGGTCGACGGCGGAGCTCGTGGCTCGCGGCGTCGGATGCACACCCGATCAGGTTCTCGTTGCTTCGACGGGCGTGATTGGCGTTTCGCTGGACCTCCAAAAAATCGCCCGAGGCGTCAGCGTGGGCCTCGAAAAGCTGGGGTCAGATGGAGGCCACGACGCGGCATTGGCCATCATGACCACGGACGTGGCCCCAAAGGAGAAAGCGGTAAGGGTCCAGACGTCTCGAGGGGTGTTTCATGTCGGAGGTATCGCCAAAGGCGCCGGCATGATTGAGCCGATGATGGCCACCATGCTGGCGTTTGTGACCTGCGACGCAGCCGTGCCGCCGCCAATCCTGCGGAAAGCCCTTGCCGAGGTCACGGCCGACACGTTCAACGCAATTACCGTGGACGGTGAATGCTCCACGAACGATTCCGTGATTGCGCTGGCCAACGGCGCAAGCGGCGTTGAGATCGATGACGGCGGATACCCGGCACTGGTCGAGGGGCTGCGATCCGTCTGCCAACATCTCGCGGTTGAAATTGTTCGGGGAGGAGAAGGGGCCACCAAGCTGGTCACGATCCGCGTCACCGGCGCCAACAGCCGCGCGGACGCGCAACGGGCGGCGCGCACGATCGCGAACTCGCCGCTCGTCAAGACCGCTATTCATGGTGGAGATCCCAACTGGGGCCGGCTCGTTGCGGCGGCCGGCCGCGCGGGTGTGCCGTTCGATCTCGAGAAAGCGACAATCACTATTGGCACAGTCGAGCTGTTCAGGAACGGACAGCCGTTCGACAGACTCGCACCTCAGGCAGCCGTTTATCTTCAGGGCAAGGAGATCGCCATTCATGTCGACCTCGGGACCAGGGGAACCCACGAAGCGACGATGTGGACCTGCGACTTCAGCGCGGAATACGTGAGAATCAACGCGGACTATCGAACATGAAAACCGCACAATCGCTGGCGGGTGTCAAGAAAAAGGATTTCCTCTCGGTGCTCGATTTCGGGCCGGCCGATCTGGAGCGGTGCATCGATCTGGCCGCGCAGCTGAAGCGGGATCGCAATCTCAGTCGTCGGGACGGCGCCGAGGGTGCCCTCTCAGGTGCGCACGTGGCGTTGCTGTTCGACAAGCCTTCTCTCCGGACGAGATCAACGTTCGAAATCGCCGTTCGCCAGCTTGGCGGTGCCGTGGTCACGCTGCCGCCCGATGTTGCACTGGGAACGCGGGAACCAATCTCGGACGTCGCGCGAAGTCTCGAGCGCTGGGTGGATGCCGCGGTCATTCGCACATCGGCGCACGCGACCATGGTGGAGTTCGCGCTGTCGGCACCGCGTCTGCACGTGATCAACGCGCTCACCAATGAGGAGCATCCCTGCCAGGCCCTCGCAGATTTCCTGACGCTCCGCGAGCACTGGCGAAACTGGCAGGGCCGGACGCTGGCGTACGTCGGCGACGGCAACAACGTGGCCACATCGCTCGCACACACTGCTGCAATGCTTGGAACGCCCTTCCGCATTGCGTCACCTCGGGGCTACGAGCTGCCAAGTCGTGTGCTTGCCGAATGCCGCGGGGTCGCACGACCGGGCTCGGACATCAGGCTGTTCACTGATCCGGCCGAAGCTGTCCGCGGTGCTGATGCTGTCTATACCGACGTGTGGACGTCCATGGGACAGGAAGCCGAATCTGAACGACGTCGGCAGGCGTTCGCTCCCTATCAAGTCAACGGCAAACTGCTCCGCTACGCCAAGGCGGGCGCGCTCTTCATGCACTGCCTGCCCGCGAAGCGCGGTGAAGAAGTGACGGCCGACGTTCTGGAATCCCCGGTCTCGGTGGTGTTCGATCAGGCGGAGAATCGGCTCCACGCTCAGAAGGCATTGCTGACGATGCTGCTGGGCGGAACCTTGCAGCGATAGATGCCGAACCCATGGCTCTCGCACTACGATGAGGGGGTCCCACCGTCTCTCGCACCGTACCCATCTCACACACTGCTCCACTACATCAGCGACACCGCATCCGAACGGCCCGATCATCCAGCAGCGATCTTCCGCGGCACCAGGCTGACCTACGCCGAGCTCGAGCGTGCGAGCGATGCATTCGCCGCCGCGCTGGCTGCTCTGGGCGTGAAGAAAGGTGATGCGATCGCTCTGGTTCTGCCCAATTGTCCGCAGTTTCTCATTGCGGAAATCGGCATCTGGAAGCTTGGGGCGGTCGTTTTTCCACTGAACCCTCTGTACACGGAGCGGGAACTGCAGACAGCGCTCGATGATTCGGGCGTCGACACCGCCGTGGCGCTCACCCGCTTTTACGCGCCGCTTTGTGCGGTCCAGCCGACGACTCGTCTGAAACGCATCATCGCCACCAACATCAAGGAATACCTGCCACGACACTTGCGAGTGCTCTTTACGCTGTTTCGCGAACGGAAGGAAGGGCACCGGATTGCGCTGAGACCTGGCGACTTCTGGTTTCAGGATCTGCTCGCCACGCATCGTGGCGCGTCTCGACCGGCGACGGCACCGAAGCCCGACGATCCGGCCATCATGCTGATGAGCGGCGGGACAACCGGGACACCAAAGCGTGTCGTGGGGCTTCATCGCTCGCTCGTCGCTGCCGGTTTGCAGCTCCACGCCTGGATGAAACCGGGATCGCGCGACTGGGATGACGTCATCCTCCTGCCCCTGCCGCTGTTTCATGTCTATGCAAACGTCGGCGTGCAAACCTACGCGATCGTCGGACACAACCCGTTGTTGCTCGTGCCGAATCCACGCGACATTCACGATCTGCTCGCGCAGATTCGGAAGGAACGGCCGGCATTTCTGAGCGCGGTTCCGACGCTGTTCATCGCGCTGCTGAACCACCCTGACGTGGTGTCGGGCAAGGCCGACTTCAGCTCGATCCGGATTTGTTTTTCCGGAGCGGCGCCCCTCATGGCTGAAACCAAGCGCCGGTTCGAGGAGCTCACAGGAGGGCGGATTGTCGAGGGCTACTCGCTGACGGAAGCGATGATGGCCACTTTCGTGAATCCCGTGAAAGGACCCAACAAGACTGGATCGGTGGGACTGCCACTGCCAGATGTGGAAGTGCAGATCGTCGATGCCGAAGACGCACAACGGCCGCTCGAAACCGGCTCGATCGGAGAGGTCCTCATCCGTGCGCCGCAATTGATGTCTGGCTACTGGAAGAATCCTGAAGAGACAGCCCTCGCGCTGCAAGCTCACGGGCCGGGTGGTATCTGGCTACATACCGGCGACTTGGGATATCTCGACGAGGACGGATATCTCTTTCTCGTCGATCGCAAGAAGGATCTGATCAAGAGCAGCGGATACCAGGTCTGGCCGCGCGAAATCGAAGAAGTGCTGGCCTCTCACCCGGCCGTGGCCGAAGTGGGTGTCGCGGGCGTCGCCGATGCGACCAAGGGCGAATACGTTCATGCCTGGGTCGTGCTGAGAGCTGGGATGGCCGCCACCGAGGAGGAGCTGCGCACGTTTTGCCGTCAGAGTCTCGCGCCGTACAAGGTTCCGCGTTGCGTGGAATTCCGGTCGGATTTGCCAAAAACGATGACCGGTAAGGTGCTCAGACGCGCGCTGGTGGCAACTTCAACGCCTCGACCGTAACACCAGCCTCTGCAAGTCCCTTCCGCAACGAGCTCGAAATCGAAACCGCTTGTGGCGTGTCACCGTGAACGCAAATGGTGTCCACGTTGAGCGTCAGCGTCGTGCCATCGATGGCCACAACCTCGCTCGCACAGGCCATTCTGATAGCACGCTGGACCACGACCTGGGGATCGTGGATGACGGCCCCTGACACGTGACGTGGGACGAGCGAGCCATCGGATTGATACGCGCGATCGGCAAACGCTTCTGCCGCGACTCGAAGCCCGCGCGAGGCGGCGGCCGAGAGCAACGCCGAATTGGGAGGGCCGACCATCACAAGCGAGCGATCGATCGCCGCGACGCCGGCCGCGACGGCCGCGGCCAACCGATCGTCCTTCGCGGCCATGTTGTACAGGGCACCGTGGGGCTTGACGTGCCGAAGGCGGGTGCCTTCGGCAGCCACGATGCCAGCGAGCGCCGCCACCTGATACAGGACCACGTCCTCAATCTCTTGTGTACCCATGGTGAGCTCGCGACGGCCGAACCCCTGGAGATCGGGAAATCCGGGATGTGCTCCGACCGCCACACCCGCGGCAATGGCAAGCTTCACAGTTCGGCGGATCACACCTGGATCGCCCGCATGCAGCCCGCACGCAATGTTGGCTGAGGTGACGTTTCGGAACAGGGCTTCGTCGTTCCCAAGTTGATACGCACCAAACGATTCGCCCACGTCCGCGTTCAAATCGATGGTCATTCGTCCAAATTCTGCCTTCTGACTTCTGACTTCTAACTTCTAACTTCCTATTCCTCCCCCGTCCCCATCTCCCCATCCCAACGGGCTGCGTCGAGGTGGATCCCGAACTGATCGAGAATCCTGATCACGGTGTGGTCGATCAGATCGTCCAGCGTTCGAGGCCGCTGGTAGAACGCCGGAACCGGAGGGCAGATCACCACGCCCATCCGTGACAACTTGAGCATGTTCTCGAGGTGAATGTCATTGAACGGCGCCTCACGCACGGCGAGCACCAGCTTGCGCCGCTCCTTGAGCATGACGTCGGCGGTTCGGTGAATCAGATTGTCGCCGTGGCCATGGGCGATGGCCGCGAGCGTCTTCATGCTGCACGGCACGATGGCCATACCGGCAGAGAGAAACGACCCGCTCGAGATTTGCGCGCCCTGATCGTTTGGCTGGTAGGTCTCGGTGGCCAGCCGCTGCACATCGTCGACGCTGTAGGAGGTCTCATGCAGCAGCGTCCTCACGGCCCATTTGCTGAGCACGAGGTGCCGCTCGAGCCCCGCATCGCGCAGCTTCTCGAGCAACCGGACGGCAAGAATCACACCCGTGGCGCCGGTGACACCGACAATCAACCGGCGGCTGGGGGAAGGCACATCGGGCAAGCGTCCACTCCCTGACATGGTGACTTCTACTCGGATGTGGAAGTAGAAATTACTCTGTACAAGCAAAAGGGGCATCGCTTTCGCGATGCCCCTTCGACAATACCGGCCCGGCTCCCCCAGCTCGCGGCACCCTGCCGCTTTTCAGGCCGGCTATTGCCGCCTTAGGCTGCAAGGGATGTACCAGCGATCTTGGGCACCCGACCCTCTGATCGACGCCGGCGCCCGCGACAAACCAGACCCGAAAATTACACAATTGATACTGAGACCCACGAAAAGCGAGCCGCTCATCGCGTCACCGCGAAGCGATCACACCGCGGCGCCTTCAGGATATTGCAGCGCGAGCCGCAGCTCGCGCGTCAGCGATTCGACCGTCGTGCCCCCGCGCTTCCACGCACCTTCGGTCTCAAAGCGCAGGTCACCAATTCGTCGCCCCCAGGGCGCAATCACGCGGCCAATCGCCCGGAAATCACTGCGATCGACGTGCTCCTGGTCGAGACGCCGGACGACATCTGGAGCGACGCGAATGAACGCGCGAAGGGCCGTGGCCGAGCGAATGCTGTACTTCCGCCCGTTCCACGCCCCACCAAAGACGAGCGCAATCTGCTTGAAGTAGTTCACGAAAAACTTCTTGGCCTGGTCCTGAAAATCCGACGATTTCTTCGAGGTTCCGAACGCCTCCGCGGCAAACAGCTTTTTGAGCTCCTGCGCCAGTGGTGCCTGAGCGACGCGCCCGTGACCGACCCCCAGAAGCTTGATCTCGCCATGGAGCGGCGAGTCGTCCCGATCGTTCAGTGCCCTGATAATGTCGTGGGCCGTTGCCAGGCTGTCATCGCGATACAGTTGACGTCCGGACAGTGAGACCAGATGCGAAGCATTCAATCGCGTGTGCTTCGCGTTGATCGTGACAAACATCTGCACGATGTGATCTTCGGGGACGCGATCGAAAATAATTGCCGGCACCGCAAACTCTTCGCCACCGAAGCGATCGATGTCCGCGTGCAACGCGAGAAGCCGGTGCTGGCCGTCGATGGCCCGAAGAATACCCTCCCGCTCCGGCACCTTCAACACGCCCAGGCGTCCGTTATCCTCCACCGCCTGGAAAGTCAGCTTCTCGTCACAGGAAATAATGACAGCGCCCGGAATCGAGGGCAGGTCTCGCGCCTGACGACATTGCTCGTAGTACTGGACCAGCTCGTCGATCTTCCGCCGGATGATTTGGCGCTGATAGGCCTTTTCATTCGACGCAATGCGGCGCTCGAGCAAGTCCCAGTTGACTTTCGAGGGGGTTCCGCGTCGGTTGCCGCCTCGCACCGGAGCTTGATTCGACTGACCGTAGCTCAGCACTTCGAAGCGAACGAGCTTGTCGATATCGCTGGCAGTCAGCGACGCCTGGTAGAACTGAACGCCGAACTGCTGCATCCGAATGGCGGCAACGTTGATCATATGAGACTCAGAAAATAGGGCGATCGACGCAGGCGAACAATCATCAAACCGCGCAGATTCTACTGGCGCGCCGACGCGAATCTCAATGCTTTTTCTGGAGGTGTTCTGCTCGGTTCAGACGGCATTCGACGCCCGAGTGCGGGACTATCTGGCTGAATCCAAGACGGTTACCTCGATGGCACCCTCTGACTCAAGGACGCCAGGTTCTCACCTTTTCAATACCGGTTTCTCATAGGGCGTACGACCAATCACGCGCTCAGGTTTCCGCCAGCCGGCCGTCGATTGGTTTCGCGGTTGGCCGCGAACGGGCCACCAACCGGTTCTTGAGGAGCACCAGCGCGTACAAGAACCCGCTGAAAATCGCGCCGGCGACGAACGATCCAGCAAGTGACAGTCCTCGATGGAGCGGCCCGCTCAGGAATCCATAGACCATCTCGACATGAATCCAGTACACGAAAAGGGATGAGCGGCCGAACACTTCGAGCGGGCTCACCCGGGTAATTTTGCCCTGCCAGGCGTGTGGCTGCCGCCACGACCACGCTATCGGGATCACGACAAAGAGCACCCCGAGCCGAAGGAAAAAAAACGTGGGGGAGCTGGTCCAGAACGACGAGTTCGCATAAATCGTGGGGAGCAGAGATGCGCCGTATCCGCCGGCCATGAGCGCGACCCCCGCCGCGCCAATGCCGGCCATGAGACGGGCTTCCGCGGCTCGTCCGCTTGCTGCGTCAATGAAGAGGCCGGCGAGTGCCCCTGCCATGACGAATCCAGCCCACGGAACCAGCGTAAACGTCGTCAGTCCTCGCGCCGGTCTGAAATACCACTCGAGTGGATCGGGTAGGGGATCGAGCCAGCCCGCGGCGCGCACGAGCGGTGTCGCCATTCCCAGCACAATGGTCACGGCTGCAAACGCGAACCCCCGGTTCAGTCGACTCCCGGCGTACTGCCAGATCGTAGCAGCCGCCACAATCGAGGGGCCCATGATGTTCAGAATGTCAACCTTGAGGATGCCCCGCAGGGTCGCCCCTGGCGACAGCAGGTAGGCCTGCAGTCTGAAAAGAAAGGCGAGTCCGAAGATCTCCCACCCGCGGCGTCGTGTGGCCGCCGCGGCAAGCTCGGCGCTGCCAAGTCGACGCTGTCTGGACTCGGCCCCCAGGACCACCGCGACACCCGCCAGAAAAAGGAATAGCGGCGCTCCAAAACCGCCCAGAATGATCGCATTACGAAATCCCACGCCAGTTCTGTCCGCCGCCCGCGTCCAGGCGTCGACGACATGCGCCTCAATCATGATGAGCACAGCAAGGCCGCGCATCCAGTCGAGGTAGTTGCGGCGGCTCGTCATGGGGTAACTTTGCACTTTTTCCTTTGCACTTTACACTTCCCGCATGGACGGGTCAGTCAAGCGCATCCTGCACGTGGACATGGACGCGTTTTACGCGTCGGTCGAGCAACGCGACGACCCGTCACTGCGTGGGCACCCGGTGGCGGTGGGAGGCGACCCCTCCGGGCGCGGGGTCGTGGCAGCCGCATCGGTACGAGGCGCGGGCGTTTGGCGTCCGTTCGGCCATCCCGATGGCAAGGGCGATCCGGCTGTGTCCCCAGCTCAAGATCGTCCGACCCGACTTCAGCCGATATCGAGAGGTTTCCAACCAGGTGTTCGCACTCTTTCGCGGCGTGACGCCTCTCGTTGAACCGCTCTCACTGGATGAGGCGTACCTCGACGTCACAGAGAACACGTGGCAGGAAACGCTTGGCATGTCGGTGGCCCGTCGTCTCAAGCGTGAAATTCTGGAGCAGACAGGCCTGACGGCCTCGGCAGGCGTGGCGCCGAACAAATTTCTGGCCAAGATCGCGTCGGGGTGGAAAAAGCCGGACGGTTTGACCGTCATTGCGCCGGGGCGCGTTGAACGGTTTCTGCATGAGCTCCCGATCGAAGCGCTCTGGGGGGTCGGGCCCGTCACGGCACGAAAGCTGCGAGCCATCGGGATTGTCCGACTCGTGGATGTCCGAGCGATTGATGGCAAGCTCCTCACAAAAACCGTCGGCAGCCAGGCCGAATGGCTGCGCCAGCTTTCCCACGGCATTGATGACAGGCCGGTCGTACCGGATCGAGTCCGTAAGTCGTGTGGAACCGAAAACACCTTCCCCAAAGACCTGGTCGATCGAGACGAGATCCGTCTTCATCTGGATTCCATGGCGCGCGAGAACGCGGAATGGCTCCGGAAAAGGGGGCTGCTGGCTCGCACGGTGACCGTCAAAGTCCGCTACTCGGATTTTTCAACCGTCACGCGGAGCCATACGGGAGAGGCACCCACGCACGAAGCCGCAGATATCAGTCGACGGGCGCTGGAGTTGGTGGATCGGACGGAGGCGGGTCGTCAGCCGGTGCGCCTGCTCGGTGTGAGCGTCCACAATCTCGTGGACCTCGAGTCCAAGGACACGACGGACGAGAGCAGCACGCTCCCGTTGTTGGAGAATTAGGAATTGAGAATTGGGAATTGAGAATTCAGACTTGAGACTTCAGACTTGAGCATTGATCTATGTCGTCGCGGCGGTGACGGAGGCGCGCTGCTTGCGATTCACCAGCGATGAAACAACGAGCCATCCCATCGGGAGCAGAACCATGAGGTACGTCAGATACTTGCCGTACCGACCGTCAGGCCCGTAGGGTTCCGTGGCCCAGTGCAGCGGTTCGCTATAGGGGAGGACGTTGGCTTCGGTGAGCTCGTGGAAGCCGTAAATGAGGAGTTGGACGACAAACACCATCAGGAACACCGCCGTCACCTGAAAGAACAAGCCCAGATTCACGCGATGGCCGTACCGGGACCACAACCAGGCCACGCTGGCCGCGACGACGGTTCCGGCCACCGCTCCCGAAATGACCGCCGTGGACTTCACTTGAAAGAGCAGCGTGTTCATGAGGAGCACGGTTTCCATGCCCTCACGCGTAATCATCAGGAGGGTGAAGCCAAATACACCGAGAAACGCAGCCACACCACGCCGGAGCGCCGAGTTACGGAGATGTCCCTCGATATCGCTCTTGATTCTCCTGGCGGTCCGCCACATGTGCACGGTCAGTGTCGCGACCGAGGCAGCCGCCACCAGGGCCAGAATGGCTTCCCAGAGCGCCTGGTTCGACGCCCGTCTAAACAGGATGGCGGCGCCTATGCTCAACCCAATCGACACCACAATGCCCCAGTGAACCGCAGGAATGAGCTCCTGCCGATGGCTCTTGCGGAGGAAGGCGAGACTGATGGCCACGACAAGAAACGCCTCGAGCCCTTCCCGAAGGGTAATCACGAACGCCTGCAACATCACCAGCTCCCTGCGGATTTTCTTAGGGAAATGAAGAAATGAGACTCAGTCTCGTTTCCAAAGCTGAAGTTTAGCCCGCTTGAGAGGAGTGGTCAAGCGCACCTTTGGCGGATTGCGACATGGCGAGAACGTTGCTAAGCTCTGGAGCGTGAAGTTCAGACTGAAGATTGCCGGCGCGTCCGTTGTCGCCCTCGCTTTGGCCGCCACCGTCCTCGGGCAGGGTCCGACATTCAAGTCCGGCACGCGCACCGTTCCACTCTACACGACCGTTGTCGACGCCCAGGGTCGGCTGGTTCCGGACCTGGTGAAAGAAGATTTCGACGTCCTCGACGAGAACAAGCCTCAGGAGATTGACCTTTTCATCAATGAGGTCCAGCCCATCACGGTCGTCGTGATGCTCGACACCAGCGCGAGCATGACCGGCAACCTGAAGCTGCTGACACAAGCCGCTGAGGCGTTTCTGATGCGCCTGCTTCCCGAGGATCAGGGGCGGGTGGGGGCGTTCAACGACAAGATTCAGTTCGCGTCCGAGTTCACGTCCAACCGCGATACCCTCATAGGGGCGCTGAAGGATTTGGACTTTGGAAATCCCACTCGCTTGTACGATGCGATCGACGCCAGCATCACCGAGCTCGAGGACTTCGAAGGACGCCGCGTGGTTCTTGTCTTTACGGACGGGGACGATACCGGCAGCCGGATGGGCTCTGGAGATGTGCTGGACCGTGCCCGTGAAAAAGAGGTCATGATCTACGCAATCGGGCTCCAGACCGACTACTTCAACGGCGTTCAGCGGGTCCGCACCAAGCCGGACCGCAGTCTGCGCAAGCTTGCCGATGAAACCGGTGGAGGCTATTTCGAGCTCGAAAAGACTGCCGAGTTGCAGCCGACATTTTCCCGCGTGGCCAACGAGCTTCACAGCCAGTACGTGCTGGGATTCACGCCAAAGCAGCTCGATGGCAAGGTGCACCGGCTTGCGGTTCGTGTCAAACGACCCGGCCTCAACGCTCGCGCGCGCAAGAGCTATGTTGCCGCGAGCGAAGTTCCCGCCACGCGGTAACAGTTACGTCCGGCTAAAGCCGGACGCTACACACACACAATCAGCGTTGACACGCGTTCGTACGTAGCGTCCGGCGTTAGCCGGGCGTAGAACGACCGTTGACACGTGACGGGCGTGAGGGCAGCATGGCCCCCCATGCCATTCGCGCGTCGCGACCAGGCCTCCTGGATCGCGGTCGTTCTGCTCTACCTGCTCGCCTGCGGCATCATGCTCCACCCGCTGATCGATTTTCGCCGTCTGCATTCGGCGAGCTTCGGTGGCGATCCCCGGCTGGTCATCTGGATTCTCGGATGGAACAACCACGTCTTGCTCGACGGGGTGCCTTCGCTGTTCGACGCGAACATCTTTCATCCCGAACGGAATGCCCTGGCTCTCACCGAGCACCTGTTCGGCATCGGTCTCTTCACGCTACCTATCTATGCCGTCTCTAGGAACCCGGTGTTGGCCTACAACCTCGTGTGGTTGCTGTCGTTTCTCTTGAGTGCGCTCGGCGCCCATTTCCTGGTGTGGAGAGTCCTGCGCGATCACGCGGCCGCGGTGGGTGCCGGTCTCGTGTATGCCTTCTGCTTTTTCAAGATGCAGCAGGGGCACGCACACCTCCAGATCATCTGGTCATTCTGGATTCCGTTGTCTCTGGTACTCCTGGATCGATGGTTTGCCCGACCGACCTGGGGACGCATGGGAGCGCTGTTGGTATGTGTGCTGCTGCAGGCGCTGGCTTCCTGGTATCTCGCCGTCATGATCCTCGTGGCCGATGCGCTGTGGCTGGTCTGGCTGACCGTCGAGCGATACGTTGCGACGGGCCGAGTCGCGGGAATTGGTTCACCGCGCGCGCCGCTTGCTCATCTTGGCGCGGCACTCGTGCTTGGCGCCGTGCTCCTATCACCGTTCGTGGATCGGTACGGAGAACTGAGCGGCGGCAACCCAACCGAAGCCAGCCTCGGGTCTGCCGACCTCGCCGCCTACCTTGTTCCACCCGAGAATACGTGGCTCGGCCAGGTGCTCCGGGACTTGGGCAGCACGGCGCCCCGCTGGATTTGGGGTGAGCGCACTTTGTATGTCGGATATGTCACGCTGGCGCTGGCCGGCGTTGGGCTGGTGTGCGCCATTCGGGAGCGTGTCACGGCGTTTGGTCTTGTGCGATTCAGCGTAGCCCTCGCGCTTGTGTCGTTCGCGCTTTCCCTGGGCCCCGCCGACCCCCAAAACTGGGGATGGACGCCTTTCGGCGTGTTCGCCAGGCTCCCGGGGATGACGCTCTTCCGTGTTCCCGCCAGGTTCGCGCTGTTGCTGATGCTGGCCGTTGCCGTGCTGGCCGGTGTCGGAGCCTGGGATCTTCGCCGACGGCTGGGAACGAGGGCACGGCTGGCCACCATACTCGTCGTCCCAATTCTTCTCGGCGAGTACTTTGTCGTGGATTTTCCGGGAGGGCGTCCGAGCCCGCTGCCCATACCGCCCGTGTACCGTTACCTGGCCACGCTTCCCCCTGGAGCCGTCGTGTCGCTTCCGGACTATCTCCAGACGGCCGAGTGGTATCGCGAAGCCGACTATCTGTACTTCTCCACGGCACACTGGAAGCCGATCGTCAACGGCTACGCGCGCGCGACGCCGGCCGGCTTCGCGGAACGAATCCGGCAGATCGAGACGTTTCCCTCACCGGAGTCAGCCGACCTTCTTCGATCGCTCGACGTCAGCTACGTGGTCGTGCATGCGGGCGCGGACAAGACCGCCGTGACCGGCGCGCGCGTGACGGACGACTTCACGCTTCTGCTGCACGCCGGAGACGAGTATCTGTTCAAGGTGAATCCGAAGTAGCGCGGACCTTAGGGTCCGCGTGGATGAACCCGAGGCAGCGCAGTCGCGGCCCTTGAAAGACCCGCGCGACGCCATCAAACCGCCGTCAGCGCGTGGCCTGGAGCGCTGCGGCTTCTTCCTTCAACCAGGTGTCGTAATCCTGCTGCGTTTTAATCGAGTAAAAGCCGCGCATCCGATAGTGCCCCAATCCACAGAGCTGCGAGCAATTGATTTCCCAGTCGCCCGTTTTCGTTGGCGTAAACCACACGGGGAACGTCACCCCGGGAATCGCATCCTGCTTCACGCGCATCTGGTTGAGGCTGAAGCTGTGAATGACGTCCTTGCTCGACAAGTGAATCAGGATCGGGCGGTTGACGGGCAGGTTCAACTGGTTGATCGTCGTAATGTCGTCCTTGGCCGCGGCATCGGTGCGGTCCAGTCCGATGGGATTTTCGGCAGCCACGAGTTTGATATCCGTGCGGCCAAACACGCCGTCGGCGCCGGCATAGTGCGCGTTCCAGGCAAACTGCTCGGCAATGACGCGGACGACGACCGCATCGCTTTCGTTCGGGATGTCATCGACTCGGTTCGCCCAGGCCGGTATCGCAAAGCCGACCAGGAGGATGGCTTCGACCAGCGCGACACCCACCTCGACATAGGTCGAAAAGTGACTCTTCACGCCGCCGTACTCGGCCCGAGGTTGCCGTGAGGCGCGGAACCTGATTAGCGTGTAAATGAAGAACGCGCCCCAGCCTACGAACAGCACCGCCATCAGCCAGTGGACGAGCACGATCATGCGATCGATTTCCGCAGCGTGCGCGGATGCTTGTTCCGGAAGCCCCAGCAACTCCAGCATTACGCCGTTCCCTCCATGATGTCGTTTCGATTGACGCTCCGAGCGCCGCTCGTGTCGGGCACCGTGTCGGCAGCCGTCTCGAACATCCGAGCGCGTCTCACCAGATAGATGAAAAACGTCGCAAACGCCGCCAGGACAGAAATCGTGATCCCCAGCAGCGCCAGCACTGCCTTATTGGCGCCGTCTGCCAACGGCCCATCGAGCTTGCCAAAGCACACGGGGCACGCCAGCAGAGATTCCGGTGCCAGCGCGACGAAGGCAGCGATTCCAGCGACAACGTATCTGACAGCGTTCGGCAGCATGCGTATCAGCTCAGGCCGATCTCGCGGCACTTCCTGAGAAAACCCACTTCGTACACCACGAGTCCTGCGGCACAGAGAAGCGAGACCAGGCCGGTGACAACGTACGGCCACCCGTCGGACGAGATGGCCCAGACCCCGAACCACGACGCGAGGACGATCGACGCCGTGATGAACACCACGTGAAAGGTCTTGAGAGACATCACCGCACCACGGTGTCGGTCCCGAAGTGATCCAGGTACATCAGGACCGGGATGAACATGAGGTGCACCCAGAAGATGACCGTCAACAGCAGAATCCAGAAGATCGCCGGCCTTTCCGACTTCAGGTGCATGAAGTACGCGGCAACCATCGAGCCCTTGATCGTTGCGACAATCAGCGCCACAGCGATGGCCAGCGCAACAGCCAGGTGAAGGTAGGAGATGGCAACCGTGATGATCGTCAGGACCATCAGCGCCACGAACACGCTGATGTAGGTCTTGACGTGGTGGCGAATGTCTTCGTGGCCCGCGCTCATTCAGTTCCTCCGGGACGTTCAATCGCGGGGGCTAAAGCCCCCGCGCTACAGATATCGGTCGTCGCCTGTAGCGCGCACGCTTGAGCGTGCGCGGCTGGCGTGCGCGTCTAGAGCAAGTACAACACAGGAAACAGGAAAATCCACACGAGATCGACGAAGTGCCAGTAGAGTCCCGTCACCTCGACCCGGTTCGTATACTGCTCCCCTGCCGTTCGCCACATCGCGGCGCCAGGACCTGCAAGATAGGCAATGACGATAATCCCTCCGAGCACGTGGAGCCCGTGCAGGCCCGTGAGCGTGTAGTAAATCGACAGAAACGTGCTTTCGCTGGGTACTCGCCCAGGGCGAAGTGGTGTCGTACTCGAAGAACTTCACGACCATGAAGGTCAGCGCCAGCGCCATGGTCGCCCACAAATACAGGCGTCCCCGCGCCAGGTTGTGCATCTTCAGCTGGGCCCACGCCATGACCATCGTGACCGAGGAGGTGATAAGCACGACGGTGTTGAGCGTGGCCAGCGGGCCGCTCAGCTCTTCGGCCCCACGCGGCCACTGAGGGGCGGACACGCGCAGCAGAATGTAGGAGGAGAAGAGCGCGCCAAACAGCATGACTTCGGACGCGAGGAAGAGCCAGATGCCCAGCTTCGGATTTGGCAGCCCGGTATCCGGACGGGCTTCAACGGTATACGGAATCAGCATGGTATGTGTGTGCTACGCCTTAGCGTGACTGTGCGTTGGCGCTTCGTTCTGCGGCACGTAATCGCCATCGTGGCCCGGGACGCTGTACCTGGTACGGCCCTCGATGAACCGACGGGGGCGTCAGGAAGTTGCCGTGCGGAGGTGGCG
>CAWBPA010000010.1:0-49883 GCA_963790545.1 Vicinamibacterales bacterium
GCTCATGGAGGGCAGGCGCTTGATGTCGGCCATCGACAGGGAAAGCGGCCGGTCCACCATTCCGTGAATCACGAGCCGATGCGTGGCCGGATCGATTGTCGGGATTCCTGCATGATGACGCTCGTAGTGAAGCGCCGACGGCGTGAGCGTTCCCACAGAATCCTGAAGCGGCGTGAAGCTCGACCCCGTCTCCGGCGTCTTCGAGTCGCGCCGCCAGCGGACCGACTTTTGTACGGCGACCGTTCCCCGTAGGGACCGAGCGGGATTCCCAGCTTCCCGGGCGTTTCCAGACCAAGCGCGTTGTCAGGCCGCGCCAGTATCCCGCCAGTCACCGCAGCCGCGCCAATCCGAAGTACTTGCCGCCGGCTGGATCCTTTGGAACGCTTCATCGTGGACCTCACAAATCTTTTAACGCAGAGGTCGCAGGGGCCGCTGAGAGCGCAGAAGATAACATCGGAATTTCTCTGCGACCTTCGCGTCCTCGGCGTCCTCAGCGTTGACGTTTTGAGCGTTTCAGTACGTAGGGCGGGCCTTTCAAGGCCCGCCGGTTTTTCACGCGATATGTGCCCCCACCGTTTCCACGTACACCGCATACAACGACTGGCTGGCGGTCATGAACAACCGGTTCCGTCGCGGACCGCCAAAGCAGACATTTGCGCACGTTTCGGGCAGTCTGATCATGCCAATCCGCTCACCGGTCGGTGCAAGAACTTGCACGCCAGGCCGCGCGCCAGCCCAGATGTTGCCGTCCGCATCACATCGCATGCCGTCGGCTGCTGACGGCATGCCGGTTCCCGGAATGTCGAGGGTAGCGAACTGTTTGCCGTTGCGAAGCGAAGTTTCGTTGACGTCCCAGACCTTGATGTCGCGCGGCATTCCTGTATCGGCAACGTAGAGCTTGCGGTAGTCCGGTGAAAAGCACAGACCGTTGGGCTGACCGACCTCGTCGGTCACCTTGTCGATTTTCCCGGTTTTTCCGTCCACGCGGTACACGGATTCTTTCGACTCCTGCTCGGCCTTGAACCCTTCGTAGTTTCCTCGGATGCCGTAGAACGGATCGGTAAACCAGATGCTTCCATCGGGGTGCACGACCGCATCGTTCGGTGAATTGAGGCGCTTGCCATCGAACCGTTCGGCAATGGTCGTGACCGTTCCGCTTGGCTCGTAGCGCACGACCCGCCGGCCGCCATGCTCACAGGAGAGTTGACGCCCCTCGTAGTCAAACGTGTTCCCGTTGCTGTACCCCGCCGGGTTCCTGAACATCGTCACACGTGCATCGTCTTCGATCCACCGCATTTGGACGTTATTTGGGATGTCGCTCCAGACGAGATATCGGCCGACGCCGTTCCACGCCGGCCCTTCGGCCCAGAGCGTGCCGATGTGCAATCGCTTGATGACCGTATTGAAGATGATGTACTTGCGAAACCGGGGATCGAGGGCGACGATGTCGGGATCTGGATATTGAATCGGCTCGGGTCTCGCCCAGTCGCGCGGCGTCGGGGTTGAGGAAATCTGAGGTTGTCCGGCCGGTGCTTGAGCCGCGGCCGCGCTTGTTGCCAAAACGGCAAGGGACGCAGTCAGGAACGCACGGCGATCGGGAAGAGTCGGTTCACTCTTGTGGGGACTGATAGAAGTCATGGGTTTTCGGCCCCAGTGTAGTGCAGGACCTTACAGGCAGGGAGATTTTTGATTTGACGAGGCGTGATTGGTGAATCGTTGGCGAATGGTGATTGCTGATTTGTGATTTATTGAAGATTTTGGCGGACTGAAAGCCTTTACCAGATCCGATTGACACCATACCGTCGAAACACCGGATCTGCGGAGACGATCGTCAGATCCTCTTCGAGCGCCTGCGCGACCAGCAGGCGATCGAACGGATCGCGGTGGTGAAAGGGCAACCGGGCGACCCTTGCGGCGTGTCGAATCTCGATCGGCATTTCTCGAAAGCCGTTCGCGCTGAGCTGACTGGGAATGAACCGCTCGAGCGTTCCTGAGATCTCAATCTTGCCGAGGCTGAGCTTGATGGCGAGCTCCCAGCAGCTAGCAAGGCTCACCAGGCATTCGTTCCGAGGCTGTGCGATCGCTTGTCGGGCCCTGGCAGGAATCTGCGGCGCGTCGGCGACCCACCAGAGAAACGTGTGGGTGTCGAGCAGGAGTCGCACTACATGTAGTCCTTGAAGTCCGGTGGGGTCTTGTCGAAGCCCGGTGCAATCCGGATGCGCCCCTTCGCAGAACCCGGTTGACGCGTGCGCTTCGATTCCTCGAGGGCGACAAGCCGGACGAGCGGCTTATTGTCCTTCTTGATAATGACGTCTTCTCCCGCCATGGCCTTCCGCACCAGGCTGGAGAATTGGGCCTTCGCTTCCGCGACATTGAACTCACTCTTCTTGCGTTCCGACATGATGACCATCTTACATGACCAACATGGACTGGTCAAATCGCGAGGATCGAGTCGGCGACCTGTCGTAGGATAATCATTCAATCAATGAACGCCGCGTTCAGCCACGTCCGCCAGTTGGTCGACATCTTTTCAACGAAAGTCCTCGTGTGGCTGTTGGGCCGGAATGGCGAGCTGCTCGACTCCCATCTCTTTTTCTATGATCGATATTCGGAACTGTCCCACTATCACCGGCAGCGCGGACGGATAGCAAAGGCGGACAGGCTTGCCGCCATCGCGGAGGCGCACTATCAAGCAGCGCCCGGCGATGACGATCCGCACGAAGCTGCAGCAATGGCAATGCCGGTGCCACGGCCTCCTACGAGGACCAACGCTGTAGGCACGATCCGCGTGAAGGAACCACCCGTCGGACGAGAGTCTGGCCTCGAACACGCACCCTTGGGTTAATCGCTGTCCGGTCGGTACGAAGGCATCACCCGTGGGGTCACCGCGCTCACAGAGCACATGAGTTGTCTTCTCTGTGTCCTCTGCGACCTCTGCGTCCTCTGTGATAGATCGGATCTTCAGGAAATTCCTGGAGCCGACAGCATGCCTTGAATCAACAAGTGACGCTCGCTCACTTGCGTGACATCGAACGTGTGCCCGGCGCGTCGGAGCTGCTTCTCGATCTCTTCCACCGTGAACGCCGCGCACAGGGAATTGTAGAAATCGCGCTTGAGGACCGGATTCTCTCCGGCGGCGGTCTCTTCCACGATGCGCCTGGCGGCGTCGGGCGTGTCCGGCCGGCAGAGATCCATGACGTAGACGAGGGCGCCCGACCTGCCCAAGCGTTTGGCTTCGTTCCAGAGTGCGGACGGGTCTGGCAGATGATGCAGCATGTCCTTCGAGAGGACGGCATCGTAACTGCGTTCTTCGAGCGGCAGACCGGGGATGTGTCCCTGCATCAACTTGATTTGTCGTTCGAGTCTGGCTGCGCGGACCGCTTGTTGCGCGAGCCGGATCATAGGTGCTGAGCCGTCAATGGCGGTAATTTGTACCCTGGGATTCGTTCGCGCAAGTCGGATGAGCACGTCGGCAGGCCCGCAGCCGATATCGACGACCCGCCCTAGATAGTCGGCGAAGTCGGCTTGCAGCCGATCCACGAACCATTGATTCGAGACGGAGAAGTCGGCTCTCGCATAGGCGAGTGACTGATGCTCATCGTCCATCAGCTCGGGTTCGAGGATCCTTTTCATCACGCATCCCTATGTACCGAGGAGCGTTCGTCCGCCGGCCCGGATGAACGATTCAGCCAGGATCGCTTGTTTCGATCTGACGCGCTCGATCAACGCCGGCCATCCAGGGGTTTGCCGCAAGGGCGCCAGATATGGGTCGCTCTCGAACGCAAGAGTGCATAGAAAGCCACCTTCGACAGCCCTTTCCAGCGTTCGGTGTGCCCGGTCGAGCAGGCCAAGCCTGGCGTAAACCTCGGCTTCGTAAAAAAGACCCTCGCCGTCGCTGAACGAAAATGTGTCGATCTGATTCATCGCCGCGAGGGCTTCCTCGGCCCGGCCCTCCATTGCCGCACGCATGCCTGTGCAGAAGCTACGCAGGAGAGGGACGGCGGCGTACCGTTCTTCCTCGCGGCGCGCGGCGCTGATGGCTTCCGCCTCGCGCCCCATCGCTCCAAGCGCACGCGCTTCGATGGGGTCACTGCTGTGAGACACCTGGTCGAGGGTCCGCTCGTAGTCTCCTTGCATGTAATAGGTGTGCAGAACGCTCGTGGACACGGTGGGGTCGAGCCGACGAGCCTGACGATCGGCTGCCACCGACTCAACGAGCAGCCCGGCGTACCGACACGCGTGCACGAGGGCGGCGTAGACCTGAGGCTCGGCCCGGCGTTGTCGCGCCCTATTGAGCAACCGCGTCAGCGCCGAATCGACGCGGCCGAGATCGATTTCGAGCTGCGCGTAGTAGTGGTGTGCAGCTCCGTTGTCCGGATCGAGCTCGAGCGCGCGCTGGAGTGCCGCCTCCCCTCGTGCGCGTCCCGCCAGGTCCTTGTACTTGCCCAACACCCGATCGAGGCGGCCGCGCTCGGCCCACGCGGGCGCGAACGCCGGATCGAGCGCCAGGCACTGCTCGAACAGATCTCGGGCCCTGGGCCAGGTGCTCGTCTCCATCCGAAGCTGCATCCCCCGTAGGTAGAGGTCGAAGCCCTTGGCGCTGGCCGAGCCGATACTGGGCTTCCGCTCGCGGTCACGAGCAAGGAGCGGCAGCGACATCACGACCCGCTGAGCGAGTTCGTCGTGCAGATCGAACACCGCATCGCTCGCAACCTGCGTCGTCTGGGCCCAGAACGTGTCACCCGCGGGCACCGACACGAGCTCGGCGCTGACGCGGAGCCGGTCGTTCGATCGCAGCAGCGATCCCGTCAACACCATGTCCACGGCCAGGTCGCTGGCGATGAGGTTGAGATCCGGAACACCCACATACCGCGCGGACTTGAGCGTCGAACGCACGACCAGCGATTCAAATCCGGAGAGCGAGCTCACGATCGCATCTGCCAGACTCAGTCCGAGATAGTCGATCTCGGGATCTGGCTTCAACAGCCGGAAGGGAAGGACGGCGAGTCGTGTAATCGGCCGCGCCTCCGCAACCCGGTCGTTGTCCACGAGTCCCATGACCCCCCTGAGATCGGCGGCAAGCGAGTCAGCCGTCTGGTAGCGCTCCGCAGGCGTTTTCGCCAGCGCGCGATGCACGACGCGATCGACCGCCGCGATGGCAGCGGATCCGGTGAGCACCGGCGGCGTGTCGTACATCACGGCATGCACCAGGGCGGCGAGGGTGGCTCCGGCGAATGGCGGCTTGCCGGCGAGCATTTCGTACAGGATGACGCCCATGGAAAACAGATCGGCTCGGGCATCGAAGTCATCCCCGGAGAGCTGTTCCGGGGCTGCATATTGAGGCGTGCCGACGATCATCCCCGCCTGGGTCACGAGGGTCATCGTTCTGTCGTTGCGGGAGTGGAGTGGGCGTGCCAGTCCGAAGTCCAGGACCTTGACGCCCGTCGGTGTGACGAACACGTTGGTCGGCTTGAGATCGCGATGTGCAATGCCCTGGGCGTGAATGGCCGAGAGCGCTTCGGCAATGGAAACCGCGATGCGCAAGGCTTCGAGCGCCAGGATTGGGCCGCGGGAGACTCGCGTGGCGAGCGTCTCGCCTTCCACGAGTTCCATCACCAGGAACGGCTGGCGCTCCCATTCGCCAAGGTCGAACACCTGGCATATGGAAGGATGGGACACGCTGGCCGCCACGCGTGCTTCACGTATCAGTCGCGCTCCGGCATTCGGTTCGGTCGGGTCTGGCCGGATCAACTTGAGAGCGACCCGGCGCCCGAGCCGCTCGTCCTCGGCCACATAGACGACACCCATGCCCCCTTCGCCAAGCTTCTCGAGAATCCGGTAGTGGGCGATGCGGTCAGGGGTGGTCATTCGGCAGTTGGCAGTCAGCGGTGGCCGGTTGACAATATGCTACGCTGGCCCGCGGAGAAACCCAATGCGTCGTATCGCTCTTACGATCACGTTCATGCTTGCGGCGGCAAGTGGCGCCGCCCAGCCACCTGCGGCCAAGGGACCCAACGTCGTGCTGATCATCACAGACGACGTGGGTTACGGCGACATTGGGAGCTACGGCGCTCCCGACATCAAGACACCCAACATCGATCGTCTCGCGAAAGAAGGCGTGCGGCTCACCGACTTCTACGCGAACGCTCCCGTCTGCACGCCGACGCGGGCCGGCCTCGTCACGGGACGCTACCAGCAGCGGGTTCGCATGGAGCGTCCGCTGGGTGGAGCACGTGACCGCGACCAGGGCCTGAAGGTCACCGGACGTTCGTTGCCACAGCTCCTCAAGACCAACGGCTACACCACTGCGCTCATCGGCAAGTGGCACCTCGGCTGGAAGACCGAGTACGCGCCCAACGCACACGGGTTCGACTATTTCTTCGGATTTCTCGGTGGCCTCATCGACTTTTACACGCACACCGCCGGCGACGGGCAGCCAGACCTTTTCGAAAACACGACTCCCGTGCAGGAATCGGGTTATATGACCGATCTCATCACCGCACGGTCTGTCCGGTTCATCGAGCAGAATGCCAACCGGCCGTTTTTTCTCGAGGTCGCATACAACGCCGCGCACTGGCCGTTTCAGCGGCCGGATCATTATTCAGTCGCCGCCAACAACGCCGCGTTTCAGGGACCGGCCGACGAGACTCCCGCAACCCGCCAGGACTATGTGGCCATGCTCGAGCGCGCGGATCGCGGTGTCGGAGACATCCTCAAGACACTCGAAGCGCGTGGGCTCGCGGCAAACACCCTCGTGATCTTCACCAACGACAATGGCGGCGAGTGGTTGTCGCGCAACGCTCCGCTCTTTCACCGCAAGGACACGCTCTGGGAAGGTGGCATCCGCGTGCCTGCAATCCTTCGTTGGCCGGGCAAGCTGCCGGCGGGGAAGACAAGCTCCCAGGTGGGCATGACCATGGACCTCACCGCGTCGATCCTGTCGGCAACCGGAACTCGTGTCCCTGGCGAGGCGCGGCTGGAAGGGATCGATTTGCTGCCGTCGCTCGGCGGGCCCGGGCCGACCGTTGAGCGGACGCTCTTCTGGCGAAATGCGGCAGCGCCGGGCCGTCTCCAGCGCGCCGTGCGTCGCGGCAACTGGAAACTGCTGATCGACGGCGACGATCTCCTGCTGTTCGAGCTGTCCAAAGACATCGGGGAACGGAATGATCTTGCGATGACACGTCCCGATCTGGTCGCCGACCTGCGCCGACGGATCCTTGAGTGGGAAAAAGACGTCGACGCCGAAGCCAAAACGCAACCGTAGCGCGGGGCCTTTGGTAAGTACGTAGCGCGGGGCCTTCAGGCCCCGCGAGAGGAGCTGTTATGAAATTCCGACTCGCCCTTCTTCTCATCCTTACCGCACTCGTCTTCCCGAATGTCCGCGCGGCCGATCCCGTGGTCGCCTTCGTCAACGTCAACGTCGTCCCCATGGATCGGGATCGCGTGCTGGGCGGCCAGACCGTGGTCGTGCAGGATGGACGAATCACCGCCGTGGGTCCCACGGCGTCAACGCAGGTTCCGGCGGGCGCCGTCCGTGTCGACGGGCAGAACAAATATCTCATGCCGGGTCTGGCGGAGATGCACGGGCACATCCCGCCTCCCAACCAGCCAGCGCAATACATCGAGGACGTGCTGTTTCTCTATGTCGCCAACGGCGTAACGACGGTTCGCGGAATGCAGGGAGCATCCGGCCAGCTTGCCCTTCGCGACCGAATTGTGAAGGGCGAGCTCGTCGGCCCCACGTTGTATCTCGCCGGCCCGAGCTTCAACGGCAACACGGTCAAGACGCCTGAGCAAGCGATCCAGATGGTCCGTGAGCAGAAATCCCAGGGGTGGGATCTCCTCAAAGTTCAGGGTGGCCTCAGCGTGGCGACGTACGACGCCATGGCCCGTACGGCAAAAGAAGTGGGCATCCCATTCGCCGGCCACGTGCCCGCTGATGTTGGACTGCTCCATGCCGTCGAAATGGGGCAGCAGACATTCGATCACATCGACGGCTTCCTCGAATACCTCGACGGCACTACCCGACCTGTGGACGATGCCAAGGTGCGGGAGATCGTACGCCGGGTGCGCGATGCGGGCGCGTGGGTCGTGCCGACGATGGCCGTGTGGGAAACGCTGCAGGGGACGCTCGATGAAAAGACGCTCAGCGGATATCCAGAGCTGAAGTACATGCCTGTGCAGCAGGTGCAGCAGTGGACCAAGGCAGTGCAGACTCGGGTGTCCAACCCGCAATTCAATCCGGCCACGGCCAGGCAGGTCATCGAGAACCGCATGCGGATTCTGCGAGCGCTTCACGAAGGGGGCGTCCGAATCCTGCTCGGGACCGACGCGCCGCAGCAGTTCAGCGTGCCGGGATTTTCAATCGAGCGTGAGATGACGCGGATGACAGCGGCCGGTATGTCGCCCTATGCCGTATTGAAGTCGGGAACCCAGGACGTCGGTGCCTATTTCACATATCGAGATGCGCTCGTACCAACCAATGAGGCTTTTGGAACCATCGAGGTTGGGAAGCGTGCGGACCTCGTCCTCGTCGATGCCAACCCGCTGCAGAACCTGACGAACATTACGCGCCGATCCGGCGTCATGGCACGAGGCCGATGGCTGTCCCAAAAGGACATTCAGGCACGGCTCGATCGGATTGCAACGGCGAATAAAACAGACTGACGTTGGGCTCCAAAAAAGAGGCTTCTACCACGGAGATCACAGAGGTCACAGAGTAGGTTTGGTTAATTCTCCGTGTGCTCTGTGGCCTCTGTGGTGGTCCGTTTTCTCTTGGAGATGCCATGAAAACGCTAGGTCGCATCGTCCTCGGCTTGATCACCGTCACGATGGTGTCGTTTGCTCCCTCCCATCTCCGCGCGCAGACGGATGGGAAGAATCGGGAGGTTTCGCCGGAGCAATACGAGCGCTGGAAGAAAGAGCTGTCGAACTGGGGACGGTGGGGCAAGGACGACCAGATTGGCGCGCTGAACCTCATCACGCCTGCCAAGCGGCGGCAGGCGGCCGCGCTGGTGAAGGAAGGCTTTTCGGTCTCGCTGGCAGGAGACGCCGACACGGTCAAAGCGGTCGACAATCCCACGCCGTACGAGCACACCATGCTCGGCATTGGGTCCGACCGCTTTGGTGTTGCTTACCACGGCATCGCCCACACGCATCTCGATTCGCTGGCGCACATCAACGACAACGGCGTGTTCTACAACGGGTATACGCCGGACAAAGACGAGGTCACCAAGCAGGGGCATTCGAAGAACTCCATCCACAACGTCAAGAGCGGGATCTTCACGCGCGGCATTCTCATCGACATTCCGCGACTCAAAGGCGTGCCGTACCTCGAGCCCGGAACCCCCATTTACGTCGAGGACCTCGTGGCCTGGGAAAAGCAGGCAGGCGTGAAGGTGTCGGCCGGCGACGCCGTGTTCGTGCGCACCGGCGTGTGGGCACGCCGCAAGGCGCTCGGCCCATGGTTACGTGGTCGGGCCGAAGGGGGCCGATCCGCCGGTCTCGATCCGTCGGTGATTCCGTGGCTCAAGGAACGCGACGTGGCGCTTCTGGGCAGCGATCACCCACAGTATGTGTCGCCTTCGCCGCTTCGCGGCGCCATCCACGATTTTGCGCTGCTCTATCTGGGTGTCCACCTGTTCGACAACTGCGATCTGGAAGCGCTGGCCGACGCGGCCAGCTCGCGCAAACGGTGGGAGTTTCTCCTGACGGCGGCACCGTTGCCCATCCGCGGCGGAACCGGCTCGCCACTCAACCCCATTGCCACTTTTTGAACCTGTCAAAACCCGATTCAACACAGGGGCCACAGAGGACGCGGAGGACGCAGAGAAAACCAAGCAAAATACTCTGTGGCCTCCGTGGTCAAAGAGCTCTCAGCATCCAGCAAAACTATGACCTCATTGCCCGCGACCGAACGCATCCTTCTTGGTCCTGGTCCGAGCCTGATTGCGCCGCGGGTGATGCGCGCGATGGCCGCGCCGGTGCTCAGCCATCTCGATCCCGACTGCGTCGCCCTGCTCGACGAGGTGCGAGCGAGGCTCGCGCGTGTGTTTCGAGCGCCGGAAGGCTCGCTGACGATTGCCATTTCCGGTACCGGGACCTCGGGGATGGAAAGCCACGATCTCCAACCTCGTCGGCGAGGGAACGCGTGTGCTGGTCGTGGTGACGGGATATTTTGGCGAGCGGCTGGTGGAGATCTGCCGGCGCTCTGGTGCGGGGGTCACGCGCGTGGAGGCCGAGTGGGGCCGCGCCGCCGATCCGCAGGCTGTGCGTGCAACGCTTCGCGCCAACGGCGCAGATGTCGTCGCATGTGTGCACGGCGAGACGTCCACCGGCGTGCTCAATCCAATCAAGGACATCTCGGAGGTGGCGCACGAGCACGGCGCGCTCGTGCTCGTCGATGCGGTCACGTCGTTTGGCGGTCACCCGCTCGACGTCGCGGGGTGGCGGCTCGACGCCGTCTACAGCTGCACGCAGAAATGCATTGGCGCACCGTCGGGAATGTCACCCATCGCGTGGACGCCCGCCGCGCAAGCGAAACGCGTCGCCTGTCGCAGCTTCTATCTCGACCTCGCACTGCTCGAAGATTACTGGTTGCGGCGGAAATACCATCACACGCTTTCTTCAACCATGGTCTACGCGCTCCGAGAGGCGTTGATGGCCATTGAAGAAGAAGGGCTCGACGCGCGCTGGGCACGACACGAGCGAAACCATCACGCGCTCGCACGCGGGCTCGAGGCCATGGGACTGTCGCTGCTGCCACCGGCGAGCGAACGGTTGTGGACATTGAACGCGGTTCGAGTTCCCTCGGGCATCGACGAAGCCGCAGTTCGAAAGCAGTTGCTCGAGCAGTTCAACATCGAGATTGGCGCCGGCCTGGGCCCGCTCGCCGGCAAGATCTGGCGAGTTGGCCTGATGGGATCGAGCTCGTCCGCGTCGCTCGTCCTGCTGTTTCTAGGAGCCCTCGAGCAGGTGTTGCGCGATCGCGGATTTGCGATGTCCCCAGGTGCGGGTGTCGCCGCGGCCACAAGTGTGAAGGAGGTGTTAGGAGGGGTTGGGAGGGGTTAGGAGGGAGAGGCGAACACGGTTTTGGACGATACAAAGGACAGCATGAACGTTGCGGTGTCGGGCCCGTGCATCACGAAGGCAGGACGAATGCTCGAACGCATGCTGGTCTTCGGCCTGCTCGGCCTCACGGGCTGCGCGACCTCAGGCGGTGCTCTCACCACCGAGACTTCGACGGCACCAGCGTCCGCATTTGTTGGTGTCACCGTCGTCGGGATGACCCGGTCGGCCGAATCAATGCCGGATCAGACCGTGGTCATTCGGGACGGACAAATCCAGGCCGTGGGTCCCCGAGGCGAAGTCATGGTGCCGGTTGATGCCGTGCGGATTGACGGCACCGGAAAGTACCTGATGCCGGGCCTCGCGGACATGCACGTGCACCTCGAATACTTCGAGGATCCATCCATCCTCAAGCTGTTCCTCGCGAACGGTGTCACGACCGTTCGAAACATGGACGGGCGGCCCCGAATCCTCGAGTGGAAAAAACAGATCGAGGAAGGCACGCTGCTCGGGCCTCTCATCTACACGGCGGGCCCGCTGCTCGACGGTGATCCCCCGCTTCGAACGGACAACATGGTCGTCCGAAATGCCGCAGAAGCACGAGCGGCCGTGATCGCTCAAAAGGCTGCCGGGTACGATTTCATCAAGGTCTATACGAATCTCTCGGCCGAAGCCTATGAAGCCGTGCTTGCCACCGCGTGGGAAAATGACATGCCGGTGGCCGGCCACGTGCCACGCGCCGTGGGTCTGAAGCGCGCCATCTCCGGCCAGGCCAGCATCGAACATCTCGGTGACTACGCAGATGCCGTGGAACGCGACGACTCTCCGTTCAGAAGCCGCGACGCATGGTTCAAGCGCTTCCTTGGTATGCCCGCTGACCGCGCGAAAGCGGATCTTCTCGGCAAGGAACAGGCGCGACAGGGCGCGTGGACGGTTCCCACGCTGGTGCAGGCCGACAAAGCGCTCGCGCCTCCGGATCTGATGCATCAGTGGCTGGCGGCGCCGGAAGTCTCGTACATGCCCGCGGAGATGCGCGCGATGTGGGAAGAACTGAACCGGCGCGTCACCGCGCGGATGGATGACGAAGATTGGCGCCGTGTGGCGCTCGGCCGGCAGAATCGACTCATGCTCGTGCGCGCGCTTCACGAGTCGGGCGCGCAGCTGCTCGCCGGTTCCGACACACCAAATCCCTTCGTGGTGCCTGGCTTTGCGCTGCGGGAAGAACTGAAGAACCTCGTGGAGGCCGGATTGACGCCATGGGCTGCCCTGGCCACATCGACACGCGATGCGGCACGGTTCGCGGATCAGCTCGACGGGCGCGGGAGCGTCGAGACGGGACAGCGAGCCGACCTGCTACTCCTCGAGGCGAACCCGCTCGAAGATGTCACGAACGTCGGGAAACTGACCGGCGTGATGGTGCACGGGCGATGGTTTTCCCGGGATGAGCTGACACGCCTGCTGGATTCGGTTCGCCAACCCGCCACGCGGTGAAGCGTCGGCAGGGGCGCGCGGGGACGCCGAACACGACAGTGCATGTCGACCGACCTGCTCAAACAGCCGAAATCCGGCCTGAAACGACCCTACCGCGCGAGTCTTGCGTGGCATAGGAGTTGCGTAGTGAGGATGCAGTTGTTCGGATCGTCCTCTCACGCGTACGACGGGAGCCACGCCATGTCGAGAAAACGCTGCCTGCTGCCGACCGTGTGCTGCCTGCTGCTGGCCGCGTGCGCCACCAATCCAGCCACAGGAAAACGCGAAATTTCGCTGATGAGCGAAGCGCAGGAGATTCAACTGGGTCGCGAGGCCGATATCGAGGTCCAGCGCGAGATGGGGTTGTACGAAGATCGCGCGCTGCAGGATTACGTCAACGACGTGGGGCAACGCCTCGCGCGTGGCTCGCACCGGCCGAATCTGCCGTGGCACTTTGCCGTCGTCGATGCCGCTGCCGTCAACGCGTTTGCGCTGCCGGGCGGCTATATCTACCTGACGCGCGGCATCATGGCGTATCTCAACGACGAAGCAGAGCTGGCCGGCGTGCTTGGACATGAGATCGGCCACGTCACCGCGCGCCACGCCGCTCAGGCGTACACGCGATCGGCGGGAGCGGGCCTGGGTCTGCTCATTGGCGGGATCTTCGTGCCGCAGGTACGCCCGTTCGGCGATGTTGCGCAGACAGGTTTGGGCATCCTCTTCCTGAAGTACGGTCGAGATGACGAGCTGCAGGCCGATCGACTCGGTGCGGAGTACGCAGCCGACAACATGTGGGATCCGGCTGCGGTGCCCGAATTTCTCGGCACGCTCGCGCGGATCGACGAACAAGCGGATCGGCGCGGTATTCCCAGCTGGTTGTCCACGCATCCCAACCCAGCCGACCGTGTGGAGGAGATGCAAAAGACCATCGCCGAGCTGAAAGCATCGAAGCAGAGTCCGCAGGGCTGGAACGTGGAACGCGAGGCCTACCTGCGTCGGATCGACGGCATTGTCTTTGGCGAAAATCCGCGCGAGGGGATCGTGCGGGGCAACAGCTTTCTCCATCCCGATCTGCGGTTCGCGCTCGAGTTCCCGAAGGGCTGGGACATTGTCAACGGCAAGGAGCAGGTCGTTGGGAAGATGCCGGGCCAGAACGCTTTCGTCATGTTGCAGCTCGTCCCGATGGCGCAGGGGCGGTCGATCGAAGAGATTGCCATGCGCAGTACACGCAATCTTGGCTTGCGTGAGGTATCCGGGGGGACCACCCAGATCAACGGTCTCGATGCGTACCTCGGCACCTACGAGGGATCGCTCAGCCAGGTTGGCAAGGTCACGATGCGCGCCGCCCACGTTCGACAGGGGCGGACGATATACCTGCTTGCCGCGTTTGCACCGCCACAACTCTATGAGCAGCTCGAACGGGACCTTGGGGCAAGCGTTCGATCGTTTCGCGCGCTGAGCCGCGGTGAAGCCGAGGACATCGAGCCGAATCGCGTCGGGCTCTATACGGCCCGACGGGGCGATACGTGGCAGTCGATCGCCCAACGGGAAGGCGGCGACAACGTCAACGCGGCCACGCTCGCCATCATGAACAGCTATGCCCCGAGCGACCAGCCGCGGCCGGGCGAGCAGATCAAGATTGTGGTGGCGGGGCAGGGGACCGGGGACGAGGATCGGAGCTCGAGAAGGCTCCGCAACTAATCAGCCTTCGGTAGACCAAAGCCTATCTAAACGTCACTCCCAGCGTCACCCCCGCCCGGAAATGCAGCTCCCACCCGAATCGCACTTCGGGCGCCACATACACTCTGTCGGTGAGAAACGCGCGGACGCCGCCGCCTACGGTGAACGCACCTTCATTCGATGTGAATGTGCCGGTGCGGAAGCGGTCGCGATGCTGGAAGAGTCCTCCACCGCCGAGCACATATGGCGTGACGCGCCGCGGACGGCCGCCAATAGGTTTCAGAAAATCAAATATCAGGTTACCGGTCACCATGAGATCGCGGTCGTCATCGGGCCCGATCATGTAAGTGAGTTCCGGGCCGATGCTCACTCGCGGTGTGACATAGAAGCGGGCGCCGCCGCCAAACACCGAATGATGAATGGTCGCGTCATCGACGAATCCTGCCCACCCGGTCGAGAACTCCACAGCGGGCCGAGGACGCTCCTGTGCCGAAGCCGGAACAACGGCCAGGCTTGCCAGAGTCCAACATGCGGCGACCATCGCCATCTTGAGCGGGTTCCACATCCGTCACCTCCCCACAGTGGAATGCGCCAGGAAGGCGGAGAGTAGCTCAGGGAAACGGCGATTGCTGCCTGCTATTCGATAGTTGTGTTCGGACTTAAAAAGATACATGTCAGAAGACAGAAGACAGAATGGGAATTCGCAATTCATTCGGGCTTCTGGCTTCTGGCTTCTAGTAACGACCTTCAGTACCCGCAATACACGCCAGGCAACATGAAGACTCAAGTTCCTCACTGCCATCGATCTCGCCGCTGATCGGATCGCCCGCTGAATTTCCTCGAACGTCACACGAAGTTATTCATAACGCCATTTCCGCGCGCTACAAAGATCCTTCGTTAGGTTCGAGCCAAACGTCGAGTGTCTGATCGCGCACGCTTCGGCGGTTCTCGACCGCCGGGCCTGCGGCACGGCATGCCGCGCGCGAAGCTTTGAAACCCCGACTGGAGGTGGTCGTGATGAGAATGTCATTTGATCGCATGAGGCTTTTGACCGCTGGCGGCTTGCTCCTTGCTGGGTACTGTGCTCGTTGCTGACGGAACCCGCTTCTCGGATTTCACGCCGCTTGCCACCTCGGCTGGTCCGATTCCGGTCAATGGCGCGGGCGAAGCCACGCCCATTACCTTCGGCAATCCGGTCTTTCAGCAGCTGTCCATTGCGGCCCGCTTCACGCAGCTAGCGGCTAACAAACCAAATTCCGGGGTGTGGGACATGATCACCGTGAATGAGACGGGGCCTCACAAGGGCCGTTACCTGTTCACGGTGTTCGAATCCAACCAGTCGGGGGTGCAGCGCCATGACCTGCTGACCGGTACAACCAACACGATATGGCAGAGCTTGGCCCCAGATGCCGAAGTTCGTTTCGATGCCTGCTTCTGGACGCCCTGGGGAACGCTGATCACGGGTGAGGAAGAGTGGTCAACCCTTGGCGATGAGGAACACCCAATTCCGTACGGTCGGCTATTTGAGCTGAAAAACCCTATCGATGCGCCGGGCATCACGAACCCGCTCAACAACACGAGCAATATCGGCGCAGATTTCGTGCATCAGAACATCATTCCGCGGACTTCGCACGAGGGCATACAGTTCGACAGCCTCGGCAACATGTACTTCATCGATGAGCTGAACGGCGGGAATGTCTACAAGTACACGTCGGCTGCGCTATTCGGGAAAGTCAAAGGCGGGCAAGCCGATTACTTCGCGGCTGGCCAGACCTTCGTCCTGCGAGTCGGCAACGGCAATACGCCGAATGCGACTGGCGTCTACACCTGGGTTCCTTTCACCGACGTCAATGGCGCCCCTTTGACTGGTGCTTTGAGCATAACGGACTCGAACGGCGTCACCTCGGTCGATGCTCGCAACACCACCGACCTGGCAGCGTTCAAGGGCACCGATTACCAGCGCCCGGAGGATATGCAGATCCAGACGGTGCAGGGCGTTGATTATCTCTACATGACGACAACCACGACGAACGAGGTTTACCGGCTCGATCTGAAGAACAACACGATCTCAGTGTTTGCGAACAGAAACACCGTTGACTTGCGCACGGGCCTCGCGGTGGGGAATGCGTTTGCGAGCCCTGATAATCTTGCGATCGATCATGACGGGAATATCTACATTATCGAAGACCGGAACGGTGGCGTCGATAACGACATCTGGTTCGCCAGGGACCTGAACAAGGACGGAGACCTGACTGATCCTGGCGAAGGCATCGGACGCTGGGCTTCGAACGGCACACAGGGGTCAGAGTTTACCGGGATGTACTTCGACCCAACCGACAAGCGGCGGGCGCTGGGTCAACATCCAGCATCCCGAGCAGTGGCAATGACCGGACAATCGAAATCACGATTCCGAAGGACTAGAAGTCTCGAAGTCAGAAGACAGAAGACAGAATTCAGAAGTCAGAATGGGAATTCGGAATTCATCTGTTCTGTCTTCTGACTTCTGTCTTCTGAGTGCGTCCTTTTTAATTTGTCACTCGAAACAGAATCAGTTCTTTTGCCTGCGTTGGCGAGCCCCCGGCCACGAGCTCGATGCCGTACTCCCCGTTGCCCAGCGACGACAACGGAATGTCGAACTGTAAGACGCCGTTGCCTGGCTCCCCCGGCAGAGGGGTCAGATCGCGCAAGGGTTGACCGAGTCGGCTGAGCAGCCGGCCGGTCACGATGGGGCGTTCGGCTTCTGGAGCGTAGGCGCGGACTCGGACCAGGAGTCGTTCGGAGCGGCTGAACTCACGCGACACGACCGGTGGTGCCTGAAGATCGGTGCTGACGAGACGGAACTCTCGGGCGGTCCGCGTCCGCAATACCTCAGGCGTGGAGAAAAATGTGCGCTGGCCGGTCAGGTCGGGCAGATCGATATCGCGCATGTCGGATCCGATCTGCTGCCCGTCGATCGCCCGGATCGTCATATCAATCTGCACGGGTCCGGGGGGCGCCTCGAAAACCGCGCTCGCTTGCGGGCCGATCGTTCCCGTCGTCCTGATCGGCTCGACGCGACCCTGAAACAGCACGGTGCCGTCGGCGCCAACCGCGCTCATTGTCAGCGCGCTGGCCGCAGGCTTCATTCGCTGATTGGGCTCCCAGGTAAAGGTGAGCCGGGTTCGGCCGTCGGCGCCGCGGGCCATGCCGAACCAGGGTCTGATGAGCGGGCTCGTCTGCTGTGGTCGTCTCAGCACGCTCGGAAGTGCCGATGCGATGCTGTTGGCCCTTGCCACTCGAGGAGCCTCCGGCTGCGGCATCCAATGCCCGGTGCGCACTTGCACCTGAGATCCCGGGCGCTTCACACGTAGCTCGATCGTGTGGCGTTTCCCATCGTGTTCGTGTGACAGGGTGATAGGTCAGTTGATAGTACCCGTCGAGATCCTGTGCCGCCCGCCGAATGCCAACGGTCAGAGTCCCAGCGCCAACCATACGGCCGCCCGTTTGTTCGGCCAGCGTTTGCAGCATGGCGACTGGTGGCGTCGCGGTCATCAGCGGCGTGTTTCCGGTCCAGTCGTTCTTACCGTCACCCGTCGGCGCGTCGGGCTGAGGGTTGACGATGTAGATCGCCACGTCGAGACCGTTCGCTGCCCGCGTAATGGCTTGTGGATCTGGAACGCGCTGACCGTCACGCCGCGGCGCGCGGACTGAATCCTTCGCTCACGAACATCAGCGTCTTGCGTCCCGGTCGCAGCTCGCCGACGTGGACCGTCAGCGCCCGGAGGGCGGATAGGACGACCTGAGCCCGAGCGGCATCGGCAGCGCCGGGCGCGCGACTCATCAAGGTCTCCTCAAAGGTGGTGCGCGGCGTGATAGTCGCCTTTGCGCCCCTCGAACGACGCGGCTCGATCGGACATGCCCGCATGGTCGCGGGTGAGTCGGATCGCTGCCAGCGAATCGAGCGGCTTCATCACCACGACCAGATCGTCCGGTCGCAGCTCTTCGTCGAAGAGCCGCGCCATGGCCTCACGCACTCGATCGGTGTTGGCGGGGCTCACATGGTATTCGTCGAGGAACACCGCGATGAGCCGGACGCCAGCCCGCTGCGCTTCGGCTTTCTCGTCCAGCTCCGAGGCAATCGCCCGCGGCTCAACAATGGAGCGCTCACGTGGCAGCGATCGTGAACTCGAGCGTCTGTATCGGGCTGAACGACGCCATCCTCGCGCAGCTCGAGTTCGTCGGGCTTCAGGTTGAGCAGGGGGCGACCTTGCGCGTCGGTGATGACGGCGTCGAGCTGCGCCGGTTCGCGCGATGGCGCGGAAGCGCTCGTTTGCGACGCACGAACCGATCGGCCGGGCACGAGGCCAGCCGTTAGCGCGATGACGGCAATCGTGGCGACTGCCGGGGAGCCGAATCCTTTCCTCACGACCAATCCTGTCGCTCAAGACTAGCAGAACTCGGGGAATTTCTCCGGAATTTGGCGAATTGGTTCTCGAATTTCGGAATCGTAATCGACTCGAATCCCCGGAACCCCAGCCCCCGATCCCCAACCCCGTATAATGATTTCATGCGCCTTTTCGGGCGGATCGCGCTCGGTATCGTGGGGGTTGCGTTCGCCTATTTGGGCTATCTGTACCTTTCCCTGCCCGATGTGCGATCGCTCAGGACCGAGCCGCCGCAGACCACGGCGTTCATGGAACTGCGCGCGAGCGAGGCGATCCGCAAAGGGCAGAAGCCGAAACACGATCACCGATGGGTTTCTTACGAACGCATCTCACCCCATTTGAAGCGTGCCGTGATCGTGGCCGAAGACAGCCGATTCTGGGAACATCAGGGAATCGACGTCGAGGAAATTGAGAAATCCATTGAAATCAACCTTGCGCGCGGCAGTTTTGCGCGCGGTGCGAGCACGATCACGCAACAGCTGGCGAAGAACCTGTACCTCTCGCCGTCAAAGAACCCGGCCCGGAAGCTCAGAGAGCTGTTCATCACCCGGCGACTCGAAGCAGAACTGAGCAAGAAACGGATTCTCGAGCTGTACCTGAACGTCATTGAGTGGGGCGACGGCATCTACGGCGCGGAGGCGGCGGCGCGTCGTTACTTTGGCACGGCGGCGTCGGCACTGGGTCCGGACCAGTCCGCACTGCTTGCGGCGGCCATCATCAATCCCAGAGTGCTCAACCCGGCGCGGCCCACGCGACGTCTTCTGGCCCGTCAGCGCTTGATTCGAGCGCGCATGGGGTTGGTCCGGCCTCCCGAATCGACCAAGCCAGCTGCGCTCGATCCAACGCCCGAGGTGCCACTCCTCGAACTGCCTCCCGAAGGGGAGGGTGCTGCGGAAGTTCCAATTCCAGACGGGGAGACTCTGCCATCCGAAGTGCCACCAACGCCGGATGGCGAAGTGGCTTCGCCTGAGTTGACGAGTACCAGAGGAAATTGAAACGCCGGCGCCGCCTCGCTAGCACGCTACGTTGGGCGCTGACCGTCCTCTTTTCAAGACCGTCGCGATTGGCCGCTGTTGCGTCCCAGAACATCGAATCCTGACGCCGTGGGCCGAAAACAGGCAGGTGTCTTTGGTCCGGTCTTTGCTCAGTGCACTCTCACAACCCTCACCTCCTCGGAGGTTCCTATGCGGAGTGCCGGCGGTCACGCATCACGCGTCCAGTTGCTCGGGTTTCTCGTCGTGCTCCTGTTCTTCTTTGAGTCTCAATCCAGCGAGCGCCGGTCCAGAGCCCGATCAGGGACCTGGCCAAGGCGGCGCCAGGCCCGCCTGCTCGGCGCCCGATTTCTGGTTCGGACAGCCAAGCTGGTCGGTCGGCGTTCGCGGGAGCTGGCTGTTCGCGAGCGAAGGTAGCGACTTTTTTACGTTCGTGCAGGACCAGTTCACGATCAACTCCGGGGACTTCAACGCGCCGGGCATTGCCGTTGACGCGGGGGTGGCCGTGGGTCCGAGGGCGGACGTGCTTTTCGGCTTCGAGGTACAGTGGGGCATCCAGGACGTCCGAATACCGTGACTTCGTCGACAACAATCGGTTGCCCATCACCCAGGAATCGAGTCTCCGTCAGGTGAATCTCACCGGCAGCCTCAGGTTCGCGTTGACCCCGCGCGGCCGAACGATCAGTCAGCTTGCGTGGATTCCCCGCACGGTGATGCCCTACGCCGGCGGCGGAGCCGGATTCATGTGGTACCAGCTCGATCAGCAGGGCGATTTCGTCGACTTTCTGGATTTCGACGTGTTCCCGGCGCGTTTCCAATCCGACGGATGGACGCCAAGCGCGCATCTGTTTGCCGGCACGGATTTCAACGTCTGGAAGCATCTGTTTGTATCTGTGGAAGGACGCTATACATGGGCCGCGACGGATCTCGACCGTGATTTCACCGGCTTCGAACCGCTCGATCTCAGCGGCTTCAAACTGACAGCCGGTATGAACTTGCTCTTCTAAACGAATCTCGTGGGAGACAACACCATGAAAACCAAAGTCGCACTCGCGGTTCTCGTGCTGGTCGCGGCCGCGGTTCACGCGAACGCGCAGTCCGGTTTGCGTCCGGCGACGGCCCAGGCCGATGGTTCGGACCCGCGATGGCTGCCGTGGCTCGGGTGCTGGCAGCTGATTGCCGACGGAGTACGAGACGGCGATGCGGAAACTCAGGGCACCCGGGGCAACGTGGTCCCGGGAGACATGCGCGTCTGTGTCGTGCCGGCCGGATGGCGTGACAGGCGTGCGCATGAGCACGCTTTCCGGATCGCAAATGCTCCTCGAGGAAACCGTCATTGCCGACGGCACCGACCGTCCGGTCAACGAGGCCAACTGTCGGGGATCGAAGCGCGCCGAGTGGTCGAAGGACGGACAGCGCCTCTTCACACATGCAGAGCTGGCGTGCCAGTCGCAACCGGTTCGTCAACTATCGGGCATCAGCATGCTGGCGCCCGGTGGCATGTGGGTGGACATTCAGTTCGTCGACTCGCCCGGTAACGAGACCGTCCGCGTGCGTCGTTACCGACGGACCAGCGATGGTGACGTTGCGGGCACCCTGACGCCTGATCTTCTCTCGCGCGCCGCTACTGCGGGCCAAACGGCCGGTAACGCCCCCTTCGAGGTGGACGATGTGATCGAGGCGAGCAAGAAAGTGTCGTTGAGAGCCCTCGAAGCCGCCCTGGTCGAGCGACAGACTACTTTTATCCTCGATCGCCAGATGCTCGTCAAGCTGGATGATGCAGGAGTCGAGGACAGCGTGATAGACCTCTTGATTGCGCTGACCTATCCGGACAAGTTCGTCGTCGATCGCGCGAGCGGAGGCGGCTCATATGGCGTCTCTGGCGGGGGCTCCGATCAATTTCGACCCGTTCTGGTACGGAACCGTACTTTCCGGTACTACTATTACTCGCCGTTTGGGTACTCGGTACTGGGGGCGTTACGGTTTCTACGACCCGTTCTATCCGTACTATCCCTACTACCCCGGCGGGGGCGGGGGCATCGTCATCGTTCCGCCTGACGGCGGTGGCGATCCGCGGCCTCCGTCTGGACAAGGGCGTGTCGTCAACGGGCAGGGCTATACGCGAGTTCGCCCGCGTGGGACTGAGGACCCGACTCGACCCAACCGCCGGTCGAACCGGAAACGCATCGACCAGCTCAACCCAGCAGCTCATCGAGCGGCAGTTCGTCCGGGTCCTCGGGTTCGTCCGGATTCGGGCTCGTCCGGATCCTCTGGAGGGTCGATGTCGTCTTCGGGGGCCTCGAGCGGCGGATCGAGCTCGGATTCGGGACGAAGCGCCGTGCCGCGCTAGCCGTGCCGGCACGGCTGGCCCCTGCGTACGGGGGGCACCTGAGAAATGGTGGGCGGTGCCCGAGATGATCCACTACACCGCCCGGATTGCCGGACTGATGCGCGACATCGTTGCCCGCGTGCCGGCGCTGTCGTTCATCAACCTTCGCCGGATTGTGATCTTCGCCCGGGAAGGGCGTGCGTCGACCGACGGCCCGTTTGCCACCTGCCACGCCGTCAATCAACCTCCAAGCGATCCAACCCACTACTGGTGGCGAGACCGCCGCGGCCGCATGGTCAGGCGATCCGAGTGGTTCGTCGTCAAATCCCCGGTGGTGTCGGTCAACGGCGAGCGGATCGACTATCTGATCTCGTTTTCGCTCCCACGGTTCTGTGATCAGACGCTCGCACGATCCCACAAAGGGGACCTGTACCCGCGACGGCTCTCGCGTGAGCCACATGGTTGCCAAGCTCGATACGATTGTTCACGAGCTCTATCACATCGATCCGGATCAGGCTGGCATCCGCAAGCTGGAGCGAGCCGACGGCGGCCGGTCCGCTCATTCTCATGGGCCCGCTTTTCTATCGTTCGGTCGCGAAAATAGTCCGACAGTATCTGGACAGCGACCCAGAGCCGGAGATGTTGGATTTCCTTCAGTACAGTTCACGTGAGCTATTGGCGAGATACGGAGAAGTACCAGGGGACCGCGTTCGATACCTTTCCGTCGTTCCCGCAGCGCTATTTCGAGCCGCTTCGTCAGCAGCCGCTGCCTCTGAACGGTGATCCGACGGTCGAAGTCGTCCCACTCGAAGTCTCGAGACGCCCGCAGCATTACAGCGAACGCAATCTTCTGACGCGTCGGTTTCTGCCGACCAGGACCGAGTGCCGCACACGCCGGCGGGTCTAGAAGAGCTCGGCGGGAGGATTCTTTCAAGACCCGCCGATCTCACTGGCGGTCGATGATGCGCCGGGCACCAAGGTAGCGGGAGCTCCAATAATCGGATGTCAGCATCTCGACCCGCACGACACCGCGACTGTTAGGAGCGTGGACGAATTGTCTCGAGCTGATGGCAATTGCCACGTGTGAGGCCCCGCTGCCTTCGGTCTCGAAGAACAGCAAGTCACCGGGCTGGATGTCCTCGCCCTCGATCTTGGAGCCGACCTGATACTGCGATCTCACGTCTCGCGGTACGGCAATTCCATACCGCGCGAAGACATAGTGGACAAGGCCGCTGCAGTCGAATCCTCCTTCCGGCTCGGTGCCGCCCAACCGGTACGGCGTTCCCCGAAACTGCAGCGCGGCTCCTGCGACCGAGAAGCCGTCTATCGGCATCCCCGGGATCGAAAGGCGCCCTTCAAAGGCTTCAGGGTGCGACTCGTCGGGACGAGCGTCAGGATTCGGGATGGCTGACTCGACGGCGGGGATCGCCGGGTCGGGACGAGACGCGGTCGGTTTTGCGCCCGGGGTCGGGAACGGGCGTGGAACGGCTCCCGTCGAGGCGCAGCCCGCCCCGAAGACCCCAAGAACGAGGAGAGTCATTAATACAGCGGGGGAACTGGAGGTCACGTGATCAACCCGTTCGTGGGGCGGACGCCCACGAACTATCGGCGCTGCGCCGCCCATCGTACACCCAAGGTGCGGACTGTGTTCGGGAATCGGGCGTGGGCCACGCGCGGCCTGTCAGGGCGGACGCTCGGAGCCGAATTGCAGAGGCGGGTCTTCAGGCAGGCGCCTGTTAACGCTAAGCTGATGTGAACATGGACTTTACGAGACGACACAGCTTGACAGGATGTCGACCGTCGGGCAAAATAATTGGCCATGGAGCAAACGCTCCTCCTCAACGCCACCTACGAACCCCTCAAAGTCGTCCACTGGCAGAAGGCCGTCACGCTTCTATGCCAGGGGAAGGTCGAGGTGGTCGAGGTCTACGACCGCGAAATCCGCGCGGTCCGGTTCAGTTTCAAGCTGCCCTCGGTCATTCGCCTGCTGCGTTACATCAAGATCAAGCGCCGGTTCGACTACGTACCGTTTTCGCGGGCCAACATCTACGCTCGGGACAATCACTGCTGTCAGTATTGTGGAAGCCAACTCCCCACGTCTGAGCTCACCTTCGATCATGTGGTGCCGGTCGCCCAGGGCGGCCGGAAGGACTGGGAGAACATTGTCACCTCTTGTATCAACTGCAATCGTCGTAAAGGTGGCCGGACGCCCGAAGAGGCCCGGATGCATCTCGTGCGGTGGCCCCGACGCCCCGAATCGGCGCCGGCGATTCGGATCACGATTGGACTTCGCAACGCGCCCGAGAGCTGGCGCGACTATCTGTACTGGAACGTCGAGCTGGACGACTCCTAAACAGTGTGTGGCGCGTGATCGGTGGTCAGATCGATGGGACAAATGAGCGACTGTCGACTGTCCACTGACGAGTAAGCTAGTCTCTCCTTGTGCCTTCTGCGTCGCCTCGTGAACGCCTGACATCGGTCCAGCCACTGAGGGCTGTGTCCGGCGGGCGCATTACCATTTACGGCACGGACTTTCCCGTTCACGAAATCCGCCTTCCGGAAGTTCGCATTGGCGACGTGCCTGCGCGCGTTGTTCGCGCCTCGTCCACGGCTCTGGCCGTGCTCGTGCCCGAAGGGCTCACCGGCGGCCCGACTCCGATTCGGATCGAGGGACATCCGGGCGAGACCGTCTTCATCGACATTGGATCGGTTCTCGCGACAGGCCTTCACCAGGTGGACAACCCGGTGTTCGATCGCGACGGGAATCTGTACGTCACCTACAGTGGATCGCGCGGCCAGGAAGTCCCCGTATCTATCTTCCGCGTCACGCCTGACGGCGTGCGCGAGCCGTTCGTGACCGGCATCGTCAACCCGACATCGATGGCGTTCGATGAGTCCGGCCGGCTTTACGTGTCGAGCCGCTTCGATGGGACCGTGTATCGCGTATCGCCCGGCGGGCAGACTGAGGCGTTCGCGACGGAGCTCGGTGTCGCGTGTGGCCTTGCCTTCGGCCGAGACGGAACTCTTTTCGTTGGCGATCGGTCGGGCACCATTTTCCGCGTCACCCAGGACGGACAGGTCACGCCGTTTGCCTCGGTCTCGCCAAGCGTTGCGGCTTTTCATCTGGCGATGTCGCCCGATGATGTGCTGTATGTCACCGCGCCAACGCTTGGCGCGTACGATCATGTTTATCGTGTCAATCTGCAGGGCGAGGTCTCCACCGTGTACTCCGGATTCGGTCGTCCCCAGGGCCTCGCATTCGATTTGACAGGACAGCTTCACGTCGTGGAAGCGCTCGCTGGCAGCAGCGGTCTCTACAGCCTTCGTAGCGACGGGCACCGTGGAGCTTGCCGTCGCCGCTCCGTCGCTGGTCGGCGTGGCATTCGGCCCGAACGGCTCGGTGAGTGTGGCCTCGAATGAAACGGTGTACCGACTCGGCGGCCGGAATCCATGAAGGGACTCTTCCGGTGCAAACCGATCGCCGATCTGCTGGATATCGACGATCACCATTCGCTGCGGCGGACGCTCGGTGCGAGCGATCTGATCCTGCTGTCGATTGGGGCCGTCATTGGTGCTGGAATTTTCGGTGCCATCGGGACTGCGGCAGCGGGAGAAGTGAATGCGGCGGGCGAGGTCGTGCGTCATGCGGCCGGCCCGGCGCTGGTGGTCTCGTTCGTGCTTCTCGGCGCCGCGTGTGCGCTGGCCGGATTGTGCTACGCCGAGCTTGCGTCGATGATTCCGCATGCCGGCAGCGCCTACTCGTATTGCTACGCCACTCTCGGTGAGTTCGTCGCCTGGATCATCGGCTGGGATTTGATTCTCGAATACGCCGTTGGCAACGTTGCCGTGGCGATTTCCTGGGGCGACTACTTCACGGCCCTCGCTCGTTCCGGCGGCATCGCATTGCCGGAGTTCCTCACGACGGGTTATCGGACCGCGCTCCTGAGTTCGAGGCCGGAGGTTCGTGCGCTTCTCGACACGGCGCCGCAAGTTGCGGGTATTCCTATTCTGATCAATCTGCCGGCATTCGTCATCGTGAGCGTTGTCACCTGGCTGTTGATGCGTGGCGTCCGGGAAAGCGCGCGGGCCAACGCCGTCATGGTGTTCATCAAGCTTCTGGCGTTGACGCTCTTTATCGGTGTCGGCCTGATGCACATCGACGGTGCGAACTATCGCCCATTTGCGCCAAACGGATTTACGGGCATTCATCAGGGTGCCGCCATCGTGTTTTTTGCGTATATCGGATTCGACGCCATCTCCGTCGCAGCGGAGGAGACCAGAGACCCACAACGAAACATGCCCATCGGCATATTGGGCGGGCTGGCCTTGTGCACGCTGATTTACGTGATCGTCGGCGCCGTGCTGACCGGTATGGTCCCCTATACGGAACTGGGAGTTGCCGATCCTCTCGCCCGTGCGCTCGAGCTTGCCGGTTACCGGGCGGCAGGGCGGACTCGTTGCGCTCGGCGCCGCGGTGTCCATGACTGCCGTGCTGCTCGTGTTCCAGTACGGCCAGCCACGAATCCTCATGGCCATGGCACGCGACGGGTTGCTGCCGTCATGGGCCGCGCGAATCCATCCGACACGACGGATTCCTCATATCACGACAATGTTGACCGGGCTTTTCGTGGGACTGTGGGCTCTGGTTGGGGACGCGGGAGAAACGTACAATCTGACGAACATCGGAACGCTCTTCGCGTTCGCGCTCGTGAGCATTGGTGGTACTGGTGCTGCGGTACACCGATCCGCAGAGACCGCGCCCGTTTCGCGTGCCGTTTGCCTCGATTGTGTGTCTCGCCTCGGCGGCCGCCTGTGTGTTCATCATGCAGGGTCTGCCCGGGACGGCATGGAGGCGCTTTGGAATCTGGCTGACCATTGGGCTCGTGCTCTATGTCGTATATGGCTACCGCCACAGCCGCCTCACGCGAAGTCTCAAGTCTGAAGTCTCAAGTCTGAAGTCAAGTCTGAAGGCTCAAATCTGGACCTCCTCCGTACTCTGAGACTTCAGCCTTCGAGACTTCAGCACTTTCGTTCCCGTGCTAACATGAAGGTTTTGAGGCCGCGACAAAATTCGCGGCTGGGGGGCGACCCCAAAGCCCAAAGCCTAAAGCCCAAAGCCTGAAATGAGTCACGACTGGATTGCGGTGCGCGGCGCGCGGGTGCACAACCTCAAGAACATCGACGTCGATATCCCCCGCGAAAAGCTTGTCGTCATCACAGGATTGTCCGGTTCGGGCAAGTCGTCGCTGGCGTTCGACACCATTTACGCGGAGGGTCAGCGGCGATACGTCGAGTCACTGTCGGCGTACGCCCGGCAATTCCTCGAGCAGATGGAGAAGCCGGACGTCGATCTGATTGACGGCCTCTCACCGGCCATTTCCATCGAACAAAAGACGACAGCGGCAAATCCACGATCGACGGTTGGCACCGTCACCGAGATTTACGACTACCTCCGGCTTCTCTTTGCCAATATCGGGATACCGCATTGTCATCAGTGCGGACGTGAGATTACCTCGCAGTCGCTCGAGCGGATCATCGACATGGTGATGACGTATCCGCAGGACGAGCGCATCAACGTGCTGGCCCCGATCGTCAGGGGCCGGAAAGGGGAGTTCAAGAAGGAGCTGCAGGCCCTGCGAACGCGCGGGTTCACCAAGGCCCGCATCGACGGGCAGTTCCGATCGCTCGATGAAGACATCCGGCTCGATCGGCGCCGCAATCATTCGATCGATGTGGTTGTCGATCGACTGTTGGTGAAATCTGGCATCGAGCGACGTCTCACCGAATCGGTCGAGACCGCCCTCGGCCTCGCATCCGACATTGTCGTCATCAACGGGCTCGAGACCGGCGATCGTCTTTACTCGCGACGCCTGGCCTGCATCGAATGCGGCATCAGCATGCCTGAGATGACGCCCAGGGCCTTTTCGTTCAATTCGCCGCACGGGGCGTGCCCCGAGTGTCAGGGGCTCGGTGCCGGTGTACGATTTCGATCCGCAACGGCTCGTCCCCGACGAGTCCAAGTCGTTGCTGGATGGGGCGATCGTGCCGTGGGCGCGAGGGGACAAGCGGCTGGTGCGCGAAGCGTTGCACTCGCTCGCCAGGACGTTCGACGTCAACCTGAACGCGGCCTGGTCGTCACTCTCGCGCAAGATCCGCGAACTGCTGTTATACGGCCCACGCGAGGGGGACGCGGATCGGCGCGGATCCACACGGAGCCGGCAGCCGCGATCTGATTCCGAGCCTGGCACGATGTCGTCAAGCCCGTCCGTTCGATCGAGAAAGGCGGATCCGTTCGGGCGCGGTTTCGAGGGCATCATCCCAAACCTGCGGCGTCGTTTCGAGGAGGGGACCTGGACCGAGCAAGAGGAGTTGGATCCCTATCGGGCGCTGCGCCCGTGCAGTGCGTGTCGCGGTGAGCGCCTGAAGCCGCAAAGCCGCTCAGTCCGAGTCAAGGGACGGACGATTGCCCAATATGTCGACCTTCCCATCTCGGAAGCACTCACCGTCTTTCAAGGGTTGCCGCTCACCGAACGGGAAACGCTGATAGCCGGGCGGGTTCGGAAGGAGATCCAGGAGCGCCTCCAGTTCCTGCACGATGTGGGCGTCGGGTATCTGACGTTGGGCCGCGGCGCCGTGACGCTATCCGGCGGTGAGGGACAGCGAATCCGGCTCGCAACCCAAATCGGCGCCAACCTCACCGGTGTCCTGTATGTGCTCGACGAGCCGTCGATTGGTCTTCATCAGCGTGACAATCGCCGACTGCTCGGCACGCTCATGCGGCTGCGCGATCTCGGCAACACGATCATTGTCGTCGAGCACGATGAAGAAACGATTCGGACGGCTGATTACCTGATTGACCTCGGTCCAGGAGCGGGTGAGCACGGTGGCCAGGTGATCTTTCAGGGCACACCAACCGAGTTGTTGGCTGACGGTGTCGGCTCGCTCACGGGACGGTACCTGAGAGGCGAGACCCGCATTGACATGCCGCACGGTCGGCGGCCTGCCACGACGTCGTTGAAAGGTGCCATCGTCATTCGCGGTGCGCGCGCCAACAACCTCAAGGGCATCGACGTGGCTATTCCGCTGGGGGTGCTCACTGCCGTCACTGGCGTCAGCGGCTCCGGCAAATCGACGTTGGTGAACGATATTCTCTACAAGGCGCTGGCGCGATCGCTCTATCGCGCTGGAGACGAGCCAGGAGCGCACGATCGAATTGAAGGCATCGATCTCGTGGACAAGGTCATCGAGATCGATCAGTCGCCAATCGGGCGTACGCCGCGCTCGAACCCGGCGACCTATACCGGGTTGTTCACGTTCATCCGCGAGTTGTTCGCCTGGCTTCCCGAGGCCAAGACCCGAGGCTTCAAGCCGGGTCGATTCTCCTTCAACGTCAAGGGTGGACGCTGCGAGACGTGTCAAGGGCGACGGCGTGATCGCGATCGAAATGCACTTTCTCCCGAACGTCTACGTGACGTGCGAGCAGTGCAAGGGGCAACGCTACAACCGTGAAACGCTCGAAATCAGGTACCGGGGAAAGTCCATTGCCGAGGTCCTGGATCTCACGGTCGACCAGGCGCTGCCACTCCTCGAGAACGTGCCGCCTATCGCGCACCGTCTTCGCACGCTGCAGGATGTCGGCCTCGGGTACATCGAGCTGGGACAATCGGCCACGACGCTCAGTGGGGGAGAAGCCCAACGCGTCAAGCTTGCCAAGGAATTGTCGCGACGCGGGAACCGGCCGCACGCTTTACATCCTGGACGAGCCGACCACCGGGCTCCATTTCGAAGACACGCGAAAGCTGTTGGACGTGCTGAACAAGCTCGTCGACCAGGGCAATACGATTGTCGTCATCGAGCACAATCTGGACGTCATCAAGGCGGCCGATTACGTCATTGATTTGGGGCCAGAGGGGGGCACGGGCGGCGGGCACGTGGTGGCGAACGGGACGCCCGAAGAAGTCGCCGCTTTCGACGCCTCATTTACGGGCCAATTTCTCAAGTCGATGCTGTCAACATCGGCCCGACAGTCAAACAATTGACGCTGTGGTAGGATAGCCACAGTGAATCTGGGTAAAATCGTGGTCGTGCAACCACAAGGTCGCTCTCGACCTTTCATCGGACCGATTGTGGTTGAACTGTCAAAAGACCAGTCATATCAATAAGTTATCGCTTCGATACGCGCGCTCAGGCAGAGAGGCGGCATTCGCTTTGCTGGGGCAGATGCGTCTCGGGTTGTGTACGCCTTCAACTAGAGAGGGTAATGGAGACGCAAAGGACACTTCGCCGACCGGTTTCCTGCACGGGGATCGGTCTTCATTCGGGCAACAAAGTCTCGCTCTCGCTGAAGCCGGCACCGGCTGACTTTGGCATTCGTTTTCGGCGCAGCGACCTCGGCGGCCTCGAGATTCCCGCCACTGTCGACAATCTGGCCAGCATTCAGTATGCAACCGGTCTTGCCTGCGGCGAGGGATCGGTGGAGACCGTGGAGCACCTGCTGGCGGCGCTCGTCAGCCTGGGTGTCGACAATGTCGTTGTCGAACTGAATCATCCCGAAGTGCCCATCATGGACGGCAGCGCCTCGCCGTTCGTGTATCTGATTCACGAGGCGGGCATCAAGACGCTTGCGGCGCCGCGCCGTTTTCTGAAAGTCGTGCGGCCGATCGCACTGTCGAGCGGCGACAAACGGATCGCGCTGTACCCGTCGGATCACTTCAAGGTCACGTACAGCATCAGCTTCGATCACCCATTGCTGCGGCATCAGTCGCGGACGCTGGCCATTACCGAAGATTCGTTCGTCGAAGAAATTGCTTCCGCGCGCACATTCGGCTTCCTCAAGGAAGTCGAAATGCTGCGCCAGCACGGCCTGGCGCTCGGTGGCTCGCTCGACAACGCGATCGTGCTCGGAGAGACGAGCGTCCTCAACGCCCTCCGTTTCGACGACGAGTTCGTCCGGCACAAGATCCTGGACGTGCTGGGCGACCTGGCGCTCGTCGGGTATCCCATCATCGGCCATCTGGTCGCCCACCGGGGCGGGCACGCACTGCACACCTCGTTTGCCGCAAGAATTCTCGAGGAGGCCGATGCGTGGCGGCTCGTGGAAGGTCAGATGGAGCCGGCCCTACCTGGAAGGCCCATCCTGGTGCCTGCCAAGAATCGCGTCGCCCTGAACAGCCAGTAGCTGAACAGCCAGTACAATCAACGGGCGCGCCGTCCATTTTCCTTGTTCGCGATTGACGCTCACGGCGTTTAGATCAAGGGGCGCGTGTGCGCTCAAACCTCGCTTTAGCGGGCAGACAAAAGTCAACCTCCGGCCGGACAAAAGTCAGCCTCTGACAGGATTTCTGTGGAGCTTGATCCGGCTGCCCGCTCGTTTTTAGGTCATTTGCAGTCGGAAACGGCCGGCGCGCCTTTTGCTCCATGAATGGCGGAGCAGTCTTGGCAAAGAAACGAGCGGATAATCCCCGCAAGGGGATTCAAAATCTCCGATCGCACCCTGAGCCGTACGTCACAGTAGCGGAGCTGGCAAACTACTGGCTGGTGAGCAGTAAGTTGATTTACAGACACGTCGAACGTGGCGCACTCAAGGCGGTCAGACTGGGTCCGCGTCTGCTCCGTATTAAGACCAAGGCAGCCATCGAATTTGAAGCCCGAGCCAAACCAAGCCCTGGGAGGTCTGCGCGCCGACACCGGACGCAGACGAGAGTAGCGACGCCGCGACGACGCTGATCGTCCTTCCTTTCGTTCCCACTTTTTTGTTGACCGCTGTTGTTCACGGTGTGCATTTAAGGGACTTTCACGTCCTGTAGGTTGCAACCGGCTGGACTTCTTTCTCGATCGGCCTTAGGAAACTCTTTCAACATCATGGTTCTGCCTTTCGAGATTCGGGGCGCATGCCCGAGAGGAAGCCCATGCCGATTCGAGAACTGAACAGTCATCCTGAGCACTACGTCACGGTGGGAGAGCTTGCCGACTATTGGGCGGTGAGCCGGCAGCAGATTTACAAACAGATCGAATCAGGGGCGCTGGTGGCCTTGCGCCTCGGGCCTCGCCTTTACCGTGTGCCAACGACGGCCGCGATCGAGTTTGAGCGTGCTGTCGGCGTCAATCGCGGACGTGAGCGAGAACCAAAGCTCCACTTGACTTCTCGCCTCCCACGCAAGATCGGTCCGCAGCGAGTGCCGGTTCCCTTGTCGAGGGTGAAAACGCGGTGAGCCCACTTCAGCTGCCACAGTCCGTTCTGAGCCCTCCTGCATCTGTCGGTACGCTCATCTACGAACCGTTTTATGGCCTCAAGGCAAAGCCCTTCAGCCTTTCATGCGACCCACGCTATCTCTACCGGAGCCCGGCGCACGCGACCGCGTTCGACGAGCTGCTGAGGGCAATTCGCCGCCGCGAAGGCTTGATCGTTTTGACGGGTGACATCGGGACTGGCAAGACCACGTTGTGCCGCGCGGTCCTTGAAAAACTCGACCGCCAGACCTTCACGGCGTTCGTGCCCGACCCGTTCGTGTCGCGTGAAGATCTGCTGAAAATGTTGCTCATCGACTTTGGGGTGATGTCGGTGGACGATCTCCGAAGCGGTCGTCTGCAAGGTGTCTCACGTCCGGATCTCAGCTATCCGCTCTACGAGTTTCTCAAGTCGCTTCAACCCCTGCGTGCGCTCGCGGTGCTCATCATCGACGAAGCGCAGAACATCCCGCCTCCGCTTCTGGAAGAGATTCGCATCCTGTCGGACCTCGAAGATCGCGAAAAGCTGCTGCAGGTGGTCTTTGCTGGACAGCTCGAACTGCGCGCCAACTTGAAGCTGCCGAAAATGCGTCAGCTCGATCAGCGCGTGTCGGTCCGGTGCGATCTCGGGCCGCTCAGTTGCGAGTCTGTGGGCGAGTACATCCGACACCGCCTCCTGGTGGCGGGTCGTGTCTCGCATCCGCCCCTGTTCTCACGGGCCGCGGTCGACGAAATCTACAAGGCGTCGCGCGGCGTTCCGCGCGTGATCAACCTGATCTGCGACCGTGCGCTGCAGCGCGGGTACGACCAGCAGACGCCGCGCATCGGGCAGGATCTCGTCATACGTGCCGTCCTTGAGCTCGACCTTGGGACGCTCGTTCCTCCACCTTCGGAACTCGTGTCTCCAAATGCGCAACCGGCTATAGACCCTCCACGGCTTCCGCCTGTCAACACAGTCACTGTCGCCAAGGCCCCGCAATCGCCCGGGGAGGTTGATCTCCAGGCATTTCCGACTGAGTCTGAGCTTGACGCGTCTCGGCCTTTCACACGCAAGGAAGACAACCTCAGGGACCCCCGATCGGTCGTCGGCGACATCACGGCGCCAGAGTTCTATCGGAAGGCCGCAAGAGGGACTGGCTTAGACCTGAAGATGCGCGACCGAAACGAAGTTACGGAGTTGGACGCCGAACCAGAAAACCTCGGGCACGTGCTCTTGCGTCGCGCAGCGGGCGTCGTTGCGCTGCTGATGCTGGTTGTCGTGCTGGCGTGGGGCAGCTGGCAAGTATGGCTGGCTGCTCATGTCGTTCCGTGACGCAGGGCCGTCGCCGTGATTCACGACGCACTCTTTTGTGCGCCAGAACGTGTTAAGGGTCTTTCGAAGGTTAAGGGCCTTTCAACTGATTTTGTCCACCATCACCTTGATTGCCCGGACTCTTGCTCGTCTACTAGGTCCGTACTTCTCGGGTGCTTCTTCGCGCACAACCTTGCAGAGATGTGACTGAGAGGACGAAGTACTGTCCAAATTACGCGTGCCACGCTCGTAACCTTCGTCGCCAGGCTGCCGACGACTTCGCTCATGGGATTTGGTTCCTCACCGCTTGAGTCTCTAACCGTTCGAGAGTTTGCGGATTGCGGAGAGCCATTTTTCGGATGCGTCCAAATGGATAAGCTGCCTCGCGGATTCTGGCGTGCGTGTGTCGTTCTGACTCACCTGTTTCTGGTCGTGGTCGCGAACGAGCTGGCGTTTCAACTGCGATTCGACGGCAACGTGACTCGGGCGGCTTCTTCTGCGCAACTGCAAATGCTGCCCTGGCTCTTGGTGATCCGGGGGCTTCTGTTTCTTCCATTCAGGGTGCATCACGGCCTCTGGCGTTACGTGGGGATCTGGGATCTTCGCAACATTCTTGCGAGCGTGACGGTCAGCTCGGTGGCGTTCTATGTGCTGACCAGATTCGTGTTCGGCATTTCGGCGTATCCGCGCTCGGTCTTCGTCCTCGACGCGTTGTTGCTCATGTTTCTGTGCGGTGGCCTTCGACTGGCAACCCGGATATGGCTCGAACATAGCGCCCTGCGTGTTGCGCGCCAAAACGGCCAAAATGGCCAGAAGGGCCAGAGGAAGGTCTTGATCTTCGGAGCCGGAAAGGCCGGCGAACTGATCGTGCGTGACATCAGAAACAATGCCTTCTATCACTACAGCCCGGTGGGGTTCGTTGACGACGATCACTCAAAAGTCGGTCAGACCATCCATGGCCTGCCGGTCCTTGGCACCCGAGCCGACCTGGGGAAAATCATTGCTGAACAATCGCCCCGATGAGGTGCTGATTGCGATGCCGGCGGCGGAGGCGGCAACTGTGCGGGGCGTGGTGCGTGCCCTCGAACCGTACCAGCTGCAGATTACCGTCCTTCCCAACCTGAGGGACATCCTGGATGGCGTGGTCACGGTCAACCAGATTCGGAGACTGGCCATCGAGGATCTGCTGCCGCGTGCGCCCGTGGGACTCGATGACGCTCCGCTGCGCGAGCTCCTGGTGGGCCGGCGCGTTCTAGTGACGGGGGCAGGAGGATCGATTGGCAGCGAACTGTGCCTCCAGATCGCTGCCCTCCGACCGGACTCCCTAGTGCTCTACGAACACAGTGAGAATGGCCTATATAGCGTCGCCAACCTGCTTGCGGATCGCGGCTTGGGGACAGGCGTCACCCCAGTGCTGGGCGACATCACCGACCCCGTTCGACTGGACTGTGTGTTTGCACAGTTTCGTCCGGAGGTTGTTTTCCACGCGGCGGCGCACAAGCATGTGCCCATGCTGGAGGCGAATCCCTGCGAGGCCGTCAAGAACAATGTCATCGGGACGCGACTCGTTGCCAGCGCGGCCGTGCGACACGGCGTGGCGCGATTCGTGCTGATTTCGACCGACAAGGCGGTCAACCCGAGCAGTGTGATGGGTGCGACCAAGCGGGTGGCAGAGCTGATTGTGAATCACCAACGTCATGAAAGCCCCGAGAGCGCCACGACGTTCCTTGCCGTGCGCTTTGGCAACGTGCTCGGGAGCAACGGCAGCGTCGTGCCGCGCTTCCTCGAGCAGATCAAGAGCGGTGGGCCGATCACCATAACGCATCCGGAAATCCGCCGGTATTTCATGGTGCTCTCGGAAGCCGTTCAGCTGATCTTGCACGTGGCGGGACAGGGGACGAACTGGCGGCACCTATGTCCTCGACATGGGCGAGCAGATCAAAATCGTCGACATGGCGCGGAATCTCATTCGGCTGTCCGGCCTCGTACCCGATGAGGACATCAAGTTGAACTTCGTCGGACTGCGTCCGGGCGAGAAGCTGTTCGAAGAGCTGATCGGTGCACGCGAGACCGTTCAACCATCATCGATTCCGAACGTCTTCGAGGTCAACGCCGAGGAGCTGAGGTCCGCCGGGTCAATTCCGTGCGGAGCTGCGGAAACTCGAGCGCGTTGCGAAACTTGGGGACTCGACCGAAGTCCTCCGGTCGCTGCGGCGGATCGTCCCCGAGTTCACGGGACGACCCTGGGACGTCACGCCAGCCACAACCGGAAAACTCCGTGCCGTCGGCGTTGCCACGCCGCTGCACGCCGTCCGGCGCGACGCGGTGTCGGCCGGGGAGATAAGCCCACGGAAATCGGCTGTGCCCGCAAACCTCGTCAGATCTTCCTGATCGCTGATACCGAAGTACCTGGCTCTGCGATCGTAGTTGGACGCCTGCTCGAAAACCGAAGAGCGCGCGCGTAACAATGTCCTTTAGGGCCATGCGGCCGGTGACACTGGCGGTCGTCACGCTACTCATTGCGCCGGGACCAGTTCGAGCGCAGGGCTCGGACCCACCGCGTGAGGCCCTGCGGATTGGGCCCGTGGCGCTCTCGCCCGTGATCAGGCTCGCGAATGTCGGATACGACAGCAACGTGTTCAACCGAAACGAACACGTGCAAGGCGACTTTACCGCCATAGTCAGTCCAGCGATCGAGGCGTGGCTGCGGTTAGGTCGCGCCCGGGTGACTGGCCGCGGCCGGTTCGATTTCTATCAGTATCAAGGAGCTGACCGACCTTGAGGGCCTGGACACCGATGCCGCCGCGCGCGTCGAATTGCGTCTGAATCGCCTGACACCGTACGTGGAAGGAGCTCTCATCGATACGCGCCATCAACAGAACCTGGAAATCGATGCCATTGCCAGGCGCCGCAATGACAGCACGACGGCAGGTGCCGATTTGCGGTTAACATCCAAAGTGTCGGCCGGCGCGTTCGTGCGGCGGTCTCGTCTCGAATACGAGCCCGACGCTCTCTACCTGGAAAGTTACCTCGCACGCGTGCTGAACCATACATCGAACGGCGAAGGCGTTCGTGTCCAGTACGGATTGACACCACTCACGACAGTCGCCGTGAACGTCGAGCGACAACGGGATCGATTCGAATTCGCCACGATCAATGATGCCGACAGTTTTGCGGTGACACCGTCAATTGCCTTTGCTCCGTTCGCGCTCATCAGCGGTTCCGCGTCGATTGGGTTCCGGCGGCATACGTTTCTGGCAGGCGAAGTGCCGGACTTCAACGGCACCGTCGCACTGGTTGATCTGAATTACGTATTGCTCGGGCGGACGCGTTTTGGCGTTGCGGCCCGCCGGGCCTTGGAATATTCGTACCACATCACCCAACGCGACTACGTCGTGGCCGGAAATCTCCACATCGATCACGCAGCGTCTCGGAGACTCGTGGAGCGTCGGCGGCAGTCTCGGACGAGCCCGCCTCAGCTACCGTCAGGAGTCAGCGATAGTGCCGGGAATCCCTGCGTTTCCGGACGAGACCATTCCCACCTTCGGGATGACCCTGGGCTACACCAGGGGTCCTATGACGGTGGACGTCCACCTCGACCATAGCGAGCGCCAGAGCGATGCGACCTTGGCATACCGGGGTTACGAGCGGTTTCGAGTCGGCTCGACGCTGACTTATGCTTTCTAGCAAGGATTCCCTCAGATCCTCGATCCACGTGTGGGCCCTCCAGCGGGCGAGCGCACGTTTCAGTTGGAGTTGCGCGCCGTGTCTCCGACGCGTCCTCGTGATGTCTCTGACGTTGCTTCAAGTCGCGTCCATCTGCGCCGCCGAGGAACCTGGTGAATATATCGTGGGTGCGAACGATGTGCTCTCGATCATGGTCGTCGATGAGCCACAACTCACGGGCAAATACATTGTCCGGACAGACGGCACGTTCACATTTCCGTTGCTCGGCCGCCTGAAGGCGGGCGGCCTGAGCCTGCAAGCTGTCGAGGACGAGGTACGCGACCGCCTGGCCGAGAGGTATCTGAAGAACCCGCAGGTGGCCGTTTCGGTCGACCAGTATCGAAGTCAGCAGATTTTCGTCATGGGTGAAGTGCGACAGCCAAGCACGCTGCAGTTCACCGGTTCCATGAGCGTCATTGAAGCGCTGGCGCGCGCGGGTTCGACAACCGAGCGCGCCGGTGTAGAGGCCGTGATCGTCCGTTCGCAGAGCGGTGCGTCGCCACTCGACACTGCCTCGATCGAGCGCCTGCAGAATTCCAAGGATTCCGAGGTTATCCGCATAAGCCTCGAGAAACTCCGGGCTGGCATGCTGGCTGAGAACGTCACGCTTCGTTCGGGTGACGTCATCTTCGTGCCACGGGCGGAATCGGTCTTCGTATCAGGCCAGGTGAGATCGCCCGGTGAGTATGTCATGCGTGAAGGCATGACCGTTCGGCAGTTGCTCACGCTCGCCGGATGGGTGACGGATCGAGGATCCACGGGGCGGATCCAGATCATCCGGCTCGTCAACGGCAGCGAAACCAAGGTCGGAGCGACCCTTCAGGATTTGGTTCGTGCAGGGGACACCATCGTTGTCCGCGAACGATTCTTCTGAAATGTGCACGACGGCGAGCCTCGGTTGCCCAGGGCGTCCACGCGCTCGTGCGCTGAGGCGTCATGTACGAACGGTTCTTTGGGCTTGACGCATGTCCGTTCGACCTAACGACCGATCCTCGATACCTCGTGCTCACGGGTGCCCATCAGGAGGCACTGAGCAATCTGGAGTACGCGATAGCCAGCCACAAGGGCGTCGCCCTCCTGGTTGGCGAGGCCGGCACAGGGAAAACGACCGTCATTCGCGCCGCGATCGAGAAACAGCCGGCACGGACCCATTGCGTGCATCTTCACAACCCGGCGCTGACGAGAGACGAGTTCGTGCAGATGTTGGCGGCACAGTTCTCGTTGAGTCACAGAGCTCGAAGGTCGAAGACGGACTTGCTGCTCGAGCTCGAACAGTTGCTCCGGCAGCGTCGCGACGCGCAAGAGACGACCGTGCTGATTGTCGACGAAGCGCAAAGTCTGCCGTCGGATTTGTTGGAGGAGGTTCGTCTGCTGACGAACCTCGAAACCAATGCCGAAAAGCTGTTGACGCTGGTCATCGCCGGGCAACCGGAGCTCGCGAATCGTTTGAGCGAGCAGTCGTTGTGCCAGTTGAAGCAACGGATTGCCCTCCGATGCGAGCTGCGCCCCTTGAGCATGCGGGAGACGGTCGTCTACGTGGCCAGTCGGATAGCTGCTGCGGGCGGTGTTGCCACACAGATGTTCACGCGAGAAGCCGTCGAGCTCGTCCACGAATACTCTCGCGGGATTCCGCGCACGATTAATGTGATTGCCGACAACGCGTTGCTTGGGGGATTCGCGACGGAGCAGCGCATCGTGAACAGGCAGCTCGTTCTCGAGGTATGCAGTGACTTCGACATCACCATGCCACCGCAGGTTTCGCGCGAGCGATCTGCGGGTGTCACGCAACCCCGGTCGTCAGACACACTGACCAGGTCCGATCAAACCGTCGTCGATGCAGCGATCCCTCCTGTCCCCCGTGCGGCGCGCCCGGCGGGCGATCTTGTCGGCGCCGACGTTCAAGGTCTTCGGTTTCAGGAAACATTGAACAAAAAGTTGAGGGATCAGCAGACGTTGACGAGGGAGGCGGTTCAGTGAATCGCGTGAGTGAGGCGATGCGGCGCATCGGTCCACACGATTCCGAGACAAACTGTCGCGCCTCTAGGCGAGGCGCCATTTGTCTACGCTGAAGATGCGGCCGATGATCCCGCGGCCTACACGGCTTCGCTGTCGGAGACCGATCCGTACACACCCACGCTGGGGCCGCTCGTTCGACGAGACCGCGCGATTCCGATCGACGTGTCGCGCAGCGACTCTGGTCGATGACGTCCGGATTTTCGACGTGGTGCGAACCTTATATCGCCGTCGATGGCTAATGGCCGCCGTCATCGTGGCGTCTGCCGCTACGGCGATGGCCTACAATTATTCGGTCACCCCGCTCTACGAAGCACACGCGCGGTTGCTCATCGAACCGAACTCACCCGAGGTCGTGCCGTTCCGGCCTTTGACGGAGGATCAGGGCAGACCTGATTACTATGCGACCCAGCTCGAGGTGCTTCGCAGCCGAGCGCTGGCCCGGAGAACCCTGGAGCAGCTGAACCGTCTGGATGCGGACCCGACGCGCCAGGCCGGCCAGATCGGTCAGCTGCTGGGAGGGCTCAGCGTCACTCCCAGTCAGGACTGACATGGGCGAAAGCCGCGTCATCAACGTACGTTCCAATCGGAAGATCCCGAGCTTGCGGCGCGAATTCGCGAATGGGCTCGTGCAGGCTTATGTCGATCAAAACCTGGAGGCTCGCCGCCAGGGGAGCCGCGATGCCACCGAGTGGCTGAATCAGCGCCTGGCCGAGCTCCAGAGCGAGTTGAATGTCCGCGAAAGCGCGCTGCAGCAGTACCGTCAGCAGAGCGATTCAGTCTCCCTTGGACGAGCAACAGAACATCGTCGCCCAGAAGTTGACACAGCTCAACACGATGGTGACAGCAGCGCGAACGGAGCGGATGGAAAGCAGGCCGTCTTTGAGCAGCTCGTCGCGATGCAGCAGAGTGGCACGCCACTCGATACCTTCTCTCCGATTCTCGCGAATCCTTCATTCAGGGGCTCAAGGCGGAACTCGCGGGACTCCAGCGAGAGCGGAGGCAGCTTGCGGAACGGCTCCGGGATCTTCATCCTGACATGATCAAGGTCAATACGGCCATCGCAACCGCGGAGCGCCGGCTGAACGACGAGATGGCGAAAGTCGTTGAAGGCATTCAGAACGAGTACAGAGCAGCCCAAGCGCATGAACAGGCGCTGACTGTCGCACTCGAGGACCAGAAGCGCGAAGTGCTCGATCTCAACCAGAAATCGATCGGGTATAGCGCGCTGCAGCGTGACGCTGCCAGTACTCAGCAGATGTTCGAGACTGTACGTCAGCGGGCCAAGGAGACGGAACTCTCCGGCGAGCTGCAGTCGAACAACGCGAAGATCCTCGATACCGCGGAAGTACCAAGTGCGCCCGATTTGGCCGCGGAGCCGGTTGAATCTGATACTCGCGATCCTCGGAGGAGGCTTCATCGCGGTTGGCCTAGCATTCGGTCTCGAGTACCTGAATCCACGGATTGACAAGCCGGCTGACATCGTCAGACGCGCTCGGCCGGCCACTGCTCGGCATTGCGCCCCAGGTCCGTGAGTTGAAGAATCGACCTGCAACACTCGACGCCCTGCCAGCCTCGTTTCAGGAAGCGCTCCGCGCTATTCGGACAAGAATTTTCCTGTCTCCAAGCGCCGCCGCCGTACAGAGCATTGCTGTGACCAGCACGAATCCTGGAGAAGGAAAAACGGTGGTCGCAAGCACGCTGGCGGCGCTCAATGGCGATGGGCAGCCGGCGCGTGCTGCTGATCGACGCTGACCTGCGAAGCCCGCAACTGCATCGTATCTTCGATATTGCCAAGTCGCCGGGGCTGTCGGACGTGATCGCGGGCAAAGTCAGGCCAAGTGCGGCGTTGGTCGAATCGTCGGTGAGGGGGCTTTTCATTCTGCCCGCCGGCGCTGAGGTGGCGAGTCCAACTGACCTGCTCGACAGCAAACGCCTCAACGAATTGATCCAGGGATTCATCCGCGTTTTCGATGTCGTCGTGCTGGATTGTCCCCCGGTGATGGCTGTCTCTGATGCCTCAATCATTGCGAACGCGGTATCGTCGGTGCTGTTTGTCGTGGGCTCCGGCACGAACTCCGAGGCTGCACAGATTGCGATGGACCGGCTTGCTTCCGTTCAGGCCCAGGTGATCGGCGTCGTGCTCAACAAGGCCAAGGTTGATCCGAGCTTCCGATTACGGTTACCGGACGTAACGGATGCGCCACCTTGCGGACAGCGACCCGAAGACTAGAAGACGCATGAAGATCCTGATCACCGGGAATCTTGGTTACGTGGGTCCCTGGGTGACGCGCCAGTTGCGCGCGCGTTACCCGGATGCTGCGCTCATCGGTCTGGACATCGGGTATTTTGCTCATTGCCTGACCGATGCCCCCGTGTGCCAGAAGTGCTGCTCGATGCGCAGTATTACGCAGACATCCGGAGATTTCCGGCGGAATTGCTTGCCGGCGTCGACGCGGTGGTGCACCTGGCCGCCATTTCGAACGATCCAATGGGCAATGCCTACGAGGATGTGACGCTCGACGTGAACTACTACGCGGGAATCGAGCTCGCGCGTCAGGCGAAAGCCGCTGGAGCCCGCTCGTTCGTCTTTGCCTCGAGCTGCAGCGTGTACGGCTCGGCGGACGACCGACCCCGAACCGAGCGGTCCGAGGTGAGCCCGCTGACCGCCTATGCGAAATCCAAGGTGCTCACCGAGCAGGGGTTGCGCGAGCTGGCCGCCCCCGATTTCCGGGTATCCTGCTTGCGGTTCGCGACTGCATGCGGGATGAGCGACCGGTTGCGCCTGGATCTCGTGCTGAACGACTTCGTTGCCTGCGCCGTCTCGAGTGGTCGCATCACGGTACTGAGCGACGGCACTCCCTGGCGGCCACTGATCAATGTGAAGGACATGGCACGCGCCATTGAGTGGGCGATTGGGCGTGATGCAGACGCAGGAGGGGACTTCCTGATCGTCAATGCCGGCGCTCACGCCTGGAATTTCCAGGTTCACGAGCTCGCGGAAGTCGTGGCGAAGGCTGTTCCGGGCACAGAGGTATCGATAAACCGTGAGGCGCTGCCAGATAAGCGGTCCTACCGTGTGGATTTTTCCTTGTTCCAGGCGCTGGCGCCTGCGCATCAGCCGCAGGCGGACCTGGCCGGAACCGTCGACACCTTGCGGAAAGGTCTCCAAGCGATCGATTTCTGCGACCAGAATTTCAGGGACTCTTCGTTCATGCGTCTGCGAGTGCTCGCCGAACTGACGTCCCTCGGCTTACTGAGCAAGACGCTGGAGTGGACAGACAAGTACGCGATGAGCGTCGTGACAGCGCCAACGCGTAGATCGCTTGGAGCCGTCGTTACCGCTAGCTCCGCGTAAAACTCCAACACCAACTGTGTCATTCGACTCGAAGCGGCGCCCTCGGGACATGGACCGCCCGGAGGCGATGGTGGAGCGGCATGACCTCTGTCAGCGTGCGGCTGCTGCTCGTTTGGCTCCTGGGCGTTATCACAGGAACGCTCGCGCCCTTTGGCGTGACGCCACAGGAAACACACGTACCCAGGGTGTTCGGGTACGGCTCGCCTCAGCAAGATCCGACGGATTTCGTGCGCAACCTGCTGCTCTTCATGCCGATGGGTGCGCTGCTGCACCACGAGGGGCGGCATCGATCCCTCAGACTGCGGTCCATAGTCATCCTGGCCGGCACGGCTGGCGTCCTCATTTCCGTGCCCCTCGAGTACTTGCAGGCATTTCGGCTCCGGAACTCGTCGCTCATCGATGTCATGGCGAACACCGGCGGCGCACTGATGGGCGTCGCTGCGGACAGGGCGTGGGGAGCGCGCGGTGGAGGCACGTGTCAATCGGTTGCGTGCCCGTACGTCATCGGCAATGCTCGCTGGCCTCATAGCGGGTTTCCTGGTTGTGGCACTGCTCGTCTCGGGAGCGTTACAGGCTCGAACACGGCTGAGTAATTGGAGCCTGGAGTACCCACTGTTGATCGGCAACGAACGAACCGGAGATCGGCCCTGGCGGGGACGTGTCTTCGCCCTCGCCATGACCGATGCGGCAACGTCGCGCGGGGTCGTGCGCCGGTTCTCCGCCGGCGAGTCGGTAGCCTTGCCTGGTGCACAGATCGCCGCGTTCGATTTCAAAGGGAGCCCGCCTTACAGAGATGCGGCAGGCAATCTGCCGGACCTCGAGTGGACGGAACGCCCGGACACATCCGGTGGCGCCGGCACCGCGTTGCCCGGCCGGTCCTGGCTACGGAGTGACGGACCTGCATCAGGTTTAGCGCACCGACTACGGGAGACCAACGCGTTCACGCTTCGCGTCCGGTGCGCCACTGACGACACGAACCAGGACGGTCCTGCGCGGATTATCTCGAATTCTGTGAGCCCCTACCTCCGAAACTTCACGCTGGGTCAGCAGGGCAGTGATCTGGTGTTTCGTCTGCGGACGCCGGACACCGGCGTCAACGGATATCCGCTCCAGGTCTTCGTCCCGGAAGTGTTCTCCGATCACCACCCGCGCGAGATTCTGGTGACGTACGACGGTGCCACTCTTCTCGTGGCGGTGGCCCGTGCCGATCACGTGTCCCGCACTGAGCTGACCCCCGGCTCCAGCGTGGCACTCGCGATCCCGTCTCTGAACGTCCGGCCCCATGAACTTCAGATGTACAAGCTGGCGTACGTTGCCGCTCTCTCCCTGGTGCCGGGAGTGCTGATTGGTCTTCTGGGACACACGAGCCGTCGATCGGCAGGTGTTCGGCGTCGGCTGGGTGCTCGCGTTCGCGGTGCTGCTCGAGGCGACGTTAATGCAAGCGAGTGGGCGTGCGTTCGATTGGGGCAACGTCGCCGTCACTGCCGGCGTTGGAGCCATGGTTCTCACGACGTTGGGTGTGACTCTCTCCCAGCCTGATGTGCAATCGCGCCGGGGGTCTTCTTTCGGGCCGCGACTACGAGGTCCCGCTTGCCAGGGCTTGTCATCAGATGATTAGTCGCGTGTCATGAATGGCTGACGACTCTCAACAACGGATTCTAGTACACTGGAGGCGCCGGGTACATCGGTTCTCTGCTCACCGGCGTGCTGCTCCAGCGCGGGTACCACGTCACGGTTGTGGATGATCTTCTCTTTGGCGGGGAATCGCTCCTCGGGTACTTTTCCCATCCAAATTTCCGATTTCTCAAAGGCGACGTCTGCGACGCCTGTGTCCTTGATCGCATCAAACAAGGGCTGAACGGATCTACGCACGCCGCGGGTCACATTCCTCGTGGGGAGACTGCCACTCGCGATCGATACGATGCCGTTGTTCATCTGGCGGCCATCGTCGGTTTCCCAGCGTGTCAGGCGGTGGGGAAGCAGGTCGCCTGGCGGTACAACGTTGAATCGGTGCAGCGGATGTTTGAGCTGGCGGAACAGATGGGGTCGGATCGGTTCATATTCTCCTCCACGTACAGTAATTACGGGTTGACCACAAACGGCAAAGCGGTGACCGAGGACTCTCCCCTTTACCCCCAGTCGTTGTACGCAGAGACCAAAATCGCGGCGGAGCGGTATCTACTGGACATGGCCAAGACCTCTCATTGCGCGCCGCTGTTGTTTCGATTTGCGACGATTTTCGGAGTTTCTCCGCGCACCCGCTTCGATCTGATCGTGAATCAGTTCGTGCTGGAGGCGATGAGGCATCGAGAATTGATCATCTACCAGCGTGGATACTCTCGCTCGTTCGTGCACGTCCGCGACGTCGTCGAAGGGATCGCCCGAGCACTATCAGCGCCAAGGGAGAAGATCCGCGGGCAGGTGTTCAATCTGGGGTCTGACAGAGGTAACTACACGAAGGATGAGATCGTCGCATTGGTGCAAAAATACGTCGACGGGCTGAGGATCACCCACAAGGATCTCAGCTTCGGCGGAGACATGCGCGATATCACCGTGTCCTTTGCCAAAATCAAGCGCGAGTTTGCTTTTGAGCCAGCGGATCAGTGTCGAAGACGGCATCCGCGAGGTCCGAGACGCTTTACAGCTCGGTCTGATTAAGGATGCGACGGACAGTCGCTATCGCAACGCGCAGTTCATCGTTCAGTGAAGGAGATGGTTCGATGCAGGACTCATGGCCGGACAGCCGACACTTCTGGCAGGACAAACGTGTACTCGTCACGGGCGGCTCAGGATTTCTCGGCGGGTATGTGGTGGAGAAGCTCACGAAGCGCGGGGCGGCCCACGTATTTGTCCCGCGACGCAAGGATTATGACCTGCGAGTGCTAGAGAACATCCGAAAACTCCTCCGAGATGCCAGAGCCGATATCGTCGTCCATCTGGCGGCGAGGGTCGGCGGGATTGGCGCGAATCGAGAGCACCCGGCCGAGTTTTTCTACGAAAACCTCATGATGGGCGTGCCGCTGCTTCACGAAAGCTGGGCGGCCGGGGTGAAGAAGTTTGTCGCGCTCGGAACGATCTGCTGCTATCCCAAGCATACGGCGATACCGTTCAGAGAAGAGAGCGTATGGGATGGCTACCCCGAGGAGACAAACGCGCCGTATGGCCTTGCCAAGAAGATGCTCCTGGTCCAGTCACAAGCCTACCGGCAACAGTACGGGTTCAACAGCGCCTTTTTGATGCCGGTGAATCTCTACGGACCGCGGGATAATTTCGATCCATCCAGCAGTCACGTCATCCCTGCACTCATTCGGAAGTGCCTCGAGGCCAAGGAGCGCGGCGAACGAGAGATCGTGGTCTGGGGAGACGGATTGCCTACGAGGGAGTTCCTGTATGTTGAGGATGCGGCGGAAGGCATCATCCTCGCTGCCGAGCGCTACAACGAGAGCGAACCGGTCAACCTCGGAAGCGCCTGCGAGATCGGCATCAAAGACCTCGTGGAGCTCATCGCCAAATTGACTGATTTCGAGGGCCGAATTGTCTGGGACCTCACCAAGCCCAATGGGCAGCCTCGGCGGTGCCTGGATACCAGCCACGCCGAGAAAGCGTTCGGCTTTCGAGCACGAATGAACTTCGCCGAAGGACTCGACCGGTACTGATCGAATGGTATCGCCACAGCCTTCTCCTCAAAGATGATTCACACCAGCTGGCACGCGTAAGCGAGGTAACCCCTGAAGCTTGCCCAGCAGGGAATACGAATCATCGCGAAACAGGTAGCAACGTCGGGAAGAGCTAATCGTGCACGACCGATTTTGTTTCTGTAACCGAAATCTCGGGTGATGACGTCACCACGGAGCAGGTTGAGCGATTGGCCCGGCGGTATTACTGGGCGGGGAAATATTGCCGCGATAAAGATACTCTGGAGGTAGCCTGTGGCACCGGGCAGGGTTTCGGATATCTTGCGTCGCTCGCCCGTTCGGTTACGGCCGGGGATTGCTCCGAGCCGCTGCTTGAGATCGCGCGTCAGCACTATGGTGCGCGCGTCGACTTCAGGCAATTCGATGCAGAGCAGATGCCGTTCGCGGATGCCGCCTTCGACGTGGTGCTGATCTTTGAAGCGCTGTATTACCTCCCTGACGCTGAAAGGTTCTTTCGCGAGTGTCGCCGCGTGCTGCGACCGAGCGGGGTGCTGTTGATCGCAAGCGCTAACAAAGACCTGTTCGACTTCAATCCGAGCCCGCACAGCACTCGCTATTTTGGGGTCGTCGAGCTCGGCGAGATACATGCCGGCACGGATTTGCGACCGATTTTTGGTGACACACCGGTTGGCGCCGGCCTCAGCGCGCCAACGGCTGTTGCGTCCGATCAAGGCGTTGGCCGGCTCGGACTAATTCCCGAAACCATGCAGGCAAGAAGCTGCTTAAGCGGCTAATATTTGGGCGTCTGGTCAGGATGCCGAAATTCGATCGGACACCGCGCCAGGATCGCGCCGACGCCCTGCAGGCAGGACACCCGACCGTGACCACAAGGTTATTTTATGCGCCGCCAGGTTGAGCAACTGATCGCCCCGCCCGGCGCGCACACATAGGGACCGTCGATCTGGCGAGACGGATCCGTGTGGATGCGCTCAGGATGACGAATCTGGGTGGAAGCTCCCACATCGGCGCCGTCTTCTCAATAGCCGACATCCTGGCGGTCCTCTACGGAGGAGTCATGACCGTCCGAGCGGACGATCCCAGATGGCGCGGCAGGGATCGTTTCATCTTGAGCAAGGGACATGCCGGTGCCGGAGTGTACGCCGCTCTGGCCGAAACCGGCTTTTTCCCGCGCAGAAACTCTCGACACACTGTCAGGACGGCTCCGATCTGAGCGGTCACGTTTCTCACAAGGGAATTCCTGGCGTGGAATGTCGACGGGTTCGCTCGGGCACGGACTGTCGGGTGCCGGCATGGCGTACTGCGAAATTGGACGGAGCAGCGAGCTACCGAACATTCGTCCTGTTGAGTGACGGTGAGTGCGACGAAGGGATGTATGGGAAGCGGCGATGTTCGCCGCCCACCATCACCTTGACTCGCTTACAGCGATCGTCGACTACAACAAGCTTCAAAGTCTCGATACCGTCGAGAGAACGCTAAATCTGGAGCCCTTCGCCGACAAGTGGTCAAGCTTCGGTTGGACAGTGAAGGAGGTCGACGGCCACGATCACCTGGAACTTCGAACAGTTCTGTCCGAAGCGCCGAGCGCGAACGGCCGCCCGACATGTGTCATCGCCCATACGACCAAAGGCAAGGGCGTGTCGTTCATGGAAAACAGCGTCCTGTGGCATTACCGCACGGCCCGTGGCGGGGAGTTCGAGGCGGCCCTCGCCGAACTGGAAAGTGGTCGATGAAGGAGCCCTTCGTTCGGGCGCTGACGGCGCTGGCCAGAGAGGATCCCCGCCTGATGTTTCTCACAGGGGATCTCGGGTTTGGGATGGTAGAGCCGTTCGTGGCGGAGTTCCCGCGGCAGTTTCTCAACGTGGGTGTTGCCGAGCAGAACATGCTGGGGATCGCCACGGGACTGGCTCTCGACAATCGCACTGTAGTTCACTTACTCCATCGGCAACTTTCGGAACCCTACGTTGCCTCGAGCAGATCCGCAACGACGCTGCCTACCACGATGTGAACGTCAACGTCGTATCGATGGGAGGCGGATTCAGTTACGGCGCTCTCGGGATCTCCCACCACGCACGGAGGACCTGGCCATTTTGAGATCTCTTCCCAATGTCACGGTCGTGGCGCCGGGAGACGACTGGGAGGCCGAGCAGGCGACGCTGGCGCTCGCCAAGCACCTGGGGTGGGTTATCTGCGGCTCGACAAAACGGCCGCGCATACAGCGCGCCGCCCCGGCGAAAACTTCCAACTGGGAAAATCCCGGCGTCTCCGCGATGGATCGGCTCTGACCCTGATTGCCTCCGGCGGAGTTCTCGAGAACGCTCTCGCCGCCGCAGATTGGCTGAAGGAGCAGGGCGTTGATTGTCGGGTCATCGAGCATGCACACCGTCAAGCCTCTCGATATCGACGGCCGTGTTTGCGGCGGCCAAGGAGACCGGTGGCATCCTGACCATTGAAGAGCACACGGTCATCGGAGGGCTTGGCGGAGCAGTGGCTGAGATCTGCCTCGAGGCGGGAATCATTCCGAGGAAGTTTTATCGAATGGGATTGCGAGCTGGGTTCTCCTCTCTAGTCGGCAGCCAAGCTTACCTGCAGCGCAGGTACGACCTCGATGAGGCGGCGATCGAACAAGCTGCGTTGTCTATGTGCAGGGTCAGCGGAAGATCAGATATCAACTGTCGAAGCGGGTTTTTGACGTGAGAGGGCCTCCGTAGGTCTCTTGGCGACTGCTCCCGTATTTGTGGCCGTTGCCGCGTTGATCAAGCTCGATTCGGCGGGACCAGTGTTTTACCGAGCTCGGAATAGGCCGGAATGGCAGGCCTTTCAGAATGTTCAAGTTTCGAACGATGGTGGACAGAGCGGACCGAATCGGCGGCTCCTCCACTCCCGACGACGACCCGCGAATCACAGAGCCGGTAAGATCTTGCGCAAGTACAAATTGGACGAACTGCCACAGCTCATCAACGTGCTCAAAGGCGAGATGAGCCTGGTGGGTCCTCGTCCGCAGGTGCAGTGGGCTGTGGAACTGTATACGCCGGAGGAGCGCAAGATTCTTTCCGCGCCCCCGGGCTAACAGACTATGCCTCGCTCCATTTCCCGAACGAAGGGGAGATCCTCAAAGCGAGCAGGATCCGGACAAGGACTACATGGAAAAGATTCATCCTGTGAAGATGCGGCTCAGTCTCAAGTACGTCGAAGAGAGATCGCTGTGGCTGGATCTCAAGATCATCGTCAAGACGCTCGCCGTGCTCGTGGGTGCGGGGAAAACAGACGCATGAAGAAGTTCCGAACTACGCTCGAATTAGAAGTCGAGAACAACGTCGCCAACTCTTCGAAGAATGCCCGGACAGCGTGGAGACGAAACTCGAGAATTTTCCCAAGTACGTGTCTCGTCAACATCTCAAGCGGTTTCTCGCGTTGTACGAGATCTTCGGCAGGCGATGCCCATCAAGGGCTCGAATTGTCGAATGTGGTGTGTATAAGGGTTTTGGCGTGATGTCCTGGGCGAAGCTCAGCGCGATGCTCGAGCCGGAGAACTTCACCCGACGTATTTACGGATTCGAACAACTTCTGACGGCTTCGCAGCAATATCGGAGAAGGACTTGAACAGAATTATTGCCCAGCCCGAGCCCAAAGGGCTTTCTGCGAATTCGTTC
>CAWBPA010000011.1:0-33544 GCA_963790545.1 Vicinamibacterales bacterium
ATGTCTCGAATGGATTCGAGCTGCTCGATCGTCCGCGAGATTTCGGCATCGAGGACTGGGGTCGCCGGGTCGGTCTGTCGCGCAACAAGGCGGCCGATCGCACGATCGATGTGGGCAACAAGACTTTGACGAGGTTTCGCGGTCGCTGTGACATCCTGTTCGTCGCGGCCGGATGACCGAGGAACGTGGACGCCAACCGCGCGCCGCCATTCGTCGAATGCGTCCAGCACGTCGGCTTCGCAGAAATCGATGCGGACGGGCCGCCTGCGCGGACCTTTGGCGTAGTAGCGCTCGAAATAGCGATCGACGCCATGCCGCACGACCTTGGCCGGAATGCCTCGCGAGGCCCATCCAGACACCAGCTCGAAGGCAGGTCCGACAATACGTATCAGGTGGCCGTCATTCTTCCGGCAGAGATATGTTTCGACGTCGCGGCAGTACTGATCGGGATCAAAGCCTGAAAAGCCCACAGCCTAAAGTCCACCGTTGCGTTCCCAGACAATGCGAAGGCCCCGCAGCGTGAGTTCCGGATCGACTTCCTGGATCGAGGTGGTCTCAGGGGAAATCACGTCGGCCAGGCCACCGGTTGACACGCAAATCGCCGTCGCACCGAGCTCGGCGCGCATGCGCTGAACGAGGCCTTCGACCATTCCCACGTATCCGTAGAAGAGGCCCGATTCCATCGAACCCACGGTCGTGCGACCAATCACCTGTCGGGGTTTCCTCACATCGACGCGCGGCAGCCGGGCCGCCCGCTGAAACAGGGCGTCTGCTGAAATCTGGATGCCCGGACAAATCACGCCGCCCAGATACTCACCCTTGGCGGTGATGGCATCGAACGTCGTGGCCGTTCCGAAATCCACCACGATGACGGGCCGGCTCTCTTTCCGCCCGTAACGCTCGTACGCGCCAATCCCGTTCACGATGCGGTCCGCTCCGACCTCCGCCGGATTCTCGTACAGAACGGGCATCCCCGTCTTGGTTTCGCCGTCGACCACGAGCGGTACCAGTTTGAAGTACCGCTCGACCATTTCCGTTGTCACACGGGTCAATGGGGGAACGACCGACGCAATGACGACAGCACGCACTCGACTGGTTTCGATACGACTATGTTCGAAGAGCTGCGTAATCCAGATGCCCAACTCATCAGATGTGCGCTCGCGCCGAGTTGCAAGTCGCCAGCTCTGCTGCAACTGCTCGCCGGCGTACACACCAAGCACGATGTTGGTGTTGCCGACATCAATCGCCAGGAGCAGGTCAGCCATGGGGAGTTTTCAGTTTTCAGTTTTCAGTTTCTATTTCCACCTGACCTCACCCGCCACGAGTCGTGTGACGACTTCGCCTGTCCGTGCCAGGAGAGCGCCGTCATCGTCGAGATCGATCGCATGCCCGCGCACGATACCTTCTGGGCTGTCCCACTCGATCGGAGCCCCGCGTAGAGAAGGGGCAAACGCGCGCCAGGCGCTCAGAATAGCATCGAAGCGTGCGTTTCGGAGTTCCTGGTACCGGGTGGTAAGCGCCGCAAGCGTCTCCACGAGCACCGGCGCGCGATCGATTGGGCGACCGAGCTCGGCCTCGAGTGAGGTCGCCACGCTGGCCAGGGTGAGCGGATACGCCGTCAGACGAACATTGATGCCGATACCGACTACGACGGCTGGATGTTCAGCGCCTGTCGTCGACATCTCCGTCAGAATGCCACCCAATTTCCGCCGGCCCACGACCAGGTCATTGGGCCACTTCAACTCGACTGGCAAACCGGTGCTGGTGCGCACCCCTTCGGCAAGCGCCACACCTGCCGTAACGGTGAGCCGCGACGCAATCCAGTGAGGAAACTGTGGCGACTCGCCCCGAGGCCTCAGAACCACCGATACGTAAATGCCCGACCCCACCGGTGAGAACCATTCGCGGCCCCGACGGCCGCGTCCAGCCGTTTGCGCGTCCGCCAGAATGACGGTGCCTTCATCGGCACCGGCCTCGGCAAGCCGCATCGCGAGATCATTGGTGGACGTGAGCGTCGAGAAACAACGAAGCCCGACCGCAAAGACACCAAGCCGTGCGCCCGCTCGGTCCCAGGCATCCTGGATTTCCGGCGGAACGCCCGACGGCGCCGGCAGAGTCCGCATGTCAGGCCGGTTCGATTTCAAAGCTGATGTCGGCGGCAGCGGCCGAGTGGGTCAGAGCGCCACTCGACACGAAGTCGGCGCCCGTGCAGGCAAGCTCGGGAATGCGATCGAGTGAAACCCCACCGGAGATCTCGGTTTTCGCGCGACCACGACAACGCCGGACGGCTTCCTGAATATCTGCCGTCTCCATGTTGTCGAGCAGCAGGATATCGGCACCGGCCTGCAGCGCCTCATCGACCTCGTTCAGATTTTCCACTTCGACTTCCACCGGGTACGGAAGTTGAGCTTTTTTGACGCGGGAGACCGCTACGCGAACGCCGCCGGCAAGCCGGATATGGTTGTCCTTGATCAGCACTCCATCGTCGAGGCTCATACGGTGGTTGGTGCCGCCACCCGCGCGAACGGCGTACTTCTCCAACGTTCGAAACGTCGGCGTCGTCTTGCGGGTGTCGAGCACGACTATCCGACCTCGACTGGCCTCGACGAACCGGCGCGCCAGCGTGGCAATGCCCGACAATCGCTGCAGGAAGTTCAACGCAGTCCGTTCGGCGGTGAGCAGCGCCCGGGCGCTGCCGGTGATTTCGGCAATCGACTCGCCTGGTTCGCACCACTGACCGTCACGCCGCAGGACCGTGACGCGGGCGTCGGGATCGAGTTGCCGGAACGACTCGATGGCCACGTCGAGCCCGGCCACCACGCCTGCGGACTTCATCACCAGCACACCTCGCCCTCGTGCCTGCGGGTCAATGGCGGCCTGGGTGGTGACGTCGCCGCGACCCGCGTCCTCCGCGAGCGCCCGACGGACCAGATCCTCATAGTCGCGTGGATCGAGTCCGACAGGCTCGGCGCCGGTCATGTCCCGGCCCCTCCGGGTGCGGCTTCAGCCAGCTCCACGTCGACACTGTATTCTCCCTGAGCGGTGTCGAGACGTTCGATGAGCCCCGCTGCCATCAAGTCACGTCGCACGTCGTCGATCAGGCCAATTCGTTCCGGACGCTCGCGGACGACCACGCGACGGGCGGAGGTTTTCATGGGGCGCTGCTCTTCGGATTTCTTCTTGCGCACGTCGCCGAGGACCATGGCCGCCATCTCCAGCGCCATCACCCCGCGATCGTCCGCTCCACCCGACAACGCAAGGAGCTCCTCGGAAGATGGCCATGTCACGCGATGCACGGAACCGGGCTGCCACCAGGACCAGACTTCCTCCGTTACGAACGGCAGAAACGGCGCAAAGAGCCGAAGCAGCGTCGACAGCGCGGCCAGCAACGCGCTGTTGGCCGATCCGGCAGCTGCCTCGCCGTGATCGCCGTATCGTCGCGATTTCACCAGTTCGAGGTAGTTGTCGCAGAAAAACCAGAAGAAGCCCTCGGAGTGCTCGAGCGCGCGTGTGTAGTTGTAAGACTCGAGGTCGGAAGTCGCCTCGTCAACGAGCTTCGCCAGCTTCGTCAACATCCCGCGGTCGACCGCGTGCGTGACGTCTCCGCACGGCTCGGTCTTCATGAGAATAAACTTCGACGCGTTCAGCAGCTTGATGGCGAGACGCCTTCCGACCTTCATCTGCCCCACGTCGAAGGCCGTATCGGCGCCCGGCCCTCCCCGGGCGGCCCAATACCGTACACCGTCCGAGCCGTGTTCCTCGAGCAACGCAAACGGCGTGACGACGTTGCCCTTCGATTTGGACATCTTCTTGCGATCCGGATCGAGTATCCAACCCGAGAGTGCCGCATTCGTCCACGGCAGGCTGTCGTGCTCGAAGTGCGAGCGCAGCACGGTATCGAACAGCCAGGTGCGAATGATGTCGTGCGCCTGCGGGCGCAGATCGAATGGGAACAGCCGCTCGAAAAGGTCAGGGTCCTCTTCCCAGCGTGCGGCAATCTGCGGTGTGAGGGATGAGGTCGCCCACGTATCCATGATGTCGGGATCCGCGGCAAACCCGCCCGGTTTGTCGCGCTGAGTCGGCTTGTAGCCGTCAGGGAGCTCCGTGGACGGATCCAACGGGAGCCGTGATTCATCAGGCAGGAGTGGATCGGTAAACCGGATCACGCCATCGGCGCCAATGGGGTACCACACGGGAAACGGCACGCCAAAGAACCGCTGGCGGCTGATACACCAGTCGCCCGCCAGTCCGGTCACCCAATTCTCATAGCGTGTCCGCATGTACTCCGGGTGCCACCGCAGTTGTCGTCCTCGCGCGAGCAACGCCTCACGAAATTCCATGGTTCGAATGAACCATTGACGACTCGTGATGATCTCGAGCGGCCGATCTCCCTTTTCGTAGAACTTCACGCTATGCGTGATGGGCCGCACATCACCAATCAACGCACCAGCTTCCTTCAGCTGTTCCACGATCGCCGTCCGCGCTTTCGAAACCGACAGACCCGTGAGGCCGTCGTAGCTGCTCTGCGCGCTCGCAGGGTTGTCGGATTCCCAGCCGGCTTCACCCCACCGCACCGGTCGAAGTGTACCGTTCGGCTGGAGGACTCCGCGCACCGGCAGCTCGAGCTCGCGCCACCACACGACGTCCGTCACATCGCCAAATGTGCAAATCATCGCGACGCCGGTGCCCTTCTCAGGATCGGCCAGCGGATGGGCCTTGACCGGGACGCGCGCGCGAAAGAGCGGCGTCAGCACGTGCTGGCCAAACAATGGACGGTATCTTTCATCGTCCGGATGCGCGACGAGCGCGACGCAGGCGGGCAGGAGTTCAGGACGGGTGGTTTCGATCTCGATGGCGCCCCCATCGAGACGATCGAAACGCAGCCGATGATACGCGCCTTCGCGTTCACGGTCTTCCAGCTCTGCCTGGGCCACGGCCGTCCGGAAGTCAACGTCCCAGAGCGTCGGCGCCTCGAGCTGGTATGCGAGGCCGCGCTTCAGCAACCGGATGAACGCCAGCTGCGAAACACGTTGGGCACGGCGATCGATCGTGGCATAGCCCATCGACCAGTCCACCGACAGACCGAGGTACCGCCACAAGTGCTCGAAGGCCTTCTCGTCTTCGACCGTGAGCCGATTGCACAACTCGATGAAGTTCGGGCGCGAAACTGGAATGGCCTGCTTCCCGGGTTTCTCCGGCGGCACAAACGCCGGATCGTACGGTAGCGACGGATCGCAACGGACGCCGTAGTAGTTCTGAACTCGCCGTTCGGTTGGCAGGCCGTTGTCGTCCCACCCCATCGGATAGAACACTGCCTTGCCACGCATGCGCTGGAACCGGGCGATGAGATCCGTATGCGTGTAGGAGAACACGTGACCGACATGCAGCGATCCGCTGACCGTCGGTGGGGGCGTATCGATGGCGTACACATCACCGCGCGGACGGCTGCGATCAAACCGGTAGGTCTGTTCCGCCTCCCAGCGCTTCAGCCATTTGGTTTCGAGTCCTTCGAGCGCAGGCTTTTCTGGTACCTGAACAGGCCGATGGATTCCTGTCGCGTCGGGCATGACGGGTAATGGTAGTCGGTGGGACGAACGGAGGGAAGAGCCGGGGAACTCGACGAATCGCTAATCGCTCAATCTTCCGATTCTCTTGATGCGGTCGATTTCGTCGCGCACCAGGCGCTCGGCAACTCTCGATACCGTGTCTTTTACCGTTTCCCGGACGACCGCATCGTTCAGACGGCTCAGCACGCGCTCTGAGACACGGTCGACGAGCTCATCGGTGATGGCCACCGGGCCGGCCGCAGCGGGCGGCGAAAACATGCCGGGTATCGTCAGGGTTTCGCCCTGTTCCGCGGCGAGCAATGCGACAAACGCGTCGGCCATTGGCACAGACACGATGGGTCTCGGAGTGTCGGCCACGGGAACTGAAGGCTCGTCGAACGTGAGTTTCGGTTTCGGAGCGGGCGATGCCACCGGTCGTGCCGGTGTGCTCGGGGCTTGTGCCACCGCTGTGGGCTGATGGGCAACGGCCGGCGCCGCCGGTTCACTCGCCCGAACGGGGGGCGCAGGAGACGCTGCCACCTCGACCGGCCTGGGCGCAACATCGGTCAGTCCGGAGAAGTCGAGGTCGGCCGCGCCGGACACTTCGGCAGCATGCTTGGCAATCCATTCGAATTCGTTTGGTCCCGCGCCTGGTGTCCGCGTCAGGCCGCTGGGTTTCTCGACTTCTGCAGCGCCTGCCGGACGTGCCGGGGCCCAATCCACAGCCTCTGGCGTGCTCGCAGCTGGCGGTGGCGCCGGCGGAGCCGGCGCGGCCCCTGCACGCTGCGACGCATCAAGATTTGAAAACGCCACATCGAGCTGATCGAAATAGTCGTCGAGCGACACCTGCGCGTCGACCACTCGGCTTTTGCTGCCGGGTTCGCTGGACGTTAACACGCTTACGGGATCGACGACGGGCGCAGGAGCAGGCTGAGGCTCGGACACCCGGACGTCGGGCGCGACCGGCGTCTGGACCGCGGTCTGAGGTGGCGCCGGACTTGGTCGGGGGCTGGCGGTTCCACCAGCGGCCTTGAGCAATTGCTTGACGCGACTAATCACCATGTGCGGCTCGAACGGTTTGGCAAGGACTCCATCGCATCCCACTGCCGTGGCGCGTGCCTGATCGACGGGCTCGAAAGCGCCCGTCAGCAACACCACGGGAATGTGTGCCAGTGTCGGTCGGCTCTTGACGTAGGCCGCTACATCGTAACCGTCCCGCTTTGGCATCCCGACGTCAGCCAGAATGATGTCGGGAGGGTCGGCTTCGATTCGGTCGATCGCCTGCTGGCCATCGCCAACGGCGGCCACGTTGACGTCCTCATCGGCGAACGTCAGCTCGATCACGCGCTGGATGGTGATGCTGTCGTCCGCGAGGAGGAGCTTATGAGACATGACCGGATCGCCCTCTACGAACGGAGAGAGCCCACCACCCTAGCTGTTTCGGACGAAAACGACGCGAAGGATAGGCCTGGCATGGCCGATTCAGCTCCGATCGCCGCGTTTCCGGCCCTGAGAGCCCACAAACTCGACGATCTCGCGCATGGGGGTCCCGGGCAGAAAGACGGCCGCAACACCCATCTCCTTGAGCGCCTGGGCATCCCGATCGGGAATGATGCCCCCCACGACCACCTGGACGTCGTCGAGTCCCTGCTCCTTGAGGCGCCGCAGGACCTCCGGGCAGATATGGTTGTGCGCACCGGACAAAATCGACAAACCAATGACGTCTGCATCTTCCTGCAATGCGGCAGCCACAATCTGCTCGGGCGTCTGACGGAGCCCCATGTAGATCACTTCCATGCCCGCGTCGCGCAACGCGCGCGCAATGACCTTCGCGCCGCGGTCGTGACCATCGAGACCAGGTTTGGCGATGACCACTCGGACCTTGCGCATACTCGGAACGAATCTTAACCAAACAGATGATTCTTACCACAGAGATCACAAAGATCACAGAGTAGTTCTAGTAATTTTCTCTGTGTCCTCCCTGGCCTTTGTGGTGACAACTTCCTAAATAGTGGCTTCTTCCTGATACTCTCCCCAGACATCCCGGAGTGCATCGCACATCTCGCCCACTGTTGCGTACGCCCGGGCGCACTCGATGAGGAGTGGCATTGTGTTCTCCGACCCGGCAGCCGCCGTCCGAAGTCGATCAAGCGCGCGCCGGACTCCATCGTTGTCGCGGGTTCGGCGCAGCGCTTCCAGCTTGACCATCTGTCGCTCGCCTGAAGACTCATCGATGTACAGCGTGGGAATGGGTTCGTCGTCTGGCGACGGAAACTCGTTCACCCCCACGACAATCTTGTCGCGGGCCTCGACCGATCGCTGGAACCGGTATGCGCTCTCGGCAATCTCTCGCTGCGGGAACGCACGCTCGATGGCCTCGACCATTCCGCCCATTGTATCGATGCGGGCGAAGTAATCGGTGGCCTCACGTTCGAGATCGCGGGTCAGCGTCTCGACGAAATATGAACCCCCAAGCGGATCGACGATTCTGGCAACACCGCTCTCGTGCGCCAGGATCTGCTGCGTGCGCAAGGCAAGAGTGGCTGCGGCTTCAGTTGGCAGCGCCATGGCTTCGTCGAGCGAGTTGGTATGCAGCGAATTCGCACCGCCTAGCACGGCCGACAAGGCCTGCAAGGCCGTCCGGACCACGTTGTTCTGCGGCTGTTGCGCGGTGAGCGAGACGCCGGCCGTCTGGGCGTGAAACCGAAGTTTCCACGATCGCTCGTCGCGGGCGCCAAACCGATCGCGCATTGCCGTCGCCCACAGATGGCGCGCCGCCCGATACTTGGCAATCTCCTCGAAGAAATCGCTGTGCGCGTTGAAGAAAAACGACATTCTCGGGACAAATGCGTCCACTTCGAGCCCGGCATCGACGCCGTATTGAACGTACTCAATCCCATCGCGAAGCGTAAAGGCCAGCTCCTGTGCCGCCGTCGCACCCGCCTCGCGAATGTGGTAGCCGCTGACCGAGATGGTGTTCCACCTGGGCACCTCACGCCCGCAGAAGGCAAAGACGTCGGTTATGAGCCGCAGCGACGGACGCGGGGGATAGATGTATCCTTCTGCGCGATGAACTCCTTGAGGATGTCGTTCTGAATCGTCCCCGAGAGCCGCTTCCAATCGGCACCCTGCTGCTCGGCCACCACCAGGTACATCGCGAAAATCATCGATGCCGGCGAGTTGATGGTCATCGACGTGGTGACGTCCGCCAACGAGATCCCATCGAAGAGCGCCTCCATGTCGGCAAGCGAGACAATGCTGACACCGCATTTGCCCACCTCGCCGCGCGACAGTTCATGGTCCGGATCGCGCCCCATCAAGGTCGGCAGATCGAAGGCGACGCTCAGCCCCGTTCCGCCTGCGCGCAACAGCGCTTTGTAGCGCTGATTGGTCTCTTCAGGGGTTCCAAAACCCGCAAACTGTCTCATCGTCCACAGCTTGCCGGTGTACCCGGTCCGGTGAATGCCGCGTGTATACGGGAAGGTTCCGGGGGCCGGGCTCGACCGCGCAAGGTCGACATCGACGAGATCGTGGGCAGTGTACAAGCGGTTGATCGGACGGCCCGAAATTGTCGTGAACGGCACCGAGCGCTCAGGCGATTCCTTCAACGCCGGCTCGAGCGTCTGGCGCTCCCATCGCTCGCGCCCGGTGTCTGCGTGACTCGAGGTCGTCTTCATATGCGTCAACGCCCGATCCGCTCCATCAGGGAGGATCCGCGTGAACCCGCGTTCCTGATTATACCGCCCGACTTCGCGCCGCTTCGTTGCAGAACGGCTCGATGTGGGCAGTGATGTGAAACGCCCGTTTCTTGACTCCCTGTTGGCGCCACGTTAGGCTCGCCACCTATGGCCTACGGTCCCGTGTTCGCCGCCATGCTGCAGGAGTTCGACAGCGCCGCGCGAGTGCTCAAACTCGATGCGGGGATCTGGAAAATTCTCAGACATCCGAAACGGCAGATCACCGTCTCCTGCCCCATCCAGATGGACAACGGGAAGATCGAAGTCTTCACGGGATACCGGGTGCAGTACAACATCTCGCTCGGTCCCGCGAAAGGTGGCATCCGTTTTCATCCTGACGTGTCGCTCGATGAGGTCACGGCGCTCGCCGCATGGATGACGTGGAAGTGTGCCGTTGCACAGCTTCCGTTCGGTGGCGGCAAGGGCGGCGTCGCCTGCGATCCCACCCGGATGTCTCCACGTGAGCTGGAGGCGCTCACGCGGCGGTACGTGGCCGAGATCATCGACGCCATCGGTCCCGAGAAAGACATTCCCGCGCCAGACGTCAACACGAACGAGCAGATCATGGCCTGGGTGATGGACACCTACAGCATGCACGTCGGACACACCACCACGGCTGTCGTAACGGGCAAGCCGCTCGAACTCGGCGGGTCACTGGGCCGCCGTGAAGCGACAGGGCGCGGGGTCATGATCGTCACGCGCGAGGCGGCGGCGCATCTGAAGCTCGAGGTTCGCAACGCGACCATTGCCGTGCAGGGATTCGGCAATGTCGGGTCCGTGAGTGCCCAGCTGCTCGCGGAGCTCGGCGCCAGGATCGTGGCCGTCACCGACTGGAAAGGGGGCGTCTACAACGAGAAAGGCCTCGACATTCGAAAGCTGTCCGACTACGTCCGCCGTCGCAAGACCGTGGACGAATTTCCGGGCGGCCAGCCGCTGACCAATGAGGAGCTGTTCAAGCTGAAGGTGGACGTGCTGATTCCGGCCGCGCTCGAGAATCAAATCACGACCGAGAACGCACCGGAAATCCAGGCGCGGATCATTGTCGAGGGCGCCAATGGGCCCACGACGCCTGACGCTCACAATCTCCTGCACGCACGGGGCATTTTCGTGGTTCCCGATATCCTCGCCAATAGCAGCGGCGTGACCGCCTCCTACTTCGAATGGGTGCAGAATCGCTACGGCTATCACTGGAAGGAACAGGAAGTCGTCGAGCGGCTCGAATCCAAGATGTGCGAGGCGTTCGATTCCGTGCTGCAGACCTCACTCAAGTACAAGGTCGACCTTCGCACGGCCGCCTACATCGTGGCGATCGACCGCGTCGCAACGGTGACGAGGATGCGAGGGATGTATGCGTAGGTTCTAACCCTCCTCAGGCCCCTACTCGGACGGCAATCAGCTCCCTTTTCTCGTCGGCAGCAATTTCGATCAGGTACTCGCCAGCTGCAAGCCCGGACAGAGCCAGATCGAGCTGGTGCATCCCGCCGCCGATTCCAGCGGGCTGGACCTGAAGATCGCTCATGCGTTCGCCGGCACGATTCAGGAGCCGTGCTGTTGGCGCGATCGTGGCGGGACCATACACGTTGAAGCGCACGAGCAGACGCTCGCTTCGGCTGAACTCACGAGTGATGGTGGGAACGGCCTTGGGATCGGCCGCCAGCACCTGCCATTCCCGCGCGGTGCGCGCCCGGAAGACCTGTGGCGTTGCAACCAGCACATCGGCGCCTGTCAGGTCGGGCACAGAGATCTCCTGGCTGTCCTTGTCCAAAACTTGAGCTTGACCGTCTTCAACTGTCAGCAACAGTTGCACCTTGCCGGGCTCGGCGTCGAACGTCACTTGCGACGGGCCACGGGCGCCAACGGTTCGATTCGCAGCCGAGGGTGGCACTCCCACGCTCGGAGCCGCCAGTGCACCACCGGGCACTGGACCACGGAAATAGGGACTTCCCTGCGCGCCAGCAGCCAGCATCGTGACGCGCGCCGCCTCTTCACGACGCCCCGTCGAGGCGGGCATTGGCTCCCACACGAAGGTCACCTTGGTCTTGCCGTTTTCACCGCGTGACATCCCAACCCAGGTTCGAATCAAACTGCTGCGCGGGGTTGCGGAAAGCGACCCGAGCGCGGCCTCCACGGCTGGCGCCGGTCCTGGCTTGGGGGGCGCGGTCGCCTTGGCCGCGTCCTCGGCAGTCAAGGCCCAGTATCCGGGACGCGCACGCACCTGCATACGCGGACGCTTGACGCGCACCTCGATCTTGTGGAACTTCCCGTCCTGCGGCGCCGTCGTCGAGTTGTAACCGAGCAGGTAGTACGTGGCGGAATCCGTCAGCATCTGCTGCAGACCCTTGCTGAGATCGTTCTGATTGACGATCGCGCGCCCATCCGTGTTTTCCGCAAGAATCCGCAGCGTGTCCATTGTCTGGTTCAGGAATCTCCGATCGGTCGAGTCGTGGACGTTCTCGTCGATACCGAATTCCTGGCCGGCGAGCCCGCGCGGATCGAGTGTGTAGAAAGCCGTGTTGTTCCGATTGGCCACGTCGTACACTTCCTGCAGATCGCGGTTGATATCGGACTGCGCAAAGAAGTCTCCGGTCGTGTCACCGGCGCCCGCAAATGGATTCTGCCTGTTCGGGTTGTTGAGACCGGGTTGATCGGCAACGGGATCGGCCAGCTGGGCCGGGAGGCGTCCGACAAACCCTTCGCTCACCACCAGCATGGCTTTGCGCCCCTCGCGCAGGCCGCCCAACCGGATGGCCAGCGCCTTCATCGCACCCATCGTGATCTGGGTCCGAATCCGCTCCACCACGTTGGCCGGGTAGTGCGCGTACCGCGCCTCGATGTCGTTCATCGGTTGATAGTCGAACTTGCGACCCTCGAAGCGCGCAATCGCGGACGCGACGCTGGCGTGATTACGCGTAAGCCGCACTTCCGTGAGCGGGGTCAGCGGATGCATGACCGCCAAAATATCCGTCGGCGACAGCCGGTTCTCGATGAACTCGAGCAATGGCTGGCGCACCTTCATGCTGTTGATGCGCCGCACGTGATAGTCGTCGAGGAAAATCGCTATGATCCGCGCATCGTCCCGCGAGGCCTCGACTTCTTCGTCGTTGTTGGTTCGAATCTGACGGGGCGCTTCCTGTCCCGGCACTTGAGTGGTCCGGACCTGGACGAGCTTGAAATTCTCGATTGCCTGCGGCTTTCCGTCCTCGAGGACCTCGAAATCCTTTTCGGTCAGGTCGAGCACGGGCTTGCCGTCCCGTGCGGACACGATCACGTCAACCCGAACGTAGTTGACCCCCGCACGGAAGACTGGCTGGTCCGTCGTGGGCGGCGCAGGAGGCGGATCCTGCGGCGCCGGGGGCTGAGCGGCCGGACGGGGTTGCTCCTGCTGCGGCGCGGCACCCCAGAGACTCGCGATTCCCGCGAGCCCCAATGCCAGAATCAGCGTCATCGACCGAAAGCTGCGAACCATAAGATCTGACTCCCGGTTTGATGTCCAAGCCCAGATCCCGAGGACGGATCCCGAAGTTTTCCAATGATAACATTGTCGCCCCTGGGACCTGTCCATGACAAAACCATCACCTGAGCTGCCGGTCCCGCTCACCACGCTGACAGACGACGAGACACTGTTCAGGGACAGCGTACGTCAATTCGCCGACCGTGAGATCGCGCCCCTCGTCCGCGAAATGGATGAGCATGGAGCGATTCCCCGTCATCTGATTGGACAGCTCTTCGACCTGGGCGTCATGGGTATCGAGATCCCTGACCAGTTCGGAGGCAGCGGGGCGCGGTTTTTTCACGCCGTCCTGGCCGTCGAGGCGTTGTCACAGGTCGATCCGTCTGTCGGCGTTCTCGTCGATGTCCACAATACGCTCGTGATAAACGCGCTCCTGCGATGGGGCGGCGAGGAACTCCGGAAACGGTATTTGCCCAAGCTCGCCGCCGGCGCCGTCGGCGCGTACGCATTGTCGGAAGCCGGTTCAGGCAGCGACGCCTTTGCCCTCTCCACTCGTGCCAGGGCCAACGGCAACGAGTTCGTGCTGACGGGACGCAAGCTCTGGATTACCAACGCCAACGAGGCCGACGTCTTCGTGGTGTTCGCCACCGTCGATCCAACGGCCGGGTACAAGGGCATTACGGCATTCGTCATCGAAAGGGGATTCGCCGGCTTCACGGTCGGCCACAAAGAAGACAAGCTTGGCATCCGCGCGAGCAGCACTTGCGAACTGTTGCTGGAGGACTGCTCAGTGCCGAGGGAGAACGTTCTCGGCGAAATCGGGCGGGGTTACAAAGTCGCCATCGAGACGCTGAACGAAGGGCGCATTGGCATCGGAGCCCAGATGGTGGGTCTGGCGAAGGGTGCACTGGACCACGCCGTCACGTACATCAAGGAACGGAAGCAGTTCGGCAAGGCCATTGCGGACTTTCAAGGTGTGCAGTTTCAGGTGGCGCGCGCCGCGACCGAGCTCGAGGCCGCGCGGCTGATGGTCTATCACGCCGCACGATTGCGCGACGATGGCAGATCCTTCCTCAGGGAAGCGGCCATGTGCAAATTGTTTTCGTCGGAGATGGCCGAACATGTGACCTCTCTTGCCGTGCAATTGTTCGGCGGCTACGGGTACACGAAAGATTATCCCGTCGAGAAGTTGTACCGCGACGCGAAGATCGGACAGATCTATGAAGGCACGTCGAACCTGCAGCTGCAGACGATTGCGAAGGAGATTCTGCGGGGCTAAGTGGAGTGATCAGTAGAGTCGGCAGTGGATCGGGGCAGTGCTACACTAAATTCATGACAGAGAATGTGAAACTGCGCGTCACTGGAATGACTTGCGGCGGGTGTGAGAATGCCATCAAGCTGACCCTTCGTCAGCTCGACGGCGTTGCATCGATCGCGGCTTCCTTCAAGGATGAACGTGTCGAGGTGAACTACGACAACGAGAAAATCTCACCCGGCAAGATTGCCCGCGCGATTGAAGATCTCGGCTATCAGGTGACCGCATAACTCACGGCCGGTCGAAAGACCTGCCTCTACGGGGCGAAACTGCCGACTGCTTATTGCATCGCCCTCACGCCTAGGATTTGCTCCGCAATGACCATCCGCTGCACCTCGGAGGTTCCCGAATAGATTTCGGCGGCGCGAGCGTCCCGAAAGTATCGTTCGACATCGGAGCCCCGCTGATATCCGGCGGAGGCGAGAATCTGCAGAGCCTTGTCGGCAGCGCGATGCGCGGCCTCGGACGCCTGCAGCTTGGCCATGGCCGCCTCGAGAGACACACGAGGCTGCACCTGACAGAGCGCCGCCGCTTTCAACGTGAGCATCCGTGCCGCTTCGAGTTCAGTGGCCATGTCGGCGAGCATCCACTGGACACCTTGATAGCGCCCGATTGGCCGCCCGAACGTCTGCCTGGTCCGCGCGTGACCGAGCGCCAGCGCAAGTGCGGCATCCCCGACACCAAGCGCTTGAGCCGCAATTGCCACACGGGCACTGTCGAGCGCCCAGAGCGCCGCTTTGAAGCCCTCATCGCGCTGGGCGATCACCGCATCCTCACCGGCCATGACGCGCCGCATGGTCAGGTGACGGCAGCCAAGCCCCCGCACGCCAAGCGAGTCGACGGTCGAGGACGCCGTAAGGCCCGGGCTGTCCATCGGTACCAGGAACGCCGTCATGCCGCGTTCCCCCTGGCGGAGCGATGTGGCTGCAATCACGATCACGACGTCAGCAGCCTCCGCATTGGCGACCCAGACCTTGCCCCCGTCGATGCAGAATCGTCCATCCGCAATCGTCGCCACGGTCCGCTGGTTCGCGGCGTCGCTGCCGGCATGCTCTTCCGACAGCGCGAATGCGCCGACAACGTCTCCTCGTGCCAAACGTCTGAGCCAGCGTTCCTTTTGTTCTGACGTCCCGTGCTGATGGATGAGCTCGACGACGAGCGAGTTGGTCACGACGACGATGACGGCAAGCGTGGCACTCACTTTGCCGATTTCTTCCACGGCCAGGACGTAGCTGACGAAGTCGCGGCCGGCCCCACCCCATTCCGGCGGAATGGTCACGGCCAGCAGGCCTTCGGCACCCGCCTGCCGAACGAGGTCCCGCGGAAAGCGATTCCCCTCGTCAATCTGTGTGGCCAGTGGACGGACGTGCGTCTCCGCAAACGCATGCGCTCGAGCCTGAAATTCCTGCTGTGCGGGTGAGAGGTCGAAATCCATTCGCGTCACGGTCGAACAGGAGGTCAGGAGTTCAGGAGTCCGGGTGAACAGGAGTCGAGGAGGTCAGGAGAAATTCTATTTATAAGAAAAGGTCTCCTGGTCTCCTAACCTCTTGTTCCAAACCTCTTAATCTCCTGACCTCTTGTTCAGGCTCCCTCGGCTGCCAGGCGCTCGAAAATCGGTCGCAGTCGTGCGGCGGTCGTCTCCAGTTCCTCTGGCAACACGCGGACCTGGCCGACGACCGAGATAAAGTTCGTGTCCCCATTCCAACGGGGCACGACGTGCACATGCAAATGATCGACAATCCCCGCTCCGGCCGGACGTCCCAGATTGAGTCCGATATTCAAACCTTCAGGACGGTACGCTTCGTGGACGGCGTGCTCGGCACGCTGGGCGAGGAGCATGAGCTCGTCACGCTCGTCAGGGCTCAGACCGCCGAGCGATGCCACGTGACGATTCGGGACGATCATCAGATGCCCGTTGTTGTAGGGAAAGAGATTCAAAATCACGAAGCAGGTCGGGCCGCGAAAAAGTACCAGGGACGCGGCCTCAGCGGTCGCCAATGCTTCGCAGAAAATGCAGCCTTGAGGAGCCTGACCGCCGGTGACGTACGCCAGACGCCACGAAGACCAGAGGCGCTCCATGGGACGGCCGCGATCAGGATTGGACGGGGGCGCTCTCGGGTCCGGAGGCAAGCGGCGTGGCCGGCGCTTCCGCCTCGCGGTTGATCAGCTCCTTGAGCTCTTTGCCCGGCTTGAAGTACGGCACTTTCTTGGGCGGAACGTCCACCTTGTCGCCGGTTTTCGGATTCCGCCCCTTGCGCGGTTCGCGGCGGCGCAGCCGGAAGCTGCCGAACCCCCGCAATTCGATCTTCTCCCCACGGTGCAACGCGTCGATGATGCTCTTGAAGACCGTGTCGACAATGACCTCCGAGTGCTTCTTCGTCAGATCGGAAACTCGCGACACTTCCTCCACGAGCTCCGCTTTGGTCATGCTTCCGGCACCTGTCACGGGGAACTCCTTCACCTGGGACACGAGGTCTCCCTCGAGCTATTCCTTCTGCGCCCTGAAGTGATCGCCCAGCGTCGCGTCACCGCTTCCCTGCTGTTCGGCGTACGTTTCCCAGTCGCTCCGGTACTCATCGGATTTCATCGCCCGAATACTCAACCCGATCTTCCGTTCCGCCGGCGTCAACTTGATGATCTTCATCTGATAGGTTTCGCCGACCTTCAATTCGATCTTGTCGCTGTGCGAATCGTCGAACTCCGACACATGAATCAGCCCCTCGATGCCCTCATCGAGCTCGACAAAGGCGCCGAAGTTCGTGATCCGGACGATCTTGCCCTCCACCGTCACACCCGTCTGATGGCGAGCAAAGAAGTCTTCCCAGATGTCCGTCGCCAGCTGCTTGAGCCCGAGTGACAGGCGCTGATTTTCGGCGTCGATGTTGAGCACCATCGCCTCGACCGTGTCGCCCTTCTTCAGCACCTCGGACGGATGCTTGATCCGCTTGCTCCAGGACATGTCCGAGATGTGGATGAGACCGTCGATGTCCTCCTCCACCTCGACGAACGCGCCGAACTCGGTGAGGTTCCGCACCTTGCCCGTAATCTTCGATCCCACCGGATACTTGTCGGCCAGCTCGTGCCAGGGATTCGTCTCAATCTGCTTGAGCCCGAGCGAAATCCGCCGTGCCTGGGGATCGACCCCCAGCACCATCGCATCGACCGTGTCCCCGGCATTCAGGATCTTCGATGGATGCTTGACCCGCTTGCTCCAGGACATCTCGGACACATGGATGAGTCCTTCGACGCCAGGCTCGAGCTCCACGAAGGCTCCGTAATCGGTCAGGCTCACCACTTTGCCGGACACTCGCGCACCAACCGGATACCGATCCGTCACAGCCGACCACGGATCCGACACCAGCTGCTTGTGTCCCAGCGAGACGCGTTCGGTCGACGGGTCGTACTTCAGGACAATGACGTCGATTTCGTCGTTGACCTTGAAGAGCTCCGACGGGTGCCCCACACGGCCCCAGGACATATCGGTGATGTGCAGCAGGCCATCGATGCCGCCCAGGTCGATGAAGGCTCCGTAATCGGTGATGTTCTTGACGACCCCCCGCAGGACCTTCCCTTCGCCAAGCGTGTGCAACGTGTGCTTCTTCTTCTCGGCGTTCTCTTCTTCGAGCAGCACTTTGCGCGACAGCACGATGTTGCCGCGCTTCTTGTTGACCTTGATCACCCGCATCCGCAATTCCTGCCCGCGGAGCGCATCGAGATTTCGTACGGGACGCACGTCGATTTGGGACCCGGGCAGGAAGGCCCGTACCCCGATGTCGACCGCCAGGCCACCCTTGATGCGTTCGATGACGCGGCCGATCACGACCTTGCGCTCGGCAAAGGCCTTCTCGACCTCGTCCCAAATCTTCATCTTCTCGGCCTTTTCGCGCGACAGCACGACGTAGCCTTCGCGGTCTTCGGTCCGCTCGAGCAGCACGTCGACCGTGTCGCCGGGCTGAACCGTGACCTCGCCGCGCTCATCAAGGAATTCGGCGATCGGAATGATGCCTTCGGACTTGTAGCCGACGTCGACGACCACTTCTGAAAGGGTGACTTTGAGGACGGTCCCCTTCATGACTTCACCTTCCGCTATGTTGCGGAAGCTGCTATCGTAGACATCAAGAAGCTTGGCGTATTCGTCCGACGTGATACCGTCCTGATCGGGATCGTTCGACGCCCATTTCGCGCGTTGGATTGGTGCGGGCCGGGGCTCTCGGGTTCCCCGTCGGGTTTCCGGGGCGGTTGCGATCACCCCGTCGGAATCGTGTGTCTGCTCGTCTTCTACGTGCGCCATGCGTTGCAGAATCCTCCTGTCGTGCAATTGCCGGCAAGCGTTTCAGGGGCCGGCGTCCCGGATTTTTCGTGTCTGGAACCGGCAGTCTGGGCTTTTGTGCTGTCGATAAGCAGTAGAGTTTACGTCACTTATCGGTACACTGTCAAGGTTGCCGAACCCGGATGGTCCGAACCCTAGGAGCAATTCCCACATGGCCAAACGCAAGACCAAGCCGACACGCAAAGCGAGTCCAAAGCGGAAGTCTGGAAGACCGAAGGCCAAGGCCCGAAAGCCGGCCGCGCGGGCAAAAAAAGCTTCGGCCCGCTCTGCGCGAAAGGTCGCAAGTCGGCGTCCTGCTGCACGCCGACGCGTGGCCGCAAGGACCAAGAACCCGACCCCGCGAGTACCGAGGGTGACGACGGCGAGACCGGCGTCGGGGAGCGCCCGGCGGGGCCCCGCGCCTGGCTTGCAACGACCACGGCGGATCCTCGAAGACAACATTCCGACGCCGCCATCCTCCCTGAATCTCGACCGCCACGCCTCGGCGGCAAATTCCGGGCGCGCGGAAATCCTGGAAGCGCTTCGTGCACATACCGAAAGCAGTCCGGCACTGACCGCCGGCGACGTGGATGCTGACTGGGCCAAGGCCTACGACTCGGGCGACGAAGCGCCCGGCGGCGACAACCCGACACCCGATCAAGATGTCGTCGACGAGATCGGCCGCTCACTGGGGATTCAGTACCGACGATGTGGAAGAGCTGAAAGGCGCTGATAAGGTCACCCAGCGCGATCGCCACCGCTGGGAGCTCGACCCAGCCTCCTCCGAGGACTATCCGGACAGACGGAAACGGTAAGCGGCCGCGCGTCGCCGCCGCGCACGCTACAGCGTGCGCGCGACACGTTGCACGACCTTCAAGACTTCCGCCACGACCTCCGGGATCGTCAGCGTTGTCGTGTCGATACACGTGGCGTCAGGAGCCACGGTCAGCGGCGAGGCGGAGCGTGTCCGATCGATCGTGTCCCTCGCCTCGAGCTCACTGGCAACGTTCGTGAGCGACCCGTCACGGCCGCCCGTGTGCGCGGGATCGCTCGCCCGCCGACGGGCCCGCTCGCCGGGAGACGCATCCAGAAAAATCTTCACGTCCGCTCGAGGGAAGATCACCGTACCGACATCACGGCCTTCCATGACCACACGACCACCCTTGCCCAGTTCTCGCTGGCGGGCCACGAGCGCTGCACGGACGCGCGGGAGTCGTGCCGCCGCGGCCGCTGCCCGATCGATCTCAGGCGTTCGAATCGCATGCGCGACATCGCGACCGTCAATCCTGATCACACCGTCGATGGCCTCGATGAACACACGTTCAGCCAGCCCTCCCACGGCTGACTCATCGTCCAGCGGCAGACCCTCCTGTAATGCGTTCCACGCGACCGCCCGATACATGGCGCCCGTATCGACATGGTGATACCCGAGGTGGGCAGCAATCGCCCTGGCAACGGTTCCTTTGCCAGCGCCTGAAGGACCATCAATCGCGATAATCATGGGAGACCAGTTTTCAGTTTTCCGTCGTCTGTTTTCCGGGCCTGCCTGGCGCTTTTTCTCGATCAATCCGACTCAGTTTTCGCATTGCATGAACGGAGAACGGACTACGGAGAACTGAAAACGCGACTAATGTAACATGCGCCGTGATGCGATTCCGGGTGATGCTTTTCGGATGCATTGCGCCCGTAGCGATGACGGCCGTCCTCGTCTGGCCCTATCTGCTGGCCGTCTCGTTTATCGCGAGGGGCGTAGCGCTCGGCGGTTGGATCGAACGGAGCGCACGGGCGATCACGCGGGACACCGTCGAGCAGCCGGTAACGGTCCCAACGCGATACGGGCCGATCAAGGCACGCTTGTATCGATCTGTTGCGAGCCCCACTCGAGCGGCGCTGCTCGTGGGTGGTGTCCAACCCGCCGGCATTGACGAGCCTCGCCTCACACACTTTGCGCGCGAAGTTGCCGCGAGCGGCTGGGCCATCGTCACCCCGGAGTTGCCGGATCTCGTGACGTATCGTCTCACGTCCCGCTCGACCGACATGATCGAGGACGCGGCCGTCTGGCTGTCGGCGCAGCGCGATCTGAGTGTCGACGGCCAAATCGGACTCGTGGGGATCAGCTTTGCCGGTGGTTTGTCGATCGTCGCGGCGGGACGCCCATCGCTGCGCGACCGCACGCGATTCGTGTTTTCATTTGGCGGACACGGCAATCTTCCTCGTGTCTTGCACTACCTGTGCACCGGCGTCGAACCTGGTGTCGATGGTGCCGGCGCGACGCGGCCGCCTCACGACTACGGGGTGGCGGTCCTGGCCTTTGGTCTCTCCGGGCGGCTGGTCCCGCAAGAGCAATTGCCCGAGTTCCAGCGGGGGGTCACGACCTTTCTTGGCGCATCCGGGCTTTACGCGTCGAATCCCCGCGAATCTGCAAACTTGTTTGAACGGGCGCGCGCGCTGGAGCAGGTCCTTCAGGAACCCTCCCGCACGCTGATGCATTTCGTGAATGAACGCAAGGTGGGTTCTCTCGGATCACGCCTCTTGCCGCACGTTGGAACGTTCGGCGACGATCCCGCCTTGTCGCCCGAGCGGTCGGCCCCTCCTCGCGCCACGGTGTACTTGCTCCACGGCCTCGATGACAACGTCATACCCGCCGTCGAAACGCGACGGCTGGCGCGATGGCTGACTGGCAAAACGACGGTGCACTCGCTGCTCACCCCGTTGATCACTCACGCCGAAGTGAACCGGCAGGCAAGGTTCGGGGAATATTGGGAGCTGATCAAGTTCTGGCGCGCCCTGGTAAAAGCCGCGTGAGCCCGCATGACCGAGCACGCTTCCGAGCGTCTGCAAAAGATCCTCTCCGCCGCAGGTGTCGCATCTCGTCGAGCGGCCGAGCGATTGATCGTGGAGGGGCGTGTGTCGGTCAACGGGTCGGTCGTCCGGGAACTGGGCAGCCGGGCCAACCCGGAGGCCGATGACATTCGCGTGGACGGTCGTCGAATCAGCACGCCGCCTCACCGGATCTATCTGCTGCTGAACAAGCCTCGTGGCGTCGTGACCACCCGATTCGATCCTCAGGGTCGTCCGACCGTCCTTGATCTCGTTCCGGGTCCACGCAAGTACGTCTATCCGGTCGGACGACTCGACTACGACTCGGAAGGCCTCCTGCTGCTCACCAACGACGGCGAGCTGGCCGCGCGGCTGATGCATCCCCGCCATCAAGTCGATCGAGTCTATGAGGCCCAGGTACGGGGAATACCCGATGAAGCGGACCTGCGCCGGCTGGGGCGCGGCGTCGTGATTGATGGCCGCAAGACGGCGCCGGCGACGATACGGCTCCGCGGCGCTCGAAATGCCTCAACTGTACGTGACGGCCCGGCCACGCTCGAAATCACCATCCACGAAGGGCGTTCGCGCCAGGTGCGCAAAATGTGTCTGGCGATTGGGCATCCGGTACTGCGCCTGCGGCGTATCCGGATAGGACCCATCGCGGATGCGTCGCTCGAAACGGGTGCGTGCAGACCGTTGACCACGAGAGAAGTCGCCCTGCTCAGGCACTCGGCCGGTCTCGAACACAAACTGAAAACTGAGAACTGAAAACTAAGAAGTTCGTACAAAACTGACTAGAATTTGGACTTCTAAGTTTTCACTTCTAACTTTTCAGTTTATTCGCTGGTGACCGGCTCCGTCTCCTCATCCGGCTCCAGGTCGACGAGCTCCGGCTGGTTCGGCTGATTCAACGCCACCGGCACATCGAATCCAAGTGCTTCGGCCATCTCTTCGATCTTGGGAAGATCAGTCAGATCTTTCAGGCCGAATCGAATGAGGAACTCCCGCGTCGTGGCGTACAGAAACGGACGGCCGACGACGCGCTTGCGGCCCGCGACCTTGACGAGCCGACGATCAATCAGGGTCCCAAGCACGCCCGATGTGTTGACGCCCCGAATTTCGGAAACCTCGAGCCCCGTAATCGGCTGCTTGTAGGCGATGACCGCGAGCGTCTCGAGGGCCTGGACGGACAGGCGCTGAGCGCTACGCTCCTCGAACAGCCTGCGCACCCACTCGTGCAACTCTGGCTTGGTGACAATCTGATAGCCGCCTGCCACCTCGACGAGCTGCAGTCCGCCCGGGCGGTCGTAATCCCGCTTGAGCGCCTCAATAGCTGCATTGACGTCTTCTTTAGGTTCGCTTTCGAGCAGCTTGTAGAGCGCCTTTGGCGTCAGCGGCTCGGGCGACGCAAAAATCAGTGCTTCGACGATGGGTTTGAGTTCTTCCGACATGCTTGCAGTGTTTCAGTTTTCAGTTTTCAGTTTCAGTTTTCCACTTCCCACGTCTCCAATCGGATGCGGGGCATCGGCAGGCCGGGCTCGACGATAGACGCGAATCGGCCCGAATGGGCTGGACTGAAACACCCGGACGAGCTTCAACCGAATCATCTCGAGCAACGCAAGAAACGTCACGATCATCTCGCCACGGGTGGAGGCGTCGGCAAAAAGCTCCTCGAACCCGCACGCTTCGATGTCGGACAGTCGGGCCAGGAGCTGCTCAATTCGTGTCTCGACCGAGACCTGCTCGATCGGAAGCGGTACAGGGGGCCGCTCTTTCGCCCGCTCGAGGACACCCTTGAAGGCGGCCAGCAGGCTGAACAGATCGACTTCAAGTTCGCCTTCAACATCGTCGCCAGACAACCCGGCGACCCGTTCGTCGGGCCGCATCCACTGGGCGCCGCGCAACGTGGCCCGCTCGAAGAGCAACTCGGCCGCCGCCTTGAACTTCTGATGCTCCAGCAGCCGACGGACGAGCGCCTCACGGGGATCCTCTTCGGGATCTTCCTGCGTGGGATCCGGCCGCGGCAGCAGCATGCGCGACTTGATGTGAATGAGCGTCGCCGCCATGAGCAGGAACTCGCCGGCGAGATCCAGGTTCAGCTCCTGCATCAGGTCGATGTACTCGAGGTATCGCGTCGTAATCAGCGCAATCGGAATTTCGTAGATATTCACCTCTTCCTTCTTGATGAGGTGAATGAGCAAATCGAGCGGGCCCTCGAACGTGTCGAGCTTGACCTGATACGCGTCTGGTGAACCTTCGAACGCTGGATCCATTTATGACGGTAAGTAGGCCAGACCTTCAGGTCCGGCAAACACGTCAGCTCCTATCGATACCCAATCTTCATTGCCTCGCGCACCACGACCATTTTCTCACCGGCAATGCGCCGGGCCCGCGCCGAACCGTCCATGACAATCTCTCGCAGCCGTGCGGGCGCCGCCAGCAGTTCCGTCCGTCGCGCTCTTATGGGATCGAGCATGGCGTTGATGGCGGCCGCCAACTTGCTCTTCACCTCGACGTCGCCCACCTTGCCGGCTCGATACCGTGTTTTCAGGTCTTCGACTTCGGCCTGATTGGGGTTGAACGCATCATGGTACAGGAAGACGGGATTGCCCTCCACCGTGCCCGGGACGTCGGCTCGGACCCGCTTGGGATCCGTATACATCTGCATGACCTTCTTCTTGACGGTCTCCGCATCGTCCGAAAGCGCGATCGAATTGCCGTAGCTCTTGCTCATCTTGCGATTGTCGAGCCCCGGCAGGCGCGACACACGTGTCAGCAGCGGCTGCGGCTCGAGAAACACGTCCCCGTAGAGATTGTTGAACCGGCGCACGATCTCGCGCGACAGCTCGAGGTGAGCCACCTGATCATCGCCGACCGGCACGAATTGCGCCCCGTAGATGATGACGTCGGCGGTCTGAAGCAAGGGGTAGCCCAGAAAGCCGGCTGTTGCCAGATCCCGGTCTTTGATGTTCTCCTGCTGCTCTTTGTACGTCGGTACCCGTTCCAGCCAGGGAATGGGAATCATCATGGAGAGCAACAGCGCCAGCTCTGCATGCTCCGGCACCAGCGATTGAATGAACAACGTCGAACGCTCGGGGTCGAGCCCGGCCGCGATCCAATCTGCGAGGTTGTCGTACGCGTAGTTCGTGAGCTGCGATGGATCAGCATACTCGCTGGTGAGCGCATGCCAATCGGCCACGAAGTAGAAGCACTCGTACTTGTCCTGGAGCTCGACCCAGTTGCCCAGGGCCCCTACCAGATGCCCGAGGTGGAGCTTTCCGGTCGGCCGCATCCCCGAAACGACGTGCGCACGTTTGGCAGTTACCCCAGCCATGACATCAACAACGCAAACAGCGGTCCAATCATGGACCAGAGTGTACCTGTGAGCATCAGCGCATAAATAATCAGAAACCCGTACGGTCGGAGCCCGTCGACCACTGTGCCCAGTTGGGCGGGCAGCAAGGCCAGCGAGTACGTTGCCGCCATCCAACGGCGGAACTGGAATCATGTTGAACAACGCCAACAGAATGTTGATCTCAATCGCCCGCATGGCAAGAGTCGCTACCGGTCCCAGCGGTTCGGCGCCGCCAGCAACGGACGCGGTCGTGGGTATCGCGTGCAACAGGCTGGAAGCCAGGATTGCCAGCAGGAGATTGCTGGCGGGGCCCGCGGCCGCAACCAGTACGTAGTCGCGACGGTGCCGGCGCAGTCTGGCGATATTGACCGGCACAGGCTTGGCCCAGCCAATCAATGGGACCGGACTGAACAGCCCAAGGAGCGGAAAGAGTATCGTCCCAATCGGGTCGATGTGGACCAATGGATTCAACGATACCCGGCCAAGCAGTCTCGCCGTTGGATCCCCGAGTCGATCGGCCGTCCACGCATGCGCCGCCTCGTGAATCGTGAGCGAAGACAGCAGAATCAGGAAGGCGATCAGGAGCTGACCAACATCAATCCCAGACAAGCGCGCTTAGGGTAGGGCAGATAGGCACGCCAGAGCAAGTGAAGTTAGGAGGGGTTAAGAGAGGTTAAGAGGGGTTAGGAACGTTAGGGAGGAGAGACTGGTCATCAGACTGGTCAATATGATAGACTTGGGCCTGATGATTAAGGACAAGACGATCAGTGCAACGGAGTTCAAGGCCAAGTGCCTGAGCATTCTGGAACGCCTCGACTCACGCGGTATCGTCGTCACCAAGCACGGAAAGCCGCTCGCCAGGGTTGTGCCCGCCAGAGCCCACGCAACCGAGCGCCTGATCGGATCGATGAAGGGACGCATCAGAATCAAAGGTGACATCTTTTCCACAGGGTTACGCTGGGATGCTGACGCTCGATACTCACATCGTGGTCGCGCTGCTAGGCGGAGAGCTCAGCGATCGTGAACGCGAGCTCGTCACCAGCGACTCGCTTGCCGTTTCCGACATTGTTTTGTGGGAACTCGCGAAGCTGGTGGAACTCGGCCGCCTCGAACTGGATCTCGAGGACGTCGAGTTCCAAATCTTCCTTCGAAGTGTGACGATCCTGCCGATCACCATCGAGATTGCGCGCGTCAGCACTGACCTCGATTTCACGTCAGACCCGGCCGACGAAATCATCGCCGCTACGAGTATCGTCGAGCGGAGCCCGCTGCTGACGCGCGACCGGCGCATCCTGAAGTCTAAAATGGTTCCGCGACCCTAACCTCTCCTAACCCTTCCTATCCCCTCCCCGACTGGGCAAAGTACGCGAGCACCAGGTCGGCAATCTTGGGCCCGACGACGGACATGAGCTCTTCGCGAGTCGCACGCCGGACCCCGGCCACGCTCCCGAAGCGGCGGAGCAAGGCCCGTCGGCGGCGGGGTCCGATGCCAGCGACGGCATCGAGCTCCGACTGCAGATCGCGCATGCTGCGCGCCCGGCGGTGGAAGGTAACCGCGAAGCGATGCGCTTCGTCGCGAATACGCTGCAGCAACAGCAGTCCTGCCGAGTCGGTGGGCAGCCGAATTGGCTCCATCGACCCCCGCACGTAAATCAGTTCTTCCTTCTTGGCCAATCCGATTGCCACCAGATTCGCAAGCCCGAGCGCCTCGAGCGCCAGGTACGCCGACGTCAACTGACCCTTCCCCCCGTCAATCAGGATCAGATCAGGGAAAGGACCGCCCTGCTCGAGGACTTTGCGATATCGCCTGAGAACAACTTCGTACATCGCCGCAAAATCGTCCGATCCCCGAAGAGCATTTACCACAGAGGACACGGATGACACAGAGGACGGGATCTCTGTGACCGCCGCGTCCCCTGCGTCCTCTGCGTCGATGCCTTTGATCGTCTGGGCAGCCGAAGGGATCTCTGTGCTGATCCCCCTGATGCGGAACTTGCGGTACTCCCCTTTCTTCATGCGGCCGGCTTCGCAGACGACCATCGAGGCGACGGTTTCGCTGCCCTGAATTGTCGAAATGTCGAAACACTCGATACGACGCGGCAGGGCGGGAAGCGACAGCACCTGGCGCAGTATCTCCAGCGCTTCGTAGTTGGCGACCGCCGGCTCGTTGAAGCGCCCATCGTAGGCGAGGGCGGCGTTGCGGTTCGCCAGCTCCACGAGACCGCGACGATCTCCGCGTTTTGGCACCGACACGGTGACTTTCTGCCCGGCTTTCTGTGACAACCAGGCCTCGAGCACCTCGAGCTCCCCGGTGTCTGGCGCAAGGGGAAGATGGATTTCGGGCGGCACTTCGCGATCCTCGTAGAATTGCTGGACCGACGCCTCCAGAATTTCGGCATCGCTCGTCGCTGCCCCCGTCTCGGTCGTCAGTTCAATCCGTTCGATGACACGGCCGCGGCGCATCTGAAACACCTGCACCACGGCCCCCGCGGGCCCCACCTTGAGGCCGAACGCATCCCGATCGCCGAGCCGCGCCGTCGCAATTTTCTGTTGGCGCTCCTGCAGGGTTCGAACCGTACGAATGGCGTCGCGCAAGTGGGCAGCGTGTTCGAACCGCTCGTTGGCTGCGGCGTCCTTCATGCGATTGGTGAGGTCGGCCACGAGCTCATCGGTGCGACCGGCGAGAAACAACTGGGTGTTTTGAACAGCCTGTGCGTACTCCACCGGTGAGCAGAGCACTTCAACGCAGGGAGCTACGCATCGCCCGATGTCGTATTCGAGACACGGACGTCCTCGACGGCCGTTGATGACTTCATTGCACGATCGGATCCCGAACAGTCGATGGGTCAATCCCATGGTCTTGCGAGCGAGTGAGGCGGGCAAAAATGGACCGGCGTAGAAGTCGCCGTCGCGTTCGACCCGGCGCGCCACAAGCACCCGTGGAAATGCCTCGGTTGTCGTTAACTGCAAGTAGGGATAGTTCTTGTCGTCCCTGAGCAGGATGTTGTACTTGGGGGTCCGCTGCTTGATGAGATGGTTCTCGAGCGCCAGGGCCTCGACGACCGAGTCGGTGACGATGACTTCGAGCCGGCCGGCCTCATCCAGGAGCGCGTCGGTCTTGGGGTCGACGCCGGCCGCGCCCAGATAGCTGCGCACACGGTCGCGCAGCGAGCGGGCCTTCCCCACATAGATGGTTTCGCCCTCAGAATTGAAGTAGAGATACACCCCGGGCTGTTCCGGCAGCCGGGTAATCTGACTCTTGAGATCCTGGACGGGCATGGGCTACCATTCGCCACTTGCAATTTCTGAAGGAGCCGTACCTATAGCTTACCCCGACGGGCAGGAGACCCGGCCGCGACGATGACCTTTACTGGCGCTATCGGCGCGATTTGCCTCTTCCCTCTTCGCGCGATCATTGCGGCGTGCGTCGCGCTGCGTATCCATCCCAACGTCCTGACGTTCACTGGTGTCATCGTCAATGTGGCCGCCGCCTGGGCCCTGGCGGTCGGTCGCTTTGTGACCGCCGGCGTCCTGATGGTCATCGCGAACATTTTCGACTTCATCGATGGCAAGGTCGCGAAAGACCTGAAGATGGAATCGAAGTTCGGCGGCTTCTGGGACTCGGTGATGGATCGGTTTTCGGATCTATCCCTGTTCATCGGTTTGATCGTGCTCTACGCGAGACTCGACAGCGCTCAATACATCATCATCACTGCCCTGGCAACGATGTTCTCGGTGATGACGAGTTATACGCGCGCACGGGCCGAGTCGCTGATTGACAAATGCAAGGTCGGATTCATGGAACGGCCCGAACGGATCGTGCTGTTCATGATTGGCGCCTTCACGAATCGAATGGCCGCCGTCCTATGGGTCATCCTCGTGTTGTCGATCATCACGGTTGCCGACCGCATCTACTACACGTGGCGCGAGCTGAACGGCAGTCGGAATGTCGAGGAAACGTTGACGGCCGAGTGGCGACAGCAGAAGGCCCGGCGGCAGCAACGGCAAAGGCGGGTCTCGTGAAGAGGCTGATTACCCTTCCTCTGTTAGTACTCTGGCGGGCGTTCTTCTGGACCTACGATCGCGCGACCTGGCAGGTACGATCTCATGGTCATCGCAATCCTGGCCTTCGTCTGGTTGACACCGCCGAGCCTGCTTGGCGACCCGGCGGCCCAAGGTGACGGTCTGCTCGGCTGGATCCTCGAAAAACTGAAGAAGTAGGGCGGACCTTCAGGTCCGCCGATTGTCGACGGCTTACCCCCGTGCGCGACGCTTCCCTTCTGCGCGGGCAGCCGGCTGCTTCACCGCGATCACACGGGCCTGAGTCTTTTTCGACGCGCTCACCGAATCCAGGCTCTTTCGCAGCGCGTCCATCAGATTGACCACCTTCGGCGGCGCCTCAATCTCAGGCGCGACGACCTCCCGACCGGCGATCTTGGCATCGATGACCTTGCGCAGCTCATCTTTGTACTCGTCCTGGTAGGACGCGATATCGAGCGTCTTGTCGAACGTGCCAATGACCTGCTTGGCAAGCCTCAACTCGTCGGCCTTGACCTGTTTGGGAACGCTTTGCAGTTCGTCGATGGTATCGATGCTCCGAATTTCCGCAGCGTGATGGAGCGTGTACATCACCATCCCATTACTTTGCGGCCGCACGGCAACCAGATACTCGCGACCGTACAAGGCAAGCTTGCCCACACCGGCCTTGCCGGCCATCCCCTCCCGCATGACGGCAAAGGCTTCGGCGGCAACCGGGCCATCGGGCGCCAGGTAGTAGGCCCGGTCGATGTAGATGGGATCGAGCGCCTTGTCGTCGGCAAACTGCTTGAGCTCGATCACCCGCGTCGAAACAGGCCGTACCTTGTCTACGTCTTCCTCGGTCAGGACCACGTAGTGCCCTTTTTCGAACTCGTAGCCCTTGACGAGATCCGTATTGGGTACCTCGCGCTCACACTTGGGACACCACCGTTTTTGCTGGATGCGTGTCCGGCATTCCCCATGAAGCTGGTTGAAGGAAATCGTGCCGGCCGACTCGGTTGCCGGATAAACCTTGATGGGAATATTGACCAGACTGACCTTCAGATACCCCTTCCAAGTTGGACGCACTGCCATCATTTACCCCCTGTGTCAGTTAGACGACAGTATGCGCCATTTCAGGCAAGGAGGGGTTAGGGAGGGTTAGGAGAGGTTAGGAAGGGTTGGGAAAGACTAGGAAGAGTTGGGAAGGATGAGGACGGGTGCGCCGCTCCTAACGCCCTCCTAACCCTTCCTAACCCTTCCTAACCCATCTTTCTTAGTTGGCGAGCTTGATGTCGGGATCGCGGCGAGCAGGTGCGACGTACGCGCTGACCAGGCTTTCGTGGCCGCTCGGGTCCACGGCAGCAACGCCAATCACGACATCGTCGATTGAGACCTGGCGCAGGACGAATTGTGTGACGTTGCCGACAAGTTGCTGATGTTGCCAGTCGTTCTCCCACGCGTCACGCCAGTACACGCGATACGCGATCGCCCCGGGGGATGCCACCCATCGGAGGTTCGCGTCGTACCCGGACGGTTGACGTCCGATGAGCGGCTGTCCACGCTCAGAAGTCACAGCAGGTGCCGGAGGCGCGAGCGCGAGCGCCGCGATGGCTGCCGCGTTCACGCGCGCGTTCTGTGCCAGATAGGCGAAGTCCACACCGTCCAGCGTATCGCTGGCCGTATGCTGCCTGTCGAGGTTTTCATTCGATTCACGAAACACGATCGCCGGATAGCCGAATTGATTGAAGGAGGAGTGATCGCTCCCGCGGCTGAATCGATCTGGACGTGCCATGAGACGGATCCCGTGAGAAGGGACATAGACGGCCGAGACCCTTCGAATGTAGCGCGCCAGCGATCGAGACATGGAATCCTCAGGACCCTCTGAGTACACGCGGACACTCCCACTGTTGACAACTCCGTTTCCGCCGCGCGAGCCGCCGACGATATCGTTATTGAAGACAGCCTCGACGACGACGCCGTCCGCCGTGATGCGCCGCGCATGCGCACGCGACCCCACGAGGCCTTGTTCTTCGCCCGCCAACAGCATGAAGACGAGCGTTGCATCGAAGTCGATGCCGCTCTCCGCAAATCTCCGCGCCAGCTCCATCGCGAGTACGGTGCCACTGCCGTTGTCGTCCGCTCCCGGAGCGTCCACGTCGTAGTCCTGGCCGGGCTGCTCCATCGCGCTGAAACCAGGTGGCGGCGGCACTGGCGTCACCACCGCCGCGGTTTGTCCGGGAATGTTCAGCGAATCGTAATGAGCGGTGACGTAGATCCGGCGCGCACTACGGCCCGGCAAAATTGCCATCACGTTGTGCAGCTCCAGCTCGCGGGTGACCCGTCCCTGGGGCGCGAGCCGATAGGTGTCGAGCCTCACCTGGAGCTTTGGTGTCGAGCCCCTGAGCTCGTCGAATATCCATTGCCGAGCGGCGCCGATGCCCCGCGTGAGCGATAACGGATTGGATAACGTACTGCGGGTGCCGAACGACGTCAGCGTCGTCAGAAGCTGGCGCAGTCGATCAACCGAAATCGATCCCACAAGCTGCTCGATGCGCAGGTCCGCTTCAGGCCGCGGACCGTCCTGCGCGGGCAGCGAGCGAGTAATTAACAGGAGGACAAAAACAGCCAGTAGCAACCGGTTCACGGCCCCATCCTCCCTTTAAACGTCCTCCCTCTCATCGTGCGTTTCGAGATTGAGGCCGGTGCCGCTGAAGTGAATGTCGTGGGCGGCAATCTTGTCGTGCAGCAAGCGCCGGGCCGCAGCGTAATGACGGCCAGGCACGGTGAGTCGGCGCGCCAGCTTTCGGATGCGCGACACAATGACCAGTGTGGGCTCCCGTTCCTGGCGCCAGGTGATGCCGCCAATGTTCGAATAAGGAATGAATCCGGTCTCGGCCCAAATGCCGTCCTCGTAAAATCCGCGCCCAATCATGCGGCTCAGCGGAGAGGCGCACGCATAATAGAAAAACATCATCCCGACGCCAAACACCTGGATTGGCGACCACGGCAGGACGACGACATCGATATAGAGCAAGAGACCGAGGACAACCGCCATCACAAGTAGCAATCCGGAGTAGGGCGGCCGACGACCAGGCCAGGTCAGCAAGGCCTTGGAACGGCGTTTCAGAAATCGAAGGCTGTCGACAAAGATGCGCAGGTTGGCCGCAAGGTATCCGAGGCCGAACAAGAAGAGCGCGGGGCCAACAAGATCACCCACCACACGCTAATAATAACAAGAGCACTGACGAGTGACGAGTGGCCCTTATCCTTTGACCTTATCCTTTGACTGCCCGGCCAGCGTGGGATCGAAACATCGGCGACACCGTGCTCTGTACGTCCCTTGCGCGCCGAGCAGGACTCGCTCGCTGCTGGCAACGAGTCGCTGCGTATGACTCGCCGGGTGGCCGCAGACGACGCAAATTGCATGGGTCTTGGTGATGTACTCGGCAATCGCCAGGAGCTGCGGCATGGGCTCGAACGGCCGACCGAGGTAATCCTGATCGAGTCCCGCCACGATCACCCGCGTGCCTCGGTTCGCCAGCGCGTCGCAGACGGCCGGCAACCCGACATCGAAGAACTGACCTTCGTCAATGCCCACGACTTCTGTGTCGGCATCAACCGCATCCACAGCTGGGCCGAGTTCGAGACGTTGCGCGATTCCATCCGCATTTCGCTGTGCGACACGATCTGGTTCTCAGCGTATCGGTCGTCGACCCGGGCTTGAAGATCTGCACTTTCTGGCGGGCGATCTGGGCGCGGCGCAGCCGGCGAATCAGCTCTTCGCTCTTGCCGCTGAACATGCTGCCGGTAATGACTTCGATCCAGCCGTGGGTGGTGTGGTGTCGGACATCCATCGGAGACATGCGTAGCGCGGACCTGAGGTCCGCGTGTCGCGGGCTTTAAAAGGCCCGCGCTACGTCTACCCTCTGTCCTCTACACTCGAGACTGATACTCTCCAGTCTCCGTATTCACCCGGATCCGATCGCCGGCATTGACGAAGGGACGCACCTGGACGACCAGGTCAGTCTCCAGGCGGGCGGGTTTGACCTGTGCGCTCGCCGTCGCGCCCTTGATGCCAGGCACCGTGTCCTCCACCAGGAGATCGACGGTCTGCGGCAGCTCGATGCCAACCGGCTCGGTTCCGTAGAACTCGACTCTGATCGACATGTCGGCGATGAGGTAGTTGACCAAATCGCCAAACGTCGCGATCGATGTGGATTTGTACGTACGTCGACGTATCCATGAAGTGGTACGACGACCCGTCCACGTAGAGATACAGCATTTCCCGCTCGTCGAGCGTGGCACGTCCACGTCGTCCTCCGACCGGAACTTGTGGTCGCTCAGCGCCTGTGACCGAATGTTGCGTAGGCAGCCTCCGCCGTTCAGCGCTTGCTTGCCCGGCGTCAGGATCGTAGAGGTCAAGATCTTGAAGAGATCCGAACCCATCTTGATCGGCGTCCCCTTCCATTCAGTCACTGATAGAAGCCATCGGTAGAACCAAGGTCGACGAACAAGGTCGCAGACGTGCGACTTCTTCTTTGTATCTGCTTCCAAGTCGTGGCACATTGTCGTTAAGGCTTTCAAGACCAGGAGGCAGTTGCTCCAGTTTGGCGTGACACAAGCGTCACGTGGGAACCCGTCCACGATCTGCTGACATTGCGAGCAAGCTGAGACGCCCCGAGACGGTGAACGGGTTACAGGCTGGGCTCGAGCGGTTCGACCCTCTTCGGACGACGGATCGCTGTCAATGATGCCAAGGTCCAGGTGAAGCCCAACAGATTAGGGTCCAGGTCCAGGACATATACTTCTCTCACGATGCAAGGTCAACGATGGGTTGCATGCTTTCCCGTACGAGCAGCACCACCGGGTCGAGCACCGTCATCGATAGCTTCCCGAAGTCTACTCAACTTGCCACGACCCATCGACTAAGACACTCTGACGCCGACCTCGTGATCGAATCCTGACCATTAGGGTGTTGAAGCGGTCCCAGG
>CAWBPA010000012.1:0-114193 GCA_963790545.1 Vicinamibacterales bacterium
CGTGGCCGATGTAACTACGTTCGGTACCGGAGAAGTAAATCCATCCGTTCTGTTCGTCCACGCCGTGGACAATGCGGACCTCCCAGGTGCCGGTGGTGACGGGACGGACGGCCGTGCCGTTTTCGTGATACAGGTACAGATGACGCCCCACCCGTTCGCTCGCTGAACCACAGAAACGAACCGTTCTTCAGCCAGATTGGATTGCCGTTATCGTCCTGGCATCCGACATTGCCGCAGTTGACCCAGGTCTTGCTGGTTTCCCGAAACAGCGTCCGTGATTCTCCTGTCGTGCGGTCGGCCGTATTGAGATCGAGCCAGCTCTGTTCCCGGTCCTGCACCTGGTACACGACGGAACGGCTATCGGGCTTCCAGCCGACATTGACAATGAGGAAATCTGTTGCGCCGTACTTGGCGGTATCCAACCCACTTGACGGGGCCGCCGCTGGCGGCGGCAAGGCCAAGCTTGACCAGCGGATTCGCATCGCCGGCTTTCGGGTAATCCCAGGTCTCGATACCGAGCCGGTACGGCAGGTGATCGATGACCGTAAACTCAGGCACTGGGCGCTGATCCAACTGAAGAAATGCGAGAGAGCTCGAGTCGGGGCTCCACCAGTACCCGCCTGTGTTGCCTCTCCCATACAGCTCCTCTTCGTCACACCCAATCGAGGCGTCCATTGCGAAGCTCGGGACCGCCGTCCGTCGTCAGGGCGCGCTCGCGCACCGGGTCGATGTCGACAATGAACAGATTGTCGTTGCGGACGAACCCCACCCGTTTGCCGTCGGGGCTGAACGATGGGACCTCTTCTTCACCAGGCTGGGAAGTGAGACGTATCGAGTGGTTGGCAACAAACGCGTAGTAATACAGGTCGTCGTTGACGGTCAGCAGCACAGCGCTTTTGTCCGCGTTGAAGATCAGGTCGCGCGATCGACTGAGCCGCTCAGCTTCTCCCGGCGGGATGGAGGGAAGCTTGGTCAACGCTCGTTCCATTTGTTTCGCATCGAACAACGGCTCCATCGCGCCAGTGCTGGCGTTGACCTTCACCCAGTCAACACCGCCGGGCGCAGGACGCGGCCAAACGTAGTGCGTGTCGTTGAGCCATGCGAGGCCTGAGATTGGTCGCCCGCTGAAATTGATCGATGTGGAAGGGTTGTACAGATCGTCGAGCGTGAGCGCTCTGTTTTGCGCTGCGGTGGCGGCTGGCATCATGGTTAGAACTAGCGCCAGGGCAATCGAGGCACGCCGGTTCATGAGTGGCATTGACGTATGTTAATCCGAAGTGCGACCACGGCCGTACAGTCGCGGCTTATCCCTGGGACGAAACGCGGGCGCGGATTCCGCATCGAGTCTTGTAACAGGAGGGCATGAGGTCAGGAGAATTCGATCAAAACTGTAAACAAGAGGGCATAAGCTCAGGAGATTCTTTGGTGATGTATCTTCTGGAACTCCTCAACTCCTGTTTCTTGTTGTGTAATCTCTCGAGCTTCTTATCTCCTGTTCTTTCCATTGGGATCCTGAACTCCTCATCTCCTGTTTATCTTGGTCCCTGACTGGCAAATCGACCGTTTGCGTCCGGCGTTGGTGTACTGTAATCGGCAGTGGCGACCCTGACGTTTCTTGGAGCGGCCCGGACGGTGACCGGGTCCAAGTACCTCGTTGACGTTGGCGATGCCCGAGTTCTCGTTGATTGCGGGCTGTTCCAGGGCCTCAAGAGCCTTCGGGAGCTGAACTGGCAGTCACTGCCCGTTGAGGCCGCATCCATTCGTGCGGTCGTTCTGACCCACGCGCATCTTGATCACAGCGGCTACCTGCCTCGTCTGGTCGCTCAGGGATTCCGCGGTCGTGTGTTCTGCACTCCGGGCACCGCCGATCTGTGTCGTTTGATTCTGCCGGACTCGGCTCGATTGCAGGAGGAAGATGCACGCCAGGCGAATCGTCACGGATACGGCAAGCACGCGCCAGCTTTGCCGCTCTATACGGAACCAGATGCATTCCGCGCGGTTTCCCAACTGCAGCCGGTGGGGTTCAATCGCCCCATTGAAGTAGTGCCGGGTGTCACCGTCGAGTTCGTCAGTGCCGGTCATCTGCTTGGCTCGGCTTTCGTCCGAATGACGCTTGCGGAACCGCCCTCGAAACAGATTTTGTTCGGTGGCGACCTCGGTCGGTACAATCGGCCTGTTCTCCCGGACCCTTCCCCGCCTCCGGAAGCCGACGTACTCCTGTGTGAATCGACCTACGGCGATCGGCGACACCCTCCGGATGACGATGGCGAAGCGTTTGCGACGGTTGTGCGCGACACGATCAACCGGCGCGGACGAGTTGTGATTCCGAGCTTTGCGGTGGGCCGAGTCGAAGAGATCTTGTACTGGTTGAAACGGCTCGAGGACGCGAAACGTATTCCACAGGTCCCGGTCTTTCTCGATAGTCCGATGGCCGTGGAGGCGCTCAAGTTCTATCGATCTCGCGGGGACGAGCTGGATGAGGAGATGCTCGACGCAAAGCGCGTCGTTTCGGCCTTCAGCGTCGCGCGGTTGACTTCGGTCGCGTCACCTCAGCAGTCGAAGGAGGTCACAGCGTCCCAGACGCCGGCCATCATCATCTCGTCGAGTGGAATGGCAACCGGCGGACGCGTGCTGCATCACCTGAAGCAGACGTTGCCGTACGCCAGAAATACGGTCCTGTTCGTGGGCTTCCAGGCTGAAGGGACCAGGGGGCGCGCGCTCGTGGACGGAGCCACGGAGGTCAAGATTCACGGCTCGTGGGTGCCGGTCAGCGCGCAAATCGCGCGCCTCGATTCAATGTCGGCTCATGCAGATGCGGCGGAGATTCTTCGATGGCTCGCCGCCTTTTCGAAGCCGCCCGGTGTGACATACCTGGTGCATGGCGAGCCCGTGCCGATGGACGCGCTGAAGATGTCCATCGAACAGCAAGCTGGCTGGACGGTTCGAACGCCGAAATTTGCCGAACAGGTGGCTTTATAGCTCTGCCCTAAGCCCTGAGCCCTAAGCCCCGAGCCTTCCGAAGTGCTAAGCTGAGAAGCGAGGCAGATGTATGTCCTTCACCGTGCATTCACAGAGGTTCATGCTCGCCATGACGTTTGCGACGTTTCTCGGTTGCTCCGGTTCTGAACCCGCTCCTGCATCCATCGAGGCACCGACGGACTCGGCGGCGAAGCCCGATGATCGCAAGTACCTGCTCGAACGGGTTGACGAGGCCGCGGTCGTTCAACTTTACGCAGACGACTTTTCGTCACTGCCGCTTCGGGAAAAGACCCTGATCTGGCACTTGTATCAGGCCGCCATCGCCGGACGCGACATCTACTACGACCAACGCCACAGGCACAATCTGGAGATGCGAGACGTGCTTGAAGCGATCGTCTCGAACCCGTCCGGTGTCGATCCCGCGACGCTGGCCGAGATCCAGCGCTACACGAAGCTCTTCTGGCTGAACACGGGCCCGTACAACAACCTCACCGCCCGGAAGTTCGTGCTGAAATGCACCCCCGAGGCGTTTGGCGCGGCGGCCAAAGCGGCCGCGGCCGCAGGTGCGCAGTTCCCGACTCGTCCAGGCGAATCGCTGGATGCGATGATGGGTCGACTGCGGCCCATGTTCTTCGATCCGAATGTGGATCCTTCAGTCACCAACAAGACTCCCGGACCCGGCAAAGACATCCTGGACTCGAGCGCAAACAACTTGTACGTGAGTGTCACGGTCAAGGAGGCCGAAGGGTTCACCGAGCGCTATCCGCTCAACTCCCGGCTCGTCGATCGTGACGGCAAGCTCGTCGAAGAGGTCTACCGGGTGAACGGCCGGTATAGCGCCCAGATTGCCGAAGTCATCAAGCATCTGGAGGCAGCCCTTCCATTTGCCGGCGAGCCGATGGCGGCTGCACTCAAGGCGCTCATCAAGGTTTATCGTACCGGTGAGACCGCGGACCGCCAGGCGTACGACATTGCCTGGGTCCAGGACAAGGCATCACCTGTCGACACCATCAACTATTTCACCGAAGTCTACATGGATGCTCGCGGAATCAAAGGCTCGTGGGAGGCGCTCGTCTTTTACGTCAATCGGCACAAGACCGAGGAAATCCAGAAGCTGGCGCGCGACGCGCAGTGGTTCGAAGACCACATGCCCTGGGATCCGAAGTACCGCAAGGAAGGTGTGCAGGGCATCACCGCCAATGCCATTGACGTCGTCATTGAAACGGGCGATTCAGGGCCGGTCACCCCGGTGGGGATCAATCTGCCCAACGATCAGAGTGTGCGCGAGAAGTACGGCAGCAAGTCGGTGTCGTTGTCGAATGTCAATGTGGGATACGACAAGTCGGCGTCCCCTGAGTTCCGCAGCGAATTTTCCTGGACACCCGAGGAAGCCGCCCGCTCCGAAAAGTGGGCGAGTTTTTCGGGCGAGCTGACCACGAACATGCACGAAGTGATCGGTCATGCTTCGGGCAAGGTTGCCGAGCGGCTCAAGGGGCGTCCGCAGGACGTGTTGAAAGAGCAGTTCTCCGCTCTCGAGGAGGCGCGTGCCGATCTGGTCGGTTTGTACTTCCTCCCGGATCCGAAGGTGGTGGAGCTGGGGCTGGTCTCCGCGGCCGATCACAGCGATGTGGTGGCAGCGGAGTACGAAGCCTATACCCGCAATGCGATCGTTCAGCTCCGTCGCATCCGTGAAGGCAGTCAGATTGAAGAAGACCACATGCGGAACCGGCAGATGATTGTGAAGTGGTTGATGGCCAACAGCAAGGCCATCGAAGAGCGCAAGCGCGACGGCAAAACCTATTACGTCATGGTCGATGCCAAAGCGTTCCGCGAGGGTGTAGGCAAGCTGCTCGCCGAAGTGCAGCGCATCAAGGGGGAGGGGGACTATCCGGCCGCGAAGCAGTTGTTCGAGACATACGGGGTGCACTTCGATCCAGCGCTGCGCGACGAGGTGGTGGCGCGAGTTGACCGGCTCAAGCTGCCGTCGTATTCGGGGTTTGTCATGCCCAAACTCGAATCGGTGAAAGGCGCCGATGGCGCGATTGTCGACGTCAAGATCTCCTACCCCATGGATCTCACGAAGCAGATGCTCGAATATTCGACGCTGACACGCGCAACCCGTCAATCGACAACCGCGGCCTTGCGTACGACCAACTGATGGCTCTCTGCGCGCGCACGCTCTGAGCGTTGCCTGATACTACCGACGTGTTCTCCTCGCGCCTGCCAGACAACCTGACCCAGAACCGAATGGCGCAGGCGCGCGAACGGCGTCGCTCCTACATCGACCTCACAGAATCCAACCCCACTCGAGCCGGGTTTGATTATCCTGCTGACCTGCTCGTTCCACTGGCCTCGACCGACGCACTCTGCTACGAGCCGAGTCCGACGGGATTACGGTCGGCGCGTGAAGCGATCTCCGAGGATTATCGCCGGCGCGATCTGTCGGTCCCTGCCGACCACATCGTGGTCACGGCGAGCACGAGCGAAGCGTACTCGATTCTTTTCAAGCTGCTTTGCGATGCCGGCGACCAGGTGCTGGTCCCGCAACCGAGTTATCCCTTGTTCGAACACCTCACCCGTCTTGACGCGGTGGAGGCGGTTCCGTACGAACTCGAGTATCACGGTTCGTGGCAGATCGACCTCGCGAGTTGTGTCCATGCCCTGACGCCGCGCACGAGGGCCGTACTGGTTGTCAGTCCCAACAATCCGACCGGGTCCGTGGCGAGTGCGCGGGAACTGTCCGCCATCGGCGAGCTCTGCGTCCCGCATGGAATGGCACTGATTGGAGATGAAGTCTTCGCAGACTACCCTCTGGTTGCAGAGCAACTGTCAGGGCCAAGCGTTCTGGCGCGACCGGAGACGTTGACGTTCGGTCTGGGTGGTCTTTCGAAAACTGCTGGCCTCCCGCAGGTAAAGCTGGGCTGGATCGCGGTGGCGGGGCCCGATACGCTCGTCCGTCATGCGCTCGATCGCCTGGAAATCATCGGTGATACCTATTTGTCGGTTTCCACACCGGTCCAGCTTGCTGCGTCACGGCTGTTGGGTGGCGGAGCGTACATTCGAGAACAGATCTGCACGCGATTACGCACAAATCTTGAACACCTCCGTCAGGCCTCTGCTCGTCACCCGGGGTGCACGCTGCTCAACGTTGAGGCGGGCTGGTATGCTGTGATTCAGGTGCCGGCCACACGTGCAGAGGAAGCGATGGTCCTGGAACTGCTCGAGCGCGATGGCGTGCTCGTACATCCGGGCTATTTTTTCGATTTTCCGCGCGAGGCCTTTCTCGTCGTGAGCCTGTTGCCAAAATCTGGCGAGTTCCGTGAAGGCGTCGACCGTCTTTTCGCACGCGTGGGTGAAGGGGCGACATGACGAGCGCGCCGACCCGATCGGCTGGCATTCTCGTTCCGTTGTCGTCGATGCCGTCAACCGAAAGCTGGGGCATTGGTGAATTCAGCGACATTCCGCGATTGGCCGGCTGGCTGCAGAGTGCCGGTCTGAGTGTCCTTCAGCTGCTGCCGCTCAACGAGACCGCGCGGGATGAGTTCTCGCCATATTCGCCGCTTACGGCGATGGCCCTCGATCCGCAGTTCATCAGTCTTCACGACGTCCAGGATTTCGCGGCCAGTGGCGGCGATGGATCGTTGAAGCCCGCGATCTGCCGCCGGTTGACCCACGCCCGTTCGGCCGACCGCGTCGACTATTCCTGTGTGCGTGCGGCAAAAGAGGACGCGCTGAGACGCGCGTTCGATCTATTTCTGGATAACGAGTGGCGGGCGTCGAGCTTGCGGGCGCAGGCGCTTCAGGAATACATCGTTCGTGAGTCGTGGTGGATTGAGGACTACTCGCTGTTCAGGGCAATCCGTGCCGCTGAACAGGAGCGCGAGTGCCGAGCCTGGCCCGATCCACTTCGGCGTGCCGACCGAGATGCGCTCGCCGCCGCGCGCATCACCCTGGAGCGCGACGTGCTCTTCTATCAGTACCTCCAGTGGATTGCCGAGGGCCAATGGCAAGCCGCACGACGAGCGGCGAGACCGCTGGCAATTTTTGGTGACTTCCCGTTCATGGTCACTGGTGACAGCGCTGACGTCTGGAAACGCCAGGACGAGTTTCTGCTCGAGGCGACGGTCGGTGCACCCCCTGACGCCTTCAGTGAAACGGGCCAGGACTGGGGTTTACCACCCTGCAACTGGGATGTGATGGCGGCGCGCGGCGACGAGTGGATCCGTCGGCGTGCACGCCGCATGGCCGCGCTTTTCGACGGCTATCGAGTCGACCATCTCGTAGGCTTCTACCGAACCTACGTGCGTCCGCTCACCGGAGAGCCGTACTTTCTGCCAGGCACCGAACCGGCACAGCTTGCGCAGGGCGAACGGCTCATGCGCATCTTTCTCGACTCCGGCGCTCACGTCATCGTCGAGGATCTGGGAAATGTGCCGACGTTCGTCCGTCAGTCAATCGCACGCTTGGGGCTGTCCGGGTACCGCGTGTTGCGATGGGCGAAGGATTGGGAGTCACCCGGAGCGCCTTTCCACGACCCTGCGACGTATCCGTCCGCATCCGTGGCGATAACCGGGACGCACGACACGGATACGCTCGCTGACTGGTGGGAAACGACCACGCCCGACGAGCGGGCCGATCTCGCATCCCTGCCAAGTATCGTGCGCCTTGTCGGCGGGCGACCAGACTTCGCGCCAATCGAGCTGAACGATGAAAACCGAGATACGTTGATCGAAGCGGTCTATGCCTCGGGTTCCGACTCGCTGATTCTCCCGATTCAGGACGTCTTTGGTTGGCGCGAGCGAATCAACGAACCTGGGACCGTCGACGAGAGAAACTGGACGTTCAAGCTTCCCTGGCCGGTCGATCGATTCGAATCAGAACCCGAAGCCCAGGCGTGCGCCGCGCGTTTGCGCGTCTGGGCCGAGCGGCACGGCCGACTCTGACAACGACTCAACGCAGAGAGCGCAGAGGTCGCTGAGGTTCGCAGAGGACCTTAACAAAGGATCTCTGTGTCCTCCGCGGTCTCAGCGTCCTCAGCGTTGAATTCTCTCCCTCACCTTGAGCTGGTCGGCGGCGGTGGTGACGGCAGCGGTTTGCGTGGAAGCAGGTCGTCGCGGTTGGCCGTATGGTAGACAAACGATGCAACGATTGCGGCGTTCTGGACGAGATCGGATGCCTGAATCCGCTCGAAAAGATCCAGGTTCGAATGATGCGTGCGGGTCGAATATTCGATGGGATCCTGGATGAACTGAAAGCCCGGGAGACCGACAGCATCGAATGAGGTGTGATCGGTGCCCCTCGTACCGCGAATCGCCAGGGTCTTCATCCCCACGTTGGCAAAAGGCGCCATCCATTTCTGAAAGATTGGCGCGAGCGCCTCGTTTCCTTCCAGATAGACCCCACGGATCGCACCGGTCCCGTTATCGAGGTTGTAGTACGCCGAGAGTCGGCTGTGATCCGGCTTGAGCTGCATGGTCCGTCGATCGGCAAAGTGCTCTTTCACGTACGCGGCCGAACCGAGCAGCCCTTGTTCCTCGCCGGTCCACAAGGCGATCCGCACGGTCCTCCTCATCTTGAGCCCCGTTGTCTTGAGGATCCGCATCACTTCCAGCATGACCGCCGCGCCGGCCGCGTTGTCGGTCGCACCAGTACCGGCGTGCCACGAATCGAAGTGTGCCCCAACCATCACGAGCTCCGAGGCTTTGTCGGTGCCGGGAATGTCGCCAACAATCGTAAAGGAGTTCAGATCCTCATCGTGAAACCGATTCCGGATGTCCAGTTCCAGCGTGACGGGGATCTGTTTTTGAAGTGTCCGCGCGATCCGCCCGTAGTGCTCGACGGACAGGACGACCTGTACGGGAACTCGCGTATCGGGCGACTGTCGGATATCGCCGCCCAGCACGAACACGGCGTTTCCATTTCCACGACTCGGCTCGAGCACCCCTCCGACCCCCTCATCGACGAAGAACTGCAGGCGCCGTCGCGCAAAGCTCTGCTCCGTTGCCCCTCCGCCGCGCCCGCCACCGGCCGCACGGCCGGCCGGTTGTTTCGCCAGTTTCTCGAGTTCTTCGTTGCTGTACCGTCGCCCGAGCGGCTCGAGTGAAGCTGCCACGGCGCCTGGTGCCGTCATCAAGACGAATTTGCCGCGCAGCTTGCCGCGCCAGACGTCGAAGTCTCGTTCCGACGCGATGGGTGCCAGCACGGCCTCGCCAGTGACCGGCCCATCGGTGCCCGGTGTGTACGCCTTGGGATAGCCAATCAACGGATATGGTTGTGGCTCAATCACGTGGGCTGAAAACCGTTCGTTCGACCAGCCTTTGCCGAATGGGCCCCACGGCTCGAGCCCGGCGGAGCCGATCCCCCATTCACGCATTTTCAGGACGGCATAGTTCGCGGCGTTCTTGATGTTGGGTGATCCCGTCACCCGTGGCCCATACACGTCCGTGAGGTAACTCAAGACGTCCATGAGCTGGGAGCGCTGGAAGGCTTCCTCCTTTATTACGCTCACCGCGGCGAGATCGGCTTGGTCCTGTCCTTGCGCGCTTGCAAAGATGCCGGCAAGCGTCAACGCCATGACGAGCCCGAACAATCTTGCGCGGTTCGGCGTCATCGATACCTCGAGCGTTGCGAGAGTGACACAACAGTCCTGAATTTAGCGGAAGGTTCGATGAAAGAACTGTATCACACGCTTTCAATCGACCGCCTTGGCTTTACAGAATTCGCCGAGCCGCTGACGTTCTTGTAAGCGAGGCAGCATTTCAGCGACGATCTTGATCCTGCCTGGCGGTCCGCGTCTTGCTGCAAATAGCCATGCCAATGACACTTGTTGACAACGATTCACACCGATGCATCCCGATTGCGAAACGGTACGGTTCGCGCATGCTCGCGGGGGTTTAAGAGGCTCCCATGGATCCAGCTGTCGCCCGCGCCTCAACCCCGGCAGCTGTCCTCTTCGAGGACGGCCTTGGTGTCCGGCGCCACATTCTCGACCAGGCCACGAATGAAACGCTGGAAATGCTTTGCCTCCGGGGCGAGCTGACAGCGGTTCCATCCTTTGAGTTCGCACTCCGCGAACGTGTCAGCCGACTGGCAAACTTTCGTCATGCCTATTACGGCCGCGTCCGGCGCGTCGATCGGCTGACGGATCAAGGAGCCACGCTGGCCCTCGTGTCCGACTGCACGCAGGGCGCGCGGCTATCAGAAATATTGATGGTGGCCGAGCGCCGGCGACTGGCACTCGACATCAACGCGGCCTTGTGCCTCATTCGCCAGCTCGTGCCGGCCGTTGCGATGCTTCATCAGAATGCGCGCGATGTGGCTCACGGCGCCATGGGTCCCGAGCGCGTTGTCGTCACGCCGCACGCGCGTCTGGTGATTGTCGACTACGTCCTCGGGGCGGCGCTCGAACAGCTTCGCTATTCCCACGAGCGCTACTGGAAGGAATTTCGGATTGCCCTCCCGCGATCGGCGGGGCTTCCGCGATTCGACCATCGCGCCGATGTCACGCAGATTGGCATCGTCGCTCTGTCCCTGATTCTTGGCCGTCCGCTGAAAGATGACGAGTATCCGGCGAGAATTGGAGATGTCGTCGCATCTGCGACGGCAATGTCGGCGCTCGGTGGCCGGGAACCGGTCACGCCGGCCCTTCGGTCGTGGCTGGCTCGTGCCCTCCAAATCGATCTCCGCAATTCGTTCACGTCGGCGCTCGAAGCGCAGGCTGCACTGGATGACGTGCTGTCGGACGACAGCGGATACATCGCGGCGCCGGTTGCCCTGGAGGCATTCCTGGCGCGGTTTCATGCCTGCGCCGAACCGCCGGCTAAGCCGTTGGCACCAACGCCTGTCTCCGCCGATGCAAGTTCTCTTTTGAACGTACACGCCACACCAAAGGAGTCCCGAAAGCCAGAAGCCATCCCTGTCTCGACGCCCGAGCCCCGGCCAGTCGCCCGGGAGTCGTTGTCGTCCTATGAGGCCAAGCGCGTGCCTGACGCGCAAAGGGAGCGGGATCCTCATCCGATTCAGGAGACTCGGCCGGCTGCGGAAGCTCGTCCGACGACAGACGCGCGCAAGAGTCCCACACAGGATCTTCGATCGACTTATTACGCCGGACCGACGGGTAGCTACGGCGTGCCTAGTGCCGAAACCGATATCACTCCGATGGCCGATTCCGTGACCCCGTCGGGGTTGCCGTCGATCGAATCCTTGTTGGCGTCGTCCAAAGCCCGGACGGATCCTCAGAGCGGGCACTTCCAACCGTCGCACGACCCGTTGACACCTGTTGACCCGTCGTCCATCTATCCGGAGGCAGAGGAAGAACCTCGTGCTCCTACGCAGCGCAACTGGAAGCTGCTGTCGGTCGCGGCCGCGGTGTTGATTGTCCTGGTCGGTGGAGGGATATTCGCTTTCCAGTACTTCAATTCGCCGGTGACCATCGGGGCCAGTGTCGGCACGCTTATCGTGGACTCGAATCCTCCTGGTGTGCAGGTCGTGGTCGACGGTGAGGCTCGTGGGAGCACACCGGTGACGCTCACGCTCAAAGCGGGTGCGCACACGCTGGAGCTGCGTGGCGAAGGAGAGCCTCGAGTGATCCCGCTCATCGTCGCCGCGGGCGCGCAGGTTTCGCAGTACATCGAGTTACCAAAGACCGGCCCGTCGCCTGGTCAACTAGTGGTGCGGAGCGAACCTTCGGGCGCGCGAATCAGCATTGACGGTCAGTCCCGAGGCGTTTCACCGATGACCATCGGCGATCTGGAGCCTGGTGAACACGAAGTGGTCCTCGAAAGCGATCTCGGATCGGTCCGACAGAAGGTCGTCATCGAGGCCGGAGCTACGGCATCACTCGTCGTGCCGCTATCGGCTCCGACCGGGGCTCCGCTTTCTGGTTGGGTGTCCGTCTCGGCGCCGGTCGAAGTTCAGCTGTTTGAAGACGGACGCCTGCTGGGGACGAGTCGAAGCGATCGGATCATGGTGGCTGCAGGTCGCCATGACATTGAAGTGGTGAACGAGGCGCTGGCCTATCGCGTGGTCCGGAGCGTTCTGGTTCCGCCAGGGCGTATGGCCTCGATCTCGATCGAGCTGCCGAAGGGAACATTGGCGCTCAATGCCATTCCCTGGGCTGAGGTCTGGGTGGATGGGGACCGCGTGGGCGAGACGCCGATCGGAAATTTGCCCATTTCAATGGGACCTCACGAGGTCGTGTTTCGGCACCCGGAATTCGGTGAGCAGCGACACGCTGTGACTGTCAAGGGTGGTGGGCCGGTCCGGATGAGCGTTGATTTGAGGAAGAAATGATACTGCGAGCCCGTCGCTCGGTTGCATCGTGTCTCACGGCCGTCATCGTGGCGGTGTGGGTCGTTCCCATGTCGGCACAGGAATCCCTCAACGCTGCGCGTGACCTCTATGCAGCTGCCGCGTATGAAGAGGCGCTGGACGTGTTGAACCGCCTTCGGGCGCGTGACCGATCTGAAGGTGACAGCCGGACGATCGAACAATACCGTGCCTTCTGTCTGCTTGCTCTCGGGCGCCCCGAAGAGGCAGAACGGGCCATCGAAGCGGTGGTAGCCGCTGAACCTTCCTATTCCCCGTCCGCGAGCGACGCCTCGCCGCGTGTCCGCGCGGCGTTTACGGACGTGCGGCGCCGAATGCTTCCTCTCATCGTCCAGCAGAAGTACGCGCAGGCGAAGGCAGCCTTTGATCGAAAGGAATTCGGGACGGCCGCCATGCAATTCAAGCACGTGCTGGACGTGTTTGCCGATCCCGACCTGGGTGGTGCCGCCACGCGCCCCCCGCTGTCGGACCTTCGGACGCTGAGCGTAGGCTTCCATGAGCTCAGCCTATCGGCTGCGGTGCCCCCACAGCCGGCGCCACCTCCTCCTGTGCCACAAACCGTTGTCGTGCCGCCGCCCGCTCCGGTGGTCGGTCAGATTTATGGTCCGGCCGACGGGACTGTCGTTCCGCCAATCGCGATACGTCAATCTCTGCCGCCTCATACGAAACCACGCTCGGCAACCGCTCGCGGTCTTCTCGAGGTCGTGATCGATGAGCGCGGGGAGGTCGAATCGGCGGTCATGCGTCTTCCCGTGGATCAGGCGTATGACAAGACGGCCGTGGCTGCCACAAAATCATGGCGCTACACACCCGCGACCCTGAGCGGGGTCCCGGTGAAGTTCCGCAAAGTGATCCAGATCACACTCGAGCCACAACAACGGTAGTCCCCGCTTCGTTCGGCCCTCCTCACGGCTGGCTTGTGTTGGGGCCCTCAGAACCGCCGCGTTGATCGCGCGATCCGCGTTGATCCGCGTCCGGCCTTGTATAATCCGACAACATGGCAAGCCTTGTTCCCTTCCGCGCCTTGCGTCCGTTGCCCGAGGCAGCTCGGCATGTTGCCGCAGTCCCTTACGACGTTGTGACGACTGAGGAAGCGCGCGCGCTGGCAGTCAGCAATCCTCTGAGCTTTCTCCATGTCTCGCGTGCAGAAATCGACCTTCCACATGGAACCGATCCGCACTCACCCAGCGTGTATGCGACGGCAGCCACCCGGTTCGAGGCGTTGAAACGCGATGCACCCCTCGTGCGTGAAGAGACGCCCTCACTCTACCTGTATCGTCTTCGAGTTGGCGCCCACGAGCAGGTTGGCACGGCAGGCTGCTACGCTCTCGACGAATACGATCGGGACGTCATCAGGAAGCATGAACGCACCCGACGCGACAAAGAGGACGATCGGACGAGTCACATGATCGCGCTTCGCGCACAGACAGGCCCGGTGTTTCTCACGTATCGGGCTTCCGCAGATGTCGATGCTATGGCAAGGGACGTCATGCGTGAGGATCCGTTGTTCGACTTCACTGCGGCCGACGGCGTACAGCACACCATGTGGCGTGTACCGTCCCGCGATGAACAAACCCTCGTCTCTGCGTTCCAGCGCGTCCCGGCGCTCTATATCGCCGATGGCCACCATCGAGCGGCCAGTGCTGCACGTGCGCGACACACACTCCGTCAGCAGGAACAGGAGACTGGAGCAGGAGCCGTCGCAACGGCTGTCGCGGCGCAGGTGCGGCCCTTTGACAGCTTCCTGGGCGTGGCATTTCCCGATGCACAGGTGCGCATTCTTTCCTATAACCGCGCGGTGAAAGGCCTGAACGGCCTCGAGCTCGACGCTTTTGTGAACGCGGTCAAGCAACGATTCCATGTCTCACCTGGAACGGCGTCCCCGCAAAGCAAGGGTGAGATCACGATGTACGTAGGGAAACAGTGGTACGCGTTGCGGGCCCGCGAACAAAGTGGAACCGAAGACGCGATCGCCGCCCTCGACGTCAGCGTCCTACAGGACCGGCTGCTCGATCAGGTGCTCGGAATTCGAGACATCCGGACCGACCCGCGTGTCGAGTTCATTGGGGGGACGCGTGGCACCGAGGCCCTCGTCAAGCTGGTTGACGAGGGTCGGGCGTCGGTCGCATTCTCGATGTTCCCGGTCAGTGTGGCCGAGTTGATGGCCATTTCGGATGCCGGGCACATCATGCCGCCCAAATCCACGTGGTTCGATCCGAAGCTGCGTGACGGGCTCTTGATCCATGAAATCTAGCGCGGCGCCGCCTCCAGCGCCAGAAAGTCTCCGCGTCTACAACTTCAGCTCGGGCCCTGCCGTGCTGCCTGTGCCTGTATTGGAAGAAGCGCAACGTGATCTCGTGGCGCTGCCGGGCATTGGGATGTCGATCCTGGAAATCAGCCATCGCTCGGCTGCCTTTGAAGGGATCATTCGGGCCGCAGAAGCCAATCTTCGTCTGTTGGCCGGGATTCCCGAGAGTCACGCTGTCCTCTTCCTGCAGGGAGGAGCCAGCCTCCAGTTCTCGATGGTCCCGATGAACCTGCTCACTTCGGGCCGAACGGCTGACTACATTCTGACGGGATCGTGGTCGCAGAAAGCGGCCAGGGAAGCACGTCGTGTCGGGACGGTTCACGTTGCGGCAACAACGGAAGCCGACAAATTCAATCGAATCCCTACCGCGCGCGAGCTCACGCTGACGCCTCACGCCGGGTACGTCCACATTACGTCGAACAATACGATTGAAGGCACGGCCTGGGGTTCGCTGCCGGATGTCGGAACGGTGCCCCTCGTCAGCGACTCATCGTCAGACATGTTGAGCGGCCCGATCGATATCACCCGTTACGGTCTGATCTACGCTGGCGCGCAGAAGAATCTCGGTCCGGCTGGTGTGACGGTTGTCGTGATGCGGAAAGATCTGCTCGAGCGATCGTCGCCAGACTTGCATACGATGCTCAGCTACAAGGCGCACGCGTCTGAACATTCCCTCTACAACACACCACCCGTCTTTGCGATCTATGTCCTTGGCCTTGTCACACAGTGGCTTCTTGCTCGCGGTGGTCTCCACGTGATGCGTGCGGCCAATGAGCGTAAGGCCGCAAAGCTCTACACCGAGATCGATCGGTCAGGGTTCTATCGTGGCACCGCAGAACGCGAGAGCCGATCGATGATGAACGTCACGTTCCGGCTGCACAGCGAAAGTCTGGAAAAGCGATTCGTCGCGGAGGCAACTGCAGCCGGTTTGGATGGGCTCGCCGGGCACCGCTCCGTGGGCGGGATGCGTGCGTCGCTGTACAACGCGTTCCCCGAAGATGGCGTGGACACCCTCGTGCAATTCATGCAGCAGTTCGAACAGCGAAACGGCTGATACCAGCCCTGTTAAAGCCCGAAGGTCAAGAGACCGAATACTTTAGGGTAGGGAAGGCAGGGCATGGTAAACTCATATGTTTTTGTCAGGCACGTTCGTCCTGCCGGTTCAGTTCCCTGACAAGGAGGCGTGAGTGTTCTCTCCGCTCGTGTGGAGTCTGATTGTTTCGGTGTTGGTGCTGCAGGCGGCCGTGTTCAGCACCACGATTTATCTGCATCGTGCCGCGACGCATCGAGCGCTGACACTGCATCCCGCTGTCGCATGGGCGTTCCGGTTCACGCTCTGGATCACGACCGGAATGGTGGCGAAGGAGTGGGTTGCCGTACACCGCAAACATCACGCGTTCACCGAAGAAGACGGCGATCCTCACAGTCCTCACCTCAAAGGCTTCTGGCACGTGCAGCTCGGCAACGTCTTCTATTACGTCAAGGAAGCGAAGAATCCAGAAACGGTTGAAAAGTACGCCAAGGACATCAAAGACGATGCCTGGGATCGATATTTCTTCAACTATGGTGCGATAGGGCCGCTCGTGGGAATGGTGGCCCTCTGTCTGGTGCTGGGTTTCTGGTGGGGTCTGTTCGCGGCGGCATTCCACGCGGTCATGTACGTTTTCGTGCTCTCATCGTCCATCAACGGTCTCTGTCATCACGTCGGCTACAAGAACTTCGACAACACGGCGACCAACATCCGTTTCATTGCACTGCTGACTGGTGGCGAGGGGCTTCACAACAACCACCACGGCTTTCCTCGAAGTCCCAAGTTCAGTTTCAAAACCTCAGAGATCGATCCAGCATGGCCCGTCATCAAACTACTGATCTTGCTCGGGCTCGCTCAGCCTCAGAAAACGATCAACGAAGCAAGAACCGTTTAAGGTTCTAAGGTTCTAAGGTTCTAGGGTTCTAAAGTTCTTCCTCCCGAACCTGGCACCCCAGAACCCTAGAACCCTAGAACCCTGAGTCTCTACTCTGCTGTCCTCCTGTGAAAGCCGCCGCGTCCGCGGCGCCGTCGGCGTCGTCGCCGTGGGACTCCGCCTTCCTCTGGTTCCCGCACTCCGGCAGCGTGATGGCTTGCCGATTCGGTCACGAAGGCACGCCAGGAGTCGACGGCTGCGGGAACATCGCCATGAATCGCCAGCCAGGTCAGCGCATCTGAAAACGCACTCCGATGGATGAGACCTCGCCGGACTCGAGATGGGGCATTGACGTCGGCGACAAGTCGGCGCTGCATCTGCAGGATGTGCCGAAGCCGTTCCACGTCGCGCTTGGCGAGGGGCAGATTGCCAAGACCCACTGAGGCGCCCTCTCTCCAGTGCGCCTGGAACCCGAGAGGGACGAGGAGTGAGCCGAGCAGGATGGCGTTGGTCAAGGTTTCGGGGGAGGACGTCTGTTGCCTGTAAGCATCCAGTTCCGTGAGCGATTGCCACAGGCCGTCGGAGGGTCGAAACTGCAGTTCGGGTGCAACCGACTCCAGCAGGCCCATCTCCCGCAGCCCCCTGAATGCTCGGGTTGACACACCAGCACGCAGGATTTTGTAGAACTCCTCAACCAGGCGGGGCGGCGAGCTCCGCACGAGTTCGAGGCGCCTTCGTTCGATCGCCTCGAGAACTGGTGGATCGATTCGAAAATCCAGGCGCGCCTCGAGTGCAACCGCGCGCAACATGCGCACGGGGTCCTCGACGAACCGCTCGTCGGGGTCACCGATGCACCGAATGAGCCGGGCCCGCAGGTCGGCCAGTCCGCCGGTATAGTCGATGATGGCAAACGTGGCGATATCGTAAAAGAGGGCATTCAGCGTGAAATCACGCCGGAAGGCATCTTCCTCGGGCGTCCCGAACGTGTTGTCGTGGTGGACGACGCGGACGCCGGTCGAAATCGTCGTCGTGCCAGCGGTTTCCGCGGCGTGGGGGCCTGCCGGCGGTGGGTCCTCTCCAATCGGGACTTTGCGTCGGAAGGTGGCAACCTCGATTGTTTTCGTTCCGAACTTCACGTGCGCGAGCCGAAAGCGCCGTCCAATGATCCAGCACTGTCGAAACAGCCGTTTGACTTCGTACGGATGGGCCGATGTGCCAAGGTCGAAGTCCTTGGGTTGCCGTTCCAGCAGGAGATCGCGGACGCTGCCGCCGACGAGGTAGGCCTTGTGATGATGCTGGTGCAGCCGGTAAAGCACCTTCAGAGCATCTGGATCGATCTGACGGCGCGAGATTGGATGCTCTGCGCGCGGGATCAGGACAGGATCGACCACGGCTGGGATTGTACCAAATCGCGCCGATTCAGCGGCCGGACGGCGGTGCTAGAATCGGTGGTCGCCTTGAGATCTGACACGTGACGATGGATCACCTCCGACGCCTCCTCTTCCTTTCGTCGTTAGTGACGATGCCGGGCGTGCTGGCCGAGCCCGCCTTTGCCGATGTGCGTGCGCTGGCCCGGGCACGGCAGGCCTATAACGATGGTAACCACACGGCAGCTATTGTCGCGGCGCTCGAGGCACGCACAGACGCGCGTGTCGCCGACGCGGCCAATATCGTCATGGCTCGCGCGTATCTCGAGCGCTTCCGCAATGTCGCCAATCGTGAAGACCTTGATTCCGCGCGTGAGGCGTTGCAGTCGGTTCAGCCGATACGGCTGGCCCCGCGCGACCGTCTCGATCTGGCGGTTGGGCTGGCCGAGACCTTGTACCTCGAAGGCGCGTATGGCGCCGCCGCGGAAATGTTCGAGCCACTTCTTCGCGCGACAACCGATCTCGGGCCGCGCACGCGTGAGCGCGTGCTCGACTGGTGGGCGAGCGCGGTTGACGCCGAAGCGCGCACGCGTCCCAACGCCGATCGCGCACCGTACTACCGGCGCATCGTCGAGGAAATGCAGCTGGAGCTGAAACAGGATACCGGGCTCGGGGTTGCGTCGTATTGGCTTGCGGCAGCTTCGCTTGGCATGGGTGACGTGCAGCGCGCGTGGCAGGCGGCCATTGCGGGCTGGGTTCGCGCGTCGTTTGCTGCCGATGGCGCGACCGCGATACGCCAGGATCTCGACAGGCTCGTCATCGATGCCATCATTCCCGATCGGGTGAAGTTGCTGTCGTTGCCTGCGCGGGAAGTGGCGGATGCCACGATCGGTCTCAGAAGCGAGTGGGATGTCGTGAAGCAGCGGTGGAAGTAACGCTCAGTCTTTCGCGTCTCTCCAGTTTTCCGCGATCCCTACGTCAACCGTCAACGGCAACGCCAGGTCCGCCGCGTGCTCCATCGCGTCGCGTACAAGCGCCACAACCTCGTCAGCAACCGCTTTTGGCGCTTCGAACAGCAACTCGTCGTGAACCGTGAGAATCATGCGCGGCCGCGCAGCAGGGGTCCCCGGCCACCGCTTCAGTCTGGCGTGCACGGCAATCATCGCGCGCTTGAGGATGTCGGCGGCCGTGCCCTGAATGGGGAGATTGACGGCCTCACGCTCAGCCGCCAATCGAACTTGAGGGTTCCGGTTCAGGAGGTCCGGCACCAATCGACGTCTCCCGAACATCGTTTTCACGATGCCCGTCCGTCGTCCACCCTCGAGTGTCTCGTCGATGAAGGCCCGCACCCGCGGGAAGCCCGCGAAGTAGGCGTCGATAAAGTGCTGGGCGGCTTCCTGCGTGACGCCGATATCGCGGGCGAGTGTAAACGCGGTCTTGCCGTAGAGCAGCGCGTAGTTGACGATCTTGGCCCGCCGCCGCAGTTCGTGCTTGTCCAACCCGCTGTCTGTGCCAAATACCTGTTTGGCCGTCCTGTCGTGAATGTCCTCGCTTCGCTGGAATGCACCAATCAGAATCTCGTCACCGGCCAGGTGCGCGAGCACGCGCAGCTCGATTTGCGAGTAGTCGGCCGAGATAAGGACGTTTCCGGGGTCGGCGATGAACGCAGCCCGGATCTGACGGCCGAGCTCCGTGCGGATTGGAATGTTCTGCAGGTTCGGGTCGCTGCTGCTCAGGCGGCCGGTCGCGGCCACGGCCTGGTTGAACGACGTGTGCAGGCGACCGGTGTCCGGGCTGATCAGCTGCGGCAGCGCATCGAGATACGTGCCTTTCAGCTTCGACAAGGCCCGCCATTCGAGAATCAGTCTCGGCAGATCGTGCGTGAGCGACAGGTCCTCGAGCACGTCCGCCGCGGTCGAGACGCTGCGGGCCTTGCCTCGAATTCGCGGCGGCGAGAGTTTGAGCTTCTCGAACAGGACTTCAGAGAGCTGTTTCGGTGAGTTGACGTTGAATTCCTGACCGGCAAGCTGAAAGATCCTTGCACCAAGTGATGACAGCTCGCGCTCGATGTGCCGCGACTGCGTCGCAAGCAGCGCGACATCGAGGCGCACGCCTTCACGTTCGAGATCGACCAGAACCGGCACGAGCGGCATTTCCATCTCGCAGAACAAGCCGATTGAGCTCGTTGGCTTCGAGCAGGGGCGCCAGGTGCACCGCGAGTTGCCACGGCAGGTCCGCTCGTTCTCCCGCGTACTCGACCAGGCTCTCCGCCGGAATTTCCGCGAGTGGCCGGGCCTTGGTTCCTTTTCCTTGAAGCGCCTCGCCCGTGATGGCCTTATAGGTCAAGAATTCGAGTGCGGCGTCCTCGACCGGATGTCCCGAACGCGTCGCGTCCAGCAGATAGCTGGCCAGCATCGTGTCGAATTCACAGCCCGTGAGTGTGACGCCCAGCCGCGCCAGCATGAGCGCGTCGAACTTGAAATCGTGGGCAATTTTGCCGATTGCGGGATTCTCGAACAGCGGTTTGAGCAGCGCAATCGTGTCCCGGAGGCTGAGATTCTGAACCGGTCCCAACCCGCTGTGGGCGAGTGGCACGTATCTCGCCCGTCGCGCTTCCGTCGCAAACGCCAGACCGACGAGCTTCGCATTGATGCCGAACTCACCATCCGCAAGGACCCGAAAAGCGAACCTGCCCGTGCGCTGGAGCTCTGCGACGAGCTCAGACAGCGACTCGGTGGAATCGACGAGCGTGTAGTCCTTTGCGGTTGTTGCCGCGGTTGGGGCGTACTCCGCAACGAGGGTTCGAAAGCCGAGCTGTGAAAAGAGCTCGAAACATGCGGCCTGATTCGGACCAGAGTAGCGGAATGAATCGATTTCGAAGGCAACCGGGACGTTGGTTCTGATGCGCAGCAGCTCGCGGCTTTGTCGGGCTTCCTCACCGTGGACGGCAAGGCCCTCGCGGTATTTCTTCTGAGAAAGGGAGGGCGCCGCGTCGAGCAGGCGCTCGAGCGAGCCGTGGGTGGCGATCAGATCTTTGGCCCCCTTCTCGCCAATGCCAGGCACCCCCTTCACGTTGTCAATTGCGTCGCCCATCAGGGACAACACATCGACGACCTGGCTCGGGGTCACACCGAATTTCTCTTTGACGCCCGCCTCGTCGTACCACGTTCCTTCATCCCTTGGGTTCAACACACGAATGCGGTCGTCGACAAGCTGGAAGAAGTCCTTGTCACCGGTGACGATGGCCACCCTGTAGCCGTCGGTCACAGCCTTGACGGCGATGGTGCCGATAACGTCGTCGGCTTCAAATCCGGCGTACGTCAACACGGGCACGCCGAGGGCTTCGCACGCCCGACGCACGTGGGGTACCTGCTCGGCCAGGTCCGGCGGCATCGGTGCGCGGTTGGCCTTGTAATCAGCGGAGAGTTCCGATCGGAACGTCGGCCCGGCGAGATCGAACGCCGCGGCAATCAATGCCGGCTGCTGATCGTTGATCAGCTTGCGCAGCATGGTCACGAAGCCGTATATCGCGTTGGTCGAGCGGCCGTCTGGACCCGTCAGCCCCCGAATGGCGTGGTAGGCCCGATACATCTGCGAGCTGCCGTCGATGAGGAAGAGTGTCTGTCTGGACACCGTGCGATGGTCCAAACAATCAGTATATCATCTGAGATTAATGACCACTCTGGCTTGTGACCGCGCCAACGAACAGTACGCGGATCGAAATAAGAATCGATGCGGACTGTGGCGATCGACGGCGGGCGTTTGTGCCGCCGCGTGGCTTTTCATTCTTGCGGGCTGTTCGACCGTGGCGATCCCGGGCTTCACGCAATACGAGTACGACGAGACGCTCGAGTTGTCGCTTGACGGTTCAGCCATCGTGTATGTCAATGGTTCCGTCGAGGCCCTCATGGCCCTGCACGGTCTGGATCTCAATCCAGACCCTCGAGTCCGATTCGATCGCTCGACAATTCGTGAGATCTACCGAGCGCCCGGCGTCGTTGTGCGCCGAGTGTCGTTGTCGCGCCGCAGTGCGCGGCGATTCGTCCATGTCACCCTGAGAGTCGATGACATCAGTCGCCTGAAGGCCGTTAAGCCACTGGCATGGTCAACCTATCAGCTGACCAGAACTGGTGATGAGTACCGCTACGAGCAATACGTCAACGAGTCCGCGCGACGTCACGTTCCAGTCGTGGGTTGGACCGGCCGCGAGCTCGTCGCGTTCCGCGTTCACCTTCCCAGTCGAGTGACGTTCCACAACGCCGGCGAACGCAACTTGAGACGCGGAAATGTACTCCTGTGGGAAGGGTCGTTGGCCGACCGTCTGGCTGCCAATCCAGCTCGGTTCGAGGCGCGGATGGAAGCCCAGTCGATTCTGTACAGGACGCTGTGGATCTTTGTGCTGACGTTCCTTTCGGCGGTGACGACGCTGGCGTTCATCGTCTGGCTCGTCATGCGGCAGGGGCGAAAGACCGCACCCCTGGCCGAGGGCGCGTAGCACGTGTGACAGGCTGCTGAAAAGCCAGCAACCTGAACTTCGAGGTGAAAACCCCATGAATGGCCGCTTGCAGGGTCCCAAGCCCGCCGTGTTGCGCTGCTCTCGCTGTGGAAAGTTCGTGGACTGGGAAGGCGCGCGAGTGCAGATCATCTGCGAGTGCCGTCCCCGTCTCGAACTCCCACCGGTTTTCGTCCGGGAGGTCACGGCGGGAGAGCAAGAGGCTGTCATGGAACTCTTCCAGCGCGATTTCGGAGACACGCGTATCGTGGCGTTCGGCGAGATCACGAATCTCGAAGGAGTCCCGTCGCTCGTCGCCGAGATGAACGGCGAACTGGCTGGCGCACTGGCGTACCAAACACGTGATTCTGCGGTGCAGATTGTCGCGCTTGCCACCGATCCAGCGTGGCAGCGGTCGGGTGTGGGGGGCTATCTGCTGGCGGAGGCCGAACTGCTGGCTCGGCGGCTCCACCTGACCCGTCTGACCGTCTCTACGACCAACGACAACTTGCCCGCGCTGTACTTCTATCAGCGGCGCGGATATCGCCTTTCCGAAGCCGTGCCCAACGGCGTAACGAAGTACCTGCCTTCGCACACCGGATTTGCGGGCATCCCCGTGCGTGACGAAATCCGTTTGGAAAAACTGCTGGCGTGACAGGAGGGGGTCGAGACTCCCGAATTCCGAACCCCAACGGGAGCGATCCCGACCCCTTTCTACTTAGGACCCATCCGCATCGCTCCATCGAGCCGGATCACGCTGCCGTTCAACATCTCGTTCTCGATGATGTGCTTGACGAGTGCCGCGTATTCGGCGGGGCGGCCGAGACGGGAGGGGAACGGAACCTGCTCGCCGAGCGATTGCCGCGCGGGCTCGGGGAGTGCGGCCAGCATCGGCGTATCAAAGATGCCCGGTGCGATGGAGACCACGCGAATCCCGTAGCGCGCGAGCTCCCGGGCAATCGGCAAGGTCATGGAGGCAACTCCACCCTTTGACGCGGAGTAGGCCGCTTGGCCGATCTGCCCCTCGAAGGCTGCGACTGACGCGGTGCACACGATCACGCCGCGCTCCCCGGACTCGGTTGGGGACGCCGCAGACAGCATGCTGGCTGCGAGACGAATGACGTTGAACGTGCCGATGAGATTGATTTGAATCACGCGGCTGAAGGCGTCGAGCGCATGCGGTCCCTCCCGCCCGACGACTTTTTCGGCATGGATGACCCCAGCGGCGTTGACGACCCCGCCAAACCCGGCGGAGCCCTCCATCTTTCCCGCGAGTTGCAATGCCGCTCGCACGTCGTCTTCCTTTGAAACGTCTGTCGGGACAAATTGCGTGTGCGGGCCAAGATCTGCAGCAAGCGTCTCGCCGGCAGGGCGGTTGACGTCGGCGATGACGACTCGGCCGCCATGCGCGGCCAGCATCTCAACCGTCGCCCGGCCCAGGCCCGAGGCGCCGCCAGTCACCACGAAGCTGCGACCATCGATGCGCATGAAGCGAGATTCTGACATGACGACGACTGCATGAGCAGAAAATCAGTGTGATACCATTCGGCAGAATCTTGAACGCAGTGGACGCTGTGTTGATCTCTTAACTTCATGACGCTGCTGCCGCGGGAGACGTTGTTCGAGGCCTTTCTGAACCAGCACGATCGTGCTGCCTGGGCGAATGCGCTCACCTCCATTCGAGGTGACATTCACGAGGTGGACCGCGACGCGACATGGATCTGGTTTCAGTTCTTCCCCTTGGAGCTGACGCGGGCGTTCGAGCTATCGACTGACGCGGGGCAGCTCACGCGCCAGCTGCTCATTCAGGGCCGTCACCATCTGAAGGATCAGATCGATGATTCACACAGATTTCTGTGGGGGCACCGATACTGGGCGCACGTGAAAACGGCGATCCTTCGACAGGCGACCACTCCAACTGCGCCAGTAAGTCTCGATCTGGCCACGGTAATCCGGACGGTGAGCCGGGATGTGGCCGCCGCGGCGAGCGCCCCCGATTCGCTGGTGCTCGGCATTTCTGCAGTCGGCCTCATGACGCTCCAACAGGTGGGTCTCGAAGCGTTCAAGGTCACGTCGGGTCAGGTCGAGATTCCCAGGCATCTGGCGCAGGGTTCGCCAGACGAAATTGTCCGACAACGCGCCCGCGATGATGGGCAGGGACTTCTTGGCTTTCTGCGGGGCATTCGGTCCGAGTACACGGTCAACTTTGACGAGACGGACCCTTCGGCACGCTTTCGCCTGGTCAATTCACAACATCTCGCCACGGCCGCTGCGGCCGACACTCGAGACCATCGATCGCGTGACCCGCGATGCCACGAAGGCCCGATTCCCGTTCAATGTCGAACGGCCTCATGCGGCACCTGCTGGGTGGGTGTGCTCGGCGGGGCCCAGAAGCTATCGGACGTCGATGCGCTCGAAAAGCGACGAATCCGGGAGTTCGGCTATATCGACACGGACGAGTCGAAGCCGCTCATACGCCTGGCCTGTATGGCCCAGGCATCCGGGAACGTGACCATTGTGATCCCTCCGTGGAACGGCGTGTTCGGCAAGTTCCTGCGGACGGCCGACCAGGGACGGAGTCCCCAGGCTCGGCCGACGGCCCGGTAACCGCCCGGTCCGTACTTTCATCCAGCCATCCAGTGCGCAAACCGATCGTTCTGGTGACCGGCGCCAACGGTGAGATCGGTCATGGTCTGATCAGCCGATTCGCGGCGGATCACAGCACCCATCCGGTCGTGACGCTCGATGTCAATCCGATGGAACGGGAACTCTCACGACTGGTTCACCGCGAGATTATCGGATCGATCCTGGATTCAGCCGTGCTGGAGCGGATTCTCGCTGAGTACGAAGTCGATCGAATTTTTCACCTGGCTGCATTGCTGTCGGCGCGCTCGGAGTTCACCCCTCTGACCGCGCATCACGTCAACGTCGAAGGAACGCTCAACCTTCTCGAATTTGCTCAACGCGAAGGCGAGTCGCATGGCCGAAGGGTCATGTTCGTGTACCCCTCGTCGATTGCCGCATACGGGCTTCCGGATTTGGAGGCGCGCGCGCGTCGGGTCAAAGAGCACGAATGGAACACTCCAATCACCATGTACGGCTGCAACAAGCTGTACTGCGAACAGCTCGGGCGATATTACGCCCGCCGTTACAAACAACTGAGTGCTGAAGGGCCTTCGGGCCGCGTGGACTTTCGCTCGGTGCGGTTCCCCGGGTTGATATCTGCCGTCACGATCCCATCGGGTGGCAGCTCCGACTACGCATCCGAAATGATTCACGCGGCAGCGCAAGGAGAGCCTTACAGCTGCTTTGTTCGGCCCGATACGCGAATTCCGTTCATGGCCATGCCAGATGCGATTGACGCCCTGGTCCGTCTTGCCGCCGCGCCCGCGTCGTCGCTCACCGGGACGGCATACAATGTGAGCGCGTTCAATCCATCAGCTCAGGAAATTCAGGACATCGTCATCGACGCGTTTCCCGGTGCGAGCATTACGTACAGCGTGGACGCGAAACGCCAGGAGATCGTCGATTCCTGGCCGGAGAGCGTTGACGATGCGGCGGCGAGGCGCGATTGGGGCTTCGCTCCACGGTATGATTTCGAGAGTGCGTTTGCCGAGTACTTGATACCAACAATCAGGAAGCGCTATGCGGAATGACCAGGCCCGGCGGTCCACCAGATCTTCAGCTGTCGTGGTGGTGACGCTGGGGCTTCTGATCGTGAGACCCACCGCACAGAGTCGCCAGACATCCGCTATGGACACGATGGCCGAACGATACGTCAAGCTGGTGCTGGCGCTCGGGCAGCATGACGCCGACTACGTGGATGCGTACTATGGCCCGCCGGAATGGAAGGCGGACGTCGAGCGTCGAAAGCCTGCTCTGACAGCGATCGACAAAGATGCCGAACAACTGCTCGGCGAGCTCGCACAGTTGAACCCGACCGGCGATGAGCTGGCTCGGCTGCGTCATCAGTATGTCCGCCGGCAACTCGAGGCGCTGCGTGCGCGTGTGCGCATGCTCAGCGGTGCAAAGTTGAGCTTCGATGAGGAGTCGCGGGCGCTCTACGATGCCGTTGCGCCCACGCACCCGGAATCCTACTTCCAAGCGATCGTGAACGAGCTCGAGCCGCTCCTGCCGGGGAGTGGGACTCTCATCGAGCGATACGATGCGTTTCGCAAGGACTTCATCATCGCGCCCGGGCGCCTCGATGCGGTGTTCGACAAAGCCATCGCGGAGTGCCGGACGCGGACGATCAAGCACGTGACGCTTCCAGCCGACCGAGAGCTTTACGGTCGAGTACGTCACCAACAAGTCGTGGAGTGGGTACAACTGGTATCAAGGGAACTTCCGCAGCCTCATCCAGGTGAATACCGACCTGCCCATTTACATCGACCGGGCGGTCGACCTTGCCTGTCACGAAGGGTATCCCGGCCATCACGTCTACAATGTGCTGCTCGAAAAGCATCTCGTGCGAGACCGTGGATGGCAGGAGTACACGGTCTATCCGTTGTTCTCCCCTCAGTCGCTCATTGCCGAAGGCACGGCCAACTACGGTATCGACGTCGCATTTCCGGGCAGCGATCGACTGGAATTTGAGCGAACGGTGCTTTTTCCTCTGGCGGGGCTGAACCAGGCGCGAGCGGCCGACTACTACAAGGTTCAGACACTCGTCGAGCGCCTTGCCTACGCCGGTAATGAAGCGGCACGCCGGTATCTCAACGGTGAGATCGATCGCGGCAGCCGCCGCTGCCTGGCTGGTACGGTACGCCATGATGTCCGGCGCCCAGGGCTGAGCAACGCGTGCGATTCATGGATCAGTATCGGAGTTACGTCATCAATTACAACCTCGGTAAAGACCTGGTGAAGCAGCACGTCGAGGCGTCGGCCGGAACCGGCGACCGCTGGCAAGAGTTCGTGAAACTGCTCTCGTCGCCTCGTCTGCCGTCGGGACTCAGGGGGAAATGAAAACTTAGAACTTGTTTTGAGTTTTCAGTGTGAAGTTCATCCCATGATTCCCGCCAGCATGACAGCCATCGAAATCTCCAAACCTGGACCGCCGGAGGTACTGGTGCCGACCTCCAGGCCGACACCGACGCCGGCAGCCGGCGAAGTGTTGATCAAGGTCGCTGCGGCCGGCGTCAATCGTCCTGACGTCATGCAGCGGCAGGGGAAATACCCCCCGCCCCCCGGCGCATCCGACATTCCAGGGCTCGAGGTTGCAGGCACCATCGCGGCGGTCGGTTCGGGGGTTGCGGACTGGAAGGTTGGAGATGCCGTGTGTGCGCTCCTTGCCGGCGGCGGCTATGCCGAATACGCCGTGGCGCCGGTCCCCCAGTGCCTGCCGGTGCCTCACGCGCTCGATCTCATCGCGGCAGCTGCCATGCCCGAAACCTGCTTTACGGTGTGGACGAACGTCTTCGAGCGCGGAAGGCTTGCCGCAGGCGAAACGATCCTCGTGCATGGGGGCTCGAGCGGGATTGGGACGATGGCGATTCAGATGGCGAGGGCATTTGACGCGAGAGTGCTGGTCACGGCCGGATCGGCCGAAAAATGCGCCGCATGCGAGCGGCTTGGTGCCGAACGCGCCATCAACTATCGAACCGAAGATTTCGTCCAGATTGTTCAGGAAAAGACCGGCGGCCGTGGCGTTGAGGTCATTCTCGACATGGTCGGTGGCGACTATTTTCCACGCAATCTCGAGGCGCTGGCCGTCGATGGACGGCTGGTGCAAATTGCCATCCTTCGCGGCGCAAAGGCCGAGCTTCCTCTGTTGCGCGTCATGCAACGGCGCCTGACGATTACGGGCTCGACGCTTCGGCCCCGCTCGGTGGCCGAAAAAGGCGCCATTGCCGCGCGCCTGCGGCGCGAGGTCTGGCCGCTCGTCGAGCAGGGCCGGATTCGCCCGGTCATTCACGCAACCTATCCGCTTGCCCAGGCCGCCGAGGCACACCGGGTCATGGAGTCCAGCACGCACATTGGAAAGCTCGTGCTGACGGTCTAGATCGTTCGAATCGTTCAATCGTCTCGTCTTATCTGCGGAGACGTGACGAGAAACGCAAACCACGCCGCGTTGTAGCCGATAAACACCAGTGCTGTCGGCAGACGCATGCCGGGTGGTGTGTTCCCCGGAAACCAGCCGAACCGGATGACCGCTGAAACCGCGGACAGCGTCAGTGCCGCCTTGGCGAGCGTTACGGCATGCGGCCGCTGGTGCCACAGCGCGATGCCTGCCGCAATCCCGCTTGCGGCAACCAGCAGACGAAAGGCCAGGAATACCGTGCGTCCAATCGAATCGGTTGCCAGCTCGCCAAGGTCCCCCGAAGCGGCCAAAGCAAGATTGACCGGTTCCCAAACGCACAGGAGCACGCACAGCAACAGGAGATGGCCGCGGGGGGGCATCGGGGAATTAATGAATTAATGAATCGTGATTAGTGATTCGTTTACGATTGGTGAAGCGTGATTTGTGATCTATTTCGCGATTACCCGATTGGTAGATCTTCAATCTTGGCATTCACCCAATTAAATCACGCTTCGTGAATCGCCCAATCACCAACGATTCACTAATCGCGATTCACAAAATCGCGAATTCTTCAGGAGCTTTCCGTGGAACACGCCGTCATTTTGAGTGCCTGTCGTACACCCATTGGGTCGTTTGGGGGCGCGCTCAAGGATCTGTCGGCCGCCGATCTCGGTGCGGTTGTCGTGCGTGCGGCCCTCACACGGGCCGCAGTGGATCCCGCACAGGTGGGTGACGTCATCCTGGGCTGTGTGCTTCAAGGAGGAGCAGGTATGAATGTCGCCCGCCAGGCCGCGCTGAAGGCGGGCCTGCCTGTCGACACGCCAGCCGAAACAGTCAACCGGGTCTGCGGGTCCGGACTGGCGGCTGTCGTTCACGCCAGTGAAGCGGTTCGTGTGGGCTCTGCGGATCTGGTGATTGCCGGTGGGACTGAGTCCATGAGCAACGCGCCCTACCTGTTGAGAGACGCTCGATGGGGACTTCGCATGGGCCATGGCGAGCTGGTGGATTCGATGATTGGAGATGGATTGACCTGCGCCATCAACAGCTGCCACATGGGGATCACGGCCGAAGAAATCGTCACCCGGTACGGCGTGTCGCGCGAGGATCAGGACGCGTTCGCGGTCGAGAGCCAGCAACGCGCCGTGCGCGCCATCAGGGATGGACGCTTTGCCTCGGAGATTGTGCCGGTGGAAGTCCCGCAGAAAAAGGGAGACCCGCGGCGCGTTGATACGGACGAATACCCTCGTGCGGACACGTCCGTCGATCGCCTCAAGGCGTTGCGCCCCGCCTTCAAGAAAGATGGCTCGGTCACGGCCGGGAACTCGTCCGGGATCAACGACGGCGCTGCCGCGCTCGTCGTGTCCACCGAAACCAGGGCTCGCGAGCTTGGCATCAAGCCAGTGGCAAGAATCGCGGCCTACGCGACGGCGGGTGTCGATCCCCGCGTCATGGGCATGGGACCGGTGCCAGCTGTTCGGCGTGCACTCGATCGTGCCGGCCTCACGTTAAAGGACATCGATCACTTCGAGCTCAACGAGGCGTTTGCGGCCCAGGCGCTTGCCGTGGTCCGTGAACTGGGTCTCGACGAGAAGCGGGTGAATCCGTTCGGTGGCGCGATCGCGCTGGGTCACCCCATTGGCGCGAGCGGCGCACGAATCCTCACCACGTTGATTCATGCGCTGACCGCGCGAGGTGGTGGCCGGGGCGTGGCTGCACTGTGTGTGGGTGGTGGCATGGGAGTCGCCATGGTGGTAGAGACAAGGTAAGATCCGGAGAATGGCCATGTCGTCAGGTCCTGCAACGATTGACCCCGAAACCCAGCAACCGCGCATCCGAGATCGAAGCGAGATCGAGGAGCACCACAAATGGGATCTGTCGTCGATGTATCCCGACTGGTCGGCGTGGGAGCACGACCTCAGCGATCTCAGTCGTCAGACCGAGCAGTACGCGTCGCTTCAAGGAACTCTCGCAGGCGGTCCCGACAAGCTCCTGCACGCGCTCAAGCTGGCCGATGACGTGGGAGCCCGCTCGTACAAGGTCTGGTACTACGCATCCCTGACCTACGATCAGGATCAGCGCGACAACACGGTGAACGCACGCCGTCAACAGGTGCAGATTCTGTTCGCGCGATGGCAGGAAGCCAGTTCGTGGTTCAGTCCCGAACTGCTGGCAATCCCGCTCGAAACCGTCAGGGGGTGGATGAACGCGAACCCCGATCTGGCGCTCTATCGATTTGCTATCGAGGATCTGTATCGCCAGCAGGAGCACGTGCTGGATCAGCGTGGTGAGCGCCTGCTGGCGTTCTCTCAGCGCTTCAGCAGCGCACCTGCGGAGGCGTTTTCGGCCATTTCCACGGCCGACATGAAGTTTCCGACCATGACGCTGTCCACTGGCGAGCAGGTCGTGTTGAGCTACGGACAGTATCGGGCGATCCTGGCGTCAAATCGCAACCAGGACGATCGCGCGCAGGCGTTCCGCGTCTTTCACGAACTGTTTCGCGCCAACGTCAATACGTACGCAGCCCTTTACAGCGGGGTGCTTCAACGCGACTGGTTCCATGCGCAGGCGCGCGAGTACAAGTCCACGCTGGATGCGGCGCTGCACGCGAACAACATCCCTCCGTCGGTCGTGGAGAATCTGATCGAGACCACCAAAGCCGGTGCGGAACCCCTCCGCAGGTATCACCGGCTCCGGAAGCGGGTGCTGGGCCTGACCAAGTACAGCTTGTACGACGGGCTCATTCCGCTGGTCGAGTTCGATCGGAAGTACCCGTACGGCGACGTGCTGGAGTGGATCGTGGCATCGGTCGCATCGCTGGGTGCCGACTATCAGTCAATGGTGCGTCAGGCGGTCGAGAGCCGCTGGATTGACGTGTACGAAAACATGGGCAAACGGAGCGGGGCTTACTCCGCCCCGGTTTACGGTTCTCATCCGTACATGTTGTTGAACTACAACGACACGCTCGATGCCGTGTTCACGCTGGCTCACGAGCTCGGTCATTCGATACACACGATGCTGTCGTATGCGAATCAGCCGTTCGTGTACGCAAACTACACGATTTTTGTGGCTGAAGTTCCCTCGACCCTCAGCGAGGCGCTGTTCCTCGACTTCATGCTGGCGCGGACGACCGACGAACGGGAGCGGATCGTGTTGCTGCAGCATGCGATTGACGACATGGTCGGCACTTTCTACACCCAGGTGCTCTTTGCCGACTACGAGCTGCAGGCTCACCGGCTGGTAGAGCAGGGAAAGCCCGTCACCTCCGAAGCGCTCAGCGAGATCTACGCCGGTCTCGTCAAGGCGTATTACGGCGATGCGCTGGACTACGAGGAGTTGTCAGCCGTCACATGGGCGCGGATCCCGCATTTCTTCCAGACGCCTTACTACGTGTATCAGTACGCCACGTGCTATGCCTCGACGGCCGAGCTCATGCAAGGGCTACGCTCCGGTGCAGACTCGGCGCGAGGCGAAGCGGTCGAGCGATACCTGGCGCTGCTGAAATCTGGTGGCAGCGACTACCCTATCGTGCAGCTGCAGCGCGCCGGTGTGGACCTCCGGCAGCCGGGCCCGGTGAAGGCGGTCGTCGAACTGCTGGATCGTCGCGTCACACAGCTCGAGGCTGAGATTGAACGGATGGGATGAAACGGGTGCCGGGTGCTTGGTGCCTCGTGCCTGGTGCTGTGCTGGGTGCTGGGGTGCCGGGTGCTGGGTGCCGGTGCTGGGTGCTCGGTGCCTGGTGTGCTGGGTGTTTGAGTGCCCTGTGCCGCCTGGGCTCAGTGCCCAGTGCTGAGTGTTCGATGCCGTGTTAGCACCCGGCAAGCACCCTGCACCCGGCACAGCACCCCGCACCCAGCACCCAGCACAGCACCAGGCACCAGGCACGTAGCACCAGGCACCCGGGAAGTCACGAATCATGCCGACCGTCAAACTTCACAAGACCGTCGCCGTCAAGGTGGGCCACGTCCAAATTGGTGGTGGCGCACCGGTTGTCGTCCAGTCGATGACGAGCACCGACACGGCGGACATTACTGCCACAACTCGCCAGTGCCTCGAGCTTGCTGAAGCCGGTTCTGAGCTGGTTCGCGTGACCGTCAATCTTCCGGAGGCGGCCCAAGCGGTGCCGGAGATCAAACGGCGCCTGCGTGACAACGGCTGCCTCGCGCCGCTCATTGGAGACTTCCACTACAACGGCCATTTGCTGCTGACGAAATATCCGGCTTGCGCTGAAGCGCTGGACAAGTACCGCATCAACCCCGGCAACGTCGGGACCGGCCGGCGTCGCGACGAACAGTTCGCCACGATCTGTCGCGTGGCAGGCGACCACGGAAAACCCGTGCGGATTGGTGTCAACGGCGGGTCGCTGAATCAGGAACTCGTGATGGCGCGGATGCAGGAGAACACGGACCGGGATCTGGGCAAATCGTCGGAGGAGATCATCAACGAGTGCATGGTCATTTCTGCCCTCGATTCGACCGCGCTCGCCCTGGAGTCGGGGTTGCGCGCCGATCAGATCGTCATTTCGTGCAAGGTGTCTCGACCGCGAGACCTGATAGCCGTGTATCGAGATCTGGCGCGCAAGACCGACCAGCCGCTGCACCTCGGACTCACCGAAGCCGGAATGGGCATCAAAGGGCTGGTGTGGTCATCGGCGGCGATGAGCGTGCTCCTCAACGAGGGGATTGGCGACACGATACGCGTCTCGTTGACGCCAAGGCCTGGCGGCGATCGTCGTGACGAGGTGTATGCGGCGTGCGAGCTGCTGCAATCGCTCGGCCTCCGCTCTTTCTCTCCAAGCGTGACCGCCTGTCCAGGTTGCGGCCGGACAACGAGTACGACGTTTCAGGAACTGGCAGAACGGATTCAGGACTACATCCGCGAGCGGATGCCCGAGTGGAAGCAAGATCACGAAGGCGTCGAATCGATGACCCTGGCGGTGATGGGGTGTGTCGTGAACGGCCCCGGCGAGTCCAAGGCCGCCAATATCGGCATCAGCCTGCCCGGGACGGGTGAAGCACCGAACTGTCCTATCTATATCGATGGGGAGCACGTCACGACGTTGCGCGGTACGTATGACGAGCTGTCAGAGGCGTTCAGGAAGTTGATCGACGACTACGTGGAAAGGACGTATCCGAAGTCTGAGGTCTAAGGCTCAAGTCTCAAATTCTGAAACTTACTTGAGACTTCAGCCTTGAGACCTTGAGCCTTTAATGAACTGTCCCGTAAGGTCCGCTCATCTTGAACGGGGCAATTTCCACGTCGAATTCCCCTTGCGAATCGCTGATCATTTGATAGGTGCCGTGCATCGAGCCGGTCGGTGTGCTGAAGCCACACCCTGACGTGTACTCGAAGTTCTGGCCGGGGGGGATGACTGGCTGCTGCCCCACGACGCCAGGACCCTTGACTTCCTGTACTTCACCGACGGCGTTGGTGATGATCCAATGTCGGCTGACCAGCTGGACAGGTTCTGCGCCTTCGTTCGAGATGTCGACCGTATACTGAAAGAACCACTGGCCGGCAGGGATGTTCGAACGCTCTGGATCGTACTTGGCACGCACGCGGACCCGAACATTGCGTGTCACGGCTTCCGAACTCAACATGTCGACATCATAGCAGGATCAAGCGGTCACGAGATGGAAGACAACACCAAGACAAACACGGAAGCAGGTGCCGACAAGCCGCGCGATCGTCTGCAGCGTGTGGCCGCGGAGATTGGCGTCCCGGTAGCCAGGCGTCACATCTTTCTTTGTTGCGATCAGACTGAGCCCAAATGTTGCGATCGCGACCGGTCGCTCGAAGCCTGGAAATACCTGAAAGGACGACTCAAGGAGCTCGGCCTGTCCGAGAAGGGCGGGATTCTTCGTACCAAGGCCAATTGCCTCCGGATCTGTGAAGGGGGCCCGATTGCCGTCGTCTACCCCGAGGGGGTCTGGTATCGCGCGTGCGATCCGCCGGTGCTCGAGCGAATTGTTTCAGAACACTTGATTGGGGGACGCCCGGTCCTCGAGTACATCATTGCCGAGCACGAGCTCGGTGCCCCGAAGCCGTAACACCTGTGAGTGCGGGCGTATAATGCCGCGCCATGACAGGCGGATCTACGCGGAGCGCGCGGACTCCAGGAACCAGACGCGGGGGTGTGGTCGGCCGGAGTGTGCTCCGCAAAGAGGGTGCTGACAAAGTCTCTGGCACCGCGCGCTACATCGACGATCTGTCTTTTCCTCACCTGCTGTACGGCCGCACTGTGAGGTCCACCATCCCGGCCGGGGAAATCGTCGACGTTCGGCTGCCCGCCGATCTGGCCGGATTCACCGTCGTTGATTTTCGACACATTCCCGGCCGCAACATCGTTGCCTTGATTGAAGAGGATCAACCGTGCCTGGCCGAACGCACCATCCGGCACGTAGCGGAGCCCATCCTGTTGCTCGCTCACGAAGACAGAGATCGGTTGCTGGCCGCGGAGATAGAGATCGCATACCGCGAAGCCACTCCAAACTTTGATCCGCAGACGTCCACGACGGCGTTCAAAACGATCAGCATTGAAAAGGGGCAGCTTGATACAGGATTTGCCGCCGCCGACGTGATTGTCGAAGGCGAATATCGCACCGGCCATCAGGAGCAGCTCTACATCGAGCCCAACGGCGTGATAGCGGTTCCCGAGAACGGTGGGGTGACGGTGTACGGATCGCTCCAGTGTCCTTATTACGTGCATCGGGCGCTGAAGGTCGTGCTCGGTTTGCCGGACGAGAAGGTACGTGTCGTTCAAACCGAGACGGGCGGGGGCTTTGGCGGCAAGGAAGAGTATCCCTCCACGATTGCCGGGCACGCGGCCCTGCTGGCGATGAAGGCGGGGCGGCCGGTCAAGCTCGTGTACGACCGGGTCGAAGACATGCTCGCGACAACCAAACGCCATCCCGCGATCGTTCGGCATCGTACCGGGCTGACGCGCGACGGTCGTCTGACCGCGATGGATGTCGACGTGCTGCTTGACGGGGGCGCGTACGCCACGCTGAGCGCCGTGGTGCTCTCACGCGGTGTCATTCACGCGAGCGGCCCGTACCGGTGCGATCACGTGCGTGTGCGCGGCCGTGTGGTGATGACCAATACGCCCCCTAACGGAGCGTTTCGGGGGTTCGGTGCTCCACAGACCCAGTTTGCCGTAGAAGTTCACATGGACCGGATTGCCGAACAGATTGGCCTTGATCCTGTTCGGCTCCGCGAGTTGAACCTGCTCCGACCGGGCGACCGAACAGCCACGGGCCAGCGGCTCGGCCGCGATTGCAGCGCAAGACGGGTGTTGCGCGAAGCGGTCAAGCGGACCGACTTCAGACGGCGCCGGCAGACGCTTGCTGGGACCAATCGTGGTATTGGTCTGTCGCTGTTCTTCCATGGTTCAGGCTTTACTGGTGGCGGTGAGGTCAAGCTGGCATCGAAGGCGTCTCTCGCGCTCACGGACCGTGGCGTGCGCATCCTGGTGGCAAGCACCGAAATTGGTCAGGGGACGCGCACGATGCACGCGCAAATCGTTGCCGAGACTCTAGGAATTCCGTATGAGCGCGTCGAGGTGAACGCAGCCGACACGGCCGAGGTGCCCGACAGCGGGCCCACCGTGGCCTCAAGAACATGTATGGTCGTTGGGCGCATCTTGCAACGATGTGCGTTGGAAATGCGCGAACGACTTGGGAGGCTCACACCGCGCGAGTACTTGCGAAAGCATGGTCCGCTGGTCATCACGAAACAATACGAACGACCTCCCGACATGGAGTGGGACGACGCCAGCTATCGGGGGGACGCGTACGGCAGTTACAGCTGGGCGTGCGATGTCGCCGAGGTCGAGGTCGATCGAGACACCTGGGAAGTCAGGCCGGTCTCTCTGACCACCGTCCATGAAATTGGTAAGGCCATTCATCCAGGGCTTGTTCGCGGGCAAATCGAAGGTGGCACTGTCCAGGGGCTGGGCTACGCGCTGCTCGAGCACGTGGTGATGCGGGACGGGAGGATGGCAAACGCCCAGTTGACGAACTACATCATTCCAACGACGCTCGACACGCCACCGATGGACGTGATCATTCTGGAAAACCCGTACAAACACGGACCGTTCGGGGCCAAGGGCGTTGGTGAGATGCCCATCGATGGGCCGGCGCCGGCCGTTGTCAATGCCCTGCGCCATGCCGGCTTCGACGTGCGCGAGATTCCAGCCTTACCCGAAAAGATCATGTCAGCCCAACAACCGCAGCGGGTCTCGTGACCGTGAACCTGACGGTGAACGGCAAGCGGATGCGAATCGATGCGCACCCGATGAAGCGTCTGCTCGATGTCCTCCGCGAGGACTGCCGGCTCACTGGAACCAAGGAAGGATGTGGTGAGGGTGAGTGCGGCGCGTGCACGGTCCTCGTCGATCGCGTGCCTGTCAATTCGTGTCTGATTCCGGTCGCGCACGTCCAAGGCACCAAGGTCACGACAATCGAAGGTCTGGGTGGAAGCCATCCGCTCCAGCAGGCGCTTGTCGAACATGGAGGGGCACAGTGCGGCATCTGTACGCCGGGGATCGTCATGGCTGCGGTGGCGCTCGGACCCAGGCCCTCACTCGATGAAATTCGAGTGGGCCTGGCCGGCAATCTCTGCCGCTGTACCGGATATGCGGCCATTTATCGCTCGATTGTCGCAGGCAGCAAAGGAAGACCAGCTCGATCGCGCAAGCGAGCCCGTCGCTGAAAAACCGTGCAGTCTTCCCTTTCGCGACGTCGTCTCTTCGAACCACGAAACCTGAAGGACGCGCTTCGAATGCTGCGCGACGATGGCCCGCTCGTGCCGATGGCGGGCTGCACAGATCTATACGTCTCGCTGAATTTCGGGACGCTCAAGGATCAGCGCTTTCTCAACCTGTGGCATCTGGACGACCTTCGGCGCATCGAGATTCGCCGAAAGGCGCTCTGGGTCGGGGCTCTGGCTACGTACACCCAGATTTTGCGGTCGCCGCTCATCCGTACGCATCTTCCGATGCTTGCCAGTGCGGCACGGGAGGTCGGCGGCGTCCAGATCCAGAATCGCGGCACAGTCGGAGGGAACGTGGCGAACGGCTCGCCGGCTGGCGATACCCTGCCGGTCCTGGCTGTTGCCGATGCGATGGTTGTCTTGCGAAGCGCGAGCGGGACACGACGGGTGCCTTTTTCAGCGTTCTATATCGGCTATCGTCGCTCGGTGCTGCGCTCTGATGAGCTCATCGAGGGATTCGAGATACCACCGATTGCAGGCCGCCAGTGGTTCCGCAAGGTCGGCACCCGGGCCGCCCAGGCTATAGCCAAGGTCGTCATGGCTGGTGTGGCGGGCCGGACCCCACGCGTCGCGCTCGGCAGCGTGGCGCCCACCGTCGTTCGAGCACTGAAAACGGAAGAGGTGCTGGCCGCTGGCGGATCGCTCGATGAGGCACAGCGAGTTCTCAGTCTGGAGATAGCACCTATTGATGATCTGAGATCGACAGCCGAGTACCGCAGGCGAGTTGCTGCGAACCTTCTCGCACGTTTCTGGATTGATAGCCGTCGCCCATGAGCGATGGAAGGAATCATTGATAACGCCGGCCACGCCTGACGACCGCTAGCCAAGAGCGCGTTACCCGAAATTCTTACTTAGTACACGAAAGTGTCGGCGCGCGGTTCTTGCGCATCTCGCACACTTTGCAATTTTCCGCGATAGAAAACATGAGAGCGTGTCTGAAGTCCGCAGAAATTCTGGCAGCAGCCTTGCAACTGTCACGCCGCCGTCTTCACCGTGTACGACCTAATTACGACGAGTCTCCCCGACTCGAGATCAGGCTCTCGACTGAACAGCTTGAGGATGCCCATTTCAATCCTCACGGCTGCGTCGACAAGGTACTGGCTTGGCCGTTATCTCGGCCTGTTTGGCGGCTTCACATATATCGCCGTTGCGCCTCTTCCTAGCCGTCCACCAACCGCGAGCAATTCTCTCCTCCAGCACGTCCTCTCCAGCCTGACCCGTCGCCGTGCTGATGGATGACGCATTCTCGATGCAGTCAATTCATACAGATTAGATGCCCAGCCTTCGTTTCGCCGCCTCGGCCAGATACTTGATCGGCCGCCTGAGCCTCTCTGCGCTGCTGGTGATGCTTTCGGCCGGGGTTGCGGAGAGTGCCACCTGGACGCTCCACTGGGAACCCAATTCAGAACCCGACATCGCTGGATATATCGTCTCTTACGGGACGCGTTCAGATCAGTACGCCACGAGTGTCGATGTCGGAAAGAGAACCACCTTCCACTTTACCGAGCCAGATCCCACCAAGGTTTACTATCTGGCGGTGAAGGCCTACAACAAGGCAGGTCTTGAAAGTCCTTACTCGGCCGAGGTCTCGACGACGCCCGATCCGCTGACGGTCACCCGCCTGACCTCGAATGCACCGTCGTCGCCGGTGGTTGGCACATCCATCACATTCACTGCGAAAGCGGCGGGTGGTGCTCCCGCGTATCAGTACAAGTGGTGGGTCTCCGATGGTACGGCCTCCACGATCGGAAAGAACTGGTCGACCAGCGCCACGTTCGCGTGGACACCAAAGCAGGCAAAACCTGCCTACCGGGTGACTGTGTGGGCTCGTAACGCAGGAAGCACCGTAGACAAGCTTGATAACCCAGAGGCGACCCTCTCGATGACGTTCGCCGTGGGCCCGCCACCAGCGGTTTCGGTGAACGCCGTTGCCCCGAAATCCGGCCCGACCAAGGGGGGCACTTCAGTCACCATCACAGGAAAGAATTTTGCCGATGGTGCCACCGTCAAGTTCGGCGGGAAGGCTGCACCCAACGTCGTAGTTGTCAGCAGTACATCGTTAAAAGTGAAGACGCCCCTGCACGCGGCTGGCACGGTGAATGTCGTTGTGTCCAGCCCCAGCGGTCAGACCGCGACTCGCACGAACGGCTTTACATATGTTGCGCCCGCGCCAACCCTGGGGAGTGTCACACCGAATTCCGGGCCGACTGGTGGCGGCACCTCGGTGACCATCAGGGGAACCAACTTTGTGAGTGGCGCCACTGTCAGATTTGGAGGCGCGGCGGCGACGAAGGTCGTTGTTGTGAGCGGCACCTCTATCACCGCGCGGACGCCCCCGCATTCGGCGGGCTCGGTGAATGTCGTTGTGTCCATCCCCAGCGGTCAGAGTGCGGCTCGCACGAACGGCTTTACGTATGTTGCGCCCGCACCAACCATAGGGAGTGTCACGCCGAATTCCGGACCGACGAGTGGCGGCACCACGGTGACCATCAGGGGAACAAATTTTGTGCGTGGTGCCACTGTCAGATTTGGAGGCGCGGCGGCGACGAAGGTCGTTGTTGTGAGCGGCACCTCTATCACCGCGCGGACGCCCCCGCATTCGGCGGGCTCGGTGAACGTCGTTGTGTCCATCCCCAGCGGTCAGAGTGCGGCTCGCACGAACGGCTTTACGTATGTTGCGCCCGCACCAACCGTAGGGAGTGTCACGCCGAATTCCGGACCGACGAGTGGCGGCACCACGGTGACCATCAGGGGAACAAATTTTGTGCGTGGTGCCACTGTCAGATTTGGCGGCGCGGCGGCGACGAAGTTCGTTGTTGTGAGCGGCACCTCTATTACCGCACGGACGCCCCCGCACGCGCCGGGCACGGTGAATGTCGTTGTGACCAATTCCGATAAGAAGAGCGGCACTCGCGGCAGCGGGTTTAATTACGTTGGGCACCGAAATAGCCTTGGTCTATCCCAGTTCCTTGTTGAAAAAGTCGATGTTCGGTTTAGAACCTTCGGCGCATTGAGATTCGCCGAAGGCGCTCTGGGTCGGGGCTTTGGCTACGTACACCCGGATCTTGCGGTCGCCGCTCATCCATCCGCATCTGCCGATGCTTGCCAATGCGGCACGGGAGATCGGCGGCGTCCAGATTCAAAATCGCGGCGCGTGCCTTTTTCAGCCTTCTATATCAGCAAACTGAGAACTCGCTGTGCCTCGTCGAGCGACCCACCCAAATGCTAGTACCTCTTCCGTTTTCCGCGCTCGAACGACGGTGGGCGCCACGCTGCCGAGCGCGACGCGAGGGGTCCGACCCGCACACCAGCCATGACGACCTTGGCCTGTCGATCATCTCAGGCCGACAGCGGAGTACCGCAGGCGAGTCGCTGCGAACCTTCTCGCACGGTCTGGATTGATAGCCGTCGCTCGTGAGCGATGGAAAGATCGTTGATAATGCCGGCCGCGCCTGACAAACGCAGCGCTCTCGCGTGCAATCGTGTGCAGCGAGACACGAGATCAAAATCGCGTTACCCGAAATTCTTACTTAGTGCACGACCGTGTCGGCGCGCGGTTCTCGCGCAGCTCGCACACTTTGAAAATTTTCTGCGAAAGGAAACAGGAGAGCGCGTCTGAAGTCCGCAGAAATTCTGGCAGCAGCCTTGCAAACTGTCACGCGCACGTCTTCACCGTGTACGAACTAATTACGACGAGTCATCCCCCACTCGAGATCAGGCTCTCGACTGAACAGCTTGAGGATGTCCATTTCATTCCTCACGGCTGCGTCGACAAAATATTCGTGTGGCCGCTACTCTCGGCCTGTCGATGCAGCTCGTGCTTCTTTCGCTCGGATCCGCAGAAGGTGCGGTCGCACTGGCCTGGGATCCCAACCAGGAGGCGGATATCGCCGGGTACGTCATTTCTTACGGCACAAGCTCACGTCAGTACACCACGAGCGTCGATGTTGGAGATACGACGTCGTTCGTGTTCGCCCAACCTGATCCAGCAAAGGTCTATTTCCTGGCCGTGCAAGCCTACAACACGGCCGGTCAGCGAAGTCCGTTTTCAAACGAAGTCTTGACATCAGCGGCCGTCCGTCCGCTGACGGCAACGGGTTTGACGTCGAACGCACCGACGCAGCCGCGTACAGGAAATACCATCACGTTCACGGCCACTGCGACAGGCGGCCGAACCCCGTATCAATACAAGTGGTGGGTATCCGACGGCGTGACCTCCACCATCGGGCAGAATTGGTCGGCGAGCAATACCTTCGCATGGACGCCGACGCAGGCCAAACCGAGCTATCGGATCACCGTCTGGGTGCGCAATGCCTCGAGCACGGTCGACAATTTCGACAACCCGAGCGCGACGCTTTCGATGATCGTCTCGGTCAGCGCGAACCCACTGTCGGTAGGGAGCGTGGTTCCGAACACCGGATCGACCGGCGGCGGCACGATCGTCACCATTACGGGAGCCAATTTCGCAAGCGGCGCCACCGTGAGCTTTGGAGGCGCCCCCGCGACGGCCGTGACGGTCGTCAACAGTACGTCCATCAAAGCGAGGACACCGGCACATGTCGCCGGCGTGGTGGCCGTTGCGGTGACGAATCCCAACAGGCTGAGCGGTACTCGCGCCAACGCGTTTTCGTACACTGCGCCCGCAGCTCCACCGCCACCCTCGACGCCGCCACCGACGGTGAGCACCGTCATGCCGAACTCCGGCTCTACCAGAGGTGGGACGACCGTGACGATCACTGGCGCGAACTTCGTGCCGGGTGCGACAGTCACTTTTGGCGGAGTCCCGGCAGCGACCACCGTGGTCGTGGCCAACAGCACCTCGATCGTGGCCACGACGCCGTCACATGCCGGCGGCGCGGTCGCGGTTGTGGTGATCAATCCGACCAAGCAGAGCGGTACGCGTGCCAGTGGTTTCACGTACATTGCTCCAACGACGCTCACTCCACCACTTGCTGCTCCACCACCGGCAGCGAACTAGTCACGACGCTCGAGAACTAGTCGCGACCCTCGAACAATCTTCTCACTGTGCAGTTCTGCGCAAGTCGTTCGCGCCCCAATGGGCGAGTGTTTGCAATCTTGTTAGCAAGTCGACAAAAAAGTCTTTCGATCAGCGTCGCAACGATCGTACGCCCTGGCAGACTCCCCGAAAAAACCGAACAGACGCGCAGACAGAGCGGCACGAATGTCTGGCAGTGGCCTTGCAGCCCTGAAGATCGCACTTCTCTTCCGTGTACGAACTGATTACGACGAGTTCTCCCCCCTCCTCCTTTCCTATGGCTGTGTCGACAAAATACTCGTGTGGCCGCTGCCTCGGCCTGTCGATACTGCTCGTGACTCTCTTGGGCGGCCCGGCGGAAGGTGCCGTCACGCTGGCTTGGGATCCAAACCCCGAAAGCGACATTGCCGGATACATCATTTCGTACGGCATGAGCTCGCGTCAGTACACGACCCGCATCGACGTCGGAAACACGACGAGGTGGGTATTCTCTCAGCCTGATCCGACGAAGGTGTATTTCCTGGCGGTGCAAGCCTACAACACGGCTGGTCTGGAAAGTCGGTTACTCCAACGAAGTGTCGACCACGCCCGTCATCCAGCCTCTCACTGCAACCAGCCTCACATCCAACGCGCCCGCACAGCCTTGTGTGGGCACCACCATCACGTTCGCGGCCACCGCAACGGGTGGCGTGGCCCCCTACGCGTACAAGTGGTGGGTGTTCGACGGTTCGATGTCAACCATTGGACAGAACTGGTCAACGAGCAACATCTTCGCGTGGACGCCAACCCAGGCAAAGAGCTACGTCGTGACAGTCTGGGTGCGTAACGCATCGAGCACGGCTGACAATGTCGAGAATCCCGGGGCGACGCTTTCGATGACCGTGGCCGTTGGCGGACCTGCGACAACCTCAGCACCCACAGTCGGCGCAAATCCGGCGCCGTCGACCAGTGCTGTGACGCCAAGTCCTGTCTCTACCGACTCGACCAGTAGCAGTAACGTCATCGATCAGAACGGGAAACCTGCAGATGCCCCCAAGCAGATTCCATCGTCCCCGGCCTCGTCACCGTCCGTCAGCTCGAATGCGACGTCGCCCGTGAGGGCCGCGAGTCCGCGCGCGGCGGCTACGACTCGGCCCCTGAACGCCAACCGGAGCAAGGAGAGCCCTGCACGCGCAGAGAACGCTCAAACGGTGCAGTCAGCCCAAGCACCGATCATCATCGTGAGTGCGATTCTGCCTGTGAGCACTGGGACGTCGAACCCCGGATCCAGCCGCGGTGTGACCAGATCCAACGATCGAGGTCCTGCAGAGGTTACTGATCGTACCGACGTTGGTAGCCATGAGTTCCTTCCGACTTATGAGCCGCCGCCCCCTTCGCCTCCAGCATTGACGGTGAGTGGTCCTCGGCCGGCGTCGATGGACGCGGTGGCCCGGAGCTCACAATCGACCAGAGGCGGTGTGCCGACAGGATCGAGAAGGGCGATGCGTAAACGTGTGCAGGCCGCTGCGCAGGATGCCAGTTCGGTGTCCAGTCCTGCACCGACCGTTACGAGCGTTGTGCCCAACTCCGGGTCCGCGAAAGGCGGCACAACCGTCACGATCACGGGGGCGGATTTTGTACCTGGCGCGACGGTCAGCTTTGGCGGAATTCCGGCGGCGACGATGGTGGTTGTCGCGACAAGCACGACGATTGTTGCGACGACGCCACCGCATGCTGGTGGTCCGGTGAATATTGTGGTCACCAATCCCGATAAACAGAGCGGAACTCACACCGCAGGCTTCACTTTCATCGCCGCGGCTCGTCGCACGCTGCCCCGTCCGGGCTCTGCGGGCAGCCCACAAGCATCCAGCAGCCCTTCACCACGTCCTTCCGGATGGTGGGCTGTCCTCGCTGAATAGGTCATGAAAGCTGAAATAGGCCGGACCTTCAGATCCGGCAGTGTAAGAACGTCGATTCTGTTCGTCAGCATACTCTTCCCGTGATCCCGACGTGCACGTGGCAGGCGAATCGAGGCCGTGCACGTCGCAAATCACCCGTCAGTGGGCCACTTTGGCTTCTGACAAATCTGTAATCGTCGGGCATAGCAATTGCGTCTGTGTGCAGCCGTTGGGAGGATAACCATGCTCAAAGGGACTCGTTGGCTCGGGTTTGTTGGAATGATCTTCGTGCTCCTGAGTGGAACAGCTCTGGCCAAAGGAGCCGCGTCGACGACGCCGAAGGTTCATGGTCCCAAGGCCACGACGGCCACGGGGTCCGGTGCTGCTGTGAAAGCCTCGACAACGAAAGCGAAAGGTCCGTCGACAACACCCAAGACGACGTCTTCAAAGGGCGCGACGACAAAGTTAGCGAAATCGACGACGCCGAAGGGGAACTCTGCGTCGGCAAAGACAAAGGGCGGAGCGACGACAACGACCCAATCGGGACTCACGACCACGTCGAACACGACCACATCGAACACGACGTCGAGCTCGACAGGAAGTACCACTACTTCCACAACAGGTACAGCCACCTGGACGCCGGATAATCCGGTGGCACAGAAACTGTCGACGAAATCGAACCTCATGAAGAAGGCACAGACCGTCATTGGGACGGACGTCGATCTGAACGGTGCGACATCGGGCTTCAAGAACTTTGGTCAGTTCGTAGCAGCCGTCAACGTATCGAATAACCACCAGATCGCATTCGCGGACCTAAAGGCGGCGATGACCGGACTCGATATCAAGGGCCAACCGGTGGTCACGACCAGCGCGACGGGCGCCACTACCCCTGCCAGCACCTTGAGCCTCGGGCAGGCGATTCAGAAGCTGAAGACCGGTGTGGATGGTGAGACGGTCGCGCAGGGTGCGCTGGTCCAGGCTAATGCCGAGATCAATAGCTCGTCGACAACCACGTCGACCTCGACCTCAACCTCCACGACAACGACAACGACCACGACGACAGCCAAATCGAAGACGCCATAGCAACTCGAAGACACACATGTCGATAAGTGCTCGTACGTTGATCTTCACGCTGATGGTAACCCTGGCGGCGACTTCGGTCGCCGCTCAGGGACGCGGAAACGCCTTCGGTCGCGGACGCGCAAAGACTTCTCAGCCGACCGCCGGGACAAACTCGTCGCCGGCACTCGAGCCCATTTCGGCCGACAGTTCTGCCGCTATCCGGCAGTTTGGTGCCTGGCTCGATGACGCGTCGGTACTCACGCCGGGACATGGATGGTTGTCAGTATCGGCCGGGCATTCGCGATCCCTTGGCGCTCGCCAGTTTGATTTCCCTGTCATTGAGGCAGGTATGGCGTTGACTCGTCGAGCGCAGTTTGGGGGGACGATTCCGTACTACCGGATGAACTTCACCGATGGGAGTAGCGTTGCCGGGTTTGGTGACGTCTACCTGAACCTGAAATATGCGCTGGTCGAGCCGGAACAAAACCGCGCCAAGGTCGGACTGGCCGTCGCACCGCTCGTTGAGGTGTTGAGTGCGCCGGACCCAATCTCGGGGGCACGATGGTCGTGGGCTATTCCGGTAAGCGTCGAGGTCAGGCGACCCGATTATCGAGTGTACGGCTCAGCGGGATATTTTGCGCGCGGCGTCCTCTTCAGCAGTGGAGCCGTAGAAGTTCCTCTCTCCAATCGCTTCGTCGTCACGGGTGCCCTGATCCAGATGCGGTCGCTCAATCAGAGCCCTGCCGCCGATGCCCTTGCGCTGGCCAGGAGTCGGCTCGACCTTGCCGGTGCTGCTGCATACTTCCTGACGCCCTCGTTTGCGGCTTTTGGCAGCGTCGGCCGAACCATCTCACAGGCAGGCCCGCTGGGAACGTCGCTCACGATCAACGGTGGCGTGTCAATCACGTTCGCGCAAGCCGGCGTCCCCAAGCCTTGAACCGCACTTTCAGGCTTTTAGCTCGCTTTTGAAAAAGTCGATCGTTCGGCGCCAGGCGTCGCGAGCGGCGGCCTCGTTGTAGACCTGCGGTCGTTCGTCGTTGAAGAACGCATGATCGGCCCCCGGATAAATGTGAATGTCGGCGCGCTTGTCCAGATCTTTCAGATTCTTTTCCAGAGCACGTACTGATTCGGGCGTGACGAACCCGTCCTTCTCTGCATACAGGCCGAGCACCGGAGCCTTGAGCGCAGCGAGGTCCGGCTTGACGTTGGGATGTCCCCCGTAGAACACGACACAGGCGCCCACCTCCGGGTTCTTGCATGCTGCAAAGAGCGACAGCGCACCACCCATACAGAAGCCAACGGTTCCAACCTGCTTGCTTGAAGGTACTTGGATGCTTCAGTAGGTACTGCACGGCGCCGCGCAAATCCTTTTCGGCTTCGTCGATGCGGAGGCTCATCATCAGTTTGCCAGCCTCATCGGGCGAGCTCGTGCTCTTCCCGTGGTATAGGTCCGGCGCGAGCGCAACAAATCCCTCCGCAGCAAATCGATCGGCAACGTTCTTGATGTGCGGCACGAGTCCCCACCACTCCTGAATGACCACAATGGCGGGACCAGTAGATTTCGGCAGGGCGAGATATCCTGAGGCTTCTTTTCCGTTTGAAGGAAATTGGACGATGTCTCCCATATACAGCAATGCCTCCGCGCCAGGTGAGTCCAGCGCGGAGGCATTATGGCATTACACCCCTTCGAATGCCTGTCGAGCTTCAGCCGTCGTCTTGATTTCGCTCTTCACCGAGAACGCCAGGAACTGCGACGCCAGCGATCGCGCGACCATCCGGTCGACTTCGCTGTTGACGACGCCCGTCAAGGTGACGTGCCCACGATCCACAACGATGTGAATCGGCGGGTCAATCATGGTCGCGTAGTGCCAGAACGCCGGGTGGCTGTAGATGGCCCGCGCGATGCGATAGCGCAGGTCGTCGTCCATCTGAGACACCGGAAGAACCTCAATCTTGTTGTGAACTTCGCGAATGCCGTCCACCTTGGCCACGCGCTTGGCGATCTCGTTGCGCTTGTACGGCATCGTGACCTTGCCGGTCAGCGTAACCACGCCATTGTCGAGCGACGCGTTGACATCGTCGAACACGGTGAACCAGGCGTAGGTGTTGACCTTCTTGGCGACTTCGTCGAGAAGCCGGAGGTCTCTCCGGTCGGCTGCACCGGCCACGGCCGGGGCGGCCAGGCTCGCAATCATCAATGCTGCCGCGATGTGTCGAAACATGATGCCCTCCAATCTTTTGGCATCGGGCTCTCTGCCTCAGGCTTCGGAACCTTCCGCGTCGGGTGAGAGCCCTTTCGATGCCCGGCTACCAGAGGGGCAAGTCACATGCCAGGAGAAAGTGCGTACTGATCGCGGGATCAGGCCTGTTTCGCGTGGATGGGTTGGAACGCTGACCCCTTCGCAGGACAGGGGGTTTGTCGTAGTGCAGGACGTGGCAGGCCCACGTACGTAGCGCAGGTCTTTAGACCTGCCGGGGGCGTTCCGTTAGCAGGACTAAAGTCCTGCGCTACGTACGTCGGAGTCCTGCGCCACGAACGTGGGCCTCTTTAGAAGAGCATCCATTCGACGATGACAACCGTAAGGATCCCTACGCCGACGAGCAGGATTTGTCCAATGGCCCGTGCATCCATCCGACCGCGGTTCAGGTCAGGGATGAGATCCGCCATGGCGATGTACAGGAAGCTGGCGGAAGCAATCGACAACACGTAGGGCAGGACGTTTGGTATCCAGTCGAGCGCCAGCAGGGCGGACAGCGTTCCCGCCACGGCAGACAGTCCAGACACCACGTTCAGCATCAGCGCTCGCCGTCGCGTATAACCCGATCCGAGCAGGATGGCAAAATCGCCGACTTCCTGGGGAATCTCGTGCGCGGCAACCGCGACGGCGGTGCCCACGCCAAGAGGAATCGAGCTCACCACGGCTGCGCCAATCACGGCGCCGTCTACAAAATTATGGAAGGCATCGCCAATCAGCACGAGCGGCGCCGCAGACGAATGGGTCGTGCACTCTTCTGTATGGCAGTGACGCCAGATCACAAGCTTTTCGAGGATGAAAAAGAGGAGGATACCGGCGAGCAAGGTGCCGAGCACGCGCGTCGGCGGCAGCGTCTCGAGGGCGTGTGGCAGGAGCGCCAATAGGGCCACTCCGAGCAACGTGCCGACGGCATAGCTGATCAACGAGGGGATGAGCCTGAGACGAATTCGATCGTTGAACAGCAGGAGCGTAGAGGCCAGAAGAAGCCCGCCAAGGCTGCCCAGAAGGGTCAAGCCTATGGCGGTGAGGACAAGCAGCACGCCGCATCATAACGAAAAAGGGGTCGGGCGTCTTTTTCGCGTTACGGCGTCGCCACGTACCCCCGTCGCGCCCGCACTCGCAGTTTGGTGTCGCGAGTATCGACCCGAATCGCGTGCCACCGGCCGTCCCGGGCCGCCGCGGCCGGATATCCCAGGTAGTACCTGCTGACTCAATTCGTCTGCGATGCTGGTCGTTGCCGGAACGAGATCGCGCCCCGACCGAATGAGTTCCGTTCGGCCTCCGCTGTCGTCGGTAATATCACGCAGGGCTCTGGCGTCAACGCCACCACCGATACCACGCGTTGGTCCCGTTGGGGGCGGATTACTCGGCGGAATGGGATATCGACGACCGGGCACGGGAAACGGCATGGGGATTGGGAGACGTGGCCCCGCGCCGCCGCCAGACGTCACGCTCGACTCTCGTCCATCGATCCCAATCGCGTAGACCATCACCTCGGTCTCCCGAATGAGCTGCTTGAGCTCTGGCAGATCGATGTGGCTCGCCGTGTCGTTGCCGTCTGAGATGATGACGACGGCCTTCTTGCGGTGCCGACCGGTGTCCGCAAGTGGTACGGCTTCGGAAACGGCATCCAGCATTGCCGTGCCGCCGTTGGGCCGAATGCGCCCGAGCGCACGGCTGATACGCTGCCGATCGGTCGTCCATTCCTGCACCAGGTCAGGATTGCTGTTGAACGTGTAGAGAAACACCTCGTCTGCCGGATCCAGTAGGTCGAAAAGAAATCGGTCGAGCGCATTCAGGGCCGCACTCCACTTTTCCCCATCCATGCTCCCGCTCACATCGAGCACCAGGCCAAGACTTACCGGCACCCGATCGGCGCTGAAGTGTGTGATGTTCTGTGGCTGCCCATCCTCGTACAGCGAGAAGTCCTCCTTCAGGAGGCCCGACACGAATCGGCCGCGTTGATCGGTGACGGTCGCCGATACGTTGATGAGTTCGACGCCGCTGCGAAAGCGGAATCCGTCTTCCGTAGGCTGGCGCTGCTCACGTCTCGTTCCCTGCTGGCCCTGCAAACCCGAGGACGCAAGAACAGTCAGAGCGAGAAGCGTCGCGACCTTAAGCGTGGATCGAGGATGCTTCATTGCCATGTCACTGCCTGTTCACAGAAGCGACCACGGGCGCCTGACGACGATCGACGTGCGGAACGACCTGGTTTTCAGCCCTGAAGCTGACGCGATACCGCCCGACGTCGGCGATGTGGTCCAGAGAAACGACAAACGGCGATTCGTCGCCAGCCGCCAGGGTCCGAAAGTCCAGCGGCCCCTGCAGGCTGGTGAGAAATGCGCCGCTTCGATCGAATACAAACACGACGACGTTCACGCCCGACAACTGACGGCTTGCACGAGGATTGCGGACCAGGCCGGTGATGGACAACCGATCTTGTGTGAGCTCATGGCGCAGTGAAAGCAGCTCCAGCGGTGCTGACGTAGTATCCGCCGTGCGCGCCGCGGCGACTGCGGGCGCGGGCTGAGTCCCGCCGCCGCTCGACAGGAGCAGCACTGTCACGAGTGCGCCGACAACCAGAATGCCCAGCGAGACCGGAATGGCCAGACGCCAGCCCGAAGACGCCGGCTCCGCGGTCGTGTGAAACAGGTCCTGATGCTCAAGAGGAGTCGGTCGAAGGACGACGTGATCGGCCGGCGTTTCGGAAACGGACGCAACCGGAAATGGTTCCGGTGCGGCTGCCGCCGCCGAAACGAGCGCGTCCACTCGGGCCGCCGAACGTCGGCGCTCCACGCTGATCAAGCGCCAGTTGAGCACTGCCAGAATCACGGCGGATGCCAGCGAGACAATCGTCACGATCAGGAGGATGGTGTTCATGAGAATCACTCTTACTCTTACCTCAACCTGAACTCGACCGCCACTTCCACGAGGACGTCCACGGGCGCACCCTTACGCTGCGCTGGCGAAAAGCGCCATTGTCGGACCGCAGCCACCGCACGTTCGTTGAGGCCATAGCCGAGTCCGTCGATCACCTTGATGTCGCCAACCGATCCGTCTAGCCGGACGACGATCTCCAGCACGACCTCGCCTTCGACGTTGCGCTGCCGGGCTTCTTCCGTGTAATCAGGCTTCACTTCGCGAAGGAGCCGAGGCGGTGCGATGCCGCTTCCCGGCCGGTATGGGCCGCCTCCAGTCCCGCCGCCCGATCCCGGGCCGATGCCGGTTCCGTCACCCTCTCCGATTCCGGTGCCGCGACCTGTACCGACGCCGCCTCCCTCGCCGGGCCCACGGCTCTCCGTCTTCTGTGCGGGCACCTGTTCCAGGACCCCCGCACGATCCCTTGTGTCGGCGGGTGCCGTGACGACCGGCGCAACCACCGGCTTGAGAGGCTCAGCCTTGAGCACTTCTGGTTTTGGTTCCGGTGGCTTCTGCACTGGAACGATGGGGTCGGGCTGCTTGCGCGCAGGCAGCGGGCTGCTCAGGCGCGCGCGACCCTGGCGCTCGGCCTTTGGCGGTGGCGTCCGCTGTTTCAAGCCGCCGCCCCCTCCGCCGCCACCCGGGCCTGGTGTCGCCAGGTATACCAGGCGCAGGGGAACTTTTTGCTGAGTTGTTTCCACGACCGGTGACGCCGGTGTGAGACCGATCGTGGTCAACACCAGCGAGGTTGCAACGACGCCGGCGTGTACAGCGCCTGAAAAGGCAATCGGATACCCGGCCGACCGACGCGCGCCCGACTGCGTGCGAAAAAGCGGGCGTGGTGAGTGGCCAGTCAGGTTCAGACTGGCCATCGAACCATGCCGCCTGAGCAGCTGGACAGCGGTTACCGCATCCGTCCATGCCACGTAACGCTCCCCGCCCGCCTGAATCGTCGGGAGGTCGGATCGGTCGGCGAGCTCCTCGATGCGGGCCAGGGGAACCCCCGCGGCACGCGCGATCTCGTCGAGTGTGCAAACGTCCGGTAGGGGCGATTGGGTCGTTACGGCCATTGATCGTTTCCGGCACACGGATCTAGGCAAAACCCTTGCCGCTTCATGGTTGCGCTTTCGGCCCGTACTGAGGCCGATCATAGCGGAACGAGCGCGTTGCGTCCGCCCTGCGGGACAGCGGGTGTCCTCACCTCGTGCCTTCGATGAACACCTTTCCGCCGCGCTCGGCCAGCGTTCGGACGGCCCGAAACCCCGCCTGTTTGAGCGCGGCGACAGACCCGCCCGAGGCCTGGTAGGCCGTATTGACCGGGGGCGGCCGTCGGAACAGGTTCGTCAGCCCTCCCTGTCTTCCGCCTTCAATCACAACAATGCGCCCGCGCGGTGCAAGGACGCGCAGCGCTTCCGCGACACAAACGCCGCGATCGGCGTCGGCCAGTGCTCCGAGCAGATCCTCTGTGCTATCGACGACCACGAGATTGAACGCGGCATCGTTGAATGGGAGTTTCTTGAAGTCGGTGCGTTCGATGTCGATGAGCACGCCCGCGTTTTCCGCGCCGCGCCGTGCGCGCGTCTCCATGCTCTCGCTCGACACCGCGACTGCGGCGCGACCACTCAGTCCAACCTTTGAACCCATGGCGCCAAGGAGCACCGGATCGGCGCATCCGATCTGAAGCAGTTGATCGCCCAGCCTGATGCCAGTCATGGCAATAGACAACGCGTGTGGCTCGCCGCTCTTCCGGAAGGGAAACATGCTCCCATGATATAGTTCCCGGCCGTGAAACCCGTCGAAATCGCGCCACCGCAGGGCAAGTTGGGCGTCATGCTGGTCGGGCTCGGCGCCGTCAGCACGACACTCGTGGCTGGCGCCATGGCCATTCGCAAAGGCCTCGCCCAACCAATCGGATCGCTCACCCAGATGGGCACGATTCGACTTGGAAAACGCACCGAGGGCCGTTCGCCAAAAATCAAAGATGTCGTAACCCTGGCCGGCCTGGACGATCTCGTGTTTACCGGCTGGGACATCTTTTCGGAAGACTGCTACGCGGCAGCTCGGACGGCCGGCGTTCTCGACAAGGATCTGCTCGACCAGATTCGTCCGGAGCTTCAGGCCATCAAGCCGTTGCCCGCGGTGTTCGACCCTCACTACGTCAAACGGCTCGACGGCCCGAACGTCAAGAAGGGCAAGAACAAGCGCGATCTCGCCGACCAGGTGGTTGAAGACATCAGGCGCTTCAAGAAGGACAATCGTCTCGACCGCATCGTCATGGTGTGGTGCGGCAGCACGGAAATTTTTCTGACCGAAGGGCCGGTACACGCGTCTGTCAGGGCATTTGAGAAGGGCCTCGAGCAGAACGATCCGGCAATCCCGTCAAGCATGGTCTACGCGTATGCGGCAATTAAAGAAGGCGTTCCTTACGCCAACGCGGCACCGAACTTGACGGCCGACATTCCAGCAATGACTGAGCTGGCCCAGGAGACGCGCACGCCCGTCGCAGGCAAGGACCTCAAAACCGGGCAGACGTTGATCAAGACGATTATCGCGCCCGGATTGAAAGCGCGGTTGCTTGGGGTGACCGGCTGGTACTCGACGAACATTCTTGGCAATCGCGACGGGGAAGTGCTCGACGATCCGGAGTCGTTCAAAACAAAGGAAGAGAGCAAGAAGTCCGTCCTCGATTACATCCTGCAGCCCCAGCTCTATCCGGAGCTGTACAAGGACCTCTGTCACCTCGTTCGGATCAACTACTATCCGCCGCGCGGGGACAACAAAGAGGGTTGGGACAACGTTGACCTGTTCGGATGGCTTGGCTATCCGATGCAGCTCAAGATCAATTTCCTGTGCCGCGACAGCATCCTGGCGGCTCCCATCGTGCTCGACGTGGTGCTGTTTCTCGATCTCGCGAGGCGTGCGGGACTCTCGGGGATTCAGGAGTGGCTCTCGTTCTACTTCAAGAGCCCGATGCACGCTCCCGGGCTGTACCCGGAACACGACTTGTTCATTCAATTGATGAAGCTGAAGAACACGCTCAGGTACCTGAAGGGCGAAGAGTTGATCACGCACCTCGGCCGCGAATACTACGATTGATCTATGGCTCCCAAGAAACTCTTCCCCGCAATATTCGGCGGCCTGTTCATCGGACTCATGTCGTCCCTGCCCCTCGTGAGCCTGGGCAACTGCATTTGTTGTCTCTGGATTGTGAGCGGCGGATTTCTGGCGGCCTATCTCGTTCAGCAAAACCATCCATCGCCAATCACAACGGCCGACGGCGCCCTGGTGGGGTTTCTGGCCGGGCTGCTCGGCGCCGTCTTCTGCACGATCATCGCCGTCCCCATCGAAGCCATGATGGGACCTCTACAGGCCCAGCTGATGAGCCGGGTGCTGAGCTCGCGCAACGATATTCCGCCGGGCGTGCGTGAGATGTTCGAGAACCTTCAGACGGGCGGAGCGTCGTTCGTGATTTCGGCCATCATTCGTTTCTGTACGATGCTCGTCCTGGGCGCAATTTTTTCGACGATTGGCGGCATCTTCGGGGCGATCTTTACCTCCCGTCCGGCGCCTCCAGCCACGCTGCCGCCTACGCCTCCGGACATCTGGTCACAGCCCCAGTAGGCCTTAATTGCGGTACGTAGGCCGGGTCCTGCTCTTTGGACCCGGCTCTAGGCGGGCGCCGACCTTAAAGGGTCCGCACGACGGCTACTGTGTGCAGCCGCGTGCAATCGTGTGCATTCCAGCTCGAGAAAACAGCAAGAACTGACTATCGTTGCGCGGCTTTGCAGCCGAAAGGCAACCAGGCAGGAATTGTGTCACTTTTGAAACAGCACGGTAGAGCGGGCTTTTCAGTCCGCCACCGGTAAAAAACTCGTGCCCCACGCGCGGACCCTGAAGGGTCCGCGCTACGATGGGAATCCTTATGTATGAAGAATATTACGGGCTGGCGGAGAAGCCGTTCAGTCTGACACCCGATCCGAAATATCTCTACAAAAGCCAGTCGCACGGCAGCGCCTTCGATCTGCTGCAGTACGCCATTCGCCGCCGCGAGGGATTCGTGGTGATGACGGGTGACATCGGCACTGGGAAGACGACGGTATGCCGGGCGCTTCTCGAACACATCGATCGCAAGACCTTCTCTGCATTAGTGTTGAACCCGTTTCTGTCTGAGGAAGATCTCCTCAAGCTCATTCTGCAAGACTTCGGCGTCGTGTCACGCGACGACGTGAAAAGCGGCCGCCTGGCCCGCGTGACCAAGCAGGAGCTGATCGACGCCCTGTACGACTTCCTGCTCGGGCTCTTGCCACTACGTGCGAGCGCCGTGCTCATCATCGACGAGGCCCAGAATCTTCCCTTCAAGGTCCTCGAGCAGATTCGCATCTTGTCGAATCTCGAGACCGACAAGGACAAGCTCCTCCAGATCGTGCTGGTCGGACAGCTCGATCTGAAGACCCTGCTTCGATCTCCCGAGATGCGCCAGCTCGATCAGCGCGTGTCAATTCGGTATGAGCTCAAGCCGTTGACCCGCAGCGAGGTGGCGGCGTACATTGCGCACCGGCTTGCGTTGGCCGGCGGATCGGCGGTCTCGTTCGAAGAGCGAGCACTTCAGCTGATTCACAAGTTTGCCAAAGGCATTCCAAGGCTCGTGAATCTCATCTGCGACAGAACACTGCTGACCGCTTACTCAGCACGCACGAACCGAATTTCGCCCGGGCTCGTGCTGAGCGCCGTCAACAGCCTCGAGCTGCAACCCCCGAGCATCGCTGAGCGCGTGGCGTGGCTACGTCGGAAGGTCTCGGGTGGGACGGCTCCGCTGATCGACCCGTCGCGATTATGAGTTCGATTCTCGATGCGCTCAAAGGGCGACCACGGCCCACCGATCGGCATCTGGCGTCCCACAGTCGTTCCGGACACGCCGACATCGTGCTCGAAACGCTCGGGTCCGCGAAAAAACGATCGGCGCTCGGACGACTCTCGCAACTTGGCCGGGTCGTTCTCTATGCGGTTGCCACAGTCCTGATCCTTCTCGCGGTCTGGGCCGTTATCTAACGACGCTGTAGAGCGGGCCTTTTAAGGCCCGCGGACCCTGAAGGGTCCGCTCTACTTGAGACTTCAGACTTCAGACTTGAGACTTGAGCATGTCCGACTCCCACACGTCTGAGATTGACGCGCTCTTGCGGGAAGATCGCACCTTCCCGCCGCCAGCGGCCTTCCGCGAGCGCGCGAATGTCAGCGACCCGAAGATTTACGAAGACGCCGAGCGAGATCCGGAAGGATTCTGGGCGGGTTTTGCGCGCGAGCTCGAGTGGATGCGTCCCTGGGATTCCGTGCTCGACTGGCAGCCGCCACACGTCAAATGGTTTGTCGGGGGAAAGCTGAACGTCTCGGTCAATTGCGTCGATCGGCACGCGCGCTCGGCCAGACGCAATAAAGCGGCCATCATCTGGGAAGGCGAACCTGGTGAACGGCGGACGCTCACGTACTGGGATCTGTACCGACAGGTCAGCATGTTTGCCAACGTGCTGAAGTCTCTGGGTGTCCGGAAAGGCGATCGCGTCGCAATTTATCTTCCACTCATCCCGGAGCTCGCGATAGCGATGCTGGCCTGCGCCAGGCTTGGGGCCGTCCACAGCATCGTGTTTGGCGGGTTCAGTGCCGAGTCGCTGAGCGATCGGATCAACGACGCGCAGGCAAAGTTGCTCATTACCGCCGATGGCGGCTATCGGCGCGGGCAGATTGTCGCTCTCAAGCAAGTGGCGGATGAGGCCCTTCAGACGACACCATCCATCCAAAACGTGGTCGTGGTCCAACGTGACGGGCGGGCCATGCCGGTTCACATCAAGGAAGGCCGCGATCATCGGTACCACCGGCTGATGCAGGATGCACCGCTCACGTGCGAGCCCGAGGCCATGGACGCCGAGGATATGCTCTACATCCTGTACACGTCTGGCACCACCGGAAAGCCCAAGGGCATTGTGCACACGACCGGTGGCTATCTCGTGGGCACCTACGCAACAACCAAGTGGGTGTTCGACCTGAAAGAAGACGACGTGTACTGGTGCACGGCGGATATCGGCTGGGTGACGGGTCACAGCTACGTCGTGTATGGCCCGCTCGCCAACGGCGCGACCGTCGTCATGTACGAGGGGGCGCCGGACTGGCCGCAGAAGGACCGCTTCTGGGAAATCATCGAGCGACACGGCGTCACGGTTTTCTACACGGCGCCGACGGCCATCCGTGCATTCATGAAGTGGGGGACTTCGTGGCCGAAGAAGCACGACATGTCGACCTTGCGTCTCCTTGGCTCGGTTGGAGAGCCCATCAACCCTGAAGCATGGGTCTGGTACTACCTGAACATTGGGAATGAGAAATGTCCTGTCGTGGATACATGGTGGCAAACGGAGACGGGTCACATTCTGATCACGCCCTTGCCGGGGATCACGACCCTGAAGCCCGGATCGGCCACGCGGCCGTTTCCGGGCATCAAAGCAGAAATCCGAACGGCGAGCGGCAGCAATGTTGATGTGGGTGGCGGGCTGCTTGCGCTCACACGCCCTTGGCCCGGCATGCTGCGCGGGATTTACGGCGATCCAGAACGGTACGTCCGACAGGTACTGGAGCAAGTGGACCCCTGATGTCTACTTCACGGGAGACGGTGCCAAACGAGATTCGGAGGGCTACTTCTGGCTCCTCGGGCGCGTGGACGACGTGATCAATGTTGCCGGACATCGCATTGGCACGATGGAGGTCGAAAGCGCCCTGGTCGATCATTCGAGCGTGGCAGAAGCCGCCGTGGTTGGGCGCGCTCATGAAATCAAAGGTCAGGCCATATCAGCCTTTGTGATCTTGAAGGAAGGCACCGTACACAACAGTTCCCTGGCTGACGAGCTCAAAGAGCACGTCGTGAAAAAGATCGGGGCCATTGCAAAGCCCGAGGACATCCTTTTTGCAGCCGACCTTCCCAAGACGCGGTCGGGCAAAATCATGCGCCGGCTGCTCAAGGACATTGCCGAAGGCAAAGCGCTGGGTGACACGACCACGTTGGCCGATCCGAGTGTGGTTGCCAAATTAAAGGAGAAATACGAAGAGGAAAGCTAGAAAAGAGTTGCGATCCCTGCGTCCTCAGCGTTAAAGATTCACAAGCCCTTAGCAATGCCAGCACGGCCCCCACGCCCAAAGATCTTCCTCTCGTTGCAAATTGCCTGTGCGCTTTTCCTTTTCTCGCAGGTGGCCTCAGCGGAAGTCGTTGGCATCGACGTGCGTCGTCGGGACGATGCCGGCACGCATGAACGGATAGTCGCCCGCGTGCACTTCGCGGTCGATCCGAAGCTGCCTGCGAATCACGCTATCGCCGATCTCGCCTTTGCGCCGCGAAACGCAGCCGGCCTGGTCGAGTTTGCCGGCGACCTGCTCCTGTTCCTGCCAAAGCCGTCCGTGTCGGCCCGCGGCACTGTTTTTCTGGAGGTCGTCAACCGCGGCCGGGACCAGTCGCTGGGGTTGATGAGCGCAGCGCGTCAGAGTGATTTGGTGCCCGAGAACTGGAGCCTTGGCGACCGGTTTCTCCTGGAACAGGGGTTCACGGTCGCGTTTTTGGGATGGCAGTTCGATGTGCGGCCCGGCAACGGGCTCGCTCTCGAGGTGCCATCGGTTCCGGTGACTGGCATCGTTCGGGAAAGCAGCGTCATCGTGAGCCCGAGTGGACCGAACCGGGCGTTAGGCCTCACTTACTGCGCAGCCGATCCCGCCGAGGCCGATGCGACGCTGACGATTCGCTCCGCCATCGAAGGACCAGCGCAGGCGGTGCCGCGAGCGAGCTGGCAGTTTGCCCCGGACGGTTGCTCTGTGCGGCGTCAAGAGGGTTTCGACGTCGGACTCGCCGAAGTGATCTATCGCGCGGCCGGGTCGCCGGTGGCCGGCCTCGGGCTGGCGGCTGTGCGCGATTTCGCGGCCTTTCTTAAGTACGGAGGGCCCGCCGCGACGCTCCGCAATCCGGCGCACATGCAACGCGTCATCGGGTTCGGTTACTCCCAGAGCGGGCGCTTCCTTCGCGAGTTCGTGCGCGACGGCTTCAACCAGGACGAGCGAGGCCGCGCCGTATTCGACGGCCTGATGATCGCGTCGGCCGGGGCCGGCGGCGGCAGTTTCAACCATCGGTTTGCAAGCCCGGGGCAGGCCGGCAATTCCGTCCTGTCGATTCTGCGTCCGGTCGACATGCCCCCGTTCACCGACCGTGGACTCCTGGCCCGCGCCGTCGCGGCGTCGGTTGTTCCGCGGATCTTCTACACGTTCTCTTCCACCGAGTACTGGGCCCGAGCAGGATCGCTGACGCACACGAACGAACAGGGCACCGCCGATGAGCCATTGGCTCCAACCTCGCGGCTTTACTTCCTGGCGGGAACACCACATGCGTCGGGGCCGCTGCCGCCCGTGCGGCAACAAACCCGACACGCGCTCAACTTCGCCGAACAGCGATGGGTTCTCCGATCGCTGCTCCTCGATCTGGACGACTGGGTGAGATCCGGCACCGAGCCCCCGCCCTCCCGCTATCCCACGATCGCCCGGAGCGAGCTCGTGCCGCGCGAGGAGGTGCGTTTCCCGAAGGTTCCATCGCTGCCGTTTGCCGACTACCTGCCAGGCGTCTGGAGAATGGACTATGGCCCCGAGTACCTCTCGACACGCGTCATCACCAAGGAGCCTCCCGCTCTTGGCAACCCATATGTCGTTCTGGTGCCGCAGGTGAACGCCGACGGAAACGACGAAGGGGGCATCGGCCTGCCGGAACTGACCGTTCCGCTCGGTACGCACACGGGATGGAACGTCTCGACGTTTCCCTTGAGCGGCTATCGGTACCTCGCGGGGCTCGTCGGCTCGTTTCAGCCCTTCGCGCGTACGCGCACAGAGCGCGCGCAGTCGGGCGACCAGCGTCGGTCGATTGAAGAGCGGTACAGCAGCAAACAGGACTATCTCGATCGCGTAAGGCGTGCCGCCACCGATCTCGTTCGAGCGCGATTTCTGTTGAAGTCGGATGTGCAGGGCGTCGTGGATCGCGCCGAGTTGACGTGGGAAACCGTCGTCGAGCGTTGAAGTCGAAAACCGAAAACTTGTTTAGGCCAGAAGCGTTGTACCGCTGAAATGGCTATCGAGTCGCGGCCGGCGCGAGCTCTTTCAGCTCCTCGGTCCAGTTGAGGACGATGTTGATATCCCGGATGGGCCGCTCGGGTTCGAGGGGTTGGACCATCAGAAAGCGCCCATCGGCCGCGACGTCGTAGCCGGCGAGACCTGAGCCACCGGCCTCGAACCTGCCTTGGAAAAGCTCCCGAGGCTGTCCGGCCGACAGAACCGGTTGCGTGTCGATGTCCACGGCCATCATCCTGCTCTCCCACCGATAAAAGAGCTCACGGCCCGTTCGAGACCAGACGGGCGACGCCCCGCCAATCGTAGAGACTTGAAGGCGGGCCCCAGGCCCTGGGAACGGCGTGACGTAAACGTGAATGGACTGCGCGGACTGAACCACGTAGGCGAGCCACTTGCCGTCAGGTGAGAGCCGAGGACTGATGTCGGGGTCGGGAGTCCTGATGACGATGTGAGTTTCGTGGCTGCCCTCGAGCGACAGCTTCCAGATGTCCGCCCCCGACGCGAAATTCATCGGATCGAAGCCGTGAAACACCAACCACTTGCCGTCCGGCGTGACGGATCCGGGAACTGCCACCAGGCCCGACATCAGCCCCTCTTCCGCACCGCTGCTATCGGCGGCTTTCCAGGCGAAAGAACCGTTATGACCGGTGAAGATAATCCGTTTGGCATCGGGCGTCCATGCTGGACCTTGACCGAACGAAGCAAATGCGCTCAAGGCCCGGCGGGAAAAGTCGTAAGTCCAGACTCCCGACGTCGCTTCCACGATGTCGAGGGCAACGTGCCGGCCGTCAGGTGAGATAACCGGTCGCCCAAAGGCACGGGGCTGCACAGGCAACGATTCGACTGTTCCCTTACGGTCCACCCAGACAAGACGGCGCTGAAAGGCTTCGGCATGACCCTGTAAATAGGCGATGGCCCCGGAATCCGACACGCTGTAGGGCGTGCCTTCGAAGCCCTCCCGGACGAACTCCGTGAGCGCGACGGAAGGGCCTATCGTCGTGAGCGCGTTGAGATCGAACGGTGCGGCCATGAGACGCCCGGCACGGGAGTACACGATGTGACCCGACCGAACGTAACGTCCGCTGGTGGCACCAGACACGATCTCACGGTTTTCACCAGTGTCGAAGACGTGCACGTTCAGCGCGTGCTCATCCCACCCCCAACCTTTGCGGACTGTGTAGAGCAGGGCCTTTCCCCCGGGCAACACTTGCGGCCAGCGATGACTGACTTCGCTCTTGCGATCGACCTCAGTCACCTCCTGGCAAGGCCCGCCGTTCGCGGAGACCTTCATCAGGCCGGAGCGCACGTCGGGCGCAAAGTAAATCGTGTCGTCGGAGGCCCAGCTTCCGCCGACGGCAAGTGCCGCATCGCACAAATCCATGGCCACGCCGCCGGCAACGGAAACCTTCTTCAACTTGTTCTGGGCAAAGAACCCGATCCATTGATTATCTGGAGAGAAAAAGCCGGCGCGCGCGCCCTCAGTGCCAGAAACGGGGTTGGTCTGCAGGCTGTTCATTGCGCGCCTGTACAGCAGAGGCGTCGTACCGCCGAGTCGGATCCCTACATAAATAAGTTGCGCACCGTCCGGCGACAGTGCGACGGCATCCATATCCTGTCGAAAGAGGGAAGATTGATCGTCAAGAGGGAGGGTCAAGCGAACGACTTCCGAGCTCGTGGAGGCGGCGGGTTTGAAGAGCCAAACTCCGAGAGCTCCCAGCAGGCCAGCGGCGAGCGCGACCAGTGCGGCCACACTGGCAGAGATCCATCTGCGCCGGCCAGTCTCGGCGGCCGTGGACCGGATGGCATGAGGCGCTGTTTCCGAACTCCCCGCCGCGATCCACTTGAGCTCCCGGAACAGATCGCGCGCCGATTGCCATCGATCGTTCGGGTCCTTTTCCAGACACGTGGCAATCAGCCGGCCCAAGGCCGGCGGAGCTGACGGCACCAGCGTGGAAACGGGCTTCGGGAGATCCTTAAGGATTGCGCTCATCACGCTGACGGCGCTCTTGCCGTCGAATGCCGTGCGTCCCGTGACCATTTCGTAAAGCACCGCGCCGAGTGCGAAGATATCGGTGCGCGCGTCGACCTCGCCGCTTTCGAGTTGTTCCGGAGCCATGTACTGCAGGCTTCCCAGAATGGTTCCCTTTGCGGTCAGATCGCTTCTTGTCGCGGCGCCGGAGACGTTCGATGCGCCGTCCGACAGGCGCAGCTTCGCGAGGCCGAAGTCCAGCAACTTCACGCCGCTCTTCGTGAGCATGATGTTGCCGGGCTTCAGATCGCGATGCGTGACTCCGCGGCGATGGGCTTTGTCCAGCGCGTCCGCAATCTCCATCCCACATTGGATCGCCTGATCGATCCGGAGCGCACCCCGTCCCAACCGGTGCGCGAGGGTTTCGCCTTCGAGCAGCTCCATGACGATGAAGTCGGTGCCGCCGTCTGAGCCGAAATCGTGAACCGCACAGATGTGTGGATGATCCAGGCTGGCAATGGCTTTGGCTTCCCGCTCGAAACGGGCACGAGCTTCGGGCTGGGCGCTTGTGTGTGCGAGCAGGACTTTGATCGCCACAATGCGATCGAGCCGCGGATCACGGGCGGAGTACACCTGTCCCATCCCGCCCGCGCCGATCGGCTCGAGGATTTCGTAGTGGCTGAGGCGTCTACCACGCTCGAGTGACAATGCCGTCTCCAGCTCTCAGAAGTGACGGCGATTATCGCGCCAGACGCGCGGAAACTCGATCGGGACATATATGTTAACATAAACATATGAGACGCACGACGATTTACCTCGAACCGCAGCTCGAGGTCCTGTTGAAGCTTGAAATGCGGCGGCAGCAGCGACCGATGGCGGAGATTGTGCGCGAGGCCGTCCTCGCCTACGTCACGCGCGAACCACGCAAGGCTCCACCCGGTGCCGGCGCGTACTCGAGCGGTCGCGACGATACCGCCGAACGAGTCGACGAGGTGTTGGCCGACACGGGCTTCGGGCTGGGCGAAACGCGTGGCGGCACCCTTTCTCGCTCCGCTCGCGCGCGGCGGAAGAAGACGCGATGAGCATTCTCCTCGATACCGGGATCGTGTATGCGTACTACGATCGCAGCGACAAATGGCACCAGCGGGTGCGCACGCTCGTGCAGGGGGAGCAACACGGGCTCATCCTCCCGGCGCCCGTTGTGCCCGAGGTGGATCACCTCCTTGGCCGGCGGTTGGGTCCGAAGAGTCGCATCACCTTTTATGCTGGCATTGTCGAGGGGTACTACCTGGTGGCGGATCTATCAAAGGACGGCTATGCGCGCGTGGCGGATTTGAACAGACGCTTCGACGACATCGATCTCGGGTTCGTTGATGCGTCGATCGTTGCGCTGGCGGAGACTCTCGGCTTGTCACGAATCGCGACGACAGACCGTCGTCATTTCGACCCGCTTGCGGCAACGTTCTCGTTGGAAATCCTTCCCTAACAGGCTGCTGAAAAACGCAGCCTGAAGTTGGAAGTCTGAAGTCAAAAGTCTGAAGGCTGAGAATTCCGGCCGAATTCCGAAGCTCAGACTTCAGACTTCCAACTTCAGATTTCAGGTTGCTTCCGCTGCCGATCCACGCCAATCGACCCGATCGCGATGGCATAGGTGTCGCGATGACGATGGTAGAATGCCATGCGGAAACCTTCTCGTATGTCAGAGACAATGCGGCTGGTCACGGCCGAAGAGCTCCCGGCTTTTCAAGTGGACGACTATCGGTACGAGCTCGTCGACGGGCGTGTTGTACGCATGAACCCGCCTGGCGGCCGTCATGGGTATGTCGCTTTGAACATTGGCGTGTTGCTTCACGACCATGTCAAGAAGCTGGGCCTCGGCGCGGTGATGGTCGAGTCGGGATTCACCCTGGCAAGGAATCCAGACACCGTGCGCGGTCCGGATGTGTCATTTGTCCGGAAGGAGCGGATTCCGCAGACAGGCCTTCCACGCGGGTACTGGGAAGGGGCCCCGGACCTTGCTGTCGAGGTCCTCTCACCCGACAATCGAGGGGCTGCGCTGCGCTCGAAGATCAGTGACTACCTCGCGAGGGGCGTGGTAGTCGTGGTCGTGATCGATCCCGACAAAGAGAGACTGACCGTCCATCGGCGATTGTCCGCGCCGATCATGTTGACGTCTGGGAATGAGTTGGATCTGGATGACGTTGTAGAAGGGTTCCGCTGTCAGGTGCGTGAGATCTTCAATTGAGTGGTCCTAACGCGGGCCCTAAAGGCCCGCGCTACATCTTCTTGGTCCGTCGATATTCTGCTACGGACTTGAAATCGAAGAACGAGGCGCGCCCGTCAATGTTCTTGATGGAGCCCTCGGCCATGAGCTTCTCAACTGCTTCAGGCGCGCAGTCCAGATAGCGGGCAGCAACCTCGAGCGACACGGCGTTCGGCGTAATTTCCACGCGTTCGATGCTGCCGCGGCCGGCCCCTTTGGCGCGAAGCAGTGCAGCTTCGGCCTCGAAGACCATGCGCTCCTGATCCACCAGCGCGCCCTCCACCTGCTGAACTGCGACAACGGCCGCGCTCACCGACACCTGCACGTGTGACTCGGTGTGGTGGTCGCGAAATCCCAGTCGTTCCTCGACCATGCTCAGCACGTGTCGGGCCAGGGCGGCTGCGTCGTCTGCATTCGTCTCGGCCAGCAACACGGCGATTGAGTCCTCTCCGTGTCGAAAGACCCAGTCTTCATGCCGGAAGTACTCGCGCATCTGAATGCCCATGCGCTCCAGGACCCGATCGCCAACGCCAAAACCGTAGGCCTCGTTGATCTGGCACAGCCGATCGATGTCGAAGACGAGAAAGGCCACCGGCCAGCGGCCACGTTCGGCTCGTGGCAGGACTGTGCCGAGAACCGCGTCCATCATGGCTCTCGTGTACAACGTGGTCAGCCGATCCCTGATCGCCGACGCCGTTGGCTCCTGCTGGAGGCGATCGGTGAATGCCGCGAGAAGGTCGAACGATCCTCGGCGAACGAGTTGAGACGTAAGGGGCCACGACTCGGAGGTCGCACCGATCTGCTCGGCCAGTGCCAGCTCGTCGAGCGCTGAGCGCTCGGTCAGGTACACGAAGTTGAAGAGCTGCTCCACCTGTAATGCGCGTTCGGTGACCAGTCGCTGAAGGGCGACGACCTGGCCCAGCCGGGAGTCAACTCGCCCCTCGCGGACGGCTGTCGCCAGGAGCTGCACCAGCAGGGTGCCGAGCTTGCTGCAGTAGTCGGCTTCGAGCGGCTGTGGTGCGCTGAACGGGAACAAGGCGATCGCGTCGCTGATGATGACGTCGAGCCGATCGAGCAGCGTGCGCGCGACGTCCTCGCGCAGGTCCACCTGGGGCGCGGGATCGGTTTCTGTGAATGCATGTGTCGCCATCGCCCCTCCTAACCCTCCTAACCCTCCTAACCCTTCCTAACCCCTCCTAACCTCTCCTCTTATCGGGCGCAGTCGAAGGAGCGCTTTCCAGCCTGGACACGTGCCAGAATGGAACATCACGGCCTTCCCAGGTTTTCTGGTGATTGCCCCACAAAATAAGCGCTTTAGGTTCAACTCTTTAGATAACCTCACGGGGGGGAGCTCGACCGCCGAAAAATTGTACAGTGCGGAAGAAGATTGGTGAGTGTCTGATTCAGGCAGGCCTCATCACCGACGAGGACCTGCAGGCGGCGCTAGCTGAACACCGTCGAACGGGCGACCGGCTTGGTGCGGTCCTCGTGCGCATGAATCTCGCCACCGAGAAGCAGATTGCCAAGGCGCTCGCCTACCAGCTTGGTTTCCCGTACATCAATCTCAGTGAGAACCCGCCCGATCCCACCGCGGTAGTCCTCGTCCCGAAAGAAGTCGCACTGAAGCGTGTGTGCGTGGCGGTAAAGCTCGAAAAGAACCTGCTCACCGTGGCCATGGCAGACCCGCTGCTGTTCAGCCTCGTGCAGGATCTCGAGTTTCAGACCGGCTACCGCATCAAGCAGGTCGTGGCGACTGGTGCCGACATCATCCAGACGATTCAGATGGGTTACCCCGACAAGGCACTGACGCGTCTGGGTACGCCATCGGTCGGAACGCTGTCGGTCCCGGGACGTGCCGGTCGCCGAAGCGACGAACCGTCGCAGCCCGATGCCGGGCTCACGCGGCGCCTCGAGGAAGAGCCCTACGATCCGTCAACGGCCCTGAAGGAGCGGAGTGAAACCGGACCGATCATCGATTTGGTCGATCTGGTGATGAAGAGCGCGATCAAGAGTCACGCCAGCGACGTGCACATCGAGCCCATGGAAAAAGGCGTGCTCATCCGCCACCGACTGGACGGCATGTTGAAGGAGGTCATGGACCTGCCCAAGTGGGTCCACGAGGGTCTGATCGCGCGGCTCAAGATCATGGGTGGCATGGACATCGCTGAGAAGCGACTGCCGCAGGACGGCCGGCTGCGCGTGACAACCGACGAAGGCACCGATGTGGACTTCCGTGCTTCGTCGCTTCGTACTCTGTACGGCGAGAAGATCGTGCTGCGTGTGCTCGATCAGCGCAAGGGTGTGCCTCCCCTCGAGGAGCTGGGGCTCTCGGCGGCGGCGCTCGAAGAACTGCGATTCTTCATGCGTCACCAGCACGGAATGATCCTGGTCGTCGGGCCAACCGGGTCGGGCAAGACGACGACCCTGTGCTCCTCGCTGACATCGGTGCGATCCGAGCGTACCAACATCATCACGATCGAGGATCCGATCGAATATCAGTTGCCGGGCGTCAACCAGACGCAAATCAACGAAAAGATCCGGCTCACTTTTGCGAGCGCGTTTCGATCGATTCTGCGCCAGGATCCGGATGTCATTCTGGTCGGGGAGATCCGTGACTTCGACACGGCGAAGATTGCCATGCAGGCGGCACAGACCGGTCACCTCGTCCTGTCCACGCTCCATACCGACGATGCACCGTCGACCGTCACACGACTGGCGGACATTGGTGTCGAGCCGTACCTGATTGGATCGGGGCTCGTGGGTGTCGTTGCGCAGCGCCTCGTGCGTCGCTTGTGCATGACCTGTCGTCGCCAGTACACGCCAGAGCCCGACATCCTGCGCGGGCTCAACGTCTCGGAATCAGATGCCGCCAGCATTCCCTTCTATCGTGCGGTGGGCTGTGACGAGTGCCATCACACGGGGTATCGCGGCCGCGTAGGGTTGTACGAGGTGATGCGGATAAGCGAAAAGCTCAGGCGGATGATCACGCAGCGTGCGCCCGAGGACGCGCTTCGGGAAGCTGCGTTGTCGTCGGGCATGATCAGCCTCGGCGAGGACGGCCTCACCAAGATGAAGAGTGGCATCACCACCGCAGAGGAGTTGCTGCGGGTGGTTACCGAGATTCGCGAGTTGCGGACACTGTGCTCGGGCTGCGGCGCCGCCGTGGCGATCGATTTCCTGGCGTGCCCTCAATGCGGCCGGCGGCTCAGCGGCGGCTGTACCAGCTGCGGCCGCGCGCTCCAGCCGGGCTGGAACTTCTGCCCTTACTGCACGGTGACGACCGAATCGAAAAAGAAGGCGCGCCTGCGGGAGCGCGATCGGCGCGAACTTTCACCGGCCCCGCCGAACATCGCTGAGTTCAAGAAGCTGTGAAGAACTATTACGCGCTGCTCTCGGTTGAGCCGTCGGCCTCGTCTGCAGACATCAAGCGCGCATTCCGGCTGGAAATCGCGCGATACCATCCGGACAAAGTTCAGCACCTTGCCAAGGAGTTTCAGGAGATGGCGGCGGTTCGCGCCGCCGAGCTGACCGAGGCGTATCGCATCCTGATGAACGGTGAGCTGAGGGCCGAATACGATCGCCAGCTGCGAATCGCGACCGCCACAGCGTCACCTGTCGCCCCACCAGTGGTTGAACCGCCAGTCACGCCGGCTTCCAAGGTCAGCACCGATCTGCCCCCGCCACCTCATCGTCCCGCGTCGCTCTTTGCCGAGGAGCGCAACACCAAAGACGAGTACGTGCGAAAGGCCACGCTCGGTCGGATCCGGAAGATCGTGGCAGACGAATTGGGGTCGATCGCCGAAATTCCGGTCCGAGGGTTCGATCTCGTCTTTACCACCGGCGCGCGCTCGAGGCTCTTTAGCAGCCGCCAGCCGGTGCCAAATTTTTTCGTTCGCCTGGTTCGCGACGTCAATGGTGCGGCCATTCGGGAAACGTGGGCGATGGCGCAACGGGCGAGGGGCACGGAGACGGGTGAGGCGTGCGTCGCGCTGCTTGGGCCCGTCACGTCGGTGCGCGAAGTGGCTGACGCGGTCTCCAAGTTGAAGCACCGGTCAGGGCGGCCATCGAGCTTACTGCTCGTTCCCGTGGATATTCGTGATTGGAGCGCTCAAGTACCCGACAACGCGCCGAAGATCTGCAAGGTGATTCTGCGGAAACTGGTAACCGGAACTTAGAAGGTGCCGTTACGCGGCTCGCCTCACATCCTGTTCGACGATCCCATCGCGTAAATGAATGCTTCGGTGTGCGAACGCGGCAATGTCGGCCTCGTGCGTGACGAGAATGATGGTGTTGCCGCTCTGATGCAGCCGGTCGAAAAGCGCCATGATTTCGCTGCCGGTTTTCGAGTCGAGGTTGCCCGTCGGCTCGTCGGCCAGCAGGATCGACGGATTGTTCACCAGCGCGCGCGCAATGGCCACGCGTTGACGCTGCCCGCCTGACAGCTCATTCGGCCGATGGCTGAGGCGATCGCCCAGCTCCACCTGCGCGAGCACCGCGCGGGCGCGCTGCTCGCGCTCCTTTGCCGCCATCCCGGCGTACACAAGCGGCAGCTCCACGTTTCGAAGAGCGCTCGCACGGGGCAGCAGGTTGAAGGTCTGGAAGACGAAGCCGATTTCCTTGTTTCTGATTTGGGCCAGCTCGTTGTCGTTCATTTGCGCCACCTGCCTGCCGTTCAGCAGATAGCTGCCGGTCGTCGGCGTATCCAGGCACCCGATGAGGTTCATGAGCGTGGACTTGCCGGACCCCGATGGTCCCATGATGGCCACGTACTCCCCGCGCTCGATTTGAACGGAGACGCCGCGCAGGGCATGGATTTCCTCCGTTCCCATCACGTAGGTCTTGGTCAGGTCGTGAGTCTCTATCAGGGACATAAGGGAATAGGCTCGAGGCTTAAGGCATCAAGCTTAAGGCATTGACCATATTTTGACGCTACTAGCGATACGGGAAAAGCCCTGACCGTGTTCCCGCCCTAACCTCTCCTAACCCCGCCTAACCCCACCCAACCTCGCCTAACCCCTCCTAACCCCGCCTGTCTAGACCGCCGCCCAGTGCCCGGGCGACATTTCTCGCAGCGACAGCTCCGGCTCGAACCAGGCTGGGTCTACGGGAATTCGCTGCGGCTTCGCGTCCGGGTCCGGCACTGGCACGGCCGACAGCAGCGCCCGGGTGTACGGATGCTGAGGCGCCGAAAACAATTCCGCGGTTGGCCCCAGCTCGACGATCCGCCCCCGGTACATGATGGCTACCCGAACGGAGATGTGTTCGACCAATCGCAGATCGTGCGCGATGAATAGATACGTGAGCTTGAGTCGCTCTTGAAGATCCATCAGCAGGTTGATGACCTGCGCTTGAATCGACACATCGAGTGCGGAGACCGGTTCATCGGCAATGATGAGCGACGGGTTCAGGGCCAGGGCCCGGGCCAGGCCAATGCGCTGACGTTGTCCGCCGCTGAACTGGTGTGGATATCGCTCGAGATGTGCGGGATCGAGCCCCACCAATCCGAACAGCTCAGCCACGCGAACCCGGCGCTCGGCTGAAGTGCCCTGCCGGTGAATGATGAGCGGCTCCTCGACAATCTGTCTCGCCCGCATCCGCGGGTTCAGCGAAGAATATGGATCCTGAAACACGATCTGCATGTGCCGTCGCGCGCGTCGGAGTTCCTGTCTCGAATACTTCAGGACGTCCGTGCCGCGGAACCACACCTCGCCCGACGTCGGCTCGATGAGCCGGAGGATACATCGTCCCGTGGTGGTCTTCCCGCTGCCGGATTCGCCCACGAGCCCAAACGTCTGACCTTCGTCGATGGTAAAGGTCACATCGTGAACCGCACGGGTTGACACGCGCGGTCCGAGAAATCCTCGGCGCTGGTCGAACTCTTTGCTGAGATGACGGACGTCCAGAAGGGGCACCTTGCCGTTGGAGGTCATTTGCGGCCTCCATCGGTCCCTTCGTGCAGGTAGCAGCGGGCTTCGTGTTCAGTCCCCACATCGAAGAACGGTGGCGGAGCGGTGTCGCAAAGCGCGAAGTGCTGCGGGCAGCGTGGACCGAACGCGCACCCCGGCGGGAGCGCGCCAATGTCCGGAACGGTTCCTTCGATCGCACGCAGCCGCGTGCCAGGTGTTGCACCGGGGATCGATGCGAGAAGTCCCTGCGTGTACGGATGCTTGGGAGCCCGAAAAATTTCTCGGACCGGTGATTCTTCGACGATGCGCCCGGCGTACATCACGGCGACGCGGTCGGCTGTTTCGGCGACGACCCCAAGGTCGTGCGTGATGAGCAGGAGCGACAGGCTGAACCGGGACTTCATTTCCCGAAGCAGATCGAGAATTTCGGCCTGGATGGTCACGTCGAGCGCCGTGGTGGGCTCATCCGCTATCAACAGTGCGGGACGGCAAGCCAGGGCAATGGCAATCAACACCCGCTGTCGCATGCCGCCCGATAGTTGATGCGGGTAATCGCGCACGCGTCGTGCGGGGTCGGGCAGCTTGACCGCGTCGACGAGCTCGATGGCGCGTTGACGCGCCTCGGTTCGATTGGCTTTCCCGTGGACCAGCAGCGCTTCGGCGATCTGATTGCCAACGGTCAGGACCGGATTCAGCGCGGTCATCGGTTCTTGAAAGATCAACGCGATCTCGGCGCCGCGGACGCGCCGTATCTCGGCTTCAGAGAGTTTCAGCAGGTCCCGGTCCCGGAAAACGATGGAACCGGCGGCAATTCGGCCTGGTGGCTGCACCAGACGAAGAATCGAGAGCGCGGTGACCGACTTGCCGCTGCCCGACTCGCCCACCAGGCACAAAGTTTCTCCAGCCCGCACGTCAAAGCTGATGTCGTTGACGGCGGCGACGGTCCGGCCTTCGATGTCGAACGCGGTGGTGAGACCTCTGACGCTGAGGAGGGCCGTCAATCTAGTGTCGCCTCACGGTACTCGCCAAAGACGTTTCGCAAGGTGCTCGCGATCTCACCCAGCGTGGCGTGTGCTTCGACGGCGGCGACGATCGGCGGCATGAGGTTGTCGGCGTTTCGGGCTGTTGCGGCCACGTGCTCGAGCGCGGCCCGCCAGTTCTCTGCGTTCCGATTTTTTCGAACCAGGGCGGTGCGCTCGATCTGGCGGCGCTCCTCTGCCGGATCGATCTCAAAGATGTCAATCGGCGTCGGATCGTTGGTGCCGAACCGATTGACGCCGACAACGACCGAAGAACCGTTTTCGATAGCTTGCTGCGCATGATAGGCGGCGTCGTGGATCTCGCGCTGAATCAGTCCTGTTTCGATCGCTGCGAGCGTTCCACCCGCCAGGTCGATGCGTTCGAGCAGGGCGCGGGCGCCATGCTCGAGTTTGTCGGTGAGCTCTTCGACCGCATACGCCCCGCCAAGAGGGTCCACGGTGTTCACGGCCCCGGATTCCCAGGCAATGATCTGCTGCGTCCGCAGAGCGAGCCGCGCCGCCTCTTCGGTCGGCAGAGCCAGAGCCTCATCCATGCCATTGCAGTGCAGCGACTGTGTGCCGCCCAAAACAGCAGCCATGGCCTGAAGGGCCACGCGCACGAGGTTGTTGTCGGGTTGCTGAGCGGTCAACGTGCTGCCGGCCGTTTGCGTGTGGAACCGCAGCTGCTGGGCGCGCGGATCCGTGATGCCAAAACGGGTCTGGGTCAAACGGGCCCAAAGCCGGCGCGCCGCGCGAAATTTCGAGATTTCCTCGATAAAGTCGTTGTGCGCGGCAAAAAAGAACGAAAGTTGCCGCCCGATCTTGTTGAGGTCCAGTCCGGCTTCGCGGGCGGCCTCCAGATAGGCCACCGCATTGGCGAGCGTAAAGGCAATTTCCTGCACGGCGGTCGAACCTGCTTCGCGAATGTGATACCCGCTGATGGAAATCGCATTCCAGCGGGGCAACTCCCGCTCGCAAAACGCAAACAGGTCCGTGACGATGCGAAGCGACGGGCGCGGAGGAAAAATGAAGGTCCCCCGCGCGACATATTCCTTGAGGATGTCGTTCTGCACCGTCCCCGAGAGCGTGTGAAGCGCAATTCGCTTGTGCTTGGCCACCGCAACGTACATCGCGAGCACGATGATGGCGGTCGCGTTGATCGTCATGGATGTCGAAACCTTGTCGAGCGGGATGTTCTCGAAGAGTGCCGCCATGTCGTCGATGGAATCGATGGCAACACCCGCACGTCCAACCTCTCCCGCCGCAAGCTCGTGGTCGGAGTCGTACCCGATCTGTGTGGGGAGATCAAAGGCAACGCTCAATCCGGTCACGCCCTGGTCCAGCAGATACCGATACCGCTCGTTCGAGGCCGACGCGGATCCGAATCCTGCATATTGGCGCATCGTCCACAAGCGCCCGCGATACATCGTGGGTCGAATTCCGCGCGTGAACGGGAACTCGCCGGGGTATCCAAGATCGCGATCGGCGTTCCAGTTGACGAGATCGTCGTCGGTTGCAAACGGTTTCGTCACGTCAGGCATTCTATCGGATGACCTGTCTGGTGGGCGGCGCCTTCCGCGACCCTTCACCCATCGCGCGGGCGTTCCGCAAACCTTCGCATCGTTTCTGCCGACCTTCGTACGTTCTTGCGGACCTTCGTACTGTAGCGCGGAGGCTTCAGCCTCCGCGTCACGATCGAGACCAGCCGCGGATGACGCTTTCCAGTTCTCTGACGACGAACCGTCAGGTGTCGAACGCCCGTAACTGGACCTTGACAACGCACGTCAAATCGCCCTAAAATACTCATGGTTCCGGCTTTCTCCCACCTTTCTACACGACGCGAATTGGAAGTTGATGGCTTTTAGCGTCGGAGGGGTGTAGACAATCGGCCGTGGTCCCGAAATGATTGGTGCTGTTCTCGAGCAGGGGGTCGGCAGTCATGAGCAGTGAGGCGAAAGGTGGCGCCCCAGAGGTTCCGCGGGCTCGGGGCGAGGAGCATAAGCGTATGGATGACGTCGTCAACCGGTTCGCTCGTGAGCTGGCCGACGCGATTGCCGGGGCTGTCGCCGAAGATCCCAAGGTCGAGGCCTGCCGCGAGCGGGCAAGGGCGGCGGGTTTCGAAATGCGTGTCACGCTCGAAGCGGTCGTGGGCTTCATGAATCGCAACACGACGAACGCGATTGCCCGGGTTCCGACGCCTGCGCGTGTCGTGTCTAACCGACGTGCGTTCGATATTACGGCCAACGATCGCAGGTTCCTGCGCTCGCTGCGCATTGCCGCTGACGAAGCCGCTGAGGAAGTGGAGTAGGGGGGAGTCCTTTTAAGTTTTCACTTTTAAGTTTTAACTTTCTCGCAGATCCTTCCCCGTCATCTCCTTCGGCAATTCCAATCCGAACATCCTGAGCATTGTCGGCGCCACGTCGCGCAGTGATCCGCCTGAACGAAGGCGCGAAGCAGGTTTCGACGCGCCCTGACGATCGATCACGACGATGGGGACGGGATTACTTGTGTGAGCGGTGTGTGGTTCCTTGCGCTCGGTGTCCCACATTTGCTCAGCGTTGCCATGGTCGGCGGTGATAATCATCGAGCCGTTCGTGCGTTCGACGGTCGTCACGATTCGGGTGAGGCAGCGGTCGAGAGTCTCGACGGCCGCAATGGCCGCGTCGAGATTTCCGGTATGGCCCACCATGTCGGCGTTGGCGAAGTTGCAGATGATGATGCGATGCCGGTGCGCTTCGAGGTCCGCCACGAGCTGATCGGTAATCCCGGGCGCGCTCATTTCGGGCTTCAAGTCGTAGGTCGCCACCTTTTGGGACGGAACCAGAATCCGGTCTTCGCCCTGGTAGGGCGTTTCAATGCCGCAGTTGAAGAAGTAGGTGACGTGCGCGTACTTCTCCGTTTCCGCCAGGCGAAGGTTGGCAATGCCCGGCCCGGCGAGAACTTCGGCCAGGCTGTTCGTGAAGGTTTGAGGTTCGAAGACGACCGGCAGCCCGAACGTCGCGTCGTACTTGGTCATGGTCGAAACGCTGACGCGGGGAAACGTCGGACGCTCGAACCCGTCGAACTCCTCGAAGGCAAGCGCGCGGGTCAGCTGCCGGGCCCGATCGGCCCGGAAGTTGAAAAACACGACCGAATCGTCGGATCGCAGGGTCGCGACGGGTGCCCCTCCAGCATCCGTGACGACCGCCGGTTCAAGAAACTCGTCGGAGACGCCGGCGCCGTACGAGGCTTCGATAATAGATGACGCGGTTGGCGCGAGCTTGCCCTCGCCAAGGACAATGGCGGCCCAGGCGCGTCGCGTTCGATCCCAGCGCCGATCGCGGTCCATCGCGTAGTAGCGCCCTGACACCGACGCAATGCGCCCGGTTCCGAGCCTGGCCATGACGCGCTCGAGCTCGCCGACATATTCGCGCGCGCCACTCGGCGGGCAGTCGCGGCCGTCCGTGAAGGCGTGCACGAACACCCGCGGGACCTTCTGGCGCGACGCCAGTTCCAACAGGGCATGCAAGTGACGCTGGTGACTGTGGACGCCGCCGTCGGAGACCAGCCCCATCAGATGCAGAGAGCGGTCGCCGCTCCGGCAGCGGCCCATGGCTTCTTGCAGAACGGAATTCGTGAAAAGCTCGCCGTCTCGAATGCTTTGATCGATCCGCGTCAGGTCCTGGTAAACCACACGGCCGGCCCCCATGTTCATGTGGCCAACTTCCGAATTGCCCATCTGGCGATCGGGCAGGCCCACGGCTTCGCCGGAGGCCTCGAGCGTCGTGTGAGGAAAACGTGCGAGCAGCTCGTTCCAGGTGGGCGTCCGTGCGAGCGCGATGGCGTTGTGCTCGCGCTCGGCACGGACACCCCACCCATCGAGCACGACCAGGAGAAGGGGGTCAGACCCCATTTTTACGATTTTCGTCAGAGAGCGACGTTTCGCTCATTGGGCAGCCGCCGCAAGCCGCTTGACGGCCGCGCGGCCGGCAAAACGAGCGCGGGGTCCGAGCTCTTCCTCGATCCGCAGCAGCTGGTTGTACTTCGCCACGCGATCGCTGCGGCTGGCCGATCCGGTCTTGATTTGACCCGCGTTGGTCGCGACTGCGAGATCCGCAATGGTGGTGTCTTCGGTCTCGCCGGAACGATGCGAAATAACCGTCCCGTAGTTCGCGTCCCGGGCCATGGCAATGGCGTCGAGTGTTTCCGAGACCGTTCCAATCTGGTTCAATTTGATCAGAATCGCATTGCCGACGCCGTCTCGAATTCCGCGTTCAAGGATTGCCGGGTTCGTGACGAACACATCGTCACCGACAAGCTGCATGCGATCCCCGGTCTTGCGTGTCAGTCGGATCCATCCCTCCCAATCACTTTCGGCGAGCCCGTCCTCGATAGAGGCGATTGGATACTGGCGAATCCAGTCCTCGAGCAGCGCGATCATTTCATCGGACGACCGAGCCGGTTCCCCCGACTTTTTGAACTCGTATCGACCGTTCTGCCAGAGTTCGCTGCTGGCCACGTCGAGCGCGACGTAGACATCACGTCCGGGCTTGAGGCCGGCCGTCTCGGTGGCTTCCAGCACGACTTCAATGGCTTCGCGATTCGACTTCAGGCTGGGTGCAAACCCGCCTTCGTCTCCGACGCCCGTTGCAAGGCCGCGCCGCTTCAGACCGGCACGGAGTGTGTGAAAAATCTCCGTACCCCAGCGCAGCGCTTCCGCGAAGGTTGGAGCACCAACCGGCATGACCATGAATTCCTGAAAGTCCACGTTGGTGTCCGCATGGGCTCCGCCGTTCAGGATGTTCATCATGGGAACCGGAAGCACCTCAGGGGGGCGCTCGCCGGGTCCGGTCGAGCACAGATGCTCGTAGAGAGGTTTGTGGGCCGCGTTCGCAAACGCGCGCGCGGCGGCCATCGAGACTCCAAGCAGCGCATTGGCACCCAGGCGGCTCTTGGTTGGTGTGCCATCCAGTTCGATGATGGTTTCATCCAGCGTTCGTTGATCCAACGCTCGACCCACGAGCGCGCCGGATATTTCCCCGTTGATGTGAGAGACGGCGTTCAGGACACCCTTCCCCTTGTATCGCTTCGCATGGCCGTCGCGAAGCTCCAGGGCCTCGCGTTCCCCGGTGGAGGCGCCCGACGGCACGGCGGCCCGACCAAGAGCACCACCCTCGAGCACGAGATCAACTTCTACGGTTGGATTACCGCGCGAATCCAGAATTTCCCGACCGTGGACGCGTTCAACTTTCACGTGATCCCCCGATTCCCGAATTCCGAATCCCCGATCCCCGATTTAGACCACCGTTCCACGACCGTCCGCTTCGGCCTCGGTCAGGAGCGCTTCCTCGGTAACCTCGGCGATGAGCGGCTCGTCGTCCACCGTGACGACGACCACCCCACGGTCGGTCACGGTGTGGCGCCGATGATCCTCTTCGATGTTGTACCCGATGACGGCTCCGCGCGGGATGAGCACGTCACGATCGATGATCGCGTGCCTGATACGCGCGTGGCGTCCCACCCGGACGCCGGGCATCAGAATGGATTGCTGGATGTCGCCAAAGCTGTGCACACGCACGTTCGGGCAGAGGACGCTTCCGGAGATGCGGCTTCCCGACACGATGCATCCCGGTGAAATGATCGAGTCGAGCGCCAGGCCACAGCGCTTCCCCTCTTCGGCAAATACGAATTTCGCCGGCGGTGCTTGAGGCTGATACGTTCGCAGCGGCCACTCGGGGTCGTACATGTTGAACTCGGGGTTCACCTGGCACAGATCCATGTTGGCTTCGAAGTAGGCGTCGAGCGTTCCAATGTCGCGCCAGTATTTCGAAGACTTCTTGTTCTCGTCGTAGAACCGGTACGCGTAGGTTGGCACGTGCCCGATGAGTGACGGAATGATGTCCTTCCCGAAGTCGTGGGTCGTAGGCCGTACGGCATCCTCTTCGAGCGCCCTGATGAGCACGTCTACCTCGAAGATGTAGACGCCCATCGATCCGAACGCAAAACCCGGCGAGCCGGGAATGGTCATCGGCTTGTGCGGCTTCTCTTGGAAACCAGTGATGCGATCGGTGTCGTCCACCGCAACGATGCCGAATCGCGTGCTTTCTGCGACCGGAACCTCGATTGCGGCAATCGTCAACGCCGCCTGACGCTCGATGTGGAACCGGAGCATCTTCGAATAGTCCATCTTGTAAACATGGTCGCCTGACAACACGATGACGTGCCGCGGGCTTTCCCGAACGATCGAATAGAGATTCTGATAGACGGCGTCGGCGGTGCCCAGATACCAGTGTTCGCCCACCCGCTTTTGCGGGGGCAGAATCTCCACGAACTCTCCCAGCTCTTCCGACACGATGTTCCAGCCCATCCGGATGTGGCGGTTCAGCGAGAGCGACTTGTACTGCGTGGCGATGAAGATTCTGCGGAGGCCGGAATTGATGCAGTTGCTGAGGGTGAAATCGATGATGCGGTAGGGGCCCCCGAAATACACGGCCGGCTTGGCGCGTTCCTTCGTGAGCGGATACAAACGTTCGCCCACGCCACCCGCCAGCAGAATCACAAGGCTATCGTCGACCATCGTCCGACCACGCGTGGGAGACGCGATAATAGCACACGATTTCACGGCCTTGCGGAGGCCCGTTTGAACCAAAATGGATCACGCGCCCGACCGCGCAGTGTTGTTTGACACTGTCAGAAAACGCGCCTATCATCAATGATCCAAGGTATTTATGGTCTCTCTTTTGGAAGAACGGAGTCTTGCATGCGATCTCGCCTTCTAGCTGGTCTCGCCGTTCTGGCGATTGTGACCGGCGGGCGGCTGGCCGTTCCGGCGCTGGCCCAGAATCCGACGAACAAGCCTGGTGACAAGCCTGCTGCCACTCTCGACAAACAGCAGCAACAGGAAGGAAACGCCCTGGTCCAGTACGTTCAGGAGGCCATGGGCGGCAACGCCGTACCTCCGGATGTTCCGATGACCTGGCGCTCGTACTTCGTCAAGTCTCAGAACGACCAGGTGTACGTGCCATTCACCGTGATGCTCGAACCTGGCAAGCTTAGCGGAAACCAGGCGGCGTTGTACTACGCCGTGGCTCCAAAGGGACCGCGAGTCATCTCGGTCGTGGTCAAGCAGGCCGACGATGGTGAGATGGTCACCGTCGAAGGTGAAGTCGTGAACTCGGGCGCCAAGCCCGCCGAGAACATCAAGCTCACGGTCAGCGCCATGGACAACAACGGGAAGACGGTCGGCACGCAGCCCGCGACCGTGCCTTCCGTCGGGCCAGGACAGCGTGTGCCGTTCACCGCTTCGATGAAGAGGCCCCGCAACGCCACTCAGTTCAGCGCGAACGTTGACGGCGGACCACAGGGCTTCCGAGATTCTCTCGTTCATCGATCTGCCCGAGGCCACTCAAGGTCAAGTGCGAATCAGTCGGGCGTTTGCGGTCGCAGCCGGTGAATACGATGTGTTCGTGGCGTTGCGCGAACGACCGGGCAAGGATCAGAAAACCGCTCCGAAGGTTGCCATGCTCACCGAGAGCGTGTCGGTTCCGGATCTCGGAGGGAAGCTGACGACGAGCAGTATCTTCATCGCGGACAAAATCGAATCGTTGTCGGCTCCGCTGAATCGCGAGCAACAGCTCAAGCAACCCTATACGTTGGGGACGATGGCCATCGTCCCGGCGGTTGGGAATTCGGTCGCAAAAACCGGGGAATTGTCGGTCATCTTCTTCGTGTACAACCCCGGCATCGACGCGTCGAAGAAGCCGAACATTGAAGTGGAATATAACTTCCACCAGAAGACCAGCGAAGGGGAGAAGTTCTTCAACAAGACGAATCCCCAGCAGTTCAGCGCCGAGACGTTGCCTCCGCAGTTCGACGTGGCAGCTGGCCATCAAGTGGTTGGCGGTCAGAGCGTGCCCATGGCATCCTTTGCTCCTGGCGAGTATCGTCTGGAGGTAAAGGTCAACGACAAGGTGTCGGGACAGTCGCTGACGAGAAACATCGCGTTCACCGTCACTGGATAGCGGAGGAACGTTGACCCGCGAACGGCATCTCGTCCTTGCAGCGATCCTCGGGTCGCTCATGTATCCGTCTGCGACCGGGGCCCAGACGGTCCTCCCATCCTCAGCCACGCGCACCTCGAGCAAGGCCGAGATCACTGCCCTCGCAAACAATGTCAGCATCGAAGGCGTGGTCGTCGACGAAAGCGGAACCCCTCTTCCGCGCGTCCGGGTCCGGGCTCTCGGGCCGGGGAGCACCGTCAATTCGACAGATTCGAACGGCTTTTTCCGACTGACGTCCCTCCCACCTGGACGCTATGTGGTGCGGGCGTACGCCGCGGGTTACACCGCCGCCATGACCGGTCGAATCAACATCGAGCGAGGGATGACGTCGTCGCTGCGTCTCACGTTGCTGCGAGAGTCGGAGCCCGCTGCCGAACGGCCTGCGCGGAGACCGGTCGAACTGGCCGCCGGAGTGGGATTGAGTGCCGACAGCGTTCAGCCGACTGGTGATTCCGGGCAGCCGTCGGAGACCGACCCGATCGAGGTCAGCGACCCTTCGAACGACCAGGCGGGCGATTCCGTTGAGACGGCCTGGCGGATGCGGCATCTCAAACGCACGCCGCTGAAAGACGTGGACGGTGGGTGGCGAGAGGTGCCGACGAACGATAGGTTCACGCCCGAGTCGGCCACCGCTTTAGAGCGTGCCATGGCAACGTCGGCGCACCTGGCTTCATCGCTATTCGACCTTTCGCTGACCGGCCAGGTGAACCTGCTGACTTCCGGCACGTTCGATTCACCGCTCGAGCTCTTTTCGCAAGACCAATTCACCCGAAACGTCGCCTACGTCTCGCTGGGCGCGGACGCCGGCGATGCCGGCAGGTGGGCGGTACGCGGCGCGATGACGCAGGGCGATGTGTCGTCCTGGATCCTTGCGGGTTTCCTTGTTGCCCCCGACACCCGCACGCACGCCTACGACGTCGGAATGTCGTACAGCACCCAGCGCTATGAGGGCGGCAACGCCGCGGCGCTCGCGGCGGTCACCGATGGTGCCCGCAACGCTGCCGAAGTCTACGGATTCGACCGCTGGAAAGCCGCGTCCAGACTGGAGGTCGGCTACGGAGCGCGCTACTCACATTACGACTACCTCACCGGTGGTGGCTGGCTGAGTCCACGGGTCAGTGCGACGGTCACGCCAGTCAATCGACTGCGTGTCCACGTGCTCGCCGCGCGTCGCATGGTCGCACCGGGCGCCGAAGAGTTCGTGCCTTCGATCTCAGGCGGCTTGTGGCTGCCTCCTGAGCGCACGTTCTCGCCGCTCGTGGCCTCCGACGGCTTCCGCGTCGAACGAAGCGACCACTACGAAGTGGGTATTGAGCACGATTTGCATCCCACGCTCGTCGTGGCGTTCCGCGCGTTCGGCCAGAACGTCAGGGACCAGCTGACGACGCTCTTCAACGTGCATCCCGCAGGGGCCGCATCGGAGCTCGGACACTATTACGTGTCGACCGCCGGTGACGTCCAGGCGCGAGGATGGGGCGCCAGTATCTCGCACGAGCTCGGATTGATTCGCAGCACGATCGAATATTCCTCGACGCGGGCCGACTGGTTGCCCGGTTCCCACGTGGACCAGATTGCGCGGGCGGCCGCTTCCGTGGTGCGCGACGGCGTCGATGAGTTGTTCGATCTCACGGCGTCGCTGCAGGCCAACGTGCCCCAGACGGCCACCCGACTGTTCGTCCTCTACCGACTCAATAACGGATTCGCGGGTGAGCTAGAGGGCCGCCTGGGCTCCCGGTTCGGCGTCCAGATCAATCAGTCCCTTCCGTTCCTGAACTTCAACAGCGCCCAATGGGAGATGCTGCTCGACATCCGCAATTTCTTCCGAACCCCGGCCGGCGACGCGTCTGCCTACGATGAGCTCTTGGTTTTCAATCCTCCCAAGCGCATCGTCGGGGGGGTGCTGGTCCGCTTTTAAAGGAAAGACCCCTTCTTTCCGCCTATCGTGTTGTAGGAAACGATCCGATTGTATGGACAGCCCCGTCCAACTATTTGAATAGTTGAGGGGTTACGAGATCCTTCTTTCGAGATAACTGTTGACAGTACAAGCATTTAAGGGGATACAGCTCAGTCGCTAGTGGTATAACGTTTGCTGGAGCGTTGAGTCTTGCCTAATCACGGGTCAAAGTTGCGGGCGTTTGTCTTGCGGCTGCCAGCGTGGAACTGGACGTCTGCCCTCACGCTGGCGGCGGTGGCGGTCCTCCTCTCACTTGGCCTGCTGAACGTCGTCGCGCGCGCGACCTGGAACGAGGTCGAAGACGGCGTGCTCTGGGTGTCGCGGCCCGCAGGCGTGGTCGCGCTGGATGTGGCGCGCAACAGCCCGGCGGCCGCCGCCGGCGTGCGTCCTGGCGACCTCCTGGTCGCCGTCGACGATCGACCGGTCGACCAGCCCTCCGACGTCATCGAGGTCCTCCACCGAAGCAACGAATCGACATCGCTCGAATACACGCTGGTCCATCGAGGGGAACAGCGGTTCATGACGGTCGATCTGGCGCCGGTGCCCCAGGGCAACCGGCCCCTGTATTTCGTCCTGGCCGCGATCGGCATGTTTACGTTGCTCGTCGGCGCGTCCGTCAGGTTGAGGCGGCCGTCCGATCAAGCCACGCTGCATTTCTTCTGGCTCTGTCTCTCGTTCTTCGGCATGTTCACGTTCTCGCACAGCGGCCGGTTCGACGGGCTCGACTGGTTTTTCTACTGGGCGGATGTCGTCTCGATCCTGCTGTTGCCGCCGTTGTTCCTGCACTTCTCGCTCGTCTTTCCAGAACGAGCGCCCGAATGGGAGAATCGCCGGCTCGGCCGAATTTTCCTGCCGGTGCTGTACTGCCTCTCGACCGTCCTGATCGTTCTTCGCGTCTTTGCGGTTGGGCACATGAACGAGGACGCTCTGTCAGCGACTCGGTCGATCGAGGCGCTCGACCGCATTGATCCGCTTTATCTTTCGTTCTGCCTGGTTGGCGGGCTTGCGGTGTTCGCACGTGCGACGGGCCGTGTGAGGTCGGTCACGGCACGGCGTCAACTACGCTGGATTGTGTGGGGCACCGCGCTTGGCGCTGGCCCGCTGGCGTTGGCCTACGCGCTCCCCTACGCCGCTGGGTTCGATGTGCCACCGGCACTGGAGTTCCTCTTCATTCCGCTCAGCTTGATGCCGCTGGCGTTTGCGTCTGCCATCGTCCGGTATCGCCTCATGGACGTCGAGGTCATCGTCAAGCGCAGTTTGATGTATGCGGTGATGGCGTCGGCGATTCTCCTGATCTACGTGATCCTGCTTCGCGGTGTGGGTCTCCTGTTTCCGGGCGACCTGCGACAGAACAACACGATCATTGCCATGCTGGCCACGTTGCTGGTCGTGCTGCTGGCGCCGCCAGTGAAAAGCGCCATCCAGACCGCGCTCGACCGCATGTTCTATCGTGATCGCTACGACTACCGCCGGGCACTTGTTGGTTTCGCCCGCGATCTGAACAGCGACCTGGACATCGACCGGCTCACCGAACGCCTTGTCTCGCGGATTCGAGAAACGCTTGTCGTCGATCGAATTGCGCTGATGCTCGACACTGATGCGGGAGGATTCGCACCGTTCCGTAGTGCGGGGTTCACGCAGGAGGTGCCGGGATTGTCGCCAGGTTCCCTCATCGCCGAGCGCCTGGCGGACGGTCACGCCGTCGCGCTCGACGACTCCCAGACCGCGCGGCGCTTTTCACCATCGGATATTTCGACTTGGTACGATCACGGGATCCACTATTTCGTGCCGTGTGTGTCGAAGAGCGGGACGATTGCGGTTTTTGCGCTCGGCCGGAAAGAACGCGGCGAGCCGCTCAGCAGCGAGGACGTCGGGCTTCTGGCGGCGGTCGCGGGACAGGCGGCGACTGCGTTGGAAAACGGCAGGCTCTACCAGACCCTGCATCTGAAAGCGCAGGAGCTCGACCGGCTCCGTGAATTCAACGAAAGCATCGTCGAATCGCTCGATGAAGGACTGGTGGTGCTCGATCGCGACGATCGCGTGCTGCGCTGGAATCGCGCGATGGAGCAGATCTCCGGTCTGACCCGCGCCGAAGTGGTCGGCCGCCCGGTTGACGAGGTCGTCGACGTCTCCTTCCTCGAGTCGCTGAGAAACGCGCGCGGCGAGAACCCGGTGGCGGCAACGCTGTACCGCGCACCGCTCATCGGGCGCGGCACACGGCAGGGAAGCCGGCTTCTCGTCAACGCGACGAGCGTTCCGCTGCAACAGCTGGACGAGGGTAACGGAGCCGGTGCGGCCATTGGTGGCAGTTTGATCATGGTGGAGAACATTACCGAACGAGTGCAGCTCGAGGAGCAGCTGCAGATATCGGACAAGATGGCGTCGGTGGGCCTGCTGGCGGCTGGTGTGGCGCACGAAGTCAACACGCCGTTGACCGGTATTTCGAGCTTTACTCAGATGCTGCTCGAGGGCGCCGATCCGCGGGATCCCAGGACACAGGTGCTCGAGAAGATCGAACAGCAGACGTTTCGTGCCGCCAAGATTGTCAGCGGCCTGCTGAACCTGTCCAGACCAAGTCAGTCGGTCAGCGAGCCAACAGCCGTTGATGTGAACGTGGTCATTGGCGACGTGCTGGCGCTGCTCGATCATCAGCTCGCTATCGGAAAGATCAAGGTCCGCCGGGAGCTCTCGCCTTCGCCGGCGTTCGTCTCTGGCTTCGAGCAAAAGCTTCAGCAGGTTTTCCTGAATCTGTTTCTCAATGCCCGCGACGCCATGCCACGAGGTGGCTGGCTGTCGGTAACGACCCGTGTGGACGATGGCCACGTGGTGGCGGAGGTTGCTGACACAGGTTCGGGTATTCCGAACGAGCACCTGTCGCGCATCTACGATCCGTTCTTCACGACCAAAACGATGGGGAAGGGCACGGGCCTTGGCCTCTCGATCACCTACGGCATCGTGCGCGAGCACGACGGCACGCTCGACTGCCACAGCACCGTCGGCCAGGGCACGCGATTTACCGTGACGGTCCCTAATTCGAACGCGGTCACACGCAGCTCGAAAGTAGTCAATTGAGCAATTCCATCAGCGACCTCCCGCGTGACACAGGCGTGACCAACTCCTCGACGGCGGCTCGTCACGGTTCGATCCTCGTCATCGACGACGAGGAAATCATGAGGGAGATCCTCACCACGCTGCTGACGCGTGAAGGTTATTCCGTTCGCTGTGCGGCCAATGGCACCGAAGGCCTCGAGCTGGCACGGACCTATCCCTACGATGCTGCAATTGTCGACGTCATGATGCCCGTGCTCGATGGCATGCAGACCCTCGAGGAGCTGCGCAAGCTCGACGAAGAGCTGCCCGTCGTCATGATTACGGCGTACGCATCGGTCGAAAGCGCCATCTCGGCCATGAAGCGAGGCGCCTTCGACTACATTACCAAGCCGTTCAAGAACGACGAAGTTTTGGCGGTGCTGCGTAACGCCATGGAACGGTATCGGCTCGTCACAGAGAACCGGGCCCTTCGTCAGAACATTCAGGAACGCTACTCGAAGTTTGCCAACATCGTGGGCCGCAGCCCGAAGATGCGGCAGGTCTTCGATCTCATCATTCAGGCTGCGCCCAGCCGCTCGACGATCCTGATTCAGGGCGAAAGCGGAACCGGCAAGGAGTTGGTCGCGCGCGCCATTCACGCCCATTCACCACGGGCAGAACGCGCGTTTGTGACTGTGAATTCCGGCAATCTCCCGCCCGATCTGCTCGAGTCGACGCTCTTCGGCCATGTCCGGGGCGCGTTCACGGGCGCGGTCTATCCGAAGAAGGGCCTCTGCGATCTTGCTGACAAAGGCAGCATCTTTTTCGACGAGATTGGCAACGTCCCGCTCGAAACGCAGGCCAAGCTGCTCCGCGTCATGCAGGAGCGCGAGTTCATGCGCCTCGGCGGCATGGAAACGATTCGCGTCGACGTGCGGATCATTGCCGCAACCAACGTTGACCTGAAGAAGATGACGGAAGAGGGCCATTTTCGCGAGGATCTCTTCTATCGACTTCATGTGATTAACGTCCAGCTGCCGCCGCTACGTGACAGGAAAGATGACATCGCGCTGCTCGTCCAGCATTTTCTGCGAAAGTACGGCAGCGAGAACTCGAAAAACGATCTCGAGCTTTCACCCGACGCGCTCGACTTGCTGATGGACTACGACTGGCCCGGAAACGTGCGAGAGCTCGAGAACGTGATCGAGCGTGCGGTGGTCTTGAGCGTCGGACCAGGAATCGGAACCGATCTCATCCCGGACAGTGTCAGGAAGTCCCCCGCATTCCAGATTCCACGGCTCATCCTGCCCCCGGAAGGCATCTCGTTCAAAGATGTCATCATGGACTTCGAGAAGCGTCTCATCGAATCGACGCTCGAGGCGGCGGGAGGCGTTCAAAAACGGGCGGCCGAGCTGCTTCGCATCAAGCCCACGACGTTGAACGAGATGCTGAAGCGGTACGACATCCGGCCGCGCCGACGAAAGTCGGCCGACGGTGCTGGTGGGGCAGATGCGGCGGATCGGGAAGATGGGCTGAGTGTCGGGGAAAATGGGGTAGGTAGGGAGGATGGGGGGGATGGGGACGATAGGAAGGATGACGAAGGCCGGTAAGCGCTCCCACCTTGCCGGCTTCGTCGTTCTATCCGATGCATCCCTATCCTCCCGATCCCCCCTACTAGCCCATCCTCCTTATCCGCCTTTAATACGCGCCAGCATTCGATCGAATTTCCCCACCACGACATCCCAGCGGTAATTGCGACGCACGTAGTCGCGCCCTTGCCGTCCCATGACGGCTCGCATCCGTCGATCCGCAAGGAGCAGGTTCAGGCACTCCACGAACTCGTCACGGTCGGCGTAAAAGAGACCGGCGTTGCTTCGCAGACAATGGTCGACAAGGACCGCGCTGCGGGCATTGGCCAGAACCGGCGTGCCCACCGAGAAGGCCTCGAGCGCCAAGAGCGACAGGCTTTCGTACGGCGAGGGAACGACGACAACCGTCGCCGCTTCCAGTGCCTGGAGTCGTTCCCGCTCTGACAGCAGGCCCGCAAACCGAATGAATGGCTCTTCGGGAAGCGGCATCAGCTTCACGCCCATCAGCACCAGCGACGCGTCGCCGCCGGCGTTGACGTAGGCGCTGAAGTATTCGATCAGCTCTTCGCAGCCCTTACCCGGATCGATTCGACCACCGTAAAGCGCAAATGGCCCGTGGAGCCGGTGGCGGCGCCGGAACTGGGCCCCTTTGGCCGACAGGTGAGACGGCGCGCGCGAAGGTGCCGGTGGTTCTCCATCGGGTGCGGCGTCTTCTTGTCCTTCGAGGACCACGCGTTCTTCAACGTGATGGCCGGACTGTTGCGGCAGGTCCACGCCGCATCCGATCGTTTCTTCGGCGAGGGACCGAATCGAAAAATGGGTCGTCAGGAACTTCCGTTCGACCTCGGTGTAGTACGCGATACCCGCCGGAAGGCTGAACATCTCGCGGAAGATTCCCAGATGAATGGGTGGTTCGTCGTGCGCCGCCGGAACCAGGATGCTCCTGGCCGGGTCGATCGAGAGGCCGAGCACGGTCGGTGCGTACAAATATGTGAAGAACACCAGCGCGTCGTAGTGGCGATGATGCCGGTTCAGGTACTCGATGAGCGCTGGAGACCAGGGACCCTGTTGCTTGAGCCACTCCATCTCATCGGTGCGGTCGTGGGAGTGGTGGAAGATCCAGTCGGAGTAGCGGTCGAACGCGGCAATATCGCGCGTGTGCGCGTTGGCAAACCTGCGGACGGTCACGCCACGAATCCGGTCGTGTCCTTCCGGGTATTCGTTCTTCCAGGTGATGTAATCTTGCGCGCACGTCGTCAGCACCTCGATGTCGTGGCGCTGCACGAGGTGCTCCGCGAGCAGCCGGCACGCGTACTCGGCCCCACCGAGAATCTCGGTCCCGTAGCGCTGGACGATGAACGCGAGCTTCAAATGGGGTCAGACCCCATTTTTACGAGAATCGTAAGCATACAAGCGATGCACACTCCATTTCGCAGGGCGGGCCTTGCTTTATAGGCCCGCCTGAAGCCGGGTCCAAAGAGCAGGACCGGCACGAATGTCCCCCGCCGTCGTAGCGCAGCCTTTAGGCCTGCTAACGATGGGCAACTACGACGCCGCGCTACGCACGATACCCTCGAGCCGCTGCTGAATGACCGAATCACCAAAGTCTGCGAGTCGGCGCCGCTGGCCGTCCAGGATCGGATCGCGCACGGCGTCATCGAATGTCAGCACACCAAGCAGCTCGGCGGCTCTCTCCAGATCTTTCGGCGAAAACTGCACGCCTGCTCCAGCAAGCGTGTCCGGGACGGCGCCGGCCGCGTAGGCCAGCACAGGCACGTCCATGGCCATGGCTTCGACGAGCGGCACGCAAAAGCCTTCGTGCTCGCTCAACGAGATGTACACGCTGGCAGACCGATAGTACGCGGCCAGCTCGGCATCGGGAACAGCCCCCACGAACAGGAAGCGCTCGGGTGGCACGTCGTACTCCACCAGCAGTGCTCGAATCGTCGCGTAGTACCGCGGCACGGCATCAAAACGGCCGACGAAAATGAATCGATAGTACGCATCAACATAGCGCTTGTAGTGCTCTGCAAGCTTGATGTGATCCTCAATCCGCTTGTTGGGGGCCATACGCCCGACGAACAAGAAGTTCGCGAGCCCATCGTCCAAGATGTCGTCCAGCGCGGGGACCGGATCGGCTGCGGTGAGCCGTGCCGTGTTGACGGCAATTGGCATGACAGCGGTGTTGCCAAATCCGAGCTCCTCCAGCTCGCGACGGTTGTACTCGGAATCGCCAAGTGCAAGATCCACGCGGCCGACGAGCGTGGCCAGTTCCTGACGGCCTAGAACCGCGAGTCGAAAAAGGGCCGGGTCATATGGCGCAAAGAACCGAGCGGGCGTCACGTTGTGGTACTGGAGTATGCGGCCGTGTGGCAGGCGGCCGAACTCTTCCGTCATGGGCGAGGGTAGCGCGTAGTGGAAAATCGTGAGGTCGCCGTCTCGCGCAGCCGGCTCTCGAAACGGCCGCACATCATCTCGCAGGTCATCATCCATCGTCATTGCAAAGAGCTCGGACTGATGGCCCGCCTCACGAAGCAGATCGCGGACGCGCCGGGCGCTGTCCCCAATCGCGTCCCCCCGATGCGCCGCCGGGACCCATTGGTTGATGATCAAACGCCCCCCACCGTATTCGTGGCCGTTCCCCCACGAAAAGGCTTCACGCAGCGCCCTTTGCGATGAAACTTCCAGGGTGTGTTCGTGGCATATCTACGTCGCAAAATCCGACTGCCGGACGCCGGTCGTTGCCCGCGGATCGTCTGGCGCGAGCGGCAGCGCCTCGATAGGCCGCGGGCCTGAGCTGACGCAGCTCGTCCATCTGCTCCGCCATTCGCATCTGGTCCCAGAAATCAAACGTCACGCGCGGCGGCTCTCGCCGTGGCGCCCGAGCGGTCTGTTCCACCGCCGACAGGAGAATGCCTGCAAAGTCCCTGGCCTTCATCCGTGCGAGCGCTGCGTCCTGGCTGCTGATCACCGCGTCGTAAACGCTGGCGTCCGACAGCACCGCGTCGACCAGAGCCGCAACCCGGGCCGGGGCGCGATCAGAATACAACACGCCTCCGCCGTCCATCGTGGCCGGCACCGCGGTGGCGGCATACGCCACCACGGGCACCTGCAGGTGAAACGCCTCGAGCAGGGGTACGCAGAATCCTTCGTGCTCGCTCGCGCAAAGAAACACGTCCGCAATCTCGTAGAACGCAACCAATTCCTCGTCCGAGACGTGCCCGGTAAAGTGGACGTCGGGCGTGTTCAGCGCAGCCACGAGCTGCTGCAGCATCGACAGATACCGCTCGAAGCCTCCGTAGGAGCCGACGAGCAAAAGCCGTGAGCGTGGGTTGAACTCGCGCTTGTAGACGTCAAAGATTCGGATGAGATTCTCGAACCGCTTGTTGGGAATGACCCGTCCCACAAAAAGAAGGTTCGTCCAGTCATCGTCGAACTGGCTGGCCAGGAGTCGATCGGGCTCGTGCTCGAGGTGACTGAAGTTGGGCACGACTGGCAGAACACCGGTGGGCGCAAATCCCAGCGCCTCGAGCTCCTGACGGTTGAACTCGGAATCGCCCAGCGCAAGATCGCATCGCGCGGGATACGCCTTCAGCTCGCGAAGCCCCTTGAAACACAGCTCGACCAGCAGTTTGTGCACATCCACGAAGTACTGCGGCGGCGTAATGTTGTGATACACGAGAATCATGCGATCCGGCAGCGCGTACGCGATACGCGACGCCCGTGAGCCGATAGAAAAGTGGTGAATCAGGATGTTGTCGGGTCTGCTGGCGCTCGTCAGCTCGCGGTAGTCGCGCGTCAGGGACTCGAGCCGTGGATCGGCCGTCTGCACGAAAATATCCGACTCGAATCCGGCGCCCCGCAGCACGCGCTGGATGCCAATCACCTCGTGACCGATGGCATCACCATAGCCGAGGGTCGCGAGCACCTGATGAACCTTGAAAGGCATTTGTTGATTTCAGATCTGTGAATTGTGAATCGTTGGTGATTTACGAGTGGCGATCCGCGATTTTCCAGACCGGGCAGTCTCAAATCACAGATCACCAGTCGCTAATAAATCACCAATCACAACTCACCAAATCACCATCGATTCACTAATCACAACTCACTAATCGCTAAATGTTCAGCTCAGTACAGGTCCATTGGGGATTTGCGCCAGGATGTCCTTGGCTGGCGGCAGCACGCGACGGCGGCGCGCCAACCACCCTGGCAAGGGCGTGACCTCGCGCGGGCGTACACCGGCCACATCTTCAGCCTTCAGCGCTTCGAGCATCGTGAGGTACTTCCGCTCGATCACCGGCCAGTCGTAGTGCCGACGGTAGAACACGCGACCGTTCATGCCGAGCGCTTCGGCAAGCAACGCATTTTCGGCAATCGACCGCGAGCGCCTCCCCGAATTCCTCGTACGTCTCGTAAAAGAGCCCGGCGTTGCTTCGGATGCACTGCCCCTTGAGGACCTCGCAGCGTCCGTTTGCAAGGACCGGACGTCCCAGCGCCCAGGCCTCGAGCGCCACCATCGACAGGCTTTCGTAGTACCAGGGCATGATCAGCACCTCAGCGGCAGCAATCGCATCGAACTTGTCTTCATCAGACAAAAATCCGAGATGCCGGATCCGCGGGTCCTTCGGTACCTCGAGAACCGCATGTCCAATCAGCACCAGCGTCAAGGCTGCGCGACGCGCTCTCGTATAACGCAAAAAGAATTCAAACAGCTCACGGCACCCTTTGTTTTCGTCAATTCTGCCCACGTAAATGGCGAATCGTCCGTTGATGCCATACTTGGCCCGGAAGCGCATCGGGTCGGGTCGTGGCGGTACATCCGAGCCAATCCCCACCACCACACCTGGCACCTCGTCGTTGCTCGTGGCCGCCGTAATCATCGCGCGCTCTTCCGGGCTGTTGTACATGAGCGCACGCACGCCGCGGAACACCGGTCCGAAGAGCGACAACCCGATGACTTCGTCCCGCTCGGCCGTCGGGACGAGCAGGGCACGTGAACCGACCGCGTGAATGCCATGGAACGAGTGATAGTAGCGGTAGCTGAAGAACAGAAAGAAATCGTAGGCATCCCGCATCGAGCGCAGGTGCTTCACCAGCGCCCGGCTCGCCGGACCTTCACTGTCCAGCCAGGCCAGCTCGTCATCCTGTGAATGCGGCTGTTCGAAGACCTGCGTGGATCGCCGTGCGAACAGCTTCACGTTCCGTTCGCGCTCGACCGGGAATCGATGCACCGTCAGCCCGTGAACCTCGTCGCGCCCCCGAGGCAGCTCGTTCCGCCAGGTGACATAGTCCACGGCGCAGGTCGTCATGACCTCGACGTCGGCGTGGCGAGCCAGATGTTCGGCAATGTAGCGCGCGTGAAGTTCGGCGCCGCCGTTGATGTTCGCGCCGTAGCGCTGCACGACGACCGCAAGCTTCACTGGTCGGTGGGAAACGGGCCACCATCCGAGCCTTCGGGCTCCGAATCTGGCGTGGAATCGTCCGTGGCAGCGTCAAAACCGGCGAGTCGCTCTCTTCGAGCGCACGGGGCTCAGCACTGCCCGGCGGTGAGGCCGCCTGAACAGCGGCGATTGGCGTGGCTCCGCGACCTCGCCGTCCGCGTCTCCTCCTGCGCCGCCGGCGGGGCGCGGTTTCCGGCTGATTCGCGTCTCCCGAGGGCGCCGGTGCCTGACCGGCGACAGGTTGTGGACCCGCGGTGGCAATCTGGAGGTTGGACTGCGCACGAACGCGCTCTCGCGGTGTCGCGGCCCCCGGTCGATACTGGACCACCCCTTCGAGTGCCCGGGCGCGTCGTTCATCGAAATCGAGGCGGCTCGACAGCGACTCCACGCGCATTTTCAGGTTCTTGACCTCGATCCCCAGGCGAGTGGTTTCCAGAACGAGATTGTGAATCACCTCGTAATAGAGCGCGTCCAGCTCGTCGCGGTTGTCGGTTCGCTGCAGGTAGATCTCGTTGATCTTCGCCTGGCGGTGGAGGACGTCGGTCAGCGTTGTCGGGTTGAAAAACAGCTTCAGGATGGGTTTCAGCAGCCGGCGAATCAGCCGAACCGGCGCGCGGCTCGAGTCGAAGAGGGTGTTCTCTTCAAAGGCGTAAGTGGGGGGCGGCGGTCCGCCACTTCGCTGGCGTCGAAACTGCTCGACCAGGTCGGAACGGATGCCCTTGGGGTCGAGGAATTTCTCGAGCTTGACCGATGCGAGCTCCTGAATCTGCTCTTCGGTGTAATCCACGCCGCGCTTTTCGCGAATGCGCGCCCGAATCTGGCGCATGATCTGCTCGACGTCGACGGCATCGGTGCGGATGTTGAATTCAGCCATAGAAAAACAAAATTCTTACCACGGAGAACACAGAGGCCACAGAGTTCGCATTTCTCCGTGCTCGTCTCTGTGGTTGTTTGCTGTGGCGCTCACTGTGCCGCTCTCCGTCTTCGCATCGCGAATTCAGGTGCCTCTTTCAGACACGTGCCGAGAATGCCCAACGATCGGACCAGCGCTTTGAACCCGGTCCGGCGCACTTCCGCGACAGGGCCGCTCACGACAGGATAGCCGCGCGCGTCTGGAACTACTCGCTCCCAGTTGCGGAAGAGCCGTCCCCAGGGGCTTTCGAGCGCTTCCCGCATCAACGACTTGGCCTTCATCGGATACCAGAAACTGTCGTGATAGACGACGCTGGCAATGTAAGCCCAGGGTGCCAGCACGGTCTTCAGGGACCATTCGACTGGCTTGCGCCAAGGCCCCCAATAGATCTTGTGCTGCATGCGTGCCGCGAACGTCATCTTGCGGAACGGTCCCACGAACTGCCAATTCTCGTTGGCCGCCGACGTGTCTCCGACAACCTCGATATCACGCGGGTCACCGCAGCCCAATCCGAGATCGTGTGCCAGACGGATGAACTTGATCGACAGCGGGTCCATCCCCATCAGCTTTGCCGCCACCGCGTCGATCGCCACCTGATCGGCGCTCGCCAGAATCACGTTCTTGACGTGAGGGATCATGCAGCGTGGTCCTGGACCGTCGCCGGCAAACGTCCCGTCCATGACGGCAAAGATCCCGCGGTGGATCTTTTTCTGAATCATCAGCAGATCGACGAGCGTTTCGTGTATGACCGGATGTGTCCAGTGCCGCTTCTCGTTGAGCAGGCCGCCGAAGGCGTTCTTCATCGCCCCCGTCATCGTCGTAAACACGTGCGTCTTCACTGTGGGCAGGTGGATGATGTTCTCGCCCACGAACCGCCGCGGGATCATGAAACCAGCGGGATAGACATCATTCAAACAGAGGAATTTCCGGGTCAGATCCCCGACCGCCTCCCGCACGTCCATCCACTCTTCGGTTTCATAAATGTGGATGTTCCGCAGGCCGTGCGACTCGACGACCGGCAGCTGCTTGTTTTCGCGCTCGCCCAGATGGGCGTCAATGACGACCGTGCGATTGTGGCAGCCGTGGATCAGGTCAGGACGATATCCGTCCCGTTTCATTGCCCGGACGACCCCATCGAGCTGCCACGGCGTGGATCGAGCTGCCTGGAAAGAAGAAGTGCCACGAGATGTTGATCTTGAGGGCGGTGTCCACGTCCTTGGCAATGACGTCCTGGTACCCGGCCAGGTTCATCAGCGTGTGGTAGTCCTCGAGGACGGTTTCGGGACGGGTCCTCAGAACGGCCACGACCGGTTTCCGCATACTCGGCCATTGTATTGCAGAATTGCAGGATTGCAGGGCCGAACGATCCGAACGAGTCCTGAACGACCCGAACGACTCCGAACGATCCGAACGATTCGAACGATCTACGGATAAATCAGCAGGACGACTGTGATCGCCCAGACTGCCACGCATGCCAGCAATGGGCGATCGGTGAGGAACAGATCTGAAGGGGACCCGCCTCCTTTCTGATGCACCAGATAGAGGTAGCGGAAGATCCCGTAGAGCGGGAACGGGATTGTCAGCTCGAGCCACCGGGTGCCGAGACGTGCAGCCGTACCGGCGTCGATGGTATAGAGGATGTAACTCATCAAGGTCGTGGCGGTCACAATCCCAATCATTTGATCGAGGAGGTACGGGCTGTATTCCCCGAGGATCGGGCGATGTCCCGCTGCATCCTCGGCAAGGAGCACGAGCTCGTGGCGGCGTTTGCTGAGCGCGAGGAACAACGCCAGCAGGATCGTGCACACCAGCAGCCACTGACTGACCGGCACGTCGGCTGCGACACCTCCCGCCACGGCGCGCAGCTCGAACCCCATCGCAATCGTCAGCACATCCAGAATCACGATGTGCTTCAGCACGAGGGAATAGAGCGTGAGCAGGACGACATACGTCAGACCGATCAGGCCGAGGCGGCTGGACACCCAGAACGACCATCCCAGGGCCAGCGCTGCGAGCACAGCGGCCGCGACAAGGGCCGCGCGCACGCTAAGGGCGCCCGACGCCACGGGCCGCGTGCGCTTCACCGGATGTCGGCGGTCCTGATCCCGATCGATGACGTCGTTGACGAGGTAGATGGCGCTCGAAAGCGCACAAAAAGCGAAGAACGTCCCAAGCGTGCGCAACGTCGCCATGGCACGAACAGACGTTGGCCGAAGATCAGCGCGGCGAAGATGATGAGATTCTTCGTCCACTGACTCGGCCGAAGGGCGTGAAACAGGCTGCTGATGGTGAGAGCTTTAGCTGACTAAGCGCTTGCCGAGTTGAAACTCTTCACGACTTCGCTCTCGGTGTCGAAGGTCTCGAAGACGGTCAGCAACTTCGTAATCGACAGCAAGTCCTCGATACGCTTCGTCAAGTGGAGCAGCTTGAGGCTGCCTCCCTGACGGCTGACGGTGGTGTACGTGCGGACGATTTCACCGAGCCCCGCGCTGTCGATGTAGGGGACGTGCTCGAGGTTCAGCACGAGTTTCTTGTAGCCCTGGAGCAGGAGACTGTTGATTTTGTCCTTCAGAAGCTCGTCCCCTTCGCCCAGTGTCATGCGGCCCTTGAGGTCCAGAATCATGATGTCGCCGGAGGTTCGTTCGTTGATCTCCATCGCCGGTCTTCTCCTCTAGGGCCTGGTTGTCGCAGCGGGTGCCGAATCTCCCGGATCCGGCAGCAAAGCCCGTCATCTTAAACGCCAAAGGGGGGAGGCGTCAACGCGCTCGCCCCAAAAAAAGGGGCGCCTTTCGGGCGCCCCTCTGTGACTGAACGCGACGGTCCCACCGGGCGTAGCCCGGAGGGTTGCTTAGACTAGGCCCCGCCGGCCCCAGCAAATTTCCGCTGCTGGAAGCACTCCTTGCAGAAGACCGGTCGCCCCTGCGTGGGCTTGAACGGCACCGTTGTTTCCTTCCCGCAAGCTGAGCAGTTGGTGGTGGTTTCGACCCGTTCTCGAACGATCGGACCGGCTGGCCGGGCAGCACGCTTCGCCTTGCAGCTCTTGCACCGCTTCGGCTCGTTCTTGAAGTTCTTGTCCGCGAAGAACAGTTGCTCGCCGGCCGTCCAGGTGAATTCCGTTCCACAATCCACGCACGTCAGGCTTTTGTCTTGGAACTCCATTGGTCAGCCCCTTGTACGAACCATCACTCGGAGTCGCGCCGCATCTTCTTCCGATTGCGCTTTCGCGCAAGCGCCTGTTTCGCCCGACGCTTGTCCCCGGGTTTCAGGTAAAACGAATGCTTCTTGATGTCCTTGATGATGTCTTCTTGCTGCACTTTCCGCTTGAAGCGGCGGAGAGCGCTTTCAATCGACTCACCGTCCTGAATCTTGACCTCGGCCACCTTGTGATACACCCCCCTCGGCGGTCCCCCAAACAGTCCTCGGCTAAGCCCTAATACGACTGAAGCGTGTGTTACGCTTATCGGGGACGAGACGCGGATTCTAGGCACAAAGCCGCCCCGCGTCAACGAACGCCCCTGGGACGCTCTGGCCCTTGGCGCCCGTTCGGCTGTTTTACACTAACTATTTACCTTCCAGTCGTTTACGACAATTCGTATGAAGCTCCTGGTGTTGGGGGGAGGTGGCCGCGAGCACGCCCTGGTGTGGAAGCTGGCCTCCGAGCGTGACGTCGGCGAGATTGTCTGCGCACCTGGGAACGCGGGCATTTCCCAGCTCGCCAGGTGTGTGCCCCTCAATCTCGAGGACCCCGCCCAGGCCCTCGCACTCGCCCAGGCTGAGCAGGTGGACCTGACCGTGGTGGGGCCGGAGCTGCCCCTGAGCCGGGGGGTCGTGGACGCGTTTCTGGCGGAGCGCCTGGCCGTGTTTGGCCCCACGCAGGCCGCTGCGGAGCTCGAGTCGAGCAAGGTCTTCGCCAAGGATTTCATGGCGCGCCACAAGGTGCCCACGGCCCGATACCGCGCGTGTGAGAGCGCCGAGGAGGCGCTTGCGACCCTCTCGAGCGGTGAGTTCCAGTTCCCGGTCGTCCTGAAGGCCGATGGCCTCGCGGCGGGCAAGGGGGTCACGATTGCCCCTGACCGCCACGCGGCTGAGCGGGCGGTCCGCGAGATGATGGTCGATCGCTGCTTTGGCGACGCCGGCAGTCGTCTCGTCATCGAGGAATGTCTGGAGGGGCGCGAGGCATCGTTCTTTGTCATCACGGACGGCCGACGGGCAGTGCCCGTCGGATCGGCGGAAGATCACAAGCGTGCGTACGATGGCGACGAAGGACCGAACACAGGCGGCATGGGCGCGTACGCGCCGAGCCCTCTGGTCGACGCTGCCATGCAGGCCCGGGTCATGTCCGAGATCGTCATGCCGGTCATTGATGGCATGCGGGCCGAGGGTCGCGAGTTTCGCGGAGTCATCTACGTCGGCTTGATGCTGACGAGCGCCGGCCCCAAGGTGATTGAATTCAACGTGCGATTCGGCGATCCCGAAACGCAGGTCGTGTTGCCCATGCTGCAGAGCGACCTTCTTCCCCTGTTGGTGGCTTCATCTCTGGGTGCTCTGGATCGCGTGGATGCCACGGTGCGGCCTGAACCATGCGTGGGCGTCGTGCTCGCCTCTGGTGGCTATCCGGGATCGTATCGCACCGGCATGAGCATCTCCGGACTCGACGAGGTTGAAAGCCTCCGGGACGTGCAGGTTTTCCATTCCGGAACCGCCCGACGGGAAGGACAACTTGTGACCGCCGGTGGTCGTGTCCTTACCCTCGTCGGCTCCGGAATCGACTACAAGCAGGCCATCGATGTGGCGTACGATGCCGCCCGACGTATTTCGTTTGACGGCCTTCACATGCGCCACGACATTGCGTTCAAGGCAGTGATGGGGTCTGACCCCGTTACAAAACGGTAATGGGGTCCTGAATCCCGATGACCACGAACATTCAGGTTCTCATCCTGATGGGTTCGGCCTCCGATGCGCCGGTCATGCAGGGAGCACTCGACATCCTCAAGGAGCTTGGTATTTCCTCGCAGATGACGGTTGCGTCCGCACATCGGTCGCCCGAACGAGTGCAGCGGCCTGATTCGCGAGGCGCCGGAACGAGGCGTTCGGGTCTTTATTGTGGGTGCTGGGGCTGCCGCGCACCTGGCTGGCGTCGTGGCGGCACATACGACCCTGCCCGTCATTGGGGTGCCGATTGATTCATCCGCGCTGAAAGGGCTGGACGCGCTGCTGTCCACCGTGCAGATGCCGCCTGGTGTTCCCGTCGCCACCGTATCGATTGGGAAGCCAGGCGCAACGAATGCCGGTGTGCTCGCGGCCCAAATCCTGGCGCTTTCCGATTCAGAGCTTTCAAGCAGGCTGGCGAATTACAAGAAGAAGCTCGCGGATGGTGTAGAGAAAGCGGCGCGCGAGGTTGAAGGACCGACGTAGCGCAGGCCTTCAGTCCAGTACGTAGCGCAGGCCTTTAGGCCTGCCAGCCCCGCGATGGCAAAAGCAGACCACTTTCATGAAGTACTCCATCATCACCTTCGGCTGTCGGGTGAACCAGGCCGATTCGCTGGAGGTTGAGGAAGAGCTGCTGGCAGCTGGTGGGATCCCTTCCGACGTCGACTGCGCCGATGTCGTGGTCGTCAACACCTGTTCGGTGACGGCGACCGCCGATCAGGGCGCGCGACAGACGATCCGGCGTATCGCGCGACAGAATCCCAGCGCGCGAGTTGTCGTGACCGGCTGTTACGCAACACGCCAACCGCAGGATCTCGCCGCTCTCCCTGGCGTCGTCCGCATCGTTGCGAATCAGCAGAAAGAGGATGTGGGATCGCTTGTTTTGAGCATTGTGTCGGGCAACGAACCCCGAGTCCCGAATCCCGAATCCCAAGTTACGACCGCCGACCGATTCGGCGCGGGAGAGGGCGCGTGCGGGGCGGTCATCGAGCCCGGCCTGGCTGGTCGCACGGCCTACACACTGCGTGTTCAGACTGGCTGCGACGAACCCTGCTCGTACTGCATCATTCCGACAACTCGTGGCACGGGACGCAGTCGGCCGCTCGAGGCGGTGATGCACGAGGTCGATCGCGTGGTTGGCGCAGGTTTCAAAGAGATTGCCATCACGGGTGTGCATCTCGGGTCGTACGGACGTGACCTGGCCGGACAGGAAAACCTGGTCGGGTTGTTACGGAGCCTCGATGCACACCCGAGCGACACCCGTTTCCGGATCAGCTCGCTCGAGCCAATGGATTGCACGAGCGACCTCGTCGATCTCGTCTGGCGGTCAGGCCGGTTTGCCGCACATTTCCATCTTCCGCTCCAGCACGCGAGCGACCGGGTTCTGGCGGCCATGCGCCGGCCCTACACGCTGCGGGCATATGCCAGCCTGGTTGATGGAATTCGAGAGAAGCTGCCGGATGCCGCGATCGGCTCGGACGTGATCGTGGGGTTCCCGGGCGAATCAGAACACGATGCCGAGCTGCTGCTCGATTACCTCACAGGCTCGCCGCTGACACATCTTCACGTGTTCCCGTATTCGGATCGCCCGGGGACGGCGGCCGCCGTCTTGCCGCAGAAGGTGTCGGGGACCGCCGTGCGCGACCGTGCGCGCCAGGTGCGTCAAGTTGGATCGACACTGACCGAGCGCTTCAGACGATCACAGGTGCACACGGTCCGCCCCAGCCTCACGATAGACGACGGGTCGATGGTGGTGACAGACAACTACCTGAAGGTCCGAATCCCGCCGGGTCGCAAGCGAAACGAGTGGGTGGATGTGCGAGTGACCGCGTTTGGTGACCCGATGGTAGGAGAGGTTGACTGGCGTCTCAGGCCATCCTCGCCATCGCGCCGACTCGCAGGGATCGCCGCAGATCAGACTTCACGGCGATGCATCGCGTCATCCGATTCCCGCCGTGCTGAACCGGACCCGCTAGTGCCGCGGATCCGAGCGTTGATCGCAATTTCCTACCCCATCTTGTCAGCCAGCACTTGTGCAGGCGATCTCCGAAGCCCTTCCACGATGAGCTGGCCGCAGGCGGCGCGAATGTCGCGTCCACGGCTCTTTCTGACCGAGACTGTCAGATGGTGGTCCGCAAGGATGCTCGCAAAGGCGTCGATCTCCGCATCGGTGGGTCGTTCGAACGGGATGCCTGGCGCTTCGTTCAGCGGGATGAGGTTGATTTTGCAGCGGATGCCGTGCATCAGTCGGACGAGCTGTCGCGCATCCTGCTCCGATGTGTTGATCCCGCGGAGCATCACGTACTCGAACGTGATGCGGCTGCGATGCTTCAGCGGAAACCGGCGGCAGGCCTCGAGAATGTCTTCGAGGCCGTACTTGCGGTTGACCGGCACCAGAAAATCGCGCTGGCCTTCCGTCGTGGCGTGAAGCGAGATGGCCAGGTTTGGCAGCAGCGGTTCTTGCGCCAGCCGGTCGAGGGCTGGAACGACGCCCACGGTTGACAATGTGATTCGGCGCGGCGAGACCGCCAACCCATGCGGGTCGCCGAGCATGCGAAGCGCCTTCATCGTCTGATCGTAGTTGTGCAGCGGCTCGCCCATGCCCATCAGCACGATGTTGAAACGTTTGTCGCGCAGTCCCGTCTCGCCCGCGAGCACGCGGACCTGACCCGCAATTTCTCCGGCCGTCAGGTTTCGCACCAGCCCCATTTTGCCCGTCAGACAAAAGCCGCACTTCATCGCGCAGCCAACCTGCGTCGAGATGCAGAACGTATTGGACGGCGTGTCGGGAATGAAGACAGACTCAATTTCGAGGCCGTCTTCGAGCGTGAGCAGGAACTTGGTCGTCCCGTCGGCGGAGACGTCGCGTCGGCTGATCGTTGGCGTCGTGATGCGGAAATCCGCGGCCAGCTGCGCACGCAGGGTCTGCGAGAGATCGGTCATCTCGTCGAACTCGTAGACGCCGCGCGCGTAAATCCAGCGGTAGATTTGTCGCGCGCGAAACGGCTCGCTGCCGCGTGCGACGAGCGCCGCCTCGAGCTCTGCGAGGTCCATATCTGCGACATCCGGCCCGATGGCTGGGAGTTCAGATCTGGTCACGGCTGGTGAACGGTCTCCTCGAAAAAGAGTGGCGAGAAGCTCGCGGCGCTGACGTGCGGGGACAGACAAGATTGTAGCATGCGAGCCAGATCAAGCCGGCCTTCGGCTGGCACGCCCGCGTGTCGCATGGTATGATCTCGATCTCTCTTAGCGTCCTTCTTTCTCAACAGTCTGGTCCGATTCGTCGTCGGAGCACCGTGACGCGTTGGCAAGTGGCGACCCGGTTCGTGGAGCCAGTCCAGTAACCCCATGATTGTGCGCGAGACTTTGGACAACGGTCTTCGTCTCCTTACCGAGACGATGGGACAGGTGCGGTCGGTGAGCCTGGGTGTCTGGCTGACGCGCGGATCGCGCGACGAGTCGAATGCTCAGAGCGGCATCGCGCACTTTGTCGAGCACATGCTGTTCAAGGGCACGCCGTCGCGCAGTGCCGAAGACATCGCACAAGCGATCGACTCGATTGGCGGCCAGCTCGACGCGTTTACAGCCAAGGAGTACGCGAGCTACTACGTCAAGGTGCTCGATCAGCATCTGCCTCTCGCCGTGGACATCCTGTCGGACATCGTGATGCACCCGGCGTTTCAGCAAGTGGACATCGAGCGCGAGAAGAAGGTCGTGCTCGAAGAGATCAAGATGGTCGAGGATACGCCCGACGATCTCGTCCACGAGATGTTCACGCAGAGCTTCTGGGAAGGACATCCGCTGGGTCGTCCAATCCTGGGCTCGCGCGAGACGGTTGAGGCGTTCACGCAGCAGAGCCTGCGAGAATATTTCGAGTCGGCCTATACAGCCGGCAACATCATCGTGTCGGCCGCTGGCAACATCGATCATGCGCGGGTACGGGAGCTGATCCTGTCGGCATTCCAGTCGATGCCATCGAGCGCATCGCGGCCGCCCGATACGCCGCCAACGGTCGTGCCGCAGGTGATTGTCCGCAACAAGGACCTCGAGCAGAGCCACATCTGCGTGGGCGCGAGCAGCTACCCGCAGAATCACGACGATCGATATTCCAGCTACGTGCTCAACACCATGCTGGGCGGGTCGATGAGCTCGCGACTCTTTCAAAACATCCGCGAAAAGCGCGGGCTGGCGTACTCGGTGTTCAGCGGTCTCAGCGCCTATCGCGATGCCGGCAACTTGACCATTTATGCAGGGTGCGCCAACGACGCGGTCAGCGAGGTGATCGATCTGATGATTGTCGAACTCCGCCAGATCAAGTTGGCACCGACCGCCGACTCGGAGCTCCGACGTGCCAAGGATCATCTCAAGGGCAGCCTCATGCTGAGCCTGGAGAACACATCCAGTCGCATGTCTCATCTGGCTCGGCAGGAAATCTACTTCGAGCGTCAGTTCGGGTTGGACGAGACGCTGGACGGCATCGAGCGCGTGACCACAGACGATGTGCTGCGGGTTGCCAAAGATCTGTTTTCGAACGGCGCCCTGGCAGCCACCGTGCTGGGGCAGGTGAACGGACTGCAGATCGGACGTGAGAAGCTGAATTTGGACTGATGATCCCTCGCTACACCCATCCCGACATGGGTCGCCTCTGGAGCGACCACAAGCGATTCGAGACGTGGCTGCAGGTTGAGATAGCGGCCGCCGAAGCCATGGCGGAGGCGGGTATCATTCCGCGGGAAGCCGCGAAAGCCATCCGCGAACGCGGCGCCTTCGACGTCGACCGCATCAACGAAATCGAGCGGACGGTTCAGCACGACGTCATTGCGTTTACGACGGTCGTGGCCGAGCACGTCGGGCCGGAGGCCCGATGGCTTCATTTCGGCCTCACCTCGTCGGATGTCATCGACACCGCGCAGGCGATTCAGATGCGCGATGCCTGCGATCTCATCCTGAAAGATTTGGATGCGCTCACCGAGGCCGTGCGCAAGCGCGCCGAGGAGCACCGCGCGACGCCAATGATCGGCAGAACGCATGGTGTCCATGCCGAGCCGATGACGTTCGGCCTCAAGCTGGCCATCTGGTACGCGGAGCTCAAGCGAGACGCGGCAAGGATTCAGCGCGCGCGGGCGGCGATTGCGGTCGGCAAGATTTCCGGGGCTGTGGGGACGTTCGCGCACCTCGCGCCGTCGATCGAGGCGCGCGTGTGCCGAATGCTTGGCCTCGAGCCGGCTCCTGTGTCGTCGCAGGTCATACAGCGCGATCGTCATGCCGAATTGATGAGCGCCATTGCCATCACGGGCGCGTCACTGGAAAAATGCGCGCTGGAAATCCGGGGCCTGCAGAAAACCGAAATTGGGGAGGTCGAGGAGCCGTTTGCCAGAGGGCAGAAGGGATCCTCGGCGATGCCCCACAAGCGCAACCCGATAGGCTGCGAGCAGATTACCGGGCTGGCGAGGCTGCTGCGCGCCAATTGCGTGGCTGCCTTCGAGAATGTTGCCCTGTGGCACGAGCGCGACATCTCGCATTCGTCGGTGGAGCGTGTGATTCTGCCGGACAGCTTCATCGCCCTCGATCACATGCTTCGCCGGTTCACGCGGATTGTGGCGGGCATGGTCGTGCATCCCGACCGGATGCGCGCGAACCTGGAGCTATCTCGTGGCGTCGTGTTCTCTGGCACCGTGCTGCTCGAGCTGGCGCGTAAGGGCGTGTCGCGCGAGCAGGCCTACGAATGGGTCCAGCGCAACGCCATGCGATCGCACGAGGAGGGCCGGGATTTCAAACAACTGTTGCTGGCCGATGCGGACGTGATGCGCGTGTTGACCCAGAAAGAAATCAACGACGCGTTCGATCTGAAGGTCCAGCTGCGCCACGTAGATGAGATTTTCGATCGAGTGTTTCAGCAGCAGAGCAGTCTCGTTGGACGGGCCGATGGGTGATGGCGCTGATGGTATTCCGTGCCCTGAGCTTGTCGAAGGGCAGTCGGCCCGACCGCAGCCGTCACGCGGTGCTGACCAAGAGGAGAAGGCCCCGCGATTGTTGACTAAGTGGATCGTTGCAACTAATGACGCCGAGCGGCAAAGCGCGAGGTACAGCGCGCGGGGGTGGGGCCCCGCGCGAACAAAAATATGCTTGCACGCGTTTTCGTGACGTTGAAGCCATCCGTCTTCGATCCGCAAGGCCGGACCATTGCCGATGCCCTGCAGTCGCTCGGCTACCAGTCGGTCCAGGACGTGCGGCAGGGCAAGTATTTCGAGCTCGATCTTGGGGCAGCGACCGGCGACGAGGCCAGGCGGCTCGCGTCGGAAGTTGCCGACAAGCTGCTCGCGAACCCGGTGATTGAAAGTTACCGGGTGGAAGTTGCTGATTGAGCAGAGCCGGTTCCATAGCGCCGAGCGCTGAAAGCGCGAGCGGGATCGGGAAGTCGAGTAGGGCTTAGTGCTGACCGAGCGGATCGTCGCAACTAACCGTGCCGAGCGCTAAAAGCGCGAGGTACAGGCGGCGGGGGTGGCCGCCTTCGCCAAGGCTTCGGCGAGCCAAGGGGCTCCTGACGAATCATTCACTGAGCGGGTCATCGTAACGAAAAACGCCGAGCGCTGAAAGCGCGACCTGGATCGGGAAGTCGAGTAGGGCTTAGTGCTGACTGAGCGGATAGTCGCAACTGACCATGCCGAGCGCTAAAAGCGCGAGGTACAGGCGGCGGGGGTGGGGCCCCGCCGCAACCAAATAAATGAAATTCGCAATCATCGTCTTCCCCGGTTCCAACTGCGATCACGATGCCTACCATGCCGTCAAGCATGTGATTGGGCAGGATGCAGAATTCGTCTGGCACAAGGACACTGATCTCCGCGGCGCGGACGTCGTGATTCTCCCGGGAGGGTTTTCGCATGGCGATTACCTGCGCACCGGTGCGATTGCCAGGTTTTCGCCCATCATGCCCGCCGTGACCGCGTTTGCGGAGCAGGGAGGTCCGGTGCTGGGCGTGTGCAACGGGTTCCAGATTCTGCTCGAAGCGGGGCTGCTGCCTGGCGCCATGCTTCGGAACGCGGGTCTCAAGTTCCGTTGCGAGTACGTGAACGTTCGCGTCGAGGAAACCGACACGCCCTTCACGGCGGCTTGTCGGGTCGGACAGGTGCTGCGCATGCCGATCGCGCATGGCGAAGGCAACTATTTTGCGCCTCCGGATGTGGTCGAGCGGCTGAATCGAAATCGGCAGATCGTGTTTCGCTATTGCGATCCGACAGGGGCGGTGACCGATGCCGCCAATCCCAACGGATCGATCCATGGCATTGCCGGTCTCTGCAGCGAGCGGCGCAACATCGTTGGGCTCATGCCGCATCCGGAACGGGCCTGCGAGTTGGCGCTCGGCAGCGCGGATGGGCGAGTGCTCCTCGAGTCCGTCGTGCAGACGCTGAAGCACGGGACGCTTGAGGCAGTCAGTCACACCCGGCCGTGAGTGTGCTACGCCGCGAACGGCCGGTCTTCAGCGCGTGGGGGTGGGGCCCCACGCGCAATCTGAAAATGATGACAGTTTCTGTTACCCCAGTCGGGCAATACGCCGAGCGGCAAAGCCGCGAGGCACAGGTCATGGGGGTGGGGCCCCATGACAACTAAGAAATGCCTAAAAACAGCGCCTCGCGGGCCGTCGTCGGCAAGGCCATGTTGGCCTCTTCGGTGGTGATGCTCGTGCTCGCGGCGCTCTACTGGTTTCGCGTGCTCCCGCTCCCCGACTCGCTCGTGCCCCTGGTGTCGGCGGTTCTCTTTATCGCTGGAGTGATCGACGGAATTATCGGCTTGAGATTTCTCGGAGAATGATTCTGGCAGCTTGCTGAAAGAGCTCTTTACCACGGAGGTCAGTGAAGCCGGTTGTTTCGTAAGCCTTTACCTTGGAATCTATGGTGCTCGACCCCGCCATCATCGAACGTCACGGTCTCTCCTCTGACGAATACGCCCGCATCGTTCAGATGCTGGGGAGAGAGCCGACCATGACGGAGCTGGGTATCTTCTCCGTGATGTGGTCCGAGCACTGCAGCTACAAGAGCTCGCGCGTGCACCTTCGTCGGCTGCCGACGACGGGGAAGCGGGTGCTGCAGGGGCCGGGCGAAAATGCCGGAGCCGTTGATATTGGTGACGGTCTGGCCGCGGTGTTCAGAGATCGAGTCGCACAATCACCCTTCGTTTATCGAGCCATATCAGGGGGCGGCCACGGGCGTCGGGGGCATCATCCGCGACATTTTCACGATGGGCGCAAGACCGATTGCGCTTCTGAACTCGCTGCGCTTTGGACCCCTCGAGCGGCCCGACGTGCGGCGAATCATGGAAGGTGTCGTGGCGGGCATTGCCGGCTACGGAAACAGCATTGGCATCCCGACCGTCGGCGGAGAGGTGGTGTTCGAGGAGCCTTATACCGGAAATCCCCTCGTCAACGTGTTCTGCCTGGGCACCGCGAAGGCCAGCGACATCATCAAGGGCGTGGCGTCGGGGGTTGGGAATTCCGTGTACTACGTGGGCGCCAAAACCGGTCGCGACGGTATCCATGGGGCCACGATGGCCTCGGCCGAGTTCGACGAGAAGGCCGCTGAGAAACGCCCGGCTGTGCAGGTTGGCGATCCGTTCATGGAAAAGTTGTTGCTCGAGGCGTGTCTCGAGGTCATGCGCAGCGATGCGCTCGTTGGCATTCAGGACATGGGGGCGGCCGGCCTCACGTGCTCCACGTGCGAAATGGGATCGCGGGCGGGCACCGGGGTCGAAATTGACGTCACCAAGGTCCCACAGCGCGAGACCGGCATGACGCCCTACGAGATCATGCTGTCGGAGTCTCAGGAACGGATGCTCCTCGTGGTCAGGCGCGGCCGAGAGCCGGAAGTCGAGCGAATCTTCGACAAGTGGGATCTGCATGCCGTCCACATTGGGACGGTCACCGGTGATGGTCTGCTGCGCGTGAAAGAGCGCGGGCAGGTGGTCGCGGAAATTCCGAATACATGTCTGACGGACGAAGCGCCCGTGTACGAACGGCCGACCCGTCCGCCGGAGTATCTGGCTGACGTCCAGCGTCTCAATCTTGCTGACTGCAAGAGCGCGGGCACACCGGCGGATGCGTTCAAGAATTTGTTGGGCTCGCCGAACATTGCCAGCAAGCGATGGGTGTACCGCCAGTACGATCACATGGTCCGGACCAACACCATTGGCATGCCGGGCACCGGCGCCGGTGTGGTGCGTGTCAAGGGAACCCGTCGGGCGCTGGCGCTGTCGGTAGACGGCAACGGCCGCGCCTGCTATCTCGATCCGTTTCAGGGCGCGGCGCTGGCCGTGGCCGAGGCGGCACGTAACGTCGCCTGTGCTGGGGCTGAACCGATTGGTGCGACCAACTGTCTGAACGCGGGAAATCCCGAGCGACCCGAGATCATGTGGCAGTTTGCGCAAGTGGTCGATGGGATTAGCGCTGCCTGCCGGGCGTTGGAGATTCCCATTACCGGCGGCAACGTCAGCCTGTACAACGAAACCGAGGGTCGCGCCGTGTATCCGACGCCGGTCATTGGCGTCGTGGGGCTCATCGAAGACGATCGGTTACTGTGCCGCCGGATGTTTCCGGAGACCGATTTGGCGATCGTGCTGCTGGGACCAGAGGCGGTCGAGCTGGGCGGCAGTGAGTACCTGAAAGTCGTCCACTCGCTCGTGCGCGGCCGACCTGCGCCCGTTGACTTAGCCATGGAGCGCGCTGTCCAACGCCTTGTCATTGACGGCATACGCGACGGGCTCGTTCGGTCGGCCCACGACTGTGCCGACGGCGGCCTTGCGGTGACCCTGGCTGAATGCGCGTTCGACACCGGAGGAATCGGACTGACTGTCGATCTGGCTGTGCCTCGTGCCGGTTCAGCGGCAGGTCAAGATCGCGCCTGGGCTTTGATATCGGCATTGTTTGGCGAGGGTCCGTCCCGGATCGTGGTATCTATTGAGAAGCGGCAGGTGGCAACGCTCCTGGCGCGTGCGGTCGAGGTGGGGGTGCCGGCCCGCGAGATCGGGATCACCGGTGGCTCCCGGATTCAAATGACGGTTGACGGACAGCCAACGATCGACGTTGGCGTGAACGAAGCAGAAACCATCTGGAGCACGGCGCTGGAGAGTTATTTCCGCCGCGCGGTGGCTTAGATCGTTCGGACCGTTCGGGTCGTTCGGGGCGTTCGAGTCGTTCGGACCGTTCAGCGCCGAGCGGCGAAGCCGCCAGGTACAGGTCATGGGGCCTGGGTCCCTTGTAATCGTTCACTGAGCGGATTGATGTAACAAATTACGCCGAGCGGCAAAGCCGCGAGGTACAGGTCGTGGGGGTGGGGGTTCGACTTTCCTACTGACTAAGCGGAAAGTCGCTGCAAATTACGCCGAGCGCCAAAGGCGCGAAGGTACAGGTCGTGGGGGTGGGGCCCCACGACAAAGCAAAAAATGGACGAGCTCAAAGAAGAATGCGGCGTATTCGGGATCTACGGTCATTTCGAAGCCTCGAACATGACCTATCTCGGCCTTTACGCCCTCCAGCATCGCGGGCAGGAGAGCGCCGGCATCGCCTCGTCTGACGGCGAGCGCCTGCACGTCTCGCGGGCCATGGCCTACGTCAACGAGGCGTTCAACGAGACCGTGCTCCGCACGCTCCCAGGACGCCTGGCAGTGGGCCATGTGCGCTATTCGACCGCCGGCGAGAGCCGTCCCGGCAACGCCGGGCCCATCGTCATCGATTGCTCGCACGGTGAGATTGCCGCCTGTCACAACGGAAATCTCGTCAACGCCAGCGAGCTGAAGGAAGAGATGGTGCGCGATGGCGCCATCTTCCAGACGACCACCGATACCGAGGTCATCCTGCACCTGTACGCGCGATCGAAGGCGCCTACGGTGGAAGAAGCCATCGTCGAAGCCCTTACGCAGGTGCGCGGGGCGTTTTCGCTGGCCCTGCTAACGAAGGACAAGCTCATTGCCGTTCGCGATCCCCATGGGTTCCGGCCGCTGGTGCTTGGCCGTCTTGGCGACGCGTATGTCGTGTGCTCGGAAACCTGTGCGCTCGATCTGATTGGCGCGACCTACGTTCGCGACATCGAGCCCGGTGAGGTGTTTATCGTGTCGGCGAACGGCGAGCGATCCATCAAGCCGTTTGCGCCGGCGCCGCTCGCGCATTGCGTCTTCGAGCACGTGTACTTTGCCAGGCCCGACAGCTACGTGTTTGGTCAGAGCGTCAACGAGGCGCGGACCGCGTTGGGGCGTCTGCTGGCGCGCGAGCAACCGGCCGATGCGGACGTCATCGTGCCGATTCCGGACTCCGGCGTGTGCGCGGCCGTTGGGTTTGCCGAGACGTCCGGCATTCCCCTTCGCATGGGGCTCATCCGCAACCACTATGTCGGGCGGACTTTCATCGAGCCCCAGCAGTCCATCCGCCATTTTGGCGTCCGCGTCAAGCTGAACCCCGTCCGCAGCATCCTCGAAGGCCAGCGCGTCGTCCTCGTGGACGATTCGATCGTGCGCGGCACGACGAGTCGCAAGATCGTCAAGATGGTTCGGGCTGCTGGTGCGCGCGAAGTGCATCTGCGTATCAGCTGCCCGCCGACGATCTCGCCGTGTTTTTATGGTGTCGATACGCCGCGCCGTTCCGAGCTGATTGCCGCGACCCACACGCTGCGCGAGATTCAGAAGTACATCGAAGCCGACAGCCTTGGTTACCTCAGCCTGGAAGGGATGCTGACGGCTGTCGGGCCGAAGCGTGGGAACTACTGCACCTCCTGCTATACCGGTCAGTATCCTGTCGCCTTCCCGCGCAACGAAGCGGCTTACCTGCAGCTCGCACTCAAGCTCGATCCAACCGGTAATGAGCAACGAGCCACGAGCAATGAGGCCGAGCGAGCGACTCGCGAGGTCCGGAAGCCGGCCGACGAGGTAAATGTAACGAGCCACGAGGACGATGACGTAAAGCTCGGCGTGGGAAAGCGATGAAACTTGTGACGCGTTGCTTAACGCTAATCCTGGTTTGTGGGTTGGTGATCTCTTCGGTTGCGGTTGCCCAGGAGCGCGGTCCTCAGGCCATCTCGGCCAAGGAGCTCCAGGCCGCGATCGATCAACTGGGCAATCTTGATTTTCCGACCCGGATGAACGCGTCGCGTACCGTCCGCAGGTCGCCGCCCGCTCAGGCCGTTCCGGCGCTCACGAAGGCGGTCGCGGATCACGCGGACGGGTACGTGCGCTTTCGAGCGCTGGTGTTGTTGACAGGCTTCAACGATCCCCGCACCGCCGATATTGTGAGTGGCCTGCTGACGGATCCCAACAACCGCCTGCGCGAAGTGGCCTACGCCTGGTTCGAGCACAATCCCAATCCCGCGATGGTGCCGCAGCTCTCGCAGCTGCTCGACAAGGAGCAGGACGAGTTTCTGCGTCCGGCCATCATCCGGGCCCTGGCGGCACATGGAGCCGACCCTCGCGTGCGCGACATCCTGCTGCCCGACGTCAAGCGCGGCCAGGACTTCTTTCGCAGTGCGGTCATTGAAGCGCTCGGGGAGTACCGTGCAACGTATGCCGTGTCGGCGATTGCCGATGTGGCCAAGCTCGATGGGCCGCTGCAGGACGATGCGGCGATTGCGTTGGGGCGGATAGGGGACAAGACTGGGCTCGCGACGCTGGCGGGGTTGCAAAGAACCGCGCCGCGCGACTCTCAGCCCTCGGTTGCCGCGGCGATTTGTCTGCTCGGCGTCAACTGTGCCGTGCACGAGAAGTTTCTGGCCGAATCGCTTCGGTTTGCGGCCGCAAATATCGGGTGGCAGGAGCTGCTGCGCGGCACGGCGGCCGCGGTGGCGGCGCTCGGATCGCGTGGGAACCCGACGGCCCTCCAGCTGCTGTTCGATGTTGGAGCGCCCAGCGAGAATCAGGCGGTCCGTGGACCGCTGGCGTTGGCGGCAGCGACGGTAGCCATCCGCAGCACCGCGATGCTGCTGAAGGTGCTGGAGGCCTACGACAATCGTTCGGGCGCGGTCGAGCTGCTGGCGGAAGGGTTCGATCAGCTCGAAGAGGACTTCGACGAGGAGCGCTTCTTTGCCACCGTGCGTCGCGGCTACTGGAAGGCGCCTGAGGGGACGCCGTCAAGGACGGTGGCGGAGGTGTTGGTGCAGAAGCTCGAGTTCTAACACTGCTCCGGTCTCGGGCCACCACGCCTGGGGACCTGCTCTGGCGCTCGCGCTACGGCTGGAGCGTCTCGCCTTTTTCGAAGCCGTTCTGCCTGTTGGGGGATATCTGTTGTTCGGTGTCAGAAAACGCCATGAAGTGTTTTAATACAGTGGCGATGTGACCCTACCGAGTATTGACGACCTCAAGAAAAGAAGGATGAGTCCTTCTGACTCGGCGAAGGGAAATTCTGCGTGAAGCGAAGACTCGAATCCCGTTGACAGTGTTTGTAACGGGACCTAGACTCAAGCAGTTGAGAAGGATAACGCCATGACCTCAAAGAGTGTCGTTGGTTGCATATTCGTGTTGCTGATCTTCGCAAGCGGTCCGGTCGAGGCAGCGCGCATCGATTTCGACGATCGCCTGACGGCTTCAGGCGGCGGCTCACCATTTGTCACGCCCTTGGAGACCACTTGGACTGGACTATACAACGTGGATGTAGCATCCGAGGTTTGGCTTAAAGCCAACACATTCACCTACTTTTACACTCTGAGCAACATCACCGGACTGACGGCTAGCCAACCAATCCAATCCATTGCTTTCTTCGGGGATTGGGCTGCCGGAGGATCGGCATCCCTGAATTGGGGCAACGTCGGGGTTACACCTCTCAGCCCCGCATCACTCGAAAACTCGTCTGACGATGTGACCATTCCCTTACCGTTTCTGATGGTTGCGAATTTTTCGGACAACGTCCTGAACACAGGTGGCGGTGTGAACCTTGGTGAAACACTGACCTTCTACGTCCAGTCGACGTTGGGACCCGCGACTTTCATAGGTGCCACCCCCAATCCATTTTTCGCCTTTGGCAGCGCCTTCGTGCCCAGTTTGGTTGCTCCCCGGCAGGCCCCCCCAATTCCTGAACCCGCGTCCTTGTTCTTGGTCACTTCGGGTCTTGTCGGTCTTGGAGCGATGATCCGCCGACGACAGCGGACCCGAGGCTAATAGAGCTCGCAGTATCCATCCAGACCCATAAGCCTCCATCCCGTCTTCCAAAGAACTTTTCGTCGGTCTTGCGCAGGCCATCGAGGCCCGCCAACTGATCCACCAGAATCGGTCCTTCTTAAGGACAAAGCCTGAGCCGCGCGGCGCGTCGCCGTTTGATCGGGACTGGGGCGACTGGGTCGTTGACTGAGGGAATCTCGGGAGTGACACTAGAATTGAAGGCGGCAAACGCACGTTTGGTGATAACGGGTGCGGCCCCATGACAACTAGGTAAGCGAATTTTTCAGCGTTCCCCATGCAATACAAAGATTCCGGCGTCGACATCGAGGCTGGCGACGAGACAGTCCGCCGGATCAGGAAGCTCGCGCGCAGCACGTTCACACCGGGCGTCATGTCCGACATCGGGTCGTTTGGCGGGCTGTTCCGTCTCGACCCCGCGCGATTTCGGGATCCGGTGCTCGTCTCGAGCGCCGATGGCGTAGGCACCAAGCTTAAAGTTGCCTTCCTGGCCGGCCGTCACGATACGGTTGGTGCCGATCTCGTCAATCACTGCGTCAACGATATCCTCGTGCAGGGTGCGGAGCCGCTGTTCCTCCTCGACTATCTGGCGACCGGCCGATTGTCGCCCGCAGTGGCCGAACAGGTCATCAGCGGCATGGTCCGCGCCTGCCGGGAAAACGGCTGTGCGCTCATTGGCGGCGAGACGGCCGAGATGCCGGGTTTTTACGCCGATGGCGAATACGATCTCGCAGGCTTCATCGTGGGGGCCGTCGATTGCGACTGTGTGATTGACGGTCGAACGATACAACCCGGGGATGTGCTGATCGGCCTCCCCTCGAGCGGCCTGCACACCAACGGGTACTCTCTCGCGCGCAGCATTCTGTTCGACAACCTTGGGCTCACGGTCAACAGCGTGGTCGAAGAACTTGGCGAAACCGTTGCTGACGCGCTGCTGCGGATCCACCGCTCCTACCTTCCCATCGTCAAGCCGCTGCTGGCACGAAGCCTGGTCAAGGGCATAGCGCACATTACCGGCGGAGGCATTCCCGGCAACCTGTCCCGAATCCTTCCCGCCGGCACGGGCGCAAGGGTCAATCCTGCCAGTTGGACCACGCCACCGCTTTTTGCGTTCCTTCAGCGCGCGGGAGCTGTGACGACCGACGAGATGTTCCGTGCCTTCAACATGGGAATCGGATTGATTCTGGTTTGTTCGCCGGAGCATCTGGACGACGTGCAGGCGTCGCTCACGAAGATGGTCGAGACGTCAATGGTGATCGGCGAAATCACCCTGGGTAACCAGTCAGTCTCCCTGGCTTAAATGCTGATGGTTCGCCGAAAGCTGATGGCTGAAGGCTGATAGCTGATGGCTACTCAAGACCCCAACAACCGCCGCCTTGGAGTGCTCATTTCGGGGCGGGGCAGCAACCTTCAAGCAATCATCGATGCCACCCGCGAGGGGCGGCTGAACGCCACGATCGCGGTCGTTCTCTCGAACCGCGCCGATGCGGGCGGTTTGGACCGAGCGCGAAAAGCTGGCATCGAGGCTGTTCATCTCGACCATCAGGCGTATCCGTCCCGCGACGCTTACGATCTGGAGCTCGTGGCCGCCATTCGATCACGCGACGTCCGGCTGGTCTGTCTTGCCGGTTTCATGCGTCTGCTCGGCCCAACCTTCGTTGACGCCTTTCCAGACGCGATCCTCAACATTCACCCCTCGCTGCTGCCGGCCTTTCCAGGTCTGGACGCGCAGCATCAAGCATGGGAGCACGGGGTCAAGGTCTCAGGCGCTACGGTGCACCTGGTCACCAAAGAGCTCGATGCCGGGCCGATCGTGCTTCAGAGCACCGTCGAGGTGAGAGAGGACGACACAGCCCAGACGCTGGCCGCGCGGATTCTGGTGGAGGAGCACAAGCTGTATCCAGAGGCAATTCAGCTCGTGCTGGATGGGCGGATCCGCGTCGAAGGACGGCGAGTGCTGCGCCGATGGACACGCGACGAGCTGTATGCCCGGTAGGTCCACTGGCCACTGACTACTATCCCTAAGGCGAAGTAACCGACGGATCCTTCAGCGGCGACCGCACGATTGGCGGCTTCTGCTGAATGTCCGAGATCCTCTGAATCTCCAGCTCCTCGAACATCAGGTCCGGCACGATGAGTGAAACGATCGTGCCGCCTTGCGCGCGGTAACTCTGGAGTCTCCGCTCCTGAGACGCTTCGATGATGTCCTTGAACGAGGCGAAGGGGATATCCGCGAATCTGAGGCCGCGAACCGGCGCCTCCGTTCCGTCAATCGAGATCTTTGTGGCGTGAAGAATGATCGGACCCCGGGCCAGGCCGGCACCGGGAGAATCGTCCGAATCAATCACCCGCACGATGTAGCCGAACGCCTTGCCCTGGAGCTTGAGGAGCTCGAGATACTTGGCCTTCATGTCGGCGGCTGGCACGGCCTGCGCGCTCTGCATCTGAAAGACGCCTGCCTGGACGTTGCCGCTGCGACCGTGTCCATTCGATCGTGGAAGGTTCTTGTTCGGCGTCCTGTTCGTCAGGAGCGTCACCAGCCGCCCTTTCTCCACCAGCGTCACGTCTTTTGCGGGCGTCCCTTCGTCATCCGCGACGTACGAGCCCGGAACGGGCTTGCCCTGCGTCCTGACTCAACGATGGTGTATCGCTCACCGAGAAGGCGTCTGGCAGCACACGGAGGCCGATGCGCGTGAGAAATGGCGTCACCTGAGCCTGAACGAGCTGGGTGATGCGGATGCTGTCGGCATCAGGCGCCCGCCGCGCAAGCATCAGCGGGACCAGCGTCTGCGCTGTGAGTTGCGCGCTTGCCTCACCCTCGATCAGAACGGGCCCCGTGTATTCTTCGCCGAGCGGCGCAGTCCGCGCCGCCGAGAGCCTGGCCGCGGCTTGGGCCGCCCTTGCCATCAATGTTGAGACCGGCGGCAAGTCCTGAAGGCGCGTCTCGGTTACCTCGAACCGATCCTGCAGCACCATCCCATCGTCAGCCTGCGTTTCAGCCGAAATCTGCACGGTGGCGAACTGGATCGGGGCGACGACTTCGAATCCCTCACTGTTGATGTAGTAGTGCGTGCCGCGCGTGTTGGACACCATCGCCTCAGATGTTGCAGTCGGCGTTGGACGTGAACGCCCCAGAAACCTGTTTGACCCGGTCGCCCCAGTCCCCCATGTCCCGTACGGTTTAATTCCCGTCTGCATGGTGTCGACCGGGGGTTCTTTCGAGAAATCGGGAATGGATTCCGTGACGGCGCGGTTCTGGAAAGCCGCCTTCTTCCGGGCGAAGGCCGTGACCGCGCGCTTATAAACGGCGTCCGTCAAGAGCCAGATTTGACGTCTGAGCGCGTCGTAGTCTTTGTCGAGCGTAATGCCGATGGCGGCCTCACCGGAAATCGGCACGACCCCGCCACGCCCCTGAGCGACGAAGCGTGAGCTGTCGAACGCGTAGTCGCCCACGCGGACCTCGACCCGCAGCGTGCCGCTTCGATTCAGCGTGTCGGAAACGACGGCTCCAAGTTGTGCGGTAATGCGCGAGGTGGCCACCTCGTCCACCTCGTACGCGATGTAGTAAGGTGCCGGTTCGTCTCGAAGCT
>CAWBPA010000013.1:0-39000 GCA_963790545.1 Vicinamibacterales bacterium
AAAGTGCCGGATGTCGCGTCACAGACGGCGCCTTCGGCCGCCGTCTCCACGTCGGCGTCCAGCACGCACGCGGAAGACATCCTGGCCCTGACGAGCCTGAGCCGCGCGCTGTCCTCGGATGGCAGGGTCACGGACACGCTGGCCCTGGTGTGGAGCTACCTGCGTCGCATGGTTCCCGCGACGATGGCCGGGTTTTATGCCATTGATTCGGCTGGCAGTGTCACCTTGCGTCATACGCGCGGCACGTATCCCCCGGGCTGCAGGGATTGTCCATCGCGGCTGGCCATGGTGTGAGCGGGTGGGTCGCCTCGAATCGCCGACTGATGATCAACTCCGACGCCTCGCTCGATCTCGGACAGGCCGCGTTAACGGCCGTTCCATCGTTGCAGAAGTGCCTCAGCGTTCCTTTGTTCGACGGAGAAGCTCTCACTGGCGTACTGACGCTGTACGGTGAGTGCGCGTTTGAAGAGGAGCACGGCAGGCTGCTCCAGGCCGTGGCACCACATATTGCCGAGTCGCTCAAGCTGAGCCTGGGCCGCTCCGCCGCGCAGGTGACCGGAGTCCCTCCCGCGACACCCGGGGTCGGACCTGGTGATTCGAGACGTCAGGCTCTGCGCGTGGTAAGCAGACGCTGACTCGGAGCTCCATCGCTTGACGGACTTTTCCAGCCAGACTAGGATGCGGCGCCGGTGGCCGATCCGCATCGCCCAAACACGCGCGCCCTTCCCTTCTCACGCGTGGCATCTCCTCGAATGAGGCTCTGCTGATGTCGGCAGCGGCGGACGGCCGGCCGTTTTACACACGCCTGTACTTTCAGGTTCTCATTGCGATCGCCTGCGGCGCGCTTCTGGGATTCCTGCGACCTGAAGCCGGTTCGGCGCTGAAACCGCTGGGGGACGGCTTCATCAAGCTGATCCGGATGATCATCGCGCCGGTTATCTTCACCACCGTAGTGGCCGGCATTGCCACCATGGGCGATATCAAGGATCTCGGGCGCATCGGCATCAAGACGCTTCTGTACTTCGAAGTCATCACGACGCCTCTCGCGCTCCTCATCGCCTTGATTGTGGTGAACCTCCTCGAGCCTGGCGTCGGCATCAACGCGGACCCGGCCACGCTCGATGCTAAAGCTGTTGCGGCGTGTACGCGTCCAGCGCGCAGCAACTCTCGACGATCGAGTTCATCCTCAACATCATCCCGACAACGCTCGTCGATGCTTTCGCACGCGGTGAAATTCTCCAGGTGCTGCTCGTGTCGGTCCTGTTCGGCCTGTCGCTCCTCTTTCTGGGGGAAAAGGGACGGCCGCTCGTCAACTTCATCGAGCAATGTTCCCAGGCGCTGTTTGGCATGGTCGGGATCATCATGCGCGCGGCGCCCATCGGCGCCTTTGGCGCAATGGCGTTCACGATTGGCACGTACGGGATCGGCACACTCCTCTCGCTTGGCAAGCTGATGGGCGGCTTCTACCTGGCCTGTCTGGTGTTCATTTTTGCCGGCATGGGCGTGATCGCTCGGGCCGCCGGCTTCAGCCTCTGGAAGTTCCTCAAGGACATCAAGGAAGAAATCCTCATCGTCCTTGGAACGTCGTCGTCTGAATCGGTGCTGCCGCGGGTCATGGCCAAGCTGGAGCATCTCGGCTGCTCCCGGCGCGTCGTGGCTCTGGTTGTCCCGACCGGTTACTCGATGAATCTCGATGGGACGTCCATCTACATGGCCATGGCGGCCATCTTTATCGCGCAGGCCACCAACACACCCATGTCGATCGGGCAGCAACTGGGCCTGATGGCGCTGTTGCTCCTGACGTCCAAAGGGGCGGCAGGTGTCACTGGGAGCGGGTTTGTCACATTGGCGGCGACCCTTGCGGCTTTTCCTGCCGTGCCCATCGCCGGACTGGCACTGCTGATTGGCATCGATCGGTTCATGTCTGAAGCGCGTGCGATCACGAACTTGATCGGCAACTGCCTGGCCGCCGTCGTGGTCGCCAGATGGGACAATGCGCTCAACACCAGGCGAATGACACGCATTTTGAACGGTGAAACACCGCAAGAGGCCGATGAGCCTGAGGAAGTACTCATTGCGGAGGCGCAGCGGGTCAGATCGTAACGTGAACGTTTTAACGCAGAGGGCGCTGAGGTCGCGGAGAGCGCAGAGAATTTCCTGCCGTAAGATCCTCTGCGGCCTCCGCGGATTCTGCGGACTCTGCGATTAAGCCTTTAGGCTCGAACCGAACTGCTCGAAGAAGGAACACCCATGGAACTTGATTTCGTATCTGGCCTCTTCGTCTTCATGCTGGCCACATTCATCGGCCTTGACGTCATCCGGCGCGTCTCCCGGCTGCTGCACACCCCGCTGATGTCTCTGACCAACGCCATCTCGGCCATCGCGATCGTCGGGGCGATCATTGTCACCGGCGAACAGCAGACGACGTTGAGCACCGTCCTGGGTGCGATCGCCGTGTTTGCGTCGACCACGAATATCGTCAGCGGATTTCTCATCACCGACCGGATGCTGAAGATGTTCAAGAAACGTGAGCCTGGCAAATGACCGTCGAGACGCTGATACAGCTGATCTATCTCATCTCGACCGGCGCGTTCATTCTGTCGCTCAAATGGATGAGCGACCCGAAGACGGCGCGGTACGGCGTTTTTGCGGGTGTCGGGGCGATGGCCCTTGCCGTCATCGGGACCTTGCTCGGCCGCGAGATTGTCGCGTTCCACTGGATCGCGATTGCATTAGTGCTGGGCACGGCGGTCGGTGTCCCGCTGTCCTGGGTGCCGCTGACCGCTGTGCCGCAGCGGACGGCACTCTCGCACGCCTTCGGCGGCCTGGCCGCGGGCCTCGTGGGGACAGCCAAGTACTACATGTGGCTGGGAGATGGCGGGCTCACGAAGTTCAGGATGACCGCCATCGGGTTCGAGGTGCTGCTGGGGTACCTGACGTGTACAGGCAGTTTGATGGCGGCGGGAAAGCTTCAAGAAATCATCCCGACCCGGCCGCTGACATACCGCAACCAGAACATCATCAACCTGGGCCTGCTGGCGCTGGCGGTGATCATTGCCGTGACCCTGGTGTTTCGCCCTGAGCTGTCGTGGTTGTTCCCAGCCATCATTGTCCTATCGCTCCTCTTTGGCGTGCTGCTCGTGTTACCGATTGGCGGGGCCGACATGCCCACGGTGATCTCCCTGCTGAATTCTTACGCGGGACTGTCTGCGGTCGCCATGGGCTTCGTGATGGAAAACAAGCTGCTCATCACGGCTGGGGCGCTCGATGGATCGTCGGGTCTGATTCTGTCGATCATCATGTGCCGGGCTATGAACCGCTCGTTCACCAACGTGCTGTTTGGCGCGTTTGGTCAAGTTCAGGCTCAGTCGACCGCGATCGAGCAGCGGACGGCCAAGGCGGCCACAGCAGAGGATGCCGCACACCTCCTCCAGAACGCCACGAGCGTCGTCATCATCCCCGGATATGGCATGGCCGTCGCGCAGGCCCAGCATCGGGTCCGCGATCTTCGCGACGAGCTGACCAAGCGCGGCGTCGATGTGAAGTTCGCCATTCACCCTGTCGCGGGGCGCATGCCGGGTCACATGAACGTCCTGCTCGCCGAAGCAGAAATCCCGTATGACAGCCTGATTGAGATGGACGACATCAATCCCGACATGCCGCAGGTGGATGTGGCGCTCGTGATTGGGGCCAACGATGTCGTCAATCCTGCCGCTCGGCGTGATCCCAAAAGCCCGATCTACGGGATGCCCATCATCGACGCGGACAAAGCCAAAGCCGTCCTGGCCATCAAACGAAGCATGAACCCGGGCTTTGCTGGAATCGACAACGAACTTTACTTCGCCGACAACACGCTCATGCTCTTTGGCGATGCCAAGACGGTCGTTGGGGATGTCGTGAAGGAGCTCGTCGGCGAGACCGCCCATTAGCGTGTTCAGCTTCTGCGAACGGCCTCCACTTTTGTTATTTCCTCATAACTCATTGCTTGCTAGCCATTTACGGTCCTGCGCACACCTGCACCGTGTCCCGGGATGAACCACCGCTTGGATGGGCCGTCATCATATAAGGCTGTAGCGGATTGATACGATTACAGTTAGCGGCTTGGAGAAACGTGGCAGCGATGTTGCGTCTTAGTTATTTACATCAACGACTTATCAATGTCACTTTCAGGCGCCTCGCGCGCCCCAGACCTGTCGACTCAGCCACGGCCGACGCAGCTCATCATCGTGCGCCGCGGTCGTGACAGCACGTTCCGGCTGCTCGAGCGAGCATTTCGCAATGATCCAACCGTGCTGATCATCTGGGATCGACGCTATCGCGACAGGCGTGGCACCAGTCAGACGGTCGCGGACGAACGTCGTCGCGCCGACCGCCGCGCACCGGCGCCGACTGTGTGGCCCGAGACGAATTACATCGTCGTGAATATCGGGTAAGAAAGATTCGCCTTCACCGTAGCGCGGACGCTTTAGCGTCCGGTTGGTGTCCCTGGTGAGATTTGCTGTCCGGCGGATGCATCATTGGCTGTGACATCCTCATGTTCCACATGCGCCCGAGTGGGCCAATGGGCGGGACTAGCCTGAAGAAAACCCTGAAGGACACCGGATTCGACCCGTACGCAGGCTCGAGCAGTGCGGGCACGCCGTGAAGCGTAATATCGGCGCCGAGTCCGCCCGTACTCCATGCCACATCAGGACGTCGAAGATACCGCCTAACGTGAAGGTGGTGACGGGGTCGTCCTGGTCCTGCTCCACAGCTTCACCAATGAGCTTGTCCGATTCCACCTGCAGCGTCTCGAGCCGCGAATACAGGGACAAACGCCCGGATCGCCTCGAGGCTTCCGCCAGGAGCGCATGACGATCCCCATGATGCGTCACGTTTTTTCCGATCGCCACGAACGCCGCGGAGTAGTTGTCGTTTCGTCGCCGAAACCAGCCGAGCGATCCGGTGGTGCGCGCAACCGTCCCCGGTTCCAGCGGTTCGGGATCCACCAGCACGCCGTGAGATAGCTGAAACTGCCAGTCACCTGGCTGAAACCACACGCGAGCGGACCATGAGTCGAGCGCGCCAGGATCCATCAAGTCCCACCGCTGTTCATCGGGCTCGCGGCCGTTGAAGGCCGAAGCTTCGACCACCCATGGACCGCGATCGAGGGTTGCCGTGACCACGCCCATGGAAATATGTGTCGAGTCAAAGATGTGGTGGCCGAGCGGTGCCGTTGGATTCTCGACGGCCGTTGGACGGTGCATGAACGCGACCGGGCCCAGGGCAGGCTCGCCAACCGGCGCGGCGCCAATCGAGAGGCCGGTGCGGTTGGTGAGGGCGTAGCGCCAGATGAAGCCGGCCTGAACGAGAAGATCATGGGGATGCTGACGATCGACTAGAGATTGGCCGTCGAGCGTTTCACCGACCTGAAAGATTTCACTATACCCATCAGGCCCGAGGGTTGCCGGCTCGAGACTGAACATCGCGGTCAGCATCAGTTCATGTCTTCGGACCTGCCGGCCCCACATGCCCATCCACCAGTTTGTGACGACGCCCTCCGTCTCGCCGCGCGGGCTGCCCTGCACGTTCAACATGCCGAAGAGCGCGCCATCCTGCATGAAGTGCCATGGCGCTGTCGCTTCCGCCTCTGCCTGCCGGTGCTGCGCGTGGTCGTCTTTCTGTCCTGGGGATTCCGGGACAGCCGGTGACGGTTGTGCGGTCGCCTGCTGCGGCACGCTGAATGCGATGAGCGTCCATACGACGAGAATGAGTGTTCGACGGAAGAGTTGCACTCGCAGTCTTATCGGCCGTTCAGGATGGCACTCGCACGAAAGAGCGGATCCGCCGACTGGAGGATGATCTGTCGTAAGCGGGCCGGGTATTCCGTGTTGTTGTCGAGGAACCTGCGTACAGCGACGGCGGCTGTGTGCGAGTTGTGGTTGGCCAACGTCGCATCCAGCCACCGCTTCGGGAAGAAGATGTCTCCCGTGCGCTGAATTTCTCGAAGCCGTTCGAGACTGGGACGGATGTATCGCTGCGAATCAGGGGCCCTTAGCGGGTGATGGAGATACGCGACACCCTCCAGCACCCAGGGTTCGTGACGCCGGTTGTTGACGTCGGCCAGGCTCGCAAAAAATCGATCCCGAGCCGCACCGTCTGCCGATAGCGCGGGCATGACAAACCGAAACCGATCGCGCCTGTCAGGATTGCGGATGCGCTCGAGCTGGCTCTGCAGGATCTCCTCCCACGCCGCCACTTCACGGACGGCCAGTTCGAGGGCCAGGACGCTTTCGTCATTTTCCGAAAGCATCAACCCCGGAATCGACTCCTGCCGACGCCAGACCCGCTCGAGCCACCCGACCGTTTCCGTCCCTGACGCTACGTTCCGCAGCGTCGAGAAATAGGCCGCCTTGAGGCTGGTCGATTGAGCTCCGGCAAGACCGGCCCGCAGCATCGACTCCAAAGTCGGCGTCAGCTTCTCGCGAGCGGGGCCCGAGAGCAGCCGCCAGTACGCGGCGCCGATGTATCCGAGAATCCTTTGAACGTTGAGCTCATCGGTTTCGGCGGAGACTGCGCGCAGGCTACTGTCGACGAAATCCTGCGGGCTCAGGCGCTGGTCGAGCACTTCGTCCCAGAGGATTACCCATGCGCTGCCGCGGACGAGCGCGTCCGAGACACGGGGCAAGTCGGTCAACAGCGCGCGCCGACTCGACTCGTCGAGTACCGAATCGGCCGTAGCCAAGCTCTCCGCCACTTGGCAGCAGGAATCGGGGCGTTGGTAAGCCCACAACATCCGGTACCGGCGTGTTCGACTCGGCGAGCCTGACCGGGAGTTGCTTGACCTCCTGGTCGTATCCAAGGACGAGTTGGAGGCGCTGGTTCCAGACGAGACCCCGCTTCCACGGATTTGACTGAGCCAACTCCAGCCCGACCACACGCCCTTCCTCACTTTCGAGCTCGACGCTGACGACCGGGCGCCCAGCCTGTTCGACCCACATATGACTCCACGTCGGGAGGTCTTCTTCGGTCAGGCCATCGAGCAAGCCGATGAGATCGGGCCAGGTGGCGTTGCTGAAGGCAAACCGCTTGAGATACTCGCGCAGACCGTCCCGCAGTGCGGCTTCACCCATCAATGTCTCGAGCTGCCGCATCACGATGGGCGCCTTCTGATAAATGATGGCGCCGTAGAGGCTCCCGGCCTCTCGAAGGTTCTCGAGACGCTGACGAATAGGATTGGCGCCCGCCGTGCGGTCCACCTCGTAAGCCCCCGGGTGGTGCGCCATGAGGAATCGCAGCTCGTGATTCAACTCGGGGAACGAAGGGTTCACGATCTTGGCGGCGAAGAAATTCGCAAACACCTCCTTCATCCACACATCGTCGAACCATCGCATCGTGACGAGATCGCCAAACCACATGTGCGCCGTCTCGTGCGAGATGGTACTGGCGCGCGCCAGCTCCTGATCCTTGGTCGCGGTCTCGTCGAGCAGGAGACTGGAGGCGTTGTAGAGAACGGCTCCCGCATGCTCCATGCCGGAAAACTGAAACGACGGGATCAGCACGAAATCGAACTTGCCAAACATGTAAGGGATGGCTGTGTATTCTTCCAGCCACCCGAGCGCGCGTGCGTGGAGATCGAAGATGGCGTCACGGTTCCGTGTCAGCTTGGCTCCGTCGGTCTCTCGATGAAACATGCGAAAGAGACGCCCATCTCGTTCGGCACGCTCGATCTGGAATCGACCGGCGGCAAAGGCGAAGAGGTAGGTCGGTAGCGGCTCGGTCTCAGCAAAGTGGATCGAGGCGCGGTCTCCCTCGACCTGTCGCTCGAGCTCGGCGCCGTTCGCGACGACTTCCCATCCAGCGGGTACCTCGAGTGTCAGACTGTAACGGGCCTTGAGGTCCGGCTGATCGAAACACGGAAACGCAAGGTGGGCGCGCGCCGGGACGAACAGTGAATACAGATATTCGGCGTTCCGGTTCAGGGCGTCGTCCCCGGCAGTGAATTCGATCGCAATTTCGTTGACACCAACCCGCAGGGCAGATGAGGGAACGACGAGATGGCCATCGACGACCTCATATCGCGATGTCACTCCGTCGACCTGTAGCAAAGACACCCCACCGTTCGCCGGCGCGAAGTCGAGGATCAACGATTCGGGGATCTCGCGCAGGACGAACCGAATGACTTCCCGACCACGTATGGGAACGTTGAGATCGATTGGGATGTCGAAGGTGAGCTGGTAACGAAGCTCGTCGATCGTTCGCGCTCGGGCGGCTGCAAGATCGGCCGAGATTCCCGGCTCACGGAGTGCGGCGCGCATCGGGGACGACCTTCGTGCCGGCCCGGAGACGATGGCCAGCCATGAGAAGACGATGAGCACGCCGGCGGTTGCCGCGAGCAGGGACGTCCAGCGAGACGTCATGAACGTTTTTTAGTTCGGGCGCCCGGCATTTGTCCAGGTCTATAATCTGCCTCATGCTGCGTGGCCTCGTGAGTGTTCTCGTCCTCGCTGCACAGGCGGTCAGCATTATGCCGGCCATTGCGCAGAGCGGCGGCACGGCGCGTGTCCGCACGCGGTCCTACTTCTTCAAAGAAGCCGGCCACAACTCGGATTACAAGCTGTTCGTCTCCACACGATATCAGGCCGACATGCCGGCACCGCTCGTGGTGGCACTTCACCCCTTCAACACGGCGCCGCAAGGGATCATGCTCTACCAGGGCCTCATGGATTTAGCGGAAGCGCGCGGGTATATCGTCGTGGCGCCATCAGGCCACAACTTGCGGGCCTGGTACGGCCCCGGTGGTGAGTTGAGCGAGTTGGACATGCTCAACGTGCTGGCCGCGGTCCGCGATCAGGACACGGTCGATGCGAAGCGGATCTACCTGATGGGCCACTCGATGGGCGGGGGAGCGACGTGGTATTTCGCTATGAAATATCCGGACCTCTGGGCAGCGATTGCTCCGGTTGCGCCCGCGATTTCGTCGAGTCCGGACGACCTGGTGGCGATAAAGGGCACGTCGGTGATTGTGCTTCAGGGGGACGCCGACGCTTCGGTGAATGTTGAGGCCACACGTCGGTGGGTCGCCAAAATGAAAGAACTCGGCATAACCTACGAGTACGTCGAGGTTCCCGGTGGCGACCATACCTCCATCATCAGCCGGTCGCCGGAAAACATGCGTCGGATTTTCGATTTCTTCGATAAGGCCCGCAGGAAGTAACTACGGAATCAATAACACCTTTCCCGTTGTTTTTCGCGCTTCGAGGGCCCGATGGGCTTCGGCAGTCTTCGCCAGCGGGAACTCGAGCTCCATTCGCAAGCGAAGTCTCCCGGCGCTGAGCCATTCAAACAGCTCACTGGATCGCTGAAGCAGCTCGTCACGCCGCATGCTGTAGTGGACGAGAGTCGGCCGGGTGAGGAAAAGCGAACCCTTCTGGCTCAAAACGAGGGGGTCGACCGGACCGACCGGTCCGCTCGACTGGCCAAACGTCACGATCATGCCCCGGGGCATCAGACAATTGAGGCTCTTCGCGAATGTGGTGTGACCTACCGAGTCGTACACGACCTGGACACCCTTGCCATCGGTGAGTCGCTTCACCTCGGCCTCGAAATCCTGCTTTGTGTAAAGGATGACCTCGTCGGCGCCGGCCCCGCGCGAAAGCGCCGCTTTTTCTTCCGTGGAAACCGTGGACAAGACTCGCGCCCCGCGGATCTTGGCAATTTGTGTGAGCAGAAGGCCGACGCCCCCCGCGCCGGCATGAACGACGCAGGTATCGCCCGGTTTGAGTGGGTACGTGGACGATGTCAGATAGTGGGCCGTCATCCCTTGAAGCATGACGGCCGCACCTTGTTTTGTGGAGACGTTGGTTGGCAGGGTCACCACACGCTCGCCGGGGACCGCCTGGTACTGCGCGTCGCTCCCAAGTGCGCTGGCGAACGCCACGCGATCGCCAACCTTCAGCTCGCGAACGTCGCCCCCGACGGCCGCGATGGTCCCAGCGGCTTCCTGACCGAGCGTCAGCGGCAGGTCAACCTTGTACAGGCCAATCCGGTGATAAACGTCCACGAAGTTCAATCCGGCGGCGTCGATTTTGACGACAACTTCCCCAGGTTTGGGAGCGGGGTCGGCGACGTCTTCGTATCGAAGGACTTCAGGGCCACCGAACGAATGCACGCGGATGGCTTTCATGACAGCCTTTCAACGGGTTGAAGCCCGCCGCTACGTTTATCGCTGACAGCCGAATGTGGGCGGGATTATATCTCTGGTATCGTGCGCACATGCGGGCGGTTTTTGCAGCGGTTCTCGTTGCCGTTTTGAGCGGCCTTGTCGTCTGGTGGCTGTTACGGCCCGTCGACTCTCCGCGCCCACCGCGGATGGAGCTGGTGCTGGGCCTTCCCGAAGAGCATCGCGTTCAGGCGCTGACCCTGTCGCCCGATGGCCGCTTCATCGCGTACACGACCAACGCGGCCGGGCCGTCGCAGGTTGCGGTGCGCTCGCTTGATACCAACAAGCCCGTTCTGCTCGACGGCACGACCGGAGCCCACCAGCCATTTTTTTCGCCCGATGGCCGATGGCTGGGTTTCTTTGCCGACGGCAAGCTCAGAAAAATCCCAACCGAAGGTGGAGCGGCTCAGGATGTGTGCGATGCGCCGGTCGATTCTGCGGGCGGCGCCTGGAGCGCGGACCATCGCATCGTGTTCGCGCCACTCGACGGTCGCGGTCTCGTGACCGTGGACGCGGATGGCGGCAAGCCCGAAATCCTCACACGCATCGACATGTCGCAAGGTGAGATTGCGCATGGATGGCCGCACTTTCTTCCTGCATCAGGCGGACTGATCTTCACGATTGCCAGGCGAGACAAGGACCCACGTATCGCGGTGCTGGAGCCCGACGCCTCGGCCCCGCGCTTGCTGCTTCCGGCTCATGGTCCGGTCCAGTACGTGTCGTCGGGACACCTGGTGTACAGCTTCATCGGGCGATTGTTCGCGTTGGCATTTGACGCCTCAACCCACCAGTCGCAGGGCGGGCCGATCCCCATCGCTGCCGGGATTCAGGCTTCGCCGCGAGGATTCGATGCCCTCGGGCAGGCGGTGTTTGGCGCTTCCCGCAACGGCGTGATCGCGTACCTTCCAGGGTCCGCGGAAGCGCCCACCAACGAGCTGGTCTGGGTTGCGCGAGACGGTTCGACTGCCGCGGTGCCATCGCCCACAGGCGTCTATGAGACCCCGCGCGTGTCGCCCGCGGGTATGCACGTGGCGGTGGTGGTTCGCAATGGACCGTTCAGCCGTGAGGTGTGGGTGCATGAGCTGTCGAATGGCCGCCGCACGAAATTGACCAGCGAAGGCAGTCAGAACCACTCGCCTGTCTGGTCGCCCGACGGCCGGGAGCTTGCCTGGGCGTCGAATCGGTCCGGCCTCCAGAGCGTTTATGTTCAGCCGGTGGCGGGCAACCACCAGGCTCGGCTCCTGCTTGGGGGCCAGGACACGCACAATCCGGCCTCGTGGAGTCGTCCGGGAACACTGGCGTTCTACGAAGTCTATGGTTCCGCCGGACGGGATATCTGGCTCCACTTTCCGGATGGGCGCACGCGGCCAGTGGTGGCCACGCCCGCCAACGAGCGTGCGCCTGCGCTGTCTCCAGACGGTCAATGGATAGCGTACACATCGGATTCCTCAGGAACGGACGAGATTTACATCCAATCCGTCGATGGAGGCCCGTCATCTCGCGTCTCGCTGAATGGCGGGACTGAACCGATGTGGTCGCGTGACGGCCGTGAACTGTTCTTTCGGCATGCCGATCACATGATGGCCGCCCCGATTGTCACCAAGCCGTCGTTGCAGGCAGGAACAGCCGTGCGCCTGTTCACCCGCGATTTCCAATTGGATCCCGGTGATAACCTGCCGAACTATGACGTGGCCCCGGATGGACGCTTCCTCATGGTCCGCCGGACGGATGCGCCCGTTGATCTGACAATCGTCCTGAACTGGCAGCCATAGGGCCAGGCTCATCTTTGAAGCGGAACGGCTTGCTATACTGCTGACGAGCAGACGCAGTGATGTTTCACCTTCGACCAGGTGGTGGTTGGTGCTTCACGCGTGCGGTGTGTGCCTGCGCGCTTGCGCTCCTGTCGGCCGGCGAACCCCTTCACGGACAGTCGCGGATTGACACCTCGTTCGCTGCGCGGGTCGAACAGCTTTCCGAGCCCAGCGGTTATTTCGATACCGACAACCTCATCTCCAACGAGCGATCGTATCTTCATCCGCTGGATGCCCTGCGCGAAGGCGGGGTCACGGGCGGCGTGTACATCGGCGTTGGTCCCGATCAGAACTTTTCGTATATCGCTCAGGTGCGTCCCTCGGTCGCGTTCATTATCGACGTGAGGCGTGACAACATGCTGCTGCACCTGCTCTTCAAGGCGCTCTTCATGTTGGCCCGCGACCGGACGGAGTACCTGAGCCTGCTCTTTGCACGTTCACCACCAGCACGCGATGTTGGAAACAAAGATGCGTGGCAAAACCCTGATCTCCGAACCCTCATTCAGCATTTCGAGACCAGCCAGCCCAGCCTGGCTCGCAGCGAGTCCATTCGTGCCCGCGTGAGCGCAGCCATTGCAGGATTTGGCGTGCCTTTGACGTCGGCCGATCGTGAAACCATCAATCGCTTTCACCGGACCTTCATTGATTCCGGGCTCACGCTCAAGTTTCAGAGCACCGGCCGGGCACCACGAAGTGTCTACCCGAGCTATCGCGATCTGCTACTCGAAACGGACCGAAGCGGCAATCATGGCCACTACCTCGCTTCGGATGCGGCTTTTCAATTCGTCAAGTCCCTTCAAGCCCGGGACCGCGTCATTCCGGTGGTGGGGAATCTGGCTGGCGATCGAGCGCTCGCGTCAATCGCGCGGCTGATGATCGAGCGGGGAGAGCAGCTCTCGGTGTTCTACCTCTCGAACGTGGAACTCTACCTCTGGCAGGACGGACTCTTCCCGCAGTTCATGACAAATCTGGCCCGGCTACCCAGCGAACCTCGCAGCGTCGTCATTCGGGCGGTGTTTGGGACGACCATCGACGAGTCGGTTCCTGGCTACTACAGCACGTCGGTGGTGCAGCCGGTCGCCGATCTCGTCCAGGGTCACCGACAGGGGCGCTACCGCAGTTATTGGAGTGTGATCACTCGATAGGAAAAAAAAAAAGGGTCGACTCTCTCGACCCCTTTTTCCTACTTTACGGGTTTGGCACCGTGAACTCGCGCGTAGGTGCGCTGCAGCTTGGCCTCGACGGCGGCGCGCTCGGCCGCCGGAGCCGCGGCCAGCTTCGACCGCAGCTTCTGCCGCTTTTCTTTGCGCTGCCGTCGTCGACGAATTTCCGAGGGTCGTAGACTAGCACTCATCTCTCACCACCTCCAGTATGCAAGGCCCAGTATTGTAGCGCCTCCAGCAATGCTGACGCCGACCGAGCCGGATTTCAGGGGCTCTTGGCTGCATTCTCGAGGTCCTTCAGCCGCAAGCACCGGACGCGATAGACTAGGATGCAGGAGGGAGATTTGCACATCCTCGAACCGCGATTACGACGTGTCCTTATCCTGGCGAGCGTGGGACTCCTCAGTCTGCTTACCCACCCGGCAGGCGGCCAGCAGCCCAAGGCCGAGGTGACGGTGTACAAGAGTCCCGCGTGCGGGTGCTGTCGGGGTTGGGTCGAGCACATGCGCCGTGCAGGCTTCACGGTCAAGGCACAGGACGTCGAAGATATCCAGGTCGTCAAGACCACCTACGGATTGCCACTGAAACTGGCGTCATGTCACACGTCGCTGGCCGGTGGATACGTTCTTGAGGGCCACATTCCTGCCGAGGTGGTCGAGCGAGTACTTCGTGAGCGCCCCAAGGTGGCTGGACTTGCCGTACCCGGCATGCCCGTCGGATCACCGGGCATGGAGCAGGGGAGTCGACGCGATCCCTATGACATTATCGCGTTCGACAAGCAGGGTAAGACCTCAGTCTACGAATCGCGGCGGTAGCAGACTCGCGATCAGCAGTTTTCAGTTTGAACTGATAGCCGAGGACTGACCGCTCAGAACTGCTCTAGTGTCGTGAAATCGGTCAGATTGCAGACCGACGCTCACCCTCCCGACACGAGTCTCCACGGGCACGACTTTCGCAACAGATCCTGTGGTTGGGTAGCGGGCACCCTGCAGCGCGCACCCTTTAGGGTGCGCGTCGAAAGGTGCGCGTCGAGGCCAGGGAGGAGCCGTGTCATGTCGAGAACGATGTTGATGGTCGTCGGGATGCTCTGCGTGGCTGCTTTGCCAACAGCGCAGGCGCCCGCGAGCAACGCCGATAGCGCGACTCGATCGAAACAAGGCGGATCTGAAACCGCCCAGGCGGAAATCAAAGATGCGACCGGGCAGGTCGTCGGCCGAGCGACGCTGAGGCAGACGCCCGATGGGGTGAGAATTCAGACGACCTTCAGTGGTCTGCCCGTCGGCGCTCACGGGTTTCACATCCACGAAACCGGCCGGTGTGAGCCACCCTTCACGACGGCCGGCGGGCACTTCAATCCGGAACCCAAACAGCACGGCAGGGAGAGCCAAATGGGGCGCCATGCTGGAGACCTGCCGAACCTGACGGTTCCCGAAAATGGCCGCGTCATCGTCGAGGTGATCGAACCAATGGTCTCACTGCGTTCAGGACCGAACAGCCTCATGGATGGGGACGGATCGGCACTGGTCGTTCACGAGCGGCGCGACGACAATCAGACCGATCCCGATGGCAACTCAGGCTCTCGAATCGCGTGTGGAATCATTCAATGACAACTGAGAGCCTGTGAATCTTTCAACGCTGAGGACGCTGGGGTCGCGGAGGCCGCAGACAAAATCCATTTCTTAAGTGTGCAGCGTGCCTCAGCGCCCTCCGCGAGCTCTGCGTTGCGTCTTTTGGACGAGAACTGAAACTGAAAACTGCTCAGACCCTCCTGTACTTTCGCCCCTGACGTTGCGCGATCCCCTGCAGGACGCCGTCAGGGAGATGCCGGGTGAGAAATGCAATCGAGCGGTTGACACGGCCGGTCACGCACACTGACCGGCCCGCCATGACCGCATTGAAACCCTGGTGCGCCACCGTCTCGGCGTCCATCCACATCCATCGCGGCAGTTGCCGCCGCACGATATCGCGCGTGCCCAGCACGTCGTGAAATTCAGTGTAGGTGAAGCCTGGGCATAGTGCCGTGACATGGACACCGTGGGCCCCGACTTCAAGGGCCAGTGACTGCGAGAATTTGATGAGCAGCGCTTTGGAGGCCGCGTAGAGCGTATGGCCGGCCGTCGCTGGGACCAATCCTGCGAGCGAGGCTACGTTGATGATGCGTCCGTACCGACGGTCCACCATTGGGCCGACGAATCGATGAGTCAACTCGGCAACGGCGGTGACCATCACCTGCAGAAACGCAGCATGCCGTTCCCAGGGAGACGCCAGGTAGCGTCCAGCTATGCCGTACCCAGCATTGTTGACGAGAGCATCGATGGTGACACCGGCGTCTGAAAGAACATCATGAAGACGTCGCGGTGCCGCCGGATCCGCGAGATCTTCCCGCACGACGCGCACGGTCACGTGCCCGGCGGTTCGTATTTCCGCGGCGAGGGCCTCCAGACGCTCGAGTCGTCGAGCAGTGAGGACCAAATCGAATCCGTTCCGCGCGAACACGTGCGCGAATGCGAGACCAATACCGGCTGAAGCCCCAGTGACGAGAGCCGTCCGGCGAACCTGTTCCGATCGCGTCATGCCGGCAGTATAGCGCCGCGATTCCTGAACGGCCCTGACCGAAGGGTCAGTTCACCAAACGCACGGGCAGAACGGGCCGAGCATCGAGAGGGTGAGTCTGAACAGCTCGCGACCGTTTGGCATGCCAGGCCAGGGAGTTCCAATGAGCGTGAGGAGGAGGGCGAGCCCAAAGAAGATCGCTCCGCGAAGGTGACGCGACGGGTCGGTGAGTGCACGCCTGACCAGGACGTTGCCGACATGGGCCACGACGAGCGCGCCGACCATCAAGCTGACGTGCTCGACAGCCCAATATCTCAGACTTGGTGTGCGCATGGCCGCACCAAAGTCATTCAGCGCGTCCCTGGTAAATGGGCTCAGAAAGAAATAGAGCAGCAGACCCAGCAGCATCTGGAGGTCGAGCGAGATAACGGCAAGCATGTTCGCGCGTCGATCGGCCCCGGTCCACGCCCGACCGGCCGAACGGCCGCCGATAGCCCGAATGGTGGCGGCAAGCAGAAGCGCAAGTACAACCCACCGCCACCAGGAGTGAATGATCAGCGCCAGCGAGTACATGGCCTCCTTAGGCCTTTGCCGTCAGCTCGTCGTAGGCCACCTGCAGCTGTGGCATTCCCTCGTCATTCGCGTAGGCCGGCAGCGTCCCCTTCGTGATTTCCTCGGCAGACTTGCCGGCGGCAATGCCCTTCTGCACGTAATCCAACATCGCGGAAAAGTAGTCGCGGACCGCCAGCAAATCTTTGCCCGATCCGGTGACAGGCGCTCCCACTTTCGCGTGGCCGAAGATGTAGATCGTGTCGGCGCTGTGATCTTTGACGACCTTTTCGAGCGTGACGAGCCAGTTTCGAATCGATGCTCCGGACGGACGATCGATGCGCGGGTGACGCTGATGGGACATCAGGTCGCCCATGTGCACGATGTTGGCACGCTCGAAGAAGATGACGCCATCCCCGCCCGTGTGTCCCGGACCGTAGTACTTCGCCGAGACGACCTCGTTGCCGATGTCGAGTTTCCAGGCGTCGCTGAAGGTCGTGTCGGCGTAAACCTGGTTGGCTTCCGTTTTCTGGGCGGCGGCCTGCTTGCGCTGGAGGCCTGGCACGTTGGCGTGCGCCACGATCTTGGTGACCGACGGCTGCAGCGTCTTGTTGCCCCCGGTATGGTCGGGGTGATGGTGCGTGTTAATGAGGAGATCGATCTTGCGCTGGGTGCGCGGCTTCAACCCGTCCAGGAACATCTGCGCGGTGTCAGCAAACTGGCTGTCAACAACCAGTACGGCGTCGGGTGCGACGAGCCATCCAATCGTCCCTCCGCGCGCCGTGAAGATGCCCAAGTTGCGGCGCAGCGGCTCGAACTTTGGAACGGCCGGCGGTGGAGGCGTCCCGGCTGGCTGCTGCTGCCCAAACACGTTGACCTGTTGGAGAGTCCCCGCCGCAGCCGCCAGCGAGGAGGTCACGATGAATTCGCGTCGACTCCAGCTCATAGAAGACTCCTTATTTGTAGGGCAGGTCCCATCCCCCCTAAAGTGTGGGGATTCTACTCCAAGGTCAGTGGAAAGGCGCGACGAACGTGCGAGCTGGCATCCGTTACGTTGCAGAACGATGCTTGTAGGCGAGTGCGAACGTTTTCAGTGCGGCAACCCACGCGACCAGCAGGATTACGTGCCGCAGGTAGTTGAGCTGCTGCCAGAGGACCGCGCTCGCCACCGAGTCTGGCGAGTCTGGCGCGGCCATCAGCCCCACCATCGTCGGGATGAAGTACCCGGCGGTGAGCACGCGGTCGGCGAGTGCTGTGAGGGAAGCACCGAGCCACCATTTGCGTACAGTAGCCGGGGCACGCCACGCCGCGACCAGGTTGGCCAACGTCAGTAATGTCAGTGGGCCGGTCGTGACAAATGCCCAGAACCGGATGCCGGTGTCGTCCTCCCGTGCGGCCGCCGCGTTCCAGTGTGTTTCCGAATCGGAGGACGACACGATCCAGCGGGGAAGAGCGATTCGCGCTTCGTACAGTCCTGCCCCGAACGCGATCCCGAGATTCATGACAAACAGCCAGAGCAGGACGGTTGCGGTTTTGGGACGCACGTCAAGGCTTCTTCGGCGGATCCGGATATGCCGCCCGCAATTCGTCGATCAACGCTTTCCGGAGATCACGAAACTCTTGAACATCGTGGACAGCCGGATTGGTTCGTGTCAGGAACGGGAGATTGACCTCGCGGCCTGTCAGGAGGAAGTCCGGCAAAATGACGATGTAGCGGCGTGACAGGTCCAGCGGGCGACCCTGCACGAGCCACTGAGTGCCCTCCCGGCTGACGCCCCACGTTTGGAGATACCCACCGGTTCCCCGATTCTTGAGGCCGATATCGAGCACCGAGGCAACCAGGGAACCGTCCAGCGAAGCCTTCAGCACAATGCCACCAAACGGAAGCACGCGAATGGCGTCGTACTCGGTGAGCGGCCCTGGCGGCATCGTATCGTCGATGCGAATCGCGCCGCCATTGAGCAGCGCGAGATCAGTCGGGCCGGCTTCACGCACGAAGCCGGACAGAATCAGATCGGTCAGCCGCCCCGGCTGATTCCGAACCGTGATCTCTCTCCCGTCGAGCGTGTCCGTCGTATTCGCGACGATACGGTCTGGCGAGAACCCGGCATTCTTGAAGCCCTCGAATGCCGAGGCGGTCCAGCGGCGGATTTGAGACTCGATGTTCGGATCGCGGGCTATTCGATCGTCGACGAGCTGAAGTCTCGAGGTGACTGCGGGTCGCGTTCCCGCTTTGCCAAACGTCATCGTGACTACCGCGACCGACCGGACGTTCGCGTCGGCCTTGACGAGTGAGGCAAAACTTGGCCCTCGGCGCAGGTACCAGTTCTCGTGGTCGTGACCGCCCAGGACGAGATCGATTTGCGGCGACCGCTCAACCAGTTCTTGATCGACGGCCAGATCGAGGTGTGTCAGGGCGATCACCGCATCGACGCGACCCTCGAGCAGCGCGAGCTGCTCCCTGGCGGCATCAATCGGCGGCCGATACCGAACCCATGGGGCCTTGTTCGAATCGACGGTTAATCCAATCAATCCCAACTGCACCTGCCGGTTCCCGGCACGCACTGGGAGAACAACCGATTGCACCGTTCCAGGGAACGGCTGGCCGGCCGTATCCGTCACATTACTGGAGACGATACCGAAGCGCGTTTCGGCGAGCCTGGCGCGGAACGCGCTCTCGGATACGTCGAAGTCGTGGTTGCCGAACGTCGCCCAGTCGAGCCCAATACGGTTCAGCACATCGACTGTCTGACGCCCGGCCAGAGGTTCTCCGTCGACACGCGCCGTTCCGATTGCCGAAGGCGACAGGTAGTCGCCGCCGAGCGTCAGCAGCACCGGCTGACTCCTGCGCTTCACATCCTGCAGCAGCGTGGCCAAGCGCGATAGACCTCCCACGCGGCCTGCTTCGATGGGGTCGAGCTCGCCGACATCGCTGAAGTGGACGATGGTAACGGTTGCGGGTGCTTGCGCATCGGCACCGCGCGGGCCCGCCGGCAGAAGCCAGCAAAGCAAGGCGAATATTGGCACGAGAAGTCGCGGTCGCATGATGGGCATCGGGGTCAACGTTCCCGAGTCGGTAGGTGCAAATATTCTAGCAGAGCCACTTCACCCGAAAGGACGGTCCGATCCCGCTCGCAGCAGATGGTAGGATCACAGCTGGGAGTTCGATGACGTCTTCCCCACGATCTCGCGACGAGTCTTCGAAATCGCGTCTGGATCCAGCCTTCCTGGCCGCTATGTTGGCGGCGGGTGCCGTCACGGCACAGTTTGTGGGCGGCAAGGCGCTCCGCGACGCACTCTTTCTCGCCCACCTCGACGTCACATCGCTCTCAGCCATGGTCGTCGCGTCGGCGGGTGTGTCGCTGGCGATGGTCGCTGTGAGCGCCAAAATCGTCACACGACTATCGCCCGCCAGATTCGTGCCCCTCGCGTTCATGGTCAGCGCCATTCTCCTTCTTGCTGAATGGGGGCTCGTCTACGCGATGCCCACCGCGGCCGCAATCATTGTCTATCTTCATATATCCGGGCTTGGCCCGATGCTCGGGTCTGGGTTCTGGCTCATTGCGAGCGAGCGATTCGACCCTCGGACGGCAAAACGGCGATTCGGTCAGATTGCCGGAGCGGGCACACTCGGCGGGTTGCTTGGAGGCGCGCTGGCGGAGCGCGTGGGAAGCGTGTTCGACATCGGCGCGATGCTGCCGTTTCTTGCGGTCATCAATGTGTTCTGCGCCTGGAAGGTCGGCCAGCTCGCCAGAATCCAGCGCACGACCCGGACGCGATCGCGAGAGGTCGAGATGGTCCCCGACCTTGCGCCCGTGCCGGTGCGGTCGGGTTTGCCCGTGCTTCGTCAGACTCCCTACATACGCAATCTGGCCGCGCTCGTCGGGCTCGGCACGATTAGCGCCGGGTTGCTCGACTACCTGTTCAAGGTGCAGGCCGTGGCCTCGTTTGGCAACGGCGACAGCCTTCTACGGTTTTTTGCGGTGTTCTATGCAGCCACCAGCTTGATCACGTTCATCGTGCAGACCTCCTGGAGCCGGCTTATCCTCGAGCGGTTTGGACTCGGGGTCACTGTGGGGACGCCGTCCATGGCCCTCCTCGCGGGAGGGGTCGGAGCCCTGATCGCGCCTGGGCTGGAAAGCATGACGGTAGCCCGCGGTGGGGAATCCGTGCTCAGAGGATCGCTCTTCCGATCCAGCTACGAAGTGTTCTACACGCCGATTCCGCCAAGCGAAAAGCGTGCAGCGAAATCGCTGATTGACGTGGGTTTCGACCGGCTGGGCGAGGCCATTGCTGGTGGAGCGATCTTCCTGGCGCTGCTGCTGTCGCCGGCCTCGCAGTATGTGGCGATCCTCGGAATGGCCATGGTGTGTTCTGTCGTGGCCGTCGTGGTTTCCAGCCGCCTCACTCGCGGCTACATCAAGGCGCTCGAGGATAGTCTCTTGAACCGGGCGGTCGATTTCGATCTGTCTGAATCGGACGACATGACGACGCGGACGACGGTGTTGCGGACGCTGCGACCGACACGCCCGAGCGTCGAACTCCGTGCGCGCAAACTCGATGTGGATGAAGATCCGCGGCCGCGTGGCAAACAGGCCGGCTGGGCGGGCCTCGATCCCGAGTTGCAGGAGATCATGGATCTTCGATCGCACGATCGCGACAAGATCCGTCAGATCCTCTGGAACGACGAGGGACTGACGGCCCCGCTTGTGCCGTATGTGGTGGAGCTGCTGGCGTGGGATCCCGTCGCGGACGACGCGTTGGTGGCGTTGCGCAAAGTGGCCGAGGAGCGCGTGGGCGCTCTGATTGACGCGTTGATCGACCCCAACCAGGATTTCGCGGTGCGAAGGCGCCTGGCACGTGTGTTCAGTGTCTGCGTGTCCCAGCGAGCGGCCGACGGCCTCCTGCTGGGGCTCGAGGACCTCCGGTTCGAAGTCCGCTACCAGTGCGGCCGCTCGCTGGCGGCCGTTTTCGAGAAAAACCCTCGTGTGCGAATCGATAAGGACAAAGTCTTCGAAGTGGTGCGTCGGGAAGTGGCGGTTGGTCGCCCCGTCTGGGACAGTCACCGCTTGCTGGACAACCTTGATGTAGGCGAAGATAAGTCGTTCGTCGACCAGTTCGTCAAAGATCGGGCGAGTCAGAGCCTGGCACACGTATTTACGCTGTTAGCGCTCGTCCTGCCAACCGAGCCACTGCAGATTGCCTTCCGGGGTCTCCAAACCGATGACCAGAATCTGCGGGGTACCGCCCTGGAATATCTGGAAGGCGTGCTGCCGCCGACGATCCGGGAGCGGCTCTGGCCGTATTTGGAAGATCATCGTTCGACCTCGCGTGGCACGCGACCGCGTGAAGAGATTCTCGCGGATCTGCTGCGGTCCAATCAGTCAATCGTGATGAGCCTCGAAGAGCTCAAGCGTCAGACCGGACGCGATCGAGACGACGCCTCGGAGATCGAACCGAAGGGTGCGAAAACGAGATGATCCAGGATCGCAAGAAACTTGTCGCGCGTCGTGCGTCGACACCGGCGCCAAGCCGGGACAGTGGAACCCCCACGACACTTCCGACTGATCTGCTCTCCGAACAGGTCGAACGGCTCGTTCTCTTCAGCGCCGTTGGGGCTGGGCTGTGGACCTTCGGCATCGTGCTGGACCGGTTCGTGCTTCCCCAGCTGCCCGGTGGCATGCCCTATCCGGCATGGAAGGCCAATCTCATCGAAGGCGTCGGCGTTGCGGTGTCTATCGTCATGTTTCTGTACGTCCGCTTCAGCCGTCACAGCGCGCTCGTCAAGACGGAGGCCGGACTGATATACCTGGTTCTGAGCTCGTTCGGCATTGCCATGATCAATACGTGGGTGATGACGCCGCCAACCACCGCTCAGATGATGAAACTCTCGTGGATCACGATCGCGATTCTCGTCTATTCGATGATTGCGCCGTCCAGTCCTCGCAAGATGTTAGTGGCGTCGATGGTAGCGGCCTCGATGGATCCGCTGGGCGTCTGGCTGGCACATCTGCGAGGTGTCTCGGTACCCTCGGTTGCTCAGACGTTCATGCTCTACCTGCCAAACTACGTGTGCGCGCTCGTGGCGACATTGCCCTCTCACGTGCTGCAGCGCCTCGGGCGGCAGCTCAGCACTGCGCGTGAGATGGGCAGCTATCAGCTTGTCGAACGGCTCGGACAGGGTGGAATGGGTGAAGTCTGGCGCGCCCACCATCGTCTGCTCGCGCGCAGTGCCGCCATCAAGCTCGTGCGCCCCGAACTGCTCGGGGCAAAAAGCGAAGCCGAAGCCAAGCTGATGCTTCGTCGATTCGAGCGCGAAGCTCAGACAACGGCCGCACTGAGCTCACCACATACCATCAACCTCTTCGATTTCGGTCTGACAGATGATGGCAGTTTCTACTACGTGATGGAGCTGCTGGCAGGCCGCGACGTTGAATCGCTCGTGCGTGAATTTGGTCCTGTGCCTGCAGACCGGGCGGTTTTTCTCCTTCGTCAGGTCTGCCACTCGTTGGCGGATGCACATGCCAGAGGGTTGGTTCATCGCGACATCAAACCTGCGAATATCTACGTGTGTCGCATGGGGTTGGAGTACGACTTCGTCAAAGTCCTCGATTTTGGCCTGGTGAAGTACAGCCGACAGACCAACATGCGCCAGACGCTGGTGACCACCGACCACACGCCGACGGGCACGCCGGCCTATATGGCACCCGAGACCATTTTGGGCGACACCGACGTCGACCGCAGGGCGGACGTCTATGCGCTCGGATGCGTCGCATACTTCCTGCTGACCGGACAGCTCGTCTTCGACGGCGACACGCCGATGAAGGTGCTTATGCAGCACGTCCAGTCGCACCCGGTCGCTCCATCGCAGCGAACCGAACTGCCAATTCCGCGCGAGGTGGATGAACTGGTGCTCGCGTGCCTGCAGAAAGATCCCAATTTGAGACCGCAGGATGCCGGTGCATTGTTCCGAATGGCCTGCGACTGTAAGTTTTCCAACTCGTGGAATCAGGAGCGGGCCCGGATCTGGTGGGAAAAGCATCTGCCGGACCTGACTGGGCCGCTCAGCGTGGTGCCATCACCGAAACAACCGGGCAGTCCGGTCACAGTTCACTGACGTTCGTTCGTGTCACGGCAGGCCTGACCAGCCTACGCCAAGGCTACGGCGGTCCGCCGAAGCTTTACGCGAAGGCGGAAGGCCTGCGCTACGTACTGCGGATTTGTCGCGGGCCTTGAAAGGCCCGCGCTACGACACTGCGGGGACGCCGAGTCTCCCTAATGCTCGTGCTCCGGATTGGTGTCGTGTTCCCGGTAGTAGTGCATCAGCTCCTCGCTCGAGGCCTCCTTCTGGGCCTTGGCAGCTTTCTTCTTGGCAGTCCTGAATGCCGCCTTCGAACGATCGTCCGACTTGGCGGAGAAGAGTGAAATGGTGCGCTCGACTTCTGACCTGCGACAGGCAGGGCAGGAAGGGGTGGTCGCATCACGCACGAGCTCTTCGAACTGGTGGCCGCACGCACGGCACTTGTATTCGTAGATCGGCATCGTCCCTCACTCCTGACAACGACGACTCCATAGTAGCCCGGTGTGGGATTCAGATGGGGAACAACCGCTCGAAGGTGTCGCTGAATATCTGATCCCTTACGGCTGCGCTCGCCCCGGCTTCCTGGAGGGCCGCCGACTGCTGCTCGAAGATCTCCGCGACCCATCCGCGCGGGAAAAATGACGAATCGCTGCCGAACATGAGTCGCTCGGGTCCTACCACGGCCAGCGCCTGTTTGAATACGGCGGCCAACGTCAGGCCGGGGTGGTAACGGATCCAGCCGTTCGAGCTTGAAGTATCGAGGATCACATTCCCGCAAAGATCTGCGAGCATCAACGCTTCGCGAAAGAATCCAGCGCCAAAATGAGGGACGATGATGGGCACGGTCGGAAAGGCTCGAGCCAGGGGCTGAAGGTCGAGCGGCTGTCCGAGCCGGGCGTCAAACGAATTCGGCAGGCCAAGCTTCTTGCGCGCGCCTATCGACAGAACGCCGCAGTGGGCGAACACCACGGTGCCTGACCGTGCCGCGGCAACCTCGAAAACCATGCGAACGGCCGGGTCCCCCAGCGCGTATCCGTGCAGAGCAGGGAACAGACAAATCGTGCTGAGGCCACCCTGGTCGAGTGCCGTTCCTGCGTGAACGGCGGCCTCCGGCGCTGTGGGATCGACCATGAAAAAGCCCACGAAACGTGTCGGGTGCCGCCGCACCGCGCGAGCCACTGAGTCAGCATCGCCAGGCACGCTGGCAATCAGCGCCGCTCGGTCCACGTGGTGCGCGTCGAGCTCAGTGAGCCATCGATCGGAGAGCTGGTCAGCCGTACCGGGTGGTTCCCAGCCGAGCCGGGCGAGAGCGGCAGCTTCGGGAGCGTCCGGGGCAGGGTTGGCGAGGCTGCGCCCGAGTCCCGCAAAAAACCGCTGGGAAAAGAAATGGCAGTGCGAATCGTTCATGTGAGGGGCCCGGACGTTGGAGAGCGTGTGGTCCTCAGGACAGTTCCAGGTAGTTCAAGTCCTTCCCGTATGTCTCTTCAAGGCCGCGCAGCGACGCGAACGCAATGATGAGCGCCACCATGCCCACGAGCATGGCGCTGGCACGGATGCCCATGGCCGGTCGGAGCGCCTCGAAGACCGACGTGAGGATGACCACTGCTCCCCGCACGAAGTTCGGGGCCGTGGTTGTCACCGTCGCCCGGATATTCGTCCCGAACTGTTCGGACGCAATCGTCACAAAGACGGCCCAATACCCCGCCGCAATGCCGAGAATTGCGCACACGGTGTAGAAGGTGGGTAACGACCAATGCGCCACTGAAAAGTACAAGGCGATTGAGATGGTCGTCATGACGAGAAACAGGAGAACGACTTTGTTCCGGCTCTTGATGAGCTGACTGATCGCCCCGCTGCCGAAGTCGCCGATGGCGAGGCCGATATAGCAGAACATGACCGCGCGCCCGGGGTTGGGTATGTCCGGCATGCTCATCGCACGACCGAATTCCGGTGAGAAGGTCACGAGGATGCCCACGACGTACCAGATGGGCATGCCAACCAGCACGACGCGCATGTACTTCCACCGGGTCTTTGGCGATGCCACGAGCCAGAGAAAGTTGCCTCTGGCGACCTCGCGCCGCTTGATCCCTTCGAACATTCCCGACTCGGCGACGCCAATGCGGAGTGCAAGGAGCGCGAGCCCCATGCCCCCACCGACGAAATAGGCGATGCGCCAGTCGAACGCATCGCCCACGAGCGACGCCGCAACGGCACCGAAGATGCCGACGGTGGCCACGATCATCGTTCCGTACCCGCGGGTGGCCGGTGGAAGAATTTCGCTGACCAGCGTGATACCGGCGCCAAGCTCGCCAGCCAGACCGATTCCTGCCACGAAGCGCAACACCGCGTACTGCGGAACGCTCGTGACAAAGCCGTTCGCGATATTGGCCAGCGAGTACATGACGATGGATCCAAACAACACCGACAGTCGGCCCCGCTTGTCGCCCAGAACACCCCAGATGAGCCCGCCGATGAGCATGCCGCCCATCTGCATATTCAGGAGCAGCACACCCTGGCTCAGAATTTGGTCTTCGGGGACACCAATGCTGCGCAGACTCGTGATGCGGACGATGCTGAAGAGGATGAGGTCGTAGATGTCAACGAAGTAGCCGAGCGCTGCGACGAGGATCGCAAGGGCAACACCCTTGGATGGGAGTACCGACTGGGTACTGGCCGGGGTCGGCGGCGCCGTGGTGGACATGGACGCACATTGTATCCTGCCCGCCTGACCCCCTTTGCACGTACACTAAAATGCTTCGCTGATGATCATCAAACCTCGCATTCGCGGCTTCATTTGCACGACCGCCCATCCAACCGGCTGTGCGGCGTTGATCGATGAACAGATTGACTGGGTGAAAGCGCAAGGACCGCTGGCGCCCGCTCCTCGCAATGTGCTCGTGATTGGCGGTTCTGGTGGTTATGGACTGGCTGCTCGTATCGTCACAGCATTCGGCGGCGGGGCCCGCACGCTGTGCCTGTCGTTCGAGAAAGAACCGTCAGCCGACCGCACCGGAACCGCAGGTTGGTACAACAGTCTTGCCTTCGATCGGAGAGCTGCAGCCCAGGATTTGTACGCCCGTTCCGTCAATGCGGACGCGTTCAGCGATGCCACGAAAACACAGATTGCCGAGATTGTCCGGGCCGATCTGGGTTCCCTCGATATGCTCGTGTACAGCATCGCGGCGCCGGTTCGAACGGATCCGTCAACGGGCGTGCTTTACCGCAGTGCCATCAAGCCGGTAGGTCGGAACGTCCACATCAAGACGTTGAACGTGGAAAAGGGGATTGTGCACGAGATCGATCTGGAGCCCGCAACCGAGGAAGAGATCCAGGCGACGGTGAAAGTGATGGGAGGTGAGGATTGGGAACGCTGGGTGGGATACCTGAACGAGCAGAGGTTGCTGAATCCAGGGTTCAGGACGGTGTCATACACCTACATCGGAAGCGAGCTCACCTGGCCGATTTACTGGGAAGGTACTCTGGGAAAAGCCAAGGAGGATCTCGACCGCGCCGCGGCAGCCATACGCACGGCGCTGGCAACACTTCAGGGGGACGCGCGTGTGGCCGTGCTCAAAGCGGTCGTCACGCAAGCCAGCTCCGCTATCCCTGTCGTGCCTCTGTACGTCGCGCTCCTATTCAAGGTGATGAAGGAGAAAGGTCTACACGAGGACTGCATTCGGCACATCGACCGACTGTTCCGATCCCATCTCTGCAGCGGAGCCACGCCGAAGCTCGATCAGACTGGTCGTCTGCGTGTGGATGATTGGGAGTTGCGGGAGGACGTGCAGGCGGAGGTCCGGCGCCGCTGGGAGGCCGTTGAAACAGGGAATGTCATGGAGCTGTCCGACCTTGACGGCTTCCGCCATGACTTCTTGCGAATCTTTGGTTTTGAGGTCGATGGGGTCAACTACGACGCCGACGTCACCCCGTGATTCTGAATTCTGTCTTCTGAGTTCTGTCTTCTGGTTTTCGAATTCTTCCTTTTGCGACACACCGTGCCAGAGTGGGAATTATCTCCTCATCCCTGCGCGTTGCGCTTGCACGACAGCCGTGGCGGACAGCATCATAGAGCGATGGTACTTGCCCGAGCGGAGGATCCCCAATGACCCCGGAGCAGGCGTGGACGATTGCGGGAGCGGTTTTAACCAGCCTCGCCGGCGGGGCAGCCATCGTGTTGGCGCTGAGCAGCTGGCTGGCCCGATCGTGGGCACGGCGGATGCTGGAGGAAGACCGGGCGCGGTACGATGCAGAGCTCGATTTTGTCAAACGCACGTACACGCACGAGCTCGAACTATTGAAGGACGACTTTGAAGCGTCGAGCCGCAAACTTCATGGTCACCTCGACCATGCGGTTTTTGTGAGTCGGCCGCAGTTCGAGGCCGAGTTCAGCACGTTGACGAACACCTGGGAGCGAATCGCGGACTTGCGCGCGGTTTTTCCGATCCTCGATGAACGACCGAACAACCGGACGCGAGCCAACGATACCGAGTATGCGACCTGGTGTGCGAAGGTTCGATCGGAGTTCGTCCCGAAGGCTGATGCGTTGATGAACTCCGTGACGGCTCAGGCGCCGTTCTATCCTAAAGAACTGCTCGAGGCGCTCTCCGATCAGATTCTGATCGCCAAGACTGCGCTGTCGGAGGCAATCAGCGACAACCCGCGAGAGTCCCCCGAGTATGCCAAGCGCCGGCGTGAACTGCATCAGAATTTTGAATCGGGCGCGAGCCGGTTGCTGGATATGATTCGCGATCGTCTCGCCCACCTGACGATCGTGCACGAATCTATCCCGGCGTAGCGCTTCAGTTTTCTATCTTTTTGGAATCTTCCATGTCGGCGCGCAGCCGCCACAGCCAGCGGCCGGCGGCCACCAGCGCCAGACCCAAGGCACCACGTCCAACCAGGCCGGCCGCTCGACCGGACTGCTCGGCCGTCCCGTCCGTCCGAGGCTGCGCTCGAGAGCGGTTGCGCGTACGACGCTCGTCGGCCGGGACCCACCGTATCAGGTACGCGAACGACTCCGACGCGCACACGGGGCACATCTGAGCTTCGTGGATCTCTTCACAGTCAAGGCAGAGGCGGGCGGTTCGTAGTTGCACCCCCTCAGTGTACGCGAGTGTGAATGACGCGGGAAGCGGTCGGGGAATCTGTAATCCCTGCCGCAGGTGGCGGGGATCGGCAGGCTGCGCATTGCCAAGTCCTGGTATCCGGCGCGATTGACAATGGGTTATCGTCCGGCCTGTGATTGCAGCGTTCCGCTACAGCCAGCGCTGACGCGCTACAGTTCCGCTGCCTTGGCGCACGCTAGGCGTGCGCCCTACACGAACTGCGAAAGCCCCAGGTTCAACGTTTCCCATTCCAGCACATTCGAAGATAATGACGTGGCCCGCCACGCTCCGTGTATTCGTAGCGGAGCTTCGGCGAGGCAAGCCGCCACGAATCGGTCCGACGCGATGGTCGCGAATCTTGCATGTCGGCGGTCGTTGATTCCAGTCGCCAGCTGCATGCTGGCGTCGTGCGTCGCGATCGCCTGGATAACGGCGACGGCCAGCCCCGGTCTGGCAGCGCAGAGACCTCGGCCCGTCCTTCGGTCGCAGCTGGTGTGGTTCGATCGGGCAGGCAAACGCATCGAGGCTGTCGGGGGTCTGGCGGATCACCTCGGTCTCGAGCTGTCACCCGACGGCAAGCAGGTTGCGGTTCCCATTCTCGACCGAACCCAGGGGACGCATGACCTGTGGCTTTACGAGGTGACCGGTGGTCGCCGGACGCGGTTCACGTCCGATCCGGAGGACGAGAATTGGTTGATCTGGTCACCCGACGGGAGCCGTGTCGTGTTCAACTCGTTCGGTCGGGACCGGCTCGAGCTCCGTCAATCACCCTCGAGGGAAGCGCGCACCGAAGCCGTGCTGCTCGACGATGGAGATGGTAAGTGGCCGGTGAGTTGGTCTCCGGATGGTCAGTTCATCCTGGTGGTCAAGAACAGCGCGGACACGAGCAACGACATATGGGTTCTGCCACTGACAGGCGATCGAAAGCCGTATCCGTACCTGAAGACTGCGGTTGCCGAGAACTGGGCGGCCTTTTCCCCCGATGGTCGGTGGGTCGCGTACAGCTCGACGCAAACAGGACAGGCGGAAGTCTACGTGACACGGTTTCCCAGGCCGGATCGCCAGTGGCGAGTTTCCATGGAAGGGGGAAGCCAGGCTCGATGGCGTCGCGATGGGAAAGAGCTCTTCTATCTGGCACCGGACGGGACGCTGATGGCTGCGACCGTCAGCGCCGAGGGCGCGGAGTTCAGTGTCGGTGCGGTGGAGCCACTATTCGAGTTCCGGTTTCCTTACGGGCAGTATCACGCGTTTGATGTCAGCGCCGACGGACAGCGGTTTCTGTTGAACCGACTTATCGTGTCGCCGGGTGGGGCGGCGGTGGCTGCCCTTCACTGACAGGCGAGGGGAGTGGACATGGCTTCATGGCGTCGTATGCAGCGGGTATTGTGGACGGTGGTTTTGACTCTGGCGTTGAGCGGTGTGTTGTTGGCTCAGGCAGCGGCTCCGGCCCAGGAGGGTTTCCAGCCACAGGTTGGCCAGGCGGGGAAGGACGTGGTCTGGGTCCCGACGCCGCAGGTGCTGGTGGAAAAGATGCTCGATATGGCGAAAGTGACACCACAGGATCTCGTCATGGACCTCGGGTCGGGCGATGGTCGCAACATCATTGCGGCTGCCAAGCGCGGGGCGAGGGCCATTGGTGTCGAGTACAACCCGAACATGGTGGAACTGTCGCGGAAAACGGCGGCGAAAGAAGGCGTCAGCGACAAAGCCACGTTCATCGAGGGCGACATGTACGAGGCGGATATCTCGAAGGCCACGGTGCTTGCCCTGTTTCTTCTACCCGACAACCTTCGCAAGCTGACGCCAAAGTTCCTCGATCTCAAGCCCGGCTCACGCATTGTCGGCAACACATTCGGCATCGAGGGATGGGCACCCGACGAAACCGACACGACCGGCGGCGAATGCGGGAGCTGGTGCACGTCCCTTTTGTGGATCGTGCCGGCCAAAGTGGCTGGCACGTGGCGGACCCCGAAAGGGGAGCTCGCGCTCACGCAGAGCTTTCAGGTTATTGCGGGCACCATGACAGTGGGAGGTACCCGACACCCATTGTCAACGGCAAGCTGCGCGGCGATCAGATTAGTTTCAGCGTGTCGGGCACGGAATATACGGGACGTATCAACGGCGACTCGATGAGCGGGACCGCGAAGTCCGGATCGGGCAACACTGATTGGAACGCCACGCGCGTGTCCAAGTAGTGTGAGAGGGGATGCCGCTATTGAAGGAGTGAGTCTGCGTTCACTTGCCGCGCTGAAGGAGTGCCAGGTGGACGCGGGCCACTCCATACATGTACCCGCCGCTCCTGTAGCGATCGCTGGCGGCAATCGTCATGTGGTCGAGTGTCCCTTGCCGGTCCCCAGTCGATTCAAAGTAGAGGCCCACGTACAGTTGGGCGTAGAATTGGGCACCGATGTCGCTTCCCGCAGCCGTCAGCACGTCTTGGGGCTTCATCGTCCCACGAAACATCTCGTAAATTTCACGCATCGGGGCGCGAGCGTCCGGGCCAACCGGCAGGAGCGCTGCGCGAGCGGTCGCCGGTGATTCCGCGCGGGCCACGCACAGAAAGTGCCAGGCCGAATTTTCAACGTCGTTCGGGTTTACGGTTCGATGGGATTCGAACTGCTGACGACAGTCGCGATACCGGCCGGCGTAGTACAACGCGATGCCGCGTTGCCAGAGCTGAGGAGCCGAGTTCGGAACGAGTCTGACCAGGTTGTCGAACCCGGCCGTTGCTTCCGTGATTCTGCCCGCTTGAAAATCGGCAACGGCGCGCTCGAACACCACTTGCGGCTGCTGTTCAGATGTCTGCGCCAGGCCGATGCCGGCAAACGTGACGAGGAAGATCCCCTGAAGGAGTCGATTTACCATTTGCGTAAGAATGGGGTCTGACCCCATTTATTGCAGCCTATCTTATGCGACAGCTCTTGTTTGTTCTCACTCTTCTCGCGATGGTGGCTCTCAGGTCCGGGCTGCAAGGTGCCGATCGTGACTGGCCGCAGTTCCTCGGTCCCGACCGCAATGGCGTGTACGACGGTCCACCGCTCGTCGAGACCTGGGCGGCCGGGGGGCCGCGGGCGATCTGGCGCAAACAGGTCGGTCAGGGATTCAGTGGCCCGGTTGTGGTCGAGAACCGCGTCATTCTCTTTCACCGCCTCGACAAGCGGGAAGTGGTTGAAGCCTTCGACACGCGGACCGGAGCCTCCCAATGGCAGTACGGATACCCGACGGCCTATCGCGATGATTTTGGATTTGATGAGGGGCCCCGTGCCGTGCCGGTCGTGGTCGATGGCGTTGTCTATACCTATGGCGCCGAGGGTCAGCTGCACGCGATCGATCTCGCCACCGGCAAGAAAATCTGGAGCGAAGATGCCATGCGGCGCTTCAAGGTGCCGAAGGGATTCTTTGGGGCGGCCGGCTCCCCTCTTGTTGAGGACGGGCGCGTGCTGGCAAACATTGGCGGGGAGAAGGCTGGCATCGTGGCGTTCGATGCCAAGACGGGCAAGATCCTGTGGACAGCGACCGATGACGAGGCGAGTTATTCGTCGGCGACTGGCGCGATGTTTGGGGGGCGTCGCCTTGCCGTGTTCCTGACGCGAGCGGGTCTGGTCGGTCTGGATCCGGCCAACGGCATGGTGCAGTTTCAGCGCCGATGGCGCGCGCGCGCTGCGGCTTCTGTCAATGCCGCCACGCCTTTGGTGATTGGCGATCTCCTTTTCGTCTCAGCGCAGTACGGTCCAGGCGCGGCCGTCCTGCGTGTCGAAGGGGCCACGTTGACGGACCTCTGGTCGTCGGACGACGTGTTGTCGAATCACTATGCAACGAGTGTCTATCTCGACGGCTACCTTTACGGGTTCCACGGGCGTCAGGAATTTGGCCCGAGCCTCCGCGCGGTCGAGTTGCGGACTGGAAAGGTGCGCTGGAGCCAGGAACAGTTTCGAGCGGGCAGCGTGACGCTTGCGGGCAATCGATTGCTGATATTGCGCGAGGGAGGTGAGCTCGTGCTGGCCCCCGCGTCACCTGACGCGTTCCGCCCCATTGCGCGAGCGCAAGTTCTGCCCGCAACCGTGCGCGCATACCCAGCACTGGCCGACGGCTTTCTCTACGTCCGCAACGAGAACACGCTCGTCTGCCTCGATCTTCGTCGCTGACTATCGACTATCGTCCCATGAGCCGGACCTAAAGGTCCGGCCTACGTACGTAACGACCTACGTACCGTAACGACGACAGTACGTCAGGGCGGACCTTCAGGTCCGCCATGACGCCGACGCGGAAGGCTTTCCCGCTGATTAGCGTCGTTCCCCGACGGCTCGGTGATCCGTGAACGACCCGAAACAGACTACGCCAGTTGCCAACTCGAGGCTGGGCGCATCACGCACTGCATCGTTGGTCCATTCGCGGAACGCTGCCACAGTGAACCCAAACAGAAGACCTGCCGCCACGGCCAAAGCCATCAACGAAAGTTTCCAAGGATAGACCGGTTCTGGTGACGCGGCTGGTGCGGTGAGGACCGTGATTGGGTGAACATCCAGGGCAGGATCCGCGCTGGCGGCGTTGTAGCGCTTGAGCGACGTCAGATAGTTCTGCTCGATCCTGCGACGCCGTTCTTCGAGCTCGGCCAGCAGCGACGCGCCGACATCGAGGCCGCTCGTCGTGCGTCCCGCCAACGCCGCAGTCTGCTGGGCGCGAGTCAGGTCCTCTTCCGCACGCGCCAGGCTCTCACGCAGTCTCTCGGTCTCGAGCGCTGTCGGAGCCTTTGGCCGTGAGCTTTGGCGGACCTGCACCCGCCGGGTTTGATAGCGCTCGAGCAGAGTCTCCTGCACCTTGACGGCCAAAGCAGCGTCGGGCATGCGCAGTCGCAGGACAATGACGCCGGTGTTCTCGCGCGGCTCGACTTCCAGATGGCTTTCCAAGAACGCCAGCGCTCGATCGCGGTCGTTCAGTCGCGGCCTGAGATCGAGAGCCGTCAATCCATCGCTGTACACGCCGCGCACCCACCCGACGCCGTGCCGCGCGACAAGTTGCATCTGATCGAGGAGCCCTTCAGCTGGCCCCCCAATCGAATTGAATGCCTGCGGCCCGACCGTATCCACGACCTCGCCGAGCAACTGGCGAGAGCCCAGGATTTGAACCTCCGACGCGGGATGCCCGGCGTCGTCACGGTCGCGTGGTACGACTATGGCCGCCCGAGCCTCGTACTCCTCGATGATCACGCTCTGCGTGACGTATGCCTTCAAAACCGTCAGAACGAGAACGCTGACAATAACCAGACGTTGTCTGTGCAGCGCCGTGCGCACGCGTGTGATCCGGGACGAGACTCCCGGCTCTCCAGGCAATGGATGAATGGATGACGTAGGGGTGCCGTCGGACAAGGGAAGCCTTTTCTATTGGTCGGCGACGGTGAGATCGGCAGGTGTATGGTCGATTACACACCCGAGGAGTGTCATGCCGGAGCGCGTGCACAGGTCACGTGCAGCCACGACCGATTCGTTCGTACTTCCGGTTCCCGGCACGACGAGAATCGTAGCCCCGCAGCAGCTGCCGGCTGTCAAAGTGGCGACGGAGTCTGGCACCGCACGAGCACAGCAGATCACGAGCGCGGCCTGGGTTCGCCAATTCTCGAGGTTTCGCGAGAACTGGTCCGCGTTGACAAAGCCGCGACGACGGCCGTTCTGTCGTTTGGGAGCGCACAACACGGCCGCCGACGGTCGTCCCCGAGGACCTGGGTCTATCCACGATGAAGAATCGGTGTCCGGAAGTGGATGGAACTGGTACTGCGCCTCGGTGGCGTCGCTCGGTTCCAGATCCACGATGAGCAAAGGGGCCTCGCGAAGTTGAACGAAGGCGAGGGCGAGTTCCCGCGCCAGCGGTCGGACGGTCTGGCCCGGCTCGACACCGCACACCATCAGCGTATTCGTCTGGGCTCTCCGGACAGCGGCGCGAATCTGCAGCGCCAATCGAAGGGCATCATCCTGAGCGTGCGGCAGCCGCGGGTCAGCCTTTTGCGCCGGTTCCTCACCCGGCGTCGTCTGACGGGCGCTCGCGCGGCTCGCAGGTGCTGCAGTTTGAGTCCTGATGCGGCGCCCGGGGCTGACCTTGTTTCGGGTTGCCTCGGGCGCGGCGGGTTCGAACTCAATCGCGTTGAGCTCGGACCCGGCGGCACTCAGTTCGTCCGCGGTATCGTCGGTAAGATCCAGGTGGGATGGGGTGCGTGACATCCGCGGCCGCGGAGGACGGCTTTCTGATGGGTTTGGAGCGCGTCGTTTTGCCGGCGACGAGAGAGTATCGTCTTCGCGGCCGTGAGCGGAACCCGGTTTTGGCCTGAGGCTGTCGAGGCGCTCGAGCGCATCAAGCAATCGAGTCACAGTGTGCTACCAGGTATGGACACTTCGAACGTCGCCATCCCGGTCTTCTGGAGCAAGCGGCATACCGCTGGAATCCGCCGGCCTCGGTGGCCACAAGCTGCTGATTCCATGAGGTTTTATCCGACAAGGTCTCCTGCGCCAGACATCCCGGTCCTGCAGCCTTTGTCCGGCACAAGCAGACAAATGGTCGCCGAGGGGCAGACTAACGATCCCCAAGAAGTAGAGAACCGATCAGGGCGCAGACAAAAAGATTCTGAGCGGGAGAAGACTGACGAACTTGGCAGAAATCCGACACTGGGACTCCAGCCACCACCAGGGTTTCGCGGATTTCCCTGACCTGCGGCGACCAAATTCACCAGGGAAGAAGCTTTTCGCCAGCCCGGTGGCGGAAAACCCCGATGACAGCGACTTGTTTGACGAAGATCCGTGATTTGGTAACATCTGCCGGGTTATACACATCGGAATTCCGGAGTTCGGCAGTTTTCGTACCCGTTTAAGAGGACAACGCACATGCAAAGACCTGATTTGACACCGCGATCGTGGTTGGCGGTCTGCGTCCTGGTAGTTGCCGCCAGCGTCTTCGTGGGGGCGCAGGCTCAGGCGCCCGCCACACAGTTCGAACCGAAAGTTGGCCAGGAAGGTAAAGACGTCGTATGGGTGCCAACGCCGCAAGTGTTGGTGGACAAGATGCTGGAGATGGCCCAGGTCACACCGCAAGACTTCGTGATGGATCTTGGCTCAGGCGATGGGCGGACGGTCATCACGGCGGCAAAGCGTGGTGCGCGGGCGATGGGTATTGAGTACAACCCCGACATGGTCGAGCTGTCGAAGCGCAACGCCACCAAAGAAGGCGTCACCGACAAGGCCACGTTCATGAAGGCCGACCTGTACGAGACGGACTTGTCCAAGGCCACCGTGATTACGATGTTCCTGCTGCCGGACATCAACTTGAAGCTACGGCCGAAGATCCTCAACCTCAAGCCCGGTACCCGCATCGTGTCGAACACTTTCACGATGGAAGACTGGATGGCGGATGAGACGGCACGAGTCGAGAACTGCACGAGCTGGTGCACGGCACTGTTCTGGATTGTTCCAGCCAAGGTCGCCGGGACCTGGAAGCTGCCTCAGGGCGATCTCACGCTCAAGCAGCAGTACCAGATGGTTTCGGGCACATTGAAGTCGGGAACGAGCAGCGCGCAGATTACGGACGGCAAGCTTCGAGGCGATCAGCTGACGTTTACGGCGGGTGGCGTTCAGTACACCGGACGCGTGAACGGCACGACGATCACGGGGACGACTGCCTCGGGTGCAAGCTGGAACGCCAGCAGGATCAGCGGGTGACAATCACCGCCGGTGATCACAGAGGCGGGTCTTTGGTGATCACTCGCAATCGTAGAGGCGGGTCTTCCGCCTTCGCTGAAGCTCCGGCGGACCGCCGTAGCCTTGGCAGAGGCTGGTTAGACTCGCCGGCCTCAATGTCTCAGCTCTCAGTAGGAGATTCGCTCATGCCTTTGACTCGTGACCTCGTGACAAGCTGTTGGAGATGGCTGGTGCTCGGGATTCTGGGGATCGCGGTTGCCACTGCGGCATGTGGCGGCGCCGAGGCGCCACCTGCGCAACCGGCAGCTGAGCCGCCGGCGGCTGCAGCGCCGCCGCCCCCCTCCGGAGGCTCGCCGCGAGTCTTCTTCGTGGAGCCAATGGATGGCGCGATGGTGAAGAGTCCGGTCAAGCTGGTGTTTGGCATCGAGAACTTCCAGCTTGCTGCGGTTCCGCAGGGGACGGTCACCGAGACCCGGCCGAACCTGGGGCATCATCACGTGGGCGTGGACATCGACTGCCTGCCGCCTGGCACCGAAATACCGAAGGCGAACCCCTGGGTGCACCATGGCAGCGGCGCCACGACCATGGATATGCAGTTGCCCCCAGGGCCGCACAAGTTGACGCTCCAACTGGGTGACGACCTCCACAAGACGATGACAGGGCTCTGCCAGACGATCAACGTCACGGTCGTTCAGTAGGCGCTGACTTAGGAAAGGGCCCGCGTGCGGGCCCTTTCTACTTGCTCTTTCGTTCCGAGGCGCTCTTCTTCTTGATGTCCTGCCCGTGAGCGCGCGCGTAGCTCTGGATGTCCTTGAACTGACCCTTCGAATCACGCACCGCGTAGAGCTTCTTGCCCGAACTGCTGCGATGGGTCGTGCGCTTTGCTGCCATAAGTCCCTCTGTGAAAAACTGAAGTCGTAAATCGATCCCGAATCCCGATTCCCATCCTACACCTGCATGCCCCAGCGGCGGACCGTGCGGTTTTCGATTGTTTGAAAAATGATGTGTTCAACGAAGAGACCAAACAGGATTACGGTCAGCAGTCCCGCAAACACGTCCGGGATGAGCAGCTGATTCTTGCGTTCGAAGATATACCACCCGAGGCCCCCCGACCCGGAGCTCACGCCAAACACCAGTTCGGCCGCAATCAGCGTGCGCCACGCGAACGCCCAGCCAATTTTGAGGCCGGCCAGGATGCTTGGAAAGGCTCCGGGCACGAGAATGCGGGTCACGTAGCCGACACCGGACAGGCCGTAATTCTGTCCGACCATCCTCAGCGTCGGGCTGACTGCTCGAAATCCTGCGTACATGTTGAGCGCGACAGCCCACAGCACCGCGTGGACAAGCACGAAAATCACACTTCCATCTCCGAGACCAAACCAGATGAGCGCGAGCGGCAACAGCGCGATGGACGGTAGCGGGTTGAACATTGATGTGAGAATCTCGAGCAGATCGGCGCCAAGACGGCTTGCACTTGCGAGAGCAGTGAGCAGTCCGGCGAGCAACAGGCCGGCGGCGTAGCCTTTGAGGAGCAGCTGAATCGTGTACGCTGCCGCGCGTGGCAACTCACCTGATGCCACCGACGAGACAAGGGCCGCCAGCGTGCCCGAAAATGTCGGGAAGAGCAGTGGGTTATTGAGCGATCTCGCATAGAGTTCCCAGGCGAGCGCGAGCAACACGAGCAGGACGCTCTTGCGTACGAGCGCGTTCCCGTAAATTCGTTCCCACAGACTGAGAGGCTGCGCGACGACGTCGAAACTTGTCGTGTCAGGCATGGGCAAAGAGCAAGCCTTCGATGCGCGCGGACAACGCCTGGCCGGACGCATCCACCTGATCGGTGCCCCGGCTCTCGACTTCGCCTTTCACCTGGCCCGGATGGGCACTGAGCAGCAGGATCCGATTACCGATGCGAATGGCTTCCGGTATGGAGTGGGTCACAAAGAGCACCGTGAACTTCGTTTCCTCCCAGAGCTGAAGCAATTCCTCCTGCATCTGTGCGCGGGTCAGCGCGTCGAGTGCGGCAAACGGTTCGTCCATCAATAGAATGTCGGGCTCCATGGCCATGCCGCGGGCGATCGCGACGCGCTGCTTCATCCCTCCGGACAACGTGTGCGGGTAGCTGTCGGCAAACCGGGTCAGCTTGACCTTCTCGATCAGTTCGCGGGCGCGAGCCTCCGCGTCCCGACGGAACGCTTGCCGCTTGCGGTCAGCGCGAACGTGATGTTGTCTTTGACCGTCTTCCACGGAAGAAGCTGGTCGAACTCCTGAAACACGAAGACGCGGTCGGGACCTGGCGACACAATCGGCGCGCGATTGAGGAGAATGTGGCCCTCGACCGGCCGGACGTAGCCACCGACGGCCTTGAGGATCGTGGACTTGCCACACCCGGAGGATCCAAGGATCACGAAGCGATCGGAGCGACCCACCTGGAAACTGATCCGATAGGTGGCGGTGACGAGATGTTCCTGAGTTCGGTACTGCAGGGTCACGCCTTCGACGGTCAGGAGGCTCATGCAAGTCTCAAGTCTGAAGGCTCAACTCTGAAGTGAAGTCTCAAGTCTCAAGTTTCAGAAACGCAACTCCGGACAAGTTTATCTGCCTTCTATTGAGCTTTGAGCGCTTCTTGAACTTCAGACTTGAGACTTCAGCCTTGAGACTTCAATTGCCGGCTGCTCCATGAATCTCTGGAAAAAAGAGGTCCTTCCACGACGTGGGCGTGTTCGCAATCGAGCCGATGCTCTGCATGAAGTCCGCGTACTTCATGATGTTTTCGGGTGTCGTTGTGAACTTGATGTTGGGATCCGTTAGAACGTCGACAATCTCGTCCTGAGAGAAGCCGCCTTCGCCAGTCGACGCGA
>CAWBPA010000014.1:0-36089 GCA_963790545.1 Vicinamibacterales bacterium
CAGTTCTGACACCACGGTTGGCGCGGATTAGTGCCGAGTTTACCTTCTGACGCTGGTCAAAGTCTGAAGTCTGAAGTCTCAAGTCTGAAATTCGATTTGAAACTTCAGACTTCACTTCAGACTTCAGCCTTGAGACTTTCTAATTCACCGGTTCGATCCGCAGGACCGCACCGTCTTTCTCGTCAGTCACCAGGTACAGCAACCCGTCAGGACCCTGTCGTACGTCACGAATCCGTTGCCGCAACTCTGTCAGCAGCGTCTCGCGACGCAACTCTTCCATCTTTTCGTTGAAGAGGAGACGCTCGAGATGTCCGGTCCCCGGAATCTCGCCCGTGCGCAGGGCCCCCACGAAGACGTCGCCCTTCCACTTCGGGAAACGGTCCCCCGTGTAGAACGTCATGCCGGACACAGCAATTGAGGGCATCCAGTACGCGAGGGGCGGTTCGAAGCCATCGTGCCCGGGGCTCTTGTTCGCCTGCCATGGGCCCTCGTACCTCCGCCCGTAGCTCACAAGCGGCCAGCCGTAGTTGCGACCGGGTCGGAGGATGTTGATTTCATCGCCACCGTTCGGTCCGTTCTCGTTCTGCCATATCTCGCCGGTTCCTGGATGCATCGCCAGGCCCAGCGCATTGCGGTGACCAAGCGTGTACACCTCCGGTTTGTGGCCGGGGCGCCCGACGAACGGGTTGTCGCTCGGAATGCTTCCATCGTCACGCAGCCGCAGCACTTTTCCGCCCTGTGTGTTGGGGTCCTGGGGATCAGGGCCAGTCGTGGTCATGAAAAACGTCCCGTCACGCGCGAAGGCAATACGCGACGTGCCGGCTCTCTCGGCCACAAAGATGTCCTGGACCTCGGCGAGCGCACGACCATCCCAGCGCCCCCGCGCCACCGCGACCGTCCTCTTTTTGTCGTCGAGCGGCTTCGTGTACGTGAGATAGACGAAGCGGTTCTCGCTGAACTTGGGATGCAGCGCGATGTCCATGAGACCGTGGACGGCACCCGGCAAGCCGGATTCACCCGTCGCGAACGACGCCGGTGCCCCGACAACCGGTTTGGGGTCCAGGTTGCCGTTGCGGATGATCCGAAGGGCGCCGAACCGCTCTGTGATCAGCATGCTGCCGTCTGGAAGAAACACGAAACTCCAAGGGAACGAGAGCGCCTTTGTGACAACGACCACGCGGATCTTCTGTCCTTCCGCCGTGTCGAACTCGACGGGTTTGTCGGGCAGCGCACGCGTCGCGAGCCCGCGCGGCGCCACCGGAATGTTGTTCTCGAACGGGACGGTCTGCTGACCGGATCCGACACGGGTCCCGATCGTTGCGGCAATCGCGAGCGACCCGACCAGCCAGACGAACTGACGACGCTGCTTGGGCGAGCGGGAACGCGGAATTTTCATGACGACGGTACTCTCCTGAGCGCGGATCAGTATAGGCCGACTCGCGGTCGTGGGGGGACGGGACAGGGACCGTGGGCAACACGGGACGCGGATGAGCGCAGATCTCCATGGGTAATCACGGGACGCGGATGGGCTGATCTTCCTGGGTAATCACGGGACGCGGATGAGCGCGGATAAGCGGATCTCCACGGGTAACAACGGGACGCGGATTGACGCGGATCAACACACATCGAGAACTAGACGCAGAGGCACGCGGATATGCACGCATAGGGATGGGACGCGGAGGGCTTAGAATCCGCTCTTCGGTCGGACTAGATCCGCGGTGATCCGCGTCCCGTGAAAGAAATCCGCGTCCCCGTGCCAATTCGTGCATCCGCGTCAGAAAAATCCGCGGCCCGCATGAAGATCAGCGTTTCCTAAGATGGGACGAGATCGGGGTACGCGAGGCCGACCACATTTGCCGACCGGAGTCGGCCCATGATAGCGTCGGCGTTCAATTCGGCGAGGCGCGCAGCCTCGGTCAAGGAGACCAGCAACATCATGACGTTGTCGCATCGGCTTGCCACAGGCGTGCTCGCGGTTTCGGCCATCGCAGGCGTGACCACCGCGGCAATCGTGGCCCAGCAGGGCCAGCCGCAGATTGGGATTGCGCCTGTTGTCGTGGCCAACGAGCCATACACGTTCGATACGGCCGAGCAGCACAAGATCCGCGTGGTCGTGGTCGCACGAGGGCTGGTGCATCCGTTCAGTCTGGCGCTTCTCCCCAACGGCGATGCCCTCGTCACCGAGCGTGGCGTGCGTCTGCGACTCGTTCGGAACGCGACGGGCAGGGGAGAGGGTCCGCTGCTCGTCACCCAGCCTGTCGGCGGGGTGCCTGAGACCCCGGCGTTCCGGGGCGGTGGTCTGCACGAAGTCGTACTCCATCCGCAATTTGCCACCAATGGCCTTGTGTACTTCACGTACAACAAGGCCGGCGAGCCTGGACCGAAGCCGCCGCAGCGCTACAGTGCCGTCACGCTGGCGCGCGGCCGATTCGACGGCACGGCGCTCACGAACGTTCAGGAGCTGTTTGTCGGCGAATGGAGCCTTGCTGGCAGCGGATCGCGTGTGGTCTTTGCGCCTGATGGGTTCATCTACATGACGACCGGCGCTCCCTTTGGCGAACAGGCACAGAAGTTGGACAGCGTGTACGGGAAGGTGCTGAGGATGCGGGACGACGGCCGCGCGCCCGATGACAATCCGTTCACCAAGCGCGCAGGCGTGCGGCCGGAAATTTTCTCATACGGCCACCGCGATCAACTTGGCATTGCCGTTCACGCCGGCACCGGGAGCGTCTTGACCGCCGAGCATGGCCCGAACGGTGGGGATGAGATTAACGTGATTCTGCCCGGGCGGAACTATGGCTGGCCGACATTTACATACGGACGCGACTACCAGGGACCCCGCCTCTCCCCGATGCCGTTTGGCGAAGGAATCGAGCCGCCGCTCGTCGTGTGGCTGCCATCAATCGCACCAACCGGTCTGACGTTTTACACGGCCGACCGGTTTCCGGCCTGGAAGGGCAACTTGTTTGTCGGCAGCGCACGCCGTGGGGAAGTTCCACGGACCGGCGGGCTCGAACGCGTGGTCGTCAACGACAAGCTGGAAGAGCTGCGTCGCGAAACGTTGCTCACCGAGTTGCACCAGCGTATCCGCGATGTGCGCCAGGGGCCCGATGGGCTTCTGTATGTGCTGACGGACGAAGATGACGGGGCGTTGCTGAGAATTGAACCGACGGAGTGACCGTAGATCGTTACATCAACTCTGCGGCGCCAAACCCAGGAAATACCACTTCTGGCCCTCGGCGAGTCCAGCCAGCTGACGACCCAAAGCCTGGTAGACCGGCGGCGACGCAATCACATGCTGCGTGCCGGCGTGCATGTCGCGAAACAGACGCTGGATCGTGCCGGCGCGCAGTGCGTGCGTGCCAGCGGACTTATAGACGAACAGAGTGACCTCGTGCGCCGCCCATGTCACGTGGGTCATCGCGAGTCGGATGAGCGTGTGTTGTTGGACAGAAGGCCGATCCCCTCGCTCGAGGCTCTTCGCCACATCGCTCCATGCCTCAAACACGAGGGCCCGTGCGGCCCTGTACGTGCCTTCCGCCTTGCCGTACCCCTCCAGAAACGTTTCGCTCGTGGCCTGCGTCCCGCCGCGGCCGCCTCTGGCGCGAACCCCCTCGCTCAGCTCGTTGAGCATGCGGCGGGCGATACCGCATGCCCACCCCGAGTGGCACATCGCCGCGAAGCCGATGACGCCAATCCCGTAGAGCCCCCCACCGCGCTTCGGACTCTCGGTAAGGGCGGGGTGCGTGAATGCCTCGGGCACGAACACGGAGTCGATTTTGTAGTCGATGCTTCCCGTTGCCCGGAGACCCATCACATCCCAGTTGTCGACGAGCGTTGCCTGTCCAACTGGCAGCACGAAAATCCGCGCCTCGTTCGTTCCCTGAATCACTCCCAGCGTGTGAATGTGCGTGCCGTGCTTGATACCCGACGCAAAGCTCCACGAACCGCTGAGCAGGTAGCCGCCGTCGTGCGGGACCGCGGTGCCCGGACGCGTGCCCTGGCCGACGATCACAGGTAGCCGGTCGCTGTTGAAGAGCTGCGCGACTGCCGCATCCCCGAGGTACGCGGCACCGGTTCCAACGGCCAGCGCGGCAGCCATCAGGACCCAGCCGGTGGAGGGATCGCCGTACGCCAGGCGCTCGAGGACCTGCAGCGACGACACGGGATCGAGCTCGGCGCCGCCGCGAATCGTTCGCGGGACCCACATGCCGAACAGACCTTCACGATGAAGCGCCTCCACGACGGGCTCCGCCAGCTGGCCGTGCTCATCGCCCCAATGCGAGTGCTTGTCGGCGAGCGTTGCCACGTCACGTGCACGATCGATGAGACTGGGAGTCTTCAGCATGGCGGATATTTTAACCGCACCAAGCCCTCGCGTTTTCAGTTCTCCGTTTTCCGTTATCCGTTCTTGCAAAAGCATGAGGCACGGAAAACGGACGACAGAAAACTGAGAACTGGTCTACGCGTCACCAATATCCAATCAGCCGGCCGGCAGCCACTGCCGTCAGCCACGACAACAGCGACACCGCGCCCGCGACCGCAAGCTGTCGCCTCTCGCGCCTCGTCGGCTCGCGGGTTCCACGCGAAGTCCACGCAGTCAGCCGACTCAGGATAGCCACGTTGCCGAGACCTATGGCGATGGCGGGGAACTTGATCAGGAGGAACGGGTTGCCAATGTACTCCGTGGCGTTTGTCGTGATCAGACAAATCCCGCTTGTTGCCGCGATCACGAACCCGGCCGTCGCCAGCGGTACTGTGGGCCGCGCGATCAAATCAAGCGGCACACGGCGCCAGGCACCGAGCAGCCGCAGATCGAGCACGAGCACCGAACCGAAGAGGGATGAGATACCCAGGATGTGTGCGAGGTTGACGAGACCGTACGTCCAGACACCGGCGTTGCGCATGGCGTGGCCCAGGGATGATCCCTCGAGCCACGCCATGAAGTCTGACACGGACGTGCCGCAGGCCGAAGGCTAAGTGCGGTCCGGGTAGACGTTGAACGTGCGGCCGTTCCAGGTCACACGCTCGGTCTTGATTTCGTAGCGTTTCCCGTCGCGGTTTCGATGACCGTGGACCGTCACTTGCGCGCCAACCGGGATCGTCCCCTCCTTGAGGCCCGCTCGTTCCGTGCGTGCCGCCGGCGCCAGTGTGATGTCCCAGACCTGACCTTCGGCACGAATCCTCATCGTGGCGTGAGGTCCCGCCAGGCTGACCCCACTCTCGACTATGCCCGTTAACTCGAATTCCTGTTCCCCGTTGCCGCTCCAGCCGTGATGTGCCGCGACCGGCATGACTGCAAGTGCGAACGCGCACCCAATGACCCAGAGGGAAAACCGTGACTGCATGGCTACCTCCTTCGATCTAACTTACCACGGTCGGGCCTTCATTCCGGAGTACCGAAGTCGTGGCCTGGCGGATCGCCCCGTCAGGCGCGATCCGGTTGCCCTGAAACTGTTGCGCTTTAGAACATCGCCAATGGGTTGACGATTCTGTCCGGTGCCTCCGGGCACCGGCACCGGAGCCATGACAAACAGGAACTCCCAACGGTTCTCACGGGCCGCCACCTCGGCCAGCGGCTTGAGCTCCGGGCCGTCCAGCAACGGCATTCCGAGCGCCACCAACGCCAGCCGGTGATCGGCAGACTGCATCCCCGCCACTTGTCCGCCGAGCCGCGCGCCTGGAGTGGTCGCGAAGCCGCCGGTGAGAGCCACTCCTCTCGCCTTCATCCAGGGGAGGACGCTCAGATCCCAGCCACCGAGCGTAGGTCGGCCGTTCCGCACAGGACCAGGATTGTAGACGAACAGAGCATCGCCGGGAGACACCTTCACGCCGACCTGCTTCTCCCATGCCTCGATGTCTTCGACCATCACAGGCGAACCCGGCTCCCGCCCCCTGGCGCTTTTCAGGCGAGTCATGTCGACCAGAATTCCTCGTGTGACGATCCCTTCCGTCCACACACCAAGACCCGCCTTGCCGCACCCAGTCTTTGGAGTGACCCACTCGTCGAGCAAGAAGCCGTTGTATAGATGGCCCTTGCCATCGCTGGTGTGGCAGAGCGCGTCCACGTGAGTCCCGTAGCCGTGCGGGTGGTAGCGCTGAACTTCGCTGGTCCAACCAGCGAGCTCGGGCTGATCACCGGGTCCCATGGTTTTGAAGTGCACGTCGTAGAACGTGATCGCAAGCGGGGTGTCGTCCACCTGCTGTGGCGGCGGTGGTATGAGGACGACCTTCTGCTCCATTGAGACGACCACGCCCTTGCGCGCGAGCCCCATCGCCTGCTGCCGCTTCGCCGGCGTGATCAAGTTCAGCGTCCCCAGCTCATCATCCTTGCCCCACCGGCCCCAGTTGGACAGCTCGGTCATCCAGCGGTCAACCAGCGCTTGGTCATAAGTCGACCGCTGCTCCTGGGCGTGGGCGGCCGCGGCCATCGAAGCGCCGATCAGACAGACCAAGACTGCAGCCATCCCGCTCGCGCGATGTTTCAAAGCTAGGCGTCGCACGTTAAATCTCCTTTCGCGGGGGTCGCATACATCTTCAAGCGAGCGACGCGGCCTGTTCGTCAGCGGACGAAGGAATCGGGGCAGCGCGACATGGACCCGCTGCTTGATGCGCCAGCCCCTCCGGAGTCTTCACGAACGTTAGCATAGCGCCCACACGGCAGACATTCGCCTTTTTGACAGAAATGTCCGCCTTCGGAACTCGTTAAAAGTATCCCCTTTCGCTCGTGCGCATCCACGCGAACGAGAATCCTATATTTGGACGTTACGTATTGGAACCGAATCAACGAGAATAAGTCGGGCCACGACAGGTTTTTCATCCGAAGGATGGCATATGACAGCCGACGTGCCTGATCACGCACACTTCGCGAGCTGGCTCGAGAGATATCGTCGTGCATGGATCGGTCGAAATGCCACCGATGCTGGCGAATTGTTCACCGAGGACGCCATCTATCGGGAACAGCCGTTTCAGGCCCCCTTCGTTGGACGCGAGGCTATCCAGCGGTACTGGGCGAGAGTGACTGCGACGCAGAGCGAGATTGAGATGCGATACGGTCCCCTGATTGTCGCCGATGGTCTCGTGGCAGTGGAGTGGTGGGTCAATCTGCGCAACACCGGCGCGCCAATCACGCTGGCCGGCGAGTTCTTCCTGTTATTCACTGACAGTGGTCAGTGCCGCGAACTGCGCGAGGTACTGGGCCGTCACCGAAGGTCGTGTTGAGCCTCCCGACTGGTGGCAGGATGGCAACCAGTTCTGAGCGGTTGCGTTCCCGGGAAACTGAACGAGATCCCCAGTCCCTCGGCGGGTCTAACCAGCCTCCGCCAAGGCTACGGCGGTCCGCCGGAGCTTCAGCGAAGGCGGAAGACCCGCCGCTACGCGGCTGACGAGATCCCTCGCCGAAAGGAGCCACAGATGATTCTCAAACGGTCCGTTCCGGTTCTGAAACGGTTCGTGACAGTCAACCTGGTGGCGCTCATCTTCATTGTTGCGACGGGACGCGCGCAGCAAGCTCCGGCGCCACAGAACACCAACTTCGCAGACCCGTCCGGCGGGTACCAGGGGTTTCCGCTGCCCGACCAACCACAGGTGTTCAGGTCTGCCGAAACGGCCTACAGGGTGATTCCGATGAAAGGATTGTCCCGACCGTGGGCCCTGGCCTTCTTCCCGAACGGCGACATCCTCATCACAGAACGGGCGGGCCGCATCCGGATTGTTCGCGCCGGCGTGTTGGATCCGCAGGAGATTACAGGCGTGCCTCCAGTACTCCATCACCGGGCCTTCGGCTTGATGGACATCGCACTGCATCCCCGGTACGCGGAGAACCATCTCGTCTACTTCACGTATTCCAAGCCGAAAGCCGGCGAACCCAACGTCGCGGCTGCCACGCTCGCCCGCGGGCGCTATGACGGCGGCCACGCGCTCTCTGATGTTCAGGATCTATTCGTGTCCAACGAGTGGACCGATCAGGCGTCGATGTCGCGGATGGTGTTCGGCCGCGACGGAAAAATCTACATGGCGATTGGGATTACGCACCCTGGCAAGTTCGGTCACCCGCAGGATGCGCAGGACCCTAGCAGCCACGGAGGCAAGGTGCTTCGACTGAACGAAGATGGAAGCGTGCCATCCGACAATCCGTTTGTCGGCCGGCAGGGCTACAAGCCGGAGATCTACGCGTTCGGCATTCGCAACGCGCTCGCCTTGATTGTCCACCCCCAGACCGGCGAGATCTGGGACACCGAAAATGGACCTTTCGGTGGCGACGAAATCAACATTATCCAGGCCGGGAAGAACTATGGCTGGCCGGTCGTTTCCTACGGGCGGTCGTATACGGGGGAGCGCACCGGGGGTACGGGCCCGACTCTTGCCGAGCCCTGTGCGGCCGGGATGGAACAGCCGTTTCTCTTCTGGAACCCGTCGATTGCCGCGGCGGGCATGGTGATCTACACAGGCGAGCGCTTTCCGCATTGGAAAGGGCATATCTTTGTGGGAGCGCTGCGTGGGAATCAGCTTCAGCGCGTGACGATAGACGCGAGCGGGCTCCCGCAGCGTCCTTGGGAACCAATGCTGACCGAGCTCAAGCAACGAATCCGCGAGGTGAGGCAAGGTCCGGATGGTCTGCTATACCTGCTCACCGACGAGGATGCGGGAGCGCTGCTCAGGATCGAACCCGCTTAATCCTGCTCGGTGCTCGACAACTTCGCGCAGGTTTCAGTTGTTGAGAACTGAATACTGTTCTAGCCCGCTGCCGGCTCTCGTCTGTAGGATAATAGGCGCCACCGAGCCAGAACACCGGTCCCCGCACATGCAGTCAGCGCTCCACCCAGCGTTCGTCTCGATGCCGGGTCGCACATAGGCTGGAGTGTCTGGGGATCGATCACAAGCGGTTGACCTATAAGTATCAAGGACGCCAGTTCCGGCTGACAGATACCGCCGGGCACGTCGTCCAGAAGGCCCTCACCTTCGAGGTCGAGCGGGGAGCTTAGTCCGAAGCCTATGGCATGGCTGCCAGTCGAGACGGCATTGCTCCCCGAGCGGGACGCGGTTCTCGGCCTGAAGCCGGATGTCTATGAAGCCCTGCGAGTAACGCTGACATTAGCGTGGCGGATCGCGGACTCCCGCCTGCTCGATCTGTGCCGTCTCCGGCTGGCGCAGCTGGTCGGCGCTCGTGCCGAGACTGACAGCGCCGACCAGATATTGCTGGTTCAGCTCGAAGGCTGGCGCTCGAGCTCAACCTCAACCTTCTCTGAGCGAGAGCGGGCTGCACTGTCGTACGCCGAACAGTATCACGTCGACCACAGGCGGATCACAGACGAACAGAAGGACGAGCTCGCACGCCATCTCTCCCAGCGCGAAGTGGTCAATTTCGTGTGGGCCCTTCACATGAACGACGCGTACGCTCGTCTCTTGAGCTTGCTCGACATCGAGCCAGATCCCCCGTCCAGCCGGCTCCGCGCCGAGCGGGTGCCTCCGCGAGAGAGGCAGCCGTTGGGCACGACGTCGGGCTCGAGTGCCCCTCGGTTCGAGGGCAAATTCGCGGATATCGATCCAGAGTTCTTCGAGTCGTATCGAACGCTCGGCCGTGTCGTCGTACGGCAGGCGCTTGTCGACGAGGTCACGAGCGAGGCGGTGCGGCTCCACAACGCGAGCCATCAAGGGTGTCTTTATTGAATGAGCATGCGCCGCGCAGTTGCGCGGCCTGCAGGCTCAGGTGACCTGATGGACGAGGTCCTCGATTACGAACAAAGCCGAAGTCTCGCCGAGTACCAACGGGTCGCTCTGCGGTTGCACGACGCTTTCCTCGTCCATCCTGCCGGGCTCGGCGCGGGAATGCATGCCGCGGTGCTCGAGCACTTCTCGCCGGCCCAGATTGTCGAGCTCGCGTTCAAGTACATGTACTGGTCTTCGAACAGGTCCGTCGTGACGCTCGGCATTGATGCGCCCCACGACGAGAACCGCCTGACGTCGTTCCACTACGGCGACAATGGGGAGTACATCGTCCACGCGCAAGGGACTGGCACGGACGCGATACGCCCGACATGACCCTCACAAGGCCGGAGCGGTAGAATTCCGCGCGTCAGCGCACGGCTCCGCCGGGTAGGTGCTCGAGGTCGCGGTTGTTCTCGTTGCAGATGAACTCCATCAACTCTGTGTCGTGGCGTAGGGCGACTTCCTGCTTTACGCTCCAGGGCCGCGTATACGCCCCCGGGTCATCGATGGTCACGTGAATGTCCATGTGCCCGAAATCTCTGCGATGGAACCGCTCGATGACGTGCAGCGCTTCGGTCGAGGGCCTGCCGAGCTGATCCAGCCACAGCCTGCCGTTGAACCCGCGCGTGTCGACGACAAGCGTGTCGCCGTCCCACTTCGCCGTCGAATATCCCATCCACGTCGGGTTGGGATCTGCGATCAGCTCGCGGCCATCCATGAAGATCTGCCGCCACAACGTAAACGCTTCATAGATGATGACAATCGACCCTGGTGTCTGGATGAGCCTCCACGGGTAGGCGAGCGCGCCGATCTTGGGCACGCCCTGGGGCAGACAGTTCGCGTCCGGATCCTCTCGCGAGTGCGATCCGTCTTTGCGCTTGTCGAACAGCGCCTTGGCCCACGGCTGCAACGGAACGTCCTCCTCCTTGAGACCGGTCGCAAGATTGCGAGCGAACGTGTTGTCCTTCGACGACCACTTTCCGGACAGATCGGGCTTGCCATCGGGGGTACGGGGCAGAGGCGCGAACATGTCCGGTTTGCCGTCGGGCGTGAGCGGAATGCCGGTCAGCGGAACTTTGGTCCAGTGCTGCGCGAGGAGCAGAGGGGTTGAGGTCGCGACGAGCAGCGTCGCGACACCAGCAGCCAGGAGACGCGAGGCTTCCATAAGAGTCACCTCCCGCAGACCCAACAGCCTGCTAGGGCGTTCGGGCCCACGTCATCAGCAGCTTGTCAGCGTCAGCATAGCGCAAGTTCCGCATTGAAGAGAGCGTCAGCCTATCCGGCGAGATCGGCTCGAGCCACTTCGCGCTCCCGGATCCGATGGCTGCGCCGTGCGACATCGATCGAGTACCTGTCCGCAGCCGCCGGCAGGAGGAGCAGCGCGATCAGCAGTCCGGTGCGAGGGAGGATGGCGTCTGTGGCTACGAACATGGGGTCGGCGACCAAATGCCCGAACATCACGAACACTAGAATGCCTCCAAGCACGAGCATTGCCGGTCCGCGCCACAGGCCCACAAGCACGAGCGCGCCCGCGGCGAGCTCAAGGATCGGAATCACGGTTCCACTTACCCATAGACCCCAGACCGGAAGGAACGTCGCCGTGTACGGCTCGACGAAGTACGACCGAGCGTGCTCGAGCGGGCCGAGGAGGAACACCTTGTTCAGCCCGGCCGTGAGGAAGACCAGCCCCAGCAGCGCACGTACTGTGAAGATGGCGCACGCTCGCGCGTCTTCGTCGGAAAGGACCGCGCGTCGCGACAACAGGTGATCCATCGAATAGCCGTCCGCGGCGGCGGGCGTCAGCAGCAGCAAGACCACGAGGGCCGCTCGGGGGAGGACGTAGGCGTTCACGAACGGCGCCCACATCGCCGTCGGACCGAAGCCCCCGACAGTCAGCCCGGTGAGGCTGTGAGCGCCGGCCACCAGCAGCACGACCCCGCCGACCGCGATCGCGGCGGCTCGCGTCCACAGCCCGAGCAGCAAAAGGATACCGAGTGGGAGCTCCACCCAAGGGGCAGCGCGCGCGGTCCACGGCGCCAGAGGAGAGACGGCAGCAAGGTACGGGCTTGCCGCCAGCTCCTGCCCGTATCCGGCGACGCCGAGCCCGAAGGCCTTGTTCGTGCCGGAGAAAACGAACATCAGGCCAAGGAGCCCGCGCGCGACCCAGATGGCCCAGGCGAGAGCCGTTCGAGCATCCATAGGCGAGCCGCCTCTCAGAGAGGTCGCGACCTGAGCTTCGTGTAGAACGCGGTCGGCGAAAGGTCGCAGCGACGGTACCGCGTCGAGTGTTCGCCGCATACACCACTCCAACCCGCCGTATCGCGAACAAGAGCCTACGAAGTTGTCGGAAGCACGCGCGGCGAGCATCAAACGGTGGCTGGTCGCCAACGCGAAGGTGGATGCCGCGACGACCGGCTCACTTGTATCGCCGGCCGTGCTTGATGACGATCTTCGGCTCACGCAACACGTCGATGTGTCGCAACGGGTCGCCTCGCACGGCAATGACATCGGCGTACTTGCCTTCGCCGATTGTTCCTGTCTCGCGCTCGACGCCCATCACCTGCGCCGCGTCAGAGGTCATCTTGCGGATAACCGTCATCGGATTCATTCCGAGCTCACGCACCCACAGGTCTGCATCCATCCACGTAGAGTGACTTGGAAGCTGACCGACGCTGCCCTCGTCCGTGCCGAACACCAAGATGACACCGAGCGCTTCAAGCTGGGCTATCCGGCGCTTGACGTTGATCGACGTGTTCGGGTCCACCGGTCGCGGCTGGTACGCGGCCCACCCTTTGCGCACGTCTTCGGCGAGCTCAGCTGGTAAGCCGCGAAATCCGGCCGGGTCGTCCACAAACTCCGGCTTGCCTGCCAGATAGGGCAGATTCAGCAATCCATTGGCTCCCACGGTCGGTGTCCAGTAGAGCCGCGGGCCTGTCCTGACACGTTCACGGATGGCGGCCACGATATCGGGAGGGAATTCAGGAGTGGCCGCGCCCAGGTGTTGAAAGTCGTCCACGCCGTACTCCAGCCCGAGCCGAATGTCGGTATCGGTCACGCCATGGGCCGCCACCTTCCGGCCGCGACTGTGAGCCTCGGCAACGATGGCCCGACGCTCGCCTGGCGACATCTGCTCCGGATTGAAAATCTTGATGACGTCCACGCCCGCATCTATGAGCTGCCGGGTCCTGGCCCGGGCATCAGCCTCGCTCGAAATCGCCATGAACTGCGGGGTGAGGGTTGCGGTTCGATTGCCGGTCAGCGCAGGGCCGGCCACGTACAGCGTAGGCCCGGGCAGCTTGCCGTCGGCAATCTGCTTCTTCACAGTAAGGATGGCCTGAGCCGGTGCCGCGAGGTCACGCACGCTGGTCACGCCGGCCATCAGCATCTGCTCGGCAGCAACAGGAATCGTTAGTGTCTCGAATTCGGAGGCGTACTTGAACCAGTATCCCGTGTTCGGATGACCGCTGTAGATCAGATGGACGTGCATGTCCCAGAGCCCGGGCAGCACGGTCATCCCGTCGGTCGAGATGTGATCGTAGCCGCCCGGCACAGGCAACGACTCGATTGTCCCGACCTTCTCGATGCGGTTTCCACGAATAAGAACCACGCTGTTGCGCAGGGGTGGCCCGCTTGTCCCGTCAATCAGCGAGCCACCGACCAACGCAAGCGGCTTGATCTGTGACTGGCCCTGCTGGCTCTCTCGCGCGGTGACCAACCCGTGCCAGCCGACCATGACAATCAATGAACCGAAGAGCACACGTGTGACTCTCATGATGTCAGTCTTTCTGGAAGTGTTGTCTTCAGAGAGCCTCGCCACGATCTCGTGCGCGTTTGTCAGCGTACGGAAGATGTTCGTCTACGGTTGATCCCAGGAAGGTTCCTCTCGCCATGGAATCCTAGGAGGCCGATGTTGTTCGTATAGTCTCAGATCACTGGCCATGCTTTTCGCCAAATCGAGCCTGCCAAGCGTTTCTGCGGCGACGATCGCTTCGCCCAGCGACCGCGCGGCCGCTTCGTACTGACCCGCCTCGGCAAGGGCCATTGCCATCGTTTCGAGCTCGTCGGCGCTTCGTTGTCGCCTGACCAGGTCCTGTGCCAGCGCCAATGCACGTTGCCCGTCGCGCACCCGGTCGTCGGGGGCTGCCGCGTACAGACGCGCAAGCGCGCGAGTGAACTCCGTCCTGTCGGGATGAAGCCGCACAGCTTCGACGAGCTGTTTTTGGGCTTCTTGGTAGTGTTTCAGGCGCACCAACGCGAGCACCTCGCCGAAGCGAGCTTCCGGGACGCGAGGGTCCATCTTGATCACTTCGGCGTACTGCCGAAGGGCAGGCTGGAGCCTTCCGCGACGTCGTAGTGCGTTGGCCAGCTGCAAACGCGCTTGTAGATATGTCGGGTCATACTTCACCGCCGCCGTGAACCGATCAATCGCCAGATCATCTCGTCCGTTTGAGAGGAGGAGCACGCCAAGGCTGTAGTGTGCCGGCGCGAATTCCGGTGATCGTCGCAGGACTTCCAGCAGCTCCTGCCCGGCACCTTGCAAATCCCCTGAAACCGACAACGCCACGGCCAGCTTCTGCCGAAGCGACAGACTGCTCGGCGCAAGATCGAGACCTTTGCGGAAGTGCCCGACCGCCGCCGCAAATTCGCCACGCGCGAGCGCCCCGTCGCCCCGCCTCTCGTAGACCACCTCGCTGTGCAGGAGCTCACCCAGTTCCTGCATAAAGGGGTCGGCCAGGCGAACCTCCACATCGCCTCGTTGGCGCAGGTGCACTTCCGCCTGCTCGAGCTGGCCCGTCGCGCGGTACGCCGTGGCGAGTGGATAATGGATCATCGTCGCGCTTCGATCGAGTGCCAGCGCGGCTTCGAGATGCTGGATCGCACCAGCGTAGTCGTGCTTTGCAAGAGCCACGCGACCGGCGCCAAATCGCGCTGCCGCTTGCGGTTCTCGAGCAAGCCCCTTCGAAAACATCGCCCCCGCGTCGTCCAATCTCCCTTGGTCGAGGTACGTGTTGCCCAACCAAATGAGCGCCGAGACGTCATCGGGCCGCAGCTGGAGGGTTCGCTCGAAGAACGCCGCGGCCTTTGTCGACTCGCCCTGCAGGCGGTACGCATGGGCCAAGTAGTAGCTCCAGCGCGCATCAGCAGGTGCAAGCACGTGTGCATTGAAGAAGCACGGCTCGGCTTCCGCAAACGACTCGGCGGCAAAGAGGAGCTTCCCTAGCTCGCCGTATGCCGTGGCTCGGTCCGTGGCCTGCCCGGCAGGATGCTCGGTGGCTCGGGTCAACAGCTCGAACTGATCACGGACCTGTTTCTGCACAGGGACCGCCATCGCCGACAGATCAGGAAGGCCAACAGCCTTCAATGCGGAAGGTGCGGACGAAATCGGTTGTTGGGTGCTCGATGAAGGAGCCTGGGGTTCGTCCCGAGAGGAACAAGCCCAAATGGCGAGGGCGCTCATCAGGATCACCAATGCGCGCGCGCCAACCGCGTTATGACGAGAGAACAAACGAAATGCTTGGAGCGTCACCGGCTCGATCCTTCTACGAGCGTCGTATAGCGATCGATGGGCACGTGCGACCATTCTTCAACTCGACCATCCGGCCAGACGACGCGTACTCGAGGGGCGTCGGTCGCTGGACCCAGACCGACGAGCACTCGCGGATCGTTCGCCGAGGCGTAGCTTCCGTCAGCGCGCGCCCGACGCCACCGTGTGGGTTGCCCGTCGCGCATGACCGCGACACGCGCGCCCAGCATGTCCCGGCCGTTCCCCTTTGTTGTGACCGACCCGTGGGGAGCTTGAGTACCACCCACCGCTCGTCGTCCGATGAGCTTGATCCCGACCCAATGGTTGCGGCTCCCGACCGCGTTACGCAGCACCTGCGTTGGCCCGTTATTGTTGCCAACGACGATGTCCGTGTCCCCATCGTTGTCGAGGTCACCAAAGGCTGCGCCACGCCCCACATCCAATCGCTCGAATACCGGTCCGGCCCGGCTTGTCATCTCCTCGAAGCGTCCATTTCCCATGTTGCGGAATATCTGCTTTCGCTGACGCAATGGGTTCGGGTCGTTCGCTCGCACGAGCGCATCAATCCTCTGAACAGTTCCGTTGACCGTCAGGAGGTCCAGCCAGCCGTCGTTGTCGACGTCGAGCCACGCAGTCCCGAAGCCCGTGTAGGGAAGACTTGTATAGGCAAGGCCGGAGACGGCGCTGCGGGTCTCGAACGTAGCCGACCCGTCATTGACATAGAGATCGTGACCCTCGCCCGTGAGATTCGTCACGAAGACATCTTCGTCCCCGTCATTGTCGAAATCGCCGGCGTCGACGCCCATACCCGCCTTCGCCTTGCCGTACTCGCTGAACGCGGCGCCGGAGAGCAGTCCCATGTCCTTGAACGTGCCATTGGTCTGATTGATCCAGAGCTGATTTTGGGAACCATCATTGGCAATGTACAGATCGACCCATCCGTCACCATTGAAGTCCGCGGTTGCGACGCCAAGCGCCGGACCAAACTGCGCCGCCATCCCAGCGGCCGCGCTGACGTCGGTGAACGTTCCGTCGCCGTTGTTGCGGTGCAGCCGGCTCTGCTGCGCAAAATATGCCTGTGGCGCGCAGTACACGCGCTTGCCGGACGCTCCAAAGCACGGAGGGCTCGCGTCGCGATCCCAGTTCAGGTAATGGCCGACGTATAAGTCCAACCACCCATCCCGATCAAAGTCCAGGAACGCCGCCGACACACTCCATCCCGAATCGTCCACGCCCGCGTAGGCGGCCATTTCTGCGAACGTGCCGTCACGCTGGTTGCGATAGAGCTGGTTGCGACCAAGAGCCGTGACATAGAGATCCACCCACCCGTCATTGTCGTAGTCGCCCACCGCAGCACCCATGCCGTACGCGGTGGCCCTGATCGCACTCTTTTCGGTGACTTCCGCAAATCGTACGGTTCGAGTGCCGTCGGCCTCGATCTTCAGATCGTTTCTGTAGAGTCGGCTCTCGCAACGGCGTGGGCGCCTTGCCCGGCCCGAGCGGTTGGCCTTGAACGAGAAAGACATCCAGATCCTCGTCGTTGTCGTAGTCGAACAGGGCCACTCCGGGTGCAATGATCTCGGGATAGTAGAACTCGCCGGTCATGCCGTTGACATGCGTAAAGTCGAGGCCAGTTTCCGCAGTGACATCAGCGAACCACGCCGGCCCGTGTTCGCCGCCACGCAGGGTAGTGGATCGCTCCGGAGCAGCAGTGGAATCGGTTCGACAGGCCAGACTCGGGCTCGCCCAGACGAGCACCCCCACGCACAACCTCAACCATAAGGTGGCGCACTGGCGATCCGTGCGTGCGATCACCGCCTGACGGGACTGAATCACGACGTTAGTATTGCCCCCATCCGTCTGCTGTGCTATCGTCCAGCCACACTTAACAAAAACTGTTTCTTTGTACTTTACACCTGCCGAGCACGACGGACCGAGGCGGTAACCATTCGCTTTGCCGAGCCGAAGGAGGGTGCTTGCATGCTGCGTTACCAAAGGCTGGCAGTCCTCGTCGTGAGTGTGGTGCTTCTTCCTGTGGTGGCGTGGGCGCAAGGCTCCATCGCGGGGGTAGTCAGGGATACATCAGGTGCGGTCATGCCAGGCGTGACGGTCGAAGCGTCCAGCCCGGCCCTGATTGAAAAAGTTCGATCGGTCGTCACGGACGGAACCGGCCAATACCAGATCGTTGACCTGCGGCCAGGCACGTATACCGTCACGTTCAGGCTGACAGGATTCAGCGTGGTCCAGCGCGAAGGCATCGAGCTGACTGGCTCGTTTGCCGCTACGGTGAATGCCGACCTGAAGGTTGGCTCACTCGAGGAGACGGTAACGGTGTCCGGAGAGTCTCCCACCGTGGATATTCAAAGCTCGCGGCGCAGCAACGTGATCCCCACCGAGGTCATCGACGCGCTTCCAACCTCACGGAGTCAATACACCATGGCCGTGCTCCTTCCCGGGGCTTTACGGGCTGGCGGCGGCGCTGGGGGTATCGGCGTTCAGGATGTCGGTGGGACACGAACCATGCAGATTACGACCTTCTCGATCCACGGCAGCCGAGCGGCCGACCAGCGACTCATGCTAAACGGCTTGACGGCGCGAAACTTTCTTTCGTCGGCCTGGGCGAGCAACTTCGTGCCCGACATGGGCACGGCGGCGGAAGTGGTTCTCGACTACGCAACGGGGACGGCCGATTCATATGCTGCCGGCATAGGGATCAATGTCATCCCCAAGGAAGGCGGCAACAGGTTCACGGCCTCGATCTTTGTCACGGGCGCAGGCGGGGGGCTCCAGGGGAACAACTATTCCGAGGAGTTGAGGGCGGCCGGTCTGACCTCGCCCAACAAATTGCATCGAGTCTACGATATCAATCCGGCGTTCGGCGGTCCGATCATCCGGGACAAGCTGTGGTTTTTCGGAACGATGCGCTGGCAGGAAAGCTCGTTTTTCCAAGCCGGCGCCTTTGCGAACAAAAATGGCGGCGACCTGTCGAAATGGACCTACGAACCAGACTTGACGAAACCAGGCAAAGGTATTTTGACGATAAACCCCAGCTGGAGCGCCCGTCTCACGTGGCAGGCCACGCCGCGGAACAAGATTGGCTTCTCATACGAGCCGCAAAACCGAAATTGGATCAACGCGTTAGCCGCAACCTTTTCGCCTGAAATGTACCAAGACTGGCAGTTCCACCGCGAATATTTTACGTCCGTTTCGTGGACGTCGCCCGTGACCAGTCGCTTGTTGCTCGACGCCCGCTTTGCCAATCACGGCGAGGGCTTCGTCGACAAGTACCCCGAGCCAGGAGACCCGTACCGCCGAGCAATTCCGGTGCGCGAACTGAGCACGGGATTCCTCTATCGCGGCAAGGGCTACGGCTCTCAGCCGTTCTCCTGGTTTGGCACGCAGGAGGCGCCGCTTATCGCCCAGGCGCATGCGTCCGTGTCGTATATCACGGGGTCGCATGCGTTGAAGTTCGGCTTTCAAAACGACTTTGGCGGCGTAACCCAGGAAAACTTCGACAACGAGTATGGCCTCTGGTACTTCTTCAACAACGGGGTGCCGACCCAGATAGAGCAGCACGCGCTGCCGTTTGCGCAAACAACCGATGTGCAAGCGGATATGGGCGTGTATGCGCAGGACAGATGGACATACAAGCGCGCGACGATCAACGCAGGAATTCGGTTCGACTACTTCAAGAGCAGCTTCCCAGAGCAGCACCTCGGGCCAGCGTCGTTCGTGCCCAACCGGAACATCACGATTCCGGCCCTTGACTACAACAACCTGAAGGACATCACGCCGCGAGTTGGGGTGGCGTACGATTTGTTTGGTAACGGCAGGACCGCGCTCAAGGCCAGCTGGGGCAAATACGTGCTTGGGGTGCCTCCCCTCATCGGCAACCCCGTTGCGAACCTTGCGTACATCGCGCGCAGAAGCTGGACACCCAGCCTCCCGCCGGGACACCCGGATTACTACGTGCCGCAGTGCAACTTGAACACCCCCTTAGCCAACGGGGACTGCGGTGCACTCGACAACGCGCTCTTTGGACAGCTGAGGCCCAGCGCGGCAGTTGACCCGAGAATCTACACGGGATGGGGAAACCGCCCGTGGAACCAGGAGTTCTCCACGAGCATCCAGCATGAGATCGTCCCGCGCGTGTCGATGGATTTCGGCTATTTCCGCCGCTGGTATGGCAATTTTTCCGTGGTGGACAATCGGGCCGTCTCGCCGAGCGACTTCACTACGTTCAGCATCACGGCCCCGGTCGATCCCAGGCTGGCGACGAGTGGCCAGGTGATTGGTGGGCTCCTCACCCAAACAAGCAGGATCGGGCTGGTCGACAACTACACGACCTTTGCAAAGGACTACGGGAAGCAGATCGAGCACTGGAATGGTTTCGACCTCTCCATCAACGCCCGTCCCCGCGACGGCGTTATTCTGCAGGGCGGTCTGAGCACCGGGCGAACCAGCACGGACAACTGCGACCTGCGGGCAACGCTCCCGGAAATCGCGACCGTCGCGCCCGGGGGCTTCCCACGAGGAGGAGGATTTCCCGTAGGTGCAGCCATTGGAGTTCCAGCCGTTACCGGGACCACCGCGATTTCAGATTCCCAGTGTCACGTCGATACCAATTTCCTCACGCAGTACAAGTTCCTGGGTACGTACATGGTGCCGAAGATCGACGTCCAGTTCGGTGTGACGTTCCAGGCTACGCCTGGTCCTGAGATTTTCTCCAACTACACGGTGCTGCCGGCTCAAACGACACCGCAGGTTCCCTTGACAGGCGGGACCCGGCTGGTGAACCTCGTCGCGCCCGGCACGGAGTATGTCGAACACATCAAGCAGCTTGACGTGCGCTTGTCGAAGCTCTTTCGGTTCGGCCGGATCCGGACGAGCCTGAACCTCGATCTCGCCAACCTCCTGAATGCGAACTACAGTCAGCTAATAAATCTGAACTACGGATCCAGGTGGCTGGCGCCGACGAGTATCATGGACGCTCGACTCTTCAAACTCGGCGCGCAAGTTGACTTTTGTAGGGATCGTCTCAAGCCAGGGCGCGCTCATCGCGAGCGCGCCCATCGATTCCTGAACGGATCTTTACCATCGTGCTACGGCTTAAGCCGCAGCAGCGAAGGACCACCCAGCAAGATAGATGGCGCCATCGGGACCCTGGCGCACCTCGCGGATCCTGAAGCCCTGTCCTTCCAGCAGCTTCTCTTCCGCCACGACGCGTTCGCCCGTCCAGAACCAGGCGTACGAGGTGGTGGCCTTCGGTTGCGCTCATGGCCCCGATGAACAGGTTGCCCTTCCAGTCCGGAAACAGATCGCCCGTATAGAACAACATGCCCTGAGGGCGCGATCGACGGTACCCAATAATAGATAGGCTCTTCGACGTCGGCTCGATGTCGCTCGCCTTTACCTACGGGGACGTTCTTGCGCTTGTCGGGCTGTCGGGCGTCGTGAACTGTACGCCGTAGGAGACCTCGGGCCAGCCGTAATCGCGGCCCGCTCGCACGATGTTGATTTCGTCACCGCCCTGTGGCCCGTGGTCGATCAGCCAGAGCTCGCCGGTCACGGGATGCAGCGCGGCGCCTTCGGGATCCTTGAAACCGTGGGCGAATGTTTCCGGAAGCACGGTCGCGCGGCTGAGCCAGGGATTCCCGAGCGGAATCGACCCATCCCGATTGATTCGAATCACGCGTCCCGTAAAATTCCGGCGGATGTCGGGGTTGTCGGTGAAGACCCGCTCGACGCCGTCCAGATCCGAGTCATAGAACCGGAAGCGGTCGGCCCCGGTGACAAACAGCGTCCCGTCCGGAGCGAACACGATGCGACGCTCGACACCACCGTCGATGAGCACCTCCACGTTCTCCAGGCGACGATTGTCGTCACTCAGTCGCGCCCGAGCCACGCGCTCGGAGCCAAGCGATAGCGTGCGGCGTTCGGCAAGGGATTTGGTCCAGACGTCTTCGTAGAAATGCGTAATGGGCCAAGTCGCAGGAGCCTCGCCCTTCGGTGGCGCAAAATACGTGAAATACACGAGGCGATTGCTGGTGAAGTCGGGATCCAGCACGATGTCGTGCAGTCCCTGTGCCGCTACGGATTTCACTGGCGGAACACCCTCGAGCGGTGCCGACACGATGCCGCCCGGTCTGACGATGCGCATCGTGCCGCTGTTCTGGGAGACGAGGATGTTGCCGTCAGGCAGAAAGGCCACTGCCCAGGCACCAGTCAGCCCGCCGGCCAGCGTCTCGACAGTGAACCCGGTCGACCGCGTGGCCGGCGGTGGCGCATCGGTCTGCCCGCGAAAAGCTGGTACGGGCTCGGGCTTATTCTGCGCACCCACCGACGGGACGAGCGCGGCCGCAGCCGCGAGCAACAGACAAATGAGGATGGAGGGTGCACGGGGGACCAGATACAACGAACGGTGCTCCATTGTGAACATAGTCGTCTCCTCTCGCTGCTCGGCGTGGGGCCACTGCTTCCGACACATCAAGCGAAGACCATGACGGCTCCCACCGTCGTGCGATCGGCCGCTGCTTGAAACGCCTCACGCGTCCGTTCGAGCGGGAAGGTCGCGGTCGCAAGCGCCTTCGCATTGAACAGCCCCGCCTCGATGAGTCTCACGAATCGCGGAATGTCACGCATCGGATTCGCGCCAGCCAGATTCCCCGGCTGATGACTCTTCGCACCATTCGCCCATTGGTTCGCTGGAATCGATACGACACTGCCGGGCGGATGGCCCCCGCTCGTGGTGACGAGATGACCGACGGGCGAACATAGCTCCCACGCCTGCTGCAGCGAGAGTATGCCCGTAGGATCCGGCCCCCGCTCAGCTTTCGGTGGGAACAGATCGCCGCCAACTGCCTCAATGACGAAGTCGGGGCCGACGTTACCGCCGCCGGCCAGCCGTCTGTCCGTCTTTCCCTTGCACAGCTGTTGAATCTTTCGCACGAGATTGTCGCCTTCAATGTTCGGATCGAGTGCCACCGTCGCGCCCAGTGCGAGGGCGGCCTCACGGCGGTAGCGGATCGGATCGACAGCGATGATCTGCGCTGCGCCCTGGATCCGTGCGCCCTGAACTGCGGCGAGCCCGATAGGACCAGCGCCCAGGACGGCAACATCCGAACCGCTCTCGACCCGGACTTTGGTGGTGGTCGCGGCAAGACCGACCAGGCCTGTGTCGTGTAGCATCGCGAGCTCGACCGACGACACTTGCGTAAAGACCGGCACACAAGATTCCTCAAAGACGACCATCAACTCCGAGCAGCAAGGCGTAAACCCCGTCACTTTCGTCCCGTCCCGCATCTCGGCCATCGGCGCATTCGGATCTCCGCCGCCATTTCTCAACAGACAGTGGTCGGCGCGGCCCCGAATGCAGTTGTAGCACCCGCCGCATTGGCGTGTGCCCGCGACAACAACGCGGTCGCCCACCGCGACCCGGTTGACTTTCGATCCGATCTCGATGACCGTACCGACGCCACCGTGGCCCGGAATGAACGCGTTCGCAATGGGTGTCGACCCCAGCCCGTCAGAGGTCGTCGTATAACAAATCTGGGATGCTTCGCTTCGGAGCACAACTTGCCGCGGGGAGATCGGAAGCAGTTTGAGCTCCTGTACCGACGCGCCGGTACCGAATCTCACGTAGGCTCGAAACCTCTGACCGCTGCTGCTCGGAGTCTGCTGTGTCCGAGCCGCTTGGCCTGCCAGCGCGCGACCGCCAACGAGCGTACTTGCCCCGCTGCCGACGGCGGCAGCTATTCCCGTCTTGAGTGCGCCGCGGCGAGAGACCTTGCGCATCGACAGCTGTGCCTCACCATTCCCCGAGGGAGCACTACGCCAGGATTTTCGGGCCATGTTCATCCCTCCTTCAAACATTACTGCAACCGCACGAACGACTCGACGTTGCGACACGTTTGCTCCGGGCAGATTGCCACTCTCCCTCGCGCCTCTCCATCCATCGGTTAGCGGCCGAGAGTTTTCAGGGCCTCCGATGCCTGTGATTGCTGCGGATCGATGCGCAGCGCTTCCTGAAACTCACGGGCCGCCCGGTCCACGTGCCCTTGTTCCGCGAGCACCAGCCCAAGATTCGTTCGTGCGGCGGCATTGTCCGGATCGATATCCAAAATCTGTGTGAGCTCGCGACCAGCGCGGTCCAGCTTGCCTTGTCTCACCAGGACCACTGCCAGGTTGCCGCGCGCGTCCACGTCCGAGCCATCGAGACCAATGGCGCGCTCGTACTCATCGACCGCTTCCTCGAACCGCCCGGTCCTGGAGAGCAGGGTCCCCAGGTTGTAATGCGTCAGCGCATCTGGTCCGCCTTCCAGTGCACGACGCAAGAAGGGCTCGGCCTCCGCGAATCGTCCCAGATCGCTCAAACAGCTGCCGATTTGCGCAAGTCCTTGAAAGTCACCCGGGACATGAGTGTGGTACCGCTGAAAGAACTCGAGCGCTTCCTCAGTACGTCCAAGCGTCCGCAAGACGCGGCCGAGCTTCGAAAGGACGTCTGGATTGTCTGGATCGAACTCCAGGGCTCGTCTCGTCAAGTACTCGCTCCATGGTGCGTTGACCATGAGGTCCGCCTCGGACGCCTGCCTGAGAAGAAAGGTGCTGTTTCTCGATTCCCGTGCCAGCACCGTGACCATTGGATCAGCGTACGGTGCATAGGGTGGAAGTCGATTGGCGCGATATCGGGCGGCTCCTGCATCGGCTGGCCGGTCCAGCAATTCGTAGGTTTCAGCCAGGAGACGCAATGCGGAACCGAACCGTGGAGCGCTGCTGATGACCGGCTCGAGAGTCTCACGTGCAGTGGTGGGATCCTTGCGAACCAGCGCAATCCGCGCGAGCCCGAACGACGCGTACACGGAAATTGGGACCTCGACAAGGTGCGGCGCCGATTCCGCCGGCATGCGCGCTGGTTCCGACAACGAAAGAACGCGCCGCCACGCTTGCTCAGCGCGGTCATAGCGCGCTTCCTTGAACTCTGCCTCGCCAAGGCGCCACCATCCCGGCGCGTAGTCTGGTGCGATCTTGACCACGCGGCTCAGAACCTCGGCGACCGCTTTCCCGTTGCCCCGTTCGTTTTGAATCAACGCCCGATAGTAGGTCCAGCGCCAATCGTTCGGACTCAGATTTTCAGCATGGCGGTAGCACTGCTCGGCGTGTGAATAGAACATGTCGGCGTGGTACGCGAGACAGAGTGCGCCTACCGCCGTCGCCGACGTTGGCGCGCGCCGAGCCGCGTCGTACCGCTCTTCCAAATGCTCGGCCATGGCCTTCCGTTGCCCGCTGAGATCGGGCAAGGTCGGGAGACGGGAGGCGTAGACGCTGCGTCTCGTCTGGGTAACACCCGCATAGAGGAGGACGGCAGCGAGGGCGATGGCCAGTCCCCGCGCCGTGCGACTGTTGAGAAATGGAACTCGCGGAGAGACTGAGCGTACGGGGCCAGACTGAGGCGGCGATTTTCCGCCGACTGCCTCACGATCACCGCGTCGCGTTCGGCCCATTGTTGCTCCACGCGGTGACGCGTCCCAGCCGATCGTACGGGCGGCTGATATGCATTCCGCCCGTGACCAGATCTGGCCGGCCGTTGCCATCCAGATCCCCGAGCGCGAGCGTGATCAAATGAGTCGGCGCCGTACCAATCGCTCGCATCGCAAACTGCATCCGTCCGTTGTTTTCAAGCCAGACAACGCTCGGTGCCTCAAGGTTGTCCCAGTCGTTGTTGGCTGTGACGACCACCACGTCCACGTCGCTGTCCCCATCGAGATCTCCAGCCTGCGGACTTGATGCCCCCTGCAGGTCGGCAATGCGGTGGTAGTCGAACTCGAGATTGCCCTTGTTTTCGAGCCATTGCACGCCCTGCCATGGCCGGCTGTTGGGAGGGGCGTAGTCAAAGGCATCGCCATTGCTGTACAGAATGTCGATATCGCCGTCGCGATCGAGATCGATCGTTGAAATCCAGCTCGAGCCAAAATCGGAATTTGTCGACCCCCACACCATCTTCGGTGTAAAGCCTCCACGCCCGTCGTTCGAATACGCCCAAATCTCCTCCCACTCCTGGCTGACCAGTGTGACGATGTCGGGAAATCGATCGGCGTTGAGCGGGGCCACAATTGCGTTGATTGGTCCAGAGAGTCGCTGCAGCACGCGCTGGTTGAATTTCCAGTTGCCTGTATTTTCCAACCAGCTGGTTTCGCCATCGTCGTAGCCGAAGCCGGCGACCGCAAGGTCGAGGTCCCCGTCACCGTCGAGGTCGCCGGCCCGCACGTCGGCCACTCGAGCTGCCTGTTCGAGGATCACGTGCGGGGTGAAATTCTGACGACCGTCGTTTTCAAGGATAATCACAGACCCCGTCCGATTGTTGCTGGGCATGAGCACACCAAGGGCGGCGACCACCAAATCCAGATCGCCATCTCCTTCGAAATCGATCCCTTCCACGTGTGCCGGCGCCGCAATGTCGCCTCCAACCGGAATCTCGGCGTAAGAACCCCTTGGAGACTGTCGAATCCATGTCACGCGGTTGCGAAGGGCATCGCAGACCAGAACGTCGGCAAGGCCATCGCGATCGAGATCGACGATTGCTACGTTGGCAATGCGTGGCCGTTCGTCGCCGCGAATCGGATCGCCAATCGGTTGGGGTGTCAAAAAGGTGGAGGCTGGTCCTGGCGGAAGCATTCCGGAGCGATCGGCCGACACTTCTTCTGGCCGCGAGCCAGAGGTTTGACGGCGGACCCACCACGCGGCGCCAAGCGCGATCGCTATCACCAAAACGGCAAGAATTGTGAAGGTGACCCTGCGGGCCGGCATTTTATTGTCACTATGTCGCGCCTGTACTGCACGTTCTGGACATTGACACTGTACAGTATCAGGCGTAGCCTCGTTTTAAACGACCACGCGGGGTAGGAGGGGCGGAATGCGTGCGCGCACGATTGTTCTGGTCGGCGTTTTCTCGTGGATGGCGCTGTCAGCCCGGAGCGTTCCGCAGGCGGCGCCGCAGAGTCCGACCGCGAGCGGCGTTTCCGCATCGACATCACCGGCTCCCGATGTGCGCCAATTCGTCACGCAGGTACTGCACGGCGTGCCATAACGAACGAACCCAGACGGCGGGTCTGGCGCTTGACACGATGAACTTTCAGGATCTTCCGGCTGGTGCCGATGTTTGGGAAAAGGTAATCCGGAAAGTGCGGGTGGGCATGATGCCACCCCCGGGCGCACGGCATCCAGACCCGGCCACGCGGAATGGGTTAGTGGCGTCGCTGACGAGCACGCTGGACAAAGCCGCCCTGGCAGAACCGAACCCTGGGCGTCCGGCGCTGCACCGGTTGAACCGGACCGAGTATGCCAATGTCATTCGCGATTTGCTCGCCCTCGAAGTAGAACCCAGAACGCTTTTGCCTCCAGACGATTCGGCGTACGGATTCGACAACGTAGCGGATGTCCTTGGCGTTTCAGCCACCCTGATGGAGCAGTATGTGAGCGCGGCGGGCAAAGTCAGTTCGCTCGCAGTGGGAGACCCCGACGTCAGTCCAGGTGCGGAGGTCTACCGCATCCCCCAGGAAGCGTCACAGGATAAACACGTCGAGGGTTTGCCGTTTGGTACGGTCGGGGGAGTTCTCGCGAAGCCCACGATTCAGGTTGCGGGCCAGTATGAGCTATCGGCAAAGTTCTTTCGAACCAACCTGGGCGTGCTGCGCGGGCTGGAGTACGAGCACTGGCTCGAATACAGCGTAGACGGCGAGCGGGTCCATCTCGTCAAAGTCGGAGGACCGGACGACTGGGCCGCCAATCTGGAGAACAACACGCTCATCGCCGACGAGATTCGAGCAGCGGGCGAAAATTCGCGTGATGCTGACGGCAGGGCCCCACGAGATTGCGGCCGCATGGCTCAAGAAGAGCGGAGCGACCGATCCCGTCAGAACGACCCGGCCCATCCGAAGCTCCCATGACACGCGAGACCCCATGGGAATTCCTCATCTGTCGACCTTTACGATAGCAGGGCCGTTCGAGACGCTTGGTTCCGGCGATACGCCGAGCAGGCGCAAGATTTTCACCTGCGAACCCACGAAAGGGGCCGAGGATCGTTGCGCAAGGCAAATCATCTCGACCCTGGTTCGTCGCGCGTATCGCGGGCAAGGGACCGACAGCGATGTAGAGCGGTTGCTGGATTTCTACCGCCGGGGCCATCTGGAGCGTGATTTTGAGAGGGGCATTCAGGTGGCCTTGCAGCGCATACTGGCGAGCCCGAAGTTCGTGTTCCGCGCCGAGCGGGATCCCCGGAACGCCCTGTCCGGCAAAGCCTACCGCATCAGCGACCTCGAGTTGGCGTCGCGTCTTTCGTTCTTCCTGTGGAGCAGCATTCCCGACGATGAACTTCTTCAAGTTGCCAGTGAGGGCAAGCTTGGTGTTCCCGCGGTGCTCGAACAACAAGTACGCCGGATGTTGGCCGACCCGCGGTCTAAGCGGCTCGTCGCAAACTTTGCCGGCCAGTGGCTGTACCTTGCGAAATCTATCGAATCATCAGCCGAATTCGATGGAGTTCCCCGATTTCGACGACAACCTGCGGCAGTCCTTCCGGCGCGAGAGCGAAATGTTCTTCGAAAGCATCATTCGCGAAGACCGCAACGTTCTCGACCTGATGACTGCGGATTATACGTTCGTCGATGAACGGCTCGCGAAGCACTACCGCATTCCGAATGTCTATGGAAGCCACTTTCGGCGAGTGAACGTCACCGACGACGCGCGAAGGGGGCTGCTTGGCAAGGGGGCGATCCTGACGGTGACGTCCTATGCCACTCGAACGTCGCCGGTCGTGCGCGGCAGGTGGATCCTGGACAATATTCTGAATGCGCCGCCGCCACCGCCACCAAAGGACATCGTCATCCCGCCGCTGCCAGAAGGCAATCAGGAAGACAGAATCCTGACGATGCGGGAACGGATGGAGGAACATCGCAAGAACCCGATCTGTGCGAATTGCCACCGACTTTTCGATCCGATCGGGCTGGCGATGGAAAACTTTGACGCCGTTGGGGAGTGGCGCACCCGCGATGGCGGTTCGCTCGGGAGTCCCATTGATGCATCGGGCGAGCTTCTGGACGGAACGCGAGTGGACGGGGTAGTCTCACTACGGCAGGCGCTGTTGCGGCAGCCAGAGCTGTTTGTAGGGACGGTGGTCGAGAAGCTCATGATTTATGCTCTCGGTCGCGGTGTGGGCCCGCATGACATGCCGGCGGTGCGGGCGGTCATCCGGGACGCGGCCCGCCGTGATTATCGGTTCTCTGCCATTGTGCTCGGTATCGTGAACAGCACGCCGTTCAGGATGCGAATCAGTGGGTCTCCCGAGCGTGAGAATGCACCAACGAAGGTGGCAACCGCTCGGTGAAGGTATTGACAACGCGAGAAAACGCAAAGCAAATAGGAGCGGCCCGATGTTCATCACGAAAATGGCGTTACCCCGTCGGACGGTTCTCCGCGGCATGGGTGCCACACTCGCGTTGCCGTTCCTTGAAGCGATGGTGCCGGCGTTGACGGCCACCGCTCAGACCGTCGCCAATCGACCCCGCCGCTTTGGCGTTGTATTCGTGCCGCTTGGCGAGCGGCCCGGATACTGGACGCCCAAAACGGTCGGGTCGGATTTCGAGTTCACGCAAATTCTGAAACCCATCGAGAAATTCCGACAGCACGTCACCGTGGTGTCGGAGCTCTGTGACCCGCTTGATGGGCATGCGACGACGGTCTCGGCGTGGCTGAGTGGTGCCATCCCGAAGAAGACCTTCGCAGAAGATGTCTATAGCGGCGAGACCGTCGACCAGGTCATCGCGCGCAAGATCGGGCAGGAAACACCGCTTCCATCGCTCGAGCTGGCTACTGAAGATTTTACGGGCTACGTCGGCGGGTGCGATACGCAGTACAGCTGCGCGTACATGAACACCATATCGTGGTCGTCGGCGACCTCGCCGGTGCCGATGGAGATCAACCCGCGAGTCGTGTTCGAGCGCTTGTTCGGACGGCCCGGTACAAGCGCCCAGCGGCAGCAACGAATGCAGACTGATAAGAGCATTCTCGATTCGCTGAACGACGACGTCAAGGATTTGGAACGTGGACTCGGCACGCGCGATCTGGGCCGGTTGCACGAATATCTGGATCGCGTGCGGGAAGTCGAGCGGCGGATCCAGTTGTCAGAGCAGACGCAGGCCAATTCCGTATTGGCAGTGGATGCGCCCCTTGGAATTCCCGAGACGTGGGAGGAGCACGCGATCCTTATGTACGATCTGGCGGCGCTCGCCTACCAGGCGGACATCACACGCGTCCTCACCTATATGAAGGCGAAGGACGCCAGCATGATCTGGTACACGAACCTCGGCGTTTCCGAGCCGCATCACTCGACAACGCACCATCTGGATTTGCCGGAAAGTATCGCCAACCTTGTGAAGATCAACACGTATCATATGACCCTCTTCGCCAAGTTCCTGGAGACGTTGAGCACCACGCCCGACGGCGATGGCTCGCTCCTGGATCACTCGCTCATCCTGTTCGGCAGCGGCATGAGTGAAGCCAACACCCACTCCCGGCTCGACATTCCCACGCTGCTCGTCGGCGGCGGCGGCGTCGGGTTCAAGGGTAACCGTCACATCCAGACGGCCAAAGAGACGCCGTTTGCCAACTGCCTGCTCGCGCTGGCAAACAGGTTCGGATGCGAACTCCAGAGCTTCGGAACGCTGAGCACCGGGGAATTGGCACTCTAGCGGTTTCAGTTGTCAGTAGTGGCTGAGAGCCCGTGAAGATTTCAACGCAGAGGACGCAGAGGACGCTGAGCGCGCAGATGTTTATTTAAATTAGACTTTTCTGCGCCCTCTGCGGACCCTCTGCGAACTCTGCGCGAAGCCTTGGCATTGAGAACAACTACTCGGGGGAAGACACGATGGGGATGCGACACATTGCGGCCACGATGTTGGCACTCTCGGTGGCAGGTTTGGATGCTGCCGCGGCAGACCGCCTTCCCCTGGTCGAGGCCGTTCGGGCCGGCAACGTCGAGAACGTGCGCGCGCTGCTGAAACAGCGCGTCGACGTGAACGCGCCGCAGACCGACGGCACGACAGCGCTTCACTGGGCCGTCCGCGCGAACGCGACCGAGCTGGCGCGGTTGCTGATCGGGGCCGGCGCACACGCGAACGCGGCCAACCGCTATGGTGTGACCCCGCTCTCCCTGGCCGTCACCAACGGGAATTCCGTGCTGGCCGCGATGCTGCTCAAAGCCGGCGCCAATCCGAATGCCACATCGGGAGAAGGCGAAACCGTTCTGATGACGGCCGCGCAGACAGGCAACGTTGAAACGGTCAAAGCGCTCGTCGCCCATGGCGCCAACGTCAACGCGGCCGAGAAGTGGCAGGGGCAAACTGCGCTCACATATGCGGCTATCGAGAACCATGCGGATGCCGTGAAGCTGCTGGCGGAAGTGGGTGCGGACATCAACGTTCGGTCGAAGCGGCTGGAGTTTCCGGACTTCGTCTTCAAGACGGCCGGGATGATCTACGTCGTGCAGCCGGTGGGAAGTTGGACACCGCTCATGTACGCAGCGCGCGATGGCGCAATCGACGCTGTGCGAGCGCTGGCCGACGTGGGTGCGAACCTGAACCTCGTGGATCCCGAGGGCACGACCGCCCTGACGTTGGCCATTATCAACGGCCATTTCGATACCGCCGTCGCGATGCTGGAGAAGGGGGCCGACCCCAATGTAGCCGACAAGAACAGGATGACGCCCCTGTACGCCGCTGTGGATATGCACACGCTCCAAACGGTATGGGGACGTCCCGCGCCCGTGCTGAATGACACCGTTGACCCGGTCGGAATGGTGAAAGCGCTTCTCGCTCACGGCGCTGACCCCAACGTGCAGCTCAAACGCCCCATCATCGGCCGACACACGAGGAACACCGGTGATCCATCCTTGAGCGAAGGCACCACCGCGCTTGCGCGGGCGGCCAAGAGCGGCGACGTGGCGATCATGAAGGCGCTGCTCGAAGGAGGCGCGAATCCCTTCGTCACTCAGGCCGACTACACAACCACGGCAATAGTTGCGGCGGCCGGCCGCGGACAGCGAATCTATCCGGGTGCGGCATCGGTGGGAACCCAGGCAACAGAGAAGGATTCCCTCGAGGCGGTCAGACTGCTTGTGGAGCGCGGGGTGGATCCGGATGCCTTCAACGAACGTGGGCAGACTGCGTTGCACGTTGCAGCGGCCCGCGGGGCCGACTCGCTTGTCAGATATTTGGCCGAGCAGGGTGCCAAGCTCGACATGAAGGACCGTCGGGGACGGACGCCGCTGGATCTTGCTGTGGGGGTGCCCGCCGAAAACAGTCGGGGACCCGCCGAAGCGCACGCGAGTACCGCCACCCTGCTCCGAGAGTTGATGGCGAAACGAGGCCTCACGCTGGCGACAGCTGCGCGCTCATCATCGGGACCCTAAAAATGCGTTGCAAAATTGTACGTAGCGCAGGTCTTTAGACCTGCCCGCGGAAAGTGAAGATCCGTCATGCGTCATCTTCTCGCACTCGCGATCCTGGTTGTTCTTACAACGCTCGTCGCACCCGCGCCGGTTCAAGGTCAGAACCTTGCGGACGTGCCTGGCGCGCGTGCAAGTTCGGCTTGGACTCCGCCACGAACGCCGTGGGGTGATCCTGACCTGCAAGGGATCTGGCCGAGCAGCGACATGCTGGGGACGCCTCTCGAACGGCCAGCCAATTTTGGTCACCGAGCCGTGCTGACGGACGAAGAGTTCGCCGCGCGCGCGGCTCAAAGCCGACGTCAATCGGACCTCGATTCCGAAACAGTCGTCGTCCAGCGCCCACGGCCGGATGGTCGTCCGGGTACTGGACCGCCCTCACATTGGGGCGAGCGTGGCAAACCGTCACGGCAGGCGTCACTCATCATCGATCCGCCGGACGGACGATTGCCGCCAATGACGCCTGAGGGACAGAAACGCGCAAAGCTGATGCGCAGCACTTACCATCTTGATTTCCCCGACGCGGTGGAAGCCCATCCGTTCAACGAGTTCACGGACCTGGGTCCTTACGATCGGTGCATCTCGCGCGGCCCGCTCGCCTCGATGCTTCCCACCGGTTACAACATGGGAACGCAGATTTTTCAGGTTCCTGGGTATGTCGTCATCGTCAACGAGATGATTCACGAGACGCGCGTCATCCCTCTGGACGGCCGCCCTCACCTGGGTTCGAGCATTCGACAGTACATGGGAGATTCGCGTGGTCGCTGGGAAGGTGACACTCTCGTCGTCGAGACGACGAACGTCAATGGCAAGGTCGGGCTGACACGCAACGGCAACACGACCCCGACGAGTCAGGACCTGCGGATCGTGGAGCGTTTCACGCGCACCGACCCTGACACCATTCGGTTTGAAGCGACGATCGACGACCCACAGATCTGGACGCGGCCCTGGACGGTGACATTACCGCTGAGGCAGCACCCGGAGTACGGCATGTTCGATACGCCTGCCACGAGGGCAATTACGGGATGACGAACATTCTCAGCGGCGCGCGGGCAGACGAGAAGCGGGCGGAGGAGAGATAATGTCCAGCTTCGACCGAGCGTTCATTTTTTTGAATTCCCATCTGAATTTTTGAATCTATCGTCTGGTCTTCCACCGCTAACTGCACGATACTGCTCGCACGCGGCCTCGCACGGCGTTTGCACGTCGTTGTACGTTGACACTGAACACGCCGCATTGTAGTGTTCTGTTTCACTAAACAGATTGTGACCGTCCATTGCCCCCGTGTCGAGGACGTGCATCCGGGGCTGCCCTGACGCGTTCATACACAGTTGATGATTTATGTCCGTCGCAAGATCCGGAGCGTAAGCGACGGCGGCGCGTGGGGGTGGGGCCCCACGCGAATCAAATAAAGGAGACAAGCATGCGCACGATGGCGAGAATCATCCTGCTCGTCGTTGGGTTGCTGGCCATTCCTGTGGCTGGTTGGGCACAGGCGCTCGGAAGCGTCGCTGGCGTGGTTCGAGATGCTTCCGGAGCCGTGTTGCCGGGCGTCACGATTGAGGCCGCGAGCCCGGCCCCATTGAGAAGGTCCGGAGCGCGGTCACCGACGGTGCCGGTCAATACGCGATCGTGAACCTGCCACCGGGGCTGTACACCGTCACATTCACGCTGACGGGATTCAGCACGGTCAGGCGCGAGAGCGTAGAAGTCTCGGTGAACGTCACCACGAACATCAACGCCGATTTACGGGTCGGCACCGTTCAAGAGACGATTACGGTCACTGGGGAGAGCCCGCTCGTCGACGTGCAGTCCGCGGCGCAGGGCAGAACCGTACCGCGGAGTCGTTCAAGGAGCTTCCCGGCGGCGGCTCGTGGATCCAGATGGCGGCGCTGGTGCCTGCTGTCAGGGCGACCAACACCGACGTGGAGGGGTGCTCGGGGATCAGACCGGTGCCCAGGTTTTTGCGCACGGCAGCGCGCCAGGGGACGGCGTGTCGATGATTGACGGCTTGCGCATTGGCAACATGTAATAAGCTCGAACCTGACGAACATGAGCCTCTCACCTCTCTTGTTTGACCAGGTTGACGTCCAGTTGTCGGGTCAGTCCGCTGAGACGGGCACCAACGGCGTCATCATGAACGCCATACCGAGAGCGGGAGGCAACAGCTTCAACGGGTCTGTGCTCGTGAATGGCTCTGGTCCCGATCTTCAAGGATCCAACATCACATCGGATCTGCAGACGCGTGGTTTGACAACCGCCTCGACAACGTTGAAGAAGCTGTACGATCTCAACGGCTCGATCGGTGGACCAATCAAGCAGGACAAACTCTGGTTCTACGTGACGTCGCGGTACTTCACAAACGAATACTACCTTGCCCGTAATTATCCGGTCGACGTCTCGGCCATTCGGGCGTGTGGCCGACACGTCGCGCCAGGCTTACGGCGGCACGTATACGTACGACAACAACGGGCGGCTGACCTGGGCAATTTCCGACAAGCAGAATATTTCGGGATGGTACGCGTATCAGCACAAGGTGGACCCGCACTGGCTGATCCAGGTTTTCAACGCATCTCCTGAGGCAGTTCGGCGCCACGACGTGGCACACGCAGTTGTCAACGACCAAATGGACCTACACTGCGACGAATCGGCTGCTGTTCGAAGCGGGAGTGGATGGCGGGCGAGAGCCCCGATACCATCAAGGCTCGATCCCGCCCGAGTCGGTCAATGCCCCTCCCAGGGAGGTCTGGCGCCAGTTTGCACTCCCATCACCGAACAGCTCGCAAACAATTTCTCAGTACCGGTACCCGCTGAGCGGCTTCGACTTCGACGATCGGCTCCCGTCGCAGTCATTTAACGTGTCGTCGAGCTACGTCACCGGCTCGCACAGCCCTCAAGGTTGGCTTCGAGATGCAGCGAGGCCACTTCCTGCGCGGCGACAACAACGACTCGACCGGCGGCATCTGGTCCACCACGACTCAAGCGACCGCCAGCCAGGTGACCATCCAGTCGCCGCTGTCGGGGTGGCAGGACAACTTGAACTACAACCTGGGCCTCTTCGTGCAGGACCGGTGGACGGCGAATCGGTTGACGGTGAACGGCGGCATTCGCCTCGATTTCCTGAAGGAATCGACTGAGCCGTTTACGGCGGGGCCGCACAGTTGGCTGCCGAACCGTAATTTCAGCTTCGCCGAGGTCAAGAACGTCCCGAACTGGAAGGACGTCAATCCTCGGCTCTCCGCGGCGTACGACCTGTTCGGCAACGGCAAGACGGCACTGAAGGCGAGCGCCAGCCGCGGCGTCGAGCAGGATCGATCCGGTAGCGCGCGCGAACAACCCGGCGACGACGAGTCACGCAGACGCAGCGGCAGTGGACCGACAACAACGGGGATTTTGTCCCGAACTGCGATCTGACCGTCGGCGCTCCTAAACGGTGAGTGTGGGCCCTGGGTGGTCCCCACCTTCGGCACCTTCCTGCCGGGCACCAGTAACCACCAAGAGATCAGGAACGGTTGGGCGTCCGTCCGTGGAACTGGGAGTTCTCGGCCCGCATTCAGCAGGAGATTCTCCCGCGCCTGTCGGCGTCGTTGGGGCACTTCCGGCGCATCAACGGGAACTTCTACGTCCAGGACAATGAAGCGCTCAGCCCTGGGGACTTCACCGAATACAGCGTGATCGCGCCGCCTAACGCCTTGCCAAACGGCCTTCAACTGCCAAACGCGGGGCAGACGGTTACTGGCCTCTACGACCAGAACTTCCTTCCCGCTCCCCGGAACGTCATCAAGGATGCTTCCCAGTTTGGAGACCAGTTCCAGCACTCGATGGAATCGACGTGGCCGTGGATGCAAGGCTCCGTAACGGACTCACCCTCCAGGGCGGGTGAGCACCGGCAAGTTCATGAGCGACAACTGCCAGATCGTGGACGACGTGCCAGAGGCCCTAACGACTTCCGGCGCGGCCGGTATTCCTCAGTCAGTCGCGAACTCCGCAGTTCAGGCCAACGCGAACGTAATAATCCCAAGGTCCTATTGCCACCAGGAGACGCCGTATCTGCCCAGTACAAGGCTTCGGCCGCCTACAACCTGCCGTGGTGGGGGATTCGTGTCGCCGGCACGTTCCAGAGCATCCCTGGTCCGCAGATCCTCGGCAACAACATCTACAACAACGCCAATCGCACGACCTTGACAACGCTGCCACGACCGTTCGTGGTAGCGGGGCAGGCGAATATCAACGTGATCGAGCCTGGGACGGAATTTGGCGATCGGCTGAATCAGATGGATCTGCGCCTCACCAAGATCATCAGCATGGGCAGGACCCGTCTCGATCTGAACGTCGACTTCTACAACACGTTCAACTCGGATGCGG
>CAWBPA010000015.1:0-108914 GCA_963790545.1 Vicinamibacterales bacterium
GACTGTTTGTGTTCTCGGCAGTCGTGTAAATGGCCTTGACCTGCACGTCGGCTGCCGCGAGGGCCCGCGGCGCGTCCCCACGATCGTAATCGGGCGTCCATGGATGGGACACCCGCGAGGCTCGCGGGTCATCGTAGGAGAGAACCGGCGTGTCACGCTCATACGTGACGTCGATCAGCGCCGCCGCCGCACTCGCTTGCTCCCTCGTCTCTGCGACGACCATCGCCACGTGCTGGCCATCATGCAGCACGGCGTCGCTTTGGAATGGCGGCAACGGCTGCGGACCGTTTTCCAGGACTGGCCCCTGCGCCAGCGGGGGCCTATTGAGGTGCGTGACGACGGCCAGAACGCCAGGTGCACGCTCGGCAGCGTCCACCGCAATGTCACGGATTCGCCCGCTGGTTATCGTGCTTTGCACCAGAGCCGCGTGCGCGAGCCTGGGAAGGTTCACATCGATCGGATAAGTGGCGGCACCCGTCACCTTGAGGCGCCCGTCGACGCGATCCAGAGGGGTGCCGACGACGCCAACGGTGGTGGTTGTGGTGCTCATACGTTCGCGTCTCTCGCGGTGGCAAACGCGCGGGCGATCGTGCGTTTCGCCAGTTCGATCTTGAAGTGGTTGTGTTCTCGTGCGACCGCTCCCGCTAATGCGATGTCGGCTGCGTCGCGAAACGCGTCGTCAGTCGCCTGGCGGCCCGTCAGGGCCTGCTCGGCTTCGACCGCGCGCCATGGCTTGGTCGCGATGCCGCCTAACCCAAGCCTCGCGGCTCGAATGGTGTCGCCGTCGAGATCGAGGACCACGGCCGCTGATGCGAGCGCGAACTCGTAGCTCGCCCGGTCTCTCACCTTGAGATAGTGCGAGCGCCGGGCCGCCGCCAGGTGTGGAATGACGACGTGGGTGATCAGTTCGCCGTGCGCCAGCGCCACTTCGACGTGCGGCGTGTCGCCAGGAGCCTTGTGGAACTCGCCGAAACGGGATCGAACGCGTGGTGCCATCGGCCCGCACCGTGTGAACCTCGGCATCGAGAACAGCCATGGCCACGCACATGTCGGATGGATGCGTGGCGATGCAGTGGTCGCTGACGCCCAGCACCGCGTGGCCGCGGTTGAAGCCATCCAGCGCATCGCAGCCGGATCCCGGTTGTCGGCGGTTGCACGACGCGTGCACATCTCGGAAATAGGAGCAGCGCGTCCGCTGCAGGAGGTTGCCGGCGACCGTCGCCATGTTGCGGATCTGTGTGGTGGCGCCAGACAGGATCGCTTGCGATAGCACGGGGAATCGATCACGCACGGCCGGGTGCCACGCCAGCTGACTGTTGGTGACGGCCGCGCCGACGGTTATCGCATGATCCGACACGTCGATGCTCGACAGGCCGAGATGCCGGACAGCCACAACGGTGTCTGGTGTGAGCACGTCGATCTTCATCAGATCGACGAGTGTCGTCCCACCAGCCAGAAACATCGCACCAGGGCTCGCGGCTACGGCCTTCGCCGCATCCGTCGCGCGAGCCAGCCGTTCAAAGGTGAAGGCGTTCATGTCCGCACCTCCACCTTCGCGCTGCGCGCTACGGTGGACAAGTCGCTGGATGAAAGCACCTGCCTCACGGCGGCCACGATGTTCGGATAGGCGGCGCAGCGGCATAGATTCCCGCTCATCCGCTCGCGGATCTCCTCGTCGGTCACTGTCGCGCCGTTGACCGTCTGTCGAACGTCTGGTGTGACGTGGCTGGGCACGCCAGCGTGCACCTCCTGAACCGCGCAGACGGCTGAGAGGATCTGCCCAGGCGTGCAGTAGCCGCACTGAAAGCCGTCGCAATGCAGGAAGGCGGCCTGCATCGGGTGAAGCTCGTCGCCTCTGGCGAGGCCTTCAATCGTCACGACGTGCTGGCCTTCGCACGCCGCCGCCAGCGTGAGACAGGACAAGACACGCTGGCCGTCGATGATGACGGTACACGCGCCGCATGCGCCCTGATCGCACCCTTTCTTCGTGCCTGTCAGACCGAGCACATCGCGGAGGGCATCCAGCAGTGTCAGGCGCGAGTCCACCGAAAGTTCGTGGGTCGTGTCGTTCACGCGAAGACGCGTTCTCACGCCGACTGTTTCCCTCACCGTGAGGACTCGCGGGCTCATGATACGGCTCCCTTTCTCGCTGCGCCGTTCCGCGCTTCGATGGCCTTGACAGTGTTTTCAAACGCCCTGCAGAAAATAGCAAGCCGCGCTGTCTGCGGATGGGTGCTGAGTGCCACGCGGTCCCCGGTTTTCTTGGCTCTGCGCGCCAGCAGGTCCTAGGAGTGTTCAGGTCAGACCGAAAGGCCGACGAAAGGTCACCGATGTGGCCACTTGCCGCGCACAAAATCCACAGCAGCGAGGATCACCTCCGCCGTCTCCTTCGGCTTGGAGAGAAACGGTACATGACCGGCGCGCAGGGAGAGGACGCGCGCGCCGATCCGAGTGGCAATCTCCCGCTGCAAGCCGGGAGAGATCATGCGGTCTTCATCGGTGACGGCGTACCACGAGGGCTTGGTTCGCCACGCGGCTCTTGTCACTCGATCGAGAAGTGCGCTGGCCCGAATGGGTGGCTGCGCGGCGGCGAGGACCCTGACCTCAGCTGCTGACAAGTCGTGCGCGAGGAACTCCCGCACAGCAGCCAGCGGCAGGTACAGAAACCCACCGGCGTCTACTTCGAATCGACTGACAACAGGCGACGAAGGGCCATATTTCTCCACATCAGTTGTCGACTCGCCGATGTCGGGCGCGCACGCGGCTATGTAGACGAGCGCGGCAACAGTCGAGTGATCTCCGGCCTGCGTAATGACAGTCCCTCCATAACCATGGCCGACGAGCACGACCGGACCTGATTGACGCTTAATGACGCGTGCCACGGCATCGACATCGTCTCCGAGTGCGCTCAGGGGATTCTGCACGGCGATGACGCTCAAGCCCTTGACATGCAACAGCGCAATCACTTCGCGCCAGCTCGTCCCGTCAATCCACGCGCCGTGGACGATCACCACTGTCGGAGCCTCGCGGTCACGCGGCATGGCCCCGCGAGCATCAGCGTGACCTCCACGCCACGTCACGTCGCGCCAACCCGCCCGGTCGGCGGTGACTCATCCGTTCGGGATTCGTTCACCGCACGAAGATAGCAAGCGGCGTTGCGTGCGGATGGTTGCTGAGTGCCAGGCACTCGGCGGTTCTTGTCTCTGGGTGCCAGCGGGTTCCGAGAGTCCTCAGGTCAGACTCGGCCGACGAGAGGTCACCGATGTGGTGCGGCCGATCACACGACGGCTCGCCGAAGCCACGCGGATCGAGGCTCGGTTCGAAGGGTTTAGTCAGCGGACGTTGACGAGTGTGCGAACGGTGTGCCGTGGCTGGCTCGGCGCATCTGCAGCGGCGTCTGACCGGTGCGGCTGCGCAGGACCTTCACGAAGTGGGACGCATCCGAGAATCCGGCGCGTCGCCCGATCTCCGCGGTGGTCACGCGATCGAACAGCGGCGATTGAAGCATGCGCACGGCGAGATCGACGCGAGCGTGGATCAGCATCGCCCCGAACGTTTCGCCACACGCCGCCAGCGCTCGATGCAGGCTTCGCTTGGAGATGTTGAGCGAACTCGCGACGTCGGCCGCCTGCAAGGATGTATCAGCGCAGCGCTGCCTGATGTGATCGTACACGTGGTCACGCACCGAGCGCTCGGCCGGCGTTGATACGGCGCGACGCCCGCTGAGCTCGCTCGCGGTCAAGGCCAATAACGCTCCGAGTTGATCGATCAGTACGCCCTGCGGCAGCGGAGCTTGCACGACGAACTCGGGCGACAACTGGGCGACGTAACTCGCCAGGACGCGTCCCCACTGGGAATCGCCAATGCGGCGCCCAGACAGCACGATCGGATTGGGCACGCATTTGCGCACGAATTGTTCCGACAGCTGCAAATTCAAGCCGCTCCAGTGAGACAGAAGGTTGCAGTCCTGGTTGTAGCGGGAATCGTAGAAGATGAGGTCGCCAGGGCCGAACCTGTCGCGCGTCACACTCGTGAAATTCCATGAACCGCTCAGTACCAGAGCAAGAGCGAAATAGCGCTGAGAGGTGCGACGGATTTCCGAGGGACCACGAATGGAGCGTGAGGGGGAACCGCCTGCTGCCACGATGGCGATTGATGGCAGCGCCAACGCGGTCACGTCCAGTTCGTATTCCGACGGGGTTGGGGTGGACAACACAGACGGTGCGAGGGCTGAGTCCAGGATCCAACTTGCGTAGCTCAGACGGTCCGCCGGTGCAACGTCACGCGTTGACAGCCGCACGATTTGTGAGGATTCGTCGCGCATCGCGATGGCCCCTCTCTGCTGTAGAGCGATAGACTACTGCGACCGCGTGGTGGAGGCAATCGACTCACCGGCCTGGCCCGCGTCGTGTGGATTCTCGCCGGGTTTGGCCTGATCCGATTCGGTGGCCTGACGCGCGTCGAGTCAAGTGGAAGCGCGGATTGTGTGAGAACTGTGCTGACCGACACCGCTGACGGCCAGCTACTTCAGCCGGCACCGCTTAGGCGCTGACGCATTATGAACACTGTGCTGCGGGTCGGTGTCGCTGCTGCTATTTCTGCTCGCGTTCTTCGGTTCCGCCTGGTACATCGCCTTCCGCTTGCGGACTACGTTCGGGCTGCAGCGGCGGTGGCTGTTGCGTGTCCTCGTGATGGCGGCACTCGTTGGCTCGTTCATGTTGATGGTGCCCGCGACGAAGTCCGCTGATGTGGTAGCCGGCCTGTCGTACGTCGCTTGGCGGATATCTTTTCGCTGGCTACGTCTTCCTGACGCTCGCGTTTGTACTCCTGCACGTCATCGAGAGGGCGTGGCACATACCGAAAGCCCGCGTGGGTGCGGCGGCGCTGCTTCTGGCGGCCGGCGCGACGCTCGTCGGCGGCATGTGGGCCAATACGTTCTCGGTTGTGGAGACCGAGATTGCACTCCCCGGCCTAGACCGCGACGTCGTAGCGATGCAGCTCTCGGACATCCACGTGGGCCACCACCGGGGAAGGAAGTACCTCGAGAAGATCGTTGAAGAAACCAATCAGCGCAAGCCTGACATCGTTCTGATTACAGGTGACCTCATCGACTCCGAGGCAGCATTCGTGCCTGGAGAGCTCGAGCCGCTGGCTCGATTCTCGGCGCCCGTCTACTACGTGGGAGGGAATCACGAGAAGTATGTCGATGCGGAACGCACGTTCGCATTGGTGAAGAAGTACGGCGTGAACGTCCTCCGCAGCCAGGTGGTCGAAACCCACGGACTCCAGCTCGTGGGCCTCGACTACATGAACGCCGATGAAGACACGTTCGACCTGCATCCGTCCGACGACTCACGCACGATCAAGTCCGTGCTTGCGTCGCTCCACCTGAAGGACGGCATGCCGTCGGTGCTCCTGCACCACAGTCCGGCAGGCGCTCAGTATGCAGCCGCGAACGGAATCGATTTGATGATTGCGGGCCACACACACGGCGGGCAGTTCTTCCCAGGCACGCTCGTCGCCACGGCGATTTTTCCCTTCACTCACGGCCTGTATCACCGAGGCCCTCTGCAGGTCTTCGTGTCGCCAGGGGCCGGGACGTTCATGTCTCGCGTTCGACTAGGCACCTCAAACGAGCTGAACATCCTGCGATTGAGGCCGACACGATAGAGCCGAGACAACCAGGAATAGGGAAACCAATAACGTAGCGGGAAAAGTCGTCGTCATCACCGGAGCGAGCAGTGGACTGGCGGCCTTCCAGTCAGGGCTCCGGGCGTCGCCTCGGCGCCGTCACGGTCGCGTCTGCGGACATCGTCTGCGGCGACGCCACGGACAGCCCGACGACGCTTCCCGCGGCGCCCAGCAAGGTGCACGAAAATCTACCCTTCACGTGCAGCCGGAGACACAATCATGGGGCGCTTGGGCCGTCGCGTGAAAGACGGTGTCTATGGTCTCGGGGGAGTCCGGCTGTGGAATTCCGACATTTCGTGCAACTCATCGCCATCGGGTTACAGGCCCGTATCCCGATGCATATGACCGGCTTTCCCGGCGTCGGCAAAACGGAGTTCACCAAGAGCCTCGAGGCGGGATTCGATCGCGTCGGGATCAAATGCAAGGTGGTGGTCCTGGTCGGGTCGATTCGGGAACCACAGGACTTCGGCGGCTTCCCGGTGTCGACGCCGGACGGCGTGCGCCTGCTGCCCATGGCCTGGGCGCGCGACGCGCAGCGCCTCGCCGAGGACGGCTACCTGGTGGTGGTCTTCCTGGACGAGCTCACCACCGTTCCGCCGACGACGCAGGCGGCGATGCTGCGTCTGCTGACCGAGAACGTCTGCGGTGAGCTGCGGCTGCCGGACTACGAGCCGGGGAAGGGCGGCGTCGTGTATCTGTGCGCTAGCAATGCGGTGGAATGGGCCGCCGGCGGACAGGAAATCCAGGCGCCGATGGCGAACCGGTTGTGGCACGGCGAGTTCCCCATGGATCACGAGACGTGGTGCGATTTGATGGTGAGCGATTTTCCGCCGCCGGGCAGCATGCCCGTGCTGCCGGCCGACTATCTGGGCCGATACCATCACGGCCAACGGGCGACGATTGCCGCGTATGTGAGGGCCGCCGGTCGTGAGGCCTGGCTGGCGCCTCCCACCGATCCGGCCCGGCGGAGCGGCCCGTGGCCGTCGGGCCGGACCTGGTATCTGGCGTCACGGTTCCTCGCGGCGATCGACGCCGTGTCGCCGGGCAATCGCGCGCTGCAAGGCGCGGCGCTCGCCGGCCTGGTGGGCGACCAGGCGCTGCCGTTCCTGGAGTACCGCGAGACCCTGAATCTACCGGATCCGGAGGACATCCTGAAGGATCCCCGCCGCTTCGTGCTGCCCGATCGCGTCGATCGCGCCTATGCCGTGTGCTACGCGCTCGCCGGTGCCGTCATCAACAACAACACGCCGCTGCGGTGGGAAGCGGCGATGATCGCGCTCGGCGTCGCGTGCCGAAAGAACGCAGACATCCCGGCATCTGCGGCGCGCACGTTGTGCGACCAACGGAACCGTCCGGAGGGCCTGATGAAGCTGCCCGAAGAGTGCCGTCCGTTCTACGAGCTGATGCAGATGGCGAAGCTCGTGCCGCGGGACTGACGGTGAAGTTCACATTCCGCGATCTGATTCGCCGCTCGGATCGAGAAGCCGACGGATATTCCCGTGCGCTGCAGGCGGCTCGCGTGCGGGCGGCCTATCAACGCAGTTATTTCGCGCCGGCGCTCTTCAGCTTGATCCCGGTCGCCACTGACCTGATCGACAGCATGGCCGTCGACGCGCAGTGGCGCCTGTACTACAACGACGCGTGGGTGGCGCGGCACACGGTCGAAGAGAACGCGACGGTGCTCATTCACGAGGTGAGCCACCTGCTGCGCGACCACGAGGCGCGAAAGAAGGCCGCCGGCATCACGGATCATCGGCGCTGGAACACTGCCGGCGACTGCGAGATCAATGACGATCTCCACGCCGAGGGCCTGCCGCTGCCAGGCGATCCGCCGTTACCCGCCAAGTACGGACTGGAGACTGGCGCCACTGCCGAGGTTTACTACAAGCAGTTGCCGGCACCACCCCGTGCAGATAAACGCCAAGCGGCTGGTGAAAGCGGGCACGCCGCCGAGGACTGCGGGTCGGGCGCCCACGGCGAACGGCGATTCTGGGAGTTGCCGGCAGACGATGAGAGCGAGGGAGGGACACCTGGTGTCGACCGCTTGAAGTCCGAGCTCGTGCGGCGCGAGGTGGCCCGGCGCATCGACGAGATCTCGCCCTACGCTGGCGAGGTCTCACCTGCGTGGCGCCGGTGGGCCCACGCCACCCTCGCACCGAAGGTCGACTACCTGGCCACGATCCGTCATGTGTTCCGCAGAGCCTTGCGCGAGAGTACGCTGGGCCGGTACGATCGCACCTACAGGCGGCCGCATCGACGGCAGGCGTGCTACGGCGAGTTCCTCATGCCCAGCTTCCACCAGCCGCGGCCGCGGCCGGGATTTCTGATCGATACCTCCAGCTCGATGGAAGACTCACAGTTAGCGCGAGCCCTGGCGGAACTGGCGGGCCTGACCCGCCAACTCGGGTACGGCGCAGACGTCGTCGTCGCGTGCTGCGATGCCGCGGTCCGCGACGTGCGGAAGGTCTTTGGAGCCGGTCAGGTCGAATTGTACGGCGGCGGCGGCACGGACCTGGATGTCGGGCTGCGCGCGTTCATCGAGAGGACGCACGATCCGATTGACCTGCTGGTGATTGTGAGCGACTGCCACACGACCTGGTCGAACGACGTGCCTCCGTTCCCCGTGATCACCATCCGCGTCGGCGACGGCGCACCGCCGCCATGGGGAAATCGCGGCGGCAATACGGTGATTTCAATCGAGGACAGACGTGGCTAACCGGAGACCGCAACCGCAAGAGGTCAGCCCGTGGCGGCCCCGCGGGCTGGAGATTCCACCGGACTCGTTGCACGCGTGGGTCAGGCTGGGCACATGGGAATTCGGGATGGGCGTTATTTTGTTCGTGGTCTTTGGCTTCGGCACGCAACTGATCACCTCGGCGCCTCACAGCATCGTCACCGTGTTCGACTTCACGAACTGCTATGCCGCGCCGCCCGTCGCGCTGCCATGCGAACGCGTCGCGTACCGAGCGGGCGCCCTGAACGCGGTGGTCAACGTGTGGTGTGGTCTGCTACTGATGGCCGTCGCGGCGTGGCTCGTGTGGGACCTGTGGAGCGCGGCGGCGCCCAGGCCGATCACCGACGACTTCCTGAAGCTGCTCGAAGACTCGTTCGCGCGGGACTGGCGCAAGCCGCGCACCTGGCCATGGACACGAGTGGCGTGGGCCTACGGCTTCGCGCTCGTTGGCGTCACAGCGGGAGTGGGCATGTCGCTGCTGATTTCAGCGCTCTCCGCCTCACCGCCAGGCAGGGCGCCGACTGCTCTCGTTGAAACGTCCGAGCAGTTCAGAGTGATTCAGTAACGTGGCTCGATGAACGCGGCGTTCACTCGGTCACCGAGGCGCAGCCGCTCTCCTACATGCGGAACGTGTTCACTGGCACGTCGAGGAGCGCGGCGAAATCTCGTTGCGAGAGATCTGTATTCCGGCGGAGCTGACGAAGCTCATTCACAGCTTCACATTGCCATTCGCTCCTTCCTGGTGTGGAACGACGTGACGGGTACCTGCTGACACACAACGGGAGCCCGACATCGAAGGATAGCCCGGCTCTGCTCTCGTCAACTTGACAGTGCTAAGGAGACGGTTTACAAAGCGGACGTCGCATGACGCTTGCCGACGTCAACGGATTTGACAAAGAGCGCTTTGTCGAGGCGCTTGGATGGGTATTCGAGCACTCGCCCTGGGTCGCGGAACGCGCCTGGCGGCAGCGACCGTTCGCCACTCTCGACCACTTGCACGCGACGATGGTTGCCGAGGTGGCCGCCGCAACCGTGCAGGAACAGCTGGCGTTGCTGCAAGCTCATCCAGATCTGGGGGCGCGCGTCGGCCAGACGATGTCTGATGCTTCGATGCGCGAGCAAGCCGGTGCCGGTCTGGACACGCTGACCCCCGAGGAGCTCGATCGCCTGCGCCAGCTCGGCAGCGCGTATCGGAACAGGTTCGGTATCCCTTTCCTGTTCGCCGTGAAGGGCAGCGCGAAGCACGATGTTGTCAAGGCGCTCGAGGCGCGCCTGTGCGCGTCGCGCGACCAGGAACTGGCGGAGGCTCTGCGCCAGGTTCACCGAATCGCCAAGTTTCGCTTGGATGCCCTTCTTGGTGGCACGCAGTGGAGTGACTCGTGAACCATTTTGCGTCTGGCCCCAAACGCCACTACTACGGCAAGCGCGATGTCATCGTCTATCGTGTGAACCGCAATCTTCACACGCCGTCCAGTGCGAATCCCGTATTCGGGGCAAGCGTGATGATGTTGCTCTATGGAGAGGCGTTCTGGAATACCTACGCGACGGGTGACAACACGGGACTCATCGCGACAGACTCGATCAAGAACTTCATCCAGCGCGAAACGATGATTTTCGAAGGGCATGATCTTGAAGGCTACTGTCGGTTTCTGGCGGAAAAATTCCTGGACAAGTACTCTCAGGTCGAGGGCCTGCAGATTTCCGCAGATGAGATCCCTTTCGCCCGGCCTGCGGGGAGTGTGGCTCTCTTGCCATCCGGGCCAGAACAGGCGACGGCGCGCCTCGAGCTCGATCGCAGGGCGATTGTTGAAGTCGCGTCAGGTATCCGAGGTTTCCAGTTGGTTCGATTGACAGGCAGCGCCTTTTCGGGGTTCGTTCGCGACGAGTACACAACGCTGCCTGATTTGAAGAATCGACCCCTGAACATGGGACTTGATCTGGAATGGAGCTACTCGACGCCGTCTGAGGCGTTTACGGGTGGCATTCTCGCGATCCGGGTCCGCGACATCGTGCGGCATGTTTTTGAGAGTTTCGAGTCCGCCAGCATCCAGCAGCTGATTTATGAGATGGGGACTCGACTTCTCACCGAGATACCGGCGATGGAGGCCGTGCATCTTGAAGCCAGCAATCGCACGTGGGATACGATCGCAGAGAAGAGCAGCAGCGAGCTGGGGGTCTATACGGACGCGCGACCTGCATTTGGCTGTCTGGGATTGACGTTGACGCGCGGCTAAGGCCGCCGCTCCGGGTATCAATGGGGAGAATCTCGACTCACGTTCTCGATATCACGCGCGGCGCTCCCGCACAGGGAATCGCGGTCGAGCTCCATCTCGTCAAAGGCGTCGAGCGACGTTTGATAGCCGCCGTCACAACCAACGCGGATGGCCGCACCGACGCGCCTCTCATTTCCGCCGACGCTCTCGAGACCGGCATTTACGAGATCTCGTTCTACGCCGCCGACTACTTTCATCGTCTGGGCTTTACGCTGAACGACCCGCCGTTTCTCGGCGTAATCGTGATTCGAATCGGCGTCGCCAGCTCGGCTGGCAATTATCACATTCCGCTCCTGGTCTCCCCCTACGCGTACAGCACCTACCGCGGGTCATGACGTCAATCGAGCGGGGCACCGAGATCGTCCGCTGCTGCCGCGATTTGGCGAAATGTTCAGAGACCGCCGATGGGACGATGAGGACGTTTCTCTCGAAACCCATGCGCGAGGTCCACACCTATCTGGCAAAGCGTATGTCACGCGCCGGCATGACCGTTCGAGTCGATGCCGTGGGGAATATCCGAGGTGTCTATCCACCGGCGCCGGGTGCTTCGACGGCGGCATCCGGTCGTCTTCTCATCGGCTCACATCTAGACTCTGTCCCAAATGCTGGCGCCTTTGACGGCGTGCTTGGCGTCGTGCTCGCAGTCGCCATCGTCGAAGCCCTGCAGGGACGACGGTTTGCCTTCGGTATCGAGGTCGTCGGTTTCTCTGATGAGGAGGGAGTGCGGTTTGGCGAGCCGTTCCTCGGCAGCCGAGCCCTTACCGGCACCTTTGACTCGAGCATTCTCGATCGCAGGGATGACGCGGGACGTTCGGTGCGCGACGCGATCCGCGACTTCGGTCTCGACCCGAACCGCATCCCCAGCGCCCAGGCAACGGACGATGCGCTTGGCTATCTCGAATTCCATATCGAACAGGGGCCGATCCTCGACGATCTCAATCTCCCTCTTGCCATCGTCGACGTGATTTCTGGGCAGAGTCGCGCGGATGTCGCATTTGTGGGAATGGCAGGCCATGCGGGCACAACCCCGATGAAAAGGCGCAAAGACGCACTGGCGGGCGCGGCCGCGTGGATTGTCGAAGTGGAACGAGAAGCCACTAGCACTCCAGGACTGGTGGCGACCGTCGGCAGGATTGAAGTCGCTCCCGGAGCGGGAAATGTGATTCCGGAGCGTTGCAGACTCTCACTCGACATTCGCCATCCTGCCGACCCCATGAGGAAGGCCGCCGTCGAGCGGCTCGCCAAAATCGCCGCCCACATTGCTTCTGGACGTGGGCTCGAGGTGATCTGGGAACCGCGTCTCGATCAGGGCTCCGTCGCGATGGATAGCGCAATGACCGCGATGCTCGATCGTTCGATCGCGCACGCAGGTTTTCAGTCGCATCGAATGGCGAGCGGCGCCGGTCACGACGCGATGATCCTTGCCGATCGCATGCCTGCAGGCATGGTGTTTCTGCGATCTCCGCAGGGCATCAGCCACCATCCTGCAGAGACCGTTCGCGAGGACGACGTCGAGGCGGCGCTCGAAACTGGTCTCAGGTTCCTCGACGAGCTCGCGAGTCTGAGGCGTGACTAGCGTCATCGTTCGCGGAGGATCGTTGGTCGCTCCAGAAGGCGAGCATCTCGCTGACATCTACATCGAGGGTGAGCACATCGTCGAGATCGCGCCCGGCATGTCGCGGCCGGCGAAAGACGAAATCGACGCCCGGGGTCTCTATGTGCTGCCGGGTGCGATTGACGTTCATCTTCATTTCAACGAGCCGGGACGAACCGAGTGGGAGGGCGCGGCAACCGGGAGTTGCGCGCTGGCCGCCGGAGGCGGGACGCTGTTTTTCGATATGCCGCTCAACTCGACGCCCTGCACCGTCAGCGCGAGCGAAGTCGATCGCAAGCGAGTGGCGCTGGAAGACGCGTCCATTACAGACTTCTGCCTGTGGGGCGGGCTGATTCCCGAGTCGGTCACGAGGATGGCTGAAATGGCCTCGGCTGGTGTCGTTGGGTTCAAGGCGTTCATGTGCGATTCCGGCCTGCCTGAGTTCCCGCGCGCCGATGAGCGGACCCTGCTCGAGGGGATGAAAGAAGCGGCGACGCTTGGGCTGCCTGTCGCCGTGCATGCCGAGAGCGACGAGATCATCCGTGGACTGTCGCGAGCGCTCACTGGCCGCGGCGCGCGGGATTTCCTGGCGTCGCGCCCCGTTGTCGCCGAATGCGAGGCTGTCGATCGAGCGCTCGCATTCGCGAAAGATACCGGCGTCAAGTTGCACATCGTCCATGTCAGCTCTGGTGCGGCTGTCGCCCTGGCTGCGGAAGCGCGTGCAACCGGCGTCGATGTGTCGATCGAAACATGCCCTCACTATTTGTTCTTCACCGAGCAGGATGTCGAACGTTTGGGCGTGATTGCCAAATGCGCACCGCCGTTGCGTCCGGACTTCGAGGACTTGTGGGGCGCGGTCGCCAGCGGGCAAGTCGACATCATTGCCTCCGATCACTCGCCAACCGAGCCGTCCATGAAGAAAGAGGGGGATTTTCGGGCTTCCTGGGGAGGCATCGCCGGCGTTCAGTCGACCCTGGCGGTCCTGTTGGATCGCGGATATCACGCCCGCAAGTTGCCGCTGGAGCGCATCGTGTCGCTCGTGGCGTCGAAGCCAGCCGAGCGCTTTCAGATCTCTCGGAAAGGCTCCCTCAGGGTGGGGTATGATGCCGATCTGATGTTGGTGGATCCCCACAGATCGTTTACCCTCAGAGCAAACCATCTCCAACAGCGACACAAGATGAGCCCGTATATCGGCTCTTCATTTCGCGGGACTGTTCGCCGGACCATCCGGCGCGGCAAAACCATCTTCGCCGACGGCCGGATCACGTCAACGACACGCGGAAAATTCATTCAGCCCCACCTTGTCTGATCTTCTCATCACCGCCGGCCCCTTCACGTTCACCGCGCGCCTCGAAACCGCCAGAGCGCCATTGACGTGCGCCGCTTTCCTGAAGCTGCTGCCGTTCAGAGAAAAGCTGCTGCACGTTCGCTGGAGCGGCGAATCGACCTGGGTTCCACTCGGCGATCTTGCGCTCGACATTGCACCTGAGAACGCGACCACGTATCCGCTGCCTGGAGAGATCTTGCTGTATCCGGGCGGCGTCAGCGAAACGGAAGTCCTGATTCCTTATGGGCGAACGCATTTTGCTAGCAAGGCCGGGCCGCTCGCCGGCAATCATTTCCTGACCATCGTTTCAGGTGCTGAAAATCTTCCCGAGCTTGGAAGACTCGCTCTTTGGGAAGGCGCCCAGCCGATTCTGATCGAGTCGCACCAATGATTCGCTGAGCCGGCAGTAAAGCGATCGTTCACACGAATCGCGTGAAACCCAGTGAGGTCATCGACCAACGCGTGACAACCCACCACCGCGTGGCTGGTTAGTCGCAACGAAGCGCCACGAGCGGATCGATCCTCGTGGCGCGAGACGCCGGCCCGTACATCGCGGCAAGCGATGTTGCCGCCAGGATGGCCGCCGCGCTCAGATACGTGATCGGATCGGTCGGCTCGATCTCGAACAGCAGACTCGTGAGATAGCGCGCCGCGAGAGCGGCGCCGAACAGGCCGCCAGCCACGCCGACGAAGATCAGGGCGAGCCCGCGCCCGAACACCAACCATCGAATCTGGCCCGGGGTCGCGCCGAGCGCGACGCGAAGTCCGATCTCGGATGTCCGCTGAGTGACCGCGTAGGCCATCACGCCGAACACGCCGATGACGGCCAGGACGAGCGCGACGGCCGCGAACTCGCCGATGAGGAGCGCGCGGAACCGCGGCTGCGCGACGTTCTGCGCCGTCAAAGCCTCGAGCGTCGTGAATCTCACCGGCACGCCAGGCTCCCGCTCGCGCGCCTTGCGGCGGACGGTTTCGGCAAGCGCCATGGGATCGGTCGTGGTTCGAATGACGATGCTAAGGGTTGCGCCGTTGTACCCGTGCTGGAGGTACGGCATGTAGCACTCGGGCCGCGACTCCTGAGCCGGCCCAGCCTGTCGAACGTCGCCCACGACGCCGACGATCGTCATCGGCTCGTCGGTATCGAAGCCGCAGACGATCTGGTGTCCGCGGATGTCCCGGCCGGGAGAGGCTCGCCTCGCGAGCGTCTCGTTGACGATCGCGCTCATCGGCGCATCACGCACGTCGCGGTCGTCGAAGTCGCGGCCACGAACGATCGGAATGCCCAGCGCCGCGAACGTCCCAGGCGCAACGATTGACAGGACCGCACTCGGTCCTTTCGCCCGTTCACTCGCTTGCGGCACGTGATCGATCCAGTAGCCGCCGGTCGAATCCACGCGCCCCGGCGCCGCCATCGTGGCGCCGGCCGCCACCACGCCGGGCACTCGAGACATTTCCGCGATCAAATCGCGGAAGAACAACGACGCATCCTCGCGCGGGTCCGACGTCGCGACCCTCGCGTCGACGACCAGGACGTTCTCCGGCCGGAAGCCGAGTGCGACGTTCTGGAGCGCCACGAAGCTCCTGATGAGCAGCGTGCCGCCGGTCAGCAGCACCAGCGCGATTGCGATCTGCACGACCACAAGCGCTTCGCGGACACGGCGCGTTCGCGTGCCCCCGACAGATCGCGCTCCACTCTGTCGAAGACCGTGCTCCACCCTGACCTGTGAAGACTGGAAGGCCGGCGCGAGCGCGAGCAGCACGCTGGACATCAGCGACACGACGAGCGTGAACAGGAGCACGCGTCGATCGATCGCAATTTCAGCGAGTCGAGGAACGTCGGCGGGAATGAACGCGACCAGCGCCCGCATGCCGGCAAACGCGAGCGCCAAACCGGCCGCGCCCGCGGCGAGCCCCAGCACCAGACCCTCCGCGAGCATCTGACGGACGATGCGCGCCCGGCTGGCGCCGAGCGCCGCCCGCACGGTGATCTCGCGGATCCGGGCCGTCGCGCGCGCCAGGAGAAGCGTCGCCAGATTGGTGCACGCGAGGAGCAGAACGAGCCCGACGGCGCCAAAGAGGACATAGAGCATCTGCCGGACATTGCCCACCATCTGGTCGTGCAGTCGCGTGACGACGATCCGTCTTCCGACATTCGTGTCGGCATACTGCCGCTCGAGACGGCCGGCGATCGTCGTCATCTCCGACTGCGCCTGCTCCAGACTGATGCCGCTCTTCAGGCGCGCCGCCGCGCGAAAGTTGAGCGCGGATCGCCGAAGCGGGTTCTCGGTGGTTGGCGGAGGGATCCGGGCCCAGATCTCCGTATCCTCTGGAAACGTGAACCCGGCAGGGATGACGCCGCCGATCGGGAACGACCTGTTGAAAAGGCGGATCGTCCGACTGACGGCTTGATCGACTCCACCGAAATGACTCTGTGCGAACGAGTGGCTGACGACCAGGGCGGCAGGCTGCGGGTCGTTGACCTCGAACAGCCGGCCGGCCACCGGCTGCACGCCGAACGTCTTGAAAAAATCGCCCGAGACGGTGGCGACACGAGCGTATTCCGCGCGGTCTCCGGCGACGACGGCCGCTGGCCGCGCCGCAAAGTATGTCATCGCCTCGAACGACGAGGCCTGGTCGCGCCAGTCGTAAAAGTCCGCGTCGGCAATCTGCCCGACGAGCGGCCCCGGTTCGTGGCCAACAAGCGACGTGGCGAGTGTGACGATGCGATCCGGATCGTGAAACGGGAGGGGCTTTAGCAGGATCGCGTTGACGACGCTGAAGACCGCCGTGTTCGCGCCGATGCCGAGGGCGAGGACCGCCACGACGAGCAGCGCAAAGCCCCTGCCGTTCCGGGCCGCGCGCAGAGCGTAGACCACATCGCAGCGGAACGCATCGATCCAGGCGAACGATCGCGCGTCGCGGTGGCGGTCTTTGGCCTCCTCGACGCCACCGAACCGCCGCCGGGCGGCCGCCCGCGCCTGTTCGGGCGTCAGGCCTTGCCGCTCGAGATCGTCCTGGATCAACCGAAGATGCGAATTCACCTCTCGCGCGAGATCAGGCTCCGCCCCGAAAGGACGGAGCGCATTGCGCAGCCGCAACAGGAAGCGTCGGAGTGGAGCCATCTATCCCTCGCCCAGAAGGAGCTTGTCGACGAGCCCGGCGAGGCGCCGCCACCGCTCCGCCTGTTTGACGAGCGCGCGGTCGCCGGATCTCGTCACGGCATAGTATTTGGCGTCGCGGTTGTGTTCCGTCTTCCGCCAGGCCCCCTTGATCCACCCCTTCTGCTCGAGGCGGACGAGCGCCGGGTACAGGGTGCCTTGATTGAGCGTCAGGGGGTGGTCGGCCACCTGCTCGAGGCGCGCCGCGAGCGCGTACGCGTGCAGGGGGCCCATGGTCGCCAGCGCGCGCAGCACGATCAGGTCCAGCGTCCCCTGGAGCAGCGCCACCTCGTTCGGTCTTTTACTAGACATCCAAGTGATTCTGGCGAGCGCTACCTTCCCATGCCTTCCACTAAGTTGTCAAGTGGAGCGGATCCGCTTGTCGTCGGCTTCCGAGAAGAACCGTGAGTTCGCAGGACCGAGAGAATCCTCGGCCGCTAGTTGACGATGTAGCCGACTGGTGGCAGGTCGTGCGAGGCCAAAGCGTGGGTCCGCCCACAGGTTGAACATGACATCCCGAGTATCGCGGATTGCTGGCCCGCCACAAGTTGTTCAATTCCGCCTTCAGCGTCCGCGCCCGGCCGACGATGGCTTCTGGGTGAGAACTGCGAAGAGTATTTCAGTTGGTAGGTTCCGACCGGTCGCCGTGAACGGCGCAATTGTCGCCGAATTTCGCAGACACATTCGGCGACTCGCGAATTCTTTAGGAAAAAGCGCGCCCGGCCCTTCGACTTCGCTCAGGACCTCGGCATGACGGTGGCTCGCCATGAGCGAGCCTCCGCTGACACTCAGGCGAGTCGAATGGGGCGCCCGGCAGGACTCGAACCTGCGGCCCCCGGCTTAGAAGCTCGGTGCTTTATCCCACTGAGCTACGGGCGCGCGGAGCGCTGGGTAAACGCTAGCGACTACTCGTTATCTATCGGTGGCGTGGCCGAGGCTAGCTTCGCCGCATGCGCCGCCTGCTTCTCTTTGCGTGCCATGTTCCGCGTCTGCCACGACTTGCTTTCGGTCTTCGGCTTCGGCTTGAGCTTCTTGCGCGACTCACGAGTCTGTGGTGTTTTTGCCATGGATCCTCTTTCAGGGCTATTTGTCAGGCACGCGGGTGTGCGCGAGGTGCCTACAGTGTAGTCGTTCTGCCGGTGGGGCGGCGCATAGCTTTATGCCTCGAGAGAAGTCATTCCGTCGGTTGTGTTCGCTTCACGAGTCGCGGCTGCCCCCCGCGCGCAGGCGGAGCGTGCTCTCACCGAACCATCTGCTCGGCGGACGTCGACGGCGCGCTCATTGTCGCGACCCGTCACGCGCAGGCGCCTGGGATTGCAGCACACGTGGCAGTCCTGGACGAAGCTTCCCTCAACGTCGGCCTTCACGAAGAAGTCGACCGACTCGCCACACTACGGGCAGGTAACCACGAATTCGTCTGGCATGTCTGGACGGCTCGTACTGCATCAGTCCCGAGTCCGTTCGCGAACCGCTCGGAAGATCAAGAGCGCTCGGAAGATCAAGACATGGAGCCGCGAGCGCTGTCAGTACCATGACTGCCGGTAGCCAGACAAACGGTGGATACCTAATCCGGACGTTCACCTGTTCGTTACCGAAGTAGTGAAACCGCGGCGTCGACAGGACTGCGACCGCGAGATACACGCCGTGCATGGCAAGTTCGAGCGGGAGCCTGAAGGCCTGGACTGCAACAAGACTCCACAGAGGCAGATGGTCCGCCGGCCGAGGGGACTGAGCGTAATCCCGGCGGCGAGCGCTCCAATCCCGACAAGGAGAAGCATCAGAGTTGAGGGTCCCGATCCCATTCGCGCAGGGCGCCAGTCGCCGCAATTCCGGCAGTGATCGCCATCCAGCCCACGACGCCGATGTGGCCGTCATTACCGCGCGGATCGTAACCGTTCGTGATTCCCCCGCTCGTGGCCAGCGTAATACACACCCAATGCGAAAAGGCCCGACAGCAGCACCGGAGGATGACGAATACCGAGACGACATGGTCGCCAACGAGTACGCGGGCACTGGCGGATTGTATGTGTGAGTTGCGGCGGGCGTAGAATGACGTATGCCTTACCCAGAAATGCTTGTAGCCCCTATGCGTCAGGATTTGACACGTGCAGGTGTGGAGGATTTGCGGACGGCCGCTGATGTTGACGCGGCGGCGAAGGGGACGTCAGGCTCCTTGATGATCGCCGTCAATTCCGTTTATGGATGCGGCGGCAGGACATCGAAGCCACCGATCGCGCTCGGCACTACTTCACCGGGTATCAGCCTTCGTCGCCATCGGTTGGCTTGTTGCGCGACGGCAAACTTGTCTTCATGTTGGAGCGCACACAGATCGAGAATCGCGACGCTCAACAGATCGCGGCAATCCTTACTGACGCGTACGAGCAATTCTGCCAACCCATTGCGACGCCTAGCGGAGTCGACTTCACCATCGCGGCACCGCCTTCCTGACAGCGCTGCTGATGAAGACACTGCTCAAGGTGATGATCGCGCTCGTGGCGGTGGCCGTGCTCGCCGTGCTGTTCGTGCGCTCGGCCAGGAGCACGCGCGCACAGCCCTTCACGATTGCGCGACAGCACCTCGCGGGATGGACCCTGACCCTCGCGCCGGATGCCGACCCGCTCGACTCGTTGCTCTCGATCACGCCGAAAGCGGAGTTGATGCCGCCGCTCGCCCGTGAACTCTTTGCCCGTATGGGGGAATCGCTGCACTATCCGCCGCCAGCCATGCCCGTCGTGCTGCGCAGCGAGTTCCAGCGCGCGATAGCAGGCGTGCTTGCGCCGGAGGCGCTGCTCGACGCTGCGCGGGAGGCTGGTCTCGAGTCGGCGACGTTCCAGCCACGTTGCATGGCCCGGCGGCGCATCAGTGCACCTGGGGTCCTCCGGGGCGTCTACTTCCTCTTGTTCAATCTGCCGCAGTTCACCCAATTTCGCGAGCAGGTTGCGCAGCGGCTGCGTGCCGCCGGCGGTGACGCGTCGCTGTTCGATCCGGCGGCGTTGTCGCCCGTCCTGATTGCGGCCGCTCTCGATGGAAGCTTCAGCGGCTGGCTGCCGCTGCGCGCGGATCCGGAGGTCGACTGCTTTGCACCGGTTGTCGTGGAGTAACGTTCTCCAGCCTGCACACGCCGCTGATCCGATCGATTACAGGAGGACCCGTGAGCAAAACGTCATACGCGGTCCGCTATGAACTCGAGGTCGGCCTCCGACTTGACGACGCTGGAGGGTTCTCTCGACCGGAACTATCTAACGAAAACGCTGAAGCTGTCATCGCGCGTACTGTCACCGCCCGGTCACCTATCTTGGTGCGTTTCGCGGCGATAATCGTGGAGCCATTGCGCGCTGAGGGTGCCGAGATCGTCTCCACGCAGAGGCCGATGGCCGTACACCCAGATCGTGAGCGCGACGGCCGCTCCAGATAGCCAGAGGAACTGAGTCATCATCAGACTCCCTAGAAATCCTCACCGCAGCACTACGGCAGCCCAGATGACTCCGACCGTCAGCAGGAGCGCCACGATCACCCGCATGTTCCGTGCGACACGCGCGTCATGGCGTGCCCCCTTCTCTTGCCCCACTTAACTAGTATTGGTTAATTTACCTCATATGTCAAGTCGAGTGTGAGATCATTCGTAACAGGCTGATTGCTTAATCATATTTGGTTAATCAGGGATTTCCCGCTCCTTATCCGACACCGGCTCAGAGAATTAGGGACCGAGCAAAGGGAGCTGGCTGCCGCTGCCCAGGTGACAGAGTCCTACATTTCTCAACTGCTCACCGGGAAGAAAGCGCCCCCTGCGCCGGAGCGCACCGACATTTACGACAAGATGGAGACGTTCTTGAGGCTGCCCGCCGAGAAGCTGGCTACGATAGCGGACCTTCAGCGCACGGACGCCACGAAGAGAAAATTGGCGGACCCACCTGCGCCGTTGTTCAAGGAGGTACGCGAGGTGATTCTCGGAGAACCCGGCAAGGCACAGCCCATCCGTGCGATGTTCGAGAAGGAGCCCTTCGGGGCCCTTGAACGCCTCGTCACCAGAGTTTGTCCCTTGAGCTTGTTGGTAATCTCGTACGTGTAGTCGTCAACCTTTCTCCACGCGACCACGTCCTGATTGGGATTAGGTTTCCCGTTGATCATGCCCTTCCACGGGTGGTCCTTGCCATCGAACGTGGCCGTGTATTCCGTGTGCGTCGTCCGACCTGGGCATCGACACGGTCGGTGGTCGTCCGGAGTTCGCCTTGACGACCTGGAACTTTGTGGTGCCACTCTTCGGGGCAAGCTCAGACGGACTGTACTTGGATTTCGCGAGGTCCTCCAGGTGGCGGACAACAGATCGGTGCCCTGGCGGACACGCCGATCACCGACCCCATGACACCCGTAAGAACGCATCCCAGAACCAGAGACGAGAGCGCGCCTGATCTGCCGCTCCACCGCGCGGGCGCTGGCAGCTCGGCCTCAATCTCCGCCGTCGCTTCGGCTTTCTTTGCATCCGACCGGCCTCTGGACCACGGCATCGCCGAGTCGGCGCTCGAACGGAAGATTGGAGCGCGCGGCCTGCGGATGATCATCGAAGAGCCGATGCTCGACTTGATGTACTCGCTTCCGCATCAGAAGAAGCTCCGTGAGTGCGGCATCACGCGCGAAATCGTCAAAACCAATGACATGCTACGATCGTTGCTGGAGCAGGTGGGCGAGGAACGGGGAGAGCCCCGATCCCAGTCGTGAACATGGACGTCTACGAAACTTTACCCCTCATTCCGCTGCGTGACGTCGTGGTGTTCCCGCACATGATGATGCCGTTTGTCATCGGACGGGCGTCGTCCATCCGCGCGCTGGAGCACGCATTGGCGAAGGACAAACGCGTGTTCCTCGCCGCGCAGCACGACGCGTCGGTCGACGACCCGAAGCCCGACGCCATCTGTACCATGGGCTGCGTGGCCAACGTCGTGCAGAGCCTGACGCAGCCCGACGGCAACCTCAAGGTGCTGGTCGAGGGGATCGACCGCGCCCGCGCCATCGAGTGGAAGGAAGACAAGGGCTTTTACCGCGTGGTGGTGAAGGTCCTGCCCAGCCAAGACGAGACCAGCGGCGACGTCGAAGGGACGGTGAGCCGCGTGGTGGCGCTGTTCGACCAGTACGTGAAGCTCTCACACCCTCTGCCCGATGACGCCCTGGTGGCGGCGCCGCGCGTGGAGGATCCGGCCCGGCTGGCCGACAGGATTGCCGCGCACCTCCTCGTCGGGGTGGACGAGAAGCAAAACCTGCTCGAGATCATTTCCCTGATCGAACGGCTCACCCGCATCGGCGGCATCCTCGAGATCGAGGTGGAGAAGCTCCAGGTCGACCGCCGCGTCCAGTCGCGCGTGAAAAAGCAGGTGGACAAGGCGCAGAAGGAGTACTACCTCCACGAGAAGATGAAGGCGATTCAGAAGGAGCTGGGCCGCAAGGATGCCAAAGACAACGAAGTCGATGAGCTGAAGACGAAGATCGACGCGGCCCGGATGCCGAAGGACGTCGAGGAAAAGGCGATCGAGGAGCTGAAGCGGCTAGAAGCCATGCCGCCGATGTCGGCCGAGGCCACGGTCTCGCGCAATTATCTCGACTGGCTCATCGCCGTGCCCTGGTACCGGAAGACCCGCGAGAGCCGGGATTCGACGCGCGCCGAGGAGATCCTCAATACGGATCACTACGGACTCGAAAAGATCAAGGACCGCATCCTCGAGTTTCTCGCGGTGCGCGTCCTGGTCAAGAAGCCGAAAGCCACGATTCTGACCTTCGCCGGCCCTCCCGGGGTTGGCAAGACCTCGCTCGCAAAATCAATCGCGCGGGCGATGAACCGCAAGTTCGTGCGCTTGTCGCTCGGCGGTGTGCGCGACGAGGCGGAAGTCCGAGGTCACCGGCGCACGTACATCGGGGCGTTCCCCGGCCAGATCATCCAGATGATGAAGAAGGCCGGCACGATGAACCCGGTGTTCTTGCTCGACGAAGTCGACAAGATGTCGATGGACTTCCGCGGTGACCCGTCAGCCGCCCTGCTCGAAGTGCTCGACCCCGAGCAGAACCACACCTTCCTCGACCATTACCTCGATGTCGAGTTCGACCTCTCGCACGTCATGTTCATCTGCACGGCGAACGTCCTGCACACGGTCCCGCAGGCGCTGCGCGACCGCATGGAGGTGCTGCAGCTCGCCGGCTACACCGAGTATGAGAAGGTCGAGATCGCCAAGCGCTTCCTCGTGCTGAAAGCCATTGCGGGCACCGGGCTGACGAACCAGAACATCACCGTCACGGACGAGGCGATCCAAACCATGATCCAGCGCTACACGCGCGAGGCGGGCGTGCGCAACCTCGAGCGCGAGATCTCGTCGATCTGCCGCAAGGTGGCGCGCAAAGTGGTCGTCGAAGGCACGAGCTTCGGTGAAGAAATCACGGCCGACAAAGTGACGCAGTACCTCGGCGTGCCGCGCTACCGGCCGACCGTCGCCGAGCGGCACAAGGAGATCGGCATCGCCACGGGCCTCGCCTGGACCGAGGTCGGCGGCGAAATTCTCGTGACCGAGGCGTCGGTGATGCCCGGCCGTGGCCATCTAACGCTCACGGGCAAGCTGGGCGACGTCATGCAGGAGTCGGCCCAGGCCGCGCTGAGCTGGGTGCGATCCAGGGCCGACGAGTTCCGCCTCCCGAAGGACTTCCATCGGACGCAGGACGTGCACGTGCACGTCCCTGAAGGCGCCATCCCGAAGGATGGCCCATCGGCGGGCATCACGCTGGCCACGGCGCTCGTCTCGGCGCTCACACGGATCCCGACGCGGCAGGACGTCGCGCTGACGGGCGAGATCACGCTGCGCGGCAAGGTGCTGCCGATCGGTGGCGTCAAGGAGAAGGTGCTCGCAGCGCACCGCGCCGGCATGAAGACCATCGTGCTGCCGAAGGATAACGAAAAGGACCTCGCGGACATTCCGAAGACCGTACTCGACACGCTGCACCTCTATCTCGTCGAGACAATGGATGAGGTGCTGAAGATCGCGCTGGATGGTCCGCTGCCGGCCGAAGACGTCCCTGGCCCGGTCGATTCCACGATCATGGACGAGAGGGTCACACATTAGGGATCGGATCGGGGTTTCGGGATTCGCACGCCACCCGTCCCGAACCCCGAGTCCCGGATTCCGAACCCGTTTCCGTAAACATCGCCGCAGCGTTCGTCGTCAGCGGAGCCGGGGACTTTCCTCAGAGGTGATGTCCGAAACGGTAGTCTGGGCGTGGGCATGTCGCCGCCGCTTCAACGGAGGCGTCGCCTCGAGTACGATCTCTTCTTTGGGTCGCGCGCCGAGGGCGACCTCGACGTCGACTGCGGGGGCACTCTATCCGAGCGCGAGCAGGAGCAAAAAAATCGTGAAATTGATGGCGTGCGATGTAAAGCACAGCGTGCACGGCACGCGCGTGATGAACAGTAACGAATAGGTGAGGTAGAGGGCCAACAGCACTGTCAAGGTACTCGCGGCGAGAAACAAGGTGTAGAACTCGCCGCGTTCGAGCAGGGCGAGCGGCGCGCCGCCGATCAGCGAGGCATAGTACATTTGGCCGAGCACGGAGTTGGGCAGACCAAACACGCGGGCCCGAGGCGTGAAGACGATCGACGCGCAGGTCTGTTCGCCCATGCGGCAGAATGCGGGGATCCAGTGTTCGTCAGGCCGGATCCACCGGTAGGCGATGGCGGTGAAATAGCTCGAAATCAGAAAGCCGACGATCGAAAGCGCAACGATAGCGAGGTCAATCATCAGAGCCCAATAGCTATCCCTTGTGCTCCGCAAGAAGTCCGTACGGCCCCAGCCGTTCACCCCACGGGTCCAGTCAAGCTCGTGCCCTGGCCGCCTGTGGTTGTCTCAAGGTTTGATCGAGGGTCAGTCACGCCTCTCCATTGCTGATCCCTTCAATGCGATGGAGCGGCCCTCGCTAAGGTCATGTCAGGGCTTGGGGGATGGTCCGGCTTCAGTTCGACCATGTACTGTCCGCATGAGACGCAGTGAAAATAGACTTGCTCTCGTGTTCTGAACTTGGGCCGGACACGGCTCACGCTGTCGCAACGCGGGCACACCGGAACTTGAAGACGGTCCATCTGTCGCCGATCGTGGTGGACTTCAAAAGTCATGGTTTTGGTTGTCTGCCCCATCGGCGTTCGCGCCTGACCGCCAGGCGGCGTGTGCACCGCTCGGGGGCTGGCCATCTCGTGGCCATGCTGCTCAAAGCGTGCGGTCATCCGACGGAGTTCGCTGACGATGTTCGCGGTTTGTTTCGTCACGGTGCCCTCGAAAGCTGCTTTTGACGGCACTGGCCCGGAACTGAGTCGGGCGCTCAGGAAGCCCGACCAGAATACCGAGTAGCCGATAGTTCGGCTGTCCCGTTCTGCACAGGCGCGCGTGGGTTGTGAACAGGATAATGACCGCGCGCGGGTTGAATGGCCCGACCGACTATGGCGAAAACGTTCCATCGCGGGCTCTAAAGATGTAATGGTGACCGCCACTGGTCGTGGTCACCGGAATCGTGTTGCCAAACAATGCAAGCGCAGAATCAACAATGCGAACGAACAGGACCGGTCGGGTTGTCCGTGAGCGCGCGCAGTGAAAGATCACCTTAGCTTCGACCCTGCCGAGCAGGTCAAGCACCAGGAATAGCCCCAGCGGCAAAGGAGTAAAACGACGAGGTCCATGGCATCCTACCGTCGTCCGCTTGTCGTGGCGCCAGGTGCGCTGGAACGCGCCCGTCGTCTCGAAGGAGATGCCTCTCCCGAAGAGGTGGTCGTCGCCTACCACGAGCGCACAAAGCACCACTTCCACCGGTACGCCGCATCGCCTGGCTATATGGACTGGGCGACGCAGCCCGATCCGTTTCGGCGGTACGCGGGAGCGGAGCTCGTTCGCCTTCCACTGCCGGCAATGGGCCGCCCGCTTCCCTACTGGCAGCTCTACGCGATCGGGACCGTGCCACCGGAGCCGCTGTCCGTGGAGTCCGTCTCCCTCTTCTTCCGGTACGCACTGTCTCTGACGGCGTGGAAGCGCTTCCATGAGACGACGTGGTCGCTGCGCGCGAACCCCTCGAGCGGGGATCTCCATCCGACCGAGGGGTATGCCGTTCTGCCCCCGATCAAGGGGCTCGGCGACACAGCCGCCGTGTACCACTACGCCCCGAGAGAGCACGCGCTCGAACGGCGAGCGGTCTTAGACGTCAAGGTGTGGAGCGAGCTCGTCGCGCCCTTCCCTCGAGGATCGTTCCTCGTGGGTCTCTCGTCGGTGCAGTGGCGGGAAGCCTGGAAGTACGGCGAGCGCGCGTTTCGGTACTGCCAGCACGACGTCGGACACGCGCTTGCCACCATGCGCATCGCCGCGGCAGCGCTCGGTTGGAAATTAGTGCTCCTCGACGGCGTTGGGGACGCCGCGGTCTCGCGGCTCCTGGGGCTCGACCGCCCCGAAGACTTCGGGGACGCCGAGCGGGAGGAGCCCGAGCTTCTCGCCTTGGTCGCACCGGACTTTCCGTCGACGGTTCCACGCGACTTGAACGAGGCGACGGCGGACAGCGGCGGTGTGCGATGGCAGGGCAGGGCCAACACGCTGAGTCCCGAACACAGCATCGAGTGGCCTGTGATCGATGACGTTGCGCGGGCGACGCGACGCTCCGGAAAGGTGCCGATCACGGAGGACCTTTCCAGGTTCCTGACGAACGACGATCTCTTCGGGACAACTCGTCAGGGTCTGCTCAGTGCCGAGAAAGCCATTCTTGGCCGCCGGAGCGCGGTAGCCATGGACGGCTCGACTACGATCTCCCAGGCAGCCTTCTTCCGCATGCTTGCCCGGTTGATGCCGACACACGATGGGCGATCGATGCCGTGGGACGCGATCCCGTGGCGGCCGCGCATCCATCTCGGGTTGTTCGTCCACCGCGTCGACGGCCTACTTCCCGGCCTCTACGGGCTCCCGCGAGATCCCGACAAGCTGGCGGCCCTCAAGGAGGTGATGCATCGGCAGTTTCGTTGGCAGCGCGTGCCCACCTGTCCACCCGGACTCCCCCTGTATCTTCTTCAGGAAGGGGACTGTCGAGCGCTGGCGGCCAGGGTCTCCTGCGGACAGGACATCGCCCGCGATGGAGCGTTCAGCCTTGGCATGATCGCCGACTACACGGACAGCCTGACGACGTACGGCGCAGGGTTCTACCGGAACCTGTTCTGGGAGGCCGGCATGGTGGGGCAAGTGCTCTACCTCGAAGCCGAAGAGGCGGGTATTCGGTCGACCGGCATCGGCTGTTACTTCGACGATCCGGTCCACGAGGTTTTCGGAATCGCGTCACGGGACTGGCAGAGCTTCTACCACTTCGCGGTGGGTGGTCCAGTCGAGGACGCGCGCCTGACCACCCTGCCTGCGTACGGCTGGGAGCCTCAGCGATGAGGACCCCTGTTCTTGAAAACCCATGCTTCTCTTGAACGGAGCCATCTATGCCAGATCGCGATCTCATCAGCGCAACGATCGCTGCGGCGTTGATTCAGAGTGGTCAATTCAAGCTGGAGTGGTTCGACGCCACCGGAAAGCCTCTCGAGCGCCAAAACGAGTTCACATCGAGAACAGAATGCGAGCGTTTCATCACCCAAGCCGATGTCTTGGGCCGGCCAGGATTCGACTGGAGAACCTCGCCGGCTCTGTCAAGTCTTCGAAAGCTCACAGATGCCATACGTCATGCTCTGTATGACACCCTGAGCGCACCGACCGTCCACCCAACCTAGTAGGTTCCGACCGGTCCCGGTGAGTGTGGAGCCAATGCCGCCGCAATGAACTGCCAGGGGACGCACGATCCGATGCGCCCGATCAACACCAAGGTAGGCGGTCGCGGTAAGCTCCTCGGCGGGACGCACGGGACGAAGTTAGACGAGCAGATTCTCAATCTTGATCGGCAGTTCGCGCCGCGAATCCGTCGCGTGGTGGACCGCCGCGTGACGGCGGCGGCAACGCCGGCCAGGCCGATCTCGCCGATGCCGCGCGCGCCGAGTTCGTTGATCTCCGTGTCGGGGAAGTCGAGGAAATGCACGTCGATCGGCGGCACGTCGGCGTTGACCGCCATCACGTAGTCGGCCAGGTTGCTGTTGATCGGCGCGCCGTTCTGCGGATCGTAAGACGTGTGCTCGAACAGCGCCATGCCGATTCCCATACGACCGCGCCCTCGATCTGGTTGCGGCCGGCCAGCGGATTGAGAATGCGGCCCGCATCGATGACCGTCACAACCCGGCTGACGCGCAGCCGAGCGATCTCTGGCTGCCACGTGACCTCGACGAAGTGACAGCCGAACGAGTGCGTCGAGAACTTCGGCTTTGGATTGCCGAATGTCGCTTCGGACTTGCCGCTGCCGCGTGACCAGGCGCAGGTTGGCGCGCCGAGCAAATCCGCGAAGGGAATCCCCTCCGGACAGACCGTCAGCCTTCACGAAAGACTCAGCCACCTTCAAATGCCAGATCGGCAGGCGACGCGCTTCTCGAACGGCGATCCCGGCGTTGTCGTCGGCGATGGCAGCAGCGATGCGAACGCGTTGTCCGCCGCTGCAAAGACGGCCGGGACCACCGATCCTGTCACCATCGAACCGCCCGAGATCGGGCCTGCCGGAAGCGACGTATCGCCGAGCGCCACTTCGATCTTGTCGAGCGGCACGCCGGTCTTCTGCGAGCGAGCTGCGCGAGGATCGTGTACGTGCCGGTGCCGATGTCCTGCGTGCCGCACGCGACGCGGGCCGTGCCATCGTCGCGGAGCTGGACGCTCGCCTCGGCGGGGAATCGTGCGGCGATCCACGAGCATCCGGCCATTCCCCAGCCGAGCGTCAGGCCGTCGCGCTTCATCGAGCCGACCTCGGGCGTACGCTTCGACCAGCCGAACTTCTCCGCGCCGAGCTCAAAGCACTCGAGCAAATGGCGCGACGAGAACGGAATGCCCAGCGCCTCGTCGATTTTCGGCTCGTTGATGACGCGGAGCCGGACGGGGTCAATCTTGAGCTGATCGGCCAGTTCGTTCATCGCCGACTCGGTCGCATAGAGCCCGGGCACGGCGCCGGGGCCGCGCATGGCGGTCGGCTGAGCCGACGTTGCGCTTGGCGCGGCCGAAGGTCACGCGCAGGTTGGGCACGCTGTACTGGAACGCCGTGGCCTCGCCGCAGTCTTCGTGATGATCATCGAGCATCGGCCGTGTGGTAGACGTAATCGTGCTGGAGCGAGACGAGCTTCCCGTCGGCGCGTGGCGCCCAGCCGCACGCGCTGCTGGGTGCGCGGCCGATGACCGACCGTCTGGAACATCATCTTCCGGCTGAGCACGAGCTTGACCGGCTTGCCGAGCTGCCGCGCCGCCGCGGCGGCGAGCGGACAATGCGTCCACGGCCACAACTTGCCGCCGAAACCCGAGCCAAGAAACTTCGAGATGACGCGGACATTCTCTTTCGGCAGGCCGAACATCTGCGCGAGGACGCTCCTGAGGTTGACGACGCCCTGCGACGACTCGTACAGCGTCAATGTCGGATCCATCCCAGATCGCAGTCGTCGCGTGCAGCTCGATCGGGTTGTGCGTCTCGGCCGGCGTGACATAGGTCTGGTCGAGCTTGACCGGCGCCGTGCGAAAGCGGCCTCGGCGTCGCCGCGCTGGCTTTGCAAGCGGCTTGCGCGGGCCGAACGTGGTGACAACCACTTCGGGCTCGTCGTCCGCTTCAAGGTCAGTGTCGACGTTCGGCTTTTCCTTGGCGTAGGTCACACGAACCGCGTCGGCGGCGGCTTTGGCGGTCTCGAACGTGTCCGCCACCGCGAGCGCGATGTATTGGCCGTAGTAGCGAACGACATCGTCCTCGAAGGGCGGGCGACGCTCGTCGCATGATGCCTGCAAATCCAGGTTCCAGGATCGAGCGGAAGATCTTTCCGATGTTCTCGCGATGAAAAATCGCTCGCACGCCGGGCATCTTCTCGGCCGCGGCCGTGTCGAGCTTAACCACGCGGCCATTGGCGATCGTCGCCTCGACCGGAACCGCATAGAGCATCCCGGGAAAGTGGAAGTCGGAAGCGTACTGCGCCTGTCCCGGTCACTTTCAGCGGGCCATCCACGCGCGGCGTGTGGCGGCCGATCGGCGACTCGGTGGGCGGTTGAGGAGGATGTGTCGTTGCCATGTTCGTCAGTGATCAGGCGGTAGCGGCGATCTGCAGCGCATGCGTGAGGCAGCGCTTGGCCAATTCGATCTTGAATGCGTTCTCGCTCTGTGGCTTGGCGTCGCGCAGAGCCGCCTCCGCCGCCTTGCGGAAGTTGTCTTGGGTCGCGGGCTGGCCGACGAGCGCGGCTTCGGCCTCGGGAGATCGCCACGGTTTGGTGCCCACGCCGCCCAGCGCAATCCGCGCATGGGTAACATTGCCGCCCGCGATCGTGATCACGACGGCTGCCGATGCCAGAGCGAATTCGTATGAGGCTCGATCGCGCAGCTTCAAATAGACTGCTTGTTGCCGGCTCCCCGGCAACGGGCGGCGGAAGCGTGACATGCGTGATGAGATCGCCCGGCTCGAGCACCGTTTCGCGGTGCGGCGTTTCGCCGGGCAGCAGGTGAAACTCCCCGATCGGGACCGCGCGTGAGCCTTTCGGCCCCTGCACGTGGATGGTCGCTTCCAACGCCGCCATTGCCACGCACATGTCCGATGGGTTGGTCGCGATGCATGCTCGCTCGTGCCCAGGATGGCGAGAGTGCGGTTGCTGCCGGTGATCGCCGAGCAACCGGTCCCCGGCTCGCGCTTGTTACAGGGCATGGCGGTGTCGCGGAAATACACGCAGCGCGTTCGCTGGAGCAGGTTGCCAGCTGTCGTGGCCATGTTGCGGAGCTGCGTCGAAGCGCCGGAGAGGATGGCCTGCGACAAGACGGAGTAATCTCGTTGCACTATGGGGTGGTGGGCGAGATCCGAGTTGCGGACAGTCGCGCCGATCTTCAGCCCGCCGTCAGGTGTGGCTTCGATCTTGTCGAGCGGCAAACGGTTGATGTCGATGAGCCGCGCCGGCGTTTCGACGTTCAGCTTCATCAGATCGATGAGCGTCGTCCCGCCGGCGAGGAAGCGCACATCCGCACCCTGTTGCGCGGTCTTCGCCTGAGCGGCGACGGCAACCGCCTCGGCGGGATCTTTCGGTCGAATGAATTCAAACGTGTGCATGGCGATGACTGCTGCTTGCCGGTTAAGCCTTCCGCGAACCTGCTGGATGGCGGCCACGATATTGGGATAAGCTCCGCATCGACAGATGTTGCCGCTCATCAGTTCCTTCACGTCCGCGTCCTCAGGGCCACACGGCTCTTTAAGCAGCGCAACGGCGGACATGATCTGGCCGGAAGTGCAATAGCCGCATTGATATGCATCGTGGGCAACGAATGCCGCCTGCATCGGATGCAATTCGTCCGGCGTGCCGAGGCCCTCGATAGTCGTGATCTCTTCGCCGTCGTGCATCAGGGCCAGACTGAGGCATGAGTTCACGCGCCTGCCATTCACATGCACCGTACAGGCGCCCATTGCCCGTGATCACAGCCCTTCTTGGTTCCGGTGAGAGCAACAGTCTCCCGCAGGCAATCGAGCAGCGTCGTTCGCGGATCGATGCGAAGCTGGTGCTCCTTTCCATTGATGCGCAATGAGAGTGGCACGGTGCCGCGGCCGATCGCCTATTCCAGGTTGATCAGCAGGCGGACTTTGTGCTGCGAGGTCGCGCGTATCGAGAGTGTGCGTCGGCGTCACGGATTGTAATCGAGATCGATGTAGGTGTACGAGATAGGCCTTGCGCGTCAGAAAGGAGCTCCTTCACGCCGCAAGAGCGCACTCTTCATTCTCACTAGAGTATTGCAGCGGCTATTTCGGAAACGGGGTGGCCCGCGGCGCAGTGCGCAGAACCAATCAGGACCACGTCCACCACAAGGAACGGAATCAGCCCCGAGGCCGGGGCGTGGACGATAGCGTAGAACTTCGATAGCGCCGGGCATAGGTCCGTCGCACGCTGGATCTCTCCGCTGACGACCACGAAGAAATGGGACGGCTTTGTCCCGCGATGCTCGGGACCAGCACGTCTCCACGGCGCGATGATGGTAGCGCTGAGGCCAGTTTACGGCAAGGCATAGTGAGCGTTCCATTCAAAACTGTTCGTCCAGTGGCGCGCGGCAAGCAGGATGGCGAACTCCGTGCGCTTCTGGCTGTGCGCGCTGATCTGTAAGTTGTGCAGCCGGGGTTGTAGCGCGGGAACGACGAGGTGGGGAAGGCGCGGTAGGCTGACAGGGCGGTAGCGAGATCGGGTTACGGATCGGGCATTGAAGCCGCATGCGATTATTCATTGGCCTGGTTATTAGCCGGTATGGGGGGTTGTCTGCGCATTACAGTTCCGGCGAACACGAGGGCGAGCAGATTGGACTGCGATCGAGCTCATCACCTCACCCGGCTCCTGACACGCGCCCGCGCCATGCCCGGCGTGTGGGAAAACTCGCGAGACTGGTACTTTTTTTTCGCAACGTTGCTTGCGTTTGTCGGCGCGCGTTTCGGCACGGACATCCGAGACTCGAGACTAGAGTTCTGATCCTTCGACCATACGCTGGAGGCCCATGTGAGCACGTATAGCGCTCACCGTTAGGATCGATATGCCCTGGCCGGTCGGCTGGGCCCAGACGAGATTACAACGGCGTATCCAGGGCACTGTGTCAGACCCGCTGTGCTTCGCGGACACCAGGACAGTGTGGAGTGCGTGTCCGTGACGCCGAATGGCGCGCGCATTGCAGCGGCTGCGGATGAGACGTCGGAAACAGCCTTTGGTGGAGCACGGCTAGTTCGGCAAGCTTCGAATGGTGGAAGCGGATCCGGCGATGGCCGCCTATGCGCGTAAGTCACGGTCTGCGTTTGAACCGTAACACTTGCTTCTTCGATCGATGAGTAGCTGTAGCGATTGGATGTGTGGTAAGTAAGTGACGATGTGCGATTCGATGAGCGCTCTCGATATCGCGGCAACCTAGGCGTTCTCCCGCTGCATCCTCGTCGCCTGCAACGAATAGCTCCTCAGCCTGGTCAATCGGCAGAATCACGTGGGTGGCCGCCAGCTGCTCCCGTCGGCACGCCGCGGGGCGTGTGTTCCGCAGGTGCTCCACGACCGGCGCACGTACTGGGCGATACGCGCGGCGATCGATCGCCGTCGAGCGGGCCGTTCAGACCCAGGGCGTGCCGCAGCCCGGTCGGCCCGGTGAGCGCTGCCCTGCCTGGGCGTACGGTTGGCAAGACCAGGAAGCGCTCCGTGTCCCGCTTGAGGCGCGAGAGCAGACCCGGCGCGCAGGAAGCTCGACTTGCCCGCGCCCGAGGCCCCCAAAATCACCAGCATGCGTTCCGGCGCGCCGTCGCGGAGTCGCCGGATGGTGTCGAGCGCCTTGGTGATGTGCGCATCCCGGCCGAAGAAGATGCGGCATCAGCTTCTCCTCGAGCACGCGCAAGCCGCGGAAGATCGGGCGATTCGGCTCGTTCTCCGGCGGCCAGCGAAAGGCGCCCAGGGTGGAGCCCCGCGCGCTGCAGCCCGATGCGTAGCCGTTCGTGTCCCGGCCGCCCGGTGTCGCGGCTGTCGAGATGTCGGCGAACTGATAGGTCGCGGTCAACTCCACGGGCAGGTCACTCAGTGAGCAAGGCGCGATCAGAACGGGAAGATCTCTTACCGAGTTGCGAGGCGAACAGAAACTCGGTCAAGCACCATTTCGAGGCAGCCCAGTGCGGCGAGATCAGCACGACAACGGCAGAACAACGCTCGCCGGCCTTGCGCAACTCGTCGCGCCAGCGCTGCCCGGGCGCGAGGCCAGTGGCCGGATCGAGGTCGAGAAACACCTCTCCCCAGCCCTGCCTCGCAAGCCAGTCCTGCATCGCCAAGGCTTCCGCGTTGTCTCGGCTGGAGTGGCTAATGAAGATCAGGCCCATCTCACGATCTCCCACACACTGGTAAGCGAAGATTCTCATGGCAGCACTAAGAATGGCTCAGTTAATGATAATCAGACGATGACAAAATCAGTCGTTTACTCAGCTAGCCGGGCTCATCAGCCCCGCGTTTCGACCCGCGCATGATCATGATGTCAGTTTCCGTCTTGATCTCGGACCTAAAGAAATCGATTCCCACAAACGGGAACGGGGGCTGTCGCGATCGCATATACACCACTACTTTGCCAGCGGCGCGATTCGATGTGCTAATGCCTTGTGTGAGGCACATCGCGACGCAGCTGCCGGAGGCGGCTGTAGTAATCGCGTGAACGGCGGAGCACAGGGCACGCTCTGGCTGCTGAAGCAGCGGTAGTGTCTTGCGAGGAACTGTAGCGTCGACGCGACGACTGTTGCAGCTCATCACCGCTGTCACAGATCCGAAGTGTCTCGAGGGCACCTATTCAATCCCACAGCGAAGTCTCGTTGCGACAGATCCGCGTCGCGGCGGAGCTGACGGAGCTCGTTCACGGCGCAGACAGTGCCATTCACCGGCCGATGATGTAAAGCGACCTCCGGAATTCCTGGCCGGTGCTCACCGACAATCTTGTCGCTCGGCAAGCACAACGCCCATCCGTGATGTTCCGGAATGTCGGAAGAAAAGGAACACCGCGCCGCTCGCGAGATGTGGCGCAATCTCGCAAGACTGATCACTTTTTTCGATAAACATTCGCCCCGACATGGTTGTGGGAACGAAATCACTAAATTCTTTAGGAAATGGCGCGCCCGCCGCGACTCGAACGCGGGACCCCCGGCTTAGAAGTCCCATGTTCTATCCAAGTGAGCTACGGGCGCCTGCAAATTTGGTGCGCCGCTAAGATGACGTGGCTGAATGGTTTGTCTCAATCGCGTCATCTCGGAGGCGGCGGAAACACACCATCAGTAGACCCTGCGGCGTTTACCAGGAGGCAACTTCAACAACGCCTTAATCCGCAGTGTTACGTCCGCCCGATATCGTCAACTCGTTGCACAGGAGGACTCATGACGAATGGATTCAGGCGAATTGCTGACGTAACCGGGTCCGTGGTCGGCTCTCCATGGGCCTTCACTGCGAATATCGCGTTAACGGCGCTATGGCTCCTGCTCGGTCCTGTTTTCCAGTTCTCAGATACGTGGCAGTTGACGATGAACACGGCTGCGTCCCAAGTGACGTTTCTTATTGCGTTCCTGCTGCAGAACACCCAGAACCGTGACACGCGAGCGCTGCAATTGAAGCTCGATGAGCTCATCCGAAGCACTGCCGGAGCACGGTCACAGCTCATTCAACTCGAGGAGCTTGACGATGACCAGCTCGATGCGCTGAAGCATGAATTCGAGCGACTGCACGAGCGTCGAAGTCGTACGAGTGGGTAGCGTATGACCTCTTTGCGCGCGAAGCGCGCAGGGCGGATGTCCGTGTGGGGCCGCAATTCATACGCTATGTCGTGAGGGAGGTGCGCGCCTCGTTCCACTTGCAGACGGTGCACTCGTGCCGAAACACGGAGAGACCGACCCCGGCGATCCGTTAGCACCGCTGACTCTGGCACGGTGGCTCGAACAGTTGGCGAAGACGGATGGTTACTCATTTCTGCCACCGTCTACGGAGCAGGCGCATTGATGGGGAGGGCGTCATCTCTCCGAGTCGCCGAAGCTGTCACCTTCGGCGAACCGATCAGAGCAAGGAGACGGCACGCGCCCCTTTCGACCACGACTAGCGGAAATAGAAGCCGCCGCCACCGAGGAGGAGCACTACGAGAATGATGAGGATTAGGGTGTTGGTACTCATTGATTAGTCTCTCCTTCTGTGCGTTTGTGTCTCTATGGAGAGCTTAGCTGGGGCGCAGGCAGGTGTCTGTCCCTTCTTGGACAGGTCGGCTAGTGCGGACAGCACGTCCTTCTCTCTGTGCCACAGCCGGTCGCACTTCAAACATTGATACCACGTCACTCCGCTCTCGTGTTCGTACGAACGCAGTGCCATCGGCTGAATGTGCGGACTATCACAAGAGGGGCAGCGACGTGCACTATTCCAATAGACAGCCATGTCGGAATGAAAAAAGATTACGCCGACTCCGCTCAATGAACTGTTCACTATTGGACAATTGCGGTAACTCGTTACCCATCTACCGGTTTCGGACTATGCATTTGTGCATGCACGAATTGCCTGCCCGCTGGCCACATTGGAACATGGGAAGTCCCGCGCGCGGGCCGTATTCTGCTCGATGGGTTTCATCCTGTTGGTTAGACGCGCCGACTGGTTGGGGCCCTGAAGCCGCCGCAGTTGTCATAGAATTACCTGCGAGCCCGATCCCGCCAGCTGACAGCGAGCACTTCGGAGCCGGTGGTCGATCTATAACTCGGGCGGCGCCTGCCGCCACACCATCTTGCCAACGATTTTGCCCATCTCGTCAGGCGAAATGCCGCAGCGACTGCGTGTGGAGATTCCCGAGAGCGCGCCCGCGCTCTGCCGTGCGCCAGTTGGAACCACGCTGATGATTGGCTGGGCCGCTTGATGGATCGCGGCAGACTGCTTAATGGCTCCGCCATGCGCCGGCTCCGGATACACGATGGCGCTGCTGGTGCTTCGCGGTGACAACGTCACTTCGATCTCCACGGAACTGTCAACAGTAGTGTGACGTCATCGCGGGTTTGCGGCCACATGAGACGAAACCGGCAACCGTGGAAGCGCGCTACCTCCTCGTTGTCCTCGAGGGATAAGCTCAGCTCCGGTTCTATGGCGGCTCATCGAATTCGTAGGAAATACGCCGTACCATGAATCCATGAACGGTTTCGGCGCGATCGAGTGGCTCGCCCGAGGGGGCTTCCTTGTGAAAGGTGTGCTCTACATAGTCATCGGCGCGCTGGCCCTTCAGGTCGCAGCCAGAGCAGGCGGACGCGTAACGGGGACGCGCGGCGCGCTCACAGCCGTCCTCGGACAGCCGTTTGGACGCACGCTGCTGCTCGTGGCCGTCATTGGGCTTCTCGGCTACGCCGCCTGGCGCGTCCTTCAAGGTCTCTTCGATCCAGATCGCCTGGGCCACAATTGGCGCGGCCTTGCCATGCGTGCAAGCTTCGTGGTTCGCGGGGGTGTACACGCGGTGCTGGGGTGGCAAACATTCCGCCTCTATCGGGGGCTGTCGGCCGCATCGGGAACCAGCGAGCGTGAGGTCGCCACCGAGGCATTCCGGTGGCCGCTCGGTGATTGGCTGGTAGTGCTCGCGGGACTCGGCCTCATCGGCTTCGCCGTGCAGCAGGTGTACGCGGCGATCACCTGCCGATTGGAGCGCAATCTCGATGTCGAAGAAATGCGACGCGAGGCTGGCGAATGGGCGGTCGGCCTCAGCCGGTTCGGCGTGGCGGCACGCGCCGTTGTCTTTGCGGTGCTCGGATGGGCAATCGTCGTCGCCGGTTGGTTCCGCGATCCGTCGGAAGTCGGCACCACGGCGTCGTCATTCCGCACCCTCGCTGCACAACCGGGAGGGGTGGGCCGTTGGCTTCTCGGCGTGACGGCAGCAGGGTTCGTCGCCTTCGGCTTCTACGAGATCATCCACGCGCGCTATCTCCACATCCGACGCGTCCGCTGACCGCTGGCAGCGCCTCCGGCGTGGGATGATCGGGGTGCGTTCGAACCCTGGGACTTCGATCGCCGAGCACGAAGTGGATCAGTGTCACCTTCCTACCAACAGTGCGCAGGATTCCTCCTGATAAGTCGCCAAGGATTTACCGATGGCAGGGATTCAGACCCGCCTTCTTCCACGCTCTCGCCACCTCCCAAATGAGATTTTGGGGGCAATCGAGGGCGAAACGAACTTTCCAACGTACGCGGAGAGCCACCTTCGGGTTTCGGCATGCCGGGCACAGGCCGTCGTCGGTAACCCCTGCGCCGTTGATGCGGAGCAATCCCGGCCGGGTGTTGCCTTGCCAGCTTCCTGCTACGGAGTCTTTGGCCGGGCCTTGTCCTGCTTCTTTTGCTCCTCCTGTTTTTGTTTCGTCAGCTGCTGTTGTTTGTTCTTTTCCTTGTCCTTCTTGCCACCCTTGTCTCCCATGCCTCCTCCTTTTCAGCCATCATGACTCGTCACGGCGAGTGAATGTGAATCTTACCGGGAGGGCTGATTGATTGAGTTCTGGTCCAGCTCATGCCCGAGCGATGCTGGATAGATGATAGGTAGCGATCCGTCGCCAAGTGGCGATGCATCTGACCGGTCCGGATCGGGAATCACAACGGCGTTGATCGCGACCGAACGCTCGACCATGTGGGGCGCCGCGCCTCGGAATGCACGCCCTTCGGCGGGTGAGGGAGGATGGGTTCGCGAGTAGTGTTCCGCGCGTGACCCTACCGGTTCCATTACGGGCGCGACGGTAAACCCTCGGCGCGGGAGATTGTCGCCAGGGGCTACGGTCGAATTGCCAGCGGCCATTCAGAGCTCGGCGGCCACCAGGGCGCGACGGGCGCGATGAGTCAGCGCGCAGCGTTGCAGGTATTGAAGTAAGACGCCTCCGCGCGTCTCATTTCTTGATCGTCGTCGACTGCGAGGCGACGCACTTCCATGTACCGCCCTGCAGCACGAACACGTCCGTCCAGCGCTCGCTCGTATCGACCTTCACGCCCTTGGCGTCCGTGCCCACGCCCGTCCAGATGCCAGTGACGACGGCGGTCGTTGGATTGGGCACCATGACCTTCATGCCACTGACTTCCGACTTTGTGAACTTGCCGGCCTTTGTGTTCGCCAGCGATTCCGCGCGCGTCTGTACGGTGCCCTCGGGGGTAGTCCCCGTCCAGTTGGCGGCGAGGATTCCGTCCAGAGTCTTCACATCGTTCTTGAGGGCCGTCGCCGCCCAGCTGTGTTCGATGTCCATCAACGTCTGTTCGGTGGTCTTGGTCTGCGCGACGGATAACACGGGTAGAACCAACAGTAGCGCCAGCGCGCTTGCGACTTCTCTCATCATCATCTCCAGGGAAGTGGTGCGGGTCCGGACTATGCGCTTGCGGGACCGATGTGTCAAGGCGCCCCGCTTAGTCCTGGTCGCCAAGGGTAGACCTATCCGCCCAGGGCGTTCGGGGGGGCCGGAACCGAGATTACTCAGGTACTTTGGCGTTCTCCTGGAGTAATTCGTTTCGCTTCTCTCGTCCGTTACGTCAGAATCAGCGTTTTCGCAGGTGAAGGAGGTGGACCGATGAAGTTCATGGTCGTTTGGAAGACCGTTCCAGGGAAATACAAGACTGCGATTGACCAGTTTCTCAAAGCGGGCGGCCCAGTCCCGGCTGGCGCGAAGACCGTTGGGCGTTGGCACACGCCGGGTTCAACGCTCGGCTGGCATCTCATCGAGGCGAGCGACCTCGCGCTCATCGCCGAGCACGTGGCCGAGTGGGGTGAGTTGCTGGAGATCAACGTCTATCCGGTGATTGAGGATACCGAGGCGGGAGCCGCCGCGAAGAAGGTATTCGGCAAGTAGCCGCGTGATTCGGCGAAGCGAACTGTGAAACAGGCGGGCGGTAGGGGCGTACCTCCGCTCGCCCGCGGTTTTGTCCTCAGTCGTCGCCAAGGGCGGACGTTGTTGCGCCGCCCCAGGCCCTCAGCTCAAGCGGCGCCCGGCTCGATTCCGAGACGGTCGTTGACCGCACATCGCAGTCGCTGTTTGCATCCAAGGTAGCGCTCCGTCGTCTGGATCGAGACATGGCCCAAGAGGAACTGGATCTGATCCAACTCGCCACCGCCAGATGACAGAGGCGCGCGCACGTGCGACGGAGGTCGTGCGGTGCCAGCTTGTCGATGCCCGCGCGAGCGGCCGCTGCCCGCACCACGTCCCAGAGCACTTTCGGAGACATGCCGCTTCCCCAAACACGCCCGGCCTTGTTAATGGCACGGAACACGGGACCATGTGTGATTTTCGCCGCATCCGTCCAGGCATCTACCGCGGCTTTCACCCAGCTCGGGATGGGCACGGTGCGCATGTGGCCGCCCTTACCGACCAAGTCCGCAATCACCCAGTGTTCTTCTCGTTGCTGGATCGACTCGAGCGTCAGCGCGAGCAACTCGGCGCGTCGCAATCCACATCCAATCAGCATGGCCACCATTGCGTGGTCGCGCAGCGCCCGCGCCGTCGAAGGCCTCGCGTGTTCGAGCAGCCGTCGACCTTGTTCAGGTGTTAGCCAGTTTCCAAGCCGGACACCAAGACGTCGCACGCCTTTGACACGGCGAATGCCTGCCGCGAGCTCGGGACTCAGCAGACCGGCATCAGCAGCTTCGTACGCGATCCGACGGACCGCAGCCAGCCGCAGATTGATGGTTGCCGGCGCGTATTGGCGCTGCTCGAGGTGGATCCGATAGCGGAGAACGACGGTACGGTTCAACGCAAGGCGCGGCTCTGAGCAGTACCAGGTTACAAACTCGCGAATCGCGTGATCGTACGTCCGTTGCCCGCTGACGGAGGTCAGGCTGTTCAGGACGGCCGTCTTGGCGTGTTCGAGGTCGGAGAGTGCCAGCACCCGCTTCGGCGATTTCTTCCTTCGCGATTTCGACTGTCGCATCGGCGACGGCCTCCACCGTCGCCGAAAGCTTCAGGATGCTTCATCCCTGCGGCGTCGATCGTTACTTACATGCCAAAATGAGTCGCGTCACGGTGACATGATCACACATGACCGGTGGGCGCGACGGTGCCCAGGCGATGTTGGCCAGGCCTGCGGGTTTGTTTCCTCTAAGCAACGGGATCTGCACGCTACACGGCTGCGAATTGGCTCAATGTGGTAATTCCCGGCGCAGATGAGCGAGTTCGGTCGACGCTCGATGAAGTGCCGTTTCGGTTCGTCTGCGCTCCGTGATGTCTTCAAAAGACGCGACAACTCCGCCGTGAGTACCGTCGGCCTCGAACAAGGGTTCAGAATTAATCGAAATCCACGTCAGATTGCCGTCCGGCTTGTACACTCCCATGATGATGTTTGAGCAGGGTTGACCCGTACGCATGGTCACGGCGACGGGGAATGTTTCGCCGGGAAACGGTGAGCCATCCTCGTGGATCGCTCGCCAGCGTGGGTCGAGTGCGGTCCGGCCTATGATCTGCTCAGCCGACAGTCCAAGGATTCGCTCGGCACTGCCATTGCACGCTCGAATGCTACCGTCGGCGTCCAGGACGACAATGCCATCCTGCATGGCAGCGATGACGGACCGATAACGCTCCTCGCCTTTACGTAATGCCTCTTCGGCCTGCTTCCGCCCCGTGATATCCCTGGCAGCCGCGTAAATCAACTGCCGGCTTGGGTACACGGTTGCGGTCCATGACAGCCACTTGTACGATCCATCTCTGCAGCGGTACCGATTTTCGAAGGTGACGGTGTCCGTACCTGTAGCAATCTTCTGCGATTCGGCGAGCGTCCGCTCAATGTCGTCGGGGTGGATGAAACTCAGGTACGATTTCGCTAGCATTTCATCCATCGTGAAGCCAAGCGTCCGTGCGAAGGCAGGGTTAAGTCGCTTGAAGTACAGATCGAAGCCGGCGATACACAACATGTCGCGAGATAGCGTGAAAAAGCGATCGCGCTCCTCCTGAGCTTCTCGACGCTCCACTTCTTGCCAGCTCTGAACGGCCGTGGCTAGCTCACCGGCAGACCCGAAGCGGTCGGTCGGCCTCTTGGCTAGGGCACGCATGCAAATGTCTTCCAACGCCGAAGGCACCTCGGCCCACTGCCCTCGCGGCAGGAGCGGCTGTTCTTCGCGGACTTTCCGTAGGATCTCGCGGGTATCTGGGCCTGAGAACGGGGGGCACCCCGTAAGAACTTCGTAGAGAATCGCTCCCAAGCCATAGATGTCGGTGTGCCGACCGATGAGGTCCAAGCGTCCGGACGCTTGTTCTGGTGCCATGTAGGCGGGCGTACCGATCGCTTGCCCCTGCACGGTGAGACCCACATCGTTCGCCGAACTAGCAGAATCGACCACGACCAACGGATCGTCCGGCTCTGCTTGGACTCGGTCGACCAGCTTGGCCAAACCCCAATCGAGAACGACGACTTCGCCGAAGTCTCCCAACACCACGTTCTCGCCCTTGAGATCACGATGGATCACTCCTTCGGAATGGGCATACGCGACAGTGTTGCAAACGGTGACGAAGGCATTCAGCAAAGGGACGAGGCCGAGCATTCCTGCCTGGGTTCGGGTCCCTGTTCGGTGCCACCCGCGCGCGGCCTCGCTCAGGGTGCGACCTCTGACAAAGCGCATGGTGTAAAAGGGCTGATCGTCCTCCCGTAAGGCCAACTCATAGACCGGCACGATACCCGGATGCTCCAACTGACCGGTAATACGGGCTTCCTGAAGGAACCGCGTCCTGTGAGCGGCCAGCCCCGCGCGTTCGGGCCTCAGCTCTTTTAAAGCAACGTTACGACCGAAGGCGCGGTCGCGAGCCAGCCAAATGCGTCCGATGCCGCCGCTGGCGTGTAAGCGCGTCAGCGCGTACCGCTCCCCGGGTTTCGGTATATCGTCGACGGTTGCTAACGTAGTTGGTGTATCTGGCCCAGGCAGGTCGCAGAGCGATCGGTTGATGTCGGCGTCTTGCAGGGCTGCGAGCGAACGTTTCACATCGTCGCTGACGGCGGCCAGACCAGCTCTGGGGTCGCCGCCGTGCCTCTTCAACTTGCGCTCAACCAAACGCTCGATATCCGCTTTGTCGATCGGCGTGATCCAGCCGAACTCGATTAGCAGATCGCCGAGTGCCGCCTGCTTGCGCGTCGTCCAGAGCGTGCAGATCTTGATGAACTGATCGGCGTCGATGACATCAGCCTGTAGGGCTAGTACACCGAACAGAAGGTTGCGATCCGCATCCATAGAAGCCCGGTGGCTTGCGCGTGACGGTGCGTCATTCGCGATCCTCGTAGCGCCGAAACCCTAGGAATCGAAGGGGATTCTAACAGATATCACGCGGTCGGCCCCGGCCCGGTAAACACGCGAAGACCATCGTTGAAACCGGCGGCCAACGGCCAGATGTGCGTGGTTACTCGCCAACGCAGGCACATATCTAGGCGCCGTCCCCACCGAATCGGATACATAGCGGTCAGTCGCCAAGTATCTATTAAGCAACAGTCGCCCCACTATTCCGTACGCCCGTTGTTAGATGCGCCGTCGCCACCCTCGCTCTCTCCACCTCCCCGTTTTAGCGTTTGGGGGCAAATCGAAAGCGAAAATGAGTTTCCACTTCTCGGCTGCTAGCCCACGGTGTCCGAGACATGGGAGTCGAGCGATCGAGCGCCGGCCAATGGATTTGCAAAGGCTGCGGCGTGTACCAGGACCTATCCGCTCGCACCACCGCTCTGCCCGTATAATCCACACGAATTGGCCCTGACTCCGGGCACTCGCCTCGGCCCCTATGAGGTCCTCGCCCAGATTGGCGTGGGCGGTATGGGCGAGGTGTACAAGGCCACGGACACTAATCTGAAGCGAGCGGTCGCCATCAAGGTGTTGCCGGCGTCTGTTGCTGCTGACGTCGATCGGCTGGCCCGTTTCCAGCGCGAGGCGGAAGTCCTCGCCGCGCTCAATCATCCGAACATCGCGGCCATCTATGGCTTGGAGCGATCAGGCGCCACGACAGCGCTGGTGATGGAGCTTGTCGAGGGGGCAACGCTGGCCGACCGCATCGCCCAGGGCGCGATTCCGATCGAGGAAGCCCTCCCCATCGCGAAACAGATCGCAGAGGCGCTCGAAGGCGCGCACGAGCAAGGCATCATCCACCGCGATCTCAAGCCCGCGAATATCAAGGTGCGATCTGATGGCACGGTGAAAGTGCTCGACTTTGGTCTCGCGAAAGCGATGCATCCGCCCGCGTCGTCGCCGAACATGTCGCAGTCGCCGACGATCACGACGCCCGCCATGACCGCGGCCGGGATGATTCTCGGCACGGCCGCCTACATGGCGCCCGAGCAGGCGCGCGGGAAGATGGTCGACAAGCGCGCGGACATCTGGGCGTTCGGTTGCGTGCTCTACGAAATGCTCTTGGGTGAGCGGGCATTCAAAGGCGATGACATCTCGGAAATCCTCGCCTCGATCTTGAAAGACACGCCGTCGTTCGACGCGCTGCCGCCAGGGACACCTCCACGGCTTAAGCGTCTTCTGGAACGTTGTCTCGACCGCGACGCCAATATGCGCCTGCGCGACATCGGCGAGGCGCGAATCATCTTGACGGGGCCGGAGGAGGCGGTTCCGGCGCGTGCTCCCGCCGGCGCATGGCGCAGTGCTCCAATGACGGCGGCTGGAGCATTCGCGCTGGCCGGTCTGATGGGCGCCGTGGCTTGGTACTTCAAACCTTCGGCGGTCGTGCCCGTCCGCCGTTTCGAATTGCCGGCGGCGATCGAAGGAGGCTCGGAGCGCGCGCTGTCACCGGATGGAACGCGCATCGCCTACGTCAGCGGGGGCCATTTGTACGTCCGCGCGCTTGACGCCCTCGATTCGCAGGACCTTGGACTTGCGACCGCGACGGAAGTCGCGCTCTTCTGGTCGCCAGACAGCAGCACGATCGGCTTCACCGCTGAAGGACAGATTCGAAGCATTCCCGCGGCTGGCGGTCCGCCATTCGTCATATGCAAGGTTCCGTCAACGGCCAGAGTCATGGGCATCACATGGCTCGAGAAGGGAACGATTGTCTTCTCCGTCTGGCGGGACAGTGTGTACAGCGTGCCGGCGTCCGGCGGAAATCCCGCGGTCTTGCTGGCGGTCGATATGGCGAGAGAGGTCGACTTTCACCGCGTCTCCGCTCTTCCAGACGCTCGCGTCATCGTCAACACTCATCTCCGCAAGGAAGGCTACGTCGAACGTGCTGAGCTCGTTGGCAACGGGAAACGCGTCCCGCTGATTGTCGATCCTGACGTCTTCGATACCGAGTACGCGCCGCCAGACATGCTGTTGTTCATGCGCCGGACCGTGAACACCGGCTTGTGGGCAGTGCCCTTCAACGGCGGACCGCCGGATCTTTCAAAAGCGACGCTCGTTCAGGCTGGGGCGACGGGGTTCTCTGTGGCCGACGACGGGACATTGATGGTCGGCGTCCCGACGCCGCCCATGTCGACGCTGGTCTGGATCGATCGCGCGGGCAAGCAGGCGCCCGTGCCCGGCACCCCGATGGCGCTTGCGCTGAGCGCGGCGATCTCGCCTGACGGTCGCCGGGCGGCGTTCTTCGTCGGCGCGGCCGAAAAGCGCCAACTCTTCGTTCGCGATCTCGAGAGCGGCACCGACACGCTCTTGACGTTGAGCCCTCTCGATCTTACCGGCCAGATCGTGCAGGTCGATGTGTCCCCGCAGTGGATTCCGCCCGGTGACCGCATCGTGTATCGGCGCGGCAGCATCGAGGCCTCTAGCCTCGTGGCGCAGCGATCCGACGCGGCTGGCGCGGCGCGGACGGTCATTGCCGCGGACAGCGGGAAGGTCTCCAGGGATGGCCGGACGCTGGTCTTCGCACTCGACGAACGGGGCTCGCGACACCTTCGGTGGGCGCCCCTGTCGGCCGATGGAATCGCCGGACCCGCGAAGCGGATCTTCCAGGACGAGCCTGAACCCGCAATGCCCCCGTACCTGGAGTACGATCTCTCGCCGGATGGTCGCCTTCTCGCCTACTCGGCGCTCCAGCCCGACCAGTCGCGGAAGCTGTTTCTCACGGAGTTTCCGAACAGCGCCACCGTGCGTCTGATTGCCGACGGCGGAGGGCAGCCGCGATTCTCCACCGACGGCGCTGAACTTTTCTACCTGGCAGACAGCGGCGGCGTTGGGACCGCGCAGAAGGTCCGGCTCATGGCAGCGCCGGTGGCGTTGGCGCCGGACGTCAAGATCGGCCCGGCCACACCGTTGTTCGACGAAGCGGGCGGCATCAGCCTGAGCGGCTACGACGTCGCCCCGAACCGACAACGTTTTCTGGTGCGGAAGGCAGTCGCGTCTGGACCGAACCCGGGTATGAAATACGTGCTGGTGCAGAATTGGCTCGCGGCGAGGCAGGGAGCGAAATCGCGTACGTCTCGTTGACGTGCCGGAAGTCGCAGACGCTCCCTCAGCCAGGATAAACGGGTTCGTCCGGTCACATCATCGATCTGAACGGCGGCCGATCGACGATTAGAATAATCGGCCAGCTCATTCGGGAGCCGAGCCGGATTACTCCTCCTTGGTCGCGAAGGGTTTACGGACGCCTGTCTTTGGCGTCGATCTCTCGCATCCGCTGCCAGAACAGCGGTGAAGGACAGCGCTTTCGAGATTCCCACTGGTAGACGACAGCCTTGCCTGCCGCACCCACCCGTTCGGCGAGCTGCGCTTGCGTGAGGCCCAAGCGTCGGCGCAGACGTCGGATCTGGTCATCGTAGTCGGACGGAATCTGACTCCAGCGCAAGGGCGCGGGTCGATCCTTCGGCCACACGGCTTTCTCGAAGTACGCATGCAAGAAAGTATCGGCGTCAGCCACGGTCGCGCGCGCGCGCAGACTACGAAACGTCGTCCGTGTGTCATAGGTGACGCGGAGGCGACCGTCTTTGGCGGCTGCGTACAGCGTCTTGACGTGGACGTGAATGAGGCGCGCCAGCGTCTCGAGCGGCCGTAACGCCTGGGGGTCGGCGCGAAGCGTGAGCTCATTCGCCCTAGTGAGAATGTCGAGTCGAACCGGCCGCCGTCCAGAATCCCACGTGCGGTACGTCTCGAGAGGGATGCCCAACTGCGCCGCGAAACTCGATTGAGAGAGCGCCAGCGCATAGCGACACTGCCGAAGGGTGAACGTCGTCAGGGGCGCGCCGGACCTGCACAGTACCATCGCATTCAAACATTGCCACGAGTGCGCCGCGAACTGAAGATCGCATCGCCGACCTCCGGCCCTCTATGACCGGTGATCACGCCATCAGCGAAATTCGAAAACAACGGGAAATTCTCGCGGACTGATACGCGGACCTGTCGAAAACACCGAGAGTGACCGCTCCATTTCAGTACACAAGTGGCTGAGTGTTGGCGCGATGACAAAGCGAATGCGCGGAAATTTCGTGAGTTTGGCGCGCCCGGCAGGACTCGAACCTGCGGCCCCCGGCTTAGAAGGCCGGTGCTCTATCCACCTGAGCTACGGGCGCGTATCGTGGAATTTCCTAGTGTAGCTGGTCTTTTGAATCCGGTCGACGATGAGGAGCGTGCGGCTGGGGCGCCGCTTGGCGGACCCGAAGGGTCCGCCCTACGTACTGCGCAGCGGCAGCCCGGAACCGGCATGCGATGTGCCGGAGCAGCGAAGAGCTGCTCCGGCGTCCTTGGCTAGAAGTCGAACTGCGCGCTGATCTTGAAGAACCGCGCCGACATGATCGACAGCGGATCGAGATACGTCGACCGAGGTGTCGTGGACGGGGCCGAATAGGTCCGCTGGAATACCTCCGTCGTATTCGCGTTGAGCAAATTGTAGACGTCCAAGTTGATCGTCGACCTGGTATTGCCGTACCTCAGGATCTTGCCGAACCGGAGATCGATGGCACTCAGGCGATCGCCGTACAGCTTACCGGGCTCGACGATTTGCAGGAATTCGACGGGAATGCCACTGGCGAGCGGCCGCCCGAGGTTCGTGCTGTCTAAGAACTCCAACCCCGGGATTCCGAGGAACAACCCCGTCACCGTTCCGCCGAGGCTCTGGCTCTGCACCGAGGGGAATTCGTTCCCGGGATACGGGAGGCTGCGGAATGTCCCGCTGAGCAGCACGTCGATCTTGGGCACGGTGTACGTCGCCAGCGCCTTCACATTCGTGCTCCATCCCGACTCGCGATGGCAGAACGCCTGCGGCCACTGCGCGACGCCGCCGAGGAACGTGTCAAGGAATCCACCTGTGCCGCCCCAGGGACCGAAGATGTAATACTCCGGGTGGTTCGTGACGACGCCGCACGAGTCTTCGACGACATTGCCGGTGCTGGTGCCGCCTTGGATCGTGACGTTGCGCAGACGTGCGTTCACGGTGACGTCGACGCCGTTGAAGTTGTTGTACGCGCCGCCGACGTTGTCGGCGAAGGTGAGCAGGTTGTTGATCTGCTGGATCTTCGCCGGCTTCACGTCGCGGAACGTCAGCGCGTAGCCGCCGCCGCCCGGCAACCGGCTGTCCTGCGGGACGTTGAACACGAACTGATCGAAGTCGGCCGGTGTCCACGCACGGTTGATCGTGGCCGGCAGGTTCCCCCAGCTCCGCCGGACGTAGTCAACCTGCAATGATACTCTCGGCGCAATCTCCTGCGTCACGCCGGCTGTCAGATCCCAGCTGTACTCTCGCGTGTTCCATCCTTCCACGAAGGAGGGATCGATCGCCCCCTGAGGCAACGGCTTCCCAAAAAATGCACTCCCCAGCCCGCACTCGCCGTTGGCCGCCGAGTCCAGGAAGTTGCAATCGGGGACGTAATTGCCCCGGCGTGGATCACCGACGGGATATGTCAGATCGTCCCAGCCTCTCTGGTCCGTGCTCTGAAAACGCGAGATCCCGGCGGGGCTGAAGCTCGCCCACTCGTCAACGGTGTTGAACGTCGTCACGTACCGGCCGATGAAGAACTTCGCGGCCGTCTTCCCGTTGCCAAACACGTCGTAGGTCGCGCCGAGCCGCGGCATCAGGTCCTTCTGATTGAGCGGGCCATCCTCGGCTGGAAACACCACGGCAGTCGGCAGAAAGCGGTTTGGACCCATCCGCTGCTCAGGAAAGTAATCGCCCAGGTGCTCGAAGCGAAGGCCGGCCTGCACCGAGAGACGATTGACCGTCCAGCGATCCTGCGCGTAGAACGCAAACATGGTCTGGTGCTGTTCCTGCTGCGATGCGTGTTCGGCGAACGCATTCGCCGTCGTGGGGATGCCTTCCTGGAAGTCGTACGTGAGCAGGGAGTTGTTGTAGAAGTTCGCCGGGAACGTCGAGAGGTTCTTGTGGAAGCGGAAGCCAAACTTCGACGAGTGTGAACCGGTCACGTACGAGACGGCCCCCTGGACGATGTTGGTAAGTCCCTTGTGCTCAGACCAGGCGCCCGAGCCGAGACCGACCGGTGAGCGGTAATTGATGCCCGGAAAGCGGCCGCCATTCTCCTGCACCGGAATCATCGTCGTATCGAAGGAATTCTTCTGACGGCTGCCCCACCAGAAGTAGGGCCCGAGTTGCGCATTGGCCTCGAACAGCACGCGATTGGTGTACGGGGACGTCCAGCTCAATTGCGTCAGCATGCTCGGGTGGTTTTCGTTCGTCGCAGTCGCCTCGGGCGAGCTGATCAGCGCCCCGAAGCCAAGCCCGGTACCATCGCCGCCCTGCTCGCAGTACAAGCAGTGGTACTGGACGCTCGACCAGGCGCTGAACTTGTTGCGCGGCGTCACCTGCCACGTGACCCGCCCTGAGTAGTTGTTCCAGTTGCCGTCGGCGACGGCTTGCTCGGTCAGGATCGGGTCATAGGTCCACTTCGTCGCATCGCCCGCGTTCCTGTTGACAAACATGCTGGCGACATTCTGGCGGCTGAGCTGGTGGCGGTACGTGCCGAAGAACCACAACTTGTCACGAACAATCGGGCCGCCGAACGACGGGTGGAAGTCCCACAACTTCTTGATCGAATTCGTTGCGATGAGCCCCTTGGCCACGATGTCCGGCGACAGGTTGTCGCCCTGGAACGAATCGCCCGTGCCGCTCACGAAGACGCTGCCCGAGAACACATTGCCACCCTGCTTGGGGATGACGTTCATCTGCGGGCCGCCGGTCGTGGCTTCGCCAAGCCCGCCGCTCAGGCTGAACACCACTTCCTGCGCGGTGCCGACCTCGGGCACATAGCCCGATACGCCCATGCCCTGGTAGCCGCCGTTCATGCCGTCGACGAGGACCTGTCCCTCGTTCCGGCGCCCGCCGTGGATCTGGAACACGCTGTAGAGCGCAGGGTTGGAGCCTGAGAAGTCGTTTTGCTGAACGTTAATTGCCGGGATGAGATGCGTGAAGGCGGAATACTGCCGGGACGACGGAATGTCGCCGACCGTCTGCCCGCTGATGACCGTCTGGTTCCGAGCGGTCGTGACGTCGACAACCGGCGTTTCGCCGCTGACCGTAATCGTTTCCGCAACGCCGCCCACTCTCAGGTCCGCGTTCACGGTTGCAACGAATCTGCCGGTCAACTCGATGCCTTCGCGCCTGACCGTGCTGAAGCCCGTCAGTGTAAAGGTCACCGTGTAGGTGCCGGGCCGCAAGTCTTCGATCGCGTATTGACCCGTTCCGCTCGACACGACCGAACGCGTCTTTTCAATCAGCACCGGACTGGATGCCTCGACGGTCACGCCTGGCAGCACAGCCCCCGAGGTGTCCCTGACGGTTCCCACGATCGATGCTTGAGCGTAGGCAGCCGCGGGGACGAGAGTCAGTGACACGAACACCACGATCGCCCTAAAAAACCTGAGCATAGTGAGTCCTCCATGTACCCGTGGTCGTAACTTCCCAGCTATAACGGCTATCTTGCTGAAGATCAATGTGTAGTGTCAATGAACATCTGACCTGTGGGAGGGACGGTTCTCGCAGCTGATCTGTTTTGCAGAGGACAGGTCCAACGGTTGAGTCGGCGGGCGCTTCGGGGAACGTTAAGTGATGATAAACATCTAAGGAGTGATGAACATGACTGCGTCTCCAGGGCGAACGAATCCTGGCCGAATCACCGCCGCGTAAAATCCACTCAAGCCCCATCGTTCCGAACCAGCATCACCGGCTTGCACCCGCGCATCGTAGCTTGCGGCTTGAATGCCGGAACCATACACGTCGAGCGTCGCGCAGGGTGTGCGTATGCGGGTCAGCTCAATCTCGGCTTCGCCTACCTCAAAGCGTTGCCCAATGCGGAGCTCGCGCCGGTCGAGGCCGCGAGTCGTGAGGTTCTCGCCCAGCGCGCCGGTGAACAATGGGAATCCTTGCGAGATGAGTTCGTTGATCCCTTCGAGTGTGACGAGGAGAATGGCCTGGCGTTTGCCGCCGTGGAACAGGTAGCGGCACCTGTCCCCTACGATGCCGCGCTCAGTCAACTCGGCCGACCGAATCGCCAGCTTCGGAATCCCGCCCTGCGACACGCTGACTTGCACCACGGTACCCGTCATCTGTGTGTTTCCTGCTGGATGATGCCCACCACGTTGCCCTCGGTGTCGAAGAAATACGCGACCGTCCCCACAGACGGGATGTGGAACTTCGGTGCAGCGATGCGGCCACCGTTTGCCTCGATGGCGCGAATCGTCTGGTCGATGTGTTCGACGGAAATCGTGCACTCAAAACCGACCATCTTCTGCCCCGGCACAAACTCGCGGCGTTCCTGCAGCAGGCCACGGACGGGCACCACCGGTTCCTTGCCCGTCTCGATCAGGTAGAAGTCGGGCGGACCCCAGGGTTCGAAGCTCCAACCGAAGACGGCCTGGTAAAACTTGCGAGCGCGCGGCACATCGTCTGCGTGGATAGCAAAAGCGGAGACGTTGTTAGGCATGAACCGACTGTACGACGGCTCGGGCAGGACGGTCTTGCGCTAAATTGACAATGAATGTCGCGAAACCGTCAAATTGCGAGCGTGCAGCCGCGCAGAATTACCGCGGAACAGGAGCCTTTTCTGGTGGCTCGTGCCTTGAGCACCACCTACGGCAGCGGCTACGTGATTCATCCGCACAAACACGGGGCCCATCAATTGCTGTTTGCCTCGAGCGGCGCGATGACCGTCACGGGCGACCGGACGTCGTGGATGATTCCTCCGGGACGCGCGGTGTTGATTCCCGCGGGTATTCCGCATTCCATCCGCATGTGGGGCGAGGTGGCCATGCGGTCGCTCTACTTCCCGGCCAATGACCCTGCGACAGTGTTTGACGCAAAAACGTGCCGAGTGATCTCGGTGAGTTCCCTGCTGCGCGAGCTCATCCTGCGCGTCGCGGAGATGGCAGCGCTCGACTCGCGTGTTGCGGTCGAGGCCCGCCTCAAAAGCGTCCTGATGGACGAACTCGAGACGGCGCAGATTGAGCCGCTCCTGCTACCGCTGCCGTCAGATGTGCGCGCGCTGACGGCTGCCGATTACGTCCTGAAGAATCCGGCAGCTGCGGAAACTGTGGAGGCCCTGGCGCGGCGCTGTGGTCTGGGCACGCGAACGCTTGAACGCCTGTTTCGTGCCGAGACGGGAATGCGATTCGGACTGTGGCGTCAAAAGGCGAGGCTGCTCGAATCGGTGCGTGTGCTGGTAGAGCGCGGATCGGTCACGGAGGCGGCGCTTGAATCCGGCTACACGAGCGTCAGCGCGTACATCGCGGCATTCAAGCAGACGTTCGGTCGCACGCCAGGGGCGGTCCTAGGGAAGGAGGGTTAGGAAGGGGACGACCTCAGCACGAGCTTCGAACCAATGTCGGGGCTGGTCGACTGAGCCCCAGCTTGGTCATGCGGGTTTCGAGCGTGGTGGGCTGGAGTCCCAGCCGTTCGGCAGCTCCGCCCGCTCCTCGAACGCGCCACCCGGAGCTCTCGAGGACGCGGCGGATATGTTCCTTCTGGACGTCGGCGAGCCTGACACTGGACGCTCTTGTACGGGACCCGACGATGGCGGTAGCGGATGGTCAGTCGGCTGCCAGCCGCCACGATCATCGCGCGCTCGACGACATTGCGCAGCTCGCGGATATTGCCCGGCCAGGAGTACCGCTGGAGGGCGGCCATGTTTTCCCGAGGAATCGTTCGATCCGCTTGCCAAACGCATTCGCGAATCCGTTGACGAAGTGCCAAACCAGGAGCGGAATGTCTTCGGTGCGATCCCTAGCGGGGGGACCACAATCGGGAAAACGTTCAGCCGGTAGAAGAGATCCTCACGAAACGTGCCTTCACTGATCCGCTGCTCGAGATTTCGGTGGGTCGCCGCAACGATCCGGACGTCTACGCGGATGGCATGTGGGACTCCCAAGCCGTTCGATCTGCCGCTCCTCCAGGACGCGTAGCAGCTTGACCTGGACTTCTGCCGGCAAGTCGCCAATCTCGTCGAGAAAGATGGTGGAGCGGTCGGCCGATTCGAAGCGCCCGATCTGTCGTGCGAGGGCGCCCGTAAAGGCGCCTTTCTCGCGGCCGAACAACTCGCTTTCCATCAGAGTCGCGGGGATGGCCGCGCAGTTCACACGAACCATGGCCCGCCCGCGCCGCGCGCTGAGGTCGTGAAGGCGCGTGGCGAGGAACTCTTTCCCCGTGCCGGTTTCACCAAGCAGCAGCACCGTGGAATTCGTCGCGGCAACCTGCTCCACCTGTGCCAGAACCTCGCGGACCGCCGGGCTCTGACCGATGAAGGTCTCAGTGGCGCACGGCTCCTGCAAGTTGGAGCGCGTGTCTGATGTCATCACCTCGGTGTTCAGATCGAGCCGGAGCCGGCGCGGTGGTCCAGGGCGCTCGGGTGCCCGAATCGTTCACCTTTGCTTCGTCAGCTCGTGCAAGCATTGAGCGTGCCTTTCATATTGGACGTCCTGTTGAGGAGCTGCTCTTCGAATGCTGCCACGTAGCGTGTCTGACGGGGCTTCCCCAAACGCCTCTTTGTAGGTCGCGGCAAACCGTCCTAACTCGTAGAACCCGTACTCGGTGGCAATGCTGGCAACAGTGTTCTGTGTGGTGTCCGAATGGCTCAAGGCGCTCCGTGCATCGCGGAGTCGTTCCGCGAGGATGGACCGTTTTGGACTCATGCCTCGCACGCCGTAGAACGCGTTGCGGAGGCCCCGCTCACTGAGTCCGACGATGCGACAGAGTCTGGAGAGGGGCACTCGGGAAACCGTGTGCGCGCGCATATAGGCTTCGGCGCGCTCAACAGCCTCTTCGTGCGATGCGCGGACGCCAACTCGGCTCTGACCACTGCGACTGTAGGTGCCATGTGCGGAGACCATACATGGATGCAGGGAATTCGAGCACTGGTCGATCTGTCAGGGTGGGCCGGTAAAACTGACAGGGAGAGGATGTGCGTTTACCAGACATGATTTCCGGCTTATCATGACCGTACCGTTTTCACCCGTTGGGCCGCGATTTAGCGGCTGGGCAACGATTTAGCGGCAGATATGAAGGCCCTTCTGATACTTGTGTCGTTAGTTGGCGTGCCGGCGACGGCTTCCGCCCAGGCGGCAATTGCTGGTTCTGTGAGGGACTCGTTCGATGCCCCCATCCCGGGGGTTGTCGTGGAAGCCAGCAGCCCCGCGCTCATCGAGAAAACTCGGACGGCCATCACGAATGGGAGCGGGCGCTACCGCATCGAGGATCTGAGACCGGGAACCTACACGGTGAGCTTCACGCTCAACGGCTGGCGGCCCTACCGCCAGCAAAACGTCGAGCTGACCGGGTCGCTGACCGCAACAGTCAACGCGGAGCTCACCATCGGCGGGCTGACGGAGATCGTGACCGTCACTGGAGCGTCGCCGCTTGTCGACGTCCATAGCGCGAAGCGCGAGGTGTCGCTGACCGGCGATATCGTCAAGTCGATTCCAACGGCTCGCAGTTACAACGCGTTGCTCGTGCTCATACCGGGCGTTGTGACCAGCTCCAACGATACGGTCACCGGTACTGCGGCCACCTCATTCCCGATTCACGGCGGCCGTCAGAGCGAGGGCCGGCTCACGCTCGATGGATTGAATGTGGGAAGTCCGGGGGTGGGGAATTCGGCGACCAATTATGTGGTGGACACTGGTCACGCGCAGGAGGTGACGTTCGTGACGGGCGGTGCACTGGGTGAAGTTGAAACGTCGGGACTCGTGATGAACATCGTGCCAAGGTCGGGGGGCAACACGATGCACGGGTCATTTTTCGCCAGCGGCACCGGCAAAAACCTGCAATCCGAACAACCTGACACAGGCTTTGAAGGATCAAGGCGTGACCGCGGCAACGCCGCTCACGGGTGTCTACGACTTCTCGGGCACGTTCGGCGGCCCGATTCGGAAGGATCGCGCGTGGTACTTCGTCAACGCGCACACCGGGGGCAGCACCAAGGACAGCCCAAACGTCTACTACAACCTGAACGCCGCCGATCCCTCCCAGTGGCTCTATTCGCCGGACTACGGCCGGATCCAGTACTCCGACCGAACCTTCGAGAATGCCAGCGGACGCGTGACATGGCAGGTAACTCCACGCAACAAGGTGAGCGGTTTCTGGGACGCACAGGTCATCTGCAGGACTTGTAGCGGCTCCACCCCCGGTGGGCCCGAGCCCGCGCGGGTGTCGCCCGAAGCCGTAGGCGTCCTCGGCCGCCCGCTCCATCTGACGCAAGTGACATGGTCTTCGCCAGCCACGAACCAGTTACTCCTCGAGGCGGGCTATGGCGGCACGTTTTTTGGCATTGGCAACTTCGAGCGCGAACCGAATCCCACGCGTGATCTGATTCGCGTTGCCGAACAGTGCGCGAGCGGCTGCGCGGTGAATGGCAACATCCCGGGGTTGGTGTATCGATCGCAGGACTTCAGCGAGGCCTACACTGGGTCGTATCTGTGGAAGGGGTCCGTGTCGTATGTCACAGGCGGGCACAGCCTGAAGGTCGGGTATCAGCACACGTTGATGACCGACGATCGGACGTTCATGACGAACAACCAGAACCTGACGTATCGCTTCAACAACGGCCTGCCCAATCAGCTGACCCAATCGATTTCGCCGTGGGTGAACAATGCGCGGGTCGCCTGGGATGCTCTCTACGTCCAGGAGCAGTGGACGCTCCACCGCTTGACGCTGCAGGCTGCGTTGCGGTTCGATCGGGCGCGGAGCTGGTTTCCCGCGCAGCAGGAAGGGCCGTCGAGATTCCTGCCAACTCCCATCATCATCCCGGAGACCAGTGGCGTCGACAACTACCGGGACTTGACGCCGAGGATGGGTGTGTCATACGACGTGTTCGGAACCGGCACGACGGCGCTCAAGATGAGCCTTGGCAAGTACCTGGAGGGTGCCGGCGTGATCGGCAACTACGCGAACACCAATCCCACGCTGCGGATGCCGCAGACGACACAGACATTTGGGACGGCGGGAGTCACGCGAGCCTGGACGGACGCGAACCAGAACTTCGTGCCCGATTGTGATCTGCGGAACCCGGCGGCGCAGGATCTCAGCGGCATTGGCGGCGATCTCTGCGGCGTGATGTCGAACACGCGGTTCGGCACGAACGTCCTGACCAACAACTTCGATCCAGCGATCCTCAACGGGTGGGGTGTCCGTCCTTCGGACTGGAGCCTCACGGCTTCGATTCAGCAGCAGATTGGATCGCGGTCGTCGATGGATGTGACGTACGCCCGGCGCTCGTATCACGGCTTTTTCGTTGCAGACAACCTGTCGCTTCAGCCCTCCGATCTGACGCCGTTCAGCATCGTGGCCCCCTTGGATCCTCGGTTGCCCGGAGGCGGTGGCTACGTCGTGTCGGATCTGTACGACGTCGTCCCCGAGAAGTCGGGACAAGTCAACAATCTCGTGGCAGACTCGCACAAGTATGGAACGTGGTACCAATACTTCAATGGCGTCGACGTGTCCCTCAACGCACGGGTCGGCAAAGACTTCGCCCTCGTGGGAGGCATCAGTACAGGTCAGACAGTCGCCGACAGCTGCGAGGTGAGAGCCCAGTTGCCGGAGCTTGCCACCACGACGACCGGGACGAGCGCGTTCGGCGCGGGCCTGGCCGCTTCGACCGTTGCGCCCCTGAGCCCGTACTGTCACGTCGCATTCGGCATCCTCACGCAGTTCAGGGGGCTCTCTTCGTACACGGTTCCGAAGATCGACGTCCACGTGGCAGCGACGTTTCAGAGCAAGCCCGGAGCGATGCTGGCGGCCAACTACGCAGCACCGAACTCGGCGGTTGCACCGTCGCTCGGGAGGAATCTCTCAGGTAACGCGGCCAACGCGACAGTGAACCTCGTGGCGCCCGGTACGATGTACGGCGATCGCGTCAATCAGCTGGACGTGCGAGTGGCCAAGACGCTGAGGTACGGCCGATCACGAACCCTGATCGCGCTGGATCTCTACAACGCGCTGAACTCCAGTGCAGTGCTGACCTACAACAACACGTTCGTCCCGGGCGGGTCGTGGTTGCAGCCGTTGACGATCCTGACCCCACGGTTCCTGAAGGTCACCGCCGAGATCGACTTCTAGACGGTTATATGGGGACATCACTCAGACATCTCAGGCTCGGGTGTTGCCTGATCGCCGTGACGGTTGGGGTCCTCGGTTCGATCGAGGCCGCATGGGCTGCAGCCGACACGAAACAGGTGCTCGTCCTGTACTCGACCAGTCGAGATTCCCCGATGTCCACTGCGGGTGACCGTGAGTTGCCTCTAATACTCGACCAGGGTCTCGAACACGATCTGGTCTATTTTTCGGAATACATCGACCAGGGGAGGTTCCCCGACGCAGCGTATCAACAGGCCTTCAGTGATTTCCTGCGCGTGAAGTACAAGGGGCAGCGGATCGACCTCGTCATTCCGATCCAGGCCGCCGCAGTCCAGTTCGTCAACCAGCGTCGGAACGAGTTGTTCCCCGACACGCCGGTCGTGTTCCTCGCCCTGTCGTCTCCAACTTCCCGCCTCGCGAACTCGACTGGAGTGATCGCCGACCTGGACCTGGCCAGCACGCTTGCGCTGGCTGTCGAGCTGCAGCCCGACATCCGGAACGTCTTCGTCGTCAGCGGTGCTGGTGTCCCCGACAAGGAGTACGAGAGGCTGACGCGGATGCAGTTGCAATCGTTCGAACGTCGATTCGCCATCACCTACCTGTCGGGTCTGGCGACGAAAGATCTCGAGGTGCGGCTGGCGACACTGCCCGAACATTCCATCGTCTACTATCTGGCAGTCTACCAGGACGGTCAGGGCGAAGCCTTCGCTCCGATGCAGTACTCGGAACGAGTCGCGGCCGTTGCCCGTGCGCCGACCTACACCTGGTCTGATGCTCTGATGGGTCACGGGATCGTTGGGGGCAGCCTCCTCGACCGGCAGACCATGATGCAGGCGATCGGCAAACTCGCCCTACGGGTGCTTCACGGAGAGCCGGCCGACAACATCCCTACGGCGTCACCCAGTCTGAATGTCAGTCAGGTCGACTGGCGCCAGCTGCGGCGCTGGGGCATCAGCGAAGCCCGCGTTCCTTCTGGAGCGCTCATCCAGATTCCAAGAGTCCTCGACGTGGGATCGGTACAAAGCCTACATTCTCGCGCGGCCGCTGTTCTACTGGCGCAGACGGGACTCATCGCAGGCCTGCTCGTTCAGCGAAGGAGACGGCGACAGGCCGAGGAGCAAGTGCGGGGAGGCCAGGTAGAGCTGCGCGCAAGTTACAACCGGATCCGCGACCTCGCGTCGCGGCTGCTGAATGCGCAGGATACGGAGCGATCGCGGATCGCGCGCGAGCTCCACGACGACATCAGCCAGCAGGTGGCGCTCCTGGCCATCGATCTCGAGCTGTTGAGCGGCGCGGTTCAGCCCGACAGCGAAGCGCTCGCTGAAGAGATATTGAACCGCACGCAAACAAATCGCCAAGAGCGTGCACGATCTCTCGCACCGGCTGCATCCCGCCAAATTGCGACTGATAGGTTTGGTCTCTGCGCTCCACGCACTCCAACGGGAGTTGTCCCGTCCCGAGACGGCCATCACGTTCACCCACGACAACGTGCCGTCGACGGTGCCACCCGATCTGACGGTGTGCCTGTTCCGAGTCGTACAAGAAGCGCTGCAGAACGCTCTCAAGTACAGCAAGGCGCACGAAGTCTCGGTGCAGTTGCGTGGCGTGCCAGACGGACTCGCCCTGACCATCGTCGACGATGGGGTCGGGTTCGACGTTAATGAGGCATCGGGCAAAGGCCTTGGCCTCATCAGCATGGAAGAACGCGTCGAGGCGACCGGCGGTGCACTCCAGATTCGATCCACGCCGGGCGCGGGAACCCGGCTGGAGGTGACGGTGCCCCTCCACCCGGCGCAGGGCGCCGAAACCGTTCTGACGACGGGATTTACGAGCTGACGGGGCTGTGCCGATTCTGCATAGCCGGCGAAGAGTCCGGCCGCTATTCTGAAAGGCGTGGATATTCGGCGCGAAGACCCACGCACCGATCTCGGCTACCGGACAGAAGGAACGTCGTATGGCGAAGCCACGAGTTCTGCTGGCAGACGATCACACGCTCGTTCTTGGGGCGTTCGAGAAGCTGCTCGCGTCGGAATGCGAGATCGTCGGACAGGTCTCCGATGGACGGGCTCTGGTTTCTGCGGCCGAGCAGCTGAAGCCCGATCTCATCGTTCTGGATATTGCAATGCCGCTGTTGAACGGTCTCGAAGCAGGGCGTCAGATCAAACAAAAGCTGCGCAACGTCAAGTTGGTGTTTCTCACGATGAACGAGGATGCCGACCTGGCGGCTGAGGCGTTCCGATCCGGAGCGTCCGCGTACCTGCTCAAGCGCTCCGCGGCTTCCGAGCTTTCGATCGCGATACACGAAGTCATGCAGGGACGGTCGTACGTGACCCCGCTGGTCACTGAAGGGCTGGTTGGATCGTTGCTCAACGCTGACGAGCGTGGTCCTGGCCAGGAACTGACGCCGCGGCAGCGTGAGGTGCTGCAATTGCTCGCCGAGGGCCGCTCGATGAAGGAGGTTGCCAGCGTCCTGAACCTCACGCCCCGCACCGTCGCTTTTCACAAGTACCGGATGATGGAGCAGCTCAACATCAAGTCGACTGCAGAACTCGTTCAGTATGCCGTCAAGAACCACATCGTCTGAACCGCTGCGCGTGCTCCTGGTCGACGACAACGAGGCGATCCTCACTCGTGCGGCGGCCGTGCTGACGCCCGGCTGCCAAGTCGTGGGAACCGTGAACAACGGACCGGCGGCGCTCGAAGCGGCTGGGACGTTGCAGCCCGAGGTCATCGTGCTCGATATTTCCATGTCGGGGATGACGGGCTTCGAAGTTGCTGCGAGTCTCCGCAAGTCTGGTTCGACGGCCGCTCTCGTGTTCCTCACCGTCCACGACGACGAAGAGTTCGTCGAGGCTGCAAAAGCGGTGGGTGTCATTGGCTACGTCGTGAAGCCACGACTCGCCTCCGACTTGATGCGTGCGGTGCAGGAAGTGCGAGCGGGACGGTCGTTCGTCTCGATGAATCGGTGACGGCGGGTCTAAAGACCCGCCTCTACACAGTGAATTGACCCGTCCTTGTGGTAGAGGCGGGTCTTTAGACCCGCCGACAAGCCGTCAATCACGCTCAGTAGCTCCAGCCAATAGACACGACAATACCGACGTCGTTCGTTTCGGCGGCGGGATTGGGCGGGCGGTTGTCGTAGGTGTTGTACAGATTCAGCGAAACGAAGAGATCCTTCCAGAATTCTCGCCTGGAGTCGACGTCGAGCTGAATGCGATGCCGGCCCGGATTCGAGAGACTCGGGTAGTACTGCACGCTGACGTCTACGTTCGTCTTCGGCCGATCGTAGGTGAAATACGAGGAACGATAGACTAAAAGGGCTTCGACGTTCTGCGTGGGCTCGACGTCGACGCCACGTTCGTCGTTGAAGACGACCCCGGCGCCGACCGCCAACTGCGCGCGATTGCTATTGACGAGACGCGGACCGACGGCGCCGCCAATCTGCGATCGAAGCGTCAGCCCGAGGCTCTCGTTGCTTTCGAACCGACTCATGGCGGTGAAGAACCAGCGAGCCCACGGATATCGTAGATAAGACGCCTCAACCGACCCTCGATCGTCGCGACCCGGCCCGTCGTCTGTCTTGGTTGCCGTGAGAGATGCGGTGAGTCGTCCTTGGAATCCGGGCCTGCGGTACACCGTGTCGGAATTCAGGTTGAGTTGCGCGATACCGCTCGACTGCGTATAGCTGAACCCCGCATCGATGGAGCCGTCGAGCTTCCGCCAGAAGCTCGTGCCAATCGGGATGATCAGTGTCACCTCCGACATCGGCTGTGTCTCAGTCGAGTCGGGGCCAACGACCGCGATCGATCGGTCGGCAGCCAGCCCGAGACTGCCCAGGAAGCGGCGGCCGTCGGCCAGGGAAACCTCGACGCGTCGCGCCGCAACGACACTGAGGAGCTTGTCCCATTCCAGGTACAGCGTGCCCGCATCGTCGGTGTCGAATTCCAGTCGCCCCCGCTCGAGTCGTTTGACCTCGCCAGTGATCCGGTCGCCGTTGGCCAGCGTCACGACGTCCGTCCTGCCCTGGGCGCGTGCGGGTGTCCCGAAACACACGAGAAGGATGACCGCCAGTCCCACCCGGGTGGCGGATGCAAACCTGATGGTCATCCCACCGCTCAGCCCTTTGGCCGTGCGGCGTACGGGTTGCCACCGAGTGCGTTTGAAACGTCGGCGATCGCGCGCTGCGCGCGTATGCTGTTGCCTGCATCGTCGAGCGGCGGCGACACGACGGCAATACCGAACTTGCCAGGTGACACCGCAATGATCCCACCACCCACGCCGCTTTTGGCCGGCAATCCCGTCAGATAGAGCCACTTGCCTGAATCGTCATACAAACCAGCGGTGGCCATGACGGCCAGCACGCCAGGGACCTTCGCCGCGTCCATCACCTGCTTGCTGGTCACCGGATTCCTGCCGCCAGCCGCAAGCGTAGCCGCCATCACAGCGAGGTCCCGCGCATTGACTCCGATTGAACACTGACGCGTGTACAAATCGACCGCCTGCTGCCAGTTGGTCTTGATGTAGCCGTACGCGAGCATGAGCGCCCCGATGGCCTGATTGCGCTGGTTCGTGTCCGACTCGGACTTGTAGACATCCTTGAGCACGCTCAACTGACGCCCAGCGGCATCGTTGTGGAAGCCAATGATCTTCTTCCAGACCTCGTCAGAGGTCTTGCCTGTCACCATACTGGTCGCCGAGATCGCGCCAGGATTCACCAGTGCGTTCATTTCGGGCGCACCGGTCCCGACCACAGACCTGACTCCCTCGATCGCAATAATCGAGTTGAACCGCGCGCCCGTGGCGTCAACGCCGATCCGTTTCTCGATGGAACCCAGCCCCTGTTCCTGGATGACCTGAGCCATCGTGAAGACTTTTGAGATGGACTGGATCGAGACTTCGGTCTTCACATCACCCGCTGTATAGACCTTGCCGTCAACCCCGACGACCGCAATCCCAAACAGGTTCGGATCGACTTTCGCCAGGGCCGGAATGTAGTCGGCGTTCTTACCCTCCTTGAGCGTTCTGAACTTTGCGAAGGCGGCGTCCACGGCGGGCTGGACTCCGGCAGGTGCCTGCGCATCGAGCGCCGGCAGAGCCAGGGTCATTAGCGCCGCAACGCCGAGGACCCACCCGCCAATATTCCGATGACCTCGATTCATTGCTAACCTCCAAGCTTGTACGAAAAGTTGTATTTGAATGAGAACTGCACCTTGAAGCCGTCGCTCTCGAAACCGTCCGAATTGTTCTCCCGGCGTCCCCACTGAAGCTCCACGCCGGCCATCACGTTCGGGACCGGGGTGTAGAGCAGGTTGCCGAGGGCGTACTGTCCGACGCTGAAGGCATCAGGAGCCTGGGCATCGGTGTTGTCGTTGTCCTGCCGTGAGTACCCGATCGCGGTGCTGAACCTTGTGCTCCAGGTGTGATCCAGGAACACGCTGTACGCGACGATCGGTACGGCTTCGCCGAGGAGCGGCGTCACCCGATCGGAGAAGTTGTTCACGATGCCGATGTCCACCGGTGAGTCGTTCATTTCGTTCTGTATGCCTTCGCCGACCGTGAACTGCATCCGCAGGACATCGCTCCCGCTGAACTTGAGGATCGAGCTGACGTTCCACCCCCAGCCGGTGGCGTCTCCGGAAAGATCGAACGCGTCGTCGAGGTTGTCGTCCCAGTTGATACGCCGCAGCATCCCGGCGGTGCGGACGTGGCCCCAACCCCCCGTGTACTTGTACGCGGCTGCAAAGTCGGGCAGCGGGAAGCGCGCAGTGATGCCATCGAGCTCGATACGGTCGGAATAGACCCCCTGGTCGCCGCTCGCGCCCGGGCGCAGAAGGGCGAACATCAAGTTGTTCTTGTCGTCGCTGACCGCGGTGTAGCGGAGCTGCACATTGCGGTACCACGGAAGACCCGTGGGCCCCCAGTATTCCAGCGAGTTCGGGAACACGTCAGGGTCGGTAAAAGGGCTCCAGTACTGACCGGCCCCCAGCGCGCCTAGCTCTCCCCATGCATGGCGCAGGCGGAACGTGGTCTGTCCCTCGTCCACGCCGGTGCCAAACAGCTCGAACTCGAAGATGGTGGTGAAGTCCCCGAGATCGGTCGGCGTCGACGACCTGAAGCCCAGGCGGCTCTGCCGCACACCCGCGAACGTGCTGTGGTCTTCACCGAACTCGTTCTCAAACTTCGGCAGCCTGGTTACCCGCAAGGTGTCGAACCAATTGGGGTGGATTTGCGTGAAGTCGTGGCCGATGTCGAGCATCGCGAACCCGTAGATTTCGAAGGTTGACTTGGCAGGCGGCTGCGCCTGCGCGCTGGTGGTCCCCCCGGTATCGGCTGGGGCCTCTTGCGCGCGCGCGCTCGACATTGCACCGAGCACGAGCATCGTTGTCAAAAGCCAGGCGGAACCGATGTGCCGGCTCGTCGGTAGTCGTCGCATAGTCGTGTCTCCTCTATTAGTTGTCGCGGGGCCCCACCCCCGCGACCTGTACCTCGCGGCTCTGCCGCTCGGCATTGTTCCGGACAACCATCTCCTAGTCAGTCATCCTTGTGGGGCCCACCCCGGCGTCTGTACTTCGCGGCTCTGCCTCTCGGCGTTGTTCGGACAACCATCTGCTGGTTAGTCATCCGTCATCGCACATTGGCCTTCTCCCAGGCACGAACTCTTCGCCGGCCTTCGTCGAAAATCCGCTCGTAGTTGCCCCGGCGCACCTTGAGGCTCGCGTCGGGCGTCAGCTGCCGCCACACGGGCGCCCACATGTCGAATACGGCAAAGTACGGGGTCGGGCCAGATGGCGCGACGGTGTCGGTGCCGAACAGGAACCGGTCCGGGTACTTGTTGAGCATCGTCGAAACGCGTGCCATGGACTCTGACGACGCCACCGCGTACTTGGCAACCTCGTCCCATGAAATGTCGAAATTCACATGCGTAAACGCGGGGTCCGTCACCATTGATTCGATGATCTGGACCTGCGCGGGATTGCGTTCGGCCGCCTCTGCGGAAGCCCGAACCGGGTGAACGATGCGGCCCAGCCCGACGTGGGCCCAGATGATCGTCGTCTTGGGATGTCGCTTGAGCAGCGCTTTCATCTGTGTCAGGTAGACCGGCTCCGCGTCCTCCTTCGCGAACGGCATGTCGATGTCGTTGTGGATAATGACGACGAGGCCGGTCTCGGCTGCAAAGTCGAGGATGCGATCGAGGGCCGGATTGGTGAGGCTGGCCGTTTCGCCGGGGATCTTGGCTGAGACAAATTCCTTATGGATGCTGAACTCGCCGATGCCGGAAAAGACGCCGGGAAACGTGGTCAGCACGCGGCGGATGTGATCGACACCGTACATGTCTGCCGGATTGAAGCCGGTGATCATCGGATCGAAACGGGTCTGCTCCTCCTTCGAGAGCGAGCGATAGACGCTCGCGATGTACGCGTCGGTGAACGAGTAGTAGTAGAGAGGAGCGTCACTGTGCAAGTAATACGTCGGTGCAAAGTCACCGGAGTTTGCGTATGACCAGTGTTGCTGCAGCGGAATACCGAACAGGGTGGACCGACCCACACGTTTCCCCATGATCTGAAGGAACTGACGGACGTCGATGCCCTCCTGGATGTAGTTCGTCAGGTGGAAGTGGGAATCGTTGAACTCGTTGGCGGCCCCCTGACCCTGTGCGTCGAGCGGACGCGCGCGGACGACGAAGAGCACCAGCAGCGCCAGCGCGAAGAAGGCACCGAGAACAGCCGCCGAACGGGACCAGGATCTGCGCGTCATGTTCACCTCGATCAGAAGTTGATCTCGAGGTTGATGTGGAACACCGTGCCCTTGGCGCCGACCGGATAGGGATAGGCCGTGTATCCCACGGGCGATCGGTCCACGTACATCCACTCGGCGTTGAGGCGAATCCCGCGCTCCTTCATCAGGTACCAGTTCTCTCCGGCTCGCACTTCCCAGTGGTTGCCGTAGCGGCCGAACACCTGCGAGGCGCCGAAATACAGCTGAAGAATTTGGGGAACGGCCATCCCAGACGCCTGCAGCTGATAGCCATGGTCGTTGATGTTGGCAAGGCCGCTCGTGTTGACGCCGGTGAAGTTGCTCAACCAGCGCCAGTAGTACTCGCCTTCGAGAGACAGGCCTTGGTACTTCACGCCCGCATCGACGCTCATCATCCGGTAGTCCACTTCGTTGACGGTGATGCCAGGTCCAAACAGATCCGGCGTGAAGATGATGCTCCCGTCGGTCAGCCGGATCTGGCTGTTCTCGATGCCTTCGGTTCCCGGCTGGCTTTGCTTTTCCTCGCGGCTGCTGGTGTAGTGCACGCCAATCCGCGTCGCGACCTTCTGGTGATCGTCGTAGTCGCCGAACGTGTTCCACAGGCCGAACTCGCCGGTCGTCGGCAGCCATTGGACCGAGTAGGACTGCGTGTCGAGCTTGTTGTCGATCTGCGCCGCGCTCACGCCGAGCGTGCTCAGGTTGTTGGCGAACATGGCCATGTACTTGAGCTTGGTATGGAACTCGCCTTTGAGCCAGACGCCGGAGGTGTACGACCCGCGGAAGAACTCATCGGCAATCAGGCGGTCGTCCACGCCGAGCCAGTACGGGAACTGACCCTCTGTGCTTCGCACGGCGGGCAGCGAGGTAATGCCGACACCCACGCTCACGAACCGGTTGAAGGTCCAGGTCAGGTTGCCTGCGCCCACGACCTGCGCCGGATCGCCCTGCGATGCGTTCGACGACCAGACGTAGAGGTAGTAGCGCATCTTCGGCGTGAGGAACCACCCCGAGAACGGCGCGAAGAACTTCTGCAGCTGGATATCCTGGCGCCGCTGAACGGTCTTCGTGTTGCCGAAGGCGTCGACGTAGGACTCGTCCAGATTCCGCTGGTTCAGATACCGCCCGTAGCTGAACAGCCGGAAATAGACCTGGCCCTTTTCGTCGTCGACGAGCAGGAAGCCGACGTTCGGAATGTGCGTGGGGGGCCTGGGCTTCTTCGTCTCCGGTTCCACGGCGGGGCCGGTGCCGAACTCGGCGCTGCAGCCGTCCGACACCCAGACGCTGGTCTGGTCGTAGCCCCAGGTCTTTCCGAGCAGACACGGCGCGTCGCCCGCCGATCGCAGCAGCACGACGCCCTTCGACGTGTCGGCGGCGCAACTCGAACGTTCACCGGGCTTCGACGAGCAGAACACCGACGCCTGCGTCCCGCTCTGGGCGGTTGCGGATGGTGCCGCGGTCTGAGGCGGTGATTCTTGTGCGTAACTTGACCGCGCAACCAGCATCGCCATTACGAGACCCGCTACCAACAACAGGCGATATCGTTTCAGGAACGCGCGCGTGTCTGGCTTTCCCTCGCTCGGATAGTCGGACATCGATGCGTCCGTGAGCATGCGGGGTGCCACAGAGCACGCACGAGGCGGCGTGGCTCTAACTTGTTGAAAACACGAGGGCGGCCCACAAGCCCAGCGATCGGAGCTCTTCAGCGCCTCCGCCATTTCGGAGGGACCTCCGGCGGAGCAAGGCCTGTTCGGCGAGCCTGCTCGTCCCGGAGATCGGCCCGCCTAGAGCCGGGTCCAAGAACAGGACCCGGCCTACGTACTGCAATTTCGCAGACTGCGCTTTATCAGTCCCCGACCCCGGCCTGCCACTTCGAGACGATCCGGTCGACGGTCTGAGCCGACTCGAGCGCACCGTATTCCTGCTCGAACCCGATCCGTCGGAGGGCGTCACGCACCTCCCCATGGGCGTCGGCCAGCCGGAACTCCACACCGCGCGCTCGGAATGTCTTGAGCAGATCGGCCAGAAGCTCTGCGCCGGCGAGATCGATTTTGGGGACCGCACCCAGAAAGAGGACGACAAGCCGGATGGGATCAGGACGGGCGCTCAGAAGCTCGAAGAGACGCTCGCGAACGAACTCCACGTTGAAGTACAGCAGCGCCGATTCACAACGGACCACGAGCACACCAGACGTGGACTCGTTCTCAGGGTGACGCGCCCGATCGGCGAAAATGGTCGTGCCGGGGACCCGGACCAACTCGACGACACGTGGATGAGCGGCCTGTCTTAGGAGGAGCACAATCGATATCGCCGCGCCCAGCAACACGCCATTCACCGGCCCGGATCCAAGAACGCCGAAGAGCGCCACGATGGCGACGAAGAACTCCCCCCGACTGAATCGCCAGATGTGCTGCAGCGCGTGCACGTCGATGAGGCTCATGACAGCGGCGAGCACGATAGCCGCCAACACGGGTTGTGGCAGATTCCGCAGCAACCCCGACGCAAAGAGCACGACAATCAGCGTGAAGACGGCTGCGATGAGTCCGGACACCGGTGAACGCGCCCCAGCACTTTCGTTGACGAGCGATTGCGACATGCCGCCGCTCACCGGAAACCCGCGACCCAGGCCCGCAAGAAGATTACCGGCGCCGAGGGCCAGGAGCTCCTGATTCGCGTCGAACCGGTAAGCGTGTTTCTGGCCGAACATCCGGCCAATCGCAGACGTTTCTACGGCGCCAAGGACGAAGCCCGCCAACGCAATCGGCAACAGTTCGTTCAGCTCGCGTCGGCTCACCACAGGCAGGCCAAGGGAAGGCAGACCCTGCGGAACCTCCCCAAGCAGTGCCACACCCCGTGCGTCGAGGTCCATCAGTCGCGCCGCGAGCATGCCTCCAACGACGACGAGAAAGGCGACAGGCCTGTGCTTCAGCCAGAGCTTGCCGGCGATGAGGGCCGTCAACGCAGCTATTCCTACGAGCAGGGATGTACGGTGCGTGTCTCCCAGATGAGCGACGAAGTACGCCGAGCGCTCCCAGAAGTCTCCGTGCGTGCCTTTGAAGCCGAAGAGCTTCGGGAGCTGCGTGCTCGCCAGATAGAGCGCCAGGCCCGCTTTGAACCCCACGAGCACGGTCTCGGAAAAGAAGCCGATTGCATTGCCGGCGCGGACCGCCCACGCGGCAAACGCCATCAACGCCATCAACAGCGCCACGCACGCCGCGAGTGCCGCATGCCGTGCCGGGTCGTTGGCGCTCAAATCGCCGACCGACGCACCAATCAATAGCGAGAGTGCGGACGTGACCGTAATGACCGTCTGCTTCGAGCTGCAGAAAATCCAGAAGACGAGTCCTGAAAACAGGCAGGCATAGAGACCCGCTTCGGGCGCCAGACCGGCGAGCGACGCGTCGCCAATCCCGGCGGGCAGCAGGTACGCTGCAAGCGTGAGACCTGCCACCATGTCCGGCCGCAGCCACTCGGTCCGATAGTTGCGGAACCACTGAAGACCTGCGGCTCAGCCGACATTCAAGCTGGCCGAGTCGAACCGGCGCTCTCGCGAGGCGATTGTTTACGCGGCGAGACATCCTGCACGCGGAATGCCGGCGCGCGGTAATCCGGCGCTCTCAGGGGCTCCGGAATCGCAACCGTGTTGCCGTCGCGAATTGCCGTGTAATGTGGCGACATGATCTCGACACCAGCCGCGTAGAACGCGTCCTGGATTTTGGCGTGCAACGCGGCGTAGATGTCGATCATGTCGCGCGGGGCGTTGGTGTAGGCGTTGATCTCGTAAGTGACGTAGAAATCGTTGAGTGCCGTCTGCCACGCGAAAGGTCGCGGTTCCGGGAGCACGCCCGGTGTCGCGAGGGCCGCTCCGATGAGCAGCTCGTGGACCTTCCTCCACGGCGCGTCGTACCCGATGGTCACGCTGGTGTGGAGGATGAGGCCTCGGGTGTGTGCCTCACTCGAGTAGTTGATCATCGAGCTGGTCATGGCGATGGTGTTGGGAATCGTGATGTCCTCGTTCTTGATCGTCCGGATACGCGTGACGAGCAGCGACGTCTCGATGATGTCTCCAAAGGCGTCGCCGAGCTTCACCCGATCTCCCAGGCGGAACGCGCCCGTGTAGGTCAGAACGACGCCGGCGATCATGTTCGAAAGCGCTGAACCCGACGAAAGGGAAACCAGGACGCCAATGAACACCGAGACGCCGGCGAAGGCCGGCGAGTCCGATGCCGGCAGGTAGGGAAACGCGACGACCAGTCCGAAGGCGATGAGCAGCATCCGGACGATCTTGTTCGTCGGGTCGGCCCATTCCGCAGGGAAGTTCGCGAGGACAATGTGCCCCTGTCGAATCTGGTTGAACAGCAGGCCAACCAGTCGAATCGCGACGTAGACGACCCCGCCAATGACGAGGACAAACAGCAGCTTCGGCAGATAGCCGACCAGGGCCGAACCGGCGAAGCGAATGGGTGTGACCACGTAGTCGAGCAGCGTGAGCGAGACGACGCGCGTCCACGGAAACAGTCCGAGCAGGTACGTCAAGTACAAGTCGAGGGCGAGCAGGACCAGTACCAGATCGAAATGACCGGATGGTTCGATCGACGGCACGCCCAACGCCGTCGGCCGGGACGATCGCGCCGAGTCGTCGCGCCTGCCAGCCAAGGATGCGGCTGCGAATCGAGCGCGTGAGACGCAGAAGGAGCCAGAGAACGGCGGCGAACGCCAGCGTGGCAATCAGCCCGTAAACGCCCGAGCGAATCAGGGTTGCGGGGGCGTAGCGCAGCCGTTCGGCGCGGATCGCCGCCTCCAACTCGCCCGCGTACTCGCTGAGCAATGGCAGGTCGCGCGGCGCCCAGGTTGCTGGCGTCTCGCTGCGTCACGACCATCAACAGCCGCTGCCCGACCCGCAGCTCCGACGACCCGTCCACCTCCGTCACCGTGACGCTGGGATCCAGAATGCGGCGATCGCGCACCACGTCCCGAACGCGTTGGCTGATACGGTCGGCGCGGAACTGCGTGGTATAGGGTCCAGCCCCCACCGTGATCCAGATAACGGGTTCCCCCCCGACCAGCACTGGCGCGGGGTCCCCGTCCGCCTCCGGATCCTGGAGTGCTGGCGCCGCCTGCCGGGCGTGCTTCCTGCAGCCTCGACTGACTCGCGGCGCGTGCCGGTTGGAGCACCGCCACCACGAGCGTCACGAGAAGCACCAAGCGGGCCTGCGGGACACACGTGGTCACATTCGGCGACGCTTTCTCACATGGAGCTGCGCAAGCGACCGCGCCAGCGACGCGTTGACCGTCGCAACTTCCTCGTCCGAGATCTTCTCGCGAAGTCGGGCAGCCGCGCGTTCACGCGCTTCCGCGGCTTTGGCTTCGTCGATGTTCTCGGCCGGAATGGCCATGTCTGTGACGATAGACACACGGTCATGGTTGATGTCGACGAGCCCCTCCCCCACCGCGAGATACTTCTCGCCGCCCGCCTGGTTACGATGATCTCCCCCGGCACGATCTGCGTGATCAAACGGACGTGCATGGGATAGATCCCGATTTGTCCCTCGACTACCGGCAGCGTGACCATGTTCACATCCTCGGAGAACACAGTCGCCTCCGGCGTCACGATTTCCAGTCGAAGCGTGTCGGCCATAAACAGCCTTCAGCTTCAGTAGCGCGGACCCTTTAGGGTCCGCGTTGTCCGTTCAACCCTGCGCGATTTCCTCGATCCCGCCCTTCATATAGAAGTTGCCTTCGGGCACGCTGTCGTGCTTCCCGTCGAGAATCTCCTTGAAGCCGCGGACGGTGTCGGCGACCGGCACCTGACGCCCTTCGCGGCCCGTAAAGACCTGCGCCGAGCTGAACGGCTGACTCAAGAAACGCTGGATCTTGCGCGCGCGGTACACGGTCAGCTTGTCTTCGGGCGAGAGCTCGTCCATGCCAAGAATGGCAATGATGTCCTGCAGATCCTTGAAACGCTGGAGCACTTTCTGCACCCGCCGTGCAACGTCGTAATGGTCTTCGCCGACGATCTCCGGCGTGAGCGCGCGGGACGTCGAGGCAAGCGGATCCACGGCCGGGTAGATACCGAGCTCGGCGATCGACCGTTCGAGCACGATCGTCGCATCGAGGTGCGCGAACGTGGTGGCCGGCGCAGGGTCCGTCAGATCGTCCGCCGGCACGTACACCGCCTGGAACGATGTGATTGAGCCTTTCTTGGTGGAGGTAATCCGTTCCTGCAGCACGCCCATTTCGGCAGCGAGCGTCGGCTGGTACCCGACGGCGCTCGCCGTGCGACCAAGCAGCGCCGAGACTTCCGAGCCGGCCTGCGAGAACCGGAAGATGTTGTCGATGAAGAGCAGCACGTCCTGGTTCTTTTCGTCGCGGAAGTACTCGGTAATCGCCAGCCCAGAGAGCGCAACACGCAGGCGCGCTCCGGGTGGTTCGTTCATCTGGCCGTAAACGAGCGCGATTTTTGACGCCCCCAGGTCCTTCTGGTTGATGACCCCAGCCTGGGACATCTCATGGTAGAGATCGTTCCCCTCGCGCGTCCGCTCCCCGACGCCAGCAAACACGGACACGCCGCCATGAAGCTTGGCGATGTTGTTGATCAGCTCCATGATGACGACGGTCTTGCCGACGCCGGCACCACCGAACGCACCGACCTTGCCGCCCTTGAGAAAAGGACAGATCAAATCGATGACCTTGATGCCGGTCGAGAGCACCTGCGGCGATGTCGACTGGTCCACGAGCGGTGGCGGAGGACGATGGATCGGATAGCGCTTCTCGGCCTTGACCGGCCCTCGCTCGTCGATGGTATTACCGGTGACGTCGAACACGCGCCCCATGACCCCCTCGCCGACCGGCATCGAGATGGGTCCACCGCTGTCGGTGACCGTGACCCCGCGTTTGAGACCCTCGGTGCCCGACATCGAGATGGCCCGCACCCACCTGTCGCCAAGATGCTGCTGCACCTCGAGCGTCAGCGAGACCGGCTCGCTTCCCACTTTGTAGGCCACGTTCAGCGCGTTGAAAATCGGTGGGAGCGTGTCGGGAAACTCGACATCGACGACGGGACCCACAACCTGCACGACCTTACCGCTGTTCATAGTGCCTTCCTGGCAGTTTTCAGTTCTCAGTTTTCAGTTGTCACCCAGCCTGGCCCCCGGCAATTTCGAGGAGTTCCTTCGTGATGTTGCCCTGCCGGAGTTTGTTGTACTCGAGCTTCAACTCTTTGATGAGGCTTTCGGCGCTGTCGGTCGCGCTTTTCATCGACACCATGCGCGCGCTCTGCTCGCTGGCCTTGGCGCTCAGCAGGATGTAATAGATGTAGATGTTGAGATAATGGCCGAGCAGATATCCGAGGAGCGCTTCCGCGTTTGGCTCGAATACGGCTTCGGCCGTATCAGCCGCGATGGCCGTTTCTGGTTCGGCGCCGACGACCTTCATACCTCTGATCTCTCCCACTGGCAAAAACTCGATGGTGACGGGTTCCTGCGTGAGCGTGTTGACGAAACGCGTGGTGACGATTCGCACCTCGTCTACCTCCCCCTTCAAAAAGAGATCGCGGGCAAACGCGGAAATCGCCCTCGCCTCGGGAAAGGTCGGCGTATCGCCGTAGGCGAACTCGGCGGCGAGCCGACGCCGCGAGCGGGCCACAAACTGCGCAGCTTTCCTCCCGGCTGTGATGAAGATCGTTGACTCAGGATCGAACTGGGTGGCCAGCCGGAACACGTTGGTGTTGAGCGCTCCGCAGAGACCCTTGTCGGCTGCAACCAGGATGACCGCGCGCCTCCGGACATCGCGGATCTCGAGCAGCGGGTGCGTGAAGTCAACGGTTCGCGTGGTCGCGTTGCGCTGAATTCGATACAGCAAACGCGCAAATGGCGCCGTGTCGATGGCGGCCTGCTGTGCCTTGCGCATTTTCGAGGCCGCGACCATTTGCATGGCCTTGGTAATCTGCGCCGTGCCGCCGATCGACTTGATGCGTCTGCGAAGGTCGCGGGGACTGCTCATATGCTTCGCTCAGCCTTCAGCTATTTCTTCCACGTCTGCTTGAACTGGTCGGCGGCAGCCTTCAACTCGGCCGTCAGTTCCTTGCTCAGCGCCTTTTCGACCCCGACCTGTCGGAGCACGGCCGCTTTTCGCGTCGTGAGGAAGTCCGTCCAGCCCGCCTGGAACTCCTTGATCCGCTCCACCGGCACGTCGTCCATGTACCCGTTCTGGACCGCCCAGATCACGGCCACCTGGATCTCGACGGGAATCGGGCTGTACTGACGCTGCTTGAAAAGCTCGACGATGCGCTTGCCGCGGTCGATCTTCCCCTGCGTCGTCGCGTCCAACTCCGAGCCGAACTGCGCGAATGCCGCGAGTTCCCGAAACTGAGCGAGATCGCCCTTGAGCTGACCGGCCACTTGCTTCATGGCTTTGAGCTGCGCCGCCGAACCCACGCGCGAAACCGAGATGCCGACTGAGATCGCCGGCCGCACCCCCTGATAGAACAAATCGGTCTCGAGGAAAATCTGCCCGTCGGTAATAGAGATCACGTTGGTCGGGATGTACGCCGAAACATCTCCAGCCTGGGTCTCGATAATCGGCAACGCGGTCAGCGACCCGTTGCCATACTGTTCGCCGACACGCGCGGCCCGCTCGAGCAACCGGCTGTGAAGGTAGAACACGTCACCTGGATACGCTTCCCGCCCCGACGGCCGTTTGAGCACGAGCGAGACCTGGCGATAGGCCACTGCGTGCTTGGACAGGTCGTCGTACACAATCAGAGCGTCCATGCCGTTATCCATGAACCATTCGCCGATGGCCGCGCCCGCAAACGGGGCCAGGTATTGACTGGCGGCGGAATCCGCCGCCGGCGACGCCACGATGACGCTGTACGGCAGCGCGCCGGCCTCCTCGAGGACCGAGATAATCTGCGCGATGGTGGACTGCTTCTGGCCGATGGCCACGTAGATGCTGTAGAGAGGTCGATAGCTCGTGTCGCCAGCGGCTTCGGCCGATTTGTTCAGCCGGGCCTGGCTGATGATGGTGTCGATGCAGATTGTGGTTTTGCCAGTCGACCGGTCACCAATGATCAGCTCGCGTTGACCGCGGCCGATGGGGATCATCGCGTCGATGGGCATGATGCCCGTCTGCACCGGCTGGCCAACCGGGCGGCGCCGGATGATTCCGGGAGCGAGCTTTTCGACCGGATAGGCGACAGTGCTGGCGATGGGTCCCTTCCCGTCGATCGGTTCACCCAGCGTATTCACGACGCGCCCCAGCAGCCCCTTGCCGACCGGCACCTGCAACAGCTTGCCCGTGCCGCGCACTTCATCCCCTTCCTGGAGGCGCGTGTAGTCGCCGAGAATGATGACGCCGACCTCCGTTTCGTCGAGGTTCAGGGCCAGGCCGGTAATGCCATGGCCGAAGTCGAGCATCTCGTTCAGCATGGCGTCTGCCAGGCCTTCGACGCGGGCCACTCCGTCGCCGATCTCGCGAATCACGCCAACACTGGCCTTGGCAGTCGCGGCTTTGGCACCGACGATTTGGGCTTCGATTTCCTGTACCAGGTCAGCCATGTGTCTTCACCTCAAACCGCTTTTCACCAGACCACCACAGAGGACACGGAGGACACAGAGAAACCAAACCAAAACTACTCTGTGACCTCTGTGGTAAAGCCTTTGTCACAATCGCGCCTCGAGCTCCGCCAGCCTGGCCTTGACGCTGCCGTCATAGACATCGCTGCCGACCTTGACGCGCATTCCCCCGATCAGCTCGGGCTTGTGCTCGAACGACGTGACCAACCCGGGCCCATACGCGCGCACGAGGCCAGCCTCCACGCTGTCGCGCAGTTCACGGGGTAGTGGTGCCGCGCTCTCGACCACTGCTGCATGTCGATCGCGATCCAGCTTGACCAATCTCTGCAAGTCCGCCAGGACCCTGAGGGCTCCGCGACGTGTGGACTGGGCCAGACGCGGCGCAACCAACCGGACCCGGCCCTCATCCACTGCCCCATCGACGAGGCACAGGCGAAAGAGCTGTCTGGCGGCGCGTTTGGTTCGGCGCGTCGATTTCATGATTCCCTTCTAGGGCGCCAGATGTCTGGCAGTCTCTTCGGCGAGACGCCGGTGATCCTCCGGCGTCAACACCTTGCCTGTGACCTTTGCCGTGGTCTGTACGACGAGCCGGCCGACCTCGTGTTTGACGTCCGCAAGCATCTGGGCGCGGTCCCTCTCAGTGGCCTCTCGTGCTCTGACGACAATTTGCTCGGCGGCCTGGACAGCCTTTTGTGTTTCCTCCGCCCCGACGCGAGCGGCCGCCGCGCGCGCTTCCTCGATCAGCCGCTTTCCCTCGTCATCGGCCTTCATCAGCACCTGCTGACGCTCTGTTTCGATCCTGGCCAGCTCGGCCTTAATCTTCTCGGCGTTGGCCAGACCGCTCGCAATCTGCTGCCGCCGCGCTTCCAGTGTCTGGAGGATCGGCTTGTACGCCAGGACGTACAGAACCACGCACACAATCCCAAAGCTGACGATCTGCGCGATCAGATGAGGCCAGTCCACTCCGAACGTACTCGCGATCTGTTCGAGCGGCCCGCCTCCCTCCGCCACAACCTGCAGCGCGACAAGCATGATGTCCCCCTACTGGACGAGGAACAGGGCGTAGAACACAATCGCTTCGGCGAACGCGATCGACAGGATCGACTGGACCATGATCTTCGTGGACGCGCCGGGATTGCGTCCCACCGCGCTCGAAGCGAAGCCGCCAATCAATCCCACGCCAATGGCGGCCCCCAGTGCTGCTAATCCGACGTGAATACTTCCGATCATTGGTACTGTCCCTTTCTGGTTTCTCAGCGGCTGCCGCATGCGGCAGACCGACCGGAACCCGACGCTCAGTGCGCGACTGACGGCCCGGCTTCCTCGTGATGACAAATGAGGAGTGTGAAGACGGCCGTCAACAGCATGAAGACCATCGCCTGCACCAGACCCACCAGCAGCTCCATGAAATAGAACGGTATCGGGAGCAGCCAGCCGAGACCAGGAACGATCGTGGCCATGGTCTCGAGCATGTTCTCGCCCGCAAACACGTTGCCGTAGAGGCGAAAGCTCAGCGAGATGGGGCGGAAGAGAATCGACACGATCTCCAGACACCCAGCTGCAAAGAAAACGACGATCATGAGGACTCGCAGAAAACCGGTCGTGTCTCCCTTTGGCGCAAAGAGCTCCTTGGCTATCCCGCGCACACCGGTTTCCTGAAGGGCCCACACAATCCAGCACGCGAAAAAGACGAGGGCCATGGCCAGCGTCAGGTTGAGATCGGCATTGGCGCCACGGAACAACGGCCGGTCGATCGTGAACCCGTGAGACGTCTGATGGCCCCACCCAATCGTTCCGACGCCAGGCACGAGCCCTGCCAAATTGGCGGCAAGAATGAAAATGAACGTCGTCGCAAAGAACCAGAACGTCCGCTCGACCAGATGCCGGCCGATGATGCTCTCGAGAAGTCCGTACAGGCTCTCCACGAGCCACTCGAACAGATTCTGGGCGCCGCTCGGAACCTGGGACATCTTCCGTGTTGCTGCCTGAGCAAAGATGACGAGGCCTACAGCCACAATCCACGTCACGACCATGGAGTTGGTGACGGGGAATCCGAAGGGTCGCGCAATCTCCACCGCCTTCTGCGACAAGTGGTGTTCGGCTGGTTCCGGGATTGTTTCCGGCACCTGACCCGTCACGACGGTCGAATGGGCACACAGGCCGACGAGGACGAGGGCAAGCAGCAGGCGGCCGGCGTTCGATCCCGGCGAGCGATCGACACGTCGCGCGGTCGCGGGGACCATCAAGCTGAAACCAGCAGTGCTGCGCATATCCATCTCGGACTGCCGACTGCCGACTGCCGACTGCCAACTGACCGTCGGCCACTGACCACGGACCACTGACCACTGAGCCGGGGTAGCACTTCGCGTGCCACAGGGCACCATCGGGTCGCCGGATCAATCTCCCCAATTAGGTCAATCCCATCCACGACAGGGAGGCGCTGAACGCCAATCTTCCTCCTCCGATATTCCGGACGCTGCTCCACGTTGCCGGAGGCGTGCGCCGTGGACCGTTCGGCCGGAGTTCGTCCAATGTCCGGCTCTCGTGCGATCTCGCGATGTTGTGGGTGCAAACGTCTTGGCACATCTGGTGCACTTGCCGTTAAGAGGAGTGTGGAGAGGTAGCCCATGAGACATCGACAAATGACGAGCGCTGGTCTTTTGGGCATGGTCCTGGCCGTCGCATCCACCCTGTCCGGGCAAACGGGTCGTGAAACGTTTTCGGCAACGGCAACGGTCAAGACGGCGGGCGGTGCATCAGTGAGCGCGCCCGTGACGATTACCGTCGACCGGAAGATGCCGCAGAGCGAAGCCGACACATTCACAGCGGCCTTCAAGACTGGCGGTGTGGTCGGGTTGCGCAAGGCGCTTGCTGGCGTGGCCCCTACGGGATCGGTGCAGTTGGGCGCCGGCGCAGCAACGCCCACGCGGCTGACCTTGGAGCGTACGACCGGTAACGGTCGACTGCTGACCATCGTGACCGACAAGCCGATCCTGTTCCTGGGTGCAGGTCTGCCGGAAGCCAAACCGCGAGAGGGCTACGACTTTGCTGTCATTGACATCGAAGTCGATGACAAGGGAAGCGGTTCGGGCACGCTCGCGCCCGCAGCGAAGGTTGCGCTGAACCAGGGGGCGTTCGTCGTGCAGGACTACGGATCGGAGGCGATCCAGTTGACGGGCGTTCGCAAGACCAAGTAACCCGCGAGGTCGTGTGGCAACTCACAGCGTCGGCACGGCGGAATGGCTCCAGCTGGCGGTCGAGGCGACGCCTTCCGGCGTCCTGATTGTCGACCCAACCGGGAAAATCGTCGTCGTCAACCGAGAGCTGGAACGGCAATTTGGTTACGTCCGTGCGGAGCTCGTCGGTGAGTCCGTGGATCGGCTGGTTCCTGAACTCTCGCAATCGTGTCAGGCGATCCAGCGCGACCGCGCGAGCACTTCGGAAACTCGACGCATGGGCGAAGATCGTTTCGCCCGACACAGAAGTGGTACCCGAGTTCCGGTCGAAATCACGCTGAACCCGTTTCAGACGCCGAATGGCGTCCTGATCCTGATTTCTGTTGTGGTCACGATGGGCCGAAAGCTCGACGAGCATCGCGTGGCGCAGGAGGAGCGGCTCGCGTTCGAACGGGTGGTGGCCGAGCTGTCCAGTCAATTCATCAGCCTCGAACCGGATCAGATCGACAAAGCCATCCGCAACGCACTGCAGCGAATCTGCGAGCTGCTCGATCTCGACCGGGGCATATTCGTCAGGATCGCGGGTGGTGCGGCCGTCCACACTGAAAACTGGGCGGCTGCCGGCGTTCCCTGCATGGTTGCGTCCGTCCAAGCCACGAAACAGTTCCCCTGGATGACCGAACGCGCCCTCGCGGGTGAGGCTGTGTCTTTTTCGACGATCGCCGACATCCCCAATGAGACCGACCGTCAGAGCTGCCTGGCGTTCAACACGCGATCGGGGCTGAGGTTTCCATTGTTGGTCGCTGGTCGGGTCGCTGGCGCCATCGAGTTCGATGTGGTGCGCGCCGAGAGGCGGTGGTCACCTGAAATCGTCCAGCGGCTCCAGGTGGTCGCGAACGTGTTCTGCCAGGTCCAAGCGCGGCAACAGCATGGGGAGGCGCTTCGGGGAGCGCTGGCGGAGGTCGAGCGCTTGAAGGACGCGCTCCAATCGGAGAACGTCGCCCTGCGATTAGATGCGCGGGAACAGGTGTGGCCGCCGCTGATCCTGGGTCGGAGCCCAGTGGCCCGGCGAATGTTGGAGCGGGTCCAGCAGGTTGCCTCGACGGACTCGACCGTGCTGCTCCTGGGGGAGAGCGGAACGGGCAAGGAGCTGATTGCGACACAGATCCACGAGCTCAGCTCGCGACGCGACCGTGCCATGGTACGGGTGAACTGCGGGGCCATTCCCACCACACTCATCGAAAGTGAGCTGTTCGGGCGTGAGAAGGGTGCGTTCACAGGGGTCTTGTCGCGGCGGGTTGGCCGATTCGAGCTGGCCAACCACTCCACGATCTTTCTCGACGAAGTAGCAGACCTTCCGCTCGAGGTGCAGGTGAAGTTACTGCGAGTCCTCGAGGAGCACCAGATGGAACGGTTGGGCGGCCAGCGCCCTATCACCGTTGATGTCCGAATCATCGTCGCGACTCGGCTGGAATCTCGAGCAGCGGATTGCGGAGGGAGCGCTTCGGGAAGATTTCTACGGTCGGTTAAGCGAGTTTCCAATCCACGTGCCGCCCCTGCGAGAGCGGACGGAAGATATTCCGTTACTGGTCTGGCGATTCGTGCATGAGTTCTCGAACTGGTTCGGCAGGCCTATCGAGTCGATCGATAAAGACAGCCTCGCCGCGCTCCAGCAGTATTCGTGGCCCGGCAACATTCGCGAACTGCGCAACGTCGTCGAGCGCGCCATGATCGGAGCCACAACTTCTCACCTCACCATCACACTGCCGAAAACCTCGCCCTCGCCGGCCAGGCATCTGCCCACGCTCGTCGACGTGGAAAAGGAGCATATCCGCGGAGTGCTGGAGAATACAGGCTGGAGGATTCGAGGCGTGGGCGGGGCGGCCGAACGGCTTGGGTTGAAGCCAACGACGCTCGAGACCCGCATGGCGAAGCTCGGGCTGAGGCGCCCCATCCATGAGGGATCGCGACTGCGAACCGTGCATGAGAAATCTCCGGCATCTCGGGGGAAACCTCTGCAATAGCGTGGGCCAACTTTTCAGCCGGCCTGGTGCATCGTCGCGAAGTGCTGATCTGACAGTGAAATACCAGATGGTCTCGTGCGCCACGATCTGGAACACGGCGTGCTAGAACCTCCCGGTATGGTACGCCTGACCGTGTCGCTTACGGTGTCAGCGGGCGATGTCCAGGGCATTCTCACCGCACTGCGCTACTTGATGGGCAGCACGCAGCTGGAGCCCGGCTGTCTCGGCTGTTCGGTCTGGGCCGATGTGACTCCGAGCGTGCACTACAAAGAAGAATGGGCGACCGAAGAAGACGCGCGGCGGCACGTCCGTTCGGCGGGTTTCACCTCGCTCCTCGCCGTCCTGGAGTTGGCCCAGGAGCCACCGCTCGTGCGATTCGAATTTGTGACGACCACGCGCGGCCTTGATTACGTGGCGGAGGTCCGCCAGGAGAACCTTGCGCGATGATTCTGAGGTCACCGCAAGCGACCCTCGTCTCCGCTGGCGCCGAAGGGAAGCGTACGAGATGAAGCGAAAGAAGTACCAAAAAGAGCTGAACAAACTGCAAGTGCAGCTGTGCCATCTTCAGCGGTGGGTCAAGGAGAAGGGGCTGCGTGTCGTCATCGTGCTCGAGGGGCGTGACGGCGCCGGCAAGGGGGGGACAATTCGCGCGATCACCGAACGTCTCAGCCCGAGGGTGTTCAGGGTCGTCGCCTTGCCGGCGCCCTCCGAGCGCGAGAAGTCGCAGATATTCTTCCAGCGGTACCTGCAGCAGTTCCCGTCAGCGGGCGAGGTCGTCATCTTCGATCGGAGCTGGTACAACCGCGCCGGCGTCGAGTACGTGATGGGCTTTTGCACGCCCAAACAGCACAAACGGTTTCTGGACCTGTGTCCCCAGATCGAGAAATATCTCGTCGAGGGTGGCACGACCCTCATCAAGATTTGGATGGAGGTGGGCAACGACGAACAGAAGCGCCGGTTCGAAGCCCGCATCAAGGATCCGCTACGCCAGTGGAAGCTGAGCCCGATGGATCTGCCGTCCCGGAAGCGTTGGTACGAATATTCCCGTGCGCGCGACGTGATGCTGAAGAACACCGACACACGCATCGCACCGTGGTACATCGTGCGGTCGGACAACAAACGTACGGCCCGCCTCAATACCATCTCCCATCTGCTCTCGACCGTTCCGTACAAGAAACTGCCTCAAGAGAAGGTGAAGCTTCCAGGCCGATCGACAAAGGACGCGTACGATGACGACGCCGCGATCGCGCGGCGGCGGTTCGTGAAGGAGCGCTACTGAGAGGCTGGAAGTCTCGGCTCAGGTCACCGTATCTCGCCCTTTCAGAATCGACACGAGGGTCTGGCTGACAGAACTCTCGTGTTCCCTCCATCGACCGGCCAGGCCTCGACTTGTGAAGCTGAGTCCGGAAGTTCGGAGGACCTCCGGCCCAATGGAGTCGATCTCATCGGTCCCGGATGCAAGAGACCTGCGACATGACCGTCAAGTTGTTCGATTTGCACGACTTCTTGCGTCACCGTCTCAGCCACGGGGTTCGGTGCGTGGATTGCTTTTAGGAGGAAGAGGCGGCATCTTATGAAGAAATTCGTCATCGCCATCGTGACCGTCAACGCCGCGCTGGCACTGGTTGCTTTTGGCCTGTTACTCTCAGGGAAAGCGTCAGTGCTCGCACAGTCTGCATCTCAAGGGGCCGGTGCAAAGTCAGCCAAGTCAGCGCAGACGCCAGACGCGCTCGATCGCCTGCTGGCACCGGTCGCCCTGTATCCCGATCAACTTCTCGCACAGATGCTGCTCTGCGCGGCGAACCCTGGCAAGGTTGGCGCCCTCAACGAGTGGTTGGCCAGCAACCAGGCGCTGAAAGGGAGCGAGCTTCAGGATGCCGCGGTGAAATCGGGCTTCGAACCGAGCTTCGTGGCGCTCGTCCTCTTCCCGCAGGTGGTGGGCTACATGGCGGAGCAACTGGATTGGACGACCCGGCTCGGACAAGCGTTTGCGGCCGATCGGAACGCGGTGTTCGCCAGCGTTCAGCGTCTGAGGACGAAGGCCCAGGCTGCCGGGTCGTTGAAGACCACACCGCAGCAGGAGGTCGAGACAAGGACCACGTCCAGTGGCCAGGAAGTCATCGTCATCGAGCCGGCCAATCCGCAAGTTGTCTACGTTCCGCAATATAACCCACAGGTCGTTTACACCCAGCCCACCTCGTCCACAGTTGTCGTCCAGCAGGAAAGCTCCAGCAGTACTGATGCGGCCGTTGCGGGCCTGATTGGATTTACCGCGGGCATCGCCATTGGTGCGGCGGTCGACAACGACTATTACTACGGTGGATTTTATGGGGGCCCGGCCTACATGTACAACGATGCGTGGGACGACTATTACGACCACCGCGAAGATGCGCGCGATGATTGGCAGGATCACCGAGAGGACGTGGTCGACGAACGAGGCGAGCGCGCGGGCAACGCGCAGGAGCAGCGCACCGATCGGCAGGAGAATCGGCAGGAGAATCGCCCCGAGACGCAGGCCCAGCGTGACGAGCGGCGGACCCAGGCGCAGACGGCCGCGTCCTCGCGCGGCACGAGCGAGGAAGCTCGCGGCTACAGTCGGGGGACTGCTCAGGAACGGAGCGGCACCCGCTCCGATGCGTTCTCGGGCTACTCGAGCGGAAAATCGGAACGCTCGGCCAGTTCACGTGGCAAGAGCAGCAGGGGCAGCTCGCGCTCCGGCGGAGGGCGGCGACGGTGAAGATCGCGGGTAAACCGTATGTAGCGCGGGCCTTTTAAGGCCCGCGACTGAGAAGATGGTGTTAACGTGAGTACCCCAAGAACGAGAAAAGCGACCGATCGTTTCAGCCCCAGATGGGTCACCATCGCGTGGACGTGTGTGGTGCTCGTGGCAGCCCTGTCGTGCCGAGCGGCACCTCCGACTCCGTCACAGCGAACGTTTCAGACCCCTGAGGAAGCGGTGCGGGTCCTGACCGCGACAGTCGTCGCGGGGAATGTGGACCAACTGGTCGAAATCTTCGGCCCGGATGGACGGGAGATCGCCTCTTCGTCCGATCTGGCGACGGCTCGCAAGAATCGTGAAGTCTTCACGGTCGCGGCTGCCGAAAGGTGGAGAATAGTCGACCGCGACGCCAACAGCAAAGAACTCGTCATCGGCAACGAGGACTGGCCATTCCCGATTCCGCTCGTGAAAGACGCGAACGGCTGGCGATTCGACTCGGCGGCAGGCAAGGAAGAAGTGCTGGCCCGCCGCATCGGACGCAACGAGCTGGCCGTGATGCGGATCTGCCGCACCTACGTCGCCGCGCAGCGCCTCTACGCCCGGCAGGGGCACGATGGCAAGCCCGCGGGCCTCTACGCGACGGACGTTTCGGAGCGATCCGGGCAAGCAAAACGGACTCTATTGGCCGGCCTCGCACGGTCAGAAACGGAGCCCGCTGGGAGACCTGGTAGCACAAGCGGCGGCCGAGGGCCGGCCGCTCGGCAAGGATCCGCAACAGCCCTCGCCTTTTCACGGGTACTACTTCAGGATACTGACCGCGCAGGGGACGGATGCGACAGGTGGGGCGAAGGACTACATGACAAAAGACGAGTTGTCTGGCGGATTCGCGCTCATCGCGTGGCCTGCCCAGTACGACGTGACGGGAGTCATGACCTTCGTTGTCAATCAAGACGGCATCCTGCGCGAGAAGGACCTGGGGCCCGAAACCGATCAGCAGGCAAGGGCGGTGACGGCTTACAATCCCGACGCTTCATGGGCGACCGTGCAGTGATCCTCGTCGCGAAATTGCCGTACGTAGGCCGGGTCCTGCTCTTTGGACCCGGCTCCAGGCGGCCTCACCTTTCCTAAAGAAAACGCGACCAAAATCTGCCCCACTACATTCAACGGTGATGCGATGGCAAAAACAGAGCGACAAGCGGGTGCGGAGCAGCAACGTCTGAGCGAGGCGCGCGAGGCGCAGGTGAACTGGCGGAAGTGGGGCCCCTACCTGAGCGAACGGCAGTGGGGGACGGTCCGCGAGGACTACAGCGAGTCGGGTGACGCGTGGAACTACCTCAGCCACGACCACTCGCGTTCGCGAGCCTACCGCTGGGGCGAAGACGGTCTCGCAGGGATCTCGGATGATAAGCAGCTGCTCTGCTTTGCCGTGGCGCTCTGGAATGGCAAGGACCCGATCCTCAAGGAGCGTCTCTACGGCCTCACGAACAGCGAGGGGAACCACGGCGAGGACGTGAAGGAGTATTACTTCTACCTCGATTCAACGCCGACCCACTCGTACATGAAATATCTCTACAAGTATCCCCAGGCCGCGTATCCGTACGACGATCTCGTCAAGACCAATCGCAACCGGGGCCGGCAGGAGCTCGAGTACGAGCTCATCGACACTGGTGTGTTCGATCAGGATCGCTACTTCGATGTCTTCGTGGAATACGCGAAGGCAAGCCCCGAGGACATCCTGATTCAGATCACCATCACCAACCGCGGTCCCGAGCCTGCGACCCTGCACGTTCTGCCGACGATATGGTTTCGCAACACGTGGTCATGGGGTGATGATGTTCGGCGGCCAGTGCTGAAGCAGATCGACGGCGGTGCCATTGCGGCGTCGCATGCAGATCTCGGCGAGCGGTTTTTCTATGCCGAAGGTGCCAAAGCGTTGCTGTTCACGGAGAACGAAACGAATACCGAACACCTCGTCCACGTTCCAAACCCCACCCCTTACGTCAAGGACGGGATTCACAACTACATCGTACGCGGCCGCCAGACGGCCGTGAATCCGGAAAAGACGGGCACCAAAGCCGCGGCTCACTATCCGCTGACCGTCGGCGCCGGAGCATCAGAAGTGCTTCGGCTGCGCATCTCGGACGTGCCTCCGGCAGATATCGACTTTGAAGCTGTCATCACCGATCGGCGGCGCGAAGCCGACGAATTTTACGCGACGGTGATCCCCTCTTCGCTCGATCGCGATGCGGCGAACGTGATGCGCCAGGCGCTCGCCGGCATGCTCTGGTCGAAGCAGTTCTACAACTACGACGTCGACAGATGGCTTTCGGAGCGCGGGTCCGATCCGTTCAACCCCATCCGTAAAGCCCCGCGCAACGATCGCTGGCATCACATGCTGAATGCGGATGTGATCTCGATGCCGGACAAGTGGGAGTACCCCTGGTATGCGGCCTGGGACCTCGCGTTTCACATCCTCCCGCTGACGCTGGTCGACGAGGATTTCGGCAAGGCGCAGCTCGACCTGATGCTCCGGGAGCGTTATCTGCACCCGAGCGGGCAGATTCCGGCCTACGAATGGAACTTCGGCGACGTCAATCCGCCGGTGCACGCCTGGTCGACGATTTTCACCTACCGTCTCGAAAAGGCTCGGCGCGGTCAGGGAGACCTCGAGTGGCTCGAACGCGCCTTCCACAAACTGCTGCTCAACTTCACCTGGTGGGTCAATCGAAAGGATCGCTCGGGCAACAACGTATTCGACGGGGGGTTCCTGGGACTCGACAATATTGGCGTGTTCGATCGCAGTGCCCCGTTGCCGACAGGCGGGTATCTGGAACAGGCGGACGGCACGGCCTGGATGGCGCTCTTCTGCCAGAACATGATGGAGATCTCGGCGGAGCTCGCACTGGAGAAGCCTGCTTACGCCGACATGTGCCTCAAGTTCATCGAGCACTACCTCTGGATCGCGTCCTCGATGGTTCATGCCGGCGGGGACGTCGGGATGTGGGACGAGGAGGACGGGTTCTTCTACGACGTGCTCAGGCTGCCGAACGGCTCACGCCGAGCGCCTGAAAGTGCGCTCGATGGTCGGGCTGCTGCCGCTCTGTGCCGTCACGGTGTTTGAGGGAGAACTCGCTGAAGAAGTATCCGGAACGTTGTCCCTCGACTCCGGCAGTTCCTCGAGGTACGGCCGGAGCTGACCTCGTTCATCCAGGACCCGAAAAAGCGCGGGGAACACGACCGCATGCTCGCCGCAGTCCTGAATGAGAACGAAGCTGCGGCGCGTGCTGATCCGGATGCTCGACGAGGACGAGTTCCTGAGCCTGTACGGGATCCGCTCCATCTCCAGGTATCACGAAAAACACCCGTACGTGTTCCGTGCCGGTAATCAGGACTACAGCGTGTCGTACCTCCCGGCGGAGTCTGATTCAGGAATGTTCGGCGGGAACTCCAACTGGCGGGGGCCGATCTGGATGCCCGTCAACGCGCTGATCATCCGGGCCCTTCTCCAGTACTACGCGTACTACGGCGACAACTTCACAATCGAGTGTCCCACGGGCTCCGGACGTCAGATGACGTTGTACGGCGTCGCCGAGGAGATCGGGCGCAGACTGGCCAACATCTTCGTAAAGGACAGCAACGGACGGCGGCCGGTGTACGGAGGGGCCCGGAAGTTTCAGGAGGACCCACATTGGCGGGATCTCCTGCTCTTCTACGAGTACTTCCACGGCGACAACGGGGCCGGTCTGGGGGCCAGCCATCAGACCGGATGGACCGGCGTCGTTGCCCGCAGCCTGCACCTGTTTGCCACCACCTCGGCTGAACAGGTGCTCGAGTTGGGCAAAGGCGCGGCCGTGAACGAAAAGCGCGGAGCGCCCGCAGGCCGTCCGCGATGAGTGGTTTTCAGTTCTAAAGAACTCACGCAGAGTTCGCAGAGGCCGCTGAGGGCGCAGAGGAGTGACATTCGAGATTTCTCCGCGTCCTCAGCGTCAAATTCAGGCTGACAACTGAAAACGACTCCAGAGGCGGTCTGCAGGTTCGGATGACACCGATCAGCGCTGATCGTCCTCGAATACCCCGCCCGGACCGCGTGCTCGATCCGGTCGCCCGCACCTCACTCATTGGGGCCTGTTTCTGGATCGCAGGTGTTCTCGATGGCTCCCCCATCATTCTTGTGACTTTTACGGAGAACCACGATGAACGCTAATCTCTTCATTCACGCCGCCAACATCCTGCTGCTCCTGGCGTACAGCGTCCGCGACATCCTGTGGCTGCGGCTGTTCGCCGTGTCATCTTCCCTGATTGCGATCCCGTATTTCGCACTTCAGCCGACCCCGCAGTGGGCGCCGATCGGTTGGAGCGTCCTGTTTGCCGGGATCAACTTGTTTCAGTGTTGGCGCCTTTTCCTCGAGCGACGTCCCGTGAAGCTGACCGATGAGGAAGAGGAGGTTCGTCGGCTCGCCTTTCCGGATCTTTCGCCTCGGAAAATCCTGCAGGTCTTGAGCATCGGGTCGTGGAACACGGTCGAGCGTGGCGAGCAACTGATTCAGCACGGCAGGCCTGCGGATGCCATGTCGCTCATTGTCCGCGGCAAGGTGCAGGTGACGAAAGAAGGTCGGATTCTCGGTGAGCTGAGGGCTGGCGATATCGTGGGATCGGCTCTTCTGCTGAGCGGCGCCGTGGCCGACGTGGATGCGGTGGCAGCCGAGCCGGTCCGCAGCGTGCGCTGGGAAGCCGGAACCCTGGAGCGTTATCTCACCGCCAATCCCGAGACTCGGATTATCCTTCAGCGGCATCTCGCCCATGATCTGGCGGGCAAAGTGCAGCGGTTGGGCAGCGCATCTGTCGCGCCCTGATAAAGAGGCGTTTCGCGTCGTGATCCGCGGGTCAGAAGCTGTACGCGACGTAGAGCATCCCGTAGGCGAAGTTCTTCGTGCGACCGGTCGCCTGCTGCACAGCCTTCCCGGGATCGGCATACGCCCCGACAACGGTCACGGTGAAGTTCTGGTTGACCTTCCAGTCCACATACAAATCGGTCTCGAACGCAACATCGTTGTCCGTCACACCCGGCGCAAACGTGCCCGGTTGATCGAGTCGGAAGGCGTAGACCAGCAATCCCCCGCCAACGGCGTCGTTGGGTGACACGTGGGCGCGGAAGAGATGTGAGATCAGATTGGAGTTGGACAGGAAGTACTCGCCGGCGATTTCACCCTGCCACCAGGTGCCCCAGTCGGAGAAGCCCACGAACAATGGATCGAAGGCTTCGTTGCTGGCGGTGGCCGGATCGTCTCCCTGAAAGAACGCGTAGCGGTACGAGAGCGTCGGCTTCCACGTCACCTCGCCTAATTCGTACGCTCCCTGAAACGTCCACGCGTTCGAGTCAAGTGCCTCGCCATTCTGTTCCGAAGCGTATTCGAGCTCGAAAGAGAGATCAGGCGCGCCGGCAAGCGGGGCGGTGTACGCCCGCACGTTGAAGACATCCAGGCCGTCGCGGCCCGGCCTGAGCTCTCGGTCGGCGAACCACTTCAGGTAGGTGGCGCCGAGCGTCGTGTGTTCGCCGAGACTGAACTCGTAGTTGGCGCCCCACAGCCGGCTTCCGCTGTCACTTTCCTCGAGCTCATCCTTGTCGAGGTAGAACGCCTCGACGGTGTGAGGTCCGGGCTTGAGGCGACCGATGGCTGCAAACTGAAACGCCCTGCGCGCGTTGGTCCAGTACCCGCCGCGACTTCCACCCTCTGCCGCACCATCGAACAACAGAAACCCATGGCCGAGTTGGTACTGCGTTCGTCCGACGGTGAGGTCCAGCACGTTCTCGCTGTTGCCCAACGCCTTGCCGGATCGCCACCCGATCGAGAGATCCTCGGCTTGGAACGACGAGATGTCTTGCCCGAAGTCCGCCGGTACGGAGCCATACGTCCGCTCGCCGGCGGCGCTGAGCTTGCCGTAAATCTCGCTGGAATTGGCCGTTCTGTAGCTTGCCGACAACGCGGGCTTGACGTAGCCCTCGAACCACTGATCGCTGAGGTTCTCGACGACGCCCAGTTCCCTAGGGTTGTCGAACAACGAATTCGCAAATCCGAATGAACCCCACCCTGCATCGAAATTAAAGGTCCAGTCCACGCGTGAAGGCAGGCCGGTGGGGCGCTCCTCGGGTTTTTCCTGGGGCTTCTCCTGCGCCCCGTCCTGAGCTCGTCCGGTTGTCGGCGTCAAGAATGTGAAGAACAAAACCACCAGGCTCAGCAGGCATCGCACGCGTCGATTCATCTTCACTCCCTCGACCTCTGCACGATCGCGTCAGTCGAAGCGCGGGTGTCATGTGAGCTGCCACCCCGATTCGGTGGGCTGCAGCGTCCTTGCCACCGGTCGTCGAACCGTCCAACAATCAGCTAAGAGGTTGCGGACCTGAGCCTTTGCGGGCCTGTTGTTGGCTAGGGACCAACCCCTCACTGATCGTTGGGGTCCGATATCTCGGATGTACTCCGGAATTCCGGGGCTACCACGAGCGTCAGCAGGGGGAACCCAACGCGCGGACCCGGGCGGCGGCCGATCGGACCGGCACGCGGTTCGCATCGAAGAAGACCGATGCGCAAGAAATTCGCATTAGGCGGCGAGTTTGTCCTGATCGGTGTGTGTCTGCTGATGTCGGTCCTGGCGGTAACGGCCGTGGGGGCTCAGCCCGTGCCGAGCGCGCCGCCGGCTCCGACGTCCACGCAAGCTCGAGCGCCTCAGGATCCGCTGGGTCGCAGCACACCGCGCGGGACGGTTCTCGGCTTCCTCAGCGCGGCGCGCAGAGGCGATCACAATGTCGCCCTTCAGTACCCTGAATACCCGACTGGTGGGCGAGGATGCAGTCGATCTTGCGCGCCAGCTGTTCGTGGTACTCGACACGCGCCTGCCGGCACGGCTCCCACAGCTCAGCGACTCACCCGAGGGATCGGGCGTGATCCCACAACACGAGCTCGTGGGCACGATCCCCAGCGCGCGGGGCAATGTGGACCTCTATGTTGCGAAAGTGGCACGCGAGGGCGCAGAGCCGGTCTGGCTGTTCTCGAGCACGACGCTCGAATCCATTCCCGTTCTGTACGAGGAGATCGCTGTCGAATGGGCCGGGACGTTCCTTCCTCGGTTCCTGACGGGCATCCGGGTCGGAGGCATCCGTCTGGTCGAGTGGTTCGCCGTGCTTCTCGGTCTGCCGGTGTTCTACCTGTTGACCCATTTGCTGAACCGGATTCTTACACCATTGATCGGGCTCCTATGGGGCCGCCTGTTCAAGCAGTCCGATCTTTTCCGGCGTGATTTCCTGCCTCCGCCGGCCCGGCTGCTCCTGCTGGCCCTGGCAATTCGCTGGCTCGTGTACCGCGTGCCTCTTCCGCTGCTGGCGCGCCAGTTCTGGACCAACCTGGCAAGCCTCATCACGATCACCGGTGTGGTATGGCTGCTGATTCTCGTGAACGCGGAGGTGGAACGGTACATCCACCGGCGCTTCCCACGCACCAACGTGTCTGCGGCCGCATCGTTGCTGCGTCTTGGGCGCTGGGGTGTGGATCTGCTCGTGGTGTTCGGGGGCGGAATCGCGTTACTTCGCTATTTCAGCGTCGATGCGACTCCAGCGCTGGCTGGCCTCGGTGTCGGAGGTATTGCCGTTGCGCTTGCCGCCCAAAAGACGCTCGAGAACGTCATCGCCGGGGCCTCGCTGATTTTCGATCAGGCGGTGCGCGTCGGAGACTCCCTGAAACTGGGAGACATCGTTGGCACAGTGGACCACGTGGGCTTGCGGTCGACGCGCATTCGCACGCTCGATCGCACGGTGGTCAGCATTCCGAACGGTCAGATCGCCAACATGAGCCTCGAGACGTTCTCGGAACGCGACAAATTCTGGTTTCATCCGATCGTCGGACTTCGGTACGAGACGACGCCCGAACAGCTGCGTGAGGTGGTTGGGGGCATCCAACGATTGCTGTCCGATCATCCGCTGGTCGACCGCGAGTCGGCACGCGTGCGATTTTTCCGGCTCGGACCGTCTTCGCTCGATGTGGAGATTTTCGCGTATCTCTTCGCTCGGGATTGGGGGCACTTCCTCGAAATCCAGGAAAAACTCCTCTTCAATGTGATTGAAGTGGTCAACCAGGCCGGTACCGGGATCGCGTTGCCGTCACAGACCATGTACGTCGCCAACCCTCAGGCGCCCGTGCCGGCGGCCGACAAAGTCCCGTCCCCTGCGCGGTAACTCAGAACCCATACCGGCCAATCCAAGAGGTAATCGAACGGCACCTCAACTGGTGGGCGACCCAGACTCGTGTCGCTCCAGTTCAGGTGATGATCGGCCTACGCGTTCTTACTCGGGAGTCGCCGGGCGCAGCTCGAAGCTGCCGCCGAGCGCCAGATGGAGGTTGACTCGCTGCACCCGCTGCTCGGCTTGCATGCGGATGAGGGCCGATTGAGTGGTCTGCAGCGCGAGCTGACGCTGCGTCACAAATCGCAAGTCGGTGCTGCCGACCTTGAACTGCGTTCGCACCACGTCGAGCGCGCGCTGATTGTCAGCGAGCGCTTGGACGAGGATTTGCTCGCGTTCCCGGGCGGCAATCTCAGCTGAGAGTGCGTTCTCGACTTCGCTGAAGGCTCGCAGGCCGACGGCCGCGTAGGCGGCCACGGATTGTTTCTGCTCCGCCGTCCGAATCTCGACCTGCGTTTTGAGCGCACCGCCCTTGAAAATGGGCGCGACCAGATTTGCGCCAAAGTTCCAGATGGGGTTGTCGTGACTCTGCAGCTCGAACAGGTCGCTCGAGATCGAGCTGACGCCGGTCGTGAGCGCGATGACCGGCAGACGGGCCGCCTTCGCCTCATGGACCCGGTTGAATGCCGCAGCAACACGTCGTTCGGCGGCAATCACATCCGGTCGCCGCTCGAGGAGCTCGGATGGGAGCCCCGTTGGCACAGCGTCAGGCTGCCCAGGCAGTTGCGGTCTGATGTCGGCCGCAGCGGCGGGATATCGGCCAAGCAGGAGCTCGAGTGCGCGAACGGCCTGCTCACGTCCCAGCTCAATCTGTCGCACCGAATCGCGGGAAATGCCGACTGACGCGCGCGCAACAAAGATATCCTCATCGTTGCCGACACCGACTTTCGATCGTGCCTCGGCCAGGCGCACCAGCTCGTCGCCATCTCGAATGGTGGCGCGAGCCACCTCCGCCTGCAGTCCCGCCTCGGTGGCCAAAAACCAGCTCTTGGCCACGAGCGACGCCAGAGATTGGCGGGCGTACTCGAAATCGACCTGGGCGGACGCGGCATCGGCGGCCGCTGCAGCGCGGCCATACCGCACTCGACCCCAGATGTCGATCTCCCATCCGACGGTGAGAACCGCACCCTGCAGGCCCGAGCCGTCGCCCGACATCTTGCCACCCCCGCGAGCGAGGAGGTCGACCGACGGATACAGTTTCGCTCCCGCGAGTTTCGCGTAGAGCAACGCCTGTTCGACGCGCGCGGCACTCACGCGCAGGTCTGCATTGTAGGCGAGCGCCTCGGAGACAGCATGACTCAGCTGATCGTCGCGAAAGCTGGAAAGCCAGTTGTTAGCCACACCGCCTGTACCGGCGCCAGCAGCGGTCCACTGGCCGGGCAGCGTCACCTCGGGCATCCCCTGAGCTTTGATCGTTTGGGCGTCGGGAGGGTCCTTCAAGACGCACCCCGTCGCCATCAGCAGCATGACCGCCACAAATGGGGTCGCCAGCGTGCGTGTGGCTCGCGAGCTCTGGTCAGGATGAGGCCGGTGAGTCATCACGAGTGCCATCAATGCCCCAGGCTGATGCTGTGCTTGATGATGATGTAGTCGAGGTTCGAGGCCACGCGCAGGAGCACCTTTCGAATGATGTGCACGAGCGTCAGATGTTCCGTGTAAATCGCGGCGGATCCACGGGCCCCTGCCGCGAGAAAGAGTGCGCGATCGTGATCGCCGACCACGAGCTTCACCGGAAATCGGCCGGGAGGCGCGGTAAAGACCGTCCGCGGGAGGTCGCCTGACGCCTCGGCCTGTCCTTGCGCTTGAGCCCAGAACACCGAGTCCACGTGAGCTTTGATGACGCGCCCCGGGTACGTGTCCAACGTGATCTCCGCCTCGTTCCCCGGCACCACCTGGTGCAACTCGTTCTGGCCGAACAGCGCAAAAATCTGATACTCGTCGTCCACGAAGGTCATGACTTCGTTGAACGGCAAACCTGCCACGAAGAAGCCAGGTCGGAGCATCACGTTCAGCATCGTGCCGTTTCCCGGGGCAACAACTGTCGTTTGGTCCAGGTCCCATCGGGCGTTCTCGAGTTGAGCGCGCGTCGTCTCGACCTGCGCTTGTGCGACCTCGACCTGCGCCTGTGCTGTCGCAATTTGCGCTTTGACTTCTGCGACCGTCGCGAGGTCTCCGTTCACACGTCCTGACAGCTTTTCGCGGATTTGTTGTTCGGCCGCACGTGCTGCCGCAAGTTGCGCCGTCAGCTCGTTCACGTTCGTCTGGGCCTGCTCGAGATCGAAACGATTGCCGGCGCCGGCAGCGACCAGCTCGGTGTTCTGCGCGACCCGCTTTCGCGCCAGCTCGAGCGACGCCGAAAGCGACCCCACTTGTGCCGTGGCCTGATTCAGCTGCTCGCGCAACTGCCGCTCGGTTGATTGGGCGTCGGTCAGCTTGGCCCGCACCTCGGCGAGCCGGGCCCGATCCGCGCCGACCTTCGCCTCCTCGGATGCCAGCTGTGCTTCGAGTGAGGCAACCTCGTTCTGATAGGGGGTTGGATCGACACGGAACAGCACGTCGTTCCTTTTCACGGGTCGATTGTTTTCCACTGGAACTTCGACGACACGACCCCTGACCTGTGACACGATGGGCACGACATATTTGATGACCCGGACGTCGCTCGTTGTCGGTGCAAAGATATTCAACAAGAGAAGCATCGCTGCGATCGCAACAATGGGGAAGATCGCCACGGCAACCTTCCAAGGCGTGGTCCAGGGCAGCAGCTTCAGCTTGATGAAGATCAACCAGACAAAGAACGCGTAAATGCCGAGCAGCAGGACTTCCATCTAACGGGCCTCGTCAATCGCAAACTTTGCTTCGAGCGCCTCGACGTCGGCGCGTAGAGCCTTAAGCTCAGATGCCGAGACGCCCCGCTCCTCGAGCCGCGCCAGCCTCGCGCGAAGACTCGCAGTCGCACCTGCGGGTTCGGGCGCGAGCCCGGGATACTCGTCCTTGTGTGCGTCAGCGTCCGGATGCGTATCGGTTCCGTAGGCCATTTTGTAAAAGACCGGCTTCGAGTACGCCCAGAGCCAGGCAAACGGCCAGAGCAGTCCTCCGAACACAAGCGACAGCAGGCACAACGTCCGGATAGCCTCGAACTGCGGATGGTGCCGTTTGTGAGCAATCTTCTCCGGGAGGACGTGCACCATCCAGAACAGAACGATCAGTACGATGGGGACGAAAAACAGGATGAAGATGGCCAGGAATGAGGCCAGCTTGTCCTCCACCTCGGGAGACATCAACGAGGCGTGCGCGCTTCGAGGTATTGCCAGCGAGAGAACCACCACGGCAAGTCCGCCAAGCACGCGAGTGGCGGTCCCGGGCTTCGCGCGACTGGTTCGCGTCACAGCGCCTCCAACATGGTGATGACCTGACAATCCGACCTGGACCCAACGATCAACACGGTGTAGACCTTGGCTGCTGTCGTCAAGAGCACTCGGCGTGCCAGGACGGGCCGGACGTGTGGGATTGGACTAACCCATTGATTTAACTAAATTTGAATCCTGGTGGTGTTAGGGGTATCTTATTCGCCCCAGCCTCCGGTATTTCGGAAGCCCTCCGACACATCGGAGGATGGTTGGATTCCCCGGAGTTGCCCGGCAACCGTGTGGCTTGGCGACCGTGTTCGCGGTCGGTTGTCGCCGTCTTGAAAGAACGAACTCCAGATCCCCGGAACCTATGGACCGGAAGACCGGACACGCCCGTTTGAGCGACGAGTTGACGCGGCTGGATGCCACGTCCGAAGCCGTTTTGCGCCTCGCCATCGAGTCGGCACCAAACGGAGTGCTGATCGTCGCTGTTGACGGAAGGATTGTTCTCGTCAACCAGCAGCTCGAACGGGACTTTGGTTATGTTCGAGAAGAACTCATCGGACAGGTCGTGGACAGCCTGCTGCCCGAGGCCCAGCGGGCGGCGCACGTCGTACACCGTCACGCGTTCATGCTGGATGCGACGGAACGCCCTATGGGGGTCGGGCGCCCGCTGTTCGGTCGTCGTCGCGACGGCTCGGAATTTCCGGTAGAGATTGGACTCAATCCGATCGAAACCGAGCGGGGCGTATTCGTCGTGGCGTCCGTCGTAGATATTTCCGCGCGCGTCGAGCTCGAGCAGGTGAACCGCGCTGCGCTCGGGGAAGAGCTCGACTTCCAGCGCCTCGTCGCAGAGTTGTCGGTCCAGTTCATCAACCTGCCAGCCGACCAGATCGATGAGGCGATCTCCACTGCCCTCCGTCGAATTGGTGAAGCGCTCCAGCTCGATCGCTGCACTTTCTTCCGGGTTTTGCCAGATGGGGCGTTGGCCGATCCGGTGGGGTGGGTGCGGCCTGGGTTCCCCTCCACGGCGGCACCAGTTGCCGCCGCTGACCGTTTTCCCTGGACCCTCGAAACCTTGCGTTCCGGTCAAGTGCTCAGCTTCTCCGTCGCGGACGACATCCCCAACCCGATAGACCGGGAGAGTTTCCGCTCGCTGGGCATTCGGTCGTCGCTTGCGGTGCCGCTCTCGGTGGCTGGCCGGATTCGTGGGCGCCGTAGGCTTCAACACGTTGCGAGAGGAACGTCGCTGGCCTCCCGAGGAGGTACACCGGCTGCGCGCGTTCGCCACAGTGTTCGCCAATGTCCTGGCGCGACGCGAGAGCGACGAAGCCCTGCATCAAGCGTTCGAGGAAGTGAAGCGGCTGCGCGACCAGCTGCAGGCCGAAAACGTGTACCTCCGAACGGAAGTACGCGAACGGGCAGGGACCGCCGGTGCCGTTATTGGGCGAAGCGAGGCGGTGCGCCGTGTCCTGACCCAGATCGAGCAGGTGGCGGCCACCAATTCGACCGTCCTGTTGCTCGGGGAGACCGGGACCGGCAAAGAGCTGTTCGCCACGCAGATTCACCAGTTGAGCGCTCGGCGAGCCCGCGCCATGGTGCGCGTGAACTGCTCGGCGATTCCCGCCACGCTCATGGAGAGCGAGTTGTTCGGCCGCGAGAAAGGGGCCTTCACGGGGGCACTCGCCCGGCAGATTGGGCGCTTTGAGCTGGCCGACCATTCGACGATCTTTCTCGACGAGATTGGCGACCTGCCGCTGGACATTCAGGTCAAGCTGCTGCGCGTGCTCGAGGAGCGGCAGATCGAGCGGCTGGGGAGCCCGAAGCCGATTGGGGTGGATACGCGGATCGTGGCGGCGACCCACCGGAACCTCGTGCAGCGGATTGCCGAGGGAGCGTTCCGGGAGGACCTGTACTACCGGCTCAACGTGTTTCCGATCGAGGTGCCGCCGCTGCGGGAGCGCGGCGAAGACATCCCGTTGCTGGTCTGGCGGTTTGTGGAGGAGTTCTCAAAGGCGTTTGGCAAACCGATCGACGCAATTCCGCCGGAGAACATGGCCGCGCTCCAGCACTACGGCTGGCCGGGCAACATCCGCGAGCTACGGAATGTCGTGGAACGCGCCATGATAGTCACGACGGGCCGCAGGCTGATCATCCCCGTACCGGCCACGACAACCGTGCAATCCCGGCCGAGCAGCGACAAGCTGACGGACGTCGAGACGGGACATATTCGGGGCGTGCTCGAGAGCACCGGCTGGCGAATTCGTGGCGCAGGGGGGGCAGCCGAGCGACTCGGGCTCCGACCCACCACCCTCGAAACACGCCTGGCTAAGCTGGGACTTCGACGCCCAAAGTCATCGTAGGAAGTCCGCTCGACGCCCTGGAAAGCACGCCGGACATCGCGAAATTCCCGCCTGGTTTTGGACATCCACCTCCATCCCACGCTCTAGCGTGACCTCGGGGGACCGAGCGCCCGCAGAATGCTTGTTCCCAGGTCCCTGTACGGTACGGTACAGGAATTGCCCCTCGGATGTCGGCCGGTCACCCCCAGCGATGGGAGGAGGAGCGCATGGAACCGAGATTTCCCGACACCGACCTTGGCGAAAGTGGTCCCAGCCTCGTCGTGGGGCGAAGCGAGGCGGTGCGCCGTGTCCTGACCCAGATCGAGCAGGTGGCGGCCACCAATTCGACCGTCCTGTTGCTCGGGGAGACCGGAACCGGCAAAGAGCTGTTCGCCACGCAGATTCACCAGTTGAGCGCTCGGCGAGCCCGCGCCATGGTGCGCGTGAACTGCTCGGCGATTCCCGCCACGCTCATGGAGAGCGAGTTGTTCGGCCGCGAGAAAGGGGCCTTCACGGGGGCACTCGCCCGGCAGATTGGGCGCTTTGAGCTGGCCGACCATTCGACGATCTTTCTCGACGAGATTGGCGACCTGCCGCTGGACATTCAGGTCAAGCTGCTGCGCGTGCTCGAGGAGCGGCAGATCGAGCGGCTGGGGAGCCCGAGGCCGATTGGGGTGGATACGCGGATCGTGGCGGCAACCCACCGGAACCTCATGCAGCGGATTGCCGAGGGAGCGTTCCGGGAGGACCTGTACTACCGGCTCAACGTGTTTCCGATCGAGGTGCCGCCGCTCCGGGAGCGCGGCGAAGACATCCCGTTGCTGGTCTGGCGGTTTGTGGAGGAGTTCTCAAAGGCGTTTGGCAAACCGATCGACGCGATTCCGCCGGAGAACATGGCCGCGCTCCAGCACTACGGCTGGCCGGGCAACATCCGCGAGCTCCGGAATGTTGTGGAACGCGCCGTGATCCTCGCGGCGGGCCCGCGGCTGACGATTCCGGTGCCCGTCACAGCATCGACGGGTTCTGGGCGACGCAGTGAAAAGCTGGTCGACGTGCAAACGCAGCATATCCGCAGGGTGCTCGAGAGCGTTGGCTGGCGGATTCGGGGACTGGGTGGCGCGGCGGACCGGCTCGGGCTTCAGCCCACCACGCTCGAAACGCGCATGACCAAACTGGGACTTCGGCGTCCGATGCCGGCACCGACGAGCGCGTAGGTCGCTGCCTTCACGGCGGTCAAGCGACACGTCACGGTTGAATATTCACGGCCGCATTCAATTGAAACTGAAGTCGCGTTTCGGCCGGCAGTTGGAGGTGCTCCTCGCCGCTCGCCGCGACCACGGCGCCCGTTGCGCCGCCAACGGCTGCGCCGATCGCCGCGCCTGAACCGCCTCCCGCAATACCACCAACGATGGCGCCCAGTCCTGCCCCGCCACCGACCTTGCGAGCGGTGCGTTTGCCTTCACCTTTGCCTTTTTCCTGAACGTAGGCGCTGGTGACCTGGTACACCCGGCCTCCAAATCCAATGGAGTTCAGCTTCAACGAGATTTTGTCGCTGCCTTTGGTCTTTCCAGACTGCTCGACGTGGACGGCCTGCAGGACCGCTGACGCGTTGCGTGGAATGACGGTCGACCCACCGATCATCACCGGATCGTCCACGATGGCCTTGAATGTCATGCCGGCCTGCGACGTGTCCACATCGATGGCTTGTGTCAGGCGGACGTTGACGGTGGTACCGGCCGGGACGGTCACCGGCTTAGGCGCCGCGGCAGGGGCTGGGTTGGCCGGCGCCGCAGCAGGGGCTGGTTTGGCCGGCGCCGCGGCAGGGGCTGGCTTTCGCGCCGAGAACTCGACAGCAACTGCATCCTCGATGGCAACCTGGGAAACCTGCCCGTTGTCGAGCAGCACTCGGACAGCTTTGCTGTCGGCCCCAATGAAGGTTCCTTCAATCGTCTTGCCCGATCGCAGTCGAACCCGGTCCGCCGAAAGCGATACGCCGGCTGCCAGCACGAGCCCCGCGGTTATCCAGTGAATGCTTCGATTGGTCGGCATATTGTCTTTAACCCTTGCCCTTTGACCTTTGACCTTTGACCCTTGACCTTACTTGGCCGCTATGGGAAGCGAAGCCGAGATCTGGAGATCGATGACCAACTGCAACTGGTGCTCGACCTGAAGGAAGCGCAGCGCGGTCTGCGGCGACAGAACCTTCTTGACCCGCTCGTAACACTTGGCCTTGACGGCTTGGCGCCGAGACTCGAGGTCCAGCGCCCTGGTGGCCAGCTTGTCCGCAATAGCGTCGTTCATTTTGTCGAAGTTGTTCGCATACTCCTCGATCAACGACACGCGCTCGTCGCCAAGCTTGGCCATCTCGAGGTCGTATTCGCGATAGACCGGCCAGAATGCCGCATCTTCGGCCTCCGTAAAGCCCATGACCTCGGTGATGATGGCGACCTTTTGCGTCCGGACGTCGCTGCGCAGAAGCTCGGCATACGCATGAAGATTGAGCGTCTGCACCTCCTCCTGCGTCGGCGGAGGGGGCTGCTTGACGGCCTGGGAAGTTGGTTTGCTGGACTGCGGGCCTTCCGCTTGCACTGCCCCAACGCCCGCGGTCAGCAGCACGAGCACGACCATCGTTGTTCGAACCACAGTGACGCTCCTACAGTTCTCAGTTTTCAGTTTTCAGTTTTCAGTTTTCAGTTTTCTACGTCTTCTGCTTCGGCGGATAGTTCTTGAAGATCTTCTTCACAGCTTCGGTAATGCTCTTGTCGCGCTTCTCAGGGCTCGCCTGCGTGTTGACTTCCTTGACGCCCATTCCACGCCAGGCAAGCTGCCCTTTCTTGGCGTCGGCCATGTCAATCACGAGGGTGCCGACGAGGATGTTGCGAACCGTGGTACTGGTCGTGGTCGGGCCCCAGCCGCCGCCCCAGCCCCAACCGTAAGGGCCGTAGCCGCCGCCATAGCCGCTGCTGAAGGTTGAAATATCCTTCTCCTTGTCGAACGCCACGTGGTAAACGACAAAGAGATCGGGACTCGATTCCGACTTCGTCAGGCCTTTGGCGCCCAGCTCCGTGTCAATCGCTGCAACAATGCGGTCGTCGATTAGAGGCTGCCCGACTTTTGTCCCATCCTTCATTGCGTAGGTTTTGAACGCAATAAAGTTGGCGGCCTTATCGAAGTCGTAACTGACCTTCTGAGCAATGGCCAGCACGGGAACCAGGATGAGAGCGAGCACTGCGATGACGAGTTTCTTCCGCATGAGTCCTCCTTATTAATGTTGTCGCGGGGGCCCCACCCCCGCGACCTGTACCTCGCGGCTTTGCCGCTCGGCTTTGGTTTTGGCGTAGGTGGCCACCCACTCTCCGGCTTGTCTGGTGCGATGTGCAATTGTCAAGCCGGTCTCCGTGCCGTTTTGGGCCCGCAACAGACGTCAGACAGCTGTCGCGCCATCCGGCATTTCGGAGGGACTCCGGTAGACTGGGGGGACTGCGCATGACCGCCAGGTCAGTGGCTCGTCGTTGATCTCAGTCAGCCGGTCCAGACTCGCCAGTTCGGGGCGTGACCCACGCATCGCTGAGCCGGCACGTTCCCTGCTTTGCAAAAAGTGAGGCGCACGCACGATTTCTATGTACGATCGTCGGGCGTAGGCCAGCCGACGGCAGCCGTGAATCCCCGGGCAATCGAAGTCGACGAAGGCCGACCATGCCAATCGCGCTGCACCACGAGGGAGATAACGTCTACCGCCTGGATGTTCGCGGAACCTTGCGGAAGCCGGATCTCGATCGATGTCAGGACGTGCTGGCCGGCGAGATCGGCCGCATCGGTCCGGTGAGGCTGCTGTTCGTTCTCGACGGGTTTGAGGGATGGGAGCCGCACGCAGACTGGAACGACCTGACGTTCTACGTGAAGCACGGCGAGAGCATCGAGCGGATTGCGATTGTCGGACACGAACGATGGCGCAGTGAAGCGCTGATGTTCGCGGCGGCGGACTTGCGAAGAGCCCCGGTTGAGTTCTTCCCCGAGGAGGGCGCCGCCAATGCGCGCGCCTGGCTGTCGGTCGATCGCACGAAATGAGTGCACTCAAGCAGGCGGGTTAGAGGAAAGGATTGAGCGTCATGAATCGTCAGAAACGTTCGCATCGAATGGTGGCCACCCTTGCAGCGCTGAGCTTGCTGGCGCAAACGTCAGCGCCCACGCTGATAGCCGTGCCCCTTCAGACTCAGACTGTGACGAAACAGGCCGATCCGTCGGCCAAGCCCCCGGCGAAGGGAGTCCCACCCACTGGAGCAAAGCCGTCGCAGACGACGGTGGCGACGGCCGCAACGGCGCCGATCGACGGAGGCTGGCCGCGCGCGTACGACCTGCCGAGCGGTGGCAACATTCTCCTTTATCAGCCGCAGGTCGCCAGCTGGGAAGGGCAGAAAAACATCGTTGCGTTCAGCGCGGTGTCTTATCGCCCAAAGGCTGGTGACAAGCCTTCGATCGGCACGATCAAGGTCGAGGCCCTTACCGACGTGTCGCTCGAGGAGCGCCTGGTCAACCTGAAGAACCTGAAGATCGTCGAAGCCAACTTTCAGACCCTGCAGAAAGAGCAGGTGCGGGAAGTGACCGCCGTCATCGACAAGACGATCCCACTGGAGGACCGTGTGATCGCGCTGGACCGTGTCCTGGCCAATATCGACAAGAGTCAGATCGTGCCGAAGAACGTCGAGGGTATCAAGGCCGATCCCCCCGGCATCTTCTTCAGTAAGACGCCCGCGGTGATCGTGAATCTCGACGGTGAACCGATCTGGAGCCCGATCATGGGCAACGATCTGACGTACGCGGTCAACACGAACTGGGATCTCTTCCAGCACGAACCCACCAAGACGTACTACCTTCGGAACAATGACACCTGGTTGAAGACGGCCGACATCAAGGGGACCTGGTCGGCGGCTGGTACGCTGCCCGAGAGCTTCAAGAAATTGCCGGCGGAAGACAACTGGATGGACGTGAAAGCGAACCTGCCCGGAAAATCGCTCCAGGCATCTGCCGTCCCAAGAGTCTTCGTGAGCTTTCAGCCAGGTGAGCTCATCCTTCTCAGGGGCGAGCCGAGCTACCTGTTGGTGCAAGGCACGCAGCTGCTTTGGGTGAGCAATACCGAGAGTGACGTCTTCCGGATGGGGAAGACCGGAGCTGTGTATTATCTGGTGGCCGGCCGCTGGTTCTCGGCGCCCGATTTCATCGGACCGTGGACCTTTGCCACACCGTCCCTTCCCGAGGACTTCAAGAAGATCCCGCTCGAACACGATCGGTCTCGGGTGCTGGCCTCAGTTCCCGGCACGGATCAGGCAGCCGAAGCTGTGCTGATCACGCAGGTACCGCAGACCGCGCGCGTGAACAAGAAGGAGCTGAAGGCCCCCGATGTGGCGTTCCAGGGAGAGCCGGTGCTGCAACCCATCGAGACGACGACCGTCCAGCGCGCAGTCAACACGGACAAGGACGTCTTCAAGGTCGGCGATTCCTTCTACATGTGTTACCAGGGGGTTTGGTTCGTCAGCAAGAGCGCATCAGGGCCGTGGGAGGTGGCCAACTCCGTGCCGCAGGAAATCTACCAGATCCCGGTCAGCTCTCCAGCCCACCACGTCACGTACGTGACCATCGAAGAAGATGACGATGACAACGACGATTGGGTCGTGTATGCGGCGGCGGCGGGCTACACAGGGATGATGGTTGGGTGGGGCTGCACGATGTGGGGCACCGGTTGGTACTATCCCCCCTACTACGGATATGGCGGCTTCTACCCGTACTACTACGGGCACTTCCCGACCTACGGGTACTCCGCGTGGTACAACCCGTGGACGGGTGGATACGGGCGGAGCGCGGCCGTTTACGGTCCCTACGGCGGAGCCGGCGTGGGCGCCCGCTACAACCCCCGCACCGGAACCTACGCGCGCGGCGCGGCGGCGTATGGGCCGTATGGCGCGCGCGGCGTCGCGCAGGCCTACAATCCTCGCACGGGCACATACGCAACCACGCGCCAGGGCTCGAACGTGTACGGAAGTTGGGGATCGACGGCCGTCCAACGCGGCGACGATTGGGCGAAAACGAATCGGTACACGAACCGACAGACCGGGAACACGACGCGCACGGTTAGAACGGACGAAGGCGGGGCGGTCACCCGCCGAGGTTCCGATGGAGGTGTCGTGGCCGCTGGCAGCGGGGGCAACATCTACGCTGGCAACGACGGGAATGCGTATCGACGGCAGGACGGTACCTGGCAGAAGTACGACAACGGCGGATGGTCGAACACAGACAAGCAGCCTAGCGGCGAAAGACCCCAGCCGACAACTGGTGAGCGTCAAAGCTCGACGAGCAGCGTCGATCGCAGCACGACGGATCAGCTCAACCGCGATTCGAGGGCGCGCACTGAAGGGACGCAGCGGACGGGAGACTACGGCAGCTATCGGGGCGGCAGCAGCACGAGCACACGTGGGACAGGCAGCTACCGCGGCGGAGGCGGCTCGCGCGGAGGGGGTGGACGAAGGCGCTAGGCGTACAATCTCAGCTCAGACGTGGGCGACCGTCTGGTCTTTCAGCATGTGATCGAGCCAGAGATTCGAGAGCTTCTCCTGCACGCTGTTCTGCCGGAGGCGCGCGGCGAGATTGACGAAATCCACGCGATCCATCTATCAGCGACAAGAGACCTTTCGGCTTGTCGACCCAGGCGCCGGTCAACGCAATACCCTCCATCAGCAGCGGGACCGTATCCAGGCGAGGAGCGACCGACTCGTAATTCTGCAGGCGATAGAACTGGCCCGGACGGAAATGCCGCGCGGCGGCAGGCGCCTTCACGATCACTTCGAAGATGCTGGGCGTGAGCCGCACCACGTCCTCGACGTGCGCCTTGAAGTCGGCATCGAGGCGCTGCACGAAGGTTTCCCACGCTGTGTCTCGAGCGGGTTCGCTCGATGGATCCAGCGATGACAGTTGCGCCGGGCCGATGATCCATTCCGGTAGCTCGGGCCGCGGCCGCTGCACGTCAACAAGGCGCCAGTAGTCGAGCGTCTCAGGAAACCGGAAGATGACCCACTCGCGATACGCCCGACCGTGCAGACGCGCCCCACACCAACGCTTGAGGCTTTCGATCTTGAAGCGAAAGAAATCGTCCTGATTGCGCGTCGACGGCGCAGACGAGGCGGGTCAGGCGAACGATATGCCTGCCAGGTGTGCCACAGCGCGGGATCATCAGCCTCGACTTGTTCGCAGAAGCGTTCGTATAAGGACGCGAGACGCTCCGGGTTGTGCAAGTTGCCGAAGGTGTTTACCCCGTCAGCTCATAATGATGGGCATGACATGGTCCTGGAAACTGGCACGCATTGCAGGCATTGACGTCTACGTCCATGCCACGTTTCTCATCATCGTCGCCTGGATCGGCGTACTGCATTGGAACAAGAGTCAGAGCATTGGCGCCGTGGTGGAGGGGGTTGGATTCATCCTGGCGCTTTTTGCGTGCGTGGTGATGCACGAGTTTGGCCATGCGCTCACGGCAGCGCGTTATGGGATCCGCACCCGCGATATCACGCTGCTGCCAATCGGAGGCGTTGCCCGACTCGAGCGAATGCCGGACCAGCCGGTGCAGGAGCTGAAGGTCGCACTCGCCGGGCCAGCCGTGAACGTGGTCATCGCGCTTCTGCTCTTTGGCTGGCTGCAGGTATCCGGGGGTGGCGAATCGCTCGATCGGGTGAGCGTGGCCACAGGTGGGTTTTCCGAGCGAGTAATGCTCGCTAACGTCTTCCTCGCGGGCTTCAACCTGCTCCCGGCCTTCCCCATGGATGGCGGGCGCGCGCTGCGAGCGCTCCTGGCGACGCGGATGGAGTACACGAAGGCGACACAGCGTGCGGCGCTCATCGGCCAGGGTATGGCCATCCTGTTCGCCTTCATCGGACTGCAGGGGAATCCGATGCTGATCTTCATCGCGCTGTTCGTCTGGATTGGCGCGGGACAAGAGGCCAGCATGGTCCAGATGGAGTCCGCGCTCGCCGGCATTCCCGTGCGTCGCGCGATGCTCACCGACTTTCGGACGGTGACGCCAACGAGCACGCTTGGAGAGGCTGCGGATCTCGTCCTGACAGGGTCACAGCAGGACTTTCCCGTCGTCACAGATGGGCGTCTCCTGGGCATGCTGACGCGGGGCGACCTGATCGAAGCTCTGACACGACGTGGTCGAGACGCGATCGTCGGCGACCACATGAAACGGGAGTGCGCGACCGCCGACGTGTTGGAGATGCTCGAACCGGTGCTCGGGCGTCTCCAGAGTCTGGGCTGCCACACCTTACCGATTACGGCGCGTGGCTCCTTGATTGGTCTCGTCACGCTGGACAATGTCGGAGAGTTCCTGATGATTCAAGCGGCCGAACAGAAACGATTGGCCGCAGTGAGCCGCGGTTGATGCAGGCCTGCTATCCTGCGCTGTCGACAACGGTTCTGGCGATTCGCTCGAATTTGTGCTGACTCACTAGTTCGTTGATGACTGCCGCAATCGCGTTCGTTTTCGCGTCGCCGGTCGATGAATTCATCTCCTTAACGAGCGCATCGCGCTTGGCATCGCGCCAGCCCTTCATCTCGGCCACGAGGTCGGCCTGGCCGACGGACACTACCCGAACTGAGGAATGTTCCCCGTTTGCGGGAAAAATTCAGCAACCGTGAGATTCTCTCGACGCAGAGTCGCAGCGTCAGGCGCACGGTGGTGCGGTCTCGGCGGAGGCGTTCTCGCCAGGCCTGAGCCGGCATCGCTTGTGCAGCACCCAGCGACGTGACACGGAATTGCCGGAATTCCGTCGGTCGCAAGACACAGAGGTGCACAATGGTCAATCCTGAGAATCCCGTCACCTGCCAGTGGCTCACGCCGACGCGCCTCATGCCATACCCGTATGGTTTTGACGAAAAGGCCAAGCCCTGGAGTTGCATTCGCGATGGCTGCCCGCGCCCGCTCACACCGAGTGAGCTTCGTGAGTGTGCCACGTGCCCGCGTTGGGAGCTCCGGACGTTCGACGCGATACGACGCGATTTGGTGTTTGAAGCATGGGGCACAGGCATTGCAGTTCCTGAACCCACGGCGTTCGACGATGTAAAACGAAACCTCGTGCTGGAGGCATGGGGCGTGGGATCTGACTAGTGGGCCGTCTGTGGATCCATCGCCGCTCTAAACCACGAAGGACCGGCCACACAGCGCGAAGCTGTTCGAGTGCGGCATGAAAATTGGCGTCGTCGGCTGCGGCCTGGTCGGCTCGACCTCGGCCTACGCGTTGGTGATGAGCGGCGTGGGGCGGGAGATAGTGCTGGTGGACGTGAATCGTGCGCGCGCCGAGGCCGAAGCCAACGACATCTACCACGCGGTGCCGTTCGCGCACCCGCTGACCGTGCGTGCGGGGAGTACGCGGACCTCGACGAGGCGCGCGTGGTCGTGATCGCCGGCGGCGTGGCACAGAAACCCGGTGAAACCCGCCTGCAGCTGCTGCAGCGCAACGCCGACGTGTTCCGCCAGATCGTCCCATCGGTAATCCGCGCCGCGCCAGGCGCGGTCCTGCTGGTCGTCACTAATCCGGTGGATGTCATGACCCACTTGGCGGCTCACTTCGCCGCCGACTTCGGCGTGCCACACACGCGGGTGTTCGGGTCAGGCACGACGCTGGACACGGCGAGATTTCGCACGCTCATAGGACGCCACTTCGACGTTGATCCGCAGCACGTGCATGCCTATGTGATCGGCGAGCACGGCGACTCCGAGGTGCTTGTCTGGTCGCAAGCCACGATCGCGGGGCTGAGTCTCGACAGGTTCGTGAAGGTTCAGGGCACACCCCACACCGGAGATGAGCGAAAGAACATCGACGAAAAGGTCCGACGGGCGGCCTATCAGATCATCGCGGGCAAGGGTGCGACCTACTACGGCATCGGCAGCGCGGTAGCGCGGATCATCGACGTCCTTCTGCACAATCAGCGCGCCATTCTGACGATTTGTTCGCGCATCACCGGTGTACCAGACTGCGACGGCGTCACGCTGTCGCTACCGCACCTCATCGGCGGCGATGGTGTGCGGAGCACGATTCCGCTGGCGCTCGATGCAACGGAACGCGAGGGGCTGCGCGGAGCGCGGGAGCTCTGCGCGAGGCCATTCGGTCGCTGAATTTGTAAGGAAGCAACCGGCCGAGGACGAGTCACCCGGACGACGATGTTGGAGAATGCGCTGTGGGCGACAGGCCGGAATCGGCCGATAGCCAGTCCCGAAGGCGCGGCTCGACCCAATCCAGCGTCACGAGAAACAGCGCTGCAATCGTCAGATTGAAGATGACGTGCGCCCATGCGACGGCTATGCCTGGGTCCGCGGCAAAAGCCACGACTGCACGCGCGAACGAATCCAGGAACGGGAAATAGATCAGAACGCCGACCACGTTGAACAGACTATTCGCGGTTGCGGTTGCCCGGGCGACAGGCTTCATCCCGACGCTCGCGATGAGCGCCGTCGTCGTCGAACCCACGTTGGCACCAATCACGATCGGGATTGCCGCCTGCGGAGGCAGCACACCCTGCTGGACCAGCAGGATTGCCACGCCTGTGGTGACGCTGCTGGACTGAATGAGGGCCGTGAAGACGAGACCCGAGACGACGCCCAGCCAGGCCGTCTCGGCAAGCGCGAGCCATTCCTTGAACAACGGCTGATCCTGCAGGAGCTTGAGCTCCGCCGAGACGAGATCGAGAGCGAAGAAAATCAGTCCAAAGTAGAAGACGGCCTTGCCAACCACTCGTCCTCGGACCGGCAAGGCGGATACCAGCGCCCCAAGAACAATGAATACGGGGCCAATTCCGGTGAGCTTGAACGACACAAGCCAGGCGGTCGCCGTTGTGCCAACGTTGGACCCAAGCAGAATACCAAGGCTGGCGCGGAAGGAGATCACGGACGCATCCACGAGCGCCGTTGTCAGCGCGGTCACCGCGCTGCTCGACTGCACGACGGCGGTGGCCAGCGCTCCGACGGCGAAACCGCGCCAGCGGCTTGCCGTGACTCGCGCCAGCCACGATTGCAGTGCGGCCCCGCCGACGGTCTGCAGCTCGCGACTGAACCCGTGCAGCCCGTAGAGAAAAAGCACGATGGCTGAGAGCGCGGCAATCAGCCCCTGCAGCCCGGTCATACTTACCCCCGCGACGCCGGCAACCAGTTGAGCGGAGGACGGAGCGAGAGTTTCATGTCGTCACGGGCTGGCCTTCCCGGTTTCCGCTCGATACATCCGGCTCACGACAGCAAAAAAGAAGCCCGTGGACCAGCCACACATCAGAATGCCCGTCAGCGCCTCGACGCCGCCGACCAGCCACCACTCTTTGGGCAACACGACATCTCCATAGCCGGTGGTCGTGTAGGTGACGGCGCTGAAATAGAAGGCCGTATTCAGGTCGGTGATGGCACCCCTCCAGAAGTAGAGGAACGCCCAAACGGACACTTCGAAAAGATGCAGGAGGACGACCCATCCTGCCATGCCGATGAGACGCCACGTCCCTTGCCAGAATGGCCCTAACGACTGTGGCTGGCGGCTCAGCCAGCGTAAGGCCGATGTCAGGCCGCCGGCGTGGATGGCCACGCACAGGGCCATAAAAAGACCAGGCGATCAGTAGCTTCGATAGCATCGGTCAGTTATTCGTCGTCGAATCCGGCTTGTCCTCCGCAGGCACAGACTCAGCGCGCCTACTAGAAGTATTGGAGGAACGATTGGGGATGAGCGGCCTTCACGGTCCGATACCAGCGGCACGCCGGGTAGAGCATCACGAGCAGGACTGCCGATGCAATGTAGGTCGTCGACAGGTCCCCCACACCGCGAAGCCCTAGGTAGGTGGCTGGCACCTCGAGTACCAGGCGATGCGCGAGATAGAAGAACATGGCGGTCTGCCCGAACACCAGGAGCACGCCGTTCTCCCGAACCCCGATGCGCAGCTCGATCGTTCTGAGCAGTGCCAGGCAGAGGAAGAGCAGGCCCAGCTCGAGCGTGGCATACGTGAGCGACGGCGGGTACTTGCTAACGTGCAGCCACTGTAACCACGAGTTGTCCGCGCGGTGCAAGAACATATCGCCGTATCCGCCGACGCCACGGACGACCGCGAAGACGAGCAGGCACGCAACGCCGCAAATCCATAAGACCGTCTTCCCGGAAACCCGGCTCGTCCCGGCGCAACGGGACCAGGTGGCGGCCGAAGACCCAGCCGAGCATCATGATGGCCAGCCAAGGGAGCAACGGATACTTCACGGCAATGGTGTCGCTGCCATAGGTCGCCACGGTGAACGCGGCCAACAGCGAGGAGTTTCCAGGCGGATGCCAGACCCAGCCGGTAGGGATTTCTCCCAGCACGATCCAGCCCACGGACAGGCCTAACAGCGCCTTGGTGGACAGCCGCCGGAGCGGGACCATGCAGATCATGGAGAGCCCGATCGCCAGCAGCACCTGAAAGGTCCAGCGGCCCGACCCCAGCGAGATGATTGTGGGATCCAGCAGGGCGATGATCGCGCCGCGCGTCAGGATGCTTTTGTCAATCGCCCAGGCGTTCACGCTGTGGATCGCACGCCGTTCTATGCTCAGTGCGAGGGATGTACCCGCAAGAAACACGAACGTCGGCGCACACAGGTGCGTCATCCAGCGTGTGAAAAATTCTCCCACCGGAAGCGCCATCGTCGCGGCATCCGTGTACGCCGCGGAATCCTGGGCCACCTGGTTGTGCAGGCGGTCGAACGCCATCGAGGCGTGATCGATGACCATCAGCACCATGACGACGCCGCGCATCCAGTCGATTGTGGCAATCCGGTGCGAGGCCCGCGCGGCCGCTGTCGCTGGCGCGGCTCGGTCGGCCGCAGTCCGGACTGGGTCGCCTGGCACGACGACCGTCGCGGCGGCCCGTGGTGTATCGTCA
>CAWBPA010000016.1:0-300223 GCA_963790545.1 Vicinamibacterales bacterium
GTCACAGACGTCGACCCGCGTGACGTGGCGAGACTCGCCGAGGGCTATACAAGCGCCTTCGTGGGAACCTGAGAGGGGTTAGCGTTTCGGGTTTCGGCTCGGCCGCGCCACCTGGGTTCGCCCGAGGTGACATCAAGGCGTCGCTCTGCTGGCAATTCTTCACACCTCCCCTTCGCGACCAAACCGGGCGCGGCTGCCTTTGATGGCATGCTCGATAGCACGCAATAGCGCGTCGGCGTCGAGTGGCTTCGTCAAGAACGCGACTGCTCCCGCTTTCATCGCCCGGTCCGTGACCTCCCCGGCGTCGTAGCCCGAGATGAAGATGACAGGCATGTCAAGGCGGTCGAGAGCGAGGCGCTCTTGGAGTTGGAGACCAGTGAAGTCCGGAAGGTTGAGGTCAAGGACCACGCAACTCGGGCCGGCCGGGATCGGTGGGTGAGCCAGGAACTCCTGTGCAGACGCGAATGTCTGCGATTGCCAACCAGCGGACTCGATCAGCAATTCCAGCGATTCTCGCACCGAGACGTCGTCGTCAACGATGAACACGGTTGGAGCGGCATCCGACATTGTGACGACCTCAATCAAAGCAGTCCGACCCGCTGTTGACTGCGCACCTGCGTCGGCCCCAGTCGCGACCGGCCGGCAAGGGAGTCGTGCGCAGCATCGCAATGACCAGGGACCGACGGAGCTCTAAATCGAAGGAACATCGACGGCGCAGCTTCGGGCGTATCATCCAGTCTGCCAGGAGTCGCTCGGATGCTGAAGACAGCCGCCGTCGTCTCTCAGGAAGGGCACTGATCCTGTCGACCGTGTCGCCAGGAGCGGCGCAGAAACGGCTGGCTCTTGCCGTCGTGCTCGGATTGTTGATCGTCTTCGTTCTGATTGCCGCCGGGCCGCTTGGGAGCATTCAGACCAAGCCTGTCGCTGCATTCGTTCCGGCTTATGCAACGGCGATGTTCGTCTGCGATTCGATCACCGCGATTCTGCTCTTTGTCCAGTTTTCCATTCTGCGCTCACGCGCCATCCTCGTCATTGCGAGTGGATATCTTTTCACAGCGCTCATCCTCATTCCTTGGATCCTGGCGTTTCCTGGAGTGTTTGCGCCAAACGTTGGGCTCATTGGCGGTTTGCAGACCACGTCGTGGCTGTACTTCTCCCAGCACGCGGGCCTTCCTCTGTTCGCGATCTGGTATGCCTTGTCGAAGGGTACCGCGGCCGACACACGCGTCTGGCGACGGGCGACACGTTCGGCGATCGCCCTGAGTGTCGCCCTGACCGCCGGCCTGGTCTCGGCAGTCACGATCATTTGCGTAGCGGGCGAAGCGCAGTTGCCTCGAGTGGTTCTCGATTCCCTCCATCTCAGCCCGCTGTGGCCCTATGCTGGGGCACCCGTTGCATTCCTGAGTCTGTCTGGCTCTCATCGTGCTCTGGATTCGAGGGCGTTCCTTGCTCGATCTGTGGTTGATGGTCGTGATGTGCCTGTACACGATCGAGATACCACTGAGCTACTACCCGACACCATTCCGATTCAGCATCGGCTGGTATGCGGTCAGGGTGGTCGGGTTCCTATCCAGTACGCTCGTCCTGACGGTCCTGCTGTACGAGATTCAAGCGATCTACGGGAAGCTGCTCGAGGCGGTCCTCGCTCAGCGTCGTGAGCGCGAGGCGCGACTCATGACCGGAGACGCTGTGGCGGCGACGATTGCTCACGAGGTCAGACAGCCATTGACGGCGATGATTGCCAGTGCCGAGGCGGGTTTGCGCTTTCTCGATCGCTCGATGCCCCGTGTCGACAAAGCAAAGGAAACATTCACACGGATCGTCGCTGACGGACATCGCGCGGGCGAAGTCGTCGGAAGCGTTCGCGCGATATTTAGAAATGATCCCAGAACGAGAACCTCGCTCGACGTCAACGAACTTATCAGGGACGCAGTTGCCCTGGAACGGGGGGATCTGCATAAGCACCAGATACAGGTCCGGCTCCAGCCAAGCACACAGCTGCTGGAAGTCCAGGGAGATCGAGTTCAACTGCAGCAGGTCCTTCTTAACCTGATCACGAACGCCATCCAGGCCATGGCGACTGAGGAGGAACCGAGAGTTCTATGCGTGAAATCGGACACGCATGAAGGCAACTTCGTAATCGTGTCGGTTGCAGATACGGGGACAGGAATTGAACGGCAAGACATCGATCGGATATTCAGCCCGCTCTTCACCACCAAATCAGATGGCATGGGGATGGGTCTGTCGATTTGCCGTTCGATCATCCAGGCGCACGATGGCCGACTGTGGGTTTCCCCGAACACTCCCCGAGGGTCCGTATTCCAGTTCACTTTGCGCGCCCAGAATACGGCCTCCGTGCAGCCCTTCATCCCGAGGCGTGATTAGAAGGTTCGTCACATGCATGAACATCGGGCTCCTCAGCGTCCGTTAGGAGCTCTCCTCCCTGCGCCGACGACTGAGCGTCAGCGGACTTGCCTCTTCGCAGCGTTAACGGGCTGCGGCCCGCGAGCGACTCCCGACGACGAAGACGAAGAAGCGGCTGGGAATGCGCAACCGATACCAAAGTATCGGGAATACCATCGTCTAATAGATCCGACCTCACACGCGTGGTGCAATCGTGCGTGTTTAGAGGTCCCGTGAAGATGCTGACCTTCCTTGTAGCCTCGGCAGATCGCAACCGCCGTCATTCACCCGCGCCTGGTCGGATTACGACGCCTTTTACACAAGAGCTGTTCACCGCGCGACGCGGCCTGGCGAAGGCTTCTACAAGTACGCCTCCTAGCGGTCTCGAAAGGAGCGAACGATGCTCGCGTACCGACTTCTCCAAGCGCAGACGCAACCGGAATTTCAGGAGGTGCCCGAGCCCCACGCGGCAGCTGGCCAAGTGGTCGTCAGAGTGGCGGGCTCGGGCCTGTGCCACACCGACTTCACGGTCATCTCCAGAGAACGAAGCTACTGGAAGGAGCAGCCGCCGCCTTTCACGCTCGGGCACGAGATCGCCGGATGGGTGGAAGAAGCCGGAACCGGAGTGACGAGGTTTCGGCACGGCGATGCCGTCGCGGTCAACCCATCTTGGGCGAGCTGCGGCCGCTGTCACATGTGCCGGTCCGGCGAAGAGAACCACTGCCTCTATCAGAAGGCCATCCGCGCTCCCGGTGTCGGTTACGACGGGGGACACGCGCCGTATGTCCTTGTTCCGGAGGCGAGGTTTCTCGTTCCGATCGGCGATCTCGACCCGGTCGAGGCTGCGCCGCTCACGGATGCGGGTATCACGACATACTCCGCGATCAAGCCGGCGCTTTCCGCGATTTGGCCGGGCAGCACCGCGGTCGTGATCGGCGTCGGCGGCTTGGGAATCTATGCGGTTCAATTCCTTCGTTTGCTGACCGGCGCACGAATCATCGCCGTCGATTCGAGCGAAGCCAGACTGAAGCTGGCTCGCGAGTACGGAGCCGACGACGTCGTGTCGAGTGGTCCCGACGCCGCGAACCACATTCGCGATCTCACCGGCGGGGTCGGGGCGACATTCGTCCTGGATTGCGTGGGAGTGAACGCCACGCTCGCGACAGCGGTCGCCGCCTTGTCGTGGCGCGGCCGTCTCGTCATGGTCGGCGCAGGCGGTGGCTCCATTCCGTTCGACTTCTTCAAAGTGCCCCCAGGCGCGCAGCTGGTGACCAGCCTGAACGGCGGCAGCATCGCGTTGATGGAGGTCGTCGAGATGGCAGCTCTGGGTCGGCTCAAGATCCTCGTCGATCGCTATCCCCTCAGCGCGGCGAAGCAGGCGTACGACGATTTCGAGCACGGACGTCTGGTCGGTCGTGCCGTGCTCATGCCCGAAACGATGAAAGATGCCGACCGCGGGCCAACTACCTCGTCGCGCCTCGCAGCGGTGTCTGCCGCCGTCTGAGTGTGACCGAATGGCCGAGACGACGAACGCTGCACCGAAGGAGTGGAAGGTCTCGATCAGGATGACTCGCCGTTCGCCTGAAAGGAGTGGGCAACAATGACTCAGAAATTTGTGCGTTACAGTCCGGACGTTGAACAGGAGGAGCCCGATTTCGAACAAACCCTGCAGCAGGTCATCGATGACATGAAACAGCACATGCGCGGCTCGCTCAAAACCGAGGGGATCGGGCTTGTGGTGCGCAACGCCCATGCCAAGGGTTACGGTCTGGCCCGGGGAGAATTTGAAATTCTCAGTGGAATGCCGAACGAATATGCGCAGGGCATCTACGCCAAACCGGGCCGACACGAAGCCATGGTTCGTTTCTCAAACGGGACCAATCACGTTGGTAGCGATCGGTTTCTGGGTCCGATCACCGGCATCGGGCTGAAGATTTTCGGGATAGAAGGAAAAACTCTCCTTGAGGATGAGCCGGACAGCCACACCTTCGACTATGCGCTGATCAACCAGCCGGTCTTCTTCGTCAACACGCTCGCGCATTATGTGTTCATTCAGTCTGTGTTTGCCAACCTTGGCCTGCCGCCGCCAGCGAATCTTACGCCGGAGGAAAGGCAGGCGGCACTCCACCGCGTTCTCTACAACTTTGTGACGGGCAAGGGCACGCTGCCTCCGGAGCAGTGGGCCTGGGAGGAGCTCGGCACTTTCCTGCAGATCGCGCAAACCAAGCCCGTGAATCTCCTCCTCTCGACGTATTGGACTATGGGTGCGGTGCGCCATGGCGACTACGTCGCAAAGGTTCGTGTGGCCCCGGTTCAATCGTTCGCCGACCGCGTTGAACAGCGAGCTCTCGATCTCACTTCTGCCGAACAAGTCTTCCGGCCGGCGCTCGTAGCGGAGCTGCGCAAGCAACCCTACGAGTTCGACATCCAGGTCCAGCTCTGCACGGATCTGGCTCAAATGCCCGTTGAGAAAACGACGGTCCTGTTGGCCCGAAAGCCTCTCGCCGTTCGTGACCGTCGCGAAATTGCGGCTGCCGCAACAGGATATCGGCGGGGAAGACAATTTCGAAAAGATGGACAAGACTTCGATGACCGCCTGGCGCGTCACGGAGCAGCATCGTCCGCTCGGCAACATCATGCGTTCGCGCAAGGAGGTCTACCGGCAGTCATCGATTCTTCGCCACCAAACAAACAAACAGGAGCGTAAGGAACCGAAGAATCTGGCTGAAGTGTTCGGGGAGCAGATGGCGGCCGGCCGTTAGGTCGGCCACTCGGTGAAGGACCACCAGCCGATTACAGACTCGGTTTAAGGGAGACAGACGATGGCAACTCAAAGCACTTTCGTGGGCGAATCAGCCGGACAACTGTCAAAGGTCAAGATGCCTCGGCTCCCGCTCGGCGAGCTCGGGTTCAAGTACGTTCCCGCCGTACCCGTGGACCCCGGTGGCGTAGGAGACACGCTATTCAAGCTCGCCGTTCGGCTCAAACAGCGTGAGCAACCACTGCAAGGTCTGTCCAAGACGTTCACAATTGGGGGATCGACGGCGCGCGCCTATAACTTCCTGTTCGGCACCGAAGCGGCCGACGAGAAGCAGGCAGCGGCACATGAGAGCCTGCGCAGCTCCCTGAGCCGTGACCCGTCGGAGATCATCCGCATCTTGGTCGGAATGCTCAAAGAGGCACCCGAGGAGCCGACCCCGGGAGGAGTGCGCGGTGGCGACGATCTCACGTCTGTGGCGCTCGACGATCCCAAACAATGGTCGATGTCCTGGACCACGCTGCCCGAGGTGTTTACTTCGGCGCTGCCGCAGCTGGACGAGTGGGCAGCAACGGTGGACGTGACGCAGCCCGACAAGGCGACCGAGGCGTTCTTTCCGACGATCGCCCGCTACGGCCTGTCCTTCAACCTTATTCTCCCCAGGAAAGTGCGGGACCTCGAGGTTGGAACATGGCGAAATCTCTTCGGTACCGCATGGACTCCTGCGCTGGATGCCGCGGCCAAGGCCGGCTTGTTGTACGTCATCGATTTCCGGATCTACGAGACGCTGCAGCCGCAAAAGGTCGCCGGCATTCCTCGGTTCACGCCGAGCACCGTCACCGTGCTCGTCCAGAACCCCGCGACGAAGGCGTTGACTCCCGAACTGGTCCGTGTCGCCGGCGGGAACAACGAACCAAAAGTCTTCAGCCGGCAGGGTTCGACCGCGGCCTCGGCGTGGGTGTACGCCCTCCAGGCGGCCAAGGTATCTGTCACCGCCTTCGGCGTCTGGCTCGGTCACGTCTATCAATGGCACATCGTCACCGCCGCCATGCTGATGACGATGTTCGACAATCTGTCGGCGAACCATCCGGTCCGCAAACTGCTCGAGCCGCAGTCGAGTTACGTCATCCCCTTCGACAACGTGCTGCTTTTGACCTGGAGCTCGGTGGTCCCCCCGACGTCGATTGCGACCGCCCGACAGTTCGTCGAGCTGATGGATCTCTACGCCAGGACGCGCCAGTTCTTCGACGACGATCCGACGACCACGCTGGAGCGGCTCGGCATCGTCGAGTCCGACTTCACCGTCCACGAGCCGTGGGACCAGTACCCCAACGTCGGCCGTCTGTTGGCCATCTGGAATGCGACCGGCCGCTACGTCAACACGTACGTCGATCGAACCTATGCGACCGACCAGGACGTGCAACGGGACGGAGAGCTCCAGATCTGGATCGGAGATTCCACTAACCAGGATCGCGGCAACGTCCGTGGCCTGCCGGTCATGGATTCGAAAGATGCCCTGAAGCGGATCCTCCACAGTCTCGTCTACCGCATCACCGCGCATGGCAGCAGCCGCCTCTACCGCGGTGCCAATCCGGCTCTTACCTTCGTCGCCAACTTTCCACCTTGCCTGCAGGACGCGACGATCCCGGATCCAACGCTCAGCTTCGATACCAAGGCCCTGCTCCGGTTCCTTCCCAGAACCGGCACCATTGGATCGATGCTCCACTTCTACTTCACATTCTGGGCCTCGACGCCCTACGTGCCCTTTGTCCCGATCGGGGGAATCGACCGCGAGCTGTTCTTCGACGACGCGGTGAGCAATCAGGCGTTGATCGACCTGCGCCGCTTCATCGTCGACTTCATCGAGCGCTTCGAGCCGGACACGCCTCAGATATGGCAGTGGGAGCGCAACATCGAGACCTAAAACCCGGCGCGGTGAAGGAATACACATGTCTACCATCCATCTGCACCAGACAACGACCTCGACGCCCGAGCAGTTCCTCGCCGCGCTTATCGACTTCGGACCGGGCCGTTCGAAGCTCTTTGGCAACAGCGCGGACGAGTACCTCAAGGTGCATCACCGTGGTCCTTCTGATGCGGACGTCACGGAAGGCTCAGGCGGCATCTGGGAACGCCTCCATTACGACTGGTCAGATCCCAGCCGGGTCATCATGACGACCACCGACTCAAATCTCTGGGGAGGCCGGTCGGGCCACACCTACACCTTCACGCGGCGGTCCGACGGAATGACTGATGTGGACGCCATCGTCGTACGCGAGGGCAAGAACCTCAAAGGGCGGGCGCTCGGACTCGTGCTCGGGACAGTCGGCAAGGGCGTTTTGGAAAAGGCCTTTAGAAACACGGTCAAGGCCATCGGTTGGCCGAGAACCTCCCGAACGCCGTACTGCTCGCGTACCGGACTCCGGACACGGGTCCCTTTTCCAGTTTCACGACTCCTTCGCCCGGCACGCGGCGGCATTCCTCGCGTCGGACGCAGCGTTCGCGCCGTATAGGTCCGATCTGCTCCTTCAGCGCCGACCTGCCCCGCGACCCTCTCGCACCTGAAGCAGATTCCCGTCCGGATCCTGGAACCTCGCGGCGTAACCCCAGGGGAACTCGAGGATCTCGGGTGCCTCGAACTTCACTCCGCGCGACTTCAGCGTCTCGAACGCCATCCGGCAATTTTCCACCTCGATGGTATAAACCGCGGAACCCGACTTGGCCGTGCCGGGTGTGCCTGGCCACAGAACGAGCTCGAAATCCTGCCCCTTGACGCCGACGGTCAGGAATCGCGGTCCGTCGGGTGTCGGGTAGTCACCCCGCTTCTCGAGACCGATGACATTCGCATAGAAGTCGAGCGCCTTGTCCTGATCGCTCACCAACAGCGCCACGTACACCACTTTTTTCAGCATCGTCGTTCCTCCGTTCGTGGTCCTCGACAGTCATCGTTCGTGATGTTGATCAAACTTCAGCAGGCCCCTTCGCACAATCGATGCGTGCGTTCACCTCCTTGGAAGCTCAGTTCCTACTGGAATGACCGGCGAAGGCGGGAGAATGTGACCGACCGGCTGTGCTTGGCTGCACCGACACTCGTCTATCAGCGTGTTACGTACGCGGCCTTCGGTTTATCGGCGCGCGCCGCTCTAGGCGGTCTCGATATTGAAGCGCTGACTGAAGGGATTGGGGGAGGAGTCTCAGCTCAACGCAATTCCGCCTGCCAGAGACCAGAGTATTCCGTCACAAAACCTGCGAGGTTAACTTCCAGCCGCCGCACGAAAGCGCCACCGTGCGACTCATATCGATAGGTCGTCTCTCCCTCACGGCGATAGATTTGTGGCAGCTGCTCGAACACCAGCGAGGGAAACGGCAGCCAAGCTGCGGTTACGGCCGCTTCTTCGCCGAGGGCCAATGCAAGACGGCGAATTGGAAGGAGATTCGTCGAAGGGCTGAACCCCAAGTCGATATCGATGCATCCCTCCACAATGGGGCACTCTGCGCCATTCGCATACCACTTTCCCTGCGCGTCAACAGATACGCGCAGCTTGACCTTTGCGTCGCCGATGACGCCGTTCACGCGGGCTCCCGTAGTCCGCCAGGTATTGTCGACAGTCACCAGGTACTCGAGCCTGCACGGAGCCTGCTCGTGTGCGAAGACCGCGGTCCCATTGAGATGCCATCCTCGGTCCACGGCTTCAAGTGTCGCGAGCTCATGTCCAGGAGTGTCGAGCCGCCGCCACAGGATGCGGTCAATCATTTCGCCGCGGCTACTTCATCACGAAGGCTGCTTCGCACGATACTAAGCCCCGCTTGTGCGCCGCCGCAATCGCTTCAGTCTGAGTAGCGGCTCCCAATGCTGCGAAGAGCCTCGTGAGCAGCACCTCGATTTCGGCCGTACCCATCCCGAGATGGTTGGCGAACTCCGTCTTGGTGTGTCCACCCGCCAATAACTGCGTCAGTGTCGGTTGTCACGGCCATCGAGTTCTGCATTGAGTTCCTCCGGGGCAGCTCAGGTCCTACTGAAATGACCGGCGACGGCTCGGAAGTGTGACCGACCGGCTGTGCTTGGTTGTCACATCGACAGCCGTCCGCCGGTCATGCATAGTGAGGGGAGAACGAGGAACGCTCATGGACGAACGCGATTGGCTTGTCGAACACTTCGAAGAACAGCGCCCGCACCTCAGGGCGGTGGCCTATCGGATGCTGGGCTCTCTCGCGGAAGCCGATGAAGCTGTTCAAGATGCCTGGTTGCGCGTCAGCCGCGCGGGAGCCGATGGGATCGAAAACTTCGCGGGTGGCTCACGACCATCGTGGCACGCGTGTGTTTGAACGCCTTGCAAGCGCGGAAGGCGCGGCCGGAGGACGCCTCCGGCGTGCATCTACCCGATCCCATCGTCAGGCGCGCCGGCGAGCTCGACCCGGAGCACGAAGTGCTCATGGCCGACTCTGTTGGCCTCGCGCTGCAAATCGTGCTCGACACCTTGCCCCCAGCGGAGCGATTGGCCTTCGTCCTGCACGACATGTTCGACGTGCCGTTCGACGAGATCGGACCGATGGTGGGCCGTTCTACAACGGCCGCGAGACAGCTCGCCAGCCGCGCACGGCGACGCGTGCACGGTGCAGCCGTGCCGGCTCCAGACCCGGACCTCGCTCGTCAGCGAGAAGTCGTCGATGCGTTCTTCGCGGCGGCGCACCGCGGCGACTTTGACGCGCTCGTGGCCGTGTTCGATCCCGACGTGGTGCTGCGAGCGGATGGCGGAGAAAAGCGTCGTGCACTGTCGTTCGTTCGCCGTGGAGCGGCCGAAGTGGCGCGTACGGCGATCACGTCTGCGCAGCCCGCCGCCGTCAAAATTCCTGCGCTCGTCAATGGCGCCGCCGGGGTTGTCGTGATGACCAACGGGCGGCCCTTCGTGGTGATGGGGTTTACGGTTGCGCGCGGGAAGATCGTCGAGATTGACTGCTTCCTCGATCCGGACCGCCTCGCGCGGCTCGACCTGGCCCTCCAATAAGGGGTACCGAAACGATTTTTGCGGCCTGGCCGGGCTACGAATGTGTTGGGTTGAGAGGATGAACGAACGTGCGCCCAACACGGCGCGCATGTTTATAGACTTCCGGTTGGGACTGCGCCTGCACGCTCGTAATTCACGATAATGACGCCATTCGAGGTGACTGTGCTTTCCGTCACCTTGAATGCCGCCGGGATCGTGCCATCGGCAAACAATCGTTTTCCACCGCCCAACGTTATCGGATATATCTTCAGCCAGAACGCATCGACCAAATCACGCTTGATGAGCGTCTGAACGAGATTTGCACTTCCATAAACGTGCAAATCCGGCCCTTCCTGTTGCTTGATTTTGGTGACTTTTTCCGCAATGTCTCCGTTTAAAAACACGGACGGCTGCCATTCGTGAGAAGTCATGGTATTCGAGGCGACGTACTTGGTCGCTCGGTTGACGGCTGGCCAAATGTCATGCATGTTGCGGCCAGTATGGTGCCCAAATGTCAAAGGTTTTGCGCCCTATCAACAAGTCAAACGGCATGTTCATCTGCTTTCTTATGGCCGTTGAAAGAACAGGGTCGGAATGTGGACTGATCCACCCGCCATACGCGAAGCCGCCACTGGTATCTTCCTCTGGCCCGCCTGGGGCTTGTATGACACCATCAAGGGAGACAAATTCAAGCACATTGACTTTTCTCATGACTGAGTTCCTTCGAAGTTCTATCTGATTTTGTTAATTTACGCCGCATGCTCCGAACTTCAGCTCACCGCTGACGCGACGTCCGCATTCCACACACCCGTCGCGGCGGTGTCCCGCACGTAGTCGGCAAATCGCCTCGGTGCTCTTCCGGTCACCCGCTTCACATCGTCGGTGATCGTACTGGCGCGATCCTCACGAAAGTAGCGCTCCAGGTCCAGCATCCGATCCGCAATGGCTTCCGGCATCCCCTCTGCGAGCATGCCGGCCCTCAGATCGGCCGCCGGCAGACTGACGTGACGGATGACACGTCCCAGCACCTTCGACAGTTCATCAGCCACTTCGTCGTAGGTCAGTGCCTCTGGACCGCTCAGCGTGTAGATCTTTTCTTCGTGGCCTGCCGCGTCATCAGCGCCGCCACCGCCACAGCGGCAATGTCGCGGACGTCGATGTGGCTGATTCGCGCCTGACCGCTAGCGCTGTAGAACGCACTCTCCGCCCTGATCGTCGGCGCCATGAAGGTGACGGCGTTCTGCATGAAGCTGTTCGGGCGAAGAAACGTCCAGGTCATGCCGCTCCTCTCGATGGCCTTTTCCACAGGTCTGTGAATGTTCGCGAGGCTGTAGGCTTCCTCTGCGGCGCCCATGACGGACTGCTTCACGATGTGCCGCACGCCGGCGGCGCTCGCGGCATCGACAGCGTTCAGCTCGAGCTCGGTTTGGTTCAACGCGTTGGGTCCCAGGAGGAACACGGCGTCGCAGCCCTGAAATGCCGCGCGGAGGGTCGCCGGGTGGTTGTAGTCGATCGTGACGGCCTCGATTCCACGGGCCCGGGCGATCTTCGCAGCTCTCTCCGAGAAATAGGCGCCGCGAAACGATATCTCTTGTCCTTCGAGCTGTCTGATGACCTCGCTGCTCAGGGTTCCACTGGCGCCGGTGACGCAAATCATGGGTCACTCCTTTCGTGTTTCCAGGTCCACTATGGCGCGCGCAATCGAACCGAACAATGCCCGGGAGTCGCTGATTCGTGCTCGTTCGTCCAACGGTCTGGACGGTCAGACACGCTGGGCGCATACTCGCGTTATGAAGATTCCTTTGGCGCACGATCCGCTTGGCGAAGCCCTGCACTTTCTACGGATGAGCGGCGTTTTTTACTGTCGCTCCGAGTTCACGGCTCCCTGGGCGCTCGATCTGCCTGCGTTCGAGGACTGCCTGATGTTCCATGTCGTGACGTCGGGCCGGTGCATCCTGGATGTGAAGGGCTCCGAGGATCACGTCCTGCAGCCTGGCGATTTCGCTCTCGTGCCGCACGGTGCCGGCCACCGGCTGGCGAGCGAGCCTGGAGTTCGTGGCGCGAAGCTTTTCGATCTCCCTCGCGAACAAGTGAGCGACCGGTACGAAATCTTGCGCCACGGTGGCGGAGGCGCACCGACGACGGTCATCTGCGGCGTGGTCCGATTCGATCATCCGGCCGCCGATCGGCTGGTGACCCTGCTGCCCAGCGTGATCGCCGTCGACGCGTGGAGCTCGCCCGAGGTGGAGTGGATCCAGAGCACGCTGCGATTGATGGCGATCGAAGCCAGGGAGCTCCGTCCGGGAGGCGAGACCGTGATCACGCGGCTCGCAGACATTCTGGTCATCCAGGCAATCCGATCCTGGATTGCAAGCGATCCAGCGCGCTCAGACGGGATGGCTCGGTGCGCTTCAGGACAAACAGATCGGCCACGCCATCGCCCTCGTCCATCGAGAACCCGCGCGTCCATGGACGGTCGAGTCGCTGGCGAACGAGGCCGCGATGTCCCGCTCGGCATTTGCTGCGCGCTTTACGGAGCTGGTTGGCGAGCCAGCGATGCACTACGTCGCGCGCTGGCGCATGCATGTCGCCTGGACGTGGCTGAAAGAAGAAGATGCACCAATAAGCGAGATGGCGAGTCGTCTCGGCTACGAGTCGGAGGCCGCGTTCAGCCGGGCATTCAAGCGATTTCTCGGGTTCCCTCCAGGGGCGGTTCGACGGGCGAAGTCAGATCAATCGGCCGCAGAGACTCGGAGCGCTGCCATCTCCTCGCGGTTCGGACCGTACAGACCAGGCGCCTGACCTCCCGCAAGGCGACACATCAGACTGAGCTGTCCGCGATGGTGGATGCCGTGCGCCACAATCGCATCCCAGAGAATGTCGCGGATGGTCATCGGTCCGGTGAAGAAGGCAATCGTGCGATCGAGATCCTCCAGCTTCAGCTTCTTGATTCGTGCGACGGCCTCTGTATGCACGCGTTCATAGCCGGGCGCCAGAGCCTCGACCGAACGCGGACGCTCGATATTCGGTGGTTTCGCGTCCATGGTGAAGTGGCCGCGGTCGATGCCATAGCTGATATACGCGTCACCCTCGGCCAGGTGCCACGCCAACTCGCCCAGCGATCGGCCGCCTGGGTCCGGGCGGAACTCGTATTGCGTGGACGGCAACGCCTTCAAAAGCTTCACCGTACTTGCCGCCTCTCGGTCCCAGGCGGCCAGGAACATCTCGAGTTCATTCGTCGGCATTTGGAGCCTCCTTCAAGAAAGGAATCGAGCGATCGATTGCGAGAGCCAGCGCAAGGAAAGACGCTATCGCCAACGCGAGAACGAGCGGAACGGCAAAGAAGAAGAGCCACGCCAGCGCCGCAATCGCGACGACGGAGATGAAGAACACGGCGAGGATCGGACGAACCAGCGCTGCATCCTTCTTCGTCAGCGCCGCAAGCTGCCACAACACGATGGATTGCGCGATCAAGAAGACGCTGATCATCAGGCCGAACCCGATGTAGAAGTCCCAGTAGGTTCGGCTCACCCCGTCCGCGTCGAAACGAAACGACCGCATCCCCTGAAGGACCTGTGTCTCGCCTGGGGGCGACCATGATTGCAGTCCGCCGAGCGTATGCCCAGCCGCAAACAGCAACGTGATGACGGACGCGGTGCGCAATGCCGTCGACGCGCTGATCCTCCATTCGGTGAATCGTGTGATAAGACGGGCGTCGGTCACCATAGTGGCTGGCCTCGTTGCTGGCGGGCTCATTGCCTGTCTGATCGACGTTTGGGGATCGCCGAATCGACATCCGGACGACCGTCGCGTCAACCCTCCCGTGCAGGACGGTCCAGTGAGCGGATCCGTGCACGCAGGAAGGTGCGCTCGACCTCGTTAGAGGTCATCCCCAGCGCGCGCTCGTAGTTGGGAATGGCTTCGCGGTCACGCCCGAGCCGCCGAAGCAGTTCGCCCCGAGTCGTATACAACGCGCGGTAGTCCGACAGCTCTCCGCGCGCCGCCAGGGCTTCGACGAGCTGCAGACCTTCCTCCGCTCCGCGGCTCATCGCGACGGCAGCGGCGTGATTCAGTTCGATCACTGGGGAACTCACGACAGTCATCAGCTGACGGTACAGCCCTTCGATCCCGACCCAGTCCGTCTCTTCGGCACGACGCGCGTGCGCATGCGTTGCCGCAATCGCCGCTTCGAGGACGTACCGTTGGCGCGCGGGGTAACGAAGCGCCCGCGCCAGGATCACCATGCCCTCGTCTATCTGACGCCGATCCCATCGCGATCGGTCTTGCTCCTCGAGCGGCACCAAAGAGCCGGCGCGGTTCACACGCGCTCCTCGGCGCGCGTCGTGAAGGAGCATGAGTGCCAGCAGTCCCAGATTCTCCGGGTCGTCGGGCAGGAGCTCGCAAAGCATCCGGCCGAGCCGAATCGCGTCGCCGCACAGTTCGGTTCGGACCAGTGCCTGTCCCTCTGTCGCGCTATGGCCTTCATTGAAGATCAGATAGATCACGCTCCGTACCGCATCGAGCCGCTCCGGCAACCGGTCGAGCGCCGGTGTTTCGTACGGAATTCTCGCTTCGTGAATCTTACGTTTCGCCCGAACGAGTCGTTGCGCCATTGTCGATTCCGATACGAGAAAGGCGCGAGCGATCTCCGCTGTCTGAAGGCCGGCCAGCGTGCGGAGGGTCAATGCGATCTGCGCATCCAGATTGAGCGCGGGATGGCAGCAGGTGAACATCAACCTCAGCCGGTCGTCGGGATATCCGGGCATCGGCTCCTGCTCCTGGTCCTCGCGGTTCGAGGCGCGCTGCTCGATGTAGGCAGCGAGAGCCGCTTGATTGTCGGTGCGTGTCGTCTCACGGCGGGCGCGATCGATGACGCGCCGATGCGCGACAGTCATAATCCATGCGGCAGGGCGGTCCGGCACGCCTTTGACGGGCCATTCGGCGAGCGCCAGGGCGAAGGCATCCTGCACCGCCTCTTCGGCCCAATCGAACGATCGGCACAGACGGATCAAGCTCGCGAGGATTCGGGCAGACTCCTCTTTGAACACGCGCTCGGCGACTGCACGCCAGTCGACCATCTCGACGAACTACTGGAATCGCATGGGGCGGATCTCGACGGAACCGACACCCCCGGCGCAGGCGGTCGGGACTTTTTCGGCCCAGTCAATCGCCTCGTCCAAGTCGCGGCAGTCGAGGATATCAGTACCCGGCGAGCTGCTCCTTGGTCTCAGCGAACGGCCCGTCGACCACCAGGCGTCGACCGTCCTGTACCCGCACCGTCGTCGCGGTGGACGTCCGAGCCAGTGGGTCCGCCGCGACGAATGCACCGGCGCGTCGAGCCTCTTCCTGGACTGCTCGATGGCCCTCAGCGACCAGAGTCAACATCTCTTCGGTGGCCCTTTCCATCTGCGATTCATCGGTATAGACGAGGAGCATGTATCTCAAGTGCCTCTCTCCATGACAGTTGTCCGAGCAATCCGGACGGATTGCGCCTAACGACACCCGGTCGCGCCAAGTGACGGTCCGGTAAGGCGCCGCTGCGGCGGCCTTCTGACTGTCGGCCGTTACTATAACGACGTTCGGGGGCGGCCAAATCGACAGACTGTTCCGTGTGCTCTCGGCGTTCGCTCCGCGCTCGTGAATGGCGCCGCGGGCGTCGTCCTGGCTCCGCCTCGGAGCCTGCGTGGAGACGTGTGACACGCGAGTGAACGAACAGCCACCATCGAACAGGAAACATCCATGAAAAAGTTGATCCTCGAGGAATGGCTGTCGCTCGATGGCTTTGCCGTCGACAAGGATGGCAAGCTGGACTTCTTCCCGGCGAGCGAGACCGACACGTTCTCCGACCGGGACCAGCTCGAGTTCCTCAACACCGTCGACACGATTCTTCTGGGGCGAAAGACGTACGAGCTGTTCGTGGACTTCTGGCCGACGGCCACGACCGACAAGGAGATCATTGCCGAGCGGTTGAACACGCTTCCCAAGCTCGTGTTCTCGAACACGCTGCGTGAGGCCCCCTGGGGAAAGTGGCGCCCGGCGCGAGTCGTCCGAGGCGACGCCGTGGCCGAGATCACACGGTTGAAAGAGCAGGACGGGAAGCACATGGTCCTGTGGGGAAGCCTCTCGCTGACTCAAGACCTCATGGCAGCGAACCTGATCGACGAATACCATCTCCAGATCTGCCCGACGATGGTCGGAGGCGGCCGGCGCCTGTTCCCCAGCCTACCCAGCTACGCGAGGTTGAAGCGCGTCAACGTGCGGACCTATGACACGGGCGTGGTGTTCCTGCACTATGAACCGCAGCGGGAAGAGTAGCCGAGCGGCAGCGAGGCGCGATGAGTTTTTGGTCCGGCTCCGGTATTACGAGTAAGAATCGACGCCAATCCATTAGCGTCGCTGGGACGGAGGCACACAGTGAGCGAATTCGCCCGCGCCACCGAGGGTCATCGCCGCGAGCTGCTGGTCCACTGTTACCGCATGCTCGGCTCCTTGCCGGACGCCGAGGATGCACCGGGCGATCTCCAACGCCTCGCGCTGGATCGGCCTTTCGCCAGCCGCTCGGCGAGCGTCTCTCCGGTCACCCGTTCGAGCGCAACGAAGCGGCGGCCGTCGTCCGTCGAACAGCTCCGGGCGAAAATCCGATAACGCGCTTGAATGTGCGCCTGAAGGCAGCCTCCGACTCGTAGCCAAGACGGCCGGCCACATCCGCGAGAGGCACATTGTCCGCCTTCAGCCACGTCAGGGCGACGTTCATTCTCCAGCGCGCGACATAGTGCATAACCGGCTCGCCGACGAGCGATGTGAAGCGTGCGGTGAATGCGGAACGGGACATCGCGACTTCGTTGGCCAGGGATTCGACCGTCCATGGGTGGGACGGGTCGCGATGCACGAGCGCAAGTGCGCGACCAATCTGCTTGTCCTGGAGCGCGCCGAGCCATCCGGTTTGCGCAGCCGGATCCTGTGCCATCCACGATCGGATCGCCTGAATGACGAGGATGTCGGCGAGGCGAGTCACGACCGCCTCCCCGCCGGGACGCAGCTCCTGCGCTTCCACCGCCATCAAGCGGAGCGTGCTTTGGATCGATTCCAGCTCTGGGGAGTTCCAGGCGTCCACCGTGATCACCTTGGGCAGCAGGGTGACGAGCCGATACGCCGCCGGGTGATCGAAGCGAACCGCGCCCCCAGTGATTGTCGTCGGCGCGCCGCCGCCGCCATGCCGAAGAATCTCGTAGCGATCGCCGACCTGTTCGCGTGGAAGATCGAACAGGTTCACCGGTGTCACACCGTGTTCACTCCTCAACCGGTGACCGGCGCCATGCGGCAGGAGCGCGAATTGGCCGGACTGCAGTTCGTGGTCTTCGCAGCCTTCTACTTCCACCAGGCACCGACCCGACGTCACGACGTGGAACATCAGACAGTCTTCGAATGCAGGCAACGCCAGCGCCCAGGGCGCCGTGAATTCCGCCCGGCAGTACAAAACGCCGGTCATCCGCAGGAAATGCAGAGCTTCGCCTAACGGATCAACTGCCGCCAACGGAATCTTCACGGTCCGAGTATGCGCCCCACCCCCACTTGCGTCCACGAATTTGGATGAACGAGCCGCAATCCGGGACGTTCGAGCCTTGTTCCACCGAGCTGTTGCGGTCCAGAGTGGAGCCCAGGGAGATTTGCGCTGAATGATTCTTGTAACAGATGCCAACGGGCTGGCGACCGCAGGCTGCCTTCGGGCCGCCAGGAAAGACTTGCATCGGGCTAATCAGATGATGTATATCATCTCATATCAGTATGCGTTACCCCGCCGATCACAAGCAGCAGACACGCGACCGCATCGTCCGCGCCGCGTCCCGCCGATTTCGCAGCCGCGGCACCGAAGGGGCGGCCATCGCCGACTTGATGCGCGATCTCCGTCTGACGCACGGGGGCTTCTATCGGCACTTCGGCAGCAAGGAGGGCCTCGTCGTCGAGGCATTTGGGGCGGCCCTGAAGGAGTGGGGCGACCGCGCGGTCGCGGCAATACAGAAGGCACCCGCAGGCGGCGAATTGCAAGCACTCATTGATGCCTATCTGGACCCGGAACATTGTGAGGACATCGCCGGCGGATGCCCCGTCGCCGCTTTGGCGTCCGACATTGCGCGTCGACCGAAAGGATCGCGCGGCCAGTTTCTGCAGGCATTACGTACCCACATCCGCCGGATGGAGCAGTACATGCCGGGCCGCACGGTCGAGGAGCGCCGTCAGAAGACGATTGCGCTCTTCACGGGGATGGCCGGCACGCTCACGGTCGCTCGGGCATTCACCGACGAGCAGGACCGACGTGCCATTCTCGACGGCGCGAGGAAGTTTTATCTCGCGGCCGCAAAGGCGTGAATTTTTGGGGATTTATAAGATGACCCTCATCATCTAGCGCAGTGAAATGTTTGGAATGGCTGGCGAATACTCAAGGGACGGAGGGAGAGTCATGAACATCTTGCTTTGGGTCCTACAGGCGCTGCTTGCACTCGCGTTCCTCGCCCATGGATGGCTTTTCTTGTCACCTCCCGCCGAGCTTGTCGACCAGATGAACGCGTCGCTTCCGAGATGGTTTCAGCTCTTTCTCGGTGTGGCGGAGGTCCTGGCGGCCGTCGGGCTCATTCTTCCGGGGCTCACCCGGATTCTGCCGTGGCTGGTCCCCAGTGCGGCCGTCGGGATCATGATCGTGATGGTGTCGGCGACCGTGTTCCACCTCGCACGTGGCGAGATGAGTTCGGCGGCAATCACGCTCGTCCTGTTCGGCATCGCGACGTTCGTGGCGTATATGCGGTACCGCGTCGTGCCCATCGCCGCGCGAGGAGCAGACAATGAGCTGCGCGCTTTCCGCAGATCGACAACCGGGTGAGCGCTTGACGTCGCAAGCAGGTGTCCGATGCCCGTAACACTCCTCACGCTTGTCGATCCTTGGACCGACGGCAGTCGTCGTGGTCGCCTTGTTCCTGGTGCTGTGGCGCGAACGGACATCCCCGCGCGACGCTCGAATTGCCATCGTGAGCGGAGGGGTGCTGTCGCTCTGGGCTGTGGTCGCTACGGTCCTCGCGTATCGAGGGTTCTTTCAACCGCAGGACGCGGAGAGCGTCCCACCGGTCGGCATCAACCTGATCGTGGTGCTGGCCGTCCTGTTGGTGAGCCTGGCCACCTCGACGTCCTTACGGCGTTTGTTGACACGGCAGGCGAACCTGATTCGTCTCCATCTGTGGCGACTCGTAGGCATCGTCTTCCTGGTACTGATGGTGCGCGGTCAGGTGCCGGCACTCTGGGCGCTCCCCGCCGGCATTGGCGACATCCTGGTGGCCGTCACCGCTCCGTGGGTTGCTCGGGACGTAGATACTCCTCGAGGCAGGCGTCGAGCCATCATCTGGAATCTGCTCGGCATCGCCGACCTGATCGTCGCCGTCGGATTGGGAATCATGACGAGCCCTGGGCCGACGCAGGTCTTCGAGACTACACCGACATCGGAATTGATGACGCACTTCCCGATGGCGCTCGTGCCGACATTCCTGGTGCCGCTCGCGTTCGTGCTTCACGTCATTTCGTTGCGGCAGCTGCTGGGAGCTCCGTGGGTGCCTCATCCAGCGGCCTCATTTGCATCGAGGCGCTGATGACACCGCAGGCGATCTTCGGGATCAGTGTGCTCCTGTGCCTCGTCGTGTGGGGGCTGATTGGCGCGCAATACTTCTGGCCCGCGCTCCGGGGTAGACCACGAGCTGAGGCGCTTCGACCGCTACTCCTGTTGCACGCCTTTCGATTCGTCGGGCTGGCGTTTCTGGTGCCGGGTGTGGTCTCGCCGGACTTGCCCGACGGTTTCGCAGCGTCCCGCCGCCTATGGAGATCTTGCGACCTCCCTGCTCGCGCTCGCCGCGGTCGCAACCTTGGGGAGACCGCCGGGGACCCTCATCGTGTGGCTGTTCAACATCGTCGGCACCGTGGATCTGCTCAACGCGTTCTATCAGGCCAATCGCCTCGGCGTAGGGATCGCACCCGGCCTGCAGGGTGCCGCGTACTTCATTCCGACGGTGCTCGTACCGCTTCTCCTCGTGACGCACGCCGTTGTGTTCCGAATCCTGCTCCGACCCGAGCGTGTGGAGATCCGACATGCCTAATCCACGTGTGGTGCTCATCACGGGCGCATCGTCTGGCGTCGGGCAATCCACGGCTCGACTACTTTCTCAACGCGGCTTTACGGTCTATGGAACAAGCCGGAATCCCTCAAGCGCCGACAGTATCCCCGGTGTCGAGATGCTGTCTCTGGATGTACGCGCCGATGACTCGGTGCGCACGTGCGTCGAAGCCGTTGTGAATCGGAGTGGTCGTCTTGACGTCGTGATCAACAACGCGGGTTACGAGCTGGCCGGTGCATTGGAAGAACTCTCATCAGAGGAAGCCAGGGCTCAGTTCGAGACCAATTTCTTCGGGGTCGTCAGGATGGTCAACGCGGTGCTGCCGCTCATGCGCCAGCAAAGGCGTGGGCACATCATCAACGTCAGCTCGCTCACTGGTCTGACGGCGATTCCGTTCCTGGGCATCTATTCCGCCAGCAAGTTTGCCCTGGAAGGGTACACAGAAGCCTTACGGCAGGAAGTCAGGCCTTTCAACATTCAGGTATCACTGACCGAGGCCGGTTTTCTCAGAACGGCCATGATGAACCACCGGCAAGTCGGAGCACGTCGGCTGACAGAGTATGACCCGTGGCGTCAGCGCGCTCTGAATGCCATTCGTGCTTCGGAAGACAAGGCGCCCGGCCCGGAGGTGGTGGCCGATACGTTGCTCGAAATCATTTCAAGCAACTCTCCGCGACTGCGCTACTTGATTGGGCAACAAGCAAAGTCCGTCGCCCGTTTGCGTCGATTTCTTCCCGCGGGAATGTTCGAACAAGGGGTGCGGCGGAGCTTCTCACTGGACAAGACTCAATGAAACCGTGCGCCCGCTGCGGCGAGGAAGGGAGCAAACGACGAGCGCGGCAACAACAAGGCTCAGGGGCAAGAACAGAAAGAACGAGGAGAAAGATATGGATAAGAGTCTTCCAATGAACACACCCGCGGTCGTGTCGGCGCAGGAGTGGGAGGCTGCGCGCCAGCAGCTCCTCGTCAAGGAGAAGGCGTTGACCCGCGCCCGTGACGGGCTGGCCGCCGAGCGCCGGCGGATGCCGTGGCTGGCCGTGGAGAAGGCGTACGCGTTCGACGGGCCGAAGGGGAAGGCGAGCCTGCTCGACCTGTTCGACGGCCGCCGTCAGCTGATCGTCTACCGCGCCTTCTTCGAGCCCGGCGTGTACGGCTGGCCCGAACATGCGTGCCGTGGCTGCTCCATGGTGGCCGACCAGGTCGCCCATGTCGCCCATCTGAACGTGCGCGACACGACGCTCGCGTTCGTCTCGCGCGCGCCGCAGACGGACATCGAGCGCCTGAAGGCACGAATGGGCTGGACGATGCCGTGGTACAGCATCACGGACAGCTTTGACATCGACTTCGGCGTCGACGAGTGGCACGGCACGAACGCCTTCATCCGCGACGGCGAGAACGTGTTCCGGACCTACTTCATCAACAACCGCGGCGACGAGCAAATGGGGAGCACCTGGAACTATCTCGACATCACGGCGCTCGGGCGCCAGGAGGAGTGGGAGGACTCGCCGGAGGGCTACCCGCAGACCCCGCCGTACAAGTGGTGGAACTGGCACGACAACTACCACGCCGAGGCCTCGCCTGACCCGAAGTGGGTCGAGGTGTCCGACGCTGGAGAAGCCGCCTTCCGAGAGCGCGTCGAGCGCACCGCCGGCGACCTCGACTCCGACCGACACGCGAGCGTGATGCACCGACTCGAACGACGCCACGACGAGTGCAGGGGCTGAGGAAGGGGTGGTTGTCGTGGCTGCAACCGCGGAACGGGAAATCTCACGACGCGTGGCTTCCGATCGACCCTCCGAAGCGGCGTTCGTTGGCGTTCTGTGTTGCTCTTCTCTGGCAGCACGACGCCGTCACGGTTTGCGGTTGGTGGGCTCAGGCGAACTCTGGCGCGGCGCGCTGCGTGCTGCGCTCGCCGGGATGTTTCTATTCACAGCTGTGTCGCATTTTCATCCGCGAACGCGCGCAGACCTGATTCAAATGGTGCCGCCCGGCCTCCCGCAACCGGCTCTTCTGGTCACGGCAACCGGCGTGCTCGAGCTTGGCGGCGCGGCGGGCCTGCTCGTGCCCCCCATTACTCGTGCGGCGGCATTCGGGCTGATCGGGCTCTTGGCCGCGATGCTTCCTGCAAACGTCCACGCCGCACGGCAGGGCCTTATCGTCGCGGGGCGCCCGGCGTCTCCACTCATCTGGCGCCTGCCTCTGCAGCTGTTCTGGATGTGGGCGCTGTGGTGGACAACCCGGGGCCACGAACGACGACGGCAGCATGTCGCTGTAGGAGGAGTAACACGATGCTCGCAGATTCCCCAGTTGCGACGCGGCTTCCGTGACGGACCTCGAGCGAGCCAGGCGTTTCTACTCGGAGAAGCTAGGGTTGGAACCCGTCGAGGAGAGGCCTGGAGGGCTTTGCTACCGCTGCGGTCGTGGTTCCTTTGCGTTATTCGAGTCAACCGGAACGGCGTCGGGCAATCACACGCAGATGGGATGGGAGGTCGCCGACATCGAGACCACTGTCGCGGCACTGAGAGCGCGTGGAGTGGTCTTCGAGGAATACGACTTGCCCGGTCTCAAGACGGTGAATGGCATCGCGGAGATCGAGGGGAACTATCCAAGCAAAGGTGTCGGTGAAAGGGGCGCGTGGTTCAGAGATAGCGAGGGGAACTTGCTTGGCCTCGGCCAGGCCGTGCGGTCATGAACGGAACGGTCGGAATACCTGGCGCCGTCCGGCAGTTCGGGTTGTTAATCAGTTCGTCTGGCCCTCGGCCATCCGTGTTTTTCGGCCTAATCTCGTTCCGTGAGTTGGAATCGAGCCGCTACGTGCGAAAGGGCAGGAAATCTCGCAGACGCGCGTCGCGCAGGTAGAGTCCGAGCCAGGAGAGTACGCCGAGGACTACCGGGAACAGGAACCACATGTCCTGCACGCGCACTTGCGTCGCGGTTGCGCCACCCAAATACCCGGTGACGAGGATGCAACCGAGTACGGCGGTTTGTGGGATCAGCATCAGGATTGTCGACGCGAGCAGAGCCAGTCCGACGGGTGTCGCAAGCGAAGCCGAGTACCCGAACTTCGTCATGCCCTCGACGTAGGGCGCAAAGCCCGCCATTCGCGCGCCGCCATCGACGAGCAGAAATAGCCCGACAAATCCGGTGAGCACCCATCCCGTCCGGACAAAGCCCCGGCTCGTGCTCGTCGGAGGCGGGACATTGACGTCAGCCACGGGGCGCACCCGCACCAGGCTGCTGCTCGATCATCCGACGCACTTCGGTCTCGCCTTGCCACCCACTCCAGTCCTCCCGGTGCAGCTCCATGAACCTCTTCGCCCAGTCGATCGCTTCCTGCTTCGACCCGACGTTGAAGATCGCATACCCGCCGACGATCTCCTGACCGAGCCCGAACGGCCCCTCGCTCGTCGAGATCTGGCCGCCGTTCAGTCGCACGAGCGCACCGGCCGCTGTCGGCATGAGGCCCGCCGTTTCAACCAGCACACCCTCCTGTTTCGCTTCGTTGCCAAGTCTAGCGATCGCCTGGAACAGCACTAGGGGCGGCGGCGCGAGGTTCGTGTCTTCTGCGGACTTGATCAGGGTCATGAATCGCATCGAGTCGGCCTCCTTCCGACTCACCATAGAACGCACTGCCGCTGGTTGTCTTGTATAAAAACGACAACTGTCGCGCCACGCGCGCGACCTCCAACGGCGTCTGCCCGATCAGGTATTTCAACGAGCGCGTGAGTTGCGCTAGAAGATGTGGGTTGAATCCATTTTTCAAACGCGGCAGCCAGCAAGCCGCGAGGGGGCGTGAGAATTCATTTCGGGTGGGTGAGTGAAATCGATCTGCAGGATCCTCCTGCGTCCTATTGATTGAGTAGCTCGTCGAGCGTCCGCCCGGCAGCTCCCGGAGCCTGATAGAGGCTGCCCTCGATGCGCTTCATCACGCGCTGCTGAACGAGACCATACAATCGTGGGTTCAAGGGGATGCAGCCGGCCTGTATCGCAAGCGCTTCGCTGTTGCGGGTAAAGAAGTCAATGAATGCCTTGACTTCGGGGCGGTCGAGGCGTTTCGTGTTGACGTAGATAAAGAGGGGTCGCGAGAGAGGGCGGTACAGGCCTCGGCGTACCGAGTCGGGTGACGGTTCCACTGCGCCCGGACCGATCCCCTGATCCAAATCGTCGATGCGCACGGCCCGCAGTGCGTCACGATGCCGCTCGTAATACACGTACCCACGTAGCCCAACGCCTGCGAATCGTTGGCAACGTTCTTGACGATCACCTCGTCATCCTCACTGCCGGTAAAGTCGCCCCGGCTTTCCCGCTCGTGGCCCACAATGACCAACGTGAAGAAGTCGAAGGTGCCCGAGCGAGGCCCGGGACCGAAGAGGTTTATGCGTCGGTCAGGCCACCCCGGCCGGATTTGACTCCAACGCGTGATCTTCGCTTGGGCAGCAGGTTCCCACAGCGCCTTCAACTCAGCAGTGGTCATCGTTTCGGCCCAGCTGTTGGATGGATGAACGATAACCGTGAGCCCGTCGTGGGCAATCGGCAGTTCAACGTAACCAATACCTGCCGCCTGGCACGCTGCGATCTCGTTTGGCTCAATAGGGCGCGACGCGTCTTGAATATCCGTTTCGCCCTTGCAAAAGCGTTCAAACCCCGCGCCGGTGCCGGAAAACCTCACTTCGACCTTGGCGTTTGGACGTGCCCTTTGGAACTCCTCGGCCACCGTGGTGGTCAGGGGAAACAACGTGCTCGAGCCGTCAATGCGAATGGGCTCCGTCGCGACGTCGCCTCCGCCCGATCCGCAGGCACTCACGAAGGAGGCGGCACCGAGAACGATCCATGACAGGCGCCATGTCTGACGGGCACGGTTTGTTGGCATTTTGAGAGGTTACTCAAGCCCGATGACGGGGCCGTGTCGCGTTTGCAACAGCTATATGACTGCCGGGGTGGCAACAGCCATCAGCCTCTCAGCGGCAACCGGGGAGACGTGTTCAACGATAGGTTTTTACCTCGTCGCCAACGCCACGTCCTTCGCGGCCTTTTCGATGATCGACGCCACCGCTTGCGGCTGCGACACGTATACCGCATGGCTGCCAACGACCTCGACCACCGTGGAACCGGCGCGTCTGGACATCGCACGCTGGGCGTCGGGCGGAATCATCTTGTCCTCGGTCGCGACCAGGTACCAGCTCGGCTTTGCCTTCCAGGCGGGCTCGCTGATGGTGCCGCTGAGGGCCCCGACGCCCCACGGGACTTGGGAATCGGCCATGAACGCGGCGGCGTCTGCACTCACATCTGCGGCAAATGACGCGCGGAACTTCGCCTTGTCCAGGAAGAGATAGCCATCCTGCGGAGGCAGAATCGGGGGAACGGGCGCGCCTGGCGGCGGATTCTTGATCAACGCAGACACCGACTCGCCCTGGTCCGGTGCAAAGGCCGCGATATAGACCAGCCCCGCGACCCTCGGATCGTTGCCTGCTTCAGTGATCACGACGCCACCGTACGAATGTCCGACGAGAATCACTGGGCCGTCCTGGGCAGTCAACGTCCGCTTCGTGACGGCCACGTCATCTGCCAGCGACATGGTTGGATTTTGGACGATGGAAACCTTGTAGCCCTCTTTCTTCAATGCCTTGTAGACGCCCTCCCATCCGGATCCGTCCACGAAGCCCCCGTGAACCAGAACGACGTTCTTTACACCAGTCGATTGGCTTGCTTGCGACATAAGAACTTCCTCCATCTGAGCATGTAAACGAGCAGCGTATGCTCCAAAATCGACGGCAACATCAACGGTGTCAATGAGAACACAGTTGTCCGTAAGCACAGGCCTTAACGCGGCGGGACGCGTTGCTGAGGCCGAAACGCCACTCCCGCAGCATCGCGCGCCAGCGACCCGGCTCGGCGTGCTTCGTCCTGGAGTGCCTCCTGGACCCGGAAGTGCGGCTCCCAAGGCACGAGCTGTCGACGCCTGTAGAAGCCGTCAGCCCCGAGCCATCTGCTCTTCGTCGTGTCACGGAACATGGCTCGGAGAGCGTGAAGCGCTTTGGCCTTGTGCTCGGCGGTTTCGATCGGGAACATCAGCTCGACCCGCTTGTCGAGATTGCGCGTCATCCAGTCCGCGCTCGCGAGATAGACGTCGTCGTCTCCGCCATTGTGGAAGTAGTAGATCCGGGAATGCTCGAGGAACCGGTCGACGACCGAGACGACCTCGATGTTCGCGCTGGCGTGTGGAACCCCCGGGCGCAGAGCACATATCCCCCGGACATTGAGTCGGATACGAACGCCCGCTTGTGACGCGGCGTACAACGCTTCGATGATTTCATCGTCGATGAGCGAGTTCATTTTCGCCATGATCTCCGCTGGCTGGCCCGCGGCCGCACGGCGCTGCTCGCGATTGATGAGCGTGAGCAATCGTCGTCGAAGCCCGGTCGGCGCCATGATCAGCTTTTTCAGGTGCGGCGGATCGGAGTATCCCGTCAGCGCACTGAAAAACGCGGTTGCGTCTTCGGCAAACGGCTGGGAGGCCGTCAGGAGCCCGAAGTCCGTGTAGACCCGAGCGGTACGCTCGTTGTAGTTGCCCGTGCCCAGGTGGACGTAACGACGAAGGCCTTGCGGACTGCGCTTGACGATCAAGCAGACCTTCGCGTGGATCTTGTAGCCCCGAACTCCGTAGATGACGTGCGCGCCGGCTTCTTCGAGGGTGCGCGCCCATTGTATGTTTCGCTCTTCGTCGAACCGGGCTGTCAGCTCCACGATCACGGTGACCTGTTTGTTCCGTTCGGCAGCGCGCTGCAGGCTTGCGATGAGAGGTGATCCAGCGCTTGCCCGATAGAGTGTCTGCTTGATGGCCAGGACATCGGGATCGCTTGCGGCCTGTGCCAGGAGCGCAATTACCGGGTCGTATGCGTCATACGGGTGATGCAGAAGCACGTCTCGCTCGTCGAGTACGGAGAAAAGATCCCGCTGCTCTCCGGCCAGAACGTCGACCGGCTGGAGCGACCGATCCCGCAGCGCCTCGAATCCGGGCAACTCCACCAACCCCATTAACAGGCGGAGATCGAGCGGGCCTGGCACGGCGTAAACGGCGTCCGCGGTCACATCGAGCTTGCGGCGAATCAAGGCGACGAGCTCCTTCGACGCCGCTGCTTCCACTTCCAGTCGGACGACTTCGCTGCGGCGTCGCCAGCGCAGCTCACGCTCGACGAGCTCCAGTTGCGTTCGCCCGCCCTCGTCGTCGAATTCCAGTTCGGTGTCGCGGGCAAGGCGAATGACCGACACCTCCACAATCGATTGTCCGGAAAACAGCTGAGGCAGGTGCGCGCGAATGATCTCTTCGAGAAGGACGAAAGCTACACCCTCTGCAGCTGAGATCTGCACGAGCCGCGCGAGCCCCGAGGGCACCTGCACGATCCCCAGGCGGTGATCGGCCTCGTCGGGTGCGGGGTTCAGAAGTATCGCGAGATTGAGGCTGAGCGAAGAGAGCAGAGGAAACGGTCGCGACGCGTCGATCGCGAGCGGCGTGAGCACTGGCAGTACGGCGTCCTTGAAAAACGCGCTGAGCGAAACGCGTTGTGCCTCCGTGAGCTCGTCAAACATGAGCAGTCGGATTTGATGCCGAGCGAGGGCGGGCCATAACTCCTCGGTAGCCAGGCGGTACAGGTCGCTCACAAAAGCATGGGCCCGTTCCCCGATCGCAGCAAGCTGACGCGCGGGCGTCAGGCCGGCGAGATCGGGCGCGGTATCGCCTTCGGCCACGGCTTGCTTGAGGCCCGCGACCCGAACCATGAAGAACTCGTCGAGGTTCGAGGCCGCGATGGCCGCGAACTTGACGCGTTCCAGAAGCGGTACCGTCGGGTCTGCCGCTTCCTCGAGCACGCGTTCATTGAAGGCCAGCCATGACAGCTCGCGGTTGAAAAACAAGCTGCGGTCGTGCGCGTGGTTCGTCATTCGAGGACTCCAGCCGGCCGGATGATGAGCGTCCGCCCGAACACCTCGACGAACATGTCCGATCGGGCGGTCGCAGCCATCTGCTCCATCGTGATGTCGCCCGTGCTGTCGAGCTCCAACACCCATCCCTTCTCCCCACGCACGAGCCGCAAACCTTGAACCTTCTGGAGATGCTCGGCATCAAGCGCATTGGCGACGCGGAGAATGGCAGCCAGCTTGTTGACGACGACGCGATCGAGCCGGTCGAGCGCGATGTATGGCAGGTGGCTTTCCTGCGGGGTCGCCCTCCGATGATAGCGTGCGATGTTGCCGACGATGGCCGTTTCCTCGTCGGAGAGGCCGAAGATCTGGGAGGCGGCTAGGAGGTACTGCGAGTGTTTGTGATGCGCCCGCAGGCTCACATAGATGCCGATGTCGTGCAGGAGGGCGGCCGTCTGCAGGAGCAGTCGCTCGCGGTCGGCGAGGCCGTGCTCGCCTCGAAGCTCGTCGAATAGACGGGTCGCCAGCTTGGCCACATGACGCCCGTGCGCCCTGTCGAATCGGAAACGGTGCCCCACGGCTTCGGCGCTTGCCCGGACCTGTCGCTCGAAATCATCCGTTCCCACACGGTCCCCGGACTCGAGAAGATCCAGGAGCATTCCGGCCCTCAGCGAGGCATCGGACACGACCAGGCATTTGGCGGCTGTCTCCGACAGAAGCGTTCGGTACACGAGCAGCGCCGGTACAAGCGTCTCGGCTTCGACCGCTGGCAGACTGAAGCGGCTCACGAGGCCGTCATCATCTAGTCGGGCCGCCTCTTCGCAGAACGCGAGGAATGCGGCGCGTGGGATCTCCCGAATGGTTTCGCCGTCCTCATGCTCCTGGATATGGGATGCGGCCAGGCGCACGTCGCCCCCGATCGCCACCATTTGCGTCATGTTGCGAAGTGGGATCTGCAGTCGGATCTCCTCGATGACGGTGGCGATGGAGCGTTTGAGAAGGGCGACCTGAAGATCGTGGCCATGACGGCGCAGATCCAACTGCTGTCGAAGCCGGATCGCACCAAGGGCAAAGACACCCGAGCGATTCGGCTGCCCCTGCCGTAACAGGGTCAGGCTCGTGCTCCCGCCGCCGACTTCTGCCAGCAGCGTCGCCGCCCCTTCGAGCGCCGCATGGCCCTTCAGCGCATTTCGGACAGCAAGGTAGACCAGGCGGCTTTCTTCGGCTTCGGCGATCGTGTCGAAAGCGATTCCGGTGCGTCCGCGCACGCGATCGAGAAACAACTCTGCGTTCCGAGCCTCGCGGACGGCGCTCGTCGCGACGGCCCGCACGTGGCGCACGCTGTACCCGTCGATGATCTGACGGAATCCTTCGAGCGCCGAGAACGCGGCATCGGCCGTCTGTGGCCGGATGACCCCAGCCGAAAACGTGTCGCGCCCCAAGAGCACGCCACGTGAGGCTTCTTCGATGATCCGAATGGGCTGTCCGGATGTGATCTCAGCGATGACGAGTCGAATGGCGCTTGCCCCCATGTCGAGGACAGCGACCAATTGGGGGACCGGCGTTGTGTCTGTCATCACCGCGTGCGGAGCGCTTGTGACGGCGTAGGTTAGCTGAAAGGACCCTCAACTGGATGTAACGAACGTGTAACGTGTCTCCGAGGGGACAGTCTTCTCAATACTTCACATCAATGCCAGGAGCCAGGCTGAAGGGCGCGAAGGCAGTCCTGCGCCGCTTCAAGGGGCGTGGCGCGGACTTCCTCATGGGCCGATTCGACGCGGGCCAGACCGTTGTCTGCTCATCCACGGGCAACTTCGGCCAGGCGATGGCCTACACGACAGGTCCTGGTCGGCGACCGTGATGTGCTGCGGCGATGCAGCTGTCGGCCCAGGCCCTCGGCCTTCTGTTGGAGCCGTCAGGAGCCGCAGGGCTTGCGGCCATCCGGGTTCACGATTTGCCGGGAGATCGGCTGGCTACGGTCTTGACCGGCAGCAACGTACACCCTGAGCACCTTCGCGGACTCGCGCCTAGCGACTCTCCCTGGCACTCTCGAAGCCCTTCCTCCGCCAGTGCGAGCGTGAAGCAACCTGATGCGGCGACGCGTGCTATTTGACGGGAGCGCCGATCCACCATGTCACACCGTTCTGATCGATGACCCCGGCATTTCGGTGCCCATACGGCTTGTCTTCTGGCTCGCTTTCGGACGTCGCTCCCGCCTGAAGCGCTCGTGCGTACGTGCCGTCGACGTCCTCCACCCACAGATAGAGTGCTGCAGGACGAGGCTTCCAGGGTCCGCCAGCCTGACCGAGCATGACGAGCGAATCGCCGATCCTGATCTCGGCGTGCATCACGGTGTTATCCGGTCTCCGCTGACAGTTGGCTTCGGTGCCGCCAAAGCCCGCTTTCAGAAATGCGAGTTCCGCTTCCGCGTCAGCCACCACGAGGTAGGGCGTTACGGTCCGATACGTGTCTTTTGAATCTGCCATGACGTCATCGTCTCAAATGCCGTGATCGGCGAATTGTAAGAATTTGACGTGGTTCTGAAACGACGTTCTGCCTGACTGATAGCCGGTTGGCGTGATTCCGGCGAACGAACGAAAGTCGTGATTGAAGTGCGCTTGATCGAAGTAGCCGCAGTCGACGGCGACGCGCGTCCAATCGACGCGACCGCCTCGACCCGACAGCGCCAACGCGCGCTGGAATCGACGAATGCGACAGTAGCGCTTCGGGGTCAAGCCCACTTCGATCTTGAATCGCTCGATGAATCGCTTCGCGCTCAACCCGATGACGTCTGTGACCGCCGCAATGCTCGTCGTCGATGGCGCCCGATCGAAGGCGGCCAACGCAAAGTTGACGGCCGGATGCAGCCCTGGCGGACGCCACGTTTCCAGAAGTACCGCTTCGAGAACATTGAGCTTCGCATCAATGTTGTCGCTCTCTAAGAGCCGTTCGCGCAACGCCGCTGTACGACGGCGACCCCAGAGCGATTCCAGCGGGACGTCAGCATCACTCGCCTCGTGCGCGGGCATTTGCATGAAGGGGACCGTACCTCCCGCTTTGAAGGCAACACCTGCGACGCACTCCTGTTCGGATGTATCAATGATCTGGAAGCGCGATTGCACGCCGGCCAACACGGAACCCGACGTCGCGACATACTGGTGTAGGGCCTCTGGATCGTAGAGGCGCGTTTGGTCCTCCTTCAGATTGATGATCAACTGCGCCGCGCCGGTTGGCAGGATCCGCTCGAGCGCGTGCGGGCGCGGGTCGTTCTGATACACCCAGATCGATGCGATGAACACATCGAGCGGCGGCCTCGGAACACGATGACGATAAAGCATGACGGCCGGTCCAGAAACCTTCGGTGTCCGGTCTCACGTTCAGTCTAGCGCGGTCATTGCCAGCGGTCTATTCCACGAACGCCAATAGCCTTCCGATTTCCGGCGATACTCATGCAAAACTGGCATAGTGTCGGGCTCGAGACCATCGCAGAAAAGTGGACGTCGAACGAGCCTAGCTCGGCATGTTCCGCAACGTGCCAGCCGCTAATCGGTCGCTAGACGGCGGGCTTCGGATCCTGGGGCCATTCGAGATCTTTGGTAGGAGCCGGTTGCCGACGCTACGGGACCCAGCCGGGCAGCTCCGATGCCTGCCGAATCCAGCTCGCCATGAGCTTCTCGTCGAGCTGGTCGTCCTCGTGGATGTCGAGGTAGCGCACTTCCTTGTGCTTGGACTCGCCGGGAGGGGAAGGACGCAGTGACGTGCCTCGGAAGAAAGCCACTTTGACGTACTTCGTGAAGCAATGAAAGTCGAGGAACCAGCCCTGGCCCTCGATGCCATAGAAGGGCGAGTTCCACTTCACGGCCTTGCGCACGTTGGGCACGGTGCGCACGATGAGCGCGTCGAGGCGGCGCCCGACGTCGCGTTTCCAGCCCGGCATGGCCGCGATGTAGGCCTGCACGGGGGCGTGGCCGTCGGCCTTCGCGATCTGAGGGTTGCCGCCTGAGAGGAGCTTCGGCTTGGCCGCGGCGGGCTTCCCCTTACTTCGAAGGTTTCGACTTGCCAGAACGGTTGAGGGCGACCGCCTGGCGAACGAGCGCCGTGAACGCGGACTCGTCAACTTCTTCTCCTTCGTGGATGTCGATCGCGCGGCGTACGTTTCCGTCGAGACTCGAGTTGAAGAGACGGGCCGGATCCTTCAGAGACGCGCCCTTGGCGAAGGTCAGCTTCACGACGCTCTTATAGGATTCGCCGGTGCAGATGATGCCGTCGTGCGACCAGACCGGGGTGCCGGGTTTGGTTGGTTTGACCCACTTCCACTCCTCGACGACGTCCGGGTCGGCTTTCTTGATGAGCGTGCGCATTCTGCTGAGGGTTTTCCCGCGCCAGTCCCCGAGTTCGGCGATTCGTTTCGAGATGAGCTCCGATGCCGACTGGTCTTGGCTCGCGCCCGACTTTTTCATGTTCTCGTCCTAGAAGTTCCAGATATATCAATCCCGCTCACGCCGACCGGCGGAAGGGAACAAGTTGGCGGATGCGGCTGTCCCGCAAGTACAGGCCGCCCCAGGCGAGAATTCCGACGACCAACGGAATCGCCGCACGCGCCGTGTCTGCGATCCGCAAATGAGTGGCCACCGCGCCGCCGAGATAGCCGGTCAGCAGGATTGCGGCAATGACAGAGGTTTGCGGGACAAGGTAGAGCACCACCAAGGCGCATTCCGCAATGACAATGGGGACGATGGCCGATTCGGGATAGCCATAGCCCGTCACAATTTCGGCCACCGCGTAGGTGTGGTAGGTGGCCCTGAACCAAGCGCTGCTCAGCAGCTGCGCGACCACCAGAAAGGAAAGGAGCCAGCCGGTCCGGAGCATCCAGCGGGGAGCGGAGACGGTGCGAGCGGTTGCAGTAGACATCTGGTACCTCTCCGTGGGCGAGAGGGCCGGTCGCGGTGCGGCAATCGTCTGCCCGGTGGCTTGCATGTTCATGACTTGCCTCCTTGAGGGCGCCGCGAAGCCGTTTAGATCGAATCGGCTTGATTCGCCCCTCGCAAGGATGACGGAACGACCGGAAGAAATGTGACGACCGCCCATCTTTCAGGGCTCGATGGCCGACAGATCGAGCCGACTGAGCCGGTCTGGATCCGCCAGGATGTCCATCTCGACGACCTTGCCGCCCGCAATCGTGAAGCCGATCACGGAAAGCAGGCGCCCGTCCGGAAGGCGCGACACGACGCCAATGTTGCCATTCACCAGGACCACCTGACTGGACAACCCGAGCTTCGAGAACGCTGCGGCTTGTGCCACGACCGCCTGAGCCCCACGCACGAGGCGCGACATGCCCTTGGCCGCTCCGCCATCAGCCCGCAGCACGATCTCCGGATCCAGGACGGCGACCAGCGCTTCGAAATCGCCGTTCTGGACGGCCGCGAGAAACGCGTCGACGACGCGGCGCTGCTTCCGGAGGTCCGCGTCTGAGGTCGGCGCCTGGCCCTGGACCGTCCGGCGCGCGCGGCTCGCGAGCTGGCGCGTGGCGACGACCGAGCGATCCACGACGGGCGCGATCTCCTCGAAGGTCATCCCAAACACATCGTGGAGCACGAACGCCAGTCGTTCCGCCGGCTCCAGCTTCTCGAGGACGACGAGCAGCGCCAGACCGACAGAGTCGGCGAGCATGGCGTCCGTCTCGGGCCCTTCGTCCCCACGACCGATCGCGCGAGACGATCGGATCCGGCACGTGCACGTCCAAGGGATCCTCCCGGCGCGACGCGCGCGTTCGCAGCATGTCCAGGCACACGCGCGCCACGACCGTCGTCAGCCATCCCCGCAGGTTGTCGACACCACTGACATCCGTGCGGCTCAACCGGATCCAGGCTTCCTGGACGGCGTCCTCCGCCTCGCTGACCGATCCGAGCATGCGATACGCGACCGCCCGCACGTGCGGTCTGTGCTCTTCGAATTGCTCGGCGAGCCGCTCAGGTGTGGGCATCAGTCACATTCCTCCAGCGCGGTCCGTCATTGTACTGACGGACGAGACGGCGCTGATGTGACAGGTCCGACGGCGAAGGCGGTTCAGGTTAGTCGAACGGCGCAGAGCTTGCCAAGGTGACTGCACTCGCTTGACTTCCCGGATGGGGACCGGCAGGCTGCCGACGTTACGTGCCTGCGAGTTTGTCGCGCCCTCATCACGCACCCTTTTGAGCCGGTGCCCTATACTGAAAAAGGGGCCCACGCATATGTCATCGGTCCCGGCGCCCGCGGCCTGGTTACCGCAGTCCCTGGCTGGAATCAGCCGCTCCCATCAATCTGACGCGGATTCGACAGTTCGCGTCGCGGTGGTGCTGAGCGGCGGAGGGCTGCGTGGTGCAGGTCATATCGGGGTCCTTCAGCAACTTGTCGCCCACGACATCCGCATCGACATCATCGTCGGCGCGAGCGCGGGCGCAGTTGTCGCTGCCTACTATGCGGCGGTCGGACTCACGCTCGATGAGCTGATTCGCGACGCGACGGAATTTCGTGGCCGCCATCTGCTTGCCCACAGCCTGAACGTCCGTCTCGGACAGCGGCTCGATCGAGTTCTGAGGGGAGCAAGCGGACTGATTCCCACGCGCCTCGAGCAGCTCGAGCGCGCAACGTTCGACCGGCTGCATCACGGCGTTCGCGGAATGGGCGTCGTGTGCCACGAGCTGAGGAGTGGCGGACCGCGCTACTTCTCGACCGGCTGCGATTGGGGTGTCTCTGTCAGCGACGTCGTCCGCGCAAGCGCGTCCATCCCCTATCTGTTCCCTTCGATTCCTGTGCAATGTGATGAGGAACGTCTGCTTCTGACCGATGGCGGGATCAGCGACGGCCTTCCGATTGCGTTTGCGCGACGCCCACCGTTGTCAGCGACACATGTGATCGTGTCGGACTGCCGTTGGCTCACAGCCGGCGCTCCGGACAGCAGCGAGCATCTTATTTATGTGAGACCCCGGCTTTTCACGACCGGAACGCTGTGGGCGCCGTCGTCCACATTGCTGGCTGCCGTCCGGGAGGGCGCCGCCGCGGTCACCGACGAGATCGTGGACCGCGCGCGAAGTTGGCGTCGCGCTCTTGCCGCGGGGCACCCGGACCTCGCTGCTCACCCGGGGCGCTGAGGGTGGCGCCGCGGAAAACGTCGAATGTACGAGCATCGCGCTCGTGATTCCCATATAAAACGTCCACTGACGTCCGACGACTCCCTACGCAGTCGCTCGCCACTTCGCGACTACCCGAGACTAATTATCGAAAAGCCGTGTGCGCCCGCCATGGGCAGCGGTTTCGAATCCCCATCATGCAAACGTGATTACATCAGCGCACCCTTTATCAAGAGAGCGCTGCGAACAGACAGATCTTTGAGGTGGAGCCAACGTTGCCGCTCCTCATCGTTGGAGTAGCGAGCAAGACCTTCCTCGGTTTCGAAGCGGACGACGTGCACTTCATATGGCAGATCGCCGGAGCCGCCGATTTTGGAAGCCCGGTCTGGCCGAAGACGCAGCACAAGCTCACCCGAATACTGGCTCAATCGAGGAAGAACGATCTCTTCGAATTGCTGGAAGTCCGCCTCGCGGCCTTCGCGCACATAGATTAGCTGCGTAAGGTAAATCATCCTAGTAGTCTCAGCGCCGAGTCTAAGATGCCCCGTTCAGATGGCCAAGCACCCCGCACGTCAAGCGATCAGCGGTCTGGGTCACGCGGATGTCGCGTTCAGCCTGGAAACAGTCGGCCCAGTCCTGACCGTGTTGCTCACCTCGCGCCTGAAAGATCTCGTACGCGCGCCGTGCGATCCGATCGGGTAACGTAGTCATGCCCTTGGTATCTGTGGGTGAGTTTAATCAGACCATTAACGCCGCGCACCAGCATTTTTCATCATCGAGTAGAGGCCTTCGCCCGCAGATAGGTATCGATTAACGCCGTAATGTAGACCGATCGCCAAGACTTGGCCCCGGCATGGGACAAGATCCCACAACGGATCGGGAAGCGGTGCGGCGACGATGCGTGTTCACGTTACCCTCGCCGATGAGTGTCACAAGTTTGAGAGCTTTTGTTACACGCTCTAAGGGATTACCCGCGATCGATTCGGTGTGCAGAGCACATACCCAGCGACGGTCGCGCTGCACCCAGATCGAGGCATCGGCCGCGTCGAGCGTCACGGGTGGAGTAATCTACAGAACGTAATGTGAGATGAAGACCGCTTTGTACTGGCGCTCAAGGGTAATCGTGTGACCGACGATGTTGGAGGTGACCGCATGACGATGACTGAATGGTTTCTGGCGGAGCTCGAGAGCGAGGCGGCCAAGTCGCGGCGCGTGCTCGAACAGGTGCCAACGGGCAAGCGCGAGTGGAAGCCGCACGAGAGGTCGATGGAGTTCGGCTACCTGTCGGATCTGGTCGCGAACATTCCATCGTGGGTCGGCATGGCCATCACGCAGGACGAGCTGGATGTCGCGCCGAAAGACGGACCGCAGTACAAACCGGCTCCACTGAACACGAGCGCGGAGCTCGTGGCGGCGCTCGACAAGGCCGTTGCCCAGGCGCGCGAGGCCCTGAAGAAGACCACCGATGCGCACCTCGAGACCCCCTGGCGCCTCCTCGCGGGTGGCCAACTCGCGTTCGAGCAGCCGCGGCACCAGGTGATTCGCGATACGTTCCTGCACTCGGCGCATCACCGTGGACAGATGACGGTGTACCTGCGCCTGCTCGGGTCGAAGGTGCCGTCAGTGTATGGGCCGACTGCCGACGATCGGAGCTTCGGATGACTGCGGCAGTGGCAGGGCGATCAGATTTGTCACATTCCCATGTGCCATTTCGTCCTACTTGTTGAAGGGCTTTTTGACGGAGGGCGTCATGGTGAAGTGGCTGATGAAACGTGGGATAGCGGCCTTCGAGCGCCAGTGGAATTACGATGCAAGTTATGTGCACGAGCTGATCGACGCCGACCCGCGCGCGGCATGGATGTTCTCGCGTGCCGCGGCAATCGGGAAGTATCGGAAGGACGTCCCCCTGGCGGTGTGGTTTGCTGCGGGGATCACAGCCGTTCGGCACGAGGACTGCGGCCCGTGCACTCAGCTGGGTGTGTCGATGGCCGAGCGGGCCGGCGTTGATGCCAAGGTGCTGCGCGCGGTGCTGACCGAGAATCCGAAGGCGATGCCGGAAGAGGTGGCGCTGGCGTGGCGGTTCACGCGCGCGACGCTCGACCACGATCCAGCAGCAGACCAGTATCGCGAGGAGATTATCCGGCGATGGGGACCGAGAGCGGTGGTGAGCCTCGCCTTCGCGATAGTTGCCTCACGGATTTATCCTACGGTCAAGTACGCGATGGGGCACGGCAAGGCGTGCACGCGCGTCGTTGTCGGCGGCGCGCCGATCGCGTTCGACCGCGGTGTCGATCGAGCCGTTGCCACGGCGCATTGATGATGACGACCGATCCATCCGCGAGCTTCGAGCCGCAGCGGCGGCGTCTGCTCGGACTGGCGTATCGCATGCTTGGCTCGATGGCCGAGGCCGAGGACGCCGTCCAGGAAGCCTACCTGCGCTGGCACGACACCGATCGCGCCAGCGTCGCGGACCCACGCGGCTTTCTCATGACGACGACCACGCGCATCTGTCTCGACGTGCTGAAGTCCGCGCGTGTCCGCCGTGAGGAGTATGTCGGGCCGTGGCTGCCGGATCCGGTCACCGACACCACGGCGCTCGCGCCCGATGCGCAAACCGAGCTCGCGGAGGATCTGTCGGTCGCGCTGCTGCTGGCGCTCGATCGGCTCTCGCCGCTCGAGCGCGCCGCATTTCTGCTGCACGACGTGTTCGACTATTCCTTCGCGCAGGTGGGGGACGCGCTGGGGCGCAACGAGGCGGCGTGTCGTCAGCTCGCGACTCGCGCCCGAGCGCGTGTGCGCACGTCGCGGCCGGCTGGTGCGGCGTCGGCGCACGGGCCGTCTGGTTCAATCGACGCGAAGCACGCGCAGCTCCTCTCCGCGTTCATCAGCGCGTCACGATCCGGCGATGTCGACACGCTGACTCGTCTGCTGGCCAGCGATGCCAGGGTCGTCAGCGACGGCGGCGGCAAGGTGCCCGCCGCGCTCAATGTCATCGAAGGCGCGGGTCGCGTCGCGGCTTTCCTGGGGGGGGTCGTCCGCAAAGGATGGATTGACGAGGTCTCGGTGCGCTTTGACACGATCAACGGCCTGCCCGGGCTGATGATGAGCGGGCCGGCCGGTTTGATTCAGACCGTCGCCTTCGAGATCGAAGGCGACCTCGTCAAGGCGATCTACGTCGTGCGAAATCCCGACAAGCTCAGGCATCTCGCATCGTAATAGGCACGCTCGCCAGAACCATCTCGTCTGGCTTAATTTGAATCTGCGTCGGCGAACGTGCTGCTAGAGAGGATTCCGCAACTGGCCATCCTGTCGCGTGGTCGGTCTCCGCTTCACCAAACTCCCCACGTCGGTCACAAATCTGGAGAGCAGCGGGGACCGGTTGTCCTTTCTCCAGACGAGAGCCAATGGCAACGACAGCTTGAGGTCGGCGACTTTCAATATCGCCACGCCGTCCGGACATCGCCAGCGGGCGGTTTCCACGACGAAACCTACGCCCATACCGTGAGCGACGAGTGTCAATATCGTCGCTTCGTTCGACGCTTCCTGAACGATCCGAGGCGATTTCAGGCCGCCACGGAAACATTCGTGCATCAAGCGGTCGTAGAATGCGGCGCTCTCGCGCCTCGGAAACCAGATGAAACGCGCGTCCGTCATGTCGCGCAGCCGGAGATTCTTGACCTTACCGAGCGGGTGGGCGGCAGGAGCCGCCAATGCGAGGCTGTGCAAGGCGACCGGCAATTGATCCAGCTCCCGATCTGGTTTCGGCGGGTTGAACATGAACCCGGCATCCAGTCGGCCAGATCGAACGCCCTCGAGCTGTTGCAGACTCGGTAGCGGGTTCAGATGCAGTTCTGCGTCGGGATAGCGCTCTCTGAAGAGGTGGAGCGAGTCGGGTACCACGCCCCGCCATGAGGCATTCTCGGTGAATCCAACGCGCAGCGTTCCTGATTGGCCGCGCGCCACACGTTGCGCGCGTTCCGTCGCCTCGGTCAGCTGGTGAAGAAGTCGACGCGCCTCCTCGAGAAACAACTTGCCCGCTGAACTGATCCTCACGCCGCGGCTGAGGCGATCGAACAACGTAAAACCGATCTCGCGTTCGAGATCCTGAATCTGTCGCGAGAGCGCTGGTTGGGCCACTCGCAGGCGTTGTGCGGCGCGGCCGAAGTGTTCCTCTTCTCCAACCGCCACGAAATATCGAAGATGCCGCAACTCCACACTGATACCTTATCGCGATTAGTTCGATAGGAACAATATCTTGGACGCATCATTCGAGATTTGACACAGTAGGGTCGGAAAGGGTGGTGAACGATGCCTCAGATCGATCGATTCACGAAGGAACTGAGCGGGCCGATCGTCACGTACTTGCGGGCGGTCAACACCGGCGCCGCTGACGAATTTGCGACAAGTTTCGCCGGCAATGCGGTTGTGGTCGATGTGAACCGCGAGCTGCGCGGTCGCGACGCGATCGCGGATTGGGCCCGCACCGACATCTTCGGGGCTCACGTGCACTTCGACGTCCTCGATGTCACCGAGCGCCAAGGACGAACCATCGTCACAGTCAAGATTGACGGCACATTCGATCGAACGGGATTACCCGATCCTCTCGTGATGAACCATGAGTTCAAGGTCGCAGAAGAGAAGATCACCGAACTGCGAATCGGGTTCTAGAGGACATTCTAGACGGCGAAGCCCCCGCGGTCGGGGAGCAGGCTTTCCAGCAGTTCCCCCGGCGTCGTGCCCGCGAACTCGCGCACGTCACGATTGAGGTGCGACTGATCGTAGTAGCCGGACGCGACCGCGAGGTCTGCGAGATCGGCCGTCTGGCCGGCACGAATCGCACGAACGACGCGTCCAAATCGCAGCATGCGGGCGAAGACCTTCGGCGAGACGCCGATTTCGTGCTTGAACTGTGCGATGAAGTGCCTCTGGCTCCAGCCGACCTCCTGCACGATGGAGGCGATGCTCGACCGCCCGCGAGAGGCAACCAACCGGTGCCACGCGCAACGCACACCCGCGGGCACGTCCAGCGGGTCGCCTATACGCATCGCGAGGGCGTGGTCGAGGCACTCGAAGCGCGCGTCCCACGACGTGGCGTCATACAGGCGATGGGTCAGCTCGCGAGCGAACTCGCCGAAGATCTCTTCCGGCGCGAACGCGCGATTTTTCATGTCTTCGATTGGCCGGCCCACGAGGAGGCGGATGCCCAGAAGGGTGAAATTGACCTGGACGCCGCTGGATGCTCCGACCGATTCGACGAGCTGATAGGTGTCATAGGCGCCGGTGATGAAGCTGGCGAGATCGAGATGACGACGGGAGTCGCCTGGCGCGAACAGGTGAAACGGGGCGCCGAAGTTGATGATGAGGGGTGCCTCCTCCGTGGGCAGCTCGCGGCGGCACAGCGGCGCCGACACCTGTTCGGTCCACCCGACGTACTCGCGAGCGAACGGGCGCAATGCCTCAGCAGGCGGCGCCGTCGCCAGCTCCCAGCGCCCAAGCGCCGAGGTGTGTCGCGTCACCTTTGCGCGAGGCCGCGTCGTCTGTGAGTTACATCCGTGCGCCATGGCGTAGGCCGGAGTCACTCCAGCTTAGCATCGAGGGCTTACAAAGCAGGTCAGTTCCTTACAAGACGGCGTTGACGGGCCTGTCGAATACTCGATGACATGAACACCAACTCATTGACGCACGACTCCACAGCGGATGCTCTCGCGACCGAACTTGCGGGGGTCGAAGAGGACTTCAACCGAGCGATGGTCTCGAATGACGTCCTGCGGATCAGCGCGTGTGTTGCCGACGACTGGGTGCTGATCACACCCGAGGTTGGGGTGGTGCCGCGCTCGCGTATCTTGCACGTGATCGAGAACGGCGAGCTCAGCCACGACACGATGACGAAGGACGTTGGCCGCGTGCGGGTTTATGGTGACGTCGCGGTGGTCACCGCGCGCGGCCGGAACACGGGGCACTTCAGAGGGCAGCGAATCAGTGCCGACGAGTGGGTGACCGACGTGTACCGGAAGGTCGACGGACGGTGGCTCTGCGTGCTGACGCATTTGACACCGGTTGCGGCACGATAGACCGCTCAATCCAGGTCGGGGAGAGCGCGCTGCGCCTTCGGCCGCCTTACGTCGGCCCGAGTGGCTGGATTGGGATCTACCTCGAACGGCCATCCCGATATGACTAGGACTTTAGCGCGGCGATGATCACTTGGTCCGCGTCCCTGAGCAATACGTCGGTGAGCGTGAAGCCCGCGCTTTGGAGCAGACGGGTCCAGCCGGCTACGGACATGCCATCGTCTCCGATACGATTGGCGTGGCGAGGACCCAAGAGCTTTGTGTGGTCATAGCCAAGAAGCCTGTTAGCCGTCGACCAGAATCGTTCCCAATTCTCGCGCGAGTATCGCGGAGGTTGCTTCGCCTTCCACTCCTCGAACCCGGCCGCAAACGGAACCTCGGGAGAGGCGGGCTCGGCGAATGCGAATACCCCGCCGCTGCCTAGGAGCGCGTGAATGTCCTGGGCCAGCTGCTCTGCACGCGGGACTTCCAACCAATGAAGAGCATTGGCTGTCACGACGGCGTCGTAGTCGCGGGCCAGACCGTCTTGCCAGCCATGAGCCCTCAGGTCGGCAGCAACAATCTTGCCGGGAACCTGATCCCGCCGATTCACGGCAGCGCAGATCGACGTTAGGAACAGATCTCGATCGACGCAGTCGATTTGCGCATTTGGGTACTCGTGTCGAATCGCGCGCCCCACGTCACCTGGGCCGCAGCACAGGTCGAGAACGCGAACGGCCTGGCCGCGTGGAAAAGGAAGCGCCGAGGCAATCAGCTGAAGATCGCGGGGTTTTGAGACACCCTGCTCCGCCCACCACAGCTCCAGCAACTCGTCCAGATGGCCGCTGATCCTCGCCTCAATCTCGGCCTGGCTGATTGGAGCGGGAATTTTCTTCGACATGTTCGTTCCTCTCGAACGATCGGAGACAACGCGTCCGATGAAGCCTGCTCACCAGGCCGCCGATCGGCTAGCGTCGAAGTCTAAGGAGGGTCGTTGCAGCGGGTCTTGGAAAAATCGGCCACACCGACGGACGCCAGGCGGCTCGGTGTCGTCTTTGCGAATCGGCCCAGGTCGAGTGTGAGGTGCGCCGCGCTGGTGGCCTTGTGCGCGTCCCAGTCGAAAACAATTCAGTATGGACAAAACGATCTACGCCACTTGCGTTATATTGCATTTCTGAAGGGAGGAGCACTCATGGCCCGCCAAAGCGCAGAGGAGTTCCTTCAGACGCTACTCGAAACGCTCGATGACCTCCCGCCTGATTTTGCCCAGCGTTTTGCTGAGGTGTTGAAGAAGGGAGACGTGGACCGATTGCCGGCGATCCGTCAGCTGTTCGAGGATGTCGCCGATGAATGAGAAGCTCCAGCGTCTGGTGATGCACGCATTCCGCGGTATCCCAACCGAGATGACGGTAGATTTCGGCAGTGGCGAGAGCACCGTCGTCTACGGCGACAATGGCACTGGGAAGAGCACGATTGCCGATGCGCTCGAGTGGTATTTCACGGGCGATATCGAGCTCTTGTCTCACGAAGGGCGGCAGCACGCCGTGCGCTATGTCGGCGGCGACGGCGACGACGTCACGTCGGTCGAGGTCCTCACCACCGGTACACTTGGCGGAAAGGTGGTGTTCCCGGACGAGCGGACGCCTGACCTGTTCCGCGCGCTCCGACGCGAGACGTTCCTGCTTCGCGGACGCACGCTGGCGGATTTCATCAACAAGACCAAGACCGAGAAATGGAAGGCCCTCGTCGAGATCCTCGGCCTGGACGCGATCGAAAGCCTGCGCGAAGATCTTCAGCGCGCCAGAAACGAGTTGCGCAAGGCATCGAAAGCCTCGGAAGAAGAGGTCCAAGTGTACCGCCGGACCTTGTCATCGGGCGCCGACACGGTCACCGAAGAAACGGTTCTCATCAATCTCCGGCACATCTGCGGCATGCTGGGTGTCGATGCGCCGCGATCGTTAGATCAGGTGGTTGAGCCTTCCTGGATCACTGCAGCAGTTGGCGCCAGTGCGGTCCTTTCCGGTTCGTCCGAGCGCGAGAATCTCCTGGCCGAGATCGGGACGCTCAGGACGCCGGACTTCGAGAAAAGCGCGTTCGAGGCCTGGAATGCGCTCGTGTCTTCAGACCGCGCGCGCCTTCTGCCGCGCGCGTCGTTGGTGCGTGAGGCGAAACGGCTGTTCGAAACCCAGGCCGTCGATGCGGGACGCTGTCCCCTCTGCGGGCAGAAGGTGGACGGCAAGGCGCTGGCGCGAAGGATCGAGGGCACGCTCGTCGAGATGATGGAAGCGTCGCGCGATCTCGAGCGCTTCCGCGATCCAGTCGCCCAGCAGGCGGACGGCCTCGAGGGCGCTCACGCTCTGCGTCTTGCGATTTACGGGCGCGCTCGCGGAATGGCGGTGGAGATCCCGCCTGTTCCCGCCCTGCCTGACACCAGGATCCAAGACAACGTCGATGCGCTCGCACCTGTCGACATTGAGGCGATCACGAGGCATCTCTCCGAAATGCGTCAGTGGGACCGAGCGGCGGGCAAGCTCGCGCGACAGGTCTCGCCGGCCGAACCCAGCACGCGCGATTCCCAACTGGTCATGCTGGCTGCGCTCTGCCAACAGATAAGTGCCTGGCGGCAGGCAGAGAAGAAGAACGCCCGGGCGCTGCGGGCGCTGAACCTTGCCGAGACGGTCTTCGACGCGTATCAGAGAAAGCAAAAGGACGATTTGGGCGAGCTCCTAGGCGACATTAGCGGCCGAGTCGCGAAGATCTACTCGACGCTCCATCCGGGCGAGGATCTCGACGCGGTGAGCATCGAGCCGTGGACGGCTAAAGGAGTCGAGCTCGCCATCGACTTCTACGGATCACGGCAGCGCCCTCCTCACGGTGTTCTCAGCGAGTCACACCTGAACTCGCTCGCGATAGCCCTCTTCCTGGCGATGGCCGAAAGCTTCAACGAGAAACTCGGGTTCCTGATACTCGACGATGTGATCAACAGTTTCGACGTCGAACACCGCGGACGGCTCGCCGAGCTTCTCGCCGACGGATTCTCGGATTGGCAGGTCATCGTCCTTACTCACGACCAGCAGTTCTTCGAACACCTCAGCCGCCGAGCACCATCCTGGCGAAAGATCGAATTCACCTCGTGGAGCTACGCCTCGGGACCGCGCACGACGAAATACGAAACGAGCGGCATGCTCGCGGCCGCGCGCGAACGGCTGGAGAGCGGGGACGTTCAGGGCGCTGCGACCAAGGCACGTCGCGCGCTCGAGGAACTGCTGCAGGAGGTGTGCGAGGCACTGTGGGCGCCCCTCCCCTTCCGCCGCGGCCAGGCGAACGACAAGCGGGAAATCGGCGAGCTGTTCAAAGGTCTTCGGCGTACGCTCAAGGAGCACGCCAAGGCCCACCTGGAGGAGGTCGAGCCCATCTTCAAGCATCTGGAGGCGGATGTTGGAGCGACGTTGAATGTCGCGGCCCACGCCAGCCGAGGCCGCTCCGGAGCAAGCGAAGTGAAAGCGGCGCTCCAACGTATTGAGGCGCTCGACGGTCGCTGGTCGTGCCCGGCATGCGGGACGCGCGTCTGGCACAAAGGCACGCCCGACGCCACACGCTGCAGGTGCGGGAAAGCTTCATTCCCGCCGGCTGCCGTTGGCTAACTTCGTTCGAATGTCGTGCCCGTGATCGGCAAACGACTCGGTCATTACCTGGTGTTGGAGAAGCTCGGGAGCGGCGGCATGGGAGAGGTGTACGTCGCCGAGGATACCCGACTCAGTCGGCGCGTGGCTCTCAAGTTTCTTCGTCCAGAAGTCGCCGCAACGCGCGACAGTCGCGGGCGGTTCCAGCGCGAAGCGAAGGCGGCGGCCGCCCTCAATCATCCCAACATCGTTCACCTCTACTCGGTGGAGGAGTCTGACGATCTCGTTTTCATCACGATGGAGCTCGTTCATGGCCGCAGCTTGCGCGAGCTTTTGCGGGACGGCGCTGCGCTCCCGCTCGCGAAAACGGTGGCGTTCGCGGCTCAGATGGCCGAAGGGCTTGCGTGTGCTCATGCCGCGGGAATCGTGCACCGGGATTTGAAGCCCGGCAACGTGATGATTACCGACGAGGAGCGCGTCAAGATCCTCGACTTCGGCGTCGCGAAGTTCCTCGAGCCAATGTCGACGCCGGATCCGGAGCGACCGACCACGACGACTGAAGAAGGCACCGGCGTGGGACGCGCGGTCGGAACGGCCGGCTATATGTCTCCTGAACAGGCGCTCGGGACGGCGGTCGACGCGCGCACGGATCTGTTCGCGCTTGGCGTCGTGGTGTTCGAAATGGCGACCGGACGAGCACCGTTTCAAGGCGATACGCCCGCAGCGGTTTTCGATCAGCTCTTGAACCGCCAGCCTCCTTCGCCGCTCACATTGAACCCGACGCTGCCCAAATCTCTCGAGTCCATCATCGATAAGGCTCTCGAAAAGGATCCTGCGCGACGCTATGGGTCGGCCGGCGAGTTCCTGCAGGATCTGCGAGGGGTGGACCCTTCGATCCTTACAAGTGGCATCCCCGTGAGGACTTCGACTGAGCCGAGGATGTCATCCTCGATCGTCGTGCTGCCGTTCGTCGATCTGAGTCCAGGAAAGGACCAGGAGTACTTTTGTCACGGGATCACAGAGGAGATCATCAACGCGCTGACCCGCATTCCGGGGCTGCGCGTGATCTCCCGAACCTCGGCTTTTGCGTTTCAGGGCAAAGGTCTCGAGGTCACCGAGATCGGCAGGAGATTGAGAGTGGAAACGGCTCTCGAGGGGAGCGTGCGCAAATCAGGTAATCGCGTGCGTGTCACGGCGCAACTCGTGAACGCCGAGGATGGCTACCAGAGGTGGTCGAAGCGTTTCGATCGCGAGCTCTCGGACGTTTTTGAAATTCAGGACGAGATAGCGGCAACCATCCTGAACGAGTTCCGGATGAGTCGCGATACCCCGCGAGCGGAGCGAGCGTCGCTCAACGTGACCGCGCACGACGCGTACCTGAAAGGGATGTACGCCCTCAACAAGTGGACGGACGTCGCAATGCGCCAGGCTCTCGCGGACTTCGGGCACGCCATTGCCGAGGATGCCGACTTCGCGCCGGCGTACGCCGCCCTGGCGGAAGCGCACATCTGGTATTACTCGGGCCTGGGTGTCCTTCCGGCTCACGAAACGGTGCCGCACGCGCGATCGGCGGTCGAGAAGGCGCTGCAACTCGATCCCAGCCTCGCGCATGCTCACAAAGTCCGCGGCTTGATTGCCATGAACCACGACTGGGATCGCAGAGGAGCGGAGCACGCGCTCACTCGCGCGCTCGAGCTCGGCCCGGGCTCGGCGTCCACGCATCTGTGGAACGCATGGCGGCTCGGGCTGCTGGAAAAGCGGCACGATCTGGCCCTCGTCGAACTGGAAGAGGCGGAGCGGCTGGACCCTCTCGATCTTCAGGTGAAGACACAGATTGGCTACGTCCACCATTTCCGCCACGATCTCGATCGCGCCGTCGCGCAGTTCGACAAGGTCGTCGCGCTCGAACCTTCCTTCGCATTTGCGCACTATGCGCTGGGTGATGCCTGTACGCAAAGGGGGCAGTACGACCGCGCGATCGCCGAGTACAACAAGGCCATCGAGCTCGGTGGGCGGTTCGTCAACCACATTGGTGTCCTCGGCTACGCCTACGGCAGATCGGGAAACCGCGACCGTGCCAACGCGCACCTCCAGGAATTGACGGCGCATGCCGCGGACAGCTACGTGTCCCCTATGTGGTTCGCGCTGATCCATCTTGGCCGGTCTGATCGCGAGAGCCTCTTCGACTCGCTGAATCGTGCCTTCGAGGAACGCGATGGGTCGCTGATTCTGATCACCGCAGCGGTCGAATTCGATCCTGTGCGCGAGGATCCCCGATTCAAGGCGCTTCTCGACAAAATGGGCCTCAGCTATCTGGCGGCATCTCCCCCTGTGACCATGTGATTGCACGTTGGTCGTCAAAACATCGACGCGCGCCATCATCGCGTGAACGCATTGGGACGAGCGCGCCCAGGGGCGGGTCATGTGGATGGGCATCGCCCTCTACGCGCTGGTCGTCGGCGCAGCGGTCGCCGCGAGCGTGCCTCGATAGGGCTTAGCCTCAGACGCAGTTAGATACGTCGAGACGATCATCGCGAGTTGCGTGCCGCCCTAATAAGGTCCGCCGCGCTGCGCTTCAGCTTACGGACCGATCGGGTGGACAATCGCGCCAGCACTTCAGCACGCGTCGGACGCTCGAGTGCTTTGCCGACCTCGCGCAGAATGTAGTCGGACATCGACATGCCTTCCATGGCCGCACGGGCCTTGAGGCGGCGGTGGAACTCGAGAGGCACGTTCCGAATCTGGACCATGGTGGATGACATGAAATAATGATGCGTGCATCGTGTTCTCATGTCCACTAGCCACGGATTTGAGGTCCCTTTCTGCGCACCAGGGTTCGGCTGGCACTCTGAGATTCCGCTGGCGTGGAGTACTCTAAAGAGACCCTGAAGGCTTCATGCGGCACGTGATCGTCTGGTTCGTCCTTGTCTTGACCGGCATGCTCCAGCCGGTCGCGCAGGAGCGCGCTCGCGAGCGGATCGACGTGTCGAAGATTGGCCCGCAGGTGGGCGAGCGCGTCCCGGACTTCAGCCTGGTCGACCAGACGGGCAGCACGCGAAACCTGCAGTCGATCATGGGACCTCGCGGCGCGATGCTCGTGTTCATCCGCTCGGCCGACTGGTGACCGTTCTGCCGCACGCAGCTCGTCGAGCTGCAAGGTCGCGTCGCCGAGTTGCAGAAGAGCGGTCTCGGGCTGGCCGTCATCAGCTACGATTCGCGCGACCTGCTCGCCGACTTCAGCACGCGGCACCGCATCAGCGTACCCGCTCCTCTCCGATGCCGGGTCTGCCACCATCAGGCGTTACGGCATCCTCAACACCGTCATCGAGGAGGCCCTCGGACCGAACGGTAAGGATCCGGCCGTTCTTGCGGATCTGCAGCGGTACGTGACGGTCACGCAGGCTGCCGAGCGATTCAGGGGCATCGCGTTCCCCGGCACCTTCATGCTCGACCGTCAGGGTCGGGTGACCTCGCGGTTTTTCGAAGACTACTACTGGGAACGGCATACGGTCTCGAACATCATGCTGCAGCTGGGCGTCGCGGGCACGCCGGTTCAGGCGACGCAGGCGTCCACTGAGCATCTCGACCTGCGCGCCTACCCAAGCGACGCCGCGGTCGCCCTCGGAACCCGCTTTTCACTCGTGGTGAACATCACGCCCAAACGGAACATGCACGTCTACGCGCCGGGTGCCGCGGCGTACCGGGTCGTCACCCTGAACATCACACCGCAGCCGCATGTGCGCACGATGCCAATGCGGTATCCTCCTTCGGAGATCTATCACTTCGTGCCGCTGAACGAGCGCGTGCCCGTATTCCAGAAGCCGTTCACGCTGATGGTGGAAGTGGTTCCGGAAGCCACCGCGGAAGCGCGCAAGGCGCTCGGGGGACAAGCTGAGCTCGTGATCGCCGGGACCCTCGAGTACCAGGCGTGCGACGACAAGATCTGCTACAACCCGGTGTCGCTTCCGCTCTCGTGGAAAGTCGCCCTGACACCGAACGTTCCGGGCGCCACACCGCCCGCAAAGCCGTAACTCACCTTCCGTGAACCTCAGGCGGAAGGGTCCGCGCTACGGAATAAACGTCCGCGTCGCGTGGGCAGCCTTTCGATGCACGGTCATCATGACGAGCACGACGAACAGGACGAGCGTGCCAAAGAAATACGGCGAGCCTGCCTCGTAGATGAGCGCCAGTCTTCGCCCGCCAAAGAGAAGCGGCAGAATCGTGGCCGGCGCGGCAATGGCCACGAGACCGATCAGAATCGAGCGCTTGTCAGGGGGCGGCGGCCGACGAACCAGAAGGGCGACGAGGGCCACGGCAGGGACGAACAGCGCCACGAAGTAGCGACGCTGCGTGTGCGGCGAGGCGAGCACGATGCCGGTCATGACGATTGAGAATTCCAACAACCTCACCACTGGATCGTGGCTGTGACGCCACACGGCAGCCAGGGCGGCAAGGCCGAGCCCGAAAAGACCGACCAGCCAGATGGCATTGACCACCGCCAGCGGAAGATCGGCGACGCTCGCTTCGATATGAGAGACATCCGCATGCCCCGGCGTGAGGTACCGCACGAGGACGCCGCGAAGGGCATAGTTGTCGTCCTCACCCACCTTCTCGGCGGCATACGTTGCAAATGCCCGCAGCTCCCGCGCGTTCGCGGCGGACCCCATGACGAGGGCCGGCGCCAGGATGAGGAGCGCCAGGATTGCGGCGGTCGCCAGACAGACGGCTCCTCGTCGTCGCACAGCGAAGTACGCCAGCAGGGCGACCGGCGTGATTTTGGTCGCGATGGCGACCGCGAGCGCAGCAGCGGGCAGCAGTACGGACCCCGCTTCGGCTCTGTCGTAGGCGAACACCATTAACGTGACGCACAGGAAATGGACGTTGCCGAAGCGCAATTCCTCTGCGATGTATCCCCCGACGATCAGGAATGCGATGAGGAACACGTGCCGTCGCCCTTCCGACAGACCAGCGTGGCGGGCAACCGTCGCGCCGACGTACCACAGAGCCGCGAGCTTCAGCGCGAAGAACGCGAGAGCGGCGAGCTCCAGCGGCAGCCATCCAAACGGAACGAACAGGAACGCGATGGCCGGCAGATATCGGAACCCTTGCGAGGGACCCGGCGTTCCACCGTACGCCTCGGCCGGATAGAACTCGTAGTGGCCGGCAATCACCTGGCGAGCCGCGCGATGGTAGACGGGGAAATCGATTGAGCGAGTTGCGGCCTCTCGAGCGAGCAGCGCAAGGAGGATGAGCAGGACCGCCAACCCCGCACGCTGAAGCCAGATCAGTCTCACGCTCATCGAGGGCCGTACTTTCCGGCGAAGTCGTTCAGACGAATCCGGACGAGGTCGGCGATCATGCGAAGGCCGTCGCGGATCACCCGTACCTTGGTATCGTCGGCGTGACTCCATCGAACGGACACCTCCCGGGTGCGCAGCCGACGACGCGCGGCCAGGAAGAGAATTTCCGGATCGAAGCCAAAGCCGTCGATGGTCTGTTTCTCGAAGATCGAACGCGTCCGATCGCGGTGAAACAGCTTGAACCCGCACTGCGTGTCGTGAAGCTTCAACCCGAGGCCGATGCGCACCAGGCGATTGAACACGATTCCACCCGTCTCGCGAAACCTGGATTGATGCCGCTCGATATAGCGTCGATCGATGGCGCGCGACCCAATCACGATATCAGCAGGATCCCGCTCCGCGATGTCGTACAGCTTGTGAAGCTCGTCGATCGGAGTCGAGAGATCCGCGTCGGTGAAGAGGACGTACGTCCCGAGCGCCTTCAGCACGCCGGCCCGGACGCTGTATCCCTTGCCGCGGTTTTCGGCATGGTGGATGAGCCGGACGCCCTCGCGTTCGAAACGCCTGACGACCTCGGCCGTTCCATCGGTCGAGCCATCGTCGACGACCAGGATCTCGAACGAAAGCGGCGTTCTGCCCAGGCACTCACGCACCTTGCCGAGCGAGTCGGCGATCCGGTGCGATTCATTGAAGGCCGGGATGACGACCGAGATCCTCGGCGGAAGCGTGTCGCCGGCGTGCACGCCGAGGAGACTACCGCAGGATGGCCTGCAGGCGGAAGAAGGTGGCCATCCGGAGCTACGGCTTGGGGTCGAGTGCACCGACCAGTCGACGCGCGAAATCGACCGACGAGGCACGAGGTTGGCTGGTTCGATGGATCGACAGGGCTCTTCTTCACGTCGAGGACATAGTTGACGGCGATTCTGTAGACCCACGTCTTGAGCTTGCTGCGCGCGCTCGGGCAATGCCGTCAGTGGGTGAATGTGTTATAATGTATACATCTTCATATATGCCACCGCTGATGAGCACAACACTATCGGTTCGAATCGACGCCGACACGAAGAAGCGGCTTGAAGTGCTGGCCAGACGCGCGCGGCGCTCCAAGTCGTTCCTTGCGGCAGAAGCGATCGCGGCCTTCGTTGAAGCAGAGAGCTGGCAACTCGATGAGATTCAAGCTGGTCTCAAGGAGCTCGATGAAGGACGGGGTGTTGCTCACAAGGACGTCAAGACGTGGGTTCGTTCGTGGGGTCGCAAGCGTGAACGAAAGGCGCCTGGCGTGTGATCATCGTCTGGTCGCCACGCGCGATTGCCCATCTTGACGAACTCCGCACATTCATCGCACGCGACAATTTAACCGCAGCCAGTCAAATCGGCAGCACAGTGCTTACCGCCGTCGAGCGTCTCGCGAAGCTGCCCAGTCTCGGCCGTCCTGGCCGAGTCGCCGGTACTCGGGAACTGGTGGTACCTGGCACACCATGCGTGATTCCATACAGAGTGCGAGGTGACCGTCTCGAGATCATTGCGGTATTCCACGGCCGGCAAAAGTGGCCGAAACGTCTGTGAGCAATAGAGGCAGGCGAGACCTGGCGATTCGTCGATGAATATCGGGACGAGACTACCGCAGGACGGCCTGCAGGCGGAAGAAGGTGGCGACGAGCGCGCCCACGTAGACGAGGTAGAAGGCCCAGAAGCCGCCAACGGTCAGCGGCGCAAGCCCGCGCCGGGCGAATCCGATCAGGGCCGCAGCGTGTTCGGAACGCTGCCGTCGACGTTCGAACCGCGCTCGACACCGCAACCGCGTACGTTCGGCACGCTCCGGGTCGGGCGCCAGACGCGGCAACCGCGCGAGCAGCTCCAATCTCGCATCGCACGAGTCATGGGATGTCATGTAATCACCTCATTCAACCACGCGAGGCCTGGCCCGGGCGTCTCGGCCAGACGGCGCGCCAAAAGCGCGCGTGCACGGCTGATGCGCTGGCGCATGGCCTCGGCCGTCACGCCGCAGATCTCCGCGGCCTCCGAGGGTCGGAGCCCTTCGACGGCCACCAGCAGTAACGCTTCGCGATAAGCAATTGGGAGCGAGGCGAGGGCAGCTGACATGTGCCGCTCGGCCTCGCTCGCTTCCAGCGCCTCGAATGGGGACGGTCCCCGCGAGCCACTGGGCCAGAGGCCGATCAGATCGCCGGCGTGCGAATCCTCCAGGCTCCGCGAACGACAGTAGCTGACGTGCAGATGACGCGCGACCGTGAACAGCCACGCGCCCAGCCGGGTCTCGGCCTGGAGGCGCTGGGCATGCACGACCAGCCGCAGCCAGGTCTCCTCGAGCAGATCCTCGGCGACGTCGCGGCGATTCGACAGCCGGCATAGAAAATTAAACAACCGCGCGTTGAACGCCTCGTGCACTTGATCGAACGCCCCGGGATCGCCCGCCCGGAGACGGCTGACGAGCTGCAGCTCGAGGTCGCGGTCCATCTAGGTATTAACGCGAAGCTCGCTGAAACGTGACGAGGTCACGATTCACGCTGTTCTGCGTTGTAAGACTGCAGGGTTTCCTGCAGGAGGTTTCGATGATTGGTGTGCTGAGAAATGCTTCGATTTTCGCCCTGTTGAGCCTGTTCATCGGGGTTGTGCCGTTGACCATGGGGATTATCTACGCCATCTGGCCGAGCGAACAACGCCTGGCCCTGATGCGTCCCCTGTCGCTTGCCACGATCTTTGGCGCGCTCAGCGGCTTCGCGCTTGGCCTCCTCAATGTTTTTCGCGCCATGGGCGAGGCCCCGACATTTTCCCACGTGGCCGCGATTGGTCTTGCCGAATCACTGGTCACTGTTTTCGTCGGTTTCGGCTGTCTGACAGGCGCCTGGCTCTGCGTGACCATCGGGCTCTGGCGGAGGCCGTGAAAAAGTTCTCAGTTTTCAGTTTTCAGTTCTTAGTTTTTCAGGCTCAACGCAGAGTTCGCAGTGGCCGCTGAGGCCGCAGAGGATTTTTTGCTTTAAGAATTCCCTGCGCACTCCGCGTCCTCAGCGTTCCTCGGCGTTGAAATATTCACCGGCTGTCAGTTTTCAGTTTTCAGTTACCCGGGGCACATTCAGTGTTTGCGCGCCTGAGCCTGACCTTCGACCCGGTAGACGGTCTTCGCCAGCATGGCGCCCATGAACGGTTCGGGCCTTCGGAGAATGACGATCCGAATGCCTTCCTTCTCGCGCCAGACCACATCGTGACCGTCGGGAATGGTGGCGCCATTCATGAGCACGTCTCGAAACGTGTGCTCGGCAATGCCATCCTCGCGCATGCGATCCTGCGCATGCCGGCTCACGGCCACGTTGCCTAAACCAGGCACGTTCGGAAAATAATGCTCCATCGCCGACCCTTAGCCTCTGTCTGGTATCGGGCTCGCATGGGCCGCGACAGCTTGCCAAACGCCGTCACGTTCAACCCAGATTCGCGTGTAGGCAAACACCATATCCGCCCGCTGACCTTTATACCTGCCTTTGGCCGCCCCGTGGGCCACGACAACCGCAACCTTGCCGAAGATTCGAACACGAAGCACATCATTCACAATCGATTCCGGCTCATAGTCGGATGAGCCCATCTGTGCGAGCACGTCAGCCTTCGTCATCTCGACGCCCATCGGATTGATCCCGATGAAATCGTCGGCAAAGTAGCACTGAAGCGCCTCCACATCACACCGCGCAAGAGCGTCGCCAACTTCACGTTCCAGACCGGCAACGGTCTCTTCGTGAGAATGCATAAACACCTCTTCTGATTGTGAGTGAGAAGCCACGTCGGACGACGTGGAAGGTGGCCTGGGACGGCCACGAAGGAAATCGACCAGGAAAAGCTAGATCTGCCGGGCCGGGAGAGTCAAGGCGCGATTACCGCCAGACGCGGCCTCCGCTGCGGCCGACACGAGACCGCGAGCCGTTCCAAATCTCGCCGCAGCTCTTGCATCGCCAGTAACTGCTCGAGTCGGGATCCTTGGCGGTTGTCGTAATGGACGACGAGTCGCACTTCGGACACGAGACGGGAATGTCGCTGGGAGTCGATGGGGCTGATCGGTCGGTCGGACCGCGATTGGAACCAAAATAGCTCATGGGACCCTCACAGGGAATGCTTCGGTGAGGGCTGGAGGCCGGGATGGCCGCAAGGCTCAATAAAGCGGTATGACCAGTATACATCACCGGAGTGACACACTCCGGCGAGGCACGAATCTTGTAACGCTTCAAGCGGCAGAATGCGGCAGCGACGCGAAGCACCAGCGATGCTGGCTCTGAATATCGACACGATGCACGAGTGCAGCATCAGCGCTGACACGTGTATCTCGATGGTGCACTCGACGCGACGCGGCGACGCGCGCTGCGTACGCGTAAACCCGGACATCTTCGAAAACTGAGGAAGAGGAGCAAACTTATGGCAACCGACCTCGTGGCGTATGCGATTTACAAGGAGAGGGAAAGTTTCGAGACCGCGCTGGACGCACTGCGCACCGCCGGATTCCGGAACAGCGACATCTCGGCCATCATCCCCGAAAGGGATCGCACGACCAAGGATCTGGCGCACGAAATCAACACCAAGGCCCCGGAAGGCGCGGCCACCGGCGCCGGTACTGGAGCGGCCGTCGGCGGCGTGCTCGGATGGCTTGTCGGTATCGGGGCGCTGGCGATCCCCGGAGTCGGCCCGCTCGTCGCGGCAGGGCCGATCGTGGCCGCGCTGGCGGGCGCCGGGGCGGCAGGCGCAACCGGCGGACTCGTCGGCGGCCTGATTGGCGCGGGATTTCCGGAGGTCGAAGCGAAGCGTTACGCGGGACGTATTCGCGAAGGTGGGTACCTGATCTCCGTCCACTGCGACGATCGTGAGTGGGCAAAACGCGCAAAGGAGATCCTCGACGCCACCGGCGGCCAGGACGTCGTCAAAACGTCCGAGGCGGCCGCCGATTATCGGCCGTAGGCGACGCGGACGACCGACCACCGTTCACGGACGGGCCCACGCTCGGGGCCCGTCCGTTCCTTACCCCAGCTCCTGCCGCTTGGTTTCTGTGATCGACACGATTCGGCCGGCTCGCATTTCCACAATGGAATCGGCAAGCGCGGACGCGTCTTCGCGGTCGTGGGTGACGTAGACGGTCGTCAGCTGCAGCGTGCGCTGAAGCCGCGCCAGTTCTTGCCGGAGCGTGGCCCGCAGCTCGGCGTCGAGGCTCGAGAGCGGCTCGTCGAGCAGCAGGACCCGCGGCTCGCCCACCAGCCCACGGGCGAGCGCCACACGCTGCTGCTCCCCGCCGGACAATTCGTGAGGGTACCGACCGATCAGTGTTTCGATCCGGACGAGGCGTAACGCCTCCTCCACTTTCGCCGCCCGGCTCGCAGGCGCGAGCCGACCCGCCTCCAGGACGAACTCGAGATTCTGTCGCACCGTGAGGTGTGGCCAGAGAGCCAGATCCTGAAACACGAACCCGATGCGTCTCTCATGCGGCGCGACGAGGTTCCGGCGCGCGACCGACACCTGCGCGCCGTCCAGCCAAATCTCGCCGGTGTCTGGCGTGTCGAGTCCGGCAATCACTCGCAGGAGTGTCGTCTTGCCGCATCCGCTCGGCCCCAGGACCACGACGCTCGCGCCTGCAAGGACCTCGAGCGAGACACCATCGAGCGCCTGGTGCGAGCCGAATCGTTTCGAGATGCCTCGTACGGACAGGGCCGTGGACGTCAATGAACCTCCCTGCCCTGAGCCTGTCGGAGAGTCGAAGGGCGGAGCGATGCGACCGTTCCCAGAACGGCCAGAGGCGTAAAGACGACGAGCGCCTGCAACAGCGCGAGGGCGGCGACCTGAGCTGGCGGCGTATTGGCGATGATCGTGTAAACGCGTATGGGCAACGTGGACTCGCCGGGCGGCGCGATCAGCACGCTGGCGCCGAGCTCTCCGAACGAGAGCACGAACACCACGATCCACGCGGCCGCCAGGCCCAGCCGAAGTTGTGGCAGCACGATACGCCACATCGTGCGAAGCCAGCCGGCGCCGGCCGCTGCGGCCGCTTCTTCGTGAGAGACGGGCACGTACCGGACAGCCGCGGCAAATATCAGCGCGGCGACGGGAACGAACCGGGCCAGATAGGCCAGGATGAACATCGAGTCCGAGCCGTAGATAGCGCCAAACACTCCGGGACGGTTCCACAACCCTATCAGCCCGACCCCCACAATGGTGCTCGGGACCGCAAAAAGAACGATGAAGAGCGTGTCCGCAAGGCTGGCGATTCGGTTGCCCGCCCTTGCGCGTCCATAGCCGAGGCACCCGGCGACAGCCGTAACGACCGTCGCCCCTGCGGCCGAGAGGATCAGGCTGTTGGCAATCGCCTCGCCGGAGCCGTCAAACGCCGCACGCAGGACTCGAACATTCAACGCCTCGCGCGCCAGGGCCACGACAGGCAACACGACGGCAACGACGACCACCACGACGACCGCGAGTCGCGCCCCCCGCCCCCAGTGGTCGAACAGCGGCGGATAGCTACCCGTGAGCCGACGCGGTGAAACGAGGCGGTCCCCCAGCAACCGCGCCGCAACCGCACCGACCGCCGCGCACAACATCAACAGCGGCACGGCCAGCACGATCGCTCGTGAAAAGTCGTACAGCGCGGCAAACGCGGTAAAGACCTCGGTCGTGTAGACACGCACACGCAGCAGACCAGGGACACCAAACTCCGATACGGCAAGCACGAAGACGACCAGCGCCGCAGCGGCAATGCCCGGCGCGGCAAGCGGCAGCGTGATCCGCCGAAGGACACGCCGTGGAGCCGCCACCACAAGGGCGGCTTCTTCGAGACGGCCGTCGATTCGCCGCAACCCCACCTCGCTCGCGAGCATCGAGAGCGGATAGAACACAAGGCTCAACACGAGAATCGCCGCGGGCAGGCTGTAAATCCACGACGCCACACCGGCGCTGTCCGCGAGAAACCCGCCGCGGGCCCCGAGGTATATCCAGGCCAGGGCAACGATGTAGGGTGGCAGCAGCATTGGCGCGGCAAGCACCACACGAATGGCGGCCTTTCGCTTCATCGGCACGCGCGCCAGCGCGATTCCAAGGGGAGCGCCAATGACCGTCGAGAGCACTGCAGTGCCCACCCCCAGCAGAGTCGTGTTGTACATCAGCGTCCGTTGGCGAGCGTCGAGGAGCAGAGCCGCCGCGGCTGCGTTGATTCCGGTGAGCGATGTGATGAAAAGGTACGCGACCGGGAGGACCGAGCAGACGGCAAAGATGACCACCGCGGTGCCGATGACGAACGTTCGACTGGAACGCCAGCCCCACATGATGGTGTGTTCGTGTGGTTATCGGGTCGAGGCGACGGCGGGTCTAAAGACCCGCCGCTACGTTATAGGGCTCAGCAACGTCCTAGAGCCCAAGAATAGTGGCCAGCCGTGTGGTCGCGTCCTCGACGCGACTGGCGGCTTTCGCGTAGTCGAGCGTCATTGGCTTGAACGTGTCGATCGGAGGAATGTTCCTGGGACCCTGCACACCCGAGTGCAGCGGGATCTGCACCGCCTCGGATTGCGCGAGCCGCCGTTCGACGTCCGCCGACAACAGATAGTCGATGAGCTTCCGTCCCTCTTCAGGGTGTGGCGCGTTGGCAATCAGCGACACCATGTTGGGCATCACCGGAACCCCAAGACCGTCCTTGTCGGGCAGCACCATCGCAATCGGTTGCCCGTCCTCGATCGCAACATTCACGTCATCTGTATCCGTCAGCCCGACTTTGACCTCACCACGAGCCACGAGATCTCGGACGACGGAGTTGCCATCGACCACGCGGACGAGGTTCGCTTTCAGCCGTCGAAAGAAATCGTCCATTTTCTCGTTGCCCGCAAGCGCATACAGGGCCGCGACATGGAACGAGGTCGAGCCGAACCGAGGATCGGCAATGGCCACCTGGCCGCGCCATTTGGCGTCGGCCAGGTCAAATATTGATCGCGGAGCCTCGTCCGGCTTCACGGACGTCGTGTTGTAGGCAATTACGCGGATTCGTGCGGAGAAGCCGGTCCAGTATCCTTCCGGGTCAATCAGGACCAACGGAATCCCCTGCGCGCTGGGCGACTTGTACGGCGCAAGAACATCTCGCGATTTCAGCACCAGCGTGCGGACGGGCTCGTTGGACCAGAACACATCGGCGAGCGGTCTCGCCTTCTCCGCGAGCAACCGATTGGCAAGGCCGGTGGACTTGGTTTCCTCGGTGTCGTAGACGGCATTGACGGTGACACCGGATTGTTTTTCGTACTCCCGCAATACAGGCTCGGAGAAGACCCGATCGGTGGAGACGTACACGGTGACCTGGCGGCCGGCGTCACGTGTCGGGTCCGAGGATCGGCATGCGGCCTGGCCCAGGCCGGCCAGAACAGCACAAACCTGAATCGAGATCAGCTGCCGGACTGAGACCATCGCAACTACTTTGTCACGATCGTGATTTCGTCAAACTGCGTGACGGAGTCCGCTTTCGTCCAGAGGCCGACCTTGCCCGGCTGGGTGAACGTGGTGTCTTCGACCTCGTACAGCTTGCTGCCATTCAAAAAGACTTCGAAGCGAGGCCCGGCCGCCACCACTCGCAACGTGCTCCATTGTCCCGACGGTACCTGCGCTTTCTTCCCGTACGTACGCCCTTCGCCCTTGACGGGAAGGTCTGTGCGCGTACCCTTCTCCACCTTGTAGAGGACCACGTTGTTCTCGAGCGCGTTGGCGCGGACGATGTAGTAGTTGTCCTCGTTCTGAAACCGCCACACGAGACCGGCCGCTTGATCGACGCGACCGGACACCGGCTTGAATCGCGTCGAGAGATCGACGTCGGCAGCAGTCACCGCGGACAGGACAGCAACCGGAAACCGAGACCGCGTGCTGTCGGGATCAACCTGCGCGAGGCACTTGTTGGAGCCTTCATCCTGCACGACCCACTTGCCCGGCGCGCCCGTCTTTGCCGTGTGACCGAACTCGAACCCTTTCGGTGCCTGCCCGACGACATCGTCTGAGAAGTCGACTTTCACAGTTGCGCCATGCGCGACGAGCGTCATGCCAAAAGCGACGCAAACCACCAGGTTCACCGTCCGCATTGGAGCGCTCCTTTCAGTTCATTTCATACGACGACTTGAAGGCCTGCTGAAATACGAGACGCCCAGCAGCACGAGAAGCACCAGCGGGAAGATCCAGATCTGCACGCCCTCTCCCGACAAGTAAGCCGAGATCGACGCCATGACCCACGCGAAGGTCGCGCCCGCGTAGGCCCATTCCTTCAGCAGCGCCAACCCGGGCAGTAGCAGGACGATGGCCGCCAGCGGCTTGGCCAAGCCCAGTACGATGCGAAGGTGCTGCGGATAGCCGGCCTTGGCGAACCCGGACACCACCTGCTCACTGCCGGTGAGATAGCTGAGGGAACCGAGTAGCATGAGTGCCACGATGGCCGTGCTGACCCAGTAGGTGACTTTCCGAGCCATGGTTGACCGAGTCATTGTTTCCGGGCCATTTCCGCGCGGAGCCGATCCTCCTGCTCTCGCAGCTCAGGCGTGAACTCGGCGCCGAAGTCGTCGGCCTCGAAGACCTGGCGAATCTCGACCTCGCCTTCGGCGCCGGTCGGGTTCGGAATTCGACGAGCCCATTCAACCGCTTCCTCGAGCGATTTGGTCTGCCACAGCCAGAAACCGGCAATCAGCTCCTTGGTCTCGGCGAACGGCCCGTCAACGACGGTCCGCTTGCTGCCCGAGAACTTGATGCGCTTACCCTTCGAGCTCGGGTGGAGCCCTTCGCCCGACTGCATGATGCCCGCCTTGACGAGCTCCTCGTTGAAGTTGCCCATGTCGGTCAGCAGCTGCTGATCCGGCATGACGCCCGCCTCGGTGTCCTTCGTCGCCTTGATAATCACCATGAACCGCATTGTTGTCTCCTTCTTATACCGGCCCAGGGCCGGTCTGACTGGTTTCTATTGATACGTCGGACGGGACCCGGCAAAATCGACATCTACCATTACCATGGATCTTCCGGGCTTTTTTCGCCTGCACTCCGTCGGCCGGGCATCCCTTTCAATCGTGCTCAGACCACGGGGCGGAGACTGGCTGGCCGATGATATCCGGACTCTCAGCCGGGCCGGCGTGCGGGTGCTCGTGTCGATGCTGACTCCTGAAGAGGAAGAAGAACTCGAGCTGGTCAGGGAGGGAGACTGCTGTAAGGCGGTCAACATCGAATTTCTGTCCGTGCCGGTTGCGGACCTGGGCACTCCGAAAGACCTGCAGCGGTTCGAGAGCGCCATTGCCCAAGTGCTCGACGCAATCAAACGTCGCCGATCGGTGGCGGTTCACTGCCGTCAAAGCATCGGGCGATCGGCCATGTTCACCTGCGCGACTCTCGTGGCACTGGGCTTTCCGCTCGACAAGGCTCTCGCGACCACGTCTCGCGCGCGCGGCGTGCCTGTGCCCGAAACGCCGCAACAACGCCTGTGGCTCGAGCAGAACGCGCAGCGGTTCGGCCGGTCGGACGCGGTGGACTAGAATCGATCAAGAGGTTCTCATGCACCGGATCCGACGGGTACTGGTGACCCTATCAGCATTGATTGTGCTCCTGCCCTCCGCTCTCGCCGCTCAGGACGGCGCAGCAGCCGATTTGAAAGAAATCCAGGCCTATCAGTTGACCGTGCCCGCGCTCAAACAGGTAATGGTCGCAACGCGAAACCTGATCGTGGCCATGGAGACCGACTCGCGCTACCAGCGCATCACGAAACTCGAAGCCGAACTGAAGCGTCTCGAAGACAAGGACCAGCCCACCGCCGCCGAGTCCGAGCGCATCGAGAAGATCGTGACAGAGATGGAAAGCATCAGGGCGAGCGTCAACATCATGGGGAACAACAAGTCGCTTTCGGAAATCGAAGCGGCGGTTGCCAAAGAGCCGCTCGTGGCCAACGCGTTCAAGGCTGCCGGCATCTCGGCCCGCGACTACGCCAAGTTCATCGGCGCCTTTTTCCAGGCGGCCACAATCCAGGGCATGCAGAAAAGCGGTGCGATCAAAGAGATTCCGAAAGACGTGAATCCGGCGAACCTCAAGTTCGTCGAAGAGCACGCGGCCGAGTTCGAGGCGTTCATGAAAGAGCTCGAGACCTTCGACAGGAGGCTGCCCTAACCGGGACTTCCGATGCGCGTGCTGCTGTCGACCATCGGGTCGCGGGGCGATGTCCAGCCGCTCGTGGCGCTGGCGTTGCAGTTGAGGTCCCTCGGCCAGGAGGTCCGCCTGTCGGTGCCGCCCGACTTCCGGGACTGGATCGAGAGCCTCGGCATCCCCGTCACACCCATCGGTCCCGAGGTGCGCAAAGCGGCCGACATCAAGGCCATCTATGGTCGCCTTTGTCGCCAACCAGTTCGAGACGCTCGTCGCGGCCGCCCAAGGCTGCAACGTCATCGTGGCTGCGACAGCCCTGCAGATCGCCGCCCGGTCCGTGGCCGAGAAGATGGGAATTCCCTACGTCTTCGCCGCCTACTGCCCGACAGTTGTGCCATCGCCACACCACGCGCCACCTCCGCTGCCGCCTGTACCGGGACAGACGCCAGCACCCGCAACGGCCGACAACCGCGAGCTCTGGGCTCGTAATGCAGAACGGTTCAACGGCACGTTCGGTACCGCGCTCAACTCCCAGCGGGCATCAGCCGGCCTGGCCCCGGTCAACGACGTGCGCACCCACATGTTCACCGACCGGCCCTGGCTCGCAGCCGATCCGACGCTGGCGCCCTGGCCCGATCCCACGGACCAGGCGGTGTTTCAGACAGGCGCCTGGATCCTGCCGGATGAGCGGCCGCTGTGGCGCGAGCTGGAGGCGTTCCTCGAGACCGGCGACCCGCCCGTCTACTTCGGCTTCGGCAGCGCGCGCGTGCCGCAAGACTTCAGTCAGGTGATGATCCAGACCGCCCGCGCGCTCGGGCGCCGTGCGATCCTGTCCCGTGGGTGGGCCGATCTGTCGCTCGTGGACAACGCCCCCGACTGCCTGGCCATCGGCGAGGTCAACGTGCAGGCGCTGTTCAAACGAGTCGCGGCCATCGTCCACCACGGCGGCGCGGGCACCACCACCGCAGCCGCGTTAGCCGGTACACCCCAGGTCGTCATCCCGCAGGTGTACGACCAGCACTACTGGGCACAACGAATCCATCACCTCGGCATCGGAACCGCGCACGCCCTCGGCGCACCAACCACGGACTCGCTGACGAGCGCGCTCGAGCACGCCCTCCAACCCGAGGTGGTTGCGCGTGCCCGATCCATCGCCACTCGAGTGCGCAGCGACGGCGCACAGGCCGCCGCCCGGCGTTTGATCAGCGGCGCTTGACGCCGACGGGAGTCCGGGCGCATCCTGAAGATGGCGGCGATCCACGCCAAACCTCTTGAGGCCCCACCCCGGCCGGGGCCCGCTGTGAGGCAAAGGGGGGCATACTCCCGGATTCACATCGTCTACAACCTTTGCGTGCCAGGTGCGCGCTGCCGGGGAGTGAGCCCGTGGCGCGTGCAAAGGAGATGAGACGATGCCCCGCCAGAAAGATCTCAAGCGACGTCATCTCGAAAACCAAACCGAAACAGCCGCCGGCGCCGGAAGTAGATTTGTCAGCGCTGGCTGGCGTGGCCGATCACTTGATCGAATCGAAAACCGGAAAGACCTGGCAGCAGTGGGTGGAACTGCTCGACGCCGACAATGCCGCGGCAATGAAGCACCGCGACATTGCGATGCTCGTCCGTGACAAGTACGGCGTGGGCGACTGGTGGACACAAACCGTCACCGTCTGTTACGAACGCATCAAGGGGCTGCGGGAACGGGGCCAGCGCCGAGATGGAACTTACGAGGCCGGCAGAAGCCGGACGTTCAACGTCCCGGTGACCGCGTTGTTCAAAGCATGGGCCGACGACCGGACGAGACGCCGCTGGCTCGACGGCGTCAAGATCGTCGTGCGCACGGCAACCGCGCCAAAGTCGATGCGGCTCCAGTGGCCCGACGGCACGCTCGTCGTTGTCGGGTTCACGCCAAAGGGCGATCGCAAGAGCGTGGTCTCGCTCGCGCACACGAAACTGCCCGACCGGGGCGCGTCGGAGAAAGCGAAGAAGTTCTGGACAGGCCGGCTCGACGCGCTGGGGTTGGTGTTTGCGAAACGGGCAACGTGAGTGAGAGCGCGTCAGTCTGTTTCACCACAGAGGCCACGGAGGACACAGAGAAAACTGAACAAAAATACTCTGTGACCCCTGCTTGCCTCGCCGTAGCCACGGCGAAGGCGGGTGACCTCCGTGGTGAAAAGCGTTTTTCACTATCGGCGGGGCGATCTCAGGTCGCGATAGCCGGCGTCGTATCCGGCCAGGAAGCCTTCGCGATAGGTAATCCGGTACTGCTCCTTCGATCCGTACTCGTCCTCGTACTCATGATCGGCCGAGCGATAACGCCCGTGGCGCTGGGGATTGTACCGATCGTTGTCGTCGGCATCCTCCAGGCCTTTGTCGTACCCATCCTTATATCCCTGCGAGTACGCGGGCCCGCCGTTCCAGCCACCACGATTGCCCGGGAAGCGGTCCGGATACGGGTACTGCCCGAAGACGTCTCCCCGGCGTGAGCGTGACGAGTCCGATCCATAAATCACGCGCGCCGATCGATCGCGTCGAGCGATGTTCTCGGCCTGACGGCAATTCATCGGTGCAGGCTGACGGTTGGCCGGCAGCCGGTCGTACCACACGCGACACACGTCGTTGGGCCGGCGGCCACGGTTCCCGTTACCTTGCGCATCGAGCGTCGCCGGAACCATCAGTCCGATGACGAGCACAGCGAGAGCTCCAGTTTTCATCTCCATCCTCCAAAGGAACACTGGGGGTCACAGTGCAGGATGGATGCCAGCTCAGTGCTTGGAAATTTCCGCAGAATTCCGGCGGGATCTGCGACCGTGTTCTCTTTCGAGCGACTTTGAAAAAGGACGGTGGCGGCGTACGGCAGGCCTAAAGGCCTGCGCTACGTACGATCGCGTCCGGGAGACCTAGCACAGACCAGGCACAGCACCAGGCACGCAGCACCAGGCACTAAGCACCCGCTTCAGGGATTCACAATGACCGGCTGGCGGAATCCGAAGATCACGTACACATAAGAAGGCGTTTTCGTCGGCGTGAATCGCCAGGCGCGCACGGCTTCGAGCGACACCTGTTCGAACCCGCTGCCGGCACCGATGATCTTGGCCTCCGACACGGTCCCGTTCTGCGCGACGGCCAGCTCCACCAGGACGATGCCGTCAAAGAGCGCCTGCAGTGGATACGCGGGGACGATGATTTGCGTCGGAAACGGCACGCGATCGGAAGGCTTCTTGAGGTTCTTGGGGACTTCGCCAAGGCCCGGCTGGTTGTAGATTGCTGGCGGCCGGAACACACCGGCGACGAGCACGCTCGACTCCGTTGCGCGCGGCTTTTCGTTCGGATTGGCGATCGTGGCGGGCGCAAAGTTCCAGGTGCGCACCGCGTCGACAACGAGCTGGGTAAACGGCGGCGTGGCGCGCAGCGTCTGCACGTCGCGAACGACGCCCTGCTCGTCCACGACCAGTTCGACCAGGACTTCCCCACCGCTGACGGCGAGCGTCGGCTGCGAGATGGGCAGAAACGTTTTCAGCGCTCGTGCCGGCGAGAATTTTGCGCTTCCGGCCTGACCGGCAACGAGGATTGCAATGAGAAGGAATCGCACCAGAGTTTGTCCTCTGATATTCTCGGTTGTTTTGAGCAGCGCCCGCAATCGCGGGATGGCGGGACTGCCGGACCGCCGGATCGCCGGACCTAAAGGTCCGGCCTACGTACTGTCAGGCCTAAAGGTCCGGCCTACGTACGCGATCCCTACGTACGCGATCCAAAAAGCTGGAGCGGTACGCCTGCCCGGATGTGACAGTATTTTTTCGGGAAACTTGTATAATTCCGCGCAATGCATACGCCACAGGAGGGCCTCCTGACGGAACCTGGCAAGCTGATTGTCATTACCGCCCCGCTGACCGAAGTCATCGATCACGCCGGGTACTTCATCCAGATGAGCATGGCGTCGCTCCCCATCTGGCTCGAAGGCATTCTCAACCGCAAATATCCCAAATGGCGCGCCGTCGAACACAACGACGACGGCACCGCGCGCATGATGCCCGCCGGCGCCCGGCTCCTGGAAATTTCTCTCCTCCGCCGCTATGCGCCCGAGGATGTGGTGTGCTGTTATCCGGCCGATCTGCACAAGTTCGTCGGCCCGCGGACACGAATCGTGGCCGTCTCGACGCACAACCCGCTGGGCGTGACGTTTGCGGCAGGCGTGTACACGTCAATTTTCGGATCGTCGAAGCAGCCCATCAACGCCCACTACGCCCGCGAGCTGTTCGCAGCAATCAAGGCGAACCCTTATCGCAGCACCTTCAAGGTGATCGTGGGCGGCTCGGGTGGATGGCAGATCATCCAGACCAACGCGTACGAAGAGCTCAGCGTCGACTGCGTGGTCGAAGGACGCAGTGAATCGGCGCAGACGCTCGAGGTCTTTGCGAAAGCCATCCAGGGCGAGACGCTGCCGCGACAGATCGAGGTCCTGCACCCGAAGGACCGCGACGGCATCCTCTTCCCCGACAAGCGCACGACGTTTGGCGTCGTGGAAATGACCACGGGATGCGGCCGGCGCTGTCAGTTCTGCGTCCCCGACCTCAACCCGCAGATCGATCTTCCCAAGGACAAGATCCTTGCGGCGGTTCGCGCGAACGTCCGCGAAGGGAACAAGCAGATCTCCCTGGCGACAGAAGACATGTTCATCTGGGGCCAGGTCCATACCGACACGCCGTTCTACTTCCCCAATCGCGAAGCGCTGCTGGACCTGTTCTCGGAGGTCGTCAACACACCCGGCGTCGAACTGCACGTGCTCAGCCACGCGACGATGGCGCCGGCTGTTGTGGATCCGTTGCTCATCGAGAAGCTGTCGGACATGCTGCTGCCGAAGAGCCCGATCCGTCTGCCGCTCCTCAGCACGCATCCCGAACAGCGCGCGCTCGTCCCGCTCATCGGTCTCGAGACGGGATCGGTGCGCATGGCCAAACAGATCATGCCCAGCAAGGGGGTTCCGTTTCCCATCGAGGAGTGGCCGAGCGTCTTCATCCGCGGGCTCGAAATCCTGAACCGGAACAACTGGTTCCCCGCCGTCACGCTCATCGTTGGCAACCCGGGCGAGACGGACGAGGACAACCTGGCGACGCTCGACCTGATTTACGAGGTCGAGCGACGTGGGCTGTTTGCGTTTTTCATTCCCTCCATCTTCACGCCGCTCCACGACACGCGGATGGAACAGAAACAGGGCGTCACCGAGACGGCCCAGCTCACGCCGCTGCAGTGGCAGCTGATGATGAAGTGCTGGAAGATGAACCTGCGGCCCGGCCAGAACAGCTGGTGGGCACCGACAGCGTGGCGCCTCGGTGCGCTTGGCATATGGGCTTGGAAGTTGCGCAAGCTGAACGGCCCGCACTTCACATGGCCGCTCCTGATGTTCTCGAGCGCCCTGCCGGAACGACTGATGGGAGCGATGGGCAAGATCCACGTGGGTACGCCGCTGGCCGTCAAGACCCGGAAGGAACTGCTCCAGACGATCAAGCCTCACCAGTGGCGTTACCTGCGCCGCGACAACGGCGATGTCCCGGACGCGCCGCCTCCATCGACACCGCCCGCGCAGACTCAACAACCGCTCACGCTGGTGCCGACACTGTCGCGTTAGGCGATCGCGGCCGTCTGCTTTCACGACATGCCCCGATGCAGAACAAGTCATGTCCGATCCCGGACATGCCAATAACGGACAGTTGCGTCAGGGAGCAGCACGTTATCTAATGGTGCTAGCACGAAAATCGTTCGTAGAGACATGCTCGTACGCATCATCAGGGTTCCCAGCGGCGTCATCGATGGCTTCGATGTTGGAAGTTACAAGATCGGTTCGGTCTACGACCTGCCAATCAGTCTCGCCAGCGTGCTGATTCTCGACGGTTACGGGATTTCGGAAATGCGAGGTACGACCCACGAATCGACTGATCGGGGAAAAAGGGAACGAGCCTCGGACAAGCCACGAAACGGATCGAATCCGAAGTCTGAAGTCTGAAGTCTGAAGTCTGAAAACTTTATGGCTTAGGGCCGGTGCGCGACGCAAGCTCGAGAACAGCCCGCGCGCGTTTCAGCAACGGCGGATCGATCATCTTTCCTTCGAATTCCATCACACCCCGGCCTTCAACCGTCGTCGCGTCATACGCCTCGATCAACCGCCGGCTGCGATCCACCTCTTCCGCCGTTGGAGAGAACACTTCATTGGCCAGCGTGACCTGCCGCGGCAACAGGCACATCTTGCCGGTATAGCCCAGATTCCGGCCTGCCGCGGCATCCTGGCGGAACTGCTGATCGTCGCGAATGTCCACGACCACCTGATCGATGGCCTCGAGGCCAGCCGCCCGCGCAGCCAGCACGACCTGCGAGCGCGCGTACAGCACTTCCAGCCCGCCAGCGGTTCTTCGGCCGCCAATATCCGTCATGAAATCCTCGCCGCCGAAACAGAGCGCGGAAAGATGGTCCTCGCCGCTCGCCGCCACCTGTGCCGCGGCCAAAACACCGGCCATCGATTCGATGATCCCAATCAGCTGAAGCCGCTTTCCACTCCCCCGCTGTTCCGCCGCCGCAAGCGCCCGTCCGAAGCGTTGCACGTCGGCCACCTCAGCGAGCTTTGGAATCATGAGGCCGTCCACGTCGGTTTCGAGGGCCGCGTCGATATCGGCCTCGCTGTGCGGCGAGGCAGGTTCGTTCGTCCGCACGAAAATGAGGCCCGTGACGCGCTGTTCGCGCAGGTGCGACACCACGCCTGGCAGCTCGCGGCGTGCCGCGGCCTTTTCACGTTCGGGCGTACCGTCCTCGAAATCGATCACGAACGCATCGGCATCGGAGCGTGGAAATTTCTTCAGCAGGTCCGGACGGTTGCCGGGCGCAAAGAGCAGGCTTCGGATCATTGGTGCCGGGAAGATGTGGTAAGGTGCTGCCGCATGCCGGGTTTATTCTACGAACAATTCAAAGTGGATATGGTGTTCGAGCATCCGTGGTCGCGCACGGTGACCGAGGCCGACAACGTGCTCTTCAGCACGATGACGATGAACCCGCAGCCGCTGCACCTCGATGCCGAGTTTTCCGCCCGCACGGAGTTCGGTCAGCGCCTGGTCAACAGCCTCTTCACGCTCGGCCTCATGGTCGGCATGTCGGTGAACGATACGACATTCGGCACCACGATTGCGAATCTCGGGTTCACCGATGTTCGATTCCCCAAACCGGTCTTTCACGGGGATACGCTGAAGGTCCGGACCACGGTGGTGTCGATGCGCGAAAGCAAGTCGCGCCAGGATGCCGGGCTGCTGGAGCTGCGGCACACGGCATTCAACCAGCGCGGCGAAGACGTGGCCACGTGTTTACGGACAGTGTTGGTACGACGAAAACACCTGAATCGAGATTCGTGATACGAGTGAATCGTTGGTGATTGCGATGGAACAGTGTTATTGGACGAATAGACGGCGGACCTTTGAGTCCGCCGTTCGCCGTCACGCGATATCGACGTCGTGAGCTGCACCAATGCCGGACCAATAAGGTCCGAGTCAAGTACTCCGATCGGGCGTCGCGTGCTCTTTGCCCAGCTCGATCGCCTTCAAGCGCTTCTCGGCGGGACCGGCCATCACTTCGCCGTGTGCGGTGAAAGCGCGAGCCGTGGCACGGGCAGTCCCACGTCCCTTCGGCCGAATTCCAGGCCACCAGGCAGCCCATGTGCGTGCACACGGCTGACACGAGCGATGACGCTGCCCTCGTCGTCTCTGGATGCGGCCACACGCTCGCCGTCGATCTCGATGACCTTGCCTTCGCCGCTCTTCACGGCGCGCAGTGACTTGCCTTCCGGCGCCGACGAAGCGGTCGCGAACCATGTAGTACGGGTAGTCGGCGTTTTCCTTCACGTAGTCCCACAGCGCCGCGCGCTGACGCTTCGTGCGACCGACGTCGAACAGCTCCTTCCACGGATTGGTGCGCCCCGTCGCCGCATCGCACGCCATCATGGCCGCCAGCGTGCCGAACGTCATGCCGTTCCCTGAGAACCCGGTGGCCACGAACTGCCGCTCGGCGGTCTCTCCGATGTACGGAAGCCCGTCGTGGGTCTCGATCACCTGTCCCGACCAGCGACTGGTCACGTCAACACCTGGAACGAGGCGTCGCAGCATCTGCTCGACCTCGTCGTAACACGCTTTCGTATCCGTGACCTGGCCGGTGCGGTGGTCGCCGCCTCCGAGGATGACGCGGTCTCGATCGCCCTCGCCATCGATCAGCCGCAGGTAGTAATAAGGCGTGCCCGTATCCCAGAACAGCGCGTCGGGGATGGTGCCCCTGGGCACGGTGCCGCCAACGACGTAGGTGCTGGGACAAAAACAGTTTCGTCTGCAGCAGGCTCGCGCTGAGATAGCCGGCCTTTCCCATCATCGGGTCGTGCGTGGCAATCACGACGTAGTCGGCATCGATGGTGTAATCGCCGGCTTTGACAGACTGGTCGCGCACCTCGGTCACCTCGGTGCGCTCGAACACGTAACTGCCGTCGCCGGTAATCTGTGTGACCAGGCCCGCGAGGTAGCGGAGCGGGTGAAACCTCGCCTGCGCGTCGAACGCCACGCCGGGACGACGGACGAACGGGACGGTATCGAGATACTGCGCCTCGAAACCGAGCTTCGACGCCAGGCTTGCCTCTTTCTCGAGCGACTCGTCGGCCGAAGAAGGCTCGGTCACAGGCGCGTGCATGTAGCCGGTACCCACTCGAATGCGCACGCGATGTGTTCGGTCTGGATATTCTCGTCAATCCGAGCGATGGCGGCCCGGCCGGCGTCCCAGACGGCCCGCGCGTCGTCTTCTCCGAGCGCGTTCACGAGCCTGCTCAGTGGTTGATCGGTCACGTAAGACAGGTGCGCGGTCGTGTAGCTCGTGTCGACACCCCCGCAACGGCCGCGCTCGACGAGTGCGACCCGCCGCCCCTGTGACTTCAAAAGATACGCCGCGGTGATGCCGGTGATTCCGGCGCCGACAACGACCACGTCAACCGCAAGATCGCGGTTCAGTGCCGGGAATTTGGGCATTGCCGACGATTCGGCCCAGTAAGACGTTGTATCGAAGGCCATGTCGAGTCCTCCGACGTCTATCCAAAGCAATTGCCTCGCCAAAGCGATTGGCTCGGCAGCAATTGGCTCGCCGGCGCCCCGGACACTCGTCAATTCGCGGCTCCAATCTTGCTTCCGTCATGGCGGTTGGAGGTTCTGCCGAAAAAATGGTCTGACCGGACTATGCCAAGGTTCACAGCTGGTCTTTTGGCCCTGCTGGCCGTTGCGCTGACGGGCGGCATGAGCGCTCAGCTGTCAACCGACGGGATCCCCAAGGAAACCCTCTCGCTCCTCAAAGGACACCTCGCGTTCACCGAAGGCAACGTGGCGGCTCTCTCGCGAGGCCAGGTGGTTCGCAAGACGCTCGACACACACGATCCCAGCGAGGTCGTCGCGGTCGGCGCCGTGAAAATTGCGGTGCCCCGGCGGTTCTTCATCCACAGGTCCGCGACATTGTCGCCTTCAAGCGAAGTCAGGACGTGCTGGCCATCGGCACCTTCGGCGCCCGGCCGCAGGTCGGCGATCTCGAGGACCTGACGCTGACCGACGAAGACGTGGAAGCCATCCAGCGCTGCAAACCCGGCGACTGCGGCATCAAGCTGACGGGCGGAATGCTCGAACGGCTCCGCGCGGAAGTGGACTGGACGAAGCCCGACGCGCGAGCACAGGCCGACGGCGTGTTCAGACGGCTGCTCGTCGAGCGGACATCCGCGTATCTGTCGGGCGGCCACTCGACGCTGGGGACGTACATCGACAAACCGGGCGCGACGCCCGTGGCCAAAGAGCTTGCGAGCATGATGCAGGCGTCCGCCTACCTGACAGAGCTCGCGCCGGAGCTCCGGCGGTATCTGGAGGGATTTCCCCATACCGAGTTGCGGAATGCCGAAAGCTTCTTCTACTGGTCGAAGGAATCGTTCGGGGTCAAGCCGGTCATCAGCGTCACGCACGTGGCGATCTTCACGAAGACCGTCAACGACGCGGACATGACGTTCGTGGTCTCGCAGGGACTCTACACGAGCCACTACTTCGAAGGATCGCTCGCGCTGACCATTGCTCCCGACGTTCGGGGTTCTCCCGAGCCGGCCTTCTATCTTCTCTATGTCAACCGGTCGCGGGTCGATGCGCTGAAGGGAGCGTTCAGCGGGCTGCGGCGCTGGATTGCGGTGCGTCGCGTTCGAGACGGGATGGATGCCACGTTACGTGGCGTGAAGAAACGCATGGAAGACGGTTACGACAAGTCCCAGCGCACCTCATCTCCTACCGCAATCTCCCCATCGTCCAAAATCTCGCCGTAGGCGCCGCCTCCCCATCGTTCGCACATCCTGGCTCGTAAGCCCGTCGCGGCTTCGTCCATACGCTCGCAGGGCCTGGTCTCGCCAATGAGACGCACGCGGCACGGGCCAATACGAAGGACCTTTCCGCTCGAGCCTTCGAGATCGATGCCTGTCACGACGAGGTTCGCGCGTCGCGAGGCCGGGTCGAGCGACAGATCGAGTCCCGCCATCAGCTCGTCCCAGCGTTCGCGCGCGATGAGCGTGACCTGCCGGCGGCCGCGTTGATCGGCGTTCCCCTCGATACCCCGTCCGGCAATCAGAGTGGCGCGCGGGCGCGAATCCATCGGACCGCGGTGCGCGCGCTTGATGAAGATCGCGTCGAGCACGCCAGCCATGGAACCTGTCATGTCTGGTGCCGGATGTCTTCACCCTTGACGAGATAAATGACTTCCTCGCAGATGTTCGTCGCGTGATCCGCAATGCGCTCCAGAGACCGGGCGAGCAGGATGAGCGTCATGCACTGATTGATGGTTTCCGGATCGACCTCTTTGTGGCCGAGGAGGTCGCGAAAGGTCTGCGAGTTCAGCGAATCAACTTCATCGTCGGCCTGGAGGACCTGCTGCGCCCTGTCGGTGTCTTCATCGTGAAAAGCCTGCAGCGAGTTGTGGACCATGTCCCGGGTGATTTCCGACATTCTGGAGAGATCCCGAAGGGGCTGGGCTGGCGGCGCGGAGAGCATCTGCAACACGTACTCAGAATTGTTCAGCGCTTGATCGCCAATCCGCTCGAGCTCCGTATTGATCCGAGCCACCATGAGGAGGAAGCGGAGGTCCTTGGCGATCGGCGTGTAGATCGTGATGAGCCGGATCGCTTCGCTGTCGATCTCGAGTTGGTACTGATCCAGCTTCGGCTCGCTGGCCTGAACCTTCAGGATGAGCGCGCGGTCGCGCCCGACCAGCGCGGCCGACGCCCAGCCCACCATGGACTCGGCCACTTCACCCATGTCCATTAATTGTTGCTTCAGAGACTCCAGCTCTTGCTCGAACTTTTTCATAGATGCTTCCTTGCGAAACCAGATTCCGCAGTGCCGGCCAGCCGTTGCCCCGCTTCCTAGCCGTATCGACCCTCGACGTAGAGCTCGGTCTCCTTCCGCTTGGGCTTCAAAAAGACGTCAGGCGTCGGCCCCTGCTCGACAACTTCGCCCAGCAGCATGAAAATGGATTCGTCGCTCGTTCGGCGCGCCTGCGCCATGTTATGGGTGACGATCACGATCGTGTACTTCCCTCGAAGGCCATCCATGAGCCGTTCGATGGCCGCAGTCCCTTCGGCATCGAGGGCCGAGCACGGTTCGTCCATCAGGATGACGCGCGGCTTGAGCGGCAGCAGGCGTGCGATGCAGAGCTTTTGCTGTTGCTCCAACGTCAGGACCGTGCCCTTCTGGGCGAGCTTGTCCTTGACGTCGTTCCAAAGCTGGACTTCCGTGAGCGCCGACTCGACCAGCTCGTCGAGACGCCGGCGCGTGAGGCGCCCCCAGGGAGAGTGAACCCGGAGCCCGAAGACGACGTTCTCATAGATCGAGATCGGCAACGGATTCGGACGCTGGAACACCATGCCGACGGTCTTTCGGAGCTCGCCCAGGCTGACATTAGGGTCGTAGATGTTCTTGCCCAGAATCGTGATCTGTCCTGTCGTCGTGACGTTGCCGTACCGTTCGTTGAGCCGGTTGGAACAGCGCAGAAACGTCGTCTTGCCGCATCCCGAGGGCCCGATCAACGCGGTGATCAGCCCTGCCCGGATGTCGACGTGCACGTTCTTCAAGGCCTGGAAATCCCCGTACCAGAGGTTCAGCCCCTGAGTCTGGATGCTGTACCGATCCAGCGGCCCGCCATCGCTCATCCGAAATCCCCTCGGACGTATTCGAAGGTCAGCTGGTTAGCCTGGCTGCTCGGAGAAGATCACGCTGGTTGGACCGACTTCGACGAGCCGGGAACCGTTGAGAAATGCGACGTGATCTGCCAGCCTGTGGGCCTGCTGAACGAGATTGGTCACCAGCACGATCGTCATCTCGCGCTTGAGCACGATCAGGACGTCCTCGATCTTCATCGTCGTCACCGGATCGACGGCAATCGAGAACTCGTCGAGACAGAGAATCTTCGGACGATGAGACAACGCCCGCGCAATCGTCAGCCGCTGTTGCTGGCCCCCGGACAGCTTCGTGCCAAGCATGCGCATGCGATCCTTGACCTCGTCCCAGAGGGCCGCCTGCCGCAGACATTTTTCCACCAGCGCGTCCAGCTCGGCACGGTCGCGCACCCCGGCCATGCGCGGCGCGTAGGCTACGTTGTCGTACACCGACAACGGCAGCCCGACGGGAAGCGGGAACACCATGCCGATTTGCCGCCGCAGATCGTACACGTTCCTGACTCTGAACACGTTCTCGTCATCGACGAGCACTTCACCTTCCACTTTCACGCCCGGAACGAAATCGATCGTGCGGTTGATGCATTTGAGCAGGGTCGTCTTCCCCGAATTGGCCGGGCCGATAATCCCGAAGATCTGGTGACGAGGGATCGCGAGCGTGATGTCCTGGAGCGCCGTCTTCGTGCCGTACCTCACCGTCACGTCGCGGAAGGCGATGTGTGTCGCGTGACCAGGCTCTACCATCGCTTCCGCGACCGCAGATAGACCCGCAGAGTGATCGAGACCAGATTCACCGTCAGGACGAGGCCGAAGAGCACGGTGGCCGTCCCGTACTGAAGCGCTTCCGAGACGCCGGTGACCTGCGTCGAGATCGTGAAGAGATGATACGAAAGCGCCATGAAGCGATCGGTGAGCCCGTACGGGAGTATCGAGGCGAGACCCTCGTCGGCAACGGCGACGTAAAACACGGCGCCCGTGAACAGAATCGGGGCCGTCTCCCCCGCCGCCCTACACACCTCCAGAATGACCCCCGTCAGGATGCCGCTGACCGAGTTGGGGAGCACGATCGTCCGGATCGTCTGCCACCGGCTCGCCCCCATATTCCAGCAGGCCTCGCGGAACGTCTGGGGGACTGCGGCGAGCGCCTCCCGTGTGCTCGTAATGATGACCGGCAGCGTCATAATGGCCAGCGTGCACGCGGCCGCCAGCACTGAGCGTCCCATTCCGGCAAACAACACAAACGCGCCGACTCCGAACAGAGCATGGACGATGCTGGGCACCCCGGCGAGATTAGCCACAGCCAGATTCACGCAGCGGGTGATCCAGTTGTCGCTGGCGTATTCGTTGAGGTAGACGCCGGCCAGGACCCCTATGGGGGCGACGATGACGAGCGACGTGACCACTAGATAGATCGTACCCACGAGGGGCGCCCAGAGCCCTCCTGCCGTCATGTAATTTTGAGGGTTCTCGAGGATGAAACTCCAGGACAGCACGGGCAGGGCCTTCACAAACATGTAGCCGACAATCGCGATAACGGGAAGGACAAGCGCTGCTGTGATTGCACTCAAGGCAATCTTTGCCGCCCTGTCGACGGCTGCCTTGCGGCGCTCGATCGCGCTCGCAACAAACACTTCCCGACGCGTGAGCTGGATCCGGTCCCCGGGACCAAGCTGCCGCACCTTCTGGATCCGAAGGAGCTCCGGCATTGCGGTCTCCAGGTCGGGCCAAGGGGCGGTCTCCGTGCCGTTGCCCGTCAAAGCGACTTCGTAGGGCGCGACAAAATACCGGAAGCGTGGCTGCTTCCGAAGCGGCGAGCCAAAGCCGGGACGCTCGATGCACACGATCTCGACTTCGTCGCCGCCGCTCAGCGACTTGACGCCCGGCAACTCTTTCCTGTGATTGTCGACGATGAGAGCCGCTGCCTTCTCCAGGCTTTGGAAGGGACGCGCGGCAGTGCCATCCCCCCGCTCGTCGCTGCCGGCAGGCGAAACGAAGTACTGAAATGCTCGGTCGAACAGCTCAGGCATTCTGCTTCCCCCGGATGCCCTTGACCACGAGGTCCGCGATAAGGTTCACCAGCATGGCAATGATCATGAGCAGGCTGCCGATTACGAACAACACGCGGTAGTGGGTACCCCCTTCCACGGCCTCTCCCAGTTCCGCGGCAATCGTGGCGGTTAGCGTGCGAACGGGATCCAGGAAGCTCTGTGGGATCTGCACCGAGTGGCCGGTGGCCATCAGGACTGCCATGGTCTCACCCACCGCGCGTCCGACCCCCAGCAAGGCGGCGGCCAGAAGGCCGTTTTTTGCGGCAGGGAGCAGCACCTTGTACACGATCTGCCAGCGGCTGGCACCAAGCGCGACCGCTGCTTCGCGGTACGCGTCGGGAACCGCCTTAAGCGCGTCTTCACCCACGGACATGATGATCGGCACGCTCATCAGCGCGAGGATGATTCCGCCGTTGAGGATATTGATTCCGATGGGCGCCCCCGTCGCCCATATGATGAGGGGATTAAGCACCATGTAGCCGACGAAGCCCCACACCACCGACGGAATCGCGGCCAGAAATTCGATAATGATCTTCAGCGCCTCTCGTGATTTCTGACCACAGAACTCCGAGAGATAGATCGCGGCAGCAAAGCCTGCGGGAACCGCGAGGGCCATGGCCAGTATCGTGACTGCAGCCGTGCCGGCAATCAGGGCGAGAATCCCGAACTGAGGCCGGATCCTGGAGTCCGGACGCCAGTTCGCGCTGGTGAAGAATTCCATCAGATCGAGCTGGCCGACCAGGACCGGAACGGCCTCGCGGAACACGAAGAAGAAGATCGCAAAGACGAAGAAGATCGCGCTCCATCCGCAGATCCGGATCGTCCACTCGATCAGCCGCTCGGAGATCAGCGATAGGGACTGCTTTATTGAATGGTCCATCGACGTCTCGCCGCCCCGCTCCTACTCAGCTCGCGCTGTAACCGGCACATACCCTATGTCTTGAACGATCTTCTGGCCTTCGGCCCCAAGCACCCAATCGATGAACTCCTTGATGGCGCCGTCCGGCGCGACCCGGGTGTACAGATAAAGCGGCCGGGCAATCGGGTAGCTCCCCGCGACGGCGGTTGCGATTGTCGGCGCGACGCCGGTCTCTCCCTTCTTTTTCGAGACCTTGAGTTGCTTCACTTCCGGGGTGATGTATGCCATCCCGCTGTACCCAATGGCACACGGTGTCCGGGACACCAGGGTGACCACGTCCTTCGATCCACTCTGGTCGATGGAGCCCAACCTGAACTCGCGCTCTCGTCCAAGGACCACTTCGCGGAAGTAGACGTACGTACCAGAATTGTTCTGCCGGCTCACCCGTATGATCTCCCCGCTCGCACAGGCGGCATTCGCGACCCCGGCGTCCGACCACTTCAGGATTTTCCCACCCTCTCCGTAGATCTCTGCCAGCTCGTCCAGCGAGATGGCCTCGATCGGGTTGCTCCTGTGCACATAGATCGCGAGACCGTCCAGAGCGACTCCGAACTCCTTCGGCTCCGCCCCGTTTCGTTGCTTGGCACGCTCGATTTCGTCCGGTTCCATTTCTCGACTCGACGCGGCCATGTCGAGAATGCCGTCGATGAGCCCGGCGATTCCCACGCCGGAGCCACCGCCGGCAACCTGGACTGTCACGTCCGGGCGCTTCTTCTTGTAGTTCTCTGCCCAGGCCTGGACGAGGTTGACCATCGTGTCAGAGCCCGTAATGCGAATGACGGGCCCCGAACCCGATGTCAGCCCTCCCCACCCGGGGTACTCTGCCCGCACGCGACGGAGACCGAGAGACAGACCCCGAGTGTCAGGGCCCGCAATGAAACATGTCACTGGCATTGAAATATTCCTCCTCTTACATCAGGGAAACGATCGAAAAGACCGCTGCCCCTACGGCCGCCGCCGCTGGAATCGTGAGAATCCACGCCCAGACAATCTGTCCGGCCACGCCCCATCTCACGGCAGAGAGGCGACGAGTCGAGCCCACGCCCACGATCGCACCGGTAATGGTGTGAGTCGTGCTGATGCCGATTCCCAGTGCCGTCGCGGTGTAGATAGCCACGGCGGCGCCGGTTTCTGCCGCAAAACCTCCAACGGGCCTCAGCTTCGTGATCTTCCACCCCATCGTGTGGATGATGCGCCAGCCACCTGCGAGCGTCCCCAGGCCCATCACGGCGTGCGCGAGGAGCACCACCCAGAACGGAATTGGCAGCTGGCCGTCGAGAAGCTGCAGGTAGCCTCCCGTCACCAGCACACCGGCAATGATCCCCATGGTCTTTTGTGCATCGTTTGCGCCGTGCATCAGGCTGAAGCTCGCGGCCGACACGAGCTGCAGCCGCCGGAACCAGTGATCGACGCGTGCCGGCGCCGTATGCGGAAAAATCCAGTAGATCGCGAACATCAACGTCAGGCCGACGAACAACCCGATGAGCGGCGCCGCAACGATGAACAGAAGCGTTTTGGTCCATCCGGAAACAATCACGGCGCCGAACCCGCCCTTCGCGACGGCGGCGCCGGCATAGCCGCCAAAGAGCGCGTGCGACGAGCTGGTAGGCAGCCCGAAATACCACGTCAGAAGATTCCAGGAGATCGCGCCGCACAACCCCGCAAAGATGACCGCAAACGTCACGATCTGCAGATCGACCATGCCAGATCCCACCGTCTGGGCCACGCCCGTCCCAAACCCGAATGCCGCGATGAAATTGAAGAAGGCGGCCCACATCACGGCCCCGCGTGGCGAGAGCACACGGGTCGACACCACCGTGGCAATGGAATTCGCGGCGTCGTGGAAGCCATTGATGTAGTCGAAGCTGAGCGCGAGGATGATCAGGCCGACGATGATGGCGAGCTCGGACGACATCCGCGTTATGAGTGCTTGACGACGACGCTCTCGAGCACGTTCGCGACGTCCTCACACCGATCGGTGGCCGCTTCCAGAAAATCAAGAATTTCCTTCCACTTGATGATCGCAATCGGATCGCGCTCCTCGTCGAACAGACGGCTGAGCGCGTCGTGATGCACGCGATCGGCTTCGTTCTCGAGACGATTCAGCTCCACCGCGCGCACGGTGACGTCCCTCCGGCGCTCGAGCGCCTCGACCGCCAGCCGCAGTTCGTCCGCGCTTGCCGCAATGATGCGCGCCAGTTCCCGCGCTCCAAACCTGACCCGATCGATGCGGTACAGACGCACCACCCCGGCCGACGCGTCGATGGCATCCATCACATCGTCGAGCGATCGCGCCAGCTCGTGGATGTCTTCACGGTCGATGGGCGTGACAAACGTCGTGTTCAACCGCTGGATGATCTGATGGGTGAGCACGTCGCACTTGTGCTCGACCTCTCGAATCTCGTCGGCCTTGTCCCAGGTCGGCGGGTCTTTCGCGAGCATCGTCTCGAGCAGGCGGGCGCCATGTTGGAGCTCCGTCGAGATCGCGATGAACCCGTCGTAGAACCCGTGATCCCTTGGAAACAGGCTGAATCTGGCCACGGCGACTCCCGTTGGCGGTTGCGGGTGCAAGAGCAAACGACGGATTGTAACAAATTCGTCACACTCCGTTTACACAAGCAGGCACATCCTGGCTGCCCACGAGGCCAGTCTGCCGCCGGCGCCGTCAATTTACGCGAGTGTAACAACCCCGTTACCGCCCTCTTGTACCGCCCCGCTACGCTCGTTATATCGAGCTGCCAACCATATGCGTGAGCCACGGCCGGCAGCGACTCACTCAACTGCGGAGGATTTCATGAAGGTCTTCAGGTCGTTCGTTGCTGCCATCACGATCGTGCTCTGCACGTCGATCGCGGCACCGGCACCCGTTTTCGCCCAGCAACTCGAGTCACGAATTGTGGGCAAGCTGGTCGACGAGAGCAAAGGGGCGTTGCCCGGCGTCACAGTCACCGTTACTTCAAAGCAGACCGGCGCAGTGCGCTCGGCGGTCTCGTCGGAGGACGGCGGCTACGTGCTGACGAATCTTCCGCCCGGGACGTACGTGGTCCAGTTCGAGTTGTCAGGCTTTGCGACCAAAACCCGTGAAGTGACGCTGGGCGTCGGCCAGGTCGAAACGGTCGATGCCACGATTGGCGTGGCGGGCGTGCAGGAGGCGGTCACCGTCTCCGCGTCGGCACCGGTCCTCGACCTCTCCTCTGCCAAGATTGGCGTCAACGTCTCGCCCGAAGAGCTGATCAGCCTTCCGGTGAACGGCCGCAACTTCGCGAACCTCATGACGCTGGCGACCGGCGCGACGACCGACGGCAACGGCGGCTGGGCGAGCGTCCGGTTCAACGGCAAATCGAATCAACAGAATTACCTGAACTACGACGGCGTCGACGGCACGTATGTCTGGGACGCCAGCCCCGGCTATCTGAATGCCACGGGTTCGCAGTTCCGCCTCCAGACGTCAATGGAATCGGTCGCGGAATTCCGCGTGAACTCCGGACTGGCGCCCGCAGAGAGCGGTCTCGGCGCCGGCGGGAACATCACCGTGGTCAGCAAGAGCGGCGCGAACCGGCTCTCCGGGTCGCTGTTCGAATATAAGCGTGACGATGCGCTCGATTCCGCCAGCAAGTACGACGACAAGAAACAGCAACTGAGTCTCGATCAGTTCGGAGGCTCGGTTGGCGGGCCCTTGTCCCAGAGCAAGACGTTCTTCTTCGCCAGTTTCGAAGGTCTTCGCCAGCGGACCGGCCTGAGCTTCACCGAGGCGGTGCCGAGTAACGAGGCCCGCCGACGCATCCTGGCGGGCGAACCAGTGGGCAGCGGCACCGGGCAAAGCGCGGCACGCACGAGGGCCGTCGCGCCGCTTCTTGCAGGTTTCCCGGAAAGCCCCGCCACGACGTCCAATGCCCTCCTCGCGCTGTCAACGCTCACGAGCGAGGCCACGCAGGACGAGAACACGGCGTCGTTCAGGGTCGACCATCGTTTCAACAACAACCATTCGATGTACGCGCGGTATCTGTTCAGCGACGGCGACCTCGACACTCCGGATCGCACGGTGACGCCCCGCCGCGTTCGAGCCAAACAGCAACCGCAGAATGTGGTGTTGAACTTCCAGTCGCTGATGGGAACGAGCCGCGTGAACGAGTTCAAGATCGGGTACAACAAGCCGGAGACCAGCGCCCTGGCGTTCGGACCTGCGGGATACGACCCGGTTGGCGTCTCGCTCTCGGGAACAGTAACGTCGGCATCGATTGACGCGCGCGGCACGACCGGGATCGCTCGCAGCGGGTTGCTGATTCGAGCCACCAGCGCCTCGTCGACGACCGGTTCCGTCTTCGATCCGCACTCGCTGTCGTTCAGCGATTCGATGACGTGGAATACCGGCCGACACACGATGAAGTTCGGCGGTGAGTACCCGGACACTGGAGTCGGCGTTCCAGTTCCTGGGCAGCACGGAGATCACCTACAACAACATCAACGACTTCATCGACAACAAGCCCAACGCCGTGGCCGTCGCCCTGGATTCGCCCCAGTTCCGGCCGCAGCAGTACCTACCTGATCGGCTACGCGCAGGATTCCTGGCGCGCCACCGACCGGCTGACCATGGAGCTTGGACTGCGCTACGACTTCTATTCCGTGGTCAAAGAGCAGAACCAGCTGGCGAAACCGTTCTTCGTGGAAGACAACGCCTTCAGCACCGACCCGGACAATTTCTACAACTCGGACAAGAACAACCTCGCGCCGAGACTCTCAGCGGCCTACCAGATTGACGACAAGACCGTCCTGCGCGGGGGATTCGGGCTCTACTACGGACCGGGCCAGTTCGAAGACCGGATCCAGCCCATTGAAAACGCAATCGAGCGCCGACGCGTGGGGGCAGCGGATGTCCCCAATAACGGCCTCGCGTATCCCGTTCCGCCATCGGTCCTGGCGAGCACGCTGCAGATTCGGGGCTACACGCACGAGCGTCCCGATGAGTACAACATGCAGTACGGCGCCAGCGTGTCACGCGAGCTTCCGGGAGCCGTGAACCTGACGGCCGGGTACACCGGCAGCCGCGGCAAGGACATGTTCCTGCGGGGCGTGGCCAATACGCTCAGTATCACGCCACCGTCGCCGCCAGTACGGCCCGTGCCAAACTTCGGCCAGATCGACTACAAGACGTCGGGATGTTTCGACGGCCTGGTGATCAATGGCAACGCGATCCAGGGCTGCGGCCATGCGTCCTACGACGCGCTCCAGCTGAGCGCGACGCGCCGGTTCCGAAGCGGTTTCACCGGCGGGTTCCAGTATCAGTACTCGAGGAACAAAGGGACGACGCAGGGTTCGAACGAAGCCGCAACATCACAGAATACGTTCGACTACGAAACCGAGTACGGGACCAACCCCCAGGACATTCCGCACACGTTCAACGGGTCGGTGACTTACATGCTGCCAGGCGAAGGGGTCTGGGCTGGCGGCTGGCGCGTTGGCGGCATCGTCAACGCCCGCAGCGGCGTTCCCATCAACGTCATCATCAGCCGCCCCGACAACGTCACCATCGGTGGCCTCAGCGTGACCAATATCCCGGGAGGGAACAGCCGCGGCACCCAGCGGCCGGATGTCGTTCCTGGTGTGGATCCGTATCTGAAGCAGGGTGTCCGCTGGCTCAACCCGGCGGCATTCACGACGCCCCAGCCTGGCACGTTCGGCAACCTGCCGCGCAACGCGCTGCGCGGCCCCGAGTTCTATCAAATCGACCTGATGCTCAGCAAAGACTTCTCGTTCATGCAGACCCACTCGTTCCAGATCAGGGTTGAGATGTTCAACATCAGCAACCACCTGAATTACGAAAACCCGGCCGCGTCGCTGCCCAACGGCACCGCGGGTGTCCCGTTCACGGACGTGCAGGCTGGCACCTTCGGCTACATGCTCGGGCCGCTCAACCGGACGGTCGGCCTTGGCACCGCCCGCCAGACGCAAATCTCGCTGCGATACACGTTCTAGTACCTCGTCCTCCCTGAAGCTCTCTCCCTCGGGGGCGGTCTCGCCAGGACCGCCCCCCTTTTTTTTGGTCTTGATCGTACGTAGCGCAGGTCTTCAGACCTGCCTGCCCGCGCCCGTAAAGCAGGCCTAAAGGCCTGCGCTACGTACGATCCTGAAGGCCGGCGCTACTGCCGGGATCAGTCCGTACGTAGCGCAGGCCTTCAGGCCTGCTTTGTGCGACTGGTCACGCGCATTCCGCGACGATTGAGCTCGCGCAGGAACGGTTCGACCGGAACGACCTGTTCGGGAGCCCACACGCCGGGACGGATCTCGATTTCGCCCGACAGCATGAGCTGTGCGGCAATCGACGGTGGAGCCCCGGTATCGATATCCGGTCCTATTCCCCACCCGGCATTCCCGGAGGCGTGGCAATCGGCGGTCACGGTCACTCGGCGTCGACCGCGCGTTCCACCCACCACAGTTCGCAGCACTTCGTAACGGATCGCCTGACCGATCGGGATAGGGGGTTTGTGACTGCCAACGAGCGCGAGCAGGACGTCGCGAGGGACCATGCGGCGGTCGTCCGGCTGTCCTGAAGCAGATGGCAACGCCGTCGTGCCTGCAAGACCCAGCTGCACCAGAAAGCTCAGCTTGTCTCTGAACTCCGTATCGAACCCCTGGCGGAACGTCACCTCGCGAATGCCACGGTCGCGAAACGAAAGCGGCAGGGTCGCCACCTCTGAATGAAGCGTGGTGTCGACGACGATCGCGCCGACCGGAGCCGGGAACTTGACCGTCGTCCGCTCGCGAGGGTCGAGCGGCGGCACCATCGTGAATCTGCCGGCGCGGTAGACGGCTGATGGCATCGTGAACTCGTCGAGCAACGTGTCAGCGGAGTACCCGAACCAGAGTGGGTGCGTGTTGCGGAACCGGGTCCGGTCGACCGAACCGACCAGGCAGTGGATCTCACGAACGGTGTCGAGCCCGCGCGCGGCCAGCACGGCCAGGACGTTGATAATGCCCGGCGCTGAACCCATCCCCAGGATTGCCATGATGCCGCGACGCTCGAACTCGGGACCCAGCTCGAGCTGACGGCGGGTGACATGGAAGAGCCCCCCGAGATCGATGTAATGGGTCCCTGCTTCGAGAGCTCCACGCATCGCTTCGAGGTTGTACCGATACGGCAACGACGCGATGACCGCGTATGCGCCATCCAGTGCACGCCGAAGACTCGCGGGATCGGCAACGTCGACGAGCGTGGTCTCTACCCGGAGGCCCTGCACGGCGGACGTGTCGCGGTCGGCGACCACGACCTGCACCCTGCGGCCGGCCGTGCGCTGGAAATCGCGCACCATGATCCGGCCCATGGCACCAGCTCCGCCGAGAATGACGACCCGTGGTGGTGTGTGGGTTCGACGTGTCGACGGCATCACGCGGCGTCAGCGAAGCACGACTCGAGCACCCCGAGCCCTTCTTCGAGCTCGGCGTCGGTCATGGTCAGAGGCATCAAGGTTCGGATCACGTTGCCGTAGAGACCGGCGGAAAGGAGCAGCAGGCCGCGTGTCGCGGCGAGCGCGAGGATCCGCTCGGTTCGGCCCTGGTCCGGCTTCAAGGACACGCGATCTTCAACGAGCTCCAGGGCGCGCATCGCGCCCACTCCGCGCGCTTCAGCGATAAAGGGATAGCGCGCGAGCATGCGCTCGAAGCACCTGGCCACCACTGCGCCGATGGTCTCGGCGCGCGCCAGCACACCATCCTGCTCGAGCGTTTCAATCGCGCCCAGTGCCGCGGCGCACGAAACAGGGTTGCCGGCAAAAGTCCCGCCCAACCCACCCGGCTGCGCCGCATCCATGATCTTCGAGCGGCCGACGACGGCCGAAAGTGGGAATCCATTCGACAGCGACTTTGCCAGGCACATGAGATCAGGCTCGAGACCGAACCGCTCACAGGCAAACATCCGGCCCGTGCGCCCGAAGCCGGTCTGCACTTCGTCGGCAATGAAGAGGATGCCGTGCTCCCTGCACGTGCTCGCCAGATCCAACAGAAACTCGAGCGGCGGCACGATGAATCCGCCCTCGCCAATCACCGGCTCGACGATCGCGCACGCGATCGACTCCGGGTGCACCGTGCTCTTCAGAAAGCGGTGCAGTTCGGCGATACCGTGCTCAACCGAGCCCTGGACCGACGTGCCCGGCGGTCTGCGCAGTACGTCCGGGATCGGGAACCGGTACACTTCCGGCGCGAACGGCCCGAAGCCCTGGCGGTACGGGAAGGCCTTGCTGGTGAGGGACAGCGCCAGAAGCGTACGGCCGTGAAATCCGGGATCGAAGGCAAGCACGGCGGACCGGCCCGTTGCGGCCCGCGCAATCTTGATGGCATTTTCGACGGCCTCGGCCCCGCTGTTGAAGAGCGCCGCCTTTGTTGGCCCGCCAATTGGAACGATCTGGCACAGCTTGCGCGCCAGCGCGACGTACGGCTCGTACGGGGCGATCTGGAAGCACGCGTGCTGAAGTTTGGTCAGCTGTTCCCTGGCGCGATCCACGACTCGCGGCGCGGAATGGCCGACATTGAGGCAGCCAATCCCACCGCTGAAATCGAGGAACACGTTGCCGTCCACGTCGACCAGACGGGCGCCCTCGGCGTGATCGAAGAAGATCCCGTGCTTCGCCTCGGCAATGCCCACCGCGACGAAACGTCGGCGTTCTTCGAGCAGCGCCACGCTGCGAGGCCCGGGTAGTGACGTACGGATACATATCGCCTTGCTCATTCAGTTTTCAGTTCTGAGTTTTCAGTTCTCAGGTTCAAGCACAACGCAGAGGTCGCAGGGACCGCTGAGGCCCGCTGCAAACATTAATAAAGGATCTATCTGCGGCCTCCGCGATCTCAGCGTCCTCCGTGTTGAAAGTCTTAGCCGCTAATACCACCCCATCGGCTGTTCGTTCAGGTTGACGTGCACCTGTTTCATCTCGAGATAGTTGTCGATGCCGTGAAGACCGAGCTCGCGGCCGCCGCCGCTCATCTTCATGCCTCCCCATGGCGCCTCGACGTAGGTGGGCTGCATGTGATTGACCCAGACAATGCCGGCCCTCAGCTTCCGGACGACGCGGAATGCGCGGAAGATATCCCGGGTCCACACGGCACCGGCCAGACCGTACGGCGTCGCGTTGGCAATCTCGATCGCCTCCTGCTCGCCGTCGAACGGAATGACCGAAACCACCGGACCAAAGATTTCTTCCTGCGCGATCTTCATGCCCGGCGCCACACGGTCGAAAATCGTGGGTTCGACGTACTGACCTCGCTCGAGCAGGCCGGTTGGCTTGCCACCTCCAAGCACGAGGCGCGCCCCTTCTCGCCTTCCCTCTTCGATATACCCCACCACCCGATCCCGATGCGCGGCGGTCACGAGCGGTCCCATGCGGGTGTCGCGATCGAGGGGATCACCAAGTTTGATCGTTTTGGCTTTCGCGACAATTGCATCGAGAAACTTCGAATGAATGGCCTTCTCGACGAGAATGCGCGACCCGGCCGAACACACCTCGCCCTGGTTGACGAACACGCCGAATACGGCTCCTTCGACCGCCGCCTCCCAACCCGCGTCCGCAAAGAAGATGTTTGGAGACTTCCCGCCCAGCTCGAGCGTGACCCGTTTCAGGTTCGAGCTGGCCGCGGCGTGCAGGATTGCGCGACCGGTGCGCGTAGAACCCGTGAACGCCACCTTGTCGACGAGGTCGCTTTCGGCGAGGACCGCCCCTGCCACGGGACCATCGCCGGTGATCACGTTGACGACCCCCTTGGGGAGGTCCGCGACGGCGTCCAGGATGCGCGCGAGAGCCAGAGCTGTCAGGGGCGTGGATTCCGCCGGCTTGAGCACCACCGTGCACCCCGCACACAGCGCGGGTGCAATCTTCCAGGCGGCCATCAGGAGCGGGTAATTCCACGGGACGATCTGCCCGCAGACGCCGACCGGCTCCTTGAGCGTGAGGCTGAGAGCCTCGTCGGGAACGGGATTGACCTCACCGGTGATTTTGGTTGCAAGACCCCCGTAATACTCGAAGCAGGTGGCCGCATCGGCCACGTCGAACTCGGACTCGAAGATGGGCTTCCCCATGTTCTCGGTCTCGAGTCGCGCGAGTTCGGCGGATGACTCACGGAGCCTTCGCGCGATCTCGAGCAGCACCTGCCCGCGCTTCATGGCCGTCGCACCCGACCAGACGCCCGAATCGAATGTGTCGCGCGCGGCCCGGATTGCAGCCTGCGTTTCCTCGCGCGTGGCACGCGACGCCTTGGCGATCGGCGACCCGGTCGCGGGGTTGATGATCTCCTGTGACGGATCGGCACCTTTTGTGAAGCGCCCGCCGATATAGAGCGGCAATGCATCCATGATCGTCACCACTTTCGCTCGGCGTAGGGAAACCAGTAGCTCTTGCGTTCCTGGATGTAGTCGATGTGCACGTGCTTGGGTTCGCGAAAGGCTTCCAGCCCTTCTTCGCCCAGTTCGCGGCCGATGCCGCTCTGGCGCATGCCACCGAATGGACCAGCTTCGTTGTCGGTGAGCGGGTCGTTCACCCAGAAGGTGCCTGCCTTGATCTCTTCCATCGCCTTCATGACGTACTGCAGGTTGTTCGTATAGATGTTGGCGCCGAGTCCGTAGTCGCTGTCGTTGGCGAGCGCGATGGCCTCGTCCACGTCGCGCACCCGCACGATTGCCGCCACCGGCCCGAACACTTCTTCGCGCGTCGCGTAGCTACCGTGACGGACCTGGTCGAGCACCGTGGGCTCCAGGAAATGGCCGCGCTCGCAGCCCGCCGGTCGGCCCCCTCCGGTCACGAGGCGCGCGCCTTCTTTGGTGGCCTTCGCAATCGACTGCTTCACCGCGTCCAACGCCCCGCTCGAGATGAGCGGCCCCATATCGGTCTCAGGCCGCCGTGGGTCGCCAACCTTCACCTGCCGGGCCAGCTGCACGAAACGATCGACGAAAGGATCGGCGACCGCGTCAACGACATAAAAGCGCTTGGCCGACGTGCACACCTGGCCGGCGTTCAGGTAGCGCGCCCAGACGGCACCACGAGCGGCAATGTCGAGGTCGGCGTCTTCGCAGATGATGAAGGGGTCGATGCCGCTCGTCTCGAGGTTCACTTTCTTGAGAGAATCGGCGGCAATCCGCATGATGTGCTTGCCCGTCGCGGTCGACCCGGTGAACGCGATCATGTCGACGTGCGGGTGGCGAACCAGCGCCTCTCCTGCTTCGGTGCCGATCCCGCTGACAATCCCCACGACTCCCGGCGGCAGGGCTTCGAAGGCCTGGGCCAGTTTGAGTGTGGCCAGCGGCGTTTGTTCAGCCGGTTTGATGATGACGGTATTGCCCGCGGCCAGCGCGGGCGCGACCTTCCACGCCATGAGCAGCAGCGGATAGTTGAAGGGAACGATGGCCGCCACCACGCCGAACGCCTCTTTGACGGTGAAGTTCACCTGATGCTCGAAACTGGGCGGGATACTGCTCCCCCGCGAATGACGGCCGAGCTCCGCGTAATAGTCGAAACACGCGGTCGTCCACTCAATCTCATCGAGGTTTTCGATCATGGGCTTCCCGCCCTCGAGCGTCATCGTCTCGGCGAGCTCACGATGCATGGCGCGCATCCGGGCGGCCACCTCGTGGAGGAGCTTTGCCCTGTCGAGGCCCGGAGTGCGCCGCCACTGCCGCTGCGCGGTTCGAGCCTGCTCGACTGCCACATCGATGTCGGCAATCTGCGCGCGGGGGACCGTGGCAATCGTCTCCTCGGTCGCCGGGTTTTCGACGGGCATGGTCTCGCCGCCGCGCGCGCTCTCACGCCGGTGATCGATCCACATCCCAACTTCGGTCATTCTGTTCCTCCGCTTCCCTGATCCCGGACAGGCTGCCCTCGAAGCTCACGTCGTTTTTCGAGCGTCAACTGCAAATACAAGAAGCGAACGCCGCTCCGCAAATAGTTGTCGACAGCCTGAATCACCTGCGCCTGGCGCAGCCATTCGGGTCCAGTCTCGTACACCCGTTCCTCGATGAGCACCGAAAGATACTCGAACCCGGCCGCCAGGGCGCGGACGCGGACCACTTCGAGCAGCTGATTCTCGATCTCCGCCTGGTTCTGCACCGACGGCCGTATGGCTCTTGCATGCAGGTAGAACGTGTTGTTCTCGCCGAAGTGCGGATCCGATGCCACACCTTCCTCGTCGTGATCCTCGAGGGCACTTCCGATCGCGTAGGCGACGATTCGTCCGCTGACCCCGTCGCGCAGCGCAACGCCAATGGCACGGGCGTTCGAAAGGGTCGACTCGAGCATCTCGGCGGGCAGCTGCAGCAATGGTCGTCGTCCGGCACGCAGCACATCCGGTGGATACTGCTTGATGTCACCATAATGCTCGATCTCGACTTCCATAATCTGCGCTTGTTGCTCCTGGAAGTTTGCCGACGAGATCTCGAGCACTTCGATCGCCTCAAGGGGACACTCGAGGGCTCCGACGCGGATCTCCGGTCCCGTCGGCAACGGCTCCGCGCGTCCGCCCACAATGTCCTCGATGGCCGCTCTCAGGATGGCAAGGGCTTCGTCGATGGCGTAGGTTTCGGTGTCGTAGCGCGGGTAGAACCGCAGCGCCCGTTCGCCGGCCGGCAGCAGCACCAGGCCACGACGAAAGGCGCGATCGCGCAGCGACTCCCGCCAGTCGGCACGAGCGACGTCGAACGCGAGCATCACGCCAGCACCCCGAACGTGCTCGATTAGCCCAGTGTAGTCTCTCGCCAGCGTTTCGAGTCCCGTGCCCGCGTGTGCTCCGGTGCGCCGCACCTGCTCCAGGTCGATCTTGTCGAGCATTGCCAGTAGACGCACCATCCCGACGCTATCGCCCTCCCAGGTAGTGTTGAACTTCTTCTCCTCCTGGAAGAACGTCGCCAGCTCTTCGCTGACGAACAGTACTCCGTTCTGCGCTTTCTTGGCCCACACGACCACGTCCGGCGGCAGGGGCAACTCGAACCACTCGTGGGCCCACAGGCGTCCGGTGGCACCCCACCCTGTCTGCACCTCGTCAAACATGAGCGGAACGTCGTAAATACTGGTCAGCAGGCGCAGCCGCTGCATGAATCCCGCGGTCGCCAGCCGAACTCCTCCTTCCCCCTGGATCGGCTCGACCAGCACGGCCGCGACCCGGCGGCTGCGCCTGAGGATGTCGGCGCTGAGCGCCGCGCGCTGCTCCAGCACGAACGAGGCAACGTCCCGACCCGGTGTCGCCAGGAATTCATCGATCGTGTCCAGCTCGCGACGGAAAACGTCCTTGCTTTTCTCGGCGTGTGGCAGGCGGCCAGACACCAGCAGGTCCCATACCTGCTTGAGGCTGCGTTCCTCACGGCGTGCCGTCTGTTTCGGGCTGGCGTCGAGCGTCGGAAACGAGACCTGCGGCCAGTCGAAGGTGGGGAATCCGAGGCGGGCCTTCTTGCGGTGCGTCACCGCCAGGCTGCCGAGCGTTCGACCGTGAAACGCGCCGTCGAACGAGATGATGAAGCCACCATCCAGCTCACCCGTGGTCTTGACGCGATTGAGCAGAACCGACTTGATGGCATTCTCCACGGCCTCGGCGCCCGTGTTCACGACGAAGTGGCGGGGTGTGCCCGCCGGCGCGACGCGATTCAGCTCCGCCTTGAGACGCAGCGATACGGCCGTCTGGTACTCCGAGTGCGCGTACCTCGAGAACGTATATGGCAAATGGCTGAGCATCGCCTCAACGATCGCGGGGTCGTTCTCACCAAACGCCTGCGTGGCAATGAGCGCACCCATGTCGAGGAAGCGATACGGCCGCCCCGACGGATCGCGATCGACGGTGGCGAGAAACGGGCCAATCGAGTGACCCGGATCGAACGCGACCGGAAGCGAGTAGAACAGGCTCTTGCCCGCCGCCTCGAGTGCCGCGTTGGAGGCGGGGAGATGGAGGTGAATCGAGATCCTCGAGCGGCCCGTCCCCTTCATGGAGCGCGTCCGGCACATGCACGTGGACGAGTCCCTCGCGGTATTGCCGGTGAAGGTCGGCGAGGCGGTCGAGCTCGGCGGCAACCTCGGCGTGGGCCGCCTCAAATGCTCTGGGAGACTTCAGTGTCAGCGACTCGTCCATCGGCTCATCTGCAGCTTCGACACTGTTTGGGAGTGTTTTCGGTCGTTTCACACGTCAACGGGAGCGATCGAGAATATGACAGTTGTGTGACGAAAATATGACGGCCCGCCGTTGAACCAGGGAACACCCCGGCAGCGCTTCACGTCTCACGCTAATAGGGGTGACGGTCCGGTTGCAAGGAGGCACGTGATGGAGTGTGTACGGTGCCAGCACGAAATCGCTGAAGGTGCACGGTTTTGCGCGTCGTGCGGCGCCAGCCAGCACGGCGCCTCGACCGCGCCGCTTGGGGGTCGCCGACTCGCGCGTTCGAGGGCCGGCAAGATTGCGGGAGTCTGTGAGGGGATCGCCGATTACGTTGGCGTCGATCCGACGTTCATCCGTCTGCTCTGGGTGATTCTCTCGGTCATGCCGGGCATCCTCATCGGAGGTGTCATCGCCTACCTGCTCGCCTGGCTGGTGATGCCGGAGGGGCCTGCGGTCGCGGCTCCGGTCCAGCCCCGATCGAAGATCTATCGTTCTACCGGGGACCGGAAGGTCGGCGGGGTGTGCGGCGGCCTGGCGGAATACTTTGGCGTTGACGCAACGCCAATCCGACTGTTGTGGCTGATTCTGTCCGTGCTGCCTGGGGCCATCGTGGGTGGGCTGGTCGTGTACGTGGTGGCCTGGATCGTCATCCCGAAAGCGCCAATGCCGGCGCTCTCCGCCACTACGGGCCCGCTGACAACCGTGTAGGAATGATTCACGAATCGCGAATCACCAATCCCCCAGCTCTCACGAACGCGCCATCGTGAAGCCGGACCAGGAAACGCGATTCGACCAGCGTGGACAGCGCCGATTCGCAGAGTGTCGTTTCTAGATTCCACAGGCGTCGCGCCTGCGGAACGGTCAGGCGAAGCCCTGGCATCTCGAGGAACTCGCCTCGCGCGCGGTGAAGAATCTCGTCAAACGTTATCGCAATACTCATAGCCACCTCCATCGCGGTCGAGCCTACCGGGCCGACGCGACGGTCCCGTGGCGGGAGTGCAAAATTTGCGTCACGGGACGCGGATCAAGGGTACGGGACGCGGATTTGCGCGGATCACACTTGGATGCTACGAGACGCGGATCTCCGCGGATGGGGCTCGAAAGGACTAGCCCGCCCACGAACCGTTTCGGTAGAGCGTGATGGCAATGTCGACGTTCGCGCGAAGCGCCGCGCTGATGGACGGCCAGTCTTTTTTCGCGCGAATGAGGGTCTTCCAGGAGTGCAGGTGCTTTTCCTTGTGGAAGTCGCTGTTGGCCACGTAGGGATAGTGCTTGAGGCTGGTGACCGAGAACAGATCGTCGCGATTGGCTGCTTCCCAGACATCGACCAGGTCGGCCAGTTCCTTCCGATGATCCCAGAGATAGCAGGTTGAGATTTCGAGCCGTCTCGTGGTCCGGTGGTGCGGATGGCAGGCAATGCTCAGGGCGCCCTGCCGCCGGATTTCCTTGAGGATGTCCTCGGCGTTTTGATCCGCGCTGATGTACTTCTTGATCCCGAGCGCTATGACGTGGGAGTTCTTGCGGGCCCGGATGTGATTCTGCGTGACCTCGGCGCCCGGGATGACGAGCATTCCGTAGTCGCGCTTTGCGCGCTGGGCCTCGCGGGCGATGTCGGCCAGATATTCGTCGAACGTCTCCTCGGTCACCGAATATCGGCGACGGCCAAGCGTGGCGAGGCGGCCGGCCCGCGCCAGAAAATCCTTCTTGAGGAGAATGTGATCGGTAATGGCAATGACGTCGAACTTCCCCGTCTGGCCATAGAGGTCCACCACCTCGCGCAGGCTGAGCCGCCCGTCGCTCCACGTGGTGTGAATGTGAAAGTCGCAGAGGAGATACGGTTCGTAGCCTGGCACTTACGTCCTCACATCCTGATGCGTCGCATCAGAGGGGCGGTGTCGGAGAATCTCGGACCAGAAGTTCCTGATGTAGAGGCCGAACACGGCGCCGCGCCCCATCGCCTGGTAGCGCCGCGCGGACGTGTAGATCCAGCAGGACAGCGACAGCCGGACGCGACCCACCCTCGCCAGCCGGCGACCGAGATTCGTGTCCTCGCCGTGAAACTCGATCGAGGTATCGAACCCGCCAATGCGGTCGAGGGCCGAACGGCGCACGGCAAAGTTGCCGCCGTAGAGCACCGCGCCAAGTCCAAGCACGTCCTGCACGAGGAGGTGCGTCAGCGGCGCGAGCGACCAGTCGTACAGACGAAGGAGCAGGCGCCCCAGCAGATCCCAGTCGTAGAAGCGGTACGATCCCGACACGGCCGCGGGCTCACCGTTCTCACACAGCGCGGCCAAACGTTCGAGCCACTGTAGCGGCGCGCGACAATCGGCGTCGACATAGACGAGGATGTCGCCGGCCGCCGCCTGCCGGCCGGCCTCGCGCGCTCTGACCAGACCAGGCCGCGGCTCGTCAATCACGCGCACGCCGGGAATGCGCGCTGCCACGGCCCGGGTATTGTCCGAACTGGCGTTGTTGACGACAAGAATCTCGTGCGGACGACGCGTCTGCGCGAGCAGGGAGTGGAGGCACGCCGCCAGGTAGGCTTCTTCGTTATACGCGCAGACGATCACGCTGTATTTCAGCGGGACCGTCTGCCGGGCTGGGGGAACCAGAGCGAGCGCCGTTGGCCTCGCCATATACCCCACGATAAAGGGGTGGTGTGACAGCCACGCGGCGAACCATTTGCGGCCCGGTTAACTTCGGGTATTTGGGCTAATTTGAGACACGGGAGCGATTCGTCTTCAGCGCATGATTCCCAGGAAGAAGAGCGCGAGTTCGAGGATCAGGATCAGGACGATGGTCAGCTCGAGAAACTGGCCGCGCCACATGGCCGTCTGCTCGACCGCAAAGCGATAGATATCGTCGAGGGTCTGAAGCTTGTGCTCCACGCTGGCCTTCCAGCGATCGAGACCGAGCCGTGCGGCCACGAGCGTGAAGAGACGCGCCGCGTAGATGTCCCCGACGATCTTCAACGCGTTCTCGGTGCGATCCGTGAGGTCGTTGACGTCGATGAACACCGCGTGCAGATGGTGCGCCGCCCGCGTGTACCGGCGCCCGCCAATGACGTCGTACCATCGAGGCGCCTGCACCTGCGGATAGGTCCGAGCGAGCTCGGCATCCAGCAGATCGTCGTAGTAACGGAACTGCAGCAGTTGAGAATTGGCAAACTCGAGAATCTCGAGAGCCACGTCCACGCTCGCTTCGGTGTCGTACACGAGCGCCGCGTTCCAGGTGGGGACGACGAGATCGTTCGCAAAGTACAAAATCCTGTGGCGAAGGATCTCTTTCTCTTCCTGCCGGCTGAGCGCGTGCCGTTCGCCGCGCAGCAGGAGCGCAATCTCCTCCTTGTGCGCCTGCACGAGCGCACGCCCCGTCAGCGGCCGGTCGAGCGCCGTCACGGCAAAGACCAGGTAATCCTCGGACAGGTACCTGTCGCGCCGGCGCACGAGGGCGGGCTCGATGCGGGCGACGAGCTTGCGGCACGACGCCTCGGCCAGCCGCTCGAGCCGCTCGTTTTCCATCATCCCCTGCCCGAGCGCGATGAGTTCGACCCAGTCACCTGAAAAGGGACGCGTGAGCGCGAGCGAGATGACGCCGTAGTCGAAAATCTTGAACCGGGCTTTGAAATCGTCCGGCCCGCCAATCCCGATGGCCTCACCGTCAACGATGATTGGAGGCTGTTGATACTTGACGTAGGCAGGAATGGAAGGTTTCGCCGCGATTCTGGCAGAACTGGTCTCGACGCCCATCAAGCCAGGCAGCCCGCCCAATGAGACGGCTTCGGCGACATCGAAGAGATAGAACGCGGTGATGTGTGCGGATTGAATGGAGGACATGCCGGGCGACCGCAGTGATCGGACGTTAGCCGATCACTCGGACACAGGCATTTCTCTCCATCCGTCCTGGCGAAGTTCCCAGGCTTTCAGCTCGAACAAGGTCATCAGGCGCTCGACCTGATGCCAGTCGTGACAGTGCACCACCTTGACCGTGTGGTTGTTTTGTTCCTCGCGCGCAGCCCATCCATCGAAATCGCGCTCGACCTTGAACGCACGCGTCTGCCCTTCGCTGCGGAGTCGTTTGATGAAGATCATGGAACCCTCAGGCTGACGAGCAGGTGTTGTTTTCAGCATCTCCGGACCCGGATTCGGAAGCGTCCCCGTTTCGTACCGGAACCTTCCGCGGGCTTTGACCCGCAAGGGAAGTCGTGATTCTCGCGTACCGGTACATCGTTTCTGTAAATTCTGTGTAACGACCCACGCCCCGTTGCGGGCGCCGTGTCGTTCGTTAACCCAGAACCAGGAGGGATATACGGCGGTTCTCGCCCTGTCTCGCTTACGTCACAGCAGTTTCGTTAAGGCTTCACCAAGATTTACCATTTCGTCACATCGGTTTCGCGTCGTCTCGGACGGGCTCGTGTCGTGGGTTTTTCGTGGCTCCGTTTGCGAATCCGTCTGCTGCTACCTAGCCGTGAGGTACGGTGGCGAACTGTTTTGGTTTCTGATGCTCCCCTTGGTCATCCAGCACGTCAGTGTACGTGTCAAGCATCATGCTGACTTTGGCGTGACCGAGGCGTTGACTGACGGCTGCAATGGAGGCGCCCGAGCCCAACGCGATGCTTGCCGATGTGTGATGTGTTGTGGATCGTCGGCCTGATCAGCAGCGCGGAGGATTGCCTTCTACACGCGCGTCCGATCCGCTCTTACGCTGTCAGTCCTCGCTTGGGTTCTGTGGTCTCCACCCGCTCGACGCTACTTGCTGCGCGTCGACCGGATCCATGATGCATTCGTGCTGGTGAAAGCCGTCGACGGGATATAAATCATAAGATCGTTTTTGCTGACGGCTATCGCGCGCAATATGCACGTTGGCTGCTCAGTGCCGAGCCCGGTCCGTTAGCAGATTCGTTAGCCCGCAGTTCTGAATCTGACGAAAAGCTCCCACATTCCGTATCTTTCGTGTAACACATCGTTAACCCAGAATTAACAGCCTGGCAATGCTGTGGAAACACCGCGTCATTAATGTGTTACGCGAGGTTTCTGCCGCATGACGGACTTGCATGGGTCTGCGCGCTCTCTTTCGCCCGGCACACGCCCGGCCACGATGCGCGTTCTGATTGTTGAAGATGAGCAGGACATTGCGGCCCTGATCAAACACAGCCTGGAGCGCGCCGGCGACGTTCGGGCGGAAATTGTCGGCACGGGTGCCGCCGCGCTCAAATCGGTGATGGAAGAACCGCCGGATCTGATCCTGCTCGATTTGAATCTCCCCTTCCTCGATGGCATCGAGGTCTTTCGCATTCTGCGCAATCGTCCGGCCACGGCGGGGATTCCGGTCGTCATGCTGACGGCGCGGACGAGCGAAACCGATCGCGTGACCGGCCTGGAACTGGGCGCCGAAGACTACATCACCAAACCCTTCAGCCTGCGCGAGCTGGTGGCGCGCGTGCGCACCGCCCTGCGCCGCGGCCAGGTGCGGGCCGTGCAAACCCCTCCCGTCGTATACAAAGGGCGGCATCTCGTCGTGGATTTCGACGCGGTCTCGATTATCGTTGACGAGAAGCCCGTGCGCCTGACACGCCGCGAGTTCGAACTGCTGCGGTTTCTGGTGGAGAACCGGAACCGCGTGCTGTCGCGGGATCGACTCCTCGAGCGCGTATGGGGATTCGACCGCCAAATCGAGACCCGTTCTGTCGACGTCCACGTCGGGCGGCTCCGCAACAAACTCGGTCCCGCCGGCAAGCAGATCGAAACCGTCATCGGGCTCGGATACCGCTTCTGCGAGAACGGGGAGTAACGCCGCAGCAGCCGCGAACGGCGTTCGTTCCCTTTAGCAACAGAAGATCAGGAGCTCAGGAGACATTTTGTTTTCCTGATCTCGCCAGCTCCTGTTCGTTCTGACTGTCCGCTGGTAGGATCCCCGGCCTGAATGCTTTCACGTCATCATCAATCCGCGCCCCGGGGCACGGCAACGCAGCCTGACTCGCGAACTCCGTTCGTTCCCTTTAGCAACAGAAGGTCAGGAGATCAGGAGACATTTTGTTTTAGTTCTCCTGATCCCTTGAGCTCCTGTTCGTTCTGACGCGGTCGGCGGTAGTATCTGCGGCTGAATGCTCCAAGTCATCAATCCCCGCTCCGGGTACGGGAACGCAGCCTGACTCGCGAACTCCGTTCGTTCCTTTAGAAACAGAAGGTCAGGAGTTCAGGAGACATTTTGTTTGGTTCTCCTGATCTCCTGGCTCCTGTTCGTTTTGACGGTCCGCTGGTAGGATCCCCGGCCTGGATGCTTTCACGTCATCATCAATCCGCGCTCCGGGGCACGGGGACGCAACCTGGTTCGCGGACTCCGTTCGGTCCCGTTAATACAAAAGGTCAGGAGATCAGGAGACATCCTGTGTAGTTCTTCTGATCTCCTGAATTCTCCTGTTCGTTCTGATTCTCCTGATCTCTTGAGCTCCTGTTCGTTCTGATTCGTTCTGACGACCGTCCGCTGGTAGGATCGCGGCCTGAATGCTCCATGTCATCATCAATCCCCGCTCCGGGGCACGGGGACGCAGCCTGGGCGGTGCGCGCGCGGCGCTCGCCAGGCGCCTCATCGGGCTGCGGCGCATCGACGCCCGCGTTCATGTCACCGAATATCCCGGACATGCCGTCGAGCTGACTCGCGAGGCACTCGCCGAGGGTGCCAGCCTCGTCTGCGCCTGGGGGGGCGACGGAACGGTGAACGAGGTCGCAACCGTGCTCGCCTACACGGGCATCCCTCTCGCCGTCGTCCCCGAGGGCTCCGGCAATGGCCTCGCACGCGAGTTAGGGGTCTATCTGGGGCCCGAAAAGGCGTTCGACGTGGCCATCAACGGACGCGATCGCGTCATTGACGCCGGGCAGATGGGAGATCGGCTCTTCTTCAATCTTGCCGGCATCGGCCTCGACGGAAGGATTGCGGCGCTCTTCAACGAGCAGGCGCCTCAGCGTCGTGGATTCTTCAGGTACATCTGGCTCGGGTGGCAGCAGCTCGTCACGTACGAACCGGCGTCCTACCGCATCCAAATTCAGAACGAACGGGAGAACGAACGGGAGAACGAACCGCTGGAGCTGCGCGCGATCATGCTCGTCACGGCCAATCTGCGTCAGTACGGCAACGGCGCGTATATCGCGCCCCATGCGGACGCCGAGGATGGACGGCTCGATCTCGTGATTGTGGGTGCGCGGTCAATGGGCCGCGCGTTCCTGCTAACGCCGCGCCTGTTCACACGGAGTCTTCACCAGGCACCGAACATCCTGACGAAACAGGTGACACGGGTGTCGATCTCATCGACGAAACCGCTCGTGTGCCATGCGGACGGGGAGCCATTCGAGGCAGAGTCGCCGGTCACGGTCACGGTCAAACCACGGGCTCTTACGGTCAGAGTTCCCAAATCATTAATGATTTAGCGACTAGTGATTCGTGAATCGTTGGCGATTGGTGATTCGCGATTTGACGATCTATTTGGCGATTTAACGACTACTTAATGCGCGTTGCGAAATTAGGTCGTAGGGCGGGCCTTGCTTTATAGGCCCGCCTGGAGCCTGGTCCAAAGAGCAGGAACCGGCCTACGTACTGCAATTTCGCAACGTGCTCTTAGCTATTTACCGAGTTTCCTTAGAAGCTTGGGCGTGAGGAACCACGTGAGGCTCCCGGCTCCGGTGGGCGGAAGGGCCTCTACATCGATGAGGGCAATGGCCCCCTTCTTGAACTCGAGCGCGTGGCGTGACCCCATCAGCCGGGCGGCCAGGGCCCCCATGCCGGGCTCGTGACCGACGAGCGCGATGCGCCGGCGGCGCGCATGCTTGCCCAGCTCGTCCAGCACCGAGGCATACGACGCCCCCGGTGAGAGCGCATCGGTCACCGTAATCGGTGGGTCGGGTTTCAGTTCGGACGCGATCAGCTCGGCCGTCTGTTTGGCGCGCACCAACGGGCTCGTCAGGATCACGTCAAAACCCACGCCGATTTCGACGAGGCCCTTCGCAATCTTCCGGAGACTCTTGACCCCGTCGTCTGTCAGCGGACGCTTGTTGTCGTCGGGCCACGCGTCGCCGCGTTCGGCCGCAATGCCATGGCGAATCAGATACAGTTCAGCAGCCACTTGAATTGGTCTCCGTGAAAGGCGCGGCAGTAGCGTGATGAATCATCGACCCAATGCGCGATCAGCGGCGATGCGAGGACGGGACGTCCGTCCGTGCGAAGCCTTTGCCAGCCGTTTGCGCACCGGCCGGCCGATGGGGCCGATGTCCGAGGCCTGCTGACGAACGCCCGCACAGAGCTTCATGAGGTCCTCGCGCTGGCAGACAAACTGCGCGTGATAGAGACGGGTTTCCTCTTCGAGGAGCCGGGTCAGCCGTTCGAGCGAATCGGACAAGACCGGATGCCCCTGTGCCGCGTGCACGGTCCGGACGCGATCGAGCAACATCTCACGATCATGAAGCTCGCCGAGATTGTCCTGCATCCTCTTCAGAATTCGAATGGCCGACGTGAGACCAGCGATCCTCGCTTCCTGCCCGAGCTCCAGCGCGTATCGAAGTTTCTTGACCGACACCCGCACCCCATGCAGCCGGTCCGGCGCATACAGCGCTCCCGCATACCCGATAAACTGCTCGAGCTGTTTCGACCGGCGCACAATCCGGGCAGCCAGGGCGAGCCGCCAACGTTCATCCGACTCCACAGGTTGGGGACTCTCACGGTCGCGAGCGGTTGTCTTCTTCTTTTGCTTCGTCGCCTTGGTCAGCTTGCGCAAGAGCTCTTCCGGAGTCACCGAATCCAGATGCTCTCGCAGCAGATCCTGAAGATCTTTTCGCTTGGCAACAACCTCTTGACGCACGAGCTGGATGGCCGAACGATTCTCCGGATGCGCTCGTTCGAAGTCTGTCAGCAGTAACAGACTGACGTCGCATTCGCGAACGGGGCCGAGCGTGCGTGTCAGCGCGCGGACAGCGCGCTGCATCCGTCTCACGCGGTGCGGATGGTTGTTGCCGTTGGACAGGATGGGGAGCGCTTCGCGAATCCGCCGCGATGCGACGCGCAGCTGATGCACGCCGTCCAGATCACCTTGCCGTGCATCCTTCCACAATCGATCAATCCCCTCCAAGCGCTTAAGCCAGAGGGTGTCACGGAGGCGTTGTACGTTCATGATAGGATTGACGATAAGAGGACTATGATGTGGTCGGGCGCGTTTGCTGGAGCGATTATAGTGCGCGGCCCGCAGTTGAGAAACTGATCGACGCGTCACATGTCCAGACGCGTCTCGCGATCCTACCATTAAATCCCTATTCCGCATGCGGATAGCGGCCATCGACATCGGCACAAACTCGGTCCACATGATCGTCGTCCAAGTCCGGCCCGACCTGTCGTTCGAGGTGATTGGCCGCGAAAAGGAAATGGTGCGGCTGGGAGCCGGAGGTCTGGGAGGCCGCGCCCTCACCGTCGAAGCGATGAATGCCGCGCTGCAGGCCCTGTCGAAGTTCCGGCGACTGGCAGAATCGCATCGGGTCGACGAGATTCGGGCCGCTGCAACCAGCGCGACACGTGAGGCCGAAAACGGTGGCGAGTTCCTCAAGGCCATCGAGAGCCAGACAGGAATCCGCGCGCAGGTGATCTCCGGTCAGGAAGAGGCGCAGCTCATTCATCGTGCGGCGCTCTACGGCGTCGATGCCGGCGATCGCGACGCGGCGGTCATCGACATCGGTGGTGGCAGCGTTGAAATCACCCTGGGATCGGCCCAGGGACGCCCGATTGTCCCGAAGCTTCAAGCTCGGCGTCATCCGCCTGACCGAACGATTTGTCACGAGCGATCCGCTCTCGCGTCGTGAGGAGCGGAAGCTCGTTGGTCACATCATCGACGAGCTGGGCGCGTATATCGCGAAGATCGTGAAGGCCGGATTCGGTCGCGTCATCGGTACGTCAGGGACCATTCTGAGTCTCGGCGCCATGGCCTGGGCCGCTGAACGGGGACGCGCCCCGGACGAGCTGCGCAATCTTCGCGTCCCGAGCAAAGCCATGCACCGGTTGCGCAAGACGGTGCTGGATCAGGACATCAACCAGCGTCTCAAGCTGCCCGCCGTGGATCCGCGGAGCGTCGATCTACTCGTCGCGGGGTCTGTGCTGCTCGATACGATCCTGCGCGAGCTTGGCGCTGAAGAGTTCACGCTCTGTGACTACGCGCTTCGCGAAGGGCTCGTTCTTGATTACATTGCCCGTAATCGCAAGCACATTGCGCAGATCGATCGGTATCCCGATGTCCGCCGGCGAAGCGTCATCGAGCTGTGCGAGCGCTGCCGCTACTGGCCGGAGCACGCGCAACAGGTGGCTCGGCTGGCGACGTCGCTGTTCGATCAGACCCGCGCTGTCCATGGCTTGACGGACCGCGAACGTGAATGGCTGGAATATGCCGCCCTGATGCATGATATTGGTGTCCATATCAGCTACCCACGGCACCATAAGCACTCGTACTACCTGATCAAGAATGGTGACCTCCGCGGCTTCGAGCCGACGGAAATCGAGTTCATGGCGCTGGCGGCCCGCTACCACCGCAGCAACACGCCCAAAAAGTCACACGAAGGGATGCGCGATCTGAAAGGCGACGATCGCCGAATGGTTCGGATGATGGCCGCATTGCTTCGTCTGGCGGAAGGTCTCGAACGCAGCCACTCTCAGGTCGTTTCCAAACTCGAACTTCACGATCGGGACAAGGACTATCTCCTCAAAGTCCGCGCGAACGGCGACGCCGAACTCGAGCTGTGGGCCGCCCATCGGCAGCGGGCCCCGCTCGAGGCACTTCTCGGCAAGCCGGTCTACATCAGCGCGGACGGAACCGGATATGCTGAACAATCTCACAAGTCGACATCAGTATCCCGGCAAGTTGTTCGTCGTGGAAGGGATCGACGGGTCCGGAAAGACGACGCAGCTGTCGCTCCTGGCCAAGTGGCTGACCGCGGCCGGGCAGCGCGTCTTCGTCACTGAGTGGAACTCGTCGGCGCTCGTCAAGGCCGCCACCAAAGCGGGCAAGAAGAAGAACGCCCTCACGCCCATGACCTTCAGCCTGCTGCACGCGACCGACTTCGCCGACCGCCTGCTCTACAACATCATTCCGCCGCTCAAAGCCGGCATGATCGTGCTGGCAGACCGGTACGCGTATACCGCGTTCGCGCGAGACGCCGCCAGAGGTGTGGATCGGAACTGGGTGCGCGAGCTTTACAGCTTCGCCGTCCGTCCCGACCTCGCGCTTGTACTTCAGGGTGCCCATTGACGTCTCGCTCGATCGCCTGCTCGCACGGCGTGTCAAGCTCAAGTTCTACGAAGCAGGTATGGACCTCGCCCTCAGCCCGAACGTCGCGGAAAGCTTCCGGCTGTTTCAGGGTCGGGTGCTCGAAGAGTACGACCGGATTGTCGAGGAGTTCGATCTGACCGTGGTCGATGCCCGGGCCAGCATCACTGAACAGCAGCGCGTGGTGCGCCGCGTCGTCGCGCCGATGCTCGAGGCCGAGCGCGAACCCGCCATGGCAGCTGCCGAAGAGTAGAGGAATATTCCATGTCCCCAGAACGCGACATTCCCGAAGGCGCCAACGGAGGCATTCAGCCGGGCCACTACTACGGCCACGGCCTCCCCTATCTGGATATCGAGGGCTACCCCGGACGCATCATCGCGATCGAAGGGACCGACGGTGTCGGCCGTACCACCCAAATCAATCTGCTCCGCGAATGGCTCGAGGTACAGGGATTTGGAGTCGTTGAAACCGGATGGACGCGCTCGGCGCTCATGCAGCCGACGATCGAGCTCGCCAAATCGAGCAACACGCTCAACAAGCTGACCTTCGTGCTGCTCTACGCGACCGATTTCGCCGACCGCCTCGAGAAAGAGATCATCCCCGCACTCAAGGCGGGGTTCATCGTGCTCTCGGACCGCTACATCTTCACGGCGCTGGCGCGCGCGGGCGTCCGGGGCGTCGATCGACCGTGGCTGCGCAGCCTGTACGGGTTCGCCATCGCTCCCCATCTCGTCTTCTATCTGAAGACCGATGTCGAAACGCTTATCTCACGGGTCCTGGCGTCGCGCGGTATGGATTTCTGGGAATCAGGGATGGATCTGAAGGGCGGTGACGACATCTACGACAGCTTCCGCGCATACCAGAACAAGCTGCTGCGCGAGTACAACTCGATGGCCGACGAATTCCATTTCCGCGTCATCGACGCTCGTCGCCCCGTCGATGCGATTCAGGAAGAGCTCCGGCGCCAGATTCACGCGTTCCTCACGGCCAACGACAGGACGGCAGACGCGGTCCCTCTCTCGAAGTGACGGTTTCGCCAGGGCTTCGCTGCCCGGCGTGTCCCAAATTGTTCCAAATCGGGCCGTTTACAGCGTTTTAACACGTTGGAAACAGCCCCGAAATCTGGCTGTCGTACCGTCGACACATGACGAGCAGATGCTTGGTTTTGAGTCTGTCGCTACTGTTGACCTGTCATCGGTCCGTGTTCGGTCAAACGACTGCGCTTCCTCCGCAGCCATCCGGGATTTCCGACTCCATCGAGGCCCGGGCTGACAATTCCCTGGGAGGAGTCCCAATCTTCTCGCGGACCGAGTGGACAGTCCCACTGGAACCGGCCGGCAAGGGGCTCCTGTCGGCGGCCCCCGCGCGAATGGCGCAAGCGGCGGGCGACCGCGACAAGCGTCGATCGACGTACGACAGGATCTGGAAGTTCGCAGAGTGGTACAAGGACGAATCCAACCCCGTAGTCCAGAGTGTGCTGTTCAGCGGACGGTACCAATACGAGTACGCCTCGATTAATGCGGACCAGGGCAATCTTGGCGAGTGGAACGTTCGTCGTATGCGGCTCGGACCCAAGATGACGCTGTTCAAGAAGTTTGTCTTCCACAGCGAAGTTGAGCTCAACCCGCAGGAACACGATCCCTTCTACATGCGCTTTACGGATTTCTACGTCCAGTGGAATCGAAGCAAGCGCCTGGCCCTCACGGTGGGCAAGCAGGGCGTCCCCTTCACGATGGATGGCTCCACATCGTCCAAAGAGCTCATCACGATCGATCGAAGCAACCTGACCAACAACATCTGGTTCACCGAGGAGTACCTTCCGGGCGTGAGCGTCTCGGGCACGGCCGCGCCGTGGGTCTATCGCACAGGCGTGTATTCGGCCGGCGCCAGAAACCGCGAGTTCGGCGAGTTCACCGGGGATCTTTTTACGCTTGGCCTCGTAGGCTATGACTTCGCCAAGACTCTCCACGTGAAGGAAGCCCTCCTGGCCGGCAACTACATCTATCAGCATCCGGATCGTCAGAACACCTTCACCCGGCAGCTCGAGCACGTCTTCTCCGTCAACTTCAAGTTCGATGCGGACAAGTGGGGCTTCCGGACGGACCTGTCGACGGCGACCGGGTACCTCGGCCAGAGCGATCTGTGGGGCGTGATGGCCATGCCGTTCTACAACTTCACCGACAAGCTCCAGGTCGTGGGTCGCTACACGTTCCTCGGGAGCGATCAGGTGAACGGCGTCCGGCTTGGGACCTACGAGAACCGCGTGGTTCCCGGCCGCGGCGACAAGTACAACGAAGGGTATCTGGGCGCCAACTACTACTTCTACGGTCACAAGCTCAAGCTGCAAAGCGGCGTCCAATGGGCGGACATGAGCGACCGGGCCAACGACGGAGGCGCCTATTCAGGCGTCGCATGGACGACAGGCCTGCGCGTGGGTTGGTAAATGTGTTGACTAAGTGGTTCGCTCCTGCGAAGTACGCCGAGCGCTGAAAGCGCGAGGTACAGGTCGTGGGGGTGGGGCCCCACGACCCATTAAAGAATGGTGACTCAATGCAAATGAAAAGCGTGCTGATGGTCGCGGCCGTACTAAGTGCAACAGGCGTGATGGCCTGCGGTGGCGGTTCGAGCGAGCAGTCAACCACCGCCAGCCAGGCATCGGCCGGGCTCATCAAGATTGACGGCTCGAGCACCGTCTATCCCATCTCGGAAGCGGTGGCCGAAGAGTTTCAGAATAAGAATCAGAACGTCCGCGTCACGGTCGGCGTGTCCGGCACGGGCGGGGGCTTCCAGAAGTTCTGCGCGGGCGAGACCGACATTTCGAATGCCTCCAGGCCGATTTCAAAGACCGAAATCGAGAAGTGCGCCGGTGCCGGCATTGCCTACACCGAGCTGCCGATTGCCTACGACGGCCTGGCGGTGCTCGTGAACCCCAAGAACAACTGGGTGGACCACTTCACGGTGGCCGAGCTGAAGAAGATCTGGGCGCCTGAGGCCCAGAACAAGGTCATGAAGTGGAGCGACGTACGGGCGGGCTGGCCCGATCGCGAGCTGCACCTGTTTGGTCCCGGGGTCGACTCCGGCACCTACGACTACTTCACCGCCGCGATTGTCGGTAAGGAAGGTTCGAGCCGCGGCGACTTCACCGCGAGCGAGGACGACAACGTGCTCGTGCAGGGCGTGTCCACCGACGAGGGCGCGCTCGGTTTCTTTGGCTATGAGGACTACGAGCAGAACAAGGCCAAGCTGAAGCTGATTCCCGTTGAAGACGGGAAAGACGACAACGGCAAGGGCCCGATTGCGCCTTCCCACGAAACCGTTCGGAACGGCACGTACCAGCCGCTGTCACGCCCGATGTTCATCTACGTGTCGCACAAGAGTCTCGAACGGCCCGAGCTCAAGACCTTTGTCGACTATTACCTCAAGGAAGGTCCCTGGCTCATCGATCAGGTGGGCGCGATACAGCTGGGCGACAAGCCTATGAGCTCGTGCGGGCCCGATTTGCCAAGCGCACCCCGGGGAGCCTGTTCGCCAGTGGTGGCTCGCAGGTGGGCCTGACCATCGATCAGTTGCTGTCGCAGGAATGATGAAACGCGTCGAGCCGCTGATCGAGTGGCTGTTGCTCGCGTGCGCCACAGTCTCCGTTCTGACGACGGTAGGCATCGTGGCGGTGTTGATCGGCGAGACCATCTCGTTCCTGCGGGAAGTGTCGATCGTCGAGTTCCTGTTTGGCACGGAGTGGACGCCGCTCTTTGCGAACCAGCGTTTTGGCGTGCTTCCACTCGTGGCGGGGACCGCGCTCGTGTCGGGCATTGCCATGCTGGTCGCGCTGCCGGCGGGCCTGCTGAGCGCGATCTACCTGAGCGAATACGCCAACGGAACGGTGCGTCGCGTCATCAAGCCGCTGCTCGAAGTGCTGGCCGGCGTGCCGACGGTGGTTTACGGGTACTTCGCGCTGATGTTCGTGACGCCCGCGTTGCAGCGTGTGATTCCCGGGCTGGCGGGCTTCAACGCCCTCAGTCCGGGCATCGTCATGGGCATCATGATTCTGCCGGTCGTCTCCTCGCTGGCTGAAGACGCGTTGCACGCCGTGCCCACCGGGCTCCGTGAAGGGGCGTACGCGCTCGGCGCGTCACGGATGCAGACGACGATCAGGGTCGTGGTGCCGGCGGCGTTGTCGGGCATTACGGCGGCGTTCATCCTGTCCATTTCGCGCGCGGTTGGTGAAACGATGATTGTCGCCATTGCCGCGGGTCAGCAACCGCGGCTCACGGCCAATCCCTTCGTGCCGGTTGAAACGATGACCGCGTACATCGTGCAGGTCAGCCTTGGCGACACTCCGGCAGGCACGCTCGAGTACAAAACCATCTTTGCCGTGGGCATGCTGCTCTTCCTGAGCACATTTCTCCTGAATATCGCCAGTGCCTGGCTGCGGGAACGGTTCCGCCAGGAGTACGCATGACGGTCGATACGGGTCGCCCGGCCGCATCTCCGCATCTCCCCGCCCGTGGCGCGGCATGCAGGAGGCCCTGTTCCAGGCCGTGACGCTGGTCGTCCTGGCGCTGGCCCTTGCGGCCCTTGCGGCGCTCCTGTGGGACGTGTGGAGCGATGGCGCATCGCGGCTGTCGTGGCAGTTCCTGACCAGCTTTCCGTCGCGCATTGCGTCGCGGGCGGGCATACTGCCCGCGCTCGTCGGCAGCGTTTACCTGATTGTTCTCACGGCCCTGCTCGGGATTCCCATTGGCATTGGCGCCGCCATCTACCTCGAGGAGTACGGCCGCCGCAACCAGTGGGCCCGGCTCATCGAAATCAACATTGCCAATCTCGCGGCAGTCCCCTCGATCATTTACGGGCTCCTGGGGCTGGGTCTCTTCGTTCGGGCGCTCGCGTTCCAGCGAAGCCTGCTGGCGGGCGCCGCCACGCTCGCGCTGCTCGTGCTGCCGGTCGTCATCCTGTCGACGCGAGAGGCTCTGCGTGCCGTGCCGAAATCGCTGAGGGAGGGGTCGTACGCGCTCGGCGGCCACGAAGTGGCAGACGATCTGGTATCAGGTCCTGCCGGTCGCGCTTCCCGGAATCCTGACGGGCCTGATTCTCTCGTTGTCGCGCGCCATCGGTGAAACGGCACCGCTCGTCGTGATTGGTGCGCCGATCTACCTGCCGTTCATTCCCGACAGCATCTGGTCGCAGTTTACGGCTCTTCCACTTCAGATCTTCAACTGGGTCTCCCGTCCTCAGGCGGACTTCGCGGTCAACGCCGCGGCTGGCATCATCGTGCTGCTGGTCGTGCTGCTGGCCATGAACGCAACGGCGATCTGGCTGCGGGATCGGTATCAGAGACGACGTGCCTCATGAACACGACCCCGATGCCCCCATCGCTTTCCGGATTGACCGAAGGGTCGACAGCGCACGGCCGCGCCCGCAGACGGTCCACCGAAGATTCACGTTCAGAATCTGAATTTCTTCTACGGCGAGAAGAGGGCGCTCGAAGACATCTCCATCGCCATCAGGCCCAGAGTGGTCACGGCGTTCATCGGTCCGTCCGGCTGCGGCAAGAGCACGTTTCTGCGCACGTTGAACCGCATGAACGACATCGTGCCCGGCACCACGGTCAAGGGCAAGGTGTTCATCGACGGCGCCGACATCTACGCACCGGGAACGGATGTCGTCACGCTGCGGCGGCGCGTCGGCATGGTCTTCCAGAAATCGAACCCGTTCCCGAAATCCATTTTCGAGAACGTGGCCTACGGTCTCCGAATCAATGCGATGGTCCGGAGCCGCTCCGACCTTGCGGACCGCGTGGAAGAGAGTCTGCGGCAGGCCGCGCTCTGGGACGAAGTGCACGACCGGCTCCACGACTCGGCGCTGGCCCTGTCCGGCGGTCAGCAACAGCGTTTATGCATCGCGAGAGCGCTGGCCGTGCGGCCTGAAATTCTGCTGATGGACGAGCCGGCGTCGGCCCTGGATCCCATTGCCACCCAGCGCGTCGAGGAATTAATCTACACGCTGAAGCGGACCTACACGATCGTCATCGTGACCCACAATATGCAGCAGGCCGCACGGGTGTCGGACTACACTGCCTTCTTCTGGCTCGGGCGCCTCGTGGAGTACGATCACACGGAGAAGATTTTCACGACACCCGGCGAGAAACTCACCGAGGACTATGTGACCGGGAGGTTTGGATAACGTCCATGGATCGACAGATTCCCCACTTTCAGGAGCAGCTGGCTGTTCTCAAGGAGCGGCTGCTCGTCATGGGCGGCATGGCCGAGGAGCGCGTGCGATTGTCGGTGCAGGCACTCGTCGAAGGGGATCCCGTGCTGGTCGAGGAGGTGCTGGACGGCGACACGCCCATCAACGTCCTCCATATCGAGATCGACGACCGTTGCCTGAAGCTGCTCGCGCTGCATCAGCCGATGGCTGTCGATCTGCGCGCGATCGTTGCCGCGGTCAAGATCAACACGGACCTCGAGCGGGTGGGCGACCTGGCGGTCAACATCGCCGAGGCCGCGCGCCGCTACGGCACGCATCCGCCCGTGAAAAAGCTCATCGACATTCCACGGATGGCCACCATCGCGCAGCAGATGCTCCGGGATTCGCTCGACGCCTTCGTGCGGCGGGACGTGGACCTGGCGCAACAGGTGCTCAATCAGGACGATATCCTCGACGGGCTGAAAACGCAGGTCTTCCGGGAGCTCCTCACCTATATGCTGCAGGACCCGGCCACGATCGAGCCCGCGCTCGATCTGATTCTCATCTCCCGCCATCTGGAGCGCATCGGGGATCACGCGACAAATATTGGCGAAGACGTCATTTTCATGGTGTCGGGCCGGGACGTGCGACACCACGCCGGCGACAGCGAAAATCGGGACGAGGCGCCGGTCAATCCGGGTCCATCCGCGTCCCGTGACTCGTAGACGATCGCAGGGATCTGCGTCCCGTAATCTATAGAGGATCCGCGGAGATCCGCGTCCCGTGATCGACAGAGAATCCGCGTAGATCCGCGTCCCGTAATCTATAGAAAATCCGCGCGGATCCGCGTCCCGTGATTCCGTCGAAATCCGCGGGAATCCGCGTCCCGTGATCTACGGAGAATCCGCGGGGATCCGCGTCCCGTGATTCCGGCAGATCCGCGTCCCGTGAAGATCCGCGCTACAATGTGCGCGTGATCGCGCCGGCGCTCTGTGTGGTTTGCCGCCAGCGGCCGATCGAGGAGGCCTGGCGCCCATTCTGCAGCGAGCGTTGCAAGCTTCAGGATTTGGCCCGGTGGCTGGACGGCGTCTATCGCGTCCCCGGGGATCCCGCCTCCACCGATGATCGCGTTCCCGATTCGAACCACGACGGGCCACCCGACGAGTGAGTCGATTTGCGGCTTCACGACTTCCTATGCCTGATACGCTGACGATTACCGACAACCGGACCGGCAAGCAGTACGTCGTCCCGATTCAGGACGGCACGATCCGCGCGATGGATCTGCGGCAAATCAAGGCCGACTCGAAAGACTTCGGCCTGATGACCTACGATCCGGCGTTCCTCAATACCGCCGCCTGCCGGAGCCGCATCACGTATATCGACGGCGACAAAGGCGAGCTGCGCTACCGGGGCTATCCCATCGAGCAGCTGGCAGAGTCGAGCAGCTACCTCGAAACCGCGTACCTCATTCTGTTTGGCGAGCTGCCGACCGACGCGCAGTATCGCAGCTGGGTCAACGAGGTGACGCTGCATACGCTGCTGCACGAAAACATCAAGAAACTGATGGAAGGGTTTCAGTACGACGCCCACCCGATGGGCATCTTTCTCAGCACGCTGGGCGCGCTGTCGACGTTTTATCCCGACGCCAAGCAGATCTTCAACGAAGAGTCGAAGCGCAAACAGCGGCTGCGCCTCATTGCCAAGGTCCCGAGCATTGCCGCCTACGCGTACCGTCACAGCATCGGCCGGCCGTATGTGTATCCCGACAACGATCTGAGCTTCACCGGCAACTTCCTGAACATGCTGTTCAAGATGACCGAGCTGAAGTATCAGCCGAGTCGCGTGCTCGAACGTGCGCTCGACGTGCTGTTCATCCTGCACGCGGACCACGAGCAGAACTGCAGCACGAGCACCATGCGGATCGTGGGCAGCTCACACGCCGACCCGTACTCGGCCATGGCGGCGGCCGCCGCCGCGCTGTACGGCCCGCTCCACGGGGGTGCCAACGAAGCGGTGCTGCGGATGCTCGACGAGATCGGCAACGTGCAGAACGTCCCGGCGTTCATCAAGCGGGTGAAGGGCGGCGAAGGGCGCCTGATGGGCTTCGGCCACCGCGTCTACAAGTCGTACGATCCGAGGGCCAAGATCATCAAGCGCGTGGCGGACGAGGTCTTCGAGGTCACGGGTAAGAATCCGCTCCTCGACATCGCGCTCGAGCTGGAACGCATTGCCTTGCAGGACGAGTACTTCGTCACGCGCAAGCTGTACCCGAACGTCGACTTCTATTCCGGTCTCATCTACCAGGCCATGGGGTTTCCCAAGGACATGTTTCCGGTGCTCTTTGCCATCCCGCGCACGGCGGGCTGGATCGCGCAATGGGAAGAGATGCTGCTCGACCCGGATCAGAAAATTGCGCGGCCTCGACAGATCTATGCCGGACCTCCTCCGCGGGAACTGGTGCCGCCCGAGAGCCGGGAGTGACATGAGGCGTATTCCCCGTGCCCGAACCCTGCAACGCGCGTGCTACCTGCCCCTTGCCTGCATCCTCGGCTCGGCGTCCGTCCTGAGTGAGACACCGGCCTCAGTCGCGCAGACCAGCCAGTCGGACCGCTTCGATTCGAACCGGGCGTACGAACATGTTCGGCAGCTCGTGGCGATTGGCCCGAGACCGGCCGGGTCCGCGGGCAGCGCGAGCGCACGGCAGTACATCTCCGACCAGATCCGCCTGCTGGGGCTGACACCCGTCGACCATCCGTTCGACGCCGAGACCCCCATCGGACGCATCCGCATGGTCAACGTGTCGACGACCATTTCCGGAGCGCGCAAGGAGCGGCTGATCATTGGCGGACACTACGACACGAAACTCTTCCGCGAATTCCGGTTCGTCGGCGCCAACGATGGCGGCTCGAGCAGCGCGTTTCTGCTCGAGCTCGCGCGCGTGTTGAAGACGCGCGCGAATCCTTTCAGCATCGAGCTCGTGTTCTTCGACGGTGAAGAAGCGGTGATCGAATGGAAGGGGACGGATCACACCTACGGCAGCCGCCACTATGTCGCCAGCGCACGCCGCGCGGGTACGCTGACCGGCATCAAAGCCATGATCCTGGTCGACATGATTGCGGATCGGCAGCTCCAGATTCGCCGCGAGGAAGCCTCCACCCCGTGGCTGACGGATGCCATCTGGGCATCGGCACGCAAGCTCAAGCAGAGCGCGTTCGTCACCGAGTCGCTGCGTGTCGAAGACGACCACGTGGCGTTTCTCGAAGCCGGCATTCCTGCCGTTGACATCATCGATCTCGACTATCCGGCGTGGCACACGGCGGCGGATACGCTCGATCAGATCAGCGCACGCAGCCTGCAGACCGTGGGCGACGTGCTCTCGGCGCGCTCCCGGCAATCGAGGCGCGCTTGAGCAAGAAAGACTAGCCTCGTGACAACTTCACAGGAGACCAGAAGATCAGGACTTGCGAATTGAACAGGAGGTTACGAGATCAGGAGACGTCTTTCATGAAAAGAGTCTCTTGAACTCCTGGTCTCCTGTTCAGTTTTCTTGGCCTCGTGTTCTCCTGATCTTCTATTCTCCTGTTCCTTTTTGCAGGTGATGAAACTCCAGCCGGCCTCATCTCGTAGAGGTCATAGAGTGCCAGCGCGCCTCCATTGACCACTCGGACGCCCGTTTCCGACGTCCCGGACGCCGCCATCGTGGGCGAGGCCCTTGCGGGCTCTCAAGCCGCCTATCGCGAGCTGGTTCGCCGGTACCAGGGTCCGGTGCTGAACCTGGTCGCGCACATGGTCCGCGATCGCTCGGAAGCCGAAGACCTCACGCAGGAAGTTTTCGTCAAAGCGTTTGCTCGCCTCGGCACGTACGACACGTCGCGCAGGTTTGCCAGCTGGGTGTTCAAGATCGCGCACAACCACACCATCGATCATCTCCGGCGGGTCCGCCCCGACACGTTGTCGTTGGGTGCGGGGGAACACGCCGAGTTGCCGGCGGCCGCGATCGCCTCACCCGAGGAGCTCGTCGAGCGGGCCGAGATGGCCGATGACCTCGACCGGGCCGTGCAGCGGCTGCGGGTCGAATACCGCGAGGTCATCCTGCTGCGCTATCAGGAAGATCTGCCGCAGGACGAAATCGCAGACGTGCTGGGAGTGCCCGAAGGAACCGTGAAGACGTACCTCCACCGGGCGCGGAAAGAGCTCGCGGCGGCAATGATGGCGAAAGGGTGGAAACGGTAAAAACCCTAGAACCTTGAAACGCCCTCCGCAAGGACCTCGTAGGGTTCAGTGATGGCCAATTCGGGTTGGAGACGGGGACATTGAGGATGGATTCCGAGTGGCAGGGCGCGGCACACCGCTGGCTGGCCGCAGACCAGGCCGGTCGCGACGTGGAGGCCGAAGCCGAGTTTGGCGCCGCCCTTCGCGGGCGGCCGCGTGTGGCGCCTTCTGCCCACCTCGAAGCGCGCATCTGGCAGGCCACGCGCTGGGTACGGCTTCGCCGGCGCGCGCTGATTCTGGCCCGCAGGTGCGCCGTTCCCGTAGCGACGGTTGCCGCGATCGCCGGCGGAGTCTTACGTCAGCGTGACGATGCTTCTGCCCTTTGCGGGCCAGGCGCTCGTTCGTCTCATCTCGTGGCTCGTGCGTGGGTTCGTCTGGATAACGTTGGCGTTCACAGAAGGACTTGATACGTGGTCGTTGCTCGCACAGCTCGGGCGCGCGCTTGCGGACGCCATTGCCACACCCGAAGCCACCATCGCGCTGATTGTCATTCAACTGATCGGTGTCCTCGCATTTCACCTGTTGAACCGAGTGCTCGCCCGTGAGAAGGAGATATCGCAATGACTGGACAGTATCCGGGGATTCGCCGGCTTGGGGCGATCGCCGCCTTGACGCTCCTGCTCGGCGGAGCACTCGCTTCGATACCGCTCGTCGCGCTGCAGCGCGATCCGATCGAGCAGGAGACCCTAGCGCGATCGAGTACGCCAGCGGTTCACCATCGTCGCCCGCAACAACGGCCTGGCGCTCATCCCCACGCGGGAGATTCCAGACGTACGGATCATCGAGATCGTGGATGGCGCCATCTCGATCAATAACGAGGTCGTGTCGGGGCGTGAGCTTCGGGACCGTCTGCGCGGGAGAACGCCGATCTCGTCCTCCAAGTGTCTTATCTCGACGAGCAAGGTCGCCGCGACCTGCTGGAATCAGCCGCGCCCCCAACGGGAGGGCCGCCAACTCTCGGGCCACCAGGCCCGCCCCCGACTCCAGACCCCCCGTTTCGTGGACGCTTCCCACGGGCTCCCGGGCCTCCAGGCCGGCGCAACTCCGGCGACATCGTTCGCGTTGGAGGCAATGCCAGGGTTGCTGCGGGTGAAGTGGTGTTTGGCGACGTGGTCGTCATTGGCGGGCGGAGTGAGATCGACGGTGAAGTACGCGGGAACGTCGTGACGATTGGTGGCGCGATGAGACTTGGGCCGCAGGCGGACGTTCGCGGCGACGCGGTTGCGATTTGGGCGCACCTCGATCGCGCACCCGGCGCGCGCGTTGGCGGCGAATTCGTCGATATCGGAACCGGAGTCTGGATAGGGCCTGGGAACCTGGGCCTTCCCCGCGGCGGATTTCCCCGATTCCCGAGCTTCATGGGTCTCGTCGGAACACTCCTGCGACTGGGACTTCTGATGATGCTCGGATGGCTGTTCATCGCGGTCGCACGCGTTCCGGTTCAGCGCATTGCGGACCGGGCCGCCGCAGAGCCGGTCAAGGCCGGTCTCGTCGGCGTGTTGGCCGAAGTGCTCTTTCTCCCAATCCTGGTCGTGGTGATCGTGCTCCTGGCCATTTCAATCATCGGCATTCCACTGCTGGCGCTGGTCCCGCTTGCTCTCCTCGCCCTTGTGCTGGTGCTCATCGCCGGGTTCACAGCCATGGCATTGCGGATTGGCCAGTGGATTGGGGGGCTCGGGTCGAATCAACCCGAAGCGTACACCGCGGTTGCCATTGGCACGATCGTGCTGTTGTCGTTCGCGGTCATGGCAAAGCTGGCGTTTCTGGCAGGTGGCTTCGTGGCGGGCTTCGGAATCGCGCTGGCGATCATCGCCTTCTGCGTTGAATACCTCGTCTGGACTGTTGGATTGGGTGCGGCCGTCCTGGTTCGCCTGGCGCCTCGTCCGCAACCAACCGACATGCTGACTGCGCCGTAACTTAGAAGTAAGAACTGAAAACTTTAGAAGTCCTTTCAGTTTTCACTTCAGGCGCAGCCTGCTCCGGCGTCGGGCAATCCACCAGCCGGCGAGCAGGAGGGCGAGCACGAACACGATCCACACGATCGCGCGCGGAAGTTCCGGCACGAACATCCGAGTGGCCACGAGCGCGGCGCCGAGCAGCACGACGACCATCAGCAGCGGGCCAATCGGTCCAGCCAATCCTCGCTTCGATTCTGCGGGCCGAACGGGCGGCAGTTCTTCCACTGCCGTTCCACACCGATAACAGATCAGCGCGTTCGCCGCGATTTCAGTCCCGCAGTTTCTGCACTTCATCTAAAGCACGTCGATTATAGTTCAGGGTCTGGCATGATCCCGCTTCGCGACGTCATCCCTTCGCGCACGACACCGTTCGTCACGATTGCGATCATCGCGCTCAACGCCGCGGCATTTCTTTTCGAGATCTCGCTGCCGGACGATCGGCTGGAGACGTTCTTCAAGATGTACGGCGTCGTGCCTGCGGTCTTCGCCTGGCCGACGGTCCTGACCTCGATGTTCCTGCACGGCGGCTGGCTCCACTTTCTTGGAAACATGCTGTACTTGTGGATCTTTGGCGACAACGTCGAGGACCGCCTTGGCCACGCGCGGTTCATCGCGTTTTATGTCCTCTGCGGCGCCATTGCTGCATTTGCACAGGTATGGTCGCGGCCCGACTCGATGATCCCGACAATAGGAGCCAGCGGTGCAATTGCCGGAGTGATGGGCGCATACTTCGTCCTGTTCCCTCACTCACGCGTTCTGACGCTGATCCCGCTCTTCGTGTTCTGGGAGCTGCTGGAAATTCCTGCCATCTTCTTCCTCGGAGTCTGGTTCGTGATGCAGCTCTTCAGCGGCGTCGGATCGCTCGCGGCCACCGGTGACACCGGCGGAATTGCGTTCTGGGCTCACGTGGCTGGATTTGTCGCGGGACTGGCCGGCGTGTTCGTCTTCAGACGGCGGCGTCAGGCCAGAGAGTGGTGGGCAGAATAAGGACCATGGGGAGCCGTTTCCTATGAGCAAGGGACGTCTGGAAGCATTCAGTGATGGCGTGTTTGCGATCCTGATTACCATCATGGTCCTCGAGCTGAGGGTGCCGCACGGCACCGACCTGGCCGCCCTCGCTCCCCTGCTGCCGGTCTTTCTGACCTACGTGCTGAGCTTCGTGTTTCTCGGCATCTACTGGAACAACCATCACCACATGCTGCACGCCGCGGAACGGGTCAACGGCAAGATCCTCTGGGCGAATCTTCATTTCCTGTTCTGGCTGTCGCTCGTTCCTTTTACGACGGGGTGGATGGGAGAAAACCATTTTGCGTCGCTGCCGACCGCGCTCTATGGCGCCGTGCTCCTGATGGCGGCTGTCGGATACCTGATTCTCGAACGGGCGATTGTGGGGCATCACGGACCGGAGTCCCGGCTGGCCTTGGCCGTCGGTAATGAGCTGAAGGGCAAGATTTCGCTTGCGTTGTACGCGGCGGCTCTTCCGCTCGCGTTCGTGAATCATTGGATCAGCCTGGCAATCTACGTTGGTGTCGCGATGTGGTGGTTGGTGCCTGACGCGCGGATCGAGTCGAGGCTGGGACGATAAACCACGACGGCACGAAGACGGTTCAAACCACGACGGCACGAAGAAAACCCGTTCAAACCACTAAGACACAAAGATCACGAAGAGACCTGAATGGCTTCGTGTTCTTCGTGGCTTCGTGGTTCATATCTTCTTCGTGGTGGTGGTTTATATCTTCTTCGTGGAGGTCAGACGGATCACCGCCACGTGCCTGAAACAGTCGGTCGTGTGATCGTTCACCATGCCGACCGCCTGCATGAACGCATAGCAGATGGTGGAACCGATGAAGGAAAACCCCCGCTTCTTCAAATCGCGGCTGAGCGCGTCCGACTCTTCCGTGCGGGCGGGCACCTGCTTGGGGAGGCGCCATCGATTGACCCGCGGTGAGCCGCCGACGAACGTCCAGACATAGGCGTCGAAACTGCCGAACTCCCGCTGCACGGCGAGAAACGCTTTGGCATTGCGCACGGCGCTTTCGATCTTCAACCGGTTGCGGACGATGCCAGGATTTCCGAGTAGCTGGGCGACCTTTGCCGTGGTGAATTTCGCCACGCGCGCCGGATCGAAGCCGGCGAACGCCTCCACATACGCGGGCCGTTTCCTGAGGATGGTCTCCCAGCTCAGACCTGCCTGCGCGCCTTCGAGCGTGAGGAATTCGAACAGCGTGCGGTCATCGTGGACTGGTGTGCCCCACTCTTGATCGTGATAGACAATGCCGAGCGGTGTCTGGGCCCAGCGGCAACGCGTCGGACCTTTCGCGAAAGTCTTCAGTTTTCCGTCGTCAGTTTTCCGTGCTTGTCTGGCGTTTTCTTGAGTCCGCGCGAGCTTCTCGAGCACAACACGCCCTCGCGGGGAAAGCCGGTAGCCAATTTCGAGACTCTCGGTGAGACCGAGTGTCTTCAACTTCCGGACATCCCTTTTGAAATCCAGGGTTTCGAGGGATTGCGACCGGGCAAGCTCGGCGGCTCGAACCTCTGGTTTTGAGTCGATGAGGCGCAGTGTCTGCAGCGTCCACGGCCCACGCCGGCTGGCCGCATCCAGCCGTGACAACCTCCGTGCGACGAGGGCAAGTTCTCCCTCGGTAAGACGGTGCTGCTGGCGCAGACGTTTCCGGGGATCGGGTCCCGCCAGACGCAACGTGATTCGATAGATCGGGCCAGGGCCGAACGAGTCGAGTTCGTCGAGCAGCGCGGCACGCGACGCAAAGCCTGCCTGCCGCGCATCTTGATCTGAAATGCCCGTGCGGCCGATCTCGCGGATCTCGTCGACGGCAATCATACCGACAGGGCTGAGGAACTGGCTGCCGCCGCGGACCATCGGACGATGCCATCGGCGGAACGCGAGGGTGATGCTGCCGTCACCGAGGCCCGCGAGGATCCGTTGCTTGAGCAGCATCCAGACGTTTTACAGGAGACAAGGAGATCAAGAGATCACGAAAACAATATGAACAAGAGATAAGGGGCCCAGGAGTTGGTTATCAAAAAGAGGACCTCTTTATCTCCAATCCTTCTGTTCAGCCTGGCAGCGTCCTCTTGATCTTCTCGCCTCTTGTGAGACCTCTTGAGCTCCTGACCTTCTGTGTCGGAACAGCGTTACGACCGCGCTCGGATCGGACCTCTTCATCTCCTATTCTTCTGTTCAACCTACTGGCGTCCTCTTCAATCTCCTCGCCTCTTGTGAGAACCTCTTGAGCTCCTGACCTTCTGTTCCCCACCAGCGTCACGACCGCGCTCGGATCGCGCGGGCGATGCGTGCCAGTTCCACCGCGAGCGCTTCGAACTCGGTATCGTACCGGCCGCGCGGCATCGATCCTTTGCGCGCCTTCAGCAGCTCCATTTCCGCTTCGATGGCGGCCTTGCGTTTCTCGAGGCTCGCGAGCACCGCATCGCCGCCACGTTCGCTCGGATCGGGATCCAGGAACACGCGGCGTGCGAGTGCCCCGTCAGGACCGGGAGTCTGCGCTTCTCTCCCCGTACGGTCGCCATTGTCGTCGAGGACGGCATGTTCCGTGACGAGCTGTCCCCGTTGATCGTACCAGCGTGCGACGGCCTGACTCGCAAAGCCAAACGCCTCCCAGATCGAGAGCCGGCCGTTCTTGTCGCTGTCGGCCACCGCCACCTGGTCCAGCGCCGCGGCAAAGAACTCCGGAAACACGGTATCGAACCGCTGTGAGCTGGAATCGGTGGCGGTGATGATGATGCGGTCGGGCCTCGAGAGCTCCTCGAGAAAGGGGTGGCTGGAGTTCGAGGTGTTCACGAACACGACCTGGCCAGGCACCTTGTTGAACAGTTGCGCCCAGTCGCGGGCGTCCAGGTCGGGACCCACCAGGTTGAACTTGGCCGCCTCGCCGTCGAAGGTGCCGTGGCCGATCAACACGACGAGCAGCAGATCTTCGGAAGTGAGGCGGTTCGCGACCGACGCCACCGCGCGCCGCACGTTCTCGCGCGTCGGGCGATCGGCATCCGATCCTGCCTCGTGCAGCACGACGACCCGGTCGAGCGCGAAACCGAGCCCCTCGGTGAGCGCCTTGACGACGGTCGTTCGCCAACGGTCGAAGTTTTCGATGTACTTGGGTCCGCCAGATGCCCCCGAGACGACGATGGCGAACCGATCGCGAGCGTGGGCTGGCGAGGTGACGAGGCACAGGACCAGCGCGAGGCAGATGGGCCCGACGAGGTTCAGCGCATGCCCCATCTCCGCCTGAGGATCCATTCGGTCGCGAGGAGCAGCACGACGAGAGCGAAGGTCCAGGCGTTGTTCCACAGGTCCTGCCGTTCGGGCGGTACTGTATCGCCCCGCGCCGCCACCAGCAACGACGGCAGCGCGTCGATGTCTCCCTCGGCGATGTATCGTCCACCGCTCGCCGTCGCCAGGCGGGCGAGCAGTTCCTGGTTCAGCCGCGGATCGGCCAGTTCCGGATCGGCGCCCCCCACGAGCGACCAGCGAGTGGACGATCCAAGGACGGCGTTGCCGCGACGCGCTTCCCCACTAACACGATATATGCCCGGCTGATCCGCGCGCAACCGCGCACGGTACAAGCCCGAAGCCGACTCGACCAGCGTGGCCGGCAGATCTTGCGATCCGCCGCCGGGCAGCGTGACCCGGACGGTCACCGTCGCATCCGGAATGGGGGCAAATTCGGGATCGCGGACCAGCATGTCGAGCTCCAGCATGTCGCCTTCCGCGGCCGGCTCGATTTCGCTGAGCGCGATGGGATCGGGCGCGTCGGTTGACAGCCATCGGGCCGTCTGACGCCAGAACATTTCGTGCGTGCGATCGGTCGACGGCAGCCCCATGCGCCAGCGCCAACTCGCCTCCCCGGAAAAAATCATCGAGCGCCCGCGGCCGTAGCGCTGAACGGCCACCAGCGGGTAGCGCCCCCCGCCTGGCGCGACCGTGGTCGCCAGCACCTGAGCGCCCGGATGCGGTGTCCCCAGCGTGGCCGTCGAGGCGAGAGGCGGCACCTGCTCCCAGCGGCGAAGCACCTCTCCACGATCGAGACCAAGACGCATGATGGGGTGCGCCTCGCCTTCGGGCGTCAGCGTGACCCGATAGGGCGCCAGGCGCTGATCGTCCGATTGCGAGGTGCGAATTAATCCGCCGCCCCGATCGCTCAGGTCGAGCGGCAGCACGTCTTCCAGCACCGTCCCGACAAAAGCCCCGCGGGCGAAGGATCGGGCGCCCAGCATGAGCAATCCTCCGCCGCGAGTCTCGACAAAATCTGCCGCCAGGTTCAGCTGATCACGATTCAGCAGGTCGCGATCGACGTTGGCCAGCACGATCGCATCGTAGGCATAGACTGCCCGACGTTCCGTGGGGAACCCGGACGCGAGCGCGGCCCCACGAGCAGGTGTGGCTTGAAGATAGAAGGTGTCCTGCCCCCGATCGTTCTGTCCTTTTCGGACCGCGGCATCGAACTCGAGGCTCGGATCCTTCGCCAGGGCGCGTTTGATGAAGCTGTGCTCGAATCCCGGTGCGCCTTCGACCAGGAGCAGCCGGCGCGCGCGGCCCGGTGGGCTGACGAGGACGCTTCGGCGATTGTTTTCGGGAACGGCCTCCCCATTTTCCGGAGGAATCTCAACCGTCAGCAGCGTCGGCCCCGCACGGTCGGGAGCCGCAAGGAACACTTCATGGATAGGAGACCCGCTCGCAGCCGGCGTGACCAGCCGCGAGTCAATGGGTTGACCGTTCGCCAGCAACCGAAGCCGAACCGGATTGGTCCCGTACCCGTGGCTGACGATCGACACCGACAGGTCGACGAGTGCATTTTCCAGGTTGGCCGCGCCGACCGTCAGCGACAGCACCTCCCGATCGGGCTGTCGCGCCGGATCACCAATCCCAAGCGTAAACACAGGCACGTTTGCGCCCTCGACCGCGCGCGCCGCTTCATTCCCACCGGTGTCACCACCGTCAGACAACACGACAATGCCCGGCAGACGCCGGCCGCGGTAACGCTCGCGGACGGCCGCAAGCGCGCCGCTCAAGTCACTGCGGCGGGCGGTGGCCGCAAACTTCGTCGGTGTGCCCGGGGCGAGTGCTTCACCGAACGTCAGGACCTCGGTCTGAAATTGCGACCCGATCGCGGGAATCACCAGCCGGGTCAGCAGATCGGCGGCATGCTGAAGGCGGGGCATGCCACCGGCGTCGGCGATGCCCATGCTGCGCGACACATCGACCAGAACGGGGACGACCTGGTTGCGAAGCGCATTCGAGGGGTGGAGTCGGACGGGCCTGAATAGAAAAAAGACGACCAGCAGCAGGGTCAGCGCGCGAATGGCCGCCAGCTGCGATCGCCGCGCCGGCGACAACGACACCGCGTTCCGCGTGTACGCGCCATAACCGACGAGCGCGACGCCCGCGAGAATGAGAATCCATCCCCACCAGGGCAGTGGATATGCGAATTGCAAGAGGGGTTGCTCCGCTACTTTTTGGCCAGCGAACGATAGTACGCATCGACGAGGCCGCGGTACGCTTCAGGAACCCGCGCATCTGCGCCCGCGTTCAATCGCTCGCGACTTTCCTTCTCGACCAGCTTGCGCGCCAACGAGACCTCGAGGTGTTCCATCGCCAGATTGATGTCCTTCTTCAGGCTGTCCCACTTGCTGAAATCCTGCTTGTAGCTCTCGATACCGGCCGCGGAACGGCTGAGTTGTTGTCCTTCCGGCGTCACGCCAAAGCCGCCACCTTCCGATCGACCGAGCTCGGTCATCAGCTCCCGCGCCTGCCCGAGCGCCGCCTGCAACTCTTCCTGCAGCTTGGCAAGTTTATCGACGTCTCCCTGCGGTCCTTCTTTGGCGCCCTGGCCCCGTCCTCCGTTCGGCTTGAGCCCCTGCTGGCCACGCTCGGCCTCAATCTGCTGCATCAGCTGATCGATCCGGCGCTGCAGCTCCGTCATCTGTTCGCGGGCTTTCTGGGCGCGTCCCAACTGGTCTGCGAGCTTTTGAGACTCGGGATCTCCGGCGCCGGGCGCGGCTCCCTGCATCTCACGTTCGAGCTGTTTCAACCCTTCGAGCGCCTTGTCGCTGTTTCGGCTGGCCTTTCCGGGATCGTTCCGGCGGAGATCGGCCGCCGCGCTGCGCATCTGCTCGGTGATTTCGCGCATGCCTCGTCCAGATCCCCCCTGGGTCTGACCCGAGGCCTCCGAAAGCGATCGCGAGAGCTCTTCGGCCTGCTGGCGAAGGTCGTTCTGCTCGCGCGTCAGACGCTCGAGCTGACGTTTCTGCTCCTCGGCCGACAGCTCGGCCCGTTCTCTGGCGAGATCGCGTTGCTGCTTGTTCAAATCCGTCTGGCGTCGTGCCAGCTCGCGAAGCTTCTCGAGCGCCTCGCTTTCGGTCTGCCCATCCTGCCGATTGGGCGTCGGCGAGCGTTCGTAGTTGGTTTCCTGCTGGCGGCGCAACTCACGGTCGAAGAGCACGGACAGGTCGCGCTGGGCGCGGTTCCCGCCGCCGGACGCGTTCGCTTGCTGCGACCGGTTGACTTGCCGCCGGCGAATCTCGGCGAGAGCTTTCAGAATCTGGTTCAGCGCCTCCATCTCGTGCGGAGTGGCCGCGGCTGTGTTCAGCGCCTGCAGTTCCTCTTTCGCGTGTCCCATCGCGACGGTCGCCTTGACCAGCGCCTCGAAGACCGGGTTTGCCGTCGATGGCCCGGCACCTCGTGAAGTACCGCGCCCGCCGCCGGACGCCGTCGCGAACTGAAGACCGGCCGCTGCCTCCCGGGCGCGCTCCTGCACCTCGCCTTGCGCGCGGGCGACCTGCAGAATGTCTTCTCGTGACCGTCCAGACCTGGCATCGACCGCCCGACGATCGAGTTTCCAGGTTGCCACGATCACGTCCTTCTGCGCCTCGGCCAGCTCTTCGAGCGACCGTTCGTTCCCGCTCGAACCGCCCTGACTCTGGGCGGCCACGAACTCTTCGTCGTAGGGCTTGACCTCGAGGAAAAAGATGTCGCTGCGGACCTCGAGACTCTTCCGGCCGCGGCCGACATCGCGAGCTCGCGCGAAATACGTCACGAAGTCGCCGGGCTGCACCGCGAGATCTTCCAGATAGAGCACGTGCGAACCGGTCGCGGTGAGGCCGGATGGCCCTTTCTTCAACGTCACCGTCAGTTCGCGACCACCGCGCACGGCGTAAACGAGGTCGAGTTGCGCGACGCCGTAATCGTCGTTCGCATGCGCCTCGATCGTGACTTCCTCGAGCGGCGTGACCTCCAGATCGCCCGTCGGCTTGTTGATGCGGACTTCCGGCGGCCGATCGGCGAGCGTCCGGACGAAATACTCCGTCTCCCCGGGATTACGCAGACCTTCGGCATCGGCGAGCGCAATCCGGTAGGAGCCGTCCTCGGCAATGGTGATAGCCGTCTCGAGGACCGTCGTCCCACCAGCCACGAGTGGCTGTCGCGATCCATCGGCCATGACCATTTCGCCGTGGGTCACGGGCTTGTCGGTCCGCACGCGCAGTCGAACGGTGGTGCCCATAGGCGCGTAGATGTCGCCACTGTCTTCTTCGACGCGATTCTGCAGGCCTGATGCGGCCGGATACTCGTAGCTGAGGTCGATCTGGCGGACGTGCGGCGGGCGCAACACGCTCACATCGAACGTGGACGAATTGACCGGACCAGCCGACACGCGATACCTGAACGCCTCGCGGACATCGTCTAGGGTGACAACGAACTCGTCTTGTCGGCCAGCCGATGTCATGACTCTGGCAGCGGGCGGCTCATCATTCTCGCCCGGCCGGGCTGGCTCGCCTGGCGCAGCACTCGGCATAGGCACCAGCTGGAGCACCGGTGTCATCACGCGATCGGCACCGCGCACGTGCGCCGTGATGCGAAGCGAGCTGCCCGCGGCAATTCTGGCGTGACCAGGTTTCACGTCGAGACGCAGGCGGGACGGAAACGCATAGAAGGCGGCGGCATCCAGCGCGCGCCCGGCGGGCTTCCGGCTTGCAACCATCGCGACGGCCAGCAGTGCGACACCCACCACCGCGATCAGCACCGCGCGTCTGACGACTTCGGGGCGGACGACTCGCGTGAAATCGAGGTCCCGCAACCGCGTGGCGGCGTCGGAAACAATCCGTCCGGTCACCGACACGGCATCCGTACCGGATCTCTCGCCAAATTCAACGGCTGTCGCCAGACGATCTTCGAGCTCGGGAAAACACTCCTCGAGGAAACGCGCAACGCGTCGGTCGCTCGGGGCCCGTCCGACACGCCAGGCGGCATAAGCAAAGCAGCCCAGCATTCCGCCCAGGGCGATGGCCGCCAGGCCAATCAGCCACAGATCGGTTGGCCGCGCGAGCAGGTACACACCCAGGATCGCGCCGACCAGCAGAGCCGCTGCAGCCGCGGCAAAACCGAACGCCCGCAACACGACAGTGCGGCGCCACCGGGAGCGCGCCCGCGCCAGTGTCGCCGCAAGGTCCTGATAGTCGGGGGCCATAGTTTTACATTCTTCGTGCGAGCGCGCTTTCGCACACGAGGCTCACCAGCATGAGTGCGAGACCGTATTGCCACAAACGTTGCCGTTCCTCGTGCTCCTCGGTGGCCCTCGCACCACTCGCGTCGGACGGACTCTCAACGCGGCCCAGCGACGCAACCAGCTGCTCGGATGCGATGCGCGCCGGATCCGATTCGCGTGCATCGACGTTGACGGCCGCGCGCCGGAACCTGGGTGCGTCGCCCGTTTCAGATCGAGTGACGGGCAGCGAAATGACGCCCGGCTCCGGCCGCACACCTGCCGGAACGTCTGCGACCAGATAGTCCCTCGGCTCCTCACGGGCGGTCGTCAGATAGCGAAGCGTCTCCTGAACGAAGGGCACGAAGGTCGGGTGTATCGGGAAATCGTTCCAGGCACGATTGAGATCGGAAGCAAAGTACAGCAGACGGCCGCGGCCGTGCTCGTATTCGAGAAGCGCCGGCTCACCGCCGCTGAACCGCGCGAGCACTCTCGCGCCAGGAGCCTCGTCGACCCAGACCGATCGGTTGAAACGCACCTGGCTGAGATTGGCCATGAGCGACCCGAACGATCGAAAGATGGGATGTCGGGCGTCGGTGGGGGCAAAACTCACAGGGCCCGACGCGTCACCTACACGAGCGTTGAGCTTGATGTCGCCCAGGATGCGCGCAGGGGCGTCCGCGTCGACATCGGGACCCGCCACCACGAGCAACCGGCCACCGGATCTCACGTAACCTTCGACCAGCTCGCGGCCGCGACGATCGAACCCTCTCGTACCGACCAGCACAAGCGCGGCATATCTGGCGAGCCGATCGGGAGCCATGTCGGAAGTGCCGCCCACGCTTGCCGTTTCCACCTCGAACGCCTGCTCGTCCACGGTCAGCGCGCGAGAGAGGTAAAAGGCCTCGCGCGCCACGTTCCCATCAACCGTCACGATAAGCAGCGTGCGCGGCGCAGGTGGATCGAACACAACGTAACGGCCATTGTCGGCTGGATATCCGTCGGGATCATCGATTGTGACCGACGCGACGCCCGTTCTGGGCACAGCCACCGGAAATCGGACTTCCGAAAACACCCCTGGCGGGGCCATGACCGGCATCTCGCTCACGCTCTTGCCTTCGAGAGTCAGACGCGCGCGGCTCGCGATGGCCTTTGGCCAGGTATTGCGAATCACCGCCGCAATCCCGCCGTCTTCCAGCCGGACGTCGGTCACGGCGAGATTACCGGGCGGTGCACCGACATCGAGGACCTGAACGCTGACCCGGGAGGGAACGACCGCCTCGGGCGACACGTCCCATCCGTGTTTCTGAAGATCGGTGACGAGCACGATTCGTCCATCAGCGCCGCCAATCTGCTCGGCCGACAAGGCGAGCGCCGGGGCGTACCGCGTTGCCCCGAATCCCGGCTGCAACGGCGCGATGGCGGCCAGTGCTTCACCCGGGGTGCCGACCGCTGGAGCAACAATGTCAGCGGCATCGGAAAACGCGATGACGCCCACGCGACCCCGCGATGCTCCCACTGCATCACCCGCGAGTTTCTTGGCCAGCTCGAACCGTGCGGGGCCTCCCATGCTGAAAGACGTATCAATCGCAACAATGGTGACCTCGTTTCCAGCCAGGGATGCCGCGCTCGTCAGAAACGGTCGAGCGAATGCCACCGCCAGCAACAGCAGTGCCGCGACGCGAAGCGCGAGCAGCAGCAGCTCTCGAAGTCGACGACGCGAGTCCTCCACCGGGACGCGTTTCAGGAACATGACCGCGCTGAATGGCACGCGCGGCGCCGCATCGCGCGTCAGCAGATGGAGCACGATGGGAATCGCGACCGTTACGGCCCCGAGGAGGAAGGCCGGAAACAGGAACGAGGGCATTCTTCTGATTGTAGCTGGGGATTGGGGCTGGGGCTCGGGATTCGGGGGTCGGGATTCGGGATTCGGACCGCCGAGAGCCGGGTCCAAAGGACCCGGCCTACGGACTGTTTCGTACGTAGCGCAAGGCCCTAGGACTGGTTATTTAGTAAAGCCGTCCCCGCGTCGCAAGATACGACATCAACGCGAAGTCCAGCGGCTGGGAGGTATCGAGCAGCGTGTAGTCGATGCCTGCGAGCCGGAGTTCGCGCCGGTACAGTTCCATCAGCGCGGTGATTTCCTTGAGGTAGCCGTCCCTGACGAGACCCGGGGCGGCCATGATCTCGTCCCCGGTTTCGAGATCTCTGAACCGGCTCGTCCGTTCGAACGGGAACGTGAGCTCGTGATTGTCGAGCACATGGAAGACGGCCACTTCGTGCCCCTGAAACCGGAAGTGCTTCAAGCCTTCGACGATCGCTCGAGGCTCGTCGAGCAAATCGGAAATCAGCACCACCAGCCCGCGCCTCGACAGGGCTTCGGCCAGCTGGTGGAGCGGTTTTGACACATTGGTCTTCTCGCCGAGCGTCAACCGTTGGAGCGACACGAGCAGTGACCTCAGGTGGCCGGCCCTGGCGCTTGGGGGCAGCAGGCTGACAATCCGTTCGTCGAACGCAAGCAGCCCCACTGCATCCCGTTGCCGGTTCATGAGGTATGCCAGCGCGGCGGCAAGATACAGGCTGTACTCGAGCTTGCTGAGCGTCCCCGATCGGTAGCCCATCGACGCGCTCACGTCGAGCGCAATGCGGCATTCAAGGTTGGTCTCTTCCTCGTACTTCTTCACGTAGAAGCGATCGCTGCGTGCGTAGACCTTCCAGTCGATCGTCGAGAGATCGTCTCCGGGCATGTATTGCCGATACTCCGCAAACTCGACACTAAAACCTTTGTACGGACTTCGATGAAGACCGGAAAGAAAGCCTTCGACGATGGTTCGAGCCTTCAACTCAAGTGAGCCCAGGCTCGCCAGAATGGCCGGGTCGAGAAACTGCAGCTCGTTAGGACGGGTCATAACACTAGTCGGCTGTTTCACATCCCGCTTCTCGGCGGCGGTACCGATTCGATGAGGCGATCGATGATCCGATCGGAATTGATGCCGTCGGATTCGGCGTAGAAGTTCGTGATGATCCGGTGGCGCAGGATTGGGGCCGCGAGCGCGTGGATGTCCTTGACGGACACGTGATAGCGCCCGTGCATCAGGGCGCGCGCCTTGCCACCCAAGATGAGCGCCTGGGACGCGCGGAGCCCTGCGCCCCACTTCACCCACTTCTGCACGAAATCCAGCTGCTCGCCACGGCCAGGCCTCGAGGTATCGACCAGCCGGACGGCGTACTGCGCAATTTCCTGGGCCACGACCACTTGTCGTACGAACTGCTGATAGGTCAGGATGTCCTGACCGGTCAGAATACGTTCCGGCTTCCTTTCTTCGATGCCTGTGGTCTCGGTCACCACGCGCACTTCATCGTCCTGCTTCAGGTAGGTCATGACAATGTTGACCATGAAGCGGTCGAGCTGCGCTTCGGGCAGCGGGTACGTGCCTTCGAGCTCGATGGGATTCTGCGTCGCCAGAACGAAGAACGGACGCTCGAGCTGATACGTCCGTCCCACGGCCGTGACGTGATACTCCTGCATGGCCTCGAGCAGCGCTGCCTGCGTCTTGGGTGGTGTGCGGTTGATCTCGTCGGCAAGAATGATCTGCGCGAAGACCGGCCCCTTCACGAACCGCAGCGATCGGACGCCGCGGTCCTCGTCGAGGATCTCGGTGCCCGTAATGTCGGACGGCATCAGGTCGGGCGTGAACTGGATGCGCTTGAAGGTGAGATCGAGGATCTCCGCGAGCGTCTTGATGAGCAGCGTCTTGGCGAGACCAGGCACACCCGTAATGAGGACGTGGCCGCCCGTGAAGAGCGCCATCAACACCTGATCCACCACTTCGTCCTGGCCGACAATGACCTTGCGGAGCTCGGCGAGGATCCGCGTGCGGCCGTCGCCGACTTTCTCGGCCATCTCATTCACATTCAGCGTCGCCATAGGTGTCGCAGTCAGTGCGTCAGTGAATAGACGATCTCATTGATCATCATCCGGTACGCGTCCGCTGTGTATTTGATATAGCCGGGGTACTCTTCGGCATTCGACCATTCCCAGCCGTCGCCCATATCGGTGTTCCAGTTGATCAACACCATCGGCCGCTTCGCATCGTCCAGCACGGCGCGGAGGTGGGGCACGAAACCGCCCTTCTCCCATGAACGCCCGCTGAAGAAGGAACCCAACCCGGCAATCTGCGGGTACGCCTTGATGGTGTAAAAGGACGAAAAGATCGGATGCGGGAGCTCGAGCTCGACGATGGGCCTGTCGGGGAACACACGCTTCATCGTCTTCTCGAACGTGTCCCACTCGTACGGACCGTGAAAATCGTCGAACGTGGCGGTGCCGCCACGGAGCAGAAACTCCCTGAGAATCGGCACCTCTTCATCGAGCATCTTCATCGTCCCGGGCTCGACGAAATAGACCCATCCGTAGTTCCAGAGACGCTCGTCGGTCAGGCGCAGAACGATCGGATCGTGAATCTGAAGTGAGGTCACCGTTTCGAGGCGCCGTGAGAGGTTTTGCTCGGCGGCGGGACCGTCAATGCCCCACGATTCGTCCCAGGGATTGAGCGACAGTGCTTCGGCCTCCGGGAGCGCCGTATAGCGGATGCGAACAAAGGTCCACTCGAGACCCGCAAGCCGACTGTCTCGAGCGCTGGGCAGTTGAGCCGCAACACCCGAGAGGAAAGCTGGCGCCAGTGCGGCAAACAGCGTGGAGGCACTCAGCGCCACCAGCGCGTGGTGGCGGCCGAGGGCCATTACCGGGACTCCACGAGCTTGAGCAGGAGGTTCTGAGCGCGCTCGTACCCAGGGGCAATCTCGAGCGCAGCCAGCGTCTGCCGCTTGGCTTGATCGGGCTGCTTGGCTCCCAGATAGGCTTCGGCAAGATCGCAGTGGACGGCCGCGCGATCGGCCGGACTCGAGGCCAGTGCGGCACGTAACTCCCGAATGGCCGCCGGATACTCCCGGCGCTCGAGGAGCAGCCTGCCGAGCGCTGTATGCGTGGCCGAATCGAACGGATCGATGGCCACCACTTTCTGGTACGCGGCGGTCAACTTGGCGCGATCTGGATTCGGGTTCTCCGTGAGCAGCGCCACCAGCTGACGCGCGGATTCGACGTCTTTGTCGTCGTGCTGCAGCAGGGCCTCCAGCTCCGCAATCGCGCGCGCCTGATTCTTCTGCTTGAGCGCAATGGCTGCCATGATCGCGCGCGGACTTTCTTCGCCAGTAGCCATCGGGACCAGCTTGGCTGCGCGTTCCAGCGCCGTCATGGCCTCGTCGAGTTTGTTGTCCTGTGCGAGCAGCCTCCCCAGCGTCAATTGTGCGAGAAAACTGTTTGGCTGTTCCTTCGCCAGTTCGGCAGCGCGATTCACGTCCGTCATCGCGGCCTTGAGCCCGGATGGAGGTTCAAGCGTCACGGCAAGGGGGCGGACTTTTTTCTCGAGCGTCTTCGAAAAGGCCGCCTGCAGCTCGTCGAGGCTGACCCCCAGACTACCCGTCAGCGCCTCTTCGCCCTCGATGCCTTCGCCGTACGCGAGCAACAGTTTGTGGAGGGCCGACTCCCCGTGCGTGTCGACGATGTGCTCGATGAGGAGCGAGGATTCGTAGTAGGCGAGGTTGATGGTTTCCGGGTCGGTAAAGCCCGCGTTGAGATCCTTCACCGAGAGAATCTTGTTGGCCTGGAATGCCTGCGCGAAGTTGATTTCCGATTCGCGCCCCCACTCCGGCGAGGCGCGCCTCTCTTCGTACACCGAGATCCCTTCGCTCACCCACCGCGGCGCACGATTGCTCGACATCTGTAGCGTGATGACGTGGGCAATCTCGTGCCACAGCGTCGCCCCCCAGTTGAAGGACCCCGGCGGCCGCGCCCGCGGCGAGTCCATCGTCACCACGCGGCCAAAGCAGGCGCCAAGGGCGCCAATCATGCCGGGCAGGCCGAGGTTGCGGACGGCAAAGTCGTCGTGCTTGGGGAACACTTCAATCAGCACCGGGCCTTGAGGTTTGAACTGATACTGCGCCGAGAGCTTCGCAAGCGCGTCCTGCGCCAGTGGCATCACGTACTCTCGCAGCACGGGCGCTTCATCGGGATGCAGACGAAGCATCACGAGGCCCTCGCGGAATGTCTCGAACTTGTCGAGCGTGTCGAGCATGCTGAGCAGGTTGTACGTGATCGTGTCGAACGGATCGGCCTTGAATGCCAGCTCGAGCGAGCGGCGCGCCGCCGGCTCGTCGCCGGTCCTCAGCAGGTGCATGCCAAGATCCGCATGGGCCCGGATGTTGTCCGGATCGACCGCAATGGCCTGACGGGTCAGCTTGACGGCTTCGTCGAAGCGATAGGCACGGGCCAGATGGTCCCCGGCAATGCGATAGATTTCGCCGTATAAAGGATTGATCTTCTGAACGAAGTCCACCTCGTTCTGAAAAAGATTCAACCGACCTTCCAGATACGCGATTGCCCCGGTCAACGCGTGCGCTTCGAGGCTCGACGGGTTCACCGCGAGCGCGAGTTCAATTGACTTCTTCGCCTCTGCACGCTCGCTGCGATCGAGATGCAGCTCCGCGATCAACAGGTGCGCCGGGACATACGAGGGATCGATCTCGATAGCAGACTGCGCCGCCTTGAGAGCGGGCGGTGGACTGTCTTCGGCCAGCGCAGCCGCCAGCCCGTACCGTGCGACCGCGGATTTCTCGTCGCTCTCGATGGCCGTCTGAAACGATTTCGCCGCTTCGGCGCGGTTATGCGCCTGCAGGAACAATTGACCCCACGCAATGTTCAGGGCCGGGTCCTTCGGAGCCTTCTCCGCAGCATCCTGGTACGCTTCGTTGGCAATTCGAACCTGACCGAGGGCGTGCGCGGCCCGACCGACACGAACCAGATCGGCCACGGTCGCTGCCCGAGTCGAACTCACGACCGCCTCCAGCCAGCGATCGGCCTCAGCGCGACGCCCGAGCTGACGCAGCAAAAGTCCAAGCTCGAGCGTGGCATCGTTCGGACTCGTGCGGCTGGCCAGCGGGGTCAGCAACGATTCCGCTTCCGCGTACTGCCCGTGGAGGATTGCCGCGCGGGCCCGATCGAGCGGGCCGGATGCGACCGGCTCCCGCTGCGCCGAGGCGTTCTGGACCGAGAGGAGCAACACCACGCACGCGGTCGCGACCCACGCGCGCGCTGCAGACTGCCCTCTCGAGTGATGCGCGTCTGCCCGAAGCATAGTCTTCGCATTATAGTCCGTTGGGGCGCGGATCAACCCGGATCGCGACCAGCTCGACGCGATATCGAGCGGCGAGGATTCCTACGACTCAAGCGGGACGCGGATCGGCGCGGATTTCTTAACTCCAGACGGGACGCGGATCGACGCGGATCTCTTGACTCAAGACGAGGCGCGGATCGGCGCGGATTTCTTCACCTCCAGACGGGACGCGGGTCGACGCGGATTTCTTAACTCCAGACGGGACGCGGATCGACGCGGATTTCTTAACTCCAGACGGGACGCGGATTGACGCGGATTTCTTAACTCCAGACGGGACGCGGATTGACGCGGATTTCTTTAACTCAAGACAGGACGCGGATCGACGCGGATTCCCTAACGCAAGACGAGACGCGGATCGGCGCGGATCTCTCTAACTCAAAACGGGACGCGGATCGGCGCGGATTTCTTAACTCGAGGCGGTGGTGGAAATTGATCGCACCAATCCGTGAGGGTGACACCTTTTTCGTGAGGGTGACACCTTTTAAGGTATGCGAGACTCTCTGCCGGCTCAAATAGCGGCTAGTCGAGCGGCAACGCCGGTCGGATCAAATGTCGCGCCAGGTCCGCTGCGCCGACGCCTCCATCCGGCGGTGGTTTCATCTTCACCGGCAAGGCATTCGACAGTACCACGACGCCGGTTTGCGTCGGCGCATCGAGAACGATTGAAGCTGCCTGTCCAGCGGTCACGCCGTCCTTCGCGACAAACGGATCGGTTCCGGTAACCACATCCCAGCCGAGTGCCTGCTCTCCTCCAACCGCCGGAGCCGGTCGACGGATGCTCAAGAGCAATTGGGCCGGTACTTCCAGCGGCGAGCGGGAATTGGGCAACACCGCACTGACAAAACTCAGCAGGTTCTCCACGGTGGAACGGAGCGCTCCGGCCGGAGCGAAGATGCCGACATTGAGGGGCGGAATCGGCCCCAGACTCGGATCGTGTCCGGCGGCCAGTCGACGGGTCGCTTCGCCAGTCGGATGAAGGGTCGTGTCCTTCAGTCTCAGCGGACCGATGATGCGACGGTTGAGCAGTGCGTCGTAGGTCGTTCCGGCCTTGTTCGCGAGCGCGAGACCGAGAAGACCATACCCAACGTTGGAATATTCCCACTGATCGCCCGGGTCCCTCGACAACATCAGGCCGCCGAGCCACGAGCGCAGGTCGGACACGGTGTAACGTGCCAGGGCCTCGAAGAACGACGAGGCCGTCCGCGTGGTGGGGGTGATGGGAGGGAACATGGGAAGCCCGGACGTATGGGTCGCCAGATCCGTAAGCGTGATCGCGCGTCCGTTGCGCTGGGGCGTGCGAAATCCGGAGGCCAGGTAGCGATCAACGGGATCGTCGAACTGGAGCTCCTTGCGATTCACCATGTCGGCCAGAAGGACGCGGTGAAGACCTTCGTCAGCGAACCGATTTCGAACAGCTGTTGGCGGCGACGGATCGTGCATCGCCCGAATCCTGTTTGCCGTAAACGATCGCCCGTCGGCGTCCACGTTCGACGATCCCGACGGCCATGCCTGTCGCGCGTTTCTCGACATCAATGCGACGCCGGAGAATGTCGCGTATCGCCTCGTCTGAAAGGTTGACGGTTTGGGCCTCTGCTCGATGGAGGGCCAGGAGACTGGCGCAGGAACTCAGCACAAAAGTTCGTCGATTCATCATCTGCACTCGCGCGGCCAGCCTACCATCCTCGGCTCGCGTCAAATCGTCCCGCCAAAGAGAACTCACGGAAAGATGCGCGATGGCTGGGACTCTAATTTTCAATCCTCCTTTGCTAATGACGTGTGACTTTCATCGATTTCTGTTGGTGATGGTCTCTCAAAGTGTCTCGGCTTTCTGCTGTTTTGGTACACAACTCGCTTGAACTGAGGCTCTCGACCGAAGTTGACGAGCAGCCCAACCTCCAAGTCGGTCGCCTTCAGGTAGTGCAGAACCTGGGCGGCGTGGAACGGGTCAATTGCCAGACTCGTCTTTACTTCAACGATGAGCGTATCGGCAACCAGAAGATCGGCCCTGAACTTCGCGATCTGTTGACCATGAAACCAGACCGGCAGCTCCAATTCTTCACGCACGGCTAGCCCGCGTTCGCGAATCGTGATCGCCAGCGCTCGTCGCGCAACGAATTCCGGAAACCCCGGCCCCAGATCGTTGTACGTGTCGAAAAAGGCGCCGATGACCGTGTGGCTGATGCTTGCGGCCAGCAGCGGTGAGTTCGACGTCTCGGGGAGCATGACCAAGGGCAAAGCAACTTGTGAGCCAATCTACAGGCCAAATATAGGGCACGTGTCACAAGAGGCTTGCAGATCCTGAACCGCGGGGCGACGGCGTATATCGCAGGTTCTGCATTTCCTGGCCGAGTCCCGTGCCTTAGTCGTGAGCGGCGAGCATCCGCGTAGATCCGCGTCCCGTTCCTTGATCGTGATCCGCGAGCATCCGCGCAGATCCGCGTCCCGTTCGCCGTGATCGTGATCCGCGAGGATCCGCGTAGATGTCTGGAGTTTAGAGAATCCGCGTCCGCGTCCCGTGTTCGGTTGTGGAAATCCGCGCCGATCTGCGTCCCGTTTGAGTTTAGAGAAATCCGCGTTGATCCGCGTCCCGTCTGAAGGTAGAGAATCCGCGTAGATCCGCGTCCCGTTCATCCGGGAGTGATCCGCGCTTATCGGCGGTTAGAAGAGCTCCCGCCATGTAAAAAAGAGGGTCGCATTGAGCGCCTGTCCCATCCCAAAAGCCGCAATCCACGCAGGACGGACGCGGACGGACACGAGGAGCGCGAGCGCAAGAAACGCGGGGAACAGCACCGACGTGAAGCGACCGACCGACAGGAACCCCCCAGCGAGGATTGGCGGCACCAGATTGATCAGCAGGAACACGGCATACGGCAATCCAAACCTCCTGAAGACCAGCCACGTCATTGAAAACACGAACAAGGCCGGCGCCGCATTCATGACGTCCAAGGGAATCGAGGAGGTATACGCGTACAGCCCGAAGTACGACACGTAGACGTAACTATTGACGAAGAGATTCGACAGCCCGCCGTATTCGCGCCCCCATGCGAGATGTCCCTTCGCCCAGGCAAACGCGTCACCCGTCAGCTGATACACGAACAGCGAATACAGCAACATTCCGATCCCGGGCATCGCCGCAGCAAGGACAGCGGCGAGGGGTCGGGGGTGAGAGGTGGCTGGCAACTGACCATCTGCGGTTGGCGACTGACCACCGGCCACCGGCCACTGGCCACTAATCATGTTGCCGTGCAGCATGCGATGCCACGCTCCGGCAGGCACGAGCCCGCCGCCGCGGACGAACATGTGGTCGAGCGCCAGAATTCCAAGAGGCACGCTCAGAAAGCAGCCGTTGGGACGTGTCAGACCCACGAGCAGACCCCAGATGCTGGCCTTGAGGAGCTCTCCCCGATGGAAATGGAAAAACGCGGCAACGGCTGCGCATAAATAGAGGGACTCGGTGTAGACCGCGCTGTAAAAGAGCGCAAAGGGATATGCCGCAAGCAGCCAGAGCGCGCTGACCGTCTGCTCGTGATCGAGCCATTGGCGGGCGAGCCCGTACAGGTAAATCAGCGCCACGGTGAACATGACGAAGCTGATCACCATCCCTGCGAGGACATAACGACCCCCAAGCAGACGTCCGACGAACCGAACCAGGAGCGGATAGGCCGGAAAAAACACGATGCTCTGCTGATCGCGCTGCTGCCCGCGGGCATTCCACGTGTAGCCGTACGTCGCAATCCCTGCGTACCAGCTGGCATCCCATCGCGAGGGCAGATTGAGGAACTCATTGCTGGAGATGCGATTCGGCGGCTCGGGCACCTTGTAGCCAATGGTCACGACCGCAAAGTAACCGACCAGCAGAATTGGCAACCGCGTGCCAACGAAGATCGGCCACAGGACCCCGAATAGGCTGGATCGCACACCTGCGCGTGCGGCGTCGAGGAGGCGGCGATAAATCGGCTGCTGGCGAACCAGCAGATGGCGAACGACGAGGATGACGAGAGCCCAGATGAGCACTCGCCACGGTTCAGTCAACGACAGACGAACACCGAGGAAGCGCCACCTGATGCCCCCGAAGACGGCAAGCAGCAGGCCAATGCCAATGAGCAAGAGCGCGAGGATATCGGCCGCCCGGGCCCATGCGGGGAGAGACGAAGAATCGGAGCTGGTTACATCCTTCAATGTTGACTGGAGAGGATACAAGAAGTCTGAAGTTAGAAGTCTGAAGTCTGAAGACGGAGTGACCGATTCTGAATTCCCCCCTTCTGACTTTTGTTCAGACTTCTGACTTCAGACTTCAGACTTTTGTGAAATCCCGAGCGCCTTCTCTTCGATCTCGATTCGTCTCCACATGAGAGTGCCGAACACGACCGTGGCCAGCGTCCCGCTCCAGGGGGTTCCCAGCATCATCGCGGCGCTGACAAGCTCGCCGAAGACGGCCACATAGTTCGGGTGACGGATCCAGCGATAAGGGCCGCGGTCGACGAGCGGCGCACCCATCGGGACGAGCACGCGAAACGTCCAGCGGGTCCCGAGCGATGTGATGGCCCACCACTTGAGCAGCTTGGCGATCGCGAACACGATGGCACCGGGAACAAGGAGCGCGCCCGAAGCCCCGCGCCACCAGGCTTCGGCGAGCATCAAGACAAAGCAGCCCGGATACACCACCTGCATCACCGCATACACATCGCCCGGCGGTTCCACCGCTCCGGCGGCTCGCAGCGCACGCTCATGCATCCGCGACAGCCATGCTTCGATGATCATCGCAATCGCGACCACGGCGGCGATGACGGGAATCGAGGGAGTCATGTCGGAACGCGCGAGCCTTGCCGGCGGGTCTGACCAGCCTCCGCCAAGGCTACGGCGGTCCGCCGGAGCTTCAGCGAAGGCGGAAGACCCGCCTCTACGAGCGTGAGATCTCGCAATCTCCGGCCGTTCGAATGACCGATCGGAGGACTGACGGCGCGAGCGATGCGCCAATCGCCGCAGCACCTACCGCGGCAGGCATGTCGACAATGCGTCGAAGCACACGATTGAAGCGCCACTTCGAGGCGAACGCCTGCCGGCGGCGCCGGGCAAGAGCAAAGTGCGCGTCGGGTCGCCCGGTGGCCAGGATTTCCAGCGCGGTCTCGGCCGCGAGCTCGGCACCGCGCACTGCAAATCGTAATCCGTCGCCCGTCATGGGATCGATAAAACCCGCAGCATCCCCCGCGAGCAGCAGACCAGCAATGGCAGGCGTGTCGACCTCGACGGCAAGCGGCCCGAGCACGGTCGGGCGAACGATGAGGTTCGCCCGAGCAAAACGGTCCCGCAGCATCGGGTCCCGACCCAGGGCTCCCCGTAGCACCGCTTCCGGATCCCGCGACCGGCCGATGGTCGTTGCAGACGCCACCAGACAGGCATTGGTCACGCCGCCACTAACCGGCGCCACGCCGATATACTCGCCCGATCTGATGTGCATCTCACCCAGCGTCGACATGCCCGACACCCCGTCAAAGTACACGCCGACCGCCCACCGGCGCGGTCGTTCGGGATGGCGCGCCAGGCCAAGACCAAAGGCGACCGCCGATCGGCGACCGTCCGCGGCAATCACCACCGACGCGGAAAGCGTCGTGTCGCCGCGACGCGACGAGACCACGAGCCCTCGGGCATGGTTCGACCCATCGCGGCTGTCTGTCTCGATACTCACGCGACGCACGGCCACGCCGTCCTCGACCTGAGCCCCGGCACGAACAGCTTCGGTGACCAGCGCGAAATCCAATTCCCGCCGCGTGATGGAACGCCCAACAAAGCCCGTCGGATAGCGACCCTCGACCCGCACACCTCCTGGCCCCGTCACGAGCATGCCTTCAATGGGCATTCCCAGCGTGTTCTTCCACGTCGACAGGTTCAATCGGTCGAGCAGCGCCAGGGTTCCCGGGTTGAGGTTGTCGCCGCACAGTTTGTCGCGCGGAAACCGGGCACGATCGACGAGCAGCACACGAGCCCCTGCGCGCGCAAGAAGTGTGGCCGCAATCGATCCCGCCGGCCCGGCACCGGCAACGAGGACGTCCCACATAAAAACTGAGAAGTGAGAACTTAAAACTCGAGACTGAAGGTCGGCTGCGCTGTTCAGCAGCCGCTAAAGTCTACTGTCGCTCAATAGAAGCGCGCTGTTTTTCGATCCAAAACCCAGGCAGTTGCACAGGGCGCGGCGCGGCGACGCAGGGCGGCCGACGTTCGGGATGAAATCGAGGTCGCACTCCGGGTCGGGTTCGAGCAGATTGATCGTCGGCGGGAGAAAGCTCCGCGACAACGCCAGCGCGGTGGTCGCAACACCCGCTGCCCCGCTCGCCCCCTGTGGATGTCCAATCATCGACTTGATCGACGAGCCGGGGACGAGATCGGCGCGCGATCCGAGAAACTGACGGACGCATCGCGCCTCCACGGCGTCGTTCAACAGCGTCGAGGTGCCGTGGAAGTTCACGTAGTCGATTTCCTCGATGGCGGCCCGCGACCGATCGACGGCCAGCGTCATGGCGCGAAGAATCTGTTCCCCATCGGCTGCCATCTGAACGCGGTGGTACGCGTCGCACGTCGATCCGTAGCCTTCGATGCGGGCGTACACGTTGGCCCCACGCGCCCGCGCGCGCTCCTCGCGCTCGAGCACCAGCATCCACGCGCCTTCTCCAAGCACGAAGCCGTCGCGGCCGCGGTCGAACGGCCGCGACGCACGTGCCGGCGTGTCGTTGTAACGTGTGGAAACCGCGCGCATTCTCGAGAAGCCAAAGATCATTCCGGGCGTGACAGGGGCGTCGACACCCCCCGAGAGGAGCACTTCGGCCTCGCCGCTGCGCAGGAGCGAGCAGGCATAGCCAATGGCATCGGTCGAGCTCGTACAACCCGTCGACAACACATGGCTCACGCCGTGCAGCCGCAGCGAGATCGACAACTCGCTCGAGATCATGCCGACGATCCCCAACGCGATGGCGTACGGCGTGACGTGCTTTCCACCGTTGAGAAAAAAATCTTCGGTACTGACGCTCCCCGACGTCGACACCTCCGCCGCCGGTGCCGATGACGACGCCAGCGTCCGGCTCCTCGACGCGCAGGCCGGCATCGGCCCACGCTTCGCGCGCGGCAATCACACCAATGAGCGCGGCGCGTGAGTACCGGCGCGGATCGGCACGCGACTGTCCGTTATCGTCTCCTTCGATCGTGGGGATGTCTGCTGACGTGACAGGAGGCACAGGCGCCGCCACGCGGCACGGCATTCCGGACGCGTCGAAGTCCGTAATCGCACGCGTGCCGCTGCATCCGCGGCTGACGGCCTGCCAGAATCGTTCGCGACCAATCCCGAAGGGCGACACCACACCGATCCCGGTGATGGCGATGCGCATGTTTGTAGCCACCTATAATACGCGCAACCATGTCGACGAGCCCGCGACTTCCAAGCTCGGCCGTACGCGTGTTCGCATGGGGCGGCGGCGCGGCGTTCGTCGGCTCACTCGCCTGGTTTGTATTCTTCTACTACGCGGTGCTCGGACATCGCGAAGCTCCCCGCGAGGCGTTCGCGCGGCATCTCGGCATTGACGTTCTGCTGTTTGGCGCCTTCGCCGCTCACCACAGCTTCTTCGCACGCGACCGAGTGAAGCAGCAGCTCGCCCGCTGGCTCTCGCCGTCGCTCGAACGCTCAGCCTACGTCTGGATTGCCAGCCTGCTGTTTGCACTCGTGTGTCTTCTGTGGAGGCCCGTCCCAGGCGGTGAGATCTATCACGTTACGGGGTGGTTGGGGCTGACGATTCGCAGCGTGCAGGTGCTGGGGCTGCTGTTGACCTTCCGCGCCGCGGCGGTGCTGGACGTGCTCGATCTCGCCGGAATCCGCCAGGCACTCGGGTGGCCGCGCCAATCCCGGGTCGAAATCGTCGGCCCGTATCGCTGGGTGCGCCACCCCTTATATGCCGGCTGGATGATGTTCGTCTTCGGTTCGCCGAATATGACCGTGGATCGCCTGACCTTCGCTCTTGTCAGTTCCGGGTACATCCTGATGGCCATCCCGTGGGAAGAGCGGTCGCTCTGCGCATCGCTCGGCGACGGATATCGGCGCTACATGCAAACCGTGAAATGGAGACTGCTCCCTTTTGTGTATTGAAAGAAAAGTCAAAGGTCAAAGGTCAAGGGTCAAAGGTACTGAAGCCGGACGTTACGTGTGAAGAGCTGATGGCTGATGGCTGATGGCTACTGCTATTATCAACTCATGGAAGAACGGGACTTTTTCATCGAACGGTCGGAAACCCTGCCGGCGAACTTTACCTGCCCGCGCTGCAAGCGCCGCAACGAGTATGACGTTCGCTGGGTGCGGCGAACCAAGAAGGATCGCCTGCCGCCCGGTGCGAACGAACGGGATCGCGCGTTGTTCGGGAAAGTACGCGATCACATGGTGCGAATGGATGACCTGTTGACGTGCAAAGCGTGCGGCAAACGGTTCGAAATCCCGTCGCATCAATCACTGGTCTTCACGCAACGCGACCAGAATTGAAAGTCTCAAGTCTGAAGTCTGAAGTCTGAAGTCTCAAAGACAATTGGCCTAACTTGAGCCTTCAGCCTTCAGACTTCAGACTTCAGGCTTGACTCTCGTTATGACTGAATCTCAACCGACGCCGCCCATCCCCACCGATCTGCCGGTGTTGCCGATCCGGCAGACCGTTGCCTTTCCGCTGACGCTCGCGCCGCTGTCTGTCAATCGCCCGGTGTCGGTTGAAAGCATCAATCGCGCACTGGCGTCGAACCGCATGATCTTTCTCGTGCTGCAGGAAGGCGACGTCGACGATCCGCAGCCGTCGGACCTCCGACGCGTGGGAACGGTCGGCGTCATCCGGCAGATGGCGAAAACGCCGAACGGCGTCAACGTGCTGGTCGAAGGTGTGGTCCGCGCCCGCGCGAAAACCATGACGCGCAACGACCTGTCGCTGCAGGCCACCATCGAAGCGATTCCCGACAAGAGTGAGCGAACGCTCGAAGTCGACGCCCACATGCGGCGGCTGCACGAGCTCATCGAGCGCGCCATCTCGCATTCCGATGGGTTGCAGGAGCTCAGGGGCGCCGTCATGGCGATCGAGGATCCGCTTCGCCTCGGCTATCTGCTGGCGAGCATGCTCGACATCAAGGCCGACGAGAAACAGCGCCTTCTCGAAACAGACGACCTCACCGCCAAGTTGACCATCGTCGCCGCCGCGCTCTCACGGGAGATCTCGCTTCTCGAGTTGAAAAGCAAGATCGAATCCCAGGCGCAGCAGGAGATGACCGACGCACAGCGCCAGTACTATCTGCGACAGCAGCTCAAAGCCATTCAGGAAGAGCTGGGCGAAGGGGAACGGCCCGACGGCGCCGATCTGCGAAAGCGCGTCGAGGAGGCGAAGCTTCCGGAAGAAGTGGCCGCCGTGGCCATGCGTGAGATCGACCGCATCCAGCGCATGGGCCCTGCCTCGCCCGAATCGCAAATGATCCGCACGTACGTGGAGTGGCTGCTCGAGGTCCCCTGGTCGGTGACGACCGAGGATCGGATCGATCCGGTCGAAGCGCGGCGAACCCTCGATGAGGATCACTACGACCTCGACAAGGTCAAGGAACGCATCGTCGAATATCTCGCCGTCCGGAAGCTGAAGGGCGACATGAAGGGGCCGATCCTTTGTTTTGTCGGCCCGCCCGGCGTCGGCAAGACGTCGCTGGGGCAGTCGATTGCGCGGGCGATGAACCGGAAGTTCGTGCGCATCTCACTTGGCGGCATCCGAGACGAGGCCGAGATCCGCGGGCATCGGCGCACATATATCGGATCGATGCCGGGCCGCATCGTGCAGGCGCTGAAGCAGGGCGGCTCGGCCAACCCGGTCTTCATGCTCGACGAAATCGACAAGCTGAGCATCGGCTATCAGGGCGATCCCGCGGCAGCGCTGCTCGAAGTGCTCGACCCCGCGCAGAACAACAGCTTTCGCGACCACTACCTCGAGGTGCCGTTCGATTTGTCGCGCGTGCTGTTCATTGCCACCGCCAATCAGCTCGGCACGATCCATCCGGCGCTGCTCGATCGCATGGAGATCATTTCGCTGTCCGGCTATACCGAAGAAGAAAAGATGCATATCGCTCGACGGTACCTTTTGCCCCGCCAGATCACCGAGCATGGTCTCCAGCCAACTGCATTCGAGCTCACCGACAAGGCGCTCGGGGAAGTCATTTCCGACTACACACGCGAGGCGGGCGTGCGCAACCTCGAGCGACAGCTCGGCACGATCGCCCGCAAGGTGGCCGCTCGCGTGGCCAGTCGTCCCGCCAATGAGCCGGCTCCACCCGAGGTCATCGACTCGGAACAGCTGCCCGATTTTCTGGGACCCCCCCGCTTCAAACGCGAGGTGGCATTCCGGACCTCTCGCCCGGGCGTCGCAACTGGCGTTGCGTGGACCGAAACCGGAGGCGACGTCCTCTATATCGAGGCGACGCTCATGCCGGGTGGCAGCCAGAACATCATCCTGACGGGGCAGCTTGGCAGCGTCATGCAGGAATCGGCACGCGCTGCGGTCAGCCACATCCGATCGAATGCCAGCCAGCTCGGCATCGCGCCGGACTTTCTCGACCACAAAGATCTCCACGTCCACGTGCCCGCTGGCGCAATTCCCAAGGACGGACCGTCGGCGGGAGTCACGATGGCCACCGCCATCCTGTCAGCGGTACGCAACGAACCCGTACGTCCGGACGTGGCCATGACCGGCGAAATCACGCTCAGCGGGCTCGTGCTGCCTGTCGGCGGCATTCGCGAGAAGGCGCTTGCCGCGCGCCGTCAGGGTGTGAAGACGTTCATCCTCCCGGCCATGAACACACCAGACCTCGCGGAGCTGCCCAAGGAAGTCCGTGACGACCTCACGTTCGTCCCTGCCGAGACGCTCGAAGAAGTGTTGAAGGTGGCTTTACCTGAACAGGTCAAGTCTCAAGTCTGAAGGCTGAGATGTGAGCCTTGAGACTTGTCTTTTACATTTCAGGCCACGGTTTCGGTCACGCCACGCGCGACATCGAGATCATCCGCGCACTCCGCGAGCTCGTCCCGGATTTGCGGATCACCGTGTGCACCGAGGTGCCTCGGTGGTTGTTCGAACGGTCGCTGGACAACGCCGTCGACTTCCGGACGATTGAATGCGACACGGGCCTGATTCAAACCGACAGTCTGCACGCAGACGAGGGGGCGAGCGTCGGTCGCGCAGCGGAGTTTTACGCCGCCTTCGATGCGGCGGTTTCGCAGGAGGCTGCATTCCTTCGTGGCCTGGGTGCGAGGCTCGTACTTGGTGACATTCCCCCACTGGCGTTTGCCGCAGCCGCGTCGGTTGGAATCCCGTCGGTTGCCGTTGGCAACTTCACGTGGGATTGGATTTACGAGGACTTCCCCGAGGTGTCGCGACATCCGCATCTCGTTCCAACGATTCGTCGTGCGTACGCGCAGGCGTCACTCGCCTTACGCCTGCCCATGCATGGTGGATTTGCCGGACTGGACCACATCCTCCGCGACATCCCGCTCATCGCACGCCGCTCGGCCCACACCCGCGCGGCCAGCCGCCGGTTGCTTGGTCTGCCCGATTCTCAGCTCGTGCTGCTGTCGTTTGGAGGGTACGGCCTGCGCGGACTGAACGCAGCCACGCCCGAAGGGCTGGCCGGCAACTTGCTCGTGATTACAAACGATGCGAGCGGTGTCGATCTCTGGCGCGAGGCGGCTTCTGGCGGCGGCCGGTTACCCAACGTCGTCCAGATAGCCGAGACAGACCTCAGACGGTTGGGTGGCCAGTATCAGGATCTCGTGCGTGCCGTCGACATCGTTGTGACGAAGCCGGGGTACGGCATCGTCTCCGAGTGCATTGCAAACGACACGGCCATCCTGTACACGAGTCGCGGGCGCTTTGCGGAATACGACGTCCTGGTTTCCGGAATGCGGCGCTACGCGCGATCGCAGTTCATTCCGCAGGACGCACTGCTCGCCGGCCAGTGGGAGCCGTACCTGACCGAACTCGGTGCTGCCCCCGCGCCCGCCGAACAACCGGGAACCGATGGGGCTCGCGTTGCCGCGGAGATGATCCTGAAGGTAATGCCGTAACTGAGATCTTGCGAATATTTCAACACTGAGGACGCCGAGGGCGCGGAGTGCACAGGGAACTCTTAGATCCAGTCCTCTGCGGCCTCAGCGATCCCTGCGACCTCTGCGTTGAGCCTTAACTGAAAACTGAAAACTGTTTCAGTCCTTCACACACGTCACGAGGGACCAGATTCGCGGAACGTTGACTCTTTCAATGGATTGCGGCCTGAGCGCGGCCTGAGTGAGAAAGGCGGGCAGGTCCAAATCTGCCTTGAACCCGATGTGCACGGTCATCGGCGAGATGATCCGCTCGATCCGCGCCAGCAACCAGTTGGTGCTGCGAAAATGATTTAACAGAATGAAACGGCCACCGGGACGGCACACACGGCGCATCTCGGACACCACCTGAACGGGATCGGGCACGACACTGATGACGTACGGGGCGTACACGATATCAAAGCTGTTGTCGGGAAACTTGAGCTCCGCAGCATCCATCTGCAGCAACCTGACGTTGCGGACGCCATGACGAGCGATTCGAGTGCGCGCCTTCTCGAGCATCGAGTCCGACAGGTCGACGCCCGTGATCTGACACGTGGTGGGATAGAGCGGGACGTTGATGCCGGTCCCGACGCCCACTTCAAGAAGTTCGTCTCCGCGCGCGATACCCAGGCGCTGAATCGCGGTCAGTCGACCGGGATGGAGCGTCGGTCCGAACGTGTAGTCGTACACGGACGCAAGTTTTTCGTAGACGTCTTCCACGAAACCAGTCTCCACCGCAGTCACGGAAAGCGCGCGGGTGGCCGCGTCAGAGCTTCCGAGAAACTCATCGCTGGAGTTCTCGTAACGTGGAAATAGCGTCATCAAGTGTCCCTCCGTTCTCTAGGCGTTAAGTACAACCTGCCGACTATACAACAACTTCCCGCACTTCCGACGCAGATGTGTGAAAAGTGGAAGACAGAGGGGCGTAGGGCGGGTGCATCAGCGGGCCCGGATGTCGTAGGACATCAGCGTGCCCTGGTTGCGGATGTAGAGCCGGCCGCCGCTGACAACCGGGTGGGCCCAGCTCGAAAGACCGGTATCGGAGATCTCGAAGCGACCCTTCTCGCGGTATCCCGTCGGCGTCGCTTCAGCAAGTCCGACCACGTTGTCCTCGCTGAACAAGTACAGATGGCCATCCGCATACGCCAGCGAGCCTTTGCCGACACTGCGGTGGCGCCACATGAGCTTGCCGGTGGAGAATTCCAGACATGTCAGAATGGCGTTGTTGAATCCGTACAGATATCCGTTGACCAGTACGATTCCCCCGTGATGGTTCTGCATGTCGCGCGTGAAATAGATCTCCTGGGCTTTGATCTCTCCACCCTGCGCCTGAAGTCCGAGCAGCGCGCCTCCCGTGCCGTACGCGGAACTGTAGAAGACCTTGTTGTCGTGAAAAACTGGCGTCGTGATGTTGGCAGTCGAATTGGCAACGGCCCGGTGGCTCCACATGAGTTTGCCGTCTGACGCCCGGACGCCGATACCAGCCTCCGACGTCAACGTCATGACCGTTCGCACTCCGTGAACGTCGGCGACGATCGCCGACGCATAGCCGGCTTCGTCGCTGAGTTCTTTGCTTGTCCAGACGGTCTTCCCCGACATCTTGTCCAGCGCGACGACGCCGGCATTGCGCCCACCGGGGCTCACGATGACGTTGCTGCCATCGATGAGGGGCGACTCGCTCAGCAGCCAGTTGATGTTCCGGCCGCTGAAGTCCTTGAGAATGTTCCGCCGCCAAAGAATGGCTGCATCCTGAATGCGAAGGCACACGAGCTCGCCCGTTTCAGTGAGAACGTACACCCGATCGCCATCGACGGTTGGCGTGCCGCGTGGTCCGGATCCACGATCGTTTTCGGCGCCAGGTCCGATAGTCTTCGACCACAGGCTTTTGCCGTCGGCGCGATTCAGCACCGACAGGATGCTGTCCCTCCCACGCAGTCCCTGGACGAACACATGATCGCCCGCTACGGCAACCGACCCGAAACCCGCCCCGAGATTCGAGCTCGACCACACGAGCGACGGACCGGAAGGCGGCCACTGCTTCAGGAGTCCTGTCTCTCGTGATATGCCTGTACGATCGGGGCCACGCCACTGCGGCCAGTCCACGCCGGCACCGGACTGTCCACTGATGGACATCGTCAAAACGATGGTGAGTCCCAGTGCCGCTACGGCAGAAAAGCATCTATGCATTACGACCTCCACCTTCGTGCCAATGCTAGAATACACGACGCCCTGGTCGGCTTCCTCCTTCGAGGCTCAATAATCATGACGAGTGGAGCGCAAATGCTTTCGTCCTTTACGTCTGCCCGTGGACGAATTCTTCGCTTGTGCACCGCGGCCTTGATCCTGACAACGGTATCTGCCGCCGGACAAACGCCGGGTGGTTCTCAACCTTCCCCGGGAGCACAGACAGGTCAGCAGCCCATTGGGCCAATCGTGCTCCCGACCGTCATCGTCACGGCCCAGAAAGAACCGGCAGATGCGAAGACGCTTCCGGTGAGCCTGACTCCTGTTTCGGGTCGGACTCTCACCGACGCCGGCATTACGTTCGTCAGCGACGCAGCCATCTACGCGCCCAATACGTTTTTCTCGGAGCTGACCGCTCGAAAGATTAGCAACGCAAATTTCCGTGGTATCGGCTCCAGCCCGGCAAACCCCGGGATCACGACCTATTACGACGGCGTTCCGCAGCTCAACACCAATACCTCGAGCCTCGACCTGCTTCACGAAGATCAAATTGAATTCGTGCGGGGGCCTCAAAGCGCGCTCTTCGGGCGGAACAGCCTGGGGGGTCTCGTCAATATCACGAGCATCCGGCCGTCGTTGATGGACTGGAACGGAAGCCTGTCGGTGCCGTTTGGGAATTACGGCGCTCGTGAAATTCGCGGCGGCGTCTCCGGACCGCTGGTGGTCGGCCGCCTCGGCCTGGCGGTCAGCCTGGGACACGAAAGCCGCGATGGCTACACGATCAACGATGTCACGGGCAACGATCTCGATCACCGCTCAGCTTTTTCCGGAAAAGGTCAGCTGCTCTGGACACCATCGAGCATCTGGGAAGCACGGCTCATCATCACCGGCGAACGCGCGCGGGATGGCGACTATGCACTGAACGATCTCGATGCGCTGAGGCAGAACCCTTTTCACGCTGCGCGCGACTTCGAAGGAGAAACCAACCGCGACGTGTTCGGCACGACGGTGTTGACGCGCCGTGAGGGACAAAAGATTTCCTTTTCTTCGACGACCGGCTTCGTCAATTGGAAGACCCAGGACCTGACCGACCTCGACTACACGCCGTTCCCGTTCGCGACGCGGGACAACACGGAAGATGCGTTCCAGTTCACGCAGGAAGTTCGTCTGGCGTCTGCGGCAAACGCTCGCATAAGGCTGTCGGATCGCGCCTCGCTCAAATGGCAGAGTGGCCTCTTCTTCTTTACGCAGAACTACAATCAGGATGCGATCAACACTTTCAGTCCGTTCGTGCCGCCAGCGTTTCTCCCGTTTTCGTTCGAATCGCATTCCCCGCAGTCCGCACTCGACGACTGGGGGTTGGGGGTGTACGGTCAGGCGACGACGACGCTGAATGATCGGCTCGACCTCTCGGCTGGTGCCCGGGTGGACTACGAGAACAAGCAGGCCGCGCTCAACACATTCGTGGTTCCGCCCCTGCCCTTCGCGCCGGCCAACGTCGTGAACGCCGAGCGGGACTTCTCGAATGTCTCTCCCCAGGCGGCCATGACCTTCCGCCTTCAACCCGACAGAATGGTGTACGGGACGTTTGGAGGCGGGTTCAAGGCTGGCGGGTTCAACCCGGCGTCGCCCGCCGGGAGTGAATCCTACGGTGAGGAACACACGTGGCATTTCGAGGGAGGCCTGAAAACGACATGGGCCGGGGGTCGGCTGTCGACGAACGTTGCGGCCTTCTACATTGACTGGACCGACCTGCAGCTGAACCTCCCCAACCCGTTCGTGCCAGCCCAGTTCTATATCGCCAACGTCGGCGATGCTCGAAGCGGTGGCTTCGAGGTGGAAGTCACGGCACGACCGCAGACAGGGTTGGACTTTTTCGGAGCGTTTGGCTATACGCACGGGCGCTTCAAGGACGGGAGTTCGTCAATCAACGGTGACATCTCTGGCAACGAGCTGCCGAACACGCCAGACTACACCGCCACACTGGGAACGCAGCTTTCGCACGTCCTGACCCCGGCAGCCACATTGTACGGACGTGCTGAAGTGGTGTTCTACGGTGCCTTCCAGTATGACGATGGGAACAACGTTGGGCAGGATGCGTATTCGCTTGCCAATTTTCGGGGAGGCGTTCGGGGCCGGTTCGTGTTTGCGGAAGCGTGGGTGAGAAACGCCTTCGATACCCAGTACATCCCGATTGCCTTCGCGTATCCGGGCTTTGCGCCGTCTGGATATGTTGGTGAGAGCGGCAGACCTCGAACCTTCGGGATCAGCGCCGGATTGACGTTTTAAGTGAAGCAGGCGGATAGAATAGGGAGAGGTACGTATGCTGAAGAAGCTTTTCCTTGGAACCGTCCTGCTGGGTTTCGGGGTCGCGATCTCGGCGCAGAGTCCGCGACGGGTGGCGCTGGGCGACTGGCCCGAAATGCGGGGCCCGAGCCGTGACGGCGTGTCCCCAGAAACCGGACTCGTCGACAAGTGGGCGCCCAACGGCGAAAATTTTCTGTGGCGGGTTCCATACGGTGGGCGCTCTGCTCCCATCGTCATGGGCAACCGTGTCTACATCCAAAACCCTTCCGGACGAGGCGCCGAACTGCAGGAGCGCGTCATGGCGCTCGATGCGGACACCGGAAAGCTGATCTGGGAATACAGGTTCAACCTGTTTCAAAGTGACGTGCCGGCCCATCGCGTCGGATGGGCATCTCCGGCCGCCGATCCAGAGACCGGAAACGTCTACGCCCTGAGCGGCGGTGCCCAGGTCATTGCGCTCAGCCGCGATGGCAAGCTGCTCTGGCAGCGCTCGTTTGGGGAAGAATTTGCGGCCTTTACAACCCACGGGGGACGCACGATGTCGCCTCTCGTCGATGGCGACCTCGTCATCGTCAGCGCAGCCGTCTCCAACTGGGGCACCGAGGCCAACCGCGCGCACCGGTTCATCGCACTCGACAAGCGGACGGGAGAGGTCGTGTACGTCGCCAACCCTGGCGGACGTCCGTACGATACGGCGTATGCCGCGCCCCTCATCGCAACGATTAATGGCATGCGGCTGCTCATTGCCGGTCTTGGCGATGGCGCGGTCCACGCAATCAAGCCGCAGACGGGTGAACGCGTCTGGAGCTTCGTGGCGGCTAAACGTGCGATCAACACGGGCGTCGTGGTCAACGGTAATTCGGTCATCGTCTCGCATGGCGATGAGAACCTCGACACCAATCAGATGGGGTTGATTGCTGCCATCGACGGCTCCCAATCCGGGACCATCAAGGCCCCGACGTGGGCGAACAAGGGCACCGAGTTCGGGTATCGTCACCGGTAAGCGATGGGACGCGCGTGTACCAGATTGACAATGGCTCGACGCTATCGGCGTTCGACCTTGCAACCGGCAAGGCGTTGTGGTCATTACCACTCGCCACCGGGCAGAAGGCCCCCGCCGTGCTGGCCGATGGAAAGATTTACGTCGGCACGGAAGGTGGCGAGTTCTTCATCGTCCGGCCGGGCGCCGAGCGCGCGGAGATCCTGAACAAGGTGGAACTGCCCAACAGCACCAACAGCTGTTGCGGTTCGGAGGGGACCGCGGAGCAGATTCTGGGCGGCGTGGCCATTTCGCGCGGGCGCATTTTCTTCGTGTCGAGCGATGCGGTGTACGCCATTGGCCCGAAGCAGGCGAAAGCGCTCACCGGCTTTGCGGTCGATCAGCCCGCCGGCAAGGGTGAAGGCATGCCGGCCCATGTTCAGGTCGTTCCCACCGAGCTCGTCCTGACCCCCGGCCAGACGGTGAAGCTGCGCGCGCGTCTTTTCGACGACAAGGGGCGCTTCATTCGAGAGGACAAGGCCACGTGGTCTCTCGAAGGGCTCAAGGGTAACGTTGCTGACGGCGCATTCACGGTTGCGAACGAGCCGATCGAACAGGCGGGCTTGATCAAAGCCGCCGTCGGCGGGCTGACTGGTCAGGCGCGGGCCCGCGTCGTGCATCCGCTGCCGTGGAAGGAAACGTTCGATTCCTATGCCGACGGCGCGGTACCGCCCGGCTGGGTCAACGCCGTCGCGGGAAAATTTTCCGTCGTCACCCTGGACGGGCAGAAGGTCCTGCAGAAGGCGGCCGACAACACCATTTTCAAGCGTGCGCGGGTGTTCATCGGGCCAACCGACTGGGCGAACTACACGTTCGAGGCCGACGTGCGCGCGGCCACGGCCCGGCGCCAGATGGGCGATGTCGGGATCACGGTGCAGCGGTATTCGCTCGTGCTCTATGGCAACTCGCAGCGTCTGAAGCTCGAGCCGTGGGAGCCCGAAACGGCGCGGACGGTGACGGTCCCGTTCGCATGGAAGGCTGATACGTGGTACCGACTGAAGCTGAGAGTCGAGAACACCGCCGATGGAAAAGTCCGCGCGCTCGGCAAAGCCTGGCCCGTCGGCGAGATGGAACCGCAAGCCTGGATGATTGACAAGGTCGATCCGATCGGAAACCAACAAGGGGCCCCGGGCCTCTTCCTCGATGCCCAGTTCGGTGCGTCCCTGGATAACTTTGCGCTGACCAAGAATCAGTGACTCGAGTTCACCACAGAGGTCACAGAGGACACAGAGAATCAACAACGTAAGATTGTTCTCGTGCGAGCTCTCATCATGCGTATAAATCCACTTCCATTCCCAGCCGCGCTGGCCGTGTTCGCAACCTTGCTTGCGTCCGTCGCCGCCGGTATTACCGTCACTCGACTCGTCGCCTCCGAGCCTGGCAGCGGTGACTGGCCCATGTGGGGCGGCACTCCCGATCGCAACATGGTGTCGCAGGCCAAGGGGATGCCAGGCGAGTGGGACGTCAAGACCAAAAAGAACGTCAAGTGGGTGGCGCAGCTCGGATCGCAGAGCTACGGCAACCCTGTGGTTGCCGGGGGTATGGTGTTCGTTGGTACCAACAACGAGCTCATGAGAGATCCGAAGCAGCCGGGCGATCGCGGCGTCCTCATGGCGTTTCGCGAATCGGACGGCGAATTTCTGTGGCAGCAAACCCATCCAAAGCTCGAGTCGGGGCGTGCGAACGACTGGCCCTTCCAGGGAATCGCGTCTTCACCGCTCGTCGTCGGTGAGCGTCTGTACTACACGAGCAATCGCGGGGTCGTGCTCTGCCTCGATATCCAGGGGTTCCGCGACAAAGAAAACGACGGCGACGTCAAAGACGAAAAGCTCACGGGACAGTTCGATGCCGACGTGATCTGGACGTTCGACATGATGGAAGAGGTTGGCTCCTATCCGCACAACCTCTCGAACTCGTCGCCGGTGATCTGGGGCGATTTGATTTTCGTCAGCACGTCGAACGGGCAGGACGAAAGTCACGTCAATATTCCATCCCCGCGAGCGCCGGCGATCATCGCGCTCAACAAGGACACTGGAAAACTGGTCTGGGAGGACAACTCGGTCGAAGATCGAATTCTTCACGGTCAGTGGTCGACACCGTCGGTAGGGACCATCGGCGGCGTCGTGCAGGTCGTGTCGGCTCAGGGCGACGGCTGGGTACGCGGGTACGAGGCAGCCACCGGCAAGAAGCTCTGGGAATTCGACTCGAACCCCAAGGAGTCGGTCTGGCCCCGGACGCGCAACGAGCTGATTGGCACACCGGTCATCGTGGACGACCGCGTGTATATCGCCAACGGTCAGGACCCCGAGCATGGAGAAGGCGTGGGGCATCTGTACGCCATCGACGCAACCAAGCGCGGCGACATTACGCAGACGGGGCGAATCTGGCACTTCGACAAGATTCGGCGGTCGATTTCAACGGCCGCTGTGGCCGACGGCCTGCTTTACATTGCGGACTTCAGCGGCTTCCTGCACTGCCTCGACGCAAAGACCGGGCAGTTGTACTGGACACACGACGTGTTTGCGGCCGTGTGGGGTTCTCCGTTTGTCGTCGATGGGAAGGTCTACCTGGGCGATGAGGATGGCGACATTGTCGTCATGCAGCACGGCAAGGAGGCCAAGGTCCTCGGGGAAATGAACATGGGCAGTGCGGTGTACTCAACGCCAGTCCCGGCACACGGCGCTTTGTTTCTCAACAACCGGACGGAGCTTTTCGCGCTGGCTGTGAAGTGATGGGCACACGCATCCTTCTCATCTCCCTACTCGCCGTGCAGGCCTCACTCCCCGGCCGCGCGCAGACGCAGACACCAGCCGATGCCTGGCCGCAGTTCCGGAACAATCCCAAGCTCACGGGCGTGGCCCCGACGGCACCGCCGGCGAACCTGAAACTTCTTTGGAAGTACGAGGCCGGCGACGTGATCGACTCCTCGGCGGCCATTGCCAACGGCGTCGTGTATGTGGGCATTGGCAGTGGCGAGCTGATTGCCATTGAACTTGCCACCGGGGCCCTGCGATGGAAGTACGCGACCAAGAACCTGATCGGTGAATCTTCACCCGCGGTTGGCCCTGATGCTGTGTATGTCGGCGATCTCGCCGGTCTGGTGCACGCCGTCAGCCAGAGCGACGGGAAACCCCTCTGGACGTTCAAGACGGGAGGGGAAATCAAATCGTCGCCGATTCTGGTGAAGGAGCTGGTCCTCATTGGTTCGTACGACGGCCACCTGTACGCGCTCGAGGCGCGCACCGGCAAGTTGAAATGGAAGGTCGTGACCGAAGGCCCCGTCCACGCGACACCGGCTGTTCAGGGCGATCTGGTATTCATTGCCGGCTGCGACGAGAAGTTCCGGGCGATTCGCATTTCGGACGGGAAGCAGGAGTACGAGATTGATTCCGGGGCCTACACGGGTGCGTCCCCGGTGCTCGACGGCGAGCGCGCGTACTTCGGGACCTTCAACTACGAGGTCATGGCGCTCGATCTCAAAGGCCGCAAGATCGTGTGGCGTTACCGGGATCCGGCGCGTTCGTTCCCTTACTATTCATCTGCCGCCTTGAGCAACGGACGCGTCGTGGTTGGTGGACGCGACAAGATGGTCCATGCCATCGATGCAGCCAGCGGCAAGGCCGCGTGGACGTTCGCAACCCGTGCACGCGTGGATTCCTCGCCGGCCGTTGCGGGTGGCCGCGTTTACATCGGCTCGAACGATGGCCGGCTCTACGTCCTCGATCTTGCGACCGGTCAGAAGCAGTGGGAATTCGACGCGGGCGCGGCAATCACGGCGTCGCCAGCCATCGCCGCCGGCCGCGTGGTCGTGGGGTCGCAGGATGGCGTGATTTACGCCTTCGGATAGAACGGCGGCGCTCTGTCGGCGGGTCGACACGCCGTCAAGATTCCGCCGGCATCAATCGCTGCAACACCGGCGTGGTCGCCATCGTCGTCACGAGCGCCATCAGGACCATCATCGTGAACAGCGTTGGCGAGATGACGCCGAGATCCAGCCCCACGTTCAGCACGATCAACTCCATCAGCCCGCGCGTGTTCATCAGCACACCCAGACCGGCCGCGTAGCGCCAGCCCAGCCCGCTGACTCGAGCGGCGACGAATGTCCCGCCGAACTTGCCGAGCGTCGCAACGGCAATAATCACCCCACAAATCAGCCACTCGGACGCGCCCGATAGCAGCCCGATTTCCGTCCGCATTCCCGTGAAGGCAAAAAAGGCCGGAAGCAGCAGGATCGTCACCAGGTTTTCGAGATTCTGCTTGAGAGTGCGGGCGAGCGCGCTGTCGTGAGGAAAGACCGCCCCAAACAGGAACGCTCCGAAGATGGCGTGTACGCCGATCACTTCCGTCGCCAGTGACGCGACCAGCACACCAGCCAGCGTGAGCGCGATCGCGCCGCCCGGTGTCGGCAGTCCGTAAACGGACCGCGTAAATCGCGGAACCGCAGGCCGGACCACGACGAACATGAACGCAATGAACCCCAGTGTAGCCCCGGCAATCCACATTGCGCTGTCGGCGTTTCCTTGAACGACTCCAACCACAAACGCCAGCAAACACCACGCGGTGACGTCACCGACCGCCGCGCACGTGAGGGCGAGCACTCCCAGCTCGCTTCGGATGATCCCGCGATCGGAAAGGATGCGCGCCAGAACCGGGAACGCGGTGATCGACATGGCGACGCCGAGAAACAGTGCGAAGTTCGTGAACGGCACGGTGTTCGTGGACAAACGAGGGTAAAGAGGAAGTGCCAGCGCCGATCCGAGAACGAATGGCAGGACGATGCTGGCATGCGAGATGGCGATGGTGGTATGCGCGTTCCCACGAAGCCGATCGGAATTGAGCTCGAGGCCGACCAGGAACATGTAGAGGATCACACCCAACTGCGCGACGAGACCCAGGTAGGGCGCGACCTCCGGGGGCAGAATGAATTGATACGCTTCGGGCGAGATCCGTCCCAAGAGCGACGGACCCAGCAGAATTCCGCCAACGACTTCGCCAATGACCGGGGGTTGACCGATGAGTGTGAACGCACGGCCGACAATGCGCCCGACCACGATGACGGCCGTGAGCGCGATCAGGAGATGGCGTAAGGCATCGTCGGCAGCGCCCCTGATCCCCGGCTCGCTGGATGCCGAAGTAGCAGGCGCGAGCGGCGCCTCCAGCGTGTCGCCGTAGCTCCGAATGACCAGAAACACGGCCACGGCGGCCAGCAGCAACGCGGCGTACGCCACCACGACCCGGGTTGACCCGCGCTCGGTCCACATCACAAGTCAGTTTTCACATCAAAGCTAAACGCTGAGGTCGCAGAGGTCGCCGAGGACGCAGAGGAAAGTTGAGTTCATGGTTTGCGCCCGTCCGGGAGCGTCAGCTCGTTGGCTTTTTGATTGGTCTGATCGGCGGGCGTGCCGGCATCCCACTTTGGAATTGCGGCTTTCCCGGGCGGATAGAGCGACTCCATCGGACTCCACACCTGATCGACGCGGTTGGTGAACAGATCGCCGATGAGGAGATCGGTCACCGTCCCCTGCAGGTGCGGATAATCGCGAACGAAGTTGCCGAAACTGAATCCGTCGTAGTACTCGCACACGAGCCGGCGCATACGGTCGACGCCCTCGTTGAACACCGGCCCCCAGCGGCCAAGCTGACCGGCGGAAGTGTCTCCCGTTTCAAATCCGTCGCAAATCGCATCGGCTGCCATCTCGCCGGAACGAAGGGCAAGCAGCACGCCTGAGGAGTAGAGCGGATCGAGAAAGCCAAATGCGTCGCCGACGAGCACCCACCCTTCGCCCGCGACCTGCTTGGCTCGGTACGAGTAGTCTTTCGTCGCGAAATAGCCGGTCACGCGTGTGCCGGTTGACACGCGTTCTTTGACAACCTGACACCGTTCAACCTCCTCTTCATAGGTCTGTGCGTAGTTGACTCGACCCTTGAACAGATAGTCGAACGGCGCGACAACGCCAACGCTGACGATGTTGTTGTGGAGCGGGATGTACCAGAACCATCCGTTCTTGTTCGCGGTCTGGAGCACCATGGTCGCCCCTTCGTCCCGCCCGGTATCGCGAAAGGCGCCTTCCCAATAGGTCCAGATCGCGCCTTTGTTGAGGACCGGATCCCAGACGCGCAGCCTGAGCCGATTCTGCAACAGGCCGTTTTGACCGCTCGCGTCCACCACGACCCGGGCGCGGATCTCCCGAAACGATCCGTCCTGATCCTTGATTGACACGCCGACCGCACGTTCCCCCTCGAACAGCACATCGTGCACGCGCACCCCTTCGTGCACCTCCACGCCGTGCTCCCGTGCATTGTTCAGCATGAGTTGATCGAACTCACTGCGAACCACCTGCCACGTCTGAGAGCACTCGTGCGGTTTGTTGTCCCAGAAGTAAAACGGCGCCGAGAGCTTGCCGTTGGCATTGACGAACTGCACGCTGTACTTCTTGACGAAGTGGCTCTTCTGCATCTTCGGCAGCATGTTGAGCCGCTTGAGGACCCAGTAGGTCTCCGGAATGAGCGATTCGCCAATATGGAATCGCGGGAACCGCTCCCGTTCGAACAGCTGCACCCGATATCCCCGCTGCGCAATCAGCGTTGACGTCGTGGATCCGGCTGGTCCGCCGCCAATGACGACCACATCCGGATTGTTTTCCTTTCCGTCACTCATTCACGATCTCCACGAACGAGATGTTACCTGGAATAATTCACGGGACGCGGATCGCCGCGGATTCAACGGATCTGTTGCCCCATATATATCGCTGCCGGGCCAACGGCGACCGGTAGCCTGGCGCAGCCAGGCTCGTGAAAGGTGAGTGATTCGAGGATAAGAGCGCCCAACAGGAAGAATCTCGCGCTCTTATCCTCGAATCGCTCACCTTTTACGCGCGCCTGCGGCGCGACCGGTCGCCGATCCGCGCTGATCCGCGTTCATCCGCGTCTCGTCAAGAGGAGGCCCGGCAGCGGACTCTCACTCCTCGATCACTAACCGCCGTGCTTTCATCTCGAACCTGGGAAGTCTTCCACTTTCCACAACGTGGACCGGTATCGTCAATCCCAGCGCTTCGCGCAACTGCTGCGACACATGGGTTGCAATGCCGGGACCGTCCGACGCGTGCGGAACCAGCTCGATCTCGAGCGATATCGTCCGCATCGCGCCGGCACGTCGAACCGTCGATCGGAACTCGACGACCTCGTCGAACCGTCGGACGACCGACTCGACGGCCGATGGATAGACGTTGACACCCCGGACATTGATCATATCGTCAGCGCGCGCCAGGATGCCGCCTTCGAGACGTGCCCACGTACGGCCGCAGCGGCACGGATCGGAGCACCGGACCACGATGTCGCCGGTGCGATAACGAATGACGGGACTCAGCGTTCGCCCGAGGTTCGTGACGACCAGTTCACCCGGCTGGCCGTCGGGCACCGCTTCGAGTGTGGACGGATCCAGGACCTCGCAGACGTATTCGCTCTCGTTCAGGTGCAGGAACCCGGGCTGTTCCCAGCATTCGAAGCTGACCGGCCCCACTTCGGTCAGGCCGTGATGGTCGATGACCCGGGCGCCCCAGCTGCGCTCGATTCGTTCTCGCGTCGCAGGGATGCTGCCGCCAGGCTCCCCCGCAACAATGAGCACGCGGACGCTGCTCTCCGAAAGCGGCCGATGATCCGCGCGAATCTCGGCTGCCACTTCTGCCAGTCGAAGCGCGTACGTGGGCGTGCAGCACAGCACCGTCGGCTCGATGGTTTCGATCATCGCAAGGCGCAGCTGGCTCGACATGCCGCCGCCGGGCACGCAGTGCGCGCCGATCTGGCATCCCGCCTCGAAAGCGGTCCAGAACGCCAGGAACGGGCCGAACGAGAACGGAAAGAAAATGCGGTCGTGCCGATCGACCCGGGCCCCGCGATACACGGTCTTCCAGCACTCGAGCATCCATTGCCAGTTCTCGTTGGTATCGACCCACCGCAGCGGCTGGCCGGTCGTCGATGACGTCTGGCAGTACCTCGTGTACTGGTCGATCGGCTCGCAGAAGGCCGTGCCCCAGGGGGGGTGCGCGATCTGATCGGCCACGAGCTCGGTCTTGGTCGTCAGCGGCAGCTGCGAAAGATCGCGGGGCAGGTCGAGCGCATCGGGACGCACGCCGGCCCGATCCAGCTTGGTCGTGTAGAAGCGGTTCGGTCCGTGGATGCGGGCGAGCAGGCGTTGAAGCCGCTGCCCTTGCAACCCGGCAAGAGCACTTCGGTCGGCACGTTCCGCCGACGGAATGTCCAGCTCTCGCGTCACGATGCTACGTCTCGAGGCCGGCCGCGACCTGAAAGCGCGCAGCAATGTCGGGCGGAATGGGGATGCCCTTGAGCGGCTGGTTGGGCTGCTGGCTGGCACACGCAATTGTCAGCACGCCGGTGGCAATCCTGGTCTCGTCGCGCGTCAGGACGCACGCGAACTGGATGGTCTTGGTCCCGATGGCCGTCACACGAAGCCAGACCTCGAACTCGTCTTCGAAGCGCAACGCCCGGTGAAACTCGAACGAGGCAGCAACACGGGGCCAGCCAATCTCGGAACCAGGCGGCGCCACGCTGAGTCCGACCGCTCGCCACATCGCGTGCTCGGCCTCCTCCATATACCGAAAGAACCAGCTGAAATGGACGATGCCGGCGGCGTCGGTCTCGTAGAACTGGACGCGGCGCTTGAGTCGGTATTCGGAAAGCGGTTGCATCACGTATAGCGGATGCCTGCGTGCTCGGGCAGGAAGAAACGCCGCAGCAGGACGTCGACGCGCAGCAACCCCTCGCGCGAGAGCGCCACCTCATCGTCGCCGGCCGCTCGCAGAAAGCCATCGGCCTTGAGCGACCGAAAGGGCTCACGAAACCGATCGAGCACGTCGACGTGGTAGGTGTCTTGAAAGTAAGACGGGCGGATCGACCCGCGCTTCAGCTGGAGCACCAACTCGCGAATCAGTCGCTCCTCGTCGGTCGGGCGATACGCACGGCTCAAAGGGATCTCGCCCCGGGTTACCGCATCACGATACGTCTCCCAGGTGTCGAAATTCTGCATGTGCACGCCGCTGAGGTGACCGAACGAGGCCACGCCCAGTCCGACGAGGTCGGCGCCCTGCCAGAGGCGATCCGTGTACACAAAGCGGGTACGCGACGGGTCCTTGACGGCTGTGTATGCGCTGAGCACGTGATACCCCGCATCTTCCAGGGCCTCGAACGCCTCGGCGACCCAGCGCCGTTTGGTTGACCAGCTCGCGACCGGCTCACTGAATCGGCCGGTGCCCTTCAGGAGATCGTGGCTGATGGCCGTGTTGTAGGGCAGCTCCATCTGATAGATGGTCACGCTTTCCGGATCGAGCTCGAGCGTCTTTTCGACGCACGCGTGCCAGTTCGCGTCGGTCTCTCCGAGCATCCCGGCAATGAGATCGATGTTGATCTGAGGAAAGCCGAGCGATCGCGCCTGCTCGTACGCGCGGAAGACTTCCGGTGAGCGGTGAGCCCGGCCGTTCAGCTCGAGAATCCGGTCGTCGAAATTTTCAACGCCAAGGCTCAGCCTGGTGACGCCCATGCGGCGGATTGCGGCCAGCTTGGGCTCCGTCAGCGTGCCCGGCTCGCATTCAAACGCAATCTCTTCGGCCTGCTTCCAGGGAGTTATCGCGCTCAGGCGGCCGACAAGCCGCTCGAGCTGGCGGGTCGACAGAAACGACGGAGTGCCGCCGCCGAAGTACACGAAATTCAGCGGACGGCCGGCGATGGCACGCTGCGACTGATACAGCTCCCACTCGCGCACCAGAACATCCAGGTACTCCGCAACCTCTTGAGCGTTCTTGTCGGTGTAGACCCTGAAGTAGCAGAAGTGACACCGTTTCCGGCAGAACGGAATGTGAAGGTACAGGCCGAGCGGAACACCCAGCTTGGGCTCGCTGCCGAGCGCCGGGCGTGCGTCGTGGTCAACCGCGTCCTTCGTCCACACGGAAAAGGGTGGGTAGTTCGCAACAAAATAGCTGCCAACCTCGGTTTGATCTTCGACGGCTGCGCGCCCGCTTTCGCTCACGAGTCAACTATAACAGACGGCACAGGGTTGACACGCTTCGCGCCCTGACTGCAATATGCAGCGGCTCTTCGTCGTATTGATAGAGATCTGGATTCAACATGAGCACACACACGAGGCCAAAACGTATGGGATGGGTGATCTTCGTCGCGGGAGCCGTGGTGTCCTGGGGAATCTACGGCGCGCTGCTCCACCAGGGGCAGACACAGCTGGGGAATCCTCTCAAAGCCCTGCTGTGCGTCGGCGTCGCGTACTTTCTGATTGGCGTGATTGTGCCGGTCGCTGGCCTGAGCGCTCAGGGGAGCCTGTCGGGATTCAACTCCACGGGCCTGATGACGGCAACGATCGCCGGCGCGCTCGGTGCCGCCGGCGCGGCCTGCATCATCTGGGCATTCAAATCGGGAGGTCTGCCCGTCTACGTGATGCCGCTCGTCTTTGGCGGCGCTCCCATCGTGAACGTGCTGTTCTCAATGGTGCTCCACCCGCCCAAGTCGGCGATCAATCCAATGCTGTACTTGGGATTTCTGTTCGCGTCCGTCGGCGCGGGCATGGTGCTGTACTTCCGGCCAACTTCGTAGAAAAAAGGGGTCGGGAGACCCCCTTTTTCTATTTCGTTCGCGTTCCGATCGCGTAAAGAAACGACTCCGTCCGGATGAAGATCTGCCCCTCCGAGATTGCCGGCGAGCTGAGCGTGTACTCGCCGAGGTCGTTTTCGGCGAGCTTCACGAAATTGGGGCCGGCCTGCACGACGCTCGTCACACCGTCCTCGTCGGTGATGTAGATCTTCCCGTCAGCCAGCACGGCGGAGCCACTGTACGTGGCCGGACGCAGCCGCTGGCGGCCGTAAATCTCCTTGCCGGTTTTTGCGTCCAGGCACCACATGATGCCGCGGTCGTTGACGGCGTAAACATAGGTGCCGTCAGTCACCGGCGTCGGCACGTCGGGGCCGTTGTTGAACGACCACAACACGTGTGTGTTGGTGACGTCGCCACGTCCACCCACCTTCAAAGCCAGCATGGGGCGTTCTCTGGAAGGCACGACGATCATCTCGCCGTGGACAACCGGCGAGGCCACGATGCGGTATGAGCCATTGTTCGAAGGATTGAGCCCATCGGCTCGCCAGAGCTCCTTGCCGTTCGAGGGGTCATGGCCCGTCACGACGTCACCGCCCGTGATGACGATCTCGGTGGTGTTACCGTATCGAAGCAACGCCGGTGTGGTATATGAGTCGGGGGATTCGAACCGCGCGTTGGTCGGACGTTCGACACGCCAGATGGTCCGGCCGTTCGCCTTGCTGATGCGCAGAACGTACGACGGGTCGTTCGTTTTCATGCCGTGCAGCACCTGCACGTACAAGGAATCGCCAAAGAGGAGCGGCGACGACCCGTAGCCCCATTGCAAACCGAAAGCGCCGTAGTCGGCCTGGATGTCGCGCGCCCACAGCTCCTTGCCCTCGAAATCGAACGCCTTCAGGATCCCGGTGCCGGTCATCGCCCACACGTGCTGCCCGTCGGTCACGGGCGACGGCGACGACATGTTCTGCTTTTGCATTCGCACGTTGCCGCTGCCGAGCGGCTGCTTCCACCGCACCACACCCTTCGCGCGATCCACGCACCAGAGAAACAGCTGACTGCCTTCGGCCACATTGAGAAAAATGCGGTCACCCCAGACGATGGGCGTGGACCCGGACCAGGCCGGCAGCGCGAGCTTCCACACGATGTTTTCAGTGGGAGACCAGCGAACCGGGAGGTTCTTCTCGGAGCTGAGGCCGTTCAGCGACGGCCCACGCCACTGCGGCCAGTTCTCCGCACGCGGAGTCGCCACGGCGATTGCGAGCACGGTCACCATCACAAACACACGCCAAAAATTCATGAATCCTCTTTGGCGGACCCGAAGGGTCCGCCCTACGTACAGTACGTAGGGCGGGCCTTTCAGGCCCGCCGCACGTAATTACTTTGCGGCAATGCTGTACAGGTACTTGTATCCCCGCAAATAGATCTCGTTATCCACGACCGCCGGCGACGCATCGAACCCATCGTCGAGCGTGTTCTTTGCGACGACCTCGAACGATGGACTGTTTTTGATCACGAGCGTCGTCCCCTCGCGGCCTGGAATGTAAACCCGGCCGCCGGCTCCAACCGGCGAGGCAAACACGTTCGGGACACCGTCGAGCCGCTGAAGCTGAAAATGCGGCTTGCCTGTCTTCGCGTCGAACGCCGAAAGGATGCCCGAGTTGCTCTTGAGAATGTAGAGAATCCCGTCGTACAGGAGGGGCGATGGCACATACGGCGTGTCGCGGTCGAGCGTCCAGGCGATGGCGCTCGTGCCGGAAATATCGCCTTTGGCATCGGCGAGCCTGATTGCTTTGAGGTTGTTTCCCCGGAAGCCGCTCGTGGCGAAGACCATCCCTTCGGCCGTAACCGGAGACGGAATGGCGTTCATCGTCAATCCCTGCGCGTGCCAGACCACGTCGCCGGTTTCGAGATCGTAACTGCGGAGCCGGTTCATACCAGCCACAACCACCTGCGCGCGGCCGGAGTGTTCGACAATGAGCGGAGTCGCCCATGTATCGATTTCCTCGCGATTGGCGCGCCAGAGTTCCTTGCCGGTTCGCTTGTCGAGCGCCGTAATGAACGACTGACCTTGATGATCCCAGACAACGACGATCCGGTTCCCGTGCAGCGCCGGCGTGCTCCCTTCACCAAATTGCTGCCGCATTTGCTTGTCGCCGAGATCCTTGTCCCAGACGAGCTTGCCGTCCATGTCGTAGGCAAACAGGCCGCGAGACTCGAAGTAGGCAAACACATGTTCGCCATCGGTGATGGCCGAGCTCGACGACCACGTCCCGTTCTCCGAATGCGAAGCCTCATGCGGCCGCTCTTCACGTGCCGTGCGTTCCCAGATGACGCGCCCATCGCGCCGGTTGATTGCAAGCAAGACAAAGCGGTGGACCTCGCGTGGCTCGGCGCCACCCCGCGGCGAATGCGACGCCTCGATCGGCACGCCAACGGGTACGGCGGTTGGCAGAAAGACTCGATCACCCCAGATCACGGGCGACGCCATGCCGCGTCCGGGAATTTCAATCTTCCACCGGATGTTTTTTGTCTCGCTCCATTCGGCCGGCGGATCGGCGTGCTTCGAAACGCCGGTTGCGCTCGGCCCCCGCCACTGGGGCCAGTAACGGTCGGCTGCGGGAGCCTGCGTCATGGCCACCGATGCCAACCACGTCGCAACTGTTCCGACGCCGAGAACGATCGCTGCGCTCCGTCTCAATTCCACGAGGCCTCCGAGTATGGGTTAAGAAAGGTCAAGGGCGGGCCTAAAGACCCGCCCCTACGAGTGGGGGACCTTTGACCTTGTCTTATCGCCCTATGGCGACGAGATTCCGTTCGGTCCGGATGTACCAACGCCCATCCACCAGGGCGGGAGACGCCAGGGTCGGCTCGCCAATTTGATTGACGTGAAGCAGTTCGAACTTGGGTCCGGCACGCAGCACGAACGTTTCCCCGTCATCGTTCGTGAAAAACACCTTTCCGTCCACGGCAACCGGGGATGCCGAAAATCCTTCACGCTGCGCCACGCCAAGCCGCCCCTGCCACATGACCTTGCCCGTGGCCGCCTCGAAGCAGGTGACGATGCTGGCCATGTCGTTCACCATGTAGAGATACTCACCGTACAAGATGGGCGACGGAACAAAGGGGGATCCTCGCGGGCTCGACCAGACCACGTGACTCTTGGTGACATCGCCGCTGCCGCCTGGCCGAATTGCGAGTGTCGGGCCAGCCCTCCCCGACGAGCAGAACAGCATGCCGTAGCCCACGACGGGCGTGGGGATCACTTCATAGAGGTTGCCGGCGCAGCGCCACAACTCCTTTCCGGCGTCCGGATCGTACGCATGCACCCGTTGCTGACTGCTGACAATGATCTCGTCGTGATCGGCCACGCGAATCGCAATGGGCGTTCCCCAGCCGACGCTCGCCTCGCGACTGGTTCGCCAGAGCTGCTGCCCGGTCCGCGTGTCGAACGCCGCAACGAACGAGCCGGCCCCGTGATCCTGATAGAGGATGATCCGGTTCTTGTACAGCAGCGGCGAGCCTGCGGTGCCGTGATACGCGTCCATGCGGCCCAGGTCGCGGTGCCATACGAGCTTGCCCTGCATATCGAACGCGACCAGTCCTCGGCCGCCGAACGAGACGTAAACACGCTCGCCATCGGTGGCGGCTGTCGCCGACGCGTGACCATTCTTTGGATGGTTCCAGGAATCGTTTCGTCCTTCCGGCGCAAAGCTTTCCCACAGCTGCTTACCGTCGGACCGGCTGAAGGCGATCAAAGAAAGGCGGCGGCCACCGTCGTACGCGCTGGTGATGAAGATGCGATCACCCCACACAATTGGCGACGAGTTCCCGCGGCCCTTGAGTGGGGTCTTCCATAACACGTTCTGGGTGGCAGACCAGGTGTCCGGATAATCCTTCCCGCTGACCAATCCCTGGCCGGACGGCCCACGCCAGCGCGGCCAGTACCGGGCCCCTTCACCTTCGGTGGCCACCATCCGAACAGCAGCCTCCTGACTCGTGAGAGGCGCCGACGACAAACACGCCCACGCGATTGAGGCGGCGGTCAAAAGGATTCGAAGAGACATCTGAGCATTATAGCCATCGATGTAGCGCGCATGCTTTAGCATGCGCGTCCTTGGGTTTCATTCAGCCTTCAGCGCCGGAAGCAGGGGCGATCGAAGCGCCGTCGTTGTGGCGCCGAGTGATGCGGTCAGTCCGACAACCAGAACGCTACCGAGCAACAACGCCAGCGAGACCAGAGGCAGGCGACCCCCGCGCTCCACAATAACGGGCGCAATCGCCACCAGCGCGCACACCGTGCCCATGACGAGGCCAGCGATCAGCAACCACACGTTTTCGGCAAGTACCATGCCCAGCACGTGGATACGCCGATAGCCCACCGCTTGCAGCAATGCCAGCTCTCGACGACGCTCGAGGACGTTGCGCATCAGCACGGCGCCCAGGCCCAGAGTGCCAAGAAGCAAACCGAGCCCGCCGAGTGTCTGGAACGTAGACAGATACGTGTTTTCGACGCGATGGAATTCTGCCAGCCGTTCGACCGTCGATTTGGCGTCGGCGCCAAAATCTGCGAGCGCGTCCTCGAGCGTGCGCGACACTTCGCCGGCTTGCTCGGGCGGAGCCTCGACGAGTGCAAACCGGTAGCCCTGATGATCGGGAAAGAGCCGCAGAAAGTTTGCCTGTGACATGAGCAGCTCGCCCTGAAACACGCTGTCGGCGAGTGCCGCAACCAGACGCAACCGGATCGTCTGGTCCCCTCGCGTCATCACAAACTCGTCGCCGAGCTTACGGTGCAGGACGTACGTCATGGAGTTCGCGTCGGCAATAACAGGAACGGCATCGTCCGGTTCGTCGCGATGGAGAAGCAGCCAGGGGTTTGCACGTTCGGCTTCGGTCACCGCCAATGACGATTGAAAGGCAAAGCGACCCTGAGCCAGGAAGCTGTCGCGCGGCGCGAGAATCCTCGGGTTTTTGGGCTCGTACAGATTCAGGCAGCTCGCGTCCTCCCCCGGCAGCAACCGGAACGGTTCGAGCGTTGCTGAATCAAGGTTCGTGAGGCCGAGGATCCGGCGCCCCTCGGCGTCGTTTGGATCGTGAACGATAGGGATCAAAGTGTCGATCTGAAGCGCGTACCCCCCGACGCCGGAGTGGCGATCGGTCGCGGAGATTCGATTGTCACGACGAAACGCGTCCACCGAGATGAGCATGAACGTGGCCGCCGCCACAACCGCAACAGCCAGCACGCTGCGACCGGGCCTGTAGGTGACGTTGCGAGCGCCAAGACGGGTCACAGGAATCCAGCCGCGCCCTGCGAGCACGTGATGCCCGGCTCGCCGGAGCCAGAACGCCAGAAAACTCAGACAGGCGCCGAGACTCGCCGCACCGGCACCGAAGAACCCACCGGTCTGGCCGATCAATCCACCAAGAGTCGCTGCCACGAGCGCCACGCCGACGAGACCAAGCGCCACGGCCGCCATCAGGAACACCCGTCGGCCGCGAGGCTCATCCTGACGCGCCGAATGGCTCGCGAGCTGGCCCGCAAGAAGACTCCGATCGGACACTCGCCGAAGCGTTCGCAACGTGGCCCAGATGCAAATGAGCGCTGCAGCCACGCCACCGATCGCTCCAGCAGCAAGTGACACGGGCGATATGTGCAACGTGAGAGCCGTCGTGCCCACGGCATCGACCCACCAGGTTCCGAGCGCGGTCATGATGAGAAACGCATAGGCGACGGCGCCAACAACACCGGCTGCGCTGCCGAGCAGCGACAGTAAGAACCCCTCTTTCATGAAGAGGCGCCGGACCGTCTGTGGTCGGAATCCGAGAGCGCGGAGAAGCCCGATTTCCCGGGCACGCTGCTCGATGCTCAGCTTGAAGAAGAGCGCCGCGAGGAGCAGTGCCGACACCACGAGAAAGAAACTGAAATACACGAAGTACTCACCGAAGTCGGTGGCTCCGCGAGACGCCTCGAGACCCTCGGCCAGAACATTCTGAACGGTCAGGCCCATCGCCAGCGGATCGACCCGTTCGCGAAGTACGCGACCGTACTGTTGAAACACAGCCTCGCGTTCGTTCTCGTCTTGAACGTCGCTCTCGAGGCGCATCGAGGTCATCGCGCCATAGCGCGATCCCCAAAGCGTCTGACCGATTGCAAGCGGGATGAACGCCTTGGGCGTGGTTCGATATGTTTGCCAATACTGCTCGTCGATCTTTCGCACACGCCTCAGGTCGAGTGGAAACGGGGGATCCCAGTCTTCCAGCGTGGGTGAGTCGCTGATGCCCGGATAGACCGGCGCCAGATCGCTGTCCGCACGATCGACCGGCACGATGCGGCTCACGGAGAATTCCGTCGTGCGCGTGAGCAGTCGGCCCGATTCTTCCCAGACGTAGTATTCAAGCGTGACCGGATCGCCGGGCCTGACCTTCAGATCGTCGGCCGCCCAACTGTTCAGGACAATTGGCGGCCGACCTGACGCACCCTCGACGGTATCGGCTTTTGCCGAAGGCTGACTCGGGTCGAGATCGATGGCCGTCACGAGGGAATAAGGAATCTCACGGTCGCCGCTTCGAATGGCATTGGCCAGATACGTCAACACAGGCCGCGCCCGCAGGCGGGTTCCGCTAGCCGCTTCCCGAGCGGCGCGCGCCTGCACATCGGTGAGCAATCCGGCGTCAGACTCGACGGACAGTGCCGGGCGACGCAGGCCGGCGTCGGGTGCAACGGCCACTGCGCCGTAGCGCGGGGGCTCTAGCCCCCGCGATAACGGCCGCAGGCGCAACCCGAGATCCTCGAGACGCGCTTCACTCCGAACCGCCGTGAGAAGTGCATCCGTTGTTCCTTCGTCCGCCGGTGACCTGGCCGCAACCAGAAGCGCATTGACTCGACCTTTCACTTCCAGTTCCTGTTGCAGACGTGGGAGCGGAACGAACACCGCGCGCACTTCGCCCTGCCGCGGTTGCAACGAGAACTCCCCGAGAGAATCAGGCGATACGACCGCGCGTACGGTCAGACGCAACGTACGGCCGAGGTCCTCCTTTCGGCCGAACAAGGACTCGATCGGGATGTCGGTGGGACGCTGAAGACGGACGAGAATCGTCCCTCCAGGCTCCACGCCAACCTCTTTCGCGAGCGCGGGGCTGACCAGTGCGTCGCGATCGCCCGGCCGTTCGACACCGGTCACCTGATGGAACCGCCAGAATCGATCGTCCACACCGTACACAGCCACCTGTCCGGCGCGCTGGGTCCCCGATTGCGTGGTGACGAAACCCTGGGCAATCACGATTGGCGCAATCCCCGTGAAGCGCGCCGCGAATTCACGATGCGCTCGCATGCGCTCGGCCAGATCTTCCGAGAAGAATCCTGTCGAGATGATGATGTGATCGGTGGCGCCGAGACGCTGAAAGACGAGATCGCGAAGGCTACCGCGAACCGAGTCGCCAACGAGCAGCGCCCCCGCAAGCACAGCGACCGCCGTTGCCACGCCAAGCACGACGGCAAGATTCGTGCGCCAGTAGTAGGCCACGCCTCGAAGGACGAGGTTGTTGGGGGTCATTGGTAGTTTTGAGTTCTCAGTTTTCAGTTTTCAGTTCTCTTTCAGCCGTCCATCGACCAACTCGAACCGAATGGGAAATTGCGACGCCAGCCTGGCACTGTGCGTCACCACGATCAAAATGTTCTTCAACCGATGATGGAGATCGATGAGCAGATTGGCCACGACGTCCGCTGAAACAGGATCGAGGTTGCCCGTTGGTTCGTCGCACAAGACGAGCTGCGGCTGACGGATAAGCGCGCGCGCGATTGCAACCCGCTGTTTTTCACCCCCCGAGAGTTCCCCCGGACGATGGTCGAGACGACTGGTCAATCCGACCTGATCGACGAGCGACCGTGCCCGGCTCGACTCGTCGGCCTTCTCCCCGACCGTGCTCCCCCGCGCCACCAGGGTGGGCAGGAGCACGTTTTCGAGCACGGAGCACTGCGGCAGCAGACAGTGATCCTGAAAGACGAACCCGATCTGCGCGTTCCGAAAATCGGCCAGTTCGGATGGGCTCAAGGTGTAAAGATCATGCGCGCCCAGTCGTACGAGGCCGCTCGATGGTGGTTCGAGGCCGCCAACGACGTAGAGCAACGTGCTCTTTCCGCTCCCCGATGGCCCGGTAATGGCGGCGGCATCACCAGGGCTGAGCGAACAGCTCGCGTCCGACAACACCGTGAGCGGCCCGCGAGGCGTCGAATACTGCTTGGTTACGTTCGCGACTTCGAGCAAGGCGTCAGGCCACGGACGCGGCTGGGTCCGCATGGGACGTCGCGCCGCGCTTCAGCAGCGCGTTGTAGACGTCGAGCAGGACATCTGCTGACTTCGCGACTGAATAGTGCGCGCGCACCCCGTGGAATGCGCGCTGACCGAGGCTCCTCGCGGTCGCGCGATCCTGCCAGAGAGTCTGCAGGCCTTCGGCAAGACTGTCGGGATCGTCCGGATTCACCAGCAGCCCTCCACCGGTCCGTTCGACAATCTCCACGAACGCGCCGCGCCTGGGCTGGACGACCGGCACACCAGCGGCCATGGCTTCGAGCAGGAACATCCCCTTCGGTTCGTCGTACGTCGCGGGCACGGAGAGCACATCAAGGGTCCGAAGGAAGGCAAGCTTTCCAGCGCGGTCGAGCGCCCCTCGATAGACGAACTCACCGGCCAGGCCGGCTTTTTCGAGTGTCCGACGTATCTGGTTCAAATATGGCTCGTGCACCCGCCCGAGATAGCCCGCGGCTTCCAGTCTCGCAGGGTGCGAGGCCGTCCTACGCCTGAACCTCGCGTACGCGTCTGCCAACACGTGCAGGCCCTTCTCCGGCGCAATCCGCGCGAAATACCCGACCGAAAACCCATCGTTCCCCTCACTGGCCGGACGGACCTCGTAGCCCGCCATGTTGATGCCGAGCGGAACCACGCTTATCCGCGCCGTCGGTATTTCGAGCAGCCGCGTCATGAACGCCGCGCAATAGTCGCTGACGGCAATGAAGCGATCGACGTGTTCCACCTGGCTGCGAATAAGCGCAAGCGCCTGCTCTCGGTACCGGCCAGGAAGGCCGTCGAGGAACAGTTCCTCCCCCTGGAGCGTGCAGCAGACAGGACGTCCGACGGCACGTTTCAAAGGTGCTGCCAGCGCGATGAGCAGCGAGTTGGGCAGATTCATCACGTCGGGGACGGGCTCGTCACGCATCCAATCGAGCAGCTTCTCGAACTCTTTTCGCAGCGTCCCGCGTTCCCCCTCCAGCATCGAGATGGTCATGTCGCCGAGAAACGCCGGCTCGGTGGACGTGCCGCGGCTTGCAAACGCCCGGATAAGACCCGGTGAATCCCAGAGACGATCGAGCAGCCGCGGCGTCTTGCGGAACAGTGCGGCGTGCTGCTGCAGGTACACGCTGATTCCACCAAATAACACGCGTCCACTGCTCACGTTGGGTTCGTCGGTGAGCGTCGGCGTGTACAACGGGACGAGCGACACGTCATGTCCACGTGCGATCAGCTCGGCCGCCAGCGCGTTGTCGCGGAAGCAGCTGCCGCAATACATGCTCGCGGCGCCGGCGGTGATGGAGAGGATTTTCATTCTTTAGTTCGCATGGGGCCCCACCCCCATGCGCTGCCGTCGCTTACGCTCCGGATCTTGATACGCACGTTCTGCTGCTTCAGTCAGCATCGGCGGGCCCCACCCCAATGACCTGTACCTCGCGCCTGGCGCTCGGCGTACTTCGCCACAACGATCCGCTCAGTCAACTGTCTGACGGAGGCCCCACCCCCACGCGGTACTCACGTTCTGCTGATCAAAGCCTTACCACGGAGGTCACAGAGGTCACAAAGAAATATTTTGAGTTTCTCTGTGTCCTCTGTGTCCTCTGTGGTGAAATCAGAGCTCCGCGGTTTGAAAAGCTCGTGCCCGGAACAGAAAGTCGACGATGTTCCCTTCGTGCGGCTGCAGCCAGTTGAGCTGGGTCGTCGGAACCGGTCCGAGGTTGAGTCGATCGATGTTGGTCGCATCGAGCAGGGCGCGGCGGAACTCTGGCTTGCAGGTGATCGCGCTGCAGACAAGCGTCGGACCGATTGATGCCAGCATCTGCGACTCGGGGCATTCCACGACGGACACGAACGGAAACATGTATTCCTTCTTCGCAATGCTGGCCTCGGCAGACGCGGCGTGCACCACGGTCGGCATCAGGTAGTCGGCCCGGCCCCGCTTCACCACGCGGCTGCCCTCCCGGTATTTTGCCGTCACGTCGGTGACACCCGGGACTCCCGTGTCGGCGTCGATTGCCTGCGAGATGGCATCGGCCACGCCGGCCACCGTGAACGCCGCCAGCGGCGCCTCAGGATGTTCCGGAGGCAACGGCTCCACGGCCGCCAGCCGGCGAGCCAGCGCGTCGGCAATCTCGCGGGTGTGACGACTCGCCCAAATCCCCGAGCAGTTGATGCAGCTGCGCCCGCTGTTGACGAGCACGCTCTCGACCATGACGTCGAGATGCCGTTCCCAGTCGTCGACCTGGTCGTCGCCCAACACGATCTTCGAAAACCCTGGACCGTGCGCCTGGACTTTCGGGTTGCCCCGGTACCGATCCACCGTCGGGGTTCCTCCGAAGATCAGATTGCGATCGCAGCTGTCGAGCACCGCGGCCCCGACATCACCCTCCCCCGGGTAGATAGAAATCGCTTCGCGCGGGATGCCTGCGGCAAAGAAGGCTTCGGCCATGCGGAACGGCGTCCAGGGCTCCTGCGGCCCGGGTTTGAGCACCAAACCAACCTGCAGCGGAATGATGGGCAGCCACAGGGTGTGGACACCTGGCGAATTCGAGGGCAACACGAGACCGAGAACCGGGCTCTGGGCCTGAAAACTGATCGGCACGCCGCGCTCTTCGCCGTGTCCGCGCGTGAGCACGTCGAGCGACAGCCCGCGCGTGAGCGACGCCAGGATGCTTCGCATTTCGGCAAGCACGAAGGCGTTCTTCTTCATGTTTGCGCGGCACATGCGTTCGGGTAACCCCGTCGTCGCGGACTGCGCGCGCACGAACTCGTCCGCTGTCTGGGTGCCGTCACCCATCGGCAGCGTCTCGTTCATATACAGCTGGCCTGCGCGACCAACCCTCGCGATCAGCTCGTCGATGGGGATGTCGGAGAGCGCCCGTCTGGCTTGCGCGGCCTTCCGCATGTCGCGCTGGATGAGCCCACCATTGGCGCGGCTGACCCGCGCGATCGGCTCTCCCGTCATGAAGTGGACAACCTGGTCCACCTCGATGCTCGTGTAGGGTTGACCCCAGCGCAAAACGGGGACATGAATCATATAGATCCTTCAAGCTCTCAAAACTTCAACGCAAAGGTTCGCAGGGGTCGCGGAGGAACGCAGAGATTCTTTTGGATCCAAAATTTCGGCGCCCTCTGCGGAACCTCGGCGTCCTCAGCGCGGTGCCTTTAGCTTCTTACCTTAGTACACTCCCACTGTGGTAGTCGCCGCAAATGCCCGATACGGGCGAACGCCGCTGATGCCGTCCCAGGGGTACCGCTCGTACGGCGGCTCGCGCTCACCTTCGTCCCTCTCGAGAAATCCGGGGACGAAGAACTCGCGCGTGAGCGTCGTGAGCTTCACGCGGCCGGTCTGACCGTAGTCAACGACCTTGTGTGGATCGTCGAAGTCGACTACTTCGATGACGGCTCGCGGCTGCGGCGCGTAGTAGCTGATCTTGTAGTTGTTGTGCGGACCGCTTGGGGCGCTTGCGGCCAGACCCATCAGCGTGTTGCCGTAGGTTGGCGTCATATAGGCGCCGTCGAGCAACTCTTCGTGCGCGAAACGATTCCACTGCGGCGTGAACTCGGTGCCGCCGGAAAAGATGCCGGTCACACCCGCCTTTCGAATCGTCGTCCCCATCGATTCGAGGCGCAAGGCGAGCGCCTCGAGCAGCTTTGGCGTCGCGAACATGCATTTGATGTCGTGATTAGCCTGCAGGATCGTGACCGCCTGATCGAGGACATGATCCTTGTAGGCCTGCAGGTGCTCGCTCCAGCCTTTCTTGATGAGCTTGATAACCCATCGCGGATCGAGATCGACGCAGAAACAGATACCGCCGCGGTGTTGCGCCAGATGCTCGACCGAGAGTCGAAGCCGCCTGGGCCCCGAGGGGCCGAGCATGAGCCAGTTGGAGCCCTTCGGAAAATGCTCGTCGGGCAGCGTCGTGCTGAAGATTTCGTAGTCGGTCCGGAAATCCGTGCACGCGATTCGGGTTTTTGGCGTGCCGGTCGTTCCACCTGTTTCGAAAACGAAGACCGGCTTGCCGGCGAGCCCTTTGGGCACCCAGCGCTGCACGGGTCCGCCTCGCAACCACTCGTCCTCGAACAGACCCAGACGCTTGAGATCGGCAAAGCTCACGATCTCACGACGCGGGTCCCAGCCAAGTTTCTTCGCGTAGTCCAGCCAGAATGGCGATCCCGTTTCAGGATCGAAGTGCCACTGAACCACCTCGCGTACCAGCGCGTCCAACGCCTCCCGCGCGGCCTGCACCTGCGCCGCAGAGGCTACCGCAGTTCCGGAACCTGAAGAAGACGTCTGCATCAAACGGTAGTATAGTCCGACCCCATTCACGGTGTGTCCCACCGAGAACCACAGAACGCACGCATAGAAGCGAGGCCTCATGGCAGTCGCGCCACAAGAAGCAGTGCCTTCACGCCTGACCCCGCTCCAGTGGCTCATCTGCGCGATTGCCGCCCTTGGCTTCGCGTTCGACTCGTACGAACTGTTGATGCTGCCTCTGATCGTGAGACCGGCGCTGATTGAACTGCTGGCCGTGCCTCCAAACAGCCCGGCAATCAACGACTGGGTGGGCATCATCTTTTACGCACCGGCCGTGGCCGGAGGGATCTTCGGTCTGCTTGGCGGCTATCTGACCGACCTGTTCGGCCGGCGCCGTGTGCTCGTCTACAGCATCCTGCTGTACGCGTTTTCCGCGCTGGCTGCCGGCTTTGCAACCTCGGTCGGCTGGCTGCTCTTCTGGCGCTGTTGCACTTTCGTTGGTGTCTGCGTTGAGTTTGTCGCGGCCGTCGCGTGGCTGGCGGAGCTGTTCCCCAATCCCAAACAGCGTGAAAAGGTCATCGGCTACACACAAGCCTTTGGATCGTTTGGCGGGTTCATGGTCACAGTCGCGTACGGTCTGGCCGTCACCTATGGAGAATCGCTGCCGCTCGTGCAAGGGGGTCACCAGCCCTGGCGGTACACGCTGATGTCCGGAGTCATTCCCGCAATCCCGTTGATCCTGATTCGCCCCTTCCTGCCGGAATCGCCGGCCTGGCGTGAAAAGAAACTGGCGGGCACATTGAAACGCCCGAGCTTTGGCGAGCTCTTTCAGCCGCAATTCCGGCGGACGACGATCGTCACGACGATCATGATGGCATGCGCATTCGCCGCTGCGTTCGGTGCGCTCCAGCAGATGCCTCGGATTGTGCCGGGCGTCGCCGAAGTCCAGGGTATGGGGCCGGTGGCGCGGGAACAAGCGATTGCCGGCGTGCAGCTGTTCCAGGAACTCGGTGGTCTGACGGGCCGGCTGGCGCTTGCCTACCTGGCTGCCGTGATCATCAGCCGTCGCCGTTTGTTGCATATATTCCAGGTTCCCGGACTTATCCTCATGCCTCTGATCTTCCTGACCGTGACAACATCCAGCCTCACCCTGGTGCAGTGGGGAACGCTCATCATCGGGTTCATGACGATCTCGCAGTTCAGCTTCTGGGGAAACTATTTGCCGCGCGTCTATCCAACCTACCTGCGAGGGACCGGCGAAAGCTTTGCGGCAAACGTCGGAGGACGCATGATCGGCACTTTTGCGGCATTGGTCACCACACAGCTCGTCAACGTCGTGCCGGGCGCGACGCCTCCCATCAGACTGGCGTACGCATCGGCACTGGTCGGCACGACTGTCTATCTGATGGGCTTTGTGACCAGCTTCTGGCTGCCGGAACCGAAGCGGGAGGAGTTGCCGGAATAAGTAAAGGGCAAAGGTCAAAGGTTAAAGGTCAAAGGTTGGTCAGGTGATGGCTTCCATCGATCGTCCGGATCCGTCCGAGTACGCGCCCTACTTCGAGCGTTACATTGCGCTCGTGCCTCCTGGCGACGTCTTGATGGTCCTCCGGGAGCAGCAGGATCTGCATCTGCACGAGCTCGAGGCGCTCACCGATGCACAAGCGAACCATCGCTATGCGCCCGGGAAGTGGAGCGTCAAGGAAGTCGTGGGCCACCTGCTCGATTGCGAGCGAATCTTCACCTACCGCGCCATGTCTTTCGCGCGCGGCGAGACGCAGCCGCTTCCCGGCTACGACGATGTCGCGTACGTTACAGGCGGTCGATTCAGCACCCGCACGCTGACGAGCCTGACTGGCGAGTTCAGGGCGGTTCGCGGCGCAACCCTCGCCCTGTTCAGCAACCTCGACGCGTCAGCGCTGGCCTGTCGCGGTGTCGCGAACGACCGCGAATACACGGTGCGGTCAATCGCCTACATCGTGGCCGGTCACGAACTGCATCATTGGCGGCTGTTCCGGGACAGATATTTGCCGGGCCTTCCAGGAAAGTAGACGCTTCAACCGCGAAGGCTGTTTCTTAAAAACCACGAAGACACAAAGATCACGAAGAAAACCCAAGTAACTTCGTGTTCCTCGTAACCTCGTGGTGCATGACTTCCTTCGTGGCCCGGCTTCCAGAAAGTGAGCTCTACAACCACGACGGCTGTTTTCATAAACCACGAGACGCAAAGATCACGAGGAAAACCCAAGTTACTTAGTGTTCTTCGTGACTTCGTGGTTCCCGTCTTCCTTGGTGGTCCGACTTCGAAGGAAAGTAAGCGCTTCAACCGCGAAGGCTGTTTTCATGAACCACGAAGACACAACGATCACGAAGAAAACCAAGAACTTCGTGTTCTTCGTGACTTCGTGGTTCCAAGCTCTTCCTTCGTGGTCAGTGTTTCAGGAAAGTGAGCGCTTCAACCACAAAGGCTGTTTTCATAAACCACAAAGACACAACGATCACGAAGAAAACCATGAACTTCGTGTTCTTCGTGACTTCGTGGTTCCAAGCTCTTCCTTCGTGGTCCGTCTTTCAGGAAAGTGAGCGCTTCAACCACAAAGGACTGTTTTCATAAACCACGAAGACACAACGATCACGAAGAAAACCAAGAACACCGTCTTCCTTTGGTGGTCCGGCTTCGAAGGAAAGTAAGCGCTTCACCGAAGGCTGTTTTCATAAACCACGAAGACGCAAAGAATCACGAAGAAACCTAGGTAACGTCGTGTTCTTCGTGGACTTCGTGGTTCCAGGCTCTTCCTTCGTGGTCGGCTTCCAGGAAAGCGAGTGCTTCAACTACGAATAGTACCGTCGTGTACTTCGTGCCGTCGTGGTGTATGTCTTCTTCGTGACTTCGTGGTTACGCCTTCTTCGGGGGTTGAGGTCTTTCTCAGTACGCGCGCGCGTCACAACTCTAGAGCAGCGACCGCGTCGAACGGGCGCGGGTTAAAGGTCGCGGTCCACTGGCTGGCGGCATCGGCGGCAAGCGCCGGGAGGTCTTCGCGAGCGACGCCCAGCTCACGCAGGGTGGCCGGCAGACGAGCGACGCGGGCCAGGCCGTCGAGTCGTGTGGCGAGCGCGTCGCCTGAGCCGTCGCGGCCGCTGATTCGGAGCAACTCCGCATATCGATCGCCGACCGCAGAAGCATTCCATCTCACAATGTGCGGCAGCATGACCGCAATGGCAATGCCATGAATGGTGTCGTATCGCGCCGTGAGCGGATTGGCGCACGCATGCGTCGCCCCCAGCATCGACTGCTCGATGGCAATCCCGGCTTCGTGTGATCCGAGCAGCATGGCGGCACGCGCACCTAGATCGCCAGGTTCTGCCAGCACGCGTTCGTAGTGGGCATCGAGCAGCCGCCAGGCCTCGCGTGCGAACATGTCGGACACCTCGTTGCGCTTGGTCGTGACAAACGACTCCACCGCGTGCGAGAGCGCGTCATACCCTGCGATCGCCGTCACCGATCGGGGCTGCGTCGTGGTCAGGAGGGAATCCAGAATGGCGACGCGGAACGCCGCTTTCGGATCGCCGCACGCCATCTTTGCATGAGTGTCTGCATCGGAAATGACCGCGTACGATTGTGCTTCGCTACCCGTCCCCGCGGTCGTGGGAATGCCGATGCTCGGCAGCATCGGTCGTGACGCCTTCCCGAAACCCCGGTAATCCTTCATCGTCCCGCCGTTGGTCAGGACGAAGTTGATGCCTTTCGCGCAGTCGAGCGAGCTGCCGCCGCCGAGCGCCACCAGCGAATCAACGCCCTGCGACGCCGCATAGACACGGCCAGCTTCAACCATGCGCGTGTCGGGGTTCGGATCGAAGTCGTGGAAAACCACGGACCAAATCCCAGCGGCGTCAAGGAGCGTCGCCGCTCGATTGACTAGGCCTGTCGAAAGCAGTCCACGATCGGAGACGATGAGCGTCCGCGCAAATCCCAGCGCTCGGGCCAGCTCACCGAGGCGGGAGAGCGAGCCATCGCCAAAGACCACGCGCGTGCGAAGGGAAAAATCAAACGGTGGGCCCAAAGCCTTCAGCCCAAAGCCCAGAGCCTATTTTCGCAGTGGAACCAGCAGGTCTGTCTTGTCCCAGATGAAATCGGTCTTGCTGTAGACCGCAAGCTCGTAGTCCTTCCCCATGAAGATTGCGGAGACAGGACACGCTTCTTCACAGTAGCCGCAGAAGATGCAGCGGGTCTTGTGAATCTGGTAGACCTTGGCGTAACGCGGGCCGGCCTTGACGGTGCCGTCGTTTTCGGCGGCTTCCAGGTAGATGGCGTCGGCCGGGCAGGCAACCGCGCAGAGTCCGCACGCCACGCATTTCTCGAGGCCGTTTTCATCGCGCATCAGCACCTGTTTGCCGCGGTACTTCGGGAACATCGGGACCTTCTGGTCCGGATAGTTCACCGTGACCGGCTTTTTGAACATGTGCCGCAGGGTCGTCGCGAAACCAATCAGGAAAGGTCGGATCATGGCAAAGGCTCGACGGTCATCATATCATCCGTTCTGATTGACACTCCTTTGACCCGCCGGTACTCTCTTGGCAGTGGTTTCCGAGCTCAAGTACCTGTCCTCTGAGCAGTTCCTGCTCATGACGCTCGTGGTCAAGCTGGCGGTTATTGCACTGCTGGCGACCGTGCTGGTTCGGTACTGGCGGTTCCGGCAAATCCTCATCTTCGAGCGACGGGGATGGCTCGAGCGGCTCATCATGGTCGCCAGCATGGGCATTCCCGTGTCGGCTGGCGTTGCCGCGCGGCTGCTCCTGAACTACAACGCCGCAGATCTCACGCTCGAAGCACCGTTTGTCGTGGGATTGATTGCCGGACCGTACGCCGGGGCACTCGTCGGGCTCATGGCCGGGACCCCGGCTTTGATCGCCGGTGAGTTAATCGCGCTGCCATTTGCCGTCGGGTGCGGGTTTGCGGGTGGCGGACTTCGTGAAGCGGCACCGAAGGAAGCCATCTGGCGCTTCTCCCCCTTCGTATTCACCCAGCTCCCGCGCCGACTCTGGCGGTTCTTCAAGAATCCTGCGCTCGACTGGCAGGTCACGCTCCTCCTGGCGCCGGTCGCCCTGGAGTTGATCCGACAGGCGCTCGGATCCCGCTATCCGGATCGACTGTTCCATCTCGGCCCGGAGCTGAGCCAGAACTCGCTCGTGCTGCTCGTGATGCTCGCGACGGTGTTGTGCGTGGCAACGCCAATCAAGATCTGGAACAACGCACGAATCGAGCACCGGCTGCAGGAACAGGAAAAGTTGCTGCTCGCCGCAAAAATCGAAGCGCTCGCCAGTCAAATCAATCCACATTTCCTCTTCAACACGCTGACGTCGATCTCCTCGCTCATACGGTCGCATCCGGAAACCGCACGCATGCTGATTGGCAAGTTGTCGGGGTTGCTCCGCCGGCTCCTGCGCAGCCACGATCACTTCGTGACGCTTCGTGAGGAAATGGAATCGATTGACGAGTACCTCGACATCGAGGTCATTCGTTTCGGGCCGAGCCTGAAAGTGGAAAAACACCTGAGCCCCGATACACTCGAAATCCTCGTCCCCAGCATGATCCTGCAGCCCCTGGTCGAAAACTGTATCAAGCACGGGTTTTCCCGGAAGGTGGGGGGTGGCCGTATCGTCATCCGCAGCCGGCTCGACAACGGCCTCGCCGTCATCGAGGTGGATGACGACGGGAGTGGGATGAGTGAGGAACGGTTGAGCACGGCCCTGGGGGAGGGGATTGGATTGAGCAACGTGAACGAGCGTCTGCGTGTTATCTACGGCGAAGGTTACGGTTTGAAGCTCACGAGCCGGCCAGGCCGCGGCACATCGGCACGGATCGAGATTCCCGAACTCGCGCTGGTGGAGCGCGTCACGGCATGAAGCCGCGATGACATCCCATACCGAACTTTCAGTCGTCGTGGTCGATGATGAGCAGCTCGCGCGCGACGAGCTGTGCTTCATGCTCGAGGAGCTGGGGGGGGTCACCATTCTCGGGCGCGCGGGCGATGGGCAGGAGGCGCTGGCCCTGATCGAGCGCACGGAGCCGGAAGTCGTCTTTCTCGACGTGCAGATGCCCGGCCTGACGGGTTTCGAGGTCGCTCGGCGGCTGCGCGAGCGGAAGACGGCTTCACAGATTGTCTTCGTTACGGCGTTCGATCGACATGCCCTCGAGGCCTTCGAGGTGAACGCCGTTGATTACCTGCTGAAGCCGGTGGACGCCGCCAGGCTTGCGGAGGCCGTGGAGCGCTGCAAACGGCGGGTGTCGTCGGAGCGGCCCCTGAACGATCAGCTCGAACACATCGTCCAACTGGTGGCGGAGCGGCAGAGCCGTCGGGAGCGCCTCGCGGTCAAGGTCGGTGAGCGGTTTCTGCTCGTCCAGTCCGCCGACATAATTTATGCCTCCCTGAACGATGACTCGATTAACATAGTAACGAACCAGGTTGCGGGGACGTCCAACTTCCGCACGCTCGATGAGCTTCACGCCAGCCTCGATCCAGGGGTTTTCTGGCGCGTGCATCGATCGCACCTGGTCAACATCAATAAGATCAAGGAGATAGTCCCCTGGTTCAGCCGGAACTACATCCTGAGGATGAAAGACGCGAAGGCGACGGAAATTCCAGTCAGCCGAACGCAAACCAAGCGACTGAGGGAGTACCCTGAAACTGTAGCCCCCGGGATACAACCGGGCGCCGAAGGCTTCCGGCTGGAGGAGGCCGACGTCCGCCCACCAGCCGTACCCGACGGCCAGCCCGTCATGGAGCTGTCGGAAGCCATGCCGGTACCGGTGGTGGTGCCTTCGCCGCCGACGCCGGTGGGTGTGCGGGCTGTCACCCTCGTTGGTCAGATCCGCTACGAGCTCGTGGCCTGGTTCAAGACGCTGGCGTCCGCCGCGGTGTACGCGACGTTGATCGTGACGTTTGGCTTCCAGGTGGCCCGCGTCGAGGGCATGAGCATGGCGCCGACCCTCGAGGATCAGGATCGGCTCATCGTCAACAAGCTCATCTACCGCTTCGGCGAGCCTCGCCGGAGCGATATCGTGATGCTGTACTACCCCTTGAACCCGGACAAGTCGTTCGTCAAGCGCGTCATTGCCGAAGAGGGCGACACCGTGCGCGTCGTGCAAGGACGTGTGTATGTCAACGACGTGCCTGTGCCCGATGACTACGTCCCGTCCGAATATCGGAGCCACGACGACTGGGGACCGCAGGTGATTCCCGAAGGCTACTATTTCGTGATGGGCGATCATCGGAACAACAGCTCCGACAGCCGTCACTGGGGCTACGTGCCGAAGAAATACATCATCGGCAAGGTGCAGCTGCGTTGGTGGCCCATCCCGGCGGCGCGGGTGTTCTAAGCTCGGGATTCGGAACCCCGAATCCCGAATCGCGCTCCCCGAATCCCGACTCCCCAATCCCGAGCCACGACCGCTATGCGGCAATCAGCCGCGTGCTTCTTCGCGTTTTCTTCCTCAATCTCGCCGTGGCCGTCGCGAAAATCGTGTTCGGCTATCTGACCGGCGCCGTCAGCATCCTTTCCGACGGGTTCCACTCGCTCACCGACAGTGCTTCGAACGTCGTGGCACTCGTGGGCGTGCGCGTGGCGCGGCGTCCCCCCGACGCCAATCACCCGTACGGCCACCGCAAGTACGAGACGATGGCAGCGGGTGCCATTGTGGCCTTCCTGGCGATCGTCGTCGTTGAAATCGGCCGGACGGCGTTCGCCAGGCTGCGAAGTGGTGACGAGCCCGAGATCACGGCAGCCAGCTTTGGTGTCATGGCGGTCACGCTCGTCGTAAATCTGTTTGTGGCAAGTTACGAGCGCCGGGCGGGGGCGCGGCTGACGAGCGAAGTGCTGTTTGCCGACGCGCACCATACGCAAAGCGACGTGTTCACGTCGCTCACCGTGATTGCCGCGCTCGCGGGGGTAGCGGCCGGCTTTCCGGTTCTCGACCCGATGGCGGCGGCCATCGTCGTCGGCTTTATCGGTTATGCGGGATTCACGATCGCGCGCGACGCCTCGCGGATTCTGTCAGACGAGATTGTGATTGCCGAGGAGGATATCCGGGCCGTCGTCATGAGCGTGCCCGAGGTGCTCGGCTGTCATCACATCCGCACCCGCGGGACGGCCGACCACGTGTTCCTGGATTTGCATGTGTGGATGGCGGCCAACACCCGCCTGGAGGAGGCTCACGGCCGATCGCACGAGGTGAAGGATCGGCTCATGACCCGGTATCCGCAAATCATGGATGCCGTCATTCACATCGAGCCACCCCCCAGAGAGGAAGGGTTAGGCGAGGTTAGGAAGGGTTCAAGTGGCGAGGTTAGGGTAGGCAAGCTCCTGATCTTTCCTAACCCTCCTGACCCCTCTTAACCCCTCCTAATCCCTCCTTCCTGCGATAGTCCCCCGACCGGCCGCCGCGTTTCTCGAGCAGCATCACATCGCCAATGACCATTTCTTTGTCGACGGCCTTGACCATGTCGTACACGGTGAGCGCTGCGACGGCGACGGCCGTGAGGGCTTCCATTTCAACGCCGGTCTTGCCGGTGGTCCGGACGCTCGCTTCGATCTCGTACCCTGACGATGTGGGACGAAGCTCCACGCCCACGTGCGACAGCGCCAGCGGATGACAAAGCGGGATGAGCGTCGAGGTGCGCTTGGCGGCCATGATCCCGGCCACGCGCGCCGCCTGCAGGGGATCGCCCTTGGCAATCTGACCTGACTGGATCAGCTTCAACGCGGCCTTCGACATCGAGATCGTTCCGCGGGCCACGGCTTCGCGCATCGTGTCGGGTTTGGCGCCGACATCGACCATGCGGACCCGCCCCGCCGAATCAATGTGCGAAAAAGAGTCCCGACCCCTTTTCTTCGTTTTCTTACTCTTCGTCACCGGCATCCCCTCTCGCCAGATAGAAGGAGAGACTTTCCAGCGATACGGTCAGGTCAACACTTTTCAGCTTGACGTGCGGCGGCACGCGCAATGTGCCCGGTGAAAAATTGAGGACGGCTTTAATCCCCGCAGCGACAACCTGATTCACCACCTGCTGTGCGGAGGGGCCGGGCACGGCAATGACCCCGATGCCAATCTTCTCGCGAGAGACGAATCGCTTCAAATCCTTGACGTCGAAGATCGGCACGCCCCCACGCGACCGCTGGCCGACCTTGTTGGTGACGTTATCGAACAGCGCGACGATTTCGAAGCCTTCCTGCCGGAAGCCAGGATAGTCCGCGAGGGCCAGCCCGAGGTTGCCCGCGCCCATGATCGCCACGCGCACTTTCCGATCCAGACCGAGGATCTGACGGAGATGCCGTTTCAGGTCCTTGACGTAGTAGCCGACGCCGCGGACGCCGAACTCGCCAAAGTACGCGAGATCCTTCCGAATCTGGGCCGCATTGAGGTGGAACTGTTCGGCAAGCATCTGCGACGAGACGGTCCTGACCCCGGCCGAATCAAGCGTGTTGAGGCAGCGCAGGTACACGGACAGCCGGTTGGTGGTGAGTTCCGAGACCGGTTCGAGCCCGTGTTTCCGCTTGATCACCAATTTCACAAGCGATTGTAGATCAAAGGGTGCCAGGTGCTTGGTGCGTAGTGCTTGGTGCTGTGCCGGGTGCTGGGTGCCGGGTGCCGGGTGCGGCACGAGGCACCTTGCACGCAGCACAGCACCACGCACCAAGCACCTGGCACCAAGCACCCCAGCCGTCCTAGCGTCAACCCGTCTTTCTGTTAACATCTCGCCCCATGGCACACGCACCCACCGCCGCTCCGAAAACGGTCCCGGAAGGACCCCAAACATCGTTCAAACCGTACGTGCCGGCGTCTCAATCGATGGCGGAGTTCACGCTCAAGGCGATTCTGCTCGGCTCGGTTTTTGGTCTCATTTTCGGAGCCTCGACGGTGTATTTGGGTCTGCGCGCGGGGCTGACGGTGAGCGCGTCGATTCCCATTGCCGTGCTGGCCATCTCGGTGCTCAAACGTCTGGGCGGGTCGACGATTCTCGAGAACAACATCGTGCAGACCATCGGATCGGCCGGCGAGTCGGTCGCCGCCGGTGTGGTCTTCACGGTACCGGCGCTCATCTTCCTGACGCCGCGCGGTCCCGCCTATTTCAACTATTTCCAAATTACGCTGCTCGCCTTTGCCGGCGGCATTCTCGGCGTGCTGATGATGGTGCCGCTGCGCCGCGCGCTCATTGTCAAAGAGCACGGCGTGCTCCCCTACCCCGAAGGCACCGCGTGTGCCGACGTGCTCCTGGCTGGCGAGCGAGGCGGGCGGCTGGCCGCCATGGTGTTTGCCGGACTCGGCATTGGCGCGCTGTGGAAGGCGCTCTCCTGGATTTTCAATGTCTTTCTCACGGAGGTCGGCTACACGGCGTCGCGCAACAGTCAGTTCCCGAATGCGACGCTCAACGTTGACGTCTCCCCTGAATATCTGGGCGTGGGATACGTGATCGGGCCGCGCATCGCGGGTCAGATGGTTGGAGGCGGCGTGCTGGCATGGCTCGTCCTACTGCCGCTGCTGACGATTCTCGGGGCGCAGATGACGGAGCCATTTCCGCCCATTCATCCCGATCTCGCCAACAATCCGGCCACGGGGCGCCCGTTTCTGATTTCCGAAATGAATGCCGGGCAGCTCTGGCGAGCCTACATCCGCTACATCGGGGCCGGAGCGGTTCTGGCGGCCGGTCTCATCTCGCTCAGCCGCACGCTGCCGACCATCATTTCATCGGCGCGCGAAAGTCTCAGCGATCTGGGCTCGAGAGGAACAGGCGCGCAGCAGGTGCGTACCGATCGCGACATCCCCATGATTGTCGTGCTCGGGGGATCGGTGGCCCTGGCGCTGTTCATGGCGCTCACGCCCGGCATGCCCACGCAGTGGAATTTTCTCGCGTCGCTGCTGATGATTGTCTTCGGGTTCCTGTTCGTGACGGTCGCGTCACGGATTACAGGGCTCATCGGGTCATCGTCGAACCCGGTGTCCGGGATGACGATTGCGACGCTCATCCTGACGTGCCTGATCTTCGTGTCGCTGGGCTGGACGGGCGACTATTACGCACCGATAGCTCTGTCGGTGGGCGCGATCGTCTGCATCGCAGCAGCCAATGGCGGTGCCACGTCTCAGGATCTCAAGACCGGGTACATCGTGGGGGCGACGCCGATGTATCAGCAGATCGGCCTGATGATTGGCGTCGTCGTGTCGGCGCTCATCATTGGCGTCACAACGCTCTACATGCATCAGGTCTTCGGCGTGGGGTCTGCGGACATCCCCGCGCCTCAGGCAACCCTGATGTCGACAATCATCAGGGGCCTGCTCAGTCAGAACCTGCCCTGGGGCCTGGTGCTGGTGGGGATCTTCATTTCGGTCACGCTCGAGCTCTGCGGAGTGCGCGCACTGTCGTTTGCCGTTGGCGCCTACCTCCCCATTGCCACGACCGCCCCGATTTTTGCCGGCGGCGTCGTGCGGTGGTGGGTCGGTCGGCGAATGGGAGCACAGGAAGGCGAACTCGGCGCCGGCACACTGTTTAGTTCGGGACTCATCGCCGGAGGTTCGCTGACAGGCATCCTGTACGCGATACTAGTAGGGACCGGCACGATTGAACCGTTCCAAAGCGTCGGAAACCTGTTGCCGTTCCTGCACCAGCCGGGTCTGGCCGGTCAGATTGGTACCGGGTTGCTCTTTTTCGCGCTGGCGGTCATCGTGGCTCGTGCGGCCCAGAAGAAGCTTGAGTAGACATTTCCGAAGGCAGACTTCTCATCAGTTGTTTCTGGCGCTTGCCGCGCTGGCATGGTCCGCGACTGCCGCGGCCCAGCCGGCTGCCCGACGAGCCACCGACATCGCGGCCCTTGCCGCCTTTCCCGGGTTCTACCACGGTCAACCCATCGTCCTGCGAGCAGAGCTCATCCAAACCGGTGAAAGAATCGCGCTGGTCGACCCTGACGAGCCGCGCGCGCTGCGCGTGGCGCCCAATGGCAGCACGATGCCCAGTGGCCGCGTTGAAGCGCGTGGCGTGTTCTGGGATGTCGGCCGGCTGATGCCGGACGACCCACGGGTCACCGGGAACAACTTGAAAGCGGTGGTCGAGTCGAATTCGGAAACGGACTGGCCCAAGCCGGGCGAACTGCTCGCGCTGCAGTTGACGGATGCGTTTCCCGTCAATGCTTCGTCATCCCCGTCAATTCGCGACCTCGCGCTGGATGGTGCGCAGCACGTCAACAAACAGGTCACCGTGACTGGTCAGTTTCGAGGGCGGAATCTCTATGGTGACCTTCCCCAGGCGCCGGGAGTCAGCCGTTGGGATTTCGTGATCCGGCTGGCCGACGCGTCCATATGGGTAACAGGCGTGCAACCGAAGGGGCGGGGGTTTGACCTTAGTGTCAACGCACGTATTGATACGGGCCGATGGCTCGAGGTGTCTGGAACCGTCAAGCGCAAGGGCGGGCTCGTCTGGATCGACACCCCCAAGATCTCATTGGGTCAGGCGCCCCTCAGCCAGGCGCCGCTCGAAACTGCAGTGCCGCAGATGGGGCCTGCCCCCACGGTGGTGTTCAGCTCGCCGACCGGGGGAGAGATCGACGTGCCTCTCGACTCACGCGTGCGTTTGCAGTTCTCCCGCGATATGGATGCAAGTTCGTTCAAGGACCAGGTGCGCGTCACCTATGTCGCCGTCGAAGGCGCCGAGCGCGGCGAGCCGCCAACACCTGCACCTCAGTTCACCGTCGCGTACGACGCCGCTACGCGGGCTCTGAGCATTCGATTCGCTGAACCCTTCCCCGCCACCGTCAGGTTCCGAAGCGTGAACATAGAACTGCTGGCAGGAATCAAAGCCCGGGATGGCGCCGCGCTCGTCCCGTGGACGCTCACGTTTGTATTGGGCGGAAGCTAAACAAGTCTGAAGGCTGAAGTCTGAAGGCTCAAGTTAAGGCTCAAGTTTGAAACTTCAGACTTCAGACTTCAGCCTTGAGACTTCGGAACGGGTCCCTCGTCAAGCATCTGCTGAATCCGCGCGCGGACTTCGTCGATTGCAACATCTCGGTCGTCGGACGAGAGACCGGTCGTTTCGACTGGCTGCCCGACTCGAATGCTGACCGTTACCGGACGAATGATTCGACTGCCCTTCCTCATGGACGCCCTGGCGCCTGAAATGGCGACCGGCACGATCGGTGCCTGTGCGTTGATGGCCATGAGGAAGCCGCCCTTCTTGAACGGAAGCAGCTCACCAGTGCGGCTCCGCGTGCCTTCAGGGAACATCAGGAACGACGTTCCCGCGCGTAGTGCCGCTGCCCCTGATCGAGCGCCGCCATGGCCCGCTCGAGGTTGCGCCGCTCGATTGGAATGAAGCCTGCCATATTGAAAGCACGTGGAAGGATCGGAATTGCCTGCAACTCGCTCTTGTAGACGAAGTGCAACCGGGGATGGAGAGCTCTGTAAAGAATCGGCGGGTCGATATTGCTCTGATGATTGGAAATGAACAACGCTGATCGCTTCTTCGGCAAATTCTCGATTCCAGCCACGCGGTACCGAATGCCGACCAGCCAGGTGGCAATGATGACGCCGCCATGACCCAGCATGTACAGGACATCAGTCCATCCAAACAGCAGCGCAAGCAGCATGCCTGGTGGGGCTACCACCAGCACGTAGAGCGACACGATGACGTACGCGAGACCCGAGCGAATTGCCGCAACAGACAGCGCAAAGCTCGACAGCGGCGGAGGCTCTGGCTCCTCGACTGGAGGGATTCGTGGCGACGGGCGCCGTGGCAACTCTGGTCAAGCTGCGACAGGTCCACACGAAAGGCCTGAGCCAGGTCAAACCCAACTCAGGCCTTCTTGAAGCTATCAGCCTTCAGCCGTCAGCCATCAGCTCATTGCTGAGGGCTGTAGGCTGATGGCTGTTGGCTTTCCTATGATGCGCGCACTGCCTGCCGCTTGGGGGCAGCATGCGGGCCGCCGCAGTTGCCTTGGCCGTCTTCGCGCGGGCAGATGCCCGTGCCTTCGCGGAAAAGCAACGCTCGAGGGCGCGCTCGACTCGTCGCCTCGATGGCGGTCGAAGGTTCCCGCACGACTTCGGAGATTTCCGAAACGATGAGGAACTTCGCCCGGTCGAGCATGCGCTTCTCGCGGAACGAGAGGCTCTTGGAGCGGCTGAGGAAGGTCAGGCTCTTCAGGACGTCGGCGACCTCGTAGATCGAGCCGCTGCGCATCTTGTCCGAATTGTCCTTGAATCGCCCCTTCCAGTTCTGATGGTTGTCGATCTTCCCGTTGCCGAGCTCGCCGAAGAGCCGCTCGACTTCTTCGTCGCCAATCGCGCGCCGCAACCCGACACTGTCGGCGTTGGTGAGCGGAACGAGCACCGTCGTGTCGTTTGCGACGATCCGCAGGTGATAAAAGCCACACGTGGTTCCGAGAATCGTCTTCTCCTCGATTCGTTCGACAACGCCAAGCCCATGATTCGGGTAAATGACCTTGTCACCGACCTGAAATGTCACAGTAGCCCCCGTTTCGAGAGGTGGTTATGAAGCAGTATGCCCGGAATCGAGCGCCAAGCAGGTCCCTCCAGTATAACGCGGGTTCCGCCACTTCGCCAGTTGAAAATGGCCGTTCGGAGCAGAATTTCGTTCTATCTTCGCCACGCCGTGCCACCAACCGTGTAAACGTTTCCACATAGCTAAGGCATTCTCCCAAAAGGTTTTAATCGCCACGACCCCATGGAGTGAGCGTCTGCCGGATCCGATACAAAAGGCCATCGGGAGGCAGAAAAATGCTGGTTCGAAGCGCCCTGCTCGTCGCCGGTGTCCTGTTCGTGCTGGGTGGGATCGCCACTTCCTGGCCACAGACCCCACCTGCAGCGTCGGCAGCTCTTGCACCATATGTTGCGACTCCGCAGGACGTGGTCGATCGGATGCTGACGCTCGCGGATGTGACCGCGAAGGATGTGGTGTACGACCTGGGATCCGGCGATGGGCGGATTCCCATTACGGCCGCAAAGAAATTCGGCGCTCGGGGCGTTGGCATCGAGATCGATCCCCAACGCATTGCGGAATCGAATGCCAATGCCAGGGCCGCCGGGGTCGATGCGCTGGTCAGCTTCAGACTGCAGGATGCAATGACGGTGGATCTCTCTGAGGCAACCGTCGTCACGCTCTACCTTCTGTCGCCATCGAACCTCAAATTGCGGCCGCGTCTCACACGACAACTCAAACCAGGGGCACGGATCGTCTCGCATGCCTTCACGATGGGAGACTGGCAACCCGACAAAGTTGTCGACTTTGCCGATGCGAGCGGCGCACGACGAACGCTGTTTGTCTGGAAGGCGGACGGGAAGGTCAGGCCCTGAAGTTGCGAAAAAGCCGGGTCCAAAGAGCAGGACCCGGCCTACGTACTGCAATTTCGCAACTACAGCCTATCTAAAGGGACTTTCATCCGCGCTCGGTCCGTAAATCGATGGCACCGGGACATTCAACAGTCGCAGGTACACCGACAGTTGTCCACGGTGATGGACGAGGTGATTGAGCACGAGTGTTCGTACCAATCCTTTCTTTGGCATCTCGATCAACGTGGCGCCCGCCTTGGTCACTTTGCACATCCCTTGCAGCCCACTGTCGCCGAGACGCCCGAGCGTTTTCTTCACCGTGTCAACGCCTTGATCGTGGGTTGAGAGAATCTGCTCCACCGAAGTGGCCTCGGACGGTCCCGCAGAATCGGGGACTTCCGATGAGTCGGCAGCCGCCCAGCCAATGAGAAACCCGGGACCCTGGGCGATGTGCAAGGCCAGCTGACCGAGCGACATGGACTTGGGATGCGGCTTCCACGAGAGCTGATCGGCTGGGACTCGTTTGAGTAAACGTCGCGTGGTTGCACTTTCCTGCTCGAATTCCTGAACAATTGCATCAACGGCGGTCTCTACGGCGGCCATACGCGTCTCCTTTCACCTTGCGGAGGGACTGGTGCCAAGATGGGAACTGCCATACGGGCTGGCGCCCGTGCCCGTATTGAACGCGAATCCGAGGCTCGACTCAAGAGGAACTTCGAACCTGCCGAAAAGGGCTTCGACGAACCCTCGTATGTCGAAGGAGACTCGATGAAATCGATATTTGGAATAGTTCTGGCCCTCTGCCTCGTTGCGCTCTCGCTGGTCGCGTATGCGCAAAGTCCGATACGCGAAGGCCTGTGGGAGGTCACGATGCAGATGGAAATGGCCAACTTGCCCACCAAGATGCCGCCGATGAAGACGACGCAGTGCATCACCAAAGAGCAGGCCGCGGACCCGTCGAAGAGCCTGCCGAAGGGATCGGCTGACGGCAAGAACGACTGCGCCGTCTCCGACTACAAAGTGGACGGGAGCAAGGTTTCGTGGAAAGTCGCGTGTTCAAAGCCACAGAAGATGGAGGGCTCGGGCGAAATGACATTTGCCAGCGACACTTACGACGGTGCGTTGAAGATGAAGATGGACTTCGGAGAGATGACGATGAAGATGGCGGGCAAGCGGACGGGCGAATGCACGAAGTAGCGGCCAGAAAAGTGTTTTCTTCGGTCGATTCTTCGGTCATTATTGGCGGCACGCGTAAGGAGGCGTCCATGCTCCGCACTGTGTCTTTGGTGAGTTCACGATTTGCCATTGCGTTGATCCTTGTCGCCGCGACGAGCCCGTCGGCCTTTGCACAGTCTGCCAAGGCGCGCGTCGCGGTTATGAATTTTGAGAACAACAGCACGTGGGCCTGGTGGGGGGACAATCTGGGCGCGGCAGCAGCCGATGAATTGGTGACGCAGCTTGTCAAGACCGGCAAGTTCACGGTGATCGAACGTGCGCAGCTAAACAGCATCCTCGCCGAACAGAACCTGGGAGCAAGCGGCGCGGTCACCCAGGCAACCGCCGCCAAGATCGGCAAGCTGTTGGGCGTGCAGCTCATCATGACGGGCTCGATCACCCAGTTTTCAATCCAGCGCACGAGTGCAGTCATCGGCCAGTTTGGGGTCGGCGGTTCGTACTCGAATGCCGAGAGCAAGATGGACGTCCGGCTCATCAGCACCGAGACCGGCGAAATCCTTGGCGTGGCCGAGGGTCAGGGCAACAAGCGCATGGGCGGCGGTTTCTTCCGGGGTGTCGGCGCCGAGCGAACCTTCGATCAGGGAGCGGCACAGGAAGCGCTGCGGCCGGCCGTTGAAAGCGTCGTCAAGTCCGTTGCGGCGCAGAGCGACAAGTTCGCGGCCATTCAGCCCGCGGCGCCCGAAGGGCAGGTCGTCGGCGCCCGGGACGGATCGTTCTATATCAACCGGGGCCAGAACAGCGGGGTCAAGGTCGGTCAGCGGTTCGAGGTGCAGCGTGTGACCGATGAAATCAAGGATGCCGATGGCCGCGTGTTGGATCGCGTCATCAAGAAGGTTGGGGTGCTCGAGGTCACACAGGTGCTCTCGCAGTCGGCGGTCTGCAAGGTCGTCGAAGGCACTGCGGCCGTCAACGACACAATCAAGTAGCGTCCGGCCGCGTTCTCCGTAGCCGTGATCCGTTCTTGCCAGACAGGGACGGAAAAAGACGTCAGAAAACTGCGACTGTAAGAATCCTCGGTCTCGCTGGCAATGACCTGATCGTTGCAGCGGACGTCAATCTTGTGCGGTCGACCCGACGGTTTGTCGGTTTGCAATTCCGCCGTCGACCCCGGGTTCACCGGCCAACGTCCGGTTGAATTCACATCCCGCTGATCCACCAGGGGCGTCGGATAGGCCACCAATTCAAAAAGCGTGGTCGTCGCCCACTCACCAGCCGGTGCTACCACGCGGGCATGCGCCTTGTCGGGATCCGGACCTTCGTAAATGTCGGCAGTCGCATCGCTACACGTCAATCTCGGAGGCTGTGGTGTCGGCGCAGGGGAAGGTGCGGGCGTTTCCTCTCCGCCTCCGGACGGCATGGTCGGCGACATGGGCTGTTCGCAGCCCACGCTCGCGAACACGATCATCGTGAGGATGATTAGCGGTTTCATTGCACTCACTCCTGCCCTTCCGCCGCTCTAATACGAGCTGTACAAATTTCCGGCTACAAGACCGCCCTCGCAGGGACGGCCATGTGCGCGTCACCATTCCTGCGCTTTGATGCCTGCACAAGGTACGCCACTGACGCGCCTGCGGAGATTGCTCGTTTACAAGGTGTTCAGCGCAAACGGGTTTGGAGGCAGCTCGAATTTTCCGTGTAGGCGATTATTTGTATACGACGCCCGGCGATGCAGTTGTCGTCATGTCTAGATGTTGTTCAACCTGACGCGGGGTGTATAGTCTCGGGCCCCGCGATGTGTCGTCGCTGACACAGCGGCTTGTGTCTTCCACGCCACACTCAACCGGGCGGATGTCGGGAGCTCCGTTCGATTCTCGAAAACATCTGGGCTTTTGGCGGGTCGTTCTGGAACGACACGTTCAGCAGTACGGCAAGCGGATTGCTCTCCGCCGGCACGAGAAGTCCGTCAGCCGCTACACCTCCCCCATGGTCCTACGCTGGGTGTCTTGCGCTCTCGCGATGATGTTCCTGGCCGGGTGCGATGAGTCCCCGACTGGCGTGTCGACGGTCCCATCACCCATCGCACCAACTCCAACCCTGCCAGCCGCACCCGTTGTGAGCGCGGTTCAAGTGGGTGTCGCCGGCAATGCCGAGCCCACATTCGAACTGGGTCAGACGAAACAGTTCTGGGCGTTGGCCAGCTATTCCGATGGAGCCACGAGCGACGTGACCAACAGCGCCTCGTGGCAAACGTCCAATCCGGTTGTCGCCACGGTATCTTCCACTGGTCTCGTCACCGCCGCGGCATTCGGCGCGGCGACAATTACCGCGTCTGTGCGTGATCGGGTCGGCTCGATGGGGCTTGCCGTCCAACCGCCGGGGTGCCGGTTCACCCTGGACCCACCGCGGCTCGTGTTCGGTCCATTTGCCAACTGGGGGAACGTGACGGTGACGGCGGTGCCAAGCGACTGCCGATGGAGCGTGGCGAGCGATGCCACCTGGCTCCAGTTCCGGTACGACCCCGGCCGCAGCGGCAACGGGAGTTTCGGCTATTCCGTGCCCGGGAACAGCACTTCACATCCGCGCTCGGCGAACCTTGTTGTCGTGGGAACCGGCGGTACGTCGGCAGTGCACGTGGTCGAGCAGGAGCGACCGCGGTCCTGCAGCTATGTGGTCATCCCCGCGCTCACGCGACTAACGCTGGCAGGTGGCACCGCATCGTTCCGCGTCGACGCGACGCCAGATAGCTGTCGGTGGACGACGTTCATGTACTCGTTCTACGGATCCATCGTATCGGGCCACAGCGGCACCGGCGACGGTTCGGTGACGTTCTCCGCGCATGGTTCCAGTTACAGCACCTCGATTACGATCGAAGTGCGGGGTCTGAGCGGTGAGAATCCGCCTGGCGTTCACACAATCCAGCTTCAGTAGATATCTCGCCTGCTAAGCGCTGCCGCCTCTTTGCGATGCATTCTTAACATGCACATGCCCGATACATGCGTCTGGTGCCGTCTTTGCAGAAGAGGGCAGCATGAGCACGAGGGCCGGTGACGTGGTCATCTGGCGCAACGAAGACGTCGCTCGCTGTTATGTTGCGGTTGTAAAAGAGGACCATGAACGCCCGGAGCAGTTCCGTATCCGATGGCAGCCCAAAGATGTGGCAGAAGCCGAGGCGTTCGCTGCCAGGTGGATCCAGGGAACGGGAGGGCGGATCCTCGATTGGAACGGCGTAGACGATCCCACTCCGCGTTAATTTTTCGTGTAATTCTTGCCGAACCCGCCTGAGATGTGTTCCATTCCCGACATATCTCTTACGGACCATGCCCCTCGATTTCGGCCACTTTTTCCTGGGCATTGTGTTTGCACCTACACGAGGTATGCGTGTTCGGCTGGTCGAAGTTCCCCGCACGCTTGATGGCCTTCACGGCCAGAGCTTCCGCCGTGGCGAGAGCTACGAGCTGCCACTCGGCCTGGCGGGCTTGCTCATGCTCGAAGGATTCGCGGTCGCCGAACACGATGAATCTGAAGATATGGGTCCCACCGATGGTGATGTGAAACCCTGTCCGCGGTGGGGGTGTCACGGAGAAGCCGTCTTTCAACAACACACGCTCAGGCCGGGCACCGGTTCGGCGTTCGTCGGTCCGGGTCGTCGACTTGCACGTCCGGCGGAGTACGTACCCGCGTGGACTTGCGGCGCCTGTTTCTATTTCGAACCTCTCTCTGATCAGTAGGCAGGTATCAGTTTCAGAACTGATCAACGCTGAGCGCACCGAGGCCGCGGAGCGCGCAGAGAAATCCCTGAAAATTAGGAATCCTCTGCGCTCCTCCGCGGTCTTTGCGTCCTCTGCGTTGGTCCCTTGAATGAAAACTAGAACGTGAGTTCAGTGATGGCGGGTGGAGACTTGCTGAAATCACTGAAGCGCAGCCACTGCGGCCGGACGCGCATGTAGGTCAACCCAGGCCAGCTCTGCCGATCACGCCCATCCGGAAACCGGACGAAGTAAAGTTCCTTCAAACGTTCCTGATCAGCGCCTGTCGGCTCGTCCGCGATGCCTTCGAGCTGCACCGTGCGTTCCTCACCATTTGCCATCCCACCAATGACCAACGCGCACCTGGCGTTGCGACGGAGATTGACGACTTTGCGAGTCGTGTCAACCGTGTCGAAGACGACCTCGAAGTCGTCGGTCACGATGAAGCCCACCACCGCCGCCTGAGGGGCGCCTGCCGGCGAGACCGATGCCTGAACGGCCAGTGAGGAGCGTCGCATGAACTCCAGGATCTCGGTGCGCGTTGCGGGCATGATCTCTCCCTTGTGCGGTGCGCCCATTCGACTTCCCGTAATTGCGCTGATCTAGCTCACTGTCGGCCAAGACGATGCGGCACTGCCTCGATTACCGGCTAGAATCGTCTCTCAGCTTGTTGAAGACTCAAACCGAATCCGCGCCCGGTGCGCTCACGGTCCGTTCGGCGCTCGGCGTGTACGCCGAGCGGTCCGCGCTGGTCATGGTCGCGCTGGGATTTGCGGCCAGTCTGCCCTATTTCCTCATCTTTGACACGTTGTCCGCGTGGTTGCGCGCGTCGGGACTTTCGCTTGAAGTGATCGGCTTCTTCAGCCTGGTCACATTGATCACGAGCTTCAAATTTCTCTGGGCGCCGTTTGTCGACCGGGCGCGAGTCCCGGTGCTGACCGCCAGGGTCGGGCATCGCCGGTCGTGGATGCTGCTGTGCCAGGCCGTGATCATGGTAGGACTCTGGCTCATCGCGGGTTCCGATCCGTCGCGCAGCCTCGGCACGATCGCTTTCTTCGCCGTGCTTGTCGGTGTGACGTCCGCCACACAGGACATCGCCATCGACGCGTGGCGCATCGAAGCCGCAGACGTATCCAGGCAGGGCGCCATGGCGGCGGCGTATCAGTGGGGCTATCGGCTGGGGATGATCGTTGCCGGAGCGGTGCCGCTGCTGCTCGCTCAAATCTACAGCTGGAATCTCTCCTATGCCGTGATGGCGGCGCTGATGACCGTGGGCGTTGTCGCCGTGCTGGCGGCGCCCCGGGAGCAACGCCACACGATCCGCCCGATCCAGACTGCAGACATTCCGCCCTCCCCCGTGCGCGACGCGCTGGAATGGATCGCCCGCCTCGCGATCCTCGCGGCGGGCGCGCTCGTGCTCGGCTCGGGTCTCGCCGCCAATGCCGGCGTGCTCGCGGGAGTGCTCGCCGCGGTGGGAGCAACCGGGGCACGCGACGGCGTTCTGTCGGCCTGGGCGTCGCCCGCGCGCGTGTGGGTGCATCTGGCCGCCGTGGTATTGGGATTCGGCGTCATCGTCATTGCCGCGCTTCCGCTTCCAGGTGCGCGCACGCGGCCGGGCGTCTATCTCTCTTCCGCGCTCGCCGATCCGCTGCGCGAGTTCTTCGTGCGCCATCGCTCCGCAGGAGGGCTGATTCTCGCGCTGATCTGCCTCTATCGCATTCCGGACTTCGTGCTGAACATCATGAACCCGTTCTATCTCGATCTTGGCTACAGCCTGGTCGAGATTGCCGAGGTTCGAAAAATCTTCGGCGTTGCCATGACGCTGTTCGGCGTCTTCGCGGGAGGCGTGGCGGTGGCGCGTTACGGACTTCTGCGATCGATGGTGATCGGCGCCCTCGCGGGGCCCTTGAGCAATCTGCTGTTCATCTGGCTCGCGATGCAGGACCACAACCTGCTCGTCCTCTTCGTCGCGATCGGCCTCGACAACGTCGCGGGCGCCTTCGCGGCCACCTGTCTGATTGCGTACATGTCGAGTCTGACATCGGCCGGGTTCACGGCCACGCAGTACGCGCTCTTTTCGTCCCTTTACGCGATTCCCGGCCGCCTGATCGCGTCGCAATCGGGCCGCATCGTCGAGAGCGCCGCGCGACTCGCTGACGAGGGTGGCATTGTGTCGAGTCTGAAGGAGATGTTTGCGGGGCAGCCGCCGGACAAGTTCGCCACCGCGCTAGAGCGATCGGGCGTCACGCCCGCCGCGCTCGGCGCCGGCTATGTGGTGTTCTTTACGTATTCGGCGCTCATCGGCGTGTTCGCCCTGGGGCTCGCGCTCGCGGTGCAGCGCCGTCAGGCGCGAGTCTGACGGCCCACTATCGCATCAGGCCTTCTTGCCCAGCTTTTCCATCCACCGAAGGACGGTGTCTCGAAAAAAGAAGAGGAATAGGAATGTAAGCAGAACCTCGGGCCATCCCACCCGCCCCCTTCTTATCGGGACGAGCCCGGGCCCGGAGCATGCCGGGCGGCGCTCATGGACGTTTGGCAAGTGCTAAAAGTGTAATAAGCCGGTCGAAGACACCCCACTTTCGTGGCATTTCCTTCCATACCTAAATCGGGAAACATTCCTTCCGGAATGTCATGCCCGAGAAACGTCAAATTCGACTCAGGATCATCCCAGAACCAGACCCCGACACGAGAGTCGTAGTGAGCCGTCCTTCGGAACTTGAAGCACTCCTCTTCACTGGCTCGGACCCGTCCGCTCCCGACATCTGTTGCGGCAAGTGTGGTGCCGCAATCATCAGGGGAATGCCTCAGAAGTTCGTCAATTTAGTTTTCAAGTGCCCCACCTGCGGAGCGTTCAACGACCTCGCCTCGTAGCCGCCGCGTGTTCTTGAGCTCGCGTAGTCGTCCTTTCATCGAGACGTTTCAATTGCCCTCACCATCCTGTGTTATCCTTCCCAGTCATGAAAATCCGTGACTACGCCCACCTTGGGGCTAAGGCTCGACTCGAAGAACTCCAAGAAGAAATCGCTCAAATTCACAGAGACTTCCCCGCCCTCAAGCACACGACTCCTCAGACGGCTCCTAAGAAGGCTCATTGGACTGCCAAGCAACGAGCAACCGCGAAGGCCGTGCGGAAAGCTCGAAAGAAGGCTCAACGTTAGTCCAGTCTCTACTCGAGTAAATCCCCCCTTATCCTCCTCGTGTGCTCTTGGCTCAAAAACGCGGAACGTGAAGAAGGTCTTCAACCTTCACACAACTAAGTGCAGGGGTTGTTCTGACGAGGAGCAGTTCGGAGGGTGCTAGAATGCCTTGACAAGAGTTGCGGCGTCAGCCGCATAAAGCCTCTCTAATCAATGCGAAGCGTTGATTGCCGGAGTGGTGAAACTGGCAGACGCGCGGGACTCAAAATCCCGTGGGGGTCACCCCCCGTGAGGGTTCGATTCCCTCCTCCGGCACCAATTAAGCTCTTCTATCCATTGGTGTTACCGATTTCACGATCCCCCGTCTCCAACATGTCTCCAAAATTTCTAAGGCCGGAGGGCTGATCGAGTAACCGAATCGCACTCTCGAGCGCCGCCGGTGTGAGATGCATGTACCGCTGCGACGTCGAGAGATCTTTGTGTCCCGCCAATTCCTGAATCGCGCGCGCCGGCGCTCCACGCATCGCGAGATGCGAGCAGAACGTGTGCCGTAACATGTGCGGGCCATTGTTCGTAAGTCCCGCGCGCCGTGCCGCCCGCAACAGCCACGTCTGCACGAGTTTTTCCGTCAGTGGTTGCCGGTCGTCCTGGCACAGCACGCGAGGTCCCCGGAGATGACGATGCGCCTTGAGCGCCGCCGCCAGACGCAAGGTCATCGGGACATACCGCAGGCGTCCGCCCTTTGGCGCGGTGACCTGGCCCTTCCATGCGGATCGCTGGACGCAGAGTTGCCGCTTGGGCAGATCGACGTCGCCCCACTCCAGCGCCACCATCTCCCCTGATCGGAGCCCCGCTTCCCCACTCAACAGCACGAGCAGGTACGCGCGCCCGTCGGTCGCTTGGGCCCCCTCGACGAGTCGTTCGTAGTGGTCGAAGTCGTAGAACGACGTTGCGCCCTTCGGCACAGGCACCAGACGAATCGAGCACGGCATCCGCTCGATTTCGGTCCACTCGACGGCCTTCTTGAGTAGCACGTTCAGCACCGTGAGGATGTTGTTGACGGTTTTGGGCGCCTTGCCACGCAGCCGAAACTTGAGGTGCTGGACATCTTCGTTCGTAATGGTGTCCAGCTTCTTGTGCCCAAGCGCCGGCCCCAGATGGACGCGCAGGATTAGCGCCTTCGCCGCAATGCCACTGGGCTTCTGCCGATTGGCTCGGGCGTGCCCGTCCAGAAATCTCGGACGAAATTCGTCAAGCGTGGCCAGGCGTCCCGAAAACCTCAACGGATAAGGCCGACCTTTCGCCCTGATGTTCTGGCTCGCGCGTCGCGTCGGGCGCGCGTCCCGGATTCAGGTGTTTCTGAGACGCCCGCCCCCTCACGTTGTCGCGAGACGTGTCCTCCGCCCGGGCGGCCCCTCTCTACGAAACACTTCCTCCAGCAGGTTGCCGTGGACGGTAGAATACGAATCGGCCACAGCCTCGTGACGAAGGTTTCCGGACACCGATGCGTCGCACACCGCCAAGTGCAGCGTTATCGAGCGCCGCATTCGAGCCGTTCGGCCGACTGTAGACAGTTACCGAGACGATTCCGCATATGGCGACTAACAAGCTACTCCGTGCTATCAGTATCCGTCAGCCGTATGTGGAGCTGATTCTTCGCCGGAAGAAAACACGAGAATATCGTTCGCGACCCACGAACCTCCGTGAGCGTGTATGGCTATACGCAGCACTTCGTCCTGCCGACCCGGCGGAATGGCGCAAGGTCAATGACTCGCCCGGTGACTTGCCCACTGGCGTTATTGTCGGCTCTGTTGAAATCGCCGATTGCCGTTGGGATGCACGGATGGGCTGCTATGCCTACGTCTTGAAATCGCCGAAGCGGCTCGCAAAGCCAAGGAAGCCTGGCGGACAGCCCACGCCGTGTTTTTGGCGACCGCGCTATTGATTCTTCTCGGAAGGGGTGCTCAGGAGGGTACGTGGAGTCAGTGGCACAGCATCTCGTGCGATTTACGTGGCCGGTACTCAGACCAGGACGCGGCCGCTCTCGGCGAAATCGCCGAGCGTATTGCGAGGACCGGCCTTGAGGATCTGATTACCTACTCGGACCTTGTCAGCGGGATCGACTTTTACCTACCGACGGTCAACAAGGGCCAACCACTTCGCTTGGGTGTTCCTGAATGGACCGATTTGCACCGTGCGATCATCGGCGACTTCCTTGGCCGACTCTGCGTTGATACTTACGTTGCGGGTCAGTTTATGGGCACGCGCTCGCGGTCGCGAGTGACACGCGCCAGCCGTCTGAAGGGTACCGTGAGTTTATGCGGCAACTCGGTGTGCTCCGGGGCAGGAGCGAAGCGGAGTTTCTGGCACACTGGGTTCCGGAGACGCGCAAAGCGTACGAATGGTACGCGAAACACCCCGTGACACAAGTAAGGCGAAGGCGGGCAAACCTTAGGCAATCCAAAAGGCTTTAGCCTGTTGCAGCGAAGCTGACTTGCGCGTGCTGACGATTCGGACTATCGGCTCTGGTGAGGCATTAGAGCGACTGTGACGCCGTTCAAAGCTCTGGTGAAATTCCAGGAGTAATATGGTCTTCCAGATTCAACACTGCGATCCGTCGTACCAGACTTCATAAGGACCGCCCCCCTGCGTGGAAGTCTGAGTAATTCCACCCTAAGTCGATGATGCGCGTCGATCCCGCCAGTAAGGCGGTCGCATCGGCGACATCAATGCGCGCGGCAAAGGTCGGCGTCGCAAGAGCCATCGTGAGTGGCAACCATCCGAGGACACGGAGCATATGGATCCTCCCAGGTAACTCCCGGCGTTATGAAAAGCCCGCCATTATGGAAACGTCGAGGCAGTCGGCGTCGATTCCACGTTCGGGTTGGAGATTTCATGATGCGCGACCGAAGCGACAAGAGATTTGTCCCGAGTGCCGTGTCCAGGTGTAGGATGCTTTGATCTTAGGTGTCAAAATGGAAATTCCGGTCAGTAACGGCCAAGTCACTCGAGGAGCCAGCGAGAGTTCGGCTGACGGCCACAATCAGCCGCAGAATCCCTGAAACGGCGGAGCGAAGTGCTCGGCTGAATTTTGGGACAATACGGGCTGGACCTCGCCAGGAAGCATCGCGTCATCACCCTCGTCGTTGTCTTCGAAGTGAGAGGAGGCATGATGGATATGCCCACGCGTCAGGATGTGGCGGTTCTTGCGCTACTGGTCCTGGGTTTGACCGGTTGCCGCGGGAAGGAACCGGCGCCGGCTCCCGCGCCGGCCACTGCCCCAGCGGCAGCGCCGGCCACTGCCCCAGCGGCGGCGCCGGCCGCTGCCCCAGCCCCAGCCGGCGGACCAGGCCGCGACCACTGGTGCTCAAGCGCCCGCGCCAGCCGCCTCGCCAGCAATTGCCAAAGGCGAAGCGAACAATCCAGGCCTTCATGTGGAGATCACAGAACTCAAACGAACCGGAAACGATATGGTGACTTTGAGGATGGCCTTCATCAATGACAGTCGAGGGACAGAGAATGTGTCGTTGTACCAGGACGGGCTTGCTTGATCTTGTTGAGAAACGCAGGTACAGCCCCGTCCACAAGGGGTCGGAGGCTTCTTGCATTTGCAGCGCGGCTTTCGTTGCTGTTGGCGCTCATGAGCGCGCAAATGCCTGGATAAGGTTCCCAGCGCCTCCCCCAACCGTCGAGAAGGTGGGGATCGAGTTGGAGGGATTCCAACCCATCGACGACGTGCCCATCAGCCGGTGATTGATTCCAATGAAACATGAGCGCATTCGGCCGATGCTCGCTGTGTTGGCGGCCATTTCGGGAAGCGTGGGCATTTGCACCGCGCAGCCGCCGGAGGACATGTCAGCCTGGCAGTTCCCGAAAGCGGGCGATTTGGTTTTTCCGAAGGCCATAGACCTGCAGTTTCCCCAGCCGAAGGATTTGGCCGGCAAAACGACAGACCTGCAAATCCACGAGTCTAGCTCGGAGATTCGAATCGAAATGTCTGCCGATGTGCTGTTCGATTTCGACAAAGCGACACTCTCCGAAAAGGCTCAAGACTCGTTGCAGCAAGCCGCGTCCATCATCCGTGAGAAAGCAAAAGGGCAAGTCAGAATCGATGGCCATACCGATGCGAAAGGTGACGACCGATACAACCTCCGTCTTTCCGAACGTCGAGCCAATGCGGTGAAGACGTGGTTCGTCGAGAAAGCGGGGTTGCCCAGCAATCGATTCGCGACGCATGGGTATGGCAAGCAGCGACCAGTTGCGTCAAACACCAAACCAGACGGTTCCGATGATCCTGAAGGACGCCAGAAGAACCGGCGTGTGGAGATTGTCTTCGGCAAGTGAGAAGGGTGCAGGTCAATGTTCCGGTGTGCCTACTGAAAACTCAGAACCTGTTCGTATGGGAGTGCAATGCACTCGGGCTCATCACCTCAACCAAGTCCCATCAACGGAGGATCTCCCCATGCGTCCTTCCTTGCTCCGCGCCAGCGCGTTCGCGATCGTCGTCAGCCGATGAATGTGTTGCCCCAAGGCTGGCTGCGGTCGTGAATTTCTCTGGACATAGCAGTCGACCGGCAGGCGAATGCCGAGGAGACGCAGGATACTAACGGGCCCTGGTCATCGAAAGTAGGTCGATTTCCTGATACCCATTGAAGGACGGCCCGGATCGGCTGGGGACGCCGCTAAGGCGGTGTGCCCAGCGTCCCGTCATTGCGGCACCATCGCTGAGTGTCGTGTCCCACGCCCCTACGTGGAAAGTCGCCCAGGTCCCTCCGCTATTTCTGTCGGCCAGGTCTGAGGCTCCCGAAAGGTTCAGCCGCCCGTCCGGCATTACATGTCCCGGTATATTCGCTTCCGAAGAAAAGACACTCGGCAGTCTGAGCTTCGCGCTGAGGTCGTCGCCGGTCTGCGTGATCACCAGACTGATGGAGAAGGCGGCCCACTCGTAGTCAGCACAAAACCCCGGGTAGCCGTCGCACAGGGTCACGACATATGTGCCGGCCCACCTTCCCGCATAGTTGTTGATGACCCGCACGGTCCTCGCGGCGCTGGCACCCTCGTACGTGGCCGTCAAGATTGTGGTGCCATGGGCTCGGCCGTCGAGGCGCCCGGTGATGTCCACACTGGCCACGTCCGGGTTGCTACTGCTCCAGGCCGGCATGAACACCGCGCGCGTGGTGCCATCGGACAGCGTGGCCGACGTCGTGTAATTGCTGGAACCGCCCGTCAGCATGACATCCGGGCCACCGATGGCCAGGCTGGCGACGGTCGGGATCGTCGCCGTGGGCTTTGCTGGATTCCGCCCTTCACATCCAACGGCGGACGCAGTGAGAAGGAGTACGACTCCGTAAATGATCCTCATTGCCCACCTCCGTCCTGGAACCCTGGAAACTAGACGGTTTGTTATAGGCGCATAGCATAAAACGACGGGGCGCTCGCACCCGAACTTTTGTTGGAAGAAGATTCAGCGTGACGTCTTCTTTCGCCCATTCCAGAAAGAGTTTAGGACACCCGTAGGCGCGGCGCAGCTTTGCAACAAATCAGTGCAAGCTAAATCGCGATTTTCACCTGTTGCCCCTTTCGCCTTGCGCCGGAACCCTTGAGTCTCGACCCAAGCTTAAGGCCAAGAGCATCAACAATCTCTTCGGGCGTACCTCTGATCGTGCGTTTCCGAATTTTCCGACCGCGCAACTGCTTCGGGACAATAACGCGGCGCTTCCACGCTTTCTGAAGGGCTTCCGCGCACGCCTCCAGCTCTCCGGCGATCGTCACGTGTGGGTGCTTCGGGGGCTTCGGCGGGATAAACCCCTCCCCTTCAAATACCGTTCCGTTACACTTCACCATCCAGCGGCACCCGTACGCACCGCAAATGCAGGAATAAAAACACTCGCTGGGGTACTGGATGGTAACCGACCCGCATTTTTCCACCTTTTCCATTTCTAACGCTCCTGGCGACTGGGCGAGGATTTCTCGTTGTCAAAGCTGCTCGAGCAGAGACTTAAGCGCCCGCCAAGGTGGGCGACATATTGCGCTTGCGCGTGACAGAACCCGGGCACTCAAGCCGATCGGCTCCTAACCCTCTGCGTGTGGAGTGTCTTTCGCCTCACCCAGGATGTCTGAACGGACTTTCGCTTTAAGCGAAGACGCTCGTAAGTGACTGATCCAAGCGGGGCGAGAGTCACGCCAATCGACCACTTTCGCCTGAAGTGAGTCTGATAACTGTGGCAACTCGGCGGGCTCAGTGGCGATCTCGTTAGAAGTCCCAACCCCGATCAGCTCGGACCGTAGCCGCTCATGGAGCTAGTCAGCTTTCATCACTGGCCCGTTCGCTCCTCGACTTGTTAGCCGCTCTTGGGCTGATAATCGCTTGCGCCGCGTTGTGAGTCGCTCTCGATACGCCCCAAGACCGAGCAAGCCGGCCCCGAGCAGGAGCAACGAGGCAGGCTCAGGAATCGGCTCGATAAAACGACTGGCCTGAAGAGTCGCTTTGTCCTCGGGCAACAGAAACGTGTTCGGATAGTTGCGAAACCCGAGCCACATTAGAGCGTCTTCGGGACAGTTCGGCCCGGGGCAATTCGCCGGATGTGGCAGGCCGAAAGCATGGCCTAACTCATGCCCGAGTCCGCCAATCCAGCGGTTTGGCCCGCCTAGATCTGGAGCTTCTCCCGGGCAGGCAGGGACATTCCCGCCGCCCGTCAACCCTCGTAGGTCATTCGCACCGAGCAGGGCTACCGCAGAGGTCCCTCCGATGATCTGTCCACAAGTGAAGTCTGCGTCAATGTAGAACACCCACGCGTGGTTCGGGTCGTCGAACTGCGCACCCGTGAGCGCGAAGGCATCGCTCAGCACGTTCAACCAAAACCAAAGCTCGACTGGCCCGTTCGGATTCGTGGCGTAATAAGCGGCCGAGTGGGGCAGGAGCAACGGCGCGACAATTGGGTCGAACAGGGCGAAAGTGCTGCCGTCCAATTGGTCAGAGTACCAATTCTGCAGGTCAAGGAGGGCGTCTGTAACGGCCGTCTCGTAATCTGAATTAACGGTGCGACGGAGGGGACGAGGTAAAGCGTCCGCACTGTCGCGATGGGGTCGGAGTGGGCCACTGGGCTGAGCGACGTGAGGAGAGCCGTCACCAAGATACCGATCCTCACGCATCTGGGCCACCGAACCGACGCGATTTGCAAGGCGTGATGGCGAGACGAGGACGCCATGACGGGAACCTCCGAAGTTGAGGTTTCAGGAGCGAGTGCAGGGGATTAGATCACGCTCGACGATACGCTTGTGACCCGTCCGACACAAGTCGGTTTTGTCTGACATTGCACGCTTCGTTCGCACGCTTGCTCAACCGACGCTGACGCTGCCGTCTCCAGAAACGCGAACCACCCGATCTCCCCGTCTCACAGATCCTACGGATCCTCCGGTCAACTGCCCGACAAGAATGTCGGAGAATAATCGACGCTTGTCACCTGTTACGGCACGCAGGTAACGTTGCTTTTCCCAGCTTACCCACTTTCTGACGCCGATTGGGAAGAACGGCTTCTGTTGCGCCGCAGTCGACCATCTCGGTGCAGATCGGTGAGGACAACTTTGCGATGCCCAGTCAATTTGCGCTTGCGCGCTATAACTCCAATGGCTCCCTCGACCAAAACTTTGGGACGAACGGAGTCGTGTTGACGACTTTTCCAGAAGGGTCGGCTGCCGCTGCCGCACTGGCGGTCGATGGGTCGCGTTTCGTAGCCGCGGGCTCGGCCGGTACTGCGATCGGCGTGGCCTGCTACACCTATGCCGGTACCCCTGATCCGACGTTTAATGGCGTCGGTCGCGCGATCGGGACTCCATCATGCGTACTTGAGCGCGAACCGTTGCCGGCGATAAACACGCGGCCTCGTAAAAAGTTTTCCGGCCAAGATCGGCGAGCGCAGCGGCAAGGGTGCGAAACGTGCCGAGCGTACAAACGGCGCGCGTCCCTCTCAGGACATACCGCACGCGGATTGGTCGCCGCATCGTGTCACACCTTCATTGCACGCGGCGCGGCCCTTGAGCAACGACGATATAGCGGACCTTCGAGCCGTTCGACGACGGGGCCGGCGTGTCCTGCGTCGGCCGTTTCTCGTTCCAGACTTGCTGCCATTCCTTCCAGGCTATTGCGGCGCCGCGGCGGGCACCGAAGACGGCGCTCTCGACCATCCAGATCACGAGCCAAAACGGCAGCACGATCAGGATGAGGACGCGATCGATCATTCGAGTTGCTCCAACGTCGTGCCTTGCGGCGTCTCTTTCACACGACAGAACCAACAGCTATACTGATCGAGCGTGTCCCGCACGGCTGCTGTTGGCATGACGAGGCCGACTCAGCGATCCGCCCGTGAACCATACGCACCGCCTGTGCAATCGCTTCGGCGAGTTGCTTTGCTGTGGGACTCGTCATGCGGTGCCAGTTCGAAACGCGAGCAAAGTATCTTTGACGTCGTCAATAAATTCCCGCTCGGCGTTGCCAGTCGCGCCATATGGATTCAAGAGCAGGAACGCCACGCGGTCGCGATGCGTCACGAGCGCATGATACGGGTCGAGACTGTTCACCCGCTCCGGCGTGCCGTTGACCGTAATCGTCCAGGCGCCGAGGTTAAAGGTCCCCAAGCCGATGGGCGTCCAGCCTTGCAGCAAGGCATAGTCCACAATCAAACTGAAGGCTTCCGCGAGCGGCAATTCTCTCGCGTCCATTTCGTTCATCGCCATCGCAGCACCACGTCCAGGGCCTCGTCCACCGTTCGCACCATCGCATAGCGTCCCGGCGAGGAGAGCTTGAACCGTTCCTGGTCGGCTGTCAGTTTGGCGGCCGACTCTCACCTCGAGCCGCCAGGGCAGGCTCTTGATGCAGGTTCTCCCATTTCTCGACCTCCTATGGGACCATTAAGAACGCGAGGTTTCATTGACAGGAGGTGCCAAACTGTTGATATTTGGCGCCAGCTGCATGGCGTTGCAGATCGAACGGCTTATCAGCCCGATACCAATCCAGCCAGAGCCTTGCAAGGGATTGGGAGATTTTCTCCTACAGACAGCCTGGCACCCACTCCAGCAATCCGAGCGCCTTCAGGGTTTCCAGACGCAGCCAGATGTCGTCGATGCATTTGGTCTTGCCCGCTTTCTTCCGCTCGGCACGGCTAAGCTCGCGGGCGTGCGTGTGGGTTTATGAGCGGATGATCGGAATAGACCCTGCCAGACTCTTTGCATCGACACGCGATTCTCGAACAGCTCGTGCCGTCCAGCCATTTGGGAGTACAGCGGGTTCCGGATCTTGAGCCAGGCGCCCTCGACGTAGGCACTGTCTTTGGGTTTGGCCACGATGCCTTCGAGGTCGAGCATTTGAGCCGCGCAAAACAGCTTGATGCCGTTCCTCTCGAGATGGTCGAGATAGAGCAGTGGGGAGTGGTCTTCTGGCAAAAGCTGTCGGAGCTTTCGTTTGCGTGTCAGCAAGGACTGCCGGCGCAGATCGTGGCCATCGAGCCAGAGCAGATCGAACGCGAGGAACACTGGGGTCCCGCGGCGGAAGAGTAGCTGCGGGAACACGGGTGGCCGATGTCATCCATGCAGCAAATCTCGCCGTCGAGAATCGCTTGGTGTGGCTGAATGCGGCTTGCGCCGGCGGCCGCAAGGGACGCGAACCGCTTGAACCGATTCTGCCGGCGAGATACTACGCCAGGCCATGCGATCGGACACCTAGGCCAGCCGATCGATTCGCGCACGAACGCTAGACAATGATCCGCGCATTACCGCCGTGTCTGCATTACCGCCTCTGGTCCTGCGTGCGCTGAGCGGCTTCGATCTCGTCGAGTTTCCGCATGATGTTTTCAGCGTCGTGCTGATGGATCGCCAACTCTGCCACGGTCCTGGCAGCTCCTAACCGAACACTCGGGTGGGCTTTCTCATCAAGCAAATCCTCGAGTGTCTCAATGGCCCGGGCTGTGAGAGCTTGGACGCGATAGATCCCAGCCTGAAAAGCCGCCTGCCGCGCCGCGGCGTATTCGGCCTTAAAGACTTCATCTTCTGAGAGCCAACGCCGTAGAGTTTTTTCATTGACCCCGCTCTTGCGGGCAGCCCGGCTGATAGTCTTCTCGCTCAGCAATGCAAGAATGGCCTGCTCACGAACCGCTACTGACTTGGCACCATGCCCGCCGGCACTACGGGCATCTGCGGATTTCTGTGGACCTCTGCGGTTCGTTTGGATACCGTTTGCGAGCGTCGGAGTCGTCTCCAAAATGTCTCCAAAACTCCGGTTGATTCCCGACGATTACCGATCACAGCAGTAAACTCATTTAACCTTGGAACCGGAGGGGAATCAGTCAGTTAGGACCAGAAGTCGCGCGCCATCACCGACTTAGAAAGACGCGTTAATAGAGTTCGATTCCCTCCTCCGGCACCAATTAAGTCGCCATTGTCAGATTTCCGTCACGAAGGGGGTCGGCCCAACGCCGCGCATCACACGTTCGCCGCCTCGCTCCAGGCCCTGTTGAGACACTGCGTCAGCTTCTCGGCGAGGCTTCGCACGTGAGGCTCGAAGAGCAGGGTGAGATGCGTACCGGCAACCTGGTGTAGCTCCAGGTCACCGATCGACAGAGTCCCCCAGCCCAAAAGTGGATCTCGCGATCGCTGACTCAGCCTATGTAAGGCTCGAAAGACCGTCACGCGGCCGCCATAGGCCCGTGGAACGTAGTCGTGCAGAGCCTTTTTGTTGGCTTTGGCGATGTTCTCCAGCGTGTGTGGTAGCCGAAACTCGCGGTGATATTCCAACGCGAGCGACTGCCAGATGCGCGCTTCGACCGACCCGGTGACAGGCGAATGCCGATTCGGTCTACGAAGCCCCCCCTTGACGTATGCCAACACGCGCGAGATGTAGACGGGCGTGCGCAAGGTCCTGATCCAAATCCTCTTTGCTTGCCTTCGCCGCACCGTCTGTGTGGGCACACGCGTATCGAACAAGGCGAGCAGCGCGACTCGCCGCTGTTGCTGCTCGAGTTGACGGGCCATTTCGAATGCGACCGTGCCACCGAATGACCAGCCGCAGATCGCGTAGGGACCGCAGGGATACGCTTTCCGTATCTCTGCGACGTAGTCACGCGCCATGTCTTCGATGCGCGTGTTGATCGGACTCGTCCCGTCAAGGCCCCGTGACTGCAGGCCGTAGAGCGGCTGATCAGGTGGCAGATGCCGCACGAGATCGCGGTAACTCAAGACGTGACCATCTGGCAAATGAACGAAGAACAGCGGAGGCTTGGATCCGCTCTCACGAATCGGTACAAGCGACGGCCATTCGGCCTGAACGTCCTGCTGCTTGCGAACCAGGTTCGCCTGCTCTTCGAGCGTTGCAGCCGTCATGAACGTGGCTAGCGGAAACTGGATGCCGAACGCCTCCTCTATCAACATGCCAAGCCGTGCCGACGATCGAAACGAATGGCCACCCAACTCGAAAACGTCGGCCGTGACACTCGCAGGGCGGCGTCCGAACGCGTCTTCCCACAGGTCGGCCAAGCGCAGCTCTACGGCATCGATCGGGGGGCGGCCGGCAGGCGAGGCAGAGGCGTCCTGGTCGGCGCAGAAATCTCTCGAAAGGAGCAAGGTCACGGAAACCTCACATTGTCAAGTCGAGGCGCCCGGCGAACCGCATCACGGACGTCTTCCCGAACCGAGACGACAGGCCATCCCATTGCTGATTCCCCGATCGGTCGCCAAACTGGGGCTTGCCTGCGCCGACATGTTGCGGTCGCCGCCTGTGGAAGAAGCGGATCCCGGCAGCAGAATGGCTCCTGCCTCGTGCATAGCAAGATGAGGGCCCGGAACCTCACAGAAACTGTCAGGCGAATCGCGAAGATTTTGCTCTGTCGCTTGCGGGGTGAAGGCGGTTGTCTGTTCAGTGGCGGAATTTGTTCTGGCCAATTGCTCTGTACAAGTTCTCGGGATGGCTTGGCCGTCACCTTTCATGTGATTTGCCGGGGGGCGTCGCCTTTCACATGGCGCTGGCGGCGCTGGCCAACCACCTGGCATTCCAGCTCTCGTTTCGATGGCAGCATTCCCGCAGCGCACATGGCCGCGCACCTCCGGATGCTTCCGTTCGCCTTTACGATCAATATTGCCGCGCTTCTCTCCCGAAAACGCCGTGACGCCGCACTACGGGAATCCGAGAAAACGGTGCGCCAGGTAAGTGATGACCGCGCTGGCCGCCAGCCCTGCTGCCAACCCTAATACACGACGTTGAGGTCGAGGTCGTGGCCCCGGCATGCCCACAACATCGAATGCGATCGACATCCCGGCTATGCCCGTCCAGAAGCCCAACCACGCTGGCCACTCCATCGGCCAGACGCTTTGCACCGTTACCATCGCCAGTACCCCAAGCACGATGGCCAGCGCGTGTCTCCACATTGCAGTTTTTGATTGAGGACAGTATAGCGTTAACTGCCCAGTTGGCCGATTTGACAGTTCTCAAGAAGGTGGGCTCACGCGAGAGCTCTCTTTCCCAAGGCCGACACAGCGTGAAACAGTTCGTTCTGTTGGTGATCACGAATCCGGAAGTACTGGTAATGTTTTGCGTGTATGGACGACAAACACGCGATGCTGCGCCACTTCCTTGGAGCGCTCGCGTATCGGGCACAAAAGGCACTCCGCGATGCCCCCACCAATTTCGGCGAGTTCCATGCTGGACATGGCGTCCGGACACCCGTCCGGCTGGTACGCCACATGACCAGCGTTCTCGGATACGCACGCACCTATTTTGTGGGTGGGCAATATCGGCCAGAGCCGCTGCCGAGCCTGGAAGCCGAGGTCGAACGATTCCACGACATGCTCAAGGACGTCGCGACACATCTGGAGCGCGGCACCGAACTTCGGGGCATTCGTCCCGAACAGTTGCTTCAGGGGCCCTTCGCGGATGCGATGACGCACGTCGGGCAGTTGGCGATGCTTCGTCGTCTTGCGGACGCGCCCGTGCCGCCTGAAAACTTCATCCTTGCGAACATCACTCCTGAGCGGCTCGGTCCCGACCAACCCCTGCCCCGGAGTCCTGATTTCACGTGGCCGGAAGCGTCACCCGGCTGGGTTCCGCCACAAGAGTAGCGTCAGGAAAGATGGCGCATTTAGGTCCTACGGCATACGGCGAAAACTCTCGGACGCATTGAGAGTCCCGACTCCACCGCCGTCCCAAACTCCCGAAAGCCTCAACCCATCTGCGGTAAGCGTTCCCTGGAACCTGTATCGCCGACCACCAGCAGATGTCGTGTCCAGCGTGATACCGCGCCCTTTAAGCGACACGAGTCGGAGCAACTCTCCATGACGTTGATTGATGAGCCCGAAGTCGCGATCCATCCATACGGTGAGGACCCCATCTGATGACTGGTCAATGTGGAGGCGGGTTCGCGCTTTCCACGAACGTGAGGCGTCCCACACGCCATCCCAGCTTCCTGTCAAAGGGGTAGGCGCGAAGTTCGAAGGAGGACGTGGACGCTCAAGGACGACGTCCTGCGGTTGGTCTCCCCGCGTCCACGTGCCCGTCCAACGGTTCGTCTCGGCGTGAAACACGAGATCCAGGGCAGGGCCATTGTTCACGCTGCGAATGCAAAGGTGCTGACCATCGACAACTGGTGGGGCCTCCGCTCGACCACACGGCATCGGCCGGTACCATCCCCAAGTCTCCTGGCCATCCTGACGATGGTATATGCGAACATTGACGGTTTGATTTGTAACGATTGGCAGGTCCGCCGTCCCTTCGGCGTGTGTGCTGATGGACAGAAAAATGCCTTCGATCCCTGAGGGCCCGGCGAACTCCCAAGGGCCCGCGACTACTTCTGGACGGGGAATTGGTTGTTGCCCGTGCAAGGCAGTGAGACAACAGCCACAGAAAATCCCGGTCAAGATCAGCGTACGCAAGTGCCGGTTATTCATAGAACTCCGGGTGACAGGCTGATCATTAGACACCTAAGAGAGCGCCTAGGTGGCGCTTGCGTGGCGTGGAGTTTGTACTCTCTACCTCTCGTGTGCCGGATGGTTAGAGTGTGAATGAGCGGAATTGAAGTCTCCCAACCCACCCAAACTACCCTGCTAACGCAACGAGGTATCTCCTACCGACTCGGGTGGTCCAGATTCCAGATGTCACACTGGATCAGCCACGTTCCGCGGGTCTGTTTGAGGGTCAGTACATACTTTCCGCTCACCACCGTCTCATCGTCCATGGTGAACGTGCCAACCTGGATTGCGTCGTCCTGAATGACGCGCGTTTCCAAGGGCTTGATTCGAATGGGGCCGAGCCCTCCCAAGGCTTGCTCGAACCACGTTTCGATTGCCGCCCGCCCTCGGACGATCCGCTCCCCTGGCGGCATCAAGACTGCGTTGTCATCGTAGAGTAAGGCAAGCGCAGCCGCATTTTTCGAATTGAAAAGAGCGGCGAGTTGAACAGCGACCTGTTCAAGTTGATCCACAGAGCCTCCGCCTGCTCCTCAATACTACGCCTCGACCCCACACCTACGGCACCTTCTCGTGCGGGCTTCTTGTTGCGGGGGTTGTTGAAAAGTTGGCCGTGGAGGCTATCGGGCGATTCCGTCCTTCTGGATCATCTGGAGTCCTTCGTGCGTCACCATGAGGACAGCGCCCGCTTCCAATTGATTAAGGTAAAGACGTAAGCCGCCGAGCGTATAGACCGCACTCGCAAAACCTTCCTCGGCATCGAGGAATGCTTCAGTCACCTCGACTCGCCGATCGTCCCCGATGCTGAAGACAATGTTGTTTGAAACCTCGTCCGGTTCCACCGCGAGGTCTGCGTTCGGGAACTCCAGATCGATCGCGACGAGAATGTGCTTCAGCAACACGGCTGCATTGCCGTCGCCGTCCATCGTGACATTTTGCAGGCGCACGGAAACTCCTGGAAGGTGGCGCGAAACGCTATCGGTTACTTGACCGTCAATACTGGGCTGTTCGACGTTTCGCGGCTGTCAAATCAGCCGGCACATCAAAGTAGTAATAATTGACGACGTGTGGCTGCCACGTGTCGTCACCCGTAGCCGGATACTGTGCCTCGGTGTGCAGCCACCGAAAGGCGCGCAAGAGCGCCCGGTTTTCCCAATCGAAGACTTGATACCCCCCCCGCCTCAAAATTGCTGCCTGAACAAGCCCCCTGTCTCCCAACCAGCCTTTGAAGACTTGTGCCACACGTGCCAACTGAGCCAGGTCGCCAAGATAGGCAGCCACGGCGACGCGAGATGCACCGCAGTGGGTTCCCCAGTTATTCGGACGGTGCTCGTGGCACTCAATGAGATTGGCAGGACCATCAATGGTAGGCGTCGTGAGAAGATCGCTGATGGTCGCCCGGAAGTCTGAATCGAGAACCGGATCAAACGTCTTCAGATCGATCAGATCCGCGGCAATCACGTACGCCGCCAGCTCTCGTCCGAGCGCGAGTGCTCGCCCGTGGTAAGTACCACCGTTGACTATCACCCCGACAGCATCGATGACCTCCAGACGGTATGCAGGATCCCCACCCGCGCGAACACGAGGGCCTTCGCCATGACACACACGTTTGCGGGATCTTCCGGGTCGCTCAGATTGGGCCTCGGACAGGATGGCTGGGCTTTCTGGACCAAATTGCTCCATGCGGCGCCGGAAGTCGGCAGCGCAGCCAATTCCGCGCGGTCCATCCAGATGCCTTCCGGGACCACCGGTTGCGCCAGGCTGTCATGCGAGAGGGGCCAAATCAACGCGAACGTGGCGGCAACGGTAAGGGCGAGGGGATGGATAGTCATGTCGGGCGAGCCTAACATCACCGCTCTGGCAGGCCCATGGCACGAAAGATCATCACGAAAGTTCATATGAAGACCCAAGCCGAAAAGGCCGCCGACTTTGCCACCCTTCACGCCGCGCCCGGCGCCTTTGTCGCGCCCAATCCATGGGATCCCGGCTCGGCTCGCATTCTGGCGGGCCTCGGCTTCAAGGCGCTGACCACGACCAGCTCCGGCTACGCCCGCTCGATTGGCGTCACGGATCACAAAGCCGGCCGCGACAGTGTCCTGGCCCACATCCGCGCCATGGCCGCGGTTGTGGACCTGCCGATAAGTGCCGATCTAGAGAACGGATTCGGCCGCGAACCCGCGACGGTCGCTGAAACCATTCGTCTGGGCGCAGCGTCCGGGCTGGTCGGAGGCTCGATCGAAGACGCCACGGGGGACGCCGACAATCCGATCTTCGACATCGCGCACGCCGCCGACCGCATTCGCGCCGCCGCGGAGGCCGCGCGCCAACTTCCGTTCCGGTTCATGGTCACGGGCCGAACGGACAACTATCTGCATGGCCGGTCAGACCTCGCCGACGCCATCCGCCGCCTGCAGGCGTACCAAGAAGCCGGCGCGGACGTCCTCCTGGCCACCGGCCTGCCGACCGCCGCAGCTATTCGTTCGATCGTCGCCTCCGTGGACCGCCCGGTCCATGTGCTGATCGGGCCCCGCGATCGCCTTCTCACCGTAGCCGGCCTCGCCGAGATCGGTGTCAAACGCATCAGCATTGGCGGCGCTCTCGCGAGCGCAGCCTATTCCGGCCTCATCCGCGCCGCCCGGGAACTTGCAGAAGGGTCGCTGGACTGGACGAGATCGGTGATCCCGGGAGCGGAGATCGACGCTCTGCTCGGCAGGGGCGCGGGTGAAGCGCTGTAAGTGCAGCGATGAGGCGGGGCCAGATGCGAATTGTCCCGGTATACCCCTGCGGCCAGAGAAAAGCCTGTCGATAATATTGCCGTGCCCTGGTGGATCCGCGTGGAAGCGTCCGTTGTGATTGCCGCTCTTAGCCTTGTCGTGGCGCTCGTAACCTATCCGAACATCGTCCCCGCCATGCCGCTTTTTGCGCTCGCTATCGTGTGGATGCTTGTCACTTCCCGTTTCCGGCGAACCTTTCGGGATGCCCGCCACCGATCCCGTGCCGCCGCCGACGAGCGCGAGTATCGACGATCGAAATCGTAAGGTTTCGTGACTACCGTCGCGCGGAGGTCCCGCCCGCTTCGGCCGCACGTTCGACCCGTTCCATGACGCGCAGAATATTCCCCCCCAGGATCTTCTCGATGTCCGGCTGGGCATAGCCCTTCTTGAGCAGCGCATCCGTGATTTTCGGTAACTTCGACACGTCTTCCATGCCGAGCGGCATTGCCGCGCCGTCGAAATCCGAGCCCAGGCCGACGTGCTCGATGCCGGCAATCTTCACGACATGGTCAATATGATCGATGATCTTCTCCCACGTCACTTTCGGCAGCTGACCACTCGCCATGGCTTCGTGAACGAGGCGCTGCCCTCCCAGGATGGCGCAGGCCTCGTTGTCGCCGCATGACTCGACCCGGGCCTTGCGCCGCGCCTGAAAGTCGGCGCTTCCTTCGGCTGCCCTCAACTCTTCGCTGAGAAACGCGACGTGATAGTTGATCATGACGAGGCCGCCGTTCTTCGCGACTGCCCGGAGCATGTCGTCGGTCATGTTGCGGGGTGCCTTCGAGATGGCGCGCACCGACGAATGCGAAGCGATGACCGGCGCCCTGGTGACCTCGATCGTATCGAAGAATGTTTTGTCCGCGACATGCGAGATGTCGACCATCACCCCCAGCCGGTTCAGCTCGCGAACAACGTCCTTTCCGAACGTCGTCAACCCATCGTGTGTCGGTTTGTCACCGGACGAGTCGGCCCACGTGGTGTTCCGCGAGTGCGTGAGCGTCAGATAGCGCACGCCAAGCGCGGCGAACATGCGCAGGACGGCCAGGTCGTTGTCGATCATGTGGCCGCCTTCAAGACCCATCAGGGCCGCGATCTTCCCCTGCGCCGCAGCCCGCCGGACATCAGCAGCCGTCAACGCAAGGACGAGATCGCCGGGGTGCATGCGAACGACTTCACGGACTGCGTCAATCTGGTCAAGTGCGCGCTTGACCGCAACAGGACCCGTGATATTCCCGTTCATCCAGATCGAAAAGAACACCGCGTCCAACCCGCCCTCGCGCATACGGGGAATGTCGATGTGACCGTCCTGGTTGCGCACGGCGATGTTGAAAGCCTTGTCCCAGATCAGCCGCTGGGTCGTATCGTCGTGCGTATCGACGACGATGGCACGGTCGTGCAGTTGCTTCGCACGAACGGAAACCTGATCGCTGGGTGTTGTTTGAGTCAGAACAGCTGCTGGCAGCGCCAGCATCACGCACAGGAATGGGATGCAGGACCGGTATCGCATAGGCAGGTCAGCTATTGGTTCAGAGCCATCACTTGGGTGGCGGGCCACTTGGTGGCTCGGGCGGCGGGGGCGTGATCATCCGGTGTTCCATTGTTTGGGCGTGATTCTCACAAAACGCTTCGATCAGTTCGGTATCTGGGAGCAGGTTCAACCGGGTTGTTACCGTCCAGGGCTTTTGGTAGGCCTTTGGGTCGTCAATCGTGACTGCCAGCTCGATGCGACCAAAATCCATGCGTCGAAATCGCTCGGTCACGCGCAACGCATCGCTGTGGGGCCGCGCGACCTGCGTATCCAGCCATCCCGCGTCTCTGAAACCAGTCGTCTCGACAACAAACACGTCCTCGTCCCAGCGTCCCACTGAATAACCCAGCCACGTTGGCTCGCTGCTGGCCGGAAGCCCCCGTCCGTCTGTGAACACCTGGCGGAATATCATGCCCACCAACGTCTCGTGCAAGAACACCGTGAGCTGCGGCGTTTGCATGATCTTGAACGGTGCGCCCGCGAAGTTTATTCGAGGCATGCCTGGCGGGAGACAGTAGCCGTAGGGATCGTCGATGTGATTGCGACTTTCGCGTTGCTTCTGGATTGCTGCCGCCCAGGGCGTCATCGCGACGTCCTCGGGCTTCAGGTCTTTCGCGATGTTGAAGAACAAGCTTTTGAGAAAGCAGGCGTCGCGGCCATAGATGGCGCAGTCGGCCACCCAGATGCCTGAAAGGTCCGGCTTGCCATCGGAGGTCCGGGGAGTCGGCGCAGCCAGATTCGGCTTGCCATCCGGGAGGCGCGGGATCCCTGGTGTGGGATGGTTCAACCACTGCGCGTGCAGGACTGGTGCGTTCACGGCAAGAACCGACAGGATGACGAGCCTGGTGGCCCATCTCCTCTTCTGCCCAGTGCGAAGTTGAATCAAGCGGCGCATAGCTGGATCGTCAGTCTCAGACATTCATGATTTCAAAGCACTGCTCGAGGCTCTTGATTGGATCGCGCCCCGGACCCGGTCTGTATTCGTGGGCCACGAACCCGGAGTACCCGAGGTCCGCAATCGCGTTTGCTATGAAGCGGTAGTTGAGTTCCTGCGTCTCGTCGATCTCCATGCGGCTCGGCACCCCGGCCACATGAATATGACAGACGAAATCAAAGTTGTCGCGCAGATTTCGGGTGACGTCTCCGTCGGCAATCTGCACGTGATAGATGTCGTACACGATTTTCACGCGAGGCGAATTCACCTTCCGGCAGACATCAAGGCCCCAGCCAAGGCGATTGAAGACCTGGTCTGTGCGCTGGTCCGCAGCGACCTTGGAATTGGTGATCTCCATGCAGAGCGTCACACCTTTTTGCTCCGCATAGCCCTTGACGCGGTTGAGGATCGCCACGGCATTGTCGGCCGCCTCTTCGTATGACATGCCACGGCGCTCGCCCGGCAGCGCGATGAGATTCGGACAGCCGAGCTCTGTGCACATGTCAATGCCCGCGTGAAAGGCTTCTTCGAAGCGGCCGTGCAGTTCCTTGCGGATCAAACCGTCCTGGAAACTGGTACCGGTGCCGGTCATCAAAACCGGCGTGAGGCCGTGCTGCTTGAGAATCGGCACTTGCTGGGCCGTGGGCAGATCGATGCCCTTGAATCCGATTCGGGCGAGAATCCGGCACCGCTCTTCGAACGAGAAGTTCGTCCCGGTCCACACCGAAGCCATCACGCTCTGCCTGATGCGTGTGCGGGAACGCGCGCCAGGCGAGTTCTGTGACGCCAGCACCGATGGAGGAACCAGGACTGGCGAGGCTGCCAGCGGCGCGGCCGCCAGCCCGGCGAGAAATTCTCTTCTGTTCATGCCGGCATCATACGACGGCTTGCCCCCGGAATTGACGCGACTCAGCGGCGATCGCGAAGGCCCGCGAACCGCGCGGCCCGTTGTTCGGGCGAGAGCGCGAGCGCCCAGGTCCATGCGCTGTCGTAGTCGTAGAGGCCCTTGCGGCCTCGCTCCACCTGCACCATGCGATCGGCGAAATCTTGACCATAGAGAGCTATCCACATCTCGTACAGGACGAGAAACAGCTTGCGATGTTCGTCGATCTCGTCGCGGGTGCGGATACCACCCAGAAGGCGATGTCCCAGCTCGTGGACGAGCGTCGCGCGTTTGACCTCGTCCGGATAGCTGGCCCGAAGTCTCATGGGTCTGTCGCCGAACCCTGAGTAACTCACACCTTCCAATACGATCGCGCGCACCCGTCGATCGGTGAATCGAATACCGCTGATCTTTTCCATGACCTCGACCATGCGAGCACCGTCTTTGCGCCAGATATCCGTGTATATCGTCGCAGCGGCGTCGAATGTCGGGGACTCGGGCACGAACTCCATCTCGACTGGTGTCCCGCTCGTAGCCGCCTGCGTGAACAGGGCCAGCACGATCCAATGGAGCAGCAATCAGACCTCCTGTTCCGTCTATTACGGACGCATCTGGCCGCAGATAATTGGCATCATCTTCTTCATCAGTGGATCGTCGAGGCTGAGGTCGCAGCGGAGATATTCGAACAGCTCGGGCGATCGCTTGACGACCCCACCGATGGGATCGACCGGCGGCGGGTCGTCGGGCGGTGCAGGATTGACCCATCGATAGCCGACGATCGAGGGTCCGTTCGTGCTGTCCACGAAATCCACGAGCACGACATTGGTCTCCCTGAGGGAAATCTCCTGATTCAGGATCGTCACCGTGCTCTTGTCGTAGTCGAACTCCATCGTGAAGGTCAGGCCGCCCTCAGAGAAGTAGACATATGCGGACGACCCGCCTCCCCCGGCCCCCGACCCGCCACCGCCACCGCTCGAGCCGCCACGGCCCTTCGAAAACCAGCCCGGTGAGCCCCGCCACAACACAAGTAATGTCGTGACGCTCCCGTCCGCGAAGGCCTCGTGCGATGCCCACGAGGCGACCACGGTCGGCGAGACCACTCGTGACGTGCTCATTCCACTGCCCCCGCGTCCGATTCGGGGAGCCTGCGCCGACACTCCGAATGTTGTCAGCCCCGCGAGCACGAACGCGACGGTCAGCGTCAGCATCATTACACTCTGCGTGAGAGTCTTTACAATGGGACTCGTCCGTTCGACGGCCATTGGTCTTAGGCCCAACACGGAGGACGCAGGGGCCGCTGAGGAACGCTGAGGAATCCTAACCTTAAGGATTTCTCTGCGGGCTCCGCGTCCCCGGCGCCCCCAGCGCTGAAAATTCACAGGCTGTAAGTTTTCACTTCAGGCTGCGTTTTCAGCAGCCTGCCAGAGCTCCGTGACCTCAAGGGCGGCCTCCCTGGCTGGGCAGCTCCGGGACACGTTCGGGAGCCACGTACTGTTCCCGCAGTCGTTTGCGGTACTCCGGATACAACGTGGCTGCCCCGCCGCGGAGCCCCTCGCGCGGAAGGTTGAACTTGTCCGTCATTTCGGTCAGGAACGGGTTCGTGCCGGGCAGATAGTGCGGCACCTCGCCAGCCGGCCGGACAATCTCCACGGCTGGCTCGCACGGTTCGGTCGGCAGCCTCACGGTCGCCGGATCGTTCACCCAGGTCCTGCTGCGCAGGTACGGCTCCTCGAGGTAAATCGGGTCGTACACGATCATCACAATCATCAGGCGGTCTCCGTGGCGAACGATGTGCTCGCGGATGGTCGCCTGATTGCTCGAGGGCACACCGTTGTGCGAGAGCGCGCCCTCGGTCAAATGCGTGGTCGTCACCTGCAACGTATCGCCGTGCCAGCGGCCCGTGGAAAAACCGGCAGGGCTGTGGCGGGCGACGGGCGAGGGATGCGGCCGGCCGTCCATCCAGATCATCCGAGGATTCCGATCGATCGCCCCGCTCATTTTCCAGGCCACGACGCGGCCGGAGATCAGATCGATCTCGGAGCTAATCTGCAGGCTTTGCGGTCCCCTGACCACGTAATGGCTGGTGTACATGATGCACTGCCGTTCCGGCATGGCCTGGTACGAGAGCAGGAACGCGTCGGCGCGCGCCCGCGCCTCGTCGTTGATCGGAAGCCCCGTGTAATCGCCCGGAAGCATGCCTTCGAGATCCTCGTGGTTCCGGGCCGCCCAGACTCCAGTCAGATCGATCTGCGCGACGGCTGGCGCACCGCTCAGCAGCACCAGCATCACCGCTATTGCCGCACGCTTTGTGATATTCGCACTCGTCATGATTGGCTCACCATCGAGTCGAGCAGGGGGAAGGATCCCATTTCGATCCGTCCGGCTCGCGCTTGAAGGCCGGACTGGTCTCATACGGCTGCTGCAGATATGTGGAATCGACAATCGTCGTCGTGATGACCAGCCAGTCCGCGCCGTCGGGCTCGTCGAAGAGGTCCCAGTACTCCGTCATCGACGCCCCCGAACTGTAGGGCACACCATTTCTGCGCAGATACCCGGGGCGCAGGTTGCTCGTCACGACCTCGAGGCTGCCGTAACCCGATCCCTCACTACGTTGGTTTGCGCCTCCCTCGCCACCTTGCGCGCCACCAGTCGGGAGACCAACCCATCGCGCCACCGAGTGACCCTGCCATGTTGGCCGCCCGCGCGCGGGCGCCCGATTGAAGTGGAACAGCCTCGTCTGCATGCCAGCATCCGTCTCAACTCGCAACGTGGTGTCGTCCTGCCACGTGATGTGGAGGCGCCCGGGAACGCGCATCAGGCCTCCCGCGCCAAACGCCTTGCACGCCTCGCCGGCCGCCTCGTCCTTTGCCGGATCCCACACCTCAGCCACACGCCGCGCCTCCGCGTTCATCGGGATGCCGCCAATGACACCGAAGAAATCCCCTTTCGCGGGCATGACCATGCGGAACCGCCAGTCCTTGTTGACGACCGACACCCAATAGCCGGTGAGATCGATGGGCGCGCTCGCCTTCGCCGAAGACACCGGCGTCGCCGCGCGGCGTTCCTGCGCTGCGATCACGCCGCCAATGCCGAGCGCCAGGACGGCGGTGAACATGAGTGTTGGCCGATTGATGGTCCATCCAGTCATTTCCGAGCCCCTCCCTGGACCGTCAGACTCTTGTAGATCGCCTCGACAAACATGCGTGTGGTCCACGTGCCGGTCTCGGATCCGTACTGCCGCCGGTAGCCCGCTGTTGGATCGGCTTGCTGAATCTCTTCCAGTGTCTTCCCCTTTTTGATGAGGTCCTCAATCCGATCTCGAATAATCGACACCATGTCCCGATAGTCGACGACATCGGTCGTCGTGCACAGGCGTCCGTGACCGGGCACGATCAACGTTCCGTCTTCCTGGTAAGGAAACGGCGTCGGCGAGAACGTCATCTCGAGAATGCGGTTCAAGCTGTCGAGAACGCCCTGAATGGAGCCGCCCTTGTCGAGATCGATGACCGGAAAGCGCGTCACATCGAAGACATCTCCGGTCATCAGCACGTCGGATCGCCTGAAGTACACCAGACTGTCGCCGTCTGTGTGGGCCGCGGGCTGGTACATGATCTGAATGGCTTCCCCATTCAGCACCAGCTTGCGTTGGCGTTCTCCGATAGCGGGCGAATAAGTGCTCGTCGGCCAGGCGGCTGCTGGATATGGCGCTTGTTTGCCGGTTGGCGCCGACATCCGGGTCAGAACGCTCTCCTCAGCGAGGATCGGCGCAAAGTCGCGGTCGACAAATCCTTCCCGCCGATACCCGGCGGGCACAATGGGCTGCCCCGCGGCCGATAACGTGGCATTGCCCCCGACATGATCGGCATCAGCACTGGTGTTGATGATGTAACGAATCGGCCGCGGCGTGAGTCGCTTGATTGCCGCAAGCAGAGCGTCCGCCGTCTCGGCACGGCCCGTGTCGGTGATGACCATACCGTCCGCGCCAATGTGGACGACAACATTGCCGCCAGCGCCGGCAATCATGTAGATGTTCGGCTTGATCTCGAGGACTGTCAGCGCGTCGCTGCTTTGTGCCCCCGCTTGTGCTGAGACGGGTACCGACGAGCCTGCGACCTGACACACGACAACGGCTACGAGCGACGCCCGCAGCCATCCATTCGCACGACTACGTGTGCGGATGACGATGCTCATACAAGACCCCCCCGACGGTCAGCGCCCATTCTACGCCTCGCGTCCCGAGGCCGATAAGCCGACCTCCACAACGAGCCTGACTTCTAAGAGCATGTTGCGAAATGAGGTCGTAGGGCGGGCCTTGCTTTGTAGGCCCGCCTGGAGCCGGGTCCAAAGAGCAGGACCCGGCCTACGTACTGCAATTTCGCAATGCGCATTAAGTGGCAGGGCCAAAGAAGCGGGCAGGGACTGCGGTCGCCATGGCCCTTACTGAGCCCAGCGAACCTCCGTCATCACCAGAAATGAGGCGCCTCGTTTGTCTGGCGATCGGTAGGCTCCCTTCGCCTTGAGTCTGTCGGCGGCAATCGCAGTCATTTCCCAACCATCGGCCTCGTCGGCCGACCAACAAGCTGAAGCGAGTTTGAGATAGCGATACTCTTCCCCGTACGTGCGCACTTGCCGTACGCGATGCTTGACTGGCTCAGTGATCGACTCGTTTGCCCATGACCACAGCCAGGTGTTACTGCGGGTGGATAAACTCCCCACGAACTGGATGTCTGCCACGACTTCGACCCGGCCCTCCCGCGAGAAGATCAGTTGTCCGGTCTCTTGGTTCCAGTCATACCGCTGGTAACGACCCAGAGCGTATTGGGACTCCAGCTCGTCCTGGCATGCCCGTAGATATGCCACAGCCTCGCCTACGAATCGGTTGTAGGCTGCTTCGTCTTGCTTCCAGTTGCGTTCGCGAGCACGCTCATAGCAGCGGTCACACAGAAGGCGGATGGCGGCAAAGGCCTCCGATTGGTCGTTCCATTCGCCCTCTGATTCCCGAATCCGCTCGCAGGCGTCACACCAGGCATCGGGCCAGCGCTGGTCCGGCTCATCCTTATCTGTGCCCCAGTGAAACCCGGCGCCCGATCCGGACACCAGGTGCTGGCACACGAATGTCGCTTCGCGCACGCCGTGCTCGGGACACTCGACCTTCCTGTTTGAATCGCTCACGATCTTCGGTTCCGGCATTCCCCCTAACAGGTCATCGGTCGAACTCGACCGGATAATAAGCAGTGGGTATGGTCCTACGCAGCCTCTGGTGTCGGCGACGCGAACAAAGGACGCGACGCGAACTAATTCTGTTAGACGTTTGTGCAAATCTGGCACTGGCCTCACCCACGACCTCGGCGAAGACTTGGTTCTCGCAGCGGAACGGTTATTGCGAAGCGGTCGTCCGCGTCGAGCACCAACAATGAGGCGCAGGACCCGCGTCATCGACAACGTCGTGATAGTTCTGCGGGGCGTTGGGGTGATGCTGGTGCTTGGGGGAGTATCGTGGGGTATCGGTCTCCTCTGCTATCGAGTCTCTCTGTGGCTTTTCTTCCACGAAACGCCGACTCCGGAGAATTGGCAGGCCGTCCTGTTGTGGTCTGGGCTGGTTTTCCTGCTCGCCTTACCCTTCCCTCTCTGGTTTTTCACACTGACCCTGCACGAGAGAATTTCCGGGCCCCGTCGCATTGTGGTCGTGCCCCTGATTGTGGCGATGACGGCGCTGGTGCCCACCACTCTCACCGGAATTTTGGAGGTTGGAGCGGGCGGATTCAGCCCGGAGGTCTTCCTTTTCTGCGTCCTGTTTGCAGTCGCGGCTGCGGCGTTCGCGCTGGCGTTCGAATTGATTGCCGACCGTCTCATCTGAGCCGCGTCGCGGAGAGTTGGTGTTAAACGGTTTAGAATCTTCCCGAAAGACGATTTCCGATGAGAACAATCGCAGCGTGGTGCGCAGCCTGTGTGCTCATCCCGACGGTCGCCGTACCTCTGTGGGCGCAGGAAACGGTTCTTCGCGCGGGAATGCTCGTTGATGGGACGGGTGGCGTGTCGCGGTCGGTGAGCGTGCTCGTGGAGGGTACGAAAATCAAGAGCGTCGGGCCGGCCTCCGGCGCGCGGATTTCTTATGACTTGTCTCGACTCACTCTTCTGCCGGGTCTCATAGACACTCACGTCCACATCAACACCCATTTCGGCAAGAAGGGCCGGGCGACCAGCGAAGGCGAAGCCCCGGAGGAGTCGACGCTGTACGCAGCAGAGAATGCGTACACCACCCTCCTCAACGGATTCACCACCATCCAGAGCCTCGGTTCGCGCGTGGATCTGCCCTTGCGCGCCGCCATTTCGAGAGGGGTGCTGCCTGGGCCGCGACTTCTGACATCGATTGCTCCCGTCGACGAGACCACCGGCACTCCCGACCAAATTCGTCAATTCGTCCGCCAGATCGTCGCGGAGGGCGCCGACGTCGTGAAGATCTTTGCCTCAAAGAGCATCCGCGAAGGTGGGGGGCAAACGTTGACGCAAGCTCAAATCGACGCGGCCTGCGACGAAGCGAAGAAGCTCGGGAAGCGCACGTGGGTTCACGCTCACGCAGATTCGGCCGCGAGGGCCGCAGCGATGGCGGGCTGTTGGGCCGTCACACACGGGACTCAGGTCACCGACGAGACGTTGGCACTCATGGCCGCGCGCGGGATCTTCTTCGAGCCAAACGTCGGGCTCCTCCTGCAGAACTACATCGAGAACAAGGATCGTTACTTGGGAATCGGCAACTTCACGGAGTCTGGTTTTGCGCTGATGGAACGAGGGGTGCCTCAGAGCCTGGCGATGTTCAAGCGAGCGCGAGCGGTGAAAGGGCTCAAGCTGATCATGGGCACCGACGCCGGCGCCGGCGCGCACGGGCAGAACGCCCGCGAGATTGTCTACCGTGTTCAGGCTGGGGGTCAGCCGCCGATGGAAGCGATCGTCGGCGCGACGTCACTTGCTGCGGAGGCGCTCGGGATGAAGGACACAATCGGCGTGATCGCGCCAGGGTATGAGGCCGATCTGATTGGCGTCAACGGCGATCCACTCACTGACATTACCGCCCTTCGTCGAGTGGTGTTCATCATGAAAGGCGGCAAGGTCTTGAAGAACATCCCACCTTGAACTACGTCTTCTTCAGACCGGCAGGGGAATGGTGACCAACCCGGTGGCGCTGTGATTGGGGGAACATCTCCACCCGGGAATGGTGGAGCGATTCCACGAAGATCCGTTGAACCACGAAGTCACGAAGGACACAAAGAGTCCGTTCGAATCGAGTCACGAAAACGTGACGTTTCATCTTCGTGTCTTAGTGGTTCGTTTTTCGTGGTCTTGGCTTAGCACTTCAACCACGAAAAATGTGAAGCTCTCTTGAAAACGTGTTGTCCTTCTTCGTGACTTAGTGGTTCATTCTTCGTGGTCTTTGCCTAAGCAAACCGCTTCCGAGCTCGTTCAGTTTCAACCACGACGGACACGAAGATCCGTTGGAACCACGAAGTCTCGAAGAACACAAAGAAGTGTCTTCTTCGTGTCTCGGTGGTTCGTTCTTCGTGGTCTTAGCTCCGACAAAACCGCTTCACAATCTCAAATCGCTCCGGTTAAGGGCGCGGGCCCGCGCCCCGGGTGGGAGCTATAATCGGCTCGGAGGCGCCTATGAAGATCGCCGAGTTCTCGTTCGGTCGAATCACAGTCGACGGCGTCACCTATGAGCACGATGTCGTTGTCGAGCAGGGAAAAATCCGGAAGCGGCAGAAAAAGCCATCCAAACAGTTCCGTGGCGACTTCGGACATACGCCGTTGTCGACGGAAGAGAAGATCCCGTGGAAATGCCGTCGACTGGTTATCGGCACCGGGGTCTACGGCAACATGCCCGTCATGGATAACGTGAAGCGCGAGGCCGCCCGACACAAAATAGAGCTGGTGATCCTCCCCACCGCCGACGCCATCAAGGCGCTGCGGAAGCCATCGAAGGACACCAACGCCATCCTGCATGTGACCTGTTGATCTCCCTACAATCCCAACGTGTCTGATGTGATTGTGATTGGGGCTGGTGTGTTTGGGGCGTGGACGGCCCACCACCTTGCCGAGGCAGGAGCCACGGTGACGCTCGTCGATGCGTACGGGCCAGGGAATTCACGGTCGAGTTCGGGTGACGAATCGCGCATCCTGCGATGTGGGTATGGGCCGGACGAAATCTATTCGCGCTTCGCCCGTCGGTCACGCGAGCTGTGGTGCGAGCTCGACGCGCGGCACGACTCGGATTTACGTCTGTGGCACCCCTGCGGCGTGCTCTGGCTGGCTCCCGATCATGACGCGTACGCGGCCGAAACTCTGGCGACACTTCAACAGGGTCACTATGCGGTTGAGGTACTCGACCGCGGCGCACTCCGCTCTCGTTATCCTCACCTTGCTGCGGACGATGTCGCTCTGGCAATGCTCGAACCCGATGGCGGTGTCGTCATGGCAAGGCGCTCGGTTCAGGCGCTTACCGCCGAACTCTCGCGTAAACGAGTCCGCGTCCGGCCGGGACGGTGCGTTGAAGCCAACAGAGCCTGGTCATGTATCGGCTCTGCGTCTGATGGATGGGACCGAGCTCGCGGGTGCTCTCTTCGTATTTGCATGTGGAGCGTGGCTCCCGGCTGTGTTTCCTGAGCTGCTCGGTCAACGAATTCGACCAACGCGGCAGGTGGTGATGTACTTCGGCACCCCTGCAGGAGACACCCGATTCACCGCCGCACACACGCCGGCGTGGGTTGATTTCGGCTCCGGTATCTATGGAATCCCCGATCTCGAGAACCGCGGCGTCAAAGTCGGCATCGATACTCATGGCGCTCGATTCGATCCCGACACGGGCGATCGGACCATCGATCCCGGGAGCATCGACCGAGCTCGTTCCTGGCTTCAGCGTCGTTTTCCGACGCTGGCCGATGCCCCTGTCGTCGAAAGTCGTGTGTGTCAGTACCGAGAACACGTCCACGGGCGACTTTCTCATCGATCGCCATCCGGATCACGACAATGTCTGGATTGTCGGCGGCGGGTCAGGGCACGGCTTCAAACATGGACCAGCGGTCGGGGAGTACGTCACCCAGCTCGTCACGACGAACAAGACACCGGAAGCGCGCTTCTCGCTCGACAGCAAAGGGAGCGGGAGCCGCGCAGTTTACTGACGCTCGGCGGGTCTAACCACCTTCGCCAAGGCTACGGTGGTCCGCCGAAGCGTTATGCGAAGGCGGAAGACCCGCCTCTACTCATATCGGGCCGGCACCGGCCCATAAGCCGGCGGCGGCACACGTCGCTTCGATGCGGCCTCGTAAGCCGAAGCCACTTTGAGTATGCGATCTTCCGCGCCGGGCTCGGCGCGGAACACGAGGGAGAACGGCAACCCCGGCGCGGGCAGCGCCGTGGGCGTGTCGGTATTCGTCGCGATGTACCGCCGCTTGTCCGGACCGAGCACGAATCGCGCGTCGTACACCGTCCGCACATAGCCGGCGGGAATCAGCACTTCGGTCTCACCGGCGTAAGGACCCATGCGGAGATCCCCACGCGTATCTCCCGGTGGCCCCGGCCACGGAGCCAGCCCAATCTTGCCGGGCGGCAGTGACGTGTGCAGACGGACCACGACGTCGAGACGGTTCTCCTGGATGACTTTCATCTCGACACGACGCAGGAGCTCCCGCAGCATGAGTCGCTCAGCCACGCCCTGGCGCTCGCCCGGCGGAGCAAGGATGCTGTCGACCTCCTCCCAGTTCTTCCAGCTGGCGCGCTGCTCGTCGCTCCAGAACTTGGAGCGCGCGTTGAGCGCCGCCCAGTCAACGAGTGTTTCCTTGAATCCCCGCGCGCCCCAATCGGCTGCGCGCCGCGACAGGTACTGCGCAACGTGGAAGCGGAACTGCCGCTCGGCAGCAAGTGTCTGGATCGTTCGAATGTTCAACGCCTTGGGCGTCGCGACGCGTCCCTCGGCCAGCGCCAGCATGTAGTCCACCGGCGCCATGGTGCCCGACCCCATGATCTTGCCAGGCGCAAACTGGGTTGGCCTGATCGCAGCCACGAATTCCGGAAAGACCGGCTGCCCGGCATTGTTCAATCGGTACAACAGGTCGGGAAAGAACACGGGCACGAGCTGGGCGAGCGCCTGGGTATAGCTCGTCCGCATGTTCTCGACTGAGGGATCGTCTGGCCAGAGCGGATCGGTGGACTCGACGAGCGTGGCACCCAGGCGTGTGCCAAGCACTTCCTTGATCTCTTTCGCCGCGGCGTCGACGATTGGCTCGTCCGCCTTGATGCCGGGGAACTTCAACATCGATTCCCGAATGACGCCGATGCGAACCCCCTTCAGCGCACCGGCGGTGCCCGCTGTCGAGGCGGACGCGGCGAACGAAGTCGGCAGCACGCTCGCGCGCGGCACGGTGGTGAACACGTCGCGCGGATCGTAGTAGCCGTTCACCGGGTTTTTCAGGGCATCGAGCACCTTCGCGGAGTCGGTGACGCTGCGGCAGTGGATGCCCGCAGCGGTCGTTGTGGATGTCGGCGCCAATGGCCCCGCCCAGAAACGACACCATGGCCTTGTGCGGCAGGATCAGCGCGACGGAGTTGTGGTTCGCCGGCCCGCGGCACGACATGCTCGTCTCTTCGCAGATGCTGCACATGACGAGATTGGTGCTCACCGAGGCGCCAGACCCGGAGCTCGATCCCAGCGATGCCGCGCGTGTCGAATCGTACGCGCTGTGCGGGTTTCCGGACCAGCTGCTGCGTTGGTACCCGAGATCGGACACCAGGACTTTCTCGGGTTCGTGCCGCCCGCCGGGATCCGCAGGGATCCCGTTGTATTCGGTATTCACCGCCTTGGCGTAGATGATGGCGCCCTTCTGGCGCAGCTCGGCGACAAGCGTGTGGTCCCTCGCGGGAAAGTCGATGTCATAGCGGGCGTCGGCCGCCGCCGTCGTCCGCATGTCCATCGTGTCGAAGGGATCTTTGAACGAGAACGGGATGCAGTACATGGGCAGCGCCGCCAGGTCTGGGGCGCGTCCGTACTGCGTGTCGAGCTCGGCGGCGCGCTCGAGGGCGTCGGGCTGCTTGCGGAACTCCTCGCAGACGGGCGGTGATCCGGCCGGCAATGGACCCGAGGACGGGTGCCGATCGCGATCGCCCTTGCATGTGACCGACCGCTCGCCTCTCAGGTTGATCGTGCCGAGCGCGTTGATCTGGCCGGAGTTTGGCGTCCCGACGGTCATGCCGTATTGCTGCTGCACGTCGGGATCGGACGAGGTGGCCTCCATGCGCCCGAACTCGATCGACGGACCGGCGTACTGCTCGAAGTCGGGCAGCAGCGTCGAGGCGGCGACGGTCTCAGTTGGAAACTTGAGGGGCGCGCCGGCGCGAACGGTGCCGGTTGGGGCCGGGATCGGCGCTCCGTCCCGCGTCACCAGCCGATCGCTGACGCCGTTGTACGCCTTCGCCCGGTCGATGTAGGCCTGCACGAGGCCACGGCACGTGATCTGTCCCTGCTGGATGGCGCGATGCACGTCGGCAATCGTGGCCTCTTCGAGGCGGAAGGATCCCAACGGCTGGGCCTCCGGCGACTGCAGCAACAGGCGGCCGATGAATACCAGGACGACGAGCAATGGAATCAGCAGCAGTGCCCATTTGATCGGTTTCGACATACACCCTCCCGAACGCTCGTCAGGTGCGGGCAATCATATATGGCTAGGCCAGTTGGCGGGTGCGAGCGCGTGCAAAAAAGGTCGCGGCGGGCTTCTCGCAGCACTCACCTGGCTGCGAGGCACTGACGGCAGTACCTGCAGAATTCCCGGCGGGTAGTCTGCCAATGGTGCCCAGTCGTGACCCTTCAGTTCGCACAGGCACTTCTCGCGCAGCTTGAGCAGCCTTCGTTTTCCCAATGCGGCCTTCCGGTCTTCCAGTCGTTCAAACGTAATCTGTACTGGTTTCGTCATGGCTGATCCCTTGCTTAGCCAGAATGGCCCCGAGAAGATAGTGCCTCGTGGATAAACAAGGCATGAACGCGTTCTTCAGGTCCGTTGCGCCTCGGACTACTCCTCGGACTACTCCCCTATCCCATAAACGTGCCCCAGCGTTCGCACGATGATCAGCCCATCGGCCAGCGCCGGCGTTGCCATGATGACCTCTTTCATCTCGTTCTTCGCAATCTGCTTCAGGTCCGGTCCCGCATTCACAACGTACACCTCGCCGTCTTCACTGGCAAAGAACAGCCGGCCGTCGGCGGCGACGGGCGAGGCGGAAAACGTCCCGCCCGCGCCAACGCGACCACGAAACGCTCGCTGACCGGTGCGCGCGTCGTAGGCGGTCACGACACCGTTGTTGTTCACCGTATAGAGATGGTCGCCGTACACGATCGGTGTCGGGATGTACGTTCCCTCCGGTGGAGTTGCTCCAGGGAATGGTCTCGCTGGACGAGGTGCCGGCCGCAAGCGAGATGTCACCACTTCCACCCGGACGGATCGCGTAGACAGGTCGTACCGGTGGATAACCGCCGGTGACGAACACGAGACCATGGGCGGCAACCGGCGTCGCCACCGTGACCTCCGAGTTCGGACCAAGCGTCCACAGCAGCTTTCCGGTTTCCGGGTCGTAGCCACGAATCTTCGTGCCGTTGGTGATGATCTCCTCTCGCCCGGTGGCGCTTCGAACGATGGCCGGCGTGCCCCACGTCGAAATTTCGCCATCCCGTACCGTGTTCCAGCGCTCTTTTCCGCTGTCGAGATCCCAAGCCGCAATGTACGACCCCTTCTGCCGGTCGGCCTGAAGGATCACGCTGTTGCGGTAGATGATTGGAGAACTCGCGTGCCCCCATTGAAAGGTCGGATCGAAAAACCATCCGCTGTCGAGAGTCCCGAGATCCGCACGCCAGAGCTCGTTGCCATTCATATCCCAGGCGACGAGCAATCCCGGCAGATCCGAACGCTGCAACGACACGACGGCCGTCGGTCACTGGGGTCGAGTTGGCCTGCGTGCCCTTGGTGTGGCGCTTCACCTTTGGCGTGCCGGTGAACGCCACCTGCTCCCACAGCACCTTGCCGGTCGTCTTGTCGAGGCAATACACCTTCCAGGTGTGTTCCGACAAATCCTCGACAGGTTTGACGTCACCGTACGGCCCCGTGCGGAACGTCGTGTCGCCAGCCTTGCTGATGGCCGTCGTGACAAAGACTCGATTGCCCCACACAATGGGGCTGGCATTGGCAATTCCCGGAATCGGCGTCTTCCACTTGATGTTCTTGCCGCTCGCCACGTCCCATTCGCTGACGACCCGCTGCCCATCGCCGTTGCCCGACGCCGCGTCGCCACGGAACGACGGCCAGTTGCGGGGCTTCGAGCTCGATACCGACGATGGTACAGATGTGGGGGCTGCAGGTTTGGGCGTGACAGGAGCGGGAGCTGGTGCAGCGGCAGCGGCCTCTGCCGGAACGCGCGTCAGCGTCATGGTCACGGGACCCTGGACGAGACTAATGGAATCGATGACGCCTTCCTTTCCGTTGAACGTGAGGGTCGCATTTGCCTCCACAACCCGGAAGACATTTTCCGCCGTGGGCACGAGTCGGGTGCTTGGCTGTCCAGCGGCCTGTCCGACCAGCGCTCCGTCTTGAACCGTCACCGTCAGCGCGAAGCCGCTCGAGGCGTCACGGTACGCGCCGGCAAATCGTGGCAGCGTGGCTGGATCGACGGCAAACGCACTCGACGAGTCGGCCGGTCGTGCGTCAAGCGCGGCCTTGAGGAGAGGCACAAGGGCCGCGCGCTTTTCCCGCTCGGCGCGCGCCAGCGCTGCTTCCAGGGTCCGCCGACTGAGGCTGGTGCGGGCGCTCAGGGCTGCCTCGACCAGCGTCCGGTTGTCGGTTTGCACGCCGAACATCAGAGCACCCTCTGCGCCCAGCGACCCGCTTTCGAGGAGGACTATCGCAGCGCTCGTGTGGCCGTTCGAGAGTGCCATGTCAACCGCACGGGCACGATAGAACGTGTCCTGGGCATTGATGTCGGCACCGCGAGACACGAGCAGCCGCACCGCCTCGACGTGTCCGTTCGTCGCGGCAAAGATCAGCGCGGTGACGTTGTACCGGGCCTTCGCATTGACATCGGCGCCCTTGTCGAGCGCCGCAGCAATGCGTGCGACATCTCCAGCACGGGCAGCCTCCCAAAGGGTTTCATTGAGGTCGGCGGCGGCCGGTGCCTGTGACAAGAGCATGAGTGTGAGAAGCAACGTCGGCGTCATCTGTACTCCTGAGGCTGCACCACTTTGATCGCCAGTATAAGGAACATCCGCAGCGGCGGGCAGTTTCACCGCGCACTTCAGGACTCGAGGCTTGCGTGCCGCCCCTGTCCCCGTGCCAACCCTATCGAAAGCGCCAGGACAACCAACACGATCAACCAGCCGTGACCTTCGGCCGTTGGTGAAGCCGGCGGTGGCGAGAGCGACGGCAACAGTGATTGAAGACGGCTCAGGGGACCGAGCAACAGATCCAGGAGCAGATTCTCGCCGGTGCCTCTCGGCCAGAACAGGCGCGGCCGCTGCCAAAGCACGATGGTGATAAGGACCTGTACGGGCAGCAGGAACAGCGCGAGAACTCGTATGGACCGATGGTGAGCCGCGCGCGCGACGACGTACGCCGCAAGGGGTACGAACGGAACCAGATACCGGCCGGCCGGGCACCACCCGCCCCACCATTGATCGTGCGATGCCGACATCAGGAACAGGATCAGCGTCGGGAAGACCAGTGCCCAGGTATCGCGTCGCGTCAACAACCAGGCGGCCGGCACAATCGCGTAAACGGGTGACCAGACAAGCAGTCCATGTTCGCGATCGACGAGCAGTCCGACGACCCCCGACCGGAACGCCGCGATCGAAAAGGGCGCCCGCTCGAGCATCAAGGCACCACCGACATTCCCCCAGACATACCAGGTGAACGCAATCAGCAGCAGTTGTGGCAGGAGGTAAACCGCCGCAAGTGTCAGGAGCTGACGATGTGATGAATTCTTGAGCCAGAGGCGATGGGCCCACACGACGACAAAGACGAGCGCGAGTCCGTACGGCGCATATTTGCGATGTAGCCATGGCAACAGTCCCAGCACCAGCGCAAACAGGACAGCGTCGCGCCATCGCACCTCTTCGGCTCGACGGTTCGCGATCCAAAGCGCAAATGCGGTGACGAACATCGCGGGAATTTCAGGAAATATCAGGAACGACAACGAGAGCGCAGGCGGCGCCAATGCCATTGTCAGAGCAGTCGTGAACGCAACGCGCGTCGAGGCGATACGTCGTGCAGCACCGAACACGAGGAGCGCCGACGCAGCTGACAGGGCCGCCATGACCAACCCCAGCAGCGAATAGGCAAACAGCCCCGCATCCATTCGAAACCGCTCCAATAGACCGGCTGGCACGAGGGTGGCGACACGTGTGGCTATCGCATAGGGTCCAAGCAGCAACAGGGGGAGACCAATGTCACGGACGGAATAGAGCTGGCCTCGTGGCGTTCTGCGCGCGTGACCTTCGATCGTCAGGTCTGGCCGACCAAACCGCCGAGCATCGCCGTCAGCATAGTTATTCGCCAGATCGAGATCGCGATCAGCGACAAGACTTTCGGCAACGAGCAAATAGTGTGGCTCATCGCCTGTCACCGAGTACTTGCCGTGGGTCGTGAGCCCCCACACGAAAAGGAACACGATGGCAAACAGCCATCGTCCGGGCCTGCGCGTCACTCAGAAATCTTACTACCCGGCGAAAAGGCGGGCGCAGTCAAATCGTGCGGTCTGTTCAGGAAATCCGGAAGCCGAAGTTCGCGAAAATGTACGGGACCAGCATTCGCTTGCGGGCAAATGCGTGCCGCACTTCATCGCCGATGGGGACTTCGTAATCGTCGAAGTGAAACCCCATGATGTTGAACCGCACGCCGAGCTCGAAGAGAAAGACGGAGGGCCGTTGTACGGCGCTCACCTCGATGAACGGATACAAGGCGCCGTCTGACTTCGTGCCGACGAACGGCACGCCCGCGTTTCTCTGTGGATAGGTATGCCGGTACCGCACGGTTCCATCGCGGTTGGACTCGAGCTCCGTCACATCGAAGTTAAGCGACGGCATGCCCCATTCGAGGCCACCGCCTATTTTCAGCGCCGCGACTTTCAAATCAGGGCCGCCGAACAGGCTGGCGCTGAACATGTGACCCGCATTGTCGTACCCGAGCGCGTCCTTCCGGTAGCCAACCGAAAATCCCGCCGTGTGCCCGAAATAGTGCTCGATCGCGACACTCACGCTCGTCAGGTTGTAGTTGACGCCAAAAAGGTCCGGGCTCCAGTTTGCCAGAATGGGCTTGTTGTCGAGGTCGCCCTGCCAGTGTGCGACGCCTGCCTTGATGTAGGTGCCCTCTTTCGCGCCGCCGTCCGAGTACACTTCTACCGGCTGCGCCGCAAGAACTGCAGGCCAGAGCAGAGAGAAGCTCAGCGCCAGACCGCGTGTGACATTCATGTGACCAATCCCCTCATCGCACGAGCAGCTCGAACAGCGGGCTCTTCCAATAGTTCGGGTACGACGTTGGATTCTTGATGAGGCTGAAATCGGTGAGGCTTCCCGAATCTCCTCCCCACATCGTGTACCAGTACACACGCTCGGCGCGAAGGTAGGCCCGCAGCAACGGATACTTCTCTCTCACGAAGGGAATGTGGAGCGCAGGGTCTTGTACGCCGGACTCTGTCACCCACACTCGAAATCTCCTCAAGGGACCACCGAGAAGGCCACTGTACTGGCTCGCACTTTCAGGATCGTAAGCATTCACGGCAACGATGACCTTCCCCGGGTCCATCTCTGTCAACCCCATCCTCGCCATGGTCTCGAGCTCGCCGGGCCCGTGGAGCCCGGACCCGAGCGTTGACTGAGTCAACAAAATCGCGCGTCCGGGGTGGCGGCTCTGCACGTGGTCGTACACCCGCTGGAAGACCGCCATGTACTGCTCGATGCCGATCGTCGGTCCCGTACTCGGCAGAATGGTCGTGACCTCATTGCCAATCTGAAAATATCGGATCTCCGGGTAGGCCGCGAGGATGCCGTCAATCTCGTGCTCGATGTCCGGCTCGAACAAATACTCGTTCCCGATCAAGCCCAACAGTTCGAGTCCGAGTCCACCTAGTGCTTTGATGGTCTGATCGCCAGAATTCTGATTGCTCTTGTTGATCTCGACTCGCAGGCCGATCACTCGACCCGCACGCCGCAGCGCGGACAGCGCGTCGCGGTACGCGTCAATCGCGCGGCCATCGATGTGCACGCCGACGTACGGCGACCATTTCAACCCGACATCCTCCGCGAGCTGGGGATCGACCAACCCTGCGGGACTTGGGGCCATCGGCGAGAGAGTGCTGGTGTCCTCGCATGCGGCACCGAGGGCAAGAACCAGCAGAGACACACCAAGGGCGGAAACTGGACAATTTGCAATTCCAGACCGTGGAGACCGGAACCGAGGGAACAACTCTACCAATGGAAGCCCGGGCTAGCCTTCTCTGGCGCTGGACTCGAACACGAGCACTGTACCACGACTTCCGGCTCGGTCAAGCGCAACCGATTTTTGGCGATCAAGCCCGTGTCAATGTATCGTTTGCAGAACCGATCGCCGATGACTATCGTCAGGGTGCTGCTGGTCGTGTTGGTCGTCGCACCGCTCGTCGGTGCGCTCGTGCAGTACTGGTGGCCTGACGACTGGCCGATGTGGCTGGGCAATTACCTGGCTATCGCGGTCGCGGGGCTGGTCCTCGTGGTGGGAGTCCCGAGGATCCGGCGCAACTTTCGGGGCTGGCGCATTGTCGCGCTTGGGTTCGGCATCGTGGCAGGCGCGGTGCTCTTCTATGTAGTTTATCTGATGGTGGGGCTGAACCCCGAGTGACTTGAGTACCTAGCCGTACGACACACCCGGATAGATCAGATTGATGGCGGCCAGGAAAATCGGGCTGAAGACCACGTCGAACAGTTGCCAGGCGGCAACCATGCCAATCATTCCGAGTGCTGGAGAGGTCATGAGAAACCGCTGGTAGCGAGCGGCGGTTTGCTCTCCAAGCACCAGCAGAATCGCCGCGCTTCCGTCGAGCGGTGGCAGCGGCAACATGTTGAGGCATGCGAGCATCAGGTTGAGCGAGAAGAACACGCTCACGAGAAACGCCACACCCGGCCAGGCGCCGGCCGACTGACTGGCCACGACGGACTCGAAATTTACCGTGTCGGGCGGATAGAACACGCCAACGAGAGTCCCCGCCTTAATCACCATCACACAAATCAGAACGATCGCGAGGTTCGCGGCCGGGCCTGCCACGGCCATCCACCCCGCACGGCGCGGGTAGCGTAGGGCCCAATCTGGATCGTAGGGCGCGCTTGCAAAGCCGAACGGCCATCCCGAAAGCAGCGTGGACAACACGGGCAGGAAGACCATCCCGAACGGCTCGCGACGGATATGCGGCCGCGGATCGAGCGAAACCTGTCCGCCGTGATACGCGGTGAGATCGCCGCCAAGCTTCGCGGCCCAGGCGTGAGCGGCCTCGTGGGCTGTCGCGGAGAGCAGGAACGCCATGTAATAAACGATGCCGTTTCCAAGGTCGGGCATGGCCAGTACACTAGGTATCGGCGACAGCGATATCTGCCTGCAACAGCCGACGGAGGGCCACGTGAAGCGGCAAGACGGGGCGGTCGTCCTGGTCCTGATGGTGATCGGTGCCATGACAGCGGTGGCACTGGTGGCGGTTCTGGATCGGCGATCGAAGGAGCACGTCGTTCACGCTCAGTTCTGGTTCGACAACGTGACGTTCGAAGTACCGGGTCTGCGAGAGCCAATCCGCAAAGAGGAACAGCAGGCTCTGCAGTTGTCAGCATTGACAGAACTCCGCACGGCGTACCGCGGTCTGCGAGTCACCTTTTCAGATCATCCGGGCGGGTTCTATCGGGTTCGTGTCATTCAGCAGTACCCATCACGTCCAGGGCCTGCGGGACCGGTGGGACAATCACGCTCGATGGGACCGTTCGGAGGCGAGGGTTCGGTAAGCTTTCAGGCGGTTGCTGCGATGGTCGTTCACTATGCGCCGCCCGATGCTGGCCGCGCGGTGCTCATTGACGGCATTGCAAAGGGGATTGGTCGCACGGCGGCACACGAATTTGGCCACCAGATTCTCTTTGGAGACCGGGTGCCCGAAAGCGTGGACCCACAGAGCTACGAGTATGAGAAGGCCGACCGAGCCGAACAGTACTTCGGCTCGATGCACTGGGACACAGCGTGGCCGTTCCTGGTGAAGAAGCTTGGGCGGTAGCGGTGAACCAATCCAGTTACGAAAGGCGTGAAAGTCTGTCCGAGTCTTCGTCGTAGTGATAGAAAGCGCCACAAGCAGAACAGGTCACACCCAGAATCGTAATCTCACCGGGCGGATCGCTCTCGTTGGGCAACCGGCCGAATCCCGGCGTCGGTGCGCTCACCCGAAGCTCGCCGCTGCAGAGTTTTCCATTCACCATCTGCTCACACGATCGGCTGATGATGTCCCCTACTGCCGCCATAGCTCCTCCTGAACGCCCATTCAATCCAGGCAATCGGTCCAAGGACCGAGCGTCAGCGTGAAAAGGTAGCACGGGGAGCCTCGTCAGCGTCGACTATTGCACAGCCTCTGACTGTGCAAACATGAGGATCTGCTGCCAGACGATCGTGGTCTCGAACAGAAGCGTAATGGAATAGGAACCAACCGAGGAGACGGCAAAGGAAACCTGCACGGCAGCTTGGCCTCTGCCCGAGGCTGGCGAGGTGACCAGCCTCGACTCGAACCACAGGAGCCGTCCCGCTTCGGACCTGACCTCCGTGGCAATGGGGAACGTGTAACCTGCGGGCGCCTCGAACGAAAAGACGACCCATGCCGCATAGAGACGCGGCAAATGCTTGAGACAGAGCTCCTGGCGGTTAGCGATAGGCTTGGCAATCTTGACAATTCGGGTGTTGCTCCGGGTGACCCGTTCTGTGAAGACGGCGGCTGTCAAGGCAACCATAGGGCCACAGGATCTCACCCGTCCGCGCCACTGCCAATGGCCCAACCGGCGTAGTCCGCGCGTAGTCGACTCGTCCAGGCGTCGGAAAACTACTCGTAGCGAATGGCGACGATGGGATCGACCTTTGTCGCACGGAGGGCCGGCAAATACGACGCCAGCAGACCGACCAGCATCAGCACGCCAGCCACAACCGTGTACGTCAACAAATCCCGCGGCTGAATCTCGAAGAGCAGGCTGGCCAGGATGGAGGACGCGCCAATCGCGCCCGCCACACCCAGCGCGACTCCGGCCAGGCAGACAGCTACCGCACGACCGAGGATCAGCCACATGACATCGCGTCGGGCCGCCCCCAGGGCGATGCGCACACCAATCTCACGCACTCGTTGTCGCACGTTGAACGCCATCACACCGTACAGGCCAATCGCCGCCAGGAGGAGCGCAATTGCGGCAAAGACCGCGACGAACGCCATGTATCGCCGTGGAGTGTCTACCGACTCGACAACGGCCTCGTCCATCGACCCGAGCGCGAAGAGCGGAATTGTCGGATCGACCTGCCGAATGGCAGCCCGAACCGGCGCGGCCAGCGCGTTCGGGTTCCCTGCACTTCGAACGACAAGGCTGAAGGATCTCCGAGAGAAGCGCCAGAACGGCGGCGGGGTCTGCAGGTGCGACACGAACAGCTCGGGCTCGGTCGGCGCACGCGGGCTGAAGTGCTTGGCGTCGCTGACGATGCCGACAATCGTCGCGGGCATCGGGCTGTCGTCGTCGGTCTTCAACTGCTGGCCGATCGGATCTTCGTTGGGCCAATACCGCCGGGCTGCGGTCTCGTTGATCACGGCAACCCGCGGGGTATCGGCGCGGTCCTCTGCTGTAAACGTGCGCCCCCTCATCACGCGGATGCCAAGCGTGCGAAAGTAATCCGGGGTCACCGCACGATTGAAAAACATCGTCAGGTTCTCCCGAACCAATGGGCGATCCTCAATCTGTGCGTACAAATTGAACCCCGGTTCGCGCAGCGGTAGGTGCGACGAGGCGGCGGCGCTCGTGACGCCCGGCAACGCGGCAAGTCGATCGGTGGCAATCTGGATAAAGCGGCCAACCTCTTCTGGTCCCGCATAGCGAGCCTGCGGCAGCGACACGCGCAGGGCCAACAGCCCCTGAGGCTCAAAACCCAGGTCAACCGCTCCCAGGCGGGCGAAGCTCCGCACGAGCAGTCCGGCCCCGACGAGCAGAATCAGGGCGAGCGCCAGCTCTGCCACGACGAGCATCGAGCCCAGTCGCTGGCGATGGTGACTCGCTGTTCCGCGTGCCGTGTCCTGCAGCGTGTGCTGCGGGTTGGCACGCGTGCTGTACCAGGCCGGCATGATGCCGAAGAGCAGGCCCGTGACAATCGTGCTGAACGCGGTGAACGCCAGCACCTGCCCGTCAACTGTCGCCTCGCCCAGGCGTGGCACGTTCGCAGGCAACCACCGCAGCATCAGGCCTCCAACCCAGATGGTGAGGAGCACCGCCAGAGCGCCGCCCAACCCTGCGAGCAGCAAGCTTTCAGTCAGGGCCTGGCGGATGAGACGCGAGCGACTCGCGCCGAGCGCCGCACGAATGGCAATTTCGCGCTGCCGCATCATCGATCGCGAGAGCAGAAGATTGGCGATGTTCACGCAGGCAATGAGCAAAATCACGGCGACAGCCGCGAAAAGGATCAGGAGTGGGCGTCGAACGTCGCCCACCAGTGCTTCCTGCACAGGCACGGTCAGCGCAAGAATTCCGGCGTTCGATCCCGGTCGGATTGTTTGCAGGCGCTTTGCGATACCCGCCATTTCCGCCGTTGCCTGCTCGACAGTGACGCCGGACTTCATGCGGGCTATGACCGTCAGAAAGTGGCTGCCGGGAGCGGCCAGTTCAGCCGCGGTCAAAGCGAGCGGGACGTAGATTTGTTGCGTGAATCGAATCTGCGGGGTCCGCCCGAATTCCGCGGAGGCAGGGACGACACCAATGATGGTGTAGGGCTCGTCGTCCAGCGTCAGCCACTGCCCCAGAATGTTCCGATCGCTCTCAAAGCGGTCTCGCCAGAGTGTTTCGCTCAGCAAAACCGTTCGGGCCGTTCCGAACCGATCGTCGCTCTCCTGGAAGTCGCGGCCGAACAAGGGTTGTAGACCAAGCACACGGAAATAGTCGGCAGACACGCGTAATCCGGTCAGACGCTCAGCTTCACCTCGTCCCGTCATCGCAACCCCCAATGGCGCTGACGCGGCGATGTGCCGGAATACGCGCTGGTCTCGCCGCCAGTCGAGGAAATCAGGAGCGGAGGCGTTCATGTTGCGAATGTCACGGACGGTTTCCCGAACGAACACGACATTCTCCGGCTCCGGTAACGGCAGCGGCCGCAGCAGCACCCCGTTGATACCGGTGAAGATGATGGCGTTTCCCCCAATGCTCAACATCAGGGTCAGGAGAACTACGGCTGTAAATCCAGGTGTCGTGGCCAACAGCCGGCCGGCGTGGCGAACGTCTTGGACGAGTCCGGCCATGGCAAGCCTCCGGGAAAGTTTTCGCGAGGGCGTGTGAGGATCAACTCACGTGCCGACGCCGATGGCCACAATCAGCGCCTTTCCTCTCGGATTTCGTTCGTCAGTGGGACAGAGCGTCCCATGGGCGAACGCGGCCGTGGGTTGCGTTTGGGTTGTCGCGACCGATCCGGCGGCGGTGCGTAGGTACCATGCGCCACTATGTCGGTGGAATCCTGGCTGCTGTTCTGCGTAACCGATACAGTATTGTGCTTCACGCCTGGACCAGCGGTTCTCCTGGTCGTGTCTCTCTCACTGGCGCGCGGTGCGCGGGCAGGCTTCAGAGCGAGCCTGGGCATTCTGTCGGCCAATGCAATGTACTTCACGATCTCGGCCACGAGTCTTGGAGCGTTGCTGCTGGCGTCGTGGGAGCTGTTCACGATTGTCAAATGGTGCGGCGCGGCATACCTGATGTGGACCGGTGCGCGCATGCTCTTCCCGGCACAGAGCGGGCTGTCGGCAACGCCAGTTGAACCCAATACCGACTCGAACCGTCTCGGTTCCTTCTCGTCAGGGTTATTGACCCAGGGCGCCAATCCCAAGGCGCTGGTTTTCTTCACGGCCATCCTGCCACAGTTCATCGATCCCGCGGGGCCGATCGGGATCCAGCTCGTGATTCTGGGTACGAGTTCGATCGTGATTGAATTCGTCGTGCTTGGGATTTATACGTGGGCCTGTCACCAGAGCCGAGGCTGGGTACGGCAGTCACGGTTTGCGGCGCCATTGGAGCGTGTCGGCGGCGCGCTCCTCATTGGCGCCGGGGCGCGGCTTGCCGCAACCGATTGGCAGGCGCGCTAACGGTCCCCCAACACTGCTTCGTTTTTCCTCGATCTCGGGCGATAATTTGTGCCGATCACAACTTCACGGAGGGGCACGAATGATTGGGCGAACTTTGGGATGTGTCGTCTTGTGCGCGTGGCTGGTGGCCGGTGGCTCGTTGCAGGCTCATCACTCCCTCGCCGGCGTCTACGAAATGAAAAAGGAAGCGGAGGTGTCAGGGACGCTCACAAAAATACAGTTCGTGAACCCCCACGGCTCGATGACTATCGCGGTCAAGAACCCGGACGGCTCCACAACCGACTGGGTATTTACGACTGGCTCCGCCACGACCCTCGCGGAACGAGGGATCGGTAAGAACTCGAATGTTCTCAAGGCCGGAGACACCATTAGCGCGAAGTTCATTCCGGCGAGGAACGGTAGCCCGTTGGGGTTTCTCAAGTCGATTACCACGGCGGACGGGAAGGTAATCGTAATCTCCCTCGGTAACCCCAATGACTAGACAAGGGGGGACCATCTATGGCCTTTCGGCGAAACGCAATATGGACAAGGGTCGCGCTCGGACTCGTCCTCACGGTCAGCGGGCTGCTGACGGCCGGCCCGCAGGCGCAGTTCGGTGGTGGCCCGCCACCCTACACACCGGCGGCCGGCGCCAAGGACCTGCGGGCGGTGCTCTTCAACTGGACGTCATACACGGGCATGCTGCGGGGCATTGATGAACACGAGCTGATCGTCTCGCTCGAATATCAGGGGAACGGCACCATTCAGGTGGACGGGCAGCCCTGCACGCTGACGAAGTATCGCGTGAGTACCAATTACCAGACGCCAGGTCAGCGGATTCAGTACGCGTGCACCCGTGCCAACGGGCAAAAGTCTTCAAACGTCGAGGTCGTCAGCGGTCAGTACGCCTGGAACGAAGACATCCCGGGTGCGGAGATCATCGCTGGAAAAGGCAAGGCCACCCCGATGCCAGGCGCTGTGCAGGAACGGCTCATCCGCCTGTGGGCAAGTCCTCAGGGCGCGCCCAAGGCCGCGTTGACTGGTGTATCGGAGACGGCCGAGTGGGGAGCCAACCCCGCCACGCTTTTGCAGGACGGTGTCACGACGGCGGGACGGACGTCCTTGTCGTGGGAAGCGGGTAAGCCCATCGTGACGTTCCCGATTCCCGGTGTGCCGGGAGCGACGGCGACAGCCACGCTCGACGCGAAGTACATGGCTGAGCGCGTGGTGGTCAAAGACGGGTCGACCACCACCGAGTTCACCTACGGCGACTACCAGGACTGGAACAATCCGCTGAACAAAGTCGATGCGTTGTACGCCGGCAAGATGGTGGAGCGACGGAACGGCACGGTCGTCCGCGACCTGACGACGGTCGAGACGGAAACCGGCAGCGTGTATGTGGTCATGCCAGTGCCCGCAAGCGTGCAGAAGGCGATCACGGTGACGGCGGTGGCGCCGCCCGCGAGGCGTCTGCCAACGCCCCCGGCATTTGGGAAGCCCGCGCCGGATCAGCCGACGCCGCGAACGGCCAACGGAAAACCCGACTTGACGGGCAACTGGCTCTTTCTTGGGTTCAACTGGCGCTACGGATTTCGCCGCTGCGGTCCGACGCAGCAGGAGGGCTGTACGCCGGTCATCAATCAAACAGCCGATTTCGAATTCGAAGCGCCTTCGCGGTTCGGGCCGAATCGCCCGCTGTACAAACCTGAGCACTGGGACAAGATTCAGCAGCTGGACATGTGGACGAACAAGGAAGATCCGGTCATGACCTGTCAGCCGCTGGGCATTCCGCGGCAGGGCGCACCCCGGCGCATCATCCAGTCGGCGAACGACGTGGTTTTCTTCTACGGGCAATATGCCGATGGCGGCGGCGGACAGGGGGAATACCGCATCATCCCCACCGACGGACGCAAACACGATCCCAAGAAGGCGATCCAGACCTTCTATTACGGGTACACCGTCGGAAACTGGGAAGGCGACACGCTGGTGCTCGACTCCATCTCGTTCGTCGACACGACATGGCTCGCGCGCGGCGGCTTCTTCCACTCCGATCAGATGCGCGTGGTGGAGAAATTCACGCGTAAAGGCAATGAAATCCTGTACAAAGTCACGGTCGAGGACCCCGAAGTGCTTGTCGAACCCTGGGTGATGGCGCCCCGAACAATGCGGCTGCTCCCGAATGCCGACGCGGGACTTCTGCCGGAGCGCGGTAACTGCGAGGTGTACGAGCTGAAGGACATCACCTCCCAGATTCGGCACTAGCCCTTCGACTCGCGTGATCGCGAGCTCGCTCAGGGCACATTCGACTCGCCGTCCAGAGAGCCCGGCTCTGCCATGAGCGGGCCATGAGCGAGCCGTGCGCGAAGCGCACGGCGAGTCGAATGGCCGATCAGAACCGGAAGGTGACACCTCCGCCCAGGCGCATGATGTCGCGATCGTGCGACAGCCTGAAGTACTTCGCGTCCACGTCGCCCCACAGCTGACCTGCTATACGCACACTCGCTCCGGCGCCGGTACTGAACGCGTAGCCTGTGCGCGAAATCGACTCATCGATCGTCAGCGGGTCGATCCGAAGCTCTTGATTCGTGTTGTTGATGCCGAGCCCGCCTGAAACGTAGGGCCGGAATCGTGCGGTCTGCACTGGCAGCTCGTACCGGACTCCCAGCGTACCGACGATCGTCGAACCGGCCGTTGCCGCGAAAAGACGGTTCACGCCGATCGGGAAGTTCGACAGGTTCGACAATGCGGGAAAGCCGAAGCCGATGCCGACACGTCCGAACGATCCGCCCCGCCTCCGGACGGTCTCAAGAAGACCCGCGTTCGCGGTGCGGATGTCCAAGTCGAACTCGCGATCGCGGAAACCGCCTGCTGCAGCGTCGAACCACGTGAGGTCGCCTTCGAACCAGAAGCGCTCCGAGAACCGGTAGCCGAAATTGCCGCCGAGCGCGAGCTCCGCATCACCACCCAGCGTGGCCATGGAGGGCGCGAACGAGACGCGAAACCGTTGATTCTGTGCACTGGCCGCCGCCGGGACAAGGGTGAGGAGCGCCATTAGCGCCAGAATCGGCGCCGATTTCCTGACTGTCGACATACGAACTCCTTATGATGTGTGCTGTCGAATGAATAAGGTGTGGTGTCGAGAGGGCATGATGTGTGCTGTGGAGAGGGCACTCGGTTGGTGATCTATCGCCCGCCTGTCCGTCGCAGAGGACGAAACTGCAAGCACGCACGGCGGACGAGCAAGTTCCATGCCCCTGCTCGCGCCGCTACGCGTTCCGGAGACTGATCGAATTGACCTTCGAGCAGGAAAAGCAGGAGACAAATGAGGCAGGAAGTTGCGAGAGCAGGGCTCTGCCATGAGCGAGCCGTGCGCGAAAGCGCACGGCGAGTCGAATGGTCAGCCGCTGCGATCGAGAAGGTACCCCACCGCGCCGACAATCAGCAAAACCACAACGACCACCGCGCTGACCGCGAACGCCACTGTCCCTCAGCGGTCAGAAGGCGTTGCCGATGAAAGGAAGCATCCGACCTGCATACAACACTGCGAGCCACACGACGATCGACGAGACCGCCATGGCCTTGTCAGCCAGAGTGTAGTCCAACCGGTCGACGGCCCAGACCTTCTTGAACACCGTCAGATAGAGAAAGTTCGCGCCGGCGATCATCAGCAAGACGACCTTCCAGTAGAACGGCACATTCTCGATGTACTGTCCGGGTTGCCCGATGAAGAACAGCATCCCGGTGATGAGATTGACGCCGAAGCCCAGCATGCCCCACGGCAGCAATCGATGCACGTCCGCAAACGCAACTTGCTTCATCACCCCGAGTATCCGCAGGTTCACGGCCAGCAGGACACCGAACGACAAGGAGAAACCCAGGAAGTGTACGGCCTCAGCGGCAGGCCAGGCCCACGGGCTGTAAACCATGTACGTGCTGATCCTCGTCGTCAGGAATCGTTCGGGATCTTGGGCGGGCCCTTCGACGGTGCTCAGGGCAGGCTCGGCGGCGCCGGCGGAGAGGTCGGTCCGGATCTCCGGGTGGCGAATCTCGCCTCCAAGAGTCGCCGAGCGAGCCATGAGCGCGAGCGCCACAATCGAGAGCAACATCACGGCAGGGACGAGCCCTCGTGCCGCACGGCCGCGGCGCCTGGACTGCCACAATGCGATCCACGCGAGGAAGCCGGCGAACTCCGTCGCGGCGAATCCGGCGAGCGCGGCGTCCTGGTGGACTCTGGTGGCAGTGTCGGAGAGCTCGGGTCGGTCCCGCAGCTCCCGATGGGCGGCGACGCCGCTCATATAGACGGGAAGCGTCACGACCGCGATCACGAAGAGCACTTCCAACCCCGCATGTTTCAAGGTCTCATCACGCCGGACGAGCGCCAGGAGCAGGAGTCCCAGTGCAACGGCCGAACCGACAGTGGGCACGTGGTTCAGAATGAGATGCAGATGCGCGAAGTTCACGGTGATGAGCGAAGTCATGTGCCCGCCTATGGGACCAGGTAGGCGAGAAGACGGCCCGCGGTCACGGCACCGGACCACGCGAGGATCGAGGCAATCGCCAGGAGACGAGCGCTGAAACTGACCTCGCGTCCCTCGCCGCTCGTCGGGACGCTGCGAAATACGAGCGAGCGGATCGGCACCAATGTCGCGACGCTGGCGATGACCAGGCAGATCTTGATGAGAAACGGTATCGACGTCGCCCAGGTTGTCGCGCGCTGTGCGAAGAGCAGGACGCCGGTCGCGAGATTGACGATCAGTCCGACCGTGACGGCAGGGAAGACCCAGCGGAAGGCGGACAGAGGAACGTTTCGGCTGATGCCGAGCAGACGCAGGTCGAGCACCCAGCTCGCGCCGACCAGCACCGCCATTCCCATCGTGTGAAGCGTCAGCACGGTCGGGAGGGCCCACTTGGAGGGGGACTCACGCAGCCATACCGCGAGCGGACTCGATTCAAGCCAAATCAACACACCCATGGAGAGTCAGCGAGGGCGTTTCAGTATACGCTTGGCGGCGCTCAGGCAGCAGACCCGAAGTACGTGCCACGCCAACATTGGCCTTGACCTCGGCCCCCCGTGCGGGCATGCTCGATTCGAAAAATGCTCGGCCGAGCCGGTCATCCGCTAGTGCCGTGCCGGGGCGTCAATATGACTGTCGAGGCGGGTCTCTCGCGGCGGCGCCAATGACGAGACAAGAGGAGGACCACCATGGATTTTCGACGAAGGATCGGTTGGATAAGCGTCGTGCTCGGGGTCGTCCTCGCGATCGGCGTGCCGTTGACGGCCGATGCGCAGACCCCACCCGGGGCGGCGATTAAGGAACCCTACACACCCGCAAAGGACGCCAAAGATCTGAAGGCCGTGCTCTTCAACTGGATGTGGCACATGGGCATGTTGAAGGGCCATGACGAACGCGACATGGTCGCGACGCTCGAATATCAGGGCAAGGGCACGATTCAGGTGGACGGACAACCGTGCACGCTCGCGAGATTTCGTGCGAGCACCAACTACCAGACCCTCAGTCAGCGGATTCAGTACGCCTGCGCGAGGGCGAACGGACAAAAATACTCGAACATCGAGGTGGTCAGCGGGCTGTACGCCTGGAACGAGGACGTCGCGGGCGCCGAGATCGGTCCGACGAAAGGCAAAGTGACCCCGATGGCGAATGCCGTGCAGGAGCGGCTCATACGCATCTGGGCAAGTCCTCAGGGTGCGCCGAAGGCCGCGCTGGCCGGCACAATTGAGACATTCTGGTTGGGGGCCAACCCAGGCACTCTGTTCGACGAGGGTGTCGCGAAGGTGGGAAATACGTCCGTGTCGTGGGAGGCCAATAAGCCGGTGGTGACGTTCCCGATTCCGGGCGTTCCAGGGGCGACCGCGACAGCCACCCTTGATGCGAAGTATATGACCGAGCGTGTGGTGGTCACGCAGGGATCGACGACTACGGAGTTCACCTACAGCGATTACCAGGACTGGAACAACCCGCTGAACAAGATCGAAGTGTTCTACGCCGGCAAGATGGTCGAGCGTCGGAACGGTGCGGTCGTCCGCGATCTCACGACGGACGTGACGGAGACGGGCAACGTGTATGTGGTTGTGCCCGTGCCGGCGAGCGTGCAGGCCGCAATCAAGCCCACGGGGCAGCTTCCGAAAGGCGTGTTCGCGAAGCCGGACGCGCCGGTAAACAAGGAAGCGCCCACGCCGCGGCTGGGCGCGAATCCGGACCTGACTGGCAACTGGGCCCATACTGACTGGATTGGGAATTACATGACGGGCGGGGGGCGCCGATGCGGTCCGACGCAGGGTAAAGACTGTAACCGGAGTGTCAATCAGACTGAAGATTTCGAGCTCTACTCGCCCTCACGGTTCGGTCAGTTGAATCGTCCGCTGTACAAGCCGGAGCACTGGGACAAAGTCATAGAGCTCGACATGTGGACGAACAAGTACGACCCGGTCATGACCTGCCAACCCTTGGGCGTTCCGCGGCAGGGCCCACCCCGGCGCATCTACCAGTCGGAGAACGACATCACCTTCCTCTATTTTGGCGGCGATGCCGGGGGCGGGTACGGCGAGTATCGCATCATCCCGACCGACGGGCGCAAGCACACGAAAGAGGCGGAGTTCGATATTACCTATATGGGCAATACGGTGGGACGCTGGGAGGGCGACACGCTCGTGCTCGAGTCCATCGCGTTCATCGATACAACATGGCTGGGGCGCGGCGGGTTCTTCCACTCCGATCGGATGCGTGTCGTGGAGCGATTCACGCGTCAGGGCGATGCTATCCTTTACGACGTCACGGTCGAAGACCCGGAGGTGCTGGTGGAGCCGTGGGTGTTGCCGACACGAACGGTACGGCGCAACACGAACCCCAACGCTGGTCTTCTGCGAGAACGAGGCAACTGCGAGACGAGTTTCGAGACCGAAGCGGCCGCCACACAGATTCGGCATTAGAACTAATCCACGGCGGGTCTAAGAACCGGCTCTACATGAATTCGGGAGAGGCACATATGACTAAGTGGATGTTGCGATGCGTCGTTTTGTGCGGGTGGTTCCTGGCCAGTGCTTCGTTGCAAGGTCATCATTCCCTCGCGGGCATGTACACGTTAGGAAAGGAAGCGAAGGTGAGCGGGTTGTTCAAAGCATTCAGGCTTGTGAATCCCCACTCGTCGATGAAACTCGACGTCAAGAACCAGGATGGCTCGATAACCGAGTGGTCGTTCGTTGGCGGCAGCGTCCAGGCCCTCGCGAGGCTGGGGATCGGCAAGACCGGACCGAATGCCCTCAAACCCGGGGATGAAATCACCGTCACGTGCGTGCCGGCTGCGGACGGCAAGAGTCCGATTGGGCTTCTGTCAGCGATCACCTATCCAGACGGGCACACGGTCCGTTTCCGGTCTCCCGACGAGTAGACGGCGGTGTGGCAGCGGTTAGACCCGAGCGGGGTACCGCTGCCCCACTCTTTCCAATCGGAAAAGCACGAACTACTGCACAAAGCGAACCCCGGAGAGCTCCAACTGGGGCTGGCTGTTGCGTCGGCTATGAACATCGTTTACTCTATTGAACGTTGTTCAATTGACGGATTTCCTCCAGTTCCCGGACCCCATCCATGAGTCGAGAAGAACGGCAACAGCTCTTTCGGGAGACAACCCGGCGTGCAATCCTGGACGCGGCGCTCGAGCTCTTTATCGCGAATGGCTACCCTCAGGTTTCCATTCGAAACATCGCCGTGAAGGTCGAGTACAGCCCGGCCGCCATCTACAGCTACTTTCCCTCGAAGGACGAGATTTTCTTTGCGCTGGCTGAGGAAGGCTTTCGGTTGCTCGGTGCCAGCCAACCCGCGCACGCTCCAAGCGACGACCCCCTGGACGACGTGCGCGCGGCAGCGTGGCGCCTGTATGAATTCAGCAAGGAGCAGCCCGAATACTTCGCCTTGGTGTTCCTGGATCGTCACGTGCCGCGCATCGGCCGCGAGTACGAACGGTTCGCGTTCATGTCGGAGATGAGAAACCGAATTCTCGCACAGGTTCAACGTTGCATCGCTGAAGGCGTGTTTCCGGCCACGATCGAAGCTGTGGTGGCCATGCGGCTCCTCTTTGCCCCGATTATCGGTATTGCCGCGCTTCGGCTCTCGGAAAGGCTTTCGCCTCCGGAAGACGCCGACGCGCTGGCACAGGATGCCATCGACACCACGATTGCCGGGCTCCGTGCCGGCGCGCCCACGCACGCGCAATCATCCGCATCGTGTGGAACCAACGAGATTGTCGATTCGATTCGAACGGCTTGATCCGTCCGGCTGAAGCCGGACGCTACAAGTGTTATTGACTGGAGCCGGTTGCCACGAGTGTTAGTGACGGTACGAGTTTGGAGTGTTCATTCCAATGCTGCGCTTCATAAATCGGATGTTCATCAGGGTGGGGTTGGCCGCGGTGCTGGCCACGGGCTGTGGTACAGGCGCGAGAGGTGAGTCGGAGTCTGCCAATGCCAGCGAGCCGGCCAGTGTGGAAGTTGCCGCAGTGGCGGCTGTTGAACGGCCGATCACGCGGTTCCTTCGCGTCACCGGGACACTTGCGGCCGAGGAAGAGGCTGAAGTGGCTGCGGAGGTTCAGGGTCGCGTGATTGCGACTCCGGTCGAACGCGGTACACGCGTAACCGAGAAATCCGATCTCGTCAGAATCGCGCCGGCCGAGGCGACGGCACAAGCCGCCGAAGCGGAATCGAACGCCGCCCAGATTGAAAGTCGTCTTGGCCTGAGCGGTGGGTCGACCTTCGACGTCGAACGGGTGCCTGAAGTTGCCAACGCGAAGGCCAACCTGCAGCTCGCACAAGGCGAGTTCGAACGAACTCGCATGCTTTTCGATCGCAAACTGCTGTCACAGTCCGAATTCGATCAACGCAGCGCACAATTCGAAGTCGCCGAGCGCCAGTACGACATTGCGCGCAATGCCGCCGTGCAGCAATACCAGGCGCTCGTCGGGGCCCGCGCCCGGGTCAGCCTCGCTCAAAAGGCGCTGGCCGACACGGTCGTTCGAGCGCCATTCAGCGGCGTCGTCGGTCAGCGCCTCGTGTCGGTTGGCGACTACGTGACGCGAGGAACAAAGGTGGCGTCGGTGCTGCGCAACAACCCGTCTGCGCGTCGAGTTGACGGTGCCCGAGCAGTACAGCGCCGAAGTTGCCGTCGGGCGCGCGGTGACGTTCGAGGTGGATGCCTCTCCCGGGTAAGACGTTCACGGGCCAGGTGCGCTACGTTTCGCCGGCCCTCCAAACCGATTCGCGCTCGCTCATCGTCGAAGCCGTGGTGCCAAACGACGACGGGATGCTCAAACCTGGTTCGTTTGCGACGGCACGGATCGAACAGGCCACGCGCAAGCCGGGCGTGCTGGTGCCGGCTGCTGCCGTGCGGACGATTGGTGAGACCTCGCGAGTCTTTGTGGTTTCGGGCGGTCAGGTGGAAGAGCGGATCGTGACCGTCGGTCAACCCGAAGGAGAGTTGGTGGAGATCGCGACGGGTCTGAAGGCCGGCGAAAAGGTGGCGACGCGCAACGTGGCGCAACTTGTCGACGGCATTCGCGCCGGCGACGGGAAGTAGGTAGCGATGCAGTGGCTTGCTGAACTGTGTGTTCGTCGTCCAGTCTTTGCGTCCGTCCTGATTCTTTCGCTGACGGTCGTCGGCGCGTTCGCGTTCATCCAGCTTGGCGTGGATCGGATGCCAAACGTGGACTTCCCCACCGATCACGGTGACGACACGTCTCCCAGGTGCCGCACCAGAACAGGTGGAAACCGAGGTCACGGACAAGGTCGAGGAAGCCGTCAACACCATCAGCGGCATCGATCAGCTCAATTCAAACTCCGCCGAAGGCATTTCACAGGTCATCGTCACCTTCAGACTGGACAAGAGCGCAGACGTGGCAGCGCAGGAGGTCCGGGACCGGATCAATCGAATCCTGCCGCTCCTCCCGCGCACGATTGACCAACCGACGGTCGAAAAGCAGGACCCCGATGCGGCGCCGATCCTCACGCTTGCCGTGACGGCCAAAAAGCCGATTCGAGACGTGACCGAGTACACCGACAAAATCCTGCGTCGGAGGCTCGAGAGCGCGGACGGCGTGGGACAGGTTCTCGTGATCGGCGGCCGCAAGCGGCAGATCAACGTGTGGGTCGACGGGGCACGGCTGCGTGCATACAACGTCACGGTCAACGATGTGTCGCGCGCGCTCCAGGCTCAGAACGCGGACATCCCGGGAGGCCGGATCGACGAAGGGGCCCAGTCGATCACCATGCGCACGCGGGGACGCGTGGAATCGCCCGAGCAGTTTGGCGCGCTGGTTCTTCGCCAGGTCGACGGGACATCCGGTGCAGGTCGAAGATGTCGCCCGCATTGACGACGGCGTGGCCGAAGCCAGGACGCTCGCGAACGTCAACGGCGATCCGACGGTTCTTTTGCAGATTCGCAAGCAGTCTGGGACGAACACAGTCGAGGTCGTCAACAACGTCAAGGAACGGTTGAGCGAAATCCAGCAGGCGCTTCCTTCGGGCTATCAACTTCGCATCGTTCGCGACCAGGCCGAGTTCATCGAAGCGTCGATTCGAAGCGTCGAGGAGCACCTGATTGTCGGGTCGCTGCTTGCCGCGCTGGTCGTGCTCCTGTTTCTGGGCAATTTCCGGTCGACGGTCATTGCCGCCATTTCAATCCCCACGTCGATCATCGCGACATTCGCGCTCATCTGGTACATGGGGTTCACGCTCAACATGCTCACGATGCTCGCCCTGACACTGGCGGTGGGCATCGTGATTGATGACGCCATTGTGGTCCTCGAGAACATCTACCGATTTATCGAGGAAAAGGGCATGACGCCAATGGAGGCGGCGGTCTTAGGCACGCAAAGAGATCGGGCTGGCCGTGCTGGCGACCACGCTCTCGCTCGTCGCGATCTTTGCCCCGGTCGGCTTCATGAGCGGGATGGTCGGCCGGTTCTTGAGGAGCTTTGGTCTGACGATGACGTTTGCCATCATGGTGTCGCTGCTCGTCAGCTTCACCCTGACCCCGATGATGTGCGCGCGCTGGCTGAAGGTCAAGCCCCGAACCGAGGACGAGGCGCACAACGTGCACGACTCGAAGCACTCGAAAGTGTTCGGTCCTCTGGATCGCGCGTATACGCGGATGCTGACGTGGTCGATGGCCCACCGCGGGATCATGGCGGGCCTGGCCGTGCTGGTACTGTTCTCGAGCGTGCCGCTCTTCCGCGTGACGAACGTGAACTTCACGCCGCAGGACGACCAGTCGGAGTTCGACGTCAGCCTTCGGGCGCCGGAAGGCACGAGCCTCGAGGCGACGGAGGTCTTGGCGAACCGCATCGCGAACACGATACGGCGCATTCCGGAAGTGAGTTACACGATGGTCATCGTGGCGGGTGATTCCGCCGGGACGTTGAACAACGCCTCGCTCTATGTGCGTCTCAAGCCGCTCGGCGACCGCGACCGTGATCAGTTCGAAATCATGGAGGAAGTCCGTAACAAGGTTCTGCCGCCTCTCACCCCGCCAGGAACGCGAACTGCATTGCAGGCGCCTGGCATTGGAGGAGGGGGTGGTGGTGGCGGCGGCGGCGGGGGGCAGGGCGACGTGACGTTCGTGCTTCAGGGACCGGACCTCCGCGTTCTGGAGCAAGCGAGCAACGAGCTTGCCGAGAAAGCGAGAACGATTCCCGGCCTGGTCGATGTGGACACATCGCTGCGATCGGGCAAGCCGGAAATGTCTGTCCGCCTCGACAGGCCGAAGGCCGCCGATCTTGGCGTGCAGATTTCGGATGCCGCCGAGGCACTCCGGCTGCTGGTGGGAGGAGATTCGGTCACGACCTACAACGAAGGCGGGGAGCAGTACCGACGTGCTGCTGCGAGCGGAGGCTGTTGATCGCGGAACCCAGGAGGCCATCGCCAGGCTCACGGTCCCTTCGTCGCGCCTCGGCAGCGTTGCGCTCGAGAACATTGCAGATTTCGCCCCTGGTGCGGCTCCAGCCGACATTCGCCGGTTGAACCGTCAGCGGCAGGTGACCGTCAGCGCCAACATGCTGCCGGGCACGTCGCAGGCCAGCGCGCAGGAACAGATTGCAGCGGCGGCCGCGGCGTTAGGACTCGGATCGGAGTACCGCACGGCATTCGCCGGCCGTTCGCGCGAACTGAACCGGACGGCGAGCGCATTCCTCACCGCCCTTGCCCTGTCGCTGATCTTCATGTATCTGGTGCTGGCCGCACAGTTCGAGTCGTGGCTGCACCCGGTGACGATCCTGTTGTCGTTGCCGCTGACGCTGCCGTTCGCGCTCATGTCGATCATCATCTTCGGTCAGTCGCTCAACATCTTCTCGGCACTCGGGATGCTGGTGCTGTTTGGCGTGGTGAAGAAGAACTCGATTCTGCAAATCGACCACGCGAACCAGCTGCGAGAGACGGGGCTGAACGCGCGCGACGCGATCATCCAGGCCAGCCGCAACCGGCTGCGGCCCGATCCTGATGACGACGCTGGCGTTCGTGGCGGGGATGGTGCCGCTCGTGGTGACGAGCGGCGTCGGCTCCGCCACCAATCACGCGATTGGGTACGTCGTCATTGGCGGGCAGACGCTCGTCCTGGTGCTGACGTTGCTCATCACTCCTGTGGCGTACTCGCTCTTTGCGGATGCGAAAGACAAGAGGCTGGTCGTTCGCGGCTTCAGCTGGCTGCGGTCCAAGCTGCCGTTACCACAGCCAGTGACGCCGGTGTAGCGCGGACACTTTAGTGTCCGCGTGAGCCTTTCACGCGTGGGACGCGGACCCTGTAAGGGTCCCGCTACACGATCTCGGGACGTTTGATTCCGGTTTCAGATATTTCTCGAACCACGCGGCTACGCGGTTCATGAAATCCTCCTGGTGCGCCCGTTCCGTCACCCCGTGTCCCTCGCGGGGGTAGGTCACGAACTCCACCGGTACGCCCTTCCATTTCAACGCCGTATACATTTCCTGAGACTGTCCTATCGGCACCCGCGGATCGGCGGCGCCGTGGACGATGAGCGTCGGGGTGTTGGCTTTGTTGATGTGCGCGAGCGGCGACCGGTTCCAGTAGAGCTCGTAGTTCTCGTACATCATCGCATTCCAGTGCACCGTTGAGTTTTCGAAAAAGATATCCGACGTGCCGGTCATGCTGTACCAGTTCGAGATGCCCATCCACATCACCGCAGCCTTGAATCGCTCGCTGCCGTAGGTCGCGGCCCAGGCGCTCGTGTAGCCGCCGTAACTCCCGCCGCCGACGCCAATGCGATTGGGATCGGCAATGCCAATGGCCACGAGATGATCGAGGCCTGCCAGCATGTCCTGGAATTCTTTGCCCATCAGATCGCGGTGATCGGCCATCGCGTACTCGACGCCGCGGCCGATGCTGCCGCGGTAGTTCGGGTAGAAACGTGACAAAACCCCGGCCCGCAAGCATCTGACCCCAGCGAGAGTACGTCCCAAACCAGCCGTTGAGCTCGGCACTTTCGGGCCCGCCATGCGGCTGCATCACGACCGGGTACCGCCGGCCTGCTTGATAGCCGACCGGCTTGACGATGACGCCTTCGACCTCGAGACCATCGACCGATTTCCAGCGGACGATCTCCTGCTGGCCGATCTTCACCTCGTCAAGAAACGGATTCAACGTGGTGAGGCGCTTCACGTTCGACGTCCTGGTGTCGGTGATGAACGCGTCAAACGGATGCGAAGGTGTACTGGCCGAGAAGACCGCGCGGCCGCCGTCGCGACTGAAACTCAGACCACCGAGAAGCGCCCCCGATCCGGTCGCAATCGGCGTGCGCTTCTTCTCCGGGAAAGTAATCGTGTAGGCAGGCGTGTTCTGCCGCTCGATTGCCACCATGGCGAGCGTGCTCGTCGAACCCGGGACCCAGGACAGCCAGGTGGCCGTTCCCTCGTAGTTGGGTGTGATGATTCTCGGCTGTGCCGCCTTCAGAGGGCGCCACGAAGACAGAGCCGGCGTACGGATCGTGAAGGGCCGTCGCGCCGAGCCAGGCAATCCACTTCCCGTCGGGCGACCAGCGCGGGTTTCCCAGTTTGCCCGCCGTTGGGGCCACGAGCGTGAGCGGGTCCGCCAGCCAACCGGCGACTTTCTGAACTTTGAGCTTCATGTACGAGTCGTCAACGGTTGGTGTGTCGGCGGAAAGCAGCACGAGTTGCTGGCTGTCGGGAGACCAGTCGAAATCGTGAACCGTCATCGGCGTGGTGGTGACGAGGTGGCTCTTTTTCGACTCGACGTCGGTCACGTAGAGCCGGGAGTGCTTGTAATCCGTGTCGGCGACGGTTCCAGTCCTTTCCTTTGCTTTCGGCGTCTCGTTCGTCCTTGGTTTTCGGATCCGTCACGGTATACGCAACGGACTTCCCGTCGGGTGCCCACTTGAAGGCGCTCACCGCGTTTTCAGCATTGGTGAGGCGATGCGCCTCGCCGCCGCCCACGGGCAGCAGATAGACCTGGGTGAATTCGTTCCCCGGACGTCGCGACAAGAACGCAATCGTGCGGCCGTCAGGCGACCATCGGGCCGCTCGGTCCCCCTCGTCGTTCGTCGTGAACCTGGCAGGTTCCCCGCCGCTCGACGGGACGAGCCACAACTCCGGGACGGCACTCCCCAGTTTCTCGTCAGCGGTTCTGGGGCGCGATACCTGGACCATCACTCGCGAGCCGTCGGGTGAAATCTGCGCATCGGCCGCCTGCCGAATCCGAAGGATCATTTCCGGAGTCAGAACCTTGTCCTGAGCCGTTACGGGTATTGCCAGGCTCTGCACAAGGATCCAGCTCATCAGGACCACGAACCGGCGGAATTGGCGATTCATCTAAACCTCCTGCACGCGTCGGCGCTACACCCGTATTATCGGTCAGCTATCATCGCCGCGCGAACCGGCGAACCTAACAGGCTGCTGAAAAACGCAGCCTGAAGTTGGAAGTCTGAAATCACAAGTCTGAAGCCTTGGAATTCTGGCCGAATTCCGAAGCTCAGACTTCAGACTTCACAGACTTCAAACTTCAGACTTCAGATCCGGGTCTCCATTGAGTCGCAACGTAGGATGTGTAGGTGAACCCACATGCGAAAAGTCCCCTTTCTCTTGATAGCCGGAATATTGACGTGGGAGTGTGCGCCCACCTCCCAGACACGAGCGCCCGAGGGCGCGCCAACCGCGGCGCTGGACGTGGTGGAATTGAGCGCGACGGAGGCAAGCGAGCGCCTGGCCTCCGGGTCACTCACGTCACGCGCGCTCACACAGGCGTACCTCGACCGCATTGCTGAGGTGGACGACGCCGGCCCGCGGCTCAACGCCGTCATAGAGGCAAACCCGGCCGCACTGAAGGAGGCGGACATTCTCGATGCCGAGCGGAAGGCGGGTAAGTTACGCGGACGGCTGCACGGCATTCCCGTACTGCTCAAGGACAACATCGACGTGGCCGGCATGGTGAATTCTGCGGGGTCGCTGGCGTTGTCCGAAAACCGGCCGGTGCAGGATGCGTTCATCGTGGCGCGTCTCCGCGAGGCCGGTGCCGTCATCCTGGGCAAGACCAACTTGAGCGAATGGGCAAATTTTCGATCGACACGTTCGACGTCTGGCTGGAGCTCTCGCGGTGGCCAGACCAGGAACCCGTACGTGCTGGATCGCAATCCCTGCGGGTCGAGCTCGGGGACCGGAACGGCAATCGCCGCGAGTCTCGGCGCAATCGGCGTGGGGACCGAGACGGACGGCAGCATTATCTGCCCCGCCTCGGTGAACGGTCTCGTGGGCTTGAAACCAACCGTCGGCCTCGTCAGCCGCAACGGCATCATTCCAATTGCCATCTCACAAGACACCGCGGGCCCGATGGGCCGGACCGTGGCAGACGTTGCGCTGCTGATGAACGCGTTGGCTGCCAGGGACCCGGCGGATCCGGCGGGCGCCTCGTCGGACGGTCAGCGTCCCGACGACTACGGCGCACGATTGAAGGCCGACGCACTCAAAGGCCGTCGTTTCGGCGTGTTGCGTCAGGCCATGGGATATCACCCGGACGTCGACGCGTCGATGGAACGTGCGTTGGACGCGATCAAAACCGCCGGGGCTGTGACGGTGGACGTGAAGATGAGCAGCTTACAACCGCTGGAGGGATGCCGAGCTCGAGGTCCTGCTCTATGAATTCAAGGATGGGCTCAACGCCTATCTGACGAAGAACGCCTCGCCTCGCCAGTCGCTCGAAGGATTGATCGCGTGGAACAAGGCAAATGCCGCGCAGGTGATGCCGTTCTTCGGACAGGAGCTCTTCGAGCGCGCTCAAGCCAAGGGGCCATTGACCGACCCGGCTTATCGCAAGGCACGCGAAGAAGCGCGACGGCTGGCCGGTAAAGAAGGATTGCTCGCCGTGCTCGACATGGAGAAACTCGACGCGATTGTCGTGCCGAGCATGTCGCCGGCCTGGCCGACTGACCACGTGCTCGGCGATCACTTCGTCGGTGCCGGATATGGCGCGGCGGCCGTCGCGGGCACGCCCAGTTTGACCGTGCCGTCTGGCGATAGCCGCGGGCTGCCGCTCGGCATCACGTTCATGGGCCGCGCATTCAGCGAGGCCGATCTTCTGGCGTTTGGCTTTGCATTCGAACAGGCAACGAAGGCACGCAAGGCGCCGGAATACAGACCGACGCTGGAGCCCTGACAAAAAGCTCTCTTCACCACGGAGGTCACAGAGATCACAGAGTCATTCTTGAGTTCTCTGTGTCCTCCGTGGCCTCTGTGGTGAAACCGGGTTTTTCAGCGTGAGTTCTGGGCGCCGTCACTTCGAACTTGAAGCGGAGCGCGGGAATCTTGTTGCCAGGATGATCGTCGGCGTAGGTCAACTGAGGCTGACGATACAGCAACTGCGCTTCTGTTGGTGGCCCCTGGTAGATCCCCGGATACAAGATCGATGATGTGTTCGCCAGGTTCACCGGTCGCGGTGAAATTGATGACCACGTCGCCTTGACTGTTGAACCCGCATGCGTAGCCCATGTACGCGTTGTCGTAGGTTGCGATGTAGATGTTGTCGTACTCCGTCCACCCGACGCCCTTCAGATGAATCGTCACCGGGGTGCCAACGGGCCCTGATGTCGGCGACATGCTGACAATGCTCGTCTCGGTGACGAAGAACGCGCGCGCAAGGGTCTTGTCCTTGTCGCGCAGAGCCAACCCGTGAAGACCGCCGAGATCGTCTGGAATCGATACGGGTGACATCGATCCGGCCGTCCGTGTTCACCTGGACGGTGCCAAGCGCGTTTTCCTGCGGTTCGAATCCATTGCCGCTCACGCGACTCCCCACATATGTTTGCCAGACCAGCTGCAGCGTCGCGCCACGGGGAAATCCCTCGCCCTTCAGGGCCGCCCGCGTGCCCACCGGCCCCTGGGTGGGACTCAGCGTCAGCATCGCGTTGGTCACGTGCAACTCGGTCTTCGGCACCGGCTGACGTTGATAGGGCTCCGCGAATGCCGCTCCCGACGATGCACGCCCGGGTGTGGTGTGGAAAGTAAACTGCGGCCGTGGAAGGTGCGCGACAGGCGACTGCTCGTAGTTCAGGTAGCCCTGTCCCTGCCACCCGGTCAGCAGCCTCACGCTGTGCGGGCCGACTGGTCCCACGGCGCGAAACCGTGCGACCGCGGATCCCTTGGTACCGGCCGCCGACACGAACCCGAGCAGGTTGTTGTCCCAGTTCACCACCCACGTGCTTTCCATCGTCCGCCACCCGAGTCCCTTGACCCGAAGCTCGACCGGCGTCCCCACCGGGCCCGACGTCGGATTCATCTCGAAGCTTTGCGTGACCTCGATGCCGTTTTGCGCGACTGGCTTGCCGTCAATCAACGCAATCACGTCGTGGACGCCACCGTAGTCCTCGGGAATGTGGAACCGCGCCTCGAGCCGGCCCTGCGCGTCAACGGTGAACTTGCCAAGTGACGAGGTGGCTTTCGAATATTTCTTGCCGCGGAAGTGATAGTAGTCCTCGACAACCCACCCACCCGTCACGGTCTCCCATGTGAGATCGACCGTCTGGCCAGCAGGCAGGCCGGTCGCCGTCGCGCGAACCTCCGCACCGACGGTTGGGGCGTCGTACGTCAGCTTCAGTGTTTGTGGCGGAGGGCCTGATGATTCCGCAGCCGACGATTCAGGCGAGGCGGCGGTGCCGGCACAGCCAACGAGGGCGGCAACCGCGAGCAGCGCTACGTACACCGGAGCAGGCCTAAAGGCCTGCGCTACGTACGATCCTGCGACGTGCGAGGGATGACTTTGCACCGCACTCTTACGGAACGATGACGAGTTGTGATGCCTGGGCCGAGAATGGTGTGAACGTCGCCGTTCGGCCGAACCTGTCGGTCGCGGTCACGGTGTAGGTGATCATGCCGACGGGCGCGTCATCGGGAACGGTCCAGGATCCGGTCCACAGTTCAAATGGCGAGCGCAGGTACCCGCGTGGAGCCGGGGCGGACGGACCCGCCGCGCCTCGCCACCGCATTGGTGCGTCAATCGTTTTTCCGCCGTAGTTGACGTGCGCGACAAGGATCGCGGTGTTCTCGACCTCACCCGTTCCGCCGTCGATGGCGGTCATTCGGAACCCGACGCGCTGCCCTCTCTTGAAGCGATTGGTGAGAATGCAGTTGTCCGGGATCATCCGGTTTGTTAAAGAGCGCGACATCGCCCCAGATGACGAGCTTGCCGGACGGGTGGCCCGCCTGCGGCGGCGGCGGGGCCGCCGGCTGTCCTCGTCCCTGTCCCTGTGCGGGCGCCTGAGCTTGTCCGGAAAGCGTCGAAGAGGCCGCAAGGGCCAGCACCGCCGAACATGCGAACAACGACAGTGTGTGCAGGGCTTTCATTCCCCGGACTATACCTGAACTGCCAAAACTGACGACCGAAAACTACGAGCCCTCGAATACGGAACGCTGAGCCCGCCGAGGTCGCGGAGCCGCAGAGAATTCTTTGCACGTGGTCCACCTCACTCGTATCTCAACGCCACCAGCGGGTCGACTCGGGCAGCGCGGCGAGCCGGAAGCCATACGCCAAAGAGCGCGACGGCATTCAGGAGCAGAGGCACTGTGACAAAGACCAGCGGGTCTCGCGCCGTCACCCCGAACAACGAGCCCGCAATCACGCGCGTCAATCCAAACGCCGAAGCCAGCCCGAGCGCCACACCTACCAGTGCGAAGCCCATCCCTTGCCGGATGATCATGTTCCGAACGGTGTGCGAGTCGGCGCCCAATGCCAGCCGGACGCCGATTTCCTGGGTCCTCTGCTGGACGGAATACGCCATCAATCCGTAGATGCCAATCGCGGCCAGCAGCAACGCCGAGCCCGCGAAGGTGCTCAGAAGAAACGTGTTGAAATCGGATCGGGCGGTCGACTGCACGACAATCTCCTCCATGCTGCGCGGCCGCGCAACAGGAAGTCCACCACTCGCGTAACGCAGCTCGGTCTGAACAGCCGTCGTGATGGCGTTTGGCTCACCTCGTGTGCGCACGATCCACGAGAGCGGCACGATGCCGACCAGATTGGCATTGTGCGCATTGGGCACTTGGGCCCATGGCACGTACACCGTGGGTGCCGGGTCAACATTGAGCGCAAGACCACGCACGTCGCCCACGATACCGACGATCTGTCGCGTCGGGTCTTCGAGTTGTGGCAGCCCTTTGGCAATCGTGATGCGATCATTCAGCGGATCGCCGTCGGGCCAGAACCGGCGCGCCATGGCCTGATTGATGATGGCCACATTCGGCGCCGCGCCGTCGTCGCGATCCGTGAAAGCCCTGCCCCGCACAACCGGAATCTTGAAGGCGCTGAAGTAGGTGGCGGAGATCGGCGTGAACCCGCCGCCGCCGTGGAACGGGCCCTCGAGCGGCCGCCCCTCGATCACGAACGGGAGGCCGAGTCCCCCTTGGAGCGGCACACAGCAGGCAGCCCCGGCAACCTCGACACCAGGCAGCGCGTTGAGCCTGTCAGCGCCATCGCGAATCACTTGAGCGACAGCCGACGTCTCGGCAAACCGCTGGCCCGTCAGAGACATCGTCATCGTCAGGACCTGCGAAGCATCAAACCCGGGTTTGACGGATCGCAACGCTGCAAACGTCCTGATGAAGAGCGCAGCACCTACCAGCAGGACAAGCGCCAGGCCTATTTCACTGACGACAAGAATCGCGCGTGCTTTGTTTTGACGGAAACTGCTGCCAGACCGTCCGCCACTTTCTTTGAGTGTCGTGCTGAGGTCGGTGCGCGAGGCCCGGAGCGCGGGAAACAGACCGAAGACGAGGCCCGTCAGCACAGAGACGAACACGGTAAAGGCCAGTACCCGCCACTCGACACCGATGCCCGAACCGTCTGGACCGATACGCGGAATGTTGCCCGGGTTGAAAGCCAGCAGGATGCGAATTCCAATGACGCCAAGTACGAGACCAATGAGACCTCCACAGGCCGAAAGCACGACACTCTCGGTCAGCAGTTGACGAATGATGCGGCCGCGTCCCGCGCCAATCGCCGCGCGCACCGCTATCTCGCGCTTTCGCGCGGTCGCACGCACCATGAGCAGGTTTGCCACATTCGCGCACGCAATGAGCAGGACGAAGCTCACGGCGCCCACCAGCACCAGCAGGGATGAGCGGACATTCCCAACGATGACATCCTGAAGCGCACGAAGCCCGAAACCGCCCTGGGGGCCCAAGCCGGTGGGAAACCGCTGGCGAAATTCGCTTGCGGCTCGTTGGAGCTGTGCATTCGCCGCTGCGAGGGTCACGCCCGGTTTGAGCCTGCCTGTCGCTGCGAAGAAGTTGCCCTGCATCGTGCTATTGGGATCGATTTGAAAAGGCAACCACACCTCGGGGGGACCCGCCGCCTGGGACTGGATCGCCTGGGTATCGAATCGACCGAGAATGCCAAGCACCACGTGTGGATCGCCGTTGATCGAGACGCTCCGGCCGAGCACGGTTCGCTCGCCGCCAAAGCGCCGTCTCCAGAAACCCTCGCTCAGCACGACAACGCGTCCACCGTTCGGCCGATCTTCGTCCGCCGCGAAGGTGCGACCGGCAACGACAGGGGCACCGAACAGTCGAAAGAAGTCGGCGCTGACGTGGCCCGCTGAAATCTGTTCCGGGTTGTCCCCCTCGGTGAGATTGACCACGTTGAACCGGTAAGCCGACACGTCCTGAAACACACTGCCCTGGTTCCGCCAGGCGTTGAACTTGGTGGGCGACGCTCCGTTGTTCTCCCCCTGCGGAGCCGTCGTCATGAACACCATCAGACCGTCCGGATCCGGGTACGGCAAGGGCTTCAGAAGGACGGCGTTGACCACCGAGAAGATTGCCGTATTCGCCCCAATGCCGAGTGCCAACGTCAGGATTGCAACGACGGTAAAGCCAGGTGAACTGGTGAGCATGCGAAACGCATAGCGAACGTCCTGAACGAAATTAGCCATGGCACCACTCCGGCAGATGGACTTCTGCGCAGTCTCGAAGCGATCAGGCTTCGCGGTTCGTCAGCGCTTGGCCAAAACCCAGCACGTAGCCTTCGCGATCGCGCACCGCGAACTCTTCCATTTGATACGCTTCCTGAACAATCGGGCCGTACACGACGTCTGCGCCCTTGCCTTCCAGTTCCGCGTGCAACGCTCGCGCGTCGCGCACCCAGAAGAATGCGTCCCAGGTTCCCCCCTGCTTCTCGTTGGGGCTGATGCGCTCGGGCGCCGGCACCAGCCGCAGCATGATCGAGAGGCCGTCGCGGCTCAGAATCGCAAATTGCGGCGGGGTTCCAGCGATGTAGTCGCGGTGAAAGCCAAGGACGTGCTCGTAGTGTTTTGCGGACTGTTCCACGTCCGCGACGGGAAAGTATGGCGCGCTGCGGAGCAATTGACCCGTGGGCTGGCCTGCCATGTCACACCTCTGAAAATGAGACCCTAACCGGTCGTAACCGCCTGGTCGAGGCGCTTTCCTATCGCCGCAAACTCGGGTGTAGGTCCCGTCCATTTCAGGTCATCGACTGAGTCGAACAAAGGGATATCGGTGCGGAGGGTGGCCAGATCACGAAAGAGGAATGCCCGCTCACGCTCGCGGACGAGCGTTGCCGCAAGCGAGCCGGCATGCGCGGCGTTGACGTGCCAGTCCCGCGAATCTTCTGGAATCGCTTCAAGATGTCCAAACCGCGCCAGCACGGCTGCACTCGACTTCGGACCCCAGCCCGGCAGGCCCGGATAGCCGTCGGACGCGTCGCCGACGAGAGCCAGGTAATCGGGAATCGACGCGGGCGGCACACCGAATTTCTTGACGACTCCGGCTTCATCGCGAAATTCGCGTCGCCGCCGGTCCAGTTGCACGACGCGCGTGCCACGAACCGCCTGACCCAGATCTTTGTCTGGTGTGCAGATCACCACTCGCTCGACCCTCGGGTCGAGCGCCGCTTTTGCCGCCCCGGCGGCCAGCGCATCATCGGCCTCGAATTCGACCATCGGCCAAACCACGACGCCAAGCGCCGTCAGCGTCTGCTCGAGCGGCGTGAACTGCGCGAGCAGGTTGGCATCGACGCCAGCGCTCGTCTTGTAGCCCCGCCACAACCCATTACGGAACGATTCGATGACATGATCGGTGGCAACGGCAATATGCGTCACGCCGTGCTGGACGAGGCCCAGAATGGACGCCAGGACACCTCGAATCGCACCGACCTCGTGACCGTCCTTGTCGCGAGCCGACGGCATCGCGTAGAAGTGCCTGAAGAGCTCGTACGTGCCGTCGACCAGGTAGACCTCCATCGGGGGCGCAAAGATAGCACGGAGGGTGCGGGATTCTGGATTGGGGATTCGGGATCGGGACTACACCGGGCCGCGGGGCAGGGACTCACCAAGCGACCCTTGATGCTGCGTGCAAGCGACATCCACGACCCACAGCACGTCCCCGGCGAATCGCTCGTACAGGCCGACCAGACAGCCGCAGCCCAGTTGTTTACTGCCGACGCATCGGCGGAGCGACAATTTCGTCAGCAGCGAAAGTTTCGTCGAGGGCAATTCGGGCGGACTGGGGTGTAAGGAGGACACACTACCGTCTTCCGTGTCCGGGACGGATGACGATGGCACCCTTTTGAGGCGCATGGGGTTGCCACTCTTCAAAATTCGATCCGGGCACGCAGAGCCGATCTCGCGAGCGACTTCCTGAATGTCCTACAGGGTTCTCCGATGAGAAACGAGGAAGGCTAGACTCGGCCCGCCAATAACTGATTCTTGAACCCCGCCCGGTTGTACGCGGTAATCGCCGAAACGATGTGGCAAATCCATCCCAGCAGTCCGCCGGAGCCGATCCACAGTCCCGGAGTGACGATGAGCCAGAAAATTCCACGCCAGAAATCGCCGTTGTAGAACTGGCCGATGCCGGGCAAGATCAGGCTCATCACCGCCGCTGCGCCAGGGTTTTTCAAGGGGGTCACGGTCACGCTCCTCCACCAGCGAGTCACGTGGACTCGCAGTCCTTCCTCATGTAGACGATTGCGATGTTCAAAGAGTTCCGCAATTGCTCCGATTTTCTGCAGCCCGGCGGTGACGGTGAATTACCCACCGGCTTCGTCGAATGGCAGCGCGGTCTGACGTACACCGTTCGTCCGGAAATTCTTGCTCCCTTGTGCCGAGGTCGGGAGTATCGGATCAACGCGACGGTTCGGCGGAAAATCGCGAAGGGCGTCGCGTTTACGTACGATGACGTCTATGAGCGGGCCAGTTCCATTGTCAACGCCCGCATTGCCGAGCTCAGAGTTGGCGACCAGGATGATCCTCCGCATACATGGATTCTGGCTCAGGCGTGGTTTTGCCACGAGCTGGCGTCTGAGAACCTCATCTCGGCCAGCATCACGAAAAGTCTGGTATGCCCCGGCGATGGAACAGCGAGCCATCGCGGGGAAGACGTCGCAACCGCCGTCCTTCTGGCGGCACCGAGCGGCGGAGTACCGGCCACATTCGCGGCCAAGCACCGACACAACACCGGTGAAGCTCCCCATGTCGACGAGATCTATGTCGACTTTGATATGAGCGATCCATCTGGAACTGGCAGAGATATCACGCTTTCTTATGGCGAATACGTGACAGCCTGTCGAGACATCGACTTTGAGCCGTTCGTGCTCCGCGCGGAAGGTCGAGCCCGTTTCCATTGTCAGTCGCTCGGTTACGTACCGAGCAACGACACGCAGCCTTTCACGATCATCCGGCGAGAATGGACGTGCCTCTCGACAAACAAGCAGAAGGACCCACACATCGTGGTCGTGCATCTATGGATGCGGTTGTAGCGTCATCCGTCACAGGTGCGGACCCTCAAGGGTCCGCGCTACACTGGCGTCATGTCCATTGAGTCTCAGGCCGATTTCGAGGGTATCCGCCGCGTGGGCCGAGTCGTGGCCGAAGCCCTGCGCGCCATGGAGCGCGAAACGCGAGCCGACGTCACGACGGGCGAGCTGGATGCGATTGGTGCCGCCGTGCTCAAGCACCAAGGCGCGCGATCGGCTCCGCAGCTGTTCTACGGGTGTCCCACGACCAACCTGATCAGCGTCAACGACGAGATCGTGCACGGTCTGCCAGGGGCCCGACGGCTTCGAGGCGGAGATGTGGTGAAACTCGACGTCACTGCAGAACTGGACGGCTACATTGCCGACGCGGCGACCACTGTGGTGGTGCCGCCGGCAACAGCCGTGGGTGAGCGGCTGAAAGAGTGTGCATGTTGCAGCATTCGAGGGCGGCTGTCGCGCCGCGCGCGCAGGCGACCCCGTCGCGCATATCGGGCGCGCTGTCGAAGAGATCGTCAATTCGTACGGATTCTCGGTGATTCGCGCGTTGTCGGGCCACGGAGTCGGCCGCGCGATTCATGAAGAGCCGACGGTGCCGAATTTCTACGACCCGCAACAGCAGGCCACACTGACGGAAGGGCTGGTGTTGACGATCGAGCCCATTATCGCCGCGCAGCCAAGAGCGGGGCGCGTCCACGAGCAATCGGGCACCGCGAGTGATCGAACAACCTGACGGGTGGACATTACGGACGCACAACGGGTGTCTGGCCGCGCACTACGAGCACACGCTGATTATCACAACAGGTGCGCCGCTCATGGTGACGACTTTAGAGGGCTGAGAGACGCGAGTTTTCGCCATCGCGTCTCTCTCGAGAATTCAGGCAGGCATCACTACGGAGTCGTAATTGGAGAGCTCGAGCGAGCTCCACCGGCGCATCAGTCACTCTCTGCCAGAACCAGGCCCAACCGCTCACTGACGAGCGTGGACAAATCGGTCGGCACTTCGCGTCGCCGGGCCATGTCGTATCCCTTCGACCGGTGCTCCGCCAGCCAAGCCTCACTGACCCTGATATCGCTGAGACTGATGCGACGGATGTGTCACAAGGCGCGGGATCGCCGCCAGAAAACGGAGTGGGCTCATAAGTTGCCTCCGGGAACGCGAAACACGGTTGAGGGGGAAAGGAGAGCGCGTGTGTGCTCTCCTGATGCCAGTAGATAGCAGGATTGGTACCAGGCCCATTCTGTGCATTCAGGTGAAAACCGACTCCCGATCCGCCTGTCAGTCGTGAAGTTCTTACGTGGGCTCCCCAAAAAACCTAGAAGTTCCTACATCGCTTCCGGCCGAGGCGTGTGCGCCGACTGCCCACTTGTACTAAAAACGCCATAAAGGTATGATGCCGTACCGCTGGCACCGATCTTGTCCGGCGGCCAGGCGCCAGGTCACAACACGTCCTGATCAAGGAGACCGTACGATGAGAAACAAAATGTGCGTCACGGCCGTTTTCGTGGCCATCGCCGCCACCGGCGCGTTGGCACAGCAGGGGTTCAGGCAGACTGACAAGTTGACGACCCGTGCGGAAAACTCCGCCAAGGCCATCGAAGACACCAGAGCCGAGCTGCAAAGGACGTTGGAGGCCTACAACTCCCTGTTCGACGGAACCGCGAAGGACCCACGCAAAGCCTACACGGGCAGTCTGCGAGGCGTCGACCGCGCGCTCAAGAGGGTTGCTGACGTTCAAAAGACGTCTGGGCGAAATGCAGCTCGAGGCTGACAAATATTTTGCTGACTGGACGACCAGTCTCGATGCCATCGTGAATCAGGACCTACGTCGGCGGAGCGAAATGCGGCGGGATGAGACGAAAGCCGGCTACGACAACATACATCTTGCGGCCCAGAAAGCCGCGGCGGAATATGAAACCTTCATCAGCAGCTTCCGCGATCAATTGGCGTTCCTCGGTCACGATCTGAATCCCAGCCTCGATTGCGAGTCTCAAGGAAGACGCGGTCAAACTCAACGGTGAAGCGGCCGAGCTGTTCAACGAAGCCGAGGGATCGATGAACGTCATCCGAACGCTCATCGATCAGATCAGCCCGAATGGGCGGCGTCGTTCAGGGCGGCTAGGGTCAGCGATCAGCTATCAGCCGTCAGTTCAGCGTAGGGCGGGCCTTTCAGGCCCGCCTCGCGGCCAGCCCCTACTCCCCCTCCTCGTCCCCCTCGTAAAACGTCGCCGCACAGGTCAGACAGACGGGACGCATCATCATCGTGATGATCTGCCGCACCGGAACCACCTGTCGGCATACCGTGCAAGCCTCGTGGGGCTCTTGCTCGCGCCCCCTCCGTTTCAGGATCGTCCTGCCGATTGCCGCTCATTTTGACTGCTCCACCCGCGTGAGGATATCGCCCAGCTGTCTGCGCAGTTCCTATCGGCCGCTCGCCCCAAAAGAAGATCTGAGCCTTATAATGCGGCCATGCCGCCGCTCGATGTCGACGTGCTCGTGGGCGTGGGGACCGGCCTTGCCCTGGCAGCCGCCGCCGGCTTTCGTGTGTTCGTGCCGCTGCTCGTCGTGAGCTTCGCGGCCCGCACGGGCTGGCTGCCCCTCTCGACTGGCTTCGAGTGGATGGGCACGACCCCGGCACTGGTCGTCTTTGCCACAGCCACGATGCTCGAGATCGCGGCTTACTACTTTCCCTTTTTCGACAACCTTCTCGACACGATTGCCACGCCCGCGGCCGTGCTGGCGGGAATCGTCGCGAGCGCGTCGGTGCTGACCGATCTGCCACCATGGCTGCGGTACTCCGTGGCCATCATCGGCGCCGGCGGCACTGCTGGAATCGTGCAAGGCTCCACGGTTTTGCTTCGGCTCAAAAGCTCTGCTGCGACAGCCGGCACGGGCAACGTGTTTCTGGCTTCGCTGGAGTTGCTGGGCTCACTGATCATGTCCGTGGCTTCCCTTCTGCTTCCACTCCTCGCGTTGCTTCTCGTGGCCGGATTTTTATTCTTCGCGATGTGGCGACTTGCGCGGCTCCGCCATCGGCGCGTCTCAGCGATCGGGCCTCGACTCTAGGCTCCAGACTCTCGAACCCGTGTTCAAATTTGAGTCGTCGAACTCCGGAAATGTGGAACGTGTCGATAACATTTTTGTCATCAAGTCCTGGTTGTCTGAAGTCGCTGTTCACGAGGCTCCGTTCTACCGATAGAACTCTGAACGGATAAATCAAAGCGGATCGATCATCGATATCGAGCATTGTCCATGAATTACGTGCACACGAGCAGGAATTCTTCTCACATCTTCAGACCAGTGGTCGTGGTCGTTGCCGGATGGCTCGCCGTCACAGCATCGCTCGTGGCTCAGGAGATTCGCTTCAAGAGCGGCGCAGAAAGGGTCACCGTTGCCGTCGTCGTGCGCGATTCAAGTGGTCGGCCACTCAAAGGCCTGGCCGCCCATGACTTCGAAGTTCGCGACGAAGGTCAACCCAGCCCGATTACAAATTTCTCACACGAGGTAAGTCCGGCCAGCATTGCGCTCCTGCTCGACAGCAGTGGCAGCATGCGCGTCGGTCCAAAGCTCGAGCAGGCGGGAGAAGTCGCCCATCTGCTCATGTCGGTCATGAGCAAGGGATCGGATGAAGCCGCGCTGTTCGGATTTGGCAAGAGCGTTCAAGAGCTGCAATCGTTCACCGAGGACTTCGACCAGATTCGGAACGCCTTTCCCTCGGTTGCTCCCTTCGGTGTTGACGTCCCTCTACGACGCAATCGCCAAGACGGCGCAAGAGGTCGCACTACGGCCGGGACGCCATGCCCTGGTCGTGCTGACCGATGGCATCGACACGAGCAGCAGCGCTCACGCCCGCGGAAGTCTCGGGTATCGCGAGCGCCATCGATGTGCCGGTCTACGTGGTTGCCGTCGGTCTGTCGGTGGACCTTTCAGACCAGCGCCCGCTGGACGTCGAGGATATCGACCTGGACGATCTCGCGCGCTGGACCGGGGGGGCGTATTTCGTGGCAACCAATACCGCGCAGCGCCTCGCCGTCGCGCGCGAAATCATGGCCGACCTGAGACATCAGTACGTGCTGGGCGTGGAACCAGGCGCGTCACCCGGTTGGCATCGCCTCGAAGTTCGCGTGCGGCAGCGGGCGACGACCCAGACACGAAGCGGGTACTGGGTTGGCGCCTCGGCGTTGGATTAACCAGTTTTCAGTTTTCAGTTTTCAGTTTTTTTCGTTATCCGCGGGCGGGGGCTTTCATGTTCAACCTTACCCTTGTCGATCAGCTGCGCCTGACGTTCGGCCAGATCGTATTCCGCCAGAAAGCTCACACTCAGACCGCGCATGTGCTCGGCCGGGTCAACCACTTGATGAGAGCCGGCGAGGCGCTTCTCATGATTGGGGTCACGGTTGCGTCACTCGCGGCCGCCTATGGCAAGGGGCACGTTTACGTGATTGTCAGCGCGGTGCTGGCCAGCGTGGCACTGGCGGTCCTGCTCATTCGCCTGGCATTCGACCTCGAAACGTCGGCAACCGCGCACCGTGTGTGCAGTACGAAGCTGTGGTACCTGAGGGAGCGCTATCGGTCTCTGCTGTGCGATTTGTTCGATGACGCCGTTGACGCCGAAACTGCCCGGCGGCATCGCAATGCGCTGACCGAGCAGCTTCACGCAATTTACGAGACTGCGCCACCAGCCGATCGACAGACCTTCCAGAAGGCACGACGCACACTGGCGCCTGTGGACGAGTCGGCGCTGGCCGACGAGGAAATCGACCAGTTTCTCCCGAAATCTCTGCAGAAGACAGGCAAGTCGGAAGCGGCTGAGAGTTTTTCGTTCAGTTCTCCGTTTTCAGCGCTTAGTCCCGTCGCAGAAGTGCCAGAGGATCCGCGCCTGCCGCGCGTCGCGCCGGAAGGTACGACGCGCTCAACACCACGCACAGCAGCAGCCCGATGACCATTGCGTACGTCGGGAGATCGAACACCGGCACACCAAACAAGATGCCTTGAACCGCCCGCGTGCCCACCGCGGCCATGAGCATGCCCACGCCGAGGCCTGCAAGCACCTGTCGGCCGGCCGCAGTCATCACCGACCGCACGACGTCGCGGGATCGCGCGCCCAGAGCAACGCGAACGGCAAACTCGTGCCGTCGATGGGCGACGTCCAGGCTCACGAGGCTGAACAACCCGAGCGTGGCAAGCACGAACGCCATGGCTGCAAAGAGCGTGAACATCCAGACGCTGAACTGCCACGGCGCGACAGCCCGCGATACGATGGCTTCCATGGTCGTGACGCCGTCGATCAGCACCTGCGAGTCGAGTCGACGGGCCTCAGATCGAAGCGCTCCGGCCAGGGTCAATGGATCTCCGGACGTGCGCAAAACCACATGCGTTGCGGCGGCCTTTGATTGGGTGGCGGCATCGTAAAGATCCAGCCGGACATCATCCAGCCCGCGATACCTGACGTCGCCGACGACGCCGACCACCGTGCGCCACGTGTCGGGACCATCTGAGATCTGGCTTGGAAGCAGGAATCGCTTTCCAATGGGATTCTCACCTGGCCACAACCGGCTGGCCGTACCTTCGCTCACAAGGACGACTCTCGGCGAACGCAGTTGTCCTCGACGCCAAACAGGCGACCCTCTTTCAGCGGAATGCCCATCGCGGAAAAATAGCCGGTCGTTGCAACCTGGTAATTGAGGGGCGGGTTCCGACGGGCCGACTCGGCCACGGTGGGCTGCCCTTCCAGAATCACCAGAGCGTCCGATCCGATCGGACCAAGCGCGAGCGGACGCAAGAGCACAGCACCAGATGCCTCGATGCCAGGTACTGCCTGCATGCGCCTCAGGAGCTCTCCCACCACTTCGTTCGCGTCTTGTCTCATCACGCGGTTCGACATTCATCGTCAGAACATTCGATGGTTCGAAGCCAAGATCGAGTTGACGCAGGTTGAGGAAGCTTCGAAAGACAAGACCAGCCGAGATGAGCAAAACAAACGCAAGCCCGATCTGAATTGTCGTCAGGGCCGATCTCACGCGCCGGGGAGCCCCACTTCTCGCGGAACGCGCCACACCGTGCAGAGCATGGACGAGCGTCAAGGAGCGAGCCTGACGGTAGGGTGCGACGGCACACAGCAGCGCCGCTGCCACAACGACTACGAACGTGAACGCGGCGACAGGTGTATTGATGGAGACATCCCCGAGGCGGGGGACATCGCCTGGTGCAAGAACCACGCATCCCCTGCGCAAGCCAGTGCGAGAAAACGAAACCCAAAATGCCGCCGGCGCTTGCGAGGATCAACGCCTCGAGCGCCCACAAGCGTCCCAGGCGGCTACCGGTGGCGCCAAGCGCAAGACGAATTCGATGCTCGTGGTATCGCAGCGACACACGCGTCAGCATGAGGCCGGAGACGTTGGCGCACCCGATCAAGAGGAGCACTCCCACCGCCCCGAAAAGGGCCCAGAGGGCCTGCCTGACCGGGCCAAGCAGATGGTCGAGCCATGGCGTGACCACGACACTGGTGAAGAAACGTGGAGCCGCGCCTTCGAGCTGCAGCTGGTTGGAAAGCTCGTGCAGTTCCGCAGCAGCCATCGTTGGAGTGACGCCGTCACGGAGGCGTCCAACCACGAACAACACCCCGACGTCACGAAAGGCGTCCACGCTCTGATTCGACGCCCGGGCCAGAACAGGCGCAACAGGCAGCCACAGGTCAGTGCCGCGCGGATAGTCGAACTCCTCCGGCATGACGCCAACGACGGTAACCAGCCCATCCAATCGTATAGGTCGCCCAATTATCGAGGCGTCACTCCCAAAATGCCGAACCCACACACCGTGGCTCAACACCACCACTCGTGCCGCATTCGGCCGATCGTCGTCCAGTCTGAGCGCGCGACCGAGGGCAGGGGTCAACGCCGAGCGTGTCGAAGAATGAACCGGAGACCGCCGACGATGCCAGCCGCACTGGGTCACCACGTCCTTCCAGAACGACCGGCCAGGTGGAGGATCCGACGGCCGCAGTCTTGGCGAGGCTCCGGCTTCGCGCCGTCCAGTCCTGAAAGTTTTGGTACGACAACTCGACGACGGGAAGATTTCGGGAAGCATTGGCGCCCCAACACACGACGACCCTGCCCGGCTGTTGGATAGGGAGAGGATTCAGCAGGACCGCCTGAACGGCGCTGAAAATGGCGCTGTTGGCGCCAATGACCAGCGCCAGAGTGAAGATGACGGCGGCGGTGTATCCGGGCGACTTCAAAAGAAGGCGAAGCGACAGGCGGAATTCACGCAGCCAATCCATGGAGACCCTCGCGTTCACACGAACTCACACTATCCTGTGCAACGACTCGCGTACTCGTAACGTTCATGCCGATACGGCATGTAATGGACGGGGTACTCATCATTACATTATTGGTGGGTGGATGTGCCCTGGCGCTTGCGGGCGCGAAAGGACTCCTCGCCCTCGTCTTCCATCTGATGTCGGCACCCAAGAGCACCCGGGGTCCCGATTTTCTGGCGCCCGGTTCTGTTCGTTGTCGCGCTGTTCTGGTTTTGGTACCTCACACCGGCCTGGGCGAACCAGCTGGTCGAAAGTCAGGCGCTCGCCCGCGTCGTCCATCTGTTCGCACCTTGAACCTCGGCGGACCTCAAAGGTCCGCCCTACGTACTGTACGTAGGCCGCACGTCCTGTACGTAGGCCGGACCCTTTTGGGTCCGGCAAGCTGCTCTTTTTCAATTTTGTAATTCCACTATTTGGTCGCGTGCACGGTAATGTGCCCTCGGACCGGGGCGCCGTTCATCCGCGCCAATGAGACGTCCTCAGCAAACCACTGAGACACAACCTCCACGTTGCCGAAGCCGACCGTTCGCAGCATGGCCACCACGGCTGCGGGATTCGGACCGCACCAGTTGGTGGGATCGTTGTGGAGCTCAGAGCCCTGGTAGAACGCGATGGCCGGCCTGGTGAGGCCCGCCAAATCGACCTGCGTTTGCAGAATCAGCCGCCCGCGCGTCACGCTCGCGACGCGTTCGAGCGCCAGCAGCGGGTGTCTCATGTGATACAGCACACCCAGACACAGCACGAGGTCGAAGGTCCCAATCTTTTCCGGCGAAAGTTCCAGCGGGTCGATGTCCGAGTCCTCGACCTTCGACCGGAGCGCTCGACGGGCGAGCTCAAAGCCAGCCTTCGTGCCCCAACCACCCTGTCCCCAACAGAATGAATCGGTGGCCAGCACACGCTTTGCCCCTCGACGCTCGGCTTCGAACGAGAAGAACCCATCCCACGCGCCCACATCCAGAACGCTCAGCCCGGCGAGGTCTTCCGGCAGCCGAATCTCCGGCAGTCGGGCGGGAGTCGGATCGAGGCCTGGCGTCACGATTCCCTTCCCCAGGTCTATCGTGTGCCACCAGGTGATGGCCGCGACCTCACGTTTCAGCGTCTCGACATTGGCCAAGTCCGTCATCGCGGTCCTTCGTTTAACACGGCGGGTCTAACCACCCTCGCCAAGGCTACGGTGGTCCGCCGAAGCTTTATGCGAAGGCGGAAGACCCGCCTCTACCGCAATCTCCTGGCGGGTGGGGGAATCGTCCCAGAGTCATTCAATTCTGCACAACTTGGGACGCCAGTGTCGGCTCGCTGACATCCTGCGGACGGAACGCGGGAATTGAGATGCTCCATGATGCTTGCAAAAGCGAGACTTACGCCTCGGCGCTATTTGTGAAAACCGGCACTTATCGTGCTTCCGAAATGGTACGGGTTCATCCGAGCTCTGGGAAGCGTGAGGGGTTTTGTCGACCGGACCAAAGCATGAAAAAACGATGATCGACGTGATTGAGCGCCTGGCGGGTGGTGTACAGGTAGTGCCGCGCAGAGTCCCGACAACGAGAGTCGTACCTCAGAAGCGAACACGTCCCGAGACCTGCAGCCAAAAGCAAACCAGCGGACAAACCCGGTTCGCGAGTTCGAAGGTTTGACGGATTTTCAGTGCGTGAGGGCGTACATGAGGACGTTGATACCCATGGCGTAGCCATCGGGCGAGAACTGCTGGAAGAAGTCTGGGTCTTCCCCTTCGCGCTCCCATGAATCGGCAACATCCGTGTTGTGCGTCATTGCGACGAGGATGCGTCCATGCTCGCCAGTGATCACGCGAAAGTGTGCGTCGGCGCTGTCGCTGCCGCGTTCGGACGTGGTGCGGCCGCGTGAGGTGCGCCAGAACTGAATATTCGTAATCTGCGGGACTTTCGAGACATTGAAGAGCGTTCGGAAGACCGCGTGGTCGGGAGGCACGTCCACAATCGGGTACTGCGCGGGCGGCAGTACCCTGGCAATTTCCTGTTCCCACTGTTGCCACGCCAGCGTTCCCCAAAAATCATCGACCCAGAGGAACCCGCCTTTCAGCAGGTATGCGCGCAGTCGTTCCACCTCGGGCGGGAGAAACCCCACGGTGCCGATGTCGGACGCCATGACGAACGGGCAATCGAACAGTGCGTCATCGGTTGCGCGCACGACCCAGTGGTTCGGCTCGTCCTCGCCGTTCATGCTCACAGGAGTCTTCGTCAACTCGGAGAGCCGGATCATCAGGTTGATGTCCGCGTACGGGTAGTCGGTTGACCAGCCGATTCCCGAAGGCTCGGATCGCACGCTTTGATACATCAACCGGCAAAACGCAAACGTTCGATCGGCGAGACCCGTCGGTCGAAGGCGAGCCGGGTGTCCTCCGAACCGGCCAGAGCCTTCTCGAAACCGGCGCTGCGCGTAGGCGGTCGTCACCACCAGCAGGGTCGGCAGGACCAGCAGCAGAACCGGCCAACGAAAGCGGCGCATGGAAGTTAATGGATAGTATGCCGTACAGTTTCGCCATTCAAGAAGCGGACACAAAATTGTAAAACTGCCCATCGTTTGGGCGACGCGCGTTTGTGACTTGTGAGCAACCTAGGCGATGCGTTAGAGTGAACCACTGGCAGGAACATTAGCCCCAATGCCTTGAGCCCGCGTCAGAGCCGACCGAGCCCTGCAGACTCGTTCCCTCCGATTCCGTGTTCCTCGAGCGAGTGGGTTTTCCACTCAGGCTAGTTTCCTCATAATGCCCGCACGGCGCGGGTGGCGTCGGCCTGTACGGCGCAGGAGTTCCATAATGGGTCGCAAGCTGTATGTCGGGAACCTCCCTTACGAGACGGGCGAGACCGAACTTCAAGACCTTTTCAGCAAGGTCGGGCAGGTCGACTCGGTGCGCGTCATGCGTGACATGGCGACTGGGCGCGCGCGCGGTTTCGCATTCGTGGAAATGGCCACCGACGAGGAGGCGCAGAAGGCGGTTACCGAGCTCAATCAGGCGCAGCTTGGCGGTCGAACCCTGGCGGTCAACGAAGCACGACCCAAGCCGGAATACTCCGGCGGTGGCGGTGGATTTGGTGGCGGTCGCGGCAAGGGCGGCGGCGGCGGCGGTCGTCGCCGCGAGCCCCGATGGTAGTCAATCAGACTGACCGATCTCTGTGACCACGCCTCCGTCTTCTGAAGCGGCGGCCGCGCAGGCCGCCGCTCCTCCTCCCCGTTCCTCTCCGTTTGTCGCGCTCCAGCATCGCAACTTCCGGCTGCTCTGGTGGGGCCAGCTCGCGTCTTTTTCCGGATCGATGATGCAAACGGCCGCGATTCTGTGGCATGTCTCGCTGCTTGTGCCCTCCGATCGGAAAGCGCTGGCGCTCGGTCTGGTGGGGCTGATCCGCGTCGTCCCGATCATGGTGTTCTCGGTGCTGGCCGGCGTGGTGGCCGATGCGCTCGACAGACGAAAATTGATGATGTTGACGCAGTCGGCAATGGCCGTGATCGCGATCTCGCTCGCGGCACTGACCTTCCGCGGACTCTCGGAGGTGTGGCCGATCTATCTGCTTGCCGCGCTGAGCTCCGCCGCCGGTTCGTTCGATGGACCAGCCAGACAATCGCTGATTCCAAACCTGGTGCCGCGCGAGCACCTGCCGAACGCCATCAGCCTCAATGCGATCATGCTGCAGACTGCTTCGGTGGCGGGCCCTTCCGTCGGTGGACTCATCATCGCGCATGCGGGTGTCGGCTGGGTCTATGTCGCCAACGCCGTGTCGTTCGTCTTCGTCATTGCCGCTCTCGCGATGATTCGTCACACGCAAGTCGCCCGTGCCGATCCCGGAACAGTGAGTTTGCGGCGCGATGAAGGAAGGGCTTCGCTTCGTCTTTTCAGCTCCGCTGATCCGATCGACGATGCTGCTGGACTTTTTTGCGACGCTATTTTCATCGGCAACGGCGCTGTTGCCGATCTTCGCGCAGGATATTCTGCACGTGGGTGCCCGCGGCTACGGCTGGCTCTATGCCGCACCATCCGTCGGGGCTCTCCTGACGAGCGCCGCGATGGTTCGTCTTGTGGATATCGTCAAGCGGCGCGGCGTGGTACTGCTGTGCGCGGTCTTCATTTACGGCCTGGCCACAGTCGTCTTTGGCATGTCCCGCGCCTTCTGGCTCACCTTCATCGCGCTGGCGCTTACCGGCGCAGCCGACACCGTGAGCATGGTCTTCCGCAACATCGTGCGACACATGGAGACGCCCGATCATCTGCGCGGCCGGATGGTGGGCGTGAACATGGTGTTCTTCATGGGCGGGCCACAGCTGGGAGAGCTCGAGGCGGGGCTGGTGGCCAACTGGCTTGGCGCACCGATCTCAGTCATCAGTGGCGGTGTGGCCTGTGCTGTGACGACGCTCATTATTGCCATTCGAACCCCCGCCCTCAGACGATATCGGGCCTGAAAAAGGGGTCGGGAGTCTTTTCGTCAACAGTCTCAAACGAAAAGACTCCCGACCCCTTTTTCACTATTCCACATATTGAAACGACCTTCCGATTGCTTCATCCGCAGAGTAGAATGGCGACCAAGCGCGCCCGAAGGCACGCTCGACCTACTTGGAGGATTCCTGATGCCGTTCATCATTACCGACCCTTGCATCGGCACCAAAGACAGTGCTTGCGTGGACGTCTGTCCCGTCGACTGCATTCATCCGAAGAAGGACGAGCCGGAATTTGAACAGATGACGATGCTGTACATCCATCCGGAAGAGTGCATCGATTGCGGCGCGTGCGTGCCGGCTTGCCCGGTGACGGCCATCTACGACAGCACCGACTCGACCCCCGCATCGCAAAAAGATCTGATACCAGCCAATTTCGTGTACCGCAACGGCGATGCCGACGCGATGGCGCAAGCCGAAGCGATCGTCCAGCAGCACGTTGCCGCGCATCCGGAGCTTATGGCGATCGATCCCAAAGAGCGGCAGGCGGCACATACGTAGGAAGGGTTAGGAGAGGTTGGGACGGCTGGGAGAGGTTAGAGACAGTTAGGACTTGACGATGATTCGTACGCTACGGCGCTTCCTCACCCGGCTGCGACTGTGGCGTGGGCCGCTCCCGCCGGGCTCGCCACGTGATCCCTTCGCGTGGAAACCAGCGCCTACGAAGCCACGGCCGCACGATCGAAAAAGTTCGGTGGCTGTCGCGGAGCCTGACGACTAGTATTCCTAACCACTCCTAACCACTCCTAACCCGTCCTAACCCTTCCTAACCCTTCCTAGCGTCCGCCGTTCCCACCACGAGCAGCAGCGCGATCCCCACCGTCATCACCAGCATACCGGCCGCTTGAATTACCGACATTCGCTCGCCGAGAATCAACCACCCCCACGTCACCGTGCCAATCGGCTGTGAAAGAAGAATCACCGATGTTTCGAGAGCCGGAAGGCGTGGCAGCGCGATGCCGAGCAGAATCCAGGCGACCGCCTGGCAGATGACCGCCATCACGATGAGCCATCCGTGAGCAGGCCAGCTGATGGCGACGGAAAATCGCGGATCGAATGGCGCAAACGCCAACGAGCCGAGCGTCATCCCAATCGTCACGTCGAGCACAGGTCCTGGTGGCGGCACAAGCCCCCGGTTAGAGTCGCGGAACAACAACTGAAACGCGGCGTAAAAAGCCGCTGCGGCCACGGCAAGGACGACCCCGCTCGATTGGATCCGTTCCGTACGCGTCCGAGCGTCCTAGTCCAGAGATCAGCACGACGCCCGTCAGCACGACCGGGACGAGGACCATGGCCATCCGGCTCGGGCGTTCGCCGTGTAGCATCCACGCAAGAGCGCCAACAAAGATGACTTGCGAGTTGACGAGTACTGTCGCCAGTCCGGCGCCAATATCAAAGACCGATTGATGCCACAACGCCAGATCTAGCGCGAGAAACACCCCGGCACCCATCGCCCGCCAACGCGCCGCCCACGGCCGTGTATCGGAGGGCCGCGTCATCAGCCACACGCAGACGAGCGCCGGAAGTGCGTAGAAGCCCCTGAAAAACGCCGCCGTCACGGGCGAGACTCCCGACAGCCGCAGAAAAATCGCCGAGAACGAGATGCCGAGGACGCCGAGCAGGGCGAAAAGGCGGATCAAAAAACGGCTCGATTAGGCAGACAGAAGTCCAGAGAAACCGGAATTTTATGTGGCCAACTGCTCAACATTCTATGTCTTCCGGGCAGAAGTCTCAGAGTCCAGGGAGGGAATAGACATTGCACTAGACGCTGGCACTCAACCATGAAGGTGCTGCAGAGCGGGAACAACGAACCTCTGAAGACGGCCGTCCACGGACTGGCTCTTGGAACGGCCGCGCTTTGCGGTGCCTACAACCTGGCGGCATGGCTCGTGCGACGCCAGAAGCACCTGGCCATCAATGCGGTCATGTACGGGGCAGTCGTGATCTGGGAGTTCACGCATGTGCGCCATCATCTGGCGGCACAGCGTCCGGCTCGCAGGCGTCACGTACCTTCGACCGATACTGTCAGGGCGGAAGCCAGTCAGGCAGGTGCATCGTCGCCCGATGCTCAATGTCAGGGTGCCAGCGCACCTGGCGCAGGCCATCGTGTCATCAAACAGCCGTGAGCGCCTGGAGGCGGTTCAGCACATCGTCGAGGCGGTCTGCGGAGAATGGCTTCGACAGCAGCGGGATGCGGGTGCGGTCGATGAACGACTGCGAGTCCCCGTCGAGCCGATCGCTCGCGACGAACACGAACCCGCGCGCCGCGGACGGGTAGCGGTCGGCGATTCGCGCGTGTAGGGCAAGGCCACCCATCTTCGGCAGCTTCACATCACAGAAAATCAGGTCGTAGCGCCGCGCCTCGAAGAGCGACAGCGCGACCTCACCATCGACCGCCATATCCACGGCATACCCACGGCGCATCAGCAGCCGCTGAAGCATCGCACGCAGGATCGGCTCGTCGATCTGCCACGAGCACCCGTCGCGCTTGACCGGGCGACCCACCATCGGTGGCCTCCGACTTCGCAGGCTGCGAAGCAGGAATCGTCAACCTGAAGCAGGCGCCGGAATCCGTCGGAACGATGGCCAGCATTCCGCCATGTGCCTCTGCAATTCCGAGAGCGATCGACAGACCGAGGCCCGTGCCCTCACCGACGCCCTTGGTGGAAAAGAACGGCTCGAATACCCGTCCGGCAAGCTTGGCGGGGATTCCAGGCCCACTGTCGTGCACGTCGAGCACCACGTTCGAATCGACCAGCCTGGTGCGAAGCATGAGCTTGCCGCCGACATTGGTGGCGCGCATGGCCTGCTCGGCATTGAGAATCAGGTTGAGAATGACCTGCTGAATCTCTTCGCGGTTCACCCACACAGGCGGTAAGCCCTCGGCGTAGTCTTCTTCAAGCTTGATGTTGGCGGTCGTGAATTCGTACGCGCGCAGCGCAATGGTCGAGCGGACGAGGTCGCTCATGCTGTGCAGCGAGCGCTCGGCGGACGATCGCCGCACGAAGGCGAGCAGGTTCCTGACAATCTTTCCGGCCCGCACGGCTTCGGCGCGGATCTGCTCGAGATCGCGCCGGTCCTGTTGTCGCTGTTCCGTCTCGATCGAAGAGCTCCGTGAATCCGAGGATGGACTGCAGGGGATTGTTCAGCTCGTGGGCGACACCCGACACGAGCTGCCCGACCGCCGAAAGACGTTCGCTGTGGATCAGCTGATCGCGGAGCCGCGTCTCTTCCGAGATGTCCCGCTCCACCCGAACAAAATGCGTGACGACACCATCGGCATCGGCCAGCGGGACGACCGCCGTTGCCGAGGGAAACGTGGTGCCATCCTTCCGGCGACGCAAATGCGTGCCGCGCCAGACACCTGTTTCGCGGACTCGCCGATCCGTCTCATCGAGCTGAGCTCGCGTTTCTTCGGCAACCAGCTCATAGGAGTCCATGCCGATGAGCTCTTTCAGGTCGTATCCGAGAGCTCGACAAAACGCCTCGTTGGCATGCTCGACCCGAAGGTCCTGCGAGACGATGACGACCAGTTCGTCGGCATGTTCCACAGCCGCGGCCAGCAACTGTGCCTTGGAGTCGGCTTTCTTCAGCTCCGCTCCCATCTCGTGCAGCTCCGCTCGCTCGACGGCAAGCCGTGCCATCAGCAGCGGCAGGACCGAAACGACCGTGACCGCGGTCGACAAGTCGCGGAATCCACCAAGCGCATCCGAAGGGTTCGTCGTGCGAAGCAGGTAGTCGATCAAAGGAATGAGTGCGAGGCCACTGAAGATCACCCAGGGACGCGAAGGCGCCTGGTCTTCTTCAACGGTTTCCGGGACTAGCCTCGGCCGAGCTCGGCGCAGCCGACGCAGCCCACGGGTAGAACGCAAACGGCAGGATCCAGATGAAGTCGACGACCGACGCACCGCGGTAGCTGGCCTGCCAGATCTCGAGATTGCTCAGCGTGAGCGTGACAAAACTGACGAGTTGTCCCAGCGCCAGCCGCCGATACGTCAAGTGCCAGCTCGAGTGACGCGCCACGAACATGGCCGTCGCCATGCCGACCACGACAAGCAATCCCTGGAGCTCCGAGAGGAGGACCAGCGAGGACGACGGCCGGTCCGACGTCAGCGGCGAGAGATCTGGACCAATGACGAAGTGTGAGTAGAGAAAGCCGGTGAGAACCGCAATGCCCGCGATGTCGACCGCTGTTGTCGCGGCTGACCGGTCACGCGGACCGCGATGAGGTTGCGCCAGCAGCGCGAGCAGGGGCGCAACCGCGCCGAACAGGGCAAACACCGCGTGCCAGCCCAGCCACGAGGTGACCCGTGCCGAGCATGAGCTCGTCCACGGTCCAACCCAGCTGGCCGATCGCCGACATCACGAGACCCAGGACAATCGTGGCCCAGAACAACCATTGGCATCCCGTCCAGGTGTGCCGTCGAAGGACGACGACAAGAACTCCTGCGAGCGGCGGCAACAACAGCGCCGCGGCACGGAACCACAGTTGCGTGGTCGGATGACCGTCGAGAAGCGAGCCTGCGGTCACGTAGGCCAGCGAATAGACCACACCAATCGCAAGCCAAGTCATTGATGAGATCTTTTTCGGCGGGAAAGGCGGGTCTCAACAGAACGCGTTATGAAGAGATGTGCAAGACAAGGAACAATACGTGTGCCTCAGGAGGGCACATCGTGCCGGAACAGAACAATCGTCTGGATTTTGCGCACGGGCGCGCGCGCACCGGGTCGCGGTTGTAGGACGGACTATACTGCTTCGATTGTTTGCGCGCTGAACTTCGTGAATGCGCGTTGCGAAATTGCAGTACATAGGCCGGGTCCTGCTCCTTGACCCGCTCCAAGCGGGCCTGTAAAGCAAGACCCCGCTCTGCGACGTCATTTCGCAACGTGGGCGTCAGGCATCCGAGCGCAAACAGAGGCTGGTGAACCCGCATGTCTCGAGTGCTGGTCGTTGAAGACGACAAAGACATCGCCGCGCTGATTGGGCGCTATCTCTCGAAGGCCGGCTACACGACCGAGGTCGTCAACAGTGGTGCCGATGTCGTCCCCCGTGTGCGACAGGATCCACCGGCCTTATTGATTCTCGATTTGATGCTGCCGGGTGTAAGCGGGCTTCAGATCTGCAGCGCGCTACGGGCCGAACCCACGACGTCGGCCGTTCCCATCATCATGCTGACAGCGCGGGGGGAGGAGGCCGATCGCGTGCTCGGCCTGGAGCTCGGCGCCGACGACTATGTCACCAAGCCGTTCAGTCCGAACGAGCTCGTCGCCCGAGTGCGTGCGCTGTCTGCGCCGATCCTCGGCACGCGTGGTCACCGAGAAAGTATTGCGATACGGCCCCATCGTGCTGGACTCCGAACAACACATGGTCTCCATTACAGACGATCCGGTCAAACTCACGGCGAAAGAATTTCTGCTTCTCCAGGTACTTGATGCAGCGGCCGGGTCGAGTTGTGACGCGAGATGTACTGCTGGCGGACGTGTGGGGCTACGACTACCCCGGCGAAACACGGACGGTTGATGTGCATGTCCGGCGTCTGCGAGAGAAAGCACCGTATCTTGCCCAGGCACTCGTCACCGTGCAGCAGTTCGGGTACAAGCTTCTGGATCCAGCTCCCTGACCGATTTGCCATTCCGCATCAAACTCTTCATCGCGACGCTTGCCACAGCGCTTGTGACGCTGTTGGGTTCATTCACACTGACGCGTGGGATGGCAGTCTTGTCTGCCCTGGCTGCGGCCGTGACTGATTGCCTGGCGGGTGTGGGAGCCCATGGGACGACGTCTGAGCAGCGTCATTCGAATTGCCCGCCACTATGCCTCGGCCGACCTGCCGCGATGGCCCGACGACTACGGAGACGATGATGTCGGGCAGATCGTCCGCGCCATGGATCAGGCGGTCCAGGAGCAACGGCGCCGGCTGTCGGATCTGGGCCGCCATCGTGCCCGGATGGAAGCGATCCTGGCTGAAATGGCCGAAGGCGTCCTGATTGTGGATCGGCAGGGACGCGTCCAACTCATCAACGAGGTTGCACGGCGTCTGCTTCCGGGCCGAGTGACCGCCGGCGACCACTACATCGAGACCGTTCGCCATCCGGGCATCGTCGAGGAACTGACCGGCGCGTTGCGAGGCGAGCGTCCCGATCCCCTCGAGGTCACGCTCGCGGATGGACGACGGAGCCTCGCGGCCCATGCCACTCCGGCGTCGGACGCCGCCGGCGGCGGCGCGGTGCTCGTGCTGCACGACATCACGGCCCTGAGAACTGCCGACCGGATTCGCCGGGACTTTGTGGCTAATGTTTCGCACGAGTTGCGGACTCCTCTGACGGCCGTCCGTGGGTATATCGAGGCGCTCGAGGATGACACGCTCGGTGCAGAAGAACGCCGGGAGTTCCTCGGGTATCGTGACCCGCCACACCGACCGGATGGAACGCCTGGTGAGAGATTTGCTCCGCCTCGCACGCATCGAGGCCGGTCAGGAAATCCTGGATATCGGACGCTGCGATGTCGGAGGGATGTTCCATTCTCTTGAGGCGGAGCTCGACACTCAGATTCGGGCCCGACAGCTGACCATCGAGTTCCAGGTCGCTCCCGGACGCGGCGGTTGTCATGTGCGACGCATCACAGCTGCACGACGCGCTTCGCAACCTGTTCGAAAACGCCATCAACTACTCACCGGAAAACGGGCCGGATCGAGTTGAGCTCACGGGTCGAAGGCGATCACATCGTCCTGTCGGTCGCCGACCAGGGACCTGGCATACCAGACAGCGATCTCGAGCGGATTTTCGAGCGCTTTTACCGCGTGGACAAATCACGCACCCGGGACCCCGGAGGGACGGGTCTTGGCTTGTCCATTGTCAAGCATCTCGTGGAGTTGCACGGGGGCGGCGTGGCCGTCACCAACCGTCAACCCCACGGGGCAGTGTTCAGCATTTCGCTACCCAAGCGATAGAAGTTGAGCCATTCAGACTTGAGCCTTCAGACTTTCCTAAATCCATCCGCGCATCCAGTAGTACGCGATACCAATCAGCTCGTGCAGGACCAGTTCCGTGAGCTCCAATCCGCTCGCCGACGGCAGGAATGCTTTCAGCGGCGACGTCCCTGGGAACGGATCGGCGCGCTCGGCGGCAGGCGATGGAACCACGTTCACACCGCGCGCTCGAAACACGGCCGCGGCGCGCGGCATATGCGTCCCTGACGTGACGAGCACATACCGATCGACCCCGTGAGGTCGCAGCAACTCAGGGACGTGCAGCCCGTGGTCGTACGTGTTCCGCGAATGCTCTTCAATCAGAATCCGACTGGCGGGCACTCCCAATTTCACCAGCTCATCCCGCATGAGGGCGGCTTCGGAGAAACTACCCGGCCAGCCACCGAGCATACCGCCGCTGACAACGACCCACGGGTCATTCATCAGTCGGATACACACGCGCCGCCTCGAGGATGCGTAATAACGTGGGGCCGGCCAGCACGTCAATTTCGCTCCCACGTGAACGGTAACGGTGTGTCCCTCCGCCGAGTACCACGAGAGCCATGTTCCCTGGTCCGGGCTCGACGCGCGTAAGCGGCGTCAACCCGGCACCCATCAACGAAGCTAACCAGTCTCCGACGAATGGCGTGCTGAGCACCCAGAAGGCGAGCAGAACTCCGGTCAACCAGAGTCGCCCCCATTTGTATCGCTTGCGGGTGTAAAGGAGCGCGACGCCCAGCACGACGGCAAGAAGAGCCAGCCGTGTGCTGTCAAAGAAGAAGTCTTTCAGTGCCTCGACCGCAGCGCTCACACGGGTCTGCCCGAGGCCTCGGGATGCGGAGGGAGTGTCTGCAACTCTGCCCGAAGGTCTCGGGCCCGTTCGAAGAGCGTGGTCTTGTCCGGGTACAGTTCGCGAAGGATGATCTCCGTGCCGCGGCGCATCTGCAATTCTGCGCCTGTGCAGCAGGAAATCATCACACACGTCGTTTCGTGTTCATCGTCCGCGCGCCAGAGCACGACAGGCGCTTCGTTCATCGGGCGTACCTGGCCATCGCCAGATCGACGATCTCGGCAACGAGTTGCGTGTAGGTCCGGCTCGTTTTCCGCGCGGCTTGTGCCAGCTCGGCCCGCGATGCCAACCATGGATTGGGGTTGACCTCAATCACATACACCTGGCCGTCTGGCGTGAGCCGCATGTCCACGCGGCCATAGTCGTGCAACTCGAGCGCCTGATATGCGGAAACGGCCGTTTGTTGCAACAGCGCTGTCGTCTCCTCTGAGAGGTCTGTCGGAACCAGGGTCTTGGTGTCGCGATAAGCCGCGGTGCCCTTGGCCCATTTGACTTCGGCCGCCGCGATGCGAGGAGTGCCCTCTGGCAGCTTCGAAAGGTCCAGCTCGATGACCGGCAACGCCTCGGGGTTTTCGTTGCCGAGCACCCCCACGTACATCTCCCGGCCTTCGATGTATTCCTCAATCAGCACCGGCGAGTCGAACTGCTCGTGCAGCCAGTCGATGCGCTCCATGAGCTCTTTGATTGAAGACACGACGGCGTTGAATTCGATGCCGATCGATCCATCCTCGCGGGCCGGCTTGACGATGACGGGGAAATGGAGATCGTGCGAAAACGCAAGACGGCCTCGGAAGGATCGGGCAAACACCGGCGTATGGATGCTGTGAAATGCGAAAATCTTTTTCGCGACGGTCTTGTCTTGCGCCAGCATCAACCCATGGCTGCCGGTTCCGGTAAAGCGCTTGCCAATGAGCTCGAGGTACGCGGCAATATTGAAGTCGGCCGTGTCGTTGCCGCCAAACGATTCCGTGAGATTGAAGATGAGATCGCAGTCGATACGAGCTGCCGCATGCAGACTCTTGACCGTACCGTCCAGCACGTGAACGATCGGCTCGTGGTCGAGCTTGGTCAGTGTTTCAGCGACTTCCTCTTCAACTTCTTTCTTGTCGAGCGTGCGGACGAGCGGCGCCTTGCCATTGGTCGCAGAAGCGTCTTCCTCGGCCGGTTCCCACCGGTCGTAGAGCACGCCGACTTTGAGCTTCCCTGCCATTCTTTAATTTCTTGTCATGGGGCCCCACCCCCATGACCTGTACCTCGCGCCGTTGGCGCTCGGCGTACTTCGGGGCGATCGTCTCTCAGTCAAGGCTCTTGGATTCCCTCCTCTAGTTATCGGCCCATGAACGTTCCGCGTGTAAGAAAGTTCATCGCAAGCGCGGTGCCGAACGCTGTCAGCTCGACCAGATAGGCCGGCTCCCGGCCGACTTCACCCCACAGTTTGAGTCGTTCACAATTACGAATGATGGCTTCGACCAGCCCGACGACGACCGGACGCGGCACGCCTGTCCAGTACGTGATCTTGTCGATCAATTCGGGCTTGTACTTCGCCACGATCGTGGCCGCCGGCCGCGCCTCCCTGCGCTTTCGCGTCAGGAAAATCTCCGGCAGATGCGCGTCCATCGACAGGTCGATGCTCCTCGGCGCGGGCCTTCTCGCCGCGCTGATAAAACTCGGCGACCGTCAGACGCATGTCGTCGACCGTGACATCCACTTCACCAACCTTGACGATCGGGTCTTCGTTGGCAAACGCGCGCGCGATCCGATCGACCCACCGCAGCTTCTTCATGGCCGGCCACCCACGATACCGACGGCGCCAGGCGCTGCCCGGGGTCAGCCACACAGCAAAGGTCTCGGCGAAGTCTTCGTCGGGGTGCTTTTGCGCGTACCATCCCTCGATGTGCCGGACGAAGCTCCGGCTGAATGGCACCGGCCGGTACTTTTCGCGATAAGGTCGATCGAAGGGCCCAAACAGCGCGCTCCAGTCAGGGCGAGCGAAAAGCCGGTACGCATAGTTGAAGACGTGCCCGGCCTCGTGCCGGAGATACCGCATGATCTCGCGCGAATCCTCCAGGTCGTCGGCCGCGCGCTCGATCTTCCAAAGCTTCGGATCGGCAAGATAGAAAGGAATGCCCAGCACCGGTTGCTGATCAGGGCAACCCCATTCATCGGTCAGATAGCAGCTGGGACGGAATTTCTTGAGACCTCGTCGGTCGAGTTCACGGTACAACTGCCTGACAAAAGGCTCGACTGGTGAGCCCTCGAGTCGGAGCCCCAGCTCCCGGATGCGTTTGTCGAGTACGCCACGCACCTCGGGATCGAGTGTCTCGAATCCGGGCACACGGAATTATAACGTCATTTCCCTACTTCGCTGCGTCTCTTCCTATCCGTTCCTCACTCGCCTCATAATGCAGCGCATGGACACGACCCTGTCATCGGATGCCCTTCATCCGTTCCACGAACGTCTCACGCGCGCGAACCTCGCGGATGCGATCTTGTACCCCGGCACGGGCACAGGACGACAGCCGGTTCACACCTGCTATGGCGGCGCGCACTTGTTTACATCGGAAACACCTGCGAAGTTGGGAGCACTCGCGCGCCAGAGTCTGAGCGAGTACGCTCCCGATGCGACGACCCTTGCCGCAGCCTTCGAGCTCGATCCGGATGTCGCACGTGCGATTTATCCCGCGCTCGTGGACAAACTCTCGCGAGAGCCGATCGAAGACTACCGAATCGACTTTGAAGATGGGTACGGAACGAGATCGGACGCCGAGGAAGATGGTCATGCGCACGCAGCCGCAGGGGCGGTCGCTCGGGCGCTGGCCGCCGGCTCGATGCCGCCGTTCTGGGGCATTCGCATCAAAGCGTTGAGCGAAGAGCTCAGGCATCGAAGCCTTCGGACGCTCGATATCTTCGTCACCCGGCTGGTCGCCGACGTCCGGCTAAAGCCGGACGCTACACAGCCGCTCTTTGTCGTGACGTTGCCGAAAGTCACGTCAACCGAGCAGGTGGCCGTTCTGGTTGACCTTCTCGAGTTGCTCGAGAAGATGCTGCAGCTGAAACAAGGCACGATTGGCATCGAGTTGATGGTCGAAAGTCCACGAGCGATTCTCGACGCGTCCGGGCGCGTGGCATTACCCGACCTGCTGCAGGCGGCTGGACCTCGTCTGGTCGGGGCTCATTTCGGTCCATACGACTACACGGCAAGCCTGGACATTACGGCTGCCCATCAACGACTCGACCATCCGACGTCAGTTCTGGCACGCATGCTCATGCAACTGGCTCTCTCGGGCACCGGAGTCCAACTCGCGGATGGCCCGACGACGCTGATGCCAATCGCGAGACACCGAGCCGGTCCGCAGGGCCTGACCGCGATTCAGCGCGAGGAAAACCGGAAAGGCTGTGCATGACGCCTGGAGGCTCCATTACCGACACATCCGACAAGGCCTCGCCAACGGCTTCTATCAGGGCTGGGACCTTCATCCAGCCCAGCTTCCCGCCCGGTACACCGCCGTCTATGCCTTTTTCCGCGAAGGGCTTGCCTCGACAACCGAACGCTTACGCGCGTTCATGGCTCAATCGGCACAGGCCACGCGGGTCGGCAACATGTTTGACGATGCGGCAACCGGACAAGGGTTGTTGAACTATTTTCTGCGAGCCGTCGGGTGCGGCGCGATTACCGAAGCCGAAGCACTCGAGCATGGCGGCCTCACGCTTGCCGAACTGAGAACCCGCTCGTTTCTGCAAATCTTGAAGAACCGTTAAAAAGTGAAAACGCCTCTAACCACGGAGGTCACAGAGGTCACAGAGTAGTTTTTTGGTTTAGTGTTCTCTGTGTCCTCTGTGTCCTCTGTGGTGGAACCTGGACTTCTGGCATGCCCTACCTGGCCCATCTCTATACCGCTACCGGCGCCGTGTTAGGGTTTCTGGCGCTGCTCGCGGTGGCATCGGACAACGTTCGACTGGCCTTTCTGTGGCTGTTCGCGGCGGCCATCGTGGATGCCAGTGACGGCTGGGTGGCCCGCCGGCTGAACGTTGCCGAGCGGCTGCCCGCCTTCAACGGCGCCAAACTCGACGACATCGTCGACTACATTACTTATGTTTTTGTCCCGGTCTATCTGCTCTACCGAGCAGGCACACTGCCGGAATCGTTTGCCTTGCCCGTGAGCGGCGCCATTCTGGTGGCAAGCCTGTACGGCTTTTGCCATGAGGAAGCCAAGACCACCGATCACTTCTTCACGGGGTTTCCCTCGTACTGGAACATCGTCGCGTTCTATCTCTATGTATTGCGGTGGCCAACCTGGGTCAATGCGGTCACTCTGCTGACGCTCTGCGGGCTGGTGTTTGTGCGCACCACGTACTTGTATCCTTCGCGGATGCCGGTACTGCAGGGATGGACGATCCTGGCGGGAACGGTCTGGGGTGCGTTGCTGTTGTGGATCGTCTGGAGATTGCCCGAGCCATCCACGATGGCCTCAACCGCATCGCTCGTGTTCCCCCTCTACTACGCGGTTCTTTCACTCATCCTCGATCGGAGGAGGGTAACCAAACTGAAAAGTTAGAAGTGCTAGGGTCCGTCGGTGCGCACTCCATGTCCCGGGGCGAGCACTTCGGCAGGCGGATCGCCGGCCGCCAACTCCTGCGCGACGATGAGCTGGCGTCCCGCCACGCGCAGCGCCGGCAACCGTGCACCGAACACCACCGAGCCCAGCACGCAGATCGATCCTCCCAGGGCAACGGTCACCGGTGCGCCGAGCGGCCCTGCCAGCATCCCAGACACGAGCGCGCCAAATGGTGCCATGCCAAAAAACATCATTGAATAGGCTGCCATGACTCGACCCCGCAGTCGATTTGGCACCATTGCCTGAATCAGTGTGATCGACGCGGCAAGTTGCACCATCAGAAAATACCCAACGGGCACCAGGAGCAGTGCAGAGAGCCAGAAGGCTCGCGAAACCGAGAACAAGATCAGGCTGAGACCGAACGCGGCGGTGGCAACGGCAACCCACGTTCCGAGACCGCGGACGCTCGGTACGGTTTGCCAGCGTGAGCGCTCCAATCAGTGCCCCGGCACCCGATGTCGCCATGAGGACACCGTACCCGCTGGCGCCACCCTGCAGAATCTGATCGGCAAAGATCGGCATCAACACGGTGTAAGGCAGGCCCATCACGCTGGACAGCGCCACCAGCAGCAGCAGCGCACGGATGGGCGCCGTGCGTGCGACGAACTGAAATCCTTCCATGATGCTGCGGAGCGCCGACCCTTCGTCGGCGTGTTCGGCCGGTGCCGTCAATTTCATCGCAAACAGGCTGGCAATGAGCGCAAGATAACTGATCGCATTCAGCAGAAAACACCAGCCTTCGCCGATAGCCGCCACGGTCAACCCGGCAATGGCCGGCCCGATGATTCGGGTTCCATTGACCATCGACGAATTGAGCGCGATGGCATTGGTCATGTCGCTCTTGTCGACCATTTCGGCAATCAGGGCGTGTCGCGCCGGCACGTCGAACGCGAAGACCACGCCAAAAAGCAGGGCCAGCACGAACACATGCCAGATCTCCACGCGTTCGGTCAGCGTGAGCACCGCCAGCAGCAACGCCAGCAAGCCCGCTGCCGCCTGATAACAAAGAAGGACGCGTGGGCGATCGAAACGATCGGCCACCGCTCCGCCGATTGGCGAGAGGAGGAAGACCGGAATCTGACCGGCAAAGCCGATCAACCCCAGCTGGGCAGGTGACCCGGTCAGACGATAGACCAGCCAGTTCTGTGCAACCGTTTGCATCCAGGTGCCGACGAGCGACACCATCTGGCCAAGAACATAGAGCCGGTAGTTGGGATTGCGAAGAGCACGCAGAAAGGGTGGTAGACGCACGTCTTACAGCCTAAAGTCTAACGCCTGAAGCCTATTGATGTCTTGACGCGGCTCGCACGGCTGGCGACAATCTTGTTCGAACGCTGCTGACGTCAGACATCTTTGTAGACCAACTGCCAGGACCCCGTTCCCCGGGTCATTTTCCCATGACAACCGCGACCGCACGCGCCCCACGCTCCGCCGACGCGACCGCCAGCGAGATCCGCAAGCTCTCGACCCTGCTCGAAGCCAGTCAGGCTCTCTCGGGTACGCTCGATCTCAAGGCTGGCCTGCATCGGGTGCTCGAGATCCTCGGCCGCCACCATGGCGCCGTACGGAGCACGGTCGTCCTGCTCCATGAAGAAACTCGCGCGCTGCAAGTGGAAGCCGCCGACGGCCTCATCAAGCAGGGAGCGAAAGCGCGCTACGAGATTGGTGAAGGCATCACCGGCCGCGTGGTCCAGAGCGGCCGACCTGTCGTGGTGCCTCGCGTGAGTCGCGAACCGATGTTTCTCAATCGTGCCGCCGAGCGCCCAGAACTGTCGCAGCAGGAGCTGAGTTACCTGTGCGTGCCGATCATCTTGAACCGCAAGGCCACCGGCGCCATTGGCGTCGATCTGAAGTTCAAGCCTGACCGCGACTTCGATCGCTATATCAAGTTTCTTGGGGTCGTGGCCTCGATGATCTCGCAGGCGTTGAAAGTCCAGCGTCTGATTGAGTCGGAACGGCAGCAACTCGTCGAGGAAAATACGCATCTTCGGCAGGAGCTACGCGAACGCTACGACTTCTCGAACATCATGGGCACGAGTGGTCCCATGCGGCAGGTGTGCGAACAAATTGCGCAAGTGGCCCGGACCAACACGACCGTGCTCATTCGCGGCGAGTCGGGCACCGGGCAAGGAGCTCATCGCGCACGCGATTCATTACAACTCGTTGCGCGCGAACAAGCCGTTCGTCAAGGTAAGTTGTGCCGCATTGCCCGAGAGCCTGATCGAATCCGAGCTGTTCGGCTACGAAAAGGGGGCCTTTACCGGGGCCCAATCCCGCAAAAAGGGGCGCTTCGAGCTCGCGGAGTCGGGCACGCTCTTTCTCGACGAAATTGGCGACGTCGACCCTGGCACCCAGGTCAAGCTGCTGCGCGTGCTGCAGGAGCGCGAATTCGAGCGCCTCGGCGGCACCGAGACCATCCGCTCCAACGTGCGCATGATTGCCGCCACGCACAAAGACATGGAGAAGATGATCGCGAACGCCGAGTTCCGGGAAGACTTGTACTACCGGCTCAACGTGTTTACGATCTTCGTGCCACCACTCCGCGATCGCAAATCGGACCTGCTCCTGCTGTCGGACCATTTTCTGGAGAAGTTCTCCCGCGAGCACGGCAAGAGCATCAAGCGCATTTCGACGCCAGCCATCGACATGCTGACAAGCTATCACTGGCCCGGCAACGTGCGAGAACTCGAGAACTGCCTCGAGCGCGCCGTGCTCGTCTGCGACGGCCACGTCATCCACGCGCATCATCTACCACCGACGCTCCAGACCGCGGAGGCGTCCGGCACGGTCACGCGTCTGTCACTCAAGGATGCACTGGCCGCGTACGAGAAAGATCTCATCCAGGATGCGCTGAAAACCACACGGGGCAATCGCGCCAAGGCTGCGCGACTGCTCAATACGACCGAACGCATCCTCAACTATCAGGTGGGCAAGTACGGGATCGACTGGCAGAGATTCAAAACGTGAACAAGCCGTACGTAGCGCAGGCCTTTTAGGCCTGCCGTGGGAGGCCTGACATGAAACGAACACTCCTGACCCTGGCCATTGCGGCGGCTGCCGCGGGGTTGATGATTTCTGCGCAGGCGCAGCGCTCGCCGCTGCCGTCGTGCGATCCGGACTAATGGCGGCCTGACGCTGCCCGCCGGTTTCTGCGCGCTGGTCGCCGCCGACAACCTGGGAATTGCGCGCCACATGGTCGTCGCGCCAAACGGCGACCTGTTCGTGTCGCTGCGCGATCAGGCACCGCAAAATGCGGCCCCGATTCCAGGCGCCATTCTGGCGCTGCGCGACAAGAACGGCGACGGACGCTTCGAGGCGCAGGAACGGTTCGGCGAGCGCGGCGGCACCGGCATCGCGACTTCGCAACGGCTACCTGTATCACTCACAACAGACGGCCGTGGTGCGCTACCCTCTCAAGACGGGCGAGCTGAAGCCCTCGGGCCCTGCGCAGGTGATTGCGACCCTCCCCGAACAGCGTGGCCATACCGAGAAGGGCCTTGCCTTCGACGGCAACGGCGGGTTGTACGTCAATGTCGGCGTACCCTCGAATGCCTGCCAGGAAAAAGACCGGACCGCCGGCTCGCCCGGCCAGAATCCGTGCCCTCTGCTCGAAAAGCACGGCGGCATCTGGCGCTTCGACGAGAACAAGCCCGGTCAGTCGCAGGAAAATGGCGGACGACGGTACGCCACGGGCATGCGCCAGTTCTACGCGTTGGCCTGGCATGCGGGCGCCCTGTACGCCGTGCAGCACGGTCGCGATCAGCTCAACACCCTGTTCCCGCAGAACTTCACGGCCAAACAGAACGCCGATCTGCCGTCGGAGGAACTCCTCCGAATCGAGGACGGGGCCAACTTCGGCTGGCCGTACTGCTTCCATGACTGGCAGCAGGGCAAGCGGGTTCAGATGCCGGAGTACGGCGGCGACGGCAAGAAGACCGGGGACTGCGCCAAGTACCCGGCGCCAGTGGCGGCCTACCCGGGTCACTGGGCGCCAGGCGCGCTGATGTTCTATTCGGGCTCGCAGTTCCCTGCAAAATATCAAGGCGGCGCCTTCATCGCGTTCCAGGGATCGTGGAACCGCGATCCGGAACCCGCCGGCGGCTATAAAGTCGTATTTCAACCGTTCAGCGGCCCCAAAGCGTCGGGCGCGCACGAGGTATTTGCGGATGGCTTTGCCGGCATGCCGACTTTCGTCAAGCGAGAAGAGGCAAAGGCCCGCCCGGCCGGGCTCGCTCAGGCACCCGATGGATCGATTTACATCTCCGATCTGATAAAGGGAAAGATTTGGCGGGTGGTCTATAGGGGATGAAAAGAAGAAGACAGAATTCAGAATCAGAAGACAGAATTCAGAATGCGACACGAGGATTCTCGCGTGCTGATTCTGATTCTGTCTTCTGTATTCTGTCTTCTGTACTCTGCTCCTAAATATTTCGCCGCGATCGGGAATCTCCTGCCCACGCCAAAGGCCTTCGAGGTGATCTTGATCCCCGGGGCAGCCTGACGCCGCTTGTACTCGTTGGCGTCAATCATGCGGGTCACACGCGTAACGATTGCGGAATCGTGGCCTTCGCGGACGATGGCCTCAGGTGAAAGATTCCGCTCGACGTACGCTTCGATAATCGGGTCGAGCACATCATACGGGGGCAGCGAGTCGGTATCGCGCTGATTCGGCCGGAGCTCGGCGCTTGGCGGCTTTCAGGATCGTCGACTCCGGAATGACGAGACGCGTGCGATTCGCAAAGCGGGCCAGGTCGTAGACGAGCGTCTTGGGCACGTCGTTCAGCACGGCAAGGCCGCCGGCCATGTCGCCATACAACGTACAGTAGCCAACCGCCAGCTCGGATTTGTTGCCGGTGCTCAGCAGGATCGCCCCGAGCTTGTTGGACAGCGCCATCAGCACCGTCCCACGGACGCGCGCCTGAATGTTCTCTTCCGTCACATCCGGCTTCAGCCCGACAAACGTCGGGGCCAGCGCCTCCAGATAACTCTGAAACACCTCGTCTATTTCGATGATTTGATGACGGACGCCGAGATTCTCGGCGAGGGCGCGAGCGTCGCTGAGGCTGTGATCGGACGAATAACGCGTCGGCATCGAGACCACAATCAGGTGATCGCGGCCGAGCGCCTCGGCCGCCAGACAGGCTGTCAGCGCGGAGTCGATTCCGCCTGACACGCCGAGGACGGCCTTCGAAAACCCGCACTTCTGCACGTAGTCACGCAATCCGAGAACGAGGGCTTTCCAGACATCCTCGGTGCTGGTCTGACTGACGTCCCTCAGTACGCCTGGCGCCCCGCGGGTGGCCGACGAGGCCGCGAGTGAGGTATCGGGTACTTCGTAGACGAGAAAGTCCTCTTCGAAATCTCGGGCGCGCAGCACCACTTCTCCGGCCGGATCGATTCCGAGCGAGTGGCCATCGAAGACCAACTCATCGTTGCCGCCGACCTGATTGACGTAGAAGAAGTACCGTCCGTGCTGCCGGGCCTCGTGACGGACGAGCCGACGGCGAACCTCCGCCTTGCGCAGGTCAAAAGGGCTCGACGACAAGTTGATGAACAGCTGCGCGCCCTGGGCAGCCAGTTCGTCCACTGGCTCACGATGGTAGAGGCGTCGAGGCCATAATTCGGGATCGTTCCACACATCCTCGCAGATGTGGACGCCGAGCTTGACGCCACGAAACTCGACCGGTGCGACACTGCGCGCCGGCTCGAAGTAACGGTCTTCGTCGAAGACGTCGTAGCTCGGGAGCAGGCATTTGTGCCGTCGATCGATGACCCGACCCTGATGGCAGAGCGCCGCCGCGTTATATAGCTCCTTGCCGTCCGTGCCCGGATTGCGATCGACAAAACCGACGAGGATTCCCAACCGGTCGTCCGAGAGACGGGCCAGCTGATCCACAAGCGCCAGGTTGGCATCGACGAACCCGGTACGCTGAAGCAGGTCGCGTGGCGGGTAGCCCGTGGCCGCCAGCTCGGAGAACACGACCAGGTCGGCGCGATCGCGGCGCGCCCGTGCGACCGCATCCCGCATCCGCGCGAAGTTCGCGTCAAATGCGCCAACCGTAAAGTTGAGCTGGGCCAGTGCGATGCGCATCATTTAGTGTGTCGTGCCACTATACGATTCTAGTCCGTTCCCGCTGCGCCGCTCCGCTGCCCGGCAAGTACACCCTCCACGTCCTCGATCAACGGCACGCTATCGAGCGCGCCCAGACGAGTACAGCTGACCGCGGCGGCGGCAGCTGCGAATTGGAGAATCCGTGGCAGCGGCCAGGCCTGCCGCAGACCGTAGATGAACCCGGCCCGAAACACATCGCCGGCGCCGGTTGTGTCGCACACTTCGACGGGAAACGCGGGTTGATGGTGGAGGCGATCGCCATCCAGTGCCAACGCGCCATGCTCGCCGACCGTCACGCACAACACGCCGGCGTGTCGTTGCCGAAGCTTTCTGAGCGCTCCCTCGACGTCTGTCATACCCGTGAGTGCCTTCGGCACCTCTTCCGCGAAGATTGGAAACGTCACGGCCGCCAGCAGTTCATCGGTCCGCTCCGACACATGGTCGATGTCGCTCGTCACCGGGACACCAAGGCTCTGTGCAGCCCGCGCGGCGTGAATCGCCACAGCGACATCCACATCATCTACGTGCACGAGCTGCGCCCCGGCAAAGACCCCGGCCGGCAGCTCATCGGGGCGCAACGTGAGACGCGGGTCGCGGTCGGACAGGACAATCCTCGTTCCAGTCTCCGGATGGATGAGAATCGTTGCGGTCTGGGTCGCAGCCTCGTGTTCGACGATGTCCGTGACGTCGATTCCGCATCCAGCGAGCGCGTCACGCACGCGCCGTCCATTGTCGTCGCGGCCGACGACGCCGATGTACTTGCTGCGCAATCCGAGAGCTCGGCACGCTCCCACCGTGGTTGCCGTCTGCCCACCGCAACGGATGCTTTGAGCGCGAAGCGTGATTTTGGCGGAGGTCAGAAGCGAGGACGGCCCGTCGGGAAGCACGAGCACGTGGTCAACCGAGTTGGAACCAACGCCAACAACGTCAAACACCGGGCGGCTCACGGCCTGAGTATAAGGCTTGAGCCTCGAGCCCAGACATCATCACGGGACGCGGATCTTCGCGGATTCAAACGGAACCGCGCCGGCCCGGTTCGCGACCGGCCGCGTCGCGGACGCGCGTGGAAGGGTGCACGGTTGAAGGATAAGAGCGTCCCCCCGGAAGCAATCCACGCTCTTATCCTTCAACCGTGCACCCTTCCACGAGCCTGGCCTCCGGCCAGGCTGCCGGTCGCCATCCGCCTAGATCCGTAATATCCGCGTCTCGTCCCGGGACGAAGCCGGCGGCTCCAACCAAATCCGTTACCTCAAGTCTTCTGCAGCCGTGAGATCACCGACTCATAGATGGCCCGTACGATATCGGTTTCACCCTCGTAGGTCTTGCGCAGGCTTTCGCCAGGCGGCTCGCCCAGCTGTAACCGACGGCCCAGGGCATCGAGGATATCGGGGTCGGCGGGGACTGCGCTGAGATTCGTATCGGCATCGATGCGCGCGAATGTTTCGACGCTCCGGAGAAATCCGTACGCCCGCCGCAGTTGTCCTGCTTCCGCTGCTGAAAGAAACGGGGAGTCAGGAAGTTGTTCGAGCAATTGACGTGTCCCCGCCAGCCGAAAATCGGGTCGCGAGCGTCCTTCATGGATCTGAACCATCTGCAACATGAAGTCGATGTCCGCAAGGCCGCCCCGTCCAATCTTGAACTCGAGCTGTCTGCCCGAGCGGCCTCCCAGCTCGCGCTCCATGCGTCGCCGAATGTCCCTCATGTACTTCGGCACGCGCGGATCCCACGGACCGTACACGAACTTCTGGACAGCGGTTTCAACCTCTCGACCCAGCTTCTCGGAGCCGGCCAGAATCCGGCAACGCGTCCAAGCCAGACGCTCCCAGATCTCGGCTCGCGAGTCGAGATAGCGCAGGAAGTTGTCCAGGGGCATGGCCAGGGCCCCCTTCTTCCCTTCAGGTCGCAACCGGGTGTCAATGTGATAGGCCACGCCTTCGTCGGTGGGTTCTTCGAGACACCGCTCGAGCTCCTCGACGAACCGCTGCAATCCGAGGAACGTTCGCCCATCGCTGGGGTCACCTCGATAAATCACAACCAGGTCGAGGTCGGAGTGCACCGTCAGCTCGCGACCGCCAAGTTTACCGAGGGCCACGATCGCCCACTCAGCACGGCTGTGGTCGGGTGGCGTCGACCAATGCGCCGCATGCTCCACGCAGATGTCCGCGAGCAACGACAGCCTCTGCTGGAGATCGGTCAGCGAGCCATCGCTGACCGCGTCGACCAGAATTTTGAACTCCTCGATCGCTTTGAACCGCCGAATCTGATTGCGCCGCTCATCGGGATCGACCCGCGCCAGCGCCGATTTGTATCGCGCCCGCAGATGGTCGAGGCTCGGGAGCGTCAGAAGCATCGAGTCGAGCAGCTCCGGATAGCGGATGAGCCGGGCTGCGGGCAGGTTGCCCAAATCGAGCGTCGAAACGAGCAGGTTCCTGAGCGCGTCGTTTTCGAGAAGGGTCCGATAGAAGGATGCGGCCGCCCCGGTCCGCTCGGTCACCTGCTCCAGCCGAATCAGCACCTGGTCCGGGCGCGCGCACTGCCCGAGCCGGTCCAGCAAGGTCGCCAGCAGGTTCGCCAGGACGTTGCGCGCCATCGACCGTGACGGCGACAGCGATGTGGCCTGGTCGAGCGCACGAATCACGTCGAGCGCCGTGGTGGGATCGGTCAAGTGGTGCCCGCGCAGAAACTCGACCGCCTCGGCCTGCGACGCCTCTCCACCGAGAATCCGGAAAATCTGGCGACTCTCGTAGTCGAATGTGCCGGCGCGGCGCTCGAATATCAGCCCGTAAATTTCGTGCACGCGATCTCTGTGGATCTTCAACTCCGCCTGGAGCGCCTCCGCATGGGCAAAGCCCAGACGGCGCGCGCAGATCTCGAGCTCGCGCTCGACGCGTGCGAGGGCATGGGTCTGTTGTTCGTGGACGATTTGCAGTCGATGCTCGACCGTCCGCAACAGCACGTAGGCACGAGACAGATCGTCTCTGATTTGCTCCCCGATGAGCCCGGCTGCCAAGAGCGCCCGCAGCGCGGCGAGGGTGTTGGCTTCGCGCACGACGGGATATTCGGCGCCATAGGTCAGCTGCAGAGCCTGCGCAAACAACTCGATCTCGCGAATGCCTCCGGGACCGACCTTGACGTCGCGATCCACGTCACCGTGCGACTTCTCCGCCCGCTCCTTGTAGCGGAAGATCTCTTCCAGCGCCGCATGGTCGAGGTACTTTCGGTAGACGAACGGCTGCACGAGCTCGAGGAACCGCTGCCCGAGCGCGCGATCGCCGGCAACAGGTCGGGCCTTGATGAGCGCAAACCGCTCGAACGTTTCTCCCCACGTGTCGTAGTACTGCACGTGCTCTCGCAGCGAGTACGCAATGTTCCCGCGCCTGCCCATCGGCCGAAGGCGCAAGTCCACCCGGTAGACGTAGCCCTCGTCGGTGAACTCGGTCATGGCCGTGAACAACGCACGGCCAAGCTTTTGAAACAGCATGTGCGCTGCCTGATCCCGTTCATCGTCGGGCTCGTACACGAAAATGAGATCGATGTCGGAGCTGTAGTTCAGCTCGCGGCCGCCGAGCTTGCCCATGCCAAGAACGACGAAGGCCCCGGGCCGTCGATCGAGGCCGGCGCTGGCAAGGACCGTGCGCTCCACGATGCGCAGAACCTGACTGGTCATGACGTCTGCCAGGTCGGAGAGCTGCTCGGTGGCTGACTCGAGCGTTTCGCGTCCGAGAATGTCGCGCGCCGCAATGCGCAGGAGCTCCCGGCGTTTGAATCGTTTGAGAGCATCGAGATGGCCCACTTCGTCCTGTACCCTGTCGATGAGCTCGTCACTCTCTTCGAGCAGGTCGGTCGCGTCCGGTGGACTCCGGTCGACCTGACTGACCAGCCAATGCACGTACTCCGGGTTGCGAATCAGAATTTCACTCAGGAACGGAGAGGTTCCGAGGACCTCAATCAGCAGCCCGAGGGCCCGCGGATCGTCGATGAGGTACCGCAGAAACATGGCCTTCGGGTAGCGCGTCGCCATGTAGCGCGAAAACCCGACGAGCGCCGCGTCGGGATCGGGGGCTCGACGGAGTGCATCGAGCAGCGGCTCGGCGAGTTCCGCCAGCACCTCACGCGCCGGGGGCTCATCGGCCATCGCCTGCAGATGCTCATCCGCCGCAGCAGGGTCGCGAAACCCGAACGTCTGCAGATATTCGCGCGCGTGTTCCTCGTTGAGATCAGGAGAGAGGAAAAGATCGGAGGGAGAGATCACCGCACCACTCGGGATTCGGGATTGGGGACTCGGGATTCGGGGATCGGGATTCGGGATTCGCAAATCGGGATTGGGTGATCGGGGAGAATGCAATCCCCAACCCCGATTCCCCAACCCCGAATCCCGATTCCCGAGAGCGTCAGTTCCTAGATGTCGTAGTACAACGCGTATCCCAGGGATGCGGCCGCAGTCGAATCGCGTCGACTTCCTTGAGACGCTTGTACTCGATCCACACGTCGATGACGTCCTTGGTGAAGACGTCCCCCTTCAACAGGAAGCTGTGATCCTTCTCGAGCGCGTCAAGCACTTCTTCGAGGCTGCCGGGCGCTTTCGCCACCTTCGCCAGGTCTTCAGGCTCGAGATCGTACAGATCCTTGTCCATCGGCCCAGGCGGCACGATCTTGTTCTGGATGCCGTCGAGCCCGGCCATCAACATCGCGCTGAACGCCAGGTACCCGTTGCACGACGGATCCGGGAACCTCACCTCGACGCGCTTGGACTTCTCGCTGCGCGAGTACGCAGGAATACGAACGGCCGCGCTTCGATTCCGCTGCGAGTAAATGAGATTGATCGGCGCCTCGTAGCCCGGAACCAGGCGGCGATACGAGTTGGTCGTGGGCGCGCAGAACGCGAGCAGCGCTGGGGCGTGCTTCAGGATGCCGCCAATGTAGTACAGCGCCATCTTGCTCAGGTCGGCATACGTCCCACCTTCGAAAAACAGATTCTTGTTGCCCTTCCAGAGACTCTGGTGCACGTGCATGCCCGACCCGTTGTCCATGAAGAGGGGCTTCGGCATCAAGGTCGCGGTCTTGCCGTGCTTGCGCGCGACGTTCTTGACGACGTACTTGTACTTCAGCAACTTGTCGCCCATGCTCTTGAGCGAGTCGAAGCGCATGTCGATTTCGCACTGACCCGCGGTCGCCACTTCATGGTGGTGCACTTCGACGTCAATGCCAACCTGCTCCATCGTCAGGCACATTTCCGTCCGGATATCCTGCAGGGTGTCCATCGGCGGGACGGGGAAATAGCCTTCCTTGTATCGAACCTTGTAGCCGAGATTTGCCTTGCCCTCCTGCTGCTTGCCGGCGTTCCAGAAGCCCTCTTCGGAGTCGAGGTAGAAGAACCCGTAGTTGTACGAGCTGATCGAACCGGACGTCGTCGAAGACGAAGAATTCCGGCTCGGGGCCGAAGTACGCAGTGTCGGCCAGACCGCTCGACTTCAGATAGCTCTCTGCTTTGGTGGCGATATAGCGTGGATCGCGCGTGTAGGATTCGCCAGTGACCGGATCCTTCACGTTGCAGATCATCACGAGCGTGGGGTGTGCCGTAAATGGATCGAGAAACGCGCTGGCCGGGTCAGGAAACAGGAGCATGTCGCTTTCCTGGATGGCCTGAAAGCCCCGGATGCTCGACCCGTCGAAGCCGATGCCTTCCTCAAAGACATCGGCCGAAAATTCTTTCGACGTGACCGAGAAGTGTTGCCACAGCCCGGGCAGGTCGATGAAGCGCAGGTCGATCGCCTGTACTTTCTTCTCCTTGATCAGGGACATTACGTCGTTGGGTTTCATCCCGCCTCCATCTCGTCTGGTAGTGCTCAACGGCTGGCGTTCGGCTGGTCGCCGCTCCGGTGCCTTGCGCTGAGCCTTGTGTGCCGATTGTCGTTTTCGGGCCATGGCCCTCCGCCTCATGTCGCGCACGCTGACAGCGTGCGCGCTACGCCGTCCACTCTCACTACGCTTCCGCCCACGATTACACGACGTCCCGTTCGCCGGTGCGAATGTTATAGCCGTGCTCCACCGGAATGACAAACACGCGCCCGTCGCCAATCTCGCCCGTCCGCGCGGCTCCCATGATTGCCTGAATGGCAGAATCGACCAGTTCATCGTTCACGACGACTTCGACCTCCATCTTCGGCAGCAGGCTCACGTTGTATTCCTTGCCCCGATAGATCGCCGTGTGTCCTTTCTGCCGGCCGTGGCCTCGCACCTCGGTCACGGTCATGCCTGAAATGTTCACCTTCCCCAGCGCGTCCTTGATGTCGTCCACTTTGTTTGGGCGGACAATGGCCTTAATGAGTTTCATAGCCCTCCTCCAGCATACGTTCCAGATCCTCCTTCAGCGCCATCTGGGCGGGCTCGGACAGCTTGGCCGCCGCCTTGGTGAGATGGAAGACGTCGATGGCCTTGTTGCCTTCCGTCGAAATCAACACGAGATCCACGTCGCAGCCATGCCGCGAGATGACGCGGCTGATCCGATAGAGCAGGCCGAGCGCATCCTGCGCGACGATTTCGAGCACGGTATAGCGCTGCGAATGCTCATTGTCGAAGTTGACGACAGGTGAAACCCTCCGCGGGCCGCGCCGGTGTCGGAAACCGCTCTCCTTGCGCTGGAGCAGCTCCGTCACGTCCTGACGTCCGGCGACGACATCCTGCAGGAGTTTTTCAAACTGTGGCGTGGCGTCCGGGTTGAGGCGGAAGAAACCTTCATGGTCGGTGAACTGGAAGATGTCGAGCACGAGCCCCGCCGGACTCGTCATGGCGCTTCCACGCAGAATGTCCATGCCGAA
>CAWBPA010000017.1:0-1584273 GCA_963790545.1 Vicinamibacterales bacterium
GACTAAGGATCGGATGCGGCAGGTGACGAATCTGGCGACTGAAGTGGAATCGAGCGCCGACCTCGTGACGCGGGCCTGCCGGGGCGTCATGTGCCCCTTCGAGGACCTGTATCGCCAGCATGTCGGCCGGGTTTACGGGCTTTGCCTGCGGATGACCGGGTAGCCCGAGTCGGCGGAGGACCTGACCCAGGACACTTTCGTGAGTGCCTGGAGAAGCCTCCCCGGCTATGAGAGGGCAGGAGCAGCTTCGCAACCTGGCTGTACCGGATCGCAGTGAATGCGGTGCTTGCGAAAAGACGGAGCCCGCAGGGCAGGAACGAAGTCAGCATGACGGACGAGGCTGGAGAGCAGATGGATTTCGAGGCGGAAAACACGATGGACGACGCGACACCGATCGACATCGAGCGGGCAATCGCGGCGCTGCCGCCGGGCGCGCGTGACATCGTCGGTGCTGCACGGAATCTACGGCTACAGCCACGAGGAAGCCGCGACGATGCTCGGCGTCGCTGGTCGGCACCTGCAAGGCCCAGCTGCATCGCGCGCGTCACCTGATGCGCGGGCGCATGGCCTCGGAGAGCGCGACATGAACACGATTCCATTCGGGCCGCGAAACGAACCCCCGGATCCGCTGCTCGCAAAGGCTGCGGAGCTGCCGAAGGATGTTGCGCCGGCGCGGGACCTCTGGCCTTCGATCGCCGCGCGCATCGCAGGCGAGCCGCAGCAGGCGCGCTCGCGCAGCTACGGCTGGCCGGCCGCACTCGTCGCGGGATTCCTGGTCGCTTCGGTTTCGGCCTTGCTGACCTGGGGCCGATGCGCGACACCGGTACCGTAGTGCCGCTGCCTGTCGCGGTCACGACGACGAGCGCTATCACCGCGATTCCCGTCAAGTTACGGGCCCAAACTCGGGACTGACGTCGAAGGAAATCGTCGCACGCGACGAGCTGCTGGCCCGGTTCCGGAAAAATTCGACGAGCTGAGGCCGGAAACTCGCGTGGCGATCCAGAAGAACCTCGCGATCATCCAGACGGCGGCGAACGAAATCGATGCGGCGCTTGCGAAGGACCCGGCGAGCGGGATGCTGAAGAGCCTCCTGGTTGGCGCCTATAAACAAGAATTGCAGTTGTATTCGACGGTCATCACCTCGAGTGATGGCCTCATGAGGAGAACTTGAGATGAGCATGCGGAACACTGTGCTGGCGGCCGCGATACTGGCTGCCGCTGCCACCCCGGCGGTGAGCGCCGAGACGATCACGAAGAAGGTGACCGTCGCGTCCAACGCCACAGTCGAAGTCTCGAACGTGCAGGGCAGCGTCGAGGTGATCGCTTGGGATCGCAATGAACTCCAGCTCGTCGCCGAGCTCGAGAGCAGCAAGGACGAGCTCGAATTCGAAGCGACCGAGCGCATGGTGCGCATCGAGGTCGACCGGCCCAGCGGCAAGTACCACAACGACGAGGACGACGCCTACCTGACGCTTCACGTCCCGAAAGGCGCGCGCCTCATCGTCGACACGGTCAGCGCGGAAATCACCATCACCGGCGTTCGCGGTGACCAGAACCTGCAAACGGTGAGCGGCGAGGTCGGGACGCAGGCTTTCGATGCGCCCGTGACGGCCACCGCGGTTTCCGGCGAGATCACGATTACGGGCAATGGCGGGAAGGCCGTAGTCACGACCGAGAACGTAAGTGGCTCGAGCACAGTCACTGGCATTCGCGGCAGCTACACGGGCGAAGTGGTCAGCGGAGAGATCCAGGCGTCGATTACGCAGGCCGAACGGATCGAAGTGAGTACCGTATCGGGGGTGAGATCGACGTCAGCGCGGAGTTGACGGCGACGGCGCAGGTCGAAATGGAGTCTGTCAGCGGGACGATCGCGTTGAAGATCAAGCCGCCGGTCAATGCCGACTTCGACATCGAGTCCTTCAGCGGCAGTATCGAGAACTGCTTCGGCCAGAAGCCGCGCGACACCAGCAAGTACACGCCGGGCAGCGAGCTCAACTTTACCCAGGGCAAGGGCGGCGCGCGCGTGGAGCTCCAGACACTGTCGGGCGAAATAACCATTTGCGACCGCTGATATAGAATCCGGTGGTTCCCCGAGGGCCACCGGATTCATGCAGCGAAAGCGCCTCCTGTATCTTCTTTCCGCCGTCATCGCGCTCGTCGCGGTGGCGGCCATTGGCGTTCTGTGGATTGGCGCGCGCACGCAACTGGCGCGCGGCGTGGTTGCCGGATGGATCAGCGAGGCGGCCGGCCTGCCGGCGACGGTCGAAAAGCTCCGCATCGGGTTCCTGCCGCAACCCTCGGTAGACATAGGCGGCATCGCGATTGCGCAGCCTCCGGGATTCAGCGGCAAGCCGTTGCTGGAGATCGGCCGGGCGCGCCTAACATTGCCCTGGCTCAGCGTATTCGGCATGACGCGACTCGAGGCGGTCGAGATCTCGGAGGCGACCGCGCGACTTGTAGCTCGTGCCGACGGCGAATCCAATTGGTCGAAGCCGTTCGCCGAGCCTGTGCCTGCCACGGGCACGCCGGAGGAGGCGAGTCCCTAGCTGGTACATCGGCTCTTTGGATCTTGAGCGTGGCCCGATCGATCTACCGCGACGAGTCCGCCAATTCCAGCTGGCAGCTTGCAGCCATCACGGTCGAGGCGAGTGACCTCGCACCGGAGCAGGATTTTCCGCTCGAGCTCCGGCTCGGCGGCATTTTTGGGACCAACACGATCAACTATGCGGTGAAGGGAACCGGAAAGCTCGACTTCGAAGCAGGTCGCATCGATGGCAACTCGCTCGATTTTCGTGGTGTTGCCGATCACTACACGCAAGCCGCGCTGTTTTGGAACAGTCAAACGGACGTCGAGAAGCAGCACATCATCAACGCCTTCCGTTTCGAGTTGTCACGAGTGCAGACGCCCGCGGTCCGCGAACGGATGGTATCCGGCTTGATGAACGTCAATGCTGAGCTCGCGAAGGCTGTCGCAGCGGGGCTCGGCCTGCGCGAGATGCCAACGCCGATGCCGAAGGCGTTAACGCGCGACGTCACACCGGAAGTCTCGGCCTCGTCCGCATTGTCCTTGTTCGCTCCGACCTGGCGATGGCAGCATCCGCACTCGACGAATCGCGATTTTGGTCGCGGATGGGTGCGATGGCGCGGGCTTGGTCGCGCTTGCCGATTGGTTGACCACGGAAGGCGCAGTGCCGCGATTCGTCTCCTCCACGCTCGGATTGGTAGAGCCGACGTCGGGTGACGCGATTGAGGTCGACGTCAGTCTGGAGGCAGCCCCGTCAGTCTTGGTACTTGACGCGGTGGTCCTGCCGAGCGGTGCCGATGCCGTTGGTCGTCTGCGGGAGGACGGACGAACACTCGAGTTCATCAAGGATCAGATCGCCCCACTGTAAACCGGTGCTGGCGCTCGGCGAGGGCGAACAACTGCTGGAGGCCTGCGGCATCGCCCCCTCGCTCCCGGACGGCCAGCCAGACCGCGGTGTCATCGTCGAGGACACAGCATCGAAAAACCTGGCCGACACGTTTATCGCCGCAATCGCCAAGCACCGCCATTTCGCGCGGGAAAATGATCCGCCGGGCGAACAGCACGTGGTGTTCAGACGCCTAAATAAGGAGACTTCACCATGGCAGAAGAGGGAACGCTGCACGACGCATTCATCGATGAGCTCCGAGACACCTACGACGCCGAACGGCAGCTTACCAAGGCGCTGCCGAAGCTGGCGAACGCGGCGAGCGCCCCGAAGCTCCGCGAGGCCTTCCAAGCGCATCTCAAGGAGACGGAGAGTCAGATCGCACGCCTGGAGGAGGTGTTCGAAGCGCTTGATGAAAAGAGCCGAGGGAAACACTGCGATGGCATCGCGGGCATCATCGAAGAAGGCAAGTCGATCATGGAAGAGGACTTCGACGAGAGCGACCATGGATGCCTGCCTGATTGCAGCAGGCCAGCGGGCTGAACACTACGAGATGGCGGTGTATGGGACGTTTGGTCGCTTGGGCGCGCGCCCTGGGTCACTACGGAAGCGGCAAACCTTCTGCAGCAAACGCTCGACGAAGAGAAAGCCGCCGACGAGACGTTGTCCGGTCGCGGAAGGTGGCATCAACCAGGACGCGGCCGATGCCGCCCATTCAGATGAAAAAGAGAAATAAATGGCGACGGCCGGCGTCGGCGCAAAGAAAACTACGGCGTCGAAAGCGAAATCCGGCGCTCGCCGTTAGGCCGCTGTTCGTCCGAGCGTGCCATGGTGTCTGGACGGCGCCCGACGGACATACCGAACGGGACCCTATCGTGATTTCGCCCATGTGGCTGACGTCGAAGATGGCAACGGCTCGCGGGTTCAGAATCGATGGCTTCGCGCACATCCATCGAAACCCAGGCAGTCCTCCACGCGTCTTCGCTGGATTGGCGTCAGTTCCTCGGAGACTGAAATAACGATAATCAGCGTGCTCCGGGCTGAGCGTGACGAGGGCCTCGTCGGGAAGCTCACAGCGAAAAATGGCGACATGGGCATCGATTGCAGAAGCGAAGGTAGATTCCGCTCAGATACAGCACGTTGACGGAACACCCCAGCTCCTCACGCTATTCCCGATGAGCGTCTCGTGCAGGGTTTCGCCTGGATCTACCGCACCACCAGGTAAGCCCCAGGCCCGATCACCGTATGTGGCTTGAACCAGCAGCACCCGATTCCGGCTCGTCTGTGATGACTGCGTGCGCACTCAATCGGTACCGGTCCTCAATTTTGATCTGCTTCGAGGCCTCCATTCTTTCGCCCACTAGAACCTACTTATTTCGTACCCTTTCTTATCGGGACGTGCCCCGACCACCATTTCCATGCGGACTTCGTCAAACGCTGCAAAGGACTGTCATGAGCCGACTTCTTTTTCGCACTGGCCAGCGTGTTCCTGTTTGCAGTTCGGCGGAAACCAGCGTGCCGAGGTCATCGATGCGCTCTCCACGGCGCTGGCCGACCGGTATCTCTACGAAGACGTCGGAAACGGCTGGCGGCGGACCTGCGCGCCCGGCTGGCGCGTGGCGAATTCGATTCGCTGAGCGAACCCGAAGCGTTTGCGGCCGCGGTCACCGACGTGCTTCAGCGCGAGACGCGCGATCGCCATCTGTGGATCTGGTATCGCCAAGGCGCGGTGGCACCCGTCCAGTTTTCCAGTGTCGAAGGTCCCATGATAGCCCGGGCCCAAATGCTCCCGGGCAAGATCGGCTATCTCGACATCCGGCACTTTGTCGGAATGACGCCGGAACTCGATGCGGCAATGGCGGCCGTGAAAGACTCGGCTGCCCTCCTGATCGATCTTCGCCTGTGCGTCGGGGGCAACGTCGAGATCGTCCAGCACCTGGCGATGTACTTCTTTGCGAAACGGACACACATCCTCGGCCAGGTCACACGCGCCTCGTCCAAGCCCATCGAGCGCTGGACGCTGGACGAGGTCCCCGGTCAGCGTGTTCCCGACATTCCCGTGTACATCCTGACGAGCCGGCGCACGTTCTCCGCGGCCGAGGCATTCACCGTCGCCCTGCGCGGTCCCGGCCGAGCCACGGTCGTTGGAGAGAAAACCGGCGGCGGCGGTCACTTCGTGATGGGCTTTCCTCTGCTTCCGGCCGGTTTCCAGATGCTGTTCTCGGTCGGTCGCTCGGCACGATCCTCGCACCGGCAAGACCTGGGAAGTGGAAGGCATCACGCCGGATCTCGAGGTGAATCCAGAACAGGCACTTCAAGCGGCCATCGGACACTTCCGAGGATGGCGACGATAAGGTGCGTTAGGCAGCCAATCCAGCGTGGAAACAAAATGGACCGTTCGCGCCCTCCTAGCAACCAGCTATGTTGTTCTACTCATTCACATTACCCACCGACGTCTGATCCGTTGCCACGATAGAGCTACGGCTGACGCTAGCGCCGTTCGTTTGGCGATCGAAGAACCGCACCTTCCCCTGCTGACGGACTCAGGTGCATGTATCGCTGCTTCGAACCCGTGTCGCAAGCTGTGCGGCTCGTAGGTTGAGATTCAGGATCACGATCACGGAATTGAGTGTTCTATCGTGAGCCGCTGGCGACGGCCGATCCTAAGCTATGGCACCTTCCCGCAATTCCACAGTGGGTTACGAACGACGATCAGCAATTTGCGCGGGCACCGCATTTGCTAACTGGAGACCCAGACACCAAGAACCTTCAGGAGGATGTCGCGTGAGGGCAAAGAAACCGCCGCGAACGATTCGACCGGAGCATTCTGCGGGCGCGAGGAAACCGATGCCCGTACCGTCACGGATAAACCGGCGGGCACTCCTGTTCGTGGGGATTTGTGTCATAGGCGTCGCAGCACTGATCGCGACACGCCAGGCTCACCGGACGGATGTCGCGAGAGTAAACACCCGGACGGAAGCAACCGCGCCGCCGGAAAACGCGGCGATGGCCACGCAACTCGAAACGACGAAGGCCGTCGTGTCAACGGCGCCCGAGAGGGCTGCGGCGGCCAAGACCCCTACCACGAACGCATCGCCGGTGAAGGCACCCGCGGTCGAACCGGTGGAGGCCGTGGCGGTGGAATCTAGCCCCAAGGCACCGGTCCCGGAACTGACACCGAAGGCTTCGGCAGAGGAGTCGACGCAGAGGACGGCAGAGCTGGAATCTTCGACGACAGACGATGTCCAGAATGTGGCACCCGTAACGATCACGGGGTGTCTCGAGCTTGATGACGCGACATTCTGGCTGAAGGAGACCGCCGGCGGGAATGTTCCGAAGTCGCGCAGCTGGAAGTCCGGTTTTCTCAGGAGGCGCCCGTCATCGATCCAGCTCGTGGACGGGACCCATACGCTGAACCTGAAGACTTATGTCGGGCAGCGCATCGAGGCGACCGGCATGCTCCTTAACCGCGAGATGCGGGCGCGCTGACTGCAGCCGGTTGCGGCCTCGTGCAACTGACGCGAACTCCAGGTAGTTTTGACGGGTAGCCGATTGGTGGTTAGGTGGCAAGTGCGACGAGATGACTACGAAGCGGCCGTTCCCGATAGGGCAGCTTCCCACGAGGCGCCGGCGGCGAGCAACTTCCTGTACTTCATCAACGCGCGCGGTTGATTCACGGCGAGACACGCCACCACGCGATCGCCACGCCGGTAGAGCGCCGTCAGCCGTCGGTCAGCGAGCGACCCGTCGACGATCGCCATCTCGTCGTGCGGCCGTGCCCGACCGATGAACTGAATTTTACGGTCGTACTGGTCCGACCAGAAGTACGGCACGGACGAGAAACTCGTGCACGCCTCAGGGCCGGCGAGCGCGTTCTCCGCGGCGTGCACTGCCTGCTCAACCGCATTGGTCCAGTGCTCGATTCGCGGTGAATCGCCGTGCCACTGGTTTGCGATTCGGGCTACGTCGCCGGCTGCATACACATCTGGTGCGGCTTCACCGGAGCCGTTGCAGACGATACCGTTGTCGAGCGTGAGGCCGCTGCCGGCAAGCCATTCGGTGTTTGGAGTGACGCCGACGCCGACCACCACCACATCGGCCTCGATCCGTGAGCCGTCGGAGAGCGCAACCCCCGCGACACGCGACTCGCCGAAGACGTCGGTCACGCCAACCCCGGTGCGAAGGTCCACGCCGTGGTCCCGATGCATGGCCGCGACCATGTCGCCGAACGTCCGCCCAAAGATTGGGGAAAACGGGACGGGAAGCGACTCGATCACGGTGACGGACAGGCCGCGAGCGCGGCAGGAGGCGGCGACCTCGAGGCCGATGAACCCTGCGCCCACGATCGCGACACGGGGCGCGTCTATCAGTGCCCGCCGCAGCACGATCGCGTCGTCCAGACCGCGTAAGGCGAGCAGGCCTGTTCGTGGCCGAATGGCCGAGAGCGTCCGGACGCGCGCACCTGTCGCGATGATCAGACGGTCGTAGTCGGCGAACGTGCCATCGGCAAGCGTGACGCGTCTGGCGCGGACGTCGAGTGACATCGCACGCACGCCAAGCCGCATGTCGAGCGCGAGCGCGTCGTACCCGTCCTTCCTACGGAAAAAGGTCTGCTCCGGCTCCCAGGCGCCTTGGAGCACCTGTTTCGAGAGCGGCGGTCGGTCGTAGGGGCGATGTGGCTCGTCGCCAATCAGCGTGAGCTCACCATCGAAGCCTCGGTCGCGCAGCGTTTCGGCCGCACGCAGGCCCGCGAGCGAGGCGCCCACGATGACGATGCGGCGCAGCATGGGAGCAGGTCACTCTTCGACTGAAATCGCTCCGGTTGGACACTCCCGCACCGCCGCGCTCACCTTTTTGCGCAGATCCTCCGGTGGCGTTTCGTTCACCACGTGCAGTGCACCGTCGTCACCCATCTGGAACACCTCAGGCGCTGTGTCCACGCAGAGCCCGTGGAGGTTGCATACGCTCAAATCTACAACGACTTTCATGTCGTCCCCCTCTGGTTTCGACGCGCTGCTCATTCGGGAGCCGCTGCCGTACGCCTACCCTACCACGAGGGTTCGGAAAGTGGGCGACGGCGAGTCCATTCGATGGATCCGTTACACTTGCACGAGGAAGGGATCAGCGGTGCCTCGACGCAAATACTTGGTGCGCGCGGTACTGCTCGGCGGGGCCACTCTAGCTGTCGCGGGTGCGATACTCCTGTGGTATGCCGCGTCCGACGATCTCCCACAGTCGGGGTCGACTGCGCTTCTCGAGTCGATCATGCCCGCTTATGACGTGCAGGAGGTTCACTCGACGCATGTCGATGCACAGCCGGCGAATGTGTATGCGGCCGTTCTTTCAGTGACGCCGGGCGAGACTGCGCTTGCGCGTTCATTCCTCTGGGTGCGGACGCTTCCGGCGCGAGTGGGCGGCGGCGGGCGCATCGATGACGCCGTGTGGAACCGACCGTTCCTGTCCATGCCAAGCACGGCGATTCTCGGTCGCGTGCCTGACAGGGAGATCGTCGTCGGCCTGATCGGAAAATTCTGGAAGCTGCGTGATGGAGAGCGCGTCGCGGTGCAGAGTCGTGAGCAGTTCATGGCCTTCAACCGCTCTGGCTTCGCCGTCTCAACGCTCAGCTTTCACGTCGACCCAGAGGGCAGCGGGTCGCGGGTGACGACCATCACGCGTGTGCGGACGACCGATCCGGACTCGCGCCGCGCGTTCCTCAGGTACTGGCGAGTCATCGCCACTGGCAGCGGCGTGCTACGACGTACGTGGTTGCGTGCGGTGAAGGCGCGAGCAGAGCGCTAGACATCTGTCCAGAACCGTCGATAAGCCTCGTCGCGTTCGCTCGATATCCCCAGCTAAGACGATAACCCGTGCCCCCCAGCGGTCAGCCGGACGCGGCGAGCCGCGCGAACTGACGCTTCAGCGCGTTGACCTCTGCCACGTAGCGGCGGGCGTCGTGGTCGCCGCATCGCTGGCCGCGTCTGAACCGGAACCCGCGACGCGCGTATGCGTTGCCGGCCTCGCTCCCGCACAGGTGGATGACTGCCGCGAGGTCCTGCCGCTGCTGCAGCGAAGCGGTGGCGATGCGGTTGCGCCCGAGAGTGCGCGCGACCGTGCGATCCAGCAGCGCTGCGGTCATTTCCACCGCGTGCCCGGGCACCACGCGCGTGTAGAGCGCATTGAACCAGCACGACCGCGGGTCGTGCCAGGGACCGTCCTCGACTACGATGTGCTCATGGATGCAGTAGCGTCTGGCTTCGGCGAAGGTGCCGTCGGTGATCTGAAACATGCCGACTGCGCTCGAGGCCGGCCGGTACAACTCGAATGGGTTCCAGCTGAGTCGCCACCGCCAATAGGTTCGTGCCATCGGGTCGCCGCTGCCCTCCACCTGGGCCAGTGCGGCCAGCACTTCCGGCGTGATGACCGCGGTGGAGTGCTTGGCGAAGAGCGGGCCGTATTGCCGCCAGGTCTGCGCTGGAGGCTTAACGAGTGAGCCGCTGACCGGGAAGAATACCTCGGTCGGCTTGCGGGCCACCTGCACCATCCAGTTCACCGCCGCCCAGACCGCCACCAGTAGAACCGTCCCGACGACGATCCGGATGGCCAATGGGGCGACCCGCAAGGCCAGAAGCGCGCGTCCGGCCAGGCGCCAGGCCGCCGCCGAGCGGCACGCGCGACGGCTTCGGGTGCGCGTCCTCCGGGGTGCGCCGTGTGAAATCGTCGCGTAGGGCATGACGGCTACTCCCCTCCAGTATGCGCGGGCCGCCGGTTTCCGGCCACTCCAGCGGGTGGGGGTCACATCCAGCGCGCCGGCAGGCGTCGCCACTGGATCAGGACGGAGCTGTATCCTGACGGGACGCCACGGACGCCTCAGCAACGGTGGCGTCTTGAACCGGCCGAAATTGTTCCAGGGGTGAGCTGGGTGACTGGGATTCGAACTGAAAGGCCGCCACTACCGTTGGACGGCTTTGTGAATGGCGACGATTTAGCGATTGCTCCTGTGTACCCGCCAAGTATCTATTAAGCAACAGTCGCCCCACTAATCCGAACGCCCGTTGTTAGATGCGTCGGGGGCAAGGTCGGAGATCGTCCAGTACCTGGCGACGTACTTCTTTGCGAAACGGACACACCGGATCTCGAAGTCAACCCAGAACAGGCACTTCAAGCGGCCATCGGACACTTCCGAGGATGGCGACGGCAAGGGATATGAGCCCGGGCTCATGACAGTTCACAAGCCCGGGCCTCACAACGTCTGAAATCCCACAGGCTCTCGTATTCGGTCGCACTTATTCGCGACGCGACTTCCCCGGCCAGAAAACCACGAGCGTGATGCAGAAGAGGCTCACGATTCCAACTATCCACAATCCGGCCGTCGTACCTATTTCCAGATAGCCACCTGCGGATGAGAAGCGGTAGTAGTACCGCCAAGAGTACGGCTGCGATTGCAAACCCTGCAACAGACTTGGAAGACGAGTTGAATGATTCGTTTCATTAGCTTGGAATGGCCATGCAGGCAATGAATTGATACGCGTACTGTTGCGACCGTGCGCCAAATTCGAGTGCGCAGAGTGGGGCGAACAAGAAGTAGTCCCAGTATGAATATGTGTTAATGCAACCCGTGTACGCATCCCACGAATACATGAGCGCGCGCTCGTACATTCCTACGCAATCCTTGAACTCGTTTTGCGTGGACATTGCACCGCTCGCCAGCCGCTGGCCCGCACGGATGCGACGCGCAAAGCGTCTACCCACCCGATCGACAGCCCCCTCGTCCCCATCGAGTGTGGCGACAATCGCCCCATCCACCAGGGCCGAGATCATGGCGGTGGTATCAGGTCCCTCACGACGTTCCATCCGCGCTGTAAGCGCCCGAAACGCACGAACTGCTGGCGAGCCCACGAGAAGGGTTCGGAAAGCGGTGCGTCGATCTTCAGACGCGTCAGTTGGTGAGAACAGAGCCGAGCGCGTTCCTCGAGAGACGGTGTATCCACTGCTTTTGAGCGTGAACGCGACGCGGTCCTTTCGATAGTTCAATACGATGGTTGCGTCGCCGGAAGCGGTGGCCCACTTGTCCACCGTGAGATCCCCTGATTCGACACGGCTCCATGCCGCGCCGTCGGCAGTCATGCCCAACGAGAAAGTTGCATTCAATGTGTCGTCGTGTTGCGGTTGGCCAATCAATCTGACGGTCCCATCAACTTCGGGACCCGCTGTGGCCTGCCCCAGGCCGCCGGTCAACACCATGATTGTCCCCACCACCAGATGTCTCCACGCACTCGATCGATTCATACGCGCCCCTGTCTTCCAGCAGGCTTCCGCCCGCCCAAAGACCAGCGCGTGACTTCCCAATCGCCTGCCCCCGCCAGTCGAGTATTGCCGCGAGGCCCGCGGCGTGCCTTGCATTTCCTACGGAGCAGGCCCCGCCATGTGGGTTACCGCAGGTTCGACCTTCTCATTTGTCGAATGACGATGACGCCCGACGTCAAGACATGCCTTGAGCATTGCACCGCCCGTGATGCGGGACGGAGGGTTGGATTCGTGCCGGGGGTTCCGGAGATACGCCTGCAAGGTGTGATAGCTGATGCCGAGAGCCTGGCAGGCCCGGCGTTTGTTGTATCCTGAGCGCGCGAGGACGAGTCGTGCGTAGCGACTACCCCACACCCGCAAACTGTCTCCTTGGGCCAGCGACGGCAACAGAATCTCGCCGGTACTCGCCGCGCAGCCTGGTAGGCAGGTCATCGAGACCGATCAAATCGGATTGCGCAAGCGCAACAACTCCTTCCATCAGGCGCTCGAGCTCCCGGACGTTCCCTGGCCAGTCATAGGCGAGCAACGCATCAGCAGCATCCAGCGATAGTTCGAGGGGCCGCGTCTGCTTGTGCCTTGCCAAAAAGTGTCGTGCCAGCTCGAGAATGTCGTCGCGGCGGTTCCTCAATGGCGGCACATGCAACTCGACCCCGCTTAACCTGTAGAACAAGTCGGCCCGGAAGGCTCCGCGCTGAGCCTGAGTGGTGAGACTCTGGTTTGTGGCTGCGACAAGCCGTGTGTTGACTCGGCGAGGTGAACTGCCGCCGACTCGTTCTACCGCCAAATCTTGTATTGCTCTGAGGAGTTTCGCTTGAGCCGATGGTGAAAGGTCGGACACTTCGTCCAGAAACAGCGTTCCGCCATCGGCTTGTTCGAATTTGCCACGGCGCCCGCGCACACCCGTCGCGATTCGCTCTTCAATCCCGAACAGCTCCGCCTCAAGCAAGGACTCCACAAGCGCCGCGCAATTCACCGCCACGAACGGCCCCCGACGACGACCGCTGACGTCGTGAATTGACCGGGCGACGAGCTCTTTCCCGGTGCCACTTTCGCCTTCGATGAGGATGGTAAAGTCCGTTACGGCCACACGCTCGATACGCGCCCGCAGAGCGCGCATCGCGGGACTGGATCCCACCAGAGGTGCCGAGTCCTCCGGCCGCAGATGCGCTCGCCACATGCGGGTGCCCCTTGGGTCGGAAGGACGACTTGGCGCGAGTGCGAGCGTTTCTGATCACGCTCAGCTGAAGAATTGGTCATCGTCATCGGTCGATCACCTCGAAGCAGTCAACGTCGTGTCGGTCACAACGGGCCTTCAAACCCAGTGCCAGCCCGTGCAAGGATTCGCGCGTTTCACTGCGTGTGGATTTTGGCAGGGCTGGGCCGCGCGCCGGCCACAGCGTGGGTAGTAAGTGCCCATCGCTCTTCGCTTCACACAGAGTCCACATGGGTAGTGCCTACCCAACCTCGTGCGAACAGATAGTCGACAACTCGAGCATCTGATCGAAGGCGACCGCAGACCGATAAAAGACCACGTCGGAGTCGATGGCACATACATAGGACCGGACTATCCGTGCACGAATGGTCCGCGCCTGCCCGTTTCGGCCGAAACGAAGCTCGACGCGGGAGTTCGGTACGAGTCGTGTCGTGCTCTGAATCAACGCACCCAGACTCGACAAATTGAGTACCTGAACGTCGTGGCCCGGCCTGATGCGAGCCGCGGCCCACGTGTCATGCTGCGAGCAAACGGAGCGGGGACAGGCTCGGCGTTCGCGGAGCGTCATAGAATCAATCCACCGGCGATTTTGAAAGTCGAAGCGCAGGACGGTGATACGCCCGGTGACGCCAAGAATCCGAACGGCAAACTGATGTTTGGGTCGGCCCCGAATGTACAACGTGCCGGATGTGGCGGAACCAAGTGGACTGAAGCTCAGAAATTCCGAACGCCCAATTCGAATGGGATCACCATTGAGTTCCTCGTCAGGACTGACGGGCGAGACCCCGTCAGCTATCCCAAACGTCACGCCTGGAAAGTGAAACTCCAACGCCTCCAACGGGCCCTGTGGAACGATCCACGTTGCGCGCCACGTCAGCGGTTCGGAGGCCATCGCCATTGCCATCAACATAGGTTCGGAAATGATATCGGCCGTCCCGGTTTTCAAAGCGGAGCGCGACATAAGTCGAACGTTTCACGGCATCCATGCGGCTTAACGCAAGTTTTCCAGCGAGGTACCGTGCGGCAGCGGCAGCTCGCGCGTGGTCGACCGCGGACGACATGATCGGTACAGCCATCCCGCTCACAATGGTGAGTAGCGTGATGGCGACAAGCAATTCGAGCAGCGAGTACCCTCGAGACATGCCCATTCGTTCATGCAGACAGCAGGCGGGACCAGGTGCCGTCCCGCCTGCCAAGGGTGGGAATCAGCGGGCGGCTTGACCGGAAGCCTCGGTTTTGGGGGGCACCACGGTGATAAGCGGTTTCAACTTCAGAAAGCTCTTTTCTCCAACACCTCGGACGTTCATCAGTTCCTCGATTTTCTTGAAGCCTCCATTCTTTTGGCGGTATTCGATGATTCGCTCAGCCGTTCTCGCCCCGATGCCGGGCAGCGACTCGAGCTGGGTGGCTGTGGCAGCGTTGAGGTTGAGTGGGCTCGTGGCGGCCTGTGAACCGGCGTCCGGCGCGGGTCGCTGGGCGAGGACGGGGACAGCAAAAGTCAGGACCATCAACGCGCCCGCGACACACCAGAAACATCGACGCATGCTTCCTCCTTCGTGAATGACCTGAGATCACAGTTCCGGGGCCGCGAGAACTCCGGAATTGGGGCCTCGCGCCGATCTCACGAAAGGCCCTGGCGAGACCGCGACGGTCAACGGGAAGTCAGGCCGCCAACAGGTGTTTCAACCAGGGCCGGCATGCGTTGAGGCAAGAACAGCGCCCGGTTGGCTATGGCAAAGAGCGTTACAGGAAGCTGTTGAAGGCGTGGATGTTCAGCGTGCAGGTCGTGAGAGACCGCATCGGACTGGACGAATCGTCGTCTCTAGCTGACGCCGCGGGTTACCCGTCGCAACGACACTCAGCGGTCGCCAACAAATAGTTGCTGAGTAATGCGCTCGAAAGGAAAGCCATTCGGGTCAATGCCGGTCATCAGGACTCGAAACTCCGTGCTGGGCAGGGTGACGTCAGACGCGTACGTTCTGCGCGCGTCCACCTGTTGCTCCAGCCCGAGTTCGACGGTCTGGAGCAGCGCCGCACGCATTGAGATGAAGTGAAATTCAACCTGACGCGGCTCTCCGCTCATGGTCGCCTCGAGCCGGACTGATTCCCCAAGTGGCGCCAGCCCCGCGATCGGCACACCGTCTCTGACAAATGACACGGCCGTGAGCGCGAGGTCCGCCTTCGCGTTCACGATCAGGGAAAAGAAGCCGCGCCCGGCCATCCTCACCTTCCACGTCCCCGGGCTCGGCGCTTTGATGGTGAAGAGGCGGATTGCATCGTATGCGCGATAGGTCACCTCGGGAGCATCAACCGGAAGCTCGTCGCCCGACGGCTGAATGATCGTGACGAATTGCAGGCACTGGACGGATATGAAGAAGTAAGCGCTTTCGATCGTCGAGTCGAGTGGAATTTCGAAGTCGTGCACGCCTTCGTTGAGCTGACCGCCGGCGCGAATCACGGTTTCTCGGTGGTCCCTCGAGGCCGACATGTCGTCGGCAGCCCCTGATACTTCGGTTGGTTTGAATAGCAGTACCTTGCCACCGGTGGCTTCGGCCGAGCGGATGTACGAAGGATCTACCTTCCCCGAGCAGGGCCAGCCGGTCTGGGGTTTTGGCAGCTCACGTTGTGCAGTCGCAGGAAGGGGTGCGCACAGGACGAGGGCAACGCAGGCGACCGGTCTGAGTAGCATCTGACAATACGTGTCGGGCGTGGATCGGCGGGGCGATAGCGACGCAAAGTGCAAACGGTGTCTTTTATGAGAACATGCCGAGCGGCCAGGCAGTTTGGGGCCAGCACGGGAGGTCACGATGGCGATCATTGGTGCACATGTCCTGCTTTACACTCCGAAAGCCGAGGAACTCCGCGCAACGTTCCGCAACGTGTTCGGCTGGCGCTATGTGGACGTCGGCGATGGGTGGCTGATCTTTGGCCTGCCGCCCGCCGAACTCGGCGTGCATCCGGCCGAGGGCCCGACATACGAGTCGGGCGTCCGCCATCAGCTCACTTTCATGTGCGACAACATCGAGAGCACAATCCGGGATCTGCGAGCGAAGGGCATCATCGTCACGGGCGAGCCTCGAGACGAAGGCTGGGGAATTACGACGATGCTCAATTTACCCGGTGATGTCGAAGTGATGCTGTACGAGCCACGCCACCCCGTGGCGATCGACGTCCCTAAACGCAGCGTTCCAGGTGGCGCACGCAGCACGGCGAAGAAAGCGGCCGCAACCCGTAAGCGCCGGGCGGCTGGAGCGAAAGCGGCTCGAACCCGGAAGCGACGTCACGCCGGAAAGAAAGCGGTGGGGGCAAACAAAAGGCGAATCTGATACGCTTTGGGCCGTGACACTGCGGGTTTGCACCGTGGGCTTCAAGGACGTGCGGGGGATCCGTCACAGCGCGGACGTCGAGGCTGAGAGCCTTAATGAAGCCGTCGTTCTGGCGGTCCGGCGGTTTCGCCAGGACCCATGGATGCCGCAAGTTGGGACTGCGACCGTTCTTGACGTTGAAGTCCGGGAGCCATCAACGAAGCACTCGATCTCGCTTCAGCAGGTCGAACGGTGGCTCGCGGGTGCGTCGTCGAATCCGACTGAGGCAATGAAGAAAGCGAAATTGAAAATGATTTTGGTTCAGAGCTGAGGGCAGCCGAGTTTCTTTACTTCGCCCGGCCCACTCCCCAACCAATCAACGTCCCCGCGCCGGCTCCCCACCATGATCCGACCATCGCGGCACCGCCGGCATTGAGAGGGAAGCAGCCATCGCGGCATGAAGCGGCACCCCAGGCAGCACCGACGCTTGCGCCGACAATGAGGCCAAACCACACGGGATGTCGCTCCATCCAGGGCTTCGTCTCTACAGGCGACTGCTGAGCAGCCGTCTGCCTGAGCGCATCTCGCGATGCGACGCCTATGACCTCGCGCATGATTGCAAGCTCGACCGCTCTCTGATCCAATGTCTTCTCACGATTGATGACTCCCGAGGGCGAGCTGAGGCTCCGCCGCAAAGACAACCGAGGACCATGACAGCAAACCGGCAAGCAGCGCTGCGATGAGTTTGGCCATAACGTCTCCATTCCTGGCGTGTTTTCAAGGAGGTTGGACTACAAGGCGGGACCAAGACCTGTGCCCACGGTGGAGGCGCCGAATTCAAGGCAGATCAGCGTTGAGGCCCTGTCGACGAACGCTGAGCGTTTTCAAGACTGAGGGCAAACGACGAGGTTTGTAATGAACGGTGACCGACAGTCGACACGACATCAGCCAGGCTCATACACGGAACTCTTTGCCAGGACGATAAAGTAGCCATGGTCCTATGCAGAACCCTCGGTGTTTTTGTCCTTGTCGCGTCATTCCCTAGTCAGACTTCCGCGCAGTCAGCCCACGGCCCGGACGCCGGCTCACGCGTGCGACTTGAGGCCGCTGCTGTCTCTCCTGAGCCGCTCGTCGGGACCATCGTGACGCAAGACCAGACGACCTTGGAACTCCAGGTGGCTGATCAGGAGGACCCGATAGTCGTGCCTCGGGATGCAATCACGAAGATAGAGATGAGCACCGGGCGCCGGTCCAGGGGCCATGGCGCGTGGATTGGTGCCCTGGTGGGCGGTGCGAGTGGCGCGATTGCCGGTACTGGCAACGCCAGAAAAACCGTGTAATCCCAACGTTGCTTTCGGGTGTCTGCGGATCATCTCGAAGGGACAAGCCGCCGCGATGCTTGGCGGACTCGGCGCCGGTCTCGGTGCCCTGATTGGGCTGGCAATTCCGCCTGGTGAGAAGTGGACGGCAGTGCCCACCGGGCTACGGGTCAGCGTCACCCCCACGCTCAAAGGCGACGTTCAGATCTCCTTGTCTTTCGCATTTTAGGAGTTCGCCAGTCACAAGTGAAACGTCATGGAGAATGCGGGACCGTACTGCGTCACGGCGTACTGCACGTCGTTGACCAGGCCACTCCCGCTCTTGGGCACGTTGCCGGTGTCGATGCGAAGCGCGTTGTAACCCACCGCCAGCCCGATCCAGGGCTTGATCAGGAACTCGACGCCGCCCGCCGCACTCCAGGTGAACGCCAATCCGTCCCCGATGTCGGCCTGCGTGAGCAGCACCACCTTGTTGCCGAGCCTGGGCCGGTAGGTGAACCCGCCGACGCCGGCCACCTGGGTCGTGCTGATGTCGATGTCGGCCAGCTGTCCACCGACCGGACCGGTAAAGTGCGCCTTCGGCGACATCGTCAAGGTGCGGATGCCGCCAACAGCGTGGAATCTCGAGCCGGGCTTCACCTCGAAGGTCACTTTCCCGTTGAAGATGATCTGGTCGAACTCGAACGTGCCGGCGATGGGCGCGTTGATGTTCGGCGTCGTGTAGCTCACGTCGGTGGACAGACGGATGAAGTTGATGTCGCCGAGGACGCCCCATCGCCCCTTCCGCGCCTCGCCGTGGAACGAGAACGCGCCCGCCAGCTTCGACTTCGCGTCGGCGAAGTCCATGTACACGGGGATGTCCCTGGTGCCGTTGATGGCGAGGTTGCCGTCGGTCGTCGCGACCCAGAAATACAGCGGCGCGACACCAACCTCCCACGTGTCGCTCTGGGCGAAGGCGACAGGCGGTGCCGCCAGCATGCCGCAGACGGCAGTGGCCAGAGCGCACACGCGCGTGAGGTACTTGACTGAGATTCGTCGATGCTTGTGCAAGGTAGCGTCCCCACTACGCCCGCGGAATCCGTTTGCCCGCGAGCACGGTGCCGGCCGGGAAGAGCCGCTGGCGTCCCGTGATGGTGTTCTTGTAGTTGTCGAGGAACTCGAACGTCCCTTCGCGCAGCTCGAGGATGGCGACATCCGCCGGGGCACCGACATTGAGCGTCCCGCGATCGTTGAACAACGGAAACGTGCGCGCGGCGTTGACCGTCGCGCGAGCGACCGCCTGGCTGACCGTCATGCCGTACCCGAGGAGCTTCGACATGCAGTTGGGCAAGTCCACCACCCCGGTCGTGCGGCTGTTCGTATTCCAGTCGGTGGAGAACGTGTCGGGCCAGAAGCCGGCCTTCATGATTAGGTCGATGGTGTCCCACCGCATGTGCCCGGTCTGTCCGTTTCCGATGTCGAACCACACGCCACGACGCCTGGCCGCGAGCACTTCCGGCAGGATGTGACCGCTGTCGTCCACGATGCTGTTGGGCGGCGGCGCAAACATGTGCGTCACGATGTCGCCACGCTTCAAAAGGTTCACCAGAGTGGACATCGGCGACTTCGTCTGACCCATGTGGATCATCAGGGGGAGCCCGAATGAGGTGGCAACCTCCTGGGAGCGCCGAAGCACCTCGACGTCATTGGCACCGACGACGGTTTCCGAGAGCCGGGCTTTGACGCCGACGATGAAGTCGCGGTTTTTGGCAATCGCGTCGCGCGCCGCAGCGACGTCCGCACGGGCAAGATCCATCGTGTCGCCCTCCGGCAGGATGCCGGCGCGGCCAATATTGATGAGGACCCGGCCCTGCTGCGGTGCCGAGCGCGCGATCGCAATAGGTTCGGCAATGCGGTCGGCCCCCTGGGACCCGGCATCAATCCATCCCGTCACGCCGTCTTGAAGCACGAGCGCGGGGCCTTCGGCCGAGCGCGCCGTATGGCTATGGATGTCGATCAAGCCGGGGACCACGAGCTTGCCGCGCGCGTCGATGGTGTCGGCCGCGTCGGCGGCAATGCTGGGCTCGACCGCCGCAATGCGCCCCTGCGAAATCGCCACGTCGCGAAGGGCATCGAGGCGGACTGAAGGGTCGATGACGCGCCCGCCTCTGATGATCAGGTCATATTTCGACGTTTGCGCGCCCAACGTCAGGGAAAAGCGCGCGGACGTTGCCGCGCCCGCGGCAACGGAAAGAAATTGGCGCCGGCTCAACATCGGGGCCTCTCTTCTTTGCCGCCAGATCACTCACAAGCCGAAGATGACGATCTTCGCGCTGGCAGCGGATACCGGAAACACCCGCGACCGCGTGCCGGCGACAAACGCGACGTACTGTTTGCCGCCAACTGAATACGTGATCACCCCGCCACCGGGGGCACCGGGCAGCTCGGCCCGCCAGAGCACGTCGCCGGTCGCGGCGTCGAAGGCGTAGGCGTGTTTGTCCATATCGCCGGCAAACACGACGCCGCCTTTGGTGGGCGTGATACCCGACAACACTGGCGCACCCGCGCGGAAGCGCCACTTCATTTGTCCTGTGTCGGCATCGGTGGCGGTCACCCATCCCCCCCAATTGAGGTCGCGTTTGCCAAATTGATTCGCGAGCTCGGTACCGGTCCATGCTTGCCCCGGCTTCTTTTTGAGCTCGCTCGGATCGAGCGTCACCGTCACGCACCAGTCCACGGTGCCGGTGTAAAGCAGATTTGTCTCGGGGCTGTAAGCCGGCCCATTCCATTCGGTCCCACCGGCCGCGCCAGGACAGAAACGGGTCGGTTTCGTCGAGAGCGGCATCTCGTCGTTTTCGCGGGTGGTGATCGGCATCGCGTAGAGCTTCTTGTCGTTCGTCAGGTCGTAGACGTGGAGCAACCCGTCTTTCGGCGCTCCGGCGACAATGCGCTTGCCGCCCTTGGTCGTGACGAGCACCGGCGCCGCGGAGAGGTCCCAGTCGTGGAAATCGGCGGGCACCAGCGAATAATGATTGCGGTAGATGCCGGTCTTCGCATCAAGGATGACGATCGAGTTGGTGTAGAGGTTGGAGCCAGAACGCACGTCGTTGAGGAAGTCCGGGGCGGGATTGCCCGTTGGGATGTACACGAGTCCGCGCTCAGCATCGAGCGTGTACGTGGACCACGTGCCGCCGCCAGTAATCGGGACGTCGCTGGCATTGCCCCAGGTCGCTCTGGCCTGCGCCTGCATTTTCTCGTTGCCCGGCTGCGGTGTGTCCGTGGGCACCATATAGGTTTCCCATGCGACCTTGCCGGTTTGCGCGTCGAGTGCGTACATGCGCCCCTGCACGCCGTAGACGTCGCTTCCAGCCGTGCCAACGAAGATCAGCCCGTTCCAGGCAATCGGTGCCGACGGGACGCTTTCGCCCTTCTCCCGACTGGCGATGCGGGTGGTCCAGAGCTTTTTTCCCGTTGCCGCGTCGTACGCGATCACGTCGCCCTCTCCGGTTCCCCTGAAGAGCCGTCCGTCCAGATAGGCGGCGCCGCGATTGACGGCCAGTCCAACCGAGGGACCGTCCTCACGCACGCGCCACTTCTGCTGGCATGTCTCGGCGTCCATCGCGAGGATCTCTTTGTCGGTCGTGGCATACAGCGTGCGGCCGATCACGATGGGCCCGGTCTGAAAGTTGGTGTCCACGTTGAGATCCAACACGCAGATTTGCTTCAACTTCGAGACGTTCTTCCGGTTGACCTGGTCGAGCGGCGCGTACCGTTCGGAGGTGAGCGTCCGGTTGTAGATGGGCCAGTCGCTGCCCGGGGTTTGTGCCGCGAGCGCGCCGGCGAGGAACATGCTCGCGACGGTCGCCGCAATTGCCCTGCCGTGGCTGGGACGGTAAGCACTCATCGAGATCTCCTTCGAAAGAAGAGACAGTGTAGCCCGGGAAGCTCTACTCGGTACGAGCCCACGGAAGGGTCCTGTTCGCGAACTCAACCTGCCGCGTAAACAGGAAAAAGAGGTAGGAGCCCAGGCAAAACCGCCCGAAGATCAGGGCTCCCAGAGCGACGAGCAGGAGGGCTTCAAGCGCCCACGCGAGGGTGCGCCAGCCGGAGAGAAGAGACAACGCGATCGCGAGCATGAAGGTCGCAGCCACGGCTTGCGCGAACCGGCGAGGGGCCGGCGCTGGACCCAAAGGCGGCAGGCCTTTCGGTTTCGCCCAATAGTTATGGAGGGCGTCAAAGGGATTCAGCTGTGGGTACTGATAGACACAGGCCGCTGGGGAAGCGTCTCTAAAGCCCTGTTGCCGGACGAAGTTCACTTCAGCCGTCATCCTGCCCCTCGTGACATGCGGGTCCTTCGAAGAGAAGACAGTGTAGCAGGCAGACGGCAGCGACGAGCCGGACCTGAAGGTCCGGCCTACGTCCGCCGTATACAGTTCGCTGCTACCGAATCGGCCGCGCCATGGACCACGTGATCCCCATCGTGTCTTTCACCGACGCCACGCGTTCGCCATACCACTGGTCCGCCGGAGGCGACAGCGGCGTCGCGCCCGCGGCAACAGCCCGGTCGTAGAGCGCATCCACATCAGCGACGTAGAGGTAGAACCCGGACGCATGGGTTCCCTTGCACCTTGCGTGTCGCCCATCTCGATTGCCGCATTGCCAATCCGAACGCTCGCGTGCATGACGATGCCCTGGACCTCGTGGCGGAATTCCTCGACCGCCCCGAACGCGCGAGAGAGGAACTCGATGTACGACGGCACGCCGCGCGGGTGGATGAACGGCGTCACCGTCCGGCGACCGGCCGGCACGGGCGTTGGACCAAGGGACGTCCCGATATACCACTCGTTTCCGACCGGATCTTCGACAAATCCCGCCCGCTCGCCGTACACCCGGTCCTCGGGCGCGCCAAGCGATTTGGCGCCCGCAGCCAACGCCCGCTCGAACGCGGCATCGACATCGGGCACGTACACATGGAACGCTGCAGGCGAATACTCGGTTCCTTCAGGACCCCCCTCACCAATCATCAGCATCGAGTCGCCGACGCGCACCTCGCGGTGGACGCCGTGCGGACCCTTCGTGCTGGATGTTTCGACCGCCCCGAATGCCTTTGCCAGGAAATCGAAGAGACTCTGGTCACGCACCTGGAGATACGGCGTGACGGTCGTGAACCCTTCGCGAACATCAACGGCTTCGAGCGCTGTCGTCATAGTCCTCCTCCGTTCCAGATTGGCCCGCAGCCGCGCCTTGAACGCCCGGCCCGGGCAGAATCGCAACTCGTTGGCGAGCACGGCAAGCGGCGCCAGCTCGGGGTCGGCGAGCGCGGCCGTCGCGTCGCGGCGCGCAAGGACCAGAATCGATCGTCCGGTCGAGCCGTTCGGTGAGCGCCTCAGCCATGGCCTTCCATGCCCTTCCGCAGGTTCTCCAGCGCGCGCAGCTGCAGCTGCTTGACCGCGCCGTCCGACCGATCGAGCGCCGCGCCGATCTCGCGGATGCTCTTTCCGTCGACGAACCGCATCTCGATTACCTGACGCTGCAGGTCGGGGAGGCGCTCGACCAGTTGAAACAGCATGGCGCGCCGCTCGATCTCGTCCGCCTCCCTCCCGTCGGGAACATCCGGCGGCGGCTCGGCCGAATCGTGCTGGGTCTCGCGCCGACGGTCTGCCAGGGCGTTGGCGGCAATGCGATAGAGCCACGCCGCGAACGGCGCCCCGCGCCACTCGAACCGCGACAGGTTCGTCAGCGCGCGTTCGAAGACCTCCGAGGTGATGTCCTCCGCCTCGGCCCGGCTACCCGTCCGCCGGATGACGTAGGCATACACCCGGTGAAAGTGCCGTTCGTAGAGGTCCACGAAACGGGCCGGATCGGCCTGCGCGGCCTCGATCAGCGTTCGCTCGTCGTGGTCGTCGGTGATTGCCACCACAGCCTGTCGATTAGATTAACGGGGAGACGGGTCAGAAAGTTACGGGGTGGTTGACCTGTCTCCGTTCGCCAGCGAACAATCGAACGTTTTACAAGGCAAGCGCGCCGCGTTGCCGTGGAGGTCTCATGCCGCCCAAAGTCAAGGTCACCACCAACAACGACATTGCCTACATCTGGTGGAGCGTTCCCAAGAAGATCGTCGGGTGCCTGGGCTTCTCCATCCATCGCGAGATCGAGGGTGAAGCGCCCACTCCCCTGCCCGCCTGGGTCGGGTTCGAAAAGGTGAACAGCCCGGCCGGCGCCCCCAAGAAACCGAAAGACACCGACGTCTGGCCGATTCAATCGTTTCAATGGAAGGACGTCTTCGCCCCGCGCATCGACCGCTTCCGGTACCACATCTACGTCGTGAGAGGCACGCCCAAGAAACCGGTGCGCGATCAGGTTCCGCTCATCACCACGCCCTTCGCGGCGCTCGACGAGCACCTGGGGCAGGTGCGCGTGGTGTTCAATCGGGGACTGCTGTCAACGCAGGCCATGAACCGCGGGACGAATGCGCCAGCCAAGAACGCGGAAAAGCTGCGCAAGTCGATCGGCAGGAAAAACGGCAAGGTTCGAAAGCGGTTGACCCAGGAGCTGCTGCCAACCATGCAGGCGTTGCTGAAACGGGCGCAGACGGAAGGCGGAACCTGCTACGCCGCGCTCTACGAGCTGACCGACAAAGAGCTCATTGCCGACGTCGAAGGCACCTCAGCCGCCGAGGTGGTCCTGTCCAACGCCAACTCGACCAAAACGGTCAACGGTAAGGAAAAGCTGGTCTACGACGGCACCAACGATGCGGCTCGTACGAAGTTGCGCCAGGACCCGGACCTTCATCTGACCGATCGCCTGCTCAAAGGGGCCAGCATCGGCCACAACAAGTTCATCGTGTACGAGCACCCGCAGCAGGGGCTGCAGTCGGTCCTGACCGGCAGCACCAACTGGACGGCCACGGGGCTGTGCGGCCAGACGAACAACGCCGTCATCATCGACGATCCAATGGTCGCCTCACGGTATTACGAATACTGGAGGCGCCTCCGCAACGAGCAGACCACGCTGCAGGACCAGCCGCTCCGCACCTGGGCCCGCGAAAACCCGCTGGACGTCCCGCTCGGGCCGCAGGCCGGCTCGCTGCGCGTGTGGTTTTCGCCCAACACCAAGAAGAAAACCAAAGATCCCGACGTGGTGCCGGTCGATATGGCCGAAGTCTTCGACCTGATCGACAATGCCAAATGGGGCGTGCTGTTCCTGCTCTTCAATCCCGGCACGCCGAGCATCGTCGAGCGGGTTAAAAAGGTTGAAAAGAAACGATCGCAAGAAGGCAAACCGCTGTACGTGCGGGGCGCAATTTCGGACGCCAAGACCGCGGCCGAAGGCTCGGTCCGCTTCTACAGCCGCTCCACCAACGCTCCCGCCGACATCGTCGTCACCGGCGTTGCCGGGGTGCCAGACGATTTCGGTTACTGGGAACGTGAACTACTCAAGCTGGGCCATGCCGCCATCCACGACAAAGTGCTGGTGATCGATCCGTTCACCAAGCACTCCGTCGTCGTGACCGGCAGCCACAACCTGGGATTCAAGGCGTCGTACTCGAACGACGAGAACATGGTCATCATCCGGGACAACCAGCTGATTGCGGAGGCCTTCGCGACCCACGTGCTCGATGTGGTGAACCACTACAAGTGGCGCTACAAGCTGCAGGATCTCTATCGCAAGGGCAAGCTCAACGAGGCCTGGCAGGACCTCGAAGACGACGACAACTGGCAGAACAAGTATTTCGATTCGGGGTTCCTGGCGAGCCGGGACAGGTTTGTGCTCCCTGGATGAGTTTCATCGCAGAGGCCGCGGAGGACGCGGAGGACGCAGAGATCATTTTGATGACTTCACGTACTTTTTCAGCGCCTGTTTCGCGGTCAGCGATCCATAGACGTTGCCTTCAGCGTCGGCCGCCACCCCTTCGCCGGTTCCGTCCGGGTCGGCGTCCGTAATCAGGGCCGTCACCTTTCCATCTTTGGCGCTGCCGATCCTGATGCCCCGCTTGTAGCCAGGGTTTGTCTTCTCGTCGGACTGCGTGTCGGCCGCGTAGAGCACGTCCTTCCTGTCGATGAACACGCCGCTCGGCCGGCCGAATTGTCTCCACTCCGACAAGAACATCCCATCCTGGTCGAAGATCTGAATCCGGCTGTTCCCGCGGTCGGCCACGAACAGACGGCCGTTCGAGTCCATCGCGAGGTTGTGAGGCGTGTCGAACTCACCGGGACCGGACCCCTGCTTTCCCCACGTCTTGATGAACTTTCCGTCTTTCGAGAACTTCACGATGCGCGCGTTCGACTTGCCGCCGTGGCCGTCGGCGACGAAGATGTCGCCGTTCGGGGCGACCAGGACGTCGGACGGTTGATTGAACGTATCGGGACCGTCGCCGGCGACTCCCGCTTTGCCCAGCGTCATCAGGACCTTGCCATCGGGGCTGAACTTGAACACCTGGTGACCCTTCATTCCCCTGGCATTGCCGTCGGTCACCCACACGTTGCCCTGCCGGTCGACATGAATGCCGTGCGGGCTGACGAACATCCCCGCGCCAAAGCTCTTCACGAGCTTGCCCTGACGAATCGAATTCGAGGATGGGCGCCAGAGCCGACTCGGCGCACGCCAGCCCTTGACTCGTTCCGCCACACCGCTCGAACACCCAGACGCTGCGGCCGTCGCGATCGATATCGATTGCCGCCGTCGATCCGATCGTCCGCCCGTCAGGGAGTTTGAAGTGGTTCGTCAACACCTGGTATGGATTTGGTTGGGCGAGGCGAGGGATGGCGCCGAGCGTCAAACTGACACAAGTCTTGAGCGTCATCACAACCTCCTCGAAGGCAGGCCTTGCTTTTAGACCCGCTGCCGGGCCAAAAGCCGGACCGCCTACGTCTGCAATTTGTAACGCGTTACCGGCTTTCCGTAACGGCAATCGCGCTAATCTCGATCTTGCACCGCGGGTGCGTGGCAAGCCGGCTGACTTCGACGGTGGTCGTCGTCGGCAGATGGCCGCCGAGGTAGTCGGCCCACACGCGGTTCAGGTCGTCCTGTTCGTTCACGTCGGTCAGGAAACGCGTCGCAGAGACGAGGTCGGCAAACGTCGCGCCCGCGGCCTCGAGCGTCTTCTTCAGGTTTTCCATACACAGCACGGCCTGCTCTCGCATCGTGGACGGCAGGTCGAACTCTTCTTCGCGATGCGGGTGGCTGTGATACACGGCGGCAGCCGTGACGCCGGAGAGAAACACGAGGTGACCGCGGCGGACGACAATGGCCGGCGCGTACGGCATGAAGACGTCGTGGCGCCGGTCGGCGTGATGGACGACAGCGATTTCCTTCGGCATCGTTGAGCACTCCGGGCGGCTAGAGTTCTCCACGCAGAGGACACCGCCTTCGCCTTCGGCTACGGCGGAGGCAGCAGAGAATATAGGAAAACCATTCCCCTTCCCGACATGTTTCTGCCTTCACTGTCAGTAAGCGGCAACGCCTCCATTGGTGACTACCGCCGGTTCGGCTTTCGAGAACGACATCCGGAGCCGCCTTGGCGCCGCACGATTCGGGTTGCGCGGTGGCGCAGACATGTGGCATCGTCCGTGTGAGCCAAACTCCGGGGTGTGGATGCGTCGCACACGACTTCTCTGCGCGATCGGCGTGAGCCTCTGGTCGGCTGTGGTTGCCGGCAGTCAGGCGGTGGCCCCCGCAGCACTGTCCGGGGCGCTGCGGGACCACGTGAAGGACGGGCGGTTCCAGATAGTCACGTCCATCAGAGGACTGCCGCTCGGCGTCCGCGACGGGCTGCAGACGTTGTTCGGTAGCCAAACACTCGACATCGCCGAGCCCGCCGCCGAGTTTCAGGTCACCGACGTGATCGTCAATCCGAAGCTGCCGATGCGTCGGCTGGTCGCGGCGGGGTGCACGATCGATTATTGCCTCGTCTACTATGAGCGCGGCGGCGGCGCCCACACGTGGCATGTGGCGCTGTTTCACTGGACGCCGGCTGCGACTCGCTTCGAGTGGGGCGGTACCGCGCCAGGCGGCCTGGCGACAATCGACGATGTTCGGAACGCCATCCTGTCCGGGGTGATCAAGGGCCCGGCGGGGTTCTGGTAGTTCTTCAGTGACTGGCCCCGTCGATATCACGATCGCACTCGAGTTGCGGCGGCGTCCTGGAACAGTGCGCGGAGAAGAGCGATTCTGTGGACGCTGCCTGCGCTTGCCGGGTCGAACTTCGCCATCGCAAGGGCGCGGGCAGGCGTCGAATACGGCTCGGGTTCGTGCTCACCTGCCGTACACACGGTGGAACGGACGGCTGATGGAGGAAGACGCACCATGCGTGACATCGGCAGCATCGGGAACGCTGGCGTCTCTCCGGCCTCGACAATCCTGTGGCGTGGCTGCGCCATCATCGCCACGCAGCGGACAAGGGCGCGCCATACGACGTTCAGCGTCGACGCAGGCGGAATCTTTTCGCCTCGCAGGAACTTGCACCGAGTGTTTATGGCGGGGCCGGATCACTACAGGCTGCTCCAGGATGCTCGCGCAGCGCTCGACGCCGAGCTGATCGCGCTGGAAGGACAAGTGCCTTAAGTCATACGACGGGACCAAAGACCTCGCCGCCGCGGCGATGGCAGCAGGCGACCAGGCGGCAGTCCGAAGCAGTGCGACAGGCTATGGGCTGGAGGGCTGATGCAATCGCCGCCAAAGAGAAAGCCCTTCGCCGCGGCCAGTGCGAAGTGGCAAGAAGGCTGACTGTCTGACGGCCGAACAGGTCACCGCAGTGAAGACCGCCTTCGGCGGTCCGAAGGACAGCCAGGGCAACCCGCTCTACTCGGCCTATCCGTACGATCTGGGACTGCTCGGGGAACATCCGGACAGCCCGATGCACATTCTTCCTTCCGACGTGCCGGGCATCTACGACCTCCCGCCCGGGACGGGCGATGTCGCACTCAGTCTGAGTCAGACCGGTAATCCGCCGTCGCCTTTCGCTTTCGATTTCGCGGCTGAGGTCGCCCGCGTCCGCGCGGATGCGGTGGAGATCTTGTCGGACACGACCACGCTGACGGACCTCGGCACCTTCTACCGGCGCGGTGGCAAGATCATCTTCTTCAATGGCGCCAGTGATCCCTGGGTTTCCCACGAAGACACGCTGGACTACTTCGAGCGCAACAGGGCTGCGAATCCGGACTTCGACTCGAGCCGTTTCTACAGCATTCCAGGAATGGCACATTGCCAGGGCGGAGGCCTCGAGCGGTTCGACATGCTCACAGCAATCGTGAACTGGGTCGAAAAGGGCGAAGCGCCGGGGGCGATCGTCGGTACGGACTTGAAGCGGCAGACCACACGCCCGCTGTGCCCGTGGCCGCAATATGCGCGGTACAAGGGAACCGGAGATGCCAATGACGTGTCGAACTACGAGTGCAGGAGCGACTGACTACTTCTAGAACGCCACGACGAGCGCCATCCCACGACCACGCGAACCTAGAGGGACGAGGCTAATTGTGGCCGTCTCCACAACGGGCTTGTCGAAGCGGGCGTACGGTTTGGCGTGTTTGGCGTCGATCGCCCATCCGATCAGTCCGCCCACCCCGGTAAACAACACCCCGTACCCAAGATAGATTGGCCCCCACTCGTCAATTTCATTTCGATCGACGGCGACCGCGTAAGCGAACATCGCTCCCACAAATCCCGCACCAATGCCGGCTCCTATCAGCATGCCATTCCGGGTTGAGTCGCGCAGACGCTCGAGCGATTGGATGGTCTCAAAAGGGACCGTCAGGTCGAGACGAGAGACCGGTTGCCCCGCAGCAGGCCGGATGGCGGTGCGAACGTCGAGATCGCTCGAGCCGAAGCGCAGCAGCCGACCGGTGACCACTTCTCCACTGGTGCGAACGAGCGAAATGGAATCGCCGGGAGCCAATACTTGATGGAGTTCGGACAGAGTGGTCACGCGCAATTGAGCCCAGGCTGGCCCTGCGTCATACGCGAGCACCAACGCCGGAAGCAGTAACCGGATCAACGGCAACGGAAAATGCATGGAACACCTCCTTAGATAGTCAGGAATGCGCAAAAAGAGGTGTTTAGGGGTCAGTGGCTATTGACAGTCGATCACGTGCTACGGCTACGAGCGCAGTTCGTCGCCAAGGATTGCCACAGAGTCCCGCAGCTGGTCGTCGGCCAAGTACGGAGCGGGGCCCAGGCGCAAGACGTCACCGCGCGCATCGACGAACACGCCGCGACGGCGCACCTCCCTTGCGAGTTCAATCGCTCGTGGAGAGCGAATCGCGAGAAACCCGGCGCGGCGCTCATCAGGTATTTGCTCCACTGCCGCGAGACGCGGCGGGATATCGAGCTCCTCGAACGCGCTTTTCAGAAGGTGTACTTGTCGACAACTGATGCGCCGGAGCTCTATGGGATTCAGGCCCTGGTCGCTCTGGAAGGCGAACACGGCGGCTGCGCGATAGTGGGACGTCGGATCGTATGTGGCGCCTGCAAACGCACCTGCGCCCGGTGCGTACGCGACTCCCCCACCGCTCCCACGCTCCAACGCGTTGAACTCCGCGAACCATCCGGTGAGCACGGGGCGCAGACGGCAACCTTCTGGCACGCGCAGGAAGCCGTTGCCCTCGCCGAGCTGACAATACTTATAGCCGCCGCCCGTAATGAACGCGTTGCCGAGTCCTGCGGTCCGTATATCGAACGGAACCGCGTTGAGGTGGTGATACGCATCGATTAAGAGCGTCGCACCGTGGCGATCACACGCCGCCTGCACGCGGTCGAGGCCGGGAACGATTTCCGCGGTCGAGAAGAGCACCGACGACACCAGGACGCATGCGGTGCGATCGTCCAGAGCGGCAATCAATCGTTCGGCGAGAGTTTCCGTTGGCGTGGCGGCGACCCTTGTGACGGGGAGTCCCGCTTCCGCAACCCGATCCAGTTGCCGCCGGATCGTGTGAAACTCGCCGTCGGTGGTCAGGATGTGCGGCCGGCGATCGAGGGGCAGCGCCGACAGCAGTCGCGTCACCAGCTCGTGCGTGTTCTGGCCGAGCGCGATGTTCCCTGGGACATCGCCGACGAGTCTCGCGAACCCTTCTCGGACTCGGGCCGCCTGATCCGCCGCCTTCTCCCACTTCTCGTCGACAAACTCCGCGGCGTCGAGCCACGCGCGCTGTTGCGCCTCGAATCCGACGTCAGGCCACGCCTGATGCGAGTGGCCTGTCAGCAGCAGACGCTCTGCGACTCGAAATCGCGAGTAATGGACTGCAAGAGGATTGGGCACTTGGTCAGCTACAGCGTCGCCCGTATTTCCCAGAGATCGGGAAACAGATTCCGCCCGATCGTAGAGCGAAGATATTCCGCGCCACGAGACCCGCCGGTCCCAGGCTTGGTCCCGATGGTGCGCTCGACCATCCTGACGTGCCGATAACGCCACTCGGCAAAGCCTTCGTCCAGGTCGACCAGCCGTTCGCAAATCTCCGCAGACTTCGTGTCGCGACGATAGACGTCCAGCAGGATCTGCTGGATCTCGGGCGCAGGCTCGATCGGCGCGCTGATCACTCGCGTGAGATGCGAAGCCGGGACGGGGTACCCTTCACTCGAGAGGTAATACAGGAACGCGTCCCAGAGAGTCGGTTCGCCGTATCGTTTCTCGATTGCCGCACGCGACGGGCTTCCTTCGGGAAAGCGACCGAGCACGGCCTCGCTTTTTGCCCCGAGCACGAACTCGATCTGCCTGAACTGGGCCGACTGAAACCCGCTGGCTGCTTCGAGCCTCGTTCGGAACGAAAGGAATTCCAGCGGTGTCATGGTTTCGAGGATATCGAGCTGCGCGACCATGACTTTGAGAATCGTGAGAATTCGTTTGAGCGTGTGCTGAGCCCGATGCGGTTCGTCATCTCTCAGCAAGCGCATCACATGATCGAGCTCGTGCAGCAGCTCCTTGAACCAGAGTTCGTACACCTGATGGATGATGATGAACAGCATCTCGTCGTGCTCGGGTCCATCTGAGCGAGGATGCTGCAGCGAGAGCAGCTCGTCGACCTTCAAGTAGCCTTCGTAGGTGACAGCCGCGTTTCGCGTGTCGGTCATTGTTGGGGCTCAGGGCTTAAGGCTTAGGGCTTAATGCCCGGGGCTAACCACTTATCTTATGGCGTTTGGCGTCAGTCGATCCGGCGGGCGCGAAGCTCCAGGCCTTTGACATTCACGACTACGCCTGTTACACGGCCGCCCGCGTCGCGTTCGAACGTGACGTCGGCGTCCGTCTTGGGTGCATGGAAATCCAGTCCGGTCGCCCGGAACGGCCAAACCGGTGATGCCACTCCGATCAAGGTGATGCGCTCAGTGTCCCCATCTTCAACGACCGTGAGGTGACTGCCTTCCCGCGCCACTGTCCAGGCGGGCTGTCCTTGAGATTGATAGCGCCCCGCGTAACTATCCAGCAGCGCCGGATCGACGATGAGCTCGCGACGCTCGGGTGGTGGTGGCAACGCTGGCCGCTCCGTGTACGGGACGTAGCCTTCCCACTCGAACGGCGTGTACGTGTTTCGAATCAACGTTTCGGACAACTCCCGAAAGATCCCCTCGGCATTCGAACTGTTCGACATGATCACCATGCCGGTCCCGCGATCGTCGAACATGACGGTGTAATGCTGAAACCCTTCGTCGTGGCCTTCTTTGAACACCGCCTTGCCGGCCGGTGACGAGAACACGCCCCACCCGAGACCATAGCTGAGGGCAATCGACTTGTTCTGATCGGTCGTTTCGGTAGACAAGGTCGGAAATTGCCTTCGCGACAGAATCGTGACTTGCGGCCTGAACATTTCCGCCCGTGTCCGAGCGTCGAGGGCTTTGCCCTGCATGACCCCCTCGACGAACCGCGAGAAGTCGGCCAACGTCGTCTGCATCGAACCGGCCGCCCCGGCGCGCGTTCGCCGCTGAGGTCCCATCGAGCGTCCCCACTCGTTGTACACGTTCGCGTAGTCGGTCTCGAAGGCGGGCTCCCAGACCATGCTCGTGCGCGTCATGCCGAACGGCTTGAAGATGCGCGCCCGCATCAGATCGTTCACCGGCGTGCTTGTGATCATCTCGACAACGAATTGCAGCAGTTGGATGCCTTCTCCGGAATACGCGTAGCGGGAACCAGGTTCGAAGTTGATCTGCAGCTTTCCTTTATTGAGGACTCGAAGATTGTGGAAGCCGGCCGTGTGGTTCAGCAGCATGCGCGCGGTGATCCGCTTGTGCCGCTCGTCGTCGGCCAGATCCTGATAGTCCGGATAGCTCGGGAGAGGTTTGGGCAGGTACTGGTCGAATCGGCTTGTCCAGATCCAGAATGCCGGCCTGGACCAATTGCATCACCATGAGCGCGAATGTGGACTTGGTGTACGAGGCCGCCGTCATCACCGAATCGGGTGTCAGCGGCAGGTTGCTGGCAACGTCGCGCGATCCAAACGCCTTGAGATAGACGAGCCGCCGATTGTTGAGGATGGCGATCCCGATGCCCGTCACCTTCGCAGCGGCCATCAACCGATTGACCGTTTTGTCGATCTCGGCCGGGGTGATCGTGCTCCCGTCCAGACGGACGACGCTTGCGGTCTGACCGGCGGCGAGGACGCACCAGAGCGGGACGATCAGGAGCGAGATGCTAACGGCGCGCAACATGTGACCCACGCGGGTTAGACGGCCAGAAAGATGGAATGGTTCACCAAGGCGCGGAGTCATTTCCTCCTGAAGCCCTGCGCCGCCGCGGCCGGTTAATGTTGGCGTTTCAGCCGCGGCGGCTCTGGCGCTTCACGATGGCACCGAACGCGCGGGCTACTGCTTCTCAAACACTGTCGTGTTGTCGACCTTCTGGCCCTCGGCATTGGTCCCGGTCGTGGTGACTGTGCGCGTCTTACCGTCTTTGGAAATCACGTGCTTGGCAACGTTCAGCGTCTTCCCTTTGAGCTTGTTCGTGACCTCGTACGTATAGTCGTCGACTCTCTTCCACGAAACAGTGTCCGCTCCGTTCGGGTTGGGTTTGCCATCGAGCATTGGTTTCGTGGGATGGTCACTCCCATCGAACTTCGCCGTGTATTCGTTGTGCGTTTTCCTGCCTTGCGAGTCGGCCCCATCCGCGACGAGTTTCAGGCCGCCCGCCACGGATTCAATCTTGATCACGTTACTCTGCGGCGGTGGACCGGGGCTGAATTTCGACTTCGCCACGTTCAACCTCCATGTTCCTGCGAGCATGTCTGCGGCGATCGCGGTGCCGCCGAAGAGCGCAAGCGCAGCCAGCAGACCGAAGCACTTCAGCCGTAATCTTGTACTCATGACAGGTCTCCTTGGTGGTTGTTGTTTGCGCCGCATGTTACATCAATACGGGACGTCTCACAGTCCTCGGCCGGTTCGTGAAAGAGACGTTCGGTATCAATCAAATGTGGCAAGATGCGACCCGTGCTTCAAGGAGAGATTTGAATGAAACGCCAGCTCAAACGCACGATGCTGAGACGAGTTGAAAGAGCGTGGGTCCTGGTCGTCTCGATCGGTGCAGCCGTGGCCTGGCTGTCGCAGGCAGAAGGCGCGCAGGGGAATCGCCAGCAAGTGCCGCTGTTCGCCCCCGATCCGCTCTGGTCGGAGACCTTGCCGAACAAGTGGGTCAGCGGGCAGGTCGGCGGCGTCGCCGTCGATTCGCACGACAACGTGTGGGTCTTCCATCGTCCCGATACCATTCCCGATGGCGAGAAGGCGGCGTCCCTCAATCCTCCACAGGCGGAGTGCTGCATTCCGGCGCCGGCCGTCCTTCAATTCGACACGAACGGCAAGTTCCTGCAGGCGTGGGGCGGCCCGGGAGCGGGTTATGAGTGGCCAGCGTCTCAGCACGGAATTTTCGTCGACCACGACGACAACGTGTGGCTGAGCGGCAACGCCAAAAACGACAATCAGATCCTCAAATTCACGGCCAAGGGTAAGTTCCTCCTGCAGATTGGCCATGCAGGAAAAAACCAGGGCAGCAACGATACGGAGAATCTGGGAGGGCCGGCCGGGCTGTTCGTTTACCAGAAGACGAACGAGCTATTTGTGGCCGACGGCTATTTCAACCATCGCGTGATCGTCTTCGATGCGGCCACCGGTGCGTACAAGCGTCACTGGGGTGCGTATGGAAAGAAGCCGGACGATAACGTCAAGTTCCCCGCTCGCGCGCAGCTGATTCAGGGACCACCACCCGAGGGGTTCAACAACCCTGTGCACGGCGTGGTCGTCACAAACGACGACCTGGTCTACGTGGCCGACCGCACGAACAACCGGCTCCAGGTGTTCAAAACGGACGGGGCCTTCGTCAAGGAGGTGTTTATCGCGAGGAACACGCTTCAGGCCGAAGGAACCGTGCACCATTTCGCCCTCTCCCCTGACAAAGAACAACGGTTCCTCTACGTCGTCGATGGCTCGAACAAAGCGATTCGCGTCCTCAATCGCCAGACGCTCGAGATTCTGTACTCGATTGGAGGGCACGCCGGGCACAACGCGCGGGAGTTCTTCCACGTCCACAGCGCTGCGACAGACTCGAAGGGAAATCTCTTTATCGGCGAGGTCAACAACGGGCAGCGCTATTACAGGTACGCGTTCAAGGGCATGGGCCCGGTTCCGAAATTCGACCCGAGTAGACAACAACAGATACAGGCGCTTACGCATGTACGGCGGGACGTTCCGGCAATCGTCTCGAACTCAGCTTCCGAGAGCGGCAACTTTGCGAAAAGCCGCCCAGCCGTCTCGGGGCAGGTTCGACGGCGTGGCGGCATCGGTTCCGTAAAGAATCCGCTGGACCCCCAATTCCCTGATTGACGTGGCAATGCGACTGGCCTGCTCCGGCTGGGCGTTGAGAGCGACGCCCGTTACATCGAACCACAGCAGCTTCGTCCGCGGATCGCCTTTGGCAATCGCCTCGACGAACACGGCAAGCGCCTGATCAGCGGCGGGATCGCTCGGAGCCCCCGCGCCGGCCAGGTGAGCAATCTGAACGACGACATCGGGCGCTGCGGGCAGGATCTCGTTGAGGAAGACGAGCGCTTCGTCGCGGCCGTACGCCAGTTTCTGCGAGATCGATGCCCTCATGTGCACGACAATCGGCATCCGGGAGTCGTTGGCGGCACGAAAGACGCGGCGGAGCTGCTCGACGTGCTGCGCGCTGTGGTAGTCCACCGTCGAGTTGCCGAAATGCAGCTTGAGCCCGCTGCGGAGCCCCGGATTCTTCGCGCAGCGGGCCAACTCCTCGAGCGCGTAGTCTTTGAGCGGGTTGAGGCCGCAGAATCCAATCAACCGATCCGGATAGCGGGCTACCTGGTCGGCGGTCCAGTCGTTCTCGGCCCTCACCTTCTCGTACTCGTTCTCCACCTTTCTCGTGACCTGCCCGAAGATATAGGCCACCGACAAAACGGCGGCACGCTTGATCCCGGCCGCGTCGAGGAGCGGAATGAGATCGCTTGCCGCAATCGGAGCGATCGGCGCTGCCGGAGCTGGAGGCGATATCAGCGCGGCAAGGGCCGGACTGAACAGGTGCTGATGATGGTCGGCCAGCGGCTGGCCGTAGGCAGAGCACAAGGGCAGCAGGACAAGAGCTACCGGGAGAAATCGGCATGTCATGCTGCCTGATTGGACGAACTGGTGGCCGGAGAAGTTCACGCGTTCCCAAAGCGGTACGATGTCAGTCGCACGATCCGGAGCGTAAGCGACGGCAGCGCGTGGGGGTGGGGCCCCACGCGAACTAATAGAACGTGGCGGCTTGACAATCTCACGCGGTGGCCGTATACAGATAGCATGTCTACGGTAGACGATCTATCTGACCGACTCGAATTCCTGCAAGGCACCCTCGAGGTGCTCATTCTGCGCAGCCTGGCCCTCGGGCCCAACCACGCGTACGGCGTCTCGCAGTTCCTCAAACGGGAATCCGAGGAAGCGTTCGTGGTGGACAACGGATCGCTCTACCCCGCGCTCCAGCGTCTGCTGCAGCGCAGGTGGATTGCGGGCCAGTGGAAGACCTCGCCGAACGGCCGCCGTGCGAAGTACTACCGTCTCACGGCCGCGGGCCGGAAACAGCTCGTGGTGGCCACGTCGAAGTGGGAGCGATTTGTCGAGGCGATGGCTCGGGTCCTCGCCCCGGCGCGGTAACCGACATGCGCGAATGGTGGTCCAGGCTGCGGATGGCGTTCCAACGCAGGAATCTCGACGAGGATCTGCGCGCGGAGATCGACTCGCACCTCCAGATGGAGGTAGACGCCCGCGTGGACCGTGGCATGTCCCCGACGGAGGCCGTGGAGGGCGCAAGACGCCAGTTCGGCAACCGCACGTCGATTCAGGAAGTGGCGCGCGAGGCCTGGAGGTTCCACCGGCTCGAGAGCATCGTGCAGGACGTGCGTTACGGGCTTCGCGTGTTGCGACGGTCGCCCGGATTCACGATCGTCGCCACTCTTGTCATCGCGCTTGGCATTGGCGCGGTCACCTCGACGTTTACCCTGCTCGATCATGTGCTGCTGCGCCCGCTGCCGTTTGCGGAGCCCGAGCGCCTCGTGCTGCTGCACGAGACGAACCTGGCCGAGGGCGGTTCGCGCGATCTCGTGTCGCCGCCAAATTTTGTGGACTGGCGCATGTCAGCCAGGAGCTTCGAGTCGATGGGTGCGTTATCTGTCAGCCAACCTTCCCGTCAACCTGTCGGGTCAAGGCGCCCCGGTCAGACTCGAGAGCACGCTCGTGGAAGTCGAGCTGTTCAAGACGCTCGGTGTTCAGCCGGCGGCCGGACGCGCGTTCACCTCCGAAGATGGCGGGCCTGACGGCGCGAGGGTCGTGGTGCTCAGCCACGCGCTCGCGCTCACGCTGTTCGGCAACCCGCCAGCCGCCGTCGGACGCACCCTGAGCCTCGATCACCAGGGCTACACGGTGATCGGCGTGATGCCGCCGAGCTTCGTCTTCCCCAGAGCGGAGACCGCTCTCTGGCGGCCCCTTCGTCTGACGGCGCCAGCGCTGATGGCGAACCGAAGCAATCACATCCTGTTTGCGATCGGCCGCCTTCGGGCCGGCGTGTCGCTCGAGAGCGCGCGCTCCGAGATGGAGCTCATTGCCGGACAACTCCAGCGGGCCTATCCGAAAGACAACGCCAAGTCGGGCATCGGGGTCATCGATCTCAGAGACCTGATGTCGCCCCAGGCGCGGACGATGGTCGTGGGTGTGTTCGGCGCCGCGCTATGCCTCATGCTGATCGCGTGCACGAACCTGGCGAATCTGCTGTTTGCACGGGCGGTCGTCCGGAAGCCGGAGATGGCCATTCGGGTGGCGGCAGGTGCGGCGCGTGGCCGGCTCGTCCGGCAACTGCTCACCGAGAGCCTGGTTCTCGCGGGCATGGGCGGCGTGTCGGGTAGCTTGCTGGCGATGGCCTCCACTCCCCTGTTCGCTCGTCTCGCGCCGAACGGTCTGCCAATCGACGGCGCACCGGAAGTGGACCTGCGAGTCCTGGGGTTCGCGGCGTTCGTCACGTTGCTCACGAGCGTGCTGTTTGGCGTGGGACCGGCTCTCCGGTCGTGCCGCCGACCCGACTTGCAGGCGCTCCGCTCCCGTTCCGCGAGCGGCGGGAACACCGACCGACTGCGGGCCGGGCTTGGTACTTGCCGAAGTTGCCGGGTGCGTCATCCTGCTGGTGGGCACCGGGCTGCTCCTGAAGGCGCTGTGGCGCGTGCAGGCCGTGGATCCAGGATTCCGCGCCGCGGGCGTGCTGACGTTACGGACGGCGCTGCCGACGCCCAGGTACACCTCGGCCGACGCTCGTCGCGATTTCTACTCCCGGATACTCACCAACGTGCGTGCGCTTCCGGGAGTCACGTCGGCGGCGTACGTCAGCTATCACCCAATGGAGCCATTCAGCGGCCGGTTTCAGGTTCTGGCACCGGGCGTTGCGGACGATCCGTTGACGGCGCCGGGCGGCGGTCGTCCATTTCGTGACGCCGGGGTATTTCGCCACGCTTGGCATTCCGCTGCGGCGTGGCCGCGCAATCGACGAGCGAGACGACCAAAAGGCCCCGCAGGTGGTGGTCATCAGCGAGGCGCTCGCCGAGCGGCTGTGGCCGGGCCAGGATCCCATCGGGCGCGCCGTCAAAGTGGCTGGCGACAGGACGATCGTGGGCGTCGTGGGAAACATCGTGGTGCGCAGTCTCGAAGGTCCCGAGTCAATGCAGGTGTACTTCCCGTCGGAGCAGCTGGGAACAACCTCGACGTACTACGCGCCGCGGGATCTTCGATCCGTACCTCAGGCGATCCCTCCACGCTCGCCTCCGCCGTGCGACGCATCATTCGCGACGTGGATCCCGACCAAGCCACCTCTGATCTGCGGCCGCTCACGGATATCGTGTCGCTCGGAATCGCGCCGCGTCGCGACCAACTGATCGTGCTCGCGACGTTTGCCGCCATTGCGTTCCTGCTGGCTGCCGTGGGCATTCACGGCCTGCTTTCGTTTACCGTGTCGGCGCGCACCCACGAGATTGGCGTGCGTGTGGCGCTCGGCGCCATGCGCAGCACCATCCTGCGGATGTTCCTGCGGCAAGGGATCGCGCTCGGCATTATGGGTGTCGTGGTGGGACTGCCACTGGCGTACATCGGCGCGCGCGGCCTGGGCGCACTGTTGTTTGGCGTCGAGCCTGGAGATCCGATGATTTATACCCCGGCAGCAGTCCTGGCCTTGACGCTGGCCCTGACGGGCAGCCTGTTCCCGGCGCTCCGCGCCGCCGCCATCGATCCCGCCGTGACAACGCGCACCGAGTAAGAACGCGGATCCGGTCAGGGAAGCCGATCTTCTTGTTGCTTCGCCACGTCGCTTCTAGCTCGCCGTTCGCGTTAAGGCATGACTCTTCGTAATCCGCCGCGCGACGGCAATCTGCCACACAAGGAACACGGCAACGTCAATCCGCTGAATGAGACCCGCGTAGTCATTGCCAACGCGGGATGGCTGCCCGGGTGGGCTCATGAACGCGATGCCGCCGACGAGCAATGCCAGCGTCACGAAGGATGTCAAACTCGTCGCCGGTCCGAGGGAACGCCAGCGCACGTCGGCAACGAATGCGCGGGTCATTACCCCAGTCGCCACGGGCAAGAGAATAAAGACCAACACCACCGCGCACGTTAGGTGCAACAGGCCAGTCGGACTCATCGACGATGGCGGCCAAGGCTCGGCTCGGAACAGTCCGCACCCAAGCACGCCGAGGGCGATCAATGACAACAGCGTTGCGCCAAGTCGCGCGGCACGAGAGTCGTTGAGGCTTGCCTTCACGCCGCGCGCAAAGACCAGGAAGAGGATACCGAAGACCAGAAAGTTCGCGGTTTGGATCCACCCACGAGGCCCGAGGCTCAGTTCGCTGATCGTGTCTTTCAGCGGCCGGTAACCGGGGCGAACGGCGCCTTCAACGAGTAGCACCACGAAGAACAGCACCGGTCCGACGGTGCCGGCGAGGGCTGCCAGCGGTCGCATCAGCAGTCTACGTAATGTAGCTCTATGGTTGTGCTCTTAGCAGTCGGGCGTGAAAGCCAGCGTCACGACTATTGCCGAATGGTTGGAACCCGCACAATCTCCAACTGCGGCTTCGCGCGAATGACGGGCGCCATGGCCGGACCGGCCTGGAACTCGATCGTATAGGGCCGATTGGCTTCCCCGTTGAATGTGCCGAAGACCAGCGCTCGGCTCTTCAGATCCCCACCACCGAGCCCGCTCGAGCCTGTGTCGATGATGCCAGTCGCGCCTCCCCGCCCTGTCCCGCTCGTTATGGGCTTGCCACCGTCGAGCACCTGCCACTCGAAATCGAACCGCGCGCGGGCATCGTCGGTTCTTGTGGCCCCGTTCACGAGATCTCGGACCTCCTCGACTTCGATGGGTTGCCGGAAGTTCAACGTGATCGCATAGTCCCCAGACACTGCCGGAGTAAATGAAGCATGGAACCCACCGAGATCTTGGGCCGTGAGCTCACGTTTCAAGGCGAACAGTTCGTCGGGCGGTCCGGATCCCGGCGTCTCGGTGCAACCAGACACGACAATCAGGATCACGGCTACCGCGAGGAAGATGAATCGTCGCATACGTGATACTTGCTGGAAGCCCGTAGCATAACGCGAAACTGGGGGAAGGCCAGAATGTTCGGGCGCCTCTCGCCGGCCCGCGAGTCGTAGTCGGAGCGCGGGAGAAGCGGACCAATCAGGGAAGAACCGCCACCTTCATGCGCGGGCTGAGCATGTGGAACACCGCGAGCCCGACGGGATACAGAAGTCCTGCGACAATGAAGACCGGGAGGTAATAGCTCGGATCCTCATTGAGAATGCGCCCCGTCAACTCGGCAGCCACGATGCTGACCATTCCGGCAACGAACCCCCCGATACCGGCAACCGATCCGGCGGCTCTGCTCGGAAACAGATCCGCGGCAACGGTGAACACCAGTGTCGACCACGCCTGGTGACAGCCGCACGCAATGGCAATGAGCACGATCGCCAATCGTGGATCGTTTGTGTACCCGGCGATGATGACTGTTGGCGTCATGATGACCGCGAGCAGGCCCATCGTCGCCTTTCGGGCCCAGTTGACGTTCCAACCGCGCCGCACGAGCCACGACGAAGCGTAACCTCCGAGCAGACACCCGACGTCGGCGGCAATGTAGACGGTGGTGAGGTACGGAATGACGTCCACCCCACGGATGCCATGCTGCTCGCTCAGGAACTTCGGCAGCCAGAAAAGGTAGAACCACCAGATGGGATCTCCGAGTGACTTCGTCAGCGCGTACGCCCATGTCTGACGATAGCCGAGCAAGGTGACCCACGAGTACGGGCTCGACGGGCGCGTCTCAGTTCCCAGGCCAGCTTCGATGAACGCACGTTCTCTGGTAGACAATCGTGGATGAGCGCCGCGCTCGGCGTAGAGCATCCACCACGCCGGAATCCAGAGCAGCCCCAGCGCTCCGGTGACGATGAACGCGGCCTGCCATCCAAACGATGCGGCCAGGATCGGCACGGTGATCGAAGCCACCACTGCCCCGAGCGCGACGCCGCTGTTGAAGAGACCGGTTGCGAGCGCCCGCTCGCTGGCGGGGAACCACTCGGCCACCGCCTTGACCGCGGCCGGAAAATTGGCGGCCTCCCCGATGCCGAGCACAAATCGCGCGACCCCAAAGCCGATCGGTGTGCGAGCAACAGCATGACCCATCGCTGTAACTGACCAGAAGAGAACGGCCAGCGCTAAGCCGAGCTTCGTGCCGATGCGGTCCAGAATCCTTCCAGAGATCAACATCGCTGCGGCATAGGACACCTGGAAGGCGATGACGATGCGGCTGTAGTCGAGCTCGGACCAACCGATGGTCTTCTGAAGCTCGGGCGCCAGGATGCTGAACACCTGACGGTCTACGTAGTTGATGACGGTCACGATAAAGAGCAGGCCTCCGATGTACCAGCGGAGGTGCCCGATCGTCGCGACTCGCGAGACGTCCGAACCGGCTTGCGCCAACGGCAGGTTCACGCGACCCGCTCGGCAGCGGTAAACCACTGCTTCATTCTCGACACGTCTGCACGAAGGCCGGTGAAGAGTCGAAAGGCTTCGACCGCCTGATAAACAGCCATGCCACTTCCGTCGAGCGTGCGGCAGCCAAGCGCGCGTGCCGCGCGCAGCAGTTCCGTCTCGAGCGGGAAGTACACGACATCAGCCACCCAGAGATCCGGGCGGAGCAGGGACGAGCTCACGGCCGATCCGGGATGCGTCGTCATTCCCGTCGGGGTCGCGTGAATGAGACCGTCCGCGCCGGCGAGCGATGACGACAGGTCGTTTGACGCGCGGATGCGCCCCGGAAACGTGCGAGCGAGGCGAGCGGCCAACTGGTGGGCCCGCTCAGTGTCGAGATCGAGCACGATCACCTCGCGCGCGCCGAGATCGAGCGCAGCATAAGCTGTGGCTGCCCCCGCGCCGCCCGCACCCAGTTGCACGACCTGCCCTAGCGCCGCATCGGGCAGTCCCTCTCGGAAGCTCTCACGAAAGCCCCACCAGTCGGTGTTGTGTCCAATTCGCGTGCCTCCGGCCATCACGATGGTGTTGACGGCGCCGACGACGTGGCTGTCCTCCGTTGCCGCGGTCAACAGCGGCATGATGATTTGCTTGCACGGGTGGGTGACATTGAGGCCGGCGAAGCCGTCTCGCTCGGCTTTGGCCAACAGTTCCGGCAAGGCCGATGCGGTCACGCGAAGCACGTCGAGATCGAGCAGTTGATATTCGCAACGAATCCCGAAGGCCTCAGCCTCGCGCTCATGCATGCGCGGAGTCCGCGATTCCTGAATGTGCGCTCCGATGAGTCCCAGCAGGAGTCCGGTCGGCACGCGACATTATAGCGGCGGCAAATCGTTCGGATCGTTCGGGACGTTCGAATCGTTCTTATTCTGCGCGAAGCGCTGTTACCGGATCGATCTGTGTGGCGCGGCGTGCCGGTAAATAGCACGCCAGCAGGGCCACGGCCGTCAGGACCACGAGCGCCACGACGAACGCGAGGGGGTCGGTCGTACTGACCCCGTAGAGTTGGCTTTCGAGCGCGCGGGTGAGCAGCAGCGAGGAAAGCGCACCAATCGCGACTCCGGTCACGACCAGTTGCATCCCTCCTCCGACGACCATGCGCAAGACGTCTCCCGTGCCCGCTCCGAGCGCCATCCGCACACCAATCTCCGGGATCCGCTGCCCCACCGAATACGCAAGTACCCCATAGACACCAATGGCAGCAAGACCAAGCGCGAGACCGCCGAACAACAGGAACAGAAGAGTGAAGAAGCGGTCCTGCGCAATGGATTCGGAGATCACGTCGTTTGCTGTCGCGACTGCCAAGATCGGCTGTTTGCGATCGAGGTTCCGGATGACGTCGCGCACAGGTCCTGCAAGGGCGCTCGGATCCCCGGAGGTCCGCACCACCAGCGTCCAGAGAATACCCGGGGAGACCATGGCAGGAATGTAGATCGTTGGCACGGGTTCCTCCGCGAGTCGGCGCTGTCGGTACGTCGCCTACGACCCCGTTGACCACAGCCATCCCGAAGCCTAGGGCAGACCGCAACTGCTGACCGAGCGGGTTCTGGCCGGGCCAGAACCGGCGTGCGGCGGCCTCGCTGACGAGGATGGGCAGTGGAGCATCCCCGAACACGCTGAGGGGCGGGCCAGCCGACAGGTCCGGTGTGAAATCGGGAAGCGGCTCCCCGCGGACGAGCGGGATTCCCATCGCCCGGAAGTAGTCTGGATGGACAATGCGGACGTCGGGTCGCAAGGGCGAGCCGTCGGGCATGCCGCTTCCATCCGCCCGCCAGTATTCGGCGGCGCCTCCAAAATTATCGTGAAGCGGGAACGCATCGATCGTGCCGGCACTCACCACGCCCGGCAACCCCGCAACCCGATCGACGATCTCCTGTCGCCTCGTGATGATATGACGCGCCCAGTCCGACAGCGGAACGCCGGCCAGGTTCATCTGCAGACTTGCCATGACGACGCCTTGCGGATTGAAGCCCGGGTTAACGCCGCGGAGCGCGAGGAAGCTTCGGGCCATCAACATCGCGCCAATCACGAGCACGACCGCCAGACCAACCTCTGCGATCACCAGGGTTCGCAGGGCGCCCTGCCCGCGACCCGCCACGCCGCGTGCCCCTTTGAGGTGTTGTTGAGGTTCCGCGAAAGCAGTTCTGAGGGCCGGCACAAGCCCGAACAGCACACCGGTCACGAGCGCAACGAGAAAGCCGAACGCCACAACGCGCCCGTCGACCCAAATATCCTCGACGCGCGGCAGCGTATCGGCGCTGAACGCCAGGATCGTCCGTACACCCCAGACCGCGAGCGCGAGACCGAGCGCCGACCCGACGAGTGCGAGCACGATGCTCTCGGTAAGAAGCTGGCGCACGATGCGGAGTTGCCCGGCACCGAGTGCCCTCCGAATCGCCATCTCGCCCGATCGGGCCGTACCGCGCGCAAGCAGGAGGTTGGCCAGATTGGCACAGCCGATGAGCAGAATGAAGCCGACCACGGCCAGCACCACCACGAGCGCACGGTCGACGTCGCCGACGATGGCTGTACGAAGCGGGACGACCGTGGTTGCACTCCATTCGGCGTTCGTTGCAGGGTACGCGGTGGCAAGGCGTGCGGCGACCACGTTGAGATCGGCGTGAGCCTGGTCGAGCCCCACGCCTTCCCTGAGCCGCGCCACACCTTGGTATCGGCGATTGTTCCGGTTGCGTGGCCCGACCAGTTGATCGCTCAGCACCGATTCGGGCACCCAGACGTCCGTGTCTGGTGTCGGGAATCGGAATGTGGCTGGCATGATCCCTACAACCGTGAACGTACCGGCACGAAACTCCACTGTCGCGGCCGATGGCGCCGGGCTCGGCGGAGAAATGGGTTCGCCACAGCCGATCGCTGATGACCACGCTGCGGCTGGCTTGGCGGTGGTCGTCCTCGCCCAGCAGTCGTCCGAGCTCGGCCGGGGTTCCGAGGACGCCGAAAAAGTTCCCGGTGATGTAAGCGACCCTGAGCTGAAGAGGATCGCCGTTCCAGGTAAGGATCGTCGGCAGTCGGAAGTACGCCGCCATCCCGGCAAACGAGCGGGTCCCTTCTCGCCAGTCCTCAAAATCGGGGCGGGAAAAGTCGTTGAGTCGAGGCCCCACCTTTGGGTTGGCTTGGTACACGCGGACGAGCCTGTCCGGTTCGGCGTACGGAAGCGGTCGGAGCAACACGCCGTTGACGATGGTAAACATGGCCGTATTGGCGCCGATTCCGAGCGCCAGCGTCAGCAAAGCCACCGTCGCGAAGCCAGGTGCCCGTCGCAGGGAGCGCAGTGCGTGTCGCACATCCCGAAACAACGTGTCGGCCCATCCGAGCGGCCACACGTCACGACTGCGCTCTTTGGTCTGTTCGATACCGCCAAGCGCCAGCCGCGCGCGCCGCTCCGCTTCGGGTCCGCCCATGCCACGCTCCGCGTTGGCTCTCGTCTGCATTGCGACATGAAACGCCAGCTCGTCGTGTAAATCGTCGTCTGCGCGTTGCGGCCGGACGATTGTTCGGATGCGCGCGCGAAGGGCGTAAATCCAGCGTAGCCAGGCCATGGGTCAGATCTCCTTCAATTGCAGAACACGTGTGATGGCCGAGGAGACGCGGCGCCAGTGGTTCGCCTCCTGGTCGAGCCGACGCCGACCGGCGCGGGTAAGCGAGTAGAACTTGGCGCGCCGCCCGAGGTCGCTCGTCTTCCACTCGGAGGTAATCCATCCCGCCAGCTCGAGCTTATGGAGCGCCGGGTACAGCGACCCTTCGCTCACCTGGAGCTCCTCGTCGGACACCTGGGTCAGCCGCTGGCTGATGGCCCAGCCGTGCTGCGGCTCGAGCGCGATGATTTTCAAGAGCAGCAGGTCGAGCGTTCCCTGAACGAGATCGGGTGGTTTGCTCATGAACACTCCCTTTGTAAAGGTAACCGAGGACATGAAGCCAGCCTATTCCCTTGGTTACCGAGGGAACCCCTGGTGAGCTTTGACGAAATGCGGATGGAAAAGGTTGGTGGGTTTTCGTCGCGGGCCCGGTAAAATGTGGGGTCTTATGAGGCAACTTGTTCGAACGTTCAGCGCCGGGCTTGCGATGGTGATCGTCTCGTCCGCCACCATGGCCGGCGGGGGTCCGCAATCAAGTGCAGCTTCCGGCACCGCCCAACGTGACAAATGGGTGGCCCCCCGCACGGCCGATGGACGTCCCAGCCTCGAGGGCGTCTGGGAAAACAACAGCGCCACTCCCCTGGAGCGCCCACGTCAGTTCGCGGACAAGCCGCTCCTGACCGACGAGGAGTTGTCGTCGCTCAAGCGCCGGGCGAGCGAGCTGTTTACGCCCGAGTCCGATGCAGTCTTTGGAGATGGCCTTTACCTTGCGCTCCTGTCCGACACTCGGCCCCGCGGACTGGGTGCGACTGGTACTTACAGTCAGAACTGGCTTCCGGATCGGTACTTCGAGCACCGCACATCGCTCATCGTCGATCCCCCAGACGGAAGATTGCCCGCGCCGACCGCGGACGGCCAAAGGGCTCGCCTGGCGGCTGCCGGCAGGTTTGGCCGAGCGGCCAATGCCGCGCAGGAGATGACCATTACCGATCGCTGCATCTACTACGGATTTCCGGATCTCTTTGCCGCCTACATGAGCGTCTACCGCATCGTCCAGTCACCACAGTACGTGGCCATTCAGCTGGAGAAGATTCACGACACCCGGATCATCCCGCTGGACGGGCGTCCGCACCTGTCCCCTTCCCTGCGCAGCTATCTCGGAGATTCGCGCGGACATTGGGAGGGTGAGACCCTCGTGGTCGAGACGACCAATTTCCATCCGAACGGAAATCCGATGGGCGGCTATACCGCGCTGTCGGACCAGAACCTTCGCTTGATCGAACGCTTCCGGCGCACGGCCCCGGATACCCTCGAGTACACGTTCACAGTAGACAACCCGACGATGTGGACGAGACCGTGGACGGCGGTGATCAATTGGAAGCAAGCGAAGGGCGAGCTCTACGAGTACGCCTGCCACGAGGGTAACTACAGCCTGCCTGGCATGCTGACGGGAGCTCGTGCTGACGAGGCTGCCACGAGGCGCTGACACTCCCTCCTTCCCCTGACGCGATCGGCCACGGAGCCGGTTCCCAACCTCTCTACCCCGTCCCGACCTTCCACGACGAGTCTGTTTTTCGCCGATCGGCCCCGTCACGACATGTTTTGACGGGCCTGACCAGTAGCAAGTGAAGAGTCGTTGTGGTTCGCCGCCGTGAGAAGGACGAGAAACGCAAGGAGCTTCGTCATGGATACCTTCTTTCACTTACACACCACTCGTAGGGCGCTCGTGGTCTTCCTCGTCGTTGTTCTAGTCTTGACAGGGTTTTCAACCCACTACACGGCTAACACTTCACAACCGCCGCTCCGCAACGATGGAGATGAACGCGGAAGAGAAGCCAGAGGCCGAAACAGGATTGAGGACTGTCTACCGAGCCAGGGAGGCCATAACGAGCGCGACCTAGACGATGGCAATCGCCATCGTCGTGGCAGACCAGAATGCGAGCCAGGCGCGAGCGGCGGCGTGGCCAGGAGTGACTTCAACGGCGACGGGTTCGCCGACCTGGCCGTCGGATACCCTTCGAGGATGAGGACAACGTCGGCAGCGTTGGGGCGGTCAACGTCATCTACGGATCAGCGAACGGCCTGACCTCGACGGGAGACCAGTACCTGACGGAGGCCACATTCGGCTACTCGGTACCAGACCGACGATCGCTTCGGAGCGGCATTAGCGGCGGGCGACTTCAACGGAGACGGTTGTTCAGACCTCGCGATCGGGATGCCTGGCTGGACGGAGCTAGCCGGCGGTCAAGACCACGGGGTTGTGCTGCTGATCGACGGCTCTGCTGATGGCCTTGTGACATCTGCCAACAGTGGCAGCCTATGTCCAGGCTCGTCGACCTCGGTAAATGGACCGCGAGACGCGCCCACCCTCACTGGCGTCGGGGGTAAGCTGGGGGCGGCGCTCGTCTGGGGCCACTTCAACACAGACGACTTCGCCAATCTCGGCCGTCGGCATCCCCGAGGCGGACGGCGCCTTACAATTCCAGGACAGGGGTGAGGTGCATGTTTTCTATGGTTCAGCGGACAGCCTCACACCGATCGGGGCCCAGAGCATCATCGGGGCTAAGGGAGGGTCACGATTTGGTGCCCCTCTCGCCGCGGGAGACTTCAACGGAGATGGGGTGTCTGACCTCGTAGGCGGCGGGCCTCTCCACAGTTTGGGGGCGTTTCTTTTCACGACCGATGCCGTCGGTTACGTGGAAATCTTTCCTGGCGGCCCGACTGGCCTTCAGCTTGACCAGAACCAATTCCTGTTCCAGAACGCAGAAGGCGTCGCGGACGCAGCCGAGTCAGATGATCTGTTCGGCTTCGCGCTCGCCACGGGTGATTTCAACGGCGACCTCCGCGACGATCTTGCTGTCGGTGTTCCGGGCGAAGATCTCCTCAGCAACACGGTGAATGGCGCTGGCGCCGTCCACGTGTTCTTTGGACGGCAGGGTCCCGGTGGCGACCTCGTCGACGCCGCCAACGATATGTTCTTCGGTCAAGGCAGCCTCGCGGGCGTGGCCATCGAGGCGGGTGACGCCATGGGTCGGGCGCTTGCGGCGGGAAAGTTCAACAACGATGCCTTCGAGGACCTCGCGATCGGCGCCCCCGGTGAGGACATTGGCAGTATCAGCAACGCCGGTCTCGTCACCGTCGTCTATGGCGGGACGGACGGTCCGAATCTGACCAACATTCAGCATTGGCACCAGGACGTCACCGGCATACCGGACACCGCTGAGGAAGGGGATGAGTTCGGGCGCGCGCTCTCGGCTTGGAACTTCGGCCGGAACGAGCGGCGTTGCTTTCCGATCACCCCCCCAAACTTCTGTGTCGACGTTCCGGTCACCGATCTCGCCATCGGCGTGCCGTTCGAGGATTTGCTCTCCGTCATCACGGGAACGCAGCAAGTCGACGCCGGGGCCATCGTCGTGATCTACGGAACCGCTGCGGGCCTGAGCGCGACGGGGTCGGAGTTCTGGCATCAGGACCGCGGCGGGATTGCCAGTGCCGCGTCTGCGGGCGATCGGTTCGGCGTAACACTGTATTGACGGGGGCGTCGTGATTCCCAGGTGCCTGGTGCTTCTTGCGACATGTCTGCTGTTCAGATGAACCAGGCGCCACTCCTATGCCCATCGCAGCCGGCCGGCGCCGTCACTCTTAATTGCTGAATCGCAAATCCCGAGTTAAGATCTCAGCGTTCCCTCGCCATGACTCGGACTGCCTCTTGCGCGGTTCGCTCGCGTTTGTGCGGTCGGGCCGCCCTCTCGACGGTTGCCCTCCTTTTTCTATCCTCTGCGGCATTCCAGATCGTGCGTCACGAGCGCGCGACTGTCCTTCACGCGATGGCGCCATCACCGGCTCGAAGCGCGCAGAACGTCCAAGCTGCGGACGTGCGTCCGCTGGTCGCGGGCGCTGCCGTCGAACGCGAGCTCGCCGGAGACGCCACCCACACGTACGAAATCACGCTCGGCGCCGGTCAATTTGTCCATGTCGTGGTCGAGCAGCAGGGCCTCGATGCGGCCGTGACGGTAAACGGGCCGGATGGCACGGCGCTCGCCGAAGTAGATAGCCCTAACGGGATGTACGGACCGGAGCGAATGGTGCTCATCGCGGAGAGCTCGGGCGTTTTTCGTTTGGTTGTCACTCCTTACCGGGCAACCGGTCCGGTCGGCCGGTATCAGATCAAAATCGAGGAACTGCGAGATGCGACGGCACGGGATCGCCAGCATGTCGTCGCCCAGACGCGCTTGATCGAGGCGCAGGCACTGTGGGCAAAACGCACCGCCGACGCGTTGAGCCAGGCACTGCCGAAATTTGAAGAATCGCTCTCGCTCTGGAGAACTCTGGGAGATCGTCGCGGGGAGGGTGATGCGCTCTGGTATCTGGCAGACGTTCAGAATCTGCTGCAGGAACCTGTCAAGGCGCTGGCGATTCTGGACACGCTGCTCAAAGTGCAGCGGGACCTCGGTGACGTTCGAGGTGAAGCCGCCTCTCTCGAGCACATGGCCTCGAACTACAGATTTCTTGGCGAGTATCAGAAAGCGTTGGCGTCCCAGACCGACGCGCTGCGGCTCGCTCGGGCACTGAAGGATGAAGAGCTGGGAAACTTTTTGTCGGAGATGGGATGGATTTACTTCAGGCTGGGAGAACCTCGCCGAGCGCTCGAGTACTTTGAGGAGTCACTTCCGGTCCATCGAGACGAACGGTCTGCGCGACATGGAGGCCATTGCGCTCTGGGATATCGGGAGCGTGCACTTTTCATTGGGTGAGCTCAAGCAAGCGCTGACCTACTACACGCAGGCGCTTCCCATTACGGCAACGTTGAAGATGACCCGGCACCAGGCAAGCGTTTTGAGCTCGATCGGCGCCGTGTACCTGGCTCAGGGCGACGTTCGAAACGCGATCGACCACCTGCAAAAAGCGGTCGCGCTCAGTCGCGACGTCGGGCATCGCTCTGTCGAGGCGACAGCCCTGACGCGGATGGGCGATGCGTACGTCTCGCTCGCCGAGACCGAGAAGGCACTCGAGACGTTCAACCAGGCCCTCGCACTTCAGCGTGCCATGCAGGATCGAGAGTTCGAAGCCCTTACCCTCGCCGGGATGGCGCGCGCGGAGGTCGCGCGCGGAAACCTCTCGGCGGCTCGCGGACATCTGGAGAGGGCGCTCGACACTGTCGAATCGCTGCGCTCGAGTGTGGCGCAGGAAAGTCTTCGCGCGACTTACCTCGCAACCAAGGAGGACCAGTACAAGCTCTATGTCGATCTGCTGATGAGGCTCGACCTGGCAGAGCCGTCGGCTGGAACCGATGGACGAGCGGCGCTCGAAGCCAGCGAGCGCTGGCGGGCTCGATCCCTCCTTGAAATGCTCGTCGAATCGCGTGCGGACATTCGACAGGGTGTGGACGGGTCGCTGCTGGAACGTGAACGCCGGCTGCAAAGCCAGATCAACACGAGAGCCGAACGTCACGTTCAGTTGCTCAGCACGAAACGCACGCAACAGGCGGAGGTGGTTGGGAGACAGCTCGATGCCCTTGTTGACGAGGACCGGCAGGTGCAGGGTGAGATACGCGCCAAGAGTCCTGGCTATGCCGCCCTGACACAACCGCGGCCACTCAGCGTCGCGGAGATTCAGCGAGACGTGCTCGATCGGGATTCGCTGCTGCTGGAGTATTCGTTGGGAGCCGAGCGCAGCTATCTCTGGGCGGTGACACCCGATTCGTTCACCAGCTATGTGCTGCCCAAACGCGAAGAGATCGAGCCCCTCGCCCGCCGCGTTCATGATCTGCTGAGCGCTCGTAATCAAAGTCCGGTTGGCGAGACTGCGGCCCAGCGCGCAACGCGGTTGAACGAGGCAGACGCCGCGTACCTGCAGGCCGGAGCCGCGTTGAGTCAGACGCTCCTTGGCCCGGTTGGCGACACGCTCGGCACCAAACGACTCATCATCGTCAGCGACGGCACCCTTCAGTACGTCCCGTTCGGTGCGTTGCCCGCACCGGCGTCAGATTCCGGGGTAAGCGTGTACCGTCCTTTGATCGTCGATCACGAGGTCGTCACCTTGCCATCGGCCTCCGTTCTGCACGTGCTACGACAGGAACTGGCGGGGCGCCCGCCGGCGCCAAAGACGGTTGCTGTACCTCGCTGATCCAGTGTTCACGAAAGACGATCCGCGCTTCAGCCCCAGTCAGACGGTTGCGAACAGGAAACCCGAAGCACCGGCCGAAAACGTGTCGTCCCTGGATGTCCAGCGCGCTGCGAAAGAATCGGGCATGACAGCGTTCGCGCGGTTGCGGTTCAGCCGACAGGAAGCGGATGCTCTGGCGGCGCTCGCGCCCGGTAATCAGGTTTTGAAGGCCACAGATTTCGCTGCCAACAGGACAGCGGCTATGAGCCCGGAGCTCGGCAGCTATCGGATCGTCCACTTCGCAACGCACGGCCTGCTCAACAACTCCAACCCGGAATTGTCCGGCATCGTGCTGTCGCTCGTGGACGAGGCGGGGCGACCTCAGGACGGCTTTCTGCGGCTGCACGACATCTACAACCTGAAGCTCGGTGCCGACCTCGTCGTCTTGAGCGCCTGCCAGACCGCTCTCGGGAGGGACATACGAGGGGAAGGGCTCGTGGGGCTGACGCGAGGGTTCATGTACGCGGGCGCGCCTCGAGTGCTCGCAAGCTTGTGGAACGTGGACGATCGCGCGACGGCCGAGCTGATGAAGCAGCTCTACGTCGCCGTCTTGAAGGATGGCCAATCTCCGGCAGCTGCGCTCCGAGCGGCGCAGGTGTCGATGTGGAAGACCAGGCGCTGGCAGTCGCCGGTACGACTGGGCCGCCTTCGTCCTGCAAGGCGAGTGGAGGTGAGATCCGATCACAAGGGGTACGGTCTCACGCCAGCAGCGTTCGACAAGCTGCTCGCCTCACTCGATCCGGATCGAGAACGCGCCGGGGAGCGATACGAAGAAATCCGTCGCGGGCTCGTCTGTCTCTTCGAGTGGCGGGGCGCGCCGGACCCGGCCGATCATGCTGACGAAACCCTCAACCGGGTCGCCCGCAAGCTGGACGAAGGCACCGAGGTTGCCGATCCGTTCAGCTACGTGTACGGCGTCGCCAGGCTGGTTCTTCTCGAAGCCTACAAGTCGCGCGAGAAGGAGCGAGCCGTCATTGCACAGCTGCCGGCGAGGTCTCCACTACAACTCGATCCGGATGACACACTCCGGTTCGATTGTCTCGAGCGGTGCCTCGACGAGCTGCCACATGAGAGCCGGGACTTTCTCACCGTGTACTATCAGGGCGATAAGCGCGTCAAGATCGAGAATCGGCAGCGGCTGGCGGACCGCCTTCGTATCCCATTGAATGCCCTGCGGTTGCGGGCGCGTCGCGCCAGGGAAAAGCTCGAGATGTGCGTGGAGACGTGCGTCAACCGGAGGTCGACCGCGCGGGTTTAGCTGGAGGAACGACACGTTTCGGCGAGTTTTGCCAGAATCAGTGAAAGGTCATATCTGGTAATGCTGTCTGATGCTGATGAAGCACGGATTGTCGACTACCTTCTGGGCGAGCTGCCAGACGAGGATCGGACCCGGCTCGAGGAACAATTTCTCCGAGACGTGGAATACCGCGAACTGATTCGGGCGGTTGAAGACGATTTGATTGACGACTACGTGCGCGACGAGCTCGCCCCGCGCCAACGCGAGCTGTTCGAGAAGCACTTCACCTCCCCCCACCGTCGTCAAAAGGTCGAATTGGCCAGGGCCTTGAGCCACCGGCTCAGCGAGCGCCCTCGTGTGAAGGAGTCGACACGGTGGAGCTTCCTGCGAGCTCCGAACTGGGCGTTCAGATACGCGCTTCCTGCCGCAGCCGCGCTGCTCCTCGCCGTCGCGGTGTGGTTCACGACCGGCCGGACTCCACCAACACAGCCCGGGCAGTCGCAGGCCGACCAGCAAGCTCAGAGTGGCACCCCCGCTCGGCCTGGCGAGCGTCAGGGCCAGAGCGAGCCCGATCCACAAACATCTCCTTCACAACTGGCGATTGCCACGTTCGTGCTGCCGCGTGGCCTCACGCGTCAAACCGTGGAGTCCACGACGTTTGTGGTCCCGCCCGGCACCGAACGCGTCCGGTTGCAACTGACGCTGGAAGCAGGAGACGACTACCCTGCGTATCGTGCCCAGCTACGCACGGCCAGGGGCGATACCTCCTGGCAAAGCGGGAGAGTTCAGTCGGAAACGGGGCCGGCGGGACAATCGGTCGTGTTGGAGTTGCCGGCTGATGTCCTGCGGTCAGAGAAATACGAGCTGACGCTCACCGGCCTCAACAAGGACATCGCTGAGGACATCGGCTACTACTACTTCGGCATCGTGAAGAAGTAGATCCCACCCTGCTCGCAATCGCTGCCGACATCTTTTGAAGGCTTCGGCCACTACGAGGTGAAAGGAGCCTCGCAATGGCTAAAGTCACCAGTTCCCACAACACAGGAAAGACCTTGCTCGTTCTCATCATGAGCGCACTGATGGTCCTCCCACCAAGCGGCCTCGCTCACGGCAAATTACACCTGGACCGCAATGACGACCCGCGAGATCGCGGCGGTAATGCTCGCGCCCGATTGAAAGACTGTCTGCGGATTGGAAGTCAGGATAACGGTCAAGGGGAAGGTCGTGGTCGCCAAAGCCAGGATTGCCTTCCGGTTGGAAGCAGCAGCGGCGTCGCTCGAGGAGATTTCAACGGCGACAGCTTTGCCGATTTGGCAGTCGGCGTACCGCTCGAGAACACTCCCAGCGGCTCGAACGGAATCGATGCCGGCGCGGTCAATGTGATCTATGGCTCCACCAACGGGCTTACCGGCGACGGTACCGTTCCAGACCCGCACTTCTTCTCCCAGAATGCCGTGGGGGTTCCGTTCGGAACCGGCGAGGTCTTAGGCTCGGAGAGAGGGGATCATTTCGGTTCGGCGTTAGCGTCTGGTGACTTCAACGGGGATAACTTCTCAGACCTCGCGATAGGCGTCCCTCTTGAGGATACGGAAGCGTCCGAGGATGGGGGCAGAGTCGTCGTGATTTATGGTTCAAGCAACGGACTCGCCGCCGCAGGTGCGCCCGTTCTGCCGTCGCAGAGTTTTGACATTGCCGATTTCGATCAGAATTCGCCTTTTGCGGATGAGGAGTTTGGAAGAGCGTTGGCGTGGGGCGACTTCGATGGCGACGGATTCGGAGACTTGGCAATAGGCGCGCCTGGGAACGGCGCGTTTCCCGTTGCACCGACACCTTTTTGCGGCAACCTGGGCTTTCCTCCTTGTCCGCCGCCCGCGCCACGCATCGGCGCTGTTTTTGTACTCTTCGGTTCGGAGAACGGCCTATCTGCGGCAAACGGTCAGTTCGGTGCGGGCCCGCGACAACAACGCTGGAACCTAAACAGCAATCCGACTATTCCCGGTAACGGTGGCGACGGCGATCGCTTTGGTGACACGCTTGTTACGGGAGATTTTGATGGAGACCGTGTCACGGATCTCGCGATCGGTATTCCTTTCAGCTCGCTCCCCGTTGGGCTCGAGGATGCGGGAATGGTGTTGGTGATATTTGGGCTGTCTGATTTTGGGCTCGATCCCACTCAAGTGGTCACTTTCACCGAATTGACGCTCTTTAATCAAGCTGCCGCTCAAGAGACGGCCGAGGGGCGTCCCGAACTGGGGGCTGGGGCCGAACCTGGTGCGCTTTTCGGCAAAGCTCTCGCAGCCGGGGACTTCGATGGCGACGGCAATGATGACCTCGCTATGGCTGCTCCTCTCAGCGATCTTCGTGGTCCGGGCATCACGGGAATTGAACCGGGCGGACTTCTTCAAGCAGGTGCCTTGTGGATCAAGCACGGGCCGCTTCGTGGGAGTTTGACCGACCTTACGCAGCTGGATACGGTACAGTACTGGGGGCAGTCGCTCGTGTTTCCCAACAGAAACACCGTCAATGAATTCAATGGCGTCGGCAGCCCGACAGAGGCAGGTGATTTGTTCGGCGCTGCCTTGGCTGCAGGCGACTTCAACGCCGATGGTCGAGACGATCTGGCGGTTGGCGCGCCTTCCGAGGATCTCTTTCTGCGGCGGGGAGGTATTCCCCAAACCATCGCGAACGCCGGAGCAGTCACCGTGATTTATGGTTCGGCTGCTGGCCTTTCAATCACCCCGCGAGCAGCCGAACTCTGGCATCAGGATCTCATCAGTGCCGGCGAGGCAGAATTTGACGACCAGTTCGGCACCAGTCTCAGCGCGTGGAATTTCGATGGGATCGAGTTTCGCCTTTGTCCACCCGGAACCTTTTGTAATCCCATTGTCAGATCGGCTGACCTGGTGATTGGCGTGCCGTTGGAGGACCTTCCGGTGTCGGGGCAAACGATTAGGGACTGCGGGCAAGTTAATGTGCTCTATGGCTCTTTTCGGAGTAACGGTCTAACAACGTTGAATGTCCAACGTTGGCACCAGGGTAGTCACCCCGGCTTGGGCAGTCGCGAGACAAGCGATCGCTTCGGGAGTGCCCTGTATTGACCGTATGAGTGTGTGAGCGAACGGATCCTGGGCAGCCCGAAGGCTGCCCAGGGAAGCCTGCTCGGCCGAAAGTCCCCTGTTTTCTGCTGCCCACCAACGCCATTTTGAGCGACAATCAGCACACGTAACATGACGGGCCAGGCGCGCACGGCGCGCCTGCGAACCGGGGCCCCCGACGCGCGTTTTTCAGCGCGTTGGGGTGGGAGGGAGCGGAGCGGGGTGTTGGGGTCCCCGCGAGCGACCGAGCCGGGGTGTGAGGCGGAGCCCCACGTAGACATGAGGTGAATATGCACCGCAGAGATGCCTTTGCAGCTTCCCTGGTGGTAGGCCTGGTCATGCTCTCTGCCGCAATGCCGGCGGGGGCCCATCACTCGTTTGCCGCCGAGTTCGACGCGGAGAAACCGGTCAGCGTCCAGGGCGTCATCACGCAGGTCCGCCTGGAGAACCCGCACTCGTGGTTTTTCATGGACGTCACCAACGCCAAGGGTCAGGTCGAGAAGTGGAGCTTTGAGGGGAGCACGCCAACGTCTCTCATTCGAAGTGGCGTCAAGCCGGGGACCATCAAGGCCGGGGACGTGGTGACCATCAAGGGCTATCACGCTCGCGACATGACCGTGAATGTCGGCGCTGCACGAGAGATCGTCATGGCCGATGGCCGGTCGTTCGCCGTGGGCCCGGCGTTTGGCGGACGCTGAAGGATGGGTTACGGCAGAGGTCACGGAAGGATTGCGGAGAGCGTAGAGACAGTACGTAGGCCGGACCTTTAGGTCCGGCGGCGCACCGGAGGATTCACAAATGCTGCGCGCATCCCTCGCGATCCTCCTCGTCCTGTTTTCCGTCACGCCTGCGGTCGCGCAGACTGCGGCGGCGCCGGCCGACACTGCTGCCGCGGCGGCTGCGCCTCGCACGCCGGACGGACGACCCGATCTGTCGGGCGTGTGGTGGCCCGGGCGCGATCTGCAGGTTGCGCCGCTCAAACCTGCGCCGCGCCGGGACTCCCCCGCCGCGCCTCGCCTCCACGTAGCGCCCGCCAAATTTTGCGAGCCTGTATCAGCCGTGGGCTGCGGAAAAGGCCAAGACGCTCAGCGACAAAGACGACCCGTCGCTGCGATGCATCCCGGTCGCATTCGGCACGGTGAACGTCAGCTTGTACGGCCTGGGCTTTGTCGGGCAGATTCTGCAGACGCCAAACTTCGTCGTGATGCTCACCGAGACGTACCACTCCTTCAAAATCATCCCGACCGATGGCCGGAAACATCGAGAGGATGCGCCGCCGTCGTTTCGAGGCGATTCGGTCGGCCACTGGGAAGGCGATACGCTCGTCGTCGAGACAAAGAATTTCACCGACACGAACTGGATGCAAGCCGAGGGCATCGTCACGTTTCATTCCGATGCGCTGCGTATCGTCGAGCGCTATCGACGGGTGGACATGAACACGCTCGAGGTCGAGGCCGTCATCGAGGATCCGAAAGTGTTGACGGGGCCGTGGACGGTGCCAAAGCAAACGCTGCGACTTGCGCCCTTCGATCAGATTCTGGAGATCGGGTGCACGGGCACCGAGAGCGCCGGCCTGATGGAGGCTGCGGCCAAACAGAACTACGGCAAGAAATGAGCGCCTGAACTATTGTCGTTCAGGTCCGGAGCTGACAGGGTCGGAAGAGGAGGTGCTGGATGCGTGGCGTACTCGTCCTCTTCGTCGTGGCAGTTGTCGCGACCGTCGCAATCAGTGGCCAGGGCTGGACGCCGCCGAGGACTCCGTGGGGCGAGCCAGATTTGCAGGGTTACTGGCCAAGTGTGGACATGCTCGGAGTCCCTTTTGAGAGGCCGGTTGGAGAGCAGGCGATCCTGAGCGACGACGAATTTACGCGCCTGCCGGACAAACGCCGGAATCCAACTCCGAACGACTTCTTTTTCGGAGACTCCAGAGACCACTGGCGGGATTACGGCAAACCGCAGCGCCAGACCTCACTCGTCGTCGATCCCCCCGACGGCCGGCTGCCGCCCTTCACGCCGGATGGTGCGAGACGGGCCGCCAATCTGCCAAACGAAAGCCGCGGGGTGCTCGCCGGCCCCGAGAACGCCAGCGCCCAGGCCCGGTGTCTTTCTCGCGGCGCCTTCGGCTCGATGGTGCCAATCGGAAACTCGAGCGGCAATCAGATCATTCAGGCACCAGGTGTGGTGGCGATTCGAAACGAGATGATTCACGAAACGCGAGTGATCGTGATCGACGGGCGGCCGCATGCGGGCGCGGCGATCCGCAGTCACATCGGAGACTCCCGCGGGCACTGGGACGGTCATGTGCTCGTCGTCGAGACGACGAACTTCAACGACGAGAGCGGGGGCAATCGTCCGAACAGTCGTGACACACGCCTCACAGAGCGATTCGAGCGAATCGATGCCGACACCATTCGCTACGAAGCCACGATTGACGATCCCAGGACGTGGACCAGACCCTGGACGGTCGCGTTTCCTTTGAAGCGGGATCCGAAGCTATTACCTCTTTGAGTTCGCTTGCCACGAAGGGAACTACTTGAGCATGACGTCGATGCTGGGGGGTGCGCGTCTGGCCGAGAAACGAGCGTCGCATGAGAACTAGCGAGGCTGCGCGTCAGACTGCCGACGGGCTCCGCCTCGCTAGACGGTCTATTTCTCAATTGCCCCGCTACGCGGGGGCTAGACGTCTTGACGTGAAACTTGACTCAATGAGTCAAGTTTCGAGAGGTCAAGACGTCTAGCGCGACGGCATGAGGCGACTCGTTCTGGCCGCCGCCTTGGCGGCTTCATTTGGGCTTGCCCATCTCACCCTTTCGGCCACTGATCGGCAAGTGGCCATCACGTTCGACGACCTGCCGCGTGGAGGTGATGGCGGTCCCCGTACCCTTGAAGGCGTTCGGACGATGACCGAGCGTCTTCTGAAGCCGTTCCGCGATCAGAAAATTCCCGTCACTGGATTTGTCAACGAGGGGCGTCAGGCCGACTTTGGCGCCGACGGCCTCCGACAGATTCTCGATCTCTGGCTCGAGTCTGGCGCCGACCTGGGCAACCACTCGCGATCGCATCTGAACATCAACAACGTCCCGCTCCACCGGTACACGGCCGACATTCTCGAGGGAGAGACGACTCTTCGCGCGGCGCTTGCGGCTCGCGGCAAGACGCTGCGCTTCTACCGCCATCCGTTTCTCTTTACCGGACCAACGCCAGACATCAAACGAGACATGCAGGCGTTTCTCGACCAGCACGGGTATCGAGTGGCCCCGGTCACGCTCGACAATGCGGACTATCAATACGCGGCGCTGTACACGCGGCCGCAGTTCCGCGAGCGCGTGCGGCAGGAATACGTGCCCTACATGGAATCCGTCGTGGCATTTTTCGAATCGCGGTCCGTCGAAGTGGTCGGCCGCGAGTTCCCGCAGGTTCTCCTTGTGCACGCCAACGAGCTCAATGCGGACCTGATGCCCGATCTGCTGACCATGTTCCGGCGCCGCGGCTACACCTTCATCTCGCTGGATGAGGCGCTCGGAGATGATGCGTACAAGCTGGCAGACGGATATGTAGGCCGTGGAGGATTTTCGTGGATTCACCGCTGGGCAATCGGCAAGGGCATGCCGCTCCGAGGAGAGCCGGATCCGCCCGCGTGGGTCCTCGAGTCATGGGCCAAACGCTGACGCGCACAGCTTCTCCTTGACAGCTTAGGAGAGAGACGCTAGTCTCTCCTAAAGCGCTAAGGAGAGACGTGTGGCTGAAGAAGCAACGCTCCTGCCGGGAACTCTCGACCTTCTCATCCTCAAAGCCGTGTCGCTCGCCCCGGAGCACGGCTACGGAATCCTGCTCCGGATCCAGCAGATTTCAGGTGGCGCGCTCCTCATCGAGCAAGGGGCCCTCTACCCTGCCCTCGCGCGCCTGGAGCATCAAGGACTGCTCGACAGCGAATGGGGCACGTCAGAGAACAACCGGCGGGCCAAGTACTACCGTCTCACCGCCGCGGGACGTCGACGGTTGAAGAGCGAAACCGACAGGTGGGGTCGGCTGGCGCTGGCCATGTCAACGGCGCTTGGCGCCGAGGAGGTCTGAGCCAATGCGATGGGCGACGCTCCGGTCATGGACAGCGGGACTCTTCAGACGAAGCAAGGTCGAAGACGACATCGCCGACGAGATTGGGGCACATCTTGACGCGCGCGTGGCTCATCTCGTCCGCACAGGCCTACCGCGCTCCGAGGCGGAGCGCCGCGCACGGGTCGAGTTCGGGTCCATGGCGCGCATCAAGGAGGATGTTCGCGCGGCTCGCGGGCTCGGGTTAGTCGATGCCCTCGTGTCCGATCTGAGGCACGGCGTGCGGAGCATCCGCCGGGCTCCTGGCTTTGCCTCGGTCGCGGTGCTCTCGCTGGCGCTCGGCATTGGCGCAAACACCTTGGTATTCAGCGTGCTGAATGCCGCTCTTCTGACACAGGGTGCTCTGCCAGATCCGGATCGCCTCGTATTTCTATGGAACGTTCCCGACTTGAGCAGACCTGACCAGTTGGGAACCAACAGCATTTCCCGCTATGTCGCATGGCGAGACGAGAGCCGCTCGTTCGAGTCGGTGGCTGCGTTCAACGGGATCGCCTGCGGGATACGCACGCTGGGGTTCGAACAGAACAGAGTCCCCCCGAGCGAATCGTCGGACAAACTGTGTCGCCTTCGTTCTTCCGCACGCTTGGCGTGCAGCCGATGATCGGCCGAACGTTCACCGAGGCCGAGGACATCGTGGACCAGGTGGCGCCCGTGGTGCTCATCAGCCACCGCACGTGGGCGCGCCGATTCGGGGGAGACCCTAGCGTGGTCGGGAAGACGGTCACGCTCGATCGGACGCCCACCACGGTCATTGGTGTGCTGCCCCCGACGTTCGATTTCTTTGGTGAGCGGATCGAGTTCGTGGCGCCGCTATGCCTCACACGCGCTCAGGTGGAAAGCCGGGTGGGGGGCAACACGGTGGTGGCCCGGCTGCGTGCCGGTGTATCGATTGAGGATGCGCAGCGCGAGCTCGATGCGCTTGCTGCTGATCTTGCCACCCGCGATCCAGGTCGTCATCGCGGCTTCGGTATTCGAGTCGAATCGCTGCCTCGCGCACGGGCGCGCTCGCTCGATCCAATCGGCCAGCCTTCGGGCGACTACGGGGTGTCACTCCTCGTTCTCCAGGGTGCCGTGGGGTTCGTGCTGCTGATTGCATGCGCCAATGTCGCGGGGCTGTTGATGGCTCGAACAGCCGCGCGTCGGAACGAAATGAGTCTCCGGATCGCGCTCGGTGCCCCGCGTAGACGGATCGTCTGCCAGTTGATTACGGAAACGCTGCCACTGGCCGTCCTTGGTGCCACGGCAGGCACTGTGCTCGCGTGGGGCGGCCTGGAGCTCTTCGTGTCTGCGGCTCCACCCAACCTGCCACGCCTCGAGTACATCTCGCTGGATGTTCGCGTGCTGGGGATTACGGCGCTCGTCACGCTGCTCACGAATCTGTTCTTCGGCCTTGCGCCGGCCCTCCAGGCGTCGAAGGTGGCTGTGGTTCCTGCACTCCGCGATTCCAGCCGCAGTACCACCGACAGCCTCGGGCGCCAGCGCTTACGCACCGGTCTGGTGGCGGGCCAGCTGGCGCTTGCGGTCGTCCTCCTCATCGGCGCCGGCTTGATGATTCGCAGCTTCGTCCGGGTGCTCCAGACCGATCTTGGCGCCGATCCCACGAGTGTGTTGACGTTCGACTTCCGGCTTCCTCCACGTGAGGTCTTCAAACAGGTCGGGATGTACCGCGGCAGCGGGCTCTTCGACGTCAGCCCGGTTGCGGCCGAGACCATCGACCGCGTGCTCGAACGACTCCAACAGGTACCCGGAGTTTCGTCGGCTGCCGCTGCGAATACGGCGCTCTTGAACGGCCAGGCGATCTCCTTACCGTTTTCCATCGAAGGGCGTTCGATGGCGACACGCGGAGCGCCCACCGACGCCTTGCCGACGGTGGACTACCAGGCGCTGACGCCGCACTATTTCACGGTGATGAGAATTCCTCTCCGGCGCGGACGGGATTTTCTCCCTACGGATAGTGCCCAGGCGCCCTACGTGGTGATCGTCAATGAAACGTTCGTACGTCAGTTCTTTGCCAACGAAAACCCGATTGGCCGATCGCTTCGCTTTGATTTCCTGCCAAACGAACCCGCGCGCGAAATCGTCGGGGTGGTTGGCGACACGCTGGGTGGGCGTTTCCAGAGCCGGCATATGCCGGGTGCCTATGTGCCGCACGTCCAACAGACGTCGCAGTTTGTCGGACCGTTCGTCTACTCCCGCATCGGTATGACCTTCGCACTGCGCACCGATGGCGATCCGTCACGACTCGTTCCGGCCATTCAACGAGCCGTTGCGGAAATCGATCCCGCGACGCCGGTGGCAAACCCGAGAACGGTCGAACAGATCCTGGACGACCAGGTCCGGTACCTGCGGCTGTACATGCTGCTCCTTGGCGCGTTTGGTGCTTCCGCTGCCCTGCTCGCCGCGATTGGCATCTACGGCGTGATTGCGTACGCGGTGAGTCAGCGCACACGCGAGTTTGGCATCCGGATGGCCATGGGTGCCCGGGCGGTCGATGTGCTCCTGATGGTGCTCGGCTACGCGACACGCGTCATCGGCATCGGGCTGGCGCTCGGCCTCGCCCTGGCGCTCAGTGCCAGCCGTACGCTCCGGTCGCAGCTCTTCGAGGTGACGAGCACCGATCCGACCACGTATGTGGCGGTGTCGTTGCTTCTGGTGATCGTTGCCGCCATCGCGTGCCTCGTCCCAGCGCGACGCGCAACGCTCGTCAGCCCGACGGTCGCGCTGCGCGAGGAGTGAAAATAGCCGTCAGCCATGCTCGTCGGGCACCTCGCAGTCCGCTTTCTTGCCAAGCGGTCGGAGCCAACGCTGTCGCTCGGCACCGCTCTCCTCGCACCGATTCTGTCGGACCTCGTCCTCTTCGTCCTGGTGATCGTCGGCCTCGAGCGCATTGAGTTTGGCACCGGTGCCGGAGCGGCGGCCTACCTTCGAGCCATAGACATTTCATACAGCCACAGCCTCCTCATGACGGCGGTGTGGAGCGCCCTGTTGGCAGGTGCGTTTTACATCTGGCGCCGAACCGCGCGCCCGGCGTTGATGCTCGCCGCCGGCGTGCTCATCACTGGCTGCTGGATGTGGTCAGCCACGTGCCCGACATGCCGCTTGCGCCCGGGCTTCACACCTATTTCGGGCTTGGACTCTGGACGTCCGTTCCCGCCACGGCGCCATTCGCGAGCCTCATCTTCTTCGCTCTCGTCGTGCTTTGGGGATTCTGGGTGAATCGTCTGGCGCCGCACCCTCGCCACGAATGAACCACCAAGGCACGAAGAAGACGACCCATATGTAGTGAACTTCGTGTGCTTCGTGTCCTTCGTGGTTGACTCGGAAGGGTGAGGACCGTTCGCTTGAGTAACTCCCCCACGAATGAACCACCAAGGCACGAAGAAGACGACCCATATGTAGTGAACTTCGTGTGCTTCGTGTCCTTCGTGGTTGACTCGGAAGGGTGAGGACCGTTCGCTTGAGTAACTCCCCCACGAATGAACCACCAAGGCACGAAGAAGACGACCCATATGTAGTGAACTTCGTGTGCTTCGTGTCCTTCGTGGTTGATTCGGAAGGGTGAGGACCGTTGGCTTGAGTAACTCCCCACGAATGAACCACCAAGGCACGAAGAAGACGACCCATATGTAGTGAACTTCGTGTGCTTCGTGTCCTTCGTGGTTGATTCGGAAGGGCGAGGACCGTTGGCTTGAGTAACTCCCCACGAATGAATCACCAAGGCACGAAGAAGACGACGACCCACATTGGTGAATATTGTGCGCCTTCGTGTGCTTCGTGGTTGGTTGGGCGCCCGGTGAGGATTTCACGCATGAGCCAGATCTCCCGCCGTTCTCGCATGACGGGTGAGGAGATCTCATGCCATACAGTGATTGGCATCCGACCTGACGCGTGCGCTTGCCGTACTCGTCTGCGCAACGGCGACGAGCGTCTGTTGCGTCGATACTGGGGCCGAGCTGCCGCGACGAACAGGGCACCGTGCTGATCGAATCGGGATCGGTACCCGCGCGCGACACGTTGGCTTACACGCTTATCTCACCAAAGTCGTCGAATCTGATCATGCGGCTCACGTGGGATCAGCTCGACGCGACACTCGGTCTGAGCGCGACCATCATTGATTGCGGGGGACACACTGGATGTTTGAAGGGGACAATCACGCCTCCTTTCGGACCGGGTGGCCCTTCACCCACTCCGCTACCGTGGCCACCGGGTGTTCGCGAAATGGAGGTCGATGGTTGGAAGGACAAGACCTACCGAGTTGAGATCGCCGGCGATTCGGTGCGCGACGCAACCTTCAGGCTGTCAGTGGTCTACAACATCAGCTGCGGATCATGAGTAAGGAGCGGTTAACAGGCATCGTGTGCGAGGGAGGCGGACAGCTCGCGGTGGGCTTGGGCCTGTGCGAGCAGCGTGTTGGCCTTGGCCTCGAACGTCTGCACGGCATCGGCGCCGGCAGCAAAACGGGCCGGGGGCTCCTTGAGCCCGACGAGCGTTACGAGGGCCTCGGCGAGCTTGGCGGGGTCGCCACCTTGTTTCCCATCCATACTTTTCCAGGCGGCGACGATCTCCTTGGTCCGTTCGGCATAGTCGTCAACGGTGGGCTGAGCGTAGGTGGTCGAGTCGTTGCTAAGTAGCTCGGTACGGAAGAACCCAGGCTCGACCAGCATCGTGCGGATTCCGAAGGCGGCGATCTCCGGCGTGAGCGACTCCATCCACCCCTCGATGCCGAACTTCGCGGCGGCATACGCCGTGCAGAACATTTGGCCGGCGATGCCGGCGGTCGAAGAGATGGCGACGACCAGGCCAGAGCGCTGCTTGCGCATCACTGGCAGTGCGGCGCGAGTGACATTCATCGGACCGAACAGAAGCGTCTCGATCTGATTGCGGACCTGTTCCGGGCTGAGTTCCTCGAAGAAGCCGGCGAAGAAATTACCCGCGTTGTTGACCAGAATGTCGATTCGGCCGAACTTCGCGACGGCGGCCTCAACGGCCGCCTCCGCATCCTGCGGGCGAGTCACGTCGAGCCTGATGGCCAGCAAGTTGTCGTGGTCGCCCACTGCGGCCGCGACCTTCGTTGCATCGCGGCCAGTGGCGACAACGGCGTGGCCGGCGGTCAGGGCGGCCTTGGCGATGTCGACGCCCAAGCCTCGACCAGCACCGGTGATGAGCCACACGTTCTTTTCACTCATGGCATGTCCCCTCTCACTTAGACCACGAGCGACCAAGAGATCGAACGTGGTCCTGCAAATTTAACTCGTATTGGAGCCGCAAGCCGAGGTCACACGTAACGCGATAAACGGCCCGCTTAAGAAGATCCAGAAAGTGACAAAGGGGAATTAGGAGGGGTTAGGAGCTAGGAACGCTCAGTGGCGAAGCGGTGAAGAGCCTCGGCCAATTCCTTTGTCATCGAGAGCTGTGGCGTGTGATCGGTATCCAGTTCAACCACGCCGGCAAAGACGTGTTCGCCGATCATCCGCCGCTGCAGCGGTGGCGGGATGGCTCGATCTTGCTTGCAGAGCACGTAATACCTGTTGATGCCGTCGAGCGCTCCGGGCGGGATGGATACCGGCGTAGCGAACGGCGCAACCGGTTGCGGGCGCTGGCGTGCGATCGCCCGGGCAGCCACGTCCTCCGCGCAAGACCCGTACAACGCGTGGCGGGAGGCCGCAGCCGGCATGATCGCGACCGGCGGCTCTCCTTCGATGGTGATATTGGCCTGGACCTGATCGTCGGCTCCCTCCGGAAGCTTCGTCAAATCGAGAAGACTCTGGCCGTCCTTGGGCACGAACGCTGCGACGTAGACGAGAGTCGCGACACGTTCAGGACAGCGCGCCGCGCCTTGCGTTGCGACGATGCCGCCCATGCTGTTGCCGACAACAATGGCGGGTTCGGCGCCAGCGGCCAGCACCTGGCACAAACGATCAGCGCAGGCATCCAAGGTGACTTCGGTTACTGGCGTATAGTCGTCGCCCAATCCCGGCAGGTCGAACGCTTCGACCGAATGGCCAGCCGCCTGCAGACGGTCCATGAGCGGCTGCCAGATCCACGCGCCGGCGAACGCTCCATGTACGAGAACGAATCTCGCCATTGATTTCCTCAAGCAGGCCTAAAGGCCTGCGCTACGTACGTCGCGCGCATTGTATCTACTTCTCGACGGGAATCAGGGCGATGACGGCATCGGCTGGGACGCCCCGGATGATCGTGCCGGCCGGCAGGTGAATCGGACGACGCAACAGAAACGGATGCTTGTATCGGTCGTCGTACTCGTAAAGCCACAACAGAGGCTCGATCGAGCCGGTTGGAAGAGCCGCGACGATTTGCATCGAGCGTCCGAGGGGCACCTTCTCCGGCATCAAGCCATCGAGCGTGGTGTCACGCGGAAGCTCGAGTGGTCCGCTTACCTGGATCGCGGCGGCTGGAACGTTGAACGGCTCCCGCGTTTCGAACGTTGGAGGCTTCGGCAGCATTCTCGGGTTGTTACCTCGCCTGGCTCCGCCGTCCACCCACCTTGTGATGAGCTCGATCTGTTCCTGCGTGAGTCCTTCATCGTTGCGAAAGTTGCCAAAGCCTTTCACGGCGCCCCACGGGGGCATTCGGCGCGAGAGTACGGACTCTTTGATGGCATCGGTCCTGGGCTGCGCATCGACATACGTCATGAGCGAGAATGCTGACCCTCCGGGACGATGGCAGGATGCGCACCGGTCGTACACGATGCGGGAAATCTCGCGATTCCAGGTGATGGACAAGCCACGATCGTGTGCCGTCACGACCAAGCCGAGCGCGAGGAACACCGCAGCAGCGACACACCCCAATCTCATGACCATTTGAAGAATATCAGGTGAGGCACGCGCTTTGACAACCGTGGGGCGGGCGATAAAAAGTAGGCTATGCGCGCCAGGTTGGCGTGGATCGTCGCGCTCGGCATTCTGTGCGCCGCCGCACGATCTGATCGGAGTGTCACCCTGAATGCGATCGACCCGCAGGCGCAAGCTCACCTTTCACCCGGTCCGGATCTGTCGGCAGGTTTGGTGTATGTCTGTCCGATGGACCCGGATGTCCGCTCGCACGATCCTGGCAACTGCCGGCGCTGCGGCATGACCCTGGTGGCTGGCGTACCTGATCCCGTCGAGTTCCATCTCGACCTGGCTGTCACGCCACGCTCCCCTGTTCCACACGAGCTGGCAACCGTTCAGTTCTTCGTGCGCGATCCATGGAAAGATCGCCCGGTCAGCCAATTCAACATCGTCCACGAAAAGCTCTTTCACGCGTTCGTCGTGAGCCAGGATCTGGAGTTCTTCGAGCATGGCCACCCCACGCTCGTTGCCGATGGCCTGTTCCAGTACCCGATCACGTTTCCGAAGGCGGGGATGTATCGGGTGCTCGGCGACTTCTATCCAGCCGGTGCGACGCCGCAGCTGACGACCGAAACGGTCGTCGTCGCGGGGACTCCTCCCCCACCGGCCCGGCTCGGCCGCGATTACTCATCGAAGCGCTCCAGCAACGCGCAGGTGTCGCTCGTCGTCATCCCGGATCAAGCGATTGCCGGAACCCGTACACAGTTGCGGCTCAGCATCGATCCCGGCGCGGGACTGGAAAGGTATCTCGGCGTCTGGGCCCACCTGCTCGCGGTCAGCGACGACCTCATTGACATGATGCACGAGCATCCGTTTCTGGCCGACGGTGGCCCCAAAATCGAATTCGAAATCGTTTTTCCCCGGCCGCGACCGTATCGACTCTGGGTACAGTTTCAGAAAGACGGCATCGTGAACACTGTGCACTTTGACGTGCCGGTCGCCGCCCTCGTTTTTAGGTAATGCACGTCTCCGTCGTATGATGAATGACAAGGAGAGAGAGCCTCGACACCATGACAACCGCCACCCGACCCGGACGCAACGATCCTTGTCATTGCGGCTCGGGCCTCAAGTACAAGCAGTGCTGTCTCGACAAGGACGAAGCGAAGGTTCGAACGGAACAAGCCAAGGCGATTGCGGCCGCGCCCGAACCGAAGGCTGAGACTTCGGCAACGACCCGGCCAGGCAAGAAGCACCAGACGGATCAGCCCTGGAAAAAGGCCACGACGCCGCGAGGCTTCCAAAGGGCGGTGCGCACACCCCGCAAAGTGGGAGGAAGCTAATTCTTTCTGGCTGCTTCCTCTTCGGCGCGTGCCCCACTGAGGATGTTGGACATCGAGTAATTGCCTTCGTGGCACGCGTACTCGAAGATCCGTTGATTGTCATCCCGCGCGAGGGGCACGGAAAAACTCCAAGGCCGCGTCCACGTTGACGGATCATCAACCGTCACAACCCATTCAATCGTGTCCGGGGCCACACGCGTGAAGCGTTCCACGAGACGGAGCGTTTTCGGGTCGGCCCCCCGGTAAGCCGTGTCCGCGCGGAAATTGGTCGTTTCGACCACGAGCGTGGTCCCTTCCCAGCGCCCACGAGGGTCCCCGGTATATTGACGGATGGTCTGGCCGAGCTGCGGCGCCCCATCCAACGGGATGATGCGGGTTTCGTGCATTCTCTCGTACCGAATCGCCACGTAGTTTGGTGCCTGCAGAATCTGATAGCTGTTGTTGTATGCGCCCGGCAGCATCGAGGTTGGCACACCGCGCGCCATACAGCGATCGTTCAGACTTCGATCCTCCCAGGAGTCGGCAGGACCGCGACCACTCTGGCGCCGCGCCTGCGCGCGAGCAGCCTGACGTTGCTGTGCCTCGGGCGTCAACGCGGGAATTCTCCCATCGGGTGGGTCAATCACCAGCGACGTGCGCCGGCTGGGCTTCGTCCGGTCCTCGCGCCAGTGCGGCGGGGGCGACGTGCCGGGCCGTTCATTGGTCGTCAGCAACACGGCGCGCTCTTCGCTCGCTGACGGCGGCTCGGCCCTCGAACGCCGACTGATCGTTGCACTGCCCATCGGGGTCATCGGGGCACACGGCACCGGGTCTGGCCTCGAAATCCGCGTCATCGGCGTCCACGATCTTTCTCGCCTGCGCTTCGCGCGCTGCGAATTCCTCGTCGGTGACAACCTTGCGCTCTCCAAACTGTCTTGGCCGCTCGAAGGGAACGCCGGCCTCCTCGTTGTTGGTGAAGAGTCCCTGAAGGTCGGGATCACCCCAAGGCGTTCGCGGCGGTGTCCAGGTGCTCGTAGTCTTGGACTCGGTCGTGGGAGCCTGGCCTAGCACAGCCACGGGCACGACAATAATCATCGCTACCAAGCCGCCTAACAGCGCGAGGCATCGCGTTCTCATCACGAACCTCCTTTTTTACGTGGGGCTCCCACACCCCGGCCCGCCTACGCCAAGGCTTCGGCGAGGCAGGCTTGGCTAAACTCTGACTACGCCAGCCGTGCCATTGGCAGCCGGGCCGACGGGTGTCACGCTCGACTCGTGATCGCCCTGCTTATTTTCGGCCTCATTGTCGTAGTGGCCTTGCTGCTCGCCATCGAGATCCGAGTCCGCGCCCTCCTGGAGTCGACAGACGATGATAACGTGGACGTCGACTTCCGTGACCCGCCAGAAAGATCCTCGTTGCACCGCGCACAGAAATAGAAACGCCGCCTCGAAGCCTTCGCCTGTTAACGAACCCGGTAGGTCTTGCTGAACCCATTTCGGCCGTTCGTTATCGTAAAGCTTCCGTCCGCCGTGACCGACGCTCTAATCCAATGCCCTTTGCAGTCAGCCGTCTCCTCGAAATTCGCAATCAGGTCGTCTGAGGTGTTGTACTGCCGATCTGTCAGCAGCGAGAGATGTCCCTGCCAGATGTCTTCAACACCGGGAAGCCTGGCGATCTTTTCGTACGAATAGGATGGCGACAGGTTCTCGGTCGGATTCGTGATCGACCTGGCGTTCTTGTCAACCTGGCCCAGGCCTTTTCGCGGCCCGTTGTTCACGACAATGACCTGAGGCTTGATGGCACCAAGCAACGCGGGCGCGCCAGCGCCGTGAAGTGATCCATGCCGGTCGGCCTGCCAGATCGTGACCGTGCCGAGCTTGTTGATCGGACACGTCAGCGCCATCTCGCTAGCCCAGTCGAGATCGGCGAGATCGAGGAACCTGAACTTGCCATAGGTGAACAGGGCCCCTACCGTACGCCCGTTTTCTGGAGCGGCGGGAGCCTTGTGCTCTGCCGTGGCGCAGATTGGATTTGGCCCGCCGCCGGCGAGGGGCTTCGAGATGTACTCCGAATTAGAGGCAACCACCTGCACCTGCACGCCTCTCATCGGAATCGCATCACCAGCTTTGAGGATCGTTCGATAGCTGCCCGCTACCTTCTTATAGATCTCGAGCCTTTCCCGATCCACCTCCTCGACGACATCCCCATGATCGAAAAAGCGGTCAATCGGGATCATTTTTGCCAGCGCAGGCAATCCGCCGACATGATCGCCGTGGTAATGGCTGAGCACAAACGCGTCGATCTTTTTCAACCCGGCCTGTTGGGCTGCGGCGAAGATTCGCTTGGCATCCCGGTCATCTACCGCGTATCCGGCATCGTAGAGCATCGAATCCCCGGCTGGCCCCACAATCAACGTGGCCGCTCCGCCTTCAACATCAATCCAATAGATATCGAGGTTTCTCGACTGCGCGGTCACGATCCCGGCAAGAACGACCAGGGATGTTCCAAGATGCAAAAGGAACCGCAGCATGACTTCCTCCAACGATACTTTACACTCAAGGCAGCAGTCAGTTCTCAGTAAACAGTTTTCAGTAAGACGTGCCTAAAACGGCGGAAGAACAGAACTGAAAACTGAATACTGACAACTGAACACTGTTATGGGTAGTCGAGAACTCCGACAAATCTTCTCACTTGCCAACGCCTTCAAGGAAGGCGATTTGCTGGTGGATGGGACCACCGATGACCGTCTGCGCGAGGACGCGCGGCGTGCATTGCTCTGCGACCACCGTCGGTGACATCCGACGAACGGTGCTCGTAGACGACGGCGTGACAGCCGCACTCGCACGCTCGCGCGATCGTCGATTCGACGATGACCTGGACGCGCTCACGATTGGTCAGGTGAAGGCCCTACTGCTCGGATCCGGGGCGGCTCCGTGGGCGCGGAGGCATCAGGACGCGCTCGCCAGCGAGGTGGTTGCCGCAGTGGCAAAGGTCATGACGAACGACGAGCTGTCGACCGTTGCACGCGCTGCTGTTCAATCCGCTGGACCCTGCAGGCGTTGCCATCGGTGGTCCCCGGCATTTTGGCTCACGGATCCAGCCGAACAGCCCGGGTGATGACGAACAGGAGATTCTCTTTTCGATTCTGGAGGGGCTGTCCTACGGCTGCGGTGACGTGGTCATCGGCCTGAATCCTGCCGCCGACGATCTCGACACGATCGTCCGGCTCGAGCAGTTGCTCGCACAAATCGTCCGGCGGCTCGGCCTTCCCACCCGTTACTGCGTACTGTCGGACATCGTCAAGCAGCACCGAGCGCAGATGCACACGCGGATTGACGTTGGATTCCAGAGTCTCGCCGGCACGTCCCGGGCGCTTGCCGGCATGGTGGGCCTGGATGTCGACGGTGTGCTCGACCTGGCCCGGGGTTTCGATGGCCTGTATTTCGAGACGGGTCAGGGATCGGAGGTGACCAATGGCTCCGCCGAAGGCGTTGACATGGTGACCCTGGAGGCACGGACGTACGGGCTCGCGCGTCATCTCTGCCGGGAAGCCGGTGGCGCTCAGAGGACCGGCGCGGCGGCAAGGCGCTGGATGATTGTGAATGACGTGGCCGGGTTCATCGGGCCCGAAGTCTTCAAAGACGCAGCGCAGCTCGAACGCGCATGTCTCGAGGACACGATGATGGCGAAGCTGCACGGCATCACGATGGGACTCGACGTGTGCGCGACCTTCCACATGGGCATTACACCAACGGTGCTCGCACGTCTCACCGAGCGCATCATCGAGCGTGCCGCACCTGCGTACCTGATGTCTGTTGCGGGCAACGCCGACCCCATGCTCGGGTATCTCACCACGTCCTTCCGCCAGCATCCGCGTCTGCGCAGGCAAGTCCGGCGGCGCATGACCTCCTCGATGGAGCGGCGGCTGACGACTCTTGGAGTGTTGGGTCCTGATGCCGAGCCAAATCCCGCGTCGGACACCGTCGCACGTCTGTATGCTGCATACGCTCATGCGGGCGGCGATCGGCGCGCGGTCGTCCTCGCTCGAAGAGGAAGGACACCGGCAACTGAACGAGTTGCATGAACGCGGCTTCGATCTCGGCATTGCGAGGGCGTCCGAAGCCGATGCGAGACTCGAGCACATCTACACACACGCGCGGCGCGCGCTGTATGCGACGGTCGATGACGGCGTGATCAGGGATGTCAGCCCGCGCAGCCTTACACGTTCGGACGATGGCGACGAGCCGCGATGACTATCTTGCTCATCCGCCGGCGGGCGAGCAGCTGCGCGACGATCGATGCGCGCGCGGTCGCGACGCTGCCTCGAGTGCCGGAGCCGCAGGTGCAGCTTGTCGTTTCCGATGGGCTGAATGCTGATGCCGTCAACGAGCAGCTTCGCTCGCTGCTGCCACAGGTCCGCCGGCTTCTGTCCGATGCGGCTATCGGTCGCCGAGACCGATGTCGTCGTCCAGAACGGACGCGTGCGGGCTGGGTATGAGATCGGCGGACTCGTCGGCGCTGCTGTCATCGTCCATGTGGTCGGTGAGCGACCCGGGACCGGGCTCAATGCGGTATCGGCTTACCTGACCTACGGGCGCGACGAGTCGGGACAGCCTCGCTGGAGTCGCGACCTCGATCATTCCGCGACGACCGCTATCTGCGGAATCCATCCCAAGGGCAAGCCGCCTCAGGTGGCCGCCGTGGAGATCGCCAGAACCGTTGCGCGGATCCTGGAACAGCGCCGGTCCGGGCGTCGCACTGAAGGCATAGGTCGGAGCCGAGTCTGAAGAGCCGGAGTCCTAGGTCCGGACCCGGCCTACAGACTGTCAGACTTCACAACTTCAGACTTCAGGTTGCGGGTCCTGCACCAGTATGTGCGTGCTGGCATCGATCACGAGCCGCGGCGGCTCCGCCTCGATGAGATACTCGAACTCACGCCGGAATTCCTCGAGCGACAGGCTGGCCGTTGCGGCAAACTTTGCCAGCTCGTGCGGATCGTCGAAGTCGTCACGCCGAAGTCGGATCATGTAGCGCCGGGCGATCCCATAGCGCGTGGAGCGGATATCGACAAGACGGACGCGAGTGCGCCCGGTATCCGGGTCGACGAGCGCCGTAGAATGGAATCGGCACGAAGTTGCCACCTTGCATTGAAATCATGACGCCGGTGCCCCCCGACAGCAGGTACTTCGCCGCACAGTAGCCAAGGTCCCGCGTGTACTCCATGTCAGATGGTATGGGGTCGGCACAGCGCAGCTCGTACCCGATGTTCTTGGCGGCAATTGTCGTCTTGATGTCGAACTCTCGGAGCCGCGCCTGCACTTGAGCCTTGAGGATCTCGCCGATATTGACCTCGGCGATGCGGATGTTGCCATGCTCATCGCGCTCCACCTCGTGGAGCTGTGCCAGGTCGCCGGCATCGATTCCAAGGACCAGGCCTTCGGCTATGACAGCCACGCCGTCCCGCCGCCCGTAGCTGAGCCGCTTGACTATCGCGCCGACGAGCGTGTCGACGACCGTTTTGAGGCGGATTCGTTGCCCAGCGAACTCCTCCGGGATCAGCGTCAAAGTGGCGCCGGCGGCTTTCCCGATTCCCAGCGCGAGATGGCCGGCCTTGCGTCCCATCGCGATCACGAAATACCAACGTGACGTGGTCTTGGCGTCGACCATCAGGTTCTTGACGATCTCGACGCCGTAGTGGCGCGCCGTCTGGAAACCGAACGTATCGACGTGCGCCGGCAGGTCGAGATCGTTGTCGATGGTCTTTGGCACGTGGACCACACGAATGCGCCCGCCCGCGTGGTTCTCGAGCTTCATGGCCGAGAACGCCGTGTCGTCGCCACCGATGGTGATGAGCATCTGCACATTCAAGCGCAGCAGTGAGATGACCACGTTCTCGAGGTGCTCGGAGCTGGACGTCGGGTTGGCCCGCGAGATGCCGATATGGGAACCCCCACGAAAATGAATCCGGCTGACCGACTCGATCGTGAGCGGCGTCACGTGGTCGACGTCACCTTGCATGATCCACTCGAAGCCGTCGCGAATGGCGATGACCTCGACGCCGTCGAGCTGGCTGCGGATCGTCGCCGCGGAAATCACGCTGTTGATTCCGGGCGCCGGACCGCCGCCCACGAGAATGGCCAGTTTTTTCTGGGACGACTCCCCGTTATCCCTTTCAAATCAGCTCAAAGCATACACCGGAAAAATGTCATAGACATACTCATGGGCGGTCAGCGCCGCCTTGCCCATGGTCCCGGCTTGTACGCGCTTGACCACTTCCTCATGGGAGAGGTCGAAGATTGCGTCGAGAATCTGGGCGCGGTCCTCGGCGCCAGCCTGCGCCATGACGAAGAGTACGCGGGCGCTGTGCTGAATGTAGCGCGGCGACAGCAGTTGGCGCTTCAAGATCTCCATAATGAGCGGCGCCTTGGCGCGGTCAAAGCGGCCGGCATCGCCGCGACGATCCTGCTCGGCAAAGAACTCAGCCGTCCACTGGTTGTGGCAGTCCCACACGTGTTCGAACAGGTCTTTGGTGAAGCGCGTGCCGGCGTTCACCTCAACCTGGTTTGCCGCCGGCACGACGCCCTCCTCGGTGAGCGCAGGCCCTTTCAGGTAGCCGTCTCTGCTGATCCTGGCCTGATGCTGCACGAGGGTCCACAACCAGGACACGTCGATGCGATAGGTCGCCAGATCGTTCATGAAGCGCAGCGAAAGCTCGTAGTCGTCGATCGCGGCTGCGAAGTTACCGTTCAGAATCTGGAAGCCATAGTTGGCCGCCATGTAAAACGCATGCTGGATGTGCTCGATGGTGATGTCGCCAGCCGGAACCCCGTAGATGCTGTTCCAACGTTCAAGGGTCAACAACTTCTCGGGCGTGTCGCACGCATTTCTGGTGAGGACCCACGGTGTGATCTTGCCCTGTGAGCTTAACAGGCCGCGGGATTGCAGGAGCCGCCGCTCCGCGTCCACGAGACCGCTGCCGACGACCGGCACCGGCCGCCCCTTCACGTCCACGGTCTCTTGCGGCGCATCGAGGATGGCCTGAAGCGCCGTGACTGGGGCCTGTAACGGTGCGTTACCGGCGGCAACGTAGGCGGACTCCGGACTGGCGACCCAGCTCTGTCGATAGGCGTCGTAAAGTCGGCCCTTCACCTGGTGCGTCAGAATGTCTTCCAGGGTAGGCGGTTGACTTCGAACAGGCAGGTCCGCCGTCGCTGAAGCTATGGCGGACAAGTCCTCGGGCACGAATATCAGCCCCAGCAGGCGCTCTCGCAGTTTGTCGATCACCATCGCACGCAGCGCCAGCGGATTTGATCTCGAGCGGCCATAGGGATCGGCCGCTGGATAAATCATGACCGCTGCCATCCCGCCTATAGGAGCGCCCTGGCTCAACTCGCCGGCTTTCATGCCAGCCATGAGCATCATCAGGGCGTTGTACCGCTGATACGAAATCATGTTCGGGGAGGCCATGCCGATCGACTGCGGATCCGGATAGATGCCATCGGGGTCGCTCTTCCACATCTCAATGAGGCTTCCCAGGTAATCCCAGCGCCCGACGTTGGTTCCAAGAAGCCTGCGACGTAAGACCCAGGCAATTGCCGGGAGAAAGCGGCCCGCATTTCCCTCCTCGTACAGAACTTTGATCTTGAAGGTGCCAGGCCGAGATGCCGATCAGCCCCTCCAGTCGTGTCAGCAACTTCTCGACAATCAGCGCCTCCTGAGGGGTCTGAATTTTCGGAATGTAGTAGTAGACGCCGGTGCCGGCGCGCGAGAGGGCTTCGTAGTTGTTGAGGGCCCAAAGCACGGCGACGGCGATCACTCCCGGCACCGGCTGACCAGCGACGGTGATGTCGTCAAACCGTACGTGAATCCCCGGCGGCCGAACAAATCGGGTCGGCCACTGCGCGGGATTTCTGTTGATTTTGTACGATCGCGGCTGACCCTTCTTCACGACCTCATAGGGACGGTCCCTCCACCGTCCCTCGAAAATATCCTTGGCATTCTGCAGGGCCGCAAAGACCCCGACGGGCTGCGTCTTCGGCGACCCTTCGGGTTGGAAATGGGGGGGCGAGGCGTCTTCGAAGTCCGGCATATTCATTGGCGCCGCACTATTCAGTGCGTTAAACGCCATGTCCAACGGATACCACGGGCCTGTCAGTTCAAGACCTGGATTCCTGGCGGGGTGAGCGTCCGTGGGGATCGGCACCTCGTCGTTCAGCCGCCAACGGTCCTCGGTGTCCCGGTCGAGGAAGTTGTCAATCAGACCTTGAACGATCTGCCGGAATGTTCGGAACTGCCCTGTGACGGGATCCTCGAATGTCTCGTCCCACTTCGGCCAGGAATGTTTTTCGCGAACCGGCGCCGGCAATTCCAGCAGCATCCGTCGCGCTGTGAGGGCGGCAGCGATCTCGGGGCCCAACTCCCTGGCGAGCGTAGACATCACCTCTTCGACATCGAGCGTCCGGCCGTTCGGTGTCTTGGTCCCGAACAGTTCGGGAAATTCCTGGAGAATGTTCTCGCGAATCATGAGGGTTATGGCGTCAGCCATATCATTGACCTCGTGTGTGGTAGAAGTGTATATCGTTGTGTCCAGCCTAACTTGGGCCAGACCGAAAGGAGTCGCTATGCGCAAAGTTCAGACTGTCATCGCGGGTGCCAGCGCCCTGTTGCTGCTCGGTGCAACAGCCGCGCTCACCCAGCAGAATCAGATGACCTTTTTCGCCACCAGTGTGGGTTCCGGCATGGGAGGAAACCTCGGTGGGTTGGCCGGGGCCGACAAGCAGTGTCAAACACTGGCAAAGGCGGCCGGTGCCGGTGGCACCTGGCGTGCGTACCTCAGCACGCAGGGGGCAGGCGCCGTGAACGCGAAAGATCGGATCGGAAAAGGACCGTGGCGTAATGCAAAGGGGGTCGTCATTGCGCAGAACGTCGACGATCTCCACAGCGCGAAGGCCAACCTCTCAAAGGAAACGATCCTCACCGAGAAGGGTCAGCCGGTCAAAGGCCGTGGGGACACGCCGAACGAGCACGACATACTGACCGGATCGCAGATGAATGGGGCCGCGTTCACGGACACCATGGATCACACCTGCAACAACTGGACGAGCAGCAGCACGGGAAGCGCGCAGGTGGGCCACTCCGATCGCATGGGTCTGGCCGACACGGAACAGGCGAAATCGTGGAACAGCTCTCACGGGAGCAAAGGCTGCAGCCAGGAGAATCTGGTCGGCACGGGCGGTGCGGGGTATTTCTACTGCTTCGCGAACTAAAGGGCGACGAGACTTTCACCACAGAGGACGCGGAGGACACAGAGAATCTCATCAAGAATTGCTCTGTGGCCTCTGTGACCTCCGTGGTGAACACTTTACATCCAGACGCGCTCGTCATCTGGATCCTTTTCCGGCGACAAAACAGCCTCGACCTGGATCATGAGATCCTGGCCCACCTCGACGGTCCTCGGAAGCATTTCGTAGCCCACTTTCCACGCATCGAGACTGTAAGTGCCTCCGGGTAACTCGACGCTCGCCACGCCGTGTGCATCGGTCACCGCCCGATAGGAGCCCAGCTCGTACATCGACGTGGTCGAGCGGAGTTTCCGTCTCTTTGTCTGTGACCCTGACGGTGACCCGGTGTTCGGGTGGCCTGGCGGTCCGGAAACTGAAGGTTGCCGACACCGGTTCGTGCGGTAACCCTGGCTGCGTCGCTGGAAAACGTGCGGCCCATGCGAGTGTTCCTTCCGAGGCAGGCGCGGCCAACTCGATGTCGGCGACGTAAAGCGCACTGGTGCCCGGCCAAGGCGTCTCACCAAGTCTGCCCTCGCCGATCTGCGTTCCTCCCTCATCGCAGACTTCGATGAGCTGCCCCGCCAGGCTGCAGGCCGAGGAACATTTGACCCCGACTTTCACCTTGAATGACACGGTTCATCACCACCGGGGAAGGCACGTCCCATACGGCCATGCTGGTCGTATGAGGCCTGGTCGCGAATGAGACCACGAGACACCCCTCCTCGTGGACGGTGCCGTCGGTCTCGTACCCTGGGAAGAGAACCGTCCATTCGTCCTCCCCCACCTGCTCAGGCACCTTCACCACGAAGGGTTCAGTTTCGTTGATCGCTTCATGATGTGTTGCAAGTTCACTCGTGCAGATCAACGTGCCGGCCTGCATGACTCTCACTGGAAGGCCGCGCAGGTCGCATCCCTCAGGGCACGAGACCTTCACCCTCACGACAACATCGGTACCAGCAGCAATCTCCGCTGGAACGGACCGACTGAGTTCAACCTGTGTTTGATGTGACGCCATAACAGCGGGACGCCGTAGCGCAGGCCTTTCAGGCCTGCTTGAGGCGCTGGGCAGGTCTAAAGACCTGCGCTACGTACGATTTTGCTCTGTGAACTCCGTGACCTCTGTGGTGAGAAGCGCTTTTTAGGTCTTCTCACCGTTCAAGGCAGCTTCCCTGCCGGCAATGCGACCAAACACTGTGGCTCTGCCCAACCCATGCTGAGCAAACCCGCCCTGTGACTCACCGGCACAGTAGAGGCCCGGGATCACCTGACCCTGAATGTCTATCACCTGAGCCTTCGCATTCGTCCTCAGACCGGTCAGCGAGTCGTGGATGATCGGTGTCGACCAGGCCGCATAAAACGGTGGTGTCTGAATCTTGTAGCGCGGGTTGGGCTTCTTGAAGTCTCGGTCCGTGCCCGTATCCACGAAGGTGTTGTACCGGGTCACTGTTTCCTGGAGGGCAGCAGCGGGCATTGGCCGTGTCTGAAATGGGTTGGCAATGTTGCGCGCGAGATCCGCAATGGTGTCCCCGCTGAAGAAGTATTCCGGATCCACATGTGGCGGCCTTGGATCCCAGCGCTGCCGGGTCACCGCATCAGCGTCGAAGATTGCCCATATCGGGCCGCCTCCATTCAATTTGTTCGAGTTCCCACTGTAAGCCATTGCGGCATTGAAGAAGTCGTACCCTGTCGCCACCTCGTTCCAGAATCTGCGACCCGCCTGATTGACGAGAATGACGTTTTGCCAATCCACTGACGACAGACCTGATGCCCGTACCCTATCGAAGATCGGGCTGTCGGGCTGCCAATGCAAGCTGCTGTAACCCCAACGGCACCCGATGTAGACGGTCTTTGACATGTGGATGCCGGCTTCCATGGTTTGATTGGCCGTCCCCCAGAGCGCGGCCCCGATGGCCATGGCGGCAATCTCTCCGTCGCCGGTTTGCCGCGAGTACGGTTCACCGGCCACCTGGTACTCCTCGGTCCGCCTCGGGTCGAACATTCGACGGAAGCTCACGTTGCTCGAATGGCCGCCGGTGGCGACCAGGACACCTTTGGTCGCTCGGATCCGTACGGTCTGGCCTTCGTTCGTCGCAGTGATTCCAAGCACGCGTCCAGAATTGGGGTTTTCTCGGACAATGCTCGTCATCTTGTGCCGGAGCAGGATTTTCGCGCCTTTTGCCCTGGCGCTTTTTTCGAGCGCGCGCACCAGACCGGATCCCCTCCTGCTGGGTACCGACGAAATGAGCTCGCTTCGAACAGGCCACTGTACGGTTGTGCCTTGGCGAGGAACAGTCGAGGCGGCACCCGGACCGGTTGATTCGTCGTGAAACTGGACGCCGTTGGCGATCAGAAATTCAAAGGTTGCGGCGTTTTCATCTGCGAACGCGCGCACCAGGTCTCTGTCGCTGTACCGGCTTTCGCGATTGTCGTAGCGGACCCAGTCCTGAAAGACCTGGTCCGCCGAATCCTGGACCCCGTGCTTTCGCTGTCGGCTCGTTCCCCCACCCAGGTGGACATTTCCGCCGCTCACCATTCCGTGTCCGCCGATGTCAAAGTTTTCCTCGATCATGATCACCGAGGCTCCATGGTCGAGTGCTGAAACGGCTGCCGCCAGTCCTGAGACTCCTGCCCCGATGGTGACGAAATCTGCAGTCAGATCCCAACGACGCTGTGCGTTACCTTGCGCCGCCACGTCCGTGAGACCCAGGCCGGCCAACGTGCCGGCGCCGACACCGGCCGCGGCGCTCTTCTTGAGGAAGTCCCTCCGACCGACCTCACGATCGTCCTGCTTCTTGGTGTCCATCTCGGATCCTCACATTCGGGATAGCCATCACCTATCAGCCTTCAGCTCTGATGCGGGTTTTCGGGAAGACAGAATTATACGACTGAAGCAGTTGGAGATAGGCTTTCACAGGTCCGTCATTCGACACGTGACGGAACTTCGTTCCCTGCGATCGGGCCACACCACGGGCTAGGCGCGCACAGCGCGCCTGCGAGGGAGCGGCGCGGGGCGCTGGGGTCCCCGCGAGCGACCGAGCCGGGGTGTGGGGCGGAGCCCCACGTAAGAGAGGTGTGATCATGTCGAAATCAAGTCGAGTCGAACTGATAGCGGTGATCGGCGTCATCTGGCTCGGTCTTGGCGGCGTGCCGTTCGCCCAGTCTGGGCTTCCCAACCCGTACCGCCCTGTCAAGGGACTGGCCGATGGTGGTGGCCCGAGCGTTCCTGGAGGTGACTGGGCCAGGCTGCCAGGTGGTCGGGAGATGGGACCGCCCGCGTCGGTGCACGTAGATGCTGACGGGGAAAGCATTTGGGCGTTCATCCGATGCGACGAGACCAGCCCGGTGCCAGTGGCTGCCGGCGGCCGGTTCGGACTCGATTGTCTCGGCGCCGGACAACAAGATCAAGAACATGGACACGATTTTCAAGTTCGACCCGAAGGGCAATGTCGTGAAGAGCTTCGGCGCTGGCATGTTCATCTGGCCTCACGGGCTGTATGTCGATCGTGAAGGCAACGTCTGGGCGACGGACGCGGTGGGCGCACAAGGCGTGGCCCTGGCGGCCAAGGCTGGAGTGCGTGCCGGCCACCAGATCTTCAAGTTCAGCCCGGATGGAAAGCTGCTGATGACACTCGGCGAGGCGGGAGTGCCCGGCGATGATCAGTACCACTTCAGGTCGCCGAGCGCTGTTGCCGTCGCGGCCAATGGCGACATCTTCGTGGCGGATGGGCACGAGGTCAATGGGAACAACCGAGTGGTGAAGTACACCCGCGACGGAAAATTCGTCAAGGCGTGGGGGAAGACCGGCTACGCACCAGGCGAGTTCCGGTCGCTGCATGCCATCGCCATCGATACCAGAGGCCGCGTGTTCGTGGCCGACCGCTCGAACAACCGGATCCAGCTTTTCGATCAGGATGGGAAGTTCCTGCAGATCTGGACGCAGTTCGGGACACCGAGCGGGATCTTCTTCGACGAACAGGACCAGATCTATGTGGCGGACTCGGAGTCGGATCAGATCAACAATCCGGGTTGGGAACAAGGGATCAGAATTGGAGACGCCCGAACCGGTTGGGTGAAGTACTTCATTCTCGATCAGGGTGGGAACCCGAACACCGCAACAGGGAGCGGACCGGAGTTCGTGACGGCGGATCGACACGGCAACGTGTTTGGAGGGGAACCGCGCCCGAGAGTGTTACGCAAGTACGTCAAAGTCAGATAGCAAGCTGACGCGCATCACTATGGATCTCGTCCTTCTCGGCGCGCCTGGATCGGGCAAGGGAACTCAGGCCGATCACCTGCAGCGTGAGCTGGCGCTGACGCACATCGCGTCCGGAGATCTGTTCCGTCACCATCTCCACCAGAAGACAGACCTCGGCATACGTGCCAGCGACTACATGGCGCGCGGAGCCTTGGTGCCCGACTCCATCACCATCGCCATGCTGCGCGAGCGCGTCTGTCAGCCCGACGCGGCTGGTGGCGTCCTCCTTGACGGGTTTCCCCGCACCATGGAGCAGGCCATCGCACTCAACGAAATGATGACCGGCGCGGGACGCGAGATCGACGCCGTTGTGTACATCGAGGTTCCAGACGACGAGTTGGTCGAGCGGCTCTCCGGGCGCCTGGTGTGCCGCGAATGTCAGGTCCCGTTCCATCGCACCGCGAATCCGTTCCGCACTTGTCCGTCCGGCCGATGCGCCGGAGAACACCTCTACCAACGGACAGACGACGCACCGGAAACCGTCCGGGCTCGTCTCGCAACATTCCATCGTCAAACGGAGCCGGTGATTGACTACTATCGGCTGATCAAACTGCTCGTCACGGTGCCAGGCCATGGGCCGGTCGATGAGGTCAGGCAAGCGACCCTCGACGCCGTGAAGCGTTTCGCGAAGGAAGGATGATGTTCGAAGCTGCCGAACTCGGTCGAACGATCCTGAAAGATGAATACAAAGCGCGAGCTCCAGCCCTTCGCACCCAACTTCTCGAGGCGCAACGGGACCTGACGAGCGCCCGTTTTCCGGTCATCGTCGTGTTCGCCGGCGTGGACGGCGCCGGAAAGGGCGAGATCGTGAATCTGTTGAACGAGTGGATGGATCCGCGCTGGATCGTCACTCGCGCCTACGGTGAGCCATCCGACGAAGAGCGCGAGCGCCCCGAGTACCTGGCGCTACTGGCGGGACCTCCCGCGAAAGGGCCGAATCGGGCTGTTCCTGAGCTCGTGGTACTCGCGCCCGGTGCTGGATCGTGTGTATCGCCGAACGCGACGCGCCGATTTTGACGAACAGCTCGATCGGATTGCCGGGTTCGAGCGGACCTTGACCGATGACGGCGCCTTGATCTTGAAGTTCTGGATGCATCTCGGCAGGCGCGCTCAAAAAAAGCGCCTTCGGCGGCTCGAGAAGGATCCGCTCACGAGCTGGCGCGTGACAAAGCTGCAGTGGCAGCACTGGCGCATGTACGACAGGTTCGTGACAGCGGCCGAACGTACCCTGCAGCGAACGAGCACTGTCGACGCGCCGTGGACGATTGTGGAAGGTGTGGACGAGGGCTATCGAAGCGTCACGGTTGCGACGACCCTCAGGGACGCGATTCGCAAAGCGCTCGCCGAGCGTCAAGGCGACCGACCGATGCTGAAGCTCGTGTCTGATTCTGCGCGGCAGGCAAAGACCAAGAGCGCGGGACCGTCGCGTCCTCAATCGGCAACTACGGCCAAGGCTTCGCATGCAGCCTCGCAACTGACGATCCTGAACCACCTCGACATGTCGCAGTCGCTCTCGAAAAAGGCGTTCTCGGCCGAGCTTGAAAAGTACCAAGGCCGGCTGAATCGCCTGCAGAGAAGAGCGCAGGTCAAGGGCGTGTCGACGATCATGGTCTTCGAGGGGTGGGATGCCGCAGGCAAGGGCGGCGCGATTAGACGCATCACCGGCGCACTGGACGCGCGCTCGTATCAAGTCATTCCAATCGCCGCGCCAACTGATGAAGAGCGGGCCCAGCACTACCTCTGGCGCTTCTGGCGTCACCTGTCACGAGCTGGAAGGCTCACGATTTTCGATCGAAGCTGGTATGGCCGTGTCCTGGTGGAACGGGTCGAAGGGTTCGCGACTGAACAAGAGTGGAGGCGCGCCTACTCCGAGATTTGCGAGTTCGAGGAGGAACTCGTCGAACACGGAATCGTCCTGATCAAATACTGGGTCCACATCACGCAGGAGGAGCAGCTGCGCCGCTTCAAGGAGCGCGAGAAGGCCCACTACAAGCGGTGGAAGCTGACGGACGAGGACTGGCGCAATCGGGAGAAATGGGCCGATTACGAGCGCGCCGTCAACGAGATGGTGGAGCGAACCAGCACGCGCAGCGCACCATGGACCGTCATTGAGGGCAACGACAAATATTTCGCTCGGTTGAAAGTGCTGAAGACAGCGTGCCGCAGCCTCAACGCGGCGTTCTAAGGGCTGCTGTCCCCGTCATTTGGCCTCTCGAGATCATCTCTCAGGGGGATTGCCCCCATCACCTGGGGCGCCGGTGCCGGACGAGCCGAGAAACAGCTTGCGTCCGTCCGGGAACGTCAAATCTCTACCGTTGCCTTTCAAAGTACCGTCCTTCGCCCGAAAACCAGTGACGACGATTGCCGTTCCAATCTTGAGGGAGTCTTTCGTAAAGCCGCGCCGAAACAGCGCATTGGGAGTGCCACCCTCGATTTTCCACTGCTCCATCGTCCCGTCGGCCTTCTTGACGTCGACGTAGATCCACGCATGCGGATTCACCCACTCTACTTTCGCAACCGTTCCCTCCAGCTTGATCGGACTGTTCGCGTCAAATTCCGCCGAGAATGCATGATGTGCCCTGGCAGTCGCGGCACCGAGCAAGAGGCCCGCACTGACGATTCCCGCGGCGAGCTTCGTTTGCATACCTTGCCCTCCCCACCTGCAGCCGCTACTTGAGCGGCGATTTGCGAAGGTGCCCATACAGAAGCTCTTCTACGAACTCCACGCACTTGTATTCCAGCACCTTCACGTTCCCTTCCAAACGACGATAGAGCGGCATCCGCATCTTCCAGGGTCGCGTAAAGACCTTCGGGTCCTCAATGGTGACTTCGTACATGAGCGCGTCGGGACTGATGCGCGTGTACCGTTCGATGACGTGCAAGGCATCGCTATGGAAGTTCCCGGCCCGATCAAACCACGTCTGGTCATTGAAACTGGTGACATCGACGACCAGCGTCTCGCCCTCCCAGCGGCCGCGAGACCACCCCATCCATGAATCAGCGGGGCTTTCCGCTTTGCTGTTCATCCGTATGATGCGGCTGGCGCTCGCAAACTCATAGGCCATCAGGATAGTGTTCGGGGTCTGGACGATTTGGAAGGGGTAGGGCATGTAGGTGGCGCGGGGGATCCCCGGCATGTAGCACTTGATTTCCGGGTCTAGACTCAGCCAGTTGGCCGCGTTCTCCTGCTTCTTTTTTGCTGCCCACGGCTGGTACGGAATCTCGTTGCCTTCCACGACGCCCTGTCCGGCCGGAACACTGAAGGCTGCGCCGAGGGCGACCACCGGGCCCGATCGCGCTCCATGATCCTGGATGTCCCAGTTGGCCGTATTCAGGGCTTGCCACACCCCGTTCAAGTCGGGTTTGTTGTCCGCAGTTCGCGGTGCCTTGTAGGTTGTTTGAGTTTGACCCGCCGTCGAAACCGCGACCGCCAGGAAGATGCCGAAGAACCCATTCCGCATCAGCCTCTCCAATGACTTGGGATGAGGGCAGAGTATCGCGGATGGTTTTCGGCGTGTCAATATAGCTCGCGCAGGACACTGCAACGGACGCTTGACCCCGTGCAGACTCCTCGCTAGGCTAAGGTCACGCTCAGAACAAGAAGACGGAGGCTTCAGATGAAGCACTGGTCGCTCACGTCAGCAGGTAGTCTTGGCGTGGTGATTGTGGTCGGGTCGTTTGGGGTCCCCGTCGCCGGTCAAGCGCCAACGGCTGCGGCAAAAGCGAAGCCGACGACCGGAGCAAGACCGGCGGCGGAAACATATAGGGTGCCGCGCACAGCCGACGGCCAGCCGGACCTCCAGGGTGTCTGGGCCAACAACAACGCGACACCTCTCGAACGCCCCACCGCGCTAGCGGGGAGGCCGTTTCTGACGGACGCAGAGGTCGCGGCTCTGAAAGCGAAAGCGGCAGAGCTTTTCTCAGGTGATGGTGACGCCGCGTTCGGAGATGATGTGTTCCTCGCGGCGTTGTCGGGGTCCAAAGGCTTCACGTCGAGTGACACCGCGACCGGCAACTACAATCAGTTCTGGATTGTCGACAGAGACTTCGACAACCGGACGTCGCTCATCACAGATCCCGAGGACGGAAGGCTTCCGGCGTTGACGCCGGAGGCCCAGCAGCGACGGGCCAGCCTTCAACTGGACAGAAAGCAGCGTGGTTTTGACGGCCCCGAGGACCGAGCGTTGTCCGAGCGCTGCATCACGTTCGGCGCACCCAGGGTTCAAGCGGCCTACAACAGCTACGTCCAAATCTTCCAAACGCGCGACCACGTGGCAATTCTGATGGAGACGATTCACGACGCGCGCATCATCCCTCTGGATGCTCGCCCGCATATCGGACAGAACATCCGCCAGTGGCTCGGCGACTCGGTCGGTTACTGGGAGGGCGATACCCTCGTCGTCAATACCACCAATTACTCTCCCAAGAGCGATTTCAGAGGCGCCCGCGAGAATCTCCACATCGTGGAACGCTTCACGCGTGTAAGCCCGACCCGGATCGACTACCAGATCACAGCCACCGACCCGACGACATGGACGAAGCCGTGGACAGCAACAATTCCCCTGAAGCTGTCCGGTGAAGAGATCTACGAATTCGCGTGTCACGAGGGAAACGAAGGCATGGTCGGCATTCTTGCCGGTGCGCGCGCCCAGGAGAAGGCTGCTGAAGAAGCCGCAAGTAAAGAAGCGAAATAAGGTAGTCTCGAGTCACGCTTACCGCAGGATCCACTGCACGCCTGCTATTGCCGTCAGAGTATTGAGCCCCAGGTTCGTGCCGGCTGTACCGGCGTTGGAAATGTGGTGGTTTCGCAGCTCCACGATCCACCCTGGCCCGCGGTGCGCGACCACGCGGATTCCAACACCATAGAGCAGCTGAAAATTGAAGACCCGGTCCAGTTCAGGAACCGTCAGCGAGGTCCACAAGAATCCGGCGGCGGCGGTCACGTAGGGCGCCCAGTCGCGATCGTTCCACAGGTGATAGCGGCCTCCGAGGCCCGCCAGGCCCACGCTCACATCATGCGTTGGGCGGTAATAGATGAGGAGCGTTCCTTCTCCATAGAGCTCGAGCCGGTCGGTGACGAACCATCCCATTTGCGGATGGAACGCCACAAACTGCACGTCGCTCGTCGTCTTGTCGTATCCCGGGACGCCATACCGCCAGGAATGGCCCCAGCCGCCCATCAGGCCACGCGTCCGATGGCCGTCCGCAAAGCTGACCCCTTGAGCGCCGCCAATTGTCGGTAGGCATGCCACGAGCAACCACGCTGCGGGCGCCGCACGTTTCAGCTTGCATGCAAGCCGCATGATGTCTGGAAGCGATCTCCTGGACTTCCGATCGGGCGCACGAAGAGGTGACGCAGTGGTGGGTTTGACAAACCCGTCAGGCGGTTGGGAACCAGGTTAGCTGAACAACTGTGGCCCGATCTCCTTGCCGATCGCGACCACCTCGTCGACCGGCAGCCCCGCCAAATCGGCGTGCTGGCGGCAGGCGGCGGCGTTCGGCGCCTCGAACTCGCAGAACGAATGCTTGCCGTCGGCGGTCAGGTGACTGCGGATCCACTGCATGCCTTCGATCTGCCCGCAGGCAGCGACAACTTTGCGTCCGACTGCCGACAGCTGCTCTTCCGTCAGCGGTGGGAGCGTGCGAGTGACGAGATAACGTGGCATGGCTTCCTCCGGTGCTTTACCCTACCTTGCGATCGCTCGGTGTGATTGTCAAGAGGTCAGCGCCGAGGTTGCTCAAAAATGAGATGTGTCGAGAAGAACGGCAACACGTTCTTTTCGATTCGCTCGGCGACCTTGTTGCCGTGATCCCCTTCGTAGGTTTCGAACGTGTGCGCGATGCCGAAGCGCTTCATCCGATCCACCAGCAAGCGGTTGCCAGTAATGAGCCCGTCCTGGAGACCGATGTCGAGCGCGATTGCCTTCAGTGTTTTCAGGTTCGGCACGTGCTGATCGAGCATGGCGACCGGAGAGTTCGCCGCCCACTTCACGGCAACGTCCGGCACGACCTCGCCGTTCCGGGTCGGCAGGTCGAGATAGAGGGGCGGGTTGTCCGGGTTGGCGCCCAAGCAGCCGCTCGTGCAAGGGTCCCCTGCGCTGGCCGATTGCCGCGCGCCTCCTCGATCGACCGAATCGACTCGGCCGGCGACGGCCCGCCGTTCCGGCTGGGCCGCACGGTCCCTTCGTTTAAACAGCACGAGCTCAAGGCATAGATGGCTGCAAAGACGTCAGGGCGCTTCATGCCAATGCGAATCGTTCCATAGCCGCCCATTGAGTGACCCGCCAGCCCGCGCGCCTCCCGCCCGGGAATCGTCCGGTAGTTCTTATCCATGTACGCCACGAGATCTTCAGCGATATAGCCTTCCCAATTGCCTGTGGTGACCGAGTCGAGTACATGCTGCCACCGTACACATTCATGGCGTTCGGCATCACGAGAATCATTTCGCGCGCCGCGCGGCCCGCAAACACACGTTCGGCAATGAGGTGCGCCTGCCGTCCGGTCGGCCCGAAGTAACTGAGGTCAGTGCCTGTGTATCCATGCAGCGGGTACCAGCATCGGATAGCGTCGATTCCGTTCGGTGGTGTAGCTGGGCGGCAGGTATCATAGAAACGTCCGGTGCGGTGGTTTCTCCCAGCAGGTTGCCTTCAAGCGATTTGCCATGCACCTTGACGCGCTCCAGTTTCGCCTGGAGAACGATGGCAACGCTGGATCGCCGTTTGAACCGGCCGGAGCTTGAGCCGAGGGCAACGCAATCGCTATCGGCATGAACGCCAACACGAACAGAAAAGTAGTCAGGATCATGCCCGTAGACTACACCTTGTCGCGCGATGACTTTGTGGCATATTAGGACCCCGATCTGAGCAGCCATCAGCTATCAGCTATCAGCTCATCAGCCGTCAGCCTGGAGACAGCCATGTCCCTACATCCACAATGCAAAGCGTTCCTCGATCAGCTCGCGGCCATGGGTGGGAAGCAGCTCTACGAGATGACACCGGCCGAAGCGCGCGCCACCGGGGCCGCCCTGACTGACCTGGGGGTGCCCGTCCAGGAAGTCGCTCGCATCGAGAACCGGACCGTTCCCGGCCCCGCGCAACCTATCCCGACTCGAATCTACAAGCCGGTTCCGAGCGGGACGCTGCCCGCTCTCATCTACTTTCACGGCGGTGGCTGGGTGCTCGGAGGTTTGGATTCACACGATCGCGAATGCCGCGCGCTGGCCGATCTGTCGGGTTGCGCCGTGATTGCCGTGGACTACCGACTTGCTCCGGAACACCCCTTCCCCGCTGCCGTTGACGATGCGTACGCGGCAACCCGCTATATTGCGGAGCATGCAGCGGAGTTTGGGATCGATCCTCAGCGGATTGCCATTGGCGGCGACAGCTCGGGTGGCAATCTTGCCGCGGTGGTCACCCTTATGGCGCGCGAAAAGCGAGGACCGAAGCTCGCATTCCAGCTGCTCGTCTACCCAGCCGTGGATTTCACGGACGATCATCGTCCTTCAATGATTGAGTTTGCCGAGGGTCACTTCCTCACCCGCCCGTTCATGGACTATTTCGCGGACCACTACATTCCCAAGCTCGAGGACAGGCGAAGACCGACGCGTCACCCCTCTACGCCACCGATTTTCGCGGGCTGCCGCCCGCTCTGGTCATCACGGCCGAGTGCGATCTGCTGCGTGATCAGGGCGAGCTCTACGCCCAAAAGCTGCGCGAGGCCGGTGTGCCGGTCAGCCTCAAGCGATACGACGGGATGATTCATCCCTTCTTTTCTTTTGGAGGCATTCTGGACGATGGGCGCGCGGCGGTGACGGAAGCGGCAACCGCCGTGCGGGCGGCGCTGTCGGCGACGGCCGTGGCGGGCTAATGTTCACGGCAGGCCTGACCAGCCTCCGCCAAGGCTACGGCGGTCCGCGAAGCTTTACGCGAAGGCGGAAGGCCTGCGCTACGTGCTGCTGAACCATTGTCGTCGCATCATGGCGCGGAACCGCCAGGAACGGAGCCTGCCATGCCGACAAACGACGAGACCGTCACACAGATTCCACCTCCACCCGGTCCGCTGACGGTGAAGGCGTACGGAATCACCGACAAGGGCCGCGTGCGACCTTCCAACGAGGATCAGTTCCTCATTGCCGAGCTCACCAAGGCGATGCGCATCTGGCAAACGAGCCTCGAGGAACCACGAGCGCAATTTGCCGACGAACGTGGACATCTGTTTCTGGTCGCCGACGGCATGGGAGGGCACCAGGCGGGCGAACACGCCAGCGCCCTGGCGGTCGGTGCGATTGAGCAGTTCACGCTCAATACGTTCAGGTGGTTTTTTGACCCGAAACGATCCGAAGCGCAACGAGTGCTTGCGTACTTCCAGAATGCGCTGCGTCAGGCCGACGAGCGGATCGTCGAAGAAGCGGCGGAGCATCCCGAAATGCGCGGAATGGGCACGACGTTGACGATGGCGTACCAACTAGGCGCGCAGCTGTGTATCGTCCACGTTGGGGACAGTCGTGCGTACATCTTTCGGGATGACGAGCTGCACCAACTCACGCAGGATCACACGCTCACGGCGGACCTGGTTCGCAAGGGAGAGCTTCGCCCCGATCAAATCGCGGGACATAAGCTGCGCCATGTCATTACAAACGTCGTCGGCGGCCCAGAAGCAGGCGTCCACGTTGAAGCTCACGCTCTGGAAATTCAGCCTGGCGATCGCCTGCTGCTCTGCTCGGACGGATTGACCGAGATGGTACCGAACGACGAGATCGCGGCGGGCCTCCGCGCGGAGCCGGATCCCGAGGCTGCGTGTCAGGCGCTGCTGGCGAAGGCGAACGACGCCGGCGGCCGCGACAATATTACCGTGCTGATCGTGCGGTTCGATCCAGCGGAACCCGATGCCGGACCGGAAGGCCGCATTCAGCCGACCTTGCCTTAACCGCCGCTATACTGGGCAGGAGCCTGATGGCCACCGTGCGGCGCAGGGTGGGGTCGTCTGCGAGATACACCTCGCCCATTCCACCCACGCCGAGCAGTGCGCGGATTTCATATCGTCCCAGTCGTGTTCCGGGCGCGAGATGCATGGCGGCGATGCGTCCCAATCATCGCATATCGCGCTCACCGTCCGCGGACCTGATTGGCTCTATCCGCGTTGCCGCCTTCATGCAGGGCTGGCATTGACTGCCGCTTCTACGGAGCTGGCAGTCCGACTCGGCGCATCAGATCGGCAAAGCGGGGATCGTCCTGAGCCTGTCGAACGCGGGGTCGACGCGGAGAAACTGCAGCTGCAGGTCGCGCGCGGCGAACGCCTTTTCCAGCGATTTGAACGCCTGCTCGCGCTCGCCCAGTGCGACGTAGAGAACAGCCAGCTCGCCCGGCGAGACGTAGTTCTCGCTCGTCTCCAGTCGTTTCAGGATCGCCTGCGCTTGCTGCCGGTCGCCTGCATTCGCATGAGCGGCACCTAAGATAGATTTGGTTGCTGGGAGTATCGTCGCCCCGCTCGATCGCGAGCCGGTAGGCTGCAATGGCTTCCTTGTGCATCCCTTTGGCGGCATACGCGTAGCCAAGAACGGTCGGTGTGAGCGGCAACTTCCGGTCGAGCTCGCGCTTCAACATCTCGATCGCATCGTCGTAGCGCCGCACGAAAAAGAGCCTGTAGCCGACGACGGTGCCGGCAACAGGGTTCAGGGGGTCGAGCTCCCGGGCACGTGTCGCCTCGGTGATGGCCTCGTCGTGCCGCCCCATATTGTTCAGAAAGGATCCGTAATTTCTGCGTGCGGTCGCGAGACTCGGGTTCAATGCGAGCGCCCGCTGGTACTCTCGCTCGGCGCCGGTCCAGTCCCAGCGCTCTCGCAGGAAATTGCCGAGGGCGGCGTGCGCATCGGCAAGGCTCTCGTCGAGCTCGAGTGCCCTCCGCGCGGCCGCTTCGACCTTCGGCAAGAACTCATGCGGATCCAGAACACTGTTGACGACGAGACCCCGATAATTGTTTGACAGGCCCACATAGGCGAAGGCGTAATTGGGATCAATCGCAATCGCCTGCTGGTAAGTATTCGATCGCTTTCTTCTGATTCTGGGTCCCGCCCTGCCGGGCATAAAAGCGTCCCTGCAGCGCCAGCTCGTACGCCTGCTGGTTGACGGTTTCTCGCTTGGTGAGCCGGTCGCGCTCGTCCGGACTGAGGCGGCGGCGCAGGTTCTCGGCGACATCGCCGGAAATGTCGGCCTGCACCTGAAGCAAGTCCGTGGCCTTGCGGTTGTCCTGCTCGACCCAGATCTGCGTGCGGTCTGCCGTGTCGACCAGCTCGACGCCGATCACAAGATTGTCCCCGCGCTGCGACACCCGCCCGGTCACAATGGCGTTGACGCCGAGCGCTCGGGCCACCTCCTGGGGATCGACAGCCTTCCCCTTGTACTCGAACGACGAGCTTCGGGCGATCACCTTGACGCCGGACAGTTGCGAGAGATTGTTGATCACGGTCTCGCTGATGCCGTCCGACAGGTCCTCATGATCCGGATCGCCGCTCTCGTTGGTGAACGGAAGCACGGCGACCGAATCGACGTTCTGGCACGCGGGTCTGGCCAGAAATCCCGAGTAGCCGGCGTAGACCAGAGACACTGCCGCGATCGCGGCGTGAGCCAGGATCGCACCGCGTCTGCGCACGCTGGTTGCGCGCGGAGGGACGTTCAGAGCCGATTGGTCGCCGCGGTGGCGCGCTAATTCCGTGTCGACGTCCAGGCGGCGCTTCAGACTTTTCAAGTCGAGCGCCAGGTCCTTGACGTCCTGATACCGCTCCTCTCGGTCCTTCTGCAGGGCTTTCGTCACGATGCGCTCGAGCTCAGGCGGTGCGTCTCCGCGCGTACACCGTCAGCGGCGGCGGCTCCGTTCGAGAATCGCAGCAATCACGTCGCTGCTGGTTTTGCCGTCGAACGTCGAACGACCGGCCAGCAGTTGGTACAGGACGACGCCCAGGCTCCAGATGTCCGTTCGTGGGTCCGTCTCGAGGCCGCGCGCCTGTCGGGAGACATGTACTGGACTGTGCCGAGGACCACCCCCGGCAGCGTATCTGATGCAGCTTTGGTAGGGGCGTCTGCGTCGTCTCTGCCACCGCGTGCCACGAGTTTGGCAAGCCCGAAATCGAGCACCTTCACGATGCCGTCCTCGCGGACCATGATGTTCTCGGGCTTGATATCGCGATGCACGATACCCGCCGCATGCGCGGCGGCCAGCGCCGAGGCGATCTGCACGCCAATATCAAGGAGCTCCCGGACGTCGAGCCGTCCCGTATCATGCGGCTGGCGCAGGCTCTCGCCGTCGACGAACTCGGTGGCGACGAAGGGCGTGCCGTCGTGCACGCCGATCTCGTAGATCGTCAGGATGTTCGGGTGATTCAGGCTCGAGGCAGCGTGCGCTTCCTGCTCGAAGCGCCGCAGCCGGTCGCGGTCGTGTGCGGCGTCGCTCGGCAGGAGCTTGAGGGCACTGCCCGTCGGAGTGTCGATCATGGGCAAGATACACTTCGCCCATCCCACCGGCGCCGAGCAGTAATCGGATCTCATACCGGCCCAGTCGTGTTCCGGGCGCGAGATGCGTGGCCAACGATACCCGTATCATCGCACGTCCGACACGACCTTGACCCTTGACCTTTGACCTTTGACCCTTGACCTTTGATAATCCGAGCAACCCTTTTGCCCCTCCTCGTTGGCGCCCGCCTCGGCCCGTACGAGATCCTCTCCGCCCTTGGGGCCGGCGGCATGGGCGAGGTGTATCGGGCCCGCGATACAAAGCTGAACCGCGAAGTCGCCCTCAAAGTCCTGCCCGAGTCCTTTGCCAGCGATCCCGAGCGCCTCGCCCGCTTCCAGCGGGAAGCGGAGGGTCCTTGCGTCGTTGAACCACCCGAACATCGCGCACATTCACGGTCTGGAAGAAAGTGGGGGCGTCCCGCCCTCGTCATGGAACTCGTCGAAGGTGAAGACCTCGCCCAGCGGGTCACACGTGGACCCATTCCGCTCGCCGAGGCGCTGCCGATCGCGAAGCAGATTGCCGACGCGCTCGAAGCGGCACACGAGCAGGGGATCGTCCACCGTGACCTGAAGCCGGCAAACATCAAGCTTCGGCCAGACGGCACGGTGAAAGTGCTGGACTTCGGGCTGGCAAAAGCAATGGAACCGTCGGCCCAGCATCGAACGTGTCGCGAATGGCGACGATCACGACGCCGGCGGGGACGCAGGCAGGGATCATCCTGGGGACGGCGGCGTACATGAGCCCCGAGCAGGCGAGAGGCCGGCCCGCCGACAGGCGCGCGGACGTCTGGGCGTTTGGCATCGTGCTTTACGAGCTGCTGACCGGCCGGCGGGCGTTCGATGGCGAGACGATTTCGGACGTGCTCGCGAAGGTGATCGAGCGGGAACCGGATTGGACGGCGCTCCCGGCCTCGACCGCTCCGCGCCTGCGCGAACTGTTGCGCCGATGTGCGAAGAAGGATCCAAAGATGCGGCTTCAGGCGATCGGAGACGCGCGTGTTCAGATCGAAGAATTGATCGGCGGCGCCACCGACGAAACGGTGACAGCCGTCGCCACCGAGCCGCTTCTACGGCGCCATGCGCGCTTCGCGTGGATCGTCGCGGCGCTGTCCCTCGTGATCGCGGCCGCGCTCGCAGTGCCGGCGACGCTCTACCTGCGTCGCGTCGTACCGAGCCACTTCCGACGCGCTTTGAGATCCCGACGCCGCCGACGAGCGATCCGGTCTCGTTCGCGCTGTCGGCCGACGGCCGGCAGCTCGCGTACGTCGCGACGGCCGAGGGCGTGCCGCGGCTCTGGGTGCGGCCGCTCGATCAGGTGGCGGCGCAGCCTCTCGCGGGCACCGAAGGAGCCAGCTATCCGTTCTGGGCGCCGGATGGCCGCGCGATTGGATTTTTTGCCGACGGCAAGCTGAAGCGGATCGATCTGGGAAGTGGCAGCCCGCAGGTGCTGGCGGATGCGCCGAGTGGCCGCGGCGGCACGTGGAACCCCGAAGGCGTCCTCGTGTTCGCCCCAATTGGCGTCGCCGGAAAGGGCGTCAGCCCGCTCATGCGCGTGCCCGCGACGGGCGGGACGCCGGTGGCCGTCACGCGGCTTGCTCCCGGACACGGCAGCCATCGCTGGCCGCAGTTTCTGCCCGATGGGCGTCATTTCCTGTTCTTCGTGGCATACGGGACGCCGGATCTGGAGGGCGTGTATGTGGGGACGATCGACGGCGGTGAGCCGACGCGCGTCCTCGCGGCCGAGACAGCCGCCGTGTATGCGGCGCCCGGCGCGCTGTTGTGGGTGCGCCAGGGGGTGCTCGTGGCCCAGCGCTTCGACCCGACGCGCGGGGTGATCAAAGACGAGCCGATCCCTGTGGCCCAGGCCGTGGGATTAGACGATGGCGTGTTGCGAGGCGCGTTTGCGGTGTCGGCGAGCGGCGTGCTCGCGCATCGAGCCAGTGGTGGAGAGCTGCGGCAACTCACCTGGGTCGATCGCGCAGGCATCGTGCGGGGCACCGTGGGGTCGCCCCAAGAGAATGGGCTCAGCAGTCCGGAACTGTCGCCCGATGGCCGTCGCGTTGCGGTGCACCGCACGGTGCAGGGAAATACGGACGTGTCGCTGATCGACACTACCCGCGGCGCGCCGGGCCGCTTTACGTTCGACGCGAGCAACGACGGCTTTCCTCTGTGGTATCCGGATGGGCGCCGCGTGGTGTTTTCGTCGCTGCGCAACGGCCCCTTCGACCTGTTTGAGAAAGCGGCGAGCGGCGCCGGCGACGAGCGGCCCTTGCTGGTGACGGGGGAACCCAAGATATCGCTGGCTTGGTTGCCCGATGGGCGGTCCCTGCTGTACGCGACCCAGCATCCGAAGACGGGCGCGGACCTCTGGGTCCTGCCGCTCTCCCGCCGACGGAGGCAAGCCGTTCCCGGTCGTGCAGACACCCTTCGACGAGACAGCGGGGCAAGTCTCGCGCGACGGGCGGTGGGTGGCGTATCAGTCGAACGAATCCGGACCCGTGCAGATTTACGTCCGACCGTTTCCAGGGCCCGGCGGCCAATGGCAGGCGTCCACGGCGGGCGGGAGCCAGCCGCGGTGGGGGCCCGACGGGAAGGAACTCTTTTATGTCGCGCCTGACGCCCGTTTGATGGCGGTGCCGATCGCGATTGGAGCGGACCGACAGACACTGGAGGCGGGTGCGCCAGTGCCGCTCTTCCGGACTCGGCTGGCCAGTGGTGCCAACATCCCGGGCGGGGTTACATCGAAGCCGCAATATGCCGTCGCCTCCGACGGGCGCTTTCTGATGAACGTGGCCGTCGAGGGGGCGACTGCACCACCCATCACGGTTGTCCTCAACTGGGACGCGACGTTGAAAAAGTAGCGCAGCCGTTCATCCCACGTCAGCCAATTCTTCGCACGAAGACGCCATCCCTCTCTCCCTCTATTCCGACAGGCGCTATGAGCCGTTGTGGCTTCAGTCTGCGCATACGGAGAGGGGGCCATCAGTGATCGGCAAAAGCCCACGACTGATCAAAGGCTTCGTGTTGGCAATGGCGCTGTTCGCGGTTCAACCCGCATTGGCGCAGGACGCTTTTCCGAGATTCGAGATATTCGGCGGCTTTTCGTACCTTTCCGCCAATGGCGACGACTTTCCTCGGCAGAACTCGAAGGGGTTTCAAGGCGGCGTGACTGCCAACCTCAACCGATGGTTTGGTGTCGTTGCAGATTTCGGGGGCCAGTACAGCAGTGCATCATGGGACAGGGGCCCCGGCGTTCCCGCACTGACAACGAACCCCTCGGTGTACCAGTATCTGTTTGGGCCTCGATTCACCATGCGAGCCGACAGGGTCAGCATCTTCGCGCACGCGCTGGTCGGAAGCGCGTCGGGAGACAGTGGGATCGGAGGTTTCTCGGACAGCGGATTCACGTTAGGTTCGGGCGGCGGGGTGGACATCGGTATCAGTCAACGGCTCGCCGCACGCGTACAATTCGATTGGCTGGGTAGCTTTCAGGACATGATCGAGGACAACACGCGACTGGGGATTGGGATGGTGGTCAGACCTGGGATCTTGACTACTCGACGATGGTGAGTTGCGCCTCCAGGTTCGGGAAAGGCGTAAACGTGGCGGTGCGGCCGAACCGGTCGGTCGCCGTGACGGTGTAGCTCAGCCTGCCGATGGGGGCGTCATCTGGTACCGTCCACACGCCGGTCCACATCTCGGAAGGTTGCCGCGGGTACTCCTGCTTGGGGAAGGGCCCCACGCCTCGCCACCGCATGGGGACATCCTCGGTCTTGCCGCCGTACGTCAGATGGGCCGTCAGAACTGCCGTGTTCTCGACCTCGCCCGTGCCTCCATCGATCGCCGTCATGCGGAACCCGACGCGTGCACCTCGCTTGTAGCGACTCTGGGCCACGCAACGGTTTGGCGTCCCCGGCCGCTCGAAATTCACCAGGTCGCCCCAGATGACGAGCTTGCCTGACGGGTGTCCCGCCTGTGGAGCTGGTGGTGGCTGCTCGCCTCGGCCTCGTCCTTGTGGCGCGGGCTGGCCTTGCCCCGCCAGACTGGAACTCACGTTGATGACGGCCAGGGCGACAAGTGCCACAACGGCAACCGTCCTGAGAAGCTTCGTCACAATGCGGGCATACTAGCGGATTTGGCGTATCGTTGCGAGTTTTTCAACTTCTCCCGGTGACTCTATTTTCGAAGCAGCCGAAGTCGGACGAAAGCTTTCGAGTGGACCCGTCCGACCTTCGTTTCATCGAAGTCATACTAGAATCCAAACCCAGAATCGGCAGAGGAAGAACGCCATGACTTCGAAGGGCCGGAGGAGAGGTGGAGACTTCGAACAGGGGTTGACCCGACGACAGCTCTTACAGAGTCTGCCAATGGCGCTGACGGCCACCTCGGCAATCGCCCCTGGGGTCGCGTTCGAGGCACAGGGCGCAGACGCCAACGCCAAGGTTCGGGCGATGCTCGAAGAACTGGTGCGGGATACGCCAGAGATCGGCCTGCAGGTGGCAGCCTACCTGAATGGCAAGCTGGTCATTGATTGCTGGGCCGGTCTCGCGGATGAGACGACCGGCAAGCCAGTCGACGGAGACACGATGTTCATGCTCTCGTCGACCATCAAGGGCGTCACAGCCACCTGCATGCACCTGGTTGCCGAGAAGCACAAGCTCGACTATGACATGCCGATTGTCAAGGTCTGGCCCGAGTTCGGCGCGCATGGCAAAGGGACGGCGACGTTGCGTCAGGCTTTGAGCCATCAGACGGGAGTGCCGCAAACCCCTGTCGGGTACACGCCAGACTGGCTGGCCGACTGGGACAGGATGTGCCGTGGCATTGCCGATCTCAAACCGATGTTCCCGATTGGCCAGCGGACTGCCTACCACTCCCTCAATTACGGCTACATCAACGGCGAGATTCTGCGGCGTGTCGATGGACGCGCAATCGGCCAGTTCCTTCAGGACGAAATCTGCAAGCCGATCAAAGCACACGACATCTTCCTTGGCGTGCCAGATCGCGAACTGCATCGCGTGGCCGTGCTCAAGGACGGGCCTCCCGCACCGGCTGAGTACGATGCCAGAATGGTGGGCGAGCCTGCCGGTTCGTACGTCGCCAGCGCGTTCAATCGCCGCGATGTTCAAAAGGCGGCCATTCCGGGCTCGGGTGGCATCATGAGCGCGCGTGGATTGGCCCGCCATTACGCCATGCTGGCCAACTGGGGTGAGTTGGACGGCGTGCGCATCCTGCCAGACTCGCGTGTCCGTGCCGGTATCGAGCTGCAGAGTTTCGAGTGGGATGAAATCTACCGCGTGCGCGTGCGGCGCTCGCTCGGCTATCGTCGCGGCCGTGATTGCGGACCGCTGGCTTCGCCCGAAGCGTTTGGTCATGTGGGCGGCGGCGGTTCTTTTGGGTATGCCGATCCGGCAAAACGATTCAGTATTGGTTTCGCGAAGAACTACTTCAGCTACCTGAGCGGTGGTGCCGTCAACCAAGGCCGGCCCCCACGCTCTTCCGCTAATGTCGTGGCCGAAGCGGTATTCGACGCGCTCGGCTTGGAACGTTGACGTCACCTGGGTCTCAGAGGGTGCGTGAATGGACCTCATCGAGGGAACAGCTGACCGGCGTGTGACTCGTTCCCCGTAGCGCAAGATTCCACCATGCCGACGCTCCCTGAGCTGACGCTGCAACTGTCTCGCGATCTCTCTGCAAATCACCAGAACTGCCTCCGTCAACTCGCCGAGCTCGAAAGCAGCCGGATGACCGCGCTCCAGGCGCTGCCTGGCACAGCGGCCATACTCAAAGACGCGGCCGAGGAGCGAATGGACGCCGCGCTCACGCGCGATCGCACGCTCCAACAGGTCGATCTGGACCTTCACAAAGCCGAGCGCAAAGCTGCCGCGGCACGGCAGACGTCGCTGCAGGCGGTCGAGAAGCGATTCCGCGACCGTGATGCGGCCGCTCTCCAGGCCAGGACCGCTGGCGAGGAACGGGAGCGCGCACACCTGAAGGCCGAATACGACAAGATCGCGGCAAGCCTTGGGTTGAGTCAGCAGATTCTCGCGCGTCGCGAGGCGGAACGTCGGTGTGACGAGGCCATTCGTGGCTTACACGCCACCTATTTGAAGACGCTAAGCACCAACAAGGATCGGCAAGTGGACGAGCAGCACGAAGCATTGCAGAAGGAGCTCCTCGATTCGCGCCTGGCCCGAGACGACGCGGAGGGTGCCCGACACGCCGTGGAACAGGTGTATCAGAGAGCATTAAAGGCCGCGGAGACCCGGATGCGGGCTCGTCTCCAACTGATGGATGGCGCTGCCACGATTCAGGCGGAATTCGATGGCCGGAGAGATCGCACGAAGTTCGAGTGCCGTCAGCGCGAAGAGGCCCTGTTTGCCGAGTTCCGAAAGGCAAAAGAAGGCCTTCAGTAGCCGACGCCGCGAGTCAGGGTGTTGACGCTTCGTTTTGAACCCGCAACACGTGCGTGCCCTCCAGCTCGGAATACGCAAACAAACCGCCCTCGAAGAACACGACCTGACTGCGTGAATACCGCGCGATGTACTTGCGGAACACGTCAGCCCCATCGATGGTGCGAATGACGTACACGACGTCAGGAGCATCGCCGATTGAGAGCGTGGTGGTTTCACTGATCGCAATGAAGTGCCCGGACGGATCCACGGTCGCCGAAGTGATACTGCGCCCTTTCGTCGCGCGGTGAACACCGGAGCGCCCTTCGAGAGACCACGCCAGTTGATAGGCTCCATCTTCCCGGTACGCGTCCCAAGCCACCCAGCCGTCGCGATGTTGCAGGTAGGTCGTATATAGCGGCCGTACGGATCCAGGCGTGTACGGAACGTCGCGTTTACTTCCACCGAATCCGAGGACCAACGGCGCCTGGTCCCGCCAAAGGACGACCTCCAGCGTGGCGGTGTTGACTTCCATCAGAACGTAAGAGGCCGGACCGAACGGTGCCAGCTCGATCCTGAGGTCGCCGGAACGAGAGGACTGGTCAATCGGACGGATGACAACACGCTCGAGGATCGGAGGCCCCGAACCGGCAACCCGCTCCAGCCAGCCGATAGCGTCGGCCGCATTCGACAGAATCGGCATGGCTTCGATCGTGGTCATCTCGGGCGCGGGCACCAGTGGTGACATCGGATCCGCGAGTACCCACCAGCTCCGCCGTTGCACGTTCATATCGTATCGATCGAATATGGCCGCACCGCCGGGGACCGAATATTGAAGGCCGAGTGTGAAGTCTACGCGCCCGCCTGGCTGCACGGTCGGCATTGGAAGGCCAGCGTCGATCACGCGGCAACTCGGAAGGCGGAGAAGCGAGTAACGCCCACTCCGCTCGTACACCCACCACTCTCCCACTCCACTGTCGCGTTGAGTCACGGGTGTCCGGACTTGCACGAGCGAAACATCGCGCACAACGCAGTGTTGCTCCCAATCCGTTCGCTCGAGGGCAGTGTCGGGCTCAATCAGAAAGTACGAAGGAATCGACACGAGGTACGCGAGGTTCTAGCTGGCAGTCAGGATTGGAATGCCGACGAGCCAGACGAGGAGTCGAAGTCGCGATCCTCGGAGAGACCAGGCGAGCGTCAGCCCCAGCGCGAGCTGTGCTGCGAGCGCAACCGCGAAGTTTGCGGCAAGCCATGCTGGACCGAGACCCCCGGCGCCGGTCAGCTGTGCGAATAACGCCGCACCAAGGGGCCAGACGGCATGGGGTCCGACCAGCGGTACCAGATACACGCAGAACGAGCCGAGGATTGGGATTCCCCATCGCGAAAGCCAGCTACGCATGGCCCACTCCACCTAGGACTGTGGTCACCTCCATCGTATCGGTCGGACAGCCGCCCTGCTGATGACGAGGTAAGGCGGAGCCGAAGGAGCTGGGAGTAAGATCTCCCCCGGAGGCAACCATGGCACTCTTCGTTGTCCGGCATCAGCACGCTGCAGAGCACTGCCCTGCTCAAGATCCTTACGCCGGGGCCTGGTTGCTGAATCATCTGAGCCGTCCGAACGTCCGGCAGCACGGCATTGAGATTCAAGGTGAGGCGGTCGTCAAAGGCGAGCACACTCTTGTACTTCATTGTTGAGGCGGGCGACGAAGACCGGCTTCGAGAGTTCCTCCAACCCTTTCAAATGGCAGGCAGCCTCGACATCTACCCCGCGTCGACGTGCACGCGCGTCGTGGCGAGCGGCGGATGTGCCGTGGCGCTGCCACCGGCCGACGAGGTGCCGGCCGTCGATCCCGAGGACGCATGCCAGGAAGCCATCGACGCCGGGCTCGTCGTGCACCGCGCGTATCCGCTCAACTGCGAAACGTCGATTCCGGCGCTCGTTGGGGGCGTGGTCATGCCGAGCGCACATTTCTACGTGCGCAATCACTTTCAGATTCCAGACCTCGACCCGTCCGCTTTCCGACTATCGGTTGGCGGTCTCGTGGAGCGGCCGCTCAGCCTCAGCGTGCGTGACCTGCGCCAACTGCCGTCGACGGCGCTCGTCGTGACGCTCGAGTGCGCTGGCAACGGACGCACGTTGTTCAACCCGCCGATCGAAGGCGAGAAGTGGAACCTGGGGGCCGTGAGCACGGCCGAGTGGATTGGCGTCTCGCTTATGGAGGTTCTCGATCGTGCCGGCATTCAAACCGGTGCTCGAGACGTAGTGTTCCGCGGAGCAGACCGTGGTTCCGTTGCGGGACGCACGGAATCCATTCATTTCGAGCGAAGCCTCCCCATCGATCAGGCGCGTGATTCGGATGCGCTTCTGGCGTATGCGATGAACGGTGAACCGCTGCCGATCCAGCATGGATATCCGCTGCGCCTCATCGTGCCTGGCTGGTATGCCGTGGCGTCGGTCAAATGGCTGACCGACATCGAGCTCATCAATCGGCCGTTCGTCGGGCATTATCAGACCGAGAAATACTGGTACGAATGGAAACGAGACGGCCGCGTGATCCGCGAGCCGGTCACGCTTCAGCAGGTCCGCGCCCTTATTACGGACCCGACGCCCCAACAAGTCGCGGCCTGCGGTGAGCTCGCGATCCGTGGCGTGGCGTGGTCGGGCGCTGCGCCCGTCGCTCGCGTCGAGGTCAGCGTGTCGGATGGTCCGTGGCAGGAGGCACGCCTGGTCAGCGAGCGGAAGCGGCACAGCTGGCAGTGGTGGGAACTGATCACCCGGATTCAGGAGCCGGGTGAGGTGCTACTGAAGGCTCGTGCGACGGACCTTGCGGGTCGCGCGCAACCAGAACACGCCGAGTGGAATCAGCTCGGCTACGGAAACAATTCGATCCACTCCGTGCCGGTTCGAATCGTGTAGGGATAACCTCTGCCTGCCTCGCCGTAGCCGAAGGCGAAGGCGGGTGACCTCCGTGGTGAGAAGCGTAAGATGCGTTCAGCCCCGATTGCGCGTCTGAATCGAGACCACCGCAAACTCCGAACCATTCGGTCGCGGCTCGACCGAGACAAGGCGATGATGCGCTTCGGTCCCAACGACGAGCTGAATCGCCGGTGACATCAGCCTCTTTTTGCAGACGGGCAGACGCAATCCGCGCCTGCCTTTAAAGTCGACGTTGCCCCGGCACTCGGTGACGTTGCCATACGTCTTCATTTGGTTCTTGTAGAAGTCAACAATGGCTTGCGGGGCGGCGTCGCTCTCGAAGCTCGCAGCCACGACTTCCAGGCCGAAGAAGGGAGCACCAATGCTGACCTCGGCGCTCTCGTGTTCCTGGTTGGCCCTGCGGACCGGGCGCGAACCTGGATAGACGGGAAGCCCGACGTTTGGCGACTCGAGGTCTGTCCGGACGGAAAGGTCGCCAATCGGCGTGCGGATGTCGACCTTGGTCTCCTCGCCCGGCGCTCCCTCGCGCACTTCGAAACAGGCAGAAAACGACAGCATGGCGGCAACCGCGACGGCGAGGCCCAGATACTTCTTGCGGGTCTTCATGTCCGTTCCCTCCGAAAGCCCTTCAGGCAGGCCTGAAGGCCTGGGCTACGTACTCGGGTTGCATACTCGGGCTTTCCGGTAGATACGGCTCGAGACGAGTTGCGGTTCCCTAACTCTTCCTAATCAGCTTCTGCATTCCGGCCGCCGTCTGGGCGATATACAGATTCCCTTTTGAATCGGTGGCAATCAAGTGTCCACCCCCAATCATGCCCGTAACCTTGATGGCGCCCACAGCCTCGAGCGTCTTGCGATCGACGACCACGATATCGTCGCCGTTCCCGACATAGAGAAATCGTTGTTCAGGATCAGACGACAATGTCAGGTCTCGAGCGAATGGCGTCGCGGTTTTGACCAGCTGCTTGACGAATTTGCCGTCGGTCGTAAACGTCTGGACACGCCGGTTCTCGCGGTCGGCCACGTACACCATTCCGTCCCTGGCAACGCGAATCGCGTGGAGAATGCTGAAATTCTGGGGACCCGGCCCTTCAGGAAAGCTCTTGGGCGTCACAACCTCGCAGTGGTCATCGTCCATGGGCTTGTTGCCAAATGCGCCCCACATCCGTTTGAACGTGCCTTTGTCCCCATCAAACACCACCACGCGGTGATTGCCATAGCCATCTGCGACAAAGAGCTCGTTGGTCTGAGGGTGCAGCCACATGTCCGCGGCCCGATGGACGTTCTGGGTGTCCGCATTTCCGTGGCTCTGGTTGCTGCGACCAATCTGCAGCAGAAACTTGCCGTCGGGCGTGAACTTCAGGATCTGGTCGTCTGCAACGGGCTTCAGCCCCGGCAGACCATTCGTCGGGCAATTGTTGCCGCTCACCCACACAAAGCCCCGAGAGTCCACGTGGATGCCGTGCTCCCGTTCGGGCCACTCGAAACCAGCGCCGGCGCCGCCCCAGGCTTTGACGAAGTTTCCCGCCGTATCGAAGACCACGACAGGGAGTGCCGCCATGGCGGCATCGCCCGGCTTGAGCGTTCGAGGACGATGGAGGAGCCAGACGTTGTCCTGGGCATCGACCGCAAACGCCGAGGCATCGCCAAGCTTCCATTTCGCAGGCACTTTCGGCCAGGTCCGGTCCACTTCGAACATCGGCAGGCTGGTCGAAGATGCGGGCGGGGCTTGAGCTATTGCCGGAATCTGCCGTCGCCAGTCGTCCAGGGCGCCCGCGAACACGACGAGGACACCAACAACGGCATAACCGGTGACTGTGGACTTCACAGGGCCTCCTGCTTTCCGTTTACCGTTATTCGTTTTCCGTTCTTCACAAGTGCAGACTTCAGACAAGCACTCAAACGGACGAGGGAATACTGAAACGGCTCTTTGCGGGAGAGTATCTGCCGTCGGCCTTTAACAAGCAATAATGATCAAGACGCCGCTACATCGGGAAACCACGATGTCAGCCATTTCATATCCAGCGCGCGACTGTACAGCTGCACGTCCTCGAGTAACACGGCCGCGTGTTCGTGGTCTCCGGGCTTGCCCCGCGACACGAGCATCCACGCGTACCCGCACTGGGTGATGGCGAGCCACGGCCACGCCTGCATGCGCGTGTTCATGTCAATGGCGTGCCGGAATCGCCGCTCCGCATCCTCCCACGAGCCACTTGCGGAGGCGGCCATGCCAAGACCGAAGGAGACGGCGCCACCTGAGATGGCCGTGTTGCCGGCCACAATCACCCGTTCGCCATACGGCTCCAGCCGCTCATAGAGTTTCTCCGCACGGGGACGGTCCGCCAGGAACCAACTGACCGTACAGAGCTGACTGAGAATTGAGACGAAGCTGCCATCGATGGTCAGATCGTCGAAATCGTACCGGGCCAGCTGGGTAAATTCCCGGCGTGCTTCTTCCAGCCGTCCCATGAAGCAATACAGGCGGGCGAGTTGGGCACGCCAGCTCTGGATCAGCGGGTACTTGCCAACCAGGCTCTCGAGCAGCACCTCGCTCTCGTCGAACCGACCCTGAAGCCACAGGACGGCGTTTCGCAGCACCGTGCAGAACAATGTGGCGTTGACGTCTTGCGCCCGTTGACCGATGGCCAGTGCCTCGGCGATCCCCTTCTCTGATTCGGCCAACCGGCCGCAGAAGCAGTCGAGCGACGCGCGGCAGAAGGGAACGTACCAGAGGTATCTGGGCTGCCGGAGCTCATTCGCGAGCCGGTCGTACGTGGTCAGCTCTCGTTCGACTCCGGCCAGGTCTGCCAGCTCGAGCCGCTCGCGAAGGCACCGATAGTGGCCGCGCAGCGCCATCTCGGTGTCCCCCGCTTGTTCGGCAACGTGAACAATCTCGATCGCGAGCGCCAACCGCTCCTCCGTGCGGTTGAAGCCTTCGAGAGCGATACACCGGCTGTAGAGCGCGGCAAGCCTGGCGGCGCTATCGTCACCACGCCGGGCGATCGTCACGGCTTGCTCGCTGAGGGCCGTCCGCTCCGGCGGCGAGTGATAGAGCGCCAGGGACAACTGCGCGAAGAGCCGTGCGCGAATCGAGCTCGACACGTTGTTGGATTGCGCCAACGCTTCGCGGAGCAGGCCGATCTGGAGCTCATCCACGCCGCGACCGAGCCGTGTTCTGGCAGCGGTTCCCGATCCGATTCCCAGCGCTGCGCGCGCCAACTGGTCCACAGATCCACGCTGCCTCGCCAACGTGGCAGCTCGCTCGAACGTGTCGTACGCCAAATCGACCAGCCCGGCCTTCATCTGTACTTCGCCCAGGCTCAGGAGCAGCTCGCACCGCCGCCCCTCGTCGACCCCGCCTCCGATCTCCAGAGCGCGAAGCGCCGCCTCGTAGTGATTGACGGCCTCTTCGTACGCCAGCAGCCGATCGGCACGTTCGGCGGCGCGCACGGCATATGTGATGGCGTTGTCGGCCTGACCGAGCGAGATCGCCTGAAAGAAGTGATGAGCGAGCGCCTCGTACGGCGCGTCTGATGACTCGCCGTGCCTGGCCACCAACACCTCGCCGATTTGAAGATGCACGCGTGCGCGACGTAAGGCGCTCATACCGTCATAGATGGTCTCCCGGATTAGCGCATGCGAGAATCGGTACCCGCCGGGCATGCCGGTTTGCTCGCTCACCAGACGCGCCGCCGTCGCCTCTTCAAGAGCGTCTGCGAGACCATCGCGGTCCAGCTCGCCGAGGCGTTCGAATGTACTCAGCTCGAATTCGCGGCCCATGACGGCGGCGATTTCGAGAATGCGATTACACGAGTCCGATACCTGAGCCAACCTCCGCACCACGACCTCGCGCACCCCTTCCGGAAGTGTGACCGTCCACGGGCCCGATTCGTCGACGCGATCGAGCTGTCCGGTCGCGACGAGCAACCTGACGACCTCTTTGACAAAAAATGGATTGCCTTCGGTTTCCCGATAGACAGCGCTGACGAGCCGTGGAGGCGGCGCCGCGCCGGTCGTCATTTCGATGAAGCGCGCCACGTCAGCCTCGTCGAGGCCGGCGAGCTCGATGCGGCGATCGAGTCCCTGGCCGGCCAGCACTCCAAGCATCTGCGTGAGGGGGTGACGACGGTCGATTGGAAAATTGCGGTAGGTGGCAATCACCAACAGTCGCGCTGTTTTCAGCTCTTTCGCCAGAAACTGCAACAGCAGCAGCGAAGGCATGTCGGCCCAGTGCACGTCATCCAGGAAGAGCACTATGGGCTTCAGACTGCCGGCGTTCCTCAGGAACGTGGTTACGCTGTCGAATAGACGAAAGCGCGCTTGTTCGGGCTCGAGTGAGGGCGGGCCGGGTAATTCGGGCAGGTGCCGCGCGATTTCCATGTCGAGCTGGGCGATGGTGGCGGCGCCAGTACCCATCACCGACACGAGCTCGTCGGGCGTCCGCTGCGTCACGTAGGTGCGAATCAGCTGGACCCAGGGCCAATACGCAGGCGCGCCTTCGCCTTCGTGGCAGTGAGCGCGAAGAACTTCCGCCCCCCGGATGTGGGCATAGGTCAGCAACTGTTCGGCGGTGGCGGTCTTTCCGCTGCCAGGCTCTCCCGCCACCAGGAGGACCTGCACACGCCCGCCGAGGGTCTCGTCGAACGCCCGCCGCAACTCCTGCAGCTCCGATACACGACCGACGAACACCCCGGCCGCCAACCGATCCAGCGGCCAGGGGTACCGCTGGGGCTCGGTCGCGAGCTCTCCCGTTGAGAGCGAGATGGACGCCAGCGCCCGACTCACCTCCTCGGCGTTTGCCGGTCGGTTTTCCGGCGACTTTGCCAGCAGCTTCAGAATCAGCGAATCGAAGGCCGGCGGAATTCCCGGAACATGCCAGGAGGGAGCGACGGGCGCCGCGTGCAAATGCTGCGAGATGATGGCCGCAATCGTATCCCCGACAAACGGTAAACGGCCCGCGAGCAGCTCGTAGAGCATCACGCCAAGCGAATAGAGATCGCCACGAGGGTCGGCAAACTGCCCGGTGGCCTGTTCGGGCGCCATATAGGCGACAGTTCCCAGCAACACGCCTTCGAGCGAGACGCGCGAGAGGTTCAAACCAGCCGCCAGGCCGAAGTCTCCGAGCTTGATCGTTCCGTCGCGGGTAAGCCAGACATTGCCCGGTTTCAGGTCGCGGTGCACGATGCCGCGTTGATGCGCGTACTGTAACGCCTCGCAAATCTGTGCCCCGATTCGTACGACCTCCGCCACGGGCAGCCGATGATCCGGCGCGCTTCTCCGCAGCGCGTGGACCGAGCCGCCGTCCACAAATTGCGCCACGATGTAAGGCTGTCCCTGTTCCTCCCCGATGTCGAACACGGTGACAATGTGAGGATGGTCCCCGAGTCGGGCGAGGGTCCTCGCCTCGCGATGAAACCGCGCGAGGTCCTCCTGCTCGAAGTCGCCGACCTTGAGGGCGGCAATCACGACGTCACGCTCGAGGCGTGTGTCGTACGCGAGGTACACCCGCTTCTGCCCTCCCTCACCAAGCAGTCGCTTCACCTCATACCGCCCTGAGCCGTAGGTGGAGGCGACAGTAGAAACGGGCACGTTGGCGGCCCGTGGCGACGTCGAAGCAATGGTCTCGCGATGATCGTCGTTCGGCATGACGAGAAGAAACCAGAATACAGAATTCAGAATACAGAATTCAGAATACTTTGAACCTGCGGCGGCCGCAGGTGTAGCATGCTGTCATGTCAAAGAAAGTATCCGTCGATCGTCGGAACTTCTTGAAACAGGCGGCGGTCACGGGCGCGGCGGCGGCGCTCGTTCCGGGCAGCGGAAGAGCTGACACCCTTCCGCAGGACCCGGCACCCACTCGCGCCACCGCCCCTGTCGCGCCACGGGAAGTCGATCCGCCGCGCCGCATCGAGGTCGAGACGATCGATCGTCCCGGCGGCGATTTCATGGTGGACGTGATCAAGTCGCTCGACCTGGAGTACGTGGCCTCAAATCCCGGCTCGAGCTTTCGCGGCATTCATGAATCCATCATCAACTACGGAGGTAATAAGAGTCCGGAGTTCCTGACCTGCTGCCACGAAGAGTCGTCGGTCGCCATGGCGCACGGGTATTTCAAAGCCGAAGGCAAGCCCATGGCCGTGCTGTGCCACGGAACGGTTGGCATCCAGCACGCGGCCATGGCTATCTACAACGCCTATTGCGATCGCGTACCGGTCTACATCCTCGCCGGAAATTCGCTCGACGCGACGCTCCGACGCCCCGGCGTCGAGTGGGCGCACAGCGTGCAGGACGCGGCGGCCATGGTTCGCGACTACATCAAGTGGGACGATCAGCCGGTCTCGCTCCCCCACTTTGCCGAATCGGCGGTGCGTGCCTACAAGATCGCGATGACGCCGCCGATGATGCCGGTCTTGCTCGTCCTCGATCACCAGTTGCAGGAGGATCCCATCTCACCGGAAGTGACCCCGCGCATGCGGATTCCGAAGCTCACGCTGACATCGCCGCCTCAAGGCGACTCGGGGGCGGTATCCGAGGCTGCGTCACTTCTCGTCAATGCCCAGAATCCGGTCATTGTGGCTGACCGCGCCGCGCGGACACCAGCCGGTCTCGCTCGCCTGGTGGAGCTTGCCGAAACGCTACAGGCCCCTGTGATCAATCAAGGCGGGCGAATGAATTTCCCGTCACGGCATCCGCTCAATCACACTGACAGTGCCCGACGGCTCGTGACGGACGCAGATGTCATCCTCGGTCTCGAATTGACCGATTTTTGGGGCACCGTCAACACGGTGCGCGATGCCATCGTGCGGACGTCGAGATCCATCGTGCGGCCCGGGACCAAGCTGATCAGCATTACCGCTCTCGACCTCGCGACCAAGGGCAACTATCAGGACTTCCAGCGATATCCGGAGGTGGACATCGCTATCGCGGCCGATGCCGAAGCCACCTTGCCCGCGCTCGTCGAGGCCTGCAAACGGCTTCTCACAGACGACCGTCGCCGCGCATTACAGGATCGCGGCAAGAAGCTCGGCGACGCGCACGCGGCTGCGGTCGAGCGCATGCGCACCGAGGCGACGTATGCCTGGGACGCGTCGCCGATCAGCACCGCGCGCCTCATGATGGAAGTGTGGGCGCAGATCAAGAGCGAGGACTGGGCCCTCGTGGCCGAAAGCGGCATCATGACTGACTGGACGGGACTCTGGAACTTCGACAAGCACTACCAGTCACTGGGTGGTTCAGGTGGGGCCGGTGTGGGCTACGGAGCCCCCGCGGCGGTGGGTGCCGCGCTCGCGAACAAGAAGCGCGGACGTCTCTCGGTCACGATTCAAGGTGACGGCGACTTCCTGTATGCGCCCGGCGTCTGGTGGACGGCCGCACATCACCGGATTCCGTTGCTGGCGGTCATGCACAACAACCGCGCCTATCATCAGGAGGTCATGCATCTGCAGCGCATGGCCAGCCGTCACAACCGCGGCATCACACGGGCGCACATCGGGACGACCATCGAGGATCCGAATGTGGACTTCGCAAAGATTGCACAAGGGATGGGCGTTCACGCGCAGGGCCCGATTACCAACCCGCAAGACCTGGGGCCGGCCCTGAAACGGGCGCTCGAAGTGGTCAACCGCGGCGAGCCGTCGCTCATAGATGTCGTCACGCAACCCAGATAGGAGAGGTTAGGAATGGTTAGGAGGGGTTAGGAGAGGTTAAGAGGGGTTAGGGGCTGACTAAGCGGATCGGCGCTGACAATCAAGATCCGGAGCGTAAGCGACCCTTCGACAGGCTCAGGGTCGTCCTGAGCGCAGTCGAAGGACGACGGCAACGCGTGGGGGTGGGGCCCCACGCGGATAAAAAAATGAACCGCTACTACATCGTCATCCTCGTCTTAATTGCAGCCGTCGTGCAAGGTGGACGGGCGATTGCGCAGGCGCCGACGACGCTCGGCTGCAGCAACCCAGACTGGCAACACTGAGCAAGGCAAGAAGCTGTACGTCAGTTACGGGTGCTACCAGTGCCATGGTTACGAGGCGCAGGGTTCGATCGCGGGGCCCAGACTAGGTCCGCGCCCGCTACCTTTGGCGTCTTTTTCAAAGTACGTCCGCCAGCCCAGCGGTCAGATGCCTCCGTATACGATGAAAGTCGCATCGGACACCGACCTCGCCGACATCTATGCATTCGTGCAGGCACGGCCCGCCCCGCCTCCGCTGCAGAGCATTCCTTTGTTGAAGTAGCGTGGCGGGGCTGAAGCCCCGCCCTACGTGACTGTCACGTAGGCCGGACCTTTCAGGTCCGGTGAGCTCGCGGCAGAAGCAACTATGGCACCGCCACGCTGGACTGCTGATCGCGCCACGACTGCGCTCTGTTTGATGTAGGATGCGACCGATCGACGGCGTCAAATCGCAAATTTCGGCTCGTCGGACAGCTCGTCGCCGCGTCGCCAGCTGCAATCGGCGACGTTGCTCGAATCCAGGCCACCCATGTCCAATGACTGGACGCGCGTGCAAGACGTTTTCGACGCCGCGCTGGCGCTCCCGGCGGACGTTCGCCGCTCGTACATCGCGAGAACGTGCGGCGACGACGAGCCAGTGCGACAGCAGGTGGAACTCCTGCTCGACTCTCATGAGCGCGCGATTAGCTCCCGGGAACTGCCGGCAGCCTCCTCGCTGGGCGCCACCGGCATCACCAGGAATCTGGAGGGCAACCGAATCGGCCCGTACCTCCTCGGGGCACGCATTGGAGCGGGCGGGATGGGTGAGGTGTACAGAGCGCGCGACACCCGGCTCGATCGCACGGTCGCGATCAAGGTCCTGCCCGCGCACGTGGCCGACGATCCGCTGAGTACGCGAACGCTTCGAACGCGAAGCGCGCGCTGTCGCGGCGCTGAATCATCCGCACATCTGCACGCTCTATGACATCGGTAGTCAGGACGGCGTCGACTTCCTCGTCATGGAGTATCTCGACGGCGCGCCGTTGCGCGGCCCGATGCCTCTCGAGAAGGCCCTGAGACTGGCGACGCAAATCGCAGCAGCGCTGGCCGTCGCACACCGACACGGCATTCTGCATCGCGATCTCAAGCCTGGCAACGTCATGCTGACGGCACTGGGCGCCAAACTGCTCGATTTCGGCCTGGCGAAGTCGATGCATGCCGGGTCCGATGCCACCCTTACGAGCGTCGGTACGATCGTGGGCACGATCGCGTACATGTCGCCCGAGCAGGCCGAGGGCGAACCGTTGGACGCGCGGTCCGATATCTTCAGTTTTGGTGCCGTCGTGTACGAAATGCTGTCAGGCAATCGGGCATTCGGCGGGACGACGACGGGGCAAGTGCTGAGTGCCGTCTTGCGCGACGATCCGCCGTCACTCCGACCCTGGTCGCCACTCGCGGCCATCGTGCAAAAGTGCCTGGCGAAGCAGCCGGGCCAACGATTCCAGACAATTGAAGAGGTCCAGGCCGCTCTCGAACACGCCGCCACCACGCCCGTCAAGGAGGCGCCGTCGATTGCGGTCCTGCCGTTCGCCAGCATGAGTCCCGATGCGGAGAATGAGTACTTCAGCGACGGCATCTCGGAAGAGATTATCAACGCACTCGGGCACATCGAGGGTCTTCAGGTCGCCGCCCGAAGCTCGTCGTTTTCGTTCAAGGGCAAATCGATCGAGGTCGCTGAGATTGCCCGTCGGCTGGACGTGCGTCACGTGCTCGAAGGAAGTGTGCGCAAGGCCGGTTCCCGGGTGCGAGTTATGGCGCAATTGGTAGACGCGTCCAGCGGCTTTCAGCTCTGGTCGGAGCGTTACGACCGACAGATCGCCGACATCTTCGACGTGCAGGATGAAATCGCGCGTGCGATCGTGGAACGCTTGAAGGTGGCGTTTGACGCCAGTGCAACGCCGAGACTGGTCGAGGCTGCGACGAACAACATGGAGGCCTATCAGGAGTATCTCAAGGGTCGGGCCATGCTGTACCGGCGGGGTCCATGGATTGCGCAAGCGCTGGAGAGCTTCGAGAAAGCGGTCGCTCTCGATCCCATGTACGCACAAGCCTGGGCGGGCGTGGCTGACGCGTACACGGCCTTATCTTATTACGGCTACCGTCGTCCGGACGATGCGATGCCGGCCGCAGTTCAAGCAGCCACCCGCGCTACAGCGGCCGATCCCGAGTCGGCGGAAGCCCACAACGCGCTCGCTGTCGCCGCTCTGCTTTGGGAGCGCGATTTCGCGAAAGCGGAACGGGAGTTTCGCCAAGCCCTCGTGCTCAACCCGCGATATATACAATCGCGCTGCTGGTACGGTCTCTTTTTCCTGCAATGGGGAGTCGGCCGCTACCAGGACGGTCTCGCCGAAGCGTGGCTTGCCTTCGAGGCCGATCCCCTGTCCGCGTACGCAACGACCGTCCTGTCGCTCGGGCTGGCGGCGGCGCAGCGGTTCGGCGAAGCCGTGCATCACGCACGCAACGCGGTGCATCACGATCCTCAATCGTTTCTCGCGCAGTGGGTACTCGGGCTCGTGTATCACTGGAACGCACAGCACGAAGACGCGATCGCCATTCTCGAACCGTTGTGGGCCAGCTCCGGCCACAACTGGGTTGCGTTGGGGCTTGTCCCTGCGTGCGTCCGGGCGGGTCGAAAGGATCAGGCGCGAAACGTCTACCAGTCTCTGTTGGACCGCGAGGCGCGTGAGTACGTCCAGCCTTTCGCGCTGGCGGTCACCGCAACGGCTCTCGGTGAGCACGACGCGGCTATTGGCTTCTGTGAGGCGGCTATCAAAGGGCGTGACATGCTGTTTGCGCTCATGCATCGGTGGTGGCCGGACTTCGAGCCGGTCCGAGCCGATCGCCGCTATCCCGACATCGTCGTCCGCTTCAACTCGCGCGGGCGCACGCCGCCATGATCTAGCCTCCGCTGCAGAGCATTCCTTTGTTGATCACGTAACCACCGCGGACCCTGAAGGGTCCGCGCTACGGCGTCCGCGCACGGCGTCCGGGTACGGCGTCCGGTACGGTGTCCGGGTACGCGTCCGGTACGGCGTCCGGGTACGGCGTCCGGGTACGGCGTAGCGCGGGGGCTTTAGCCCCCGCGTCTACGGCACCGCAAGCCCAGACTGCAGATCGCGCCACGACCGGTGCGTGTGGCGCTCGAAGGCGGTGTCAAATTCGGTCCCTTTTCCAAGGTCGCGGAGAAGGCTCGCAATCGCGGGTCCGCCCACGTCCTCAATCAAACGGTGAACGACGATTGCGCTCGTCGCATACGCCAGCCGCGCATCGTCGCCGCTCAGGCGCCTGAACGACGTTTGCAGTGAGTCGAGCGAGATGACGGCCCCCGCAGCGCGCACCCGGTCATTGGCCCAGGAAAGATCCTCACTTTCAAGTGCGGCCGCCACACCTTCGTGCAGCCATGTCGGGACCCCGCGAGGTCCGAGACTGTGCACGAGCGCGTGGGCGAACTCGTGAGTGAGGATGCGCTCCAGCTCCTTCGGGTTTTCGAGTGCCCCTCGAACCGGGATGCGAATGGTCCCGTCGTAGGCGCCGGCCGCCCAGGATGGCGACCGGGTTATGTCGCGGAACTGCTCTTCCGTGTAGAGCACCACGGGAATCCAGGTTGGCGGATATGCTGCCAGGATGTCGCCGATCCGCCAGTAGGCGCGCTCGAGCAACTCGACCGCTTTCGCAGCCAGGTCTGCCTCGGCTGGCCCTTCGAACGATACGGTGAAGTGGGTGTCGACCGTCTGCCGCATGCTCGCATGGAGGTCCCATTCGCGGCGCCATCGGTCAAGCGTCGTACGAGCTTGTTCGTCGTCGGGGGTCTCAATGACCAGCTGTTCATAGACTTGAATCGCCATCGCCAGATCGCCACGGCGGTACACCACGAGTCCCAGAAGCGATCGAGCGGGCACAAGTTTGGCATCGAGTTGGAGCGCCCGTTCGAGCGACTGCTGCGCGTCGGCGTCGCGGCGCTGAAGGAAAGCGGCGGTGCCGGCTCCAAGATGAAGACGTGGATTCCTCGGTTCGCGCGAAACGGCTTCGTGGAACGCTTGTGCAGCCGCCTCTGGTTGCTCGGCGCGGATGGCGTCCCACCCAGCCTGCTCGAGGGTCGCAGTCTTTGGATCGCCTTGCGCCAGGACCAGGCTTGCGACGAACAAGACCAGAGATGCGTACAGAGCCGCAACGACCACGCGGGAGCTCAAGATGTGACGAATGGTTCCGTGTGAACGCAGCACTCTGTGTCCCCAAAACAAGTCTACCACCCCGGTAGACGGAGGCTGGGGACAGCGCTGTGTCCGATTTTGGATACCGGAGTGAGCAGCTGCAGCGTTTCGCCGCTACAGCTGCTCATTCGCAGGTCGTCAATTCGTTGTGGGTTTACCGACGATCTTGCTGAACTCGTCCATCGTTCCGACACGCCCGTGGATGGGCACGTGCTGGGCGACATCGAGCTTGAGCCGCTGAATATTCTGGTTGAGCGTCACCATGCTCGCTGTCGGAGTGGCGGGCGGCGGGGCCCCTTGAGCGGGTGGTGAGTAGAGATCCCCATTGACCAGGATCTTCTCCTTGGGAAGATACGCAACCAACATCCCGGCGTTGTGAAGGAGACCCTGAATTGGGTAGATGTCCATGGTTCGCGTGCCGTCGCTCAACACGTATTTCTGGTTCACCGTTTCAAAAACAGCATCGCGTACGACGTCCGGATTCAGCGCAAACAAACGGTCGGGCTGCAGCGTCCGAGACGCCGGGGAGAACAGTACCTTCTCGTAGAACTCTCGGTTCCCCTGGTGTGTGACGATGGTTGCACCTTCGGCGACGTAGGTGCGCGTGCCACCTGAGTGGTCGAAGTGGTGATGAGTATTGACCAGGTACCGGATCGGCTTGTTCGGTATGAGTTTGCGCACCTCTGCAATGACCGCGAGGGACCGCTCCTCGTTCAGCGGGGCTTCAACAACCGCAGCGAAATCTCGAAAATCAACCGCCACACTGTTGTGAGAACCTCCGGCCAGCAGCCACACTCCATCGGCAAGCTTTTGCGATTCCACCCGGACGGGCGGAACAGGTGCCTTGGCGATATCGGGCACCGTGAGGGGCGCAAACGGCGCGTTGGGCTGCACCGCGCTCACCCGGATTTCAAGCGCATTGTGCCCCTGATTCAACCGGTCGTCCCCCTGGTGATGATGAATGACCGTCGGGAATTTCACCCCGCCGAAGTCCTTGTAGTCCGAATATCGAGTCTCGTACAACATGTCACCAAAAAATGGGTTGGCGACTCGCGTTTGCACGAACTCGACCAGGTTCTGCTCGTTGATCGTGCCCACAACTCTGTACTTTCCAAGCACGGTCAAGGAGACGTCGGTCACCTTCCTTCCACGCGGCGTCCATGTCACCACGGTCGGGTTGGCGCCCGGCGCAAGCGCGGCCTTGAGGAAACCGTGAGGGGTCAGCCACAGATCGAGCTGCCGCAGTTCTGCGACGGCGACTCCATCGAGATATCCTCTGACGATCGCCACCGGTTTGTCCGCCTGGATGTTCCACGCGTGGTCACCACTGAGGACGAAGTCTTGTCGCTGTTCTCCCTGAATCGGCGTTCCACCGCCGCCCCGGGGTGGATAGGTCCCCTGCCTGCGGGTGATTTGTTCACGCGAGGATTTCGCGTCGTAATCGATGAGCTTCGTATAGCTCGAGATCTCGAACCGCGGCCAATCCTCGGTCGGGCTGAAACTCTGACCCACGGCGGCATTCCAGCCGGTCCCGGTGATTTGCAGAGTCTTGAGACTGTCGGCGCCAATGTTCTTGGCGGCGGTCTGCAAGACGGTTCGGGCATCCTGGGCAGCCGTTGCGGCCGTCAGTGCCAGCACGGCAACGACGACGAGTAGTCTGGGTGCCATTGTTCCTCCTTCTTGAGTCGGCGGGTCCAAAGACCCGCCTCTACATATTGAACTGATTCGACCAACCAAGATTGCACCTGTAGCGGCGGGTCTTTAGACCCGCCGTCAAGTCTATCCACCGAGCGCCAGTCGCGCCCGCTCGACAAGCGCGTTGTCCTTGGCCTCGCAGCCGTTCATCCAGTACACGCTCGCCGCGAGGTACCGCTCGCGCCAGGGCGAGGACAGATGGTTGAAGTCCTCGAGGGCCGCGGCGCTGAACTTGTAGTCGTGGGAATCGTTGCCCTTCAGGAAGATGAGCCGGTTCGCGGCGTTCAGCAGGGTCTTCGGGTTGGATTTGCGCGTCAGGTATTCGAGGACCTGCCGCGACGCGCGCGATTTGTCGCGACTGATCGCCGTGCAGATCTGCGAGACCGCCGAGATCGTCCGACATCGGGAGCTCGATGGGCACCAACTCGTCGATTCGGGTCTGGGTTCCTCGCCCGCCGCGCAGAAACGGCAGGAACGAGGCGTTCTGGAGCAACAGCAAGCGGCGCGTCTCGTCGTTTTGCGCGCGTTCGTAGATGTAACGGATGGCGTTGGTGGTCGTCACGGCGTGGAGGGGAACGATGCCGGGATTTCGCATCAGGATCTCTGCCGCGGCGCACGTAACCGCGTCCCAGATCGATTGTGGCGAGATTCCGCGCGAGAGGAGTTCGACGACCCGATCCGCCGCGGCGTCTTCGGTGCCGTCGCGCTCGACCGCGAGCAAGTCGGCGGTTGCGCCGGAGTCGATTTTGCCATCCGCCCAGCCCATCCGAATTCGTGCGGCACGCTGCTGATTGCGTGGCCACGAACGATCGGCACGATCGTCGCCCCGCAACGGGTCGCTGCCCTCTCGTGCCAGCAGCGCGTACGCGAGCGAACGGAGCACCGGCTCGCTGTGCTGCCAGCCGATCGTGTCGAGCGTGCGCCACGCGTTGGCGACATAAATCGCCTTATGGCCGATCGATCGGAAATCGCGGACGGCATAGCGCGCAAGAATCTCGAACACCTCTTGTGGACCAACGTGACGAGCAAGGCCGGCCGCGGCGGAATCGGCGGCTGATTCGTCCCAACGATCCATTGCCGTTCTGAACGCCGGAACCACCCGGGCGCTGGAGGGGACTGACTTGGCGTCCACCTCTGGCATCGTCCAGTCGCCTTCGCGCTCGTCATCTGCCTGCGATTCCTTGAAGTGATCGAATGCCCAGAGCAGAGGAAGCCAGCGGTCGATATCGTGGGCCGCCTGCGCAACTAGGTGGGCGGAATGGACGACCAGCACGGCGTGGAACTTGAATCCCACGGCTGGCCGCGGCTGAACGTTGCGGATGCCCGCAAGGAGCAGCGCCGCCAGGCTCTCACGGTACGTGAGGCCTTTTCGAATTCGGGCCCCAATCTCCTCGAGAAGCTTCGCTCGCGGCGTGTCTTCGACGAGGCGAACGAGCGGTTCGATGGCGCGATCGAACCGCACGATTCCGGGATCGACCCGAACCTGCGCAGCCGAAACGGGGTGCAGACCTGTCAGAAACGCGAGCTCACGGTACCCGAGCATCGCGCTCGCGCCAGCCTGTAGAAAGCTGCGCCGGTTCATGGCTCTCTGGAAAGCAGGTCGTCATTCTTGCACAGGCCACGCAAAAATCAAGATCTCGACCCCAGATCGGGTACGATACCGCCCTATCAGGAGGCCGAAATGAGACCGCTGCTGCAGCTTGCGATCGTAATCCTCATGAGCGCGCCGGTATTCGCGCAGTGGGTCAATGTCCCTCCGCCCGTCATTCCGCGCACACCGGACGGCAAGCCGAACATGTCGGCGCCCGCGCCGCGGATGCCCGATGGCAAGCCCGATCTGTCGGGCATCTGGATGCCGCCAACGGGATATCTTCGGAACCTCGCGCTGAACGTGAAGGAAGAAGTCCCCTTTCTCCCTTGGGCCAAAGCGCTTTACGATGAACGTGCCGCGGGAAAGTTCTGGAAGGAGGAACCCGACGCGAACTGTCTTCCCCAAGGGGTGCCCAAGGTGCTCCTCGCGCCGGCACCATGGAGGGTCATCCAGACCCCAGGAATCATTTTCTTTGTTCACGAGGCCTTCAACCTCTGGTGGCAGGCCTTTACCGATGGTCGTCAGTTCGCACCCCACGACGATGTCAGTCCGACCTGGCATGGCTATTCCACAGCCAAGTGGGAGGGCGACACGCTCGTCGTCGACAGCCGCGGCTTCAACGGGAACGTCTGGCTGGATCAGTTAGGGAAGCCTTCGACGGAAGCCTTGCACGTGACCACGCGCTTCCTGCGGAAGAATTTCGGCAAGATGGATATTCAAGTCACGATTGACGATCCCAAGGCCTATTCCAAGCCGTGGGGCAACACGGTCGAAGTGAGCTTGCTCCCCAGTACCGAATTGATGGAGTTCATCTGCCTGGAGAACGAGAAAGATACGCGCGGGAAAAAGTAGCGGAAGAAGTAGCGCGGGGGCTTTAGCCCCCGCGGCCCCGCGGCACTGCGGCTAAAAAAAGGCTCGCCCGTGCCAGGACTGGCTGGCGCGGACCTCCCAGCGTCCGTCGCGCACCTGACCCACGGTGGTGAGCGTGTTGTCGAATACGAGTGTGTCGAGGTCAACCGCGCCTGCGGTCACGAGCGCGCCAAACTCCTCGCGAGGAACACGCGCGATGATGTCGCCATCGCGATAGAGAACGGGTGCGTTGTTGGTCAGCTCGACACCCAAGGCAACTTCGAGGTGCTGCATCCGCCGGACCAGCGCGTCAATCGAACAGCCGGACACACCCGAGGCGCGCTCGTCCACGCCAACCAGGACAAACTGGTCGTGCCGTACGTCCCGCGCTCCCCGCAGCGGAACGCCGTGCGCGGCCCACTGAGCGATGAACGCATCCGCCTCGGCCAGCACCACCTGCTTCTCATTGGACGACAACCGCCGTGCGGCGGGAAAGATCCAAAGGCGGGCATCTGGCGGCAGCTCATCGAACGGCACTCGTGGCATGATGAGGCTATTCTAATCCCCGCCGTGAGAATCTCAACCACCGACACCACGTCGACAATCCGATGACGACATCGATGCCGCTTGCCTCCTCTCCGCCTCCGCCACCGGCCGTCCGCTGGGGTATGTGGTTGTTCGTCAGCATCGCGATGTTCGGGAATTACTACGTCTACGACTCCATCGCGCCACTTGCCGACATGTTGCAGACCCAGGCGGGGTTCAGCTCGACCCAGGTAGGAACCCTCAACGCCATCTACCACTTCCCCAACATCGTCATGGTTCTCATTGGCGGTGTCATCGTCGATCGCTTCGGGGCGAGGATTGCGACGCTGGTCTTTACGGCCTTCTGCCTCGCCGGTGCCATTCTGACGGCCGCTTCCGGGACCTTCGGTGCGATGGCTGCCGGGCGTCTGGTGTTCGGACTTGGCGCCGAGTCGATGATTGTGGCCATTACGGCAGCGCTCGGTCAGTGGTTCTGGGGGAAGCAGTTGGGGTTGGCGTTCGGGCTGAACCTGAGTCTCGCGCGCGCGGGCTCGTTTGCGGCCGACTGATCGCCATCATGGGCGCGAGCGGCCTATGCCGCGGGCTGGGAACAACCGCTGCTCATTGCGGTCGCCTTTGCGATCGTCGCGTTCGTCGGCGCAGCGGCCTATTGGATTCTCGAACGGCGCGCCGAGTCCCGATACGACCTCGAGGCTGCCGAAGCCTTCGGATCGGATCGTCTGGTCCGATCTCTGGCAGTTCGACCGCTCCTACTGGTACATCGTCGGCCTGTGTGTGACCTTTTACTCGGTCATCTTCCCGTTCCGGAGCACCTTTGCCATTGAGTATTTTCAGAACGCGCACGGCTTGTCGCTCGAGCGAGCTGGTGAAATGAACGGCTACGTGTTCCTGGCCGCAATCGTCGCGACGCCCGCCTTCGGCTTTCTGGTCGATCGGGTCGGACGTCGCAGCTTTTTCATGTTCGCGGGCTCGCTGCTGCTTTTTGCCGTGTTTCCCACGCTCATGTACACGGACTGGAATCTCTGGATCTCGACGGCGCTTATCGGAATTGCGTTTTCGCTCGTTCCAGCCGTGCTATGGCCCGCCGTTGCCTACCTCGTCGAAGAGAATCGGCTCGGCACGGCGTACGGATTGATGACGATGATTCAGAATGTCGGCCTGACCGTATTCAATCTTGGCGCGGGTGCGCTCAACGATCTGGGGAATGCGGGCGCGAGCAACCCGGACGGCTACCGTGGGATGCTCTGGATGTTCGCACTCCTCAGCCTGGCCGGCCTCGCGTTCTCGGCTCTCCTGCGCCAGCGCGAGACGGGTCCGCACGGGCACGGCTTGGAGACCATCAGGGCTACGGGAATGTAGGGATTCGGGGTTCGGGATTCGGGGTTCGCGGGCTGATCTCTGGTGGCGTCGCTACTGCCCGGCCCGCTGCTCGAGTGCCGTGATCCGACTCTCGTGATTGTTGACAACGCGATGCAGTAGATCGGGAAGGTTCTTCAGGGGCTCGATGTCTCTCACGAGCTGGTCCAATACGTTCCCATGATGCACTTGCACCTCCGCGATCAGCTTGACTTGATGCGAAGTCTCCTCGTGGAGCACCCACAACTTCTGAAGCTGGCTTTCCACCGATCCCAGTCGGTTCTCGACTTTGCTCAGTCGGTTCTCGACCCCGCCCAGTCTCTGCTCAACTCTGTCGAGGCGCTCATTTGTGTCCGGCACCGAGATCCTCCGAGTCGACCCACTGCGAACAGCATGCCGCGCGTGATCGCCCGCAAAGTCACGAGCGTCCCTTCCGTGTGGCTGCTTTCTCACGGTTGAGCGCTTGCGACTATTGCAATTTCTGCCTGCGTCGATTCCGCGACGGCACGCGGGGACGACAATGCCATCGTCAGCGAATCAAGTCAAGGAAGGAACCTGTCCTCCAAGGCGTCGGCCTGTTTCACCTGTCCGTCCAGCCATGCCGCGGCCCACAAATTCAAGCGCCAGATCAAATAGAACATCACGCTGAGGCTCGCGAACATCATCGCAAGGTTAAGGAGCGTCGAAGCCCCGCTCCCCCACTTGCTGACCATCCCCACCAGAATACCCGGCAGAAACGGCAGCAAGTACCAGCGGTGCACGTCACGAAGAATGTCGCGCTGGCGCACAAGTTCGGCCCGATGAAATCGGAGCACTCCTCTGGCGTCGGCGTCTGAGGGCACCTGGCGCGCCCCTGCGCGAAAGCGAAGGTAGTACATGATAAAGAGCGTGCCGGCGATGAGCAGACCGTGGCTCGCGCGGTCAGACATGTTTTCTCCACGCCACAGGTCGGGCACGTTCGCGGTCAGCACGATGAGCGCGGCCGCCATTTCCCGAGCGTTCCGCCACCAGATGGTCTTCTGGAACGCTCGCGCCTGATCGGGAAGGGTCTCAATCGACAGCGGCTGTAGCAGCTTCTCTGTTTGAAGCCACGGCATGCTCAGGACCAGGATCAGGCCAATCAGCACGCCAAACCCCACCGCCACTGCCGTGATTGGAACGCCGACCAACGCGGCAATGGCTACGGCAGCGACGTAGGTCGCTGCCAGTACCTTGTGACTCGATCGGCCTGGGTTTTCCGCAGGTCCGTAGGCAGCGGCCAGCACACAGCCAGCAACCCAGATGGCCCATGGGACTGTCAGACCGATCCAGTCGGCAGGCGTGCCAAATGCAGGAGGTTTCGGCGCGACGATCAGCGCAATCGCGCTCGCGATGGCGTTGAAGATGACGACGCCTTTGCTCACTCGACGGCGGATCTGGCAGACGATCACACAGGGCAGGGCCGAAGCCAGGTTCCTCAAATAGTCGTTGCGGCTTCCGGAACACTCGACCAGGTCGCCAAGGACGTGTTCGCGGCTTCCCGGCGGAAGGACGCTCGTCGAGAGTCGTTCGAGCCATCGCTGAGGTTGGTATCGCACTTAGCCCGGCTCCTTCTTGAGTCTCCGGTCCCACCCCGGCCAGTTCGTGCCCCAGGCTTCGCTGACCACGTCCCACATACGTCTGGCCGCGACGGCGGATTCCTGCAGGGCTTTCTCGCCGGCGGCTTTCAGCCGGTACTGTCGTTTGGCGCGCCCACCGCGTTCGGGTGTGGGGTCGGACAGCCACGACTTGACGTAGCCCTTGTCCTCCATGCGGTCGAGCGTCACGTAGATGGCGCCGAGCGACACCGATCGCGGCCGCGCGAGCTCTTTGACCTTTCTGTAAATCGACACACCGTACGCGTCGTCGGAAAGGCTGAGGACTGCGGTGAGAACGAGCTGTTCGAATTGGCCGAGCGTTTCGCGCTTCGCCATTTGTCCAACATAGTAGTTAAAACACGGGGCGCGGTCAACGACGTCACGGCGGACCCGCGACCTCATATGTTGACGCCCAACACATCATGCTGTAGGCTTCCAACATATGGCCGGCCAGAAGACCGATGTGCGCCATGGCACGCTCGACCTGATGGTGCTGAAAACGCTCGATGCCATGGGACCGCTCCATGGGTACCAGATCGCGCGCCGGATCGAACAAATCAGCAGCGATCAGTTGAGCATCAATCAGGGGACTCTCTACCCTGCGCTCCTGAAGCTGCAGCAGCACGGCTGGGTCCGAACGAAATGGGGCGAGTCAACCACCGGGCGCCGCGTCAAGTTCTACGCGATCACACGGCGAGGGCGGCAGCGCCTCGAGGCAGAAGAAGCGGATTGGCAAAGGGCGGCGGGTATCGTGGCCAGGTTCTTCAATCTCTCGAAGGACGTGTCATGAGGCCTCTGCTGGCACGGCTCGTCGGACTGTTTGGACGCCGCCGGGCCGACAAAGAGCTGGCCGAAGAGATTGCGGCACATCTCGACTTTGCCGAAGCCGATCACGTAGCACTGGGAATGTCCCCCGACGAGGCCCGGTTGGCGGCGGCGCAGAAATTCGGCGGGGTCCGTCAGACACGCGAGGCGTATCGCGACCGGCTGGGCTTTCCGCTTCTGGACTCTTTGTGGGGAGACCTGCGCTATGCCCTTCGCACGTGTAGAAACCGCCCAGGATTTACGGCCGTTGCCACCATCCCGCTGGCGCTTGGTATTGGTGCCACCAGCGCAATTTTCAGCGTGGCCGATGCCGAGCTGCTCCGTCCCCTTCCTGTCCCCAATCCCGCCGCCGTCGTGACGGTTGGCACCACCAGTCCAGGTGACACCTGGAGCGGCATGTCTTACCCGAACTACCGCGACCTGCGGGAGGCGGTCCAATCGTTCGAGGGGCTCGTGGCTTACCGACGGTCAGCGCCAATGACGTTCGCACGGTCGCGACAGGCGGCTCGCGAAATGCAGATGGGCATGCTGGTGAGCGACAACTTTTTCGATGTTCTCGACGTTCAACCAGCGATTGGGCGGATGTTCACCGCCCAAGAAGCCGGTAATCGGGGCGGCGATGCGGTCGTCGTGCTGGGATACCACTTCTGGAACAGCGTGCTGGCCAGCGACCCCGCGATCGTCAACAACGTTGTTGCGATCAACGGTATCGACTTCACCGTGGTTGGCGTCGCGGCGTCCACGTTTACCGGGATGGACGAATCGATTCCGTCGTTCTTCGTGCCCCTTGTCATGTCCGCCAGGCTCGCTCCGGCAGACAGTCTGCTCGACGATCGGGCAGCGCGATCGCTTGCGGTCAAGGGACGCCTGAAGCCTGGCGTATCGCGAAGGAAAGCCGGGGCGGAAGTGGCGGGTCTCTGGAAAGCCTTGGAGCAGCCGTTTCCCGAGTCGAATCGAAACCGTACGGTCTCGATTCGAAGCCAGCTGGAGGAGCGCATTCAGGAAGAGGGACCCACGACGGTCATCACGATGATCATGATGATGGCCCTCGTTGCCGTCGTTCTCCTCATCGCGTGCGCCAACGTCGCGAGCCTGATGCTCGGTCGTGGCCGTGCTCGTTCGCGCGAGATCGCCATTCGCCTGGCGCTCGGCGTGAGCCGGAGCCGCCTCCTCCGGCAGCTGCTGATGGAAAGCCTGGTACTGGCACTGATCGGATGCGCGCTCGGGCTCGGATGTGCGTATGGCGGCCTGCGCCTGTTGCGCGCCGCGTTCGCAGCGCCGGACCTGCGGGTCGTCATTGCACCGCAGCTGGATCATCGTGTGCTCATCGTGAGCTTGCTGGCTGCTGGATTCAGCGCGCTTCTGTTCGGTTTGGCACCTGCATGGCAGAGTTTGAAAACCGAACTCGTTCCCGCGCTGAAGTCAGCCGAGCCCGGTCAGACGAGAAGACATCGGATGATTGGCCGCCATGTACTGGTTGTCGCGCAGATTGCCATGTCGTTGGTGTTGCTGGTCCTGACGGCCGGATTGCTGGACGGTTTCCGCAAGGTGCTCGTGACCGCTCCCGGCTTTCGCACGGAGCATCTGGCGACGGTGAGTCTGGATACGTCTATCGTGCGATATGCGCCAAACCAGACCCGCGAGTTCTATCGAGACCTGATGGAGCGCGCCCGAGAGCTGCCGGGCGTCACGTCGGTCGCGCTCACTAGTAGGATTCCGCTCGACCGTGGTGTCGACGTCAGCGGCGTCTCTCCCGAGGGTTACCACTTCGAGCCAGGACGAGAGCGTGTTACGGTGTTCTCAGCAGTCGTTGACGAACACTATTTCGACACGATGAACATCGCAATCGTCCGTGGTCGCGCCTTTACGTCGGACGACAAAGACAATTCTCGTCGTGTCGTCATCGTCAACGAGGAATTTGGGAAGCTGTACTGGCCCAATCAGGATCCGATTGGTCGGAAGGTGCGCCTGGACGACAAGCAGAATTCCTGGCTGGAGGTGGTGGGCATGACGAAGACAGGCAAGTATCTGTTCGTCGCTGAACCACCCAGACCCTTCCTCTATCTGCCCTTCGCGCAACACGATCGGAACGCCATGACGCTGCTGACCCGAACGGCAGGCGCGGACCCGGGATCGATCTTGGGACCGCTTCGAGACGTGGTGCGTGACCTCGAGGTCAACCTTCCCGTCCTCAATGCGCGTACACTCGCGAGCATTTACGAGCGCCGCGGAATTGAAATCCCCTGGAGAGTCTTCCAGTTGGTTGGGACGTTGGGTCTGATTGGTCTCGTCCTGGCGCTCGTGGGGCTTTACGGACTGGTTGCGTATTCCGTGGCTCGTCAGACGCGGGAGATTGGAATACGGGTGGCCCTCGGGGCAACGAGAACGACTGTGTTGATGATGGTGCTCGGTCAGGGGCTGCTGCTCTCAGTCGGCGGCCTCGTGGTCGGTGGCATTTTCAGCGTCGCCGTTGCCCGCCTTCTTTCGGCTGGTATGGTCGGACTTGGTGCCCCGAACCCCGCCGTATACGTCATGGTCGGTCTCATGCTGGCGGGTCTGACGATGGCCGCCACCTATGTGCCCGCGCATCGCGCCTCCCGCGTCGATCCTTTACGGGCGTTGAGGTACGAGTAGAGGACTTCAGGGCTTCCGAGCAAACGGTCCCGCCTGAGGCTTTCCCTGCGTATTGGCCAGTGGCCCCAGTTCGGCGGCGACACCGCGCCGGATGGCCGCCATTTCCGTTCCAGCCTGGAAGCATGTGAAGTCGGGTCTATCGCGCCACGCCAGAGGACCGCACAACCTGACGCCGGCAGCGATGGCGGCATCGTGCACGACGTTGATCACCCGCTCGTAGTCCGGCGTGCCTTGCCGGAACCCCGAAAAGTTTCCGAGATCGCCGCTCGCGGCAAAAACCGCCGTCACGCCGGGGACCTTCGCAATCGCATGTGCATTCTTGATCCCCTCGAGCGTCTCAATCATCAGAATGAGGACGATGTTGTCGTTGATGGTGTTGCGATAGCCACCGGGCACCTCGCCCCACATGCCAGCCTCGAAGGCCTGACCACCACCGGCGCTGCGGCGACCGAGTGGTGGGAAGTACGTCCAGTTCCGAGCCTCGACGGCTTCTTCAACCGTGTCGATCGTGGGCACCACAATGACGAGAGCTCCGGCGTCGAGTGCGTGCTGGATTTCCCTTTCGTCGGTTCCGGCCACCCGAACGCCTGGAACCGCGCCGGCATGAGGACACGTACGCCACATACGCGCGGCCGCCTGCCAATCGCGTTGGTCGTGTTGCATCTCGGTCCAGACGAAGTCGTAGCCGGCATCGGCCATCGCGCAATACGTTGCCGGATCCGTAGCCGAGAAGAGCGTGCCGCCTGTCACCTTGCCGCCCTGAAGCATCTTCAGCTTCACGGGGTTCCAGATGGTCGCGCCCGCCGGCGGGTTGAATGCAGGCCCGTACTTCCATGTTGCGGGATCGAACGGACCTTGATTCACCGCTCCTGGCGGCGCCACGGTCAGCGATTTGCTGTCGGAGCCGGCCGGCGCGGCCAGCGGAAACGTTGCGGGAGCCGACGCTGCACCTTTCACCGGTTGCTCAGGAGGGTCCTCGGTCGCCGATTCTCGCGCGGGCTTCTGCTGACCGGCGTCCGTCACGACCATTCCCAACACCGCGCAGACGAGCACGGTTGCCCAGAATACCTGCTTCATGGTTATCTCCTCGGCAAACTATGCCGTCCAATGCTCTCGGGCGCAAGTTTTCGCTGTTGACCCAGGCTGCGCGATCGGCTTGAATTTGCCACGTGACTACTGCGACTCGGGCCGAAAAGCTCCCGGTAACCGCGTCAGCTCGTTCTCCGCTTGCCATTCTCGAAAGCGAAGACTGGCTGGCGGTGTTCATCGGCTTCCTCTCGTTGCTGCTCGTCCTCGTGGGCGTGCGGCCGCTCCTGCCCCAATTTGGGTGGACGAGCTGGCTCGATTTGGGGACCCTGCTCGCAGCCCAGAACCTGACAAGGACGCTCGTCGCTGGCGCAAGCGTTGGCTTGCTCGCCGGCATCGGCGTCTTTTTCATGAACGGCTCGCTCGCGCGCTTCGCGCTCGGGTTCCCCGTTGTCTACGGTCTGTCGTGGCTCTCTCAGATCGCTGCCGGTCACTCCGGCGTCTCTGCCTGGGGATTCGAGTACGTCATCTTTGCGCTTGCCCTTGGTCTGCTCGTCAGCAACACGATCGGCGTGCCAGGATGGCTCAAGGAAGCCGTACGCACCGAGTACTACATCAAGACCGGGCTCGTGATTCTCGGCGCCGGCATGCTGTTCGCTGATCTCGCACGGGGTGGCATGCTGGGCATCGTGCAGGCCGTGCTGGTGGTCGTGCCCGTCTGGTTCGTCTGCTTCTGGCTCGCGCGACGGTTTCGCGTGGATGACGAGCTGGCAACGATGCTGGCAACGGCGGTGTCGATCTGCGGGGTTTCGGCGGCCATCGCCGCGTGCGGCGCCATTCAGGGTGACCGGAAAAAACTCTCGTACGTGACGTCGCTCGTCCTCCTGGTTGCCGCGCCCATGATTGTGGCGATGCCTCAGATCATCAACGCGTTTGGGATTCCGGACGTCGTTGGAGGTGCGTGGCTCGGCGGCACGCTCGACACGAGCGCGTCGGTGGTGGCGGCCGGCGAGGTGATTAGCGAACCGGCGCGCAACGCCGGCGTGGTCGTCAAACTGTCGCAGAACGTGCTCATCGGCGTGGCGGCGTTCATCCTGACAATCTGGTGGGCGCTCAGGGAACCGGCCCGAGCTCATGTCCGTCCGGGCATCGGTGTCATCTGGGAGCGCTTTCCGAAATTCGTGCTGGGATTCCTCGTGGCATCGCTGGTGTTTTCGTTCCTGCTCGACCCGGCGCTCGTGGGCGAGACCAAAGGCTTCCTGGGAGGGCTTCGCACGATGTGGTTCGCGCTCGCCTTCGTGTCCATTGGTCTCGAGACGCGATTTGCCGAACTGGTGGCAACCGGTGGCGGTCGCCCGGCCGTGGCATTTCTGGGCGGACAGGCGTTCAACGTGATCTGGACGTTGATCCTGGCGTATCTGTTTGGCGGGATCTTCTTTGCCGCCCCAACATTCAATAAGTCCGTTTCTTGATGCAGTAACCAAGGAGTCACCGCATGCGAACGATGATCAAGTCACGGTCCCAGTCGAAGCAGGAACGCGATTCGGGACGGTTCGCTGCCGAAGTCATTGGATGCTCGACGCCTCGCCGGAGGCGGCCTATTTCCGCGGCATCGCCCGTTGGGTGACATGGTCGGAGATCCGTCATGCGAGCCGTTCTTCACCCAACTCGACGCCGCGTTGATTTCGCCAGTGATGAACGCCGACGATCTGAAGAAGGGCCTGGGAAGTCGTCAAGCGGTAGGGCCGATCGCTCACCGCCGTGTACTTGTCTTTTCCTGGTCCCGACGTCCTCGCCTTTCAAAAACCGCAGCAGCGGCGGGTAAGAGTTCCGGCGCTTCGAACTGCGGGTTGTGGCCGACGTTGGGATGATGTAGAGCTGCCCGTTCTGGACCGTCTCGGCCACGCGTCTTGCCCCGCCAGGATAATCCGCGCCATCCTTCTCGCCCCCAATCACGAGCGTCCGCGCTTTGATCCGCGGCCAGTCGAACACCACGGGATCGGCATAAATCGCCTGCTGCTGCAGGGCGCGGACCATGGCCATGTGCGGCCACTCGCCGCTCTTCGTCCATCCATAGTGAATCTTCACGTATTTCATGTATTCGGGCTTCCAGTTGACGTAGTACGCGCGCATCCCTTTGACGATTTCAGCGTAGTCGCGCGCGAGCGCCGCCTTGTACACCTCCGACGTGTCGCGCCATGCGCGTTGGGTCCGCGCATCGGTCAACCCGATCTGATTGATCATGGCCAGGTTGCCCACGGCGTCCGGATAGGAGGACGCGAAGCGGCTCGCAACCATCCCACCCATCGAATGCGTCACGATGTCGGTCGTCTTGAGGCCGAGATGATCGACGAGACGCTTGGTGTTCGAGGCGTGCGTGCTGATCGAGTAGTGCAGGATCGGGCTTCGACGATCGTCCGTACCCGATCTGGTCGGGAACGACGACTCGATAACCTTCCTTGCGAAGGATTTCAATCGTGGACGTCCAGGCTTCGCCAAAGAAGTTCATGCCGTGCAGGAGCACGACGCTCTTGCCGTTCGGTGTCCCGACCGGCGCCACATCCATGTAGGCCATCCGGACGTCTGCACCTTCGAGATTGAAGGAAAAATAGGAGACCGGATGCGGGTAGGGCACGTCCTCGAGGTTGATGCTCATCGGCCCCCAGTCGGCCGGCGGCGCAGGACGGTGGTTCCTGCGCCCAGGTTCCAACTGGCACCAGAGACGATCAGGCCCACGAACACGATTGTCCAGAATCTCGGCATGTCCCAACCCTTCTATTTCTTAGACCGCGTGGGGCCCCACCCCCACGCGCAGCCGTCGCTTACGCTCCGGATCTTGATCACTCACAACGAGCTTGACCGCAGGCGCTACCTCTAACCCCCTAACCCTCCTAACCGCCCTAACCCTACTTCTTCTTGCTTTCCACCGATCGAGCGCTTCCTGCCCGATGTTCCCCGCATCGTTCGGCAGTGTGTACGAGCCGTCGGCGTGCTGAACGAATTTCAGGATGCCGCCCTTTCGGCCGTCCTTGAGCGGACCCGCCGCGACCGTGACCTTGTCGCCCACCTTGTAGGTCTTCACGGTGATGCCCTTCGGCACGAGTGCCGCGACGGCCGCGCCCTCGAGCGACCAGTCGGTCTTGGTGCCGTCCGGATTGGTGACCGTAATCGTCAGCCACGAATGCGGGTTCGTGAAGTCCCACTGCTTGACCACACCTTCGAGAATGATCTCCGACTCCGGTTTGACGTCGAACATGTTGAACGAGTGGTGGGCGAAGGCGGAACTCACCCGGCACCATCGCCGCAGCGAGAACGATTGCGAGCACAACGAATGATGTCTTCATATGACGCCTCTCGATGGTCGACTGCTATCGTGGCGGAGCATCCTGCTGCGGCCGTGTCACGTCGTTGCGCGGCGCCTTGTAGCCCTTCTCGCCCGGGAGAACTAGACGTCGTCCGACCGTCGCCGCTGAGCACATCGTTGCTCGTCAGCGCACAGTCCCAAAAGCGGATCCGATGTTCGTAGTCTGCTTTGACGTACGACGTGGCGATGTTCCACGGTGCCGTTAAGCCGACCGGGTCGTACATGGTTGCCTGCACGACAATGCGATCGGGGCGATCATTCGTCCCTTTGACTCGTTGCCACACCTCGATGCCTTCGAGCTCGGCGCTATTATCCGGGTATCCGCGAAGATAGTCGGCCGCTTTGACGGCCGATGTCCAGATGACGAGCTTGTCGCCACTCCAGAAGCCGATGGAGTCGCCGAGCCAGGTATTACCTTCCGGCGTGGCGTGAGGCCGGCCGTCGGTGTAGACACGACGCGTCTCATTCATGAACTCCTGCATGAGCCAGGTCTGATGGGGGCTCAGCGCAAATTCCTTGTGATACGGCTCAACGATCCAGCGCGGATAGGCCGATGGCTCGCAATGCGTCAAGACGGTCGTAATAGACCTCCCCGAGCTCGCGTTCCTGGCGCTGCTTTTCGTCGTAACGCGCCCGGTACTCCGGCGACAGCGGCGCATCAACCGGGTGCCGCATGCTCATCGTCGAGATCCCTGACTGCCAGATGCCCGACCAGTCGGGTAATGAGGTGACCGTGTGTTTGGTGCCACCTTTGGCCTGCTCCCGCAGGGCGTTGTAATGCGCTTCTGCCGACGGAAACTTCGGGGCTGGCACCACGACTTCGCTTCGAACCGGCAGTAGCTGCGCAACGATCGCCGCGCTGAAGATAGCCATGACGAAGATGCAGACACCGATGGCGACGTCTTTACCTCGACGGGACTTCATGCTCGTGCCTCCCTCGACGTACGATCGAAGCCGATTGTGGCTGAACCGGCGCTTGCTTTCAAGCACCGACAACCCTATGGCGCCTCATTGTACGCCGCTCGAATCGCACTCACCATCCTGTTCGGCGGCGAATATGTCGCCTGCAGTTCGGTTTGAATGGTCTTGATCGTCTCGTCGATGCTCTTGCCTTCTTTCTTCAACGCCGATGCCCGAGTCTGGACGGTCGTCAAGAATTTGCGGTAGTTCGCAATCATCGAGCCGTCGCCCATCGCGCCGTGGCTCGGGACGATGCGCTTGGGTTGAAGCTTTTCGAAACGGTCCAGACTCTGCAGCCAGTTGCTCAAACGGGAGTAAGGACTGCCAAACCCTGGCAGTGCCATCATGACGACATCGCCCGAAAAGAGGACGCCATCGGGTTCGACGAAGAATGCGGTATCGCCGCGAGTATGATTTCCGCCCATAGCCAAGAGCCGTACGCGCACGCCACCCAAGTCGGCTGTATGTTCCTTGTCGAAGTGGGTGTCGGCTTTTCGGAACTCCGCGCCCTGCAGGAGCTCGGCATTCAGCGGTGAAAACCCGCTGAAGGTCTTGGCCATCTCCAAACCAAACTCGTCGATGTCGGCCTGCTGATCGCGCGAGCGCAGCATCTTCGTATTTGGAGGGAATCCCTGGGCCCCGAGGTCGTGTTCAGGGTGAAAGTGTGTGGTGGCAAGGTAGAGCTCGCTGTTGCTCGACACCTTCCCAACCTCGCGCATGATGGTCTGTCCGTTGCGCGCACCAAGACCGGTGTCGATGACGAAGGTGCCTCGACTGCCAACAATGATTCCGACATTGGGAACGACGGGGACGCTCTGGTCGGGAATCACGTACACGTGATCCGAGACCTTCTCCGTAATCCCCTCCTTCACGAGCGGTGGCACGGCGGGCCCGCGCTGGGCTGATACCGTCACCCCACAGACAATTGCCACCGCAGTCACTCCAACGGCTATTCTCGGCGTCATAGTCCGCATCGTGTTCTCCGTTTTCAAGAGACGGTCAAATCGCGTCCTGTTGGCTTATCCGGATGGTTGTATCACGCGGGCCAGCGCCGCTTCGAGATCTGGCGAATCTGGCAGGACGATCCTGAAGAGCTTTGTCAGCACCTCACGCAATGCCTTCGGGGAACGCAGCACCTCGCGTTCGACCTTTCCATCCCGGTGGTACACCGCCAGTTGGGTGTTCAGCAGGGCGTAGCGCCGATCCACGTCCGGGCGCGCCGCAATCAAGCCGGTCACGAAGCGCGAGTCGGGATGGGTTGAGACGTACCAGTTGGCCACTTCGTAGTCAATCTGATGTTGCTCCCGAAGGTCGAAGCGATAAAGGCTCTTCCACTCACCACCCATAAAGGCCTGCATCACGAACTCGTCGCCCGCCGCGATGAGCCGGAACGGTTCGAGCGATGTCGATTGTTCGATGTCGGGTTCGAGTCGAAGCGGATCCGTTAGTGTCTGACCGCCAAAGCCGACGTCCGCGACGTACGAAATTCGGTCCAGCACGATGAGTAAGAGCATGTGGCTGCGGGCGGGAACGACGTCCGCAGGGGCGTTGTAAATCACCCGCGCAGCGAGGCCGACGACCGAAAAGCCAGTCGCGCGCAGCGCGTGCATCAGCAACAGGTTCTGCTCGAAACAGTAACCGCCGCGGCCAGCCCGGACGATCTTTTCATCCAGCGTCGCGATATCGAGACGGACAGGCCACCCCAAGAACGGATTCAGGTTCTCGAAAGGAATCGCTCGAGTGTGATGGCGATGAATGGCACCGAGCGTGTCGAGCGTGGGTGTCTGCGCGCCTGTATAGCCGATGCGGCGGAAGTACGCGTCGAGAACGAAGCCTGACGGTTGCTCCCCCATGCGGGACTAACTATGGCATGTTCGGTGAGGCTTCGGGAAGCGCAGGCTCTGCAGGACGCGGATCTGTTTGAACGGGACGCGGATCGACGCGGATCCTCTCTTGGATTAACGGGACGCGGATCAACACGGAAAGGATCTTGGATCGGACGAGACGCGGATTGATGCGGATCCGTCGGATCGGACGGGACGCGGATTCTCGCGCGATGAACTGGTCGTTCTCTGTCGTGACCTGGGATTCAGATCATGGCCGTCCCACTGGTCCGGCACGGGAGTTGCTCCAGGGAACTTCCTCATCCGGCATTCAGCTGGATGAAACACTCCACCAAGCACGGGAGGCATTCTGTAGCCTCCCGACCAGCCAGTGGATATGTTGTGGATATGTTCAGGATGACCGAAGGCAGCGATGCGGATCACAATCATCAGAAAGCCGGTTGGCCCTGTCGAGGGAATCGATGTGAGTTCGCTCCACGTGGGGATGGTCTACGAGGTCTCACATGAGTTGGCGAGTGCTCTTCTGCTTCTCGGCGAAGCTCAGGTAGAAATGCGGTGCGGGACGGATCGCAGATCCAAGGTCAGAACCACGGCGGAACGTCGTAACCGGCGCCCGTCGTTGAACGAAGTTTAGAAGTGTCTCAAAAAGGGCGACAGACCGCTCAACCCCGGTGAGACTGCATTTGTCGGCTACAGCCGGGCTCCGCGAAGTGGCGAAGCCGTTAAAGTCGTCCTGTCAGCGCAAGAATCAGCAGGATGAGCAGGATGAGTCCCACGAGACCACCTCCAACACGTGGTCCGCCCGCATAGAAACCGCCGCCGCCCAGCACGACGAGCAGAATGATCAGGATCAGCAGCATGCTCATAGAACGCTCCTCACTCGATTCGCGAGAGTCTAGAATGCGAGCACAGCTTAACGGCCACTGACCAGAAGCCTCAAGAGATTTGTGCGGTCGGATCTGGGCCGCCAGGACTAACGGACCCAATCAGGTTGGTCCTCGCCCAAAGCGGCCCCCGCGACGGTTTCGTCAGCGTTTGAGGGCTTGGCCACGTCCTCCGATCGCTTGCTCCGACATTCGCCTGGGTCTGCCCAGGCCGCAGTGTTCGAGATTGCGACAACAGAGCGGAGCTTTCATCGCGCCACAACCGAAGCAAGACGGGCGCCATGCCAGACAGTCTGGTCGTCTTTTTGCAACATGTCGCAATGGCGACACGGAACTGTCGGCCGGCTCGTCTCAGGTTTCGAGGCCGACGGGGCGGCACCCCTGCCCCGTAACCACGGATGCGGACAACGAAAAGAAAATCCCCGTGACGATACCGCGTGATAGACCCGCTGACCACCCTTCGATAACGGCGTCACGCGAAACCCCGTCGGATCGGAATATCAGTGCTATCGCGCGCCTCGAGCACGCGATTCTGGAGACGCATTCGATCGCCGATCGCCTGGCCGCTCGTATCACGCGAATCGCCGGCAGCGGTCCGGTGATTCTCGCCCATCTGATTGTTCTGACGGGCTGGATCGCCATCAACATAGGGGCCGTACCAGGGGTCAGACGGTTCGACGCGTTTCCTTTCGACCTGCTGACCGCGCTGGTGTCTGTCGAGGTGATCTTCTTGACACTCTTCGTGCTGCTGAATCAGAACCGGATGACGGTCGAGGCCGATCGACGGACTCATCTCAATATTCAGATCGACCTTCTCGTCGAGCGCGAGATGACTCTGATCTTGCGGATCTTGAACGAGTTGTCAGTACGCCAGGGTCTGCCAAATCAGTTTACGGCTGAATTACAAGAGCTTCTGAAGGACACCAACGTGAGGGAGATCGCAGACAAGTTGGACAAGGCATTGCCCAGCACATGAACCTGCCATCGTATGAATAAAAACGTCCGCGCAGAGGCATTATCGCGTGCGGGCTCGAACACTGGTCACGCGGCGATAGACGTCGGAGCATGCCGGTCAGGATGAATAGCAGTCGTCTTCGCGATCGCGCGTTCTGCCATGTGCGACACCGGCGTCGGGGGCGCCATAAGGCAAAGCACTAACCAGAGAACCGCACGTGCTCCCGCAAGCCCGAGAGAACAGGACAGAGCGACGACGGCAGCCATGAAAACGAGATCCATGCGCGTGGCTCTGAGAACTCAGACGACTGTTCGCCGGCCGCTGATGACACTCATCAGAAAGAGCACGACGGCAATCACCAGCAGAACATGCACGAACGCACCAACCGTGGACGGTCCGACAACGCCGAGCAACCACGCAACCAAAAAGATGAACGCTAACGTCAGTAGCATCGCTCTTCCTCCCAGACTGTTGCCGTCGTCATTGCTTCGGCGGCCACGCGCCCACTCAATGCAAGAGCGACGCCAACCCTGACGGTCCTTAGAAGATGCGCGCTCCATCTGTTGACGACACTCGCGTGCTCAGCGAGGTGCGAGCGCGTCACGGGTGTGCAATAACGCTAGCGAGACTCTTCTAGTTGTTCCTGTTCGCCACGAATCTCTTGAGGAAGGTCGTCCGGCATCAGGACGGGTTCCGGCGCCAGGATCACGGCGCGTTCCATCACGTGCTCGAGCTCGCGCACGTTGCCGGGCCACCGATATCGAAGCAGGGCTTTGGCGGTCTGTGGGTGAATCGACGTGATTTCTCGTTGGTGCTGCGCCGTGAACCGGTCAAGAAACCGGTCTGCGAGCAGAGGAATGTCATCGGGCCGTTCGCGGAGCGGAGGGACCGCAATGGTGAGTGTGTTGATACGAAAGTAGAGATCCTCGCGCAGCTTTCCGTCCGTCAATGCCTTGTCCAGCTGCACGTTGGTCGAGCAGATCAACCGGAAGTTCGCCTTCAGCACCTTCGTGCCACCCACTGGTCGGAATTCTCGCTCTTGCAGTACGCGAAGGAGCTTGGCTTGAAGCCCTGGGGCCATCTCGCCAATTTCGTCCAAAAGAAGGGTGCCCCCTGCGGCCAGCTCCATCAGCCCCACTTTGTCTGACACCGCGCCCGTAAACGACCCACGCTTGTGACCGAAAAGCTCGGATTCGATGAGCTCACTTGGGATGGCCGCGCAATTGACCTTGATGAACGGGCCCTTTGCACGTTTGCTCTGCTGGTGAATCGTCGCTGCCACAACCTCTTTCCCAGTGCCACTTTCGCCGTGTACGAGCACGCTCGCGTCGGTCGGTGCGACCGATTTGATGAATTGCAGGACTTGGCGCATTTGCGTACTTCGCGCGACGATGCTGCCAAAGGTCGTACAGTCCTCGACCGTGGCTTTGAGACGTCGATTTTCAGCGGTCAGCCTGCGTTTCTCGATCGCTTTGGCCAGTGTGGCCAACAGCACCGACGGGTTGACCGGCTTTTCGACAAAGCTGAGCGCGCCTCGTTCCATGGCTTCGACGGCGACGGCAATGCTTCCGTGTGCGCTCACCACGACGATGGGAACTTCAGGACTCGAATCTCTGAAGGTTTGCAACAGTTCCAACCCGGCCACATCGGGAAGCATCAGATCCATGAGGACCACGTCAGGCCGCCATGTCTCGAGAGCCTCCCGCGCGTGTCCGCCGCTGTACGCCAGCTGAGCGACATATCCGTGTGGCTCGAGGAGAACCTTCAGGAATTCAGCGGCGTCAATCTCATCTTCGATGACCAGGATCCGACTTGCTCCGGAGGCGTTACCAGCCATGAAGTACCTGCCCCTCGCAGCTCACTTCGGGTTGATACAGGTTTCGGCGCCACGGCATGCTTGGCATCAAGTCTCGTCGTTCTGCCTGGAGTCGGTTCGTCATGATCAGGCGACGTCGGCCTGCCTCTGCCTAACGATACACCCTGGCCAGGTCCCCGCAATACATGAGCCAGTTGACGTCGACTCCAACACCCGACCGGAACGGTGGGCCAGTCACGTCTCGCCTCTTGGGTGCAGCGTAATGGCACGGTTTCTGCTCGGTTGACCGTTGAAAGGACCGTGCGCCGCGCCGGCAAACTGCGTCCGCCCATGAACACGTCCCGTCAGGAGAACCGCAATGACAAGGGACAAGGACCCTACAGACGAGCGACAGGCACTTTATTCGACCACGATCAGCACGCCGTCATCGGGAACCGGCGCCAGAGCGGTCACGACGCGCGACCCTGCTGAAATCCGCCGATGGGCGGCGCGGCATCGAGCCGAGCCGGCCACGGGAGAGGCAAGCGCGTCGGGTCCGGCTACCACACAGGTCACGGACGGTGGGACGGGCCTGCGTTTCAACTTTCCAGGGTTTGCGCCGTTTCGAGGGATTACCTGGAACGAATGGTTCGAGCATTTCGATCAGCACGGCCTGGCTTTCGTCTACGAAGAGGATGTCGCCGATCGAGCCTACGCGCTGTGGCAAGCTCGGGGAGCAGAACCTGGACACGATCGTGACGACTGGTTCGAGGCGGAACGCCAATTGGGTGGGTCCACAGGCCGGCCAATGGGACGATACCGGATCGTTCCGGCCAGATGACGCTCGGTGGCTACCCCGTCTCCTTAACGTGCGGCTCGTCCGCCCCGCGAGGCTGGCCACGACGGCGACGAGCTCGGTCGGCTCCACCGGCTTGGCGACGTGCGTGGCTCCGTCCATGGGACGCTGATCGCCGCGGATCTGCTTGCATTAACGGGACGCGGATGGACGCGGATCTGTTTAAGATCGGACGGGACGCGGATTCACGTGGATAAAACCTGACCGAGATCAGGAATGTCCCGCGCGCCGAAACGACCTTCGCGGTGATCCGCAGAGATCCGCCTTAATTCGCGTCTCGCCCAACCCAAAAGAGATCCGCGGTAATTCGCGTCCCGTCCAACCCGGGAGAGATCCGCGATGATTCGCGTTTCATCCAACCCAGGAGATCCGCGGGGATTCGCGTCCCGTAATTCAAGGAGATCCGCGCCGATCCGCGTACCGTCCAAGAAAGATCCGCGCCGATTCGCGTCCCTGTCCGGCGAGCGCTACGCGTTCGGCAGTTTGATCACCGCAAACGCGGCCCCTTGTGGATCCGTGATGGTCGCCATCCGTCCAACGTTCGGAATGTCCATCGGCGGCACGATCACATTGCCACCCAGCTCCTTGGCGCGAGCAACGACCTTGTCGGTATCCTCAACCTGAAAGTACGGGAGCCAATGTGGCGGCATTCCCTGCATATCTTTGGTCATCTGCAGCACGCCGCCAGCCATTTTGTCCTGTCCTTTGAAGGTAAGGATGGTGTACGGCGTGGGACTGTCCCAAGGTTTCCCTGTCCAGTCGAAGAGGCTCGTATAGAACGCGACGGCTTTGTTCATGTCGTTCGTGTAGAGCTCGGTCCAGCAGAGCGCACCAACTTCGTTGATGCGTGTGGCGCCGGGATGCGACTTCGCTTGCCAGATCGAGAAGATGGCGCCCGTCGGATCTTTGATGACGGCCATTCGGCCGGCGTCCATCACGTCGAACGGCCCGGCCATCAGGGTCCCATCCAGCGCGACTGCTTTCTGGACGATTTCGTCGGCGTTGGTGACGGCAACAAACGACGCCCAATGCGGCGGAACGCCCGCCTTCTTCTGCGCGTCCTGCATGGAGGCCATCGCCCCCACGTCGTTGCCTCCGACTTTCACCATCGTGTAGCTTCCGGCGTCCTCAGGCATGGGTACATCGCTCGGCTCCCAGTCCAGTAGCGCGGAGTAGAATGTTTTGGCGGCCTGGACGTCGCTCGTGCTCAGTTCCGGCCAGCAGAAGGTGCCGGCGGCATGTGCGGTAGTAACGGACATAGCGAACTCCTTTTCAAAAGGCAGAAGACAAAATACAGAAGACAGAATATAGAAGAGACCGGGCCCGCTACGCCAGACCCTTCAGTCGGATTTCTGACACTTCATTTGCCGGAAAAAATGTCTCGATTCGCAACTCCTGCAGGGTGACGTCCTGCGGCGTGCCGAGGGTCATGATCGTACTGAAGAGCTGGAGTTCCAGCTCGTCCTTCCTGATTTGCACCGGCAAGAGCAGGTCTTTCGGTCCTGTGGGTGTCGATGCCCAATCGTGGGTATTCGGTTCATGATAAGCACGAACCTCGTCGATGAGTGCGGTGGCGGTTTGATCGTCCTTCAGACCGCCCAACTCCCGCTCGGCCCTGGCTATGAGATGTGGCGATACCTCGTCCCAGTTGACGATGTAGCGCCGCACGCCGAGCGGATGAAATGCCATTCGCAGCAAGTTTGGTGTGCCATTGAGGAGCGACGGATCGACGAGCGGCGTCAACAGTCGAGTCGCCGCCGCATTGCCCATGAGGAGGTTTGAATACCGGTCGAGAACGACCGCTCCGTACGGTTGATGTCTGTCGAGAATGAACTGAAGCACCCCGCGGATATGGCTCATTTCATCGGCGACGAACGGTGTCTGCCGGTAGATGTGCGCGTACCCGCCTGCTTCGAGCAGCCGATTGCGCTCCCGAAGGGGCACGTCGAGTGTTTCCGCCAGGACGAGGAGCGCGTGTCGGCTCGGTTGGGTCTTTCCGGTTTCAATGAAGCTGACATGCCGCGTGGAAAAGCCTGCGCGCATTGCAAGGTCGAGTTGGCTCAATCCGCGAGCCGATCGCCACTCGCGCAAGAGTCGGCCGAGTGAGGTCGCAGCGCGGGGCGCGTGTGAGGGTGCAGTGGCTGCCATACGACCATGCTACCCGCTCTGACGACCAGCAGCCATTACCTGACAGGTAATTGCGGGCGCGTCGCGTCGCGGCGGATGCTGGTTGAAGGGACATCACAGCCGCTCGCACAACGAAAGAAGGAGCCAACATGTCATCGCATCGCATACTCCAAATCAACGCGGCCTCCACCGCAGCATGTGCTGCCGCGATTGTGGCAACGCGACAAATACTCCCTCCTCTCTTTGGCCTCGACTCACCGTTCTTGCTCGACGTTCTGTCCGCGGGCTTTATCGCCTACGCCGGGGCCCTTGCCGTGGCTGCCGCCCGGCAGCCTGTCGGCCGTCATACCTTGATGGCGTTTACGATTGCCGATGCTCTGTGGGTTGCGGGCAGTGTCGTTGTCCTGGTGCTCTTCTGGACCGAGCTGGCGCCCCTTGCACGAGTGCTCATGATCGGGGTCGCTGTGATTGTGGAGGTGTTCGCGACGCTGCAGTTCCGCGCCGCGCAGTCGCAACATCCGGCCAGCCTGCAGGACCTGCGCCCGTCGACTGAAAACTGAGAACTCAACTGAAAACTTCGAGATAATGTGCCTCCGGAGGCACAGATGAGAGGTCGGCGCACACGAAAGGCATGGACAATCGGACTGGCCGTCATGCTGACGACGTTGGGGACGGACCTTCAAGGTCAAAAGCCCTCGTCAGAACCACCGACCAGCCTTGAAGGCACCTCGTGGCAACTGGTACGTTTTCAGGCGGGCGACGACAAAACGCTCGATCCAGGCGAGCGAGTCAAGTACACCATCGCGTTCGCGACGGCCGGACGACTGACCATGCGCTTCGACTGCAATCGCGGCAACAGCACCTGGAAGGCTTCCGAACCGGGCCAGCTCGAGTTTGGCCCGCTGACAATGACACGGGTGCTCTGTGCGCCTGGATCGCTCTACGATCGGCTGGTGCAGGACATGGAGCACGTCCGGTCCTATTTCTTCAAAGGCCGCCGTCTGTTCTTGGCGTTGACGGGAGACGGAGGGATCTACGAATTCGAGCCGGTGCCGACGACGGCGCCTTGATGGTGATGACGAAGAAAGACTTGCACGCAGAGGACGCAGGGGCCGCGGAGCAGCTCCAGCTTACCGGGCAGACGTCCCTCGCTCCCCTGCTCGCGCCGCCGCCAGGATATTGCGCATGGCGTAGTTGCCTTCATGGCAGGCGTACTCGAACATCCCCTGCGCCTGCGACTTGAGGTCGAGCGCCGCGGTCCACGGTTTCGCCCACGTGTGAGGGTCGTCGGCGGTCACTTCATACCGGAGCGTGTTGTCGTCCACCCGCGTAAACCGTTCGACCAGATGTAACGTCGCACCAGACCCGCGATAGTTCGTCTTGTCCGTGAAATTCGTCACGCCAACGACCAGCGTTGTGCCTTCCCAGCGGGCACGCGAGTCGCCGAAGTACTGGCGGATTGCGGACGAGAGATGCGGCCGCGGTTCGCCTTGCGCCGGGTCCAGCGCAATGACGCGCGTGTCGTGAATCATCTCGTAGGAAATCGCTACGTAGCCGGGACTCTGCACGATGCGAACATTCGCGTTATACACCGTGGGGAACACGACGGTCGGCAACCCCCGCGTAATGCAGCGGTCCCACGTTGCCAGGTCTTCGGGGCCGTTGAACGGCCCGCCGCCACCGCTGCCCCGTGGGAGCGACGCGAGACGACGCCGGGCTTCGGGCGTTGCGGGAGGAACTCGACCGTCGGGCGGATCGATCACGATCGACGTTCGCCGCGACGTGAGGCGACGCTCGAGCCAGTGCGGCGGAGGCGAGGTGGCGGACCCGACCTGTCCGGCCGTAGACCGATCCGCGGTTTCCAGATCGAAGTCCGAATTGTCGGAGCGAAGCTGACCCTGGATACGTGCTTCGCGGTCAGCGAATTCCTGATCCGTCAGCACTTGTCGAGTGCCGAACGCGGCCGGTCGCTCGAACGGCACGCTGAGCTCGGCTTCGCTCGTCCAGGTTCCCTGCAGGTCGGGATCGCCCCACGACGTGCGAGGCGCGGTCGAGTGCTGCGCGGATACGGCGAGCGATCCAAGAGCGCCGACAATCACCAAGGCTCCGAATGACGCCCGAGGGTTCATGAGCATGATTAGTTTCCGGCGGTTGTCGTGGCGCCGCGTCCTTCCACGGTATACGTGAAGAATCCGATCATCATCTCTTCCCACGTCTGATCGCCCCATCTGACGGTCGCAGCCGGATCCGGATTGTTGAGGTTGCCGGATGAATTGTCGAAATGCGCGACGACATGGATCTTCGATCCCTTGGGCAAACTGAGCGGTTCGGCCAGCCAGTAGTCAGTTTGCCAGCCGAAATCGTACTTCGGCACGCTCAGGATGATTTCGCGGCGGCCATCCGGATAGATTGCCGTGTAAGTCATGTCCTTGCCCCGCAGGTGCATGTGCGGGTGCATGGTCCACACCTTTACATCGTCGGCAAAGGTAGCTTCGGATTCGACCTGGTGGTTTGGCGCACCGGGTGGCAGCGCGAACATCGGGTTGGCAATAATCCCAGTCCTGATTTCACGCGTCGGCGGCTCTTTCGCAAAGATCAATCCGATCTTCGATCGGTCCTTCGACGGCGCACCGTTGGTGGTGTAGTGAACCTGGAACACCAGGGTCGACCCTGCCGGAATGCGCTTGGCCGTTCCTGGCTCGTGGATGGGCGCGTCTTCGCCGACCGCCCAATTCACGAGCATAACCGCATTGGCGCGCCGCGATAGCTGCGCCGCCTGGGACCCTTCCGCACGTTCCCGCTGCGGTCGGGGCGTGGGTGTCTGCCCTTCCGGCACGATCGGTCTGATGCTGACCACGTTCGGCCGCGTACTTCGCTCCGGCTCGATCACCGAAACGATGATGTGATGCACGTGCTCGGGATCGCCAGCCCGGACTTCCCCGGCCTGCATCCAGCGGTCTTCTTTGAAATTGGTCGGCACCTCGAAGTACTGATAGTCGATCGTCCCGTCGGCGGGGATCTGATACTCGTCAGGCATCTCGAAGACCAGGTCGGGCGTCCCAATCTGCCATCCCGCCGCAAATTTCGGGAGCGGCGGCATGGCTGACGGATTGCCCTGCCGCGCGCCGCCATTGGCCCACTTCACGATCGTGTCGATTTCCTGTTGTGTGAGACTGCGATCGTTGCGGAACTTGCCGTGCTGTGGGTCCGCGTCCCACGGCGGCATTTCGCGCGCCAGAACCTTCTCGCGAATCGAGCGGGCCCAGGGACGAACATCCTGGTAAGTGATGAACGACATCGGTGCAATTTCGCCAGGCCGATGGCAACTGACACATTTCCGGTACATGATCGGCGCCACGTCTGCGCTGAACGTCGGCGCACCTTCCGTAGGCGGTACGCGAGGCTCCTGTGGAGCGCCGCCGGTCACGACCGTCCCGAACGCGCCAAACGTGGCGACCGCCACGGTCAGCGCTATCCCACGAACCCTGGCAAATCGCGCGAGTTTCATGATCTCTCCAAAATAGGCTTTCGGCTTTAGCCTACCAACCGGTCGGTCAGTCCCTTTCTCAGTTTACGCCCCTGGCTGGCGACGGGCAATCGCTTTCGACGCCTCAGTCCACGCCGAACGCGAGCAACACGTTACCGGCACGGCCACCGAAGGCGCCGTACCCGGAATTGACGAACAGCATGCCGCCGGCAATCGCCGGTCCCGGGCCCAGCATTGAGGCACCCTTTGCCTGCACGCCGTTGACGGTTTCAAACTCGCGGTTCGTGTCGAACTCCCACACGATCGTGCCATCGCGCGACGAGTACGCGCGAAGCGCGCCATCGTTGGAACCAGAAAACACCACGCCGGACAAAGCCGTCACGGCCGCCGATTGGGCCGCGTTGCACCCGCGGCCGGCGGTGCAGGTCAGCGGTGGTGGCGCACGCAAACCACACCCGCTCTCCCGTCGCGACTTTCACCGCGTGCAACCCGCCGGGTTGCGGATGGGTAATGTCAGAGACGGCGAAGTAGGCATTCTCCGCGTCGATGGCGGACCCCCATTCGATACCACCAAGCACACCACCCTGACCGGCGCGATATTGCCAGACGACGGCCCCGTCACGGTCAGGATCCATCGCAAAACCGACACCCGACTTCTGGCCGATGACGATGATGTCCTTCCCGTCGGGAAGCGTCGCGAGCATCGGCGGGCTGCCGAAGTCGTAGTCTGGACCGTTCCGCTCGGGGCAGTTGGGATTCTGTGCCCCAGACCGGCAGTTGCTGATGTAGATATCGTTCGGCGTGACTTGTTGGATCCACCGAATCTTGCCAGTTGCGAGCTCGAGTGCGACGACGGCGTCGCTCGACGGTTGCGGCGGGCCGCTGTACGTGTTGCCTGTTCCAACATAAAGGAGGCGACGCTTGACATCGACCGTGGGCGCCGACCAGATGCCGGACCCAGATGGTCCCCAGAGGGTCACGCCTGCGGTGCTCTTGCCGCGCGGTCGCGCCTCGTCCTCGATCATGTAGGTCTTCCACTCGATCGTCCCAGTTTTCGCGTCGAGCGCCACGATGCTGCCGCGGAATGTGCAGCAGCCGTATTTTGGATCTGAGCCTTGTGCCTCCTCGTACGACGAGACTGGCACGTACAGTCGACCCTCGTGCACTGTCGGCGCGCCGGTAACGCGCGCAAGGGGATGGGTCTCGACTTTTCGTATCCAGAGTTGCCGCCCGGTTTCAGCATCGAGTGCGTAGGCGTTCGCCGCAGTGTCGCCGAAGTAAACTTCTCGTGATCCCAGGACAATGGCGGTCCGCACTCCTCCGCTGGCACTGAACGTCCAGTAGATACAGCCCGTTCGCGCGTCAAGCGAATACACCGTTCCGTTCTGGCTGCCGACGAACACACGACCGCCGCCAACCGTTGGCTGCGCCCAGGCGGACGATGCGTCGGGAAATCCAAATGCCCATTTGAGCGTCAGCCGCGTCACGTCGCGAGCCGTGAGACCAGCCTGGTCATCACGCTGAAACCGCGTGTTGGTGATGGTCGGGCTCCAGCCGTTCCACGACGGGGCGATACCTTGTGCCGGAAACACCACGTCCTTCGCGCATCGTCCCTTGCCCACACCAGCCACGTCACCCTGGACGGTTTTGCCGGTGACGAACTCGGCCACGGCGCGTCGCTCTGGTCCGCTCATCTGCGCGCCCTGAACGCGCATGGCGCCATTGACGAGGCTCTCGATCACAGTTTGAGGGGTTCTTGAGCGCAGCGCTTCCGGGCCTGGCGCGCGGGAATCGGGCTCGCCCGTATGGCAGCTCGCGCAGCGGGTGCGAAACAGCTGCTCACCATCGGGCGTCTGGGCCACAGCCGGCACAGACAGCAAGAGGACGATGAGAAGGCCGGCGACAATCCTGAGCACCGAGTCCCCTACCGGCCGCCCGGGGATGTCGGTGCCTTCGTGCCTTCGCTGGGATCGGCTCCGTCCTTGGGCGCGCCTGTGCCCGATGAGCCAAGAAACAGGATGCGGCCGTCAGGGAATGTGACGTTGCGACCGTTCGCCCGGAGCAGCGTGTGATCTCTGGCTTGATAGCCGTCCACGACGATGGCCGTACCAATCTTCAACGAGTCCTTCGTGACGCCGCGCCTGAACAGCGAGTTCGGGCTTCCCCCTTCAACCATCCAGACTTCCGTCGAGCCGTTCGGCTTCGGGACCTCAACATGAATCCAGGCGTGCGGGTTCACCCACTCGACTTTGACGATGCGCCCTTTCAGCAACACCGGACGGTTCGGATCGAATTCGCCTCCGAAGGCATGGTGTGCACCGAGCGGTCTCGACACGCCCACAAGCGCTGCGCAAACACCAACAATTGCCATTGACAGTCTGATTTGCATCGATGGGCTCCTACGGCTTGGTCGCCTCCCGATCGCGCTGCCGCGCGCCGCGAAGAATGTTTTCCAGCGCGTAGTTGGCTTCGTGGCAGGCGTACTCGTAGATATGCTCGTCGGTGGCCGGCCACACGTACTCGCCAGTCCATGGTTTTTCCCACGTCGTTGGATCGTCAATCGTGAAGCGATAGAGCAGCGCTCTGTCGCCGACGCGGGTAAAGCGCTCGACCACGTGCAGATTCTCACTCGATCCGCGGAACCTGGTCTTCTCGGTGAAATTGGTGGTGTCGACGACAAGCGTGTCGCCTTCCCAGTGGCCGACGGAGTCACCCAACCACTTTCGGATGGTCTTGGGAAGATGCTGTGCGTTCATACGAACGATACGCGCATCGTGCACCATCTCGGTGAGAATCATGACCGAGTCGGGCGTCTGCACGATCTGATGGAGGTTGTTATAGAAGTAATTCGGCAGCACGGGCGGACCTGATGTCGATCCAAATCCGAGCAGGCAGCGCTCGCCGAGCGGCCGGCGCTCGGGGTCGTCGTAAGCGCCTGCAGGTTCAAGTCCGGGATCGTTGCGCTCGGTCGCGTCAGACGTGGGCCTGGCCAGCAACTTTGCCACTCGTTGACGTCCGGCCGGCGTCAGCGCCGGGACCTTGCCGTCGGGCGGATCGATGATGAGCGACGTGCGACGCTCTCCATTGACAATCGTGTACGACGAACCCGGATCGAGCCAGAACGTGTTGTAGCCGCCAACGTTCTCCGGCAGGACCGACCGAGCCGTCCCCACCCTTTGGAGGTGCCGAGCGATCGCCGCTGATTGGCCGATCGCCTTGCTCCAGCCGCGCGGCCACCATTTTTTCGAGCTTCTCGGCCTCTTCCTTGGTCAGGACGGCCTTGAGCCCGGCTGGACGCTCCAGCGGAGTCACCGTGGCCAGATCGTACATGCCTTGAAGGTCGGGACGCCCGTCGGGCGTGCGAGGCGGCGTGTAAAGCTTCCCGGCAGTTTGCGCAGAGATTCCTGTGCGCGGCACGGACACGACAGCCACTGCCACAGCCATCACGGTTGCCAACATGACACAGTAAGAGCGCATCACACCCTCGCTCGGCGGGTCTAACCACCTTCGCCAAGGCTACGGTGGTCCGCCGTAGCTTTACGCGAAGGCGGAAGACCCGCCTCTACACTGCTATCGGCCAAGCGGCTGCTTCCGCCACTGGCCGTATATCAATTCTTCCACGAACTCCACACATTTGAAGTCCATGATTTGCGCGTTTTTTTCCTGACGCCGATAGAGCGGCATGCTCATCTTCCACGGCCGCGTAAACACCTTCGGATCTTCGATCGTGGCCTCGTACCACATCAGGTCGGGAGTCGTGCGGGTATACCGTTCGACAACGTGCAGTTCGTCACTGTGAAAGTTCCCGGCCCGGTCGAACCACGTCTGGTCGTTCTGCCCAGTGACGTCTACGACGAGGGTGTCGCCGTCCCAGCGGGCCACAGACTGCCCCATCCAGGATTCGGCGGGAGGTGGCCCCGGATTCTTGAGATACACGTTCCGAACCGCGCCCGCATATTCGTACGCAATGAATATGGCGCCGGCACTCTGCAGAATCTGAAACGGATACGGCATGTAGGTGGCGCGCGGCACCCCCGGCAGGTAACACTTGATCTCCGGGTCTGCGGTCAGCCACTTCTCTTGATTCTCTTGCTTTCTGGCGAGGGCCCACGGCTGATACGGAATCTCGTCCCCCTCGACGACGCCGAGACCGGGAGGCACCGAGCCGACGGCACCAAATGCGAGCACGGGTGGAGCAGGCACAGGACCGTAGGGCCCCGCCCTGAGTGCCATGGCGGGTCGCGCGATATGCGGTTGAATGTCGTAGTGCGCTTCGTTGAGCGCCTGCCAGATTCCGTTCAGATCGGGCTTGCCGTCAGGCATGCGCGCCATGCGAGGGGTGGCGGGTTGCTGACTTGCAACCGGCATGGCAGCCACTGCGAGAACCGCCCCGACCCCGGCCGACACGACGAGGACTCCCAGGCTCCGAACGGTGTTCCACATACAACGATCCTCCGCAAGGCTGCACGCGGAGTTCGCCGAGTATCCGCGGAGGTCGCAGAGGAATACAGACTAAAAACTTCTCTGCGTGCTCTGCGACCTCAGCGTCCTCAGCGTTGAAACGTTCACGAGCTTTTTGGCTCGTCCTTCTTACTGCCGCTTGCCGGTAAACGTGCCCTCCCCGAGGCCGCCCAGCGTGACCGTGCCTTTCATCGCATCATTGTTTTCCACTGTACCCGAGTATGCCACGTCAATCTTCATACCCTGGACATCGGCCGTGAACGAAAACTGAATGGCACTTCCCTTCACTGTTCCCGTCAGTTCCGCCTCACCAAGGGTCATCGACGAGTAGTGTCCGGTCAACTTTTCGCCGTCCTGCTTCAGTGTCACGGTCGGCGTGCCCGAGCCGGCGCCCGTTTCGACCTGAAACAGCCACTTCCCGGTGACGTTGACCTTCGCGTTCTGCGCGGCAAACACGATCGAGCTGGCGAGAACGACCGCCACGAAGACGTTGGCCGAGTGGGTTCGCATATTCAGCCTTTGGGCCTGAGGCGGGCCTCAAAGGCCCGCCCTGCACGTACCCGTACTCATTCTAGAACGTAAACTGGCCGCCGATCTTCACGAAGCGGCCCTGCAGCACGTTGGTCGGCCGCAGCCACTGGCTGGTGGCACCGTGTTGAACGTCGTGTTCAGCGTAAACGGCCAATTGCTGTTGAACGTGTTGTACAAATCGAGATCGGCTCGGAAGGTGTAGCGATTCACCTGGAACCGCTTCGACAGCCGGAGGTCGAGCTGGTGGAGGTTCTCACCCCCGTACACCGTTCCTGGTTCGATCAGACGCACTCGCTTGGTCGCGGTGGCTCCTGCGGCGAGGTTCCGTCCGAGAGCGGGCGCAATCAGCGCATTCGGTACATCCCAGTCCGCCACGATGCTCGGCTGCAACGGGTTCTGCACGCCGCGGCTGAACTGATACGTGCCGCTGAACAGGATGTCCCACGGCAATGTGTGCGAGCCCAGGAGCTTCACGTCGGGCCGGAACGGGAAGACCTGATCGCACCACTGACCTTCCGGGTTGTCGACATTGCTCGTCCCGGGGGCTGAACCGCGTGAGGGGCAAAAGCTCCGGCGACGATTCCCGGCGTCGCCGCCACGAGCGGCGCATTACAGGTGTTGTAGGATCGGCGTCCCGCCGCGATTCCACCTTGAATGAAACTGCCATTGGCGAGCCGGGCATTGACCGTGACGTCGTAACCGGTGAACACGTCGTCGACGCCGCCGAAGTTCTTGGCGTGCGTGACAACGTTCTGGACCCGTCCTTGAAACGTGGGCTTGATGTCGTACAGACCGCACAGCGGATACCCGCCACCGCCAGGCAGGTTCGGATTGGACGGAGCGTTGATGCAGAACGGCCCGTCATAGCTCGCGTTATCGGTCAACTGATTGTCGACCGTGGTCTGGTTTCCGAACGAGCGCCGGCCCCAGCTGGCGTTCAGCGCGATTCGCGGCAAGAGCTCGTGCTGCACGCTGAGCGAGTACTCCCAGTTGTACGGGCGCACATGCCAGCCCTTCCAGAACCGCTGGATCGTAGGTCGTCGTCGAGGCCACGGCTTGCCAAAATTCGCATTGGTCGTCGGACCCAGCTCGGCCTGCCTGCACCGAGCCATCCGGGTTGAAAATCGTGAAGTCGCGGTTGAGATCGTTCCACGTTTCGTGTGTCCGTCCGACCGATCGTGGTTTGCGGGTTGAGGGCCTGCGGTCGTCACGACGTTCTCGCCGTTCACGTAGCGGGCGACGCTGGCTTTCACGCGCAGTCTTGCCGGTGCCAAACAGGTCGTAGGAAACGCCCAGCCGCGGGCTGATATCCTTCCAGTTGTTCGTGTCGAAGCCGGGGAAGTGCACCGCAGGATTCCAGAGACCGGCTGGAAGGTCCGAGTCGTGCACCTCGCCCTGGTACCAATCGAAGCGCACGCCGGCATTGATCGTCGCCCGCCCCATCGTCCATTTATCCTGGGCGAAGAGACCGACATCGGCCTTGATCCCTTCCCGCTGATCCCGCCGGGTCCGCAGCGTCACCGATTGCGGGCAGGGCGGCGCGCCACATGTCGCGTTCGCCGCGCTGAACGTCATCGTCAGATCGCCGGTCCACTGTTCGACGGTTCGGCGCGGTCCCTCACTCAAGGTGCCGCCGAACTTGAACGCGTGTGCGCCGGTGACGTACGTCGCCGATCCAGAATACGTTCGCAGGACCGAGAAGTGATCGGCCGGCTGGCTCCAGGCAGCAGTGAGCCTGTTGGTCGTCTGCTCCGTAATGGAATAGATCTTCGATGCCGCGATCGCCGCCGAATCCCAGACCTTCTCCGTGAGGTTGGTGACTTCCGGCTGATACAGCTCCGTGTACTCCTGGTTATAGACGGCAAAGCCGGCCTCGAACAGTAGTCTGGACGTCTGCGTCCTTGTCCACTTCGACACGGACACGAAGCTGGTGGGCGTGACCTGAACTCCGGTCGCCTCAGGAGCGACCAGCGTGCTGATACCCCAGTGGTCGCGGTACTTGCTCTGGTCGTCGTGGTAGTACGAGAACTTGTCCTTCGAGCTGATTTGCCAGGTCACGCGTCCCGAGCGGCTGACGATGTGACCGTCGTCAATCCCTGGACGGCTCAAGTCCGCCAAATACCGGTGCGCCGAGGGATCCGCGTCGAAATAGGTGTCGGGCACCGTCTTCTCGACACCCCAGTGGCGGAAGGTTGCGTAAAACCAGAGCCTGTCTTTGAGGATCGGGCCCCCAACCGACGGATTGAAGTCCCAGATATTCTGGAGGCGGCTCACGTTCCGCAGGCGGTTGGTCGAGTTGTACGTCAAATCACCTTGCAGGTTGTCACCCAGGTTGTTCGAATCCCAGCCGTCCCCCGTGTAATTGGCGAACACCGTGCCACGAAAGGTATTGCCGCCGTCCCGGGGCGCCATGTTGATACGGATGCCGGCGCTGGGCATTTCAGCTGAGTCGGCACCGGTGACGTAGCTGATTTCCTGGAAGCTTCCGTCATTCCAGTAGACGCCGCTATAGGCGCCGTTGGCTTCCAGATTGTTCAGGCGCATCCCATCGACGGTTTGCACTGAGTCCGCCGAACCACGATAGTTCAATGGCGACTGTTGGAGCGTGCCCGATCCACCCACGTCGCGCGACAGGGCGGCGCCACCACCAAACGAGAGGTTCGTCCCCGGAATCATGATGCCGACGGCCTGAATATTGCGCCCTGTCGGAATGGCATCGAGGACCTCGCGCGTCATGACCGTGCGCTGAGTAATGTTTTGCGTGTCAACCACCGGTGACTCGCCAGTCACCGTGATCGTCTCTTCCACTGCGCCAACCCTGAGGTCAGCGTTGACGGCGGCCGTAAAATCCGACGTGAGCTCGATCCCTTCACGCTTGATCGGTGCTGAACCCCGTCAACGTGAAAGTGACCGTGTAGACGCCAGGCCGCAAGCCTTCCACCTTGTACAGGCCCGCGCCGTCTGTGACTGCCGTCCGCACCTTCTCAATCAACACCGGACTCGCCACTTCAACGGTCACACCCGGGAGCACTGCACCGGACGCATCCCTGACTAGCCCCGCTATACCGCTCGTCTGTGCTGAGGCGAGAACCGGCAACATGATAACCACGCACACGGCGATCACGATTCGCGAAGCGAGCGAGGTTTGCATATCCATCCTCCTCCGCAGAACAGGGCCAGTCCGTCCAGGACCGAAGCCCGTTGCCTACCGACCGTTCGTTTGGTGAGGTGTCGAGCATAACATGGGTTAGGAGAGGTTAGGAAGGGTTAGGAGCGGGTAGGGAGGGTTAGGAGAGGTTAGGAGGGGTTAGGAGCGTGAAAGAGGTTACGGTAACTCGTCCGAGCTATCATCCTCATCTGTAGCGTCCGGCTTCAGCCGGACGAAACCGGACGCGAGTTGACCCGCACTCGGCGGGCGATGTATAAGGCGCGCGCCCACTGCTTGGCAGGTTCCTTATGGCGGTTGCACGAATTGTTGAACGCCCTGTCACCTCTCGACGGGCGGAGATCTGCCGTACCGCAGCGCGGATTTTCCGCGACCGCGGCTTCGACGCGACTTCCGTGAGCGACATCGCGCGGGCGCTCAGGATGACGAAGGCAGGGCTCTACCACTATTTCGACAGCAAGGAAGCGCTGCTGTTCGAAATCATGACGTTCGGCCTCGAACGCGTCCATGACGAGGTCGTGATTCCCGCGACCCGTATCCGCGATCCCGAAGCCCGCCTCCGGCAGATCGTGATCACTCACGCGCGGATCACGACCCGGGCCCAGGGCGCGGTGACCCAACTGTTCGATGAGACACCGGCTCTGTCACCCGTCGGCCCGCAAATCCATCAGAGAGCGGCAACGCCACTATTCTCGGCTGATACGAGACACGCTCGAGGAGCTTCGCAAGGAGGGTCGCCTGCGGGATGTCGACCTCACAGTGGCCGCGTTCAGCATCATTGGCATGATCCTCTGGCTGCCGAGATGGTTTCGCCAAAGCGGACGTCTGACCAGCGAGCAGGCCGCGTCGCGAGATTGCAAACATGGCGCTCGCGGGGGTGTTGCGCCCCGGCACCAACGGTCGTGGCCGCAAACGAGGCTACTCGCCTGAGGCGCAGCCCTCCACGGCGCGCCCGCAACGCGGCGCTGAAAAGCGCCGCCTGAAGTGAGTCCAACGTGTACAAAGTGGAGACTAAGCTCAGGTCGCAGTCGATTCATTTGTCCAGATACTTGATGAACACCACTTCGTTCCGCTTTTCGTTGTAGAGCAGCTCGTCCACGCTTGCGCGGACCATCAGCAGGCCAAATCCGCCGGGCCGAAGCCCCTGGCTCTCGCGAACCTCCATGTGTGCGATCGGGTCGCCCGACGGCTGCCCGATTGCCGAGTGCGGGAGATCTTCAATGTCGAAGCCCGGACCCGGATCGGCAATGCGATACATCAGCATCCGACTGGCGCGGAGATAGGCGATCCGAACCTTTCGAGATCGGGTCGAAGCGGCCTCCCCATTCCATCGCGTTCAGAACCAGCTCGCGGAGCGCTGCGGCAACCGATTCACGGACGTCGGGTGCGAGGTCGGTGTCGAGGTGCGCCGTCACGCTCTGGATGCGATCGGCTCCTTCGCGGGTGCAAGGAACGACCAGCTCGACCCAGTCCGCTCTCGCCGACACCACCTCGATGGGCGACACCTCCGGACTCTCGAGCACTTCGCGTACCGTTTCGAGCAGCGCCGCCGACGCCACCGGCTTCTGCACGTATTTGAACGCGTCTTCCCGAACCGCCTTGAGCAGCGTCTCGGGCGTGTCATCGGATGTCATGACGACCACTCGGGGGCGCGTCTTTCGCGCCCGCAGCCGTGCCAGCACATCGAGGCCGTTCATCCGAGGCATCCACACGTCGAGCAGCAGAAGATCGAAACGCTGATTCTTCAGCGTATTCAGCGCCTCAACACCGTCCTTCGCCACGCGGGTGGTGAAGCCGGCGTGCGTCAGCACCTTCCGCAGCACATCTCGCGTCGCCCGATCGTCGTCAACGACAAGGATCTTTTTCACGATCGACCCGACCTTCGTCGGGTGGCAGGACGGCGCCGGTTCCTGCTGCCGTGCCGGCGGCGCCCGCGCGGAACGAGCCCCGCCGTGACAAAGGCATCGTTGAGCCGCTCGATATGTTCGCGGAGATGCGCATATGCCTCTGGGGCATTGCCGAACTCATTCAGCGAACCCATGTGCTCGAGTTCGGCAGCGGCACGGCAGCCGGCGACAGCCCCAAGGGTCGCAATCGACCCTTTCAGCTTGTGTGCGGCGCTTCGGAGCGCGTCGCCATCGCGCTGACCGACTGCACGCTCGATACTGTGAAGAGACGTCGGGTAGTCCGACCGGAAGACACCGACAATCTCCTTCAACAGATCGCGGTCCCCTCCCATGTGCGAAAGAGCGGCCCGCTCGTCAAAGATGACCTCAGTTGGCCGATGAGCTCCGACAGCTGCGGTCGGCGCCTCCTGGCCAGCGGCAAACTGTTCGACGGTTGAAATGAGCCTGTCGACGTCAATCGGTTTGGTCAGGTACCCGTCGAAGCCCGCTTCCAGACACCGCTCACGGTCTCCCTGCATGGCATGCGCGGTCAACGCGACGATCGGAACGTGACGGCTTGTGCTGTTTTCACGGGCTCGAATCGCCTGAACCGCTTCGAACCCGCTCATCTCGGGCATCTGCAGGTCCATGACCACCACGTCGAACTCGCGTCCGTTTGCTCCATCGATGGCCGTGACTGCCCCACGGCCGTCTTCGACGGCCGTGACGTGATGCCCGCGCTTCTTGAGCAACGTGGTCACGAGCTGGCGGTTGACGAGATTGTCCTCGGCCACCAGAATTCTCAATGCCCGTTGGGGGACGCGTGACCGCGGCCCGACGTGAAGGTTTCACACTGCCCCGACGCGCCGGCACTCCCACGAGCGTCGTCAGGGTGTCGAGCAGGTCGGAGTGTTTCACGGGCTTGGTCAAGTAACCCTCGAGACCCATCCGCTTGCAGCGTGCGGCATCCTCGGCACGCCCCATTGACGTCAGCATGATGACGGGCGTCTTGCGAACACGCCGGTCGCCTTTGATCTGGCGGGCCAGCGTGAACCCGTCGACCTCGGGCATCTGGCAATCGCTGATGACGAGGTCAAATCGCTGGCGCTCGGCGGTGGCCTTCCGCAACGTCGCCATCGCTGACGGCGCATCCCCGACTGCTGTGGGTTTGATGCGCCAGCTGGCAAGCATCTGCTCGAGAATGCGACGGTTGGTCTTGTTGTCGTCGACGACCAGCACACGCAGGCCCTTGACTCCTTTCGGTTCGGCGACGGCGGCGGCCGTGGACGAGCCCGAAGACTGATCGAATTCGGCCGTGAAATGAAAGACGCTGCCACGGCCGACCTGACTCTCCACCCAGAGGCGTCCTCCCATCAGCTCGACCAGCCGGCGCGCAATGGCAAGGCCGAGCCCCGTACCGCCATACCGGCGCGTCGTCGAACTGTCGGCTTGTGTGAAGGCGTCAAAGACATGCGCCAGTTTTTCGTCGGGGATTCCAATGCCTGTGTCGCTCACCGTGAAATGCAGCCGCACGCGCTCGCCTTCCGCATCCTCGCGTGTCACCCGGAGCACGACTTCACCTTGGGCCGTAAACTTGACGGCGTTCCCCAACACGTTCAACAGCACCTGCCGGAGGCGCCCGGCATCGCCCATCAATAGCTCGGGCACGCGCGGAGCGACTTCGAAGGCCAGCTCAACACCTTTTTCTGCCGCACGAAGGGCGAGCACGTTCGCCGCGTCGCCGACCGTTTCGCGAAGTTCGAACTCTGCGCGTTCGAGCTCGAGGCGCCGGGCTTCGATCTTGGAGAAATCAAGGATGTCGCTCACGATGGCGAGCAGCGAGCCCGCCGACGAGTTGACCGTTTCCAGATAGTTCTTCTGCTCGGCCGACAACCGCGTGCCGAGCGCAAGCCTCGTCATCCCGAGGATGGCGTTGAGCGGCGTCCGGATCTCGTGGCTCATGTTCGCAAGAAACGCGCTCTTCGCTTCTGCGGCATCCTCGGCCTGACGCTTCGCGCTCTCGAGCTCCCGAACGAGACGGGCCTTCGTGTCCTCCGCCGCCTTGCGTTCGGTGATGTCGCGTGCGGCGGCATAGATCACCTGACGTTCCGGAAATGGCGTCGCCATCCACAACAACCAGCGCGGCGTCCCATCTTTGTGGAAATACCGGTTCTCGAAATAGACGACATCCTTGCCTTCCGCCGCTCTCCGGGCTTCAAGCGATCGTGGCATCGCGATCGTCCGGGTGGACGAAGTCCAGATACGGCCGCGACAGGAGCTCTTGTTCGGTATAGCCCAACTGATGCAGCCAGGCCGGATTGACGCGCTTGAAGTACCCGTCAAACCCCACGACGCAGAGCATATCGAGCGACAGCATGAAGTACCGGTCGAGTTCTTCCTGGGCTCTCCGCCGCTCGATGAACATCCCGATTTGATTGCCGACTGCGGTCAACGTGGAGAGCAAGTCGCGGTCGGGCTCGCGAATCTCACGGCTGAAGAACTCCAGGATGCTGAGAACGTCCCCTCGCAGCATCAGTGGGAATCCGAAGGCCGCATGCAGCCCTTCGCGGGCGGCTATCTGGCCCCGCGGAAAATTCGTATCCTGCGTGACATCAGGAATCCACGCAGGCTGAGCCGTGGCCCAGACCCGGCCGGGCAGACCGACGCCCCGAGGGAACGTCGCGGTGCGACTGCTCGCATCGAACTCGGGAAAGCTGGCCGTGGGCGAGTTCCAGATCATCGCGCAGCGAAGGACATCGGCCTCCCGGTCGATGATCCAGATCGCTCCATGCTCCCAGCCCAGCGCCTGACAAATGGCCTCGAGGATTTTCGGCGCCGCCTCGTCAATCGTGGTGGCCTCGAGAAGCGCGCGAGCCGCCACGTGCTCGGCGGTCAGGTGCCGCTTCTGCAAATCACCGGATGTGGGCGCTCGGCCGTCTGCTGCCATTGGGCTCAGTGTGGTCGATTATAGCTGTCGGCTGTAGCGGAGCCGGAACTTCGTGTAGGCTTTGGAAGCCTGATACTCACATGCCATCACTCACAGGGAAGGTTGCACTCGTTGCTGGCGGAACGCGCGGGGCGGGACGCGGAATCGCGGTCGAACTGGGCGCGGCAGGCGCGACGGTTTACGTGACCGGCCGCACCACCGAAAGCCAGATGTCGGAATATGGCCGGCCGGAGACGATTCGAGGAAACCGCGGCGCTCGTCACGAAGGCTGGCGGTGAAGGGATGGCCGTCCGAGTCGATCATCTCGTGCCCCACGAGGTCGAAGCGCTGGTGCGCCGAATTCGGGCGGAACACGGAACGCTCGACATCCTCGTCAACGACATCTGGGGCGGCGAACGCCTGTTCGAGTGGAACAAGGCAGTCTGGGAACACAATTTGGAAAACGGGCTGCGTCTGTTGAGGCTCGCCATCGACACACATCTCATCACCGCGCACTACGCGCTTCCGCTGCATGATCGCCAAACCTGGCGGCCTGCTGGTCGAAGTCACGGATGGAACGGCGGACTACAACGCGGATCACTATCGACTCTCGGTTTTCTACGATCTTGCGAAGGTGGCCGCCACACGCATGGCGTGGGCTCACGCCAAGGATCTGGCAGCGTATGGCGCCTCGGCGGTGTCCATCACTCCGGGCTGGTTGCGCTCCGAGATGATGCTCGATAACTACGGTGTGACCGAACAGAATTGGCGGGATGCCACCGCCAAGTCGCCGCACTTCGTGATATCTGAGTCGCCGCGGTTTGTCGGACGCGCGGTCGTGGCCCTGGCGGCAGACCCGGAACGAAACCGCTGGACTGGACAATCGCTCTCGAGCGGCGGGCTGGCGAAAGTCTACGGGTTCACGAGATCTCGATGGATCACAACCGGACTGCTGGCGCTACATGTTGGAGGTTCAGGAAGCGGGAAAACCCGCAGACGCCACTGGTTATCGATGAACAGGGGCGTGCTAGGACTTTTCGGATGGCAGCTTGACCTCGACCGGATACTTCTTTTCACCCGCAAGAATTTTCACGGGTAGCACGTTCTCCCGCATCGGAATCGGGCACGTCGTATACGGATTGAACGCGCACGGCGGATTGTACGCTTCGTTGAAATCGAGCACCGTCGTGCCATCGTCGAGCAGGTCCGAATAGAGGAAGCGTGCGGTCTCGTACGTCTCCTGGCCGCTGGAGGCGTCACGAAAGACGAAGTAGAAGCGCTTCGGCCGGGTGGTGAACGGGCGAAGCCGCAACGTCTGGCCATTGAGCTGGAACTCCACCACGCCTTCGGTGGGATACGTATCGACGTCATTGAACGTGTTCAGCACCGACATCTGTCGGGGTTCAGCATCCGGGACAAACCGCGCCGACCACTCGGTAGCTGGGATCGATCGGGAACCACGTAAAGCCCAGAAATCCCGTGGCCAGCTCCCCGTGCGGATCCCTGACGCGCAGCGACAGTCTCTCGCCGCTGACGTGAACGACGAGGCGCACGTCACCGATCACGATCTCGTCCTTGGGTGGACTTCCCTCTTCTTTCATGAGGATTGAGCCGGCGACCGGCTTGTCCAGCTGCATGGCCGCCACGCCTGGTGCAGGGTCGTATCGGACACTTCCATCTGCGACGGTCAGCTTGCCAATCGTCGCCGGCACATGAGCCGCGAGCACAATGTCGTTGGCTTGACCGCTGCCGACGGTATAGGTGCCGGGGTTCAGGAAGTGGAGACCGGCAATGCTCACCCAGTCACGGCGATAGTCTGCTTCGTGCTTGTCGCGCCAGGCTTGTACTTTTGCTGCGTGGTCCGCAGGTACCTGGGGTTCACCGAGCCGGTCCTTTCGAACAGGCCCGGGCCGACCCATTCGTGTTTCCTCCGCTGCAGGATGCGGCAACGAAGCAACCCATTGCGAACGCGAACACGCGTAGATAAGCCATGTCATTGTCGCAGGCCTTAGCGGGCATCGTTAAGATGGCCCGCGCTACGGGCCCGGAGTCCTGCTCTTTGACCCGAAGCTCGCAGCGCGGAGCCTGTAAAGCAGAAGGTCCGCGTAAGGAACCACTACAAATTAGCGCAGCTGTCCCTTGGCAGGCAAACAGGCCGTGATCTTACGCGGGTCGACCGGACGCGAGCGCGCGTTGCGAGCGATACCATTCGACGGTGCGGGCGAGCCCTTCGGCGAGAGAAACGCATGGGCTTGTAGCCGAGGACATTCATGGCTTGGGTGAGATCGGCCAGCGAGTCGCGCACATCTCCTTCGCGCGGCGCTTCGTAGGTTGGCTGAGCGCGGAATCCGATAATGTCCTGCAGCGTCTGGAACAGCTCGTTCAGGGAAATCCTCGCGCCGACTGCGACGTTGAACACGCCGCTGGCTGCCGGCGTGTGACAGGCGCGCAGCACGCCATCGACGACGTTGCCCACGTACGTAAAATCGCGTGTCTGCTCGCCGTCCCCGTAGATGACGGGTGCGCGGCCGTCGAGAAGCGCCGTAATGAAGAGCGAGATGACTCCGGAGTAGGGCGACGAGGGATCCTGCCGCGGCCCGAACACGTTGAAGTAGCGGATCGTCACCGTCGAAAGACCGTACAAGTCCGTGAACATGTCCGCGTACTGCTCACCGACCAGTTTCTGCAGTGCGTAGGGTGACAGCGGCGCCGTGGGCATGTCTTCGCGCTTGGGCAACGTTGGCGTGTTTCCGTAGGCCGACGACGATCCCGCGTACACGACGCGCTTGACGCGAGCATCGCGCGCCGCCACGAGGACGTTGAGCGTCGCATCGATGTTGGCGCGATTCGACTCGATGGGATTCTTGACCGACCGAGGCACCGAGGGGATGGCCGCCTGGTGCAGCACGTAGTCCATGCCGGAGGTGGCCCGCCGCGCGACATCGAATTCGGCCAGATCGCCCTCGATGAACTCGACATCCGCCAGGTGCGCGAAGTTGTGCCGGTGGCCGGTCGAAAGGTTGTCGACGATGCGGACGCGCTCGCCTCGCCGAATCAGTTCCTCGGCCAGGTGCGACCCAATGAAACCAGCTCCTCCGGTGACTAGGTATGACGACATAGGCTTCAGGCTTATTAGGCTTTGGACTTTAGGCTCTAGGCGTGTTTCGGCTTCAGGCCTGAAGCGGTGTAGGCCGGCCCAAAGCCTAAAGCCCAAAGCCCTAAGCCTAAGAAGTGCCGCAGCCGGCCCGTAAGCCGAATTCTGTTCCCACCGTCGCCCGCAGACTTTCGTCCACGGGCTTCGGCGGGCGACGACCATTCCTCTAGCCTCGCCATCACTGGCGAGATCAAGCGACCTACCCGGGAGCCTCGGACGGGCCGTCCGTTCGGCGCATCGCGCCGTCGCCCCCCTATTTGGTCTTGCTCCGTGCGGGGTTTTGCCTGCCATCTGCCTTACGGCAGACGCGGTGCGCTCTTACCGCACCTTTTCACCCTTACCTGAAAAAGGGGTCGGGAGTCTTTTCCGTTTCCTTCGGCCGGGAAAAGACTCCCGACCCCTTTTTCAGGCGGTATATTTTCTGTGCCACTGTCCTTCAGGTTGCCCTGACCGGTGATTGACCGGCGCACTGCCCTTGTGGAGTTCGGACTTTCCTCTCCCGGACGCGGTCCTCGATCATTGCTGGTCGAGCACGCGCACGGCAGCGGTCGTCTGGTCCGACTGCGGCTAGGTTGTCAAAGAATGACGACTTGCTATCCGTCGGTCTCCTGACGGATGTTGTACTGCTCGAGCTTCTTGTAGAGGTTGCTGCGCGGTGTGCCGATGACCTCGGCGGTCTTCGAGATGTTCCAGCCGTTCTCGCGGAGCTTGTCCACCAGAAACTTTCGCTCGGCCACTTCCTTGAACTCGCGCAGCGTGCCACCTGCGCCGGCGGCCGCCTCGGTGGATCTACTATTATCAGCCGCTCGCGGCAGGCCGGTCAACACGCAGCGACTCCGGCAGGTCCCCCACGCCAATCTCATCACCCGTCGTCATGATGACCAGACGCTCGATCGTGTTTCGCAGCTCGCGAATGTTTCCCTTCCAGCGATGCCGACGCAGCACGTCGAGCGCGGCCGGCGACAACCGCTTGGTCCGCACGTTGTGCTCGCGACTGAACACGTCCGCGAAATGTTTCACCAGCGCCGGGATGTCATCGCTCCGCTCGCGAAGCGGTGGAACGGCTATCGGGATCACGGCCAGTCGAAAATACAGGTCCTCGCGGAAATGTCCTTGCTCGATTTCCTCCTCGAGCGCCTTGTTCGTGGCCGCGATGACCCGCACGTCGACTTTGATCGTCTTGGCCGATCCAAGGCGCTCGACTTCGCCCTCCTGAAGGACGCGCAGCACCTTGGCCTGCGTTTTCATGCTCATGTCGCCGATCTCGTCCAGAAAGATCGTGCCGCGATCCGCCTGCTCGAACTTGCCAATCTGCTTTTCGGTGGCTCCCGTAAACGAGCCCTTTTCGTGCCCGAACAGCTCCGATTCGATCAGATCGTCCGGAATTGCGGCGCAGTTGACCTGGACGAACCGCTCGCGGCTCCGCAGGCTGTTGCGATGAATCATGCGGGCCACGAGCTCTTTGCCCACCCCGCTCTCACCTTGAATCAAGACCGTTGCGTTCGTGGGCGCAGCGCGACGCACGGCGTCCATCACCTGGCGCAACGCCGCGCTCTCGCCGATCAGCTGGTACCGCGATTCCAGCGCCTGCTTGAGCGATCGGTTCTCATCCTTGAGGCGGCTTTGATCGAGGGCGTTGCGGACCGTCACGTCGATTCGGTCGCGCGAGAGTGGCTTTTCAATGAAGTCGAACGCGCCCTTCTTGGTGGCCTCGACGGCCGTATCGATGGTCGCGTGTCCGGACACGATGACAACCGGCAGCGTTTCGTTCGTGGCCTTGATGCGGCCGAGCACCTCCAGCCCGTCCATACCCGGCATCTTGATATCGAGAAACACGACGTCCGGCGAGGCTTTTTCAACGAAGGTCGAGTCCCTCCTGGCCGTTGGCAGCGCCCAGAAACTCGTAGCCTTCGTACTCGAGAATCATCTTCATCGAGTCGCGGATTGCCGCCTCGTCGTCGATTACGAGAATGCGAGGCTTCATTGGCGGCAAGGCCGAGGGGATTGGGGGTTGGGGATTCGGGATTGGGGAATCCCGGCGGACGTCAGTTTTCCGGGCGTCACTGCGCGAGGATCCGGATGGTCCGCAAAGCGCGCTGGTCGAGATCCGGTTCGTACACGTACACCACGACAATATCGCCGGCCTTGAGATCGCGCGTGACACGCTGGAAGTCGGTGACGGACGCAATCGGCTGGCGGTTGATCTCCATCAGCACGTGCCCGCGCTCGATTCCGCCCTCCGCGGCAGGACCCGTTGACTCGACCTGCGTGACGAATACCCCGCTCGTGGCGCGAGGCAGACGCCGATCGAGTTCGCGTACGGCCACGCCAAGAGGGTTCGTATTTCCAAGCCGCGGCCGCGCGTCTCGAGTCGATCCCGCCGGCAGACCTCGGTCCGGCGTCCGGGGCGGACGCTCGGCGAGCCGGATTTGAAGTTGAAGCTCCCGCCGATCACGAATAATCTCGAGCCGGGCAACACTGCCGGGCGTCCGGCTGGCAATCTCACGAATCAACTCGTCGTTGTTTTCCACCGCCTTGCCGTCCACCGAGACAATCAAGTCGTAGGCCCTCAACCCCGCACGGTCGCCTGGCGATCCGTCGGTGATGTCCTGCACGAGCGCACCGTCGGCACTCTCAAGTTTCAGGGAACGCTGCAGGTCGGGCGTCACGTCTGTCAGGGCGACACCAATGTAACCTCGCGACACGCGACCAATCTTCTTGAGCTGCGGCAGAATGCCCGTGGCCTGATTGATGGGAATGGCAAACCCGATGTTGCTGGCACGCTGGCTGATGGCCGTGTTGATGCCGACCACTTCGCCGTTGGAGTTGATGAGCGGGCCCCCGCTGTTCCCGAAGTTGATGGCGGCATCGGTCTGGATGAAGTTGTCGAGACTGCGGTCGAACAGCTTCCGGCCGATGTAGCTCACGACGCCGACGGTCACCGTGTGCTCGTACGCGAGCGGGTTCCCAATCGCGCAGACCCATTCGCCAACGCGCAGCAGGTCCGAATCCCCGAGCGGCGCAGCGGGCAGTCGCCCGGCGCCATCCACCTTGATCAGCGCAATGTCGGTATCCGGATCTCGCCCGACCACATGGGCTCGAAGACTGGCGCCGTTCGACAGCTTGACGGTGATGCGGTCGGCGCGCTCGACCACATGATTGTTGGTCAGGATGTGTCCGTCGGCGTCGATGAGGAATCCGCTCCCTGCCCAGGGGCGTACCACCTCGTTCGACGGCGGTCCAAACTGAGGTGGCTCGTCAAGAAAGTAGCGATTGCGTGGAAGTCCGGGACGCCTCCGCGTTCCTGCGGGCTCGGTTGACGTCGCGTCCACGTTGACGACGGCGGGGTTGATGCGCTCGGCCACGTCCGCAAAGTTGACAACGCTCGAGGCGCGAATGTCGGACGGCACGGCCCGCATCACCGGCTCGGGCGGCGCGATGCGCGAGGCGGATCCCACGGGGCTCGGCATCATCGACCCCGCGACAATGAGCCCCACGAGAAACGCCACGGTGGCCGTCAACCCGAGCGTGACGAGCGCAAAGCGCCGCGACATGAAGTTCATTATAAGCCGATCAGCTGGCGAAACGCGGGTTCGTCGAGCGTTCGGACGCCAAGTGCCTCAGCCTTGGCCAGCTTGCTTCCCGGCTCTGCGCCGACGACGACGTACGCGGTTTTCTTGGTGACGGACCCCACCACTTTCCCACCGAGTCTTTCGATCTGTGCGGCAGCATCCTCGCGTGTCATGGACGACAGCGTACCGGTTAGGACGAACGTCTGACCGGCCAGCGGGGCGTCCGCTGACGTGGCTTCTGTGCTGACGATCGTCCCCGTCATGTTGACGCCAGCCTCGCGCAACCGTTCCACCACCTGCCGATTGTGCGGCTCCGCGAAATAGCCGTGCAGGGCCGAGGCCAGCACCGGACCGATCTCGGCAACTTGCTGGAGTTGTGATTCGGAGGCGTCCATCACGTCCGCCAGCGATCCGAACGCGCGGGCGAGCACTTGCGCGGCACGTTCGCCCACATGACGAATGCCGAGGCCGAAGATCAATCGTGAAAGCTCGTTCGTGCGGCTGCGGTCGATTTGCGCGATGAGCTTGGCAGCCGACTTCTTCCCCATCCGCTCGAGGCGTTCGAGCTCGGCCGCGGTGAGACCGTACAGGTCGGCGTAGTCGCGGACCAGCCCGATCGTGACCAACTGATCGATCAACGACTCCCCCAGTCCCTCGATGTTCATCGCGCGCCGCGACGCAAAGTGCTCCAGGCTTCGTCTGAGCTTTGCCGGGCACGAGACGTTTTCACACCGCCAGACCACTTCTTCTTCCGGCTTCTGCAGCGTGCTTTGACATTGCGGGCACGTCGTCGGCATCCGCCACGGCTGGAGATCTGGGTCGCGGCGCGACAGAATCGGCATCACGACCTGGGGAATGATGTCGCCGGCCTTCTGCACCAGGACGATGTCCCCTTCTCTGAGATCCCGGCGTGCGATTTCCTGTTCGTTGTGAAGGGTTGCCATCTTCACGGTCGTGCCGGCCAACCTGACAGGCTCGAGCACCGCATACGGGGTCACCGCGCCGGTCCGTCCGACGTTGACCTCGATTTTCTCGAGCTTCGTGGTCGCCTGCTCCGCTGGAAATTTGAACGCAATCGCGCCGCGCGGAAACTTCGAGGTCGATCCAAGCCGCTCCCGAAGCGTCAAATCGTCCACCTTGACCACCACGCCATCGGTCTCGAACGGCAGCGCATGGCGTGCCTCGCGCCATTCTTCGCAGAAAGCCCAGACCTGGTTGATGTCTTCGCAGCGATGCCAGTGTTTTTCGACCGGGACACCCCAGCGCGACAGCGATTCGAGCGCTGCGGCATGCGTGGCGGGTTGCACCGTCGACGGGGGCAGCACTTGATAGAAGAACGCGCTCAACCCCCGCTTGGTGACCAGCCCCGGATCGAGGTTTCTCATGGCACCTGCCGCCGCGTTCCTGGGATTGGCAAACAACGGCTCGTCGTTCTCCTGCCGCTCGCGGTTCAGGCGCTCGAACGCCGTACGCGGCAGATAAACTTCGCCTCGGATTTCGACGAGCCCCGTCGATCCCCCCTCAGCGCGAGCGGTATCGCACGAATCGTCCGAACGTTGGACGTCACATCGTCGCCCCGGACGCCGTCGCCGCGCGTGGCACCGCGCGTGAGGACGCCGTCCTGGTACTGGAGCGCTAGACTGAGACCATCGATCTTGAGCTCGGCCACATAAGCCACCGCTGATGCTCCGGCTCCCTTGCGAACGCGCTCATCGAACGCGCGCAGCTCGGTTTCGGAGTACGCGTTGTCCAGGCTCAGCATGGGGGCCAAGTGGGTGACGGTGGCAAAGCCTTCGACAGGGCGTCCACCCACGCGCTGGGTTGGTGAATCCGGCGTGACGAGGTCAGGATGCTCGCTCTCGAGTTCCTGCAGCTCGTGGATCAGGGCATCGAATTCGGCGTCAGAAATCTCAGGCGTGCCTGAAACGTAATAGAGCTCTTCGTGTCGACGAATGTCGTGACGGAGCTGGCCGAGACGGGAGAGTGGGCTTTGGGCTCCAGGTTTTGGGCTTTGGGCCATGTTGGGCTTCAGACCTGCAGCCGAAACAGGCCTATCGCCCAAAGTCTATAGCCTAAAGTCTGCAGTCTAGCGATCTCGCGACAGCAAATAGTCTGGCAGTGCGAGCAGCGCGTCGCGCTCGGGCGAGGGCGGAAACGCGTACAACGGCCTCTTGGCGGCTTCAGCGTATTCTTCAGCCTTGAGACTGGCGTAGTCGATGGCGTGAAACCGGGTCAGCAACCCGGACAGCTCCTGCCACCGCTCGGGCGTGACAGTTCGGTCGCGAACGACATCGCCCACGAGCGTGCTCGCGGCTCCGTCTGCGGTCCGCAGGAGGTGAATGATTGGAAGGGTGATCTTCCCTTCGCGCAAATCCGACCCGACGGGTTTGCCGAGGGACGATTCCTTGCCTTGGAAATCGAGCAGATCGTCCACGAGCTGAAACGCAATCCCAAGGTTGATGCCGTATTCCTGAAGGGCCGCGCCCTGCTCTTCTGACACGCCGCCGAGCATCCCGCCAATCCTGGCGCACCCGCCAAACAGATAAGCGGTCTTCCGGCGCACGATGTCGAGATGCTCGTCTTCGGTGATGTGAATGTCGCCGTTTTTCGTGAGCTGGTAGAGTTCCCCTTCAATCATCCGCAGCGTCACGTCGCAGAGGAGCCGAATGACTTCGAGCGTATCGCGGCTCAAAGCAAGCGCCATCGACTTGATGTAGAGGTAATCGCCCAGCAAGACCGTGATGTCGTTCCCAAAGCGGGAGTGAACGGCCAGCTGGCCCCGACGCCAGTGGGAATCGTCAATGATGTCGTCGTGAACGAGCGTGGCCGTGTGAATGAATTCGACCACCGATGCGTACAGTACCGCCGCGTCACCGCGGTAGCCGGCCAGGCGGGCCGCCATCAACAGGACGGCCGGCCGGATCCGCTTGCCCCCACCAGTGAGGATGTAGCGCCCGATTTGGGGGATGACGTCGACCTGCGACTCCACATGCCGCCCGAACTCGCGCTCGACCTTCTCGAGGTCCTCGCGGATCGGCGCGAACATCTGGGCGAACGCCACGTGGGACGGTTTCTCGACTGCGTCGTGCAAGGCCCGACGATCAGACCATACTTGCGCGCGGAGTGTCAACGAAACGACCGGCCCGGCTCTATGGGAGAAATACCGACGCCTCGCCTTTTTCCTTCGCAAGCTTCTCGAATCGTTCGACGATCATGTCCCGCCGCCGCAGCAGAGACTGCGATCCGTCCACGACCAGTTTACCGATCCGGGCGTCGAGGTCCTCCTTCTTCAGTGCCTTGAGCCGCTCGAACATCTCCCGGTCGATCCGCTCCACGGGATACACCAGCTTGGTGACGCTGGAAAACGCCCGCGAGTGATCGATGAGCACGAGGTGCCACTTCGGATCGCGCAACACGAGGAGATTTCCCGCATTGCGATCGATTTCGGCAATGAGGGCGTCAAACATCCGCCAGCGACGTACCTGGCGGTTCCAGTCCACCGGGTCTGGCGAGGGCTTGCCCTCGAGGTCCTTCAGGTAGACCGCGTTTTCAACCCACAACTGCGCGGCACCCTTTTCCCCCCCGTGAGCGCGCTCCACGGTCGGCGGCACCATATCGAGGCCAAGAATTCTGTCGAGCTCGTAGGCGGCAATCCGTGACTGATAGCTTTCGAGATACCCGGAGTCTCGACTCGTCCGTTGGGCGCTGAAGAGCGCGCGTGCGCACACTCCGCCCGGCTTGAAGAAAATCTGCCGCGGCTTCGTGACTCCAATTGGCGTCGCCTTCTCGCTTTCAACGGTCGCTGTTTTCAGACACTCTTCGAACTCCGCGTTGCGTCCAATCCACGGTTTTGGCGATGACGCGACCGCCGATTCGCCGGCCTGCACCGCAGGCTCCGTGGAGGGAGCTGGAGTTGCCGCGACGACCACATGGGCGAGATAGAGAACCGCGCTCACAACCACCGCTAGAAGCGTCATACGCATGATGGAACTCCTTCTTGAGCTACAACGTTGGCCGTGTGTACGCCGAACGCTCCTCGGTGTCCATAGGCGGGCTCTATGCTAACGCAGGGCTGTGCCGGAGGATCAATCCCCTGATAGTGGAAGGGATTAGCCCCTGGGATTAGGGATTAAACAGCCTCACGAAGTTGTGGGTGACCCGATCGGCAAGTTCAGACGAGGTCGTCCCTCGTACGTCCGTCAGTGTCTGGAGCACGTTGAAGACCCAAGCCGGCTCGTTACGTTTCCCGCGGTTCGGCACGGGTGCCAGATAGGGCGCGTCGGTCTCGATAAGCAGGCGATCTGCAGGCACCATACGAGCTGTTTCCCGCAGACTGGCTGCTTTTGGAAAGGTCACTATCCCCGCAAACGAGAGATAGAAATCAAGATCGAGCGAGCGCCGCGCCATGGCTTCATCGCCTGTAAAACAGTGCATGACCCCACGAACCGTGCCTCGTCCTTCATCTCGCAGAATCCTCACCGTGTCATCGTCGGCTTCCCGGGTGTGGATCACGACCGGAAGTCCCAACTCGGCCGCCACTCGCACCTGCGCGGCAAAGACGTCACGCTGCACGTCGCGCGGCGACAAATCGTAGTGGTAATCAAGACCAATCTCACCGACGGCCCGGACAGAGGGCGTACGGCCAATCTGGTTGCGAACGATATCCACCACTTCATCGATGCGGCCGGCAAAACGACCCGCAATGTGCGGATGAACGCCAACAGCCGAACGCATCTCCGGCCAAGAGGCACCGAGGCGCCTCGCGCGATCCTCTTCTTCCTCATTCCCACCTTCGAGAATGCAAAGCAGATGCGTGAGTCCCGCCGTCCGAGCGCGGTCGATCACCGCGTCCGCATCGGCGGCAAACGCTTCATCGGCCAGGTGACAGTGAGAATCGATCATTTTTTTGATCCGCGTGGGGCCCCACCCCCACGCGCTGCCGTCGCTTCCGCTCCGGATCTTGTGACGGTCAACAATCCGCTACTTCCGACGATTCTGCGTGGAACCCCACCCCACGCGCTGCCGTCGCTTCCGCTCCGGATCTTGTGACGGTCAACAATCCGCTACTTCCGACGATTCTGCGTGGAACCCCACCCCGCGCTGCCGTCGCTTCCGCTCCGGATCTTGTGACGGTCAACAATCCGCTACTTCTACGATTCTGCGTGGAACCCCACCCCACGCGCTGCCGTCGCTTCCGCTCCGAATCTGTGACGGTCAACAATCCGCTACTTCCGACGATTCTGCGTGGAACCCCACCCCCACGCTCTACTCGCGGCTCTGCCGCTCGGCGGGGCCTTTCGAATGGGCTGCAAAGTCGTAGCGCGTTTAGACCTGCCCACCGCCTCAAAGCAGGCCTGAAGGCCTGCGCTACGGCGTGGCCCGAGCCAACACCTACGATCCAGATCCGCCGACATATAATTCAAGACATTCGAAAGGATGCCATGATCACATCCCGTCGGCTGCTGCCCTTCGTCGCGGCGTTCATGTTTCTTCAACCGGGCGCCCAAGGGCAAGACCGGACAGTCACGCCCGGTCCGACGCTGGTCGTTGAAGGCGTGCCCTCGATTCCGGCGGCGCTCGCCGACCATGTCCGCCGCTACACCGAGTCGCGCTCGGCCAGCTTTGTCGACTGGCACCCTACCCGACGCGAAATCCTGGTCTCGACGCGATTCGCAAACGCGGCGCAGATTCATCACGTGGCGATGCCGGGCGGAGACCGAAAGCAACTGACGTTTTTTGACGAGCCCATCACGCAGGCGAGCTTCGAACCCGTCGCCGGGCGCTATTTTGTCTTCCCGAAGGATGTCGGTGGCAACGAGTTCAGGCAGCTCTATCGTTACGATCTCGGGTCACACCGAATCACCCTTCTCACCGATGGCGGACGGTCGCAGAATGGAGGTCTGGTCTGGAGCCATCGCGGCGACCGGCTTGCTTACACCTCGACGCGACGTAACGGGGCTGACAGGGATCTCTATACGATGAACCCGGCCGATCCCCGCAGCGACAAACTGCTCTTGCCACTCTCGGGCGGTGGATGGAGTATTCAAGACTGGTCCCCCGACGATACGAAGCTGCTGGTCAAAGAGGAAATCTCGGTCGCGAAAAGTAACCTCTGGCTCGTCGATGTCGCAACAAGCGAGCGCACGGCACTGCTACCCCAAGCCGAGGACGTGTCCTTTGATGCTGCCCGATTCAGCCCGGACACCCGGGGGCTGTTCCTGACGACCGACAAGGACAGCGAATTTCTGCGGCTGGCGTATGTGGAGTTGTCGTCCAATATTGCAGGGGCGATCACGGCCATCACCGCGGATCTTCCCTGGGACGTGGAACGCTTCGATCTCTCGCACGACGGTCGGACGATTGCTTTCGTATCGAACGAAGCTGGACTGTCAAAGCTCTACCTGCTCGATATTGCCAGCCGTCAGTACCAGGTTGTGAAGGATGCCCCGTCCGGGGTCATTTCGGGTGTGAAGTGGCGCCAGGGGGCCCGGGACATCGGATTCACAGTTGCCTCAGCCCGCACGGGCGCCGATGCCTTCACGCTGAACGCCGATGACGGCCGGGTCGCGCGATGGACGGAAAGCGAGCTCGGGGGACTCGTCCCGTCGGAATTGTCAGAGGGAGAGCTGGTCCGTTGGCCGAGCTTTGACGGACGGGAGATTACAGGGTTCCTGTACCGTCCCCCCTCGAAATTCACGGGACCGCGACCGGTCGTCATCAATATTCACGGAGGCCCGGAGGCGCAGTACCGGCCCTCGTACCAGGGTCGATGGAACTACTACCTCAACGAACTGGGTGTCGCGATTATCTATCCGAACGTGCGGGGCTCGACGGGTTACGGCAAGACGTTTGTCGATCTCGATAATGGCATCAAGCGGCTGGACAGCGTAAAGGACATCGGGGCGTTGCTCGACTGGATTGCGCGCCAGCCCGGACTGGACGCGAGCCGCGTGATGGTTGGCGGCGGTAGCTACGGTGGGTATATGACGCTCGCGGTGGCCGCGATGTACAACGACTCGCATTCGCTGCGCCGTGGATGTCGTCGGGCATCTCGAATTTCAACACATTCCTCAAGAATACCGAGAGCTACCGGCGCGACCTGCGCCGGGTCGAATATGGCGACGAGCGCGATCCCGCCATTGCGGCCTTTTTCGAAGAGACTGCGCCGCTGACAAACGCGCACCGGATTACCAAGCCGCTGTTCGTCATTCAGGGCGGAAACGATCCGCGCGTGCCGCGAACCGAGTCGGAACAGATGGTCGCGCGCATCCGGCAGAATCGCGGCCCGGTCTGGTATCTGATGGCCACGGACGAGGGCCATGGTTTCGTCAAGAAATCGAACGTCGACTTCCAGTTCTACGCGACGCTCATGTTTGCGCGCGTCAGTACTTGTTGAATAGGCTAGTATTAGCGCTCGAACGGGTTGAGCCACGATGCGAACGTGGGCGTGAGAGGTACGTGGAAGCGTGAGCGTTTGGCGAGCCAATTTCGGATCAGCGCGGTCTTATGGTACAGTAGTGGTCCATGATCAAGTGGACGTTCAACTTCTTGGGCACGGCGGCATCGATCGCGTCGAGGAACTGACGAAATTCGACGGAGCGATGGCGGCGATGAAACGCAGTGACGAGCTTTGCGGTTTTGACGTTGAGCGCGGCAAAGAGCGTCGTCGTGCCATGCCGTTTGTAATCATGCGTGCGTCGCTCGACTTGCCCTGGTCGCATCGGCAACAACGGCTGCGTGCGGTCGAGCGCTTGAATCTGCGATTTCTCATCGACGCAGAACAGGACCGCGTGCTCGGGCGGGTGCATGTACAGCCCGACGATGTCGCGGACTTTTTGGATGAGGAACGGATCGTTCGAGAACTTGAACGTCTCACTGCGATGGGGTTGCAGCCCGAACGCGCGCCAGATCTGCTGGATGCTCGTGCGGCCCAGCCCGCTCGACTGCGCCATACCGCGACTGCTCCAAAGGTCACGCCTCAGACGCCCAACACCTACTTCTGCGCGTCCAGCCATGTTTTGAGCGGCGCGAAGTAGTCGAGCAGGGCCGTCGCATCGAGCTTCGTTTCACCGCCAAGCGCCGCCAGGGCCTCGGGCCAGGGGCGACTCTTGCCCAGTTCGAGCATCTTCGCCAGTTTTGCGCCCGCCTGCTTGTTTCCGTGGATCGAGCAGCGGTGCAATGGCCCCTCGTAACCAGCCTCCTTGCAGAGCGCGCGATGGAACTGAAACTGGAGTATGAAGGCCAGAAAGTATCGCGTGTAGGGAGTGTTCGCAGGGATGTGGTACTTGGCCCCCGGATCGAAATCTGCTTCAGTGCGAGCCATGGGCGAAGTGACCCCCTGATACTTTTCGCGCAGCTGCCACCAGGCGGCGTTGTAATTGGCCGGCGTGATTTCGCCCGAGAACACTTTCCATCGCCATTGGTCGATCAACAGCCCGAACGGCAGAAACGCCACCTTTTCGAGCGCGGTCTCGAGCAAATACTCGAGGTCGCCCTTTTCGCTCGGGACCCGATCGAGCAGCCCGATTTCTTTCAGGTAGCCTGGCGTCGTCGACAGGCCAAGTACGTCCCCGACCGCTTCGTGGAACGCATCGATGGCCCCGTCGCGGTAGAGGAATGGCTGCTGCCCGTAAAACATCGTGTAGTAGTTGTGGCCCAGCTCGTGGTGGACCACCAGAAAGTCTTCTCCGGTCATCTGGACGCACATCTTGATGCGCACGTCGCGCGGCGCGTCGAAATCCCATGCGCTCGCATGACACACCACTTCGCGATCCGCAGGCTTCCTGAACAACGAGCGCTCCCAGAATGTGGCAGGCAATGCCGGATAACCCAGAGACGTAAAGAAACGTTCCCCGTATCTGACCATCGTGCGCTCGTCGGTTTTCCTGGCCTTGAGAATCGCCGTCAAGTCGTACCGTTCCCCCGATGCGGGTGCTGCCACGAGTGGGTAGATGTTCCCCCACTGCTGCGCCCACATGTTGCCCAGGAGGTGTGCCGGAATCATGCCGTTGTCTGGCATGACGCCTGGGCCATACCGGGCCGCAAGCTTCGTTCGTACGTAAGCGTGCAACGACCGGTAGAGCGGCTGCACGTCGGCCCAAAGACGTTCGAGCTCGGCTGAAAACTGATCCGGCGGCAGGTCGTAGTTGGATCGCCACATCACGCCGGTGTCCGAAAACCCCAATTCGCGCGAGCCCTTGTTCGACAACTCGACAAAGCGCTGATATCGCTCTCGCATCGGGACACCGACACGGTGCCAGCCCTGCCAGACGTCGAGCAATTCCTTGGGATCGCGGCTCGTGGCCAGAACGGCGGATGCCCGGTCGATATCCAGACATTCTTCCTCGCCCTTCCGGCAATACTTGCCGCGGCCGTATTCGCCGTTGAGCCACGCGCCAATCGTGGTCAGCTCTTCTCGCTCCTTGGCGTCACTTGGCGCCGGGGCCGCAAGTTGGAGCGTCAACAATTTGAGCTTGCGGGCTTCGTCCGGAGGAAGCGACAGGCTTTCGAACCGCTTTGCACTGAGAGCCAGCTGGGTCACGGCAGCAGCCGAATCGCTTTGCGCGTCCGCCGACATCTTCTCCGTGTCAACCGTAATGAAGTTCTGTTGAACCCAGTCGGCACGGTTCGCCTTCTTCGCGAGCACGTCGAGGCGCGCCTCGGCCGCGCCGACAAACTGCTTCGCCTCTTCAACGGTCGGTGCCGACGTCTCGCTGCCGGAGCGGCACCCCGTGGTGGCAGTCGCCACGAGCACTGTGAGAAGGATTGCCCGGACTTGTTGTCGTCTGTTCATGCGCTTCTCCTACTGACTCCCCGGCGGCACCACTCCGTTCATCCTCAGATAGACGACCAGCTGTCCATAATGATCCGAGGCATGCCAGACCGCAAGCGTTGTCAGGCCCAGCCGCGTACTCTGCCCACCATACGGCCCACCTGCCGGATCGAGGGCATTGGCTGGCGTCATACGCTTCATGACCCCGGTGGCATACGCAAACGATTCACGCAGGTACGTGAGTAGCTCAGCCTTCGTGCGCGCGGGGTCGGGCCCGCCTTTTTCGCACCCGACGGGAGGGGTCTTCTGCTCGATTTCCTGGAAGAACGCGAAGTTCCCGCACGCCACGTGCTTGATCTGTTCGCCAAACGTGCGGACGTTTGTGAACGCCCCGTCGCGCGGGGCGAACGACCACTTGTCTTCGGGCATGGCCTCGGCAACACCTATCATGGACCGTTCGATCATCTGCCAGATGGGCAACACGGCCGACACCATCGTCTGTTCCTTGACAGGCGCTTGAGCCCCTGCGCTGGCATGGCCGATAGTCGCTGCTAATGTGAACGTCACGACGAAGCCGCTTTTGCATCCCATGAAACTCCCCGACTTTTTCCTGCCGCACAAAGCCTGGAGACCAAAGCCTAGCGTTACCGCACCCTCGTGCCGGGCGCTGCATCCCCGTCAATCTGCAGCAACATCGGTTTTCCACCTTCGGCGGAGGCCGCAAGCAACATCCCATTGGATTCGATGCCCATCAGCTTGGCCGGTTTGAGATTCGCGACAATCACGACCGATCGGCCCACCAGCGTGTCCGGTTCATACGCCTCCGCAATCCCCGCCACGATCGTGCGGCGTTCTGCACCCAAGTCCACGTCAATCTTCACCAGCTTGCGCGAGTTGGGCACACGTTCCGCGCCCATGATCCTGGCGGTTCGCAGCTCGACTTTCAGGAACTCGTCGATCGACAATCGCGTGTCCGCCGCAACCGGCGGTGGCGCCGCCGGTGTTGGTTCGGCCGGCCGTGCGTCGGTAGAAGGTTTTGAACTGTCTGGAGACATCTGGTCTGCATTCCTTTCCTGAACGGGAAGAGCCGTCGATCCCTCGAGCCGTGGCCAGAGCGCCTGCCCCTTGATGATGTGGCGTACGCGATCGGTCACCCAGTCGGTCGCGCTCGCCAGCCCGAGCGAAGTCACATCGCGCTCCTCGCCCATGCGGCGGAGAATTTCGCCTGCCGACTTCGGCATGATGGGCAACAGCAGCGCCCCCACGATGCGCACGGCCTCGGCCGCCCTATAGAGCACGTCGTTCAGCCGCGTGCGATTGGCCTGGTCGCGTGCGAGCGTCCACGGCTCGGTTGCCGCAATGTACTCGTTGGTCGCATCGACAATGCGATAGATTGCGGCTGCCCCCTCGTGAAGGGCGTAGCGATCCATTGCTGTTCGATACTCGGCGACGCTGGACCTGGTCAGCTCCTGGAGGCGTTCGGCTGCGGAGGTGGTCGGTCTCAATTGGCCGTGCTGGTAGCGGTCGACCATGGCGGCCACCCGACTCACCAGGTTGCCCAGATTGTTTGCGAGGTCGACGTTGTATCGCTCCTCGAACCGCTCCCACGAGAAATCGCCGTCCTGACCATAAGCAATTTCCTTGGTCAGGTACAAGCGCAGGGGGTCGGGGCCAAATTTGTCGACGGCATCCAGTGGGTCCACCACGTTGCCGAGCGACTTGCTCATCTTCTGGCCCTTGAAATGTACCCAGCCATGCCCGAACACCTGCCGGGGCAGCGGCAGTCCGGCGCTGAGAAGCATGGCCGGCCAGATCACGCCGTGAAAACGAGTGATGTCCTTACCCACGACGTGCACGTCCACCGGCCACCACTTGTGGAACCGCTCGTCGTCTACGCCGTAGCCGACAGCCGAAATGTAGTTCGTGAGAGCGTCGAACCAGACGTACACGACGCTCCCGGTATCGAACGGCATCGGAATGCCCCACAACTGGCCGGCACGGCTGATGGAGATGTCTTCGAGACCGCTTTCGATGAGCCGAAGAATCTCGTTCCGGCGAATATCCGGCTGGAGAAAGGACGGATGCTCGCGGTAGAAGGCCAGAAGGGGTTCCTGGTATTTGGACAGTCGAAAAAAGTAGTTCTTCTCCTTGATCCACTCCGGCTTCTTTCCGTGGACGGCACACAGCCCGTCTTCGAGGTCCTTCTCCTGCTTGAATGCCTCGCAGGATTCGCAGTACCAACCCTCGTAAAAGCCTTCGTAGATGTCGCCACGCTCCCGAACTCGGTGCACGAGCGCTATGACAGCAGTCCGGTGCCGCGGCTGTGTCGTACGGATGAAGTCATCAAAGGAAATATCGAGCCGCGCCCAGACATCGCGGAACACCTGCTCCATCTGGTCGCAGTACGCCAATGGATCCAGGCCCAACTCTTTCGCGCGGCGGAACACGTTCTGTGAGAATTCGTCGTTTCCCATCAGGAAATGCGTCGGGATTCCGGATAGGCGCTTGTAGCGTGCGATCACGTCGGCCGTGATCTTCTCGTAAGCCGTGCCAAGGTGCGGCCGGCTGTTGACATAGTCGATGGCGGTTGTGATGTAGAAGCGGGACATCGCACCCTCGGAAGACCCAGTTCACCACAGAGGTCACGGAGGACACAGAGATTAAACCAAAAGACTCTGCGACCTTCCTGACCTCCGTGGTAAAGAGCCTTTGGGCTGCCGCTGGTTGCTTGGCTCAGGCCTTTTGATCCAGATAGGCCTTCATCACCAGCGCATGAGCGTCCTTGACCGACACGCCGGCACCCGCGGCGAGGCGAGCACAGTCGTCGAATTCTGGTGCAGCATTGATGACAGCCCCCGCACGTCGCGCCAGTTTGACACGGGCTGCCCCGTGAGGCGTCTGAACCTGCACGATCTCACGATCGAGACGTTCGCGCTCCGCCGTGTGCCAGCGCAGACCAATTGTGGTGGTTTCGCGGAAGATGATGGCACCAAGCGCCTCGCGCCGGTCCGGCGGGGCCAGCACCGTGATCAACGTGCCCGGCCGGTTCTTCTTCATATGGACCGACGTGAAAAACACGTCAAAGGCGCCGGCCTCGTGCAATCGGTCCATGACCATGCCGAACAGCTGGGGATTCATGTCGTCGATTTCACACTCGAGCACGAGCAATGGCTCGATCGTGGCATCGACAGCCGCCTCGCCGACCACCACGCGCAGGACGTTGGGACGGTCGGAAAGGTCGCGATCACCCGCCCCGTATCCGCTGGCTTGAACCGTCATCGCCGGCATCGGTCCCCATGCGCCTGCATGTCCGGCCACGAGCAGCGCCCCAGTCGGCGTGACCAACTCGACCTCGTGACCGCTCGAGTATACCGGTGCGCCCTGCAGAAGCCGTAACGTCGCCGGCGCGGGGACGGGCATGACCCCATGTGCGCAGCGGACGGAGCCTCCCCCCACATTCAAGGGCGAGCTCACAATTCGATCGGCATGGAACCACTCGAGACCAAAGACGCTGCCGACGATATCGACGATCGAATCAAGCGAGCCCACCTCGTGCAGGTGCACTCGTTCGATCGGCATCTGGTGGATAGCCGCTTCGGTTTCCGCGAGTCGGTCGAACAGGGCACGCGACCGATGTTTTGCCGGTTCCGACAATCCGGACCGATCGATGAGTTGATGAATCTCCGCCACGGTGCGATGCGCATGTTCGGGGTGTGTGGCATCGTGATGATGTGGCTCATGGTTGTGATCCCTGGGGCCGTGACTGTGGCCGTGGGAGTGGTGATGACCATCGTCGTGGTGCCGATCCCCATCAGTGCGTTCGGACTGCGACCTGGTACCGTTGTCAATCAAACGAAATTTCGTTGCCGCGATCCCTGACTTGAGCACCCGCTCCGCGATCACGTCCGCGCCACCGGGAAGTAAGGGACCGACCACACGTCGCAGCTCGTCAAGCGGCAGACCGGCATCCAGCAACGCGCCGAGAATCATGTCGCCGGCGGCGCCCGAGAAACAGTCGAAGTAGAGGAGCTTCACCGCTCGGCCTCAGCCTTCGTCCATCCTGAACGAGTGTCCAACACGGTCATGGCCTGAACTCTATAATTTGTCATGGCGGTTGACAACTTGCGCCCACGGCCGGCTCGTCGACCTGCGCACGCACTTCGTGATGTCATGCGGCCCGGCGTGCGCGTCCTGTTCGTCGGGATCAATCCCGGCCTGCGCTCGGCTGCGGTTGGTCATCACTTTGCCGGCTACTCGAACCGCTTCTGGAAACTCCTGTTCGAGTCGCAGCTCGTGTCAGAACCGATCAACTGGACGAGCGATGCCCGTCTTCCGGAATGGGGATTCGGCATCACCAATCTCGTAGGCCGGGCCACCGCAGGAATTTCGGAGCTCGAACCATCGGACTTCCACGGCGGGCGCCGCGCGCTCGTTGCGAAGATCCAGCGCCTGCGGCCAGAGTTCGTCGCGCTAGTGGGCGTGACCCTGTTTCGATCGCTTTTTCCGAAGGCCGCCTTCCGTGGTCTGGGCCTTCAGACGGAGCGACTGGGTTCGGCGACAGTGTTCGTGTTGCCAAACCCGAGCGGTCGAAATGCCAACTTTTCGTACCGAGAAATGCTGGACGCCTTTCGCGCACTCAAAGCCCAACTGTCGTGACTCGGATCTTGTTCCCGTACGGCGCGTCTGTTACCGTGTCAGTCCGGTTTCGCATACAGGCTGGAATCCCTGCTGGGAGCTGACTGTGGTTCACTGTGCCACCCGATGGGCGGTGGCTGTATTCATTGTCTCCGTGTTCCCCGGTGCCCGCCAGTTGCCCCAGGCTCAGGGCACCGCGCAAATCCCCAACGCTACCGCAGGTCAGGGACAACAACTCCAGGCCGTGCGCACCGCCGGGCGGATCATCCTCGACGGCACGTTGGATGACCCCGCGTGGGGTGAAGCACCGACGGCGCGCAATTTCACCCAGAACGAGCCCCGTGAAGGAGAGCCCGCCACCTATGACACGGAAGTGCGCGTGCTCTACGACGGCGACGCCCTCTATTTCGGCGTTTTGGCAAAAGACGATGAGCCGAGCCGAATCATCGTCAACGACCTGAAGAAAGACTTCAACACCGCGACCGGCGACGCCTTTCTCGTCATCCTCGACAGCTTTCACGACAAGCGGAACGGCTACCAGTTCGCCATCAATCCCGCCGGGGCGAAATGGGATGCCCAGATGGTCAACGAGGGCCGTGAGAACAATGCCAACTGGGATGGGATCTGGGACGTCGCGGCCCGGATCACGGAAGCTGGATGGATTGCGGAAATCAGGATTCCGTTCCGCACGCTGCGATTCGGCACCGAGGATATCCAGGTCTGGGGTGTCAATTTCGAGCGGAAAGTGCGCCGGCTGAATGAGGACAGCTACTGGGCACCGCTGCCGCGAATCTATGACATTCAGCAGGTCTCGCTTGCCGGAGCGCTCGAGGGCATGCGTGGGCTGCGCCCGGGTCGCGACCTTCGTGTCAAACCGTACGCATTGGGCAGCTCGGCCACGAGCGCGAGATTGGGCCCCGACGGTGACTTCGATGCCGGCGTGGACATCAAGTACGGCGTGGCGAGCGGTCTGACCTGGGACTCGACCATCAATACAGACTTCTCGCAGGTCGAGGCCGACGAGCAGCAGATCAATCTGTCGCGTTTCAGCCTGTTTTTCCCGGAGAAGCGCGATTTCTTTCTCGAGAACTCCGGCATCTTCCAGTTCGGCGGAGGCTTCGCCGGTTTTGGCACAGGGGGCGGGGGCGGGGGTGGGACCGCGACACGGCAGAACGCGTCACAGGATATGCGACTGTTCTTCAGTCGGACCATTGGGCTCTCGGAGGACGGCGACGCCATACCGATTCTGGCTGGCACACGGTTAACCGGACGACAGGGTCGGTACTCACTCGGCGTGTTGAACGTGCAGCAGCGAGAGCAGGGGTTGTCACCGGCGACGAATTTCACGGCCGTGCGACTGCGAAGCGACATACTGGCCAACTCGGATATTGGCGGCATCCTGCTCAACAAAGAAGAAAATGGTCCGCGCTACAATCGCGTGGCCGGCATCGATGCGAATTTCCGCTTCGGCTTCTTCAGCTTCAACACATACGTGGCGAAATCGTTCTCACCGCGCTACGCGGTTCCCGGCCGGGGGCGCGACTACGCCACCCGGGCCAGCGCCAACTATCAGGACAGGCGCTGGACGTTTCGCGGACGATTCGACGGTATCGGCGAACGATTCAACGACGAAATGGGGTTCGTGCCGCGACAAGGTGTGGACAACTCGTTTGCCTTCGTCGCCCGCGCGTTCCGTCCGCAGTCGCTCTCGAAGTGGATCCGTGAAATACGGCCGCACTGGCAGTTCGACATGTTCACCCGACAGAACAGTGGTGGACTCGAATCCCGTTACCAGGATTTTCATTTTCCGTTGACGTTTCAAGACGGCTCGAACATGGAATTGGGTGTCAACCCCAACACGGAGGTCGTTCGGACGCCGTTTCCTGTGAACACCGCACGCGGCATCCGCGTCAACCCGGGTCGTTATCAATTCAACGAGTATTTCATCTTCTGGAATACCAATAGCGCTGCCCGGGTTTCAGTCAACAGCCGGTTTTCCACCGGTGAGTTCTACGATGGATACCGCCGCGGGTACACCGTGAGCCCGACCGTGCGTCTGAACGAGCACTTCAATGTGGCGATGGGCGTTCAGATCAACGACATTACCCTGTCCACCGGCGACTTCGTGTCGACGCTGATCACCGGGCGTGTGAACTACAACTTCAACACGAAGATGTTTCTCAACGCTCTCCTGCAGTACAACACCGACTCCGAGCAGTGGAGCTCGAACCTGCGGTTCAATATCATTCATCGACCTCTCAGCGACATCTTTCTCGTCTATAACGAACGTCGTGACGAGCGAACAGGCAACCTGCTGGACCGCGCGTTCGTGGCCAAGATGACGTATCTCATGGCGTTTTGAGAAAAGCTTGCGGAAAACCCGACTTCACCACAGAGGACACGGAGAACACAGAGAAAATCAAAAACCAAATAGCTCTGTGACCTCCGTGACCTCTGTGGTGAAAGCCGTCTTAGGTTGGTGGTGGGCTTATGGAAACGAAAGTCCAGTCAGCGAATCAACCCGAGAGTGGGTTGCAGCCCGCGGCACGACCTGCTGCGGAAACGGCCGAAGCCTACATTCAGGCACTGGTTGTCCAAGGCGTCCAGTGCCTTTTTCTGAACCCCGGCACCGACACGTTCCCAATCCAGGAGGCGCTCTCGAAGCTCGATCAGCTGGGTCAGCCCGTCCCGCGGACGGTGCTGTGCCTGTTCGAGGTCGTCGCGCTGGCGGCAGCGCACGGCTACTACGCGGCAACGGGCCAGCCACAGGCCGTGCTCGTCCATGTCGACGTGGGAACTCAAAATCTCGGTGGGACTCTGCACGATGCCCAACGCGGGCGAGCCGCTGTGCTCATCTGTGCCGGACGTACACCGTACACGGCAGATCCGCGCCAGCGAGGTACACGCGACACACACATCCACTGGCTCCAGGAACAGTTCGACCAGCACGGCATCGTCCGAAACTTTGTGAAATGGGAGTACGAGCTGCGGCGGTCGGAGCAGATTGGAGAGGTTGTGGCTCGTGCGTTTCAAATTGCTGCGAGCGATCCGCCTGGTCCGGTCTATTTGACCTTGCCACGCGAGGTGCTCATGTCCGAGCCTGGCGAGGTGGCCCTCTTCAGCCGCGACCAGGTTCCGCCGGTTCGTCTCGGTGCTGGAGATCCCGATGCGCTGCGGGAAGTTGCCGACCGACTCGTGCGAAGCGAACATCCGCTGGTGCTCACCGCGACGACCGGTCGCAGCCGCCGGGGTTTTGAAGCCCTCGTTCGGCTCGCCGAGTTGCTCGCGCTGCCGGTCGTCGAACGGCGGGAGCGGAACAACTTTCCAACGACCCACGTGTTGCACCAGGGCTTCCAACCGAGTCCCCTGCTCGAATCAGCCGACCTTCTCCTCGTGCTCGATCACGACGTCCCGTACATCCCCACGCAAACGCGGCCACGCGCCGATGCAGCCATCGTGCAGATCGATCTCGATCCGGTCAAAGATCGCATTCCGCTGTGGAATTTTCCGGTCACCCTTCCTGTGCGCGCCGATACTTCACGTGCGCTGGAGCTCATTGCCGACCACGCCGAAAGCCTCTTGACTGACAAAGTCCGCCAGCGCATCGAGAATCGCCGTGCACAGTTCGCCGCGGCCCACCATCAGCGACGCGAGGCTCGCGAGGCCTCGGCGCAGGCGGTGCGCAGCGAACGCCCGATCGCGGTTGAGTGGCTCTGTTCCTGTCTGGGCCAGCTCCAACGCGAACGACCAGACTGCGTGTTCGTCGACGAGACAGTGACGAGCAGTCTCACGCTCTGGCGATATCTGGATTTGAACGAACCTGGCACCATATTCGGCAGCGGAGGGTCGGGGTTGGGCTGGGGACTGGGGGGAGCGGTTGGCGTCAAGCTGGCGCTGCCCGATCGTCCCGTCGTCTTGCTCGTGGGAGACGGATCGTTTGTGTTCGGGGAACCCCTGGCCGCGCTCTGGGCAAGTCGAACGAACGACGCTCCCATTCTGGTGGTGATCTTCAACAACGGGTGCTACAACGCGACAAAAACTCCTTTGAGGAACGCGTATCCGACGGGCTTTTCTGTCCGGGGCAACCGTTTCGTCGGTGTCGATTTGGAGCCGGCACCTCGCTATGACCTGCTCGCGGCAGTTGTCGATGCCGTGGGCGAGCGAATTGAGAATCCCGAAGAGGTCATGCCTGCGCTAGGTCGGGGCCTGGATCACTTGCGCGCAGGACGTCCGGTTATTCTCGACGTCATCCTCGCACGGCCATAGTGGCAGGCCTAAAGGCCTGCGCGACGTCCGACACAGCCTAAAGATCTAAAGTCTGCCAGCCTCCTTGAAAGAGTAGTACTTCGTGTCGGCCAGGATGATGTGATCGAGCACCCGGATTCCAATAATGCGGCCCGCCTCGATGAGTCGTCCTGTGAGCTCGCCATCGTCGTCGCTGGGCGTCGGATCCCCCGAGGGATGGTTATGGAACAGGACGACGGCCGCCGCCGACGCCGCTGTGGCTTCGCGGAACACTTCCCGGGGATGGGCAGGACTCGAATCGAGCGTTCCGACCGAAACGAGCGTGGTGCGCAGCAGACGATGTTTCGTATCCAGCAGCACGACGCCGAACTGTTCGACCGACCGCGCCCCGAACTGCGGCAATAGATAGGTCGCGAGCTCCCGCGGCGACGCAAACGGCTTCCGCTGGCCAGGACGACGGACGAGCGTGCGGCGACCGAGCTCGATTGCGGCCAGGACCTGGGCGGCTTTGGCGGCACCCACACCGTGGACCCGGCGCAAATCGTCGTGACCGGTGCGAGCCACGCCATGCAGGCCACCCGTTGCTTCGAGAATGGCGTTGGCCACCATCAAGGCATCGGTCTGTCGCGCCCCATTGCCAAGCACGACGGCCAGGAGCTCGTTGTCCCCAAGTCCAGCGGCACCGAGACGTACCAGCTTCTCGCGTGGTCGATCGTGCGGGGCAATTTCCCTCACAAAGCAGCCTCGATGGCGGGCACGAGGCGCCGGCTGCCGGCCCGCGTGTGCAGTCCGTCGACATTTTGCGTAAGGAGCAGATAATCGGGGAATCGAGAATCCCAATTCCAGACCAGTTCGGGATCGCGGGCGAACGCCTGTGGAGTCGCCAGGTCTTCCGGACGAAATGATCGCCAGAGTCCGTCGGCGCCGCGAAACGTAGGCACGCCGCTTTCGGCCGACATGCCTGCACCCGTAATGACGACTACCGCGCGCGCTTCACGGAGCCACGACGCGACCCTCGCAACATCTGACATATACTCACTAGGGTTGAACCGTAGAACCTTTCCTGATGCTGGCTCGTATTCCCGTCGTGATTGCTGCGGCGCTGCTGCTTTCGGCGTGCGCGGAACCCCCCAACAAGGAAATGGACCAGGCGCAAGGGGCCATTGACGCCGCCCGCGCCGCCGGCGCCGACGAGTACGCCGGCGAGCAACTGACAGCCGCTGTCACAGCGCTGAAACAGTCGCGCGACGCCGTGACCCAGCGCGACTATCGCAGCGCCTTGAACTATGCGCTGGAGAGCCGTGACCGCGCCCAGAACGCGGCCAAGCAGGCGTCAGAGCAGCGTGCGACCGTTCGAGGCCAGGTCGAGCGGGCGCTGGCCGATCTCAACGCGCTTCTCGCGCGGGCGGATCGTCGCGTCACGCTGGCCGAATCGAACCGTGCGCCCCGGCGGACGATTACCGCAACGAAGAACGTGCTCGCGCCCGCCAGAGCGGCGGTGCAAAAAGCGAGCGCGGCTGTCGCTCGGGGTGAGTACGCGGCCGCACAACGGGACCTCGAGGGTGTCGAGGCCCGTGTCACGGCCGCAATTGCAGAAATCGAAGCCGCAACCCCCTCGCGCCCCGGGCGAGCGCGACGCTAGTCACGTCCCTCCGACCGGCACGAGTGGCGCGCGTTGCAAGTTCCATTCGTCAAGATCTAGGCGGATTCTGCCACCCATCGTCCTTCGAACAGAATCTCCGCCCACCCGGTCAGGTAAAGGCCGTCCTCGCGCCAATCGACGCGCTGCACGCCTCCCGGGGACTCCACATCCACCGTTCGATCGGCTCCGCCGTACGTCATGGCTGCAACCGCCGACCCGCAGGCACCCGTGCCGGAGGCAGCGGTCGGGCCGACGCCCCGCTCCCAGATCAAAATCCGAAGACGTTGAGGCGTCTGCACGTCAACGAACGCGACGTTGGTGCGGTTTGGAAAAGCGTCGTGACGTTCAAGCGCGGGGCCCAGGGTGACGAGACGCGTGTGGTCGAGCGGTTCGAGCAGGATGCATTGAGGGTTGCCGACCGAAAGAACGACCGCCCGTACAGGCTCTCCACCCACATCCAGGTCGACCTGTCTGATTCCGCTTGGCGCGCCCATGCTTGCACGGAACGTCCAGCGACCCTGCAAGCTCTCGATCAACTCGAGAGTCTTGATACCCGCCGTGGTCTCAATGGTGACCTCCCGCCCATCAGCCGCCGGGCGTGCAATGAGTCGCTGGTCCAGCGCATAGGCGGCCAGACACCGTACACCGTTCCCCGAAATCTCCGAGGCGCTTCCGTCAGCGTTGTACAGTTTCATCCGCAAGCGATCCTCCAGCACCTCGTAGAGGATCAGGCCGTCGGCGCCCACACCTTGGTTGCGGTGGCACATCCGGCGGGCCAGCGCCGGGAGATTCAGCGTGCTGACATCAGCGCGTGGAACGAGCAGAAAGTCATTGCCGTACGCGTGCGATTTGACGACGCGAAGGCCGGCCGGTCGCGACATGTCAGCGCTCGCAAAACGCCAACAGGTGCCAGCCGAGCGGTCTCACCCAGGCTCTCGGCAACAGGTTGAACGCACCGACGAATACGCCGTTGTACAACGCTCCCTTCCAACCGCCGTGGAGTCGCGATTTCACGGGGAAACGTTCTGCAATCAGCCGGACACGCGAAAACTGACTCAGCAACGATCGAAACTCCGCCATGCTGTACTTCCGGAGGGCGGGCGCATCGGCATGCTCGAGGTCCACCTTCATGACCATAGATAAGGCGTTCAACCATGACAATCGGTTGTATACCTGAAAAATAGCGTGGCCCCCGGGTTTCAACACCCGGCGGCACTCCTCCACCAAACGTCGGCCGTCCGCGGTGTACTGCACGACCCCATGAGCATAGACGAGGTCGAATGCGCCTTCGACAAACGGCAGCCGCTCTCCATCTGCGACTATAAGACTCGCGTTCAGCCGACGCTGTTCAAAATTCGCGCGGGCGAGCCTGATGGCAGAATCGGCAATATCGACGCCAGTGACGTGAGCACCATGCTGTGCAAACCGCACCAGATCGGTTCCTGCCCCGCACCCGACCTCGAGGACTTGCCGATTGGCGTACTGCTGTGAACGGGATCAACCGTAGAAGGTGATGCAGTTTGTCAAAATGGTACTCGTCAAGATCCGAAAAAAAGGCGGGAGAGCCGACCGGATGTTTCGTGATTTCCAGGTCGTGGATCCGAACGTTCCAGTAGGCGCGAACCGCCGCAGTCGTGATGTCGTTGTCAGAAGCGTGAGGCACCGGGAGAACTATAATTCAGAATTCACGAGACAGAATTCGGAATACAGGGTACAGAATTCAAGAATGCGTCGCGACCTCAGCCGTCTAACCGACATCGAACATGATTTGCTGGTCATTGGCGGTGGCATCTCCGGCCTGATCGCCGCATATGACGCGGCGCAACGTGGTCTGTCAGTAGCGCTCGTCGACCGTGGCGATTTTGGAGGCGCTACCTCGTTCAACCATCTCAAGACCGTCCACGGCGGGCTTCGGTATCTTCAGCACGGCGACATTCCCCGCATGCGCCAGTCGGTGGTCGAACGGCACACCTTCGCGCGAATTGCTCCTCACCTCGTCTCCCCTCTCCCGTTTCTGACGCCGGCAACAGGAACCCTCGCACGCAGCCGAGCCGCGTACGCCACCGCGTTTGCCATTGACGCGTGGATCGGACGCGACCGGAATGTCGGGCTGCGTCCGGACCTCCACTTACCCGCCGGGCGGGTGATTTCGCTCGCGGAATGCCGTCGGCTCGCTCCCGACCTCGATCTCGAAGGCGCAAGCGGTGGTGCGCTCTGGTACGACTATCAGATGCCCGTCGCTGAGCGTCTCACGTTTGCGTTTGCTCTCGCCGCCGAGTCGCAGGGCGCCGCGCTGGTCAACTATGTCGAGGCGCTGGCACCACTGTTGCGCGAGAACACGGTCGTTGGAGTGTCCGCACGCGATATCGAGGGTCGAAGCGAGCCTTTCGAGATTCGCGCGCGCATGACGCTCAACGCCGCAGGGCCCTGGGCACGAACAGTGATGTCCGCCTGCGGCTTGGATCGGGACATGCTGCTGTTGAAGGCGATGAACCTGGTGACCAGCCGTCAAGCGACCGGTCCCGCGCTCGTGCAGTCGAATCCCCGAGGTCGGGCGCTCGTGCTCGCGCCATGGCACGCTCGCGGCTTGATTGGCACCGGCGAGTCAGAGGCGAACGACGATCCTGACGACCGGCATGTGGATCAGGATGAGCTGGCGGGTTTCGTGGGCGAGGTCAATGCGACCTTCCCGCATCTGAACCTGCGATGCGACGAAGTCACGATGGTCCATCGCGGCATCGTCCCGGCCATGCGGCGCAACGGCCGCCTGACTCTGCAGGGGGAGGCGCAAGTCCTTGACCACAGCCGCGACGGCCTCAACGGATTGGTGACGATGGTCAGCGTGAAATATACGACGGCGCGGCTGCTGGCCGAGCGGGCCGTGGATGTGGTCGTGGGCAAGTTGGGACGGCCGGCCAACCCGTGTCGCACGAGCGTCGTGCCGTTGCCAGGCGTGCCGGCAGAAGGTGCCAATCTCGTCACGGATCTTGTTCGCGATCATGGAGGAAGTTGGCTCGAACCGTTGGTGGCTCAACACCTGGTCGCAACGCACGGCACCGGCTGCGGAGCCATCGTGGCGCTGGCAAACCAGGATGCCACGTTGCGCACACCGGTCGCACCCGCGCAGCCCGTGCTTCTAGCTGAGGTCGTTCACGCCGCGCGCCACGAGATGGCCCGTACGCTGGTTGACGTCGTGGTGCGACGAACGATGCTCGGGACCGCAGGGCATCCGGGCAAGGCGATTGCGGGCGCCTGTGCCGAGATTCTGGCGAGAGAGTTGCGATGGACATCGACACGCCTCTCGGCTGAACTCGACGCGCTCCGAAGCTTCTATGAACCGGTGACTGTCTAGGATTCTCTGCGCGGTGCGAAATTACAGTACGTAGGCCGGGTCCTGCTCTTTGGACCCGGCTCCAGGCGGGCCTGTAAAGCAAGGCCCGCCCTACGACCCGATTTCGCAGCTCTTCTAGGGCACCGTGATCGCGTTGAACACGTAGGTCGCGCCCATCGTAAAGCCCCAGGATGGGTCGCGTGACGTGAGGCCCAGAAGGAGCGCCCCGTCAAGCCGAACGGTCGCTTGAGTAAAGCGCGCCCCCACGCGCACGAGCGATCGGCTTTCGGTGCCCGGCGGAGTGTTGTCCGAGCGGGTGTTGACCCTGCCGTTGACTTCAGCCACGACCTCGAACTGATTGGTCAACGCCCGAGCCAACGACAGGCCGTACGTGAAGACATCGTTCTGCCGGGTCCCGTTCGTGGGGTCGCTCAAAATTCCAAGGCCAAAATTTCCGACGACCCGGACGGATCTGACGGTCTTGCCCAGCAGAAGAGCCGAATGGAAATCGATCGTATCCAGACCCAATCCGCTTTCGTTCGATGCGTTCGGTAGTTTTGTCGCCATCCGCAGCCCAATGGCAGGTCGACCTGTGGTCTCTCCGAAAAGTCGCACCTTGGTCCCGACAACCACATCGCCGGTGCTTCCCGTGTCGTCGCCGCTGAAATCGAGCAGATGGCTGAGCGGTCCCGGCTCGCGGTCTGTCACATGCATCCGCTGCCACACCGGACCATCGATCTGGGCCTCGACGATCGAGCCCAGCCCGATGGAGACGCCAAGCTCCGGGATCGTGGTCACGTCACCGTGAAGCCCGGACGCCGGCAGAAATACGTCTCGTCCGTGGGTGACTCCCCCTTCGAGCAGCATCCGTCCAGCACCAATCACCTCGGGATCCTCGGTCACGAGCGGCCGTTGCTGCGCCAACGCCGGCATCGCTGTTCCTATGAGAAGAATGACGATCGTGCTCAAGACCCAATGTTGTCGATCCGTCAAGGACCCTCCGCGGACGCGGCTGATGGCTTTCTAAAAGGCCTTACGGCTGTCGAGCAGAATGGTGACAGGGCCGTCGTTGGTCAGCTCAACCTGCATCATGGCCTGAAACTCACCGGTCTGTACAGGCAAATCCGTCGATCGGAGCAAGCTGACGAACGCTCTGTACATAGCGCGGGCCACAGCCGGTGGGGCGGCGGCATCAAACGACGGACGCCGACCGCGACGACAATCCGCCGAGAGCGTGAATTGCGAGACGACGAGGACTGAGGCGCCCGCGTCTGCCACGGAGCGATTCATTTTGCCCTGCTCGTCGGCAAAGATGCGAAGGTCGCGGACCTTACCCGCCACGTACTCGAGATCAGACTGGTTGTCGCCCTGCTCGATGCCAAGAAACACGAGCAGGCCTCGACCGATTCGTGAGATGGCCCGTCCTTCAACGGTGACGCTGGCGGACGTGACGCGTTGAACGACGGCACGCATTCAGTGGGCTTTCGGCTCTGGGCTTTGGGCTTTATGCCCAAAGCCTACCGCTGAATTTGGAGCAGCGGTACAATTGCCGGCGTGTCGGCAGGGACCCTCGCCAGCACGTCGCTCGATTCGGCGATGGGATTCAGCCTCGTGTCCAGAAGGTGGCGGGGGGCAACATTCTTCATCGCTTTGAGCATTGAGCTTTTCACGCCGGGGTGCTCGCGTTCGAGGTCGATCAGCAGGCGCTTGATGCGTTGCCGCTGCAAGCTGAAGTCACCGCATGCCGGGCAGCAGCAACCGATTACCGGCAGATTCGATTCCTGTGCGTACGCGCGGCATTCGTCTTCACCGGTGTACACCAATGGTCGAATGACAATGTGTGCACCATCGTCGGACACGAGCCGGGCCGGCATGGCCTTGAGCGCACCGGCAAAGAACAGGTTCAGCAGGAGTGTCTCGATGAAATCGTCCGCATGGTGCCCGAGCGCGATCTTGGTGGCGCCATGTTTTGAGGCCAGACGATACAAGACGCCACGCCGCAGCCTTGCACAAAGGGAGCAGGGTGTCGCGTCAGCATCGAGCAGCTTGTCCATCGTCGCTCCGATTGACGTGTGCACGATCTCGCATTCCCACGCACGTTCGCGACACGCTCGCTCGATCTCGTCGTGGCGGTATTCTTCGTAGCCGGAATCGACATTGACGGCTACCACCGTGAAGTCCACGGGTGCGCGTTGCCGCAGGACATCGAGGATCTGCATGAGGGCCCAGCTGTCTTTCCCGCCCGACAGACCCACCATGATTCGATCGCCGTTATCGATCAAGCCGAAATCGGTGATGGCCTTCGTCGTCTTCTTTGCGAGTCGTGCTTCGAGAGGTGATCGGTATGCCATGGTGGAATCACTTCGTCCGGCTGACCAGCCTCCGCTAAGGCTACGGCGGTCCGCCGAAGCGTTCCGCGAAGGCGGAGGCTGGACGCTACACCAACAGTAATTGCTTGAGCGCAGCTTCCCAGGTCATTTTGGCTACCTGATCATACCCCGCTTCGCCGAGCCGACGGGCTGTCGCTGGATTGTCCATGAAGTCTCGCAGCGCCAGCGCGAGCGCTTCGGGGCGCGGGGAAACCACACGTCCGTTGACACCGTCACTCACGAGCTCCGCCGCCCCACCACTATCGGTACACGTGATGACCGGCTTGCGCGACGCAAAGGCCTCGACCGTCACGAACCCATAGTCTTCGTCCTGCGGAGGAAAGCACACCGCACGGCACCGCGCAAGATGGTTCAGTAGTTCCTCGTCGCTGATGCGACCAATCAGATGGACACGAGACGTCAACCCTCGCGTCTCGATGGCGTGCTGGAGCGCGCGTTGTTCCTCACCGTCGCCCGCAATCAGACAGATGAGATCATTAGCCTCTGGACGCGCGAGCGCTTCAATCAGCAGCGAGAGCCGCTTGAGCGGGGCCAGCCGCGAGACCGCAAAGATGTAGTTGCCATATTCGTCGCACCGGTATGGCCGCTGCGGTGGTGGCGGGTGTAGAACCTCGGCAGGAATATTTCCCCACCGTTCGAGCCGCATCTGAACCGTCCGTGAAATCGTGAACACCTTCCGCACGTTTCGCGTGAGAAGCCACCTGTCGGCCCAGTGAATGAGCTGCCGGCGCGAACCTTCCTTGAGCCTGCCCTTCCAGCCGAGCGGGGCGCTGAAGGCTTCCCACTGATCGTAGTATTCGCGCATCGTGTGGTTGAGCCAACAGACATGGACGGGATGTCGGACGGCAAAGCTTGGATATCGGAGCGTGATGACTTGATCGACGCGTTGACCGTTGTGGCCCATTCCCGCGTCGGTCAGCCACGTCGCGACATACGCCGCGCCCTGCCGGCCAAACCGGTTTTGTGGCGTCAGAACGAGCTCGGACTCGTGACCTGCCTCCCGCAGCGCCCGGACCAGCGCGCGCGCCATGACAAGGTGCCCACCCTCGACGAACAGGGGGCTGGACGTGAGAACGGCAATACGTGACATTCTTCAGCTTGTCGTGGGGCCCCACCCCCACGACCTGTACCTCGCACTTCGTGCTCGGCGGTTGTTGAGGCGCCTATCAGCTCTTGTAGCGCGCACGCTTTAGCGTGCGCAGCTTCGTTATTACGGTTCCAGCTCTGGCGTGACCATGATGCCGAGGAAGCGCACGTCGGGTCCGCCCTCGGCGAACATGGGAATGAAGCCGCTGCTGCTGCTGATTGATGCGCTCCACACCCAGCGGCCCTGATAAGGAAAGCCCTCACCGATGGGGAGCATGATATCGCGCGCTTCGCGCGGCTGCAGCACGACTGTGTGCTCGGCGCCCATAGATCGGACGGTCACAGTGTTTTGAATTGGGCCGTTGGCAAGCGTGACCGCCAGGTGCCCTGCGGGTTCGGCGCTCTTGATCAGAATGTCCGCTCGGGATTGTCCTTTGACCCAGAAGCTGTTCTTTTCCCGGTCGTACGCGTTGTCATCCAGGAAGTAAATCTGGAACCGTGGACGGTCTCCGAACCAGATTCGAGCCTTTTTGGGATCGGTGTTGACCGGAAGCTCGTTGACCAGGCTCAATTCAATCGGGAGCAGACGCAGGAGACCACGTTTGGCGTGCTCGGCGGGATAAAACGACGAGAAAAACGGGTTCAGGGTGATTTGCGCGGTGAACAGCGCGCCGATGATCCAGGGCACGACCGCCCAAGCGACTGAGGTCATGGGTGGCAGGAGAAACAGAAACACACCGTACGTCGTCATGAAATATCGATTGCCGAGCACTCCCCCACCGCCGAAATAGTTGTAGGGGATCGTGACGAGCAGCAGCAGAATTTCTGCGAGCGCCACTCCAAGCACCAGATACTGCCAGGGTGTGCGCCGTCGAACGACGGCAAAAGCCCCGAGCGCGAACAGCGCCGGAAAGAAATACGGAAAGAGACCGGAGTAGCGCCCGACCACGAACCACCACGCGTTGTGCCACAGCACGGTCCAGAAGTCCCCGCTGAACACAATCTCGGTGAGCAAACGGTCTGTCGCCCTGTCAGCGCCGGTCGCTTCAAATGTATGGGCAGCTGTCTGGAACGGATAGGCACCGTAGAAGGTTCGTCGGTCGCCCCCTTGAAAATTCCATTCACCGGCTATCGCCATCGTCAGGCCAAACAGAGCGCCCACGACGGCTGCGAACGCCACGGAAGTGACGAGTGCATTGCGCCACTGGCGCCGCAAGGCCATCAGCAGAAGCGGCGGGCCGATCAAGAGCAGGTTCGTTGGTTTCGAGGCCGTCGCCAGCCCGAGCAGGACGGCCGCGGCCACATCCGAGCCTCGTCCCAGCAGCCAGCGATGCCATCGTGGAGCAATCGCCTCTGTGGCCACTTCCTTGTAGAGCCAGCAGAAGTAGCCGAGCAGCACGACAGCAAGGTTGAAGAGCTCCGGCGTCACCCACACTGCGTACGACGGTGCGACCGTCGCCATGATGAAGGCCGTCGAAAGGAGCAACGCGACCTCTGAGGACGAGCGGGCGTGGAGGAACAGAAAGCCGGCCCACACCATCAGGCCCAGGAGTAGCGCATGAAACACGACAAAGCCGTTCGTCCCCAGCACGGCCACGAAGGGCGCTGCGAACAAGGGATACGCGAGCGACTTGCCATAGTACAACCGCGTCCCGTCCGTATCTGGTCTGCTGTCGAGGTGAACGAAGGGGAAACCTCCTCCGAACGAGAACGTCAGATCTCGGCCGCGTTTGAGAAACACGCCTGATGGCCCACTCGAGAAATCGTGCCACACTCGTTCCAGATCCGCACGGCGATAGGTCAAGTCGCCATCGCGCGCGAGGCTGTAGGTCATCATGTAATACGTGGACTCGTCGCTCTGGAGTCCGAATGCCACTTTCGGGAATTGAACCGAAAGCCCCAGCCCTGCGTACAGCGTAGCGACCACGAGCGCGGCGATGACACCCGGTCGCACCGTCCTCGCCTGATGTGCCAACGCGACTGTCGATGCGTCTGCCCGCACGGGTTCCAGGTGAACGGGATCGACCTTCGACAGCCTGACAGGGACCGCTAGCTCATTTGAACTGTCGCTGACGTTCGGCAAGGGTGGTCGGACGCTCACGCTAGAACCCCTGCGCTCAGGAACGACAGGTCGGCATCGAGAACACCCCGACGGTTTGTCGCTCGAGACACATCGTGGAGCAGTGTGTAGAGACGCTCCATTTTTCTGACGAAGGTCGTAATGTCGTACTGGCGGGCCGCATCGCGAGCACCCTGGGCAAGGCGAGACCGTTCGGCAGGTTGATCGATGAGATCGATCATACGCTCGGCCAGTGCTGCAGCATCGCGCTTGGGGACGATCAACGCGGTTTGCCCGTCGACGAGCACGTCACGAAGCCCGTCGGCGTCGGTAGCCACAATCGGCCGTCCTGCCGCCATGGTTTCGAAGACGGTGAGCGGCGTTCCCTCCCATAAAGATGGAAAAACACTTACATCAAAAGCTCCCAGCGCCCCCGCAACATCTCGCACGAATCCTGCAAACAGGAATCGGTTCCCGAGTCCCAGCGCTCGGGCCTGGGATTCCAGAGCCGGTCGAAGCGGACCCTCACCAATCAGGCAGAATCGTGCCTGGGGCCGCTTTTCCACAACGCGTGCGGCAGCGTCCACCAGGTAGGAGTTACCTTTCGAGTCGTGCAGTCGTGTCACCGACCCAATGACAAAGTCGTCCATGCGAAGGCCGAGTGCCTCTCGCGCTCGAGCGATCTCCTCCGATCCTCGAATACGGCTGAACTCGTCCAGCGGAGCACCCAGATAAACAATTTTCACCTTTTCAGGTGATACCAGTCGGGCGTTGATCACGAAGTGTGCGGTGCTTTGGGACACGGCAATCGCAAGATCCGTGTACGGCTCCAGGAGCCGATCGGCCACCTTTTGAAACCATGGGGTATCGGTCAGGTTGGCATGTTCGTGGAGGATCGCCGGAATACGCCGCATGGCGGCAGCCATTCGTCCAAACGTCGTGGCCCCATAGCCGTGCAAATGGAGAATATCAATCTGCTTGCGATCGATGACCTTGAGCAGAGCCGGTAACGTCGCCGGGTCGAACTTTGATTTGTGGAGATAGGCGATGTCGACGCCCAGCGCATCGAGCGTCTCCTCGGAAAGGTCTTTCTTGCGCAGGCTCACTAGCGAAACGTTGAATCTCGCGGGATCAAACCTCGGAATCATCCACGCGAACAGCCGCTTCACGCCGTGCATCCTCGAGCCTTCCCAGCCGAGGTGGTCACAGATCTGAAGAACGTTCAGTCTCCGCTCACTCATGCACGCGTCCCGACGATGCGCGCGGGCACACCCGCGGCAATGGCTCGATCGGGCACCGACTCGCGAACGACCGCCCCCGCGCCAACGATGGCCCCGGCGCCAACCGAGACGCCATCCAGGATTTTGGCCCCCGCTCCGAGCCAGGCTCCGTCACCAATCGTTACGCCTCGGGCAGAGCGTCCCTGGTGAAGGACCGGACGCGCGTGGTCGGAAAAGTCGTGGTCGCCACCGATGAGATAGCAGTATGCGGCCATGAGCACGTTCGCTCCGACGGTTACCTTACCTGCCGAAAATATCTCGCAGTTGAATCCAATGTTGGCCCCGTCTCCAATATCGATTGCGCCGTTCTTGCAGGACAGAATGCTGTTCCTGCCGACGAATACCCCGTTGCCAATGGTAATGCCGGAGCTGTCGCCTCCCTTGGCGTCGATCAAACAATGATCGTCCACAACGACATCGGATCCGATGCGAATCTTGTGCGGGTGACGAAGCGTGACTTGCTGACCGAAAACGACGCCACGGCCGCAGGCACCGAGGAGCATGGGATAAAAGGCCCGGCGCAGGGCCAATCCAAGCGCACCCGGCACGCTGTGCGACAGCATGACCACCAGCTCATACCGCAGGAGCGCCGCCCATCCGGGCTGCCCCACCACGAGGGCGGAGTACTTCGCCCATGCGGACTGCCGCTTGTCGAACAGCTGCTCCTGCGCTTTAGGGATCTCGACCATCGTGTCCATGTCCAGATTACCCTCGCGGGGGCTAAAGCCCCCGCGCTACAGTGACTCGCCCTCTGCTGTGTAGCGCGCACGCTTTAGCGTGCGCAGCACGTGGCGGCAACCCCGCTTCTTCAGAGCCATCCCATCTCTCGATATCCCGCCAGCGTTCGTCGAATGCCTTCCTGTAACGAAACGGCTGGCGCGTAGCCGAGCTCCGTGCGCGCCCGCGAGATGTCGAACGCGCGGCTCTTCGTGAAGAAGTCGACCCGACGTCGATAGAGCGGCGGCTCGATCCGCAGGGGCACGCAGACCGCTTCGCACAGCGCACCCGCAACCCACACCGGCCAGACAGGAAGATGCCACGTGGGCGCCTTCACGCCAGATTCTCGCGCAATCGCCTCCACGAGCTCGTTCAACGTTGATACTTCCCCGCCACCGATGATGTACGTACCACCCGCTGCCTGCGGAGTTTCTCCGCACAAACGCAACCCCTCGACCACGTCGGTCACGAATGTCAGGTGGTAGAAGATCTCGCCCGAACCGAGCGTGATGAATCGTCGACGCGCAACGCCTCGGAACAGCTTGAGCAGCCGGCGATCGCCAGGGCCGTAGATCCCGGTCGGCCGCGCCACGGTGTACTCGATCCCGGCTCGGGCCGCAGCCTGGCGCCCCTCTTGTTCTCCCTCGAGCTTGCTGCGCTGATAGACGTCCCCGGGACGCAGCGGTGCATTCTCGCTGGCCGGCGGGTATTCGATGTCCCCATGGACGCCCACCGTGCTGCACTGTACAACCCGTCGGACGCCGGCTTCGCCGCCCGATTCGACAATCGCGCGCACGGCCTCGACGTTGACTGCTCGATACTCCGACGCCGGAATTCCTGCCTGTCGATACGCGGCGGCCACGTTATAGATCACCTGGGCTCCGCGGACGGCCGTCCCGAGCGACGTGCGATCGGTGAGATTGCCAGCGACGAGCTCGATCCCGATCTCACGAAGCGCGGTTGCGCGCGCGGGGTCCCGAACGAGCGCCGTGACATGGTGACCGCGCCGGGCGAGCTCGCGGGCCAGCTGCGATCCCGTAAACCCGGTCGCCCCGGTGACTAGGACGCGCAACGCTCCGCCACGACAGTGACCGGCGAACCGGCAAGGCGCAGCAACCCCGCGGCAGCCAGGCCACGTTCGATCGCAATCGTAAACGTGCGCGAGCCCACGAGCTTGTGGAACGCAATTGGCAGCACGAATTGCCGATGGACATGCTGCACGCGAAAGCCGTGACGTTCCACTTCCCGTCGAACCGTCCGCAGACTCAACACGCGGTAGGCTTCAACCTGCCACCCCAACGCCTGCGTGCCGCGCCGTGTGACCGCCTGAACCGCCGCGGCACTGGTCAGCGCCGGGAAGTCGAAGACGACACGCCGGCGAGTAACCCGGCAGAGCTCCTCCAGACAACGTCGCCAGTCGGGCGCGTGCATGATCAACCGCAGGCTGACCGCGTGGTCGAACACCTGCGTCGCGAACGACAACGCGTGAGCATCCTGACGCTCGAACCTCACCGTGAGGTTTGCCGCGGTCGCCCGGCTGCGAGCGGCGACGAGCATCTCGGCGGATGCATCGATGCCCGTGACCTGGGCGCCCCAACGCGCGAGGGCCAATGCGGCCCGGCCTGTCCCCGTGCCCACATCAATGACGGGACATCCTGCGAGGTCACCCAGCGCCTCGCGCAAGACACGCTCCTGATCTTCCAGGAGCAGCGTCCCGATTGGCCCGCCAAATCGCAAGCAATCGAAACGTTCGGCCATGGCCGGATCGGCGTAGACCGCGTAGCTGTAATGGGAACGGACGTTCATATAGCCTGGCTGTTCGCTTTAGACTTCAGGCCGCGGGCAGATGGATCAGCGGCAAGCGCGGCGCAGGCTTCCCGCGTCCGGTCCAGGTAGGCATCGTAGCTGTAGCGTGTTTCGGCCAGCGTGCGCGCCTGCGCCCCAACTCTCCGTGCCAGTGCCCTATCGGTCAGCGCGCGCACGATCCCTTCGCCGAACGCCTCCGCTGTTGGCTCGGTCAAAATGGCGACCTCGTCAGTGAGCACTTGTGTGTGTGTCAGGAGGCGTGTCGCCACAATCGGTTTGGCGGCCCTGAGGTACTGGTAGATCTTCAGCGGTGTATTCGTGCCTTTGCTGCGCGGGGACACCAGGACATCGGCCGCCTCCAGATACGCCGGAATCTCCTCCGCCGGACGTTCACCCACGAGCAGCATGCACTCTTCCAGGCCAACGGATTTCGCTTCCTCACGAAGGTGGGCGACCTGATCGGCATTTCCACCAACCAGCACGATGCGCGTGTCTGGATGCGTGGCGTGTACCAGCCTTGCCGCAGCGAGCAAGAGATCCAGGCCCTGATAGGCCTCAAAGGTTCCCGTATACAGCACGGTCGGCGTCGACGGGGACAGCCCCAGTTCTTCGCGAACCGCTTGTCCCGACCGGTGGGCCGGCCCGTCGCCGGCACCAGGGGCATTTTCAATCAGCACGGTTCGGGCGCCGGGATCAATCGCCCGGACCGTCTCCTGCAGATGCGGACAAATCACGACGATGACGCGGGAACGACGGATGACAAAACGCTCGAGGACCGTAAACAGCGCGCGCAGACTGCGTGAGCGACTGAACGCAAAATTCGACAACTGCTGCGGCAGGCTCGAGTGCATGTCGTAGAGATGGGGCACGCGGAGAAGCGCCGCCAGTCCCACGCCAATCGCGCTCCCTTCCTCGTGCGAGTGCACAAGGTCGTACCGATGTTGCAGGGCCTGCCGGGTCGCGGTGACGGCCAGCGCAATGTCAAGCGGTACCTTCGCAAAGGATGGCCCGATCCGCACGCGCGCGACGAACGGAGGGCGGACGCACCGGACAATCCGGAGTCCCGGCAACGACACGTCGCGTCCGAACGGATACGTGACCAGGTCGACGGTATGGCCGAGCTCCAGCAGGGCTCGGATGCGGTGGTACTCGCTGAAGGGCGTCCCGCGCGCCTCGAAGAACGGCTCGGGCGCGATCATCAGGATGTGCATGCCGCTCCGGCGATTGTAAGGGGGCGATCCCACGCGGTCAACGCGGTCAGGAACATACGGGCATCCGCGTCACGGGTTTCGAAGTTGGGGTGCGGGCTTCGGGCGCCCTCGCGAGCGCCCGGTCGCAGGGGTCTCAGGGGAATAGGGCTTCGCCTTTGAACCGGATCCGGACGCCGGCGCCGATTTGGAACCCACCGACACGCACGTCGACCGCCTGATCCCCTGCCGAGACGTCTGCTGTCGGCCCTCCGCTGAAGCGCGCGAACCCGCCGGCCCCAATCTGCGGCGTGAGCATGTACAGTCCAGTCGACGCCCACATTGAAACCTATCGCGTTTCCGTCGGCTTGACTCACCTGCGGGGTCACAACCGGCGTAAAGGGCGGGGTCTCCGGAAGAGGAATGGTGACACCAGTGACGAGGTCCTGGCTGACCATGAAAATCGACGGGCCGCCAAACACCGCCAGGTCGGTCTTTTCGGAAAGCTGAATCATCCAGAGGCCGAAGATGTTGATGGCCACCTCGGAATGCTCCAGTCCCGCGGCCGCGGTGTTCACCGTGCGCGGTTGATCGAAAAAGATGGGGTGCGGAATCGTCGCCTGCACGGGCGCATCGGCGGTATTGCTGAACCGTGTGAAGCCGACCCCCACACCGATATTGCGCCGGAGCCGGACGCCGCCGGTGAAGTCAAAGAGGAAGCCGCCCCCGTTGTCATAACTGGTATTGGCGGTACCCGTTTCGTCGTAGAGCGGAAAGGTCAGTGAGCTCTCGAACTGGTGCGACTGCGTCTGGGCCCCTACACTCACGTTGACAAACGCTCGATCTTCCCACTCGATGATCTGAGCCTGCACTTCGGAAGCTCCAGCTATCGTGATGATGCCTACCACAGCCAGCCACATCGTCTTCTGCATCACTATGGTCATCCCTTTCTTGTAAGCGATCGTCTCGTTGCTCTTTTGAGACGATCGTTTTTGTAAGCGATCGCCGTCTCCGGTCAGCTTTTCGTAAGCGGGGGACGCGCTTTGTAAGCGACGGACATCCGACAACCTCGATCGCGGCTGTCCGTAAAGACTACACATCGTCGTACGCGCACCATCGCGCCCCATCGTAACACGCCGAGTACACAGCCGAGCTGGAAAGTCTGAGTGAAACAAAATCTACAGTCCGTACTTGTACCTGCCGAAGACATGAGTTATCATTGCAGAGCCTTGGGGTGCCTCGCCGTGCGGCGCTCTGATCCGTCAACCCCGACAATCTGTTTCGGAGTTTTGAATGGTTAAGAAGTTACTTGTGTGTAGCGTCCTGGCGGCCGCTCTGGCCGGAGCGTGCGCTGATGGCAAAGACAATCCACTCTCCCCCAGCGCAGCCGTTCCTCTTGGTACAGGCGCCGCTCCCGATGGCTCGACGTTGAAGGCGACGGCTCCCGCGGCGATTTCGCCGGTCAACAACCAGCGGCTCGACACACCAGAGATTCTCCTGACTGTCCGCAACTCCACAGCCAATTTCGCAAGCCCCGTACCCTTGGCCTATCGTTTCGAAGTCTACAATGCGGCCGGCGCGCGGGTGTATCAGTCGGGCCTTATTCCGGGTGAAAGCGACGGCACGACCGACCACGCCGTCACGGCCCAGCTCGACGGTGACCAGACGTATCAGTGGTGGGCCCGCGCCGAGTTCAACAACGCGTTCGGCCCCTGGGGCGCGCGTGCGGCGTTCTTCCTCGAGAACACCAACGGATACATCCGCGGCAACGAGCTGTACGACCCGCTCATCAACGGCAGGACCATCGGCCAGATTCACGGTCCGGTGACCTTTATTCCGGGCGTCGGAGTGAGACTCGAGTCGCAGTTGAGCTATATCAGTTACGAGCTGCAGCAGACGCTGCACGAAGGCGAGTTCTCGATCCTGGTGACCGGAATGCCCAGCAACACCGACGGGAACAAGACCAAGCTCTTTGCCATGGCTGAAGGGTATTCCGACATCGTCGTCAATGATCGGCGGATGACTGTCGAGAAGCGCGGCGATCCCCCCGGAGTGGTTGCGTGGCGACTGATCACCGCTGACGATCAAGTCGATACCGAGGGACCGGAGCGCGTCACGGTCAACTTTGATGAGAACCAGACCTATTTTTGGGAAGCGACCTGGCGCAGCAACTTCTTCAACCTCCTCGTCAAGGAGGGCGGCGTCAACGGACCCAAGATTTACGATATGGGAAAAGGGTTCCACGGACGCGCGTACCGATCCGGTTCCGCACGTCATTTACATTGGCGCGCCGGTTGGGCGCAGCGGGCCGGAAGGTGCGTCGGTCGATCACGTCATCATCCGACAGGTCTGGGTCTCGAATCGTCCACGGCCGGCGTTTGCCAACAAGTAGGCCCGTCGAAGCACATGTTCTACGGCCAGAAGGTAAGGCCCACGTGACGTGGGTCTTACCGCTGCCGAGCTAGACAGGCCCACTCCGTGAACTAAACCTTTCGCGTACGGCGGTCGATACGTCATGAGAGACCGGTCGTCATCGGTATCTCATTCGTCTGTACACAACCAGCGCCAGTGAAGGGTGTTAGAGGTTATGTGGGGCAGGACTGTCCATTTCATCGCAGCACTGTTGTTCGCCAGTTTCGTAATCGCGTGTGACGCCACGAAGAGTTCGAATCCACTCAGCCCCTCGGTCGCGGGGCCGATGCCGGGGGTGGCGATTACAGCTCCGAAATTACTCGAACCCAACAACGGGTGGGAAGTCGACCACAACGCTCAGCCGGTACGGCTCATGCTCGAAAACTCGTCGAGCAACGGTCCGCGACCGGTTACGTACATTTTCGAAGTGGCATCGGATGCCGGATTCGGCAATGTCGTGTTCAGCCGTGGCGGCGTCCCGCCGGGTGACGAGGGGCGCACCAGCATCCAGCTGAGCGATCGACTTCCGACGGGAGTTCCGTTTTTCTGGCGGGCGAAAGCCGAGGACGGTGCGAATGCCAGCGGGTACTCCGCGCCGGTGTCGTTTTCCGTGATCACGCCGGTGCTGATCGACATGCCCGTTCCGCTCTCGCCGGTTGGTGCGACGGAGATCGAAACCAATCAGCCGACATTCCGAATGAGGAATCCGGCACGCTCCGGGCCCGCAGGAGCGCTCGTGTACCAACTGCAGGTGGGTCCGCACGAGGCCTTCGCGTCTCCAATTGCCGTGTATCAGATTGGGGAGCACCCCGGCGAAACGCAGTTCGACGCGCCGCTGCAGTTGCCGTTCAGCCAGCTGTTCTTCTGGCGCGTGCGGTCGTTCGACACCGGGTCGAGCGGAGTTGTGGGTCCATGGTCGGCCGCCCAGCCATTTCGTACGGGGACGGCGCCGGCTGCGCCACTACCGGGCGGGGGCGGGGGTTCACCAGGCAATCCCTGTACTCAGAACTCGCCGCTTGGAATCGTTCAGTGCCGGCGCAGCCAGCACGGGCACATGGGCAGAAGCGAAACTGTGGCGTTCCTTCGCGGCGTCGCCAGGGATCTCAACGCGGCTGGAATCGCCGGAGGGCCATTCGGGCTTCTGCGGAAAGACTCCGGCAACCAGTGCGACGGGTATTCGTGCGATATCGTCTGCGCGGGTCAGGGCACCGGGCAGCGGCAGTGGGACGTCCTCAGCGACTGGGATGGTGCTCAGGCGCCTGTGTGGAACGGGCCCGAGACATGGCCACATATTCGCGTCGACGCGTGCGAGATTCAATAAGTCTGAAGGCTGAAGTCTAGTCTCAAGTCTCAAGTGGAGCCTTGAGACTTGAGACTTTCCCGACCATGGCTTAGACTGGCTGTGGGGCTTTTCGTAAAGCCCAGAGACTAAAGCCCATAGCCCACTGAATGTCCACCGACACCTTCCGGCTCCAGTACCTCGCCCGAACGGCGGCCGGAGTGCCGCGCGATCTTGCCAATTCGTTCGTTGTCTCCCGGTTCAAAGCCATTCGTCCGACCGTGCTCATCTATAACTGCACGTTCGTGTGCGACGCACGCTGCGAAATGTGCGGCAACTGGAAAATGGGAGACCGGAAGTCGGATATGACCCTCGAGCAGCTCGATGCGGTCATGAATCATCGCTTCTGGGGCGCGATTGAAAACGTAAACATTTCCGGCGGCGAGCCGACCACGCGGAACGACCTGCCGGACATGGTGGAACTGTTTCAACGGCGGTTGCCGCGAATGCGAAAGATCGGCGTCAATACGACCGGTCTGACGCCGCATCGCGCCATCCCGATGCTCACGCGCATCGTCAAGTTCTGCGCCGACGAAGATCTGCTCCTGAGCGTGCGCGTCTCCCTCGATGGAATCGGCGACATCCACAATCAGGTCCGCCAGGTCAAGAGTGGTTTCGAGAAGGCCTGCCAGACGATTGAAGCCATGCAGGTGCTGGCGCAGGAGCACTCGAACTTTCAATTCGGGTTGGCCGCCACCATATTTGCGACAAACCTCGATGACGCCCAGAACATTCTGGCGTGGGCGCGCGAGCGCAGGCTGGACATCGTGTTCAACATGCTGCGGTTCACCGAGAACATGTTGAACAACAAAGGGCTCGAGGAAAAGATCGCGTTCCGGAAACGCGAGGAAGAGTTCATGCGGCAGTTTTTTCTGGACCGTGTGACCGAAGAGTCGGTGCTGAGCGGCCAGTCGTTCATGTACCTGCATTATGCGGACATGATTGCCAATGGTTATCAGCGCACGATGCCCTGCCCGTTCCAGAGTCAGGGCTTGCTCCTCAATCCGGAAGGCAATCTCTTCTACTGCGAGAATTCGGAAAAGATCGGCAACGTCCTTGACGAGCCCGCTGAAAGCCTGTACTTCCGCGCTGCTAACCTTGCGCACCGCGAAGACATCAAAAATCGAACCTGCCCGACCTGCCTGAGTCCGTGCCAGGTGAATGTCGGTGCCATGAAGCAGGTCATCCCCTACGTCAAGTTCCTTCGCCGTGCGTATCAGGTCAAACACGACCCGCGCCGGCACCTCGAGACCCTCCCCACGGCACAGTGACACAAGGTCAAAGGGCAAAGGTCAAAGGGCAAAGGTACGTTGACCTTTAACCTTTGTAGGCTCCTCGTTGCCGTCGTCCTGCTGGCTGTCCTCTTCTGGCGCAGCGACCCCGCCGAGGTCTGGCGGGTCGGTACGAACGCCAAGGCAGGACCGCTGCTAATGGCCCTTGCGCTGGTGTTCGTCGACCGGGCGCTCATGGCCTGGCGATGGTTCGAGCTCCTGCGACCCATCGAACCTGGAAGACTTCCCTCCTTCGGCAAAATTCTGCAGATCTTCTTTGTCAGCACGTTTGTCGGCACATTTCTTCCGGGCAGCATTGGCGGAGATGCGGTGCGAGCCTACAGTCTGTCGCGTCATGGGGTCACCCCGGGAGATTCGCTCGTGTCGGTCATGCTCGATCGTATGCTCGGCGTGCTGTCCCTGCTCCTGATGGCACTGGGTAGTCTGTTGTTGGCACGCGACCTGGCGGCAAATGCCGGGCTCGTTCTCGCGCTCGTTTTCACGGCGTCTGTTTGCGCGTTCGCGGCGGGCCTCGTTTTCAGCTCACGGATGGAGACCCTCGCGGTTGGCCTTCTGGCGCGGCTGCCGTGGGCGAGGGCGCGTCAATTGGGCGATGCGGCGGTCGGTGCGACGAGGCGGTATTCGAGGTATCGCGCGTCGCTCATGCTGGTGCTCGCGGGATCGCTTGGCGTGCAGGTCCTGCGAATCATCCAGGCCTGGTATCTCGGATTAGCGCTCGGCGTGACGCAGCCGCTCACCGTGTACTTCGCGTTCGTGCCCCTCATTCTGCTGATCATGCTTCTTCCGATCACAATCAACGGAATTGGCACGAGCCAGGCCGCCTTCGTCTGGCTGTTTGGCCTGGCCGGCACCCCGGACGCGCAAGCCTTCGCGTTGTCGGTGTTGTTTGTCGCGCTGGGTGTTGTCGGCAACTTGCCCGGCGCGGTGCTGTACGCAATGCAGGGGACCCAGCGTCAGGCCACCTATCGCACAGGATCCAGCGCACGCTAAAGCGTGCGCGCCAGAGGGGTCGACCAGCGCACGCTGAAGCGTGCGCGCTACAAGACAACGACAAGACTCTGACGATGACGTTGTAGCGCGGGGGCTTTAGCCCCCGCCGGTGTGCCATTCACGCAACGAGGTTCACGTCAGGACAAAATACGCCGCGATCCCAACGGCGAGACATACGACGGCCCAGCCCAGAAACCGCAGCATCCGGCTCAGAAGCGCCGATTCTTCCAGCGTAAACATTGCGATGTCGCGCACGCTAAAGCGTGCGCGCTACACACGCCGAGACATTCTTCGCATGTAGCGCGGGGGCTTCAGCCCCCGCCGTCTGACATTGGTTGACCATTACCTGGCCCGCGCCCGAATACGCTTGGTGCGCGACGGCTTGTCGGACCATGCGCGAAAGGTGAGCGCCACGGAACCGACGCGGATGATGTCTCCATCGTCCAGCGGCGTTTGCGATTGAACTCGCTGCCGTCCGACGAATGTACCGTTCGTGCTTTCAAGGTCGTCCAACACAGCGCCGCCCGACCCGCTCGCAATCGAAATCCGAGCGTGTCGCCGTGACACCCCCGCGTGATCGAGCCACACGCTACAGTGGGGATCACGTCCGATGACATTGTCCCCCGATGACAAAAGGAACGTGCGATTCCTCCACATAAGCCAGAAACGAGTCTCGCGCTCCTGCTCGGCCGGCCGACCGCTCTCCATGTGTTCTGCCACGCCACAAAACGCGTAGCCAATGCCGTGGGCGGTCCTCACAAATCGCGGAGACTGGGCCTCGTCCCCGATCGCCCGGCGAAGTTCACCCACCAGCACCGTGAGATTGGCTTCGACCACGAACGTCCCGGGCCAGATTTGCCGGAACAGGTCCCCTTTCGGCACCACGTTGGGTCTGCGCGTCACCAGGACGCACAGGAGCTCGAATGCTTTGGGCGAGAGATGAACCTCGGTGCCATCGCACACAAGTTGCCTGGTTTCCGAATCAAGAACGAACGGGCCGAAGCGTGTTTTCACAACCCTCCCGGAGATTGGAAAATCCTTCGGAATTCCTTATAACCGCGACTCGACCCCTATGACATTCTGAAAGCGCCCGATGGTTCCGAACCGTCACAACCGCCATCACGACTCTCGCAGGCCCGCCCGCGATCTGATTCTGGCGGTGCTGGAAAACATGCGGCGGAATCTCGAGCCCCTCAAATATTCAACGCTCGCTCCGAGCAGGTACCTCGTCTATCTCCACCCTACCGAGTACGCCCGGCTCGAAGGCATCATTCCAATTCTGCAGGACCAAACGATTCGAGCGTTATCAGAAGAACTCGATGCGCAGAACCGACGATCAACCGTCCGACGGTATGCGCAACGAATCTTCGGCGATCCTGATCCACCTGTTCGGAACGCAGGGAGCGAATGGCAGATCGAGTTTTTGCCCGACCCCGACAGTGAAATCGCTGAAGGCGACATCCTGGTCGATTCCGACCTGCTGCTTCCTGCGAGCCCTGAGCTCGGCGTTGGCGAACGCACGCGGCGAATCACGACCATTCAGTCAGGTCCGAGCACGACTACCAGGGAACGAGTGGTCAATCAAAACAGTCCACCGTCAGCCGCTCGCGCCTTTGCCCGAATCGAGTACGACGATGATGCTGGCCGTCACTCGTACGACATTGTGAAGGACTCAGTCACGATCGGGCGCGGCGGTATTGCGTACCCCGTCGACATCAAAATTACCGCAGCCGTGGACGTATCACGAGAACACGCCCGTGTTCGTCGCGATCCTCGCACGGGGCGCTGTTTCCTGATTGATCTTAGCTCACTGGGAACGACCTTGAACGGCCGGCACGTTCCGCGGGGATATGACGAGGTCGAGGGCACGAAACGAGAGAACGGAACCGAAACCCCCCTTTCGGACAGGGCGCGTATCGGCCTTGCCGAGACCGTCTACCTTCAGTTTGACCTGGTGCGTTGAAATGACGACGGTGCTCTGGGCTCGATTCGTGCTCCTCGCCGCATTTGCGACGCTCGTGGCGTGCTACTTGTGGGCCACTGTGACCGGCCGTGACTAAGCTGCATTCGCGCACGCGCGCTCTCACCGCGCTGGTTGCCGCGGGTAGAACCGATGCCGGGATTCGCCGACGCGTGAACGAGGATCGATTCCACTGCGACGAGGCGCGTGGCCTTTTCATCGTGATCGATGGTGTTGGCGGCCAAGCGGCCGGCGGAAAAGCCGCCGATGTCGCCCTGTCGATGCTTCGGGAACGCCTCGAACGCGAGACCGGTCCCATGCGGGAGCGGGTCCGGGAGGCAATCTCGATCGCCAACAACGAGATTTATCGCCTCGCGTCGACACGGCCTGAATGGGACGGTATGGCCTGCGTTCTCACGGTCGCCGTCGTCAAGGATGGCGCGGCAACAATAGGGCACGTCGGTGACACTCGCCTCTACGAGCTTCGGGATGGTGGCATCGAGAAAATCACGCGCGATCACTCCCCCGTGGGCGAACGAGAAGATGCCAGAGACCTTTCCGAACTCGAGGCCATGCGACATCCGCGGCGGCACGAGGTGTACCGAGACGTCGGCTCAGAACCGCACGAACCGGCCGACCCCGAGTTCGTCGATCTCGTCCAAATTCCGTTCGACGCGGACTCGGCGCTCTTGCTCTGCAGCGACGGACTGACAGATCTCGTTGACTCGGCGACCATCTCCCGGACCGTGGGGCAGTTGGCTGGCGACCCGGAGGCAGTCGTGCGAGCGTTGATCGACGCCGCGAATTCCGCCGGCGGTAAGGACAACGTCACCGTTGTGTACGTCGAAGGGCCACGATTCGCGCTGAGCCAGTTACGTCCCCGTTCGCTGTCCGATAGGGCTGGTCAGACTTCCAGCGACATTCGCCAACCCGTTGGAGTAGAGAACATTGGGACTGTTCCTGTCGTAAACACCATCACGCGACGGAGTCGGGTTGTGCGCGGCGCGATCATCGCGTTATTGCTTGGCATTATCGGATTCACTCTCCAGCGGTCAGGTATGCGGCTGCCATCCTGGCAATCGCCTGCAACAGCGACACTTCAAGGGGTACCGAAGGGTCAGGTTGTTCAGAGCACGGAGTCCATTGCGGCAGCCATCGGTCGTGCTGCACCCGGCTCGGAGATCGTTGTCGAACCGGGCGAATACCGGGAACGTCTAATTCTCCGGGACAACATCCGTCTCCTCAGCCGTGTGCCTCGTGGGGCGACGATAAGGCTTCCGGCGACGGCTTCCGACACTGGGCCCGAACCGGCAGTTGTCGTAGCGGGTCTATCGAGGGCCGAGCTGATTGGATTCAGGATCATCGGCGATGCCAAGACCCCGCTCGGCGTCGGCATTCTTGTCGCGGCTTCGGCCGTTTCGATCGTGGACGTGGAGGTGTCCGGGGCGACCAGCGCGGGTGTCTCCTTCACGGGTCCCACTTCCGCGAGCCTTGTCGGCAGCGAGATCCATGACAATCCTGGCGCGGCACTCACCATCCTTGCGGGTGCGACGCCTCGTATCACGCAGAATGTGTTCAGCCGCAATGCCATGTCCGAACACGCGCCTGGGACGTTCATCGTCGAAGCGGGTGCCGCGCCGTTCTTTCTACGCAATGTTTTCGTTGGACTCACCCCCGAAGTCTTCGTGGCCTTCGATGAAGCCGCTCGTGTCAAGGTGAAGAGCGAAAACTGGTTCGTCTCGCCTGGGAACTCCTCGCCTGCAGGTGGCCCGGCCCCTGGTTCCCGCCGCCGCAATCAATGACGACCATATTCAAGCAACTGGGCCCATACGAGATTGTTCGGGAAATTGGCCGTGGCGGCATGGCGCTGGTGCTGCTGGCCAACGACACGAGGACAGGCCGCCTCGTCGCGCTCAAACTCGTTCCTCAGGGGACGGATCGCGAAGCGCGCGACATTCTCGACGCCGAGCAGTGGGGTGCCGAACTTCAAAAGCAATTCAGCCAAATCAGTGGCCATGTGCCGGCTGTATACGAGTACGGAGCCGACGAGGCCGGGTATTTCTTTGTCGCAATGGAGTACCTCGATGGCGAAAACCTTTCCGACGTGATCAGCCGCGGTCCGCTCCCCGTCGATCGGGCTGTCGGAATCACGATGGACGTGTGCGCCTTTCTCGAGGCCGCCCATAGCTTTCAGGCGGTAATCCGGGATCGTCAGTTGCGCTCGCTGGTCCACAGCGATCTCAAACCGCGAAACGTTCGAATCACTTCCGGCAATCAGGTCAAAGTCCTCGATTTCGGCATCGCCAAGGCTCTGTCGCTCAGCCGAAAAGTCACCCGCAACGACTTCGGCACAATGCCCTACCTTTCCCCGGAACGTCTCGACTCGGACGAGGTTGATGAATACGCCGACTTCTGGGCTGTTGGCGTGATGCTGTATGAAATGCTGCGCGGGACGACTCCGTTCCAGGCACCAGATACCCGCCGCCTGGAGCAACTGATCCTGTCACGCCGCCCTCCACCCGCTTTGAGCGGCGAGTGTCCAATCGGATTGCAAGCCATTGTCGCCAAGCTTCTTGGTCCGAGTCCTGCCGAGCGCTACGACAGTGCGAGGGCGATACGGGAGGATCTCGAACGCTTCAGCTCAGGCGAGCGGACACGAGCGGAAGAAGAGACCTGGCCGAATCGCACGATTGACGAGCCGCCTACGCGCCGGACGCGAAGCGCGACAGGCGTTGACGATGAGAAGACGCGGCGGACAAGAGACCCGGGTGACGGGTCGATTCCGGCAGCCGCCGCCGGATTCAGGGAAGGAGACGCTGCCGCTCCCGTCAAGGACGTCGGCAGAACCGCGCAAAGACTCGTCACGGGCAGATCACGCCGTCTCGTTCGGGCAGCGTTGCTGGTTTTTGCGCTCGGTTTCCTCGGCAACGAGCTGTGGGTCGCGATGGCTGCCGGTCGCGTGGCGCAAACCGTGACGACCCGAGAGCTGGAGCAACTGGCAGACGTGTGGGCCGCCTTCGATAGCCTGTCGCGTCGCAGCTATTTGCGCCTCGGGACCCTTGCCCTCGAGCGTTCGCTGACCGAACGAACCTCCACCCTTGCGGACAGGGTCATCGCCAACTATCGAAGCCGGTTACCCACCGTCAGAGAGGCGCACTGGCAGATGGCACGCGACTCCTTGGCACGTGCCATCACAATCACAGGGAATAATGACCCGCAGCTCCGCGCCGCACTCCGCTATTGCGAGGGTCACCTGCACAGGATCAACGGCGAAGCGAGAAAGGCCCGCCGCGAGTTTGCTGACGCCCAGCGCGAACTGACGGCGGCAGTGGCGGCGTTCCGCGAGGCGGCGGAGCTGCGCCCGGGCTGGCCCGATCCGTTCCTGGGCCTGGCCCGGACCTTCATTTATGGATTCGAGGACGTCGACCGCAGCGCTGACGCCCTGTATCACGCGCTACGGAATGGTTACACGCAGGGCGACCGCGAAACCGCGCAGCTCGCCGACGGTTATCGCACCCGGGGCAATACCCTCGTCCGCAACGCCCGAGAACTGTCGGGCATGCCACAGGAACGCGACTATCTGATGAGAGCGGTCGAGGCCTATCGGCAGGCTTTGACGCTCTATTCGAGGGCAAGCAACTTCGCCAGCGTGCCCGCGAACACCCGCCTGACCCAACGCTCCCTCAGCCAGGTTGAGCAGAGACTGAAGGAATTGTCACAAGCCACAAACGAACCCAATGGGCCAGTCGACGCTGGCACATCACTGCCAGAATCGACGTCACAGGGTGCCGCACGTCCCGAGGAAGCCAGCTCGTGGGCGTGACCTACGTCTCGGGAGCGGTTCGGGACAGTCGGCTCAATGCCTACGTCGCCCGTCGATTGAGTCAGGCCCACGCGTCGCTGGCCCTCACGTCCATCGTCGTGATCCTGGCGATAGCCCTCTCGTACAGCGGGCGTCTCAAGGCGCCTGCCTTCGCCCAATCCGCCGAGCGAACCACTCGTCTCATAAACCTCGATACCGTAGCCCATTCTCGAGAGGTCGAGCCTTTGTTGGTTCCGCTATTCGCGAATGCCGCCGACCGTCGTTTCGCAGCGGGACGCCTTTTCCACTTCATTCTTTTGAATCGCGATGCCGGCAATAGTTTGCCCAACGTTGGCGCGATCCTCCGCGCATCTGTGGGCGTCGATGTGATCGACCGCGCGACGGGGCTCATCGAGTATAAGGCGCGGCTTCGTGACGCCCTCGCACGCGCGGCAAGCACCGGACGTCCTCCGCCGACCAGTCTGCCCCTTCTTACGTCAGCTGATCTTGCCGTTCTCAAACCGTCGCTCGTCGTGCGGACTCCAGCGACGTTTAGAACACAAGCTCTTCTCTGGGGTGCTCTCTACGTTGCGTCGTTTTGGATGGTGGCATTCTTGTGGCGGGTCCGCGCATGTCGAGGAGACTACCTTCTCCTGGCGGCGGGCCACCTTCTGACAGGGTTGGGCTTCGCCGTGCTGATGGGTCGCTCTGATCCCCTGCGGGACACGCTCCTGTTTGTTCGTTTCACGGAGGGAGTTGCTGTCGGCCTCGTTGTATTCGGCGGTTTGTCGTTGGTGAATTTTCGTCATTCCACGTTTCTCACCTTCAGCTATGTGCCATTGGCGGGCGCCCTTTTGCTGTCCACCGCGTTGATCCTGTTCGGGCAGGGACCCGGCAGCGGTAGCGTCAAGGTCAACCTAGGACCGGTACAGCCGATTGAGGCCATCCGGTTGCTTCTAGCCCTATTTCTGGCGGGCTATTTTGCCCGGCGCTGGGAGTTACTCAGACACATTCGCGGTCGCAACATCCGCAGCGTTCCAATTCCCGGCTGGCTCAACCTGCCTCGCGTCGAATATGTGCTGCCGGTCGTGATTGGAATTGCGGCGGCCTTGCTGTTCTTCTTTCTGCAGAAGGATCTCGGCCCTGCCCTCTTTGTGGCCTGCGTGTTTCTCGCGACGTACGCCCTTGCCAGGCAGCGGGTCGGCATGGCAGTCACAGGGTTGGCCATTCTCATCGCGGGCTTCTATATCGGCTACGAACTCAACATCTCGGCAACGCTCGTGGCACGTCTCCACATGTGGCAGTCCACGTGGGACAACGGTGTCACGGGTGGAGATCAGATCGCCCAGGCGATCTGGGCCCTGTCGACCGGCGGGCTGTTCGGAACCGGTCTCGGTCTGGGCGATACGCGCTATCTTCCAGCCGGACACACGGACCTGGTGCTTGCAGCGATTGGTGAAGAGCTTGGTTTCGCCGGGCTCCTGCTGGTGGCGTGCGTCTTCGCGCTGATTGCTGCGCGTGGCTTCAGGTCCCGGGCTTCGCGCGGCCAACGACTACGGGTTTTTCCTGGCAACGACGGTGACTCTGTTTGTGACACTTCCCGTCCTGGTCATGGCTGCCGGCATGCTGGGACTGGTCCCGTTGACTGGGGTTGTAACCCCGTTCCTCAGCTACGGGGGCTCAGCAATGGTCGCCAACTTCGCGGCCCTCGGAATCCTGACGGCCATCCGCATGAGTGGTTCGAAGACGACTACAACGGCAGAGCCGTTCCGTGTCGGCTTGAAATACCTCGGAGGGGTCCTTGGCGTCGCAGCGGTGGGCCTGATCGGCTTCCTGTCGAACATTCAGATTCTGAATGCCGATGCCTACGTCGTGAAACCATACCTTGGTCCACAGTCGGACGGGGTACGTCGATATCAATACAACCAGCGCGTGCTCGACGTGGCGGACTTGATCCCGCGAGGCACCATCTACGATCGACGAGGTCTGCCGCTTGCTACGGGTGATGGCGCCATCCTGTCGCGCGCACGAGACGAGTATCGCAAGCACGGCATCGAGGTCTATGCGACGTGCCGATTGCCCGGCGCCGAACGATGCTACCCCCTGGGCGATGCGGCATTTCATTTGTTGGGTGACTCACGAAGCCGTCGAAACTGGAGCGCCTCCAACACGTCCTATATCGAACGCGATTCGCAAGTTCGGCTTCGGGGTTTTGACGATCGCGCCATGACGGTGCAGTCAACCGATGTCGCCGGACGGCCCGTATCAACGATTCGTCGGGACTATCGCGACCTCATTCCCCTGCTTCGCCATCGCCACGAGCCCGATCATCCGGAGGTCAGGACGCTACTCGACCGCAGGCGCGATCTGACGCTCACGATTGACGCGCCGCTTCAAGCGCGGCTCTCGACCATCGTGTCGAAGTACGCCGCACGATCCGCCAGCGGTCACGCGGCGGCAATCGTCATCAACCCTGATACAGGCGACGTGCTTGCGATGGCCAGCTATCCTTTCCCAGTGACCGGTGATGACCGGCAATATGAAATCGGTCATGAGAGCCTGCTTGATCGTGCGAGGTACGGACTCTATCCACCAGGATCGACCTTCAAGCTCGTCACCGCTGTGGCGGCACTCCGCCGGGATACGGCCTTGAGTCGCGCAACATTCGCATGCGCACCCCTTCCGAACGGACGAGTTGGAGCCAGGATTCCTGGCTGGGGGCTCGTGAGAGACGACGTGTTGGACGCGCATCCGCACGGGTCTATCGACATGCATGACGGCATCGTGCGGTCCTGCAACGCCTGTTTTGCCCAGCTTGCCGTTCGTCTTGGCCCACGGCCTCTCCTCGATACCGCGGCCCTCCTTGACATCTCTGTTGCGCGGAAGAATTCGCTGTCGCGTCTTCGCGCCACCCTTCCGCAAGCCGGATACGGCCAGGGGGACGTGGTGGCAACGCCGCTGCGAATGGCGAGGGTTGCTGCGGCTCTCGCGAGCGATGGGGTCCTTCGCGAACCCAGGGTGGAAGCCGCCTCATCTGAGTCCGTGCAGACCGAGATGCTGTTGTCTCCGGACGCTGCAGCGCTGCTCGCCCGGGACCTCAGGAATGCGGTGTTGAGTGGAACAGGCAGGAGCCTCAACGGCCACCCGTGGCGAATCGCCGGCAAGACCGGCACTGCGGAAGTCACACACTCGCAGTCGCACTCCTGGTTTGTGGGATTTGCGCCCTACGGGCCGGCTCAGCGGCGAATTGCTTTCGCCGTCATCATCGAAAATGCCGGGTACGGAAGCCTGGCGGCGGCCCCTGCCGCCGGTGAAGTCGTCGATGCTGCCGCGGCGACCGGGCTGATTCGCTAAAGGATTCTCATGGATATTCTCGACAAGGCCAGGAAGTTGGAGTCGACGCTTGCGCGAACCCTCGACCGGGCGGCACACCAGTGGGCCGGGTCAGCGCGGCGCGAGCCGCTGGAAGTCGTGCATGCGATCGTCGAAGCGATCGGGGAACGACTGGAACCCGCTGGACGGGGAGCGCATGTGTTTCCCTTCAATAAGCTCACGCTGTCCGTCCTTGCCGGATCGCGAGAGACGAGAGCCCGATTTGCCGCTGTGTTCGAGGCTGAGCCCACTTTGCAGGAAAGAATCACCAAACGACTGCATGACGCCGGATGCGCGCCGGCGGATCTGCGCGTTCACGCAAGGTACGTCAGCCGCCGCGAGGCACAGTGGTCAAGACCAGACTTTCACATCGAATTCGCGCGCATACAGCAGACGGAGTGGCCAGCTCCGGCACGCGGCCCGGCCTGTGCGCTCAAGCTGACGGTCGTCCATGGATTGGCTGAAAGGTTGAACTACTCGCTCAGCCTTCCGCGCATCAATCTCGGCCGATGCGCAGAGCTCCGCGACAGCCGCAACCGGCTGGTTCGGACAAATCACGTGGCGTTTACGGACATGTACCACCGACCCCAACCCCAGCGTCTCACGGCGACACGCGCACATCGACTACGCCACGGACGCATCGCAGTATCGCGTCTGCGACGATCGCAGTGCGCACGGAACCAGCGTCTCGAGGAATGGGACAACCATCATCGTCCCTGCGGGCTCGCGCGGCATACGTCTGGAGTCCGGCGATGAGCTCATCCTGGGGGAAGCTCGCGTTCGTATCAGGATCGCGGATCGTTAGGGGACGCGCACGCTAAAGCGTGCGCGCTACAGGAGAGGCGCGATATCACATCGGTACCGCGGGGCTTCAGCCCCCGCGTCTGCAACTCAGAAATAGCCGCGGTTGGCTTCGTAAATCTCGCGCTGATCCGTCAGAGGTGCGCGGGCTTTCTTCCGCACGAGGGAGGGAATCGTCCGCAGGGTCATGTTGAGCCCGGACTTGCCCGTCATCAGCACCGTGTTGTGAAAATATCGAAGCGCTGGAATCGGTCGGACGCGGTAGAACAGCAGCTCCTGGGCCATGTTGAACGACCCGATGATGCGAAACAGGATGTTGTCGGGCAACTTGACGAGTCGTTTGAAGAACGGAATCCAGCGCGGGGAGAACTTCACCATCAGCCAGAATAGCGACGCAATGTTTCGGAATTCCCTGGCGTACGGGGTTTTCAGCGTCACTTCCTGCGACTCGGCGACCTGCGCATCGATGTTGAAGTCTTTGTCGACATACCCGTTCTGTCGAGCGTATTCGACCAGCGGCAAACCCGGAAACAAGAGAAACGTATTCGCGCGAACGTAGTTGGACTTGAGCACCATGTTGATCTCGACGGTCTCGAACGCGTTGTCGAGCGTCTCACCGGGCAGCCCAATCATGTTCGTCGTGAGGACCTTGATGCCCTTTTCCCGCAGCAGTCGCGCTCCCTCGATGATGTGCTCGTTCTTCGAGCGTTTCAGGATGACCTTCTCGCGGATTTCCTGATTGCCGGACTCGAGCCCGACGGCGGCGCCGTAGCATTTCGCTTTCTCGAGCAGGCCCGCCGCGTGCTGATTGACGGAATCGAAACGAATGTTGCAGTTGAAGGGAATCCCGACTTCTTTCGGATAGAGATCTGCAAACTCCTCGAGCCACGCGTAGCTGTTACGAATGAAGAACAGATCATCCGAAAAGTGCACGTGCTTCAGCGGGTACCGATCGGCGACGGCCCTGATTTCTGCGACGGCCCGAGGAACCGACTTCCGGCGGACGTAGTCGGACTTGGTATCCTTGCGATACATGTCCCGAATGACCGGCTCGTGACAGAACGTGCACGGATAGGGGCAGCCCATGCTCGCGATGAAGCGCTTCATGGGCATGTCGCGAAGGAACGGGTATTTGTCGTAGTAGAGCCCGCGATCGGGCGGCGGCAGCTCGTCCAGCGGCACCGCGCCACGGATCTCGTTCCGATGAATCGTGCCATTGCGCGTCTTGACGTGAAGGTTCCGGATCTTTGTGACATCCCCGTCGCGATCCATCGTGTCGGCCAACTCGAGCATCGCCAGCTCGCCTTCGCCGCGGCAGATAATGTCGATACCGGGTCTCTGGATCATGTCCGGCGAATAGGTTGGATGGGGGCCACCAACGATGATCGGGATGTCCAGCTCTTTCTTGATCGCCACGGCAAGGTCTTCGAGCGACCGATGCACCCCTGTCAACGCCGAAAATGCAATCAGACCGGGGTCATATGCGCGAATCGCGGCAATAAGGTCCGGGGTATGGGAAACGAGCAGCAGGTCGGTTTGGTGCCCGTTGGCCTTCAGAATCCCCGAGAGGTTAGCGACACCGAGCGATTCCTGGATTCCGTTGTTCTGGATGAACAGTACCTTCATGCGAACCCTGGCCCCCCGAATTTCTCCAAGAATAATACGCCCATTTCGATATTCTTTGAAAATTAGTTCGGTGGGGTCCCAAACGATGAGCGTCGGGCCTGGCTTGACTCGTCTGTCGGTCTAGGTGAACATGCCCCGGCTCATGACTCGAACGGCTGGCCGGGCTCTCGCGTTGCTGGCCGGCGGTGCGATCGTCTTATCGGCGTTTGCGATCCTGCCTTCACTGCTGGAGCTCCTGCTCTTCCTCGTTATCGCGGGAATTTTCACAGCCCCAGGTTGGTCATTGAGCCGATGGGTGATCGGCTCCGACGCCGATCGCCTGACGCGGACGGTGCTGGCATTGCCGCTTGGCTATTTTGCCGGGGCCACCACGAGCTGTGCCCTGCATCTCGTCGGCATCAGCTCACCGTTCATCGTCCTCGCAACCTGCGCTGCCCTCGCGGTCCTCCTTGTCTGGATCGTTCGCCGGCCGCAGGCTGGGCTGGTATCGGTCGTTCGGCTCGGGCCCACCGACAGCATCGCACTCGGCCTTCTGTCGCTGTTGACGATTGCGATCGTCGGTCCTGTCTTCGCGCGCGTTGGCGAGATGACGCCTGCCGGCCTGGCCTACCGGGCGTACTTCAACGCCGATTTGTTCGTGCACATGAGCGTGGTCGCCGAACTGGCCAAAGGCGCCACCCCACCGGTGAACCCGTACTTCCCGGGCGAACCCCTGCCCTACTACTGGACGTACTTCACGTTGGCGGGTCTCTTTGCGCAGCTCAGACCGGCGCTTCGGGTCGATCCCGGAATCATGATCGCCGACTTCGGCACGGCGCTGATCTTTCTCAACGCCGGCTACGTGACCGTCCGCAACCTTGGCGCTTCCTCGCTTGCGTCTTGCGTTGCCTGGATCACCATCATGCTGGCCTCCAGTTTCGAAGGCGCGTTCTTTCTATGGGGGCAGATTCAACGGGGTCGGCCGCTCTCGGAGTTTCGAGTCTGGAATATCGACGCCGTCACGCGGTGGATGTGGAATTTGCCGGGCGTGGACGGGTTTCACCGCGGGATGTGGTGGACCCCGCAGCACCTCATGGCGCTGACACTCGCGCTGATCGTGCTCCTCACCATCGTACGCGTGCGCAGATCAAACAGCGTAGGCTCCGCCGTCCTCGAGGGGCTCATGCTTGGAGGCATCGTTGCGCTGAGCAGCTTCAACGGCGTGATGCTCGTCGCCTGGTACGCGATTGCGCACGTGTTGATGCTCATCGCGAATCGCGGCCGTGGAATTGGCGCATGGCTGATCGCTCGATCGATCGCGGCGGTTATCGTCATCGCTTTTCTGGGTTTGACCGTCGTCCTGGGTATGGTCCAGATGATTCCGAATGCCTTCCTCTTCGGCTGGAATGCCTATTTCCTACGCGGACCCTGGGCGTTCATCCTCCTCAGCTTTGGTCCGGCGCTGTTCCTCGCACCTTTGGGCCTTGCAAGGGCTTTCCGTGTTTCAGGGCGTCTCGTCATCGCCCTCGGCGCCCTGGTTGCCGTCAGCGCCATCGCGTTTCTGCAGGTCGACCTTAGGGGCCACGAGAACACACAGGTGACCTTCCGGACCGGGCAGCTGCTTTATGTCTGCCTCGCCATCCTGCTGGCCTGTGCCATCGACGCGCGACGCGGCGGGAGCAGGTGGGTCATGGCCGCCTTCCTCGTCTTGCTCAGCCTCGGCGCAGCCGCAGCGGTCCCGACCGTAGCGCTCGACTGGTACAATGCGCGGGATATTTCCAACGTGGCCATGAGTCCCGGCAATTTCCCGTGGACAGTTCACATCAGTCCCGACGATCAGGCAGCCGTCCAATGGATTCAAAGCTTCGTGTCACCCGACGCGAGGATCCAGACCGATGCAAAGCCGCGTGACAGGTACACCTGGGCGTTCGTTCCTGCATTCGCGCGGCGTCGGATGGGCGCCGGCAACGGCATTTTCACCCTGAACCCGACGAGGTACGAAAAGCCGATGGATGACGTTCACGACGCCTTTTCAACGGACACCACCGAGGCGGCGCATGCGCATTTCGTCGAGCTTGGCGTGGACTATGTTTACGTCGGGGACGTCGAGCGGAACGTGAACGGCGAGCACATCAGAAAATTTGGTCAGGACCCGCACCGGTTCGAGCTGGTGTATCGCGGCGGCAGCGTGGAAATCTTCAGAGTCGTCAGGTAGACGAAGTCGGGGTCAGACCCCATTTCTTTTGCGGCCGACCACGAGTGTCTGCCCCAGCCAGTACGGCACCTGGGAGCGTGAAAGCCCGAGGCGCGATACCAGTCGATTTGCCGCGCGCGCCAGCCCTCCTGCGAGCGGTTCTCCGCGATGGAGCACATAGTCCAGCTCCAGCCACTGAACATGGGGGCGCATTTGCACAACCTGAAAACCTGTGCGGGCGAGCGCTTCCCTGATGGTCTGGCGTGTGAAGTAGTACAGATGCACTGAAATCAGAAACAACCACCGTCGTCCCATGATCCGGGCAATCCAGCTTCCGATGTCCGGGTAATTAACGACGATCAGACCACCCGGCTTCAGAATGCGGTGGCATTCCTTCAGGAACCCGAGTGGGTCCGCCGTGTGCTCCAGGACATCCCACACGGTCACCACGTCGAACGCTCGATCGGGATACCGATGATCGAAAATCGTGCCCGGCTGAATGTCGAGCCCGTACGTCTTCTTCCCCCATGCGCAAAGCCACTTGTTCGGCTCGCAGCCAGCCACCTTCCAACCACGGCTTGCCGCAACGTGCAGAAAGGCTCCCCCCGCTGTTCCGATATCGAGGAGAGATCCTCGCTTGGGGACAAACGTCTCGATACGTTTGAGAGCTCTGGCAAACGTCCGCTCTCGAGCGACCGTCTGAGAGACGAACATCTCGTCGGCGCCTTCACGATAGCCGTCGAGAATCAGATCAGGACGCAGGCGAGGACTGACGAACTGCAGCCGACAACTGGCGCACGACACGAGCCGATCCTTGAGTGGCTCGTCTCCGGAGCTCCTGAACTCGGTCGTCAGGTTCGCAATCGACCGTTCGGCAGCCCGATACACCACGTGATAGTCGGTGCTGCCGCACAAATTGCACGCTACGGTCTCGTAAACGCTTGTCAGTTCCTGGCGTGCGGTATCGTGTGGCACCATGCTCGAGCTGAAAGGCGGTGGACCTACGCCTTGCCCACCGTGACGGTATCGTCAGCCGAGGACATGTCGGTCGAGTCTGACGCGCTGACTGCGTGGGCGTTGCGACCGGAGACGGCTCGCGACAATTTCGACAATGGCCCGCAAACCTTCCACGACAGATGTGCGCTTGACCCGCTCGGGCGAAATTGGAAAAAACCGCACGGGAATCTCGAGGACTTCGGCGCGATCGCGGAGGAGAGCCGCCAGCAACTGATGGTTGGCCAGCTTATGGGCCGGATCCACGTTCAGCGCTCGCACGTAGCGTGCACGAATGGCTCTGGCACCCGACAACGTGTCCGAAATGTACTGCCCGAACAAAACCAGATACAGCACGCTGAGCAGGTGACTCCCGAAATGGCTGGTCATTTTCAGAAGCCAGTTGTGGCTGTATCGCAGGCGCAGCGCTTCGTCGACGTCCTTCATGGAAAGTCGGCGGCTTCCCCAGACGGCATCGAGCCGGACGAACGCCAGTTGTGACGCCAGCGCCACCACGTCTTCCCCGCGGTACATGCCGGACGACTCGAAGAGGATGACGTACTCGAAACCACCTGCGCCGAGCATTTCCAGCACCTTCGAACGCGCGACCGATCGCACGACAAAAGGCAGGGACGCGGCAAGGCCTTCTTCGATGGGGTGGCCGCTGTGCACGACGGTAAGCGTCAGCGGCAGATCCCCTACTCCACCCCGCACCATTTCCAGCAGCGTCTGTGCCAGCTTGTTCGGTGAATCCGCATCGTGCAGGTATACCGCAACCGACGGTTCGCGATCGGATCCAAGCAGCGACATCACGAACGGCGTCAGGATCTTCTCGGCGTCGTGACGCCCGGTTACACCTTCTTCGTAGTGGCCGATCCGGACCAACCGGGGATCCTCGAGCGCATCGACCGCCCCGAGCGGGACGTACGCTGCCGGAGACTCGCGGCCAGGATCGTTCAGAAGGTAGTGCGTAATGAGACACGGCGTGGGCTCGGCCAGCCGCCCTTTCTCGCGCAGATAGTACAAAGCGCGATCGATGATATCGACAGCGCTTGCCCCCGCAATCTCGGCATCCTGCTGGAGATTGGTGATGAGCAGCTTGATTGCGGTCAGGTTACGTCCAATGGCACCGCTCAGTCCCGGGGTGATGTACGACGGAAACAAGCTCGAGTGCTGGGTGCCCGGCGCGTAGATGATCAGGTCCGCTTCGCGCAACCGTTCGACGATGGCGGGATTGACGCGGACGGCAGCCGAGCAACGTTCGAGGTATGCGTGCCGCTCGGGCATGCCGAGCACTGCCACACGCTGCTGCTCGGCGTGATCGAGCGGATGATCAATCAGATAGATTTGATCGATCTGGTTCTGATGCTTCGCATCGACCACTGCCTCCTCGCTGGCCAGCAGGGCTCCGCTCGTGTCCATCGCGACGAGGTACGCATTCGTGCCGTCCGTCACGTTCTCGATCAGACCGGCGGGAAGGTGAAGGAGGTGGCAGTAATCGGAAACGGCTCGATTGAACACCTGGCCCGAGGAAAGGAACGCCCCCGCGAACACAAGGTTTCCGAGGCTGCAGTCTGCGAAATCGAATGGGCGCCCCGTCCGATCGAGTTCCTCGAGAAACACCGACAGTCTGCGTGCCACGTCCGAAGCCCAAGGCCGATCGTCGACCGGATGCGTCAGCTGCCAGACCTTCAGGGCGGCACCCGACGCGGGGGGTTCAACCCCTTCACCCGTAGCGGCCAGAATCGCGCGGCCCGTCGCAGCGTCGCACGGTTTCGGCAGCCGGTAATCCAGCAACGCCACGAGCTCAACTGGCGCTGTGGCCAGCTCCGTCGCGAGCCGGGAAGCATTCTTGCGAAAGTCGGAGGGTCCCAGGCTGCCGCCCAGGAACCGCCGCACCTCTCCTGTGGAGGCCCCGTCGTCGTACCCGTTAATGGCGACCGTCAACTCGATCGCCGGATGTCGAATGAGCTGGTGCGCGAGCGCACCGGAACCGCGGCCCCCCGAAAACAAGACCACTCGAAGGCGAGACCGACGACGAAACACACTCTGGTGCAAACTCGTCATAGAAACGCGGAGGCTGCCAACGATATCCCAAGCGCTTCCTGAAGCACGTCACTCGTCAGGGCACAAAGAACGCCCAATCTGAAACCTCCCTGCGACCTGCGGGATCCACGACCGGTCGCCTGCAGCACGATGATGCTGCGTTGACGCACGTCAATCCCACGAGTCCGTCTGGCCGACTTGAGGATTTCGACAATCGAGGTCAGGACCGAACGGTCGTTTGGTTCCAAGTTGTTGTTGTCGAGCGCGTCGCGGACCTTCAGCTCGAAGTCGGTTGGGGCCATGTGTCCTTCGAGCGAAATGAGGGCTCGACCGTCCGGCAGCGGGACGAGGGAGACGCCGGGAATACGCCGCAGCACCTCGATGGGTTTGATGACTATGACCGCGCCGTCACCGTAGCGGGTCAGCTCGGCCGCTGGTCTCGGAACGCCATCTGTGACGAGCGGTTGTATCAACCGGACGACAGCTCGACTGAGATCTTCGTCAACGGACGTCAGCGCTCCAATGACATCTTCGGGCAGTGTCAGCGTAACAGCCCGTGACGGACGGCCGAACTTCTGTGGACGGCCCCGGGTGTTGCGAACGAGCTTCACTATTTTCGACATAACTGTAGTTGGAGCGATACGCTCGACGTAATTTGACACACTTGTGCCTGCGGCGCGACTGATCTCCCAAGACTCTACACGGTTTTCCCCCCAGCGCCGAAAGACAACCTAGGTGCCCCCCGGGCCGTAGGAGGCTGTTGATGCGTGTTTGGAGCGTCTATGTACCGATGATGGCTGCCGGCCTCGTGGTCGTGTCAGCCTGCGGGGGAGACTCGAACCCCGCCTCTCCCAGTTCGAACCCACTTCCAAATCCGACTCTGAGTGCCCCAGCGCCCCAGACGCCTGGGGATGGGGACCAGCTCGACACCCTCAGGCCGACCCTGACGGTAAACAACGGCGCATCTGATCAGGCCGGTACCAGAACCTACGATTTTCAAGTCGCCGACAACGAGAGCTTCTCGACGAACATCGGATCGTTCATCACGTCATATGCCGTGGTTCTGGAAAAGAGCGGGGTCGCCGAAGGCACCGGAACAACCAGTTTCACGCCGGATCAGGATCTTCAGCCGACCACGCGTTTCTATTGGCGTGCCAGGATGCGACAGGGTTCCACCGTGTCCGAGTGGTCACCAACCAAGACCTTCAAGAGCCGGCTCATGGGGTTTCTGCGGGCCGGAGAGTTGTACGACCCCTTGATTCATGGCGAAACGGTCGGCCAGATCGTCGGGTCCGCGTCCTTTATTCCGGGAAAAGGCATCCAGCTGAACAACGGGCAGAGCCACGTGAAGTACTTGCTTCCCCAGACCATCACGAACGGCGAATTCTCGATGGACGTGGAGGGGCTGCGAGCGAACGGACCCGGCGACAAAGCCAAAGTGTTCGGGATGCAGGAAGGCCAGGGCGATTTCATCACGAACAAGTACCGCGTGGACATCCAATACCGCGGGACCAGCGGCGTGCCCCCCAACGCCATTCAATGGAGGGTGCTGTACGGGTCCTCGGATGATCTTGACGTGCGGTACGAGCCAGACACCGCAAAGCGGTTCGCGTCGGTGCTTCTTCTGAATCCTTCCACGACCTATCACTGGAAAGCGACCTGGGGCAGTGATTTCCGGCTCATCGTCCGCGAAGGGGGCATGGGCGGGGCCGAGCTTTACAACTACGGGTTGCCGACACCGCGGGGCACGTACTCCCCCAATCCGCATTACGTCTATCTAGGCGCCCCTGTTGGTCGAAGCGGAAACGAGTCGGCGTCGATCGCGAATACGATCTACCGCAACGTCTGGATCGGCAACCGGCCACGCCCGGAGTCGCTCGGCAGTGCACTCAGATAGGAAGGGTTAGGACCGCTCCTAACCCCTCCTGAATTTCCAGAATGTCCGAGTGGCAATGAACCAGTCGCGCAGGCCGATTTTCTTACCCTCCTCACGGGTTCTCGGGAAATACCTAATCGGAACCTCGACGATTCGAGCGCCACTGGCCAGCATCTTTGCCGTGATCTCGTGATCGAGTTCGAAGCCGGTCGTTCGAAGGTCCAACTTCGACAGCGCCAACCGCGAGAACAGCTTCAGCGCCGTCACCGTATCAGTGAGGTAGCGGCCTGTCATCCCCAGTGCAATCAGGCTGAGGCTGCGTCCGCCAAGATATGCGGCCCAGGTTTGCTGCGAATACTTTCCCAACACACCACGACCCAGATATCGACTCCCGTATACCACGTCACCTCGTCCGGAGACGAGAGCCTGCAACATCGGAATGTAGTCCTGTGGCTCGTACTCGAGATCTGCGTCCTGGATGATCACAAAGTCCCCGGTTGCTCGAGCGATTCCCGTACGGACCGCCATCCCCTTGCCGCCATTCACGACATGCCGCACGACAATGACGCCCGACGCGCTGCGCGCGACGTCAGCTGTCCGATCTCGCGAACAGTCATCGACCACAATGATTTCCTTGGCTACCCCGAGACTCGTGAGATCCACCGCCTGGATGCGCTCGAGCAGGGTCCCGAGAAAGCGCTCCTCGTTGTACGCAGGAATGACGATCGACAAGACCTTCACGGTGTGGCCAGCGGCCCCGCCGTTCCGTCGCGCCGCGCCAGGTACCGCTCGATCACATGCAAATCGTCGGGCGTATTGATCCCAATCGCTTCCTCGTGATCGCGACACGGGAATGTTTGCACGGCCTCACCCTGCTCCGAGAGCCAGGGGATGAAAGGAAGGAAATTTCGTTCGCGCGTTTTCGTCGCGGGCTCGACCTGGGCGGCAAACGCGACGAGCCGATTGAAGTACGCCGTTCGGGACAGCGAAAACAGTCCCATGTCGCTTTCACCCACCGCCGGCATCTCGTCGCCTTCCCGCTGATGCCGAATGTCGAGAATGCGTCCCTGTCCGTCACGCACGAGGTGGATATATGGAATATCGCGTGTTGCCGTTGGGAAAATGAGCGGCGCTGCGACTGGCTCCTCCGACATGCGTCTCAACCGGTCGACGGTGTCGGGGTGTATGGCCACCTGGTCGCACCAGGTAACCCAGACTCGTGCAGGGTTATCGAGCCGCGCGTCTGCGATTGGGTTCAGGATCGCGTCCAGCATGCCCGTCGGCCGTTCCTGACGCGCGTAGGTGACGCGGGGCCGATTCTGACAGTGCTCGCGTACAGCCGCCTCGAAGGAAGGATGCAGGACGAGAATGACCCGTCCGACGACCGCGTCGTAGAGATCGAGGAGCCGGTCGACCATGGTCTTCCCACCAACCTGCACGAGAAGCTTCGGTGTCGAAGTGTTGAGTCTGGTCCCAAGGCCGGCCGCTGGAATGATGAGTATCGATGACGAGGCCATCCGGAGCCTGGCGCTTCAGCGTTCGACCCCAACGGACGCTTCTTGTGCTTCGCGAACCTCGCGAATCACATAGGTGGGTTTGTTTTGAGACTCGTGGTAGGTGCGTGCCTGCATTTCAGCCAGCAGCCCCAATGTCACGAGTTGCACTCCGGTAAAGAGGAGCAGGATGCCAAACAGCAGTAAGGGTCTGTTGGCGATCGACTCGTTTCCGAACAGTCGCAGGTAGGCCAGCCACGCCGAGACACCAAACCCCAGAAGGACCATCGCAATGCCAACCAGCCCGAAAAACTGAGACGGCCGGGTCGAATAACTGAGCAGGAATTTGACCGTCAACAGATCCAGGACGACTCGCACCGTTCGACCGATGCCGTACTTAGAGTGGCCATGACGCCGCACACGATGGTTGACCACGACCTCGGCAATCGAGACACCCATCTCACTGGCAATCGCCGGCAGAAAGCGGTGCATTTCGCCGTACAGGCGCAACGGCTTGACGACCTCTGCGCGGAACGCCTTGAGCGAACAGCCGTAGTCGTGCAGCTTCACCCCGGTGGCTGCGGAAATCAGCCAGTTGGCCAGCATTGACGGCAGTCGGCGGGAGAGCCAGGGATCCTTCCTTTCCTTCCGCCATCCACACACGATGTCATACCCTTCCCCGAGCTTTGCGACCAGGGCAGGGATGTCGGCCGGATCGTTCTGAAGGTCGCCGTCTGACGTCACGATCACCCGGCCCCGCGCGTACGCAAACCCTGCGGCGAACGCCGCCGTTTGTCCAAAGTTGCGCCGAAACCGGATGACTCGTAACCGCGGGTCTCGTGCCTGACAACGCACGAGATCCTCGAAACTGTGATCGGTGCTGCCGTCGTCAATGATCAGAATTTCGAAGCTGCCTCCCCATCGCTCGAGCGTGGTTGTCAGTTCGCGGCAGAGCTCCGGGATATTGGGAGACTCGTTGTAGACCGGGACGACAACCGAGATCTCTGGGCGCATGACATTGGCAGGCAAGGCACGGAATTATACGCTGCCGCTCTGCTTGCCGGAAATCGCGCAGCCCTCTTGATTTCACGGGACGCGGATCACCGCGGATCAACACGATTAAGGCGACCGGTAGCCTGGCGAACGCCAGGCTCGTGGAAGGTGAACGATTCGAGGGCAAGAGCGCCCAGCCACGTAATTCCAGCGCTCTTGTCCTCGAATCGTTCACCTTCCACGCGCGCCTCCGGCGCGACCGGTCGCTTCTGTGCCCCGGGAAAGCGTATCTTAGTGAGTTTGAATTTATTGCTCAGCGATCCGCGATGATCCGCGTCCCGTGATCAGAATACAGAGGGATCTTTCACCTCGCCTCAAACCGTTGCCGCCGGTTCTTCCAGATGTAATAGGCCACTCCACCTACCAGCGTCGCGATGCCCATGGCAAGCGCCACGGCCCGGCCATTACTTTGAAGCCACAGAATCGCCCGTTCGCCGTACCACACTGCCAGGAGACCTTCACCGAAGTAGCGGATGCCGCGGCCGATGCTGACCGACGCGATGAACGTCCAGACAGGCACGCGCGCGATGCCCGCAAGAAGCACGAAAATCTTGAACGGCGCGGGCGGCGGCAGGAGCGCCGGGACAATGATGGCGAGCGCTCCGTACCGACGAGAAAGCTCCATCGCGCGATCGATATGGCGTTCGTGAAAGCGCTTCTTGAGCATGGCCTCTCCACCACGCTTGCCGATGTAGTAGAGAAGCAGACAGCCGACTACGGAACCCAGCGTGGCCATCGTCGCGTAGTAAACCATCAACGGTGGATTCTGGGTCACCATCCAAATGATCAAAAGGTCGTTGATCTCGGGCAGCGACAGGAGCGAAGAATCGAGAAAGGCGACGAGAAACAATCCAGGCCCGCCAATTGCGCGGGCAAAATCGAGGAACCACGCCAGGAGATCTCGCATGCTCGGTCAACCCTCAACGGTACCAGCGCACGCAGAAGCGTGCGCGCGACTCTTGAGGTATCCTAATGGCGATTGCCAACCTTCACCAGCTTGATGGTCGATCAATCGATTTCCTTCCGTGCCGATTGCCACTCCTGACGCTCGTACCGACCGGGCACTCGTGGTTGGGCTTTCCGTTGCAGCATTAATCGTTGGAATAGCCGCGGCGTGGCTGTACTTCCGCCAGGGTCTCACGCTCAGTCATTACGACGCAAAGGCACATCTCGTAGTGGCTCGGCGGATTCTGGACAGCCGCACGCCGGGCTGGCTGCAGGTTGGTGCCGTGTGGCTGCCGTTACCTCATCTGCTGAACGCCCTTCCGGTTCAAATTGATTGGCTGTATCGCACCGGACTCTCGGGCGTCGCCATTTCGGTTGCGGCTTTCGTCCTCACGGTCTACGCCTCGTCGCGCCTGGTGTTCGAGATCACGGGTTCCCGGATTGGGACGATGGCAACCGCCGTCGCACTTCTGGCAAACCCCACGCTCCTCTATCTCCAGGCCACACCGATGACCGAATCCCTGCTGCTCGGATTGAGCGCGCTGGCCGCGCTGTTGACCCTTCATTGGGTCCGGGCAGGCGGCGTTCGACATCCACATGCGGCCGGATGGGTCTTCGTCGCAGTGTGTTTGACCCGGTACGAGGGTTGGCTCGTTACGGCCGCCTGCATCGTGGCGGGCGCATTCGTGCTCTGGCGCGCTGGTCTTTCGGTTGGGGTGGTCATACGACGGGCCGCCAGCCTCGCCGTGTACCCCGTTCTCGCGATTCTCGGGTTTGCAGTGCACAGCCGGTATACCGTTGGCGAATGGATCGTGACCGGCGGGTTTTTCGTGGTGGATAACGTCGCCCTTGGCAGTCCTCACAAAGCGATCGGCCAGATCCTGTGGGGCACGCGTCAGCTTGCCGGTTATGCGCTGATGATTGCGGGCCTGGCGACTGCGGCAAGCCTCATTGCACGTGCGCTCCGCACGCGCGCACACGCTCCCGGGCTCGTCGCCGTGGCACTTGCGGCGGGTGCGGTGCTGCCCTTCTACGCGTTTCTCGAGGGGCATCCGTTCCGGATTCGCTACATGACTCCGCTCGTGGCAGCCATGGCGGTGTGGGCAGGCATTGGCATTGGGCTGCTGCCTCGCTTCCAGCTCGCGGCGGCAATGACGCTCATCGGCCTCGCGACGTTCGAGGCCCCACCGCTCGACCGCCGTTCACCCATGGTGCTCGAGGCGCAGTGGGATCTGCCAAACAGTTTAGGACGCCAGACCGTGACTGCCTGTCTGACTTCACATTATCGTGGAGAGCCCATTCTGATGAGCATGGGGTCCCTCGCTCACTACATGCAGGAACTGTCGAACGAAGGATTCTCGATTCGTGATTTCGTGCACGAAGGGAATCATCCGGAGTGGGAAGACGCCGTCAAGACTCCGCAGGGACGGGTAGGCTGGATCCTGATCGAGGAGCAGGCAGAGGGCGGCGACGTGTTGTCGGTGCGGGCGCGTCAAGATCCCACGTTTCTCGACGGCTTCGAGCGTATCTGTTCCGGTGGCGGTGTTGCCCTTCACGAAGCGAAAATGGACCTTCGACTCTTGGCTTTGGGCTATGGCCTAAAGTCGAGAACCTAAAGCCTGGAGCCTATGACGTCGAGCATCTGCTGATGCAGATGACCATTCGATGCCACGATGTGAGCTCCGTAGGGCGAGAACGGCGCCCCGCCAAAGTCCGTGACACGACCACCGGCTTCTTCCACGAGCAGCATCCCTGCCGCAACATCCCACGGCTTCAGATCCTGCTCCCAGAACCCGTCCATTCGTCCGGCCGCGACGTAGCAGAGATCCAGAGCCGCCGAGCCCAGGCGTCTCACCGCGCGGGCGCGACCCAGAAAGCGCCCGAAGAGGCCCACAATGTCATCCGTCCGCGTCTGGACGTCGTACGGAAACCCGGTGACGAGGAGCGAGTCCACCAGAGCTGACGCCTGTGACACGCCAAGCGGCGCACCGTTCAAAAACGCGCCCCTTCCCCGTTCTGCCGTGAAAAGTTCCTGCCGGTTGGGATCGTAGACGGCCGCCACCTGGATGCGCCCCTCGAGCTCGAGCGCTGCCGATGCACAGTAGATCGGCAATCCGTGAGCGTAGTTGGTTGTCCCGTCAATTGGATCGAAAAGCCAGCGACAGCGCGCGCGACTATCGTCGCCGCTCATGCCCATTTCCTCGCCCAGCACAGCGTGTTCGGGAAACCGGCCGGCAATCAGACTGCGGAATTCTCTTTCGACAGCCACATCAACTTCCGTGACGAGGTCGATCAACCCCTTCTTTCCGACGTGAAACGCGCTTTGCGCATGCTCGACCTGAATCCGGCCAGCTTTGACGACAGCTTCGATGGCAGTGGCGAGAAAAAGGGGGGTATTGGTCGGGGAAACGCTCAACGCTGGGCTCGTTTGACCATTCGAACTTCCATGCCGCCTTCCGGCGCCCGCTGAAGCACGACCTCGTCCATGAAACTTCGAATCAGGAACACGCCACGGCCACCAGACTTCAGCATGTTCTCAGGAGACAAGGGGTCTGCAAGCTTGGCGGGGTCGAACCCGGATCCTTCGTCGCGCACGCGCACGATGAGCTCTGCCGGCCGCTTCTCGGTGCTCGCGATAAATTCGACGAACACGCTCTTTGCGTGGTCACTACGATTGCCGTGCTTGACGGCATTAATCACCGACTCTCGGACGGCCATCGTCACCCAATGCAACGCCTCATCGTCCAAACCAACCTGACGACCAACGTGCTCGCCAACCATCTGCACGAGCTCGAGCATGTCGAGTGAGCTGCAGATTTCGAGGCGCACAATGGGTTCGCGAGACGCCATGCGGGCCCTATACGCTACAAGGTCTTCCAGTTCCAGGTCAACGGAAGTCTTACTTGGGATTCGGGATTCGGGACTCGAATCCCGTCCCGAACCCCGAGTCCCGAGTCCCGAGTCCCGATGATAATATTCCCCCATGGCTTCGATCGCGATGGCGACCGTCAGGCCGGCGCGTCGCGTACGCGGTCGGCTACGCCCAGCCCGCGATAAGTCCATCTCCCATCGATATGCGCTGCTGGCGGCGCTTGCGGACGGCCGTTCCAGGATCCGCCACTATTCCGCCGGCGCTGACTGTGCCGCGACCCTAGACTGCCTGTCGCGTCTGGGAGTGTCCGTCACCCGTCTCGAAACGACGGATGGTTTCACCTCGCTGTCGCTGGACGTCGAGATCAACGGCCGCGGCGTTCGCGGGTTGCAGGCACCTGGCCAGTCCTTGGACGCGCAAAACTCCGGAACGACGATGCGGTTGCTGAGCGGCGTACTGGCCGCGCACCCCTTTTCTGCAACACTCGTCGGGGACGGATCGCTCAGCAGGCGTCCCATGCGTCGGATCATCGAGCCGCTGGAACGCATGGGAGCGCGAATCACCTCGAACAACGACCGACCTCCGTTGACCGTCACGGGCACCGCTCTCCACGGCATTACGCACACGTTGGCTGTGCCCAGCGCACAGGTCAAAAGCGCCGTGCTCCTGGCAGGTCTGCAGGCGTCTGGCCGCACCCAGGTCATCGAGCCTGCCGCGACAAGGGATCATACGGAGTTGGGGCTTCGGGCGTTCGGCGCCCATGTGGTGGTGAACGGCTTGGAAGTGACCGTCGACGGAGGCCAGCGCCTCACCGCCCAGGACCTGTTGGTGCCGGGCGATCTCTCTTCTGCGGCGTTCTGGGCAGTCGCAGCCGCTGCAATTCCGGAGTCGGAGCTGGAAATTCAGGATGTGGGCCTGAATCCTACGCGAACGGCGCTCCTCGATGTACTGGCGCGCGCCGGCGCCGCGATTCAGTGCCAAGTCGAGTCCCAGGAGGGCGGCGAACCTCGCGGCACGGTTCGGATTCGCCATGGAGTGATGCGCCCGCTCGTGATCGGCCCCGACGAAGTTCCGGCGCTGATCGACGAGTTGCCAGCGCTGGCGGCACACGCGACGTTTGGCGGGGAGCTCCTCGTCACCGGCGCGGCCGAGCTGCGCGTCAAAGAGAGCGATCGTATCAGCGCCCTCGTGGCTGGGCTGCGGGCGCTCGGCGGCGATGTCGATGAGATGCCCGACGGGTTTCACGTGCGTGGTGCAAAGCGGCTCAGCGGCGGACATGCAGACTCGGCTCACGACCACCGGCTTGCAATGGCTTTCGCCATTGCGGCACTCGGGGCCGAGCGACCGTCCATGATTGCCGGGGCGGAAGCGGTAGACATCTCGTACCCCGGGTTTTTCGCCACGCTCGAAACACTCTGCGAGCGCGACGACGACGCGGGGTGTAGACCCTGACATGTGACGGTCGATAAGATCTATCTCGTCGGATTCATGGCAGCCGGCAAGAGCAGCCTGGCGATAGCCCTCGCGCGGCGACTGGATTGGCCTGTGCAGGATATTGACGAGCTCATCGAGCGACGGGAGCATCGAACAATCTCCAGTATCTTCGCCCGCGAGGGCGAGCCCTATTTCCGCCAGATCGAGCGTCAGGTTTTACACGAGCTCGTCCCGTTGCGTCATGTTATTGTGGCCACCGGTGGCGGAACGTTTGTCGATCCCGACAATCGCGCCCTGATCAATGCGGACGGCATGTCGGTATGGCTCGATGCGCCGCTGCACGAGCTGTTGAACCGGATTCCGGCCGATGGCCGTCGACCGCTGACCGCGGATCGGGACCAAATGGAACGGCTGTACGACGCCCGCCGGACCGCTTACGAGCAGGCGCATCTTCGTCTGGCTGCGGCCAACACATCGGTCGAGGCACTGGCGGAACAGCTCCTGGCCCAGATAGAGATATAGGGCTCTGTGCAAGTTTCAGTTCTCACGTGTCGGCTGGATCGTTTACTCACCACATGCGGTACCTCATTCTGAGCGACATTCACGGGAACTTAGAGGCGCTCAATTCCGTGCTGGCTCATGCGGCCGCCCAGGAATATGACAACGCACTGGTACTCGGCGACCTGGTGGGGTATGGAGCCGATCCCAATGCCGTCGTCGACGCCATTCGCGCGCTCAATCCGATCAGCAGCATCCGGGGCAATCACGACAAAGTGGCGGCCCGTCTCGAAGGGTCGGAGGCGTTCAACATGGCGGCCCGCAAAGCCATCTCCTGGACGACCGAAACGCTGACCGCCGAGAATTTGGAGTATCTGGCGGCACTCGACGAGGGGCCGAGACTGGTCGATGATCAGGTCGAGATCTGTCACGGCGCTCCATCGGACGAAGATGAGTATCTGTTCGAGGTTCGGGATGCGGTGCGCGCGCTCCGCGATGCGAAGCGGCCCATCTGCTTTTTCGGCCACACGCATGTGCAGATCGTGTATCAGCTATCGAACGAAGGTGAGCTGGATGTCTCGGGATCGGATGCGTCGAGCGCCCGGCGTCTTTCGCTGCTCCCCTCTCACAAGTATCTTGATTAATCCAGGCTCGATTGGTCAACCCCGCGATGGTGACCCACGCGCCGCATATGGCCTGCTCGATTCAGAGGTTCAGGAACTGAAGTTATTTCGCGTGAGTTACCCCGTCGATCGAGCTCAAGCCAAGATTCGTCAGGCAGGTCTACCCGAAGTGCTCGCCTCACGGCTCGCGGTTGGACGTTAAGACGATTGTCTTTTTTCCCGTCGCTGCAATTCCGCCAGATAGGCATCACGGGCCGCACGCGAGCCGAGGATCCAGCCGATCACGATGCCCACGAGCAGCACCGCCGGAATGAAGATGAAGTGTCCGGCCGTCACGGGCTGCTCTTGACCTTTTTCGCGAGCTGCTGGAGCTCGGTTTCGACCTTCCCGATCCGACGCCACGTCAGCCAGACGTAGAAGAGCACACCAACCCAGACCAGGCCGTAAGCCGTGAGCACCAACGGCACCGCCGGGATCTGTTCAGCGTTGCCCAGCTCTTCGGCCGGCACGAAGCCCTCGAGCGAGGGCTGACGTGAAGGCTGCGACCAGGCCTCATCCGCGCCGACCGCGGCAAACACCAGCAACGCCGCCAGCAGAACCAGTGCCACAACAGGGGTTCTCATGAGCATCAACCTTCAAGCTCCAGATACAGGCGCTCGAGCTCGTCGCGCTGTCGTTCGAGTCGTATGCGCATGACCAGGAGCACCATGTACAGGCACACGAACGCAACGAACGCCGGCCAGAATACCGAGGCCATCACCGGCGGCAGGTTCGGCACCACCGAAGTCTTCGGATGCAGCGTTCGCCAGACATCGACCGACTTGTACACGAACGGCACGTTGGCCATCCCAAATATGCCGAGGCCCGCCGCCAGCTTTTCAGACCCTGGCCCGCCGTATTTTCTGAGCAGCACGTAGGCCACGAACATCATCCACGTCAGAAGGGATGTCGTGAGCCGGGGATCCCATTCCCACCACACACCCCACGCTTTGCGCGCCCAGAGTGGACCCGTCATGAGCGTGATGACGCCAAACAGCACCGTCAACTCGGCGGCCGCGAGCGCCACACGGTCCGCCCGCCGGCTCTGCCTCATGAGGAAACGAATGCTCGCGACGCCACAGACGAACGGCGATAAAAGGAGCAGCATCCCGCCTGGCACGTGGAAGTAGAAAATCTTCTGCACCAGGCCCATCGTCGATTCGTACGGCGCTCGAACGATCAGAATCGGCACGACAATGAACATGACGCTCGTCATGACGAGCACCGGGACGAAAAGTTTGCGCATATGTCGGTCTGTTTCGTTGGTGCGCGAGCCCATGCGCTCGCCACTACTCCGTCATCAGAGGGTCAAACGTCCACATGGACAGTGTGATGAAGACGACGTCCCAGAACACCAGCAGGTTTATCCAGAACCAGGCCAGAGCTTCTTGCGGCTCGGGCTGAGTCAGCGCCACCGTCCCCATGACCCCGCCGATCATGACCGGAATCGTCATGGGATACAACAGCACCGGCAGCAACACATCGCGGCTGCGCGCGCGGGCCAACATAGCCGCGAACAAAGTGCCTACAGCGCAGAAGCCGATCGTACCCGATACGAGCAGGAGGATCATCGGCACCGGCCGGGCCAGCAGTGGCGCGCGGAACAAAAGCGTCACAGCCGGCAGCAGGATGAATTCGGCCACCGACAACAGGGCAAAAATACCCAGCAGCTTTCCGAGGTAGATGGCCGGGCGATCGGCGGGAGCGAGCATGAGCGCGCGAAGCGTTTCTGTGTGCCGCTCGCGCTCGAACGTCCGACCGAGGGCGAGCGTGCCCGAAAACTGCACCGCAACCCACAAGATGCCGGCTGCAGCGTCGGTGAGTGGACGTCCCTGGCGGACGAAGGCAATTGCAAACACGATGACGCACGACACCGCAAAGAAGAGCGTCGTGTACAAAATCTCCCGACTCCTGACTTCGACCGTCAGGTCTTTCTTGACGACGATCCAGGCGACGTGCAGGAACTGACGCATGCGTATTTTGTCGTTGCGTCCGGCTAAAGCCGGACGTCTGTCTCATGCATGCAGGATCGTCCGATATCGGTCCCGCAGCGTGCCCGGCCCTTCCGGCAGCGCAACCAGTTTTCCATCTCGCAGCACGACGGCACGGTCCAGAACCTCTTCGGCGAGGTCGAGGTCATGCGTCGCGACAAGGACGATACAGCCCGCGGCTTTCAGCGCTCGCAGCCTGCCAATCAGCGCCCGTCCTGACGCATCATCCAGCCCGGTAAACGGCTCATCGAGCAGCAGGAGGCGTGGCTCGTGCAACAGGACCCGCTCGAGCGCGAGACGCTGCCGCATGCCGCGCGAAAAAGCCGACACGTAATCGTCGGCCCGGTCGGTCAAGCCTGCCAACGCCACGGCCCGATCGACCCGCGAGGGCACATCGTTCAGCGCGTAGAGCTCGCCGAAGAACGTCAGGTTCTCGCGCGCGGTGAGTTCTGGATAGAGATGGAGATCGTGCGAGAGCAGCCCGAGGCGCGCACGCAGACCCGATCCGACCTGGCTCGCCGTCCGACCGCCGTAGCGAACCTCACCAGCCGAAGGTGAGACCAGCGTGGACACGATCGAGAGCAGTGTCGATTTGCCCGCGCCGTTCGGACCGAGCAGCCCGACAATCTCACCGGCCCGGCACGTGAACGACACGTGGGTGAGAACTTTTCGCCGGCCGAAGTGCCTGGACAGATCGACGAGCGCAAGCTCGTCGAAATCGACACTCACGCGGCAAGACCCTCGTCACCACCGCTGACCGGGCCCTGATCGTCGAGCTCCCCGTAAATCCGCTCCAGTTGCGCCACGAGAAGGATTTTTCGGCTCTGATGGCGCACGGGATCGACTTTCCCTGTCCGCCGCTGCTCTTCCAGCTTGACGAGCTCAGCGTACGCTTTCTCGCGACGGTTCTCGAGCACCTTGCGGCGCGCCGTATCGGCCGAGCGCCGCGGCGTCCCAAATATCGCCCACAGCCCGACGACAACGATACCCGTGGCCAGAATGCTCGTAATGATCAACGGCATCCCGCTATGGTGCGGCAATCCGGCAAGCTCGAGGCTCAACGTTCCCTCAGCTGGCAGCGATGGTCCCGCCGCCACGATGTATCGCTCGCCTTGAAGGGTCGTGTCTTGCTTCTTACTGATCTGCCCCGACGACACTTCCATGTCACCGATCTTCCTCACGACCACATTGACCGCTGCAAGATCGATGGGCATCTTCTGGTTGATCGTGAGATTGCCCCGGGAATGCGGCATCGTAAAGGCAACCTGGACTGGTGTCATCCCTGGCGCGAACGGTCCGGTCACGGTCACACGGTCACCGCGGACGACAACCTGCGGCGACGAATTGCCCAGGGCAGAAGCGCCGGCCGCGCCACTCGGGAGATCAAAAATCACGGTCTTGGGCGGGGTCACCGGGTAATTCGCCGGGTTGACCACCTCGAGAACGTAATACACCTGCATCGCGTCGTCCATGAGATCGACGATGAATCGGCTCTCGGCGCTCAGGGTAACCGTCCCGGGTCGTGCGGGTTCCTGCGGCGGGGCCGCGCCCAGTCCAGCCACGAGCATCACGGCAACTCCCCCGCGGGCTGGAGCTGGAAACTCCTGCGATTGAAGACGCTCGCCGTCCACGACTGTTGCCGCTCGCAGAACCGCGCCAACGGTTGGCGGTCGGAACGTCGCCCGGCCGTTCGCGTCGGTCCTCTCGGTGAACGTCTGGTCGCCAGCCTGCAGCTCGACGACGTGGTTGGTCACGTTGTTGGCCAGGCTTTGCCGAACGACCCTGACGGTTACCACACCGTCTGGAAGGTTGCCGTCGGGCCGCGGAATCCCTGTCATCATTCGAAGATCTGGCTGCCCCAGCGCGACCAGGGGCGCCAGCACGGCCAATACGAACGCCAGCGCTGCAACAAGCCGAGCTCCGCAGTGTTTACAGAAACGCGCATCGGTCTCGTTCACCGTGCCGCAACCCGCGCACGATCCGACGATCGCATTTGTAGCGGCTCGACCCGCGTCTAGCGGATCACCGCTGGCTCGCCACTTTTTGGCGCGGCAGCGCGACCCAGACGACCGGCCAGCTCGCGCTCGATAATCTCTCGATATCCGCTCCCGCCCGCGTCCAGTTGCCTCATCAGCCTGACCGCGCGGGACCGGAGGCGTGCCACCATCTCGTCGTAGTCCTGCGCTGAAATCTTGGTCATGGCCCGATCGAATTCGAGGTCCTTGATGGCCCGCAGCACCAGGAGCTTCTCGCGCTCGAGCGCTGCACGGGTCCGTCCGCCTACCATTTCCACGGACTCGACCGCATCGGGCACGACAAGCGGCAAGAGCATCCGGTAGACAGCCGTTCCGGCAAGCGCCGCGGCACCAATGATGATTGAAACGAAGATGACGTTGGCTGGGTTCGTGCCGCGTGACACGAACACCCCGGCAGTGGCCGCCGCCAGACCGGCGAGCACGAAGAACTGCCAGGGCTGGAAGGAGGTGAGGCCTCCAGAACCCTTCTCAGTCGAGCTTGCTGAGCTCATCGTCCAGACGCGCTTCGAGCTCAGGGCTCGAGTCGGACGCCTCGTCGGCCTTTCGAGGAGCCGCATGACGCGACCAGCGGACGGCCGCAAACGCGGCAACTACCAGACCGCCGGCGCCGAGAACGTACGGCAGCAGCCACGCCAGACGATTGAACCCCTGATCGAGCGGAGCGGCGAGCGGCTCCTGACTGCCGTATTTGTCGATATGATACTGAATGATTTCGTCGCGCGACTTGCCTTGACTCGCGAGCCCGGCAATTTCCTCGCGCATTCGCCCCGCCTCACTACACGTGCACTCGGCGAGGTTCTTGCGCCCGCAGGTCCCGCACATGCAGATGATTGAACGGTGGAGATCCTTCTCCAGCTCGGTCTTCGGTACGAGCAGCACGGTGGTCTGCTCCAGCTGCTCGTGGGGCAGCACGCCAGGTTCCTGCGCCAGTAAGGAAGCCGTGGGCGTTAGAAGTAAGAGGAGGATCACCGGAGCAGCGGCTGCGGGAATCGGTGCTTCGGGTGGAAGCCTCGCAAGTGCGTAGTTGAATGCTCGTTCCGGCAAAAGCGCGATGCCCGTGCCCAGTGCAAGCACGCCGAACCCCAGCCAAATCCAGTTGACGAGTGGGTTCACGACCACCTGGAATTGACCGGTCTGATCCTCGACTGTGTAAGCCGCCAGAACGATGTACAAGTCTTCGGTGAGAGTCCTCCGGATGGCAACCTCCGTCGTCGGCTCCGATTCATGCTTCCGGAAGAACCACCGTGCCGGATACAGCTTTCCAATTTCCTTGCCGTCTTCCGAGACAGTCATGTACGACGTAACCATCTGCTTACGTCCATCGTCGCTGATCCGAATGGCATCGTTGCGGACCATATAGCGACCGATCTCGACCTGCTGTCCCGCTCTCAAAAGCACCTGTTCTTCCCGCTTGTAGCCTTCACCGGCAAAGCCCAGGAAGATGAGCACCACTCCAACGTGGACGATATAGCCGCCGTAGCGTCGCCGGGAGCGAGCGACCAAGCCAATGAGTGCGGTGAGGAAATCGCTCTTCGTGCTGTGCTTCCGAACCATCGTGCCGCGCCAGAATTCCTGCGTGATTGTGCCGGCAACAAACGCGCAGAGGCTGAAACAGATTCCCGACGTCCACACACGGAGACCGAGAGCCCAAAGCGCGCCCATCGTGACCAGCGCGGCTGTCGTCGGCCAGAGGAACTGGCTGGCCAGATTCGATGCGCTCGACTTCCGCCACGCGAGGAGTGGACCGACGCCGGTCAGGAACAGCAGGATGAGCCCGATCGGCATCATCCAGCGGTTGAAGAACGGCGGCCCGACCGTGAGACGCTCGCCAGTCAGCGCTTCGCTCAACGTGGGGAACATCGTCGCAAACAGGATGAAGAACGCCGAAAAGAGCAGGATCCAGTTGTTCACGAGAAATGCGGCTTCACGAGAAGCCCACGAGTCGAGCTCGTTCCGCGCGCGGAGCAACGGCAGTCGGTAAATGACGAGCCCGAAGCTGACAGTGAGAATCGCGATCATGAAGACCGTGAACATCCACGCAAGCTCTTTGTCCTCGCCAAACGCATGCACCGACTGGACGACACCTGAACGGGTCATGAAGGTGCCGAAGATCGTCAGGAAGAACGTGAGGATCACCAGCGTGACGTTCCAGACTCGCAACATCGAGCGGCGTTCCTGGACCATCACCGAATGGAGGAATGCCGTGGCGGTAAACCAGGGAAGAAGACCGGCGTTCTCCACGGGATCCCAACCCCAGTAGCCGCCCCAGCCCAGCTCTTCGTAGGCCCAAATCATGCCGAGTGTCAGACCGAACGTCAGAAACAGCCAGGCGAACATCGTCCAGCGCCGCACGGCCCGCAACCACGCATCGTCGAGGTAGCCGGTGATGAGCGCCGCCATGCCGAACGCGAAAGGAATCGTCATCCCGACGAAGCCGGTGTAGAGAGACGGCGGGTGAATGACCATCCAGTAGTTCTGGAGGAGTGGGTTCAAGCCCCGACCGTCGGCCGGTGACGAGGTGAGATAGGTGCTGAATGGATTGTTGTGAACGATCATCAGAAACAGAAAGAAGAGCTGCACTGCCGAGATGACCGTCACGACCCAAGGGATCAGCTCGCGATGACTTTCGCGATTGACGTAGACCGCGATACTCCCGAATACCGACAGCAGGAACACCCAGAACATGATCGAGCCGTCGAGCCCGCCCCAATATGACGTGAGCTTGTAGAAGAGCGGTTGCGCGGAATCCGAGTACCGGTGCACGTACTTGATCGTGTAGTCCCCGGTGACGAACGCGTGCACAATGACCGTCGACGCAAGCACCATGAGCGCCGTAATCAGGTAGAAGGCGCCAATGCCGCTCTCGATCAACCGTCTGGAGCTGCGGCGCGCGCCAACGGCGCAGGCCGTGGCGGCGTACACGGCAACGACGAACGTGGCAAGAAGCGTGAAATAACCGAGAGAAGCCATGGGGGCTCCGTTTTGACAGGCTTTTGGCTTTGGACTTTCTAGAGCCTAAAGCCTAGTAAGTGCCTGTGGTGCTGGCGGCTCCCGCCTTGGGTTCGTACTTCGATGGACACTTGGCGATGATGCGATCGGCGTGGAAGATCTCACCCTTGAGCTGACCTTCGAGCACAACTTCCGACTCGTTCTTGAACGTGTCTGGTGCAATACCGGTGTACTGCGCCCAGACGGTGTGACCGTTGTTCTCAACCTGGAAGGCATACTCGAGGGTCCCGCGCTTCTGCATCACGGACTTGGCAAACCCGTGCATTTGCAACCGCTTACCTTCCCATCGCGCGGGGGCAACCATCACCTCGTCCACGTGCTTGTAGTACTGGGTTTCCTCGCTCAGCGTGGACCAGAGTAATCCTCCGAACGACAGCAGCAGGACCAGGCTCGTGAGGCCGATTTTGATGGCTTTGTACTTCATAAGAGATTCATTCTGAGACATTCAGAGTATCGCTTCCCATGACTTCCCGCAAGAGCCGGTAGACGGCCGCCACGGGTAACCCCACGACGTTGCTGTAGGACCCGTCAATCGCTTCGATGAACCTCGAGGCCAGCCCCTGCACCGCGTAGGCCCCTGCCTTATCGCGGGGCTCACCAGAGGCAACGTACCACGCGATTTCCGCGTCGCCCAGGTGGGCCATCCGGACTCGTGTTCGCTCAACGTGTTCCCGGTGCCGGTCGCGAAATCGTACGGCAACCCCCGTCAACACCTCGTGAGTTCGACCACTGAGCAGGCGCAACATCCTCTCGGCCTCGATGTCGGTGGTCGGCTTTTCCAGCAGCTGACCCCCCGCCAGCACGACCGTGTCAGCCCCGACAATGGGCTTGTCGCCACTCCTTCCGCTCACGGCCAGAGCCTTCGCCACCGCCAGCCGGCGCACGTAACCCTCGGCCTCCTCGCCCGCCAGCCGTTGCTCTTCAACTCCCGGCGGCACGATATCAATGTCGAAGCCCGCAGCACGCAGCAACTCAGCGCGTCGCGGCGATTCCGACGCGAGCACGACCTGCATGTGTGAATGTTACACTGACGTCATGAATCCCCTTCACGCTGTCCTGCCTGCCGTCTTGTCAGACTTGCTGAAGAAGGGTCCGGTCTCACCGGGCAAACTCGAACTGGCGTGGCAGGCGGCCGTGGGCAGCACTCTGGCGCGCGTGACACAGGTGCGCCTCGTAGCCCCGTCGCTGCTCATTGTGGCTGTTGCCGATGAGCGCTGGCAGCGCGAACTCAAGCGTTCGACGAAGATCATCCTTGCCCGCCTGCGCGCATTGTTGGGTGATTCGGTCGTCACTCGGCTGGAAGTGTCAATGCGGACGGCCAGCCCCGACAAACAGCCGTCAAAGTAAGAAGCAGGGGCGATAGCTTCCGCGAAGACATGCCCACTGCGGGACCACGAAGGGCACTGAGAAGGAACCACGAAGGCACCAAGAACACGAAGAGGGCGGCTAGAAATGACTACTAAACTTCGTGCTCTTCGTGTCTTTGTGGTTCAAGATTTCTTCGTGCCCCTGGCGGTTATTCTCAGGAAAGGTCGTCCATGGATTCCGTCGTCGTTCTGAGCGCCGTGCGGCTCCCGACGGGAAAGTTTCAGGGTGCGCTCAAGACATTTCAAGCGCCGGAGCTTGGCGCGATGGTGGTGCGCGAGGCCATCGGCCGCTCGGCCGTCGATCCGGCGGGCATCGACGAATGCATCATGGGCAACGTGCTCTCCGCCGGCCTTGGACAGAATCCGGCGCGACAAGCCGCCCTGCGCGGCGGACTCTGCGATGGGGTTGCCGCATTGACCGTGAACAAGGTGTGCGGCTCCGGGCTCAAGGCCGTCATGCTTGCGACACAGGGGATCCACACGGGCGACATCCAGCTGGCCGTGGCCGGCGGCATGGAATCAATGAGCAACGCTCCGTACCTGCTACCTCGTGTTCGAGAGGGTCTTCGGATGGGGCACGGCCAGGTCCTCGACACCATGATTCAGGATGGACTCTGGTGCGCATTCGAAGACTGTCATATGGGCATGTCGGGAGAAGTCGTCGCGGAACGCTACGGTGTCTCGCGAGCTGAACAGGACGACTTTGCGGCCAACAGCCACCGGAAGGCGCTGGCCGCAACCGAGTCGGGACGATTCCGTGAGGAGATCTTTCCGGTGACAATCCCGCAAAAATCTGGTGCGCCGGTCGTGGTCGACCGCGATGAACCCATTCGGCCCGACTCCACCGTCGAGGCTCTCAGCAGGCTGAAGCCGGCCTTCAAAGCCGGTGGGACCGTCACCGCCGGAAATGCACCGGGTGTGAACGACGGTGCGTCGGCGCTCGTGATTGCATCCGGATCGCGCGCACAGGAGCTCGGGCGCGAGCCGCTCGTTCGCATCACCGCGCAAGCGACCAGCGGTCTCGCGCCCAAGCTCGTACTGATGACACCGGTCGAGTCCGTCCGAAAAGTTGCCGGCAAGGCCGGCTGGCGTTTGAAGGATGTCGATCTCTTCGAAATCAACGAAGCGTTCTCGGCTCAAATGGTGGCCGTTCAAAAGGAGCTCGGAATCGATCCCGCCCGGGTCAACGTCAACGGCGGCGCCGTGGCGCTCGGCCACCCCATTGGCGCGAGCGGCGCACGCATTCTGACGACGTTGATTCATGAGCTGCGACGCCGCGGCGGCGGGCGCGGAATTGCCGCGCTGTGTCTTGGAGGCGGCAACGGCGTCGCGGTTGCGGTCGAAACCATTCAGTGACAAGGCACCAGCCGCTCGTCACCTGTCACTCGTCACTGTTCTTCGCAGCTTCCAGGCAATCACGACAACGGGCATCAACAGAACCAGCTCCCAGGCAATGGACCGCAAGTTGCCCCAGATCACTTCCTGCGGCAGCCAGTACCGACGCGAGATTTCAAGAAACACATCCAGGCCCGAGGTGTAGTACGCCGAGCTCCATGGCCAAAACAGCATGATGCCGCGTGGCGTGCGGCTGTCTTTTCCCAGCAAATCAAGCGCGAGATGCGATGCGTAGGCCAGTCCACATGAGGCCGCCACGAATACGACCGGCAGGCCGCGCCACCAGGCAACACCAGCCGACACCAGGGCGGCCAGCATGACGGCGCCAAGGCTGTGCGTTGGACCGCGGTGCGTGCCAAAAATCACATCAACATCCGGAAGCACCGCCAGCGCGACGCAGCTGAGCGCCAGTCCCCATTCTTGCGACCGCGCAAGCTTCAGCGGCGCACTTCTTTGTAGGGACGCTGTGAACCAGGCCAGCGAGAGCCCCATGAGACCGTGACCGACAGAGCTCGGCATGATGCAAGATTCTCCACACGTGAGCGCCTTTCCGAAAGCAGTTCCTGCTAGCCTGCCGGCCTGAGGCGAAAGTCTCACAAGCTATAACTAGTTGATAGTATTGAATCTATACTTGTGACGATGGGGATTTTCGCTTGACTTCCGGGCGGTACGTTCCTAGAATGCCCTCGCTCGAAAGGTCGTGTGACGCTCACGTCGAGAGCACAGCCTGAGGGCGCTGCCCGACGCCGGAAAGGGTTGCCCGAAGCCGAAAGGAAGGACTCCAATGCCGTCTGTTGAACGTGATGAACGCAACGAGCGCGCCCGCGCGCTGGATGTGGCCGTGGGACAAATTGAGAAGCAGTTTGGCAAGGGCTCGATCATGCGGATGGGGCAACGTGGTGCGATTCAGCCTATGGAATGCATCCCCACCGGCGCGATCAGCATCGACTTTGCGCTCGGCATTGGCGGCATGCCCCGCGGCCGCGTCGTGGAAATCTTCGGTCCGGAATCGTCCGGCAAAACGACGCTGGCGCTTCAGGTCATTGCGCAGGCGCAAAAACTCGGCGGGATGGCAGCGTTTGTCGACGCCGAGCATGCGCTCGATGCCGCCTATGCCCAGAAGCTCGGTGTAGACATCGACAACCTTCTCGTCTCGCAGCCAGACAACGGTGAGCAAGCCCTGGAGATCGTGGAACTGCTCATTCGGTCGAATGGCGTGGATGTCGTTGTCGTGGACTCGGTGGCGGCACTCGTCCCCCGAGCCGAAATCGAAGGAGAAATGGGCGAAGCGCAAATGGGCTTGCAAGCGCGGCTCATGTCCCAAGCGCTTCGGAAGCTGACGGGCGCAGTCTCAAAGTCCAAGACCTGCCTGATTTTCATCAATCAGCTGCGGGAAAAAATCGGTGTGATGTTCGGCAATCCTGAAACCACGACCGGTGGCCGCGCGCTGAAATTTTATGCCTCTGTCCGAATCGACATCCGGCGTGTTGCCAGCATCAAGGATGGCGATGTCGTGGTCGGCGGCCGCACGCGCGTGAAGGTGGTCAAGAACAAGGTTGCGCCTCCGTTTCGCGAGGCGGAGTTCGACGTCATGTACGGAGAAGGGATCTCCCGCGAAGGCGACCTTCTCGATCTTGCCGTCGACAAACGTATCGTTGAAAAGAGCGGCGCCTGGTTTGCGTTCGGCGGCGATCGGCTGGGTCAGGGACGGGAAAATGCGAAGGCGTTTCTGCGCGACAACCCCGACATCTTCCGGGTCATCGAAGAGAAGGTTCGAAAAGAACTCGGCCTCGTGCGCGAAGCGGAGGTGGCAACGGTTTAAGGGCCAAGGGTGCCGCCGCCCGTGCCTTCTCGATCGCCACCGTCGTGCTGGCCGCCTGGGTTCCATCGGCCCGTTCGAAGTAGACGAGCTCTCCGGCGCCGTCCACGATCGCGACCGCCATCGACCAGTTGTTCCGACCCGCCTCTGCAAGCGCCGGCGTGACTACCCGCTTTGCACTCTCGAGTGAGATCGGTGCACCGTACGGATTCGGCAATTGGGACACGGTTGTCTCCTCGTCTCTGGCCCGCGCATCGGCCGCGATACTGGGCGCGCGCTTTGAGCTTTGATATAGTACGGGATCCCGTGCCGAGGTAGCTCAGTTGGTAGAGCACGTGACTGAAAATCACGGTGTCGGCAGTTCAATTCTGCCCCTCGGCACCAAGCCGCTTCGCGGCAAGAGCTAACAGGGGGCGCTCACGCGCCTTGGAGGTCCCTGTGAGCCCTACAGACATCGTAATCTCTCAACTCGATTCTCGCGTCGATGAGTTCCTCAAAGCTGGTCTCTATCTGCGTAATTGGTCCCCGCAGACCGTCTTTACCTATCGCAAATCGTTAGAGACGTTCGCGGCTACAAAGCAGCCGCTCACGAAGGCCGGTCTAGAGAATTGGGTCCTGGCGCTGCGCTCCCGTAGCTGACGCCCGGAGGCATCAACGTCCGCGTCCGGTCGATGAACTCGTTCTTGAGTTGGCAGGAGATTCCATTTGACGACCTAGATGGCAACTGTCTCGGGTTTGCGCGTGCCCGCTCGATTGCCATTAGCCCGGTCAACCCCCTCCCGCACAAAACCCGGTTCCACGAGATTGCCCATCCTCAGCCCTCATCTAAAGGCGCTTGTCCCCCTCCGACGTGTTATGGCTCGAAGCCTTTCCAAGATCGGTGTCCGTCCACCGCCACTGGTCCTCGTCATTGAAGACAACCAGGACACCCGGGAAATGTATGCGGAGTCGCTGGCATACTCTGGCCTTCGTGTGGCGGAAGCGACAGACGCCCAGGACGCACTGCAAAAGATCCGCGAGCGGCAGCCTGACATCATTACGACCGACATGGGACTACCGGGAATGGATGGCTATACGCTATGCGGATTACTCAAGGGGGACGAACGAACAAAGAAAATCCCCGTCATCGGTGTGACCGCGTGGGCGATGGAAAGTGAGGTCCAGAAGGCCAAAGTCGCCGGGTGTGATTCCGTGCTCACGAAACCGTGCCTGCCGAAGGATTTACTGGCTGAGATTCTGCGACTCCTAAGAGAGACCGCCCAGAAAGAAAAGAAGTAAGCGCCTAACCGGGAAGGCCCAGGATAAAGGCACTGCCCCAGACTCCCTCCGATACCGCTGTGCGAGAACCTCTTCCTGTCAACGAATGAGAGCGTCGTCTTCCCATGTCATGCGTGCGGGGTGCACTGACCTGACGCCCTGAGCTTCCTCAGCAATCCGTCCCGCGACTCAGGAACTGACTCCTCCAAGGTCGGAGGGTGTTACTCGCTTTTTGGCCGCATTCTCCCAGCACAATTATTGCAGCCAGCGCCGCTCACCCGCGAAATAGTGTGGTTTCTTGTCGCAGTCGGCAACACCAGCGTAGTTAGGTGTGTATCTCCCATTTACAGGGGGCTATGTGGTGATTAGTGTTCGTTTAACTCGCAAGCTGGCCGCAAGAATGAATGGTGTGGATGTCTCCAAATTCAAGGTTGGCGATGTCCTTGAACTGCCCGACGAACAAGCCATGAGGATGGTCAAATCGGGCTGGGCTGAAGGAGTGGCCGAGACGAAGCGGATGAAAGCCGCACGGGGTAAGAGGAAGGCCAAGAATTAGGCGACATTCGCTAGCGGCTGCATGAGGAGATGGGAGGAGGTGACACGGCGGGGCCTGGGCAGCTTGCGTCATTGGCAGTGTAGCGATAGATTACGCTGTCCCCGACATGACCCTGACATTCGCCCGTCGCCATGCCCGGAAAGTCAAAGCGATTGTCAAAGGTCGTCGCGTTGGTATCAGTCGGGTGGAGTTCAACGGTCTCATCGACCTGCTCAACGAACGCGGGGAAACGCTCAACAACCTCGTCCGCAACCAGGACATCCAATTCCAGCGGATTGCTCAGCTCCAGGCGGAAGTTGATCTTCTGAAGCGGCCCAAGCTGAAGAAGACCTAAAGTAGGGAAAATCACGGTGTCGGCAGTTCAATTCTGCCCCTCGGCACCACCACGTCGCCGGTCCTGACATCCTAACTGGCCGCCATAGTTCTGACCTCCCGGTAGGGCATGGCCCTCCTCTTCAGCTCTGAACGCCGATGCCATCAACACTAGGCGTTGCCGACCTCTTCGGCTTCTTCGTTCTCCCTGCAGCCGTGTTCGCAGTTGTGTACTTTCCAATTCTCACGCGCCTTTCGAGAGGCCTGGTGTCGCCATATGCGAAAGCTGACGCACGAACGCGGTTGATTGCCGCAACCATTGACGGCCTCCTGGTCGTGGCGACGGTTGTCCTTTACTGGGAGTCGGACCTCGTTTGGTACTTGGCCGTTGGCGCGACGTACCTTTTGCTGCGTGACGGGATCAAAGGTCAAAGCATTGGGAAGTTCCTTCTCGGCCTGGTTGTGATTAACCTCGAGACCGGCCTTCCCTCGGCGCTGGCCGGTTCTGTCCGGCGAAACCTGCTGCTGCTTCTTCCCGGAGCCGGTGTCGTGGCCATTTTCCTGGAGGCAAGGACCATCGTGCGGGATCCTCAAGGTCAGCGATTGGGAGACCGGCTCGCGCAAACACACGTCGTCGAGGGCTTTGGAGCCAAAGACCTGGTCAGGTCGTTCCAGGACTGGCTCATGAGTTTCTGGGTGAGGCGGGCCGCGCGGTGGGAAGCCGAGGCCGTGCTCCGGTGGGAGTCGACCGTCGACGGCGATTGCCCGCCGCGTGAGTGGCTTGAATCGGCTCGCGTGTACTGGGCCATGAAACGACGCACAGCAAGGAAGCCGCCGACTGACCCATTCGAAACCGTCAGGGCGGTAGGCTTAACCCTCCCGGACGTCGAAGCCACGACCAGATACGACGGATCGCCGGTGCTGAAGCTGTATGGCTGCTTCATGGCTGGCCTGGCAACTCATCGATTCCGCGGAACCGGCGACGATCGTGGTCAGGGTTGAATTCGAAGAACGAGAATGGCTCCTGCAGGATGCGCCCGAGACCTACTACCTGACAGATTACTATCGGAACTATCCCGTCGTGCTGGTGCGTCTGTCCCGCGTCGATCCGGACGCGCTCGGCGACCTGCTGACCGTGTCATGGCGGCTGACAAAAGCGAAGGCCGGAAAACGCGCCTCTGTCCGTACGTCGGTGGACTAGTTTTTTCGACTACGCCCCTGGTGCCATTGGCAAGCGCTTCGACAGGTGCGATGCTCGTGGCCATGGTTGTAAAGTTGACGACAGCGGTCATCGCGGATGACGTGGAGCAGAGTGCGTCCGGTATCGAGGCGATTGGGAATCCGATTGCCAGGGAACTGCGGCTCGCTCGGTTTCCCTCCTCAGTTGCAGTGTGGCTGGTCTTCACGTTTCAGGGACCGGCCGGTCGGACGTTTCGAGCGACCACCGAAGTCAAATCCGCCACTGGCCGTTTTCTATCATTTGAGTCGCACCCCGTGACCGCGCCCGACTCAGGTGAGGGCGAGCACGCCGTCCCCCTGTTCTTCTCGGTTCCCAAGCGGGGTGACTTCTCGGTCGCGCTCTTTTTCGGGCCGAGCCTCGTCTGGCAACAGACGATTAGTGTCGCATCGATTCAGTGAGGGCCCGCCTCAATCGGGGCTGTGGCGGACTGCTGCGGTCTATTCGTTCTCAAAACTCGTCAATGCACCACGGGCTCTTCTTCCGGCTCCAGGTGGGGTATTTCCATTGCGCGCACAGCCTTGATCGCGAGCGCCAGTGCCTGCTCGGCCGGGCGACCGCCCCGCTGTGCCCGAACGTCGCGGCGGGTTTCCCTCAACTTTCGCAGCACCTGCGCACGATCGAATCGCTGACCCTGGCAGTGTTCGCAGAAGCTCATGATTCGCCTTCGACCTCCCTATAAACCCTTCAATCCCAGACCGGCCAGCGATGGCTCGCCATATACGCGTGCAGCTCCCTGTACGCGGGTCGTTCGATCTTGAGCGTGTCGATGAGCAACTGCACGAACTGCCTGTCATCTCGGAGGTCGGGAAAAATGCCCCCGAGGCGTACCTTAAATGCGGCAAACGTCGGGTGACGGTGCTGCGGTCCTCGAACCTGTTCCACGAGCTCATCCAGAAAGCGATAGAGCGCCTGTTCCTTTGACTCTGTCGCGCCGTAGTACTCGAGCATCCCGGAGAGCGGCCGGGTCGTCGCCAACAGCCTCAACATTAAATCCTGAACGGCCTTCAGCTCCTGGAGCTGTGATTCAATCGCCGCCAATCGAACCGTGACATCGAAATCGGACACATTGCACTCCTTATAGCGGGTAGGCTCACAAGCGATATCTGTGACCCTCGCTGACGACTTCTCATCCAGGTTTCGCTTTCAAAACGCCAACCTGCACCAGGAGCCCCGTAAAATCGTAGATTCGGCGCTCACGCTCGATTTGCTGCCCTCGAAGGTCAAAAAGACACACGGCGGTGAAATGGAACCGCTTGCCGCTGGCGGGCAGTCGCATGAACTCGCCGATACTGGTTCCCTCAACCCGCAATACTTCTACAACGTTGTCACCATCAATCAGGAGCTGCTCGGCCTGCGCATCCATGTCCAGGAAGGCATCGAACCAGGCCCGGTAGACCTTCTCAACACCCGCGCGTCCGTGAATCACCCCGGCCACGGGGCTTTCTACCGTGCAGTCGTCCGCATACTGCAGGGCAAGCGCCGCGGCATCGAGGCTGTCGAACGCCTCCTGACGGCGCTTGAACAGCGCCACAATCTCCTCGCGAGTCGCGCGCCTTGTTGAATTCGATTGGGGGATGCCACCCGCCATGGTCGACTCCTCGCGCAGTATTGTGTCGGACGTCTAATAGCAGGGCGCGTGTCTCATTCCATGAAACACACGTGTCTCACTGTGAGCCACGCGGCCGGGAGCAATCCGCACATTTCCGCCATATTCTGCAAATTTCTGGACGGTCCACCGTTTGCTCTTGCATCGTGCGTCATGAAGCGAATCATCGATGCAATCGTCATCATCAATACCGTGCTCGTGCTGGCCGGCGTGTTTGTCGTCCGTTACGACCGGGCCAAAGCAGGTGCTGCGCAGTGGACTCCGCCGGCTCCCCCGGCGCAAGTGGACCCGTATAAGCACCTGCGCGACCGTTTTTACCCGGCCGTGTAGACGACATCGGCTCCCCCTGCTCCCTTCTTCGCCGCATCCTCGGCTGTCTTCTCGTCGCACCGGCGCCGCTTTCGAAGTTCCTCAACGACGCGGCGCGTAGGTCTTGCTGAAGCCGTTCCGGCTGTTCGTCACGCTGAATGTGCCATCCGGTTGCGCGAGCACTTTGATCCAATACGCGGGGCCATTGTGCGCTGGTGGTGGCGGCGCACCCGATCCCGGCGGCGGGGGTGTCAACGCCGCAACCGGCATCGTCGTCTGGGCGTCGTCGACGTCGTTCGCAATGAAGAGTCCGGGAACCGTGTATTCCTGGCCACTCAAGAGCGAGAAGTGAAGCTGCCACAGGTCCTCGAGCCCCGGCGCTGAATGGAGGACCTTCATCGCATCGGGTTGCCCACCCTTTCGTGTGCCATTGTTCATGATGGCCACGCGCGATCGAATGGCGTGAACCAGGATGTCGGCGTTCGATACCGGCTGCCCGTGATGCGAAACAACGAACAGATCCACCGTGCCAACCCGGTTCGTTGGGCACATCAGGTCGAACTCCTTGTTCACCGTGAGGTCTCCGAGGTGGAGCGCTCGGAATCGTCCGAACGTGATGAGGCTTCCTACCGACTGCGCATTCTCCGTTTTGTCGACATCCTGCGGCTTGAAAGTCGCGCATAGAGGATTCGGAGACCCTGCTCCTGCCACCGGCGTCTTGATGGCTTCACCGGCCGACGTGAGGACGCGAACATCGAGATTCGGCATCGGAATGCGGTCGCCAGGTTTTACGACCATGTGACGAGCCTTGGCATAGAGCTCGGGATACGTTTTCTCGAGGAACGCGTCCGTATTGGGGTTGGGCTGAACGTTCGGTCCATGATCGATGAAATTGCCGATTGCAATCCGGGAGGCCAGCTCGGCCATACCACCAAAATGGTCTCCGTGATAATGGGTCGTGATCAGGTGGTCGATCTGTTTGATGCCCGCGTCCTTGACCGCCGCCATGATGCGGTCGGCGTCGCGCGCAGCCGCTGCTCCGCCGTTGCCAGTATCAATCAGCAACGACTCGCCGCCTGGTGTGACGAACAGCGTTGCGTTTCCGCCCTCTACGTCGATGAGATAAATGCCGAGTCCGCCTCGCGCGGGCGACTGGGCGACGAGAAACGACCCTGACACCACAGCGCTCGAGCCGAGAAGTAGCGCAGCCAGAACGCGAATTACTGGACGACGGGCCAGTTTCATAGTGGTTCTCCAGTTCTGCGGGAATGCTCCGGGGGAATCTTAACACCGACGCGACACGCTCCCGATTCCTGGCGACTGCGATTCGCGCTCTCAGGTCTTGACGCCCTTACGTCGCCGCACATCGGCCGGGCGGGGAGCCCGGCGTGCCTCCTGCAGCGCTCTGCGCAGCACGAACTCAATCTGACCGTTCAGGCTGCGCAGTTCATCGTCCGCCCAGCGCTGGAGGCTGTCGAGGACGTCACGATCGATCCGAAGCAGGAAAGGCTTCCGTTCGGCCACGGCACGCTACTGATAAATGGTTCCCGTATTGACAACCGGTTGAGTAGACCGTTCTCCACAGAGCACGACCAACAGGTTGCTCACCATTGCTGCCTTGCGTTCGTTGTCGAGCGTCACGATTTCCCGCCGCGACAGCATCTCCAGAGCCATCTCCACCATCCCGACGGCGCCTTCGACGATCCGCTGGCGCGCCGCAATGATGGCGCCTGCCTGCTGCCGTTGCAGCATGGCGGCGGCAATTTCCGGCGCGTACGCAAGATGACTGATCCGGGCTTCGATGACTTCGACACCGGCCTTTGCCAGCCGATCCTGAATCTCACGCTTCAGGTGTTCCGCAACCACATTGGTGTGCCCGCGCAACGATGTCTGGGTGTCGTCGTGGGAGTCGTAGGTATAGCTGGTCGCCAGGTTGCGCAGCGCAGCTTCGCTCTGTACGTGCACGTAGTTCTCGTAGTTGTCGACTTCGAAACTGGCTTCGGCCGAGTCCACCACGCGCCACACGACGACAGCAGCTATCTCAACCGGGTTCCCTTCGTTGTCGTTGACTTTGAGCCTCGAGCTTTCGAAGTTTCTCACGCGCATGGAAATGCGCGTGCGCTTGTACAAGGGATTCCCCCAACGCAGACCCGGAATTTTCACGGTTCCCGTATAGCTGCCAAACAACTGCAGAACTTTGCCTTCTCCGGGATTCACCACGAAGAGACCGTTCAAACCAAAGGCGGTCAGGGCAATGACGAACGCGAGGGTCCCGACGAGTCGAGGGTCGTCGTTGAACGCGACGATCCCATAAACGGCAAGTGCGAGCACGGTCAAGAGAACACCAGCCATCAGCCATCCGGAGACGCAGTTACGTTCCCGTTCGCGGATCATCGGGGCCTCCTTAGATTGCATAGTGATATCACTATGAAAACTCGCAAGTCAAGGCCGGCCCGGTGGCGGGTGAACGGGTCGGGAGCCCGTGTCTGGGACTTCAGTGTTGGCGTGATGTCGGAGGCTGATCGCGGGAATGGCACAGGGCGGCCGGTTCTCGTCCTCCCTGTGCCCCATCAGGTGAACACTACCGCTTCGGGATCGTCCAGTAGTAGACGGTCCGGCCATCCACGTTGATCGTCTGCTCGGGCTTCCAATCGCCCATGTCGAACGCGTGCGAGACGATGCGTGTGCCGGGCTTGAGTTCCTTCATCAACTTCGGCATCAACTTCACGTTGAGCGAAGGGAGGAGATACAGGGTGACGACCGTTGCTTCCGAGAGCGAAGTCTCAAACAGATCGGCCTGCATGATCTTGACCTTATCACCCACGCCGGCCTTCTGCACATTCTCGTTGGCTTCCTTGATGCGCTGGGGATCGATGTCGATGCCAACGCCGCGTGCACCATACTTCTGCGCAGCGGTCACGACAATGCGTCCGTCGCCGCAACCGAGATCGTACACGACGTCGCTGGACTTGACGTTGGCGACCTTCAGCATCGCCTCCACGACTTCAGGCGGCGTCGGAACGTAAATGACGTCTGGAGTCCGGGTCGGAGCCTGCGCTTGCGCTTCCACAACCGGAGACGCCGCGGGATTACGGACGGTGGCGTCAGTCTGAGGTCCAGCCCCGACTGGTAACAACAAAAGCAGTGAGATCAGCATCGCCTGCATAACAGCACCTCGGTTGAGTGAAGATCAGCTGTGATCGGCGCGGATTGTCTTCGCTGCTCGGTGAAAAGTCAAATGGCGAATCAGTCCTCAGTTTTGAGCCATCAGTTGTCAGTGCGGAAGGGCCGGAAATGGCTCACTGAGAACTGACAACTGATGACGGGACCTGAGTACTGAAAATTGATGACTGATAACTGATAACTGATACTAATGAAACGCATATCCCACACCGAATTTGAGGTCGGGGCTGTCGCTTACTCCAACCTTGAACTCAAAAAAGAGACCGCGTCGATTCTCGGCTCCAAACAAAATATTGAAGCCGGCGTCTGTGCTATCGCCGCCGTCGCGGAGCGCAAAGTTCACCGCCGGGCCTCCGCCAGCGTAGATGTGCCACGGTCGGCGTGACGCGAATCGATACACGAACTCGAAGTTGAGCGCCACCAATGTCAGGTTGTCACCAAAACCCACTTCTACGTTCGGTCGAAAGTGCAGTCGGTCTACCAATGCTCCCGTTTCAATGTGCCCGCCAACATAGAACTGGTCTGGATCCACGGAGACGCCGGCGCGAATTCCCGGAGTAACCTGAGCGTGGGCAGGAACTGAAGACAACCCGACGAGGACCGAGACAAATCCAACCGACAGTACACAGAAGCGGCGCAAGGACATGCAGTGCTCCTCCTGCTGTGGGCTCATACAAGAAGCGGTCCAGCGATTGTCACTCGTGGAGACCCTCACGAGGCCGCCGTGTACACACGGCTGCGTGCGTTGACACATCGCCGGCGTCAGATGGGTTCCAAGTGAGAGGTCGAACGTACTCGGTTCAGTCGCCGACGCACGAGCGCGAGCAGAACTGACGGGGCGACGGGCCTCACCAGATAGTCGGCACGAAGCAGCCGCGATTCCATCTCGGCTGTGACGTCCAGCGAAGCGGACAGCACGATCACCGGTAAGGTGGACTGTTCGCGCCGGGCGCGAGCGACCAAATCCAGGGCTTTTGCTCGGCCCAGCCGCAGATCGACGATCAGAGAGTCGAACAGGAATACAGCCTGAAGGCGAAGCGCGGCCTCCAGCGTCGCAGCTCCCGTGGCTCGAAACCCGGCGTCCCGCAGCATCTCCAACAGCGCAGACAGGCTGACGACATCATCGTCGACGACGAGAATGGTGGGCGCGTCCATGGTCCGGGGTGGCCCGCGGGTGCGAAAAAAAGAACCGCTCTGGCAGGCAAAGGTAACGCCAGTGAAAAAGGGCGCCAATCATGGCAACGGCCACGACGGGCGCCCGAAGTCATCACAATCCTGTTCGTCCGAACACGAAGATGAAATGGGTCACTGCAGCATGCGTGTCGTCAGGCTTCCTGCATAGCCGGTCATTTCGAGATAGCCTCGACCCTGGACCGCTCGACCTCGACGAGTTCCCTGGACAACGACAGCGCCTTCCCAATAGATGACGCCGGACTGTCGAGGGGCTAGTTCCTGATCGGACATGACCGCCTGAACGCGAAGATCGAGCCCGTGTGCGGGAATGAGGATCCGCCAGTCAGTGGGATAGGAGGCGCCGCTTCGAGCCGATTTCCACGGAGCGGCGGCCGCGAGGGTGAAGTCTGCGACGTCCAGGCTCGTGCGACCTCCGGCTTCATCGACCAAACTTCCGCTCGAATGACTATCCCGCTTGCCATCGCTCCGTCGGAACTCGTACAGCATCAGATCTGTGCCGTCATTCAACTGAAGCGCGAACCAGTTCCAGCCTGTCTGGCCCTGCTCGAGCACGCTCGTTCCAAACTCGTGATCCATCCAGCTCAATCCTCGAACCTGGATTGGCTCGCCTGCGACCATCAGCGTTCCGGTTGTCGGCATCCTCGGCATCGAGTAGTAGTGAGAAGCGTTGCCGACGCCATTGCCCTTCTGGCTGATACCATCCGCACCCTGGTCAACCGGACCTCTACCTGGCTCCAACCGAAGATCGAGGGCCATCTCACCGTGACTGGCTCGCAAGCGATGTCCCCCATCGGGTTGCAGTGTCGCTTCCCAGTTTTCATTCCACACACGGTAACGCTCGCTCTCGGCCCCTGCCCACCCGATTCCGGCTCTGTTCAGCAACTCTGCAAAGGAGAACTGCCTGTTCCGAACGTCGGAGACGGCGAGGTGTGCCATGAAAGAGATCGCGAATCGCCCATCGCGACGGGTTCGTTGGTGCCCGGTCGACGCCAATTCTGAAGAACGTCAGCTGATATCCAAACTGTCGCCCGTCGCTCGCCGATACGTTGCCGGTGTAGTACCACCATTCGAGCTTGTAGTCCGGATGGCTCGCATGGTCCCGGGGAAACGCGAACCGGTAGCCCTTGGACGCTCGCCGCCAGCCGTCCGACTGTGACGACACGACCGACGAGACTACCGACGCCAGCAACAGCATCGCAACGGCGATCGTTTTCATGCTTCGGCCAGCTGCTCGACAAACTCGATCTTCGCGGCGCGCCTTGCCGGCAGGAGCGCAGATGCCGCGGTGGCGAGAAGCGTGAGGAGCGACATCTGCAGAAGAAACAGCCACGGCACGTGCCACTGTATCGTCCAGCCAAAACTCTGCTGATTAATCACGAACACGAGGATCAGCGACAACGCCATCCCGACGGCGAGGCCGATGAGCTGGCTCACGCCGGCAATCATCAGTGCCTCTGCGACAACCATTCGGACAATCTGCCGCCGGCCGGTCCCGACGAGGCGGAGCACGGCCAAATCTCTGCGCCGATCCAACGTGAGCGTCAGCAGCGTGGTGGCCACACCCATCATTGCGACGATAATCGCCACGATTTCGAGGGCATACGTAATGGCAAACGTGCTGTCAAAGATCCTGAGGACTTCGCGCCGTAACGACTCGTTCGTCCTGATGAAAATGCGATGGCGATTTCCCAGGCGGGCCAGCGCCTCGGTGCGTACCGCGTCTGAAGAGTAACCCTCGCGCAGGTAGACGGTGAGACTCGTTGGAGGGCGATCGCCGAAATGACGAATAAACGTGGACCGATCGAAGACGACCATGCCCCGATCGCTCGAATAGTCGAAATACACTCCAGCAATTCGAAACGACGCCAGGCCAGAGGCTGTCGGCAGTTCGATCTCGTCGCCCACATCGTGCCCGTGCCTGAGCGCGAACGGTTCCGTGACAATCACGGCCTCTCGCCCAATCGCTTGTCGTAGCGCCGTTCGCCAGTCGGACGGCGATTTCACGAGCAGGTTCCCGTGATCCAGCAGCGTTCGGTATTGCCCGAATGCCAGAGCGATGGGCGCACCGCGATACACCACGTTCTCCCGACGAAACATGTCGACAGCAGCAATCCCGGGATGGTCCTGGAACCATTCGCGAACTTCTGGAGCAATCGTAAAGTCGGGCTGTCGGTCCGGACCGGTGGCGGAAGACACGAACAGATCGCCGCGCAGGGTTTCGCCGATCCAATACTGGACCGTGTTTCGAAAGCTCCCAATCATCACGGCAACGGCGACCATCATCGACAAGCTCATGGCGAGAGCCGCAACCGAAATCGAAATGCGACTGACGCCCGCCGAGAGGTTCGCCGTGGCCAGCCAGCTTTCGAGCTGAAACCAGGACTGCAGCAACTTCCAGGCGAGGGTCGTCACCACGCGGAGCACGAACGGCACGACGAGTGCGCCGCTCAAGACGATCAGAACCGCCGCAGCCCACCCGAACACGGGTCGGCCGTCAATTGACGGCTGTCGTGCCATCAGTGCGGCAACCAGCAGCAATCCCAACGCTGCAACTAGTCCTGGCCCTGGCCGAATCCCAGGGGTCCTGGTGAGGTCTGGACCCCGCACCGCCGCAAGCGGTGAGACCGTCGCAGCCTCTCGGGCCGGAAGCATTCCGGCCAGGAGTGCCAGCGGAAAGCCCAGCGCGAGCGCGAGCACGACATCGGAGCCCGTCAGCTCGGGTGGCGCGGCGGCCGTGGCAACGTACAACGTCTGCACCGTTGTTCTGGTGAGCTCGATCGTCCCATGCGCGAGCAGCCGGCCACCCGCGATTCCGACAACGCAGCCGATACCTGCAAGGAGACCGGCTTCGCCGAGAAACAATCCTTGAATCCTGCGCCGTGAGACGCCGATGGCGCGCAGCATCCCGATTTCTTCCCGTCGCGCGATGACCGACACCGACACGGTGTTGTAGATCAGGAAGAGTCCAACCAGGAGTGCGACATACGAGAGCGCTTCGAGGTTGAGTTGGAACGCCTCCAGCATCCTCTCCACGTGTTCGGTCCGTTCGGCCGGCCTCTGCACCCGAAGGCCAGGCGGCAGTCGCTGCGCAATGAGATTCGCGCTTTCTGCGATATCCCGCTCCGGATTCAAGCGGAGATCGAGCCGATCCAGCAGGCCCAGACGGTTGACGGCCAGCTGAGCCGCCGCAATATCCATCAAGGCCAGATGACCGTCGAGAACCCGGGCCGCGACCTCGTCTTTCAATAAACCCCGTATGGTGAAGACCTGCACCCGGTCGCCGGCAGAAAGGCGCACGGAGTCTCCGGTCTTCAACCCTCGCGGACGCGCAAACTTTTCGGTCAGGATCACGGCGTGCGGATCGGTCAGCAGGTTGAGAAACTCCCGAGTGCCGGACACGACCGTCGATTCGCTCAAGCTGTACTCGCGGAATGGCGGCTCACGGAGGACGTCGATACCAAGGAGGCGCAGGCGGTCGGATTCCCCGGTCGCTCCGAGCACCACGACCTCCCCGTCGATGACAGGGCTCGCATCCCCGAAATCACGCAGCCATTGCAGATTCTCAACGAGGGCCTCGTCAAACGCCCCGCCTGCGCCAACGATTTCGAGCGAGGTCCGACCCGAGGCCAATTCCAGTGCGGCTTGAAACCCGCGAACGGAACTCGCATTGGTCAGCCGCACTGCCACAATCAGCGCGACACCCATGGCAATTCCCACGATTGTGGTCGCCGTCCGAAGCTTCTCCGCCACCAGGTGGCGAAGGATCATCGTCCTGAACAGCCTCACCAGGCCGACTCCCCCGTCGTGCTCAACGCTCCCGTCCCGCATGTGCACCACACGCCCCGCCGCATGGGCCACGGAGGCCGAATGCGTTGCCAGCAACACCGTCACGCCTCGTTCGCGATTGAGCTCCGAGAGCAGGTGCAGGACCTGCGCGCCCGTCACACTGTCCAGATTGCCCGTCGGCTCATCGGCAATCACGAGCAGCGGGCGATGGACGATGGCTCTCGCAATCGCGACCCGCTGGGCTTCGCCACCGGAGAGCTGTCTGGGAAAATGCGTCAGGCGACCGGACAAGGCGACGCGTTCGCTCACGAGGCGCGCCTCCGCGGCGGCAGCCGCCGGCGCGACACCCGTCAGCAGAAGTGGCAGAGCGATGTTTTCGAGCACGGTGAGCGTGGGAAGGAGATTGAAGAACTGAAACACAAATCCAATCTTGCGTCTTCGCAGTTCTGTGAGGCCGTCGTCGTCGAGCTCGTCGAGGAATTGCCCGCCGACCGCAATCCGCCCGGACGTCGGCCGGTCCATGGCGCCGCTGATGTGTAAGAGCGTCGACTTGCCACACCCGGATGGTCCAACGACCGCAACGAACTCTCCCTCCGCAATCGACAGCGTGACCCCACGCAGCGCTTCAACAGGTGCATCAGCTCCCGCAAAGGTTTTGGTCACGCCCTCTGCCTTGAGGACAGGGTCAACGACTCGCGTTATGACGTCTGGTAATGTTGATTCTGTATGAGTCAATTCCAGCGCCTCGACGTCTGGCTCGACGTCGCGTGCCTCTTCAAAACGCGCTCGGAAGCGCAAAGAGCGTGCAGCGGCGGCAAGGTCGACGTCAATGGGGCGACCGCAAAACCACACCGGAACATCAAAGCCGGCGACGCCATCGTCATCAGCCGCCCGTTCGGCCGGAAACAGACGCTCACAGTGCGTGCGTCTCGCCGAGCGGCACGTCACCAAAGGCCCAAGCGCGGACCCTCTACGAAGATACAACTCCCCTCCCCTCTCCTGAAGAAATCAACCTTCGGCGACTCGAGCGTCAGTGGCGAGCCAGTTCGCGGCCCGTCCACACCCCGAACAAGCGCGAACGTCGCGCACTGAGAAAATTGAAAGAAGGGGAATAGCTACTTCCCGTCGTCCGCGAGCAGTTGCGCGGCCTCGTCTTCTGACGTCTGATCGTCTGGTACAGCGCCATGCCGCCGCGCGTAGAAATAGGAAATTGCAAAAATGACGACGATGATCCCCAGCGACATCCACCTCGGAATTTCGAAATGCACCACGCCAAGCGTATGCAGGTATTCAATCATGAGCTTGATACCCACCCACGCAATGATGATGAACGCGCCGTCCACGATGGCGGGATAACGCCGGACCAGCGTCAGCAGTTGTCCAATCACCAGGCGCATCGCGATGATGCCAAGGATGCCCCCGGTCAGGATGACCCAGAACTTTGGCGACATCGCCACGGCCACCAGAATCGAGTCAATCGCAAAGACGATGTCGGTGAGCTCGACTTTGACGACCGTGGCCCAGAAGGCTGACATACCCAGCCACGGCTTCGCTTTCTGAGGCGCCCGGCGGCCTTCCGCTCCGGCTTCGGCGCCGTGTCCAAAGAAGTGCTTGTAAGGCAGAAACAGAAGATAGAGACCCCCGAGAAGCTTCACGAAGTTGAGCTGAATCAGGTAATACGCGGCGGCGGTTGCCAGCGCGCGAAAGACAAAGGCGCCCAGAATCCCGTAGCGCAGCGCCTTGCGTTGTTCGTGACGCGGCAGGCCGAGCACGAGAATGGCCAGCACGAGCGCGTTGTCCGCGCTGAGCAATCCTTCGAGCACGACGAGGAGGCCGACGGTGACGAGATCTGAAGGTTCGATGTGGGGCATCAGACGCAGGCACTCTTAGTATTGCCTGTGGGTTGTCCGCGTGTCACTTCGGATGGCCCTGCCGCATTGACACGATTCGTATCAAGATCTATATTTGACACGTAGCAGGCGTTGGGTCTCTATCTCTTGGGAAGGTGACATGGCGGACGACTCTGAGCTGTATTTCATCAGCATGGCGGCGCGGATGCTGGGCATGCATCCCCAGACGCTGCGGAAATACGAGCGTCTGGGTTTGATTCAACCCACGCGCCGGATTGGCACCATGCGCCTCTATTCGCCCGAGGAACTCGAGCGTCTGAGACTCATCAAGCACCTGGTCGATGAGGTGGGCATCAATCTGGCAGGGGTACAGCGCTTGCTCTCCATTGCGGAGGTCGTGCAGCGGCTGCGACCGCTCGCCCGGGAGGACGCGTTTGCACGAAACGACACCCGTCGGCGGCTGGCGCAGGAGCTCGACCGATTGAGCTCGATGCTGGGACTCTAATGGACTTCAAGGACTACTACGCAACCCTCGGCGTCTCCAAGTCGGCCTCGCAGAAGGACATCAAGCAGGCCTATCGGAAACTGGCTCGCAAACATCACCCGGACGTCAACCCGGGAGACAAAGCGGCGGAGAGCCGGTTCAAGGAGCTGAACGAGGCCTACGAGGTCCTTGGCGATCCCGAGAAGCGGCGGAAGTACGACGAGTTGGGCGCCAACTGGCGCATGTATGAACAGGCGCAGCAAGGCCACCCTGGCGGTGCGGCATCTCCGTTTGGCGGCACCTGGAGCGTGAATACGGGCGGACCCGGGGGTGGGCACCGCACGATGACCGAAGAAGAAATGCGGGAAATGTTCGGAGAAGAAGATCCGTTCTCCGATTTCTTCCACACCTTCTTCGGTGGCGCAAGCCCGCGCAGCCATCAGGGTCGCACGCGGGCGCAGAAAGGCCGCGATGTCGAGCAGGGGATGGAGCTCTCGTTGGAGGAATGCGTTTCAAGGAGCGCTCCGGCGCCTTGCCATCAAGACCGACGGTCACGCGCGGACGGTTGACGTCCGGATTCCCGCCGGAGTCGGGGACGGTTCACGCGTCCGCATTGCTGGCGAAGGTGAACACGGGACGGGTGGTGCGCCCTCTGGCGATCTCTATCTTCGGGTGCAGCTGAAGCCCCACCCACGGTTCGACCGGCGCGGCCGGGATTTATATACCAAGGTCTCGGTGCCAGTCACGACCGCAGTCCTTGGCGGCGAGGCCCACGTGTCAACGATCGACGGGCGCTCGCTGCGATTGAAGATTCCGCCTATGACACAGAGCGGACAGGTCTTCCGGTTGAAGGGTCACGGGATGCCGAAAGTGGGCAAGGCTGACGACCGTGGCGATCTGTACGCGACTGTCGACGTGCAGATGCCGACGTCGCTCTCGCCCGAAGAACGAGCGCACTACGAAGCGCTCGCCGAATTGAACCGACGGAAGAAAGACTCAGCCGCGTGAGAATTTACGTGGAGGAGACGGATCGAACAACTTTTGCGCTAGCGGGGATCCGCGACGGGTAACTCGTATGGACCTGAATAAATATACAGAAAAAGCGCGCGAGGCGGTCATTGCCGCCCAGCAACTGGCCGAAGAGCTGAATCACGCGCAGATCGAGCCCGAACATCTCCTTGCCACGCTCGTCGAGCAAGCCGACGGGATCGTCCCGGCGGTGCTGCGCAAACTCGAAGTCGATCCCGCGGACCTTGCTCGATCGTTGCGGGCTGAACTCGATCGAACACCGAAAGCATACGGAGGGTCGCAACCCGGTTTGTCCGAGCGGCTTCGTTCCGTTGCAGACAAAGCCCAGGGCGAAGCGAAGCGACTGAAGGACGAGTTCGTCAGCACAGAGCACCTGCTCCTGGCGATCGCGTCCGAGACCGCGCGGCAGTCCGCCGCGGCCCGACTGCTCCACCAGAGCGGCGTTACCAAGGACTCGGTGCTGCAGGCGCTCACGAGCGTCAGGGGCAATCAGCGCGTCACCGATCAGAATCCCGAGGGCAAGTATCAAGCGCTCGAACGATACGGTCGCGATCTCACGGCGCTGGCGCGAAGCGGCAAGCTCGACCCGGTGATTGGCCGCGATGAAGAAATTCGCCGTGTCATCCAGGTGCTGTCTCGCCGGACCAAGAACAATCCTGTTCTGATCGGGGAACCTGGCGTCGGCAAGACGGCCATCGTCGAGGGTCTGGCGACGAGAATCGTGCGAGGCGACGTTCCTGAAGGACTCAAAGACAAGCAAATCGTGGCGCTCGACATGGGCTCGCTCGTTGCCGGCGCGAAGTATCGCGGCGAGTTCGAGGAGCGTCTCAAGGCAGTCCTCAAGGAAATCGTCGAGTCTAATGGCCAGATCGTGCTGTTCATCGATGAGCTTCACACCGTCGTGGGCGCAGGCGCTGCCGAGGGGGCCATCGACGCGTCCAACATGCTGAAGCCGATGCTCGCCCGCGGCGAGCTGCACACGATTGGCGCCACCACGCTCGACGAGTACCGCAAGCACATCGAGAAAGACGCGGCACTCGAACGGCGTTTCCAGCCGGTCATCGTGGGCGAGCCGACGGTCGAAGACACCATCAGCATCCTGCGCGGGTTGCGTGAGCGATACGAGATCCATCATGGCGTCCGATTCAAAGACTCGGCGCTCGTCGCGGCAGCGGTTCTGTCGAACCGGTACATTTCCGATCGCTTCCTGCCAGACAAAGCCATCGACCTCGTTGACGAGGCCGCGTCCAAACTTCGCATGGAAATCGATTCGATGCCTGCGGAGCTCGACGAGGTTCACCGTCGGATCATGCAGCTCGAAATCGAGCGCGAGGCGCTGCGCAAGGAGAAGGATAAAGCCTCACTGGAGCGGCTCGCCCGGCTCGAAAGGGAGCTGGCCGACCTCAAGGAAGAACAGGACCGCCTGACAACCCATTGGGAGCACGAAAAGGAGGCGATTCAGGGCGCGCGACGCCTCAAAGAAGAGCTCGAGCGCGTTCGGCTCGAAATTGAACAGGCACAGCGTTCGGGTGACTACGCGAAGGCCTCTGAGCTGCAATACGGAAAGCTACCCGACCTCGAGCGTCGAATTCGCCAGGACGAGGAGCGGCTCGGTCACGCACAAGCCGGGCATCGTATGTTGAAGGAAGAGGTAGACGAAGAAGACATCGCCGAAGTTGTCAGCAAATGGACGCACATCCCTGTCAGCCGTCTCGTGGAGGGCGAAGTCCAGAAACTCATTCGCATGGAGGAACGGCTCCATCAGCGCCTGGTGGGTCAGGACGATGCCGTTGAAGCCGTGGCAAATGCGATCAGACGCGCGCGCGCCGGACTGCAGGATCCCAACCGTCCTCTGGGCAGCTTCATGTTCCTGGGGCCAACCGGCGTCGGGAAGACGGAGCTTGCACGGGCGCTGGCAGAGTTTCTCTTCGATTCCGAGCAAGCGATGGTCCGAATCGACATGTCCGAGTACCAGGAGAAGCACACGGTGTCGCGCATGATTGGTGCACCGCCCGGATACGTGGGGTACGACGAAGCCGGCCAGCTCACGGAGGCCATCCGGCGACGGCCCTACGCCGTTGTGCTCTTTGACGAAATCGAAAAGGCCCATCCCGAAGTGCTCAACGTTCTTCTGCAGCTGCTCGACGATGGCCGACTGACCGATGGGAAAGGCCGGACTGTGGACTTCAAGAATAGCGTGGTCATCATGACGTCGAATCTGGGAAGCCAGTTCATCGCCGAGCAAGGTGGCGGTGAATTGTCAGAGGGTGCGCGGCGGCAGGTCATGGAAGCGCTCCGTGAGCACTTCCGTCCGGAGTTCCTGAACCGGATTGACGAGATTATCTTCTTCCATTCGCTCAGCCGCGAGCACCTCAAGGAGATCATCGACATTCAGCTGCGAGGGTTGATGAGACGGCTGGAAGAGCGGAAGATTCACGTGACTCTCACCGATGCAGCCAGGGGTATGCTCGTCGATGAAGGGTACGAGCCAACGTACGGAGCCCGGCCGCTCAAGCGCACCATTCAACGCCGGGTGCTGGACCCCTTTGCGATGCGCGTGCTCCAGGGCGAGTTTGGCGAGGGAGACCACGTCGTGGTCGACGTCAAAGACGGCGGGATCGTGTTCGAAAAGCGCAAGGAGTCCGTCACGGTTCACTAGCGGGAGGCGCGCACAGCGCGCCTGCGACCCTTCGACCGGGCTCAGGGTCGTCCCGAGCAACGTCGAGGGACGAGGAGCGGCGCGGGGTGTCGGGGTCCCCGCCCCTCGACAGGCTCTGGGCGCCCTGAGTGCATCGAAGGGCGCTAGCGACGAGCCGGGGTGTGGGGCAGAGCCCCACGTAAATATGGGGGCGAAGAGTGGCATCCAGACGCTCGCCATCGCCAAATGCACGCACTGGACCCGGAGACCGCCGGGCGCGAGGGGCTCCCCGCCCCGGCGCGTCGCTCTGGTACGTGCTCGGGTTCGTGCTCCTGCTGACCCTCGCGCAGGCGTATGTGTTCGCCCCTGCGGGCCGCTCCATCCCTTACAGCGAGTTCAAGCAAAAGCTGCGTGAGGGGGCCATTGCGGAGGTCACGGTCGCCACGCAGACGATTCGCGGAAAATTCAAACCCGACAAGGAGAATCGGAGCGAATCGTTCTCCACCGCTCGGATCGAGGATCCGTCGTTGATTCAGGAGCTCGAAAAGCAAAACGTCAAGTTCACTGGCGAGGTCGTGAGCCGCTGGCTTCCCGAAATCCTGGGCTGGGTGTTGCCGTTGCTGCTTGTGATTGGCATCTGGAGCTTTTTCTTCCGTCGTATTGGTGGCGCCGAAGGCGGCATCATGTCGTTTGCGCGCAGCCGCGCCAAAATCTACGCGGAAGACGACGTCAAGGTGAAATTTGCCGACGTGGCCGGCGTTGACGAAGCCGAGGAAGAACTTCGCGAGATCGTGGAGTTTTTGAAAACTCCGAAGAAGTACACGACGCTCGGCGGGCACATCCCGAAAGGCGTGCTGCTCGTCGGCCCACCCGGCACGGGCAAGACGCTCCTCGCGAGGGCGGTCGCCGGCGAAGCCAAGGTGCCGTTCTTCAGCCTCAGCGGCTCTGAGTTCGTGGAAATGTTCGTCGGCGTGGGCGCCGCACGCGTGAGGGATTTGTTTGCTCAGGCCGAGGCCAAGGCGCCGTGCATCGTGTTCATCGACGAGCTCGACGCGCTCGGCAAAGTGCGGGCCCAGAGCCCGATGGGAAGTCACGAGGAGCGTGAGCAGACGTTGAATCAGCTGCTTGCCGAGATGGACGGCTTCGACGTCCGCAAGGCGGTGATCATCATGGCGGCGACCAACCGCCCGGAAGTGTTGGACCCCGCCCTGCTTCGCCCTGGCCGGTTCGATCGGCAGGTCCTCGTCGACAAACCCGATGTGCGCGGCCGCGAGGAGATCCTTCGCATTCACGCGCGCACGGTCAAGGTCGCGCCCGACGTGGACTTGAAGGTTGTCGCGGCCCGCACGGCGGGCTTTGCCGGCGCCGATCTGGCCAATCTCGTCAACGAAGCGGCGCTGCTGGCTGCCAGGAAGGACAAGACCGCAGTCGACGTGCGCGATTTTGACGAAGCGATCGACCGGCTGATTGCCGGGCTCGAAAAAAAGCGCGTCATGAGCTCACACGAGCGCGAAATCGTGGCCTACCACGAATCGGGACACGCCATCGTGGCAAGCGCGTTGCCCGGACAGGACCCGGTCCACAAGATCTCAATCGTGCAGCGGGGTTTCGGGGCGCTCGGTTATACGATGCAGCTTCCCGCTTGAAGATCGCTACTTGATGACTCGAACGAATCTGCAGGATCAACTTGCGGTCCTGCTCGGAGGGCGGACTGCGGAAGAGATCGCGTTCGGTGAAATCTCGACTGGCGCGCAGAACGATCTTCAACGCGCCACCGACATTGCCCGCGCCATGGTGACGCAGTTCGGCATGAGTGAGGCGCTCGGCCCGATCAACTATGCGCCCAGTCGACGGTCCGCGTTTCTCGACACTCCGCTCGGCATCGAGCGAGGCGCCCATTCCGAAGATACCGCTCAGCGGATTGACGTGGAGGTGGCCCGCATCGTGACCGAGGCCCACGATCGCGCTCGCCGCGTCCTCACCGACCGGCGACGCATCCTGGAGCTCGTGGCCGTGAAGCTCCTGGAGAAGGAAGTGATCGAGGGGGACGAGTTGCGGCTGCTGATTGCCAGCGCAGAGCTCACCGAACCGTCGAGGGAAACACAGGCAAAGACTTAAAAGTGAAAACTGAAAACTCAAAAGTGACACTTCACTTTTAACTTTTTACTTTGAACTTTTCACTTTCCGTTAGAACCACCAGCTCGCGCGGGCACCGACGCGCGTGAGGTTCTTGAGATCGTCATCGCGCGTACCCTCGGTAAACAGCTGCAGGTATCGCACGTCAGCCGCGACCGACAATCGACGCCACACACGAACATCGAGACCGGCCCCCGCCGTTAACGCGAGGTGGTTGGTGGCGAAGCTGTATCGCGTTGGCGGCAAGATCAACGTGGGCAGCGGCAGCCCCGGGAACCCGTCGAAGGTCACCGAGACGTCGCGCTCGACATTGGCAATCCCCCCACCAAAGAGCGCGTACGGACGGAGCCGGCCAGCCGGCAAATCCACGACGAAGCTCGAGAGGAACGCGACCGTGCGAGCGCTGATATCGACACTCGGTGCCGGAAAGATCACCGAGAACGACCCGGGAGGGATGAGACGTGGGAACGTGGAGCTGATCTGCGAGGCAATCAGGAAACCCTGGTCCCGCAAGTCCTGGCCAGGGATGTAGAGCACCTCGAGCTCCAGGCCGGCGTGCGGCGCAAGCTGGAAGCCCCCTGCGACCCCAATCGCTGGTGCCGGTCCACCATCACCGAGCGCGGTCGATATGGTCCCGGACACGCGCACGCGCTCGTTCTGCGCCCAGGCGCGCGATCCGGCGAGAACCAGAACCCCCACGAGCGCACACGTCAGGCAACCTCGACCCATCAACCACCTCGTGTTGTTCCGTGGATTCTTCTCGAGAGCTAGCTCGCCGGTTTATCGCCGCTGCCGGGCACCGCGGCCTCGGCGGCCTGGAAGCCGATTTTCGAATGGGTACCGTCACAGAACGGCTTGTTCGTCGACCCGCCACACCGGCACAGGGCGAATGGCCGCTTCGCAATCGGATACGGCTGGCCGTTCCAATCCACGACCGTCACATCGTCACCGTCGACCAGATAGGGACCGTTCTGTCGAACCTTGATCGTCGCCATTTGTCGATCACCCCATTTTCTGCATGGCTGCCAGGAACTCAGCGTTGGACTTGGTCTTGCCCATCTTGTCGAGCAGCAGTTCCATGGCTTCGACGGGCGAGAGCGGATTGAGGACCTTGCGCAGCACCCAGACGCGGTTGAGGTCTTCACGGGCGAGAAGCAGTTCTTCTTTGCGCGTGCCGCTTTTCTGAATGTCAATGGCCGGGAACACACGTTTGTCCACCAGCTTCCGGTCCAGATGGATTTCCATATTGCCGGTGCCCTTGAATTCTTCGAAGATGACGTCGTCCATCCGCGATCCGGTGTCGACGAGCGCGGTCGCCATGATTGTGAGGGAGCCGCCTTCCTCGACGTTGCGTGCGGCGCCGAAGAATCGCTTGGGCTTCTGCAACGCGTTGGAATCAAGACCGCCAGAGAGCACCTTGCCCGATGGCGGAATCACCGTGTTGTACGCCCGCGCGAGGCGCGTGATGGAATCGAGCAGGATGAGCACGTCCTTCTTGTGCTCGACGAGTCGCTTGGCTTTTTCAATGACCATTTCGGCGACCTGAACGTGCCGTTGGGCGGGTTCGTCGAACGTGGACGAGATGACTTCGCCATCGACCGAACGCTGCATGTCGGTGACTTCTTCAGGACGCTCGTCGATCAGGAGAACGATCAGGTAAATCTCCGGATGGTTGACCGATACCGACTGGGCGATGCTCTGCAGCAGCATCGTCTTGCCGGTCCGCGGCGGTGCCACGATGAGGCCGCGCTGCCCTTTGCCGATCGGCGTCATGAGATCCATGACGCGGGCCGAAAGGTTCTCACCGGTCGTTTCGAGTTTGCATCGTTCCTGCGGGTAGAGCGGCGTGAGGTTTTCGAAAAAGAGCTTGTCGCGCGCCTGCTCGGGCTGCTCGAAGTTGACGGCTTCGACCTTGATCAGGGCGAAATAGCGCTCACCTTCCTTGGGGGGACGAATCTGGCCCGATACGGTATCGCCCGTCTGCAGATCGAACTTCCGAATCTGTGAAGGTGACACGTAAATATCGTCGGGACCAGGCAGGTAGTTGTAATCGGGCGCCCGCAGAAACCCGAACCCGTCGGGCAGCACCTCGAGAACGCCTTCGGAAAAGATGAAGCCGCTCTGCTCGGTCTGCGCCTTCAGGATCTGAAAGATCAGCTCCTGCTTGCGCATCCCTGTCGCGCCTGCGACGTTGAGCTCCTTGGCGATCTGCGTGAGCTTCTGAATGCTCATGTCTTTCAGCTCGCCAATGTTGAGTCCTTCGCCGGGCCGACGCGGTCGCGGCTCGGCCGTTTCCGTCGTGGCGGGCGCAGAAGTCGAAGTGGTGGGGTCGGCCGCAGGCGTGTCGTTTCCATTCGACACGCGCGCGGGTGCATGACGCTTGTTGTTTGTTGGCATGGATTGTTGCAGGAAGTTGAACGTTCGGTGATTGTGCGGGGCGCTAGGAGTCCCTCCTCGATCGAGGAGCGGATCGGGAATCCCCGCGATTACTCAGCCGGAGCAGAAGGCTCCGTGTGAATTAAACCGATGGAGGATCTAGAGATTCCTTCTTGTTGGTGCGGAGTTGAAGCCCCGCCGGTCACTACCGAGGGATGGCCCAGAACCCATCAAATGGCAGGGCAAATACTGTCGTCGAGTATAGGCCCGGGTTTCTGACGTGTCAAGAAGAAGCCGCCGCTAGAAGTCGTCTGGGTTCTCTCCAATCCCCACGATGCTGCACGCCACAATCGGACGGATGTTGAGCGCCCGGGCCTTTTCCACCAGCGTCCGGCTCTCGGCACCGGGATTCAGCCAGACCTCCGGGATGTGTTTCGACGCGACGTCTTCGATAATCACCTCGCCGATTTCAGGCGGCACGTAAAAGGTGGCCATATCAATGGCGAACGGCACGTCCAGAACCGACCGGTACGCCTTGACGCCTTCAACCTGCGCCGCGTGTGGATTGATCGGCACCACGTCATACCCCTGATGCCGAAACGCCCGCAGAGCCTTGTTGCCGAACTTCCGGGGGTTGGTCGACGCGCCAATCACCGCCACGACTTTAGCCATGCCTCAATTATCGGCTGAAAAAGGGGTCGGGAGTCTTTTCCGCTTGTCATCGCCGGAAAAGACTCCCGACCCCTTTTTCAGAGTGCAAGCGGCAGAAAGCTGACCGAGACGAAAAAGACCCACGCAATCCCCGCCACGACGAGGGCTCGCCAGGTGCTGCGATAGTCCAGGGTCTGACGAATCGCTATCACCATGGCAACCAGCATCCAGAAGCCGGTGACAACGAACACGAGACTGCCGAGGATCGGAACGACTCCAAAGACTCTTAACAGGCCAGGGGAGCTTGCAAAACCCGTGACGCGGAGCACTTCAGCCAAGGCTGGCTTCGGTGTCAGGTTCGGCCAGCACGCGCGTGCCGACCGTCCATGCGGCAAGGCCGCACGACAACCAGGCCGCAAGCGAGAGCAGCACGGCATTCAGAAGACCGAGGAGATCAGCCGTCACCAGGGAGCCAATGCCGGTTGCCACCCCGGAAAGGAAAATGACCGCCACCGATTGCCCCATCGCGCCCGAGTCCGATTCGACTTCCTCGTAGAGCGCGCTTTCGAGCCGCGAGGCCCGGGTGATTCGCGAAATGAACCGTCTCACCGTGTCAGTCCGGGAAAATCTTGCCGGGATTCAGAATGTTGTGAGGGTCGAACGCCAGCTTCAGGCGTTTCATCAATGCAATTTCGTCGGCGGACAGCTCGAGCCCGACGAACGGCGCTTTCGTGAACCCGATTCCATGCTCGCCGCTGATTGAGCCTTCGAGCTCGACGACTCCCTCGAACAGCGCGCGCTCTGCCTCGTGTGCGCGGGAGAGGCCACCCGTGTCGGCGGGGTCGACCATGATGTTGACGTGGATATTACCGTCACCCGCGTGCCCGAAGCACGGAATGCGGAGCCGATGCTGCTGTTTCAAGTGAGAAACCAGATCGAAGAGTTGTGGCACGCGTCCGCGCGGTACCGCCACATCATGATTGAACTTGATTGGCGAAATCACCTTCAGGGCTGGCGAGAGCTCTCGTCGCACGCGCCAAAGCACGTCGCGCTCTTCCTCGGTGGTGGCCCGAAGAATCTCGCCTGCTCCCGCGTTGCGGCAGGCCTCGGCGACGCGCGCCAGTTCTTCGGCCACACCCGCCGCAAATCCATCCACTTCGATCAACAGCAAGGCGCCTGTGCCGGCCGGCGCCAAGGGGACTCCCACATACTCCGCTTACGGCATCCAAGCAATCCGCGTCGATCAGTTCGATGGCCGCCGGCACTACGCGGGCCCGGATGAGCGCGGTCACCGCTTCTGCCGCCGACTCAATGGTGGCGAACGTAGCCCGAAGCGTCGCCCTCGCGGGGGGCTTTGGCACGAGCCGCAGGGTGGCCTCGGTGATGATGCCAAGAGTGCCTTCCGAACCAACGAGGAGCTGTGTCAGGTCGTATCCGACGACGTTCTTGACCGCCTTCGAGCCGGTGTGTATCACCTCGCCCGTCGGGAGTACGACCTCGAGCCCCAGCACATAGCGCTTCGTGGTCCCGTACTTGAACGCCCGCGGCCCACCTGCGCACTCGGCAATGTTCCCCCCAATCGTCAATCGCTGGAGGCTCGCCGGGTCTGGCGGAAATAGCAGGCCCACACGCTCCGCAGCGGCGTGCAAATCGGCCGTGATGACACTCGGTTGAACCCGGGCCAGGAGATTGGTTTCGTCAATTTCGAGAATTTGGTTCAGACGTTCGAGCGAGAGGACGAGGCCGCCACGAATCGGCACTGCGCCGCCGCTGTAGCCGGTGCCCCCACCCCGTGCGACGAGCGGCACCTTGTGGTGGTGGCACAGGCGCGTGATGGCGAGACACTTCATCGCGCGACCCGGGCAGCAAGACGAGATCGGGCCGATGCGTCCTGTTGACGGCATCAGTGCCGTACAAGTCGAGCGAAGCCACATCGCGCTTCGTAAATTGGTCCCCGACGAGGGCGGAGGCCTGAACGAGAAAAGCGGGAGAAACCATGCATCGCGAACCTCTACGATGCTGCGACGGCTCGTCCTTCTCGTTCGAGTTTTTCGACGAACGTCAGCAGCCGGTTGGCACCTTCACGCAGGCGCTCCAGCGACGTTGCGTACGAGATGCGCAGATAGCCGGGCGCTTCAAATCCCTCTCCGGCCGTCAGCGCCACGCGAGCATCGTCGAGCAGCGCCTGGGCGAATTCCGCAGAGGTACGGATCCCGTTCGGCGACAGGAGCTTCGTGATCCGGGGCAACAGATAGAACGCCCCAGCGGGCTTCACACACTCAATGCGAGGATTGGAGGTCAGCCACGCGTGAAGACTGTCCCGCCGCGTCCGGTATTCGTCCAGCATGGCTCTGACGGGCGCCTGAGAGCCGGTAAGCGCGGCCACAGCGGCACGTTGCGAGATTGATGCGACGTTTGACGTGGAATGGCTCTGGAGGGCGTTGCACGCCGACACCACGTCCGCCGGCGCGATAGTCCAGCCACATCGCCATCCGGTCATGGAATAGGCCTTCGAGGCAGAACCCGCCAGGATCGTCCGGTCCCGCATCCGATCCATGAGCACTTTCGGAAGGTTGTGCGCAACCTCGTCGTAAATCAGCTTTTCGTAGCACAGGTCCAAAACCAGCCATATTCCCCGCCGGGCCGCCGCATCCGCAATTTCCGCCAAGTGTTGTTCCGAGGTCACGGCCCCGGTCGGGTTACAGGGGGAATTAATGATGATGGCCTTGGTCCGAGGCGTAATCGCGTCAATGATATCTCCCGGATGGAGCGCAAAGCCATCCTCGGGGCGCGTGGGCACGATGACAGGGGTCGCGTCGGCAACTCTGACCTGTTCGGTCAGTGTGGGCCAGCACGGCGCATGCGTGATGACTTCGTCGCCCTTTTCATAGAGCACCATGGCAACGTTGTAGAGTGCCTGCTTGCCGCCCGCCGTGACAATCACCTCCGATTCTCCAACGGCGATCCCGTAGTCACTCTCGTACCGCGCGACAATGGCCTGTTTCAGTTCCGATGTCCCGGCGGATGCCGTGTACTTTGTGAAGTTCTCCTCGATGGCTGTCATTGCAGCGGTCTTGACATGATCGGGGGTCGGAAAATCCGGCTCGCCTGCGCCGAAATCAACGACGTCCACACCCTGCCGCCGCAACTTCTCCGCCTCGAGGAGAACCTTCAACGTTGGTGACGCCGAAATCCTTCCCATTCGCGCCGCAAACATCTTCGACACGTTTCCTGTCCCTCCGACTACCGGCGCACTGCAGCCTGCTTTTCGCGCAGCCTTTGCTCGACGCAGTCGGGCACGAGACCGTGGACCCGCCCACCCAGCGAAAACACCTCTTTGATGAGTCGGGAGCTGATGTATGAGTACCTGTTCGGCCGGCATCATGAAGACTGTTTCGATGTTTGGATCGAGCCGGCGATTCATCAGGGCCATCTGGAACTCCACTTCGAAATCGGACACGGCGCGCAATCCCCGGACGATGACCTGCGCCTGCCGGCGGGCGGCATAGTCCACCAGCAACCCATCAAACGTGTCGACCTCAACATTCGGCCGACTCTTAAACACCTCTTTCACGATCGCCACGCGCTCTTGCTTGGAAAAGAGCGGCGACTTTTCCGCGTTCACGAGAATTGCCACGACAATGACGTCGAAAATTCGAGCGCCCCGCTCGATAATGTCGACGTGACCGTTCGTCAGGGGATCGAACGATCCGGGGTAGATGGCCACGCGTTTCGGAGTGTTTGCCATGAATCACCGTTCGTGAGCCGCGGGCTGCTTTTCGCTCGACATCTGCCGTTCGTAAAAAGTCAACGCGCTGTCTCCCGAGACGAGCGTTCGGACTGAAGTCAGCGCTCCAGAAGTTACGGGCACCGCGGACCGCCGAGCGTGCTCGAGCACGACCAATCCGTCCGGTTCTATAAGGCGCGCAGCGGCCTGGATGACTCCGGGGAAATCTCGCTCATTATACGGGGGATCCAAAAGAATCAGGTCGAACGGCGCCCTTGTGAGCTGGCTCGACGCGTCGATGAACCGCGCCTTGATGACCAGCGATCGGTCTCGGACCCCGCAGCGTTGAAGATTCTCGTGAATGAGGGTAACCGCACGCGGATCCGGATCGACAAATGTCACGTGCGCCGCACCTCGACTCAAGGCCTCCAGGCCAATCGCGCCCGTTCCGGCAAATCCGTCGAGCACGGTCGAATCCTGCACCCGCCCCGCAATGACGTTGAAGAGCGTTTCGCGCAACTTGTCCGACGTCGGCCGCAGCCCCTCGAAGCCGGGCGTGACCAGGCGGCGCCCCTTCAGAGTGCCGGCAATAATACGCATACCGACTTTTTCATCCAACACTCATGAGCCCGAAGCGAGCGGCCCAGTTGTGACGCGCCCAGTCGGCGAGCGCGGCCGACGGACCGACCTCCTCGAGCCACGCGCTCGCCTCGCGGCGCGCTTCTTCCATGAGCATGTGATCGCGAAGCAGATCGCCCACGCGCAAGGTCGGCATGCCAGATTGGCGGGTGCCAAAAAAGTCTCCGGGGCCCCTCAGCGCCAGATCGCGCTCGGCGAGCACGAAGCCGTCGGTCACCTCGGCCATCGCCTGCAGCCGTTCGTGCGCCAGCTCGGAACGCGCTTCCTGATGAATCAGGAGGCAGAAGGACTGATGCGCATCACGTCCGACGCGGCCGCGTAACTGGTGCAACTGAGAAAGACCAAAACGCTCGGCATGTTCGACGACCATCACTGAAGCGTTTGGGACGTCGACACCCACCTCGATCACGGTGGTCGAGACGAGGATTTGGATCTCGCCGGCTACGAAGGCTCGCATCACGCGATCTTTGGCATCGGCTTTCATACGACCATGCAGAAGCGCCACACGATAAGCCGGAAATATGTCCTGTTCCAGATGATCTTTCATCTCCGTAGCCGCACGGAGATCCACCTTGTCGGATTCCTCGACGAGCGGGTAGACGACATAGGCCTGCCGACCCTGTTCGAGCTGTTGTCTCATCAATTCATAGACGTGCTCCCGTTCCGACTCCGGTCTGACAAGAGTCTTGACTGGTCGGCGTCCCGGCGGCATATCGCGAATCACCGAAACATCCAGATCACCGTAGGTGGTGAGGGCCAGCGTTCGGGGAATCGGCGTGGCCGTCATCACGAGCACGTCGGGCATCAAGCCCTTGGATTTCAACGTGGCGCGCTGTACGACACCGAATCGGTGTTGCTCGTCTATGATCGCGAGCCCGAGCGCCTTGAAGGCCACGTCTTCCTGAACAAGGGCGTGAGTGCCAACGACGAGGTTGATCGCACCGCTCGCGAGTCCTTCGAGCGCGGCACGACGAGGCGCGGCTGCAAGCGATCCGGACAGAAGCTCAGTCCTGAAGCGTGAAGGCTCGAGCAGTCGGCGGAGGTTGAAAAAGTGCTGCTCCGCCAGAATCTCTGTAGGCGCCATGAACGCCACCTGGAGCCCGTTCTCCATCGTGACAAGAGCCGCCAGCAGGGCCACGATCGTCTTTCCAGCGCCGACGTCGCCCTGAAGGAGACGATTCATCGCTTGCGGGCGCTGAAGGTCCTCCACGATTTCTTTCAACGCCTGCTTCTGGCCGGGGGTGAGCCGAAACGGCAGCACCTCGCGTGCCGACGCTCGAATGCGATCGTCGACCCGAACCACGGTCGGCTTCCGCTCGGCCTCCGCGCTCCGACGCCGCAGTAACAGTCCGATCTGAAACAGGAAGAACTCTTCGAAGATCAACCGTACCTGGGCCGGCGTCCGAAATTCGTTGAGCAGCTGCTCGGACGTACCGGCTTCCGGAAAGTGCGCGTGGTGAAGCGCGTATCGCCGATCTGGTAGCCCACGGCGGGCGCGGACCACTTCTGGTAGCGGGTCATCGAGTTGGGCCGGCAGACACTCCAGCGCGTCGTGCACCATGCGGCGCTGCATCTTTGGCGTCACCGATCCTGCCCGCTCGTAGACCGGCACGATCCGGCCCGTGTGAATCGTCTCCCCCGCCTCTTCAACGCCATCAAGAATTTCGTACTGCGGATTCGTGACTTGAAGGCCGCCTCCACCTCTGCGCTCGACAGGGCCGAACAAAACGACCCGTTGGCGACGCTGTAACACATCGCGCATGAACGGCTGGTTCAGCCAGACGGCGCGAATCGCCCCGCTCTCGTCGCGAATGAGCGCTTCAAAAATCTTGAAGCCGGGCCGGCGCGTGGCCCGAAGCCCGCAGTCGACAATCTCGCCGGCAAAGGAGGCCCGGTCGCCCCACTTCAGGCTCTGAATGGAGCGGAGACGTCCGCGGTCCTCGTATCGAAGGGGAAATCGCTCGAGCAGATCTTCCACCGTCTGCAACCCGACCCGCTGCAGGTCTGAGGCTCGACGAGGGCCGACCCCCTTCAGGAACTGCAAAGGGGTCGAGAGGAGAGGTGCTGTCAACCGTTAGCGCGCCATCGACTACTGGATGACGATGGCTTCGCCTTTCTTACCGACTTCGATTTCTCTGATTCCGGCTGGGAGCTGGAACGAATCGTCGAGGCTGATTCCATCGGGATTGTCCGCAGAACGCGAGTAATAGCTCACAAGTGCCTGAAGCAGCATTTTCGGGACGACAACGCCGGAAATCGTCGTCGATTCGAGCTCCAGGCGGGCCGTACCTTGATTCGTCCGCAGCACCCCGACCGCAGCGACCGGTGCCTTTCCACCGAGGTATGACAAGGGGTCCAACCAACGGCCAGAGGACCGCTCGGCTTTCACTTGATTGAGATCGACAATCGCGCGTCCCGACAGCCGGCCATCCCCTTCGATGGTCACGTACGGCTCGGTGACCCCGGTTGGCAGCTCGGTCGCCATCGCATACTTCAGGTAGGAGTTCACCTCGGCTTCGGTAACGGCCGTCCTCTTTGCCGCTGGACGCTTCTCGCGGCCGTTTTCCCTGATCAGCGTAATTTTCTTCTGGAGCTGATCGGAGGCGCGCTGGCTGACAGCGACGTTCTGGCCGGCGGTGGCGACGAGCCCAAACCCCAGCACCCAGACAGTGACCGAGACGCCGCGCGGCGGGAAAATCTTCATCCTCCTACTAATGTAAAGAAGTCTGTCGCCGGGGGCAAGATCGGACGGAAAGACGCGGACCTAAGTCCCAGAGGTCGCGGCGGTACAAGCCATCACAGGTTCAGGGGCTCTGGGGGCGCTGCTGTCGTTGCTGCTGACGCTGCTGCTTGACGTTGCAGGCGGGCGCGCTGCAGCAACTCGAGTTTCTGGCGCTCGATACGCTCCTCGAAGACGCGCAGACGAGCCTGCTGGCGGATGTCCAGCGTTTGTGTCAGCTCGTCCCGCGCCTTCCGCAGCTCAGCTGCTGCGGCCACCTCGAGCTCATCGAGCGCCTTCAGCCGCTGCCGGATGTCGGGCTCCCGGCCGTCGGCCGCAGCCCGATCGACGCTCAACTTGTTCAGCTCGACAATCAGCCGCAGCCTTGCTTGTTCGTTTCGCCGACGTGCCTCCTGGAACGCACGCAATTTCACGACAAACTGCGGGTATTGCGCTTCAGAAAGGCCGAGCGCTTCCTGCGCCTGCACCAGCACGTACGCATCGAGGAGACGTTGAACTTCCAGTGGGGCCAGACCGGGGCGGTCCGGCCCGTCGTCCTGGCCTTGCGGCTCGGCCCCCGACAGGGGCGCAGTGACGGTCAGAAGAACGATGGCCAGTAACACGCTGATGAACGAACGTTCTCTCATGCTCATCTCACAGTGACGATCGATCGAGCTCGGCCTGGATGATCCCGGCCAGATCTTGTCGCTCTTCGTCAGACAATCTCCACAGGGCCTGATCGATCGAGCCAGGTTGTACGACGAGGCCTGCATCCGCCGCCGACTCCAGGTCGAGCCCTTCCGCCAGACCCGCCACCATCGCCCAGGAGTCGTCGGCCGGTGTGGTCCAGCTGAGGTCTTGAGGCGCATCTGCCGGAGGAGATGCCATGGAGGCTGCACCATCTGCGACACGGTCCGCTTGCTCGCTCCGGTCGCGGTCCACGACCAGAAGGACGGCCAGCAAGGCGACCAGGGCGCCTGCCGCGGCCCAGGGCCACCGTCGCAAGCCCCACGGTCTGATGGACCGTTCAACCGGTTGCATATCAAGAGACTCGGCATCAATTGATAGACGCACCCGTTCCGACAAGTGCTGCCAGAACAACGGTGATGGCTCCGGGATGGGATCGTCGCGAAGCAGGCCCAATGTCTGGCGAAGCGTGTCGAACCGTTCGCGACACGCGTCGCACCTGTCGAGGTGATCGGCCTCTGCCGCTCCTCCCTCGAGCAATTCCACGAGACGTTCTTCAGACAGATGCTTCATGACCAGTCAGACGGACTGCCCTTCCAGAATCTTTTTCAGATTGCCGAGGGCATGGAAAAAGTTGGCTTTCACCGCGCCAACCGAACTCCCCAGGATGTCCGCAATTTCACGGTGCGATAACTCTTGATAGGCCCGCAGAATCAGCGTCGCACGCTGTTTTCTCGGCAGACGGGCAATGGCCGCTCGTACCCGCGCGCGACGTTCCTCGCGAATCAGGCTCGACGACGGGTCGTCGCCGACGGCCTGATGCGGCCGCGCGTCCAGCGGTTCGGTGGCCGGGACATTGGCACTGACCCGATTCAGACAGGTGTTCACGCCAATCCGGTATAACCAGGTTGCGAGCGAAGATTGACCTTTGAATCCTTTCAAGCCGCGAAAGGCTCGCAAGAAAACTTCCTGCGACAGGTCGCTGGCATCCTCGTGATTCCCGACAAACCGGTAACAGAGCTGATACACCGCCCGGCGGTGCCGTTCGACAATGATGGCAAAGGCGTCACGCTGACCGGTCAGGCACGCGGTCACCAGCTCGGCCTCGGTCAGCCCATTCAGCGGGTCGGCGCGCACCGGCGCCGGATCATGGCGCACCACCGTCACTGTCCACCTGGGTCGAGTCGTGCCGGCCCAAACGCGCGTGAGCATACAGTCCAGGTCTGAAGCCTGAAGTCTCAAGTCTCAACATCGGGCCGTTAGCCTTCAGACTTGAGCCTTGAGACTTTCTTCTTGTTGAGTTAGACCGCCTTCCAAAGCTGAAGTTACAGAACCCGATTGACCTTCGCCTTTCTTTTGCGTTAGAGTGCGTTGGCTCGACAAACTCACGTTCTCCGAGACGCAACCTGCGGGCTGCACGAAACCGCGACAGTGCGAGTCCGATAGGGAGGAGGGTACGTGGTGCTGCCGCTTACCAAACGTCAGCGGGAAATCCTCGATTATCTCAACGACTTCATTCAGCAACACGGTTATGCCCCCAGCCTCGAGGAAATCGGGCGACGCTTCGGCCTGTCGTCGCTGGCAACGGTCCACAAGCATCTGACGAACCTCCAGGAGAAGGGTTTCATCAGACGCGCGTGGAATCGCAGCCGCTCCGTCGAGCTGGTACCCGTACACACGGGCACACGATCGCTCGAGCTTCCACTCCTGGGGTACGTGGCCGCGGGAGCACCCATTGAAGCAGTGGCCGGAAGCGAAACCATTGCGGTGCCAGAAGATCTGGTCGGCAAGCGCGACACGTACGTTCTGCGCGTGCGCGGGAATTCGATGATCGAAGAGCAGATCCGCGACGGGGATTTCGTGATTGTCGAAGATCGCAAGACCGCCCAGAACGGTGAAATGGTGATCGCCCTGCTGCGCGGAGCGGAAGTGACCTTGAAGAAGCTGTATCGCGAGAACGGCGCCGTGCGGCTGCAACCCGCCAATCCGTCCGTCCAGCCCATTGTCCTCGACGCCGAGCAGGTTCAGATTCAAGGTGTCGTGGTGGGCGTCATGCGAAAATATTGATCTACACGGCAGGCCCGAAGGGGGCAACCCTCGAGGGTTGCGCGATGAGGAGCACCTGGTGTCCGATTCCAAACAGATCAACTTCACGATCGTGCCCGACGAAGACTCAGCTGGTCCACGAACCTACGCAAATTTCTGCGCCATCGCTCACACCCCCTTCGACTTTACGCTCACGTTCTGCGAGGTTCAGCCCTTGTCCGAGAAGGATGTTCGCGAGGCACAGGCCCAGAACGTCGTGCGGGCGCCGGTACGGGCCCGGCTCGTGGTGCCGGTGCAGTTCGTGCCGAACATGATTGCCGCTTTGCAGGAGCACCTGCGCGTGTACTCGGACTCTTACTCGAACGTCGGCTGGAACAAAGGCGGCGAGCCCGTGCACTGATGAAAACGCGCGCGACGGCTCGCGTCGTCCTCGACAAGCTCGCGATCCAGCATCCCGGCGCCGACACCGAGCTGCACTACGACAACGCGTATCAACTTCTGGTTGCGACGGTCCTGTCGGCCCAATCAACCGATCGTCGCGTCAACGAGGTCACGCCCGCTCTTTTCCAACGCTATCCGGACGCGAGGGCCCTAGCCGGGGCTGAACCGACAGAACTCGAACCCCTCATCAAGTCCACGGGATTTTTCCGGAGCAAGTCCCGGTCGCTGAGCGGTCTGGCGCGTAAACTCGTGGAGGAGTACCGGTGGCGGTGTACCGGCCACGATGGACGCCCTGACGACCTTACCAGGAGTGGGACGCAAGACCGCCAACGTCGTGCTGGGCCATGCCCTTGGCGTTCCCGGCCTCCCCGTCGATCGTCACGTCCTTCGAGTGGCCAACCGCATCGGCCTCGCAAAGTCCGACGATCCGGAAGTCGTCGAATCTCAACTCGGCAAAATCTTTCCGAGCGACGTCTGGACCAGGGTTTCCGACACGCTCATCCTGCACGGTCGTCGAATCTGCCGTCCCCGTCCTCTTTGCGATCAGTGCGCAGTACAGGATGGGTGCGACTACTATCGAAAAGCCCAACACGCGGGGATTAGAACCCCCGCGCGAAAGACGAAAGCCGGGCGCATAAGAAGAGTCGGTCGTCCAAGGAAGAAGTAGCGCGCAGGCTTCAGCCTGCGCTGCAGCGTGCCCCATGACGCGTACCCGCTTCGAAGAGCTCGTCAAAGATGCGCTTGCCTCAATCCCAGCGCGATTTCGCAAGGCCATTCACAACGTGGCCATCGTCGTGGAGGAGGAGCCGTCGGCGGCGCTTCTGCGGGAAATGGAGATCGAGCCACCTGACACACTGTTCGGGTTGTACCAGGGGACGCCGCTCACGGAACGACGGTGGGATTACGGAAACACGCTGCCTGATCGGGTCACACTCTTTCAGGGCCCCATCGAGCGGGAATCCGAAGACGAGGAGGACGCCGTCGTAGCGATTGGCGAAACCCTCATTCACGAGATCGGTCACTACTTTGGCCTGAGCGAGGAAGAAATCGAAGAGATTGAAGAACGCTACTGGAACCAGTCCCGTTCCTAACCCATCCTAACCCTCCCTAACCCATCCTCACCTTCCTTCCCATGTACACCCGTAAGCGCTTCGGCCAGCATTTCCTCGAACCCGCCTGGGTGCGGAAGGTTGTCGAGCTGATCGGCCCTGAGCCGTCGGATGACTTTCTTGAAATCGGCGCCGGCCGAGGTGCGTTGACGTTGCCGTTGGCCGCAGGGGTCGGGCGGCTCGTGGCCGTCGAGATCGACCGTGACCTGGCCGCAGGTCTCGCACCCCGCCTTCCGCCCAATGCCCGGCTCGTCACCACCAATGTGCTGGATGCCGACCTGAAGGCCCTTGTGGATCGCGAGCTTCCAGGAGCCTCTCGGGTGCGAATCGCGGGCAATCTCCCCTATAACGTGGCGGTGCCCATAGTTTTGAAGCTGTTGCACCTGCGCGAAGCGTGCGGTTCCTTCACCGACGCCACCATCATGCTGCAGCAGGAAGTCGCCGACCGCCTCGTGGCTCGGCCGGCAACGAAGGACTACGGCGTCTTGACAATCCTGCTGCGGATCCACGCCAGCGCCACACGGCTACTGACGCTCCCTCCTGGAGCGTTCAGGCCCGCTCCCAAGGTCACCTCGGCAGTGGTCCGGGTGGACTTCCACGACCCGATCGTGAAGCTGCGAGATCGGCAGGGGTTTGAAGCGCTGGTCCGCGGTCTCTTCACCAGACGCCGCAAGACAGTTTTGAACGCCCTCAAGGTGGTCACCGACCCCGCCGGGCTGAACGCTGCGAGAAGCACTGGCGAAGGTCGGTCTCGATTCGAGGCGGCGACCCGAGACGCTGGAGGTGACTGAGCTGGCGGCACTTGCTGACTTTTTGGCCGCCCGGCGAAAGTAACTGTGCTATTCTGTGGCGCCTTCCTTTCGTACGCCGGCTCACCCAGTGGCCTGGCGCGGGCAGACGACGTCGCTTCTCCAGCGCGGCGCTGTCCATTACCGGAATCTCGACGCTCAATTTGCGTACGGATCTGTCCGGGCCTTGCGTTGATGAACCCTTGCTGTTCTGAGCGCGCATGACCATTCCGACCACCGTGGATTCGTCTGTCTCCGGACCGACCCTGGACCTCGTGCCACTCGGCGGGCTTGGTGAATTCGGGATGAACATGATGGTGCTCTCTTACGGCGAGACCACCGTCGTGATCGACGCGGGTGTGATGTTTCCGGATCCGGAACTGCTTGGCGTCGATCTCATCATTCCGGACCTGACGTACCTCCAGCAGAAGCGACCGCGGGCGTCCGCCCTGTTCCTGACCCACGGTCATGAGGACCATATTGGCGCCGTTCCCTACGTCTGGCCGTTCGTCGACGGGCCGATCTACGGCACGCCGCTTACGCTCGCCCTGGTCGAGCCCAAACTCGACGAGCACGGGATCGATCCAGGCGACCGACTCGTCCCGGTAGCGCCGCGCCAGATCATCACCATTGGCGACCTCAAGATCGAGTTCCTGCGGGTCACACACAGCATGCCGGATTGTGTGGCGCTGGCCGTGCACACGCCGCTTGGCACCATCATCCACACCGGCGATTTCAAAGTCGATCAGACGCCTCTGGACGGCCAGCACTTCGATTTTCATCGGTTCGCCGAGCTCGGCAGCACCGGGGTTCTGGCCTTGCTCGGCGACAGCACGAACATCGATCGGCGCGGCGTCACCGGCTCGGAAATCGATGTCACCGAGGCTTTCGAGGAAATTTTCACCAGTGTCGGGGGCAAGCTGGTGGTGGCGGCGTTCTCGTCGAGCATGTACCGGATGCAGATTCTCGTGAATCTGGCCGCCCGATTCGGCCGCAAAGTCGCCTTCGTCGGCCGCGGCATGATCGACAACTCGCAGATTGCGCAGCGACTCGGCCATCTGCATATGCCGGCCGGAGTCCAGATTCGCGACGCCGACATCGGTCAGCATCCTTCGGAGCAGGTGCTCTGCCTGACAACGGGGTCACAGGGAGAACCGGAATCGGCGCTTTCGCGGATAGCGATTGACGATCATCGACACGTGAAGATTGCACCTGGCGATACGGTGGTGTTTTCGGCACGGGCAATTCCCGGCAATGAAAAAGCGATAGGACGCGTGAGCAATCACCTGGCTCGCCGCGGCGTCGACATCATCTACGACGGCATGCGGCACGTGCACGTGTCGGGTCATGGCAGCGAGGAAGAGCTCAAGTTGATGCTCTCGCTGACCCGCCCGCGCTATTTCGTCCCCATTCACGGCGAATACCGTCAGCTTGCCCGGCATTCACGCGTTGCCGAGCGCGCGACGGCAGGTCTCGAACCGCCCGTCTCGGTCGTCATGGCGGAAAACGGTGACATTCTCCGCTTCGACCGACGGGGGGCTCACGTCGCGGGCAAAGCACCGGCGGGTCGGGTTCTGATCGACGGAACGCGCACCGGCGAGGTTGGCGACGAAGTGCTTCGCGACCGCAGACATCTTTCGGAAGATGGCGTGCTGGTGCCGGTGGTGGCCATCAATCGGCAGACAGGGGTCATTGAGGGTGAACCCGACGTCATCAGTCGCGGAGTGGTGATGTCTCCGGGTTCCGAAGACCTCCTGCGAGAAAGCGCGCGGCTCATCGGTCAGGTGGTCGGCGAAGCGAGCCTGGAAGAACGGACGGATCAAGGGTTGGTCAAGGAGAAGATCAGGGTGGAATTGCGGCGATTTTTTCGGAAACGTTCGGGTCGGCGGCCTCTGGTTCTGCCGGTCATCATGGAGATTTAGCGGGTGGCTGGCTCGACACTCTCGCGACGGCTCAGCGAGTTCTGCGGGGTGGCGCTGTTTGCATCGGCGCTGATCTGGCTCATTGCGCTGGTCACCTACAGCCCTTCGGACCCCGTCTGGTTTTTCAGCACCGCGACCGCTGAAGACCCGTCCAACTTCATCGGCCGGGTGGGCGCGTTTCTCGCCGAACTCTCGTTCCAGCTGCTCGGCGACGGCTCCTATCTGATCCCGGGTGTTCTGGTCATTCTCGGCTGGCACTACTTCTGGTGCCGCCAGGTCGAAGCCATCTACACGAAGTTGACGGGATGTGCCCTGCTCTTTGGATGCGTCACCGCGTTCCTCAGTCTGACGTTCGGCGAAGTTGACGTCAGCGGCAAACCGTTTCGAGCCGGCGGTTACCTTGGCGACTGGCTGTCGGGCTTTCTGGCCGGGTATCTGAACCGAACGGGGTCGATCATCGTCATTCTGACGCTGCTCGTGCTGGCCATCATTCTGTCAACCCAGTTCTCGTTCGGACGTCTTTTCGCGTCAACCGTGCAGACTGTGCGCGACCGCGGCGTACGAGGCTTTGGTGCGTTTCGTGCGTGGCGTGAAATACGGCGCCGCCACAAACTGCGGTCTGAGGTCATCGCACGACAGGCGCGCCGCGCCACGCTGCCCGCCAAGGATCTCAAGACGAACGGTGCGGCCGAAGAGGAGTCGACGCCGGCAACTCCGCGCACGGTCACGGAGCGCGAGCGACCTGAAGTCGCGGCTCCCCCAGAGCCTCGGGTTCCTGTGCTTGGTAAACGGACGAAGACCCCGACCGTCGATCGGTCGCTGCCGTTACTGGCTTCAGAACCTTTGTCCAAAGCTCCCGCAGAACGTCGTCTTGGCTCGTACATGCTTCCACCGCTCGCGTTGCTCGATGCCCCGCGCACTGAGCGGAAGATTGACGAACGGGAACTCATGGACGGCGCACGACTGCTCGAGGAAAAGTGCCGGGAATTTGCGGTCGAAGGCTCTGTCGTCCAAATTCATCCGGGACCGGTCGTCACGACCTTCGAGTTCAAACCTGACGCTGGGGTCAAGTACGCGAAGATCACCGGTCTCGCCGATGATTTGTGCCTGGCCATGCAGGCCGAGTCCGTCCTGATTGAGCGCATTCCCGGAAAGTCCACGGTGGGGATCCAGATTCCGAACCACAACCGGGAGCAAATCTCACTCCGCGAACTCCTGCAATCGGAGGTCTATCAGCGCTCTTCGTCGAAGCTGACGCTCGCGCTCGGCAAGACCATCCACGGCGAGCCCTACATGACCGATCTGGCCATGATGCCGCATCTGCTGATTGCCGGCTCGACCGGAACCGGTAAGTCCGTTGCAATCAACGGTATGTTGTCGAGCGTGCTGTTTCGCGCGACCCCCGACGATGTGCGGCTGATCATGGTCGATCCGAAGCGCCTTGAACTGGGCATGTACGAGGACATCCCGCACCTGCTCACGCCGGTGGTTGTCGATCCCAAGCAGGCCTCGAACGCTCTCAGGTGGGCCGTGCGCGAGATGGAAGACCGGTACAAGACTCTTGCAGCTGAAGGCGTCCGGAACATCGAGCAGTTCAATCGCAACATCCGGCATCAGCTTGAAGACAAATCGGCGCAGCGGGACGGCGAACCGCCAAAGCCGCTTGCCTACATCATCGTTGTCATCGACGAGCTCGCGGACCTCATGATGGTGGCTGGCAACGAGGTCGAAGAATCCATCGCGAGGCTGGCGCAAATGGCGCGGGCGGTCGGCATCCACCTGCTGCTCGCGACGCAAAGGCCGTCCGTCGATGTGATAACCGGTCTCATCAAAGCAAATCTCCCGGCACGCATCTCTTTCCGAGTCTCGTCCAAGACTGACTCGAGGACGATCCTCGATGCGAACGGCGCCGAGCAGCTCTTGGGACGCGGCGACATGCTGTTTCTGCCGCCCGCCTCCTCTCGGGTCGTTCGCCTGCACGGACCATATATTTCCGAGCAGGAAACCGCGCGGTTGGCCAGCTATCTGCGTAAGCAGGGGAAACCGACCTACAACGAGGAGATTACCGCCGAGGACAAGGCGACCACGACAGTCGAGATGGAAAAGGACGATCTCTACGACGAAGCAGCCCGAATCGTCGTGTCTTCAGGCCAGGCGTCCATTTCGTATTTGCAGCGCCGGTTGCGCATTGGCTTCAGCCGGGCCGCCCGCCTGGTGGACATGATGGAAGTGGACGGTCTGGTCTCGACCGGAACTGGCGGTAAGGCCCGCGAGGTGCTGGTCGACAAGCATTACTTTGACGAGGTGGACGCTCAGTTGCGTTGACGCACCCGTGAAACTCCTGAATCCCGTATTCATCGTCTTCTGCCTGATCGCTGCCGCTGCCCCTGTCCGCGCGGCTGATCCGGCGCAAGGGTCGTATCAAGAGGCCCTGGCCAAAGAACAGGCGCTCCGCGCCACGGTAGACCCAACGCCGGCTGAGTATCGAACGGTGATCCGCGCGTACGAATCGATCGTCCGCAGGTATCCGTCAAGTGCGTTCAGTGACAACGCGCTCTGGCAGGCCGCTGGACTGTCGCGAGAGATCTACACCAGGACGCAGGATCCACGAGAGCTGGAGCGAGCGGTCCGTTTCTTGCGCAATCTTGTAACGGAATACCCCTCGAGCAAGCTCGTACCGAGCGCTGTCGTTGAAATCGCACGGCATGACAGACACCGACTTGCCAGTCGAGCCGCCTCCGGCGATTGTGGAGGTCATTGGTCCCATTCAGGGTCCCAGACCGCAGCCCACGCCCCCGCAGGCTGATGCAGCGGCGCCAAATCGACGTGCACCGGTCACGATCCGAGCCATCAATCGCGTCGTGTTGCCTGAGGTCGTGCGCGTGATCGTAGAGCTCGACGCCGAAGTCTCGTTTCACCACGAGCGCATCGACAACCCCTCGCGGGTGTTCGTCGATCTCCACGGCACCAGAGCCACGGCAGCTCTTCGCGATGCCACGCTGAACTACGACGATGACGTCGTCAGGAAAGTGCGCATTGGCCGACATCCTCCCGACACGACCCGCGTCGTGCTGGATGTCGAGAATCTTGCGAACTACAGTTTCTTTACGCTTTACGCGCCGTACCGGCTCGTCATCGACTGCGAGCGCAAGACTGCTGTCTCCAATCACGACAACAGTGCTCGTGCGAGCATCCGACCCGCTCGTCAGCCATTCAAATCGACTCTGATTCTTCCGTCCAAACCCGTAACCTCTGCAGCTCTCATGCTGGCGCCATCGGCCGAGGAAGCCCGCACCTGTTGGCCCGACGCACTTCGCGCTCGTTTTGAAAACAGTGTCACGGTCCCTGCGCCGCCGCAGCCGGCTCCCCCACGTCCCCCCGCTTCGAACGGCGCAGGAGGGTTTTCTCTTTCCCGCCAACTGGGTCTGAGCGCTTCGCGCATCGTCATCGATCCAGGTCACGGTGGTCATGACCCTGGTGCGCTGACCAACGGAGTCTCGGAAGCGGAGCTGGTTCTCGATATTGCGTTGCGCCTCGAAGAGCTGTTGCGCCAGCAGCCGAACACTGACGTCGTGCTGACCCGGCGGAGCGATGCGTATGTCCCGCTCGAAGAGCGCACAGCCCTCGCCAATCGTGAGGGGGCCGACTTGTTTCTGTCGATTCACGCGAATGCCAGTCGCAACACCAAGACTCGCGGTATCGAGACCTACTTCCTCAACTTTGCGACCACGGCGGACGCCGAGGCCGTCGCTGCCCGAGAGAACGTGATGTCGGCAAGGACGATGAACAACTTGCCCGATATCGTGAAGGCCATCACGCTCAACAACAAGCGGGATGAATCGAAAGACTTTGCGACGCTCGTTCAGCGGGCGCTCGTTCGCGAACTTCGCACGTCAGGCATGAAAGACCTCGGCGTCAAGCAGGCGCCCTTCGTCGTCCTCATCGGGGCCGAAATGCCGAGCATCCTCGCTGAAATTGCGTTCATCACCAACCGCCAGGACCAGCAGCAACTCAAGAAACCCGCCTACCGTCAGCGGATTGCGGAAGCGCTCCTCAGCGGCGTTCTGCAGTATCAACAGGCACTCAAGACCGGCAACAGGAAGGTCGCGCAGCAGTAGGTTCTAGGGTTCTCTATATCCTGAGATGCAGCTGTTGGTGATCTGAAGGATCGTCCGGAGACCGGCGTTGTTTTTGGCGAACGCGAAGCGCGATGAACCCCGCCCCCAGCACCAGGCCGAGGATGACCGCAACGAGCGTGAGCAACCCCGACAAACCAATCGCCCCCATGACGACGTCCCCGAGGGATTCTGTCGGGGTTTCGATCACCTTAACGATGATCGGCGCGGACTCTGTGGGGTTTTGCATGAATGGGACCGCGGGTCCTCGGGCCTCAAAAGGCCCGCGCTACATTAGACGCGCCAGGTGTCACTCGTCCACGCCAATTCGGCCAGCGTCCGGACCGCTACGCCGCTCGCGCCTCTGGGCAAGAAGGGCTTTGCTTCTTCGGCCCAGGCAGTGCCCGCAATGTCGAGATGAGCCCATGGCACGTTCCCGGCAAACTCTTTCAGGAACAATGCCGCGGTAATGGCTCCGGCCGGTCGGCCACCCGTGTTGGTGAAGTCTGCAATATCGCTGCGCAGCTGCTCGCGGTACTCGTCGAACATCGGCATCGGCCACACACGATCGCCGGCTCGATCGGCGGCCTCGCGTACGACCTCAACCCATCTGTGAGGTGTCCCGAACAGTCCACTGGCAATTTTGCCGAGCGCAACGACACAGGCGCCGGTGAGCGTCGCAATGTCGACCAGATGTGTCGCGCCGAGCCGTTGCGCGTACCAAAGTCCGTCGCCGAGCACGAGTCGCCCCTCCGCGTCCGTGTTGATCACTTCGACGGTTTTGCCACTCGCACCGCGGAGGATATCACCCGGTTTGACGGCTCGCCCACCCGGCATGTTCTCGGTCGTAGGTATGACGCCAACAACGCGGATGGGTGCCCCGAGCAGGGCCATGGCGCGCATCGCACCCAGGACGGCGGCTCCACCAGCCATATCGTCTTTCATGCGCTCCATACCATCCGCCGGCTTGATTGAAATGCCCCCGCTGTCGAACGTAATGCCCTTTCCAACCAGACCCAGTACCGGTGTTCCAGGGGCTCCCGCCGGATCGTGATGCAACACGATGAGACGCGGCGGTTCGGAGCTGCCACGAGCCACACCGAGCAGCAGGCCCATGCCGAGCTCGGCAATCCGCGTTTCATCCAGGACGTCCACACCCAACTTTGCCTCAGCCGCAATGGCCGCTGCGCGGTCGGCAAATACGCGCGGCGTCAGCGTGTTACCTGGCTCGTTGGCGAGCCATCGCGCCACGTTGCAAGACTCACCAAACACGCGGCCGCGGTCGGCCGCTTCACTTGCCGTTTTTCGTGCCTCTTGTGGGGCGCCAGGGTCGAGCACCACCTGCAGGGCGCGCAGATGCGGCGTCGCATCGTCGCCGGTCTTGTACTGCGCCGCATCAAAATCCGCGAGTACGAGACCCTCGACGATTGCCTGCGCCGTGTGCGCCAGATGCTCCGCGTCGGTCCAGATGACGGCCACGCGTTCGTGCCGACGCTGCCGTGCCGCGAGAGCAGCCGCTGTCGCAAGCCGACGGAGCCGGTCCACAGAGTAGTCCGCGCGGCCGCCGAGCCCCCCGACGAGCACGCGACGCGCTTTCCAGCGCGACTCCACGATGGGCGAGAAAAACAGCTCGAAAGGCTTGCCCTTGAATTCGCCGCTCGCCAGGGCCCGCGCCACCTCGCCGCCCGTGGCGGCCACGAGCGGATGCTCCCCCGGGAGCGACTCGGCTTCGAACACTGGGAGCACCAGAAGATCGGTATCAATTGTGTCGAGGGGAGCCGCAACAACCTCGACCGTCACGCCGCTCTGCACCATGGTCATCCCATCATTATCTCTGATCTTCTGACGTGCTGACCAAGCCCGACCACACATCGTCTGCAAGAACGGGCCGTTCGGGGCGCAAGAAGGTGATCGATTTGCTTGCCGGACCGAGACCGCCACGTTAAGATCGATCAGGGTCCCAGTGACAACAGCGATCCCATTTCACTCTCGCCCGGCGCTGCTCGTTCTGGCATCGCTGCTGGCTGCGGCTGGGGCCACGTACGCCGCCGATCAGGCCGATCAGAAAGATACCGCCAAGCACGAACGACCGTCGCTCTCGCTCAAGCTCAACCCGCGCACCGCCATGGCCCCCGCCGCAGTCACGGCCACCGTCGAGTTGAAGGGTGGGTCGAACAACTTCGAAGAGTACTACTGCGCCACCATCGAGTGGGATTGGGATGATGGGTCGCGCTCCGAAACGACGCCCGATTGCGAACCCTACGACGAAGCCACGAGTGAAATTCGACGCCGGTACACCGTTCAGCATAACTTCCGGCGTGGCGGCTTTTATCGCGTGTCCTTCCGCCTGAAGAAGAAAGACAAGGTACTCGCCCTCGTGACCAGCACCGTCCAGGTCAGCGGCGGGAGTCCGTTCGCCGACCGCTGATACACGTGAGCTGCACTTCAACAGCGCGCTCTTCCACGATGCGGTAGGCTCTCACGTCGCTCCGCTCGACCCATTCCAACCGACATAATCAAGTAGATGAACGACGCGTCCGCGGCCTCGGCAATGTCGCGGCGCGAGGGGATGGCTTCGCCCCCGGGATGCGAGTGATAGGCGCCGAGCACCTCGAATCCTTCCGCTCGAGCCGTCCGGATAGCGGCGAAATGATCGGCGGGATCGATGAGATAGCTGGTCGGACCCGGAGCCAGATTGGTCGCCGCGACCGATCGGTGGATTGTGCCGTCCACGCCAATGAGCAGCCCACAACACTCGTTCGGCGCCGTTGCACGTGCGTGCGCGAGCATCGTCTCGACGACCGCGTCATCGATTTCAAAGGCAGCGGACCGCGAGATCAGAACGTTGCCAGTGGCCCTTCCACGAGCAACTCGCAGCCCGTAGCGCGGCGCACCGCCTCCACGGTGGTGTCAGAGGCGACGTCGGTCAAACGAAGACCTCGCGCCGTCACCTCAATCACCGCCATCTCAGTGACAATCAGATTCACGACGTGAACGCCCGTGAGCGGCAACGTGCACTCGTCGAGGATCTTGGGCGCGCCTTCTTTCGTCGTGTGCTCCATCGCAATAATCACGCGTTTGGCACCGGCAACCAGATCCATGGCGCCGCCCATGCCTTTGACCATCTTGCCAGGAATCATCCAATTTGCCAGGTTCCCTTTGCGGTCCACCTGAAGCGCCCCGAGGACCGTGACGTCGATGTGACCGCCCCGTACCATCGCAAACGAATCGGCACTGCTGAAATAACTGCAACCAGCCAACTCGGTCACGGTTTCCTTCCCCGCGTTAATCAGATCCGCATCAACCTCGTCTTCACGCGGAAACGGTCCAACACCCAACATGCCGTTTTCGGAGTGCAGCACGATTTCGATGCCGGGCGGGACGTAATTCGCGACAAGCGTCGGCATGCCAATGCCCAGGTTGACGTAGTTGCCGTCCCGCAGCTCGCTGGCGATCCGTCGAACGATCCGTTCTCTTTTGTCCATTATTTGATTGTCGTGGGGCCCCACCCCCACGACCGTACCTCGCGCCGTTGGCGCTCGGCGATGCGTCCAGCACTTTCCGCTCAGTGTAGCGTCGTGGGGCCCCTGCTGCCGTAGCCTTGGCGAAGCGGCCACCCCCACGACCTGTACCTCGCGCCGTTGGCGCTCGGCGTTATTCGCAACAACGATCCGCTCCGTCAATCCTTTCGCACCGTACGCTTTTCGATGCGCTTCTCGTACGCAGTCCCCTGAAAGATCTGCTTCACGAATATTCCCGGGGTCACAATCGCCTCAGGATCGAGATCACCTGCCTCGACCAGCTGTTCCACCTCGGCAATCGTCGTACGCGCGGCCGTGGCCATCATCGGGTTGAAATTGCGGCTGGTTTTTCGGTACACCAGATTGCCCAGTCGGTCGCCTCGATACGCCTTGACGAATGCGAAATCAGCCCGGATCGGAAACTCGAGCACGTACGCCCTGCCATCAATTATCCGGGTTTCTTTCTGTTCAGCGATCAGCGTGCCGTACCCAGTCGGCGTGTAGAACGCACCGATGCCGGCGCCCCCGGCGCGAATGCGCTCGGAAAAGGTGCCTTGAGGCACGAGCTCGACCTCGATCTCGTCGCTCAGCAGTTGGCGCTCGAATTCACGATTTTCGCCGACATACGTCGAAACCATTTTTCTGATTTGCCGGGCCTTCAGGAGGATGCCGACACCAAGGCCGTCAACACCGGCATTGTTGCTGATGATGGTGAGGTTCTTCGTGCCGCGGACGTGCAACGCGTGAATGAGGTTCTCCGGAATCCCGCAGAGACCAAAGCCCCCCATCAGAATCGTCGCGCCGTCAGGGATAACGGCGACCGCCTCGGCCGCATCTTTCACGACCTTGTTCATGCGCGTAGCATATCAAACAGTGGTCAGTGGCCAGTGGTCGGTGGACAGTGGCCCCTGATCACTCTTTATGCAGCTCTTTGCGCCAATAGTTGGCCGACTGAAAGATCGTGTCGATCGTCGAGGACGCCGACAGATCGGCTCGCAGCTCTGCGAGGATTTTGATGAGGGCATCGAGCGCAGGTCCCAGCTCGTCGGCATTGCTGGCGCACACATCCTTCCAGATACCGGCCGGGCTCGACGCGAGGCGGGTCACATCTTGCAGCCCGCGACCAGTCAGGCCGAGACCGTCACGGCCAACCGCATCGCCGACCAGGTGCATGAGAGCGCTCGACACAAGCTGCGGGAGGTGACTGATATAGGCCAGGAGGTGGTCGTGTTCCCTGGCGCTCAGCAGACGTGGCTTGGCCCCCAGCGCGGTCGCAAATTCAAAGAGCTTCTCGAACGGCCCCGCCCGCTCCATCAGTTCCCGGCGTAAACAGCCAGGGGCGTCCAACGAAGAGATCGGGGCGCGCGTGCTCGATGCCGCCCCGGGCGGCTCCGCCAAGGGGATGGCCGCCAACGAACGTCAGATTGGGGGGCAGCCGTCGACCCGCCTCGACGATCTCGCGTTTCGTGCTGCCGGTGTCGGTCACGATGGCCGAGCGCTGGACATGGTGGGGGAGGGCGGCCAGCAGGTCGAGATTCTGACGGACCGGGGCAGCAAGTATCACAAGATCGACATCTGCCAGCACGACCGGATCATCAGCCGCGACGTCAATGGCATGGAGCACCATCGCCTTTCTCGAGGATGTCTTTCACATCCACGGCCACGACGAGCCCTGCCGGCCACAGCTGTCGAGCCGCCAGCGCAATCGAGCCGCCGATGAGTCCCAGTCCCACGATGCCGATCTTGTCGAAGACCGGCGGGCGTCCCGGCTCACGTCCCGGCTGCACCATGGGCAGCCGGCGCGGCTCGTCCACTGCACTCACCGCGCCCAGCCGCGACGGACCACCTGCTCGACGCAGATACTGCGGCCAATCGCCGGAGCAATGATGCGAAGCTCCGCCATCAACCGATCGAATTGCGCCGGGTACATCGACTGCGCACCGTCGCTCAATGCACGATCGGGATTGTGGTGCACCTCGATCACCAGGCCGTCGGCACCCGCGGCAACCGCCGCGCGGGCCATGGGCGCAACCTTGTCGCGACGCCCGGTGCCGTGACTGGGATCGGCAACGATGGGGAGGTGACTCAGCTTCTTGACCACCGGAATCGCCGAGATGTCGAGCGTGTTCCGCGTGTAGCTCTCAAAGGTCCTGATTCCACGTTCGCAAAGGATCACGTCGGCATTGCCGCCCGCAAGGAGATACTCGGCCGACAGCAGCCATTCCTCGATCGTGGCAGCAATTCCCCGCTTGAGGAGCACCGGCTTGCGCGTCTTGCCCAACTCGCGCAGCAGCGTGTAATTCTGCATGTTTCGTGCACCAACCTGGTAGATGTCCGAGTACTTCCCGACGACATCAATCTGGCTCACGTCCATGACTTCCGAGACGACCTTCAAGCTCTCCTTATTGGCGGCTGCCCGAAGCAGCTTGAGCCCGTCTTCGCCAAGACCCTGAAAGCTGTACGGAGAGCTGCGCGGCTTGAAGGCGCCGCCGCGGAGAATCTTCGCGCCCGCCCGCCGCACCGCGGCGGCCGAGGTGAAGATCTGCTCCTCGGTCTCAACCGAGCACGGGCCCGCCATCACGATGACCTCGTCCCCGCCAACACGCACATCATCGATCGCCACGATCGTGCCGTCGGGCTTGAACGCGCGGCTTGCGAGCTTGTAGGGCTCGGTAATGCGGAGAACCTCGTGAACCCCTTCCATCATCTCGATGAGCGCCGGGTCCATCGGCTGGGTCCCCACCACACCAAGCACGGTGCGGCTGACCCCCGTCGAGCGATGCACGTCCATCCCTTTCTCGACCAGGTAGGCGACCACCTTTTCAATTTGCGCGTCTGATGCACGTTCTTCCATGACGACCACCATATCTGCCAGTCCTCCAATGCCGGTCATTCGTAGTTTTCAGTTTTCAGTTCACAGTTTTCAGTTCAGTCTTCCAACTCCATCGCCCGCTCGATCCTCGCCTGTTCGTCCGTCTGCGGTTCCTTCTGTCGAACGGTTGCCCGTTCGATCCGGCGCGCTTCATCGATAATCCGCTCGAACAGCCGTGTAATGGCATCAGCGCTGAGCGGCCCTGACGTCCGTTCGCCGCAGGCGCGCGCGTGATGCAGCACTTCGGCTTCCCGATCTGGCTGATACACCTCCTGGCCGAGCGCGTGCTTCAGCTTGCCAATTTCAAGAGCGCATGCCGCCCTCTCGTTCAACAAGGCCACGAGCCGTTCGTCGAGCTCGTCGATCCGACGTCGCAGCTCGTCAATGGTCATGCGCGCCAGAGCCCTCCCCTTTCAACCAGCGAACGTAAGATTCTACCCGCCCGACTAAGTCGGGCGCGTCGGTATTTTGGGCAATGACCTGAACCAGTCCGCTACCCACGACCGCTGCATCCGCCCACTGGCCAATCTGACGGACATGATCCGGCTGGCTAATACCGAACCCGAGCGCCAGCGGCAGGCTCGTTTCTGCGCGAATCCGCGCCGCCAGCTCCTGCGCCCCTGGTGCCACGTGGTCGCGTACGCCAGTGACGCCGAGGCGGGAGATGCCGTACAGAAACCCGCGACCCAACTGGCTCGCCCGACGGATTCGTTCGGTCGTGGTGGTCGGACTCAGAAGAAAAATCATGTCGATCCCACGGCCGGCCATTGACTCGCGAAACTCTCCGGCTTCTTCCACTGGCAAGTCGAGAACGAGGACGCCGTCGACGCCGATCTGCGCCGCGCGACGGCCAAAACTCTCGGTACCCATGCGCAATACAGGATTGGCATAGGTGAACAGGACGAGTGGCACCCGCAGTGTGGGACGGATGCGCTCGAGCATGTCGAGCACCGCTCGGAGCGACGTCCCGGCAGCCAAGGCCCGCTCGGTCGCACGCTGAATGACGGGACCGTCGGCCAACGGATCCGAGAACGGAATCCCCACCTCAATCACGTCCGCACCGGCGCGGTCGAGCGCCTGCAGAATCGCCGCAGACCGCTGAAGGTCGGGATCGCCAGCCGTGACATAAGTGACGAGCCCAGTTCGCCGATCCCTTCGAAGATGGGCAAACGCTTGCCCAAGCCGGGACACGAGCACACCGCCGGATTCAGTACTCACGTTGCAGTCCGACCACTGTCAGCGGACGTCGTGGAGTCTGCGGAGTCGACCGAAAGACGGCTGGCAATCGTTTGCACGTCTTTATCCCCTCGACCGGACAAGTTCACCAGGATTGCCTGCTCTTTCCGCAGCGTGGCTGCAAGATCGCACGCATACGCGACGGCATGTGCGGACTCGAGCGCGCACAAGATGCCCTCGCTGGCCGCCAATCGTCCAAATCCCTCGAGCGCCCGCTCATCATCGATCCAGGTGTATTCGGTGCGACCTTGATCTCGCAGCCACGCGTGTTCGGGTCCAACGGCGGCGTAGTCGAGCCCCGCAGAAATTGAGTGTGTGGGCTCGATATTCCCGTTCCCGTCCTGCAGCACGTACGTCTGTGTGCCTTGCAGCACGCCGGGACTGCCGCCGGCAAAGCGCGCGGCATGCTTGCCGGGTGTAATTCCAAGCCCTCCGGCCTCGACCCCAATCAACCGTACGCTCCGATCCTCGATAAACGCATCGAACATGCCGATGGCGTTGCTGCCGCCACCCACACACGCCACGATTGCGTCCGGCAGTCGTTCCAGCTGCTCGAGGATTTGCACGCGCGCTTCTGCGCCAATCACTGATTGGAACTCCCGAACCATCAGCGGATACGGATGAGGACCCAACGCCGATCCGAGCAGATAGTACGTGTCCTCGACATTTGCCACCCAATCCCGCATGGCCTCGTTGATGGCGTCTTTGAGCGTGCGCGAGCCGGCATCCACGCGACGAACCGACGCGCCGAGAATTCGCATGCGGAAGACGTTCAATGCCTGACGCGTCATGTCTTCCGAGCCCATGTAGACCTCGCACTCGAGCCCAAGCAGCGCGCAGACCGTTGCCGTGGCAACGCCATGCTGACCGGCGCCGGTCTCCGCCACCACCCGGCGTTTTCCCATCCGCTTGGCAAGGAGGGCCTGACCGAGGGCATTGTTGATCTTGTGAGCACCCGTGTGGGCAAGGTCCTCGCGTTTGAAAAATATTCGGGCGCCTCCCACGCTCTCGGCCAGCCGCGTCGCCTCGTAGAGAGTCGTAGGGCGTCCTACGTAATGCTTCAAGAGCCGATCGAGCTCGGCAACGAACGTTTCATCGCACCGTGCAGCCAGATACGCCCGCTCGAGCTCCTCAATTGGCGCCACCAGCGTCTCTGGAACGAACCGCCCACCGAAATGACCAAAATACCCGCGTGCGTCCGGATCGCGCCGACCGAACCGGCGCGACTCCGCCACCATTTGCGGTGAGCTCATGACCGTCCCTCTTGGCGGCTTCCGGCCGCCACTTCCGCCACAGCCTCGAAAAACGCTCGAAGACGCCGCGCATCTTTCACGCCGGGCCGCTCCTCGACGCCTGATGACACGTCAATCGCATACGGTCTCACGGTCGTGATTGCCGTGACGACGTTTTCGGCTCGCAATCCTCCGGAGAGAATCGTCGGACGCCGCGATGCGACCCGCGCGGCCACGGTCCAGTTAACCGGACGGCCCGTCCCACCGTGCTTCTCAGGATCGTATGCGTCAACGAGAAGCGTGACGCTCGACGGCCACTCCAGAATCGACGATATGTCCATCGTTTCTGGCAGCCCGATCGCGCGAATCACGCGCCGCGCGATGCCCTCGCAGTACTCCGGCGTTTCGTTCCCGTGGAGCTGCACAGCCCCTAACCCAACCCTGTCCGCCACGGCGTTCACGTTGGCCTGTGGCTGATCCACGAAGACGCCCACGGCGGATGACAAATGGCGGCAAGGCTCGAACGATTGATCTCGCATGTTCGGCGTCGACGAATCGCGGGCTGGCCGGCCAGAACACAAACCCAAGTGCAAACGCCCCAAGGTCTGCCGCAGCCTGGGCGTCCTCGAGCCGAGTGATCCCGCACACCTTGACCCGCACTTGACGACCAACGCTCCTTTCGTCCGGCTACTTTCGTCCGGCTAAAGCCGGACGCTCCACTACACGCGCTCCCGAACTGAATCGCCAACCGGCGAATCCTGTCGCAGCAGGTCGCGCAACGCCTCTCCCGGATCCGCGCTCGTCATCAAGCGCTCGCCCACGAGGAATCCGCGATAACCAGAGCGCCGCAAGGCCGCCAGCTCGCTCGACGACGTGAAGCCGCTCTCCGCAACAGCCGTCACATCGCGCGGCATCCGACCGATCAAATCGGCTGACACCTTGACATCCACGGCCAGCGTTCGCAGATTTCGATTGTTGACACCAACCAGTGTTGTGCCCTGCCGACAGCGCGCGTTCGAGCTCGAACTCATCGTGGACCTCGATCAACGCATCGAGACCTGCGGCGGTGGACGCCGCGTACAGGCTCTTCAAATCCTGATCTGACAATGCCGCGGCGATGAGCAGCACCGCCTCCGCACCCTCTGCCGCGGCCTCCGCAATCTGATACTCGTCGATCACAAAATCCTTGCGAAGAACGGGGACACCCACCCGCGATTTCACGGCTCGAAGATGCTCGAGGGAGCCGTCAAAACACGTGGGCTCGGTCAGCACCGAGATAGCCGCCGCACCCGCGTCTTCGTATGCGGCCGCAAGTGCCGCCGGATCGTACTGCTGCCGAAGCACACCACGCGACGGTGACCGGCGTTTACATTCCGCAATGATGTTCACGCGATCGCGTTCGTTGCAGTGCCGTCCGAAACGTCCCCACCGCGCGTCCGCGGCGCGCGTCGGCACGCCGCCACAAGAGATCCACGGGTTCCCGCGAGCGCCGAACCTCCACAATCCGACGGGTCGCAGCAACGATCGTGGCCAGAAGATTGCCAGCGGCGCTCGTCATGTCACGCCCCGGCAGTCTGACTTGTTGAACGTTCACGACCGACCTCGATCGGCTGCGAGGAGCGCACCAGTCGCTTCCAGCGTTTTGATCGCATCGCCCGAATCAATCGCTGCACCTGCGCGCGTCAGGCCTTCCCGCACCGACGCGACCCGACCGGCAATGAACAATGCGGCCGCGGCATTCAGCAGCACCACATCGCGCAGCGGTCCGCCTTCACCTTGCAGCACGGCACGGATCATGCCTCGCGTTCGTAGGCGCATCTCCTCCCTTGAGCGCAGCTGGTGGTGCCTTGGACAACCCGAAATCCGTGGGATGCACGTAAAACGTCGACACGCTCCCATCGCGGCACTCAGACACCTTCGTATAACCCGTGGTGGAAATCTCGTCGAGGCCATCCGCACCGTGTACGACCCAGGCACGGTCCGATCCCAGCATCTGCAGGGACCGAGCCAACAGTTCGGTCAGCTCTGGCCGCGGCACGCCGACAAGCTGCCGTCGCGCGCCTGCCGGATTCGTCAACGGGCCAAGAAGGTTGAATGCAGTCCGGATCGACAGGTCGCGACGGGCCTGAGCCGCATGCTTCATCGCGGGATGGAACGTTGGTGCGAAAAAGAAGGCGATGCCGGCGGTTTCCAGACATCGTTCGACGACCTCTGGATGCGCGGTCACGTCGACTCCCAGGGCCGCAAACACGTCGGCACTTCCGCACACGCTCGACACCGACCGGTTCCCGTGTTTCGCAACCCGCACGCCGCACGCCGCAACGACCACCGCCGCGGCGGATGAGATGTTCACCGTTCCGGAACGGTCCCCACCCGTTCCACACGTATCGAAGACATCGTCAAAGGGCCGCGACAGTTTCACGGCGTGAGCCCGCATCGTCCGAGCGAGGCCAACGATCTCGACCGGGCGCTCCCCTTTCATCGCAAGGCCTACCAGCAAACCTGCAATCTGCGCGGGCGTTGCGCGGCCTTCCATGACTTCGGTCATGGCGGCTGACGCTTCGTCAACGGTCAAGCTTTCGCGTCTCGTCAGCTTCTCGAGCAGCGTCGGAAACATGTCAGCGCGCCTCTATTGCCAGAAAATTCTCGAGCATGCGCATACCTTGGCGCGTCATGATCGATTCGGGGTGGAACTGCACGCCATGTACCGGGTATTCACGATGCCTCAAGCCCATCACGATGCCTTCGTGCTCGGTTTCCGCCGCAATTTCTAGCTCGGCCGGCAGCGAGCTGCGCTCCACAATCAGCGAGTGATAGCGAGCGGCCGTAAACGGGTTCCCGATTGTCGCGAACACACCACGCTCGTCATGCTTGATGGACGACGTCTTGCCGTGCATGGGCACATTGGCGCGTACGACATTTCCTCCAAACGCCATTCCGATCGCCTGGTGACCAAGGCACACACCCAGAATCGGCTTTCGCGGGCCGAAGCGTCGAATGGCGTCCAGCGTCACACCAGCCTTTTCCGGACGGCCGGGGCCCGGTGAAATCACGATTCGCGCGGGGTCCAGCGCCGCGATCTCATCAGGCGTCACCTCGTCGTTCCTGCGGACGACGACACCGGCGCCCAGTTCTCCAAGGTACTGGACGAGGTTGTACGTAAACGAGTCGTAGTTGTCGATGACGAGGATCATTACCAAACCAGTTTTCAGTTTTCAGTTCTCAGTTCTCAGTTATCAACCTTCAGCTATCAGAGTCCTCCCTGCGCCAGCTCCAAGGCTCGAACGAGGGCTCGTGCCTTGTCGCGCGTTTCCTCGAACTCGGCCGCCGGATTCGAATCGGCAACAATCCCTGCGCCCGCCTGCACATACGCTTTCTGGCCTGCCATGACCACCGTGCGAATCGTGATACAGAAATCGAGATTGCCGGCGAAATCGACGTAGCCTACGGCGCCAGCGTAAATCCCGCGCCGATCGGGCTCGAGCTCCGCAATGATTTCCATCGCCCGCACCTTCGGCGCACCCGACACCGTGCCTGCCGGAAAACACGAGATGAGCGCGTCCAGACGGTCACGATCTTCGGCCAGACGTCCCTCGACAATCGACACCAGATGCATCACGTGAGAGTAGCGTTCAAGACCCATGAACTGCGGAACGCGGACGCTGCCGTACTCGGCCACGCGACCGATGTCGTTACGGCCAAGATCCACCAGCATCACATGTTCGGCACGCTCTTTTTCGTTCTTCTTCAGTTCCTCGCCCAGCCGGAGATCCTCTTCTTCGTTCCTTCCACGGGGACGAGTCCCCGCGATGGGATGTGTCTCGGCGCGGCGGCCCTCCACACGCACCAGCATTTCAGGTGAGGACCCGACGATCGAAGCACCGCCCATTCGAATGAAGTACATGTAGGGTGAGGGGTTCACGTACCGCAGCGCGCGGTAGACCGTAAACGGATCGGCTGCGACGTCAACTTCGAAGCGCTGTGACAACACGACCTGGTAGACATCACCGGCGGCAATGTACTCTTTCGCAGTCCGCACCATCTCGAGAAAACGTTCGCGTGTGACGTTGGATCGCACCTCGAGTGGAGGACCTGCAGCTGGGGTCGGCAGTGACAGCTCACGACTCAGCTCACGTTCCAGGAACTCGATACGGGCACATGCAAACTGATACAGCGCTTCCAGGTCGTCATCAGGCGTAATCCTGGCATTGGCAATAATCAGTATCCGGTGCTGCACATGATCGAACGCCAGGACCGTGTCGAACATCATGAACCCGGCCTCATCGCGAAGCTCGTGCGACGGCGATCCATCCAGGGGTTGTAATGTGACCGGCTCGAACCAGGCGGCGGTATCGTAGGTCAGGTACCCGACGCCACCACCGGTCAATCTCGGAAGCTCCGCAACAAACGGCGCCTGGTATTCGGCGAGAAGCCCCTGCAGGGTTTTCATGAAGGGCTCATCCGACTCCGATGTGACACCTGCCCGTTCGACGATGGTCTTTCCATGGCGCGAACGCAGAACGAGAAACGGGTCCTTGCCCAGAAACGAATACCGTCCCACATGTTCCCCGCCCTCGACACTCTCCAGAAGAAATGCATAGTCCGCGTGCTCGGCAATCTTCAGAAACGCCGAGACCGGCGTCAGCAAGTCCGCCACCAGTTCCTTGCAGACGGGCACAAACGTGCCTCGTTGGGCGAGTTCGACGAAGGTTTCGTAGCTGGTGAGTTTCATGCCTTTACCCGCCCCGGTTCGCAGGGCCCAGCAAGCGCTCGTTGGGCGGCATCCCGAAGAAGCGCAGCTGACGGGCGAATGCCCGTCCACCATTCCGCCTGTTCCTGAGCCTGACCGACCAACATCTCGAGCCCTCCGATGGTGAGACAACCCGCCGCGGCCGCCTCGCGGATGAAACGGGTCTCAATGGGGTTGTAGACGAGGTCGTAGACGACGCGCCCATCAAAGGTCGCGTTCGGCCAGGGAGTCTCATCGATTCGTGGTGACATCCCAACCGGCGTGGCATTCACCAGCAGATCCCATGAGCCTCTCGCGGGGGGAAGTCCGGCAGCGGCGCCTCCCACAAGCCTTGCAACTTCCTCCGCCCGCGTCTTCTGCCGCGCGTGCACCGTAACCTGAGCACCTGCTGACGCGAGCGCAACCGCCGCCGCTCGTGACGCGCCACCGGCACCAAGCACGGCCGCGCGCGCGCCTTTTAACACCATGCGGCCCTCGAGTGGGGCAAGGAAGCCTGCGACGTCGGTATTCCGTCCCTGCCAGCTGTCGCCCTCCCGCCTCAGCGTGTTGATGGCACCCACCCGTTGGCTCAGCGGGTCCAGGGCGTCCGGATCGGATTGCCGCACGAGGCTGTCGAAAAACGGGACTTTGAATGGAAGCGTCACGCTCACGCCCCGGATCTGGAGCGCCTGCGCGACGCGCAGGAAGTCATCGACGCTTTCGGCTTCGAACGGAAGATATACGGCATCGAGTCCTGCCGCCTGGAACGCGGCGTTGTGCATTGCCGGCGACACCGAATGCTCGATCGGGCATCCCACGACGCCGTAGACCGAGGTCTCGGCGGTAATGCCACGAAACCCGAACTCCTTCATCAGACGCTCCGGCGGAATCTGGCCCGGCGCCACCCCGTCGCCTGCATAGGTGAAGCTCGAGCCAAAGCGCGCGGCGAGGATTCGCGTCGACATACCAGGCGTGCCCATCGCAATCCACACGCTGTCGCAGGCTCCTTCCACGCGCGCTCGGTCGGACAGTTTCAAAAGCGGAAGAACGTCGCTCAGTCGCCTCGCGGTCACGGCCACCTTGACGATCCCCGGTCTCTGGTCGCGCATTGCCCGGACGCGGTCCTCCAGGTCGGATGGGACACCTTGAAAATCGTGTGTGGACAACAGCACCCGACGACCGCCGCTCTCAACGAGATCCGAGAAGCCAGCCTTCCATTCAATGTCCACGTATTCAGCACCCGCGTCGAGTGCGCCGGCAAGAATCCGCTTCCGCTCTTCTTCTGAGCCACCGAACCCGCCGCCTTCCCACGTCGGACGACAGGTCACGATCACGGGTCGCGTCCGGCCGGCCAGCGCGGCCCTCGGATCGGGATCCTGGACGGAGTCCAAACGAAGCTCGATCAGATCCGCGCTTGCGGCGTCGCGTTTTCGAGACAGCTCGGCCATGGTGGCGGCCGTCAAGCTGACGCAAAGTCGGGGTGCAAACATAAAAAAAGCCTCTTCAACCGGTTTGGCTGAAGAGGCTGGGTCGGGCTCGATTGTGTCTCGGATCAGGCCACGGCAGTTGCCCCTTCAGACTGGGCGTAATACCACCATGCAAAAAACACCTGTTCCCGCCGCACAGCCGGTTGCGTCACGAACGACAAAGAAGCTGGCGAGAACAGAGTCATGACCGTCTCAACGACGCCGCACGTTACCAGACGGGCGCATTCAGTGTCAAGCGGAACGCCCATTTCTCCTTGACCCGTCTACAGTTCTCCCGAATAATGGAATTGGATTCCCTTCCCGTTTCCGATCTTGAGCACATGACCAAACGCACCGCCGTAAGCATTCTTGCCCTCGTTGCCCTTTGGCTGACCAACGTGCCGGCTGCCACTGAATTTCTGCCGATCGACCAGGTCAAGCCGGGGATGGTCGGCATCGGCCGCACCGTTTTCGAGGCCTCCAAAATCGAAGAGTTCAAGGTTCACATCCTGGGTGTCATTCGGAACGTCATTGGACCGCGTCGTGATCTGATTCTCGCTCGGCTTGAAGGGGGTCCGCTGGCGACGACCGGCGTCATTGCCGGCATGAGCGGGAGCCCCGTGTACATCGATGGAAAGCTGGTTGGCGCCGTGTCTTACTCGCTCGGGCAGTTCAGTCGCGAGCCCATCGCGGGGATCACGCCGATTGCGGAAATGATTGAAGCGACCGCCACCGATGCGAAGAGGCCACCGGTCGCCCAGCGCGCACAGTTGGACGGGCCGATTACCCACGAGAGCCTGGCTGCGGCGCTACGAGTCGCGTTTTCGTGGGTCCGACCGTTTGCCGATCGCCCGGGCGATGTCCAGGTTCTCGGTGAGGCCAATATCAGCCCGCTCACGCCTCAGATGGGCACGCTACTCCGTCCAATTGCCACGCCGCTGGCAATGGGTGGATTCACAAACGAGGTGGCAAGCCTCTTCACGACGCTGTTCAGCGGCACCCCGCTGCTGCCCGTCATGGGTGGCGCGGCTGCGACTGCCGCTTTAGACGACCTGAAGCCGCTTCAACCTGGTGATGCGTTCGGAATCGATCTGATCAACGGCGATCTCTCGCTCGGGTCGACCGGTACCGTCACTCACGTCGACGGTACACGAGTGTACGGATTCGGCCATCCGCTCTACAATCTCGGACCCACGAAATTTCCGCTGACGCGCGCCTACGTGCACACGCTCATCCCGAGCCTGGCCGCGTCGGTCAAGCTGGCGACTTCCGGGACCACGATCGGTACGATCGAACAGGACCGCGCCACGGCTGTCGCCGGGATGCTCGGCAAGGGACCCGAGCTCATCCCCATCAAGATCTCGCTCGAGAACGATCGCGGGCTCAAGAAGAGCTTTTCGTTTGGCGTCGTCAACGATCAGCTGTTTTCGCCGCTTCTGGTCTATGTGACGGTGTACAACACGCTGCTTTCTTACGAGCGTGAAAACGGCATTGCCAGCTACATTGTCAAAGGCAAGGCGCTCGTCAAGAAGCATGGCGAAATCGCGTTCGAAGATCTTTTCACGGGCGATCGTCCTTCCATGGGTGCTGCTGCGTATATCGCGGGGCCTCTCACGTTCCTGCTGACCAACGAAGAACAGCCCGTGGAAATCGAAGCGCTCGACCTCAGCATCGAGTCGGCAGAACAGCCGCGCACGGCCACACTCGAGCGGGTGTGGATCGATGCCCCCCGGACACGCGCCGGACGGACCGTTCCGCTCAAGGTATTGCTGCGCACGTACCGAGGGGACGAGGTTGTCCGTTCGGTTCCAATCGAGATTCCGCCCACGGTCAGCGGCTCGCTGTCGGTGCTCGTTTCAGACGGCGTGAGGCTCGCACAGTTCGAACAGCGCGAACTGCGTCAGCCTCAGCAGCCTCGCGGTGTGTCGCAGATGATTCGGGCGCTCAATCGTGCGCGTAAGAACAATCGGCTGTACGTCCGATTGCTGAGCGCAGACGCCGGGGCCGTCGTGCGCGGCGAGCAGTTGTCCTCACTCCCGCCGTCGGTGCTGGCGGTGCTCGAAGGCGACCGCAGCAGCGGGGAGTTCGCACCTCTTCGTAATGCCACGGTGGGCGAGTGGGAGCTTTCGAGCGACTACGCCGTCACCGGCTCGCGCCTGCTCACGATCGAGATCGACCCGAATTAGAAAGTCTTCAGTTGTCAGTTCTCAGTTTTCAGTTTTTCCTCCGCCATATGCGCTATCGACTTGCCCGTGTGTTCCTGACGCTGGCGTTGTGTGTCATCGCCGTGCTGAGTCTCCGGGCGGCGACGGCCGTGTTCTGGACCGTCGCCTCTCAGGCGAGTCTCCTGAAAGGCGAGATCAAGGATCTTTCAATCGACCAACATGGCCGGTTGATGCTTGGGCCCGGCCTCGAGCTCGTCTACGAAAGCACCGCCCCCTTCTTGTGGTCGATGGTGAGCACTCCGGACGGAGGCTTCTACGTCGGAAGTGGTAACGAAGGGAAGGTTTTCAAGCTCGACGCCAACGGCAAAGGTGCAGTGTTTTTCGATGCCAACGAACTGGAAGTCCATGCGCTTGCCTTGGGTGCCAAAGGGGATCTGTTCGTTGCGACCTCACCTGACGGCCGTGTGTACAAAGTTGACGCCGCCGGAAAGGGCGAGCCGTTCTTCGATCCTGAGGACAAATATATCTGGGCGCTCGCGTTCGATCCGCAGGGCAATCTCTTCGTGGGGACCGGAGACAAAGGGACGGTGTATCGGGTAACCCCGGACGGTCAGTCGACGGTGTTCTACAAGACCATGACGACTCATGCGGTGGCGCTGGCCCTCGAGCCGTCGGGAAACTGGCTCGTGGGCACAGAATCGCCAGGAAAGCTGTTCAGGGTCGACCGAGCCGGCAAGGGATTCGTGCTGCTGGACTCGACGTTCCAGGAGATCCACGCGATTCGCTTTGATGGCAAAGGCACGATCTACGCGGCAGCCCTGAGCGGCCGCCCCACGACCGACACGCGACCTCCAGAGCCCGCACGCCCGGAAACGACCCGCGCGCCATCCGCCGCTCCCGTGCCGGTGGTAACCACGGAAGTCACATCGGTCAGCATTGTCGATCCGGCCGGTGGCCAGACGCTCACGACAAGCGCCAGAGACGATCGACGGAACAGCAGGGGGGCTGTCTACCGAATTGCGCCGGATGGCTTGTGGGACATCATCTGGGAATCCCGGGATGATTCGCCGTACGACGTGTCGTTCGATCGTGATGGAGCTTTACTGATCGGCACCGGACGTGGTGGCAAAATCTATCGGCTGAGCGGTGCACCGTTGGCCCCAACGCTGCTGGCCCAGGCCGATGCGCAGCAGATCACGGCGTTCCTTCGGGATGCGAAGGGTGTGCACTACTACTCGACCGCTAATCCCGGGAAAGTCTTTCGCCTGTCTGCCGATCGCGCCGAGCGCGGGACCTACGAATCGGAGGTTCGAGACGCGCAAACCGTGGCTGGGTGGGGCGTGCTCAGCTGGAGAGCCGCGACGCAGTCTGGCGGCCGTGTTGAGCTTTACACGCGGTCGGGGAACACGGCCACGCCTGATGCGACATGGAGTGCCTGGGAAGGGCCCTACAAGGTTCCCGAAGGCGATCCGATCGTGAGTCCCAAAGCGCGCTACTTGCAGTGGAAAGCCGAGCTCAGCGGCCGTCAGGGTAATCCGGTCCTGACGTCGGTCACCGCTGCCTATCTGCCGAAGAATGCGCGGCCGCAAGTCACGTCGATCACGGTGCATCCGCCAGGAACGGTGTTTCAGAAGCCGTACCCCACCGGGGATCCCGACATCGCAGGCCTCGAAGAGCAACCTTCAGAGCGTCGCCAGCCCGGTGGTTCCAGTGCAACGGGAGCGCCCGGCGCGCCACTCAGTGGCAGTCTTGCACTCGGTCGTCGCGCGTATCAGAAGGGATTTCAGACCTTCGTCTGGCGTGCGCAGGACGACGACAATGACGAACTGACGTACGAGATTCAGTATCGACGAGAGGGCGAGACGACGTGGAAGCCTCTCAAGTCCGATCTCCTCGACACGATTTTTGTCTGGGACACCACCTCGGTTCCCAATGGCACATACCTCATCAAGATTGGCGCCTCGGATAGCCCCTCGAACGCACCTGCCTCAACGCTGATTGGAGAGCTCGAGGGCTCAGCCTTCGATATCGACAACGGACCGCCGACGATTCGCGTAGTGGACGTCCGCTCCGGATCCCGGCCAACCCTGATCTTCGAGGTCAGGGATGACCAGTCCGCTGTTCAGCGTGTCGAGTATTCCATCGACGCCGAACGGTGGAAGCCCATCTATCCGAAGGATGGCATTGCCGACTCACGGTTGGAGGAATTCGAGCTCGTCCTGGAAGGAGACGCCGCCGTTGCGGGAGTGATTATCCGCGCCGTTGACGCGTCGAACAACATTGCCACCAGCCGTGGCGACCCACGACCGCCCCGCTCACGCTAGCGGCGACGTCCGACTTTAGCCGGACGGCTCAGCTCGTGGTGACGTCGCTCGTCGGAAGCGCGGGGCCGAGGCTCAGCGGGTCGGCCGGTTCGACGAGCGGCAACCAGCCAATCGGACGCGCGGGCGCGGGCGCGACGGGCAAGACCTTCGGCCGGAATACGGGTGACTTTCCGCGGACGGTGGTGTGCGTCAGCACCCACACCACGTTGACAGACATGGCAGCCCCATCCCGGTTGCGGGCCGGTTCGAATCGCGCCGTCGACGCGGCATCGAGCAAATCGTCGGTCAACCGGGATTGACCGGTCTTCGACTCGGTCGCGGACTGACCGGCTGGAGAGAGCAGCTCAATCTCTGACAAGCTTCCGTCCCGCGTCACGACAGCGGCCAACGCAAAAATCGCGTCTTCCCCACCCTGCTGATTCATGACCGTTGCCGGCATCACCGCATCAGGGTACGCGCGCGGCAACACCAGGGGTTCTGCGGCGAGCCTGGTCGCGGGTCCGTGCGACAACGTCTCGAAGACGGCAGCAAGGGAGTCGGGACGAGCGGTCACATCGTGAACCAGGCCGAAGACGGTGAGTCCGCAGATGAGCATCGCGGCAATACCGCAGCCCGCCGCCCAGACGAGATGCATATCCTGAAACAGATCCTCGATTTGATGCGCGAGTGAGGCCTTGCGCTCGGCTTTGATCCGGGGAAGTACAGCCGCCTGGAGTGCTGCCAGGTCCGATCGCTCCGGTCCACTGGCCAACGCCCGTACTGCGCGACCGATCTCGTCGATCAGCCCTGCTTCCGCTCGGCAGGCCGCGCACTCTTTCAAATGCGCGTCGATTGCCACCTGTTCCCTGAGCGTCAACTCGCCATCACAGAAGGCGGACAGCTGACGTTTCGTGGCCGAGCAACTCAAGATCTTCATCGTAGCGCTCCCAGCTCTGCCCGCAGGGCCTGCCGCGCCCGAGTGAGTCGTGACTTCACTGTACCAATCGCCAAGCCCAACGAGAACGCAATCTCTTCGTAACTCAGTCCTTCCAGTTCTCGCAACACGATCGCTGTTCGCTGTTCGAATGGAAGACGCTCGATGGCCGCTCGAAGCCGGTCGGCAAGCTCATGGCTCGCAAACATCCGATCGGGCGCGGCCGCATCTGTTCGCAGGGCAAGATCGCCGCAACGCTGCAGGTGCGCGTCGAGCGAAACCTGATCGCCCTGATGGCGCCGGCGCCACCACCGTTGTCGATTTCGCACCTGGTTGACCGTGATGCGGTAAATCCATGTTCTGAGCGCCGACTGACCTCGGAATCGATGAATGGTTCGAAAAACCCGCAGGAAGACTTCCTGCGTCAAATCGAGGGCCTCATCGCGGTCGCCAAGCAGATGACTCGCCAAACCGAACACCATGCGGTGGTGTTCGGCCACGAGCAACGCGCTCGCGTCCTCGTCGCCAGCCGCGCACCGTTGCACGAGCTGGGCTTCACGCCCGGCAACCTCGGTCCAGCTGGCGGCGCTGGCCTGTTTCACCGCGAGTTCCCCAGCCATAGTGTGGCCATTCCCAAACTATATCAGGGAAGTGCGAACGACGATAGAAAGTGGCACCGACGCTCTCGCCCGGGGGTGGTGTGCCCTAACCCCTGTATTCCCCGTCTCTTCCCTTGGTGATGGGTTCCCACTAACATTGGACCCCTGCCCAGGCCAAAAGTTCCCTCCGTGCTGCTACTATGTCTTCGGTGAAGAGGCTTCTGGCAGGCGTAGTCGTCCTCACCGGCCTCACGGCGGGCACAATCCTCGTTTACAACAGCGTTTCACGCGATCGCGGCTACCGTCTGCTTATTCGGCAGGGCGAAGTGTCTCTGGCCCAGGGACAGACATTTCAGGCCATCGAGGCGTTCAGCGGTGCCCTCGCCCTGAAGCCAGCCTCCATGTTGGCTCACCTGAAGCGCGGAGAGACCTACAAGCGGCGCGGCGACCTCCAGGCGGCCATTCCGGACCTTCAAACGGCCAACAGTCTCGATCCCACGGCCACGCGTCCATGGGAAGAGCTCGGGGACGTCAACTACGCTTTAGAACGTGATGCCGCTGCCGTTCAAGCCTACGAGTCCTACCTCCGTCTCGACAACCAATCGGCGCGTGTTCTGTACAAGCTTGGTCTGGCGCGATATCGACTGGGCAATCCCGAGGCCTCCATTGCCACCTTGCGCCAGGCGGTTGTCATCGATGAACGCTTTGCCGAAGCCTACTATCTGCTGGGGTTGTGCCTGAGCGACCTCGATCGTCACCTCGAGGCGATTCAGGCGCTCGAACGCACCGTGGCGCTGGAACCCGCGTTGGCACCGCCGCGCGAAAAACTGGCAGACCTCTACGCCGGACAAGGTCGCCACCAGGAAGAGGTTCAGCAGCTCGAGGCGCTCGCCGTGCTGGATCCCGCTCGCGTCGAGCGGCACATCGCGCTTGGTCTCGGGTACGCCCGCGGCGATCACTCCGACATGGCCGTCATGGCGCTCGGCCGGGCGGCGGAGCGTCTCCCCAACCAGCCTGGTGTCTATATCGCGCTTGGACGTGTGTGGCTGGAAGCGGCACAGGAACGCCGCGATCCATCTGCGCTCCGCAAAGCACTTGAAGCGCTTCAACCAATTGCCGCCCGGCCCTCAGCACCAGGTGACGCGTTGGCGCTTTACGGTCGGGCCCTGCTCCTCGCCGGTCAGCCCCAGCGCGCCGAACAAATATTGCGGCTGGCCGTGTCGCGGTTACCAGTGGACCCGCAAACGTTCCTGGATTTGTCGGAAGCGGCTCAGCGTCTGGACCATCTGGATCTGGCAAGGGAGGCCCTGGTCCAACGCGACGCCCTGATGTCGGACGATGATCGCGATCGCGGCGCGCGGACTATCCTGATCGGCGATCTTTCCATGCGGCTCAACGACGTAGCGGGTGCGGTCCGCTGGTACGAACGGGCCCTCGCCACCTCCCCTGACGATGCCGAGCTGTTGAGGAAGCTGGATCAAGCCCGGCGGCGACTGCCCTCCTAACGCGTTACGTTTGCCGACCTTTCGCGCTCAGCCGCTTCGGATCTAACGCGTCGCGCAGGCCATCGCCCAGGAAATTGAACCCCAGCACGAGAATCGCAATCGCGGCGCCTGGAAAGATCGTGAGGTGCGGCGCATCGAGGAGATGTGCGCGGCCGCCATTGAGCATCGTCCCCCAGCTGGGAGTCGGCGGTTGGACACCGAGTCCCAGGAAGCTCAGTGAGGCCTCCGCAATGATGGCCCCTGCCATGCCCAGGGTTGCCTGCACCAGCACAGCCGGCAAAGTCGTCGGAATGACATGTCGCAGGAGCACGCGCCAGGTCCTGGCACCGAGTGCACGCGCTGCCTGGACGAACTCGAGTTCGCGAGCGCGCAGCACCAGTCCACGCACCAGTCTCGCATAGCTGACCCACCCGATGACCGAAAGCGCCAGTACCACGTTCGTAAGACTGGGACCCAGCACGGCTACCATGGCAATGGCCAGCAGAATACCGGGAAACGCGAGAAGGACATCCATCGTGCGGCTGATGACATCCTCGACCCACCCACCGAAATAGCCCGCGGCCGACCCCAGCAGAATGCCCACCGACGCGGAGATCGACACGACCACCAGGCCGACGAGCAACGAAATGCGCGCTCCGGACAATATGCGCGACAAAATGTCTCGTCCCAGTTCGTCGAGACCAAACCAGTGCGCGCGGCTGGGTCCCTGCAGTCGCAGCGGCAGCTGCTGGGCACTCGCATCGTACGGGACGATCAGTGGGCCAGCCACAGCGGCCAGGACGGCCGCCAGAACGATCAGCGCTCCAACTCGTGGCACGTCACCAACCCTTCATTCAAACCGAATTCGCGGATCGAGCCACCCATACGCCACATCTGTCAACAGATTCATCGCCACATATGTCACCGCGATCAGCAGAATGCAACCTTGCACCAGCGGATAGTCTCGGAATCCGATCGACTGAATCAACAGCCGTCCGATTCCCGGCCAGGCAAAGATGGTTTCGGTGATCACAGTACCCGTCAGGACCGACCCGAACTGCAAGCCAACAATCGTCACGATGGGGATGAGGCTGTTGCGAAAGGCGTGGCGCAGCACGACACGGGTCCGCGATGCGCCGCGTGCGGCTGCAGCCATGACATACAGCTCGCGCAACTCGTCGAGCAGGCTGGCACGCGTCATCCGTGCCAGGATCGCCGCGAGCGCGGCACCTAGGGTGGTGGCCGGCAACACCAGATGTTGCCATGTGCCACGCCCAGACACCGGCAGCCACCCCAGCTCCACGGAAAACAGAATCGCCATGAGAGGCCCCAACCAGAAGTTCGGAACCGAAATCCCGAGCAGGGCCAATGTCATGGCCGCCTGATCGATGGCGGTCGACTTCCAGACCGCGGCAGCGATTCCCAGCGGGATTGCAAGAGCCATGGCGACGGCCATGGCCGCAAACGCCAGCTCGGCGGTGGCCGGCATCCGCTCGAGAATCAGCGTCGTGACCGGTTGATTCCGGCTTATCGATACACCCAAATCGCCGCGAACCAGTCCACTCAGAAACGCCGTGTACTGCACGAGCAGGGGCCGATTGAGGCCCAATCGCTCGCGAAGCTCGACGAGATCCTGGGCCGACGCCCCCTCTCCCAACATCGCCTGCGCCGGATCACCGGGTACAAGGTGGATGAGCGCGAACACGAGCGTTGCCACACCAAACAACACGGGAATCGTCAGCAGGAGACGACGGAGGAGGAAGCGAGACATTCTTGAAGAAGACAGAATACAGAATTCAGAACACAGAATGAGAAGGGGGAGTCTGGTTAGATTGTCTTACTCTGGCACAGTAGCTCATGAACGTCTCTGCGGGTTTCATTGGTCGTCACCATCGCCGCTTTCGGACTTCGCCATCGCACATTCTGTATTCTGTATTCTACGATCTGTATTCTTTTCAACGATTCCGATCCGCTTCATCAGCTTCGCGAGTCCCTGGCGGCTGAGCCCCAACTCTTTTGCCGCCCGACTGGTCTGGCCTGCCGCTCGCGCCAGAGCCGCGGTGACACACCGCCGCTCGAATGCAACGCGGGCCTCGTCGAGTCGAGTTGTCGTGGAGACGTTGGCCGCACGCGCAATCACAGCGGGTAACGCGGACGGTCCCACCACTCCCCGACGTGGCGCGGCAACGGCGAGAGCCGCAATGACGTTCTGCAACTCGCGGACATTGCCCGGCCAGTCGTGGCATGCCAAGGCTGCCAGCGTGGCTGGACTCAGCCTCGCACGACATGCCGTCAAGGGAGCCACCTTCGCCCAAAATGCAGTCGCCAGGACGGGAATGTCCTCGACGCGCTCGCGCAAGGGAGGCACGTCCAGCCGAATGACATCCAACCTGTATCGAAGATCGTGCCGGAAACCGGTGGTCCCGCTCCCTTCGAGGCTTCGATTCGTCGCCGCGACGACGCGCACCTGGACGTGCCGGGCGAAACTTTCACCCACACGCCGCACTTCTCCTTCTTGCAGAACTCGCAGCAGTTTCGCCTGTGCCCGTGGCGAGAGCTCAGCTGACCTCATCCAGAAAGAGTGTGCCACCGTCGGCCTCTTCGAAGAGACCGCGACGTTCCGCAATCGCGCCAGTAAACGCCCCACGGGCGTGGCCGAAGAGCTCCGCCTCTGCCAGATCCTCGGTGAGTGCCGCACAGTTGAGTGCGGCAAAATTTCGGAGCCGACGTGGACTCTCCCTGTGAATAGCTCGGGCGACCAATTCCTTGCCTACTCCACTCTCTCCAACGATCAACACCGGAAACGGCGCGATGGCTGCGCGAACGATGCCGCTCCTGAGGTGCGCAATCGCCTGGCTGCCACCGAGCAGCTCAGGGCACGCATCCGCAATCGGGGCCGCCCGCCGCCGGTCGAGGGCCGCCCGGCAAAACGGGCTGCACATTGTCGCAGCCGTGGCGATGAGGGTGTGAGCATGCTCTGTTGCCGTTGGGCCCGCCGCAGACCATCGGCAGCCAAGGCCTCCAATCGTGGTGCGGCCACACCTGACGGGCGCCGCCATTTCGATACCCGCGGAGGTTCGCAGGGGTCCGAGAAGCATGCTCGCCCGTACCGCTCGCGCCACGGCAGACACCGCGGCCGGATCCGGCGAAGACTATCGGACTCTCGAGATCCTCTGCGGCGTAAAAAGCTACCGTCAGCGCCCCAAGACGATCTCGAAGGAACGTCGCAACTTCCGCGAGAAGCGTCTCTTCGTCCTCGTACTCGTGGGTCAGCTTGAGCAGGTCCACGATATCGTCCAACGGCTGGGGAAGCCGATGACCCGGATTCACTTCCTCCGAGCAGGGCAGTGGCACCACTCAGACGCGCAAGCTCCTCGGCCTTTTTCACCGAGCGTCCGTGCGATCGCGCTATCGGGCAACGCGCGCGCGAGGACGAGACCTCGCTCGGCGCTGAGGAGTGGCGGAATTTGTTGTAATCGGCGTCTCATCAGCCGACGCCGCGACGGCTGCGAGACTCGGGTGCACAGCCCGACATCGCCCAGGGCCTCTACCAGTGCAAGACGCACACGCAGCGCTTCAATAGGTGCATGCGCCAGTCGAGCCGCGTCGAGCGCGCTTCGCCGCATGGAGCCGAACGGCCTCGGCGTCGCCAATCAGAGCGGACAACCTCAGCGCCACATGATGGGCAGCGCACTTCGAGAGGGCGCTACCGTCCGCCGATGCGGAAATGGCTGCCGAGACATGAGTTGAGGCGTCTTCGTAAGCACGTTGCTGCACTGCCAGAGATCCCGCCGCACAGTGCCATTCCACGCGCTCTGGACTGGTGGTCCCGGGCAGGCTTGTCTTATCGCGTGATTGCCCATCAGCTTCGTCACGCTCCACAACCCTGAGCGCATCGTCTCGTTTACCCTGGAGCTGGAGACAGCGAACGAGCGCGCCCCGTACCGTGATGACCTCCTGGCGGGCCCCGATTTCCAGCCCCGCAATCTCTGCGGTCTGAAGGAGAGCTTCTGCGATCTGCAGTTCACCATCGTCAATTCTTGCCGAGCCCTCGGCCGCCGCCGCCGCAATGGCGCGACCGATGGCTCCTGCATGTCTGAAGCTCTTTCCCGCTCGTGCGAAGAACTGGCACGCCTCCTCGATTGCGCCTCGGCGGACCAATAATCGTCCCAACTCGTAACAGGCCTGGCCCGCGTGCAGTGCGTCGTTGCGTCGTTCGAACATGCCTAGTGCGGCACGGAACGCTCGCGCCGCGGCTGCGTGACGACCTCGCTCGAACAGCGCCCGGCCGTCACAGAGGCATCGCCACGCATCGAGATCCGCAGTGCGATCTGCAGGCGTTGCTGTCGCCTTTCTCCTGCAAAGACGGACCGAAGCGTGATGCACGTTCCCGTGCAACGGCTACTTCGCTGGTCTCTTGAATCAAGCCTGCACGCTTGACGAATCGGCCAGGCCACCCCCGCGATGCGTGCGCGGCGCGAAGCAGCGACACGCGGCGACGGCCGTCGACAGGAGTCCAACCATTGAAAGCAGCTGATTAGGGTGAAGCGGATCCAGCGTGACCCAAGAGCAGGATGTCTCTCGGTCCGACACGCTCACGACCGTGATGTCTGCGTGAGGCATGACGGCCCGAAGCTCGAGAACGGCGCTGACCAAGCGACTGGGACGTTCCGTTCCGACGCTGTTGCACCCGTCCTCGTCTTGCGCACCACTGCAGGTACCAGGACGATCATTCAGCACGACCACATGTCGGCAGGTCATCAGAGGCAGCAGGTCTCGCAAGAGCCGCCCTGGTTGATTGCCCAGCTCGAACCCTTCGACTACCGATCCGGCAATTGGGAGGAATCCTTTCAGGCGCACCTCACGGGCCACCAGTCGAAGCGTCGTCGAAATGCCACTGCCAGCCGGCGCACGTACCTGCAACCATCGGGCACGACTCGCTCTTGGTTCGTCCAGAAAGTCGGTAATGCGTTCAACTGTGGTTCTGAATTGCACCACGAATCCCGCATCACCCAATGACGTCGATGGTCGCGGGAAGGTCGCCATTGCCTTGCCGTTCGACGGTTCTTCGAACACGAAACCCGTCTGGTCGTCGGGCAGCATCCGAGGCTCGCCGGCGACGTCAAGAATTCGCGACGGGTCCAATAGCGCCCGGCGTGAGCCCCTGGCCTCGCAGAAATGCGGAGACGGCCTGAAGCGTCCGGTTTGCACGACCTCCACTTGGCCATCGACGAACTCGACCTTGTGTCCTGAACGCTTCGAACCATCCGGCGCGACCGAGCGCGCCGTAATCAGCAAGCTCCACGAGATCCGGGATGACGCCGCACGTAAAGAGCCGCGCACCGCTCCGCCCATCCTGGCCCTGGCGGCCGCTCGCGTTCGATGCGAAGCCAAACGTCTTCCCCGGAGGCGAGGTCGAGTACTTGACCGCAGGAAAGGAGCAGGAACCGATCGGCAACAAGCTCGTGCGCTCGGTGGTTCATATCCGTGGCTGCGGTTGCAAGAACATCGCCCGGCAAAAGTGGGCCGATTCGATGTCCCCGCGCACCGGGACGTCGCAAAAACTTCGTATAGAATGTCTGTCGCATGCTGCGTTTTCTCACTGCCGGCGAGTCTCACGGGCAAGCGCTCGTGGTTGTCCTGGAGGGCATGCCCGCCGGCCTCTCGCTCGACGTCGAGCAGATTGCTGCGAGAACTGCATCGCCGTCAGGGTGGTTATGGCCGCGGGCGCCGCATGCAGATTGAGTCCGATCGGGCCGAGGTGTTGTCTGGCGTGCGTCACGGGGAAACGCTCGGATCACCGATAGCACTCCTCATCAAGAACAAAGACTGGGAAAACTGGCGGCAGACGATGAGCGTCGAGCCGGAAACCGATGGAGAGTCGAGCGGACCCCGCCGACCGCCGGTTACACGGCCGCGCCCGGGCACGCCGACCTGGCGGGTGCGGTGAAGTACGATCGCACCGACATCCGCGACGTGCTCGAGCGCGCGAGCGCCCGCGAGACGGCGGCACGCGTGGCTGCAGGTGCCGTCGCGAGACAACTACTGCAGCGGTTTCACATCGAAACGGTCAACCACGTCATTGCGATCAACGGCGTCGGACTTGCCGACCCCTTGGCCGTGACGTTCGAACAGGCTCGCGCCATCCCCGCTGATTCGCCACTCCGGTGCGCCGATCCGCAGGTAGAACGGCAGATGACCGACGAAATCGATCGGGCACGCGAAGCCGGCGACACCGCGGGAGGTGCCTTTGAGGTGATTGTCCGAGGGCTGCCGGCCGGATTGGGAAGCTATGTCCAGTGGGACCGGAAGCTCGATGGACGTCTAGGCCAGGCGCTCATGTCGATTCCGGCCATCAAGGGCGTTGGCATCGGACTCGGGCCCATCGTGGCGAGCCTCCCAGGCTCGCGTGTCCACGACGAGATTCTCCCGGGCCACGGCCGTCCGGCAACTCCATCTTCCCTCGGGCTTTTGCGCCCAACCAACAACGCCGGTGGCCTCGAAGGCGGTGTCACGAATGGTGAAGACCTCCGCGTGACGGGGTACATGAAACCCATCGCGACGTTGATGAAACCCCTGCGATCGGTTGATTTGCCCACGATGACCGAAGCCCCCGCCACCGTGGAACGGAGCGATGTGTGCGCCGTGCCGGCAGCCGCTGTGGTGGCTGAGGCGATGGTCGGGCTGGTCGTCGCCGACGCGTTTCTCGAAAAGTTCGGCGGCGACTCGGTCGGCGAAATCGATCGCAACTTCGCCCGGTATCTCGAACACATCGGCCGCCGATTTTCGACGTCCAGCCGCCCGTGATCCGTCCCATCGTCAAGTTCGGCGATCCTGTCCTGCAGTCTCGCGCCTCCGACGTTCCGGTCATCGACAGCGATCTTCAAAGACTGATCGACGACATGATCGAGACGATGTACGCCGCGCCGGGTATTGGCCTTGCGGCGCCACAGGTAGGTGTCGCGCTGCGAGTCTTCGTGGTTGACCTGTCCGTCGGCCGGAAGGCCGACGACCTCATCGTGATGGTCAATCCGGAGTTTGTCGAGCGGGAAGGCATGCAGCTCGAGGAAGAAGGATGCTTGAGCGTTCCCGGCTTCAACGCCACGGTGGTCAGGCCAACCCGCGCCATTCTGCAAGGACTCGATCGTACAGGTGAACGTCGTGCGGTCGAAGGTACCGGACTCCTCGCCAGAGCGTTTCAGCACGAAATGGACCATCTCGACGGCACGTTGTTCGTCGACCGCCTGCGGGGAATCAAGCGCGATTTGATCGTCAGGAAAATCAAGAAACTGATGAAGGCCGGCACGTGGTGAACGCGCAGGCCGAGGCGAGGCCGGCCCTGCGGGTCGCCTTCTTCGGAACGCCGACATTTGCGGTACCCAGCCTCGAACACCTCCTACGCTCGCAGCATGTCCTGGTTGGCGTTGTCACACAGCCAGACCGTCCGCGCGGGCGCGGCCAGCGTCAGAGCGACTCCCCCGTGAAGCGGGTTGCCCTCGAAAACAACTTGCCGCTCCTTCAACCCGATCGAGTTCGGGATCCTGCCGTCATCGATGCCCTGCACAATTGGCAGATGGATCTTGGGGTTGTGGCCGCGTACGGAAAAATCCTGCCGCCACCACTGCTACGGCTCCCGCGGCTCGGGATGATCAACGTTCACGCGTCGCTCCTTCCGAAGTACCGGGGCGCGGCTCCCATCCAACGTGCGGTGATGGCCGGCGAGACAGAGACGGGGATCACAATCATCCGGCTCATCGAGGCGCTGGATGCCGGGCCAATGCTCGGCATGGCCAGCAGAAACATCGAACCGGACGAAACAGCTGAGGAAGTCGAGCGTGACTTGTCCTTTCTCGGGGCTGCGCTCCTCATGAGCGTGATTGACGATGTCGCGGCGGGCAGTGCGCTCGAAGAAAGTCAGGATTCCAGCCAGGCCTCGTACGCACCTCGGTTGTCAAAGGCTGAAGGATTGATCGACTGGACGAAGTCCGCTCGGCATATTCACAACCAGATCCGCGGCCTGTATCCGTGGCCGCACGCGTTCACGTATATGGACGGGATGCGATATATCATCCTGAAAAGTCGCGTCGAATCCCAGACCGCGACTCCGTCCGAAGGGTCGGGTGCGCGCGCCGGTCAGATCGTGAGGGCGTCCGGCGACGACCTGATTGTGAGGGCCGGTGATACAGCCGTGGGGATTCTGAGCATTCAGCCGGAAGGGCGCAGGCCGCTCAACACTCGTGAGTTCCTTGCAGGGCATGCCGTACGTCCTGGCCAGGCCTTTGGCGGTCCAGACGAGCGTGCCAGCTCCTGATGGTTGCCACGATTTCCCAGCCTCGGCTCAGCGCCTTTCACGCCCTGACATCGGTCGAGGCAGGACGAAGCGACCTTCCCACGGCATTAGCCCGGTCGCGCGCCACTCTGCACGATGAACGCGATCGCGCGCTGACGGCAGAAATCGTGACGGGAACGCTCCGCTGGCGCGGCCAGTTGGACGCGCTGGTGGCGCATTTCAGCCGGCGCCCAGTGGCACGGCTCGACCCAGAAATTCTGACGATCCTCCGGCTCAGCGTATATCAGATTCTGCACCTGGCCAGGGTCCCGGCGTCGGCCGCCACGAATGATGCCGTGGCGCTCGCGCGGCACGCGCGAAAAGCCAGCGCCGCCGCTTTCGTCAATGCCGTACTGCGCTCTATCGTTCGCGACCGCAGTACCTTGCCACTGCCCGAACGTCCCAGCGCCGATGTGCTCGCGCGCATTCCAGTCGATCCCGCGGCGCGAGCGTTGGCACTCGAATACCTGACCGTCACGTTGTCGCATCCGGCCTGGCTGGCCGCCCGCTGGCTCGACCGACTCGGATTCGACGCCACGGTTCAATGGGAATGCTTCAACAATGCCGCGGCTCCATTGACGCTCCGCGCCAACACGCTCAAGACGACGACCGGAGAGCTGGGACGACAACTCCGCGATTGCGGCGTCGCAACGACACCCACGACCTACGCACCCGATGGCCTGGTTGTGATCGACGGCAACCCGCTGCAAACGCCACTCGCCGAGACCGGCGTCTTTACGGTACAAGATGAAGCCTCACAGCTCGTGGCCGTCCTCGCCGCGCCGAGACGTGGTGAACGCGTGCTGGATTTATGTGCGGCACCCGGAGGGAAAACGACAGCCATGGCGGCCGCCATGGCCGATGAAGGACTCATCGTCGCGGCCGACGTCCGAACGAAGCGCCTGGATCTGCTGCGACGCACTGTTGAGCGCTCGGGAGCGCACATTATCCGGTTGGCGCTCGTGGATGCCCGACTCGACCTGCCTGTTCGTGGAGCTCCGTTCAATCTCGTGCTCCTCGACGCGCCCTGCTCAGGGCTCGGAACGCTTCGGCGTGATCCGGAAATTCGCTGGCGGCGCAAGGAAGTGGACCTGGCACCTCTCGCGGCGGCCGAGCGGGCCATGCTGGATCAGGCTTCGGCGGTCGTTCGTCCCGGGGGTCGCCTCGTTTACGCAACCTGCTCGAGCGAGCCTGAAGAGAACGATCTCGTGATTGATGGATTCCTCGACAGCCATCCTTCCTTCTCGCTCGTCCGCCCGCGAGTCGACCCCTACTCGACGGGTCTGGCTGCCGTGCTCGACGCACGCGGATTGTTACGGACTTCTCCGGTCGCGCATGGTCTCGAGGCGTTTTTTGCTGCCGTTCTCCAGCGGACGGCCGGCTGAAGCCGGCCGCTACTTCTCCACTTACTCACTTTTCCACTTACGTACTTTTCGACTTTACACTTTGCACTTTGAACTTACGCTGTACGTACCTTTCGGAACGCGATGGCACTGAGCAACCGGGTGTGGGGCGCAGGTAAAGCCATGGTGCTGGTGGCCGCCCTGGGAGTGACATATCTCGTCTTTGCATTCGGTTCGATGCGGGTCGCACTGCGTGCCCGCGAAGTGACCGTTCCCGACCTTCAGGGCCGCTCGGTCGCCGAGGCCACCACACAACTGACCAGCCTGGGCCTTACGCTGAGGGTGGACGACTCACGACGACTCGATCCCAAAGTGCCGGCCGATCGCATTCTTCTCCAGGATCCGGTGCAGGGCATCGTCACCCGTCGCCAACGAAGTGTGCGGGTCTGGCTCAGCGCGGGCCCACGGATTGCGACCATTCCTCGATTGACTGGTGAGACAGAGCGTACGGCCCAACTTCGACTGCAAGCTGACGGTCTTGCCATCATCGGCCTGTCAGAGATCCGATCGAACGACTACATGGCGGGCGCCGTCGTCGCGCAAAAACCGCCACCTGACAGTCGCGGTACGGAAGTGGCGCTGCTCGTCAATCGAGGGGAACGAAGCACCAGTTACGTGATGCCCGACCTGATTGGCGTCAACGGCGATCGCGCTGCCGAACTGCTCCGAAGCCGCGGGTTGCGCGTGGCTGTGGTCGGCGAGCAGCCGTATCCCGGCGTTCCGGCCGGTATCGTCCTCCGCCAGTTGCCGCAGGCTGGGTTTCAGATTGCGCCGGGAGAGCCCATCTCAATCGAGGTGAGCCGTTGAACGTTCGCCTCGCGCCTTCGATACTGTCGGCAGATTTTGCGACGCTCGGCCGCGAGATTGCCGCAGCCGAGCGCGGCGGCGCCGACTTGATCCATGTGGACGTCATGGATGGACACTTCGTCCCGAACATCTCCATTGGTCCACCTGTGGTGCGCTCGATCAAGCGCATCGCCACTGTTCCCCTGGACGTGCACTTGATGATCTCGGAGCCAGACCGGTACCTCGAAGCCTTTGCCACCGCCGGTGCTTCAATGATCTCGGTCCATGTCGAAGTCTTACCCCATCTCCACCGCACGCTCGCCGCCATCAAAGCTTTGGGTGTCAAGGCGGGAGCCGTCTTGAATCCTTCCACCCCGGTGACGGCCATCGAGGAAGTGGCTGGCGACGTCGACTTCGTGCTCGTCATGTCGGTAAACCCTGGTTTTGGTGGTCAAGCGTTCATTCCCCGCAGTGAGACAAAGATTCGCGCGGTGCGGGCGCTTCTCGACCGGGCCGGCAACCGCGCACCTGTGGAAGTGGATGGCGGTATCGATCTCGCGACGATCGCTCGCGTCGTGGGCGCAGGTGCAGAAATCGTGGTGGCCGGCGCAGCCATCTTCCACAAACCCGACCCAGAGGCTGCCACGCGCGAACTCAAGGCGGCGGCGAGAGCAACAGCCGCCGCAAGCCGGTGACGTGCGCCGAGCGACCGCCACTCGTGCGAAACACCGTTGCCCCCATCCGCGTCCGATATGCCGAAACCGACCAGATGGGAGTTGTGTACTACTCGAACTATTTCGTGTGGTTCGAGGTGGCCAGGGCCGAACTGCTCCGCAGCCTCGGGTGGTCGTATCGCGAGATGGAGGCCGAAGGGGTCGGCCTGCCCGTCATTGAAGCGCACTGTGAGTACCCGACAGCCGGCCCGGTACCGATGACGAACTGGACATCCGTACCAGGGGCGCTCTTGTTTCAGCTGCTTGTATCGCCTTCGACTACGAGGTCGTCCGCCGATCTGACGGTATCGTCACCGCGGTTGGGCGAACCGTGCATGCCGCCATCAAGCCGACGGGCAAGCCCTGTCGGCTGCCCGAGCGTGTGAGAACGCTGTTCGGATTTTCCAACGAGGAGAAGCAATGAACGCGCTTGTCACCGGTGTTGCCGGATTCATCGGCTCGCATCTATCTCGACTCATTCTTGATGAAGGCAACACGGTGCTCGGTCTCGACTGCTTCACCGACTACTACCCCCGACCGATGAAGGAGGCCAACCTCGCGACCATCAAGGATGACAAGGGGTTTCGGTTCGTGGAGACGCGCATTCAGGATGCCGACCTGGGAAAGCTCCTCGAGGGCATCACGCACGTCTTTCATCTCGCCGCGCAGGCGGGGGTGCGGAAAAGCTGGGGACGGGAGTTTGACGTCTATACTACTAACAACATCGAGGCCACGCAGGTCCTGCTCGAGGCTTGCGTGGGTCGCCCACTGGAGCGGTTCGTCTATGCCTCGAGCTCGTCTGTTTACGGAGATCATGTCGCGCTCCCGATGCGTGAAGACACATACTTGCAGCCATTGTCACCCTACGGCGTCTCGAAACTTGCGGCGGAACACCTGGCCTCGCTCTATTGGGAGAATCACCGCGTGCCGGCTGTTTCCCTGCGGTATTTCACCGTCTACGGTCCTCGGCAGCGTCCCGACATGGGCTTTCATCGGTTCTTCCGCGCAGTCCTGAAGGATGAGCCCATCACGATCTTTGGCGATGGCGAACAGACACGCGACTTTACGTTCGTCGCCGACGCTGCCGGGGCGACACTAGCCGCCGGTCGCCAGGGGCGCCGTGGCGGCGTGTACAATATCGGGGGAGGCTCCCGCGTGACCGTCAACGAAGTCGTGGAGCTCATCGGGCGCGTCTCGGGAAAGGCCGTCAAAATCAATCGTGCCGGCGAGCAAAAGGGGGACATGCGTCACACCTACGCCGACACGTCCCACGCTCAACGGGACCTGGGATTCAACCCGTCGGTGACGTTGGAAGAGGGTCTGCGCAGGCAGTGCCAGTGGCACCAGTCAATAGCCTCAACAGCATCATGAATGAACGCCGCAGTGCAGGCCTTCCGCTCATCTGGACGCTCGTCGGGCTGATGCTCGTCAGCGCATGCGGGGCCAAGCAGAATGCCCTCCCACCGGGAGCCGCTGGAGCCGACAAGTTTCTCTATGAAAGCGGCATGGCGGCCCTCAAGGACCGGAAGTGGATTGACGCACGTGACTACTTCACCAAGCTCATCGACGGTTATCCGCAAAGCTCTTATCGCGCGGATGCCAAGCTCGGAATGGGTGACGTGTACCTTGCCGAAGCCACGCCCGACAGTCTCGTGTTCGCCCAAAACGAATTTCGGGAGTTCCTGACGTACTATCCCACCAGCGCGCGCGCCGACTACGCGCAGTACAAGCTCGGCATGACGCATTTCCGTGGCATGCGCGGCCCCGGACGGGATCAAACCGAAACGAAGGAGGCCATCAAAGAGCTCGAGATCTTCATGCAGCGCTATCCAAACAGTTCGCTCGTGGAAGAAGTTCAGATGCGGCTGCGCGAGGCGAAGGATCGGCTCGGCCAGCACGAGTTCGGAATCGGTCTCAGTTATTACCGGCAACGATGGTACCCTGGCGCCGTCGCACGGTTCCGGGAGTTGCTGAAAAGCGATCCCACCTACACGGGTCGCGACGCCGTTTATTTCTATCTCGCGGAATCCCTCCGAAAGGCCAACGACAAGGACCAGGCCCTGCCCTATTACGAACGGCTGGTTGCGGAATTCGAGACGAGCGAGTACCTCGAAGATGCCCGCAAGTGGATCAGCGAGCTCAAGCGCGACGCCGACAAACGAAGCTAACGGAATCCGTCTGAAGGACCGAAAAGAAGGCCACAGCTTTGTGGAGGATTTCGCATGCGCATGGCTTCGATCGCTCTGGCTCTTGCTCTGACGCTTCCGGCCGCGGCCGGCGCCCAGACGCCCGGTGCTCCTCGTCTGGTGCCACCGCCCGCGTCGGTCGCCGCCGACCTGGCCTGCGCACCCTTTCTCACATACGCCCCGCCCAAAAGCCAGCTTCGCGTCACCGGCTCACAGGACACCTATGTCAAACAGATGATGGGGCCGGGCGATACACTCGTCATCAATGGAGGTGTCGACCAGGGACTACAGGTGGGACAGGAGTACTACGTCCGGCGCGTCACGCGAACTTTTGGTGCGCGAGGACCCGATCCCAATCATCCACTGCCGGTTCACACGGCGGGACGGGTCAGGATTGTCAGCATGGAGCGCAAGCTCTCGCTTGCCACCATTACGGAATCGTGTGAGGGTGTGCTTCTGAACGATTTTCTTGAACCGTTCGTGCCGCCACTTCTGGCAGAGACATCCATTGATGGTGCGCCTCAGTTCCAGCACCTCGGGCGCGTGATTGCCGGTGATGAAGGACGCTGGCTCGTCGGCAATGGCGAGTTCATCACCATCGATCGCGGCAGTGACCACGGCCTGGTCGCCGGTCAACGACTGTCGGTGTTTCGCGACAAGCGTGGTGCCGCGGGTCCGCTCGTCGAAATCGGCACGGTGATCGCGATCGCGGTACGCCCCGACAACGCCACAGTTCAGGTTCTCGACGTGCGGGACGCAATCATGCGGGACGATCTGGTTGCGGTGAGGCGTTAAAGCAGTTTTCCTGATCAGCTCGCCCGGGTGCGCTTCTCGCGTGCCCGCGCGAACTCGGTGACGCTCGGCTGGGACACTCGCGTGAATCGCCGATAGTAGTCGAACGCAGACACAAGTGCCGTCACGACGACCACCCACAAGCCGATGGTTCCGAGGACCACGAGTTGTGGGAGATACTCACCGCCCAGGATGAGCAACAGCACGGTCACGACCTCGGCCACCATCTTGATCTTGCCGAGCGGCGATGCGGCAATCACAACCCCCCGGCTGTAGGCCAGACTGCGCAGTCCCGTCACGGCAAACTCGCGGCCGATGATGACGGCCACGATCCAGGCCGCCGCGAGGCCCATCTGAACCAGCGATACGAGTGCGGCGGAAATCAGGAGCTTGTCGGCCAGGGGGTCGATGATCTGGCCGAGCACCGTGACCTGCTTGCGCCGCCGTGCCAGGTAGCCGTCCAGCCAGTCGGTCAACGACGCCAGGCCGAAAATGGCAGCCCCCACGATTTCCTTGGGCACGCCCAGCACCATCCGTCCTTCGAATTCCGTCAACAGCACGACCACGAGGAGTGGCACGAGAAAAATCCGGCCGACGGTGAGGCTGTTCGGAAGGTTCATGAAAGCAGACAATTGTAACGCCCGGCCGGTGTCGGCCGCAAAAGAATCCGGTCCAGATCGGCTATCATGATGGGTTGACATGAAGGCACTACTTCTCGTTGGCGGTAAGGGCACGCGTCTCCGTCCGCTGACCATTCATACGCCCAAATCCATCGTCCCCATCTTCAACCGCCCGTTTCTGACGTACCAGATCGAGCTTCTCAAACAGATCCCTGAAATCGACGAGATCATTCTGAGCCTCAACTACCAGCCGCGTCGGATCGAAGAGTTGTTTGGCGATGGCCGGGATCTGGGCGTCAAACTGCGATATGTCGTCGAGCCGACGCCGCTCGGGACCGCGGGCGCCGTTCGGTACGCCGGCGAGTCGCTGACCGATTCGGTGCTGGTCTTCAACGGCGATGTGCTCACACAAATCGATCTGGCCGCCGTCGTGACGCGGCACAGGCAGCGTAACGCGCTCGCCACGATCGTCCTGACACCGGTCGACAATCCGTCCGCGTACGGTCTGGTGGAAACGGACTCGGAATCGAACGTCCGACGGTTCGTCGAAAAGCCGAATCCCGACGAGATCACCTGCAACACGATCAATGCCGGCATCTACGTCCTGGAGCCCTCGACATTCGATCGCATTCCGAAGGATACGGCCTGGTCCATCGAACGCAGCTATTTCCCGTCGCTGATCGAGCGCGGTGAGACCTTCGTCAGTTACGTCTCGCGGGGCTACTGGATTGATATCGGCGCACCCGACAAGTACCTGAAGGTGCACCGCGACATCATGAACGGGATCTATGTGGCACCACCTTTTGGGGGACGTCGCACCACCGTTGTCGTCGATCCGGGTGCCCGGGTCGAACCCGGGGCCGAGATCGAAGGGCCCGTCTATGTGGATGATGGCGCGATCATCAAGTCCGGCGCCCGCATCAGGCCCTACTCTGTTATCGGTCGACAGTGCCAAATCGAAGAAGGGACCGTCATCGAGGAGTCAATTTTGTGGCCGAACACGCGCGTGGGAGCCGGTGTGCGAATCCGGGAATCCATCCTGGGGCGCGGCTGCTTCGTCGGACACGACGCGACCCTCGACAAGTGCATTCTCGGCGACAAATCGGAGATCACCGAATTCAGCCGTTTGTGACGCTTCCTGTTTCTGCATTCTGACTTTTGACCTTTGACCTTTGACCTTTAACCTTTGACCTTTCACAACATGCCCGCCAACCCCGCTATCTTCAAGGCTTACGACGTCCGCGGCCTTTACCCCAACGAGCTCGACGAGTCGGTCTTTGGCGACATCGGCCGCGCGTTTGTCGCCTATCTGAAGGCCAGGCGCGTCGGCCTGGGGCGCGATATGCGCATTTCGTCACCGGCCCTCGCCGCCGCCTTTCTTGATGGCGCGCGCCGGCAGGGGGCTGACGTCGTGGATTTTGGCCTCATTGGCACCGACATGCTCTATTTCGGCGTCGCCAGCGGCCAGCTCGACGGTGGCGCCCAGATTACCGCCTCGCACAACCCCAAGCAGTACAACGGCGCCAAGATGGTCCGCCAGGAGGCATTTCCCTTGAGCGGCGACGCGGGCATTTCGGATATCCGCGACATGCTGCGTGATCAGAGTATTCCCGCCGCTGCCGCAAGCCCGGGCAAGGTCACCACCACCGACCTTCTGCCCGGCTACGTGGAGCACGTCATGCGGTTCATCGACGAGTCGCTCATCGAGCCGTTCAACGTGGTCCTCGATGCCGGCAGCGGCGTGGCAGGGTTCATGGCGCCGCCGCTTTTCGATCGCCTGCCTTGCCGAACGACACGGCTCTGTTTCGAGGTCGACGGGACGTTCCCCAACCACGAAGCCAATCCTCTCATCGAAGAGAATCGGGCCGACATCGTCGAGCGCGTGGTCGCCACACACGCGGACGTTGGCATTGCCTGGGATGGCGACGCCGACCGGTGTTTCTTCATCGACGGTGCGGGCGAATTCATCGCGGGCGACTTCGTGACGGCGCTTCTGGCAGAAGCGTTTCTCTTGAAACATCCGGGCGCGACGATCATTTATGACGTGCGCGCGAGCTATGCCGTCAAGGACACCGTGGCGAAGTACAACGGCCGAGCCTTGATGAACCGTGTTGGACACGCATTTTTCAAGCGTCGGATGCGTGAGGAAGGTGGGATCTTCGCCGGCGAAGTCACGGGACATTATTACTTCCGCGACAACTTCAACGCGGATAACGGTTTCATCCCGGCGCTCCTGATTCTGGAGCTGATGTCGAAGAAGCGGAAATCGCTGCGAGACCTGCTCCAGCCGTTCCGTGAGAGGTACTTCATCTCGGGCGAGATCAATACGAAGATCCCCAGCATGGACCTCGTTCAGCCAAAGCTGGACGCCATTGCCGAGCGATACAAAGACGGCCATGTGTACACGATGGACGGCGTGTCGGTCGAATACCCCGACTGGCACTTCAACGTCCGACCGTCCAACACAGAGCCGCTGCTGCGTTTGAACCTCGAGGGGCGCACTGTCGAACTGATGGAGCGCAAGCGGGACGAAGTGCTGGCGTTGATTCGGGATTAGGGACAGAGCATCCTTAGATTCCTCTGTGCCCTCCGCGGCTTCTGCGACCTCTGCGTTAAGCCTTCGAGCGAGAGGTGCTACTATTGGCTCCACCGCGGGCTTAGCATAGTGGTAATGCTCTGGCTTCCCAAGCCAGCTAGACGGGTTCGATTCCCGTAGCCCGCTCCAGCCTTCGCTCGGGTGTCAGGCGAAGGGTGCCCACCGTAGCGCAACGCGCGAAGGTCGGCTGTTGCTGAGGGTTACGCGAGCTACGGGTGGCAAGCCAGTCCCCTCAGGGCGGATTTTCCCCGCTCCTCCATCATGCAGACCCCGTTCATTCGCGTCACCGTCGTCGATAGAGACGTGAGTGACTTGGTCGTTCAAGTTCCGATTCGGTGAGCACCGCTTGACACATCAAACGGCCACCCGACGACCACGGAGGACGCCACACCAGTTAGCCCCCGCCGCTAAACGTGCGTTATGACGAGCTCACCGTCGTGAGAATCGTTAGGTTCGGAGGGCGTCAGGTGCTCTCATCGTCTCTCGTCCAGACCATTCCCCCCGTTCAACCGTCCAACCTGGCAGACGATGCGAGATACAGCCGCATGTGTCGTCGGACTGGCACTGATGTTCACTGCCGATCTGTACGCACAGACTACGCCTCGGAATTTCCTCGTTATCGTTGACGACCTGCATTTTGAGTTCCGTATTACCGCGCGCGCACGTGATCTCATACGGCGGACACTGTGGACGCTGATTCGCGACGGTGACCTCGTCGGCGTCGTGTCAACGGGCCCGTCCCTTATCGCCGTGTCGCCCACTGCCGACCACAGCGTTTTGGAGAATGTAATCAAGCGGGTCTCGGGCAGCGGGCTGTCGCGGAGGGGGCTTCTGGACACGCCGACAATCGCTGGTGCGGCTGAGCTGCTCCGGCGGGAAGAGACAGCTTTCTCAGTCGCCACTGATGCAGTGGGTGCTTTGACGGCGACAGAGAATAGCCGCCCAATAATTCTGTACTTCACGAGCGGGTATCCATCGTTGGTCACCGAACCCATAGAGCTGATAACGGCAGTCCTGGTTGCTAATGCTGCACTTTATGTAATCGATCCGCGTCTCCTCGTCAGCGGACCATCGTCGCAGGCAGACTGGGATCCGGACCTGGAAGTCACCCAAAACAGCCTCCGAACGCTCGCGCAGCGGACCGATGGTACGGCCGTTTCGACGGTGACTGAATGGAATGACGCTCTGGCACTCCTGAAGCGGACGCGCCGCTAGTCGCGTCCGGCCCGAAATCTGCGCGCCTTGTGCCAACTCGACTCCGCAGCAGCCCGGCAGCTACACTGGAAAAGCTGTCTTCTCGAAAGGGGTCCTTTACATGGCTGCACGGCCGACTTGGAAAGGCCACTTGCGGATCAGTCTCGTGAGCATTCCGGTGCAGGTGTTTCCTGCAACCGAACCCAGCGCGACAATTTCGTTCAATCAACTCCATGCCGTTTGCCAGACGCGGATCCAGCAGAAACGGTGGTGCCCGACCTGCAACGTGGAGGTGCCTTACAGCGACATCGTCAAAGGCTACGAGTTCGAGAAAGGCCGCTACGTGGTCGTCACCCCCGAAGACCTCGACCAGGTGCGACCGGAGTCGACGCGTGTGATTGACCTGGTGCAGTTTGCCGACGAGAAAGACATCGATCCCATCTACGTCGATCGCGCTTACTACCTGGCACCAGAGGGTCCGGTCGGGGGTCAGGCCTTTACGGTCATGCGGGAAGGTATGGCGGGCAAAGTGGGTATTGGCAAGGTGGCAATCTCCGGGCGCGAGTATCTCGTGGCCATCCGGCCCCAAGGTCAGGGCTTCGTGATGTATACCCTGCACCACGCGGCCGAGATTCGCCCGATGAGCGCAATTGACGAGCTCAAGAACCTGCCCCGCGACGTCAAGCCCGATGAAATCAAGCTCGCCCGGCAGGTGATCTCCGCGTTCGATCGTCAGCTCGATCTATCCACGTATCACGACGCGTACCGTGAAGGGCTGCAGCAGATCATTGATGCAAAGATCAAGGGCGAACAGATCGTCACCTCGCAGGCAGAAGCGGCACCAAACGTCGTCAACCTGATGGACGCGCTGAAGAAGAGCTTGAACGCGGTCAGCACGGCCAAGAAGCCAGCCGCCAAGGCGGCGCTCGGAAAAGCCGTCGCCCGCAAGCGCAAGGCAAGCTGACCGAACGCACTCACAGCGCCAAGGTTCGACCGGCAGGCGTCGTTTTCTTCGGCTTTGGCGGTACCTGGCTCTCTGGAAGCTCGAGCGTTTCTGGTTCGCGGACGCGGCGGGGCACTTTCGTCAAGGTCTCTGGATAGATGGTCCCATTGTCGCCGGTCACCGCCCAATGACCATCCAAGCGCTGCCCGTCTGATTCGATCCGGTACACCACTACTCCCGCTCTGCTCGCGCTGTGGTAACTCACAGCAAGCGTCCTCTCGGTCACGATCCCCAGCCCTACCCAGACAGGTGTCAACCGAACGGCGTCTGATGCCATTTCGACGGAGATCCACCTGACGAAGAAGCTCTGGCCGTGGCGCGCGATCTCGACGAGCCCGCGGTACTCGGTGCCGTCAGGGTTCAGGCCCTTGGCGATGTACACACCGTCGAGCTCGGGCTCTGCCGCAACGAGTCCGGGCATCTGCACCACCGCGACGAGAACTAACAGAGACAGAGCATATCGAGCGGTACGATTCATAACGTTTCTCCTCGCCATCGTCCGAAACTGCGAGGAGTGTTGCAAGTTCTGCGCCCTCACCCTAACTTGCGGCAGCGGCAGGCTCGGTCCGCGTGCAAACGGCATCGAAAACTGATTCTGCACTGAACACTTGTCTAGATTTCGCACCGACCCAACGACACCGAGTTCCCCTTGACAAGCATTGGTCGTCTAGTTTTCCGTCGGCACCGAGCTGACTTGAGGAACCATGCGGTTTGTTCGATACGGCGTCGCGATGAGCCTCAATGGCTACATCGCCGGACCCAATGGCGAGTATGCAGACCGGCACAATCGGCATCGAGTACGACATCGTGCGGACCCGACTGTGATTCTCGCGTTTTAGAAACCGGGAAGGCAATACACAAACAACGAGGCCAGGAGGGTGGCGACGGCGATCCTGAGTGTTTTCTTGATGACTGAGGCCTTCATAGCTGACTCAGCGATCTCCATACGACACTATACACGTGCGGTGCTACGGCAGAACGCCCAGCTCGACGAGGATGGCCCTGGCTTTGGAAACACGCTGCCCTAACAGGTCTCCGTACTCCCGATTACCCATTTGCAGCGCAAAATAAAAGACGTCCTTTCCTTTCTCGACGTACCCCACGTACCAGAGCGACACTTCCTGTTGAGACGATGGGCACGCGCCGGTCTTCGCGCTGAGCCTCCAGCCGGGTCCCTGATCGGCAACCATGATCTCTTTGGTCAGCAGGGTTGTCCGCTCCGACAAGCCAAGCCGATCTTCGTAGAATCGCTTCAGGAACTGCACCTGCTCGTCTGCCGAAATGCGGAGCGACGTCCCGAGCCAGAACTGGTCGATGCCAGCCGACGTGTCCTTGTTGCCGTAGTCCAACCGGCGCACGAGTTCCGTCATGCGTCGGGCACCAACACGCCGCGCCATCTCTTGGTAGTACCAGACCGCGGACGTGGCAAAGGCAGAGCGCAGACTGTGATCGCGCGCCCACGCGCCTTGCTGCTTGAGCGCCGGGTCATACCGCAGCGTATAGTCCGCGTCTGAAGCCACGCCGGTTTCAAGGGCAATGGCGCTGTTGGGAATTTTGAACGTCGAGCATGGCGGGTACCGCTGGCGGGCACGCTCGGGGTTGTGCCGGATGAAAGTGCCGGTCTGGCCGTCGAGCAGGACGAACGTCCCCGCAATGCCGGTGAAATGCCGGCTCAAGTCCGGAGGATCCACGAGCCGCAGTACCAGGATCAGCGCAAGCAGGGGCATCCGGTGACTCTACATTCTCCACACTGCTCGTACAAGACTTACTTGACGGGATGCTTCCGTCGCCACTCCTCACTCTGGCGAATGCCTTCCATCACTTTTTGTCGAGCGGCTTCGTCAGTGGCACCCGCAAACCGTTCGGCCAGGTACACATCGAACAGCCACGCGCCGAGCCCCTCAAAGTCTGGGTGACCGTCAATCCACAACCCTGCTGGCCGCTTCAGTCCCTCTTCGGACTGATAAAACGTGTGGAGCCACTGTCCCGCGGCAATGAGTTCGTGGCGACGCTGGCCGAGCATCTCGGCAGCCACCTGACGTGCTCGCGCATCGAGCTGTTCGCGTAGTCCAGTCAATTCCGCCTGGCTGCGATTCAGCTCGGCGCGAAGGTTCCGATTGGTCACAAACTGGGAGGCTGCGACAATTCCCAATACCAGGACAACCACCAGCCAGAGCCGCTGCCTCGTCATCTCATTCATCTCGTACTCCGCTCGAAGAATATTTGTGGCGGGCCTAAAAGGCCCGCCCTACGTACTGGCTGCCTGACCACGCGATTGGTGCACAATCTTCACACCCGCACTTGCCCCAATGCGAGTCGCCCCCGCGGCTACCAGTGCTTTGACTGCCTCGAAGTCTCGCACCCCCCCGGCCGCTTTCACGCCAATGTCCGGTCCCACGACGCGGCGCATGAGAGCCACGTCAGCGACCGTGGCGCCGCCAGGGCCGAACCCGGTCGAGGTTTTCACGTAGTCTGCTCCTGCCGCCTTGGCAATCGTGCAGGCGGCAACTTTCTCTTCGTCGGTCAAGAGCGCGGCTTCAATGATCACTTTGCTGAGGACGCCGCAATCACCGCACGGTCCGGTGACCGCCTCGATATCGCGTTCCACGTGACGGAGAGCACCAGACTTGAGCGCACCGACGTTGATGACCATGTCAATCTCAGAGGCGCCGTCAAAGATCGCCCGTCTGGTCTCGTAGTGCTTCACGTCCGGTGTGGTTGCGCCCAGAGGGAATCCGACGACTGAACAGACGCGCACACCTGTTCCCTTCAGGAGCCGAGCCGACAGCGCGACCCACGTGGGATTCACGCACACCGATGCAAAGCGCAGCCGACCGGCTTCCTCACAAAGCACCTGGATGTCGGCCTGCGATGCGTCAGGTTTGAGCAACGTATGATCGATCAAGCCAGCGACGTCGCCGGGAACACTGCCGCTCGCGTGCAAGCCGAGTCGTGACGCGCCAGCATCCAGGACCGGCCGCAGCCGTTCCGGGCAACACTCGACGAGCACGGAGTGACAGGCGCAATGTCTCCCGGCCGGACGCGACTGGGCGGCCGCGATATCTTCAACTATCGTCCGCACGAGCTGACGCAGTTCGTCAGGCTGCATGCTATCGACGGCGCTCGAGCGCCTGGATTTTTGCCAGCCGGCGGACGTAGCGCGGCTCACGCATGGCGGTCCGCATCCAGACTTCCACGATCGTCACGGCCTGTTCGGTCGTCACAAGCGACGCCCCGAGGCACAGGACATTTGCCCCGTTGTGTTCGCGCGAATACCGTGCCGTTGTCTCGTCGGTGCACATCGCCGCCCGAATCCCATCGATCTTGTTGGCCGCCATGGCCGAGCCCAGTCCTCCCCCATCAATCACCAGGCCAGCCTCCGCTTCACCGGCGGCCACGGCCCGGCCAACCGCCGCCGCGATGTCGGGATAGTCGACCGGTGTGGCATCGTGAGTCCCGAGATCCTGTACGGTGACGCCGGAGGACCGAAGTCGAGCAGCAAGGGCCTGTTTCAGCGACAGGCCAGTGTGATCGCTCCCAACTGCCAGGATATTGACCGGGGAGACCGGCCTCAACGCCGATTCGAGGGGCGTCAGCTGATCGTCACGAACGACGGTGATCCGTCGGGACCGCAGGGTGTCCTGCGCAAGCGGCGTAATGTGCCCGCGCGGTGCCAGCACCACGGTGGTACCCGGCTCCAGGACTCGCGCGTCCGCCTCCGTGATGATCTCGAATCGCTTCATGGACGTTCCGAGTCGTGTTACGCTTCGCCCCTGTTTCCGCCAGGGGTCGGGTCAGACCCCGTCGATGCTGCTGTCATGCCTGCGCCTGATACCCCGCCAACCGTGCTGTTGACCGCCGCGCAGATTCAATCGCGCGTGCAGGAAATGGCAGCCGAAATCAGACGCGACTATCAACCCACCGACGAGCTCCATCTCGTGGCGGTTCTGAAGGGCGCCTTCGTCTTTCTGTCGGACTTGGCGCGCGCCATGACGGGACCCGTCTCCCTCGACTTCATTGCCGTCTCGAGCTATGCCAAGGGCACGACGACCTCGGGTGAAGTACGGCTGCTCAAGGACCTGGACTCGGGCCTTCAAGGTCGTCACGTCCTCATCGTCGAAGACATTGTCGATACCGGTCTCACCCTGACGTACTTGCAGGATATTCTTCGAGCTCGTGATCCACGAACGCTGCGGACGGCCTGCCTGCTCAGCAAGCCGTCCCGGCGTCAGATCGAGGTCCAAGTCGACTACGTCGGTTTCACCATAGAGGATCGATTCGTCGTGGGGTACGGCCTCGATCTCGGTGAACAGTACCGGAACCTGCGCGATATTCTTGTTATCGGCTAACCGGCTCCACCGTTTTCCGTCCATGATGAGGGCGCCACGAGTCGCGAAGCGCCGAAGGTGCTGAAGGGCAACGACATGGCGGCGCGCAGCCCAAAGTCCGAATGAGTGTATAGTGAACCCGCATGCCCGTCCACATCGTCGATCATCCGTTGGTGCAGGACGCGCTCGTCGAGCTGCGCAACGTGGAGACCGACGCCGAACGCTTCCGCCGCGTGGCCAACCGCATCAGCGTGCTGCTGGCCGCTGAAGCGATGCACGATCTCCCCACCAGCACTGTCACGGTGCAATCACCGTTGGGGCCCGCGGATGGACACCGGGTCAGCGTCGATGTGGTGGTGGTCCCCGTTCTCCGGGCGGGGCTTGGAATGCTCGACGCCGTTCTCCAGCTGCTGCCGGGCGCGCGTGTCGGCCACATCGGCCTGCAACGAGACGAGCTGACGGCTGTCGCGTCGCGATATTATTCGAAGCTCCCGGGCGACCTTTCGAACAGCTACGTCCTGGTGATCGATCCGATGTTGGCAACAGGCGGAAGCGCCGTCGCGGCGCTGCAACTGCTTCGAGAAGCGGGCGCCCGCACCATCAGGCTCGTCTGCATTGTTGCCGCCCCGGAAGGGCTCGCGCTCGTCCACGAGCACGATCCTGATGTCGTTGTCTATACTCCGGTGGTGGATCGCTGCCTGAACGCGCACAAATTCATCCTGCCCGGCCTCGGCGACTTCGGCGACCGGCTGTACGGCACGCATTAACCGGCCGTAACCACGGAACGCGCGGCGTTGAGCGACTTTTCACAAGTAAAGGAAGGCACCAATGTCCAACCGGCACGATGTGGATGCCGCACAGGAACGACGAGAATCCCCACGCCCGTCGACCTCCAGCCGATGGCGGACGGCCATCACGCACATCGAGCCCAACAAGATTCTCATCCGCGGCTATCCCGTTGACGAAATCATGGGACGGCTGAATTTTGGTGAGGCGATCTATCTGTTGCTCAACGGAGAACTACCCAGCCCTACGGTCGGAAAGATGATGGGCGCGATTCTCAGCTCGTCGCTGGATCATGGCGTGACGCCCCCATCGACGCTGGCGGCGCGAAACATTGCGACCACCCGCGCACCCCTCCATGCCTCGGTTGCGGGAGGAGTGTTGTCGTTTGGTCCCCGCCACGGTGGAGACATCGAATCGTGTATGCGCTTTCTCGACAGCGGTCTGGTGCTCGTGCGAACGGGCCTGTCGCTCGGGGCGGCGGCCGACGAAATCGTCAAGCGGGGTCTCGACCGCGGGGAAACGCTTCCCGGGTACGGACACCGCTTTCATACGCGTGACCCGCGGGCCGCAAGGCTGTTTCAAATGGCCCTGGAACTCGAGCTCGAAGGCGATCACATTCGCATGGCTCGCGCCGTCGAACGGGCGCTCGACGCACGTCCAAACAGCCGCGAGCATCCGTTGCCAATCAACGTGGACGGCGCCATTGCCGCCATTGCCGGAGATCTCGGGTTTGCGTACGAGCTCGGGAACGCGATGTTCATCATTTCGCGGGTCCCTGGACTCATCGCTCACGCCCACGAAGAAGCCCGGCGTCAGGAACCGATGCGTCAGATCGATCCGAAAGATCATCAATACGATGGTCCGCGGGAACGGCGGCTTCCGGAGACGCGGAGGTGAATTAGGAAGCGTTAGGAAAGGTTGGGACGGGGTTAGGAGAGGTTAGCCGAAGCCGAATAATTGCGCTAGACTGAGGGTCTTCGGGTTGGGCGCTTGGCTCAGCGGTAGAGCATCGCCTTCACACGGCGGGGGTCAGTGGTTCGAATCCACTAGCGCCCACTAGCTTAACTCACCACAAACAAAGCAGTTAGCGGGATCGGCGCCGGGAGATCCGGCGCTGGCCTGTCGGCTCGGTCGTGCACTGGTCGTGCAGCATCGATTGATTGAAGTCGAACGCAGCCGCTTGTTAGCCGGCGTGTTCCAGCCGCCACTCGGACTCGAGCTGGGCGTACAAAAGGTCCGTGGCCCAGGCACCCTTGAACCATGTGCTCTCCCGGAACTCGCCCTCCCGCCGGAAGCGAAGGCGCTCAAGAAGCCGCTGCGCCGGAAGATTGCGCGCATCGGTTCGGGACATGACTCGATGCATCGCGAGCTGAAGAAACGTGTACTGCACTACCGCCCGAACTGCCTCGGTCGCATAGCCGTGACCTTGGTGTGCCAAAGCCAACGTGAAGCCAACCTCGGCGTGGCGGCTGTCGGCCCGACCGGTGCGAAGGCCAACGTCTCCGATGAGAGTGCCCGATGCTGCGAGAACCACGGCGAACTGAAACCAAGTGCCAGGTGTCCCCGGCGCGAGCCCTTGAAGGCTCGCGATGAACCGCCTCGCCTCGCTGACCGGAAATGGGCACTCCCAGTCTTGGTAACGAGCCACGTCGGCATCACTCCGATAGGAGGCCAAGGCCTGAGCATCGCCCAAGGCGAAGCGGCGGATCACAAGGCGGCGAGAGGCGAGGCGCTCGAATGACGGATCTTCCATCCAACTAAAGCGAGACTCTTCACGCTAAAGCGAGACTCTTCACGCCGGCTAGCTAGTAGTAGGCCGACAGGCATCTCACGGCCGACTCCGCAAGGCTCGCAGAATAACCCCAAAACTGCTTCGCAGGAAATGTCGGCCAAGTTCCACGTCGCATCGGCATGGCGCTGAGCACTGCTGACCGCGCCTGCGGACCCTTCGACGTTCGCAGATTCTGCGCACACCACCCTCCTTCCTGCCTTGCAGGAACGGCCATCTTCACTGCGGGATTTGCATCACACCTGCAAAATACACGTGCCATTCCGCCGGATATCGACCGGACGCCCACGATGGCAGCGTCTGTGCAGTCTCACACTCCAGATGCGCATCAAAGTCCACAACGGAACGACCTCGAACGGCGAAGCCAGTCTTTGCAACACGTGCCGCCATTCCACGATCATCCGCGGGCGCTCGATGGACGAAGAGATTGTGCAATGCCAGGCCGTCGCGATGAGGGTCACACGGGTCACGTTCAAAGTGACATTCTGCTCGGCGTACAGCGACGAACGCCTGCCAACCTATATGCAACTGCTGGAGGACGCCTGGATCCTCCAACCCGGTTCGAAAAAACGCCCGTCGGGTTTCGTTCGAAGCACTGATCTGAGGGAAGACGAGGTTGCCAGCGTCATGGCTCACCTTCGGAGCCAGGGTGACGACATGTAGACGCGCACGTCCCACTGAACGTCGATCATCGGAAAACCGCCGCGGGCGTTTGACCAAATTTTCAACGCGCAGCTGCTCACGTTTTTCTTCCTGCGCGCCTCTTGACAGACAGTGCGGCCGTTCCTATATTGCGTGTACTGCACGACACGCCCGATGCAGCGCGCCTTCAAGGTTGTTCTGTGCGGGTGGCTTTGCTGAGTACTCGCGAAGTGGTGTCACGCAGGGAGACGCCCTTTTCCGCCAGGTCAGGTCACGAGTGGCCTGCATTCAATGCGGCTGACTCGTTACCAAGCGCTTCCTCCACGCTAGCCTCTGGAGCAAGCCGCCTTGCCGGGCCGAGAAGGGCGTTTCACTTGTACGAGGGCTACTTCTTGGCTTGCTGGATCAGGGTCGTCAGGATTGCCGCGTACGCAGCGTCGGCCTCTTCAAAGTTCTTCTTGTACTCGGCTTCAGATGCGATCTTCTGCTGCCGCCACTGACCGTTGAAGATCCATCGAACCTTCGAGCCTCGCTCGTAACTGTCGGCGCCGGCGTCCTTCTCAACAGCCAGTCCATCAGCGCCGACGTCATCGATGAAAATCTTCGTCTCGGGAATCTGCGCGCCGTTGAGATCGACGTACACGTCGCGATAGTTCTTCTTTTCGACATGCGCTGCGAGAATGGGTGGGACTGTGTATCTGGCCGACACGACCAGCAGCTGCCCGGGGAAGTACAGAGCCGCGACAAATCGATCCGGCTCGCTTTCCTGACGAGCGGCTATGGCATCGAGCTTTCCCGCCTCGAGCAGCTTCGCCAGTTCTGCTGCCAGGGGGGCCGATTTCGAGGTCTGGCCAAGGGCGTTCGAGCCCATCAGCATGACAAGGAGGCAAGAACCCAGGAGACGGAGCATCCTGCGTGAACAGCTCGACATGAGCAGCCCCTTCGTAGTTGGGAATGTCTGGATTGCTGACGGGGCTTTCTACCACCTTGGCCGGGGCGACGTCAATCACCCATACGGGCGTCACTCAGATGAAAAGTGCTTCTTCATCATCCGTACGTTTCCGGTCGGAACGGAAGCCTCGAAACACGCCGACGGCCGTTCGCAGGCCGCTCAGGATGGCGACCCACTCTCGGGCCGGCGCAATGATGATTTGCTGGACGGTATACAGCGTCTCATCGATGCGCAATGCCAGGTCCCCGAAGAGGCGATCTGCGCGCTCGACCTGCGCCACGGCGAGCGCAGTCGCCCGCGCTGCGTCACGCCCGATGGCATTGGCACTGCCGAGCAGTGGCTTCAGCTCGCGGTCGACATCGTCAACCATTTGCGTCAGACGGCGCGCCAGCCGCCCCGCGTACACAACAAGGCCGATTTGGACGATTGCCGTGCCGAGCGTGGCCACCGCAATCACGCCGAGGAAGAACACAGCCCAGCCGTTCACGCCTGGTCCTTTTCGGAGAGTGCCTGAAAGTACGCCTCACGCCCGCGGTCGATGGCGCTGACGATGTTGTCGCGCTGTTTATTCAGGAGATCACGTCCCTGGCGGGCATAGTCCGAAGCCTTGTCCTGTCCCTCTCGAGCCTTCTCTGTGAGGTATTCTCGTGTTTCCCGCCCGGATGCCGGCGCAAAGAGCAAAGCGACCGTGGCGCCGGCTGCCGCTCCGGCCAGAAACGCCAGAATGATATCACCTGCTCCGATTCGTCCGTTCGACATGTGACCATCCTTTCGGGTTAACCGTCGATGGATATCAACTCCATCAATTCTGCCGCAATCCTTGCCGTGCTTCCACAGAAGTTTTCGACCCTCAGATCACTTAGAAGATGCTGACCCGCACACTGAGGTACTTCCTGGGGTCCTTTCGAATGTCCGCAAGCAGGTTTCGCAGTTCCGTGGAGGCCTGATTCAGATTCTCATAGAGCTGCTTGTCGTTGAGCAGCTTGCTTGCGGACCCCTCGCCTTCGTTCAGCTTTGCGGCCACTTTCTCGAAGCGCTCCGTCATGCTGTTCAATCGCTTGTAGAGTTCCTCGTCGGTGAGCAGTTTGCCAGCGGTGCCTTCCCCTTTGTTGAGACGGGCGCTCAAAGTCTCGAAATTCCGTGTCGTCTCGGTGAGCGTTCGCGCGAACTCATCATCCTGTAACAGTTTGCCCATGCTTCCGTGACCAGAGCTCAACCGCTCCGTCACCATCGACAGGTTCTTCATCGACGTTTCCAGCTCACGCGCCGCGGTGGGATCGTTGAGCAGGCGCCCAAGCGAGCCTCGGCCCTGCTCGAGATTGCGCATCACGGCCGTTGCCGCGTTGGTGAGGCCCTGCATCTCCCGGTACAGCGCCTCATCGGTGAGAAGGCGACCGGCCGTGCCTTTCCCGGAACGGAGATCCGACACCAGCAAATTGACCTGTTCCAGACCCCGTACGGCCTCGGTCGTGACGTCCGCAAGACTCCCGACATCGCCGCCATACGGCACGTATCCCCACTCCGGAATAGGTGCCCCGTCGGTCCTGGCCGTGATGTCCACCGCACCTTCGCCAAGCAGCGACACCGAGCCCAGGGCGCTCACCGACGTCGTTCGCACGCGCTCCTGCATATCCTTGAGCAGTTCGAACTCGACCTCGACCTGCGATCCCTCGAAACGCACGGCCGTCACGCTGCCAACCTCGACACCCGCTACACGGACGGGCGAGCCTTCTTTGATGCCCGCCGCATTTGGAAACCTTGCCTTCAGGTTATACCGCTGCCAGAAGAACCCTCCCTGTCCGCCGAGCGTGAAAATCAGCACAGCGGCAATGACAAGGGCGGCCACGGCGAGCATCCCAATCTTCAGCTCCGACCAGGCCAGCGAACGCGTACGGGGCATGCACTCTACCTTCCTGAGAACGCGAACCGCGAGCGACCACGTTCACGACAGGAACTCTCTCAAGTATGGATCATCCGAGTGTCGAAGTTCTTCGGCGCTGCCTTCGAATGCAACCAGCCCATCTCTGAGCATGATGAACTCGGCTTCGTCGCTCTTCTCGGCCGACGCAGGCTCGATCGCGATCCGTCCCGCGCGACGCTCGGCCGCGTGAGTGGCCACGTAGAACGCGTCCCTGAGGTTGTGTGTGACAATGATCGAACTGACCTCTTCTAGGTCGCGCAACTTGATGATCTCGTTGTCCACGGTCGTCGAGGTAATCGGATCGAGGCCCGTGGTCGGTTCGTCGTAGAGCAGAATTTGGGGCTTCGCCGCCATCGCCCGTGCGATGGCGACCCTGCGCCGCTGACCGCCCGACAACTCCGAGGGCATCTTGTCGATGTGCTCGGTCAGACCTACGAATCCGAGGACCTCTTCGACACGTCCATGAACGACTTCCAGGGAAAGATCTGTCTCTTCGTACAGCTTGTATCCGACGTTTTCACGAACCGTCAGCGAATCGAACAACGCCCCTTCCTGAAAGACCATGCCCAGGCTGGCACGCACTTTAATCAACTCAGATTCGTCCATCTCGTCGATACGTTGGCCGTTGACCCAGATGGCACCGCCATCGGGTCGCCAGAGCCCGAGAATGAGCTTCAGAATGGTGGATTTGCCGGCGCCGCTGCCGCCCAGAATGATCTTCGTGTGACCGCTGAAGAGCGTGAAGCTGACCGATTGCAGGATGACTTTGTCGTCAAACGCCAGCGACACGTTTTCGAACACCACAACGGGCTCATCGTCACGACGCTGGTCGGGCGTCAGGATCGATCGGTCCTGGGATCTCAGGGCTGCCATCAATACATCACGCTGAACAGCAGTCTGGTCACGAAGAAGTCCACCGTCAGGACCGCCACCGAGGCGGCAACCACGGCCTGCGTCGTGGCACGCCCGACACCCTGCGTCCCACCCTTCGTCCGCAGCCCCACATGACACCCGATGCTGACGATCACGAACCCCAGGACGAACGGCTTGATGATGCCCATCCAGGCATCTTCGACATAGAGGCCATCGATGATGGACGTTCGATACACGCTCCACGCCACCTGCAGTTGCGTCACGGCCACCACGCCACCACCAATCATGCCCACAAAATCTGCAATGATGGTCAGAATTGGCGCCATGACCAGGCCCGCCAGGACCCGTGGCACGACCAACTTCCGCACAGGGTCCGTCCCAAGTGCTCTCAACGCGCTGATCTGATCGGTCACGACCATCGAGCCCAGTTCGGCGGCGATGCCGGATCCGACGCGCCCCGCCAGCATCAGCGCCGTGAGGACGGGCCCCAGCTCTTTCACCATCGACGCGCTCACAAGGCGGCCGACCACCGGTCGCGCACCGAACTGATCGAGCGTCACGCCCGATTGCAGCGCAAGCACGGCACCCGTGAAGAACCCCGTCAGGAGTACGACCGTCAGTGAACCAACCCCAATCAATTCGAGCTGTTCCACCAGGTCGTGGTAGTAGAACGGCCGAGAAACGCTGCCGCGCAGGACGGCGGCGACGAGGCGGACGTATTCCTGCACTTCGAGCAGAGCCGCCTTCAGCCATCGATTGGCAAGGTTCAGCACGTGATCATCGGAAGCTGCGACCAGCCGTCAGGCCCAGTTCGCGGCTCTTGAGCGTCCTGATCCGGTCGCGAAGGGTCGCGGCCCGTTCGAAGTCGAGGTTCTCGGCAGCTTCGCGCATTTCGCGCTCCAGCTGCGCAATATGCGCGTCGAGTTCCGCTTGGCTGTGGAACGCCAGGGCCTCTTCGCGCGCGACCGGAATGGACAGATAGTCGCCCTCGTAGACGCTCGACAGCACTTCGTCAATATCCTTCACGATCGACGCAGGCGTAATGCCGTGCGCTTCGTTGTACTCGGTTTGCAGCGCCCGTCGGCGCTCTGTCTCCGAAATCGCCAGCCGCATCGAATCCGTCGTCGCGTCCGCATACATGATGACCCGGCCGTTCACGTTGCGGGCGGCCCGGCCCGACGTCTGAATCAACGATCCGCCCGAGCGCAGGAATCCCTCTTTGTCCGCGTCGAGAATGGCGACCAGTGACACTTCCGGCAGATCCAGACCTTCGCGCAGGAGGTTGATACCCACCAGCACGTCAAATTCACCCCGCCGCAAATCGCGCAGGATCTGCACGCGCTCGAGCGTTTCGATTTCCGAGTGCAGATAACGGACCCGGACCCCCAACTCCTGATAATACTGCGTCAGATCCTCCGCCATTCGCTTGGTCAACGTCGTCACGAGAACGCGTTCTCGTTTCTCGGCCCGCACTCGAATTTCCTGCAGCAGATCGTCCACCTGGCCCCGGACTGGCCGCACTTCGATCGGCGGATCGATCAACCCCGTCGGCCGGATGATCTGCTCGACGACGACGCCTTGAGTGCGTCGAAGCTCGTAGGCACCGGGCGTTGCCGAGACGAACACCGTCTGACCGATGCGTCCTTCCCATTCTTCGAAGCTCAACGGCCGGTTATCGAGCGCCGACGGCAGACGGAAACCGAAGGCCACGAGCACTTCCTTGCGGGATCGATCGCCGTGATACATCCCTCGCACCTGCGGAACAGTCTGGTGACTTTCATCAATGAAGATGATGGCGTCCTCCGCCAGGTAGTCGAGCAGCGTCGGCGGTGGCTCGCCGGCCACACGGCCGGTGAGGTGGCGCGAGTAATTTTCGATGCCGTGGCAGTATCCAATCTCACGGATCATTTCGAGATCGAACATCGTCCGTTGATGAAGCCGCTGCGCCTCCAGGAGCTTTCCCTCGGCCTCGAGCTCTGGTCGGCGAACTTCGAGCTCGGCCTTGATCGATTCGACCGCCTGACGCGTGCGGGCACGAGACGTGACGAAGTGTGACTTCGGGTAGACGGTCACGCGATCGTGCCGACGGAGGCTCTTGCCCGTCAGCGGATCGAACGACACGAGCTCGTCCACATCGTTGCCAAAGAGCTCGATTCGCAGCGCGTGTTCTTCATACGACGGATAGACCTCGACGACGTCTCCACGCACTCTGAACGTGCCGCGCGTAAACTCGCGATCGTTGCGTTCGTACTGAATCTCGACCAGCTTGCGCAAAATGTCGTCGCGTTGAATGGGCTGGCCGCGTTCCAGGGGCAGCACCATGCCGTAGTACGCCTCGGGCGAACCGAGGCCATAAATGCACGACACGCTGGCCACGATGATGACGTCGCGCCGCTCGAACAACGATCGGGTAGCCGACAGGCGGAGCCGATCGATCTCGTCGTTGATGGTGGCTTCCTTTTCGATGTACGAATCGGTCGCCGGAACGTAGGCTTCCGGCTGGTAGTAGTCGTAGTAGCTGACGAAGTATTCGACGGCGTTGGAGGGAAAGAAGCGCCGGAACTCCTGATACAACTGCGCGGCCAGGGTCTTGTTGTGAACCATGACCAACGTCGGTCGGTTGACCTTGGCGATCACCTGGGCCATGGTGAACGTCTTGCCAGACCCGGTCACACCGAGCAGCACCTGGCTTCGATCGCCACGTTCGAGACCGGCCACCAGCTCCTCGATCGCGCGTGGTTGGTCACCCCGAAGCTCAAAGTCGGAAACCAGCGTGAAGCGGTCGTAGCGGGATGGCATGAAGTGGAACGCGGATCACCGCGGATCACGCGGATTCCGGGCAACAAGACGATGGGATCAGGGTGGCGGCAGCTGCGGCCATCGACCTGGGCCGCAGACTCCAGCCATACAGGAGGGCTCTTACGCCCTCGCGTCAACAGGCCATCGTACCACAAGTGTCAGGGGACCGGCTCGTGACGGCGGGCAAAATATCCCGGACGCGTGCGAACCTGCGCGCGCTTCAGCTCCGGACGTTTCAACCGGACTTCCACCTTTCGCCACCGGCCGTCCATGCGGGTGTCCGTCGAGATGTACCCATGACGTACTGGGCCTGCAGCTCGGCGAGAATGCCTTCGTACGCGACATCCACGTCCTTTCCATGGCGTGGAAAGAATGCGCGACCACCGGTGATCTCCGCAATCTGCTGAAGTTGGCGCCGCTGCCCTGCCTGGGATGAGCCTGACTGGTGTGCCAGAAACCCGATGGCATAAATGGTGACATCCGAGGCTTTGAGCAGCCCCAATGTCTCCGACCACGACATCGTACTGCGCGTGTCTCCGCCGTCGGTATAGAGAACAAGCACCTTCCGCCCGTCGAGCTCCGAGGCGCCCGCCAGATACGTGCCAAGAGCGTCATACAGCGCGGTGAACCCGGATGGCTTGCGCTGCCGGATCCGTTCAACGAGCCGCGCAAAATCATCCTGCGAGTACCTGGAGAGCCGGACCTCGGTGTCGAACTCGACCAGCGTCATGTCCTCGGCGTGCGGCATCGCGTTCAGGAATTTGATCGCAGACGTTCGCGAGAAGGAGATATCCTGCCCCATGCTGCCGCTCGTATCGAAGAGCAGCGCCAGATGCATCGGAACCTCGGTCGCATCTTCGGAGCCGCGCGCAAAGTAACGCACCGTCTGCAGCGCGCCATCTTCGTAGACCGCGAAGTCCTGCTGTTCGAGATCGGTCACCAGGTGTCCGCGTTCGTTGGCAATCGTGACCGCCATACTCACGAGATCGACGTCCGCGCGAAACCGGCTCTGGGCCACGAGTATGGTGGGACCGAGCACCGCTAGACCTGCCAGTAAGGCGAGACGTGAAGGATTCATGGGTACCGATTCGTCGGATTAGGTGCCCAGGCACCTGCACCCGATAGTGTGGCGCCGACCAACGCATTTTACATGCCCTCGCTGCTCAAAAACGACGGATCCAGCTCACCGCGTCCTCCGGACAGCCGGCCACACGTCGTATAATTGAAAGTTGCGGCCCGCGCAGGCACCTACTGCTGCCGGTCCCAGCTTCAGATGAGGTGTCTCGCCGTCTGTCAGGACGAACTGGTCATCAGGATGCTCGACGAGATCCTGCTGCCCGGGTTCCAGGTCGACTTTCTGGTTGAAAGCCGCACAGTCGCCCGCCGCCTGCACGAGGCCGGCGTCGAAGTGGTCGCAGGCGATCCCCGTCGCACCGACACCTACGTCAAGGCGGATATCTCCCCCCAGACCTGCGTCATCGTCGAAGACAATGGCCGCAAGAGCCTCAAACGCATCCTCGAGGCCATTCGGGATGCGGGCGGGACCCTGATTTACGTGCTTGGCATCGGGACGGGACAGACACCGAAACGGGCCGAAGACATCAGGACCCATTTTCCGGATGTGGCCTATCTGGCCATGGCCGAGCTTTTTGGGGGCCCGCTACTGACCGAGTTCGGTCGCTCGCTCACCCGCGCGAAGGTTCAGCAATATCAGCGGTACCTCAGCGACGCGGACCGCATCCTGATTCTGCTGCATAACGATCCCGATCCCGACGCCATGGCCAGCGGCCTGGCGCTGCGGAACCTGCTGCGACGCACCAAGACCACCGCGATTATCGGCGCGCTTCAGGGTGTGACGCGCCCTGAGAATCTGCGCATGGCCAACATGCTCGACATTCACGTCGAACCCGTCACTTCCGGCATGTTCAACGATTTCGAACGGATCGCCATGGTAGATGTGCAGCCCCACTACTTTGGCGGGCTGCTGGATCGCGTCGATCTGGTAATCGATCACCATCCGGAGCAACCGGGGTACTCGGCCGTCTTCAAGGATATCCGGGCGGATTACGGATCGACCTGCACAATCCTGACCGAACATTTGCGATCCGTTGACGTCAACATTTCCGAGCGCACGGCCACGGCCATGCTGTACGCCATCAAGTCCGACACCCTGTTTTTCAATCGCCAGGCGAACCGGGCCGATCTCGAGGCGTTTTCGTTTCTGTACCCGCTGGCAGACGCAACACTGATTCGAAAGATGGAAGGGGCGGAAATCACGCTCGAACGACTCGAATACGTCATGAAAGCGACGAGCAACCATCGTCTCTTCGAGCAGGTCTTCTGCTCATTCGTCGGTGAGGCGCCACGTGAAGATCTGGTGCCGTACATTGCCGACTTCTTCCTCCAGCTCGAAAACGTCAAGTGGACCGCGATCGCGGCAATTGTTCACGACCAGTTCATCGTGTCGGTTCGCAACCTGGGATACTCACGCAATGCCGGCGACTTCGTCCGACGCTGGTTCTCCGATCTGGGATCGGCGGGAGGCCATCGCGCGATGGCCAAGGCCGTCGTACCACTCGAGGCGTTTCGCGAACGCTACGGTGACTTGCAAAGTGCTGACATCACCGCCAAGCTGCAGGAAATGGTCAGCCAGTTCCTGCACGAACACGCCAGCGCGGAACGCAAGCGCGAAACGGTCAAGGCATAAATCGAATCACTTTTCCAGCCTTTCCCCGCTCGCCCCCACGATCGGTTCGATGAACTGCCGGTAGGCGTCTTCATATCCGCGGTCGATTAGCTCCGTCAGGGGATACGTCCGATCCGATCGCTCGTCTCGTATCCCGCGGAAGTCGAGGGGACCGACGGGGTTGTGCTGCGGCGCGATTCGGAACAGCGAGTCAAACTGACCGGCGCGTGAGACGGCATCGCTAATGGACGCCACTTCTTCTGAGGCAATGTATTCGGCAACTCGCGAGCGCAGTGTCAGCGACCGCGACACCAGTCGGTGAGGCACGGCACGTTCCGCGGCCGCCGACACGAGCAGCACCTGGCGTACACCGGCTGCAGCGACCTCGTCGAGCACTCGTGCGATCAGGCCCAGACGGTCCGACAGTCTGTGCGTCTCTCCCTGCCAGAATCCTTCCAGCGGGAAGGTCACCGCATGCGCTTCGGAGAGCACCGGCAAGCTGAGAGCTGCGGCCAGCGCGTCAAGCACCTGCTGGCGACCGGTTCCCGACAGATCGATCAGTTCACCCGACCGGCGACGATGGCCGGAGGATCCATCGCGCTGAAACTTTTGACGAAACGGTTCCGCCAAAAGGGCAAACACCACGTCGTGACGCGCGTCCAGGTCGTGTGCGACCACCATAAGCTCGGCAAAACCGGGTTGGCCGAGATTGTCGCCGAGCAGCTCGGCATAGCGCCGGCTGAACTCTGGTGCGGACGGCTGCCTCACGGCGGCCGCACCCCGCAGAAACTTCCAGAGCGCTTCGCGAAACAACTCGGCTGGTTCGCGCGCGTTCCAGGGGGCGCCAAGCGCCCACCCCCACCACGGACCCCGATCGCGTCGACGGTCTCCGCGACCCAGACGTTCGCGGAGCGCCGACCCTGCAACAATCAACACGATCACAATTAGCGTAAAGAGCGCCAGCCTGGGAAGGATTGTCGGCAGCATGGCCGGCTCAAAGGCGCGACCCACGAGCGCCGCATAGCTCGTGATCAATTCCTGCCCGACCGTGGGTGACACGAGCTGCACGAGCAAGCCCAAGGGATAGGCCAGCAGCCCCGCCGCCAAAAGGACCGGCGGGACGATCACGAGGGCACAACCCAGGATCACCGCCAGCCGAACAGCCACGAGCGGCGGTGTGAGACCGTACAGCGAACGAACCCGAGGATCCCGCCACAGTCCACCAGGCTCCCACAGGGCGGCTGCCCCATCGACCGCCGTTAACAAGGCCGCGCCTGCTCCAATCCCATGTGCGGCCACCAGATCGATTTTGATTCCGGCTTCCCGCAAGGCGCGGAGGACGCCGGCATGATAGGCCCCGGCTGTACCGGTGCCTGACAACACGAGCGCCGTTCGAAGGTGCGGGCGATACGCGCCTTCCGAGCGCGGCCGGCGGGATTCAGATCCGGACGGAATGGGTACGTCTCGTTTCAGGCTTCGTCGTGGATGGTGATGAGCTTGATGATCTCAAAGGTGCGAACCCCACCGGGCGTCGGGACTTTGATCTCGTCACCCGATTCTTTGCCCATCAACGCGCGCCCGATGGGCGAGCTCGTCGAGATGAGCCCCCGGGCGGCATCGGCCTCTTCGGGCATCACCAGCTGGTACACGATCAGTTCACCGCCGTCTTCCTTGAGATGCACGGTTGAACCGAACGCGATTTTTCCTTGGGGAATCTTGTCGAGATTCATCAGAGAAATCTCTGCGACACGCTTTTTCAACATCCCGATGCGAGCCTGCAGAAACGTCTGCCGTTCTTTGGCCGCCTGATACTCGGCATTCTCACGCAAGTCACCGAGTTCGCGCGCGCGCTTGATCTCTTTGGGAAGCTCGGTGCGCAACTCGACCTCGAGCTCCTGAATCTCGTCTTCGAACTTTTTCAGAATCTGGGCTTTCATTCTTCGGTTGTCGCGGGGCCCCACCCCCACGACCTGTACCTCGCAACCTTCGGTTGCTCGGCAATGGCTTGCTGCGACGATCCGGCTTCCGCCGTGGCATGCCCGCCTGGGCAGGTCGGCCATCTTAGCACATCTGCTATGCTGTTCTCGTGCCACGACTTGCGCACGTTTCACCTTCCGAACGCATTCGTACGATCGCCAGCCGTCAGAACCCGACCGTCCAGCTGTTTCGTGAGCTGGCGCGCAGACGCAAACCGGCCGAAACTCGGATGCTCATCGACGGGTGGCATCTGTTGCTCGAAGCGCGGCAGGCGGGTCTGGACATCGAACAGGCGGCCTTCACGCGCGATTTGCTCGAGACGCCACAGACGGCGCTCGTTGCCAATGAGCTTGCTGAATCGGGCGTCGAAGTGTTCGAAGCCAGCGGTGCCGTGATGGAGGCCCTCAGCCCCGTCCGCACACCAACAGGTGTCGTAGCCATCGCCCGGCACGACGCCGCAACCCTCGATGCGGTCTTCAAGAATCCTCCGCAGCTGTTGTTGCTCGCGCTCGACATCCAGGATCCCGGCAACCTTGGAGCCATGATTCGTGCGGCCGATGCGGCCGGTGCGACCGGGATCGTCGCGTGTGGAGCGTCAGCCGATCCGTTCGGGTGGAAAGCGCTGCGCGGGGCGATGGGCAGTGCGTTCCGTTTGCCCATTGCGCGCGCGCCGCTCGAGACCACGATGCGTGTGGCCCGAGCCGCGCGCGTCAGGCTCGTGGCGGCCGTCCCGCGCTACGGGCAACCGCTGTTCGAAACCGACCTGGGCGCGCCAACGGCCTTCTTGCTGGGGACCGAAGGTGCAGGCCTGCCCCTGAGTCTGCTGCAACAGATGGACGAAACGGTCACCATCCCGATGCGGCCGCCGGTTGAGTCGCTGAATGTCGCTGTTGCGGCTGCCCTGCTCTTCTACGAAGCGATGCGACAGCGATCTAAGCTAGGCTCTCGGCGCTAGGCTCTCGGATCTCGGCATCTGGCTCTTCCAATGGAATCAGGTTCGCTCTTCGCATCCGACGAGACCCCCTCGAAGCGTCCTCCGGGAACGCCGTTGGCCGAGCGAATGCGACCACGGTCGCTAGATGCCTTCATCGGGCAGGACGAGATTCTCGCGCCGGGGAAGCCTCTTCGAGAGGCCATCGAACGCGACCTCCTGCAGTCGATCATTCTGTGGGGACCACCCGGGACCGGCAAGACCACCCTGGCCCGGATCATTGCCGATCTCACGCAGGCGCGGTTCGTGGCATTCAGCGCCGTCTTGGCCGGCATCAAGGAAATTCGCGACGTGATGGCGGCCGCCGAGCGCACACGGCGCGAAATGAACCGGAGGACCATCGTCTTCATCGACGAAATCCACCGATTCAACAGAGCGCAGCAGGATGCCTTTCTCCCGCGGGTCGAGGCCGGAGACATCGTGCTGATTGGCGCAACAACCGAGAATCCCTCCTTCGAGGTCAATGCGGCCCTCCTGTCGCGGTCGCGTGTATTCGTCCTTCGCGCGCTCACTCAGGAAGAAATCGCCACATTGCTCCGCCGTGCGCTCGACGACCGCGAACAGGGGCTTGGCGCACTGAATGTCGAGTTGGCGGAAGGCGTCGTTGAAGCGATCGCCCGCTTTGCCAATGGCGACGCGCGAACAGCGTTGAATCTACTGGAGCTGGCCGTTGCAGGGGCGCCGACGACGTCAGGCCCTGCTCAGGTAGAGCGCCGTGTCGTCGACCTGCCGCTCCTCGAACAGGCGATGCAGCGCCGCACGCTTCTGTACGACAAATCAGGTGAAGAGCACTACAACCTGATTTCAGCCCTTCACAAGTCAATGCGAAACAGCGATCCGGATGCCTCGGTATACTGGTTGGCCCGTATGGTCGAATCAGGCGAGGATCCCCTGTATATTGCCCGACGGCTGGTGAGATTCGCATCCGAGGACATCGGCAACGCCGATCCGCAGGCGCTCGCCATTGCCGTGGCGGCAAAAGATGCCGTACATTTCATCGGAATGCCGGAGGGCAATACGGCGCTCGCGCAGGCCGTCATCTATCTGGCCACGTCCCCGAAGAGCAACGCGATCTATCAGGCGTACTTGCAGGCAGCCGAAGATGCGATGCGCGACGTGGCGGAACCAGTGCCGCTGCATCTCAGGAATGCGCCGACACCGTTGATGAAAGCGCTCGACTACGGCAAGCACTATCGCTACGCCCATGACGAACCCGACGCGGTCAGCGACATGGAATGCCTGCCGCCCTCGCTCAAGGGCAGGCGCTACTACATGCCGACTACACGTGGATTCGAGGCCGAACTCGAGCGGCGATTGACTGAATGGCGAACGAAGAAGGCGCGATGAGCCGAAACCCCGGAAGGGTTTAAGGACCCGCCGGCGATCAGGAGGTACAGATGACTCGTGTGCTGATCCTGGCACTGACGCTGCTTCTGGTGCCCTTTCACCTGCCGGCGCAGACGGGACCGGCAATCTCGAAGGAAGGAAGCGCCGAGTTGTCTCGGTACCTGAAAGAGATGGTCGATGGGGGGCGCGTTCCCGGTCTCGTCGCCCTGGTCGTGAGCCCCGATCGCGTGCTGTATCAAGAGGCCTTCGGCAAGCTCGACGTCGCCCGCAACACGCCCATGCCGCAGGACGCCATTTTCCGAATCGCATCGATGACCAAACCGGTCACGTCGTTCGCCATCATGATGCTCGTCGAGGACGGCAAGCTCAGCCTCGACGACCCGATCTCGAAATATCTGCCGGCATTCCAGAACCCGCAGGTGTTCACGAAGTTCAACGACGCTGACGGCAAGTACGAAACACGGCCCGCCCGACACCCCATGACGATCCGGCATCTCCTGGCCAACACCTCAGGTCTCGGCTACGCGTTCTCGAACCGCACGGCACTGCAACTGCAGGCCGCCACGATGAAGAGCGAGACCGAGCTGCCGCTCGTGGCAGACCCTGGAGACAAATGGGTCTACGGGCCCAGCACCCGCGTACTCGGCGAGGTCGTCGAGAAACTCTCGGGGCAGAGTCTCGACACGTACTTTCAGACGAAGATTTTCGAGCCGCTGCGGATGGTCGATACGTCCTTTGTCGTGGCTCCCGACAAACACAACCGCGTGGTCACCACTCACGCCCGCGTGAACGGCAAGCTGGTCGAGCAGCCGAATCCTGCAACCGTGCAGTCACCCGTCCGTGGTGACGGCGGCCTGAATGCAACAGCGCGTGACTACGGACTGTTTCTTCAGATGCTGCTGAACGACGGCCGGCTTCCCCATGGCAGGTTGCTGGGGGAACGATCGGTCAAGATCGATGGGGCAAAATCACATTGGTGCAGTCGTGGTCGAGGAGCAACCGGCGGCGATTCCAGAGCGGACGCGACCGTTTCCGCTCGGTGCCGGACTCGACAAGTTCGGCTTGGGGTTTCAGATTGCCTCCCGCACCGAGCCTGGTATGCGCAGTGCCGGCAGCTACAACTGGGCCGGTATCTTCAATACCCATTTCTGGGTCGATCCGAATCGTCGCGTTGGCGTCGTCTTGCTCATGCAGGTGCTGCCGTTTTACGACGAATCCTGCATCGAACTTCTTCGCGGGTTCGAGCAGCGGATGTACAAGAATCTTCACTGATCAGGTGCGAGGTACACCCCGTGAACCTTCAAGATCTTCGCGTACTGCTCGACTACCACTATTGGGCGCGTGATCGGATTCTTGACGCCGTCGTGCCCCTCGCACCCGAACAGCTCACCCGCGACATGGGCAACAGTTTCCGCTCCATTCGCGACACGCTCGTGCACACCTACGCGGCCGAATGGGCCTGGTATTCGCGCTGGCGGGGAGAGTCGCCGACCGCCCTGCTGGCGTCTGACACGTTTGCCGATGTGCCCTCGCTCCGACATGAGTGGAACCTGCACGAAGTGAAGATGCGTGCGCTCCTGGACGGCTTTGACGAGGAAGGAATTACTCGCCGAATCGAGTACAAGCTCCTGAACGGACAGCCCGGCTCATCGGTCTTCTGGCACATGCTGCAGCACGTCGTCAACCATGCGAGCTATCATCGCGGCCAGGTGACGACCATGTTGAGACAAATCGGAGCTGCCCCGCCAAAGGCGATGGACTTGATTGCGTTTTACCGAGAAAGGGCGAATAAGACGTCCGGCTAAAGCCGGACGCTACAACGGCTAGTGCTCCTGCGGTTCTTGCGTAGCGTCCGGCTTTAGCCGGACGATCGGTCCTAGTCTCCCGTCGCTGCCTGGACGAGGGAAAGTCCGGGGACTTTCCGGAACATGTCATCCCTCAGCGGCAGGATGAACGAAAACCGGAAGTCGCCTTCCATTCGACCGACCGGAATTCCAACGAGACTCCCCTGCTGATCCAGAACACCGCCACCCGACACGCCTGGATGGCCGTCGGTGAGACACGTTACGAGACCATTGGAGGTGCGCTGGCCGATGTACCCGGTCGAGAGGATGATCCCCTTCGAATAGTCGTTGCCCAGGCGCACGACCGGCTCGGCGAAGTCGTACGAGAACGCGGTGTCGACGCGGAGCGGCGGCAGATCGATGGGTTTCTTGACCTTGATGATCGCCCAATCCCCCGGATGCACTTCCACGTTGGCATTGCCGGCGTCAACGACCTGAGCCTTGATTTTCTTGCCCTTGTAGATGATTTCAATCGACACAATCCGGCGGGCGTCTGCACGATCCAGATCGTCGCCAAGAGCCATGACGCCGTGCTTGACGGTAATGAAGTACCCGTTACCCAGGTAGCCCGCCGTGCCGTAGTTGAGTCGTCCGCGGTTGTCGTGGGTGTTGAGCTCCACGAAGCTTTCGCGCCGCTCTCTTAGCAGCTTGACGGGAAACAGTCCCATCTCCGCCTGGATCTGACGTTTGACTTCCTCGACCGTGCCGGCTGTGCCGGTGGCGCGCTCTTCTGATCGCGAGCGCATTCCATCGATCTGGCCCATCAGCTCGCCTCGGAGCGCCGCAATTTTCGCGTCGCTTTCGGCAAACTTCAGTTCAGCGGTCCACGTTGCCGCGTAACTTCCGACCGCATACGCGGCCAGGGCAACCGTCGCCAGGATAGACGCATACACTACGGGCTTCGAAACCGACATGAGTACCCCTCCGGCCTGGGCTGTTCGCGGCCCGGACCGCATCGACCACAATCAATTGTTTGGATACAGAACGTGAGGTAACTATCACTGTAGCAAACGGTTCCGCGTCGTGTCAAGCTTGCCGGCCGGTCGTGTGCCGGACGAGGAACCAGCCCGCCAGAAACGCTAAGATCCCGGCCATGAACAAGTTGAAGGCGGGCCCCATGGGCCCGGCCGTGAACAGGTCGACCACGAGAAGCCACATTCCGAGCAACTGCAGGCCTCGCCCTACGTAATAGACGACCCGCACGGCCATTTAGCCTTTCGACCTTTCACGCGATGTTCTAAAGCCGGACATCTTACAGTAGTTATCGGATCTTGACCGCCGAGGATGCGGGCCCACACAATTGCTTAAGAGATTCACCGATGCGATATCTGGTCACGGCCCGGGTCAAGGATGGCCGCAGGGCGGCCTTACGCGATGCCATTGAGGACGAGCGCTTGGGCCAGGGTTCGGTCGCCGGAGACGAGTATCTCCGGAATATGGAAGCGGCTCGCGAAATGCCCGACGGCAAGGTGTGCTGGGTGGAAACCTGTTTCTGCCCGACGCCGCTCCAGGAAGAGCGTTCGTACTGGGAAGAGTATTTCGATCTCACCAAGGTGCAGGACGCGCACGATCGACGACGGTGCCGCGATCTTTCAGGCACGGAGCCGTGGGCCTGCAGCGACTGCGACTGCACGGAGCGCCTCGAGGCACGACTGGCGACGAAAGGGCGATCGTTTCTCGAAGTCTTAAGGCTGAAGTCTGAAGTTGAAGTCAAGCTTTCATATTCTCTGAAAGTTCTTTTCCACTTCTCGCCGAGTGAGCCGCAGCATCACCGGGCGACCGTGCGGGCACACGGTCGAGTACGAAGTCCGGCGCAGCTCATCGAGAATGTGCGCCATCTTCTGATGCGTCAACGGGTAGTTGGCCTTCACCGCGGCATGGCAGGCCATGGTCGCTGCCAGTCGGCGTAACGCATCCTCCACCACCTTGCCCCTGTCGTGCCCCTCCAGGTCCTCGGCCAGCGCTCGAATTGCGCTCACACTGTTTTCGCGATCGAGAATCGCTGGCAACGCACGGATCCGCAGGCTGTCCGATCCGAATTCTTCAATCTCGAAGCCCAGACGGTCCAGGTCCGGCCCGTGTTCGACGAGCGCCTGGAGCCCCGACGGGGACAACTCGATGAGCAGGGGCTCGAGCAGGCGTTGGCTTTCCAGGCGACCGGCAGCCAGCTTTTCAAGCATCCGCTCGAAGAGCACACGCTCGTGCGCCACGTGCTGATCGATGATCGCAATGCCGTCTTCGTCCACCGCAATGATGAACGTGTCGCGGAACTGTCCGAGCGCCATCATCGGTCTGACGCTCGGAGCGCTGTCCGTTTCGGTGCGGATGGGACCACTCGGACTCGCGGTTTCCAGCCCGCCAGGCACGGCGACGAGCGCGCCGTGGTTTTCCGCGTCAGGCGGCAGCCACCGGCTTGGGAACTGGCCGCCCGCCAGGATGTCCGGAATCGATTGCGGCCGCATGGGCGCCGCATCTCCAACCGAGCGCTGCCTGCAACGCAAACACCGGCGCCACGCCTTGTCCCAGGGCATCACCAACGGCGCGCCGCACGATTTCGTGCACGAAGCCCTGATCGCGGAATCGCACCTCCGCCTTTGTCGGGTGGACGTTCACGTCAATCCAGTCGTGTGGGATCTGCAGAAACAGGTGCAGCTCGGGACTCCGCTCTTTGATCGACGCCGCACTGTACGCCTCGATCACGGCGTGGGAAATCGTGCGGTCTTTCACGATGCGGCGGTTGACGAAGATGTTTTGTGGGCCTCGGGTCGGACCTGTATCCGCCAACGCCGCGACGTAGCCGTTGACGATGAGGCCACCGGCTTCGCGATGTACCGCAATGAGGTCCGTACGGTCGCCGTACAACTGATACAGGCGGTCGCGCATCGTGGCGACCGGCGCGACAGCCAGCAACTTGCGGCCCGCGCTGGTCAACGTAAACCCGATTTCCGGATAGCCCAGCGCCAGTTGCGCGACCACACGGGATACCTGGGCCGATTCGGCGCCGTCAGACTTCAGAAACTTTCGCCTGGCGGGCACGTTGTAGAAGGCGTCCGCCACCTCGATCTGTGTCCCCTCGGGCATTCCCACTTCCTGAACCCCGGCCACCGCTCCGCCGTTCACGCGAATTTCCGTGCCGGATGGCGCGCCCCGCTGGCGCGTCCGCAACGTAAAGTGCGACACCGACGCGACGGCCGGCAACGCCTCGCCACGGAATCCCAGCGTGGCAATCGCCCCAAGGTCGTCAACGCTCGAAATCTTGCTGGTGGCGTGCCGCTCGAGCGCCAGCCTGGCATCATCCGGATCCATTCCTTCGCCGTCATCATCCACCCGAATCAAGCGCTTGCCGCCAAGCTCGATTACGATGGCGAGCCGTCTGGCGCCGGCATCAATCGCGTTTTCGACCAGCTCCTTGATGACGGACGCGGGCCTCTCGACGACTTCTCCGGCGGCAATCTGATTGGCAAGATCGATGGGAAGGCGGGCGATTTTACCCATGGGCCGAAATAGTCTCACATCCAGTTCTGCCGTCGGAACAACCACAACATGATCCCGCTGAGCACAATCATGATGCCAGTGACCCACCAGAACTGCACGGCCGGACCGCCTGGAAACACCGGTAACTCGACGTTCATGCCGAAGGCACCTGTCAACACCGTCAACGGCATGAAGATCGTCGCAATCACGGTCAGCACCTTCATGACCTGATTGAGACGGTTCGAGACGTTCGAGAAGTGCGCCTCGAGAATGCCCGTCACGCGGTCTTGAAAAATCAGTCCCTCATCGGTGATCCGTACGAGATGGTCGTAGACGTCCCGGAATCCGTACGCAAACTCCTGAGGAATCATCTCGAATTCACGCCGCGCCAGCCGACCCAACGCATCACGTTGGGGCAGCGCAATTCGTCTCAGTGCGGCAATATCCCTCTTGAGCGCAAGGATTTTCCGGACGACCGTTGGCTTGGGATTGGAAAATATCTCCGTTTCGATGCGATCCAACCGTTCTTCCAAGGCATCGACTTCCGGGTTGTAGTGATCGATCAGGGAATCGACAATCTGGTGGAGAACCGCCACCGGACCTCGGGCCAGCAGGTGGCCGTTTCGATCGCAGTGATCCCTGACCTGGGCAATGCTCCGGCGATTGCCATCGTGCACGCTGACGAGAAAGCTTCGGCCGAGAAAGAAGTCCAGATCGTGCGTCGTAAATCCGTGCTTGCCTGCTCTGAAGTCAATCCCGTGCAGCACCAGGTAGAGAAACCCCTCGTAGGCTTCGAGCTTGGGGTACTGAAGCGCGCTGATGGCATCGTCAACGGCCAACTCGTGGAAATGGAACACGTCCGTCAGGATCCGTGCCTCTTCCGGGGTCGGGCCAGCCAGATCGACCCAAACGAATATACCGGAAGAGGGTGCCAGCCAGGCCGGGTCAACCGTGGGAACTCGTTCAGTGCGACCGTTCCGATAGACGAAGGTGGTAATCAATACTGTCTTTTAATCGCCGACCCGAACCGATAAGGCCGCCTGCGCTGCCGCCAGCCGCGCCACCGGCACACGATACGGCGAGGCGCTCACGTAGTTCAAGCCCACCTGGTGGAAGAAGTGAATGGACGCCGGGTCTCCGCCATGCTCCCCGCACACGCCGAGCTTGATATCCGGACGCGTCGCTCGTCCGCGTTCCACGGCAATGCGGACCAGATCGCCCACACCCGCGGCATCCATGGATGCAAAGGGATCGCGCTCGAGAATTTTCTTCTCCTGATACGCGCGCAGGAACTTGCCGATATCGTCGCGCGAGAACCCGTAGGTCAATTGGGTAAGGTCGTTAGTGCCAAACGAGAAGAATTCCGCGTCGCGCGCAATCTCGTTGGCCATGAGCGCGCCTCGCGGGACCTCGATCATCGTGCCGACCAGATACGGCACCTTGACGCCCTGAGCTTTCATGGTCTCGGCCGCCACACGATCGACAATCGCCTTCTGATCCTGCAGTTCCTTCAAGTCGCCGACCAGCGGGATCATGATCTCAGGCACGACCCTGTGACCCTCCTTGGCCAGCTGACACGCGGCCTCGATGATCGCCCGGCTCTGCATTTCGGTAATTTCCGGAAATGTAATGCCCAGACGAACTCCTCGATGGCCGAGCATCGGATTGAATTCATGGAGCTGCTCCACACGTGCCAGCAGCCGACGCTTGTCCTCGAGCGTGCGGCGGTCCCCGTTGGTGGCTTCGAGCTTGGCAATTTCGACCATCAGATCTTCACGCTTCGGCAGGAATTCATGGAGCGGCGGATCGATGGTCCTGATTGTCACGGGAGCGCCCTGCATGGCTTTGAACACGCCATAGAAATCGCTCCGCTGCATCGGCAGCAGCTCGCCGAGGGCCTTGCGACGATCCGCCTCGTTGTCGGCCAGAATCATCCGCTGAACGATCGGCAGCCGATCCTCGCCGAAAAACATGTGCTCGGTGCGGCAGAGGCCAATCCCCTGCGCGCCAAACTTGTGGGCCAGCGCAGCCTGATCGGGCAGATCGGCGTTCGCCCGAATTCCCAGGCGCCGCTGTTTGTCCGCCCACTCCAGAAGCTTCGTCACACGACGGTAGATGTCAGACCGCGCCGCGGGAAGTTCACCGTTGACGACCTGGAGAATCTCGCTGGGTTTGGAGGCCACGCGGGCCAGCTTGACCTCGCCGCTCAGACCATCGAACGAGATGTACTCGCCTTCCTTGACGACCTTCCCGTCTACCGAGAAGCTGCGGGACTTTTCGTCGATCTGCAGCGCACCCGCACCCACGATCGACGGCTTCCCCATCTGGCGACCGACGACTGCCGCGTGTGAGGTCATGCCGCCAGTCGCCGTAAGCACACCTTGTGCGACGTGCATCCCGTGGATGTCGTCCGGTACCGTTTCCTTGCGGACCAGAATGACCTTCCGGCCCTTGTTGACCCAATCGACGGCATCATCGGCGGTAAAGACCACCTGGCCAGATGCTGCGCCGGGCGATGCTGGCAGCCCCCTGGCCAGCACTGGCAAAGCGCGCCACTCGTTTTGATCGAATCCCGGCGCCAGCAGTTGTGTCAACGCTTCGGGATCGACCAGAAGCAACGCTTCTTTGGGCGTGACCAGTTTCTCGGCGACCAGATCGGTGGCAATCACCACGGCCGCGTATCCGGTACGTTTGCCGCTCCTCGTCTGCAGCATGAAAAGCCGATCGTCTTGAATGGTGAACTCGAAGTCCTGCACGTCCTTGTAGTGACGTTCCAGCTTGGTCGTAATCGTGCGGAGCTGCTTGTAAGCCTTTGGCATGAGCGCCTCGAGCTCACGAATCGGCTGCGGCGTGCGGATGCCGGCCACGACGTCCTCGCCCTGCGCGTTGACGAGAAATTCTCCAAAGAACTCGTGCGCGCCGGTTGCCGGGTTTCTGCGTGAATCCGACCCCGGTGGCCGATCGGTCACCCGTGTTGCCAAACACCATCATCTGGACGTTGACCGCTGTCCCGATGTGGTCTGGAATATCGTAGATTCGCCGGTACTCTTCGCTCGAGGGTTGTTCCAGGAGCGAAAGACGGCATCGCGTGACATGGCAAGCTGCGCCTTCGGATCCTGTGGAAACGGCTTGCCCGTGCGTTGCTGCACGACGTCCTTGTAGCGCCGCACCACCTCTTTCAGACCATTCTCGTCGAGATCGGTGTCGGTCGCAGCGCCGCGGGCTTTCTTGACGGCTTCGAACTCGTGCTCGAAGGTATCCTTGGGAATCTCGAGCACGACATTGCCGAACATCTGGAGGAAGCGCCGATAACTGTCGAACGCAAACCGTCCATTCGACGTGCGCGCCTTCAGCGCCTCGACCGTGCGGTCGTTCAGGCCCAGGTTGAGGATGGTATCCATCATCCCGGGCATCGAGAACTTTGCCCCGGACCTGACCGACACGAGGAGCGGATTTGACGCGTCGCCCAGCTTCGCACCCGCGCTCTTCTCCAGCTTCTTGAGGCTACCCGGCAATCTCGGTATCAATCGAGGGCGGCAGTTTGCCTTTGCGCTCGTCGTACAGCGTGCAAACGGGCGTTGAAATCGTGAAGCCTGGCGGCACGGGCAGCCCGGCGTTGGTCATCTCTGCAAGCCCGGCACCTTTGCCGCCAAGGAGATCCTCGCATGCGACGGTCGCCATCGGCTTTGCCATTGCCAAAGAAATACACGTACTTCTTCAGCTTCGGCGGGCGAGCGTCGGACGTTCGAGGCGTGGCTTTCTTCGAACGCGTAACCTTCTTCATTTGAATAGGACTCCGTTGAGGTTTATGACTCGCTCTGAGGCACGATTTCCGAAATATCCGCAAGCCTCAGAATCAGGCGTTCCAATCGTTTCATCAGTCGCAGCCGCGCGGTTCTCAGGCGCGGGTCGTCTACCATCACGAATACTTCGGTAAAGAACCGATCCACGGCCGGACCAAACTTGGCCGCTTCAGCAAGAGCCGCCCTGTAATTTTCTCCCGAGCTCAGGACCTGCTCGATGCGCGGCTGTCGTTGATCGATTTCTGCCAACAGCGCCTGTTCAGCCGGCTCCGGCAATGACACCGACGCACGAGAGCCCTTCGGCGTCGGTAAAGTCTTCGTCCGGCAGCTCGCGCGCAATGTTGCGGACACGTTTGAACGCCACCGCCAACTGCCTGAAGTCCGGCGATTCGGTGAACTCGGGCAACGCCTCGAGCTCGAGACGCGCACTGAGCGGGTTCAGCTGCTGAACGCTGTCCTCATGCACGACAGCTCGAACATTCCGCACCTCGAATCCCCGCTGCTCCAGCAAGTAGCGGTACCGTTCCAGCAGAAAGGCCCACAGAGCGGCAAGGCCGTCAGGACTCATGCCGGATTCGGCAAAACCCCGCGCCGCCTGGGCAATCAAGAGGCCCAGCGTGGGACGGCTGCGCAGTCCCGTCAGTTCGGGCAGATCCACCAACACTCGGAGGAGCCCGTGAGCCTGTCGTCGCAACCCGAACGGATCGCGCGATCCCGTGGGTCTCTCACCCGCCGAGAACATGCCGACGAGCGTATCCAGCTTGTCGGCCAGCGAGACGGCAGCCCACGTGACGGCCCCCGCACCGAGCTCCTGGCGCGATGGGCGGCGCGTCGACTTCTATCGACGCAGGGAGATAGTGAAAGTAGATGGCCTTCCAGACCGATCCGGCTGTCCCTCTTCGCGTGCGTAGATGCCTCCCATGGTGCCCTGGAGCTCTGGGAACTCCCGCACCATGTCCGTCACAAGATCGGCCTTCGCCAGCCGCCCAGCCGTTCGGGAATCGTTTGCAGTCTGTCGGTGAGCCCAGGGCGTCGGAGGCCACCCAGGCAGCCAGCGACGCGACACGTTCGGCTTTCGCTCGGTACGTGCCAAGCTTGCGGTGAAACAGAAGGGTGTCGAGTCGTTCGACGCGCTCCTCGAGCGTGGTTCCGCGATCTGTTTCCCAGAAGAACCGCGCGTCGCGGAGACGTGCGGCCACCACGCGTTCCGCGTTCCGCGAGACGATCTTCTCGTTGGCGCTGTCGGTGTTGGTGACGGCCAGGAACGCGTTCTTCAGATGGCCGGCTTCATCGACGACTGGAAAGTAGTGCTGATGATGCACCAGCGTCGTCGTCAGCACTTCCGGCGGCAGCTTGAGAAACTCCTCCTGGACGATGCCTGCAATGACTGCGGGATACTCGATGAGATCCGGCACCTCGTCCAGCAGAGCCGAGCGACTCACCAGATGGGATGCCACGCGCCCGTTCAGTTTCCGCGCCTTGGCTTCGAGCTCACGAGCGATGCGGTCTTGTCGCTCGGCGCGGTCGAGCACGACGAAATGTTCCAGCAACCTGGCTCGGTAGTCCTCGAACGACCGCACCTTGATCGCTCGTCCGGCGCGACCACTGGTCGTCAGGAATCGATGCCCGTACGTGACGGCGGCAGACCGCACGTCCTGAACTTGCGGCGACTGCGCACTCTCGGTACGCCGGATCTCGAAGGGCACGACACGTCCGCCGTAGAGGAACAGAATCCACCGAATGGGACGTCCGAACAGCAGCTCGCCCCGACCATCGTCGAGCCAGGCATCCCAATGCATGGCCTTGGGAAAACTCAACGCCCGCAGCACCCCGGCCAGCACGTCCGGAAGGACATCCACTGACGGTTTGCCGCGCTCGCGTTTGCGGAAAGCCAGGTACGGACCCTTGGCTGTGGAGACTTGTTCGAGCGCCGAGACTTCGACGCCATGTCTGACGCGCGAATCCGAGAGCCGCCGGGGTCGGTTCCCCGGCTGCATTGAAGGCCGCAGAAACAGGCGGACCGTTCAAGACTTCTTCGAGATCGGTTTGGCGTTCAGCGACCCTGCCGTTGCAGACGGTCAGGCGCCTGGGCGTGCTGTAGGTTTCAATGGGCGCATCGACATTTAGACGGGCCTCGGCCAGGCCCGCGGCAACCGCCTCGCCGATCTGTTTCGTCAGATCGGGCAGCCAGCTCGCGGGAAGCTCTTCGCAGCCGATTTCGAGAAGCAGCTCTCTATCCATAATTACGTGGGGCTCCGCCCCACACCCCGGCTCGGGGCCCCTCGCTCCTCAGGGCGCCCCGACTAACCCCCGTCCTAACACTCCTTCCTCCTAACCTCTCCTAACCCTCCTACTTCCTAATCCGCCCCCGCCCGTCTCGTCCGCCTTCTGCTCTTCCGCATAGGTCTGGGCAATCCGCACGGCCAGCTGGCGGACACGCAGGATGTACGCGGTCCGTTCCGTCACGCCGATGCTGGCGCTGGCATCGAGCACGTTGAACAGGTGCGAACACTTCAGACAATGCTCCAGCGCGGGCCAGATCGAGACCGGAGTCCAGCAGCTGTTCGGAAAACCGGTAGTACCGGTCGAACAGATCGCGATGGAAGCTGGCGAATTCTTCCCGAGGCATGCGAACCTGTCCGAACGCATATGCTGACTGCTGCTGCTCGTCTTGCAGCCGCACTTCCCCGTACGTGACACCGGGCGCCCACTCGAGATCGTAAACGTTGTCCACTTTCTGCAGGACCATCGCAATGCGCTCGAGTCCGTAGGTCAGCTCGGCGGACACCGGCGACAGGTCGAGCCCACCCACCTGCTGAAAGTAGGTGAACTGCGTGATCTCCAGGCCGTCGAAGAGCACCTGCCACCCTATTCCCCATGCTCCCAGCGTCGGCGATTCCCAGTTGTCCTCCTCGAAGCGGATGTCGTGCTGTCGCGGATCGATCCCGCAGGCTTCGAGACTCTGCAGGTAAATCTGCTGCACCTCGTCGGGCGCCGGCTTGAGAATCACCTGAAACTGGTGATGCTTGAAAAGCCGGTGCGGATTCTGTCCGAACCTCCCATCCGCGGGGCGCCGCGATGGTTGGACGAACGCGACATTCCAATGTTTTGGGCCAAGGACCCGCAAGAGCGTTTCGGGGTGGGACGTGCCAGCCCCCACCTCGATGTCGAGCGGTTGATGGATGAGACAACCGTGGGTAGCCCAGAACGCGGACAGTTTGAGGATGAGATCTTGGAAAGTCACGGGCGGTGGCGCATGCTGTTCAGGACCTGGATCGACTTTGGTTCCTTGTCCAGATAAGCCGTGATGAGCGCGCGATGGACCGATTCGAGCTCGCGCATGCCTGTCACCGTGGCAAGCCGATCGTCCAGATCCAGCGGGTTGATGGTCCTCGCCCGCGACAGAAAGGCCAGCGCATCTGCAGACAACCGCAGCCCCCGACCGCGCGGCGAGCACGCGCCGCACGTGAACTCGCGCTCCCCGGGTGCCAGAAACGCCGAACCCGGACCGCGGATTGTGCGGATCACGCGCATCGACGAGGTGCTGGCCATCGGCGTCTCCGAGCGCGCCCCCGCACTGATGACACCGGAGGTGCGCAGGATACAGGCCCTGCAACCGCAGCAGCCAGGTACTCGAAATACCGAGCCAGCGGCTCAACCGGCACGCCGGCGACGACGGCGTCGACCATCGACGAACCCAGGCGATACAGCCGCTCGTCCGGGTCAGCGTCCTGGGCCCATTCGTCGAGCAGCTCCGCGAAGTACTGGGTGTATCCGAGCGCTTCGGGAGTCGCTGCCGACAATGGTGAACGGCTCGGCTCCGAATAGTTCACGCTGACCAACTCGCGCCGCTCTTTTTCAAAGTAGGCGACGCGGACCTGCGTAAGAGGTTCGAGACCCCCCACGAACTTCGATCGCGGCCGGCGCGCACCTTTGGCAACCCCTCGCTTTTTCCCGCGATCGCGGGTCAGAAACACCACAATCCGGTCTGCTTCACCGAGCTTGTAGGTTCTGAGAATCAACGCATCCGCGCTGTAGAGGGGCATGCAAGGGCGCCCACATTCTACCCCGGCGGCATCAGATAGCGGATGAACAGCGTCGCCAGACCCAGGAACGCGGCAAAGCCACAGACGTCGGTAAAGGTCGTGATGAAGACGGCTGAAGCCAGCGCAGGATCAATCTTCAGCGCTTTCAAACCCAGGGGGATCAACGTGCCCGCCACGGTCGCGACGGTCATGTTAATCACCATCGCTGCCGCAAGCAGGAGCCCGATGATGGGATTGCCCCGCATCAGCCACGCCACGCCGGCCGCCAGAGTGCCGAGCGCCACGCCATTGACGAACCCGACCACGGCTTCCTTGGCCAGAGCCTTCCGTGAGTTGACCCAGGTCAGCTCGCCGAGGGCAATGCCGCGCACGATGACGGTGAGCGTCTGCGTTGCAGCGTTGCCGCCCATACCCGCCACGATGGGCATGAACACAGCCAGTGCTGCGACTCTGGCTGATACTGCCTTCGAAGAGTCCCACGACCGCCGAGGCCAGAAAGGCCGTCACCAGATTGACGCCCAGCCAGGGCGCCCGTTTGCGGAGGGATTCGGCCGCAGGCGTGAACACACGCTCATCGCCCGAGACACCGGCGAGGCGGTACAAGTCTTCCGTCGCCTCGTCCTTGATGACGTCGATGATGTCGTCGACAGTGATGATGCCAACGAGTTTGTTGCTCTCCTCGACCACCGGAATCGCCAGCAAGTTGTAGGAGGCGACCAAGCGCGCCACCTCTTCCTGATCCATGTCGACGCGCGCGCTGGTGGGATCGGCCGTCATGATTCGTTTCAACGGCGTTTCAGGGGACACGAGGAGCAGACGGCGCAACGACACGACGCCCACCAGGTGGCGGCGTGCATCGACGACGTACAGGTAGAAGACCATCTCGACATCCCGCGAGCTCTGCAGCGCGGTGATGGCTTCACCAACCGTCATGTCTTCCGACAGCGCAAAGACATGCGGGTTCATGATGCGGCCCGCCGTCTTCTCGGCGTACTCGAGCAGGTTCTCGACTTCGCCCGACTCCTTGCGCCGCATCAAGTTCAATACCGCGGCCGAGAGCTCTTCGGGCAGGTGATCGATCAACGCCGCGGCATCGTCTGACGGAATCTCCTGGATGAGTTTGGCAATTTCCTCGGCGGATCGACCCGAGAGGAGGTCGGCGCCCACTTCCGGTCCCAATTCGCTCAGGGCTTCCATCGCCAATCGGCTGTTCCGCTCGAGGAGCACGTGGAACACCCCGTGGCGTTCCTTTTCAGGCAGCTCGCTGAAGATCTGTGCCAGGTCTGCGGGGTGCTGTTTCTGAAGGAGATTCAGCAGGTTCGCGGTCGCACCAATCCTGAGCAGACGCTTTACCGAGTCCACAACCAGATCGAGACGTCGCGTGGTCGCCATGTGAAATTCCGGAACCGAAGAGAGGGCCTCTCCCGCTTCGAACGCAGGAGCCCGAAACAACCTATTCTAGAACAGGCTTAGGGCTTTAGGCTCTGGACTTTGGGCCCAGCCCGAGATCGTCGAGCGTCCTCTCGTCCTCGCGCCAACCCGACCGTACCTTGACCCTGAGGTCCAGATAGACGCGGGTCTCGAAGAACCGCTCGAGTCCCAGTCGTGCGGCGGTGCCGATCTGTTTGATCATGGCGCCGGCGCGACCAATGATGATGGGTTTTTGCGAATCGCGCTCGACCAGGATGGTGCAGTAGAGGCGCATCAGTCCGGAGTCGTCCGGCTCTTCGAAGCGATCGACAACGACGGCCGTTGAGAACGGCAGCTCGGCCCTCGTATGCACCAGTACCTGTTCGCGCACGATTTCGGCGACGATCACTCGCTCCGGTTGGTCCGTCAGGTAGTCGGGGGGATACAGCGGTTCGCCATCCGGGAGCAACCTCAGGAAGACGGCCTCGAGCCGATCGACATTCTCGCCAGTAAGCGCAGAAACGGGAACGATCTCCGCGAACACATAGTCGCGGCTCATCGTGTCGATGAGCGGCAGGAGTTTGGCCTTCGGGATCGCGTCAACCTTGTTCAGCACCAGAACAACGGGGTGTGAGATGTCTCGCAGCCGCTCGAGCACGTACCGGTCGCCGCTGCCCGACCGTCACGGTGACATCGACCATGGCGGCCACGACATCCACCTCGGGGATGGTCTCGAGCGCGGCGTCCACCATCCGCACATTCATCCGATGGATAGGGCGGTGAATCCCAGGGGTGTCCAGGTACACCACCTGCGCATCAGGGTAGTTCCTCACCCCGAGAATGCGTGTCCGTGTGGTTTGAGGTTTGTCGGAAACGATGGCGATCTTGGTGCCAACAAGCCGGTTCAGCAGTGTGGATTTTCCTGCGTTCGGGCGGCCAATCAGGGAAACGAAACCGGATTTCATTCGGCTTTAGGCTGCGACCGCCTATCTTGCATGTTCTGACTCGATGCCGGCGTTCTCTGCCACCGGTTGAGTCCGTCGCATTCGTACCTTCGTGACCCGCCGGCGTTCCGCTTCGACCACCTGGACAGTCAATCCGTCCACGTCGAAGGTCTCGCCAACGGCTGGAACTCGGCCGAGGCGAGCGAGCAGGAATCCTCCCACGGTCTCGAAGCCTTCGCGATCGATTTTCACGTCGAGCTTGTCTGCCACCTTGTCGATGTCGACCTTGCCACTAAACACAAAGCTCCCGTTTCCTTCGTCGACGATAGGCTCGGTTTCAACGTCGTACTCGTCGCGAATCTCTCCCACAATTTCTTCGAGCAAATCCTCCAACGTCACGAGTCCCGCCGTCCCGCCGTACTCGTCAACCACGATCGCGCTCTGCAGATGGCCCCGCTGGAACTCCCGCAGCAGCTCGGACACCTTCTTGGTCTCCGGTACAAAGTAGGCCGGCCGCATCAACGACGGGAGCGGCCGTTCCGGTGTGGGCGCGTCCGTGAGCTGGATCTGGATGAAATCCTTGACGTAGATAAACCCGGCAATATTATCCAGATTCTCCCGGTACACCGGAATGCGCGAGTACTCCTGCTCGCGGAAAAGCGCGCGCAGCTCATCGAGCGTCGCGTCTTCGCGAATCGCCACGATATCCGGCCGCGGGGTCATCACCTCTCTGACGAGCGTGTCGCCGAAGTCGACAATCGACTGGAGGAGCCGGCGCTCGTCTTGCTGGATGAGGCCTTCCTGTTGTCCGGTTTCGAGAAACGCCTCGGCGGCCTCGCCAGCCTCCTCCGCTGTGTCTGCCGCAACCGGCGCAGCCGCGCTTCGCTCGCGCCTGTTGCGCGCAAACAGATTCACCAGCATGAAGGTCACCGGGTCGAGCAGCCGCGCGACGGGATCGAAGATGGGCAACGTGAGCTCGAGCACTCGTTCCGGATCGCGATGGACGATCAGCAGCGGCAGCGCATGCTCACAGCCAAGCACGAACCCAAGCATGGCCAGCACCAGGAACACGATCGAATGTGCGCCCTCGATGGGAATGATGTTCGCAAACAGCACGGCGGCCGTCGCGTGGATCCCACCGAGGAGGAGCCGCGTCGGCACGAACAGCAGCAGGGGATCTTCGAGATACCGGCCGAGCCGGCTGCTGCGCCCGCTGCGTTCGGCGAGCAGCCGCAATGACAGCCTCATGAGGGCCCCAAAGGCAGCCTGCACGGTGCCGACGGCAATCGCCAAAAGCCCAAGGAGGAAGAGAAGGAGGGGGATCATGTTGCGCGGGCGCGCTCGATGAGGCCGTGTTCGAGGCCACCTCGACGTCTCAACGACGCCTCTACCCTTGCCATCCGCCCGCCATCCCGCTCGTGATCGTATCCCAACAGGTGCAACAGGCCGTGGAGCGCCAGAATCCGGTATTCCACGCCCAGAGAGTGGCCGGCCGCGCGAGCCTGCCGGGCGGCCATGCCTTTTGCAATCACCACGTCGCCCAGGAAGCGGGCGGGCCCGAAGACCTCCTGGTCGCGCAGATCGGCGGCAAACGACAGGACGTCGGTGACGCGGTCGACACCGCGGAAGCGTCGATTCAAGGTGCGCACACGTCGATCCCCCACCAGCGCGAGCGTCACCGCCCCACGCGCCCGTGGTGGCGCAGCCCGCGTGAGCCACTCGGCCAGCCCGCGAACCCGGAGAGGGCGTCCGGCTTCATCGGCGACCGACACGTCGAGACGCCGGCGACTCCGCCCATCGGGAGGCATGACACTCAGGAATGTCGTCCGCTGTTACCGTTGGAAAACGATTCGTAGGCCTTGACGATCTGCTGGACCAGGCGATGACGCACCACATCCCGTTCGTCGAAATGCACGAACGAGATGCCGTCGATGCCCCCGACAATCTTCATGGCTTCGACGAGCCCCGATACGCGACCCGGCGGCAAATCGATTTGGGTGATGTCCCCCGTCACGACCGCTTTCGATCCAAAGCCGAGGCGTGTGAGAAACATCTTCATTTGCTCGGAGGTGGTGTTCTGCGCTTCGTCGAGAATGACGAACGCATCGTTCAACGTCCGCCCACGCATGAAGGCAATTGGCGCGACTTCAATCGTTCCACGTTCGAGCAATCGCTCGACGCGCTCGACGTCCATCATGTCGTACAGCGCGTCGTACAAGGGCCGCAGGTACGGATTGACTTTTTCCTGCAGATCCCCGGGAAGGAATCCCAGCTTCTCGCCAGCTTCTACTGCCGGCCTCGCCAGAATGATCCGATTGACCTTCTTCGCCAGCAGCGAAGAAACCGCCTGAGCCATGGCCAGGTACGTTTTGCCGGTCCCGGCGGGGCCAATCCCGAACACGATGTCGTGCTGGTCGATAGCCTCGAGGTATCGCCGCTGATTCAGGCTCTTTGGCAGGATCCGCCGCTTACCCGACTGGGCCTGTCCGCTCTTGGGGAAGTACTCGCGCAGGTCGACGTTCTCATCCTGCGCCGCCAGTTGCGATGCGGTCTTCACGTCGCCGTTGGAGATAGCGAAGCCCTCCTGAAACAGCGAACTGAGCTGGCCAATGATGCGTTCGGCCTTGGCCTCGTCGGCCGGCTGCCCTTCTACCAGCAGCTCGTGTCCCTGCGTACGGATACGAACGTTCAGCAGCGATTCCAGGTGCCGGAGGTTGTCATCATAGGATCCGAAGAGGGTCTTGACCGCGACTTCCGGAACCTGAATCCTCGTCATGCACCCGCTGCTGGCGCTGTCATTGTCAACGCTATCCTTATGAAAATAAATAAGTTACTAGGTAATTGTACCTACCCGGTCGGGTCGTCGTCAAGCGCCCGCCTGGCACGTGTCCTCGAATTCCCCTATTTTCCCTTGGGTTCCACCACTCGAATATGCAGTTCACGAAGCTGTTTCTCCGAGACGGTCGAGGGCGCATTCATGAGCAGGTCCTCCGCGTTCTGGGTCATGGGAAACGCGATGACTTCGCGGAGGTTTGGTTCTTGCGCCAGCAGCATCACCATGCGGTCGATACCAGGCGCCAGACCTCCGTGCGGCGGCGCCCCGAAGCGGAAGGCACTCAGCATGCCTCCAAAGCGGCGTTCCACTTCTTCAGGCCCATACCCTGCAATCTCGAAGGCTCGAAGCATGACGTCGGGCCGATGATTTCGAATCGCTCCGCTCGACAACTCGACGCCGTTGCAGACGATGTCGTACTGGAAGGCTTTGATGGAAAGGGGATCCCGCGTGTTCAGTGCCTCGAGTCCTCCCTGCGGCATCGAGAACGGATTGTGGCTGAAGGTGACCTGTCCGCTCTCGGGGTCGAGCTCGATAAAACGGGAAATCAGTGATCCAGCAAAATCGGTAGGCATCCGGCTCAATCAGTCCGAGCTCGCGGCCCAGATAGCTCCTCAGCCCGTCGACGGGCCGCCGCACGCCCTCAGGGGATCCTGCGGCAAAGAATACGGCGTCCCCTTCCTTGATGCCGGCCGCGCGGAAGAGTTTTTCCCTGCGCTCATCCGGCAGATACTTCGCCAGGGGCCCGCGCGCCGGACTGGTGGCAACCACGTACGCGAGGCCCCCGAGGCCGAGTGACTCGCCAACGCTGACGGTCTTGTCGAAAAAACTCCGGGACCGGTCGGCCGCGCCTGGCGCGGGAATCGCCCGGACGACAGACCCGGCGGCAACAGCGTTCGCAAATACCGCGAATTCAGAACCGCGGAAGATCTCGGACACGTCCGCCGCCTGAATGGGATTCCGCAGATCCGGCTTGTCCGTTCCGTACATCACCATCGCGTCTTCATACCCGACTCGCGGAAACGGAGGCTCGGAGACCCGCCATGTTGAGAATTCCCGGAAGGCACCGGCCAGCACCGGCTCGATGGCCGAGAACACGTCGTCTTGCGTGACAAATGACAGCTCGACGTCCAGCTGATAGAACTCCCCGGGCGATCTGTCGGCTCTGTGCATCTTCGTCACGGAAGCACGGGGCAATCTGAAAGTACCCGATCGAAACCGGCCACCATCAGGAGTTGTTTGAACTGCTGCGGCGCTTGCGGGAGCGCGTAGAACTTGCCCGGGTGGATGCGGCTCGGCACGAGATAGTCGCGCGCACCCTCAGGTGAGCTCGAAGTTAAAATCGGCGTCTGGAATTCAAGAAAACCCTGCTCCACCATGCGGCGACGGATGCTGGCAATGACCTCCGACCGCAGCACGATGTTGCGATGGAGTTTGTCGCGGCGCAAATCCAGAAAGCGATACCGAAGCCGCTGTTCCTCAGGGATGTCCTGGCCGCCGGCGACCTGAAACGGAAGCACCTCGGCATTCGAGAGGACTTCCAGCCGCTCAACCGCAACCTCAATCAACCCGGTGGGCAGCGAGGGATTGACGTTTTCGGCTGTCCGCCCGATGACCGTTCCAGACACCGTGATTACGGTTTCCAGCCTGGCAGCTTCGGCAGCGCGAAATGCACTGGACTCTGGCGTGAACACGCACTGGGTCACACCGTGGTGATCGCGGAGATCGATGAACAGCAGCTGACCGTGATCGCGCTTGCGATGGACCCAGCCAGCCAGGCTGACTGTCTGACCTATCTGCTCGGGCCGCAGGACGTTGCAGGTGTGCGTTCGGTACTGGTTTGGTCGTGGTGCAATCACTCGGCGTCCCTTTGTCCCAATCGCTAGCAGGGTATCTGCGGATCTGTCCGCTTTGTTCAGTGCGCGCGGGGCCCCACCCCCGCGCGCTTCAAGACCCTCGCCTCGAGCGTAGACTCTCGGCTCGGGGAGAGCCCTCAGCCATCCAGTGTCTTCCTGATGTGCGCGGCTGCTTCCTGTCGGTTCACCGCTTGTTGCGCTCCCGACCGCATGTCCTTGATCGTCGCCTCTCCTCGGGCTCGCTCCTCGTCACCGAGAACCACCACGAACGGCACCTGTCGGGTTGACGCGTATTTGAATTGTTTGCCGATCTTGTCCACCTCAGGATAGACGTCGACGCGAAGGCCCGCCGCCCGCAGGGTGGCGGCGAACTCCAGCGCCTCGGCCCTGGTCTCTTCGCTCCACTGCGTGATCATGACGTCAGAGGAGCCGCGGACGACAGACTCGGGAAACATGTTCCTTTCAGTCATCACCACGAGAATTCGTTCGAGGCCCAGCGAGAACCCGCATGCGGGAATATGTCGACCCAAAAACATTCCCACAAGATTGTCGTACCGTCCACCGCCACCGAGACTACCCGGAAGATCTGGCACGGTTATTTCCATGATTGCCCCGGTGTAGTAAGACAAGCCTCTCGCAAGACTCGGATCCAGCAGTACGTGCGGGGCCGCGGAAGTTGTTCGTGACAAATCCAGAACTTCAGCAAGTTGCTTGATTGCAGTCCTGCCTTGATCGTATCCGCCCACAAAGTGGGTCAGTTGGCCGATGATACTTATGTTCCAATCCTTCAAGGCGGTTCCCTCTCCAGATACCCGCCATTGTCGAAGCAATTCGCCACTTCGTTCGCTGATTCCGGCCAACATTGACAGCAACGGTGTCGCTGCTTCTGCCACGTCTAGTTGTGCAAACTCAACCGCAACCCCCTTAGACCCGATCTTGTCGAGTTTGTCGAGCGCGACCAGAACATCTGCGTGTTTGCTCTCGGGAACGCCAGCGGCGTACAACAAGCCTGATAGGACTTGCCGGTGGTTTAAGTGAAAAGTGAAATCTTGAAACCTTAGCTGCGTTAGGACGTCGGTGGCCGCCGCCAGAAGTTCGGCCTCAACAACAAGCGATGCCGACCCCACGATATCCACATCACATTGACAGAACTCGCGGAAGCGGCCGCGTGCGGGACGATCGGCACGCCAGACGGGCTGAATCTGATAGCGCTTGAAGAACTTCGGCAGCTTCGCCTGATATTCCGCCACGACCCGCGCCAACGGCACGGTCAGGTCGTAACGCAAGGCAAGATCTGCCTCGCCCGTCCCCTCATGGTCCCCGCGCTTCAGGATCTTGAAGATGAGCTTGTTGCTCTCTTCCCCGGCTTTGCCCAGAAGCGTCTCAATGTTCTCGACGGCGGGCGTCTCGATGGGCTCGAATCCGTATCGCTCGTAGACGTCGCGGATCACGCCGATGACGTACTCGCGACGCCTGAGGTCCTCGGGTAGAAAGTCGCGCATCCCACGCGCGGGCTGAGTGGCACTCACGTCTGATAGTCTTTTCGATACTCAACGTACCGCTGCGCGTACGCCAGAATTCCCGCCACTTCCTCGTCACGAAGTTCGCGCTTGCGCGCACCGGGCGAACCCATCATCAGCGACCGCGGCGGAACCTTCATGCCCTCCGGGATCAACGTTCCGGCAGCCACGATCGAGTCCTCGCCAATCTCGGCCCCGTTCAGGACGATGGCTCCCATCCCGACCAGGCATCGGTCTTTGATGGTGCAACCGTGGAGGACGGCAGCATGACCGATCGTGACCTGGTTGCCAATGTGTGTGGCATGCGTCCCGCGCATCACGTGCACGACACACCCGTCCTGGATGTTGGTCTGGCGGCCAATCCTGATGCTGTTCACGTCACCGCGAACGACCGCATTCATCCACACGCCGCTCTCTTCGCCAACCTCGACGTCGCCGATCACCTGGGCACTTTCGTCGATGAAGGCGGTGGCGTGCACTCGGGGAAGGACCGATCGATACGGCCGCAGCATGCGGCATTATATGGGCTTTACGGGTGCCGGGTGCTTGGTGCCGGGTGCGTGGTGCTGTGCTGCTGGAGTGCTGGGTGCCTCGTGCGGTGCCGGGTGCACGAGGCGGGTGCTGGTGCACTAGGCACCCAGCACCCAGCACAGCACCAGGCACGAGGCACCACGCACCCGGCACCCTTTTCGTTCAGTTTGCTGTCTGCGGCGCGGCACTCCCTCGTCGCGGGCTGGGACCGCCTCTGAACGTCAGCAGATAGTCGCGGACGGCCTGTATCTGGGCCGCTCCATCGCCGTTCATGTGCGGGAACGGCGACTTCGGATAGTCGGGCCAGAACTGAGGCATCCTGGTGCCGGGCTGAATGGTCAACGGTGAACGCAACCATTCGAGAATCCAATCCGGCTGCAGCCGATCGGTGGCCATACGAAGGTCCGGGGCCAGGTTGGCAGTCGGCTGATCCTTCGGTATGGTCCCCAGCACATGACACTGCTGACACCTGAGGAGCTCGAACAATTCACGGCCGGGGGCCTGCAGGTTTGACGCGCGGACGGGTTCGTGCGTCCGAAACGGACCAATCGTGTTCGAGATCGCGCCAAAGTATCGAATCAGCTCATTCAGGCGTGCGTCCTCGAGACCAAAGGTGGGCATTCGCACGTCGAGCCACGGACGGATCGTGATCGGACCTCGCAGGAACGCATACAACCAGTCCGGTTGCACCTTTGCGCCTTCAGGGGTTAGGAGAGGCGGCGCGAGCGTTGGATCCGACACGAGTGTCCGGTAATCCCCGCCATCCCGTTCGATTTCATGACAGGCTACGCAGTTTCGCCTGCGCACCATGGCGCGGCCAGCGACCAGGGCGTCACGCCTTGCAGAACGCCCCGCGAGAGCCTGACGCGGCTGGATCTCGCGCTGGAAGCTCATGATGGCCGTGGTCAACAGTTTGACTTCGTCTTCATTCGCGCCGTAATCCGGCATCCTGAGCTTCTCGAGCGGCGTCAGGACACGGCCTTTGTCGAAGGCGCGCGGATCCTGAATTTTCTGCTCGAACCAGTGGATTTTGGAGTGTTCGATTGGAACGAAACCGAAATCGAGACGCGACACGAGCTTGCTGCCTTCCTCGGATAACTCGATCCCGATTGGCTGCGTCTCCTCGAAGCCCTTGATGTCGTGGCAACTGAAGCAGCCGTACCGACCGATCGCGCGCTTGCCGATTTCGAGCTGCTTGGCTTGCGGGTCGAGCTTTGCGAGCTGACTCTGCGCCTCCATGAGCGGCATCGACGACTTGAAGTAATCGAGAAGGACCTCGTCGACGGCCTTCTGATCAGGCTGCGCTTTCGCGGCGTCACCCGCGGGACCCTTCAAGCCAGACAGATAGGTGGCCACATCAGCCACGTCCGAATCGGTGAGGCGCATGTCGGGCATGAACGTGCCCTCGTTGTAGTGCTTCGGGTCCCTCACCCAGTTGTAGAGCCAGACGTAGGTGGTCTTGTTCCCGATATTCTGCAGGGGTTGACCAAACGTTCGGCGCGGCCCTCCTTCACTCCGGTTTCCTTCTTTCGTCAGGTGACACCCGAGACATCCGACCGACTGCACGATCTTCTCGCCTCGGCCGGCATCACCCCGCGGCGGCGACGTAACGGCAAACTGATGCGGTGACGAGTTGGCAAAGAGGTACTCGACCGTGGCGTCAATCTCGACCTCGTTCCGCACGGCGTCGGCCGGTTCGCTGGAATTGGACGTGTACCACGGTTTCGGCATCCACGTCGTTGGTTTCACCGCGCGTGGATTCCGAATCCAGGTCTTGACCCAGTCCTTGGTGAGCTTCGAATCAATCTTTGTCAGTATCGGACCAGGCTTGCGCAACCCCTCGAAGCCTCTGATTTTGTGACAGGCGTAGCAGCCGGCCCGCTCGAGCGTCGAATAGGCGGTATTCAAACGCGGCGCATCCGGGACATACACCTCCTGTCGATGGCATTTCGCACACGAGGCTTCCGTCATCTCCTTCGGGAGCATTGGGAAATCCCAGAGATGCGGTTCCTCCCAGTGGTGCGCCTCCTCCCACTCGGCGCGCTGTTTTTCGTTTGAAGGGTAATGGGACGCGTCTCGGAAGCTGACCGACTGCCCCATCCCCTCGTGACAGACGGTGCAACCCACCTGATCGGTCGGATGCGGTGAATCCGCGCCGAGATACACGGAAAGATTCGGGTGCGTCCGGTAGGGCTGCGGGTATTTCTCGTAGCCAACACGATCGATGGCCAGGTGACAGGTCATGCACCGATCCATCTTGGGCACACGCGTGAAATTCACGTCGTCCACCACGTTCGGCGTAATGACCTGCTGAATCTTGATCGTGGGCGCCATGAAATCGAGCAGCGGCGCGTTGAGGAAGTAGCTCTTGACGAAGCTCGGCTGAATGGCGGTCAGACGATTGCGGAGCCGGGTTTCCTCGGAAGTCAGCCCGCTAATCTGGGTGTTCAGCTCAGCCAGTGCGCCCGTGTATTTGCCCAGTTCCGCCTGCAGCCTCTCGCGCTCCGCCGTAATCCTCTCAACCTCCAGATTCAGCTCGTTGACGCGCGTTCCCAGTTCCGCCACCGCGCGCCCTTTTTCCTCAGCGTCACTATCCCCGCGGTCGCGCGCCGCCTCGAAGTCATAGCGATCGACGTCGTAGGTGGCTTTGGCAAATTGGGCTGCTTGAGTCGCTCTGTACAGCTCCGCCTCGATATCTCTCCGCTGGGTCTGAATCTCCTCGATCTTCGCCTGATTCGTGTCGACAGTCTTCTGCTGCGCCGCCCGCTCGGTCTGGAGCTGCTTCAGCTTCGCACGGTCGACACCGCGAGATGCCTGGTCGAGGCTCGCGCGCGTCACCTCCAGCTCGAGCTGCGTAAAGCGCCGCTGGGTTTGTTTCCATTCCCGGTCGAAATCATCCCAAACCATCCAGATGACCGAGAAGAACAGGAACAAGCTCGACGCCGCGAACACGACGTTCAGGAAGTCGATGTTGTAGGCGTGGCCGATGCCTTTTTTGTCAGCCATAGTCAGATGTTGAAGAAGAACTCAGGAATCCCGACGATGTACTTGAGGTTGAAGATCCAGCGCAAGAGCATCTTGATCGGTAAAGACATCATCATCAGAAACAGAAACGCCGACACGTAGTACCGCGGTGCTCCGAGTTTGTCGTAGTACTCCTTGAAGACACTCCGCGCCAGCACGACAGGCAGCACAAAGACGTACGCCAGGACCAGCAGAATCCCGAAGATCTCACGGATGAACCAGTTCGCGGGCAGCCCCTGACGCAGCGCGAGAACCCAGATGTACTCCGAGAGGTTGACGTTGGTGAGCGCTTCCAGCTTGTGAATGTCCCAATATTCGAACGGTCCAAAGAAGTTCCAGTTCGGGCCCCTCAGGAACGTGCCGAGCACGATTAGGGACGACCACAAGATGACGAATCCGAACAGAAAGATCGTGACCTCGGCCTTGCGCTCTGCAAAGGTGTAATAGCCGTTTCCCTTCGGGTTCTTGTCAACGTACGGAATGGCCATCAGGCCCACAATGATCAGTCCTGGAAGCACCACACCCGCCAGCCACGGATCGAAGTAGACCAGCATCTCCTGCAACCCGAGGAAGTACCAGGGCGCTTTCGACGGGTTGGGCGTCACCGATCGGTTGGCCGGCTGCTCGAGCGGAGCCTTTAGCAGGATCGACCAGACAATCAGGAGCACCGAGCACAGAATGAGCGAAATGAGCTCCGTGTACACGAGATCTGGCCACACCCACACGCGGTCCGACTCGTCCTTCTCCTCCGGAGGCTGCCCGGCCGCAAGGCGACGGTCGTTGAGCACCGCCTGCCGCATCGAGTACCACGTAAAGAAGATGAGCAGGAAAATCAGGCCGACAATCGGCACGTTGTCCGGCTTGGTAATGATGAGCCTGAAATTGGGATCGAAGGCACCAAACAGGAAGAACGCGCTCAGGACGCCGAGCACCCCATAGCCGACGCCAATCGACGCAAAACGCTCGCGCTTCCACACCAGCACCACGAGCCCCCCGACCGACAACAGAAAGAAGAGTCGCGGATCGGCAAGGAGATTGAAGAAGTCTTTGATAAAAGTCATTGGCGAGTTCCAGTTTTCCGTTTTCAGTTCTCAGTGCGCCCTTCCGATAATCGATTCAGCATGTTCCTTACTGACTACTGATAACTGACAACTGAAACTTCTAAAGCGGTCCGCTGATCCCCCCGTCCTTGCGCACTCGCCAGAAGTGCACCGCCATCAGCACCGCAATGGCCAGTGGCAACCCGACACAATGCAGCACGTAGAAGCGCAGCAGCGCGCCTTCCCCAACGAACGTGCCGCCAAGCAGCGCAAAGCGGGCATCGTCGCCCGCGTGAATCAGTTTCACGTCACCAAGCGCCAGGAGCGCCGCTCCGGGTCCCTCGTGTCCCAGAAACGGGGTGGCGCGCGCCATGTTGGAACCGACCGTGATGGCCCAAATGGCGAGCTGGTCCCACGGCAGCAGGTACCCCGTGAACGACAGCAGCAGCGTGAGCACCAGCATGATCACGCCCACGTTCCAGTTGAACTCCCGCGGCGGCTTGTACGAGCCGGTCATGAAGACCCGGAACATATGCAGCCACACCGTGATCACCATCGCATGCGCACCCCATCGATGCATCTCCCGCATGATGCCGAGCGGCACGTGCTCGCGTAATCCGACGATGTCGGTAAAGGCGTACTCGAGAGTCGGCCGGTAGTAGAACATCAGGAGAAGACCGGTCAGCGTGAGCGATAAAAACAAGAAGAAACTCAGCCCGCCCATGCACCACGTGTAACGCAGCTTGACGCCGGACTTGCGAATGCGCACCGGGTGCAAATGCAGAAACACATTCGACAGCATGACCAGCACGCGGTTGCGATCCGTGTTCGGCCGGTCGTGCCTGAAGACCGACGTCCAGATCTGGGTTTCGGTCAGCCAGTTCCAGAAGCGCACGGGAGCGGGATCTTTCGGCGCAATCGTTTTGGTCGTGGTCTCAGCCATGAACGAGTTCTCAGTATTCAGTGTTCAGTTTTCAGCTTCAAAACAGTCGATGCCTACACTTTCAGAAACGCTTCCGGATCGATCCACTGACCCAGCTCGAACTGAAACTTCCGGCTCTTGTCGATCAGGATCTGCCCATCATCAGCCAGAACGATTCTCGCCCGTTCGAGAGGTCGCGGGGCGGGACCTTCGAAATTGATGCCGGTCGTCCGGAACCCGCTGCCGTGGCACGGGCACTTGAACTTCGCTTCGGCAGCCAGATAGTTGGGGGTGCATCCCAGGTGGGTGCAGGTGACAAGCAACGCGTAGAACCCGCTGGCACGCTGGGCGACGTCATCAGGCGTCCGCACGAGCCACACCCCGAACGTTTCCTTCCAGCGCTCGTCGACGCCCATCCCGTACTCATTCGGAAATCCTGCCTTGAACTGCTGCGGTGGCTCGTTGAGCACGTTTGGAAACATGAATCGGCCCGTTGCCGCGAGGGCAGCGGCTGACGCCGCAGAAAACGCTCCCCAGGCAACGCCAAGCCACATGCGCCGAGTCAGGAGGGGTGATGTATCGTCCGCATCCGCCGCCGGCTTTGCCGGCGCGGCGGCCCGCGTCACGGGAGCGGCGATCGATGTGGTCTTCCCCGCAACATCAACCGCGGGCGCCGGCGGCTTGGGCGGTGCCGCTGGGCGTGGCGCATGACCGGCGGCCGCCCCAGCGGCAGCTGGCTTGACAGCTGGCGGCGCTGGAGCCGGCGTCGACGCAGCGGGCGCCGCAGGCGATTCAGGTGCTTTCGAATCTTTCGGTTCGTCATTCATTGGTCGTGGGGCCCCTACCCCATCGCGCGGCTCGCTCGCGCCTTCGACAGGCTTTCGGCGTTCCGGGCTATTCAGGGACGCTTGCGGATTTCACTCAAAGCGCCCCGTTTTTCATCAGGTTTCATCAGGGCGGATCCCTAGGGGGGACCCAAGGCCTTCAGCGTTTCCATTGCAACCTGCCGGACCCGCAAGCTGGGTTCGGTTCGGCTCAGGCTTGTCACCTGCTGACGAAGAGATGTTTCGCGAAGCGCCGCAATGGCCCTCAGCGCTTCGATCATCACTTCTCCCACCGGGTCTACCTCCGCGTCGGGAGTCATCGTCCGTTTCACGCTTCGCTCGACATACTCGCGATCGAGCATCCGCTCGAGCACGGGTACTCCCTCGTGATTCTGGTGTCGGGCCAGCGCCACTGCGGCGTTCCACTGAACGTCGGGCACCGGGTCGTTCAGTGCCGCAGCCAATACACGTCGTTGGCTGTCGCCAGGCAGCGCGCCCAGCGCATAGACCGTCATCTTCCTCACACCAGAATCGGCCGACGCGTACATCTCTTCGAGCCGCGGAACCACTGATGGATCGCCAAGCGATCCCAACGCCCACATGGCGCTGATCACGGTCTCGCTATCGGCATCGCTCAGTGCAGCTGTCAACGCCGGCACCGCTTCGGGGGGCAATGGCGGCGCGAGACGCCCGATCGTCAGCGCGAGGTATCGACGAACCCGTGGGTCGTCCTGCTTGGACGCCTCGAACGCCTTGACGAGTGCGGGGCCCAGTGTCCGATCTTTGGCAACTTCCGAGTCGGCCATCAACCGGGACAGCTCGTAAGCCGCCGGCCAGCGGCGGCTGCTCCCCCCAGTTTGAATCTCCGCCAGGTACTCCTGCGCCGAGCGCTCGTCGGTCACCAGACTCCGAAACCCCAGATACACCAGCACCGTGACCGCGACAACCGCTAAAGGGATCAAAAAGAACTGGACGGCGTAGGCAGGTGTGGCTGCCAGAGAGCCGCGTGGAGCGACTTCTCCCTCGACGAGTTTATCCATCTATAGTTGGACTATATACGTCGCGAGCCATCTGGCTGGGACCACGAATCCGGTCAATTTTTACTACGGTTTTCCGAGCGGCGTCAAATGCGCGGCAGCGTCACCTCGCGCTGAGCCTGGTACTTTCCCTGCTTGTCCTTGTAGGAGACCCGACAGGGCTCGTCGCTCTCGAAGAACAGGACCTGTGCAATGCCCTCATTTGCGTAAATCCGCGCGGGCAGCGGCGTCGTGTTGGAGATTTCGAGCGTGGCCGTACCTTCCCATTCTGGCTCGAACGGCGTCACATTGACAATGATTCCACACCGCGCATAGGTAGATTTGCCCAGGCAGACCGTCAAGACAGTCCGGGGGATCCGGAAGTACTCCACGGTCCGGGCCAACGCAAACGAGTTCGGGGGCACGATGCACACTTCGGCCTTTAGATCCACGAACGACCGTGGATCGAACTTCTTGGGATCGATGACCGTCGTATTGATGTTCGTGAACACCTTGAACTCGTCGGCCACGCGGATGTCGTAGCCGTAGGAGGACAGGCCGTAGGAGATGACCCCCGAGCGCACCTGGTTCTCGACAAACGGGTCGATCATCCCGCGCTCGAGGGCCATCTTCTTGATCCAGTTGTCCGACTTAATCGCCATGATTCACTCGCGCGCGGGCCCACCCGTGCGTCAAAGACCTCGGCTTCGAGCGTGGACGCTCGGTGTCACCAGTATCAGCGCCTCAAGAGCGTGAAGAGCAACGTGAGAACGAGGCTCACGACAATGCAGGTGGCCAGCGGGAAGTAGAACGTGAAGGAGCCGCGCTGCACGGTGACGTCGCCAGGCAAACGCCCTAGCGGCAATCCGGCCAGCAGGGCGACGCCAAGCCCCACGAGCACGAGCCCGGCAACAATCAAGAGCTTTGCCACTGACCACCCACCACTGTTTCACTCCATCAATTCCGCACCCGAAAAGAAATAGCCCAACTCGAACGCTGCCGTTTCCGGGGCGTCAGACCCATGGGTGGCATTTCGCTCGATCGAACTGGCAAAGTCTTTGCGGATCGTGCCAGGCTCCGCCTTCGCCGGATCTGTGGCCCCCATGACCGTGCGCCATTTTCGAATGGCATCTGGCGCCTCGAGGACGAGCGCGACGATGGGTCCCGACGACATGAACTCGGTCAGACTGCCGAAAAACGGACGCTGACGATGCACCGCGTAGAACCCTTCGGCCTGCGCCTGCGACAGGTGCATCATTTTCATCGCCCGTATGGTGAACCCCGCCTTCTCGATGCGTTGGATGATCGCACCAGCGTTTCGGCCGGCTGTGGCGTCCGGCTTGATCAGGGCAAGCGTCTTTTCCATCGCGGCGGCAATTATAAGTGATCAGCCGCCGGCGGAATGTTCTTGTTCGTTCGAAACAGGTTGGTCGGGTCCCACTTTGCCTTGAGCTCGGTCAGCCGGCCGTAATGGGCTCCGTACGCGGCCTTGATCCGATCCGTGCCCTCTTCCTCGGTGAGGAAGTTCACGTAGGTTCCGCCTGTGGAGAAGCGTCGAAGGTCTCGCCACGCCGATCGTGCCCATTCGATGTTATCGGCATCATCATCCGCCTTCTCCCACGAGGCGGTGATGTTGATAACGGACACGGCGTCACGGTTTCCTGCCGGGGAGAAACCCGCTTCCTTGCGGTTCAGCGGGCCATCGAACGGAAAGATGACGATCGCCGAATGCTGCGAGCGGCTGGCCGCAGCATGCTCAACAACCTTACTCAGAAGTTCGGGCTTGTGTTCTGGGAGGTATTCAGACTTCCAGTAGTAGCGTCGACCCTTCGGTTGCGTCGCATCGAGCAGGGCCTGTTGCGAAACATAGGTCCGCCGCTGAAGGATGTTTCCAACCGGCGCACCGAGCTTCCTGATTGGCTCGATGAGCCGCTCCCCTTCTTCGACTCGTCCCGAGTAACACACGAAGAGCGCGACAATGTCTTTTCCGTGGATGCCGGGCTGCAGCCACGGCGCAGGCGGCGCCTTGCGGAGCGCGGCCACGCAGGTCAGCTCGGGTGGCGCGTCCGCCATCAGTGTGCGGAATAACTCGAGCACTCTCGGAGCTTCCGTCGCGGGCCACGCGATCGCTCCCCCCAGGATTTCCGGACCGACGGCATTGAGTTCGAATTCGAAGCTGGTAACGATCCCGAAATTGCCACCGCCGCCTCTGAGTCCCCAGAAGAGGTCGGGGTTCTCTTTTTCGCTGGCCCGCAGGACACTCCCGTCGGCGGTCACGACATCCATCGAGGTCACGGTATCGCACGTCCAGCCAAACCTCCGCGACAGGTATCCGAATCCGCCGCCGAGCGTCAATCCCGCCACGCCCGTATTGGAGACGAATCCCAGTGTCGCTGCCAGGCCGTAGAGCTGCGTTTCGCGGTCAACGTCGCCGAGCAGGCAGCCCGCTTGCACTCGTGCCGTGCGCGCCGTGGGGTCGACCCACACTCCGCGAGCATACGACATGTCGAGCATGAGGCCGCCATCACAAACAGCCAGGCCGGCAATATTGTGGCCGCCGCCCTTGACCGACAACGCGAGGCCGTTGTCGCGCGCGCATCCAACGGCCGTCACGATATCGCCAGTGCCACGGCACCGGATTGCCATGGCGGGTCGCCGATCGATCATCGCGTTCCAGACCGATCGCGCGTCATCGTACGCAGGCTCACCTGGAAGCAGCAGATCACCTCGCAGGCGTGCCTTGAGATCGTCCAAAGCTTTTTGGTCGAGCTGGATTTGCTTGCCCTCAGCGGTTCGGGGTGTGACCACGTGCAGTCCTGCAGAGAGAATGGAGTCTGCCGACTACCTCAGGCTCTCCATGATTTCGTCGAGCGCAGCCTTGGGCGGCCGTATCTTCGACAATGGCAGGGTTGCCAGCGGTTCGTCGACCAGGTTCAACAGCGTCATGAAGTCATCGCGATCGGGCTCGATGTAGATCAATCCCGTCGCAAACTCTCCTCGCCGGGCCGTTTCGTGCAGACGACGCATAGCCGACAGCTTGTCGGTGGGGTCATAGGTCTCTTCCAGCTTCTTCAGGTACAGCTTCGACCCGTCATGAAGCGTGACTTCCTGAGTAGAACCCGGCTCATAGTCGACCGCAATGTCTTCGAATGACGGCACGAAGCTTACTTCATTGACCGGTTCGTCGTGGTCCTTGACGTAGGAGTAACTCTTGGTCGACCCCTCATGATCGTTGAAGGTTACGCACGGTGACAACACGTCGAGCATCACGGTGCCGCGGTGAGCGAGTGCGGCCTTGAGCAACGAGAGCAGTTGTTTCTTGTCTCCTGAAAACGACCGGGCTACAAACGTTGCACCCAGCTGGATGGCCAGAGCGCACGTGTCAATTGGGGGCAGGTCATTCAGGACGCCGTTCTTGAGCTTCGACCCCAGGTCGGCGGTGGGCGAGAACTGGCCCTTCGTCAACCCGTAACAGCCGTTGTCCTCGATGATGTAGATGATCGGCAGATTGCGACGCATCAGATGCACGAACTGCCCGATCCCGATGGCCCCGGTGTCGCCGTCACCGCTCACGCCAATGGCGATGAGCTTCTGATTTGCCAGCATGGCGCCGGTCCCGACCGACGGCATCCGACCGTGCACGGCGTTGAAACCGTGCGAACCGCTCAGGAAGTACGCCGGGCTCTTGCTGGAGCAGCCGATCCCGGAAAGCTTGATGACCCGTCGCTGGTCGACGCCCATCTCGTAGAAAGCATCGATGATGCGCTCGGAGATGGAGTTGTGGCCGCACCCCGCACAAAGCGTGGTCTTGCTGCCGCGATAGGCTTGGAGCTCCAGACCGATTCGATTGACTTTCTTCCCCGGAGGGGGCGCCGTCATAGTCATAGCTGCATATCCATCATATTCGGTTCGCGGGGGCTAAAGCCCCCGCGCGACGTTCGTCCTTTGCCAGTTACTCCCCGCCAACCCCCGCCGAGCCGCTCGCTTCTGGAATCTTCGTCCGGCGAGCGACTTCGTGGCCCTCTTGCGCCAGCACATCGTCGGTAATCGACCGGGCGTCAATCGGTAATCCGTTGTAATGAAGCACGCTACGGATCTTCGCAATGTGCTCCGGCTTGAACTCGAGTCGCATCAGGCCGGCCGCCTGCGCATCGCGATTCTGCTCGATGACGTACACCCGATCATGCTGGTCGATAAAGTCCGTGAGCTCGGTCGAGAAGGGGTACGCCCTGAGCCGCAGGTACGAGGTCTCGACGCCCGTTTCATTCCGAAGCTGATCCCGGCTTTCCGTAATCGCCCAATGGCTCGTTCCGTACCCGATAAAGCCAATGCGAGCCTGGGGATTGAGTTCGACGATCGGCTTCGGCAGGTACTTGCGCGCGGTGTCAAATTTTCGACCCAGCCGATCCAGGTTGTTCACGTAGTCGTCGGCCCGCTCACTGTAGGCCGCGCGAGCGTTGTGACCCGATCCGCGCGCGAAATACGCCGGCATGCCATCGCCCGGGATCGTTCGATAGGTAATGCCGTCACCATCCACATCCTTGTACCGGCCCCATTCCCCGATCCGCTTGAGGGTCGCTTCGTCGAGCAGTTTGCCGCGATCGATCGGCTTGTCAGGATAGGTAAAGGGATCCGACATCCAGGTGTTCATGCCGAGATCCAGGTCCATCATCACGAACACCGGCGTCTGAAGGCGCTCGGCCAGATCGAAGGCCTCCATGGCCATGACATAGCTCTCTTCGGCCGACGAGGGGAACAGGAGCGGATGTCTCGTATCGCCATGTGATAGAAGCGCCGTGGACAACAGGTCGCCCTGCGCCGTCCGCGTTGGGAGCCCTGTCGAAGGGCCGACGCGCTGCACGTCGAACACGACTGCCGGTACTTCGGCGTAGTAGCCGAGACCAGTGAATTCGGACATGAGGGAGATTCCGGGACCTGCAGTCGAGGTCATCGCGCGCGCGCCTGCCCAGGCAGCACCGAGGACCATGCCGAGCGACGCGATTTCGTCTTCAGCCTGAACGATCGCAAACGTCGCCTTGCCGGTCTCCTTGTCCATGCGATGTTTCCGCATGTAGGTAATGAGGGTTTCCACCAGCGACGAGGACGGAGTAATCGGGTACCACGCCACGACGGTGACACCTGCCATCATGCAACCGATGGCGGCGGCGGCATTCCCTTCGATGAGAATCATGCCACCCGTCTTGTTCATCGTTTCGACTCGAAACGGATCCTGTTTGGGCAGGTTCTTCTCGGCGAAATCCCAACCCGCCTGCAGAGCCCCCATGTTCAACGTGACGGCCTTGGCCTTCTTACCAAGCTGCTTGCTCAGCGCTTTTTCCATCTGCGCCATGTCGATGTCGAGCAGTTTGGCCAGCACGCCGTCGTAAATCATGTTACGCACGAGGCGACGCAGCTTCGCGTCCGGACAGACCGGAGCGACGAGTTTGTCGAATGGCACCGGATAGAACGTCAGGTCGTTCCGCAGCGCGCTCAATTTCAATGGCTCGTCATACACGCAGGCGGCCCCTGGCTCGAGGGTCAGCACATCTTCCCGGGCCGTCTCCGCGTTCATGGCTACGAGAAAGTCGACCTCCTTCTTCCGGGCGACATAGCCGTGTTTGTTGGCCCGAATCGTGAACCACGTTGGCAGGCCGGCAATGTTCGAAGGGAACATGTTCTTGCCCGACACCGGCACACCCATCTGAAAAATCGACCGCAGCAGAACCAGGTTTGCCGTCTGGCTGCCCGAGCCATTCACGGTCGCCACCTGGAGGCTGAAGTCGTTGACCACCCGCTCGCCGGAGCGTTTGGCAACCATTTCTTGCAGAGCCAGATCAGTCGGTGACATCAATATTCCTTCGTCAGCGTAACTGCTTGGAAGAAAAGGACTACTTGACGATCTCCGCGCGTGGGTTCAACGTGGACGATCCCAAGCTGAGGCGGTTCGCTCAAGCGCTCCTCATTATAACATGTGGCCCCGCACGCATTTACTGACTCTATCGGCTGGAAACGGCCCAAATCTGTACGAAAATTTCAACTTTGGCTTGAGCCGTCATGCCCGAATCGGCAGGAGCGTGCAAAGGCGAGCCGACAATCGGGGACGGGACTTAGAGGCGGGCTGCGAGCGCTTTTCCAATCTCAGCCGGACTGCGAACGACCGTCACGCCGGCGGCCGTGAGCGCCGCCATCTTTTCGGCGGCCGTGCCCTGGCCTCCCGCAATGATGGCACCCGCGTGACCCATGCGACGTCCTGGCGGGGCGGTCTGACCGGCAATGAAGCCCACGACCGGCTTCTTGAAACTCTTCTGAATGAATGCTGCGGCTTCTTCCTCTGCTGTGCCGCCAATCTCACCAATCATCACAACCGCATCCGTTTCCCGATCTTTGTCGAAGAGGGTCAGCACGTCGATGAACGACGTGCCAATCAGCTGGTCGCCGCCAATACCAACGCACGTGGACTGTCCGATCCCCAGGCCTGTCAGCTGATGAATGGCCTCGTACGTCAACGTACCGCTTTTGGAGACAATGCCCACGCGGCCTTCCTTGCAGATGTGGCCGGGGATGATGCCGGCTTTGCCCTTGCCGGGCGAGATGAGACCTGGACAGTTGGGACCGATAAGTCTGCTGCTTTTTCCTTGGAGGAATGCCATGACACGCATCATGTCGAGTGTCGGGATGCCTTCGCTGATGCAGACAATCAGACCAAGGTTCGAGTCGGCCGCTTCCATGATGGCATCGGCAGCAAACGCCGGAGGGACGAAGATCACGGAGGCATTCGCACCAGTCTCGCGAACGGCCTCGGCAACCGTGTTGAATACAGGCCACTCGCCTTCTTTGGTTCCCCCTTTGCCCGGTGTCACGCCGCCAACAATCGTCGTGCCGTAGGCCACAGCCTGACCGGCATGAAAAGCTCCTTCGCGACCAGTCAGCCCCTGCACGAGCAAGCGTGTGGATTTGTCGAGAAGGATGGCCATTAGTTGCTGCTGAGCTCCACTATCTTCTTCGCCGCCTCATCCATCGAGTCCGCAGTCGAGAAGTTGAGACCGCTTTCGGTGAGAATCCGCTTCCCCTCGGCAACGTTCGTCCCTTCCATCCGTACGACGATCGGCACTCGGACGCCGAGTTCCTTGACCGCGGCCACGACTCCCTGCGCGAGCACATCACAGCGGAGGATGCCGCCAAAGACATTGATGAGCACGCCCCGCACGTTCTCGTCGGACATCAGAATCTTGAATGCATTGCGAATCTGTTCGGCGTTGGCGCCGCCACCGACGTCGAGGAAGTTCGCGGGGGCGCCGCCGGCCAGCTTGATGATGTCCATGGTGGCCATCGCCAGGCCGGCCCCATTGACCATGCAGCCAATGGAGCCGTCGAGCCGAATGTAGTTGAGCGAAAACTTCGACGCCTCAATCTCGAGCGGATCCTCTTCACTCAGGTCTCTCAGCTCGCGCAAGTCTGGATGGCGGCCAAGCGCGCTGTCGTCGAAGTTCATCTTGGCGTCGAGTGCCAGCAGGTCTCCAGATGCGGTCACCACGAGCGGATTGATTTCCACGAGCGAGGCATCGGTGCGAAGAAAGGCCTCGTACACCGCGCTCATCAGCTTCACCATCTTCTGAGCCTGGGAGCCGTCAAGCCCGAGCGCAAAGGCCAGCTTGCGTGCCTGGAACGGTGCGAGCCCGGTCGAAGGATGGATGTGTTCCTTGAAGATCCGCTCCGGTGTTTTGGCCGCCACCTGTTCAATGTCCACGCCGCCATCCGGGCTCGCCATCAGCACCGGCCGCGCCGCGGCGCGATCGAGAACAAGACCGAGATACAGCTCACGCGTCATCTTGAGACCAGCTTCGACCAGCACGCGCGAGACGATCCGCCCTTCAGGACCAGTCTGATGGGTGATCAACCGCATCCCGATCATCGTTCGGGCGAGCTGTCCCGCCTCTTCCGGTGACTGCGCCAGCTTGACGCCGCCGCCCTTACCGCGACCACCTGCATGAATCTGAGCTTTGACCACGACGGTTCCGCCGCCGAGTCGCTGTGCAATCTCGACAGCTTCCGGTGCAGTGAACGCAACCTCTCCAGGCGGGACGGGAACCCCGTACCGTGTGAGGATGGCTTTGGCTTGGTATTCGTGTATTTTCACGAAGGATCCAAATCTCGAGGGCGTGCGAATCCTATTCGGCTCCGACCCATGCGTCAAGCCGGCTTGCGCCGTTTTGCGACCGAACAGTACAATCCTCTCAGCACGCGGCGCCCACGATGACTGTAGCCGTGAGTCCAGGGACGCACAGCTACCTCAGTTGCATTCTTCATTTTTCTTCTTTCGTGACATCGAGCGCCGCTTCCAAACTGCCAGCGGAGCTCCCCATGTCATCCAGGTCATCGTTTCTCACATCGTCGGTCGGCACCAAGGTTCTGGTGGCCCTTACGGGGCTGGCGCTCTTTGCCTATCTCATCCTCCACCTGGCCGGGAACGTGATGGTCTTTCTTGGGCCTGAAATCTTCAACACCTATTCAGACAAACTGATTAGCAACCCTCTGATCGTGCCCGTCGAGCTGGGGTTGCTGGCCATCTTCCTGTTGCACATTTTCAAAGCCGTTCGAGCGACGATGGACAATCGTGCGGCGCGACCACTTGGCTACAGCCGCAAGGACTGGGCAGGAGGCGCCAGTCGCAAAAGCCTGGCATCGTCGACCATGATTTGGACCGGATTATTCACCCTCGTCTTCGTCATCATCCACGTGAGAGGGTTCAAGTACGGGCCGCATTATGACTTTGACGCAGCCGGTCAGAGCATCCGCGATCTCTATCGCCTCGAGATGGAAGCGTTCAGCAATCCGGTCACCGTGGCTTTCTACGCAATTGCTGTTCTGATTGTCGGGATCCATCTGTGGCACGGGTTCTGGAGCGCGTTTCAGTCGCTCGGAACCGGCGACAACCGAACGTCACGTCAGATCCAGCGCATCGGCTGGGCACTTGCGGTGATCATTGCCGCAGGCTTCTTCATCATTCCCATCTGGGCACACTTCCTCGGGGGCCGGTCATGACGCTCGATTCGCAAATTCCGGGCGGGCCGATTGCCGGCAAGTGGGACCGGCGAAAGTTCGAGCAGAAGCTGGTCAACCCGGCCAATCGCCGCAAGTACCGAATTCTGGTGGTGGGAACCGGTCTGGCCGGCGCGTCCGCGGCCGCGTCACTCGGCGAACTGGGCTACAACGTTGCGGCGTTCTTCATCCACGACAGCCCACGGCGGGCGCACAGCATTGCCGCCCAGGGCGGCATCAACGCGGCAAAGAACTATCGGAACGACGGGGACAGCGTGTACCGCCTGTTCTACGACACGGTCAAGGGAGGCGACTACCGAGCCCGCGAAGCGAACGTGTATCGGCTCGCCCAGCTCAGCGTCAACATCATCGACCAGTGCGTCGCTCAGGGGGTGCCGTTTGCCCGGGAGTACGGAGGGATGCTGGACAACCGATCGTTCGGGGGCGCTCAGGTCTCGCGTACGTTTTACGCGCGCGGACAGACCGGGCAGCAATTGCTGCTCGGCGCCTATCAGTCGATGATGCGGCAGGTGGACGCGGCCAGCGTCATGCTTTTTCCGCGACGAGAAATGCTCGATCTGGTCGTCGTCAACGGCCAGGCTCGCGGGATCATCTGCCGCAACCTCATTACGGGTGAACTGGAACGGCACGAAGGCCATGCGGTCCTCCTCTGTACTGGCGGCTACGGCACCGTCTACTACCTCTCGACCAACGCGGTGAACTCCAATGTGACAGCAGCTTGGCGGGCACACAAGCGAGGCGCGCTGTTTGCCAACCCGTGCTTCACGCAAATTCACCCCACATGCATCCCGGTCAGCGGCGATCACCAGTCAAAGCTCACGCTCATGTCCGAGAGCCTCCGCAATGACGGCCGCGTGTGGGTACCCAAGAACAAAGGGGATCGTCGCCCGCCCGATCGAATTCCCGACGGAGACAGGGATTACTACCTGGAGCGTCGGTATCCAAGCTTTGGCAATCTCGTGCCGCGCGACGTCGCCTCCAGGGCCGCGAAAGCCGTCTGCGACGAAGGACGTGGTGTCGGTGATACGGGGCTGTCCGTGTACCTCGATTTTTCAGACGCGATTCAGCGTCTTGGCGCAGACCTCATTCGCGCACGCTACGGGAACCTGTTCGACATGTACAAGCGCATCACCGACGAGGATCCGTACAAGGTTCCCATGCGCATCTACCCTGCCGTGCACTACACGATGGGCGGTTTGTGGGTCGACTACAACCTGATGAGCACCGTGCCGGGCCTCTTCGTGCTTGGCGAAGCCAATTTCTCCGACCACGGTGCCAACCGTCTTGGGGCAAGCGCGCTCATGCAGGGGCTTGCGGACGGCTACTTTGTCGCGCCGTATACGGTTGCACACTACCTGGCGAGCGCCTCGTTTCCAGCGGTCACGACCGACCAGGATTCGTTCCGAGAGGCCTCGGCAGCGGCGCAGCAACGCATTGACAAGGTGCTGGCCGTCAAAGGCAAGCGGACCATTCGCGAGTTCCACCGTGCGATCGGGGCCATCTCCTGGGATTTCATTGGTATGGCCCGCACGCGCGCGGGCCTGCACACTGCACTCCAGAGCATTCGAAGTCTCCGCGACGAGTTCTGGCACGACGTCAACGTGACGGGAGACAGAAACAATCTGAACCCATCACTCGACTACGCGGGTCGAGTAGCGGACTACATGGAGTTTGCGGAACTGCTGGCTCGTGATGCCCTCCACCGGGAAGAGTCCTGCGGAGGACATTTCCGCGAGGAGTTTCAAACACCCGACAACGAAGCGCGACGCAACGATGACCAGTTCAGCTACGTTGCGGCATGGGAATTCAGAGGTGTAGGAGGCGAGCCGGTCCTCCACAAAGAGCCGCTCACATTCGACGAGGTCCATCCGTCGCAGAGGAGCTACAAATAGACTTTTCGGCTCTCGACTCTCGGCTCTGGACTTTCGTGGAACCTTACGGAGATTTGAACGCTGAATGGCGAACATGACATTGCGGTTGAAGGTTTGGAGGCAGCCTGGCCCGAGCCAGCCCGGGCGCCTCGTCGACTATGCGGCGCCCAACGTCTCGCCGGATATGTCGTTCCTCGAAATGCTCGACGTCGTAAACGAGCATCTCATCAGGAAGGGCGAGGACGCGATCGCGTTCGACTCAGATTGCCGCGAGGGTATCTGTGGCGCCTGCGGCCTCGTGATCAACGGCGTGCCACACGGGCCGGATCCAGGTGCGACCACATGTCAGCTCCACATGCGCCGTTTTCGGGATGGCGACACGATTACGGTCGAACCATGGCGCGCCAAAGCATTTCCGGTTCTCAAAGACCTGATCGTCGATCGCTCAGCCTTCGATCGCATTATCGCAGCGGGAGGGTACACCTCGGTTAACGTGGGTGGCGCACCTGACGGCAACGTCATCCTGATCCCGCGGGATACCGCGGAAGCGGCGATGGACTCGGCGGCCTGCATCGGGTGCGGCGCCTGTGTCGCGGCGTGCAAGAATGCGGCCGCACATCTCTTTACCGGTTCGAAGATTTCTCACCTGGGATTGATGCCTCAGGGCCACGTCGAGCGTCGTCAGCGAGTGATTCGGATGGTGGAGCAAATGGATCGGGAAGGGTTCGGCACATGCTCTAACGAAGGCGAATGTGAGGCCGTCTGCCCAAAAGAGATCCCGATATCGAACATCGCGAAACTGAACCGGGAATACCTGCGGGCCGTACGAAAGGGGGGATAAGGGGGATTCTTCTCTTTGCGATCTTCCCTATCGCTCCATCCGCCTCATCCTCCCTACCCGCCCTATCTAGACTTTAATCACATCCACCAGCTCTTTGACGGCAGCCGCGGACTTGTTGAGGGCTGTTTGCTCCTCGGCGCTCAGCTTGATCTCGAAGATCTGTTCGACTCCCCCGGCACCGAGCTTCACGGGCACCCCGACAAACAGGCCCGTAATGCCGTACTCGCCCTGCAGATAGACCGCGCACGGAAGAATCTTCTTCTTGTCCTTCAAGATTGCCTCGACCATCTCGACCACCGATGATGCGGGTGCGTAGTACGCACTGCCAGTACCCGAGCAGCTTGACGATTTCCGCGCCCCCATTCGCCGTCCGCGACGAGATGCGATCAATCGCATCTTTCGACAAGAGTTCGGTAATTGGTACACCGGCGACCGTGGAGAGACGCGGCAGGGGCACCATCGTGTCACCGTGACCGCCAAGCACGAACGCATGGACGTTCTCGACGGAGACATTCAGCTCCATGGCGATGAACGTTCGCATGCGCGCGGAATCGAGTACGCCCGCCATCCCAATGACACGCTCCCGCGGAAATTTGCTGACACGGTAGACAACCTGTGACATAGCGTCCAGCGGATTCGTCACGGGAATGATGATGCATTGGGGCGAATGCCTGACGACCTGCTCGGTTACGCCCTTGATGATCTCGTAGTTTTTCATCAAGAGGTCATCGCGACTCATGCCAGGCTTCCGTGCCAAACCTGCGGTGATGACGACGATGTCTGAGTTGGCAGTCTCCGCGTAGTCGTTCGTGCCAAGGACGCGGGAATCCGACCCTTCGACCGGGCAGGCCTCGAGAATGTCGAGCCCCTTGCCTTGTGGGACACCTTCGAGAATGTCCACCAGCACCACGTCGGCCAATTCCTTGTCGGCGATGCTGCGCGCTGCAGTTGCGCCGACGTTCCCCGATCCCACCACCGTGACTTTGCGGTTCATGCCAGCTCCTTTTCTTTCAGTGGTCAATGGTCCACATTGTTTAGGTCACGCCCCTGCGGCTGTCTACGAACGATTCACAGAAACTGTGGAAAACTCTGTGGAAAAGGATCGCGTGTTGGGCGACGCGGGCCACTAACTGGAACAAACTAGCGAATTGCACCATCGTGAGGCGATCGTCCTGCGGCCCTTCGACGCGACCGAGAGCCGCTAACCATCGTCAAAGGGCGGCACGGCTCAGGATGACGGCGACGGCGGATTATACTATCAGCGTTTTCGACACGAGTCGTGCGACCTTCCGACTCGCACGCGACCACATCCGTCGCTCTCCACAATGAAAATTGTCATTGTTGACAGTCTTCCCGAATCCGCCGTCGCACCGCTCCGCTTGCCCGGCTGGAGCGTGGAGATCAAGCCAGACGGGCGATCGGATCTTCTCGTGTCGGCTCTCGTCGATGCCGACGCGTTGATTGTCCGCAGCGCCACGAAAGTCGACAAAGCCCTCATGGATGCCGCGCCTCGACTGCGCGTGGTGGCTCGAGCCGGTACCGGCGTGGACAACGTGGACGTTGACGCCGCCAGTGCCCGGGGCATTGTCGTCATGAACGCACCTGGAGCCAACAGCATCAGCGTTGCCGAGCACACGATGGCCCTGATGTTGGGCGTGGCGCGAGCCGTACCAGGCGCGGACGCCTCGATGAAGCGTGGCGAATGGGAGAAAAATCGTTTCGTCGGTGGTGAGCTACGGGGCAAGACGCTGGGCCTGATAGGCCTGGGGCGCGTAGGACAGGAAGTCGCTATCCGGGCGCACAGCTTTGGAATGGAGGTCATCGCGCACGATCCCTTCATTGCTGCGCAGATCGCGGCGGACGCGAGCGTGAATCTCGTCCCGCTCGATACCTTGTTCCAGCGCGCTGATTACCTGAGCCTTCACATCCCCTCGGTGCCCGGGACGCGACGTATCGTCAACGCCGACCGCCTGGCCCAATGCAAAAAGGGTGTGCGACTCGTCAACACCGCGCGCGGCGATCTCATCGACGAAGCGGCCCTGCGAGCCGCTCTCGAATCGGGACACGTCGCGGCAGCGGCGCTCGACGTGTTCGACATCGAGCCCCCGACTGACTCGACGCTCATCTTGATGCCTCAAGTCATTGCCACGCCGCATATCGCCGGTTCGACACGAGAAGCCCAGGAGCTGGTCGGGACCGAGACGGCGACAGCTGTGCGCGATTTTCTCAAAGACGGCATCATTCGTAATGCGGTGAACTTCCCGTCTCTGTCGCTCGAGGAGTACAAGAGGTTGCAGCCGTATCTCATGCTGGCCGAGCGGCTTGGCTCGTTGCTTGGCCAGATGGGTGAGGCCCGGACCCAGGCGATTGGCGTGCGGTATTACGGAGAGCTGGCCACTTCCACCAATGAGATTCTTGGCAGCGCCGTCCTCGTGGGTCTGTTCCGCCCGATCCTTTCAACGTCGATCACCCCCGTCAACGCGCGCGCGATTGCCGCGGCGCGCGGCGTCGAATTGGTCGAGTCGCGCAGCACGCGCCCGCGGCGCTTTACCAATCTCATCTCGGTCAAGCTGCAGACGAGCAGCGGCGAGCGATGGGTCGAAGGCACGGCGTTCGAGAACGGGAGCCTGCGGCTCGTGCAGATGGGTGGCGTGGACATCGAAGCACCGCTCGAAGGAACACTGCTGCTCATTTCGAATCGGGATCAGCCGGGCGTCATTGGCGAGGTCGGCAGCATTCTCGGCCGACACGGCGTCAACATCGCCAATTTCGCGCTCGGTCGCGGGCCCGACGGCGCGGTCGGCGTCGTGAACATCGATGAGGACGCGGACGGCTCGACGAACGGATCGATCACCGAGCAAGCCTTGCAGGAGATTCGTGCAGTGCCCGCAATCCGGTCGGCTTGCTGCGTACGTTTGTAGCGCGGTGGCTTTTGCCCCCCGCGGCGTTTTCATGAACCACGAAGGCACGAAGCCGAGACGCGGATTACACGGATCAACGATCCGCGCGGACCGCGCGACCGGCAGCCTGGCTTGCCAGGCTCGTGGAAGGGGAACGATCGAGGAGAAAAGCGCTGGACTCCCCGGCTTGCTGCGCTTTTCTCCTCGATCGTTCCCCTTCCACGCGCGCCTCCGGCGCGGCCGGTCGCCTACAGAGCAGGCAAAGTGCTGCCTTGGTCGCGCGTATACGCGCAACAGATCAGTGTTTATCCACGAGGATCCGCGTCCCGTGATTCTTCAACGAACGGCTTTGAATGCAAAAGGACGTGAAGGCTATTGAAGCGCGATACTGAACGTGCTGCTGTCAGTCGTGTCTTCGATTTCCGCGGCGTCGGCTCCGACGCGCGCGAGCCGGTAACGCCCCCCAAAGGCTTCTCCCTCTTGCACCAGCAACAGTTCTCCATTCAGAGTGAGAATGGCGGTACGGCGGGGGTTGGCTTCAACACCATGTTCGGCGACGCCGAGCAGTTTCACGGGAGGAGCAATCGGGACGGTCAGCACGGGTGTCAGGACACTCTGGGGTGTCGGAGCAGCTTGCGGAGTCTTTGACGCAAATTCGAAAAGATTGCGCGTGACCGGACGTCGAACAGCGACGATATTGAGACGCTGTCGAAGACGCTCGGCCTCGGCGGCCAGCATCAGCACCTGGCGATCGGGTTCCGATACGCGCCGGTTATCGGGTTCCACTTCCGAGACGGGCTCCAATGACGGTGCGGCCGCCGCGGCCAGCCACGCCGCCAACAGCATGCTGCCTCCGAGCCATGCCGCCGCGCGTTTCGGAGTCATCCTCGTTCTCGTGATGGTAGCATCACTCGCCGGGACTTGTGCTACTATTCGTCGTGCACCCCGTCGGATCTGCCTGCTCTGACCATTCATCGCACAACCGAACGATTGCTGTCATCCCCGCTCGATACGAGTCGACGCGTTTCCCTGGAAAACCTCTCGCCGAGCTCGCCGGCAAGCCCCTCATCGAGCACGTCTATCGGCGAACGGCCGCCTGTCAGGTGCTGGACGGTGTCATTGTTGCTACGGATGACCACCGCATTGCGGATGCAGTGCGCGGATTTGGCGGACTCGTGCGCATGACGGCCACCAGCCACCAGTCTGGAACGGATCGTCTCGCGGAGGTGGCACGAACCCTCGACCACGAGCTCATCGTCAACGTACAAGGTGATGAACCGCTCATCGAGCCGACGATGATCGAGCAGGCGCTCAGCCCGCTCCTGGACGATCCTTCACTCGTGATGTCCACGCTCAGGCGACGGTTCGAGCGAGCAGCCGAGACGCGAGACCCCAACGTTGTCAAAGTCGTGGTCGATCGACAGGGATTTGCCCTCTATTTTTCTCGATCCGCTATTCCATTCGTCAGGGATCCGTCGGCGGGCTCGCCGCATGTCGCGCACAACGATTCGCGTCCCTTCTGTTACAAGCACATTGGACTTTACGTGTATCGACGCGAGTTTCTGTTGACGCTGGCAGACTTACCAGCAACGCCGCTCGAGCGAGCCGAGGCGCTCGAGCAGCTTCGTGCCCTCGAGCACGGATATCGCATTCTGGCCGTGGAAACGGCGTATGACTCCATCGGCGTCGATACGCCCGAGGATTTGGAGCGGGTTCGCCAGCTGATGGCGGCCGGAGCCCGCTCGTGAGCGCAGTTATGCAGAACAAGCACGGGCAGCCGGTCAAGTTCATTTTCGTCACCGGTGGTGTGGTTTCGTCGCTCGGCAAAGGGCTCGCCGCGGCATCAATCGGCTGCCTGCTCGAAGGCCACGGCTACAAAGTGACCCTTCAGAAGTTCGACCCCTACATCAACGTCGATCCCGGCACGATGAGCCCCTACCAGCACGGTGAGGTGTATGTCACCGATGACGGGGCCGAGACGGATTTGGATCTTGGGCACTACGAGCGGTTCACCAGTACGGTGACGACCCGGCAGCACAACTGGACGACGGGAAAAATCTACTTGTCTGTGATCCAGAAAGAGCGCCGTGGAGACTATTTGGGACGAACCGTTCAGGTCATTCCCCACATCACGAATGAAATCAAGGAGAGCATCCGCACCGTCGCGCAGGATGTCGATATCGTGCTCGTTGAAATCGGGGGCACGGTGGGTGACATTGAAAGCCTGCCCTTTCTCGAAGCGATTCGACAATTCCGGCAGGACGTCGGTCGCGAGAACACGCTCTATATTCACTTGACGCTCGTGCCTTTCATCGGTACCGCCAGCGAGCTGAAAACCAAGCCAACCCAGCACAGCGTTCGCGACTTGCGGTCGATTGGCATTCAACCAGATATCCTTCTGTGCAGGACGGATCGATTCCTGCCCCCGGACATCAAGAAAAAGATTGCGCTGTTTTGCGACGTGGATGAAGAAGCTGTCATCACCGCGAAGGATGTTGCCAATATTTACGAAGTGCCGACCGTGCTGGCGGCCGAAGGCCTCGATCGAATCGTGCTGAAACATCTGGGACTGCCCGAAACCGAACCCCGGATGCAGGCCTGGGAAGATCTCGTCGATCGGATTGAGAATCCCGTCGAGGAGTTGAACGTCCACGTGGTTGGCAAGTATGTCGGGTACGAAGATTCATACAAGAGTCTCAATGAAGCTCTGTACCACGGCGGGTTTGCCAACCGCGTCAAAGTGAACATTCACTGGGTCGAAGCCGAGGCACTCGAGGAACCGGGCGGTGAACAGCTGTTAGTCGGTGCACATGGGATCCTCGTACCAGGTGGGTTCGGCGTTCGCGGAACCCGCGGGATGATGAAGGCGGCACAGGTCGCTCGAGACCGCGCCATCCCCTATTTCGGGATCTGCTACGGCTTCCAATGGGCAGCCGTGGAGTACGCGCGCAACGTCTGTGGGCTTGCCGATGCCGACTCGACCGAGGTCGCACCGGACACTCCAGACAAGCTCATCTACAAGCTGCGCGACCTCCTGGGCGTCGACGAACTCGGTGGTACGATGCGGCTCGGGTCTTACGCGTGTGAGCTCGTACCCGGTTCACTCGCAAGTCGCATTTACGGCACATCGCTCGTGTACGAACGGCATCGGCACCGCTACGAGTTCAACTGCCTCTATGAACGTACGCTCACCGACAAAGGACTTCGGATCTCCGGCCGCTCTCCCGATGGCAAGTTCGTGGAAATCGTCGAGCTTCCCGAGCATCCCTGGTATCTTGCCGTTCAATTTCACCCCGAGTTCAGGTCGAAACCGCTGAAGCCGCACCCCATCTTTGCGGCGTTTGTCGAAGCGGCGTACAAGCACAAGACCGTCACACAGGAAGAACTGGGCGGTGTCAGAGGGGTTAGGCGAGGTTAGGAAACCCCTCCTAACCTTGCCTAACCCTTCCTAACCCCTCCTAACCTCTCCTATCTATAATGTCCCCCGTGTCGTCGGTTGAAATTGCGTCCATTACGATGGGCGCCGGGCATCCGCTCGTGCTGATTGCCGGCCCGTGCGTCATCGAGGGCGAAGAGCATGCGCTCAAGGTTGCCAGGGCCGTGCAGTCGGTCGCCCGCCGGCGTGGTGTTCCGTGCGTGTTCAAAGCGTCGTACGACAAGGCCAATCGCACATCGCTCCGTTCATTCCGCGGGCCGGGACTCGACGAAGGACTTCGTATCCTGCGCGCAATCAAAGCCAGCACTGGAATGCCCATTCTCACCGACATCCACGAGCCCGGACAGGCCGAACGTGTGGCGGAAGTGGCGGACGTGCTGCAGATTCCGGCGTTTCTGTCGCGCCAGACCGATCTCATCGTCGCCGCAGCGCGCACAGGTCGTGCCGTCAATATCAAGAAAGGTCAGTTTCTCTCGCCGCGCGACATGCGTTTTGCGGTGGAGAAGGTCACCGCCTCGGGAAATCAACGCGTGTTCGTGACCGAGCGCGGCGTCAGTTTTGGGTACAACAACCTGGTCGTGGACATGCGGGCGTTTCCGCAGTTGCACGAGCTGGGTTTCCCGGTTGTCTTCGATGCGACCCACAGCCTGCAACTGCCAGGCGCGGGGGACGGCAGGACATCCGGGCAGGCTCAGTTCATTCCCACCCTGGCGGCGGCAGCGGTTGCTGCCGGGGTTGACGGCGTGTTCGTCGAAGTGCATGACGATCCTTCCGTCGCCCCTAGCGACGCGGAAAATGCCCTCGCATTGGACCAGCTCGATCCGTTGCTCGCACGTCTCGTCCGGGTGGACGCGGCGAGCCGAGAGGTTCACTGAACCGGCATGGCCGACCTCAACCTCGCCCGGAAGGTCCTGCAAACCGAAGCGGCCGCAATTCTGGCGTTGCTCGATCGCGTGGACGGACGGTTCGATGCCGCCGTCACCGTGCTTCTCGAATGCCGCGGCCGAGTCATCGTGACGGGCATGGGCAAGTCAGGGATCATCTGCCGCAAGATTGCCGCGACGTTATCGAGCATCGGCACGGCAGCCTTCTTTCTCCATCCGGCCGAGGCCATCCACGGCGACCTGGGGGTCATTCAGACAGACGATGTGGTGTTGGCGCTGTCGTACAGCGGCGAGACCGACGAGATCCTGCGTCTGCTCGAGTCGATCCGACGGCTCGGTGCCCGCCTGATTGCGATCACCGGCTTTCCGGGCTCACCCCTTGGACTCGCGGCGGACCTCACGCTGAACTGCCACGTCAGCGAGGAAGCCTGTCCGCTCAATCTGGTACCCACCGCGAGCACGACCGCCATGTTGGCACTCGGTGACGCACTGGCAATGACGCTTCTCGTGGAAAAGGGATTTCAGCCGGAGGATTTCGCCAATCTTCACCCCGGTGGGAAACTCGGCAAGCGATTCCTTCGCATCGAGCAGCTGATGGCCCGCGGGCCGCAGGTCCCGATTGTCCAGGACGACACGAAAATGCGGGACGTCATCTATGAGATGTCGAGCAAGGGCCTCGGCATGACGTGCGTCGTCAAGGACGGTCTCCTGGTGGGGATCATCACCGATGGTGACCTTCGCCGGCACATGAGCAACGCCACCGACATCCACGACCAGCTGGCCGGCCAGGTCATGACGCGCAACCCCGTCACACTCCCCAAGTCGACACTCGCCGCTCAGGCGCTCAACGTCATGGAGCAGCGGAAAATTACGGCAATCGTGGTCGTCGACGAAAACCGCGCCGTGGAGGGTGTGGTCCACCTCCACGACCTCTGGCGAACCGAGCTGATTTAGCGGGCCGCGGCATGGGCGCTTACACCACGCTCCTTGCGGCGCTCCTCGCGTTGCTTGTGGGTCTCGCCGCTGGAAAAGCCTGGGAGCGGTACAAGCTCGCCGACGGGCGCATCGTGGATCGTCGTCGCGGTCGCGAGTCGCCCCATTACCTGCTCGGGCTCGATTTTCTCGTCTCGAATCAGGTCGATCTGGCCATCGACGAGTTGAGCAAGGCGGCTGCGCTCTATGGCGATGCGCTCGAAGTGCACGTCATGCTCGGCAACCTGTACCGCGAGAAGGGGCAGGTCGGCCGGGCGATTGGAATCCATCAGGCGCTCCTCCAGCGGCCGAAGCTTCGCAAGCTCGAGCAGGCTCACGTCTTGCTGTGTCTGGGACTCGACTTCAAACGCGGTGGCTTCGTGGATCGGGCCCTCGAGGCGTTCACCGAGGTGCTGCGACTCGATCCCAAGAATCCACATGCACTGGCAAATCTCGAAAAACTGCACGCCGACCAGCACCAATGGCTGGAGGCGTACAACATTCGCCGGTCGCTGGCAACGTCGGCCATACCGGCCGAGAAAGGTCGACACGAGGCGATTCTCGCGTTCCTCGAAAACGAGCTGGGACTCAAAGCGCTCAGGGAATCGAATCATGCGGCGGCGTCAGCAAGGTTTCAAGCCGCCATCGATCTCGATTCTCGCGTCGTCCCGGCCTACCTGAATCTTGGGGATGTGTATCTCGCGCAAAACAAAGTCGCCGATGCCATCAGTTTGTGGGAACGGGCCGTCGACGTCGTACCGGAGCGGGCGTACCTGGCGTTCGATCGTCTCGAGTCGGCGTACGCGCGGCTGAACGGCTCGGCCCGATTTGCCCAGCTTTGCAGGCGGCTCATCGAGGCCAATCCTCAAGACTGGAGAGCCAGGCTCGCCTTCTCGCGTCATTTGGCGGTAAGAGCCGACTCCGAAGCAGCGCTCGCCTTGCTCTTCGACGCGCTCACGCACAACCCGCATGCGTTGTCCCTGCATCAAGCGATCTGGCAAGTGCTTTCCGAGCTCGATTTCGCTCGCCCGCGCGTCGAACGCTACATGGAACTGACGCGCCATGCCGTCTTCTACCGCGATCCGCACGTGTGTTTGCGATGCAGGTACCGCACCGACGAGTTACTCTGGCAATGTCCGCACTGTCATGAGTGGAACACGCTGGTTGAGGAGCGCATTGCACCCGCAAAGGAAGAACACGAACTCTGAAAAGACAGGAGACTGACTCCTTGTCATCACCTCTTCTCGGTCAGCTGTCGATAAACCTGATCCACCTGACGGTCCGTTTCCTCAAGGCTCCCCGTAGTCCAGATGACATGGTCGGCACGTTTCAGTTTGTCCTCGATGGGAATCTGTGCTGACACTCTTTGACGCGCAGCCTCCGCCGACAATCCGTCCCGTGACATGACCCGTCGAATCTGTTCGTCCGGACTGCATGCCGCCACGATCACTACATCGAAGTCTTTTTCCCGCCCCGTTTCGAAAAGTAGCGGGATATCGGCCAGCGTCAGCCGATCGCCGGCACGCTCACGTTTGTCGAACCACTCCGAAATAGCGGCATAGACAATCGGGTGCACCAGCGCCTCCAGGTCTCGGCGGGCCTCAGCGTCCGCAAAGACCAGAGCGCCCAGCTTCGGACGATCGACGGAACCATCCGAAGCGATCACCTCAAGACCAAACCTCCGTGCAATGGAGGATGTTGCATGGGTCCCGGCTCTCAATGCCTGATGGACCAGCGTGTCGGAGTCGATGGTTCCGACTCCGAGCGCTTCGAACCGGCGGCGAACGTGGCTCTTTCCGGTGGCGATGCCGCCTGTCAGCGCTGCGCGCAGCATTAGAAGGTAGAAAACAGAAGACAGAAGTTGGAAGCCAGTCTGTTTTTACGCTGGCGTCCCGCTCGCCGCGCGGAGGCGTGCCTCGGCGGCAAGCAGAGTGTTCTTGAGCAGCATGGCAATCGTCAGCGGCCCGACTCCGCCTGGCACGGGCGTGAGCGCGCCCGCCACATCGGCGACTTCGGGATGCACATCGCCGACAACGAGCGAGCCGCGGCGCTGGAGATTCCCAAGCCGCGGGCTATCCGGTCCAAGAAGGTTCTTCGCGATCGTCGGATCCGTGATGCGGTTGATTCCCACATCGACTACGGTGGCACCCGGCTTGACGAACGATCGCCGGACAAAGCCCGGGCGGCCGACCGCGGCCACCAGAATGTCGGCCTCGGCCGCGACACCTGGCAGATCCTTTGTCTTCGAGTGACAGATGGTGACCGTTGCGTCGCGCTGCAAGAGCAGCATTGCCATGGGCTTCCCGACGATGTCGCTGCGCCCGATCACCACAGCGCGACTTCCCTCGAGACGAATCCCTGATCGGACCAGCATCTCGATGATGCCCGACGGTGTACACGCCGCCAGCGTGGCACGTCCCTGCGACAGCCGACCGACGTTGACAGGATGAAATGCATCGATGTCCTTCTCCGGAACGATCGTGTCGAAGATGGCTCGGGTCCCGGCTGCGATCGCGGGTGGCAGCGGATCCTGAACGAGGATTCCGTCATGGGCGTCGCTGAGATTGAGACGCTCGACAGCGGCCAGGACCTCGGCCAGCGAGGCGGTCGAAGGAAGATGCTGAAAATCCGCCCGCAATCCCGTCTCTTTGGCCGCTCTCAGCTTGCTCTGAACGTAGATCTCCGACGCCGGGTCGTCGCCGACCAGGACGATGCCCAATCCAGGTGGACGTCCCGCCTGACGCGTGAACTCCGCCACGCGATCACGAAGTTCCTCTCGAATCTGCTGTGCGACGGGCGCACCTTCCAATAACCGCGCGGTCATAGGTCTCCGATTCTAACGCAAAGCCGAAAACGGGAGCCGCCGCTATTCGAGCCTCCGAAGAGGTACTCTCGCACGCGCGCTTCGGGATCGCCCGTCGCCAGCAGATCCGAGATCACAGCAACCGATGTTGCCCCCGCGTCAATCACCGTTCGCGCTCGATCGAGCGTGATTCCGCCAATCGCCACAATCGGGCGCCCGGGCCGTCGTGACACCGCCGCGTCCTCGCGTTCGAGGTGAACTGCTTGGCTTACGAGCTCGAGGCCGACCGGTGCGTAACCAGTCTCCTTCGTGCCACTCCCAAACACCGGTCCGACGGCAACGTAGTCGATCGGTTCGGCACCCGCAGCTCGCAACTGTTCGACCGTGTGCGTCGACAATCCAATGACTGCCGCATGACCGATGGTCACGCGCACCTCTCGTGGCGTCAGATCCTCCTGCCCGACGTGGACACCGTTGGCGCCGCAGAGACGTGCCAGGTCCCCCCGATCGTTCACGATGACCATGGCGTGGTAGGGGATCGCCAACTTCACGACCTCCTCGCACAACGAGAGATAGGGCCCGCTGGCAAGGTGCTTGGCCCGAACCTGCAGAAAGCGGGCGCCTCCCGCCAGACAGGCACGGGTCAACTCACCCATATCCCAGCCCGCTCGTCGGGCGACATCGTCATCGAGAATGGCGTTGAGCGGCGGCAGCCGCACTGCTGGACGGGATGCTGGAGCGTTCACACGGCCTGAGCGAGTCGTCCCTTGTCGTCACGCTTGCCGAACCGCTCCATGAATGAGGTGCTGAGTCGCCCTGCGATGAAGTCCGGATCCTGAAGAATACGCAGGTGCATGGGAATCGTTGTCTTCACACCTTCGATGACGGACATCTCCAGGGTACGCCGCATCCGCGCAACGGCCTCCTGTCGATCTCGTCCGTGAACGACAACCTTGGCGATGAGCGAATCGTAGTACGGGGAGATCGTGCAGCCAGCGTAGGCGGCCGTATCCACGCGAACCCCCGGCCCACCACCGAGGTTGAAGACGTCGATGAGCCCGGGCGAGGGCACAAAGCTTTCCGGATCTTCAGCGTTGACGCGGCATTCGATCGCGTGGCCAGTGAACGTGACATCACCCTGCTTCAGCGACAGGCGCTCGCCAGCTGCAATCCGGATCTGCTCTTTGACAATGTCTAAACCCGTCACCATTTCCGTGACGGGGTGCTCGACCTGCAGCCGGGTGTTGGCTTCCATGAAATAGAACCGGCCGTCGCGATCCATCAGGAATTCGAAGGTCCCGGCATTGCTGTACTGGACTGCTTTCGCGGCATCAACAACCACGCCTCCGAGCTTGCGCCGCTGCTTCTCGGTCAACGCCGCCGACGGAGCTTCCTCGAGCAGCTTTTGATGACGCCGCTGAATGGAGCACTCACGCTCACCAAGATGAATCACGGTGCCATGGTGATCGCCCATGACCTGCACTTCGATGTGCCGCGGCGATTCGACATACTTCTCCAAGTAGACATCGCCAACGCCGAACGCCGCCTCCGCCTCGCGCTGCGCCGTTCTGAGCGCATGGCCGAGCTCTGAGGCCGCGCGAACGACACGCATACCCCGTCCCCCACCACCGGCCGTCGCTTTGACGATGACGGGGTAGTGGATGTCCTTCACGAGCTTCAGCGCCTGTTCTTCACTTTCGACCAGCCCTTCGCTACCTGGCAGCACCGGCACGCCCGCCTTCTTCATGGCGCGTCGGGCTCGCGCTTTATCGCCCATCAGACGGATGACGTGCGGATCGGGGCCGATGAACTTGATGTGACACGCCTCGCACACCTCGGCCAGGTACGCGCTTTCTGAGAGGAATCCGTAGCCGGGATGAATGGCATCGGCGCCTGTCACCTCGGCGGCACTGATGACTGCCGGCACATTCAGATAGCTGTCGGCGCTTCGCGCAGGGCCGATGCAGACATCTTCATCTGCAAACCGCACGTGCAGGGAGTTCTCATCCGCCTCGGAGTACACCGCGACGGTCTTGATGCCGAGTTCACGGCACGCCACGATCACGCGCAGCGCAATCTCGCCCCGGTTTGCGATCAGAATCTTCTTGAACATTAATTAGTCGGTCGCGGGGCCCCACCCCCGCGACCTGTACCTCGCGCTTTCAGCGCTCGGCGTACTTCGCAGCGACAATCCGCTTCGTGAACGATCCGAACCTCACCCCGACCTGGACCCTTCAAGCACGCCTAAAGGCCTGCGCTATGTACGCCGTAAGAACGGTTCGAACGAACCGAACGATCTGTCATTTCACCCTGATGGCAAACAGCCGCTCGCCGTACTGCACGGGCAGACCGTTGTCGACGTAGACGTTTGCAATCTCGCCGTCGTACTCCGACTCGATCTCGTTCATCAGCTTCATCGCTTCGATAATGCACAGCACCTGGCCCTTGCGGACCGTATCACCCACTTCTACGAAATTGGGGGCGCCGGGCTCGGAAGCACGATAAAAGGTGCCCACAATCGGCGATTTGACGACTGCCAGCTCGATGCCATCGATCTGGCCGGGCTCGTCGGTTTCCGGAGCCGCTGTTTCGGTCTGACGTGAGCCGGTGGACGCGGGAAGGGTCGCCTGCGGTATGGCAGGCTGTGTCACCGCGATGACTGGAACTGGTGCGACCGTCCCGCTCTTCTTGATCCTGATCTTCAGATCGTCACGCTCGAGCTCGAATTCGGTGAGCTCGTGCTGACGCATCATTTCCAGGATCTCTTTGATCTCGTCCTGATTCTTCATGCGTTCGGATTCGACGTCACACCATCAGTTCCCGCGGAACGTCGGTCAGCACCTCGCAGCCATCGGCGGTCACGAGCACGTCATCCTCCAGCCGAACACCCCCCCAGCCAGGCACGTAGGCACCCGGCTCGATCGTAAACACCATCCCCTCCGCAATGATGTCCATCTCTGACTCAAACGCCGCGTCGGGAGCCGGTGTCAGTAACGCAGGGCGACGCGGTGCTACGCGTGGCGCCTCATGCACTTCGACCCCAAGCCCATGACCCAGACCGTGCCCGAACGCTTCGCCCAGGCCTCGCTCTGTCAGCACCATGCGCGCCGCGGCGTCAACGGCGGCAACCGGGACGCCTGGCGCCACGAGCGCCATCGCAGCCCGTTGCGCCTGCGCGACGGAATCGTACACACGGTGCATCTCCTCGTCGGGCCGTCCGAGACAGACGGTCCGTGTCAAGTCGACGCAGTATCCGTCGTAGACGCCGCCAAAGTCCAGTAGGACCAGGTCACCAGTATGTAACCGCCGCCCACCGGGCCGTGCATGCGGGAGGGCCGCATTCGACCCGGCGGCGACGATCGTATCAAAAGCCGGGCGCGCAAAACCCGCCGATTTGAGCTTGTAGTCGATTACCGCCGCCAGTTCACGCTCGCTTGGCCCAGGTTGTACCGTGCGCAACACGTCCCGCGCCACCTCCGAGAGCAGATTCGCCGCCGTGCGCAGCGTCGCGATCTCGCGTGCGTCCTTGCGCACACGAACCCGTTCCACGACCCCTTCTGTTGGCACCAATTGCAAGCCCTTGCTGCCAGCATCGTCGCTGGCCGACAGGCGCGCGCTGAGCCACTGGTAGCGGCTGACGGACAAATTCGTCGCTTCGAACCCGACACGGCGAACACCGAGGTCCCTGAGAAGCACGGCGAGCGCCTCATCGTACGAACTTTCGACCCGCACATGCGCGGCGTCTGGCCACGCATCGCTCGTGGCGAGGAGCCGCTCGACGACTGCGACATACCTGAAGTCCGTGAGCAGCCATCCTTTGTTCGCCGTGAGGACGAAGATGCCAGCCGTTCCGCTGAATCCGGTGAGATAGAAGATGTTGGGAAGACTCGTCACCACCAGGGCATCGAGCGTCCGGCTCTGAAGCGCATCGCGGACGGAGAGGTGACGGGCGGCCAGATTGTCGCGAATTGCGGAAGCCATGGGCGGATCCCGATCAACCAGAGGGGCGCCGGGACATTTCGATCGCGTCCAGGAAGGCCTCGAGAGCCGGCAGGGCCGCACGGTCACGACTCTCGGCCGGGATCGTCGACGGCGCAGGGTCGGCGTCTTTCACGTGCACACCTTCATCGACATGTGTCGTGAAAAGCGGAGGCAGCCCTGACACTGGTTTCGAACTGACCTCGTCGGCTGCGCTCGCGTGTCCCACCGCTGCCCGTCGGTCTGGCTCGGCAGCCTTGGGCGCTGGACCAATCGAGAACAGTTCTTCGGTGATCTGCGCGAAGGACAGCCCACCCGGGATTTCATCCGACTCGATCACCGGACCTAGCGCCCGCTCGATGTCTTCGACCGTCTGCTCCAGCTCCGGATCGTTCTGAGCCAGCGTGAGCGCCCGGCGATAGAACTTCAGCGCCTTTGGCAGCTCAGCCCGGCGGTGATAGATGTCGGCCATGCCGCGCAGCGCCGCGAGGTTATCCGGGGCCGAGCCGAGCACATGGCTCAATTCGGTTTCGGCCGCCTCGAGCTGATTGGTTTCAATGAGCGCGCGACCCAGCGTCACACGGGCCGACAGATAATCCGGGTGGCGGCTGAGACCAGTTCGGCAGGTTGAGATCGCCTCGTCGAAGTTCCCGGCGCGCCGGTACTCCTCGCCAAGCTGCGCAAACGCAATCGACGACGGGTCCTTCTGGACCCGTCGTCGAAGCTCTTCGATCCGCGGATTCTCAGGCACGACAGCGTGTTAGGGGAACGTAATCTGCACGTTCCTTGTGATGGTGGACGTCCGCCCCGCAGTGTCGGTGACCGTCAACCGTACCACGAACGTCGTGCCTACCGTTACCGTATATGTCTTACTGATCGTTGGCGTCGTATTGGCAAGGCTCACCGTGCCGTCGCCAAAGTCCCAAGCATAATTCGTAATCTGGGCGGCGGGCTGCGACGCCGATGCGTTGAAATTCACCTGCGTATTATTGGTCGGATTGAGCGGTGAGAACGTGAAGTCCGCCGTGAGCACGTTCGACGTCGTCGCCACCTGCACCGCTCTCGTCTCGCTATCGGTCTGCCCCACATCGTCGGTGACTGTGAGGACGACGTTGTAGGTGGCCGCCACGTCGTACGATTTGGTCACGGTGACGCCGCTCTGCGGTGCTCCGCTGCCGAAGTTCCAATCGTACCTCACGATGGTGCGGCCAGCAGCGGCCGTGGATGCCGACGCATTGAACACAATCGGCTGATTCACGCCTGGTGCCGTCGGTGAAAACACAAACGACGCCGTTGGTCCTGCCCCGGCCTCGACGGTCACGGCGCGCGCGATTGTCCGGCTCTGATTGTTCGTATCCGTCACCGTCAGTCGCACTGTGTACGACCCCGGAGAAAACCGATGGACGGCTAATTGACCACCAGTTGTCGTCCCGTCACCAAAGTTCCATGCATAGGAGACAATGGCCGCGCCAGGTCCAGGCCGCGAGGTCGACGCGTCGAACGTGACGTCCACGAATGGACTGATTGTCGTCGTCAGGTCTGATCCATTGATGGTGAACGCAGGCGTGGGTCCCCCCGCGCTGACCGTTCCCGGCGGCACGAGTCTGATGTTCACCCTTCGTGCGAAGGTATTCGCAGCATCCGTGCCGAACGGAACGACTCGAATGATCACCAGGTCGCTTGACGGGTCACAGCTGAACATCGGCGCCGTGTACATGAAAGTCGCACGGCCGTCCCCGTTGGTCGTGAGCGTTCGGGCTGACAAGGTTCCACAATCAACGAGCTCGCCGCTAGGAGTCTGGATCTCGGCGCGGAAGGTCACACTACGCGCAGGCTGCCCGTTTGCGTCGCGAGCTTGAACGATAATCTGCGCCTGGGAAGCACCATCGTGCGACAACACATCTGGAATGGCCGACAGTGCGAGGGACAATCCGAGCTCTGATGGTCCTTGCAGCGGCGGCGGGGACACATCGTCGAGCGTGCAGCCGCTCACAAGCGCTGCCACCATGGTCACACCTACCAGTTGCGCCCAGACTCGTCCCCTGACCCTGTTTTTATGATCGCCGAAATTTGTCATCTTTCTATCCCTGCCGGCTTCAAACATCAACTGCCGGCCGCCGGGTCTGCCCAGTCTGCAAAGTTAACCGATATCGATCCCGTCGCCTGAAACTCGTTGCCGGCCAGGTCCTCACCGTAGAACGTGATCTCAGCAATCGTTGAGATTGCGATTGCGCCCCCTTGACCTGCGAGTGCTGCCAGCGGAGCCTCTATCTTCGCCTGCACGCGTACGAGGGTGAAATTTACCGAGCTCGTGGCGTGCGTGATCGTGGCTGTGATGGCGCCATCGAACGGAAACGGCACGTCAACGCCCGGCGTATTACGTCCATCGGCGCGCCGGTACACAACCCGGTATCTCGTGATCTTCATCCGGTTGACGACCGAGGGCACGGCGGCATTGGTCGGGTCCGCATTGTCTTTCAAGATGAAATACATGACGGCCGACCCGCTGTCGGCAAAGATCGATCCGTGCGTCACGACATCCGACTCGAGTGTGTTGCCGAACGACGCTGGATTGGCCCCCGACGAGGCCGTCAGCTGATCGATGACCAGGGTCGCCGGCGCTCGTCCGCTCCGCGACGCATCTCCACACGACACCGAACCCAGTGCTAGTGCAGCGAGGACACACAGGGCCGTGAGGCGTCCTGCTGCCCTATGAATATTCACTGACATATCTCCTTTACCTCACGTTTTGACGATTCGCGGCGTAATAAAGATCAGCAACTCCCGACTCTCATCACGGAGCGACTCGCGCTTGAACAGCCAGCCGAGCAGCGGCAGTCGGTGCAGGCCCGGCGTGCGATCCTCAGCGCTTTGCTCGCGACTCACGTAGATGCCACCGATGACGGTGGTCTGACCATCGCTTACCAGCACCTGGGTGATGGCGCGCTGTGTATCGATCGGGGGAATGTCCTTGATCGCGCGGCTGAAGTCCGGAGAAGCATTCTCGACGGCAATCCGCATGATCACGGTGTTAGCGGCCGTGATTTGCGGCGTGACCTTCAAAGTCAGCGCAGCATCTTTGAACGAGACCGTGACGGTGTTGTTGGCAACCGTCTGGATGGGAATCTGAACTCCCTGCGTGATCTCCGCTTCAACATTGTTCTGTGTCGACACTCGTGGCGTCGACAGCAAGCGGCCCTGACCGGATCGCTCGAGCGCCGACAACGCCACGTCGAGGTTCAAGGCACCGTTGACCGAGCCAAGCGCCAGACCGATGGCGGAACTGGCTCCTTCGACCCCAAGGTTTACCGCCGACACCGGACTTCGGTTCTGCTCGCCCGTTTGTGGACCTTGGATGTTGCCGGTCCGACCCGAGAGGCTTCCAGTGTTCGGAAACGCCAGGCCGGTGTTGTTCCCGATGTCCTGCGCCACTCGCCCATTGAATCCCCACTGGACGCCCAGGTTCCGCGCAAACTCGCGGGTCGTCTGTACGATCCGCGCTTCGATCTCTACCTGCGGCTGCGGACGGTCGAGCGTGCCGATGAGGTCGGCCACGGTCTGCAGCTTTTCGCCAAGATCCCTGATGATGATGGTGTTGGTTCGATTGTCGACTTGCACTTCCCCGCGCTGACTCAGGGCCGCGCGCGTCAGCAGCGGAACCAAGTCTTCGGCCTTGGCGTAACTCAACATGAACGTGCGCACCAGTAGTTCACCGGACAGTTGCTGGGCTTCCAGCAGCTTCCGCCGTTCATCCTTTTCCGCGGACAAGACATTGACCGGAGCGATCCGGATAATCGTCCCGTCGGCTTCCCAATCGAGTTTGTTCGCTCTCAGAATGATATCGAGCGCCTGATCCCAAGGGACATCGCGGAGCGCGACGTCGACCGAGCCCTGCACGGCCGGGTCGATCACGATGTTCAAACCGCTGATTTCTGCGAACGTCCGGAGCACGGCCCGCAGGTCCGAGCCCTGGAAATCCAGGGTGACCGGGCTCCCCGAATAGTTTCGTCCTGGAGCTCCCGGGGGTGCCTGGCTCGTCCCCGGCGCTTGCTGCGTCCGTTGCGGTGCCTGTTGCGGCACTTGCGTCGCGGCCGGCGCCGCAGGTACAGCGGGGTCGGCACCGGTGTCTGCGGCGGCGGTTGTACAGCAGCCGCAGGTGCTTGCGCCGCGGCTGGCGGCGCGGAAGCGGCAGACATCACCGTCGTCGTTGAAGGCGGTGGCCGCGTGGCCGGTACATTTGTCGCCGCCACACTGCGTACGGCTGGTGGCACGTCCGCTGCGGGCGCAACGGCCGGAAGCGGGGCCGCGTCACCGGCCGGTTTGCGCAGCGTCAGGGCGGTCATCGGCTCGAGTGGAGGTGTCTCGCGCACCCCAATCTGCGCTCGAAAAATAGGCTTGTTGGCGGCCGTGTCTGGTTGATTCTCGACGACGATTCGGAACTCGCTGCTGTCATCTTCTGGCGGCTGAACCCAGTAGGGGGCGCGTCGATTCAGGTCGAGGATCACCCGGGTCAGAAGCGGCTTCCGGCTCGCGACACTGACGCTGATGCGTTCGATTGGGCCCTGCCGAACGTCAATCTGCGCGGGCACAGAAGGGATGACATTTGGAAGCTCGATGACGAGGCGAGGAGACGCATCACGGAGTTCCTCGACGTGGCCCGCCGCCAGTCGGCCGTTACCGGACAACGTGACAATCGCTCCCTCCACATCAAGGGACGTCCTGATATCGTTCAACTCGGTCGCGATTGGGAGCACTGACTTGACCGGCACAGGCGCGACCACCGTTGAAGCGGGAACCAGCGCGGCCGCGGCGCTGCCGCCCGGAACAGGCGCGCTCGCCGGCGTGAGCTTGCCAACCTCGACGACAATGATGTTCCGAGCGCTGCGAACGTTGTAAGAAACGGCGTCAGTCAATCGAAGTCGAATGCGCGCTGAAGGAACGCCGTCCGACATGGTCGCCCGCTCGAGTGAGGCACCAGCCACCAGCCCGACTCGGCCCGAGATGTTGTTGGCGGCGCCGTCAACGCGGGTGTTCCGCAGGTCGACTGCCACCGTAAACGGATCCGGCTGACTCATCACGTACGGCACCGGATCGGAAGCCTCGATCGTGATGCTCGTCGTATGCACGCCGAGCGTGGCCGATACCGCGACCAGCTGTGGTCCGAGAGCGCGTGCCTCACGCGAGTCTCTTGCAAGGGCACGGACCCGCGCGACGCCCGGAGCTCCCGCGATCGCGTGCAACAACATGCTCACGAGAACGCCTGCGACGACCGACCTGCTGCGCAAGCCCGGAAATACGACCGTGTGACGTGTGCCGAGTGGTTTCATTTGCCTTCTTCCGCAGATCGCAGGTTCTTGCGAACCTCCCGCTGCTTCACCAGTGAGAGCGGATCGTTGACTTCCTGCAGAATGACCAACCCCTGCGCGGTGATTCGCGTGATCACGCCATCAACGAGACGATCGTTGGGATGCGCAATGTAGGTTTTGGTGTCCGGACCCTGCACCATGGCGATGTAACGGCCCTTGGCGTTGACGATGCCTCGCACTGAGAGCTCCGCGGTTGTCAGACCATTGATACCCGTAATCGAGCCCCTGGACACGGTCCCCGGCTCGACGCCGCGAGAGAGCAAGCTGACGAATGGGTCGCGCCGCCCGTCCGGTTTGTAGCTGTACGCGTCGCTCTCCACGGGCGGAGTCGTCGGCGGAGTTTGCGCTGTCGAAGCCGGAGGAGCGGCTGGTGTTGGCGGGGCTGGCGTCTGGCCGACAACCGGCACGACCGACACCACGGCCGCCAACACCAGCGCCCCGGCAACTCTTACTGTTCGATCGGTTTCTAACGCGCGCATCCCCTGACCTACGACTTTTTCGCCGGTGCTGCGGCACCAGGCTTCTGTTCGAGCAGCACGAATGTGGTGGCGATGCACTCGGCACTAATCGTCGAACCGACGTCGCCGCCAGTTTTTGTTTTGATCGCAATATTGTTCACGTTAATGATTCGCGAGAACTTGCTGATGCGATCGAAGAACATCCCCAGATTGTGATAGGTCCCGTCGAGCTGGAGTGCAATGGGCCACTCCGCATGCAGCTGCTTGGTCGACGTACCCATGGGCTTGAATCCCTTGATCGTCAGATTCGACTGTGTGGCCAGCGTTTGAATCCGCCGGAGCAGATCGGCCACGTCCTTCTGCTCGGGCAGCACCGCCTTGAGGTTGTCCAGGCGCCCCTGCAGCCTGGTCACTTCTTCGCGGAACTCGGTAAGCTTGGTTGCGGTGGTCATCCCCTTATTGATGTCCGCCCGCAGCGTGGCCAACCGCTTCTCACGCTCCGCCATCTCCAACTGCATGGGTGCGGCGTAGAAGTAATAGAAGGCGCCCACACCACCCAGCCCGAGGACCGCAAAGATTCCAACTTGTGCGTACCACGGCAGTTTGTTCAGCGACAGATCCATATATGTAGCGTTCAGCCTTCCTACGTCCTTGGCTGCACGAACTTCGCCTTGACGGTAAATTTGATCAGGTCGCTCGGACGTTCCTGCGTCGCCCCTTCGACCTGGCTATCGACAATCTCAACAGGCCGCGCGAAATAGTTCGAATTCTCGAGGTTCGCGACGAAGTCCGACAGGGCGGTCAGCGATGTGCACCGTCCGTCGATCGTCACGTCGTCGCCGGCTTGCTTCAAATCCGTCAACCACATCGTCTCGGGCAGCGCGCGGCTGAGCTGATCCAGCATATGGACAGGGCCGCTCTGCCCTTTCCGCAGCTGCTCGATCAGGGAAACTCGCTGTTGGAGCTGCGCCCGCTGCTGCTCGAACTGCGCCACCTGCTGAATCAGGGATCGGAGCCGGGCGGTCTCGCGTTCGGCATCGGCGATGCGCTGATCGAGCTCCGTCGACGCCTTTCCCAGTGCCCACCACCACCAGACGACAATCAGCGCGGCGGCCACCAGGATCAGGCTCGACCCGATGGTGACCTTCTGGGCCGTTTGGAACTTGGCCTTGCGCCTGGTGCGCTCGCGATCGACGGCAAGGAGGTTGATGCGGATCACCGGTCACCCGCCCGTCTGAGCGCAAGTCCAACCGCAACAGCGGCTGTCGGGCCCATCAACTCCTGCTGTCCCTCGGTGAACTTCTTGGGATCGACGGCGATCCGTTTGAACGGATCAAAATCCTCGACCTCAGTGCCAAATCGATCCTGCAGCATCTCGGCAAAGCCATCGACGCGCGAGGCTCCGCCGCTCAGCATGATCCGGTCGATGCGATCCGAGGCCGCTGTCGCCTTGAAGAAGTCGAACGTCTTCTGGACCTCGAGCAGCACGTTGTCGGTCATCGCCCGCAACACCGGCCGTACGTCTTCAAACGACGCGCCATCGACCGGCGTCCCACGCTTGAGCTGCTCTGCGGCATCGAACGGCAGATTCAGCTCACGTTGAACGGCTTCGGTATAGGCATTTCCGCCAATTGACACGTCACGGGTGAACACCGACTGTCCGCCGCTGAGAATGTTGATGTTGATGGCGCTGGCGCCGGCATTCAGGAGCACGACGACCGCATCGGGTTCGAACCCGTAATTGACTTCGAACGCGTTCTGCAAGGCGAACGCGTCCACGTCGACGACGACCGGCACCCGCCCCGCCTGCGAGATGACGCCCGTGTAGTCCGCGATCTTTTCCTTTTTCGCGGCCACCAGGAGCACTTCCATGGTGCCTTTCGCGTCGGTACCCGCCCCCCCATCGAGAATCTGGTAGTCGAGATTGACGTCTTGGATGTCAAAAGGGATGTACTGCTCCGCTTCCCAATAGATCGATTCGTCGAGCTCGCTGGGCGTCATGACCGGCAAGGAAATCTTCTTGACGATGACGGCATTGCCCGACAGCGACGCCGCCACTTCCTTGGTGCGGAAGGCCTTCTGCTCGAAGACGCGGCGGATTGACTCGGCCACCGCACCGGCATCGATGATCGCGCCGTCAACGATGCTATCGGGAGGAACCGGCTCGCTCCCGAACGCGGCGACCTTGTAACCCTTCCCTGCCTGCTTCATTTCGACGGCCTTGACGGCGCTCGATCCAATGTCGAGACCGACCACGGCCTTCGGCTTGCTCAACAGGCTGAAGCTGGTCAGGCTGAAGTCCAACTTGAACTTACGCTTCGTCGCCAAAACTACGGCCTCCCAAGACAGATCCTGAACACAGACGGCCCCTCATTTGCGGGAGGGTGCCCCCCGCCCGTCTATCGGCAACAGCCAGGGCCTTCGATACGCGAACTCGCCGTTCTGTGCAGCGACGGCGCGCACAACGCGTGTTGCGTAGCTTGACAGTCGCCAGAAAGCCTCGTATGATTTGGGTTTACCGTTGTCGTGGTGACGCGGAGAGAGATCGGCACTGATGGCATCGATATTGATGCGTACGTTTGTTGCGACTCCCAAACATATCGAACGAGGCTGGTACGTTATCGATGCTGGCGATCAGGTACTGGGGCGAGTGGCCACGATGGCAGCGAAGCTGCTTCAGGGAAAGCACAAGGCGATGTACACGGCGTTCATCGATACCGGTGATCACGTCGTGATTGTCAATGCGGATCGTGTGAAGCTGACCGGCCGCAAAGAGGAGCAGAAAATTTACCGTCAGCACAGCGGCTATGAAGGTGGGCTGCGCGAAGAGCGCGCCAAGGTTGTCCGCCGTCGCCGCCCAATCCGTTTAGTGGAGGAGGCCGTGCGCGGCATGCTGCCGAAGACCAAGCTCGGCAGCGCCATGTACCGCAAGCTCAAGGTCTACCCGGGCCCCGACCATCCCCATTCCGCACAAAAACCAGCCAAGCGTGAGGTCGTCTGAAGTGGCAGTGATTGAGTATTACGGTACGGGCCGCCGAAAGACGTCAACGGCCCGAGTGTACATGCGTCCGGGCAAGGGCGCGATCAACGTCAATCATCGCGAGTTCCACGAGTTCTTCCCCACCGAGGCGCTTCGCACCCAGATCAAGCAGCCGCTGCTGCTGACCGAGACCGCCGACAAGTTCGATATCCTCGCCACCGTTGCCGGTGGCGGCGTGTCGGGCCAGGCGGGCGCGGTGCGGCTGGGGATTGCACGGGCGCTGGTCGAATACAACGCCGAACTGCGGAAGCGGCTCAAGAAGGGCGCGTTCCTGACACGCGATGCTCGCACGAAGGAGCGCAAGAAGTACGGTATGGCGGGAGCGCGCAAGCGCTTCCAGTTCAGCAAGAGGTAACTCGTCATGGAGGACGTTTGAGCGCGATTGCGATGAAAGACCTGCTGGAGGCCGGGGTTCACTTCGGTCACCAGACCAAGCGGTGGAATCCGAAGATGAAGGAATACATCTTCGGCGAGCGGAACGGCATCTACATCATCGACCTGGGCAAGACGGTCAAGCTGTTCACCGACGCAGAAAAGTTCGTGACCGGCCTCGCGTCGGACGGGCGCACGCTCCTTTTCGTGGGCACGAAGCGGCAGGCGCAGGATGTCATTTCCGAAGAAGCGCAGCGCTGCGGCATGTTCCACGTCAACCAACGCTGGCTTGGAGGACTCCTCACCAACTTCACCACCATTCAACGCAGCCTGGCACGGCTTCGCGATCTCGAGTCCATGGTGACCGACGGCCGGTACGACACGCTGTCGAAAAAGGAAATTGCCCGACTCGAGAAAGAAAAAAAGAAGCTCCAGAAGAACCTCGACGGCATCCGACTGATGAATCAGCTGCCTGATGCTGTGTTCATCGTCGATACGAAGAAAGAAAAAATTGCCGTCGACGAGGCACGCAAGCTGAAGATTCCCATCATCGGTATCGTCGATACCAATTGCGACCCGGATGAAGTCGACTTCGTCGTGCCGGGCAATGACGATGCGCTGCGGGCCATCCGTTTGTTCGCGTCGCGGATTGCCGACGCAGTGCTGTCTGGCCGGGGAGTCCGCGAGGCTTCGCAGGCCGAGGCCGCCCAGTCGCAGGCTGACGAGTCCGGCGAGGACGGTGGCCGGCGTGTCGCTCGTCCTGCGCGAAGACCCCGGGCCGAACACGCGACATCCACGGCGGGATAGGGAAGATGGGGAGGATGAGGCAGACAGGACAGACCACCGAATTACTAGGTCCCTGAGTCCTGCCCTTCTCATCCCGTTATCCCGATCGTCTCTACTTCCCCACCTTCCCTATCCACCTTATCTGCTTTATTCTGGCGTGACCATGGCAACAACGATCTCTGCGGAACTTGTAAAGACCCTGCGCGACAGGACCGGTGCAGGCATGATGGAGTGCAAGGCGGCGCTCACCGAGGCGGGCGGCAACCTTGAAGAAGCGACCACCATCCTTCGCAAGCGTGGTCTCGCGCAAGCCGCCAAGAAGGCAGGTCGCGCGACCGGCCAGGGTGTGGTCGGCAGTTACATTCACATGGGCGGCAAGGTTGGTGTGCTCGTCGAAGTGAACTGCGAGTCCGACTTCGTGGCGCGGACAGACGCGTTCCAGGCGCTGGTGAAAGATGTCGCCATGCACATTGCCGCCGCTGATCCGCGCTACGTCCGGCGCGAGGACGTGCCGGCCGAGGCACTCGACAAGGAGCGGGAGATCTACAGGGCCCAGGTTGCACAATCTGGCAAGCCTCCCGCGGTCCTTGAAAAAATCGTCGAAGGCAAGCTCGGTGCGTTCTACGCTCAGGTCGTCCTGCTCGATCAACCCTACATCCGCGAACCCTCGACAACCGTGTCGCAGCTCATCGCGGAAGCGACCGCCAAGATGGGCGAGAACATCACGGTTTCACGCTTCGCTCGCTTCAAGGTCGGGGAAAACTGAAATTCAGCAGACAGAATACAGAAGACAGCATACAGAACGCGCGTTTCTGAACTCCACATTCTGAATTCTGTCTTCTGGATTCTGTCTGCTTCCTCGTATAATCCCCCGCCAGATGTCCGACCCGGTCTATCGTCGCGTCCTGCTCAAGTTGTCCGGCGAAGCGCTCATGGGGGGGCAGTCATACGGCATCGATCCAGCCGTGGCCTCCCAGATTGCCCAGGACGTCGGCGAAATCCAGGCCCTCGGGGTACAAACGGCGGTTGTCATTGGCGGGGGCAACATCTTCCGTGGCGTCGCCGCGAGCGCCCGCGGGATGGACCGCGCCACCGGCGACTACATGGGGATGCTCGCCACCGTCATCAACGCTCTCGCTCTGCAGGACGCGCTCGAACAACAGGGCATCCTGACGCGCGTGGTCACGGCCATCGAAATGCGCGCAGTAGCCGAGCCGTTCATCCGCCGGCGGGCGATTCGCCACCTTGAAAAAGGTCGGGTCGTCGTATTTGCGGCCGGCACCGGCAATCCTTATTTCACAACCGATACCGCCGCGGCGTTGCGCGCGATGGAGATGAAGGCGGACGTCATCCTCAAAGCGACCAAAGTCGACGGCATCTATTCGGCCGACCCCGTAACCAATCCCGACGCGACTAAGTACGATCGCATCTCGTACCTGCGCGTCCTCGAGCAGGGCCTCAAAGTGATGGACGCCACGGCAATCAGTCTCTGTATGGACAACCGGCTGCCAATTGTCGTGTTCAATCTGCGCACTCCCGGCAATCTGAAGCGCGCGATCATGGGTGAGGAGGTCGGCTCCACCGTCTCGTGAACGAGGTTTTGACCGAGTGCCACCAGCGCTGGTGGACGGAGATGAATCACGATGGACGTCAATGATCTCAAGAGCCTCTTTGCGGAGACCAACAAACGGATGGATGGTGCCCTCGAACACGTACGCAAGGAGTTGGTGGGTGTGCGAACGGGGCGAGCGTCGGTGAACCTGCTCGACTCCGTGCACGTCGAGGCTTACGGTAGCCGGATGCCAGTGAACCAGGTGGCCAGCCTGTCGGTGCCGGAGCCCAGCCTGATAGTGGCTCAGCCGTTCGATCCTTCCCTGCTCGGAGCGATCGAGAAGTCCATCCGCGCGTCCGACTTGGGCCTGAATCCCGCGAGCGACGGCAAGGTCATTCGCATCCCGATCCCGGCCCTGACCGACGAACGCCGTAAGGAGCTCTCACGTCACGTCCACAAGCTCACCGAAGATGGGCGCAACGCGGTTCGCCTGGTCCGCCGAGACGCCAACGACCGGCTCAAGAAACTGCTGAAGGATCACAAGATTTCTGAAGACGACGAGCGCAAGGGTTTGGACGAAGTGCAGAAGCTTACCGACAAACACATTCAACTCGTCGACGACCTGCAAAAGAAGAAGGACGCCGAGCTACTGGGAAAATAGACAAGTCGGAAGTCTCAAGTTTCGCCCTTTCTTCAGACTTCAGCCTTCAGACTTGAGACTTCTTCATTCTCCAAACGACACGCCGATCGCCCTTGCGGTGCGCACGAGATCGAAATCGAGCGGCACCAGTTTTTGACGGCCCACCACCTGCTCGAGCGGTACCGTGACGATCTCCGGGGGCTGGAAGGCGACCATCTTGCCGAACTCGCGATCGCGTATGCATTCGACGACGCGGCCGCCGAATCGAGTCGCGAGGACGCGATCGTAACTCGTGGGCGTCCCGCCGCGTTGGAGATGTCCCAGAACGACGTGGCGCGTCTCCTTACCCGTAAGCTCCTCGAGCGCTTCGGCCACGCGGCCGCCCATGCCGCCGAGTCGCTCGGCCCGACCCTCTCCAGCTTCCCGAAGCACCGACGCCTTGCCACCTTCCGGCTTCGCCCCTTCGGCCACGACGACAATGCTGAACTGTGCGCCCCAGCGCTCGCGCTCGATGATGCGGTCCGCGACGCATTGAAGCTTGAACGGGATTTCCGGAATCAGAATGACATCTGCCCCGCCAGCCACACCCGCATAGAGTGCGATCCACCCGGCGTAGCGACCCATGACCTCGGTCACCATGACCCTGTGATGCGCCTCGGCGGTCGTGTGCAACCGATCGATGGCGTCGGTAGCGAAATTGACCGCCGTGTCGAACCCGAAACAGTTGATCGTCTCGACGAGATCGTTGTCGATGGTCTTCGGAACGCCCACGATGGGAATCCCGCGCTTGAAAAACTCGTAGCCGATGCTCAGCGTGCCGTCTCCACCAATCACGACGAGCGCACTCAGGCCGAGCTTGTGGTACATCTCGATGCATCGGGCCGAGTAGTCACGCGTGCCTTGAGACGTGTTGACGGGATAGGCAAACGGATTTCCGCGGTTCACGGTTCCCAGGATGGTGCCGCCTAACCGGAGGATGCCGGTGACATCCCGTGGCGTCAGCAGGCGGGAGCGATTCGGTTCAATCAACCCGTCGAAGCTGTCCTGGAGTCCCAGAACTTCCATTCCTGCGTTCGTCGCCGACTTCACGATCGCGCGAATGACCGCGTTCAATCCCGGGGCATCCCCGCCGCCGGTTAACACACCGATGCGTGTCACAGGCATAGGGACCCGAGTATATCCCGGCGATTGCGACATTGCTGTGTCGTACACACGCGTGATAACATCGTTCGGTTGAACAGTTTGTGGGCGGCTAGCTCAGCTGGGAGAGCGCCGCGTTCGCAATGCGGAGGTCAGGGGTTCGATCCCCCTGCCGTCCACCAATTTCGTTCATGAATGCAGGCGAAGGCTGTCCACCGTAGCGCAACGCGCGCAGGTGGACCTTCTCGTGTCTGAACGAGCTGCGGCTGGCAGCTCAGCCTTCGATCCTCAGAATCCGTCCTGCCCAGATTCTGCCCATCGACCAGCGTGAAGGTTTCGAGCATGTCGCTTCGCAGTCTGACTGGCTGACCTTATTCGCGTGGCAACCAGATTCTTGTAAGGGTCCCAGCCGGTTCAGCCCCCGGTCCGTGCGAAAACCCCAACGGATCTCGTCGTACGCTGGCTCGGCATAGACCCTGCTATGGCTGAGAATGCCCCCCCAACTCCGACGCGCAAACATAAACCCATTCTGTACCGTTCTTTTCAAAGGAGAAACGATATGAAGGCTGATACGAAGGCTAAGTGTGTCGCAGCCACGTTGACCTTATTTTTCTACGGGCTGGCGTTCGCGATCTTTGTGCTCTGATCGGTTTCCACCTGTGCCCGTATGGGATTTATGTCTCAATGGGTTTCCCTTGACCCCTGCCAGATTAGGAAATAGTGTGTAAGTGGTTGGTGACTCAGGTGGTTCGTGACGCCGGCCGCGGGAAAATGCTCATGCGTCTCACCCCACTCGCACTCCTGGTCGTACTGCTTTCCGTCTCTCCGGCGGTCGCTCAACATCCCTACGAGCTGGATCCATACAAGCCGACCGACGCGGCAATGCTGAGAAATTACGGTTCGGTACTTGTCGGCCTGACACCCCTGCTGGAGCTTCGCAAACTTGACCCGTACGTGCCGAGCGAAGCAGCCCTGCTACGCCAGTTGGGTGGTGCGCTGCCGCTCTGGGTCGGATGGTATCCACCGGTGCCTGTGCCAGCGCCGGCCGCACCACTGACGCCCTTTGCCCCGACGGCAACCGCGCAGCCGCAGCGTCCGGGCTCGAATGTCGTCGTCATCATCGTGCCGCCTCGCAACGTACTCCCCCCGTCCGGAACCTTCCAGGACCGCGTCGTCCCCATCCCCGGCAGACCACGCCCTCGCGTGGCATCGCCCCAACGAATTGCAGGGAACGGCGCCGCGCCGAAGATTGAGGTGCAGTGCGATTCTGCAGAATGTCGCTGGCGCATCCAGAACGTGGATCCTGGACCCGATGCACCCGTGCGGACCGAGTGCGGATGGATGCCGAAGGGTGGGACGTTGGAGGCGGGCGGTCGCATCCCGTGCGACGCCGAGGCAGCCGCGCCCTAGGAAAACCCGACGGCCCTCTACATCAAACACTTACTGCATCAGTGCCGGATTGTCCCGGAAATGCAGTACTTTTCGTGCGTCAAAATGATGACCTTCTGACGAAAACTAGAGTGGCTTCTAAGGTTAAGTCATTGAACCAGAAGCCATAGCGGGCGAAGGCAGCAGCCTTGCTTCACACGGCTGCATGACCCCAGATCTCACCCGCGTCAATGCACTCACCCGACTCCTCGCCAAGCCAGACCCCCCAGAACTGAGGCGTGGTTCGACCCTCCGCCTGGAAGGCAGTCCCGAGCGTTTCAAGCTCGTGCCACTCCTCGCCGCCGCATTTCGTCAGCAGAGGCTGCTCGATGAAACGAGCAACTGGGTCAATGTGGAAGATGAACCCGCACCTGTGGCCTCGCGTTGGGGCCGTACCCGTGCGATTCGATTCGAATCGGTGTAATTACTGAGGTTTTCGCAGCCGGCGCTGTAGCTGACCAAGAGCGGCATCGTCGGCAGCCGTGCGGGTGTCGCCCGTCGCTTCGATGCCGACTTCTCGGGTGGTTTTCTTTCCGCTGCCCTCGACCTCGAGGACCGACGCACGCCAGCCACTCAGCACCGGCTCCGACACGATCCAGTACCGGCGACCGCCAACGAAAATTTCTCCAGCCATCTGATCGTTGATCATCGGCCTCGCTGGATCACGTCGATAGTCGGCTCACGAACTGCACTTCTGTGCAAGGATGTGACGACGATGATTCGTCAGGCTCCGGATGCGCCCGCCTGGCATTTCTTGACGGACGTTCGACCGACAAGGACAATAGGGCCGTGCCTGTACCGCGAATCTCCAAAGAAGAACTGAAACAACGGCTCGAAAACGCCGGAGGCCCCCTCCTGCTCGATGTCCGGCTCAAGTACCCCTACGAGCACAGCACGGTCAAGCTTCCGGGCGCATTGCGTCTGCTTCCGCAGGGCGAGCTCGACACCTCGGGAATCCCGAAAGATCGCGACATTGTCGCCTACGATTCCGATCCTGACGAGCTGGTGAGCTCGCGCGTCGCCGCGGACCTCATCAGAAAGGGCTACCGCGCGTCCGCGCTCAAGGGTGGGATCGTCGAATGGCTGACCGCCAACTATCCGATCGAAACCAAGGAAGCGCTTCGATCCGCTCCACCCGCACCCGGCTCCCTCAAATGATGGCGCACGACCGTGAAGAGCACGTCGGGCTTCGCATACCCTGCGAGCCGTGGGGCCAGAGCCCACCGTGAGCGGGCCTCGAATTCCATTAGGACGCGCCTGGACCTGTGCCCAATCGTTCATGAGCCTCGCCGGCGATCGGGTGACAGACATCACGCCAATCGGTAGCCTCCGCCGCTTTGACGCGACCGTCGGGGACATTTCCCTGCTGGCGGTCACGTCTGACGCGGCCTCGATGTTCGAGATTCTGGGGGCCTTGCCGGGCGTGAAGCTCGTGCATCAGGCCGCTTCGAGTTGCACCCTGCAGTTCGAGCGCAACCAGATCACCGTGTACACGGCCCCACCGGAGCATGCTGGCGCGGCACTGCTTCACTACACCGGTTCTCGCCCGCACACGACCGCGCTGATCCACCGAGCCGAATCGCGAGACCTGGAGCTTGGCCCCATGGGCATTCGCGCTCGATCCTCGGGCACAATCCTGCCCACTCCGACAGAACAGGACGCATATCGACTGCTCGATCTGCCATTCATTGCTCCTGAGCTCCGTGAAGGCCATGGAGAGGTCGAGGCTGCAGAGGCCGGCTCGTTGCCGAGACTCGTCGAGCGTCGCGACATTCGCGGCGATCTTCACATGCATTCGACCTGGAGTGACGGCCGCGATGAGATCGAGGAAATGGTCAAGCAGTCGATCGCGCTGGGATATGAGTACATCGCCATTACCGATCACTCGCAGCACTCCGTTGCGGCTGGCGGGCTGACTCCCGATCGACTCCGCCGTCAACGGCAGGAGATTGAGGAGCTGCGACCCCGCTATCCTGGTATCGCGATCCTTCACGGGGCAGAGGTCGACATCATGCCCGACGGGGAACTCGACTTTCCAGACTCGGTGCTGGCCGAGCTGGATATCGTCCTGGCATCGCTCCACGAGCGCGCCTGGCATACGGGCATGCAACTGACCGAGCGCTACCTCAGCGCGATTCAGAACCCATTCGTAAACATCATCACTCACCCCACGAATCGTCTCGTCGGGCATCGCAGTGGCTACGATCTCGACTTCCCCAGACTGTTTGCCGCGGCCGTGGAATCCGGAACAGCGCTGGAGATTGACGGCGCCCCGGCGCATCTGGACATGGATGGTGCGGTGGCGCGACGCGCCATCGAGGCCGGCGTCACCGTGTCGATCGACAGTGATTGTCATCGAGCGGCATGGCTCGAGGGTCACATGGCACTCGGCATTGGAACCGCGCGCCGGGGCTGGGTGCAGCCGCGCCACGTACTCAACACTCGGTCATTGCAGGAAGTTCGCCAAATCCTGTCGGCCAAGAAGCGGAAAAAACTGCAGGAGAAGGCCAGACGGAACGTGCACGAGAAGCCGGGAACCGCTCCTAACCTCCTAACCTCTCCTAACCTCTCTTAACCTCTTCCCCCATGCTATCGTTGATTCGAGATGAGGTTTGGACTCACGCTCCTGGTGGGCTTGCTGGCTGGCGCCACGTCGGGTTCTTTGCTGGCTGCCCAGGGACGGCAGCCTGCCGAAGCTCTGGCCAAGGATCTCCAGCAAAAGTACCGATAAAGTGCGCGATTTTTCCGCAGATTTCGTTCAAACCTACCGTGGCGGCGTGCTGCGACAAACGGCCACCGAGCGGGGTCGGCTGATCGTGAAGAAGCCAGGGAAGATGCGGTGGGAGTACCGGGACCCCGAGCGAAAACTCTTTGTATCGGACGGGCGCAAGCTCTACTCTTATGTGCCGGAGGACAGGCAGGTACTGGTCAGCGACGTTCCGGACGACGACCATGCCACCACACCGGCGTTGTTCCTGGCTGGCAAAGGGAATCTGGGGCGTGACTTCACTGTGTCGTACGCGCAGGCCGATGAGGCGCCCGCCGGGACGACCGTGCTCAAGCTGTCCCCTCGCAAGACGGAGCCCGAATACGACTGGCTGATGCTGGCCATCGATCCAGTCAGTCTGCAAATTCGTATGCTCATCACGGTGGACGCGCAAGGCGGACGGTCGACGTTCAGTTTGACAAATCTCAAGGAGAACCTGGGCGTTGCCGATAAGGAATTTACTTTCAGCATTCCTCGGGGGGTTGAGGTGATCACTGACCGGTCAGCCGGTCAGTAGGTCGCGATCCGGCATGCATCTCACACTTCGCATCACGCCCAGAGTCGCGCTGCTGATTCTGACCATCACAGCGGCGGGTTGCGCAGGGGGCGCCATGAGCAGGGCCCGCACTGCCGAGCGCAACGACGACTTCGACCGCGCCGTTGTGGAGTACAACCGGATTCTCAGCGAGGACCCCGACAACAAGGATGCGCGTCAGAAGCTCGACATGGCGAGGCTTCAAGCATCGCAGCAGCATTTTGCGGCCGGCCGGCGGCTGGTCGAAGTCGGCAGCCTGAATGAAGCGCTCGTTGAATTCCAGCTGGCATCGGAGCTCAATCCCGGCAGCGGCACCATCGACGAAGCCCTACGGGCCGTCCGCACGCAGCTCCGCACGAAAGTCGCAGTGGCACGCGAGGGCCAGACTCAGCTCGAAGCTCTGATCGAGCGAACGCGCGATTTGCCGCCCCCGGGCCTGGATCTTCCGAGGGATCTCGTCGTGCCAGCTTCGCTCGTGTTCCGGAATGCAAGCAGCCGTGACGTATTCCTGTCGCTTGCCCGGTTCGCCGACATCAACGTCGTGTTCGACCCGGCTTTTCGCGACACGACAATCAGCCTCGATCTGCGAAACACGACCTTCGAGTCGGCGCTTGCGTCGTTGAACGCCACCACCCAGACGTTCTACAGGGTCACGGCGCAACGGACGCTGACGATTATTCCCGACACCCCGGCAAAGCGGCGCGAGTACGAAGAGGAGGTCGTTCGCACCTTCTACCTGAGCAATGCGGATTTGAAAGAGACGATCGACCTATTGCGGCTGGTGATCGACAACCGCCGGCTGGCGCCCATTGCGGCAATCAACGCCATCAGCGTCAAGGACACGCCGGAAAGAATCGCGGCCGCCGCAAAGGTTCTTGCCGCTATCGACAAGGCCAGACCGGAAGTCGTCATCGAGGTCGAGCTGCTCGAGGTAGATCGTGCACGGCTGCAGGAATTCGGGCTTCAGATTGCGTCACCGGGGTCACCGGGAATTGACGGGGCCGCGGACGTCAATCGTGACGGTCTCACACTCCAGAACCTGCTCAATCTCACCCAAGCCGACGTGTTCATGACAGGCGTGCCCGGCCTCTACTACCGCCTTCTCAAGACCGATTCCAACACTCGACTGCTGGCGAATCCGCAGCTGCGTACGTCGGAAGGCATCCCGGCGCAAGCCCGGTTCGGAGAACGTGTGCCCGTACCCGTGACTGTGTTCGCACCGATCGCGACGGGTGGCGTCGCGCAGCAACCCATCACGTCGTTCAACTACGAGAACATTGGCGTCAACATCGACATCACGCCGCGCACACATCACGACGACCAGGTCACGCTCGCGGTGAGGGTCAGTGTCAGCAGCATCTCGGGTGTCGGCTTCGGGAACCTGCCGACCTTCGGTAGCCGCGAAGTCAGCACGGTGATCCGCCTCAAAGATGGGGAAACAAACATGCTCGCCGGTCTCATTCGAGACGATGAGCGCCGCACCTTGAACGGTGTACCTGGGCTGAGCGACATTCCCGTGATCGGGCGGATGTTTGCGCACAACAAGAAAGAGACGCAGGAAACCGACATCATTCTGACAGTCACTCCGCACATTGTGAGGGTTCTGCACCTGGACGAAGAGGACCTCCGTCCGTTTCGCGTGGGTCGCGACGTCGGGGCACCGCTGCTGGAGGTCCCACTCCCGATCGAGATCCCGAAGCCAGCTGAACAGCCAGCGCCTGCCCCGGCGCAGCCGACTGGTCCACAACCGGCTCAGCCCATTGCGCCGCCGCAACAGACCCCTCCGCCGCAGCCGCCGCCACCGGCTGTTCGCGAGCCGGTTCGGTAAGGCATTTTGCAGTTGTAGATTCTCAGCGACATAACGCAGAGGTCGCAGAACCCGCTGAGGGCGCAGAAGGATCTTTAGGTAAGAGATTCTCTGCGAACTCCGCGATCTCAGCGTCCTCGGCGTTGAAATATTTGCCCTCAGGCAATCTTTTCAACTCGTGCCCCGAGGTCTTTCAGCCGATCGACCAACTGTCCGTAGCCGCGCTCTACGGTTTCGAGCGAGCTCAAGCGGCTCTCCCCATCGGCCGCCAGAGCCGCCGCTATCAACGCCATTCCCGATCGCAAGTCCCGGCTGTCGAGCAGCCGGCCGCGCAGGCCCGTTCGACCGGTCACGATGATGCGATGCGGGTCGCAGAGAAACAGATCCGCGCCCATGCCGCTCAGCTGCTCCAAAGCAAAGAGGCGCAGTTCGTACATCCAGTCGTGCACGAGCGTCCGTCCGTCGCCTTGCGTGGCGAGAACGGTAATGAGACTCACCAGATCGCTCGGGAATCCCGGCCACAGACCAGTGGTAATGCGACCGGCCGCGGCCAGAGTTGACGCGTCGACACACAACTTGCTGTCATCGAACGTGCAGGCGACGTCCATCCGCTTGAGCACTGAGGCAATCACTTCCACGTCGAGGGCCCGAGCACCAGCCGCCTCGATCGTTCCTCCGGTCACCGCCGCCACCACGGCCCAGCTGCCGGCCTCGATGTAGTCGCCGTTCAGACGATGTTCAGCGCCCCGCAGGCGCGGTACGCCTTCGACCCGAATGGTCGATGTACCCGCCCCGCTTATACCGGCGCCCATCTTGCTCAAGAACTCGCAGAGCTCGACCACGTGCGGCTCGCACGCCGCATGGCGAATTTCCGTGACACCGTCCGCGGCGGCCGCCGCGAGCAGAATCGTTTCCGTGCCGGTCACCGACGCCTCGTCGAGATACATGGATGCCGCCGAGAGCCGATTGCGCACTTCGAGCGCGTGACCCGCCGGGCTCTCTACCGCGCGCGCGTTCATCGCCATCAATCCGGCGATATGTGTCGCGATGGTGCGTCGGGCTGGAAAATCACCGCCCGGCGGAGCCAGGTAGGCGCGACCTGTTCTGAGCGAGCAACGGTCCCAACAGCAGCACAGACCCACGCAGCCGACCGACCAGTGTTCGATCCGGCTCATGGGTGGTCAACGAAGGCGTGCGAACCTTCAACGTGGTCGTGCCGATCCCGTCCACTTCGGCCCCGATATCTCGCAGCAATCGCGCCATGACCTCGACGTCGCCAATTCGAGGGACGTTCGTGAGCACGCATTCGTCGGGCGTCAGCAGACACGCCGCCAGCAACGGCAGCGCCGAGTTCTTGTTGCCCTCGACACTGACGCGCCCGCTCAACCGCCGACCGCCTTCAATGACTAGAGTGGACATGATCGCTCGTGTACGTCCGGCTAAAGTCGCGACCTTTGACCTTTGACCTTTAACCTTTGACCTTTGACCTTCAGAACTCCCCGAGATACACGATCTCTTCCTGCAGCTCGATCCCGAACTGCTCTTTCACCGCAATCCGGCACTCGTCGATGAGCGTGCGGATGTCGCGTGCCGAGGCGCCGCCCTCGTTCACGATGAAGTTTGCGTGGGTTGTCGACACACACGCGCCGCCGATACGCCGACCCTTCTTTCCCGCCCGATCGACCAGCGCCCCAGCGGCTGCCATCTCCGAAGGACGATCCGCGGCGTCGGAGGGATTCTGAAAGATACAGCCGGCACTCGGTACGTCGAGCGGCTGCGTCTGCTTGCGGTGTGCCAGAGAGGCGCGGGCCCCCGCCCTCAATTCAGCCGGCTCGCCTCGACCGACGCGGAATGACGCCCACAACAACACCTCTCGCGTCCGCTGCAGCCGACTGCGATCATAGCCAAATTCCATTTCGTCCTGACGAAGATCCACGACACGTCCGTCCAGCGTGGCAACACGAACGGTGTCCACGAGGTCGCCGAGCAGGCGGCCGCCAAAGTGGGCGTTGCCGGCGATGCCGCCGCCAATCGTGCCGGGGGTGCCGGCCCAGCGCTCGAGCCCCGCGAGACCATGGTTGATCGTCCACCGCACGAGGCCGTTGACGGTGACCCCGGCTTCGGCACGAACAAGCCCGTCGGACGGCGATTCGATATGCGCCCCACGAGGCCTGATGACGAGCCCCCGAATTCCCTTGTCGCCGATGAGAACGTTCGATCCACCGCCAAGGATGACGACAGCAATTCCGGCCCGGGCTGCAAGCTGCAACGCCTGCACCGTCTCATCCGCACTGCGGGTCTCGAGGAACCACTCCGCAGGTCCACCCGCTTTGAAGGTGGTGAACGGTGCCAGCGGGACGGCACTGCGGAGCCGCTCGGGTCCAAAATGAGCAATGAGGTCGGCTGCGTCGGGCACGGTGACAGGGGTCAGTGGCCAGCGGTTAGGGATTAGTCGTCGGTGGTCGGTTGCCCGTTTCAGGCGGAGACAGATGGCGCTCCAAATCCTCCAGCGCCGCCACCGCTTCGTCACGCGTGCACGCCATGAACTCAATCCAATCACCCGGCATGAGCTGACCGGCAAGGGGAAGATCGGCAGAAATGACGACCGCGAGAATGGGATACCCTCCGGTGGTTGCGCGGTCAGCCATCAACAAAATAGGGCGATCCCGATGAGGGCACCTGGAGCGCCCCGGTAACGGTCGCCCCTGAGATCAGCTCGTCGTGAGCCGTTCGTGCCAAAACGGGCCCTTCCAGACGATAGCCCATCCGATCCGATTTCGGTGACAGAACGTACCGCGACGACTGCAGCACTTCGAGGGTGCCGGGAGGAAAGAGATCAACGTGTGGGCCGGGTATCACGCGGACTTGTGCGCCACCGTCAGACACGCTGCGAGCCGATCCGCGAAACACCCGGTCGAGGACCAACGGAACCGATCCCACTTGCAGGCGATCGCCAGTTCGCAGGGCGCGACCCTCGAACCCTCCGAGATGTGAGGCCGTGTGCGTTGCCAGGCTCCCCAGCACCGACGGCACGAGGACACCACCTGCGAAGGCCACATACGCGCGCGCCCCTCGCACCCGTGCCCCGAGTTTCAGAACGCTTCCTGTGGCCGCTCGTACCGTGCGATGCATGCCGACGGAGCCTCCACTCAGCTCGAGCTGAAACTCGCCGCCGGCAATGGCAAATTGAGTTTCGCCGTCGAAGGCCAGCTCGAGCCCACCCAACGTGACTTCCAACGTTGCAGCCGCAGCGGGGTTTCGCACCAGCCAATTCGCGAGTCGGTGTGAAGCCCAGTCCATCGGCCCGGATGTGGACACCCCCCGCGCCTGGTGGCCCCATCGACCGGCATCCTGCACCGTCGTCAGCCATCCCGGCTTCCGGATCTCAACGTGGGGCACGACTCGGCTCCCCTGCGATCGCGCCAGCATAGTCTGCCCGACTGACGGGCACGAACCTTACAGTGTCACCGGCCTGGAAGAGCCACGGGGCTGGTCGTGTCGGATCGAACGGTTTGATCCACGTCCGCCCAATGATTCGCCATCCGCCCGGCGCCTCCTGCGGATAGATTCCGGTTTGCAGTCCGGCAATTGCCACCGACCCCGCGGGCACCTTCAGCCTGGGCACGTCGAGGCGTCCCATTCGAATCCGCGCGGGCACGCTGCCGAGGTAAGCAAACCCTGGCAGGAAGCCCATCATGTACACGCGGTACGTTGGTGTCGTGTGAAGTCGCACGACCTCATCTTCTGGGCATTCGCCAAACTGCGCGACATCCCCGAGGTCCGGTCCGAATTCATCGCCATAGCACACGGGAATCTCGTGCTCCACACCACCCGCCCGTTCTCCTTCGCGAGCAGAGGTCGCCAATCGTCCGAGCAGGCTGACGAGCATCGTGCGATCAACGTCCAACGGATCGACGTGCACCGCAACAGTGTGATACGTGGGAACCACGTCGCGCACGCCGGCCATCCTCATCCGCAGCAGGCGATCGGCAATGGCCACGCACGCGTCATTGATTGCCGGATCCACCCGTGATTCGAGCTCGAGAATCAGGCAGGCGTCCCCAGCGTCAACGATTCTCATGAGCGCGTAGCAGCCGCCGGCCCTTCTGACCTCACGGGTCGCGGATGAACGCGGATCAAGGCGGATGGGCGACCGGCAGCCCGGCGGAGCCGGGCTCGTGGAAGGTGAACAATCGGGGATAAGAACGCCGATATGCTTCGGTGGGGCGTTCTTATCCCCGATTGTTCACCTTCCACGCGCGCCTGCGGCGCGGCCGATCGCCTATGGGGCCGGCGAGAAACGGCATGCGTCGCGCCTTTACAACGTTGCGGTAACGGATCCGTTGAAATCCGCGGCGATCCGCGTCCCGTGATCAGTGAGCGGCAACATCTCAATGACGGACTCCGACTTCTGAATGATCTACTCTCCACGAGCACGAAGGGCCTCCATCAAGAGACCGTGAATCCCGCCGAATCCCCCGTTCGACATCAGCACGACCATGTCGTCCGCTCGACATTCCTGGTTCAGCAGCTCGACAATCGCGGGAACGTCCTGGATTGAACGCGCGTGCTGACCGGCACGCGTCAGATCCGCTACCAACTCCTCCACCGACAGTCGTTCTTCAGCAGGCAGGGTGCTGCGGAACACCGCGGCCAGCACGACCTCGTCTGCGTTGCCAAAGGCTCTTGCAAAGTCGGCCTGAAACACGCGACGGCAGGAGGACGCGGATCTTGGTTCGAACACAGCCCAGATCCGCCGTTCTGGATTGGCCCGCCGAAGTCCTGCGAGGGTCTCGGCAATGGCGGTCGGATGGTGAGCGAAATCGTCGATGACGGTCACCCCGCGGGCCGTCCCCACGACTTCCAGCCGTCGTTTCACGCCCCGGAATGTCCGGAATCCCTCCGCCAGTTTGGCGTCACTGATGCCGACGGCATGGCCGACTGCAAGAGCGGCCAGCGCGTTTCGCACGTTGTGTTCGCCGAGCAGCGGGACGACAAACTGCCCGAACGGAGCGCCCTGGCGGCGAACAGAGAAAGCGGTGCCCACCCCTGACGGCTGCAGCGTATGGGCTTGCCAATCCGCCGACTCGCTCAAGCCAAACGTCTCGACCGGACTCTTGGCCAGTGTCTTCAGCGCCGCGGCGTCGGGACTGTCGGCGCCGAGCAGCAGTCGTCCCCGACGAGGCACGAGCGCCACCAGCCGACGGAACGCAAGCCGTACCGCCTCGAGATCGGGGTAGATATCGGCGTGGTCGAACTCGACGTTGTTGATGACGGCGATATCAGGAAGATACTTGAGGAACTTCGCGGTCTTGTCGAAAAAGGCGCTGTCGTACTCGTCACCTTCAATCACGAATTCCCGGCCCCCGCCGAACCGGTAACTGGATCCGTGTGGGCCAAAATTCAGGGCAATGCCGCCGATGAGCGCGCCGGGATCGAGTCCGGCATGGGTCAACAGCCAGGCAGTCAGCGCGGTGGTCGTCGTCTTGCCGTGCGTGCCGGCAATCACAATCGAGCGCGCGCCCCACAAGAAGAATTCGCGCACCGCCTCGGGCAGTGAGCAATAGCGGATCTTGCGATCCAGAACTTCCTCGAGCTCGGGATTTCCACGTGAGATCGCATTTCCGACCACCACGAGATCAAGGTCGCCGGTGATGTGTTCTGGGCGGAACCCATTCAACGTTTGAATACCTTCCGCCGCAAGGAAATCGCTCATCGGGGGATACACGTCGCGGTCGGAGCCGCGGACATCGAATCCCTTGTGTTTCATGAGCGCGGCGAGCGTGGCCATCGCGGTGCCGCACACACCAATGAAATGCACGCGCGTCATTCGACGGCCGCCTCCTCCACAATGACGCGAGGTTGTGCGTGAGCGGCAACGCGCACGCGCACGCCCAGCGGCAACGTCACCAGCGGGTGTGTGGTGTGGCCTGAGGGAAAGCCGACTACCACGGGTCCCGGAAAATCCCGAAGCAGATCGGCCATTGTCGCTCGACCGGTCGGACTCCCGCCGGGCTCGTCACAATTCAGCAGCTCCCCGATGACGACCCCTACGGCGTGATCGAGCGCGCCACTGAGCCGGAGCTGCGTCATCATGCGGTCGAGCCGATACGGCCGTTCACCGACATCTTCAAGGAACAGCACGTATGGCCCGGAAGGACGAAACGCATATGGGGTACCGAGCGACGCCACGAGCTGAGTCAACGTCCCGCCGTACAGCGGCGCCTCAGCATCGCCAGCTTTGAGAATCTCGAGCCCCGGCGCCGTCAGCTCGCCCGCCGGTTCCGGCCTGGTCAGGCAGTTCAAAAAGGACTGCCGATCATAACCCTGCTCCCCTCGGCTCAACCGCCGATCGAGCATCGGGCCATGAAAGCAGACCAGACCGCAGTTGATGGTCAGATGGGTCAGAATGGTCGTCAGATCGCTGTAGCCAACGAACACCTTTGGCGTTTCGGCGATCTCTTCCACCGAGAGCCAGGGCAAAGCCTGAATGCTGCCGTAGCCGCCGCGTACCGCTACGACTCCGGCGACGGATGGATTTTGCCACGCGCGGCGCAAGGCCTCGCGCCGGAGTGCGGCGGGGCCGGCCACATAGGCGTCTCGCGCGAACACCGATTCGTCGTAGAACGGTTGGAATCCGAGCCGTTCGAGCTCCGCAATCCCGTTGTCGAATTCGTCGCGATCAAACGGACTGGCAGGAGCCACTACCGCGATGCGATCACCTGGCCGAAGCGCCGGCGGCTTCAGCATCGGTCACACATACTGCGCCATTTCCTCAGCGATGGCTCGATGTTCGCCGCATCCGAGCACCTGACGGAGCGACGCGGCGGATGGGGGCTTCCAGGCAGGTGACAATGGCGACAGCACGATGGGTCGCCCGACCAGCACGCCTTCTTTCACCCGGCGATGGCGGGCCATCGCATCTTCGATGCGCGTAAGCGGCAAGTGCTCTGACTCCACCGCGCGAATGAGATCTTCGAGCATCGTTGCATGGGCCGTGAGGTTGCCACTGCACAGGAGCACGGCGTCACACCCCGCCGCCAGCGCGCCGATCGCGGCCTCCGACGGATTGTACCGATCGGCAATGGCTCGCATCTCGAGGTCATCGCTGATGATGAGGCCCTGGAATCGAAGTTCCTCGCGCAGGAGGCCCTGGACGATCGTTCTCGAGAGCGTCGCTGGCTGCTTCTCGTCCAATGCCGGCACGAGCACGTGCGCCGTCATGATCGAGCTGACGTGGGCATCGATCGCCGCTCGAAACGGAACGAACTCGACCGCCCGCAAACGGTCTGGTGGATGTTCGACGAGGGGCAACTCGAGGTGCGAATCCGTGCTCGTATCCCCATGGCCCGGGAAATGCTTCCCGCACGCGGCAATTCCCTCGCTTTGCAGCTCCCTCACGATGACTGCGCCCAGGCGGGCGACCTGATCGGCGGTTTCGGAAAGCGCGCGATCGCCGATGACCGGGTTGCTCGGGTTCGTATGAATATCGAGGACGGGAGCGTAATCGAGCGAAATGCCAACCGCGCGCAACTCACGCGCCATCGCCTGCGCAAACCGAACAGCCAGCCGCTCGTCATTGGCGCGCCCAAGGACGGCCATTGGCGGCCACTCCGTAAACGGTGCACGCAATCGCGCGACGCGACCACCCTCCTGATCGACGGCCACCCAAGCCGGCCATTGCAATCCAAGATGCCTCGCTTCGTACGACAGCTCGGCAACCTGCTCGGGCGACGCAATGTTGCGGGCGAAGAGCGTAGTCCCTCCCAGATCGAACTCGCGCGCGAGCGATCTCAGCTCTGGTGGAATGCTCTGCCCATCGAAGCTTCCGATGAGCAGTTGTCCGATGTGTCGGCGAACGTCACGGACTGACATGCGGCACCCATTATAATGCCCCGATGCGTCTCGATTGCTCCGCTCCCACCCGCATCGATCTCGCGGGCGGTACCATCGATATCTGGCCGCTTTACCTGTTCCACAAAAATGCACAAACGATCAACGCGGCAATCAGCCTGCGGGCTCATGTCACTGTCGAAGAGTTTCCGGGCGACCGCATCCGCATCCATTCGATTGACACGGCCCGTTCGATAGAGGTCGACCACTGGTCGGAGCTCGCCGCTCGTGATGAGTTGAAGCTGCTGACACGCATTCTGTCTTTCTTCCGTCCCCGCGGCCTCAGCCTCACCACGCGAGGAGAATCCCCGGCCGGAGCCGGAATTGCCGGGTCTTCGGCGCTGAATGTGGCCGTCTGCGCGGCCATGGCGCGATGGACCGGCGCCGAGTACACCGGCGAAGAGCTCCTGCACATTGCGATGAATGTGGAAGCGCAAGCCATCGATGTGCCGACCGGACTGCAGGATTACCGGCCAGCGTATTACGGAGGGATCGCGGCTGTGGAGCTCAGGCCAGACGGCCCTTGCCGAGTGGCCCTCAACGTCGATCCCCTCGAGCTGGAACGGCGTATCGTGCTCGCGTATACCGGCGAGCCCCGCAATTCCGGGACGAACAATTGGGAGATCTACAAGCGCCATATCGATGGAGACCGCCACATCTTCGATTGCTTCGAACGCATCCGCGACACCGCCGCGGCCATGCGCGAGGCCCTTCTCCGCGGCGACTGGACCAACGTGGGTCGCCAGATCGCGGCCGAGTGGGAAAATCGCAAGCGGTTGGCACCCGGCGTGACGACACCCGCCATCGAGGATTTGATGGCCCGCGCCCGCACCGCCGGAGCGACCGCCGCCAAAGTCTGTGGCGCTGGCGGCGGCGGCTGCCTGTTCTGCTTCGCTGAACCCGCGCACACTACGGCCGTCCGCGAGGCCCTGGCCTCCGGTGGAGCCCGCCTGCTCGACTATCGGATCGAGACCGAGGGACTCACGTTTGGATAACCAGGCGATCGCCCGCGTTTTTGGCGAGATTGCCGACCTGCTCGAGATCAAAGGCGAGAACCCCTTCAAAATTCGCGCATACCGGAACGCCGCCGACGTCATTGCGACGTGCGCAGAAGCCGTAGCGCTCATGTCAGACGTCCAAGTCCGTGCGCTATCTGGTGTCGGGAAGGACCTCGCCCTCAAAATTCAGGAAATCGTCACCACCGGCCGGTCGACGTTCCATCAAGAGCTGCTCGCTGAATTTCCGTCGACCATGCTCGACCTCCTGACACTGCAAGGTGTCGGACCCAAGACCGTGGCACTCCTGTACTCATCGTTGAACATCAGCAGTCTCGAGGCGCTCGAAGCGGCCGCAAAGGCTGGACGCATACGTGAACTCAAGGGCATGGGATCAAAGAAAGAACAGTTGATCCTGCGAGCCCTCAACGAACGGCGCGCCCATGCCGGCCGGCGATTACTGGCCGAAGTGGCAAACACGGCCGTCACCGTCATCGAACATCTTCGGGAGCGCGCGCCCACGGCCCAGTTCGAACCAGTTGGCAGTCTGCGTCGCGGCCAGGACACCTGTGGCGACCTCGACATCCTGGCTATCGGGGCGGAGGTCAGCATCATGGACGCGTTCACGACTCAACCGCTGGCCGAGCGGATCATCGGGAAAGGCGAGACCAAATCGAGCGTCCTGCTTCAGGGAGGCCTTCAGGCGGACCTTCGCCTGGTGTCGCCCGACAATCGCGGAGCAGCACTCCAGTACTTCACCGGTTCGAAAAGCCACAACATCGTCTTGAGAGATCGCGCTCTGCAGCGCGGCCTCAAACTGAACGAATACGGCCTGTATCGAACCTCCGACGACAGTCTCGTAGCCGGGGCACGTGAAGAGGATATTTACGAGGCTCTGGATCTGGCCTGGGTGCCTCCGGAGTTGCGGGAGAACCGTGGCGAAATCGAAGCCGCCCAGTCCCGTTCGCTTCCCGCACTCGTCGAGCTCCGCGACATCCGTGGCGATGTGCATTCGCACACTACCGAAACGGACGGCCGCGACACGATCGAAGCCATGATCCGCGCAGCTCGAGATACGGGCCTCGAGTACATGGCGGTGACCGACCACAGTCAGTCGCTCGCGATGGCCAACGGACTGGATGAACGGCGCACCCTCGCCCATGCGGCCCGTATTCGCGAGGTTGCAAGCCGCATCGATGGCATCACGGTCTTTGCCGGCATCGAGTGTGACATCCGGCCGGACGGTACACTGGACCTGGCTGAGGATTGTCTCGCATCGCTCGATCTGGTCATCGCGTCGGTACATTCAGCGCTCAATCAAGACGACGTTCAGATGACCGAACGGATGCTGCGCGCGATCGAATCGCCGGTGGTCGACATCGTCGGGCATCCCACGGGTCGTCTTCTGCTGCGGCGCGAACCGTCGCGTGTCAGCGTGACCCGGCTCATCGATGCGGCCGCTCGATTCGGTGTGGCCCTCGAGATCAACAGTCTTCCGGATCGCCTCGATCTCAGCGATGTTCACGCGCGTCTGGCGCGCGACCGAGGCGTCAAGCTGCTCATCTCGAGTGACTCGCACGCGTCCAGCGCGTTCGCACATCTCCGCTGGGGCGTCCTAACGGCCCGCAGAGCCTGGTTGACGAAGACGGACGTGCTCAACACGCTCCCGGCGGCAGCGTTTCGAGCCTCGTTGCGACGGCATAAACGCAGTTAGGCAGCGTTTAGGTAGCAATGAGTAAGGTAAGGCTGTGGCTAGAGGTTGTAAGCGCCGACAGAAGCGGATGACTGTTGATCGCAAGATCCGGAGCGTAAGCGACGGCAGCGCGTGGGGGTGGGGCCCCACGCGAACTAATCAATGGACAAGGTTGCGGAAATCAAACGGCTGTATCTCCAGGCCACACGTTCGAGCATCAAGCGCGATCTCGGCCGCGCCGTCGAGCTGCTCAAGTCGATGAGCACTGACGAAGAGCGCGAACGGGCCGCCGTGTACATGGATGGACTCTCACAAATGCGCTCCGAATGGGCGCTTCAAGCCGGTCGTCGTCGGAAAAACGGCGACCGACCTGGGAGGCAACGACCATGAACAAACCGCTGGGGTTTCTTGTCGCAATCGCAACGGCATCGGTTCTGCTGTCCGTGGTGGGCATCGCGGGCGCTCCACTCCAGCGCCAGGTCGAAGTGCTTCTTGCCAGCGGCGGCCTGCCCGCCCATATCGCCGCGGCGTTCGCTGAACCCGTGGGATTTCAGCGTACAACATCCGGCAACTCCTACGTGTTCGACCGAAGAAGCCATGCCGTTTTCATCGTCGATGCAAAGCAGACCCGCGCTGAGAAAATCGTGGCAGTCGGTCAGGAACCGGGACGCATCATCCTGCCGGGTGCCTTCGACGTGGCGGCCGACGGCATCTTTGTCGTGGCGGACGTGCCCAATCGCCGCGAACGGATTCAGATTTTTTCACCGGCCGGCGTCAGGTTGGGCGGCTTCGTGCTGCCCGGCCAGGCTGCGCCGCGCGTGTTGATTGGGGGGCTGACCTTGAGCGGTGTCGGGTCTCTCCACTACACAGGGAGCTCCATTTTGATTAACGAACCCGACCGGGGAGCGCTCATTACCGAATATGGGCTGGCGGGTTCGGCCGTCCGGACGTTTGGAACGCTGCGGCAAACGGGCCACGAATCCGACGCGGACCTGCACCTAGCCTTCAATAGCGGGATTCCTCTGGCCGATCCGAAGGGCGGGTTCTATTTCGTCTTCCAGACGGGACGTCCGATATTTCGAAAATACGACCGCAACGGCCAAATGCTGTTCGAGCGACATATCGAAGGTCCTGAATTGGACCCCCTACTCGGATCGCTGCCCACGAGCTGGCCAGTACGCACGCCGTCAGATGGCACGCTGCCGCTCGTGCGGCCGACCATCCGAACCGCCGCCGTGGACCCGAGCGGCCGCCTCTGGATCGGTCTGACGACGCCCTACGTGTATCAGTATGACGAAGCCGGTGAGAAGGTGCGAACCCTGCAGCTGAAAGGCGCGGGCATTATCACGGCGACCAGCCTGTCGTTCGACGGCCCCGACCGGCTGCTCGTCACGCCGGGCTGCTATGAATTCAGGGTGGGATAATCCGCGCTGATCCGCGTCCCGTGATCCGTCCGGATCCGCGTTTATTGGCGCTTGCCGTCCGAGAGACGCTTCCGTGCGGCAATACGTAAGGGCTCTTGCACGTTTCGATCGAGCGTGATCGTCTTGAGATCGCGGTCCGTCAGGCGCTGCACCAGATTCAACGAGATGGCCAGTGGGGTCTTGGGATTTCTGGTGAGTGAGGAGGCGACCCCGTAATTCTTCACCCAGGCGCGTGTCTGGCCGATGATGCGAAGCACCTCGTCGGACACGTTGGCCATCTTGGCAAAGCTCTCGACCTCGCTCTCATTGAGCTTGGGGCTGCTCAATACGGCGACCGACACCAGCTTGTTCGGGTCCCGAATCAGGATCGCACGCTCCTCGCGCGAACCCTTCATCGCGGTGCTCATGCGCTCGGTGATCGTCATCGCTGCCAGTCGCTGAACGGCACCCTTCTTTTCTTCGGTTCCGTCGCCGTCCTCGAGCTGCTCCTCCGTGGTGCTGCGGTCGACGAGCGGCTCGTCGGAACCGCTGGCCGGCACATCCCCCGGCTGCACGCCGCGTTCAGCAAAGAATGCCTTCACTGTCGCTGAGGCATCCGAGCGCGCAAGGAATGCCTCGAGCGCCTCCCGCGGAATCGCCTCAATCGTTTTTTCAGCGGAGAGACGAATTTCGGAATCAGGATCATTGACCAGCTCGACGAGCAGGCTCAATTGTTCGTGGGCACGCGGGGCCAGCGCACCGCGCGCGGCGAGCATCTTGACCTCTCGCGAGACTTCCCCACGTCGAAACATGTCGAGCAGGGGAGTTCGAAGTCCAGCTTCCATGAATGATCGTTATCGACTCAGGTAGGTTCGATAGTTGTCGGGGCTGATTCGTCTCGTCACGATGGCACCGGGCTGTCCGAGCGGGCGGCCAGCCGACCCGTTCAGGGTATAGGAGCACGGCGTATCCTCGCCGACGGTGACGACAATCTCGCGCGCGGCCTTCAACTCCAGACGCTCGCCGCTGCCCAGACGTTCCCGTGCCACCGCTTCACCATCGACCGCAACCGCGACCCAGCACCGCGACGGCTGATCGATGACCATCATCACCGAATCGGGCGGCGCCGCTGCTTTGGCCGTATCCGGACGCTTCTGAACCGGCGGCGGGACTTTGACTTCCGCCGGTACCGTGGCATCCGCGGACGAAGCGGTGACGGGAGTCGCTGGCTGGCTGCCCGCCGTCGCTGACGATGCGGCTTCCGTCACCGATGGGCCGGTCACCACCGGCGTGGATGGTTTTGGTGGGGGTAGCCTCGACCACCTCCGTCGGTTTGACCGGTGGCGGAATCGTTGGTGGCGGCGGCGGCGTTTTTGAACCCTTTTCCGCAACGGATACTGGTGCGGTCATCGATGGACGGGTGGAGGCCTCATCCCGTGGCGGCGACGGCCTGACACTGAAATAGATGACGACCGCCGCGATCGGGAGACTGACAGCCATCAACCGCACAAACGTCTGGGCTGCGCGGCGATCGCTTTCAATTGCCTGGTGATCCTCAACGGGATCGCCAACCGTCCCCGCGGTCACCGACTCGGGAGGGAATTGAGCAAGAAACTCGTCGACCGTGGTATCGGGATCGAGGCCGACCTCCACGGCATACGAACGCAGGAATGCCCTCGTGAAAATGCCGCCTGGCAGTCTCTTGATGTCGTCGCGTTCGAGCGCCTCGAGCACCATCACGGAAATACGTGTGCGCTCGGCGATCTGACGGAGCGAAATGCCTCGCTTTTCGCGCGCGGCGCGCAGTCGGGCTCCAACGGTCGACGGTGATCCGGTGCTTGCAGATGACACAGCGTGTATCGTCGATATCGAGGACGTGTCGACTAGCCAACGCGTCCGAACGTCTCAAACGAACGACGAATCGATCTCACGACGTCTTCGAGCCCTCTCGTATCAATGCCGATACCGGAGAACATCCCGATGGCCGCAACGCCCGCTCGCGCCCGTTCCCGCGATGGCTGCGGCCGTCTCGCCTGTCGCTCCGCCAATCGCGAGGACAGGCAACTTCACACGATTCACGATAGCGTGCAGTCCGTCAAGACCGAGCAATTCGGTGCCGGCCGGCTTTGAGTCCGAAGCAAACGTCGTTCCGGCGATCAAATAGTCCAACGCTCCTTCCGCCGCTGCCGATTCAGCTTCTCGGGTCTCGTGAACCGACCGGCCGACGACAAAACGGGGTGGCACGATCTCACGCACGCGGGACGCCGAGGGGGAGTCGCTCCGCAAATGAACACCATCGGCTCCGCCAGCGAGCGCCACGTCAACACGATCGTTGACCAGGACGCGAGTCTCGGTGCCTTCCGTGACGCGAACGCACCACCGAACCAGATCACAGAGGCTCCTGTCGTCCAGGTCGCGCTCGCGAATCTGGATGAGATTCACGCCCGAATGAGCGGCGGCGCCGACGAGCGAGACAAGGGCGGCCAGGCCCTGATCAGACAATGTCGCCAGCCGATGACGATCCGTCACCAGGCAGCAGAGCGGGCCAGGGGGAAGAGGGCTACTCCACTCGCGACCCATCGATGCGCATGACGGGCGATCGGGCCGCCGAATCAACACGTCGCATGGAAACCAGCGCGGCCAGATCGACCAGCCCCACGCACAGGTTCACAATCCCCAGACCGGAAATGCCGCCCCGAACGAAGTTGTTGCCGATGGCCGCACGCACCGTCGGCAGATTGTCGGCAAAGTAGTTCTGTTCCCAGAACCCGGACCACGGCACGAGGACGAGCAGCAATCCAACTTCGAGGAAGTACGCGATATAGAGCAAGCGCTTCACCGGCCGTGTGTCCTATCCGCGCATCTGGACCTTCGTAAGGCGCTCGAGACGCGCCGACTACGTCGCGATACTCGCCGGCATCGGTTTGCAGCTCGAGAAACACCGCCAGGGCCCTGGCCGTCTCTCCCTGCGACTCGAGCGTCTCGGCCAACTCATAGAGCAGTGCACGCCCGGCGTCAGGGTTGGGTGCCGGCGCTTCGGCCGCACGCTCGAACCATTCAATCGCCTGCGCCGGTGCATTTCGCTTCAGGTAGAGGCGGGCGAGCATTGACGCCGACTCAAATCGCAGCCGTGGCGCGCGTGCCGAAACCTGCAGCGCCTTCACGGCATCGTCCAACATCCCCATGTCTATGTACGCGATCGCGAGCTTGTAGTGCTGGGCTGCGGCGTCAGCAACGTTCTCGCGAGACACTTCGTCTCGAAAGTCCTTGAAGACCCCTTCCAGGTCCCGGCCCGAATCTTTTCGCGGCTGCTTTGCGTCGGCCATACTGGGCTTTAACTCCTCTAGCATATTGCTCAGATCGATCTCGACTGCCTCCGTAGTATCGGCCTCTGCGGACCGAGTACTTCCGGGGGACTGGTCGAGAAACCCGATATCGACCGCGCCGTTACCAAGATCGAACACATCTGGCGCGACCTGGGGTGCGCGGGCATCGGCGGCGGGGGGGACCATTGCAGATATGGGCACCCGAGGGGACCGCGTCCAGCTCCTGCGAGGGGCATCGTGGCGGAGGCTCTGGCTGAAGCGTCGCCGTGCCCGAATCGTCCTCCTCGAGCCCTGGTGACAAATCGGTACTGGTAAACGGGGTTTGACCACTGAGCCGGTCGGCGATTATCGCATCGACCTCGATTTCGCCGAGCATCGTCAGGGCTCGGCGAAATCGCTCGATATTGGCACGTTCCCATGGCTCTCGGGCAACCAGGTCTTCGGCAATCACGCGGGCTTCGCCGCCCCGACCAGTGGCCAGGTACGCATCCGCTAACTGTCCCTGCGCGCTGTACATCGTGGCTTCCAGTCCGCCATCCACGCAAATCTCAACGAGACGCATCAACGCTGGAACATGACCCGGAACGCGATTGACAAACTCATTCAGTGCCGCCGCCGCATCGCCCCACTCATCGCTCGAAACCGCTGCCGAGGCGGCAAGATCGATGACCCGATAGGCGGTATCCACACTCACGTCGGCCACCGAACAACCTAGCAACACCAAGTTGGTCGCGGCGTGACGGGTGTGCGTCCACGACGGTCTGAAGGATGGCCAGGCCTTCCTCTGGTTCTCCTCTACGAAGCTCCATCTCCGCAAGCATCCACAGCAAATCCGGATCATCGCCGGCCACCTCGCGCGACAGGAACTGTCGTGCCTGTACGAGATCGTTACGGGCAAGATGGCTCCGGACGAGCTGAGCTTTCGCATCGATATCCGTCGGGTCCAGCGCGGACGCCTCGGTCAGCGCCGCCAAGGCCTCGGCGTCGTGGCCACGCTCCCGCAACTCTGCCGCAATCTGTTTGAACTGCGCAGCGGTCTTCGCATAACGTGCGCGCATGTGCGAAGTCGCCCTTGGCGACATACGCGCGAATGAGACTCGACGTGACTTCGACATCGCCGGGGTCTACCGCAGCGGCCTCACCGAGAACCTTGAGCGCCTCGTCGGGACGACGACGCTGATTGAATTCTTCGGCGATCGCCTTGAGCTCGGAGACCGCAGCGGCCATCTCGCCGATTTCGGCCGCCGCCCTGGCCCCGACCAACCGCGCGTCCAAATCGCCCGGATCGACGGCCCCGAGTCGCATGCGGACTTGCGCAGCGCCCCGCCGATCACCTTTTGCGGTCCGCCGATCCGCGACACCGGTGAGAGCGGCCTTGGCATCGACGAGCAAGCCCTGCTTCACGGCGATCTCCGCCAGTTGAAGCAGTGAATGCTCCTCGTCACCCTTGATCTTGAGAATCTTTTTGTAGACCGCCGAAGCTTTGGGAAGGAAGCCCTCATGGCCCAGGTGGTCTGCAATCCGCGTGTATTGAGCAATGGCTTTGTCGACTTGTCCCGCCCGCACGTACAGATCGCCCAGGATATTGGCGGTATTCCAGTCGCGCGGCTGATCTTCGATGACCTGAAGATATTCCGCGATCGCCGCATCGAGTCGTCCCTGGCGCAGCAGCTTTTCAGCTTTTCGTAGTGTTGAATCCCGGTCGAAAGCCACAGATCCTCAGCGAGGGAGTGCGGAAAGGGGCGTCACAGCTCGTCGGCCGCCCCAACGTCAATCGTATCAAAGAGCGACGGCGGACGAAACGAACGACGATGCACCTCCGAGTATCCATAACGGGCAACCGCGGCGAGATGTTGTGCAGTGGCGTAACCTTTGTGCCGGTCGAAACCGTACCGCGGATCACGATTATGCAGTTCTCCCATCAAACGGTCTCGCGTGACCTTGGCCACGATAGACGCCGCTGCAATGGCCGCGCACCGGCGATCGCCTTGCGGGACGCCGCGTTGCGCCATCAAGAGATTCGGGATTCGGAACGCATCCACCAGCACGAGATCGGGCAATGGGCTGAGGGTCAGGACCGCCCGCCGCATCGCATCGAGCGAGGCGCGGTGAATGTTCACTCGATCGATTTCCGCCGGCTCGGCGGCGCAGACGGCCCACCCCGCTGCCTGCGCAACGATTCGATCGTAGAGACGCTCGCGTTCCATCACCGTCGTCTGTTTCGAATCGCGGAGTCCGGCAATGTGACGGTCCGGATTCAACACGACGACGCCCGCTACGACGGGACCAGCGAGGCATCCTCGACCGACTTCGTCCACACCGGCCACGCGATAGAAACCCAATCGCCTCAGTGTGTTCTCGAGCGTTCGCTTGGCGAGGGTGCGAGTCATCAATGGGTGCTTAGTGCCTAGTGCTTAGTGCCTGGTGCTGTGCTGAGTGCCGGGTGCAGGGTGCCGTGCATGGTGCCGGGTGCACGCTGTACCCCGTGCGGCGTGCCGGGTGCCTAGCTCGAGCTCGGGAGCCCGAGTGTACGTCCTCAGAGCTCGGCACCAGGCATAGCAGCACCGCGCACCCAGCACTCGGCACCCGGCACAGCACCAGGCACGAGGCACCACGCACCCGGCACCCTTGTCAGCTGCTTCGTCTCCCGCATCCGCGCGGCCTTGCCCTTGAGGTCGCGCAGGTAATACAGCTTCGCGCGTCGCACCTTTGCCGACCGCACGAGCTCGATCTTTTGAATGATCGGTGAGTGCAACGGAAAGATCCGCTCCACGCCTTGCCCGAAAGACACTTTCCTCACTGTAAAGGTCGCACGAGCTCCTCCTCGATGCTGGCCAATCACCAGTCCTTCGAAGATTTGGATACGCTCCTTGTCGCCTTCCTTGACCTTCACGTGCACCCGGACCGTATCGCCCGACCGCATCGTCGGCCGCTCGATCATCTGAGTTTTGTCAATCGTTTCCACTGCGCCCATCGTGTCCCCCTTGTTCCCGGCTCGGGATGCCCCGGCCCCGACGCTCTTTGAGCTCCGCTAACATCTCACGTTCCTCGTCGTCCAGGGCCGCCAGGGCGAGCAGATCCGGCCGCTGATCGAATGTTCGTTCGAGTGCTTGGCGCTTCCGCCACTGCCGAATCGCCGCGTGATGTCCCGACAACAGCACGTCGGGAACTTTCACGTCCCTGAACTCGGCCGGCCGCGTGTACTGCGGAAAGTCCAGCAGCCCCCGCGAAAATGATTCGTGCTCTACCGATTCCTCGTCGCCCACGACACCAGGCACGAGCCGCGCCACTGCATCCATCACGACGAGGGCCGGAAGCTCGCCGCCCGTCAGGACATAGTCGCCAATTGACAACTCATCGGTGGCAAGATGCGTCCGGACACGATCGTCAACACCCTCATATCGGCCGCATAGCACCACCACATGATCGAGTGCGGCAAGTCGCACGGCCTCTGCCTGCGTGAAGCGTTGTCCCTGCGGCGACAAGAGGACGACTGCCCCAGGCTCGCCGCGCTCATGCCGAATCGTGTCGACCGCCGCAAACAGCGGTTCGACCTTTAACACCATGCCGGGACCGCCTCCGTAAGGCACGTCATCGACGACGCGGTGACGATCCTGGGTGAAATCGCGCAGGTCACGCACGCCGACCGTGAGAATGCCGCGGTCGATCGCCCGCTTCACAACTCCCTCCCCCAGCGCGCTGCGCACCAGGTCAGGGAAAATGGTCACGATATCGAATGTCACAAACCTGCGGCGAGCCCTGCCCTACTTGCCGGTTTCGTTCAGCTCGAGCAATCCGTCCGGTGGTGCGACGACGATGCGCCGTTGGGGAGCATCGATTTCGACGCAGATCTCGGCAGCCAGAGGCACCAGCAATTCACGGCCCGCCTTGCGCACGACGAGGTGGCTTCCCTCTCGCGGTCCTTCCACCGCTGAGACGGTGCCCAGGTCCCGGCCGCCAGTCGTCGTGACACGGCAACCCACCAGGTCGTGTCGGTAAAACTGATCGACGGGCAGCTCGCGCAGCGCTTCCGCAGGGACTCGAAGCTCTACCCCCGCCAGCCACCCAACGGCCTCGATGGAATCGACGCCGTGAAAACCCACAATCGGCCGTCCACGGTGGAACCGGACGCTGCCCACCTTCAAACTGAGCGGTACACCGTGCCGGAGCGCGAAAAACTCTGCCCCTTCCCGGAACCGTTCTTCAACGAAGTCGGTTTCCGGATTGACGATCACCTGGCCACGAATCCCGTGTGTGCGGGCAACCCGTCCGACGACTGCCATCGCCTCCCATTCGGACGGCACGTCACCTCTCAAGGAAGAGAGCAATCCCACGTGATCCGCGCCCCGTTGATCCTGGTGATCCGCGTCCCGTTGATCCCGGTGATCCGCGTCCCGTGATCCGCCGGTGATCCGCGTTTACGGTTCGTCGCGCACCTCGAGGGTGACGCGCTTCTTGAGCCGCTCTCCCGTCACCCCGGCCAGAGTCCGCATCGCCGCAATGGTTCGCCCCTGCCGCCCAATCATTTTGCCCATGTCCCGCGGCGCGGCAAACACCTCGATGAGTATCGTGCCGTGATGCTCAACTTCAGTGACACGGACCTTGTTGGGTTCGTCGGCCAACGCGCGCGCGACGATGTCGATCAAATCGCGGAGCTCGCTCACGGTACGGACGGCGCTTCGGCGGGAGGTGCGCTCAAATGTCGGGCCACGAGCGTTCGGACCGTGTCGGATGGGCGCGCGCCCTTGCCGATCCAGTACTGCAGCCGCTCGCGATCGACCACGACTTTGGCCGGCTTGCTCCTCGGATTGTAGTTCCCCAGCACCTCGACGAAGCTCCCGTCGCGCGGATTCCCGGCCTCGATCACCACGACGCGGAAGTACGGTCGCTTCTTCGAGCCCACCTTCCTCAAACGAATTGCAAGCATGTATCTCCTTCGTTCGTTCCTACTAGAACAAGTTCTACCTTAGTTCGTTCGCGATGCTAGCATCTGGAGGGCCCGACGACGGTTCTTGCCTAACCCGGCCATCCCTCCCATGCTCTTGAGAAACTTCCGCATCTGCACGAACTGTTTGAGCAGCCGATTCACGTCCTCGACCTTGGTTCCACTTCCCCGCGCAATCCGTTTGCGGCGACTGCCGTTGATAATCTGATGGTTGCGGCGCTCGGCCAGCGTCATCGAATCGATAATGGCTTCGACGCGGGCAAGCTGCTTCTCGTCGGGTTTTTCCTGCGCCAGCTGCTTCAGGTTCCCCATGCCGGGGAGCATTCCCAGTAACTGTTCGAAGGGTCCCATCTTTCGCACGGCACGCAATTGGTCCCGGAAGTTCTCGAGTGTGAAGTCGTCGAGCCGCATCTGCTCCGTCAGCCGTGCGGCCTCTTCATGATCGATGGCCTGCTCGGCGCGCTCGATGAGCGACAAGACGTCGCCCATCCCGAGAATGCGCGACACGAGACGGTCGGCGTGAAATAGTTCGAAGTCCTCCAGGCGCTCCCCTATGCCGACAAACGCAATCGGGACACCGACAACCGACACCACAGACAGCGCCGCGCCGCCCCGGGCGTCGCCATCGAGCTTCGTCAGAACAACGCCGGTGACCCCAATCCGACGGTTGAATTCGCCCGCGCTCTTGATGGCATCCTGCCCGGTCATCGCGTCGGCCACGTACAGCCGATCCACCGGCTCTACGCTTGCGTTGATGCCCTCTAACTCTCCCATCAAGTCATCGTCAATATGCAGACGGCCTGCGGTGTCCACGATGACGACGTCGAACCCGAGATGACGGGCCTCGGAAACTGCTCCACTTGCCCTCTTGATCGGATCGCGTTCGCCTTTCGGATCGTGAACGCGCAGCTCGGCCTTCGCACCCAGCACGTTGAGCTGCTCAATCGCGGCTGGACGCCGCACGTCGGTCGAAACAAGGAGCGGGTGCCTCCCCTGGCGCACGAGCCATCGGCCGAGTTTGCCTGCCGTCGTCGTCTTCCCGGAGCCCTGCAAGCCGAGGAGTGCGACAACCCGGGGAGACTTGGACGTGTTCTGCAGACCACCGGCGGCCACACCAAACAACGCGACCATCTCGTCCCGGACGATTTTCACGACATGTTGAGCCGGCGTCAGGCTGCGCAGCACTTCCTGATCGACGGCACGTACGCGAACGCGATCGACAAAAGCCTTGGCGACCTTGAAATTGACGTCTGCTTCGAGCAGCGCAAGGCGGATTTCGCGCAGCGCGGCATCGACGGCCGTCTCCGTCAGTCGCGCTTCGCCCCTCAGTACTCGGAGGGCGTCCTGGATTCGGGTGCTGAGCGATTCGAACATGCCTTCAGCTGATTATGCGCGTAAGCCTCTGTAACTTAAACGCTTATCGTAGCCCACGCGCTCACAAAGTGTCAATGAACGGCCCGAACGATCCGAACGTGTCGAACGACCCGAACGGTTCGAACGATCCGAACGGTGTGGGTCTCACACTAACGACAACTTGTGACCGAGCTTCTCTTTTTTCGTCTTGAGGTAGCGGCGAGTCGTATCCGAAACAGGAATCTCCAAAGGCAGTGACTCGACGACCGAAAGTCCATAGCCTTCGAGCCCGACGAACTTTCTGGGGTTGTTGGTCAACAGCCGCATCGTGCGGACCCCGAGATCTCCAAGAATCTGCGCCCCGATGCCGTAATCGCGTTGGTCGGCTTTGAATCCGAGCCGCTCGTTGGCTTCCACGGTGTCGAGCCCTTGATCCTGCAATTCATAGGCGCGGATCTTGTTTGCGAGCCCGATTCCGCGACCTTCCTGGTTGAGATAGAGCAAAATTCCACGCCCTTCCGCGGCAATACGCGTCATGGCGGCATCGAGCTGCGCGCCGCAATCGCAGCGCATCGAGTGGAACACGTCACCGGTGAGACACCGCGAATGAACACGCACCATCACGGACGTGCCGTCGCCAATATCGCCACGTACGAGGGCCAGATGCGTCTCCTTGTCGATCAGGCTTTCGTAGGCAAACAGCCGGAATCCACCGTGGCCCGTTGGCAACTCAGCCGTTGCCACCCGCCGAACGAGCCGCTCGGTGCGCATCCGATACTTGATGAGATCCGCAATCGTAATGAGCGGCAGCTTGTGCCGGCGGGCGAAGCGGCTCAACTCCGGCACCCGCGCCATCGTGCCGTCATCGTTCATGATTTCGCAGATCACCCCTGCGGGGTACAGTCCTGCAATCCTCGCCAGATCGACGGCCGCCTCCGTTTGACCGGCTCGTACCATGACGCCACCCTGACGGGCGCGCAACGGGAACATGTGGCCGGGACGCGCAAGGTCAGTCGGTTTGGTTCGTGGATCGATGGCCGCGCGAACGGTGGCCGCACGGTCCCCTGCCGAAATTCCAGTTGTCGTGCCTTCCTTCGCCTCGATTGGCACGCAGAACGCCGTTCCATACGCCGCGGTGTTCTTGTCCACCATCAAGGGCACCTCGAGCTCGTCGAGACGCTCGCCCGTCATCGGCATGCAAATCAGCCCTCGCCCGTAGCGCGCCATGAAGTTGATGTGCTCGGGTGTGATCTTCTCGGCCGCGACCGTAAGATCTCCCTCGTTCTCGCGATCCTCATCGTCAATCACAATGACAATCCGCCCACCACGGATGGCATCAATCGCGTCCTCGATCGTCGAGAAGGGCGTCTTTTTCCGCACACGCGCAACCTTGAGTCGGTTTGCCATATGTTTAGTTTTCAGTTCTCAGTTTTCAGTTTTCCTGAACTCAACCGCCGTTCATCAGCTCAGCCACCCGCACAACGTACTTGCCGAGTACATCACATTCCAGATTGACCCGATTGCCGACCTTCAGGGTTCTCAGATTCGTATGCTCCCACGTAAACGGCACAATCTGCACGTCGAAAGACCTCCGCGCCAGGTCAGCCACCGTGAGGCTGATACCGTCCACGGCAATCGAGCCCTTTCGGACAATATACGATGCCAGCTGCGGCGGGAAACTCAAGGTCAGGCGTTGGCAATCGGCTTCTGGCCGTATCTGCTCCACGCACCCGGTCGCGTCGACATGACCTTGGACGAAATGCCCTCCGAGTCGGGAATCCGCACGCAGTGGCCTCTCGAGGTTGACGAGATCTCCACGCTGGAGCCCGCCAAGCGTGGTCACATTCGCGGTTTCTGGTCCCACATCGGCTTGGACAGTTCCCGCATTCGCCAGGACCATCGTCAGGCACACACCGTTCACCGACATGCTGTCGCCGGGCTTCAAACTTCCAGCAAGCTCGGTTGTGACGAGCAGCCTGAAGCCTGCGCCAACCGGCATATGACCCGCAATCTCCCCGACGGCCTCAATAAGTCCTGTGAACATACCCTTCCAAAAACGTGTCTGGGCCCAGCCGCTCTTCGCGCGTGTCGACGAGCGTCGAAAGAATCTCCTTTGGCAACCACTTCACACCATTCGGACCGAGGGTGATTGGTGCCGTGTACAGATGCACGCAATCGACCGACCCTGTCTGCCAGGCAGCCGACTGAAGGGTCGGACCTCCCTCGAGCACCAGAGACATCACCTGGTGCGATCCGAGGTGTCGAAGGGCCGCAGTCACGCCCGATGATTCCAGCCCGGTCACGGTGGCACCGACGTCGGTCAACGCACGCACGTGCTCCTGAGCGTCTGCTGCGGCCCGTGCCGACGTCAGTATTATGACCGGCCCCTGCGACAGTGTCGAAAAGACGTGCGCCGACGGCGCGGTTCTGAGCCTTCGGTCAAAAATCACACGGGTCAACGGACGTTCGCGGTGCACCCCACGAACGGTGAGCTCTGGATTGTCCACCAGCAGGGTGGACGAACCGACGCCAATGGCATCCACCTCCGCCCGCACGACATGCGCATGACGCAGCGACTCATCTGAGCTCAAGCGTGTCCGTTCGCCGGCTGCGGCAGCCACACGTCCATCCTGGCTAATCGCCGCCTTCATGATGACAAAGGGACGCTGGTGACACACGAAGGTAAAGAACGGTCGATTCAGGTGAGTCGCCTGTTCCGCCCCCATTCCAATTTCCACACGGACACCGTGCGCGCGGAGATATTCGAATCCGCGTCCGTGGACAAGGGGATTCGGATCTTGTACGGAGGCGACCACACGAACGATGCCGGCTGTGACGATCCGCTCTGTGCAGGGTCCTGTCCTGCCGACGTGAGAGCACGGCTCGAGCGTGCAGTACAGCGTCGCACCGTGAGTCGCGGCGCCCGCCGCCTCGATGGCGTTGACTTCCGCGTGGGCTTCACCGGCTCGCTCGTGATACCCCTGGCCAACCACGACGCCTTCAGGCGAGACCACAACGGCCCCTACCAGAGGATTCGGACTCGTACGACCCCGGCCACGCTCCGCCAGCTGGAGCGCCCGCGCCATGAAATCGATGTCGGTGAGCATACATAAATGGGGTCCGACCCCATTTACCATTTTTCCTGGAACAACGCGTCGACGTACTCGTCCGGCGAAAACGGGATCAGATCTTCGATGCTTTCACCTATGCCGACGTATCGAATGGGTAAACGCAAGTCGTGCGCAATCGCCACGGCTACGCCACCTTTGGCCGTGCCATCGAGTTTTGTGAGGACAATGCCGTTCACACCTGCGACATTCATGAACTCACGCGCTTGTGTCAGTCCGTTCTGACCGACGGTGGCGTCCAGGACGAGCAGCACCTCATGGGGGGCGCCATCGACCGCCCGCGATGTGACCCGGCGTATTTTCTCGAGCTCGTTCATCAAATTGACACGCGTGTGCAGCCGTCCAGCGGTGTCAACGAGTACGACATCGCGGCCTTTCGCCTTTGCCGACTGAATGGCGTCGAAGACGACTGCTGCCGGGTCGGCGCCCTCACGCGCTCGCACGACATCTACCCCCGCGCGCCCCGCCCAGATCTCGAGTTGCTCGACAGCGGCCGCGCGGTAGGTGTCGGCGGCGCAGATGAGCGGATGCGCACCCTGGGATTTCAGAAGACTCGCCAGCTTTCCTACTGTCGTGGTCTTGCCGGTTCCGTTGACGCCCACGACGAGTAACACCCGCGGCGACTGGTCAGTAGCCGTCGATGACTGAGCCAGATTGAAAATGGAACGGATTTCGTCCTTGACGAGCTCGCGCAGGCTCTCACCGTACCGCGATCGCTGACGGACGGCCGACACCACGCGCTCAGTGGCACCGACGCCAACGTCGGCGGAAATCAACAATTCTTCGAGCGCATCGAGGGTATCGACGTCGACAGCGCGCGATTCGGTTCCCGGCGTGTTCGCTCCGGCAATCGCGTCAAACTTTTGGACGATTTGCTGGGTCGTGCGGGAGAGACTTTCGCGGAGGCGATCGAAGAACCCCATTGATGAAAATTCTATCACCCGCTTTCGTCTTCGGTTCGCTGCCGCCGAAGCATGAGCTCCTCCACGGCTGCAGACGGCGAGCGACGACCGGCCAGCACGTCTCCCATCTGCGAGACAATCGGCAGCTCGACGCCGAAGCGCTTGCCGAGCGCCTGGGCCGCTTCCGTCGTTCGCACGCCTTCTGGCACCATTTTCATGCCCGCCAGAATCTCAGTGAGGGGGCGGCCGCGCGCCAGTTCGATACCAACATGGCGGTTGCGACTGAGATTTCCTGTGCACGTCAAGACAAGGTCACCAAGCCCTGTCAGCCCGGATAACGTCTCGCGCCGCGCCCCTGCCGCACAGGCGAGACGAGTGATCTCCGCCAGCCCGCGGGTCACGAGTCCGGCCATCGCATTGTGACCGAGCCCCATCCCTTCCACGACGCCAGCGGCAATGGCAATGATATTCTTGAGCGCACCGCCTATTTCAACCCCGATGACGTCCGTGCTGGCGTACAAGCGGAAGTACGGAGCACGAAGCTCACCTTGCACCATCGCTGCCACGCTCGCGTCCGCGCAGGCGATCGACACCGCCGTGGGCAGCTGCCGCGCCACTTCTGCCGCAAAGCTGGGGCCCGACAACACGGCGATCGGGCGTCGATCTCTCAGCTCCTGGGCGATGACCTCGGTCATTCGCAACAGCGTGTCGGTTTCGAGCCCTTTCGTCGCGCTGACAATCATCGCGGTTTCCGGGACGAATGGCCGGGCCGCACGCCAAACCGCGCGCACGCCGTGTGAGGGCACGGCAGAGATGAGAAGCTCGGCACCATCCACCGCTCGTTCGAGCGAGGCCATCGGCGCCACACTGGACGGGAGCGCGACATCTGGCAGATACACGGCGTTGGCGCGGCGTGACGCCATCTCCTCGACCAGACCTGCATCGCGCGCCCACAGACGGACATCGTGTTGCATCCGGCCAAGGTGAACGGCGAGAGCCGTTCCCCAACCGCCGGCACCAAGTATCGCGACTGTGTTCATATCCTCCGCACCCGGACACGCTCTGTCATGGAGAAGTTCGTTGCGAATCGGGCGGTCGTGACTGGAAGGGACCTCGGATCCGGTGCTCGACCCCCGCGAGCACCCGGCGCAGGTTTTCCCGGTGACGCTGGACGATGATCGCGGCCGTGACGAGCGCCCCAATCACCACCGAACGGGGTGCGCTCATGAAATAGGCGACCGGTCCGACCAGCATGGTCCCAACGACAGAGCCGACAGAAACATATCTCGTCCAGAGCGTCGTAATGACAAAAGCCAGACCTGCAATTGCCGTTGCGGCAGGTGTGAGCAGCGCAAACGCACCACAGGCGGTTGCCACACCTTTGCCACCGTGAAAGGCCAGCCAAAACGGGTACACATGACCTACCACGGCGGCCACACCGGCCACCGTCGGCGTCGCGCCTCCACCGAGACGTCGCGCCAGCAGCACCGTCGCCACTCCCTTCCCAACATCAAGCAACAGAATCGCCAGTCCAACGAACGGCCCAGTCGTCCGAAATGCGTTCGCCGCCCCCATGTTGCCGCTTCCACTTCGTCGCAGGTCGACGCCACCCAGCCATCGTCCCAGCAGCAAGGCAAATGGGATAGAGCCGAGCATGTACCCGAGCGGAATCGCGACCAGATTGGGCAGCATTAATAGCCTTCAGCCTTCGCCTTTAGCCATCAGCCATCGCGCTCTAAACACTGGAGGAACCGAGCCAAACGCTGAGGACCGGCACATATCGCGGTCCATGGGACGACAGATGGCTTTCATACAAGGTCAAATGGTCCACCCGCACCGCAGCGAATCCCTCCATCCCGACGCCGCGAATCGCCCTGCCATCCGAGCCACGCGCGAGATCACGAAACCGCCCGAGCGTGAGGTGGGGACGGAACGGGCGGGGCTCGGGCGGAACGTTGACCGCCTTGAGACGTTCGTCAAGCTCGTCTCGGGCACGCGCTGCCTCGGCCGCACCGACCGAGGCGCCCAGCCAGACCACCCGCGGCGCACCACGTTCGGGGAACGTCCCGACGCGATCGAAGCCGAGAGCAAAAGGCTTGCTCGAGAGGGGACGATTCATTGCCGCTTGTACTTCCTGCGCGCGCGCCTCGGGCGTCGCCCCGAGGAATCGAACGGTCATGTGCAGGTTCTCGCGTTCGACCCACTTGATCGGATCACGTCGGCGTGCGGAGTCCGATTCGAGTCGTTCCCTGAGCCGCTCCATCAGGTGTGCAATTGCGGCGCGAGACGGCTCATCGAGATCGATGGCAAAAAACAATCGGCGCGTTATGGCCGTTCCAACAGCCATCGGCGAACCATATCGAGCCCTGCCTGTGCCGCCTGCGACTTGACGAGCCCACGCCCACCAAGGAATCGAAATGTCCGGACGCGGACGTCCTCTGGCGACAGTCCAGGGCGAGCCACGGCAATACAGACCATGCCGACGGGCTTGCGATCCGTACCACCTCCGGGCCCCGCAATTCCCGTCACCCCCACACCAATCTCCACCCGGCTCCGCTCGGAGACCCCGCGCGCCATGGCAATCGCCACCGGCTCGCTCACGGCACCATGTTCGCCGATCATTTCCGCCGGCACACCAAGCAACTCTACTTTTGCAGCGTTGCTATACGCGACGATGCCTCGTTCCACGTAGTCAGAGCTCCCGGGCACGTCCGTCAAGCGAGACGCCAGCAGCCCTCCAGTGCATGATTCGGCAACTGCAATTCTCCAGGAACCCTGTTTCAACAAGTCACCCACGACCTGTTCCATCGTTCGCCCGTCCGTACTGTAGAGATCTCGACCAAGAAGATCCTGGACTTCCGATGCTGCGGAATCGAGTGCGGCGTGAGCCGTCTCCGCATCTGGAGCTTGGGCCGTCAGGTGCAGCTCAATCTGACCGTAGGAAGCAAGGATGGTGGTTTCAATCGTGCCGGGTCCTGCCGCCCAACGCGCGTACGACGGTGCGACCACCTCTTCGGTGTGCGATTCGCTTCGACCAGTCACACGTAGCACACGTCGAAACAGTCTCCGCGATCCTGCCCGCGGCAGCAGCCGGTCACGAACAAGAGCTTCGAACATGCCCTTCATCTCGCGCGGAGGGCCGGGCAAGAGAATAACCACGCGCTCTCCCCGTTCGATCCACAACCCGGGCGCGGTGCCGTTTGGGTTGTCGAGGACTACCGCGCCGCGTGGCACCTCGGCCTGGCGTCTGTTGATCTCTGGCATGCGAAGGCCGCGCGATGAGAACCGCGACTGGATGTGCTCGACGATGCGTTCGTCCGTGTCGAGCGGCAGGCCGAGCACCGCGGCAACCACTTCACGGGTCAAATCGTCTTCCGTTGGGCCGAGGCCACCGGTGGTAATGACGAGCTCCGAACGCGCCAGCGCGTTTTCTACGAGCGCGTGCAGCGTCGCGCGGTCATCGCCAACAATCGCCTTGGCTCTCACATCGATCCCAATCTCATTCAGTCGCTCGGTGATGAACACCGAATTCGTGTCGGCACGCTCGGGTCGAAGCAGCTCACTTCCGACGGCGATGATTTCGGCCCTCATGAGACGATCCAGCCGGGTGCCAGCCACCACAGCCCCCGCAACACGAGGTTCGCATATATCCCTGCCATGGCGTCGTCCGACATCACACCAAAACCGCCATGAAGCTCTTCGAGCTTTCCAGCCGGAAACGGCTTGACGATATCGAAGACGCGAAACAGCAGCAACCCGATGATGGCTCCTGTGACACTCACCGGAACCAGGAACAGCGTGATGAGCATCCCGACGACTTCATCGATCACAACCGGGCCAGGATCGACTCCTCCGAAGTGACGCTCCGCAGCGGCGGCGGCCCAGACGCCAACACCGTAAAGAACGGCAATGGCGAGAGCTTCCAGCGCGACTCCGGCGCCCAATCGGGCCATCAGACCATAGACAACAAGCCCTCCGAGCGAGCCCACTGTACCCGGCGCGAACGGGAACAAACCCGTGTAGACAAAGGTCGCAATGAAAACGGCGAGCCGGGTCATGGGAGGGAGCCGCCCCGCAACACGTTACGACAGAACAACCCGCGTGGCGGTCAGGCGATCGTGAAGGGTTCGATGATCCCCACGCAACGCAAACCACAGCCCAAGCCCAAGGGGAATGGTGGAGAGCAGCCAGGCAATCGTGCGCATGGTGGCGGTGCCGAACGCGAGACCTTCACCATCGTCGCCGACAACCTTCAGGCCAAACATCATCTGGCCGATGGTCTGACCCCCGACAGCTGCAAACGTCACAAAGTAGCCACCGTTCAGCAACAGGAAGAAGCTGACGAGTGGAAGCGTTGGCAGGGCAGCCACATCGGCGGATGCAAGTCCGACAAGGCGCAACGTGAAATAGAGGACCACCCCGTCGATTGCGGCGAGGACTAAGAGATCGACCAACGTCGCCATCACCCTGTACGGCAGAGGGGCTTCGGCCGACAGCTCGAAACGACCTGTGCCAGCGGTCGATGGCAGCCCCAACCCGGCCAGCGGAGGCGCGTCGAATGTCCCGCCGGGCTTCGCAGGTTTCTGTGGTTGTTTCGGTCGTCCCTCCGCCGGTGGCGTCTGTCGCCGAATAATGACCGGCGGGCGCGGAACCGCACGCGGTCGATTCGGCAGCATATCCCCGGCGTCATTCGGAAAGAGGGGGAATTCTTCCACCGGCAGCGTTGAAGACTCAGAGGAGGGTGTGGGCTCCGGTTCCCCGATGAGTCGATCCAGATCGATCCGGTCGTGCCGTCTTCGCAGAGATTCCGGTCGTTCCGAAACGCCCGGCGTGAGAGACAAATCGATGAACGGACCAACGGGTTCCGTTTCATCCTTGATCAGCAGATCCTGACTCCCCGATTCACGAGTTTCGGTCGCCCCTGTCAGGGAAAAATCATAGCCGCAGTTTCGGCAGCGATCCCCCGTCTCAAATCCCAGATAGCCGCACTTGGGGCACTTCATTCAGGGACCGGACTCCACCGGTGGAGGGGTAACCCGTGTCGAAGAGCTGGCGCTCGGGGCGAGACTGGTCGTGACCTGCAGCAGCAATTCGCGCTGAATATCCGCGCGCAGGCGATCGGCGTCCGGGTGCAGAGCATCGCTTGGCCGAATGACATCGAGCGCCCGAAGCGCATCAGTGGGGTGGCCCGTCTTGAACAGACGTCGTGCGCGCTGTAGCGCGATCTCTCCCGGCTGCGGCAGCGGCAAACGATCGTCGATGGACGTGGTGGGCACCCCTGTCCTCGGAACCGATGGCGACGCGAGATTCAGGCTCGACAGATCAATGTAGTCGCCCCGTATCATCAAGATCCCGGCTCCGAGTACACAGACCGCCAACATCGCCCACAGTGCAGGGTGGGCCGATCGCGGGCGCGGCGGCGCCACGGTTTTGTCACCGCCGGGTCGGGCTTCCGAGGGACGATGGGCCGACTCGACCGCGGTGATGGCCGCTTCGAGTCGATTGAGACGCGCCAGGATCGGCAACGCCAATTCCTGAGGGCCTCCGCGATCGACCGCCGACGTGAGCAGATGCCGAGCCAGCTCGATTTCGCCGCGATTGAACGCCGCGACGCCGCTGTGCAACATCTCTTCCGATTCACGCTGTTGCTCGGCGAGTGCCGATCGTGCACGCTCGATGTACGCGCGAGCGCGGGCATGACCGCGGTCCAGAAAGAGCACCCGCGTCCAGACGTTGATCGCCTGCTGGTAGTTGCCGACAAAATAGTGATCGAGACCCGTCAGCAGCAGGTCTTCGGTCTTTGCGTCGTGCTCAGGCCCCGAGCCCTCGAAAGGACCAAGTGACTCGGGTCGCCGGGAGTCGGACATGAGACGATGTGGCAGGAAACAAACGGCGACTCGTCGCCGATTATGGAGCAAAGATCCCCGTCCGTCAATTTTGGCTCTCTGGTCTCGGCTCTCGCCTACGCGGGCTCCTCCTCCCCTTCGGGCCTGCGCGCTGGCGCGATGCCGAATGCGCGCATCTTGCGGTACAGGTTGCTGCGTTCGACCCCCAGCAAATCGGCGGTCCGGGAAATATTGCCGTGCTGCGAGGCCAGCGTCCGGAGAATGTAGTCCCGCTCAAACTGGTCGCGGGCCTCGTGGAGTGACATAACCGCGAAGTCCACAGCGTCCGGCTCGCGCGCATCCGGACCATCAGCATCGAGGAATGCGAGATCGCGCTCGCCAATCAGATCGCCCTGCACCATGATGATCAGCCGCTCGATAAGGTTTCTGAGCTCGCGCACGTTTCCCGGCCAACTGTGGGCCTGCAGGCGGACGAGTGCGCCAGGCTCGAAAATCTTGAGACGCTTGCCATGCTCGCGGGCGAAACTTCGCATGAAGTGTTCGGCAAGACGAGGAACGTCCTCACGACGATCCCGCAGCGGCGGCACGAAGATGGGGATCACGTTGAGCCGAAAGTACAGGTCCTCCCGGAACCGGCCTCCCCGTATTTCCGCCAGCAGATCCTTGTTGGTCGCGGCCAGCACCCGGGTATCCACCCGAATCCTCGATACGCCACCGACAGCCTCGACGACCTGCTCCTGAAGCACCCGAAGCACTTTGGCCTGTGTCTTGAGGCTCATGTCGCCAATCTCGTCCAGAAAGATCGTCCCGCCACTCGCAATTTCGAACTTCCCTCGACGATCGGCCACCGCGCCGGTAAACGCACCCTTCACATGCCCGAACAACTCGCTCTCGATGAGCTCCTCAGGAATGGCGGCACAGTTCACCTCGACGAAGGGGCCTTTCGCCCGCCGGCTTTCCTCGTGAATCTTCCGCGCAACGAGCTCCTTTCCGGTGCCGTTTTCGCCAAAAATCAGCACTCTCCCATTCGTCGGGGCGGCCATCGCCACCTGCTCGCGAAGCTGGGCCATCACGTATGTCTCACCCACCATCTCGGTGGGCGGGTCGACCTTCGCCCGCAGGGCGCGATTCTCGGCCTCGAGGCGCCTCTTGCCAAGCGCGTTCTCGATGACCTTGACGGTTTTTTCGAGCGAGAGCGGCTTCTCAACGAAATCGAAGGCGCCCATCTTGATCGCGCGCACCGCGGACTCGACATTACCGTGGCCGGAGATCATGACCACTTCCGCCTCGACCGGTCGTTGACGAATCCTCGCCAGGGTGGCCAATCCATCCAGACCAGGAAGCCACACGTCCAGCACGATCACGTCGAACGTCTCGCGGCCAATCCGATCGAGGCACGCTTCGCCACTGTCAACGGCGGCAACCAGGTAGCCTTCGTCGCCGAGGACACCACTGAGCGCGGACCGAACGCCCGGCTCATCGTCGACGATCAGGACGGAGGCTTTCTGCATTAGAGAGACACATCAGAAGACAGAAGTGGCTTCTGTTCAACACGGTAACTCAACCACGAATCTCGTGCCGTGAGGAGTGTTATCCGTCACCTCGATGCTGCCGCCATGTTCCGCGATAATCCGCCGCACGATTGCCAGGCCGAGGCCGCTACCCCGCTTCTTGGTCGAGTAGTACGGCAGGAACAACTTGTCGCGCTCGCCCACCGGAATACCCGGACCATCATCGGCCACGATGACGCGGCCCACGCGCGCGCCTAGGTCGTGCTGGGTCTGGATGACGATCGTCCCCTTGCGATTCATCGCCTCGACGGCATTGTCCACCAGGTTGATGAACACGCGCCGTATCTGCTCGCTATCGACATTGACCGGGGGCAGGTTCGTCCCGAACCGGCGCTCGATAGTGACCTCCCCCAACAGACCGTTGTAGAGGGCCAGCGTGTCCGTCAGCAGAGCGTGCACGTCGATGGGGGCCGTTTTCGGTGCCGGCATCCGCGCGAATTGACTGAACTCATCGACGAGTGCCTTGAGTGACTCGACCTCGCCGACAATCGTCTTCGTACATTCCTCGACGAGCGCCCGCGTCGGTGCGGGCGCTTGCGTGAAGTGGCGATTCAATCGCTCGGCACAGAGCTGGATGGGCGTGAGGGGATTCTTGATTTCATGAGCAAGTCGCCTAGCCACTTCGCGCCACGCTGCGACCTTTTGCGCGCGAATGAGCGGCGTGACATCGTCGAGCACCAGTACCAGCCCTTCCGGCGCACCCCCTTCACCTTGCAGCGCTGTCGCCACAGCGGCAAGATGGATGTCTCGACCATCGCGCACCATCGACACTTCCTGCGCAATGGGTTCGCTCGGACCCCGGGAGGCCCCGTGCAGCAGGGCACCAAGCGGGGCGAGGTCGGCGCGCGCGAACAGCGCGTCGGCTTGCTGGCCGATCGCATCCTGTCCTATTGCCAGTAACCGAGCCGCCGCCACATTCACGGTGCTCAACTGGCCGCCCGCGTCAATCGAAACGACCCCGGTCGCCGCCTGCTCCATGATCGTTTCAATGTATCGCCGCCGGGTTTCGCCTTCGCTGTGCTTGCGCTCGAGATCGAATGTAAAGCGTTCGAGGCGGCGACGATTGCGCGCCAGTTCGCCGGCCATGCTGTTGAACGCATCGATTAACCCGCTGAATTCGTCCGGACTCGCAGCTTCGGATTCCACGCGATGGTCCAGGTGCCCGGCTTCCAGCTCCCGCGCGGCGGCCGCGAGCTTCTGAACCGGTTGCGTGATCCGTTTGGCGAGATACAATCCCATCCACGTCGCGCTGACGAGAATCATCAGCGTCACCATCACGAAAAACGACAGATAGACGCCGGTCAGCGGGCGCTTGAGGACACGCAACTGGTTGTAGTCTTCGTACGCGTCCGTGATCCGCCGCGCGAGCGTTGCCAGGTCGCTCGTCCAGTAGTCGCTCACCACCACGACGCCCGACGGCCGCGGCGAGCGGGCCGGCCGCACCACCGCGGCGGCGCGCATCAACTCCCCGCCCGTGTCGAGCGGCTCTCGGGTTCGTTTCTCGCCTCCGGTGACGGAACGAGCGGCCAGCCGATCGGCAACGGCCCTCGTGTGCCCGGGCGGCAGCGACGGGGCCACGACGTCAACGAGCGGCATGACCGTCGTTTCCTGTCCCGGCTGTTCGACGAGCCGGTACACCTCGATCATCTGGACTCGGCGCTGGGTGATCTCCGGAAGGAGCAGGTCTCGCACGGCCGTCACGTCGGCCGTGGCGAGATCGACGCGAGACAGCAGGTTGGCAATTCGCGCCGCGGATTCGTCAACGAAGACCTCCCGCTCGTGATAGTAATCGCTCGCAATCGCGTTGGCCGAGCTGATGACATCGTCCATGGGCGCATTGAACCAGCGGTCGACGCTGTTACGAATCAGCTCGCTCCCCACGATCAACACCAGCAAGGCGGGGATCAACGTCATCCCCAGCAGCGCGAACACCAACTTCGCGCGAAAACGCGCAAATGGCAGAGCCCTTCGCCGCTCGACCAGGAGTTTGACGATGTTGCGCGCCAGCACGAAGATCAGCGCGACGAGCATGGTCAGATCGGCCGCGGACAGGGCGTAGAGAACGAACTCGCTCAGGAAATCCGGAGACAGCCCGACCGACCCGCGCGCAATCGCGAGGATGGCGACAAGCGCGACGAGCAGCAACACGATTCCGGCCAGTATCAGCCGCGGATTGTCACGGAAGGGACGGCGGGGCCGCGGTGACGGAGCCTGGCTGGACCGCGCGGGCGCAGGTCGCGGAGTGAGCGGCCGGACTGTAGCGGGCATTCTGCCTTCTGAATTCTGTCTTCTGTCTTCTGTTTTTTCTATTCTTTCGCGTTGAGCAAATCCTTCAGCTCCGTCATGAACTCACCAATATCGCGGAAGTGGCGGTACACCGATGCAAAGCGTACATAGGCCACCTTATCCAATTTCTTGAGCTCCTGCATCACGAACGATCCAATTTCAGCGGTTCCCATTTCCTTTTCCGGCCGTTCCTGCAAGGTAGCTTCGACCCGGTCGGCAATGGTTTCGAGCGCCGCAACGCTGACCGGACGCTTCTCGCAGGCTTTCAGGAGCCCCGCAATCAGCTTCTGCCGTTCGAATCGCTCGCGGCTTCCGTCTTTTTTCACCACCATGTAGGGGATCTCATCGATCCGCTCATAGCTGGTGAACCGCCGGCCGCAGCTCAGGCACTCGCGACGGCGGCGAATGACTTCTCCTTCTTTGCTCTCGCGCGAATCGACCACCTTGTCGCCGAGATGGGCGCAGTACGGGCACTTCACCCGATTTTGTCCTCGACCGCAGCCGTGCTTGCCAGGCTGCTCATGCTTTTGAGCGTGAACCCTTCGTTCACGAAGTACAGCAGTCCCACGATGGTAACGGGCACAAACGAGATGGCATGAAGCACGATGGCGGCTCCGACGGCGCGATCGTTGGGAACGCCGTAGAACGCCGTGGCGCCCAGGCGATACGCCTCGTGGAACCCGCCGACGCCGCCTGGAGTCGGCACCGACACTCCAACGACGAGCAGCGCGATGATGAGAAACGATCCGGGAAACGGCAGGTCGATGTGAAACGCACGAGAAGTCGTCCAGATCCCGAACGCAATCGAGAGCCAGAGCGGCAGCGACCAGGCCAACGACACCGCGAGGCGCGTAGGATCGCGTGCCACCCCCAAACCTTGTGCAAAGAGTCCGGCCAGGCGCGCGAGAACGTGGGCGGCCCGCCCGGGCAACACCCGCTCCAGCTTGAGCGCCGCCTGGCTGACGGCGTCGGGACGCCCTGCCAGCGCAAACATTGCCACAAGGAGGCCGACACCGGTGAGACCGCCGACGAGCCCGCCTGCGCGGACTGCGCTGTACACGGCGCCAGCCCCTGCCGGGGGGCCGGAATCGAAAAACGTCATGAACACAGCCAGGAGCAAGACGACCGTCAACAGGTCCAACACACGTTCGAGGACGATCGTGGCGAACGCCGCCGTCGCGCTGAATCCCTCACGCCGCGCCAACAGGTAGGGCCGAAGAAGCTCCCCGGCGCGCGCCGGCAGCACGAATGTGGCTGCAAACCCAATCATCGTCGTCCGAAACGCATTGCCGAAACTCGTGGCGCCAATCGGTTCGAGCAGGTACTGCCAGCGGATACTTCGGAGCACCATGTTCAGGAAAATGCTGGCGATCGCTGCAGCCAGCAATCCGAGTTGTGCGCGCCGAATCTCTTGCCAGACACTCGGTAAATCAGCGTTACGCAAGAAGAGCGCGATCAAAGCTATCGCGAGCACGGCGATAGCCACGTTCCGAACGGTTGAACGCATGTCAGCGAAAGAAAATCAACGACGGCGCATCCACTATACGATGGGGCCTGCTTTTCGCCAAGAACGCATTAGTTGTGGTTGTGTGAACTACTTGCTCAGCTTTGCGCTCCCCTGTAAGATCGAGAGCTTTCTCTGCGGTCTCTCGACGAGGTCATTGCGTGCCGCTGGCGTCCCCACTTCTGAACACATCCTTCGACGGGCTCTCCCTTCATCGGCGGGGCAAGGTGCGCGACGTGTATGAAGCCGGTGACGGCCTGGTGATTGTCGCCACCGATCGCATTTCGGCATTCGACCACGTGCTCGCGTCGGGAATCCCCGACAAAGGCCGCGTTCTCACGCAACTCTCGGCATTCTGGTTCTCTCAAACGAGCGACATCGTCCACAACCACCTGCAATCCACACATCCCGAGGACTATCCACGCGAATTCCACCGACACGCGGACGTGCTGCGAGGGCGGTCGATGTTCGTCCGCCGGACGGCACCGCTACCAATTGAATGCGTCGCGCGCGGCTATCTGTCGGGATCCGGTTGGAAAGAGTACCAAGATCACGGCAGCGTATGTGGCGTCGCTCTCCCGCCAGGTCTGGAAGAATCCGCCCGGCTGCCGGCGCCGATATTCACGCCGGCAACCAAGGCTGAAACGGGACACGACATCAATATTTCGGAAGACGAGGCGGCCGAGATCATCGGGCACGAAACCGTCGAAACAGTGCGCAATCTCACGCTTCGGCTCTATTCTCGCGGCGCCGCGCATGCCGAGCCGCGTGGCATCGTTGTCGCGGACACGAAATTCGAGTTCGGCCGTGTGCTGGAAGGCCCGCTGGAGGGCGAAATCATCCTCATTGACGAAGCGTTGACACCCGATTCGTCGCGATTCTGGCCTCGCGATTTGTACAATCCGGGCGGCCCGCAGCCGAGCTTCGACAAGCAGTTCGTCCGGGACTATCTCGAATCCATTCGGTGGAACAAGCAGCCGCCGGCCCCGAGCCTGCCCGACGACGTGATCCTCAAGACGCGCGACAAGTACGTGCAGGCGTTCCGATTGCTGACAGGCCTGGATCTCGAATAGGAAGCCCGTGCGCGAACAACTGGAGCGGTTGATCGAGGAAATGGTGACCAAGGGGATCCGCTACGCGGACGCGCAGAAGGAATTCGAGCGCCGGTTCATTGCCCGAGTGCTCGCGCGCGAAGACTTCAACTTGTGTCGCGCAGCCGAAGAACTCGGCATGCACCGGAACACGCTGAGCAGGAAGATCTCCGAGCTTCGCCTCAAACGGTCGGGGGCATAACGGGGGCCTGGTGCTTGGTGCGTGGTGCCTGGTGCTGTGCAGGGTGCGGTGTGCCTGGTGACAGGTGCGAGTGCGGGTGCCGAAGCACTCGGCACAGCACCCAGCACCCGGCACCCTGCACAGCACCAGGCACCACGCACCAGGCACTCGGCACCCGCGCAGCCCTTGACATCGATTCGGCCAGCACTATAATTAGCAGTCGCGCTTGGCGAGTGCTAAGCGAGAGAGGGCCGCTTCACCCGCGAGGAGAGACGTCCTCCTCGCAGCTGCAAGAATTTCGTCAACATTCGGACATCCGGTTACCTTCCATCAACTGTTGTGGAGTGACACACCATGAACGTCAGACCGCTACACGACCGCATCATTGTTCAGCGCCTGGAAGAAGGGGAACAGCGTATCGGCGGGATCATCATCCCTGATACCGCCAAGGAAAAACCCCAGCAGGGTAAGGTCATCGCCGCCGGCAACGGCAAGACGACCGACGAGGGCAAGCGGTTGCCGCTCGACGTCAAGGCTGGTGACACGATCCTGTTCGGGAAGTACTCGGGGCAGGAAATCAAGCTCGATGGCGACGAGTACCTCATCATGCGCGAGGACGAGGTGCTGGCGGTCGTCGAGAACGGCGCGAAAGCCAAGAAGAAGTAATCCCACCAATGAACCAGGACTGAATGACCCCATACATGGAGTAACGACAATGGCAAAGCAGATCATCTACGGCGAGCAATCGCGACAGGCCATCCTGCGCGGCGTCAACCAGCTCGCCGACGCCGTCAAGGTCACCCTCGGCCCGAAGGGCCGCAACGTGGTCCTCGACAAGAAATTCGGTTCGCCGACCATTACCAAGGACGGCGTGACCGTGGCCAAGGAAATCGAGCTCAAGGATCCGCTCGAGAACATGGGCGCGCAGATGGTGCGCGAGGTTGCCAGCAAGACGTCCGACATCGCTGGCGACGGCACGACGACGGCAACCGTCCTGGCACAGGCCATCTACCGCGAAGGCGCCAAGAACGTCGTCGCGGGGGCCAACCCGATGGAAGTGAAGCGTGGCATTGAGAAAGCGGTCGAGGCCATTACCGAGGCGCTGAAAAAGCAGTCCCGGTCCGTCACCGAAAACTCGATGATCGCCCAGGTCGGCACGATCTCGGCGAACGGCGACGAGACCATCGGCACGATCATCGCCGAGGCCATGCAGAAGGTCGGCAAGGACGGCGTCATTACCGTTGAGGAAGCCAAGACGCTCGAGACCTCGCTGGACGTGGTCGAAGGCATGCAGTTCGACCGAGGGTATCTGTCTCCCTACTTCGTCACCGATGCCGAGCGAATGGAGGTCGTGCTCGAGAACCCCGATTCTTCTCATCCATGAGAAGAAAATCAGCTCCATGAAAGACTTGCTCCCGGTGCTCGAGCAGGTAGCCCGCATGAGCCGCCCGCTGGTCATCGTGGCCGAAGACGTCGAAGGCGAAGCGCTGGCCACGCTCGTCGTCAACAAGCTGCGTGGCACGCTTCAAGCGGCCGCAGTGAAAGCGCCGGGGTTTGGCGATCGGCGTAAGGCCATGCTCGAGGACATCGCGATTCTCACGGGCGGACGTGCCATCACCGAGGATCTGGGCATCAAGCTCGAGAACATCAAGATCGAGGATCTCGGCAAAGCCAAGAAGATCACGATCGACAAGGACAACACGACGATTGTCGAAGGCGCCGGCAGCAAGCAGTCCATTGAGGGACGCGTCAAGCAGCTGCGCAGCCAGATTCAGGACACGACGTCGGACTACGATCGTGAGAAGCTCCAGGAGCGACTCGCGAAGATCGTCGGCGGCGTCGCGGTCATCAAGGTGGGCGCGGCAACCGAGACCGAGATGAAAGAAAAGAAGGCGCGGGTCGAGGATGCCATGCACGCGACGAAGGCGGCGGTCGAGGAAGGCATCGTGCCGGGCGGCGGCGTGGCGCTCTTGCGGGCCGGCAAGGCGCTGGAAAAGCTGAAGCTCGACGGCGATCAACAGATTGGCGTCAACATCATCGCCCGAGCCCTGGAAGAGCCGCTGCGCTGGATTGCCACAAACGGCGGTCAGGAAGGCTCGATCGTCGTCCAGAAGGTCAAGGATGGCGACGGGGACTTCGGCTTCAATGCCCAGACCGAGAAGTACGAGAACCTGGTGAAGGCGGGCGTGATCGACCCGACAAAGGTGGTGCGGTCAGCCTTGCAGCATGCGTCATCGATTGCCGCGCTCCTGCTCACGACCGAGGCTCTCGTGTCGGAGATTCCGGAAGACAAGAAGGAAGCCCCGATGCCCGGAGGCCACGGCGGGATGGGTGGGATGTGACTAGGAGGGTTAGGCGAGGTTAGGACGAGACCCTCAGAAACGAGAAAAGGCCCGGCAGGCATTGCAGCTTGCCGGGCCTTTTTATTTCCTAACCCTTCCTAACCCCTCTTATCGGAGCGTGAATGTGAGCTCGATCGTGATGATGACGGGAACGTCCTGACCTTTCAGTCTGCCAGGAACGAAACGCCACTGTCGGACGGCTTTGATGGCTTCCTGATCCAGGCCGAACACCGAATCGAGCGACCGCACGACCTGAATCCGCCCGCATTGACCTGTGGTCTCCACGATGCATTCGATTTCGACGCGCCCTTGAATTTTGGCTCGCATCGCATCGGCCGTGTACTGGGGTTTGGCATCGCGGAGCAAGCGCGGGCTCTCCACGCCACTTCCGGGACGATATGCGCCACCACCGGTCCCGCCTCCGAAACCTTCGCCAAGACCCGAACCGGTCCCTGACCCGATGCCAGTACCAGTACCCGTGCCGGCACCACCGCCGGTTCCGGTGCCAAGGGACACTGTGGGGCCGCTGCCTTCAATCGCGCCGGGAATCACCGTCGGCTCGAGTGAGGCCGACAGCGTCTTTGCTGGAATGCTCAGATTCTGTTCCGGTTCCTTGTCCGGTGGTTTGTCGACCGGCTTCTCCAAGGACGGCGCCTTGACGACAGGCACCGTGATCCGGTCTTTACCGGGCATCTCGGCTTTGCGTGGCGGTTCGGGCGATTTGTTGCCACCACCGCCGCCGCCACCGCCGGGCCCCGGCGTCGCCAGCCAGATAATCCGATCGCTCAACGAGTCCTGGCGTGAAGATCTTCGATCCGTCTGCCACGGGCGAAAATCGAATCGCCAGAACGATGAGCACCGCGAACGCGATATGGGTGACGAATGAGGCGCCGAGCGCCCCCTGCATGCGCTTGCCCTGACGCTCGAAGTTGAAATGCACTTCTCCCGGACGACGATCGTCCAGGTGGACGCGCAAATGACCGACGGGCACGGATTCAGACCCTTTGGGCGTTGGCATGATAGGGATGGAAACGGACGCCTTTCTGTATTTTGCGATGCCTTGCGACGTGGCGCAACTGCAAAAAAGGGTCCCGCCAGGTGTCCCCTCCCGGCTAAGACCGTCTTCAATATGACGTTGCGGCCTCTAGAACGGCCGGAATGAGAAAGATACGGCGTATGAGGAACACGGGAGAGGATGGGAAAGAACGGCAGTCAGACGAGCGGCCGGCATCAAGGCCCCACGAAATGCGGTGAAATTTCGAAACGCCGGCATCCGCGCCTATCTGGCCGGCAGGTCGAATAGTGAGGTCGGAATTCCCATTCTGTCGGCCCCTGGCGCCGCATCCAAGGATTTCAGAAAACTTAACGCAGAGCTCGCGGAGCGCGCCGAGGCACGCTGCGAACCTCTTGGATTGGATTTATCTGCGGCCTCCGCGATCTCAGCGTCCTCAGCGTTGAAAAGTTCGCAGTGACCTTCAAGTCGCGGACGCCCGATCACACGCGTCCGCTCCAGGACCTTCCAGTCGCGGACGCCCGATCACACGCGTCCGCTCCAGGCTCCAATCGCCGCATTCCCGCCGCCGTACGAATGCAGCAATGCCAGCGCGTCTGCTGCGGCTGGTTCGCTGCGGATCGCGACGAGCACGCCGCCACGGCCAGCCAGCGTTTCGAAAATACGCCCATCGTGTTGCTGAAAGCCCACTCGACGCATCGCGGCACCGAGACCAAGCTTTCGCAAATCCGGGCTCTCCAGCGCGTCCAGCAGAGGGCCGCGCACCAGAACCGCACCAAGACCGGGCAGCTCGAGCCGCTGACCGGCTCCTCCCAGCATCTGCTCTATCAACGCCACAATGGCCGGCGAGTCTTTAGCGAGAATCGTGAGCGACTCCACCGCAAAGCCGGCCGTCTTGAGCGCGTTAATCCCACGCTCTGCCCACGTCGTATCTTGAAAAACCCCCACCGTAAATAATCCGGTGTCGACATCCTGCATCGTCATGTCCTCGCTGTGTTTCCTATCCGCCTCATCCCTAACTGTCCCAGCTGGCCATCGCGACGCCGTCTGCCCCGCTCTGTTCGAGCGATTGCCGGACGCGCGTCACCTCCACGCCACGTACGTGCACACCCAGCAGGACGGCTCCCTCCTGAATCCTCGCTTGCCAGCTCGACGCGTCTGTCTTCGACAGGCCGGCTCGTTCGAGCGTGGAGGCAAGCCCGCCGGCTGCATGACCGATCGCCTCGCCGAGATCCGCGGCCAGGGGGCCAGCTGATACGATCGGACCCACTCCGGGCAAGACGATGGCGATCGCCGCCAGAATATGGCCGCCCAGCTCGCCAAGCCAGTTTCCCAGCCTCGAGTCCTCGATCTCGACGCCAGGTGTCCCGCCGACCGCCCGGGCCAGTTGGACCTCCTCGTCATGCGCGCGCGTGACAATCGAAAGGTCGCTCGAATCGACGCCGAGCTCGCGCACGGCGCGTGCAGCGCCCGCCGCGGCAGCCCGGTCGGCAAACAGGGCGAGAACCAGTGGATGTGACACGCACCTACTGTAATTCAACTCGGCGGGTCTAAAGACCAGCCTCTACAAAAACGGGAGCGCCGTGACGCCCGATTGGCCCCCCCACCGATACCGTAGCGCGTACGCTTTAGCGTGCGCGGGGGCCTGGTGGTACAATATGATGACAATTGACTTGCCCCCCGCCTGCTTGGTTCCACGACACGCGAATTGATGACTCAAGCGGACAGTCGGTTTTGGCAAGATCCGGAGCCTAAACGACGGCAACGCATCGGGCTAAGACCCCATACAAAACCGCAAACTTAAGCGGAGAGTCGGTGCGAGCAAGATCCGGAGCGTAAGCGACGGCAGCGCATGGGGGTGGGGCCCCATGCGAACCAAGTAAGGAGCAATGGTCATGGGACGTATTGGCATACCCGAGCTGGTCATCATTCTGTTTATCGTGATCCTGATCTTCGGGGCCAGCCGCCTGCCTGAAATTGGTCGCGGCATCGGCAAAGGCATTCGCAATTTCAAGGATGCCATCCTCCCGCGACTCGGATCAGAAAGCCGACTGAGCGACCCTAGCGTTTCCTGCCCTTCCGACCTTTCGCCGCCCTGCGGTGAGCCCTCTCGCGGCGACCTGGCCGTTGTCGCCGTTCGCGCCTGGGGCGCTCGCGACCACGAGCAGCCGCATGTGGTCGCCGGGTTTCACGCACCGCTTCAAGAATCTCGACCAATCCAAGATCAATTTGGCGGCGTTCCATGTCCACGCGAATGACCTGAACGGCCACCTGGTCTCCAAGTCTGTACGTCTTGCCTGTATTCTCGCCACGCAACGTATGGGTCTGCTCGAGATACCGGTAGTAGTCGTCTGCCATGCTGGAGACGTGCACGAGCCCTTCGACGAAATGTTCGACCAGCTGGACGAAGATACCGAACGGTGCAACCCCGGTAATGAAGCCGGTGAATTCGTCGCCGATCTTGTCGGCCATGAACCGCACCTTTTTCCACTGCACCAGCTCACGCTCCGCGTCATCCGCGCGGCGCTCCATTTCGGACGAATGACGTGCGACTTCGGGAAGCTCGTCCTCCAGCTCGGCGATCCGATCATCAGCAAGTTCTTTGCGTCTCACCGCGCGGAGTAGACGATGCACGGCCAGGTCCGGGTACCGCCGAATCGGCGACGTGAAATGCGTGTAACAACTTGCGGCCAGGCCAAAGTGGCCGAGGTTCTCGGCCGCGTAGCGTGCTTTTTGCATCGTCCGCAACATCAGAAACGCAATCGGCTTTTCTTCGGGCGTGTCCTGAATACGATCGAGCAGCCGTTGAAAATGACGCGGACGAACCGCGTTGAGCGGGGCGGCAAGACTGAAGCCGAGGCTCGCGACAAACTCCTCGAACTGTTCGACCTTGAGAAGATCAGGCTCCTCATGGACGCGGTAGATTGCCGGTGCCTGGCTCTGCTCCAGGTACTCGGCCACGGTCTCGTTCGCGAGCAGCATGAACTCTTCAATCAGTCGATGAGCAATGTTGCGTTCGGAGGCGATAATCGCCTCGACCAACCCGGCCTGATCCAGAATTACTTCTGACTCGCTCAAATCGAAATCAATCGATCCCCGCCTCCGGCGCCGACCGTTGAGGATTTCAAACAGATCGCGCATCAACTCGAACTTCGGGACGAGCCGTTCGTAGCGCTGCGTGACAGCGCGATCCTGCTCCGTCAGGATCGCGTTGACATCCGTGTACGTCATGCGCTCGGCCGTCTTGATGACCCCGTCGTGCAGTTCGTAACGGACAACCTGACCGTTGCGGTCTACCTCCATCAGGCATGATTGCACCAGCCGATCGACTTGAGGATTGAGGCTGCACAGGCCGGTCGCCAGCTCGGACGGGAACATGTGGACGGCCCGTTCGGGGAAGTACACCGACGTGCCGCGGTCGTACGCCTCGTGGTCGAGAACGCTGCCCTCGGGCACGTAGTGTGCGACGTCAGCAATGTGCACCCCAAGCCAGTAATTGCCATTGGGAAGCCGCTCGATGCTGACGGCATCGTCAAAATCGCGGGCATGCTCGCCGTCGATCGTGACCGTTACCGTCGACCGAAAATCGGTGCGTCCCTCGAAATCCCGGTCGGGATCGAGCGTGAGTCTTCGTGCTTCGTCGACAGCTTCGGGGGAGTGCGCTTCGGGGATTCCGAACTTGCGAATGATGATGGTGGTGTCGACCCCAGGTTTGTCGACGTCACCAAGCGCTTCGGTCACCCGGCCGATGGGGCCCCTCGTTGCGGTTGGCCACCGCGTCAGCGCCACGGTCACCATCTCACCCGGTCGCGCGCCGCCGGTTTCGCCTGCGGGAATGTGTACGTCCTTCAGAACTCGCCGATCGAACGGCACGACGAACCCCAATCCCGCATCGTCGAGGTCGTAACGCCCGACCAGAGTCGCGTTACCCCGCTCCAGAATCTTGACAATGCGCCCTTCCGGACGGTCTCCCGAACGATGCCGCTCGAGTCGCGCGACCACGCGATCGCCGTGCATCGCCTCTTTCAGGTTGGTGCCTGAAATGTAGACGTCGCTCGTTTCGACGTCCTTCCGTTCCGGCACGACGAAACCGAACCCGCCAGGGTTCGATTGCAGCCGTCCGACAATGAGGTCCATTTTGTCTGGCAGTCCAACGCGATTACCGCGAACCTGCACCAGGTCCCCGGAATCCACGAGCGATCGGATGTGACGTTTGAAGGCCGGACCCGCATCAGGTTTGACGCGGAAGAGTTTCATCAACTCTCGGACGCTCGCCGGGTGGTGCACCCGCTCGCGCACGAGATCTAAAATTTGTGTTCTCGAAAGCATTCGTTTCTATCTTCTATCTTTCTAAATCGTAGTTATTAAAACGGCGAGGCCCGCAGAGAATCTCTTAAGGTAATTCTTCCTGCGGTCTCCGCGGCCTCTGCGTCATGTGGAAACCAGTTTGCGTCAAGGGATTAACACAATCTGCAAATCGCCGACATTCGTATCCGTCGGTCCCGTGATGATCAAATCGTCGAGCGCCTCGAAGAAATGATACGAATCGTTGCGCGCGAAATAGTCGGCGGGCTCTGGGAGACCCGAGGTCCGGGCTCGTTCGAGCGTGCCGGTATCGGCAATCGCACCCGCCGCATTGGTAGGGCCATCGATGCCATCGGTCCCGGCGCTTGCGACGTCGAACCCAACGGCAGCCCTGCCAGACCGAACGCTGCCGAGAGCACCAGCTCCTGGTTCCGGCCCCCAATACCGTCTCCGGTGACTTTCACGGTGGTTTCTCCGGAAGCCACCACACAGGCCGGGCGTGCCAAGCGCGGGAGGTTGGCGCGAACCCACTCGACGTGCGCCGCCCCGGCGCGTCGTGCCTCACCGACGATTGGGTCATCGATCACGACCACCCGGTAACCCTGGGCCTCGGCCGCCTCTTTGGCTCCAGCCATCGCATCCCGTCTTCCACCAATCATTCGCCATTCGGCTCGCGCGACGCGGGCGTCCCCCGGCTTGACGCTCTCCTCGATCTCGCCGCGGAGGCCCGCCGCGAGGAGTGCCAACACCGAGGAAGGCAGCCGAGAGGCCACGCCAACCTGATCAACCACTCGCTGCGCATCCGCAAACGTCGTCAGATCCGGCACGGTTGGTCCCGACCCGATCACCGCAGGGTCGTCCCCGACGACATCAGAGACGGCAAGCGTCCAGGTCGTCCCCGCGCACGCCGCCGCCAGACGGCCGCCCTTGATGGCTGAAAGATGCTTGCGCACCGTGTTGAGGCCCGTGATGTCGGCCCCGCCACTCAGAAGCGCGGACACCGTCGCCTGTTTGTCTGTGATGGAGAGACCGCCTAGTGGCGCCGCCATGGCAGCCGATGCGCCTCCCGACAGAAGCACCACGAGGCAATCGTTCGCGCCGAGCGAACGCGCAAACATCAATGCCTCTCGGCCTGCCTTGACACTCTGCTCATTGGGGATCGGGTGTCCCCCCTGCAGCCATCTCAGCGATTTCAGATCTGCACTTCCACGATGGGTCCCGACCACCAGCCCTTCCTTGGGGATGGCAATGTGCCGGATCCACGCAGCCGCCATGGGCGCAGCCGCCTTCCCGACAGCCAGGAGATGAATCGGACGGCCGGCAATCGAGCGGGCGAAGCTGGCATCATCCGAAGCTCGAGCGATCAGGCGGTCAGGCGACACGGCCGCCATTCCAGCGCGCAGAATGGTGCGAATCTCGTCCCGAAAACGACTAGGAGGTTGTGTCAGTGAGCGTTCTTGGGATCGGACCAGGCGGATAGATTGGTGACGACATCGAGCTTGCGCAGGAGATCGCTGACGACTTTGTCGGCGTTGTCGTGATGGCACAACTGCTCGAGCTGCGCAATGGCACGTGCGAGCGCGGCTTCGACTTCCGTAATAGCACGTTCGGAGTAGAACTCTCGCTGGCGGTTGAGCAGCCGCTGATGTTTGAGAAACTCTTCTCGATAAAAGTTGGTAATAACCTCGGGGCGGCCGACCGGCAAAGGTGTGACTCTTGACACTCGATTCCTAAGGGACATGTAGGCGAGCAACAATAGTCTAAGTGGCGCGGATACTTACTGTCAACTCTCAGCCGCCACACCGCGCGCACCCCGTGCGGCCACCATTCCCCCGATACACCCCAGCGCCAGCCCGCCAAGGACCAGCAACACGGTCAGGCTGGCGGGGAGAAAGACAAAGCTCGCGTCGCCCCCCAGGCTGGCCACGGCATCCCCATACCGCGCCCGGGCGCCCCGATACCCCACGTACAGGAGGAACACGGCCGCGATAGTGCCTAGCCCGCCCTGGAGAATGCCCTCCACCACGAACGGGCCACGAATATAGGCCATTGGGCGCACCCACGAGCGCCATGATGCCGGACCTCGTCGAGCCGGGCGAAAAGCGCCAGCCGAACCACGTTGGCGACCGTCAGGCAGGCGGCGACAATCAGCACCGCTGCCAGGAGCAGGCCCAGACCACGGACAAGCACGACGACAGCCAGGACACGGTCGATCCACTGGCGGTCGTAACGGACATCGGCCACTCCAGCGACCTTGCCTATTTGCGCCGCAAGCTGGCCGACGCTGTCAGGATCGGCCCCGGGTCGGAGCCTGACTTCGACCGACGCCGGCAACGGGTTCCGCTCGAGAGTCCCAGCCGCGACGCGCCAGAGCCGGGAAGTCGCGCTTGAAGCGCTGCAACGCGTTGTCTTTGCTCACCGGCTCCCGCGCCGCGACCACGCCGGAACCGGCAAGGATGCGATCGACCGCATCCTGCTGCTCTCGCGTCACGTCGTCCCGCCAGTAGACCGAGAACTCGGCCGCGGCACTCCATCTGGCGACCAGTCGATCCAGGTTGGCGCCCATGAGCAGAAACCCGCCGAGCACGAAGACGGCGGCCGCAATCGTGGCGACCGAGAGGAGCGCAGCGCGGCGTCCGCGCCAGAGGCTCACCATCGCCTCTCGAACGAAGTACTTAAGCCCTTGCATCCACAGTCGCCTGGTCGTCGATCTCGACGACAGAACCGTGATCGAGTGTGATCGCGCGCCGGCCAACCCGACGAATCAGCTCGCGGTCGTGGGTCGCAACGATGACGCTCGTTCCACGGGCGTTGATTTCACGGAGCAGGTTCATGATCTCCAGCGAGAGGTCCGGATCCAGGTTACCGGTCGGCTCGTCGGCGAGAATCAGCATCGGGTCGTTCACGAGCGCACGGGCAATGGCAATCCGCTGTTGTTCCCCGCCCGACAATTCGAATGGATACGCGTTGATGCGATGCTGGAGCCCGACCCACTTGAGCACTTGGAACGTCTTGCGCCGCTGCGTGGCCACCGGCGCGCCAAGCACCCGCGGCACGAACGCGACGTTTTCGAGCACGGTCATTCGAGGAATGAGCTTGAAGTCCTGAAAGACGAACCCTACCGAACGCCGGTACGTCTGCACCTGGTTTGCGCTCATCCGAGCCAGATTGCGGCCAGCGACGATGATCTCGCCCTCGCTCGGGAAGGATCTCGCGCAACAGCAGGCGCAGCAACGTCGACTTACCGGCACCGCTCGGGCCGGTCAGGAAAACAAACTCGCCCTTGTCGACTTTGAAGGAAAGGTCTCGCAGCGCGTAGACGCCGCGACTATACAGCTTCGAAAGGTGAAATGTTTCTACCACTGACTAAGTGAGGCGAGCTTCAGTGTAACACGTCCCATTCGGCCTTCAGCCGATCGTCGTCGTATCCAATTCAGCTCGGAGCAGCTCGTTGACGAGCCTGGGATTCGCTTTGCCACCCGTAGTTTTCATCACCTGGCCAACCAGGAACCCGAGCGCATTGCTCTTGCCTGCACGGTATTGCCCGACCGCGTCGGCATGACGCTCCAACACGGCACGAATCGCGGTCAGGAGCGCGCCACGATCGTCAATCTGCGCGAGCCCTTCCGCGTGTACTAGATCTTCGGCCGTCCGCCCCGACTCGTACATCCTCTCGAACACATCTTTTGCAACGGAGTTGCTGATCCGTCCCTGGTCCACGAGTCCGATGAGGCCCGCGAGGGCCGCACCTGGAAGCTTACCGAGGTCGAAATCGACGCCGAGCTCGTTCTTTTTGTGTGCGACCACACCGCTCACCCAGTTGAACGCGGCCTTTGGTTGACCAAGAACGCGAGCCGTCTCCTCGAAGTAGGCCACGAGATCAGTTGCTCTCGAGCGCGGCAACTTCCTTCTCCGTCAGCGTGTAAGCGGCCATCAGACGCAACCGGCGAGCCGCGGGCAGTTCGGGCAACGAGGCCCGCAGCGCATCAATTCTCGCCTTGGTCACGATGACGGCGGGCAGATCGGGATCCGGAAAGTAGCGATAGTCGTGCGCCTCTTCCTTGCTGCGCATCGACACCGTCTCGCGAGTGTCGCTGTCCCAGAGCCGGGTCTCCTGAATGACGCGACCGCCCGCGCTTACGACAGCAATCTGGCGTTCGATTTCGTGCTCGAGCGCCTGTTCGAGAAAGCGGAACGAATTGAGGTTCTTGACTTCCGCCTTCACGCCGAGCGGCCGGGAACCTGCCGGTCGCACCGACACGTTGGCATCACACCGAAGACTGCCCTCTTCCATGTTGCCGTCATTGACGCCAATGGCCACGAGAATCTCACGGAGCCGGCGGAAGAACTCCGCCGCATCAGCCGCCGATCGCAAGTCCGGATAGGTCACGATCTCGATGAGCGGGACCCCGCTTCGATTGAAGTCGAGATAGGTTCTGCGCTGAGAATCCGGGAACCCTTCGTGAAGAGACTTGCCCGCGTCCTCTTCCAGGTGTACGCGGATGATCCCGACGCGCCGCGTGACGCCACCGACGGTGAATTCCAGATGACCGTCCGTTGCGAGCGGCTGTTCGTACTGAGAGATTTGATAGCCCTTCGGCAGGTCCGGATAGAAGTAGTTCTTACGAGCAAAGATCGACCGCTCCTGAATCGTGCAGTGCAGAGCCAGGCCGGCTTTGATGGCTTCGTCGACGGCCTCTCGATTGAGGACTGGCAACGCTCCAGGCAATCCCAGGCAAACGGGACAGACATGCGTATTGGGAGGGGCCTCGACGACGATGCTGCAGCCGCAGAAGATCTTCGTCGTGGTCAGGAGCTGTGCGTGGATTTCGAGGCCAATGACTGACTCGTACTGCATGGGCTTGCTTCGCGCACGCTAAAGCGTGCGCGCTACGGGCGATGGCCGGGACACCGGCCGTCAGGTCCTGGGTCCAGCCGCGCGAACGTCAGGTGAGACGCGATCCTCGAAGGACTTGAAGTTCTCGTGGAACATTTGGGCAAGACGGCGCGCCTGTCGATCGTATTCTGCCGGATCAGCCCAGGTGGAGCGCGGGGTCAGTGCTTCCGCCGGCACCTCGGGGCAACTCGTTGGCACATCCACGTTGAATACGGGGTCTCGCTCGAAGCGCACCGACTCGAGCGCATCGGCAAGCGCCGCTCGAATCATTGCGCGAGTGTGTTCAATCTTCATCCGCTTGCCAACGCCGTACGGCCCACCTGACCATCCGGTGTTGACCAGCCACACGCGCGCGCCGTGGCGGGCGATTTTCTCTCCGAGAAACTTCGCGTACACATCGGGGTGCAACGGCAGAAACGGCGCGCCAAAGCACGTGCTGAACGTGGCCTTCGGCTCGGTCACACCGCGTTCCGTGCCGGCCACCTTCGCGGTATAGCCCGAGAGAAAGTGATACATCGCCGCGGCAGGCGTGAGCCGGGCCAGAGGCGGGAGCACGCCGAACGCGTCGGCGGTCAGCATCACGATGTTTCGCGGATGACCTGCCTGCCCCGACGGGACAGTATTGTCAATGAAACTGATCGGATACGCACCGCGCGTATTTTCGGTCACCGAGTCGTCGTCCAGATCCAGCATGCGCGTGTCGGGATCGATCGTGACGTTCTCGAGAACGCTTCCGAACCGCTTCGTGGTGGCATAGATCTGCGGTTCCGCCGACGGCGAGAGGCGAATCGTTTTCGCGTAGCAACCGCCCTCGAAGTTGAAGATCCCGCGGTCGCTCCACCCGTGCTCGTCATCCCCAATGAGACGACGTTCCGGGTCGCTCGACAACGTCGTTTTGCCGGTGCCGGAAAGACCGAAAAAGAGCGCAGAGTCGCCGGCGGCGCCAACGTTGGCCGAGCAATGCATCGGCATGACGTTCTTGAGCGGCAGCAGGTAGTTGAGAATCGAGAAGATCGACTTTTTCATCTCACCCGCGTACGCCGTTCCACCGATGATCACGCGCTTCTTCGCAAAATCGACGACGATAAAGGTCTCAGACCTCGTGCCGTGCACGTTCGGATCGGCGCGAAAGCCAGGCGCATCGATGACCACGAATTCCGGCTGGTGTGCGCTGCGATCTTCGTTGCCGGGCAGGAACATCGTTCGCGCAAAGAGACTGTGCCAGGCGAGCTCATTGATGACGCGGATCGGCAACCGGAACTCCGGATCGGCCCCTGCGTGGCAGTCCTGCACGAACAGATCCTTGCCCCGGAGATAGCCCATCATGTGCTGGTGCAGCAGATCGGCTTTGGCCTGATCGATCTCCTGATTGACTTTGCCCCACCAAATCCGTCCCTCGCTCGAACTCTCGCGGACGATGAACTTGTCGTTGGGTGACCGACCGGTGTGATGGCCGGTCAGACAGACCAGCGGTCCGCTGTCAGCCAGAAGCCCTTCCCGCCTGAGGATGGCCTGCTCGTAGAGCACGGGCACCGACGGGTTCCAGTACACGGTCCCCGGGCTGGCAATACCATGCGCCTCGAGAGCGGGCTGTGGTCTGACCTGAATGCTCATTTTCTGGGTTCTCCCGCGAACCACGGCTGAAACGAAAGGCAAATCGTACCCGCCCGGATCGCCGGAAGTCAAACGCTTGCAACGAAAAGGAGGGCGTGTACCCTTAACGGCGCCTGCGAGACGGCCAAACCCCCTTTGGCCCATATTTCGGCCGATCTCGTAGTAACATTTGGTAAACGCCTGACCGTTCATATCAGTAATTCATGACAGGACAAGATTTGATGACCGCAGCCGGTGTTCGCGGCGTAGAGGAACCGGTTCCCGCTCCCCGTCCGAGCGTCGAGCCGCGGGACGACTCCGCCGTGGCGGCTGAAGTCCGAACTTTCGTGGCCAACGGTGATCTGTCGGCGGCCCGCGAGCGATTTGCCGAGATTGTCCGCCATCAACAGCGGCGGGCGTCACGTATTGCCTTCCATTACCTTCGAGACCTGTCGGAGGCGGACGAGGCAACCCAGGACGCATTTGTCAAAGCGTTCGTCCACATCGAATCGTACCGGCCAGAGCACGCGTTTGAAGTGTGGTTTACACGAATCCTCGTCAACGGGTGCCTCGATCGTCGCAAAGCCCGACAGCGCCGCGAGCGGTGGTGCCTGCCAGTCAGTGCCGAGCCGGGAGTCGGCAGCGTGATCGATCGCACGCCCGTGTCGGGGCCCAATCCTGAGCAGAAGATGCTCGCGCGTGAACGGTGGACGCAGATCGCTGGTGCGGTGCGGCGACTGCCACCACAACAGCGGTCCGTGTTCATCCTCTGCGCATACGGCGGCCATTCGACGCGAGAGACGGCGGCCATCACCAACCTCAGTGAATCGACCGTTCGGGTCCATCTGTTTCGCGCTGTCCGCAAACTGCGGGTCGCGCTGAAGGCTGACCATCATGTGGATTGACAGACAACAACCACATCCCTCGGACCAGGAACTGCTCGACTGGTATTTCGACCATCCGGGCAACGGTGAGGCGGGTCGGCCATTGTCTCCACACATGGCGGCCTGCAGCACGTGCGCGCAGCGCTACGCCGAACTCGCTCGCGAGTTCGACCTGGTGGCAGTCGAAGGTGAACACGAAGCCGACGCGCTCTTCACGCCCGGAGATTCTTGCCGTACAGCGACAGCACGTGATGCGACGGATCGAGAACCATGGTCGCCCGGCAGACATCTTTGTTTTCCCCACCCGCGGCACCAACTGGATGGCAGGGCGGCGGCCCGTGTGGCATCCCATGCGATGGGTGGCGGCGGCAGCCGTCGCGGGGCTGGCGGCGGGGATGGGGCTTGGGCTGAGCGTCGAACGATTCAGCACGGGCCACGGGTTGATGACCGCGAGGAACGTCGCGACGCAGCCCGTCACCGTGGCCACGCAGGCGCGGCCGGCCGCGTCAGTGTTTACCGGACCGATCACGGTCGAAGGCCCGATGCTCGAAGACGTTGAGGTGGCGCTCCTGGAAGAAATCGAAAGTGCTCTGGTGACACGTCGCGTCAGAGAGCTGAGCGCACTGGACGATCTGACACCCGAGCAGGTGTCTATCAGTCTCAGAATGAGATAGCCACTCCACTCCTAGATGTCCTCGCTCATCTTCCGCAAGGGCCTCGACTTGAAAGAGGCCGTCGCGGCCAGGCTTGCGGACAGCTATCACAGCCAGCTCGTCGATCAGATCAAAACGGCTGGATACCGTCACCGATCCGGGCGCCTTACCCTTTACCTCGCGCGCGAGTTTGGATTCTGTTATGGCGTCGACCGGGCCGTCGACTATGCCTATCAGACGCGAGAAAAATTCCCGGACCGGCGTGTGTTCCTGACCGGGGAAATCATCCACAACCCGCATGTCAACGAACGGCTGCGGGACCTCGGGGTCCAGTTCCTCACCGACCCGGGGATCGATGAGAGCGCTCTGGGGGGACAGGACGTCGTGATTATTCCCGCGTTCGGTGTCACCCTCCGGCAGATGGAGCAGTTGGATCGCCAGGGCTGCACCCTGGTCGACACGACGTGCGGGTCGGTGCTGAACGTCTGGAAAAACGTCAAGCGCTACGCCCAGGATGGTTTTACTGCCATTATTCACGGGAAGGTCTCCCACGAAGAAACCCGCGCCACGGCATCGCAGGCCTTGCAGTTTCCGGGTGGTCGGTACCTTGTGGTGTTGAACCTGGACGAGACCGCCCAGGTCTGCGACTACATTCGCCGCGGCGGTCCGCGCGAGACGTTCTTCGAGCGCTTCGCACATGCGGTGTCAGAAGGCTTCGATCCAGACCGCGATCTCTTGCGCGTGGGCCTCGCCAACCAGACGACGATGCTGATGTCGGAGTCGCTCGACGTCGAAGCGATGTTCCGGGCAGCAATGCTCGATCGCTATGGCGAAGCGGCCCTCTCCGATCACTTCCGCGCGTTCGACACGATCTGCAGCGCCACCCAGGATCGACAGGACGCCGTCGTGACACTGCTTCGCGACCACCAGCTGGACGTCATGCTCGTGGTTGGGGGCTACAACAGCAGCAATACGTGTAATCTCGCGCGAATCTGCGCGGAAAGCCTCCCGACCTATCACATTGCCGACCCGGGGTGCCTCGAGTCGCCACGTGACGATTCGGCATCGACCGGTGGCATCAAAAATCGAAATCACGACCCAGGATTGGCTGCCGGCGGGCCCCGTGTCGATTGGGCTGACAGCCGGGGCCTCAACCCCTGATAATCTCGTCGGGCAGGTGGTGCAGACGCTGGAGAAGTTCTGTCAGCGCAGATAGCTCGTAACCTGCTGTCCTCACACCCCTTACGTGGTAAGTTTAGGTCCCGGGCATGCGCGGCACGTCAGTAAATACTGAGGGCCTCGCAGTCGTAATTACCCAATAGTCAGAGCTTTACCCGCGATTTTCGGTAAGGAGCGTCCATGACCCGAAGGCATCTCGTCATCCTCGGCTGCGCCGCGCTCGTCATGCTCACACCCGTCATGACGGTGTCACTTTCGGCCCAGGGGAAGTGGTGGACTTCCGACAAGTACAAGCAGCGTCTCGGGCTGACGGCTGAGCAGTCCAAGCAGTGTGAGCAGATCTTCCAGGCGATGGCGCCCAGACTGCGCGCGGCGAAGCAGGCGCTCGAGCGTGAGGAAGCGCGCTTTTCGGAGCTCCTCAAGCGCAGTGACTCCCCCGAAAGCAAGATTACCGAAGCGATCGACACCCTCGAGGCCGCCCGAAGCGAGGCCGGCAAGATTCTGTACGTTGATGCTGTACAGGATGTTTACCGTCCTCACGCCCGAGCAGCGGGCCGTGATGGAATCCGATCATCAGCGCACCCGCAGTGGGTCCAGTGCGCGCCCGGAGAAGGACTCCGGCCGACCGGGATCTCGATAAGACTCCCCAGCTGATTCATCAATGAGGATTACCGTGAGCACTTTGTCTTCGACTGTCCGACGGGCGTTGCCCGTCCTCGTGTCCGCCGCTTTGACGTTCAGCACCCCCATCGCCGTTCTGGCTCAGTCGAGCCAGGACGACAAAACCAAGAGCACTACCGACCGGCGTATCGACGAGATCGTGCGCCAGGCCGCCGAACGGTTTGCCGCCGGCGGGGACGTTCCGGTGGCCACCGGACAGGCTGGCGCCCCCTACAATGTGTCGCTGGACGACGCCGTCAAGCTCGCGCTCGAACACAATCTCGACATTCAGGTGGAACGCCTGAATCCTCAGACGTTCGATTTCGCGCTTGCGGCACTCCAGTCGACCTACCAGCCGAATTTCACAACGGCATTCACGAACAACAACCAGGTGCAACTGTCGAACAGCCAGCTCACGACCAGTGCCGCTTCGGTCGACAGCCGGCAACATGTTCTGGAATACCGGGATTACTCAGAGCCTGAAATGGGGAGGCTCCAGTTTCGCAGCCGGCTTCAACAACCGCCGCACTGATTCGTCGAACGAATTCTGCCACGCGCAACCCCAGCTACAACAGCTCGATCAATTTCGCGTTCGTGCAGCCGATTCTGCGCGGCTTCAAGACCGACGGCGTGCGATCGCAGCTCCAGGTCACCCAGATCAATCAGGACATCTCCGAGGTCCAGCTCAAGGCGACCATCACGAACACGCTCTCGAACGTGCGCAATGCGTACTGGGACTACCTCTTCTCGATCCAGGCCGTCGAAGTCGCCAAGCAGTCGCTCGCGCTGGCCGACAAGCTCGTGGACGACAACAAGACACGCGTGGAAATCGGCACGATGGCCCCGATTGACGTCGTTCAGGCCGAAGCCGAAGCGGCGACACGCCGGCAGACGCTGGCGCAGGTTGAGGCCACGATGCGCACAGCGGAGCTCGCGTTGAAGCGGCTCATCGTCAGCGGCACCGAGGATCCAATCTGGCGCGCGTCTCTCGTGCCGACGGATCAACCGGAATTCCGTCCCGAGCGGGTCGACATCGAAGTCGGCGGTCCGAAAGGCGCTCGAAAACCGCACCGATCTCGATCAGGCGCGGAAGCAGCTCCAAAGCAACGACGTCACGATTGAGGGGCTCCGGAACGCCGTCATGCCGCCGTCGATGTCAGTCTCAACTACGGGCTTGCGGGTCTCGGCGGCACGCAGTTCGTAGCAGGGACTGGCAAGTTCGCAACATCCTGAATAGCGTCCCTGGGGGGTATTCTCAGGCACTGAACAATATCGGGAACTTCGATGCGCCCAACTGGGCGTTCGCGGTCAACATGACCTATCCGATCGGAAACAGCGCCGCCGACGCCAGGGCTGGCGCGCGCCCGGCTTCAGGTGCAGCAGACGCAAGCGCAAATCCGGCAAATCGAGCTCAACGTGGCGACGGAGGTGACCAACACCGCGCTCCAGGTTGAGAGCAACCTGAAGCGTGTCGAGGCCGCGTCTGCGGCGCGCGAGCTGGCGCAGCGGCGGCTCGAAGCGGAACAGAGTAAGTTCGAAGTCGGCATGTCCACGAACTATTTCGTCGTGCAGGCGCAGCGCGACCTGCGCGACTCGCAGAACGTCGAGCTGCGGACCCTGCTGGACTACAGGAAATCGCTGGTGGACTTCGAGCGGGTGCAGGAGACGTCGTTGTCGCGCGTCCGGTATCACCGTGGTCGCAGGGAGCGGAGTCAGCAATACCACCGCGCGAATCAACGCGGGTTTTGGTGGCGGCGGTGCTGGTGGTGGTCAATAGTTTTTTGTCGTCGTTGGCACAGATTTCGTCGCTGAGGATACTTACTCGCATGGGTCGTGCTTTCATGAAGAAGTTCGTGATAGCTGCCGCCGTTGTCGTCGTTGCCGCAGGGGGCTACTTTTATAGCCGCAGCGGAAATGCCGACGGGCAAGCCGACGCGCCGGCAGGCGGTGGCCGCGGTCGCTCTGGAAACTTTGGCGGCGGTGGCGGTGGGTTTGGCGGCGGTGGGTTTGGCGGCGGCAACTTTGCCGGTCCACGCCTGCCAATGACGGTCGAGTTGGGTGCTGTGACCCGCGCTGACATGGCCGAACAAATCACCGTCGTGGGCAATCTGGTCGGCGCCGCCACCGTGCAGTCCGCGCCGAAGATCAACGGTCGGCTCCTATCCGTCACCGTGAGAATGGGTGACCGCGTCACGCGCGGCCAAACGATGGCGCGCCTGGAGGACAGCGAAATCCGCGAACAGGTGCGACAGACCGAGGCTTCGTTCGACGTCGCGGAAGCCACCGTCCGTCAACGCGAAGCCGATCTTCGTTTTGCCCAGACGAACCTCGACCGGTCGCGCAGCTTGTTCGAGCGACAACTCCTCTCGAAGCAGACCCTCGATGATGCGGAATCGCGACAGCAGGCGTCGGCTGCGCAGCTCGATCTGGCGCGCGCACAGCTCGCGCAGTCGCAGGCGCGGGTCGAAGAACTGAAGATCAACCTCACCGACACGGTCATTACCTCGCCCGTCACCGGTTTCGTGGGCAGCCGCACGCTGGATCCTGGGGCCTGGGTCACACCAAACACCGCGTTCCTCTCGGTCGTCGACATCAGCACGGTGCGGCTCGTCGCGAACGTGGTTGAGAAAGATCTGCGCCGCATCACAGCCGGGCTGGGCGCAGAGGTCGCCGTCGACGCGTATCCTGGCGAACAGTTCATGGGTAAGGTGGCGCGCGTCGCCCCGGTGCTCGACCCGGCAACCCGCACGGCCCAGATCGAAGTCGAGATCGCGAACCCGCAAGGGCGACTGAAACCGGGCATGTACGCCAACGTGCGTTTCACGGTTGACCAGCGTCCGAAGACGCTCGTCGTACCGACGAACGCGGTGGTGGAGTGGGAAGGCAAGCGCGGGGTTTTCGTCCCGGGCGACGGTGATACCGCGACGTTTCATCCGATCACGCTGGGCCTGCAGGATCAGAAACAAACCGAGGTCGCGTCGGGGCTGTCTGAGGGTGACCGCGTCATCACAACAGGCGCAGCGACGCTCAGAGAAGGTGATCGGATTGTGCTCGGCGGCCAGCAGGAGAACGGGGCCTCCAATGGGTCTGGCGCACGGAGCGGTCGCGCAGGCGGACGCCGTGGCGGTACGGGCACGGGTGGATCCCGATCGGGCAATTTCGGTGGCCGCTCTCCGGGCGGACAGCAATAGGCTTTGGGCTTTAGGCGTTGGGCTAACTCGAGGAGTTGAGCATGAGCATTCCGCGTTTTGCCATTGAGCGGCCGGTCATGATGGCCATGATCAGCGCCATTGTCGTCTTGCTGGGCGCGATCTCGCTGACTCGACTTCCCGTCGACCTGCTGCCCGACATCCAGCAGCCGACCGTGAACGTCCGGATGAACTACACGGGCGTCGGTCCGCTCGAGATGGAAGAGCTCGTCACGCGGCCGCTCGAGCAGGCGCTCAGCGCGGTCGCGGGGCTCGACATGCTCACCTCGGAGGTCCGCGAAGGCAACACGCAGGTCCGGCTCAACTTCGCCTGGGGCACCGATCTGGGCGAGGCGATGGACGACATCCGCATGCGGATCGATCGAGTCAGGAACCGCCTGCCCGAAGACGCGGACCCTCCCATCCTGAACAAGTTCGATCCGAGCCAGATGCCGATTCTCCGGATCGCGGTCGAAGGGAATTACGACCGTGTGATTCTCCGCGAGATGGCCGAAAACATCCTGTCACCGCGATTCGAGCGGGTCATTGGCGTGGCCGCGGCAACGGCTGATGGCGGGCTCCGGCGCCAGATTCGCGTGGAGCTCTCCAAGGAAAAGATTACCGCGCTCGATCTGTCCGTCGATCGCGTCGTGAACATCCTGCGCACGGAAAACCAGAACATCCCGATCGGGGAGGTTTATCAGGGGGATCGCGCCCTGCTGCTTCGAAGCCAGGGGCAGTTCGAGAATCTCGACGACATCAGAAACCTCGTCGTGATGACGCGAGAGAGCGTGCCCGTCTATTTGCGTGACATCGCCGAGGTGAGGGACTCGACCGAGGACGTGCGCAACGTGCTCCGCATCAACGGCCGGCCCGGCGTTCGGCTGCAGGTGACCAAACAGTCAGGCACGAACACAGTGCAGGTGGCACGGGCGGCTCGGGCGGAAATCGAACGGATCAATCGCGAAGTTCCGGGCATCAAGCTGACCGTGATCGAGGATCAGGCAAAGTTCATCGAGAACTCGATCTCAGCCGTGCAAGAGCACGTCATGATTGGCTCGATCCTGGTCGTGCTCATCATCTTCCTCTTCCTCCGAAGCTTCCGATCAACGCTCATCGTTTGCACGGCCATTCCGATCTCGGTCATCGGCACGTTTGCCCTTCTGTACTTTGCCGGCTTCACGCTCAACACCATGACGTTCGGCGGACTGGCGCTGGGTGTCGGCATGATCGTCGACGCAGCCATTGTCGTGCTGGAGAACTCGTACCGGCACATGGAGGAACACGGCAAAGACCGCATGACCGCCTCCATTGACGGGAGCGAAGAAGTCTGGTCGGCCATCCTGGCATCCATTCTCACGCACATTGCCGTGTTCGTTCCCCTGCTCTTCCTGACCGGCGTGTCGAGCATCATGTTCCGCCAGCTGTCGGTGGTCGTGTGCTTCTCGCTGCTCATGTCCTTGTTTGTCGCGGTCACGCTCGTGCCGGTTCTGTGTTCCCGGCTGCTCAAGTTACCGCCACCGATCGAGCAACGTAAGGGCTTCGGCAGCCGTCTGTACACGATGAGCGAACGAATGCTCAATGGTATGGACGAAGGCTATCGACGGCTCCTGCACAAAGCGCTGGCCCATCGAGGCCTTGTCGTTGGCACGGCCGCTGCATCGGTTCTCATGGCAGCGATCATCTTCCCTGCTCTGCCCACAGAGTTTTCAACGCAGACAGACGAGGGTCAGGTGCAGGTGAATGCCGAACTCGCGCCGGGAACCCGAATCGAGCCGACCGACGCCGTGCTCGCGCAGCTCGAGGCGGCGGTCCTGCAGCTGGTTCCGGAGGCCACGGCCATCATTGCCGGCGGTGGCAACAGCGGGAATAACTGGCAGGGCGGTGGACAGACCAATCGCGGCCAGGTGCAAATCATGCTCACGCCGAAGGACGAGCGCACGCGGTCGAGCGAAATGATTGCCATGGATCTGCGGCGGAAGCTCGCGGGAATACCGGGTGTCGTCATCAGGGCGAACGCTTCTGGCGGGAACAACCAGCTCAATCGGTTCCTTGCCGGCGGAGGTCAGCAGGGCGGCGGGCGTCTCGCGCTCGAGATTCGCGGCGACGATTTGGACGTCGCCCGGCGCCTGTCAATGGCCGCGAAAGATCTGATGGATCAGACTCCCGGTATCGCCGACGCGCGTATCGGCCGCGACGAAGGGCGTCCTGAGCTGGCCATCCGCGTAGACCGGCCCAAGGCTGCCCTCTTCGGGTTGACGGTCACGGGTGTGGCCGAAACCATTCGAACGAACGTCGCCGGTACGCAGGCGGCCATGTTCCGCGAACACGGGAACGAATATCCCATCATTGTTCGCTTGCGCGAAGCGGATCGCGAGCAGGTGTCGGATGTCGAAGACGTTCTCGTCAGCACGGCCCAGGGTCAGGTGCTGCCGGCCAAGAACCTGATGACGATCCAGAACGAAACAGGGCCAACACAGATCGACAGAAAGAACCAGGAGCGCATCGTCCAGGTCACTGCCGAACCGGAAAGCACGCTGAGCGAGGCCGTGGCTGCCGTCCAAGCCCGGTTGCCACAGCTCGCCGTGCCGCGGGAATTTCAAGTCGGGTTCGGAGCCGAAGTCGAAGAACAGGCCAAGGCGTTCAGCCAGTTGCGCATGGTGCTGATTCTGGCGCTGGTGCTCGTCTACGCGGTCATGGCGTCTCAGTACGAGTCTCTTAAGGATCCGTTCATCATCATGTTCTCTGTGCCGACGGCAGCCATTGGTGTGGTGCTCTCGCTGTGGCTTACAGGCACCGCCTTCAACATGCAGGCCTATATTGGCATCATCATGCTGGCGGGCATCGTGGTCAGTAACGGCATCCTGCTGGTGGACTACACGAACATTCTCCGTCGCCGCGACGGCGTCCCGTTGCGCGAAGCGGTCGAACTGGCCGGTCGTACGCGGCTGCGGCCGATTCTCATGACCTCCATCGCGACCGTGCTCGGCCTCGTACCGATGTCTCTCGGGATCGGCGAAGGAAGCGAGATGCAGGTTCCGCTCGCACGCGTGGTCATCGGCGGCCTCACGACATCGCTCTTGATTACCCTGGTCCTCGTGCCCACGGTGTACACGCTGTTCGAGGAGGGTTGGAAAGGATTGCGGCATCGGCCGGCGGCGCCGCCGGAGGTCGCGTAACGTTGTGCCACGATGAAGAAACTCCTGCTGGTCGTTACCGCGCTGGCCGTGATCGCAGCGGGAGTTGGCGCCTACTACCGCTATCGAAAGGCAGGCCCGGAACCCACCGTCGCCACGGCGGCCGTCACACAAGGTGACATCGTCGATACCGTCGGAGCGACAGGGACCGTTCAGGCCGTCACAACGGTCCAGGTTGGTACGCAAGTCTCAGGTACGATTCAGGAACTGCACGCCGACTTCAATTCGCTCGTCCGCAAAGGTCAAGTCATCGCGCGGCTCGATCCATCGCTGTTCCAAACGCAGATCGAACAGGCCCAGGCGAACCTCATTCGTGCTCAGGCTGAGCTCGAGCGGCTGAAAGTCACGCTGGATGATGCCAGGACGAAGCTGAAGCGCGCCCAGGAGCTGTGGGCGAAGAAACTGATTCCACAGAGCGAGCTGGAGACTGCGGACGTCAACGTGCGATCGACCGAAGCACAGATTCGATCCTCGCAAGCGCAGGTCACGCAAGCCGAAGCGGCACTGAATCAAAATCAGGTCAACCTGCAGCACACCGTGATCGAGGCTCCGATCGACGGGCTTGTCATTTCACGGAACGTCGACGTGGGTCAGACGGTGGCTGCCAGCATGCAGGCGCCGACCCTGTTCGTGCTGGCGGCGGATCTGACCAAGATGCAGGTCGTGGCGAACCTCGACGAGTCGGACGTCGGCCGGATTCGACCTGGCCAACGCGTCAGCTTTCGCGTGGATGCCTACCCCACCGAGGATTTCGTTGGAACGGTGTCTCAGGTCCGCCTGCAGCCGATCGTCCAGCAGAACGTGGTGACTTACGCAACGGTCATCGACGTGCCCAACCCGGAACTGAAACTCAAACCCGGGATGACCGCGAACGTGAACGTCGAGATCGCGCGGCGCGCCAATGTCGTGCGGGTGCCGAACGCCGCGCTGCGGTTCCGGCCGACGAGCGAGATTTACGCGGCCCTCGGCCAGACACCTCCCCCGGCACCCGAGCGTGGGCAGAATGCCGGTCGCGGAGGTGGCAGCGGGGGGCCACAACAACCGGTCGCCGGGCGTGCGAGCCCAGCCAACGGCAATGGAGAGGAGCGTGGATCTCCTGGCGCCCTCAACGGCAACGGCCGCGATCGCCGAGGCGGTGGAAATACGACGGAAGGCGCAGCGGGTGGCGGAGGCGGGCTCGGCGACGGGAGCGGACGCGGGCGATTGGCCGAACGGCTTCAGGGTCTGCCGCCGGAAGAACGTCAACGGCTCCTCGAGCGGCTGAGAGCCCGCGGGATGAATCCGGACGGAAATCTCACACCCGGAAATACCGCGGGGCGACGCGGCGGCGAAAACAGTGCCACCAACGGGAATCGTGGCACGTCGGCACCCCAGTCGTTGTCCGAGCGAAATCCTCAGGCGACGACGATCGACGCGTTGTTTGGCCCGTTACCAGCGGTCGAGAGTGACGGCCGGGTGTGGATCTTCAGCAACAAGGCGCTGAAGCCCATTCGGGTGCGGCTGGGCATCAGCGACGGCCAGGCGACGGAGCTCCTCGAGGGAGACATCGAACCCGGCACCGAGCTCGTGACGAACGTCAATACTGGCACCGAAACCCGACCCGCGACTGGTGTCGGCCCTCTCTTCCAGCAACCCGGACGCGGCGGGTTTCCTGGCGGTGGCTTCCCCGGTGGGGGAGGCGGCCGAGGTGGCGGCGGTCGTGGCTTCTGATCGTTCGCCTCTCATTTCCATCCGTCATCTCACCAAGACCTATGTCGTGGGCGAGGTCAAGGTCGAAGCCCTGCGGGGGATCAGCGTGGACGTCAATGCGGGCGAGTTCGTGGCAGCCACGGGACCGTCCGGATCAGGAAAATCGACGTTCATGCACATTCTCGGCTGCCTCGATCGACCGACGAGCGGGACTTACAGACTCGACGGTCGCGACGTGTCGACGCTGAACCGGGACGAGCTGGCAGCTGTTCGCAACAAGAAAATCGGGTTCGTCTTTCAGGGATTCAATCTCCTGTCGCGCACCACCGCGCTCGACAATGTCGAGCTTCCGCTCTTGTACGACGGCGCGGCCAAACGTGCTGCCGAGCGCCATAAACGGGCGATGGCTGCCCTATCGTCCGTGGGCCTGGCGGACCGCGCGCATCACTATCCCAATCAGCTCTCCGGCGGCCAGCAGCAACGCGTGGCGATCGCGCGGGCGCTCGTCAATGAACCGGCTATTCTGCTGGCCGACGAGCCTACGGGGAATCTCGACACGCGCACCAGCATCGAGGTGATGGGCATCTTTCAGAAGCTCAACCAAGAACGTGGGATTACGATCCTGTTGATTACGCACGAACCCGACATTGCCGAGTTCGGCGGCCGCATCATCGCCTTCCGCGACGGGCGCATTCTTCGAGACGAGCCCGTGACAACTCATCGCCTTGCGGATGATGAACTGACGGCGCTCCCGGTAACGTGAAAGAGTGAACAGGAGATCAAATGTCACTCCTCATGACGTGCCGCATCGCCTTCAAGGCGCTCGGGCGCAACAAGATGCGCACGGCCCTGACCATGCTCGGCATGATCATTGGTGTGTCGGCCGTCATCACGCTCGTGGCAATGGGCAACGGAGCGCAGGCGGTGATCGAGGATCAAATCAAGGGTGCGGGCACGAACATGATCATCGTGCGGGCTGGGAACTTTACATTCGGGGGCGTTCGTCAGGGGTCAGGGGCCGCAAGCACGTTGACCGTCGATGACGCCGACGCTTTACGTCAACAGGTGCCGGGCATCCAGTACCTGGCGGCCGGCGTCAATCAGCGCACCCAGGTTGTCGCGGGTAACCAGAACTGGTTTACACGGATTCAGGGGACCGATGTGGATTTTCCACTGATTCGCGCCTGGCCCGTCAAGACTGGAGCCTTTTTCAGCCCGCAGGATGTGAATGGATCGGCCAAGGTTGCGGTCCTGGGATCGGTCGTCAACGAACGACTCTTTGGTGTCGATGCCGACCCGGTCGGTCAGATCATTCGAATCCGCAACCAGCCGTTCAAGGTCATCGGCGTCATGGCCCGAAAGGGACAAGCGGCCATGAGCGACGACATGGACGACACAATCTTTGCCCCCTATACCACCGTGCAGAAGAAGCTGATGGGAATCAACTTCATCCACGAAATCACCGTTTCCGCGGGCTCCGCGGGATCGACATCGGCCGTCGCCGACGACATTGCGTTGGCAATACGCGCACAGCACAAGATCGTTCCCGGCGAAGACGACGACTTCACGGTCCGGACGCTCGAGGAGATGGCCGATATTCGAACCCAGGCCATGGGCACCTTCACGACCTTGCTCGCGGGCATTGCGGGCGTGTCGCTCATCGTCGGCGGGATCGGCATCATGAATATCATGCTGGTGTCGGTGACCGAACGGACACGCGAGATCGGGATCCGCATGGCCGTCGGCGCGCGCAACCGCGACGTCCTTCTTCAATTCCTCGTCGAAGCCATCGTCCTCAGCCTGCTGGGGGGAGGCGTGGGTGTTGCTCTGGGATTTGCCGTGGCCGAAGGCATGACGCGCTTTCTGGCATGGCCTGCCGAAGTGCCGCCAGCTGCGGTGGCGATGGCGTTCGGATTCGCGGCCGCCACCGGCGTGTTTTTCGGGTTCTACCCGGCCCAGAAAGCCGCGCGACTCGATCCGATTGATGCGCTTCGATATGAATAGGCTATTCTGACTTCTGACTTCTGACTTCTGACGCGTCGTACCTCTCCCACAACTCTCCGACCGTCAAGGCCGTGACAGGATCGATGAGTTCTGGAGCAATTTCGGCCAGTGGCTGCAGAACGAACGCCCGCTCCCGGAAGAGCGGATGCGGAACGATCAAATCCGGTTCGTTGATCATCTGATTCCCGAACAACACGAGATCGAGGTCGAGCGTTCGTGCGGCCCATCGCGTGGTGCGCACCCGCCCACGCTCGAGTTCAATCGACATGAGGGCCTGCAGGAGCCCGCGAGGAGTTTGACCGAAGCGGCCGACCATTGCCGCATTCAGGAATGAGGGCTGACCCTCGGTGCCGACCGGCTCGGTTTCATAGAATCCTGAAACCCGAGAGTCCTGGAGAAGCGACCCGAGGCGGACGACCGCATGCTGCAAATGGGCGCGTTTGTCTCCGAGGTTGCTGCCCAGGGCGATGGCCACCACAACAGGCAGCCGAATCGGTGGGGTTTCAGATGTGCTTATTCAATCCACCGATTCGCCAGCACCGTGCCGCGCTCACCGGCGCCCGTGTCACTGCGTCCGAGCAAGTCAGTGCGGCCAGCCTGCGCGTCGGCCAATAACTGGGCGTGTTCGAGCGCTTCACCGAGGATGACTTCAAGCATCCTCCGGTCGCGCGCGTTCGTCATGTCGGCCATGCGAGGTCGCCACCTGTCGACGAAGTCTCGCTGACGCTCCAGATCCCGCCCGATCGTGTCCGCTTCGGTCGCTGGTCCCGGCTCCCCTGGAGGCGGTTCTGGAGGCGAGGCACCAAGCCTGGCGATGGCGTCCGCCACCCACTGCAGGTGCGTTTCCTCGCGGGCAATGATGTATTGGTACGTGTTGTTGAAGTGGTACTGCCCGACTCGCTGAGCCGATGCGAGATGGTCCTGGGCGAGGCGCAGCCTGTCGCGGTAGAACTCCTGGAGGAGCGCCAGCCGGTCTGCTGCCGTCACGTGTTCTGCTTTTCCTTGCACGTAATGCAGACGCGTGTCCAGGGGATCGCATTCAGCCGCGCTTCGGCGATCGGTTCACCACAATCGCGGCACACGCCGTACGTGCCCCTCTCGATCCGCTCCAGCGCTTCGTTGATTGCCTGCAGAATCTTCGCGTCGGTCTGCTTCAGCTTGAGCTGAATGTGAACCTCGTTGTTGCCGCTCGCCTGGTCGGCAAGATCACCCTGGCGGGTGTTGGTTTCCATCGAGGCCTGCAGCGGTTTGATCCCGCCCATACCGAGGATCTCACCCCGTTTGCGCAGCAACGCCTCTTTGTAGTGGCTAAGCTCCATCGACGGTCTCTTACCGCAGCGCTCACGCGGATTTACAACTAGTGATCATATCACGAAGGGTGGTAGCGATGGGTGTCCCAGCGGATACCGCTACTCTGCCCGCAGCGTCGCCAATGGCTTGCGACGCAGCACATCGAGGCTGGCAAGAACCCCCACAGCGGCCACGAGCAGCGTGGTCACGGCCATGCCGCCCGCGTTTTCTTCCAGCGTCAGCCGCCAGGGAATCTCCAGCGCCCACCGGCTGATACCCCAGCTGAGTGCGATGGCACAGACCGAACCGACAGCACCGGCCAGCGCACCGAGGAGGCCGTACTCGATGACCAGCATTGCGGCGATGTCGCGAGCGCTGGCGCCCAGTGTCTTGAACACGGCGGCCTCATAGACTCGCTGGAACTTCGTCATCGCCACGGCGCCAATCAGAATGAGAATCCCGCTCGCAAGGACGAGTCCTCCGACAATGGTGATGGCCAGCGTCACCATGTCCATCACCGACCGAATGGTTTCAAGCACCTCGCGAAAGTCGATCACCGATACGTTCGGAAACTTTGCCACGAGGTCATGTTGCAGCTGGGCGCGGCGAGGGGCGTCCTGTAGTCCGCGCATGGGCGAAATGAAGGTGTGTGGCGCCTGCTCGAACGTCTCCGGACTGAAGACGAACATGAAACCACCTGCGCGGGCATCTTCCCAGTGCACCTCCCGAATGCTGGTCACCCGGGCCTGCACGACGCGCCCCAGCACGTCAAACCTCAGCAGATCTCCGATGTTGACGTCAAAGCGCTCGTGGATCTCTGTCTCGACCGACACCTCGGGCTCGCCGCCACGGACGCGACCTGGGTCGTCGAAGAACCGTCCAGCCTGCAAACGCTCGTTGGATTCCAGGTGGTCCCGATAGGTGAGCACATACTCGCGCGCCAATTCCCCTTGCCCCCGTACGTCTTCGACTGTCTCGAGATTCTGTTGAGAGCCTTTCAGACCGGTCACCCTCCCCCTGAGGACCGGAATGAGCAACGGCGGGCGGCCGTTCATTCGAGTGCTCAGAAAGCTCGTCAGCTCCTTTGCCTGGTCGCGCTGGATATCCAGCAGAAACATGTCCGGCGCATTGGGTCCGGCCTGCAGCGAGAACTCCTCCAGCAGGCTGGCCTGGAGGCTGCGGACCCCGATGATGAAGAACGAGCCCAAGCCAACAGCCAGCAGCACGACGCGGGTCTGGTTGCCGGGGCGGCTCAGATGCAGGACCGCCTGCTTCAGCGGGAACCACGGTGCCCTTGCCAGCGGCGCGGTCAGCCGCGTCAGCATCCAGCCAACCGCGACAAGGACCAGCGCCACGCCGATGAAGCCTGCGCTGACGCTCAGCCCGACAAGCAACGACGCCGCCTGCCACGAGGCGAGCGCCACGAGCGCGGCGGTGACCAGGCCAATGGCGGCAATTCGCGCCCAATCCAGACCACCGCGTCGGGCTGCATGCCGCAGCAGCAAGTGACGGTCGCACGTGTCGCACTTCGAGCAGCGGCACGAGCGCAAACAAGAGCGCCACGAGCACGCCAATGCCGACGCCCTGCACGATGGCGCTCGTGGTCAAACCCAGGCTGATCTGGATGCCGGCATATTGCGCCAGGTCCGGCGGAATCATGCGAATGGCCAAAGCGGCCACGGCAACGCCAAGCAGGCTTCCCAAGGAGTCCCAGTGTCAGCGCCTGAAGCAGATAAATAGCGAGAATCTGCCGCGTCGTCGCGCCGACGCACTTCGCAATCGCGATCGTCTTGATCTTCTGCTGGACGAACACCCTCATGACACTCGAAACCGAAATTCCTCCGAGAATGACAATGACGAGCCCCACGAGGCTGAGGTAGTTCTCCGCCCTCGCCAGGTTCTCCCCAATCCGATCCTCGGTGCTGCGGTACGAGCGGACGCGGACGAACTGCCCGGTGAGATCGACCTGCAGTCGTTCGACGAGCGCCTCCATTTCGCGCTCGTCCACATTGACCAGAATCTGGCGCCTCGCACGGCTGCCAAACGTCAGCAACCCGGTCTGCTCCAGCGCAGCCCGGTCGATCAGCACGCGCGAGCCGAGGTTGAAGGCACCTGGTCGTCGCCCAGCTTCCTTTGAAATCAGTCCTCTGATCGTGAATGTCTGCCGCCCGATCATGATCTGGTCGCCGACCAGCGACACCCAGCTGCGGAAGCAACTCGGGTCTGACGAGCACCCCATTGTTGGCGAGCAACGCGTGCTGATACGGGCGGCCGTCAGTGAGCGTGATGTCGCCACGGAGCGGAAACGAAGGCTCGATCGCGCGCAGTTCGACCATCTTGGCCACCTGACGCCCGCCCTCCGCGGGTCTCACCATCGTGGCCATCTCGATCGCGTCGGCTCTCGCAGCCACGCCAGCCCTCGCGAGGTGTCCGGCGATATTTGCTTCGATACCCTCACTCCATGGGCGATCGGTCGAGATCATGACGTCGGCCCCCAGCAGCGTTCGCGCTTCGCCTCCTATAATCAGACGCACGCTCTGAATGACCGATCGCAGCGCGACAATCGCGCCCACACCAATGGCGATGCAGATGAAGAAAAACAGCAGCCGCTTCCAGGCTGCGCGGGCCTCTCGAAGGCCCATAATGAGGACGAAACGCATGCGGTGCCCCTCCGTCCGGCTAAGGCCGGACGCTACATCTCTAAAGCCTCCGTCCGGCTTTAGCCGGACGTCAATCTGGGGTCAGGCTCGATGCTGACGACTGTGCGCCCGCTCCTTCACCTCTCGCGAGACGACGGCTCCGTCACGAAGTACCAGGCGGGCATCGGCCAGCGCTGCCAGCTCGGCATCATGCGTCACCAGTACAACCGTGGTACCGCGAGTACGGTTGATTGAGAGGAGCAGGTCCACGATGTGCCGGCCGTTGGCCGAGTCGAGATTGCCCGTCGGTTCGTCGGCAAGCACAATGACCGGATCGTTGGACAAGGCCCTGGCAATGGCCACGCGCTGCTGTTCCCCTCCCGAGAGCTGCGACGGATAGTGGTGTCCGCGACCCTGGAGGCCGACTTCGTCGAGCAAGGTCTTCGCCCTCGTCGCGGCGTCGCGACGGCGGGCAATCTCCATCGGTACCAGAATGTTCTCGACCGCCGTCAGCGATGGAATGAGGTGGAACGACTGGAACACGAACCCGATTTTCTGGCCACGAAGCCGGGCGAGCGCATCCTCGCCGAGTCCAGTAATGTCCGCGCCATCAATCAGAATCTGACCGCTCGAAGCATCGTCAAGGCCCGCAATCAGTCCGAGCAACGTCGACTTCCCGCTGCCAGACGGGCCGACGACGGCCACGAACTGCCCGGACGGAACCACCAGATCCAGGGGGTGAAGAATCGTCAGTGGCCGTCCGCCGCTGGCGACGGTCTTGGAAAGCCCGCGTAGTTCGATCATGAGGAGGGCGTCGAACCGAGCAGCGGTTCGAGACCAGACCAGATGGTGTTGGCCATGATCCGCGCACCCTCCGCCGTCGGATGAATGCCGTCGGCCTGGTTCAAGGCCGGTATGCCCGCAATTCCCTCCAGAAGAAACGGCACGAACGCGACGCCGGCCTCACGGGCGACATCCCGAAACGCTTGTCGGAACTCGTTAGTATAGCGCTCGCCGAAATTTGGTGGCGCTTCGATACCAACGAGCAGCACCTTGATGCGGCGATCGCGGGCGCGCCGAACGATGGTCTGCAAATTCTGTTTCATCTCGCTGACAGGAATCCCTCGAAGGCCGTCGTTGCCGCCGAGCGCCACGATCAGCACTTTCACGTCGCCGCCGAGAGCCCAGTCCAACCGACGAAGACCGCCAGCGGTTGTGTCGCCGGACACACCCGCATTGACCACTTCGAAACGCGTAACCTTGATCGTCGAGACGCGACTGCAAGATCGACGGGAATGCCTGCTCGACCGGCAATCCCAGTCCGGCTGTCAGGCTATCGCCGAGCACGACAATCCGAGGACGTGTCCCCTGCTCGGGCCGAACGATCGGGTCCGACGTCGCTGCGCGCATTCCGCGAATCGGCCGAACGCTCAACGGCGGGCGCGCCACACGCCGCGACAGCAGCAGCCCCTGCCACGGCAACCCTCGCGACCACGCGTCGCCATCCGACGACACGGCCAGTCATCTCAAATCCTTCACGTCTATATTTTAGCGCAGGCCCGAAGGTGGCCTCGTCGACAATAGCGGCCTGCCGTATACTTCGGTCCGTGGTGAGCGTCGCATTTCAGCCCGCTCTCGCGCAGGCGCGCGCCGCCCTTGAACGCGGACGTGCCGCCGAGGCGGCCACCGTCCTCGAACAAGCTCTTCGCTCGTCCGCGCTGACTCGAGACGACGAGCTGGCACTCCGCTGCGCAATGGCGGAAACCTGCCTCATGCGCGACGATGTGAACCAGGCGAGTACGGTCCTCGGCCGCTCCCCCGATGCGTTGCGCGATTCGATCCCGCCCGCGGCGCTCTCCGCGCTCTGGCGACTTCACGGGAGAATTGCTTTTGCGCGTGGCGACCAGTCGCGCGCAATTGCACTTCACGGCCGCGCACTCAAACAGGCTGAGCTCGCGCACGATTCGCAGGCCATCGGGCTCGTCCACTACGAGCTCGGACTCTGTTATCGGCAGGTCGGCGACAACGCCATCGTCCGGGAGCACATCACCAAAGCCGCTCCGGCCCTTCATGCGGCCGGCGACCGGCGCCACCTGGCACTGCTCCACTCGTTGTCGGGGGTGGTTCTCGCGCAGAACGGCAGTACCGGAAGAGGCGACGGCCGCGCTCCGTCAGGCTGAGCGCCTTGCCACATCCGTTCGCGCCAACGATGCCCTTGGCATCGTCATCAACAACCAGGCCAATGTTGCGCTAATCCAGCATCGATACGAGCAGGCCCTCGAGCTTGCCGAACGAAGCGTAGGGCTGCAGGAACAGTACGGATCAGGACGGGGGATCGCGATCTCGCTGGCGACGATGGGACAGATCCTTGTGCGGCTGGGCCAACTCGAACGGGCCGAGCCGCTGCTGCACCGGGTCCTGTCGATTCGAAGCCCCGTTCAGCTCAACGAGATCAATGGCGCGGTCTTCGACACGCTGGCACAGATCGCCCTCATGCGCGGCGAGTACGAGGTTGCGGGAGAGCACCTGCGTCGCGCGGGTGAGGCGTACGGCGTTTACGGTATTCAGGTCAGCCAGTGGTACGAATGGTCTATCCGCGTGCTCGAAGCCAAACTTGCCGTACGGCGGGGTGCGTTTGACGAGGGGTTGAGGCTGGCCGAGGAAATTGTGCAGTCTCCGGCCGCGCCAACAGCCGAAGCCATTCAGGCCGGCCTCATCGCGTGCGAGGCGTTGTTGCACGCCGGTCGTATCGACGAGTCACAACGGGGGCTCCTGAGCGTGCGCGACAAGCTCGAACCGCGCGAAAGGCCGGGAGCCTGGGGTGAAAGCTTGCGGCTTCGAGCGGGCATTCACGCACGACGGGGGCACGTCACCGAGGCGTATCACGACCTGGCCCAGAGCGCGAGTGTGTTCGATCTGCTGGGCGAGCGTTATCAGCGCGCCCTCAGTCATCTGGCGCTGGCACGCCTGGCCACGCAGGCGGGGGCCCGAGCCGAGGCCGAACAGTATGTGTCGTCCGCCGCATCGGTGTTCGAAGCGCTCGGGGCCGCCCGCGACCTCGATGAAACGCGGTTGGTGGCCGCTGGACTGGAGCAGGTGGCTCCCGGGCCACCCATCGGATCTTCGACCGAGGCGGAAGACGCGTTCGTCCGTCGGCTCGTAGAGGCGGCGGTTCTGCCCGAGTTGCTCGGGCGCGAAACGGCCGCCACCTTGCTCGAAGCCCTGACGGCCGATGCCTCGATTGTCTATGTCCAGCCCCAGGGTGCCGATGTACGCGTGCTCGGGTGGAGCGGATGCGATGCCGACGAGGCGCGCGCGCTCGCTCGAGCCGCCGAGCAACAATGGCACGCACGGGCACGAATCTCTTGTGACGGAGCCGTTGGGACGGGACTACGACGGCGTGAGAACGGCTGTCGTCGCATCCTCGAGCCCGCTCACGGACACGTCACGACGGCGATTGCGGATGATGGCTTCCGTAGCCCGACAGGGGTTCGAGCTTTGCGCGGCGCGTGAGCGCCGCGTGGTCGTGCCGGCGACCAGTCACGAGCGCACGCTCGAGCCGCTCTTGCCAGGCTTTCTCTGCGCCAGCGCCATCATGCAGCGCGTGGCCGAGCAGATTCAGCGTCTCCAGGGGAACGATCTCACCGTGCTCGTCACCGGGGAGAGTGGGACTGGCAAGGAGCTCGTGGCACGAGCGATCCACGTTGGATCGACCCGCGCCTCGGCCATGTTCCTCCCCTTCAACTGCACGACGACCACACGCGAGCTGGCCGACAGTCAGCTGTTCGGCCATCGCCGAGGTAGCTTTACCGGAGCGGTCACCGATCAACCGGGACTGATTCGAACGGCCGCCGGTGGCACCCTGTTTCTCGACGAAATCGGCGACGTCCCCCTTGACGTCCAGCCAAAGCTTCTGCGTTTTCTCGAGCAGGGCGAAATCATGCCTGTCGGCGACACGCGGCCGCAGCGTGTGGACGTTCGCGTGGTCGCCGCCACCAACGCCGACCTCGAGCAACGGGTGGCCGAGGGCAGGTTCCGAGAAGATTTGTACTATCGGCTCAGCGTCATCCGTATCCACGTCCCGCCATTGCGCGAGCGCCGCGAGGAAATTCCCCACCTCAGCAGTTTGTTCCTGCGCGAGGCCTCCGAGCGGCTTAACAAGCCAGACGTCCATCTCGGCCCTGAAACTCTCGAACTGCTCGTCCAGTACCTGGTGGCCAGGGAACGTGAGGCAGCTCCGCAACGAAATCCAACGCGCGGTCGCGCTGGGACAGGCCGGCAGCGCGATTGGTGTCGAGCACCTGTCACCCGACCTGGTCGCCGCGGACCGAGTCGAAGCTGATATGCCAATGACCGGGCTGACGCGCCGATCGGCCCGGCCCACCACGTTGGCGGTCGCGGTCGACCAGCTCGAGCGCGAAATGATTGAGGCCTCGCTCCACTCCCACAGTGGCAATATTTCGGAAACCGCCAAAGCGCTTGGCCTCACGCGCCGAGGTCTCTACCTGAAATTGCGGCGGCTGGGCTTCGAAAGCGCTTCAAGAGTGGATACGAAGTAGTCGATTACAAGCTCGGTGTATACACAGTATCCAGCCCGGCGCTGTCGGCATCCCTCCGACATATCAATTAACACGTTTTGATACAGTCACTTACAAGGACTGGCGTTCCTTGAACTCTCTGTGCAAACGAGGGCTCAAACCTTGAAGTATGTCCTGTGCAGAATCGGAGGAGCGCATGGACTTGGTTGTCACGCCCGCCAGACCGAAGTCATTTCGTAGCGACAAGCGCGGTTCAACACGCCGCCCGTTTGTCGTTCATGGTCGCGTCAGCTGGAAGGACCAGCGGGGCACCACCCGGATTGCCAACGTGGTGACGCGGAATGTGAGTGACGAGGCCATCTACGTCGAATGGCGAGAGCCTTCAGCCATCCCCATGTACCGTCTCGTGCACTTCCAGGTCACCGCGCATGCGCGAAACATGGCCGATCTCCCGGAACCGCTTCGTGTCGGCAAAGTGCTTTCAGCTGTTTTCCGAGTTGGCGCCCGACGAACGGCCACCGGCACGCCAGAGGGCTATGCGCTGCGATTGCTGGTTGAGCCTGCGCGACGGGTCGTGTCGCACGAGGTCGAAGAGCCGGAACTGGTGAGCGCGACCGCATAACTACAACGCACCCTTGACCGCTGCGGCAAGCTGAGACGTGGTTCCCTGACCTCCAAGATCCGGGGTCAGCCCCTTCCCCGTCGCCAGGACCTTGGCGATGGCACCCATCAGGAGATCGTGACCTTCCGATTGGCCAAGGTGATGGAGCATCAGCGCCCCGGCCCAGATAGCACCAATCGGGTTGGCGATGCCACGCCCGGCAATGTCCGGCGCCGATCCGTGAATCGGCTCGAACATCGATGGAAAGCGACGTTCGGGATTGATGTTCCCGCTGGCTGCGAGTCCAAGGCTGCCCGAAATGGCGGCCCCGAGATCGGTGATGATGTCGCCAAACAGATTCGAACCCACGATGACATCCAGCGTCTGCGGATGCGTGACCATTCGCGCGCAGAGCGCGTCGACGTGATATTTGCGGCACGTGACATCGGGGTATTCGCGCTGCACCGCTTCGACGACTTGATCCCACAGCACCATTGAAAACTGCAGCGCGTTCGATTTGGTCGCGCTGGCCAACTCTTTCCGCGGACGGCGGCGTGCCAGCTCGAACGCGTAGCGCACGATGCGTTCGATGCCACCGCGCGTGAAGATGGCCGTCTGTTCGGCAATCTCGTGCGGCGTGCCCACATGAATCCGTCCGCCACTTCCGGCGTACTCGCCCTCGGAATTCTCCCGCACGCAGATCATGTCGACCTCTGCGGCCGAACGATTCGCCAGCGGTGACGGCACCCCCGGGAGCATGCGCATCGGTCGAAGATTGACGTACTGATCGAACCGCTGCCGGATCGGCAGAATCAGTTCCCACACCGAAATGTGGTCCGGTACGGCCGGGTGGCCGACCGCGCCGAAGTAAATCGCCTCGAAATCCGCCAGCCGCTGAAACCCATCCTCGTCCATCATGCGGCGGTGCTTGGTGTAGAAATCGCAACCCCACGGAAACTCGGTAAGATCGAGTGAAAAGCCACACCGCTCCGCGACGCTCCCAAGCACCGACAGGCCGGCCGGAATCACTTCCTGACCAATCCCATCCCCCGCAATTACCGCAATCCGATACTTTTTGTGTGTCATTGGGTAGTTTTAAGTTCTCAGTTCTCAGTTCTCAGTTTTCAATTTTCAGTTTTAAGTTCTATTTCATGTCCCGAGCGGCCGGATAGCCAGGAATCCCCGTGGCCTCGCGCGCAGCTCTCAGGACGGCGTCGGCAATCATTTCAGCGGCGAGCGCCCCAATCATCCCCACGTCCGCCGCAGCCGTATGGTCCCCGGTCGCCAACGCAAAAATCGCATCGCCGTCACCAGGCAGATGCGCGGGCGAGATGGCGCGTGCCAGTCCATCGTGCGCCATCTGAGCCACTTTGGTCACCTGGACTTTCTGGAGGCGCGCATTCGTGGCCACGACGCCCAGGGTGGTGTTCTGTCCGGGTACACCGCGGGGCGGCGCGCCCGATCGCAGAAGCTTTCTCGCGTCGGCCAGGCTCATGCCGTCCGCCGTTCTGACACCGGCGACCACCTTCCCGGTCGACGGATCGACGATGTCGCCGATGGCGTTCACTGCGACCAGTGCCGCAACGACGAGTCCACCAGGCAGCCTGATTGACGCCGTTCCAACACCGGCTTTCATGGCGCCTCCGCCACCGGACTTCCCGACCGTGGCGCCGGCTCCCGCTCCGACATTACCTTCGACAACTTTCGCATCGGTGGCCGCGCCTGCGGCTCGATACCCGCAGTCGGCGTTCGGTCGGATCTGGGGATTCCCGCCAATACCCAGGTCGAACAGGATCGCAGCCGGTACGATGGGCACCTTGCCGGCCCGTGTCTCGTACCCAATCCCTCGCTCTTCGAGATAGCGCATCACCCCCGACGCTGTATCCAACCCGAACGCGCTACCGCCCGAGAGCACGACCGCATGCACGTACTCGACGCTGTTCACGGGATTCAGCAGGTCCGTCTCGCGTGTTCCAGGTGCCGATCCCCGCACGTCGACGCCACCCACGGCTCCACGTTCCGTCAGGATGACGGTGCAGCCTGTCGGACGTTCGCGTAGCGTATGGTGACCGACCTTGATCCCCGGGACGTCCGTGAGGCCTTTCATCGACTGCGTCTTCACCTGGGCGCCCGCCAGAATCACCACGCTGAGGCCGAGCGCGATCAAGCGGAAGTGGGCATGCATCAAATCCGCGCACATTGTATGTCGGCAGGTCCGATGGTGGCGAGTGGCGACACCGTCCGACCATACGGGAAGTCCGAGCGGTACACGGGCCCGATTCGGCCAAGTCGTGCTGATGCGGAACGAGGTACTGTACGCTAGATGAAGCTCAGATCGGACCTCGTGCCGCTGGGCTTTGGACATGACTACTCAAACCGAACGGCAGCGTATTGCGGATCTTCTCTTCTACGCGGCCGTTTTGCTCCTCGCATATCTGGCCTACCGCCTGGTCGAGCCGTTTCTCGTGCCGCTCTGTTGGGCCGCTGTATTTGCCGTGTGCTTCTACCCCATGCATGCGCGCTTCGAGAAGCGGTGGGGTCCCACGAAGGCGGCCGGGTTGAGTACCGCCATTGTCACGCTGGTGCTGATCGTCCCAGCGTTGCTCATCGCGACGGCCTTTTTTCAGGAAGCGGCCACGGCCGTGACCGATCTCGTCGACGCCATGGAATCGGGACGCTTTTCACGACTGGAACGAGCCGGTCGATGGGTCGAAACCAACATCCTGGGACGACCGCCGACCGACCTGACCACCTACCTGCGGGAGATTGCCACACGCATCAGCGGAACGATCGCAGAGCAGGCCACAGCGGTCGTCAAGAACCTGGCGCTGTTCCTGGTGAGCTTCGTCACCATGCTGTTCGCGGTGTTCTTTTTCTTCCGCGACGCCCGTGCAATTGTCGAGACCATCCGCCGTGTGCTCCCGTTCGAGGAAGAGCGGCGGGAGCAAATCCTCGATCAGGCGCATGATTTGATCTTTGCCACGATCGTGTCCGGCCTGATCGTCGCGGCCGTGCAAGGCCTGCTCGGAGGCGTGGCCTTTGCCGTGCTTGGCCTGGGCGAGCCCGTCTTCTGGGGTGTGATAATGGCGTTCTTCTCGCTTCTCCCGATTGTCGGCGCGTGGGTCGTCTGGGCCCCGGCCGCCGTCTGGCTGGGCATCACGGGCCACTTCACCCAAGCAGTGATCCTCGCAGGAGTGGGAGCTGGCGTCGTCGGACTCGTCGACAACTTCCTGCGTCCGGCTTTGCTCGCGGGACGCGCCGAACTCAACGGGCTTCTCATCTTCGTCGGTCTGCTTGGTGGCGTTGCGGTGTTCGGGCTTCTGGGTCTGGTGCTCGGTCCTATCGTCCTCGCAACTGTGGCCATCCTGTTCGACGCCTACACATTGCCGCGACGCAAACCACGGCATTCGTGATCAGCGATAATCAGGAAGGAGATCCTTATGAGGCTATTTGGCCTTCTTCTCGCGATTGCGGTGTTTTCATCCCCCAGCCTCGCACAACCTCCTGCCCCTCGCACCCTGTTCGAAGCCGGCCAGTACGAACAGGCGCTCGAGGCGGTCGCGCAACAGCGGCAGCTCGGCGCCGCAAATCCTGCCGACACGTATCTCGCCGTGCAAAGTCTCGTGAAGCTTGGCCGGGCCGATCAGGCGAAAGCGGAGCTGGCACAGCTCGAAGCTGCCGGGGACGAAATCTGGAAGCTGATCGCCCGATCGGCCTCGGCGCTCATCGATGGGAATGTCGGACCGGCTCTCGATGCCGCCAATCAGGCCGCCGCGGCCGCGCCCGACTCGTTCTTCGCGCACTATCAGCTCGGGCTCGTCCGGGCGCAACAGGAGGATTGGGCGGGCGCGGCGGATGCCTTCGAGCGCGCCACGCAACTTGATCCGATGTTTGCGTATGCCCACTATTATGCGGCGCTGTCGTATTCGAGAGTTCAGCGCGCGGATCGCATGGCGTCACACTTTCAAGCGTTCCTCAAGCTGGCACCGAAGGCCCCGGAGCGCGCCGCCGTCGAATCAATCATGAAAACGCTCAGGGGACGGTAATCAGAACATCTGTCCCAGCGAGAAGTACCAGCGCGGCGTCTGCCGGCCGTTCTCACTCGATAGCGGTACGGCAAAATCCACGCGGAACATGCCGACCGGGGTGGCCAGACGTAAGCCCAGGCCGACCGACGTTTTCAGTTCGAGCGAAAGGTCGCTTGCATGCTCGAAGACGTTCCCCGCGTCGAAAAAGCCCACGCCGCGCAGCCAGCGGTAGATCGGGAAGCGCGCTTCCTGGTTGAAGATCATCAACGCATGCCCACCGATCGGACCCAGAAAATCGGTCGGGCCCAGCGAGTCTTCCCGATATCCCCGGACCGTGTTGGCGCCGCCCGCAAAGAAGCGGTCGCTGGGAATCAGGTCCTGGCCCCCGAAGCCTCGGCCGACACCGAAACGAAAGGCGCTCGCGGACACCACGACGGACCCCAGCCGATGAAAGTAGAACTGCTGGCCGAAGTACTTGATGAAGCGCACATCTGATCCCAGCGCTTCCGGTCCGTACTCGAACGTGGAGGAAAGCAGCAGCCCGCGTGTCGCATCGAAGGGATCATCTCGTCGATCAAGAAGACCCGTCGATGTCAGTCTGGCCTGGCGGACAACGACATCCAATCGCAAAGGTTCGTCCGGGTTGGCATTTGGATCGAACGTGTGATTTCGTTCGTATTGATATCCATAGGAAAACTGAACGGTTCGACCGCGCCGGAAGCGTTGTTCAGCCGTCACCGTGGACTTGTCGGACACGAACCTCAGAAAACTGCCTTCGGTGACGTCCTCGCGAGAGCGCGAAAGAAACACGGTCGTGGACAACGGCAGGGTGAAGAAGTTTGGCGCTGACACAAACACCCGGCCGATCCGGTCATCGCGTGACACCCGGAACGAAGTACCAACATTCACCGGCAGTCCCCACACCGTTCGACGTTGAAGGTCTGCCGTAAAGCCGGGCCCGAAAACACGGCTGTCCGAGAGAGGTGCCAATTCGTCCGCAACCTCGAAACCATAACGGAGCCGCCATAACGGCCATCGATCAAGAGTGACGCGAGCAGCCACGGGCTGCGTGGCGGCATCGTCCGACTTCTGTGTTTCGATCGGGTACTGCCTCGATGTCGACACGCCGGAACAATCCGGTATCGAGCAGCCGGCGACGAGACTGTTGCCATGACGACAGATCCGCAGCCTCCCCGGTTTCGAGCGCAAGCGCTCGTGAAAGGCCCTCGCGGCGCATCCCCTCTGCCCCTTGGAGCTCGACGGCCTGCAGGTACTTGTTGAGCGCCCTCATCGATCTTGAGTGTGAGGCGCACCTCACCTCGACTTCGGTCAATCTCCTCTTCCAGCTGGGTTCGCACGGCATTGAAACCCTGACGTCGATACGCAACTTCGACGGCCCTGCGGCCCGCCTCGACCGCGCGCCAGACATAGGGCTGCCCCGGCTGAAGCGCGAAGGCCTCCCGTACCTCAGCCTCCGGGCGGCGGGTGACCCCGACAAGGACGATCGTCGCAATCTTGAACAGGACGCCTTCGTTGATGCGAGCGGGAAGCACTCCGCGGTCGGCCGAAATCTTCGGGTTTTTCAACCACCACTGCGATGTTCAACAGCCCTTCCTCTTCGTAAAGATCCCGAACAGCCCGCTCGAGCAGTGGGGGCTCGACCCAGGCTTCAATTTCCAGGTCGCGTTCGCGAATCAACGCCTCGAGACGACTCGCTGGAATGATCTCGTTTCCGATAAAGACGACCGCCCGCGATCCACTGCGCACGCCCTCGACAATGGACACCTGAATCGATTTCGCGCCTTCGGTTGAGGGACCGGTACGGGCCACGTTCACCGTGGCCCCCAGGTATCCTTCCTCTATCAAGTACGAGCGGACGCGTCGCGCCATGTCGGTGAAAAGCACTTCCTCGAAAACCGCATTGCTCCAGAGCGTTTCGAGGTCACGCCTCACGCGATCCGGCAAGGGGTAACCTTCGATCGTCAGAGTCGTGCGCGGCCCCGGGCGAATGAAATACTCGAGGATGGTCTCGTCCGTTGTCCTGGCCTCGTCGGCCTTGTGGCGCCGTGCCGTGACGCGTGCTTCGAAATACCCGCGATCAAGGTAAAAGCGTCGTACTCGTTCTCGATCGCTCTGCCACTGGTAAAAGTCGAAGCGTTCGCCGGCGCGGAGCTTCAGCACGTGCGTCCAGCTCACGAACCGGAACACCCGGCTCACCCGTGAATCGGACTTCCGCAATGCGCTCGTCGCGATCGGGTGCCCGTGTGGGACGTGCCGGACCGGGCCGTCCGCCCGGTCGACCAAAGGAGATGTCGTGGCGGATCTCGTACGAACGACTGTGATCGTCGCGGTAAACCGGTACGCACCTCCATACCGCGCCTGGGAGTCACGCCAAAGATCCAGGTGAAATTTCCGCTTTCTCGAAGATCCTGCGAGAGCACAACCTCTGCATACCGGGAGAAGTTCTTCGAAAGTGTGAGCCGTGATGACGGGTCCGCCTCCTCCGCGACGAGAGACGGTTCGGAGCGCAGCTCCTCCACGCCAGCCCCACGTTCCAAACGGATTGTGTCGAGCCCGACGGCCTGCGCCGCGAATCCCAATACTTCACCGGACAGAAGACCGATCAGCTGCTCCTGCGCAATCGTCGTTTCCGCACCGCCGATATCCGATGAGGGTCGGCCAGTGAGAAGGAGCGACACGAGGTCGCTCGTGACTGAATTCCGGGTTCGACGAGGTCAGTTCCCCTTTCAGGGTGTCCGGTGTGCCTGAAATCGTCAACGTGATGTCGGTGCCACTCACGCGCGTTCGCGCCGTGATGTTCAGGTCCGGGCGAATCTCGTTCTGATCCACAAAATCGATCACGCCGCTCTCGACCTGATAAGCGCGGCCTCCGAGATAAAGAACGCCCCCTTCCCGAACTTCGGCGCGACCGACAATCGCGGGCATGCCCGCGGAGCCGACCAGCCGCACGTCCAAGGCCAGATCCAGACGACCGTAATTGTTGTCGACGATCAGGTCTTCTGCACTGCTGATGGCCACGTTCAGACTCAATTGATCCAGCCATGTGGGCTCAGGCCGCCCGGCCGCCACCTGCCGACGCCGTGCGGCGCCGACGAGACCTGCCGCGAGGCTCAATGGCTCCCGATAGGCACCTCGCTGAATCGTCGCCCGCCCGGTCAGGCGAGGATTTCCTGGCTCGAACAGCAATACCAGCTCGGCATCGACTTCCGTTCGAAATCCTTGTGGCACGTTCAGCGCAATCTGACTTCCAGAAAAGTCGAGTTGGCCTGCCGTGATCGTGAAAGCCTCGTGGCGTAGCTCACCTGTGAGCGTAAACGGCCCGCCATTGACAGACCCGGCCATGTCAACGACCCGAAGTCGTCCACCTTCGAGCAAGATGCGACCGCTCACCGCATCGAGCACGACTTGTGGATCGATGGACTGAAGCTCGCCGTCCTGGACGAGCAGCGTGCCATCGATAGCGGGGGCGGCAAATGGTCCAGTGAACCGGAGACCGATCTCAGCGGCCCCCCCGGTCGTCGTCCCCGGCACGAATCCCCCAATCATGCGCAGGTCGACGCGCCCGATCAGGGCGACGTCCAGGTCACGTGTGAGCAGCGATGCCTCACCGGTGACCGCAAGACGGTTGCCCGACGCGTCCCAGACCCAGTCGTCAACGCGAACCCGACCGTTTGCGACCTCGAACCGCGTCGGCACGGTCTGCGTCAGCGCGACACCGGACACGTTCCCGTCAAGGCGTTCCACGGTCAGCGAACCAGTCAGTCTGTCGAGCTCCAAAGCGCTGGCCTGAAGGTCGAGCGCGGCCGCCGCGGTGCCTTCCAGCCGCTCTGGGACCGTCGCCAGGAAGGCGCCGAGAACCGCAGGCGTCAGGTCGTCGACACGAAGGGTGATCTGAGCGACCTCTCCACTGGCAGCCGCTATGTCTGTCATGGCGGCAGGCAGCCACCGATCCAACAGCGGCAACGGCACCCTCGCCCGGCCGCTGAGCGCGGCACCCTGCCACCGGGCGCCGACCTGTGGCGCAGCGATGATGCCCTCCGAAAGCTCTGCGCTCAGGGTGACGGCGTCGAGCGGAGGTAGATCGCCAACTTGCGCGGTCGCACCGGCAACACTCAGTTGTCCCGTCAGTTCCGGTCGATCGACCGAACCGGATGCGCGAATCACACCGTCTATGCGTCCCTGCATCGACAGCCGATCGTCTGGTCGGAACGTAGCCAGCCAGCTTGCGACATCTCGAAGGTCGCCGCTCAGTTGGATCTGGAGTCCAGGAAGAGCCTGGTCCGAGACCACCGGCCGCGCTGATCACCGTTTCGCCCGTCCTGAGTTCAAATCCATCGGCGGTGAGACGTGTGCGCTCGTACTGCAGCGTCGCCGGCCGCACGAGCTGCAGCGCCAGCATCTCCTTCTGAATCTCCAGCGCCCGCACGGCATATATCAACCCGAGAGTCGCCAATTCGTTCGAAGTTGCCGGTTCCGGTCGCCGTCAAGCTCGCACGACCGTCCAGCTCGGCCAGAAACGGCGAAGGCGTAATCAAGCCGCGCCCAGCGAGAGCTGACAGATCGGCGTCCACAACATCGACTGCCAGATCGAACACCCAGGGCGACGTGATCTGCACCGTGCCACCAATCCTCGTGTTGAGCTCCGGAAGTTGCGAATCCAGATGGACGCCAGCGTCCGACAACTCAACGCTGACATCACCTGGCCCGAGAGGCAGCTCGCGCCACGAGAGACGGCTGAATGTCAGCCGCCCTTGCCCACGCGGATGATCGAGGGTTCCCTGACCCGAGAACTCGAGTGCCAGCGCGGTGTCGACGGGGAGAATCGATCCGCGCTCTCCAACTGGCGTGACGGTGAAATCGCTGCCTCGAGCCGTCACCGAGTACGCGCGCGTCGAAGGGACGAAGGTGCCGCCGACCGAAAGACGTCCACCTGTCGGCTGTTGTAATTCGACCTCGTTTATAGACACCTGGCCGCCCGCGAAGTCGAATCGACCACTCATGGCGCTGACGTGCTGGCTGGCCACCGTCATCGAGTGCCCTTGAAACGTCCCCATTGCAGATGGCGATGACAACGTACCGCCGATCTGAACATCCGCAGTCAGGGCACCCGACGGTTGCCATGGATCACGTGCAGCGGGAAGCAGTTCCGCCAGCTCTCCCAGGTCCAATCGTGCTGTTCCTGCGACCGTGCCGGATTCAAACTGCAGCGATGCGGACCCCGCGGCGCGATTTGACGCCAAAACCGCCTCCAGCGCGTCTAAGGTCAGTCCTCGTGGATCGACCGCGAGGTGAAATGTGGCCTCGCCGGGACCAACGTCCATCCATTGAAATTCCTGAACCCGTCCGGTGCCGCTCGCACGCGGAGACTCCAACAACCCGTTGACCTCCAGGCTCGCGTCCACGCTGGCGTTCAGCTGGTCCAGCCACGCCGGCAAGGCAATTCCTGCGCCGCGAAACGACGCGACCAAAGGCTGAAGGTCCCTCATCGCGACCGCGGCGGTCCCCGTGATGCTTGAGCGGCCAAGCGTCTCCGGTGACAAACGACCCCGTAACACGCCATCAAGTCCAACGGCACGTGCAATCTCGTGGTTGTGTGCGAGTCGCCACTCCCCATTTTCGATACGCAGCAAAGATTGCCCCTCAATCGACAAGGGCCGATGGGCCGCGCTCGGTGGCTGTCGAATGGTTCTCGGCAACGACATCGAGCGCTTCCACGCCAGGAGCCGTCCATTTGACGTCCATGGTCCCTTGCAACGTCGCGCCAAGCGGTACGGCAAAGGTCGGCGCAACGAGATCGGCTGCCGACAATGCCCGCCAGTCGACGTGGACGTTTCCAGTCGACCCGTCCAACGCCACGCGACCGTGAGAGCTGAGGGTGCCGCTTCCAAGGCCAATGGCCGCTTCCTGCAGCGTGACGCCGGACCTGTCGACGAGCGCACCACCGTCGTACTGAAATATTCGTGAAATGGCGCCAGGATGTGGATTTGCCGCTGAGATCGATGTGAGCCTCTGGTTCTGCCAGCTCTCCGTTAATCGACGCGGCTAACGTGATCATTCCATCTGCGCTCGGTTCAAGCCCAAGCCACGGCGACAACATCGGGAGTGACACGTTGCCAGTCAGCTCGACTGAACTTCGGGGCCGCGAGAATACCGAATCGAGCCGCCCTCTTGCGCTCAGTCGGCCTTCCGGGGCTTGGAGGTCGAGACTTTCGATAGAAACACCGGTACCATCGAACGCCAGTCGTCCGGCGGCGTCGGTCGCGACACTTTGGCGATCACCGATGCGAACCCTCGGTCCCTGACCGATCCTCAACGGACCCGCACTGACACCGGGCGATCGTGGTTGAAGGTCGATCGTGATCGCCTCGGCGACCACGTCCACGTCTGCAGTTTCGTCTCGATACTGCACACGAGCGTTCTGGATGAGCAGAGCGTCAACGTCGAATCGCTCGAGGCTCGCCGGCTGCGAATCCGTACTCGTTGGGAGGTTCCAAGAGCCGTCGGAACGGCGAAGGAAATCAAGTCGCAGGTTGATCGCTCGGATCGCGCGCGCGGCCGCGCGGCCGCTCGTCACCGACCACGGCAGGGTTACTGAAAGTTCGTCGGCGCGAAGAAAAGGCGTGGCTTCGCTACCTCTCGCTGCGAGCACCACGTCGCGGACGGTGAAATTGAGAGCGAAGAGATTGTAGGAAACTGCCCGGAATCTGGCATCGATGCCTGCTTCACGCAGCCGCCCTGCAGCCCACCCGGCGAGCGACGTGCGGACAGGGCCGAGGTGTACCGTCACCAGCAGGGCCGCGACGAGCCCCACCATGACAATGCCAGCGATAACGAAGAGACGTAGGCGCACCATGTCCGACTACTGCCAGTCGGGCCGACGCGCCGCCGGAGCGGGGGGAATCAGGCTGCGGACGGTTTGCGGCCGCTGCGTGCCGGCGCAGGGTTCGACTTAAACGCCATCGTCATCCCGAGGGACGGAAATGGCACGAGTCCGTCGGAGAGGCGAACGTAGGAACCGTTCTCGGTCCGCTGCAGAAACCTCTGTTCGACCAGAAAGTCCAGCAGCTCCGCGCACGTTCGCTCGTCCAACCCCCACAGCCGCTGAGCCTGCGCGCACAGAAGCCGCAAGCCCGGCATTTCCAGATACTCACCACAAATGCGCCGTAGCATCTCCTCGCGGGAAATCACGATTACGTCGTGTCCCATAGCGCCTCCTGGTGAAAACTCGGGCAAGGCGCTTTCGAGAGGGCTGGAGCGCGGAAGCCACGGGTGCCCCGCGTGAGCGGCAGGACTCAGGAAAGCTCTTCGCATCATACGCCTGTCGGATCGCGTGTCAAGGTGGCAGCAGCATCATGCGATAATTCTTCAGATCGCTTTCACGTTTTGGCAGCCGCGACGCCTCCTTCCACGGTAGCCCCGCCCGAACCAAAGATTAGGGCGGAAACCCAAGACCGGATTCTCCTCGAAGGTCCGCACTCGCGACGCCGCGAGTTGTTCCTGCTCGTTCGTGCGATGCGCGACTTCGTGGCGGGATTCCGGGCCCTCCATTTCGTGGGCCCGTGTGTGACGGTTTTTGGATCAGCACGGGTGGCCGAGACTCATCCTTATTACGACATGGCGCGCGAGATTGGCCAGGGATTGGGTCGGCTCGGGTTTACGGTCATGACCGGTGGCGGACCTGGGCTGATGGAGGCGGCCAATCGGGGGGCACAGGACGTTGGCGCCCGGTCGGTCGGATGCAATATCGTGCTGCCCTCTGAACAGGCCGTCAATCGCTATGTCGATCGGGCCGTGACATGCCATTACTTTTTTGTGCGCAAGGTGCTGCTCTTCAAGTATTCCTACGGCTTCATAGCTTTGCCAGGGGGCATTGGCACGACCGACGAGCTTTTTGAGGCCCTCACCCTTATTCAGACCAAAAAGATTCTCAACTACCCGGTCGTCCTGATGGGCACTCAGGACCTGGACGGGGCTCACCAGGCAGCTCCAGGACATGCTGTCGGCAGGCACCATCGACGCTGCCGACTTGAAGCTCATGTTGGTCACAGACGATGTGACCCAGGCGCTGGCACACATCGAACGCTATGCCATCGATCGTTTTGGGCTGACGCGCCGGCGGATTAAGTCGTCGCGTCTGCTGGGAGAACCCCCCGACGATGTGGTTGTTCGTCCCTGATAGGGCCGGTCCGGAACGGGCTATTCCTCTGCGTCCTTTTCCTCGAAGGGCCGCACGTCGCTGTTAAGGGCGCCCAGAGCCACGCTGCGTTGGAAGGCGGCCCAAACGGCCTTCGAAAGGACGGTGCGAAATCCTCCCTTTTCAAGCTGATAGAGTGCATGGGCACTTGTGCCGCCGGGCGAGGTGACCAGATTGCGGAGCTCCGCCGGATGGAGTGTCGACTCGAGCGCATACGTCGCAGTGCCCCGCACGGTCTGGAGGACGAGCGTTCGAGCATCCGCCCTCGAAAATCCCAGGTGCACCGCCGCGTCGATGAGCGCTTCCATCAGCAGGAATACGTAGGCAGGTCCCGTACCGCTGATGGCCGTCGCCATGTCCAGGAACGTTTCTTCCTTCACATAGAGCTCACGGCCGAGCGCGCGAAGAATCGCCTGGGCCTGATCACGCTGTTTGCCGGTCACTTTGTCGGTTGCGGTCCAGACGGTCATGCCTTCACCAACCTGCGCAGGTGTATTCGGCATCGATCGCACTATCGTCTGGTGCCGGAGCCCCTGCTCGATGGACTCTATCCGGGCGCCTGCAACGATTGAGATGACGAGAGCGCCAGGTCGGAGCGAACCCCGCAGATCCTGGAACGCGGCCCGCAGCACTTGCGGCTTGACGGACAGCACGACAATTTCAGCGTCGCGGACGGCAGCGCGATTGTCGACCGTCGTGTGAATTCGATAACGCCCGCGGAGATCCTCGACGCGCGGGGTGTGCGGATCGCTCGCTGTAATGGCGTCGGGAGTGATGAGGTGATTGGCCAGCAAGCCACCAATCATGGCCTCCCCCATGGCGCCAGCCCCGATGAATGCGATTGACGCACCGTCCAGGGCGGCTGGTTCGCGGGGTGCCGTCACAGTTTCCGCCAGCTGCTCTTTTCGCATACTCCCCTCGATCCCGATCCCCCAACCCAATCGCCCAACGGCGGGTCTAAAGACCCGCCTCTACCGAACCCATTCCGCGGATCTTATGCGCGTTTTGTAGAGGCGGGTCTTTAGACCCGCCGTTAGACATAGAGCTACGGTCGCGTCTGACCTGTGCCCTGCACGACCCACTTGTACGTCGTCAGCTCTCGCAACCCCATGGGTCCTCGCGCGTGCATTTTTTGGGTCGAGATGCCAACCTCGGCCCCCAGACCGAACTCCGCGCCGTCGGTGAATTGCGTACTGGCGTTCACATAGACAGCCGCAGCATCCACATCATCGACGAACCGGCGTGCCGATGCATCGTCGCGAGTGACGATCGCCTCGGAATGGCCCGAGCCATATTGTCGGATGTGAGCGAGCGCCTCGTCGAGGTTCTCCACGACTTTCACCGCTGCGACGAGAGCGAGGAACTCGTGACCCCAATCCTGCTCAACGGCCGGACGATGAACGATGCCGGCCCTTGTCAGTACCGCCGCCGCAGCCTGGTCGACTCGCATCTCGACGCCCGCGGTCGCCCACTGCTCTGCCATTCGTGGCAGCCATGTGGGCGCAATCTCGCGATGCACGAGCAGCGTATCCAGTGCGTTGCAGATCGTTGGCCGGCGAACCTTGGCATTGTATGCGATTCGCGCAGCCATCTCGGGATCGGCCGTCCGATCGATGTAGGTATGGCAGACGCCGGCGCCGGTTTCGATGACCGGGACGGTGGCATTGTCGACGACAAATCGAATCAGCCCCGCGCCGCCTCGCGGGATGATGACATCGATGTACTCGCGCAATTTGAGCATTCGCTCGACCAGGCCGCGATCGGTGGAACCGACAAGCGCCACCGCATCGGCTGGCAGGCCGACGATCGTTAAAGCCTGTTTGATCGCGTCGACAATCAGCAGGTTGCTTTGGAGTGCCTCGCTGCCGCCCCGCAAAAGCGCGCCGTTGCCGGTTTTGATACAGAGGGCCGCGATATCGCTCGTCACGTTGGGACGGGACTCGTACACGACGCCTACGACCCCAAGGGGCACTCGACGGCGGGCCACGATCAGGCCGTTGGGCCTGACAGTTCGGTCAATCTCTTCACCAATGGGATCGGACAGTTCGGCAACCGACTCGACATCCCGGGCCATGGCCTGCACTCGCGCACTCGTCAGCGACAGCCGATCCAACAACGGATCTCCACCCGTCTCGTCGGCCGCGCGCACGGCAGACTGGCAGTCGCGTTCGTTCGCCGCAAGAATCTCCGCCTCCCGGGCGCGCAAAACCGTTGCAATCTGCCGCAGGGCGCGGTTCTTGTCGTCGGCGGAGGTGGTGCCGAGCAACCGTGCCGCTGCTTTTGTGGCTGCGGCCTTGCCCACCAGCTCCTCAGCGCCACGAATCGTTGCCCCCGCCGAAGCAGGTGAATCTTTCACAGAACCACCAAGTTGTTGCGATGGATGACTTCGTCTCCGTAGTGGTAGCCAAGTACCGATCCAATCTCGGACGACTTGCAACCTTTAATCCGGTCGAGATCGGAAGAGCTGTAATTCACGACGCCGCACCCGAGTGTTTTACCCGCGGAGTCGACAATGCTGATGCTATCACCGCGATCGAACCGGCCTCTCACGTCAACGATACCGGCTGCCAGGAGCGACCGGCCTTGGCCGAGCGCCGCCGCGGCCCCGGCATCAATTCCCGCCGCAGCCGTTCCGGTCAACCCGGCGAGGATCCACCGCTTTCGGCTTTCCAACCCCGATTTGGCCGGCGCGAACCTGGTCCCTATCTCGCCCCCGTTTGCCGCCTGCAGCAGCACATTGTCCATACGGCCATTTGCGATGAGAACCATGACCCCGGATTCGGTGGCCAGCCGCGCGGCCTGAACCTTGGTGGCCATGCCACCTGTTCCCCGGGAGGTGCCAGCGCCCGCCGCAAGTTTCATGATGTCATCCGTGATGGTTGGCACCTCTGCAATCAGCGTGGCCGATGGATCGCGTCGTGGGTCCGCCGAGTACAGCCCGGCGGTGTCCGTGAGCAACACGAGCAAGTTCGCATCAACCAGATTGGCCACCAACGCCGACAGATTGTCGTTATCCCCAATCTTGATCTCTTCGACCGCCACCACGTCGTTTTCGTTGACGATGGGCACGACACCACGATCGAGCAGTGCCAGCAGCGTATTCCTGGCGTTCAAGTATCTCTGGCGATCGGCCAGATCGGCACGCGTCAGCAACGTCTGGGCGACCGTCCGCCCGTAGTGCGCGAACAGCTGATCCCACGTCTGCATCAACCGCGCCTGGCCAACCGCGGCCAGCACTTGTTTGAAGGGGATATCCTTGGCGTTCGGCGCAACCTGCAGGGCCTCGCGGCCAGCCACAATCGCACCCGATGTGACCAACGCAACCTCGTCGCCGCGATCCAGCAGTTGTGCAATTTGACGGACCACTTCCAGCATGACGGGCCGACACAGACTGTCTGCCCCATTGGTGAGCGTGTTGGTCCCTACCTTGACCACGAGCCGCTGTTTCGATCGTCTGATCATCGCTTCTGAAGCGGTCTGAAGCCCTCATTATATGGGCCGCCGCGTGAAAATGCCGAGTTGAGGCGCCTCGCTGTGGGTGTGCGCTTGACGACCTTCGGCCCTCGCGGCTATCGTCGCTGCCACGAGAGGAACATGAGTACCCACAGTTCAACGGAAACCGACAGCACGCCAAGCCGTCGCCCCGGTCTCGATAAGCTCGAGAAGCCTGACCTGAGCGAAAAAGGTGGCCCCAAAGACGGTCAGCCGCAACGGTCGGACAATCGATTGTTCATGCAATTGTTGGCGTGGGGAAACTGCGCAGACGCTCGCGCGGTCGCAGACGTACTATCCAAGGCGTCGATTGACGCCGCTGTCTATGAGGAGGTCAACGACCCTCGGGGTGTGGCCATCGTGACCCTGACCAGAGATCCGGATTTCTTCGTCAGCCGTCTGCGCCCGCTTCTAGGGCGAGCGCCATTCACCTCCCTCACGCCAAAGCCTGAATTCACGATGCTGGGCAGAACCTACTCGCTTGGCTACGAGCCCGACCTCGACGAGGCTATCTATCACCGGCCCCGCAGAACGGTGTTGAACAAGGAGTGGCCGTGGGCCGTCTGGTATCCCCTGCGCAGGAGCGGTCAGTTTGCGCAGTTGCCCGATCAGGAACAGCGCAAGATTCTAGCGGAGCACGGGGCGATCGGCATGGCGTTCGGGGCCGCAGACTACGCCCATGACATCCGTCTTGCCTGCCACGGTCTCGACAAGAACGACAACGACTTCGTCATCGGTCTCATCGGCAAGGAGCTCTACCCGCTCTCCGCAATCGTGCAAACCATGCGGAAGACGCAACAGACCTCCCTCTATCTCGAACACCTGGGACCCTTCTTCGTTGGGAAAGCGATCTGGCAGACAGAGCAAGGCTGAAGTCTGAAGTCTCAAGTCTGAAGTCTCAAGTGGGCTGATGGCTGAATCAGTCCTGGGCAGGCGCCGGCGGTGGTGCCATCGCCTTCACCTGGTCCTCGGTGAACTTGAATTCCGCTGATTCTTTTCCGTACTTGATTGAAAACGGCTTCAACAGATCGACACGCTGGTCGAATTGGACGAGACCATCGATGCGCTGCCCGCCGGGAACTCTACCCTTTTGAAAATTCTTGATGTTGACCGGCTTACCAGCGCTGTTCTTTCCACCCTGCTCGAGCCTGAACTGACCGGGATCAATTTCGAGTTCTCGTTCCGTCGTGCCCTGCACGAACACCAGCGTGCCTTCGCGCGCACGGGTTTTCATTGCGTAGATTGTCGGGGGTTGAAAGAATGACGGCAACGTCTTCTCATTGAGGTGAAGAACACTCACTTGTAGTCCTGGCCCGATAAGGAGCGTCCGCATAAAGTCCTTCAGCTCATCAGCATCCTGCGCGGTGGCTGCCAGGGGCACCGCGATTCCGAGCATGACGATCGCCAGAATCATTTTCTTCATGTAAACGCCGTTCTCCTGTCCAGGGACAATCAATCCACAAGAGACAAGACCGCCAGAATACTCGATGGCAGACCGTCACGCAATGAACCAGCACCCATTCGCGGTCATCTTTGACTTCGACGGCGTCATCCTCGACAGCGAAACGCCTGAATTCGAGGCCCATCGCCGGATCTTTGCCAGCCACGGTCTCGATCTCAGGAGCGACGAGTGGTGCGCCTGTGTCGGACTGTGGCAGGCGATCAACTGGTTCGATGTGCTGACCGCGCGAGGCGCGACCACGCACTCGCGAGAAACATTTCTGCTGGAGAAGAGGCGGATCGCTCGAGAGGTTCTCCGAATGGAGCCTCTTCCTGGTGTCCGCGCGCTGCTCGACGACCTCAAGGCTCATGAGATTCCGCTCGCTGTGGCGTCGACCTCACCGGCTCGCTGGGTACTGCCAGCGGCTGAGGCGCTGGGCATCGGGCACCACTTCAACGCCATCGTGACCGGCGACGACGTCGAACATCGGAAACCCGCCCCTGATGTGTATCTATTGGCCGCGGCGAGACTGGGAGTGTCACCAACACACTGTGTGGCCATCGAAGATACGCGGCCGGGCCTGCTGGCGGCGAAGTCCGCTGGCATGCGCGTTATCGTGATTCCGCACTGGCTCACCGAAACGCACGATCTGTCGGAGGCGGACCTTCGTGTGACTTCGGCGGTGGAGTTGGATGTTGCTCGGCTGCGGGACCTTGCGGGGCTCTAGGTCACTAGGCGCGGCGGAGCCGAACGGTTTTCCGAAGACGCTTACATTCGTACATGTTCGCGTCCGCCTCGGCAACCAGCAGATCGAGCGATCCGCCCGAACCGGCCGCATGATGCGCCAACCCGACACTGAACGACAAGACGTACGGCTGCTGCTGCTGCCGGTGGAGTTGCCGGACCAACTGCTCGAGACGCTCGACAACCTCCGGCCCGGTTTTTTCGTCGGCTCCAACGAGCATGAGCCCAAACTCATCTCCGCCCAGACGCGCGGCAATGTCGGCCTCGCGACAGACGTCCAGCAGAAGTCGCGCTGTCGTGATCAGCGCACGGTCGCCTTCCTGGTGGCCGTGCCGGTCGTTGATCGCCTTCAGGCCATCGAGGTCCGCAAACACGAGTGACAGACCCGTCCGCTGCCGCTCGGCCAACGTCCACTGGCGCTCGGCCAGGGTGAAGAATCCCCGGCGGTTGTGGAGGCGGGTCAGATCGTCCGTGAGTGACAGGCTGGCCAGCGCTGCCAACAGCCGCTGCCGTTCCATGGCGTATCTGAGCGAGCGTACCAGCGAGCGCTCGTCCGTTTCGTGCTTCAGAAGATAATCCTGCGCACCTTCCTGGAGGGCCTGTGTTGCCAGGGCGGGATCCTCGACGCCCGTCAGCACGACCACGGCCACATCGGGTGCCTCATGCCGCACTCGCGCAAGGGTTTGAAGACCCGTCGAATCCGGGAGGGTCAGATCCAGCAATACAACCTGAATCTCGCCGTCTGAAAGACGGGCCAGTCCTTCTGAGAGGGTGTTGGCACTGAGGAGCGAGAACTGAAGCTCCGGTAGCTCCACGAGGGGGCCATCGAGCAGATGGCGAACGAGCTCCGAATAGTCTGGATCGTCCTCGATGAGTAAAACGCTGATGGATGAAGGCGCTTTGGCAGCTGACCAATATTCTGCGGCCGCGCTGGGCATGCTCTTTACGCAGGCAAAAACTTTGCCGATCCGCTTCTGATGCCCAGTCTACCGAAACGTGGCGTTTCGGCGCATTTTTGCCTCGTGTCCGGCAGGGCAGCAAATGGAGACCCAAGAAACATTGCAGCGCCAGACTACGCGTCTGTCTGAATCAGCGACATCACAGTCTTGCTCACCGATGCAGCCGCCTGCCTCATGTCCGAGCGACAAGATTGAAAAGTCCCTGACAAATGAGGGGGGCGGCGGGTCACGCAATGGAACTTTGCGAATCTTGCACATGCCCTAAACGTGGCGCTCAAGCGCACTTAGCTCGCGAGTGGTCATTTCCGGAACGTCGGCTCGCCTCTTGCCACCTTAGAGCGCAACTGGAGGAGTGATAACCATGTTGTACGTGATCCTGTTCGTCATCGTCGGCGCTGGAGGTCTCGTGTACGTGCGGAAACGTCGAGCCGGATGGTTCGCGAGAAGGCGACCGCACTGCAGGCGCAGTAGACGACCGATTGACGGCGCGATCTACGCCTTTCGCCGGCTTCTCCCATTCGGCCCACGAGACTTGCTCCTCACCTCTCGCATGTAGCACTCGATCGAGCGTAGGAGCAACTCGAGCTGGGAGAGCCGCTGAGTGCGCGCGAACGTCGTGATCTGCGCCCGCAGGCGTCTGGGGACTCTTATGCTCAGCTGGGGATAGTCGCGCACGCGCTGGCCGCGAAGACCGGCTGGCGGTCTTCCGACTCTGCGTGCTGGTTGGCGTGTTGTCATATATCCTCACTTGGAGACGAGCTCGACCTCCCCGCCGCTCTTTTCGATCGACGTCGGCGAGACGATCGTCTCCATTGACTGTCCAAGCTACACCGGGCACTCGTTCAAACCAGAACGACCCTTCGATCGATCGGGTCAATCGCCGTGCCTTACAGCTTTGCAAGTGACGCACCAACCGGGTCGCCCCTCGGCCTTCATGCCGCGACGTACGCCTCCAAATCGCTCATAAGCACATCCCGGCGGCGGGCTTGATAAAATCGAGCTGGAGGCGCACAACGCCGGGGTGGCGGAACAGGCAGACGCACAGGACTTAAAATCCTGTGGCCGCAAGGCCGTGTGGGTTCGATCCCCACCCCCGGCAATCCTGCAGAACGGCAGACGTGCCTTCCACGCGCTGCTGCCCCGAAGAAGCCCACCAATCTGTCTCGCCTTACTGCAATTCTCCCGAAGGGTATTGGAGTTGTACCAAACGGTACGACTATCAACGGCATGGCCCTTGCGACAACTACGCCCGGCTGACGAAAACGTAACGAAGATGTAAACCTGCGCGTCACCGCCGTACCCAACGCGAATACAGGAGACGCGACTGTGTAAAAAAGAAAGTCGATTGAATGGCGCGTTTGAGCTTCCTTCATCCTCATCCGGCTTGGCTCTCTTCAGCAGCCTGGCTTGGTGACCGCCTGGCGCACGTCACGACTCGTGTCAACGGAGCTTTCAGGCGATTGAGAGCGCTGGCCCCCCAGGCCTGGCGTTCAACTCATGGGTCCGGGCCCGTCAATCTCGGAACCTTCGACGGACGGCTCACTGCTGAGCTGAGACTGGCGCTGGCCCTCATCACCGTGATCATTGCTGCGGGCGTATCGAACGCCAATCCTCTTCTGCTCCCAACCGCCGTGGCTTACTTTGCCTACTCGGCGGTCGTATGTGTGGCAGGCCTTGGATTGCAGCAGAAGAGACTCCCGGCCAGTCTCGCGCAGTACTATCCGGTTGATGCAGGCGTGTTCGTCTTGTTCATGTCGCTCGCGGACGTACGAGGGACGTTCGCTTCACTCTTCGCTATCTATCTGTTCGTCTTTGCTGTGTCGGGTGCCGCCATCACTTGGGGCTTCAGCGCCGGATTGCGCCTCACCGTCGGCACGGTCGGACTGTTTGCGGCCCTTATCCCGGTTCGTGCGTCAATCGCGAACGATCTTCCGGTCACGCAAACGCTGCTCAGTCTTGGATGTCTCCTTGGCGTCGGAACCATCGCCGCACGGCGAGGTGGTCACCAGTTCACGGTTCGTTCGCGCCTCATCTTGCTTCGAGACGCGGGGACGCTCGCGAATCCCCGTTTCGGGGTCGACCAGACGATCGCCGCCCTTCTCGAGCGCCTGCGGGAGTTCTATGACGCTGAAACCTGCGTGCTCACGACGAGCTCCGATCACAGCGCCGAGGTGAACGGTCCGCGCCGGGCTGATCGTTATCAGACTCAGAAGAACGCGCCCCTCTCTATTGATGCACTGCCCCACCTGCCGCCCAACACACTCGCTGTCTATCGACGGCCGTGGCGCTGGCTGCCGGAACCTGCACGAGTCTGGTGCGCGGAGCGGCTCAACGGGCAGGTCGTCGATTGCCGGCGGCCCATTCAACTGGCGAACGTCGGCCCATGGCTCGATCAGGTTGGCGTGCGGTCGTGGCTCAGTGTGCCAGCCTACGCAGACCAATACTGCATTGGTCGGCTCCACCTGGTTGGCAAACGGACATTCCGGTCTTCTGACGCGAAATTCGTGCTCCAGGTCCTCGAGAGCGGGATGCTCCTTGTCGAACACATCCGCCTTATCGATCAACTGGCCTCCACTGCGGCCCTTCGGGAACGGCAGCGCGTCGCGCGAGATATTCACGATAGCGTCGTCCAGCCGTACGTTGGCTTGCAGCTCGGGCTTGTCGCGGTACAGAGAATCCTGAGATCTGGCGACTTGGCCACAGCCGAAGCCAAGGTCAGGCAACTCGTGGACCTGACGGGGATGACCATTGGCGAGCTGCGAAGCGGCGTTCGCGGCTTGAAATCCGATCGCGACCACCCCGCCGGCGATCTGATTGGTGCCCTCCACCACCACGCCACGCGATTTGCCGAAGATACCGGCATTCCAGTCGATATCGATGGCCTCGACAACCTTCAGTGTGGCGACCGTCTGGCGGCCGAGCTGTTTCAGATGACTCTCGAGGCACTCAGCAATGTACGACGTCATACAACCGCGACGCACGCCGCCGTCCGGTTCAAGACCGACGCCCACTATGTGAGGCTGCAGGTGGAGAACAGCGGCCCTTCCAAAGGACGAGCCACCCCGTTTGTGCCGCAGTCGCTGAGTGAACGTGCAGCCGCCTTGGGTGGTTACGTCACTGTCGACCGACATCGCGACGGGCGAAGCCAGGTGGAGATCACAATCCCGCGCTGAGAGCGTGGGCCGGACAACCTCATCGCGATGCGCGGGATTGAAGCCGCGGTGGTGCGGGACCCCAGTGAATGGTTGACGTTGTTGGAACGCGTATTCGGATTGTCATTATCGACGACCACCTCATGGTGCGGGCCGGGCTCCGCATGCTCATCGAACAGGACCCGGCGCTGCATGTCGTTGGCGACGCGAGTGACCTGTCAACCGCCGTGTCTCTCGCCGCGCGTACCCAGCCTGACGTGATTCTCCTCGACCTGGACATGGCGGGCCAGAATGGTCTCGATATTCTTCCAGACCTGCAGGCGGTCGCCGCGCAGTCACAGGTACTCGTCCTCACCGGTATTCGTGATCCGGCCGCCCATCGGGACGCTATCCGGCGCGGTGCGCTTGGAGTGCTCAACAAGGAGCACGCCGCGGACATTCTCATCAAGGCCATTCACAAAGTGCAGGCTGGCGAAGTGTGGCTCGACCGCGTGGAGATGGCGCATCTCCTGGCAGATCTGCGGTCGACGACGACGCCCCTCAATCCGGATCCGGAGCAGGAAAAAGTTGCCGCGCTGAGCGATCGGGAGCGAGAGGTGCTCGACCTGGTGAGTCAGGGTCTCAAGAATCGCGAAATTGCAGAACGCCTCTTCATCAGCGATCACACCGTGCGCCATCATGTGGCCGCCATCTTCGTGAAGCTCGGTGTGTCCAGTCGGCTCGAGCTCATCCTTTACGCCTACCGTCACCATCTCGCCAAGCCCCCCGGCGTCGCGACCTAACGGAGCCGAGTGCGCATAGGCTCGACAGCCTATGCGCCCTCACGAAATTTGGTCCGGCTCGGAACCCCAGAATGGGCGTTCCCGCCGATGCGCGCGCCCCGGACCTCCTCGTAGGGTAGGAAGGTGCGCATTGATTCGGTGGGTCATGCGACACGAGGGGTTCTGGGCTTGAGTGACTTCCGCGATCGAGAACGTCGCGCGAGCTCTCGCACTCACACCTCTTTCGTCGTCACCATCCGGGGCATGGATGCGCAGGGCCAGGCGCTGGACATCGACACGATGCTCGACAATCTTTCCGGCAGCGGCATGTACGTGCGAATCGGGCGACGTGTTGAGCGAGGAACCCCGTCGCCGTTGGAATTCGATTCGCTGAGACTGGAACGGTGGGTCGCGTCGCACGCGTTGCGGCACGAGGCATCGTGGTACGGGTTGACTCGACACCAGATGGCGGGTTCGGATTGGCAATTGCCTTTACGAAGACCCGGGTATTTTGACGGAAACGAGGAATCGCGCAGGTCTCATGCTACGACGACCCGACGGCACCGGACCACGGGCACTCTTCTACTCTCACGACACCGTGGGGCTCGGCCATATTCGACGGACCCTCCGCATCTGTGAACACCTCGAAAGCAGTTTTCCCGACCTGTCGATGCTACTCGTCACCGGCTCGCCCGTGGCTCATGGATTCCGAGCGCCGGTCGGTCTCGACTACGTCAAGCTGCCCAGCGTCATCAAACGCGGTGACGACTGCTACGAAACGCGCAATCTTCGCGTGCCTTTTCAGATGACCTGGCGGCTCCGCGCCAGGCTTCTGCGGGATACCGTGGCTGCGTATCGTCCTGACTTTCTGTTTGTGGACAACGTTCCGCTGGGCATGAAGGGAGAACTGACGAGCACGCTGCAATACATCTCCCATCACCTTCCAGATACTCTTGTCTTCCTGACTCTGCGGGACATCCTCGACGATGCCTCACGAGTGGTCCCGCAGTGGAAGCGCCTCGGGGTCATTGAAGCCCTCGAACGCTATTACACCCGCGTTTTTGTGTACGGGCTGCGGACGGTCTTCGATCCGACGGTCGAATACCAATGGCCGGCGACGGTACGCAGCAAGACCCTGTTTTGTGGATACATTGCGCGCTCCGTCGACAAGGTGCTTTCGAAGGCGGCGCGGCACCAGATCTGTGGTCCCGGGGAGCGGCTGGTGGTCGTCACGATCGGCGGGGGTTCGGACGGCAGCCAGATTGTCGACACCTATCTTCGCGCGTTACCCCACATCCTGCGTCAGCTTCCGGTCAAAAGCCTTGTGATTCTTGGCCCGGAAATGGATCCGGCCGACGCCAGTCGATTGCGGCGGACATGCGACCGGCGGGGTGCCCTCGTCATGGACTTTTGTGCTGACCCGATGCCTTACCTGGATGCCGCCGATCTGGTCGTGTCCATGGCCGGCTACAACACGATCAGCGAAATCCTGACCCTCGACAAGAAAGCCATCGTGATCCCCAGGACGTACCCCGGCGGGAGCAACTCATTCGCTCGCGGCGCCTGCAGGAATTCGGCCTGCTTCGGACCATCGAGCCCAGCGAACTTACGCGCGATCGGCTCGCCGCGGAGGTGCACGACGCCCTCCTCGGGACGAACGCCCCAGTGACGACACGCCTGGAATTTACCGGACTCGATCGACTGACGCTCGAGATGCATGCGCTCCTGGCAACTCATCGCAGCACCCTCACTCGTGCGGAGGCACGGGTCGTCTAGGGGATTACCAGATGGATGAGCGATTTCCATTGTTACCGGGCCGCGTCGGATACGTCGTCAAACGCTATCCGCGCTTTTCGGAAACGTTCGTCGTGTCCGAGATTCTCGCGCATGAAGAAGCGGGCCTCGACCTGGACATTTTCTCGCTGTACCCTCCCAACGATTCGCATTTTCAGGAGAGCATTGCGCGGGTACGTGCGCCGGTCACCTACATTCCCGGTGACGGACTGCGTGCAGCGGATTTCTGGGCCGGCGTCCAACAAGCGTCGAACTATGTGCCGGAAGTCTGCTCCTCTCTCGACACGAAATGCGGCGCTTCGGCGCGCGATGTGTATCAGGCGCTCCTGCTGGCATCTGAAGCGCGCCGCAAGGACATTCAGCACCTCCACGCCCATTTCGCGACCGTGGCAACGTCCGTCGTGCGTCTTGCCGCCAGGTTTGCCGGCCTGCCCTACAGCTTCACGGCACATGCCAAAGACCTGTTCCACTCCTCCGTTAATCGTGACGAGCTCAGCCGAAACCTCGCCGATGCCGCCGCCGTCGTCACGGTGAGCGACTACAACCTGGATTACCTGAGGCAGAACTTTGGACCAACCGCCTCGCGTGTTCGGCGGATCTACAACGGGCTGGATTTCGATCAGCTCGGACCTCCATCGCCTCAGCATGGCAGGTCACTCATCGTCGGTGTGGGACGTTTGATCGAGAAGAAGGGCTTTTCTCATCTCATCGAAGCATGTCGCATCCTGGTCGAGCGGGGACACCAGCTCGAGTGCGTCATTATCGGCGCTGGGCCGCTGCAGCCCGTCCTGCAGTCCCAAATCGACCAAGCTCGTCTCGCCCGCCATATCACGCTCGTCGGGCCTCGACCGCGCGAATTGGTGTTGTCGTACATGCGGCGAGCGGCCGTCTGTGCAGCGCCGTGCGTCGTCAGCAACGACGGCGATCGCGACGGTCTGCCGACTGTGCTGCTCGAGGCTATGGCTGTCGGGGCACCGTGCGTCACCACAGATGTCACCGGGATCCCCGAGGCCATACAGGACGGCGAGACGGGATTCGTGGTCCCGCAGAGTGATCCGGTGGCCCTGGCGGCGGCCACCGAACGCTTGCTGGACGATCCCGACCTGCGGACACGAATTGCTGCGAAGGCTCGACGACTGGTCGAAAGCCGGTTCGACGTCCGTCGTAATGCTGCTGAGCTCCGTGAGCTGTTCGTCTCCGCGGGACGCGTTCAACCAGAGACGGTTCCTGGAGTCCAGTGATGCACATTGCCTATGTGTGCACCGATCCCGGCGTGCCAGTGTTCGGCCGCAAAGGCTGCTCAACTCACGTTCAGGAAATCCTTCGCGCCTTCAGGAAGCATGGAGCTCACGTCACCGTGTTTGCCGCGCGAACCGACGGCACACCCCCAGCCGATCTCCATGACCTTTCTCTGCATCGATTGCCAATCTGGGCCGACACCGACCGCGGCGCGCGCGCGAACTTCGGCGGACGCCGCCAATTCTGCAGTGCGCCTCCTGCTCGATCGAGCCGGACCGTTCGATCTGATCTACGAGCGCTACTCGCTCTGGAGCGTTGGCGCAATGGAGTATGCGCGGTCGAGTGGCACCGCCGGATTACTCGAGATCAACGCCCCGCTGATTGACGAGGAAGCCCGTTATCGACGTCTGACCGACCCCGTCAGTGCCATGCGATTTACCCGGCAATCGTTCTCTACGGCGTCGATTCTGATTGTCGTGTCAGAATTCCCTCACGACGTATGTGAAGCAGTACCGGGACCGTGACGACGGTGTGCACGTCGTTCCTAATGGCGTTGACCCGACCCGGTTTCCACCCGGATTGGCACCATCTCTTCCAGCAACGGACGGGGCCTTCACGGTCGGGTTTCTCGGAAGCCTCAAGCCCTGGCACGGCCTGATGACGCTTGTCGAGGCGTTCGGGCGGTTGCACCGTTCGGCCTCGAATACCAGGCTGCTCATCGTTGGGGATGGTCCGGAACGCAAGCCGGTCACCGCGTATCTTTCCGCCCACAGACTCCTCGGTGCGACCACCTTCACGGGGGCTGTCGACTCGACCGACGTCCCAGGTCTCCTCGCATCGATGGACGTAGGGGCCGCTCCCTATTCGAATCGTTCTGACTTCTACTTTTCGCCGCTCAAAGTCTACGAATACATGGCCGCGGGCCTTGCCGTCGTGGCGAGCGACCTCGGTCAGGTCGGCGAGGTTATCGAGCACGGAGTCGACGGGCTGTTATGCCGCCCTGACGATGCGACCACATGGACCACGACGCTCGGGCAGCTTTACGAGCGTCGGGACCTGGGTCTCGGTCTCGGATCCGCCGCGCGGCAAAAGGTCGCGCAGCATCACAGCTGGGACGCGATTGCCCTAGCGTATCCTCGATCTCGCGGGAATGGCGGTCATGGAGGCCCGCGCCTGATGGGTCGTCGAACCGAGCTTCACCAGTCGCTGCCAAGTCTGGCCCGGGTCGTGGGACGGTTCTGGCCTTACATCCGGCAGCACCGTCTGCTGCTCACCTTGTCGTGCCTGGCGCTGGTCGCCGAAATTATGTTGCGGCTTCTGGAGCCTTGGCCGCTCAAGTTCGTTCTGGACCGGGTGATCGAGACAGCGCCTGCGAACGCGCGTTCGTCGATTGCGTGGCTCGATGCGATGGACCCTATCACTTTGCTTACGCTGATGGCCGTTGCCGTGGTTGCGATCACCGGGCTTCGAGCGCTCGCAGAGTACTTCAACTCGGTGGGTCTTGCCGTCATTGGTGATCGCGTCGTGACTGACGTTCGGACTGCCATTTATGCACACGTCCAGCGCCTGTCCGTATCATTTCACAACCGCGCGCACGCCGGTGACCTGCTCTTGCGTGTGATTGCCGATGCTGGAATTTTGAGAGACGTCACCGTGACGGCCCTCCTGCCGCTCGTCACCAGCTTCCTGACGCTCACAGCGATGATCGGTTTCATGTTCTGGGTGAACTGGCAGCTCACGTTCCTGGCGCTTCTACCCTTGCCGTTTGCTGGACTGCACCTCTCGCGCCTGGGAAGACGCATGCGTGAGGCGGCGAGGACACAACGACGCCGCGAAGGGGTCATGGCCGCCACAGCTTCCGAAGCGATTGGCGCCATGAGGATCGTCCACGCGCTCTCGCTTGAGGAACGATTCTCGAAAACCTTCGCCGATCACAATCGACAGAGCGGCAGGGAAAACACGCTGGCGACCCGAGCCGGGGCACGACTCGAGCGGACGGTCAACATGGTCACGGCCGTTTCCACGGCAATCGTGCTCTGGCAGGGGGCACGCCTGGTTTTGACGGGAGTCCTCACGCCTGGTGATTTGGTCGTCTACCTCGCGTACCTGAAGAACGCCTTCAAGCCGGCCAAGGAGTTCGCGAAATACACGACGCGAATCGGCCGAGCGGCGGCTGCCGGTGAACGCGTTCTCGATCTCTTGGATCGTACGCCTGAGATTCGCGACCTGCCGGGCGCCAGGCCCGCCCACGCGTTCCGAGGGATGGTCCACTTCGACCATGTCTCGTTTTCGTACGAACCCGGGCGGCAGGCACTTCAAGACATCGACGTCACCGTGCAGCCAGGTCAGCGCATCGCGCTGATGGGTCCCTCTGGCAGCGGCAAGTCAACACTCGTCAGCCTCCTTGTCCGTCTCTACGATCCGTCGGAAGGTCGCGTGCTCATCGATGGTCGCGACATCCGCGAGTACACGCTTGCATCACTGCGAGCGCAGATCAGCATCGTCCTGCAGGATCCCTGGCTGTTCGGCACGACCGTGCGGGACAACATCGCGTACGGCGTGACCGACGCCAGCACGAGCGAGATCGAAGCTGCCGCACGGCTGACGAACGCGCACGAATTCATTGCGGCACTGCCCCAGCAGTACGACACCGTGCTCGGCGAGCGTGGTGTGACGCTGTCCAACGGACAGCGTCAACGTATCGCGCTGGCGCGCGCCGCAATCAGATCGGCTCCCATCGTCGTCCTCGATGAGCCAACAACCGGGCTGGACCGGGACAATGAGCGCGCCGTGCTAGACGCACTCGATCGGTTGGCTGTCGGACGGACCGTTTTCCTGATCACACATGACCCGCGCCTGGCAGGGCATGCCGATTTGATCCTGTACCTGGAAGATGGCCGGGTCGTCGGACGCGGTGGCCCCGCAGACCTGCGACAAGGTGCCCGGCACATTCGAGACACCTACCCGGAGGTTCCCGATGCCGTTACCCGCTAAAGCCAATCTCTTCCTTGTCAGCCTCCTCCTCATTGGCGCGCCCGGGCTCGCCGTGGCCCAGGACACGATCGGGGTAAACCCAGAAGCCGTGGTCCCCGCGGATGGCAGCGCGGAGACTGAAACGCCGAACCGCTCCAGACGCCCAAAGCAATCTGCCTCAGACGGAGGTGCCTGAAACGGCGACGCCCACGCGATTGTGGTCCGTGGCGCTTACAGCGGCGAACGTGTACGACGACAACATCGATCACGATGATCGAAGCATCAATGCGTACGGCTTCGTATATGGCACCGAGTTCCACTATCAGACAGGACGGCGGAGACCACTCTTTCAAATGGACTACGAACTTGCGCGGTACAACTACCCGGGTGCGGAACGCTGGAGCCGGCTGAGCCACTACCTGAGAACCAGCGTCGAAAAACGACTCACGCGACGGCTGAGCGTGGAAGGCCTCGGTGAGGTCCTTTCTGGAGGCGTATCCGAGGAGCAGGAGATCAGCAACTCCCTGATTTTCACCCCCAGGCTGGATTACCGGCTTCCCCGCGGACACCGCGTCCGGTTTTATGGCGCGTATCGACTGAGACGCTATTCGAGTAACACGCTGCGAAACGCCACGAACCGTTACGTCGGCCTCGAACTGCAGCAACGCCTGGACTCGGGCGATACGTGGGAGATTGGATATCGCTACGAAGACAACGATGCACTGGGCCCGCGTTATAGCTATCTCCGCACGACGTATGAGACCGGCTACTCAACGATGGTCACGCTGCGGGACATGATCACGTTCAACGTGAAGTATCGGTCGCGACGCTATCGCAGCCGGACGGCAGAGGTGGATGACATCGATGTTCCGAGGCACGACCAGCGCTGGATTCCCTCACTTTCGTGGGTACATCGATTCAGCCCCCGTTTGGAAATGCAAATGGGGTACACCCTGGACACACAGTCGTCGAACGACCTAGACGAGGACTACAGCGCACACAGTACCGGCCTGTCGATCACGCACAGGTTCTGAGCGTGTCGCCGCTCCGAGATGTGAGGCACCGTGGAGTTGATTGTCGAGAGCTTACGTCAGCGAGGATACGCACCGATCCCAGAAACGTTTCGGACGGGTCGACCCGATCGTTTAACTCTCGCTTTGACGACCCGGAGCGGCGTTCCGGTCGTCGCTAAAATTTATCCGTGCGGCAATGGCGAGACCGTGTTCGCCAACATGCTCCGGGTCTGGCGTTCACCATTCGGTGAGAACCGCCGTCCTCCCGGTCTGCCGCAGCCTGTTGACTATCTGCCCGACCTGGGGATCCTCGTCATGGAGCGAGTGGAAGGATTTCCGCTGGCAGAGCGCAACCATATCGAGCCGACAGTCCTTGACGATGTCGTTCGGCTGTTGGCATCGCTGCACGAGTCGAGTGCGACCTCCAGTCTGGTACGGTCGTCGAAGCACATCGTCAACTCGATTCGGCGAAAGGCCGAGCAGGCAGCAACCCTTGCGCCGGAGTGGGGCGATTCGTTCCATCAGGCCGCTGACACGTTAGCCGCGTGCCGAGTCGAGGACCGGGAATTGGTCGCATCTCATGGGGATTTCTCCCCACGGAACCTCATGCTGGGTCGCGACCGGCTGGCCCTCATTGATTGGGACCGATTCCAGGTCGCCGATCCGGCGCGCGATGTGGCGTATCTGGGACTCTGGTGTTGGGCCGCATACGTCCGCAAGAGGCAAACAGCAGACTGGGCCGTGTTGGACCGAACGGTCGCACACTACGATTCGCTCCGCCCGCAGGCCGCAATCAAACAAAGACTTCATTTCCACATCGCAGCGGGTCTGCTGCGGGTAGCGCACAGCGTTGTGACACTGTGGCCAACGGAGCGGTCGGCTGTTCCGCGCTTGATTCGCGAAGCACAGCGACAGCTCCGGATCGGTTAAAGACGTGAAGCTGACGATCTTAAGCCACGATCTTTCCTCGAATGCCGCCATGAGAGCCCACCGACTCGCGGAGGCTGCCCGTACGTTCGCGTCGGTCGAACTCATCGGACCGGTCGAGCCAGAGGGTATCTGGCCTGCGCTCCCCCACGAACCGTGGATCCGTGGGGTTCACAAATCACGATTCCCGGAATTCATGGAATCCTTTCTTGGCTTGATCGATGCGGCCGACGGGGACGTGCTGATCGCCATCAAGCCTCATCTCGCGTCTATGGGAGCGGCATTGCTTGCGGGGGAACGCCGCAGCGTGCCCGTGGTGGTTGACCTCGACGATCTCGATCTGGCGCTGGCGCCGCCCTCGGACTGGGAAAACAACCCAGCTATGACCGACCTGTCGCGGCCCGGGTCGGCAGTCTACGTGTCGCTGCTGACGAGATGTCTGGGCGCAGCCTCAGCAATCACGGTGGCTTCGACGGCGCTGCAGCGTCGTTTCGGGGGAACGCTCCTCATGCATGGTTGCGACACGACGCGCTTCGATCCGGCGCTCGTCGATCGTGATCGGGCGCGCATGGCCTTCGGTTTCAACGGCCCCACGATTCTGTTTTCGGGTGCGCCGCGCGAGCACAAGGGGCTGCACTGTCTCGCCCTGGCCATCCGCGAGATCCCTGAAGCACGATTGGTCGTCACATGCAGGCCTGACGATCTGGCCGATGAAAGATGGATGGGATTGCCACTTGCTCGAATCCCCTTCGTTCCCTATACCGGCCTCCCATCATTGCTCGCCGCCGCCGACATTGTGGCTGTTCCACAGCTCGACACCGAAGCGGCGTGGTATCAGACGCCCATGAAGATTTTCGAAGCCATGGCAATGGCCAAACCCATCGTTACGACCAGGGTGGGAGATCTGCCTGGAATTGTCGCGGACTGCGGGACACTCGTGGACGCGGGGAACTCCAACGAACTCGCTTCGGCGATCCACGAACTCCTGATGCACCCCCGGCAGGCTGACGCTGTGGGCCAACGTGCAAGAGCGCGTTGTATTCAACATTTCTCGCTCCTGAACACGGCCGGGCAGCTTGCCGACCTTATCGGACAACTCAAAGCGGAGGACCCGACCAATCGAAGCCGGGAAGACGGAGTCAGTACGCCGAGTTTCACGTCCACACCGCTGTATGGCGACTCCAGGTGCCCGTTGGAGTGTTTTCCGATCTCGCCTTGCCTTTTCTGTCACGCGCTCTTGATCCAGCGGAGTTCCAGTGGGAACTTGCAAGGATCTCTGAAGGGTTTGACGATGAGCTGGTTGAGGTTCGCAGCATCCAGGTCCTCAAATACAAGCGAGGCCGGCGGTGTGTGATTGAGTATCAGTTGGAGTCACAGACGGCGGCGCGTCCCACACCCATGGCGCTGATTGGCAAAGCCAGCGCAAGAGCTTCGAGTCGAAAGTACAGGAATTCAGAAGGCTTTCTGGGATGCAGGATTTCAGGACACGAGTACCGACGGGATTTCGGTGCCAGAGCCCATCGGGCTCATCGTTCACTGGCACTTGTGGTTGCAGCGGAAGGTGCCCGGTGATGTCGTCTCGTCGGTGCTGGACCGAGAAGACGCCCCCGAGATCGTCGGGCATGTCGCAGATGCTTTGGTCAAGATCCATCAGTCCGCGGTCAAGCCAACACGCCTGCACACCCTCACCGATGAACTCGCCACGCTGCATCACAGCATTGGCAAAGTCATCGCACGGAATCCACATCTTGAATCCCGGCTTGAAAGCATTCTGGAACGCTGTCGCAAGCTTGCCGCGCTCATCCCGCAGTCCCCTTTCAGGGGGATTCATCGAGATTTCTACGCAGACCAGATCATTCTGAACGGTGAGCGTTTGTACATCCTCGATTTCGACATGTTCACCGCCGGGGATCCGGCCCTCGACGCGGGTAACTTTCTCGGCCATCTGACAGAGCAGAGTCTGCGCACGTGGGGCCATCCTCACGGTTTGACTGCGTGCGAACACGCCTTTCAAGAGCGATTCTTGCAGCGGTCCGCCCATTGCAGAGAGGAAGCCGTGCAGGCCTATGCTGTGTTGACGTTAGTCCGTCACATCTTCCTTGGATCCCAATTTCGTGAACGACTTCACTATGCAGACGTGTTGCTCGACCTCTGCGAACAACGCCTGGAACATGTGCTCCGTGCTTGCCGACGCACGTCACACACGTCGGTTGAGCTCGCAGTGTCCAACGCGCGAGAGGCCTCGGCCGATTAAACCAGTTCTAAATGAGGGCAGGCGATGCACGAGACGGAGGGCACGATGGAGACTTTCATTTGCGACGACGGCCGCATTCTGCAGGTGGTCGCGGGCTATCGGGAGCGTGTTCTTGGTCAGAGAGCCAGTTACTCGCCCCGTGCCGAATGGACCGACCAACTGTATGCGACGGCCGCAAGGAAGAAGCTGAAGCGTACTCGCCAGATCCTTGCTGAGTTTGCTCAATGGGGCGGCCATATCGAAGACGCGCATGTGCTGGATATGGGGTGCGGCGATAGCATCAATTCGCTGCTGGTTGCGCTCTGGCCCGTCGAGTCGGTCGTGGGTATCGACATGGAATTGTCTCTGCTCGAAGCGGTTGAGCGACGGGACCGTGTGCGCGTGCTGGCGTCCCATGTCTGCCGGCAGGCGAAGCTTTCAGGCGATATCGACGAGATTCTCGACCGACTACCCATCCGCCTCCTGAAAATGGATGCCACATCCATGGCGTTTGGCGATGCGAGTCACGATCTGCTGATCTCCCGGTCGGCCATCGAGCACATCGCATCGGTCGAGAAGGCGTTCGACGAAATCGCGCGCGTGGTTCGGCCCGGCGGATTGATCTATCTCAGCACCGATCCCTACTTCTCTCCACGAGGCTGTCACAAGAGCGGTATCGTGGACATCCCATGGGCCCATACGCGTCTTTCCCTCGACGAATTTCGGCGCTTCGTGACTGAAAGCGAGGGGCCGGAACAGGCTCTCAGGCGGTGCCGTCGGCTCGAAACCCTCAACCCGTACACGATTCGGGAATGGCGCGAGAAGATAGAAGCCTGCCCTTTCGACATTCTTGAGTGGCGCGAAGAGCGCTCCGACTTCGCCGAAACGCTGCTGGATGAATACAGTGAGGTGACTGAGACGACTCGCGCGGGGGTCGAGCGCCGCGATCTGATCCACGATCGTCTGAAAATGTGGCTGCGCCGGCGATAGTGCCGCGTCAACCGTCTTGAACAAAGACGCGTGTTCACTGGGCTGACACGTGCCCTGTGCTTGATCGACAGGCGTGACGCCGTTTCGAGTCGGCATGTTCCTTGCCTTTCTTACCGGTAGAAAGGACGGTTCCATGGCTGACGACGTGCTGAAAGGCAGATGGCGGCAACTCAAGGGTGAAATCAAGACCCGATGGGCGAAGCTGACAGACGATGATTTGATGAACGTCGAAGGCAGCTTCGACAAACTGGTGGGCAGAATTCAGGAGCGCTACGGGTACGCTAAGGATGATGCGAAGCGCGAGGTCGACGAATTCCTGATGCGCCACCCTGCAACGCCCTAAATCGGTCGCCTGCGACGTGTCCTGGCGGGCGCAACCTGCCAGGGCACGTCCGTTTGCAATCCTTACAACGCCACCTCCATACTCCGCGCGTCGGATTCGGCGCCTTCCATTCTCAAGACTTCGGCGGTCAGCGACTGGTAGTCTTCAAACCCTGCGCAGTCGCGACAATAGCGCGCATATCGGCACGCCATGACTCGCGGCCTCCGCCAACTTGACGCTGCGCCGGATTATCGTGTTGAAGTAGCGGCCACCGAGATGCCGGTAAATTTCGGCCACCACGTCTCTCGCGAACTGCGTACGACCGCTATACAGCGTGACAAGCGCTCGGGATGTGACGCAGTGACCCCTCCTCTTCGACAAGAGGTCCAAGGTCTCGAGCAGTTTCCCTAGCCCATGAAGAGCAAAGAAGCTGGGATCCAGCGGAATAATCACTTCGCGCGCGGTAATCAGCGCGTTGAACGTCAGCGGCGCCCACATTGGGCGGGCAATCGATGATGACATAGTCGTAGAGAGCCTTTGTGTCGGCCAGTACGCCGGCCAGCATCATTTCTCGATCGGCAACGCCGGCCAGCATGTCTGGCACGGCACTCAGACGAATGTCAGCCGGAGCCAGATCGAGATTCTCGTGCGATCGAGCGAGTGACGTCGAAGAGACGCTTGCGACACCCGTTCACCTGCCCGACAAACACGTCATACATCGTCTCCATCCCGGAATCAGCGGCCCGATGCAGTCCCAACGTCGCGTGTCCCTGTGGATCCATGTCGATGACGAGCGTCTTCCTGTGGTTTCTGGCAAGAAACGCCGCGAGATTGATTGCGGTCGTTGTCTTGCCACATCCACCTTTCTGGTTGACGACGGCAATGGTTCGTGTGGCGCGAATTCTTTCCCGTTCGTGGCACGCCGCCGTGCCCGCCACGGCTGTTGCCATCACCCGGCCTTGAGAGCGGAATCCACCGAGCAGAGCACCAGTTTTGTGGCGTTCCAGGAGATCTCTCAGCGTCGTGGGCGGGCGCCGTCCGGCACGCTCGCGGCGACATAAATCAGAAGGTCAACGGGGGTGTGATGTGAGGAGCTGACGCGCTGAACAAATGAAGGTCTGATGATGACGCGTTCAAGACGCCACGTAAAATAGCATGCCGCCTATTAGTTGGGGCGTCGTTCTTGACAAGCACATCAATCGTTACATCATCGTCACGAGACTTGTTACATTGACGTCACATCGGCACTACTACAGGAAGATTCGCGCGAGGCCCAGAAACAGGAAGAACCCCATTGAGTCGGTCACAAACGTCAGACAGTACGCTCGCGCCTTGAGCTGGATCGCGTCCCATGCGCTGCAACGCCATTGGCACCATCACGCCAACCGTGGCGGCAATCACCAGGTTGAGCAGAACGGCTCCGGCCATGACCGCTCCCAGTCGGACCTGTCGGTACACGAGGAGCGCCAGGCATCCCACCAGCCCGCCCCACATCATTCCGTTCAGCAGACTGACGATGAGCTCCTTGCGAAGGACCTGTCGGGCAGCCGACGGCGTCAGGGTATCAACCGCGAAGCCTCGAATGACCAGCGCAATAGTCTGGTTGCCTGTGTTACCTGCAATCGAAGCCACGATGGGCATCAGCGTTGCGAGCGCGACCAGATCACGGATCGTCGATTCAAACAACCCGATGAACCGGGTGGCAATAAAGGCGGTAATAAGATTGACGAACAGCCACGGCCATCGATTTCGCGCTGACTGCCACACAGATGCGAAGAGATCCTCACCTTCTCGAAGCCCCGCCATGGCCAACGCGTCGTTGTCGGCGGTGACTCTGATGAAGTCCATCACCGAGTCCACCGTCAGTCGACCCACGAGCTTGCCCCGATCATTCACGACCGGGGCCGACACCAGGTTGTATCGCTCAAATGCGCGCGCTGCTTCGTCTGCGGTTTCGTCTGGTCTGAACGCAAGCGGATCAGAGTCCATCAGTTGCGACATCGTCGCGGCAGGTTGACCGAGAACCAACGCCTGGAGGCTCACGGCACCGCGAAGCAAATTGCGCGGATCGACGACGAAGAGGCGGTCGAGCGGAGTCGGCAATTCCTGACGAAGTCGAAGGTCGGCAAGTACGTCGGCGACGGTCTGCGACTCTCTGACCGCGGCGAGGTCCCGGGTCATCAGCTCCCCTACCGAATCCTTCGGATACGAAATCGTTTCGCGAAGAGGCTTCGCTCGCCCATACCGAGCGACTGCCCGACGTTCTGCAGGGTCTCTTGCGGGCAGAATGTCTGACAAGGACGCGAGGTCATCCAAGTCGAGCTCGGACACAATCTCTTTCAACCGCTTTCGGGGTGTGGCTTCCACGAGCGATTTGCCGGCGGCCGGCTCCATCTCGATAAGGGTCTCCGCCGCCTGTCGCGAATCGACTTCGTGCCAGATGAGCAGCCGGTCGTCTCTTGGTAACGACTGAAGCACGAACGCCAGATCCGCCGGGTGCAGCAGACGAACGCGCCTCTGCAATTCGACGAGGTTCTGTCGATGCTGGAGCTGTTCCACCAGTTCGCGCTTCGGCGTGTCTTGCCGGTGCGCCAGCGCCTCCAGCACTCGATGGCGTTCGAGCTGCTTCGCAATGTCGGCGAGCGTTTGTCGAAGGTTCCTCTCCGGCCTGGGAGGATTCTGCATGTGCGGCTCCACGGAATTGGCTCGAGACGCCTACGAATCTAGCTCAGGCACCGGCGCTCTTCCGAATCTCGACGCGAAATGGCGTGCGTCCCGGTTAAAGGTTTACAGTGTCGTTACACAACCGACACAATGTCCGCGAGCGTGGTACCCTTGCGCGCATGTTGGGACCCATCGTTCGTCATCTCTCAATCGTCACTGGCCTGGCCGGTTCGCTCGCCGCGATTGTCCCCGGCGTGTTGTTCTGGCCGCGGTTCTCAGACCCCGTCTACTCCGGTTCTCTCGTCCGGTACTACCTGATCGAAATGGGGTTGATTGGCGGCACTGTGCTGGCCATGCTGCTGGTGCGTGCGACGTGGGGCACGAGCGCCGTATGGGCGGCGTGCGGGCTGACGGCGGCATTTGCCGCCGCAGCCGGGTTCACGGTGGGGAGTCTCTACCTTCCTGCGGGCATTCTGCTCGGACTCAGCGGCATTCTGGCCGACCTGAGCCAACCACGGACGTTGCTTCGACACGTCCCGATCGCCGTCGCAGCGGCGGCAGTTCAACTTGGCGTGATGGCCATGGTCGTTCTGCGACTGACCGGCGGCACCGACTGACTCAGGCACCCTTCTTCGGAATGCTCAGCGTGCGCCACCCGTCGCCAGCGAGATGCTTGGCCAGAAACACGATTTGGCCCACATGATGCGCCGTGTGTGCGAGGTTGCGATTGATTGCCTGAACGACCGTGTGGGGCTCGTTCCGGATCAACACGGTTCGTGACAGATCGTCGGGCGTCAACGTTTCCAGCGTATCGAACAGCGCGCGCCATCCGATGGCCCATCGCGTCAGCAACGTCACCCGTGTCTCGCCTGCCTCGTGCTCGAATTCGATGTCGCGCAGTCTGGTCGGCTTCTCGCCATCGGTGGTGAGAAAGTCGGTCCATCGCGAACGAAGATTTCCGGCAACATGCTTCACGATCGTCTCGAGCGAGTTTTCGCCCTGACCCAGCGTCACGAAGAGATCCGAATCGTTGCCGAGCTGTGCAATGGCTCGCTCGGCCAGCTGCTTCTGTTTCTTGTACTCGAGCACGACATCATCCAGATAGGCCTGCATGCCGCGGAATTGTAGCAGGAGCCGCCGGCTTGACTTCCATGCACTTTGTATTGCAAAGTATTGTAAAGTGGATTACAGCCGCGCGGCCGACCAGATTTCCGCAATTCACGAGCAGCTGGCCAAAGCAGAAATCTATCGTGGCTATCGTCCGGTATCCGTTGCGCTCTCGGGCGTGTGTGGTTTGATCGGCTCGCTCTTCCAGCCCTATCTGGTGCCCCACGGCAATGTCCGAGCGTGGGTGCTCTACTGGGGCGCTGTCGCGCTCTGCAGCGGTCTGGTCGCCAGCTCTGAGACCGCCTTCAATTACCTGTGGCGGGAACCAGAACACGGCCGACGACGAACGCGTCGCGTGTTCGGGCAGCTGGGTCCGGCGCTCGTGGCCGGTGGTCTCATGACCCTCATTGGCGTGTTCGATGGCGAGATTGCCCCTTACCTGCCAGGGTTATGGGCAATGGTCTTCGGTTTGGGGGTGTTCGCGTCCCGGCCCTATCTGCCCCGCACGACTGGATGGGTCGCGTTGTACTACTTGATGGCCGGAGCGCTGCTTCTCGCATTCGGGCGTGGGACTCTCAACGCCTGGACGGTCGGTGGCACGTTTGCCATCGGCCAGTTCGGAACCGCCGCCGCACTGACGTGGAATCACGAGAGGGTGTATGCGTAAGAAGACGGAACAGTCGACGGGACGCTATGCATACGAAGGGCTCGATCGCATCGTGCACGAAAAGGCGCGTCTGGGAATCATGACGTCGCTCATCACCCGACCTGATGGTCTCTTGTTCGTGGAGCTGAAACAGTTGTGCGCCCTGACCGATGGCAATCTCAGCCGCCACATGGAAGTGCTGCGTGAGGCCGGACTCGTGGAGATTTGGAAAGGCTACGACAGAAAGCGACCGCAAACGCTGTATCGCTTGACAGCGGACGGAAGACGACGATTCGTGGAATACCTGGCCGAGCTCGAACGGGTGATTCGAGATGCGCGCCCCAAAGGGGCCCGCACGTCCTCAACCCACCAAAGCCCCAGGCAAGATCGGTTGGGTTCCGGCGTAACCCCTTTTTTGATTAGATACTTTGCTATTGCAAAGCTGGCGACCCTTACCAACCTCGATGCGGCATCGAGGTCGTCTGGGCACGTTGCGGCTCCATGCGCACAAACGAGGACGACGACTGCGAGGTTGAATGTCAAAACAGACGCCGAAATCGGCCCGGACATTGGAAAGCTATTTGCTATACTCGTCGCAGGATGGCAAAAACGCTTGCCGAGCTCGAAGTTTCCCCGCAACTGATTCCACCGCCTCCGCCAACAGGCACTCGAACATCAGTGGTTCGGACATCCGCGCGGGCTTTCAACGCTCTTTTTCACCGAGCTCTGGGAACGCTTCAGCTACTACGGGATGCGCGCCATCCTCGTCCTATTCATGACCAACGCCATCGCCACCGGCGGTTTGGGCATGACCGATGGCACCGCCACGGCGATCTACGGCCTGTACACGGCGGCGGTCTACCTCGTGGCCTTGCCCGGTGGCTGGATCGCCGACCGGCTGCTCGGTCAACGTCGTGCGGTCTTCATCGGCGGCGTCATCATTGCGGCTGGCCACTTCACCATGGCCGTGCCCTCGATCACGACGTTCTACGGCGGACTGATTCTGATTGTGATGGGAACCGGCCTGCTGAAGCCCAACGTCAGCGCCATGGTCGGCGATCTGTATCCCGAAGGAGGGGCGCGACGCGATGCGGGTTTTTCGATCTATTACATGGGCATCAACGTCGGCGCATTTCTGGGACCGCTGATCTGCGGCTATCTCGGGGAGAACATCAACTGGCATCTCGGCTTCAGCGCAGCGGGCATTGGCATGGTGCTCGGACTCATCCAGTACTCGCTCGGCGGGAAACACCTCAAGGAACGCCGGACACCTCAAGGCCGAGGCGCGCTCGGAACAGGCTCACGCCAGCGCGATCCGCAGTCTCGCAATTGGTGTGGGCATCGTGATTGGCGTGGCCCTGTTGCTCGTCGGGCTGCAATCTGCCGGCGTCATCGCGATCACGCTTGCTTGGGTTCGTGGATACCACCGGATACTTCATTGTCGGCCTGGCGGCACTGTTTATCTCCTACGTCCTGTTCTTCGGCGGTTTGACGCCAACCGAACGGGGAAGGGTCGGCGTGATTGCGGTGTGCTTCCTGGCGGCTGCCGTGTTCTGGTCGGGCTACGAACAGGCCGGCTCCTCGATGAACCTGTTTGCCGAGCGGCTGACCGACCGGATGATCATGGGTTGGGAAATGCCCGCGAGCTGGCTGCAATCGGTTCCCGCACTGTTCATCATCCTCTTTGCGCCGGCGTTCAGCGCCCTCTGGCTGTGGCTTGGCACCCGCAGCCCATCGATCCCGGCCAAGTTTGCGTACGGCTTGATCCAGCTGGGGCTCAGCTTTGTCCTCATGGCGTGGGCGTCAACCTATACCGTCGGCGGAACGCTCGTCAGCCCTTCGTGGCTCGTCATGACCTACTTCCTGCACACAACCGGAGAGCTGTGCTTGAGTCCGGTCGGCTTGAGCAGCATCACGAAACTGTCACCGCCGCGCTTTGTGGGTCAGATGATGGGCGTCTGGTTCATGGGAAGTGCTCTTGGCAACCTGCTGGCTGGACGGGTCGCGGGACTCATCGAGACGTTGCCATTGCCGCAGCTCTTTGAAAGCGTCTTCCTCTTCACCGCAGGAGCCGGTCTCCTGTTGCTCCTGTTCGCAAAGCCCATCCGGAAACTGGCCGGAGGGGTCAGATAGCATTCGGATGATGATTAAGTTGGCGATTGATCATGGCGATTTCTGGAAAGGGCGCGGGCCGCTCGTTCGCGGACGCCCGCGTCCGGGTCCTTGAGCGCAGCAATGAGTGAATCGGTCGCCTGGGTTTCGGCAAAGCGTCCCAACGGCGGTCACCGCCTCCTCGCGAACGTCCGGATCTGAATCCTTCAGCAGCGTCACCAGCGGTTGAACCGCACGTTCATCCCGGAACCTGCCGAGCACCTGCGCCGCCCGCTCGCGAACCCACGGAGACTGATCCCCAAGCGCCCCAATCAGCGTCGTCACAACATCGGCGCCTTCGTCGTCACGCCGTCCGTTACCAAGAGCAGTCACGGCCTCCCAGCGCACACGCTCGTCCGAATCCTTGGCCTTTTCCAACAGGACTTTGACCACGTCGCCTTGCCTCAGTTGTCCCAACGCGCGAGTCGCCCGCTCGTCGAACATCGCCGGCGGCATCACGCGACAGCGCGACCAGGGGATCGAAACCGCGACGATCACCGTGCCGACCAAGCCCCGGGGCCGCTTCTACTCGCACCAGGGCGTCCGGGTCCTTCGCCAGGCTCAGCAGCGCCGTGAGGCTGCGCTCGCCCCGAATGAACGTGAGCGCGTGCGCCGCATGACGGCGGACTGCTGGGTTGTTTTGACCAACGGCCTGCAGGAGAGGTTCGAGCGCGGCTTCGCCGATGAAACCGAGGGCTCGCGCCGCTTCCATGCCGGGAGACGATTTCGACGGGCCATTGAAGCCCATCGCCCAGAATGCGTCCCCGCGGCAGGCGACGGGATCATGGGGGTGGCATCGGACAGCAAGCGCACCAGCGACGGGACCGCTGCGCTGGCGCGGCCACCCATGCCACCAAGATAACAGGCCGCCAGCGCCCGGGCGGCCGGGTCCGTCGACCGACAGACGAATTGATCTGTTCGCTAATGGCGGCCGGTGTACTGCGCGGCCGGCTCACCTGCCCCTCACCCACTGCAGCCAGCCACGAGAGGCTCAACGCGCCGATTGCGAGACAGGTCCGCCACATGATCGTCAGTCCTTATTCGAGTTCTCAGTTTTCGAGTTTTCTAGTTTTCAGTTTTTTCCCGTCCATCCCTTTTGTTCGAGCTGGCGCCAGCTTTCTTCGTACTGTTTGAACGCCTTGTCGGCCTGCCGCATGGCCGCATCCACCATCTCGTGGGGATCGAGTGATCCCCACGACCAGGACCGATTCCTCTCGTTCTCCAGGTCCTGATACACCCTGGCCATCTGCTTGTGCACCTTTTCGATTTCTACCTTCTGAACTTTCTCGATCTCGCTGCTCCAGCTCTTTGAAATCAAGATTCGCCACTGGGAAGCGTCCCGGGCCCCGCCGTTGGCCCCGGGCGATGCGACCGAGCGCCCGTGCTGCATGTTCACGAACTTCGGCATCCATGTCCTTGAGAGCGGCCGTCAGGGCGTCAATCGCGCGCGCATCGGCAATCGAGCCCAGAGCGATAGCCGACATCTTTCGAACGTCGGCATTGGCGTCCTTCAGCGCGGCAATCAAGGCCGGCACGGCTTCCGTCGATCGAACGCGTGCGAGCGATCCGGCAGCTCGTTCGCGAACGTCCGCGTCGGAGTCTTTGAGGGCCTGAACAAGCGCTCCCACGACCGCAGCGGACTGTCCCGCCCGGCCGAGCGCTGCGACAGCCTGCCGCCGCACGTCCGGGTTCTGGTCTTTCAAGGCACCGACAATGGCATCTGCGTATTTGTCATCGCGTCGTCGCGAAAGCGCTGAAATCGCAACCCGGCGCACATCGGGATTTTCGTCCTTGAGTGCTCCAACCAGTCCTTGCGCCGCCTCCGGTGTGTCGAACTGACTGAGCGAGTTCACCGCAATCCGGCGAAGGCGCACGTCGGGACTCTGCAGAGCTTTGACGAGCGCCGGAACAGCGCGCGGATCCCGCATGGACGCCAGGCCCTGAATGGCCTGTGCCCGCACGCGTGGATTCTCGTCATTGATGGCCAGGCTCAACGCATCGGCCACACGTCGGCGAGTCTCATCGGGCACGCCGTCAGCAGCAGGTGTCTGCGCCCCCGGGGGACCGAAACCATCCGATGACTGGTGGGTCGAAGTTGAAATCGAAATCGAAATTGAAGTCGAAATCCGGGTTCGGATCGGGAATCGGATCCACGTTGATCTGGAGATCGATCGGCGGTACGAAATCGAATGGCAGATCGGGCTTCAAACCATCCAGCCAGGGATTGAACCGTCGAGTCCGGCCCCTGCGCCGCCAGCTGGGGAAAGTCGGGCGGCGCGTTGTCCACCGGTGGAACCAGGGCGATGTCGGGAGTCGCGTGTGAAAGGGAGTCGAAATCGACGTCGATACTCGGCACTCTGTGTATCGTCAGCAGCGACGTTGCTGTCGATCGCTTCCAGCTGATCTGGAAACGTGTCGTCGGCAGTGGCAGACAGGCGGAACGCGCTGAGCGTGAGTGCGGTGACAGCGACCACGGTGGCCACCACAAAGCGACTGACTCGGGAAAGTGCCTGACGGCGCTGATGGGCATCGAGGATGGCCAGAACCCGCCCTTCGAGCTGCGAAGGGGCCGCCATGGCCAGCATCACCCATCGCGGCAACGCATCCGATCGAAATGCCCTCGCGATCTCGAAGAGATGATCGGCATACGCGGGTCCGTCCGTACCAGCTGCAAGAACGAGATCGTCACAGGCGCGCTCTTGCTCGGCGCGCAGGCGAGCAACTGCCACATGCACGAGCGGATTGAACCAGTGCCAGGCGTACGCAACCTGGGCGATCGCCTGCAGACGGCAATCGCGTCGCTTGACGTGCGCCAGCTCGTGCAGGAGCACCACGCGGCGCCTATCCGCAGACCATTCATCTGCCTCGAGCGGCATCAGCAATGTCGGCCGCCAGATCCCGCAGGCGACAGGAACCGTTGTTCGACCGCTTCGCCGTAGCGACACACGACCCGTGAACTGCAGTGTCGTGGTGACTTCTTCCAGAGTTGAGAGCCACGCGGCATCGGTGATTGCCTCTGCACGTCGCAGGGTCCAGCACACCCACATGATCCCGATGCCCAACCTCAACAGCACAAACGCGACACCGGCTGCCCAGAGCCCGAGCAACCAAGGCTGCCAGTAGATCGGATCCTGCGGCGCTGAGGTTGCCGCTTCGACGTCGGTCGGCGTGCTCCCTTCGGCGCTGCTCAGGATGCCGGGTGAGACTTCGCTCACGGATGACCGTGAGCTCGGGTTGCCCGACTTAAAGGGATCGCCAGAGTCTGACTGTGCAGCGTCAAGCGGTTCAGCTGCGGGTTGGGGCGCTGCGGTACGCGTCGCAGGCAGTACCTTGACCTGCCAGGCTGGGCCGACGAGGACTATCACTGGCACGAACAGGACCGCCAGGATCGCGATCGCCCAGACGAAGTGGCGGGCCGACGCCGACGAGCGGCGCATCGCCCGCGTGACCAGCCACGCCATCGCCAGAAGAATCGAGACCTTGACCGCGATCTGCAGCAGGAGCGATGCCGACATGACTATTCCCCTTCCTTGTTCTTGGCCGCGTCTATCAACCGGCGGAGACGGGCGAGTTCCTTGTCGTCCAGATCCTTGGGCGACATCTCGAAGAGTGCCGCCAGCACCTGTGACGCTGAACCATCAAAGAACGTGTTGAGCACGTGCCGAAGCGCCGAGCGCTTGGCCTTGTCACGTGTGACGATGGGTGTATAGACGTATCGAGGACCGTCTTCTTCGTGACGGATATGACCCTTGTCCTCGAGAATCCGGAGCATGGCCCGCACGGCCGAGTAGCTGGGCGGCTCGGGCAGGCTGGATCGGACCTCGGCTGCCGTGGCTTTCCCGTCACGGTACAGAATGTCCATGATTTGTCGCTCGCGGCGGCTGAGCTGGGCTGTTTGAGCTGGCCTGGACACGTTCGACTCCTGATGCTAAGAAACTGGCATTATGCTATTTTCTTAGCACACATGCCGTCAAGGGCTTTCTGAAACGAGTCGTCGAGGTGGTTCATTGCGAGATTAGACGGTGCATCGAGGCGGAAAGTTGGGTGGAACTCACTGAACACCCGGACGGGTCTGCCCGTGTGTCATCACGCGGGTCACCATGTGTTCCAGTTCCAGCCGGTCGATCTGGAAGGGACCGGCCACGGCGGCTCCTGCCTGGAATTCAATGGCAATCACGACGCCGCCCTCTTGAAACGGGTTGACGATCCAGCTGAAGCCACGCAAGAAGACCGGCCGCGCCTCGGCCGTCGGGTTCTGCTCACGATCCACGGCCTGCAACATTTGTTTGAGCACCGTTTCGACGTCAGCTTCGGTCCAGACCGCGGGCTCCGAGGCCGTCGTGATCTCACGCGTGGTCGCATGGTCGGTGCCACGCAGCCAGATGTCGACTACGGTCAAAGGTGGTCATGGACTAGGGTTCAAAAGTGAGTTGGCCAATCAACGCATCGGCGGAGGTGACCGGTTCCTTGCACAAAAACGCTCGACAAACGTACGCGGTCGCCTTGCCGTCACGCATGCTCAGCGGAGCCACCCACGGCAACACTCGAGCCAGTCTCTCCTGGGTCGGCCCTGGGCGCACACCCACAATCACCGAAAACGGCTCAAAAGATCCCCGCAGCGCGTCAAGGAGTTGCCGGGTGTCCGCGCTATCCGGCTGGCCCACGACCGCGGTCTGACCCATCCCCGCGTGGTACATCGCCAGAGCCGCCAACATCATCGGCATGGCGCGAGCCAGCTGTGGCAGTTTCGGTGCGACGCTCTTGAGCACACGGTCGATTCGTTCCGTGAATCCCGCATCTCCCGTGAGATGAACCATCGTCAGCAGGTTGTATACCGTAACGCTCGTGGCGGACGGCTCGGCGCCGTCATAGTCCTCCTTCATGCGCAGGAGCACTGAGGCATCCTGCCCCGTCGTGCTGAACCAGCCACCAGAGTCCGGATCCCAAAACAGCTCATCCTGACGCCTTTGCAGCGTCAGTGCCCATTCGAGCCAGTCCGGGTTGGGATCGCTTTGAAACAGTTCGAGCAACCCCCAGATCAGAAACGCGTAATCGTCGGCGTAGGCGGGAATGGCGGCATTGCCGTCACGGTATCGCCTCAGCAGTGTCCCGGTCCTGGCATCCCACATGGTCTTGCGAATGAACGCAGCCGCAGTCTGAGCGCTCGCCAGATGACTGGAGCCTCCGGACTCGGCCGATCGCCCGTCGGGCAGTACACGGGCGCCGCGCGCAAATGCCGCAATCATGAGTCCATTCCAGGCCGTCAGCACCTTGTCGTCCAGGTGAGGGCGAGGCCTGCGCATCCGCGCCTCGAACATGGCCAAGCTCGACCGCGCGAGCGTTTCTGCCACATCTCCAGGCGTGCGACCAGTGGACTGCGCGATGTCTTCGATAGAACGCGCAACATACAGCAGGTTTTTCCCGGTGAATTCGTGCTGCGGATCGTGAGGCGCGTTCCCATCTGCTTGAACGCCAAAACGCAGGCGGACGACCTCCGCGTCCGGTCCTAGAAGCTCGACGAGTTCCTGCTCGCGCCAGAGATAAAATGCCCCTTCTTTTTTGTGGGCGTCTGGATTTGCGGCGTCCTCAGGCGGCAGGCTGTCTGCATCCTCGGCAGAATAGAACCCACCCGCTTGGTCCGTCATCTCACGGCGAACGTACTGCAATGTGTCTTCAGCGACCTGGGCGTAAATCGGGTCTTCCGTACTCTGTGCGGCCTCGAGGTAGGCGAGCGTGAGTTGCGCCTGGTCGTACAGCATCTTCTCGAAGTGCGGTACACGCCAGTCGGCATCAACCGAATAGCGGTGGAACCCTCCCCCAACGTGGTCGCGCATGCCACCAACGGCCATGGCATGAAGCGTTTTCAGCACCATGTGCTGCGCCTCGTCCTGGCCCGTCCGGGCGTGCTCACGAAGCAGAAAATACAGCTCGGATGGCCGTGGGAACTTTGGTGCCGCGCCAAAGCCTCCGCGCCGTTGATCAAAGGTGCTGGCAAACTGCCTGACGGCCTCTGTGAGCGTGTCTGCGGCTGGAACATGTTCGCCGGGCTCGCCGACCCGGGAGGCGCTCAGACGTTCGACGATCCCCGTCGCAGATGCGACGACGTTATTGCGCTCGGCCTTCCACACTCGCGCAATCTCCACAAGCACCTCGGGAAAGCCCGCTCGACCCCATGCGGCGGTTGGGGGAAAGTACGTGCCCCCGAAGAACGGCTTCAGGTCCGGGGTCAGCCAGACGCTCATCGGCCAACCACCAGAGCCCGTTGTCGCCTGCACAAACGTCATATAGACATGGTCGATATCGGGACGTTCCTCTCGATCAACCTTGATGGACACGAAGTCTCGGTTCAAGATCGCCGCAGTCTCGGGATTCTCAAACGATTCGTGGGCCATCACATGGCACCAGTGACAGGTTGAGTATCCAATGGACAGAAAAATCGGCCGGTCCTCGTGGCGTGCCTTCTCGAACGCTTCCTCGCCCCACGGATACCAGTCCACCGGGTTGTCTGCGTGCTGAAGCAGATAGGGACTGTGCTCGGTCGCAAGACGATTCATTGACCTTCCTCTACCGCCGGTTCCAGCCTGTGGCCGCTCCGGAGGCGCCCGTACGCAGCGGTGAACTGCACACCGTACAGCAGAATGACCGCCGAGATATAGATCCAAAACAGAAAAATCACGACGGCGGCAATCGACCCGTGAATCCGGTTCAACTGCGAGACGTCGCCGATGTACCACGAGAATCCGACAAAGGCTGCACGCCAGACGAGACCCGTCAACACCGCGCCCACCCACACATGACGGAAACGCACCTTCGCGTTGGGGACGAAGTAGTAGATGAATCCGAGCACGACGATGAGCAGCAAGGTCGATATCGAGCGGGCCCCGAGCCCCTGGAGCACTGCCAACCCCGGGAACCGGAGCAGCAGACGGGCAAACCAGGTCGCCTCGATGATGGGCACGGCGGTGGCCATAACCATGGCGACCAGGAACATGAGACCAGCCGTGACAAGCATCAGGAACGCAAACAATCGATGCTTCAGGAAACTTCGCGGCGTTTCGACGCCCCAGGCATAGTTCACGGCAGTGCTGACCGACCCGAAGAACCCCAATGACGCCCAGGTCAGACCCGCCACGCCGGCAATACCGAGCCCGATCGGTGTTTGCCGAAACGCATCGAGCTGCTCTGTGATGAATTCCACCCGCGTTGGAAAGTAGTCGAGCGCAAACTGGATTACGGCAGTTCTGTCCGCATCGTCCGCCGTTGCCGCGCCGACAACCGAAATGATGAGCAGCAGGAACGGAAACAGCGAGAGCAGCGCCCAATAGGCAATCGACGCGGCAAATGTGAGGTCATGACCACTGTAGAACCTCTTCAGTGCGTGCCAGGCGGCTGCCGATGTGAGCCGCAGGTATAGGCGCGCGCGTTCGGCGAAAGGGCCCATCAACGACAGAATACAGAAGACAGAAGTCAGAAGACAGAATAGAAGACGGAATCAGGAATATTCTCGGATTCGCCTTCTGAATTCTGTCTTCTGTCTTCTGACTTCTGTCCCTATAATTCCCCCATGCCGGAATCGCCCAAACCCGAACGTTCCCTCTCAAGCGCCCCTGCGACGTGCGGCGGAGCCGGACAAGGTCCTCTGTGAGCGCTGCGGCGACGAGATGTATCGGATGCATGCCGTCTGGCGCTGTCCCACCTGCGGATTCAAAACAGATTGTTGTGGTTGGTAACAGGACATGGATGTCCTGCATACCAACATCCGTCCGGACTCACCCGAATTTCGGCTGAACGCGGATCGCATGGAGCGCCTCGTCGCCGAGCTGAAAGAGCGGGTGACAACGGTGCGCGACGGTGGAGGCGCCAGGTACCTCGAACGCCACCGATCTCAAGGGAAACTGCCGGTTCGCGAACGGATCGATCGGTTGCTCGATCCACAATCGCCATTCCTCGAGCTGTCGCCGCTCGCGGCCTTTGGCATGTACGACGATGCGCCTGCAGCTGCGGGGCTCGTGACCGGCATCGGCCGCGTCTCCGGACGCGAAGTGATGATCGTGGCGAACGATGCGACGGTCAAAGGCGGCACCTACTATCCTGTCACCGTCAAGAAACATCTCCGCGCCCAGCAGGTTGCGCTCGAAAACCGTCTGCCGTGCGTCTATCTCGTGGACTCCGGTGGGGCGTTCCTTCCGCTCCAGGCCGAGGTCTTCCCCGACCGCGACCATTTCGGGCGAATCTTTTTCAATCAGGCTCGAATGTCGGCTGAAGGCATCGCTCAGATTGCGGTCGTGATGGGATCGTGCACGGCGGGTGGAGCCTATGTGCCCGCCATGTCTGACGAGACCATCATCGTGCGTGGCACCGGCACGATTTTTCTCGGAGGCCCACCGCTCGTCAAAGCCGCGACCGGAGAAGAGGTGACGGCCGAAGACCTTGGCGGCGCCGACGTACACACCCGGCTTTCCGGCGTCGCCGACTACCTGGCAGAAGACGACGCGCACGCCCTCTCGCTGGCCCGCACGATCGTGTCGACGCTCAACACGTCGAAGCACCTGCCTGTCGACGTCACCTCACCCGAAGACCCTCGCTACGACACCAGAGAAATCTACGGCGTCGTCAGCGCCGATCTGCGGAAGAGTTATGACGTCCGCGAAGTCATCGCACGCGTGGTTGACGGCTCGAGATTTGACGAGTTCAAGCAACGCTACGGTCAGACCCTCGTCACCGGTTTCGCCCGGCTGCACGGATATCTCGTCGGGATCATCGCCAACAACGGCGTGCTGTTCTCCGAATCGGCCCTCAAGGCGACGCACTTCATCGAGCTCTGCACGTTGCGCGGGATCCCCCTGATCTTCCTTCAGAACATTACCGGCTTCATGGTGGGCAAGCAGTACGAACGAGGGGGCATCGCCAAGGATGGAGCCAAGATGGTCCATGCCGTGGCCAACTCGACCGTCCCGAAATTCACCGTCATCATCGGCGGGTCGTTTGGTGCTGGCAACTACGGCATGTGCGGACGTGCCTATGAGCCGAGGCTGCTCTGGATGTGGCCGAATGCACGGATCTCGGTGATGGGCGCCGAACAAGCAGCAGGAGTGCTCACCACGGTGAAGCGGGAGCAGCTTGCGCGCGAAGGGCGAACACCATCGCCCGAAGAAGAAGCGGCTATTCGCGATCCGATTTTGCAGCAATACGAACGGGAGGGGTCACCGTATTTCTCGACCGCGCGGATTTGGGATGATGGGATTCTCGATCCGGCCGAAACACGCCAGGCGCTGGCGCTTGGCCTCGGGGCGGCGTTCAATGCGCCGATTCCTCCGCCCCGCTTCGGCGTGTTTCGCTTCTGACTTCAGACTTGAGACTTCAGACTTGAGACTTCCTAAGTGGCTACCGCGCCGGTCTTTCCTTCCTTCTCGGCCTGCCTGAATAACTTTGACGACATCCTCGAACGGCACCATGTCGATGGCGTCGTAGTCCGAGGGGCAACCAAATTCCCGTTGTTGGGGTGCCGTAGGGTTTCCCAGCGTGACGCACAGGCCGCACCCAATGCACAGGTCGGCGCGGACGGCGCAGACCATTCGACCATCCCGGTCCGGCTCTTCGACAATGCACCCCGCGACGGGGCAGGCGGCCTGACAGATCGAACAGGCAAACGCACCAAAACATAGATCGGGATCAATTACCGCAATGGTCTTCGGGGCCTTCTTCCGAGGACCACCCATCATTTTCGTCCACATAACTTGATTATAGCAGCCCTTCAGCTATCAGCCTTCGGCTGTTGGCCTTTCATGTAGCGCGCACGCTGCAGCGTGCGCGTTCAGGCGTCAGGCAAAACGGTTCGCGGGGGCTAAAGCCCCCGCGCGTACGGGTTTTGTTGGCTGACGGCTGATGGCTCTCCGTATGTGGCACGCCCTCGAGATATTTCTCCGCATCGATCGCCGCCATGCAACCGGAACCGGCTGCCGTGATGGCCTGCCGATACACGTGGTCCTGAACATCGCCGCACGCAAACACACCCGGCACGCTCGTCCGCGTCCCCGTGCTCGTCACGATGTATCCGTTGGCGTCCATCTCCAGCTGATTGGCAAAGAATGATGTGTTGGGTGTGTGGCCGATGGCCACAAACAGACCGTCAACGGCAAGCTCAGTCCGCACGCCGGTTTGGACGTGTTTCAACGTGAGTCCGGTCACCTCACCCTTTGACTCATCGTGGACGTTTTCAACCACCGTGTCCCAGACGAACGAGATCTTGGGGTTCGCGAACGCCTTGTCCTGCATGATCTTCGACGCGCGCAACTTGTCGCGGCGGTGGATAACGGTCACGTGGGAGGCAAATTTCGACAGGAACGTGGCTTCCTCGATTGACGAATCACCACCGCCAACAACGGCAATTGGCCGTCCGCGGAAGAAGTATCCGTCGCAGGTCGCGCACGTGGAGACGCCATGTCCCATCAGCTTCCTTTCGGATGGCAGGCCCAACAAGCGGGCCGACGCTCCGGTCGCGATGATGAGTGACAGCGTTGAATAGGAGGCAGAGGCGGTGGCCACCGCAAAGGGCGGCTGACGAATATCGACCTTCGTCACCGAACCCTGAACAATCTCCGCGCCAAACCGTTCCGCCTGCGCTCGCATTTCGGCCATCAGGTCCGGGCCCATGATGCCATCGCGGAAGCCAGGAAAGTTATCCACAGCCGTCGTCAGCATGAGCTGGCCGCCGGCATCGAGCCCTTCGATGACGAGCGGAGCGAGGTTGGCTCGCGCCGCGTACAGCGCCGCGGTCAACCCGGCCGGCCCCGAACCAATAATGATGACGTTGCGCGGAGCGCTCATGATAAGTGCGGCTCGATTACCTGTTTGAGATGATCCTTGTCTGCCAGACCCACGACCGATTCGACGATCTGTCCACCCTTGAACAACAGCAACGTAGGGATACCACGGATGCTGAACCGTCCGGCCGTGTAGGGGTTTTCGTCAACGTTGAGCTTGCCAACGGTGAGCCGGCCGGCAAGCTCCCCCGCCAGGGCGTCGACCGTCGGCGCCAGACGCCGGCAAGGTCCGCACCATTCGGCCCAGAAGTCCACCAGCACCGGTTGCGACGCTTTCAGCACCGTGTCCTCGAAATTCCCGTCCGTGATCGTCTGAATATTGTCAGAAGCCATGCCCTCTCCCTCGTTTTGGAGTCCCGCCGGAGCCGGACCTGAAGGTCCGGCCTACGTGACTGTCGCGGCGTGCCGACCGGCGATCGCACGCTCATACAGTTTGACGTACTCGCTGGCCGATCTGTCCCACGAAAAATCTTCCCGCATCCCCCTTGCCTGCAAGGATTTCCAATTCCTGCGGTCCTTGTACGCGGCCAGGGCGCGCTCGATGGCGGCCCGGAGTGCCGATGGCGTATAGGGAGTGAATTTGAATCCATTTCCTTCGGAATCGGACGGCCCGGCATCCCGCACGGTGTCGTCCAACCCCCCAGTGGCCCGGACGATGGGCACCGTGCCGTAGCGGAGGCTGTACATCTGGTTGAGCCCGCACGGTTCGAACCTCGAAGGCATGAGGAACATGTCTGATCCGGCCTCGACGAGGTGCGCGAGGGGTTCATCGAATCCGATTCGTGCCCCGATTACTGACGGATACCGCGCCGAGAGATCCGTCCAGAAGTCCTCGTACCGTCCATCCCCCGTGCCGAGCACAACAAACGTGGCACCGAGTTTGGCGAGATCGTCGCCGAGGGCGGTCAGAATATCCAGCCCCTTCTGGTCGACCATCCTGGAAATCATCCCCACGAGCGGACGCCCCAGGGCACGATCGTCGCTGGGAAGTCTGTACTGCTCGAGGAGCGCGCGCTTCGCGGCACGCTTTCCCGCCGTGACAGTGGACACCGTGTATGGCTGAGGCAGATACCGATCCTGCGCGGGATTCCAGCAGTCCGCGTCGATGCCGTTCAGAATGCCAACGAGATCGGACGCTCGCCGGGACAAGATGCCTTCGAAGCCAAATCCGTACTCAGGTGTCTGAATTTCGCGTGCGTAGGTCGGGCTGACAGTGGTCACGATATCGCAGAAATTGATACCGCCTTTGAGGAAGCTCACGCGTCCCCAATACTCGAGACCGTCGAGCCCAAAGAGGCTCCAGTCCAGCCCAAGACGTGGCAGCCAGTCCGACGCGAAAAGCCCCTGGTACGCCAGGTTGTGAATGGTGAATACCGTCGCGAGTGCTTGCGAGCGTTCCAAACGAGCTTGCGCGCGCGCGGAGGTAAACCGGTACCAGCCCACACTGCCAATCGTGCGCATGGATGACGTCGGGGAGGCGTCGACTGGCGAGCCGCGTACTCGAGCGCGGCAAGGGCAAGGAACGCGAACCGGCGTGGGTTGTCGGCGTAGTCGTCGTTCCCGTCGCCATATAGCGTGTCGCGGTCGTAGAGGGCTGGACACTCAATGAACGCGATGCGGACGTTCGGAGCAACGACGTGCTCCCAGACATGGGCTTCGGTCGGTGCGCCGGGCAGTGCCACAGGAACGAGGCCAGCTGGCTCTCCCGTCTCGATACCCCGGTAACGAGGCATGACGACCGTGACCTGGTGGCCGAGCCGAGCCAGCGCCTGCGGCAGCGAAGCCAGGACGTCGGCGAGGCCTCCCGTCTTCGCGAAGGGCAAGACTTCAGACCCGACCATCAGCACGGATCGAGGCGGAGTGTCAGGGTTGGGTACGCGCGATGGTCGGCGCCTCGGCATGGACTCTGTGGCGGGTCCTGAACTTCTCAGTGTAGCACGCTGCGGCGGCGCCGATCGCATTGCATCCCGCCGTTACCTGAACGAAAATCGCGCAGTGCATCAGCCGCATCAGAACCGCCCGACGCGCCCACCCCGCGCCGAATCCCGTGAAGTCCTCGAACTCAAGAAGCTGAAAGACACCAATCCGGAGCTCGCTCCAGCCATCGACATGCAGCTCGCGCTCGTGGAGCTGCAGCGCCGCGTGCAGTCCCGCGTGCCCATCCCGACGCACCGAATAGACCAGGCGCGCGTTCAACAACATTATTGCCGATCGCCGACCGTTACTGGCGTTCGAGGAGATCCCCCTCGACTGGACTGAAATGAGGCTGATGGTCCGCCAGACCGTGGATATCCTGCGGCGGTTCGATTCGCTCGATGAAGAAGGCTGCACGACGCTGCACGCCATTGCCCGCGAGCCCGAGCAGTTTCAGAAGGTTGTGCAGCGCTGGTATCAGTCGACCGTTGCCGGCCGTGCGGACTCGGCCTCAACGGATTCGACGGGAATGCTCGATCAGGTGCTCTCGCTGGCCATGCGGCCATTTCTCGCGCGGTGCGCGGAAACGCTGCTACCCCAGCTCGATCTGGGCGCCTGGGACGCCCCGCAATGCCCACTTTGTGGCGGCGAGCCGGAGTTTGCCACAATCACGCCGGCCGCAGACCGGCTCCTGCTCTGCGGTCGCTGTACCGGCGCCTGGCACTACCATCCCCTGGCCTGTCCCTTCTGCGACAATCGCGACCGTTCCCGTATCACGTCCTTCACCAGCCGCGACGGCCGCTACCGCGTGTACGGCTGCGACGTCTGCCATCGCTATCTGAAGGCGTTCGACGGACGGAGCTCCCCGCGGGGTGCACTGCTGGCGGTCGATACCATCGCAACGCTCCCGCTCGACGCCGCCGCGATTCAGAAGGGCTATTCTTGAGGAATTGAGGAGGTCGAGAAGAGGCTGCGAGTGTTCTGGGCGAACCAGTTGAACAGGTGTCGGGTCTCCCAGAACCGTCCGACGTTCGAGCGCGCACCGAGCACGACGACGGCAATTTCGGGGCCGCCTTCTGGAAGTCGGAGCAGCGTGGCCAGGCAGTAGCCAGCCTTGCGGATGAAGCCCGTTTTTCCTCCCAGCACGTCTACATCACCCTGCCGAACGAGCTGGTTGGTATTGCGGACGGTGACGCTATTGCGCCGGCTGGTCCCGAACGTGTACTCGGCCGTGCGCATGATGCTGGCAATCTTGTCGTCGGAAGCTGCGTAGGTGATCAGCCGCGCCATGTCGTACGCCGAAGAAACGTTGTCCGAGCTCAAGCCCGAGGGGTCGGAATAGTGCGTATTCTTCAACCCGAGGTCGAGCGCCTTCTGGTTCATACGGTCCACGAATGCCGGCAGTGCCGCCTGGATACGTGCGCGCAAGAGCTCTGGCGGCCGCGTTGTCGGACGGGATCGAGTGCGAGGTGCAAGAGGTCATCGAGCTTCACACGCTCGTTAACACGCAGGAAGGTCGTTGACGCTCCACGTATGTCGTCCCGCACGATGACCACTTCCTGGGTCAAATCGGGATTCCCCTCGAGCGCCACGACGGCGGTCATCACCTTGGTGATGCTGGCAATGGACCGTTGATCCTGTGCGTTCTGCTCCCAGAGGACTTCTCCGGTCTTGACGTCGTAGATGATCGCGGCATCGGCCCGGAGGTCGGGCACGAGCGCGCCAGTCAACTCGTCCACGCGATACCGGGGCGTAGAGGCCTCCCGCAGCGCCATCGCGGCCTGCGCTCGGCGCGCGGCAGCCCTGCGCGTTCTCGAGCTGACGCGCTTTCGAGTCGTTGATTTCTTGGCTTTGGTATTCGACTGAGTGCGCGGAGTGGACGATGTGCTCGTGGGAGTTGCAGCTGGGGCGTGGCTCGCGGGTACAGCCAGGCTGACCAAAATGAAGACACAGCGAACCAACCAAACTGCGCGTCTTCCGATCACTTGACGGGATCCTCCACGGAGTACTGCGTGTCTATCGTGGTGTATCGGTATTGTAACAAAGGTCCGGTAGCGCGCAAAGAAGAAAACTGCTGACAAATCAGTAATTTCCCGAAAGAGTTTGCAGGGGAACTATTACGATTGTGAGATCGACATGAGCGGCAACCTGTCCAGCGCGGAATACGAGGCCCTTCGCGCCACGATTCGGGAACGCGGAACCCGCCGCATCACACTTTTGGTGGTGACGCTCGTCGCCTGGGCCGTCCTGTTTGCGGTAACCATCCGAGGGGGTGGCCCCCTGGCGGCATTCGGCGGCCTGATGGTGCTGGTGGCCGGTTTCGAGGCCGTCTACTCACTTCATGTAGGCGTGGAGCGAATCGGGCGTTACCTTCAGGTCTTCTACGAGGAGGCCGGGCATCTGCCCGCCTGGGAACGGACAGCCATGGCGTATGGTCGCACGCCGGCCGGTGATGGCATTGATCCCCTGTTCTCACCGGTATTTGCGGCAGGCCTGTTGCTCAATCTGGTACCCGTCGGGCTCACCGGACAGCCCGTATTCATCCTCGCGGCCGTCCTGGGCCATGCCGGCTTTGCGTTGCGCATCGTCCGCGCTCGTCTCTATGCGGCCGCCCAGCGGGCAAAAGACTTGGAAAGGTTCAGACGGCTGAGCCAGGAATCAGGGGGTTGAGCCGGACTGGAGCCGGACCTGAAGGTCCGGCCTACGTACCGGTACGTACAGTACGTAGGGCGGACCTTCAGGTCCGCCGGTCCGCCAATCACCGCACGCTCTCCCCAACTGTCGCGTAAAAGAGCGCGTTGAAGAAGAGCCTGAACGTCGCCCATGTCTGAGCGCGGGTACTGGGGACGAAAACCAAACATGATGACGCGACCGCGGCCGAGGGGTGCGTCCACGACCGCGTCGGCGCCAGTCAGATGCTCTCCACCCATGAGCCAGCCACTGAGCAGCAGACCTGGTCCGCTTGGGTAGGTCACGATGGCCCGAGCGCTCCCCTGCGCTCGAAATGCCAGGCTGTGTTCGAACCAGGCGATACTTTGACTCTCCGAACCAAAGCCGATGGGATGACGCGTGTCCACCCAGGTTCGAAGAATCGAGCCCGGACCGTAGACGTCGGTGTGCGAGACAGTCTGGACCGGCAGCCCGAACCGCTGAATTGGAAGGGAGGATGCCGAGTCGAGGGTGACGAGCGTTCCACCCTGCTCGACAAACGCGCGCAACGCTGCCACACCCTCGTCTCCAATGCCACCCACGTACTCGGCGGGCACCTGCCCCGACGCCGATTCCGTCCACGATCTCCCCGGAATATTGATCGGGCAGCACAATCGCGTCGAACCTGGAACTCAGGGTCCCATGGTCATTCTTGATGTCGCGGTTCTCGAGCGTGGCGTACGGTAACGACCATTGATCGAGAATCCACCGGGTCCAGCCTTCGTCGATTGAGGCGGCGTATGACTTGTAGAGGCCTACTCGTGGCAATCGAAGCGGCCAAATCGGTGGCAACCTGCCTTCTACTGCGAGCAACCTTCACGGGCAACGACCCGACAATCGAAGCCAGCTTGTCGCGCAGGCCCGGTTGTCCTCCCGGGACCACAATTGTTCCGGGAGGCAATGTCGTGCCATTGGCGACAAACGACTGAGGGGCCCAACCGACGCGCACGCGCTCTTGCAGCAGCCGGATGAGAGCCCTAATCCCCGCGCTGTCGTGCGGGAACATATAAGGGCCACTCGCGCTCCCGGCCATCAGGTGGCCGCCGGAGGTTGGAACCGGTGACGGCACCAGCTCGAGGTCGGCATTGAACGGCTCAGCCACGTGCGTCGCCGTCACTCCCATGAGCAGCGGCATCGTGTACGCCGTCACGTCGTAAGGTTGCTGTGGCGGGGCGCCGACGTGCGCCCGAACGTCTGGGTAGCGCTGCACCTCGGTGAGCGTCTTCGCGAAGGCGCTCGCGGGTTGGGCCATCAGAATTACGTGGGTCCCCCCAGGATACCGCGACTTCCCAGCCCTGAACGACGCGCGGGCGCGATGAACCTCGACGTCCCCGCGCTGAAGCGCCCGGAGCATTTCCGCCGCAGCCAGGGGATCCTTTTGGATCTGCGGAGATGACGATGGCATAAGGCTGGCGTGGACTGGTTCCTCGTCCCACACGGCCAATCGCGCGTTTGCTGACCTGCCAGAAGCTCGACAGCCAGGACTGGCGATTGCGTGCCGCGTGATCGAGAAGCGCATCCACGGCTACGTGCTGGTAGTCCATGATGTCGCGCAGTCTCCACGCCCCGCCACCCCAGGGCCTCGGGAAATTCCACGACGCACGCCGGGGATCGAACCCGATGCCCGGCCTGAGCGACGACAGGCTGAGCGTGACCGGGCTTGCCAGCCGGGCACCAGCCACCTCGGTGAGAATGCGGACGCCGCCGTGGTAGTTCACATAGGCGCGGGCGGGCGTCCACAAATCATAGATGGCATTGGTGACGACCCCTTCTTTCCCGCGCGCGGCCAGTTCCGCCGCCATTCGGGACCCGAGCGCGTTGGTCTGGTCGCGCAAGATTGGATCGATGTTGGGATCGACCGGCTCCAGGTAAGGGGGCACGAACACGCGCGCCCCGTCGGGGCTCATCTGATGCAGGTCGTGGCTGATTTGCGGATGCCAGCGGTTCCAAATCTGGCCGACAGTAATCCGACTCTCGGCCTGCGTAAACATGTACCAGTCGCGGTTGTTGTCGTGGCCCACGTAATGGTGATACAGGAACGGCAATCGCGCGCCTTCGTATAGCGTTCCGAGGGTCTTTCCGTTCCACTCTGCAACCATCTGCGTGCCGTCGGGGTTGTGGGACGGTGACAACACGATGATTGTCTGATCAAGGACCTCCAGCATTCGGGGCGAATTGTCGGTGGCAAACTGGTGCGCCAGCTCGAGAGACAGTTGTGGAGCCCCCACTTCATCGGAGTGGATCCCCATCTGAATCGCCACGATGGTTTTCCCGCGGGCGATCAGTGACTGGGCGTCCGATTCCGTAGTGAGGCGTGCATCGTAAAGACGGTTGTTGATGGTGCGGTACTCGTCCAGTCGCTTCTGGTTGGCCGGAGAGGTCACAATTGCGGCCACATATGGACGTCCCATCGTGGTCTTCCCGAGTTCCTGAACGTTGATGCGATCGCTCAGCGCATCCAGCGCCCGCCAGTACCCCACAATCTCGTCGTAGGATGCGAGCACACCGTTGCCGCCGATGGAGATTTTCAGGAATTCGGAAGGCGTGGGAATCCCCACCGCCATCGGCGCGGGCACGCCGGCGACCGCGGCGAACAGGCCGCCAAACAGCAGAATCGTGGCTGACAGAATCGTTCGACGCATCAGTTTTCAAAGGCCGCGCTGCGTTGAGGCGCCATGGTAGCACCCACGACTGTCGCGACCGGTCGTGGATGGGACGCTCCCAATGGGTGGCGATGACGTGATGAAACGAAGAGTTTTTGGATGAGCCTCCAAAATTTTGTTGTCAAAAATCGTCACGACGTCATTTCTCGGCACGCCGGCTCCCGCGCACCAGCCCCCAGGGGCTCGGGGCTCCCAACGGGGTCCTCGCCAATGGCGGAGTTCCCCTGAAAAACAGGACGCCGCCGTCCAGCGACTCGGAGCCATTGATTGTGGCGGTTGCTCGGCTGTTTAGGTACAGGACTTGCACTAGGGCGATGCGTCGGAGGTTGCTATGGGTAGCCTGGTATTGCTCCTTGGGTTCACCACGCTTGGGTGTGGATGCCTCGTAGGTCGCTATCGTGAAGTGGCGACGCGGCGCGAGCTCGCGTACGTCGAGGAGAAGGGCGGCACGTGTCAGACGCATTCCCACCGCCGAAATCACACGTTGCCGTCGGGAGTCCGGAGCCGTCAGGGTCTCGAAGTGATCGACGCTGCCAGGGCTGGATAGCACAAACGCCACACGTCACAGACACTCATCTGGCCACGGCCAGACGACGGACAGATACGCAGCCGACACGACGCAGACTGTAAGGTGTACAAAGTACACTATTACATTCTCAGAAAAGGGGTCGGGAGTCTTTTTCAAAGTCGTACGAAAAAGACTCCCGACCCCTTTTTGTTCTTACCAGAGAAATCTGAGACCGAGCTGCATGTCGCGAGACCCGATGAACGTGTTGCTCGAGCTCGTCGGCACGAGGTAGCCGGCGTTGCGAGTCAGGTTCACCGTCGCGAGATTTGCCGCGGAGTCGAACGCCGAGCTTGCCACGTTAAAGGCAATGTCCGATGCGGTCGTCACGTTCGTCCGGTTGAAGAGGTTGAACATGTCCCACAGGACTTCGGCTTCGGTGCCACGACCGGTCGCGAACCGCTTTGACAGGCGCAGATCGAAGGTCGCCCGTCCGGGATACCGATCGGTGTTCCGCCCCAGCCACGGCGCGAAGAAGGCGCCACCCGTCCCGTTTGTGCTGGAGCTGTTGGTCGCACCTACGGCAGTCGCCAAAGAGCCTGAAATCGTCTGGCTGATTGGCAGTCCGCTCTCGAGCACCAAGACTCCGCTGAAGCCGATGCCCCAGAGCTGCGAGGGATGATAGACGAAATTAGCGCTGAACTTGTGCCTGCGGTCGAGTGTTGAGGTCGTTCGACCATCCACGAGGTCCAGGTTGAGCGTGTCGTACGGCTGGTTCCCGCCGAAGAACGTGTTCGAATTCTGCTGATCGTCCTCGGCTTTGGACAGCGTGTAGTTCGCCCCGAGATGAATGCCTCCGGAGAAGCGCTTGTTGGCCGCAAGCACCAGAGCATGGTAGACGGACTCGACCCGTGGCTCGAGCACGAGAATGCGGGCGGCGGTCGTGGTCGGCCTCGCGCCCCGATACAAGGGAAACGTCCCGAGCGTCTGTCCGTCGAGCACGTACCTGACCTGAGAGTTGGCCGGATTGAAATTGATGTCGCGGAACGCCGGCAACCGGCTGCCGCGGCTGAACAGGTAGGACGCCGAAACGGTCACGTCGCGCGCCACCTGCCGGTCCAGCGTGACGTCGACAGACTGAATCATCGGACGCTTCAGGTCGGACGCAAAGTACTGAACATCTGGGACACTTCCCGCAATACGTCGGTGGCGCGCTCAAGATCGCCGGATACACGGGTGCTCCCACGGTCGTGGTGGCGTAAAGAAGTAGCCGGCGATCGCATTACCGGTGTTCGTCAGCGCGTTGGCCACCGCGCTGTTGCTGGTTCGGCCATAGAAGATCCCGTAGCTTCCGCGGAGGACCGTGGCGTGATTTCCTCCAAAGTCGTAGCTGACGCCAATTCTCGGACCCCAGTTCGTCCTGTCCTGGTTGAACTCCTGGGTCTGGGGGTACAGGGGGTTTCCAGCAAATGTCACCCCGTCAACCTGTAGGTCCCCTGGCTGCGGCAGCTGCTGATATTCGTAGCGAAGTCCGAAGTTGACGAGCAGCGCGTTGTTCACCCGCCATGTATCCTGCACGTAGAAGTTGTAGTCCCAGGTGTTGAACGCCATCTTGCCGGCAAGGCCATTCAGATCGAAAGCCTGCTGGAAATTGCTGTAATGACGACCCGTTGAGGCATCGACCACAGGCGTGCAACCGCTCGCGCCAATGGGACAATCGCTCGCGAGGGTGCTGAAGCTGGTATAGCTGTAGACGCCGCCACCGCGAAACAAATTGATCTGCAGCTCTTTGACGTAGTTGATATCTGCGCCAGCCTTGACGCTGTGCGCACCCCAGTAGGACGTGATGGCATTGATGAATTGATACCGCTGCTCGTGCGGGAACGCTGTGCGCGGCAGGAAATCAGGCATGCCGAAACCGATGCCGCCGGTGACCGTGGTGCCCGGCGGCACGCCGTTGGGTTGCTGTTCCTCGTAGTCGCGGCCTATCTGCACGCGGAACTCGTTGAGCCATCGCTGGCCCATTACCGAATTGAGGCTCCCGACGAAAAAGTCAGTCTTGACCAGGTCGGAACCGTTCATGGAGTCCGCGACGGTGATGACCGGCTGCGTCTGGATGCCGTTCGGTGAGTCCCATCGGTGGCCGTTATAGCTGACGGTGAGCGTGTGGTTTCCGGCCAGCGTCGAGTCCACCTTCACGAAGCTGACTTTGTTGTTGGCTTCCCTGGGGCTGAGGCCGGCCACGGAATCGAAAAAGTTCAGGGTTGAGGCACAGTTAGCTGCCGGAGCGGTACACGGCGCTGTCAGGAACGTCGCGTTCGACGGTGACGTATAGGCCGGGAACGTCCGCACCTGCTGGTCGTAGCCACCAAAGAAGAACACCCGATCCTTTTTGATCGGCCCGCCCACGGCAAGACCAAACTGCTGACGTCGCTCATCAGGTTTGCCTCCCGGGTCGCCGGGGATGTTGACGAACGGATTCTTCGCCTGGAAAGCATCGCTCCGGAGAAAATAGAACCCTTCCCCGCTGTATCTGTTGGTCCCGGATTTCGTGACGGCATTGACCGTGCCGCCCGCCGCGCGCCCGAACTCAGCCGACATGTTGCTGATGCCGACCTGGAATTCCTTGATAGTGGCTTGGCTGATGGAATACACCGTCCGGGTGCGTCCACGCGCCTCGGAAAAGAACGCCTGGTTGTTGTCGACGCCATCGACCATGTTGTTGTTGTACAGGCCGGAAATTCCCCGGTACGCGACCAGCCCGAAATTCCCGTCGTTGGTGACGCCGGGACTCATCAGCACGTAGTTGTCCCAGCGCCGCCCGGTAATCGGGAGGTTCTGCATCATTTCCTGCGTGATGACGTTGCTGACGTCGGTTCGCCGGACATCGATGATCGGTGACTCGGCGGTGACCGAAACGGTCTCCGTGACTCCCGCCGGCTGCATCCGCAGATCGACAGTGACGGTCTGCCCCACCTGCACCCGTAACCCGGTCACGGGCCGCACGCTGAAACCGGACAGCGTCGCACTGACCTCGTACTCCGCGGGTTGCAGGGCGCCAGCCCGATACCGCCCGTCGCTGTCCGTCACGATCTCACGTGAGACGTTGGTATCGACGTTGCGGACAAGAACGGTGACGCCTGGAAGCACGCCTCCGCTCACGTCAGTGACGACCCCCTCGACGTTGCCGGTGGCGGCAGTCTGTGCCGCCGCGGACGTGGCAAGAGACAGGAACATCCACGCGCACGACAGCATCAAAGTCCATCGCAAGCTCGTCATGGTCGGCCCTCCGCCTGGGAAGACTACCGAAGAACTGTGACAGGAGTACGACTATTTTCGGGATTCGGGTTTCGGGATTCGGGATCGGGTGCCCGAATCCCGAATCCCCAGTGATCATTGAGGCGGCGCGGGCTGCGGAGTCGGACGCAATGAGTACGACGTCCGCGACCATACCGTCAGATCTGGCCGACTGACCTTGACTTCAATCCTCCGCGTCCGCCTTGTCGGATCCGGATTCTTCGAAGTGTATCCGAGGACGTAGTAGTCACTGGTCTCGTTGTCGATCCGCTTGAGGAACTTGTCGAAGTCGTTGCTGTTGACAACGGCAATACCACCCGTGTTCTCTGCCATCATGCGCAGACTATCCTGGGTCCTCATGATGTACTTGTTCCACTCCTGCGGGTCGACCTCTTCGTCCAGATCCGGTCCGGCGACCAGCCCGCGGGGATCGATCGTGTACAGCGTCGCGTTCGCTCGATTCGCCGCGCGCGTCACCTCATTGAGCTCCAAGGCCAGATCCGCGTCGGCAAACTGCTGTCCCTGACGCGACGGATCGTTGGACCCCAGCGGATCGTTGGCATTGTGCTGGGCTCCCGGCCGGCTGAGAAACGGTGACCCCTCCGGCAAGCCTGCCCGTGCCGCGGCAAACGGGTTGAAGTCGTAGCCGCTGCTCACGTAGAGAATCGCTTTCCGACGATTGGTCACCTTCTCCATGTTCTTGAGCAGCTCGTACACGGTCGAAAACGCGACATGAGCACGATACCGAAGCTCGGTGGGCCCTTGGGAGCTCTCCGGTCCGCTGATGATTTCGGAAGGCTTGAGGCCTGACCCGGAAATCTTCTTGATGGCTTCATCGAGGCGGGTGCGGTCGTACGTGAGATCGATCGACAGCGATGAAGGCCCTGTCGAAACGATCCCGTAGAGATCGCCTTCGTGAATGAGCGTCTTGCCAATCCGCTTGAACAGATCGCGGATTCGTGCGGTATCCCGGAACTGCATGTGCAGGTCGTCGACAAAGAGCACCATGATGCGTCCGGCGGTATCGTTCATCGGCCGCGTGGGGGGCAGAATGATGCCCTCCTGCGGCGGCGGTGGCGGCGGAAGCACCTGGTTGTAGACCCGACCGCCATGAATCAGGACCACCGAGGTGATGTCCTGCGGGACGCCGTCCTCGTACACTTCAAAGTCTTCCTTCTTCAGGTCGGCAACGAACTGACCGCGCGCATCGCGAGGGATGACGTCTGTCGTGACCAGATCGACCGCGACTCGAAAATCAGGCGGCTCCTGGCTGATGGCCGGCGGAGCCGGCGCCTGGCTGCCGCTCAGCACCGCGCAGAAGCAGGCACCCACCAAGACGGTGAATACGTACTTGTATTTCATGGGGTCAAGTATACAACCAGTCATGCGTAGCGCAGGCCTTTAGGCCTGCCAAAAAGGGATCCAAACCCCTCAATCATCGGAACCCGACTCGTCAGCATCCGTCCCCAACTCATCGTCGACCTCGAGCTCATCAGCAGCCTCGGGAACGGTCGGTCATTGAACTCACTGGTGCGGCTTCCGCCGGTCGGCATGGCCGCCTGGTCGTGGCCACGTCCATGCCGGCGGCGCCCGCCCCGGCGCGACCGCCGGCGGCGCTTAATCCCGAGGGCCCGGCGAATTTCGCCAAGCCGCGCGTCGAAGTGCTGCAAACCAGCCGCGATCTCGCCTTCCGTCACCCACATGTCGGGGTTAAGCGCTTCCACAGCGCGTCGCATTTCTTCGAGGCGGGCCGGATCACCACCAACCCGTTCGCGAATCCGCGCTGAAATCTCCGCATACCGCGCGCGGACCCGATTGAGCAATTCAGAACCGAGACGCGCCTCAACGGCTGACTGTCGCGGCGCCTCGTCGGGCGCGGTCGCAACCAGCACGTCGGCGCCACCGTGATAAACCGTGACCGGCACCAGGGCCGGAGGCTCGATTTCAGCCATCTCGGGTACATCGAGGGCTGCCGCGTCGCTCGCGTGCGGCTCGATCGCAAAGACTGGATCAGGTGGCCCGACGTTCACGCCTGGTGGTTCCAGAGTCGGGGGCCCGGCAAACATTTCCGGAGCCTCGGTCTGGGCCGCGCGCCCGCGCGCGGGGGGCGCCTGACCCCGAACGCGGCGTCGGCTAGCGTGCGACTCGACAGGCGGCGCAACGGGCGGCTGCGACTCGAGAATCTTGGTCCAGTCAAACTCGATGTCCGGATTGTTTTCTTCGATCAGACGAATCGCGTCCTCGTCGAGGGCGGCGCGACCGACGCGGACATTCGGCGGGGTTCTGAACCAGTACAAGATCCGCTGTCGCGCTTTACCGCGCCGGCGGACGGAATGTACGACGTACGTATTCTCATATCCCCGCTTGTCGCGGGTGAATCGCAAGTGAGGCAAGTCCTTCTACTTTCGTCGTGACGGTCGCGCAGGTTTGCGCACGGCGGCTCGTTTGGCGCTGCGCACATGGGTCGCGGTCTTTGGTCGTGGAGCGTCCAACCGACGTGGTGCGGTCGTTCGGACGGTTGCCCGTCGAGGCTCGGCCGGTGCGCGGTACACGGTCGTAAATCGCAGCTGGTCGCCGATGCTGTGATAACTCACGACCTCGGCAACGGCAATCTGGTGATCGGTGCACAACCGACGCGCAACATCGACCGCCGACGCCGGCACGTACAGATGGAAAGGGGCGCGCAGTTTTGCCAACCGCGCCCATTGGGCCATGGCTTCGAGATTGTTCACCGACTCAGCTGTTTCGACCTCGATCACGCCTTGCAGTCGTCGCCCCCGGTCGGACGCCAGGAGGACCACGTCTGGATAGTTTGCCGAGGCGCCGCTCCCGACGGCGGCATTTTGCTCCTGACCCGGATTGATGCCTACCTCGTAGCGGCGGCGAAAACGGGTTTGCAGCAGGCGGATAACGCGATCGTGCTCGAGCTGCTCGCGGACGGGCCGCACAAGGATTGGACTCACACGGCCTCCCAGGGCGTGGTGAACCCTAGATCAAACTCGTAAGTCTAACACGAACACCAGTTCGGAGAAATTCTGTATAGCCGGCGCCCAGGAACAGCCCGATTGGATACGCCTGCCGGCTCCAGTTCCCATTATGGCCTTGGTAATGCCGGGTCTGGTGGTGCCGATAAGTACCATGAGCTGACCCGGTTATCCATCCGGGAGGCATGAACGCGCCGAATGTGGCGCTTGACCTGCACATCATGAGCTCACACAATAGCCCAGTGGCCGCGGCTATCTCCACTCCCACGGCAACCCGCACGATCTTGATCGTCGATGATGACCCGAGCGTCACCGAAACGTTCGAGCGGATGCTTCGCCTCGAGGGCTACAACGTCGTGACGGCGCTGTCGGCAGAGGCCGGTCTCTCGCAGGCCGAACGCGCGTCTCCGAACGCCATCATCCTCGATCTCCGGATGCCATTGACCGACGGATTGCAGTTTCTGCGTATCCTTCGTACGAAGCCTGGCCTTCAGACGGTGCCTGTGGCCATCGTGACCGGCGACTACTTCCTCGATCAGCAGGTCTCGAACGAGCTGCGAGAGCTAGGCGCCGACCTCAGATTCAAACCGCTCTGGCTGGAGGACCTGCTCGCGCTCGCGCGAAATCTGCTTAAGCCGAGCTAAGTCGGCGGCTCTTCCCCATCGTCTCCATCGTCCCCATCTTCCCATTTTGGCCAGATACTGCACGGTCATAGTACCGATAAGCGCCGTAGCGCAGGCCTTCCGCCTTCGCGTGAAGCTTCGGCGGACCGCCGTAGCCTTGGCGGAGGCTGGTCAGGCCTGCCTTGAGGCGCTGCGCAGGTCTAAAGATCTGCGCTACGTACGATTTTGCAACTCCGCGAGGCCGCATACTCGCTACTGATTTGAGTCCCGATTCCATCTTTCTGCGCGCGTGCCGCCGCGAGCCCGTTCCGACGACACCCGTATGGTTCATGCGACAGGCCGGGCGGTATATGCCCGAATACCGCGCATTGCGCGAACGCTACTCGCTGCTCGACATTTGCCGTACACCCGAGCTGGCCGTCACGGTCACGATGCAGCCAATTCGACGCCTTGATGTCGATGCGGCCATTCTTTTTTCGGACTTACTGCTGCCGCTCGAACCCATGGGGCTGCCCTTCGACTTCGTCCGCGGCGAGGGACCCGCGATCGACACGCCTGTCCGATGCGAAGCCGACATCGATCGATTGTCGCTCGTTCGACCCTCTCGAATCGCTCGGTCATGTGCTGACGACGATTCGGCTCGTGCGGAAGGAGCTGGCAGGCCGCGTACCGCTCATTGGTTTTGCTGGCGCGCCTTTTACGCTGGCGTCGTATGCGATCGAAGGCGGCCACTCTTCAAACTTCTCCATCACGAAACACCTGATGTATTCCAACCCCGCGGCCTGGCATCGTCTCTGCGACAAGCTGGCAACGGTGGTGGCCGATTTTCTGCGGGCGCAGATTGATGCCGGCGTGCAGGCGGTCCAGCTCTTCGACTCGTGGGTCGGGGCCCTGAGCTCGGCGGACTATCGGGAGTTTGCGATGCCGCACACGCGGCGCATCTTTGAGTCCCTGCGGGGCCTGGGCGTGCCGACGATTCATTTCGGTACCGGGACCGGGTCGATTCTGCGCGACATGCGCGAAGCCGGTGGTGACGTGATTGGCGCCGACTGGCGCATTCCGTTGGATGAAGCGTGGGAGCGAATCGGGCACGACCGAGGTGTCCAGGGGAATCTCGATCCGACGGTCCTGCTTGCACCCATGGAGCGCATGCTGAAGGCAACCGACGCCGTCCTCGAGCGTGCCGCCGGCCGCCCGGGGCATATCTTCAATCTGGGCCACGGCATCCTGCCTCCTACGAGCGTGGAGCACGTGCAAACGCTCGCACGGTACGTCAAGGAGCATCGGATTCGATCAGTGAAGTCTCAAGTCTGAAGGCTGAAGTCTCAAGAGGAATACGAGTATTCTTTCTTTTTATGATTGGCGTTCTTTTGATGGCGCATGGCACGCCCGAGTCGTTGGACGAAATGCCAGAATATCTCCGGCTGGTGCGGGGCGGCCGCGTGCCCAGTGCCGAACTCGTCGAGGAGATGCGGCACAACTATGCAGCCATTGGAGGGCGTTCGCCGCTCACGGAGATCAGCCAGGCACAAGGTCGCGCCCTTCAGGAGCTGCTCGACGACAAAGGCATTCCGTCGCTCGTCGTCGTGGGCATGCGCAATTGGAAACCGTTCATTGCCGATGCCATTCGGACCCTCATCAACGCGGGTGTCACGCGAATCGTGGGCATTCCGCTTGCGCCCCAGTTTTCGTCGTTGAGCGTGCAAAAGTACGTGGCGGCCGCGGAAGCTGCGCTGCCACCGGGCGTCCCGTTTGCGTGTATCCGGTCGTTTCACGATCATCCCGGGCTCATCGAGGCGTTTGCGGGACGTCTGCGCGAGGCGGCGCCGCAGCCCGACGAAGCGATCGTGTTCACGGCGCACAGCCTGCCGGTACGGGTGGTGGACGCCGGCGATCCCTACGCACGAGAGGTGGCTGCAACGGCAGCAGCCATCGCCAGGATGTGCGGGCTGCAGCACTACGAGCAAGCGTGGCAAAGTGCGGGCCGTACTCCCGAGCCTTGGCTCAGTCCTGATCTCTCCGATTTCATCCGCGAGCGTATCATCGAGGGTATCTCCGCGTTCCTCGTCGTTCCCATTGGCTTCGTTTGCGATCACACGGAAATCCTCTTCGACATCGACGTTCAGGCCGCCACGGTTGCGCGGGATCTTGGCGTCTCGCTGCGCCGCACGCCTTCGCTCAATACGGCTTCGACGTTCATCCGCGCACTCGGAGACCTCGTGACGCGCGAGCTGGCGCGCGCGTAATGGGCGACAAGGCTCACGCCACCAACGGCCCGCGGGTTGACGTCGCCATTGTCGGCGCCGGCATTTCCGGTCTTTCTGCGGCGTACGAGCTCCACACGCGTGGTCTGACCGTCAAGGTTCTGGAGAGCCAGCCTCGGCCGGGCGGTGTCATCGTCACGGAACGGCTCGACGGCTTTCTCGTCGATGCCGGACCCGATTCACTCCTGATGCAGAAGCCGGCCGCACCTGAACTTTGTCGCGAGCTGGGAATTTCAGATCGCTTGATGCCAACCCGACCGCCGCGAACGGCATTCGTCTATCGACGTGGCAGGCTGCACGCGATTCCGGACGCGTCGATCCTGGGCTTCCCGACCCGTCTGCGGCCGCTCGCAACGTCCAGCCTCTTCAGCACGTCGGCCAAGCTTCGCATGGCACGCGAAGTGTTTTCGCGGCCTCGCCGGGCGTGTCGGGGACGAATCGATCGCGGCCTTTGTGGGGCGACATTTCGGCCGCGAGGCCGTGGACTACATTGCCGAACCGCTTCTCGCCGGGATTCATGCCGGGGATGTCGACCGCCTCTCAATCCGTGCGTCGTTTCCCCGTTTGCTGGAGGCGGAGGCAAGTCACGGCAGCGTCATCCGAGCCTTTGCCGCGCGCGGTCAGCGTCATGACTGCAGATGGCGTCTTCCGATCACTCCCGGGTGGTCTCGGCGAACTGGTTGAGGCACTCGTGTCGCGCTTGCCCGAAGGGACTGTGCGCTGCGGCGGAATGGTCCACAAGGTCGAGCTCCATCCGCTCCCGCGAGTGCACCAGGCACACCACGATCCTGTGGAGGCTCGAGCGATCGTGCTGGCCACGCCTGCCTGGGCGACAGCCCCGCTCGTTCAGCCGTTCGACACGGAGCTGGCGAGGATGTGTTGCGCCATACCGTACTGGTCCACCGCCACCGTTTTTCTCGCGTATCCGGTGGGGGCCGTCGGACACGACCTGCGTGGAACGGGGTTTGTGGTTCCGCGAAGCGAAGGGCTGACGATTACGGCGGGTACATGGGTCTCGTCCAAGTGGGCTGACCGTGCACCAGCGGGCCAGGTCTTACTGCGCGCCTTTCTTGGCGGCGCCCGAGATCCGCACGCCGTCGATCGCAGCGACGGTGAGCTCATCCGAGCGGCCGAGCGCGATCTCGGTGCTGTGCTTCACATCCAGGGATCGCCAACGTTTGCGCGCGTCTACCGCTGGCATCGCGCCAGTCCTCAGCAGGAAGTGGGACATCTGACGCACATGACAGGGATCGATCGACACCTCGCTCGATGGCCGAATTTGTTCATCACCGGCACCGGCTTCCGGAGCGTCGGTATCCCCGACTGCATTGCCGATGGCCGTGCAACGGCATGCGCCGTTGTAGAGAAATGGGAAACCTGACTTCCGTCTTCTGTCTTCTGTCTCCTGTATTCTGTCTTCGGTCTTCTGTATTCTTATTGAATGTTTCTTCGTTTTCTCATCCTGTGCGTGTTGTCCACGAGCACGACGAGCGTCTGGGCGCAGTCGGGTTCGTCGCAGGCTGACACGGTTTTGCGCGCGATTCGGGTCGCCGACAAGGGGCAGCTGGCCGTCTCGGAGGAAGACGGGCGGTTTCTACGTCTACTGGTGACCTCAAAGGGGACGAGGCGCGCTCTGGAAATCGGCACGGCAAGCGGCTATAGCGCCATCTGGATTGGTCTGGGTCTGCGCGAGACGGGCGGGCAGCTTGTCACGATCGAGTACGACAAGGGCCGTGCGGGTGAGGCAGTGCAGAACATCAAGAAGGCGGGTCTCTCGGACATCGTGCATGTCGTCATGGGTGACGCGCTCAAGGAAATTCCCAAACAGGCGGGCCCCTTCGACTTTGCGTTCGTGGACGCCTGGAAGCGCGACTACCAGCGGTACTTCGATCTCGTCTTTCCCAAGCTCGACCGCGGCGCACTGTTCCTGGCACACAATGTCGTGAACAAGCGCGACGAGATGGGCGATTTTCTGACGACCATCCAGAAACATCCCGACCTGCTGACGACGATCGTCTCGCCGTCGGGCGAGGGGATGTCGGTCTCGCTACGGCGTCGCTGATCGGGAACAGGCAGCCCAAACAGTGAGTACGGCACCTATTTTTGCCGGCACCAGCCGCCGCAGCACGCCCATTCACCTCATAGGCGTCCCACTCGATCTTGGTGGCGGGCGACGCGGGGTGGATATGGGTCCGTCGGCGTTGAGAGTTGCCGGGCTGGCCGAACGCATCGCCGCACTTGGACACACGGTCGTCGACAAAGGCGACCTGCCGGCGCCCAATCGCGAGATCAAGGGAGAGGGGGACAAGAGCAAGAAATACGTGCGCGAAATCGCGCGCGTCTGCCAGAAGCTCTACCAGATATCGCTCGCGGCATTCGAGGCCGGCGGACTACCGCTGGTCGTCGGCGGGGATCACAGTCTCAGCGCCGGATCGGTCGCGGCCGCGGCCGATCAAACCAGGCGCCAGGATCAGCCGCTCGGGCTGATCTGGATTGACGCGCATGGCGATATGAATACACCCAGCAGCACGCCAAGCGGCAACGTGCACGGCATGCCGCTGGCGGCCCTGCTAGGCCCCGAACCGTCCGAACTGGCGGGTATCGCGGGTTTCTCTCCCAAGGTTCGTCCTGAACACACGGTGCTCTTGGGGGTGCGCAACCTCGATGATCGGGAACGCGTCCTCGTACGCGATTCGAAAGTTCATGTCTTCACGATGAACGACATCGATCGGATGGGGATTGCCACGGTCGCCTCGACGGCGGTGATCCTGGCGTCACGCGAGACCGGCGGCTTGCATGTGTCATTCGATATGGATGTCTGCGATCCGTTGATTGCCCCGGGCGTGGGGACGCCCGTAAACGGCGGGCTCAACTACAGAGAAGCACACCTCATCATGGAGATTATTGCCGAATCGGGGCGGTTGACCTCACTTGACCTCGTTGAAGTGAACCCCACGCTGGATCTGCGCAATGCGACCGCACAGCTCGCGACCGAGCTCGCGCTGTCGGCGCTCGGGATGAAGATTCTGTAAGGAGTTAGTGAAGCCTACCGGGCGACGCTCGGACCGATCGCTCCCTGTCCTAGCATTTCTTCCAGCGCTTCCACGAGCAGCACGAGGGAGAAGGGTTTGACGATTAACCTCGTGCGCGGACGAATCGTTTCGAGCTCGCACGACTCGGTTGGAAGCCCGGAGAAGATGATGACGGGGACTTCCGGCGGCATCGAGACAATCACATCTCGCCCGCTGCCCTGCGCCAGCCGCAAATCGACCACCGCGGCGGCCGGCCTGAACTGCCGGATGGCATCGAGCGCTTCGTCGACCGTCTCTGCGGTGCCAACGTGGAAGTTGTGGATTTCAAGGAACTTCTGAAGTGGGCGTCGGACCGAGGCGTCGTCTTCGACCAAAAGGACACGTCTTCGAGGAGGGGTCGTCATCAGCTGGCTTATCGGCCGGACGTCCAGACCCTATATGACACCTTGGTCACGCCACCTCGCACGAATCGGTAATAATCGCTAAACTATTCGGGCCTGAGCACTAAGGGCCCCTAGCTCAGTGGTAGAGCACGTGACTTTTAATCACGGTGTCCCGGGTTCGATCCCCGGGGGGCCCATACCATCCTTCGCTCTCGGCGGGTCTCAAAGACCCGCCTCCCCTCATCGCGTGACGTCGTTGAACGCGCCACACTTCCTGCACTGGAAGACGAAGTTGACGAAGGTTGGGCGCATGCCTGTGATGATGGGAGTCTCGCAATTGCCGCAGCAGACGTCTGGCGCGGTTGGGTCCGAACCGGCAAACAGGACCGTCTGAGGTCCAGCAGGACGCGTCAAAATGACTCGCTTATCGGAGTCGGGATCAGAAATGACCTTGAGAAGAACTTGTTCTTTTATCATCACGGACCCCTTGGGAAATAGAGGAGGGACCGTGAATATACTCACGATTGATTTCAAAAGCTGTCAGCTATCGAACAATGGAGCGTCACGCTCGCTCAACCTCAACGTGCCCGAGTTGTTGCGGCAGTGGGGTCGGCAATCAGGCTGACACGAGATGGGATCCGCCAAAGGAAAATCCGATGCTCGTTGACGCGGCGAACGTCCGCCGGCGCCCAACCACCCATGTCCCAGACGTAAGAGACGACCCGCGAACCCGCCGGCAGGTCGGAGCGTAGCTTCTCCCGTAGCTTCAGGTTCGGTCCCGGGTGCAGGAAGAGAGTCACGACCGTAGCGGACCGCACGTTGGCTGCATACATATCGCCGAGCCTGAACTCCACTTTGTCTTCGACACCTGCCTCGCGCGCTTTCGCTTGCGCCTGAGTCACCAGTGCGGGATCGATCTCAATCCCCACGCCACGGGCACCAAACTCAACTGCCGCAGTGATCGGGATGCGCCCGTCCCCGGACCCGAGATCGTAGACGACGTCCTGCGGGCCCACGTCAGCGAGCTCCAGCAGTGCGCGCACGACGGGCATCGGCGTTGGCTCGTGGCGAACGTCCTGTCCAGGAATCCCACAGCCGAACGACACGAGCAATCCCAGGCCGAGCCGCAGCAGCGTGCTAATGGGCCAGACCCTCCGCGGCCGCCAACAGCGTGTCACGGCGCAGCTTGAGAAACTGCGCCTGCAGCTCGTCGCTCGTGGCCGACAATTCATCCAGGTGCGCTTCGAGTTGTGCAATACGCCTCGACTGGGCCTCGAGCATTTGTTGCGTTTCCTGGCGACTGCGCGCCAGAGGGTCATGTCGTCGCTGGCGGTGGGGGTTTTTGTGGGAAGTCATCATGCTTCCAACGGTAACATTGGCCACATGCGAGCAAAATGGCCACATCAGGGAGTGTTCGTTTTGACATCCGTGCGGTCTGTTTTGTCAGGTTTGTGAACACACGGCTTCTTCAGCAACGTGCTACAGATCGGCGCAACACGCCGGGCAACGTCGGGCTTTGATGGGAATCGACGTCAGGCAGTGAGGGCAATCCTTCTTCGTGGCGTCGACGGGCTTCTTGAAGCGGTTCGCTTGCTTCACGATCATGAAGATCACGAACGCGATGATGAGGAAATTGACCACCTCATTCAGGAACGCTCCGTAGGCCACCACCGGAATCCCTTTGGCCTTGGCATCTACAATCGAGGCGGGAACTCCTCTGGACGAGTCGAGAACGAGAAACAAGCTCGAAAAATCCACGCCCCCCAGTAGAAGGCCAATCGGCGGCATCACGACGCCTTCGACAAACGATGACACGATTCGCCCGAATGCCGCACCAATGATGACGGCCACAGCCAGGTCCAACACATTGCCGCGGGCAATAAAATCCCTGAACTCTTTGAGCATGTATCCTCGACACCCGACGTGCGACGGTAGATATTAAGACTTGGCGTGAGCCCTCGCCAGGGGCACGGTGGCGCGTCCGACGACTTCGTCCAAAACAGTTTCCGGATCTTTGCGCAGCAGGATGCGCATCCCCTGCAAAACTGTGAACTCGCGTGACGTCAGAAACGTTTCGAGCGCATCGCGTGTGGCCCATTCCGAGACAAGCACGAGTGCGTCGGCATCGTTCGCCTCAGCCAGCAAGCGGCAGCCGAGGGATCCGGGCGTGGAGCGGAGGTGTCGCATGAGTTGATCGACCGCGCTCAACACCTCGGTCCGTGTGTTGTGGCGGAGCGACAGGATCACGGAAGCAACGTACATCACTGTTGTGATTGCTACATCACACTGCGTGCCGTCGGGCACCCCGCGCCACTGGCCCGATCCCTGTTCGAAAAACCGCACCCGGCCGCGCCGGTCGCGGGATGTCGTGGGCGTTTCCAGCCGCGGGAAGGCTTATCGAGGGGCATTTCCGTATGACATTGGTATGACAGTTCGTTACCGTACAATTACTTAGGTCCTTTGTCCCATTGCGATCACGCGACCCACGACCTACTTTAGCGCTCGCGACACGATATTTGGCGGCCTCCCCCTCCCCCCGTGACCGTGAGATTGCGAGCAATCATGATGACTTCACATCCACCTGCATTCCAAAGCTGGCGACCGGGACAAGTTGAGACTGTTGTCGCAGAGTTGTGCACCGTCCTCGACAACAGCCAGGCCGCATCGCTCGACCGGACGAAGGAGACCCTGTCGAAGCTCATCACGAGCCTCGGGTTCGACGAGGGGACGTTGATTGCGCTCGACCTGGCACCAAACGGAGCCAATCGGGTCGTGACGGTCAGCACCAAGTCTCTTGTCGATACGCACCTCACGGACCTGGTCACTCGGCCATGGCTTCGGCGGGCGGTCCACCAGACCTCACCCGTCCTGCTCTCCGGTGCCCCTTCGGGGACGCCCGATGTCCCCGCGGACGAGCACCGACGACTCTGGGCGACGGGTATCCGTACGCTGGTCTGTGCGCCATGGCGGAACGGCGACCGCGGCAACCGCGCGAGCCGTCCTCTGCCTGCGTCACACGGCCATGGCCTGGGAGCCCGATTCGCTCGAGTCATTGGTGGGCCTGACCGAAACGCTCGGCAGATTTCTCCTTAGCGACGGCATTGGTCGGGCTGAGGTCCTGCCCGACGTGGAACGGTCGCACCATCACAAGCCGGCGGCCCATGACAACGGGCGGCACGTCGAATCCACCCTGTCGCGTGGCATCGAGGACGACATCGTGGGCGAAAGTGTCGCGTGGCGTTACGTGATGTTCCGAGTCGAGCAGGTTGCGGCCACGCATGCCACCGTACTGCTGCTTGGCGAGACAGGAACGGGCAAGGAGCTGATCGCTCAGGCCATCCATCAGCGCAGCCCGCGGCGCCATAGTCGCTTTGTGGCGCTCAACTGTGCGGCCCTCCCCGGCACGCTCATCGAGAGCGAACTGTTCGGCCGCGAGCGCGGTGCATTTACAGGAGCACACACGAGCCAGGCGGGTCGGTTCGAGCTTGCCCATCGTGGCACGTTGTTTCTGGACGAGGCCGCCGACTTGCCCCTCGAACTGCAGCCGAAGTTGCTCCGCGTGCTGCAGGAGGGACAACTCGATCGGCTCGGCGGCACGCGAACCGTGAACATCGACGTGCGGGTCATCGCGGCTACCAATCGTGACCTCGCTGAAGATGTGCAGAGCGGACGGTTCCGTCGTGATTTGTATTACCGCCTCAACGTCTTCCCCATTACCCTTCCTTCGCTTCGAGACCGACGCGACGACATTCCGTTGCTCGCCCGGCATCTCGCGGATCGGTTCGCGCGGCAGCTGCGGAAACAGGTGGAACCCATTCCCCCGCAGGTCATGCGAACGCTTCAGGAATATCACTGGCCCGGCAACATCCGCGAGCTCGAGAACGTCATTCAGCGCGCCATTATCCTGACGTCGGACGGCGTGTTGTCGATGAACGAGATCAATTTGCCGCTGAGCGCCGAACAGACCACGCCGCCGTCGACGACGCTCGAGGCGGTCGAACGCGAGCACATTCTTCGAGTGCTCATCGCCACGTCCTGGCGAATCGAAGGCCCTCGCGGAGCCGCCCAGGTGCTGGGGCTGAAGCCAAGCACCTTGAGAAGCCGCCTCCAAAAGCTGGCCATCAAGCGCGGGGCGGCTTGAGCACATGACAGCGATGCCGGTCGTCGCAAGCAGCACTGCTCGGGACCTCGGTTCGACGCGGGGCCGGGCGGTCCGGTGCTGCTGGGCGCCTGCGACACCGGCCTGCAGGACGCAGAGAGTTGGCGAGGGCGCCCTCGCCAGGCAGGTTGTGAAGTGGCATCGAGAAACCTCGCCCGCATCACAACGGACGCGACATCATCGGCTGCAAGCCATGCGCCACTGCCAAAGCCGGCCGACTCATGCAGACGTAGGACTTCTTACGCACCGTCTTCGAACGGCTCTCGCGATCCCTCGTGAGCCGCCGCAGGATGTGGTGAGATGGTCAACACCGAGCGGTTCGTAATTCGAGGTCTGGCGGCCCTGGCAGTCGGCGGGTGGACTGCCATGATCACCCCTACCGCCAGGCGACGCTGAAACCCTCCGGCGCATCGAGGTGCTACTGCTCCTTCCCGATCAGCCCGTCACCCCGGCGATTCAGGACGTGGTTGAAGGCGTCCGCAGCACGCTCGCGCGTCATGGCCGTCCATTCAGGATCTCGACTCAACATCTCGACGTCACCCGTTTCGCCGAGGAGTCTGATTACGAACAACTTGCGGACTGGCTCTCCCTGCGTTACGTCAACCAGCGCGTCGACGTCGTGGTGGCGATAGGCCAGGGGGCCTCGAATTTCACGGTCCGGCACGCTGCAGGAATCTGGCCCGCACCAGCCGCTGTGCTCGTCATGGAAGATTTCCGGGTCCCGCCCAATGCCCGTCCGGACCGGCGAACGGCGTTCGTCCCCATCACATTCGACCTTCTCGAGACGGCCGAAGCCGCGTTGTCTCTCGTGACAGGAGTCAGGCAAATCGTCCTGCTGGGGGGAGCGACGCCGAATGATTTAAGCCTGGTCCAGCACGCTCAGACTGCCCTGGCTCCACTCGCTGGCCGAGTTGCGATCACTGAGCTGGCAGGCTTGCCCCTCGAAGAGATCAAGCAGCGCGCCGCCCGATTACCGGAAGACAGTCTGGTGCTGGCGCTGTCGTTATATGCCGATGGGACGGGGCGCACGTTTGTCCCGCAACGGGACGCGATCGCGCAAATTGCCGCGGTTGCCAACCGTCCGTTCTTTGCGATCCATGACAACTGGGTCGGACCGAGTGGCGTCGTCGGCGGCCGCGTTTTCAATTACGGGGCGCTCGGGCGGCGCAGCGGGGAGCGAGTCCTCGATGTTCTGGGCCTGCGGGCGGCGGAATCGGTGTCCCCAGGCAGCACCGCCGACTCCTCCTGGCAATTCGACTGGAGACAGCTTCGACGCTGGAACATCGACGAGCGCGCGCTGCCTGCCGGAAGTGTGATCCTTCATCGTGAGCTGTCGGTTTGGCAGCGGTACCAATGGACCATTCTTGGGATTGGCGTCGCGTTGAGTTTTCAGATGCTCATTATCGGTGCGCTGCTCGTCCAACGTGACGCACGGAAGCGGGCCGAGATGCGCGTCCACAAGCAGCTGCATGAGCTGGCGCACCTCAACCTGACGGCCCTGGCAGGCGAAATGTTTGCGTCGATTGCCCACGAGCTGAGTCAGCCACTCACGGCGGTTCTGGGCAATGCACAAGCGCTCCAGCGTCAGGTCGGACACGGATGGATTCTTCCCGGCCGGCGCGATGGAGATTCTGGATGACATTGCGACTCAGAGTCTTCGGATGACGACGGTCATCCACCGAATGCACCGACTGCTCAGGAGGAAACCATTCGAATGCTCGCCCGTCGACCTCAATGCGATTGCCGCCGATACCACCGCGCTCGTTACGAAACCGTGCGGCCCTGAACGACGTGGTCATGTTCGTCGAGCTGGCGCCGGACCTGCCGCCTGTCTCGGGAGATCATCTCGAACTGCAGCAGGTGGTGTTGAACCTGGTGATGAATGCCATGGACGCTGCCGGGAGCAACGGGTCAGGATCGCGGCCATCGATCGGCGTCACGACCGGGCGGGCGGGCGACAATATCCAGCTCTCGGTCCGCGACTCGGGGCCCGGTATCAGCGCCGAATTGCAGACTCAACTGTTCGAGCCGTTCTTTACGACCAAAAAGAACGGGCTGGGCATGGGATTATCCATCAGTCGCTCGATTGTCGAGCTTCACGGGGGCCACATTCTCGTACATAATCTGCCGGGGGGTGGAGCGGAGTTCCGCGTGACACTGCCTGCTGCGAAGGCTGCATGAGACGATGCTGACATCCAAGGTCTTTATCGTGGATGATGACGAGGCGGTGGTCAGGGCCTTGACACGGGTCTTGCGGTCTGCCGACTTCGTGGTCGAACCCTTCTTTTCGCCCCGTGCCTTTCTGGCCCGCGCCCACCACGATGGACCGGCCTGCCTGTTGCTCGATCAACGCATGCCCGACATTACCGGCCTCGATTTACAACGACAACTGGGCCCCAATCCGTCGATGCCGGTTGTGTTCATGTCCGCGTACGGTGACGTGGGCACGTCGGTGCAGGCCATGAAGGCGGGGGCCATGGATTTTCTCGTCAAGCCCGTGGCTGCTGACCACCTCCTCAATGTCGTCTCCCGCGCGCTTGCGAAGAGTGAGCAGGCTCTGTTAGACCGCGAGGAACGAAGTCAGATTGCGGGCCGGCTCGAGCGCCTCACACCGCGCGAGCGTCAGGTGTGCGACCTGGTCGTCGCCGGCCTGCTCAACAAACAGATCGCGGCCGAGCTCGATCTGAGCGAGAAGACGGTGAAGATTCATCGGCGCCACATGCTGCACAAACTGGGCGTCGGTTCCGTCGCGGAGCTGGCGCGACTGATCGAGCGCCACCACCCGCCGTCCCCTTCCCAGCCCTCATCAGCCGACTGACATCCCACGGGCGCTCACGTTCTATCGCGCGGAATCTCGTACCTGTCCTAGAAGAGCTGTGATGTTGTCTTCGCCTCCGGCGTCGAGGGCCGCATCGATGAGCGCCTGACATTGCTCGTCAGGCTGGCGACGCAGCGCCAGGACATCGGCGATCTCGGCGTCAGGCACCATATCCGTCAGCCCATCCGTGCAGAGGAGCACGATGTCGCCGTTCACGAGTCGGAAATGTTCGACATGGATCAGCGGGACACCGCTCGGGCCACCGATCGTGTCGGTGAGGATGTGGCGCAGATCGCGCGTCCCTCGGTCCACCGGCGCCGGCCGACCTGTATCGTTGACCTGACGTTGAACGGTTTGATCGCGTGTCAGTTGAGTGAGCGCGCCATCGCGGAACAGATACGCGCGCGAGTGCCCGACGTGCGCAACGAACAAGTCGTTGCCCGCACTGTAGGCCGCTGTGAGCGTCGTCGCCATTCCAGAAAGCGCCGGTTGCGTCTGACCGTGCCGTGTGACCGCCTCGTCGACGCGGCGATAGAACCATTCGGCGCGCTCGACGACCTCCGCTGCGGTCTGTGCATCGATCCTCAGGTTCCACTGACCGAAATGAAGCGCGATGTGCGCCAGGGTGCTGAGCGCCAGGCGGCTGGCCACGGCGCCAGAGCCGGTGCCACCCAGCCCATCGGCAACGAGTAATGCGTACCCGAACTCGTCCAAACGGCTCGGAAGGTCGGCATTCACGAGACTGGTGGACAACGTCTCCTGATATCGCCCGAGGCGAAGGACCAGATAGTGATCCTCGTTGAATTGCCGAACTTTCCCGCGGTGCGATCGGACCCCTATCTCAACACGTACTGACGCCGACAGCGGCCGCCACTCGTCGGTTTTCAAGAGCGGCGAGAGGCCCCGACGCCTCGACTCGTTGGCTTCGTCAACGGTCATAAGGGGTATGCGCGTCTCCAGTGGCACAAAGCGCGCCATCTGCTCTATCGCGGTATCCCACTTTCGAAAGCGGCTGTCTGACCGGTGTGGGCTTGCTGCAGGCCGTGGCAGCCGTGACATGTCGCGGGTCGATCAGCGTCAACGGTGCCATTCTTGATTGGCTTGTTGGATCGGAAATTGATGGCAGGGAGCAGGGCGTGCTCTGGGAAATAGATGGCTTCAAGTCTTTGGACCCGAATCCTCCCACTCGTGATCCTGGCCGCCCTCGCTGTTGGGGCGTGGGTCTCACGTTCGTGTCCCATGCCAAACATTCCAGAGAACTCCAGCACGGCAACGTCTGGCCCCGAAGAAATAGCCGATCATCGGCCTCCTGCCCGGACGCTTCCCGCCGGCTGCTCGGCGGTCCGGGTCGGTGGCGTCGCGTACAGCCAGTGCGGTCCAACGTACTATCAGCGCGTCGGAACTGGATATCAGGTCGTTGTTCTCCGCTAAGTGGCGCACTCTCGCACCTCGATCGTCCCGCTGGCCAGCAGCGGTCGCTCCTTTGCTGCTTATGATCACCGCAGCAAGCCAAATCCTGCTCGCGCACGTTGCCCATCTCAGCCCCTGGAAGGGGGGCGGGTTCGGGATGTTCGCCTCGCTCGACCACGCGCCGTTTCGAGGCATCGATATCGTGGTCGAGGCACCGGACCGTTCGGAAGCCCTTGAGATCTCAGCGTCGATCGAGGAAGCTGCCGCTCGTGCGGCCACCTTTCCATCCGACCACAGGCTCACGCAACTGGCCCTGGCCGTCGTCGCGCGCGAGCGGCGGCGAAACCGGGCGGTTGAGACCGTCAAGCTGGACGTGTGGCGCCACGAGTTCGATCCACAGTCGCTACGGGCGACGGAACGCCGCCTGCGAGCCTTTTCTTATCGGATCCCTTGACCGTGTGGCTGCGGCCGGCCGCTTGTAGCGTCGCGGTCGAGACCGCGCTGCGTCTGACGGCCATCGCACTGCTCTTGCGACCCATGGGGCCGTGGTTCGTTCTGCCGTTCATTCTCTGTCTGGCTGCGTTAGCCATCGTTTTTCCTCGCGTCCTTCGAACACCCGCCACGTGGCTCGGCCTCGCGCTGCTCGTCGGAATCCGCATTCTGGATGACTGGCCGCTCGCCGATAACCACATCTACCTGCTGGGCTACTGGTGTCTCGCGGTTGCGCTTGCACTCCGGACGAGAGACATTTCGTCGGTGATCGAAACGAGCAGCCGATGGCTCGTCGGGCTGGCGTTCGCCTTTGCTGTTCTCTGGAAGGTGATGCTGTCGCCAGACTATCTGGACGGCCGCTTCTTCCGCGTCACAGTCCTTACCGATCCTCGCTTCGCCGATGTGGCAACGCTCATCGGCGGATTGACCGTGCAAGAGCTCAATCAGAACAGAACGGCATTACAAGCTTTGCCGGAAGGTGCGGAGCTGTTGGACCCACCCCACCTGACGGAACCCTGGCGACTGCGAACGCTCGTCCTCGCCGCAACCTGGGGGACGGTGATCCTCGAAATAGGTGTGGCGCTCACGTCACTTGTCCCTGGCGGCCCCTTCGTGCGCAGGCTCAGGCACGGCTCGCTGCTGGCGTTCTGCTTCAGCACATACGCCTTCGCGCCGGTGGCCGGCTTCGGCTGGCTCCTGCTCATCATGGGCCTTGCACAGTGCGGCCAGCACCAGCGATTTCTCCGGGGTGTATATGTTGGGGCGTTTCTGCTGGTTCTGGTTTATACCGAAATCCCGTGGGCGGCCCTGCTGGGGAGCTGGGTTGGAATGCGGTAGACAAGGAATGAAACATGCTAGAGTGCGGCTGAGGACGTGCAGGCCCGCACTAGACCCGCGACGGCTACAGAGAAGACTAATGGCCCGGCTCACGAAATATGGTGGTTCGGCCCCGCGAGCCGAGGGAGCCGAGACGGGTCGGAGATGATGGGCATGGACATGACAGGCAACCCATCAGGCCCGACAGCTGCAACTGACCGTGAGACCGACACTCGGCGCGCACCCTCGGCGCCGCCGTTTCCGAACATGCTCTGGGTTCCTGGAGGCACCTTCCGGATGGGGTCCGAACAGCATTACCCGGAGGAACGGCCGGTTCATCGCGTCTCGGTAGACGGCTTCTGGATCGACAAGTATCCCGTGACAAACGAGCGGTTCCAGCAGTTCGTGGAGGAAACCGGCCACGTCACATTTGCGGAGCAGCCCCCAAATCCGGCGGACTACCCGGGGGCCTTGCCGGACATGCTCTATGCCGGGTCGCTCGTGTTCGTCCAACCCTCAGGACCTGTCGATCGACGTGACATCAGACACTGGTGGAAGTTTCTACCAGCCGCTGACTGGAGACATCCCACCGGCCCTGGCAGCTCGATCGATCGGCTGATGCGCCATCCCGTCGTCCACGTGACGTTTGCCGACGCCGAAACGTATGCGCGGTGGGCAGGCAAAGAATTGCCCAGCGAAGCGGAGTGGGAGTTTGCCGCGCGCGGAGGTTTGGAAGGGGTTGAGTACGCCTGGGGTAACGATCTCGTTCAAGGCAACCGGCATATGGCCAACACGTGGCAGGGGGAGTTTCCGTGGTCGAACCTCGTCCGCGATGGCTTTGAGCGAACGTCACCGGTCGCAGCGTTTCCACCAAATGGGTACGGCATCTACGACATGATCGGTAACGTGTGGGAGTGGACCACTGACTGGTATCAACCCAAGCATCCCGACGAGGTCGTGAAGGCGTGCTGTGTGCCGCACAATCCTCGTGGGGCTCGAGCAGGAGGACAGTTACGATCCGGGCCAGCCGAACATCCAAATCCCCCGCAAGGTCCTGAAGGGCGGCTCACACTTGTGCGCGCCGAATTACTGCCGACGTTATCGGCCTGCCGCACGCTTCCCCGAGCCCGTCGATACGTCCACGAGCCACGTCGGTTTCCGTTGCGTCGTGCGGCCCGCGGCTCGCGATGTCGACAGTGTGGACGCGGCCGGCACGCCCCAGCCCTAAGATGGAAGAGCTCGTTCGCTCGATCGCTGAGACGATTGCACTCGGTGTTGAAGCCGCGGCGGTTCTCATCGTCGCCTATGGCTCGGTTGAAGCCTTCCTGCGTGTTCTCGCTATCATCGTTCGGGGACGAGGAACCCACGGCGAGCGCAAGGAAGTGTGGCGCCGTTTCGGGATGTGGCTGCTGCTCGGTCTCGAGTTCGAGCTGGCAGCCGACATCATCGAAAGTGTGGTCTCGCCCACATGGATCGACATCGCCCAGCTTGGCGCAATTGCCGTCATCCGGACCTTCCTGAATTACTTCCTGGAAAAAGACCTCGAGAAGGCCGGCGAATCGGATTAATCCGGGACGAGTCGGAGTTTGACCGCGTAGCGGACCAGTTCGGCGGTCGTACGGACGCCGAGCGAGCTCATGATTTCGTACTTGTGGGTCTCGACCGTTCGCTTCGACAACCCAAGCTCGCCGGCAATTTCTTTCGGCCGTTGACCCTGAGCGATGAGACGCAGCACTTCGCGCCGGCGTGGTGTGAGTTCGTACGGGGACACGTGCGTGAGCATCGCACGATTGGCCGGGGTCAGTTCCCGCGTGAGCGGTGATGCGTAAATGTGGCCCTTCAGCACTTCCTGCATTGCCTTCAACAGATCGGATGCCGTCGCGTGTTTCAACAAATATCCGGCGGCTCCGGCCTCGAGGGCTTCGACCGCTGTCAACGGGTCGGCATCCATGGTCAGGATGAGGAACTTTGCCGGGACCCCCAGTGCTTTCAACTCGCGCAACGCTTCCAGACCGGTCTTCCGCGGCATCGAGATGTCGGCCACAATGACGTCGGGCCGGAGCTTGAGCGCAGCCCGCACGAGTTCTTCTCCATTGCTCAAGATTCCAACAACTTTGTAGCGCTCCTTGAGCAGGGTCGCGATTCCCTCAGCGACAAGGGTGTGGTCATCGGCGAGGAGCACACGTGCGCGTGGCATCGGTTGTGATCCTACAGGCACCCGCCTGCCTGGGATACTGTCAATTTACACAGACTGACACAGACGGCATAGGTCCGACAATCTTGGGGCCGGCGCCTGACCGGAAGTGATAGCTCTTGCGTGCAGGTTGCTCACCACGAGCCGATAACCAGATGGAGAATGTTCAGCTTACTTGCGGTCGTTCTATGGTTTGCGGGCCTTTGGTCCGCGACTGTCCAGCTCGACCTGCAGGGTTCGACACGACTTGGCGATACGCCTGAGCCAGACGTGGTCGTGTGGCTGGAGTCCCCCATCCTTCCCCGCGGTCCGGACCCTCGCCGACCGGTGCTCGACCAGCGCAATCTGCGGTTTGCCCCTCGCGTCCTTGCCGTGCAGGTCGGGACCACCGTCGAGTTCCCCAACAACGACCGGGTATTCCATAACGTCTTTTCCTTTCGCGATGGTAAGCGGTTCGACCTCGGCTTGTATCCCATCGGCAGCATCAAACGCGTGACGTTCGACAAGGCGGGCGTCAGCCGAATCTTCTGCAACATCCATCCGCAAATGGCCGCATACGTCGTCGCGGTCGAGTCGCCCCTGTTTGCCGTCTCCAATGAAGCGGGTGAATTCACCCTCCGTGGCGTTTCAGATGGCAGTTATACCTACCATGCGTGGCGCGCCGGCGCGCAGCCGCTCAGCGGGGCAATCACGGTTCGGCAGGGCCAGCCGCTCGACATCCGATGGCCATGACTCGTATCGCACTCTTCCTATGCGTCTCTGTGTGGGTTTCGGGCCCTGCCGCACGGGCGCAGTCGCTGACGAGCGAGCTTTCGACGACGATTGGCGGCTCGAGCGAAGAGGTTGCCGCCATTGGTGCGCAGGCACGGCTGTTCGGCGAGCTCGAATCCGAGATCCGCGTGTATCTGGAAGGCGCATGGGCGACGCGCTCAGATGTCGAGACCGATGCCTTTGGCGCGGCTTATCCGTATGGCGGTCGACTCCAGCTTGTTGAAGCTTATGCGGAGCGTATCGTGCGTCGCGGTCCCTGGGTGGCGGGCGCTCGTCTCGGCCGCTACCGGACGCCGTTTGGAATCTATGCGCGCGGCGACCACGCATATACGGGATTCCTCCGCGCCCCGCTCATTCGGTATGACGACTACTATGGGCTGTCGAACCACTTCCTCGAAGGCGGCGTGAACATTCTCGCAGGGACTCCCGGTATCAACGCCGAAGTCAGCCTCGGAGTGCCGCAGGACATTGGCACTGCGGCCCGCCAACCCGGTTTCGACCCCGTGATTCACGTGCAGGCTTATCGCGGATCGCTCGTGGTGGGATTCAGTCACATTCGATCCAAGCCGTACGAGCGTCGAAGCTTTGCACGTGGACACATGGTTTTCACGGGGATCGATGCGCGCTGGATGCACAGCGGCATTCAGCTGCGCGGCGAATACATTTTCGGAAAGCCCTTCGACTTCGTGTCCACAGACGGGTGGTACATCGATGCGATCGTTCACAAACCTGCGTTGGGGCCTCTTACGTTCGTGGCACGCGTCGAGGATCTCGATTATGACGCCGGGCGTCGCTCGGCATTCATCACACGATACACGGCTGGCGGACGGATTCAACTGACCAGTGCTGTCGCAGGTCACCTCAACGTCTTGCATCAATCGGTTCCTCTCGCCAACGGAAAGAGAACCGGTCTCGATGCGGGATTGACCGTCACGCTCAGACACGGCTGGTAGAACTGTGGCAAACCGCCTGCCCCTGACACCTGCTTCGGCGCTGCCCGCCATTCGATCGATTCCCTGGCATCGTCGGCTCGAGGCACGGGTCGTGGTGGGCATCAGTCTGGTGGCTGGCTTTTCGCTGGCCGCCGTGCTCTTCCTAACGGCGCGTGTCGTTCAAACCAATGCAGTGCTTCGCGCGGCCGACGACCTTCAGGCAGCCCGAACGGCCTTTTACAACCTTGTCGATGACCGCGTGGAGGTTGCAGCGTCCCAGATTCGCCTGATCACCGAGCTGCCAGTGTTCCGCGCGCACATGACGGACGTCCGCCTTGCCGCCGATGCGGCAACGCTTCAGGAAATGGCCGACGGCTATCGACGGGCGCTTGGTGCAAGCTTTCTACTCGTGACCGACGAGGCGGGCACGCGTATCGCGGGGCCTCCCTGGCCAACCGATGCTTCATGGTCGTCAGAGCTGGCGCAGAGTATCGAGGTTGGCCGATCGGGTCGCTCTCGACGGGCCGTGGTTGCAATCGACCAGCAACTCAACATCGTCGTCACGGAGCCGGCCACGTTTGCCAGCGAGGTGCTTGGGACCGTCACCGTGGGATATCTGCTTGACGATGTGGTCGTCCGCGAGCTCGCTCGCACGACACGCTGTGAGGTCAGTTTGATTTGGAACGGGCGCATCAGCGGCAGCAGCCTCGACCAGCCGTTACGTGCGGCGCTGGCCGCGGCCCTGACAAGCGACGAGCTCCCGTTCGGTCGTGTCGGGCAACCACCCGCGCTTCGTCCCCTCGGCTCGATGCGATATGTGAGCGGCGCCTACCCGCTCGACACTGATACAGCGGGCGCGGCCGCCGGCACGCTGCTGCTGCTTCAGGACTGGCAGCCGACCCAGCGGTTCGTCGACGAGATTCAGTCGCGGGTCATCTGGCTCGGAAGCATTACCTTCCTGTTCGCTCTTGCGGGCGGTGTCGTGCTCAGCCGACGCGTGACCCAGCCGCTGCGTGAGGTGACGACGGTGGCCCAGGACATCGCGGCCGGCGACTGGGACCGGCGCGTCCCGACGCGCGGGCACGACGAAGCGGCCGCCATGGCCACGGCCTTCAACGACATGACCGAAACGTTGACCCACTGGCATGCGGAGGCCCAACACCGCGAGAACCAGCTCCGGCAGTCGCAGAAGATGGACGCGATCGGACAACTCGCTGGCGGCATCGCGCACGACTTCAACAACATGCTGATGGCGATTCACGGGTATGGCGAATTGCTGCTCAGGAGCTTCCCACCCGACGACCACCGGCGCGACGACGTGCAGCAAATACTGAGGACAACAAAAAGCGCGGGAGCCTTGACGCGACAGCTCCTGGCGTTCAGCCGAAAGCAGATTCTCGCGCCAAAGGTCGTTCACCTCGGACACATCGTCACGGGCATGGAAAAGATGCTTCGTCGATTGATCGACGAAGACATCGAACTGGACGTCCGTGTGGACGAGGCACTCTGGGTCGTCAAGGCGGATCCCGGGCAAATCGAACAGGTCGTCATGAACCTTGTGGTCAACGCCCGTGATGCAATGTCGAACGGTGGCCACCTGGCCATCGATGTGACGAACGTCACGCTCGAAACCGCCGATTCGAGCTATTCGCCTGCCATTGGCGCAGGTCGTTACGTCCGAATTACGGTCCGCGATACAGGCTGCGGCATCGATACCGAAACGCTCGCGCACATTTTCGAACCGTTCTTCACCACCAAAGAGGCGGGCCGCGGGACCGGCCTTGGTCTCGCGATGGTGTACGGCATCGTCCAGCAGAGCGGCGGGTCGATTGCAGTGGAGAGCGAGCCGAACCGGGGCACCGAGTTTCGAATCGTCCTGCCCCGCGTCGAGCGCGAGATCGAGACGACGATTGAGGAACCTCTACCGAGTGTGCCGACGGGCACCGCCGAAACGGTCCTTCTCGTCGAAGACGACTCGCCCGTGCGGAAATTCGCCCGCGAAGTGCTCAGACGAGAAGGCTATGTGGTGATCGAAGCCGCGAGAGGTGATGAAGCGCTCGAGGTGGCGGTACGCACGACCGGTCCCATTCACCTGCTTCTCACCGACGTCGTGATGCCCGGAATGAATGGCCGTGCGTTGTGGGAAAAGCTGTCGGCCGGTCGAACGGAACTGCGCGTGATCTTCATGTCTGGCTACACCGACGACGCGGTCGTGCGTCGCGGCGTGGGTGACGACGGCCTACCGTTCCTCCAAAAACCGTTCACCTTTGCCGCGCTGGCGCATGAGGTGCGCCGCGTCCTCGGACGCGAAGGGACTCAGAGGCGGACCGGAGGAGTCGGCGAGTCCAAAGATCCCGCCTCTACGAATGTCGGGAACGTAACCCTCCTCTTGAAGAGGCTGGTCCTGGGACCCGCCGGCTTGTAGAGTCAGGTCTTGAGACCCGCCGGCCTGCCACGGAGTACTGCCCCGCATTGACGACGCGGCTGCCCGGACCATGTTGTGAAAAGAAGCGGTACAGGAGCCACGTGTCGAGGATGCCCACCACGACGAGAACCAGGTAGGCAGCAGCGCTTTCCACCAGTCGCAGCTCACCGAGAAGCCGGGAGATCCCGAAGGCCACCACGTAGGCATCGAAGCTCATGCAGACGCGCCGGAACGTTTCGACGCGCACGCGCTGAATGACGAATGCGCCAATAGGGACGCCGAGCAGGATGCTCGGGACGATCCAGGGGATGAGCTGCATGCTCGTCGTGGTGAACAGGCCGACGTACGCGTAGGCAACCGCCGTCATCGTCGACTCGGCCAGACGCACGACTCCCAGTGCGGCGCGGAAGTCGCGCTTCGCATATCCCTGGTTGTTGAGCATGACGGCAAGCGGCGGACCTGAAATCGTCGTCACCGAGTACAGGACGCCGACCCCGGCGCCGAAGACCGCGCCAACCGATCGCTCCGACCGAATGGGCCTCCGATACCCCGCAGCTTGCACGAGAATCAGCGGAAGCAATACGACAAACGTCGCAAACCGGAGATAGCCAGGGTTCAGCTGGGACACGATGGCCGTGCCAAGCACGACCCCCGGCGCGAGGCCAATGACAATCGGCACCACGCGACGCCAGACGTTGGACAGCGCGTCGCGGTTGTTCCATAACACATACGCGTTCAGCACCACCTCAATCAGCACGAGGGCTGGATTGAGCACGCGGTTGGCAAGGAACAACAACGCGATCGGAACGGTGATCGATGAGAACCCGTAGCCGAGCGCGCCATTGACGATTGCGGCCACGAAGGTGATGGTGACGAGCGTGGCTGCCTGGGGATCAATCATGAAACCCTACGCCTCAGCAAACCGAAACCACTGTCGTGTGCACCTTGACCATGATCGAGGCTGGACCGGTCAACGTCCACGACTGCGACCTGTTCGACGGTGCAGCCGCGCTACTTGTGCGTTCACGTCCGCGAGCGTTTTGTGATCGAGAATTCGCGCCGTGGCATCACGCACCTGCTTCATCGCAATCCGCACGCCGCACGTCTCCTCGTCGACACACTCGTCACATTTCATGTACGCGGTCTGGCTGACGCACGAGACCGCTGCAAGCGGCCCCTCCAGCACGCGAATCACCTCGCCAAATGCGATCTCGGCGGGGCGTCGGCGCAGGAAATACCCGCCGCCCCTCCCCTTCTTGCTTTCGACGATCCCGTGACGCTTGAGCTCGAGGAGAATCGCCTCCAGAAACTTCCTCGGAATCGCTTCCCGCTCGGCAATCTCTGAAACGAGCACGGGGCCGCGACCAGCCTCGCGCCCCAACACCAATAGCGCCTTCAAACCGTACTTGGACTTCTTCGAAAGCACCTCTGATTAGTCTACTAGACCGATAGGGTAAGTGCAATGGGAGGGTAAGGTCAAAGGTCAAAGGTTAAAGGTCAAGTTCAGTCTTTCTTCCTACCTTTGCCTTTGACCTTTGACCTTTGACCTTTTGGTCAGTCTTCCAGGTCTTGGCGGAATACGGGCTGGGAGGGATCCAGCGTGCCATCAACGATGGCCAGTAGCAGACGTTCGTACACCTGCGTCGCCTCCGGCAGCGAGGGGTATCCGTGCTCGCGCTGAATTCCGCCGCCGGCAGAATACACGAGCGTGAAATACCGACCGGACGAATACTGAAGCTCGAGCCACTCGCTCGGCCTGTCAGGATCGCCCTTCTGCCCGAGCAGATCCATCAGCGCGACCGACCAGTCGCGCCCTTTGGGATCGGTCACGACCTGACGCTCGACGAACTGCCAATCGTTGATATTCCACATTTATTGATCCGCGTGGGGCCCCACCCCCACGCGCTGCCGTCGCCCTTCGACACGGCTCAGGGCGACCCTGAGCTTCGTCGAAGGGTCGCTTACGCTCCGGATCTTGCACCGAACGCTCGTTCCGCTGAGTCAACAGTCGCGAAGGCGGCACTCCCAACGCGCTGCCGGCGGGTCTAAAGACCCGCCGACACTAAACCGCGCTCAATCGCCGCGGGGCGAGGCATGGCGCTCTCACGAATCGACTGTTGACGGTCGATCGTCGACCGGTAACTTCGGGGTCAACAGCTGATCGAGCGCTCTGGCAACCTGCGATCCGGTGAAGGGTTTTGGAACGAGCAGCACCTGCTGCGCCTGCCGCACGCGGAGGCTGGCATCGGCTTCCTCCGGCGTATCGCTGATGATGACGACCGGCAGGTTGGCGTGAGCCGGGTGGTCGCGGATCGTATCGAAGAGCGACTCGCTCATGTCGTAAACGGAACAGTCGAGCACGGCCGCATCGGCTTGATTCTGGACGATGAGCTCGTTGATGAACGCCGTGTAGCCTTCGGCCACGACGTCGTAGCCGCGATCGCGAAGCGCAAACGTCAACAGCTCGGCAATTTCAGGCGTGTCGTCGATGAGCAGAATCTTCAAGGGGCTTTCGGCTTTCGTGGCTTCGGACCGGACGCAGGCTCGAGGTCGAGCACCCACACTCGTCCACCAGCTATGTAGAACGCCCGGGTATCAGACTCCATCATCGCGCCCCAGGCTTCCAGCGTGCGCATGGCAAACGTGTAGCCCTCGAAGTTCTCGCGCGCGTTGTTGAGCACCTCGTTCGTGTGCCAGTTGTCGGTCAGAAGCGCGTCACCGCCGTGCACGCGCACGACCGTGACGAAGCGATCGTGCGCCGCCTCCGGGCGAACCTCACGACTCGACGCACGTTTCTTGCCCTCGACGACAACATAGCTGTCCTGGGCCGGACCTGCCGATGCTTTGGATTGTTCGGACATGTTTGAGTTTTCAGTTCTCAGTTTTCAGTTTCTCAGTTTCACATTTTCTACACCGTATGCGCCACCGCAGCCGCCTGTTCCGCCGACGCCATATCGACGAGCGTCTTCGGATCGGCCGCGCGAACCAGTGCATCGGGCAGCGCGACGCCCATCATGCCCCATTGTTGGTTGGCAAACTTCTGCAACGTCGCAATGTGCTCGGCATGGAGATGACCGAACCGCCCTTGCAACTTCAAATACTCCGAAACGGGGCGCATGGTCTGCGGGCGGAAGGTGTAGTCGTACGCGCGCTTTTCGGGATCCCATTCCCAGATCGGATAGAGCCCGCACTCGACAACCAGCCGACCGAGATCGATCGACCGCGGGGTTTCGTACACAAAGCCCTTCTGACAGGGCGTGTAGACCATCAGGAACGAAGCGCCTTTTTGGTTGAGCCCTTTGCGCACCTTGTTCATGAGATCGATCGGATACCCCACGCTTGCCGTTGCCACATAGCAGTGCGGGTGACCGGCCGCCATCATGCGCGCCAGGTCTTTCGGAAACAGCTTCTTGGCCTCCGGAATCATTGGCCCGGGCGGCGAGAATGTCGTCATGCCGCCGTACGGCGTGCGGGACGACGCCTGAATGCCCGTGTTCGCGTATTGTTCGTTGTCGTAGCAGATGATCAGGCAGTCGTGATTGCGATACAGCGCTCCCGAGATTGAGGCCAGTCCGATGTCGGATGCACTGCCGTCACCGGCCTCGCAGATGATGTTCGGAAACGCGCCCGACCACTTCCCTTTTCGAATCAGGGCCTCGTACGCGGCGGCGACACCTGCGGTGAAGCTGCCGGCGCTGCCAATCTGGGTGTGCGCCCAGGGCACATTGTAAGGAGTGCACAGATACGAGCTGTTGGCCACGTACATGCAGCCGGTGGGCCCCACAAGAATGGAGTTGTCGCCCGCGGCCTTGCTCGTCATCCGGTACTGAATGGACGGACCGCAGCCGGCGCACGTGCGGTGGCCAGGAACGAACGGCTCGGTCTGCGGCAGATCCGGATTGTAAAAACGCGCCCCCTGGTTCGGACTGCCGAGAAGCGGCAGCATCTGCCGCTGGATTTCAATGGCTGGCATGGATGATCTCCATTTATTAGTTCGCGTGGGGCCCCCCGCCTACGCTCTTCGAGCTCCGGCGAGGCTCGCCGTAGCCTTGGCGAAGGCGGCACCCCCACGCGTTGCCGTCGTCCTTCGACTCCGCTCAGGACGACCCTGAGCCTGTCGAAGGGTCGCTTACGCTCCGGATCTTGCTTCCACCGCCGATCCACTTCGTGACTTGCTGAACCGACAGGCCACTAGTCAGTAATTCAACCTTTGACCTTTGACCTTTGACCTTTGACCTTTGACCTTTACTCCTCAAACCCCACCCAATGGGTACGCTTCTCGATCGTGCCGCGCTTTTGCGCTTCCAGCATCTTCTGCGTCATCCAATAGAATTCCTTCAGCACGATCGCTTCGCCCCCCATCCCGGCCATGAACGACATGACCAGCGGTCGATGGGCGCTCTCGTAAAGCGCCGCGCAGGCTTCAGCATAAAGCACCCCGCCGCTGCTGACGCTGCCGAGCCCCATGTTGGTCTCAACCACACCCACAACCTTGAACCGGCCGAGGACATCGCGCAGGCGATCGGTCGGGTAAGGCCGAATCGTCCGCAGTCGTACCAGACCCACCTTCGCACCGCGCTCACGCATGTGCCGTACGGCGTAGCGCGCTGTCACGCCGTGGCCGCCCTGCAGGAAGAACACGACCTCAGCGCCGTCGGTCATGAACTCCTCGATCCAGGGATCGTACCGGCGGCCGAAGATCCTGGCAAACTCGTCGTGAACCTGCTCGATGACGGGCACCGACCCTTCCATCGCGCGGGCGCGCTCCAATTGGAGCGGCGGACCCTGCTCGGGCATGATCTGCGGCCCGTGCGACACCGGATGACGCGGATCAAGCGGGTATGGATGCTTGTAGGGCGGCAGGAACTCCTTGACCTGACCTGGATCGGGCAGCTCGACGTCGCTCGTGATATGCGACACGAAGAATCCATCCTGACAGACCATTTGAGGCAACAACACCCGCGGGTCTTCGCCAATGCGATACGCCATCAGATGATTGTCGAACGCCTCCTGCGCGTTGCAGGACCAACCCATCAGCCACCCCATATCCCGCGTGGACAGCGCATCCGTATGCTCCGAGCCGAAATCTCCCGGAGGATCGAGCGTCCGGTCGGCAATCATCATCTGAACGGGCATCCGGCTTCCCGAAATCGGCGAATACAACTCGTAGGCAAACTGCACCCCGACGCCTGAGCTGCCGGTAAACACGCGTGCCCCACTCGACGAGGCGCCATGGGCAATGCTCAGCTGTGAGTGCTCGCTATCGGCCACGATGTACTCGGCGTCGAGCTCACCGTTGGCCACCATCTGCGCGAGCGCCATCATCGTGGCGGTGTAGGGACGAATCGGATACGCCGTAATGACGTCGACGTCCGCATACTTGGCCGCCTGCGCGGCTGCGACGCACCCGTTGATCCGTACCGTTTTCTTTTTCTTCTCAACCACAGTGGCCATGGGCTCACTCCGTTCGCGGTCTGCTTTTCTTAGTGCTCGCGGGGCCCCACCCCCGCTCGCTCGCGCTCGGCGACGCGGCTTCGCCGCGCTTCCCTCCGGCGCCTCGCGCGGGCCGCAGGCGCTACCGCCAGTTTTCAATATCCTTCGGAGGCCGCTCAGGAAGCTTCCTGAGCTCCTCGGCCTGCCGGCCGTGTAACCCCGGTGTGATCGCGAAGGCCGTGTCCATTCGCACCACGCCCGTGTCGAAATCCAGCTCCGGCACCCCTTCGAGGCACCCCGTCGGACACTCTTCGATGCACACGCGGCATCCCTTGCAGTAGTCCACCAGGATTTTGTAAAGGCCGTTCGATCGATCCAGTCGAACGATGCACGGTTCGGGACAGACGAGGTAACAGTTGTCGCAGGCATTACAGGTACCGCAACTGAAACAGCGGTTTGCCTCTTCCACGGCCTGCTCCTCGCTGAACGCGAGAATGACTTCCTCCTGCGTCCGCCGCCGGCTTGGCGGCGGCAACATGGCCTGCTGCACCCGCGGAAAGTGCGGGAAGTACGTCATGTTCATGCGGTTCAAATCGCTGATCACGTCGAGCGGAATCGTGCGGGGTTGAAGCGGCTGTCCTCGCAGCACCTTGTCGAGGTTGAAGGCCACACGCTTTCCGTCGCCGACCGCATTCACCACCATCAACGGTTGACCCGAGGCGAGCTGCACGATGTCGCCGGCCGCAAACACGTTCGTGTCGCCGAGACGTCCGAACCGGTCAATCGTGATGGTTCCGCGTTCGTTCTTGAATTCCTCCGGCAGCCAACCAAGCGACGCGTGCTGACCGACGGCAATAATCACGTTGTCCACCGCGAACCGCTCCGGGGCTGCTTTGCGATCGATATCGATCGGCGATGCATTGACAGCGCCGCTGAAGCGGGCGGGATTTAGTTGGAGCGCTTCCACCTTCCCGTTGCCGACGACGGCGGTCATTGCGCGCCCGTGGAGCAGCTCGACACCTTCTTCAAGCATGTCGTGCAGATCTTCAGGAACGCACGGCATCTGTTCCGGCGTCGTCTCGACCGTGATCATCGTCACTTCCTGGGCGCCTTGCCGGAGTGCCTCGCGGGCGCAGTCGATCGCCGTGTTGCCGCCACCAATCACGGCCACCCTGGGGCCGAGCGTGACCGTAGACGACCCCATGCCGATGTCGCGAAGGAACGGCAGACCATAGTGGACGCCATCCTTGTCTTCCCCCTCGGCTCGCACACTGTTCGGTTCGGTCAGCCCCACCGCCAGGACGCAGGCGTCGTAGTTGTTACGTAAATCGTCCCAGGTGACGTCCTTTCCGACCTCGGTGTTGGTCTTGATGGTGACGCCGAGCTCGACGAGGCGCTCGATCTCCCGATCGAGCACGTGCTGCGGGAGCACCCAATCCGGTATGCCGCCGCGATTGAGACCACCCGCTTTCGGTGACTTTTCCAGAATCGTGACCGTGTACCCCAGTCTCGCCAGCTGGTACGCGGCGCTGTGCCCGGCCGGACCCGAGCCGACTATGGCGACGGTGCGTCCGTTCGACGGGCCAGCCTTGACGACATCCTTCGACAGCGCCTGGCCCAGGTCGCCCAGGAATCGCTCGACGGCCCGAATGGAGATGGCCTCGTCGTACTGGCCGCGGTTACAGGCCTGCTCGCACGGGTGATAACACACGCGGCCGGTCACCGAAGGGAACGGCATGTCCTCCTTGATGAGCGCGTACGCATCGAGATACTTGCCGCGCTTGACGAGATCGAGATACCCCTGAATCTTTTCGTTGGTCCCGCATGCGTTGTTGCACGGGGGCATCTTGTCGCGGTACACGGGTCGCATGCTGCGCCAGTTGCCGGTTGGAAACAGATCCTGACCCTGTTCCTGCGAAGGCGCCGGCGTAATGCCGGCAAACGGCACTTGCAGCCAATCTGGAATATGAGTGCCTTTTGTTGACATTCGATTCTTGTCTCCTAATTGCAGGATTGCAGAATTGCAGGATTGCAGAAAGGAAGGCGGGAAGGACTTATTGCAATCCCTTCCTGCAATTCTGCAATCCTGCAATTCTGCAATTTCATGTTTTTAGGCCGCCACGGGATTGAGCGGCAGGATCTGCAACTGGTTGAGCCCAGCTTCAAACGCTCCCTGATTGGTAATCATCGGCTGAATCGTCTCGAGTTTGACGATGCCGGTCGTTTTGACGACAGCCGCGATCAGCGGGGCGGCAATGTCGGGCGCAATGGCCTTGCTGCGTTCAGCCGCGCCTTCGGTTGACAGCCGGTCGAGCCCCAGCTCACCAAGCCGATAGTACAGCCACTTGTGATCCGCAAGCTTTGCAGCATCCACGCAGACCAGCTGGGCCAGCCGCTCGGGGCCCGGGACGAAGCGCAGCATGTAGTCGGGGGAATAGTGCGTATTGATGATGAGCGTGCCCCCAAGAGGCATGCCACGCATGTAATCCCATCCTTTGACCATGGTCTGCTCGACCAGGACCACGATATTGGGATGTTCGTTTTCGTACGTGAGCGCGTTCTCGATTTCGCTGTCACTGACGCGACAGTACTTTCGCGTGGGAGCGTTCGTGCGATCGGGGTTATCCACGTAGTTTTCCATCGCCTGCGTGAATTTCCCTTCGAGCCGGCCCGACGCCGCCACGGAATTGACGATGTCGCGGCCCTCTTTGTCCATCACGATGCCGCGTGTCCATACAGTAAGTTCGGTATATGCCATAGTCATCTTTCTAATAGTTCGCGTGGGGCCCCACCCCCACGCGCTGCCGTCGCTGACGCTCCGGATCTTTCCTCAACGCCTTGCCGCTTCGTCAGCAATTCGTCCGGCCCACGCGACCGATTTCACAGAAAGGGCACAGAGAAAATCCAAACCTACTCTGTGACCTCTGTGACCTCTGTGGTAAAGCCTCTCAGCCCGACGTCAATACCGCGTCGAAATCGGCCCGTCGGACCTCGAATGGGGCGTTCCGGCCACCCTGCTGAAACTGGGCAATGGCCAGCAGCGTCGCCTTTTTGCAAAGGCTTTCCACGTCTGCCCCCGTTAACCCGTCCATGCGCGCCGCAAGCTCGGCCATGTCGACGTCCGGCGCCACCGGCACCTGACGGCAGCACAACCGCATGATCGCGGCCCGATCGTCGGCATCTGGTTTTGCAAACGGAACGATATAGTCGAACCGTCCGCTGCGCAACAATGCCGGTTCGACGCGCTCGGACCGGTTGGTCGCCGCCAGGAGAATCACGCCTTTGACGTCGCGCAGGTTGTCGATCTCACGCAACAGCTGGCTCAGAATCCGCTGGTACACATCGGTACCGAACTGATCGGCCCCGAACTTCGGGGCGACCGCGTCAACCGTGTCGAAAAACAAAATACACGGCGCGGCGCGCCGGGCTTTCTTGAACACCTCGCGCAGCGCCTTTTCCGATTCTCCCAGCCATTTTGAATAGAGCTGCGGGCCGTCAATCGCAATCAACGGAATCTGCTTCTCGCCTGAGAGCGCCCGGGCCATGGCCGTCTTTCCAGTTCCCGAAGGGCCCACAAAGAGGATGCCACGCGGGGGCTGAAGGCCGACACGCTCGTAAATGTCGTCGCGCATGTGCGAATGCTCAACCACCGCGTCGAGCAGTCGCTTGACATCGTTCAGTCCCCCCAGCGACGCAAAGGTCGCGCTGCTCTTTTCAATGAAGAACTCGCGGGTTGCGCTCGGCTCGACCTCCTTGAGGCCGGCAACGAAATCGTCGCGTGTGACCTGGAGCGCCGCCAGATCTGCCGACCCGACACCGTCGCGCTCGAACGCCGGTGTCATGGCGGTTGTGGCACCTGGCAACACGACTGGGGCGGTGGAGAGAAACCGCCGCAGGGCAATCATGCCGACTTCCTGACAGAGCGCCTCGAGATCGGCGCCCACGAAGCCATGCGAATGTTCGGCAATCTCGTCCAGGGACACATCAGGACCGAGTGGCATCGCGCGCGTGTGGATCTTCAAAATCTGAAGCCGCGCCTGCGTATTCGGCACGCCGATTTCAATCTCGCGATCGAAGCGCCCCGGGCGGCGAAGCGCCGGATCGAGCACTTCCGGAATGTTGGTGGCGCCAATGACGATGACCTGACCGCGCGAGACGAAGCCGTCCATCAGGCTCAGCAGCTGCGCAACGACCCGTTTTTCGACCTCCCCTGTGACTTCGGCGCGCTTTGGTGCGACCGCATCGATTTCGTCAATGAACAGAATGGCCGGCGCGCGACGGGCCGCTTCCTCGAAGACCTCGCGCAGCTTGGCTTCGCTTTCCCCGTAGAACTTGCGCATGATCTCGGGGCCGTTCAGGTGGATGAAGTGCACGCGGCTCTCGGCCGCCACCGCGCGTGCGAGCAGCGTTTTGCCGGTCCCCGGCGGACCGTACAACAGGACACCTTTCGGTGGGAGAATTCCCAGCCGCTCGAAAATGCGCGAGTGTTTCAGCGGCAGCTCGACAATCTCACGCACGCGACCGACTTCGCGCTCCAGCCCGCCAATATCTTCGTAGGAGACCGCAGGTGCCCGGACCAGGGTCGGCTCGCCTTCGACAACCCTGATATCCGTGCGGGGACCGATGACAACCGGTCCGGCTGGAATCGTGCGCACCACTTGAAAATTGACGGCTTTGGCAAATGTCGGGACACGCACGACGCAGCCGGTCATGACAGGCACACCAACCAGGTCCTCCAGGACGCGCTCTGGAGCGATCACGGCTGGCGCCGGTCCAACCCACAAGCCCGATAAACGCACCGACACCGCGTGCGCGTGGTCGGTTCGCACGACCGATACCAATTCCTGCAATCCCGCACCGCAGTTGCTCCGGACAGTGCCGTCAATCTGAATCACACCGACAACCAGGTCAGAACGCGCCGCGTGGGCCGGCTCCGCCGGCTTTGCGTGATCCGCGTTCGGATCGGCGTGATCCGCGTTCGCGTTCAGCTCGGCACGCACCACCGCGACCGTGCGGCCGGTGATTTTGAGCACGTCACCCGGCCTGGCGCCGAGGCGGACGAGATCGGTCGACGCGAGCCTCGCGATGGCGTGACCGATGTCTTCGACTCGCGCTTCGGCCACGCGCAGCGTGACCGTCCCCGTCTGAGGTATCGCGTCGGTGGGTGCCGCGACGTTGTGATCGGTCGGATCAGACGTCATGGCGCAGCCGCAAGTCGGCCTTGAACCTGTTGCGCAAAGCGATCGAACAGCGCGGTCAATTGCGGCTTGTCGGGATGGGCCGGTTCGTCGGGGGCAAACCGCACGAGCGTGCGGTCGTCGTGCAAATCGGTCAGCCGAATCGTTCCCAGATTCGTATGCTCGATGGCCCAACCGTCAATCTTGACGGAGGTCACCGACATGCTGAGCGTTGAGGCGTCGCTCTCCCAAGGCACGACGATGGCGTTCACGCTGCGCTCGTCCTGCGCGTACGCCTCAATCGTGCGGGCCACGTGTGTCGGCGAGCCGGTTACGGTGAATTCCAACGTCACCTTTTAACTTTCGACCGTTGACCGTTGACCTTTAACCTTTGACCTTTGACTTTTGACCTTGTGTTAAACTGGCCCAGTGGTCCAACCAGTTAAGGGGTCCAGTCTCGCACCCTTCCCAGGGAGTGTCAAGCGCCCGACCCGGCGACGGCGCGCCGAAAAACGGCGCATATTGACGGCGATCGGATCGATCAATCGCATCGTCCCCATCAAGAAAACGCGCGTGGCCGAGGAAATTGCCGACCGCGTGCGCGAATTCATTCTCGACGGAACGTTCCAGCCTGGACGGGCGCTGCCCTCCGAACGCGTGCTCGCCGAACGGTTCCACGTGAGCCGCGGCACGATTCGAGACGGGTTCCGCATCCTCGAAATGATTGGCTTGCTCGAGACCCGACACGGACAGGGGACGTTTCCGCACGAGTTGACGCTCGACCGGCTCGTGACGCCGCTGGCTTCAGTGCTGACGTATCGACGAGACCTGCAGGAAGAACTGATGGACGTGCGCCGCATGTTCGAGCCCGCCGTCGCGCGAGTCGCCGCCACGCGCGTCACCGACGAGGACCTTCAGAACCTGACGCGCATTCTCGAAGCGCAGCGGCGTCAGATCAAGGCCGGCCGCTCCGCCATCCGAGAGGACACGGCCTTTCACGCCGCCCTCGCCCGCGCCACGCGCAATCACATCGTGGAGCGCATCATGGAAACCCTCAACGATCTGCTGGTGGAATCGCGCAAGCTGACGTTGAAGCAGCAGGGCCGCCCCGAACGGTCGATCCGCGGGCACGAAGCGGTCGTTGCGGCACTCAACCGCCGGGATGCCGATGCCGCCGCGCGCGCCATGCACGAACACATCGATCAGATTGCCGAACTGCTCAGCCGCCAGCACCTCGATCAATAAGCCTACGCCTGAGATGGTCTCTTTGGCACTATCTCAACCTTTGACCTTTGACTTTTACCTTTGACCTTTGACCTTTGACCCTTGACCTTTGACCTTTGACCTTTGACCTTCAACTAACCTCCCTCATCCGTCGAGGGCAGGAACTCCGCGACGCGCTGGCTGTCGAGGCGTCACACGGCACTCAGGCCGAGACGCGTATCTGGCAGCGGGACTGTGCCGCCGTCGTGAGTCAGCTTTCCGGGGGCAGCAAGGCCCACTGGCTGGCCCGTGAATTCAGTCACGCGTTTCTCGTTCGATCGACGGCCGGCGGGGTGGTCGAAGAGGCTTCCATCACCGACATTGTCAACCGCATTCTCAGCGTCCTCGAGCGGGCGGTCATCGCAGTCAACAGTCAACAGTCGCCAGTCGACAGTCAGCCGTCAACGACGCACGTCAGTCGAGCCGCTGAAGCCGCGCCGCAGGTCAGGCGCTTCGAGTTCGTGCACGATCCCGAGCTCGGTCCGATCCTCGAACAGGCCTATTTGGAGAGCCGGACCGCGCTCGCGAACGGAGATTTCGGCCGGGCTCTGGTCACGTCCTGCAGCGTGCTCGAAGCCATTCTCACCGACGCGCTCGAACATGCGCACGCCGGGAATGTCCGCGAGTGGTCGTTCGAGACTCGTATTGCCGCCGCTGAACAACAGGGACTGATTCGCGGGGCCTGCGCCCGGCTGCCGCCGACCGCGCGAACCTACCGCGGGCTGGCGGATGCAACCGGCCAGCTGAGGCCCGACGTGACGATTTCCGAGCGCGAGGCTCGTCTGGCCGGTCAGGTGCTTCAGGTGGTCATGAGGGATCTCGATCCGGGGAGATAATCCCTCAATTGCAGAATTGCAGGATTGCAGAATTGCAGAAAGGATTGCAGGATTGCGGAAAGGCATGGAGAATGCGCCGAAAGGGGAAGCACTACGTGCTCGCATTTTTTCAATCGTTCAGTCGGTTCTTCCGACCTTCCTTTCTGCAATCCTGCAATTCTGCCATTCTGCAATTCTTCGCGGTTGCGTTAGTTGCCGCGGCGGTTTTTAACGTGCGCGCGCAAAGCTCTCCTCAACCACAGCTCCCGGGTCGTTCTCAAGCGCGGTCGATGACCGTTTCCTCGCTTGGAATTGTCGCCACCGAGCATCCGTTTGCGTCGCAGGCGGGGGCGATGATCCTGGCTCGCGGCGGCCATGCCGTCGATGCCGCGCTGGCCGCCAACGCCGTGATGGGCGTGGTCGCGCCGCATATGAACGGTGTGGGCGGCGATCTGTTCGCCATCGTGTACGACGCCAAGACGCGTCAGCTTCATGGCGTCAATGCCAGCGGCTGGGCCGGGTCGGGTCTCACGATTGGTTTGCTCGAGACCCAGGGGCTCGGGGGCGTCAACGGTATCCATGCCGTCACGGTGCCGGGCGCAACGGCGGGTTGGGGACTCCTGCGCGACAAGTTTGGTCGCAAGCCGCTCTCCGAGATTCTCGCCGCGGCCATTCGACACGCGGACGAAGGCTTTCCCGTGGCTGAAATAACCGCCGCTGACTGGGCCGATGCGGAAGCGCGACTGCAGCTCGATGCGGGAGCAGCCCGCACGTATCTCCCCAACGGACGCGCGCCCCGGGTCGGTCAGCTCTTTCGAAACCCGGACCTGGCCTGGACGTACCGTCAGATTGCAGCCCACGGCCCTGACGCGTTTTACAAAGGTGACGTCGCCAAACGTCTCCTCCCTTATTTGGAGAAACAAGGAAGCACGATTACGGCGTCCGATCTTGCAGAGTTCTCGGCGGAATGGGTCGAGCCCGTCTCAACCACCTATCGTGGCTGGACGGTGCACGAGCTGCCCCCGAACGGCGTGGGCATTGCCGCGCTGGAGATGCTCAACATCCTCGAGAGGTATCCGCTTCGCGAGTACGGCCACAACTCCGTTGCCGCGCTCCACACGATGATCGAAGCCAAGAAGCTCGCGTATGCGGACATGGCGCGGCATGTGAGCGATCCCAGGTTCAGCAAAGCGCCACTTGCCACCCTGCTCTCGAAAACACACGCCGACGCCAGGGCCCGGCTGATAGACGCCAATTCGGCCAATTGCCGCGTCCCTGCGGCCCCGGTGCCTGCCTCCGCTGGCGATACCACGTATTTGAGCGTGGTCGATCGCGAGGGCAACATGGTGTCGTTGATTCAGAGCAATTACAGCGAGTTCGGCTCTGGACTGGTCGCCGACGGGACCGGCTTTGTGCTCCACAATCGCGGGACGCTCTTCAGCAGCGATCCTCGACACCCCAATGCTGTGGCACCCCGCAAGCGGCCGCAGCACACCATCATCCCGGCGTTCATGACCCGCGACAACGTCCGGATTGCATTTGGCATCATGGGCGGGTGGAACCAGTCGCAGGCGCACGTACAGTTTGTCTCGAACCTCGTCGACCACGGCATGAACATTCAGGCAGCCATGGAGGCGGCACGCTTCACGAAGCTGACGTTTGCGGGCTGTGATGTCGCCGTAGAATCGCGGATTCCCGACACGGTCCTCGGCGCCCTGCGGACCAAGGGGCACCAGATCGAGTTACATGCGGATTTCTCCGGATCGATGGGCGGGGGTCAGGCTGTGCTGCGGGACTTCGACGCGCGCATCAACTACGGTGCGTCAGATCCCAGAAAAGACGGGGCCGCGATTCCAGAACCGCTCCTGCCGTAGAACATTCACCAGATCCTTTAAACAACTTCTGCGGGACGTGCCTTGGCCTCGCGCGCGTGGACGTCGCGGGCTGCCTGACTGGTGAGTCGCGCCACGATCGGCTTCAGCCAGAAGAACGCCAGGGACGCCGCGAGGAGATCGCACACGACCGCCACCCAGAAGACCGGCTCCCACGATCCCCACTGCTCGACCAGCATGGCCGCGCCCCACCCCGCAAAAATCGAGGCAGTCCCTTTGGCCGTGTACTGCAGACCGTAATTCGTGGTGGCATATTTCGGACCGAACACATCGCCAATGGCCGCTGGAAAGAGTGAGTAAATTTCACCCCACGCGAAAAAAACGAACCCCGAGAGCAGCACGAACGCCATGGGGTGATCCACCAGCTGCAGCAGCGCAAAGATGCCGATGGCTTCGAGTGTGAACGCGATCGCCATCGTGTTGTAGCGGCCGATGTGATCGGAGACCCAGCCCCAGAATGGTCGCGTGATGCCGTTCAGAATGCGATCGAGGATCAGTGCGAGGCCCAGGGCGGTGACGCCAAACCAGACCACGGTCTTGTCCATCCCATAAATCGCCGCAATGGGCCGCAGCTGCGCCGTCACCATCAGCCCGCCGAACGCCACCATCGTCATCATCAAGTACATCGTCCAGAAGGTTGTGGTCTTCACCATCTCGATCGGCGTGTAGCTACGTGTGGATTGGGCGACATTCGACATCTGTGGTGTCCATCCGGCGGGTTTCCAGCCCGCAGCAGGCTGTCTGAAGATCTGCGCCATCAGCATGACGATCGCGCCCTGGATGAAGCCCCAGGTAATGAACGCAGACTGGTAGCCGCTCGTATCGATCATCCGTTGGATGGGCAGGATGGTCAGCGCCGTGCCAAAGCCGTACGCGCCGGCGGCCAACCCGGCGGCCAGACCGCGTCGGTCGGGAAACCACTTGAGTGCCGTGCTAATCGAGGCCCCGTACACGGCGCCGGCGCCCACCCCGCCAAGCGTGTACCAGAAGTACAGGGCCGACAGAGACAGGGCGTATCCCGAGCCAACCCATCCCATCGCGACCAGCACGCCGCCAATCGTGACGACCGCTCGCGCGCCGAAGCGATCGATGAGATAGCCCTCGACCGGCACGAGCCACGTTTCGGCCAGGATGAACAGCGTAAACGTCAGCTGAATGGCCGAGAGCCTGGCCCCGAGCGCCTCGGACAATGGCAGCGTGAACAACGTCCAGGCGTACTGGAGGTTCGCGATGGCCATCATGGCAATCACCGCCGCAGCCAGCTGGAGCCATCGATTGACGCCCGGCGCGTCGGCCGGATTCCCTGCGTGCGACATGGCGTGTGTCTCGATCCGTGGTCGTTGAAAGAGCTATCGCTCGGAGGGCCACAGAACACCCTGATCCTGCTTGGTGACCCGTCCAAGTCCCTTGAAGACGAACTTCTGGACGCGTTTTCCTTCGTAGGTCTCGGTGGTGTAGATGTTTCCTCTCGAGTCCGTCGCGATGCTGTGCGCACCGTAGAACTGACCGGGCTGTCGCCCGCCATCGCCGAAGCTCGTCAGTTCCTGGAGCGATTCGCGGTCGAGGATGTGGACCTTGGCATTGACACCGTCGGTGACGTACAGGAACTGTTGTCGCGGGTCCCTCGAAAAGGTGAGATCCCATGTTGAGCCCGACCCCAAGGTTTTCTTTGCGATAAAGCCTTCCTTGACGAACGTCCCGTCGGCGCGAAACACCTGAACCCGATCGTGCTGGCGGTCGCACACATACAAAAGCCCGTCGGTCGAGAGCTCGGCACAATGCACGGGGTTGCGGAACTGCTTGGAAGGCGGTCCATCCGGATTGTAGGGACCGAGGGGGGTATCGTCGGGTTTGTTGCCGTACGCGCCCCAGTAGCGCTTGAGCTTTCCGGTGTCGGCATCGATGACGGCCACGCGCTTGTTGAGGTAGCCGTCGGCAAGGTACGCTTCGTTGGTCTTTGGATCCACGAAGATCTTGGCAACCCGTCCGAAGTTCTCGAGACTGTTGCTGCCCGTGTTGCCGCCAATGCGTCCCACCTGCAGGAGGTTCTTCCCCTCTTTCGTAAACTTCAGGACGTGGGCATCCTTTTCGCCGTTGCCACCCACCCAGACGTTGCCCTTGTAGTCAACGGTAATGCCGTGGTTCGACTGCGGCCACTCGTACCCCTGGCCCGGGCCTCCCCAGTGCCGTCGCAGGTTGCCGGCCTGATCGAACTCGAGGACCGGTGGGGCGCCCATGCAGCAGTCACCCGTCGGCGGCTTGAGCTCCAGCCCCTTCTCGTTATTGGCAAGCGTCGCTGAGCTTCGATGAATGATCCAGACATGGTCATCGGCATCGACCGACACACCGATCGCCGACCCGAGCACCCAGTGATTGGGCAGCGGTTTGGGCCACAGAGGGTCAACCTCGAACATTGGCGCCCGGACTTCCTTGGGCGCCTGCCGAGCAACCGCGCGGGCCAGCAGCACGTGGCCGATGCTGAGGGCAGTCACAACGATGAGGAAAGCTGCGCCGACGTGGAAATTCCGCTTCCGCATGCCGCCCCCTCCTTGCCGGGATGCCACGCTTTTATCACAGAGCGAAAAGGGGTCGGGAGTCTTTTTTCCCGATCACCGAGAAAAAGACTCCCGACCCCTTTTCGCTACGACACATACACCTTCTTTTTGGAACGCTTTGACGAACCCGCGCAGAATCGGCGACACGTCCCCTTTTGCGAGCGGAACCTCGATGAGCGTAAAACGCTTCTCCTCGAATGCTTCGGCCAGCGTGGCGCGGAGCCGGCCTGGCGTGCGTGCGGTAAACCCGCGGCCCCCCCAGATCTCCGCGAGCCTTGCAAACGGCCACTCGACCGTGTCGTTGTATTGCGCGTCAGGAAAGAATGCCTGAAGCGTTTCCCACCGGCCGTTGTTGAAGAGCACGATGATCGGGTTGCAGTCGGTACTGTGGCGCGTGCGAAATCTCGCTGCCGGTCATCTGGAACGCGCCCTCACCGACCAGCACGAGCGGGCGTCGGCCGCTCGAAATCTGAACCCCCAGGGCCGCAGGTATCGCAAAGCCCATCGTCCCGTAATAGGCGGGCGCCACACACTCGTTGGCTCGGATGTCCACGCTCGCAAACAAACAGTCGCCGGTGTCGGACACGACGGGGACCTCCGGATGCTCCTCCAGAAACTGATTGATGACGCGGATGACATGCCGGACCTTGATGGGTTCGTCTTCCTGATACGGGTCGAGCACTTCGGGGGAGAGATCGGTCCCGAGCGCACGGACGACCTGCATCTTGGGACGGAAGTCGGGCGCTCCGAGCAGCCGCTCGATGAGTTGCCCGAGCGGCGTGTTCTGATAGCGATGATGTCTGATCAGCACCTCGCGCCCGGCACAGATGATGAGGTTCGATTCGCGCAGGCAATCGGCCGAGACTCCGAGGCTGACGTCGCTGATCAGTTCTCCCAGCAGCAGCAGGCAGTCGGACTTTTCCACGATCTGCCGCAGCGCCGGTGGTGACACGACCCCCAGGTAGGTGCCGATGAACTGCCGATGACGGGTTGGAAACACCCCACGCCCCAGGAACGACGAGGCAACCGGCACGTTCAGGTGTTCGGCCAGACCCATGATTTGGTCGCGTAACTGGAAGCGGTGGACCTCGACACCGACGATCAGGACTGGACTGGTGGCGGCATTGAGCTGACCGACAATTTCCTGGGCTGCCTCCCGGACTGCCCCCTCGTCAATTTTCAGATCGAGGTATTCGACCTCGGCAGGCACGGTGATGTCGGCAAACACCATATCGCGTGGGATTTCGAGATAGACGGGGCGCTTGCACTGCAGCGCCACATCAATGGCTTTACGAATCTGGCTGGCAGCCGTTTGCGGGTCGTCGACAATCGCGCCAAACGCTGTCACCTCCTTATAGATGTTGAACTGCGATTCGTAGCTCTTGACCTCATGATGGATGTGCACGCCCGATCGTTTTTCGAGCCGTCCGGGACCACCTGAGATGACGATCAGCGGCGATTCCTCGGCATAGGCGCAGGCAACCGAATTGATCATGTTGAGGCCGCCGGCGCCGTACGTGACGCAGCAGACACCGAGCCCGTTGGTCATGCGCGCCGACCCGTCTGCTGCAAATCCCACGGCAGGCTCGTGGCTCAACCGTACAAGACGGAACCGCCCATCGTCTTCGAACGCTTCGTAGAGGTTCAGTACGTAGTCCCCGGGAATACCAAATACCTGGCGGACGCCCTCGTTCCACAGCTCGTCGAAAAGGACTTTGTGAAGCTTCATGGCGAGACCGCCGCCACGATCGTTCCGCGACACTCCCCGAAACCAACGCGACGGTACCCCTCTCGCTCGCAGTGCCCACGTAAAATCACCTCGTCGCCGTCGAGCAGAAACCGGCGCGTTTCTCCTGTCGGTAATTCGACAGCGCCCTGGCGGGTGATCTCGAGCAGGCATCCGAGCGCATCGTTGTGCGGCCCTGAAACGGTTCCGCTGCCGAGCAGATCGCCCGTGCGAAGGTTGCAGCCATTGCTGGTGTGGTGCGTCACCATCTGCGCCACCGTCCAGTACATGTTCAGGAACGAATTCTGGCTCAGGCGCAGCGGCTCGAGCCCCTGCTCGCGCATTTGTGCCGACTGGATGAAGACGTCTACCCTGACGTCGATCCCTCCCATCTCCTCGTTGGTAGGCGACGACAGGTACGGCAGTGGGCGCGGGTCGTCTTCAGGCCGCGCCAGCGCGGGACTGCGAAACGGCGCCAGCGCTTCGAGCGTCACCACCCATGGGGAGATCGTCGACACGAAGCTCTTGGCGAGAAACGGTCCGAGGGGTTGATATTCCCATGCCTGAATGTCGCGCGCCGACCAGTCGTTCAGGAGACACAATCCAAACACGTGTTGCTCGGCCTCGTCGAGCGCGATGGGTTGGGCGAGCGCGTTTCCCACGCCGACAAAAGCCCCGATCTCCGTTTCGTAGTCGAGCCGTTGGGATGGGCCGAACGACGGATGTGCTGCCTCGGGCGCCTTCGATTGTCCGGACGGCCGTGTGACATCGGTCCCGCTCGCCACGATCGAGGAGCTGCGACCGTGATACGCAATCGGCACGTGCTTGTAGTTCGGGAGCAGCGGGTTATCGGGACGAAAGATTCGTCCGACGTTGGTGGCGTGGTACACCGAGGCATAAAAATCCGTGTAGTCGCCAATCGCCACCGGAAGGAGCAGTTCGGCCTGATCCATCGGCACGAGAAGATTCGGATCGCCGCCTCCGCGCTCCGCATCGAGGATCCTGATGAGCCGGGCCCGAAGCTGCCCCATCGCGGCCGCTCCCAGGGCCATCAACGGGTTCAGCACGTGCGCGGACACGGCTTGTGGGAGCTCCCCCGCAATGCCCTCGAGCAATCCGAGCTCGCGACAACGTGCGAGATCGAGAACCTGATCGCCAATGGCCACGCCGACTCGCGCGGTTTCCTGGCTGTGGCGTCGGCGAAACACTCCAAACGGAAGATTCTGGATGGGAAAATCCGTTTCGTCCGAATTGGCCGACTCTACCCAACTCCGCAATCTTGGATTGTGGGTGTCATCAATCGCACGCATGAGTGTGTCTACTCCATCAGTCCCAATCGCTCGAGATCTTCGACCGGCTCCGAAAACGCACAGGATCCAAACGACCGGAAAAAACTGCGACGCGCGTCCGCCAGATCGGTGGTGCGAAGCGTCCGGTCCCGCCAGACGAGGCCGCCCGGGGTAAAGGCAAAGGCCTTGGCCGACCCTTCGCGCAGCGCGTCGACCGCCGTCGTATCGGGCGCACCCATGTGAACCAGCGTTGCCGCCACGCAGATATTGAGGAAGCCATACATGCTGGCAAGAGCGCTATCCGCCTCGTATGTCAGAGCGTATCGACCGCAGACGGCGTGGTGAAGACCCGCCGACGCCTTGAACGCGACCCGCGAGTTGGCGCACACGCGCATGCAACGGACCAGCTCTGACGCATCGGGAAATGCGTTGGCCACGACGCCCCCGGTGCGGATTTTGACGCGTGCGCCGTGAAAGGCGACGGTTGCCACTCGTCCGGCAAAGTCCTCCCCGAGGGGCACCTCGAAAAACATTTCCACACCGTCGGGCGCCTGACGCGCAATCTGATCGATCTCGGCGTTCGAGAGCGGAGGAAACTCCAGCGCCGCGATCACAGCCCTTCCCCGCTTTTCCATATTGAAGCGCTCGACCATCTCGCGCTCCCCGGCATCACCTTTGGCGATGAGGCTTAGCGGCCATGGCGAGCCGTTTCCCTTTTGTAGCGGCGGGTCTTGAGACCCGCCGTTCAACGCAACTCGTACGAAATCCGCCAGCAAAGAGGCCGGGATGACCGAACGCCCTAACATCCACGCGTGTTTCCCGGTTCTCGCTCGCGCATAGGTGGCCAGCGCCTCTGCCAGCTCGAGCTTGGCCGGCGGAAACGTCCCGGCGTAGTCGACCACCCCATGCAGAAGGGCTCGAACCGCTTCGACCATCGACGCCAGCCTCCTAACCCGCCGACACTATAACGGCAACGACGTCGAGGCTTTGATTTCTTTGAGCACGATGCTGGTGCGGACCCGGTCAACGCCCTCGACCTTCATGAGCTTCTCGAACAGGAACCGCTCCAGGCGGTCATGGTTGGCGACGACAACCTTTAATAAATAGTCCACCTCTCCTGTCAGATAGTGACATTCGAGCACTTCCGGCAGGCGCCTCACACGGTCGGGGAACCGCTTGACGCTGTTGGGGCGGTGATGGGCCAGCGCGACGTGGACAAAGCACAAGAGGTCGAGCCCGACGGCCTCGCGGCTGATAAGCGTCGTGTAGCGCCGAATCACCCCCTGCTGCTCGAGCCTCCGCAACCGCTTTTGCAGTCCCGGGCCCGACAGGTCGAACCGTCGCGCCAGCTCGGCACTACTGACGCGGCCATTATCCTGCAGCTCGACCAGCAGCCGTCGGTCCAGATCGTCCACCCGGGGCCTTTTGACCGGCTTGGGCTCCGGCACCCTCCGTGATCGCTGACGTTTTTGTGACAAATGGTCCTCCCGTGGCCCACCCACGCTAGTTCCTATTCATAACCAATTCAACTGAATTTGTAATCTTTAATTACTTGCCTGACCTCTTTTGTTTCGCTATCCTTCTTATATGCAGGATTTCTGTCCCATCAAGCGTGTCGACCACCTCGAGCTCTACGTCGGCAATGCGAGGCAGTCGGCCGCCTTTTATGCGCACAGCTTCGGGTTTCTGAATACGGCGTACCGGGGTCTCGAAACAGGCTGTCGTGATGTCGCGTCGTACGTCATGCAGCAAGGGGACATCCGGTTCGTGCTCACGACGGGGCTGAGCGGAGACCATCCGGTCGCGCGATTCGCGTCGGAGCACGGAGATGGCGTGGCCGTCGTTGCGCTCGAGGTGCCCGACGTCGCTCAAGCGTTCGAGGAGTCCACGCGACGCGGCGCAGAGCCCGCCATTGCGCCGACCGAGGTCACCGACGAGAGCGGCGTGCTGCGTTACGCCGCCATCCACATGTACGGCGACGCGCTCCTCAAGTTCATCGAGCGCGACGATTATGCCGGGACGTTCGCACCCGGCTTCCGTGCAGTCGCGACAGTCGGCGGGTCGGGAACTCTCGCTTCCCGTAGAGGCGGGTCTTCAGACCAGCCGGCTCATGTCGGCGTCGGGCTGCTGGCGATCGATCATATTGTCGGCAATGTCGAGCTGGGAGCCATGGACAAGTGGGTCCACTTCTTCGCCGATACGATGGGCTTCAACCAGCTCGTGCATTTCGACGACAAGAAGATCACCACCGAGTACCTCAGCACTGATGTCGAAGGTCATGCAGGATGGCACGGGCCGTATCAAATTCCCCATCAACGAGCCCGCAACCGGCAAGCGAAAATCGCAGATTCAGGAATATCTCGAATATTACCGCGGGCCTGGCATTCAGCACATTGCCTGCGCCACCCACGACATCGTCAAGACCGTGACGATGCTGCGGGCGCAGGGTGTGGACTTTCTCCGCGTGCCCTCCACCTATTACGAGGACCTCGAGGCGCGCGTTGGAAAAATCGACGAGCCCATCGACACGCTGGCGGAGCTGGGAATTTTGGTGGACAGCGACGACGAAGGATACCTGCTTCAGATCTTCACGCAGCCCGTTCAGGACCGGCCGACGTTGTTTTTCGAGGTCATCGAGCGGCACGGCTCGCGCGGCTTTGGTGCCGGCAACTTCAAGTCGCTGTTCGAAGCCATCGAGCGCGAACAGGCGCGCGGGACCTGGAGCGCGGGCTTTCAAGGCCCGCGAGTCGCGGACCCTAAAGGGTCCGCGCTATATGGGTGAAACTCCCTATGAGCTTCTACTACAAGCTCGGTAACATTCCACACAAGCGGCACACGCAGTTCCGCCAACCCGATGGAACGCTGTACCACGAAGAGGTGATGGGGCTTCGCGGGTTCTCGGGCAACAAATCGCTGCTCTACCACCTGCGTCCGCCTACGAAAGTCAGCCAGATCGAGCTCGCGTGCAAGGCCGACGTGCCGTACGCGGAACAGGGTCCGCTGCGTCACCGGCTGTTGCGCACGGCAAATCTGCCCGCGCAGGGGGATGCGATCCAGGGTCGGGTGCCGCTCTTGGCCAACGAAGACGTCTGTATCTCTGTGGCCAGGCCCCGCGATCCAATGTCGTACTGGTACCGCTACGCGCACGGCGACGAAGCGATCTTCGTCCACGAGGGCACGGGAACACTCGAAAGCCAGTTCGGCACGCTCGCTTACGGCCGCGGCGACTATCTGGTGATTCCGACTGGCGTCATCTGGCGAATGTTGCCAGATGCCGGCGTTGAGCACCGATTGCTCATCGTTGAAAGCGTGGGTGGCCATATCGAACCGCCCAGGCGGTACGTGAATCCGTACGGCCAATTCCTCGAGAGTGCGCCATACGCGGAGCGCGATATCCGGCCTCCGGACAGACTTGTCACGCACGACGAAACGGGCGACTTCGAGGTCCGCGTCAAAGCGCGAGGACACATTACCCGCTATCACTACTCGCATCATCCTTTGGACGTGGTGGGCTGGGACGGGCACCTGTGGCCGTTCGCGTTCAATATCGCCGACTTTGAGCCGATCACGGGACGTGTGCATCAACCGCCGCCGGTGCATCAGACTTTCGAGGGGCCGGGTTTCGTGCTGTGCTCCTTCGTGCCGCGGCTGTTCGACTACCACCCACTGTCAATCCCGGCTCCCTACAACCACTCCAACGTGGATTCCGACGAGGTGATTTACTACGTCGACGGCAATTTCATGTCGCGCCGGGGCGTCGAGTCGGCCTCGTTCACCGTGCATCCCAATGGCATCCCGCACGGTCCGCATCCCGGCGCGTACGAAGGATCGATCGGCAAGACGCACACCGACGAGCTGGCCGTGATGGTCGACACATTCCGGCCGCTCAAGCTCACGACACACGCTGTGGCAGTGGAGGATGAGAAGTATCCGTTCAGTTGGCTTCAGTAGCGCAGGCCTTTAGGCCTGCTGATCGCAGGTCGTAGCGCAGGCCTTTAGGTCTGCCATTGTTACTCGCTCGTGGAGGATTTCATGTCTGGCAAAAACTTCGAGGGCTTCAAACATACGATCGAGCACGGATTCATGCAGCATGCGGTCGTGACCAGGAACGAATACACCAACTGGTTCTCGCGGGGCGAGATGTCGCTCGACCATTTGCGTCATTTCACCGTGCAATTCTCCGTCTTCTCGAACCAGTTCCTTCTGGCGGCACTCAATCGCGTGATTAACGCCGACACGCTGGAATCGGCTCGCGAGTCGAAAGAGATTCTGATGAACGAGTTGGGTGTCATCTATAACAGCAAGGGCGGGCATGGCGACACGCACTCCCACGTCGCTGCGCCGTTGGCAACCGACGATGGAGGGGACCCCGCGCTCGCGGCGACCGAAGGAACCGTCGATGGCGGCAAGTTCCGATTTCAGGCGGCACACTTCGAATGGCTGCTCAGGTTCGGCCGCCCACTCGGTCTGACGTTCGACGACCTGGGCAAGCGGCGTCACGGAACAGCGAGCACGCATCACTTCTGCGACGAGCTCTTCCGGCTATATGGCAGCGACGACTACAACCAGGCGATGGGTGCCGCATTTGCGGTGGAGAATTGGGCTGCCGCCGGTTTCTGGAAAGAGCTGATTGCCGGCCTGGAGAAGATCAAGGCCACAGCGGTGCCAGATCTGCCGCTCGCCTTTTTCACATGGCACGACAAGATCGAGGGCCAGCACAAAGAGCACACGTGGGACGAGCTGAGAGCCGTCTATGATTCTCCAAAGTTCCGGGAGGAACCTTTCATGAACGCCGGCGTGAAGATGCTCGATGGCGTGAAGGTGTTCTGGGACGGTCTCAACTCGGATCGGCGACACCCCACGTCACGAGTGGCGTAACCCTGCCGCGCCACAGGGGCGGGTCAACGGGCCCGCCCCTGCCGTCACCCCCTCCTTTTTTTCCTTTTTCATGCAATCAAACGTCCGGCTAAAGCCGGACGCTACACCCGCGACGTGTCACTAAAGCCGGACGCTACACCCGCGACATGTCACAGCCTTGCGGCCACTGTTCGATTGGCCGCACGGCGACGTTGACTATGAATGAACGGTGAGATTTATGACCAGAACCGCTCGTCTCCGCCGCACGCGACAGGGTTGGCTCATTGCCGGCAGCCTTCTCGGCCTGGGCCTATTGGCGCTGGCAAGCTTCTGGTACTCGCCCGCCGTACACGCGTCACAGCCAGCAAACGCTCTAGGGATCGCCGGCGGCGACCCGGGCCTGACGATCATCAGCCCCCTGGCCGAAGGAGCCAAGCTCCTGGCCGCCGCCTTCATCGGCGTCCTGATCACACTCGTGCAGCGCTATACGCGCCGCGATCAACCGCTGACGGTCTCGATGGAGCAGGCAAACGTGCTGCTGTGCGTTTCGGGAGCCTTGACGATGATCATCATTGGAGGCTCGCTGGCCCGTGCGTTCGGCATTGCTGGTGCCGCGAGCATCATCAGGTTTCGAACACCCATCGACGATCCTCGTGATGCCACCGTGCTGTTCCTCCTGATGGCGCTCGGCATGGCCGCAGGCCTGGGCTTCATCAGCGTCGCAGGGATCGGCACCCTTTTTCTGGCCGGCTGTCTGCTGCTGATGCATCGTTCGGGCCGTGAGGTGTCACGTTCCATGAAGGTGGCTCTAGTGTCAAATTGCCGTTCGTTTCCTGAGGATCATGTGGCACAGGTATTTGCCAGCCATCACGTGCGCGTGTTGCCGCTCGAAATTTCTCACGGTGATCAGACCACGGTGCGGTACCGCGCCGTCCTCGATCCTGAAGCGTCGCTCGAGGAAGTGAGCACACACCTCATGAACGATACCGAAGCCGGCATCAAGTCGGTGTCGTGGGAAGCTCTCAAGAAAGGTCTCTGACGCGCCATGACTGCCAGAGTGTTCCCTGTCACCGCACTTGTCTGGGGCTTGATGACCGCTCCCGCCGCGGCTCAGTCGTCCCAGCAGGAAAACACGCCGGCCAACCGGGACCCGTTGAGTTTCACCGTCGGTGATGCGCTGCGCTTCAATGTCATGGCCAAGCTCCAGAGCGATTTTCACAATCTCTCGCCAGATATCGTTCGGGATAACGACGGGTTCGATTTGACCAGGCGACGTATCGGCGTCGAGGGAGTGTTTCTGAAGCATTTCGAGTTCCAGGTTGAACGTGAGATTCGCAGAGAGGACCCCTGGCGTGACGTCTATATCGATTTTCAGTACTTCAGGAACGCACAGGTTCGGAGCGGAAAATTCAAGATGCCGTTCGGGATGGACCAGCTGACGAACCCCACGCGACTCGATTTCGTCTATCGGTCCCGCATTGGCGATTTGCTTTCGCCCGGCCGCGATATCGGCGTGGCCGTTCACGGTCGTTTCTGGGGTCGAGGATTGGGCTACGAGGCCGGCGTGTTCCAACACGACGGGGACAAATCCCGCTTTCAGGAGAACCCCGGCGCCGATGTCACAGCGGCGGGACGTGTGACGGTGCGGCCCTTTCGCCGAATGACGCCGCAGTCTCTCGTCAAGGATCTGGAGCTCGGTGTGAACACGACCATGGGCAGTGTCCCGGAGGGGCTGCACGGCTTGAGAGGACGGACGACGTTCAGCGAATCGTTCTTCGATCCCGTGTACGTGAAGGGCACGCGCGTGCGGCTTGGGATGGACCTGAACTGGACGCCCGGTCCCTTCTCGGTCAAGGGCGAGCTGATTCGACTGCAGGACGAACGCCAGGGTCAGGGCCTTTTTGGTGAAGACTTGCCCGAGCTCGTCTCGAACGGCTGGTACATGTCAGGTACCTGGCTCGCGACGGGCGAACGGAAAGACGCACGGGTTGAACCGCAGCGACCGCTCTTTCAAGGGGGCTTCGGCGCCCTCGAGCTGGCGGCTCGCTACGAGGAATTGCAATTTGGCAGCCGACGATCACGAGCGACCGACGACATCGCACCAGCAAGCCATCCGCGCGCGGCCAATCTGGTGCCCGTGTCGTACGGCGCGTGGACCATCGGCATCAACTGGTATGTCAACCGGTGGGTCAGGGCTCAGGCGAACGTCATTCGAGAAAACGGCGTCGGCACCCTGTTTCCAGACGCGGCGGAACCCCTGAAGCTCGAGCCGTTCTTTTCATATGTTTTCCGGCTGCAATTCTCTCTGTAATCCTATGAGCTCGCCTGCATCGGCGACCATCGCACTGTTCATGCTGTTGGGTCTGGTTTCGGCTGCTCACCCTGCCGCAGCACAGACTCCTGTCCCCACAGAGATCGATCCGTTCGACGACAGCATCGTCCACGACATCCGGCTGACGATCAATCCACGAGATTGGGCCGAGCTGCAGGCCAACTTCCAACTGAATCTCTACTATCCGGCCCATTTCAGCTGGAACGGCGTCACGGTGCAGAACGTGGGAATCAGGTCGCGCGGTGCGGCAAGTCGCAGTGCGACGAAACCCGGGATTCGCGTTGATTTCAACCGGTACGATCCGGCCACCCGGTTTCTCGGGTTGAAGTCTATCGTGCTGCGAAACAACACGCAGGACCCGAGCAACCTCCACGAACGCCTGGCGATGAAGGTATTTGCGTGGATGGGGTTTCCTGCCTCACGCGAGGCTCACGCCAAGCTGTACGTCAATGGCAGCTACGCCGGTTGTACACGGTTGTCGAGGCGGTCGATAAGAATTTTCTTGCGCGACACTTTGGACAGGACAATGGATACCTGTACGGCTACGATTGGCCGCTCGACGGTTCCTCCTACTTTTTCGACTACAAAGGGCCGGATCCAGCACTTTATACGCCACGGCTCTTTCATCCCGAAACACACGAGATCGATCCCAATCCTGGCCCTCTCGTTGATTTCATTAGAGCGGTCAACGAAACGCCCGACCGCGACTTCCTCCGAGTCGTAGGCCAGTACCTCGATCTGCCACGGTTCATGAAGTATGTGGCCGTTGAAAATTTCCTGGCCGAAACAGACGGCATCGTAGGCACCTACGTGGGCATGAACAACTTTTATCTGTATCAGTTCGAAAACTCGACGCGCTTTACATTCATTCCGTGGGACAAAAGTGAGGCGTTCACGGGTGGACCGGAGTATCCCATCTGGCATTACGTGGACGACGTGCCGACATGGATGCGCAACCGGCTGGTGGACCGCGCCGTGCGCTTCTCCGAGTTACGCAGGGTCTATCTTGATACGCTGATCGAGTGCACGAGACTGACAGCCGGGCCCGCCCTGGCCGGCGAGTCAGCCGGGCGTCGACCCGTCTGGAGGATGGCTCGAGGCGGAGATCGTCCGGGAGTATCAGCAGATTCGCGCGGCCGCGCTCGCCGACACCGTCAAGCCGTTTTCAAACGAGGCATTCGACACCGCCATTCAGCACCTGCTGGCATTCGCGCGCATGCGCAGCGAGTTCGTCAAGCTTGACGTCGCCCGAAGCCCAAGATAGTCCACAATTGGACGTGTGAAGCGCCTGCCGTTTCGCTGTCGTCGCACTCCTCCTCTGCCTCGCGTGCTCTGGCGTCATTTCGCCAACCCCCGTCGATCCCGGAGGACGGCCGCCTACCGGGTCTGGCGATGCCGTGTTCGTGGGCGCGGGCGACATCGGTATGTGCGAGTCGCGTGGGTCGGCGTCGACTGCTGAGCTCATCGAGAGTACGCCCGGCACCGTGTTCACCGCCGGCGACAACGCCTATCCCGTTGGCTCCGCGGCAGACTTCGAGAACTGCTACACCCTACCTGGGGACGATTTCGGGATCGGACCAGACCGGCGCCCGGCAATCACGAATACGACACGCTCGGCGCAGGTCCGTACTTTTCGTATTTTGGCGCCAACGCGGGTCCGGCGGGGCTTGGGTATTACAGCTTCAACCTCGCGGCCTGGCACATCGTGTCGCTGAACAGCCAGGTGGGGACCGATCCCGGATCGGCACAGATGGCCTGGCTGCTCGCCGATCTGGCCGCAAGTTCTGGCCTGTGCACGCTCGCCTACTATCATCATCCCGTCTTCAGCTCGGGGCCTCACGGGAATCATCCGCACATGCTGCCCATATGGCGCGTGCTGTACCAGAACGGCGTGGACGTGGTCGTCAGCGCCCACGATCACCACTACGAACGTTTTGCGCCGCAGGACGATCTGGGACGTTTCGATGCGCAGCGAGGCATTCGCCAGTTTGTCGTGGGAACGGGTGGGGCGACGTTGAGGCCGTTGGCGGCAATTCGCCCCAACAGCGAGGTAAGAGCTGGCGTCTGGGGCGTGCTGCGACTGACGCTCAGGCCCGGCTCTTACAACTGGGACTTTCTGTCCGCTGCCGGTGGAAGCCTGTCGGACTCAGGAACCGGGTCGTGCCATTGAGGAACGACGGATCAACGCGGACGCTCGCGGATCGGTTCGATGAGGAGGCGGCCCGGAAACTCGTGGGGGCCGGTCCGGAATGAAATCGCGGCCGCGCGCGACCTCGACGGCCGCCTTGAGCGCACCAATGAACGGAATTGAATCGAGGCCCGTGTCGACGCTGCCTCCGATGAATCCCTTGCGCCGGATGGAGCCTGCGATGGTCAAGAGAGCAATCGCTCCACCAATCCACGGCACCGACCTCGACAGTCGTCGTGCGGCTCTGGCGCCGCCCCAGCTGACAATGGTTCGCGTTGCGCTACCCATGATTTATTGAGACGACCTCGAGCGGCCCGAGGTTCCCGTCCTACGCCTTTCCGGCAATGATTTCAACACGGCGGTTTTTCTGGCGTCCCTCGGGATCGTCGGATCCATCTTTTTTCGTGTTCGGCGCCACCGGATTTTTGGCCGCAAACCCGCGCGTGGTGAAGGTGAGTCCTTTCAGCCCTTCCTTTTCAACGAACCACTGACGCACGGCTTCAGCCCGGCGCACCGACAGGTTTTGATTGTACGCGTCCGACCCTTTGGCATCGGTGTGCCCTTCGATGCGCACCGGTCCACGTGCCTTGTCTCGCAGCACCGCGGCCGCCTGCTTCAGCGTGGCTTCCGCCTGCGATCGAAGCACAGCTTTGTCGAAGTCGAACAGCACGTCAGCGGCCAGCTCGATTCGAACTTCCGTGGGCGTCTCCTTGATAGCGAGGGCTTCGACCTTGCCGGCGAGCGCGCTTCCTGCACCGGCCGTGTCGCTCGCCGGAATTCTCAAATCGACAACGGGATACACCAAATCCAGGACGACGCGTTTGAGCGAGGCGGGCAACGGATCGCTGGATGGATCTTGGCCTGCCGCGCTGGAAGCGACTAACAGCACCAGAATGATCGCGACGAACTGATTTGAGTGCATACGACAGGTCGTGGTCATGGAGCAGCTCGGCTCAATTAATCGGCACGTCCTCAAACGGCGGCACACCCGGCACCGAGACCATGATCTTCTGCGACACTGGCACCGGGAATCTTCCCCAGACCTGGACAACGGCCTTGGCCGGCATGGTCTGGGATGGCCCGTAATAGCCAACTGGCTTGTTCTCCGCATCTCGGACAACCATATATTTCTTCTTGCTCGCCCCATCGACCAGGTACATGTCGTCGACGATGTTCGAACTGGAGAAGATGGAATTTATCAGATCCTTGTCTGTGGTGTTGCGGAACTGCACGCGCACGGTCACCGTGTCGCCGCTCGTACGTCGCACATCCATGAGCGCGACCTGCACGCCGGATATCTGATGATCCTCTACGGCAATCGGCTGTGTCGTCGGAGCGGAGCCGGCCGTCCCGCTCGTGGTTGGCGCCGAAGCGTCGGCTGCAGGTGCAGGCTCGGTTGCGGGCGGCGTACTTGGCACCTGCGCTGGGGCAGCTGGTTGCGCTGCAGGCGGCTGTTCGGCCGGTGGCTGGTTGGAGGCGGGCGCCTGTTGATTGACGGTGACAGGCGGCTCCGGACTGGTACCGCAGGCAACGACGAGCAAGGCGCACGCGCCGACGAATACGAGAGCGAGCGGAAAATGACGACACGTCATGGTATCCCTCCGAGAAGGTGTCGGGGTACGAGACACTAAGAAGGCACTGTGCTCGGTTGTGAAACGTTCGCGCGGCGTATTGCCCTGCGGCGCCTCACGAACGTGGCAATGACAATGACCACAGCCAGGAGAAAGCTGCAAAATGCGATCCCAAGCGTCACAAGAATGGCCGTGATGATCTTGGTTGGCACTCCAAGGCCGATCGCAAGAACGGCTTGCGGTTGGTTGCGGGTATCAGCGTAGGCGGCCGTCAGATGGTACTGTCCTGGCTCGTCAATCGTGCCCGTCAGGACGGCTTCACCCTCGCGTCCCCCAATCGAATAGTTGCTCTGGAGCGATGGCGCGACCAGATTGATGGGTTCTCCATCCGCCGAACTGAGCCGCACCACAAGCCCAGCGATGTCGCCAGCGGTTCGATAGACCTTGCCGTCGACGACCGACTGCGGCTCGAAGTAGATCGTGTAGGTGCCAGCCTGACTGAAGGTCAGATCCGCCTCGCCCGGTACGATCACCTGCACCAGCTCACGCGCCACGCCGCTGAGGCGCATGTAAACGAAGAGGCCGGCGGCGATGGAGCCCACAATCAGGACGAGGACCGCAATCGCGTACCAGATGCGTCCAGGCATATCGAACTCCCCTGCCTGCGTCAGGCGTCCTATTCTAGTGTCGTCTCGACCGGTTCTTGCAAGGATCTTGCGGTGGATTCGTGCGTATTGGAATCAAACATGCCTAGTCTTCGGCGTGCGGGAGTGAGCCGTCGGTCTCGACTTCTTCCGGTGCGGGCGCGGGTGGTGACCGGCGCACCTGCTCGGCCGCGTCGCGCAGTCGCTGCTCGAGATCCGACAAACGGGTTTCCGCCGATTGCTGAGTCTGACGCTCCTGGTCGAGCTTGTCGTAGGCACGCTGGACGTCGTGGGGCAGCCACTGGTGGTCGAGAAACTTGAGCAGGGCATCGAGATCGTCGGGCGTCAGAGGCATTGATACAGGATGGGGCGGGTGCGTGGATAGCGATCACATCACAATCTGGCCAGTTTTGCCTGAACTTTTTGGGCCTACCTCTCCCCCGCTCGTCCCTAGTTGTACCCCTGGCCGCTGCGGGCTTCTTCGATAAACTGGCGCAAGTCGTCAGCGGTCACGATCGACCCGAGGAGGTCGACGAGCACCGTGAGACACACCTCGATCGACGTTTCGTGCTCTACCCCGGCCAGGACGTCGTAGACGTCTTCAACGACATCCCGCACGTCCCGTTCACGCTTGACCATTTATTCACTCCCCTGCTCGCTCGATGAATGATTGCAAGTCCTCGGTGGCTTCCTGACTTATCGGCAAGTCGGCAATTTTCCGCGCTGGTTCTCGCGCCGACACTCTGAGCGTTCCGCCGTTCGGGCTCGACGATGCCCTGCGAACCGCCATGCTAAAATGGTCGGCTGGTACGGCGCGATGTGCCTGTTTCTAGGGGATTTTGGTCGAGACACGCGCCGTGCTGCCGCCGATCGTCCCCATCGTCCAGAGGCCTAGGACGTGGCCCTTTCAAGGCCAAAACACGGGTTCGAATCCCGTTGGGGACGCCAAATAATTCTGGTCCATTCCGGAGACATGGGTGACACCCTATTCCGGAGACATGGGTAACAGTTTCGAACCGAACGGATTATCGATCGGTTCGAGGCGGCACGTCTCATCGTCGAAGTACCCCAAGTCATAGTCCATGAAGGTGACGAGCCAGATGTGGTCGTCGGTCTGTTTGACGCCGACCTTCTGCCCGGCAAACACCTGGCTGACGTTGATCTTCCGCCGCTGGTAGCAGATGCGACCGCAGGTGGTGATCACGGCCGTCCAGTCGTGGCGCGGATACTCGAGCTCCTCGAGGCCCTGATAGACGCGCGCGGAGGGCTGATAGCGGCTGGCGGGCGTGGCCATGTCGAGCGCCTGGTGCGGCCGCTCGTGGTTGAACTGGTGGACGAAGGTATCGAAGCGCGCCTGCTGCTGCAGGACATTCGCGACGGCGGGCCGCGTCGCTTCGGTCTTCAGGGTCAGGTGCAGGCGCTCGTGCCGGCCATTCTGCTCGGGATGGCCCGGCGCAATCCGCTCGAGGCCGATGCCGAGGCGGAGCCACCAGACGGCCAGTTTGCTCGAGCCCGTACAACGCGTGCGCGGAGGCGAAGGGCACGCCGTTGTCCGTGCGGATGGCCTCGGGCAGGCCGAACTCCTGAAATGCGCGCTCGAAGACGGTGAAGGCGTAGCGTTCCTTGGTGGTCGAGAGGGCCTCGCACGCGAGCAGATAGCGGCTGGCGAAGTCGGTGATCGTCAGCGGATAGCAGTAGCGCCGATTGGCAAGCAGGAATTCGCCCTTGTAGTCGGCGCACCAGAGGCGATTGGGGCCGGCCGGCCTGGAGAGCGGCGTCCCGGTGAGGCGTCGGCGCGACGCCGCGACCGGCGGGTCACCAGCCCGTGTCGGTCGAGGACCGCATGCACCGTGCTGATCGCGGGACAGTGGACCTCGGGCCAGCGCTGCTGGAGCCGCTCGCGAATCTTGGGCGCGCCCCAGCTGGGATACTCCCGCTTGAGCCGCACGATCGCCTTCTCGACCACCACCGGCAGCTGATTCGCGTGCCGATGCGGCCGGCGGCTCCGATCGGTCAGGCCCTGCACCCCGATCTGCTGATACCGCTCGAAGATCTTGTAGCCGGTCTTCCGGGAGATCCCGAACTCCTCGCACAGGCCGCCATCGTCTCGCCCTCCAGCCGGCGGGCCACAAACCGAGCCGCTCGTCCATGACGTGACACTCCTTCCAAGGCATGGCCCCTCCTCAAGGGGCCGAGTGTCACCCATGTCTCCGGAATAAACTGTTACCTCTGTCTCAGGAAGGACATCTCGGCCGGTAAATCAGGGGTTAAGTACTTGAACGCGTGGGTGCTTACCCCGGTTCGAACAAAGCCCTTTCCGTCGAACACCACTCCATCAGGAAAGAACAGCTGCTGCAGGCGTTGTCGCTGTTCGAGCGACGCCTGCACCCACAGGTCCGAGGCGCGCGGTAAAACACGCTCTGCGAAGGCCAGGATGCCCTCTACGTCAACTTTCTCGAGCTCGCCGGAGTGGCGGTCGATGTTCAGCAGCGTGAGCTCCTGGCGCCGTCTGTCCTTGTGGCGGTCGTACGTGTCGATGTCGATCGACGGGCGAAAAGAAATGCTTCGTCGAGTCGGTCGAGCTTCTGTTGGATCGCCTTCGCGCGGCGCTCGATGTCCGCCAACGTCGCGGACACCTCGGCTTGGCGCTGCTCCCAGGCGCGGAGCACGTGTTCCCTCACGAGGCGCATGTAGCCGGAGGTAGGCTGCAATTCCTTCAACTCATCGACGAACAATCCTTCCAGCTTGGCTTTGCTGACGTTCACGGCGCGGCACTGACGCCAGCAGTGGTAGTACGCGTAGTGTCCGTTCCGCCCCTTCGACCAGCTCGCGGTCAACGGCCTGCCACACGCCTCGCAACGAACGAGACCCTTCAACGGGAAGTCCGGTCGGGTTCTCTGGCGCGGCGCAGCGGCTTGGACGCGGCCGTCGAGAATGGCCTGGACGCGATAGAACGTCTCTTCGCTGACGAGTGGATCAAAATCGCCACGTCGAGAGACATCGAAATCGGGAACGTGGATCAGGCCCGCATATAGCTGATTCATCAGCATGCGGCTGAAGCTTTGAGGATTCAGCGTCAGACCCTTGCGCGTGCGGAATCCGAGCCGCGTGATTTTGTCGCGAACCTGTTCTTGGTAAAGCGGCCAGTCGCGAATTCTTCAAACGCACGTTTCACCAGGTCCGCACGTTCGGGATCTGGGATCAGGCTCTTGCCTGACCATTTCGGAGCGTTCAAGTAGCCGAGAGGCGGCACAAACGTCCAGCGCCCTTGCTCGAGAGCCGTTCGCATTCCCGCCTTCGTCCGTTCGGAGCGAACGTCGTTGTCGAACTGCGCGAACGCCGCCAACACACCTTCCATCAATTTGCCAGTCGATGTGTCGTCGATCGGCTCGGTCGCCGACCGCAGCGAAACACCAAGCGACTTGAGGAACGCACGTAAGGCGAAGTGGTCGTATTTCTCACGGGCGAAGCGCGTCAGGTTGTAGACGACGATGAAATGCACCTTGCCTTTGTGCGTGCGGCAATATCGCAGCAGCCGCTGCAGCTCGGTTCGGTCCGTCGTTTTCGCGCTTTCGCCTTCCTCTTTGAACCGTTCGAGAACATCCCATCCTTCGCGCCTGCAGTAGTCTTCGCACGCGCGGATCTGTGTGGGCAAGCTGAGATTCTCAGTCTGCTCTTTCGTGCTCACGCGAACATAGATGACGGCACCGATCATCGGGCGCAGAGTAGCGCCATTGAAGGCTGAGGGCAAGGTGATCGGTACTCGTCGTCGCACGTGGGCTACTCCTCCGGCACTTGCTCGCCCAGAAACATTTCGACGATCACGTGTGCCATTGCCTCGGCATGTCTCCGGATTTTTTCGATGTCGGCATCTGAAAGCCCTTCGGAGTCATCTCCGAGCAGCTCACGACAGCGCGCGAGAGAAAGTGGCGCAGAACCATTCTTGTGTTCGCGATCCATCGCCCGCTCCACATCCAAGTCGTTGACGACCGAAATGTCTTGAGGGATCGGCCGGCGCGCTGGTTCTCAAAGCCGCGCGGATGTGGCGATGAGCCGACATCGATCACCGGTGCCAACAGGCACCCGGTGCGTGGTGGCTCGGACGGTCACCGATCACCACGGACGTGGAGAGAAAGGCAGGAAATCGCAACGGCGTGTTGCCGCGTGCTGTTCCCGGCCAGGTGCCACGAACAACGCGGGCAATCAAGCGCGCGTTGTCTCGTGGACCATCTGACGAACGCTCGGCGCCATGCGGAGCGTTCTAATCAGTTTGATGTAAGTAGGGATGCGCGGTGATGAGGGCTTGAAACCGTCAGCGCGGCGCGTTCCGCATCGGACGATGCGGAGGGGTGTCATTGACACCGACGATATCCGCAGAATACGCGTGGCGAGGTGGCGCGTCAAACTCGACCGGACGCAGAGGAGCGGCCACCGCGTAATAGCCGAAATTGAGCTGCGCGGAGGCGCGGTCAACGCCCGAAGCCGCGGGATCGACAGTCGGCGCGGTCGGTGCGCAGCACCGAGGCGTTGACGGCGCCGAGCACAGCTCACAATCAGATGGCGCGGTGGTCGCACATTTGATGGGATTTCCGAACCGGCCTCTGCGAAGCGCACGCCGCGCAACATGCGGCAAATGAAGACGCGCATCCGGGGCGTGAGCGACCCTCCGGAACGACGCTGGGGCGAAGCAGCCGGTCAGGGAGGGGGGTCGCTCACGCCCCGGATGCTATCGGGACCACAATCCCGCGCGGCACAAGGCGCCGCGCCTAGTCCGACGATGCACCGCGCGATGAGCGATAAGTTTCAGCAGCACTTGAATTAGCGGACGCACGATCTTGTCGTGTGCGAACAAGGTCGACGCGCGGTGTCGCTGACGACGAGGAACAGAGGAGGACGAACACGCCCTCATGCTTGGTCCCCTGCATCGTCCCCCGCTCAGCCCGGCCATATGAGTCTGCCGGGCTTCTACGATTCACGTTCTCCGGACGAGCGTCGCCGCCGAAGTGGGACACGTTCGCACCGTGCTCGGACGCCTCCAGGGGCTCCGCTGCGCTACGCGCCTGCGGCCGCCGAAGGCGCCCTGGATCCGCCCTCCGCTCGGCGCGTTTTCGCATTTAAGGGCGGCGCCAAATAGGGCATGTGCGTTCCAGTTTGCTCGAAATAAGATGAAGGTGCGGCTGGTGAAGAAATTCGCGGAGCAGGTCGATGGTGTCGGTGCGATAGTGTCCATCAGGTCAACTCAAGGAGACAATAATGAGCAAAGATTTCAATGATGAATCGGCGGCCTTAGAAGCCACCGTGATGGAATACATGACCGCGTTCATGCGCGGCGATGTCCCCGCCGTGCTCGCTACTTACGCTGAGGACGGCGTGCTGATGGCCCCCATCGGACCAGCGGTCGAAGGTAAGAAGCAGCTTGCCGAGGTGTATCCCGGCATCTTCGCCGCAGTCGATTTCAACTTAGTTCCTAAGGTAACGGAAGTCCTTCAGACGAGCGCCGACTGGGGCTTTGTTCGCACCGCAACCGAGGGCACTCAAACCAACAAGGCGAGCGGCGACACCGAGCCTGCCAGATATCTGGAGCTGTTCCTGCTCCGCAAATCGGAAACTGGCGCATGGCAGATCGCCCGATATAACACCACGCAGATCGCCCCCGAGGCATAGACGGAGTTTGAACGAGAACGCGGCTCGACCATGGTTTAACGATCAGGCCGAGCCGGTCGATCAAAGATCCCGATTGGGAAGGGTAAGCGGCGCTTTGTGCAGCTGAGACAACGCGGCGTCCATCATCCAGACGCAGGCGGCGCGCGCGTCTTACCGAGTAGCACTCCGTCACGCGCGTGCGGCGCGGCCCCCAACGGCCTCCGGGGCACCAGACGGCAGCGTCCTCTCGCCTGATCCAGCGGCGGCGCGTCATGCCAGTTCCGCCGTTTGGGGTACCGAAATCAACGACTGATCATGGGAGTAGGAATCGCTGAGGAATGGGCACAATGCGCGAACCTTCACGCTGCGAACCCTGCGGATTGCTGAAGCTTGCGCATCGTGCGCAGGAAGTCAGCGATCTGGTTCCAAGTCGGAGCGGTTAGGGACGCCAGCCCGCGCTCAGACCGCATCGTCGACCGAGAGCTCCCCGCCGACCAGCAAAGAATCCTCCAACGCGTCGTGGAATCCCGTTGGGGACGCCAGACCGCTCAAGCTACCTTCGGCGCGGAACGTAGAACCCTTCCACTGCGGCTCAAACACCAACCGGTCATCGAGCGCCCCCTGCAACACGTGACGGCCAAGGTCCGGCAGATGACAAGCCCAATGGTCTGATAAACGAGGTTATCAGACAGCGCCTCTGTCCGAGTGAGCGCTGGCTGGATCAGAACCGCCAGCCGATGCCAATGGTGACCAGGAGATTGTGACTGGTGAAGCCGTCCGTGATCTCACCGCTGGGGCGAGTGGCCTCCAGGTTGTAACGCACCAGCAGGTCGCTCGCCTCGAGGCGGAGCCGCACGCGGCTTCGAGGATTGAGCGCGACGCTCACGCCTGCGCCGAGATCCGCGGCGAACGCGGTGTAGCCTGCCGCAAGTCGACAGCCGAGCGGTGTCGGGACAATCGGGGTGCAGAAGACCTGGTCTGATATCAGGCCGATCATCCGAGTTTCTCGGTCCCCACGCGGAACGTCGTCCCCGCCCCAGAAGTGAAGGAAGCCGACACGCCCGCGAGCGTAGGCCTCCAAGTGCCCGACTGTGTGCTCTCCCCGCAGTCCCATGAGCCCCAGGAGGCGCGACCGATGCCAAAACTCGTCCACGCGGCGGAGCTGAAGATCGCCAGCAAATACTGTCAGACCACCATCGAGGGCCAGTCTACCGATGGGCGACCCTGTGACATCGAACCCGATGCCGATATCATGTCGTCGGCCGAGATCAGTAGTGTCGAACTCGCTCAGGCGCAGCCCGCTGTAGTGCCCGCCGACTTCCAGCTTCTGAGCGGCCGCCGGTGACGATCCAACAGCCAGGAGAACGCCGATTGCGACGACGACTGGAGAAACCCGTGCGGAAGACGTCCGCGAAGCAGTGCACATTGATGACGTCTTGAGAGAAAGCTGGTCCATGAACCTTCCTCCAACTTTGAAGACCCAACGCACCAGGTCGGCGTCAAGGACGTTACAGGGCGGCTCTGCGGAAAGTCGTGAGGAAACGATGAGAATAGGATGAAGTTCGCCGGGTGGAGTGTTATTAATCCAGGGCCAGCGGGCGCTGTTGGGTGAGTGTCAGTCGGGGTAACTATTGGTCGGAGCTAAGTCGGCCGTTGCAGGTGCAGTCAGGCGGCGATTCCGGCAACGAACGTAGCAGGCTCCAACTGCCTACGTTCCTCGCTTCCCCTTGGGGACGCCAGACCGCTCACACAAGCGACCTTCGGCGCGAAACCTGAGATTGAAAGCCAGCCATGGCTCGAGCTCCGCGGTGTGGCGCTGGAGCCAGTACGCGATGTCAGCGATGTCATCGTGAGCATGTTTCCGAAGGACAAAGTGGAAGTGGGAACGGCCCGACCGGCATCGGTTGGTGCCGTTATTCAGGCGAAACCGCACCTGCAATTCGTGCTCACGTGGCCGCAGACCGAATTCGACCGGGTGTGGACGATGGCGCTCGGCGGACGGCTAACGCACGGACATTTCTACTTCACGAAGCCTCACTACAACAGCGGGCTTATCGTGAGCGCGTCGTTCTCAAGCGAACTGGAAGAGTAACGTTGACGCCCTCGGACACCGTTCGCCCCGAAGCGACCGATGCAGTTAATAGCGGTTATGCCAGCAATATATAAGGATGCTCAGCCTGCATTTGCAGGATGGCCTCCGCCCGGCGTAGGTCTACAGCCGTGACGCCGACGTAAGGGTTGATCGCCATGTGCTGCGCTTCGACTGGGGCCATCGCGTCGGCGTCGTCCAAGATGACGAACGCCTCGACAGGATGCTCGGTCAGCCACGCAGCAACCTCCTGTCCCCGCATGGCACCATCATGCAGGACCGGCGTCTGCCAGAGAATCCGCGCGGGCGCTTCCGGCCAGTGCCGCGCCAGCAGTCGCACGGTCTCTTCAAACCCGACCTCGTACCGCCACGTGCTCGCCAGCACGACCGTCAGGTCGTGTCGCTCGACGAACTCACCGACACGCCGCACGATGCGGCCATCCAGGGCCTCCGCACGGCTTCTCTGGGTTGCACTGAAGGGTGCGACGACGCCGTCGCAATCCAAAAACAAGACACGCAAAATTCTCCTCCTTGCCGATCACAAAACTAGATCACGCTTGATCCAGTTTACGAACATTGAAAATCACGATGCCGTTCAATGGTGCGTGCGCGCTCAACGCAAATTCATGCGGCTTTCAGCACCCGACGCCGCTCCGGTAAAGGCAACCCCTGATCGCCCGTTGGGGACGCCAACGCTTTACTGAGCGATGGCACGGCGCTGAAGAATTTAGCGAGACTCGGCGTCACGCCCAGTTCATACCACCGCTCACCGCCCTGCGCCTTCGGGTAACAGGTAAAGCGACTCTGGTCGAGCAGCCTGCGCAGCAACGTGCCCGTGCGCGCACCCCTTTCGCTCATCACTTCTCATCCTTCAACGTCTCGACAGTCAGACTGGTCTTAGTTTCGAACGTCGCCAGCACCATCTTGTAATTGACCTTATCGAGCCGCAACAAGGCGAAATCATCAGCGCCTTGCGCGAGGAACCAATGTTTTTTACCGCTGGTGAAGAGGAAAAGCGGCGACACAAAGATCGCGGTCTTCCACCGCGGCGACTTGGAGTACGAATACTCCGCGCCCTTCATGCCTACATAAGGGAACGTCTTCAGGACTTGACCCTTCGTATCAACGATTGCGAGAACGTCTGCGTCGTACCGGACGTTGACGTCTATGTGCTTGGTCTTGTCGCCTTCCTGGACGCTCAGTTGAGCATTCTGGAAACTCTGGGCCGCCGCCGATCCGCTGAGAGTCATAGTGATCACGACGACGCCAAGAGTCGTTTTCATGGAGGAGTCACTCTTCTCTTTACACTCACGTGCGTGGTTTACGAGCCCGTTTGGTTCATTTTTACGCCGAAGGTTGAGCGGTCACTACTTAGGGCAAGAGTAACTGTAACAAGTGAGGGCCAGCCGTGAGTGTACTGTTCTGAACACGCGCCTGCCGCGGATTGAGCTGGGTGAGGCCGAGCGGCAAGAACTCAGGCCGCCTGCCGCAGCGACCACCGCAACTCCGTTGGGAAAATATGATTTTCGTTGGCTGCCCGTTAGGGACGCCAGCCCGCGCTCAGGCCGCGTCGTCGACCGAGAGTTCCCCGCCGACCAGCAAAGAATCCTCCAACGCGTCGTGGAATCCCGTTGGGGACGCCAGACTTCGCTCGCCTGCGGCGAGCGTCGGCTCGGCAAGCCAGCGAACCGCTCTTGCGAAGTCTGTCCCGCCGAAGCCGCGCAGCGGCGAAGGCGGACAGTCCTAATCACCAACTAGGTTCATCGAACGAACCTCCTGCCCCTGCCGCGCCAACAGGTACACGAAGAAAGCGCGTTCTAATTCGAAGTGACCAGTTGTGATACCTCGAACTCAAGGTCGTCGGTTTGCACGGTGCCCCTCCAGCTAAGCCGCCGGTGGGTCCACCTTCAAGCGGAGCGTTCTGCGGAGATGCGAGTCGAGAGGCATCACGGTCGATTGCCGCCGGAACGACGGGCGGCTACCCAGTTCAGGAACAGACGTACAGTCGGGGACCGCAGAAGATCGCCATGGTCGCCGAGCTGCAGGTCTCGACTGAGCCCGTCGGAATTGGCTAAGGCGACGAACGTCAGCTCGCGCTCCGGAATTTTGACCAGGAGCGCGGAGCTCTCGAGCCCCTGGCCGAAGTGCCACACGATTTTCGTCCCCTGATAGGTCTGAACGAACCATCCGAGCCCGTACGGGAATTCGGCTCCAGACGAAAGGACCCCTGGCGTCCACGCGCGGCCTCGAGTGGACTCCTTGAGGAGTACACCACGGTCGACTGCAATCGAGAAGCGGGCGACCTCGGGCGCCGATGCGACCAGACCCGCCGACGCGAACAGGTACGTCGGATGGTGCATCGGCTCCATCACACCGGTCACTGCGGACCGGCGATACCCCATCGCCAGCGGGCCTTCGATTGTTTTGTAGTCGAGCCCTGACTGCTCGAAGGTTCGGTCAGGTGCAACGCCAGGTGGGGGACCACCGGGGATGCGGCGGGGATTCGGGCCCGTCCGCGTCAGGGACAGCCGCCGAATAATCCGCTCGGTCAGTTCCACCGCAAACGGTTGGCCAGTAACCTTCTCCACAATCGCTGTCAGCCTGCCGTAGGGGTTGCCATCGTAGCGAAAAGTCGTGCCGGGAGTTCCCGCCGATGTGTGCGACAGCAGATGCGACACGCGGGCGCCGGGTCCGATCGTGTCCAGGGTGACACCGAACTCCGCCACCGGCTGATTCAGATCGAGCTTGCCTTCCTCGACGAGCTGCAGGACGACGGTGGCGGCATACGGTTTTGTGACGGACGCGAGGTGATAGATGGTGTCAGCCGTGGCCGGCATGGACCGTTCGCGATCGGCGGTGCCGAAACCGCGCGCCCAGATGATCTCGCCGCGCTCCGCGATCGCCGCTGACATCCCCGGAATCTCGAGCGACTCGCACATCACGGCGAGCTCTCGCTCGAGACTGGACAGTGACCGTGCCTGAAGCGCCGCGGCGTCAGGCGTCGATAGGATGCTGCACCCGACCAGCAGCCAGAGAACGCCGATTACGCCTGAGCGAACAAAGCCGCGGCGGTCCATGGAGCTATATACGGTGCTGTCGGCGAATCGGGTGCAGCATTCTGTCATAGCAAAGAGCCGGACTTCTGGTGAAGGAAGAAAACCCGTGTACTTTGACGGACGTTTCTGTCCGGGTTCGCGCTTAAGAAAGAGAAGCGTCGGAAATGAACTGATGGAGATTAAGTCGTTAACCAGCTTTTACTTCGCCTGCGCGTATGCACGCGGCGGAAAATTCGACCTTCAGCACATCAGGCTTCCTTCCACCTCGCCTCATAGCCCTCAGGTTTTGGATTGTTTGTGACCCACTGCCCCTGCGCCAAAATGACCTGGCGAGAGAGCTACTCAGAGGAGAAAAAGCAGAGAGCAAGGAAGCGTTGGTATGAGAAAAACGGACGGAAATTTGGCGTCAGAAAACGAAATGCCAAACGGTCAAAGTGAATCTGATAAAACGGTTGTCGGAAACGTGCCGTCGCGGCGGCGAGGAATGGGATAGGGGATATCGCGCGAGCTCGACACGCAACTCGTGCACTGCACGAGGTATTGACGCCTCCGTTACCGCCAGAACGTCATTACCGGCGTGGTCATGGTTATCGTTGGAGTCGCCTGGTCGGTCGTGCTCGCGACACGCTATTCCCGGAACGAAGTGCGAGCGTCGAGCCGGAGTCGGCTCTCGCTCAGAATCGATAATTCAGATCGACGCCCCAGCGTCGCGGCATTGCCTTGAAAACGAAATTGTTGGTGTAGCCCGGATTCGGGAAGAACATCGGTCCGGGCGACCACTCCGCGTTGTATTTGTTGTCCGTGAGATTCTTGGCCCAGACGGCCGCCGACCAGGACTTGCCGTCCATGCCGAGCCGCACGTTCAGCAACGTGACCGGATCGCGCTCCGTGAAGTTGTCGGGATAGAACCACGTCGGACCGATGACCTCGACATCCGAGCGCACGAACGCGCTCAACTCGCTGCGCAGGGAATGGCGGTATTGCAAACCCACGTTGGTAGTGTACCGCGACACCAAGGGCGCTTCTTTGCCGACGTCACTCGCGGCGCGCCTGGACTCCTTGATGTCGCTGTCGGTGTAGCCGAGCCCGACATAGCCGTCGAATCCTTCGAGGATGCGTCCCCGCACTTCGAACTCCGCGCCCGTGTAGTCGACACGATCGAGATTCCCCAGATTCTGCGTGCTCGTGTTCGGATCGAACACGAAGAAGTAGGATCCTTTCGCCTGCGTGTGGAAGATGCTGACGTTGGTGCCGACGCGCTGGTTGAGAAATTCGGCCTTGGCGCCACCTTCGTAGGTATCCGCCGTCTCGGCGTCGAACAAGTCGTTCACACCGGCAATGCCCGCTGCACCGACACCCGTTTGATTGAAGCCGCCGCTGCGGAAGCCGCGGCTGTAACCGATGTACAGCGTGGAATCGCGTGTCGGCTTGTGGCGCAGCGTGACTTTCGGCTGCCAATCGTCCCAGGTGTGCGTACGAACCTGCCCCGGGAATGCAATACCCACGAGCGGCGCAGGTATGAATTCCGCAGGTGTCTCGGTGGTGTTCTTGCGATCGTCACGGTCGTAACGCAACGACGTCGACAACTCCAGTTTGTCCGTGAGATTGACGTCGATGTTGCCGAACACCGCCCAGGCGAAATTGTCCTGCGAGTCGGCAAGGTAGGTGAACTGCGGATTGAAGAGCGGCAAGGGCTCCCGCCGCACCTCGGGCACTTCGCCGGTGCCCAGGTCGAAGACATTGCCCGTGGAAATGAAACGATCGGTCGAGATCACATACGCACCCACGATCCAGCGCACGCGCTTCGTCGCAGGCGATGCGAATTGCAGCGCCTCGCTCACCGCATTGACGTCGAGAAACTGATGCTGCGCCTGATCGGCGCCGAAGAAATTGAACAGCACCGATTCCGGAATCGGCAGAAAATCGAATTGATCGCCGGTCAAGAGCTCGTTGAACCGGTCGTAGGCGGTGATGGACGTAAGCGTGCCCAGAGGCCTCACGTAATCGAGCTTGAGCGACGTGCCGAACATATTGCGTTCGTTCACACCTTCGTTGTTCACGCGCACCGGCAGGCTCGTGTCGTTCACGCTCTCCGTGATATTGAAGTAAAGCGCCTGAGTTCGAACGCTCGAGGCATAAACACGCACATCCGCGCTCAGCTCTTTCGACGGTTCCCACACGAATCGCAGGCGCCCGGACACGTCTCGAAACGGATCGGCGTTCTCGTGCAGAAAGGTATTCCTGATATAGCCCTTGGTATCGAGATAAGAGGCCGACGCTAGGTATTTGAGCGTGTCCGAGATCGGGCCGCTCATGCCGCCGCGAACGTTGATGCCGGGCCCGGAGTCGGCTCCCACCGTCACATTGCCTTGGAAAACATCGCTCGGCTTTTTCGTGTTGATGATAATCGCGCCGCCGATTGCATTACGTCCGTAGAGCGCGCCCTGCGGCCCTTTCAGTACCTGGATGGTGTCGATGTCGAAGAGCTCCTGATTGAACTGCGAGGGGTTCGCCATTTGCACGCCGTCGATGAGCACGGCCACCGAGGGCTCGCTGTTGCGCGCCTGCGAAATGCCTCGCACAGTCACGAACGAGGTGCCCTGGTTCTGGGTCTGCACGAGGCTCATGTTCGGCGTGAGCGCAACGAAATCCTGCGGTCGATCGATACCGGCGGTCTTGATATCGGCCGCGGTAAAGGCATTGATCGCGCCCGGTACGTCGAGCGACGATTCGTCGCGACGCCGGGGCGTGACCGTGATCGTTTCCGCCATGCCGCCGACCGTCAGCTCCATGTCGACCGTGATGACGTCAGAACCGCTGACGATGAGGTCCTCCCGCTTCACCGGGGCGAACCCGGTCAACGAGAACGTGACCGTGTAGCTACCGGGCGGGAGCGACTCGATGCGATAGCGCCCGCTGCCGTCGGTGACCGCGGTACGGACCTTTTCGATGAGCGCAGGGCTCGCGGCTTCAACGGTCACGCCCGGCAGCACTGCGCCGGTCGTGTCCTTGACCTCACCCGCGAGAATGGCTTGCGCCGCTGCGACGCGAGGGACGGCCGCGACTAGTCCGAACAACAGGAAACATCTGGCAATCGAACGCATGGTGACCTCTTGGCGGTTGGTGGCCTCTTTGTCGTAACAAGCCAGCGACGGACATATCAGTGGCAGTCACAACTACTGTCAAGGGTTACTGAATAGGTTTTCGACAACGTGAGAGGATAGTCGGTATTGGCGCGGGAGGATAGTTCGAGCAGCAGCGACCGAGTGCATTTGCGGTGTGCTCTGGGCCTGAAGGCTCCCGTGGCAGGCCGAGGGTCCTGGGTTCACACGGGGAGACGGCCTCTGCGACGCTCTGGGGCCCCAAGACGCCGCCTTGCGCCGCGAGGGATCCACCACCCACATTGCACGACGACCAGCAACGCGACCGCGTACATCCAGACGAGGACCGCGTCGGTCAGGCTTGTCCGATTTCGGCATCGGATCCGTTTCAGTGAGTGAGGTAACCCGGGAAGGGCGGGAGACCAGCCATGGTAATCATGAAACGCTGTGCGATTTCGCTCGCCGCCGCGGCGACGAGTCTTGTCTGTCTCGTCTCCTGTGAGAAGGGCCCGACCGCACCCACAGTCGGCCGGCCGCCAACGCCAAATATCGATTCGGGGGTAGTGCGCCTGGAGATTGAGGGACCGCATGTTGTGCCACTTGGGGACACGGCCCGGTTTGGCCTCGTTGCATACTTCGTCGACGGATCGAGCCGCGAGGTCACTGCCGAAGCGGCGTGGGAAGCGGTCAATGGGTTGCTCTCGTTCGTGGCACCGGGCGTGGCGAAAGGGCAGGAGCGCGGAGAGACCGAGTTCTACGCGCGTTTTGGCGCGCAGGCTCGGGCCAGGCCGGTGATGGTACATCCCGGCTGGCACCTACAGACTGTCCGGACAAGTCCGGGAGGCCGCGATTCCCGAAGCCCTCGGGCTGGCCGACGTTCACGTCGAGGTCACGTCCGGCGCCGCGGCTGGATTGACCACGCGCACAAGTTGGGATGGCCACTACACCTTGTTCGGCGTTGCCGGCCAGACGACCTTGACGGTGATCCACGATGGCTACCAATCGGTCGCGCGGACGATTGCGATCGCCAATCACACGCACAATTACGATATCGAGTTGGCGCGCTTGCGACCGCGTCCTGATGTGTCAGGTATCTACACGCTGACCATCACCGCCTCGGACGAATGTCGTGTGGGGCTGGGAGAGGGGCACGTTCCTCCCGAGGCCCGCGTTCGCATTTACAGCGCCGAGATACGACAGTCGGAAACCCGGGCGGAGGTCACGCTGAGCGGCGCGAGGTTCGCGACTGGCGGCGCGCGATTCCAGGGGCGAATCGAGACAGCGCATGGGGTGTTCGATCTCGATGGGGACTGGGACCCGTGGGGCGGGGAATTGCCGGACTTGGTAGAGGAGATTACGACAGTGGGCTTTCTCGGGATCAGCGGCCAGGCACTAGGCACAATCTCTGCCAATGCCATCGCCGGCACACTCGCTGGCGGTCTTTCGGTATTTGCCAGGGGCGATGCGTATACACCCCCGATCGCATCGTGCTACTCCAGCAAGCATCGATTTGTGTTGTCTCGCTGACCTCCACAACCACGGGTCTCAAAACGTAAACCGGCCGGAGCATCAAGCTGTATCACGCCGCCCAAATGCTTGACCTCGAGGGCATCGTCGGGAAACCGAAAGACAGTCCCTACGTTGAGGGTCCCTGGCTGAAAATTCGGAATCCGCAGTACTCCCCAGATGGCCGGGCGCGTCGAACTGTTCGAAGGCCGAGCGCTTAGGTAATCGCGTCGGTCGGTCGCTGTTCCCGCCGCTGTTCTCGTGGATGCCGACCTAAACCCCTGAACCCGTCTAGGCGGCAATAAGGCCTTGGTGTTCGATTGTCCACCGGCGCCCGAATCCCGTTGGGGACGCCAGCCATCGAAATTTCCGGCAGGCGTTCGCAACTGCTTGAACGCCAAACATGTTGATGTAGTTCCAAATTCCTGGCCATCGAATGTAAGGCCTTCCGGGAAGAAGATGGCCTGCAGACGCTGCTTGGGCAAGCGGGTTCGCGCCGCCGATTCTGGACACGCGTTGACGCGAACAGCGCCCCAGCACCATCATCTGCGCTGTTCCAAGGGGCATCTGCCCCGTGCACCGGGGCGGGCGGGAGTCGCGCACCTGGAATCTTCGGAAATCGGTTATTCTCTCCGGGTTCGAGGTTGGCTGGGCGCCGGATCGCGCTCCGCTTTGCCGCTGCGGTTCTCGGTCATCGTCGAGTGCGGAGGGTTGATTCCGTGAGTACGCAACATCGCTCGTTCCTTCTTGCTTCGCTCCTGCCAGCATTCCTGCTCGTCAGCGTAGTCGCTCTCGTGCAGGCTCAGGATGGAAGAACGCCGGCGGCCGGGCAGGCGCGCTGGTCTGATGCTGCCACCTGGCCAGACCGACGCGTGCCCCGCGCAGGCGACAAGGTCACCATTGCAGCGGGCAAGGACGTCGTCCTCGACGTTAGTCCCCCGGCGCTGGGCAGCTTGACGATCGACGGCAAACTCAGCTTCGCCAACAACAGAGACCTTGAACTGACCACCGAGTGGATCATGTTGCACGGGGAACTGGAAATCGGCACCGAGGCCCGCCCCCACACGCGGAAGGCGACGATTACCCTCACCAATACCGTCCCTGATGAAGAGCCCATGAAGGGTATGGGTGACCGCGGAATCATGATCTCCGGCGGAACCCTGAACCTGCACGGCGACCGGAAGCACACCTGGACCAAGCTGACCCAGACCGCCGCGGCCGGCAGCACCTCCATCCAGGTCGTGGACGCGTCTGGCTGGCGAGCCGGTGACGAGATTGTCCTCGCGTCCACGGATTTCGATCCCCGGCAGGCCGAGCGGCGCACCATTGCCGCCATCAAGGGCAATACGATCACGCTCGACAAGAAACTGGACTACATGCACTTCGGCAAGATCACCTTCGAGGTGGATCAACGTGGCGAAGTCGGTCTGCTGACGCGCAATATCAAGCTCCAGGCATCGACCGACGCGGAACAGTCCTTCCAGGGCGGGCATGTGATGGCCATGGGCGCCAGCAAGATGTTTGTCGAGGGCGTCGAGTTCAATCGGATGGGCCAGAACCTGACGCTTGCCCGGTATCCGATCCACTGGCATCTGGTCGGCGATGCAAAAGGGCAGTACATCAGGAACGCCGGAATCCACGACACCTTCAACCGCTGCGTGACCGTGCACGGCACGAACAACCTGCAGGTCGAGAACAACGTGACCTACAACAACGTGGGTCACTGCTTCTTCCTCGAAGACGGCATCGAGACCGGCAACCAGTTTGTCCGCAACCTCGCGATCCAGACCAAGTGCCATACGTCCAAGCCCTGCGACCCGACCAACCTCGCCCCGTTCGGAGCGACGGCCGGCACGAACTTCAATACGACCGGCCAGGACTCCAAGGATGTTCTGATTCCCTCGGACAACACGGTGTCGACTTTCTGGATCACCAATCCGGACAATATTTACCGCGACAACGTGGCCGCGGGATCCGACGCGACAGGTTTCTGGTTCGCCTTCCCGGAGCATCCGACGGGCGCGTTCGAAGGCACGGATATCAGCAAGGCAACCTGGCCGCGTCGCACGAAGTTCCGCGAGTTCAAGGGCAACGTCGCCCATTCGAACTTTGACGGTTTCATGGGCGACCGCGCCCCCAGGGCTGATGGCCATTTCGCCGTCGGCGGGTATATTTCCCTTGTCAATCCCGCTGACGCGAACAGCGCTCAAGTGGAGTCCGTAGTCGAGGATTTCACCAGCTACAAGAACCGCAATAGCGGCATCTGGGCCCGCGGTGAGTTGCACCTCTACAAGAACCTGAAGATGGCCGATAACGGAATTGGCTTTACGCATGCGTCCGGCAACACCGGTCGTTCCCTCTATACGTCACGGGTGGTTGACTCGCTGTTCGTGGGCGAAACCGAGAACAGCGGCAACCCCAGGACGCCGGCGGAAAAGGCGTACGGCCGCAGCTTGCCGTTCCCCGAAGTCGCGGATTTCCCGATCCGCGCCTACGAGTTCTACGATTTCCATCATGAACTGGACAACAACACCTTCGTGAATTACCAGGACAACGCCACCCGCAAGACGGGAGCGATCTCCTACCTGCTGTTCACCAGCTTCGGCATGAGCTCCAACAACACCGTGCAGCGCTCGAAATTCATCAACGCCAAGCCGGTGTACTTCCCGCCGATCGACAACAGGTGGAGCAACGATGATTACGGCAACACGGTCTACAAGACCTCGGTGTTCAATGACAAGGACGGCACCATCACCGGTGTCGCCAATTCCTACATCGTCAACATCACCGGAATCGACGTCGACGAAGCCTGCGAGGTCAAGCCCACCTGGAACGCTGTGGTGTGCAAGGGCGATGTCGGGCGCATGAATGTTGGCGGCGGCGGTGGTGCTGTTGGGTTCAGCTTCGGCGGCGGCGGTCCTCGTGCCGGTGGTCCCGGTGCCGGTCCCGCACGAGGCGGAGCTCCCGGCCCTGGCGCCGCCGGTCCCGCACGAGCCGGAGCTCCAGGTCCTGGTGCAGGTGCCCCCAGGGCTGGGGGTGCTGGTCCTGGCGCAGGTGCCCCCGGAGCCGGTGCTGCTGCACCCGCTGCCGTTGCTATTGCCCCAGGTGGTGGTCGAATCAGAGGTACCGCTGCACCTTCAGGGCCGCCAGTCGTTCTCAGCCGCAATGGCAAGGAGTTCACCGCCAACGGGGAAACCAACGTACGAGCGGGCACCGAGTACAAGGTGACCACCGAAAGGCCGTCCGTGAGCATCAACGTGAAGGAGCTGGATACCGGTTCGTGGGTGATGTTCGAGCTGCCGGGATTCACCACTGCATCCTCGGGTACGGCGCAGGACAGCCTGGATGCGCTGCGCAAGGCCAGCGCCACCTCGTACTACAAGGGCAACGGTTCGCTTTGGGTCAAGCTCGTCTCCACCGGTGACATCATGGGCTCCGGCCCCACCCAAGGAAAGGGTGGCGGAGTCAGCCTGCAGGCCAGCCGGTAAGCAGCAACCCTGCTGCACGAGCAAGAGCCCCCGGCTGTGCCCGGGGGCTCTTTTACTTCTTACAGCAATCAGGCAAGTCCGGCGCGCGTATTCATTTCGACGCTGTACCCAATCCGCAATCTGCGCTGTTCCAATCCGGAGAGGGATAGCTCAGAGCCGCATTTTGGACGATCTCGCCGAGCCATCACCCAGCAAATCCGACGGAGTCCCGCAATCGCTGCATCGATTCCAGAAAGCTAGCGATTTGGTTCCAATTCGGAGTGCTTTGGGACGCCACCATCGCTCGCCTACTCACGCGTCACGCAACGGCTGATCACGCCGGATATGGGTGGAACGCTCGCTAATACAGATAGGTTCTTAACGCTCACTGAATAGAGGCGTTTTTGGCCTGAATCTTACCGCCGAAGGAATGGAGGACTATTTGGCCGTTTCGCATGACGAAGGTGTCGGCTACCGCTTCGTAAGTATTGTCTGCTGTCTCGGCGCGCCAGAGAATGTAGGCGTAGTCGCCGTCAACGCTCCGAAGCTGGAGGGAAAACGTCGTTCCAGGTTTTCCAAACTCCGTAAAGATTGCCTGAAAGAGTGAGCGAATGGCAGCCGGTCCCTTTAGTGGTCCTCGCGGTGTGAACATGACTGCCGCCGACGAATAGTCGGCGACGATGCCGTCCAGGTCCCCCCTACCAAAGCAATCAAGATGGCGATCAAGTAGCTGTTCGGTTGAACTCATTAAGGCGCTCCTTTACTGCGAAGTCTAGCACCGGCATTGAAGGAAACCTTCGATCACCGGATTGTCTGATTCTGCAATAAGGACGGACGTCGCCTTCCACGTTGATCACGCCGCGATGCCGACGACGAAAGTGGCGGGGATCGACCACCTACCTTCCTCGTATCCCTTTGGGGACGCCACCCTTCGCTCACGCTTGTCGGCGTGAGCGTGAGCTACGGTTGGCAAGCCACGCGAAGGCTGTCCGACAAAGCCCGCGGAGCAGCGAAGGCGGACCGTCACTCTCTGAGAGCTTCGGCTGCAGGGCAGCTTCATCTCGGTCCTTGAACCTCACAGTCTCAGATTACTGTTACCTCTTCGACGATAAACGTTTGTATACGCCCCACGTCGAGGAAGTTCTTTGAATCAGCTATCGCGGCTTGTGACTCTGGCGACGCCAGCGCTCGCTGCAGCGATCCCATGTCGTCAAACCAAAGCTCAGAAAACCCATCGTAAGGCAGCGGTGAACCATCAAGCGTTGCGCCTACATGGTTCTGAACGTATTTCCGCAGACCGGGGAGTGCTGAGCCAATCGGAGCGTGCTTATCCCGCCAATATCGACTAAAGGCGTCGAAATCCATTCCAGGTCGCCGATGGAGAACAAAGACCATCTTTACCATCTTGGACGTTTGGTTTCGGGTAGAGCCACTGGCCGCACCTACCGCTGCTGTAAGTGACGCAGCCAAGAATTGCCTTTTATTCATCAGGACCTCCCTTGTTGTGTTCTATTAGAGCGGGTGGGAGGGAACGCGGCCTCTCCCGCAGCGAGCACCGCCGCAGAACGATTCGGTCAACTCCTTCTCGAATCCGAGAGGTCACGCCGCAATCGCTAGTTTTTGGGGGGCGGAAGTTTCACGCCGCGCTGCCGCCGGAGCACGGCCGCCGCCGTGATGACGTCCTCGGCCGTAAGCCCGACCCGACTGTTGACGACGACCTGATACGCGGCCACGGGCGCCAAGTCCCCGGGGTCGGCGTCGTCCAAAATGACAAACGCCTCGACGTTGTCGACCGCTGCCAGCCACGCCGAAATTTCTTCGCCGCGCGTGGCGTTGAGCATGACGGGCGTGGCGAATTGCAGGCGCCGCGGCGCCTCTGCCCAGCCCGCCTGCGCCAACAGCTGGACAGTCGCGCCGAGCCCGACTTCGTGCCGCCACGTGCTCGCCAGCACGACCGTCAGATCGTGCTGCTCGACGAAGTGCGCGACCCGCCGCACGAGGCGTCCATCAAGGGCCTGTGCGCGACTCCGGATGAGAGAACTGAATGGCGCCACGACGCCGTCGCAATCCAAAAACAAAACTTGCAAGAGTCATTCGTCCTTTCCCCTTAGCGTCCCGGTCAGGACGACGTTGGTCGTCGTTGCCCTCGTCGGCCGTTTGCGGGCCGGGGTTGTTCGATCGGCTGAAGCTTCTCGGCCGGAACCTGCGCCTCCCGGTCGCGGCCCAATTGTCGGCCTATCGGGACGGCTTTGCCGGTTATATGTAGCGGAGTCCATGTCCATTTCGTCATCGCCGCCTCCGGTTCGTGGGTTCCTTTGAAAACCGCGTCGCCCGCCTCACGCCGCCTCCCGCAGCGACCGCCGCAGCTCCAGCCGAAAAATCGGCGCAAGCCTACTTACGTTTCTCCTTAGCAGCGCTTCTGCTTGTCGAGCGCAAGAGACAGGAGGAGCACCGCGAGGATCTGGCACGGGACGCCAATCATGAACGCGACGCCGTGCATCTTTCCGGTGAACGACATCTGCTCAGGCGGCGTCGAAACCGGATCCATCGGGAAGCGCGCGGCCATCGCCAGCCCAAGGGCGGCCGCCAGCAGGAAGGCCAAGCCGATGCGGCTGAGCAGCGACGGCACCTGCGCGAGGAGCGCGGCGAACAGGCACGCACTGGCTGCGGCGAACGCCGCGAAACATACCGCCATCACCCAACCATGTCGCCCGAGCGCATATTGGCTGATCATGGTCCGGGATGGATGGACTTCAGGCTTGAGGATATGCAGTGCCGCCAGTGCGATGAGCGCCAGCGCCGCCGCTCCGATGGCTGCGCGCGCACCAAGTAAGGAAATCGTCATGGCGCTTGCCCTTTTCGTTCGATGCCGCAGCATAACGCGGAAACGGCAGGGGCAGGCTTAGTTACGACGCCTTTACGTGGCGACTTGGCGCGTGGACCGTTCGACGCTGGGACTCGATGCGCTCACGAGATTAAGTTTAGAGCCTCTAACAAAACCCCGGCGCGGCGCGCTGCGAGCGCCCAGCTACTTCGTCGGCACGACACGACAGATTTGTCGAACTGGTGGCACACCGTTCGAACGGCGATACGCGACCGGAGGGCGAATAGGTAAACCCTCTCGTCCCCTTACCCGACGCCGTTCCATTCGAGGGGCGGATCGAACGCTTCACCCACAGGTCCCACGCCGATCACGATTTTGCGGATGGTACCGGTGAACCGGTTGTCATACGCCTTGTAGTCGTGCGTCACAGGCGTCAGGTCGTCCATGCCGACATCGGCTGGCTCGGTGCCGGTGAAGAACGGGATCGTGCGATCGATGCGTCCTGATGCCACCTGTTCGCCGTTGATGAAAAAGTCGCCCCTCCCGCCCGCGCCGGGCGTCTTGCCGCCATCGTAGATGAACTCCCACCGGAGCGTGACCGTGCCGGCCGGGAGCGCCTTGGGAGCGCTCACTTCATAAAGCTCGCGACCGAACCAGTTGTAGGCGAACTTCGGTTGGCCGTTTTTCACGTAGAGGCTCCATCCGCCTGGGTGTCCGCCGTGCGCGATCAGGACGCCCTCCGCGCCACCTTTGGGAATTTCTAGTTCGGCCGTAATGGTGTACGAGCGGTTCTTCATGTTGATGAACGCGTTCTCCGACAGCCCGATCATGCCTTCGTAGAGCGTCAATGACGTGCGCGGGCCCATGAGGTCGGGGCGGCCGGCAATGGACGCATTGAATCGCTCGAGAACGCGATCATCGAGCGGCAGGACGTGGTATTTCACCGCTTCTGTCAGAAAGAGCGCTTTGAGCGCCTCGACCTTGTCGGGGTACTTGGCGGCGAGGTCGTTCGTCAGGCTGAAATCTTCCTCAGTGTTGTACAGCTCCCAGGTGTCCTTCTCGAAGGTGGCCCGTGGCGCCGCTTCCCAGAATGCCTTGTGCAGTGTCGTGGCATACCAACCATCGTGGTAGATGGCGCGGTTGCCGCCGTATTCGAAGTACTGGGTGGTATGGCGGGACTTCGCCTTGGCATCGTTGAACGTATGCAGCAGGCTGCTGCCCTCCATGGGCCTCTGGGTCATGCCATTCACGACCGTCGGCTGCGGTAGCCCGGCGGCCTCCAGCACCGTCGGGGCCAGGTCAATGACGTGTTGAAACTGGGTGCGAGTGGCACCCTTCGCCTTGATCCCCTTGGGCCAGTGGATGACCGTCGCGTTTCGCGTCGCGGAAAACGTCGCATGGCCCTGCCCGCCGACCATCGGCGTGCAGCTCGCCTGGCCCCATGGCATGGCGTAGTGCCCGCTGGCTTTCGGTCCACCCAGATCGTCGACGTGCTTCAGCAGGTTCTCCATCGTTTCGGGCACGCCGTTGAACGACGCCAGCTGGTTGAACGACCCGATCGGACCACCGAAGGGCGACCCGCCATTGTCTCCGGCCACCCAGACGACCAGGGTGTTTTCCAGTTCGCCAAGGTCCTCGATGGCCTGCAGAAGGCGGCCGATCTCGTAGTCGGTATGCTCGGCCATGCCGGCATAGACCTCCATCTCGCGGGCCAGCGCCCGCTGCTCCTCCGGCTTGAAGGAGCTCCACGGTTTTGCCATTTCTGGCATGGGCGCGAGCTTCGTGTTGGGCGGAACCGTGCCGAGCTGGATCTGCCGCGCCAGTGTCTCCTCGCGCAGCTTGTCCCAGCCCTGATCGAACTTGCCCTTGTATTTGTCGATCCATTCCTTGGGCACATGATGCGGGTCGTGCGTGCCCGCCGCCGCGTAATAGATGAAGAACGGCTTGTCCGGCGTGAGCGACTGCTGGGTGCGGACCCAGACAATGGCCTTGTCGGTAATGTCGGTGCTGACGTGGTAATCCGGATTGCGGGGCGTCGGGATGCGGGTCACGCCATCGTACAGGGCCGGAAAGTAGAGGTCGGACTCGCCCTGAAGAAACCCGTAGAACTTGTCGAAACCAGAATGCGCTGGCCAACGGTCCATCGGCCCGGACACACTCAATTCCCACGGCGGCAGCTCGTGGGATTTGCCGAACATCGCGGTACCGTAGCCGTTCAGCCGCAGTATCTCGGCCAACGGTGCGATGGACTGGGGACGCACGCAGCTCATGCCTGGAAACGCGGTCCCCATCTCGGCCACGCCGCCCATGTTCGCGCTGTGCGAGTTGCGGCCGGTGAGCAGGGCCACACGCGTGGGCGAGCAGACCGGCGCCGTGTGCATGTTGTTGTAGCGCAGGCCACCTTTGGCGAGGCGCTCGAAGGCCGACATGTTGACCGGCCCGCCAAAACATCCCGGGTCTCCGAACCCCATGTTGTCGATCAGAATGAAGACGACGTTGGGTGCGCCCGCACCTTTGGGTGGCTTCAACTCGAAGCGAGGCGGCGGTGTGGCCTTGCGGGCATCGACTTCAGTGATCGCCGGATGCTGTGGCTCGGGAAGCGGCAGAATCGAGCGGTCGGTCGTTTTGTCGGGCGTGTCACTCATGGATTGGTCTCTGGCGTGCCTGGCGTTGAGCGGAGATGCCTAAACAGCAAAATTGCGGCCAGCACCGGTGCCCCTCCATCGTTGGTTCCCTCGCGGCTTCCGACCGAAAAGCGCCGCCTTTCTGAACCTGCAGTCTCGTTCAGTCACGAAATACCGTTGGTGTGGCCACCGCAATAGCGATGGCGGGCGTGACTCTCCTATTGACGTTCTATAAGTCACAGCCTATCCTCTCCTAGATAATCTATAAGGAGGCCTCACGGAATCGCGAACTGACTTGATGAGGGGCACGCTCGAGCTGCTGATTCTCTGTAGCCTGGTGCCGATGCCGCTGCACGGGTTGGGCATCGCGCGGCGCATCAGCCAGATCACACAGGGCGCGTTCGACGTCAAGGCCGGCTCTCTGTTTCCGGCGCTGTATCGTCTGGAGGAGCGCGGCCTCGTCACGTCCGAGTGGGGTGAGTCGGAAACCCGCCGCCGCGCGAAGTTCTACAGTCTCACGCGCCTCGGCAAGAGACAGCTTCATATCGAAGAAGCCAACTGGCAGCGCATCGCGCTGGCGATGGCACACGCCCTGGGGTCGACGTCATGACCGGTCTGGGGTCCTTCCTCCACTGGATGCGCAGTTTGGCGCGGAACCTGATGCACGGCCAGACACGTGATGCCGAGCTGGAAGCGGACGTCCAGTCATATGTCGATCTGCTCACCGATGAAAAGGTGGCCGCGGGCATGCCACCCGATCTCGCCCGGCGCGCCGCGCTTCTCGAGATCGGCGGCGTGGAAACCGTGAAGGAAGAAGCGCGGGCGGTTCGAGCCGGGGCAGTGCTGGCCGAGTTGTGGCAAGACGCGAGGTACGCGATTCGAGTCGCCCGACGCGATCTGGGCTTTACCAGCGTGGCCGTCCTGACACTTGCCCTTGGAATTGGCGCCAACACCGCGATCTTCAGTGTGGTCAACACCGTCCTGGTGAAACCACTGCCGTACCGCGATCCAGATCGCCTCGTCTTCGTATGGGAGCGGAATACGTCGGTCGGCAAAGATCGCGACCTTGTCCCCCCGCCGAATTTTCAGGATTGGAGAGCACAGAACACCGTGTTCGATGAGCTGGGGGCTTATCGCGTTGACGGTTTCACCCTGAGCGGCGTTGACGAGCCTGAGAGCATCAGCGCGCTCAACGCGTCCAGCAGCCTGTTTCGCGTGCTCGGCGTCGATGCTGTCATCGGTCGCGCGTTCACGGACGAAGAAGAACGGCGCCGGGATCGAGTCGTGGTGCTCAGACACGAATTCTGGCAGCGCCGGTTTGGCGGTGAGAGGAATGTCGTCGGCAGTTCCATCACATTGAGCGGGGCTAGCTTTGTGGTGGTCGGCGTGATGCCTGTGAATTTCAGATTCCCGGAAGGTACCCCCATCGACCTCTACTCTCCCCTCGTCTTTACGCAGGACGAGCTCACCGGCCGCAGATCGCACACCCTCACCGTGATCGGCCGGCTCAAAGACGGCGTGACGAGAGAAGGGGCAAGTGCCAACATCGGCACGATTGCTCGCGGGATTGCGGCTCAGGATAGCGGCAGCAATCCCGAAGTGGACGTGATTGGCGCGCACGATCTTCTCGTGGAGGACGTCCGCCTGGGTCTGGTGATCCTGCTGGCAACCGTGGGGTTCGTGCTGCTCATTGCGTGCACCAACGTCGCCAACCTGCTTCTGGTGCGGGCGACGGCCAGACAGAGCGAAATGGCCATTCGCTCAGCGCTTGGGGCCGGCAGGCTGCGTCTCGTCCGCCAACTGCTCACCGAGAGTGTTCTTCTCGCCCTCGTTGGCAGTGCCTTCGGAACGCTCGTCGCGTGGTGGGTCTTGGGACTTCTCGCACGCATCAGCCCGCGGGATCTTACGCGAATAGAGCAAGTGGGCATCGATTCGACCGTCCTGGTGTTCGCGACCGCAATCGCCGTGTTGACAGGTCTCGGGTTCGGAATCGCCCCTGCACTGCAGGTGTCCGGGTCGAATCTCACAAATGCGACCAAAGAGCAGAGGTTTCGACGACACCACGGACGCTCGATCCTCGCCGTTTCGGAGATTGCGCTTTCGCTCATGCTGCTGGTGGGCGCAGGCTTGATGATTCGCAGTCTGCTCGAGATCCAGAAACTCGATCTCGGCTTTCAGCCGCAAAACGTTTTGACAGCACCGATCTTCCTGCCGCCATCCAGGTACCCGGTCGACCCGACCCAGTTTCGCCCGCTCCAGCCAGGAGCCCCGCCCCCAGTTTTGTCGAAGCGGTCTGCTTTCTTGGTGCAACTGCAGGAGAAGGTGGCGGCGCTTCCGGGCGTGCAGTCAGCAGGTGCGGTCACGTCACTCCCACTGAGTCCAGTCGGCATTGACTACGATTTGCCAGTCGTCGTCCAGGGGCGGCCGCGCCCGCGGGCCGGCGAAGAACCCCAAGCCGACTTCCGCGTCGTTTCGACCGACTATTTCCGCACGATGAAGATTCCACTCCTGCGAGGCCGGGAGTTCACCGAGTTCGACGGTCCGGCCACCGCGTCGGTGGTCATCATCAACGAGACGATGCAGCGCCAGATGTTCCCCGGTGAGGAGCCGATCGGCCAGCGGCTTCTGTTGTACGGCCGGCCCAGAGAGATCATCGGAGTGGTTGGCTCCGTGCGGCATCACGGGTTCAGCCGCGGTGCACGGCCGGAGATGATCTTGCCCTACCGGCAGTTTCAGCTTGGAGGTATCACGCTCGTGGTCCGCAGCAGCCTGGAGCCGTCCGGACTTACCGCTGCGATCAAGAAGGAGGTGCACTCCATCGATCCCGCGCTGCCTTTCTCCAGAGTGCGCATGATGGACGAACTTCTCGCGGAATCGGTCGCGCAGCCGCGATTCACGACTCTCCTCCTTGCGGGGTTTGCGTTCCTCGCGATGACGCTGGCGTTCGTCGGTGTCTATGGAGTGATGTCATATACCGTCAGCCAGAGGACGCAGGAAATCAGTGTGCGAATGGCATTGGGCGCTCTCCGATCCGCTGTCGTGTGGATGGTCGTCCGTCACGGAATGATCCTCGTGGTCGTGGGGATCATCGTCGGGCTCGGCGGCGCTGCCGTCGGAACCAGATTGATGGCGCGACTCTTGTTTGGAGTGACCGCCACAGATCCGACGACCTTCATAGCGGCAGCGGCGGCACTCGGTGTCGCCTCGCTTGCGGCCACCTACATCCCGGCACTGCGCGCCGCTCGCGTCGCTCCTGTGACGTCGTTGCGATCTGAGTAGGGCCTACCGGTGATGTCATCCATAACGAAACATGCTCTCGCAATGATATTTGCTGCTGGCCTCAGCCAGGCGGTCGCGCTGTCCCAATCGCCGCTGCCCCAGACGGAGTCGAGTCTTTCCAGAAATCCCGCCCTGGTACGTGACTGGGCAAATCGCCTGCTGGCCAACGACCCGAAAGTCCGCGCAACCGCCGAAGCCGCCCTGGTCCAAGGGGCGACGCGTTCGCTACCTTTGCTGAGACGATTCCTCAACCCTGGGCATGAAGACCTGCATATGGTGACTTTTGAAATCATCCGGCGGATCGGTCCTCCTGCCATTCCGCTGCTGGTGGACCTGCTTCGGCATGAGTCGGACTCCATCCGGCGCAGCGCCGCCGATGAATTGATTGACTTGGCGCCCCATACGGAAAGGATTCAACCGGCGTTGAGACGGGCACTGAGAGACGAGGATTCGATGGTCGCAGGCGACGCCGCACGTGCCCTGGGCGCTTTGGGCAAGAGGGCCAGCCCTTCGGTAGGCGCTCTCGTCACTACTCTTTCGCACGAGGATCCATACGTCCGCATCTACGCGGCGGAGGCTTTGGCGTCCATCGGTCCGAATGCGGCCAACGCCACAAACGCCTTGGCAGAAGCCCTAGGCGATCCTATTCCCGGCGTTCGATGGGCGGCGTGTGAAGCCCTCGCCAGCATCGGCCCGGCTGCGCAGTCTGCAGTACCGCAGTTGATCGAAGCTCTGGAGGATGAATTCCTCTATGTGCGTATCTTCGCGGCCGGCGCTCTGGGAAGCATCGGACCGAAGGCACAGTCGGCCGGAGAGGCGCTGAGGGCGGCAGCAAACGATCCCATATTGCGGAACGAAGCAGAGTGGGCGCTCAGTCGAATCGCTGGAGTCAAATCTGGAGAGCCTGTCGCCTCACACGTTGTGCCCGCGCCTTCCGTCGCGCCCCAACTCCCGACGTCAGTCGTCCAATCGGGCAATCCTCCGGTTGACTGGAACAGGACCACCGGTCGGAACATCGTCTGGACTGTCGAGTTGGGAAACGAAACGTTTGGACGTCCCGTCGTTGTCGGCGATGCGGTCTATGTGGGCACCGACAATGCAAGGCATATGAACCCCGCCATCCAGGAAGAAGCCGGCGTGCTCATGGCATTTCACGCGAAGGATGGCAAATTCCTTTGGCAGGACGCGGCCCCGCGAGTAGAGCGAGGTCTGCGCCAGTTCCTGTTGCCTTCGACGACAAGTGCGCCGTATGTGGAAGGGAACCGGTTGTACTATGTCACCGCCGAGTGCCAACTCCGTTGCCTCGATACACAGGGTTTCCGTGATGGCGAGAACACTGGTCCGTATCGGGAGGAGGTCTTCCAGGACAACGCTGCGGCCGACATCGTCTGGGAGTTGGACATGTGTGGCCGCTTGGGTGTCTTTCCGCATGAAGCGACCAATAGCGAAGTGTTGCCCGTAGGTGATCTGCTGGTGGTCTCTACCTCCAACGGGCAGAATGAAGGCCACACGCGCGTCCCATCGCCGCGCGCCCCAGGTCTGATCGCGGTGGACAAGCGTTCGGGCGAAGTGGTCTGGCGCGCCATCGGGCCGGGCGAGCAGGTGCTGCACGGCCAGTGGTCCAGCCCTGTGGCGGCCAATGTCAATGGGCGCATACAGGTGCTCTTCGGCGGAGGAGATGGTTGGCTGCGCTCCTACGACGCGGCGTCGGGTCACGAAGTCTGGCGATTTGACGGCAATCCGAAAGACGCCCGCTGGCTTCCACGACCCGGAGTCCTTTCGCGCGGCTCTATCATTGCTTCACCGGTCTTCGACGACGGCCGCGTCTTCGTTGCGATGGGACAGAGTCCTGGGCACGGCAACGGACCCTCATTGATTCATGCGATCAGTCCCAACGGCCAGGGAGACGTCACCGAGAGCAGGCTCCTCTGGACTTCTCGCGAGGTCGGTCGCGTGCTGGGAACGCCCATTGCGAAAGACGGTCTACTGTACGTTGGGGACCTGGGCGGAACGATTCATTGTCTGGACGCGGCGACCGGCGCCCACGTCTGGAAGCACGAGACAAACGAGGCCATTTGGGGAAGCCTCCTGCTGGCCGGCGAACGGCTTTACGTTGGGAACGTTGAAGGCAGCATGACCATTCTTCGTGCCGGACGGCGAAAGCAATTGCTGGGGCAGATCGAGATGGATGCGCCGCTCTATTCGGCTCCGGCGCTCGTCGGCGATGCGCTTTATCTGACCACTGCGAACCGGTTGTACCTCATCGCGGCAAAGCTGGGATCCTAACAACACCTCGGGGTTTGCGAGAGATGTGCACCGGCGGAGCGCGTACCGGTGGAACTTCCCGCGCCGCGCGCCGTATCCGCATCCAGTATGAGGGCCGCTGTCACGAGGCGCTATGGACTTCCGGAAGTGGTGGAGGTCCGGGAGGTACCGACACCGACGCCCGCCGACAACGAGGTGCTCGTCCGCGTTCGCGCGTCGAGCGTGTGCTTTGGCGACCGGATACTCCGGAGCGGCCCACTCCTCATTCGGCTACTGAGCGGGTTTCGACCCAGGCACCCGATTCTGGGCGTCGATCTCGCCGGCACCGTTGAAACCGTCGGACCGGGTGTGACGCGGTTCGCGCCAGGCGATGCGGTGTATGGCGCGCGCGGCGACAAGTTCGCCGCCCATGCGGAGTTCGCGTGCGTGGCGGAGGATGGGTTCCTCGCGCGTAAGCCCGCTACCATGACGTTCGAGGAAGCCGGCACCGTGTTCGTGGGCGCGGCGTGCTCGCTCTACTTCCTGCGCAGGGCGAACGTGAAGCCTGGCGAACGGGTTCTCGTCCATGGAGCGTCTGGCAGCCTCGGCGTGTTCGCCGTGCAGCTGGCGAAGCACTTCGGCGCGCACGTTACCGCCGTGTGCAGCAGCGCCAACGTCCACCTCGTGCGATCGCTCGGGGCCGACGACGTGATCGATTACACGGCGCAGGACTTCACCGATGGTGGACCGGTCCACGATGTGATCGTGGACGTGCTCGGCAAGGCCGGATTCCCGCGCAGCTTGCGCGCGCTGAAGCCCGGTGGACGCTATCTGCTCGTCGGCTTTTCAGGGGGACTCGGGGGGATTGCGCGCGCGCTGGTGACTGGCGGGTTAGTACACCTCTGCGGACGGGCGCGATTCGTCACCGGCGCAGCCGATCCGAAGCAGGCCGATCTCGTCTTCCTACAGGAGTTGATCGACGCCGGCAAGCTGCGCACCGTGATCGGGCGCCGATATAGGCTCGACGAGATCGCCGAAGCCCACCGCTACGCCGATACCGGTCACAAGATTGGCAACGTCGCAGTGCTGATCGGAGATCAGACAGAGCAGCAACTCGGCACCAGGTAAACACCGCGGCGTCACCCGTTAGGAACCCCGCTCAGGACGGAATCGTGGCGTGGCCCACGTCGATGAGATGCAGCAGGTATGCCGCCAATAGAGCGAGTCCACTTCGGCTGACGTGAAACTGCTTCGGTTCGTAAGCCTGAGCCATCATGCGCCAGTGGTGCGACAGCTTGTGGCGATCCACGTCCGTTATCTTGCTGATCTCCCAGACGCTTGCTGGAAGTTCGCGAACGAGCAGATCGAATAGCCGGTCCTGCTCAAGCTCGCGCACCACAACTGACGTGGTGATGTGATCGAATTGGCCGCTATCGGCGGCGCCGAGAAGCTGAATGGCCAAGCGGCTCCAGCGTTGAAATTCACGCTTCTGGGATTCAGATTCGACTGCCACTTTCGGGTGCCCCCGTCACACCGCCTGGACGCGCGTTCAAGACCGGCGCAGCTCCTGCCGGCGACGAGCCGGGGGCGAACCTGCCGTCGGAGAGCCCGCGCGAAATAGCGGCCGCGCGGTTGGGACGCCGCACCAACCTGGCGCCCTCTGCCATCCGTCTAAGGTTAAGGCGGGAGGTGATGATGAACTCTCCGGTTGTGATGATTCTCCTGGGTGCCGCGATGGGCTCACAGGCCCTGGCACAGGACGCCGGCCCCGCCCGGGCGGCTCAAGCGTCGACGATCGATGGCTCGCAGCGCTATGTGGTTGCATCGACGAAGAGCCAGACCCGCTCCCAGGTGGACGTTCTTCGAGTGGACTCCACCGTTGCGCCTCTGCCGGAAGGCTTCAGGCTTCCGGTCATCTACGTGCTGGACGGGAACACTCTCTTCCCGTTGGTCGCGCAGATGGTCAACCTCAACGCGTCCTTCAGCAAGGCGCTACCTGCCGTGCTCGTCGTGTCGGTCGGATACCCTGCCGACCCGGGCCTGAGCCGCGCGGACACGATCAAGGTTCGCCTGTCGCGGCGGATGCGTGATCTGTCGCCCGCAACAACGTACGCGAAGACGGCCCCGACCGGCAGCGGAGGAGCCGGGGACTTTCTGGCCTTCATCGACGACGACCTCAAGCCTTTCCTTGGCGCACGTTATCCCGTGAACGCCGACGACCAGACGCTCGTCGGTCATTCGCTCAGCGGACTATTTACGGTGCACGCGTTCCTGAATGCGCCCAAAGCGTTCACGCGCTATATCGCCGTCAGTCCATCGCTCTACTGGGACGAGCACGCCCTGATCAAGCAAGCGGGCGCGCCGGCGGCCCGTGCGGCAAGGGCTCCGACGCGGTTGTTCGTCGGGGTTGGCGGCTTGGAAACGAAAGAGCGGATGAGCGAGGACATGATCGGAGATGCGAGGGACTTTGTCTCAGTGCTCCAACAACAGAAGGTCCCTGGCCTCGACGTCTCCTTCCACATCTTCCCAGACGAGAACCACATCTCCGTGATCCCTACGGCGCTGATGCGAGGTCTTCGCGAGGTGGCCGCTGTGCGATAGGCGCAGGGCGCCGCGAGGAATGAGCCACCAACCACATTGCCAATCTGCCTCTAGGTCGGCCGATGCGACAGCAGGAAGCTGCGAACGTGCCGCACCGCCAGCGGAATCTTCTCTGGGGTGTCTTTCCAGGGGTACATGCTCAATTGGCCTTTTGGCGCGAGCATCGCGCTCTCGATCGCGACGGCCAATGAATGCCCGGCGGTGTCGTCCGGCAGGACTAGTACCGGCGTTTGACAACCCCTCACGAAGTCGCGTGTCACCGTGAATACAAAGTCGGGGTTGTTGCGGAACATTCTGTTCAGGAATTGGTCGGCCATTTCATTCGTGATGTCGGGGCGTCGCTTGACCAGTTGTGTGGCCCAGCCGGTTGTCTGACTCTCATAGAGGGAGTTCGGCAGCTCCGGTCGGAACCCGACCGGCTGCGCTGGCACTGCCGCGACGACGCGATTGGGCGCCCGTTTTATGAGGTTCCAGATGAAAGGCCCGGCAATGCAGAAGCCGAGCACCATGAACTTATCGATCCCCAGGTGGTCCAAAAGACCGATATGGTCGTCGGTGTAGGAATCCCAGGGCCGGTCGCTCTCGAGCGGGCCGGTGGACTGACCGGCGGAGTTGCGCAGGTCAGCGTAGATACAGCGGAACTCTCCCTTGAATGCCTCGATCGTGTTAAAGGGATTGCCGCCGCGGATGCCCGCGATCGTCGAGCCGTTCAACCCCCCGCCCGGGATGAGCAACAGCGGGAAGCCGGAGCCTGTCTCTTCATAGCGGATGCGGACATTCCCTTTTTGGTAGAAGCGTCCGCCTTCTCCGTTCCCGCTCTGCTGCGCGAACACTGACGGCGTCGCGGCCATCGCCGCCGCGGCGGCGCCAGTCTTCAGAAGCTTGCGTCTGATTGGATCCACCATACGTCCTCCTCTGGGCCGGTGCTACGCCTCGATGGCGCAGGGAACTCTCGTCATGGGGGGCGGCGCCGTTCCGCTGCTGACTGCACCCGGACTATAGCGCAACCGAGCAACCATCCGCACATACGGGCGACGCGACCGCACAATTCACACGGCGATCCTGCCACGATAGGGCCGGGAGGAGTCTTTCTCGGTGCCAAATGCGCTTACATCGGGTGTTCAATCAGCCGAGGGAGTAAGGATGGTCGGAGATCGGCTAGGAGTCACGCGGCTCGAGGTTGGAGCAGCAGGGCTGTCGCATTGATGTCAGGCTCGTCATCGGACGCGGTGAGGGATGTCTCTCCGAAAGCTCGCCGTGATAGCTCTGAATTCCGGGAGCAGCTCGAGGGCGCGGTCCGCTCTGCTCAGCCCTTGGACGATGAAGTAACCGGTCTCGTCGGGGATGATGACCTGATAGAGCCGCATAGACGCTCCCGAACGCGCGTCGATGGCATCCGCTTCGAGCTCGAAGGCGTCGAGGTGGTCAACTTGAAGCATACGACCCGTGAAGTTCCCTACGCCTTTGATCAAGGTCGTTTGCTTGGCGCGAGCCTCAGAGAAGTTCCGCAGGTCCCCGAGATGACCTTGCCCGACAGAATGCCCTACCAGATAAAGCGCTTCGGTCGATCCTGGAGAGCCCGTCGTGCCGGATTCAGTGAACATGAGCAGGTTGCTCACGCGTCGGGCAAGTTTGAGCATGGAAGTCGGTGTTACCTGAAAAGGCAGCCCCTCGAACGCACTCGAAGCGGCCGATCCCCAGGAAGTCGTCAATAGCGAATGCTGAATGGCGCTGCCCGTGGATGGCGAACTACCTGCTGGAAACGTCCCCACAATCATGATCGTCATGGTGTGGTCACCGGCAATGAGCATCCACTTGAGTACATCGGCGTTGGCGGTCTTTTGAAGAACATTGAACAGGCGAGCGGGTCTGCCGTTGATCACGGCGTCTTCGGCGGCAATGAGGTTCAAGCCCCTGCTCGCCAAGGCATCCTTGGTCAGTGCTTGGACCATATCAGCTGCCGCCCCTGGCAGCTCGGTGACCATGATACTGGCCTGCTCGGACTCTCGTTCAAAACCCGGGTACTGTTGCGCGAGGGAGAACCCCTCGGGTGGTGTGAGGCTGACCTTCGTGCCAGGAATCCGAACCGCCTGGGCGAATGCTGGAACTGCCGAACATTGAACGGTGGCCGTCAGAATCAACGTCGTAATGAACGATTTCGACATTCTCATGGCTTGATTTACGCGCTTCGCCCGACCAGTGCTGGCATGTGAAGTTAGGTGGGGTTTTTAGTGAGCGACCCTTCAGGTCCAAGTTGTTGGCAACGAGCATGCCAGGCCGATCGCGCCGATAGTGCGGTGGATTCAAGCCGCCACCAGGCTCTGCACGTGAGCGAAGCTTGTAATAGACGTTCGAAAATCGTCATGAAAACAACTCCAAGGAGGAGGTCTGCCATGACACAGCGTGCGCAAGTGTGAAGCATCGAGCCGATACCTAGGTCGTGGTGTCTAATCGTTTCATGTGGAGGACCATCACCTATAGACGACCACAATGATCGTCGTCGTTATCGCACTAACAGTAATCGCCGCTGGCTCTTCGGGTCTGAGGGGACAGGGTCCCTCGCAAGAGTTCCTGTTGTCTGAAGGCAAGGCTGGCTCCATTGAGATCGGCATGCCGATTGACGAGATTCTCCAGCGATTCGGCAGGGAGCGTGTCCGCCTGATCGATCGAGCTAAAGAGGGGCACTTCTCGCCCGCAATCGAGATCGACGTTCCCGGAGCGAGCATGACTGCGCCGATTGTTGCCGACATCTCCGGAGGACCTTGCGGAGTATTCTCGGTAAGTGGCATCACTGTGCGAGACCCCACATTCCGAACGTCCGACGGTCTAGGGGTTGGCTCAACCCTGACACAGGTTCGACAGGTCCGTTCTGTCAGCCTGAGTCGGGAGGAAGGCGTATGGGCTATCGTGCAGGGAGCCAAGATCACCTTTGGACTTGACGCGGCAGGCAGCGACAGCGCGCGCGTTGATTCTGTCTGGCTGTGGCTGGAAGCGAGGACGGTGCGCGCACAACGCTGCCCGAATCGGTAAGAGTTCGTAGCCTGAGGCACCGCGCCGAAAAACTTTTCGCGCGACGGCGTCACGCCGATCTCATCATCGTAGGTGGTAAGGACCGCTCGCTTCGATTGGGGGGAAATTGGATGGCTGGTATCAGTCGGCGAGACTTCGTTCGAGCCGGTACGCTTGCGGGTGTTGGAGCGGGTCTGGCCGGTGATCGGCTCCTGGCCCAGTCAACCGCCGTCAAGCGCAACGCTCTGAGGCCGGTCGTCATCGCATCTGGCAACGGGAACCGCTTCAGAAATGGGGGCGCTCGTACGTGCGTCGAAGAGGCGTTTCGCCTTCTGGTCGGCGGCTCCGATCCGCTTGACGCCGTCATCGCAGGCGTCAACATCGTTGAGCGCGACCCCGAAGACACGAGCGTTGGTTACGGGGGTCTCCCGAACGCCGACGGTGTTGTCCAACTCGATTCCTGCTGCATGCACGGACCGAAGAAGCGGGCTGGCGGTGTTGCGGCGTTGGAAGGTGTTCGCACGCCGTCGCTCGTCGCAAAAGCCGTGATGGAGCACACGGACCACCATTTGCTCGTTGGAGCCGGGGCACAGGCCTTTGCCCGCAACATGGGTTTCGAGATCGAGGGCGATCTCAACACCCCGCGTTCGCGTCAGTTGTGGCTCGAATGGAAACGCCGAACGGATCCGCAGCACTATCTGGACCCCCAGAAGCGCGCAGCCGCTGGAATTGAAGCCGGCTTGCAGATGGTTGCCGAAGGACTCATCGATCGAGAACATTTCTATGGGACCATCAACTGTAACGGCCTGTCTCCACGTGGCGAGCTCGCCGGCGTGACCACAACCAGCGGACTGGCGTGGAAGATTCCGGGTCGCGTCGGTGACTCGCCGATTTTGGGGGCCGGCCTCTATGTCGATGACGGGGTGGGGGCGGCCGGTTCGACTGGTCGGGGTGAAGCGAACCTGTATGGCCTTTGTTCCTTCCTGATCGTCGAGAACATGCGGCGTGGGATGAGTCCAAAGGACGCCGGCATGGAGGCGCTCAAGCGAATCAAGTCGGCCACTGTTGAACGACGACTCTTGAACAGCCGCGGGGAACCCAATTTCAATGTCAATTTCTATGTCCTGAACGCTCGGGGCGAGTATGCTGGCGTTGCGCTGTACGCAGATCCGACCGCGACGTTCGGTGTGTGCACAGAAAACGGCGCCGAGAATCGCCCGATCGAGCCGCTCTTGCCGGGTGCGCCGAATGACTGACCGGCGAGCCGCATGCATGCAACAAAATTCGAGCGGCATATCAAGGAATTGGCCACTTATCCTTCTTAAGGAGAGACCGATGCGTCCTGCGATTCACCTGGGCATGCTCATAGGAATCGTGATCACATTGAGCGCGTGCGCTGCACCGGCCGCTCCGCCTCCAGTCGATACGGGCGCTGATGAAGCCGCGCTCAAAGCCAACACTGTAGCCTGGCTCGACGCGTACAACGCCGGCGACGTCGAGAAGATTGTCGCCATGTATGCGGAAGACGCAGTGCTGATGCCTCCTCATGCCGCTGTGGCGACCGGGCATGCCGCGATACGGGCGTTCTTGACGACTGACACGGCCGGCGCGAAGGCTGCAGGCGTCAGGCTCGTTCCGGGCACGGCAACGGCTGGGATCGCGGGCGACACGGGCTGGGAGTCGGGGTCGTACACCATCGTGGACGCCTCGGGCACGACCGTGGACGGCGGCAGCTATCTGGCGGTGTCGCGCAAGTCGAACGGCAAGTGGCTCCTCATCCGCGACACGTATAACTCGGACCGGCCGCTACCCGCGCCAGCTCCTGCTGCCGCTGAGAAGAAGTGAACGCAGGGGACGCCACCGCGCTTGTAAACTGCTGAGGGTAGGAACAGATCCCGCCAAAAAATCGTCGGCCTGCTGTAACTGACAGTTCACACAACTATAAGAGCGAGGGCTCATGAGAAGAATCCTGGCTGCGGCGACTCTCGCGGGTCGATGCGGCTCGGGTCATCGCGTTGGCCGAGGGCTCGAACAATTCAAGACCTCGATGACGTCGCCGTTCAGCTCGCCAGCCCAGAATGCAGCGGGTGTCAATAACGCAATGTTCCCGCCCGTTCGGGTGATCCGCTGCCGGGAATACCATGTCACGATTGCTCCATGCTGACCCAACTTTCCGATCAGATTGCCGACGTCGTGAACCGCGCTGCCGCCTCAGTCGTCCAGGTTCAAGGACATCGGCCGCCCGCGAGCGGCGTCATCTACGACTCGGATCTCGTCCTTACGACCGCACGCGCAGTCGGGCGCGAAGAGCATCCGCGTGTGCAACGGTCTGACGGCCAGACCTTTGCCGCAGATATCGCCGGTTGGGATCCCGCGACGCGCCTGCTCCTGCTGAGGGCGCCCGACCTCGGCGGCTCACCACTATCGCCAGGCGCGCAGCCGCGTGTCGGTCACATCGCGATTGCCATCGCACGCTCATGGAGCAATTCGGTGACCGCGACGGTGGGACTCATTTCGGTCATTGGCGGTCCATTGGCGACCGGCCGGCATCGACAGATCGATCAGGTGTACCGCACCTCAGCGCCCATGCACGAAGGGTTCGCCGGCGGCGCCGTGCTGGACGGGAACGGCGGCCTTCTGGGCATGGCAACCGCCGCTTCGATTCGCGGCCTTGGTGTGGTCATTCCCGCCTCGATCGCTTGGACGACCGCGACCGAACTCCTGAAGAGCGGGACACTGAAACGCGGCTACCTTGGGATTTCGACGCAGCCTGTAAACGTCACACTGCAACAGAGGGGTGCAGGCGCTGCCGAGGAAGCGCTGCTGGTTGTTAACGTGAAAGACGGAACACCCGCGAGCCAGACGGGATTGCTCGTGGGCGATCTGTTACTATCGCTCGACGGCCATCCGCTGAACACCACCGACGATCTGTTCGATCTCATGGTTGGAGACCGTGTTGGCCGTGCCGTGACGTTGCGGCTCCTTCGCGGTGGCGCGCCCCTCGACGTTACCGTGACGATCGCAGAACGTTGAATGAATGCGACTGATTGTCATCGGCACGCCGCGCCAGCGGCGCAAACTTCGCGACGAGCTCGACGCGTCTTCTCCTGATGTCGTGGGCGAGTTCGACACCCTGGCTGCGGCGCGCGACTCCGGGATCGTAGCCGATGCTGTCCTGCGGCCTGCGGCGGCCAGCCCGACCGGTGATGAATCCGAGCTGGTGGAGTTGCTGACAGCGCGCGAGCTCGACGTGCTCGAACTGCTCGCCCAAGGACTGGCCAACAAGGCTATCGCGGACCGTCTCGGCATTTCCGACCAGACGGTGAAATTTCACGTCGCCTCAATTACGAGCAAGCTCGGGGCGGCCAACCGCACCGACGCAGTGCGCCTCGGTGTGCGTCGCGGGCTCATCGCGCTCTGACTCGGCGTCGCCGTTGGCGTCGACGCCCAGATCTGATCAATCAATCCGCGATGCCGGCTTCGGTGAACGTCTGAGGCGCGCCCACTCGTGCCCTGCCCTTGGGGACGCCCAGCTTCGTACCACTTCCCTACTCAGGATTTGCCGCGAGACCGATCCGTCCTTAAGGTCGTTGGAGACTGCGATCGATCGGTAACGCTGGCAACTGCTACAATGCACGCGAAAGCTGGGGGAACCATATGTCCACGCAATCGCGGATGTTCAGCATCGTGGCCGCAGCCCTGGCCCTCATTGTCGCCTGTGGGCCGGGGGCTCAAAATTCGCCCGCCGCGAAGCCGCCGCCATATGCGACGGGCTCGCTCGATCAGATGCTTGCGCCGATTGCTCTCTACCCAGACCAGCTGCTCGCCCAGATGCTCATGTGCGCGACCGAGCCCGCCAAGATCGCCGAGCTCAGCGTGTGGCTCGCGGCCAATCAGACGCTGAAAGGCACGCCGCTTCAGGACGCCGCCGTCAGAGCGGGGTTCGAGCCGAGCTTCGTGGCCTTGGCCCTCTTCCCTCAGGTGGTCGCGAAGATGGCGGAACAGATCGGCTGGACGACGCTCCTTGGACAATCGTTCACGTCGGACCGGAACGCAGTCTTTGTCAGCATACAAAAGTTGAGACAGCAGGCCAGGAACGTGGGGACGCTCAAGAGCACGCCACAGCAGCAGGTCGAGACGAAGACCGTCTCGTCCGGCGAGGAAGTGATCGTGATCGAGCCGACCAATCCTCAGGTCGTCTACGTTCCCCAGTACAACACGGAGGTCGTGTACACGCAGCCTCCCACCACAACGGTCATTGTCGAAGAGGACAACGATGCCGACGTCGCCGTAGCAGCCGGTCTCATCGGGTTCACGGCCGGCATCGCGATTGGCGCCTCCATGGACAACCACTACTACTACGGCCCGTACGGCTGGTACGGTGGCGCGCACATGTACAACGAGGCGTGGGACGACTACTACGATCACCGGGAAGACGCCCGCGAAGACTGGATCGATCACCGCGAGGAGCTGTCCGAGGAGCGCACAGACCGCTTCGAAAACCGGTCGGACGAGCGAAGCGATCGCCTCGATTCAACCCAGCAGCAGCGCACCGACCGGCAGCAGACACGCCAGGAGAACAGACCCGAGGCGCAGGCACAGAGGGCTCAACGGACCAGCGACGCGCAGGCACAAAGGACCGAACGGAGCGCCCAGGCCCAGACCGCCACAGCGCAGACGCAGAGCGCAAGCCGGACCACGAGTCGGACTGGAAGCGCGCAGACCCGCGGCTACGGTGAAGCCGGCCGACCGCAGACAGTTCAGCAACGCGGCGGAAGCTCGGATGCGTTTGGCGGTTACTCGAGCGGGGCCTCGCAACGGTCCGCCAGCGCTCGCGGGCAACAGACCCGCAGCCGCTCGAGCGGGGGCGGCGGGCGTCGACGATGACTGGCGTCTGGGCGCCTTGACAAAGGTCGCTACGACATCGACCAGCGGAAGATCATCTCAATCTGTCCTTCGGTCCAGCTCTTCTCGCCATCACGGATAGATCCAGGCGATAGACGAAGTTGTCGTCATCTGCCACTTGGTAGTGCTCCTTGCCCTTCCAGTGTAGCGCCTCGGGTTTGTACACCTGTGAAGCGATTGCGCGGTCCGGCCGCGAGGAGCAGATCGGCGCGCATTCCGGTTCTGATTCGCCCGCGATCGCTCATTCGAAATGCCCGCGTTGGGATGATGAAGACGCCGTGCTTGGCAGCGAACTGTCCGAAGTCTGGCGACACGGTGGTTCCTTCGAAGAGGTGCGCGAGACCGTCTACGCCAGCCGCAATAGCGCCTCGTGCGTAACGCTCGTTGCCAACTTCTGCCCGTACCTCTCGATGTCGTCGTAAATGATCTTGATGAAGTCGGAGCCTTCGGCCAATCGTGCGGCCACGAAGGCGTCTGCGTCACCGGGCGCGGTAAGCGTCGGGATCAGACGTGCCAGCGCGCCATCCATCTGCGTCGGGTGGCCGCCTGGCATCGTCGCGCCCACCCCTGCGCTGAGGACCGCGGCCATGTCCGGGGGATCGGTGGCGTTGAATTCCTTGACCCGGGATTGGAGTGGCGGGTATGCCCACATGACCACCGCCGTCGTGACGCCGAACGCAAGAGTCTGCTGCAGCGCCTCGGTCGGAGACAAGAAGGGGAGATGGATGTGCGCATCGATGAGGCCCGGCAGCAGCGTGCGCCCCTCGCCCGCGACTTCCTGAGCCCCTGCCGGTACGGCGACCGTGGAACCGCCGACGGCGGCGATTCTGCCTTGGCTGATGACGACCGTCTGTCGCTCGGCAAGGGTCTCGCCGTCGAACACACGGACGTTGCGTATGACGTAGGGGCTGTCTCCAGACTGCGCTGGAAGCAGCGAGGTCGCGGAAACGAACAGAAGGAGGGCGAGCACGGGTCGTACTGCCATGTCCGTTAGACGGAACCGCGCGTTTGTCAGTTGGTAGCCGGAAGGCACGTGTTTAGGGGGTGGAGTCGTTTCGAGCGTTGTGAGCCATCTGTACCTCATTTCGCGCAAAACAGTGTGAGATAGGAGAGAGGCCATGATCACTTCCAACCGGCGATGGCTTAGCGGGTTCGTCGTGATGATCGTGTGTCTACCGAGAGCCCTGGGCGCGCAGGCCGTCTGGCACGCTGAGGACGGAGACGAACGTCTGAAGTGGTCTCTGACCGGTGCGAGTGGGCCCTCAGTGATGGTCGGACAGGACATCATGGTGGTGGAAGAAGGTCGCAAACCCCTGAGGGTGCGCATTGTCGAGATACGACCAGAGGGACTCGTCACAATGTACAAGGGGCAGGCCCGGCAGATCCCGACCACGCGCGTGACCCAGATTCAACGGGGAGACAGCCTGAAAAATGGCGCGCTCATCGGCTTCCTGGTGGGAGCCGGATTCGCGCTCAACCGGCTGGGGTCCTGCGAGATCAACTGCTACGGGGCCTTTGTGCCCGTCCTGGGCGGTATGGGTGCCGGCATCGGGACTCTTGTTGATGCCATGAAGCGAAGCACCACTTTGTACATCGCGTCTGATCGGGGTGGTACCCCTTGACGGTTTTTTCAGACTTTTCTCAGCGGGCGTTCACGACATTGCGTGTACTACAAGCCTATCCTCCAGGGTAAGACCCGAGCACTGAGTCAACGCGGAGGGGAACATTGCTCGCCTGGATCCGTTTCTTGGTCGTCCTGTTTGTCGCCGGCCTGCTGGCGACACTGAATGCGTGTAGCAACTCGCCGACCACGCCGTCAGCGCCATTGGACCTGACGGGAACGTGGTCGGGACAAGTGGGGCAGCCAGGTTCTATGTCGGCGCTCAGACTGACGTGGGTTGCCACGCACACCGGCAACGTCGTGTCGGGCATCGCCACGCTGGTCAAACCTGCGTTCAACGTTCAGGCGAGGGGGGCCATGACCGGAATCCTCAACGGTAATCGGCTCATTCTGACCTATGCTGTTCCGCCGGATAGTATTCAGGGGTTTCCCCGTTGCGAGATCGCCGGCATTGGCAACGCGACGGCGACCAACAGCGACATGACGGGAACGCTGGCGCTGATGTTCACCTCGTGCGCCGGAACGGGCCTGGAGCCTCCCGGAAGCAACGACCTGAGGCTCACGAAGTAGGTCGTTTCCACTGGCTCGGAGGAACCTATCGCTCGAATGCCAGCGGTCGAACGTGCTCGGTCAGCAGTGCCAGAAATGTTTCTGTCTTCGTGAAGATGGCGGTATGCCCGGCGTCTTCGATTGGGACAAACAACTTCCTTGGTGCCCGAATCGATTGAAGGTAGGTTTCTGCGGACTTCGTTGGGGCAACGTTGTCTTGGGATCCGTTAAACACAAAAACGGGAATCGTGAATTCAGGTCCCAGTGAATCAAGGTCGACTTCATTGACCAGTCGGCGAAAATGATCCTGACTCGATATCAGGCCGCGCATGTAGTCGCGCACCTGCAAAAGCGAAAGCGGGGATTCGAACAGCACGTTTCTAGCCGTCTCCCATCCAGAACTCGCTCCTGGCTCGAAGTAGTTCGCCCATTTGGTATGAACTGCCGCATCAGCCGTGGACGTGTACGGTGGGGGCCCAATGGCCGCCAACTCGGTGAGAGCCTCGCGTTCATTGCGAGCTCGAGCCTCCGAAACGAGCTGGTTGTAGGCAAGTCTGCGGTCACGCCGGTAATTGGAGAGCTGGCCCGTGCCCACGTAGGCCCAGAATAGGTCGGGCCGGGCCTTGATCATGTGGACGCCAAGGATCGCGCCCCAGGAGAAACCCAAGAGAATGACCTTCTGCCGCTGCAACTTCGTTCGCGCGTACTCCGCCACCGCGAGGCCGTCACGCACCATCGTGTCAATCGTTGCATCGGAGCCCACCGGACCAGACCGCCCAAAAGTGCGCCCAGCGCCGCGCTGATCCCATTGGACCAACGTGAACTGCCGCTCCCAGCCATGGAGTATCGTCCTCGGATTCGCGCTTGTCGTGATTCCAGGCCCGCCGTGCAACAGCAGCAGAACTGGGTTGTTCCGATCGACGCCACGAATAGAAACCCATTGATTGATTTCGCCAATCGACACGAACCCCTCTTCGGCTATTCCTCTGCGCGTGTCAATGTGAGTCTGGCCCTCGATGCGATATTGTCGATAGACGCGGAATGCCACGCCTGACAGGACCACTACTGCGATCATCAAGCCAATATAGGCAAAGACTCTCTTCAGGACTCTCCAGATCTGGGTGAGCACAAACCAAACTACGCACCGGGATCGGGAAAGTTCCGGGACATTCTCGGGCGACTACCCCTGCTTTGTCGGTCCGATCAGGGTGGACCACGACGCGTCCAAGGCTGGGCGCAGTGCAGCCTACGGCGTGCGATCCTCCCAGTCGACCCACTCGACGGGCTGGCTGGCGAGATAGGCACGCACGGCTTCCTCGAGTGTTCCGAACAAGGTTCTCTCACCGAAGCGCGCGAAAAGCTCAAAGCGTTTGAGCTTGTCTGTGACCGGACCCTTCATCTCGGCGAAGCACAACTTAATCCCAGCGGTGTGCAGCGTGTCGTCGAGCTCGCAGACAGCGTCGGCTGCGGTGACGTCGAGGCTTGTGACTGGCTCTGCCGCGACGACGAGCCAGCGGACAGGCGACGGTGAGCTCGCAACAGCGTCCAGGACGCGCTCGTGGAACAATTCGGCGTTTGCAAAGAACAGCGGTGCATCCCAACGGAACAGCACCAGGCCAGGGATCAGACGTGCCTCCGGATACCGGGTGATGTCGTGGTAGCCCTTGACGCGGTCGACGCGGCCGAGCACCGCCCAATGCGGTCGCCAACCGCCCCAGAGGAATTCGATCACGGCAATCACGATCGCGAGCGCAATGCCCGGAATGGCGCCGAGCGTGGCCACACCGACGAAGCAGGCCATTGAAAGCCAAAACTCCCAGCGCTGGATGCGATAAATGCGGCGCAGGTCGGACACTTCGAACAGGCCGATCGCCGCCGCGATGACGACGGCCGCCAGGGCCGTGTGCGGCAGATCCTGGAGCAGGTCGGGCGCGAGCATCAGCAACAATGCGATAGCGAGCGCACCCACGACTCCCGTCAGCTGGGTCCTCGCGCCCGCCGCCTCGGCCACCGGTGTGCGCGAAGAGCTGCTGCTGATTGGAAAGCCCTGGAAGAAGCCTGATGCGAGGTTGGCGACACCGAGGCCCACCATCTCCTGATTCGGGTCGACCGGTGCACGCAGACGCGCTGCATAGGTTCGAGAGAGCACACTGGTGTCGGCGAATGAAACGAGGGCGACCGCGACGCCGCCCATGAGGATCGGCACGAGGTCGACGTCGCTGATTGGAAGTTTTGGCGTCGGCAACCCCTGTGGCAAAGGCCCGAGCACGGAGATGCCGGATCGTGTGGCGAGATCGAATACCGCGACCGCAACGGTGGCAGCGCTCACGGCGATCAACATGCCAGGGACGCGCGGCCGGCGCTTCAGGACCAGAATCAGAGCAAGGGTGCTGCCGCCGACCGCGAGTGCCACGAGATTCGTGCTTCCCGCAATCACCTTCTCGACGATTCCCCACGCCTGCCGGAGCGGTCCGTCCGCGGAGACAGAAAAGCCAAAGAGCTTCGGGATCTGGTTCAGCACAATCATCAGCGCGATGCCGTTCATGTAGCCGTAGCGTATCGGCTTCGAGAGCAACTCAGTGATGAAGCCGAGTCGAGCCAGGCCCAACGCAATGCACACAACGCCGGAAACGATGGCCATCATTCCGGCCACCGCAATTGCGCGCTGCGGGTCGCCCGCCGAAAGCGGCGCCACGACAGCGACGATCACGGCCGCGAGCGCCGAGTCCGGGCCGAGAACGATGATGCGGCTGGGACCGAACACGGCGTACGCCAGCAGCGGCACGATGGTCGCGTAGAGGCCATAGATGCCCGGCACCCCCGATGCCTCGGCGTACGCGATGCCGACCGGCACGAGCATGGTCGTAATCACGAGGCCGGCGACGATGTCGTGCCGCAGCCAGGAGGGCTCGTAATGACGCAGCGTGTTCAACCCGGGAAGCCAGCGCGTCCATCCGGCTCCAGAGGTGAGTCCTGCAGGACGCGCGATGCGCCCACGCTCTAGCGTCGTGTCAGGGGAGGGTGACTCGGTCATGAATGCGAGGCGCAACATGTCACGCGAGCGACGTTTTTCACTATTGACCTCCAGCCCTCTTTTGAAACGTGCGGGGATGTCGACGAACAAGGGTTGAGCACGTGCCGTGCCAGCGCGGCCCGATTGACGCACTGGTGATAACTCTCACAGCTTCCGCGTGTTACTGCAGTGCGTTGCGGTGCAGAGCGGCGATTATCGATCTCAACGGTTCACGAGGTGATTGGAGTGGCTCCGAAATACCGGAGGTTGGGGTCACGGCGTCTTGAAACGGTCGTCGACTTCGATCTGATACCCAGTGGCAAGGCGATTGGTTTCGTTCGCCATGCCAACAACGGCCATGAGCTCGGCCAGCATCGCGTCGGTCATCCCTGCCTTCCGCGCGGCAGCGGTGTGCGAGGCGATGCAGTACCCGCACTGGTTGGTCGTGCTCACGGCGAGATACATCATTTCTTTCGTGAGCGCGTCGAGTGCGCCCGGGGCCATGATCTCCTTGATGCTCTGCCACGTGCGCCTGAGCGTCGCCGTATCGTGAGCGAGTGCCTTCCAAAAATTGTTCACCCAGTCGGTCTTCCGCGTCGCCATGATGTCGTCGTAGATGGCGCGCACCTCGGTGCTGGCATTCTCGTACTCGATGAGTCCAAGCGTCGCCATGTGACACCCCCTTGAAGCGCATCCATACGCGGGCCCTTCCGCTTCGGGACGAGTGTCCCCCACAACCAGTGAGCGGCGACGCGCGTCAGCGAGCATTCCCATCGTACTCGTGACCGGATGCGTATCGGCATCGGCGACCGAAGAAGCCATGCAACAGCTCAGATGCGAGACCAAGCGCCTGACCGTGGGACGGGGATCGGAGCGAGGAACTGAGAAGGTGTTGCTCGAGAAGGTTGGAGGCCGGCGGACTGATCAGCGGCTCATAATCTCGTCGTTCGCACGGCTCAGCGTCTGCCGCAGCAGCTCCCGATTAAGCGGTTTCGTCAGATAGTCTAGGACTCCAGCGCGCTTAGCTTTCAACACGGTTTCCAGATCGTCCACTGCGGTCGCCATGACGATCGCGGTGCGAGGCCATTTGGCGCGAATCCGCTCAACGAGCCAGAGCCCGTCGTACCGTGGCATTCTGATATCGCACAAAACAATAGCCGCTGGCTGGATGAGCATCGCCCCTAGTGCCTCAGCCGCGCTACCTGCCACCGTGACCGCGTAGCCCCAGTCTTCAAGCCAGAGCTGCAAGAACTCGCGGTCCGAAGCTTCGTCGTCCACGATGAGCACCTTGGTGGCCATCGTGTTGGCTATCGACCGGTAAGGACGAGACGTTCAGCGGTGTAAGTCTTACGTTGCAGGGCGTAGATTGCGGTATCGTTCCGCTACACCAATATCAATCTCGTTCCTTGCCAAACGCCCCGCCGACGGGGCCTGCCGCGGGCATCGTACGTTCCGTGTAACGCGAGGCCGCCTTTTTTCGCGCACTCGACCGACTGCCTGATTTCTGCGAGCTCTGCGGCTGTACTCGGTCGGTCGGGTCGCTAGCCTCTTCAGTCGCTGAGTCTGCATCGAATGGAGGATTCTCAATGCGCTCCTGCGCTTCCTGTTCTGGCGATTCTCGATTGCTGATGCCCACTCCGCTCAGCTCACGCTCCGCCTGGAGCCAGTCGTCGAGGTCAGTGCCTCGCGTGGCACCGCGGGACTCGTAAATCTCATAGGCTCGTCGGGCAATATCTCGTTCGTCCGGTCGGCTTCGGGTCATGCCGTCTTCTCCTGCGACAATCTCTTTGCTTTACTATTTTCTGCCCTCTCCGGACGACGCAAGACTTGCTCCACCACTCTGTTCTTTTCCTGCGCGCCTTCGAAGCCTTTTGTCAGAACAGCAAATCCGTCCATGTTCTATCTGTATCCAGCAATGTATCCGGATGCTCCATGCTGTGCCCTCGATACAGCGAATGCAAGAAGGAAGCATAAAGCACGGCTTTCTAACGCACAGAACGATATTATGGCGACACTGGACACGCGCCGTTCTAGGATCAGGCGACGAAGTTCATCGCCGGCTGCGCGAGTTCGCAGCGAGCGCGTAGGTACAAGGAGGTTGTTTATGGCCTGGAGAGTCTCAGGACGAAGCATAGAGCTGTGCAGTTGCCAGATGCTGTGCCCGTGTTGGCTTGGTCCCGATGGAGACCCCGACCGGGGCTGGTGCGCCGGCGTCTTCGCGTTCGACATCCGGGAAGGCGAATCTGACGGCATCAAGTTGGATGGCTCGAGAGTCGCTTTCACAGCCGAGTGGCCGGGCAATTTCTTTGCCGGCAACGGCACGTTCCGTGTGTACATCGACGAACGCGCGAGTGAGGATCAGCGCCGGGCGCTGGAGGCGATCTTCAGCGGCGGGAAAGGGGGGCACCTGGAGGGCCTCCTTGGCGCGGTGATTACGAAACGGCTGCCTGCGCAGGTCACGAAGATCGAGATTCTCTGGGGCGACAAACCGTCCCTCACCGTCGGTAGCGTCGGACGAGCCACACTTCAGCCCCTCAAGGACCCTGCTGGACGGCCAACCAAGGTGCAGGGCGCAGTCGCGCAGGCCGGGTTTCAGATCGAAAGCATGGACCTGGCCAGCAGCAAGGGGAGCCGCTGGGCCGATCCCGATATGCGCGCGTGGGAAGGCAACTCCGGCACACTCCACTCCTTCAACTGGACTGCCTAGAACTGCAGGAACTGAGCGGGAACTTCTCGCCCGCAATCGAGATCGACGTTCCCGTCCGACCTGGGTCGGGATGAGCCAGAATGTGAAGACTGTGTTCCGTCCTAGATCACGGAGGCGACGAATGGGTCGGGCGATGTCGCGCCGCCATCCGTCACGAACAGCGTGCAGGAGAGGAGTTTAGCCCTACGTCGATATGTCCTGATGTGATCGGGCACGCAAAATGATGTACCGAGTTCCGTGTCTTGGCTTCTTGTCGTTCAGCCCGATTCGGTTCAAGCCGACGCGCTGCGTGAAATGCTTCGCGCGCACATATCAGAAGATGTCGTGGTCGCCGAGTCACTCGACGACGCTCTCTCCTTGATCGACCAGCGTGTTCCCGACGTTATTCTCCTGCCCCCCCTGATTCCGGTCGCCGTGGAGGACTACCTCATCGCCTATCTCGCCACCATCCCCGGTGCGGGGCATTTACAAATACTCGGGCTTCCTCGCCTCGAACGTTTTAACGACGCTATCCAGCGTATTAACGACGCTATCCAGCGTTTCAACGACTCTGTCCAGCACCGAGCTCGTTGGCTGTTCCCCTGGCGATGGCGGCAAGAGCCACGCGTCGTCGGCACGATGGGCTGCGATCCGGCAGTGTTCACTCAGGACGTACTCACCTATCTTGCCGGCGCCAAGGCGATCAAGAAGGAGAGCGAGCTTTGCAGCGCGTATGCGGCGTTCAGCGGGAGGCCGGAACGTCGCAGGAGCCCCGATTTGCCAACGACGAGGTGCCGTGGATTTCGGTCGCGCGCTTTGGAGGCGAGCGAGCTGCCCTGATAAATGTTTCCTCGCGAGGCGCGCTGCTGCGAACCCACTCGCGTCCGGACCACCACTTTCTGAGGCGCTCCGATTCGAACGTGCGAGAACCTTCACGCTTGACCTTAGAACTGGCGTCGAACAGCGAGGTCCACGCCAGGGGCCGGGTCATCCGATGCGTTCCTTTGAGGACAAGCGCACGGACGCAATACGAGATTGCGTTTGCTTTTGACGATTCCGTTGGCCTCCACCTCCCTGCCACCCTGGTTCCCGCACTCTCTGGCACCGACAACGACGGCTGGTAATTGCCAGTTCCAATCAGCGTCGGGATCAACGGCACCGACCCCTACTTACAAGAAGTCCGGTAAGCTGCGTCTCAGACGTCGCGGTTGAGGTGACGGCTGTCGACCGCTCAAGGAGCACGCGCACGCGCAGCAATACCTGACGGCCATGTCCGGGGGCTGACAAGCTCAATGAAACTGGATGCGCGAGGTTGTCAGCCAAGGCCGATGCCGACACGATTAAGATGTTGTCAGACCACTCGGTCCGACTCGCGCGGATCAGCGAACGAGAGGGAGGAACGATGGCGCTCTATCTGTCGAGGTTCCGTTACACGCCGGAGACGTGGGCTAGACTGATCGGCAATCCAGAAGACCGCCGAAAGGCCGCTCAGTCGTACATCGAATCGGTCGGCGGGAAGCTCCATGGATTCTGGTACGCCTTCGGCACACACGATGGCTATAACCTGTGGGAAGCCCCGGACAACGTGTCCATGGCCGCGGTTGCGCTGGCGATTAGTGGCGGAGGTGCGCTGAGCTCGTTTGAAACGACGGTCCTCATGACCGTCGACGAAGCGATACAAGCCCTGCGCAAGGCCGAGCAGGTCCGATACCGAGCGCCTGGCGCGTAGCCAAGAATCGTTCAACGTTGCCCATGTTGAATTATGGAAGGACGAGCATGAAATCGATAACCGCTCTCGCCGTACTCTTGGGCTGCGCTGCAGCCCTGGCTTCCGCTCAGAGTCCCTCTTCTGCGTTTCCTCGCGGCAAAAGCCTGCAGTCCTGGCAGAACCCCGGATTGCCGAGCGTCCTGGCCAAGTGCAAGACTCCTCCTCGTCCCTTTTCGATCGGTGGCGGGCAACCGGCAGCCGCCAACTCTTCCCCACCCCCGGAGCCGGCGGCGCCGCCTCCCTCGATGGAGATCCCCGGCGTGATCGCCGCAAAACAGACCTGGAAGGTGGTCTGGTCGTGGGAGGGGAATAACGCGGACGGGCCCATCGCCGGCGACGAGGGCACGCTGCTGTTCGCAAACAACGACGCAAGCAATGTCATGAAGCTCGAACCGGCGACGGGTCGAGCGACCATCCTTTACAGCGACACGAACACCGGCGGCGCGCTGTCGCGTAGCAAGAATGGGGCGCTGTTCCTCGCTTCGCGCGGATTGAACGCGGCCATCATCCAACTGGAGCCGCAGCGCAAAGTGTTCGCGAGCACATTCAAGGGCGAGCCACTCGAGTGCGTCGGCGGCGTGCTGAACGACCTCAGCGCCGACAGCCGTGGCGGGGTTTACTTGTCGATTTCGGGGGCCGGGGTGTTCTACGCCAATCCGAAGGGCGTCGTATCGCAGTATGGCGAAGGGGTCCAAGGCGCCAACGGCATCATCCTGAGCCCCGACGAGAAGACCCTCTACGTCACGAACGGCCCCGTGCTGGTGGCCTTCGACGTGCGGCCGGACGGCTCGCTGACCAACCAACGTGAATTCGGCAAGCTACACGGTGGTCAAGGCGGCGACGGCTCAGCCGTCGATACGGAAGGGCGAGTATATGTGGCCACGGGTGCCTCCGTGGACGTCTTCGCGCCGACCGGGAATTTCCTCGGCAGCATTCCCGGGCCGCAGGGGTTGCATGGTACGGCCTTTGGCGGCAAGGACAAGAAGACACTGTTCGGCATCGTCTTTTACGGCGCGTGGGGCACGCCGAGCGCCAGAAACCGAGTCATCGCGATTCCTACGATCGCACAGGGCCATACGGGGCGAGCGAAGTAGTGAGCCGCGTGGATCACAGGCTGCGTGGACGTCAGGGTGAATCTGGCTCAGGAATCGCTATCGTGTCAGCGTTGAGTGTTGGCCGCGGCTTGCGCGGCGCCAAGATAAGCGAATCGCGGTCACCGGGTTCTGGGCGTTGGTCTGGGCCTTTGTCCGGACCATGCAAGGCTGCCATTTGTGGGCCGACGAAAATCAGTCCGTGTGTGGGGCACTCATAAGTGCGGACTTCGTTGTAACCCCAGAGACCACGGAAGGTCCACGCACACAGAAAACTCAGATCTCTCTGACAATCTGGGCATACTGGCACATCGTTGCCAGGCACTCGCCATGCTTTTGGCATGACCCATTTTCGCACGAACCAGCCGCGCCGTTCGGGAAGGAACCCTTCCAACGTCCTAGCACATACTTTGCTTCACGTTGTGAGACCCGGCCAATTTGGGTGTTTGTGGTATTGCTCGACGACATAGGAGCGGCGAGCTGTATCGCCGCACTACATGTGCCGATTTGTGGAGAGTGATGTGATTCGAGTGCGACTCACGCGAAAACTGGCTTCCTGTCTGAACGGCGTCGATGTTTCCGGGTGCCGCGTGGGTGATGTGATTGAACTGCCAGAAGAGGCTGGTCGGATGCTGATCGCGGAAGGATGGGCGGATACAGTCATCGACAATCCTCTACCGAAGACCCGGCCCGCCATCTCACCTACTTAGACCGATCGCCGCAGACGCGAAGACTCACGTCAGCGCTCCATCTTCACGGTCTTGACCTTTCTTCCGTTACGGTAGACATCAATGATTTCTCTGAACGATAAAGGTCGAGCCGGCACGGCCGGGCGTACCTTCAGAGACTTTTTCTTCCCGGATTGGAGAGTAACTTTCTTGGCCACGCCGGATTAACCAATCCCATCACCGACCGCCGCTGGTTCACGTCGCGTACGTCGTCGTCATGAGCATGTCGCACAGTCGTCGCGATGCCAATGGCTCGAACGGGCTAAACCGGTCGTCTAGCCCGACGTCGGTGTGCCCCGGCGCCTGGAACCGCTCAACCGAGTAGCTGCGCGGCCAGAATGAGGAGGCCTGCCATGAAACGGTTCGCCACAGCGTTGCTTGGTGCCGTGGTCGCCGCGCTGTCGCCGTCGCTCTCTGCGCAATGGCCGTTACATCCGGTCGACATCCCGAAAGGGCCGGACGGCAAGCCGAATCTCAGCGCGCCCGCACCACGAACTGCCGATGGCAAGCCCGACCTGTCTGGCGTGTGGATGATCGATAACGGTCCCGAGCCGAGCGGCCCATCTGGTCGCCCTCCAAGGATGACGGGCGGTAATGCCGGGGCGGGGTTTAAAGACGGGCTGCCGTTCCAGCCGTGGGCGGCGGACCTGCAAAAGAAGCGGGCCGCAGAGATTGGTTTGAACGATCCTGATGGGCTGTGCTTGCCCCAAGGTCTGCTTCAATACCACATCGATCCGCAGCCGTTAAAGATCGTCCAGCTGCCGAAACAGATCCTCATCATTTACGAGTCGAATTACGGTCTTCGCACGATTTACCTAGACGGCCGGACTCTCCCCCCTCTTGGCGGGCCGCAACCCTTCTGGCACGGGTACTCCGTCGGACGATGGGAGGGCGACACGCTGGTTGTCGAGTCGAACAATTTCCGCGGCGTCGATCCGAGTGAATTTCACGGTGTCGAGCCTGACAGTTTCCATGGCGTTGGATGGCTCGATCACAGGGGCAGCCCATACACAGAGGTGATGAAGGTGACGGAACGGTTTCGGCGTGTGAACTACGGACAGCTGGACATCGAGTTCACCGTCGACGACCCGAAAGCCTATACCAGGCCCTTTACGGTCAGAATCGTCCAACGGAACGTGGCCGACGGCTCGGAGTTGATCGAATTCATCTGTCATGAGAACCAGATGTTCTTGAAACTGACCGGCCGCGCGCCTCGCTAGACGGTCGCGCTACGGCATCGCCTTCCGAACATAACCCAGGCACCAAATCAATTTGCCTCTGCCTCCGGACTTCTCGTTCAAGCACGTTTCGACGCCGTCGAGAGACACGACCCCAAGCCATGACAACGCGATGACGGTCAGGATCGTGGCGCCAATCACAAGACCTGCTGGCTTCAGCGTGCTCTTGGCCCTGCCGCCGCCGATACGCCACACGCCCAGCGCGACGAGCACGAATCCGAGGGTACCATAGAGCCAGTAGTGGGAAGGACTCATGTAGAGAGTTATCGGCCCGGAACACCGCGGGGTCGCGAGCACGATAATCGTGCCCAACCTTACAGATCCGCAAAATTCTCCTCGTGCGCCATCGAAAAGTCCTTGCGGGGCTCGACTCTGGCGGAACAGATATTGCGTTCCCACGCGTGGAGGTCTGGCATGCGACGAATTAGAAGGCTCTCATGGATCGCTGGTCTCTTTGCGATTTCTGTAATCGGTGCCTGTGATGATGGAGGGAAAAGCCCATTTGCACCGACAGCGCCTGGCGTTCCACCGCCAGCCACGATCAGCGGAATTGTCAAAAACTTAGCCGCGCAATCCCCTCCCATATCGTCGTCGTTCCGCACCGCCGGCACGATAGGAATGACGGTGACCGTGGTCGGGATCAACGTTGGGACCGTAGCCGACGCTGCAGGGCGGTTTACACTCGCTGGCGTTCGCCCGGGACCAGTTCAGCTTCAGTTCACCGGCGCCGGTGTCGACGCCGTTCTTGACCTCGAATCGGTCTTGCCCGGCGCAACAGTCAACATCGTGGTCTCCGTCGATGGATCGACCGCCGTGTTGGAGGCGAAGTCCTCGGATTCCGATGTTCCGGTCGCAGATGAAGATACTGACGATATCGACGACAGCGACGCGGACGATGAGGACGCGGACGATGCCGACGACCAGGACGATGATGACGCGGACGACGTCGAAGATGATGATGTCGATGACAACGATGACTAAACCGACATCGATGTCGCGGTAGAGACTTCTTATGACTTGAGAAACTCCAGCAAATCGGCGTTGAGCTTGTCCTTATGTGTGTCCGTCAGACCGTGCGGTGCTCCCGGATAGACGATGAGTTTGGCATTCTTCACGAGCTTCGCTGAAGCGCGCCCCGACGCGTCGATGGGAACGACCTGATCATCATCCCCATGGATGATCAGCGTTGGCACGTCGAACCTCTTCAGATCCTCGGTGAAATCCGTCTCCGAAAACGCCTTGATGCACTCGAAGGTATTCAAGTGTCCGCCCATCATGCCCTGCAGCCACCAACTGTCGATCATGCCTTGCGACACTTTGGCACCGGGACGGTTGAACCCGAAGAAGGGTCCACTCGGCACGTCTTTGAAGAACTGCGACCGGTCAGCCAGAAATGCGGTGCGGAGCCCGTCGAAGACCTCTCTCGGCAGACCGTCAGGATTGGCGCTGGTCTTGAGCATCAGCGGCGGAACCGCTGAAATGAGCGCAGCCTTGGCGACTCGCTTCGTGCCATGACGGCCGATGTAGCGCGCCACTTCCCCGCCACCGGTCGAGAAGCCAATCAGCACAGCACTCGAAACGTCCAGATGATCCAGCAGCGCCGCGAGATCATCGGCGTACGTGTTCATTTCGTTGCCCTGTGAGGGCTGACTGGAGCGACCGTGGCCGCGGCGGTCGTGGGCAATACAGCGATAGCCCTTGGCGACCAGAAAGGTCATTTGACTTTCCCAGCTATCGGAGGACAACGGCCAGCCGTGGCAAAGGACCACAGCCTGACCCTGGCCCCAGTCCTTGAAGTAGATCTCGGTGCCATCGCGGACTGTCATGGTGCTCATAACCTGCTCCTTGAAGATGGGGGCATCGAAGCCTATCTGGCCTCGAGCGTCTCCCGAATCTCTGTGAAAAGCCGACGCATCCACGGGCTGTTTTCCTGGCAGATGTACTCTTGGATCTCGCCGTTTTCGTCCCAGACAATGTCGAAGCCGATGGTCCAGGGTTCGGTGTACGCCCCCGGATCGTCAATGGTGGCTTCGTAGCGCAAGGTGTACAGATCCTTGCGCGTGTACCGCTCGATCACATGCAGCTGCTCGGTGTGGGGATCGCCGGCCATGTCGATCCAGCTTCCGTCGTTGAACCCCACGACATCCACGACCAGTGTGTCGCCTTCCCAGTGTCCGACCGAGTGGCCCAACCATGTCGGGTTCAGTGCGTCACCTTTGGGATGCGGACGCCCGTCCATATAGATCACACGCCAGATGTGGGTACCTCCCTCATAGATCATCAAAATGCGCTTCTGCTGGGGCAGCTGAACGATTTCCATGGGAAACGGCGTCGTCATCAACCGCGGCCCTGAGGGCGGCATGCAATAGCCCTGAGGGTCGTACTTCGACCGTTCCGCCCGTCGCTGCATCGCCAAGGCCCTCGCCCACGGCTGATACGGGATTTCCTTGGGGTGAAGAAGGATTTGTTTGTAGTCCTGAAATTGCGAGAGATGCCAATACCCCTTGTTCGGTTCGGTCGGCCCCAGATTGGGCGTGCCATCGGCCAGTCGCGGAGTGGGTGGATACGGCTTGGGTCGCAAGACCGGAACTGGATTGACTTGCGCCGCCGCCATCGGCGCAAACGGCACTAACGAGGCAACGACGGTCACGGCGCCAATCAGCTTGGCAACGCGATTGGATGTCATGGCCAACGCTCCTTTGAAAGGGCGAAGCCCTAGCATAGTCTTACCTGATGCTGAACTGCACGGATAAGTCGCCGACACCGGAGGAACTCACATGAAGCCGTCTGTACGAATGCAAGGCGTCGCAGGCGTTTTCGCGGCGCTGTTTGCCGTGATAGCGGCGGGCTGTACGGCCCAGGGGATATCCCGTTCGACCCTCGACACGCTCGAGTCGGATAAACACGCGTTGCAGCAGCAACTGGCCGCGATGGCGCCGACCATGGTGGTGCAGGCAGGGCAACTTGCCCTCCTCCTCCTCCTTCCGCCCAGCCAACGGGATGGGACACGCCAGAGTCGGTGCGCGGTCGGTTGAAACTGCTGGCGACGTACGATTCCAGCGGCCCGAACGCCTGGGACGTCAACGCGCACCCGATGGTCCGCCGGGTTCTGACCGATCAAAAGGCTCTCACCCACAGCCGTCTAGCGACTTCGTCGCGAAAACCGTGTCGGACTGCCAGATAGGCTTGTCAGCCGGCGGCGGGCGGGATAACGTTACTCGCCAATGAGAGCCGATCTGTTAGACAGCGAGGGAGGTTTCCGATGATGCGGAGTCGTCTGTTCGTGGTCGCGTGCCTCGTCGCAGTGGGTATGTCGCCCGCCATTGCACAGGAACCGCCTCGGCTTTTGATCGAGGTTGCCGTCGATGGGTCAATCGTGGCGAGACCTGAAATGCGGGTAGCGTCAGGTGACCAAGGACGCTTGGAGCTCAGTCGGAACCACGGTCAAGAAAGGGTCACGTTCACACCGACCGTCCGAGGAGAGGACATTGCCATTCTGTTCGACATCACCTCGGGGGACGAGCAGTTCCGGCCCAGTCTGGTGATTACCAAGACCGTCCGCGGGAGCCTTGAATGGACGTCGAGGACGGCCGGGCAAACGTTTCGCCTAACAGCATCGTGGGTTGAATAGGATCGAATCCTCGGCCGCCACGCGGACCCTGAAGGGTCCGCTTTCCTACTGCTGGAGAGTTAACAGCGAACAGATTGCAGCAGCGTATACTGTCGCCCGCCCGAAGGGGAAACCGCATGAAGAACACTTTGTCGATCGTTGTTGTCGCCGCGCTGGCCACAGCGTGCGCACAGACGCCTCCCGAGACGCAGCTGGTGCGCGATGCGGCGGAGGCGCTCGGGGGCGCCGACCGAATCCAGGCAGTCAGGTCGCTCGTTGTCGAAGGAGAAGGTGCGGCTCCCAACGTAGGCCAGAACAGGCTTCCGGACGACGAGCTGCCCGTCTGGAAGGTCACCGATTACCAACGTCTGATCGACCTGACGAACAACCGCGCGCGCATCAAGCAGGTGCGCACAGCACAGTTCCTCTTCGCAAACAACAACGTGCAGCGCCAGGAGGTCGGGCTCGACGGTGAGGCGGCTTTCAGCGTGGCGCCAGAGGGTGGGATTGCGCGCGCCAACGAGCAGGTCGCCCGCGAGCGACGCATCGAGTTGCTCCACCATCCGCTGACCATTTTGCGTGCGAGCCTCGACCCTGCGGCAAAGGTCGCCAACCTCCGTCAGGACGGGAACGCTCAGTTGGTCGATTTGACGACTCCGCAGGGTGACCTGCTCACGTTGGCCGTGGACAGTACGACGAAGCTGCCTGTTCGGGTCAGCTCGCTCGCCTACCATCCCAACATGGGGGATGTCACGATTGCGACATCATTCGAGGATTACGAGGAGACCGGCGGACTCCGCCTGCCCAAACACCTCAGCACCGCAATCGAGCAATACTCGCAGTTCGACCTGCAGGTCACGAGGAATGCCGTGGACGCCGACGTCGGCGACCTGTCAGCTCCCGCCGAAGTCAAGGCCTCGCCCGCGCCAGGACCGCCCACCGTGCAGGTGACGGTCGAGCCGGTTGGCAAGGGCATCTGGTGGCTGGCGGGCTCGGGCAACCACAGGAGCATCGTGTTCGAGTTCGACGATCACTTGCTTCTTTTCGAGGTTCCCGTAAACGAGGCAAGAACGAAGGCCGTCATCGACCGCGCGCGAACGTTGAGCTCGAAGCCGTTGACGCACGCGGTGGTGTCGCATCATCACTTCGACCATTCGGGCGGGTTGCGGGTGGCAGTGGCTGAAGGGCTCACGATTATCACCCATCGCGCAAACGACGCGTTCTTCAAGAACCTCGTGGGCCGCAAGCACTCGATCGTTCAGGACGCGCTGGCCAAGAATCCGCAGCCACTCAAACTCGATCTGGTCGACGATGAGCGCATGTTGAAGGACGGGTCGATGGAGGTGCATCTATACCATTTGCTCGATAACCCGCGCGAAGGGACGAATCTGTATGCGTACGTTCCGCGCGACCGGATGCTGGTGCATGCCGATCTCTATGATTCGAACTGGCAGTATCACCATTGGGGAGAGAACGTCCTGGAAAATGTCGAGCGTCGAAAGCTGCGCGTGGATCGGCACGTTCCGGTCCACGGCGCCATTCAGAGCTTCGCGGAGATGGTGAAGACGATCAAAGCAAAGCCGGGTTCGTCGCCGACCAGCTGACGTTGGCCGGAGAAGGCTCACGCCTATTGTGCTGGGCCGCTGACGCGGTACATCGGTTTCGGGTACACGCCGAGGCCGTGATACGAATTGGAGTAGACGGTCTCCGTATAGCGTATTCGGTTGCCATCCTTGTCGAGCCAGCCGAGCGACTGCTGGAAGAGACCTGGCTCAGGGTATCCCTCGGGGACGGAGCCCTCCAGGATGTACAGCTTGCGCTCATGCATAGCAAAATACGCGAGCGTCCTCCGGCCGTCTGCGCTCTTCAGCTGTAGTGACGTCCCTTCGACCATGTCCTGCCAGTCCCACGCGTAGTAGGTCACCTCATACGGCGGACGCAGGTACTTCGACACGGCATACACGAGAGCACCCCGCTCATCCTGCTTCCAGTAGCCAGGCCCGATTGTGGGCCCCCCATCCCGGCACTGCGCGTTGCCCGGGGGGCATGCCTTCCAGCGCTCGATGCCCTGCTGCTCGAGAGAGGAGTAGTCGACCACGGTCACGGAGTAGCGCTCCTGCCCCCGCTCGGCGCTGTAGACGCGCGCCGGCAGGGTGTAATTCAACTGTGACTTCCAGGTCGTCTCAGTAATCCGCGGCTGGCCGGGAAAATTGATGGTGAAGCCGTCCTGCCGGCTGACATACTGCTCCCAATCCTGGGCAGCGGCGAGTCCAGGCATCGACAGCAGCAGCGCGAACGTCATCGCAATAACACGCATGACGATTCCCCTCCTTTTCCTTCCGTTATTGCTCGCAGTTGATCAGCCAGGGTATACCAAACCGATCGACGAGGACGCCAAAACGTTCGGCCCAGAATGTTTTCTCCAGGGGCACCAAGACGGTCCCATCCTTCGCCAGGAGGTGAAAGATGTGTCACCGCCCATTAACACCTGCTCGCCGATTGTCAGGCTGGTATGCATGACCTTGTTCTGCCAGTCGGCCGGAACCTGATCCGCCATAGGTGTCCCGGCGTAGCGGAAGATCTGCCCGAGCTTGCCCTCGAGGCACTCCTCATAGAATTTGAACGCAGCCTCGCAGTCTCCGTTAAAGCTCAGATAGGTATTCACCTGCATGGATTCACCTGTCCCACCGGGTCACCATCTCCACTTCACGACAACGCCCGAGACATTTAGCGGACCCCAAAGTATTGCATGGTTTTCGAACCCGTCCGCACCAAGACGAGGCCTGCTTGCGAATGCGCTGACCGCATGACGACACGCCAGAGTCCGATAGATTCAGGTGATGGCTCGTCTGTTTCAGCAAGTGGCGCCAGGCCGTCTCCAGGTTCGTGAAGGCGGTGGTTTGATCGCACTCTTCGGCTTGCCGTTCCTTGCGGCGGGCCTTTTCGCCATCCTCAGCGGCCTTGGCGTCGTCCCTGTTGCCGGTGCGGGAGCCATGCCCGGGTTCGCCTGGTTCGTGGTGGCGGTGCTGGGCCTTGTCTCCGCGTTCGTGGGCGTGGCTCTGGTCTTTGGACGAAGCTGGACGACCATCGATGTCCCCGAACACACGATTATCAAGGCGTGGGGCCTGTTGTGGCCCATGCACGTCCAGACGCACCCTCTCCACGACTACACGGCAGTAACACTCCGATTCACTGAGGGAGACTCGGACAAAGGCAATCAGTTTCTGGTGGGTCTGAAATCCAGGAACGGCCCCGATCTGCATTTGTGCAGCTCCACGGAGTATGCCGAATCCCGAACGTGTGCAGCGGCCGTCGCCCAACATCTCCGCTTGGACATCGAGGACTACTCGACCGAACATCCGACGTACCTCTCGGCCGGGCAGGCAGACCTTCCGCTGGTAACACGACTTCGACTGGAGCACCGAGAGGAACGGCGCGCTGAGCGTCCTTCTGCGACTCGAAGCCAGGTGAGCGAAACGAACGGTGCCGTCCGGATCGTCATACCGATGCCGCGCGTCCTTTCTTTCGCGCCCCTCGCAATGCTGATACCTGTTGCGATTCCGCTCGTGGTCGTTGGCCCTCTCGCTCGATTCTTCCGACAGAGCCAGACCCCCGATCCCGTGGCGTGGATCTTTCTGGGGTTCCTGATCTTGATGTTCGGCATGCTGCCAGCAAGTGCCGCGATCCATGGGTTCCTCCGATCGCGCCTGGGCCGCACCATTGTCACGCTCTCGACCGAGGGGATACGGATTGAGGAAAGGGGTGTCTGGAGGACCAACACCATCGCCTCGCTCTCCGCATTCGAGATCCTGGACGTGGACTACAGCGCGAGCCGGTCGATGATCGGATCGGGTCAATCTTCTTCGGGCTCTTACGGCGTGGGCGAGCGCGTGCTCGCCGCTCTGAGCAGGCTTGCGAGAGGACGGGCGGTGACAATCAAAAGCCGGCGGGGCCTGACGACCTTCGGGCACGGACTCGAGGATGAGGAAATCCGCTACCTGCACTCGATCGTCCGGCACACGCTCGCGGCGTTCCGGCCGCCCGATCGATAGCCGAGTTCGTAGCGCGGGGGCAGGTTGCTGAAAAAACCAGCAACCTGAAGTCTGAAGTTCGAAGTCTGAAGTCTGAAGTCTGAGCTTCGGAATTCGGCCGGAATTCTCAGACTTCAGACTTTTGACTTCAGACTTCAGACTTCCGAGCCTCCCCTAGAATCGGACGCCCATCGCCATGCGGAACGTCCGGCCGCCACTCTCACCCGACGACCACACCGGGAAGTGCGTGTTGGCGGTTGCCTTCCCGAAGTTCGGGCCTTTGACATATCCGGTCGGCTGGCCAATGCTGTCGACGGGGCTCGCGGGATCCGGTGTCACCGTCGTGTTCCACTGGATGAGCTTCTGGTTGTTGAAAACGTTGTAGACCTGCGCTTGAATCCACGGCTCTACTGTCTTCCACACCGGGATGCCATAGCGAAACGCCATGTCGAGCACGCCGTAGCCTTTGAAGCTCTCGGTACCACGATCGCCGAAGAAGAGCGTATTGGTCGTGGTACTCGCTCGCGCATAACCAGGATTGCGCGCATTCTGCACGGCTGACATCCCAACGCTGGCAGCCTCGAGGCTGTAGGTCAAACCCGAGTTCACGCGCCACAAGGGCGAGATGTCGAGGTTGCCGAACCGGCCCAGATCCTGAATGTAGGTCGTCCAGAGCCGGAACTTGTGGCGCTGGAACTCGTTCAACCGACCATATGGATAGTAGCGGTCTTCGGTGATCATTTCAGGGTAGTCGAACCAAACGGAGGGATTACCCGGCTGGTTGGCCGCCTCGCCCTCGAAGTTGCCGTGGTTCTTGATCTGCACCGTGTAGTGACCGTAAACCGGCAGCCGTTTGACGTCTGCGCGCGCCTCGAACTGAAGCGCCTGGTACTGACGCTTGGGTGCGTCGGTGTTCGCGTACGTCGAGGAATCGAATGTGCCGAAGTTCACGCCATCGCGGATGACGGTCACCTTCCCCGCTGCCGTCGGATCGTCGATGAAGTCGTCGATGAACGCGTCCGTCTCGCGCCACATGTAGGTGACCTTCGCATATCCCATTCGCAGGTCCCGGCCCAGCGACAAGGTGAATTCGTTCGTCTTCGGCGAGGTCAGGCCGGAATCGAAGAAGACGTTCGCGGTCGGGAAATTGCCGCCCGTGGTTACATAGTTCGAGAGGTTGTAACCAGGCGCGAAGTCAAGGCCGACACCTGCCGGTCCAATGTAGGAGAGATCGACGCGGCTTGGCGTGCCGACATTCGTGTTCCGGGCAAATGCACGCTCGGTAAATCTCCCCGAGTAGCGGCCGTAGGTCGCCTGCGCGACCGTCTGCCCGTTCCCGTCAAGGTCGAAGCTGATGCCGAGACGCGGCAACCAGGTTCTGGTATCCGCCCCGACGATGTCGCCGGTCGCGTCAGTCTTGACGTCCTCGAATCGCAGGCCGAGATCGGCCGTGATGCGGTTGCCGACCTGCCACTTATCCTGTGCATAGATCGACAAGGTGTTGATGTCCAGCGTCGATCCGGGATACGCCAGCCACTGCTGAATACGCGTGCGAGTGCCCGTGGCGCTCGGGGTCCAGACGGGAATGGGGTGACCAGCGGCATTGACGACGGGACGGCCGTCCGCTCCGACCTGGTAGTCGGTGAGGAACACAAACCCGGTGGCCGACTGGGAATTGCCACCGGTCCGCCACGACGTGAAGTACTCGCCGCCCACCTTCAAGTCGTGACGACCGAGTGTCGGGTCGGACCAGAAGTACGAGAGGCTGCCGGCGAATTGCCGGTTGTTGCGGTCTTCCGGGTCGTTCGAGCTGAAGTAGGGGGCGTTGAAATGGCGGTTGGCGGTCGCACCGATCCCGAAGTTGCCGCGGCTCAGGAACGGCGAGTCGGTGATGACCGTGCTCGTGCCGCCTGTGTTCCGGAACCCCTGCTTCTTTTGTGACCACTGCAGGTTTGCGAAGGCCTTGTTCGTCAGAGCACCGTTCCAGTTGACGACCCATAGGTTGTTCGGCAACTGACGCGTGACCAGCGTAGCTGGATCCATCGACATGGTCGCGTTGATGCTGGGGCGGTTGCTCTGATCGGTCTTATTGTTCACGAAGCTACCGCTGAACGTGTGATTCGCGATCGGCGTTGCCGTCAGCTTCAACTCGAACCGCTTGTTGTTGGTGCCATCGTCGTACGCGGTCCCGACCTCGGCGAGCGTGGCCCCGGTCACCGAATTCTCGTAGCGATCGGCGTTGAAGAACCAGAGGCGATCCTTGACGATCGGCCCGCCAATCGTGCCTTCGAAGAACTTCGAGAGGGTGTCGCTGTTTGTCTGTTTCTGCTCCCGCTGGAACGGCGACTCGACCGTCCACGAAGGCTTGTTGAAGTTGGTGCGGAACGATCCCCTGAAGGCGTTACCACCGCTCCTGGTGATGACGTTAATAACGCCACCGCCGAACCGGCCATACTCGGCGGAGATCCCCGCGGTCAGCACCTGTGTCTCCTGAATGGCATCCTCGATGAAGAGGCCGTTGGAGGTGCCGAACAGGTTGTCGTTGGTGTCCACGCCATCGATCAGGAAGATTGTGTCGAAGGCAAATGCACCGCTGATCGCCACCTGACCGACGTTGGGCGTGTTGTCGGTCACCCCGGGGGCCAGCTCGGCAATCTCGAACGGCCGGCGCCCGATCGGCAGCACGTTCACCAGATCGGCGCTGAGATTCGTCGATGTTTGCGTCACGGCCAGTGTTGACGGCGTGACGTTGGCCGTCACCGTTACCGTTTCCTGCAGGCCCTTGAGCCTGAACGTCGGATCGACTTTCGCGACACCGCCGAGAGGCACGTCGACGTTTTGTTCGACCGTCGCGGCCCCGGCAAGCTCGAAGCGCACCGTGTAGGTTCCGGGTGGCAGGCCGCGAATGATATACGCACCGATGGCATCCGTGACCGTGGTGCGCTCACCCTGCAGCGCCGTGGAAGTGACCGCCACCGAGGCGCCGGGCACAGGAAGCCCTTCGGGGTCGTTGACGACGCCCGAAACGATGCCTGTCTGCACGCCCTGCGCGCCCGCAGCGGGCGGAATGAGGGTCAAGACCACGAAATACAACAGCGCGAGCCAGAACGTGAAGTGTCTACTCACAGCTCCTCCTCTCGAATCGGCTGGGACGAAACGAGCTATTCAGGGACGACCTGCGCTCATCAGACGCAAACCATTGATTTTTCACCGATTATACGACGACTATTTGGGATGGGCTTCATCAAAGTGGCGGGTGCACCGTAGGCGATCGGTTGCCGCCAACATATTCTGGCCGTGGGGTTTGTCCGTGTTGGTGCAGCACTCCCACGGCCGGCCGTTGTTAGGCGTCCGATCGAGCATCATCATCATCGCCCCATTACGGCGATGATGATGATGCTGCTGCTGCTGCTGCTGCGATGTAGAGGGGCCGCCGCGACCAAACCGGCGTAAAAGCGAGGGCTGGGCCCCTGGCGGCCCAACCCCAATTCGGCCCTTAGAAGTTGAACGTGGCGTGGAACCGCGCGAGGCGCGGGGCAGCGATGGCCGTCGGTGTCAACCATGCGGCGCCGTTGGTCCGTTGCTCGTACGTCTGCTGATAGCTGGTGGTGAAGTTTTGGTTGAACAGGTTGTACAAGTCGATGCCAACGTCCAGCCGCCGGTCCGCGAACCGAAGGATCTTGGCGAACCGCATGTCGACCAGATTGAAACGTTGCAACGTGTAGAGCTCCCCGGGGTTCAGCATGTTCAGCGTGGTCGTGCCGGTCGCAAGCGCGTTGGCGGGGAGGCGCCCGAGCGACTGCGCGATGATGGTGTTCGGCACAACGTAATTGGCGGCCAGCGAGAGCCCGTTGGTGGCGACGCCGCCGCCGGGGGTGGTTTCGAGCGACCGCATGCTGGCGCTGACCAGCACGTCAATCTTCGGGATGGTGTACGAGGCGAGGCCTCTGAAAGAAGTCGCCCACTTCTCGGTGACGTCGCAGGAATCCACACGCTGATTGATATTGGCCACCAGCAACAGCTCCGGCAGCGCTTGGGTGACTTCGCAGTTGTTGCGGACCGCTCGCCCTGTGCTGGTGCCGCCCTGCACGATGAAGCCGTTGGCCAACCGTGCCGTCGCGGTGAAGTCCGCGCCATGCCAGTACGACGTGCGCCCGTTGCCGTAGTCCTTCTCGCTCGTCATGTAGTTCTGCGCGCCCCGCGAGTTGGCCGCAGGTGTGATTGCCACAAACGAGGCGGTGCTGCCGCCGTCGGGCAGGTGCTCGTGCTGCGGAATGACGATGCCGTAGGTCTCGTAGTCGGCGGCTGTCGTCAGTACATTATCGGTGACGAAGAAATTCCCCCACCAGCGGCGGTTGTAGCCTGCCTCAATGGACAGCCGGGGCACCAGCTCGTGCTGTACTGACGCGCCGAACTGCCAGTCGTTGGGACGCACGCCCCAGCCGCCCAGAATCTCCGGGTTGATGGTCGTGGTGTTGGGATTTGCGTTGCCGAAATTCAGGCCGACGCCGCCGACTGGCGCACACAGGTCGCCGCCGGCAGCGAGGTTGTCCTGCGCCGCGGGACTGAGCAGATTGCAGTCGACGACGAAGTTACGGTTGCCGTCGGTCCAGCCACGCGCCGGAGCAGGCCCAGACCCAATGCGCGTGATGATCCGCGCAGCCGGGTTGTTGGAGCTGTAGATGGCGTCGGACGTGGCGGCTTCCAGATACTTGCCACCATTGATCTTGAGCGCCGTCCTGCCGGTACCGAACAGGTCATAGGCAACGCCGAATCGCGGCGTGATGTCGTTGTAGCCGCGGACGCTGACCGTGCGATCGAACGAAATCGGCTGCGGGTTGAAGCGCGAGGTTTGCGTGGTGCCGTTGCCCTCGGCCGGCGCCCAGCTCCACACGCGGTCGTAGCGTACGCCACCCTGGAGCGTGAGTCGACCGACCGTCCACTGGTCCTGCGCGTACAGCCCGAGCGTCTGTGTGCGATCGTGCTGATCCCAGCGCGGCGACAGAAAATACGACACGCTGACCGGGCAGAGGCGATTACCGTCCACCACGGTGCACGCGGCGGTCACAGGGGCGTTGGAGTTGAATGTGTACCGGAGCTGGGTATGGTTCGGAACTCGTCCGTTATGCACCTCCGTGAACGACCCGGAGTATCCGACCTTCACGTTGTGCGCGCCGGTGACGTAGGACACCGCCGCCCGCCAACTCGAGTTCAACGCATCGTTGTCGTTGAACCCGAAGTCGAGCGGATCGAACACCCCGCGATACGAGAAGTTCGGTCGCCCGTAGATGCCGGTCTGTTCGGTCACCGGAATCACGTCCAGCAGTCCATCCGGTGCCGCCATGCCGAACCGTGCGTACCCGTACGTGAACCGCGAGTAGCCGGCTTCAACGAGCGTGCGAGTGCTGATTGGCGCTGAATAGGTGGCCTGGGTGGTGTTGTACGGGAAGTCGTGGTAGCCCGGGAATGTTTCCGGCGACACGGTGTCGGGACCGAACGTTCGGCCCGACCCGATCCAATCGCTCCCCGCCTGACGGCACGCCTCGCCGCTGCTCGTCAACGATGATCCACCGCACCGCCGCTGGTAATCGTGCGAAAAGGTGACGCGGTTGCGTGGCGTGACCTGGGCCGTGAGGCGGCCCGCGTAAATCAGCCGCGCCTCCGCCGTACGTGACTCGATCGACCGATCGACCGCGTAGTCCCAGCGCGACGCGTCACCGGCGTAGCGGTTCGCAAAGATGTCGCTCACAACCGCGGCATTGCCCCAGTTGCGCACATTGCCAAAGAACCACAGCCGGTCGCGCAGGATCGGGCCACCGAGGCTGCCGCTCGCGTCCCAGTTCTTGCGGAGGGTGGGCGGCTGCGTGATCCCGAGGCTCTCCAGCTCGCTGTCGATGTTGTTGGAGGTCGCCCAGTCGCCCGAGGTGCTGTAGAACCCGGACCCGCGGAACTCGTTTCCTCCGGATTTCGGGACAATGTTGATGCTCGGCCCGCCCGTTTCAGCTTCGCCGAGTCCGCCGGAGATCAATACCTGCATCTCCTCCGCGTTCGCCGTGTCGTACGTGACGTCCGACACGCCGCCACCGCCGAACGGTGCCGCCACCGTGAGGCCGTTGGTCATGACCCGCCCTTCGCCGCTGGCGCCGCCATGCGCGGTGAAAAACGTCATGCTTGGCGTGGTCGGTGCCGTTGTTGCGCCCGCTCCCGCCACACCACCGATGTTAAGAGAGGGCACCGCCGCCAGCGCCGAGCCGTAGCCGCGCGTGGCGGGCAGCGTATTCAGCGTCTCGGAGTTCAGCACCACCTCGCGCCGCACCGACTGCGTGTCGACAACCGGCGTCTCTCCCGAGACGGTGATCGTTTCCTCCAGCGCGCCAACCCGCAGCTCGGCGTTGATCGTGGTGACACCGGAGCCCGACACCACCACGCTGTCTCGTTTCACTGTGGTGAAGCCCGGCAGCGTGAAGGTCAGAACATAAGTGCCCGGCAGCAGATCGGTCATGCGGTACTGTCCGGTGCCGTCGCTGACGACGGTCCGGGTCTTCTCGATGAGAACTGGGCTGGATGCCTCGACCGTCACCCCGGGAAGGACAGCCGCGGACGCATCTCGGACGACGCCTGAGATCGTGGCTTGGGCGAACACGATGCTGGGCAGCAGCAGGATTCCGGCAACAGCTGCCACCACGTTCACGAGTCGGTGCATGACGAACCTCCCTTGAAACTTCGCCTGCGCCAAGGCGGACTCCGAACTGAAAGAGTGTGTCGCACAGGTTAGCATACCTTCCGTCGCCATCTTCGAGCTCAGCAATTGTGAGCGGGAGCGGGATCTTCAAAGACACATTGTGATGAATGCACGTGCTCGGATCGACCATCGTGCGAGAGAATCACGATCGAAGATCTCGAGAAGCTCTTGCCGAAATAGCACGCCGTTCGTTCAACCTGCCGAACGCGGCCCGGCAGTCTCTTTCGGCAGCTCGCCGGCTCCGAAGGCCTTGTTGCCCGTTACCGAATCGCAATGCTTGCCAGGCTCGGGCCTTGTACCCTTCGGGCACTGGAACAGACCCGACATGCCTCTGTCTCCTGCCGGCTTGCCATCGCGCCGCGGATGTAAACCCATGCTGAAGACCGTTCCCTGTGGAAAGCTCTCTCGTGTGATGCCATCCTTATAGGCCTGCGCCGGCGCTTTCCATCTGGACTACCCAGACGAGAGGCTCCCCTTTCTCGTCGCGCACGAGCGCATTCCGTTCGTTGTTCAAAGGAACGAAGTGCATTTCGAAGTGGGCGGCGTTGGGGATGACGCGAACGATCACTCCCGTAAAGACTCGGTACACACTTCCATCGTACATGGCGTACGAATGATGAGCGTCCACCCCTGGCGGCAGAATTCCCCACGTCGCGACCACAACGAGGGTCGCAACGATCCACGCCGTTGCTGCAATCACACTCTTGAGTGTCATCATGCCCTTCCACGTCGCGTCGATCATTTGAAACCAAGATCGAGCTCTTCTTTGGGCCTGTCCATGTTCTTCTCGAAAAACTCTTCCCAGATCTTTGCCCACGGCCGACCGAACATATCCGGAACGCGGAACTGGATGACCTGACCCGGCGCAACCTGGGTCGCAAATCCATCCACCGGGTAGAGAGGCCGCGTACATTCCGTGAACCCGACACGGTCGGCGGTGCCCCACCCCTGCTGGTAATTCCTGTGCCAGAGAATCCGCACCGGCTCGACGAGGGCTTCCGAATCGTAAATCACCGCCTCCCAGTCGATCCCGAGGAACTTTCCGGCAGCATCGTGAACGGGCGTGAGGATCTCGATGGTCTCCAGCTTGTAGCTCCACTCCCAGCCCGAATGCTGGTTCCACGCCTGCACGTTGGTCGTCCACGTGATGAGCGCGTCACCGTCCCAGAACCCGATGGTGTCTCCGTACCACTGCGGAACATCCTGGCCCAATGGGAACTCTCTTCCAAGATGGACGACACGCCACATGTTGCCGCTCCCACTGCCCATGAACAGGACGACGTCAGGGTTCACCAGAATGCGACTTGGCTTGGGACCCGTCGCCCACTGCCGCATGAATCCCTCTGGCCAGCAATACGACGCCGACCACTGGTGGGCGGCGTTCACGCCCTCGTGATAGAGCTGGCGCACCATGCGCTGCTGATATTCAGGCGTCAGCAGCGACAACACGGTCGGAACCTGGTTGGCGCGCGAGTAGTTCCAGACGCGCCGTCCGCCCGGCGCATACTCCCCGTACACGCCATCCCATTTGGGCATGGTGGCAGCGGTATGCTTCGTAGGACCGCCCCGGGATTTCGCATCCGCCAGCAGCGCCTGATAATGCTCGTTCGCGCCCTTGAAGGGATAGGGACTCACGATGTTCTCGCGGGGCCAATCCATCTTGCAGTCGCCCCAGCGAGCCGAGACGGGTGGAGTGCCTCCGATTCGCGGATCGTTCGTGCTCGAACCGGCGCCCCCGCTGCGCATATCGGCAACCTGCCTCGGCGAGTTGCACCGCCAGTAGCGCACGTCCATCCACTGCGCGCGATCTTTGTAGAAATCCTTGCTCGTGAACAGGTCCACCCGAAGCGGCTGTTCCCCTTCGGGCGCCCGCCCGTCCCACGCGGGACCCTCGCCATAACTGCGCACTTCGGGCGGCGGATTCACTGACGGAAACGGGGCGCCCCGCAAGCCCCGGACCTCCGGCGGACGAAGCTGCCCAAACACGACCGAACTCCACCCCAAGATTAGGGCGAGCGACAAAGCCGTGGTCCCTATGGTCGTGCGGACACCAGTCATCTTTTTCCCCCATCCTTTTCGGATAGCGCCATTATGCCCGAGGGCTGGCCGGCCTCGTCCTCGCACCCGTTCTGACCGAAACAAGAGGGTATAGTGGCGTCCGCAACGCTTGACGGGCGGCAAGAGGCCATCCGCGAGTTGATACAGGACCGCTGGGCCGAACACGGCCTCTCGTTCCACGGGAACGCTCCCGCTCAGGTCGTGGCTTCTCGGCCGGCGCGGATTCAGGAGAATTCCGTGCTCTTCGAGTACGCGATTACCTTTCCGGATCCGCAACCCCCCCTTGGCCTCATCGCAAAAATCCATCGTCAGTCTGGACCGGAAAGCAACATCGATCTGAACCTTACCGCCAAATCCGTCCGCGAGGGACGGGCGGAGTGGGAGGAGCTCTCCAAGGCGTACCGCCACTTTGCGGAACGAGCGGACGGCCTCGGAGTGGTCAGGCCAGTCGGTTACATCGAACCGTATCATGCCCTTCTGGTCGAGAAGGCGTCCGGACGCGAGCTCGCCAAAATCATCGGAACGACCGCTTCCGACCAGACGAGAGCGCTCATGCGAGCAGGCCGCTGGCTCGCCAGCTTTCATAAATTGCACGCCTTGTCGAATCGCAACTGGACCTCCCAGTGGTATGCGAGCCATCTTGACGAGCGCAGGGCCAAGTTCCTCTCATTGGGTGTATCCCGAGGACGTTGGGAACCGTTGCTCGACCGCGTTCAAGCGCAGTCCGATCGACTATTGCCGCAGTCCATTCCGTGCGCGATGCTCCACGGCGATTTCAGATTGAGGCACATCTGGGCTACGCCCGAGGGGATTCAGGTGCTGGACCTGGGCAACGCCCACGAAGGAGACTGTTACTACGACGTCGCGTCTCTGGTCGTCGAACTGCTGACGGTGCGGCTCGGTCGTCCCATAGCCGGCCGACGGCGCATCGACCGATACATCCGCACGTTCCTGGATGCCTACTTTGGCGCAGAACCGCCGGGGGTGTTTTGGTTCTTTGTGATCGACAGGCTCTTCAAGAAATGGGGGCGCTGGATGTCACGATGGAATCATCCCACGAAGGACGCCGGGTGGGCCGCCACTCTGCAACAATCCGTACGGCTCGTGCACGGTACCAACCTGGTCAACCATCTGTACGTCAGCCCATGGTTCGCCGCGCGTATCATGAAAGCCTTGGAGCGCGCCGACACCAGCAAGTAACTTCGCGTACGTTCCTCATCGGACGTGCGGCTGCCAGAACTCCGGGTCGCTCGTAATCCACTTCCGCGACGGCGTGCTCATGCTCGGGCGTACGGCGAACACTCTGGTGTCCACCCCGGCGGCGATGGCCCTGGCGTCAGCTTCATCACGAGACCGAGCCGACCTGATGATGAACAGCGTTCCATCTTCCGCCTCGAACGCCGTGCCTTCGGCAAGTCGGTAGCTCTTGGTGATCGTGACGACCAGAAAGCGGCTCTCGCCCATGCGCCAGGGGCTGCCTGACGTCAGGTCTGCGCGATATCTCGTGATGGTATCGAGGGGCGCCAGGATGAGTTCCGCCTTCGCGCTGGCGATGGTAGTGAGTGCCGACATGAGAGGGGCGTTCTTCTGATAGGCCTCGCCAACAGCGGTTCGATGCGCCGCCGATCGGTAGCCGTTCAAGTACCAGAACTCTTTGGGCCCGGCGAGCGATTCAATGGTGAGGTAAGGATTGGGGCATTCGAGCCGTGCACACATCCGCGCCGCGTCTTCCTCGTTCTCACGATACGCCGAGTCGGTGCCGGGCTTGAGGAAGTCTCGATAGATTTGCAGGAGCTCTAACACTTCGCGCTCTCAGTTCTCAGTTTTCGGTTTTCAGTTCTAAGTTTTCACGAAAGGCTGCGTGTTTCAGCAGCCTGCTAGTACACCGTAAAGGACCCGCTGGAAAAATTTGCCAGCCGTCTCCCAGTACGGAAATCGACGAGCATCACACGGTTACCGCGGCCTTCGGCCTGACAAGTCGTCGCCAGGGCGGCGGCAAGATTTCTCTGCGGGTCCACGTTCAACGCGCGCCACGGAAATAGCTGCACGTGCGCCTGATTCTCCGTGCAGCTGTACCGGACGAGCACACCTTCCTGTTGAGCGGCCGCTATGACCTTTGACGCGGCCTCCAGCTGATCGCGCGAAATCGTGGGCGTCATGAGCTGGGGCACCATCGACGCGATCCAAAGCGCGGCGGATGCCAGCAGCACGACGCTGATGACAATTGCCATGAGCGTCCTGGCGAGGCTGCGCTTCAAACCTTCCCCGGTTGTGCTCGCGGGTCCGTTGAGATCCATCACCCACTCCCGGTGTTCGCCATCGCGCCGGCGGGTCTAACCAGCCTCCGCCAAGGCTACGGCGGTCCGCCGGAGCTTCAGCGAAGGCGGAAGACCCGCCTCTACCATGCCTGGTTTTCGATCCCCCAACAGTCTATCCTCACACCGGTGCGGTTTCTTGTAACAGGAAGCGCGGGTCATCTGGGTGAGGCACTCGTCCGGATCCTGCGGGAGCGTGGACAGGAAGTTCTCGGCCTCGACCTTCTGCTATCACCGTTTACCACTCACGTCGGCTCGATTACGAATCCTGACTTCGTTCAGCAGTGCATGCGCGGCATCGATCTGGTGATTCATGCGGCCACGCTGCACAAACCTCACGTGGCCACGCATCCACGGCAGGCTTTTGTTCAGACGAATATCTCCGGAACGCTCAATGTACTCGAAGCAGCCCTCGAGAGTGGCGTTGCCGGCGTCGTGTTCAGCAGCACAACGAGCGCTCTCGGAGCGGCGTTGAGTCCCCCCACCGACCAGCCTGCCGCCTGGATTACCGAGGGCGTTGAAGGTATTCCGAAAAACATCTATGGCGTCACAAAGAGAGCGGCCGAGGAGCTGTGCGAGCTCTTCTCCAGATCGAAAGGTCTGCCGTGCGTCATCCTCCGAACCTCCAGGTTCTTTCCGGAAGCCGACGACAACCGTGAGCTTCGGCGTCAGTATAATGATCTCAATCTCAAGGCGAATGATAACCTGTACCGCCGTCTCGATCTCGCCGACGCCGTTGAGGCGCATATTCTGGCGGCTGAACACGCTCCCGCAATCCGCTTTGCGCGATACATCGTGAGCGCGACGACGCCCTTTGAGCCGACGCATCTTTCGGAGCTTCGCACCGACGCACCTGGCGTCGTTCGAAGGCTGTTTCCGGACTTCGAGGAGACCTATGGCCGGCGCGGTTGGAACATGTTTCCAGGTATCGACCGCGTGTATGTGAATCGTCGTGCCCGGGAAGAACTCGGGTGGCGGCCGCGTTTCGACTTCCGACACATTCTCGATTGCCTGCAAGGCGAGGAGGACATCTTCAGTCCCCTGGCCAGGGCCGTCGGGAGCAAGGGATATCACACGCAACGCTTCGACGAGGGGCCGTATCCCGTGGAGTAGCCGCAGCGGGATCGTTGCCGGACCTAAAGGTCCGGCCTACGTACTGTCCGGCAAGTGATACGGGGCGACACCCGTGACCAACGTCGTGCGGTCAGCGCGCGGCAGATGTCGGCGTTGCTGGCATGGCAAAGATGAATCGTTCACCGTCCCGGCTGACGTTTTTCCACTGCGCCGGGTTTCCCGCGAGCGGACCCTGCAGTTTGAACAGAAGTCTTGGAGTACCAGCTTGGAGCGTCGGAGTCATGGTGAGCTCCACTGCCATGACTTCCCACTCGCGGGTCATGAAGTACATTTCCTTGCCGTCCTGCCGCCAGAAAATCATGCCGAGTGCACCATTCTTCGATACCCGAACGGTCGGACCAGCCGACGTTTCCGGCTTGTTCGCGTCAAAGGGGCGTACGTAGACCTCCATTCGCTCGCCGTCGGCCTCATTCGAGAGATACGCGAGGAACCGACCATCGGCCGAGAATCGGCCCTGCGCGACTTCGTAATCCTCGCGCAGCCACTCAATCCCTTTCCGATCAAGCGCCTTTTCGCCGACACCGAGCGGCACGACCAGCAAGACGCCGCTGAAATCGTTGAAGACCAGGAATTTTCCATCGGGCGACCAGTCGGTGAGCGCCATTCCGGCACCCGGTGTGTAGCGGAACAAGAGTTCCTCGGCGCCCGAACCGTCGGCGGCCTTTCGGTAGATACCGGAGTAGCTCTCACGAGTGGAGACGTACGCCACGTGCTTTCCATCCGGGGACCAGATCGGTGCGTTTTCAGGCGGCGTATCGTTTGTTATTGGCGTCCCTTTGCCAGTTGCCAGATCCATCGTCCAGATGTCTTGATTGCCGGTCTGGGGATCGTTTCTCATCATCACCACGCGCGTTCCATCGGGAGAAAGTCCCGGCTGGACGTACAAACCAGGTTGACCTGCCGTGCTGACGATTTTCCCCTGGCGGTCGAATACCGTCAGCTGCCGGAATTGAGGCGGCGGGACGACCATCACCACTCGCTCGCCGTCGCGACTCATGCTCGCCATTCCGGCATTAATCGGGGTGGCTTCCGATGGGCGAAACAGCACTTTGGGCCGACTGAACTCGACGTTTGGCGAGGTTGTGAGTGAAACCGCCATGATGGCTCGGTTGGCGGCCAGGAAGTACACTTCCTTGCCGTCGCGGCGCCAATACGCCATCCCTTGCCCACCTTCGTGCGAGATCTGCCACGGTCCCTCGGATGGTACTGACTGCGTACTACTCGATGGATCGAACCGACGCACATAGACTTCGTTTCTTCCGGATTCGTTCGTGACGTAGGCGACGAAACGGCTGTCGGGCGACAGGCGTGGACCCTGCAACTGAAACTTGCTGCGAAGGACCTCAATTGGTTTTCGCTCTCCGGTCGAATCGAGTTGCAGCGCGTACAACGCCCCGCCCGCAAGGTCCGTCGAAAAGTAACTGAGGAAGCGTCCGTCCATCGACCAATCGGTGAGCGTCAAAGGCGCGCTGTTGCGGTAGAGGAGTTCCTCGGCGCCCTCGCCGTTCGACGCCTTTCGGTACACCCCGTAATACCCCCCTCGCAATGCGACGAATGCAATTTGACTTCCGTCGGGTGACCAGACAGGTGAATTTGCCGACTCCCGGGATTGACTGGATGTGAGTTGTTGGCCTTTGCCTGTCGCGACATCCAGAATCCACACATCGTTCGTTTCTTTCTCCAAATCAGGCTTGACGACCGCGACGCGCGTCGCGTCCGGGGAGAGAATGGGCTGGTTGTAGAGATCCCGCGACCCGACGGAGCTGACGACCTTGCCCTCGCGATCGAACACGGTGATTTGGCGCGAATTGGCTTTGAAGATTTCGGCAATGACTCGGGCCCTCTCGGCCGGATCTCTTGGAAGTTGTGCTTGTGCAACAGCCGGAGCGAGCAGCAAGCAGGCTGTTAGGAGAACCGAGGTCGCACCGAATGAAGTCGGGGACGCATTCTTCATATGGAAGTCTCCTTTTGCCGAAGAAGACACTCAACAATTCTGAGGACAAGCGGACACCACCTTGCCGTCCGGCAGGGTGATGACTCGCAGCAGGCCGGACTGAGAGCCATCTCGGGCACGACTGGCTTCGGCCATCACCATTTTTCCGATGGCCTGTTCGAAATCGCTCTTAGTGACGTCGCGCGTTCGGAAGAAGGCGGGCGGCGGCCCTTCGATCGACCAGGCTTTCGGCTGATCGCTGCCGCTCTTGGCGTCAACGAACAGGTAGATATGGGGGTTTCTCCAATCGACCTTGGTCAGCGTGCCGTTGAGCGTGACGCGATCGTTGAAGTCGAAGAGGGCCGACATGTTGTGGTGGGCCGAGGCGGACGCAGCCAGCAGCACAGCGACGAGAATGAGAGCGGGGGTTTTAGGGTTCATGTAGACCCCTCCTTCTCCGGTCAATACGGGTCCTACTTGAAAATGTTTCGAGAAAGCGCAAACGGTAAGATCCTGGGGTTCTACCTGTTAGGAGCACCCCAGGATCTGACGGGTCTTAGAAGTCGACCTGCGCATTGATCCTGACGTACCGCGCCGGCAGGATCGCGGTGGGGGTCAACCAGGCGCCGGTCGGCGAGTAGGCATTGTTGAACATCGTAGGGGTGTCGTTGTTCGTGAGGTTGTAGATGTCGAACCCAACCTGCGTCCGCGTCCGGCCATAGCGGAGGATCTTCGCCACACGCACATCGATGTTGTTGATCCGGGCCCCATACAACGTGCCACGCGGTACCAGATTGACCGTGACGTTCCCGGACGAGAGATCGCGGCCGAGCGACGGACGCGCCACGGCACTTGTCACGACGTAGTCTGCCCTTTGCTCATCGCCGGGGTCGCTCCGCCACGTTCCGCTCACCTGGACGTCGATCTTTGGCACCGTATATGTGGCGAGACCTCGGAACGAAGTCCGGAACGGCTCGGCAACACGGCAAGAGTAGTTCTGCAGTCCTGCGGTCGCTGTTGAGGCATGCAGGTTTGTAACCCGCGTTGTCTGTGTGGCGACGACGTTGTCCCAGGAGTAGGTCTCGGGTAAAAGCGATCGGATCGCGCAATTGTCCTGAAGCCTGCGTCCAGAGCTGGTGCCTGCCTGCGCAATAATCCCGTTCCTCAGTCGGGCATTGACGCCAAAATCCAGGCCGTGCCAGTTTTCGATCTGGTCACCAAAGTTGCTCGCCAACTGAGCCAGCTGTTGTTCTTGTCCGACCTTCTCGAGAACCAGGTTGTACAGCCCGCTCACCGTGCCGCCGCCGCCACCCGGCAGCCGCGGATCCACCGGAACTGGAATGCTGAACGGTGTGTAGTCAGCTGCCGTCGTGAGCACGTTGTCCGCCGTGTAGAAGTTACCAAACGTGCGGCGGAAATAGCCGACGCTGACGCCGATGCGCGGCTGGAGTTCATGTTGCAACGAGACGCCGAGCTCCCAGTTGGACCCGCGCTTGCCCCAGCCATTGATGAAGTCGGGATCGAAGAGACGGGTGAACGTTTCCTTGCCGAAGTTCTGGTTGTCCATGCGGCCGCATTCGGCATTCTGCGCAGGATCCATCAGGTTGCAATCGGGCGCGAAATTTCCACGACGCGGGTCGCCGACCGGGTAGAACGAGTCGTTCCAGGTGCGCGTCGTGAACAGATTCAGGCGAACCAGCGGATTCAGGTCCATGTCACTGTTCGATGCCGTCAGCGCTTGCACATATTTCCCGAGGTTGACCTTGACCGCCGTCCTGCCGTTGCCGAACAAATCATATGCGGCGCCGATTCGCGGCGTGATGTCGTTCCAGGTCACGCCTTCAGTCGACCCTGCCGGATAGAAGATCCGCGTCGGCATCAGGTTGTAGTCGGGACCACCGACGCCAGAGTCGGGGTAGTTCGTCAGAATGCGGTCGTAGCGCACGCCCCCCTGCAACGTCAAACGTCCCCTGGTGTACGTGTCCTGCGCGTAGAACGCTGTGGGAATGAGGTTGCGCACGTACAGGACCTCGCCGGGATAGATGGCCGTCTGGTTGATCTGATTGGGAACGCCGTTGTTGAACCGATACTGGATGAACTCCGTAAGGTTGTGGTACTTCTGGCTCGGGTTGCTGAAACCACCCTGGTAGCCGAATTTGAAGCTGTGCGCACCGGGGACGTACGAAATAGATGCTCGAATATGGGCGAGTGACCCGATCTGATGTCGCTGGAACCCTCCGCCGAGCGGTGCATCCAGTCTGTAGGTCAGCCCGCCAATGCCGCCATTGTTGGGACATCCGGCCGAGCACTGTTCCAGGACCGAGATCATCCCCGGTACGTGCGACCCGTCCACCCGCGGCGCCGAGTTGGCGTAGCGCGACAGGTAGTTGCCCCAGCCGGCTTCGAGCAGCACGCTGTTGGTGAGCGGGGACGACCATGAAACCTGCGCCACGTGGCCCGGTGTATAGAGCGTGAGGCCAGCAGCTTCGGGCGTTCGCGTGGCCATGCCGCCTCCGTTTTTGCTGCGTCTGCTGTACTGCTCCGACCAATGCAGGCTGATCTTGTTGCGCGGCGTGGCCTGCCACGTGATGCGGCCGACCGCATTCCTGTCGACGTTGTCGTTGAACGCCTGGCGGGTTGTATCAAAGTCGACGGTCCATTTCGTGATGTCGCCGGCGTTCTTGTTGAAGAACATGCCGGGGACCGTGTTCTCGGCAATCAGCTCGCGGTACGACAAATAGAACCACAGGCGATCGCGGATGATGCGTCCGCCGCCCATCGGGTTGATCTCGAAGACCTTGATCAGCTCCTGCGGCGCTCGAAGACCGGCATTCCTGAGCTCCTGCGTGTAGTTGCTCCCCTGCATGGAGCTGTTGGCGCCAGACGTCGCGAAGGTGCCGCTGAACGTATTGCCGCCGTCGCGCGGAATGACGTTGAGCATGACGCCCGCGGTTTCGGCTTCGCCCAGTCCACCGGACGTCGTGAGAACGACTTCCTGCGCGCCCGCAACGTTCGAGATGGCGGCATTGGCATTCGCGCCGGCCCACCCCATATTGATGCCGTCATGCATCGTCCGCGAGTCCGAGGCACGGGCGCCGTGAATGAATCCGGCCATCCCACCAGTTCCACCAGTGATGCCGCCGGCGTCTCCGTTATTGCTCATCCCCGGAATCAACGATTGGATGCCGGTTGCGTTCCTCGACGTCGGTATCGCCGCCAGCACGTCTCTGTCGATGATGTTCTGAACCTTCGTGCTTTGGATGTCGACAATCGGCGACTCACCCGTAACGGTGACCGTTTCTTCGACGGTGCCGACTCTCAGATCGGCGTTGACCGTCGCAACGAAGTCGCCGCTCAATTCGATGCCTTCGCGCTTCACCGGTACTGAAGCCGGGTAGCGTGAAGGTCACCGAATAGGTGCCGGGCCGAAGATCGACGATTCGATACTGACCCGTGTCGTCGCTGACGACCGAACGGACTCTCTCAATCAACACGGAACTCGAGGCCTCGACTGTCACGCCCGGCAGGACACCACCAGACGCGTCCCTGACCACACCAGTAATCGCCGCCTGTGCAAATGCAGGAACAGGCAGAAGCAGGACCACCAACAGCGCCGCCGCCGACAACAGTCTGGCGATTGTAACCATGGTGTCCTCCTCGTACGAGGGTCTTCTTATGGGTTGCGGTGGGGCGATTATACGAGCAAATCCGGCTGGGGCCGTAAGTTCATCACACGATTTGTTTGAAAAGGGGATTAATCGAGCTCCTTGTAGAACACGACTGCATCATGCAGGCCCCCGTCGGAGTTGAACGCAAATCGAGGGATTGTCCCCGCTGCGATCCATCCGATATGGCGATACAACGCTTCCGCAGCCGCCCCGCGCCTGGCATCGAGTGTCAGCAGCCGAAACCCGGCGCGTCGCGCCGCATCCTCGATGGCCCGCATCAGTTGAGTCCCGAGGCTCGAGCGGCGGCTACGCCGATGCACGAGCAACTTCACGATTTCTGCACGATGCGGCTGATTCGGTGCCCAGGCCGGGTGCAGCTGAACGGTCCCGACGATCCCTTCAGTATCGCGAGCGACAAGAAAAATCGCCCTGGCATGGGCCGAGGCCAACGTCTTTCGCCACCAGTCTTCGGCGTGCTCCACCGTGAGAGGCGCAAGAAAACTCACGGCTGCTCCCGAATCCACCGCGTCTACCAGAAGCTCGGCGAGCGCTCGGAAATCGGAGTCCGCCACCGGCTGGGTCAATCGCTCGATCTCGTGTCGTTGCGTGGTCATAGTTCACCCAAAGGCACGCTCCAATGCGGCGGTCACCCGTTCGTGCGAGAACTCGCGCTCCTCGCACAGGAAGCGCACAATTCCGTCCCTGTCCGGCGACATGATTTCGACGGAATAGTCACCCGAAATTCTTGGGTTGAGAAATAGTTGCCGAATATCGGCCACGTCCGGACCGACCGCTTCGCGGACCTCCGAAGGCATGTCGTCAATCGAGCCGAAATCTCGCACGAGTTTCAACGCTTTTTTCGGTCCAATCCCCTTGACGCCTTCGTTGAAGTCGGTCCCGACCAGAATCGCAAGATCAACCAGCTGCTCTCGGCTGATGCCGTACCGTTCGAGCAGCGTGGCTGTATCGACGAGCTCAGGCATGATCGAGCGAAACGTACCTTTGCTGGGGAGAAATTCCTTTCCGGAGATGGTAAGAAACCGCAACAGGCGCGGTGTCCCGAAGAGCAGGCAGTCGTAATCTTTGCTGGCCGCGGCCCACACCGCGCCCGCGGCCGCCATATGTGATGCCTGGGCTTCACCCTCCGAGGGTGCTTGCACCACGGGGATGCCCATCAGCCGAAGGAGATGACGTGCTTCGTCAACCATGTCACGCGTCAAGCGCGAGGTCATGGTGGCTTTCGAGTAGGCCTTTGCAAAATCGCCAGCAAGAACGGCGTCAGCGTGCTCGGCCTCGTAACGTTCCTTGATGGCCCGCCGCCGGGCGATCTCGGCAGACTTGAGCGCAGGCGGCTCGCCATCGAAGATAAAGACCAGTTCGATCCCGAAATCGGCAATCAGCCGGGTGGTGCGGTAGAAGAGGCCCGAGAGGTGCGACGTGATACGCCCACGAGAGTCCTGAAGCGGGGAGCCATCTCTCAGCCGGATCAGGGCGAGGAATTGATACAGTTCTCCGTTTCCGTCCACCGCAAGCTGCTTCCCTCGGAGCTGCTCGAGCGTCAGCGTCTCTTTGACGATGATTGGTGTGAGAGGAACGCCCATACGTTCAGCCCGAACCAGCCGGCCAAGCCGAACCTAAAGGTCCGGCCTACGTACTGTCTCTGATACAAACTTAGTGTAATCATTGGACCGCACACCATGTTGCACGACCTTCGACTCGCCCTGCGCACCCACCTCCGACGCCCGATGTTTGCCCTGCTCATCGTCATGCTGCTGGCCATCGGTGTTGGCGCCAATACGTTCGTGCTGAGCCTCGTCGAGGCGGTGCTCCTGCGGCCGTTCGAGTTCAACGATCAGAATCGATTGACGATGTTGTGGCTCCGCGACCGGACACGAAACGTGTCGTTCGTCGAGATGTCGTATCCCGACTACCTCGACATTCGACGGCGCAGCCGGACGTTTGCGGACCTGGCCGCAATGCCGGCCGTCAACAGCACGTTGAACTTGACCGGCGAAGGCGAGCCGCAAGTCATCACCGGGCGTCCCGTCACGGGCAACTTTTTCGAGGTGCTCGGAGTCCGACCCTCCGTCGGCCGCTCGTTCGAGCCAGCCGAACAGGTCAAAGGCGGCGCGGCGGCGGCCGTGCTCTCGGATGGATTCTGGCGCCGGGCGTTTGGCGGTGACCCCTCGGTCGTGGGACGTTCGCTGCGGCTCGACGGCAACTCCGTCATGGTGGTCGGCATCATGCCGCCCGGGTTTGCCTATCCTGCTGGCGTCGATCTGTGGACCACGCTCGAGCCAGGCCTCGAGGGCATCGCCGAGGAGAGAGGGACCGGGTGGCTGCTGGCAATCGGGCGCCTGGCGCCAGGGGTGACACTTGCTCAGGCATCCGATGAGGCCAACGCCGTCTTCCGTGGGCTGCTCGCTCAGCACGCGGCGGGATTTGACGCTGAGCTCACGCTCACACCCCTCGTTGACACCATCGTCCGCCGCAGCCGGACGCAGCTCATCGTCCTGTCCTCTGCCGTCGGCGTTCTCCTGCTCATCGCATGTGCCAACGTCGCGGGTCTGCTGCTCGCACATACGGCGTCCAGGACCCGCGAAATCGCCACGCGGCTGGCGCTGGGGGCCAGTCGCAGGCAGATCGTCCGTCAACTGCTGGTCGAGGCGATCCCCTTGGCGGCGATTGGCGCAGTCGGGGGCATCTATCTCGCGTGGTGGGGCACATCCGCCATGCGCGCCGCGACCGCCATCGACATTCCGCGCGTGGGAGAAGCAGGGCTCAACTGGCGGCTGTGCGCATTTGCTGTCACGCTTTCGGTTGTCGCAGCGATCGTGGCAAGCCTGGCCCCGGCACGCCACACCTCGCGGGTCGCCCTTGTCGAGGCGCTGCGTACGAACTCGCTCGGTGCCGCGGGAGGTGGAGGTCTTCGATCGCTTCGCGGTGGACTGGCCGCGGCCCAGATCGCGCTCACGTTCCTGCTGCTCGTCGCGTCCGGGTTGATGCTGCGGAGCCTCAACAACTATCAGAACATCGACCTCGGGTTCGATCCGGATCGACTATTGACGATCGAGATGCCCGTCGCCGAACCAGCCGCATCGGATGCCGCCCGCACCAATCGCTTTTTCGCGACGGTCACCGAGCGCCTTGCGACGTTGCCCGACGTCGAGGCCAGCGCAGCGGTGCTGCTGAGGCCGCTCTGGAGCACTGTCGGACTCGATTGGCCCTATCAGGCGGATAGCCAGACGACCGAAGAGGCGAAACGGAACCCCCTCATCAACCTGGAAGCAGTCACACCAACGTACTTCTCGACAATGAGGATTCCGGTGCGCTCCGGGCGCGTCTTCACGGACGCGGATCGAGAGGGCGCACAGGGTGTCGCTATTGTGAGCCAGAGCTTCGCACAGCAGGCGTGGGGCGACGAGGTAGCGGTGGGACGTCGCATCAAGATGCCGCTGCCCGATAGCCGGTACAGCAAAGAATGGCTGACCGTCGTCGGGGTGGTGGCCGACGTGCGTTATCGGGCTCTCGATGTGCCGCGCCTCGACGTGTACATGCCGGCTGCGCAATTTTCGTTTCCGTTGCGACACCTCGTCCTGCGCACGAAGGGAGATCCGAATCGACTGGTGCAGGGCATCCGAGCCGAAATTCTCGCTCTGGATCCCAATCAGCCCATCACCGACGCTCGGACAATGACCGACATCGTCCACGCCACGCTCGGGGCCTGGCGGTTGCACACGCGGATACTTGTTCTCTTTGCCGCCATTGCCATGGGACTCGCGGCCATCGGGCTGTACGCGGTGCTGGCGCGGCTGGTCGACGAGCGCACTCGTGAGATTGGCGTGCGCGTGGCGCTTGGCGCGAGACCTGTTCGCGTTCTGCGCGAGGTGCTGGCCGGCGGGCTCAAGCTGACTGTTGTCGGACCTCGTCGCCGGCGCGCTCGCAAGCGCGCTTGCCATGCGGGTGATGACCAGCGTGGTATTTGGCGTCGAGACCTCGGACCTGTTGACCTACGCCGCGACGATCGCACTCATCCTCACCGTGTCGACAATCGCCAGCTTCGTGCCCGCACTGCGGGCCGCCAGATTGGATCCGATGCAGGCTCTGAGACAAGAGTAGGCTCTCTGTTGAGTGCCTCAAAACTCGCCCATGTCGACCGACCATCAGATCCAACCGCTGACTGACCCCAGGGACGTCTCACAAGCCGCGACGCTCATGGTCAGCTCAGAACCCTGGATCACGTTGAAACTCTCAACCGAAATTGCGGTCTCGTTGCTGACCGATCCAACCAAGGAAGTTCATGCAACGCGCGATGCCCAGGGCGTGACTGGTTTTGTCGTTCTGGACATGCGCGGCCTGCTGAGGGGTTACATCCAGATTCTGTGTGTACGCCCGGACTGTCGCGGGCGAGGCCTGGGATCGACGCTGATTCGGTGGGCTGAGAACCGAATCCTGCAGGACAGCCCGAACGTCTTCATTTGCGTGTCATCCTTCAACACCGGCGCGCGGCGGCTCTACGAACGCCTTGGGTTCGAGCCTGTGGGAGCGCTTCGCGAGTTCATCGTGAACGGACACGATGAGATCCTTCTCCGAAAACGCGAGGCACCTGGGCGGACTTTACTTCTCAGCAGGGACGACTCGCAGGCGGCCGTCAGTAGTCCGATCGACGATGTATTGCGTCGCTCGGTCGTTGTGGAAAACCGCGATGCCATCGTGGCTGGCCAGGACCAACCGGTCAACCACGGGAACGAACTCGTGTCCGATGCTTTCGCCCGTCTCGAAACGCTGGTACGTCTCCGATTGCCGATCAAATCGCAGCACGCCTCCGCCCGGCCCGCCGTACTCGCTCCGCGAGACCAACGCCAGCCAGACAGCCTCCGCCTGAACGTAGATCGCAGATACGGACCAGTCTGCGATAACCGGAGACGTAAAGACGCGATACTTCCTCTCCTCGGCATCGAAGTAACCGAAGCCGCCGATGCCCGTGATGCCTTCTCCGTCGTAGAAGGTCTTGCCAAACCAAAGCGTGTCACCCTCGTTTTGCCAAGGACCGATTCGATCCTCGAAGGTGGCCCTACCAGGAGTGTAACTCTGTGGTATCTGTCCGGGCCTGGCTCGTACCGAACGCCTCGTGATTGGATAGCGGAAGGCGATACGACCGTCGTCGACGTCCCACGATCTCCTGAACCACCAACTCTGGTTCGTCCGTCTGACCTTTTTGTATCTGTGCCAGCGTGAACGTGCCAGAAAAGCCGAATCGGGGAGGCACGAAGGCGCGTTCGGCAACGGCCCCTCGGAATCGAGGGAGCTCTGAGACTGTCGCCTCTTTAACCGAAGCGATCACCTTGAACTCCGGCACACGATCGGGCTGGAAGTCGACCTGCACCTGTACAGTTCCATCACTTCCAACAAACACCGCGCCCGTTCCGTCCCTCTTGAGCTTCACGCGCGACATCGAAAACGGCTCGTAAGCAAACCTGCTGACTAGACGTTTCGCTCGAACGTCGTAGACAAACTTCCGATTCGGATAGACCTCCGATTTCTCACCGCCGCAGGAAATGACCGTATCGGTTGCGGTAACACGCAGGATACGCGCATAGCATTCGCCTACCCCCGGTTCAATCGCGAGGACGTAAACTCTCTCGGGTCGGAAGCGCTCTTGAAGAAAGAGGCCAAGCTTCGACCCATCCCAACCGAACCAGCCATCGGAGACATCGTAGAACCCAACTGCGCTCGGCCGGCCAACGGCAAGTACGAGATCCATGTCGCCGGTAAGCGTTACCCGATGCCAGACGATCGCGTCGGCTTCGGATCGATCTAATCGTTTCAAGACATTGATTACTGCGAGATCGCTTCGGTTAGAGTCTTGAAGGAATGATGTCGCAAGCGCCAGGGAAGCATTGCAAGCCTCACCATGTTTTTAGTCTAGCGCAACGTTACGGGACGCGGATCGTCGCGGATTCATACGGATCTCTTGCCGCGGCGCAAGGACTCTGCCACCGCACGGGACTCTTCGCCGGCCCGGTCAAAAACCGGCCGCGCCGCAGGCGCGCGTGGAAGGGAGCACGGCTGAAGGATAAGAGCGTCCCTCCGAAGCAGTCCGCGCTCTTATCCTTCAGCCGTGCTCCCTTCCACGAGCCTGGCTCCGCCAGGCTGCCGGTCGCCCCATCCGCGTGATCCGCGATGATCTGCGTCCCGACCTGATGAGCGGCCGGCTCCCGCACTCTCTTCACTAAATCTGACCGGCTACCTATGGACGAACGATGAAGGTTTCCCGCGTCAGTGAGCTATCATGGGATTCCAGAAAGGCCTGAAAAAAGGATTCTCTATGAACAAGCGCAGGCTTACCGGCATCGTAACAGCCGTCCTTCTCGCGTCGATCTCGCTGACCGGGCAGTCGCCGTCGTCCTCGTACAAAGCGCCGCGAACGCCTTGGGGCGACCCCGACTTACAGGGCGTCTGGAACGGCAACGATCTTCAGGGTGTTCCATTTCAGCGCGCCGAGACCGTCGGCACGCGCAGCGTCCTGAATGACGATGAGTACAGGCAGCGCGTGGCGGCCCGCGATCGGCTTGTGCAAACCGACAACGTGGACTTCGATATCGAGAATGCCGAGAAGTTCGAATCCTTTGGGGCGGTCGGGGGCCCGGTGTCGCCCTCTCCCCATTGGCTGGAGCGTTCGAGAAACGTCAGCCGGCAGGCGTCCTTTCTCATCGATCCGCCTGACGGGCGGCTGCCCGCCATGACCCCTGAAGCGCAGCAGCGCCAGCAGGCACAACGCGACGCCCAGCAGGCGCGTCGAGCGACCTTGAACGGGCGTGAGGCCGATACCTACACCGACCGCAGCTTGTACGACCGGTGCGTCAGCCTGGGGCCGCTGGGATCGCTAACTCCGAAGATTTACAACTCCGGCAACCGGATTGTGCAGGGTCCTGGCTGGGTGGCCTTTACCAACGAGATGATTCACGAGACGCGAATCATCCCGACAGATGGACGGCCGAACGTGAGCTCGAGAATCACGTCCTGGATGGGCAACTCGGTCGGTCATTGGGAAGGTGACACACTGGTCGTCGTCACCCGACACGTGCGGCCGGAAATCAACTTTCAGGGTGCACCGCTTTCAGACGACGGTCGACTGATCGAGCGATTCACCCGTGTTGCCGACGGAACACTCGAGTATCGGATGACGGTCGAAGACCCGAAGAATTGGACCCGCAGCTGGACCATGATGATGCCGCTGCCACGGGACGATCGCTACGGGTTTTACGAATATGCCTGTCATGAAGGCAACTACACCATGTTCAACATCCTCAGCGGCGCACGCGCCCAGGAGAAGCAGAACGTTGAGGAGCGTTAGCGTCTAGCAGGCCTAAAGGCCTGCGCTACGTACTGTGGTGAAGCTTGGTGTACATACTGTGGTGAAGCCGGGTGACGCCTTAAGGAGATACGCATGAAGAGATACGTCGTTCTCGGTCTCGTGGTGGGAGTGGGCGCGCTGTCGTCGGCGGTCGCGGCCTGGCAGCAGCCACCGGCCGGCCGCGGCGCGCAGCCGGCGCCGATGGTCATCGAGGTTGAAAAGCTCCACGACAACTTCTTCGTGCTCCGTGGAGGCGGCGGCAACACCGCTGTGTACATCACGGCCGCCGGCGTGACACTCGTTGACACGAAGATCCCGGGCTGGGGAAAACCGCTGATTGAGAAGCTCAAGGAGATCACGGACAAGCCGGTGACGACCATCATCAACACGCACACGCATTTCGATCACGTTGGTGGCAACGTAGACTTCCCCACCACCGTCGAGTTCGTCGCGCACGAGAACACCAAGGCCAACATGGAAAAAGCGATGCCACCCAAGGGGTTTGAGAAACAGGCGGGGCCGGACGTCTTCAAGGCGAACAACGGCAAGAACATGACTGAACGGACGTTCAAAGACCGGCTGACGCTCGGCAGCGGCAACGAGCGCGTCGAGCTCTATTATTTCGGTCGTGCCCACACCAGCGGTGACACGTTCGTGCTCTTCCCTACCCTTCGTGTGCTCCATACCGGCGATGCGTTCCCGAACAAAGGCATTCCAATCATGGACGGGAACAACGGAGGGAGCGGGGTTTCCTACGCCGACACGCTGGCGAAGGCCGCTGCCCTTCCCAACGTCGACGTCATCGTGACGGGCCACAGTCCCAACATGAAGGTGGCCGATCTGAAGGAGTACTCGGAGTTCAACCGCGACTTCGTGCAGTCGGTTCAGGCGGCGAAGAAAGGCCGGCCGTACGATTGACGATGTCGTCAACACGTGGAAGGTGCCCGAACGGTTCAAGGGGTACGCCCAGCCGATGCCGGAGCGGCTGCGTTACAACGTCGAACTGGTGTGGGAAGAGACGAAATAGAAAATCATTAACGATCTTCTAGCGTTTTCGCACGACGAAATCGAACGACGCGGCGAGACCCGCGTCCTGATCCTTCGGCGCCAGAACGAGCGACGAGCGCGCAATGCGATCGTTTCCGAGCAGCGCGTCGCCCTTGAAGAAGAGCTGCGTGGTCAGCTCGGTGATGTCGTCGCCGTACACCTTGAAGTGAAAATGTGCGGGCCGGCCGCTGTAGAACTTCGGCTTGATCGTCCTGAACGAGTAACGCCCCTCCGCATCGGTCCGTACCCGTCCTCGAAGGCGGAATCCCTGAGAATCATAGGCACCTGTCGAATCGGCGTGCCATAAGTCCACAACCGTATTCTTCAGGACCGCACCAGCCGGATCCAGCACCCTTCCGGAAAGCAGGAACGGTGTGCCCTGGACGCCGCCCTCGATCAGCATCGAACGGAATGGCGCGCCAGGTTTATAGAACGGCCCTGCGGTGGTGGATTCCGTCAGATCCAGCGCGGCCCAGAGCGGGCTCAATTCGCCGAGACCCAGGCAGCCAACAAGCAGAGCACCGCTGGAGAAGGCGGCTTGTCGGATGATCTGGCGGCGGGTGGTCGCTGACTGTGCCTTCATCGCCGTGTCTCCTCAATTGGAGTATACGCCGGCAGGACGACCATTGGCGATTATTGATCTGTGATTTGCGAATCGTTGGTGATTGGTGGATTTGCGATTGCTGGATTTTATTGAAGATTACGAGCTCAGATCGGGAACCATCAATCGGAGATCGCCAGTCGAAAGGGGCCAGGGATAATTCCCTGCGCCCCCTTCAGCGTTGTAGCGTCCCTTGCGTCGAGCTCAGAAGTTCACTGTGAAGTTCAATCGCACGAAGCGCGGTGTGTAGATCGAGGTCGGGTTGAGCCACGTGCCGCCCTGTAGCGTGTTGCCCGGGCTGTACTGGTACGTGCTCGTATAGGCCGTTGCATAGTTGGTGTTGAGCATATTGAAGAGATCGAGACCGATGTCGGAACGCGTCTGACCGAAACGGAGGACCTTCGCGATCCGCATGTCGATCTGGTTGCGGCGACCGTCCACGTACATCCTGTGCTCGTTGTCGATCAGCAGCACGTTTGTGGTGCCGTTGGGTAGGGAGCCCACAGGCAGACGGCCGAGCTGCTGCTGCACGACGCTGTTCGGCACCTGCCAGATCGCCCCGTTGGCATTCGGGCCAACGGTCCCGCTCCCAGTTCCAAGTTCGAACGCCGGCTGCGAGCGCAGGGTGGCGCTGATCTGCACATCGATCTTCGGAATCGTGTACGTCGCCAAGCCTCGCAGCGTCGTCTCGAACGGATCCTCGTCACGGCAGCTGCCCAGCGAGAGCAAGTTCATGCGCGTGTCCGGGCTGTCGATTTTAGGCACGGTGGCGCATCTGTCGTCGATGGCGCGGCCCGTAGTGGTACCGACCTGGAACGTGAAGCCATTGCGGAGGCGCCCGTTCAAGGTGATATCGACGCCGTGCCAGTAGTTCCTCCGTGCGTCGCCGAAGTCCGTCTCGAACGTGACGTAGTTCTGCGCCGCGACGCCGGCTGCCGCAACGGTCGGGACATATGAGGTGATCGGGTAGCCGCCACCGCCCGGAAGCCGCGGGTCCAGCGGTGCGGCGATGGTCCAGCTGTCGTACTGCGACGGGCCGATGTTCTGGTTGTCGGTGACGGTGAACCCTTGGAACCATCGTCTGGCATAGCCCACATCCACCGACACACGCGGGATCAGCTGCTGCTGGACCGTCACGCCCCACTGCCAGTCGTTCTCGCGAACCCCCCAGCCTCTCAGGGTGTCGGAGTTTACCTGCTCGAGGCCGGTACCGACCTTCCCGAAGTTCAGGTTGTTGCCGGTCAATGCGCCGCATGTATCAACTGCGGTCTGCAGGCCGAAGTTCAGGAGGTCGCAGTCAACGACCCTGTTGCCGTTGGTGTCTTGCCAGTTGCGGGTCACGACACCGAGGACGCCGCGGGCGATCCGGTTTGCCGGATTGTTGCGCGTGTACGCGCTATCGTTCGTCGCGGAGTCGAGGTAGTGACCCAGGTTGAACTTGAGCGCTGTCTTGCCGTTGCCGAACACGTCGTAGGCGACACCCATGCGCGGTGTGAGGTCGTTGAACGAGTCCACCGAAGCGGTCTTTTCGAACGTGATCGGCGCCTGGTTCGTCGCCGAAAGGGTCGTCGTCCCGTTGCCTTCCGCTGGGCTCCAGCTCCAGGCACGATCGTAGCGCAGCGCGCCCTGCAGCGTCAGCCGGCCGCGCGTCCAGGTGTCCTGAACGTACAGGGCCGCCGTCGACGTCCGATCCGACGTCTCCCAGTCCGGAAGCCGAAACCCGAAACTGATCGGAATGCCTTGGTTAAACGTGTAGGACAGCATCGAGGGGTTGACCACGGCCCTGGTCTCAGCCCTGAGATACGCTCCCTGATATCCCACCTTCAGGTTGTGCGCGCCGGTAACGTACGACGCGGAGGCGCGCCAGTTATTGGGATTCCCGTAGTTGTCGGAGTACTGCGATAGGGCGCGGTACGCATAGTTCGCTCGCGGCACGTACCGCTGGCCGGTCGCCGGGTTGATCGTGGTCCCATTCTGTTCGGTCACCCCGATCTCGAAGATCCCGTCTGGCGGGAGCTGCCCGGGTCCGCCGGCATGGTAGTAAGAGAACCTCGTGAACCCCGCCTCGAGTAACAGTCTGCTGGTCAATGGCGCCGTCCAAAGCGCCTGCGTCATGTAGTACGGGAAATCGAAGTAATTCGTGGAGGCCTCAGGTGAGGTGGTGGCTCCGGCGGACGCGATCCAGTTCGCTCCACGCGTGTGACAGCCATCGGTCTCGACCTTCAGCGGGGCGCCCTCGCAGCGGAGTTGGTACTCGTGGTTGAACGAGATGCGGTGCTTCGCGGCGACCTGCGCGGTGACCCGTCCGATGTACATTGTCCGGCCCTGGGATTGGCGCGCCGTGAGGCTGTCGTCCGGCAACCAATCCCAGCGCGACAGATTGCCGGTATTAGCGTTCGCGACGATGCCTTCGACGGCCGTCTCGGTATTCAGCCTGCGGTAGCTGCCGAGGAACCAGAGGCGATCGCGCAGGATCGGGCCACCGTACGACGCGCTGGCGTCGTAGGAGTTGATGATACCCGGGGTTTCGGTAATGCCAACGGCACGAAGCTCGTCGTTGAGGTTGTCGCTCCTCGACCAGTCGCCGGCACTGTTGAAGAACCCCTGACCGCGGAAACTGTTGCCGCCTGCGCGGGGCACGAGATTCATCGTCGGGCCGCCAATGTCGGTCTCTCCCATGCCACCCGATACGGTCACCGAGACCTCATCGACGTTCACCGAATCCAGGATGTACGACGAGACGCCACCGCCGTTGAACGCCGCCGCGACGGTCATTCCGTTGACGGTCATGCGCCCTTCGTTCGTTGGGCCGCCGCGGGCGCTGAAGAACGTCATGGTCGGCGTCGCGTTGACGCCGTTGTTGTCCACGGTCAGGCCGGGCGTGGCGTTCAGCAGCGCTCCGACGGTCCGGGTCGCCGGTATGACGGAGATCACGTCCCCGCTGAGCACCGTCTCACGCCGGACGGTCTGTACGTCCACAACTGGCGTCTCGCCGGTAACCGTAATCGTTTCCTCGACAGCGCCTACTCGCATCTCGATCGGAATAGTCAGGGTTGCGGATCCGGCCAGTTCGATCCCGTCGCGCTTGACGAGGCTAAAGCCCGGCAACGAGAACGTCAGTGAGTACGTGCCGGGATTCAGTTCGACGATGCGGTACTGGCCCGAGGCGTCAGTGACAACCGTCCGCACTTTCTCTATGAGGACGGGGCTCGATGCTTCGACCGTCACACCGGGCAATACCGCACCCGATGCGTCCCGGACGGTGCCTGTGAGGGTGCCTTGCGCGAACGCCGCCGAAGGGATGAAGAGAATCGAGACGATCACGACAACCAGCTTCACGGCGTCCGGGATCAGTGATCTGTTCCTAAGCATGGTCCTGCCTCCAGCCGCAAAGCGCCGCTGACCGGCGCAACGGCCAATAGCCCCCTCGGATGGCCGAAATCTACTCTTCACGCACCCCCCTGGTCTTCAAGGCTCACTTACTTGAAGCACACCTGCCGGACGCTGCGGCGTGTCCACACGTCGCGGATGACGGCAACGCACACCAACAGGCAAAAGCGCCCGCGGAAACGTTTTCATCAGAGTGATATCCCATTTATACGCCTTCATCACATCCGGAATCAATGATGATCCGGCGATAGCTCGGCTGTAATTCATCACATCGTGCAGGATTTGACCACTCGTTACTCTTGCGCCGATGCCTTTCAAGCCGTGCAGGAGATAAGCACACTCCCTGAGACAGTTACGCGGGCCAGTGCCGGGATGATACAGACAATGATGAGTTCGGAATTCCTGACCGGATGACCGACCATCCGACGAGGGTCCAATCCCGGCCCAGTGTAGAATCCCCACCCAATCTTCAGGTTCCAGGGAGGCATCCACCCCCATGATTCACGTTGAGAATCTGGCCAAGGTCTTTGGCGAGATCAAGGCCGTCGACGACATCTCGTTCAGCGTCGGCGCCGGCGAGATCTTTGCCTTTCTCGGCCCGAACGGGGCCGGCAAGACGACGACCATCCAGATGCTGACGACACTCCAGCGTCCGACGCGCGGGACGATGAAGCTGGACGGTCTGGATCCGGTGTCACAGCCGCTACAGGCGCGAAGCCGATTCGGTATCGTCTTCCAGGACCCCAGTCTCGACGTCGAGTTGACGGCATTCGAGAACATGGATCTCCATGGTGCGCTCTATCACGTGCCGCGGAAGACGCGTCTCGAACGGATCAAGACCCTGCTCACGCTGTTCGAGCTTTGGGATCGGCGCGATTCGCTGGTCAAAACGTTCTCGGGAGGCATGAAGCGACGGCTCGAAATCGCGCGCGGCCTGCTCCACACGCCGAAGATCTTGTTTCTCGATGAGCCGACGCTTGGCCTCGATCCGCAAAGCCGCAACCAGCTCTGGACGCATGTCAAACACCTCAACGAAACGGAAGGTGTGACGGTCTTTCTGACCACCCACTACATGGACGAAGCGGAACGGACGGCCCACCGGATTGCGATCATCGATCACGGCCGGATCGTCGCGCAGGGCACGTCACAGGACCTCAAACAGCAAACCGGGGCGGATTCTCTGGAAGGCGCGTTCCTGGCGCTGACCGGGTCGACCATCCGCGACGAACGAGCCGACGGCGCGGAACAAATGCGGCAGATGGCCAGAATGTGGAGGCGATAAATCGTGACGGTCGTCTACTACCTGTGGCTTCGTGAGGTGAAGCGGTACTTGCGGTCGCGTCCGCAAATCATCGGGTCGATCGCTCAGCCGCTCCTGTACTTACTCGTGCTTGGCTTCGGCCTCGGGCCGGTGTTCGAACAGTCCGGTCAGGGCAGTTATCTGCAATTCATCGCGCCGGGTGTCGTGGGGATGGCCATTCTCTTCACGTCAATTTTCTCGGGCATCGGACTCCTCTGGGATCGACAGTTTGGCTTTCTCAAGGAAACCCTGGTCGCGCCGGTGCCTCGCCTGCAGATCATGCTGGGCCGCACCCTTGGCGGCGCAACCATTGCCGTCATTCAGGGCACACTCATCCTCATCGTGTGCATCGTAGCCGGCTTCCGACCGCAGAGCATTGCGGCCCTTCCACTCGCGTTTGCCTTCATGCTGCTGGTGGGCCTGGTGTTTGCCGGACTCGGCACGGCGATCGGATCGACACTCAAAGACATGCAGGGCTTCCAGCTCATCATGAACTTCCTGGTGATGCCGATCTTCTTTTTGTCGGGTGCCCTCTTTCCCCTGAACAACCTGCCCAGAGCGCTCACGGTTGCCACGCGGATGGATCCGCTCTCGTACGGCATTGACGGCCTGCGTGGCTCGCTGATTGGTGTAGCCCAGTTTGGCGCGGCTACGAACGCAGCCGTCCTGGTTGGCGTGGCTTCGGGATTTCTCGTGCTGGGAGCGTGGGCGTTCTCGAAAATTCAGATATAGGAGGATACGAAGCTCTTACCACAGAGGTCACGGAGGTCACAGAGTAGTTTTGGTTAAGCCATCTCTGTGTCCTCTGTGGTGAAGTGTTCAGTTATTGTTCGGGCGGTCCAAACAACGCGGCCTCCGGCCGCAACAGCGAGCTGTCATCGCCAACCGTCTGGCCAAACGTCAACTCCTGCACCGGCCGCCTGGGGCGGACGATTCCCCTGGCTCGATCCTCCACGAGCGCGCGATCCTCGGCTCGTTCAGCCGAGAGCGACTGGCTGATGGCGTAGTTGCCTTCGTGGCAGTCGTACGGCAGAAGCACTCCCCCCGCGAGCGGGGTCAGCGGCATTGAGATGGTGAACGGCCTCGAATAGGTCACCGGATCGTCCACGGTCACCTGGTACTGAAGGACATCGTTGGCGACGCGCTTGATCCGCTCCGTCAGTTTCATCCGCGCGCTGTGACGAAGCCCGTTGCCGTTCGGGCCGATGCTTGTCTTGTCGGTCAGGTTCGTGGTCTCGACAACCAGCTCATCACCCTGCCAGCGCCCGCGTGAGTCGCCAAGATACTGGCGGACGGCCTGTCCCACGTGCGGCCGGCCATCGGTGTAAATCACGCGTGTGTCGTGCACCATCTCGTAGCTGATCGCCACGACTCCGGGCGCTTGAACAATCCGGTTGCCGTTGCCATAAATCACGCGAAGCACAGAACCGATCACGCCTCGAGTAATACAACGGTCGTACAGCGTGAAATCCTCGGTGCTGTCGAACGGACCTGGACCAAACGTACCTTCATCGCGTGGTGCCGTGCGCAGCTGACCTGCTGGCGTCACCTCGGGCATGCGTCCATCCGGTGGATCGACAATCAACGACGTCTGCCGAAACGCCCTCGTCGCGAAATCGCCTCGGAACGAGCCGATCGCGGTCTCGGCATTCCGCACGCCCCCTTCCACCTGCTTGACGCGCGCCGCAAATTCCTGGTCGTTCTGGTAGAGACGGTTGCCATACCGTTGGGGCCGCGTCAGCGGGATCATGCTCGTGTCGTCGCTGCTCCAGACTCCTTGCAGGTCCGGTTCCCCCCAGGAGGTTCGCGGCGACGCGTACGCAGTGGGCGCGGCCCCATTGCCTGCGGTGACAACAAGTGGCGGTGCATTGGCACTGCTCGTCTGACCCGACACCCCCAACGACACCAGCATCGGCGACATCAACAGCACGGCCGCAACGACGAGTACTCGTTGACCCATGGAAATGCTCCTTTCCACTGCGCGGCAATTGTGACACAGCACCCTGCACAGCACCAGGCACCCAGCACCCCGCACCCGGCACAGCACCAGGCACCAAGCACCAAGCACTCGGCACCCGGGCCTTGCCCGCACCGTGTAAAATCAGCAGCCATGAGCCACCAAAATCTGGAAGACGTTTTACAAGCCGCCGGGAATCCTGTCGATCTGTTGCGTAATTCGCAGATCGGTCCGTATGCGTTTCCGGTGGTGAAATCCGAGTTCACAAACTGGAGAGACGAACAACGCGCCTGGCGGGAGACGTGCGCACTCTTCGACCAGTCCCATCACATGACCGAGCTTCATATCCACGGGCCTGACGCCCTCAAATTGCTCTCCGATCTCGCCATCAACAGCTTCAAGAACTTCAAGGTCAATCAAGCCAAGCAGTTCGTGGCCTGCAACCATCAGGGCTACGTCATTGGCGATGCCATCCTCTTTCATCTCGACGAGAATCGACTCAGTCTGGTCGGGCGACCGCCTGCCGAAAACTGGGTGCAGTACCACGCGGAGACCGGCAAGTATGCCGTCACCGCCGAGCGGGACGAGAGATCGGCCGTCAATCAGGGGCGACGAAAATCGTTTCGTTACCAGGTCCAGGGGCCCAAGGCTCTCCAGGTCATGGAGAAGGTGACGCGCAAACCCGCGCCCGACATCCGGTTTTTTTACATGGATGTCTTCAACATCGCGGGTCATGACGTGCGCGCGCTGCGCCATGGCATGGTCGGACAACCCGGATGGGAGCTCTTTGGTCCCTGGGAGCACGGCGAGGAAGTCCGCAACGCCATCGTCGAAGCCGGTCAGGAGTTCGGCATTCGACAGGTGGGCTCACGGGCCTACCCCACCACGTGTCTCGAATCGGGGTGGATTCCCTCTCCGCTCCCGGCGGTGTACGTTGGTGAAGAATTGAAGGGCTACAGAAAGTGGCTGGGCTCGAAGAGCTACGAAGCCATGGCATCACTCGGTGGCAGTTACTACTCCAGCGACATCACCGACTACTACCTGACCCCCTACGACCTTGGCTACGGCCCCTTCGTCAAATTCGATCACGACTTCATTGGACGACAGGCGCTGGAAAAAATGGCCGACCGGCCGAAACGCAACAAAGTCACGCTGGTCTGGAACGGCGAGGATGTCGCACGGGTTTGCGAGTCGCTGTTCGACGCAGGCAGCGATATCGTCAAATACATCGACTTGCCGCTTGCGAACTATTCGACGCTGCCGTACGACAAAGTGCTGAAAGACGGCAAGACCATCGGACTGTCAACCTACACGGGATACACGTACAACGAGCGCGCGATGGTTTCGCTGGCGATGCTCGATGTCAAATACAGCGATCCGGGAACCGAAGTCACGCTGGTGTGGGGTGAGGAAGGACGCGGATCCACGAAACCGACGGTGGAACGCCACAAACAGACCAACATCCGGGCGACGGTGGCTCCGGTGCCAATTTCTGCCGTTGCCCGTGAATCGTATCGACCACGGTAACCTTTCGACGTTGCCTAGGGACACCGTCATCCACGCGGGGGCTAAAGCCCCCGCGCTACTTCACGGCAAATCCCGCGCGCGGGTTGAGCTTCTTGCCGCTGGCCAACACAGCGTCAATCCAAAGCGCAGCCGGGCGGCCATCTTTCATGGGATGCCCGGTGATGGTGAGTTTGGTGCCGGGCATCAAATCGCTCTTGCGGATGCCGGCTCGCCCGAGCGTGCTGGGCCCTTCGGCTTCGAACCCCCAGGTCGTGACTTTGCCATTCTTGTCGGTCACGTCCACGAGCAGCCACGAATGCGGGTTCGTGAACTGAAACTCCTTCACGACGCCTTCGACCGTGATGCTCTTTTTCTCGTCGAACATGGCCGCCGAGTGATGAGCCAGGGCCGTGAGGCCCATCACCATCAGAGCACCGATACCAACCAGCATCGACACAATGGATCTACTCATGGCTCGTCTCACTTCTTGTTGTCTTCCGGTGTAAACGTGAAACCCTGAAACTGCGTGGTGCCGTCCTGGGTCTGGAACACGGCATTGTTCTGGTTTTCAGCGCAGTTCCAATAACGAAGGCGCAGCATCTTGTCCGGGTCGCTCAGCTTCCCGTACAGTTGTTTCACATACCACGGTTCCGCGAGGGCTGGCGGGTCGTACACCCACACGTCGGCGGCAACTGACTTATCGTCGGCCTTGTACCAAATCTCTACCGTTTCCACCTGGTCCGTGTAATCGGGATTCGACCGCTGATAGATACCGGCCTGCAGCTGATTGGTGTGGACTACGAGCTTGTGGCCGTCCCAAAAACCAATCGAATCGCCGTTGTACAGAGGATATCGCTCGGCTTCGGGCACATGGTCGCGGCCGTCGGTGTAGATTCGGCGGACGTCGTTCACCATTTCGTTGATGAGCCACGTTTGATCTGGGGTCACGATGAACTCGCGTAAGAACGGCTCCGTCAGCCAGCGGGGATGTCCAGGTGGCGCGCACGTGGAGATCGGGTCCCACTCGATGCCAACCTTCACATCTTCGATTCGTTTCAGCATCTTCGCCTGATATTCGGGCGTCAGCTTGGCGGTCGGTAGCCCGCCGGCGGGTTGATCGGGATCGAAGGTGAACCCCTTGTCCGCCGGTCGTGAATACACACCGCTCCAGTCCGGGAGATTGTTCGAGACGAGCCGCTGGCCACCGTTGGCTTCCTTGCGCAGCGCTTGATAGAGATCCCAGGCCGTCTTGTGTTGGCGCCCAAGCTCAATCTTCTGTTCTTTCGTACGCTCTGGGATTCGCGCGGTGGTCGTCCCCCTCGTCGGCGCATCCACAACCCCTGTGGCGCACGCTGACGAGAGCGCCGCACACATCGTCAATACGGCCGAAAAGGCGAGCATTCGCTTGCCCATACACGCGTCCTTTCGGTTCAATCCAGATGGTCTGGATTCGAAGATGGACCAACAGCAGAAGCCCACGGGCAAATTTTGCCACAAACGTGGGCCTGCCTTCTCGAAAATGCTGTTCTCAGGGTGCCGGCTGGTGTGTCACGCGAACGGCCACCCAGTCGAGCGAGAAGTCGCGTGACGTCGAGCTGGCCACGCTGATGACGCGAACCCGAAAGCTCGAGTTGCCGAAGTTTCCGGACGTCCAGCTGCGGCCCCAGAGATCAGAGGCAGTGCCCAGAACGTAGCTGGCTTCGCTGGTTTTGAGCGTCGCGGTGGTCTTGGCTGTTGTCCAACTCGAGCCGCCATTCCAGGAAAGCTGGACGCACAACCGCGGCGAGCCCGAAGTCGAATCAACCCTGGCATCGAGGCGGACCTCAATGCCTTTGATCGCGGAACTGGTGGGAATCGACAAGTTGTAGTCGTAGAACAGGTGCTTGTCCTTGCTGCTGCTCGTGCAGCTCGAGCTGCTGCTGCTCGAGCCGCTGTTGGTGTCCACGGCAAAGAGCCCATCATCGGCATAGGCGTTTGTGCGGTTGCTCTCAAAGCCGTTTCTGTCGCCTGCGCTGCTGCTAACCGGGGCATTCGCCGTCGGGCTTTGAAGTCCTGTGGTGAGGGGGCCGGAGGTCACGGTGATTGAAACCGTCGCGGGGTCACTCGCGACCGATCCATCACTCACGCGAAATTCAAAGCTGTCAGAACCGGCGTAACCATTTGCAGGCGTATAGACTTGGTTCGCGCCAGTTCCGCTCAGCGTGCCATGCGACGGTGATGTGGAGATTTCGTAATCGAGCAAATCACCATCCGGGTCAGACCCCGTCAGCGTGATTGACCGCGTGGTGTTTGTGGGTGTCGTCACAGTCTGACTGGCCGCGCTCGGAGCGTCGTTCACCGGAATGACCGTCACGCTGACCTTCGCCGTACTTCGACCTCCCTTCCCGTCGCTAATCGTATAAGTGAAGTTGCTCAGGCCATGGAAATTAGCCTGGGGCACGTATGTCACGGTCCTGCCGGCGTTGATGGTGACCGTGCCATTAGTCGGCTGCGTCACCGAGGTCACCGTCAGCATGTCGCCGTCCGAGCCGCCGCCGTCAGGGTCGCTGTCGTTCGTCAGAACCTCGATCTCTATCGCCGGTGTGTCTTCGTTTGTTTCGATCTGATCATCTACGGCATCTGGCGGCGTGTTCCCGCTGCCGGATCCTTTCACAATCGTGAAGGTATCGCCTACCGTCCCGCCCGATCGGAGGAAGGTTGCATCGAGCCGATTCTCATCGACGTCGACCACCAACGATCCCAGCACGCTCATCGACACAAACATGGCCGGATGATCGAACGTACCACCGCTCGTCTTGCCAGAACTGCCGGCAACCGTATAGACGGCCCCCTTGTGAGACGCCGGCCCGAGATTTGGCTTTTCATACACGCCGTCGCCGTTCTCACGGCCATCTCCGCCGTTCAGAATCATGTCGGACGTCAACGTGTTCGATGCACCATAGTGCCCGTCGAGCAGAAACGACCGCTCGTACGAATGGCTGTGGCCGGAAAGCACGAGATCCACACCGTGGTCTTCGAGAATTGGAAGTGCGTACTGCCGCATCTGTCTGAGGGCCGTATCGGAATCGGAGTCGTGGGACCCTTTCGAATAGGGCGGATGGTGCCAGAATGCAATGAGCCAGTCTTGAGTCGTAGCCTCCAGATCCGCGCGAAGCCAGGTCATCATCGCGCCATTCGGTGAGCGGTCGGAGTCGAATGAATCCATCACGACGAAGTGAATGTTGCCGTAATCGAAGGAATAGTACGCCTCCGTCCCGGAGGGCATTCCGCCGGCTTCGCCGCTCTTCGGCAAGCTGAAGATGTTGTAGTAGGGCCCGCTCTGCGTACCGGAGTTCGCGGAACTTCCATCGTGGTTGCCAAGCGTTGGCCACAGCACCGATTTGCGCAGCATCTCGGGGTACATGTTGAACACCGCCGCCTGGTACTCGCTGTCCGTCCCACTGCTATACGCGTTGTCGCCAAGCATGAGCCACAGATCGGTGTGTCGCGATCCAGTGAATGCGTAGTACGCATCTCGAACGGCCCGCGCACTGGAGTTCGCGCTGCCGGAATCGCCCAGGACCCAGATACGCGTGGGCTTTGAGGCCCCAGTCTCTGGAGACGTCACAAAGAAGTAACTCGCAGTACCGCCGGCGAGGATCTGTGCGTTCGTACCAACAGCGTAGTAGTAGACCGTATCGGGGAGAAGGCCCGACAGCGTCACCTGATGCTCGATCGTCGAGTCCGAGTTACCCTCAATCCCGGTGAAACAATCCGGCATGTCGAAGCAGAGACCGAAACTGACCCGACTCTCGGTTGGCACATCGGTGCGCCAACGCACCACGACCTGGGTGGGGGATCCCATCTGCAAGTAGGGACCGCGTGTGACCGTGGCTGCGTCGGCACCCGGCACACCGAGTGCAAGCCCAATCAGCAACACGATCACAGATCCGGTGCGGCGTCGATTGGAAGCGTTCATGACTGCCTCGATACGTCTAAGTAATCTTGTAGAGGCGGGTCTTTGGATCCGCCGATTGCTACTGCGGAAGTCGATCCAGTGTGCGGCGCAGACGCGCTTCGAGCTCCAGCGTTGCTCGCGTTCCTCGGTAGCGCGGCGAGAGCGCGTCGATCGCAGCCAGGGCTTTCTCGTAGGCCGCGCGAGCGTCCTGCGCTCTTCCGCCCTGTTCCAGGATTTCGCCGCGGCGTGTGAGCCAGGCCTCCGGACGATGGGATTGCTGCGTGGCGATGGAGTCCAATCTGGCAAGTGCGGCCTCGGTGCGGCCGATCGTCAGCTCCAGTTCGATCGCATAGAGCTGAAGTGTCGCCAACGGGCCCAGTCCAACCAGCCCTTCGTCGAGTCCCCGAAGGGCCTCAGGCACAAAACTCCGCCCCCGTGCGGCAACGAGCCGCGCACGCTGGAAGTAATAGTCGGGATTCGGATGGCCCAGCCGCGCCAGGTCGTCGATCGCACGCGTGTAGTCGGCAACACTGGCCTCCAACTGACCGAGTTGCGCATGCACGCGGGCCCGGGATATCAGCGCGTCTGTGTGATGGGGCTGGCGAACGAGATACCGATCGAGCGCCTGCTTTGCCGAGCTCAACTGGCCAGCTTGGAACAGCGTCTTGCCACGCGCCAGGTCGATGATGCTGAGACCGGGATTCAGTTGACCGGCGCGCTGAAAGTCACTGAGTGCGGCTTCCCAGTCACCGTGTTCACCGAGAAGCTCGCCGCGCATGACGTAGAGACCGGCGTTGCCGGGGGCTCGGCTGATCTGCTCGGTCAGCGCATTGATTTGTTCGTGGACCGCGCCGTGCGCCTCCGCGGACACTGGAGACACTATGGCGAACAGAGGAAGAAGCAACAGCCAGCTCCGACCTGCCCGTCGCGCGCAGCGCAAGGAAGCGCTCCTTTATTGATAAGCCGGAGTGGGCGCGTATCTGCTTCGGATCAGCTGTGAATAGAAATGGGCGAAAGAGGCCGCAAAAGCGCTGAAGCTTAGAGGAGTACTCCGTTCAAGTCAACCGAATCGTTTACTCCGAACGGAGTAACCCTGAGGGTGAGTTGTTAGGTCGTTCGCCTGATGTGTCAGAGCCACCAGGCGACTGGACCGCAAACGCCGCTTATTTCTTCACCAGCAGCAGCGCCGCCAGAAGCTCGTCGGCCGCATCGTCAATCTCGTGGGCTGGGTTTTGCCGGCAGTAGTTCGTGATCCAAGGCACGATCTCCGCTTCCGCCATACGGCTGAACTCCATGCCGACACCGCGGGCTGCGCTGGCACCGCTGACGAATCCATGAATCCACGATTTAAGCGCAAACTTCATGTAGAAGTCGTTCGAGCCTGCCCCAACTTCGGCGTCAAAGTAATCCGCCCAGGCGCCACACGTGGTCAACGTAGCAATGCCGTACACCATACGGTCCCGGGCGGCCTTGGGCTGCTGGGGCGTCAGGATTAGCAGCACGAACATCAGTGCAAGAATTCTTCGGGTCATCGTCACTCTCAGCAACTCCCTTCACTCGATCGGGCCAAAAGGTCAAAGGTCGTACCTTTGACCTTTGACCTTTGACCTTTAACCTTTGACCTTGTCTACTTCACTTACCAGTGTCCCGACACCGCAAACCCCAGCCCACCGAGTTCAATTCCCAGGAACGGTGTCTTGGCCCAGTGATAGCCGACGTCTGCACTCAGTGCAAATTGCGGCACGTTCGCAAACGTGAGCTCGCCACCACCAAACGTCATCACACCCCATCTGTTGGCGGTGACGGAGTCCACTGACGGGATCGAGCTGCTCATTCGCATACGATACAAATCAACGCCAGCTCCAAGGTACGGTCGCAGCCACACCGCGCCGGTCACGGCATCCGGCAACGAGTAGATCGCGCTCGGCGCGAACTGAAGGGACGTCACGCGATCGGCAGCAAGCGCGTCGGTGTGTCCGTATCGCGCGACCTCGAGCTGGACGCCGAGTGGTCCCTGGGACCAAGCGCGTGCGCTGGCACCAAACCCTAGCGTCGTGCCCCCAAGCCGGCCTCCGAGGCCGATGGTGTGGGTTGGCGTGGCTACGTACGTCGGACGCGGCGACAGCGGCCGCTGGGCGGCCGTTGAGCCGCTGTCAGCCGGTGTGCTCGTCCGAGTGGGCACAGGGTCGGCAGCGGGTCGTGAACTGAAGACCTGCGTACGCTTCGGATCCGACGCTGAACGGCCAGCGATTGACCCGGCGCTCACGTGCACGTAGCCCGCACCTTCCTGAACATCCGGCCACGAAACCCTGACCCAGCTTCCGAGTTCACGCGTGACCTCGAGCCTGGTACCGCGTGGGGCCTTACCAATCACAGGACTCCCGTTGCTCGGACTCCTGTGGACATCGGCCGAGGAGACGTTCACCGTCAGCTCCGGATTCTGCGCGAGGAGCGACGATGAACTGAGAAGAAGAATCACGGCGACGGCCACGACATGACGAATCATCTGGATACCTCCTGCAACCTGCGGCGGACGATCAGGTTCAAGCTGTCGTCGGGCCCGATTGCCCTTGCCACACTCCGAACGGCGAGAACACGAACGTGATGGTCGAATCACGGTTCTGTAATCGCCGACCGCCGTATTGGCGCAGAAATAGGCCTCTACGGCGCTTCCCGTCACGAAGAGAGCAAAGGCCGTGCTTCCCTGAACCGGAGGCGCATCAGAAATCAGGCCGGGCGCAATGCCGTGCACTTCTGTGCGATCGCATAAAATATGAATGACGAGCTGTCCACGGAGTCAATCATGTGTCGCAACATTAAGACCCTCGCGAATTTTGCGCCCCCCGCAACTGATGAAGAAGTTCGGGCGTCGGCACTCCAGTTCGTTCGCAAGCTGAGCGGCTCGAATCGTCCGTCGCGCGCGAACGAACTGGCGTTCAACCAGGCCGTCGACGAAGTGACAGCGGCCGCCCATCGGCTCATTCACTCCCTGACGACAACGGCGCCGCCGCGGAATCGGGAAGAGGTGGCCAGAAAAGCCCAGGAACGAACTCGAGAGCGGTTCGTCTGAGCCAAGACCACGAAGAACGAACCACTAAGACACGAAGAAGAACGTCACGTTTTCGTGACCGATTCGAACGGATTCTTTGTGTTCTTCGTGACTTGTGGTTCAACGGATTTCGTCGTCGTGGTCAAAACTGAACGAGCTCGAGAACCGTTGGTTTGAGCCAAGCCACGAAGAACGAACCACTAAGGCACGAAGAAGAACGTCACGTTTTCGTGACCCGATTCGAACGGATTCTTTGTGTTCTTCGTGCACTTCGTGGTTCCAACGGATTTTCTTCCGCGTGTTCTTCGTGACTGGTTCAACAAATCTTCGTGTTCTTGGTGGTTCCATCTACTCGACGTAGCTGCTACGCGCCAGCACCGTGCCCTTCGCGCGGGGAAGGCGAACGTTGATCCGGTGAAGACCGGGCTTCGCGTCGGGCTTCTCCGCGAAAAGGACGTAGTGCCCCGCCAGCGCACTGACGACCCGATCGACCGCTTGTCGCGGATTCAGATACAAGCGCTCGAAGATGCCGCCGGTGTCGGCAGCCACGGCCTGTAGTCCCAGTTCGAGGGAGTGATAGTCGGCGAACGTCACGTCGAGACAGAGGAGGGTCACGCGCGCCGACTGGAGCGCATCACGCGCCGCGTCATAGTCCGGCATCAGGAACGCCCCGCCATTCGACGACATTCTTCCGAAGCCGTACCCGACCAACACGATCGTCTTCGATCCCGGCATGGGAGCCAGGGCCTCGCCAAGCCGTTGGAGCGCTTTCTCGATGGTGTACGTGCGGCGTCCTTCGTCTTGAGAGAGCCGAGCCACGAGCGAGGGCTCGAGCCCAGGATCGATCCGCGGTGGGTTCCTGATCAGCACATCCCGGGCCATCACCTTCCGGGCCAGGGCGATATCGTGCGTGAAATCCAGCCACATCTTGAGATGTGAGTCGAAAGAAACAACGGCCACCCGGTCGTCGGCGTCAGGCCCGCCAGAAGCGGCTCGTTGACTTGTGGCCAACGCATCAACCCCAGGGCGCGCGAGGGCTCGTGGCTTTTCTGAACAAGGAAAACAATTGATCGCCCACCGGCGTCAGACTTCGCCGACGCCTGACAACTTTGTGGACGCGAGAGGCGACCCATGATTGCCGCCGCCATCCACCCACTCGGCCGATTCAACGCGGACCGGTTTATCGTCGATCTCGACCTCGAACTCGCTGACATCGAGGCCGAGCACAGGTTTTCCGAAGTCGTCCACCACTCGGACGTCAATCAGAATACGAGCAACGTCAACACGCTCGCTAAAAGGTTGAGGGGCGGGTACACGCTCCTGACCGAGCAGAGGACACGCGAGACAGATCGTCGAGACGACGCCGATCACCCGACGCGGCAGGGAGGCCATGAGATTCGCTCATGGCCATTGTACGCCTCACCTGTCCTTGACGTCGCAATGCGCGGGCTTACTTACTGTCGGAAACTCGACCCGATCAAAACAGTACAGTGACGTCGACGATCGTTTGCGTCTTCGGATTGAGGATCACGGCATGTCCATCGATGACGCCGCGCTGGTATCCGATCGGCAGCGAAACCAACTGACGCTCGAGGATGACCGGAAATGGCTGCAATTTCTTTTGCCAACCTCTCGGCAGCCGGCCGGTTCGCACCATCTTCTTCTGGAGCCCTGGAGGGAGCCCGTAGTAGACGGGCGCATAGTGTTCGCGAATCACCCGCGCTTCGTGTCGAGAAAAGACCACGTGGATTTCAGCCCCGCGGTCACCTCGCTCGTCAACCACGTGCTGGTACTTTGAGTGTTTCTTTGCCTTCTGATCATCGGGCCGGCCTGCCTGTATCGGGCTGCTCGCAATCAATAACACCGCCATCGTGCTCGTGAGCGTTCTCGTCATGGTTTTCATGGGGCCTCCAGCGCTGGTTCAGGGCAACTTGCAAACTTATGGCAAGGGTCCTGCCAGGCCGGGTGGTGGTGACGCCACCGTTAACCGACGAGGAGCCACCACTTACGAACCGCTGGCTACGGCCACGCACATTGACCTCAGGCAAGACGCGCCGTCGACGCGTCAGGATGGTAATCAGGTCGTCAAATCTTGGATAAGCTATGGCGCGATGTTTGCGCTCGATCAAGTGGTGCCGTGGGGCCGCTCGTTTGACGAGTATCGGCGGATGTTCGCGCTGAGAGAGGCCGACCTCCAGACGAGCATCCTGGGGTGCGCCGACGGACCTGCGAGCTTCAACGCCGAAGCGACGCGGCGTGGGACGCGCGTGACTTCCTGCGATCCGCTCTACCGGTTCAATCGCGGACAAATCCGCGAACGGATTGCGGCAACCTCCGATCAGGTGCTCGACCAGACCCGGCAAAACGTCGGCGAATTCGTGTGGACCGAGATTCGATCCGTTGACGACTTACGGTCCGCTCGCATGCGGGCGATGGATGCGTTTCTCGAAGATTACGACCGAGGACTCCGCGAAGGGCGGTACGTCCTGGGTGAGCTTCCCGCGCTCCCCTTTCGAGATCGCGCATTTGAACTGGCCGTGTGTTCGCATTTCCTGTTCCTCTATTCGGATCACCTCGACGCAGCGTTTCACCGCGCCGCGCTTCTGGAATTGTGCCGGGTCGCCCGAGAGGTTCGAATCTTCCCATTGCTCGCACTGGGAACTCGACCCTCACCTCACGTGCCCGGTATCGAAGAGCACTTCACGCAGATGGGCTATCACGTGTCGCTCGAACGGGTGCCGTACGAATTTCAACGGGGTGCCAATCAGATGATGCGGATTCGCCGCTGACGGATGTCGAGGTATCGCTCATGACAAAGATCCGGGGAGTCGTGCTGGCGGTGATCGGTGCTGCGGTGCTTGGCATGGTGGTGTGGCAAGTGCAGCGCGCCCGACAGCGAGACACGCGCGTGGCGCTGCTGGCAGAATTGCAGCCGGTCGTGCTGAAAAACTGCGCCTTGAAACGGTTTGGCAGCGTGAACGATGGCGGTTACCTGCTGTGCGACAACCTGAGCGAGGGCATCGGATCCGCGTATTCCTACGGGGTCGGCCTGAACGACGAGTTCGGGTGCGACATCGCGAAACGATACAGCGTGGCGGTTCACCAGTACGACTGCTTCGATCCCGGCCGCCCGACATGCGACGGCGGCAGGTTCGTGTTTCACAAGGAATGCATTGGTCCGCAAACCGGAGCGCGACGAAGCCCGGCGCGTCTTTGACACGCTGCAGAATCAGATCGCCAAGAACCACGACACCGGCAAACGGCTCATCGTGAAAATTGACGTCGAAGGGGCCGAATGGGATTCTCTACTGGCCACCCCGGACGCCGTGCTGGACCAAATCGATCAGATGCCCATGGAGCTGCATGGCGCGAACGAACAGCGCTTTCTCGAGGTCGTGCGGCGGCTGAAACAAAAGTTCTATCTGGTCAACCTGCACTTCAACAATTATTCGTGCATGCCGCAGCTGGATCCGATGCCCGCCTGGGCGTATCAGGTGCTCTGGGTCAACAAGCGAATCGGTATTCTTGACGAATCAGCACCCACTCCAGCGCCCGTCAGCGCGTTGAACGCGCCTGACGGGGCCGGGATTCCGGACTGTCAGCTCAAAGCAGGGTGAAGGCCTTACCACCGAGGTCACAGCTCTGCTGAACCACGAAGCGCACTGGAGTAAAACCAACAAAACCACAAAGACACGAGGCCACACGTAAGGCAGAAACCTTCGTGCTCTAGTGTCTTAGTGGTTTATCCGTTCTTCGCGTGTGTCTTAGTTCTTCTCCTCGAGTCGCTCGGCACTGAGGATGTTCTCCATCGAGTAGTTGCCTTCATGGCAGGCATACTCGAACACCGGCCCTTCCGTTTTCTTCATCGGGATCTCTCCAGACCAGGGTCTGGTGAACGAGTGCGGATCGTCGACCGTGAACTGATAGAGGAGCGTGTCCTCAGCCACGCGCGTGAAGCGCTCGATGACACGCAGGTGCTCGCCCGACCCCCGGAAGTTCGTCCGGTTGGTGAAGTTCGTGGTTTCCACGACCAGCGTATCTCCCTCCCAACGGCCGCGCGAGTCTCCGAGCTACTGCCGGATATTGCTCGAGAGCGGTGGGCGCTTGGTCAAGGGAATCACGCGGGCGTCATGAATCATTTCGATGAGGACGACAACCTGCTCGGGGGTTTGGAAGATTTGGTAATTATTGTTGTAGCCGGCAGGAAGCATCGGCGGTCCCGTGTTGGCGCGCACGATGCACCGATCGGCCAGCGAGCGGTCCTCCGGGCCGTCGGATGGTCGGAGCGCCCGGGTTTCGGCGCGCAAAGCCGCCTTCTGCTGCGCTTCGGGCGTTAAAGCCGGAATTCGTCCGTCCGGCGGATCAACCACCACCGAGGTTCGCCGCGTCGACACGATCCTTGTCCCTCGATCCCACCACGCGTCGTTGTAGCCGATGGCCAGATCGGCCTCGGCATTGCTGTCGCGGCGGTCCGCGTTGTTTCGCTCACGCGCCTGCTTCTCGTATTCAGCCGCTTCCTGTTCCGTAAAGAAGGCCTTGTCCCCAAGCTCGCGGGGACGCTCGAGCGGTGTGAGCGTGGAGTTGGTCCAGATACCCTGCAGGTCTGGATGGCCGTCGGCCATGCGTGCCGGTGTCCACCCCGCCTTCGCCTGCGGCTTCGGCGCGGCAGGCTCCACTTGACCAATCGAGGCCGCCGGAAGCAACAAGACAGCCAGAGCACCGACAACGACCACATGGCGGGCGCTCATGCAAGTCCTCTCTTTCTTGAGACGTGGACGACCTCACTCCAATCGAAGCGCGACGACGGGATCGACGCTGCTGGCTCGGCGCGCCGGCACGACGCTCGCCACGACGGTCACGAGCAGCATCAGCAGAGCGACGCCGCAGAGAATCAGGGGATCTCGGGCGCTGACACCAAACAACATCGACTGCACCACCTGACCAAGCGCGAGAGCCGCAACCGTTCCCGCGAGCGCTCCGACCGAAGACAACGCGAGGCCTCGACCCAGCACGCCGGCCAGAATCTCACGGCTCGTGGCACCAAGCGCCATGCGGATACCAAACTCGCGCTGCCGCTGAATCACCGATTGCGAGAGCACACCGTAAATCCCGACAGCCGCCAGTAACAAGGCGAGACTCGCAAAGGAGCCAATCACCGCGGTCCTGAAACGCGGGCGCGCCACCGCATCCTGCGACAACCTCTTCGAAACGCATCATCTCGACGACCGGCAAGTCCGGGTCGAGTCTCGAAACCACCGTTCGAATCTCCGGCTGCAGTTCAGCGGTGCTTCGTGTCCTCACCATGCCAAAAATATCTCTGCCAAACAAGTCGCCGAGAATCCCTGTCATTTGGGAATACGGCAGAAAGACCTCCGGCAACACATCCCAATCGAGCCCGGCATGTTTGACATCGCCGACCACTCCGACAATGGTCAACCAGGGTGAACCCTCGACCGCAGATCTGAACTGCCGACCCACCGGATCGACGGTGAAGTATTTCCGCGCAAATGTCTCGTTAATGATGACCACTCGTTCGGTCCGAACGGAATCCCGAGTGTCAAACCATCGACCCCGGACGAGGGGCATGCCGACGGTTTTGAAGTAGTCCGGATCGACGGCCTGAAACCCCACTCTAGCAGCATCCGGGACGAGTTGTCCGCTGATGCGGAATGGAGCAACCGGGATCGTGCCAAGCGGTCTCGCCGACGTGGTTCCTGCCGCCGCAACTCCCCGCAACGCTCGGAGCTCGTGCAAAAGCGCATCGTGAAACTGCTGACGCCGTGCGTCGTCTTTGTAATCCGAAAGTGGCAATCGCAGACGGAACGTCAGCAGGTGTTCGGAATTCAGCCCGAGCGATTGATGGCTCAAGCGACCAACACTGACGATGAGCAGCCCCGCACACGTAAGAACCATGACCGACAACGCAACTTCGGCCACCACCAGCAGACTCCGCGTACGCTCGGTGGATCGAGTTGCCGATGCTCCTCGGCCGCCACGGTTCAGCGCACTCGAAAAGTTGACCCGCGACGCGGCCACTGCGGGCCACAAGCCGAAAATCATGGCCGTGAGCCAGGTGATTGCGACTGTAAACACCACGGCCCGGGGATCGATTGAAAAGCCGTGGGTTGGACCCAACTCGTCTGGGCGAAACGGGTTCGCATTGACGAACCAGCTCAGACCGATGGCGCCGACAAAAATTCCCGCGACGCCTGCCGGGGCCCAGAGTACGAGCTGTTCCGATACCAGCTGACGAATCAATCGCCATCGACTCGCGCCGAGCGTGGCCCTCAGCGCCATCTCACGCTGACGCTCGTGGCCCCTTCCGAGCAGAAGCGCTGCGACATTGACACAGGCAACGAGCAGCAGGCACAAGGCCGCCCCGAACGCGACGTTCAAGGTCGAGCGGATGAGCACTGCTCTCTCTTCTTGAATCGATCTTACGATCACGCCCTGCGACCTTTGATCATTCGCGCGCTGGAGCGGCATTTGTTGCTGAATTGCCGCAAGCTCTGCTTCGGCCGCGCGTGGTTGCACGCCGGATCTCAGACGGCCCATCACGCCAACAACCGATCCGCTCTGTGCCAGGTCGGCCGATGTCGGGACCGTCCAGAACACGGGTTCTCCGCCGATCGTCGGCAGCTGTGCGCCCGCGGGCAGAACGCCCACGACAACGTGCGAAAGCCCATCCAGGGTGACCGACTCACCGACCGCGTTCGAACGACCCTCGAATTCCCGTTGCCACAATTGATGGCTCAGAACGACCACTGGGGCGCCATTTCGGTCAGCCGGGTCCAGCGTCCGTCCAACGGCCGCATGGACGCCAAGCACGGCAAAGAACTCGGGCGTAACGACGTCCCCACGTACTCTGCTGTGGACCTTGCCGCCCCAGCAGCACGAAGTCGCGGCCCGTATAGCCGCCCAGCTGTTCGAAACTTCGTGACTGCCGTTCCCACTCCTCGAACAGTGCAAAAGGAACTGTTTGGCGTGTCCAGGGAGCACCCTGCGGCGGACGCTCCCAAACGGAAAAGAGGCCGTCTGGCCGGTCGAACGGCAGCGGCCGCAGCAGCGCGGCGTCGACGACGCTGAACGACGCGACGCTGCCGCCGATGCCCAGCGTCAGGATGAGAATCGTGATGGCCGAAAGACCCGGACGCCTCGCCAGCATCCGCACGGCATGTCGCAAGTCCTGAACCAAACCAGTCATAAAGACTTCATACTTGGCTCTGTCGTGGGGCCCCACCCCCACGACCTGTGCCTCGCGACCCTGGTCGCTCGGCGCTGTACCAAGCGCGGTTCACGGTTCGCCGGGCAGCGGCCCAAAATCGCGTGGCGGCGTCCGATGCCTGGTTGCCGCTTCGTACGCCGCGCCAATCTTCAACAACGTGGGCTCGTCGAATGGACGACCCACGAAGTCGATGCCCACGGGAAGTCTTGCCGGAATGGGGCCAACCAGTCTCGTGCCGGGACCACCGCCAGGCCCCTTGGGTGCTTCGGGATCGCGCACCCAATCCCACACTTCGGTCGTAAAGCCCGCCGGCACTGTCATCACCGGAAACCCTTGCTGACCCAGCATGGACCACCCTATCGCCGGACGACCATTCAGGTTCGGTTCTCGAGGTCCGTTCAGCTTGGGTGGTGGAATGCTTGCGGTCGGCGACACCAGGGCATCGAGCCGCTGCTCCTGCATACACTGCAACACAATCGTCTGCAGCGCGAACCGGTGTTGAAGGCGCACGGCTGTGTCGAGCACGACCTGCCGCTCGGCGTTTTCCCGCTGCTGCTTCCGGTCGGGGAAGTTAGGGTCCAGGTAGAAATTGGCTTTGTTGATCAGGTCGGCGTTACTCCTGATGTTGGCATCGCCACGCTCGCGCAGGTACTTGTTCATCATGTACTTGCCTTCACCCTGGGCCTGGAACGCACCGAGGTTTCCAGCGACAGGCCCTCAGGCACCTGCTTGGGATCCGAATCCAGATCGAGTAGCGTCGAAATGTGATCGGTGGCAGCCTTACCACCGGCGTCGATCGGAAACAGTTTTGGGTACTGGGCCGTAAACGCCGCGTTGTAGAGCTGTGGCGCGTAGCGAGTAATACAGCCCTGGAACAGCGCGCCCTCGGGACCGGGATCGACGATGGTCGCACCAAGTGTGCGCAAATGGCCAAGCGCACGTTCGATAATGTCGACGCTTTCCTCATCGGCTTTGGCCAGCAAGCTCTTGTTCATGTATTCGCGGATGACGCCAATTCGAACTCCGTCGAGTCGCCCTGCATTCGCAAACGTGGCATATCGCTTGGACGGGGTCCGGCCCACGCTGAAAACGGTCATCTCATCTTTTGGATCGTAGCCAGCGATGACGTCGAGGACCTTTGCGGCATCCTGAACCGTGCGGCAAATCGGACCTGTCCGTGTATTCAGCCCGGCGCCCATCATCCCGTCGCGACTGACCAGTTCCTGAGTTGGGGCCAATCCGACCAGGTTATTGACGGCCGCAGGCCAGCGAATCGAGACGACGGTTTCCTCGCCAATCGCACAGGTCACGAGGTTTGCTGCCACCGAGGTTGCCGATCCGGCACTCGACATGCCTGGTACGCGCTCGGTGTCGTACGGGTTGCAGAACGTGCCGCCAAATGAGCTGCGCCCTCCATCGGTCGCGTACTCCGCCAGGTTCGCCTTGGCCAGGATGATGGCCCCGGCCTGGCGCAGACGCTGCACGAACGTCGCGTCATCCGGAGGGCGATCGTTGTGATACTGCGCATCGGCGCCTGAGGTCGTGCGCATGTCGAACGTATCGTATTGGTCTTTGATGGCCATCACGACGCCGTGCAGCGGGCCGCTCAGTTTTCCCGTCTGCTTGAACACGCGGTCTTGAGCGGCCGCCACCTCGAGCGCATCTGGCATTCCGGCTGCGTTATCGACAGGGTCGGTCATGCTGCGAGCCTTACGCTCATCGAAGCCCCAGGCTTTTGCGGGTGGCTGGCCGCAGGTTCAGTGTCACCAGCGCGTTGAGCTGCCCAGCTCGAGGAATCGTGGTGATCGGGCCGAGAATTCCTTGCGGCTCGTTCACGCACGTCCCGTTGTAGGCTTTGATGCGCTTGAGGTACAGCTCGACGATACCCACGGTCGTCTGCTGTCGTTTCTGGATCGCCTGTTGGATCTGAGCAATCGTGGCCTCCTCCAGATGGAACGTGGCCGGCGCTCGCTGAACCGCCCCGCCGCTGGAAACAAGGGCTGAGACCAGACCCAGCGCGACCACAACGGGCGATCTTGAACATTGCTCGCTCCTGCCGTCCGGCTAAAGCCGGACGGCACATTCATTCCACCAGCAATCGTCCGCTTTCCATGATCAGGCGATCGTCGAACCAGACGGTAGGTTTCTTGACCAGACCGTCGAGGTGGCTGGCCACTCGCACACGACCGCCCATCGATTTGTTGTCTCCAAATGCGATGTGTATGGTCCCCATGACTTTTTCATCCTCGAGAATGACACCGCTCAACTGCGCGCGATCGTTGGTGCCGATGCCGAACTCCGCGACGTTGCGACCCTCGCGACCGTGCGGCTCGAGCAGCGCGACCAACTGTGCCGCTTCGGGCCCACCGCTGATATCGGCGGCCTGACCGTCCTTTACGACGATGCGAATCGGCTGCGACACAACGCCGATGCCCGCCATCGATCCGTCAACGACAACGACACCATTCGATTCACCTTCGAGCGGCGCAAGATACGCTTCACCGGTCGGAAGATTCCCGAACTGGCCCCGTTCCCTGAACAATCCGGTGCTTGCAATGGGCTGACGTCCTTTCACGGGTAGGGTAATCTCGGTCCCGCCCGGTGCACTGACGCGAATCATCTGCGTCTCTGCCATCGCCGCGCAAAGACGGTGTGTCCTGTCGGCAATGCGTTGATAGTCCGCGTTCATGCACCGCACCATGATGGCTTCGGTGACGCCGGGCAAGGTGCCCACGCGGGCGCCTGCGGCGGTTGCCGCCCGTCGAGCCTCGGTATGCGTCAAAGACTTGGACGTCGGACACAGGACGACGTCCGCCATCGCCATCAGATGTGCGACCTGCGGCGGCGGCTCGGCGCCATTGGTGGCGCGCGGCAGCATTTCGAGCAGCAGGACGTCGTGGCCCAGGTCTTTGGCTGCCTCGCGCAGCGCCATGCCAATCTGCCGAAGCGGCTCATCGGTCACGACGAGAACGCTTTCGCCGGGTTTCGCGCCCATGCAGTCGCGGATGGCAATCGTCGACGCCGACAGCAGCTCTCGCGAAATTGATTGACTCACAACCAACCTCCAACAAATATCATCGCCGCCATGCCGACGCCTTCCGTTACGAGTGCACCCGTCGCTGAATTCACCCTCAAGGCGGTGATCGCCGGCGTTCTCCTCGGCATCGTCTTCGGGGCCGCCAACGCGTATCTCGGTCTGCGGGTCGGGCTGACGGTCTCGGCCTCGATTCCTGCGGCCGTCATGACCGTCGCGCTGTTTCGGCTGTTTCGATTGCGAGGGTCGATCCTGGAAGCCAATCTGTCGCAGACCATTGGATCCGCGTCCACGTCGCTCGCCAGCGGCACGATCTTCACGATCCCTGCCCTCTTCATGTGGAACCTGGTTCCACCGTATTTGCAAGTGGTGATTCTCTGCTACCTCGGGGCATTGCTGGGTCTCGCGGCCATGATCCCACTCCGCCGGCTGCTCATCGTACACGGCCACGATGAACTGCCGTACCCGGAAGGCACCGCGTGTGCCGAGGTCCTGCGGGCCACCGTTGGTGGGTCTTCCGCGAGTGCCTGGATCTTCAAGGGAATGGCCCTCGGCGCGGCTGTGAAGATGCTGATATCCCTCGCCTTTCTGACGCCCAGCAGCGTGCAGTGGCTTGTTCCGGTGCTGCCGAAAGCAGAACTTGCCGTGGAACTTGCCCCGGCCCTCCTCGGTGTGGGGTTCATCCTGGGTTATCGCCAATCAGGCGTCCTCGTCAGCGGCTCCCTCGTTTCGGCGATCGTGCTGACGCCGTTGATCGCCTGGATCGGTGCCACGCTATCAGCGCCACTCTATCCGGAAACCACGAAGCTCATGGCCGAGATGAGTGCCAATGAGATCTGGGCCCGCTACGTGCGCTACATCGGGGCGGGCGCCGTGGCCGCAGGTGGCATCATTGCCGTTTTGCGGGGCCTGCCATCCATGGCCGGTGCGTTCATGGCGGTTGCGCGCGGCATACGAGGTCGCGATGCGACAGAGCCGTCTGGCACGGCCGGCAACACCGATCGCGATCTTCCCGGCAGTTTCGTCGTTGGTACGATTGTGCTCGTCGTGGCCATCGCCGCACTGGTGCCAGGCATCTTCGCAGGGAACATGAGTCCCCTGCAGCGCGCGATCTGTGCCGCGGGAGTCGCCGTATTCGGCATTCTGTTCGTTGCCGTCGCCGCTCGCATCGTAGGGATTGTCGGGGTCTCGTCGCAGCCAACGTCCGGAATCACACTCGTCACATTGCTGGGCGTCGCGTCGGTGTTCGCCGCAGCCGGTTGGGTTGACGAATCGTCCCGCGCGGCGGTCCTGACGGTCGGTACCATTGTCGCCGTCGCTGCTTCGAAGGCTGGCGACATCTCCCAGGATCTGAAGACCGGCTATCTCGTAGGCGCCACCCCGGCGCGTCAGCAATTCGGCCAGCTCATCGGGGCGTCGTTTGCGTGCTGGGCAGTGGCGGGGACGGTCATGCTCTTGGGGACCGTCTATACGTTCGGCTCGCGCGAGATACCCGCGCCACAGGCCACACTCATGAAAACCATCATCGAGGGTGTGCTCGCGGGCGCGCTGCCGTGGGGACTGGTGCTGTCGGGTGTCGGTCTCTCGATCACGGCCCTGCTCTGCGGCGTCTCCGCACTCGCGTTTGCGATCGGCGTCTACCTTCCACTCGCGACCATGGCCGCGATCTATCTCGGCGGGTGCGTGAGGGCGTTGAGCGAGCGGCGCGCACGACAGCACGAGAAACACGAACGAGATCCGCAGAAGAAGGAGAGCGCCGATCCAGGCATTCTTGCGGCCTCTGGACTCGTCGCGGGAGAAGGTCTTGCCGGCGTCTTGTTAGCCGGACTCGTTGCCGCACAGGTGGTACCGCGGAGCATGGACCCGAGACTGCCGGGGCTCGTCGGCGACGTCGCAGTTCTCCTGATCTTGCTTTTGGTGTGCGTTTTTCTCTACAGGGCAGGGCAATCGCGTGAGGTCAGATCTTAGGTGTCATTCGGCAGGTTCGATCCTCCAGATCGTCCCGTCGGTATCCTGACCGCCTGGCCGCAGTTCTGTCGCGACATATACGTAACCGTCGGGGCCCTGCTGCACGTCCCGAATACGCGCGCCAAGCTGAAAAAGCAGCGACTCGCGCCGTTCTGCCTGCAACGGCGGCTGGTCGAAGGCGATCCGCTGAACCTGCCGGCCAAACAGCGCACCCACCAGCAGGTTTCCTTTCCAGGCCGGAAACCGCTCGCCGGTGTAAAACGTGAGACTGGACGGGGCAATCGAGGGCACCCACGAAACCCGCGGCATCTCCATGCCGGCTCGCCACCACGGCTGGTCTGAGACGGGCGCACCGTTGTAGTGGCGCCCGATCGACACGAGCGGCCAGCCGAAGTTCCGGCCCGGGAGGAGGATGTTAATCTCATCGCCGCCAAGCGGACCGAGCTCAGCTTCCCACAGCGCTCCTGTCTGCGGATGAAACGTCAGTCCATACATGTTTCGATGACCGTAGGTGTAGATTTCCGGCTTCGCGCCGGGCCGGTTGATAAACGGGTTGTCAGGGGCCGCGCTGCCGTCATCGCGAAGCCGCAGCACCTTGCCGGCATGACTGCCGAGATCCTGCGCGCGCATCCGCTGGCTGCTGTCATTGGTCGCGAACAGCGTGTCGCGATCACTCACCGTCACATACAGCATCCCGTCTGGTCCGAAGGCGATCTTTCCACCGTAGGCGGCGTCGCCAGAAGACACCCACGCATCGGCTACGAAAATCTCGCGCAGCTCAGTCAGCGTCATCCCGTCGAGGCGTCCCCGAGCCACTGCCAGCGTGCTGCCGCGCTCTTCCCATTTCGGGTACGAGGTACACGAACTGGTTCTTGACGAACTGCGGATGAACGGCAACAAAGAGAAGACGCTCCGACAGCGTTTCCGATCCTTGCCTGGCGACGACTGGCACCCCCGAAATCGGCCGAGGGTCCAGCACGCCGTCTCGGATCAGTCGCAGCCGTCCCGGGCGCTCGGTGACAAGCATGCTGCGCCCGTCGGGCAGAAAGACCATGCTCAGAGGATGGACGAGGCCGGTTGCCAGTGGAACCACACGAATGCGTAGCGGTGGCAGTAGAGGACAGCCGGTGCACGGCCCTGATGGGTCAGTTTCGAAGATCAGTGGTCGATCGTCAGCGTCAGGTGGGCGCTGTTGAGCGAGGCTTGGTGCGTCACGGTCGGCGCCAAGCAGCACAACGACCAGCAGCACGGCCCACAAACACTGCTTCAAGGATGTACCGCAACCTTTCGTGAAAACGGCTGGACCTGAATCGTGGCCTGGCACATGATCGCTTCGTACAACGGAGGAACCCGATGTCTCTCTGTCTCCGCTCGAGCATGATATTCGCTTCTCGGGCATTGAGCCTCGTGCTCTGTCTGTTCCTGTTCGGTAATCCATTTCTGCCCGAGGTAAACGCGCAGCAGCGGCGGACCACTCAGGAGGGTGTGCACACCCAGGAGCAGGCGACGCGTGGAATGGCGCTTTACAAGGTCCAGTGCGCATCGTGCCATGGTCTCGCACTCGAGGGGCTGCAAGGCCCACCTCTCACCGGCGACGATTTCATGCGCGTCTGGAACGGCCCCCTGTCGGACCTCGTGAGCAAGATTCAGCACACGATGCCGCTCACCGCGCCAGGGAAGCTCACGGCTCAGCAGTCTGCAGACATCCTGGCTTACATGCTGCAGGTCGGCAAGTTCCCGGCGGGAAAGAACGAGCTGAGCTCGGACGAGAAAGTTCTGAGCCAGATCACATTCCCGCCCGTTTCTCCGTCTCGCCAACCTGCGGCGGCCGCGGCCACTCAGGCGCCGTCGTTTCCGGCCGCCGGGAACATGGCTCAGTTGATGCGCGCGATTCTTTTTCCGGCCTCCAATCTGATCTTCACGGTCCAGAGCCGTGATCCGGCCGCTCCGCCGCCAAAGCCGTCACAGGATCAGTCCGCGGCAGGTTTCTCCTTCAGCGACTGGGGCGCTGGAATCTATACAGGATGGGAGCTCGTCGACTACGCGGCGGTGGCCCTCGCCGAATCTGCTCCGCTGATGTTGACGCCAGGACGCCGCTGCGAGAACGGCAAACCAGTCCCCGTGCAGGAGGCCGATTGGATCAAATTCAGTATCGAACTGGCCGAAGCGGGTCGAGCTGCCTACAAAGCGTCGCAAACACGAAATCAGGAGGCTGTCAGCGCCGTCACCGAACAGATCGCCTTATCGTGCTCGAACTGCCACGGCGCGTATCGCGACAAGCCCGGCAAGCGCACGACCATCGATCCGTCAAACAAAGCGGCACGCTGTGTGCGGTAAGGTTAGAGCAGTTTTCACTGAGAGCCTGTGAATCTTTCAACGCTGAGGACGCCGAGGACGCCCTTCGACGATGCGCTCAGGGCGCCCCGAGCAAAGTCGAGGGGCGCGGAGCCCGCAGAGAATCCTTGAGTTTATCTTCTGCGCCCTCAGCGGCTGCCGCGACCTCTGCGTTGAGCTTGAGAACCGAGAACTGAAAACTGAGAGCTGATAACTACTTTTAGTGTCTCCATGATTATCGAACGCGAACAGGACGTCACCAGAGCGGTACTGTCGGAGCTCGAACGGGCGCCCGACCCGAGATTCAAAGAAATCATGGCGGCCTTTGTGCGCCACTTGCATGACTTCGCGCGCGACGTGAAATTGACCGAAGAGGAATTTCGAACGGCGATTGGCTACATCGTTCGGCTGGGCCGACACACCACGGGCACGCACAACGAAGCGGTCCTGATGGCTGGGTCCCTCGGTTTGTCGCAGCTCATCGTCATGCTCAACAACGGCGACCAGGGACAGATGGAGACCGACGCCAGCTTGCTCGGTCCCTTTTGGCGGATGGACGCACCGCCAACACCAAACGGCGGATCGATCCTGCGTTCGCCAACCCCGGGACTGCCGTTGTTCGTTCGCGCGTGGTTCAAGGATTCGCAGGGCCGCGCCATTCGCGGCGCCGAAGTCGACGTGTGGCATTCGTCAACGGAAGGTTTTTACGAAAATCAGGATCCTGCACAGGCCGACATGAACCTGCGCGGCAAGTTCATCTCCGACGATGAAGGCTTCATCGGCTTTCGCAGCGTGTTGCCGGCAGGGTATCCGATCCCTGTGGATGGTCCGGTTGGCGATCTGTTACGCGCGCAGGGGCGTCACAACATGCGCCCCGCGCACCTTCATTTTCTCGCGAGCAAGGACGGGTTCAAGACGCTCATCTCTCAGATTTACAGGCAGGACGATCCCTTTCTGGCGACCGACGTCCAGTTCGGGGTGACCCGGCGGCTGATCGGCATCTACATCCGCCACGAGCACGAGGCGGCGCCTGGGGACGATGTCAGCGATCTGTGGTACTCGCTCGACCACACGTTCGTCATGGAGTCGGGGCGAACCGAGCTGCCCGTGCCGCCCATCACGGCGAAGGCCAAGGGGGAAAGGCCGCAGATCGAGCGACTCGAGAGATTGGGGACGTAAGGAAACAGAAGATAAGGAGACTAGGAAATTTATGGATGGGAACAGGAGGCTAAGAGACCAAATATTACCTAGACACGCGCGTCAGCGTTACGGCAACACCCCCCGGAACCGGTACCGGCAGCAATGTGTAGTCAGAACGCCCATGCCGGCCGACGACCGTCCATCCCGATGCGATTCCGACGGAGGCGCCGAACAGCACATCGCTCAAGAAATGACGATTGTCGTGCAGACGGGACATGGCGACGTAGCTCGCAATGACCAACGTCGGCCACGCCGCCCGGTATCCAAGGTGACGTTCGAGCACCGAGGCCGTCGCGAAAGCTGTCGAAGCATGGCCTGAAGGAAAGGCACAGCACTCACCAGTTGGACGGTCGCGCCGCACCGTTGCTTTGATCCCATGCGTGATGGCCTGCGACACAATCAAAGCCCGCATCAAATCGAACCCCAAGTGCGACACTTTGTTGGTCTTCGGGGCGTCCGGTCCCTTGGGGAGCACGTAGCGCCCCACCAAGTACAGGCCGACGGCGAGCCCCCCCTGCACATACGTGGACCCGACGTATTTGCCCGCCGCGAAAAATCCTCCGACAGCATCGGAGCCAACCAGTGCCTCGTTCACCCGATCATCGGCCGGATACGCGAGAGCTGCGGCGCCACCGCCAATCGCGAGAATCACCCACGTCGAGCGCCGGAGCGGAAAGGCTTTGAAATCGGCCGCTGTGGTGTACACGATTGCGGCAAGACCCGTATGTTCTCGCTCAGGCGGTTTCTCTGGTCCCTGGAGCAGGTCTGGCGCGAAAAGGTCGTCACCCGGTTCTGCGCTCGCGTGCCATTCGAGCAATGACGGCACCGGGAACAACGGGCGGTCGGTGTCGAGCGACGCGAACAGGTCGACGGGAGACTCCTGCGCGCTCGCAGACACACTCATCGCCGCGAATGCCACAACGAGCCAGACGGTGCAGGATCGGCACGTTTTCAACTCACGCACTCCCTGGTTTGACTGCGCTACGTTTCGGCCGCGACTGGCGCCGGCCGTAGCGCTCTGCCCCTACCTCCCGTCTCTGGGTGCAGGCTCGCGAACAGACCTGCCGTGTTATGCTCATTTCTCCCAAAGGAGCGCAACAGATGAAAGTGAGCTCGCTTGTCGCTCTTGCTGTCGGCGTCAGCGCCATCGTCGCGGCGGTCCCAGTGGTCGCCCATCACGCGTTTGCCGCCGAATTCGATGCGAACCAGCCGCTCACCATTACCGGTACGGTGACCAAGATCGAATGGACGAACCCGCACGCTCGCTTCTACATTGACGCCAAAGATGAGAGCGGCAAGGTCGTCAACTGGGACTTCGAGCTCGGTCCTCCCAATGGATTGATGCGGCGGGGCTGGACGCGCAACTCACTGAAGCCCGGACATGTCGTGACGGTCACCGGCTTCCGCTCAAAGGTTGCGCCCTACGTGGCGAACGCCAGGACCGTCACCCTGGCCGATGGACGGCAGGTGTTTGCGGGCTCCTCCTTCGACACCGGTCCCACACAGTAGCGCGGGGGCTTTAGCCCCCGCGTGACCGACGTGAAATTTACTGAGCCGTGAAGCGGTTGTTTTCCGCGCAGATGAACTCGATCAGGTCTGTGTCGACCATAATCTGCTGATTCACGCGGACGGTCCATGGCTTCGTGTAGGCCTTCGGATCGTTGACCGTGATGTCAATCTCCATCCGTCCGAAACTGACCCGCCGGAATCGCTCCGTGAGCCTCGCCGCATCGGTCAACGGGCTTCCAATGATATCGAGCCAGCCATCGTCTCGCAGATTGCTGGTCTCGACGACCAGTGTATCCCCGTCCCATTTTCCAATCGAGTAGCCATACCACCACGGCTGGGGGTCGTTGTTCGGCGACGACCGCCCATCGGTGAAGATCTGACGCATGCCCGAGCTCGCCTCGTACAAGATGACGAGCACCGGCGGGGTTTGAATGAACTTTCGTGGTGCTCCCTGCGTGTGAAACTGCATGATGCCCATCGGCAGACAATGCGCCTCAGGGTTGTCTTTGCTGTTGCCGGCCTGACGCGTTTTCAACACCTCCGCGCCCCACGGCGTCAGTGGCAGACCTTCCTTGATGGCGGCAGCAACGTTCCGAAATCCGGCAACGGGCACGGGAGAGGTCGCATCGGCCGGGGAGGGCTTTCCGAGCCCACCACCCACGCGCCAGAGCCCCGAAAGGTCGGGTTTGCCATCGGCGGTTTTTGGCGCGGGAGCATCGAGATTAGGTTCGCCGTTTGGTAGTCGCGGAACCCCAGGCGTTGGGTACGCTGGCCACTGCGCGCGTAATTGAGGACGACAGCGCGGCAAAGATAGCGACCGAGATGCCCACGCGGAAGAGCACTCGCATGTCTAGGCCACTCCAGAACTGTGGACAATCTTGCCGTTGACAATCGTGAGGACGGACCGGATTTGCTTGATCTCCACGTCAGGCACGCCGAAGTAGTCTCTGTCGAGCACGACCAGATCGGCGAGCTTACCGGGCTCGATCGTGCCGATCTTGTCTTCCATCCGCAGGAACCAGCTGTTGCCGTGCGTGAACAACCGGAGCGCTTCCTGGCGCGTCAGCTGCTGGTCGCCGTTGACCTTGGCACCGAACGAGTTCACCCCAGTCGTCGCATAGTAGATGTGCAGCCAGGGATTGAGCGGCGCGATGTGGACCCCATCGCCGTGAATCCCGACCTGGATGCCGTGATCGACGATCGTGCGGAACGGCGCGCCGACAATCACCTTGGGATCGGTTGACGTGACCCAGCGGTAAGCCGCCATCTGCACGCCGCACCCAAGCGCCTTGAGTCGCGTCAGCAGGTCGGCGGTCACCTCAGGAACGTGGTGCACCATCCAACGCAGCTTCGTGATGTCGTACTGCTTGTGGACCGCCTCGTACGCTTCCACCACCTGGGTCAGACCCGCGAGGTTCTGGACGCTGTTCTCGTTGCGCCATCCGGCGGCCGCAACCAGTCGCTGTGCCTCCTGCCAGACGGCACCGCTCGCGAGAGGCGCCGCCCACTCCCCAATCGATCCCGTCATCAGCATGTCGTCGCCAAAGAACTGAAACTGCGTCCTGAGGCGTTCTTTCAATTCTGGAAGTTCGGGATCGCTCTGGTTGTGCAGAAAGTTCATCTGCAACCGGATGATCGTCTTGCCCTCGCGATGCAGTGCCAGCCACGGATCGTACATCCGGTAGTGATCGAGATTGGACAGCACCTGGTGCGGATGGAGCGGGCCTGGCGTGGGAAACAGCACCTGGTCAAGATGAGCGGTCAGCCCGACGCTGGCCGAGTACGTCATCGCATCAAGCGTGCTTCGCTTCTTGTCCTCGAACGTCTGTAAACGGCGAAGGTGGTAGAGGGCGCTCGCGGACGGTCCGCCCCCGGTGAAGCCGGCAGGGGCAATCGAGCCGTTTTCTGCAACGCGCACCGGGGCTGAGCGCCGGATGAACAGGCGCGGCGGCATCGGCCGCATCAAAGAATTTCTTACCAAGGCTGTTGGTCGCACACGGACCGGTGAACCTTTCGTAGAGCAAGACCGGCCGATCCGGGGCCGCCTCGTCGAGCTCCTTCAACGTCGGGTGGCGATGCTCGGCCCACTGGTTCGGATGCCAGCCACCCATTGACGTGATCCATTGCCCTGCCGGCACATCCTTCCGGCGAGCGGCCAGCGCTTCCTGGATCTGACGAATCGACGACGTGTTTTCAAGGATCGTGTGATAACCGGGACGATTGGCCAGACTGACGCTATGGATGTGGCCCTCGACAAGTCCGGGCACCACCGTGCGTCCCTTCAGGTCGATGACACGGGCGTTCGGTCCCGAGGATCGGGCGGAGTTGCCGACCGCCAGAAAGCGGCCGTTCCGGATCGACACCGCGTTTGCGACGGCGTTGCCCGCGGTCATCGTGTGTATTCGACCGTTGACGAGAACGAGCGTCTGCTCTGAACCGGTCGCGCCTGGCGCTGGGACCTGCGGGGATTGCGCGGTAGCGGCCGCGTGACCGGGCGCGACTCCAACAGCCATGCCGGCCACGCCAACGGTCCCCACGGTTTCAATGAATTGCCGGCGCGAGACACGCTTGCTGGTGGAGTTCTTCATGGCTTTTGGAGCGGCGGGCCTAAAAGGCCCGCCCTACGTAACTGTACGTAGGCCGGACCTTCAGGTCCGGCGATCGAAGGACGGTAAGTAGGCCGGACCTTCAGGTCCGGCGATCGAAGGACGATGACACAACTACGGATTGGCGTTTTCGGGATCGGCACCACGGCCGGCCCCGGCGCCACGGCCCGCAGCGGCTCCGGCCCCGCGGCCTCCGCCGCCGCCCTGCACGTTGTTCTGGATGGGACGCCGCGCGCGCACGATCCCCTTTGCCAGATCCTCGGCCAGCGCCCTGTCTTCGGCGCGTTCGGCGCCGAGCGATTGCCGAACGGCGTAGTTGCCTTCGTGACAGTCGTACGGCAGCAGCACGCCTCCGGAAAGAGGGGTCAGCGGCAGCGACATCGTGAACGGTTTCTCGTAGGTGACCGGATCATCCACGGTGAACTGGTACTGCAGCACGTCCTCTGCAACACGCTTGAAGCGCTCGGTGATCTTCATCCTGTCGCTATGACGTAGTCCGTTGCCGTTGCCACCGATGCTGGTCCGGTTCGTCATGTTCGTCGTTTCGACAACCAGCTCGTCGCCTTCCCAGCGCGCTCGCGAATCGCCGAGGTACAGGCGAACGTTCTGGCTGAGCTGCGGCCGCCCGTCTGTGTAGAAGACGCGCGTGTCGTGAATCATCTCGTAACTGATTGCCACGACACCCGGCCCCTGAACGATGCGGTTCCCGTTGCCGTAGAGGAACTCGAAGCACCGAGCCGACGATGCCACGAGTGATGCAACGATCGTAGAGGGTAAAATCTTCCACGGAGTCGAACGGACCCTCTCCGAACGTTCCGCGGTCGCGCGGCGCACGACGCAGCTCGGCTTGAGGCGTCACCGCAGGCATACGACCATCCGGCGGATCGACAATCAGTGAGGTTTGCCGGAACGCACGCGTCGCGTAGTCGCCGCGGAATGAGCCGACGGCATTCAAACCTCGCTGCACGCCTTCATCAACCTGTTTGACGCGGGCCGCAAACTCTTCGTCGGTTTGATAGAGGCGAGTCCCGAGCTCGGCTGGACGCTCGCGTGGGATCCCGCTGGTGTCGTCGCTGCTCCAGACACCCTGCAGGTCCGGATCGCCCCAAGGAGTTTTCGGCGCCCTGTAGTTGATCGGTGCGCCGCCGTTGTAGGCCGTGATCACCAACGCAGGAACGCTTCCCTCCTGGCTCGACACAGGCAGTGTGGCCAGCGCCACGATGGCGAGGGTGGCCAACGCTCCGACAAGGGCGAATACTCGTCTCGTCATGTGCGAACTCCTTTACGTGCGGGATCATGACATTACCACGACATCGCACTCCCGGGGATACGCCGGTTGCGATAGAATCGCCGAAATTGCAATGGTGATTCGAGATTCGATTCCGGTGAAGTGGGCGCCCTACCTGCAGAGCGTCGCGCGCGTTGTTTTCGGTTTCCTCGTGCTTCGGCACGGCATGGAGCAGGTACTCGCGTATCCGGAGGCGAGTGCGGCGCCGAGGATGTCGTTCGAGGGGATCCTCGAACTGGTGGCATTTCCAGCGGGTCTCTTGATCATGCTGGGCCTCTTTACACGACCCGTCTCCTTCGTGCTGGCCATCTTGTACTTCGTCCTCTTCTTTGTGGGCCCCCTCCAACGGGGCCCGTACACTCACCGCAATGGCGGCGACCCTGTTCTTCTCAATTGCTTTTTCTTCCTCTACCTCGCCTCGGCCGGCGGTGGCCCCTGGAGCCTGGACCGCCTGCGCCAACCAAATGTTGCCGCGCTCTCCGATCCGAGGTGGGTGCCGTATGCGCTCGCGATGCTTCGGATTGTCGCCGGCTACCTGTTCCTGATGCACGGCCTCGAAAAGTTTTTCGGCATTGGCGGTGGCCGCATCGATCGCGACATTACGACGATTCGGGGGCTGGCTGGACTTCTGGAAAACGTCGGGGGGCCGCTCATCATGCTGGGGCTCTTGACCCGTCCGACGGCGTTCATTCTCTCAGGCGAGATGGCGGTGGCCTACTTCCGAAACTGGGCGCCGCGAGGGTTCTGGCCCAGCTTCGCTCAGCCCGGGATGGAAGCCTCGATCTTGTTCTGCTACCTTTTCTTGTTTATCTGGGCAGCCGGACCCGGGGCCTGGAGCCTCGACGGCGTGTGGCGGCGCAGGAGTGAACCCCATCGAGCAGTCGCGCGGGCTCACCAGACGTAGACCCGTAGCGCGGACCCTTCAGGGTCCGCGTCGGGGCAGAGAACCCTGGAATCAGAATGTCTATCGATCGCGGTCCGGTTGGAGGACCAAAAACATGAAGATGAATCGCACGGTACTCGCCACCATCGCGGCATTGGTACTCATCTCCGGGATGACCCACGCACAGTGGCTCAATCTGAAGGCGCCCGGCACGCCGCGCTTGGCCGATGGCACAGCAAACCTCAAGGCGCCAGCGCCGCGGCTACCCGATGGCCGCCCCGATCTGTCTGGCATCTGGGATGTCGGGAACATGCTGTACTTCCACGATCTCGCCAGAGGGTTGAAGCCAGGCGAGGTCGAGCCCACGCCGTGGGGGGCTGCGGTCCGGAAGCAGCGCATGGATCGCGATCACGTCGATGACCCCTACGGCTATTGCCTGCCGCTCGGAGTGCCCCGCATCAACACTCGCAGCCCGTTCAAGATCGTCCAGACGCCGGGGATGACTGCCTTCCTGCACGAGACCTTCGTCGGCATGATGTTCCGCCAGGTCTTTACAGACGGGCGTCCCATGCTGAAAGCGGGTGAACAGGAACCTACCTGGCTGGGTTATTCGGTGGGTCGGTGGGATGGGGACACGTTCGTCGTCGATACGACGGGATTTCGTGATGGAGGCTGGCTCAGTGCGCGAGAGGCCTACCCGCACAGTGACGCGTTGCACGTCATCGAACGGTGGAGACGAACGGACTTCGGCCACATGGAGATGACCGTCACGATCGACGATCCCAAGGCCTATGTGAAGCCGTGGACGAACAAGATCCCGCTGGTCCTCCTGCCGGATACCGAGCTCCTCGAGGCGTTTTGCGACAATCAGATGACGATCCTGAAGCAGTGGAGCTACAAACCTCCGCCACCCGAGCCGCCAAGCCCAAGGTAGGTAAAGTGCAAAGTTCAAAGGTCAAAGTTGATAAGTAAGTGGAGAAGTTTGCCGGCACAGCACTGATGACTAAGTGGCACGATGTCAATCCAGAGATCCGGAGCGGAAGCGACCGCAGCGCGTGGGGGTGCCGCCTTCGCGCCGAAGGCGCTTCGGCGAGCCTGGCCGAAGCTCGGAACTTCGCAGACGAGCGAAGGCCGGGGCCCCACGCGAACCAATAAATGGAAAAGCAGCATCGGCATAACGACAGCGCTGTGGTTGCTCAGCGTCGTGCTCGTCGTCGGCCAGGCCGGCCGAGACGACAGGCCGCCGATGGCGGAGGACGTGTTCAAGAACGTCCAAATCCTCAAGGGAATTCCCGTAGACGAGTTCATGGGAACGATGGCGTTCTTTTCCGCGGCCCTTGGCATGAATTGCACCGATTGCCATGTCGAGGAAAGCGGGGGGAATTGGGCCAGATATGCCGACGACAATCCGCTCAAGCAGACCTCGCGCCGCATGATGTCGATGGTGTCGTCCATCAATAAAACGAACTTTGGAGGGCGGCAGGTTGTCACCTGCAACACCTGCCATCGTGGCAGCACTCGCCCCAACGTCATGCCCAGTCTCGCGTTGCTTTATGGCACGCCGCCTCCCGACGAGCCGGGCGACCCGTTCGTCCAAGCCCCCGGCCAGCCTTCCGCCGATCAGGTTCTGGACCGGTTCCTCGAGGCAATCGGCGGCACCGCGCGGGTGTCCACACTCACCAGCTTTGTGGCAAAAGGAACGTACCTGGGCTTCGACGATGCAGACAAGAGCGCGGTGGAGATCTTTGCGAAAGCGCCCGGACAGCGAACCACGATCATCCACACGCTCTCGGGTGACAGCACGACCGTCTTCGACGGCCGGGCGGGTTGGATTGCAGCTCCGGAAGCGGAGAAACCGGTGCCGCTGCTGACGCTGACCGGACAGGAACTCGACGGCATCAAGGTAGAAGCCGAGCTGCTCTTTCCGGCCCGCATCAAGCAAATGCTCACCAACTGGCGTGTCGGCCGCGTTGTCATCATCGGCGACCGCGATGCTCAACCCGTGCAGGGAATTACTTCCAGGGGAGCGACGGTCACGCTGTGCTTCGATTCGGAAACCGGCTTGCTCTCACGTCTCGTCCGGTTTTCCGCATCGCCGGTCGGGAGACTCGTGACGCAGATTGATTACGCCGACTATCGCGAGGTGGGCGGTGTCAAGATGCCGTTCCGCTGGACCGTTACCTGGCTGGGCGGCCGGTCCGCGTTCGAACTGACTGAGGTTCAGCCGAATGTCCCCGTTGACGAGACGAAATTCGCCCGACCAGCCCCGTCAGCGCCGCCGAAGTCAGGAGCTGCAGCCCGGTAGCGAATGTTGTCCGTCTACTATCGCGATTCCGACTCGGTTCCTTTCGCCTCGCGACTCTCCTATCACGTCAGACGGAAGATGTTTCAGCTGTTTATGGAGTCCATGCGCCCCGAGCCCGAGACGAGCGTGCTCGATGTCGGGGTGACGAGCGACGAGCAGCACCAGTGAATCGAACTACTTCGAACAGTTCTATCCTTACCCGCAGAACATCACCTGCGTGGGAACCGAAGACGGATCGCACCTGACCACCCGTTATCCTGGCCTCCGATACCAGCAGGTGCGTCCGATGGAGCCGCTGCCGTTCGGCGATGCCCAGTTCGACGTCGTCTTCAGCAATGCCGTTGTCGAGCACGTTGGGAGCCGCCGAGCTCAGCGTGCGTTCGTCGGCGAGCTCTGTCGGGTGGCGAGAGCGTTTTTCATCACGACTCCCAACCGGTGGTTTCCGGTCGAGCACCACACCGGTCTTCCTCTGCTCCATTACCTGCCGGCATCAGTCTTTCGGTCCCTCATTCAGGGCACCCGATATCGGCATTGGGCGAGCGAGAACAATCTGAACATCCTGACGGCTGGTGAGCTGGCGGGATTGTTCCCCACCGATGTCAGGGCACAGGTTCGCTCGGTTCATCTCTTGGGCGTGCCGTCCAACCTTGTCGCCTTCGGGAGCCGCGCGACATGAGCGAGCTTCGGAACAATCGACGGCGCATTTTCGTGGAGGCGTCGCCGAGTTCTGATTACGGGGGGCTCGAGCGGCATTGGAAAGCAGCTTGCGGCCGACCTCCTCCGTCGGGGTGCGCAGGTCGGCATTGTCGCTCAGCATCAGGACAAGTTGCGGGCGGCAGAACTGGAGCTCCGGCACATCTCCCAGGACGTCTGGTCCTACGCCTGCGACGTTGCCATCCTGGATGAGGTACGTGCCATGGCACGAGCGTACCGCGAGAGGTTTGACGCGCCCGAAGTGGTGATTAACAATGCGGGCTACGCGGTGTATTACACGTTCGAGCAGATGCCGGCCGAGGAGATTCGTCGGCTGTTCGACGTCAACCTGACCGGCGCGGCGCTCGTCACACGCGAACTGCTTCCCGACATGATCCGTACCGGCGGTGGACGCGTGGTCATGATGGCCTCCATTGCCGGACGAATCCCGATGACCCCGTGCAGTGTGTATTCGGCATCGAAGCACGGCCTGGTGGCACTCGCAGAGCTCCTGCGGGTCGAGACAGGCCGGTTCAACATCAAGGTTCATGTCGTCTGTCCGGGCCGCGTCGAGACGGAGTTCTTTTCGCATCCGTCATTCAAGACCCGGACCCATCGGCCGGAAACATCGCGCACCATCCCTGTCGAGGCGGTCTCGCGGGCCGTCATCGACGCGGTCGAGCGCAATCGGTTCATGACCTACGTGCCGCGACACTTTGGTCTGCTGGCCTGGCTTGCCGCCGCGATGCCGCTCGTGTTCAGGCCTCTCTGGCACCGCTTCCTGTCGGCCCGGGTGGAATCCGTCTACTCGGGAGCGGCGACGACCAAGGCCAAGTGAGATGCCTGCGCAGCGCGGTGACCGCTCCCCTTCCAAGGTGTCCAATCTGTGAGACTGGTGGTCGTGCGATCCCGTATTGCCGCAAGGACGAGGCCGCCTACTATCGCTGCCGGGCCTGCGGGCTGATCTTTCAGCATCCGCTTCCGGCCCGAAGCTCGATGATCACGTGGGCAAACGAGGAATACACCTCCGGCGCCTATCGTGACTACGTTGAAGCCAGGCCGATGAAGATCCGGCATTTCGAAGATCGGTTGGCCGACATCGGCAGCCGGATGAAGCCGGGGCGTCTCCTCGATGTCGGATGCTCCTGCGGGTACTTCATGGAGGTCGCCGCGTCGCGGGGCTTCGACGTCCAGGGCGTGGAATTCTCGCGTTCGGCGATTGCCGCTGCGACACCAACCCTGCGGCCCCGTATCTTCGAGGGGACACTGGAAGACATGCCCGTGAATGGCCTGTTCGACGTCGTCAGTGTGTTCGACCTCATCGAGCACGTTCACGACCCGCGTCTGCTTCTGCGGCGATGTTCCGGTTTGCTGAGGCCCGGGGGCACCCTCGTCATCAGCACCCCCGATGCCGGGCACTTTCTCCGGTTCGTGATGCAGTCTCGCTGGCCGATGCTGCAACCGATGCAGCACTTGTTCTTGTTTTCCCGTCAGAGCGCTGGCCACGATGCTTCGAACGGAAGGCTTTGTGGATGTCAGCGTGGATACCGCCTACAAGACCATCAATGTCGAGTACCTGATTAATCAGATCAAGCCTCTGAATCCGCTGTTGTCCGCAACACTTCGAACGCTGACCCATGCGGTACCGGGCTCTGCTACTCCGGCGGCCGAGACGCGTCAACATCGGAGAAATCCTCGCTGTGGGCCGACGCTCGTGACACGCGCCATGCCGACCACGCCCATTTCTGCAACCGCGACCCCGCATCGAGCAATGGGCCGCTCACTGCGCCACTGCCCCATCTGCAGCTCTGTGGACCTGCGGTATGAATTCATTGTCGACGGCTATCCCGTGTGCCGCTGCGCACAGTGCAGCCTCTTGTTTCTCAACCCTCAACCTGCCGGTAAGGACCAACCAGATCGATCGAGCCAATCCCGAGCAGATGAACAGCAGCATGTACGAGCTGCATGCGGCGAACGCGGCATCACGGCTCGACCAATTGATGACCTACGCCCGCGCAAAACCACATCGCGTGCTGATGATTGCTGACGATGCGTTTCTCACCCGGGAGGCTCGAGAACGGCAACTCGACGTCGTGTCGCTCACCGGCAACGAGGTCGATCTGGGGGCCATCGGTGCCCTTCCGCAGGGCATGTTCGATGCCGTCGTGTTTTATTGCACGCTGGAACGATTATCCGATCCGGAAGCCGTACTGAAGGATCTCAAGAGACGGCTGACGGCCACCGGTGTCGTCATGGTGATCGGACCGACGATCGACAGCCGCACGGCGCGTCTCTTTCGATCGGCCTGGTGGGAGTTCCACCCGCAGAACCTTCACTATTTCTCGGCAGACACGCTTCAGAGCCTCCTCTTGAAGTGCGGTTATGGCGACCCCATCATCGACAGTGACGACTGCGCAGTGTCGCTCGAATACTTCAAACGCAAGATCCCGGCGATCTCTTCAGGGTTCTACCGGCGTCTTCTGTCGCTCCTCGTCTGGGCGACCCCTGGATTCCTGCGGCACCGCGCCTTTCGTTCGCTCAACAGCCGGCGGATCGTGCTCGCCCGCTCAAAGCCGGTCGCCGAAGTTCCGACCTTGTCGGTCATCGTGGCTGCCTACAACGAGAAGGACACGCTACGGACGTTGATGGATCGCCTGATTGCCAAGTCGATTGCCGGGGTGAACATCGAGATTGTTCTGGTCGAAAGCAACTCCTCCGACGGCACTCGTGAGGACGCGCAGCGCTACAGCGGGCATCCGCGCGTCCGATTCGTCCCGGAAGACCGGCCGCGCGGTAAGGGTCACGCAGTCAGGACGGGTCTCGCCGTCTGCACCGGCGACGTCGTCTTGTTTCAAGATGCGGACCTCGAATACGACATCGACGATTACGACGATCTCATCGCGCCGCTCTTGGCGTACCGGCGCAATTTCGTGATCGGTTCCCGGCATGTGTCGAAAGGACGGGTCTGGAAGATTCGTCAGTTCAACGATGCGGTCCCACTGGCAACGGTCTTCAACTTCGGGCACGTGTTCTTTCTTGCCCTGTTCAATTTCATGTACAGGCAACGCCTGAAGGATCCATTCAGCATGTTCAAGGTTTTTCGCCGCGATTGCCTGCACGGGCTGACGTTCGAATGTAATCGCTTCGACTTCGACTTCGAGATCGTGATCAAACTGCTTCGCAAGGGGTACCGGCCGCTCGAGCTGCCGGTGAACTATCGGGCACGGTCTCCGCGCGAGGGCAAGAAAGTGAAGATGTTTCGGGATCCGGTCACCTGGATTCGGGCGCTGCTGAAGTTCCGCTGGGGACCGTTGTATACCAGCTACGGCACGACCGAGACCGCTTCGGCCGTCGAGCAGGAGTAATAGAGAGTGTTTGCACGGCTGGTGCTCGGCTACATTGTCGCGCTTCCCTTCATCGTGCCTCAGACGGCCCGACATCTCGGGACGCCGTACACGATGGCGATCACGATGCAGTCGCCAATCACCGGCTCCCTCGAGGTCGTCCACGATCTGGGCAGCGGATTTGCCGAGCGGCCGTTTTCGACGGTTCCTCTTCATCCGTCGGATGGGCCGCACGAGTACAAGCTCGAGCTGCCTCCCGGACGTTACCATCGCTTTCGCATCGATCCTGGCACGACGGGTGGACGATACACGATTACACGCGCGGTCATTCTTGCGCCGGATGCAACCGTCCGCGCTGTCATACCCTTGCCTGCGCTCATCCCCCTGTCGCAACTATCGGTTGTTGAGCGGAGCGCATCGACGGCTCGTCATCGAAGCACCGCCAGGCTCGAGCGACCCGCAGATCCTGTACGCACCGAAGCGCCCGTGGTCATTCCGTCGCATGTGTTTAACCCCGTCGTCCCGGCGCCGCTGACGGTTGGCGCTCCTGGTGCTGTGCGGCATTGGTGCGGTCCGGTTGGTCGAGCTGTTGTTTCATGGGAGGTCGTGGGCACCAATGGTCACGCGTCTCGCGGCTGCGTGCCACAACCGTCCGCGGACAGCAGTCGCCATCGTCGCAATCGGAGCCACGATGGTCGCCACCTATCCCCTGCTGCTCGGGAAAAGCCTGTTTACACCCAACATTGGCGGGGTCCCGATGCTTTACGGCGAGGCGCCATTCACGCCCGGTTCCACCGACACTGACTACGAGGATCCGCGCGGGAGCGACGTCTGGGCCGCCATTCTTCAGGACGTGCCGCACTCGATCGTCCAGCGCGCCGCACTGGCGGAAGGCGAGATACCACTTTGGAACCGCCACAACGCCGCAGGAAGGCCACTCTGGGGCCAGGGCCTGTCGTTTCTGCTCGATCCGCTGCATTGGCTGACGCTCGTCATTCCTGACGCGACATTGGGGTCGGACCTCAAGTTCGTGGCGCACCGGCTGGTGTTCACTCTCGGAGTCGGGCTCGTCGCTCTAGCGGCAACAGGTGCGGTGGTCCCCGCGATGCTGACCGCCTCGGCTGCACCGTTTGCCGGCGTCTATGCCTTCCGGTTGAATCATCCCGGGATCTTCGTACTCACCTATGCCCCGTGGGTGCTGCTCGGTTGGTTCTGGCTTGCCGCTGCGACCGATCGACGACATCTGGCGCGCGCGACACTCCTCATGGCCATCTCATCCGCGCTCCTGCTGTGCGCGGCAAACCCCAAAGATGCGGCGATCACGCTTCCTGGCGCTTGCGCCTGGCCGGAACGATTGCCGTCCTCTTGTCCGCGGGATCGTGGCGGGAACGGGGTCTTCGACTCGTTGCCGCGGTTCTGGCCGGCGTGGCGTTGATTCTCGTGACTGCCCCACACTGGCTGATTTTTCTCGACACGCTCAGACAGGCCTACACGGTCTACGACTACCCGTACGCAAATTTCGCGATACGTCAGCACGTCACCGGATTTTTCCTAGGGCCTCTCACTGCGGGGCCTGCCCTGACAGGTCTCAATCTGCTGGCACTGGTGCTGCTCATCGCCGCCATTGCCGCGCCGGAAAAGTTCATCCCGCATCGCCCCGTGCTCGCATGCGGCATCGTCGCTGCAGCGCTCCTCGCGATCGCATTTGGTGCCATCCCGGCTTCCGTGCTTGTCAAGATCCCTCTCATTCGCAACATCGGCCACATTCACGACACGTTCCTGACCGCGGCACTTCCCCTGATGCTGGTCGTTGCAGCATTGGGAGCCGAAGTGCTGCTGACCGCAGGCCTGTTCCGCACGTCGCTCATTGCGTTCCTTGCCGCGGCTGCGTCGTTATGGCTGTTCGCCGATGTCGGCAGGTATCTGCGAGCACGTCGGATTCTCGCCGGGAGCCGTTCTGTTGCTCGCGCCAGTTATCGTGGCCATTCCCTGGTGTTTCTACGCCCGACGGACGAATCCCCGGCCGAGTGCTGCCTCACGTGGCGCTCGCTGCGGCGGTCCTGGCGCTCCTCGTGCCGGGCGGCCTCCACCTAGAGTCGGGCATTCCTGTTGCTGGACGAACTCGCCATACAACCTAGAGCACGAGCACCCCTCGGCCAGGATTCACCGGTAATCGAGGCGGTGCATCGTGCGTCGAACGAACCCGCGCGGACCGTCGGGGTCAACTGGACGCTCATCGAAAGCAGCCAGTCGATCTACGGACTCGAAGGCATTGGCGGTGCCGATCCGTTGGAGGTTGCCGCGTACAAACAGCTCGTGGATGCCGCGTCGATGTGGCGTTCCATGTGGTTGACGGTTGTCTGGAACAAGGACGCCGTCCGCCTCTCACCGTTTCTCGATCTGCTGAACGTCGGTTTTCTCGTCGGACGGTCGGATACCGCGCTACCACCCGGAGTGATCGAGATTCCCCTCTCACGTCCCGACCGTCTAAAGGTCGGACGTCGTCCCAGCGCCTGGCCGCGAGCCTTCTTCGTTGATGGCGTGATGACCTATGAGACCGTGCCTGACCTGCTCAATCAGGTCACGGCGGTGGGAAGACCATTTGCCGCCGTTCAGGCGGGCGACGACGGAGGCGACCGGTGCCACACGAGAGATGGCCACACCATCTGGCGACGCCATCCCGGCAACGCGGTACAGACTCACCACCAACACCACGAGTTTTGCGATCCGCGCACCAGGAGCCGGGGTTGCCGTGCTCACCGAAACATTTCTGCCCGACGACTTTCACGCGACGTTAAATGGCAGCTGCAGTGCCCTACTTCCGGGTGAACCAGGCGTTCAAAGCGGTGAAGATTCCTTCGGGCGGCGACTGGATCGTGAAGTTCGAATATCGACCAGCACGGTGGGAACTTTCGCTAGGGCTCGCCGGCCTCGGTATCGTGCTGCTCGCTGGGCTCGGGCTCGGGGCCAGAGCCCCTCGCTACCTCGTCGAAACGACGCTCAGAGAGAATCCCGCACTGCGCGCATCTTCGTAGAACATTTTCACGGTCTCGAGGGAGTAGTCCTCGAGACTCTTGCCAACCAGGGTGAGCTTCTTCAGGATGTCGTGCGTCGCGGTAATGATGTGACACCCTACTCGGTCAGCCTGAAAGATATTGAGCAGCTCGCGAGGGCTTGCCCAGATGAGCTCAGCCCTCGGCTCGACCCGAAGAATGGTGACCGCCTCGGCCATGAGCGGCATCGGATCGCGTCCCGTATCCGCAATTCGGCCGGCAAACACCGAGACGTTGGACGGCGCGCCGCCCGACACCGCACCGGCCACTTCGCGCACCTGCTCGAGCGTCATCACCGCCGTGACGTTGACTTTGACGCCAGCGTGAGAGAGACGATGAATCAGGTTGTACGCGGGAGCTCTCTTCGTATTCGTGACCGGAATCTTGACGTAGACCTGCTCGCCCCAGCTCGCAATCTCACGGGCTTGCCGCTCCATGTCTTTGAGGTCGTCGGAGAAGACTTCAAACGAGATGGGACGATCGGGGATGGCCGACAAGACCAGACGCGCGAAATCGTCGATAGTCGGTGACGCCGGCTTTGCGCATGAGCGTCGGGTTGGTGGTAAAGCCCTTGATGTGCGGAAGCCGATAGAGCGCGAGCATGCCGTCCAGCTCTGCGCCGTCGGCGAAGATCCTGGTCGTGAGATGGTCAAGACTCTTCACGATGTTCCCTTCTTGACATGTCGCCAGAATCCAGTCTGCGGCTTCTGACAGACGAGTGGACGCGCACGTCCGGCTCGTTCGGCAGCGGTTCATCGTAGTCGTAATCCACGAAAACTGTCGCGCGGCAGCCGGCCCGGCGACCGGCTTCAACATCGCGCCACCGGTCCCCGACTATCGCACTCCGTCCCACGTCGTACGTTGGCGGGTCGAGCAGCAGCCCGGGGGCCGGCTTCCGGCAGGAGCACTGATCTGCCCGGTCGTGGTAGCAGACCCGAATTTCATCGAGCGGTAATGCTGCTGAGAGTCGCGCGTGCATGGCCTCGACCACCTCACGGCGAAGACGACCACGAGCCACGTCCGGTTGATTGGTGACCACGACCAGGGCATAGCCTGCCGCCTTCAGTCGTGCAAGCGCCTCGGGAACATCGGGCAGAATTTCGAAATCCTCGAGTCGAAGCGGTGCAGCCGGCCGACGCTGGCCGACCGGTGCCCGATTCAGCACGCCGTCGCGATCGAGGAACACAGCCGCGGGTCTCACCGCGCGGACTCCCATTTCGTGGGCGCGACTTTCAAGCGGGGATGAGAGACGAGCAGGTGCCAGACCACGGCCTGGAAGGCTTCCGTGTGCGGGGTCACAGTCTCGGGATTGACGGTTGGAACGATCACACAGGCATCAGCGACCTCGGCAGCGCGTCCACCGTCCCGCCCGACAATCGCGACGATCGTAGCCCCCACGGTTTTCGCGTACTCCAGGGCATGAACGAGATTCGCGCTGATGTTCTTTTCGAGACTGCCGCCACCGACCGAGAAGACAAAGACTCCATCCTCGCCGCGCAATCGGCTGCCGGTCAGCCAGGCGGAAAAGACCGTGTCCCACCCCTCGTCGTTCACGCGCGCCGTGAGCTCGGAGACGTTGTCGGTGGGGGTATACGCCTCGAAGCCGGCAAGCTTGCGGAAATCGTTGACGGCGTGGGAACAGTTACCCGCGCCGCCGCCAACACCGAGAAAAAAGAGCCGGCCTCCCCGCGATCGCACGCGGAACAGAGCCTCGGCCATCCGCTCGATCGCATCAGGATCCAGCGATTCGATGATACGGGCCGCTTCCTGAAGATGCTGGCGGGAATAGGACATGCTTGGGTTCCTATAAAGGCTTCACGCAGAGTTCGCAGAGTATCAGCAGAGGCCGCAGAAAAGTCTAATCTAAAGAAATATCTGCGCGCTCTGCGACCCCAGCGTCCTCAGCGTTGAAATCTTCACAGGCTGTCAGTTTTTAGTTTCGTCAGATACGCCCGTGTTTCCTCGAGACCTTCCCGCGATCCAATCTCGTAGAAGCGCTCCGACACTTCAAAAGCCGCCAGCTCGTTGTCGGCGAGCAGCCGCTGGTAGACGAGTGCAAGGTCGAACGGGTGATCCGGTGGGAACGTCGCGAGCGCGCGCGAGGTGAGCACGCCCAACCCGTAGTCGATGTGGCGCATGTCGGGCGTCTGGTGCGTTTTATCGTACCGAAGGAGCCGGCCATCTTCGTAATGGACGTTGCTGCGATCCCACCGGTCGTCGTTACGCAACACGGTCATCAAGCCCGCACGACTGGTGGCCAGAAACGCTCGTTCGACCGCCGCGAGGTCGCACGTCAGGAGTGAATCGCCGTAGAGGACGAAAAACGCCTCCCCAAGCTCCGGCAACGCGCGCCTCAGAGCACCCCCAGTCCCGAGCAGCGTCTCGCCGTCGAAGACGTAGTCGAGCGAGAGATTCCAGCGTCTTCCATCTCCCAGGACTTCGCGGATCATCTCGCCTCGATAACCCACGCACCACACCACATGCTCGACACCTTGTCGGCAAAGCCAGTCAAGTTGATGCTCGGCGAACGGCCGGCCGGCCACCTCGATGAGCGCTTTCGGCACCGCCTCGGTCATCGGGTGGAGCCGGGTTGCCAGCCCGCCCGCCAGAATGGCTACAGGCAATGTCACGCGAACAGGACCTTCGTGCCCTCGAAGTCGAACCGGAAGCGGATCTCTTCGAGACCTGCCGCGGCCATGGCCGATCTGAGGCGACGATGATCTTCGGTGTAGAACATCAGGAAGCCCCCGCCGCCAGCGCCCACCAGCTTACCGCCGATCGCCCCGTTCCTGCGGCCGAGCTCGTACCACTCATCGATCTGGGGACTGGTGAGGCCACGCGATCGGCGTTTCTTCTGTTCCCAGTGTTCGTGCATCAACTCGCCGAATACCATCGTGTCGCCCTTTTCGAGCGCGGCGCGACTGCGGGTCCCAAGCTCTTTGACGTCGTGCAGGTTGCCGCAGCATTTCACGGTCGTGCTCGAACGGTGCGACGTTCCTGGTCGGTGAGAAGGCTGCCGGCGTTTCTGGAGAACCCGGTAAAAAACAGCAGCAGGTTGTCCTCGAGATTGAACATCGTGTCCATGGACAGCTTGAGGGGCTCTGCCTCGACGCGACCGTCCTTGCAAAACGTGAAGCAGGTCAGGCCGCCGTACGCGGCAATGTATTGGTCCTGCTTGCCGACCGGCTCTTTGAGCCGCTCGATCTCGATCTCACACGCAATTTCCGCCAGCTCATTCGGGTGCAGCAGTCGACGCCGGTGAGCGTACAGCGCCTTGACGAGGGCCGTGGTAAAGCTTCCCGACGATCCGAGTCCCGTGCCCGCGGGGATGTCGGCAAGGGTGGTAATTTCAATCTGCGGCGTTCTGAATCCGACGAGCTTGATGGCCTCTCGAATGATCGGATGGTGGACATCGTCTGCGGTCGCCACATGTTCGAGCTTCGAGTACTTCAAATAGATTCCTGGCGTAAACGGCCGCATCACCGTGACGTAGACGTACTTGTCGATTGCCGCCGCGATGAGGAACCCTTCGTGGTCGCGATAGTACGAGGGCAGATCGGTGCCGCCGCCACCGAGTGTGATTCGAAGAGGACTCCGCGTGATGATCATTCCGGTCAGCCGTGCAAGCTCAGGGGCCGTACGCAGAGTTCGCGGTGGCCGCCGAGGAACGCAGAGATCTAAGGAAATTACCCTGCGGCCTCTGTGCCTCCGCGTCCTCTGCGTGATGTTTTTTCGCTCTGCTCGTAGACCTGTTCCACGACCGCGAGCGTCGGCGCGCGGCGTCGAGACCTGCCGAAGGCTCCCGGCCGAGGCGCACGTCCTCCAACAATTCAGTCGAACTCCAGCGACCAGGAGAGATCTTCACCGGGATATTCGCGAACCGTGGTCTCTGGCGGTCCCATCTCCGGCAGCATGCGGTAATGCGTGAGGCGCTCGATGCCGTAGCTGCCGCCAAGGCCGTCGATCGCAATCTTGCCGTCGCGACCGTAGATCTCGAGAGAAAAGAGATTCTTCCATTCGGTGCAGCTCACGTGCAGGAACGCGGTTTGCCCGCCGGCAGGTTCTCAAAGTCAGGAACGCATTGTCGTCTACCGGCATGTTCCAGAAGTATGTCGTCGCAACTCCGTGCACCTCGGTAAAAGGCCCGCCAAGCACCCAGCTCGCCAGGTCGATGAGGTGAACACCTTGATCGATGAGCTCGCCCCCACCGGCCTTTTGCGGATCGGCTCGCCACTCGCGCTCGTAGCCGAGGCGACCGCCATGCCCATACCGACCCCTGACGAACATCAGCGGTCCGAGCGGCGCCCGCATCCACAAGCGTTCGCGCCTCACGCAGCGCAGGGTGATAGCGATGGTTGAATCCCACCCTTACCCGACGGTCGTGCTGTCGAGCCGCCTGAATGAGCTGATCGAGTTCTGACACGGTACGCGCAGCAGGTTTCTCGACCAGCACGTGCTTTCCAGCATTCGACCGCTGCCACGCTGACAGGTGTCAACCAATCATTCGTCGTGGCCACGATCACGATGTCGACGTCAGGGCGAACGATCGCGTCTTCCCAGCACGGGATCGCGGTGGCGCCCGGCATGCTGGCGGCCAGCTCAATGGCGTGAGCGCTGGCACGGTGTCTGCGCATGCGACGAGACGCGCGCCCGCGAGCGCTGCGGCTCGCTTTGCGCCGATCCGTCCACACCCGACGATGGCGACACCGGGAACGGGATTCAGCGGTCCCCCCACGGAAAACCACGGTCCTTCGGAACAATGCGGCGCAGCGTGTACACGTCACTGGCATCGAGATCATCCCGGCGATTGGCGAGATGCTCCCAGGGATCCCAGACGGCGCTCAGGAGCCGGCCGGTAATGCCGTCGCTCAACGACGATCCGAGATAGACCGCCAGCGACGCGCCGCGCTCCAGGGGTGTGCCTCCCTGGGCCTTGGTCCTGACCATGCGATCGTAGAATTCACGACCCACCGCGTCGGGTCCCGCCGCGAGCACCTCGTCGAGCATGCGCGTGTTCAGCGCACCGGGCGCAATGGTATTGACGTCGATGTGGAACGGTCTTCAATTCGAGCGCGAGCGACTCGGCAAACCGCACGATCGCCGCCTTCGACGCAGCGTAGGCGCTGATGTTTGGCAAGGGGTTCGTGGCGCCCCCTCCCGACAGTTGAACGATTTTGCCGTAGCGGTGCTGCTTGAAATGCCCGAGCAGCGCACGGATCGGGAGCACCGAGCCGTACACGTTGATCTCCATCGCGCGTGCCCACTCGCCCCAATCGACGTCCTCACTTGGACCAATGGGACCGTAGATGCCGGCATTGTTGACGAGCACGTGTACCTGCGGAAACAGCTCGAGCGCCCGCGCGCGCCAGTCGCGCCACATCCTGTGGGCTCGAGACGTCGGCACGCACAGCCTCGACAACCTGACCTGGATCTGCCTTGGCCGCCACAGACTGCCGGGCCTCGTCGAGGTGCGCCTCGCTCCGCGCGCACAACAGGACGCCGGCGCCGGCCGCGACGTACGCGTCGGCTATCGCAAGTCCCAGACCCTGGCTGGCTCCTGTGATCACGGCGTTGCGACCTGCGAGCGACACGCTCATACCTGCGGTTGACCTACAGCCACGACCCGGAAGCGAGCGTCGCTTCCCAGCGTGGACCCGAGGAATCGATTGGCGTCGAGGACGAGCAGGTCCGGCGCCACGGTCGCCAGGCGTTCGATATCGATATCCCGGTACAGCGGCCAATCGGTTGCAACCACGAGCGCATGGGCTTCAGTGACCGCGTCGAGCGGATCCTGGTGCCGTATGACCGGCAAATCGTCCGGAAGCCCGGTGGCGGCTGGATCGTGCACGTGCACTCTGGCTCCCTGACCGACGAGCCAGCGGCACAGTTCAATCGATGACGATCGTCGAATCGTGTCCGTGCCGGCTTTGTACGTGAGGCCCCAAACCGCAACCTTCCGCCCGGCAAGACTGCCGATGTCGGTCTCGAGCCGCCGGCGGGCCCACAAACTGTGCTGGGCGTTGCTGGCCACTACGCCATCCATCAACGGCGTGGGTTGTCCAAGCTCGTTGCCGAGCGCCCGCAGAGAACGCGACATCCCGCGCCAGCGTTCCACCAGCGAATGCCCCGCCGGGCGACAAATACGCGTAAGGCCCGATCCGGCGCTCGGTGCGAAGCCCACGCTCGACCTCCTTGGCATCGGCACCTGCACGCTCGCAAATCGCCGCCAGCTCGTTGGCAAAGGTCACTGACGTCGCCAGAAATGCGTTCACCGCGTGCTTGGTCATTTCGGCCGATTCGATCGACATCCACTCGATCCGAGCGCCGATTGGCGAAAGGAGCGCCGCCATCCGTTGGCGGGCCTGCTCGTCGCGCACGCCGACGACAATGCGATCGGGCATGGTGAATACTTCGATCGCGTTTCCGAGCCTCAGGTTCTCCGGAGCACTGGCGAACGAGACGGTCCGTCCGTCGGCAACCTTGGACCAGGCCTGCTCGAGCTTCCGAACCGTTCCAACGGGAAGCTGCGACGACAGCACCACGACCGCATGATCGGCCAGATGTGGAAACACGGCCTGCACGTGCTTCTCGACATATCCACGATCCGCTCGATCTTCCTCGTCGACCGGCGTGTCAAACGCCACCCAGACGACCTCTGCGGTCCGGATTGCCATGGGAAGAGCGGTGGTAAACCGCAGATTGCCAGACTGCAGCCCGCGCGTAATGAGCTCCGGTAACCCCGGTTCCGCGACCGGCGGCCGCCCACCTGCGAGCGCTTCGACCGTGGCTGGGTTCGGATCGAACGCCGTGACCGAATGACCCGCCGCAGCCATGCAGGCAGCCGTGACCGACCCCAGGTGCCACAGTCCCAGAACCGCAACGTTCATGCGCGCATCTCGAGCAGTGCCGGATTCGTCTGGAGGTAGTCCAACGTCCGCACGACAGCCTCTTTGATCGAGAGGTGGGGATTCCAGCCAAGCGAACGAATGCGGGAGGTATCGAGATAGATGAACGGATTATCGCCGATCCAGCCGCGTTCGCCGCCCGTGTACTCCAACACGGGTGAGACTCCCAGCCGCTCGGTGATCCACCCGATCGAATCGTTGACCAGGCAGTATTCATCGGTGCCAAGGTTGAAGATGTTCACGTTCTCGCCGGCCCGCGACATCGCGAGCAGCATGGCATCGAGACAGTCCTGGATGTAGAGGTAGGATTTTCGTTGCCGTCCGTTACCAAGGACGCGCAGACGCGTCGGATCGACTTTGAGGCTCTTGTAGAAATCAAACACGTGCCCGTGGGTATAGCGCTCGCCCAGGATTGACACGAACCGGAAGATCCACGCCTGGAACCCGAAACCCTCGCAGTACGCCTGAATCAGACCTTCGCCGGCCAGCTTCGAGGCACCATACAGAGATGTCTGCACCGGAAAAGGTGCGTTCTCGGGGGTCGGAATGACCGGGGCCTCGCCGTAAATCGATCCCGTCGACGCAAACATGATGCGGCGAATGCCATTGGCACGCATGGCTTCGAGAACGTTGAACGTCGCGATGGTGTTTTGTTCGAGGTCCCGCCGCGGGTGATTGGTACCGAACCGGACGTCAGCATTCGCGGCCAGATGAAACACGGTGTCGGCCCCGCGCATCGCCGCAACGACGGCTGGCGGGTCGAGCGTGTCGCCACGCACGAGCTCGAATCCGCTCCGCTGCCTGGCGCTTTCGAGGAAACGTGCCTGGCCCGTCGAGAAGTTATCGAAGGCTACGACCGTGTGCCCCTCGTCCAGGAGGCGATCGACCAGCGTGCTGCCAATGAATCCGGCTCCCCCCGTCACGAAGGCGTGCAGCATGGTAAAGTTCAAAGTTTAAAGTTCAAAGTGCAAAGTAAGTAGACAAGTATGCGCTACTTATCCACTTTGACCTTTGCACTTTCAACTTTCTTCTAGCGTCCTCCGCCACCGCCGCCGCCACCGCCGCCGCCGGAAGATCCTCCGCCACCGCCGCCGCTCGACGACCCAGGGGGACTCGAGGCCGACGCTATCTGTGAACTCAAACTGCTGCCAACGGCGTGAGTCAGGCTGCCAAGATCCGAAACGCTGCCACCGTGGTACCACGAAATGCCCGCCGTGGCCGCAGCGGCGGCGGCAGCGCCCGCGGCTGCCGTGAACTTCGTCGTCCAGGCATCCTCCACTTCCAGCGCGACCGCAAACGGAAGCAACATTTCATATCGCCTGGCATCAAGCACTGGAGGACCCCCCGGCCCGGGCATGCGTTCCAGCTCGTCGCGCTCGGCAACGCTCAAATACAACTTCAGACCCTCGATCTCGTCGAGCAGCCTACGGCCATCTTTGGTCGGTGCGCGCACGAGACGCACGAACGCGACAATCGTCACGGCCATCGCCACGAGAATCAGGACAATCGCGGGAATCCCGGCACCGGCTGCGACGAAAAATGCGAGCGCGGCCGTGGCCCCACCGATTGCCAATGCCCACACAACACTTCCGGTGTTGCGCTGAAAGTAACGAGGGTGCAGCTCCTGCTCGAGCGCGCGGGTATGAGCCTGCCGCGCTCCCGCAATCGTGGTGGCGTTGGCCTTCTTGAGATCCAGGCGCGCCTTGCCGTCCGGGAACAACAGATCGAACAAGGTGCGCTGGCTGCGATCGATCAGCGGCTCGTTTCAGGCCCCGTGCGCTCCAGCCACCAGCCATCTTTGAACCAGCCGTCTTCCTTATGGATGCGTACGTGGCCCGGCCACAGCCATCGCCAGCACTTCCGCTGAAAAGCAGCGCGTGTCGTAGCCCATCCGCCGCATATAGCGCAGATCCGCTGGCGTGTGTCCCTCCGGCGGTTCGTATCGGGGAATAACGGCGCCCCCTCGCGGATCGCGCCCGACCTGCCGCCAGCGGCGCACGCAGAAAACCAGCAGGCCGGCAAAGCCCGTCAGTGCAACGAGCACCCCGCGGTTATCAGCCAGCAGCCACCACAGCCGTTGGCCACGGCCTGGCTCCGGGATAATGCCCTTCGGAAAACTGAGAACGATCGTGAAGCCTTCGTAGGGCCCCAGCGGTGCCCTCAGGCGCCACCTCGCCAGGCCGGGCGCAGGCAATTCCGCGGCGTAGGCGCGACCCTGGGCACCTTGCGGTCCCGTGTAGCCTTCCGCCGACATCTTTTCCACGGGCACCGGATCGGGAAGGCGAACCTCGACCGTCCCCTGATCGATCGGAAAGATCCACCCGGTCCCGATGGCATTCCAGTACAGCTCGTCGTGGTCGGCAAAGAATCCGATTTGCCGGGTAGTGCGATACGTCACCGTGAACGTGTAGTCGGCCGGCACTCTCAGAAAGTTGTCGTTACCGGTGTTGATGCGGATCCCATTCGCCATCCTCTCGGTAAAGTGCGGTTCCGGTTCGCCGTTGCGCCGCACGTCGACGAGCTCGAAGCCAACGACCACCCGGTTCCCGTAGCGATCCCGATAGCGTGTTGGGAAGTCGCGGTAGATACCGCGGCGGATCTGACTGCCCTCGGCCCGCACCGAGATCCGCTCGGTCACATCGATGCTGCCGTCGCCTCTGACTTCGACATCGATCTCGTAGGAGCGAATGCCCTCGTCGGCAGCGGCCAGGGCCGGTGCCAGCGTGCAAGCCAGCACTAGAACAGTTCTCAGTTTTCTGTAGTCCGTTTTCCGTTCTTGCACATGCGTTATCGAGTCAGACGGATCGAGAAAACGCCAAACAGGCACGGATAACGGAATTCGGAGAACTGAAAACGGAAATAGCAGCCAGCGCCTCATCGAGAAAGCTCCACTGGCACAGCCGGCCGGTCTTCTTCACCGGCTTGAAAGAATTCGGCCGCGCCAAACCCGAACGCGCGAGCCACGATCAGATCGGGCACGCGCTGAATGACGTTGTGATAGTCGCGGACTGATCCGTTGTAGAACCGGCGGGCGTACTGCAGGTGATCCTCGACCTCCACGAGATCGCGCTGCAGCTGGAGGAACGTCTCGTTCGCCTTGAGGTTGGGATAGGCTTCTTGCAGAACCATCACCCCGGCCAGAGCCTTCTCGAGGGCTGACTCGACTTCGCCCAGTCGAGTGGGACTCTTGAGCGAGACCGCCTGCGTTCGCAGCTCGGTGACCTTTTCGAGCGTGTTGCGCTCGTGACCGGCATAACCTTTGACAGCCGCCACCAACTGCGGCACCAAATCGTGTCGGCGTTTGAGTTGCACATCGATGTCGGCCCAGGCGGACCTCATCTGATTGCGCAACCGGACGAGGCGGTTGAACACGATCACGGCCCAGACCACGATCGCCAGGCCGATGACGAGCCAGATTGTCGTCACCAGGTCGCGTTCCAACCGTATTTGTCGGGAGCGGCGGCTTTCATCGTGAAAACCTCTGCCTGTAAATCTATTCAGGACGCGCCCCGAAATGCAAACGCGGATCGGCGTTGGTTTGGAACAGGAGGCAACCGGGGTGAGTGCCGAACAGGAACAGGAGAAGAACAGGAGAACAGGAGATCAAGAGCTTTTGCGAACAATTCTCTTGATCTCTGAATCTCTTGTGAGGGTAGGCGTCCGTTTACGCAGAGACCTCTGACGGCTCCTCGCGACGCGGCGCGCGAGGTGCCTCTTGTTCGCGATTGGCCGCGGCGGCGGCCGCCCTCTTGCGGCTGGCGTCCACGTGGCCTCGAATCATGGCGCCCTCGGACATCTGCAGGTGCGCCGCCTTGACGTCTCCCTCCACGACGCCCGTCGAGCGGACGTCCACCTTCTCGGTGGCGGTGACGTTACCGGTCACGGCGCCGCTGATGGTGATCGTCTTGGCCACGAGATTCGCCTTGATCTTGGCTCCCGCACCAATCGTCAGCCCGTGCTGTCCCAGATCGATCGTACCGTCGACCTGGCCGTCAATCGTCAGATCCTGGTTGCAGATGACCTTGCCCTGAACGACGAGGGACTTTCCAATCCAGGCAGCCAGTCGCCGCTCTTCCACAACGCGTGTCCCCTGATATGATGAGCTCCTCTGCTCGCGCGGCTCCGGATCACCCCATGAATCTGTCTTCGACATTGATCATCCCTCCAGCTTGACGCGTCCCGCGAATTCCGGCAGAACGGACCGTCGACACCGCGGCCGACCCGCCGACAGCCCATGAGCTGCACGCAAATGGTCAGCCAGAAGAACATGGCGGATTTATCGAGCACGAAGCACTGGTGGTGACTTGAACAAGAGACAGGAATGTAATCATCACGACCGCCTTGATCGTGAGACCATCGGCGGCGTATGGAACCGACGCGCATGTAAGCGCTCGGTGCTGCACACCATTGCACGAATGCGCACCCTCGTTCGCGTGACCATTCTTGCTGCCTCATGCTTGCTCGTTCCTGTCTCGGCACGAGCGCAGGTTTCGGCATCCGTGGTCCCAAAAATCGAGTGGTTCGCTGGCGGCGCCGTCGGAGTGACCATCTCGAAGATCTGGAGAGGACTCACCAGGCAATCCCAGCATTCTTCGTCCGGGAATCCAGGGATCAGCCCCGGAAGGTCTGTTCGTCGCGGGCGCGTTCGTGACACCGCACCTTGGTTTTGGAGGAGAGTTCACGCTGCCGCGCACCTTCCATGTCCATCAGACGTGGAGCCGCGACGCGTCGACTTGGGATAGCGATCACCGCGACGTGAGTCTCGTGGGCCTTGTCCTCGTACGGGCGGACCGAGGACGTACTCAATTGACAGGCGTATTTGGCGCCGGAAACGTCTGGTCGCGGACCACGACCACGCGCCGGACGCGAGCGTTCGGTCAGCTTCCAAGTGATCCGCCGCTCTTCACGTTCACCGACACGAGAGAGCTCGCCGATCTCACGCTGGTGGCAGGTGCCGAACTGGTAGCTCGCGTATCATCCCGTGTCTCGGTCGTGCCTCAGTTTCGTTTGCTGTTCGTGCCGCGGCAGTCAGATAACTCTTTCAACGACCAGCTGGCGACGTATCTCTATCACGTTGGCGTTGGCGTCCGCGTGCGGCTCCGATAGCCAGGACGCGATTCGAGAATTGCAGGCGAGTTCGCCCCGGAGGGTTTGTCCATGCCTCAGCCAATTACGCAGGTCGATGCCTTTACGTCGGTACCGTTCGCTGGAAATCCGGCGGCCGTCTGCGTCTTGAGCGAGCCCCGCGACGAGGTGTGGATGCAGCAGGTCGCACGCGAAATGAATTTGGCGGAGACCGCATTTCTCCGCACACGATCTGACGGATTTGATTTGCGGTGGTTCACACCGACGGTCGAAATCGATTTGTGCGGGCATGCCACGCTCGCAAGCGCGCATGTGTTATGGGAGACGGGACAGCTGGCCTCGACCGAAACCGCCCGCTTCCACACCCGCAGCGGACTGCTGACAGCTGTGCGACGCGGCGACTGGATTGAGCTGGATTTTCCGGCCACGCCCGCTGAACCCATCGATCCCCCGCCGGGTCTCCTCGAAGCCCTGGGCGTGACCCCCTTGTACGTTGGAAAGAGCGCCTTCGACTACTTGGTGCAAGTGGACAGCGAGGATGCGGTGCTCAATGTGCAACCTGATTTTGGCAGTCTTCGTCGAATCGGTTCGCGTGGTGTGATCGTTACCAGCACGTCACGCACGGGAGCCTGTGATTTCGTGTCGCGCTTCTTCGCTCCAGGGGCCGGCATCGACGAAGATCCGGTCACGGGATCGGCACATTGCTGTCTCGCGCCCTTCTGGAGTCGTGTGCTCAACAAAGACGACTTTGTCGCAAGGCAAATCTCTGCTCGCGGCGGCGCCTTGAAGGTACGTTTGCAAGGCAACCGGGTATGTCTCAGCGGTCAGGCCATTACTGTCTTACGAGGTGAACTGCTCGCCTGATCCCGAATTCTGTCCATCACCGCTACAACCAGCCTCGCTCAGTGCACCACATGCATGCACGTGGTGACACGGTTCTGACGTCATCGCAACGCCCGGTAAACCGCGTGGTACCAACACGCTAGGGGCAGCGTGCCTCACGGGGCACTCGCTTTGCTGTTGGAACCCTCGACTGTCGCAACGCCCTGCCACACGGACAGGAGGAACGAGATGTCAAAACGATTTCTCGGATTGTTGGTGCTCGGCGCTTGCTTGATGTTCCCTGCAGGAGTGGATGCTCAGGAACGACAAGTGCCCCACACGGGCCAGACCGCCGTGGGGGTCGACGTTGGGGCCTACGTCCCAGCGGATAGTCAGTTCGACAATGCTCTGCTCGTGAACGCGCTCCTCGAGTACTACATCACCCCACGCGTCAGTTTGCGCACGAGTTTCGGGTTGACGGATCCCAGTTATCGCTCCGAATCGGTCGATTCCCTGCGGCAGGTTCCGCTCAGACTCGACGTGAACTACAACTGGGAGGGCGGCCGGTGGCATCCCTTCGTGGGCGCCGGTGTCGGTGCGTATTTCCTGCAATTCAAGGACAATGATCAACCGTTTGGCAGTTCCGAAACGAAGGCCGGATTCAACCTGGGCGGCGGTATGGAGTACTTCTTCAACCGCACGGTCACGTTCAAGGGAGAAGCACGCTATCACATCCTGGGCAATGCTCAGGGCGGCCAGGATCCCTCAGGGTTGGCACTCACCGCGGGCTTGAAGACCTACTTCTAGGCAAAGACGGCCATCGTGGCAGTAGACTCTCAGTGAAGGAGTGGCTACGATGGCCGACCGTATCACGCTGGAAGTCTTCTCGGACTACGTTTGACCCTGGTGCTACCTCAGGTACCGGGCGTATTGAGAAACTGAAGCAGAATTTTGAAATCGACGTGAAGCTGGTGCATTTCCCTCTTCATCCGGAGACGCCTCGAGAGGGACTTTCGCTCGCCGATCTGTTCGCCGGACGCGACCTGGGACCGATTCACGCGCGTCTCGACCGGCTTCTGGATGCCGAAGGACTGCCGCACGTCCCTCGAACGCACACCTACAACAGTCGCCTCGCCCAGGAGCTCGGCAAGTGGGCCGAGACTCAACCCGGCTCCGAATCCATTCACGACGCCATCTATCGCGCGTACTTTGCGGAGGGTCGCAACATCGGAGACCTCACGGTTCTCCTCGATGTCGCCCAATCGGTTGGGCTTGCGGCCGCGAGCGCACGTGACGTGTTGCAAAATCGGCGTTTTAAGGAAGCGGTCGATGCGGATTGGGCGAAGTCGCGCCGGGAAGGTGTCACCGGCGTCCCAACGTTTGCGAGCGGTCACGCTCGTGTGGTGGGCGCCCAGCCCTACGAGGTGCTGGAACAACTCGTGAGGCAAGCCGGGGCACGACCCATTTCCTGAGTGGTCGCCCTCAAAATTCTGGGCTGGGTCGAGACGTTGGGTTACGATCGGCACCTCATTATGCATAGGCAGGCATAAGGCGGATGCGCAGGCATAGGATGGATGGGGCCCCATCTTCCCCATCCTCCATATCCCCCCTATCCCCCTAATAGAGGAGGTTTGTCATGAAAGTTCCAGTGCACCGACTGACGTTGCTCTTGACGCCGGTTCTGCTTTTTGTCGGTCCGAGTGTCTGGGGTAGTCAGCAGGCTCAGCAGACTCCTCCCGCAGCACCCGCCGCGACGACTTTCACCGGGAATGTCACACGGCCGGACAGTAAGGATCTGACCATTGGACGCGTGCAGTTCGAACCGGCGGCGCGGACTGTACTGGCACAGCCATCCGAATGGCCAGTTGATTCTTGTAGAGAAAGGACTCGGGCGCGCGCAGAAGCAGGGAGAGGCAATGAAAGAGCTTGCCACGGGCGACGCGTTGTACACCGCACCAAACGTGTTGCATTGGCACGGCGCGGCGCCGGGTCAGGTCATGACCCAGGTGACCGTGGGCTTCGGTGGCATGACACAGTGGAAACAGGAAGTCACTGAGGTCGAATACTCTGGCAAAGGGACACGCTAGAGCGTAGCGCAGGCCTTCCGCCTTCGCGTAAAGCTTCGGCGGACTGCCGTAGCCTTGGCGTAGGCTGGTCAGGCCTGCCGCAGAAACAGGATTTCCAATGAACCCGCCCTTCCGAACGGCGTACCTCGTCGCCGCGCTGACGTCCGTCCTGGTTGTCACCGCCGGCGGTGCCGGCCAGGATCCGCCTTCACGCGCTCCCGACAACGCGGTTGAATTCGACACGAACGCCAAGCAGCGGATCCGAGTCGTGACCGTCGCAACCGGACTCGTGCACCCCTGGAGCATTGCCTTTCTGCCAGACGGACGCACGATGCTCGTTGCCGAGCGCGGCGGCCGGCTGCGGATCGTCCGCGACGGCGTTCTCGACCCTCAAGCGGCTTGGGTGGCCGAGCCGGTGCCCGAAGCCAAAGAGGGAGATCTTCTTCATTCTGTCGCCGTGCATCCCCAGTTCGCACAGAACCATTTTGTATATCTCTCGTATCCCAAGTGGGGTGAGCGCGGCAATACGATGGCGCTCGCACGGGGGCGTCTCGATGGCAAGACGCTCTCCGATGTCCGCGAGATATTCGTCGCCGAAGCCTGGGAGACGTCGGGCAACCTCGCGGGACGGATGCTCTTTGGGCCGGATGGCACACTCTATTTGACCGTTGGCGATCGCGACAGATTGTGTTGCGTGGGCACCGAAGACAATAGTCTTCGAATGAAAGCGCAGGATCTCGGCACTCACGTCGGTAAGACCTTGCGGCTTCGAGATGATGGCAGCGCCCCGCCGGACAATCCGTTCGTGGGGCGTGCGGGCGCAAAGCCGGAAATCTTTACGTACGGACATCGCAACGGGTACGGACTGGCGTTCCATCCAGAGACCGGCGAGTTGTGGCAGGCAGAGATTGGGCCGCTCGGCGGAGACGAGGTCAACATTCTCCGGCCCGGACGGAACTATGGCTGGCCGCTGGTGTCGCTCGGCCGAAACTACACCGGGACGCTTGTGTCGGAGGAACCCTGGTCGCGACCTGGCATGGAGAATCCACGGATCTTCTGGGTACCTTCCATCAGCCCCTCGAGCATCATGTTCTATACAGGCGACCGCTTTCCGGCCTGGCAAGGGAGTCTCTTCGTTGGTGCGCTCAACGGCAAGCAACTGCAACGGATATCGTTCAACCAACCTGTGCAGGCCGAGCGACGCGAACCCTTGCTCGCGCAGTTGAACGTGCGGATTCGAGACGTGCAGCAGGGACCCGACGGACTGCTCTATGTCGCCACAGAAACGCGATCCTCGGGCGTTGACGAGGACGGAACAATTTTGCGAATCGAGCCGGTTCGTTAGATGTCCCTCAGGTTTTCGGCGACCGCCCCGCTCGTCATGGCGCTCTTGCTGTCGTTCGGTGACCCGGCGCTTGCGCAAATCGATCTGGCCGGCGAGTGGGCGGGCACGTTTCACGAAGACCTCCCGCATCGCGGAGGCATGCGGCTCGCTGACTATACGGGACTGCCGTTCAACGAAGCGGGCTGGCGCAAGGGTCACAGCTGGGATGAAGCCGCCCGATCTCTTCCCGAGCGTCAGTGCATTCCGCACGTTGCTACGTACGCGCTGCGCGGACCGGCAACCATTCGATTTCAAAAAGTCATCGATCCGGTTTCCGGCCAGCTCCAGGCGTACAGCCTTCATGGCAGTTACGGGCGGCCTCGCACGATTTGGATGGATGGGCGACCGCACCCTTCGGAACTGGCGCCGCACACGTGGGGAGGATTCTCGACTGGAACCTGGGAACGAAATACGTTGGTCGTTTCAACCACGCACATCAAGACCGGCTGGCTACAGCGTAACGGTGCTCCGACGAGCGACCTGGCCATGATGAGGGAGCACTTCACCCGCTACGGTGACTATCTGTTGGTGGTCACCTTCATCAACGACCCGGTATTTCTTGCCGAGCCGTTCATCCGGACCACCAACTTCGTTCTCAGTTTGTCGGCAAACGCGAACGCCTGGGGCAATTGCGGGCCGGCCCAGATCGTCGACGAGCTTGGAGGGCGCCCGAAAGGCTCGGTGCCGCACTATTTGCCGGACCAGACGGACCACATCAAGGAGTTTCTCGCGTATAGCGGTGTTCCCGCGGAAGGAGCGCGTGGTGGCGCGGACACCACGTATCCGGAGTTTGCTTCGACATTGCAGCGCGGGGCCGTCGCAATCGACGCTCGCAACCGCGCGCCTGGTGAGCGGGTTCGCAATACGGAGGGGCGCAGTGCCGATCCGAGTCGACCCGGCGACGAAATCCAGGTCTTACCGGTTCAGGGCAACGTCTACCTGCTTGCCGGCGCCGGCGGCAACATCGCTGTTCAGATCGGGGATGACGGCGTGCTGCTCGTGGATTCTGGTTCGGGCGCCGTCAACGACAAGGTTATTGCGGCAATCCGACAGTTGTCTGACAAGCCGATTCGTTTCATCCTCAATACGCATGCGCATCCCGATCACATGGGCGGCAACGAAACACTCGCGAAGGCAGGGAGCGCCCGTGCAGGTGGCCGTCCGTCCGACAGTCCGGGCCCAGGTGCTCTCGTCCTCGCGCACGAAGCGGTGCTGTTCTCGGTTGGCAAGCCTTCGGGACGACAGCCAACCATGCCGGTCGGTGCCTGGCCGACCGAAGGGTATCCGGGCGAGTCAAAAGAAGTGTTTTCCAATGGTGAGGCGATCCAGCTGATTCATCCATCGCCGGCTGCACACACCGACGGCGACAGTCTTGTTTTCTTTCGACGTTCTGATGTGGTGGTCACGGGCGACATCTTCGTCACGACGGGCTATCCGCTGTTCGACGTTGCGAATGGCGGGAGCCTCAACGGCGTCATTGCAGGCTTGAATCGCATCATTGACATCACGATTCCAAAAGATTGGCAGGAAGGCGGAACTATGGTGATCCCTGGCCACGGCCGGCTCGGCGACGAGGCCGACGTCGTCGAGTACCGGGACATGGTCACGATCATCCGCGATCGGATTCAGTCTCTGATCCAGAAGGGGCTGACGCTCGACCAAGTGAAGGCGGCACGGCCGACTTTCGAGTACGACGGCCGATACGGCGCCACAACCGGCCCGTGGACGACGGACATGTTTGTCGAAGCGGCATACAGGGATTTGAGCAAGAAATGAAGCGTCCACCTCCGCCGGGTCGCCCGGTTGCCCGGCTACGGTGGACAGCCTTCGCTGAAGGCTTGCCAGCCGAAGCTCGCTCAAGAACATCGAGCGAAGGCTGGACGAACGGAGCTGGATGAAAAACCTTGTGCTTGCCGTCGCCTCATTGCTGTCCATGGCTTTGGTTGGCGTGGCCGCTGCGCAACAGCCCCCCAAGACTCCTCCCACTCCCCGGGCGGCCGCCCCGTTCGATCTCACCGGCAACTGGGTTTCGATTGTCACCGAAGACTGGCGCTGGCGAATGGTGGTCCCTCGCAAAGGCGACTATTCGAGCGTGCCGCTCAGTGCCGAGGGGCGGAAGATCGCGGACACCTGGGATCCGGCGCAGTCGGCACGCGACGGGTGCAAGCCATACGGCGCGGCGGCCATTATGCGCGTGCCCGGTCGGCTCCGCGTTCGGTGGGACAATGACACGACATTGAAAATCGACACCGACGCCGGTCAGCAAACACGGGTTCTGCATTTCGGCAAGGGACAGCCGCCGGCCGATCGCACGTGGCAGGGTTACTCCGTAGCCGAATGGGACCTCATCACTGCCCGAGGGGGATTGGGTGTCAGTCTCGCCACCGCGCCGCCACGGATCGGAGCATTGAAGGTCGTCACCACCAACCTGCGGGCGGGGTATCTGCGCAAGAACGGCGTGCCTTACAGCGAGGACACCGTCGTGACGGAATATTTCGATCGCTTGTCCGCGTACGAGACTGATTGGTTAACGGTGTTGACCATCGTTGAAGATCCCCGATATCTGAACCAGCAGTTCATCACAAGCACCCATTTCAAGCGAGAACCCGACGGATCGAAATGGATGCCCACACCCTGCGAGTCTTGATCGATACGCATTTTTTGCTCGGTTCTCGTTCCTCCTGCGTGAACCGCCCCTGTTGAGCTCCAAACGTCGCGCCTCAGTTCAAAAAACTTAACGCAGAGTGACGCGGAGGGCGCTGAGGCACGCTGCACACTTTAAAAAGGGATGCGGTTCGGAGCGCCACTGTAGAGATTTGATGCAGTTGTCGGTGCCATGTATAGAGGCACGTCAGGGGCTGCGACACATCGCGTCAACGAAACCATAACCAACCCGTGCTGAAGGACCAGGTTGCAGCAACGGGTCCGGCTCTTGCACTGTCCTGCGAGCGCAGATTGCGGAGTTGATCAGCAGATCAAGGCGGATTGCAGGAATGAAAAGTCTTCTTTTTGTGGTACTTCTTTCGTTTAGCAGCATCGTCGCGACCGGATGCGATGACGGGGGCCCTCCGCTGACGCCCCCTACCGGCCCATCGCCGCAACCGACGCCGGGTCCGACGCCCGCTCCGACGCCAACCGAGTTCACACTGACAGGGCGCGTCACCGAGTCGGTGCCGACGACGCACACCGGGATCGGCGGCGCACTGGTGACGATTGCCGACAGCAGCCGGATGGCTGTGTCCAATTCCGTGGGGTTCTACACAATCGCCGGATTGCCATCGGCCGAGGTCACGGTTAACGTCTCTGCTGATGGATACGTGACAACCTCACGTCGGCTGGCCGCGACCGGGAATATCACCACAGATTTTCAGCTGCGCCCGATTCCAGCAACGCTCAGTCACACCTTGACAGGAAGCATCGGCGGCGGCGACGGGACGTGCAGCGATGGCGTGGCGATGAAGCCGTGTCGGATCATTGCGATTCCCGTTCATAACAACGGGCCCATCGAAGCCACCCTCCGGTGGGAATCGATCAGCCCGGCAGATCTCGACGTCTCCGTGTTTCAAACAGGCGGCTCGACACCTCTGGCACGTTCAGCCTTGACGGGTCCGATGCAGGAAGAAGTCACCGCGAATGTCACTGCCGGGGGCACCTACGAAATCCGTGTGACGCATTCGTCTGGCGCTGATACCGTGATGTATACACTGAAACTCACATCCCCGAATTGAACACGAGGCTAGAAGATCTTGAGTCATTTCGACCAACAAACTCTCCTGACCTCTTAATCTCTTGTTCACGGTCCAGCGAAGCGCCGTGCGCGGTCGTTCCCCTCACACGGACCTTCACACACGAGACTAGAAGATCAGGAGTCATTTCGACCAATCAACTCTCCTGACTTCTTAGTCTCTTGTTCACGGTGCAGCGAAGCGCCGGTGCGGTCGTTCTCCTCACACGGACCTTCACACGAGGATAGAAGATCAGGAATCAGTTCAAACAACAAACTCTCCTGACCTCTTAACCTCTTGTTCACAGTGCAGCGAAGCGCCGGGGGGTCGTTCTCCTCACACGGACCTTCACACGAGGATAGAAGATCAGGAGTCAGTTCAAACAACAAACTCTCCCGACCTCTTAATCTCTTGTTCACGGTGCAGCGAAGCTGCGCGACAGAAAGAATTACAGAAAGGTGGAGTTCCCTACCGCAGATACACCGCTTTCCGATCGACAAAGAACTCCAAGCCCGTCTGGCTGTTTTCGGGCAAGCCGGCACCCGAGAGCTTGATGCCACCAAACGGCATTGACGGTTCTTTGTAGCCTGTGTGCATGTTCACGTGCGCCAGGCCAGCCTCGATGCCATCAATGTACGACCGTGCTGCAACCAGATCTCTCGTGAAGATCGCAGACGATAGTCCGTACACGGAGTTGTTGGCCAGTTCGAGCGCCTCACCGAGCGAGTCGAATTCGCACACTGCCAGCACCGGTCCGAACACCTCATCTTGAAACAGCGTAGTCTCCGGCCTGACATCCACAAACACAGTTGGCCTGATGAAATACCCTTCCGGCGTGCCGGGCGCCAGAGGGCCCACGCCGGCAACGATACGCGCGCCATCCTCTTCCGCCTGCCGTATCGCCGTCGAGATGTCATGGTGTTGTTGCGGCCCGGCCACCGGCCCCATATCTGTCGTTTCCTGCAGCCCGTCGCCCACCACCATGCTTTCCGAGCGACGTGTCAGCATTTCCAGAAACGGTTTCGCAATCGTGCGGTGCAGAAGGACTCGGCTGGTGGAGGTGCACCACTGGCCCGCATTGGAAAATCCGGCGGTGACCGCGGCGTCGACGGCTTCGCCAAGATCGGCGTCGTTCATGACAATCAGGGCGTTCTTCCCGCCCAATTCGAGCTGTGTGCGCGTCAGGTTGGCCGCAGCCTTGGCATGGATCTGACGCCCAACGGTTGTAGACCCGGTAAACGAGATGGCCCGCACCTGAGGGTTCTCGACAAGTGAATTCCCCAATGACGATCCAGGGCCCGTCACACAATTGAACACTCCCGCCGGCAGCTTTGCACGCTCGAACAGCTGCGCCATGAACATGCCAGACCAGGGCGTGAACGATGCTGGCTTGAACACGACGGTGTTCCCCGTCAGCAATGCCGGCAACGTTTTCCGACACATGACGTTCATCGGAAAATTCCACGGGCTGATCACACCGATGACGCCAAGAGGTTCGTACTGAACCCAGGTCGTGAGATCGCGAAACGCTCCAGGGCCAACGTGACCGGCAAACGTTGCGACCTGATTCAGGTGGTACGCACCTTCGAGGAGCGCCGAATCCACTTCGGCCCGCGACTCGCGGATCGTCTTCCCGTTTTCGAGCGTGACGATGCGCGCAAGCTCGCCGCGCGACTCCTTCAGTAATCGCAGGAACTCAGCAATGTAGTGTTGGCGCTCAGGAATCGTTCGACGCCGCCACCCCCGGAAGGCCTCGCCAGCTGCAGTAGTCGCGTCGCGTACGTCGTCTGGGCACGACAATTGGAACTCGCCGAGATGACTACCCTTCAGCGCCGGATTTTCGTTGGCGAAAATCTGACCGCTTCGCGAGGGCACCCACTCGCCGTTGATAAAATTTTTGAACGTCATTCGGTCTTCTGTATTCTGTCTTCTATTTTTTCGCCTCGCGAATGACGTCCTCGGTTGTACGGATCATCATCCAGCCTTCTTTGAGTCGTTTTGCCATATCAGCGGCGCTCGTTGCTGTGATTCCGCAGGGCACTTTGCGGGCGAGACACGCTTTGAGAATCGTCTGGCGGGCAGCCTCGACCTCCGGGGAATTGGCCGGAACGCCGAGAGAAAGACGCAAATCATTGGCGGCGCCGATGAAGGCCATGCCCACTCCCGGGACCGACAGGATCTCGTCGACGTTCTTCAGCCCCTCAGCCGACTCGATCATGACGATGGCCAGCAAGTCCCCCTCCGGGTTGAGGGGCCACAAGTCGGCTCGTCTTTCGTACTCATCAGTGCTCAGGCCCCAAATCCAAGTGGCAATGGCGGAGCCGGCACCCCGCTTCCCCACCGGCTCAAAATGCGGCGAACCTTTCAGTTGTGGATACCGCATGCTTTGCACGGCGGTGAGCGCCTGGGCTTTCGTGTCCACGCCATTGAAAATGACGCCCATCAACCCCATGTCGAGCGCTTGCTTGACGACCCACGCAGACTGATCCGCTTCGGGTGGAAATCTTGCAAACAGCGCGACGTTCGGCTGAAGGTTGCCCTTTTTCAGAACCAGCGCCTTGTCCGACATGCCCACGAGAAACATGTGCAGGGCGTCGAGGTTCAGCGGGTTGTGTTCCATGTCGGCGTAGACGAAATCAACCGGCGCGCGGGCAACGGCTCTCGCGTTGGCAAGAGACAAATCGCCGGTAATCAGACCGAACACCGCCTGACCTTTGGCCAGCTTGTCGATGACCGGGTTCAAGTGCAATGTGGTCCTCTGGGCGACCAGGCTGTTGGTCAGCAGCATCAACGCGATACCAGCCGTCACCACGGATGCCGTCGTAGGTCGCGGCGAGGGCCGTCCGATCAACCGTCGCAGCAATATCATGGACAACGCTCCTCTCGATGACCGAGTGGCTTGAGAATGGTCAGCCTTAGGCCGTAAGCCTTCAGTCTCAAGCCTTCCTTGAAAAGGATCGACTTCACGGCTATCTTCGTGTCGCTTGGCCTCTCTACAAGACCGAAACTGGCTCGCCTGTATCGACGACCGCGACCAGTTTCGGGGCAAACGGTTCGTCACCTTTTGTGGCCTGATGGGTTGGTACATGGACTGGGTGAAGCTGGCGCATCAGTGGGCGATGACCCTCACCGAGCACGGTATTCCCTATCTGCGCGCCGTAGACCATCGTCAAGATCCGGAGCTTCTGGAGGCATTCGCGGCCCTCGTCGCGTCGGTCGACCTCCACAGTGTCGTCGTCGGCTGTCACATTTCGACCGTCCAGCACAAAGCCACTCGCGTAAAAAGCGCAAAGACAGCCGTTTTTGCGAGAGCCATGTCGCGCACGCAGGCGCTCATCCCGGGTGACAGTCGCTTGAGCGTGACGGTGGACGACAACGATTCGATTGCCATGGAATTCTACGCGCTCGTCAAAGCCGCGCGCCGGAAAACAGGCGTGATGCTCAAAGACGACATTTCATCGATCTGTTTTGGGAATGATACGCGCTATGCGCCACTGCAGGCAGCTGATTTGCTCGCGTTTTGCGGGCGGAGAAAGATGGAACACGGGGCCGATCCCATTTACGATCGGCTGACCAGGCGACCGAAGGTCCAACACGTGTTTGAAATGCTCAATCTCTGATGAGCCTTCAGACTTGAGCCTTATTGGTGCCCGAACGGTGGGGTTCTGTATGCACATTTCCAGGACGTTTGGCCCGGCGCTGGCCGTGTTGGTGGTTGCCACGTTGTCCATGGTTGACGCGCAGACATCGGAGCCGAAATCTGCATTCCCCGGCCAGACGGATGCGCCTCCGCCCACAAAGCCCTCTGCACCTTTCGTCGTCCAGCAACTCGCGGGCGGGCTTCCCGGTGCGTGGTCATTTGCGTTTCTGCCCGACGGCCAACTGCTCGTTACGCAGAACGTCGGAACGATGCGGATTGTCAGACCCGATGGCGTCGTCTCCGCACCCATTGCGGGCGTGCCGGGCGTCAAGTCGGTGGCCGCCCAGGGACTGCACGACGTCCTGCTTGATCCGGATTTTGCCCGGAATCGGATTCTCTACTTCACCTACTTCGCTCCGCCAAAGGGTGAAGCACCGGCAACCTGGCCGATCGAATTCTTTTACGAACAGGTCTGGACCAAATCCCTGGCCGAGCGCCGGACGATGGCTCTTGGAGCGGAGCGTGTGGCACGAGCCCGTTTGAGCACCGACAATATGCGGTTAGAGGACGTCGGACGTCCTCGTCGAGGGCGCGGAGCGCACCATCGTCGTCGCACGCGACGGCACACTCTTTGTCACCGGGGCCGACCGCTTTCGTTTCTACGACTCGGACCTCGATGGTGTCGATCACGATTTTTCCGACAACCCCGACATCCGCCGCAACTTTTCGGGCCGGATCATCCGCATCAATCGCGATGGATCCATTCCCAAGGACAATCCCTGGCTCAGTCGCGCGACCGTGCTGCCAGAAACGTTCGCTCACGGATTCAAGGATCCCGAAGGCGCCGCCATTCATCCCCAGACCGGAGAACTGTGGGCGATCGATCACGGGCCGCAGGGTGGCGACGAGATCAATATTGTCCGCGCAGGCAAAGACTACGGCTGGCCCGACGTCTCCTACGGGAAACAGTACGATGCGCGACAGTCGGATGGCCGGAAGAACGTGTCCGTTGGAAACGGGGCAACGAGCGGCAAAGGTGTCGAGGAGCCGATTTACTACTGGGTGCCCTCGATTGCCCCGTCCGGCATGATGTTCTACACAGGCGACCTGTTCCCGGAGTGGAAGGGGAACCTGTTCATCGGAGCGATGGCCGGGCAGCATCTCGTTCGTCTCGTGCTGAACGGCGAGCGTGTGGTGTCGGAGGAAAAACTGCTCGCGGATCGCAAAGAGCGAATCCGGTATGTGCGCCAGGGCCCCGACGGCTCGATTTATGTGATCTCTGGCGCAGGCATCCTGCGGCTCACACCCAAGAAATAGGCTTAGGGCTTGCAGTACTTAGGCCGGGTCTTGCTCTTTGGACCCGGCTCCAGGCGGGCCTATAAAGCAAGGCCCGCCCTACTTTTGGCCCATCACCTTTAGAAAATCACCCCACGGCACCGGCTTCCCGTGAATGGGCACGACCTGCTGCACGTCGAGCTTCAGAGCCCTGACCTGATTGAAAAAACTTCGATTGGCAGCCGACGGGGTTGAAGGAAGCGGCACGTGCGTATCCAGGAGATCGGCTTCAATCAGCATCTTCTCCACCGGAAGATAGGCAAACAGCATGCCTTCGACGTGTTGGAGCGGTTGCATGTAATACATGCTCATGGTTCGTGTCCCGTCGCTCAACACGTAGTTTTCCGTCACGCGCTCGTACTGATACCCCTCGGCAAGTTCCGTCGGCGGCCACAACGACACGGCATCAGGCTGCAGCGTCCGCTGCGAATAGTTCACAACGTCACGGGTGTAGAAGTCAAAATTCTTCCAGTGTGTGACGATGGTCGCGCCAATGTGCATGTAGGTGCGCAGCCCACCAATGTGATCATGATGCTGATGCGTGTTCACGAGGAATCGGATCGGTTTATCGGGTACGAGACGAACGACTTCTTCGATCACCGCAAGGTTGCGTTTCTCGTCGAGCGGGGCCTCGACGACGGCCACGAAGTCCTTGAACTCGACAGCCACGCTGTTATGTGAGGCCCCGCCCAGCAGGTAAATGCCGGACCCCAGCTTTTGTGTGTCCACGCGCACCGGAAAGGTTGCCTGTCTCACCGAGTCGGGAACCGACACAGGGTCGGCACACGCGTTTGGCTTGATGTCCTTGAACGTGCCACCGAATCCGTTGTGGCCGGCGTTGATGCTTTGCGCCTGGAAGTTGTCGTCCCACCCGTCGTGATGATGCCAGTCGGTGGGAAATCTCACGCCTCCTCCAACGTCGACGTAGTCGTCGTCGGCGAATTCGTGCTCGTAGTTCATGTCACCCAAGACCGGGTCCGGCACCCACGTGTGAATTCTCTGGAGCATGTTTCGTTTGTTGATTGTGGCGTCGACGCGGTACTTGCCGAGCATCGTGATCGACACGACGGTGACCTTTTCGGGAACGGTCGTTGGACCGTCTCGACCCATTTCGCCCAGCTCCCAGCGCCACATAGCCACGGGATTGGCACCGGGAAGCATTGCGGCCTTGAGAAAGCCGTGCGGGTTGAGCCACAGGTCGAGCTGCCAGCGTTCGGCGTCTTCCGGAGACGCAGCAACAGGACTCCCCGTAGGGCCGTCACGATGCCAGCCGTATGAACCGTTCACCGTGAAGATCTGGCGCTGGTGCTGCTGGGGCGGCGTGCCACCTACCCAACCCTGGCCATACTTCCACGAGGCGGGGTTCAGGCCGGGCTTTCGATCGAACTCTTCTTTCATCGTCCTGGTTTCCCAGTTCATCGTCCTGACGTAGTTCGCGAGTGGCTCGCCACGCGGCCAGTCGACGTTCTTGTCGTTCAGGCGCTGCTGCCCGACCATCCCGGCATAGCCAGTTCCCGCAATCGTGACGCATTTCAAATTGTCGGCCCCGATAGCCTTGCGCGCTGCTGCAAGTATGGGGTGCGGATCGACGTAGCCTGGCGAGAGCGGTGGCGCACCAGGCTGCTGTGTTGCAAGGGATGGGCTCGTCGAGACGAGCAGAACCAAGACAACCGCGAACCTGCCTACCATGCGGCCTCCTCGAAGAAACTATGTAGAGCGGGCCCTTTAAGGCCCGCGAACCGGACCCTGACGTCCGCGCTACGCAATTCGCCGCTGCTAGTCGCCGCCCTGCGCCTGGCTGTTCTCCTGGACCATCGCCCGGATTCGCTCGATATTCTTGCTGCGGAGCGGGCAGGTGCTGTCGGTCACCACACACTGCGCCAGCGTCATGCCGCAGCCGCACGGACAACGCGCTTGATTGGCTGCCTGCAGCGCGGCTCGTTTCTGCGATCTGTTCAGCGTGGAAAAATCCACCACCGTGATGTCCTGGTCTGTGTAGCGGATGCCGGACATCTGAAGGAACGCATACACGACCAGCGCGAGAACTGCCGCAGCCGCAATCCATGTCAGTGCTTTGCGCGATTGGCGCACCAGCTTTCGTCGGCGCTGTTTCTTGAGGGCACAACACTGCTTGTACGGTTTCCCTGAGCCGCACGGGCACGGTTGATTCGGTCTTGGGTTTGCGTCACGCGGTGTAGGCATTTTGAGTTCTCAGTCAAAACCTAACGCAGAGGTCGGCGGAGGGCGCTGAGGCACGCAGAAAACCCCAACTAAAAGGGAATCTCTCTGCGACCTTCGCGTTCTCAGCGTCCTCAGCGATAAAAGCTCCGGGCTCTCACCGCCCCCTACTCCGCCGGCTCTATCCGCAACACGCCTCCGGCCTCGGCGTCGGCCAGAACGTAAAGCAGCTCGTCCGGCCCCTGACGCACATCCCGGATTCTTTGCCGCAGCTCCCCGAGCAGCGACTCACGACGCAGTTCTTCCATTTTTTCGTTGAAGAGAATCCGTTCCAGGTGACCGGTCCCGGGAATCTCACCCGTACGAAGCCCGCCGACAAAGACATCGCCCTTCCATTTGGGGAGCTTCGAACCTGTGTAGAAGGCCATTCCCGAAATGGCAATCGATGGAACCCAGAACACCAGGGGTTGTTCGAACCCCTCGCGCCAGAACACCTCTGACTGCCACGGACCGGGATACGTGCGGCCGTAGCTGACGAGCGGCCAGCCGTAGTTGCGGCCCGGCTTGATCACGTTGATCTCGTCCCCGCCATTTGGGCCATTCTCGTTCTGCCACACATCACCGCTTGTCGGATGAACTGCTAAACCGAGCGAGTTTCGATGACCCAGCGAATAGACTTCGGGCTTGTGACCTGCGCGCCCGACGAACGGGTTGTCGTCCGGCACGCTGCCATCATCGCGCAGCCGCAGAACCTTGCCCGCGTGGCTGTTGGGATCCTGCGCCCCGTTTCCACCACCGCCACCAGTGGTCATGAACAGCGAACCGTCTCGACCAAACGCCAAGCGCGAGGCGCCGCCAGTACCAGGCGCGCCAACGAAGATATCGCGTACTTCAGTCAGCGCGTGGCCGTCCCAGCGGCCGCGCGCCAGAGCAAGCGTCGATCGATCGGGTTCGACGGGTTTGGTGTAGGTGAGATAGACGAACCGGTTCTCGGCAAATTGGGGGTGCAGGACGACATCCATCAGGCCCGACAGACCCATGGCGCGGACCTGTGGCACGCCGGCAACGGGCTGGGGATCGAGCACGCCGTTGCGGATAATCCGGAGCCGGCCGGGACGTTCGGTCACGAGCATGTGGCCATCCGGCAGAAACGCCAGACTCCAGGGACGCTCGAGCCCCCTGGCCACGACAACCACCCTGATTTTTTGCCCCTCAGCGGTGTGAAACTCGACGGGCTTGTCAGGCAGCGGCAGGGCCGGAATGCCCTGTGGCGCAATCGGGATGTTGTTCCTGAACGGGACCGTCTGCTGTGCGGCACCCACACTGACCCACACGAGAACCAGCGACACGAGCCATACCGGCCACGCGTGCACCAGGGTTCGCCTAATCCTCATAATGATGTGACCTCCCGGCGCGCCAAGTATAGCCTTTGACCTTTAGCTTTCCTTTGACCTTTGACCTTTGACCTTTGACCTATTTGAGTCCGTGCTTCTTCTTGAACTCTGGCCATTCGTTCTTCAACCGAAGAAACGCCGTCTCGTCCCGACAGAGCAAGAACGGATTGGTCCTTCGTTCCATCCCAATGCTGGAGCTTGGGCGCACGCCGTAGTCATGTCCCGGCCACACCGTGCACGCGTCGGGGATTGTGGTCAGAAGCCGCTGAAGGCTGGCCCACTCGATGCGTGACGCCTGCTCGGTTGTCGTGCCGCCGACTTTTCCAACAAAGAGCAAGTCCCCCGTCACGAGAAGCCCGTACGACGGCTCGTACACCACGAGGTGATCGTCGGCATGCCCGGGCACGTGCAAGAACTGCAGCCGAAGTGCGCCGACGGCAATCTGCTGCCCGTCGGTGAGCGGGTGGGTTGGCCGCGCGGGTGAGTCGGGATGTGCCGCCACGGCGGCGGCGGTCAGCTCCACCGCTCTGTCGTTGCCGTTGATGTGATCGGGGTGTCCGTGCGTGTTGATGATATGGGTAATCGTCAGACGCTGGTCGATCGCGCGTTGTACGAACGCGTCCGGTGAGTACGACGGATCGATCAAGACGCCCGTGCCGCTGTCGCGGTCGGCCAACAGGTATCCGAAGTTCCGATCGCCGCCGGCGCGAATTTGTTCGAAGACGAGTTGCACGGCCCTCTGCCCCCAGAGTTCAGCGGGCCCTATGATGACACGGTGGGAGGTCCGGATGAGCCAAACGAGGGGGAGCTCACCCGGACCGAAGAGGGGTCTTACTTTACAGGTAGGGCACTGGCAGGTCGTGGATTCCTCACCTCGATCTCCCTGGCCAGCCACGAGCCGCCGGCGTCGACGTATTTCACGACAACCCCGTCGCCTTCGTGTATGACGTCGGCTATCGTGAGGCCACCTTGACCCGCCGCTTTCTTGGCGCGTGTCTTGGTGCCGGCTCCTTTGGCCAGAATGAAGGTGTTTTCATCCACGTTGAAGCTCATCCCGTTCTTCGCATCAACCATGAACGACGCTCCGCTGACAGACTTGACGACACCGATGGCGGTTTGGACCTGGGCCCCGGCGGGCTCCTGGGCGCTGACGGCCACCGCACCAAAGACAAACGCCGCGACCAGCGTCAGATAGGCAATCCGCTTCATTTCCCACCTCCAAGCTAAGAAAACGACGGGCGCTTTGATCTCGAACATTTACTGCGTTTATACGTGCGAGGCTGGCGATTAGCCATGTGCGGCGCCTTTGCGGAGTCGGGTTTGTGGCTGAGCAGGCAACCGCCGTGCTACCAGTCAATTGGGCCACGTCATAGGAGGCCAGACCATGGAACCTTGTCGGCTTCCTGCTAAGCTAAGCGCCTCGACTGTGAACAAATCCTCGAAACCAGCCATCGTCCGGTTCGGCGCCTTCGAGTTGGATCTGGAAGCAGAACAACTGCTCAAGAACGGGCGCGTTGTCCGCCTGCAGCCGCAGCCCTTCAAGCTGCTCTGCCTGCTGGTGGCGCAACCAGGCAAGCTCGTGACACGAGAGGAAATTCAGGGAACCCTGTGGAAGGGGGACACCTTCGTCGATTTCGAGCAGGGCGTCAATTTCGCGATCAAACAGGTTCGCGAGGCGCTCGGTGAGGATGCCGAGCACGCCATCTATATTCAGACGGTCCCCAGGCGTGGCTACCGGTTCCTGGCCCCGGTCAGCAGTGTCACGACCTCGTCAGAGGCCACCCCCGATCCAACTGATCTCGAGCTTCAGAAAGCGCTCTGGACCAACGTCAGTGAGCTGCGCCTTGCCGAGGTGCAGCGGCAGAAACGGAAGCGCGTGCTCATTCCCGCGGTCATCGTGACCACGACGCTCCTGCTGGTCCTGTTCCTGGCACGAGGATGTTGAGCGGTAACCTGCTACCGGATGCACGTCTGAGATCGCGTGCCGAAGATGTTCTTGTACCACTCGTTGTCGCTGCAGTCGTCGTTGTCATCAATGAGATCACCGCCGACGCCAACAGGATCGCTTTGCGCATCGAATCCGCTGAACCCGAAGCTGTCTGATACTGTGTTGTGTGCGACCTTGTTGTGCGACGCCTCGTCAGTAAGGTGAATCCCGTACAGACCGTTGCGACTCGCGAGATTGTCCTCCAGTTCGTTGCCGTCACCTTCTATGTGGAAGCCGGTGGCGAAAATCCCGTCCGAAGGCTCATCGCCGTTCTCAAAGCTCTTGTTGCGCTTGAGAACGTTCTGCTCGGCCCCTTCTTCGACGAAGAAGCCGTGCTGTTCGTTCTTGAGGGCGGAGTTGTTGCTTAGCACGTTCTCGTTCCCGGAGACTGCGAAGCCGTAACCGACGTTGTCCTTGCTGACGTTCCCTTTCAGGACGTTCAGGTTCCCCTCGACTGCAAATCCAGCCTCATCGTCGCTGTCGGATGCCACGTTTCCTTCGAGCTCGTTCTCATCCCCTTCGACCAGGTAACCATTGCCCTCGATGGGGAGGGAATTGCCCCATGCCAGGACCTGTCGAACGACGTTGCCCACGAGCTTGTTCCCATCGGACCCTACGACGAAGGCGCCACTCAGGCTCTGGGTCACCGTTACACCCTGAACGCGGTGCTCGCCCTCACCGTTGAGGACCACGCCCTGGTCGCAACCCGTCACGAGATTGGCTGGCCCGCCGTTGTCCTGTTTTGCTGGTTTGCCGCCACCGATGAGACGAGCTTCCTTGCCCTCAAGCTTGATCCCGAAGGTACCTTCAACGGCCACGAATATCGGATTTCCGTTTTCATCGACGTCCGGAGTGGCCTCGAGCTCGCAGCTTACCGTGTGTCCATTGAGCCTCAGGGTGGCTGGCCCGACAACGGTGATGGCCGGCTCGGGACCCTGGCACGGCCCGACATCCTCCGTGAGGACGTAGGTCTCATCGCCGGTCAAGTAGGCACCACACTCTACGCCCCAATCCACTGACGCTTCCGGACGAGTGCCAGTAACGCTCATGACGGTTACCACCGCCAGCGCTCCAAGCATCCATCTGAACGTGCACGCCTGTATCCTCGTCATCTGCACCGTCATGGCACTCTCCTGAAGCTGAAGCGATCAGCAACCGTTCGGCTACGCAATGTGGGCCAAATCTACTCCCCACTTGGGGGGTGATCTAGTCCCCGAAAGATGTAGACCGGCTGGCGTAGGCCCTCCGACTACGCCCCGATTGTGCTCGGCGGCCACATCGTCGTTTCGTTGTTCCTCATCCCCAATTGACAGCATCCCACTGTGGATCTACAGTTTCGCGATTCCCCTCGGCAAACAGGCTAGGACTGTTCGCGTAGCTTTGGTGGGTAGCCGGGCACCCTGGAAGGTGGCGAGGCCATGGCAGACGAAATGACCGATGGTCAGACTGATCCCCTGCGGGCTGTCTCACGTCGGAACTTCATCAAGGGAGTCATTGCCGCCGGCGCGGCAGCGACTTCCGCCGCGTATGTATATCGAGGGTCCGGGGCGCTCCTCGGGCAACCCTCGGCGCCAGGTTCCGTCGAACGGCTCATCACCCTCAACGTCAACGGTCAGTCCCGGCGCGTCGATGTGATGAAGCAGGAAACGCTGGCCATGACGCTGCGCTACAAGCTTGGCCTCACGGGCACCAAACTTGGCTGCGACCGCGCGGAATGCGGCGCCTGCACGGTGCTGATTGATGACGTGCCGCACTACTCCTGTTCCGTTCTCACGCACACCGTCCGCTCCCGCAACGTGATCACGATCGAGGGGCTCGCCAATGGCGACCAGTTGCACCCGGTTCAGCAGGCGGTGGTCGACGAACAGGGCTTCCAATGCGCCTTCTGCCTACCGGGCTTTGTGATGGCCGCCGTCGGCTTTTTCAAGGTCAATCCGAATCCGACACGGATCGAGCTCGCGCATGGCATCTCGGGCAACCTCTGCCGGTGCCAGGACTACGACAAGATTCTGGACGCGTTGGTGCGCGGCGCGGAATATTCACGGAGGGCCTGACGTGGCCGACTACAGACTGATCGGCAAGAACTACACGCCGCCGGATCTCTTGGCTAAGGTCACTGGCAGGGCGAAGTACGCGGAGGACTTCCGGGCCGACGGCATGCTCTTCTGCAAGCTGCTCGTGAGCCCGATGCCACATGCCCGCGTGCGCAGCCTCGACGTGCGCGCGGCGCTGGCCATGCCCGGCGTCAAGGCAATTCTCACGGCTGACGATCTGCCCGACCTGGGCGGCGCCGAACGCGCGCTCACCAACGAGCCCTTCTACCCGGGCGAACCGATCGCGGCCGTTGCCGCCGTTGACGAATTGACAGCCGCAGAGGCTGTGGAGCGTATCGAGATCGACCTCGAGCCTTTGCCATTCGTTGTCGATCCGCTTGAAAGCCTGCGACCCGGAGGCCCGAATGCGCGCCTGCAAGGAAACGTGTGGGGTCCGCCGCAACCTCCCACGCCGGGCGCCGCGGGACCCCCACCACCGCCGCCTGTCCAAACCCTGAAGTGGACGGCGCAGGACTTCGAGGATGAAGCATCGGGACAGTTGCCGATGGGAAAAGCTGTCGAAGAATGGTCGTTTGGCGATCTTGACAAAGGTTTCAAAGAGGCGGCACTCGTCCTCGACGAAACCGTTGTCGTGCAGTCCACGGGCCATCATCCGATGGAAACTCGGAGCGCGATGGCGTATTGGCGCAACGGCAAGCTCTACCTGCACGCCTCGACGCAAAGCGTCATCAGAACGGTGGATGGCGTCGCGCGTTGGGTCGGCATCGACCCCTCACAGGTCGTGCTCATCTGCGAGTACACGGGAGGGGGGTTCGGCAGCAAGGGTGGCGGGGCCGTCTCGATGGCGATTCCGGCGCTGCTGTCGAAGAAGGCCAATGCACCGGTCATGATGCGGATTAGCCGAGAAGAAGAGTGCTACATCGGCCGCGCGCGCACGAACATGACCGGGCGCGTCAAGGTCGGCTTCAGGAAGGACGGGCGCATCACGGCGCTCGATCTCTTCATCCTGCAAGACAACGGATCATACGGGCCGATGGGCGATCATCGCTCCGCCGGCAATGCTGCGTCGTTGATTTATCAGCCCGAGGCCATGCGCTGGCGTGCGATTAACGTTCTCACAAACACTCCACCGCGATCCCAGCAACGATCACCGGGCCCCATGCAGGCCAACGCCATCGTCGAGCCTGCCATCACCAAAGCTGGGATGAAGCTGGGGATCGATCAGATCGAGATCCGGAAGATCAACTCGCCCGAGGGAAAGGCGCTCTATGGCGCCCCGGCCCAAGGCGGCGAGCGCCGGCACATCACGAGCGCTTTCGTCAAACAGGCGCTCGATCGTGGCGCCGAGTTGTTCAACTGGAACGAACGCAAGGCGCGCGCGGGCACGCGGCGCGGTTCCAAGGTGCGTGGGGTTGGCGTCACCGTCGGACCACACGGCGCGGGCTCAATCGGATTCGATGGGCTCATGACGTTGCGCCCCGACGGAAGACTTTACGTGCAGTCCGGTGTGGGAAATCTCGGAACGCATTCCGTCATCGATCTCGCACGTGTTGCCGCCGAGATATTGGTCATGCCCTGGGAGAAGGTGGAGGTCGTGTGGGGCGATACCAGCAAGGGCCTGCCCTGGAGTTGCCTGTCGGTCGGCAGTCAAACCACACACGCGATGACTCGCGCAAACCATGCCGGCGCGATGGACGCCAAGCGAAAGCTGCAGGAAATTGCCGCCAGAGATCTCGGCGGCTCCCCTGACGATTACGACATCGGCAATGAACGCGTGTATCGACGCGGCTCACCAGCCCGTGGACTCACCTATGCGCAAGCGGCTCAGCGGGCTCTCGAGCTTGGCGGGCGGTACGACGGACACGAGCTGCCGGGTGATATTCACGCCGTCACGAAGGTGGCCGCCAGCTCGCTCGTCGGCCTCGGGCTCATGGGCGTCGCGAAGGATACGTACCCGCGCGACGGTGACACCTACTCGTTCGTCGTGGGGTTCGCCGAAGTGGAAGTTGACGTCGAAACAGGCAAGGTTGTGCTGATTGATTACCTCGGCGTCGGGGACGTCGGCACGGTCGTCAATCCGCGCAGCCTGGGTGGTCAAATCAAAGGTGGCAGCTGCCTTGGTATCGCGCACGCGCTTTGCCAGAAGTGGGTGATCGACCCACAGTACGGGCTGTCGCTCGCCAACAGGTTCCACTACAACAAACCGCTGACGATTCTCGACATCCCGGCCCAGATGCAATGGGCGGCGCTGGATCTCCCGGATCCCGAAACCCCGGTGGGGGCTCGCGGCGTCGGCGAACCGCCGGTCGGGGCCGGTTACGGCGCGGTTGTCAATGCCATTGCCGCGGCTGTGGGCGAGGATGCATTTCGGCGCGCCCCGATCACCCCGGATCTGGTGCTGATGTCGGTTGAACATGGTCGAAGGATGCATGAACCGCTCAGGGCACACGTCTAGGTCGTTCAGGCCGTTCGGATCGTTCGAAACGTTCCGATCGTTCCTTGAAAGGGTTCTATGTCTGTAATCCGTGTACGCGGGATGCCGCGCACGGAGGAAACGGCCACGCTCGCAGGCAACCTTGCTGTTGAGGGCGCACGGCCTTTGCAGCACAATGCCTTTAAGGTGCCGCTCTTGCGGAATCTCGTGAAGCGCGCCATTCGCCCACCGGTTCGAACGGAGACTTGACCGGAGGGGTGCCCTTTTTGGCGCAGAGGACGCCAAGGTCGCGGAGGTCGCAGAGAATTCTTAAATTCGGAAGATCCTCTACGTCCTCAGCGACCTCTGCGAACTCTGCGTTATGTCACCTGGAGAGTTGAAGGAAGGCGGACGCGAATGGACTTTCTGACATGGGGGCGCAGCCCGTGGGACCAGCAGATCCTGACCCATATCTCGTGGGATCTGTTGTGGGCATCGCTCTTTGCAGGTGTGGCGTTCTTCGTGGCCCATGCCAGCTACATGGTGCTGTCGCCGCACCGCAAGCGACACGCGGCCGAAACCGACGCGCTCGAGGCCGCGCGGCCTGATCTGCCCTCCCGCATCGGTCGCCATTCGCTGACCGCGCGACTCTTCCACTGGGTCATGGCCGCAGCGATGTTCGTACTGCTGTTCACAGCGTTTCTACCGATTGCGGGTGTCCAGTTTCCGTGGGTCACATGGCATTGGGTGGCGGGTCTCGTGCTGACGGGATCGATCCTTTTTCACATCGTCCACGCGACCGTGTGGCTGGACTTCTGGTCGATCTGGGTTGGGCCGAAGGATATCCCGGAATTCAAGGCTGAGATTCTCCGGGAGATGGGACACGACGTGCCTGGGCCGAAGCCTGGTAAGTACCCGCTCGGTAACCGTCTGTATCACCTCGCCATTGTCGTTGCCGCTGTCGCCGTCATCATCACCGGACTGTTCATGATGGTCCGGATCCGCACGCCCCTGTTCACGCGGAATCCGTACCTGTTTGGTGACGCGACCTGGGGTGTCACGTACGTGATGCACGGGATGGCGGGGGTTGCGCTCGTTGGGCTCGTCATCGCGCACGTGTACTTCGCCGTACGGCCCGACAAATGGTGGATTACCAAATCGATGATCGTTGGCTGGATTACCCGCCGGCAATATCTCGAACATCACGACCCCCACCGGTGGGCACACAAGGGCTGACGCCGGACCTTCAGGTCCGCCGCTTTTTCATCTTCAACCCTCCATGACGTCCAAAGCCGTCCTCGAGCAACGTTGTCAGACAATCGAGGAGAGCTACGAATTCATGCTCGCGTATGCGGCACAGGGTCTGACCGGAGACGGTGGCGTCGAGTCAGGCAGCCAATTGCGCGAGTATCTGCGGCGGGCGATCGAGGCCGTTTCAGGTCTGACCGCGCTCTATGCGCAACACGTGCAGCAGGACGGGCTGCAGCCGGCCGCACGCTATGAAGCCTTTCTCGCCGTAATCGAACGTGATGCGCACGCCACGCTCGCAGCCCTCGAGCTCGTGCTGGCCCAACCCTCCATCAGCTCTCAGCTCATCGACAATCTGAATGCGTCGATTCATCTGCGTGCGCTGCTCACCGACCTGTTCATTCTCGACGAGATCCTCAAGAGTCAACCGACGACGCCAAGGCTGGCCGATTTTGGAGGGCGATCATGAAGGTCCCCCAACCGATACAGACAGGGTTGATGTTGGTCGTGTTCCTCGCGACCGGCGGTCTCGCATTCGCCCAGGTGGACATTTCAGGGGAATGGGCCGCTCGCGTTCACGAGGATCAACCACATCGCGGACCAGGTGCTGAGCTTGGTGATTATACGGGGCTTCCGATCAACGCGGCCGCCCGACAGAAGGCCTCTCACTGGGACGCGTCGATCCTGTCACTGCCCGAGCGCATGGCGCAGCCACACCCTGCGGTGTACTTCATGCGCGGACCAGGGCCGAACATGCGGATCATCAAACGTTCGGATCCGGTAACCCATCAGATTGTCGCGTACACGCTCGAAGGTGTGTTCGGCCGGAACGATCGGATCATCTGGATGGACGATCGCCCGCACCCATCGCCCAACGCCGAGCACCTCTGGGAAGGGTTTTCAACCGGCAAAGTTCAGGGCAACAAGCTGACGATCACGACGACGCACATGAAGTACGGGGTCATCCAGCGTAACGGCGTACCCGCCAGCACGAAAGCGACGATGACCGAACACTTCATTCGCCACGGCGACTTTCTCACGCTCATCACGATCGTGTACGACGCGGTCTATCTCGAAGAGCCCTTCATCCGCACGTCGCACTGGGTCCGCACGTCCAACCTGACGCCGGATCAACGATGGCTCTTCGAGATTGTCGACGAAGTGGGCGGTCTCCCGCGCGGATACGTCCCGCACTATCCTTTCGGGACGCGCCAGGAGAGCTACGCGACCAAGCACGGCATCCCATTCCCGGCGACGCAGGGCGGGAAGGAAACGCTCTATCCGGAGTACGAGCTCCGGGTCAGAGAGATGATGAAAGATCCGCAATCGCGGAGCTCCGCAAAATAGCCAGTACCCAACGCGTGATGACCGACAAGGTTGGATTCGGGTGGGCCGTAACGATTGTCGTGTGGCTCGCCACCGTGCTTTCGACGTCGCTGCCCGGTGCCTCCGGCCAGCAGCCTGTCGGCACCGTACCTCTCACGCCACCTCCAGCACCGCTGGTCGTGGATGGTGTCGAAGTGTTGCCTGTGCAAGGCCAGGTGTACATGCTCGTCGGCACCGGGGGCAACGTCGCGGTGCAGATTGGCGAAGAGGGCGTCCTGGTCGTCGATTCGGGTGCCGCAGGACAGACAGGGAAGCTTCTGGCAGCGCTGCGCCGTCTCACCCGGAAGCCCATTCGATTCCTGATCAACACGAACCCGGATCCGGATCACATTGCCGGCAACGGCGGTCTCGTGCAGGAAGAAGGTGGGTTACGTGGACCGCGGCCGGCTGGCGTTGGAGGAGCCAATCCACAAGGTCAGAACCTGGGTATCGTCACGATCGCCCACGAGAACGCGGTCAACCACATGGTGAAAGGCGCAGCAGGGTTGCCGCCGTTGACCGGTGATGCTTTGCCCGCCTCGACGTTCTTTACACCGAGAAAGGACTTCTTTTCGAACGGCGAACCGGTCCAACTGTTGTTTCAGCCCGCGGCCCACACGGATGGCGACATTCTGGTGTTCTTCCGGAAATCGGACGTTGTCGTCACCGGGGATGTGTTCGTGACCACCAACTACCCGGTGTTCGACCCTGCTCGCGGCGGCAGCATCCAGGGAATCATCGACGGGTTGAACAACATTCTCGATCTCACGGTACCGGAGCGAAATCAGATGGGCGGCACGCGCGTCATCCCCGGTCACGGCAGGATTTGCAACGAGGCCGACGTCATCGAATACCGTGACATGGTGACCATCATTCGCGATCGTGTCCAGGCCATGGTGAAGAAGGGAATGACGCTGCCGCAAATCCAGGCGGCGCGTGTCAGCCTCGAATACGACGGGATCTATGGTGGACCTGCAGAAGGCTGGACCACCGCCAAATTCATTGAAGCGATCTATAAGGATTTGATTAAGCAATGAGGTCCGCCTTCGCTTACCACTGGGTCCCAAGCTACGGCGGACAGCCTTCGCGCGTGGCTTGCCAGCCGAAGCTCGATCGTTTCTGGCGAGCGAAGGCTGGCATCCTCACAGCATGCCTGTGCACTTGGATCTTTGCCGCGCAGCCGCGTGCTTCCCAGCAGCCTGCTCCACCTCAGGCGGCGCCCCAAGGTCCACGCGCGTCAGCACCGGTCGATCTCACCGGTTACTGGACGGCGGTGATTACCGAAGACTGGCGGTTCCGAATGGTGACGGCTCCCAAGGGCGACTTCGCTGGGGTGCCGCTCAACGCGGCTGGCCAAAAAGCTGCGCAAGCGTGGGATCCGGCAAAAGACGCTGCAGCCGGCGAGCAATGCAGAGCGTACGGAGCTGCAGGCGTCATGCGTCTGCCGACACGACTGCGAATCTCTTGGGACAACGACACCACACTCAAAATCGAAACCGACGCTGGACAACAGGTACGCATCTTCCGTTTTGGAGAGTTGCGCGCAGCAATCGAAGCGGCACAGCCCGATCGCGACTGGCAGGGATTCTCGGTGGCCGAGTGGGAAACGATGCCGCAAAGTCAGGGGCAGGCCCCGCCAGGGGGCGGAGGTGGCGGGGGCGGGGGTGGCGGCGCTGCGGCACCGCCGATGCTCAGCGGATCGCTGAAGGTGGTCACGACGCGAATGCGCCCCGGCTATATGCGTCGGAACGGTCTGCTGTACAGCGACCAGGCGGTTCTTACCGAATATTTCGACCGGGTAGACGAACCAAACGGCGATTCGTGGCTGATTCTGACCTCGTCGCTCGACGATCCCGTGAACCTGGCGCAGCCCTTCATGCTGAGCACGCACTTCAGGCGTGAGCCAGACGGTTCCAAATGGAACCCTCGACCCTGCGAGTCTGTTCCGCCCATCAAGTAGCGGCGGGTCGGTTTCGTCACGAACGCGGATTGAGGTGGTAGATGATCCGCCGGCCCGACGGAAGCACAATTCTCTGGCACAGCTCGAAATGGTTGGCCAGGCACGCTTCGAAAAATTCCGTGCGGTAGTCGTCGTATGACTGGTCTTTGTTCCGCAGCAGCCGCTTGACCATCTCATCGTCTCTCGTGGGAAATTCAACGACGACTTCCCCACCAAGTTCACGAAACCACTCCACGACGTCTGCAAGCGGGATGTTCGAGGTAATGACGAGGTGATGGACCAGCGCCAGACTGAGCACCAGGTCGGGTCGTCCACGACCCAGCATCGTGCGGCGCTCGAGGCCCCGCCATCCCAGATTTGGCGACGGATCGGTGACGTCGAGCACCAGCGGGAGTACCTTCACACTCCCATCAGCCTTGAGAGTCTGATAGAGGCGCTCGACAGATGCGTGATCCGAATCCACCGCCACCACGTGATCGGCGTATTTTTCGGCGATTCGCGAGAACCGGCCCGTGTTGCACCCGAGATCCCACACGAGCGAACGATGGCGCGCGGCAAGCACGCGTTCGACGAACTCTTCCTTTGCCTGTCCGTCGAGTCGGTCATAGTTGTTCTGATGGACGTACTCTGACCAACCCGACACTCCGGGCTCCCATTTGAGCGTCCGGACGAGCTTGTGAAGGCGCTCCACGTTGGCAGCAATCAGCGCCCGATTGAAGCCGGCACTCTTCAGGTCGCGCTTGACGTCGTGACCGTTCGAGCCGTAGTGCCGCTGAAGCCGGCTCTGGAGCACCACATGCGTCAGGACGCCCGGCCGGAGCAGATCGCGAAGCGACATGAGCGCGCGACACTCGTCGGCATCGATGCCATCGATTCGTCCCCTCAGCCAGGGGTGAAACGGGAGCTGTTTGTGTGCCTGCAACAGGAGGGGATACAGGAACAGACGACAGAACTGGCGGTACCCGGTCCACGGCTCGCCGGGGCGGTACCTGACGAACGACGCGACGTCGATGAAGACTGGACGGCTCCCCCGCCACTGCAGGTTGAATGGTGAGGCATCCTTGAGCGTCATCCCTTCGGCGAGCGCTGCACCCAGCAACTCCAGCTGAAGAAGTGCCGCGTCCCGAAACATGCCGAACGACCACTCATAGGGATACGTCACAAACGGGATGGCGCGATGCCGCAGGACTCCGCTCCACCGGGCGGACCCGCCCGCGTCGGGAACGGTGTCGGCCACCTCCGTCTCCACGATCCGACCGTCGGCGACGCTTTTCTGGAAAAACGAGGTCTGAACGAGCGCCTGCCATTCTTCCCAGGCGCTTCGGTTCAATCCACGGCAGACCGCGCCGTTCAGGTAGAACACTCGTGCGGATCGGTCACGAAACGATCCAGGCTCGAGTTGGTAGCCGTGGGGTGACTGGCCAGGAGAAGCCAGCGTTGAACTGATCGCCGGATTCACCGGTCGGTCTCATTACTCATGTCCGGCTTGCGAAAACCGATGCGGATGAGCAGCTGCCGCCAATACAGCCTCACGAGCACCGCGGCGCCGGCAAACCCGCCAAGCAGCAACTGGACCATCATGCCGCCGCTGCCGGGATCCAGGTAGGCGTGCGCCGGACGCGCACACACCAGGACCAAATAGACCGTGATCACAACGACCGCACTGCACATATTCCCTCTCAGGTCGTATCGGACTCTCACTGCACGAACTTGCGTCCAAGGAACATGCCTTTGCGGACAGTAGTTTGGCGGGAAGGAGCGGGAGGGCATCCGGGCAGCGCCACAGGCTCCAGGCCCGAATGTGTCGGCATGATTTCAGATTTGTCACGCCAGGATCGCAGGCAAATGCCCGCGGGTTTCCGCAACCTGTGAATCATTGTGAAAATATGGTCTAGAATTCGGGGCCACGGGAATGCTTTCGGAAGGACTTCCAAGAGGACGCGCATGAACACACAGTCTCACATTCTGCTCGGTCTCATGACGGCAATGCTGAGCGCCACGCTGGCCGCCCAGGGCCAAGGACCCGACTGGATTCAATGGCGGGGACCGAATCGCGACGGGGCCGTGGCGTCGTTCGCCGAACCGAAGCCGTGGCCCGAGCAGCTCACCCGGAAGTGGAAGGTGGAAGTGGGGCCGGGTTATGCGACACCCCTCGTGGTCGGCAACCGTGTCTACATATTCGCGCGTCAAGGTGAAAACGAGGTGATGAGCGCGCTCGATGCCGAGACGGGCAAGGTGCTCTGGCAGACGGCTTATCCGGCCACGTTCACGATGCAGAAAGCGGCCGCGCGTCACGGCCAGGGACCGAAATCGACACCCGTCTTCGCGAGCGGAAAGCTCTACGCCATTGGCATGACCGGCGTCGTGACAGCGTTCGACGCGGCCACGGGCAAGCAGCTCTGGCAGAAGCCGGGATCCGCGACCGTTCCCATGTACACCACGCACTCATTTTCACCGCTCGTCGAACGGGGACTCGTCATCTTTCACGTGGGCGGACACAACGAGGGGGCGCTGACGGCGTACGATGCGAACTCGGGCGAGGTGAAATGGACCTGGAGGGGCGACGGTCCGGGATACGGGTCGCCGGTCGTGGTGGATTTCGCCGGCACGCGTCAGATTGTCACCATCACCCAGGGGAAGCTCATCAGCGTGGACGCGAGCTCTGGCGCGCTGCTCTGGGAACGTGATTTTGCCAGTCCGAATTTTACCAACTCCATTACCCCCATCGTGTACGGGCAGACGCTCATCGTGTCGAGCAACACCGTGCCGACCACGGCGATCAGTGTCGCCAAACAGGGCAATCAGTGGGTCACCGCCTCCGCGTGGGAGAACGCCGATGTCCCAATGCGCATGTCGAACGGTGTGATCGTGCGCGACATGCTCTTCAGCCTCAGCACGCGCAACATGGGCCAGTACTTCAGCATCGATGCCAAGACAGGCAAGACAATGTGGATGTCCGAAGGGCGTCAAGCAGGGAACGCCGCCATCGTGCGAGCTGCCGATATCGTGTTCAGCCTCGAAGACGATGGCGAGCTTGTCGTCTTTCGCCCGGGCCCGACCGCGTTTGACGTGGTGAAGCGTTACAAGGTGGCCGACACGGAAACATGGACGCAGCCTGCAATCTCGGGCAACCGCATATTCGTGAAGGACGAGTCGACGCTCGCACTGTGGACGCTCAATTAAGCCAGTTGTTCTTCGCTTAGAGGAACAGGAGGTCAGGAGGCGAGGAGACATCTTGATCAAAGAACCAACAGGAGTCAGAAGATCAAGAGATCATAAAACGACGTCTCCTGACCTTCTGGCCTCTTGTTCATGAAAGCAAAACAACTCTCCTGATCTTCTAACCTTCTGTTTAGGTTTTACTCACTTGACGGCGCAAGGTGTCGGGTTCCACTTCGAGAGGTCGGCTTCCTTCTTGAAATGACTTGTCGTCACCCATGGCGTGTTGAGATATTGCGGGTCCTGAACGATCGACGTCACAACGAACCAGTCCGGCCCGTTCGGTTCTTTGAACAAGTCGAAGTATTCAGTCAGGACGACGTTGGCGCTGAAAGGCACTCCGTTTTTCCTCAGATAGCCCGGTCGAACCTGAGTGGTTCGCACCTCGAGCGATCGTCCGCGAGTCCCGGCGCGCGGCGCGAGTCCGAGCGGGATCCCCGACCCCGCCGTGGGCCTCGGAGGTTGTTCCCAGCGAGCAACCGAATGGCCCTGCCACTGGGGCGAGCCCGCTGGCGGTACGCCGCCACCAAAGTGGAACAGCCGCGTCTGCATGCCGGCATCGGTTTCAAATTTGAGCGTGTTGTCGTCCTGCCAGCTGATGCGGAGGCGACTTGGCTCTCGCATGATGGCCGGGGCTGCATACCCCCTGCACTGTTCATTCGCAGCGATGTCCTTGGACGGATCCCACGTGTCGGCGATCTTCCGTCCCTCGGCGTTCAACGGGATGTTTGCGTAGTCACCCTTTGGAGGCGTGATCATGCGCCATCGCCAGTCCTCGCTGATCACCGAGACCCACTGACCAGTGAAATCCACGGGGGCTGCTTCCCTTCCAGAACGCGGGGGTTGTGGCGCGCCCCGACCCTGCGGCGCGCCGCCCTGGCGCCTCGGTGCAGCGTGGCCACCGGGAGGCACTGCACAACGCGAACGCGCACCAGCCGACGAAAAAAGCGCTTCACCACGGAGGTCACAGAGAGCACAGAGCGAATTTGGCTTAAGCGTTCTCTGTGTCCTCAGTGGCCTCTGTGGTGAAATTGCGTGTTTCAGCAAGCGTCTAGACTTCACCGCGCCGCTCCCGCCTTCTTCGCCGTCAGGCTTCGATACACGGACTCCACGAATCGGTCCGCTCCGGCGGCCCCGTACTCGGTGTCGTAATCCCTCGACGGCTTTGCCGCCTTCACCTGCTCGAGCGTCATCTTCTTCTTGATCAGGTCCTGCACGCGATCGCGGATGATGACGACCATGTCACGATATTCAACGACATCGGCTTCGTCCGAGAGCCGACCATGTCCAGGAATGACGTAGGTGCCGCGCTCCTGAAAGTTCTCCGGCACCGTAATCGCGAGGATCCGGTTGAGCGCCGCAATGATGCCCTCGACCCGACCGCCTCGCTGGAGGTCGATCACGGGATACCGATCGGGCGTAAAGACGTCGCCTGCGCTGACAACGTCCGACCGACGGAAGAAGACGATGCTGTCTCCGTCAGTGTGCGCGGCCGGCTGATGGGAAATCACAACCGGCTCGCCGTTGCTGTTGAAGTCCATCGATGCGACGAAATACGCCGAGGTCGGCCAGGCCGCCTCGGGTGCTGCCGGCTGTCCAGGGCGTGACGTGGACATCGCGTTGAAGACATTCTCGTGTGCAAAGATTGCCGGCCGATTGGCGGCGCCAAATGGAAACGGCGCCCCACCGGGTCCTCTCGCAGGGACTTTGCCGGCCAGCGCTTCGTTTCCTCCCACGTGGTCTGGATCGACGCTCGTGTTGACGATGTACTGAATCGGCTTGTCCGACAGCTTTCGGATCTCGGTGAGCACGTTCGGCACAAGCGCTGGTGGTGGCGTATCAACGAGCAGGACGACCTGTGGGCCTATCTGAACCGTGATGTTCGCTCCGGCTCCAGCGAGCATGTAGACACTGCCCTGGACGGGCAGCATGACCAGCTTCGTGGCTGCCGCACCCTGAGTACGTAGGGCGGGTCTTTCAGACCCGCCTGGCGGACCCAAAGGGTCCGCCCTGCGTACTGACGTCGCCACCAGACCGACCGGGACGAGGGAGGCAACGAGCAGCGCTGGGATCAACAGAGATGTCCGCATGACTACTGCCCCGGACGCAGCTGACAGCCCCCTTCGTTGAAGCACATGCAGTAGCGCTCGCAACGGTCAAGGGTTGAAAACGTCTGCTTCAGTTTCAGTCGAAACTCCGGATACATCGTTTCGGCGCCGCCGCGAACCCCTTCCATCGGCAAGCCATACCAGTCCGCAAATTCCTTGAGGTACGGATTCGTCCCGGGCAGCCAATGCGGCACGACGCCTTCGCCCAGAGGCACTTCGGGTACGTATTGGCACGGGTTCGATCCAATTCGTTGTCCGGGATCGACCGCCCAGCTCTGGCTGCGCACGAGACGCTCGGTCAAAAATACCGGATCGTCAATCACGGTCACGACGGTGAGGAATTCCCCGTGGCGAATCCAATGTTCCGTGAAGGTGCGCTGCCCACTGGCCGGAAGCCCATTCCGCCGCAGGTAATTGGGTTTCAGGTGCGTCGTCGAAATCGTGAGCATGTTGCCGTCCCAGATGCCCGTAGAAAACCCCGCCCAGGTGTGTGCGGCGAACTCCGAGGGGTGCGGACGGCCGTCCAGATAGATTGTCCGCTCTTGGTCGTGGAACCCCATGCGCGTATGTAACGCGACAACCCGCTGTGTGGCCTGATCGATGTCGGCGGTGATGCGCATGTTCGCGAGGCCGCGCATCGAATAGTCGCCGCCGTGCTGCCGGCACTGGTACTCCATCACCGCAGAGATGCGATCGGCGTCGTAGCTGTCTGCGCGCAGGCGCGCCGCATCGTTGACCGGTATGCCCGAATAGTCGCCGAGTTCAGGTCCAGGAAGCCGCTCGGGACCATCCTCGTGATAGATCGGCACCCAATTGCCGGAAAAATCAACATCCTGGGCAGACACGAACCGGCCGTTCAACAGCAGGACAACGCTCAGAGTCAATCGGAGGACATTTCGACGATGTTCAGCGCTTCGCATATGTGATCCTGCAGAGTACACGCGACTGCGGTCCTCCGCCAGTCCGGCGGGACGATCGAGCTTCAAAGGGGGATACATCGAACACGAGTGGAGTGTAGCGCGGCCTGGTGGGCCTGCCTGCACTCCACTCACCTGAGGAGAGTTTAGAAATCAAACGTCACGCTGATTTTCATGAAGCGCGCCAGCAGGATCGCTGGGTTCCCCGCGTCACTTGCGGGCCGCAGCCAGACGGTGTTCGTAGGTCCCCCATACGTGTTATTCACGGTCCGAATCGTGTCGGCATTCAGCAGGTTGTACACGTCGAAGTTCACCCTTGTCCGCGTGGGCCCGAACCGAAGGAGCTTGCCAACACGGAAGTCCACCTGATTGAGCCGCTCAACGAACATTGCGCCCGGCTCAACGACGTTGATTGAGATGTTTTGCGTGGTCCCCGACAGCGGCCGTCCAAGCGTGGACGTGGCTGCGAGAATCGGATTCGTGGCCACGTAGTTCGCCGTAACGAGCTGCCCTGGAGTGCTCGCGAACGACGCGCTGACCAGCACGTCAATGCGCGGGATCGTGTACATGCCGAACACTTTCCCCTGCGTGAGGAACGGCTCCTCCTGGTGGCAGAACTGCTGCGGCAGCCAGACGTTGTTGAACGAAGCACCCTGATTGATCGTGTTGTTCGTGGCAGCCGCCCCTAACAGCATTTCCGGCAATTGGGCCACGATCTCGCAATTGTCCGTGACGCGCTTGCCGGTGCTCACTCCGCCGGTCAAGAGCACGCCGTTTGGCAGCCGCGCCTGGAGGCTCACGTCCACGCCGTTCCAGTGTTCGGTCTGTTTGCCGTACTTGTCCGACAGGGTGTTGTAATTGTCGGCTGGTACGCTGAATTTCTCCGGCTTGACGTTGTAGAGCCCCGTGACTGTGTAACCACCACCGTCCGGCAGCCGCGAATCCGTGGGAACCCGGAGGCTGAACTGGTCGAAGTCAGCCGCCGAGAGCGCGAGGTTGTCCGTGACCCGGAAATTGCCGAACCAGCGCCGGAAGTACCCAACGTCCATCGACACCCGCGGCATCACCTCATGCTGTACGCCTGTGGAAAACTCCCAGTTGTAATTACGGTTCCCCCAGCCGGTCAGCAGATCGGAGTCGAATGTCGCACCTCGCCTGGTCGTGCCGAACGCGGGGTCCTGCAACGGGCCGCATTCGCCGTTCAACGTCGGCGCGGTCAAGTCACAGTCGGGCACGAAGTTGCCGCGCCGCGGATCGCCCACGGGATGGGTACGGTCTTCCCAAGATCGAACCGTCTGGTTGACGAGCGTATTAAAGGGGTTGGGATCGCTGCCCAGCGCGTTGAGCGTTTGCCCCTGGAGATATTTGTTCAAGGTGACTTTGAAGGCCGTCTTGCCGTTGCCGAACACATCCCATGCTGCCGCAGAACGATACGTGATGTCGTTCCACGAGAGATTGTCCTCCGCCGGGAAGGTGATGTTCCGAGTCGGCACGAGCGGTCCGGGACCGATGACCTGCTCGGGGAAACTCGTGTTGAACGAGTCATACCGGAGGCCGCCGCTTATGGTCCACCGATCTAAAGTCCAACGGTCCTGGACGAACAACCCGAAATCGTTGTCCTGGTTGTTCAGCAACTGATACGGCGTTGCGCGGAGCGTCACCTGGTTCGGCACGCCGTTGTTGAACCGATAGCTCACCGGCTGGTTATCGTAACGTGTACACCTTCAGGTAGCCGTGCACACGGTTGAAGCCAACCTTGACGTTGTGGGTGCCGGTCACGTACGAAACAGCCGCGCGGTAGAAATAGCTGGGCACCGCGGTGTTGTTGAACGTGTGGTTGGCGTTCGAGGCGCTTCCCATTCGATAAAGCAAGTTCCCCAGGCTTTGTTCCACGACCGGAATCATGAGCGCCTGGTTGGCGATGGCAACGGGATCGTCAAGCGAACCGCCGGTCTTGAAGAAGTTCCCGTCACCCTGCTGGAGGTGCATATTGCCCCAGCGCTCGAACAAGTGCATGCCCACGACCTCGACGAGCAGCCGATTGCTGACTGGGGACGTCCATTCGAGATGCTGCTGTTCCAAACGCGGGAACCGCCGGTCGGAGGCGGTCTCGGGCGACGCGGTGGCGCTCTGGAACCACGGACACCGACAGTAGTTCTGCTCCTGCCAGGTGCCTGCGATCTTGTTTTTCGGGTTGATCTGCCACGTGAAACGCGTCTGCAGGCTGTGCCAGATACCCTTGTTCACCACTTCCTGGCTGGGATCCGGCTCGTAGAGCCATGCGTTGGGATTCCAGGCATTCTTGTTTGCGAGAATCCCGCCGGGCTGAACCTGCACCCCCTGGTGGCGAGCTGTAAACCAGAACCAGACCTTGTCACGCTTGATGGGGCCCCCTATAGCCGGATTGATGTCCCAGTTCTTGACGTTCTTGTCCACCGTCGTGAGACCAGTTGCCTTCAACCGGTCCGTAAAGTTATCGCCCTGCATTCCCTCGGTGGAGAACGTGACGTAGCTCGAACTCGACCAGTTGTTGCCGCCGTCGCGGGGGATGAGGTTGATTCGGACGCCGCCGGTCGGCAGATCCGCCCCGACAGCCGACGTATCCACGGTAATTTCTGCCGCCGAACTCACATCCGGTGTCGGGCCGCCAATATTGCCTCCCGCCTGCAGCGTCATGACGCTCACGCCATTGTTGGTAATGCGCTGATCCACGTTCTTGCTGCCGTGGATCGTGAGGCTCGACATCGTGTCGCCCAGCGCCCCACCTACGTCGGCGCTGTTCGTGTTGACGCCGGTGACCATCGCGCCGAGGCTGTAGTAGTTCCGACCGCTTGGAATCGCTTGCACCGTCTCGCGATCGAGCACGGTTTGTCGCGTCGCGCTCTGCACGTCGACAATCGGTGTCTCGCCAGTGACCGTAATAGTTTCCTCGAGCGAGCCGACGCGCATCTCCGCGTTAACCTCCGAAATGGACGTACCGACGAGGGTGACGCCATCACGCTTGACGGTGTTGAAACCCGTGAGCGTGAACGTCACCGTATAGGCGCCAGGTCGCAGGTTCGCAATTTCGAAACGGCCGTTGCCATCGGTGACAGCCGTCCTGACCTTCTCGATCAGCACCGGACTGGCGGCCTCCACGGTGACACCCGGCAGAACGGCTTTTGACGTATCGGTGACCACGCCGGAAATGGACGCCTGGGCGAACACAGACGAGGGAACCAAGACGATGGCCGCGAACGTTATGAACAATCTGCAGAATCGACCCATGTGAAGACCTCCTTCGTCCGGCGATCCCAAGGCGCGTCGAGAACTCGTCCGGAGTCGTAATGGGCACACAGCAAAGACGTCACCCTTTGCCTGGTGTATTTTCCGCGGTTCTAGTTGTCCAGATGGGCTTTAGATTCACTGAATGTCGCGATTCTGTCCAATACTTTCTGGACCCGGGCCGATGCGAAATTGGTATAGGGGTGGGGATCGGCCTCGGGGAGGACGGCAAGCTCTCGCGGTAAGACCCTCCCGCCATCCGTGAGGCTCTCGGACGCTCGAACGGTTTTTTGGATCTCGGTACCTTGAACAGGAGGTGGGGAGCTCAGAGAACGAGAGCGCGAACAGGAGAATAGGAGTTCAAGAGGTCGGATTTCGGTTGGATTTGAACAAGAGGCTAGGAGGTCAAGAGTTCCTGGATCAGCCCGTGTCCGATGACGTCTTCTTCACATACCGCTCCGGGTGATCCACGCGTCTTAGGCCACCTCTCAGGGTCGTGGCATTGAAGTTCAGCAGAAGTCCCGCCGGATATCCCGTGAGTTTGAGGTAGGTGATCACTTGCGCAAGGTGGACGGGAAGGATCCGTTCCACAGTCTTCAGCTCTACGACGATGCAATCTTCGACGAGCAAATCAAGCTTGAGCGCGCCATCAACAGGGTGTCCTTTGTACTCAAGCGAGACACGACGTTCACTTTCGACGCGAAGCTGCTCGCACCTGAGTTCGATGATCATGCAGTCGCGATAAATAGACTCGAGCAAGCCGGGACCGAGAGTCCGGTGGACTTCAATGGCGCAGCCGATAATTTTCTCTGTCAATTGGTCCACATCTCCAACAGGAGGAGTCATGCTGCAGTGACAGAGCACGAAGCGAGCCATTCATATAAGCGTCTGGATCCGCAGAGAAACGTCGCAAGCGCGCACTTATTGCGTCGCGATGGGCCTGTGTGTGTGGAAATAGCTGCAAACACAATTACGAGCTGCGGACCGCTGGGTGGAATGCGAACAGGAGGTTAAGACTTCAAGAGTTGGATTGCGATTCGTACAAGAGGCAAGAAGATCAAGAGACTCTTTTGTATCTCTTGATCTTCTATGCTCTTGTTTGATTCTTCAAGAGATCGTTTTCCCGAAATATCTCCTGACCTCCTATGCTCCTGTTAACGTGACAGGCGCAAGCTAGTTGCCGCCACCCGCGGGTGGCGGATTCTTCATGGCCGAGTCCCAGTGTTCCTGGATTAAACCGTTTTCCACGCGGACCATATCGAACCAGTAGGCAGGATACGTCTTGCCGGGATCATCCGGATCCTTTTCCTCGCGTTTGAACATGAAGAACACGTAGGGCCCGCTGGCGATCGTAATTTCCGGCCTGTCCTTCCACTCCGGCTTAATGGGTTCGGGTTTCCGCATCTTGCTGAAGAAATCGACAAAGGCTTGCCGACCCGTCGGCACGTTGGGGTTGTGCTGGATGTAGCCCGGAGCCATGACTTTCTCGGCAAGCTCGACGTGACCGTACTGCAGGATGTCTTTGAACTCGACGATGGCAATCTCGAGATTTTTCTGCTCCTGTGGCGAGAGGTTGAACTTCACGGTATTGTAGTCGACGCCGTCTGGCGCACCGCCCGTTGGAATCTTCGGAATCTTGACCGCCCAGTCCCAGTGCTCCTGGACCTTCCCGTTTTCCATTCGCAACATGTCATACGTGTTGTACTTGTAGGTGCGAGACGGGTTGGCGGGATCCTTGGCTTCGCGTTCGAAAATCAGCACGACGTAGTCACCCTTGGCGAACGAGATCACCGGCGGATTTTGTAGTTTCGCGGGAATCGGGTTCACGGCCGGGCCGAGCGCGCTGAAGAACTTGACGAAGCCGGCGCGGCCGGTCTGCACGTTGATGTTGTGCTGAATGTAGTTTTCGGCCATGTACTTTGGCGTGAGGTCGAGATGCCTGGCTTCGAGCACCTCGCGCCACCAGTCGAGCACGAACCTCAGGTTCGCCTGTTCGGCGGCGGTCATGGTGTTCGACTGGGCTACCAGCGGCGCCGCCCACAGGAGCAGAACAACCGCCCAGACACGTCGCTTCAAGGTCCAGAGGTTCATCGTGGTCGTCTCCTTATCCGTGGCCATTCCCGACGACCCTAGCGCTGCGAATGGTGGTCGTCGTTCAGCAGCAGCGGAGCGTCGGTTTCGATACACTTCGGCGATTCCTCCAAAAGGTCCGTAGACGGCCGGACCAGTCGCGCCGGGATGACCCACGGCGCGCTCAGCACGTTCGGATCCTCCACCGTGGCCTGCCACACCAGGTTCTCGCCGTTCTTCCAGAGGCGCTCGGTGACGCGCATCGCGTCAGTGTGAAAATACCCGTACTCACCGAACCATGTGTCCTCGACAAAATTGCGTACGTCCACCACCAGCGTGTCACCTTCCCAGCGGCCGACCGAGTCGCCGTAGTGTGAAGGGTTGGCCCCGGCGCGGTGGGGCCGTCCGTCTGTCGGAATGATGCGGTAGGGGTCGCCCGAGATGTCCTCGTAGAAGAAGATGATCTCGCCGGGCAGCTGCACGATCTTACGCGGAGGGCCTATGCGCGGCACGCCAGGCTTGCCGCAATAGAACACCGGATCGCGCTTGCTTTGCTGGTCGTCGAGCTGTTTCACCTTGGCTTGGAACTCGGGCTTGTACGACGGTGCCGGCGTTGACGGCCGCACCCCGGGAATAGCACTGGTATCGCCGTAGCGGGCGCTCTGATCCAGCTTCTTGATGGTCACTGCGCCGCTCGGGTCCGTCTTTTTCAAGGTGACCGGCGCCAGATCAATGGCGTACGTCCACACGCCGCTGAGATCCGGGTGCCCAGCTGCGTCACGCTTCTGTTGCCCGCCGCCTTGCTGCGCGACGCCCACGAGCGGAATCAGGGCGGCAACCGCGAGGGTGCGGAAGAACACGCTCATCATGTCCCAACCTCCCGTTACTTGATGTCCCCGACCACCAGGTCCAGTTGTGTGCCATCCGGCATCTTGATCATGAGCAGATACCCGAAGAGGGTTCCATTTCTGGCCCTGACGCCTCCAACCGTGATCGTCTGCCCGATGGCCTTGGCAAAGTCCGCGCGGGTCACGCCCACTCTGCGGTACCACGACGGCGGATTGCTTTCGAACTTCCAGTTCTCGACCTTGCCGCCTTCACCTTTCGCATCCATCAGAATGACGATATGGGGGTTGATCCAGTCGACTTTGGTGAGTGTGCCCGTAACAGAGATTTGCTTCGTCATGTCGAAGATCGCCGACGGCGAGTGGTGGGCCCACAACGGAACCGCAGCGAGTAGGGCCAGGACCGGCATCAACGTACGGACAACCTTGCTGCTCACACCGTTCTCCTTTTCAGGGGCCTATCGCGCCGGCTTCACGGGCACGAACTTCTGGATGCGTTTGGCTTGCTCCACTTCGCCCGTGTAGATATTGCCGCTCGAATCCATGGCAATCGCATTGATCCAGTGCAGTTGGCCCGCATAGCGCCCGTTCCCGCCGAACGACCCGAGTGTCTCGCCGCTCGGACGGTCGACAATCCAGACGCGATTGTTCGTGCCGTCGGCGACATAGAGATGGGCCTGTTGCGGATCCCTCGAGATGGCCAGCTTGTACGTGGTGCCACACGGAGGCATCTTCGTATTGGCAAGACTGCCGCAACCTTCGCCGCGAGCAGGGGTGTTGGCCGCAACGTAGAAGTCCTTGACCCACTTCCCGTCCGTGGTGAACACCTCGATGCGATTTTGCCCTCGTTCGCCGATATACACGAGCCTGTCTTTCGAGATTTCCAGGAAGTGCAGGTCGGGCACGAACTGCTTTTCTTCCGGAGGCGGACCGCCATTCCATTTGTAAGGAGGAATCGGGTTGTTGGAGATCTCGCCGAGCGGCATGCCGTGACCACCCCAGCCACGCTTGAAGGCACCCGTGTCCATATCGTACACGAGCACGCGCTTCCAGTTGAGGATGTAGATTTCGCGGGCCGTCTCGTCGAGTTGAAAACGGCCTTTGGACGCGAGGACGTCGGTCTGCTGATTGTTTTCGGTGAGCTCCACACCCGGTGGTGGACGATGGCCGAAGTCCCAGACGAACTTGCCGTCCCGCGTGAACTTGAGGATGCTGTCCTGCGGCGCCGTGCCGCCCACCCAGACGAAGCCCTGCCGATCCGCAATGACCGTCTGCAGCGCGGTCGGCCACAGCGGATGATAGCCGGGACCGCCCCAGGCATTGACCACAGCACCCTGCTGATCGAGCTCGATCACCTCGGGACCACGAACGCAGCAATCGATTCGTGGCGGCGTGCCGCCGCCACCAATTTCATCGCCCTCTGCGGCGGCACCTCGATTCAAGAACCAGATATGGTCCATGTGATCCACATGAATGCCGGTGACCTGCTGCATGCTCCACCGATTGGGGAGCGGCTTTGGCCAGAACGGATCGACGCGGTACACAGGGACGGGCGCCTTGCTCAACGGGGCTCTGGGCGACTCCTGGCCAACCGCACCGATGCCAACACACGCCGTTACGACTGTCAGCAGCACCCACGGGTTGAGAAGCGTTCTTACACGCGGCATCACAGACCTCAATTCTAGACGCTGACGCAGAGATCGCAGAGGGCGCGGAGGACGCAGCCGATCCTATCAAAGAGTGTGCGGCCGGTGGGAAGGTAATACGACTTTCGGAAAGTGACCGTGATCGAAAAACAGGAGGTCGAAAGCTCAGGAAGCCTCTTTGATAAAAGGTTTCCTGAGCTCCTAGTCTCTTGTTCAGTCGTGACCTGCGGTCAGCGTGATCCGCGATGATCCGCGTCCCGTGATGCCGTGGAGATCCGCGTTTAAAAATCGAACGTCGCTCCAATCTTCAGGAAGCGCGCCTGAATGATCCCGGTTGGCCGGCGGTATGGCGCTCCGAAGGTCGGGTTCTCCGTCAGGACCGTGTCCGCATTGAACACGTTGAAGATATCGAAGTTGATGTTCGTGCGCACTCCCGCGTAACGAAGGATCTTGCCAATGCGCAGGTCCATGGCGTTCAAACGCTCACCGTAATGGGCCAGCGGCTCGATGACCGTAACGACCTGGTTGGCCTGATTGCCCGCCAGCACGCGCCCGAGCGAGGGAATGATCACCGAATTCGGTGCGTTGTAGTTGGCGCGAAGCTCCGGTCCCGGCGTGCTCTGGAACGTTCCGCTGAGCAACACCTCGACCTTCGGGATGATATAGGAGCCAAACAGCTTCGCCTGCGTGAGGAACGGGCTTTCCTGATGGCACCACTGGAGCGGCATTCGCACGATGGGTCCCCCGGGCGGCAGTGCCGTGCCGATGTCGGTCCAGTCCAGCGCGCCGGCTTCTCCTCTGCCGGCGGTGATTCCGGTATTTGCTGGGCAATCTCGCAGTTGTCGCGAACCGATTTACCCCAGGCAATGCCACCAGACAGTAACGCACCGCCGACCAGCCGCACGCTCACGTTCGCATCCAGACCGTTGAAGTGCTCGATTTGCTTGCCGTAGTCGCGTGACAGGGTCACGAGATTGACCGCCTGTCCGAACTTGTCGGGTTTGACGTCGAAAAGACCGGTGATGGTGCCTGTGGTTGGCAGGGCCGGCACACCCGGAGGAGACGTCGGTGCCGGAATACTGAACTCGATCGAAATCGGCGGAGTGACAGGGCCAGATTGTCGGTGACCCGGAAGTTGCCATACCACCGCCGGAAGTAGCTGACGTCAACCGACACGCGCGGGATGATCTCGCGCTGCACGCCGCCAGTGAACTCCCAGTTGAACGCGCGATTCCCCCAGCCGGTGAGCAAGTTCTCGCTGTACTGCGTGAAGTTGGTCGACGGCAGGCCAAACGCGACATTGTCGAGCCGCCCACATTCACCATTAGCCAACGGGTTGAGCAGATCACATTGCGGGATGTAGTCACCGTTGATGCCAAGCCCGCCGCGATCATCCCAGCTCCGGCTGGCCGTGTTGACCAGACGAAGAACGGGGTTGGGGTTACGCCCGATGTTGTCCAGCGTCTGGCTTGCCAGGTACTTGTTGAGGCTGACCTTGATTGCGGTCTTACCGTCGCCTACCACGTCGTAGGTGGCCCCCAGCCGAGGCGTGATGTCCTTCCAACTGATGTTGTCTGACGCCGGAAAGCTCAAGTTCCGATTCGGCGTGAGCGGCGAAGGCCCAAGTCGTCTGTTCAGGGAACCCGGACTTGAAGTAGTCAAAGCGCATCCCCAATGTCGCCGTCACGCGGTTGAGAGACCAGCGATCCTGCACGAAGATGCCGAGGTCGCTGTTGAGATCGCTCTTGTAGCGGATGGGGAACGCCCGCTGCGTGATCAGGTTTGGAACGCTGTTGTTGAGGCGATACTCGAGCGGCTGCGTGATGCGTGTAGTCCGTCTGATCGTGAAACCCAATCACCTCCGTAAAGCCAGCCTTGAATGCGTGGGTGCCGGTCACATACGAGGCCGCGAATCGATAGAAGTAAGTTCGGCACCCACGTATCGTTATAGGTATTTCGCGATCTGGTACGACAGCCCATTCGACTGTTCCACCACTGGAATCATCTGTGCGAGCAGTTCCGTCTGGTCCTGGGTGATGAAGTCGGAGCGGAGCGAGTTTTGCGGATGGTTGAAGCCCCACCGCTCCGTCCGGTGCAGAGCCAACCAGCCTCGAGCAGCAGACGGCTGGTAATGGGCGAGGTCCACTCAGCGTGCAGCAGGCGCTGCGTCGGCGAGCGGAAGAAACCCGCAGCTTCAGGCGAGCGTGTTGCAGTCACACCAGTCGTGCCGGGCCCTCCTGGACAACTGCAGCGCGACTTGCTGGTCCCAGGTGAACGAAAACTTGTGTTTCGGGGCCAGCTGTGTCGTAAACCGGATTTGCGCATCTGCCCAGTTGTTCAAGTTTGCGGCCGGCTGGGTCCGGTCGGCCTCGTACACCCAGACATTCGGGTTGTACGCGTTCTTATTGACAAACATCCCAGCCGCATAGTTGTCCGCGCCGTTGTACCGTGCCGTGAACCAGAACCAGACGCGGTCGCGTTTGATTGGGCCGCCGAAAGCTGGGTTGATGTCCCACAGACTCTTGACGGAATTCGCGAGCGTAAGTCCCCGCGCAATGAGATCGGGCGTCAAGTTGTTTCCCTGCGTGTTCTCATTCGCAAAGGCAAAGAAGAATGACCCCTGGAAACGGTTACCACCGTCGCGCGGGATGTAGTTGATCCGAATGCCACCCATCGGCTGCTCGGCCGACACCGCCGACGTGTCGATCGTCACTTCGGATGCCATACCGGGATTCGGCACCGCGATCCCAATATTGCCGCCTGCCTGCAGCGTCATCGTGTTCACGCCGTTCTGCATCACCCGTTGATCCGTTGTCCGGCTTCCGTGAATCGTGAGGCTCGCCATGGGATCGCCCAGCGCGCCTCCTTGATCGGATGCCGTCGTATTCACGCCCGTGATCATCTGACCGAGGCTCGTGTAGTTGCGACCGGTCGGAATGGTGTTGATGACATCACGCGTAATGACTTGCTGGCGCGTCGTGCTCTGCACATCGACGGTGGGCGATTCGCCCGTCACCGTCACCGTTTCCTCGAGTCCGCCCACCCGCAGGTCAATGTTCAGTTGCGTAATGGAATCGCCTCGCAACTCAACACCGTCGCGTTTGACAGGTACTGAACCCGGTCAAACTAAACGTCACCGTATAGCTGCCGGGCCTGAGCTCGGTAATCTGGAAGATTCCGTTTCCATCGGTGACCGCCGTTCGGACCTTTTCGATCAGGACCGGACTGGCCGCCTCCACCGTGACCCCGGGGAGGACCGCCCCCGATGTATCCCGCACTGTACCGGTGATGGACGCTTGCGCATACACCATTGACGGCACGAAGACGATTCCCGCAAACGCTGCCAACATTCTGCAGAATCGACCCATGTCAGGCCTCCTTCGGCCGGTGATCTCCATCGCTGATGTGCGGAGATCGTCGGGGGTTGCAACGGAAACGGAACGAGAGAGCTTTCGCCCTTCGTTCAGCAGTACCTGCCTGTCGAGATGGCGTTAGATTCATTGAAATCGGACGCGAATGTCCAATACTTTCTGGACCGCTGCCGATACGTCTGCGGTATGGGAATCTGAGGGAAACCGCTGAGCTCACGTCCTCGTTGGCGAGGCCGCCAACACCTCGCGCGGGGCGCTCGCTTTCTGGAGCAGCCAAGAACTGGAAGAACTCGGCGAAAACGATGAGAAACGGCGGCGCCAGCTCAGCTGTACACGCCGTTGTGATTTACTGGCCGCGACCGGCTGTCGGCGCGGCCGGTGGGTTGATCACTGCCCCATCCCAGTGTTCGATCAGCTTCCCGTTCTGAACTCGGAACACGTCAAACGTGAACACCTCGTACCACGTTCCTGGCGCTGAGGTGGGATCCTGCCGGTAGTTCTTGTGAATGATGGTCACGAGATCGCACTCTGCGGTCACGATCTCGACCGGATTTCCTTGTGGCGGTTGTGGCCCGGTCGCCGCCGCGCCGCCGCGGCCGGCCCCTCCCTGGCGCCCCATCATCTGTTTGAAGCCTTCGTAGTAAGTGATCTTGTTCTCGTCAGCGAACTTCTTGAATGCGGGATTGTGCTGGATGTATCCGGGATCAATCAGGGTTGCGCGTTCTTCCGCGGTGATTCCGGGTCGAAAAAAGGCCATCGCCGCCTTTTTATTGGCCTCGATCTGCGCCGGGGTTGCCGTGCAGCCGGCCGTCGGGAAGGCAACCCGCGGAGCCTGCTGCGCCGTGGCCTGCGTGGCGAGCAGAATGCCCGCCAATACGATGGACGCGGTAGTGAATATCTGCATACGGCCTCCCTCTGTGAATGTCTCGAAGCTCAGGATCGGGTGGGCGAGGCCGTCGCGAGCACCTCGCTTCGTGCGCTGACCTTCTGAAGCGGCCAGAACTGAAAGAACTCCGCGTAGAAAATGAGCAGCGGAAACGTCACGCTGAGCAGCGCAGAGGCCAGCCAAATCTCGAAATCATAGGGAGGAGGCCCGGCTTTGAGCGGTCCCGTCACTGTTGGGGCGAGCGCGGCATACAGCCGGGAGAGCACTTGCCCGATCACGATCACGGCAACGACGTTCAACACGCCCTTGACCGGCTGCTTCTGTCTCGCAAACAGCGATCCCTTCAACATGTTCTGCACCACGATCGTTCCGAAAATGAAGGGGACCGGCACGCGCACCATGAAGGCGACGGGATCCCTCGCCGGCAGGACCACCCCCACATAGAAGACGACGGCGCCCAGAACCAGCACAATGAGAGTCCACACCGCGCCAAGCCGAGGCTGACGCATCACGCTCGGAGCCGTGGTGAGAGGCCACAAATCGAAGTTCAACATCAGAAACATGACCGACAGACAGGTCAAATAGAAGACGAGCGCATACCACGCAGGAAATAAGCCCTGTGGATCCTGTGCGGCGACGTACACCGGAGCGTCCTGCATGAAGGTGTAGTCGAAAAAGACCCGGAACAGCAGATAGTTCACGACATAGCACGCGACGAGCGTGGTCAGACCGGCCACAATCGGATTCTTGAACATCGCCGTGAACGGCCAGCCGCCCCACATGATCGCGGCCCAGAACGTAATCACGACCGAGACGATGCTGCACATGGCGAGCATTGGTGTGGGTGGACTGACACTGCCACCAATTGTTGCGAAAGACACCGCCGCAACGATCGCACCCACCACCAGCGTCGAGATCGTCAGGGTCAGTCCTTTGAGTGGCTGAGGCTGCCTGGCCGCAAATGCGGGGTTCGATCCCCACAGCACGGCTGTGATGATCTGCATGGGGATCACACAGAGAAGAAAGTAGGAGACCCAGCCGGTGAACACCGGCAGCTCAAACAGGGAAATGAACGTAAGCGCAGCAATGATGACGAGCGTCGTTGCCACGATTCCCAACCACGGCTGTTTGAGACCTGCCATGTCGACCTACCTCCCGTGCTTCCGAGTTTCCATGTGGGTCAGAAGACTACCTCTGCTTCGCCCAAGCAAGATTGGCCAGTGGGTTGCGCGCCAATTCTGGCCCAGCACCGGTCCGGCCGCAAGCTGAGGCAGATACTTTCGGTCGTCTCCGATCGGATATAGACTTGTGCCCACATAACGACCTAGGCGCGCACAGCGCGCCTGCGAGGGAGCGGCGCGGGGCGGAGGGGTCCCCGCGAGCGACCGAGCCGGGGTGTGGGGCGGAGCCCCACGTAAGATGGATCTGCATCATCTGCGTGAGTTCGCGGCAATTGCCGAATCCCGGAGTTTTTCCAAAGCCGCGCGGCAACTGAACGTTGCCCAGCCGCCGCTGAGCCGCCACATTCATCAACTGGAAGAGGAACTGGGCGTTCAGTTGTTCATCCGCACCGCGACCGGCGTGGAACTGACGCGCGAAGGAACCCTGCTGCTCGAACAAGCCCACATCGTGCTGGCCGACACGGCTGTGTTCCTCGATCTGGCGCGCCGAGCCAAAGCCGGTCTCGCCAACACCCTGCGAGTGGCGATGGCGCCGGGGCTGTGCGAGGCGGTCAACCGAATCAGAATGCATCTGGTCGATCGGACCCCCGAGCTGACCATCGAAGGCACCGATATTGCCTCTTCCGGGCAGTACGATGCGCTTCGTCATCGGCTGGTCGACCTCGGTGTGCTCCGCCAGGTCCCGGATGATCCCGAAATCCAGTCTGAGTCGATCTTCACCGAGCACTTTGTGGTGATGGTCAACGAAAACGGCCCCTTGGCGAAGCGCAAGGCGCTACGTCTGAAAGAACTTGCCGGCGTACACCTGCTGCTGCAGGACCGCGACTGGGCAGCGTTGGCGCACGCAAAAATCCGCGCGCTCTATGCCGCCGCGGGCGTGACGCCGAATCTCGTGACGCTCCAGGCAACCCCCGGGAATCAGGCATCGATGCTGGCCGTTGCCGCGGGAGAGGCCATTTGCCTGGCTCTGCAAGGCGCCTTCAGCCGCAGTTACCTGCCTGTCAGTGGTGTCGCGGTCCTTCCCCTCGACGAGCCCGACACCGAAGTTACAGGTACAGATCGCGTGGCGAAAAGATGAGAACTCGCCAATGGTCTGCGAGTTCCTGAGGGCCGCGCGAGAGCTGTTCCCACCAAAGCGCGACGAGACCCGGCGTCGGCGATCGTAGCCGCAGTCGCGCACGCTAAAGCGTGCGCGCTACCCTCGACCCTTTTTCTTCAACGCGCTGACATCGTCAGGGTTGATCAGATCCGGCACCGTCCATCCGTCGAGGTCGTATTCCGCCATGCACTGTTCGGCAAACCCCTTGTAGCGTTTCGAGGCCCCGGTGACATCGGCAACAAGGAGCGTCTCGAACCGGATGCTCTCATGGTTGCCAAAGTAGTTCCGCTCGTAGAGCTCGTGCCGACCGCCGAACTCCGAACCGATGGCGTCCCACATGAGCTTCATCAACTTCACCCGCTGCTCGGCCGTGTAGCCGTTCGAGCCGCGCACGAACTGGTCGAGATACGGCCGCAGCTCGGGCACTTTGAAATCCAGCGCGCTCGACGGCAGATAGATCAATGCGCTCGCCAGCGTGTTCTCGATGATCTCCTTGATCTTTGGATAGGCAATGCTGGACATCACACGGTAGGCAAGCCCGTAATCAAGGTTGGGCAGCACATATCCCGGCGTCCAGGGAATGGTCGTACGCGCCATTGCGTCGGTGAGCCCCCAGAACAAGTTGCGCCACGCGAGCACTTCGCCGACCTGGGCCTGGACACCGCGAAAATCCTTGGCGCCGGTGGCTTCGACCGCCTTCAGCAACAGGCCGGCCAGGAAGTCCATTTTGACCGCAAGGCGCGTGCAGCCCTGGAACATGAACCTCGGGAGAAACCCGGACCGTGGGAAGAAATTGTTGACCTTCTCGATATCGCCGTAGGCGAACACGTTCTCCCACGGCACCTTGACTTTGTCGAAAATCAGGATCGAGTCGTTTTCGTCCATCCGGCTCGACAACGGGTAGTCAAAGGGAGTGCCCATCACCTCCGAGGCCATCTCGTAGGAGGGGCGGCAGAGGAGCTTCACGCCGGGCGCGTCGGTAGGAACCATGCACACAAACGCGAACGGCTTCGTCTTGATCGGCAGCGCGCCGTTGTTGGCGATGAAGTTGAAATGGGTCAAGGTCGACGTCGTTGCCACGACCTTCGCGCCGCTGACGATGAGCCCGCCATCGGTTTCGCGCTCGACGTGCATGTAGACGTCTTTGACCTCATCGAGCGGCCGGTCGCGATCGACCGGCGGATTCACGATGGCATGGTTGACGAACGAGACTTCCTCCTGGACCTTCTTGTACCAGCGACGGGCGTTCTCGTCGTAGGGTGCGTAGTAGGCGGCGTTGGCACCGAGCGTAGCCAGAAAGGCTGCTTTATAGTCGGGACTCCGGCCAATCCATCCATAACTCACGCGCGCCCATTCGGCGATGGCGTCCCGCGCGGCCGACGAGTTCCTCGGCGCTCTCGGTTGCGCGGTAGAATCTATGGGTATAACCGCCGTTGCCCGTATCCGTCTCTCGCGTGAGGATGTTCTTGCGGGCGGGATCGTGCAGCGCATCGTAAAGGCGCGCGATCATTCGCGTCGTATTTCGGAACGCCGGGTGCGTTGTGACATCCTTGACGCGCTCGCCGTAGATCCAGATTTCACGTCCGTCGCGAATGCTCTCGAGATATTCCGCGCCCGTGAGCGGCCGTGCCGTATCAGCACGATTCCCTGTGGCGACGATGTCTGTGGGCATGCGTGACCTCGCTCATGATTCAGATTGCGTTCCGGCTTGGAAAGCGTGTCATTCTACTTTTCTCGGCGCTCAGCAACCACCCTTGTCGTGCTGGTATGACCTGCTGTCGTATTGGTATGGCGTCGGCCAGACCAGACTTTGCGTAGTATGTGTAGCGCGACGTCGCAGTTTTGGAGCTGACATGATGCACAGACGGTTGGATTCAGTGGGGCTGCTCCGATGCGTGCCAGGGTTGGCAGCCATCGTTCTGATGGCTTCGGCAGGGCTCGCACGAGCAGAGCCAGCCAGCGCCCGGCCGTCAAAGCCCTGCACCCGGGGGCTTCGACAACGTCGAGGTCAAGTCCCTGCACGTGCAGGGGAATGTCTGGATGCTGGTGGCCGGTTCTTTCAATGCGGCGGTACAAGTCGGCAACGATGGTGTGCTGGTCGTGGACACGATGGTCGAGCCCCTCGGAGACAAGCTCCTTGCGGAAATCAAACAACTCGCGGGAGACAAACCGATCCGGTACATCGTGAATACGCACGCGCATCCCGATCACACCGGCGGAAACGAGAAGATTGCCTCGGCGGGGCGTTCGATCGTGGCTGGTAACTTCGCCGGCCAGGTCGGACCCGAGGCCGCAAACAGTGCCACTATCTTTGCCCACGAGAACGTGCTGAACCGAATGAGCCAGGCCGGCGGGCCGGCAGGTGCAGGGAGCGGTGGCCAGGGACGGTCATTCAAGGCTCTGCCGACCGACACGTTTTTCGAGGACGAGAAGGATCTGTTTTTCAACGGCGAAGGAATTCAGCTCATTCACATTCCGACAGCCCACACCGACGGTGACGTCATGGTGTGGTTTCGCAAGTCGGATGTGGTCGTGGCGGGCGACCTTTTCATCACCACGACCTATCCGATCATCACCACGCAACAAGGTGGCACGTTGAACGGCATCATCACGGCCTTGAACCGGCTCCTCGATATCACGATTCCGAAGGACAGACAGGAAGGCGGCACCTACGTGATCCCCGGTCACGGCCGGCTCACCGACGAAGCGGACGTCGTCGAGTATCGCGACATGGTCACGATCATCAGAGATCGTTTCCAGGATGCCATCAAGAAAGGCATGTCGCTCGACCAGGTGAAGGCGGCGCGGCTGACGCGCGACTACGATGGGCGGTGGGGTGCAACGACGGGGTTCTGGACAACCGACGCGTTCGTCGAGGCGGCGTACAAGAGCCTGTCGCCAACAAGTACAAAAGGTAAATAGGCTGCGCTGCAAAATTGCAGTACGTAGGCCGGGTCCTGATCTTCGGACCCGGCTCCAGGCGGGTCTAAAAAGCAAGACCCGCCCTACGACCGAGTTTTGCAGCACTCGAGCTGGGAGAGCATGATGAGGGATGACAGATTTGGTGGGGCAGGACGCCGGTTCATTGGGGCGGTTGGGCTTCTCTTGGCGATGTTCGCATTGAGCGATGCCGGAGCGAACGCGCAGCAACCACCGCAGGGCGCCAAGCCGCAAGCGCAACCGTCACCACGGGAGGCCAGCCCGATCGATCTCACGGGCTACTGGGTGGCGATCGTCAACGAGGACTGGCGCTGGCGGATGATGACGCCCCCCAAGGGCGACTACGCCAGCGTGCCGCTCAACCCGGAAGGACGCAAGGTGGCCGACACGTGGCAACCGGCCATGGACGGGCGGTGCGAAGCGTATGGAGCCGCGGCGCTGATGCGCATGCCCACGCGCGTGCACATCACCTGGGAAAACGATGCTGTCCTCAAAGTCGAAACCGATGCGGGCCAACAAACGCGCCGATTCTTCCTGACCAAACCGACGCAGGCGCAAACCGCACGGACCCTTCAGGGCTCATCGATTGCCGAGTGGCAACTTGCGGGAGGCGGAGGCCGTGGCCCCGGAGGCCCCGGCGGGGGTGGCGGCGGCAACCCTCAACCCGGCGCACGTGGTGGTGCTCCCCCACCGCGCTCCGGCACTCTCAAGGTCGTCACGACGAATCTGCAGGCGGGGTGGCTCCGCAAGAATGGCGTTCCTTACAGCGAAAATGCGGCGGTCACAGAGTACTACGACCGCTTCCAGGATCCCACGGGAACCGAGTGGCTCGTCGTCACGACGATCGTCAACGACCCGACGTACCTTCAGCAGGAATTCGTCACCAGCTCGCATTTCAAGAAAGAGCCGGACGGCTCCAAATGGGCCCCGGCCCCGTGCAAAGCGAGAGACAGCTGAAGAATCACGGTCTACCGGAGACCCAAATTACTCTGCGACCTCTGGACTCGTGGTAAGACTATCCTTGAGGACGAAATGAATAACCTGCATCGCGCCAGAATTGCCGGACTCGTGGTCGTGCTCATGGCTTGTGCCGGGCCGGCGTCTGCTCAGATCGATCTGTCCGGCATCTGGGCTCCCATTTTCCACGAAGATCAGGTCGAACGAATTCCGGGGCCGGATGCCGGGGACTACGCCGGTTTGCCCATCAACGACGCCCTCCGCCTTCGCGCCGACAGCTGGGACGCATCGTTGCTGACCTTACCCGAGCATCAATGCAAACCCCATCCATCGACGTACGGCTTCCGCGGCGTCGGCAATCTGCGAATCTGGTCGGACGTCGATCCGACAACCCAGCGAATGCTGAGAATCAGCACGCATATTCAGTGGCAGGAGCAGCATCGCGACATCTGGATGGACGGCCGACCACATCCGCCGGAGTACACGGCGCATACCTGGCAAGGGTTCTCCACCGGCCGATGGGAAGGTGACACGCTGATCGTCACGACTACCCATCTCAAGGCCGGATGGATTCGCCGGAACGGTCTGGTGCTGTCCGATCGCGCCACGATGGAAGACCGATTCTATCGGCACGGTGATTATCTGACGCACGTGTACATCATCCAGGATCCGGTGTACCTGACCGAGCCGCTGATCAAGACGAACGGATTCCGGCTGTTGCTGAACGGGCGAATCGAGCCGTACCCGTGTCAGTCGGTGGTCGAAGTTCCACGTCCCAAAGGCGTCGTCCCACACCACCTGCTGGGTACGAATCAGGCCTCCGAAGAGTACGCGGCAAAACATTCGATCCCCGTCGAAGCTGTCCGCGGCGGCGCCGAAACTGCGCTCCCGGAGTACGCGCAGAAGATGCGCACGATGAAGGTGGCGGCCAAGTCGGCATCCTCGTCGTCGAGCAGCTCGCAACGATAGACGGAGCTTTACGCAGAGGTCGCAGGGGCCGCAGAGAAGTATGATGAGTGCGATGCACCATCGCTTCGTACTCTCGGTCGTCTTTGCGTGTTCAGCTGTCATTTGCCTGGACACCGTCGCGTCCCAGACACCAGCCTCGGCGCCGACTTTCAACAAAGACGTCGCGCCCATCCTGAACTCACACTGCGTCACCTGCCATCGTCCCGGCGAGGTGGCGCCCATGTCTCTGCTGAACTACGCCGAGACCAAACCATGGGGCCGCGCGATTAAGGAAAAGGTGTTGTCGCGCGAAATGCCGCCCTGGTATGCCGATCCGCAGTACGGCAATTTCCGCAACAACCGCAGGTTGGGTCAGGGCGACATCGACACGCTCGTGGCGTGGGTCGATGCCGGAGCGCCCGAAGGTGAAGGGACCCCTCCTCGTGCTCCGACATTCCAGGAGGGGTGGAACAGCGCGATGACCCGGCCCCCGGATCGGGTGCTCGAGCTGCCATTCGAATTCGAGATCCCGCCGAGCGGCGATGTCCCGACGTTTACCGTGTGGGTCCAGCTGCCGTTCCGGGAAGACGTCTTCATTGAAGCCATCGAGTATCGTCCCGGCAACCGAGCCGTGCTGCACCATTCAAGCGTGACCGTGGGCGAGCTGCCCTCAGGAACACGACTTGGCAAGGCCGCCGTCTGGCCGGACGGTCCGGTTGTCGACGGCATTCCTCTCTTCAGCGATGGCAAGCCGTTCCGCGCCAGCTCGAGCGAGGAGTTCGGGACGCCGCTGTTTTTCTATGTGCCCGGGGGTGGATTTCAGCGATTTCCTTCCGGGATTGCCAAGCGGATGCGCGCGGGCCTATACCTCGTCTGGGGCCTCCACTATGTGACGACCGGAAAGCCTGAGAAGGACCGATCGCGGATAGGCCTCTGGTTCAGCAAGCGCTCACCCCATCACGAAGCGATGCTCTACACCGTCAACCAGAGCGTGAGCGTCGAAGGTCGACGCGCTCACTCCCGATGCTCGTGGAGGGACGAAGCTTCCCAACATTCCGCCACGAGTGGCGAACTGGAACATCACCGGCTCGCTGGTGTTCAAGGAGGCCGTCACGCTTTATGCGCTATGGCCACACATGCACTATCGCGGCAAGGACATGACGTTCGTGCTCAGATATCCAAACGGGAAGGAAGAAACGCTCTTGAGCGTGCCGCGCTACGACCCCAACTGGCAGATCACGTACGAGCTGGCCAAACCGTTGAAGATACCGGCGCGCAGCACGATTACAGCGATTGCCCACTACGACAACTCGGCACAGAACCCGCTGAATCCCGGTCCGGACCAGGAAGTCACATGGGGCCCGCAGAGCTGGAACGAGATGTTTCTGCCATTTCTCGAACTGTCGGTCGATGACCGTGATCTGCGCTTCGACCGCCTGCAGGAACAGCTGGGCCGATAAGTTCTCCTGCCATGACTATTGAACAGGAGATCAAGAGGTCAGGAGGACTTGAGCGCAATATTGGAACTGGAGATCAGAAGGTCAGGAGTTCTGAACGCTAAACGCGACCGACCACATTCTGGCCGCTTGTTCCCCTCGAGACGCATCGACCCCACTCACCGTCCGCACATTCCTGGATAAAACAGAAGATTAGGAGATCAGGAGGCGCGTTCTTTAAAAGGCGTACTCCTGATCTTCTGGCCTCGTGTTTCGGTTGAGGCGAGGAACCCACTCACACGGTCCATCATGATTCACAGAAGATAAGGAGATTAAGAGGCGCGTTCTTCTGAACAAGGTTCTCTTGACCTTCTGCCCTCCTGTTTATCTTGAGACAGGCAGTTCATTTTGTGCCACCACCCACCGACGTGCACCTTGCAACAAGTGCTACGCGCGAGCGTTTCCTTCGCAACCTCAGCGACCAATGAGTGGCTCGTTTCGTGCTGTGGCAGAGCGGATGACGCCATCCAATGCAAACGTCGAGCAGCTGACCGAAAGAATTATCGGCTGTGCTATTGAAGTTCACCGGACTCTTGGTCCGGGGCTGCTGGAGTCCGTGTATCGGGAATGTCTGATCGTTGAACTAAGGAACGCTCAACTTCGTGTCGAAAGCGAACGAGGTGTGCGGCTCGAGTACAAAGGGCAACGCCTCAATAGCCAGCTCAAGCTGGATCTGCTCGTCGAGGGCTGCATCGTTGTGGAGTTAAAGACCGTTGAACGTCTTCACCCTGTCCATGTTGCCCAGGTGATTACTTATCTGAGACTGACTGGATTTCCGGCCGGACTCCTGATGAATTTCAATACCACGGCTATTAGAGCTGGCCTGAGGCGGGTGGATCATCCCGATCGGTATGTTCGGAAAACGTCCTGATCTATTGTTCTCCTGAACTTCTGAACTCCTGTTCATCCGGAAGCTCCCACTACTTCAGTCGGGCCGCCAGGATGGCGTTGTACTCCTCGGTCGCCCGGCGGGTCCCATCGATGTCGTAGTTCGGGCCGCCGATTCCCCTGAGCTCGTTGTAGAGCCTCACCGTATTCATCACGATCCGTTCGGGACCGATCCAGTTGTCGAACTTCCCGAGCTTGATGTCGGCGGCGGCGCGGCCCGGACTCATGCCGGCGTCGAGTCGAGTCTTCACCTCGCCCTGCAGCAACCGGAAGTACTCCGCCATTTCGGCCAGCTCCTTCTTCCCGCCAATCGGTCCGTGACCCGGCACGATGGTATCGACATCCATTCGCAGGATTCGATCGATGGTCTGGAGCCATTTGCCAACATGCGCGTTGTGCGCAAACGGCGCCACGTAAAAGAAGGCAAGGTCACTTGCGAACAGAATCCGGTACTTCGGCAGATACACCATCAGGTCGCCGTACGTATGTGCCGGCCCGACGAACTCCACCTCGACTGGTGAATCGCCGTAGTGATAGACGACCTTGCCCTCGCAGGTGGTCGTCGGTGGCACGAGCTTCCGGTCCTCGGTACCATCGGCCCAACCTTCGCGCTTGTCCCATCGCGCCGGCGTGGTGGACACAGCCTTCAGGACCTCGTCCCGGCAATACGGGTGACTGATGATCTCGATCGGCCCAAAGAACTGGTTGCCGTTGACGTGATCGCCATGGTGATGCGTATTGATCAGGCGTCGAAACGGCTTGTCTCCGGTAGCCTTTCTTGCCGCTCCAATGAACCCCTTGGCATGAAACGGGGCGCCGGTTGAATCAATCACCATCAGATGGTCGTCTCCAACAATCAGTCCCGTGTTGGAGACCCCCTGGGCAAGAATGCCTGGACCGCCGGCCTGGTTGTAGGCGTACACGTTCGGTGCGAGTTGCCTGAGCTCGGTCTTCCAGTTCGGTACTTGAGGAAATCGAGGATCGGACGGTGGTGGCGTGACAGGTGGAAGCGCCACCTGGGCAGAGAGCACGCCTGGGGCATCGCCGACTCTGAGGGCAGCGGCGATCCCCACTCCAGCACTGGCCAGATGCCCAATCGCCGCACGCCGACTCATTCGAGCGACGGACATGAGTTGACCAACTCAGAATATGGAAGTCAGAAGCCAGAATGTCTTGCTATTCTGACTTCTGACTTCTGTCTTTTGTCTGCTGACGCAGTTCTACTTAGCGAGCGGATCAGGTCGAAGCTGGAACTTCATGACCTTGCTCGGAGTGCCCTTGCCGCCTTCCATGTGGAACGGCGCACGAGTGCTGATCGTCGCCCACAGCCCCTTGCCCTTCCATCCGCCCTTCGGATCGTCAATCCGTCCATCGAGCCACTTCGTGTAGAACCCTTGCGGATACGGCACGCGGAGCACGACCCATTTCCCGTCCTTCAGCGCCAGCAGACCTTCCGATGCGTTGCCCGTGTTGATGGGAACGTTTCGTCCGAGACCGAACGTGTCGAACTGATCCACCCAGGTGTAATAGCTGCCCTCGGCGCTTCCGGGATCCGTCACGCCCTTGAGCTGCGGCAACGGCTCCGGATAGAAGGTCCATCCCTCGGGACAATGCTGACCCGTTGCTTTCGGCCCGTTCAACGGTCCCTTGCACTTGCGCCGATCGAAGCTTGCCATGTGTCCGCTTGCCAGGGCGGCCCACACCACGCCGTTACGGTCGACGTCCATTCCACGAGGAGAGAAGCCCCGGATCGACACGTTGGGATTATCGGCCGGCGGCTCGAACACTTCCGCGAGGGCCGTCTCCGGTGGATTGCTGCCCGGATTGAGCCGGACGACCGCACCGGGGAAACCGAGGACCGATCCCCAGATGGAACCGTCGGGAGTGGGAGACGCCGCGTAGAAGGCCGCACCAAACCGCTTGTCCTTGGTCGGATCAACCGGATCGTTGGGCTCGACGTACGCATCCCGCCTGCCGTTTCCGTTGGTATCCATGATGAGCGCCGTCCAGCCCTGCGATTTCACTTCGTCCTTGGTTTCCTCATACATCTTCGTGTTCAGCCAGCCAACGACTTGGCCACCGCCGCTCGTCCACAGGGTGTTGTTGGCATCCTCGGCAAACATCAGGTGATGCGTGCCGAAGCATGTGCTGATGTGCGTGAGCTGCTTGGTCTTCGGATCGTACATGGCGAGGTGACGATTGGCGTTGGCGATCGGGAAGAGTTTCGCAGACGGATGGCTTGACCCTTCCTTGCAATGGTCGGGGTTGGCGGGTGGACGCACGGCTGACGTGATCCAGACGCGCCCCTTCTCATCGAACATCGGATTGTGCACGTTGTTCTTGCTGGTCCAGATCACTTCGTCACCCCAGTAGGGTGACGGCTCCGGCATCTTCGCCCCGGTTGGCGGTGTGTTGGGATCGCGCACCGTCAGCTTCACCTGACTAGTGGTGTGCTTGATCGGATCCAAGACCGGCAGGTAATCGGCACTGAGTTCGAGCGCGCCGTAAATGGGACCATTGGCATTCACCGTGGGGTTACGACGATCGGTCGACACCTCATCGTGCAGATACGCCTTGGGGTCCGCCCAATCCCACTGGGTGATGACCACGTTGCGTTCGAGACCTTGCGGTCGCGGAGGTGCGGGCGGCAACTCACCCGCTTTGATCCGATCCGTCCAGTCTGCAAACACCGCCAGCGCTCGTTCTTTGCCGAGCTGATTCAGACCGTTGAGCATGTTGGTACCGGCCTGTCCGGACAGGATCCGTCGCTCCCACGCAGACTCTGACGAGGCAAAGGTCCCGAGCGCTTGTGGAATTTCTCGCGTGGCCTTGTTGCCCAACTGGTGACAGGCCCAGCAACCGCCCGACTTCAAGAGCCTCACAAACTCCGCCTGACTCTTGACGTTGGGCGAAATGCCGTTCCCCTTGGGCCCCGTGCCTGGAAAGTCTCCCTTCTCCGGTGCGCGGATCAACGAGAACCAGTACCCGGCCGGGTAATACTCTGCCGCAGCGCGCGGATTGGGCGCGGAGACCGCTTTCAGGCCCACGACCTTGCCCGGTGCCGTTTGAATTTTCGGCGAGTCCACGAGTCCGTACCCGCGCACCCAGACGTTGTAGTTGGCTTTCGGCAGATCGGGTATGAGGTACCTACCGCGATCGTCGGTCACCACGATCCTCGCGAACTTCGTTGGCAGGTCAGTCGTTTCGGCAATCACCCAGACCCCTGCCTCGGGTCCGCGCGCGCCGCTGACAACTCCACCGATATCGTCGTCATCGACTCGCACCGCATCGTTTGGAAGCTGGACGGCGTTTGTCGGAACCATCGACGCGACGAGGACCAGAACGAGGCCGATCCCAATGATTCCCGGAGACAGCAGGCGCTTCGTGATCATGTCGAACCTCCGCATAGAAAGATTCACACTCTGCTAGGGCATCCGCGACGCCGTGGAAACGGCACCAGGAAATATCAAGGTCTGTTTGTTTGGCACGTTACCACCGTGTCGCTGGCGCCGCAACGGGAATCGGGGCCGGACTACCCGCGGCAGGGGACGGCGTTCACGGGTATATTTTGGAGTCCTCCATGGTTGGTGCAGAACTGTGCCGGTCAACGATTCTGGCTGTCTGTTTGATTTCCGCCCAGAACGCGACGCTGCGGGTCGAGGTCCGCCACGAAACCGGCCCCGTCCCCGAGGCAACCGTCATCGTCGGGGGAACTCCACATACGACGGGCACCGATGGAACACTCGTCCTGAGCGTCCCGCCAGGTCCGATTGAGATCACGGCTAGCAAGGAAGGATTCGCGCCGGTCACGACCTCCGTGCGACTGGTCGAGACGCAGGAACAGCGAGTGGTGATCGAATTGAACGAGTCGCCGGCGCTCCGGGAGGAGGTGACGGTCGTCGCGAGCACCCGAACCGAGCGACGTATCGAGGACCAGCCGATTCGTGTGGAAGTCGTGCCGCAGGAGGAAATCGACGAGAAGGTGTTCATGACCCCGGGTGATATCTCGATGATGCTGACCGAGACAAACGGCCTGCGTGTTCAGGTGACGTCTCCGTCGGCTGGCGCGGCCAACGTTCGCGTTCAGGGACTTCGAGGCCGGTATACACAGATTCTTGCCGACGGACTTCCGCTCTACGGTCAAGCTGGTTCCATTGGCGTCCTTCAAATCCCACCGATGGATCTGGGGCAGGTCGAGGTCATCAAAGGCGTGGCCTCGGCTTTGTACGGCGGCTCAGCTCTGGGAGGCGTGATCAACCTGGTGTCGCGCCGCCCCCGGCGGAATCAGAAGGAACGAGAGCTGCTCGTCAATCGAACATCGTGGGGGGGAACCGATGCCGTCGTCTGGTTGTCGCAGCAGGGCGATGGGAACTGGGGATACTCGCTCCTGGGAGGCGGACACTGGCAAGAGCGCAACGACGTGGACGGTGACGGTTGGACCGATCTTCCGAGCTATCGCCGCGCCATCGCTCGCCCGCGTGTGAGCTGGGAAGACGGCCAGGGACGGTCGGTGTTCTTTACCGTGGGCGCGATGGCCGAAACCCGTGAGGGGGGCTCGATGCCAGGAGCTGTCGCTCCCGACGGAGCTCCGTTTCCCGAAGATCTCACGACTCGTCGATTCGATGCAGGACTTGTGGCTCGATTCCTCACCAACGCCGGCCGAATCGTGACATTTCGTTCGTCAGGACTCGGTCAGTGGCATCGTCATCAGTTCGGGAACACAACAGAACGCGACCTGCATCACACGTGGTTTGTCGAGGGCGCCATGACCGGAACAGACGGCGCGCACACCTGGGTCCTCGGGGCGGCACTCCAACGCGACCTGTACCGACACCGTGAGCTGCCAGAGTTCGATTACACGTACATCGCGCCCGGCGTTTTCGCTCAGGACGACTACTCACCTTTTTCGTGGCTGACGATGTCGGCAAGTGCGCGACTCGACGTTCATAACGAGTCTGGGACATTTTTCAGCCCACGCGTCTCCGCACTTCTGAAATCGGAGACAGGCTGGACCCTTCGACTGTCCTCGGGCACCGGATTCTTTGCGCCGACTCCATTCACGGAGGAGACGGAGGCTACCGGGCTGTCACGGCTCGCACCCCTGGGATCGCTTCAGGCTGAACGGGGTCGCAGCTTTTCGATGGACGTGGGATGGAAGCGAGGCTTGCTGGAGGTGACCGGCACGCTGTTCCGATCGGTGATAGACGAGGCGCTGGTTCTTCGCGACCGAAACTCGACCCTGCAGGACAAGCCGGTGGAAATCGTCAACTCATCCGGGCCGAGTCGCACTGTCGGATCCGAGCTCATCACACGATGGCATCGGGAAGATATGGATCTGATTGCCACCTACATGTACGTCTGGGCGACCGAACCCGATCCGAACACGCAGGTGCGGCGCGAAGTGCCGCTCAATCCCCGTCACTCGGCGGGGGTCGATTGGCTGTGGAGTATCACCAGTCGCGTGAGGCTGGGCGTTGAACTCTTCTATACGGGTCTGCAGCAGCTCGACGATTCGCCGTATCGCGAGGAAAGCCGACCATACCTGCTGGCCGGATTCGTTGCCGAGTGGCGAGTCGGTCGGGCCCGACTGTTCGTCAACACTGAGAATCTAGGCGACGTCCGGCAGACAACCTACGAGCCCCTCGTCCGTCCGTCGCAAGCGACCAACGGATTATGGACGGTCGATATCTGGGGCCCACTCGAAGGACGCATTGTGAACGCGGGGGTACGGATTGGGTTCTGAGGTGTCTCAGTCATCACCGCCTCCGCTGTCCGATGTTCCCCACAACCGGCTGGGTCAGTTCCGCGAAGTCGTCGTAATGCATCCGGATAGCGTCTGTGTGGGTGCCAGCGCTGAAGACCATTTCAGGTTCGCCGACGAAGCTCCGATCGACGAACAAGGGCAGGCGCTCTCGGGCCACGAAGGGCGAGATCGCTCCCACTTCGCAATCGGGGCATAAGTCGACCAGCTCGCGCTCGCCAGCGAGACGCAAAGTTTTCACCTCAGCCAGCGTACGCAACTGCTCGAGATCCACCAGAAGGTGTGCCGGAACCACGGCCAGGATGGGCCGGTCATCTGCAACGCACAAGACAGTTTTCGCCCAGCATCGGCCTGGCACGTGGGCGAGCGCCGCCTCCTTCTGCGCACTGTACGCCGCGGGATGCTGAAATGCAGTAAACGGAATGTGTGCCTTTCGGAGCGATTCGTCGAGGGAGCGAGGCCTCACGGTACCTCCGTTCTGGCCGGTGGGCCAGCATGCAACGGTGTCACCGAAAACCGAGGCGTCTTGTTGGCGGGAACCTTCTCGATTGTATGCTGACCTGCCCACTAGTGGACGGTTTTTCTCTAGTATAGAATACGGCCACTTCAGGAAAGTCGTTCTTTCGTGACACCTCACGTCTGAGGTGCCCGACGGCGCGGGGGGGTTTTATGAAACCTCGCTCTCCGGTAATTCGGGCGACCGCCAGCGGCAACCGGCTTGACTCTTGTCTCACCGTAACAGCATACGGCTTCATAGACGAATCCGTTCCGCACGTCCTCCCTCTCTCGTACGTAGCGTCCGGCTTCAGCCGGACATCCATTTTCCGAAGGGGGTCGGTGTCATGAACCAGTCTGAGGTAATCGTCGGCATTGGCGGAGCAGCAGGCGATGGGGTGGCTTCGGCCGGGAATACCTTGGCGGTGTCGGTCGCCCGGCAGGGCCAAGCCGTGTTCGCCTACAACAGCTATCAATCGGTGATTCGTGGTGGCCATTCCTGGTTGCGCCTGCGCATATCGGCTAAGAAGCCCCTGAACCACGGCGATCGCGTGGATGCGCTCATCGCGTTGAATCAGGACACCCTGGATCGCCACTTACAGGACCTCGAAGGTGGCGGGCTGGTCTTGTACAACGCGGCCAAGCTCAAGCCACGGTACGAGCCCCCGAGAGGTGTGCAGCTCTGTCCCCTGCCGGTGCCCGAATTGACTCCGGCCTACGAAGAGCTCCCGGTCATGCAGAACACGGTCGCCGTTGGAGCGGTGATTCGGCTGATGGGACTGGACTTCGCGGGCCTCGAGTCGGTGCTCGAGTCCACCTTTGCCAAGAAACCTCAGGTCGTCGCCATGAACGTGGACGCGGCAAGAGCTGGCTACGACTACGCAGCGGCGCATTTCAAACCTTTGGCCCAAAATCTCCAGAACACCACTCAGAAGTGGGCTCTCATGACGGGCAACGAGCTGATGGCCATGGGCGCCGCCTTCGCCGGCTGCAAGTTCTACTGCGCGTACCCAATGAGCCCCGCGACGCACATCCTGGAATGGTTTGCCGGTCACGGCAAAGAGCTTGGCATTTGCGTGCGCCAGGTCGAGGACGAGATCTCCGTCATCAACATGTCCATCGGGGCCGCTCACATGGGTGTGCGGAGCATGTGCGCAACCTCCGGTGGCGGTCTCGCGCTCATGACAGAGGCAATCGGCATGGCCGGCATCATCGAGACACCCGTCGTTGTGGTGAACGTGATGCGGGCCGGTCCCTCCACCGGCGTCCCCACAAAGACCGAACAAGCCGATCTGAACCAGGCCTTTGGCGCCAGCCAGGGCGACTTCCCACGGATTGTGCTCGCCCCGCTCAACATGACCGATTGCTTCACATCGCCTGCGCTGGCGTTCAACCTTGCCGAGCGTTACCAGTGCCCGGTGATCATCCTTTCCGATCTCCTCATGGGCGAGGACAACGAGACGGTCGATCCGGCGCTCCTGAACGTCGACTTCGCGATCGACCGCGGCGAGCTCATCACCGAGGCGAACGCCAAGTTTGGCGGCGAACCGTACTTGCGTTACAAAGACACCCCTTCGGGAATCTCGCCGAGAGCGATTCCAGGCCTGCCCAGCCACCTCTATGTATCCGGCACAGACGAGCACGACGAGGATGGCGTTCTGCTCAGCGATGTCTTTACGGATCCGGTGCGACGCAAGAAGATGGTAGACAAGCGTGCACGAAAGATGAGCACCGTGCTCGATCATGTTCCACCCCCGAAACTCGAAGGGCCCGCCGATGCCGAGGTGACCTTGGTCGGTTGGGGTTCAACCTGGGGCGTCATCTCTGAAGCGGTCGAGCGCCTGAATCGAGAAGGCATTTCCGCCAACCATCTCCAGATCAAGCTTCTTATCCCCTTCCACACAACGGCCGTCACCGACATCCTCGGCCGAAGCCAGCGGATCGTCATCGTCGAAAACAACTTCAGCGGCCAGTTCGCTCGCCACCTGCGGGCCGAGACTGGAATCATGGCGCAGGGCCACATCCGCAAGTACGACGGAGAGCCGTTCGAGCCAAAGCACATCGTGGCCGGCGTCAGGGACATTCTGGCCGGCAAAGACCTGGTGCAAGTGCTTTCGACGGAAGCCGGTTGGCGGACGGATCACCCCACCGGCACGAGCGGAGACTGGGAAGGACGACTCGTGGGTTCAGGGGCGAGAAGGGCGTAGTGTCGGTGCCAACCACCTGAGACGTTTTGAGGAGTCACACATGGCAACTGTAGTCGCTCCCAAGAAACTCGAGATGAAAGACTACAAGCCCGAGGTCCCGCCCGATTGGTGTCCAGGGTGCGGTGACTTCGGTGTCTTGAACGCGCTCTTCCAGGCTTGTGCGGAGATCGATCTCCCGCCGCGCGACCTGCTGGTGGTTTCCGGCATCGGCTGCTCGTCGAACCTGCCGGGCTTCATCCGCGCATACGGTGTGCACAGTCTGCACGGCCGCGCCCTCCCCTTCGCGACGGGCGCCAAGCTCGCGAACCATGCCATGACCGTCATCGCCACGGGTGGCGACGGTGATGGGTACGGCATCGGGCTCAACCACTTCATCCAGGCAATGCGACGCAACATCGACGTCACCTACATCGTCATGAATAACGAGATCTATGGTCTGACGACGGGGCAGGTCTCGCCCACGAGCGAAACGGGGATGAAGACCAAGACCACGCCACATGGAAATCTGGAAGGGATGCTGAACCCGCTGGCTCTCGCGCTCGCCAGCGGTTGCGGCTACATCGCTCGTGGATACAGCGGCCAGCCCAAGCACCTCATGAAACTGTACGTGGACGGCATTCGACATCCAGGCTTCGCATTGATTGACGTCTTCAGCCCGTGCGTCACCTTCAACAAAGTACAAACCTACGACTGGTTCCGCAAACGAATCTACAAGCTGGAGGACACCGACCACAATCCGGCGAACTTCCACGGCGCGATGGACAAGGCCCTCGAATGGGGCGAGAAGATTCCAATCGGGCTCTTTTATCGCAATCCGGACCCACCGCCGAGCCTCCACAGACAAGATCCAGGGCTGCAGTCGGGCGTACTAGTCAAGCAGCTGATCGGCGTGAACGAGGAACAGCGTGGGAAACTGATTGCGGAGTTCATGTAGGAAATTGCAGGATTGCAGGATTGCAGAGAGTAAGAAAGAACAGAACTCAGCGACTGGCCATCACTCTGGAGGTTTGAGGACCGACCGATGGCTCGCATACGCCATGCGCGCCTGGACGTAGTCGCGATGCTCGAACCCCAGTTCGCTGGCAATCTGCCTGACTTGCGCCTCTTCTGCAGACGACACCGAATTATCGGCCGCCGATACGGCAAAGAGACAATCGAGCAGTTCTCGCCGCTGGTCTAGGGTCGAAATCTCGCGGAACTGCCGCGTGACCAGGAAATCTTCGGTCCCACCAAACAACCGTGCGCGGCTCCTGGCAATCGCCACCGCCAGAACGGCTTGCGCCTCGGGAAGGTGTCCCCGTTGTTGAAGGATCTCGACCATCTTGTCCGTCTCCGCATCGCTGACGTGGAGATCGGCGGCAGCCGCGCGGCTCAGAATGTACGCGAACGCCGCAACGTAACGAGCGTCTGCCGGATCCATTTGTTCCAACTCGGCCACGATGCGCCGCACCGTTTCGGTGTCGTCGGAGTCTTTTTCGGCCGTGCTCGACGAGAGTCCTAAGAAGCGCAGAATGGACATTTCAAATACAAGAATACATGTGATAGCCAGCATCTGAAGACAGAATTCAGACGGCAATCCGCGTCCCGTGATGAGCTTCTATGACATCTTTTCGAAACTGACCCACCCTCGACTAACCGAATGGACTCAACCAAACACACCCGCCGGCCGGTCGGACTAATTAATGATCCGAACAATCGGATTTACCGCGGCATCGATCCGAGGGGTACATTGCAAGTGCCGCCAGCGCCGCCGTTACCCGCCTGGTACGTTTGTGAACACTCAGCAGGATCGGTCGAAGTCGTCCAGTTCAGTGAACGGGGTCTGTACCTCGTTATCTGCGCTGTCAACGTGCACTTCAACAGAAGGCATGTTCGGTTGGGTCAGAGTCCGGCGTCACGATAACGACTAGCCAGTGAACAAACAGGAGGCAGGAGCTCAGGAGATCGTCAAAAGTGTCTCCTGAGCTCCTGAACTCCTGGTCAACCTGACAGTTACTTCACCGTCCACAGCGTCAACGACGACACGTCCTTCACGAACACACGATTCCCCGAAATCGTCGGCTGCGCCCAGGTCTCAGTTGACGCCACTTTGTACCGTTTGAGCGGTTCGAACTTCACCCGGTTATGACGCAGCACCACGAGCTCGCCGTCGTGCTCCAGTGAAAAAATGGTGTCGCCCGAGCGAACAATCGCAGCGTTCTCGGCCTGACGAGGCTCGCTTTTCCACAAGACCTTGCCGGTCTCCAGGTCGAGACCGAAATATTCCCCGCTGTTCAGGTGCGACAGGCCAAAGAGCACACCATCAGTGACCACACCGTTGGTCATATGAAGTGACACCTCGTCGGTGCGCCAGACGTCTTCGGTCGCCCATCCGCTGCCCTTGCGGACGACACGAAACGCCGTGAAACCATTTCCGCGTCCGGCCTGTATCACCATGTCCTTATGGAGCACTGGTGTCTGCGAGGTGGTCGTGGCCTGTGTGACGAACGGCCTGCGCCAAAGGAGCTCCCCGGTCGCCAGAGACACGCCGACAAGGTTCTTCTGTGTGAACGTGACGACCTGCCGCGTGCCGCCGAGATCGAACACCATGGGGGAGCCATACGCCGGTCCATCTCCATTCCAGCTCCACTTGGCGTCACCCGTCGCCACATCGAATGCCGTGAGCGCGCCATCGTCGTGTCCTCCGACGTGCACGATGACGAGGTTTCCGTCAACGACAGGGGACATTGCCGTGTGGAAGAGTGGCTGCACCGGCGATGCGGCTTTCTGCCACAAACGCTTTCCGGTTGCCGCATCGAAGGCCGTGACGACACCGGTCATCCCCAACGTAAACAGCCGGCCACTCGCGAACGTCGGTGTGGACTTGGGTCCGGGACCATGACGCGCGGTGGACGAATTCATGGTGAACGGAGCCGGATAGCTGGTGCGCCAGATGACCTTGCCGGTTCGGGCGTCGAGCGCGCTCATGACTTCGTCGTCTTTCTGTCGTGTATATAAATAGAGCCGGTCGCCGACGAGAAGCGGTGTGGCGTAGCCCTGCCCCACCTCCACCTTCCATTGTTCGGTCAGCTGCTCGGGCCACGAAGCGGGCGCGTTGAACGCAGTGATCACGCCGTCACGCTTGGGCCCACGCCATTGTGGCCAATCCTGGGCGTCAGCCGCCGCTGCAAGCGACGTTACGCCAACCAATAGGGCAATCAAGGTCATCATTCGACGCTTCGCATCCATCACGCTTGTCCCTCCAGACGTCATGATTCCTCAGTTTTGGTTTCAAGAGCTCAACGCAGAGTTCGCGGGGGCCGCTGAGAACGCTGAAAAACCACACATAAGCATTTTCTGCGAACACCGCGTCCTCGGCGTCCTCAGCGTTGAAAGATTCACATGCTCTCAGGTCCTAGTCGATTTTCTGGCCCGGACGAATGCCGGCCATCTTCAGTCGAATTTTGAACACGTGCGTGCACGCCGTGATGTACAGGCTTCGGTTGTCGCTGTCTCCAAACGCCACATTCGTCGCGCACACTCGTGCTCTGGGCTCCTCGGTGGGTTGGGGAAGATGGAGTCGGCCAAGTGGTTTTCCTTCCGCTGACGTGATTTGCACCTGTCCGGGGTTTCCGCCACTGGTAGTGTAGAGGTTGCCTCGACGATCGACTCGCATTCCATCGGTGCCATGCTGCACGAAGAGGCGACCGTTGCCGACGGTGTCGTCTGGCAGGATGTCATATCGCATCGTCCGCTGAAATCCTGCCGTCACGTACAGGTGTTTTTCGTCTGGCGACAGCGTAATGCCGTTGGGCGCCATGCCAGAAGCATCTTTGTCGCCCCCGAGCAGCGTGACCTTGCTGTCTTTCACCAAATAGAAGCCGCTGAAGGGCAGCTCCCTTCCAGGATCTTTGGCCGCTCCTCTCATCCCCCATACCGAGTCAGTGAAATACAGCGCGCCATTCGACTTGATGACGATATCGTTGGGACCGTTGAAGCGTTTGCCTTCATACCGATCCGCCAGCACGGTACGGCTACCGTCCTTTTCAAGCCTGTACACGATCCGGTCGGCCATCGCTGTCACGACAACCCGACTCTGGGGATCGAGCGCGAGTCCATTCGATCCAATGAGCAGAATTGCCACGCGGCCCGCAACGGTCTGGGCCCCGACGTTCGAGTTGTCTTTTCCGGTGAAGCCGCTGTTTTCCAGAAAGACGGAGAGCGGGCTGTCAGGCGCCCACTTGTAGATCACGTTGGCGGCGTTATCGCTGAAGAGCAGGTAGCCACCCCCGCCCTGCGGCACCCAGAGAGGTCCTTCAGTCAGGGCGAACTTGTCGCCCAGGAGTTCAAGTTTCGCATCCGCCGAGATGATGTCATCCAGCGCTGGATCCAGTTTCTCGATCCGGAAAGGAGCGCCGCCCTGCGACTGAGCTGACCACAGGTCGACCGTCAGCGCCATCACCAAAGCCACAATACAACGTTTCATGGAACCTCTCGTGCGACGCGAGTTTACGATTGGTGGGCCCCCGCAGTAAACTCACAGGACCGAAACGAAAGGTGGATCGTCATGAACATCCGACTGCTCGCGACGGCCGGGCTGGTTGCGGTGACGACCGCAGTTGCGTGGTGGCAACCTGTGTCGGTTGCGGGCCAGGCGCCTTCGCGGGCCCAGGAATCCTCAATTTCGGATTCGGCTGGCTATGTCGTTCCCCGTACACCTTGGGGCGATCCTGATCTTCAGGGCGTCTTCACGACAGACGATGAACTGGGCGTGCCCTTCGAGCGGCCCGAACAGTTCGGCGATCGAGCGCTCGTGACCGATCAGGAGTTCGCCGAACGCGAGGCTCAAGCGCGACGGCAGGCGACAACCGATGCCGAGGAGTTTGTCGCGCCTCGTGTGGCTGGCCGAGGCGGGGACGGCACCGGTCCTCCCGCCCATTGGCTCGAGCGCGGGAAACCCTCGAAACGAACCTCCCTGGTGATCGATCCCACCGACGGCAGAATTCCTTATCTGAACGAACAGGCTCGCCTGCGTAACACCCTTGCCGTCAACGCCCGCACGTCTGGGAATCGTCCTTTCGATGGTCCCGAGACCCTTGATTTGTACGATCGATGCATCACACGCGGACTGCCTCATGTGATCTTTCCGACGATATACAACAACACGTCGCAGATCGTGCAGGGCCCCGGGTACATCGCCATCTCCTACGAGATGATTCACGACGTCCGTGTCATTCCGCTCGACGGCCGACCGCATCTCTCCACGACCATACGGCCGTACTTTGGCGACTCGCGCGGCCATTGGGAGGGCGACACGCTGGTCATCGACGTCACGAACTTTCCGAACAACATGATCAACTATCGCGGATCGGGCGCGTTCTTGCATGTGGTGGAGCGCTTCAGACGGATCGACAACCAGACAATGCGCTATGAGGTGACGGTCGAAGATCCGACCACATTTGCGCGACCGTGGACTGCGGCTCTCAGCCTGAGACGAGACGCTCGGCAAGCCCAAGTCCTCGAGTACGCCTGTCACGAAGGCAATTACGCAATGACGAACATTCTCAGCGGGGCCCGCGCCGCCGAGAAGGCCGCGAAGTAGCTACTTCAGCAGATCCGCAACCTTGGCCACACCGGCTTTTGCACAGGCGTCATCCATCTCCTGGCTTGATCCTGAGCTGCCGACGCCGCCAATCGTCTCCTTGCCCACCTGGATTGGGACGCCGCCGCCTAAGGCCAGAATATCTGCAATATCACGTTGCGGCGTCAACGTGGGATCGCTCGCCGTCCGTTTCTGAAACTCCATCGTCGTGGTGCGGAACATCCTGGCCGTGTACGCCTTGCGCCGGGCCATCTCTACCATTTGCGCAGTGGCCCTCTCGTCACGCAGGATCACGATGACCTGCCCAGCCCGATCGACTACGGCTGCAGCCGTGTTGAACCCTTTGGACTTGCATTCCGCAATCGTCGCCTCGGCGATCGTCTTCGCCATGGCCAGCGAAAGATTGCGCTCGGTCACCAGCCCCTGCGCAGTCACGAGACCGGACATCGTGATGGCAATGCCAATGACCGCCGGAACGTTCAGCGTGAGAGACATGGGGCCTCCAGTTAGAAAGTTCAAAGTTCAAAGTGCAAAGTGGAAAGTAAGCAGAAACGTAGAGACTCAAAAGCGGCGTCGATTGCCGGGAGCGCGCGGCGCAGGTAAGTTGTACTCCTCATTGAACGCCGTCGCCCACATCCGTAACCGCTGGGGCTCCGGCCGGGTGAGCGGATTGGCACGTACCGCGGCTTCGACTATCCAGCTCACCGCGCGCGGTGGCACGCTTGACCAATCAATCGTTCTCATGCCTGTCGGCCCCGCGACTACGAGCCGGCCATCCGCAGCGCCCCACACTTTGTTGAATTCGGCACCCGCTGGCAAATCGGGTCGGATCTCCAACGGCTTTTCCTCCGTCGCCGCGGCCACTCGGGCCCGCAGCCAGATCATCATGTCGCTCAGAAGTTGATACCTGCGCACCAGCGGTTCCGGCGGAGCCGCACCCCCTCGTTCCGCAGTCCTGAGCCAATTTGCAAAATCCTCGTAGCCGTACGTGAGCCGCGCCCTCTGACGCCGCTGCGCCAGCTCACCGGTCGGAGCCAATCCCGCAACGGCAGGCGTGGAAGCAGTTTCCGACGTCACAGCCGGCGCTGGAGATGGTAAGGCAGTGGAAGTGTCGGGCTTCGAGGGCGGCGTTGTCGTCGCTATTGGCGGCGCCGCAGCCGAGGCCGCCGGAATCGCAGACGACCGGGAATCGGCTGGAGGCGAAACTGATACCTGCGGTGCCGGCGATTCTCGAGCTGTGTCGCTCTCTGGCGTAGTCGGCGTCGTCGCAGTTGGTGGCGAGTCTGGCTGCGCGGCGGGGATTCGTTTAAGGCCTTCGTTCACCGAGTAGCCAACGTAGGCAATCGCCGCCGCGAGAACCACGATGCCTCCAGCGATCCACACGTGACCGCCGGCCCGCCGACCGCGACTCGGCAGTCGACGTGCAGCCAGACCGGCAATGGCTTGAGGCCCGATCTGCAGAGCCTGCACCGCTTCGACGTTCTTCAACTCGAGGCGTTGAGGTTTTCCGACCGGAACCGCGAGCGAGCTGCGAACGACTTCGAACACGGTCTGCGAGAGGCAGATGCCGCCTGGTTCCGCGTGTTCCTGCAACCGCGCGGCAATGTTCACGCCGTCACCCAGCGCGTCGCCATTGGCAAGCACGACGTCGCCCAGATGAACGCCAATTCGGTGCCAGAGTTTCCTTGATTCGGTACCCGAGCCGCGCAGCCTCAGCAAACCGACGCTGAATATCAACAGCACAGTGCACGGCCTGTACGGCGCTGCCGAAAAGCATCATCAAACCGTCGCCGGTGTTCTTCACGACTTGACCGTCGTACCGGCGACAGCTCTCAGTCATAGTCGCAACATCGCGCCGCATCGCGTCGAGCGCGGCTGGTTCGTCCTCGGTCACACGTGCGCTGAAGTCCACGGCGTCCGTGAAGACAATCGCCGCCAGCGTGCGCTGCCCGCTTGATGTCCGTCGGCTGTCGGATTCCGTCATGATTCGTACGGGGTCAGACCCCGTCACGAAATCTGTAATGGGGTCGGACCCCCGTCCTCTAGTTCAACCGCTGCAGGCCTGCCTTGGCGCATTCATCGGCGACGGTCAGATATCGTTGAACGCTGTCGTTGCCAATGACGTATGGGTGCGGATCCCCAGCACGACGTTTTGCAAGGCGTGGCAGTTTTGTCTTCGAACCGTCGAAGTTCGTGTGATTCGCGATCAAGACGTCCGCGCCAGCCTTCGCGACGATGTCCCTGAATCGCTGAGCGGATTTACTGTAAGTCTCGAACCAGAAGCGGTCGGGACGCTCCGGTGTGATGTACGCACCGCGGTTGGTGGTCCAGTTGAACGCGGTTCCCCCCCACGCAGCCGCAAGATGAGGCTTTCCACCATCCTTCACCGGAACGAGCGTCGAGATCGTGCCCAACGTGTGGCCGGGGGTCAGATAGAGCGTCACGGTGGTATCCCCAAGCGTGAGGCGCTGGCCATCGGTGGCCACCATGTCACGCTTGGGTTTCGGCCAGGCTCCTTTCGTCCGCTCCACCAGATCCCAGTCGTCGGCCGACATCACGACGCGAGCCCCCAACGTCTCCTGCAGGTACCTTGCACCGCCGACGTGATCCCGATGGGCATGACTGACGATGACATACTTGATCGTCGTAGGATCCAATCCGAGCTTCTTCAGCCCACCAACCACTTCATCCTCGACCGAATAATCGAAGATCGCATCGATCAGAATGATGCCCTCCGACGTGGTGACAGCCCACGCCGAGTATTCAATCTCCCCGACGAAGTACAGATTGTCGAACACCTTTGCCGGTTCGGCATGCCACAACGACCGCTCGGGCGGACCTTGCTGGGGCGCGGCACCGGTCTGAGGTGCGGCAGTCGATGCGGGAACAGGCGCTGGCGCCGCGCATATGCGGTCGAACAAACCAAGATGATCCTGGCCTGCCGCCGCACGCGCTGCTGCCACCCTGGCATCCACGAGCTTTTCTCGCGTCTCCTGCCCTGCCACGGATGCCATGCCAATTCCCAACGCCAGCGCCAGACCAAGGAGGGCGGGCAATCTGTGAGACGTCATGCGGCCTCCAATTCAAATGCTGAACCACCAAGATCCTGAACCACGACGACACGAAGCACACGAAGAAGAATTCACTGAAACCACGAAGACGCGAAGTTCACGAAGAAAGCAGTTTTTGAAAAAGAATCCTTCGTGAGCTTCGTGTCTTCGTGGTTCATTCTTAGTGCCTTCGTGGTTCGTTCCTTGTGCCTTCGTAGTTCGTTCATCTGTTGGACCCGCTTGTGTGGTCCACACCGTTATTTCGCCGTTGGCTCATTTAGTGGTTCGATCCGCAGAAGCGCGGCCTCGTCTTCTTCCGTAAGCAGATACAGCAGCCCATCAGGGCCCTGCCGCACGTCACGAATGCGCTGGTGAAGCTCTCGCAACATGGGCTCACGCCGAATTTCTTCCCAGCGGTCGTTGAACGCTATGCGCTGGAGCTGACCCGTGCGCGGAATCTCTCCTTCTCTCATTCCCCCCACAAACACGCTTCGCTTCCAGGCGGGAAAACGATCGCCAGTGTAGAACGCCATGCCAGACACCGCGATCGACGGCACCCACACGACGTGAGGCCGTTCCATGCCGTCTCGCCACGGACTTGGTGAAATGAAAGGGCCGAGGTAGTCCCGTCCGTCACTGACGAACGGCCAGCCATAGTTTTTTCCGCCGCGAATGACGTTGATTTCATCTCCGCCGTTCGGCCCCTGTTCCCCGGCCCAGATTTCACCATTGTAGGGATTGACGGCGAGCGCCAACTGGTTGCGATGCCCCATCGAATAGATGGCCGGTTTATAGCCGGCTTTTCCAACGAATGGGTTGTCGGGGGGCACGCTACCGTCTTCGCGAAGGCGAAGCAGCTTGCCGGCGTAGTCGCCGGGGTTTTGCGGGCGGTCAAGGCTGACCTTCGGCCCCGTGCCTGGCCCGCCAATGGTCATGTAAAGCATGCCGTCGGTGCCAAACACGATGCGCGAGGCTTCGGTATCGACATCGTCCGACACAAAAATGTCGCGGACATCGGTCAGCGCCGAGCCGTCCCAGGAACCGCGCAGGATGGCATTGCTGGCCAGGTTGTCGCCAATGGGTTTGTGGTACGAGATGTAAATCCACTTGTTGTCGGCAAATCGAGGATGGAGCGCGATGTCCATCAAGCCGGCCATCGTCGCTCGCGAGAGTACTTTCGGAATGCCTCGAACCGGATTCGGATCCAAGACCCCGTGATGCACGACCCGCAATCGACCCTCACGCTCGGTGACGAGCATCGTGCCATCGGGCAGGAACGCAAGACTCCATGGATGTGAGAGACCCTTGGTGACGACCACGACCCTGATGTCACGCTGTTCAGCGGTCTGCAGCAGAAAGGGCCCCTCTCCCAGGGGTGGGGACGGCCAGATCACGGCAGGCGGCGCCACGCCTTTGAAATCGCGGGACGTGGGATACGGATACTTCGCCTGCTGCCCGTGGCCGTCGGCGGTCGAGATCGTCAAGAGCAGACCGCCCAGAGCGGCGAGGATGCCGCGCCGGACGGTGAAAATGGTCATGCCACCCCGATGTTTCATCCAACCTCCATGCGCCTCTGACTATAGTCCAAAGACCTGTGCTACCTTGACACACCCGTCGAGGATGGCTCTCAAGGAGGTTATATGGCGCGCGACGAAACACCTGTGACGCGCGAGACCCCGCGGTCCCCTGACACAGCAACCATGACGCGCGATGAAGTCATCGCGCTCTTCAACCGGCGCCAGGACGCCTACGACAACCTCGACGCGGCAAGGCTTGCGGCAGACTATGCCGACGACTGTATCGTGGACAGCCCGACGGGTGGCACCCATACGGGCCGGGTTGCGGCCGAAAAGGTGCTGCGGACGGTTTTTGACGCGTTTCTCGACCTGAAGGTCCGCACCGACCGATTGATCGTGGATGGCAATCAGGTCGCCCAGGTGATGAGCGTCGCAGGAACCGACCTCGGTGGTTTCCTCGGTCTTCCGGCGACCGGGAAGATTTTTCACCTGCCAGCCGTGTTCTTGTACGAGCTGAACGGAGCGCAGATCGTTCGCGAGCGTCGTATCTATGACTTTACAGGCATGCTGGTGCAAATCGGTGTGTTGAAAGCGAAACCAACATAAAGAAGAATTCGGATTCTGCCTTGAGTCTTCTAAATTCTGCGTTCTGCATTCTGGCTTCTGGCTTCTGCCTTCTGATTACTGTCTGCTGTCTTCTCTCTTTTCCGGTGAACGCTGAAATCGTCGGCCCGGTTCGCATCGAGGCGGGGGCCCTTTCTGGCGCCTCTGGATTGCGGCCTGGGGTTCGAGTGTTCAAGGGCATTCCTTTCGCGGCTCCACCGGTGGGTCCTCTTCGTTGGCGAGCACCGCAGCCGGTTGCGCCGTGGAACGGCGTACGCCGAGCCGATACGTTCGGCCCTGTGTGTATGCAGCCCGCCGGGGTGGGACGGATCAATGTGTCGGTCGATCTGCCGGACGCGCCCGCCCCGAGCGAGGATTGCCTGTACTTGAATGTCTGGACCGCCGCAGCTTCTTCGACAGAGCGACGGCCCGTCATGGTCTGGATCTTTGGCGGGGCCTACACCGAGGGGGCGGGGTCGAGTCCGCACAACGACGGTGAGGCCCTTGCCCGAAAAGGAGTCGTGGCCGTTACGGTCAACTATCGTCTTGGTCCCTTCGGATTTTTTGCTCACCCTGCCTTGACGACTGAATCCGGACGGAACGCATCGGGCAACTACGCGATGATGGATCTCATCGCCGCGCTGCGGTGGGTCCAGAAAAACATCGGCGCCTTCGGCGGCGATGCCAGCAACGTGACGATTTTTGGTGAGTCGGCGGGTGCGGCTCTAGCTGCCGGCCTTGTGGGATCACCGGAAGCCAAGGGTCTCTTTCAGCGTGCGATCTCGCAGAGCGGCGCGTGGATGGGATTGAGCATGGCTCCGATGCGCACGCGAGCATCGGCGGAAGAGGCTGGCGTGAAGGCCGCGGCGGCCCTCAAATCGGAATCGCCTGCAGATCTGCGGGCCCTGTCAGCCTTGGAGATTCAGAAAGGGCTTCGTGGCGCCGGCATGATCGTCGACGGTTGGATCGTGCCAGTAGACCTCTCAATCACGTTCGCACAGGGGCGGCAGCATGCGGTCGATGTGCTCGTGGGAGCCAACAAGGACGAGGGATCGTTCGTCCTGCGCGGTCCCACCGCTGAACAGTGGACGAGCCGGGTACGCAGCAGGTGGGGTGACCTTGCCGAACCGTACCTCAAACTCTACCCGGCGGGATCCGACGGTGAGGCCGCCCGATCATCCGAAGAGGCATTTCGTGACGAAATGTTCTGGCACATGCGTTTGTTCGCCGAGGCGCAAGCCCTGCGCGGGAGCAAGGCGTTCCTGTACTACTTCACACACGAGCCGCCAACCGATCCAGGAAAACCGAATCTCCGGGCCACTCACACCGCGGAGATTCCTTACGTCTTCAACAACCTCGCACCGCCCCGTGTTTTTCCCGACGGCAGCTCTCCGGCGCTTGCCTCTGCATCGCCACGCGATCGCGCCCTCGCCGACACGATTTCGTCGGTACTGGGTGAACTTTGCGCGCCGCGGCGATCCCAATGGCAACGGGCTGGACACGTGGCCCGCATTCCGCGACAAGATCAGCAGCGGGCCGATGATTCTCGATGACAGTGTTGACGGTCAGCGCGCGCCGGATGTGGCCAAACTCGAGTTATACGACGCGCTCTACGACAGGATGATGGCAGGACTGAAGTAGCGCGGACCCTTAAGGGTCCGCGTCATGGATCGTTTTTGATCGTTTCACACGGGGGAGCGAAATGGATCATCTGATCAGAACGCTGGTATTCACTATTCTTCTTGGGGCCGCCGCTTCCGCTCAGGCGCCGCCACCACAACCCGCCACGCCCGCGCCGCCCGCCGTGTGGACGATCACCGCCGACATGAATGCACCGGAGAGCGCGTACTATGACGCGGCCTCGAAGTCCGTGTTTGTGTCATCCATCAATGGACAGATTGCCGAAAAGGACGGCAACGGGTACATCTCGCGATTGTCGCCCGACGGCAAAGTGATCAATGCCAAGTGGGCCACTGGCCTCAACGCCCCAAAGGGGCTTCGGAGCACGGCCGGCACACTGTGGGTCGCCGATATCGACGAGGTCGTTGGCATTGAGATCGCGAGCGGACGCATCGCCTCGCGCGTGCGCATCGAGGGGGCGCGGTTCCTCAACGATCTGGCAACGGCTCCGGACGGCACCATTTACGTGTCCGACTCGCAGGGGTTCCGCATCTACGCGATCAAGGACGGCAAAGCGTCGGTTTTTGTCGAGGGCGAGGATGCGATTGAAACGCCAAATGGAGTGCTGGTCGACGGCACCAGGCTCATCGTCGGGTCACTCGGTCGCGGAGCGTTTGGCCCTCCACCCACGCCGGGCGGCCGGGCCGGTGCCCCACCAGCTGACGGACGCGGTGCCGATGCCGCCCGAGGAACGGGCGATGGCCGCGGTGCTCCACCTCCAGGACGCGGCCGCGGCGCCCCTCCCGGAGGTGGCGGGCGACTGTTCGCCTTTGATTTGAAGACCCGGCAGCGCACGGTCGTCACGCCGGAGCCGATTGGAGGCATTGACGGGATCGAACCGGATGGTCGTGGCGGCTATCTCGTCACCGACGTATTTGGTTCGCGAATCTTGCACGTCTCGGCGTCGGGGACGACACGCACGATCCTGCAGCTGGCAGCGGCAGGCGCAGACTTCGGGTACATCGAAGCCCAGCGACTTGCCATCGTGCCGTATCTCTTCGGCAACAATGTGGCCGCCTACGATCTGACGAATGCCTTGAAATGACGACGAGACTTCTTCTGCTGCTCGCACTGGTGACAGGGGTGACGTGTCTGACCTCCGCGCAAACATTCAACACTTCAGCCGGAACTGCGGCAACACCAACCCCTCGTCTCTCTTACGCGTTTGAAATTCGAGCCCAGGTCGCCGCGCCGGTCGAGTTGGGCACGACTGCGCTTGGTCGTCGGCGGATCATTGCGATCAACGGTGGAACCTTTGAGGGGCCGACCCTGAAAGGAAAAGTCTTACCGGGTGGGGCAGACTGGCAAATCGTGCGCGCGGATGGCTTGACCGATCTGGACGCTCGCTACACGCTCCAGACCAGCAACGGACACCTCATCTACGTCCAGAACAAGGGAATCCGGCACGCCCCGCCGGAGGTGATGCAGAAGTTGCTCGCCGGTCAGGACGTCGATCCGGCCCTTGTCTACTTCCGAACGTCCCCGGTGTTCGAAACCGCGGCCCCTGAGCTGCAATGGCTCACCCGTTCAGTCTTTGTGGCCACTGCAGAACGCCATCCGTCGGACGTGATTATCCGCGTGTGGAAGGTCGAGTGAACTCTCCCTCGGGGAGGAATTCTTCGATTCAGAATCGCGGTCAGCAACAAAACGTAGACTTTTGGTCGCCGCGGCTCGGGAAGATCGGCCGCATGAAAGGCCTCCGTCCAGTCGATTGCGCGCGATTTTCTTGGCAAGGAAACTGCTATTCATCCGTGCGTGAGTCACGATCATGCCTTCGCCACGGCGCTGCCCGACGGTCACCACGGCCTCAGCCGCTCTGAGGCGGATCGCCGGAACCATCCACGCCTCAAATACTCCGAGGTATCGCCGCCCCCGGCGGCTCGCATTCTCAGTCGACCCCGAGTGCGGCTGGTCAACGTTTCGCCGGGCGGTGTCTTGCTGGATGCGCCCTTTCAACTGAGACCGGGATCCGAGCTGGTCCTCGAGGTGTCGACAGACTCTGCCAACGCCACCACACGCGCCGACAGCCTCGCTGTGGCCATGCATGTGTTGAGATGCTACGTCTCAGAGCTGAAAGAGGGGGTCCGGTACCAGGCAGCCGGACAATTCGGACAATTCGGCCTCGGGCTCACCTCGCCCTTTGGGTATCTCAAGACTGAGGATTGGCACCGCCTCCTCCGGATTCTCGAATCGTTCCGCTAAAGACAGACGCCAAGCTGACAGGCCTGACCGCTTCCGCCAAGGTTGACAAGTATCGTTCGTTGATATATCGTCCGTCGATATATCGATGGTTCCCACACGCATTGAATTCCACGTGCTCATCGGGCTTCTGGATGGTCCCAGACATGGGTACGGGATCATGCAGGATGTCGCCGAGCTCACCGCCGGGGCCCTGCAACTCGGTCCCGGCACGTTGTACAGCGCCATCAAGCGGTTGCTACGTGACGGGCTCATCGAAGAATGCGACGCCGATGCCGAACGACGCCGCTGCTATCGACTCACGCGCAAGGGCAAGAGTGTAGCTGCTGAAGAGGCGCAGCGATTGTCGGAGTTGGTCCGGGCGGCCCGCAAACGCGGTCTCCTCCCATCCGCATCATGACAGCTGAACGCGTGTATTCGGCGTTGCTTCGGCTGTATCCCCGCGAATTCCGCGAGGAGTTTGGTGATGCGCTGCTCGACGCGTTCAGCGAGCTGTATCAGCGCGCGGGACATCGACCTGTGCGGTTCTGGCTCGCCCTGCTGTCGGACCTGGCTCACTCGATTGGCCGGGAGTGGCTCGACAGCTGGCGATCGGCGAACGGACAGTTCGCGCTCCGCTGGGTCCTGGCGTGTGCGAGCGGCGCGGTCGTCACCGGTGCCGTGGGCAGTGCGCTATCCTGGACATTTGCTTACCTCTATCACCCCTACCTCGAAGGCCTGATTTTCCCGGCCTGGGGCTACGGGGCGCTTCTTGGGTGTGGACTGGGGACCGTCCAGCTGGTTGCGCTCCATAGACGACTGCGCCTGAGTTTTTGGTGGGTTGTCGCAAGCGCGGCGTGCGCGGCGCTCGGTCTCGAGGTCGCGGTCCTGCTGGCAAGGACCGGTGGCCCTGTCTGGTACGGTCTGGTGCTTGGTTGTTTCGTGGGCGCGGGCCAATGGATCGTTCTGCGGCGGACAACCAAAGAGGCGGCACGGTGGGTTGCGGCCAGCCTCGTCGCGGTCCCTGTCGGCATCCTGTCGTGCGGCCTAGCGCTGACGGGTACTTTGCAGGGTCTGAACCAGCTGTCCAACGACGTGCTGGCAACGCACGCATCGGCTGACGCGGGTCACGCCATCGGTCTGCTCTCGCGCGGACTGTATGCCCCGGCAAACCTGCTGGATCTCACTGTTGAATTTTCCGTCATGGCAACGGCCGGGTTGGTCATTGGTGCGCTGACGGCACGCGCGTTGTCATCGCTGATGTCCCGCGCGCGCTAGAGTCCCGGACTCTCGAGGTATGTATGCTCATCAAGAACAGCGCTGACGTCGTCTCTTCCGAATTGACGCCGAAGAGCCTGTATCTCCAACGCCGGGAGTTTCTGCACACCATCGGGACCGCAGCGGCAGCGGTTCTGGTACCCGTCGCCACCTACGAGATGGAACTGGCCGCGGCACAGGCCACCGAAAAGCTCGCGATCTCGAGCCGCAGGGTGACAACCACCGACGCGCTCACGTCCCGGAGCGACGTCACGAGCTACACCAACTTCTACGAGTTCGGGACCGACAAGGATGACCCCTCGCGCAACTCCGGCAGCTTCAAGCCACGACCCTGGTCTGTCGCGGTCGAAGGCGAGTGCGCGAAGCCGGGGACGTACACTCTCGAAGACATTCTGCGTCCGCACCCGATCGAAGAGCGCATCTATCGGATGCGGTGCGTCGAAGGATGGTCGATGGTGATCCCCTGGCTGGGCTTTCCGCTGAGCGATCTCCTGAAGCGCTTCGAGCCGACAGGCAATGCCCAGTTCGTCGAGTTCACCACGGTGCTGCGCCCAGAGGAGATGGTGGGCCAGCGGCGCCGGTTTCCGAAGATCCTCAATTGGCCGTACAAAGAGGGGCTGCGCATAGACGAAGCGATGCACCCGCTCACGATCATGGTGGTCGGCTTGTACGGCGAAACGCTCCCCAACCAGAACGGCGCGCCGTTGCGGCTCGTCGTGCCCTGGAAGTACGGCTTCAAGGGCATCAAGTCGATTGTCAAAATCCGATTTGCCCGCAGGCAGCCGGTCAGCTCATGGGAGGAGGCGTTTCCTGAAGCGTACGGCTTCTACGCCAACGTCAACCCGGCTGTGGACCACCCGGGACACAGCCAGGCCAGCGAGCGACGGATTGGCGAGTTCTTGCGCCGCAAGACGCTGATGTTCAACGGCTACGCTGACCAGGTTGCGGGACTGTATGTGGGAATGGACTTACGGAGGAATTACTAAACAGAAGCCAGAAGCTCGCTACATCCCTTCATCCGCACTTGGACCATAGATCGACGGCACCGTCGATCCCATCGGGCGCAGGTACGTGGAAAGCTGGCCCCGATGATGAATCTGGTCGAAGAGAAAACCCCAGCCGTGGCCGTATCCGGTCTCATTCATGATTTCTTTGCCCTCGTACGTGAACGGCACTTTTCGTTCCCAGTGTGAGGGCGGAAGCGCATGGAGCCTCTTGGTGATTTTGTCGTGATGGCTGTCGTACGTCGCGAGAATCTCTTTGACTGTCTCCGGCGTTGGTAGTTCCACCCATTCCAGAACGCCTTTTTCGAGACCCTGCACCAGCAGAATCTCTTCCCGGACGATCAGCCAGGCAATTTCGCGAGCGGTACGCGCCTTCGGATCGGCGCGATAGTCGGACTGCGCCTGAGGAATACGAGAGATGACCTTGCGGGTTGCGACAGCCTCCTTTTCCCAGAATGTCAGAAACAACGCTTTTTCATCCATCGTCTTTGTTGAAGGCGCTTTTTCTCGATCGCGCAATGAGCGCCGCAGGGGCGACGTTCGAGTCGCCCCTGGCAGCGGCGGAGCCTTATCCAGTTCCTAAGAGGGAATCTTCAACACCTGTCCAGGTTTGATCTTGTCGGGATCTGAGAGTTGGTCGCGATTGGCCTCGAAGATACGGCCGTACGCCTGGGCGTCGCCCAGCTCGCTCTTGGCAATCTTGCTGAGTGTATCCCCAGACTTCACCGTGTAAGTTCTGCTGGCTGCAGCCGCTGCACGTGGCGCGCTCCCCGCCGGTGCCGCCACGACCTTGATGTCTGCCACGATTTCCGCCTGGTAGGTCGGAACCGCCTTGATCGCAGTCCAAATCTTGTTCTTTTCGTCTTCGGAGTGAACTGTTCCCTTGAAATACAGCTTCCCATCCCGTTCGTCGGCGCTGCCGTCCATACGCAGACCCTTCGCGGTTTGGATGGCGGCCGCATACTTCTCACGGAGTCCGAGTGCCATAAGCCCTCCTGTTGAAATGTCCGGTGATTCCTTGCAAGACAGACTCCACGCAGACCACGAACGAGTCAGAGGGAGTTGGCGCGCCCTGGGAAGTGTATCTATGAACTACCGTGGGTTGGCCGCGATGGTTCGAAGCTCAGGCGGCCGATGTCGGACTGGACGATGCGGTGACGATGGTGGATTTGAGGGTCGATGCGGCACGAGCGGAAGACATGCCGGCCTGCTCGAGTTCGATGTTGCCCTCGAGCGACTCCAGAAGCCGACGTACGTACTGGATTCGTTCGGTGCGTTCGGGCCCAAGCACGTAGATCTCGTACATCACGGCTTTCAGTGTGACCGTCAACAACTGCAGCCGGTGCGCGTCCAGCTTGGATTCGTCGGGCACGGTCTCATCACCAAAGTGCATGAGCACGGCAAAGAGCACCTGGGCCACGGCCGGATATTTGTCGCTCAGCGAGCGCAGGCGTGCCTGAAAACTTGCGCCGTCCGCATCCTCGAGCTTCAGGAGCGTTTGGACGGCACGCTGTGCGCAGGCGGTTGCGCCGGTGAGAAAGCCGCTCTTGAGACACCCGTCAGCTTCGACGAGCAGGTCTCGGAGCGTCGCCGGCACTCGCGTATCGAGGGCGAGGAATGCGGGCGCGGCAGAAGGTCGAACGTCGGGCATAGCCGTCATGATCAGGATGCGGCATCCTGCCTCTCGCAAGGCCGATGCCGGACCATACGTCCATCGAACGGTGGGCTAAGTAACTGGCGTGGTTGCAATAGCCGCCGGGCATGCCGCAGTCGCCATTGACACTAGCAGGCGGTCAATGGCGAATCTGCAGAGCCAGTAACAGTTTCGTGGGCCGAATCGTACGTAGCGCAGGTCTTTAGACCTGCCCAGCACCTCAAAGCAGGCCTGAAGGCCTGCGCTACGGCGTACCGCCGGCGGCCTTGTCGAGGGCGCGCCCGCCGGTCAGCTCGTTTGTCAACGACATGTTGTGCTCGTGGCACGAGTACTCAAACATCCGATAGTTTTCATCGCGGGTCAGGGGCAGGGCCACCTTCCAGGGCCGCGTGTAGACTTTCGGATCTTCGATCGTGACCTCGTAGCCGATCGTGTTCGCGTCGACAGCGGTAAAGCGTTCGACCACGCGCAGCTCTTCGCTATGGGGAATTCCACGGATGCGCCCGGTCGCGGCACTGGTTGCAATGGAACCCTTGTCGTTGAAGTTCGTGGTCTCGACGACCAGCGTATTGCCGTCCCAGCGCCCTCGCGGATCACCATTCCACGTTCGCACGCTGGAACCGACATGTGGACGACCGTCCAGCGGAATGATGCGAGCCTCGTGAATCATTTCGTAGAGGATGACCACATAGCCGGGGATCTGCATGATTTGATACCCGTTGTTGTAGCCGGCCGGAAACATCCCTCCCGGCACTCCTCTCGTGATGCAGCGGACCCATGGGGTCTCGTGCTCCGGTGCGTCGCCTATGCGGGCGAGATCGTAATCTCTTTTCGCTTCGGCCCACGGTCTCACGGGGACCCTTCCGTCCGAAGGATCGATCACCATCGACCGCCGGCGCTGGGGCTGCGGGCTGTCGTGGTCGGTCCAGTGCGAAGGGGGATTGACGCCGGTGGCCACACGCGCCGCCTCGCCGGCTTCGAACGGCGTGCCGTCGAAGTTCACCCACATTCCCTGGATGTCGGGCTGGCCATCGGACGTACGACGGGGGGTCCAGTGCTGCCCGGCAGCCGTTCCGGCGAGCCACCACGCGAGGACCAGCACTGCAATTACCACGCGCGCCGCATGTCGCAATCGATACGCCATCGGACACCTCTTCTCAGTCTGATGAGCGGCCGCTCCACGCGGCCCTCAATGTTCGGCGGTCCACTCTTTTCCCACTCAGATAGACGGAGTCAATCCGCCGCGTGTTGCTGATGTTCTCCAGCGGGTTAGCATCGAGCACGATGAAGTCTGCGAATCTCCCCTGTCCCACCATCCCACGCTGATCGAGCCGGAGAATGTCTGCGGACGTGCGGGTGGCGGCAACCAGGGCCTGAGCCGGCGTGAGGCCGCTCTCGACCATATCTGCAAGTTCGGCGTGCGCTGCCCATCCAAGCGGTGCGCCAACTCCGGCATCGGTTCCAAAACCAATGCGCACCCCCGCGGCGTTCAATCTGGCGAGACTGCGTGCCTGGACGTCAAACAATCGGGGACGAGCGGGGCTCTCTTTTGCCGTTGCCTCCCGCATGGATGCGATCTGCTCAGGAGGGAACGTCTCGCTCAAGAGCGCAAGGTCCGATGCCAGGGGCGCTCTGTCGGGCAAGTTGGGGATGAGAAAGACGTCGGGTCGGGATTTGAACAATCCGATGAACTCGTCATCGACTTCCAGATCGCGAATGCCGTGCGCGAACCCGTCGATGCCTGCACGCAGGAGGTCCTTACCGTCAGCCAGGTAGTAGACGTGCGCAACCACCCGGAGCTTATGGGCGTGCGCCTCGTCAATGACGGCGCGATAGAGCGCCGGCGGCAACTTCGGGACCGTTCCGTCGCGATCGTCCACCCAGATCTTGACGAAATCCACGTTGCGGGCCGCGAGTTCCTGGACAGCCTTTCGCGCTTCACCAGCAGTCTGCACTCCGTAGGGCGCGTCCCGCCAGTAGTCGGCGCGCGGTCCGGCATTGGGCCATGCAATCCCGCGGCCGGCCGTTCGGAAGAGTGCCATACCCGAACCGGTTTCGGCACGTAGTTGAAATGGCAGATCTCCGCGGTCGAGACCGAGGCTGAGCGTGGCAGCAATACCGTGATACGCGTAACGATTCAAATGATCGATGAGGTTCGTGCGCGTGTAGTTCTGCGCGGAATTCGTCATCGTCTTGACGTCGTAGTAACCGAGGTGACTATGGAGGTCTATCAGCGCGGGGATGACGGTCTTGCCGGTGAGATCGATCCGCTGTGCACCTTGGGGAAGCGGCACATCGCCTTTGCGGCCAACCCGCGTGAAGCGGCCGTTCTCGACAACGAATGCTGAACTTTCGGCCGGTGCGCGGCCATCGCCGGCAATCAGCCGTGCGCCCTCGAAAAGAACAGGCCCCTGGGCCTGAGACGACGGCTGAGCCGCCTGCGTCGCACAGCCTGCAAGGAGGAGGACACACCCGACCAGCGCTCGTGCAACGCTCATTGTTGACTCGTGCAGGACGCGGGGGCTAAAGCCCCCGCGCTACACGGTCGATTGTCACTCCCAGCCGTCACGCAATGCGCCTTGCAATTGACCGAGCACTCTTTTCATACTGGGCACGAGAGAGGAGTGTATGACGATCACTACCCTGCCGGTCCGGCCGATCGCATTCCTGGCAGCCCTCTGGCTGACGGTGGCCGGCGCCTTCGCACAGACCGTGGTCAAGCTGCCCAAGAACCGTTACACCCCGCAGCAGGACGTCGAGCTTGGCCGCGAGGCGGCTGCCGAAATTCGGAAGCAATATCCGATCATCGAGAACGAACGGATTGCGCGCTATATGACGAAACTCGGCGATCGGCTGGTGGCGGCGGCTCCGCCCGAGCTCAACGACCCCGTCTACGAGTATTCCTTTACACCGGTCAACCTGAAGGAGGTCAACGCCTTCGCACTTCCCGGTGGACCAATGTTCGTTCACCGCGGCATGTTCGACGCAGCGGCAGCCGAAGGCGAGGTCGTGGGTGTGATGGCGCACGAACTGGCGCACGTGCTGCTGCGACATGGCACCGCCAACGCATCGAAGGCACAGAACCCCTGGCTACAACTGGGACAAATTGCCGGGGTAGTCGGCGGCGCGGTGGTCGGCGGTGCGGCCGGATCGGCCATCATGCAGGGAAGCCAGTTCGGTCTTGGCACGATTCTCCTCAGATACAGTCGCGACTTCGAGAAGCAGGCTGATCTGCAGGGCGCGCAGATCATGGCGCGGGCTGGCTACGATCCGCGCGCGCTCGCGCGGATGTTCGAAACCATCGAGCGCGAGTCGAAGAGCAGCGGCAACAGCGGCCCACAGTGGATGAGCAGTCACCCGAATCCCGGCAACCGGACCGCCTACATTACGAAGGAAGCTGAGCAGCTGACCATCGCGAGCGCTGCGGACGATCGCGACTTCGAGCCCATCAAGAAAGTATTCGCGTCGCTGCCGCCGGCCAAGTCGATGGGCGATCTCGCTCGGGGAAAGAGCGACTCCGGCGGCGCGGCGTCTCGAACGGTCGGCACACCCGGACAGCCCGTGCCACCACCTTCGTCGCAGTATCGAGCCATCACTGGCGGCAAGGTCTTTCAAGCGGCGGTGCCGACCAACTGGACCAGTCTTCCCTCGAACAGCGCCATCAAAGTCGTGCCGCAGAACGGTTACGGTCAGTTAGACGGTCAGACCGTCTTCACACACGGCGTCGAGTTTGGGGTCGCGCAGGCTTCGTCTCGCGACCTGCAAAGCGCGACCAACGCCTGGCTCAAGGCCGTCGCTCAGGGAAATCCAGAGCTGCGTCTTGCCGGGGACCAACAGGCGATGCGAATTTCGCAGCGTTCAGCAATCAGCACGCCGCTCGTCAATCCGTCACCACTTGGCGGTCGCGAACGGATCCAGGTTTATACGACGTTTCTGGTCGACGGCAGCCTGTTTTATTACCTGACGATCGTGCCGGAGGAAGAGCTTCAGGATTACCAGCAGACATTCCGAAGGGTTGGCGAGTCGATCCGGCTGACGGAAGCACAATGAAAGTCTCAAGTGTGAAGGCTCAAGTCTGAAAATGTCTTCAGACTTCAGCCTTGAGACTCAGCCTTTCGAGTGCGCTGTCGATCGCGCGAATCAGCTGATCATCGGTAAACGGTTTCTGGAGGAACTCAACCGCACCGTCGGCCATCGCCCGGTCGCGCAGGCTGGCATCGCCGGCGCCGGTCACGAAGACGATCGGCAGCTTGGAGCGGATCACGCTCGGCTCGGACTGCAGCTCGAGCCCCGAAAGACCCAACATGTGAACGTCAACGACCAGGCAATCGAGGTGCCGATCCTCTCGAGACTCCCAACCAGGCTCCGCAAGAAACGCTTCGACCGACCCGAACGCGCGCACATCATAGTTCCACGCAATCAACAGTCGTGATAGGGCGCGCAACACGGCCGCGTCATCGTCGATCACGCCGATGAGCGCCGGGTGATTGGTCAAGGCGCCTGACCCAACGCCGGCAGCGCAAAGAAAACCGTGGCTCCTGCATCTCCATTATTGGCAGCCCAGATGCGCCCGTCGTGAGCGCGGATGATCGATGCACAGATTCGGAGTCCAATGCCAAGGCCGCCGGGTTTCGTACTGAAAAAGGCGTCGAAGAGGCGGTTCATGTGTTCCGGCCGAATGCCAGAGCCGTAGTCACGAATGCTGGTCTGGACTTCGCCACCGGTGGCAACCGTGCGAATCACCAGCTGGCGCTCCGCGGCGGGCCGGTGCTGCATCGCCTCCACAGCGTTGAACGCGATGTTGAGGATGACCTGTTGCATGAGCACCCTATCGGCTGACACATCCGGGAGCTCGTCGGCCAGTTCCTGTCTGAGCCGCACATGGCGCATGATGAGTTCGCTGCGCATCATGTGCTCGACATCCCTGATGACACTGTTCAAGGCCAGGGGTTGCCGCAACGGCTGATCGCGACCGAGCCACGAACGCATCCGGCGAATGACATCTCCTGCCCGCTTGTCGGCCTCCACAATGTCATCGAGAAGTTCCCGCATGTCGATTTCGTGCAGCTTGTTGGAGGCAAGCGACCGCTGCGCCGCTTGTGCATTGCTGAGAATGACCGTAAGGGGCTGGTTCAGCTCGTGGGCGAGCGACGCAGTAATCTCGCCAAGGCTGCTCACTCGCGACACGTGGGCCAGTTCGAGATGGCTGCGCTGGACCTCGAGCTGCGCCTGCTTGCTGTCGGTCATGTCTCGAACGATCGCGAGGATTTCACCGGTGCCGCACCGCACCATTCGCGCCTCGTAATGTCGGCGTTCACCTGCCCACGGGCAAGCTGTATTCCAGGACATCGCCACCCTGTTCCACGACCCGCTCGAAGCTGGCCATGAACTGATGCGCAAGCTCCGGCGGCAGCACCTCCGAGACGTGCCGCCCGATGAAATGCTCCGGCCTCAGCAGGAATTGGCCAGAATCGCGCGCGTGCGCATCGAGGTACACGCCATCGGTACTCAGCAGGAACATCAGGTCGGGCAATGCCGACAGGATGGCCTGATTGCGCGCCTGGCTTTCCGCGAGAGCGTCCTCGGCACGTTTCTGCGCCGTGATGTCCAGCACGATCCCCTCGCACGCCACGCTGCCATTCTGCAGAGGTCGTACGCCGGAACGAAAATGGCACCAGTGCAGACTGCCATCTGTCCAACGCATGCGACAGACTTCATCGAGGGGAGAGAGTGATTCGAGTGACTTGGTAATCGCCGCCCAGAACCGGGGCTGATCTTCTTCGACGAGCAGGTCTGTCAGCGCGTTCGGGTCGTCGAACAGTCGCTCGGCGCTGAGCCCGACGACGTCCTCCACGCCCTGGCTGACATAGGTGAAACGGTACGAACCGTCAGCCTCGTGGACGACCTGGAAGAACATGGCCTGCGGCAGCTCGTTGCCAATGGTGTGCAGGAATTCTTCCCGCTGCTGCAACGACTCGTACACCTCATGGAGCGCTTCTTCGGGCGTACGGCAGACGATGGGTCCTCGGCAGGAATCGTGGGATCTGACCGCTGAAGCGTTCTGAGTACCTTACTCATGCTCATGACTCACGTTTCAAGATTCACGCTGCACTCTGTAACCTTCGCGGGGGCTGAAGCCCCCGCGCTACATGAGGCACGGGGCAGAACGGGCTCACTCCAGCGACTTGCTCTTGTGCTCGGCGAGCCATTGCTCGCTGACGCTCTCGACGCGATAGCGTCGGGGACGTCTTTGCCGCAGGTATCTGTACAACTGCCAGGCAATAGCGCCAGCCATAACTGCTATCCCGTAACGGCCAAATGCAAGAGGGTTCATGAACCTTGCGCCCGAGGGGCTGAGGAGAAAGCGGGATTATACGCTACTTGCATCCGAGCAATGGAGTGATTCGAGGTTCGTCACCCGCGTGTTCCAAAATTGACCGCGCGTCGGTCAACGTCATGAACGTTTCTCAAAATCGATCAGTGAGATTCGCGCGGATCGGCCAGAATTTCACGCACGTCGCCTCGAACGCCTGTCAGGTTCACTTCCCCCGTCCGTGGCAACGAGAGGAAGTATTCGGTGAGCGGGCGGTCGTCGGTGAGTACCGGGCCGGCACCAACCAGTCGACTCAGTTCGGCGGGACCCGCGATGTATTGCTTGAGGAGATCGTCAAACGTCTTGATGCCGAGCTCGGCAAACGCCTCGCGGCGCCCTGGAATCTGCAGCTTCCAGTCGAAGTCGCTCTGGCGAAGTCGTAACGGGCGGTCGGAGCCGATCATCAGACTCCCATCCCCCCATAACGTCGTCTCCGGAAAGACGCTCAGGAAGGTTCGCATGATCGTCTTGTATTCCGCTTCGGTCCCCGATACCCATTGCAGCACCAGGCCTCCCGGACGTAGCGCCGCTCTGGCAAGCCTGAAGTAATCGGCCGAATACAGGTTGTTCGCACCGGCGTGGAACGGCAGGATGATGTCTGCAGCAATGACGTCGTACCGCTGAGACGTGAGCAGCAGATGATTGCGCCCGTCGTCGGTCACGACACGCACGCGCGGGTTCTTGAGCAACCCGTGGTTGACGTGCTCGAAAAACGACGCCGCGCGAACCACCGAAGGACTGAGCTCCACAACCGTCAGGGCCACGCCGGAATGAATCGCAGCAGCCCCGGCCGTGGCGCCACCGCCAAGACCGACAACCAGCGCCTCGCGCGGATCGGGATGGACGACGAGCGCCAGATGGCCGATGCGCCGGTGTACGAACACCATTGACGCCTGATCTGAAGCCTGATGGTTGCCTTCGAGATACAGCCCAAGCCCACCCCGGGCGTCGCGATGGACGCTTACCGTCGACTGAACCGACTCTTCGCGCCACAGCACTTGATCGCGGGGGTAGCGCACGGTGAGGAACGCGTCAAATGGATCTTCCAGAACTAGCGCAATGGCCGCAAATAACACGACCGACGCGATCGGCAAGACCAAGACGCCTTGTCGTGCGGACGCCACCGGCCAGCAGCAACGCCAGCCCGGAAACGCACAGGAATCCCGACATCAGAACGAGACTGTTCCGGCTGCCGAGTGCGGGCAACAGCAAGAACCCTGTGATGAGGGAACCGAGAATCGCTCCCACGACGTTCAGCGAGTAGAAGACGCCGGTGCGCGATGCCACGCGCGGCAATAGCTCTGATCCGGCACCCGCCCACAGGCGTAATCCGATCGGGAACGCCATACCCAGAAGCACACTCGTTGGCAGGAGGGCGGGCACACTTGCGGCAATGGGGTACGCCAGATAGTCCGGCAGGACAACGGAAACGGCTGGAAGGATTGCGTCATGAACCACCGGCACCCAATTCAGCGTCGTCAACGACAACAGCGCCGTCAAGCCGCTCGCCACCTCGATTCCCGCGAGGGTTGCCAACCAGTCGATCCTGCGCCGCATCAGCGGTGTGACGAGATAGCTCCCAATCGCAATCCCGAGCAGGATCGTTGCCAGCATGACGGCAAATCCATAAACCGTTGGACGAACGATCAGCACGATGATACGGAACCAGATCACCTCGAGCGCGAGCGAAGCAAAGCCGGAGATGAAGAACACGATCAAGACGAGCCGCCGAAGAGGCGGCGCGACAATGGTCTGGGGATCGGCGATGACCGGGACGACAGAAGGCTCAGAAGCCGCCGTTCTGAAATTGACGCGATGAGGTCCGCAGCCCGAGCACGACCGCGATGAAGCCTGTCGTCATATTGAGGACCGCCGCGATCAGGAACGTGCGCCAGATGCCCAAGCCCGGAATGAAAAGCAATCCTGCGGCCAGCGTTCCGGCAATGGCTCCGGCCGTATTCGTGCCGTAGAGCAACCCGGCCTTGGTGCCGATCTGATCGGACTGCCCCATCGCCGATCGCAGGACGAGCGGCAACGTCGCGCCCATCAGCACCGTTGGAACGATCAACACCGCAAACGCGATCGCCGCCCTGGCCGTGGTCACCGCCGCCAGTGAATCTGGCAATGATGGCTGGAGCGCCACGTAGAGGCGTTGGAGTTGATCGAGGAGCGCCGGCGTCGTGAGCGCGGTCAGACCAATTGACAGTTCAATCGACGCCGAACCAGACGAGCGGTCGCCGAACCCGGTCACCCAGCCGTCCACCAATGTAGCTGCCTATGGCCAGGCCGGCCATGAAGCTGGCCCAGACGGTGCTCGCTGCATACACGGTCACGCCAAACACAAGACCCAAAAGTCGCAGCCACAGCACCTGGTAGACGAGACCGCACGCTCCGGATACGAAGAACAGCGGGACAAGGGCTGAGGTCACCGGCATCCCCTCAGAGCCTGGATGATGTCTTCCTCAATGCGATCAGGGAGACGCATTGGACCATAGCGACGCAGCACCGTACCGTCGGTCGCAACGAGGAACTTCGTGAAGTTCCATTTGATGGCTCGGGTCCCGAGGAAACCGCGCTTCTTCTGTTTGAGCAGTTTGTATAGCGGATGGGTATCCGGCCCGTTGACCTTGATCTTGGCAAACATCGGGAACGTGATGTCAAACGTTGTCGAGCAGAATCGCGAGATCTCGCTCTCTGTTCCTGGTTCCTGATGGCGAAACTGGTCACAAGGAAATCCAAGTACCACCAGGCCCTGCTCCTTGTGCTTTCGATAGAGCGCCTCGAGCCCCGCGTATTGTGGCGGTGCACCCGCACCGGCTGGCCACATTGACGATGAGCAGGACTTTTCCGCGATAGACTCCAATCGAACGGCGTGAGCCGTCAATAGCCGTCGCCACGATATCGTACAGGCTGTCCATCGCTCCTTCCATGACTCACGACTGATTATTGTGCTTGCAAATATGCAATCAGGATCGTCAACGTCAACGGGCTGAGCAACGTGGCCAGCAGCACGACACTCGTGACAAACGCTGGCAACACGTCATACTCGAGAGCAAGAATCGTCGTCACGACCGCGGTTGGCATCGACGCCTGCACGACGGCAGCCTGACGAGCCGGACCGGTCAGACCAAGGAGCGATGCCACCGCGAGTGCGACGAGCGGCGCCAGGACCAGGGAAAGGGTCACCGCCGCGGCAACCACATGCGGTCGATCTGGACTGCCGGCACGCTCGAGCTGCATCCCCAGAACGAGAATCATCATCGGAAGGGCCGCATCGCCAAGCAGGGTGGCTGGCCTCATCACGGCCAGGGGCACATTCATGCCGCTCGTCAAGACGATCGCCGCGGCGGCAACCGCCCAGGCGGCCGGCACTTTCACAATGCCCGTCAGCGCGTCCTGAATCGATCGACGGCCAGTCGCCGCCAGCAGCACACCCAATGTGTACACGAGCACGGCGCTCGTGACGAAATAGACCGAGGCGTGCGACAACGCGTCGCGGCCGAAGGCAAACAGCACGACCGGCAATCCGTAGTTGCCGCCGTTCGAAAACATCACCACCAGAAGAAACGCGCTGACCGCCGGTCGATCCAGGCGCAACAGCCCAGCAGCCGCCCGAGCCGCCAGCCCCATGGCGAGTGTCGACAGCACGCAAAACAGCGCCATCCGGCCGAACTCGATCCCGCTGACAGGAGATGTCACCAGTTGGCTGAAAACAAGGCAAGGCGCCAACGCATTGAATGACACGCGCGAAAGCGTCTGGACGCTGGCTCCGAGATAGCGGGCCAGCAGGAATCCCACGCCTGCCACGAGAAAGATCGGCAGAAGGTCGGAGACGAAGATGGAAAGCAGAGGCACCTGAATGGTGATTGGGCGATGTCCGTATTCGTAGCGGCGGGTCATTTATGACCCGCCGATCAGTGCGTCAGGCCGTAAACGATGTAATTGACGCCCAGCTTGTACGCCTCGTTCGTCTCATCGATGGGTCGGAGACCCGTGGAGGACCACTCCCAGAACTGCGAGATGTCGGTGTTGTAGTTTACGACCATCATCAACCGTTTGGCGGGATCGTTGTCTTCGAAGAGTCCCCGGAAGATTGGTCGGCCCGCATTGTAGGCCTGGGGGATGATGTCGAGCGACTCGATTTCGAAAAACGAGCGATAGATCGGATGCGAGGCATCGAGATCGACGAATCGCGCTTCGGGCAGCACGCGGCGCATGTTGGCTTCGAACTGTTCCCAACCGTTTCCGCCGATGCCACCCGCGACCTTGAAGTCGTCAACGATAACGAAGCCACCTTTTAGAAGGTACGAGCGCAAGGCCTTGGCCTCGGCTTCGGTCATATCCCACCAGCCCACCTCGATGATGTAGGCGACCGGATACTTGCCGAGCTCCGGATCGTCCAACGTCAGGCTGTTGATCTCTTCGACGCGTGCACCAAGGTAACTGATTTCATTCATGATTCTCATGAGGTTCCGCTCGGCAAGCGGGTATCCGTGAGCCCAGGCCGGCAACCCTTGATACCAATAGCCACCAGGCAACGTGGTGTAGTTCACGCGGACAAACGTGAAGCGTCCATCGTAGGGACTGTTGGGTAGCGTGCGAAACGCGCCAAACCGGCCACCCAGGCCGCGACGCTGCGCCAGCACCGTCGCCGCCAGACAGATGACGAGGCAGCCAATCGCGAGCGCCCGAGGCCAGGATGTCCTGTTCATCAATTGCGTCCCTGCCGCACGTCGGGCTCGGCAGTTTCATGCGTCGCGTCCGGCTTTAGCCGGACGTCCAAGCGCAAGCGTAGAATATCAATTATGGAGAGGTCCCGAATTACGCTCTTTGCGCTTCCTTTCCTGCTGTCGCTGAGTGCACCGGCTGCCGGCCAGGAGTGGCCCGAGTTCCGGGGGCCGACTGGTCAGGGACATTCTGTCGAGGCCGGTCTCCCTCTCGACTGGAGCGAGTCCCGCAATATCGTCTGGAAGACGCCGGTCGCAGGTCGCGGATGGTCGTCGCCAGTTGTGGCGGGTGGGCGTGTCTGGATCACGACCGCAACCGAGGAACGCGGCACCGCGTCCCTTCGCGCGCTGGCGTTTGACAGCCAGACCGGTCGCGAAGTCGTGAACGCGGAGGTCTTTCGAATCGGTGGCACGCGATTGACCAACTTCAAAAACAGCCACGCATCCCCCACACCGATCATCGACGGCGACCGCGTCTATGTGCACTTTGGCGCGCTGGGCACGGCGGCACTGACAACCGCGGGTGAAATCGTGTGGAAGACGCGGTTGCCGTACGAATCTCAGCACGGTAACGGCGGATCACCCGCGCTGCACGGCGATCTGCTCATCATCAGCTGCGACGGCAGCGACACCGCCTTCGTGATTGCCCTCGACACCAAGACGGGCAAAACGCGTTGGAAGACCGACCGTCGCTACCCTGCCGACCAGGCGTACTCGACCCCGCTCGTCATTCGCGTCGGAGACCGCGACCAGGTCATCAGCGTTGGCGCATACCGCGCCGCCGCGTACGATCTGCAGTCCGGACGAGAAATCTGGCGAGTCCGATATGACGATGGATTCTCGAACGTCCCGCGCCCGGTGACTGGCCACGGTCTGGTGTACATCGCCACAGGCTTTCAACAGCCGTCCCTGCTGGCCGTGCGCCCCGACGGAACTGGCGACATTACGAAGACTCACGTCGCGTGGACGCTGCAGCGCGGCGCTCCGCTGACTCCGTCTCCCCTTATCGTGGGTGACGAGCTGTACCTCGTCAGCGACATATGGCATTGCGTCGTGCGTCGATGCGAAGAGCGGTCAGACCCACTGGCAGCAGCGCCTCGGTGGTAACTACTCCGCATCGCCAGTCTTTGCGGATGGGCGAATCTATTTTCAGAGCGAAGAGGGACTGACCACGGTCATTGCTCCTGGCAAGACCTTTCAGAAGCTCGCCACCAGCCAGCTCGACGGGGGAATGCTTGCCTCGATGGCTGTGGCCAATGGATCACTCTTCATCCGCACCGACAGCCATCTGTATCGCATCAGCGCTCAGAGGTAGTATCGCTTGGCGCCTGCGGCCTTCACCTGTCACGACTGACACAAGAGAACACGAGCTCAGGAGAACTTTTTTCATAAACAGGATCTCGGGACCTCCTTGCCTCCTGTTCAAAATGTACTGCCTGGCCTGCGGCCTTCACCTGTCGCGGTTTCAACAGGAGAACACGAGCTCAGGTGAATCTTTTTCATTAAAGCGGATCTCCTGCCTCCTTGCCTCCTGTTCAAAATGTACTGCCTGGCCTGCGGCCTTCACCTGTTTCGGTTTCAACAAGAGAATACAAGTGCCTCCTGTTCATAATGGGTATCAGACCGCGTACCACAGGACCGCCACGAAGTGACATGCTGATCCGATCAGCACGAACACGTGCCACACGAAATGGCCGTACCGCATGCGTTCCGCCGCATAGAACGCAATGCCAAGCGTGTACGCGAGGCCTCCAGCGATAAGCCACAGCCAACCCGCAAACGGCACGTGAAGCCATAGCGGTCGAATCGCGATCAAGGCGAGCCATCCCATGCCGACATACAGCATGGTCGACAACCGCGGGTATCGGATGCCACCCACGGACTTCAATGTGACTCCAACAACAGCCAGACCCCACACGACACCGAACAGAATCCAACCCCAAGCACCGCGCAGCACGCCAAGCGTGAAGGGTGTATAGGTCCCCGCGATGAGCAGGAAAATCGCACTGTGATCGATAACCCGGAACACTCGTTTCGCTGTGTTCTTCGGCAAGGCGTGATAAAGGGTCGAAGCCAGGTACAGCACGATCACAGTTCCGGCGAATATGCTCGCGCCGACGATCGCGACTGCACCACCTCGTCGAGCCTCCAGAACAAGAAATGGCGTGGCCACCAGGGCCGCAAGCAGGCCAACTCCATGGCTCACGCAATTCGCAATTTCCTCCCCGAGAGAAGGCTCGCGATTGGCGGCTGGGCACCTGCCGACCGCCTTAACCTCGATCCCTGTTTCAGTCGGCCAACGCACTGAGTATCTCCCGTTGATGATTCAGCGGAAGAGAGAGATGCGCCTCGTCCGGGTAGAACGTAGCGCGACAATTTGAAATGGCGCCGGCCAGGTACCGGCCATGGGCCGCCGGAACGTTGCCATCTCGCTCTCCTTGCCATAGCCGGACCGGGACCTCGATTGCGCCAAGATCGAACCCCCATGGTCGCGACATGAGCCCCACGTCCCACACCGGGCCCTTGGGCCCCTGTCGACAGGCCTCCTGAAAGCATGCGACGAAGCCGTTGCGAATTTCAGGACGTTGCAAAAGCGTGCGATCCGGCTCGGGAAATGAAGCGGCCATCCGTTCACTCCCTGGCGCTCCGCTACCGCGAATCATGCGGAGGTTGAGCCGGAACAAACCCCGCAGGACCGCAGGGGCAAATCGGGCGAGCCGAACCATCGCCCGAAGGGGCCCACGCATTGTCGCAAAGACACCAGGACCGTCCATGGGCGCCACACCGCCAAGCAGGCCAAGCACTCGAATGCGGTCGGGAATTTGAGCCCCGCAGGCGGCCGCGTACGGCGCGCCGCCAGACGAGCCAAGTACGGCGAACGTGTCGAGGTCTAGTGCCGTGGCTAACTCCAGCACGTCATTTGGCCAGTCCACGATTCGGCGTCCGATCTGAAAATCCGAGTGACCCATCCCTGGTCGGTCGGGCAGGATGATCCGTACGCCAAGTTCGGCGGCCACAGGACCGGCGAAGAATAGGCGACCCTCTACACGGGAACTCGGTGTGCCGTGACAGTGGATGATCGGCCGCCCGTCAGGTCTACCGAACTCCGCGTAGGCCAGGGTCCGTCCATCACGCAACCGGATCTCGCGGTAGTCGGTACTGGACATCGAGATGACTCCCAGGGGAACAAACGCTGCGCATTTCGCCAGTTACGGTGTGGGCGTTCCTCGCTCGATGAAATTCTTGAAACGCTGGAGCTGACCATTGAGGACTGAGTCGACCGGACCCGCCAGCCCTTGAAGCCCCCCTGGACGAAATCCTCCGACGAGGTAGGTGACGGTCACCTCGGTGGCACCCTCCTTTCCCGCAAAATCCCACGTCAGGCTTCCGGCGACGCCCGAGTCCTGGAGGGGACCGAGACCGCCGGTCAGGCGCAGTCGCTGTCGTGGGGCCACAAAGACGACCGAGAGATGGTGCACGCCGCCCTGGTCACCAAGCCGCTCACAGAAACAACCACCGGGCCTGGGATCGATCGACAGATTTCGAGCATCACCGGAGTACGTGTGCGCTGGATCCCACCACCGCCCTACATCCTGCACGAATGCGCCGTAAACCCGATCGGGCGCAGCTGCGATTCGGACGACACTCTTGGTCGCAAAGCCAGCCGGGGCGCTCTCGACCACCTCCGCGAAGAGCGAGGGTCCGAGCAGGAGCGCGAATGCTCCTGCCAGTAGCGTTGCCGAGCAAATTCGCATCTGCGTGGCTTGCCACCTATGTAGTTTGGGTGCTTTTCTGGTCATGGGGTCGTTTCAGGTCAAAGGTCAAAGGTCAAGGGTCAAGGGTCAAGGGTCAAAGGCAACGGTCACAGGGCCGAGGGAGCTCTCGAGCCAACAGTGTATCCGCAGAATCTCTACGCGTTGTCGGTCACGTTGAATGGGGCCCCGGCCAGCAACTAGACTACGTCGTTTGAGACTCATGCAGTAAGGCTCGGGGCGAGACCATGAATCGATCCGGTCTCTGGCGTTTCTTCTTCATCCTCTCGGGGCTGTTCTTGATGGCAGGTGGACCTCTGCACCCAGCCGGGACTACAGCAGAGATGCTTGGCCATCAGGACTGGGTCCTTTCCCATGCCCTGTTGCTGGCAGGTTTCGTTGCGCTGCTGATCGGACTGATCCTGTTCTCGCGGCGGCGCTCTCTGCCTGACCGAACGCGACGGTGGCTCCGCCTTGCGACAATCGGGACCGCACTCCAAACGATCGAGATGGTCTTCCATACGGCGGCGTCGGTGGATCACGCGAAGCTGCTCGCCGGGGAACCAACGCCGGTGCTCACCACACATCTGTGGCTCGCGGTCATCTTCTACCCGGTGTTTGGCGTGACATTCATCGGGCTTGTTCTTGCCGGCGCGCGCGAGCACGCGCTGGGATCGCGATGGATCGGCTGGCTCGGAATTCTGGGGGCCCTGGGTCACGGGTTGGCCGCGCCACTCGTCGTGATGCTGGGGATCGAAGAAGCCGAGTTTCTCTTCGCGCTGCTCGTGCTTTGTGCGCTCTGGTTGTTACTGGCCGGTTTCTGGCCGCTCCACGCGGAGATTCAGGACCGTATCACCAACGCCCTGGGCCCTGCCTGAAGTCCCGAGGTTCGAAAGGCGGGTCTAACCAGCCTCCGCCAAGGCTACGGCGGTCCGCCGGAGCTTTAGGGAAGGCGGAAGACCCGCCTCGACGTGTCCCAATTCCAGCACTTAGTAGGTCACGCGGACGCGGTACTTCAATACCGCCTCGCCGTCAGCGGCCACCGGGACCTTGAACTGCGCCGCCCAGGCGGCCGTCTTGGTCCATTCGTGCGAACTTCGCAGCATGCGCCACGTCCCGCCAATCGGTTCATTCACTTCCACGACGACCGGCGAAGACTTGTGATTGCGCAGTGTGATCTCGAACTCGACCTCGTAGGTGCTGCCGGCAATTTTTTCAAAGTCGGTCTGGTTTCGCTCGCTGACAACATCGAAGGCATTTCCAATCTTCAGGTTCACACTCTCGTCTTTCGGCGTATGGTTGATGCGATCTTCGCCAACGAACTGGACGCCGCCCTTGGAATCGGCCTGGTAGACCCGCACGGTTCCAGCGGGCATCGGCATTCCCAACCCCACCCTCTCTTCATTCCTGAATTGGTAATACACCTGCACGACGTCCTTGATGGGCGCGCCGGGGTGGTGCGTGTTGTGGTAGTAGAAGCGCTGACCTTCCACAACGTACCGTTTCTGTACCGGAAAACCCGTAGCGCCAAGCATGCTGACCTGCTTGGTCTCGTTGTTGTTGATGGTCGTCTTTCGACCGAGCTGTGTACAGGTGATAGTCGGAGAACGCTTCCTGCAACATCGGAGCTTCTGCGACCGCCGCAAGACGTTGGCCATCTACCTCTTTCATGCGCCCAATCATGTCGCGCACGCGATTGAGATCGCCGGCCACGAGCTGAAGTTTCGCATTCTTGAAGGCCGTGCCACTTCCGTTGGTCAGCGTGACCCATCCGTCGATGTCGGCGGCCTTGTCGGTACGGGCAACCGTCAACACGTAGTCGGCGCTCCATGACAACTTGCCAGCAAGATACGACGCCTCCACCTTGTGATCCGCCGCACCCATATTGTCGAGCGTCCAGATGAGCGTCGGTCGCGTATACAGGCTGTCCGGGACCTCGGGGAAACGGATCTGATCGGCGTGCAGCCCGGTCACGATCTCGTCGCCAATCTTCCACACCGGCGCGCTGTTGTAGCTGATGAGGCGCGCTGTCACTTCTTCTTCTTTCGTCGATCCGTCTTCCTGACGAGTCCGGATGAGCGTCACGTTTCGACCGATGTACTTGCGCAGCAGCTTGTCGGGCTCGAGCAGATCGTATTCGTAGTTCTGTTCGAGCACGCTCAGGCGCGATGGCTCGCTCAGCGACCGAAAGTGCACGGTGGCAGGATTCACCGTCGCGGCAATGTCCATGAACTGAAGATCCGCGGTCCCGCGCGCAAGTTGCAGGGTCCTGACGTCTCGGACCAGCGCGATGTCCGAGTTGTAGACGGTCACCGCCAGTTCAACCTGATCGTCCAGCGTTGTCGACCCGGGCGCGACCGGGGCGGCCGCCGACGCTCTATGGACAAAACTGCGAGGGGCGATGGCTCCAGCGGTCAGAATCAGCGCCGCAAGCCACAAACGTGTGCGCATGGGTCAGCTCCTTTTCAAGAAATGGCGGCGTAGCGCGGACTCTTTAGAGTCCGCGTGGCGGGCCTTAAAAGGCCCGCACTACGGGTGAGGACGGGGCTTCCCCCATCCACCTATAGAACGGAGCTGTCGGGATTTCTTGCAGGCAGGGAATTAGCGGGTCCAGGTCAGGCCGCCATCCGCGGTGGTGAACGTGCGGCCATCGGCCGGCGTGACAGTCGCCCTGCGCGCATCGATTGCACGAACCGTCGTCAAGTCAACGCTCTCGGGAAACGTCAGCCGTTGCCAGCTGCGACCGTCCGTGGTGAGCAAAACAGTCCCGGCGCGACCCACCAGCCAGCACACGGATGGCGAGGGCGACGCGCCGGCGATCAGGTCGACCGTCACGCCACTCTTGAGCGGCTCCCAGGTTGCGCCGCTGTTCTGGGAGAGTTGAACGAATCCGCGCGCACCAGCGCGCCAGCGCACCATCGGATCGGGCGACAGGATCTCGATCACCCCGACCTCAGAGTTGGCTCGCCTCAAGTCGGCAGACCGCGCGGCAACAGACGCCGGAGGTGCGGCCCGTGGCTGAGCCACCGTCTCACCCGACGTCGTACTCATTTGCCCGACACCTCTCGCCGCTGTCGCTTGATCCGCCTCGGGAGCGGCAACCGGTGCAGCAGGAGCCGGTGCAGGTGGAGGTGTCGGTGAAGTCCGCGATGCGGCCTCAGCCTGGAGCGTGGACTGGAGATCGGTGACCGTTCCAGGCTCTTGCCGTGTCGGACCACTCTCCTTCGCTACCTCACGCGCCCCTGCTGGTTTCGCCGGAGCATCGCTCGGTTCGACTTGCTTATCGTCGGGACGCGTCTCCGTGGATCGGTCACGGAGACCCTCGTTGGCTTCAACCAGCGGACGCTGTTCGGACGTGGGCTGTTGCTCCGTCGGCGCGACTGGAATAGCCTCCGTCTGGGCGATCGTTTGTTCCAACGAGCGTCGAGGTTCATCGTTCGGAACGGCAATCCAGACGAGCACGGCCGCGGCACCGGCCGTCAGGGGTACCAGCCACCGCAACGTGCTGGTCCCCCACCAGCGGTTCGCGGGTGCGGGCTCCGGGGCGATCTTCATCATCGTCGCCATCAACATCAGGCAGCGGCTGCAATCTGACAGATGCGCTTCAGCCAACGTTCAGATCGTCGCCCTTCAAGGTGCCGTCGACCCAGGCGGCCAGAATCTCCGGGTCGAGACACGGCCCTCTCGGCGCTGCCCCGGCCGGGTTCTTCAACGACTGACGAAGCAGGCGATCCACCGCCGCCTCCCGATCAAATCCCTGGCTCACGAGCTTCAGTTCCCCCCTATATAGAACGGTCCGGCTCAGGTTCCTTGCGTGGCCCCACACCTTCCAGCATCTGGTTCAAGTCGAGCGAACCCGCATCCGCCGAAACCAGTTCGAACGAGCGCGATATCTGAGTGGCATTCAGGCCAATTTCATCGCGAAGCTGACGTTCAACCTGTTCCCGAATCGTCCGCCGGGTGCGTGCCAGGTGTCTCGAGACGGTTGCTTCGTGTTCGCGCAACAGACGCCCGGTTTCGGCAAGTGTCAGCTCCTCTGCATAGTAACAGCGAAGCCTCAATCGGTCGCGTGCCTCGAGACTTGCCACGGCTCGAGCCAGTGCCAGCCGGACGAGCTGCAGGTAATGGCCCGCATCGGGATCGGGGAGCGCAGACGACGACACGGGCGCTGCAATACCGTCATCCTCGGGTAACGGTTCCAGGCGACGGCTGACCCGCACACGATCGACGTACCGCTGCGCCACGACCGCTCGCAGCCATGTAGCCAGACTGCTGCGCCCGTGGAAGTACCGGAACAGCGACCGTCGTTCCCCTCCGCCCTCGGTCAGACCATAACAGATCTCCGTACATCGAATCGGCCACATCCCGGGCGCCCCCGCCCGGATCGAGTGTATCGGCGGCTCGATACAACGAGGGCCGGAACTCGCGGATGAAATGTTCCCAGGCCGCTTCGTGACCCGACGCGCACGCGCACGCCAGCGCAAGATCCTCGAGATGCAGCGACGACAGATAGCGCTCGATTTCCCGCGGGCTGGGCGTGCTGCCGGAAAACGAGCGCGCGGCGCTCACACCAAGGACGCGAGCAAACTCGTCTCGTGTGAGGCCCCATCGGTCGGCGTGTGCCTTCCGATACAGCCGTTCGGCGACAGACGTCTCGACGTGCATCGGACCGATGACGTCCGACCGAGGCTCGCGAGTGGAATTCATGACACCTTCGCGGGGGCTAAAGCCCCCGCGCTACATGATCGCGCCACATTGATTATGACGTTCTTGTCGGCAGATGGGCCTGCGAACGACATTCATGTGTGCCGTCAGGTATGATGCCGGCATGATGAGACGCCTCCTGCTGGTACTCCTGCTTGCGGTCTTGCCCGCCCTGTTGTTGTCGCAGGGCGCCACGCATCCTGTCACGGGGCGTCAGATTGCTGGCGTCGCCGGAGACTGGGTCTGGCTCGACCGGTCGGAGCGTGAGCAGGAGGAAGAGCCAAAACGCGCGGTCGACCTCATCGGCATCAAGCCCGGGATGGTCATCGCAGACGTCGGCGCGGGCACCGGCTATTTCACGGTCATGCTCTCGCAACGGGTTGGACCAGAAGGCAAAGTGTACGCAAACGACATTCAGCCCAAGCTGTTGGGGATTCTGCAGGACAAGATCCAGAAGCAGAAGCTGACCAATATTGAAGTCGTCCAGGGACGGCAGGATGACATGCGGTTACCGGAAGCGACGATCGAGTTGGCGTTGCTCGTCGACGTGTACCACGAGTTTCAGTACCCTCAAGCCATGCTGGCCAGCATTCGCCGCTCACTCAAACCGAGCGGACTGCTGGTCTTGTTGGAGTACCGCAAGGAGGATCGCGACCTGCCGATCCGCGAAGAACACAAGATGAGCATCAAAGAAGCACGAACCGAGGTCGAGGCCGAAGGCTTCACCTTCGACCGCGTGATTCGCAGCCTTCCCCGCCAGCACATTCTGATTTTCCGAAAACCGGCGCAGTAGTCGGATTTCGAAGAACGGCCACAATCCCAGATCGATCCGCGTGCTCAGGCGCGAGCGTCGAGCGCCGCCTTGACGCGCGCCGGTGTGAATGGGACCTGCCGGACGCGAGCCCCGGTGGCGTCAAAAATCGCGTTGCCAATGGCCGCGGCTGTCACGGTAATTGCCGTTTCACCGGCGCCCGATGCTTCCGCGTCGGGGCGGTTGATCAGCACGCTTTCGATGTGCGGGACGGCAATTCCCAGCGACAGGGACGGGTACGTCCGCCAGTCGACCGATGTCACTTTGCGATCGTCCCACGTCACTTCTTCAATCAGGGCGCGACTCATGCCCTGCAGCGCGCCTCCCTCGATCTGATTTCGCAGTCCGTCAGGATTCGAGATCGGACCACAGTCGAGCGCGACAACCAGACGCTTCACGGTGACACGTCCGGTTGCTTGATCGACGTCGACCTCAGCGACCATCGCCGCATAGCCATTGTCGCCTTCGTACAGCACGCATGAAATTCCCCGACCGCTCGCAATGCCAGTGCGCGCGATGCCCGGTCTTGGCGACGGACGGGCGCTCCAATTTGCCGCCTTCGCCGCACCGCGTACCACGTCCATCAACCGCTCGTCTCGCAAGTGCTTCAGTCGAAATGCCACGGGATCGGCTTTGGCTCGTGCCGCCACCTCATCCATGAAGCACTCGTGTGCAAAGGTATTCTGAAGCCGTGAGGGCGACCGCAGCGGTCCGGTCCAGAACAACGACGGCACCGTGTGAGAAAGGACTCGTTCGCTCGCGATCTTTCCAGTGCCGCCGCACTTGCCGCCAATGCACCCCGACAGATAGGACGGCACCACATTCGCGTTGTTGTTCAGTGCGCCGGTCGGGGCTGGCGCGGGTGTTCTCGGTGTGAACGCGGCCGGCTGGAAACCGGCCAGGAAGTCCCGTAATGACGTTGCCGGGTGTGCTCGTACCGGGCCGTCCACCGAGAGTGGGCGACCAACCCTCGTAGTCCCAGGCCACGATGTCGCCTTGCCGATCGAGCCCCACACGCTGATCGATGACGTAGGCGAACCCATAGTTCTCCCATGCCATCTCGTCCTGACGCGAGAGCTGGACGCGAACAGGCCTGCCCACCGCTTGAGACAGCAGTGCGGCATCGTACGACACGGTGTCGGCCCCGTTGATGCCATAGCACCCGGATCCCATTCTGAAAATGACACGAACGTTGGACGCCGGGAAGCCGAGCAGCATGGCCACGCCGCTCTTCAACGGATGAGCCGACTGTGTGGGTGACCAGATCGTGGCGCGCTCGCCCTGCACGTCGGCCACCGCACATGAGCTGCCAATCGACCCGTGCATCTGGTACGGATAGTGGTAGGTCGCTTTCACCACTTCAGCGGCCTGGCCCAGTTTCTGATCGACATCCAGAGAGTCGACCGCCAGCGTGTCCCGTGTGGGACGCTGATTGCGGAGGTAATCGAAGAACGTCGTGTGGGCCGGCAGCGTGACACCGGCAGTCCACGTGGCCTTCAAACGAGTGGCCGCCTGGATCGCCTGCCACGGCTTTTCACAGACCACACCAACGAAGTCGTTCTTGACGACAACTTTGACGAGACCCGGGACGTCGCGAACCGAGTTCTCGTCAACACCCATCAATTTCGCGCCGACAGTCGGCGGCCGGACGACGCGGCCGTGGACCATGCCGGGCACTCGCACGTTGTGCACGTACTCGAATTGGCCCGTCGCAAAGGCGGGGATGTCTACACGCGGCACGGCGTCCCGAGTATCTTCCAGTCCCGTGGATTCTTGCGCTTCGCGGTGCTGCTGAGCGCCATGTTGAACTTCCGGTCCCCGATGAGCTCGCCGTAACCGACTTTCTTCGACGGATCGGTTCGAACGGTCACGACGCCGTCCGCCACGGCAAGTTGCTCGGTGGGCACTCCCAGGCGCTTCGACGCCATCTGCACGAGCGCTTCCCGCGCGGTTGCCGCTGCCTGCGCCAGGTTGCGGTCGTTGAAGTTGGCGGGATGGGACTGAGCACCGGATGTCGTGCCCTGGTCGGGCGTGATTGCCGTGTCGCATTGGATCAGCGTGACGCGAGACAGTGGCACACCGACTTCCTCCGCAATCAGCTGCATCTGTGCGGTGTACAGACCGTGCCCCAGTTCGCACTTCCCCGTATAGGCGGTGACGTGCCCATCCGCCCGAATCGCAATCCATGAGTCGAGCTGGTCTCCTGGAACCGGCGACCCTTGCGCCACGGCAAGCCCTGGCGCGAGCGCGCCCGCGAACCGCGCCGCACTGAACGACACAATCAGGGCTCCCGAACCCTTGAGGAAGTCTCGCCGCGAGAAACCTGCCCGTTCGAGAGCTGCCCGTGCGTCTTTCGTGGGACGAGCCCTGGCGAACCGACGCCGACATGCGCGTGGTCATTGCGTCCCCCCTTGCGCATACCGCTTGATGGCGCGGAAGATTCGCGCGTGCGCGTAGCACCGGCAGAGCACCGACGACATCGCCTGCTGAATCTGACTCTCCGTCGCTCGCGGGTTCTTGTCGAGAAGGGCTTTTGCCGTCAGGATGACGCCGCTCAGGCAGAAACCGCACTGCGCGGCCTGCTCGTCTATGAACGCCTGCTGGATTGGATGTGGATTGTCAATCGTCCCCAACCCTTCCAGCGTGGTCACCTCGGCGCCGTCCAGTTTTCGCCACGGGCGTCACACACGACCGAATGGTTTCGCCCTTGACGATCACGGTACATGCTCCGCACTGCGCCAGTCCGCAGCCGAACTTTGGACCGCGCAATTCCAGATCGTCGCTCAACACGTACAGCAAAGGCGTCGTCGGATCGACATCCACCGTGTGTGAGCGCCCGTTGACTTTGAGGGTGATCTGACTCATACGTCCCTCTAATCTGATGGTTTAACGGTCTATAGTAGTGCAATTCACCTGTAGCGAGCGCGTTTTAAGGCGCGTCCGACTCGCCTGGAGCCGGGTCCAAAGAACAGGACCCGGCCTACGTACGGCAATTTCGCAACGCACTCCAAAGAGTCAACAAACCACTGACAAGTGCTTTACCATACCCCATGCGCTGGGAAGGGGTGCTGTGCTGGTTCGTGGGCCTGCTGACCGGCGTCGGCCTGGCCGCGCAAGAACGGCCTTTTCGACGTGCGGATCCCTTTCGGTCGGGTGTGGAAGTCGTCCGGATCACTGCGACCGTATTCGATCCAGAAGGGAAACTGGTGGCGGGCCTGCCCCGCGAATCGTTCGAGGTGTACGAGGACGGGATTCGCCAGGCGGTCACCCAGTTCACCAACGAGCGCGTGCCGGTCAGCCTGGCGGTGCTGCTCGATGCGAGCGACAGCATGTACGGACGGCGCATACAGGATGCGCGCGAGGCGGTCGAGCGCTTTCTGTTCCAGCTGCTCGACCCGTCCGACGAGTTTCTCCTTCTCGCCTTCAACCATCGACCGAACGTGCTGACGGAGTGGACCCGGGCGCGGGAAGTGCTGCAACCCGTCCTGGCCGACCTCCACCCGTTTGGCGGAACTGCCATCTATGATGCGGTCATGACCTCGCTGCCGCTCATCGCACGGCGGAGCGAGCAGCGCGCCGCCATTCTGCTGATTTCGGATGGGGCTGACAGCGCGAGCGACGTATCGCTTCTCCAGCTTCGTACGGCCATGTTACGCAGCGACGTGTTTGCGTACACGATTGCCGTCAACTCCCGCGATCCCCGCCCGATCAATGCCCAAGTCAATCCTGTGGCATTGCGAGAGATCACTGACGGCAGCGGTGGACGGACTGAAGTCGTACAAGACACCACCGATCTTCAGGCGGCGACTGCGAGGATTGCAGAAGAGCTCAACAATCAGTACTTGCTGGGTTATGATTCGCCGCGCGGGCCGGATGGCCAGTACCACAGCATCCGCGTGCGGGTTCGGGACGGCACGTACCGTGTGCGTGCCCGAAACGGGTACGTTGCCGGAAGCAGCCCCGCGAAACGACCCTGACTCACTATCGGTGGTATGGCCCTTGCGTAGGAAGCCGCTATGTCCAAAGCCTCCAAGCCTGCCAGACAAAGCATTCGGTGGAGCTGGATCCTGGCCGTCTGCCTCGGCTGCTGGCTCGGCTTGCTGACAGCAACATGGCTCGGCGAAACCGGCGCCCGACTTGGGCAGGCCGACGAGTTCGATATGGTCGGAATGGAGTAGATCCTGCCAGTCTTCGCACTGTCTCCGCTCCTCGGCACCCTTGCTGATTGGATGCGGTCGGTCTAGAATCCGGTCACAGTCGCAAATCCGTTTCAAACAACTGTAATAGCTGAAGTTTTTCTACCTTTTGCGGACATTCTGCAGGTTGAGGCGGACCTGAAGGTCCGGCCTGCGCAGCCGCGACGACTCTCTCATGGCAGCGATTCTTCTCCTGGCAACCGTGATCGAAAGCGTTCTCATCCCTTTGCAGACGGTCCCGCGAACACAGCCGCGATGGCCAGCTGGTCACGTGATTCGGGTCTGGATCGAGCCCGACATGGCGCCCGCAGAAGCGGAACCGCTGGTCGAGCGCGCCATGAGCACGTGGACGAGCGCGGCCGACGGACGGTTCAGGCTCGAGCGGGCCACCGGGCGAGACACCGCCACAATGCGTGTGCGTTTCGTCAGAGGCAGCGGGTTGTACGGCGAGTCGCGTCCGCAGGCCGACGATCGGACGGGCGAAATCTTCAGAGCGGACGTCTTCATTACGGCCGATGTCATGGGGGATCCGCTGGATCGGCGTATCGTTCTGTACCTCACTGCCCTGCATGAAATCGGTCACGCGCTTGGTCTGCCTCACAACAATGATTTTGGCTCGATCATGTACGCGTTCCGTTTGCCCGGGGATGGCGAGCGTTACTTTGGTGCGTATCGAAACCGCATTCGATCGCCCGAAGACATTGGCAGAAGCGCTGCCAGCGGGCTTTCAGACGCCGACGTGGAGACGCTGAGGAGGCTGTATTCCAAATGAGAATGTCATACGGAGCGGTCGCGTGTCTGGGACATACTGGTTGCCAGCGTGCTCACGGCTGGCGTGTCGGGACAGTCCGGCGCACGGAATGCGGAGTGGCGAACCTATGGCGGCGATCTGGGCAGCACGCGCTATGCGCCGCTCGATCAAATCGACCGCACCAACTTCAAGAGCCTCGAGGTGGCGTGGCGATTCAAGACGGACAACCTGGGGCCCGGGCTCGAGTTCAACCTTCAATCGACGCCGCTGATGGTGAACGGCGTGCTGTACTCGACGGCCGGAACACGCCGCACGGTCGTCGCGCTGGACGCGGGCACCGGCGAGCTGCTGTGGTTCTACAAGATTGATGAAGGCAAGCGTGGCGCCGCGGCCCCAAGATTGCTGTCCGGGACGCGGCCTCGCGTACTGGTCCGATGGCACCGAAGAACGAATCGTCTACGTGACGCCGGGCTATCAGATGATTGCCCTCAATGCCAAAACAGGGCGGCCTGTGCCCGGCTTTGGCAAGAACGGCGTCGTCGATCTCAAGCTCGACGCCGATCAGGACATGGACCTCATCACAGGTGAGATGGGGCTTCATGCCGCGCCGGTCGTCGCACGCAATGTCATCGTGGTCGGCTCGGCCCACCGGGAAGGCAGCGCACCCAAAAGCCGCCGCAACGAAAAAGGGCGTCGCGCGCGGCTACGATGTGCGAACGGGAAAGCGTCTGTGGATCTTCCGCACGATCCCTCGACCGGGTGAGTTTGGCGATGAGACCTGGGAAAAGGACTCGTGGGCTTACACCGGCAACGCCGGCATCTGGGGTCAAATTACCGTCGATGAAGAGCTCGGACGAGTGTACCTTCCCACCGAAGCCGCCACTGGCGATTACTTCGGCGGCCACCGGCCAGGTGCCAATCTCTTCAGTTCGACATTGGTGGCGCTGGACCTGATGACCGGCCAGCGTATCTGGCACCAGCAGCTGATCCATCACGACATCTGGGACTGGGATATTCCTTGTGCGCCGATCCTTGCCGATATCACGGTGAACGGTCGGGCGATCAAAGCGATCGCACAGCCGACAAAACAAGGCTGGGTGTACGTGTTCGACCGAATGACCGGACAGCCGGTCTGGCCAATTGAAGAACGTGCGGTTCCGAAGGGCGATGTCCCGAACGAATGGTATTCACCAACGCAACCATTTCCGACGAAACCGCCAGCTTTCGATCGGCAAGGCGTGAGCATTGACGATCTCATCGATTTCACGCCCGAGCTGAGAGCGGAAGCGGTCAAGCTGACTTCGCTGTATAAGCTGGGTCCGATCTATACGCCTCCTGTCGTCAGCAATCCGAACGGCCCGATCGCAACGCTCATGCTGCCCAACGTGACGGGTGGGGCAAATTGGCAGGGCGGGTCCTACGATCCCGAAACCGGCCTCCTCTACGTGTTCTCCGAAACCGTGATCGGAGCCGTCGGGCTCCTCAACGATCCGCAGCGGTCCGATATGGACTTCATAAGAGGAATCTCGCGGAATCCCGTGCCGCCCACGGCGGCAGCCGGAAGCCCGCCGGCCGGACCGCCCGCAAGCGGCGCACCTGCCGGTCCGCTTTTCGGAGCCCAAGCGGGTGCCGCGCTGACCGTTCAGGGATTGCCGCTCGTGAAGCCGCCCTATGGACGGATTACCGCCATCGATTTGAACAAGGGTGAAATCGTCTGGCAAATTGCACATGGCGAAACACCAGACAACGTCCGCAACCATGCCGCACTGAAGGGCCTGACAATTCCTCGGACGGGCCGCACCGGACGGATTGGAACGCTCGTGACCAGAACGCTCGTCATTGCCGGCGAAGGTGGGTTCTTCACCACGCCGTCCGGCCAGCGTGGCGCAATGCTGCGTGCGTACGACAAGGCCACCGGGCAGGAAGTTGGCGACGTGTTCATGCCGGCTCCGCAAACCGGCTCGCCAATGACCTACATGTTGAACGGCAAACAGCACATCGTCGTGGCCATCGGCGGTGGCACGTATTCCGGCGAGCTGCTGGCGTTCAGGTTACCCAATTGAACAAGGTCGCGGAAGCGGTTCGGCACGACGCTCCGGCAGTTCCAGCGCAAGCAGGACCCTGGTATCGAGAGGTCAGCCGCGATCAGTGGCGCGCCTTCTGGGCGGTGTTTCTGGGATGGGTCGTTGATGCGTTCGACTTCAACATCATGACCTTCATCCTGATTGACATCCAGAACAGCTTCACCGTCGATCGGGCCCTGGCAGGTGCCCTGGGCACCGTCACGTTGATCATGCGTCTGGTGGGCGGGTCGCTGGCAGGAACGGCGGCAGACAAGTGGGGCCGCAAGCTTCCTCTCACGCTGTCCATCATCTGGTTCTCGCTGTTTGCTTTTCTCAGCGGCTTCTCGACGTCGTACACGATGCTCTTCGCGCTGCGCGCGCTCTTCGGCATCGGCATGGGCGGCGAGTGGGCGGCGGGGATGCCGCTCGTCTTCGAGCACTGGCCGACGCGGCTTCGCGGCCTCGCATCGGGACTGCTTCTGGGTGGCTGGTACTGGGGCTATCTGCTCGCGGCGGCAACGTTCCAGTTCATCTATCCGCTCTTCAGCGGAACACCGGACCTCGCATGGCGCACGATGTTCTGGGTCGCGATTTTTCCAGCGCTGCTCACGCTCTGGATTCGAGCGCGCGTTCCTGAGAGCCCCGTATGGCTCGAACGCCAGCGGCGGCTGGCGGAGGCGGCGCGTGCAGGACAGACCACTCGGGAACCGAAGGTGTCGCTCGTGCGGATCTTTCAGCGGGATCTGATTGGAACGACCATCCAGACCTCGGCCGTGATTGGCGCCTTCATGTGCATTTACTACTCGGTCAACTACTGGTATCCAACAGTCTTACGAGAGGCCGGACGTCCGACGCTGCCGTACCTGGCCGCATTCAACATTGGCGCAATCATCGGCACGGCGGGCTGGGGTCGTCTCTCTGAGACGGCGCTGGGCAGGCGCGGCGCAGTCAGCATTACGGTGGTGCTCGGCATCGCATCGCTGCCGTTCTATCTCCATGCAACCGGTCCACTCAGTCTCGGCGTGGGCGCGCTCATGATGGGGATGTTTGGCATGGGGATCTGGGGCATGGCCCCGGCGTACACGACCGAGCGCTTTCCAACGTCGGTGCGCGGCGTGGGGCCGGGTTTCTGCTATCACGCCGGCGCCGCAATCGGCGCGTTCATGCCCCCGATCGTCGGCGCACTTGCCGACTCGGGCGTTGCGCTCGTCAATGCGATGAGCGTCTGCATGGTGATCTCGGGTGTCCTCTCGGGCATCTTGATCTGGCTTGGACCCGAAACGCGCGGGCGATCATTCACCGGCGATACGGCGTAAAGAGAAAGACTCCCGACCCCTTTTTCTTATGAGCGACGACGTCCACGAGATCTACGCCATCCGGTACGCGCATCACGATCGGCGGTCCCCCGAGAACTTCATCGGCGGCGATCCGCACGACATCCTGCAGCCGCTGGCGTACTTCGTCTGGGCTATCGTCGGTCCTCACGGAACGTTTGTCGTCGACACGGGATTCGACGAGATGATGGCCGACAAGCGTGGGCGGACCATGACCAAACCAATCGGAGAAGGTCTGAAATCGCTTGGGATCGATCCCGCCGCCGTCGAGCACATCATCGTCAGCCACCTTCACTACGACCACTGTGGCAATTACAACCTGTTCCCGCGGGCCCGATATCATCTGCAGGATTGCGAGATGGCCTACGCGACAGGCCGCTGCATGTGTCACGCGCTCATCCGCTTCCCATTCGAAGTGGAGGATGTGGTGGCGATGGTCCGTAAAGTGTTTGACGGGCGCGTGATCTTTCACGAGGGAAGCACGCAGATGGCGCCCGGCATCACGCTGCATCACATCGGTGGGCACTCGAAAGGTCTGCAGTGCGTCCGCGTGAAGACGCGTCGGGGCCACGTGGTTCTGGCGTCGGACGCGACACACCTCTACGCGCACATCAATGAAGGCCGCGTATTCCCGGTCACCTATAGCGTGGCCGAGACGCTCGAGGGCTATTCGACTATCAAACGGCTTGCGGACTCACCCGACCACATCGTTCCCGGGCATGATCCGCAGGTTCTCACGCGATATCCCGCCGCGGGCCCGCTGCTCGACAACTGGGTGGTCCGGCTCGACGTCCCGCCGAGTGGGGTCTGATCTCACAGTTCATGGTGTAAGGCGTCTTTGCAGGATCACTTCGACTGATCGATCTGCGCGAACGCCTCGCGCGCGACACGAAAGGCATCGACTGCCGCGGGGACGCCGCAATAGATCGCCACCTGGAGGAAGACTTCGCGAATCTCCTCGCGCGTGACGCCGTTCTTGAGCGCACCGGCAACGTGCAGCTTGAGCTCATGAGGTCTGTTGAGGGCGCTGATCATGGCCAGGTTCAGCAGGCTTCTCGTCTTGCGCTCGAGCTGCGGACGGCCCCATACCGCGCCCCAGCAATACTCCGTGACGAGCTCCTGCAGCGGCCGGTTGAAATCGTCGGCCGATTTGAAGGCGTTTTCAACGAACTCTTTTCCAAGAACCGCTTTACGGATTTCAAGTCCACGGTCGAACGTCTGCTGATCCATGATGTGTGGTCTCCGCTTCAATAGTGTCTGGTGAAGTTAGAGTGCTCCGGGAGAATCAGACGGTGAGGAACTGGCGCAAGTTGCGGACGTCCGCAACCTCCTCCAGTGCATGCACACGTTCGATGAGCGCCTCCGTCCGCTTCGGTGCCCAGAACCGGCGCCATCAATCCGCGCGCCTTTCGGTTGACACCTTCCGCGTCCAGCGGATTTTCTTTCGTGCCTGGGGGATGCCGTGTGAAGTGACTGACGGTTCGACCATCTCGCAGGGTGACCTCCACGAAGCCGCTGCGCGGCGCACCCGGATCCATCAACATGCGATCGGCAACGAGCTGGACGCGCTCCTTCACGGCCCGCACCTGCGGGTCTGCCATACGCTCATGCGAGTGGCTGTCGGCAAACGAGACAGTACCGTCCAGTAGCGCAACCGCAATCAGGTACTGACAGTTCACATCGGGCATCGATCGGTCATCAACGATGCGTGCGCCATCTTCCGGCAGCCGGACGACGATGCGTTGTACGTTGTTGACGTTCAATGCGTGCTCGCGACGTAACGTCAGAAAGGCATCAAGCGGAGCCTGAATCGGATATCCCACGGAAAACGTCTTGATGGCCGTTTCGGTCACGAAAAACCTGCTGCCGAGGGCGGCAATCATTTCCTGCGGTTTTGGAGCGGTGGAAAAAGCCTCAATCATGTTGTGCTCGCCGTCGAGCACGTCCGCGACTCCGGTAAACCCTGTCTGGACCATGACTGCGGCTGTCACACCATTGCGAGCGCCCATTCCGCCAAAGTCGAACGCCTTTTCGACATGTTCCGTGTCTCGGGCCCAGCTCCAGATTCCCGACACCTGCTGAGCGGCGTACGAGAGCGCGTAGCGCATGCCCTTTTCATCCAGGCGAGCCAGTGCGGCAGCGGCTGCCGCGCTGCCGAACGTCGAGCTGGTGCCTTCGGCACTGCGATGTGTGGCGCGCACCAGGTCCGGTCCGAACGCCAGAAGAAAACGGCAACACAGGTCGTAGCCGAGCGCCACCGCCTTGAGAAACTCCAGTCCCGATCTGCCCTCTCGTTCGGCCATCGCCAACGCCGCCGGCACCACGGCGCAACCAGGATGGGCTTTCGTGACCGGTTCGAAGTCGTCGGTTTCGTCCGCATGGCCGAACATGCCGTTGGCCAGCGCCGCATTGACGGCAGAGGTCCGGATGTCGGTGGTAAGGACAGAAGCTTCGGGCACACCGCCCTGGGCTCGCACGTACCGGATCGCCATTTCTCCCGGCTTGAGATGTGCGCCCGACACCATCGCCGCCAGCGTGTCCAGAATGCGATGTTTACACTCACGCGCGACGTCCGCGGGGAGGTTCCGCGTGCGCGCTTCGACCATATAGCGCGCCAGCTGACCCGTGATGTCCGCGGGGGCCGTTGCTGGCGACCTTGTCGGAGCTTGAGCCAGCGGGTAACGCGGCGGCGTCCGCGTCGATCGGAAACGTGGCGGCGGCAATCAATCCACCCGCGCCCTGCAACATGCGGCGCCGCGTGAGAGCCGAGTCGTGTTTCTTCGTAGCCATGGCCCGCCATTGTCTCTCAGATTGGTTTCAATTGGCGTTGTCGCTCGATCTTGAAGCGTCAGCCGCGGATTTCAACGCCCGCCCACTCCTCAATCACTCTCGCAATGGACGTGAAATCCGAGTTTGGGCCGAACTTGGCGTTGGTCACGGCGAGCATTTGTCGAACGGCGGCGCCCACAACCATGGGCACGCCGAGCGCCTCCGCCTCGTCCACACAGAGGCGGACGTCCTTGTACGACAGTCCCGTCGCAAAGCCGAAATCGAACGTGCCGGGTAGGATCGATCGCGGGAATTTGTCTTGCGTGGCGCTGTTCCGGCCGCTGCCGGCGTTGATGATGTCAATCAGGACCTTTGGGTCCAGGCCGGCCTTGACCCCCATGGCCAGCGCTTCGGAGGAGACAACGAGCGCAGCGGCAGCCAGCAGATTGTTGGCAAGCTTGGCAATTTGCGCGAGTCCCGGCTTTTCGCCCACGAAAAACGACCGCCGAAATTCTTGAGAATCGGTTCGACCTGTTCGAAGGTGGATCTTGGGCTCGAGACCATGACCGCCAGCGTTCCTTTCTCCGCGCCACTGACGCCGCCGCTGACGGGAGAATCAACCGCAACTGTCTTGACGTTCGCCCAGTCCCTTGGCCACGATCGCGGCAACGGTCGGTCCCGTGGTCGAGAGATCAATGACCGTTTTGACGGTCGATCCCTTGATGATGCCGCGCTCGCCGAGCGCCACCGACTGCACGATAGTGGGCGTCGGCAGGCTCATGAGGACGATTTCTGCAGCCGAGGCAACCTCGGCGGGCGACGAGGCCACGTTCGCGCCACGCGCAGCCAGCGGCTTCGTGGCGTCGGCGACTGGTATCGCACACACAGAGCCGATAGCCCGCGTCCAGCAACCGCGAGGCCATGGGCCCTCCCATCCGGCCGACCCCCACGAACCCCAGCAACGGCTTTTCCATGATGGCTTCCTGGGAATTGAGAATTCGGAATTGAGAATTGCGGATGCTACGAGACTTCAAACTTGAGCCTTGAGAATCTACGATGGCGCTCTGGCTGGGGTCAAATAGCGACGTTTTATCCGCAATTTTCAGTTTTCAGGTATGGTTGCGCATGTTTCTGAAGAACAAATGTGCCCTCATCACCGGCTCGGTTCAGGGCCTGGGTCTCGCTGCCGCACATCGATTTGCGGCAGCGGGATGCCATATCGTCCTGAACGGATTTGCCGAGCCTGAGGTCATTGCGCGGGTCCGTGGCTGATCTCGAATCCAGCGACGGCGTGCGAACCCTGTACGGCGGGGCCGATTTGCGTCGACCGCGCGAAATCGAGGAAATGGTCGCCGCCATCCTCGAAACGCTCGGCGGCATCGACATTCTGATCAACAACGCCGTCGTCCGGCATTCGGCGCCTGTCGACGAGTTCCCCGTCGACAAATGGGACGAAAGCCTCGCCGTCAACCTGTCGGCCGCGTTTCATACTATCCGGCTCGTCCTTCCCGAAATGCGGCGCAAGAGATGGGGACGGATCATCAACGTCTCTTCCATTTACGGACTGCAGGGGACGATGAACCGCATCGGGTACGTCACGAGCAAGACGGCGCTCGTCGGGCTGACGCGGGCCGTGGCTCTGGAAACGGTGAAGGAGAACATCACGTGCAACGCCATCTGTCCAGGCACGACCGAAACGCCAGTCCACGACGCCACGATCCGGGCCACGATGGCGACTGAGGGGCTGTCGCGGGCCGATGCCGAGCGGCGATTCCTCGCGGGAAAACAGCCGACCGGACGCTTTGTTGCGGCGGAGAACGTCGCGGCGTTGATGCTGTTTCTCTGCGGACCGGACAGTGCTGACATTACCGGGACGGCATTGCCCATCGACGGCGGCTGGGCGGTTTCATAAATGTAGCGAATTGCAGTACGTAGGCCGGGTCCTGCTCTTTGGACCCGGCTCAAGGCGGGCCTATAAAGCAAGGCCCGCCCTACGACCTCGTAACTTGCTCGGGAGGGAAGCGATGCACCACCTGACCAGTTTTCACCATGTTGTGTCCGGCGCCCGGACGATCGCCGCACTCGCCGCCTTCGATCGTTCTGCTCATGCTCATGGGCACGCCCACAACGGGACAACAGAATCTCGCCCCATCACCATGGGGTGCCGCCGATCAACGCGGCGCGGCAAACCGAATCACACCCGCCAAGGTTCGCGAAGCCAGAGACCTCATCAAACAGGGGACGATTTATCAGCTGGGTCATATATATGAATCCGGCATGCCGCTGTTCGGCACACGCCACTACAGCCTGCGCATTCCTCACCCCTTCAGGCCCGCGGGCCGCAACGACATGGTGTTTCACGACGAAATCATCAGCGGTGAGCTTGGCCAGGTCGGGACGCAGTTCGACGGTCTGGGTCATATTGGTATCGGCGAATCCTTCTACAACGGCAATCGTCGATCGGACTTCGCTCAGCCGGAAGGGCTGACGCGGCTGGGCGTCGAAAACGTCGGTGTCCTCGCGACACGCGGCGTCCTCATCGACGTGGCTCGTTACAAGGGCGTAGCGCAGCTTGAAGGCGGGTACGAAATCACGGTTGCCGATCTGCAGGGGGCCCTCAAGCGTCAGGGGACGGACATTCGCTCGGGGGACGCGGTGTTTCTGCACACAGGCTGGGGATCGCTGTGGATGAAGGACAATTCACGATACAGCCGAGACGAACCCGGGCTCGGACTCGCCGCCGCACAGTTGCTCGTTGACGAAGAAATTGTCGTGGTGAGCGCCGACACCTGGGGCGTCGAGGTCGTGCCCAATCCGGATCCATCATTGGCCTTCCCCGTCCACCAGCTTTTCATTCCCCGCAATGGTATCTACATTCTGGAGAACGTCATCACCGAAGAACTGGCGCGAGACAACGTGTACGAGTTCGCATTCTTTTTCGCGCCGCTGCGGTTGAAAGGTGCAACCGGATCGCCCGGCAATCCGATTGCCATCCGGTAACGGCCGCGTCTTGAAAGGCCAGTTTTCATCACAGAGGACACGGAGGACGCGGAGGACACAGAGAGAAGACTGAAAGAGAAAATTGTTACCGCTGAATGAAAGGATTCGGTACGTCGGTCGCCGTGGAGATCCACACGCTCTTCACCTGCAGGTAGTCCTTGATCATGTCCTGACCGCTCTCGCGACCGATGCCTGACCGTTTGTAACCCCCGAACGGCGAGACATAACTCACCGCACGATACGTGTTGACCCAGACGGTTCCCGCCTGCAGCCGGTCTGCCATCTTCAGTGCGCGGCGCATATTCCCCGTCCACACACCCGCCGCCAGGCCGTAGACCACGTCATTGCCAATGGCAATGGCCTCTTCCTCATCTTCAAATGGAATCACCGCCAGAACAGGCCCGAAGACTTCCTCCTGTGCAATGCGCATGCTGTTCTTCACACCCTGGAAGATGGTGGGCTCGACGAACCAGCCGCTGCCGCATTCGGGACGCGTCGCGCGCGCGCCGCCCAACACCGGGCTCGCGCCCTCTGACGTCGCAATCTCAATGTAGTTGAGAATTTTTTCCAGCTGTGGCTTGTTGGTGACGGGCCCGACCTGCGTATCGGGACTCATCGGGTTCCCCATCCGCGCCGTCCGCGCAAACGCGACCAGCTTGTCGAGAAACGTGTCGTGAATGCTCCGCTGCAGGAGCAACCGCGATCCTGCGACGCAGGTCTGCCCGGTGGCTGCAAAAATCCCTGAGATAACGCCCTTCAATGCATTGTCGAGATCCGCGTCGTCAAACACGATGTTGGGCGACTTGCCACCCAGCTCCATGGTGACCCGCTTCATTCCGCGCGCTGCCGCTTCATAGATCCGCTGGCCGGTGACATCTGAGCCGGTGAATGCAATCTTGGCCACGAGCGGATGCTCGACGAGCGGCAAACCAACCTCAGGTCCAAGCCCTGTCACGACATTGACCACACCCGGTGGAAAGCCTACCTCTTCGACGAGTTTCATGAATTCGAGGATCGACGCCGAGGCATATTCGGACGGCTTGATCACGACGGTATTTCCTGCGGCAAGCGCGGGCGCAAGCTTCCAGGCCGTGAGAAGCAGCGGCGAGTTCCAGGGAATGATGGCCACGACCACGCCCAGGGGTTCGTAGCGGGTGTAATTGAACACGTCTGGCTTGTCGGCCGGCAGCACCGCCCCTTCGATCTTGTCCGCAAGCCCACCGTAGTAGTGATACCACTGGGCCATGTACGAGGTGTGCGCGCTCATTTCAGCGAAGAGCTTGCCGTTGTCGCGTACTTCGATCTCGGCAAGCCGCGGCGACCGTTCGGCAACCAGATCGCCCAGTTTTCTCAGGAGCGCTCCACGGCGCGAAGGCGTGTACCTGGACCACTCCCCCGATGTAAACGCCTTGTGAGCCGCGCGGACGGCTCGATCGACGTCAGCTCCCCTGCCACGCGGGATCAACGCCCACGGTCGTCCGAGAAACGGATCGTCGCTCTCGAACTGATCACCGGACTCGGCGCCAGCCCAGTGGCCGTCGATGAACATCTTGTAGGACTGCATCCCTATTTCTTCGCGGCCTGCTCATCGGCGCGATGGCCACTCAGGATGTTGAAAAGGGAATAGTTTCCCTCGTGGCAGGCGTATTCGAAGAACCCGTAGTCGGGATCGAGCTTCCATGGGAACGACAGCGTCCATGGACGCGTCCAGGTCTTCGGGTCATCGATCGTGGCTTCGTATTGAAGCGTGTCTGGCGCGAGGCGCGTGAAGCGCTCAGTGATACGCAGCGCATCGCTGTGAGCGTTGCCGCCACCGTTGACACCAATGGCCGTCTTGTCGGTGAAGTTGGTCGTTTCGACGACGAGAGTGTTCCCGTCCCATCGGCCGCGGGAATCACCGAGGAACGTCCGAATGCTCGATCCGACATGCGGACGGCCGTCAAGCGGGACGATCCGTGTCTCGTGGATCATTTCGTTCCGAATCACGACGTAGCCCGGCGCTTGCATGATCTGGTTCCCGTTGTTGTAGATGACCGGCAGGATCGATCCCATGAGTCCGCGCGTGATACAGCGATCGTAGTTGCTGCGATCCTCGTAGGAATCGGCCGGGCCTCGTGCATTGCGGGCCGCTTGCCGAGCGGCAATGCGTGCCTGGGCCTCGGGCGTCAAGGCGGGCATGCGTCCGTCAGGTGGATCGATGACGAGCGACGCTTGCCGGGATGGCTCTCCCCGTTCCAGCCAATGGGGCGGCGGTGATACGGGTCCACCCACTGTACCCATAGCCAGGACTTCGGGAGGAACGTTGTCGATATCGAACTCCGCGTTGTCGTCCGCTGATTGTTTGGCGGCTGCGGCTTGACGCGCCGCAAACTCCGCATCGGTCAGGATGTTGCGCGGGCCAAATTCAGTGGCCCGCTGAAGGGGTACTCCGACCAGGGCCGTCCCCGGCCACAGCCCCTGCAGATCGGGATCGCCCCACGCAGTCCGAGGCGGCACATAGTTCCCTGCTGCGGCCGCCGACGACCGCGTCGCCGCTCCCTGTTCACCCGAGACCGAGGCCAGCGACAGAATCGCAATGACCGCGATCACCGCACTCACGAATGCCAGGACCTGCCTGCGCATAGACACTCCCAAGTCTGAAGTCCGAAGTCTGAAGTCTGAACAACAACTTTCAGATTGAGACTTCAGCGTTTCACCTTGATCATTATCGGGGCTTTTAGTGAGGAAGTCGATTCTCACCAGGCGCTGTAGCCCCCATCCACGACGAGGATCTGTCCCGTGATGTAGTCGGAGGCACGCGAGGAGAGAAAGATGGCTGCGCCCTTGAGTTCGCCAGGACGACCAACACGGCCCATCGGAATCTCTGCTTCGATGATCGGGAGGCTCTTTGCAAACACACCTTCCGTCATCCGGGTTGGAAAATAGCCGGGCGCGATGGCATTCACGGTAATCCCATGCGGGGCCCATTTCACCGCCAGATCTCGAGTGAGACTGATGACCGCGCCCTTGCTCGCGGTGTAGCCGACGGCATCGAGCACTTCGGACGTAGAGCCGACGAGCCCCGTGACGGAGGCGATATTGATAATCTTCCCTCCGCCGGCGCGAATCATCTCGCGTCCCACACGCCGCGCCATCAGGAATACGCCCAACACGTTCACGTCCATCACGGCTCGGAACTTCTCCACGGGCATGTCTTCGACAGGAGCGCCCCAGCTGATCCCGGCGTTGTTGACCAGAATGTCAATTCGACCGTGGGCTTCGAGCGTCGCGGTGACGGCCGACTCGACTTGCAACGGATCCGAAACGTCGCAGGACAACACCAGTGGCGGCGATCCAACGGCGCGCAACACTTCTTCCGCCGTACGCAACCACGCCTCACGGCGAGCGGTGATTGCCAGTCGCGCGCCGGCCTCAGCCAGCCCGGTCGCTATCTCCAGTCCGAGTCCCCGCGATCCGCCGGTGACCAAGGCCACCTTGTTGGAGAGATCGAAAAGTTCAGTAGGCATGGTTTGGTTTGTACAGAAAGTTGTATCTTATGCGCTTATGTCACTGAGGAGTCCTCAGGAATACGTGCAGAGCCTGCGTGACGGTCGCGTCGTGTACTTTCGCGAACGGCGCGTGACGGACGTCACCGAGCATCCGGTCATCTCGGTCCGAACACCTCGCCGCCGATTTTCCGAAATGTGGCTGCCAGATGCCACCGGGTTCGTGGACCACATGCCCCGCACGTCGACCGGCAAGCTTTCCAAGACCGTCCTGCGCGACCGGTTCAAGGACTATCTGGCACGATAGCGTTTCCTTAACTCGTGCGCGTGGGGCCCCACCCCCACGCGCTGCTGCTCCTCGGCTCGCAGACTCGCTCGTCGCCCTTCGACCCACTCAGAACGAACCTGAGAGCCAAGTCGAAGGTTCGCAGCGGCCGCGGGCGCTATAATGCAGGATGAGATCGGAGCCGGGCGGCCTATAACGGCCTCCGTTCGAAGGAGATCCGATGCGCACACAAGGCTCAGCAGGGTTCGACCGGCGCGTGACGGTCACCACCGGTGTGCTGGCCGCCGCGATGGGGCTCGTGTGGCTTGCCACGGTTCCGGTCAGCGGACAAGCTCCACAGTGGACCCCGCCGAAAACATCGTGGGGTGAGCCCGACCTGCAGGGCACCTACACGAACACCTACGAAAACGGCACGTCGTTCGAACGACCCGATGAATTCGCGGGACGTCGGCTCGAGGACATCAAGGGCGAAGAGCTGGCGGCCATGCGGCGTGCAATCCAGAAGCGGACAATCGCGAACTTCGAGGGCCCGATTCATGCACCCGACAACTGGTGGCAGGACAACCTGTTTCTGGAAAGGGGCAGTCAGGCCTGGTTCGTCGTGGATCCACCCGACGGCAAGATTCCGCCGCTGACCCCGGACGCGTCCCAACGACAGGCCGCGCGCGCCGCGGCGCGACGGAACAGTGGTCGTGGGCCGGCCGATTCCTACGAAGACCGCAGCCTGTACGATCGGTGCATCTCGCGAGGTCTTCCCGGCTCGATGCTTCCGGCTATTTACGGCAATCAGTACCAGATTGTGCAGTCACCCGGCTACGTCGCCATTCTGTACGAAATGATCCACGAAACGCGGGTCATTCCCGTCAACGGCGGCCCGCATCTCGGCGAACACATCAGATCCCACATGGGGGATGGACGCGGTCGTTGGGAAGGCGACACGCTCGTGGTCGAAACGACCAACTTCAGGGACGAGTCCGCGTACCGAGGTGCCAATTCCAAGACGTTGCGCTTGATCGAGCGGTTCACGCGCATCGCCCCGAATAAGGTCCGATGGGCTGTCACGGTCGACGACCCACAGACGTGGACGAAGCCTTGGACGTTTGCGATGCCGTTGACTCGCGACAGCACACCATTGCCTGCCTACGAATGTCACGAGGGCAACTACGGATTGAGGAATATTCTGAGCGCGGCGCGGGCCGATGAGCGGCGAGCCGTCACGACCACCAACGCGATACCTTCAGGGAGATAACACCGTGCGGATTGGATATCGAGCCTTCACATTTCTGACCGTGACGATCATGATGACGGCCGGGTCGACGATGTACCTGGCTGCCACCGTGCAAGACGCCGCGAAACAGAGCACGCTGGACGGGGTCTACAGCGCGGATCAAGCCCAGCGCGGCGCCGGGTCGTACAAGCAAACGTGTGCCTCCTGCCACGGGGATACGTTGGGTGGAAGCGATCAAGCCCCGGCGCTGGCCGGGGACGACTTCATCTCGCGCTGGGAAGAGCAGCTGGTCTCCGATCTTGCCGATCGGATCCGCACGTCAATGCCGCTCGACAATCCTGGCAGCCTGAGCGCGGCGGCAACCGCCGACATTGTTGCCTACGTGCTGCAGGTGAACAACCTTCCCGCGGGCGCGGCCGAGCTGACGGCCGACGCGGGCAAGACACTCAAAATAAAACGGAAAGGTTAGGACGGGTTAAGAGGGTTAGGGAAGGTTAGGAAGTTATCGTTCCTAACCCCTCCTAACCGCTCCTAACCCACCTAACCCCCCTTTATCTCACAGCCACCCCCCAGGGGCGATCTCCGGCCTTGACGGTGGCCGTCACCGCCATCGTCGCCACGTCGACGACCGAGACGTCGTTCGACGGTCCATTCGCCGTGTAGAGATACTTGCCATCAGGACTGATGGCGATCCCCCATGGCCGCTGGCCCACCGTGACGGATCCCACGGGTTCGTTGGTGGAGGTGTCAATCGCCACCACGGTGGCACCACGGCCAGTTGTGACATAGACACGGCGCCCGTCCGGAGCGACCACGACCCCCATCGGGCGTACGTTCTCGCCAGTCAGCGTGATGGTCTTGATGACGGTGTGCGTGCTGGTGTCGACGACCGAAACGACCGAACCGTTTTCGGACGTCACGTACGCCCGTGTCCCATCCGGTGTAAATTCCGACGCTCGTGGCCGCGGGCCCACGGCGAACTGCTTCAACACTTTCCTGGCGCTCGTATCGATGACGGAGACCTGACTGTCTTCTTCAGACGTGACGTACACGATCCGACCGTCTGGGCTCATCGTGACCCCTTCCGGTTCGCCGCCGACCGGAAACGTTGACAGGATCTTGCCGCTCGCGATGTCGAGCAAGCTCGCCAGCCCCGTGTCTTCGTTCGCAACAACGAGTCGCGTGCCGTCTCCAGTCACGGCAACCTGCTCCGGGTCGGATCCGCCCTGAAGGACGGTCACAACCTTCAACGCCGCAATGTCCACGACCCCGATGCCGTCCGCTTTCTTGTCGGCTGGCGGCAGGGTGCTCTCGTCGACTCCTGGAGGTGCGATCGGCGATCCGCTGAGCGCCACATACAACCGCGAGCGATCGGGGCTGACCTTGATGCCTCGCGGCCGCTTCCCGAGCGGCAGCGTTGCCGCAACCCGGTTCGTGCCTCCATCAATCACGGTCAAATCACCCGAGCTCTCGTTGGTCACATAAATGTGATAGAGCGCGGCCGAAGCCGGCGCGGACGATGGAACGATCGACGCCGGCGGGTCACTCCTCGGCTCTCCGCCGCAGGCGAGTGTCGAAATCACGACGCACATCAGAAGACTGCGAGCAGCAGGCACCATCTTCTACCTCTCAGCTATAATCAACCGGCCCGTGAAGTGAGATCAACGACGAATTGAGATGAATGACCCGGGAGACCCTATGCGGAAACCACGCATCACACTCTGCGTCCTGTTTTTTGCGTTTATGCTGGCTGTTCCGGCCTTTGCTGCCGATGTCGATGGCAAATGGTCGGGAACAGTGGACACACCAGGCGGCCAGTTTCCAGTGAACTTTACATTCAAAGCCGACGGGACCATGCTTGCCGGTTCCCAGGCAGGCCCTGACGGGACGGAGTTCCCTATCAAGGACGGCAAGATCGACGGAAGCAACATTTCATTCTCGATCACCCTCGACTTCGGAGGCATGCCGTTCGAGCTGCTTTACAAGGGCGTCGTGTCGCCCGAACAGATCCAGTTTTCCGGCGAGGCTGGGGGCATGCCGTTCGAGTTTGTCGTCAAGAAGGTCAGCCAGTAGGAAGTGGAAAGTGGAAAGTTCAAAGTAGAAAAGTTACTGATCCTTTACAGTCAGTTCAGCCAGCACGCTCGCGTCTGGCACCTGCTCGAGCCTGTCGATCTCGCTCGCAAGGCGGTCGCGTCCCGCTGGTGAGAGAAAGCCGCTAGCGTTCTCATCGAACTTCGCTCGCAGCTCATCGTGGCTCATCGGGTTCTCGGCAGAACCGCGGTTATGCTCTTCGACCTCAACGAACGACCGCCCGTCTCTGAGTGTGACGTGCACCGCGCCTTTGAAGCGGCCGGGGCCGGGGAACTCGGGATCGACGTAATAGTGCACGCGCTTCGCCAGCTCGAGGATATCGTTGTTTCGAAGGCTCTCGGAGCTGTAGGCGTCTTTTCCAAGCTCGCCCCGATGCAGGGCTTCAGCAAGCGTGTACTGAAGGCTCACCCGGCCGTGTGAATCCGACGTGGGTGCTATCTTCTCGGTAATGGGTTCACACACGATCGGCACGATGAAGCCGGCAACCGGACAGTCGATTCGGGCGATGTCTCCTGTCGTGAGTTGGTGTTGTCGCCTTAGTCGCAGGACTGCGTCGATATAGGGATGCAGGACGTGGGCGGCCGGAAACGGCTTGAAGGACGAATTCCGGCTTTCCCAACGTGTGCCAAGCTCGGTCGTAATCCTTGCAAAATCGAGCGGAGCCGTCGGGTCTTGCAGGTGACTCGCAAAGAACCCGAATCGACCTTCGAACACGGCAGCGGGCCCGCTCGTGTTCGCCCGCGCCAGAAATGCAGCTGCGATCCCGCTCTGGGCCGCCCACCCCGCGTGAAGGAACTTCGACTGCGTGCCGTCCACCCAACACTCCAGAAGTCCTGACGCAAAGCTGCCGCTGATGCCAGCGGCTCGGGTCGTCGCCTGCGGATCCAGTTGCAGAACCCAGCTTGCCGAAAAGGCGACACCAAACGTCGCAAAAAGTCCCGTGGGGTGAAAGCCGCGGCGGTGAAACTGTCCTGGCGACACGCTGCCGACGCGGCAGGAGATCTCGTTACCGAGCGCGACGGCGGTGATGAAGTCTTCGCCCGTCAGGTCCACGATTTCGGCCAGGCCCAGAGCTGCCGCCACAGACGGGCTGCTCATGTGCACGATGGATTCGTTGTGCGTGTCGTCATATTCGAGTGCCTGTGAGCAGGCGCCATTCGCAAACGCGGCGGCGGTGATGCCAACTCGGTCGCCGGAGCCCACGAGCCGGCACGCCCCCGCCGGCGACATGGCGATGGCCGTATTCCGAACCGACCTGCCAAAATCGGTGCCGGCACCAGCCAGCGCCAACCCGATCGTGTCGAGCACGCGCCAGCTTGGTCGAGTGGACGATGTCCCGAGGCAAATCCTGAAACTCGAGAGCCGAGGACCAGATGGCCAGTTCGGTGGACAGTGATTCACTCAAGGTCAACTCCTCAGAACGGATTCCGTTCGGCGCTCCGAGATACCGAATACATATACAATGACTTTCGAATGTCCGAGACCAAAACGCTCGCCGAGTATGTGACTTGCCAGCCAACTCGACCAGATTCCCGAAGATGTCCGCCACGAGGCACGGCGATCCCTCGTCAACTATATGGGGTGCGCCGTCGGTGGCAGCCTCCATCCAGCCATAGACATTGCCATTCGCGCGCTGGGACCGTTTTCCGGCAAGCCGACGGCGAGGGTTCTCGGCCGATCGGAGCGTCTGGACCCGCTGCACGCGTCGCTGATGAACGGCATCAGCTCGCACGTCTATGACTACGACGACACGACGCCGCAAAACTACATTCATCCGAGCTCGCCGGTTGCGTCTGCCCTTTTCGCGTACGCGAGCGCCAATCACGTGAGCGGGCGCGACTTCCTCCAGGCCTTCATCGTCGGCTTCGAGGCCGAGTCGCGCGTGGGCAACGCGGTCTTCCCGGCCCACTACGATGCGGGCTGGCACATCACGGGCACTGCGGGTGTATTCGGCGCGGCGGCAGCCATCGGTCGGTTGCTCGGTCTGCCAGTGCAGCAGATGATCTGGGCGATTGGGCTTGCTGCCACTCAGGCGGCTGGACTGCGCGAGATGTTCGGCTCCATGGCCAAGGCGTTTCATCCCGGGAGGTCGGCGCAGAACGGGTATGCCGCGGCGCTGCTCGCCCAGGCAGGCTTCACGGCAGGTCAGTACGCGATTGAGGCACCCCGCGGATTTGCCGCAGTGCAGTCGGCCAAGTACGACCTGTCGAAGGTAACTTCGGAGCTCGGGACCGACTTCAATCTGCGACGAAACACCTATAAGCCGTTTCCGTGCGGGATCGTCATCCATCCGACGATCGACGGCTGCATTCAGCTCTACGACGAATATCGACCCTTGTCGGAAGCCATCAAGGCGGTCCGCCTGCGTGTTGCGCCGCTGGTGCTCGATCTCTGCAACAAGCAGCGGATTACCACGGGGCTCGAAGGCAAATTCTCGGTGTACCACGGAGCCGCAATCGGGTTGATCCGCGGGAAAGCCGGCGTTCGTGAGTACACTGATGAAACGGTCAACGACCCGCAGATCAAGAGGGTGCGCGAGGGCGCGTCCGCCGTGGCTGATCCGTCGCTCTCCGAAGATCAGGCCCATATCGACGTGGAGCTAGCCAACGGCCAGATCATCAGCCGCTTTGTTGAACAGTCACTCGGCAACGTGCATCGCCCGCTCTCAGATCGGCAGCTCGACGCAAAGTTCAGAGATCAAGCCCTGCTGGCCCTTCCAGATTCGCAGGTGGACGCACTCATCGAGCGTTGCTGGCAAATCGACAAGTTGGACGATGTGGGTGAGCTGGTGAGCCTCGCCGTACCGCTGGCCCAGGCAGTTTGATCGGGATCCCCATTCGCTGGCGGGTCTGTGTTCCATCACCTTTGTAGAGGCGGGTCTTTAGACCCGCCGATAGAGATTACGCCGTGAAGTGGTCTGTATTTGCAATTCTCGTTCTCCTGCTGGCAGCTTGTCGCAGCGCCCAACCCGACATCGCCGAAATACGCATCCCCAAGGGCGCGGGCGGGGTGGGATTCCTGCCGCTCGTCGTGATGGAAAAGCACGGTTTGATCGAGCAGCACGCCAGAAAAGCCGGCGTCGAGGTTCGCGTGCGCTGGATCAATCTGGGCGGTCCCGCGATCGTCAACGATGCGTTGCTGTCGGGCTCCGCCGATTTCATTGCCGCCGGTCCTCCGGCGTTTATCACTCTCTGGGACAGGACTCGGAGCTCGGTTCAGGTCAAGGGGGTGGCGGCCATGACGTCGCTGCCGATGTACCTGAACACACGGGCCGCCCACCTGCATGGTCTCGACGATTTGACCGATTCGGATCGGATCGCCGTGACGGCCGTCAAAGTCTCCATTCCATCCATCATCATGCAGATGTACGCGAGGGCGAAGTACGGGGACGCGGCTGCCGGACGGTTCGACAAGTACACGGTGACGATGACACATCCCGACGGTGTCGTGGCGTTGCTGTCTGGTTCTGGCGCGGTCAGCGCGCACTTCACGTCTCCGCCGTTCCATCAGCGCGAGCGCAAGGATCCGCGCATTCGCACCATCATGACGTCTGACGAGGTCATGGGAGGATCGACCACTTTCACGATGATTTCGACCACGACAAAGTTCAGAAACGACAATCCGCTGATCTATGGGGCCGTGCTGAAGGCACTGGAAGAAGCCAACGCCATCATCGTGGCCGACAAGCCGGCAGCCGCGGCCGTGCTGCTCGCGTCGACTGGCGAAGGCGGCTTCTCTCAGGACGAGATCGTCGACGTTCTAACGGATCCCAACATCAAGTTCACAACGACACCCGAAAACATCATGAAGTACGCGGACTTCATGCAGAGCATCGGCTCGATTGCGAACACGCCCACGTCGTGGAAGGACCTCTTTTTCCCAGAGATTCATGGAGCAGCCGGCAATTGAAGTCTCAAGGCTGAAGTCTCAAGTCTGAAGTTCAAGAAGCGCTCAAAGCTCAATAGAAGGCAGATAAACTTGTCCGGAGTTGCGTTTCTGAAACTTGAGACTTGAGACTTCACTTCAGAGTTGAGCCTTCAGACTTGAGACTTGCATGAGCCTCCTGACCGTCGAAGGCGTGACCCTGCAGTACCGAACTCAGGAACATCTCGTCACCGCCACCTATCGGATCAGTTTCCAGGTGGGTCGCTCCGATCGCTTCGTGATCCTTGGACCCTCCGGGTGTGGCAAGTCCACGATCCTCAAGGCCGTCGGTGGCTACGTCCGGCCGGTCGAGGGCCACATTCTCCTCAATCGCGCGCCGATTGTGTCGCCAGGTCCCGACCGCGTCTTCGTGTTTCAGGAGTTCGACCAGCTTCTTCCGTGGAAGACGGTCAAAGACAACATCACGTTCGCGCTGACCGCAAGCGGCAAGCGTTCCCGTCGGGACGCGGAGGCTCGCGCCCGCGAACTGATCGAGAAGGTCAAGCTGACCCGGTTTGCCGACAGCTACCCGCACACGTTGTCCGGAGGGATGAAGCAGCGCGTCGCGATCGCCCGCGGCATGGCCATGGAGCCCGACATTCTATTGATGGACGAACCGTTTGCCGCACTCGACGCGCTGACCCGCGCACAGATGCAGGAGGAATTGCTTCAGCTCTGGGAGGAAACGAAGTTCACGGTGCTCTTTGTGACCCACTCCATACCGGAAGCCATTCGCATCGGTAATCGGATCCTGCTGCTCAGTGCCCATCCGGGCCAGGTGAAAGGCGAAGTCGAGAGCCGGGGCACCGATCAGGTGGATGCGTCCGGCCAGGCGTTGTCCGCGCGCATCGAAGGCTTGCTCTTTGCCCATGCCTGACACGACAAGTTTCGACGTCGTCGCGCAGCCTCTCAGTCTGTGGGAACGAATTTACGGGAACGCGCTCGTACGCAAGAGCGTCCTGCTCGTGTTGCTCGCGCTCGCCTGGGAACTCTATGCGAGATCGCTCAATAACCCACTGCTCTTCCCGACATTTTCGGGCACGCTGGCGGCCCTTGTCTCGTCGGTGGCATCAGGTGAGTTGCCACGCGCGGCAGCGTACACGATTCAGCTGCTCCTCAAAGGCTACGCCGCCGGCCTGTTGCTCGCCGGACTGCTCACTGCTCTCGCAAGTGCAAGCCGTCTTGGCGCCGATCTGCTCGAGATTCTCACATCAATGTTCAACCCGCTACCGTCCATCGCGCTGTTGCCGCTCGCGCTCATCTGGTTTGGTCTCGGAGATGGAAGTGTGATTTTCGTGCTTGTCCACGCGGTGCTGTGGGCTGTCGCGCTCAACACGTACGCAGGATTTCGAGCAGTCAGCCCGACGCTGAGGATGGTCGGACAGAATTACGGCCTGTCCGGTGTCGGCTACGTGACCCGCATTCTCGTGCCCGGAGCCTTTCCAAGCATCCTGGCCGGCCTCAAAATTGGCTGGGCGTTCGCGTGGCGCACGCTGATTGCGGCCGAACTGGTGTTTGGCGTGAGCTCCGGGTCGGGGGGCCTCGGGTGGTATATCTTCGAACGCAAGAATCAGCTGCTCATCCCGGACGTGTTTGCGGGACTGCTGACCGTAATCCTGTTTGGTCTCTTCGTTGAACACATCATTTTTCAAACAATCGAAAACCGCACGGTCCGCCGCTGGGGCATGCAGGTGTAGGATGGGAATCGGGATTCGGGATCGATTTACGACTTCAGTTTTTCACAGAGGGACTTATGGCAGCAAAGCGCACGACCCATCGCAGCAGTTCGGGCAAGAAGCTCTACGCGGTGCGTGATTCGAAGGGTCAGTTCAAGGACATCCAGAGCTACGCGCGCGCTCACGGGCAGGACATCAAGAAGAAGAGCGCCTCGGAACGAAAGAGCAAGTAGAAAGGGCCCGCACGCGGGCCCTTTCCTAAGTCAGCGCCTACTGAACGACCGTGACGTTGATCGTCTGGCAGAGCCCTGTCATCGTCTTGTGGAGGTCGTCACCCAGTTGGAGCGTCAACTTGTGCGGCCCTGGGGGCAACTGCATATCCATGGTCGTGGCGCCGCTGCCATGGTGCACCCAGGGGTTCGCCTTCGGTATTTCGGTGCCAGGCGGCAGGCAGTCGATGTCCACGCCCACGTGATGATGCCCCAGGTTCGGCCGGGTCTCGGTGACCGTCCCCTGCGGAACCGCAGCAAGCTGGAAGTTCTCGATGCCAAACACCAGCTTGACCGGACTCTTCACCATCGCGCCATCCATTGGCTCCACGAAGAAGACTCGCGGCGAGCCTCCGGAGGGGGGCGGCGGCGCTGCAGCCGCCGGCGGCTCAGCTGCCGGTTGCGCAGGTGGCGCCTCGGCGCCGCCACATGCCGCAGTGGCAACCGCGATCCCCAGAATCCCGAGCACCAGCCATCTCCAACAGCTTGTCACGAGGTCACGAGTCAAAGGCATGAGCGAATCTCCTACTGAGAGCTGAGACATTGAGGCCGGCGAGTCTAACCAGCCTCTGCCAAGGCTACGGCGGTCCGCCGGAGCTTCAGCGAAGGCGGAAGACCCGCCTCTACGATTGCGAGTGATCACCAAAGACCCGCCTCTGTGATCACCGGCGGTGATTGTCACCCGCTGATCCTGCTGGCGTTCCAGCTTGCACCCGAGGCAGTCGTCCCCGTGATCGTCGTGCCGTTCACGCGTCCGGTGTACTGAACGCCACCCGCCGTAAACGTCAGCTGATCGCCTCGAAGCTTGCCGTCCGTAATCTGCGCGCTGCTCGTTCCCGACTTCAATGTGCCCGAAACCATCTGGTACTGCTGCTTGAGCGTGAGATCGCCCTGAGGCAGCTTCCAGGTCCCGGCGACCTTGGCTGGAACAATCCAGAACAGTGCCGTGCACCAGCTCGTGCAGTTCTCGACTCGTGCCGTCTCATCCGCCATCCAGTCTTCCATCGTGAAAGTGTTCGACACGATGCGGGTACCGGGCTTGAGGTTGAGGATCTTCGGCCGTAGCTTCAAGTTGATGTCCGGCAGCAGGAACATCGTAATCACGGTGGCCTTGGACAAGTCCGTCTCGTACAGGTCGGCCTTCATGAACGTGGCCTTGTCGGTGACGCCTTCTTTGGTGGCGTTGCGCTTCGACAGCTCGACCATGTCGGGGTTGTACTCAATACCCATCGCCCGCGCACCACGCTTTGCCGCCGTGATGACCGTCCGCCCATCGCCTGAGCCAAGATCCATCACGAAGTCTTGCGGTGTGACCTGGGCCATCTCCAGCATCTTGTCCACCAACACTTGCGGCGTTGGCACCCATACGACGTCTTTACCTTCCTGGCCAACTTTCGGTTCGAACTGTGTGGCGGGCGCCTGAGCCTGCGCCCCCACGAAGACGCTGGCGGCAACTACCAGGACGCAGACCGCCAACCACGATCGCGGTGTCAAATCAGGTCTTTGCATGTGCGTTGTCCTCTTAAACGGGTACGAAAACTGCCGAACTCCGGAATTCCGATGTGTATAACCCGGCAGATGTTACCAAATCACGGATCTTCGTCAAACAAGTCGCTGTCATCGGGGTTTTCCGCCACCGGGCTGGCGAAAAGCTTCTTCCCTGGTGAATTTGGTCGCCGCAGGTCAGGGAAATCCGCGAAACCCTGGTGGTGGCTGGAGTCCCAGTGTCGGATTTCTGCCAAGTTCGTCAGTCTTCTCCCGCTCAGAATCTTTTTGTCTGCGCCCTGATCGGTTCTCTACTTCTTGGGGATCGTTAGTCTGCCCCTCGGCGACCATTTGTCTGCTTGTGCCGGACAAAGGCTGCAGGACCGGGATGTCTGGCGCAGGAGACCTTGTCGGATAAAACCTCATGGAATCAGCAGCTTGTGGCCACCGAGGCCGGCGGATTCCAGCGGTATGCCGCTTGCTCCAGAAGACCGGGATGGCGACGTTCGAAGTGTCCATACCTGGTAGCACACTGTGACTCGATTGCTTGATGCGCTCGAGCGCCTCGACAGCCTCAGGCCAAAACCGGGTTCCGCTCACGGCCGCGAAGACGATACTCTCTCGTCGCCGGCAAAACGACGCGCTCCAAACCCATCAGAAAGCCGTCCTCCGCGGCCGCGGATGTCACGCACCCCATCCCACCTGGATTTTACCGACGATACCGCGGACGAACTGAGTGCCGCCGGGTCCGAGCTCAACGCGATTGAGTTCGAACCCGCCGCGCCCGAGGCAACCCGAAACAAGGTCAGCCCCGGGCGCCGCATCAGGACTCAAACTGCAGCACCTGCGAGCCGCGCGAGCGCCCGTCAGACGACGCCGGGTGAGGAACCGGCGCAAAAGGCTGACCCGCGGCTGCCGCACGCTCAGGATGATGCCCTTCGATTGGCGCTGCAGATTCGCGCCGCTGTCCGGAGAGCCCAGACGAATACGCTGATGGTGTGCGGTGTCGAGCCGGGCCAGACCGTCCGACCGCTGGCGCGGGAACTCGCCCTCGCCTTCGTTCAACTTCGCGAGGCCCCTTTGCTCATCGTGGATCTGGAACCGAGCGACGCCACCGAGGCGCAGTACGAGTTCCATCCACTTCCGGACACCGATTCTTCATCGTGGATAGACCCAGGTCCTCGGGGACGACCGTCGGCGGCCGTGTTGTGCGCTCCCAAACGACAGAACGGCCGTCGTCGCGGCTTTGTCAACGCGGACCAGTTCTCGCGAAACCTCGAGAATTGGCGAACCCAGGCCGCGCTCGTGATCTGCTGTGCTCGTGCGGTGCCAGACTCCGTCGCCACTTTGACAGCCGGCAGCTGCTGCGGGGCTACGATTCTCGTCGTGCCGGGAACCGGAAGTACGAACGAATCGGTCGTGGCTGCACGTGACCTGTGCACGCGCTCCGGCATGACACTCCTCGGGTGTGTAATCGACCATACACCTGCCGATCTCACCGTCGCCGACCAATAGAAAAGGCTTCCCTTGTCCGACGGCACCCCTACGTCATCCATTCATCCATTGCCTGGAGAGCCGGGAGTCTCGTCCCGGATCACACGCGTGCGCACGGCGCTGCACAGACAACGTCTGGTTATTGTCAGCGTTCTCGTTCTGACGGTTTTGAAGGCATACGTCACGCAGAGCGTGATCATCGAGGAGTACCAGGCTCGGGCGGCCATAGTCGTACCACGCGACCGTGACGACGCCGGGCATCCCGCGTCGGAGGTTCAAATCCTGGGCTCTCGCCAGTTGCTCGGCGAGGTCGTGGATACGGTCGGGCCGCAGGCATTCAATTCGATTGGGGGGCCAGCTGAAGGGCTCCTCGATCAGATGCAACTTGTCGCGCGGCACGGCGTCGGGTGGGTGCGCGGCGTGTACAGCGATGGATTGACGGCTCTCGATCTCAGGCCGCGACTGAACGACCGCGATCGAGCGCTGGCGTTCTTGGAAAGCCATCTGGAAGTCGAGCCGCGCGAGAACACCGGCGTCATTGTCCTGCGACTGCGCATGCCCGACGCTGCTTTGGCCGTCAAGGTGCAGGAGACTCTGCTCGAGCGCTATCAAACCCGGCGGGTGCAGGTCCGCCAAAGCTCACGGCCAAAGGCTCCGACAGCGCTCGAGACCGAGAGACTGCGTGAGAGCCTGGCGCGTGCGGAAGAGGACCTGACTCGCGCCCAGCAGACTGCGGCGTTGGCGGGACGCACGACGAGCGGCCTCGATGTCGGCGCGTCGCTGCTGGCCGAGCTCGAAGAACGGCGTCGCAGGATCGAGCAGAACTATCTGACGTCGCTCAAGCGCTACAACGCCGCCAGCGCGGATCCTGCCCTGGATGTTCACCCAATCACGGTCCTCACCGCACCAGCCGCGTCACCAGAACCGGTCTATCCTTGGAAACTTTCGTTGATGGCTTTGGCCGTGGCGGCAGGTCTTCTGTTTGGGTTCACGGTGGCAGCGTTCCGCGAATGGACCAACGATGCAGTGCGTGATGCGCCCAGCCTCGAGTTGGCAACTGGCGTAGTCTGTTTCGGGTCGTTCACGGATCACCGAGCCGTCGGGGAACGACGCTAAAGCGGACTTCCGCGTCGGCGCATGCGCGACGAAGATCGAGGCAGACGAGCGTGTTCTCGTTGCGGACGTAGAGAAAGCCGTCGGCCAGTGCTGGGTATGCGCGCACGGTTGCGGGCAGAACTTGCGCTCGCGCAATGGGGCGGAACGCGTCAGGTGACGCGGGGGCCAGCACGAGCTCACCTCCCTCGCGCAATATCAGCAATCGATTGCCCGCAAGCGTCACGCTGCCCGCTCGAAACTGTTCCTGGCTCCAGCGCACCTTTCCAGTCCGCAACTCGACCGCGCGGAGGCTCGGGCCAAATTCCTGACGCCCATGGAACCCGTAAAGGTAGCCGTCGAGATAGACACTCGTTGCATAGTGATTCGACAACACGTCGTCCGACGACCAGAGGTCCGTCAACGTGGCCCCTTCGACACGCAGGACGGCCGCGCCTGGACCGTACTGCGCTGAGACGAAAAGGAGATCGCCAATCACCAAAGGCGTGGCGGCATTGACAGAAGCCGCAGCGCGCGCGCGCCATCGGCGCTGAAACTGCACCATGCCGTTGGCCGGATCCAGACCGACCAGACCCGCTCGCGTCAGGAACACGGCAAGGCGACGCCCCCCAAACATCGCGCCAGTCGCCGACGAATAACTCGCCTCGTCATCGGTCGCTGTCCACAGGATCTTGCCCGTCTTGGCATCGAACGCCACGATGCCAGCCTTCTCCCCGCCAATGTTTGCCAGCACGCGCCCGTCCTCAACAAGAGGGGAGCCGGCCGCCCCAAAGAATCCCTTCGGCACCTTGAAGCGCCGCATGGCATCTTCGCTCCAGATTTTCTTGCCGGTGGCGAGATCGATCGCGTGCAGCTGACCCTCGGCGCCATAGGTATAGACAACGCCATCGACCACGACCGGCACGGCACGGGGCCCTTCATCAAATCCAAAATCATCGCGATAGGCCGTCGGGTATCCGTACTGCCACTGGGAGGCTCCGGTCCGCGCGTCGAAGGCTTCAACCACTTCCCGCTTGTCGAGGCGGTGAAAGAGAATGACGCGGTTCTCGACCACAACCGGGCCACTGAATCCCTGACCGACCTGTTTGCGCCAGATCGCCCGCGCCCCCCGGCCGCCCAGGTCTCGACGAGCGGTGGACCGTCGTACACGCCATTGCGGTCGGGACCGAGGAACTGCGGCCAGTCACGATCGGCACCTTGCAGCCCGGACCTGAGAGCCACCATCGTGAGAAGAGTGAGAACAAACAAGAGCTGTCGCATAAGATAGGCTGCAATAAATGGGGTCAGACCCCATTCTTACGCAAATGGTAAATCGACTCCTTCAGGGGATCTTCCTCGTCACGTTTGCCGGCATCGGCCTGGCGCAGACATCTGAACAGCAGCCGCAAGTGGTGTTCGAGCGCGCCGTTGCCGATTTTCAAGCGGGCAGAATCACGGAAGCAACGGCCGGGTTCGACAACCTGGTCAGACTCGTTCCGAACTCGGCTCCTCAGCTCTGGCAACGCGGCATCGCGTTGTACTATGCCGGCCGGTATCGCGACTGTCGTCAGCAGTTCGAATCCCATCGAACCGTAAACCCGAACGACGTTGAAAATTCGGCCTGGCACTTTCTGTGCGTGGCCCGCGCGGAATCACCGGCGACCGCTCGCGCAGCGCTCCTGCCGGTTGGCCCGGACGCTCGCGCCCCGATGCGTGAAATTTACGAGATGTTTCGTGGGACGATGAAGCCCCAAGACGTGCTGACGGCTGCGGGAAGCGACATCGGTGCCCAATTCTACGCCCAACTGTACGTGGGCCTCTACTTTGAATCGACTGGGGACCGGCAAGGGACACTCGACCACATGACGATTGCCGCCAGCGATCGCTACAGGAGCGGCGGGTACATGTATGGAGTGGCCCGCGTCCACCTGGCACTCCTTCAGCGCGGCAAGTGAACGCAGACTCACTCCTTCAATAGCGGCATCCCCTCTCACACTACTTGGACACGCGCGTGGCGTTCCAATCAGTGTTGCCCGATCCGGACTTCGCGGTCCCGCTCATCGAGTCGCCGTTGATACGTCCCGTATATTCCGTGCCCGACACGCTGAAACTAATCTGATCGCCGCGCAGCTTGCCGTTGACAATGGGTGTCGGGGTACCTCCCACTGTCATGGTGCCCGCAATAACCTGAAAGCTCTGCGTGAGCGCGAGCTCCCCTTTCGGGGTCCGCCACGTGCCAGCCACTTTGGCCGGCACGATCCACAAAAGGGACGTGCACCAGCTCCCGCATTCGCCGCCGGCCGTGTCGGTTTCGTCGGTGCCCATCCCTGGATACCGAAGGTGTTGCCGACAATGCGTGTGCCGGGTCTGAGATCAGGAACTTTGGCGTCAGCTTGCCAAGATTGTCGGCAGAAGAAACAGCGCAAGGACGGTGGCCTTCGAAATATCTGCCTCGAACATGTCGCCTTCGATAAACGTGGCCAGGTCGCTGACGCCTTCTTTCGCCGCGGTTTTTCGCGAGAGTTCGATCATGTTGGGGTTCAACCCGACACCAACGGCCTTCGCCCCGCGCTTGGCAGCCGCAATGATGTTGCGACCATCGCCTGACCCCAGGTCCATGACGAGATCCTGTGGCGTGACTTTCGCCATATCGAGCATCTTCTCCACGAGCACGTACGGCGTCGGGACCCAGACCACGTCCTTCCCGGCCTGGCCAACCTGTGGCTGGAAACCCTCCTGGGCCACTGGAGCCCTGCCTGAGCCCACATCACACCGCCGAGCGCCAGAGTCAAGCCCACCGTCCACAACAACCGCTGCATACGACGCCATGAATCCATGTCCACTTCCCTCGCCGGTCAGTGAAGGGCAGCCACCGCCGCCCCACCCGGCGACGCGATAAGTCGGTTCAACAGAAACCGCTGTCCGTCGGCGCTGACATCGAACGCATGATATTGCCCGTAAGGAACCGGAACTCGAATAGTGGCTCCACCGCGCCGACAGCTGAACTCCGCGCCCTGCGCGCTGACGGCCGCAGCCATCAGCGTCCTGTCCGGTGCCAGATCGAAGAGCTCTTTGCCATCGCGACGCCATCGAGCCTGGCTTCCGCCTCCCATGGAGACCGCCACTGGCGATCCCGCCCGGGAAACCGCGTCACGTACACTTCCGCCTGTCCCGTTTGCGTCGAGCTGTACGCGACCCACTTGCCATCGGGGGAAAAGGCCGCCCAGTTCTCGGCAACCGCAGTCTCCAGGAACGGATACGGCTTCCGATCGCCGACAGTGGCAGAACCCAGATGTCGTTGCTCGTGTCGGCGCTTTTCTTCACCACCAGGATAAAGTGGCCATCCGGGGACCGGCTGAGCGGCCACTTCCCTTCTCCGCCTTCAAGCAGCACCGCTTCAGTCCGCGCTACCCTCGATGGCCATTGACGAAGCTCGAGCCGAACCGGACCGAACGAGGTGGAAACCACTCGGCGTCCCATCGGGTGACCAGATCAGCCAGTTCTCGTCCGCCCGATCGGACGTGAACCGTGTCCGGCGACCCCGGGCGCCTCATAGAGCCGAGGTCGTCCGTCCCCTGTGTCGGGTCCAGAATGGCGCCCGCAACCTGTCTGCCGTCCGGGGAGAGCTGGGGACCCCGATGATCAGCAAGGCTGCCGAGCGCCTCGATGCGTTGCCCGCCCGGTCAACCATACGAGCTGCGATCGCAGGCGGGCGCAGGGTCTGCGCCGACAGACCGGGCCTGGCCACCACGGCCCTCCAGGCGAAACGCGACGCAAGACACAGCAGGCGGGTGGCCACTCGAATCGACGTCCGCCGACATGCGAGACCCGCGACCATCGCGTCGGACCGCTTCGTGGCGGCGACTGGCTTGTCATTATCATCAGGAGTGTGCCGGAGTCGGGAGACACTTTCGACCTCTGGGCTTTCCACAGGGCAGGGTCTCGCGCCGCGCTTCGGCCGGCGCAAGGACCGGTTGTGATGCGGGACAGGCTGTCACACGCTTTAGCGTGCGCGGGAGACTGTCAGCGAACACTGCACCTGCGGACGCCTGGCTAACCCATGCAGTGGCACGGGATACTCGGTCTGGGGGCGGCTCGCGTACACTGATGGGGTGCAGCCAGAACCGCCCGCCTCTGTCTCGACTGTGAGAGGTCCACGAAGCTGGATGTGCCCTATGTGCGCCTCCGAGTCGTTCGCGTACCTGATTCGGAGGGGTACCGGCTGACGAGCGTCGTCCGCGCAACCGCGCCCGAACCCAACCCCGTCCGATGGACCCGCCGAGAAGTCCGGTCGAACGGCAGGACTCGTGCGCACGGTGCCGTGGGCCTGGCGCTCGTGGCAGCCGGCCGCTGGCTCTGGCGGCTGCGCGCCGACATGGAAGACTCTAAAAAGACGGAAACTGAGTCGCCAACGCGCACGCTAAAGCGTGCGCGCTACGCCGGACGGATTCGTGGACGATGGTCAGATCAGCGAGACGATCGCGGATCATGTCCAGCAACGGTCGCGCCAGATTAAAATCTGGCACAGCTCCCGCCGGCGCTTGGCATAGTCGGGGATTCTCGTGGGTTGTCGCTGATGGCCTCGGCCGGGCCTTCTTGGCGATCAGAATCTGATCAGAGAGCGCCTCGAGCATTCTTGGGATAGAACGAAGCTTCCGCGGTCACCGAGTTCATCGGCGCGTCGGCCCTCGAAACGATCCGCCCGCACCTTCGCGCCCACGTCCCATATTAGGTATCGTTGGCCCGCGTCCGGTTGTTCGGTCGTTCATCGAGTCCGGAAAGACCGCCCGCAAGTCCACAATTGGCTCCAGCTGTTGGTTAGCGTGCTGAACTCGGCCTGAACTGGGCCGACTGACGAAACCGCGTCGTCGATATGACCGTGAAGTTTGCGATCGACGCATCCAAGTCTTCCTTCAGTCGTTCGAGCTCGTGCGTGTACGTGTGCTTCACCGCATCGAGCTCGGCATGGGACCGCGCCCGATCCTCCTTTAGCATCCGCCGAGCCCACGATCGGGCCAGCCAGGTGCTCAGCGCCAACACGATCGCTCCTCCGCCGGCGAGGCTGGTCAAGACCGCCCCGGCAATCGTCCACGCCTGCTCCGGGGTCATCGGCCATCCTCCGCTCGCGCACGTGCCATAGCCTCTATGATGCTGTCCGCCGCGGCGGTCGCGCAAGCGCAACACGAAGGGAATGAGATAATTCCCACCATGGCACGGGGTGTTTTTTTTATATAAAAAAAAAAAAAAAAAAAAAAAAAAAAAAAAAAAAAAAAAAAAAAAAAAAAAAAAAAAAAAAAAAAGGAAAAAGGGTCAGGGGGTGACATCCCGGTCGTAGTCGACCCCATCGGCCTCAAACCCAAAGATTCGCAAGAAGTCACGTCGGAACCCGTCAAGGTCGGACAGCTCCATGACGTTCCCTGTTTCAACGGCTTCCCAGCGGCGCCGGACCTCCGCCTGCACGTCCTCATGCAGCTCCCAATCATCAACACGCAGACGACCGACCTGGTCGAGTGTCGGCGTGCGTCCGCTGAAGAGATGCGAGAGCGGAACAGTCGGTCGATATGCCGAATGCAGTCCTCGTGCACACCCTTCTCCTTCATCACCTTGAAAAGGAGCGCGCCATACAGAGGCACGACCGGGATAGCGGAGCGGGCCTGCGTGACGACCGCCTTGAGCACGGCCACGCGCGCGTCCCCATGACTTGGTGCCAGCACCGTCCGTAGGGCTGCGGCGGCGCGGTCGAGATCCTCCTTGGCTTTTCCCAGCGTGCCTTCCCAGTAAATCGGCCAGGTGAGCTCGCTTCCAATGTAGGTGTATGACACCGTCCTGAACCCCGGACCAAGCAGCCCCTGCTCGTTCAGGAACCTCACCCAGCGTTCCCAATCCTCCCTCCCATCACCTTCACCGTCGCCTGGATCTTATCTTCGGTGGCCGGCGCCAAATCGAGGCTCGTGCACAATCCCCTTTTCCACGTTCAACGTTTTGATATAGACCGCCCGACCCACCGGCTTGATGGCGCTGCGGTAGGTCACGCCCGTTAACGGGATCCGTTCGAACCGGCGCGGCGATGCTGAACACGAGCAGATCGGGGGGGCCCAGATCGGCCCGGATAATGTGGGCAATCTGCGTCTTCGTGGCATCGCTAAACGCGTCCGCGTTGACTGAACGAGCGTAAGATCCTGGCCCGCGGCTCTCCGATCGAAGGCGAGATTGTCTTACCAACCAGCGGTTCCGGTGCGATCGGGCGACGGTTCTTTCTCGAATGACAGGCCGAGCGTGCGGGCTCCACCGCCGAAGGCGGTGACAATGCGAGCAGCCAGCCCATAGCCTCCGGAACCACCGATAACCAGCACGTTGCGAGGGGCGTTCGCCAGCGGTCCCTGATTCTTCACAAAGGAAATCTGTTCGTCGATCAACGCCGCACAGCCGGTTGGGTGTGCGGTGGTGCAGATGAAGCCCCGAATGCGAGGTTTGATAATCATCAGCGAAGCATTGTAGTGGAATGCGGCAGGCCGCTGACATGGGCAGGAAGATGTGCCTCCATGTCCACCACCGCGTCGCCGGCCCCGGTCAGTACCCAGTCGGTACTTCCTTCCAAGGGTGTCGCCCTTGCGATCCTCGTCGCAGCGCTCGGCTACTTCGTTGACATCTACGACCTGATCCTCTTCAGCATCGTCCGCATCACGAGCCTGCGCAGCATTGGTGTCCCCGAAGACCAGATTCTGAGCCAGGGTGTGCTGCTCCTGAACATGCAGATGGGCGGCATGCTCATCGGCGGGCTCATCTGGGGTGTGCTGGGCGACAAGCGGGGCCGACTGTCGGTGTTGTTTGGATCGATCGTCATGTACTCGCTGGCCAATATCGCCAACGGTTTTGTCACGAGCGTGCCGCAGTACGCGGTGCTGCGGTTCGTGGCAGGAATCGGTCTGGCCGGCGAGCTTGGTGCCGGGATCACGCTGGTCAGCGAGATTCTTCCGCCGGCCACGCGCGGGTACGGAACGATGATCGTGGCCACGGTCGGTATCTTCGGCGCCGTTGCTGCGTCGCTCGTTGGCGATGCGTTCGACTGGCGCGTCGCCTATTTCGTCGGTGGGGCCATGGGGCTCGCACTCCTTGCACTTCGCATTGGTGTCGCCGAGTCGGGAATGTTCGAAGGGATCAAGCGGCGCGAGGTCGCAAGAGGCAACTTTCTCGGGCTCGTCGCGTCGCCAAAGACCCGGTGGAGTACATGCGCGTCGTACTGGTGGGAATGCCCATCTGGTACGTCGTGGGCATCCTCGTCACCTTCTCACCGGAATTCGGTCGCGCGATGGGCATGCCAGACATACCCAATCCCGGGCGCGCGGTCATGTTCTGCTATATCGGCCTGGCCATTGGCGACTTCGGCAGCGGGGCGATGAGCCAGCTCATCAAGAGCCGGAACAAAGTCGTTCTCCTGTTTCTCGTCATGACGACGATCTCAATCGTCCTGTATTTTGCCGTGGCCCATATGGTCGTTACCGACGTTCTACACCGTGTGCGCGATCCTCGGCATTGCGGCGGGCTATTGGGCCGTCTTTGTGACGATTGCGTCGGAGCAGTTCGGCACGAATATCCGGGCGACGGTGACGACCACAGCCCCGAACTTCGTGCGGGGAGCAGTGGTCATCCTCACGTCGGTCTTCGAAGCGCTCCGTCCGGCCATGGGCATCCGTGCCAGCGCCATGCTCGTGGGCACGGTGGCGCTCGTCATTGCGTTCGCGTCGCTGCGCGGCCTTGAAGAAACGTACGGGAAGGACTTGAACTACCTGGAACTCTCCTGAGAACCACACGTTCCACAACACCAGGGCCGCTTCCATGAACGATTCGCACTGCCATTTCTTCTCGCAGCGGTTTTTTGCGGGACTCGGGCGCAGCCTGCCGAACCCTGCTCCGGACGCTCCTGAAGCGGCCGCTCTCGCCCGGCTCGGCTGGGAACCACCGGGGACGGCAGACCAGCTTTCCGATCGTTGGCTCACCGAACTCGACACCCATCATGTGGACAGAGCGGCGCTAATCGCCAGCGTGCCTGGCGATGGTGAATCAGTGGCGAGAGCGGTGCGGCGTCACCCGACTCGATTCGTTGGCTTCTTTATGGTGGACCCCACAGCTCCGGAGGCCGCCGTTCAGGTTGGAACGGCGCTCGACCAAGGGGCCTCCAAACGATGTGTCTCTTCCCTGCTCTGCACGGATACGCCCTGGGAGATCCGGCCGTTCGGATGGTGTTCGAGGTTGCCGCGGCACGGTCAGGCACCGTGGTGTTCGCCCACTGCGGCGTTTTGTCGATTGGCGCACGCAAGAAGCTTGGTCTGCCGAATTCGTTCGACGCCAGGCTCGGACAACCGCTTGACCTCCAGCCCCTGGCTCGAGCCTTTCCGACCGTGCCCATCATCGTCCCTCATTTTGGCGCTGGATTCTTTCGCGAAGCGTTGATGCTGGCGGATCTCTGCGGGAATGTGATCCTCGACACTTCAAGCTCGAACGGCTGGATCCGCTACCACGCCGGCCTGACGTTGGCGGCCGTATTCAAACAGGCGATCGCCGTGGTGGGACCCGAGCGACTCATGTTCGGCAGCGATTCGTCATTTTTCCCGCGCGGATGGGTCACGGAGATTTTCGAGCAGCAGTCGGCGGCCCTCCAGGAAGCCGGTGCGAGCGCAGCCGTGAGGGATCAGATATTCAGCAAAACCTTCGAGCGGTTGTTCCCCATCTGAATCGCACACCGCGCTACTATGGAGTCGTTGCGGTCAGGAGTGAGAGACGATGCCGATCTACGAATACAAGTGCCGTGCGTGTGGCCATCAATTCGAAGAGCTGGTGCGCGATGCGACGACGCCTTCCTGCCCATTCCTGTCGCAGTTCAGAAGTCGAGCGAACCATTTCGCTCTTCTCCGCCAAGTCGGACGATCGCTCGAAGGCGGCGTTCAAGACCGCCAAGAAGAAAGCCGCCAAGGCCCAGAAGGAGGCCTCGAGTGAGGAGCTAATGCACTACTACCGGGAACACGACACCAATCCGGAGCACGAACACTGACGCCGGCTAAAGCCGGCGCTAGAACAGGTAGCGCGGACCCTTAGGGTCCGCGGGCTGACAGAGAACTGACAAACGTCAGTGAACGGTCACGGGACTGCCCGGTTGTTTCGGAGATGGCTCCACGATCAGGGGCCCGGTCAGTTGCGGCAGATGCTTTTCCCACCAGATCCGAGCCCGCTCCTGATTCCACGCGTTCGAAAACTTGCAGTCACAAGCCATCCGGAACAACGCGCCGGCGTCTTGCGGTCTCAGATTGGGGTCTTTCTGAAGGCACGCCAGCACCAGTTCGTCCACCTCGCGAGGAATCGGCAGTTCGGTTCGCTGCGACGGAGCAACCGGGTGCGACTGGACGTGTTGCATAAGCACCTTCATCGGCGTGTCGCCGTCGAAGACGAGCTGCCCGGTCAGCAGGAAGTATGCGACGCATCCGAGCGCATACACGTCGGCCCTGCGGTCGACATCGGCGTCGCCCAAAATGGTCTCGGGCGCCATGTACGCCGGAGTGCCCGTCGGCGTGTGGTCCGTCGTCACCAGAGTCTGCCGCACGTTGGTGGGTCCGCTGTACTTCACGAGGCCAAAATCGAGGACTTTGACGAAGTCGTACTCCAACCCCATGCGACAGACGTAGATATTCGCCGGCTTGATGTCGCGATGAACCAATCCCCTGGCATGTGCATCCGCCAGGGAATGGCAGACCTGACGCAAGAGGAACATTGCGCGGTCGGCCGACACAGGACCAAATTCACGCACGAGCGATTCAATGTCACGGCCTGCCAGCAGCTCCATCACGTAGTAGAAACTACCATCGTCTGTCAGACCGAAATCGAAGAGGTTGATTGTATGTGGTGAGCTCAGTGCGGCCGTTGTCTGGGCTTCGCGCTCGAATCGACGAAGCATCAGCCTGGCTTCGGCCTCGCTTTTTGCTCCGAGCAGTTCGGGGCGCACCAGCTTGATGGCTGCACTACGCGCGAGCAGACGATGGTGGGCGCGCCAGACTTCACCCATCCCACCCTGTCCGAGTCGTTCGACAAGCTGGTAGCTGCCCATCTCGCGCGCTGTGCTGAGCTGCCGCCCGAGACGCTGCAGCACGTGAGAGGGCAATGTCGCCACGACCGCGCACACGTAGTTCGGCAGGTAGAGCATGAACGTCTGCGCAAGCGAGGGTACCGCGACACCTCGCAGGTGTGCCAGCCATACGCACAGTGGATCCATTGAGGCCGCAACCATGGAGGCCAGCAGCATCTTGCGAGGACTGGAAGGCGCAATCATCGAATAGACGAGGATCGCGATCGTGATCCACGAGAGCTTCATCATCTGAGCGGTGGTCGGCGGCGTATTCACCCAGTTATTGAGCATGGCAATGCCGAACGAGCTCAGAACCAGGTAAATCAGCCCGGCCTCCGTCTTGACGAGCGCGCTGTGACGACTGTAGCGGGCGTACAGAAACATGACGATAGACACCGCAACCCCGATGCCTTCGATGAGATTGGCCTTCCACACCGGATAGAGCATGCCACCGGGCAGCTGGGGCAGCACAAACCGATCCAGCACGATGCCGAAGGTCCACAGCCCGGCCCCGACGGCGCTGAAGAGAACAAGACGCTCGACCTGTTCGGAGAGGAGATCGGTGGGTAGTGTCGTGGATGCTCCGCTGTCCTGGCTTGGCGCGGATGTCGACGCACGACGCGCGACGAGTTTCTTGCGATCCTGGGTCATCGTGTTTTCGCACCCTTCGGTTCGATCTCCGAAGTTTCATCTCGATCTCGTCCGGTCTGACGCTTGAGCTCCTCGAGGCTCATCACGATTGACTGATTTGACCGCAGCAGATCCGCGAGAATCTCTTCGCGCGGTCGCGTGACACTCGAAGTCGACCGATGATCTTCCAGATACGGCCAGAGCCGCTCCCGGATGGTCGGTGGCATACGCCCTCCAGATATTCCAGGGCAGTACCCCGCAGATTCTGGTCATCTGTCTGGAGACCCCGGAAGGCGATCTGGAGTGGCTCAGTTGGCAAGACAAGCGATAACAGCGTAAACACGTGCGCCAGGCTCTGACTCGCCCGATTTTTCACGAACTGGTCGACGAACGACTTATCATCGCCGACGTCAAGGTTGTCCAGCAAGCGGTGACTGTCCCAGACGGGGCGACCAACCGCTACTTCCCGACGCACCACCTCGAAGACCTTGTCTTTGTCGATTCGCACACGAGGGTTTTTCTCGAAAATGGCCGCCAGCGAGCGTCCACACTGGTAGCGGACTTCGAATCGCAGGTCTTCGAGACCCAGCAGAAGCCCGTCAGCCGCCCGTTGCGACACGCAGACACTGAACACCCGTGCGAGGCGCCTTCGAACCGCGAAATCCTGGTTGGGGTCGATCAACGCGTCTATCAGAGCGCCCACGCGCTCCTCGGCCACTTTTCGCAACGCCACCATCGCATCGTCCGCGACGGGATCCCACGCCAGCAGCTCCACCACATACGGCACGAGTGGCGGCGTCAGTCCTTCGTCGTTCCACAGAATCTGGCGGATCTTGTCGCGATCGTGCGACCGAAGATCCATGATCTCCTGCAGCTCGGGGTCGAGGCCCGCCCAGCCGGCCTGGCTGGCACGCGGCCGCGGATGTTCATCCACATCGAGTTTCCGCGCACGCAGTTCGACGCTCGGGCGTGTCGGTCGCAGGGTCCGCAACACCGTCGTTCGCGTGGTCATGTCGTCCGATTCAGACAAATCGAAATCGACCGCCCGGTTCAAGAGACTATCCTCGAGCGCCTTGATGTAGCCGCGAGTGAGGCGGCTGGAAACCACGACGGCTACGACGGAACACACCATGGCCATTCCGAGGATCGCCACATACTGCGAGGCCGGCGACAGCAGCAGCGCCAGGAAGATCGCTCCACCAGCAATGGCCTCGCCCAGCCGGTCGAAACCCACGTCAATCAGCGATTTCGCCGCACGCTTGTCGCCTGGCGGAATCGGCGTGTAGAACACTTCGTAGCTCGATCGGAAGAGCGACCCTCTCAGCACGTATCCCCACCGCGGGCGACCGTCATGCTTTCCAGCCCAGGCGCGATCAGGGCTCCCACGCCTCCTGCGAGGATAGCCATGGACGGCGTCCCGACGGTGACTCCGAGCCCAAGCCGCTCGAGGACAAGCCGGCTCCAGGAGGTCTGCACGACGAACGTGACCAAGCTGGTGGCTGCGTAGAACACGGCAAAAAACCGGAGAAGGCTGTCGCCGTTGCCAAACGAGGCCACTGCCTGCACCTTGAACAGGTAGTCGAGCAACCCGGCGCCAATCGTGCCAAGCCCGACGAGCGCCGCCAGATTGCGGATATACGGAGTCTGACGAAGCACGGGCAGACCCGATCGCACCGGAACCGGCGCAAGATCGGGGGCCATCTCGACCTGTCGCGATCGCGTCCGGTACTCTGGATTCGGGCGAGCTGGCCGACCTTCCAGGCGCAAAACACATTGATGACGCAAGAATCGGCAGCATCGCGCCGATGTCGAACACGCTTCCCACGCGCTCCGCCAATGCGCCTCCAAGCAGACCGCCAAATGTGCCCGCTCCAGCAATTTGGCCAAATCGCCGTTTTGCCGTCCGCGGGTCGAATCGCTCGCTCGCAATGAGCCAGAACCCGGACCCGAGCATCGGGCCAAGCCCGGATATATGAAGGTAGACAATGATGGCTGCAGCGGTGGGCATCGCGTAGACGAGTCCCCATTCGGCAAGGAGCAGAATGGCGCTGACCATGAATGCGATGGGAACGAACCTGGCCGGTGACAGTCGTGTGACGATCTTGGCGCTCACACCGACCATGGCGAACGACACGACTGCCGCCGCGACGACCATGGCGGAGAGCGATGTGACGTCGAGGTGGGCGAGAAAGAGTGCGTCCCGGAGCGCCTTGCCGCCCACAAACTGTGCCGTGACGGCGGCCGCCGCGAGCATGGCGGCCAGGAAGGCTGGATCCAAACGCGATTTCGAAGGCTCGTCGCGAGATCGTGGGGAAGACGTCATCGAACTCCCAGCTGTGATCCTACCATCTGATGCGAACGGGATCGGACCGTCCTTTCGGTGAAGTGCTCTGTTAGAGAATATTGCACCCACCGATTAGGGAACGTTGACCCCCAATGCCAATCATGCGACCGCGACTTCTCGTGCCAATATTCGCCTCGCTTTGCTGGCTTCTGCCCGCGGGCCCGCGGAGTGCCGACGCGCAGGCGCCCGCAATCGTCACCATCGTCCACTTCAGCGACATCGGCGAGCTCGACCCCATCGAAGCAGGCCGCGTGGGAGGTCTAGCGCGCCTCGCCACGCTGCTGAAGGATGTAAGGCGCAGGAGTCAGCCGGTCCTGCTGACGCTCGGCGGCGACTACCTGTCGCCTTCCGCGATCGGAACGGCGCGTGTCGACGGAGAACCTCTGGCGGGGCGTCAGACCGTCGATGTGCTGAACCGTATCGGGCTCGACTGGGCGACGTTCGGCAACCACGACTTCGACGTATCCGAGAGCGCGTTCCGCACCAGGCTCGCCGAAACGCGTTTCGGTATCGTCTCCAGTAATGTGACGGATGCGGCCGGCCAGCCGTTCCCTGGAACGGTGCAGTCCGTCGTTCTGCCGGTACGTGCCGGGGGCCGCCAGATTCAGCTGGGTTTGATTGGACTGACCGTGGATTCGAACAGGGCTGCTTGGGTTCGGTATCGGCCTCCGATTGAGGCCGCCAGGGAACAGCTCACGCTGCTCGAGGGTCGCGCGGATGCGGTGATCGCCCTGACACACCTCGATCTGGCGGTCGATCAAGAGCTGGTTGAGCAATCCCCGCAAATCGATCTGGTCCTGGGCGGTCACGACCACGAGAACTGGTATCTGCGCCGCGGGCCAAGCTTTGCCTCACTCGTCAAAGGCGACGCGAACGTCCGGTCGGTCGCAGTGGTCACGATGGCGTTTGGCAAATCCGGAACACGACCCGCAGTCACCTCGAGACTTCAGCTCGTGGACGATCGCATCGCTCGCGATCCTGACATCGAGTCTCAGATCCGGCGCTGGACGGCCTCGGCATTCGAGGGCTTCAAGAATGCCGGGTTCTCGCCGGACCGTATCGTCGCGAATACGACAGAGACGCTCGACGGGAGAAGAGACCACGGTTCGGAATCAGCCCGGGCGGCTGACCGATTTGATTCTTGCCGGCTTCGTGCGTGAAGCCGGTCCGTCTGATCCCGCGCTGCTCAATGGCGGCGCGATTCGCATCGACGATACGATACCGCCAGGGCCGCTCACCGAGTACGACGCCATTCGCGTGCTGCCGTTTGGTGGAATTGTGCTCAAGGCATCACTGGACGGTTCGCTCGTGGCCTCGGTGCTCGATATCGGCCTCAAGAATCGAGGGACCGGTGGGTATCTCCAGACGTGGGGCGTCAGCCGGCAGGGCAATCAGTGGCTCGTGCAGGGTCGCCCGCTGGATCCGGCACGCCGCTACCTCGTGGCTTTGCCGGACTTCCTCTTGACAGGCCGCGAGGTCAACCTCCCGTTCCTGACACGAACGAATCCGGCCGTCCACGATGTTCAAGAGTTTCGTGATCTCAGGAAGGCGTTGATCGACGAACTGCGCGCGGCATATCCGGACCCGCCTAAGAGACCTTGACGTGCGTCAACGAACTGCAACCGTCCTGCTGTGGTTGTTCGTCATCAATCTCGGGATCGCGTTCGGGGCTGGACTGTACAAAGCGCGAATTGCTCTTCCCCACTGGATCGTGTCGTCTCCGAATTCGGCAACTCACTGGAACGCCGCGGCCGCACGGGACGACAACACCGGCATCCGGTTCTGGGCATTCGTGACGACCGGGCCACTGACGTTGCTGACATTGGCGAACCTGGTCGCGGCGTGGCGCGCTCCGGCTCCCGTACGCAAATGGTGGCTCGGTGCCTCCCTCACGGCGCTCGCAGACCGCGTGCTCACCGCCGGGTGACTTTGTCCCGACGATGGTGGGGCTGATGGCCGCGCCTGACTCGCCAGAATCGGTGGCGAGCGCAGTCCTCTGGCAGAACCTCAACTACCTGCGGCACGTCATCCTGCTGGCCGCATGGGTTGCCGCACTGAAAACATTCTCGCTCGCCTACCAGCATCGTTCTGGCACAGTAGCGATGCCAGCTCGCGACTTCATCGCGCCTTTCCAGTGACCTTGGGGTAGAATCCACGACACTAGGCAGAGGGAGGATATCCCGTCCCCCTATCCCCCTCAGAAAAGGAGTCTTCTATGAGCTGGAGTCGACGCGAATTCATCGTGACCTCCTCGCTGGCGGCTGCGGCGGGGACGCTCCAACAGGTCAACGTGTTTGGGCAGCAGCAGCCAGCCGGTGCACCTCCACCGCCGGCCGTTCCAAAGTTCGAGCCGCTGCGACGCAACATGGGCATCTTCACGGCGCGCGGAGGCACGATTGGATGGCTCGTCGCACCCGACGCCGTCCTGGTTATTGACAGCCAGTTCGCTGACACCGCGCAGATGTTCCTGGACGGGTTGAAGCCCCGCACCCAGCGCAAGATTCGATCTCCTCATCAACACGCACCATCACCCGGACCATACGGGGGGCAACAAGACGCTGCAGCCATCTGTCACCAAGATCGTGGCGCACGCCAACGTGCCAGGCCTCCAGCGCAAGCAGGCCGCGGCCCAGAAGACGGAAGCCAACCAGGTCTACGCCGACACGACCTTCAGCGACGCCTGGAAGCTCGACATTGGCAACGAAGTCGTTCGGCAAAGGACTACGGCCCGGGACACACGAGCGGGGACGGCGTCATCTTCTTCGAGCGCGCCAACATCGTGCACATGGGCGACCTGATGTCCCATCAGCGCCACCCGCGTATCGATGCCCGTCCGGCGCATCGATTCGAAACTGGCTGGTCACGCTCGAAAAGGTCGTCAAGGATCACAGCGCCGACACCATCTACATCTTCGGCCACGCAAAAGTGGGAGCGCCGGTCACCGGGCTCGGGCAAGGATTTGCTGGCGGTCCGAGACTACTTCTCCGCGATGTTGGATTACGTGCAGAAGGGCATTGCCGCCGGCAAGTCTGCCGAGGAAATCACAAAGGGGACGCTGCCGGCCTACGCGGATGACGAAGGAATGCCGCAGCTGCAGGTGGCCTACGACGAGTTGACGGCAAAGGCCTAGGGAGGCCATGGTACTCGCTGGCGCTGATCATTCACTCCTGGTGGCGGTGGGTTGTGCTTGCGCTTCTGCTTGCCGCCACCATTCGGGCCATCGGCGGGCGTTCGGCCGGTCGGGCGTGGACCGGAGCCGATCGACGAGCGAACATGCTTGCCGTGGTCTCGCTCGACGTCCAGATGCTGCTGGGCCTGCTGCTCTATGTGTTTCTGAGCCCGTTCACCAGGGACGCGCTCAATGACTTTGGTGCGGCCATGCGCACGCCAAGTCTGAGATATTGGGCGGTCGAGCACGTGACCTTGATGGTCGGCGCGCTCGTCGTCGCCCATGTCGGCAACGTCCTGGTCAGGCGTGCATCCACCGACCCTTCGCGTCACCTTCGTGGAGCGATCTCTTTGGGCTCGCCCTGCTTCTCACGCTCATTGGAACCCCCTGGCCTGGCATGCCAAACGGCCGCGAGCTCTTCCGACTCACCCTCTCGACGCTCGGCCCGTTGTGCGCGTGCGTGTCGTGAACTGACCCTTCCGTCAAGGCCGTTGAGGAATGCCGGCGCTATACTGCCGGCATGATGCGATCGGAACAGGTTCGCCGAACGGCTCTCATCACTGGGGCTTCAGCTGGTATTGGTCTCGCGTTCGCGCACGTGTTTGCGCGAAACGGATTCGATTTGGTCGTCACCGCTCGACGACTCGATCGTCTGGAGGCCCTTGCAGCGGAAATACGAACCGCCCAGCACGTCACCGTGCGCGTCGTCCAGGAAGATCTGGCGGATCCGGCAGCACCGCGGCGTCTTCATGACGCGCTTTCAGGCGCCGGTATCACCATCGATGCCCTCGTCAACAATGCAGGGTACGGCGTCGCGGGGCGTTACCTGGCGTCGCCATGGGAACGGCACGCCGCGTTTCTGCAGGTGATGGTGACAGCTGTTGCCGAGTTGACCCATCGATTCATCGGCCCGATGGTCGACCGTCGATACGGACGTATCATCAACGTGGCCTCTCTCGCAGGATTGGTTCCAGCCACACCCGGCCATACTCTCTACGCGGCCTCCAAAGCGCTGCTCATCAAGTTCTCGCAGGCACTGGCCCTCGAAGTCGGGGCCCACGATGTCCATGTCACGGCACTTTGCCCAGGTTTCACCTACAGCGAATTTCACGACGTGCTGGGCACCCGCGACCTCGTACGGCAACAAGTGCCGCGATGGATGTGGATGGACGCCGACACCGTGGCGCGCCAGGGTTTCGATGCGGTAATGGCGGGCCGGTCGGTATGCGTGACCGGCCGCGTCAACCGCTCGATTGCGTTTCTCACGCGGCATCTCCCTGACGGCGTCCTGCAAGGATCGCGCAACGCCAGGGGCGAAGAACAGGAGGGTTTGAAAAGGCTTCAGTCTCACCAGAGAACTACAGAGCACCAGAGAACTGACTCTCTAGACCTCTGTGACCTCAGTGTTGAAAAGTTTTTGGGCTTTCGTGTACGTGAATGACTCCACAAGCAATTCGAGAGCCGGCGTTGCCATCAGGATCGGTCTTGTTGTCGTCGCGTCGCTCGTGAACGACCAGCGCCGAGCCGTCTACGTCCATGAGGCTGTTCGGTCCTGAATGCAGTGAGACCATCGGCTCGACCACGTCGACGATGAGACGGCCGTTCTCAGGAACCGTCAGGTTGGGCAGGTCTCCCGCATGTCGCCCCATTCGGCTTTCCCTGCCGTGCTGTTTGGGTTCCGGATTGAAGTGCCCGCCTGACGTCGTGAAGGGTGGCTCGCACTGGCCGGTTTCGTGGATATGAAACCCGTGAGCGCCTGCGGGCAGGCCGGAAAAGGTCGACTGAATTCTCACCCCATGGGCCGTCTGCGTCAGCGTCGCTCGGCCGACGACCTGACCGGCCGTATCCTTGATTTCAGCCTGGGCGGTTTCTGATCCGCGTTGATTCGATCTGGTCCCGCTATCATCGTTGTTCGCGGGCGCCTGCGCGGTGGGCAAGGCAGCCACGCACAGGATCCCAACGACCATCAACATCGTTCTCGACATGACGCGACACCTCCCTGACTCCCGACGCGCACCCTAAAGGGTGCGCGCTACAAGCACAATTGTAGGTGCCGCTTTTCTGTGTTGCGAAAGTCGTGCCTGAGGAGACTCGTGACGGGAGCGTGGACGTCGACCTGCAATCTGACCGGTTTCACGACACTAGCAAAACTGAAAAGCTACCGTCGCGATTCGTAGATTGAGGTCTTCCCCTGTTTGTCGAACGCGACAATGTCGTACGGATCGCGCCGACTGCCCTGCTCCATACCGGGCGATCCGACGGCATGCCGGGAACGGCCAGCCCGGCCACCTTCGGGCGCTCACGAAGGACGCGCTCGACCACCTCGGCAGGAATGTGGCCCTCGAGAACATATCCACCGGCCAGCGACGTGTGACATGAGGCCAGTTTCAGCGGTAATCCGTACGTGGTCTTGACGACCTGGATATCTTCGACGTCCTGTGCCTTGACCGTGAAGCCTGCACGGCGCATGTGCTCCACCCAACCCCGACAGCACCCACACGCGGGACTCTTGTACCCGTCACCTCGGCCTTGGGCTGCTGGCCGCGCGCGGGCTGGGTGACCAGACACAGAAGTCCAGCGCCGGCAAGTATGAGGACACGTCGTGTTCGCGATCCGAGGATGTACAATCTCCCTCCTGCGTCCTAGTCTATCGCGTACCGTTGCTTGCACATCATCCTTTCAGTTCGGTCCCGGCGACGTAGAATGACCGGCCTGACGCTTCACACCAATCCCCGCCAGCCAGTCCGGTGGAGTGGTCTGCCGTTGCGCGGTCCCGGCCTCGCCCTCTCGTTGCTCGCCGTGGTTCTCGTCGGTGGCACCATGGGGTACGTCGTCATCGAAAACTGGAGCGTGTGGGACGCGCTCTACATGACGGTGACAACGGTCGCAACCGTCGGGTATCTGAGGTACACCCGCTCTCGTGGCGGGACAGGCGTTCACGCTCGTCCTGGTGATAGGAGGAGTCGGGACCGCCCTGTATGCATTCAGTAACCATTGCGGGTGTCATCGTCGAAGGCGGCTGGGATCAGTTTCTGCAGCAGCGCCGGCTCACTCGAATGCTCGACAACCTGACGAACCACTTCATCCTCTGTGGATACGGGCGTATCGGCAGCATTATCGCCGACGAGTTTCACCGCCAGAGCACACCATTTGTCATCATCGACGCCGACGCGGGGCGCGTGCAAACCGCGCAGGCGCGCGGCTATGCCGCTATCCAGGCAGATGCCAGCCATGATGACACGCTGCTCGGGGCCGGCATTCAACGCGCGCGTGGACTGGTGGCCGCCGTCGGCACCGATGCTGAGAATGTCTATACGATTCTCACGGCCCGTGTGCTGCGACCGGAACTGTTCGTGGTCGGGCGGGCGGAGTCCGAAGACTCGATCAACAAACTGCGTCGAGCTGGGGCAGATCGCGTCATTTCGCCTTACCAGATTGGCGCCACGCAAATGGCACAAACCGCGCTTCGACCGGCAGTGGTGGACTTTGTCGAGCTTGCGACCAGTTCGGACAATCTCGAGCTGTCGATTGAACAGGTAGCCATCGCGCCAAGCTCGGCACTCGCGAATCGATCATTGGTCGACGCGAATCTTCGCCAGCGCTACGGCGTGATTGTGGTGTGCATACAGCGAGAGAACGGCAAGATGGAGTTCAACCGCCGCCCGAGGCGCTGATGCGCGTTGGCGATCAACTCGTTGTCCTCGGCCCCCCAGCGCGCCTGAAGGACCTCGAAGATGCCGCCAGGAGCGGCTGAAACCGGCGCGGTCGGCGTCAACAGCACTGAGGGACTACAATACGAGGCCTACACTTATTGGAGGTGATGAGAGATGAGTGCAAGTCTGCGACCCTCGGAAATTCGTCGGCGACGGCAGCGCAAAGAAAAGCGGCGGAAGCTGAAGTCGAAGCTGGCCGCGGTTCCGGCAGCCGAGCGCGCTGCCGTCGAAGCCAAGCTGCAGCGCTCCTACGCACGGGTTCACGGTGCCAAACCTGTAAAGTGAGAAAAAGGGGTCGGGAGTTTTTTCGCCTGTGACAGACCAAAGACTCCCGACCCTTTTTCTAACGAGTGATCACACTCCAATAACTGCGGTAGCGCCCCTGTTGGTGGCCCCGAACGAGATCGGCCACTGGCTGCACGACCGACGTGCTGTAGTAGCCAGGAACCGACTCGTCGATGGTCGTCCCAAAGACCGCCCGAATGACGACGCTGCGAGGCTCGCTGGGTAGCCGAGCCAGATTCGTCATGAACTGCGGGAAGAGTCCGTCCTGCCAGAGGTACAGTTCCACATTCGAGAGGTAGAACACCGAGAGCCGTTCTCCCCGCTCGATCATCAGCCGCGCAATCGAGGCGAGCGCTCGATCACCAGCCAGATTCCCTACCACGGGAATGACGCGGTCCTGGGTTTGAAGGGACTTGACGAATTGAAAGGCGGCATCCGACGCGAGGTAGTTGCCATGATTGCCGCTTCGATCCGTTTCGAGCAGCAGATCGCGATAGGTCGGGTAGACACTTCGCGGCGCCCGGCCGGTGCTCTGAAACTTGAGCGAGAGCCGGAATCAATGAAAGTCCGGTGAAAGCGATTGATGGTTTCACGATCGGCCGGCGACAGCGCCATGCCAAACCCTGCAATGGCGGCGCTCACGCGGGCACGAATGGACTCAATGCGCGCCGTGCTGGGCCGGCTGGTCTCGAAGTGCTGAACGAGAGTCCGGAGATCAGCTTTTTGCCACGCGTCTTTGCTTCCAATATCGCGTTCTGGCGGTGACCGCGCAAAGAGCAGGCTCAGATATCCGTCCGATCGCGGCTCAACATGAAGAGCGCCTTGAAGAGCAGGTGCAGCAGCATGTTGTCACGCCTCACATCGACAATGAACGCGACCGACGGGCGCACCTGAGCGATGTACGAAAGTTCTGATCGGGACCCACGCCGATATACACGCCGCCCGTCACCCCGCGTTCGCGCAGGGCGTCCAGCGGATGAAGATACGACCGCTCGTTGGAGATGAGGTTGTCGGTATCGAAATAACCGCCGGGCTCGGAAAGCTGCTCGACGCGCGCGGCGAACGAGGTGTCAATCCGCGACTGTCCGTGAAGGGGTTCGCCAGCCGCAAGAGCGCGAGCGCGCAGGCACACACCGCACGCGTGAAGCACCAACCGCTGCCCGGTTGAATGTGAGACATTCTCACGTCCGCTCGTCAGCAGTATAGCAAGCCGATCTGCTTCAATCATGGGCCTGACAACGGTTTCAGCACAGAGGCCCTCAGAACACAGAGAAAACCTAAACCAGATGACTCTGTGACCTTTAGGCCTGCCGTGTGAAGACTCCGGCCACGCTACTACGAGGCCCTATCGCTGCCAGTTCAGGACGATCGTCGAATCAACGGGCGCGTCCGTCCGGCGCACCATCAGGAAGCGGCCGTCCGGGGCCACGTCGTAGTTCGGCAGGTTGTCGCCGGGATCCAATTGGAAATCACGGGTGAACAGGCGCACGGCCGTTCCTGCTTGCAACGACGGCTTGGTGACGATCGGGGCGGCCATCATCTGATCGGCATGCCGGTAGAACAGTTCACGGCCATCACGCGACCACATCGGTTCAGTCCCGCCATTCAGCGAGACGCGAGATGACGGGCCTCCATCGACGGATTGGATGTAGATCTCGTCGGTTCCTGATGAATCCGACGTGTACGCCAGCCATTGACCGTCTGGTGACAGCGCGGGCGCGCGCTCGTTGGCGGACGTGGCCACGACTGGTCGCGTGCGACCATCGGGGAGGTGGAGCCAGATATCGCGTCCGGCGGAACCATAGACTTCGTAGAAAGCCAGTGTTCCCGTACGACTCCACGAGGCCGGATTGTGCGTGTCCTGCCCGCCGAGCAGGAGCCGTGCCCCGTGATTGGCAGCCAGCGGCTGAACATAAATGCTCTGCAGGCCGGTACCGATTCGACGCCCAGGCAAGCTCCCGGCCGTGGGGTGCCCAGACAGGCGAATGGTTCTGGCTGCCTTCGTTGGTCAACTTCGTGCGCCGGCCACTCGACAGCTCATGCACCCACACGTCACGACTGAACGGTCCATTGCGAACAACCACAGCCACATGGGTACCAGTCGGCGACACGCGCGGGGTCTCATGGACACCTGTGGGCGATGACAACCCCTCGGCCGAACCGTCTCGCGCGACCCAGACCAGCTCGTTCGTGGGCGCTTCCTCGGACCCTGGAAGGTACGCGACCACTCCGCCCCGGGAAGCATCAAATACCGCCTGCCCGAGGGCGTCGAATCCTCGCGGAGACGCCTGAACATCGTCCGCGATGGGGATCGGCCCGCCCTGCGATTCGAGCGTTGAGACGTCAAATGCCAACGCGAACAATCGCCCGATGAAGCTGTACACCAGATGTCCCGACGAGACGTACCGCGCCGGACCGTGAGCCGGAAGCAGCAAGCGCGGGGCCGAGGCGTCGGGCCCAAGGACGGCAATACGTGAATCCTTGTCTCGCCTGGCAATCGTGAAGATCAGTCCGCCGGATTCGGGGAGAACGTGCGGCCACCCGTGCGCAATCTCCCCTTGCGCCGTGTCGAGGCGTGTGAGGATTTCGGGCTTGCCGCCATCCGCATCGACGGTCACGAGACCGCGACCGTCGAGTGGCGCGAACACGATGCGATGGTCCGCGCGCCAGGCGCCGCCGGCAGAATCAACCGGCGCATCGCACACATCCCGAGCCGTCCCACCTTCGGTTGGGATCTTTCTGAGCTTGCCATCGGCAAAGAAGCCCAGCCATCGCCCATCGGGCGAGAAAAATGGGTGGTGGGCTCCGGTCGTTCCCTCGAGCAGAACAGGTTTGGTGGTATCGAGCGAGCGCAGCGCAATCTGGGACGGCCCTCCAGCGTCGGTCGTATATGCCATGAGGCGCCCATCGGGCGACAGGGTCAACGCGTGAACGCGATGATCGTTGGGGAGGCCCAGCACCAGCTCCATCCGAGGCGGAGGTGGAGAGTCGACGGGCCGCATCACCCACCAGAGGGCAACGCCACTCAACGCGGCTGCGAGAACCGCAACAAAACCCGCCCGCATGTGCGCACGATACCATTGATATAATCCCGGCAAACATTCGGCCGTCAGCGATAGACGTAGCGGCGGGCTTCAGCCCGCCGAAAGGCTGTCATGAAAGCCATCCGCGTGCATTCGTTCGGTGGTCCCGACGTACTTCGATACGAAGACGTCGCCGATCCGACTCCAAAACCCGGGGAGGTTGTCGTCAAAATCGATGCAGCCGGTTTGAACTTCGTGGATGTCTATCATCGGATTGGGTTGTACAAGGTTGACCTGCCGCTGACACTCGGTCAGGAAGCCGGCGGCACCATCGCGGCCGTCGGGGGCGACGTTCAGGCGCTCAAGGTTGGTGATCGCGTCGCATTTGCCAGCGCGCTCGGTAGTGACGCGCAGTACCAGGCCGTCCCCAGCGAGCGGGTAGTGACCCTGCCAGCCAACATCTCGACGAAACAAGGTGCGGCGATCATGCTTCAAGGGATGACGGCCCACTATCTGGCGTCGTCCACTTACCCCCTCAAACCCGGCGATACGTGCGTCGTCCATGCGGGCGCTGGCGGCGTCGGTCTTCTGCTCACACAGATTGCCAAGAGCCGCGGGGCGCGAGTCTTGTCAACGGTTTCCACCGAAGAGAAAGCGGTGCTTTCGCGCGAGGCCGGCGCCGACGAAGTCATCCTTTACACAAAGCAGGATTTCGAGGCCGAGGTGAAACGACTGACCGACGGCAAGGGGGTGCAGGTCGTGTACGACTCGGTGGGTCACGCCACATTCGCGAAGAGTCTCAATTGTCTGATGCCCCGGGGAATGATCGTGACGTTTGGCCAGTCGAGCGGGCCGGTCGGTCCGGTCGACCCTCTCGTGTTGAGCCAGAAGGGTTCGCTTTTCCTGACCCGGCCGACTCTCGTCCACTACAGCATGCGGCGTGACGAGCTGCTCGAGCGGTCCAGCGAGCTGTTTGAATGGCTCGGCTCCGGGCGACTTCGTTTGCGGATGGAGTTCGAGTTCCCGCTGGCGAAAACGGCCGAGGCGCATCGGGCCCTCGAAGCGCGAAAGACGACGGGAAAGGTGTTGTTGATTCCCTAGGGGTCGGCGGTGTCTGATTTTTTTCGGGAGTCTGAAAGACCCGCCTCTACTTCTTGCGGGCCTTATCGAAGAAATCGAAGATCCGACGCATGTTGTCCGGCGATCGGCTGATGATGGAGGTATGGTCGCCGCCGGCAATCTCGACGTACTCGTAGGTCATGCCGAGTTCTTTCATTTTGGCGACCCAGCGACGTGTGGCCACAACATTCACTGAAGGATCCGCGTCGCCCTGAACCACAATCACCGACGTGTCCTTTATCGCCGTCAAATCATCCGGACTCGACGAAATTGCGGGCGCAACCGGCGCAATCGCTGCCCAGAGGTCCGGATACTTCATGCCGAAATACCACGTGGCTCCTCCGCCCATCGAGTGGCCCATCAGGTAGATTCGCTTCGAATCGACCGTGTATTGATCGCGGACCGCGGCAAGAACGTTGAGCATGTCCAACTCGCTCAACTCACCCCCTGGACCGTACCACGCTCGCAAGTTGTGGCCTGAAGGCGCAACGACGATATACCCGCGCGCTTCCGCCAAATCCATGAGGCCCTGGTAGAGCATGATCCCTTGTGGCGCCGTGTTGAAGGGGTGAAGTGCCACCACGAGGGGTGCCGGCATGTCGGACTGATATCGGGTCGACACGAACAATTTGTAGTCGGAGTTGTGCCCCGCTTCCTTGAAGAAGTAGGACCGCGTGCGGACACGCGCCGTGCCGCCGGACTGCGCAGTGGCCGGCATGACACTGATCGCGTGCGCAGCGAGGACGAGAAGACTCACGAGGCCACGCAGCATGAGGCAGATTATAGACCTGGACAAATGCCGCGCGCCCGAACTAAAAAGCCTTCATGACGTCTCGCTGGACGTCCCTGCTCGCGGCAACCGCCGGCGTGCTCATCGTCTTCTCATGGCTGGCCATCGTCTCCGGGCCGGCACGAAGGTCGTCCCCGATGCGCTCCGCATTCCGTGAGCCGGGCATCTCGGCCGATCTTGCGGCCATCCGGGCGCGAACGATCGACGAGCTTCGTTACCAGCTCACCTTCGACATCCCCATCGATCTCAACGTTCCCGTTCGTGGCCGGGAAGTCATTCGGTTCGTTCTGCGCGAGGTCCCCGAATCGTTGATCCTCGACTTCGCGCCGGCGAGCGGTGGGGTGTCTTCGTTACAGGTCGACGGAGTGACATCGCGATATGAGGTCGTCGATGGCCACCTCGTCGTTCCCTCATCTGCCCTGCGGGTGGGTGTCAACGAAATTGCGATCGAATTCACCGCCGGGGACGAAGCCTTGAACCGGAACGCCGAATATCTGTATTCACTGTTCGTTCCGGCGCGTGCCCACCTCGCGTTTCCTTGTTTCGATCAGCCTGACCTCAAGGCCCGTTACAGTCTGACGCTCGACGTGCCGGCTGGATGGGAAGTCGTCGCGAACGGCGCCGAGCTCGAACGACAGGTCGAGGGAGACCGCGCCTCGATCCGCTTTGCTGAGACCGAGCCGCTACCGACGTACCTCTTCGCCTTTGCGGCCGGTCGATTCCAGATCGAGCGTGCCGAACGCGATGGGCGTCTTCTTCGCATGTTTCATCGAGAGACCGACGACGCGAAGCTGACACGAAACCGTGACGCCATCTTCGATCTCCACGCACGAGCGCTCTGGTGGCTGGAAGAGTACACGGCCATCCCATACATGTTTGGCAAGTTCGACTTCGTGCTCATCCCTTCGTTCCAGTTTTCCGGCATGGAGCATGCGGGAGCCGTTCTCTACAACGCGTCCAGTCTTTTGCTCGATGAGACCGCGACCAAAGATCAGGAACTGGCGCGCGCGAGCACCATCTCGCACGAAACGGCGCACATGTGGTTTGGCGATCTCGTCACAATGCGATGGTTCGACGATGTGTGGATGAAGGAGGTGTTTGCGAATTTCTTCGCGGCCAAGATCGTGAACCCTTCGTTCCCCGAGTTGAATCACGAGCTGCGATTCCTCATGGCGCACCACCCGGGGGCTTACGAGGTGGACCGCACGGCAGGCGCTAATCCCATTCGTCAGCGTCTCGAGAACCTTCGAGAGGCCGGGAGCCTCTACGGTGCCATCATTTATCAGAAGGCGCCAATCGTGATGCGGCAGCTCGAAACATTGATGGGCGAAGCCGCGCTCCGGGACGGTCTGCGCGAGTATCTCAAGCGCTTTGCCTTCAGCAACGCCACATGGCCCGATCTCATCGGCTTGCTGGATGGCCTGACCGACGAGGACCTCCCGACGTGGAGTCATATTTGGGTCGAACAGGCTGCGCGCCCGACCGTCAGCGTCGAGCTCGAAAGTGACGAGGGGCGGATTGCGGTGCTCGAGTTGACTCAGTCGGATCCATGGAAGCGGGGTCTCGTCTGGAGCCAGCGCCTGCAGCTCGTCCTTGGGTACGATCAGGAAATCAAACAGTGACGGTCAGACTCGCCGAGTCGAAGACGCCGGTACCGGAGGTCGCAGGATTGCCAACACCCCGATTCGTGCTGCCAAGTGGCGGAGAGCTTGGCTATGGCCGGTTCGTACTGGACGAGGCGAGTCGCCGCGTTTTATTGACCGATTTGCCCAGGGTCTCGGACGCACTCGTCCGGGGCAGCGCATGGGTGATCCTTTGGGACGAAGTCCTCGACCGGCGCATGACCCCGCACGATTTCGTCGAGAGTAGCCTGCGCGCACTCTCCACCGAAACCGATGAGCTCAACGTTCAGAGGATTCTCGGATACATCGGCGCCGCGTACTGGCGGCTGCTCTCGAGCCCCGCTCGCGAGGAGCTGACACCCAGGCTGGAGTCGCTGCTGCGGGCCGGTCTGGCCGGAGCTCAATCGACCAGCCTCAAATCGGCCTACTTCTCGACGCTGCGGAACGTTGCGTCAGGGACGGAAACAGTCGGGTTTCTGGAACGGGTCTGGCGTCGGCAGGAGTCGATTCCCGGGTTGATGCTTTCGGAAAATGACGAAAGCGTCCTGGCCCTCGAACTGGCTGTCCGTGAAGTGCCGGCATGGGAGGAGATCCTGCAGGGTCAGCTCGAGCGCATCCGCAATCCTGACAGGCGCGATCGATTTCGGTTTGTCATGCCCGCGCTATCGGCAGACGGTGCGGCCCGGGATCGATTTTTCGCGGGCCTTGCCGACGTCAACAACCGGCGTCACGAACCATGGGTGCTGGAAGGTGTCGCGTATCTCCATCACCCGCTCAGGGCGCCTGATTCGCAGCGATACATCCGTCCCAGTCTCGAACTGCTTCGAGAAATTCAGCGCACGGGAGACATCTTCTTCCCGAAGCGGTGGCTGGATGCGACGTTGACCAACCACAACTCGCACACAGCCGCCGTCACTGTGCGCAGGTTCCTGGACAATAACGCGGAATACCCGGCCCGATTACGACAGATCATCCTCCAGTCGGCGGATCCGCTCTTTCGTGCGAGTGCCATCCTGAACGGCCGATAAGACTGCGCGTGCACCCTTCCGTCGAACGGTCATTCTCGTCGATATTGGCGCTCATCGCATTCAGCGTGCCGCAGCAGGCGTCCGCACAACCGTCACCGGCTGCGCCGGAATCCCCAGGACAGAAAGACGACCACGCGCACACCGGCAGGCAGAGGCGGAAGCGACATCGCCATGGCACTTCATGCAGGATGGAGCGCTCTTCGGCATGTTGAACATACAGGGCAGCCCGCGCGGCGAGACGGAGGGCGTCGTCAAAAACTGGTGGATGGGCATGTGGGGCCGGCAGGCGCGAAGACATGAACTGATGGTGACCGCGATGTTCAGTCTCGAGCCGGCAACCCTCGGGCGTGACGGGTACAGCGAAATCTTTCAGGTTGGTGAAACGCTCGACGGCCAACCCCTGGTCGATCGTCAGCATCCCCATGATCTTCTCGTTCAGGCCGGCTTCATCTGGCGCTACGCACTGACCAACCGTACCGGCCTCGCGATTGGCGCCGCGCCGGTTGGCGAGCCTGCTCTGGGCCCGGTCGCGTTCATGCACCGTCCCACGGCCGTCGAGAATCCAACGGCACCGCTCGGCCACCACATCTTCGACTCGACGCACATTTCCATGGGCGTGGTCACGGCAACCTTCGATCGCGGTCCGTGGGTGGTCGAAGCTTCGGCCTTCAACGGTCGCGAGCCCGACGAACAGCGGTGGGACCTGATGGATCCTGGCGCGCTCGACTCATGGTCCGCTCGCGTCTGGTTTCAGCCAGGTGACTGGCAGTTTCAGCTGTCTCACGGCGTGCTGGTGGATCCCGAACCGCTCGAACCGGGGACCGTTGCTCGAACCACCGGATCCGTCGGCTGGTTCCGGCTACGGAACGACAACTACACCGCGGCGTTTGTGGCGATCGGAAAAAACGTGACGCATCATGGGGACCGTCATGCGCTCCTGGCGGAAGCCTCGAGGCGATCCGGGCGTTTGTCCCTCTATTCGCGGCTCGAGACGCTCCAGGTGGAGTCCGACAAGCTCATTGGTGAAGCTGTGGAGCATGACCAGGACGACCCCGTCACGACCTTCACGATGGGCGGTATCTTCGACGTCCTGATGTGGCATGGAGTACCGGGCGGACTCGGCGCCGACATCACGCTCCACGGCGTGCCCCGAGTGCTCGAGCCCGCGTACGGGTCGAATCCGGTGTCCTTCCGGGTATTCTTCAGGCTGGTCCCACCAATTGGCCCACTCGGCCGCATGTGGAACATGAGGATGTCACAGCCAATGATGCATCCACCGGACAGCAAATCGCCGCACGAAGGACACGCGGACGCTAAAGCGTCCGCGCTACGGTGAAAGCGACTGGCACTCGTAGTTTTGAGTTTTCAGTTCGCGTAGATTTTCTTACCCGATGTTCACGACGAAGTAATTCGTCTCCGGCCACACCGTCGGCGCCGGTGCGCGGCGGTCGGCGCGACGACGTTCGTCCCCGACCGTCTGACTGGTGTCCCGCCTGTCCCGATAGCGTCGATCCCAGATGATCCGCACGGTCGGATCATTGCGAAATTCTCGCTCGAGCAGCCGGAACGTGCTGTGACGACCGCGGCGCACGATGATGAGCTGCGTCGGCTGCGGCAGAGTCGACAGGTCTGGAGCGCCCAGAGGCGCCTGGAAGTGACATTGATAAGTCGTCGATGTAAACAACTAAAACGCAACATAGCTGCCACGTTTCCTCCAAGCCGCTAACCGCAATGGTATCAATCCGCTACAGTCTTAGATGATGATGACTCATCCGAGCCGTGGTTCATCCCGGGACACAATGCAAGCGTGCGCAGGACTGTAAATGGCTTGCAAGCAATGAGTTATGAGGAAATAACAAAAGTGGAGGTCGTTCGCAGAGCTGAACACGCTAATGGGCGGTCTCGCCGGCGAGCTCCTTGACGACATCCCCAACGACCGTCTTGGCATCGCCAAAGAGCATGAGCGTGTTGTCGGCGAAGTAGAGTTCGTTATCGATTCCGGCAAAGCCCGGGTTCATGCTTCGTTTGATGGCCAGGACGGCTTTGGCTTTGTCCGCGTCGATGATGGGCATCCCGTAGATCGGGCTCTTGGGATCACGCCGTGCGGCAGGATTGACGACATCGTTGGCCCCAATCACGAGCGCCACATCCACCTGCGGCATGTCGGGATTGATGTCGTCCATCTCAATCAGGCTGTCATACGGGATTTCTGCTTCGGCGAGCAGGACGTTCATGTGACCCGGCATGCGCCCCGCGACAGGGTGAATCGCGAACTTCACATCGACTCCGCGCTTGGTGAGCTCGTCGCGAAGATCGCGGACCCGATGCTGGGCCTGCGCGACGGCCATGCCGTATCCGGGGATGATGACGACGCTGTTGGCGTTCTCGAGGAGGTGGGCGGCATCCTCTGCCGTGGCCGCCTTGGCGGTCCGCTGCTCGACCGCGGCCGACTGAGGCTGAACCTGACCAAACGCGCCAAACAGCACGTTGGTGAACGAACGGTTCATCGCCCGGCACATGATGATCGACAGAATCAGACCCGACGATCCATCGAGCGCCCCCGCCGTGATGAGCAGCTTGTTTTCCATGACGAAGCCCATGGCGACCGCAGACAGTCCCGCGTAAGAATTCAGCAGCGAGATCACGGTGGGCATGTCGGCCCCGCCAATCGGTAACACGAGCAGCACGCCAAAGAGCAGCGAAAGGACGATGATGGCTGGGAACAGCCACGACAGCTCAGGGCGAAACACCAGGGTCACGGCAATGATCACCGCCAGCGCCAGCAAGCCCAGGTTGATGACGTTCTGGTTGCGGTAGGTCAGCGGCCGGGTCGGGATGATTTCTTGAAGCTTCCCCGCCGCCATCAAACTGCCTGTACAGGTCAGGTACCCCAGCAGCACCTCGAACCCGATGGCGGTCATCCTGAACTTCGTGAGCCCGCCATCTCCCAGCCACATGTAGTACTTGGCGGTCCCCACGAGGCCGGCGGCCAGGCCGCCAAACGCGTGCGAGAGTGCCGTCCGCTGCGGCACAGCGGTCAGTGGCACCCAGGACAGCGGGACACCGACCGCCGTGCCCAGCACTAATGCAATCGCGATCCAGTGGAACGCGACAATCTCGCGGCCGAGCAAGGTCCCGATGACGGCGAGGGCCATCGCCCCGACGCCGGCAAACACGCCGTAACGCGCCGTCTTCGGGTCGCTCATCCATTTGAGCGACAGAATGAACGCGCCGGTCGAGATAAGGTAGATCAGCTGTATCAGCGTCTCGACGGTCATTTGCCAGGCTCACGTTTCTTGAACATCTTCAGCATCCGGTCGGTGATGAGAAATCCGCTGACGATATTCGTGGTCGACGCAAACACGGCGATCGCACCCAGGACGGTGCTCAATGTCGTCTGCTGTTCGCCCGTGACAATGATTGCCCCGACGATGGCAATGGCCGAGATGGCATTGGTCAGGGACATCAGCGGCGTATGCAGCAGCCGGGAGACGCGCCGGATAACGTCAAGGCCGATGAATGTGGCCAGCATGAAGACGAAGAGGCCCGAGACGAAATCAAGTTCCATGGGTGTTCCTCTCGAGCAGTTCGGAGACCTCAGTTTTCACCGCAGAGTCGCAGATCACAGAGGCCGCAGAGGATCTACCAGAAATTCTCTGCGCACTCCGCGACCTCTGTGACCTCCGTGGTGAAAACGCTTCACCACGTTACGATCTGACCCGCTGCGCCTCCGCGATCAGCACTTCTTCAGGCTCATCGGCCTCTTGAGGTGTTTCACCGTTCAGAATTCGTGTCATTCGCCTGGTGTTGAGCGCATCGTCCCACCTGGCGACCACGACGGCGGCCAGGCAATTACCGATCAGGTTCGTGATCGCACGCGCCTCAGACATGAACCGATCGATTCCAATCAGCAGTGCCAGTCCGGCGATGGGCACGGCAGGAAAAGCCGCAAGGGTCGCCGCCAGTGTGACAAACCCGCTCCCGGTGACGCCCGCCGCCCCTTTGGAGGTCAGGAGCAGCAGCGCCATCAGGCCCAATTGCTGCCCGATCGACATGGGCGTGTTGGTGGCCTGCGCGATAAAGATGGCCGCCATGGCCATGTAGATGGACGTCCCGTCGAGATTCATCGAGTAACCGGTTGGGACAACCAGCGCGACGACGCGCCGGGCGCAGCCGAGATGCTCCAGCTTGGCCATGACCCGCGGCAGCACCGATTCAGACGATGAAGTCCCCAGCACGATGAGGATTTCTTCCTTGATGTACTTGAGGAACTTCCAGAGGCTGAAGCCGGCGGCCCGAGCGATCACGCCCATGCCGCCAAAAATAAACAGCAGACAGGCCAGGTAGAAGCCGCCCATCAGCTTGCCAAGCGAGAGGAGTGTGCCGATCCCGTAGGTGCCGATCGTGAACGCCATCGCGCCAAAGGCGCCGATGGGCGCCGCGCGCATGATGATCCCGACCATGCCAAACAGCGCCTGCGAACATTGCTCGATGAAGTTGACGAGCGGTCGCCCTTTTTCCCCCAGAAAGAGGAGCGACAGTCCAAACAGGACCGACACGAGCAGCACCTGGAGAATTTCACCGCGTGCGAAGGCATCGACGAGCGTCGTCGGGATGATGTTGAGAATGAACTCGATCGTCGAGAGTTGCTGCGCGCTGGACGCGTACGCCGCAACGGCTTTGGCATCGAGCGTGGCCGGGTCCGCGTTGATGCCGACGCCAGGCTCGAGAAGGTTCACCACAATCAAGGCGATGAGGAGCGCGAGAGGCGTCGTGATCACCTCGAAGTACAGAAGCGTCTTGATGCCGATGCGCCCGAGATCCTTGATATCGCCCATGGTGGCAATGCCGGCCACCACGGTGGTGAAGATGACCGGCGCGATGATCATCCGGATCAGCTTGATGAAGCCATCCCCCAGCGGTTTCAGCGCCGAACCGGCTTCAGGTCGCAGGAATCCCAGAAGCGCGCCGCAGGCGATCGCAATGAGGACTTGAAAGTACAGGCGTGTGTAAAACGGCCGGCCGTCCGCGGCTGCCGACATCAGCAGAGCCTCATTCGAGAAGATGCCACGCGTGAGAAGGGAAGGGGCGCGTGTTTGGGCGATGCGGATCGGCCACCGGCGCCGCATCCTAGTCTGTGCTGGAAAAGTCCGTCAAGCGACGGAGCTCTCGAGTCAGCGTCTGCTTACCACGCGCAGAGCCCGACGTCTCGAATCACCAGGTCCGACGCCGGGTGTCGCGGGGGCGACTCCGGTCAACTGCGCGGCCGAGCGGCCCAGGGTCAGCTTGAGCGACTCGGCAATATGTGGTGCGACGGCCTGGACCAGTCTGCCGTGCTCCTCTTCAAACGCGGACTCACCGTAGAGCGTCAGCACGCCAGTGAGAACTTCTCCGTCGAGCAAGGGAACGCTGAGGCACTTCTGCAACGGTGGAACGGCAGTCAACGCGGCCTGTCCAAGATCGAGCGAGGCGTCGGAGTTGATCATCAGTCGACGATTCGAGGCGACCCACCCGCTCACACCATGGCCAGCCGCGATGGACAATCCCTGCAGCCCGGTGGGTACCGTGCCGCACGTATGACGCAAGGTGACACTGCCAGCCGAATCAATGGCATAAAACCCGGCCATCGTCGCGGGAACCATGCGACGCAGATAACTCCACACCAGGGCCAACGTGTCCGTGACCCTGCCATCCGAGGACAGCGCGCGGCTCAGGCTCGTCAGGGCCAGGATGTCTTCCGCGTGCGTGCTGGACGCCGACGTCGGAGACTGCGATCGATGACGCCGATCGGTGACGCGACATCCGGCACTTCGGGCCTTGCCGGCTCTGATGCTTCGACCTCTCGCGGCATGATGTCGCGGTAGACCGCGAGGAACGTGTCAATGACAAGGGGGTCGTACATCGAGCCCTTGCGTTCGAGCAAGATGGCCAGCGCCATCTCGTCGCTCATCCGCCGTCGATACGGGCGATCGGATGTCAGAGCGTCGAAGCAGTCGACGACCGACAGGATTCTGGCCCCGATCGGAATATTCCGTTCCCGAAATCCCGTCCGGATACCCCGTGCCATCCCAGTTCTCATGATGATGGCGGACAATGGGCACGACCGGGAACGGAAAGTCGACAGGTGCCAGAATCTCCGCGCCGATCCGAGCGTGCTGCTTCATCACTTCGAATTCTTCCGTCGTGAGCTTCCCGGGCTTGTTGAGAATGTGCTCGGGAATCGCAAGCTTGCCTGTATCGTGCAGCAGCGCCGCCGCCTCGATCGCCTTGATCGTCGCTTCGTCGTGCACCCCCAGTTTGCGCGCGAGACCGACTGCGCCCATTTGTACTCGGCGGATGTGGCCGTGCGTGACTTCGTCTTTCGCATCGATAGCCGTCGCGAGTGTTTCGATCGTCGACAGGTAGAGCCGATCCACTTTCGCAACATGTCGGTCCGCGTCCTCAGCACGGCCGAGCGACGTTCGGACGGTCGTGTAAGACAGAAGCAGCAACGGCAGAATCAGCGCGACCGCACTGAGACCCGCCTGTTGAAGCGCAACCAGGAGGAGCAGCGAGATGGCCGCCCCTGCGAGATAGTTCGGAGCGAGCCACGCGAAGTGTTGCCGCCAGACCGCGAGAGGCGCTTTCCGGAACTCGAGGCCGATGGCTGTCGCGACCAGGCCGCTGTTGAGCACAAAGTAGCACAGCGTCATGGCGGCCATCGGCAGGAGAATCGCGCCGAGCACCAAGGGCTTTTGATAGAGCGGGCCGATACCGGCGAGCATGAAAAAGATGTGCGAGCTGACCCAGATGGAAATTCCGAGCTCGGACGCATTGAACAGGGCTCGATGGGCGCGGTGCTTTCGCCGCAGCGACAGAATCACCCCATCGATCGCAAGGGTCAGGGTGCCTGCGGCTGGACCAAACAGCAGCACACACGTAAACGCGAACATCTCCGACACCGAGAGCAGCGCGAGCAGCGATGGCACCTTGATGGTGATCGCACCGCCAAGGACCGTCAGTGCCGCAAACAGACATCCAGTGCCAGTCGATGTCAGTGGTCGTGACGACCCACACCGAGTGGGAAAACACCACCAGCCCCGCCAGGCTGACGATTCCGACGTACAGCCGGCCAGCGCGCGACAGGAGAGAGAAATTCGGACGGGACTGGCCCATGTCGTGTTTCGAACTTCGTGGTTCCCAGTTATGGCTCGTCAATCATCCGTGATTCACCCCACACGATGTAGTCGCCGCCTCCTTCTCCCCACACGATGTAGTCGTTCTGAGGAGTCACGATGGTTTCACCCCACACGATGTAGTAACTGCTCGTCCACCCGGCAACCTCGCCCCAGACGATGTAGTTGGGCGTCGTCGTGCCGAGAGGATTCTGCAGGCCGAGCAGGTTCAGATCTCCCCACTGCAGAAGTCCAGGGTTCAGCCAGACGAGTGGCGCCAACAGATTGCTGATGAGTCGAGGCCCCCTGCGATACAGGCGATCGATCAGGAGACCGGAATCCCAGTAGCTGATGCCGGTACTGCCCACCAACGCTCCGACAATCCGGGTCGTCAACGAACCGAGCAGACCCTCGCTCGCAACCTGGCGTGCCGCCCGAAGGTTGATGCTGCCAGCCCCCCCACCGATCAGGCCGGCGTCGGGCATGTAGGTCGCCGTTGTCTGGAGCGCGAGCTTGACTTGTGCTGGCGTCAGCCCCGGATTTGCTTGCAGTAACAGGGCCACTCCCCCGCTCACTACGGCGGCCGACATGCTGGTGCCGCTGAGGCTCATGTAGCCGTTGTTTCCTCCCCCAGCGACGTGGAACTGGGGATAGTTCGATCGAATCCAGGAATTTGGTGATTCCGGCGCCACGATCCTTGTGCCTGGAGCCACGACGTCCGGCTTCATTGCGAAGTCGAATTTCGTGGGTCCCCGCGAACTGTAGGACGCGACCGTGTCATCCTGGCGGTTTGCCGTGGCGTGCGTGCTCAGCGCACCGACCGTAATGGCAAACGGTGAGTTGCCCGGTGACGAGATGCCTCCGAGCACCATGGCGCCATCGGCCGTCCGGCCGCCATTGCCCGCCGATGCCACGACCACGACGCCAGCGGTGTATGCGCGAGCCACTGCCTGGCATAACGGGTCGATCGCGCACGGTTCCAGAACCGGGATGTCCGAGCGAGAGGTTCATCACACGGATGTTGTAGAGCTGCCGGTTGGCAATGACCCAATCGATTCCAGCAATGACATCGCTCGTGTAACCGGCGCCATCGGCCCCCAGCACTCGAACGTTCACCAATCGAGCGCCAGGTGCAGTACCTCCGCCAAAGTATGGTGTCACGCCGGTCGTGGTTGCCTGACCGGCAATGATGCCAGCCACGTGGGTTCCGTGGCCGAACTCGTCATCCGTTCCTGTCGCAGTGCTGGCGAGGTCAACACTCGCGACAACCTGACGGCTGAGAGTCGTATGTCGGGCAGTGATACCCGAATCCACGACCGCCACGCCTACGCCCTGGCCTGTGACGCCTCGATATGAACCCAACCCGAGCAGCAGCCCGCCCCATCCGGCCCAGACTTGATCGGCTCCAGTCGCTCGATTTGTGATGTCCATCGTCGTGACGACTGGCAGATCGGGGGAGAAATGTTCCACTTCCCCTTCGTCGACCAGCTGACGGAGCTGATCACGAGAAACCTCGAGCGCGACACCCTGGGCGAGCGCGCGGCGCTCCCGGGCACCAACGCGACGACCAGCGCTGCGTGTCCGATCCGGGTCGCCGACAGCAATCACTCGCACGGTTCCCTCCGACCGACCTGCGAGGAAATTCGTCAGCTCTTGGGACAATGATGTTGGTTGAGACTGGCTGTCGAGGGATACCCCGAGGGCAACCACGACAGTCAGAGCTGCCAACACTCGTAAGGAGCCTGTTCGCTTCGGCATACGACCTAATCAAGAAAGACGTGTGTGAACAGCGGCCCCTGAAGGGATGAAAGGGCCATGGACTGGCTGTAACATGAGCAATTGCGCAGCCAAATCCGAAACTCTTCTTAAATAACTGATTACAAATGTTTTCTGTCGAACGGCCGAACTAGGGCGGCACCCGGTGTGTGCCAAAACGGGTCGGACCTGAACGGTAATTCAACGCTATCCCGCTGCAAACTGGCTACTTATCGAGTGAATAACAGATATCGAGCAGCCATCTCGAAATCGCACACGATGGTGGTTTTGGTGCGGATGGTGGAGCCGGACCTGCCGGACCTAAAGGTCCGGCCTACGGGCTACAGTCGCCGACTGTTGACACGGGCGGTCACGGGGCGTAGCCTGCCACATCCTCAATCGGCCTGAAACAGCTTCCAGTCTGTTTTTCCGATCCCATCGCGCCCCGTGCGTGATGAAGACGGATGGACCAAAGATTGAACCAGAAGGAGAAGGCTATGAAGCGGAGTCTCTGTGCGGTCGCGATTCTCGCGCTCTGGGCACCGTTGGCGATCTCTGCCAATCAGGAGCTCTTGAAAAGTCAGACGGACGACAATCAATGGGTCCTGCCCAGCAAGAACTATTCGGCGACGCGCTATAGCACGCTTGCGCAGATCACCCCGGCGAACGTCAAGAGCCTTCGACAGGTGTGGTCGTTCTCGACGGGCGCGCTGCGCGGGCACGAAGGCCAGCCACTGGTCGTGGGTTCCACGATGTACGTGCACAGTGCGTACCCCAACCACGTGTACGCGCTGGATCTGACCAAGGAAGGCTGGCCCATCACGTGGAAGTACACGCCGGTCCAAGACGATCGCGCGGTTCCGGTCGCGTGTTGTGACCTCGTGCATCGAGGTGTGAATTTCGCACAAGGCAAGATCCTGATGACCACGCTCGACGGCCAAGTGATCGCCCTCGATGCCAAGAGCGGCAAGGAGTTGTGGAAGGCCAAGAACGCCGATCCGCTCAAAGGCGAGACGATGACGATGGCGGGCCTTGTCGTCAAGGACAAGTTCATTGTCGGCGTTTCTGGCGGTGAGTTTGGCATTCGTGGATGGGTGGCTGCCTACGATCTGAATTCGGGCAAGCAAGTGTGGAAGGCGTACAGCATGGGTCCGGACGAGGACGTCAAGCTGGCGCCGGACTTCAACCAGGCCAATCCGCATTACGGTCGGTTCGGTGAAGGAACCAAGACATGGCCCGGCGAACGTTGGAGAAACGGTGGTGGAAGCACGTGGGGTTGGTACGCGTACGATCCAGACCTCAATTTGCTCTACTACTCCACCGGCAATCCCGGAACGTGGAACCCTACGCCACGCCAGGGCGACAACAAGTGGTCGGTCTCGATCTTTGCCAGGGATCCGGATACGGGCATGGCGAAATGGGCTTATCAGATGACCCCATGGGATGCCTGGGACTACGACGGCATCAACGAGCACGTGCTTGTGGATCTCACCATGGGCGGCAAGCCCGTGAAGGCCCTCGTGCACTTCGATCGCAACGGTTTTGCTTACGTGCTCGATCGCACGAATGGAACCGTGCTCTCCGCCGAAAAATTCGTGGCCGCTACGAACTGGGCCAAGAGCATCGACCTGAAAACCGGCCGCCCGGTGGAGGATCCGACCAAGCGGACCAAGCAGGGCGTCGACACCAAGCAGATCTGTCCGTCGGCCATGGGCGGTAAGAACCAACAGCCCGTGTCGTTTTCACCGCGAACGGGTTTGTTCTATGTGGGCACCAACAACCTGTGCATGAACTACGAAGGCACGGAGGTTCAGTACATTGCTGGTGCACCGTACGTAGGCGCGAACGTCCGAATTTTCCCAGGTCCCGGCGGTTTTCAGGGCGAGTTCATGGCATGGGACCCATCCGCCGGCAAGAAGGTGTGGGGGATCACGGAGCCGTACCCGGTCTGGACCGGTACCTTGGTCACGGCCACCGACGTCGTGTTCTACGGGACGATGGATGGCTGGTTCAAGGCGGTGAACGCGAAGAGCGGCGCGCCACTCTGGAAAGCCAGGCTGCCTTCGGGCTCGATCGGAAACCCGATTACCTTCGTCGGGCCGGATAAGAAACAGTACGTCGCGATCTACTCTGGCGTTGGCGGCTGGTTCGGGCTGCCGATTGCGGGGAATCTCTCGCGCCAGGATCCGTTCGGCGCGCTGGGAGCGGTCGGTGCGGCGTACGAATCCGGGCTCGACAAAGCGACATCGGTGGGAGGGACGCTGCACGTCTTTGCATTGGAGTAGATCAGAATAGATTGCAGGATTGCAGAATTGCAGGATTGCAGAAAGTGAAGGCAGAACGTTCGTAGGGCGGGCCTTTCAAGGCCCGCCAAGCGGACCCACAAGAGTCCGCGCAACAGCTTGAGGGGTTGAGTGAATCGTAGCTACGTGACATTTGCGCTTGCACTCGTGGTGGCATACGCCTGTGCGATCGGAACTGTGTTCACTCAATCGAAAGCGCTTCGTGTCTGCGGCGATCCCGACAACCTGCCCTTCTCCAACCAAAAACTCGAGGGTTTCGAGAACAAAATCGCGGCAGTGATTGCCGCCGATCTTGGGGCGACGGCGGAGTACGCGTGGTGGCCGCATCAGCGCGGGCTCGTCCGCAACACCATTGACGCAGGTATATGCGACGTCATTTTCGGCGTCCCGGAAGGTCTCGATTTCGTACTTTGGACGAAGCCCTACTACAGGTCGTCGTACGTCATCGCTTACCGGAAGGACCGGGGCTACCGCATCACATCGTTGGATGCCCCGGAGCTGAAAACCCTCCGGCTCGGGGTCTATGCCAACACCCCGCCGGAGGAGAGTCTCGCGCGTCGCGGCTTTCTCAACAATGTCTCGACGTATTCGCTCTTCTTCGATCCGCGGGGCGATCGCGATCGGCCACTCAAGCTTCTCGCTGACCTTGTCGATGGAACTGTGGATGTGGCGGTTCCGTGGGGTCCCCTTGCCGGGTACTACGCGAAGCAGATGAGCGCGCCGCTCGAGCTCATCCCGCTTGAGAGTGAAGTGGGCGTACCGCTGGCGTTCGATATTTCGATGGGGGTCAAGAAAGGTAACAAGGAGCTCAAAAGCCGGCTCGAGGCTGCAATCGATCGTCGTGGCGCCGAAATACGCGCAATCCTCGCGGATTACGGTGTGCCGGTGTTGCCCTCGTCACCGGCCGTGTCGAGTACGCGTTCGGCCGCGCAGAATCAGGAAGCCGCACCGCAGCAACCAGCACCGCAACCGGATCCCCGCGTTGATCCGCAGCCGGCCGCTGATGCGGCTCCCGCACCGGCAGCAGATCCCGCGATCAAGAAACTCAATCCGTTTATCGGCAACGCGGAGATGATGGCGGAAGGCAGGGCACTCTATTTCAAGGTCGGCTGCCAGGGCTGCCACGGCGGCGGTGGCGGCGGCGGGATGGCGGCGTCGCTGATCGACGACATCTGGAAGTTCGGCAGCGACGATGAAACCCTTTTCAAGCTCATCAAGGGTCAGATCCCGCAGCAGACCATGCCTACCGTCTACAACGCGCTGCCGGATGACGATGTCTGGAAGATGCTCGCCTTTATCCGCTCCGTCTACGCCGGAGATCCCGCCAAGATTAACTGGGCGAACTGAGAACGCGGATCAGAAGGATCACGGGACGCGGATCGCGGCGGATCACGCTGATCATTTTGGGCGCGGATATCGCGGATCAGCCAGTCATCAGCGCCATCCTGATCGGATGCGCGCCGCACGGACATCGAACGGAACTCGAACCAGCAGCGGGATAACGCGGAACGAGTGATCACGATCCCGCCGCGTTTCGTCGCTTTGGATCCGCCACGATTCGCGTAATCCGCGTCTCGTCGTCCGATCCTTGTCGATCCGCAAATCCGCGTCCCGTAGGGTCCTTCTTGATCCGCGCTAACCCGCGTCCCGTAGAGGTCCTTCTCGATCCGCGCTAATCCGCGTCCCGTAGAGGTCCTTCTCGATCCGTACTAATCGGCGTTACGTTTCGCGCGAACGTTCTTGTTGACCCAGTTCAGGAGGACGTCCGCGATCTCGAGGTTCTTCGTATCGAGCATCATCATATGGGTCACCCCAAGAATGCCCATGTCGTCCAGTTTGAGATAGTCGGCCTTCGCGGTTCCCTGCTTGTTGGCGCGCCTCGCGTTGATGGCGTTGACCGTGTCCTGACACACCATGCTCGTCTGCGTGTAGTCGCCCTTCAGCGCCATATACGGAATGTTGTCGAAGTCCGCCGCCGTGAGCCCGCTGTTGGGCAGCGAGCAGGACCCTTCGAGCGTAATCAGGCCCTTCAGCAGGTCCAACCGCCCCCGCTCTTTCAGAATGCGGGCCATATGGTGACCCATGATTCCAGATTGTGAATGGGTCGCCACGATGGCTCCGCCCAATTTCTCCACCAGCGCCGCCAGGTTTTGCGGCGTCCAGGTATTGGCAGGAGTCAGCGTCATCGGATCGCAGCTGCTGCAGGTGGATCCCGGGAGCGTCACTTCGGCATTGGGAACCAGCTGCTTGTAATACTCGAGCGCAAAGTACTGGTTCGACCCTCCCGGAGGCGGTCCGATCGCGCCCGTTCGTGAGACGACGCTGGCGTCGACCGATCCCAGGGGAAACAGCGGCGGGACGTGACGATAGGCGTCGGGGTTGGGATTGGGATCGGCCGGGTCTCCGTGTGGAATGAGCGTGCCGGTCAGAATGGTCGAGTTTGCCGGGACGAGATGCCCGAACCACGCCGTCCAGGCTCCGTTGTCCGTGATCCGGCCGAATGCCGGGAGGAGATCCATCGCGCCCTTGGCGTCGTTGGCAATTCTTGCTTCACCTTCATGGATAACGGACTGGTCGAATCCGGAACGTCCGCGTCCGGCCTGATCGACGATGTAGGTTGAGACGCCCTTGCGCACGAAATAGGGGTACCAGCCCTCACGCCCATCCGGCGTCGCCTCCAGACACGCACCGGTATGACTGGATCCGTGCACCATGATGACCGGCCACCCCGGACCGGACCGTTTTGCCGGAATCTGAAACTGCACGTACATCTGACCGATCGTGATCTGGTTCGTCGTGGTCACGGGAGGCGGGGGCGGCGCGCCCGCAACCGGCGGCTGCGGCACGACGGCGTGGTCCGTGATCTTCGGTACACCACCAATGAAAAAGCTGCCCTGATCTTCAATCACCAACGGTCCCCCGAGGAATTTCTTGTGGCCCGACTGACCCGAGAGGCTCGTTGCCATCGCGACAATCAGGATCGTGGACGTCAACCAGCTGATCCGATGCCTCGAACCACTTTCGCTGCTCATCGTGCCCTCCCCGCAATGTGTGTCATGCGATACGTCGTGACGTCCCAACGCCAGCAGGCCAAAAAGGCCTGCGCTACGTACTGGGAAACTCAACCGAGCCGATTATAGCGACGTCGCGGGAGGGAAAGGCTAGAATCGGCTTCACTTTCCGGTGAGGACGACCATGCACATTCGTGAAGAAGATCGCCGCGGTCGGACGTAGGAACCAGCGGAAAAAACCTGAAATCACCACAGAGGGCACAGAGGACGCAGAGCGAGCAACTAAACTACTCTGTGACCTCCGTGGTAAAAGGCGTGATCGGCGCAGTACCCTAAGCCGGACTGACTGGCGCCGCAGGTACGTACGCGTCGTCACGTACCGCGGACTTGCGTTTGGCGAATCGGAGCCTCGCGCCTTCGATGTACACGTAGTAGACCGGCGTGATGTAGAGCGTCAGCAGTTGCGAGACGAGCAACCCACCGACGACCGCCAGCCCCAGCGGCCGCCTCGACTCCGCCCCCGCTCCCAGGCCGAGCGCAATCGGCAGCGTCCCGACGAGCGCCGCCATCGTCGTCATCATGATGGGTCTGAACCGCACGAGACAGGCCTCGTGAATCGCCTCGGTGGGCGACTTCCCTCGGCGCTGTGCGTCAATCGCAAAGTCCACCATCATGATGCCGTTCTTCTTCACCAGACCGACGAGCATGATGACACCGACGAAGGCATAGAGGCTGAGCTCGGTCCGGAAGACCATCAGCGTCAGCAACGCGCCAAACCCCGCCGAAGGCAGGCCCGAGAGAATCGTGAGGGGATGTGTGAAGCTCTCGTAGAGCACACCCAGCACGATGTAAATGACGACGATCGCCATGATGAGAATCAGCCCGAGACCGCGCAGCGAATCTTCGAAGGCCTGCGCCGTGCCCTGGAACGCGATGGCGATCGTCGCCGGTAGCGTCGACGCGGCAAGCGTCCGGATCTGGGTGACCGCATCACCCAGTGCCAGACCTGGTGCGAGGTTGAAGGAAATCGTGACTGACGGAAGCTGACCGAAATGATTGACCTGAGCGGGGCCGACCGTTGTCGTCAGTTTCGCGACTGACTCGAGCGGAATGAGACGGCCGCTGCTCGCCCTGACGTAAAGCAGCGACATGGCATCGGGATCGGTCTGGAATTCCGGAGCGACCCGCAGAATGACCTGATACTGATTGTTTGGTGCGTAGATCTGTGAGACCTGTCGCGTACCGTACGCGTTGTAAAGGGCGGTCTCCACCTGGTTGGCGGTCAGACCGAGGGTCGACAGCTTGTCGCGATCCATCTCGACCGTCACCTGCGGGTTTCGCAACTGCAGATCGCTGCTGACATCTTCGAACCCCGGCAGTTGGCGGAGCCGGCCCTCGAACACCGGGCCCCATTTGTACAGTTCTGCTGTGTCGGTGTCCTGCAGCGTGAGTTGATAGAGCGCACGGTTGCCACCACCGCCGCCGAGGTTGATGGGCGGTTGATTGACCATGAACGTCCGGAGCCCAGGAATCTGAGCGACCTTCGGGCGCAGTGAGGCGATGGTTTCATCCACCGACAGCTCGCGCTGGCTACGCGGCTTCAATTCGACGAACATCCGTCCGGTGTTGCCGCTGCCGGCCGCGTTGTTGCCCATCATCCCGACGTTATTCCCAACGCTCTCAATGTTGGGATCGGCTTGAATGATCTTGGCGACTTGAAGCTGGTGCCGCACCAGTTCATCGAAGCTGATCCCCTGCGCGGCCTCGGTGTTCACCATCATTCGACCCTGATCCTCGTTAGGGAGGAAGCCCTTCGGCACCACCATGAACAAATACACGGTGCCAAAGAGCAACACGATCGATGTCGCCATCGTGAGCGCGCGATGACGGAGACTCACCTGCAGCGTCCGGTCGTATAACTTGAGCCAGCTTTGAAACATGCGTTCGAACGCGTTGTACATCCATCCGTGGTGTTCGCTCTGCGGAGGTCTGAGGAACCGGCTGCACAGCATGGGTGTGAGACTGATCGACAGGAAGCCGGACACGAGAATCGCCACACTGATCGTCACGGCGAACTCGCGCAGAAGGCGTCCAACGATCCCCCCATGAAAAGGACCGGAATGAACACAGCGGCCAGCGACACGGTCATCGAAAGGATCGTGAAGGCGATCTCTTTCGAGCCGTCGTACGCAGCCTGCATGGGACGCTTCCCCATCTCCATGTGGCGGACGATGTTCTCCAGCATCACGATGGCATCGTCGACGACGAAGCCCACCGAGAGCGTCAGGGCCATCAGCGACAGGTTGTCGAGGCTGTACCCCAACAAATACATGACCGTGAAAGTGGCAAGCAGCGAGCCCGGCAGTGCGAGGCTAGGAATGATCGTGGCGGAGATATTGCGCAGGAACAGGAAGATCACGAGCACCACGAGGCAGATTGTCGCGAGAAGCGTCAGCTTGACGTCGTGCACCGACTCGCGAATCGTGGCCGAGCGGTCGCTGCGGACGTCCAACATGACCGACGCCGGAAGTTGCTCTCGGATGGTCGGCATCAGCGCCTTGACCCGATCCACGACCTCCACGACGTTCGTGCCCGGTTGTTTCTGGATCGCAAGGTAGATACATCGATCGCCCTGCTGCCAACTCGCCGTCTTGTCGTTCTCGACGCCGTCGTACACGTGCGCCACTTCGTCAAGGCGGACCGGGTTGCCGTTACGATAGGCAATGATCGTCGGTCCGTACGCTGCACCCCGCAGCAGCTGGCCGTTGGTCTGAACCACGAAGCTTCTCGCGCCAAAGATGGTGCCCGTCGGCAGATTGACGTTCGCGTTGGCCACAGCTGTGGCAACTTCATCGAGTCCGATCGCTCGCGACGCGAGCTGCCGCGGATCCACATCGATACGAACGGCGTACTTCTGCGAACCGAAGACGTTGACCTGCGCAACGCCACTCACCATGGAGATCCGCTGGGCAATGGTCCCCTGCGCAATCTCGTCGAGCCGCGAGAGCGGCAGCGTCTTCGAACTCAGCACGATGTAGAAGACTGCCTGGTCGGCCGGGTTGACCTTCTGGTACGACGGCGGGGCCGGCATCTGCGGGGGCAGCGAACGCGAGGCGCGTCCGATCATCGCCTGCACATCCTGCGCGGCGGCGTCGATGTCGCGACTGAGGTCGAACAGAAGCGTGATGTCGGTCCCGCCCTGCGTGCTGGTCGAATTGATGCTCGTCAGGCCGGCAATGGTGGCGAACTGCTTTTCGAGCGGCAGCGCCACCGACGAGGCGACCGTTTCCGGGCTGGCGCCTGGAAGCCCCGCCTGCACGCGAATGGTCGGAAAATCCACAGCCGGCAGGTCGGCCACGGGCAGCACCCGATAGGCCATGATGCCGAACACCATGATGCCCAGCATGACGAGCGTTGTCGTCACAGGGCGTTTGATGAACAAGGCGGAAAGGTTCATGGTGTGGTCCTGGTCTCTTCTTTGACCGCGATCCGGCTGCCCGGCACCAGACGGAGATGTCCGTCTGTCACGATGGTTTCGCCTGGTTTCAATCCACTTTTGATGACAACCTCGAGGCCGTTGGTTCGGGCGACCTCGATGGGACGGAACTCCACCGTCTGATCAGGTTTTACGACAAAGGCGTACGGTCCTTCCTGTGCGGCATCAACACCGGCCGCGGGAACGACGACCGCGGCAGGATCGCTCGTCAGCGTGACCACCACATTCACGTACTGACCCGGCCAGAGCAGGCGGTCGTCGTTGGGAAAGGTTCCCTTGATTCTGATCGTCCCTGTATTCGGATCGACAGCGTTGTCGACGAACGTGATCCGTCCTGAGGAGGAGGGCCGGCCGTCGTTCGGTGGGCTCGCTTCCACGCGAAGCGACTCCAGCGCCATGTATCGCCGCAGGTCTGGAAGACGGGATTCCGGAATGCTGAACGAGACGAAGATCGGCGCAACTTGATTGATCACGACCAGGGGTGTGGCGTCGTTGGCGCGGACAAGGTTGCCCTCGTGCACCATGAGAGCCCCCGTCCGTCCGGCCAGTGGCGCGCTGATGGTGGCGTACTGCAGCTGCACTTTCGCGTTTTCCACGGCAGCCCGATCCGCCTCGACCGTCGCGCTCAACGCCGTGGCCCCGGTTCTGGTGGTATCAACCTGCTCACGCGACGCGATTCCTCGTCCCGCGAGGTCCTCGTAGCGTTTAGCTTGTGATGCCGCGTTCTCCGCCTGGGCTATGTCGCGCACGAGGTTCGCTTCGGCCTGACGCAGTGCTGCCTCGAGCGGCCGGCGATCCATCGAAAACAACACCTGCCCCTGCTTCACGTCGTCACCCTCCTTGAAGTTGACGGCTGTGAGCTGACCGGTAATCTGCGATCGGACCGCAACCGTCGAATACGGTTCGACGGTCCCAATGACGCGGATCTCGATGGGCATGGGTTTGCTGACGACGGGGGCCACGGTCACGGGCACGGCGCCCTGCTGAGCCCCTCGCCCGCCACCCGGCGTTTGTGCGGCGCTGGAGACTTCCGTGTCGGAGCAACCGGCAGTTACAAGCGGTAACAGGCCAATAGCCGAAATAATCACGAACCGAAAAGGACGCATATCAAAGGTCTCGATTATACCGACACTTGCACCGGGGCTTGCTGGATCGGTTCCTACCTGGGGTCGTTTGGGGCTTGTCGTCGAGCACGTCGCGCTACCGGCTATATGCGGTACGTAGGCCGGACCTTCAGGTCCGGCTCAGCTTGGGCTCGGCGGACCTGAAGGTCCGCCCTACGTACTGTACAGGCGGCAGCTAGACGTCACTTGTCAATGGCTCATCATGTACATCATGACGTTGATGGCCACGGCGTAGCTATCCGGCGAGAACGCGTAGAAGTAGCGTGGATCCTCTCCTTCCCGCTCCCAGCCGTCCGCAATGTCCGTGTTGTGCGTCATCAGCACCATGATGCGGCCGCGCGCATCCGTGATCGCCCGGAAGTGCACGTCGGCGCTGTCCGAGCCTCGCTCGGAAATCGATCCCCCGCTCTGCCTCCAGAACTGAATCGAGGGGATCTGCGGGATGCGCTCGACCTCGAACAGCGTGCGGTAGATCACGTGATCGTGTGGAATGTCGATGATCGGGTATTGTCCCGATGGAAGAACTTTCCCGATCTGCTCGCTCCAATTGTCCCACGCCCGGGAGCCCCAGAAATCGTCGATCCACAGGAAGCCGCCCTTGAGGACGTAGTTCCTCAGTTGCGCCACTTCCTCCTCTTCGAGCCACATCGATCCGGCGTCCTCGACGATCGCCCAGGGACAGCGAAAGAGCGCGGGATTCATGATCGGCACAACGAGGAAGTTCGGTTCCCCGCGCTTGTCGAAATTGACGGGCGTTTTGGTGAGCTCGCCGAGCCGGATCGAAAAGTTGATGTCGGCGTCCGGATAGTCGGTCGACCAACCCTGTCCGCCAGCCTCGCGATAGGCGCTCTGATACATGAGGCGGCAGAAATTGTAGCGGCCGTCGAAACTGTCAGCCTTGGGAAGGCGTGGCGGTATCCGCCGGAATCCGAACCCGCCGCCCCGAAACTGCGCGTAGGCGGCGGTGGCTGCCAGGACCAGCAGCATCGCCAACACGGTCCGCGCAGCCCGACGACGCACGCTACCGCCCTTGGTCTTTCGAGAGCACGCGATAATACTCTTCAATCAACCTGCGGAAGCTGGCCGGCGCCTCATCGTTGGCCGCCAGGAAGAGTTGCTCGTTCTGCGCGTCGACTCGCCGCCGAAGGTCGTACTCGAATCGCTTCAGACCCTCGACCACGAACGACTGGAGACGCAGCAGTTCTTCGGGATCCTGATAGACACGTTCGCTGTCGAATTCGCGCAAGCGTCGAAGGATCTCGTCGAGGTTGCCCACGTCAATTCCCTGCTCGCGAAGATCGCGGCGCAACGCCTGCGCTTCGCTGCTCCACTGACGTATTTCGCCTCGGAACTGACGAGTGTCTTCGCCCGACCAGCCCCACGGCCGGTTTCCGCCACCCCAGTTCCCTCCGTCGGGTCCACCGAACGCGCCCTCGCTGTCGCGGCCGCCGTTGGGCTGACCGTTCGCCTGTTGCCCCTCGCCGCCCTGACCCCCTTGCCCTTCCTGACCCTGCTGTCCCTGTTGCCCCTGCTGCCCAGTTTGACCCTGCTGCCCCTGTTGCCCTCGGTTGCCTTGCTGATCGCGGCCCTGCCGTCCGCGGCGACCGGCTTCTTTCATGCGTTCGTCGAGTGACTCGAGACCGCGCACGAGATCCCGCGTGCGATCCAGCGAATCTGCCATCTTGTCGGCGCGGTCGCGTGAGCCAAGCGCAGAGGCCGCTTCACCAATCTTGTCGCTCAGAGCCTGGAGGTTGTCCCCAATGCTCTGCTCGAAGCCGCGGGACTCTGGTGAACCGGCGCGCAGCAGATTCCGGGAATAGCGGATCTTTTCCTTGACCTTGTTGTCGCGGATCGAACCTGCCGCGTCGGACAACTTCTGCGAAGCAGCCTTTTCTTCACGGCGCGTATCGGACGATGTTTTGTCGAGCTGCCGTTCGAGATCCGACACTTTCTGCTCCAGCTCGTCCTTGCGGGAATTGATGGTGCCGACGCGCTGCTGACCCTGCGGCGACTGCGCACCTGCCCCCAGCGTTTCATCGACTTCCGACGCGATGTCGCGCTGCTCCGCCGCCAACTGCTGCGCCCGCTCGCGCAAGTCGGCAATGTCACGCTGCGCGCGACCCGCCTGCCCTCGCTCGAGACGCTTCTGCGCCTCACGCAGACGCTCGAGACCCGCCGCCGCTTCTGCGGCCGCGTTCTTGTCACCGCTCGCAGCAGCCCGTCTCATGGCATCCGCCGATTGCCGCAGCTGCCGGGCCGTATCGAGCAGCTCCGGTCTCTGACGTTCCCGAGCCAGTTGCTCGAGGCGCCGTGCGGCCTCCTCGACTTCATCGGCCAGCGCGCGCTGACTCTGAGCGCTCCCGCCGCCACCACCCTGCTGGAGAGCACTGCGCCGGGCCTGCCGCGCGGCCTCCTGCTCCTGCCGCCGTGCCAGCTCTCGCAACCGTTCGGCCAGCTCGTCAATCTGCTGGTCCATGTTCTGCTGATCGGCACGCTGGCTCGTTTCGTACTGGTTCGCCATCTTGTCCAGTTCGAGCTCGAACAGATCGGCAAGATCGTTCGCGATCGATCCGGCACCGCCACCGCCGCCTCCACCCTGCTGCCGACTCACCTGGACCTGCAGCTCGTACTCTTCTTCAGCTTTCTGCAGATGTTGAAGCGCGCGTTGTTCGGCCGGTAACGCTTCGTCCGCCTTCTGAGCCTGCAGCGCGCCCTCGGCCGTGCGCATCTCCTTTGCCGCCTGCGGCAGAATCTCGGCGATCTTCTTGAAACTCGGATCGGGCTCGACGAGTCGGCTGTTCATCCGGCTGATGAGACCATCCACCTGATCTCGCAGTCGCGACTGCGACAACGTCAACAGGACGAGATGCTCGCGAAATTCCGAGGCACTGTAGGTCTTTCGATCGCGGATGACGTTGAAGGTGGCCGCGATAATCTGGCGCTGCTGTTGTGACAGCGCACCCACTTCGGCGCCGCCTCCACCCCCGCCTCCACCTCCGCCCTGCGACTGAGCGGCACGGAAGTCTTTTTTGAACGGCCTGATCTGCATGAAGTACAGATCGCTCTTGGCGGTTTGCGCGCCGCTGTTGTCGCTCACGCGCGCGTAATAGGAGACGAAGTCGCCCGGGGTGAGGCCGAGTTCCTCCAGGTAGAACGTGTGCCCCGCCGTAATCTCGCCGGTTGCCTTGCTGCCACCGCCGAACAGCTTGACGGCCTTCTCCGCTCCCCCGTTCACGGAGTAGAGGAGCTCGAGAGACTTGACGCCAAAGTCATCGTCCGCCCGCGCCTCGACGAATACTTCTTCCACCGGGCTGGCATTCATGTCGCGGCCCGGCTTGCTGAACGAAACGGTTGGCGGCTGATCGGTCAGCACATCAATCGTGTACTGCGCCGACGCCTGCACCTTCTCACCCGCCGGACCGTTCAGTTCGATTCGGTACGATCCGTCCTTCTCGACCTTGAAGGCCCCCGTAAAGGATCCATCCTGATTGCGCGTCAACTCGATTGGCGACGCCCCTTCGAGCTGCACACGACCGGCCGGGGAAGTCATCGTCGGGACCGCACGCAGCCGAACCTCGGTGCCACGCAGAACCGCGATGTCCCCACCCTCCTCGACCTTGCGCGGCGCCAGACCCGTATAGGCCGGGAAGTGATACTCCAGCTCGAGTCGATCGACGTACGGGAGATCGGTCACCTTGAGATTGAATACGTTCGACCTGACGCCGTTCGATTCGACGACGTACTCCATCGGCTTCGCGAGATCGAACAGCTTCACCTCGAAGATGGCCGGGTCGTCGGTCGGCAGCAGTTGTAGACGCTCGTACGGGCTATCCCCCGAGGACCGCGTCAACAGCTCGACGCGATTCGATCCAAACCCAATCAATTTCGCAGTAATCGATTGATCGGAGCCCCGAGGAACTGCCGCATCACCTGGTTGCACGTCGATGTGATAGGGACTTGACGCCTGCACGTCGCGAGACACTTGCAGCAGGGCCGACACACCGTGACGCAGGTAAGCCGGGCCCGCCAGCAGCAACAATGCCGCCGCAGCAGCCACCGCGCCCAGACCGAACGCATTGCGTCGGAGTCGTTGCTCCTCGACGCGATGTCCCAGGTCGGCGTTCCGGCATTTCTCAACGGCGCTCTCGACGAGTCGCCGTACCAGCACCGGCGATTCGGTGTCTTTTTCTGCGGAGGTCGAATCGACGGCGCTCAGGATTGCCGACTGCAGCGAAGGTTCGTGCTCCTCGAGGTAAAGAGCCACCTGCTCGTCGGTGACGCGCCGGCGCAGCGGACGGATGAGAAACCAGACGACCAACCCGAGCAGGGCCGCAAACAACCCAATCCGGAAGCCAATGATGGCCGACGGGCGAAACCGCAGGACCTCGAGCCCGTACGCCGACATCAGGAGTGTGGCAAAGCCCACGCCCAGGACGAATGCGGCACCCCGGACCGCGAGCTTCGTGCGCCAACGCCCCCTGACCTGTCTGATCAGGGTCAGCAGCTCCGTGCGGTCGATCGAGTCTCTCGGTTCGTCAGGCATGTCCTGGCCCTCGGAAGTTTTTCTTTTATCTTAACCGGTAACCCTCAGGCTGTGGCACGAGAAAGGCGGTTCGACAACCACGTCTCCCCAGCCAGCAACAGCACGCCGGCAAGCAGCAGATACCACCAAATGGCCTGTCTGCGTTCCAAATCCGCCGGCCTCAGCTCGGCAGCTTCAGCCGCCGCCTGGGGATCGCTCGCTCGCGCCCGACCGGTCACGGCTGCCACGAGCTCCTGGGGATCCAACGGCACGAGATCCGACTCGGTGGTATCCACGTTCACGGCGACCGACACGGCCGTGGCGTCCCCACCCGACGTATCGCGGATCTCGTAGAATCCCTGCTCGTTCAGTTCGACCCACACCTCACCCGGACTCGGACCCGGTGCGCCGGGTGACGGATTCGTCCCGCTGGCCGGGGTCGTGGGAGCCGCGGGGGTACTGCCACTCACCGGAATCCGCTGCCCCGTTGGAGTCAGCGCCAGACGGTCTTTGCCGGTCCGCCGCTCGGCAAACACTTGGCCAACCGTCAGCCACGGTGTCGGGGTTTCGTATCTCGCCAGGTACGTCATCACCTGGTGGACAAACGGCAGAAAGACCGGCTTCAGGACAAGATCGCTCCACAGGTTGTCCAGCGTCCCCGTCCAAACCAGGACGCGCCCCTGTCCCGAGTCCTTTTCTGCCAGGGCTACACCGCCATCGTCTAAACGAGCCAGCACCCGGGCCGGCGCGGCCACATCGAGCGCGCGATACCGAAATACTCGCGTACCCGCGAAACCGCCACTCCGCGGTGCGCGAAACAGCTCGAACACAGGATGGCTGAAGTCCACGCTCCCGATACTGCCGGCACGACCCAGACCGCGGTCCACCGGCGGATTCAACGCACCTGGCATGATGGTGAGCCCGTCCGGCCAGGTGCTGCGGTCACCGAGCACGACGAACAGCCCTCCGCCCTTTTCAACAAAGCCCTTCAGACGATCCGGCAACCCGCCTCCAAGCGGCACGTCGTTGAGAATCACGATGGCCCGCTCGGCCAGATCGGCGGCGGTGAACTGGTCGATGGATTTCACGTCCGCTCGAAACGACGGCTCACGTCCAATGCCCAGCGCGCCCCTCAAGTAGAAGCTGACATCGCGGCCCGCACCCGACCGTTCGACAATCAACACCGAGACCGGACGCCCGGGAGAAATGGTGAAATAAAACGCGTTGTCGCGCGCGAGCGGGTCGTTCGCGATGCGAATGCTGCCGCGTGAGTTTGGCGCGGGCAGTACCAGCGGTTGGAATGTGACAGAACCGGAGGCGTTCGCACCCAGGCTCACCTGTTGAGCCTGCACCTGGCGGCCATCGATGTCGAGCGCGACATCGAGTGCAGGCACGGGTTTGTCGCTCCTGTTCTGCAAACCCGCGGTCACGGTCACCCGCTGCTGACCGGACTGCTCTTCGCGCTGGAAGGCCGCTGACAACACGGTGACGTTCGTGGTTGTCGGATCGGTGATGGGCACGGCCGTCAGCGTGGCGCCAAACGGAAAGCGCACGTCCTGCGGACCTTCCCACCCAGACTTTTGAAAGTCCGAAATGAGAATCGCGTCGCGACGCGTACGCGTGGACTGCTCCAGAATGCTTTGCGCCACCTTGAGCGCGGGGCCGTATCTCGTAGAGCCAGACCCGACGGTGGCACGCTCGACCGACAGCCGCAGGCGCGCGCGATCGTCCGTCGACCTCGCATCGACATCCGCCCCACGCGCAAAAAACACGAGCGAGGCACGATCGCCGGCGCGTAACCCGTCAATCGCCTTCCGCGCTTCGGCCTGGGCGCGTTGCCAACGATCGCCGTAACCCATGCTGTACGAGCGATCGAGGAGAATGACAACCTCGCGCGAACCGGTCGCAGCCGCTGAGGCAATCGTGGCCTGATTGAAGAACGGACGAGCAAACGCGGTAACGATCAGAACGACCGCCGCCATCCGCAGCAGAAGCAGGGCCCAGTTATGGATGCGCCGCCGCTGAACGGACTTGTAGGGAATCTTTTCCAGGAACATCAGCGATGGGAAAAATACAATCTGCTTCTTTTCCCGCTGAATCAGATGGATGAGCACCGGCACGGCCAGTGCGGCGAACGCGGCAAAGAAGAGTGGGGCGAGAAAGCTCATCGCTAGTGGTCAGTGGTCGGTGGCCAGTGGCCGGTCCAACGCCGAGTGCCTAGAGCCGAAATCCGAGAGCCTAGTTGAAGTATACCCAGTCCGACACGACCATGCACCGTATGATGTGTGAATGCACTGGCTGGCGCCGGGTGCGTGCTTCCTCGAACGCTTCCTCTCCCGTGATGAGCAACAGAGCCTTGCCGAGCGATGCCGACAGCTGGTCGAGGCCGATGCCGGAGCCTATGTGCCAACCGTCCGGGGTGGCGGGAAGATGCGGGTACGTATGCTCTGCCTGGGGAGACACTGGAATCCGCTAACCTACAAATACGAGCAGGTACGCGCGGATTTCGATGGGAAACCGGTGCCTGAGCTCCCGCCCGACCTTGTTGCGCTTGGACAGAGACTCGCGGCCACCGCCGGATTCGATTTCAACCCCGACATCTGCCTTATCAATTGGTACGGCGCGGACGGTCGTATGGGTCTCCACCAGGACAAGGATGAAACTCCGGCGTCGCTCGAACGTGGTGTTCCGGTCGTTTCGCTATCGGTCGGCGATACGGCGCGATTTCTCTTCGGTGGGCTGCGACGACGGGATCCCCTCGAAACCCTGATGCTTCAATCGGGTGACGGGTTCGTGTTTGGAGGTCCCGCGCGGCTGCGCTATCACGGTGTGGCGAGGATCCTGCCCGGCACCGCGCCGCACGAACTGGCAGGCATGGGTCGATTGAACCTCACGTTCCGGCAGTACCTGAATTTAGTCTTTACCTTTGAAAATCCGTCCCCAGAACCCGCGTTTTTTCCTGTCGGGCTGAGGCTGCGGGAGCTCCGAAGCGGTGGGTGTGACCGAAGCATCCGCGGCGGGGGTGTCGGCACGAGCCGTGGCGGGCGGCAGCCCCGCAGCGTCGGCGGTAACCGGCGTCACGTTTTGCGTTCCTCGGAAGACCCCGGCGACCGCTTCGAGGAAGGAGTGTCCCTGATGGAGATCGCACGATTCGACGGGTTCGGTCCCCTTGACGAAATACTCCGTCTGAATGAGGGAACGCTTGACCGTTGTTCCGTCTTTGTTCGTAATTTCCACATCGTCGCACCCACGCGCGGGCAACTTGCCTGACATCCGGCACACGTCGACCGAGACAATCCCGGACGGCGCCTTGAACCAGGACGGCTTATCGTTGCGCGTGGCGGTCTTCATGAAACGCGCCCACAACGGCACGGCGAGATCGCCGGCATAGCCGTTGCGGAGAATCGTGCGCGGCTGATCGAATCCAATCCACACGCCCGAGACCAGGTTCGGCGTGAAGCCGACAAACCACGCATCCACGTAGTCGTTCGTAGTGCCCGTCTTGCCGGCCGCCGGCAACGTGAATCCGTCACTACGCACTCTGAACGCCGTACCGGCATTGACCACGTCGGCCAGCATGTGGGACATCAGAAACGCCGTCGTTTCAGAAACCGCTCGCTCGGAAGAAGGGGTTGCCTCGAAGAGCGTGACACCCTGCGCGTCGACGACACGACGAATCAAGACCGGCTTGTGCAGCATTCCGCTGTCAGCAAACGCTGCGTACACCATCGTCATCGACATCAGCGTCACTTCACCCGAGCCCAGGGCCAGCGAGGGCACCTGCGGCACAGAACCCAGCCCAAGGCGCTTGGCATACTCGGCCGTACGATTGATACCGACTTCCTCGATCATCCGCGCGGCCGCACGGTTGCTCGACGTCCGCAGAGCCGTGCGCACCGTCATGGCATTGCCTTCCGAGTGGTCGTCCTCCGGAATCCACTCGCCCTGAAGTGTCATGATGGGCTCGTCGAGTCGGTCCACCAGGCTCGCAGGCGAGTAGCCGACTTCGAGCGCTGTCGCGTACACAAACGGCTTGAATGCCGACCCCGGCTGCCGCAGCGCCTGCGTGGCTCGATTGAAGCCACTGGTCTTCTTCTCGCGCCCGCCAACCATGGCGCGGACCTCACCTGTTTTTGGATCGATGGCGACGAGGGCAGCCTGGAGCGGATCTTCCGGGCCTCCGGCACGGGTCTTCCGCCGGGCGGCTTGTCGTGCCTCAATCTCTTCCATCGATTGCGCGATGGCGGCTTCGGCGGCTTCTTGCATCACCGGATCAATGGTCGTGTACACGCGCAATCCGCCCTCGTACACGCGTTCTTCGCCGAAGAGCTCCACGAGCTTCAACCGCACTTGCTCCTTGAAGTGGAGGCCGCTTTCTTCGGGTTCTCCGGCTTTCGGCTGCAGTGTGACACGCGCACGCGTAGCTTGCTGCCAGGCCGCTCAATCGATGGCGTCCTCGTCGAGCATGGCCTGGAGCACCACATTGCGGCGAGCTGTCGCACGTGCGAGGTTCGTGGTGGGCGCGTAAGCTGAAGGTGACTTGACCAGCCCCGCTAGTAGCGCCGCCTCGGCGACATCAAGATCGCTGGCCGGCTTGCCGAAATACCCCTGGGATGCCGCTTCCGCTCCGTACAGACCCTCTCCAAAATAGACCTTGTTCAGGTAGAGCTCGAGAATCTCGTGCTTTGAATACTGATCTTCGATACGTGCGGCGAGCACGGCTTCCTTGAGCTTGCGCCGCAACGTTTTGTCCGATGTGAGGAAGCTCTGACGGGCCAGCTGCTGCGTAATCGTGCTGCCACCTTGCGCGGCCCGGAAATGAAGCAGGTTCTTCCACGCCGCGCCCACGACGCGAAAGCTATCCACCCCGTTGTGGGCGAAAAAGCGCCGGTCTTCGATTGAGACGATCGCTCGGAGCAGGTGCGGTGAAATCCTGGCGATCGGCACGTCGATACGCTGCTCTTTGAAGATGGTAAAAACGGGCCGATTCGACACGTCGTACAGCGTGGTGGCCTGCGCCATGTTCCCGAGCGACCTGATCCCGTCGCGGCCCGGGAGCCCCGACAGGACGTCGTAAGCCAGCCACGCGCCTGCGACGAACGAAAGCGCGGCAACGACGACGGCGACCTTGGAGAGGACAGGCTGACGTTGGGCGGCACGAGCCCAGATGGCTTGTAGACGTGCCAGGGGAGTTGGCTGGGACATCATTTATCTCAAAAGCAATGCCTGTGCCAGTGCGATCTCGGTAACTAGTACGACGTATTTGGCTACATCGTGTCGTAAAAATCGAGCAGGGAGTAAAAACTCGTCGGTCAACCCTGCGTGACCGCAATTGGCGGCGCGTCGCGAAGGGTCCGCAGCACCACGCAATAGCGCTCGGTCAACCGGATCAGCGTGGCGCGCTGTTCGTCCGTTGCGTCAGTATCGAGGTCGAACGTCAGCCGGATTTCCCGGAATCCCACCGGAACATCCTTCGAGATTCCGAGCGTACCACGAAAGTCCAGATCCCCCTCCGCTGTCACACGGGCGCGACGCAGGGTCACGCCAATGCCAGTGGCGACGGCCCGAAGGGTGACGCCCGCGCAAGCAACCAAGGCCTCGAGCAGCATGTCTCCCGGGCACGCCAGCGTCCCATCCCCTCCGGCGGCCGGATGGAGGCCCGCCGTGACCCGACCCAGCCCCGATGCAATTTTGCATCCGACGTCATCGTTGGTGTCACCCGTGGCGCGAAGCGTGATCATCGCAGACGGTGGATCGGTCTTGTAGCGGTCTTTCAGGGGCGTTTGCAGCGCCCTGAGTTCTTGGACGTCCATGTGTTCTCCCGTACCCTGAACGTTTGAGTATCCCGATGGTGTAGCGCGGACGCTTTAGCGTCCGCGTCAGCGTCGCCGCCGTTCGACTACCAGACACGAACCTGCGATGGTACACGTCAAGGCGGCCACCAGTCCCCAGAACAGGCGCGTCGGCCATTTGAACACGGGGATGGGCAGTGCCGCGCTGATGTACGGCTGACGGTCACCTGTCGTTCGATTGGTCATCTCGACCCGTTGTTCGGGCGGCCAGCGATACGCAAAGGTCGGCCCGACACGGATGTCGAGAACGGGCGCGTCGTACTTCTCCAAAATGCGATTTTCTCGCCACGCCGTGTGGTCGTCACCGTCATTGCGCTCCTGCACGTGAAACAGCGCTTCGCTCAAGTATTGATCTTCGCGCGCCAGCAGTCCCTGCGGCTCCGGCGGGGCTGAACGCCAACGTTCGGTGCGTTCCAGAGAAATCCGCTGCAATTCCTGTGTCGTGTATCGTGAGTGGAACGTACCCGCCTCCGCGTCTGCAATGGTGTGCCCCAGATGTGCCGACTGGAGAAACCCCGCAAGGCCCAGCACGACGGCCGCCGCAAGCCATCCGATCCTGGAAAGGGAGCCTCGACCGAATCTCGGCGACACGCGCACTGGCGGATTGATGCCTACGCTGGCGAGCAGGCCGCATGAAATCGACGCACCGTTCAGCAGGACGTCGTGAACTTCGCCGACCCGTCCGGGAACGAACCACTGGCACCACTCATCAAGGGTTCCGACCAGGAGCGCAGCCAGGGCCGGCAGGACGAGGACGGATGGATCGCCTCGGACCCGCCAGGCTTGATAGAAACAGAACGTCAGCAATCCATATTCGATGAAGTGGAACCGTTCAACCGCGTCGACCTCTGCATTGCCAGTGCTGACGGCCGCGGCATATACCGCGCCCAGAGCCAGCGCGGCCGCGAGAAGGAGAAGCCTCGTCGAGCGTCCGCGCATGCGCGCGACTGTGAAGGCAAGCCCGAGCGCGACGAGCACGATCACGGTACCGTTAATGATGGAGGAATATCCCGCCGGAAACAGACTGCGAATCGCTGCCCGGACTTCACCAATGAACGGGGCCCCGAGGACAATCGCGATGGACAGCAGAACCGCACAAAGGAGCCAGCCGACCGACTGGTTTGGCCGAGCGTCGTCCAGCCGTTTTGTCATTGGAACAAATAGGATAAGTCAGCCACTGTTTGGTCCCGCCATTGAGAGGATTGGCGGTAGACTGGTTCCGTGAAACGACGGGCCGTTGTCGTTGCAGTGACCCTTGTCGTCATCGCGTGCAGCGCCGCCGCCCTGCTTGGTCAGCGGCGAGGCGGCCGGTTCGGCACGTTCCTCCGCAGACCCGCGGCCGACACCTTCGACGGCCGCTTCAACTTCTGCCGCATCGGCTTCAACAATGGATACCGCGACGGCGGCGGCTGGAGCGTCGATTACCCCCGCGCCGACGTCAATCTGTCCATCCGACTGTCAGAATTGACGAAAGCTCCCGTCAGCTTCAACGATTCAGGCGAACCCAAGCACGTCGTGATCGGCCTGACCGAAGACGCCCTGTTCCGCTGCCCGTTCATCATGATGACGGAGGTCGGCGGCGTGTTACTTCGACGATGCGGAAGCGGCAAGGCTGCGAACGTACCTGCTCAAAGGCGGGTTCCTGTGGGCCGATGATTTCTGGGGCCCCATTGCGTGGGACAACTGGGAAAACGAAATTCGAAAGGCGCTTCCTGCGTCAGAATTCCCCATCGTGGACGTCCCCATCGATCATCCGCTGTTCCGCACCCTCTTCGAGATCACGCGAGTGCCGCAGATTCCGTCGATCAATTTCTGGGGCGGAAGAGGGGGGCCGACGTCCGAACGTGGTGCCTCGAGTGCGGAGGTGCACACACGGGCGATCTACGACCAGCGCGGCCGGATGATGGTTTTCACCACGCACAACACGGACTTTGGTGACTCTTTCGAGCGCGAAGGCGACGATCCCAACTACTTCTACGAGTTCTCCGTCCACGGCTATGCCGTCGGCATCGACATTCTGCTGTACTCGATGACGCACTAGGTCGTAGGGCGGGCCTTGCTTTACAGGCCCGCCTGGCGCCGTGTCCAAAGAGCAGGACCCGGCCTACGTACTGTAGTTGGTAACCTTCCCTATGGTATTCCCGGCGGAGGAACGCGCCGTCTGGTCGCTTGCTCGAACGAAAAAGCCAGCTCCAGCAACCGTGGTTCCGCGCAGGCAGCGCCTGTAAAGCTGACGCCATAGGGCATCGGCTTCGCATCGAAACCTGCAGGAAACGGCGGTGGCGCATCGTTGGGCACGAGGCCGAAGGGCACGATGACGGTCGGATAACCGGGCTTGGCGGCAATCGAGGCGCCGACTCCTGCCGGAAACAGCAATGCGTCGAGCTGGTGCTCGGTCAGCGCGGCGTCGATGCCCTGAGTGGCAGCCAGCCTGAGATCCTTCGCCCGATCGGTCTCATATCGTACCCGATCAGTCTCGAGATCAACTTCGTCCGAAATGTCGAGCTGCGATTGCCCGTACTTGAGCGTGCCGGCATCGCGATGCGCCAGGTTGAAGGCCCTCAACTCGCTCAGCGATTTGACGGGCGCACCAGGCCCCAGCGTCGCGAGCCATCGGTTGAAGTCGCGCTTCATGCCGTATTTGAAGACGGTGGAGCACTCGTGGTCAGTGCCCTTGGCGCCTCGCGTTCCCGAGCAGACTTCCCAGAGAACCAGATTGCTCGCCGCATCGGTCGCGCGAACGCTTGGAATATCGGCAGGATCCACAACGGTCGCGCCTTCGCGAGTAAGCACGGCAATCGCGTCGGTCATGGTTTTTCGCGCAGCGTCCGAAAGCCCGCCGCCCGGCGGACGCCCTGGGACCGGCACAGGGTCGTAGTAGAACGCACGCGGTATTCCAATGCGTGCTCCCTTCAAGCCATCGCGGCGCAGGAACGGTGTGTAGTCGCCGCGCAAAGGCGGCGCGCAACGGCCCGTGGCTGGATCGTTCGGATCAGGTGACTCCCCTTCCAGCACACCGAGCAGGATGGCGGCATCGGTGACCGTGCGGGCCATCGGACCGGCGGTATCCTGATCCGCGGTAATGGGAATGATCCCGTGACGGCTGACGCGTCCGACCGTCGGCTTGATGGCCGCGAGCATGTTCTGCGTCGCCGGGCTCAGGATCGAGCCTGAAGTTTCGGTGCCGATATTGGCGGCCCAGAAGCTGGCGGTCGTGCCGATGCCCGAACTGGATCCCCCGGTCGCGAGCGCCGGGCGCCCGTCCGACCTGCCTTCTCGCGGATCGCGCCGGGGATCGTATGGATTCATCCCATATCCGGTCAGCGCGTTGTAGTTGGTCGGCATCGGCGTTGGTGGACCAGCCACCCAGTTGGCCAGCTCGGTCATTCCGGTTTTGGCGATGATGATTGCACCGGCGTCACGCAGGCGCGTGGTCAGCGTCGCCTCGTAGGGTGGCACGAATCGGTCGAACACCAGCGCACCGCCGGTCGTCGGCATGTCGGTCGTCTGGATGTTGTCTTTCAAGGCAATCGGAATCCCATGGAGTGGTCCTCGGACACGGCCTTGCGCGCGTTCGCGATCGCGCGCGAGAGCTTCTTCGATCACTCTTGGATTGACAGTGATGATGGCGTTGAGCTTGTCTTCGTACAGCGCGATGCGCGTCAGATATTGCACGACGAGCGCATGCGAGGTGAGACGCCCATCCGTCAGGGCCGCTTGCAACTGCGGGATGGTGGCTTCAACGACCGACATCGGCGTGACGCTCGACGTCGGCTGATCGTCGCGGCGCTCGCCCTGCGCGCCGAGAACCAGAGAAGCTGTGCAGACCGATGTCGATAACGCTGCGATCAGACGCTTCATGGAACGGATGTCGTTACCGATGGTCCTCCACGGCCTGAAAGGGGCCGGCCGCGTACACCATTTTTCCGCCGACCATCGTGAGCAGCGACTCGATGCTGCCAACCTGGTCGACCGGAACGGTCAGGTAATCTTTTGATAAGACCGCAAGATCGGCGAGCTTCCCGACCTCGAGCGAACCCCGCGAGTGTTCGTCGCGTGAAAACCACGCGCTGCCGCGGGTGTAGAAACGGAGCGCGTCCGCGCGGCTTGGGGTTTCTTCTGGGCCGCGCAGCGCAAGGCCACCGACGGTCTTGCCATCGAGAAACCACTGCAACGCGGTGAACGGATTGTAAGACGCCACACGATGGGCGTCGGTGCCGGCGCCAATCACGACACCCAATTGTCGGGCTGTCTCGACCGGCGGCGCCCGCCGCGCCGCGGCGGCCCCGACACTCTGCTGAAACTGCTCGCCGCCGAAGTACATGGCATCCTGGACGGTCCAGCCGACGCCCAGGGTTTTCATGCGCTCCAGGCTGTGGACCGAGGCATCGTTCAGATGGGCGATGGACCAGCGCAGCCCGGCAATCGGCACCTCTTTGTTGACGCGCTCGAACAGATCCAGCAGGTGACCCACCGACGCGTCGCGAGACCAATGCATCGTCATGGCCATCCCACGGCTGGCAGCCCAGCGGGCTATTTCGAAGTACCTGCTGCTTGTCCGCCTCTGACGGCTTCTCGTTGTTGTTCATGGCCACCGTAATTCGCTCGCCGAGGCCGTTGAACCGAAGCATGTTGTCGCCAAATCCCATTGGGAGAACCGAAGTCAGGGCCTTGAGCTCCGCCAGCTCCGAACCCGGAGTCTGGCCGCACAGGCTGTACGCGACGCGCACGGTCATCTGTCGCTCGCGCCACACTTTGAACACAGCCTGATAGTCCTCGGGACCCAGGTTGTTGCCGCCAGGATCCACGACACCGGTCAGGCCCAGCCGATTGAGCTCCCGGAAGAACTTCTTGGTACCCTCGACCTGCTCCTCGAACGTCGGCCTGGGTAACCGGTCGAAGAGCGCGATAATCGCACCCTGCGGGCCCGTGATGCCTCCGGTCGGCTGGCCATTCGGATCACGATCCAGCCTGCCGTTGGCGGGAAGATCCGCGTCGCTCGAAATGTTCAACGCCTTGAGCGCCGCCGGCGTCAGCAGCGCCCAGCCATAGCCGAGCTGAACGTACACCGGGTTGTTTGGAGCTGCCGCCACGAGCTCGGCTTGTGTGGGCCGCCGGTTCTCCTTGAACTGCTGGACGTTCCATCCGCCAGCCACGATAAGCCATGCGCCGGGTTTCATTGTCCGGGCGGCCGTGCGAATTCGCTCGAGCGCGTCGGCGAGCGACGGGGCCCCAATCCAGTTCACCTCGGTGGCAAAGCTGAGAGCCGCGCGAATGGCGTGCAGGTGCGAGTCGATGAGCCCCGGTATCACCGTCCGGCCCTGCAGGTCGATCACGCGCGTGGCCGGGCTTGCCAGCTTTCGGAGATCGGTGCTCGTGCCAAGCGCGACAATCTTCCCGTCCTGTACCGCGACCGCTTCGCGAACGGAGAACTGATCGTCGACCGTCAGCACCTTTCCGTTCACCAGAATGGTGTCGGGGCTTTGGGCCATGACCCAGGACGGCCCCCAAAGCCCGAGCGCGACGAGCAGAGCGACCATCCGCAGCTGCGTGTTCATTTGGGACCTTTCGATTATCGACCTAACCCCGTTTTCAGTTCTCCGTATTCCGTTATCCGTTCCTGTTAGTCATCGGAGTCAGATCGATCGAGAACATGTCAGACGGGCACGGAAAACGGACGACGGAAAACGGAAAACGACTAGCGCACCCGGACCAGACGTTCACGCGCGGCCAGGAAACTGAAGAGCGCGTAATCGAGCGGTTTCGACGTGTTCATCATTGCGTAATCGATGCGGTTCTCTGTCAACCGCGACTGGAGGGTGGCAATGTGCTGTTTGACGAGCGCCCGATATTGGTCGGCCAGAGTGGAAGGCACCACGGGAATCTGCTCGCCGCTCTCCATGTCTTCGAAGCTCGACGCTTGATCGAAACCGAAATCGATCTCGGCGGGATCCAGCACGTGCATCACGATGAGGTCATTCCCCCTGAACCGCAGGGGTTTGAGCGCCTCGATGATGTTCTCGGGCTCTTCGTACAAGTCTGAAATCACACACAGAATGCCGCGGCGTCCGAAGTGCTCCGCCATGCGATAGAGCGGTTCTCGAAGGCCGCCTGGCTTACCGGCCTGTACGCGATCGAGGGTGTGCAACACGACTTCCAGATGTTTGGCCGACGGCGGTACATGATCCACGATTTCGTTGTCGAACGTCATGAGGCCGACACGGTCTCGCTGACGATTGGACATGTACGTCAGACACGCCGCCAGATATTTCGCATACTCGAGTTTGGAGGGCCCGCCGCTCGAGAAGCTCATGGATTTCGAGATGTCGAGCAGCACCGAAAAATTCGCGTTGGTGTCGGCTTCGTACCTGTTTGACGTAGTAGCGATCGGTTCTGGCGTACAGGCGCCAGTCCACGCGTCGGATATCGTCGCCTGGCACATACCCACGATGCTCGGCAAAGTCGACGGAGGCGCCAAAGAAGGGCGACTTGTGCAAGCCGTTGATGAAGCCGTTGACGACGGTTGTCGCCAGCAGCTCGAGGTTGCCGATCCGTGCGAGAACCTTCGGATCGACAAACTGCGCGCCGGCCATCGTGCTTTCGCGTTCGCGTTGAGTCATATTTAGTGCTCGCGGGGCCCCACCCCCGCTCGCTCAAGACCGACGCGCTCGCGTTACACGCTCGGCGTCGGGTGTCCTTGTCGGTGTCGTACGTAGCGCAGGCCTTTAGGCCTGCGAACGGTCGCCCTACATCCCCGACGCTGGTACGGGGACCGCATCGAGAAGTTGGTCGACGATCCAATCCGTCGTGATCCCTTCGGAGCCGGCATGGAAATTCGTGAGGACGCGATGCCGCAAGACCGGATGCGCCAGCGCGCGGATGTCCTCGAAGCTGACGTTGTAGCGGCCGTTGGTGAGCGCACGCGCCTTGCCGCCAAGGATCGAGGTACTGCGCCGCACGAACGCTGGCGCCAAACTGCACCCATTTCTTGATGAACTCGGGGGTGTCCTTACCTCGTGGCCGGCTGGTGCGCACCACATTCAGCGCGTAGCGCAGGACTGGCTCAGAGACGGGAACCCGGCGAACGAGTCGCTGAAAGGCCACCAGATCCGCGCCCGTCACGGTTCGCGCAAACGTGGGGTCCTGAATGGCCGTCGTGGTCCGCACGACGTCGAGCTCCTCGTTTTCGGGTGGATGCTCGATGACGATATGAAACATGAAGCGGTCGAGCTGGGCTTCGGGCAGCGGGTACGTGCCTTCGAGCTCAATCGGGTTCTGGGTCGCAAAGACGAAGAACGGCTCTTCGAGCGTGTAGGTGCGCCCCTGGATCGTGACGCGGTGCTCCTGCATCGCTTCGAGCAGTGCGGATTGGGTCTTCGGAGGCGTTCGGTTGATTTCGTCCGCCAGCAGAATGTTGCAGAACACCGGACCAGGCGCAAACATCATCGTCCGCCGGCCCGTTGCCGCGTCTTCCTGAATGATGTCCGTGCCGGTGATGTCCGACGGCATCAGGTCTGGCGTGAATTGGATGCGCGAGAATTTCAGATCCAGCACGCGCGCCATCGTGTGAATCAGCAGCGTCTTGGCCAGACCCGGAACGCCCACGATGATGCTGTTGCCACCGACAAACAGCGTCAGAAGAACCTGATTGATGACGTCTTCCTGACCAATGATGACCTTGCGCAGCTCGGAAATGATGGTGTCACGGCCTGCCTTCATGCGGTCTGCGAGCGCAATGTCGTCGGCCGATTCTAAGTTGTTCATACGTGTCACTCTCTCTCCGTAGCGCGGGGGCTTCAGCCCCCGCGTCCCTAATGCGTCAACCCGTACAACACGTAGTTCGCGCCGAACTTGTACGCTTCGTTCGACAGATCGACGGGCACGTAGCCCGTGTCAGAAAACTCCCAGTATTCCCCGAGGTCGTTATTGTAGTTGGCAATGAGCAGCAGGCGCTTGGTCGGATCGTTGTCCTCGAACATGCCATAAAACCGGGGCGGCAGGCCGCCGTACGGCGGGACAAACTTTTCCGGCGCGTCGATCTCGAAGAAGGAATGAAAGATTGGACTCGACCCGTCCAGCAGCACCATTCGCCCATCCGGCATGACGCGACGCATTTGCGTTTCGAAGTTGTACCAGTCCTCGGCACGAAAATCGTCGAAAATGACGAACCCACCCTTCAAGAGGTAGCGGCGCAACGCGATCGCCTCTTCCTCGTCGACGACCCAGAAGCCGGGTTCCGACATGTATGCAATGGGATACTTCGTGAGTTCGGGATCCGTCAGCGAAAAAATATTGCTGCCGTCAACCCGCGCATCCACTGCGCTGATCTCTTTGACGATCTTCGACAGGTGAGTGTCGGCGGTCGGATAATCGTGCAGCCACGGCGGGTCTCGACGGAAGCCACCGAAGTCGGTCGGGTAGCGCAGACGCACGAAGGTGAACCGGCCGTTGTACGGCACGTTCGACGAGCTCCAGTCAGGGTCGGCGCTCCGTCCAAACCCGAAGAACCCGCGAGGCGACTGGGCCAGCGCGACCGCGCCGGCCGCCATCACGACCAGGCCCAGGACGACGGCGGTGCTATTTCTTTTCCTCACGCTGCTTGATGTCGCGGTTTTTCAGGGCAAGCTCGGTTGCCAGCTTCTCCAGCTCGGCCTCGTACTTTTCCGGCGGCATCGTGGACTTGATCGCGCCGAGCTCACTGATGCGCCGCTCGAGGGCCAGCCGCTCTTCGTACAACGCCTTCAGCGCCGGGTCTGTAATCGGGGCACCCGAGGCGCCCGTGATGGGCGGCGTTCCAAGATACAGGGTGGCGGCGACGCGCCCGTCAGGCTTGAGCACGTCGGGATCCTGGATACCTTCGCCGTCGCCGTCATCGTCGAGCAGCGCGTGCTCGGTTTGAAGAAACCCCTGTTTTTCGAACGCGCGCTGCACCTGTCCACGCGCGTAGAGAAATGCCTCGAGCACCGACACCCGACGGTCTTTGTTGCCATCCGCCGTCTCGCTCGTCAAGGCTTCGACGAAGAAGGCTCCGAACTGCGTGTCGAAACGCTCGGCACCCGTCCGGGTCGCCGTGAGAATCGTGCGCCGCGGTCCCGACAGCGCCTTGACGAACTCCCCGCTGGAGCTGGTGGTGTTCACGAAGACGATACGTTGCGTCTGAAACCGGCCGAGCAACTTGCCAAAATCTGCAGCGGCCAGATCCGGTCCGGGCAGATTGAACCGGGCGTCGTTGCCGTCCGAGCTGCCGTGTCCGAAGAGCACCACGTACACGATGTCGTTGGGCTTGGCCCTGGCGGCAATGCCCGCGAGTGCCTTATCAATCGCATCTCTCGTCGAGCGGCCGGCGATGTGTTTGGGATCGCGCTCCGGTTTTTCAGACAGGAAAATCACCTGTTCGGCGGGCAGCTGAAACTTGTTTCGGACGGTGTCTACGAGGCGGGAGGCCCAGTCGAAGAATCGATCGCCATGCTCGGCGTCACCCTCGAGACCGGTGACGACGAGCAGGTGCGAGTCCTGGGCGGCCGCTGGACGCGCGAGTGCGAGCACGAACAGAAGCGCGCAACTAATCGAGCGGCAGAGGCGGGTGCGCGTAGTCGAAGGACACGTCACGCCAGTCCTCTGGCCCGCCGGAACGACCACTCGCCAAACACAAGGGCGACAAGCAGGAACAGCAGGGCCGGCATATCCCAGAGATCACGTTCTTCCACAACCGTGACCCCACGGCCGGTGTAGTTGATGTCTTCCGCCAAGCCGGCAACATTGTCCGCCGTGTAGAAGCGGCCGCCGGTCTCGGTGGCAATCCGACGAAGAAGCGGTGCACGCATACCTGAATCGAAGTACTCCGCATCGCCAGGCGCCACGCGCACGAAGCCGGTGTCGGTGCCCAAGGTCTTCCCGTCGCGCGAGGCCTCGACCTTGATGCTATGCAGTCCCTCTTCCTGCAGCGTGAACGTGCCCCGATACTCGCCGTCGCGCTCGGTCGTCCAGTCCATCGACACATCGGATACTTTGCCCGTCGGGCTCGTCACCTGCGCCACGACGTGCCCGTTGTTCACCTCGACCCACGTCGCGTCGGCCACATCCGCAAGGAGCGTGACCGTATCACCGGGATCGACGCGATCGTGCGAGGTGCGCACTTCAACCTGGCCCGGCACGCCGTCGACGAGCCATCGCAGCAACCGCCGCCACAGGTTCTCGTGGGTCATGTCCTCGAGCGGGATGCTCACATCCATCTGCCAGGCCCACGAATCCTGAATCGGCATGACCAGCGACTTGCCGCGCCCGTAGCGCTGGAACGCCAGGACGACCTGGTTTTGACGATTCTTGTCGACACCGTTCAAGAGAACCGTGGCACCCGGCTTGACGCGCCGGATCGGATTGACCGACGACAAAGACGGCAGGTCCTTCCAGCGCGCTGTGGACTGACGCTCATCGGCGCCAATTTGCACGGCGGGATGCATCGCCCCTTCGCGCGTGGGTTCGACGCTGAGCTCCGTGTACTGCTCGCCGTCCTCGCCGTCTCCCTTGCCGCCCGGCTCGAGAATGACCGGAAGCACTTCGGCAACGGGCGTGCCCACGTACCCGCCTTCAGCAAACGCACGGCGGCCGCCGAGCGCGAGCAATCCGCCGCCACGCTTGTTGACGAAGTCCCCAATCATGCGCTGCTGATCGGGCGTAAAAGCCGCCGCTTCGACGCTGCCGAGAATCATGCCGCGATAGGTAAACAGCTCTTCCCGGGTTTTGGGAAATCCGCTGACCAGCTCTTCGGGCGTGTCCACGTCGAGCCTGAGGTATTTGTTTTCCGCGGTCCGCTGAAGCAGGACCACCTGCAGGTTCTTGTCGTCCGCGACGGCCCGACGGATGAAGGCCACTTCCGAGTGCGGCTCGCCGTCGAAATACAGGATCTTCTCGCGCCGATCCTGTACTTGAATGAGGGCCTCGCGCGCGTTGTTCTGGGCAATCTGCTCGCCTTCCTGCGGCGGCACCCGGAAACGGAACAATCGGGCTCCCGCGTCGGACGCCGTGAAGTGGACGCGCACGGTGCCCGGTTCACCGCCCGACGGCAGTTTGACCATTTCGCGCGCGATGATCCGCCCCTCGTCCTCGACCTGAATGGGAATCTCGTTCCCCCCGTATCCCGCCTGCGCCACCGCGACGTCCACGACGAGCGACGTGCCTTTGAGCACGGTGCGCGGCGTCTGCACACGGTTCACTTGAATGTCCTTGGTTGCGTTCTCGCGGCCCAGCCCGACTGTAAAGACCGGAATGGCTTCGGCCTTGAGTGACAGGAGTGCCGGAGCGACCGATCCATCGGTCGTATCCGCACCGTCCGTCACCATGACGAGACCCGCCAACGGAAGCCCGGCAAGCTCTTCCTTCGCCCGTTCCAGCGCGTCCCCAACCCGCGTCTGCGTCCCGCCAAACGTCAGATCCGCCGCTCCCTGAACGCGTTCGACCGACGACGAGAATCGGAAGAAGCGGAGGACGAACTTGCCGGCAAGCGCCTCCAGAATCTTGCTGTCCTTTCCGAAGAACTGACGAGCCAGCTCGGCGCGCGGCTTCCCGCCATCGGCAATCTGCATGCTGCGGGAATCGTCCAGCAGCACCGCGACGAAGTTCTGCTGCGGCACGGCCCCGCGAAGCACCAGCACCGGACGGAAGAGACAGAAAGCAATCACTGCAAGCGCTGCCAGACGCAAGGCGACGAGCACCGCCTGGTCGCGCTTGGTTTGCGGCTTCACACCACGGTAGGTGAAGAGCGCGGCGCCGGCAACGGCCGCAGCGACGAGAATGCCGGCCGACAACGGCCACGCCGCCCCGAACGCGAGGTCGCCCTGTGAAAAGATCGACGGGCGATACTTGAAGAAGAACGAAAAAATCGATTCAAACACAGCTGGGGAGCCATTCTATCCCAAAGACAGTGGTCAATGGCCAGTCGTCAGTGGCCAGTTATCGCCGAAGGTGGTCGGGCACCAAGAGCGCGCCGGCGGCGGACGTTTGTTGTCTGAGCAATAACCACTGACCACTGACCACTATCTGCAGAGATAGACCCCATCGGCAATCTTTGGCCCCTCCGGACACGGCTGGCGACTCAAATGAATGGGATTGGCCCGATGGGCCGCTACCACCCGGTTGTAGTCGTAAATCCGCGAGACCCCGGTGGCCGCCAGGATGATGCGCTCATCGGAGAGGAACGTCAGCCGGTACGCAATCCAGTAATCGGCGGTGCCATATCGAATCTGTCGTTTATCGAGCTCAGCAATCGCCTCGCGGTCTCGATTGCGCGGTGTTCGTGTTAGATACTCGGCCAGAAGTCGACCGTGACCGAGCGCGCTGGCAAGAGCCCAGATACTTACGAGGATGACGGCTGCCAGCGTCAGTCGGCGACGGCGCTCGACGGCAAAAAACGCCGCCACAAGGCCAATCGGGATCAGTACCGAGAACAGATCGTACCGGATGGTAAAGATGGAAATGACGCCGCAGCGGCCGACGGCGTACATGAACGCGGACGTGAGGCCGGTTGACGTGAGATAGATTGGGAACCTAAGCCGGTCGAGCAGGGTTGGCGAACCTTCCGCCCCGCCCGATTGAAGAAACAGGCGTCCAGCACCGGCGAGGCGAACGAGAACGAGTACCACGAGAATCAGCATGACGCCCCACAAGCCGGGCATACCCTGGATAGACGAGGCATTAACCCCGAACTCCACGACCCCTTGAGGGTGCAAGCCAAACAGCCACGCCCAATGATTGGTCGCGACCGCCCACAGTCCCGCTGGCACGGTCGCCACGTCGACACACATGCGGGCATCGAGCTCGGCAAGGTTGGTAGCCGGGGTGAGCACCTGCTCGATGGTCGTCCTGGGTCCGGCAGCACTCGAGAACTGCTTCGCGACATTCACCAACGTCATGGTCGCCCCCGCCGCGGCAAGCGCCACCGCGTGCTTCAGCCATGTCGGCGGCTTGAGAAGCGAGCGGTTCAGCAGCTCGACCAGAAGGAGAGCCCCATACGCGTAAATGGTGAACTCACGATGCAGGAAGCCGATCCCGAGCACCAGACCCAGCAATACCGGCCGCTCTCGGGCCAACCAGATGAGGATCACGTACAGGATTGGTTCGACGCTGCCACCGTAGGCGCGGAGCAGCTCGCTCGCCGTACCCGGCACGGCCAGCGCGAAGAACAGCGAGGCCACGGCTGCAAATGCCGGGCGAAGCCCCGCTTCCTTGATCAGAATCCGAACGAGGAGCACCGCGACCGCGATGTTGACGATGACGAGCGGCAGTTTGAGCGCGGCCACCGAGGGGCCAACCACGCGAAACACCGGGGCCGCCATCCAGGCCTGGACGCCAAGAATGTAGTGCTGTCCGTACATGAACACCGGAAAGGCCCGCAGCTCGCTCAAATGCTTCGCCATCAGTCCCAGGACGGCCTCGTCCGAGTCGAAGCGCGCTTGTTCCCAAAGCGTAAACACGATCGAGCGGAAGAGCACAGCCGCAACGACGAGGGCGTACGCAAGCGTGCGTTCGGAAAAGAGTTGAGGCCTTGAATCGCGGGACACGAGAATTGGTTTCATAATATATGGTCGAGACATGAAGATCGCCACGTGGAATGTCAACGGCATTCGCGCGCGCGGGGCCGAGGTCGCAGATTGGATCGCCAAAGAGCGGCCCGACGTATTCTGCCTGCAGGAGATCAAAGCCTCGAGTGATCAAATTCCCACGTTGATCCTCGACTTCGACGGCTACTCCTGTCACTGGCATGGCGGCAAGGGATATTCCGGAGTTGCGATGCTGGTGCGGACGGGTCCCGACACGCAGCCGGACTTTTCCCATCCTGATTACGACTACGAAACCAGGGTGGTCACGGCCCGGGTTCGGGGAGTGCTCATCGCCTCAATCTATGTTCCGAATGGCGGGAAGGATTTCGACGCGAAGATGCGCTTCCTCGAAGATCTGGTCAACGAGGCGGCCACATGCCGCCGCAATGGCATCTCGTTGGTACTCTGCGGAGATTTGAACGTTGCGCGCGCCGAGATTGACGTGCACCCGAAGGAGCGGAAGCCGCTCGCGATCGGTCAGCGGCCCGAAGAACGAGCGCTGCTCGAACGGGTCATCGCTCAAGACCTCGTCGATGTCGGCCGGACGATGGATCCACTGAACGACGGGTTGTTCACCTGGTGGGCGCCATGGCGCAACATGCGGCAACGGAACATCGGCTGGCGTCTGGACTACATCCTCACGAGCCAGGCTCTGGCGGATCGCACCCGCACGTGCCGGGTCGACGCCGCGTTCGGCACGAGCGACCACGCTCCGGTTGTTGCGGAATTCGATGTGTAGGGTGTCAGCATTAATGAGTTCGCATGGGGCCCCACCCCCATGCGTTGCCGTCGTCCTTCGACTGCGCTCAGGACGACCCTGAGCCTGTCGAAGGGTCGCTTACGCTCCGGATCTTGATCCGAAGCGACCGTCTGCTTAAGTCGCGAATCCCAATCCCTGCCCAAGGGCTCGCAGTGCCCAGCCCAGTTCCCACGTGGACAGCAAACGTCGCCGAAGCCCGATGTATGGTTGACGCCCTCCGACCAGATCGACCATGACCGCACGGATTGCCGCGCTCTCGGCGAGGGCTTGCACGACCAGGCGTGAAAACCCTGCATTGAAGAACGCCACCTTGAGTGCGGCCGCACGGCGCAGCTCCGGGACGATGGTGTCGGTCAGTTGTGAGCGATACGATCGCGCGGGATCGCCCGCCGCCTGAGTGATTGACCGAGCCGCCATTTCGCCCGAGAGCAACGCATAGAAAATTCCCTCGCGCGTGAGCGGATCCACGAGTCCTGCCGCGTCGCCGACGAGCAGCCAGCGAGGGCCGGCAACCGGCAGGTCCTCGAAGTCGCGCACACGAAGCGACGGGATCGGCCAGGAGTACCGATCGCAACGACAGGCAGGGTCGGCAAGATGAGCTGCGGCCATCCACTCTGCGGCCGCGCGTTGGAGACTCTCGACCCCGGTGAGCGAGTCACCCTGCGCGCAGACGCCAACCGCAAGGTGATCGGCTCGCGGAAACGACCACAAGTAGCCAGGTGGATTGGACACCCATCGAATGACAAGATCGCGCGACGAAGTGCCGCGCACGAAGTACCCGGTCCCGACCGAGAGTTGGGGACGCGAAAACGGCGTCGCAAACCGACGACGGACCAGACTGTTGGCCCCGTCGGCCCCGCACACCATTCCGGCGCGATGAGTTCCTGCGTGTGTACGAATCGTCACGCCGTCAGTGCTGGACACGACATCCAGCACACGCTCGGGTACGAGCCGGGCACCACGTTCAATGGCTGCATCCACGAGCGCTTGATCGAGGGCCGCGCGACTGCTGATGAGCAGTGAACTATCAGGACAGGTTCCGCGATCGATGAGCGGAACAGAAACGGCATTCCCCTCACGCTCGTGGGCAGGGATGGCAGTCGAGGCCATGGCACGCTCGAAGCGCGCGTCCCGAGCCGCCACCATGGGCACGGGCAGGTTTCCAAGCTCCTGTGCGATGAGTGCGACGGCCCGTCCGGTCAACCCGCCACCACAGGGCTTTTCCCTCGGGTGACTGTGATCGAAGAGGGTCACGTGCGCGCCCGCACGCGCCAGATGCACGGCGGCCCAGGCGCCCGCTGGACCCGCGCCGACAATCGCCACGTCCGGACGAGCGACCGCGCCCATGACTGGTTCGTCAGCGTCGCACGCGCGGCAGACCGGCGTCGCGGTCGGCGAGCAACCAGCTCGTCTGGTGCACGAGACGCACCACGCGCGCCATCTTCGCGTAGTTGATTTTCTCAGGACGGTCGGCAGGTGTGTGATAGTCGGGATGAAGGCCGGTAAAAAACCAGACAGCCGGGACGCCACGCTGCAAGAACGGCCATTGATCGCTGCGCTGGATCAAGTTGGCGGGGGTATCGTCGTAACGGCGTTTGATCTCCAGGCCGAGCGTCGAGTTGGCCCGAGTGACTTCGTCGCTCAGTGCCGGCGTGTAGGAATAGCCCAGGAGATTGACGGCGTTTTCGTTCGACCGCGCCGACTGAACCTCGAGTCCACGGAAGCGGTAATCGGTGTTAGAAGGGACATCCTCGCTGCGGCCGATCATATCCATATTCAGTACGGCGAGCGTACGGTCGAGCGGCACGATCGGTGCCTCGACATACGCCCATGCCCCGAGGAGACCTCGCTCTTCCGAGTTCCAGGCCGCGAAGAGCACGCTGCGCCGCGGACGCTCGCCCGCCTCGGCCGCAGTCGCGTAGGCTTCGGCAATCTCGAGCAACCCGGCGACGCCGGAGCCGTTGTCATCGGCACCATTGAAAATGCTCGGGCCATCGGCCCCATCGTGATCGAGATGTGCACCAATGATGACCCATTCGTCGCCCAAGCGCGGATCGCTGCCCTCCACCGCGGCCACCACGTTGCGATCGGCCACGAGCGTGCGCTCGACCGAGGTGGAGACGTTCACCCGAACATCGGCAAGCGGCACCGGTGTGCGTCCAGTCGTCGACTCCGCGGCCCGAGCCATCTCGCCGAGCGATCGTCCCGTCGGGCGCAGCAGCTCCGACGCGAACTCGCGCGAGATTTCGACCGCGGGAATTCGTACGCGTTCGGTCCACGCAGCGAGCGTGTAGCGTTCGATCCGGGGCCTGCCTTGGGGCCAGACGTTGGCCGTCTCGCTGCCAAGCGATCCCCCTGTGCTCGGATGGTTGTGAACATCGGTGACAAAAAGGATGGCCGCGGCCCCGTGCGCCTGGGCTGACAGCGTTTTTTGAAGCGGGCTGGCAGCCTCGGTGTCGAAGAGATTTTTTCGAGACCGGCCGGACCCACTTTCGCCGGGAGCGTGGTCCAGCACCAGCGCTACCTGGCCGCGCAAATCGGCGCCGCGGTAATCGTCGTAGGTGCTGTCGGCCGAGACGATCCCAAACCCGGCAAACACGAGCGGCCCGTCGACGAGTCCGCTGTCGCTGAATCGATGCGGGTAAAAATCGTCGCCCAGCTTCGACACGATGCGTTTACCGGCTATCTGCGCGGTCACTTCGTTGGTCGCGCCGAGCGCGTTGGTCATCAATTGATAGGACTGGTAGTACGTGGCATCGGACGCGGCAGGCTTCAACCCGAGCCGCTCGAAGCGGGCACGAATGAATTCAGCGGCGAGTTGATTGCCGCTCGTGCCGGTGAGGCGTCCCTGGAGCGCGTCCGACGCGAGAAACGAGAGGTCCGCCTGCAGATCCTCTTTGCGAATCGACGCGTTCCCCGGCGCAGGTTCGGCCGCGCGGTCCTGTGCCTGGACCACCGACACCGCGGCCAGGATGGCGAAAACCGTAATCTTCCGGGCGCGTCGCGGCAAAAACATGATTCGCAACCGTACGACGAGTATCGGCCTATTGCAAGCAGACCCGGCAACTCTTACACGGTCGCTGGTAATGTGATGGGTGAGACCCTGGAAGGTCCTGAGTTTTCACCACAGTTCCTGGTGGCGTTTTTGCAAACGTCTGTCGTTGTCAACCGACCGGGAGGGTCACATGGCCAGTGTGCTCTTCGAGTACCAGCCCGTGTTCAAAGGGCCAACCGGCCTGACGTACCGCGCCCGCACATGCGGATCGGAAATGGCCGATGGCCGGTGGCAAGGGTGGGTTGAATTCCTCCCGCCAAAAGGGGGACGCGTGCTGCTGTCCCCGCGCGAAACCATTCAGCCGAATCGCACCGATCTCGCGTACTGGGCGTCAAGGCTGACGCCCATCTACCTCGAGGGCGCCCTCGTCCGCGCGCTGGACCGACGCGGGGCGCAACCGGTGCTCGACTCGATGGTTGACAACGACGAGGCGCCGAAGACTGCACCCCCGCGCTAACTGATTCCCGTCCGCCAGGCCCTTCTACGCACTGCCCGTGCAGCTTGCCGTATACTCTTCGCCCGACAGCCGGCTGGTCACATGCCCGACGATCCGAAACAGGTCCTGCTTTCACGACTCCGCGAGCTCCGCGACGCCCTTGCGGTCGAACACATCAGCGACCAGGTCACCAGAGCACGCCATCAATGCGATCGCCTCGAACACGGCATCTCCCTGGCTCATCCAGAAGGCATTCGATTTGCGGCGCACACGCTGCTGAGGCTGCTTGATTCCAGCCTTGCGCCCCCCGGATCCGCACTCGCCCAGAGCCGTGAACGACTGCGAGCGGCTCTCGAAGCCGGAAAGTTTCCCCACTAACACTAGGAAAGGTTAAGAGAGGTTAGGAGATGCGATCCTTCCTAACCCTTCCTAAGCCTCTCCTAACCCTCCCCTCTCTGTTAGTTGGCGTTCAGCCACGCCTCGTAGGCGTTGAAGTTGTACGGCCGTCCCAGAAAATCCTGGACCAGCTCGGCCGCGGGCTTCGAGCCACCCGGCTCGAGCACCGTTTTGCGATATCGCGTGGCGGCGGCCGGATTGAGTAACCCGTCACGACTGAACACCGTGAACATGTCCTTGGCAATCACGAGCGACCACATGTAGGTGTAGTAGATTGCCGAGTACCCATCGAGGTGGGTGAAGGATTCCTGAAAGTAGGTGCCGTCCACGAACTTGAACGGTGTGTATTTCTCCTGCAGCTCCGCCACCACCTTCGAGGTATCCAGTCCTTTGGGATCGCGGCTGTGCAGCTCGAGGCTTGTCGCGGCGTAGAACATTTGCTGCCGGACGAAGAGGCCCTTGCCAAACTCGTCGGCGGCTTTCATGCGCGCGACAAGGTCTGAGGGAATCGGCTGGTTGGTCTCCACGTGGCGGGCAAAGGTTTGCAGGGTGGACGGCGCCCAGACCCACTCTTCCAACATCTGCGAGGGCGCCTCGACGAAGTCCCATTCGGTCGCCACACCTGAAATTCCCGCCCAGCGCGTATGGCCGCCGAGCACGTGATGCAGCAGGTGCCCGAACTCGTGAAACAGGGTCTCAACGTCGGTGTGCTCCATCAATGCCGGTTCGGTGCCCGCTTTCGGAAAATTGCACACCAGGACGCCCTCGGGCAGCGTCGAGCCCGCTTTGCCGTTGGTGAGCGTGAATTGCGCGTAGTGTTTGTACTTGTTGTCGCGCGGATACATGTCGAGGTAGATCCGACCCAGGACACGCTCCCCTTCGAGCACGTCAAAAACTTCCACATCCTCGTGCCACACGGCGGCATCGCGGACGGCGCGGAATGTGACGCCAAACAGCTTGCTCGAGATGTCCATGACCCCCTGCTTGACGCGCGTGTACTCGAAGAACGGTCTTACCGACTGCGAGTCGAAGTTGTACTGCTCGGCCTTCACCTTTTCCTGGAGATAGGCACTGTCCCAGGCGTCAACGGCCGACGGCGCTTGGAGTGTCGCGACGCTTGCGGGCGAGGATTTGCGCGTAGTCGCTCGCAGCCCGCCGGGCGGCAGCGGTCGAGATTCGCTCGATGAACTCCGTGGCATTCTTGCGCGTGCCGATCATCTTGTCGCCAGTGATGTAGTCCGCCCAGGTGCTGAACCCGAGCAATCCCGCCAGCTCGCGTCTGGCCTCGAGCATTCGCGCCAGCACTGACAGATTGTTCGGATGACCGCGCAGGCGATAGACCTTCCAGAAGGCCTCGCGGGCCGTGGAGCTCTTCGCGTAGGTCATGAACGGCTGGTAGTCGGTGTTGTTCGTTGTCAACACGACCTTGCCATTTGCTCCCGCGGGGTGCGCGCGTCGAAAATCATCGGGCATTCCATCGAGATCGGCAGGATTCAATTCGACGGTCCGAACGTCTTCAGCCACGTTCTTGCCAAACTGCTGGCCGAGGGTCACGAGCTCCTCACGCAGCGCCTTGATTCGCGTACGCTTCTCGTCGTCGAGATCGACGCCGGCTCGCCGGAAGTCCCGCAGAGCGCGTTGCACGTAGAACCGAGTGGCGGCGTCGGCCTTTGACACGTCCAGCTTCGACATCGCGCCAAACATGGCCCGATCGAGCGACAACTCGGTGCCCGCCTTGTCCACGTCGCTTTCACACTCCGACGCCGCCTTTCGCAGGGCCTCGTCGGGATGAACGTTGCGCGCCAGGCTCGCCCGAGACGCGGCGTCGTTCAGCAGTCCGATTGCCGTGTCGGTACCTGCTCGAGTGTGGCCAGCTCATCGCGGCCCGCATTTGTAGCCTTGAAACGGTCCGCGGCGGCTCGTGCCTTCGCCACATCAGCACGGCAAGCCTCCAGAAACACCTGGGGACCGACGGTAAGCAGACTCGAGGCGCCGGCAACCGGCGCCGCGGCAGCAGGCACGACCTGCAGGACAACAGCCGTCACGACCGACGCGCAAAACAGATTTCGCACTCGCACAGCAGCTAACCTCCTGGGTACTGAATCTAAGGTCCGTTGCAAGATTTCCAGCGGCGCATCGTAGCGCAGGCCTTCAGGCCTGCTTTGAGGCGCCGGGCAGGTCTAAAGGCCTGCGCTACGTACGATTTTGCAACGCACTCAATAAATGATAGGAGAGATGGGGGGAGATAAGGAAGATGCCGCCGGCAGGAAGCTGGGACGGATTAGGGACGAATGGGATGGCCGACCACCACGAACGCTGCCAGGTTGCGTGGAAGTGAGAACCGCTCACCTGCTGCCAGCGTTTGATCAGCTAAGACCGCCCCGGTGCCGGGGTGTAGCACCTCCACCCGAATTGCACCGCTGGCGTGAACTGACAGCGTGTCGCGTATGCCGAAAGGCACGAGCACGACACGTCCTCCCTGCCGAGCAGCCGCGACGTCCACCGGCCCGAGGGCCCCGTCGGTCTGCAGCCGCAACGGGTTGGTCTCGGCCGTCGGGTCGACGCGCGACCAGCCAGGCAAGTCGGCTGGGAAGTGCTTTTTCAGCGCGGCAAAGCCGTGCAGCATTTCATCGACCCGCGGAAGGTCCGCAAGATTCGCAGCGCGTTTGAGCGCACGGTCACTCTTGCCGCCGCCCCGCACCCCGGGGCCGGTATGCCACACGTAGATTGGAAGTCCCGCGGTGAACGTGACGGCCGCGCCGGTCAGGACGTGAATGGGATCGCCTTCGGATGCGACCGACGATTGCGGACCGACGGGTTCACCGTTCGCCGCAACGTCAGGCAGGCCAGCCCGACAGGCGGCGAAGAGATCCGGCCATTTCAATGGCTGGCGTACCGGACCCCATCGTCCGTCGCCGGTCTCGACATTGCGATCGAAGTGAAGGGTCAGAAAGTCTGCGGCTCCGGCGCCGTAAATCGACGCCAGACCCTTTCCACATTGCAGCGGAGGCGGCGGCGAGGTGAGCGTGATGGGAATCTCAGGTGCGAGCGTTGAGCGATCGGCCCAGCGCCTGCAGTTCCTCGAGCCGATCGCCAAAGCCGTTCTGCCACCCTTCGTTCGCGACCTCGATGAACAGAATCTTGTGTTCGCGCTCCTTCGACATTGCGAGGAACCGATCGACGAGCGCCTGTCGTGCCGCCGGGCTGGTGGTGGCAACGGTATCGCCAAAGATCGTCCAGCCAACCCGCAGACCATGTTCGAACGCGAGATCCGTGACGCCAGCGATTGCCGCGTCGTAACCAGCCACTCGCGGATCGGCCGCGCGATCCTCCCAGGATGGGCCTGCCACAGAGCCGAGCATCCGTACGAACTCGAACCCGTGCGCGCGCAGGAGATCGAAATGCTGGACGAGCCGTGCCCGATCGTGCTGGTAGCCCCAGACACCCCAAAAGAGCGTTGCCCCAAGCCCCAGAAACGGACCCCTGTCGTCGTGGAGAACACGACCGACCAGGCGGACGCCTCCTCGCGGCGCGGGCTGAGGCGAAGGCGCGCTCTGTCGCGCAGCAACTGGCGACCCTGTCCCCACGGTCGATGAGCGCAGGTGTCGAATGCGACAGGATGACGAGTCCTGCAACCGAGAGCGCCGCCAGCCTCAATGCCATCGGAACCAGAGCAATGCAAGAGCAAAGCCGACCACGGTCCAGGCGACCAGGATTGCCAGTTGGGGCGTCACACCAGCCAATGAGGTTCCCTCTATCATGACGGCCCGCAATGCATCGTTCAGCGCCGTCAGCGGCAGCGCACGAATCAACGGCTGCGCGCGGTCCGGGAAGTTAGAGGATGCGAAAAAGACGCCGGACAGGATCCACATCGGGACCATCACGAGGTTCTGAAGACCCGAGAGACCTTCGATCGTTTGCGGGCGGCTGGCGACGAGAAGTCCGAGGCCGTTGAACGCTGCGGCGCCGACCATCGCAATCGCCACCACGGCAAGAAGCGACCCGCGGACGACGACATCAAAGACAAGCCAACCGAACACGAGCAGGACGAACACCTCGATCACGAGGAATACCATGCGACCCAGCATGTGCGACAACAAGTACTCGCCACGATGCATCGGGGTCGCGAGCAGCAGTTTCAACTCCTTACGTACGCGCGCATTCACGATTCCAAAGCTGATGCTCCACATGCCCGTGCTCATGATGTTCATCCCAAGCAGGCCCGGCAACAGCCAGTCGATGTAACGGGATCCGCGGACCATGACCGTGTCTTCTCGCGGCTGCCAGGGCTCGGCGCGGCCCGCGGCTTTCATGAGCGCCTCGTGCACGACCAGACGCGCGAGCCGACTTTCCGTCCTTGCCGGATCGAATCGATAAGTTGGCGGGTCGCCGGCAATCACGAGCAGCTGTATCACGCCGTTGCGCAGCAGCGAATCCGCCTGGTCGGCCGGTACCCGCCGAACGTCGATGCCGTCTTGTTCGAGCGTTCGAATCGTGCCTGCCGCTTCGGGCACGTCCACCACTCCCGCCACGACCTGTTCCGGCGGACGGGATCGGAAGGCAATACCAAGAGCCAGCGCCATCAGCAGCGGGAAGGCAAACACCCAGAACATGGCCTCCGGCTCGCGCACGAACAGGAGAACCCGCGCCTTGGTCAGCTCGAACAACGAAGACCGCGTTTGGCGCGTCATGTCTCGCGAAGGTGTCTGCCGGTGAGCGACACGAACACATCCTCGAGCGTTGCATGATGGGTGGTGAGCATCGACAGGGTCGCACCGCGCTCTTCGAGCGCCGACAGGAGCGCGGGCAGTGCCAAGTGCACCTGGTCGGCAATCACGACAATGTTGTGGTCCTCGACGCGAGACTCCCGCACGCCGGGCAGCCGAGCTCAGCACGGCCGGCGACGGCAGCAGATTGCCCATCGGCCACCGTACATTCAATCACGTGCTCGGCACCCAGCCTGGCAATCAACGCTCGCGGGGAATCGAGCGCAATCACCTTGCCGCGATCGACGATTGCCACGCGATCGCAGAGGTTTCGGCCTCGTCCATGGAATGCGTGGTCAGCAGGATGGTTCCCCCTTCCCGCCGAAACGAGCCGAGCAGGGTCCAGAGCTGCCGACGGGATTGCGGATCGAGTCCGGTCGTGGGCTCGTCGAGGAAGAGCAGGGCCGGTTGATTGACGAGCGCGCAGCCGATGGCCAGGCGCTGCCGCTGCCCACCCGACAACTTCCCCACGAGACTTTTCCGCTTGGGTTCGAGTTCGACAATCGCGAGCACATCGTCAATCGAACGGCCCCGCGTGTAGAACGATCGGAAGATCCGCAGCGTTTCTTCGACGGTGAGCTTCTCGGCAAGCCGCGTCTCCTGGAGCTGCACGCCCAGCCGCTGTCGCAGCGCACGATCGCCTCCAACGCCCCATCGTTTGCCGAGGATCTCGACCTCCCCCGCATCCGGACGAGTCAAGCCCTCGAGAATTTCGATCGTCGTGGTTTTGCCGGCGCCGTTCGGACCGAGCAACCCGAAGCATTCGCCCGTGAAGATTTCGAGCGACAGCCCATCAACCGCAATCACATCGTCGTAGCGCTTCACGAGGTCGGCACACCGCACCGCGACAGAAGCATGATCGGGATTTACAGGAACAGGTTGGTTCATCACAACGTGTGCACGCAGTGAGACATCGCGTTGCGCCGCGGGTCGGGCTACCTATACACTTGATTGTTCCATGTCGACGTGTACCGTGCTGATCGGGGCACCCGAGCTGCTGCCCGCCCTGCGCGAACGGACGGGACTGACAGGCGAGGTGCTCACGTTCAGCGACCAGGAGCCTCTCCGCGCGCTCGAAGCCATCGTCACGCGTCGGCCCGAGGTCGTGGCCCTCGAGCGTTTGTTTGCCGCCACGTCGCGCGGCGCCGCGCTGATCAACCGTATCAAATCAGATTCCACTCTCGTGAACGCGGAAATCCGAATCGTGTCGCACGACAGCGACTACGTACGTGTCTCACGCAGGCCGCGTGCGGCTGTGGCCACGACCTCGACCGCCGTCGAGGCACCCCCCAAGCCGGAACGGCCGCTCGACTGGCGTGGCACGCGGCGCGCGCCACGACTCCGGATCCGGGATGGTGTCGAGTGCCTGATCGACGGCAACCCAGCCATGCTGGTGGATTTCTCGGCGGTCGGCGCGCAGGTGATCTCGCCGGCCGTGTTACGCCCGAATCAGCGGGTACGGATGACGCTGGCCGACGAGGGCGTCGTCGTGCGGTTCAATGCGGCCGTCGCCTGGGCATCGTTCGAGATCCCAACAGGGACCCCCCAGTACCGCGCCGGCATCGAGTTTGCCGACGCCGATGCCAAGGCCATGAATTCGTTTGCCGAGCGCCACCGTAAGAGCTGAGAGCGAATTCACCACAGAGGACACGGAGAAAGCAACCCGAGTTTCTTACTCTGTGACCTCCGTGACCTCTGTGGTAAAGCTCTTCTAGATCCCGCCAGCGATCAATCCTTCGTTCCGTACGATCGTGTCAGCGCGATCGGATCCCGTGGAGATGAGCGCAACAGCCACGCCGCTCACTTCTTCGAGACGCGCGACGTAACGCTTTGCCTCCGCGGGCAGTTCATCGAATGAGCGGATCCCCGCCGTCGGCCGTGTCCACCCGGCAAGGGTCTCGTAGACCGGCCTGCAATCGGCAAGATGCCTGATGTCAGCCGGATAGTCGTGCAGCATTTCCCCGTTCCGTTGGTACGCGTGACAGACCTGGATCTCGCTGAGTCCATCGAGCACATCCAGCTTTGTCAACGCAATCCCATCGAGGCCATTGATCCGCGCCGCGTACCGCACGGCAACGGCATCGTACCAGCCGCAGCGGCGCGGCCGGCCGGTGACGGCACCGTATTCCTGTCCGCTCTCGCGGAGCCGATTGCCACTCTCTCCTGTGAGCTCGGTCGGGAGAGGTCCCTCTCCAACACGCGTCGAATACGCTTTGACCACGCCCAGCACGGCATGAATGGTGTGCGGGCCGACGCCAAGCCCCGTGCAGACCCCTCCCACCGACGCATTCGAGGACGTCACGAAGGGATACGTGCCATGGTCGATGTCGAGCAGCGTGCCTTGAGCGCCTTCGAACAGGATTCGGCGGCCGTCAGCCATGGCACGGGAGAGAAACAGCGAGACATCGCTGACCCACGGGCGCATCCGCTCGGCATTCACGAGCAGCCGGTCGTACACCGGACGCCAGTCGAGCGTCGTATCGCGAATCAATCGGTTGCGCGCGCTCACATTTTCGCGCACTTCGTCGGCCAGCGAGGCCGAATCGAAGAGATCGGCCACCCGAATCCCCCGCCGGGCCACCTTGTCCTCGTAAGCCGGCCCAATTCCGCGTGAAGTCGTGCCGATTTTCCGCTCTCCACGGCGTGCTTCGGCCAACAAATCCAGCTCTCGGTGGTAGGGAAGGATGAGATGGGCCTTCTCACTGATGATCAGGCGGTCGCCTGCCGTGATGTTGTGGCGTTGGAGCTCGTCAATCTCGACAAACAAGGCGTCGGGATCGACCACCACGCCGTTTCCGATGACGCACGTCACGCCAGGATGCAGGATGCCCGACGGAATGAGGCGCAGGATGAACTTCGTGCCATCGACGTACACGGTGTGGCCGGCATTGTGACCACCCTGGTAGCGCGCCACGATGGAAAAGTGGGGCGTGAGCAGATCGACAATCTTGCCTTTCCCTTCGTCACCCCACTGAGCACCCACGACAGCCAAGTTCTTAGTGACCATAGTCATCCATCGGACAAACTCGTCTGCAGATCGCGTCTCGCGCGCCCATTATCCTATTCGTTTGTCGCTCACAACAGTGAAACGATGCCGAGCGCTCGACCGAGGGCGGCGGCAGGAGGAGGCGACAAGAATGTCAAACAAAAAATTTTTTGCTTTCACGATTGACAACGACCTCGCACCTTCATAACTTCTACCTTTCGACACGCTGCGACTGCGGTAACAAGCGATCATGAGTTCGATGGTGGTCAGCTCTCGCCCGTGACTTTACTTCCATGATGGTGACACGTTCCGGGTTGGAACGGCGGGCCCTTTCGACGCTGGACGCGATGCCGTCGCGGATCCCGGTGATTCTCGGCGGGTGCGGCAGCGGTCGTACGCAGCTCCTCCACCGTCTTCGTGACCGAATCGGTCGAACGACCTGTCAGTACATCGACGTCGAGCGTACGGCGACGACACCCGAACGGTTCCTGTCGGCGATCACGCTCACCACGCCGTTCCGATTTACGCCCGTCCCGCCGTCGGTTGGCACGCGCGAGGCATTCGACGTCGCGCTGGCGTTCTTCGACGGCGTCCGCGGACCAGCCAACGAGCCGGTCACCTTTCTGCTCGACGAAGTCCTCGAGCTGCGCACGTTCGAAAGCTTCCCCGGACTGCGGCACGTGCTCCGGGAACTGCTCGACCGCCTGACGGCCAGCGCGAACCGGTTCGTTCTGACGACTCGATACGTGACGCGCGCCCACCGCCTGCTCCGGGACGCGACGCCCCGCTTCGAAGTCATTCATATGCCGCCACTTTCGCTCGAAGAAACCCGCGAATTCCTGCCGTTGCTGTCCCTGCCGCGGGTTTCGCCCCTCGATTTGGAGGGGCAGGCCCGGGCCGTCCATGCCCTGGCCGACGGCCGGCCGACGCTACGTGCGCGCCCTGGCCGACGCGCTGGTCATGATGTACGACCGGGAAGGGGCTGGTGACCCTGTCAGCGCCCTCAGTGCCCTTTTTGCGCCGGACGGGCAGCTGGCATCGGTGTGTTGTTTCAGCTACGAACTCCGGCTCCACCGCGCCCGGGGCTACGGCGCGCTGAAAGCCATCCTCGAGATCCTGGCGCAGGAGGAAGCGCTGACGCTGACCGAAATCGCCCAGCGGCTGCGCCGGACGCCCGGCTCGACGAAGGACTACCTGTCCTGGCTGGAAGACGTCGACCTCGTGACGGCCCGTCAAAAGCGCTACAGCTTCACGGATCCGTTGCTGCGTCTGTGGGTGCGGTTGTACTGCCGAGCGTTGCCACCTAACGAAGACGAGCTGGCGCGCGAGGTGCAGGCCTACGCGATGGCGCGCCTTCCCCACCACGAGCCGGAGATGGCACTTGCCGGCGCCGAGATGGCGGACGGCGACGATCGCAAGCCCTGGGGAATTATCGAAATCGACTGAAGAACGATCCGAACGTTTCGAACGGACCCGAACGCCCGAACGATCCGAACGGTCTAGGATCCCTGGTCCAGCTTTTCGAGCGCGGCCTTCGCCGCTTGCTGTTCGGCTTCCTTCTTGCTCCGGCCGGTGGCTTGCGCCATCACGCTTCCCTGCACCCGCAGCTCGACGTGAAACAGTTTGTGATGGTCGGGCCCTGTGGAGCCTGTCACCCGGTATTCAGGCAGTGAGAGCCCGATCGACTGCAGACGTTCCTGGATCGCCGACTTGAAATCGCGCGCGACAAAATCTGGATGCTCGATCTCGTCGACGAGGTCGGCAATGTTTCGCAGGATGAACGCACGCGCTTGTTCGACACCGCCGTCCAGGTAAATGGCCGCAATCACGGCTTCGAATCCGTCAGCGAGAAGCGCTTGCTTGCGCCGACCGCCGGTCTTTTCTTCACCTCGCCCGAGCAGGAGGTGGTCGCCGAGGTTGAGTCGCTCGGCCAGCTGCGCGAGCGAGGTGGTGGACACCAGGGCGGCCTTGATTTTCGATTTCTGGCCCTCGGTGTAGTCCGGGAACCGCTGGAACAACATGTCGGCCACCACGAAGCCCAGCACGGCATCCCCGAGGAACTCGAGCGATTCGTTATCGATCACACCACCGCTGGCGTCCTCGTTGGCGCGCGACGTGTGTGTGAGCGAGTGCTCCAGGAGCCCGCGATCCCGAAATCGATACTCGATGATCCGCTCGAGATCTTCGAACTCGTCCCGAATCCGCACCACCTGACCGTCGGGAACCTGGGTGCGATGGCTCTCGATGATGCGATGCGCGTCTTCAGCCGAGTCGGCTCGCACCGAGATGCGCACTTCACCGAGGCCGTCTACCGTCAAGGGCAGAATGGAATGCGGCACGTCTGACGAGACAATGGACGGAATCCCGTGAGTTTCGAGCAACCCCCGGACGATGCTGGCTTCGATGTCTGAATGGGTACGAAAGATGATGACGAGCTCGGACATGGCGTGGCGTTCAGGCTCCCGAACGGGCGGACGCGAGGCTGACATCGACCTCCGCTACCCCACCCCGGTCCCCCACCGTCGCGGCGCGCTCGCCAACCTTGAGCAGAATCATGGTCATGTCGTCGTGCTGATCGGCACCACCCACAAACGTCTGAATCTCGCGCAAGATGCGCTCGCGAAGCTCCTCGGACGACAAATGGCTGTGCTCCTCGACCAGCTGTCCCAGCCGACCTTCACCAAAGCAGTCGGACTGCGCGTTCATGGCTTCGCTGATGCCGTCGGTAAACAGGACGAACAGGTCGCCACTCATGAGGGGGATGGTCACTTCCTCGAGGAGCCGCTCGAACCGCTCTCCGCGATCGATGCGTAAACCCGAGCACCATCCCGTCGGGCACGAGAATCTGGGCGTGGCGCCCGCCATCGGGTCCGGCCGGCACGTGAATCAGGGGCGTGTGCCCGGCACGAGCGTAGGTCATGGTTCTGGCCGACGAGTCGATGACAGCGTAGGTCATCGTGATGAAGCTCCGGCTATCGAGGCTCGTCGAGATGATCCGGTTGGCGTGGATCATCAGTTGACGCGGCGAGGCATGCGCCTGGCTCAACGCAAGAACCAGCCCTTTGAGCTCGGCCATGTAAAGGGCCGCAGAGGTGCCTTTGCCCGCCACGTCGGCGATGAGAATTCCCGTGCGATGCTCGTCGAGCGGTAGAAAGTCGTAATAATCGCCGCCCACCTCGCGCGCGGGGACGCACAAGCCCGCGATAGACAATCCCGGCATCACCAACGGACCCTGTGGAAGGAGCGACATCTGGATCTCGCGGGCGATGCGGAGTTCTTCTTCGAGCCGCTTCTTCTTCTCCATCTCTCGCAACAACTCTTCGATGCTGGACGTCATCAAGTTGAACGAATCGGCCAGCTCGCCGAGCTGATCGCGCGCCGTGACCGCAATCTTGTGGGAGAAGTCGCCTTGTCGCACGCGCTCGGTTCCTTGAAACAGCTCATGAACCGATCCGGTAATCGATCGTGCAAGGGCCAGCCCCATCATCAATGCGACGGCCTCAATGACGAGAAAGAGCCCGCCAACCACCGCCACGACGAGGAGCAGGAACTGGCCAAAGCTCGAGTTGCGACCTTGTGCGCTGGCAAGTCGCGTGTACATGTCCGAGATGTTGACGCCCATCCCAAGCGTGAGACGACCCGTGCGTCCACTTTCCCATTCGGTGAAATCCAGAATGGCCACAGTGCTCGGAAGGTTCGGGTCGCCGTAGCTCGTGCCACCAGGCACCGCGGTCGGGCGCGGCGGTGCGGGAGCATTGCCCTGACCGGCAAGCGCGCGGCCCGTGAGCGGTCGTGTCTGACTTGCGGCGTCCGACGAGACAATGGAAAGGCCGCCAATCTGGATGCCGGAGTCCTGTCGGAGACGTCCGATGATCGTTTGATCCACCGGGAGATCAACGACGACCGCATATGAGGGAGCACCTTGCTCCGGCAGGGCGACCGCTCTCACGACCAGATGGCCGCCAGCATCGTCCTCAGGCGTTCGGTACACGAAGAGACCGGTATAGCCGCGACAGCTCACCCATCGGGGCAGGCTCTGCGGAGGATCAACGTGCATCCACGGTCCGACGGTGACGGGCTTCGTGGACGAGAGCGCACCTGTGCGGGATTCTGATGCAGTCTGCACGCCGCAGGAGGGCTTTCCGATGGTCGGTATCAGCGTCATTGACGCGTTGGGAAACTCCGCCTGAGCGCTGGCGTACCGCCGTTTGAGCACGGCCGCGACGTCCTCGCCGGGCGAGCCTTGAATCTGCAGCACCGTCGTGCCTGCCTGAGCCTGAGCCCGCTCGCGCAGGTCATCGAGCCGGCTTTGCACGAGATAGGAGCTGACGTTGAAAAACAGCAACAGTCCGCACAGCACGAAGAACGTCACGAGAAGCATCACCGGCACCACGCCGATGAACATGTACGAGATGGTCAGCTTGCGCCGGACACGCCAGAGGAGCCGCCGGCGCGCCAGTTTGAACAGCCGATAGGTCAGGTAGCTGCCGCCGACGATGAGGGCCGCGGTGCCAACGTGATCGAGTAACCGCAGGACCGTCCACGACGTGCCTGTCAGGTTGGTCAGCAGCTTGACGGCGACGCCCGCCAGCAGCGCGCGTCCGGGCCACGTGGCGACCAGGAGCTGCCACAGCGAGGGTCCGGAGGGCAACGGTGACGCCGGTAGTAGCGTTCGCCCCAGGTTTGTACCCATGTGTCGTCGATCGTCGCCATGATAGCATCTGGAAACGCGAATCACGCCGATTGACGTTGATCTGAATCCGCGTTCTATGCTGCTCCGTCCGCACGCTCGGTTCAGTACGGTTTGCGTTCACGCCGGCCAGACGCCTGACCCTTCGACAGGCGCCATCATCACGCCCATCTTTCAGACGTCCACTTTCGTACAAGACGAGCTGGGCCGGCACCGAGGCTACGAGTACGCGCGAACGTCAAATCCGACACGAAGTGCGCTGGAGCGGAACCTTGCGGCACTGGAAGGGGGCGTCCGCGCGCTCGCGTTTGCGTCCGGCATGGCTGCCATCCACGCGGTGACGGGGCTTCTGCGGGCTGGTGATCATGTCCTCGTCACGGAGGCAACGTATGGCGGCACCTATCGTCTCTTCGAGCGCGTCCTGACCCGTTACAACGTCACGTTCTCGTACGTGGACACGGGGAACGCCGAGCTCGTCGCACAGGAGATCCGTCCGAACACCCGAATAGTCTTTGTCGAAACGCCGACCAACCCGACCATGCGCTTGACCGACCTCGCGCGCGTCGCGGAGATCACACGAGCGCGTGAGGTGACGCTCGTCGTGGACAGCACGTTTTCCAGTCCGTTCGTGCAGCGACCACTCGCGCTCGGCGCGGACATTGTCGTTCACAGCACGACGAAGTATCTGAACGGACACAGCGACAGTGTTGGAGGCGTGGTTGTCACCTCTCGTCCCGAGATTGCGGATGCGCTCGCGTTTCTCCAGAACGCAGCCGGCGCTATTCTGAGCCCCTTCGATTCGTGGCTCGTCTTGCGAGGGACCAAGACGCTGGCCGTGCGCATGGCGCAGCACAATGCGAACGGGCTGGCGCTCGCGACGTGGCTGGCAGGCCACCCGAAGGTGCGGCAGGTGCACTATCCGGGACTTGTCTCGCACCCGCAGCACGCGCTCGCCGTGCAGCAGATGAACGGGTTCGGCGGCATGCTGTCGTTGGATGTGGGATCCCGCGAGGCCGCCGCGCGGCTGTTGAAATCGGTGAAGCTGATGGCGCTCGCCGAGAGTCTCGGCGGCGTCGAAACCTTAATTTCCTATCCCGCGGCGATGACGCATGCCTCGATGCCTCCTGAGCTTCGGGCAAAGATAGGCATCACCGACGGGCTCGTGCGAATTTCGGCTGGCATCGAGGACATCCACGACCTGCAGGAAGATCTCTCGCAGGCATTGGATCGGATGTAATCGGACTTTGACCATCAACGCAGAGTGCGCAGGGGCCGCGGAGGGCGCAGAAATTTACCAGAAGTATTCTCTGCGGCCACCGCGCCCCTCGACTTTGCTCGGGGCGCCCTGAGCGATCGTCGAAGGGCGTCCTCTGCGTCGAGTGGTCACAAACTGTCAGCTGTCAGTCTCAAGTCGTCGATTCTCGCAGCCACGCTAGATATCCCTCGCTTCCGGAGACGACTGGCGTGACGAGAAACTCTGGCAGATCGGTACGGATGGAGCTCGCGCACCCGTGCGGCTAGCGCGGGAACACGCTCGGTGGTAGTCTTGATGAGAATCTGCCGCTCGCGCTCGTGCTCGACGCTCCCCCTCCAGCGGTACACCGAGTCCATTGGCGCCTGAACGGTGACACACGCCGCGAGACGTTCATTGACCAGCGTTTCGGCCAGAGTCCTGGCATCGGCGTCTGCGCCAAGTGTGGTCCAGACGAGCACACAATCGGTCATGAGTTTTCCCCTTGTACTTTGGCCCGGGCTGTTATACCGTCGAGGCCGCGAGTTCTGCACGTGAGCGACACGAACGAGCCTCTTTCACCGGCGCGCATTCCCAAACCTGCCACACGCGGGAGTCGTGTCGTCCGTCTGGCGTTGATTGTCATTGCGGCAGTGGTGCTGGTTGACGCCCTGGTGGGTGAAAAAGGCCTCATGGCCACGATTCGGGCCCGACGGGAGTATACCGAGCTCGCCGCTCAGATTTCGCGTACGCGCGCAGAGAACGCCCAGCTGCGCGAGGTCGCGCGCGGCCTGCGCGAAGATCCCAATGCCATCGAGGAGCTCGCACGCCGTGAGCTCGGTCTGATTCGCCCCGGAGAAACACTGTTCATCATCAAGGATATCCCCGCACCCAAATAAGGAGGAACGAGCGACAGCGAGATCGACAGAGCCTGCCCTACCCCATCCTCCCCATCGTCCCCTTGTCTGTGTGATATTGTTAAGGACTGCGCAAGGTGACGCGGGGTGGAGCAGTCCGGTAGCTCGTTGGGCTCATAACCCAAAGGTCGGGGGTTCAAATCCCCCCCCCGCAACCAAATTTCCTAGAGAATTCGCCAACCTCAACGAGCCAGCCAGTGCAAAAACCGCTGAGCGTAGCTTATCGGTAGCTTACGCATCACGATCCGTACGATGGACGAGAGCGGAAGTCCTGAAATTAAAGGGCGACAGAAGAGCAACTGATGGAGCAGTTAGGGCCGATCCGATGGTTAGCGATAGCACGCGCAATGTCGTCGAACCCGTTCAGCCCCTTCCCTCTTCGGACAGTACGTAGCGGGTTCAGCACCGCGCCGAGTCTCGCGAGTCTCGTCGCGGCGACGATTACTTCGCGCGCGTCGCGCGTTCCTGATGCGTCCCCTGGAGCACCACGAGCTCCGCGACGTTGCCCGCGCCGTCACGGACGAACTCGACGACCACGTTGATGTCGCGGTTGAAGAAGCGAGTCTCGGACTCGGCCAGGAGCGGCAGCGCGGTGCCGCCCCCCGGCTGCGCGGCGAGCTGTCCGCCCTCGACTCTGATGGTCATCGTCCGGCCGGCGAATTGATACACGCCGGCGTACCGCGCGAGCACTGACGGCGCGAGCGTGATCGCCTTCTTCTCCGACATCAACTGCACAGTGTCGCCGTGTGCGAGCGCGCCGAGGTACCCGGCGATCTCCGCCGACGGCGCGACACTGATGTTGCCGAGCACGACGACGGAGATGCCGCGATCGAAGAAATACGTGAGGTTGGCAAACGGCGGTGCGCCGCCGCCATGCGTCGCCGCGCGACGGCCATCGATCGTGCGGATGTATACGCCAAGCCCGTAGTCGTCCTTGAAGGGTCGCGTCATCTTGTCGAGCGACACCTTTGACAACACCTTCCCTCCGTACAGAGCGTTTTGCCAACGCAGCAGATCCTCTGTGGTCGAGTACAGGCCCGCCGAAGTGTTGGGCACGATGCGATCCGACGGGTAGGACGCATTGACGAGCCCGTTACGCGTCACGGTGTACGACCCAGCACGACGCGCGATCACGGCGGGACTGTCGAGGCCGGAGTCTTTCATCCCGAGTGGCGTGAAGATGTTCTCGCGGATGAACGTCTCGTAGGACTGGCCCGTGAGCTTTTGAATCAGGTGGCCCAGAATCAGGTAGCCGGAGTTCGTGTAGTTGAAGCGCTCGCCCGGCTGCGACTCGAGTGGCCGCTGCATCAGCGCGGTGACAAATCCCGCGACCGTGCCGTCTGCGCTTTCGACCGGTGGCTGACGACCGGTGGGCGGCGACTGCAGGCCCGGGAATCCGGCGGTGTGCGTCAGCAAGTGAAAGAGCGTCATGCGGTCCCATGTCGCTGGCGCCTCGGGCAGATGCGTCTTGACGAGGTCATCGATCTTCAGTCGCCCGCGCTCTTCGAGGAGGAGGATCGCGGCGGCCGTGAACTGCTTCGTGATCGACGCCACCCTGAACCGTGCGCTCGGACTGCTCGGGACGTTCCACTCGACGTTTGCCAGACCGTAGCCCTTGCTGACGATCACGTCGCTGCCGCGGGCGACGAGCACGGAACCGGCGAAGGTTCCATTGCTGACATAGGACTGCACGACCTGATCCATCCGAGCGACGTCCTGCGCGAAGCAGACAGTGGCCCCTCCGAGCCACACCAGCAGCACGAAGGTGAGCCGATGCCTGTCGACGCGAGGTTGCATGGGACTCCTCTATTAGTAGGGATCCGGGACGACCCGCTCGAGCACCATCACGACTTCGAAAGGCCCCCTGGGTCCGCTGCCTTTGTTCGTGACGGTGAGCGTCTTTCCATCGGCGGACACCTCGTACCGTCCGGCCCCGAGCACCTGACCGTCCGCCTCTGCACCGAGCTCGAGGGTTTGGGGATCCGGCCGGCTGCCGAACGTCATCGCGCCTGCAGGCACACCTGGGATCGGACGTCCGCTCAAGTCGAGCAGGGGGCGGCGACGTCCGTCCGCGATGATCATCTGCGGGCGCTCCGCACACGCCTCACCGTTCACCACGCCGTATGCCGTCATCAGGTACCCGGTGTCGGTGGGCTCGAACCGCAGATAGGCCTGCTGCGGCGCCGGCCGATCGACCTTCCACAGCGAGGGCTCGCTCTGCCTGGCGCGCCACGTACCTTCGAAGACATCATCTGCCATGGTTGCCTCCCTCAATCTGTCTGCCCACGTCGAGAAGTGTTCGCATGGCAGACGTAACGCGAGATCCCCAAACAGCCGAATCAACCCGACGACACCCTGCTGCTGCCACACACGCGGCACGAGGTCTTCGCCGAGCTGCTCCAGGCCATCACCGCAGATCGCCCGGTACTGGTGAGGAAAGGCGCGCGCAATGCGCCGATAGACGCGACAGCACCCCATCACGAACGTGCTCATGATCGCGCCTCCCGTCGGCGTCTTGCATCGAGCACCCGCACCAGATCCTTAAGTCGCTGACTTTCCAGATCGAGCACCTGCCGGCCGAGCGGCGTGAGCTTGTAATACCGACGACGGGCATCGTCGAGCTCAGGCGCTGGACGCTCGCCGGACTCGGCGATCAGGCCCTTCTCGATCAGGCGTTTCAACGAGCCGTACAACGTTGCTGGCCACAGCCGCACCTTTCCGCCGCTCCGTTCCAGCACGTCCTGCATGATGCTGTAGCCATGCTGCTCGCCCTCGACCAGGCAGACGAGAATGTGGAACCAGTTGCTCTTGAGCGGCAGGAACGCGTCGGGCTTTGGTTTTGGCACGCCCAACTGTATATCAAGTGATATATATATGCGTCAAGTACTATGTGGTCGGTGGTTGGTGGTTCGTGGTCGGTATGGCAGCACGGTCAGCTGAGACTCGCGCAGGGCCACCGGGGTCGATGCCTTCAACGCGGCCGTGCTAGATCAGGCCGCAGGTCGCCAAAGCTGCAGATAATGTTGGTTGCGAGCCCCCGCAACCAGCTTCATTTGGACCATGAGGTCGCCGGTGTCTGACGACCTCTTGCTGTCTCTGGCCATGCTCAGCATTCCCGGCAGGTCGCCCTTCAGTGTGTAACGACGCCTGAAATACGGGCGCCCAAGACGGCGCTTCCAGTCTTCTTGCGCTTCACCGGTGGGTGCCTCGGCGCCAATCGTGGCGTCAAGATGGAAACTCGACGTTGGTTGCGCTTCTGCTGGTTCTGACGACAACGGAGCGGCCACGAGCGCTCGCGGCGCGCCACGATTCGAGGCGGCAGGCAGGTGTCAAGTCGCGAAATCATCAATGAATCCCGCCATTTCCTGGTCCTCCTCACGGCACGTGCTCTGCAGTCGGACTGTCCATCTGTCGCCGCTCTGCGACGAGGTCACAGGAGGGCTGACAACCGTTGTGAAGACGTTGCCGAACGCGGTCGTCTGATCTCACAACGGTGAATGGAGGGACGCATGAAGAGTTTATTGGAAGAGGATCCGAGCGAACTCATGGGACTCGAGGAAGAGAACGATCCAATGGAAATGATCGGGTCCGAGGACGAGGAAGAGGAACCCAGAGAGCTGATGGGTTCGGCGGACGAGGAGGACGAAGACGAAGAGCCATTCGACGTGATGGACTTTGACGAAGAAGAAGAGCCGGCGGAGTTGCTGGGCCTCGAAGAGGAGGACGAAGAGGAGGAAGAGGAAGAAAGCCCACAATACGGCCGCCAGCGAATGCCGGGCCTGCCTCTGGCACAAGGCCTCCGGGCCAAACGCCGCGCTCGCGTAATCGCCCTCGCGGCGCTTAAGGCGCGACGCCGTGCGCGCTTGCTCGCTCTCGCGTTGGTCAAGCGCCGACGGCGCGGCCGCCTACTCGCTCTCGCGGCGCTCCGGGCACGACGGCGCACACGATTGGTTGCGGTGGCCGCCCTCCGGGCACGCAAGAAGGCCCGCGCCCTCGCAATCGCAGCCGTCCGTGCACGACGCCGAATCCGTTTACTCAAGCGGGCAGCGGTCGGAGCGAGGCTCCGCGAGACCGCGTAAGCAGATTAGTTTCGACGCAAAGGGTAGCGCTGGACTCTGAGCTGCGCGCTTCGGTGCAGGGCTCAGAGTTCTGGCGCTACGCGCCTGAACAAGCGGTTGTCTCCGATGACTCGGGAAGAGACGCTCACATGACGCGACCTATGTCCCGGCTCAGCAAGAACAGACGCACTCGGCAAAAAGAACGGAACCGAAACGGAGGTCCCAGGATGAGTTCTTTCGTCCAAACACCCGTGCTCGAGCTCCAAGCACAGCTATGGAGGGCGCGAGCCCAGGCGAAGCAGAAATGGCTGGAACAAAGCCTCGCGCAGCCGCCCAGGACTCCTGAAGACGCGGCATGGCGGATGACCTGGATCAAGCGGGCGCTCAACATGGTGAAGCGCGGGCAGGCTGAGATCCAGTATCACGCAGCATTGATGGACGCCTATACGGAGCACTTGAGCGTGCTCGAAATGACGTTGATCGCTGCAGCGGAACAGAAACGCAGTACTGAAAAGCAGCAAACCTGAGCGTCGAGACGCATGGCGACCGGTGCGCGACCTGGAGACTGTCCAAACGCAAACATGCTTGAAATGGTCATCCGAGTCCAGCTGCTCGCGCGATCATAAACAACCCGCCCCGGCCCGCTCATGATCAACCGACCAACCTTGAGGGAGCCGGGGCCGATGACGGCCCCGCGGCGGAGGTCATTCACCGCTAGGATCAGGCAATCCTCGACTTCAGCGTACTTCGACCTGTAGCCCCGCCTCCCTGATCCAGACGGCTGTCGCCGCGTTCATATCGCAAAATTATCCATGAGGGGGACACTCTATGAACACACTGCACGATCCCGCTCCCGAGTTCGAGAGGCGAGTCTCCGCCCTCCTTCTCGAGGTCCTGATTCGCACCAGCCTCATCCTGGCCTTGGCCGTGATCTGCTTTCAGGTGTTCTCCCCGTTCTTGAGCCTGATGACCTGGGCTCTGATTCTGGCTGTCACTCTCTCCCCGCTGCATCAGTCGGTGGCCGCGATGATCGGCGGCCGCCAGGGACTGGCCGCGACGCTGATCGTGCTACTCGGAATCGTCGTGGTCGTCGTGCCGACCGCGGCGCTGATGAACTCGCTCGGCGACTCGGTGCACCGACTGATCAAGGACGTGCAGAACAACACGCTCCAGGTGCCGCCGCCAAGAGACGGCGTCGCTCAGTGGCCGCTGGTCGGCGAGCAGGTGCACGCACTCTGGACGAAGGCGCATACAGATCTGCCCGCACTGGTGCAGAGCATGCAGCCGAAGATCGGCAACCTGGCGGGGGCAGCGCTCGGTTTCGTCGCCGGCATCGGTGGGGGGCTGTTACAGTTCCTCGCGTCTCTCGCCGTCGCGGGCATCATGATGGCGTTCAGCGAAGGGGGGGCGCGCGCGATCCGCTCGATCTTCGAGAGAGTCGCCGACGGGAAGCGCGGAGCGGAATTCGTCGACCTGTCCACCGCGACCATCCGCGCGGTCGCCAAAGGAGTGCTCGGCGTCGCGTTCCTGCAGGCCATCATCGTCGGCATCTGCATGCTCATCGCCGGCATACCGTGGGCAGGCGTGCTGGCCGTCATCGTCCTGGTGTTCGGCATCGCACAGGTGCCGGCGCTGATCGTCACGCTGCCGGCCATCGGCTACCTCTGGGCGAGCGGCAACTACGGCACCGGCGCTGCCGTCCTCTACACGGTCCTCCTTGTCGTCTCCGGCATGGCCGACAACGTGCTGAAGCCGTTGATGCTCGGCCGCGGCGTGGATGCGCCGATGCCGGTCATCCTTCTCGGCGCGCTCGGCGGTATGGCCGCGGCGGGCATCCTGGGTTTGTTCGTCGGCGCCACGTTTCTCGCGCTCGGCTACCAAATCTTCATGGGATGGGTCGCGACGAATCGCGAGGCGCCTCCTCCGCAAGGCGGAGTCTCCCAGGCCGACTGACGACACACGACACCCTGCAAGTGTGCAGTCACTTGTCGGGTTGTCGAGGGAGCCACCGTCGGTGTGACGAGGCCCCCTCGACGTCTCTAGCCCCCTAGAGGTCTCTATCTGACTAATTCGAGGACGCCAACCACCGCCGATTGTCGCGCCCCCTCGCGGCGGGGACTTCGACGAAGGGCGCAACAGCGTGAGCTGTCGTGCCCTCGGTCGCTGGCCGTGCCTGCTGCATCACCCTCGTTGCTGGAGACGGAACCAACGAAACATGAGGCCTCCTGCAAGAAAGAGCAACCCGGCCAATCCAATCGCCGGAACGGGGCTCGCCGTCGACGGCAGCGTACGAGGAGCCTCTCCGGTTGACGGTACAGGTGCAGCCGCTGGAGGTGCAGCCGTCGCGGCCGGTGCCTGTGTCGGTCGCGGTGCTGGCGGCTCGGTCGCTCGAGGGGCGGGGGCGGGGGACGGTGCCGCCGCGGCGCGTGGAGGGACGACCGGCACGAGCTTGAGCGACTTCACGTCGAGTTCACGAAGGTCGTCCGGGTCCTTGCTGGTCTCCCTCTCGAGTCTGCCGCTGATCTCCACCCAGCGGCCGAGCATCGAATCGTTCACGGATTTTTGCGTGTTATCGAGATCCAGGGCATCGGCACCGGGGTCGGCCGTACACGATGCCTCTGGTACGCTGGCAACGGGCCCCTTCGTCGGGCGCGCCAACACGTACTCTTGATTCTTTCCGCCGCGCACCGCACTGCCGCGAACCAAACATCCCACCGTGGTCACCTCCCCGCTTTGTTCCTGCGGCAGCAGGGCCCCATCCCGTCGCTGCGCGTATGCGGGTCCGACCGTCACCACACCGAGAGCGAAGACAACGATCGTTGCACCATAGACATACTTAACTGTCATGAGAGACCTCCTGTCGCTACGACAGCAACAACCGAGCCGCCCGTGGCACCCGGCCAACATCCCTTCCGTCGTCTGCGCAAACCACTGGCGCGGCGTGACTTGCGTCGCGCGTGCGACCAGACGTCGTTCATCATCAGCGTTGCAGGGTCGACGTACCGAGACAGGCGCACGGTATTCCGTGGCAACACACGGGATTTCGTTGTGATGAAGTTGTGATGAAGAAGAGCGCCAAGCGAGTGGTAATGTCGGAACCAACCAGATCAACAGTTTGCGATCTGGTGCCCAACACGGTCGAATTACGTGTGCCCAGTTGCAGGACGGAAGGTCAAGCACCTGCCGTCGTTACGCCGCGCAGCGCCTCTCGGTAATCTGCCGCACTTTGTCCTTGAAGGCGGCGACCCACGCCTCCGACCCGACATAAGCCGTCCCGGTGCTCGGATCGCGCCACGTGTGCCGGTCGGAGAGCTTTTCGACGCGGGCAGTCGCCATGAGCGCGCGAATGTGTGCGTCGGTCAAGAGGAGCAGGCGATCCTGCAGGAACGCGCGCCCGGCCTCGCCAATGCGAGGGTCCCCCCGGCCGCCCTCGCCGGCGGCCATCGAGACCGTGAGATTACCGCGGCATTCCGTCACGCCCGAGGCGTCAGGCTTGGCAGACTTAAAAACAGACCGATCCGTCCACGCCTTCAGGTTCATCTTCGCCGACGATTTGCTCATACGGCCTGCACCGCCAAACGTGGCACCGATATCTTGGAGAGCGATCACCGGCTGGTTGCACGCTAAGCCATCAGGGCGCTCGAAGAACACAGATGTCCCGTCGCGTCCCTTGAGTGGCTGCGCGTCGCCCGCGCCCGGATCGAGCGCGCCCCGGCACTCTAAGCGTTGTTGCTCGGGCTTGCGATCACCGTGTTGAATGAACACGCCCAGGAGCGTGAGCGCGTCGAAATGCATGCGCTGCCGCGTCCGCACCTCGCCCTCGGGCAGCTTCGCGATGGCCTCATCGACCTCGCCCCAGCGCCATCCCTCGTCGGCGTCGTCCCCTTGAACAATGACCAGAGGTCTCAATTCGGGTTGGAACGTTGCGAGGTACGAGCGTCTGGCACGTGGCCCTTCGCCAGACATCGGGTTGGCCGGGCAGTCGCGACAGTCGAGCGTGATCGGGTAAATCGGATCGGATATGAACCCGAGAACCCACAGAAGTTTCGCCGCCACCACCGCTGAAAAGATCTCGCGGTTGCCATCCTGCGATCCGTCGCTGTACTTGACACGGATCGTCGTGCCGCCCGGTGTCAGGCACGCGAATTTCGGCGTGGCGCCGCCGAGCTCTTTGCCTGGTGTGGCGAAATCGCACGGCAGCGGCTGACCGTTACGCACAGCCTCGATCCCTTCCGACTGCTGCTTCAGGGGCCGGCCCTCCGTCACCATTTCGGGGGTCACGTTTCCCGGGTCGGACCAGATCGTTGCCGTCGCCAGATACCGCAACCGCTGCTGAGCGCCGGCGACCTGCACGAACGCGATCTGCTTGTCGCTTTGAGCGACGACACTGGTGGCGAGGACCAGCCCTGCCACCCCTGCTAGCGCGGATGCCGAAAGGATCTTGGCTGACATGCTCAACCCCCTCCACTGTCGCCGTGGTCCGATACCGTCCGGAATTAGAACGGGTCAGGATGACGGGCTCGACGACCGACCAGCAAGGTTCGTTCCGTTTTCATCCTCGACCTGGCCGTCACGATCCGTCCCGCCACAACAGTCCTGCGCGAAAGGCCTTGCCAGCACTGACTCGCGACTCAGTCACGCCCGGCTTTACCCAGGGCGAGCGTACGGGATTTCGGAGAGGCTCCGTGGGACCGGATATGCGAGGCACCCGCCCGGCAGACGAAAACAGGCATGATTCTGGGCCACCAGCTCTGGCACACGACGTGCCTTTGGCGGTGATGCCGTTCGCGGCGCTGTTGTATGTCGCCCACCGCGAAAGGTGCTCGCGGGCTGAATCTTAATGAAAGGGAACAGGTGCACCATGTCAAATAAAGAAAATGAGAAATTTGACGACAAACTTAGCTCAAGAGACAAACCCAGTGAAGTCTTTCCGGAAGATCCGCTAGCGGATACAAGCGGATTGATCTCACTGGAGATTCCACACGGTGTGGATCGCCGTAGTTTCTTGATGCGAAGCGCTGTGGGCGGTGCTGCCGCCGTCATGACGGGTTGCTCTGACCTCGCCCGAAGAGAGAACAGCGAAGGCCGTCGCAACATCGACGCCGCCGCAGGCTGCGGAATCGACGCCGCCTCTCTCTGCCGACTTGGATGTCGTGAAGAAGGGGCAGGGGCCCGTGCTGACGACGGTGGACGAGTTCTACAAAGTGGGGCCCGGACCATCGAGTTCGCACACGATTGGTCCGATGCGCATCACCTACGATTTCTACCAGCAAGCCACCAAACTGCCGGCCGACAAACTCGCCAAGGCGACGAAGCTTCAGGTGAACCTGTTCGGAAGCCTCAGCGCGACGGGCAAGGGGCACGGCACGGAACGAGCCGCGCTCGCAGGGCTGGTCGGGAAAGAACCGGCAACGGTCGACCCGAAATTTCTCGACGGCTTGCGAGACAAGCCTGACCAGGTGTTCCCGGTGAAGCTCGGCAACAAGTCCATCGATGTGAGCCTCAAGGACGTCATCTACGATGCCACCAAGGGCGACTTCAAACACCCGAACACGATGACGGTCAAGCTCCTCGCCGGCAACGAGGTGCTGCTCGAGCAGGAGTACCTACTCAGTGGGCGGCGGATTCATCGAGTGGAAAGGCTACACGCCCCCGAAGAAGAACCCGCCGAAGTACCCGTTCAGGACGATGAAAGAACTGCGGACCCACGCCGACAGCAACAAGACCACGATCGCCAAGATCATGCTGGCCAACGAGACGTCGATCTCGGGCAAGTCGGAAGCGGACGTGTATGCCTTCGTCGACAAGATCATCAACGCCATGGTCGCGACGGTAAAGTCGGGGCTGTCGATGCCGGAGGACGACGTGCTGCCCGGCCCGATCAAGCTGCACAGCAAGGCAGCGACCGTTTTCAAGCGCACCATGGACGAGAAGTTTCAAGCAGACCGCGGTATCGGCGCGCTGTCGGCATTCGCCTTGGCGGCATCCGAAGAAAACGGGCGCGGCCACCTCGTGATCACGGCTCCGACCGGCGGTTCCGCCGGCGTCATGCCGGCGCTGGTCTATGCGCTCGTCGAGGTCCGGAAGGTCGAGCTGCAGAAGGTTCGTGACGGCATGCTCGCCGCTGCGGCGGTCGGCTACCTCTGCAAGCACCATGCGACCCTGTCTGCGGCTGAGGGCGGCTGCCAGGCGGAGATCGGCGTCGCGTCGGCGATGGCGGCGGCATTGACCGCGACCGCGTACGACGCACCATCCCTGGTCGTCGAGAATGCGGCCGAATCGGCGCTGGAGCATCACCTGGGCATGACATGCGACCCGGTCGCCGGTTACGTGCAGGTTCCGTGCATCGAGCGGTGCGCCTTCGGCGCGGTCAAGGCCTGGACCGCCTACGCGATCGCCAGCAACGAGATCGCGTCCAGGCACCGTGTCAATTTCGACGAAACCGTGATAGCCCTGGCCCAGACCGCCAAAGACATGAACAGCAAGTACAAGGAAACGAGCGAGGCTGGCCTCGCCCAATCCGTCACGCTCTGCTGATCGACTGGGGCTCCTCGCTCGAACTCGGCTTGGGGATAGTTCTACGAGGAGCCTCCATTGCCTACCGGCGATGGCTCGCCAAGTCATGGGAAACTTCCGTGGCTTGGCGAGTGTCGCAATCCCAGTACTTCGATCATTTCGGGATGGCTTCGGGAGGGAGATTCAACGTGTCGATACCCCGCCCATTCATCAGGGCTTCAGTCGCATTGGCGTTGACGTCAGTGACGTTCTTCACGACTTCCGCCTCCGGACAATCTCCTGCAGCCGGGCCAAACAGCACGGTCGCCGTTTCGGAACCCAAACCAGGCGAGGACCCCAAGCCAAAGGACCTGCAAAGCGAACTCGAGGCCGTGAAGATGGAGAACGCCGCCGGTCCGAGAATTACTTCGCAAGATGGAGGAGCAGCAAAAGATACTGCTTGAACAGGTCGACCGTTTGCAGCGACGGCTTGACGGGGGTGCCGCAACGAATGCGTCTATCGCCAGCCAGCCAATTGTACCGACGACAACGGCATATGCCGCGGTACCGACAGCGAATCTCCCCTTGAATACCCCACAGGCGGTGACAGATTCAGCAAGTACTTCCGTACAGCCGGCACCCGTTGCCGCAACACAGATAAACGACGATCGTTATAGAGATGGAATGGTAATCTGGCAAACTCCCGACGATGCTAAGGTGCCTTTCCTGCTGAACTTCAACGTCAATACCCAACTCCGATATCTCAACACTCTTAGTAGCGACGAGACGTTCACCGACCACCTGGGCGTTGTCCGCGAGGTTCATACGCGCAACGACATCACGGTCAATCGCGCAATGTTCATCTTAGGTGGCTACGTTTTCGACCAGAGGGCGCGATACAGCTTCACCGTCTGGACGTCCGCCGGGGCCGCTTCGATCGTTGTAGCCAGCAACATTGGCTGGCGATTCAACCAGGCCTTTGCGGTCACTGCAGGTTACACAGGGGTTCCAGGCAGCCGATCACTGGTTAACACCTTCCCATTTTTTGCGGCGATCGATAGGAGTATGTCTGACAACTTCTTCCGTCCGGGCTTCACCCAGGGAGTCTGGGCGAACGGAGAACCCGTAAAGGGGCTGAATTATCTGGTGTTTGTCGGCAACGGTCTCAATACCCTGAGTATCTCGGCAAGCAAGATCGATACGCATCTGGTGGGATCCGCCAGTATCTGGTGGGAACCGCTGGGGGCCTACGGGGAACCAGGCAAATCACGCAACATGTACGATGATTATTTCGCCTCCAAAAACACTCGCATTCGAATTGGCACCTCGTATACGAGATCGCGCGAGGACCGTTTTTCAAATCTCGATCAATCAAATCCCGAGAACACTTCGCTGTACAATTCCGACGGCGTCCTGACCTTCTCGACCGGAGCGTTTGCGCCTGGAGTAACGGTCGATCAGGGCACGTATAGGATGTGGGCGATTGACGGCGGCATCAAACGGAGCGGGTTTTCGGTCAACGCGCAATACTTCATGCGCTGGCTGAACGACTTCGAAGCCGACGGCCCGCTTCCGCTCGATTTCACATTCGACCACGGCTTTGAGTTGACCGCGGGTCATTTTGTCGTTCCCAAGGAGCTCCAGCTTTATGTCCGCGGGTCCAAGGTGTTCGGGCACTTTGGCGACTCTCACGAGTATGGCGGCGGTGTGAAGTGGTATTTCCTTCCGACCGAGCGGCTGTGGCTCAACGGAGAGCTGATCGACGTCCACAGAGCTCCTTATAGCGGAGCCTTTACTCCGTATACCGCAGGGATGAACGGCTGGACGCCGATGCTGCAGACGGTCCTCGCTTTTTGACGATCATCAGTTTCTTGCGTAATGCGACCCCTTCGGTATTCCATCAACGTCACATTGGACGGGTGCTGCGATCATCGTGCAATTCCCGCGGACGAAGACTTACATCGTCACGCGGTGGAAAACCTCGACCAGGCCGATGCTCTCCTCTTTGGCCGGGTGACTTACGAAATGATGGAGGCAGCGTTTCGGCCGCCGGCGCCGACGGGAGCGAGGCCTGATTGGATGGAACCCTTCGCCCGGACGATCGACGCGGCAAAGAAGTACGTCGTGTCGAGCACCCTGGACCGGGTCGATTGGAACGCAGAGCTCGTGCGCGGGGATCTGGGGAAGGCCGTTCAGCAGCTGAAGCGGGAGTCGGGTAAGGGACTGTTCGTGGGAGGCGTGAAGCTCCCGCTGGCGTTGGCGGAGCTGGGATTGATCGATGAGTACGAGTTCGTGGTGCAGCCCAGGCTGGCGGGCCACGGGCCGACGTTGTTCGCGGGGCTATCGAAGCGTATCGACTTGAGGCTCGTGAGCCGGCTGGAGTTCGGCTCGGGGGCGGTGGCGATGCGGTATGAGCCGAGAAGGTAGCCCTTCCAAAAGTCTCGACCAACCTGACCATCGCCAGCGCATCCGGTGACAGTCGTCTACGAAACCCTTCACCGGTGGCATCCCCTTCTACAGGGCTGCCAGCGGTCGCTGATGCGATACATCAAGCGCGACTGACTTCGGCGGGCGATCCGCCCGGACGTACAATCAGCGCGGATGACTACGCCGACTGGCGGCCCAACTCTTCTTGGTCCCGAAGACGCAGGCCGCGCAACCATGTCAGGCCCCGACTCGCAAGGGCTGCCACGCGATCTGGTTCGGCAGGCCATGCAGCGCCTTCGCGTGATGGCAATCTTGTACGCCGTCGTCTTTTTTCTGGCCGGATTTTTCCCTGGGCTCATCTCGGAGGCCGGTCGCGCCATCCTGTTCAGCGCCGTGGTGTATTGGCTGCCGGGCGCCCTCTCGATTTCCGTCGCGCTCTTCGTCGCGGCTGTCGTTGGCAACCACCGCCTGTCGCCTCGGAATGCTGCTGCGATCGCCATCGTCTTTGAAATTGCCAGCTGCTACGGTATCGCCGCTGCGGAGCTGCTCCAGCCTCAAAGCCTCGACTTTCGGAACGCCAGCTGGATCGGACTCTCGTGGGTCGCCGTCTGGACGCTCGTCTTTACCATTGTCGTTCCCTCGTCGCCCCGACGGTCGGTGCTCGCGGCGCTCGCCGCATCCACCAGCGTGCCGGCAATGGCCGCGGTCTCGTTCGCGGCGTATCCGCCACCGGTGCGGCCCAACACCTTTCAATTTTTCTTCCTCTTCGTCTTTCCGTACCTGCTGGTTGTCGGGATGGCGTACGTCGGCGCGCGCGTGCTCTTCTCGCTCGGCAACGAGGTCCGAAAGGCCCGAGAACTGGGCAGCTACCGTCTTCTCGAGCGGCTCGGACAGGGCGGGATGGGAGAGGTCTGGAGCGCTCGTCATCGCCTGCTGGCAAGGCCGGCTGCGATCAAGCTCATTCGTCCGTCCGCCGCGCCGTTGATCATTGGATCCGAGGCCGCGAGTCGGTTCGAGCGCGAGGCGCAAGCAATCGCGAGCCTGCGCTCACCGCACACCGTGAATCTCTTCGACTTCGGGATCACCGTCGACGGGACCTTTTACTACGTGATGGAGCTCCTCGACGGGCTGGATGCCGAGCGGATCGTGACCAAGTTTGGTCCGATGCCGGCGGGGCGCGCGATTCATGTCATCCGCCAGGTGTGTCATTCGCTCTCCGAAGCTGAATCGATCTCCCTGGTACACCGCGACATTAAGCCGGCCAACATCGTCTTGTGCCGCTATGGCGAAGACTACGACTTCGTCAAAGTGTTGGATTTCGGCATCGTCAAAGCGATTCACGAACCAAGCGCTGCCGATGCGGCGCCGACGCTCCCCGCTCTCACCGCTGATCACGTCGTGCGCGGGACGCCCGCGTTCATCGCTCCCGAGCAGGCGCTCGGGGGACGGCCGGTGGATCACCGTGCCGACATCTATGGGATCGGCTGCCTCACGTACTGGCTGCTCACGGGCCAGCTCGTCTTCACCGGTGACACGCCGATGCAGCTCCTGATTCAGCACGCGCAGACGAAGCCGGAGCCGCCGTCCGCACGGACGACATTACCGATTCCAAAGGAGCTCGACGCGATCGTGCTGGCGTGCCTGGCCAAGGACCCGTCGGACCGGCCGCAGACCGCGCGCGAACTGTCGCGCCGACTCGAGGCCGTGCCTGTCAGCGGCGAGTGGACCCCGGAACTCGCACGGGCATGGTGGGAGACGCATCAGCCCGTGCCATCTTGATTCCGCCTAACGGGCGCATTTGAGTTCCTTGATTCGATTCTGCAAATACTTCACGAAATCAGATCGGTAATCACCACAGGGCAAGACACCCTGTTCCAGATAACCGCGGTGTTGGCGCAAGATTGAGTCGATAGCTCTGCCTGCCGTTGACGTCTCGTTTCAGATAAGACAATCCGTTCCACTGGCGGCCTCCGTCGGTATTCACGGGGCGCTCACTCGAAGGCGAAATCCGCGCGCCGGATCGTTCTCGCTCAAACTCATTTGTATCCAGTGAACTCCTCACCCGGCCTGATGTACGGGTAGCGGGCTGCGCTCTGCTGAAGCGCGCCCAGGCGCCTGGCGACCGGTTCATCGTTTAGAACACCCTACTGCCGCGCCATGGCAACGCGGATGGCAGTTTCCGGGTCAACCAAGTGGTCGGCGTTCTCCGCGGCCTCGCTGATCGCGAGCTGCACGCCCTTGACTTTGCCATTGAAGGCGTTGCCCTGCGGGCCGTAATCCGGGGAGACCGGAGCGCCGGTGTCCTCGCCGACATCGCACCCGTCGTCGGCAGAGAAGACGTTCGCCAGGGTCGCCTCGATATTTCCCTCGCCGACTTGTTTGCCGTCCGTGTAAAGCGTCACCTTGCCGCCCTTGCCGAAGCCGCCGCCGGCGTAGGCGAACTCCATACGCACCTGGTGCTCGCCGGCAGGAATCGGGGTGGTCGCTTCGACCATGAAGTGTTTGAAGCCGCCCCAGTTGTAGCAGTACTTGAGCTTGCCGCCTTTGGCGTAGAGGCTCCAGCCGCCGATGTTCGCGCCCTGGGCAATGATGACGCCCTCGGCCCCCTTCTCCGGCACCACGATCGCGGCAGTGATGGAGTGCGACTTGTTCTTGACGCTCAGGACGCAGTTCTCCGACAGGTGTCCCATGCCGCCGAAGAGGACTTGGGTCTTTCCTTCGACGAGCAGCGGTCGGCCGGCGAGGTCCGGGTTGACTCTCTCGAGCAGCCGATCGTCAATGGGCAACGCGTTATAGCGCGTCGCTTCGATGAGCCACAGCCGCTGCAAGGCGCGGAGCTTCTCCGGCATCTCTTTGGCGAGGTTCTTCGACTGGCTCCAGTCTTTGTTGGTGTCGTAGAGTTCCCAAACGTCATCGTCCAGAGCGGGCGGCCTTTCCTTGGACCATGGATACGTGTGCCTCGTCACAGCGGTCCAGCCCTGGTGGTAGATGCCGCGGTTGCCAAACATCTCGAAGTACTGCGTCTCGTGCCGCTCGGCCGCCTTGGCGTCGTTGAAGGCGTAGAGCATGCTGACGCCTTCGATCGGCGACTGTGCGATGCCGTTGACCGATAGCGGTTCGGGTATCCCTGCCACTTCGAGGACTGTCGGAGCGATGTCGATGACGTGTGAGAACTGCGAGCGGATCTCGCCCTTTGCCTTGATGCCCTTCGGCCAGTGGACGATCGTGCCGTTGCGCGTCCCGCCCCAGTGCGACGCGACCTGCTTGGTCCACTGGTAGGGCGTGTTCATCGCATGCGCCCAACCGACCGCGTAGTGGTTGTAGGATTCGGGCCCGCCGAGCTTGTCGATCCGGGCCATGAGGAATTCAGGCGTCTCGAGAGCTTGCAGGCCGTTGAAGTAGCTCATCTCGTTGTAGCAGCCGTTGAGCGACCCTTCGGCGGAGGCGCCGTTGTCACCGGCGATGTAGTAGATGAGCGTGTCGTCGGCGATGCCCAGGCTCTTCAGTGAGTCGACCAACCGGCCGACATGGTGATCCGTGTACTCCATGAAACCCGCGTACACTTCCATCTCGCGGCGGAGCACCGGCTTGAACGGCTCCGGCATGTCGTCCCACGCCGGAATCTCCTTGTGCCGCGCCGTGAGCTGGCAGTCCTGAGGGATCACTCCCAGCTTCTTCTGCCGGGCGAAGGTCTCCTCGCGCAACTTGTCCCAGCCCTGATCAAACTTGCCCTTGTACTTGTCGGCCCACTCTTTGGGCACATGGTGCGGCGCGTGCGTCGCACCCGGCGCGAAGTAGATGAAGAACGGCTTATCCGGAGCGAGACTCTTTTGCTGCCCGATCCACCCAATCGCCTTGTCGGTCATGTCCTCGACCAGGTGGTAGCCTTCCTCGGGCGTCTTTTCCGGCTCGACCGGTGTGGTCCCCTCGTAGAGCGTTGGGTACCACTGGTTGGCCTCGCCGCCGATAAATCCGTAGAAGTACTCGAAGCCGCCGCCGCCGCTCGGCCAGGCGTCGAACGGTCCCGCCGGGCTCGTCTCCCAGACCGGCACTTCGTGGCACTTTCCAAACTGCGCTGTGGAGTAGCCATTGAGCTTCAGCGTCCTTGCCAGCGGCGACATCGAGTTGGGCAGTACCGAGGAGTAGCCCGGCGCACCCGTCGCAATCTCGGTGATGCCTCCCATACCCACGGAGTGGTGGTTGCGGCCCGTCAGCAACGCCTGGCGGGTGGGCGAGCAGAGAGCGGTGGTGTGGAAGCGGTTGAACTTCAGCCCACCAGCCGCCAGCTTTTCTGCTGTCGGCGTCTGACAGGGCCCGCCAAAGGCGCTGGTCGCGCCGAAGCCGACATCGTCGATCAGGACAATCAGCACGTTGGGGGCGCCCTTGGGTGGGCGCAATCGCTCGAATCGGAGGGAACTTCGAGGCCGGATCCTTCGCATCGAAGGTAATCAGGCCTTTCTTCCCCGTGTTCGGCATCGGCAAATGAGAACGATGTTTCTGGTCGTGTGCACTCATACCACATCTCCTGATGCATCCAGCTGTGGACTACTTTGACAGGGCGCCTCACTTCATCTGGCTTACTGCCGCGCCATCGCCACGCGGAAGCGTTCTTCCGGCGAGACCATGTGATCGTGATCGTCCTTCTCGAGATCGATCTGAACCCAGTTCACTTCGCCGCTGAACTCGTTGCCGGTCGGTCCGTAGTCCGGTGACACCGGCGAGCCGGCTTTCTTGCCGACGTCGCAGGTCTCATCCGCCGAGAAGGCCATCGGCACGGTCTTCTCGATGCGGCCCTGGCCGACCACCTTGCCGTCCACGTAAAGCGTCACGGCGCCGCCCTTGGCGACGCCGCCGCCGTCGTACTTGAACTCCATGCGCACCTGGGTCTTGCCGGCAGGTTCGAGCGGTTGACATCGTCGCGGCTACTCACACGCTACTCCTGTGAATTCGATCGTTGAGTCTTTCTCAATCAGGGTTTGTTATCACCGTGGAAACAGGAACGTCGCCACCAGCCGGAATCGCCACTCGGCACCACCATCCGGACTTGCGATATTCGGACCTCTCATGTCGTCCTCTCCACGAATGAGTCGTCGTTCCAAGCACACGCTCACCGCGCACGCGTGTGATCGATCGTCTGGTTTGATGATTCCCGGCGGGTCTAAAGACCCGCCGCTACAAGTTGGCCCGTCGCGATCAGGGGCGTCAGAGATGATAAAGCATCCCGCTGTTTCAAAGGCTGTCGGCATGCAGTATCCTGTCGCGGACTTGCGGCAAGGAGGGATCCATGACTGCTTCTAACTTCTTTTCACGTCGCGAGATGCTGCGAATGGCCGGGACGGTTGGCGGCCTCGCTGTGACGGCCAGCATCCGCGACGTCTGGGCCCAACCCGCGAGGAAGATCGAGTCGATGGCGCCCGAGCTCGACCGTATCATCAGCGCGAACGAGCCGATCCGCGAGCTTGCCACTGGTTATGGCGGCGATATCGGCCCCGCCGAGGGCCCGCTGTGGTGGGCGGAAGGCCGCTATCTCCTCTTCAACGACATTCACACGGCGAGACGAATGAAATACACGCCAGGCCAGGGCGCGACGGTTGCCATGGAGAAGACCAACGAAGCCAATGGCATCACCCGCGATCTCCAGGGCCGTCTTGTGTCCGCCGAACATTTGACGAGACGCGTGACGCGCTACGAACCCGACGGCAGCATCACCGTCATCGCCAACAGCTTCCAGGGTAAGCGTTTGCTGCGGCCGAACGACGTGGTCGTGAAGTCCGACGGCTCCATCTATTTCACAGACCCGGGCGGTAATGCTGCTCCTGAGCAATGGGATGTGACGATCTCAGGCGTTTATCGCGTTTCGGCGGATCTCGGCTCCATGTCGCTCATCATCGATGACATGGTCAGACCCAATGGCCTTGCGTTCTCGCCCGACGAAAAGATTCTCTATGTCGCCGATTCGCGTCGTCGTCACCTGCGCGCCTACGACATGCTGCCCAACGGCACGATCGGCAAGGAGACCAGTCGCGTGTTCGCCGATTTGGGCGGCACGGAGCCCGGCGTGCCCGACGGGATCAAGGTCGACACCGCAGGCAATCTTTACAGCGGTGGCGCGGGCGGTCTTTTCATTCTCGACCCGAAGGGCAAGACGCTGGGGCGAATCGTGCACGGCCAGCCCGCGACCACGAATGTCGCGTTCGGCGGCGACGATTGGAAGACGCTCTACTTCACCACGCGAAGCACGCTCTTTTCGGTCAATGTGAAGATTCCGGGCGTGCCGGTGCCAGCGAAGAAGACGTCCTCGTGAGCCAGCACACTACCCGATTCGTCCATCGAACTGGAGAATAGAACGTCAGGAGACAAGAGATTTCACGTTGATCGTCAGCCAGATCCAGGTCCGCTTCCACGGCACTATCAGGAAGCCATCGAGCTCAGGGCGTGGTATTCTCCGCACCGCCCCCAACCTTTAGACTTTTTCGAGAGGAGCACCGCATGGAGCCTAAGAAACTGCCCGGCGAGGCCATCGAAGCCTACAACCTCTTCATTCACGGCCAGATCGACCGTCGTTCGTTCATGGACCGGATCACGAAGATTGCGGTCTCCGCGACGGCGGCTGCCGCGATGGTCGACCAGCTGATGCCGAACTACGCTGCGGCGCAGCAGATTTCACCGACCGACACGCGGCTCAAAACCGAGTACGCCACCGTGCCGTCGCCGAACGGCAACGGCAGCATCAAGGGCTACCTTGTGCGGCCCGCAAGTGCGGGCACGCAACGTCTGCCCTCCATTCTGGTGGTGCACGAAAACCGCGGCCTCAACCCGCACATCGAGGACATTGCACGGCGACTCGCGGTCGAGAACTTCATGGCGTTCGCGCCAGACGGCCTCACCTCCGTCGGCGGATATCCAGGTGACGATGTGAAGGGCGGTGAGCTGTTCCAGAAAGTTGACCGCCCAAAGATGGCGGAGGACCTCTACGCCGCGGCCATGTGGCTGAAGAATCGTCCTGACAGCACCGGACGGCTGGGCGTGACCGGTTTCTGCTTTGGCGGCGGCATTGCGAATTCGCTGGCGGTGCGCATGGGCAGCGATCTGCAGGCTGCCGTGCCCTTCTACGGCGGTGCGGCGCCCGCAGCGGACGTACCGAAGATCAAGGCCGCCGTGCTCGTGCATCACGGCAGCGAGGACAAGCGGCTGGTTGACGCGTGGCCAGAATACGAGACCGCATTGAAAGCGGCAGGTGTCACCTACGAGGGCTACATCTATCCAAATGCGGTGCACGGGTTCAACAACGACGCCACGCCGCAGCGCTACAACAAGGAGGCGGCTGACCTGGCGTGGAAGCGGACGGTCGCCTGGTTCAACAAATACGTCCGGGGGGCGAGCTAACCGCGGGCGTGCGTGCGGACCGGTCGTTCAATTCCAAATCGAGCTGGTTGCAAACTCGCAACCAGCTTGGCTTGGGATGTTCATCGAGGAGGCGGACATGCGGTTCATTGTGAGTCTTGCGGCCGCCTGTGCGGTTGGCTTCGTCCTGTCCGCATCGGCGCACCATTCGCACGGCCAGTACGCGGAGACGTTCACGGACATCGAAGGGGTCGTCAAGGAATTGCATCTGCTCGCGCCGCATTCCTGGGTCTATCTGGAGGTGAAAGACGCGCGCGGCACACCGCACGTGTGGGCGCTCGAAGCAACGAACCGCGCCCAGCTCGAAAAAATGGGCGTCACACGCGAGTACCTCAAGATAGGTGACACCGTGAGAGCCCGATGCCATCCGCTCAGGGACAAGACCAACGGATGCCTGCTTGGATTTCTGAAGGCTCGCGACGGATCCGTCAAGGATTGGGATGGTGGGAACGCACCCGCTCCTAAAGACTTCTAGAAGGGACCCCGTCATGCGCGTCACCGCACTCGTCTTCGCGATGCTGTTGGCGACGATCGGCACCGCTGCGGCTCAGGACTGGGAGGAGTACACGAACCTGCAGGACGGCTTCAGGCTCAATTTCCCCGGTCCTCCCAAAGTGACCGAGATGACGTGGACGTCTCAATTGAACTACGTACTTCCAGCCCGTGTGTACAGTGCCGGGAAGGGCCGCGAACGCTACTCCCTTACCGTTGTGGACTACAGCACGATCGAACAGCAGGGCATCGAGCGCGCCAAGACCTGCCCGCCCGGCAACGCGAACTGCCGCGCGAATGCCCCTCCCGCGCTCGGTGCCGGGTACGCACACCATGACGAGCGAGGGGCGATCGTGTATGCGACGTTCAAGCTTCTACAGCGCGATGCGAAGCTGAACTTCCTCGCCTGGGAATGGCAGGACATGGTGGAAGGGCACCTCGTCCAACTCACCAACGCCGACCAGTCCCGGACGTTCGCCTGGATCGGCATGCACACGCACAAGCTCTACATCCTGGAGGGTACCGTGCCGGCCGGCTCCCCGGAGCCTGGTTTGTTTCAGCAGTCGATGGGGTGGGTTGACAAGAACGGGAACGGGATTCGTTATCAGACGATCTACTCCAACTCGTATCACGGGATGGGACTGTATCCAGTGCCTCCGGTTGCGGGCGGCGGCCGTGGCGCGGGGGCCGAGCCGCCGACCAGTCCCGGCAGGTAGAAGAGCGCCGACGGCGTTTCGAGCCTGGAGCCCTTATGAGCCTGCGTTCATACGTGGTGGCCGCCGTGCTGCTGTCGCTGCCGGCATCTGCGTTCGCTCAGGAATGGACCGAGTTCGTCAGCAAAGACGATCGGTTCACGACGAACTTCCCCGGCCCGCCACAAATCAGCGAAACCACGTACAAGTCGCAGTTCGGCGCCGATCTGCCAGCTCGTGTGTACACCGCTGCGCTTGGTAAGAGCCGGTTCTCGATGACGGTCGTCGACTACCGTCCGATCGAGAAAATTCTGACGGAGAGAGCCAAGGCTTGCCCACCGGGCGCGGAGACCTGTCTCGGCGGCACCAACCCCGGGAGTTCTACCGGGGCCGGATACTGGAAGGTTGATCTCGCAGGCGCCATCACCTATGCGACGTGGCAATTCATGAAGCGGGATGCCAAGGTGACGGAATTGATCTGGACCAACATCGACCTGGTGGAAGGGCACATGCTGCACTTGACCAACCCCGACCGGTCCCGCACGTTCATCTCCATCTTCATGCACGAAAACAAGCTCTATCTCGGAGAAGCCACCGTACCCGCTGGCGATCCGGAGCCTGGACTGTTTCAGCAGGCCCTTGGGTGGATCGACGAGAACGGCAGGAGCATCCGGTATCAGACGCTCTATCACAATGGTTTTCCCACGCCGCCCCGCGCGCGCTGAAGCTAATGAAAATTGCACTCTGCTCGCTCCTCGCAGTGGCCTTCTCGGCGTCTGCCGGCCTACAGAATGCCGGCCCGGCTCCCGGCGAGACCTTGAGCCAAAGCTATCGCGGGAGCCAGCGAGAGAACGTCGAGTACCAGAAAATTCCCCCCATCAAAATCTTCGACAATCTCTACTACGTTGGTCCGGGGTTCGTGTCGGTCTGGCTCATCCCCACGAGCGACGGACTCATTCTGGTCGACTCCGCGCAGGAACCGTATGTCGAGCACGTGATCGAGAGCATCCGGAAAGCCGGCTTCGATCCCCGAAACGTCAAGTACATCCTGATCACTCACGGACATCTCGATCACTTTGGGGGCGCTTCAAGAATTCGACAAGTCTCGGGTGCCCGGGTCGCAGCGCTCGAGGAGGACTGGCAACTCATCGAGGCGGCTGCCAAGGCGCCCGTAAACCCGAATCGACCGTCTGGACCGGTGCTCGTCCGCGACCTGGTGACGAAAGAGGGCGACACGATCGTGTCAGGGACTACAACGGTGAAGGTGTACAAGATGCCCGGTCACACCCCAGGTTCTGCCTCGTTCGAGTTCACGGTCTACGACGGCGTCAACCAGTACAAGGCGTTGATCTTCGGAGGCCCGGGCCAGCGCAACGGCATTGAGGGCGGCACACAGTTCCTCGCCAGCATCGAGCGGCTCGAGCGTGAGTTCTCTGATCTTGAAGTGCCCGTCCACGTGCATAGCTGGTTGACGACTTACCCGTATCCCGGTGGAGCGGTGTTCGAGCGCGCGCAATCGCTCGCACGACGGAAGCCCGGGCAAGCGCATCCGTTCGTTGATAATGCAACGTGGCGACAGTGGCTCAAGACAGCGCACGCCGGCACGCGCAAGTACATCGAGGACGTTAAAGTCGGACTCCTGAAGTGAGCGAATCCGAGTCCCGAACCCCGAGTCCCGAGCTACTGCGTCGCCGCTTGCGCCGAAGGTGGCGTCAGCGACGAGAGATACGCCGTAATGGCGAGAAGGTCATCGTCATTCAGCCTGGCGAGCACCGGTTTCATCAACTGGGCGTCTGTGCCCTTTCGCGTGCCTGCCTTGAAGTCGTACAGCTGCCGAGCGGTGTAGCTGGCCGTGCGACCGGCAATACCCGGTACGTTCCCGAGCCCCTGGAGATCGTCGCCGTGGCAGATGGCGCACTCCGTGGTTCTGCCCGCGCCGGTCATGACCAGTGCTTCGCCCTTCTTGATGCTGCCGCGCGGCACGTACGCGATGAAACCGGATCGTGGATCGCGCATGACGTTGGTGCGCTCCGGATTTTCCGGTACCTCGATGATGCGTTGGCCCAACTTTTCTGTGCCGCCACCCGCAATGGGCAAGAACAATCCATTCTCCGTCGCCCGCACTTTTGGCGCCTCGTCTGCCTCGACCACTTTGACCCACGGCGTCCACTTCATCGACGCAAAATAGGCGGCCGCGGCTTTGGCTTCGGCGGCGGTCAGCGCTTTGGCAATCGCAATCATCTCGTTGGTGTTGGCTTTTCGAGGATCGGCACTCCGACGCGCCCCGTTCGTGAAATCTGCGAGTTGCTGCAGGATGTACCCTTCCGAGAGACCTGCAACCGCCGCGTTCTCCATTTTGCCCTTGCCGTTTGGATAGTGGCAGAGCGCACACGCGCGGACGCCGTCTTGCTCGCGACCATTCGCGACAATGGCGGGCATTGAAGGGTGATCGCCGGGGTACCAGTCGGCAGGACCGTAATCGAAATACGACTGATTGCGTGTAAACGTGCGATCAGTCCCGGGCAGGTTTCGCAGGATCCCGTCATCAGCTACAGGAGCCGCAGGACGCGCACAACTCACGGCGCGTTTGGGATCCGTGCAGGCCGGCGCAGCCTCTCCTGGGGAAGGGGGACCAAAGTACCCATATGGCCACGGAGGCACGCCGCTTTGCGCCAGAAGGCGCAATCCGGCAATGGCGACGAGACCGAGCGCCAGCAGCATTCGGTGCGCGTATCGAGATCCAGTGGACAAGTTGCCTCCTGACGCGGCGAACAGAAAATGCCGTCGACAGTCTACACACCACCTCGGGCTTTCAAGAAGGCCACCACTCGCGGGTGCTTATGGTACGCGGCCCAGCCCACCGGCGTGCTGTGATGCTCGTTATCCTTCAGATCGAGGCTTGCTCCGGTGGAAAGCACCATGCGAATCATGGCAAGGTTTCCATGGATCGTTGCAGCGTGAAGCGCAGCGTAGCCGTGGGCGCCGAAGGCATTGGGATCGGCCCCGGCCTCGAGCAATCGTTTGATGATTGTCCGATCTCCCCCTGCCACAGCACCCGGCAGCGGCGACGGATCGCCGGTCGCCGACGCACCCTGTGCGAGAAGGAAGTCGACAACTTGACGCTGACCGTATCGTGCGGCCATACCCAAGGGCGTCTCACCTTCCGCGCAGAAGGTCTTTTCCTTGCCCGCGAATTTCGCGTTGACGGCATTCGGAGTGTTGCGAACGAACGCCTTGACACGGCGAAGGTCGCCCAGCGCGCACGCCAGGTGAAGATCGATCTCGGCGCCGGCCTTCGCCAGAACGGCCACGACCTCGGGTTTTTCGATCGTCCACTCGACCGGTGTTTGATGGTGGAATGCATCTCGCGCCTGAGGGTCGGCTCCAGCCGCCAGCAGTGCCTTCGCCACGCCCGGCGAGCCAGCGAAATGAAGGGGCGTCGCCCCGTCTGGACCGCGGCTTGTCACCAGTTTGGGATCGTTCCGCAGCATGTGCCGTACGACACGAACGTTACCGAGTACGGCGGCCACGAAGATGTCCATCTGCGCCCCGTGATCAATCAACAGCCGCACGAGATCGGGTCGCAGCGGTACGGCGGCAAAATGGAGGGGTGCCCAGTCACTTTCTCCGGCCACTGGTCTTGCGGATGCCCCTCGGGCGAGCAGCCAGCGGACGATCCGCCGGTGGCCGCGAGCGACGGCGTAGTGTAACGCCCGGAAGGATCCTTCCCAGTACCGGACCCTGACCGAGCGTATCCACCAACCCGGGCCGAGCGGTGAGCAAGCGTTTCAGCGTGACAAGGTCGCCACGTTCGGCCGCGAATAACCAGTCACGGACGAGTTTGGGATCGGCCATTTGCAGCCTGGACTACGCTTGTCACAACATTACCACCACCTGCCGATGCTCAACACACTTGCGGTTTCCGGATACCGGTCCCTGCGTGATCTGACGATCCCGCTCGATCGTCTCAATCTCGTCACGGGTCCCAACGGGAGCGGCAAATCGAACCTGTATCGCGCGCTCAGGCTGCTTGCCGAAACGGCACAGGGCCGGGTCATCTCGTCGCTCGCCCGCGAAGGCGGTCTGCCATCGACGATCTGGGCCGGACCCGAGGCATTTTCGCGTGCGGTTGTCCGGGGGGAGCACCCTGTTCAGGGAACTGTTCGCAAGAAGCCGATGAGCCTGCGCCTGGGGTTTGCCGGTGACGAATTTAGTTACGCCATCGATCTTGGACTGCCGGCACCTCCAAGCGGCGCGTTCGGACACGATCCAGAGATTAAGAGAGAATGCGTCTGGAGTGGGGAGACACTTCGGCCTTCAGCGGTCCTCGTGGATCGACGCGGGCCGCTCGTCAAGACCCGCGAGCGCAATGGCGACTGGACGATCATCACCCACGGCCTTGCCAGCTTCGACAGCATGATGACGCACTGTGCGGACCCGCGGAACACGCCAGAAGTGCTCATGCTGCGCGAGGAAATGCGCGCATGGCGGTTCTACGATCATTTCCGGACCGACGCGGCTGCACCCGCGCGACTTCCACAAATCGGCACGCATACACCCATCCTGAGCCACGATGGTGCAGATCTGGCGGCAGCCCTTCAGACAATCCGTGAGATAGGCGACACCGGCGCGCTGGACGAGGCAATCGAGGACGCGTTCCCGGGTGGGCGCGTCGAGGTAAGCCACGGCAATGGATGGTTCGAAGTGGCCATGCGGCAACACGGACTGCTTCGTCCGTTGAAAGCGGCCGAACTTTCCGACGGCACGCTGCGTTACCTGTTGTGGGTGGCTGCCCTTCTGACTCCCCGACCGCCAGGATTGCTGGTCCTCAACGAACCGGAAACGAGCCTCCATCCGGACCTGCTCCCTGCCCTGGGCCGCCTGGTTGCGCAAACAGCCGAACGATCGCAAGTCGTGGTCGTCTCACATGCACCCTCGCTCATCGACACCCTGCAGCAACTGCCCGATTGTCGCTCAATCACGCTCGAGAAAACGTTGGGAGAGACACGACTCTTGCACGAGGATCAAAACCGGGCGGCATGGCAGTGGCCGGCGCGCTGATCTCGCGCCTGGCTGCAAGCTGCTCACCTTACGACCTGAGGGCGAGGATCAGCAATACCATCGCCACTAGCGCAGCCGCCGTGCGCACGTGGTTCCAGGCCGTCCAACTCGCGAGATACCCGGCCCAGAGCCTCGCGCCATCGTCGCTTGCCGGATTAGCGGCTGCGAGCGCGTTGTTCCTCGGCACGTTGAACACTATCGTGACCAGAAATGTCCCGAGGAGATACGACAGGCTGCCGGTAAGCTCGAAGACGGCAGCAGGTTGGCCCCACGTGAGGATCGAGGCAACGGCGAGAGCCACCGAGACCACGCCGGTGCCGAGAAACGCTGTCATGAACCACGGATTGATGACCACGACATTGATTAACTGCATCGCGGCGATGCCCTGTGCCGGTGGGACACGCGACAACGCCTTCATCACGAACGTCGAAAACGCGAAAAATACGCCGGCGATCAAGCCGCACCCAACCGCACCGGCAAGGGTCAGGACCGAGCGCCAATCGATCATCTGAAGCAACTCAGCGGTCAGCGTGGCCGGTCTGCACTGGCGATTTCTGGGAGACCAGTCTCCGCGAGTGGAGTCGATGCTTCGTCCTCTCGAACGGACCGGGCTGCCTCAGGGGAAGAGGTCGCAGGCGAGACCGCCGCGGCAATGGCCTCGTCCAATGGATGCCGCGCGTACGCCTTGGCGAGTTGCTCTTCGTCGGTCAGATCGAGCCTGAGAGGAGTCAGCGAGATCCAGCTCTGCTCTACTGCCCAGCGATCCGTGCCTTCTTCGGCTCCCTCAATTGGAACAACGGTAAACCAAAAGAGCTCACGTCCCAACGGATCCTTCGTCGGCACAATCCGACCGTCATAACGTCTCACCGAGACGCGGGTCCAGACCAGCCCTCGGGGTTGACGAGGAAAGTTCACGTTGACGAGCGGAACCGGATCGTCGGCGAGTGTCTGAAGTACCTGGCGGATCCACGGCTTCAGCGATTCCAGGTTGGAGTCACTGCCGGCTGGCGCACTCAACGCCACGCCCCGCAACCCGAGCAGCACCGCCTGCTTGGCGGCTGCCAGCGTGCCCGAATGCCAGATGGCATTGCCAAGATTCAGGCCGAGGTTCAACCCCGACAACACGAGGTCCACCTTGTCCCATTGATGGGCGCCCAGTGCGACGCAGTCCGCGGGCGTGCCGTTGACGCGATACGCCGACAGGCCCTTGATGTTCGTCGGGCGATAAGACAGCGGCCGTGATGACGTAATCGCGTGGCCGGAAGACGACCGTTCGACGTCGGGCGCCACAACACGCACGGTGCCGAACTCTGAAGCCACTTCTGCCAGGGCCGCGATTCCGGGACTGTAGATGCCATCGTCATTGGACACGAGGATTCGCATGTCTCAGACTGCTGCAAACAGCCGGCCAGAAGCACCGTGTCGGATCTCACGATTTCGCCCGCTGCCGGGCATGAATCTTGAAGCGCCTCGCGACAGTGACTGACTACGCGACATGAAAATCTCACTGCTCTTCAATGAGTCCGCTGGCGATGGCGTCTCGAGCGACTGGCTCTGCGACACCATGAGAAAGGCCGGCCACGGCCCCATACGGCTGGTGGAAAAGGACGAGTTCGATCAGGTGCTGCGGGACTCGCCTGAGCTCGTCGTGGCTGCTGGCGGAGACGGAACCGTCCGCAGAGCGGCGGAGGCTCTCGCGGGCCGTGGCATCCCACTGGCGATCCTGCCGCTCGGCACGGCGAATAACATCGCCAGAAGCGTGGGCATAGACGGATCTCTTGCCAAGCTCATCGATCGCTGGCACGACGCCCGTCGCCGACCGCTCGATCTGGGAGTCGTCCGCGGAGCCTGGGGTGAGCATCGTTTTGTGGAAGGTGTCGGAGGCGGATTGATCCCCGCCGGAATCGCCGCCATGCAGGCCGAACCGGAAGACGACGAAGAGGACGCGGACGCGAGGGTCGCGCGCGCTTTGCGAAGGTATCGCGACGTGTTGTCTCGCCTCCGACCTCGCCGCTGGACGGTGACGGTGGATGGCAGCACGCAGGAAGACGAATTCCTCGTTCTCGAGGTGCTCAATATTCGGTCAGTCGGACCGAACCTCGTCCTGTTCCCGGACGCCGACACCTCGGACGGTTATCTCTCCGTCGTGACGGCACAAGAGGAGCACCGCCAGGAACTCACCGACTATCTGCAGTGCCTCATCCACGGCAGAGCGTGCCGCGTCTCCCTTCCAAGGACACTTGCCCGACACATCAAGGTTGAGGGTTGGGAACAGATCCACGTCGACGATCGACTCGTCAGTTCGCCGGACGTCGGAACTGTGTGGATCGATATAGAAGCCGCAGCGCTCGAGGTGCTGGTGTAGGCAGTCGCGACAGTGAGGCCTACTTTGCGGGGGGATAAATGACTTTCCAGTCGCGCTTTATATCGACCACGATCCAGCCCCGCTGGGCCGCCTCGTCCAAACCACGTGCGAGTTGGCCAACATGTGATGTGCGGTCGTATGCCCATTCACGTTCGGCGTCGGTGTGGTGAACGATGAGCCCGAGACGAGGACCTGGAGCGGACGTGGTCCATTCGAGCATCTCGAAGTCTCCGTCGGAATTACCAAACGCCGCAATGGGTCGCCGACCAATGACCTGATGGATGCCAACAGGCTTGCCCGCTTTGTCGTCCACGTGGTCGATTTCGGCGAGGCGTAGCAGCACCGGAATTCCATTATTGACTTCGTACTTGACCTTGGCCCGACTTCCGATGACCTGCTCGGGCGGAATACCGTAGACGCGTTCGACCCAGGGACGCATGAATTCGACACCCCCACCAGAGACGATGAAGGTCTTGAACCCGTTCGCCCGCAGGTAGGCCAGAACCTCGAGCATGGGCTGGTACACCATTTCTGTGTAGAGCCGGTTCGTTTTCGGGTGCCGGGCCGACTCAATCCAGTTCTTGACGATGCCTTCGAACTCACCGGTCGTATTCCCCACGTGGGTCACCGACATGATTTCAAGCAGCCCCCGTTCTCCGCTTGCCGCCAGTGCTTTCATGTCACCTTCGAGCACACCCTTGAACGGCTGCTCGGTCTTCCACTCCGGATGTTGCGGCGCGAGCGCCTTGACCCGATCCAAGGCAAACGCGATCTGAACGTAAATCGGCTGCTCCGACCAGAGCGTCCCGTCGTTATCGAACGTGGCAATCCGTTCGGACGGGGGTATGAACTCAGGCCCGCCTTCCCTGGTCACACGTTCAACGAAATCGACAAGGGCGCTCTTCGGTGAGCCTTCGTTCCAGGACGCGAGTGGTTCAGCAAGCACCGATGGGGCCGGGGATGACGGGCTCGGCGTGCCAACCGGTGCCGGCGGTGCCGCGGTTCCACAGCCGAACAAGGCGACGGCAAGCACAAACGAAAGCATGCGGCGGACGATCGAATAATGCAACATCATCAAATTGTCGTGTCGAAGAGGCAGAAACACGCGAAAAGTCGCACCGCGGTCCGCGTTGTTTTCCGCGACAATCCGGCCGCTGTGGGCCTGGACGATACGGCGGGCAACGGCGAGGCCCATGCCCGTGCCTTCAGTCTTGGTGCTGAAGGACGGCTCGAACATCCGGTGCATTGCACGAACGGGAATGCCTGAACCTCTGTCCCGGACGGATACTTCGGCCTGACTGTTGTGGATGGCTGTTGACACCACAAGATAGCGATGCTCTGGAGCCGTGTGCGCCAGGGCGTCAAGGCCGTTGAGCACCAGGTTCAGCAGCACCCGCTGCAGCTGACCACGATGACCCCACACGACGACAGGAGTGTTGTGAAGATTGGTCTGGACCCGCGCACCACGCGCTGCCGCATCCGGGACGAGAAGCTCCACGGTCTCGCGTGAGAGGTCGTTCATGTCGACGGGGCCTTCATTGCCATAGCGCGAAATTGCCCCAAGCAGCTGGCGAAAATCGTGAGCCATCGATGCAACCATCGCTGCCTGATTCAAAGTGAAGGCCACCGGCAGCGCCTTTTACCTTGGCGGTTTGCCAGCCACCTGACGTGGCCCCTCCGCCAGTGGTCGTCAGCGCGTGGTTGACGCCACGAAAGGGGGATCATTGCCACGAATCCTCGCGGGCAAGGCCATTTCCCTGTCCGTTCAAGGAGACACCCCGCCGAGCCGATAACTCCGAAGGGCGTCCAGCGAGTGTTATGCTGAGCGTGCCCCCGCGCCTATGAGCTCTTCGAGCCCTTTTGCATTTGACTGGTTGTTCGAGCATGCTCGGTCCAATCCACAGGCACCGGCCATTGGCACGCCTGCCGGGTGGCTGACGTACCAGCAACTGGCCGATCGTGTCCGACGGCTGGCGACGGTGTTCAAGGCCGCGGGGATGGCGGCACAGAGTCGGGTCGTCGTCGCGCTGGCCAATGGTCCTGCAGCCGTCGCCGTCAGTCTCGCCATTCAAGCCGTCGGAGCGTGCGCCGTCGAGCTCGACGTGGAATGGGGGCCCGAACAGGTGGCCGCCATTGCCAGCCAGACGGGAGCGCAGTTTGCGATCATTCTGGGCCGGAATGCGCTGCCCTGGTCCCAGGTCCGTCACACGTGGACGCACCTCTTCATCGTCCACCCCTTGACTCCCCCGGAACCGACCTACGAGGCCCCACCACGTGAGGCGCTCTCATGGATTTCCGAGGACGGCGACATGCCGGACGTCCAATGCGATCCGTCCGCCATCGAAGAGAATCTCGACCCTGAGACACCGGCGCTCCTCGTCTATACGTCTGGCAGCACCGGTGGACCTCGCGGCGTGATTCAAACCCACAAGAACATCAACGCTAACACGCGGTCCATTTGCGAGTATCTCGACCTCGGGCCCCAGGACCGGGTGATGTCGATCCTTCCGCTCTATTACTGTTACGGGAAGAGTCTGTTGCAGACGCACCTGCTGGCCGGTGGGTCTGTCTTTTTCGATCATCGGTTCACGTATCCACACGTGGTCATGGAAGCCATTCGCGAGCAGCAGTGCACCGGCTTTGCGGGTGTGCCGCTGACGTTCGAGTTGCTCAAGCGACTGGTCAACGTGAAGTCCATGCAGCTTTCGTCCCTGCGGTATGTCACGCAAGCGGGCGGAGCGATGCAACCGGAAACGGTCCGATGGGCCCGGGAGGCCTTCGCTCCGGCACGGTTGTACGTCATGTACGGACAGACTGAAGCCACGGCCCGTCTGTCATACCTGCCACCGGAGTGCGCCGCCGAGAAGGAAGGATCCATTGGTCACGGCATTCCAGGCGTCGAGCTCAACATCGTCGACGCAGCCGGTATGCCCTGCGCCGACGGGGTGACGGGACATATCGTGGCGCGAGGCGAGAATGTCACACCCGGGTATTTTCAGGATCCCGAGGGCACGGCAGAAATTCTCAAAGACGGCTGGTTGTGGACGGGCGATCTCGGCTATCGGGACTCCGATGGCTTCGTGTTCGTGTCCGGGCGCGTCAAGGAGATTCTGAAGGTCGGCGGCCACCGGGTGAGCGCTGTCGAGATTGAACAGGAAATCTGCCGACACCTGGACGTCCAGGAAGCTGCGGTCGTCGGCGCGCCAGACGACATCGAGGGTGAAATCCCGATCGCGTTTGTCGTGGCCAAACCAGGGGCCGTTGTCGACGGACCTGCGTTGAGAAGATTCTGTCGCGATCGACTTCCGATCTATAAAGTGCCCAAGATAGTGTATTTCGTGGCCTCACTGCCGCGCACGGGCGCGGGAAAAGTGTCCAAGAGCGAACTGCGCGCCAAAGTCAGCCTCGACTGATCCTCATGCAGCTGGGCGACCGCATGTCCCGTCTCGGGACCGAGTCCGCGTTCGAAGTCCTGGCGAAGGCCCGGTCGCTCGAACGACAGGGCAAGAACGTCATTCATCTGGAGATCGGCGAGCCCGACTTCCCCACTCCACCGCACATCGTCGAAGCCGCCAAACAGGCGCTGGATGAGGGCTGGACGAAGGTACGGCCCCACGGGGGGACTGCCCGAACTGCGTGAAGCCATCGCGGTCTATGTGTCACGCACCCGAGGCATTCGGGTTTCTGGGGAAAACGTCTGCGTGGTTCCGGGTGGGAAGCCGATCATGTTTTTCACGCTGATGGCGCTCATCGACCGAGGCGACGAGGTCATCTATCCGGATCCGAGCTTTCCAATCTACGAATCGATGATTCGTTTTCTGGGCGCGACGCCGGTCCCGATTCCCTTGTTGGAGACTCGCGGATTTTCTGTCGACCTCGACGTGCTAGCCGACCGGCTGTCGGACAGGACCAGGCTGGTGATTCTGAACTCGCCGGCCAACCCCACGGGCGGAGTCATTCCGAAGGACGATCTGAAACGAATGGCCGATTTGCTGCGGCCCAAGGATCTCATGATCCTCAGCGATGAAATCTATTCGCGGATTTGGTACGAAACGCAGCCCGCTTCCATTACCGGCTTCGATGGAATGCTCGAAAAGACCATCATCCTCGACGGATTCTCCAAGACGTACTCGATGACGGGGTGGCGTCTCGGCTACGGCGTCATGCCGACATGGCTGGCCGACGCGGTGAACTTGCTGACCGTCAACTCCAACTCGTGCACGGCCAGTTTCACGCAGCGCGCGGGAATTGCGGCCCTCGAAGGACCACAGGCTTCGGTCACGGCAATGGTGGAAGAGTTCCGGCGCCGCCGCGACGCGATGGTCGACGCCCTGAACGGGATTCCAGGGTTCCGGTGCACGATGCCGGCCGGAGCCTTCTACGCGTTCCCCAACATTACCGGTACCGGCCTCGCAGCCCACGAGCTGGCCGATCGGCTGCTCAACGATGCCGGCGTCGCATGCCTCAGCGGCACGGCATTCGGTGCCCATGGGGCAGGCTACCTGCGGTTCAGTTACGCCAACTCGCTCCCAAACATCCTCGAAGCGGTCTCGCGCATCCAATCGATGTCGAGCCTCTGGGCCGGACGCTGAGCGACGGAATGGCCGTCGCCTCTTTTGCGTGTCGGGCGGTGTAAACGCTCCATGGAACAAATCATCGACCTCTTTCTCCATTTCGACGATCACCTCCTCGAATGGGTCACCGCGTACGGCGCCTGGGTCTACGCCATCCTGTTCATCATCGTTTTTGCAGAGACCGGGCTCGTGGTGACGCCGTTTCTCCCCGGCGACTCGCTCTTGTTTGCGGCCGGTGCCATTGCGGCCACCGGCGCCCTGGACGTGCGGCTCACGGCCGTGCTCCTGATTGCCGCGGCCATCGCAGGAGACGCGGTGAACTATTCGGTCGGACGGATCGTGGGTGAACGAATCTTCAGACCCTCGGAGCATCCCAAGTGGTGGCACCGATTGGTCAATCGCGATCATCTGGATCGCGCGCATGAGTTCTTCGAACGTTATGGAGGCAAGGCGATCGTGCTTGCCCGGTTCGTACCGATCGTCCGGACGTTCGTCCCGTTCGTGGCGGGCGCTGCTTCGATGTCCTATCCCGCCTTCGCGTTCTACAACGTCACCGGTGCGCTGATGTGGGTCGGTCTTTGCGTCGGCGCGGGCTACTGGTTCGGCAATGTTCCCATCGTCAAGGAAAACTTCTCCCTCGTCGCCATTGCCATCGTCATCCTGTCGCTGATTCCCATCGTCGTTGAATATTTCAATCACGCGAGGCGCGCGCGCGGACCGGCGGCCTGAACGGCGGGTCTAAAACCCGCCTCTACGAAATCGACCAGAGCCGCCGGACCTGAAGGTCCGGCCTACGTACACACTAGGCAGTACGTTGGGCGGGCCTTCAAGGCCCGCCGGTGGCCGCTCGCGCTCTCGGCGGGCCTCTGCTAGAATGCGCGCGCTCCGCCAGTGTCCCAACCAGTGATGTGATTAAACCGTCGGCACCCGCCTCGACGTGGCAGGCCCGCTTGAAGGGCTGGTTCGTCGAAGGCATCCAGGACCCGGTCGGACCGCACGCCCGTCCTCAACACACGACGAGTTGGTGGAAGGTGATGTGCCTCACGGGGGTCGACTACTTTTCCACGCTCGGGTACCAGCCCAGCATTGCCTTTCTCGCGGCCGGATTTCTTTCCCCATTCGCAACCCTCGTCCTCGTGCTCGTGACCCTGCTGGGCGCGCTGCCGATGTACATGCGCGTCGCTGAGCTCAGCCCGCATGGACAGGGCAGCATTCTGATGCTCGAGGAGATTTTCCCGCGGTGGAGAGGAAAAGCGCTCGTCTTGTGCTTGCTGGGCTTTGCCGCCACCAGCTTCGTGATCACTATCACGCTGTCGGCGGCCGACGCCACCGCGCACCTCGTCGAAAACCCGTTCTTTGCCGAGTGGAGCCAGCGCCGGGTTGTCGTCACCCTCGGTCTGCTGCTGGCGCTCGGGGGCATCTTTCTCAAGGGGCTTCGCGAAGCGATCGGGGTGGCCGTCGTGCTGGTGGTGCTCTACTTGGGCTTGAACGTCGTGGTCCTCGCCTGGGGTTTGAAACACATTCTGGGACACCCTGAGTTGCTGAACGCGTGGAAGGAGGGGTTATTCAGGGACCACGGCGGCAACCCGTGGGTGATGGCCGCGATGGCCTTCTGGCTGTTTCCAAAACTGGCCCTCGGGTTGTCGGGCTTCGAGACCGGTGTTGCGGTGATGCCGCTCGTGCGTGGCGATCCGGACGATACCGAACGCGCGCCGGTCGGTCGCATTCGCAACGCGAAAAAACTGTTGGCCGCCGCCGCCGGCATCATGAGCGTCATGCTGCTCACGAGCAGCGTCGTGACGACTTTTCTCATCCCACCGGACGCATTCAAGCCCGGCGGGCCTGCCAATGGGCGTGCGATCGCGTACCTCGCTCACGAGCATTTCGGGCAGACCTTCGGGAGCCTCTACGATCTCAGCACGATCGCGATTCTCTGGTTTGCGGGCGCCTCAGCGATGGCGGGGCTCCTGAATCTGGTGCCGCGTTATCTGCCACGCTACGGCATGGCCCCCGAATGGGCGCGGGCGAGCCGGCCGCTCGTGGTCATCATCACGGCCATCACCATCCTCGTCACCATCGTCTTCGATGCTGATGTCGACGCGCAGGGCGGGGCCTACGCGACCGGCGTGCTCATGCTGATGACATCGGGGGCTGTCGCGGTCACGATGACCTCGCGGCGAGAGCACGGGAGATTTTTGGCATTCCTGATCGTGACGATTGTTTTTTCGTACACGACGATCGTCAATATCGTTGAACGTCCGGAAGGCATCAAGATTGCCTCGGTATTCATCGTGACGATTATCGCCACGTCACTGGTTTCGCGCGTCCTGCGATCGACCGAGCTGCGGGTGCAGGGCGTGGACTTCGACGAGATGGCCACCGCATTCGTCCGCGATGTCACGGGACCGTCGATTCGGCTGATCGCCAATCGGCCCGATACAGGTGACCCTGCGGAGTACGAAGGCAAGCTGGTCGAGGCGCGCGATTCGCATCATCTCCCCCCGGACGAGCGCGTGTTGTTCCTGGAGGTCTACCTGAGTGATGCGTCGGATTTCAGTGATGTGTTGAAGGTTCGAGGCGTGAGCGTCGATCGGTTTCACGTGCTCAGGTGTGCGAGCCCGGCGGTCCCCAACGCGATTGCGGCTATGCTCCTCGAGATCAGAGATCGGACCAATCGTCTCCCTCACGCCTATTTCGGCTGGACCGAGGGGAATCCGGTGACCTACCTCTTGAAGTTCCTGATGTTTGGCGAAGGAGACACGGCTCCGGTCACCCGCGAGGTGCTTCGCCAGGTCGAGCCAGATCCCAGCCGGCGCCCGCGCGTGCACGTAGGATAGTCAGTCGACTGTCGTCAGTCGGTAGCGCGGACCCTTTAGGGTCCGCGTCGGCGCGCGCAGGTTTCAGTTACCACGCAGCGCCTCGGCAACGGCACGGTCGAAGGCGGCAAGCCCGGCATCAAGATTCCTGCTCAGATGCACTCGCAGGGCTCGCCGACCCCGGTCGATCAGCGCCTGGAAGTCACCTCGGGCTTGCGCAGCGTGGATGACACCAAACGTGTACGGCTCTCCCGGCACCGGGAGGTCATGCGCTTCCTCAGCGGTGATCTCGAGGAACACCCCGGTGTTGGGACCGCCCTTGTATGCCTGTCCGGTCGAGTGCAGATACCGCGGGCCAAACCCGACGCTGGTCGCGATGCGCGTCGTGTCCCGGATTCGGTGGCGGATCTGTTGAAGCCGTGATTCGATGGACGCGGTCATCGGCAAGTAGGCGAGGAGCGCCACGTAATCACCAGGCGCCACCCGCGAAAAGTGCGCACGCAACCACGACGTCAGGTCCGCCTTGCCGGCCTCCTCTGTCCGCAGTCGTTCGAGCTCGACGGCATTTCGCCGATCGGTGAAGAGGGCGATCTCAGCGTTCCGAAAAACCGGCTCCTCCGTCGGGAGACTGCCGTTGGCCGCGTACTCGGCCGCGAGCCGCCGCGTGATTTCCTTTGCCGCCTCCACGTCAGGCTGATCGAACGGATTCACACCGAGCGTGACGCCAGCCACAGCCGTCGCCATTTCCCAGCGGAAGAATTCGGCGCCAAGCTCGTACCGATCGGCCACGTCGATGCGAATCACTGGCTGCCCGTCGCGCTCGAACGCATCGACCGCCCGATCCTGTTCGCGATTTGGACTCGTCAGTAGCCGTAGTTGCACGAAGCAGCGGTCGTCCCCGTAATAGCCCGGAGGCGCCGGGAATTCTCCATCGACCGGAATGAGCGCCTTGCCATTCTTGCCGGTCGACTCGGCGAGCAACTGCTCCAGCCACGCGCCCAGTGCTTCGATTCCGGGAGAGGCAATCACCGTGGGTTTGTCGCGTCCGATGCGTGCAGCTTCCCCAAGAATGATCCCAAGCACGGCGCCGGGATTCTCCGAGACTGGCTGATCGGGACCACAACGGCCAACCATAATCGCAGCGCAGCGGAGCAGTTCGGCCACGTCGATGCCGGCGAGTGCGGCTGGCGTCATCCCGAACGCAGACAACGCCGAAAACCGTCCACCGATACTCGGGACGCCCGACACGATCTGTCGAAATTGGTCTCGACGAGCCGTGTGCTCGAGTTGAGATCCCGGATCGGTAACGGCCATGAAGTGGCGTCCAACCCCGTCACCAACCACCTCTCGGGTACGTTCGAAACAATACCGGTTGAGAATGCTCGGCTCGAGCGTGCTCCCCGATTTGCTGGCCACCACGAACAACGTCGTTCGAAGATCATTCCCGACCACTCGTCGGATCTGCGCGGGATGGGTCGAGTCGAGGATCGCCAGCGAGGGAGCTCCCGGCTGACGGCCGAACGTTCGACTCAGAACTTCCGGCGCGAGGCTCGATCCCCCCATCCCGAGGAGCACCACGCGCGTGAAGCCCTCGGACCGGACGTCGTCGGCAAGCCATTCGTACTCGGAGACTCGTGCCAATTGATCCTCGACGATGTGAAGCCAGCCCAGCCAGCGCGCCTCATCCGCACCAGTCCAGACCGACGCGTCGCCCTCCCAAATCCGCGGCACGACACGATCGGCACTGCATCGCTCGAGCGAGGCGCGGACGGCAGCGTGCAGCTGAGGAGGCAGGACGAACTGGAGGTCGTTCACGAAGGTCGTCGAAGTAGGCCGTCAGACGAGCGGGAGGCCACAGCCGGCTTGGGTACGCGCCGGCGAATCGCGACCACGACGCGATAGCCCAACAGCGTCGCGAAGATCAGGCCGTAGATCATCGGGCGCTGCACGTCGGATTTGACCAGCCACCAGTAGTGGACGACGCCGCACACGGCCGCGAGGTAGATCAGGCGGTGGAGACGCTGCCAATTCTTTCCGCCGAGCCTTCGGACCCACCCGGCCGTTGAGGTGATGGCCAGCGGCAGCAGTGCCACGAACGCCGTGAACCCGACGGTGATGAACGGCCGCTTCCAGATGTCCTGGCCGATTCCGGTCAAATCGAAAAACTGATCGAGCCAGAGGTACGTGATGAAGTGGAGCGTGCCGTAAAAGAACGCGAACAATCCGAGCATGCGTCGAAACCTGATCAAATTGTTCCACTGCGTGAGGCGACGCAGCGGCGTCACGGCCAGGGTCATCACAAGAAAACGCAACGCCCAGGTCCCCGTCTCGAGCGTGATGTCGCTGATCGGGTTGGCGCTGAGATTGTCGGTGAGTGCTGCCCAGGTGAGGTACGCGACCGGACCCAGGGCGGCGAGAAACACCAGCGGCTTGAGGACCCAGCGCAGGACGTGTTGACGGGTCATGGCTGCGTGCGCGTGCACCCTCTCCGAATGCGGCGGACAGAGGACTCCTGCTGCCGGACGCCGCCTCCTGAATTCTCGTTCCCGAATCGAATCGCGATCAGTAGTTCTTCCTGAGATCCATGCCGGTATACAGCGACGCCACCTGATCGCCGTACCCGTTGAACATGAGCGTCTTGCGCTTGGCAAACTCGCCGATGCGACGCTCGCTCGCCTGACTCCAGCGTGGATGATCGACCGCGGGATTGACGTTCGAGTAGAAGCTGTACTCCTGGGCGTTCATCTCCTGCCAGGTGTTCAGAGGCTGTTTGTCCACGAAGCGGATCCGGTTGATCGACTTGATTCCCTTGAAGCCGTATTTCCACGGCACGACCAACCGGAGCGGCGCGCCGTTGGCATTCGGTAACGCCTGGCCGTACAGACCGACGGCCATGATCGCCAGCGGGTGCATGGCTTCGTCCATGCGGAGACCTTCTTTGTACGGCCACGGGAGGATCGGAGGAAAACGCTGCCGTTGTCCCGGCATCTCCTCCGGTCGCATGATAGTCGTGAACTCCACGAACTTCGCGTTCCCATTTGGCTCGAATCGCTTCAACAGATCGCCCAGCGGAAATCCTACCCAGGGAATGATCATCGACCACGCTTCGACGCAGCGCATCCGGTAGACGCGCTCTTCGAGCGGGTGGGGCTTGAGGATGTCTTCGAGCGTGTAGGTACCTGGCTTGCCACACTGACCGTCGACCTGCACCGACCACGGCTTCGGTTTGAAGTTCTTGGAGTTTCGTGCGGGATCGTCCTTGTCGACTCCAAACTCGTAGAAGTTGTTGTAGCTTGTCACGTCCTCGAACGGCGTGAGCTTTTCGTCGAGGGTAATGGTCTTTTTCGCCACGTTCAGTTTCGGCCCGGTCTGCGCCGCATCGGCGCCACAGTCGGAGGTGAACACCCCAGCTACGGCCGCTGCAGCCGACACGCCCGCAGCTTTGAGGAACTCACGCCGCCGAAGGTACAGGCTCTCGGGCGTCATCTCCGAGGAGGCGATGTCGGCGGCCTTCTTGATCAGCATAAAACCCTCTATTCCAGCTGTTACCGAGGCACCACCCGTGCCCCGTACTGTCTCTACGATCGCAATCCTCGCCCGGATCGCTTGGGAGTGGCCTCTCGTCGATTATACGGTCAGAGCCCCCGAGAGGGCCAAACATTGAATCATTCTGCAGCCTCTGGAGCATAATCGGGGGTCGAAACGTGACTATCGACTGGTCCATCGTCATCTTGGCGCTTGCGGGGGCGGTTGTCGTGGCCTACGTTCTGGCCGCGATTGCGGCGAGGCTCGCACGCGCCAGCCTGCTCTTTTTGTTCGAGGGCGACCGCAGGGGGGAGGCCGCAGACCTGGTTGTGCGGCGTCCCGTGCGCATCGTGCGCGCCGTGGTCTTCATGCTCGTGATGGCCGTGCTCGTCCGGCCGTTTTTGAACCTTGCGGGTCTCAGCCCGACGGTGGGCGTCGAAAGCCGCGCGCTCACGGCGTGGCTTTTCGACTCGGGCCTGCGAATCGTTCTACTGATTATCGTGACCTATCTCGTGGTGAAGGCCATCGCCGCCGCGACCGGCCGGTTCGAGGCGGCGCTCAGTCACCAGACCCCCACGGGCATCGACGCAATCGAGCACTTCAAGCGGGCGCGCACGCTCGGCGCACTCGTCCAACGAGTGCTCACGGTCGCCGTGGTTTCCATCGGTGTTCTGACCATCTTGCGTGAGCTCAACGTCGATATCACACCGATACTGACCGGTGCCGGAATCGTCGGTCTTGCCGTTGGCTTCGGCGCGCAGACGCTCGTGCGGGACATCATTTCAGGGTTCTTCGTGATTCTCGAAAACCAGGTGCGAGTGGGTGATGCCGCTGTCATCAACGGCGTGAACGGGCTGGTCGAAGCCGTCAATCTGAGGACGATCGTGCTGCGCGACGGCGAGGGTGTCGTCCATATTTTCCCGAACGGCGCCGTGACCACGCTGGCCAATCGAACGAAGGACTATTCCTATGCCGTCGTCGACGTGGGTATTGCCTACACGGAGGATTCCGATGCCGTGATTGCCCTGCTCAAAGAGATCGGTGCAAAGCTGGCCGCCGATTCGACATTCCGCGATAGTGTGCTCGAACCGGTTGACGTGACCGGGATCGAGGCGCTGGGTGACGCACAAGTCACAATTCGGACGAGAATCAAAACAGTGCCGCTCCGGCAGTGGGACGTGGCCAGGGAGTTCCGCAGGCGAATCAAGATTGCGTTCGATCAGGCCGGCATCCGGTTTCGTGACCCCGTCTCTATCGCTGATATTGCGGCCTTCAAAAAGCCGCCGGCGGGCTGATTCACGACCTTTGCCCTTTGCCCTGGTAACCCCGGGAGGAGTGAAGATGGGACAGAAAGTGCCACAGAGTTACGCCAACCATACGCGAATCGTCCCTGCCTATCACATGGTCGCCTTCCCGTTTCTCGCCGTGAACCTGGTGTGGACCCTTTACCAGCTCTGGCAGGCTCCCTCGGTTGCCGCCATCGTCAATACGCTGGTTGCCGTGGCACTGCTGATTCTCTTTTTCTGCGCCCGGCTATTCGCGTTGACGGTGCAGGATCGCGTCATCCGACTTGAAATGCGCTTGCGGCTCGAACGGCTGCTGCCACGAGAGCAGCAGGCACATATCGACAAACTCTCGGTCGATCAAATCGTGGCGCTGCGCTTTGCCAGCGACGAGGAGCTCCCTAACCTCTTTCGCAGGGTGCTCGAGGAGAACATTGGCAACCGGAAGCAGATCAAGCAGATGATCAAGACGTGGACGGGGGATTATTTGAGGGTGTGAAAGTCTCGAATTGTACGTAGCGCAGGGCTTTAGCCCTGCTCTTCGCCAAGGCAGGCCTGAAGGCCTGCGCTACGTACGTTTGAGACTTCGTAGTCGCCAGAAGTGCAGTGCCGCACCGACCGCGACCCCCGCAAGGCCGGCAATGTCCGTTGCCGCGGCCGGATAAAGAAGGAGCAGGCCGGCCACGACTGCGATCAGTCGCTCGACACCCGTGGCTTGCTGGCGTAGCCAGCCCCCTGCCCCAAGCGCCACGGCTCCGACACCAAGCGCCGCCGTCAGCGATGTGAGCAACACCGTACCGAGCGGCGCCTGCAGGAGAACGCCCATCCCGTCGGATTGCAACGTAAATACGAAAGGCACCAGAAAAGCTGGCAGCGTGTATTTCCAGGTCACCATCATCGTACGAAAGGGATTGCCGCCTGTGAGCGCCGCCGCCGCAAACGGTGACAAGGCGGTCGGTGGGCTCACCTCGGAGAGAACCGCATAATAGAAGATGAACATGTGCGCGGCCGTGGCCGCCACCCCCACCTGGGTCAACGCCGGCGCAATCATCACAGCCGCAATGATGTACGACGCGGTGACCGGCACGGCCAGGCCAAGCACCCACACCGCAATCGCCGCATAGACCACGGTCAAGGCGAGCGACCCGCCCGCCAGGCTGACGATGATGCCCGCAATTTTCAACCCGAGTCCGGTCAGCGTCACGACGCCAACGATGATTCCGGCCGTCGCCGTCGTGGCTGCCACCGACAGCACGCCCGTGCCACCGGCTTCTAACGCGCGAAGCAGCGTGCGCGGCCAGAGCGAAGTCTCCGGCCTCAAGAAACTCAGGGCTATCGCGAGCAGTGTGGCCCAAAACACCGCTCTGAATGCCGTCATGCCCAGCGCCATGAATCCGGCAATCGCAATCAGCGACGTAAAGTGATAGCCGTACTGCCACGTCAGCTGGCCGAGCGACAGATGGCTTGCCGTGACCGGCCTGGTGTGAAGCCGCCGCGAATCGGCTTCGATCATCAAGAAGATCGACAGGTAGTAGAGCACGGTCGGCACGATCGCCATCACCAACACTTCCAGATACGAAATCTGCAGGAACTCCGCAATCAGAAAGGCAGCGGCGCCAAGCGTTGGCGGTGAGAGAATCGCGCCAATCCCCGCTGCGGACAAAATGGCACCGCCGACATCGGCGGGATAGCCGGCGCGGCGCAGCATCGGCCAGGCCACCGAGCCCAGCATCACCGTCGTCGCCACGCCGCTGCCAGATACGGTACCGAGCAGGAAACCCGCAGTCGTGACCGTCCGGCCTGGACCCGCCCCTCCGCCGGAGCGCCCCAGGGCGGCCATGGCCCAATCGAGAAAAAATTTCCCGGCCCCTGAAAACTGAAGGACCGCACCATAGATCGTGAACAGGACGATATAGGTCGCCGCAACATCGAGCGGTACACCAAACATGCCTTCAAGCGTCATGTAAAGAGAGCCAACCAGCCGATCCAGCGCGTACCCGCGATGGGCGAAGAGTCCTAATCCGACGCGGTCGAGCAATGGCCCGTAATAGCCATAAAGAATGAACACGATGGCCGACATCGGCAGAATCCAGCCGACCGTGCGGCGCGTCGCCTCCAGCACCACCGCAATGGCCAGCGTTCCGAGGACGAGATCGACTGTGCTTGGTTCCGCAGCGCGATAGACAAAGCGGCCGAAGTCAGCAATCGGCCAGGCGAGCGCGACGATTGTCATCGCGATGAGCAGCCAGTCCAACGCGCTGACATCCGTACGACGCCCGCGAACCGCCGGGTACAGCAAGAACGAGAGGACGAGCGCCACGAGTAGAAAGCTGACGCGATATACCTGTGGGTCGACGATCGCGATCACCCAATAGAGTGCGTACACGGAGAGGCCGATCGCCAGCACGGTGGCAACGGTGCGCGGTATGCCAGAAAGCGACCGGCTCGGGGCCTCAGAGTCGAACGCTTCGGCGGCGCGTTCGACTGTGGCGTCCTCGCGATCGAGCGGCTTCATTGCGGAGCGACGTTCTTTTCCTGATAGTACCGGAGGGCGCCCGGATGAAATGGTGCGGGCGAGCCGACAACGGCCGACTGCAGCGAGAGATTCTTGGCCTCAGGGTGGATAGCGGCCAGCTCGGACTGGTGTTCGAACAGCGTCCGGGTGATGTCGTAGACGAGCTGATCCGCCAGGTTCTCGTGCACCGCCAGTATGTTCGAAACCGACACGACCTGCACATCCTCCGGAAGTCCCGGATAGGTGGCTTTTGGAATGGGGCGCACGGCGTACAACGAGTCTCCGTGCGTGCGCCGCAGCACCGGTACCGCCGTGTCACTCGCAAGCATGCGAATCTTGAGGCCTGGCGTGTGAGCCAGATCGAGAAGGGCGGCCGTCGGCAGCCCGCCACTCCAGAAAAATGCTTCGACCTTGCCATCTTTGAGCGCGTCAACCGACTGCGCCACGCCGAGACTCTGTTTGACGATCCCCGTCGCCGGATCGATCCCGAACGCACGGAGGACCCGGAACGCCGTGACCTCGGTGCCGCTTCCGGCGGCGCCGGTCGAGACTACTTTCCCTTTGAGATCCGCAATGGTGGCAATCGGGCTCGACGCCAGCGTGACCACCTGGGTGTAGTTGGCGTAGAGCACCGCCAAAGCCCTCAGCGACAACTTGCTTCCCTCGAAGGCATCCGTTCCGTTGATCGCGTCGGCAAGCGTGTCAGCCGTGGTGAACGCCAGATCAGCTTTGCGATCGCGCAGGAACTTGAGATTGTCCACTGAGGCGGCGGTGACTTCTGCCGTCGCTTCGACGTTGGGGATGTAGGCCGTGATGATCTTGGCGATTCCGCCGCCGTAGGGATAGTAGACACCCCCGGTGCCACCCGTCGCAATCGACAAACGGGTCTTGCCCGCCCCCGACGGCCCGCCACACGCCACAGCGAACAGCAGGAAGACGGCAAGGGACAGCAGGCGTCCCTTTGACCAGCGGCGTGCGGTGTCGATCATGCAGGCAATCCCAGAGCTCTCGCCGTCTCCAGCCAGACGAGATCCAGACTGTTGGTCAACTGATGGCCATCGTCGACCGGCCTCAACGTGACGTTCGAACGGTTCTCGGCCCATCGTTCGATGCTGCCGGGATCGACCGACTCATCACGCGTGCCGTACACAACGACGGTCGGCACGCTCACCGTGACGGCGTACGCATCGTAGCGGTGAGCGTCCTGATAGAGCGCATAGTCCACCGACCTCATCCCTCCGTACGCGTAATGGAACACTTCGAGCCGTCCCGACTTCTTCCATGCCTCCAGGCTGCCTGGTCCCTTGCCGCCTATCTGGTCCCGACCAAATTCCAACGCCGGCGCGAGCAGAACCAGCCGAGCGATCCGCCGCGTCGTGTCAGGCTTCTGCCGGGCCGCGGCGTGGACGGCGACAAACCCACCGAGGCTCGACCCGACGAGCGCGACGGGCTCGGGTGACAACGCCGCGATCTCGCGGTCCGTCTGCTCGAGCATTCTGGTCACTGTCAGGGTGGAGAAATCCGGTTCGTTGAAGTCGGGAGCCACCAACCGGACGCCAAAGTGCCCAAGACGCTCGGTCAGCACCATCGCCTTGGTTGACTGCGGCGAAGAGGCGAAACCGTGCAAGTACAAGGCCTGACGAATCATCAATTCTCAAGGTTCAGACTTAGAGTAATCGTTGGCATCCCGTGCGGCAGCGGCATCGGATTTTGCCATCACCGTCTGTGCAGTAGTCGTAGGTGAGCTCCTCTCCAGCTTTGATATTGCGCGCGGCCCGGATCCAGATGGTGTCGCCCATGATGTGCACGTAACAGTTCGGTTGACACGAATGATTGATGAACCGCGCCAGATTACCGCCGACGGCTGCATCGCGAACCCAACGCCGATTGATCTGGAAGCACCAAATTTCCCCGCGCTTCATGTACTGCCGCTCGCGGCGCAGGCTTTGCTGATGGGAAATCCGTTCGCCGGCGTAGTCGATGATCCGCGTGTTTTTCGTAATAGGCGTGACCGCGATAACGCCCCAGCCATGCAGTTTCGAACGTGTTCGCTTGATGCTGGCTCTTCCCGTCGCCGTCGACATAGTGGCCTCGAGCGCCGCGCCGTTGTGTGCAGCCCTGCTGCTATAGTGCTGATCGCCGAACTCGCGCTCAGTTGTAACACGAATTCGGGCGACCCGCGCGGCTGGACGACCGCCCACCGAGTCAGATGGCCGTTCGTCGGAGCCGACAGCCCGCTCGGGTAACAGACTCCCAATCGCGAAACGTCTCTGATACAGTGTCTCGACCCGTCGGCTCACGTGGGACGACGGCCGGAGGGCGGTGAATGGAAGGGATCGTCCGTGCCTGGGGCAAGATTCTGGCTGGCTATCAGCCGAACGTCTCAATCGAGATTACCCGGGAGTGTCCCCTTACCTGCCCTGGTTGTTACGCCTACGGCACCAACCACCTGGGTGGCACGCTCACGCTTCGAGAGCTGAACGATCGAAAGGGCCAGGATCTCGTCGACGGTGTTCTGTCAATCGTTCGCCGTTACAAACCGCTTCATGTGTCGCTCGTTGGTGGTGAGCCCCTCGTGCGCTACCGCGAGCTGGATATGCTGCTGCCTCGCTTGGCGCAAATGGGTATTTACACGCAGCTCGTCACGAGCGCCGTGCGACCCATTCCGGTCGCGTGGGCTTCGCTGCGGCGATTGCAGGTCGTCGTCTCGATTGACGGGCTCCAGCCCGAGCACGACGAGCGGCGGAAGCCGGCCACTTACGAACGCATCTTGAAGCACATCGATGGTCATCAGATCACCGTCCACTGCACCGTGACCCGACAACAGGTTCAGCGGACCGGTTATCTCGAAGAATTCGTCCGCTTCTGGTCGGCGAACAAGGACACGCGGCAGATCTGGGTCAGCTTGTACACCCCTCAGGTCGGAGAAGAGTCTGAAGAGCGTCTGACGCGGACCGATCGCCGGCACGTTGTGGAGGACTTGCTGGCGCTGCGTGGTCCGTTCCCAAAGCTCACCATGCCACGGGGACTCATCCAAGCCTACGCCGAACCACCGCACACTCCGGTGGAGTGTGTGTTTGCCAAAACGACGGCCTGCCTGTCGGCCGATTTCGAGAAACCGATTACGCCGTGTCAGTTCGGCGGAACTCCAGACTGCGAGAATTGCGGGTGCATTGCATCGGCCGGACTTGTGGCTGTCGCGCGGCACAAGCTGCCGGGTGGCCTTCGAGTTGGGACAATCTTCGACGCGTCGTTCCGCATTGGCACGGCGGTCAAGCGGCTCCGTGAGGCGGTTGCCAACGGTAAGCCGGAACACGTTCCCGCCTCGGTATCACACTGACTCCATGCCAGGGATCTTGACCCGTGTCACTCGCACGAGCCGCGCGGCCCAGCACTTCCTGAGCGGCTTGCTTGATACCGACCACCCCCTGCTCGTCCACCTCATTCCAATCCGCCGGTGCAACATCGACTGCGGCTATTGCAACGAGTACGACAAGGTGTCGGCGCCGATCCCGTTTGACACGGTGCGAGCCCGTATTGACAAGCTGGCCGATTTGCGCACCTCAGTGGTCGCGTTCAGCGGCGGCGAGCCCATGATGCATCCCGACCTGGACGCGCTTCTCGGTCACATTCGCTCGCGCGGCATGATGGCGGGTCTCATTACCAACGGATACTTCCTGTCACCCAAGCGAATCGGGGAGCTCAACGAGGCTGGCCTCGATTACCTTCAGATCAGCATCGACAATGTCGAGCCCGACGATGTCTCCAAGAAGAGCCTGCGGCTGCTCGACAAGAAGTTGCAATGGCTGGCCGAGCACGCGCGCTTTGACGTGAACATCAACTCGGTGCTCGGAGGTGGCATCCGCAATCCCGAGGACGCGCGTACCATCAATCGGCGAGCGCGTGAGCTGGGCTTTTCGACGTCGATTGGCATCATCCACGACGGATCCGGACACCTGAAACCGCTCGGTCCGTCCGAACGGGCCGTCTTCGACGATGTGTCGGGGCGAATCAATGCGCCCAGGCAGATTCTCAAGAATCTGTATTCCGGGATCCGCACGTTTGAAGACAACCTGGCTGAGGGGAAACCGAACGACTGGCGGTGCCGTGCCGGTGCGCGGTATCTTTACGTGGATGAGTTCGGACTCGTGCACTACTGCTCGCAGCAGCGCGGCTACCCTGCCGTCCCGCTGGAGTCGTATACGATCGATGACATTCGCCGCGCCTTCAACACGCCGAAGTCCTGCGCCCCCTTCTGCACGATCGGATGCGTGCATCGGGTGTCGACCATGGATTTCTGGAGAAGGCCCCAAAGACATTCGTGATTCGTGATCTGTGATTGGTGAATCGTTGACGATTTGCGAATTGGGATTCGCGATTTATTCGTTGAAAAAACAGAAATCACGACTCAGAAATCGCCAACGAATCACAAATCACAGATCGTCAAATCACCAATGTTCCTACCGTCCTGTCCACCTGACGCGAATGCCTCCATGGTAGAGGCGTGGTGAGCCAATCGTGGTGGGCAGGGTGCCGACGATGTACTCCTCGTTGAAGATGTTCTGCATTCCGAAGAACACGTCGAAATTCCGCGTAATGTCCCGTGAGACCGTGAAATCGGCCATGGTGTAGCCGGGCAACCCAGGTTCGGTTTCACCTGGCACCACACGCACGTTGAGGTCGTCGTCGAACTGCCGGCCAATGAACTGGAGGCCAATGCCGATACTCGCGATCCGGGGGTTCACGTATGCAACCTGAATCGGATCCGCGATGTTTCGGAACTTGCGGTAGATATTTGTCGACCACCGCCGGATTCTTGTCGTTCTCCGTCACCTTTGCGCTGTTGAAGAGATATCCGCCCGACACCCGCCAGAACGACGCGATGACGTACTCCACGTCGGTCTGAGTACCTCGGACCCGCGCGCGCCCGAGGTTCTGTCGCTGCAGCGTGTTCGTAGCAATTGTCGCATTCGCGATCGGGTCTGTGACCTTGTTGTCGTACCACGTGACGCGAACTGTCAGGTCACGCATCGGCTCGAAGCTCAGCCCTGCCTCGCCACCAAACAAGCGCTCCGGTCCGAGTTCCGGGTTCGCGAGCGTCCGGACGAGCCCCACGGAAAACTGCCGGTACAGTTCATTGAGAGTTGGCGCACGGAACCCCCAGCCGATGTCGCCCCACGCAGTCACCTGGTCAGTAATATGGTACAGGGCGGCTATCCGCGGGCTACCGACCGTATTTTCCTTGTCAGGTAGATTTGGCGCGTTGCCCGGTGCTGGCTGACCGGTTGCCACGATGGTTTCCAGGTTGTGGGCATCGTAATTCCGCCAGTTGTCGATGCGGGCACCGACTGTGACGACGAGCTTGTCTGTCGGCGTGAAGATGTCCTGCACGAACGCACCCAGACTTCGCTGCGTCCCACCCGACATTCGGCGCAGCGTCACCGTCGTACCCAACCGTATTCATCACATCTTCATTGCTATCGCCATCCACCCACCGCCAGTCGGTCCCGGCCGTGAATTGCTGACGGGTGCCAAACGCCTTGGACCACTGCACCATGCCTCCAAAGGCGTCGGCGGGAGCACGCTGGTTGAGCGTGATTCGGCCAATACTTCGCGCTTGGGCGGGGTCGTACACCCGCCGGGCATGCCGTAGGACCTCCACACACCGCAAGGAAGTTGCTCCGGAACGTGTTGAAGTCGCCGAACATTCGGGCCTGAAGATCGCTCTGATCGGCCAAAAGGATACGGACACCGCCGTTGACCGACTTCCAGGACGTGTCATTGCCCTCGGGTGTCGGCGGAGCGCCGCCGATCGTGGTCACCTTGGCGTTGTCGCGCTCCTCGCGAAAATATCCTCCCCGAAAGAACGCGCTCACATTGCTGGTCGGCGCGTAATCCACCTTGACATTAACGTTCTCGAAATTCACCCACGCCTTCGTGTCCACGCCAGGGCCCGGATTGACATCGGACGGCCTCCGTTCGTTCTCAATCACGATCGGGAAGCCATCGGTGTCAAAGAAGCTCCCTTCGACGGCGACCCCGAGCTTGCCCCACACATCACTGCCGAAAAAATCGAGCTTGGGGCTGCTCAGTTCCCGTACTGCGTTCGGAGCTCTACTGTCCGTCGGACTGGACGGCTGCTGACGATGTTGATGACACCACCACTCGCGAAGCTGCCGTACAAACTCGACGTGGAACCGTCGACAACCTCGATGCGATCGACGCTTTCCATGGGAACGCGCGTCCAGTAGACCCAGGCGCCGAACGGATCGTTGAACGGCACGTTGTCGACCAGCACCAGGGTCCGGCTGGTCCCGCTTGGTCCAAGGCCGCGAAGCGACACGCCCTGCGTCGTGGGGTGCGAAGAAAGGCTGCTCGTTCGGCGGAACAAACTGAATGTGGGAATACGCCTCAGCACATCGTCCGCGACGACCGCCGGCGACATCCTGATGTCGTCACCGTCCAGGATACTGATGCTGGCGGGCGTATTGCCCAGCAACTGTTCCGAGCGGGTCGGCGTGACCGTGACGGTTTCGTTGAGCGAGGCGGGCTTCAGAACAACCTCGACATCGCCCGACCGCGGCAGTGGCTGCTGAGCCTCGGCAAACCCGCCCGCACGAACCACCAGCGTGGCCTGACCGTCGGGTACTTCAACGCTGAAACGACCATCGGGCCCACTAATCGTCTGCTGATCAGTTCCAGAATCCGTTCGCACGATGACGAACGCACCCGAGACGATGCCACCAGTCGCGTCCTTCACAGTGCCGGTCACCGCTGCTGCCTGAGCCAACGACAGCGAAAGCAGTAGTCCCAGTAGCATTCTTGTGCTCCGTTCCTAGTGTTTCCTGACGCCAGTGTTCTTGAGAGATACGATGCGAGAAGGCTACGTTCGCCGCCAGTCCAAGTCAAGTCTCACATCAGAAATCGCGCTGAATATCCGAAACGGACCAGCTAGAATATCGTCATGAATACTCTGCGTTTTCATGCAGCACGGATCTTCACGTGCGCTCTTCTCGTGTTTGTCCCGTCCATCCACGCAGCGAGCGCTCAGGACGCGGCAAGTGCCGCCGGTCGCACTGCCTACGCACGGGCGTGTGCGGGGTGTCACGGCGGCGACGCGCGTGGCGCGATGGGTCCGACCCTCGTCCCCATGCAGCGCGACACCGAATCGCTGCTGGCCCTGGTGCGTGCGGGGCGCGGCAACATGCCGCCCATTGCCGCGACCGCGCTCAGCAACGACGAAGTCGCCCAGATAGCGCAGTTCCTCAGATCCATGAGCGGCGGCAGCTTGCCGGCGTCAGCGGCGGCGGCTCCGGCGGGCCCATCCGCGGACGTGTTGGCCTACGGCTCGAAGGTGGGCCAGGCTGCGCTTGGCGGTCCCGCCGCACTCAAGACCGCGCGAAGCGATGCGACGGGCATGCTGGCCGGCAACCTTCCATCGTCTGACAAGAAGTTCGTGCACTACGCTGCCGCGTACGCCAGTTGGGAATCTGCCGTGCAGTCCACCAGTCCCGCCGAAGCTCGAAGTGCGGTCACCGACGCCCTGGGTCAGCTGACACAAGCGGTGACGCTCGACGAGAAGTTTGGGGAGGCCTACATTCTGCTGGCGGCCATTCAAGCCCAGAACGCGAGCCTCTCGGAGATGCCGGTGCCGTACGACCCAGGCGTCACGGCCGCCCTCGCGCGCGCACAGGTGCTCGACGCCAAGAATCCACGCCTCGCGCTCGCTCGAGGCATCGCGGCCTTCGTGGCACCTCGTGCCGTGGGCGCCGAACCCAACGCTGCCGAAGAAGCGCTCAAGCGTGCTGATGCCCTCTTTGCCGGTGGCGCGGGCCCCACATCCTGGCCGAACTGGGGACGGGCGCAGACGCAAGCCTGGCTCGGTCAAGTACTCGCCAGGAAAGGTGATGTCGCGGGCGCTCGGCAGGCGTATCAGAGCGCGCTGACGCTGCAGCCGGACTACGTGTGGGTCAAATCTGTACTGCTCCCATCACTTGACAAACGATAAAGATCGTTCGAGTCGTTCGGATCGTATCGTTCAAACAGAACGGACCGAACGTTTCGAACGTTTCGAACGTTTCGGAACGGTCCGAACGGTCCGAACGGTCCGAACGGTCCGAACGGTCTAAGGAACAATCCTCCCCAACGCATTTGGCGTGCCGAAGTAAATTTCACCTCGAGATCCGATCCCGACGACGCGGACTGGACCGACACGATCGTGCAGGAGGCGTTCGGAGGACGCGATCTGCCCCTTCCTCGCATCGAACCGCAGCCGCAGGATGTGACGTCCTTCGTCGGCCGCCACCAGAAGATCGCCTCGGAAGGCCGGCAGCAGTTCGCCTCGATAGAACGTCACGTCGGATGCCCCGACCGGACGAGGCAGCGCGTACTTGAGCGACGCTGATCTGATTTCCGGTGGCCGGGAGCCGGGCATGAAGACGTGGAGCCGTTCTGACGCATCCGACGCCGCGTCGGCGATCCAGATCGTGCCCTCGGAAGGCCGCCAGTCGAACCCGCGGGGCGATCGCAGGTCGGCCAGAAGAACAGGCGTGGCCGCCACCTGGTCGGCAGGGGTGCTGCCATCGGGGTTGAGCCGTAAGATTTTCCCATTGAAAGACGAAAGATCGCCGCTCCGCCGTTCGTCCCCTCCGTCATCGAACGCGGCATACAACTTGCCGTCCGGCCCAAAGTGGAGTGAAGAAGTCGGGTTGCCCGACGATGCGGGAATCCCATCGAGCAACACCACCGGCTGTGCCAGCTTGCCGCCAGCTTCGCGGAACCTGGCGAGACGGAATACGCGACCTTCCCTGGGCGAGTCGGCCGTGTAAACGGCATACACGAGGCCTGTACGTGGAAACTGGGGATCGAGCGCCAGCGCAAGAAGGCCGCCTCCCCCACCTGCCGCAACATCGTCGAGGGCCAGGGCGGGCTCGTTCTGCAACTGGTCGTCGCGAAGCACGCGCACATGGCCGGCTCGTTCGGCGACAAAGATCCGACCGTCTTCAGCGAACGCGAGATCGGTCGGGTCGGTCAGACGGTCAGTCACCAGCTGTAGTCGCAGCTGAAGCCGGTCAATCGTGGACACGGCCAGGTCGGTCTGCCACACGCTTCCAGCCGTCGTCATGGAGGTCCCGATTCGTTCGACGCGCAGCGCCGAGGACTTTCCACTTTCGAGCACGGCGCCATCCACCACAAACGCCGCAATCTCGAGCGTGTGCGATCCCGCAGTCATCGAGGGAAGAGCTGCACTGCAGGCAAACCCCGCTGGTCCTGACGTCGCGGCGCACGTCACGCCGCTCAGTTCCGACCGCGTGCCGTCAACGTAGATCGCATAGCGGAACAACGCCAGCTCGGCGGCGTTGGCTGCCGGTTGATCCCAGCCGATTCGTTCGTTGCCGGTGATGCGATCACCGTTCGCCGGCGGCGGCATCGGCGTGGGCTGGTTATCATCGCAGGCCGCGAGCAGCACGCCTGCGGTCAATGCGATCAACACCCGAAAGAGATTCATGATCGACAACAATGCTAACGTAGTTCGCAGCGTTTCCCGTCAATCGAAAACTGTCTTACGATATACGAGCGTGCGAACGTCTCTCGCGACCTCATCTGTTCTCATCGTCGTTCTTGGTTTCGCGGCTGACGTCGACGCACAACTCAGGACGCGGCTCCACGCATCCGGTTTCACTCAGCCGGTGGCGTTCGTCCAGGACCCTACCGATCGTAACACTCAGTTTGTCGTCGAGCAGGGCGGGCGGATCCGTGTCGTTCGCAGCGGGACCGTGCTCGGCACGGACTTCCTCAATCTCATCGCTGCCGTGCGTTCGGGCGGGGAGCAAGGTCTGCTCGGGCTGGCTTTTGCGCCCGACTACGCGACGAGCGGGCGTTTCTACGTGAACTTTACGAATCCGCAAGGAAACATTGTCGTGGCTCGCTTCCGGCGATCGGCTGACCCGGTCGTTGCGGAGCCGAACTCGCGTTTCGATCTCCGCTGGGGTGGTCCTGGGGGCGAGGCGTTCATCACCCATCCGTTCGCAAACCATAACGCCGGTCACCTGGTGTTCGGGCCCGACGGTTATCTGTACGTCGGCCAGGGAGACGGGGGATCTGGCAACGACCCCGGGCATCGTGCACAAGCGCCTTCCGATCTGCTCGGCAAGATGCTGCGGATTGACGTCAACGTGCCCGACGACCACCCGCTCGGCTACCAGATTCCCCAAGACAACCCGTTTGCCAGCGGGGGTCCCATCGGCGCACGCCCGGAGATCTGGAGCTTCGGGTTGAGAAACCCGTGGCGCTACAACTTCGACGATCCCGCTCGCGGCGGCACGGGCGCTCTGCTGATTGCTGACGTGGGGCAGAACACTTGGGAAGAGGTCAACTACGAGCCGGCGCGGCGTGGAGGGCGCAACTACGGCTGGCGCAATCGCGAAGGGGCGCATGACAACGTCACGTCGTTACCCCCCGCTTACCAGCCGCTCACGGATCCGATACACGAGTACGACCGCGCTTCGGGCCAGTCGATCACGGGAGGTTTCGTGTATCGCGGACGCGCCCTGGGCGGAGATTATCCGGGCCGCTATTTCTTTGCCGACTACGTCTCCGCACGCGTCTGGTCGATCGCGCTGATCGTGGATCCCGCGACTGGAGAAGCACGGTCCACGGATCTCCGCAACCACACGACCGACCTCTCCACGCCAACACCAGTGGGCAACATCAGTTCGTTTGGAATCGATGCCGATGGTGAGCTCTACCTGGTGAGTCATTCGCGCGGAGCGATTCTGAAGATCATCGGGCCAGCCGCTGCCCCGCCGATTCCGACGGGTCCTCGGATTATCCGACCGTGATGTTCGAGGTGGAGTCAAGGCGGACCTAAAGGTCCGGCCGGACCTTTAGGTCCGGCTCAAACGACAGATCGTTGTTCCCACGCCGATCCCAATACTTGCCTCACATGATGCTTCAGGTGCGCCACATAATCCCGCATGAAGTAGTCGAGCGTCGCGGGTTCCCCTGAAGGCACGCTTTGCCATGCAAGTTGATGCAGGTTGTGGCGCAGATGTTGGCACGCGCGGACTGGTTCCGGCGTGGTCGCCATGACGCGGGCGAGATGCCGATTGAAGCCTGCCCAGAGCGTCACCAGCTCCTGCCAGGGAGCCTCCTGATACCTCTGCGCGGCGACCCACTCGTCCTGTGAATATCCTGGGAAGATCAAGTCGTCTTGCCAGCGCGCACGTACGAACCGTTGGTGGTTGTTGGACGCCGAGTCAATCAGGTGACCCAGAATCTCCCGCGGCGACCATTTCTCAGGCGCCGGGCGTCGCAAGGTCGCTGCGTCGTCGAGTCCCAGCAGTAATGGAGTCGTGCGCTCTACGGTCTTGACCAGGTCGATGACGTAATCTTCCATATTACGACTTGATTGGTGATAACGGACATGCGCCGTACATTATCATCCGATGCCACACCGCGTAACATGCTTCGAAGGAGTCGACCTTCATGTCATTGATTGATCCGGGCAAGAAAGCGCCAGCGTTCGCGCTCAAAGACCAGCACGGTCAGACGCATCGTCTGAGCGATTATCAGGGGCGTCCCATCGTGCTCTACTTCTATCCCAAGGACGATACCCCAGGCTGCACGAAGGAAGCCTGCGCGTTTCAGGACAACCTGCCGAAATTCAAGCCCAGCAAGGCCACCGTCCTTGGCGTGAGCATCCTGGACGAGGCCAGCAAGGCTCGGTTCGCGACCAAGTACAAACTCACTTTTCCGTTGCTCGCCGACGACGACCACGAGGTTGCAGACAAGTACGGAGTCTGGCAGAAGAAATCACTGTACGGACGCAACTTCATGGGGATTGCCCGCACGACATTTCTCATCGACGCGAACGGCAAGGTCGCCAAGCGATGGGACAACGTCAAGGTGGACGGTCATGCGGAGACGGTCCTGGCCGCCGTCAACGAGCTCTAGCAGGCTGCTGAAAAACGCAGCCGGAAGTGAACACTTAGAACTGAGAACTAAGAAGTTCGTGCAAAACTGACCAGATTGTGGACTTCTGAGCGCATTATGTCTGCAGCTGCGCAGCCAGGTCGCGAAAGTCTTTGGCAGTGATATCGAACTTCCCCGTTGCGGGAACTGACGACGCGCGGTCGGGTCCAAACTCCAGCGGACGGTGAACGTAGGCCGTCCGCAGCCCCTGTTTCTGTGCCGCCTCGAGATCGGTCACATGAGCCGCGACCATCATCACGTCTGACGGCCGCACGTCGAAAAACTCTGGCACCATCAAATAGGTTTCCGGATCGGGTTTGTAGCGTTTCACGAGCTCTGTGGACAGAATGCAGTCCCACGGCAATCCGGCGTGTTTGCCCATGTTCGTGAGGAGGGACAGATTACCGTTCGAGAGCGGTGCGATGACGAACCGGCGTCGCAGACGGCGGAGGCCGTCCACCGAATCAGGCCAGGGACGCAGCCGATGCCAGATACGATTGAAGTCGGCTTTCTCGGCGTCGCTCCACCCGTCGATCTTGAAACGAGTGAGCAGACCGTCGAGCGTCATCCGGTGCAGCGCGTCGAGCTTGGTCCATGGCAGCTCGCCGGTTCGCACCCGATTCATCGATGGCGCGTACCCTTGACGCCATCCGTCCGCAAACGCGGCCCAATCGACAGTCAACCCCTTCGCTCGGCCAAGGCGCTGCCCTTCGGCAATGACGCTCGAGCGCCAGTCCACGACGGTGCCGAACACGTCGAACACCAACACCTGCACGCGGGATAATCCATCCGTGGACGCGTTCGACGTCTGATCGGGACGAGCTGCGGCCCTCGTTGACCGGATCATCGCTGCCGCTCCAAGGGCGCCGTGGAGGAATTGTCGTCGATCCACATGCTCCTCTACGATCGACAAGAACGCCGCGGGTATTCCGGGCGCGTCGATTTCAGTTCAGTCCAGCATCACGCAGTGGTTTCGCCGAGCTCGACCTCGATTCCACCCACCCAACCGGCGACGATATTGTAGATGGCGCATCCAATTGCCGCGCCCACAAACCCGGCGCAGGCATAGAGAATAGGCAGCCCGACAGCAAAGGCCACGCCGAAGCTGGCCTGATCGGGGGCCAATATCGCCGCAAGCAAGAAAATCGGAGCCAGGAGCAACCCCACCAAGAGATAGAGAACCCCGACGACCTTTGCCGTCTGCCCCACCCCAAATCGTCGAATGCGCTGCGCCATGGCCTGACTCCTTCGAGTTTTCAGTTCTTAGTTTTCAGTTTTCACTTCCCGCGTTTACCGCGCGACCTACCGAGAATGCCGCCAAGAATGCCGCGGAGGATCTGCCGCCCAAGTTGACTCCCCACCGTGCGGGCCGTCTGCTTGGCCATCGTCTCGACCATGCCCTGTCGGCGCTTGGTGCCCCACAGCAAATCACTGAAGCGGCCGCCCTCCTCGTTTGCGGGCTTCTCCCGTTCGCGCGGCGACTCGGTCGCCGGCGGGTCTGCGCCCGTGCGTCGAGCGAGCTTTTCATACGCCGACTCGCGGTTCACACGCGAATCGTATTTGCCAGCCACGGGGCTCCGGCTCCGCACGAGCGTGCGCTCATCAGGTGTCAACGGCCCGATCCGACAGCGCGGCGGGCAAATCACCGTGCGCTCGACCGGCATGGGCACACCCTTGTCCTGCAGCGTCGACACCAGCGCCTCTCCGACCCCAAGCTGGGAAATCACTTCTGCCACGTCGAGCTTGGGGTTGGCCACGAATGTTTCTGCGGCGGTCCGTACCGCCTTCTGATCGCGCGGCGTGTAGGCACGCAACGCGTGCTGAATACGGTTGCCCAATTGTCCGAGAATGTCGTTTGGCACGTCATCCGGAAACTGCGAACAAAAATACACGCCAACACCCTTGGACCGGATGATTCGGACAACCTGCTCGACCCGCTGTCGGAGTGCTGGCGGCGCATCGTCGAACAGCAGGTGCGCTTCGTCGAAGATGAATACCAACTTCGGCTTCTCGAGATCACCAACCTCTGGCAGATTCTCGAACAGCTCTGACAGAAGCCAGAGGAGGAAGCTCGAATATAATCGAGGCTTCAGGATGAGCTGATCGGCGACGAGAATGCTCACGATGCCGCGACCGTTGAGATCCGTGCGCATGAGATCCGGGAACTCGAGGGCCGGCTCGCCAAACAAGGTCTCGCCACCTTCGCGCTCGAGCGTCAAGAGCGACCGCTGTATCGCAGCGACCGACTGCGCGCTCACCAGACCGTACTCGCTCGAGATCGCCTTGCGATTGTCGGCGACGAAGGCGAGGAGGGCACGGAGATCGTCGAGGTCCAGCAGCAGCAAACCACGATCATCGGCGAGCTTGAACGCAATCTCGAGCACGCCGGCCTGAGTCTCGTTGAGCTCCAGGATACGGCCGAGCAATGTCGGGCCGACGTCGCTCACAGTCGCGCGGACCGGATGACCGGCCTTGCCGTATAAATCCCAGAAGATGACTGGGCTCGCCTCCTGAACAAAACCCTCTACGCCGGTCTGCGCCGCGCGCTGCTGGATCTTCTCGCTCGGAGTGCCCGCGGCAGCGAGACCGGCGACATCGCCCTTGACGTCTGCCATGAACACCGGCACGCCCAGCCGTGAAAACCCTTCAGCCAGCACCATCAGGGAAACCGTCTTACCGGTCCCCGTCGCACCTGCGATCAGGCCGTGACGGTTCCCGTATCTGGTTTGAAGGTAGACGGGCGCGTCACCACGACCGATCAGGATTTGGTTCACGAGCTAGGCCTCGCGCAGCCAGGCAAGTGCAGATTCTCGATCCTTGAACAGCTGCACGTTGTGCGGGCCCGAGTGTGAGAGGGCCTGGAACTGTCGAGCAGCCCCGAACGTCACGGGGTCTCCCGTCACGATCCCAACCTTCTTCTTACCGATCACGGCCGCGTTTCGCTTGATAAAGTTCACCATTTCGCCGAGCTCAGCCAGCGTGGGCGGGGACGTGGCCGCTGAAAAATCACACAGGATGTTGAGACCCGGGCGAAACGCCGGATCCTTCATCCAGGCCTGCATGGCCTGAAACCGCTCGGCCTGGGTACTCTCGCCCTCACCGACGACAAATATCATTCCGGCATCGGCGTCAATTTGGTATGTCAAGGACATGGCTTGTCAGCTGGATCGAGTCTTCGCGCGGGACTCGAGAGGGACTAGTTCCGTGGTTGTGGCTCTGGACTTCGGCTGTCCGAGATCCTTCGCGTATATCAGGGACCCGGGGGTGTTGTATTTCGCGAGATACGCCCGGCTGACGGCGTCCTTCAGACGTTCGCCTCGGGTGGGAATCGCGAGAACGGCAATCTCGCGACCGCCAACCATCACGGTGCCACGGGGTTCCTTGAGAAATGTCCGATACCAACTGCGGGGCTTCAGGCTCCACGAGCGCACGAAGACACGACCATCGACCACGACCGCCCAAATACCAATGAACCGATGTGGCAACACGCCAGCTCGAATGCGCAGCCCCTTGGACTTGTCGATAGCCGCCAGGACCTCTTCCTTGAAGCGTCGCTTCGCCTGCAAGCGGGCGACCATAGGGAGGTTACTCTACACCTTTGCCGCGATTTGTGCCGTACGCCCCTGGCGAATCAGTGTGACAAGCTTGGTGACGCGCGATCATGGTCTGCCATTCGTGTGTGGGGACTCGACCAACGCCTGATACACCAGAGTCGGAAACTTTTCTCGCAGGTCGGTCGTGTTTGGCAGAAGTTGAATCATCAGCACGATGACGAGTCGTGCGTCAGGGTCGACGCGATAGAGCGTCCCGTACGCCCCGCCCCAGCCGAATGCTCCCTGCGAATCGAAACCGTTGGCGCCATACCGGTCGGTGGTCTGAAATCCCAGGCCAAATCCCAATCCTGTCGTGGAATGCAGAGAACCCACCTGGTTGGTCGTCATCAATTCGACGGTGCGTGGAGCGAGAATGCGAGTTCCCTCGAGTACTCCGCCGTGGCGAATCATCTCCAGGAATCGAGCGTAGTCCCGCGCGGTTGAGAGCAACCCGGCGCCGCCGGCAAAGCTCCGGCGAGGTCCATCGACGTAGTCGCCCTGTCCCCGGGCGCCGGCAGGCGAGCGCGCAATGCGCCCATCGTTTCCATTCCCGTACAACACCGCCAGGCGATCGCGCTCATCGGTGGACAGAAAGAACCGCGTGTCTTTCATGCCGAGCGGATCGGTAATCCGGGTTCGCACGAACTCGTCGAGCGCCATGCCGGAGACGCGCTCGACCACACATCCCAGAACATCCGTGTTGTAGCCGTACACCCAGGCTTCGCCCGGCTGGGCCGAAAACGGAAGCGACGCCAGGCGCTCCATGGTTTCGCAGATCGGCTCGTTCTTGTCGGCGGTGTACCAGCCGAATCCCGCCGCCGGGCCCAGGCCCTTGGCTTCGTAGAGCGACGCCACGTCGCTCTGGGTCCCGTACGAAATACCGGCCGTGTGCGTCAACAAATCACGAATCGTGATCGGACGCTTCGCGGGCACGAAGGTGACGCTACCTTCCTGGCGCACCGCGACCGTTGTCTTGGCAAACGGTGCGATGAAGCGGCTGACCGGATCGTTGAGACCGATCTTGCCTTCCTCGACCAGAGACAGGATGGCCACACTCGTCACGGCCTTGGTCTGCGACGCTATGCGGAAGATCGTCTCCATCGTCATCCGCCGCCCGGCCTCCCTGTCGCTCCAGCCAACAGCGCGCTCGTACACTGGCTGTCCGTCACGAAGGACGAGAGCCACGGCACCGGCAATACGGCTCTCGTCCACGTACTGTTGCAGGACGCGATCGATACGCGCCAGGCGCTCGGTCGAGAAGGCCGAGTTGCTTGACGGTTCGCGAGAGGTCCCTGACGCTCGCACGGGCGCCGTCGGCGGTGCCTCCCTTGGGGCTGCTGCTCGGTTCGATTGGGCAACGCCGGTAGCGCCCAGCACCAGCACGAGCAACATCGAGAACAGCGCTTTCTTCATTCTGACCTCCACGCGGCCGCGTCATCAGTCTGACGGGTCGCTCGATTGATTCAGATGGCCGTCTGACCTGCGATCGTCTCGCGCTCCAGATGCTTGACACCCCAGCTCCAGAGCGTCTCGAAAACAGGCCCGAGCGTCCGACCGTAGGGTGTCAGAGCGTACGACACTCGAAGCACCCGTGTGCGGTGCATTGCCGAGCGCACCACGATCCCGTCCGCCTCCAGTTGTCGAAGGTGCTGCCGCAAGACTTTGGCTGTCACACCAGGCATCGCGCGATGAAGGTCCCCGAACCCTCGCGCACGCTCACCGAGCCGGCGGCAAATCATCGGCTTCCAACGGCCCTCGATGACGCGTATCGCTGTATAGACGGGACAGCGATCGCGCTCACTGTAGCTGTCACGACGAACACCCACGGCTGCGCCCCCTTTTGACCGGGTACTTGAAAGTGCCTAATTGTAATGCGGCTACGCTCGTCCATAGACTGGAGTGCGGAGGGTCCCGTGGCATCGACACGTGTGTTTCGCGTCATCCTGCCGGTCTCGGGTATCGAGAATGCTGCGGCGTTCTATCGGGCGGTCCTGGAGCAGCCTGGCGTGCGGGTATCCCCGGGGCGGCACTATTTCGGGTGTACCGGCGTCATCCTGGCGTGCTTCGACCCCAGGGCCGACGGCGACCCGTGGGACGCCACACCCAACCCCGATCATGTCTATCTTGCTGTCCCGGATCTCGACGCGTGTTACGAGCGCGTCGCTGCCGCGCCCGGGAGCGTCATCCGCGAACCCATTCGGACACAACCTTGGGGTGAACGCAGCTTTTACTCGACCGACCCGTTCGGGAACAAGTTGTGTTTTGTGGACGACCGGACGCTGTTTACGGCGGGCCTTATCTGACTCGGGGTTCGGGATTCGGGGTTCGGGATTCGGGGTTCGGGATTCGGAATCCGTCCCGAGTCCCGAATCCCGAATCCCGAATCCCGAATCCCGAGTTAGAACCAACCCGATCGCTTGAAATGGAGGTAGAGCGCGGCGCACGCTGTGAAGGTCAGCCCCAACACGACTGGGTATCCGTACTGCCACCGCAATTCGGGCATCCAGTCGAAGTTCATCCCGTAGATGCCGGCGACCATCGTGGGTATCGCAATGATGGCGGCCCACCCTGCGAACGTTTTGGTCACCTCATTCTGTGCGATTGAAATAAATGCAAAGCTCGCCTCGAGGGCTGTCGTCAGCAGCTCACGCAGCGTATCGACCATCTCGTTGATACGAATGGCGTGGTCGTACACATCCCGAAAGTACAGCTTCGTGTCGTCGCCAATCAACGCCACATCGAACCGGGACAATCGATTGCAGATGTCAATGAGAGGCGACACGACCGCCTTGACCTCGAGCAGCTCGCGCTTGAGCTGGTACACCTGCGTGGTGGTATCGCGACTGAACGCCTCACTGAAGATTTGCTCTTCGAGCACCTGCAGCTCCTCGGCCAGCGCGTCAACAATCGGAAAATACTGGTCGACGATGGAGTCCATCAGTGCGTAGAGGGCAAATCCCGGCCCCTTGCGCAGGAGTTGGGGCGTGGATTCGCAGCGCGTCCGCACGTCAGCATAGGACAAGGACGACCCGTGCCGGACCGACACGATGTAGTTGGGACCTACGAAGAAATGTGTCTCACCGAATGAAAGCCGGCGCCCGTCACCGCCCAGCTGGACGGTCCTCAACACCATAAAGAGCGAGTCGCCGAACATCTCGACTTTGGGGCGTTGATGGGCGCGATGGGCGTCCTCGATCGCAAGGTCGTGCAGTCCGAATTCCACCTGCACGTGTCGCAGCAACTCCTCGCTCGGCTCGTGCAGGCCAATCCAGATGAACCGACCCGGGAGTTTGAGGACCTCACTGATGTCGCCGATGTCGACGGCACGATCGCGCTGGCCATCGGCATAGGCCACGCAGTTGACGACCGCACTCCTCATCGCCTCGGTGCCGGTTCCGGTCACGGTCATGATTGGGCCCCCAATCAGAGACGTCTGCCGACCCCAAGCAGATGGAAGCTGGTTCCAAGCAGCTCCTCTTCGTCCTCGACCATTTGCGCGTACTTGACCGCCAGTTCGTACATCCGACCCTTCTTATCGACCCAGTCGTCCAATTGCTTGATGACAGCAATCGGGCTCTCTATGCCCGCAATCCTCTCACAGACCAACCCGGATTGTTGGATCTCGCTACGAAGCTCGTCGGGCCGATGGAAGAACCCCGTGCCAAGGTGCGACCGTCTTTGGAGGGGATTTCGATGCTGGCCGTCGCGAAGGGCTCCATCCACCAACGCTTCGAACTCGGGATCGCTGAATCAATCGTTGCGGAAGCCGGCCAGCATCGACGCAAACCGGGAGATGGCGGTGCAGATCACGCGGCCACCCGGCTTCACGACACGCGCACATTGGCGTAGCGCTCTGAGCCGGTGGTCTTGCTCGGTCATGTGATAGAGGGGCCCCATCAGGAGAACGGAATCGGCGAAGGCATCGGGGAAGGACAGCGCCACGGCATCGCCGATGCTGGCGGATCCAAGTATGAGAGACCGAGCGCTGGCCTTTTCGCGGACCATCTCGACATGACGAGGTACCAAATCCACGACGTGCACGTCGTGTCCCTGCTCAGCGATCCACAGGGAGTAGACGCCGGTACCCCCGCCAACATCGACCACGGTTTGCTTTTGACCAAGATACTGAGAGATCAACGCAATCGTCCGCTCGTACTCCCATCGGCCAATGCCATCGGCGAGTCTGGCCTCCTCGTCCTGGGCTTCGGTGTAGTGCTGGATAATCTCGTCGCTCATAGGGCGTCTCTATACAGCGCCTTGGCCGCGCAGAGTACCACACCGCCATCCGAAGGCTCCTTCTTGCCGGTGCGTCGTTGAGGGAAGGTGTCGGGCTTATCGCCGGACCGAACGTCGATATTTGTGATGCTTGCGTGCGCGTGGCCGAGCAGACCCTGGTGGGTCGTGTCGAAAGTCCAGAGACGTTCAGGCGCGCCAGGACATCTGGCGTTCAGGATGCCTTGCGCCCGGATGAACGCTTCGGCGGTCGAACACTGTGCTTGTCGGCTCGGACAACCGGCGGCACGTCAAGTTTGCCCGTCGTCTGATCCACCATGAGCTCCAGGCGGCAGATATGGCAGCGATACACGGTGCCTGATTTCGGCATGTCTTCCCGATGTTGGATGCTCATTCCGCACGCGGGGCACTTCCACGGCATCAGAAACCACCTGGAGCAGTCGTCAGTCCTCAGTCGTCACGTATCGGTTCAGAAAACGCCGAAGAACACCCTCAATCGGCAGACCTGCTCGTGATGCGCGCCCAGGCCATCGTGGTCCGTGGACCTACGTGTAGTGCTGATGGACGATCGCGCGCAATCCACAAGGCCCGCAGCGACGCAAATGCCAACGCCAGAAACGCGATGGCGCAGATGCGATACGTGACGGCCGCCCAATAAACGCCGGCGGTTCCCAGCACGCGGTCGACCAGCCACGCGAAGAGCAGTGCCCAGACGACCGACGACAGCATGAAGCCCCCGAAAAACGCCGCGTAACTGACCACGCCGGGTTCTTCTACGCCAACGGCCCCCAGAGCGCTGCCCAAGGCGGCCCAGTAACCGACATTTTGAGGATTGGTCAACGACAGCAGGATCCCGGAGCGCAGTGCGGACCGACTGGCCTCAACCGATGTTGCCCTGACAGCAAATCGATCCGTGCTGGCCTGCCACGATTCCCACGCCAGCCAGACAAGGTAGATCGCACCAGCTATGCCAATGGGGGTACGAACCGAGGGGAGCTGCAGCAGCAACCCGACACCAGCCAGGCCAAGCACGGCCCAGAGCGCATCCCCCACCAGCGATCCAATCTGTACCGCCAGCGCGGGACGGAAGCCGCCCCGCACACCGCGACGCACGGTCTCGGCAAACACTGGGCCGGGAGCGGCATTGAACACCAGACCCAGGCCAAATGCGGCGACAAGAATGTTCAGCACCTACTTTTCTTCGATCGGCCCCACGACTGCCCCCTCCTTTGAGCGAGCCGCACTGAGAATGTTGATGAGCGCCCGGTTCCCTTCGTGACACTGGTACTGCATGATTCGTTCGCCGTCATTCATCGTCAACGGTATGGCAAACGTCCAGGGCCGCGTCCAGCTGGAGGGGTCCTCAACCGTGACCGACCACTCGATCTTATCGGCCGCTATCCGCTTGAAGCGCTCGACGAGGCGCAAGGTGTCGGCAACGGCGTTGCGATACGTGCTGCGGTCCCGAAAATTGGTCGTTTCGACCACCAACGTGTCACCTTCCCAGCGCCCGCGTGCATCACCCAGATCAGAGCGAATCTGACCGGACGCGTGGGGTCGGCCATCGAGTGGAATCAGGCGCGTGTCGTGGATCATTTCGTAACGGATGGCAACCCACCCGGGCGCCTGCACGATTTGATAGGAATTTCCGTAGCCGCCGGGCAGCATCGACCCGGGCAAACCGCGCGTGATACACCGATCCCACAGGCTGAAGTCCTCGGGACCGTTGAAGGGCCCGCTGCCAAAACTTCCCGTCTGAGGCCTCAGGGCATTCCGCCGTTGTGCCTCCGCCGTTTGAGGCGGGATCAATCCGTCGGCCGGCTCAACGACAAACCAGGCGCGACTCCCCTTGGTGACCTCGTAGATGTCCCTGAACTCGGCCGAATTGCCGATCCGGCCTTCAGGGTCTCCGCCGAAAAACTTCGCACGGTCGAGCGCATCCTGCTGCCGGTCCTGTACGACAGCGGCCAACTCCTGAGGGGTGACGTCGTCTGGTTGGCGCCCCTTGAACGCGGCCGGACGTTCGAAAGGCGTGCCGTACTCGGTACTTATTGGTGTAATTCCCCTGCAGATCGGGATCACCCCAGGGCGTTCGCGGGGTCGCCCACCCCCCCGCGGACGTGGATGACGTGTCCGTGACTTGGGCTGGCAGGGAGTCGCCCGACACCATCATGACGGCGAACGCCGTCACACCGCACGCCCGAAGAAACTGACTCTTCATGCTGCCCTCCCGGTGAACCAGCGTAGCACTGCTGAAAGGCTATTCTCGCGTGCTTCCGAATCGGCGACAAGAAGGCACCTAGTCATAAGGATCCCACGCCGGTGCACCCACGCGCAGGTGTTCTTCGACGCGCAGACGGATGACATCCGGCGAAATCGAGGTGTTCAGGCTACCCTCCAGATGCAGCCTGGGCGTAATTTGGTCGACGCCGTCGAATACCCATCGCCCCTGGCTCTGTTCCAGTTGATTCAGCTCGGCCGCAAGGTTTGTGAGGTCCACTCTGGGTGCCGGTCTGCGAGAAACCATCTGCACCCAGCCCTCGTACCGGGTCCTGAAGCTCAGCCTGATGGGCCCGCATCAGAAACAATCGACTGCAGGTCGTTCGGTTGTGCAGGGCAAACGGATGACATTCGGCGAGCTGTTGTTTCGTGAATCGATGCACCCGATCGGCCGACAGGTGTTCCGGTAGACGTACCACCGCCAGGTCGAGGCCGGGCCTCTCCTCGATGGTGACAAGCCCCTTGTCGATCAAGTCCTCGCTTGCGGTCAGTTTCGCATCCTCAGCCTCCCACAATGAGCGGTAGTCGCTCAGGTTTGTGAGAAGCCGCGGCAGGATCTCGAGCTGCCGGACGTACATTTCGCCGGCCATCTGTGGATACGGCAGCTTGAAGAGTCCCGGTGGCAGAGGCGATGTCAATGGATCGGCATGAGCCGAAAGAGTAAACGCGATGCGTGCCGCGTCGCGCCTCGCAAAAACGCCGAAGTCTCCTGCCTGTGCCACATCGAGCAGCAGGTCGCGGTGCTCGGTCGCCAGCGCTGGCTGAAGGAGGGCGAAGATCCCGACCAGTCCATCCTCGTCGAAATGGTTATTGGAGACCACCTCAACCTGAACGCGCAAGCGTGGCGTGTCGAGATACTTGAAGACGCTGGCCGTGGAAGTATCGCCTTTGAGCTCGGCAGACGTCCCGCTCTTCGGCCAATGCGAGAGCGTCAGAACTGTGCTCTCGGTTCGGGCACCATCGACGATCACATTCGGCTCGGCACCGGTCTCCGTGTACGCGAGAAAACCCATTTGGCCTTCGACGTCGGCGAATGGTTCGTGTCGCCTGTCACGGGGCTATCGCCGCAAGAGCGGCGGCCACGTCGTTCACGATATCTTCTACATGTTCACATCCGACACTGAATCGGATGAAGCCGTCGCTGATTGTATCGCCGCCCCAGCGCGCGCGCCGTTCGGCGCTTGAATGCACCCCACCAAAACTGGTCGCCTCGCGCACGAGCGTCAGCGATCGCAGAAAATGTTCTGCTCGCTCACGGGTACCGAGATCGAAGCTCACGACCGTGCCGAACCTCTGCATCTGCCTCGTGGCGATTTCGTGGCCCGGGTGGCTGGTAAGACCGGGATAGAAGACGGCTGCGACGGTCGGCTGGGAGGCAAGAAATCCGGCTAGCCGTTCTGCAGAGGCACACTGCTGTTTCAGCCGGACTGCTACCGTCGCGAGCGAGCGATGGGCGAGCCATACTTCCATGGGACCTGGAATCGACCCATGTTCCGTGCGCCAGGTCCGCAGCGCGGTTGCCTGGTCTTGGTCTGTCGTTGCCACGTGTCCGAGCACGACGTCGCTGTGACCCGTCAAGGCTTTCGTGTCGGAGGCAACAACCAGGTGCGCCCCCAACTGGAGCGGCTGCTGCAGATATGCTGTGGCGGTCGTATTGTCGACGGCAACCAGCACGTCCCGCTGTCGCGCCAGGCGGACCCACCCCGCAATGTCGCACACATCGAGTTGAGGGTTGGAGGGCGACTCGAGCCATAGCAGACGGGCCTGGTCGAGTGCGTCTCCCCGCGGCGACTCACGCGTCGGAACGAGGCGCGTCTCAACGCCAATCGTATTCAACCAACGCGCCGCAAATACGCGCGTCGTGTAGTACCGAGTCCGACGGGAGCACCAGCGTATCGCCCCGCTTCAAGAAGACCCCGAAGACCGCAGCGATGGCCGCCATCCCCGATGCGTACGCGACGACGTGGCCACCTTCGAGGATGCCAAGCGCTTCTTCCCAGCGCGTCCAGGTTGGATTGTGGAAGCGACCGTACGTCAAGGGGTGTTGCGAAGGCTCACCCGGCGTGGTGTATGTGGACGAGAATTGTGGGCCGGGCAGGGGCGCGCCTGCCGTCGCGGACGCGTTGTAACCAGCGTGAAGGATCCGGGTGTCACGATGCATGGTGGCACCTGCTCTAGTGTTGACGAATGAAGTCCAGCACCGCCCGATTGAAGAGTTCCGGCTGCTCCCAGTAGGCGGAATGGCCGACCCCCGGAAGGATAACGGTCGTCGACGTTTTGATCCGTTGCGAGAACAACTCGAGAACGGTCGGCGGCGTATACAGATCGGCATCACCGGTGAGCAGGAGTGTTGGAATCCTGATCGTTTCGAGGAGCGACCACGTGATCCGGTTCCGCATCTTTTCTGGTGTCGACGGACGATTTTCCGATCGGCTCTGTTCCTCCACCTTCATCCAGCGCGCGGTGCCCTCGGGATTCCCCGCTCGATACGAGGGCCCCAGTTCACGAAACTCAGGTGGGAGCGCTTCGAACTGCGGCGAAGGGCGAAGGCGTCGGCCGAGCGCCAAATAGTCCTCATCCTGCACGCCACCGACACTGTTGGCGACGACCAGACTTCGAAGTCGATGTGGAAACGACAGGGCGTAGTCCAACGAGACGATACCGCCGGCCGCCGTACCAACCAGGTGGAATCGATCCACACCGAGATGGCTCAGGAGCGCATCGAGATCGTCCGCCGCCGTTCCGGCTTGAGAGGCTGACGGTGTCATCTCGGACCGACCGTGTCCCGGGCGGTCATACGCAATCACACGATAGCCGGCGCGGCTGAAGACCGGAAGCTGATGTTCCCACGCCAGCGTGCTTCCTGTGCGGGCGTGAACGAGCACGACAGGCGTCCCGCTCCCACCAGAATCGCTGTACCAAATTCGTCGTCCGGCGAGATCTGCGTACGTCTCCCTGGCGACCGCTCCTGACGCCTGCGCGTGTAAGAACGCGAGCCCGGTCGATCGCGTATCAGACCACGACCTGACCGCAAAGACTGCCAGCAGAGCGCAGCCAACGACGAGAAGCTGAACTTTGAACATTGGTATTGGACGGGGCGAATCCCTGGCCGAAGAGGTTACCGTACGTTAGTCCAACAGCACCTCGACCGCCAACGGCCCTCTTGGGGGGCCATCGACAAGATACCGCGCCACGATGTCCGGGAGTGTGCGCGGCGTCAGCGGCTCGACCGAGTGCGCCAGCTCTGCGACCGGCCACCACCGGAACTGATCCAGATATTTGATCTCGGTCGTATCCGACATGCGAGGCTCGAAGCGTTCGACGTGGACGATGTAGTAGTCCTCGCGTTGACAAATCCGCTGATCCGCCCAGTCGAACGTATGCTGCCGCTTCCACACCAGGGGACCAATGGCGAATCGATCGAGACCGACTTCCTCATGAAGCTCTCGTCTGAGTCCCGCTTCCACCGTTTCGCCGACGTTGATGCCCCCGCCCGGTGCGATCCAGAACCAGTTGCCCCCCTGAGGCGGACGGATACGAAGCAGCAGAATCTGATGCTGTGGTGTCAGGAGTAGGGCTCGAACGGCTTGACGATCGGTCACGGGCGTGGACCGCTCGCCTTTCCCGACCGGTGAACCGTGACTTCCGGGAAGCCTGATGTGCCGGCCAGCAGTGGCGAGGGCGTCTTCAAGAGTTCCTGATCGAAATACTGACGGACAATCGCACGTGTGATCTCGGCCGCACGTGCGGGCGGTATCTTCCCAAAGGCCCCGCGATCGCGGAGCGGCCCACCCCAGAAATTCATGTCGCTGAAGTCGAGATGCAGGGTATCGCGCACGTCCACCCGGTAGTACGGCATCGCCGCCCGACGATAGATGGCATCGCTCGCACCAATCCGACCGATCCTGGCCGAGTACACCATCAGAAACGGGCGAGCGAGAGACTGGGCAATCATGGAGCCGTACTGCGGAATGCCGTCGAGATTCAGCCCCGCCGTACAACGGCGATCCTCGAGGCAGAACTCTCCGGCAGTGACGCCGCCCATGGAATGACCGAAGACACCCAGGCGGCCCGTCTCGAGTCGGGGTGCCAGTCGCGCCCCCGCGCCACCAGCCGATGACGTCATCAGCCGATCGAGCACGAGTCTTGTGTCGTCCACCCAGCGCCGCAGCGCGAGGTCGGTCTGGTGGAGGCCCGACAAATAGGTGCCAAGCAGGCGGCGCTGCTCTTCCTCGTCGGCCGCCCTGGTGACAGCGGCCATCGTTTCGTCCTCGCGATTCCACTCGTTGAGCACCTCACGGAAGAACTGACGCGGCATCCCGTCTTCGTCGAGAAACGAGACGACGCGCTCGTCTGCCAGCGTGGCTGCTGCCGCCTCGTACGGATGGACGATGCTGAGAATGGCGTACCCGTGGCTTGCCAGATCCTCGAGCAGCGCCGTGTAGGCGCTCGGCATGCCGCCGTAGCCGTGGGAGAAAACGAGGACAGGGAACCTCGCTGGCGTCTTGCGGGTTCCGCGTCCACGAGCGCATGGGTTTGGACATTGACCAGCGCGTCGAAAGGGGTCTGTTTCGCGCCGCGCGGTGCGAGGGCCCGTACCTCGAACACTCCCCAGCGCAGATATGGTGCCGGCTTGCCTCGACGGGATGACGCCGGGTACCACGCGAGTACCTCGACGGTCCGCGCGACGCTCGCTCCAGCCAGGTTCTCCGATCTGGAATCGTCCGTGACTCGCCATACGGTGGTGCCAACCTGATGGGGACCGGTTGGGGGTGGAAGGGTGAAGGGGGCCCGCCCATCGGAGCGCAATGCTGTTCCATTTGGCCCCTGAACGGCCATGCCGGCAACCAACGTCAGCACGAACGGCCAATGACCACTCGTCATCGCATCAGCGGTCCAATCATGCCGGTCAACATCGACAGATAGCGCTCCGCGTCTTTCTGCACGCCGAAGCGCCCGAACTCGATTTCGCGCGTGGCTCGGAGCTTCAGCGCAAGGTTATACGTGGCCGGCCCTTCACTCCAGTGGTGCGTTCTCACGGCGAGCGTTTCGATGTCGCCGAAAGAATACTGCTTCTCGCCATGACGCCCGCCGGCTGTTCTGAAGCTGTAGGTCAGACCCCGGCTCGTGGAGTCGAAACGAATGTGCTGGCTCATTCCAAACACGGCAACGCAGATCGCGAGAAGGCTCGTCGCGATGGCGCCGGCCGAGATCGACAGCGCGAACAGCCAGATCAGGCTGAACTCCTGCCACGTCGGTTTGATCAAGAGCTGGTACGGCGCCAGAAGAGGAAGGAGACCGGCACCCAGGACGAGCAGGCGCGCGCCCAGCGGCATTTCGCTGCTGAACTCAATCCGTCCGCCCGTTTCCCGAATCGTATCCACGCCTGGCAGCCTCGGCCGCGACAATGGCCGCGGCGATCCTGTTCATCCCGTCCGGCAGATTCGAGCCAAATCCCGCGCGCACTTGCGCGACGTAGGATGCGGCGTTCTCACCAGACAGCAGAATCCGTTGAGTGAGTTTCGTTCGCCGCTCCGAGAGACCCTCAAACCGCCACTCGAATGAGAGTGTGGCCCCGTCAAGAGGGGCGTCAATGATGAACGATGAGCGGGGGTCGACTTCGCGAATCTGCCACCGCACCGGCTCGCGTTCAGGAAACAAGGTCGTGCCCCACGATCCGGCGGCGAAGGGACCATCGAGGCGGAACTGCGCGGGTGGATCGTCCCAGGTCCTGACGTCAGTGCGCCAGTCCCACACGAATGCAAGACTGACCGCCACCTCAACGGAGTACCGAGCTCGCAGCCGATATCAGTCATGCTCCACCACGGCGCACGCTGAAGCGTGCGCGCTACAAATGCAATCTAGTCGAACAGCGTGCGCAGGAGTCGCCGTGCGTCGCCCAGATCGGTTACATCGTCGCTGTAGGCCCCACGATACTCCGGCGGAAGCAGTCGCGCGATGGCAAGACCGACGCCGTCCATCATGAGCCGGCGATTGCCGTCGGCACGGTCGTAGAGCACGTGCGCCGGTATGGGGCGACCCACGCGACCCACAGCCCTGACTGGATGGAGCGCGTCGTCGCCAATCGGGAACAGGGCTTCGGTGCCAACGATTCCGACCGGCAATACCCAGACGCCCGGACAATCGAGGTATCGCGTGACGCTGACCAGGAGTGGCTGCATGCCGCGCGTGCGGCTGCGAGTGCCTTCCGCAAAAATCAACAGCGCCTCTCCGAGCCGAAGTCGCTCGTGTGCAATGTCAATGGAGAGACGTGCGGCGCGGGCCACTTCGCGCGCGTTCATGACCGCGTCTTCGGTCGACAACGCCCGGCTTTGCGGCGTCTTGATCGTGCCAAAGCACAGGCTCGAAAAACGCCGTTTGAGGCTCGAGTACACCTTGGGGCCGGCAATGACCGTCAAGCGATCGGACAGCGCGGATCCCCCCGCGCGCTGGAGAAGCACCTCGAGGAGGTTCGCGTCCGCATAGGACAGATGGTTGGCAACGATGACGACGGGCTTGTGGGCCACCTCGGCCAGGTGCTCGGTTCCGAGGAGAGCGGAGTCCTGCTTCAGGATGAACTCGGCAAGGACGTGGTGGATTCGTCGCACCAACGGATCGTGGGGATAGTAATCCCAGTCATTCCCTGCCGCAGCCAACCGCTCGCCCAGACGCCCCAGAGCACCCAATCCCGCGTTATCGATCTCACGTTCGAGGGAATGCCGAATCGTCTCGAGCGTACGGACGTCCTGACCGGCAAGGAAGGTCGTGATGGCAGCAATGAGCGGATCGCGAGTCACTCGAGGCTTCGGAGCACCTGGTGCTGCTTGTTGGTCGGTCATGAAGCCCGTTCTAGTCGTAGTAGGCGGGAGCCTTCTTGAGCTTGGCATCCGCGGCATAGTCGTGCTGAATCCACAACTGGGCCCCGGTCCTGGCCAGGAAGGCCTCGACCGCCTGCCGAGCGGACCGCGTCTGCTCCTCGCTGAATTCGGAGATAGGCAGGCGACTGAGCGTGCGCTCTTGTGGATAGTGATACAGATCCCCCGAAAGCACGACGCCACCGGTCCCTGCGAGTTTGACGTACAACACCTGGTGTCCGGGAGTGTGGCCCGCCGCAAGTTTCAGGATGACCGTCCCATCACCAAAGACGTCATGCTCGTCCGTCTTGACGATGACCGTTCGGCTTTTCCGGAGCGAGGCATAGGTTGCGGGTCGAACGGAACCGAGGGGCTTGTCGGCAAACATGGCATCGCGCTCCACCTGGCGCACGAGCCAGGTGGCCCCAGAGAACGCATTCGCATTGGCCGTGTGATCCCAGTGAAGGTGAGACAGTGCGAGATGGGTCACGTCCTTGGCTGTGTAGCCGATGCCGGCCAGCTGACCTCGCAACGTCGTTCGAAGCGTCACGTGACGCTCGCGCCCATCTTGCAGCGTGAGCCGTTTCTGGACTGCATCCCCGGTGACCGTCCAGTCCCCGTCGGGAATTGCCCCTGTATCCCAGAGCAACACACCTTTCGGATGGACGATCAAATACGCCGCGATTGAGAGTTCGGTCGCGCTCACCTCTTCTTTGGTCAAACGATAGCGCGCGGGATCCGATTCCAGAGTGCCACCATCAAGGACGTACAGTCTGAGCGTGTCCCGGGGGGGCGTGGCCGACTTTCCTCCCTGATCGGCTCGACCGATCCCGACAAGAACAAGCACGCCCAGAAGCGCAGCTGCCAAAGCCCGGAAGGACCAATCCGCGCGCGTGTGGATTCTCATACAAGCCTTTCCCGGTGGATCAGATCCTCGAGAGGAATGCGGTGACCGCAGAGCGGGCACGTGGACGGCTCCCACAGGTTGAATTCCCGCTGTCCCAATGATTCGACAGGGATACCAAGATCGCGAAAGTGATCGAGAGCGATTCGTCCCAGCACGAACAATGTGCCGACAACAACAATCGATGCATCCGCCGCGACAAGAGCTCCTGCCGTCGCGCGGACTGACGAGCCCGCGCTGATCACGTCATCAACGAGCGCAATGCGGTGCCCGCTCACCCGAGTTCGGAGATCGGCCGGCAATTGGTACTCAGCACAGAAAAGGTCAGCGCCAACCTTCGACTGGACGGGTTGACTGAAGTAGAAGTCGAGCCCAAGTACGGTTGCCAGCGCGTGCGCGAGAAACGCACCACCCTGGAACGGCCCGCAGACAGCCGTCGGATCGTGACGCTTCAGTTTGGCGGCCAGCGTGTCGATGCTTGGGGCCAGATCGCGCGGGCTCACAAACAGCCCATCGAGCGTGAGCCAGAGATCCGTGTGGTAGCCGGACTCCAGCAGGAAATGTCCCTGACGAGCCGGCAGCCTTCTCAACACATCGTCATTCATCGATCCGTCAGCAGCCTGTTAAGCCGTTTTCGACCGAATCCGATACAGGACATGGCGCGCAGGGCCTGACGATGAACGCCAGCTCGGATGATCGAAGTCGTCAGCCGGATCGTACGCCATGCCAATCCGCTCCATGACACGTCGGGATCGAACATTGCCGGGCACGGTAAATGACACGATCTCTTCAAGCTTCAGGGCTTGAAAGCCAAACTCCAGCGCGGCACGCGCACCCTCTGTGGCGTACCCCCGGCCCCAATAGTCGGCTGCAAGGCGCCATCCAATCTCGACGCACGGCGTGAAGGGCGCCTGAAAGTTTGGAACAGACAGGCCGACAAATCCAGCAAACGTCGCAACGCCCGGAATCTCGACGGCCCAGAGACCAAAGCCATGCTGATCGAAGTGTGCTTCTATCCGCAATACGAGCGCGTCACTTTCCACACGCCCCAGGATCCCGGGCAGGTGCTCCATCACGCGCGGATCGCCATTGAGGGCCGTGAATGGCTGACGATCGGACGGGTGCCACCGCCGCAAGCGAAGGCGTGGCGTTTCGAGCTCAAGCGGCCCGTGATGATTCAGGCGACCCTCGCCCGGATCATCGACAGGCCGCGCGCGAGTAGTCCACTCCAGTCGGGCCGACCCACAATCGCCAGCACTTCGACCGGCGAGGAAGGCGCAAGCTGGCGCTCTTTGATCGCCAACTGCCACCAGCCCACGTCGTGCCAGGCGCCGAGCTTGTACCCGACGCGCCGATACACGCCAAGAGGTTCGAACCCAACGGACTCGTGCAGCGCGACGCTCGCCGGATTTGGAAGACTGATTCCGGCGTATGCATTGAAGTATCCTTGCGCGCCCAGTATCCCAAACAGCGACACGTACAACCCCCGGCCGATGCCGTACCGCCGGAATTCGGGATGCACGTAGACGGACGTATCGACGGACCATTGGTAGGCCGCGCGCACGCGATGCCGGGTCGCATACGCATAGCCTGCAATGTCGCCTCGCAGCTCGTAGACAAGCCAGGGATAGAAGACGACTGTTTCTTTGATCCGCTGACCCATTTCATTCGCGTCCGGCGGATCGATTTCAAACGAGATTGCCGTCGATTCCACGACAGGGCGATAGATGGCCGCGATGGCGGCAGCATCGGCATCAGTGGCAAGCCTGATGGTCGAACTCATCTTCGCCCCACACTTGGACCTTCGCCGATCGCCACGCCCTCTGCAACATAAGCCTCGAGAGCGATCGGATCGAAGCAGGCAAAGATCACGCGCTCGATAGCGCGCGTGGCCGCGAGTTCCTTGCGGATGGCGGAAACCGCGACACCTGTGGCCGCACGGAGCGGGTATCCATAAATGCCTGTACTGATTGCTGGAAAAGCAATGCTTCGAATGCCCGACGTTCGCGCAAGGTCGAGCGAGACACGATACGCTGATTCCAACAACTCTGATTCGTTGCTGCCGCCACCCTGCCACACGGGTCCCACCGCGTGAATGACGAACCGGGCCGGAAGCCGGAATCCAGGCGTGATACGCGCCTCGCCCGTCGGACACGGGCGCAATCGGGCACAGACCTCAGCAAGTTCGGGCCCCGCCGCTCGGTGTATCGCGCCGCACACCCCACCACCGGGCGCCAATGTGGTGTTCGCGGCGTTCACAATCGCATCGACCGTCAGCGTAGTGATATCGACGAGGCGAGCTTCAATGGACGGGTCGACCATGTGACCCACGATCACTCCGGCCGACCGCACACGAAGATCTCGGTACTGACCAGGCTCGAGATCTGAATGGTTGATCGGCACCACTTTCGGATCGAACCCCACCTCGGAGAGCAGCCGGAGCCAGTCTCCGCGAGCGAAGAGACCTTCAACGTGTCGATCCCATTCCACGCGCGTCGACCCATCACGGTCGCGCAGGAGATACGCGTAGTCGACAACGTAAGAGTGATCCGAGGAATCCGGGTCCCACGTCCATTCGAGGTACCGCAGAGCCCGGCTTGCGCCGTCGTGGCCTCCGTGATCGGTGGACGCACGAAAGTTCTCGCGAACATGATCCGGTGCAAAGAGCGCTGCGCCACCAGGCTTACAATGAAGGTAGGCTGTTTCAATGGCCTTTTTGAGATCCGCCTCAGTGGTCATATAGACAATCGCGTCGTGGACGAAGACACCATCGAACTGTCGCCCCAATCGGACGGTGCGCATGTCGCCCTCGACATGTTCGCATTCAGGGTTCAAGGACCGGCTCACCTCGAGCATACCAGGGGAGGGATCGACCAGAACCATGCTGAACCGCGACTTGAGATGCGAGGCATTGTTACCCCCTCCGCTGCCGAGCTCCAGCACCGTGTGGCAGGGTCGTCTGCATGCGTCGAGAAGCGCTCGCTGATAGAACCCCGCTTCCTCCACGTACTCGTCGGGAGCGGACAGGAGCGGCCACCAGTCGGCCAGCTCTGTATAGAGTTTCGGGGTGGGTACCTTTTCTTCTGGGGACATCGGTGCTTGGTCTCAGAGACCCGTCGTCACCGCAGGTCTACGCGGCCCCGCGGACCGTTGACCGTCGCAATAAGAGTCGGTGTAGGGCCTGCCTGAACGCGAAGGTCGAGCCGAAGTGCAATCAGGAGGGCCTGCACTCCTTTCACGTCAGGGTGCTCCGCACGCAAGTCGACGAGTGCCGCACCCTGAGCTGCCGTGGTGGCTGGGTGGGGAGTCTTTCCCCAATCGATAAAAAAGGGGGCGATCCCATCGGCCACGACCGTACGTGGATCGGTATAGCGCCAGGAGAGGAGGACGCCGTCTGATCGTCTTCGGCTTCCCGGAATAACCGGTCCCAGTTGTACCCCCTTCGCTCGAACCTCATTCGACCAGTGCTCGAGATTTGTCCCTTTGGCGGCCCACGTCACGAGCCTGGGTCCCTTCAGATCATCGATACCGAACGGCCGTGGTTGCGATGGTGTGGGTTGTTCCGGATCGGGGCCAATGATTTCCAGGTAGAGTCCCGGACCGAGTGACAGGAGAGCGTTCCTGGTTCCGCGCCCGGGATGTTGGCCGCCCGGTGTGGCACGCACTCCGATGAGTTTCTCGACACTGTCGATCCCAGGCTGCAAATCCGGCGTTGCATAGACCAAGTGATCGATTCGAGTCAGAAGTTGAGTGTTCGGCGCTTGCGCTGACGGGTCCGTGACCACAACCACCAGGAGCGTGAGAGAGAGGGCGGTCTTCAGCTTGTTCATCGGAAACTCCATAGCCGCAGCCTTCAGTCCTTCACCTCGATGACCGCCTCAATCTCGACAGGAATCTGGTACGGAAGGGAACCCGCGCCCATTGACGTCCTCGCATGCCGACCGCGCTCGCCGAAGACACTGACGAACAAATCCGAGCAGCCATCGATGACTTCCGGGTGGTTGCGAAATTCTGGCGTCGCGTTCACCAGGCCCATGACCTTGACCACGCGTACGACCCTATCGAGGCTGCCCAGTTCACTCCGCATGACGGCGAGCAACTGCAATCCTACCTGGCGCGCGATTTCGTATGCCTGCTTGGCAGACACTTCGGCCCCGACCTTCCCTATCGTTTCGTGCACTCCTTTCCCAGCGAGAAAAAGCAGATTCCCGGTCCGTACCGCATGGACGTAGTTCGCCGCAGGCGATGGTAGCGCGGGCAGCGTAATGCCGAGGGCTTGCAGTTGTTTTTCCGCAGACATGAGCCCCTACTTTTTGCGCCGCCGCTGCTCGTCGCGCGCACGCTGTCGCGTGCTCCGGCGCAATGTCCCGACCTGCGGCAGCTGCGACATGAAACGAATGGTTCGTTTGGACAGCGTCTCCAGCCACTCGAGCTGTATCTGGGAACTGGTCCGGTACAAGTCCAGCAGAGACTGAGGGTGTCGTGAAAAATCAATATCAAGGGCTCCCCAATCAGGTCGCCTGCCGTCTTCATCCGTAAAGTCATATTCGCGGGCAAGTTCCCATGAGCTACACAGCTGGCCAGAGCGCCTGAGGATACTGCGGTCCGCCGCCAGAGCAGCGACAGCGCGTCCGACAAAGAGCGGCGACTCCGACTCGAGAAAATTCTTGTTGCTCTTGCCCGCTTGACGCCAGTTGGCCTCGGTCACCCCCATGCGCTCCAACATGGCTTCCGATCGGAGATAACCGGGCGTGATTGAGATGGCTGCCACGCCGTAAGGCTTCAGCTCCGCGGCCATGTTCAATGCGAGCCCCTTCAACGCCAGCTTCACCGTCTGCGACAGTGGGTTGCCCCCAGCGGTGAGAATATCGTTCTCAGTCACCTCCACAATCAAGCCCCGGCGCCGCTTCATCATGATAGGAGCGGCCTGCTTGGACGTAATGATGTGCGAGAGCAGCGACTGCCGGAGAACAGCATCGCCGCTCGTCAGATTCGTCTTCCAGAACGAACACCACTGTCCCATCATCGGCTCCTCGCCCGCGATGCTGTTGACCAGAATATCCAGGCGGTCGTGCTCACGCGCGATTCGCCCGAACAGGGCTGCAACCTCGGGCTCGACCGTGTGATCGACGCGAACCGCGACCGCAGTACCACCCGACGCCGTGATCATCTCGACGGTTTCATCGATAGTTTCGGGCCGCTTATAGGGCGAGGGATTCCCGCGAACACTGCGGCCGGTACAGTAGACCATCGCCCCGGCTTCGGCCAGCGCGCGAGCAATGCCTCGTCCCGCGCCACGCGTGGCACCAGCGACGACGGCGATGTGGGCGGTCAAGGGTTTGGCTGTTTTCAGAGGCGGAGGGTTCTGCGGTGGCATGGATCCTCCCGGCGGCCCAATTAAACGAACGGTCATTCACATACGGTCGGTGAATATAAACGGTCATTCACTTTCCGTCAAGCCACCTGCCCATCCTCTTTCACGTCAGCTCGACACGTGGCCCCCGCTGCCGCAGCGCCAGCTCCGTGATACGTGTCACGAACGGCCCTTTCGCCTCGGTGTACGCCTCCCTGTCGAAGCGATATTGCTTGGCCAGGCGCTGTTTGAGTTCCACGTACTCGGCAGCAATCTCGGGGTGCGCGCGCAGATAATCGCGAAAGGCAATCGGCGCAATCCACTGAGGACTTCCGAAGGGAACGAGATGAAGATGGTGGGTCCGAAACGCAAGGGAGGGCCTGCAGAACCAGTGTTCCAATTCCGGTTTGTACGGCGCATAGCCGTATCCCAGGTTCGCGAGCACGGCGATGGCCGGTCGTGAGGCTTCGAGTGTTTCGACGCCGGCCAGGACGTCTATCACCGGTTTCGCGGCAAGGCCGGTGATGGCAGTGCTGCCAATATGCTCGACCGGCCCCGCAAGCCATGGGCCGATCGCGGGCAGGAGCTTCTTCCGTTCCTCCTCGAACAACCGCGGCCATGATGGATCGTATGGAACAATTTCGACGGGCGCTTCAGGGGCAACCATAGGGGACCACTCTTATCATGCGACAGCGACGCAGTAGAATCGCAGAAAAACACCTTCGTGCGGACGAGTGCGGTTGTATGATGGCCTGGAACTTCCTGGAGGAATGCGGATGAGGAACTGCCTGCGCTTGACGGTGTTGGCCTGGGTGCTGACGGTTGCATTCGGCACGGCACCGGCGTTCGGTCAGCAGACCGACCTCGCCGGCATGTGGTCGGCAACGCTGGGCAACCACGAAGAGCTCCCACTGCGCGGGGATCCGGGTGTGGAAGTCGGTGAATACGTCGGCATTCCCCTCAACGACGCCGCTCTCCAGCACGCAGAAAGCTGGACACCAACGATGCACTCGCTGCTCGAGTGGCAGGGACGTCCGCATCCAGTCACCTATGCGATGCGTGCGCCACGGCCGGACTTTCGCATGGGTCCCATCGTGGATCTCAAGAGCGAAAAGCTGATCGGCTACACGGTGACCGGTCTGTTCGGGAGAGCCGATCGCACAATCTGGCTCGACGGCCGCCCGCACCCGTCGAAGTACGCCGAGCACAAATGGCAGGGGTTCTCAACGGGCGAGTGGATTGGCGGCACGCTGAAAGTGACGACGACCCATATCAAATACAGCTTCGTCCATCGGAATGGGATTCCGCTCAGCCCCTATGCGGTCATGACCGAGTACTACTGGCGCCACGGTGACCTGCTGACGCTCGCCATCATCGTCGAGGACCCGATTTACTTGACCGAACCGCTGGTACGCTCGTCAACGTTCAAGCTGGATCCGACGCTCACGATTCCGGCGGCGCTACCGTTCGAGATCACCGAGGAACTCCCCTCGCTCCAGAGAGGACAGGTGCCAGCGTATCCGTTGGGGACGAAGCACACGGACTACGCACAACGAAACAGCCTGCCGTTCGAAACCTCGCAGGGTGGGGCCCATACGATGTATCCGGAATACGTGGAGCGACTCAAGCGGCTGACCAATCAGTCTGGCGCTGCGGTCACGAGTTCGACGGCCAGGTAATCGGATGACGAAACACTTCTCGCACCTGGCACTGGTTGGACTTGCTGTCGCGCTGTGGACGGCCGCAGCTGGGCAGCCGACCGCGCAACAGCGATTTCGTTCGGAGAAACCGGCCTACGACGACGGCAACGTGGAAGTGCTTCCCGTGCAGGGCAATGTCCATCTCGTTGCCGGATCGGGCGCCAATATCACCGTGCAGGTCGATCCAGACGGATTACTGTTGGTGGATTCGAGCGTCGCCGCAATGAGCGAGAAGGTGCTCGCCGCCATTCGCCGCATCTCCGACAAACCCATCCGGCACATCATCAACACGAACGCCGACGAGCACCACACGGGCGGCAACGAGGTACTGTCAAAAGCCGGGCGAAACATCCAGGCTGGCGTCGGGAGTCCGACTGGACGTGAACCGGAGCGCATTGAAGGTGCCCCTGTGATTGCCCATGAGAACGTCCTCCACCGAATGGGCGGTCTGCGGGGCGAGCCCGCACGGAAGCCCAACGCCGTGTGGCCGCACGACACGTTCTTTACGGGCATGAAACAGGTCTACTTCGGGGGTGAAGTCGTCGAGATCCTGCATGTGCCGGCGGCCCATACCGACGGCGACGTGATCGTCTGGTTCCGAAAGTCGGATGTGGTGGCGGCGGGCGACATCCTGTCGACGGTCGCATATCCGGCACCCGACCTCGCGCGCGGGGGAAGCCTGCAAGGCATCCTGGAAGGGCTCAACCGGATACTCGACATCACCGCGCCGGAATTCAACAATCAGGGCGGGACTCTTGTGATACCGGGCCATGGACGAATCTCCAACGAATCAGACGTCGCCGAATACCGTGACATGACGACGATCATTCGCGATCGGATTCAGGACATGATCGACAAAGGGATGACCATCGCGCAGGTCAAGGCCGCCAGGCCCACCAAGGACTATGACGGTATCTACTCGACGCCAACGTGGACAGGTGAGATGTTCGTGGAAACTGTCTACAAGGATCTGGCCCGGGGACGCCAACCACGAAGATAAGTGCGATCAAACCACTAAGACACGAAGGACACGAAGGTAGGCGGGCGCGAACAGCTGGCGCCGTCCGCAGAGTCTTCACACTTCCGGAAAACCTGCCTTACAAAGAACTCGTGGTTGAACCTTTCGTGGTTGCGGCAATTCACGCCTGATCCGATTTCTCAATAAAAATCGTGCGACGGGGGTTGCACAGCGCCATCGGGCAGGCTCTGCACGCGCTCGGCTGTTCGTGGAAGCTGTCTACAAGGATCAGGCGCGGGCCAAGTCGCGCTAGTTCGCAGCGCCTCCCTTCGCGGTCCAGACAACACCCCGCGGTTTACCTGAGCCAAGGTCCGGCAAACCACAAAGAGAGGGACAAACCACTAAGACGCGAAGGACATGAAGGAGGGCGGGTGCGAACAGCTGACTCAGTCCGCTACCCTCCATTTGCGTTCGGAAGTGCGGAGAACTGACCCAACCACCGCTATAATCCCCCCGTTCCACCATCCATGTCGCTTACGCCCGGCACGCGTCTCGGTCCATATGAAGTGACCGCCCAGCTCGGCCGCGGTGGCATGGGCGAGGTCTACCGTGCCAGGGACACCAGGCTCGGCCGCGATGTCGCGCTCAAAATTCTCCCGAACGCATTTGCCACGGACCCTGATCGCCTCGCGCGATTCAAACGCGAAGCCCAGGTGCTCGCGTCGCTGAACCACACCAACATTGGCGGCATCCACGGCCTCGAAGACGCAGATGGGCTGCAGGCGCTCGTCCTCGAATTGGTGGATGGTCCGACCTTGGCCGATCGGATCGCGCAAGGCGCTATTGCAGTCGTCGAAACTCTGGCGATCGCGAGGCAGATTGCCGAAGCCCTCGAAGCGGCTCACGAGCGAGGGATCATTCACCGCGATTTGAAGCCTGCGAATATCAAGCTGCGCCCCGATGGCACCGTGAAGGTGCTGGATTTCGGGCTCGCGAAGTTGATCGAAGGACGGGACGACGCTCGATCCGGCCAGCCAGACCAGGCAGCGGTGACGCAATCACCGACGCTGAGCCTGATGGCGACGCAGGCTGGCATGATTCTCGGCACAGCTGCGTACATGTCGCCTGAGCAAGCCGAAGGCAAGCCAGCGGACCATCGAAGCGATATCTTCTCGTTCGGGAGCGTACTCTACGAGCTCTTGACCGGACGGCCCGCTTTTCAAGGAGAGAGCACGGCAGCCATTATGGCTTCCGGTACTCATCCGTGAGCCGGATCTGTCGGCGCTCCCGGCGCATCTCAATCCTCGGCTCCCTGAGCTTTTGAAACGTTGTCTGGAAAAGCATCCCAAGCAGCGTTGGCAAGCGGCCGGGGACCTCCGCGCGGAAATTGGCGCGATCGCGGCGGCTCCGCACCTAGGCTCCTCGATTGCCGCGCGAACACCTTTATGGAAGCAGGCGGCTCCAGTAGCCGCGGCGGCCCTTGTCGCGTGCGGACTCACGAGCGCCGGATGGTGGGCACTCGGCTCATCGACACCAAGCCCACGACCTGTCTCGCGCTTGTCGGTCGCCATGCCGCAGGCTGCCGACGTTTGGTTGAGCGACATCAATCCCAGCATCACCGTCACACCCGACGGCACGCGCATCGTGTACGTCGGCAATGATGGTGCGCAACTGTTCGTCCGCGCGCTCGATACGCTCGATCCCGTGGCGATCGTCACGGGGCGGCCGCGCACTCCATTCGTGTCGCCCGATGGACAGTGGGTTGGCTTTTTCGACAGTAACGAGCTCCGGAAGGTTCCTATCACCGGCGGACCGTCTATTGTCATTGCTACGACCGACCTCGCGAGCCGTGGCGCGGCGTGGACACCCGACGACACCATCGTTTTCGCAACCGGCAACCCAGCGATCGGATTGCAACGAGTGTCAGCCAGAGGGGGCACCGCGGAAGTTCTGACGCGACCCGATCGAGCGCGAGGCGAAGGGGCCCATGTATGGCCGGAACTGCTCCCAGGCGGCCGCGCTGTTCTGTTCACGATTACGGCAGCGGCTGGAGGACTCGATTCGGCTCAGGTGGCAGTGCAGGATCTGCAAACGAATGCGCAGACGATCCTCGTGCGGGGCGGTAGCCATGCGAAGTATGTATCAAGCGGCCACCTGGTGTACACGTCGGGCGGAGCACTACGTGCTGTCCCCTTCAATCTGTCAGGGCGTGTGGTCAGCGGCACGTCTATACCTGTCGTCCAGCGTCTGGCCACGACCCAGACAGGCGGCGGACAGTTTTCTCTTACAGCCGATGGCACCCTTGTCTATGTCGATCTGGGTGGACGCGTGCAAGCAAGGACGCTGACATGGGTGGATCGCACCGGCAACGAAGAAAAGCTGACGGCGCCGCCTCGCTTCTACGTCCAACCGCGCGTATCACCGGACGGAACGAAGGTCGCGCTCTACATCAACGATCAGGAAAGAGACATCTGGATCTGGGACTTGCAGCGTGCCACCCTCACCCGGCTCACGACTGACTCCAGCAACGATCTGTATCCCGTCTGGAGTTCAGACAATCGTCGGATCATCTTCGCCTCGAGCCGCGATGGCATAGGCATCTGGTCGCAGGCCGCCGATGGCACCGGCGTGGCAGAGCGATTGAACGCGAGCAAGAACCGGCAGGTGCCGTTCGCGGTGGCGCCCGACGGCTCCCTGGTATTCGGCGACTTGGGAGGCACGATGGCTTCAGCCGACATCATGCGCGACACACTCAACGCGGACCACCGCAGTACGCCTTTGGTGCAGAGCAAGTTCGATGAGCGGAACGGGATCGTGTCTCCCAACGGCCGCTGGCTTGCGTACGATTCAGATAGTTCCGGCCGTCATGAGGTCTACGTGACGTCATTTCCGAACGTCGGCTCCGGACAATTGGTCTCCACCGCGGGCGGTTGGAAACCATTATGGGCGCCAAACGGCAAGGAACTTTTCTACGAGACGCTCGATCGTACGCTGATGCGTGTGGCGGTGGACACAAACAGCCCGACTTGGAACGCCGGAGCACCAATAAAGCTGTTTGATAGTTCCAGACGCTATTTTCTTGGAGGCGATTCCAGCACCGGCCGCACGTACGACGTCTCACCGGACGGCCAGCGCTTCCTGATGATCAAACTGCCCGGTGACGAACCGGTCGCGATGCCGCCGAGCCTTATCGTTGTCCAGAACTGGGTGGAGGATCTGAAGCGGCTGGTACCGGTGAATTAGAGCCACGCGGAGAGAGCGGCCTCGCGGAACGTTCTGCACGAGTTTTCTTCGTGTGCTTTGTGTCTTCGTGGTTTTGGTTTTCAGATGGACAGCATGTTGCGCTAGGCGACTCAGTAAAAATCGTGCGATGGGGGCTGCACGGCGCCATCGGGCAGGCTCTGCACGCGCTCGGCTTTGACCGAGGTGACGCCTTCCTGGTTCTGCAATGTACCCTCGATGATTAAAAACGGCTCTGACACAATGGCCATGCGCTCGCGATCGAAAAGATCAGGACGCACGATGATGTTGGCGATGCCGGTTTCATCTTCAAGGGTCAGGAAGACAAACCCTTTCGCGGTGCCCGGGCGCTGGCGTGTGATGACGCTTCCGGCCACCCGGACGCGGCGCCCGTCGCGGACGCGCGGGAGATCGATGGCCCGCAGCACACCACGCACCACGAGATCGGCACGCTTCAAGGCCATCGGATGCGGCCCAATCGTCAGGCCCGTGCCTTCGTAGTCGGCCACAAGACGGTCGGTTTGCGTCATCGGTGGCAAGGGACCGGACATCAATTCCTGGTTTCCAGTTCTTGGTGATTCGTCGAAATAGTCAGCATTACTTAGGGCTCGCGGGGCCCCACCCCCGCTCGCAGAAGACCTCGCGCTCGAGCGTAGACTCTCGCGCTCGGGTGAAGGCTGTTCTTCCTCGAAGAGTTCTCCCGCCGGCCGGACCGCCTTTTCAACTTGCCACAGTGCCGTACGCCGGTCGTACCCGAACGCGTTCAGCGCGCCGATGTCGGCCAGCGTCTGCAGCTCGTCGCGACGCAGTCCGGTCCGCGAAACGAGCTCGTCGAGTGAAGAGAACCGCGGCGGCCGTTCACGGGTGGTGATCGGAAGATTGCTCCAGTCGCACGCACAGGTATTGCAGAAGTACGAGCCGGATTCAATTTCTTCAATCATCGACTCATCGTCTGAACCACATTTTGGACAAATGATCGGATTCATCGTGGGGTTCGTCCGGCTGCCGCCTTCGCGCTTCGCGCTACGGCGAGCCGCCCGGATATTCGCTATGGCCTGTCCGGCTTCTTTCCGTAATCCCACCACATACATGAGGCCCAACCTGATCCGGCCGTCTTCTTCAATCGTGCAGAGCCAGTCAGACCGCTGCACATCGATGGACGCAAAGCGGACACCGCGGCGCTGGGCGTCTTTGACGAGCGTCGCAGGATGGTAGAAGCCCATCGGCTGATTGTTCAGCAGCGCCGCGTAGAACGCCGCAGGATAATGCACTTTGAGATACGCGCTTGCGTAGGCCAGCAGTGCAAAGCTTGCCGCATGCGATTCGGGAAACCCGTACAACGCAAATGAGGCAATCGATCTGACGATCTCGTCGGCTGCCGCGCTCCCGATGCTTTGCCTGGCCATTCCCTCGCGCAACTGCACCTCGATCTGCTTCATCCGGCGTTCCGACCGCTTGAACCCGAATGCGCGCCGCAGCTCCTCGGCTTGCCCTCCCGAAAATCCGGCGGTCACCATGGCCATCCGCAGAAGCTGTTCCTGAAACAACGGCACACCCAGCGTCCGATTGAGAATCGGTTCGAGCGACGGATGCGCATAGACGACCGGCGCGCGACCGGCACGACGGTCCAGATACGGATGCACCATCTGCCCGACAATGGGGCCCGGACGGATGATCGCCACCTGCACGACGATGTCGTAGAAGCGTTCGGGCTTGAGACGCGGGAGCGTGGCCATCTGCGCCCGCGATTCGACCTGAAAGACGCCAATGGTATCGGCGGTCTGGAGCAGGGCGTACACGTCGGGATCGTCCTGCGGAAGATGAGCGAGGTCGAGGGGGGATCTGGATTCGGGATTCGGGGTTCGGGATTCGGGATTCGGGGGTGGGGATTGGCGTTTAAGTAAAGAATCGAATCCCGAAGAGGTCGCTCGTCCGCTTTCATTAAGGCTCGCGGGGCCCCACCCCCGCTCGCTGAAGACCTCGCGCTCGAGCGTAGACTCTCGCGCTCGGGTGTTCACCATCTCCAACGCATCCTGCAAGACGGCCATCATGCCAAGTCCCAATAGATCGACCTTAATCAATCCCATGTCGGCGCAATCGTCCTTATCCCACTGGACGACGACGCGGCCGGGCATGGTGGCATTTTCGAGAGGCACGACCTCGTCCAGGCGCCTGTGACAAAGGACCATGCCGCCCGAGTGCTGGCCGAGATGTCGCGGCAGATCGAGCATGCGGCGCCAGAGATCGCCGAACAGTTGAAGACGCGGCTCTGCAGGGTCGAATCCGGCATCGCGCAGGTGCTTCGTCAGCGTGTCGTTGGGATCGACGAACTCGAAATTGGTCATCGCCTTCGACAAGCGATCGATCTGCGGGGCATCGATGCCGAGCGTCTTCCCCACTTCGCGTGCCGCGCTGCGCCCGCGGTAGGTAATGACGTTGGCAGTCATCGCGGCTCTTGGCCCTTCGGGGGCTCTTGCCCTTCGGGGACTGCTCTTGGCCCTTCGGGGGCCAGCGCGCCGTACTTTTCGTAGACATGCTGGATGACGCGCTCGCGACGATCGCCGCTCGGCAGATCGAGGTCGATGTCGGGCCACTCACCGCGCTCCTCGGACAGAAATCGCTCGAAGAGCAGCTCCATGCCCACCGGGTCGACGGCCGTGATCCCCAAGCTGTAGCAAACAGCGCTGTTGGCGGCCGAGCCCCGTCCCTGCACGAGGATGTCGTGCTGGCGGCAGAAATTCACAATGTCCCAGACGATGAGGAAATAGCCGGCAAGGTCCAACTTTTCGATCAGGTCCAGTTCGCGCGCCACCTGGTCGCGCGCGCGCTGGTGATAGGGCCGGTACCGCTCGCGCGCCCCAATCTCGGTGAGCTTCCGCAAAAACGAGGCGGACGATTCGCCGGGGGGAACGGGATACTCGGGAAACCGGTAACCCAGGTCGGCCATCGTGTACGTGAGCCGATCGGCCAGCTCGTGCGTTGCCGTCACGGCCTTCGGCAGATCGCGAAACAGCTGCGCCATTTTCTCGGGAGGCTTGAGATAGCGTTCTCGGTTGCGGGCCAGTCGTCGGCCGGCCTGATCGAGTGTGGTCTTGTGCCGGATGCAGGTGAGGACGTCGTACAGCGGGCGTTCGTCGGGCGCGGCAAACCTCACGCCATTGGTGGCCACGCAAGACACATGAAAGGTGGCGGCCAAATCAATGAGCGTCTGGAGCTCGGCCTCCTCCTCACGGACGAGATGTCGCTGCAATTCGACGAACACGTTGTCGCGACCAAACACCCCGACCAGCTGATCGAGGAGTCCCCCGACGCCCAGCTGAAGGCCGAGCAGCAGGTCGCGCCCCGCAAGCGCGACGAGTCCACGCGTGCACCCCTCGAATTCGTCGAGCACGAGTGCTCCCTCGCCTTTCGGGGCGCGAAGCTTCATGCGGGTGATCAGACGACAGAGATTCTGGTAGCCCTCTTGCGACTGAACAAGAAGAGGCAGGAGGAGCGTCCGGCCGGACGCGACGACTGTCGCCGGATTGGCCACAATCGTCACTTCTGCCCCAACGATGGGCCTGATGCCGGCTAGACGAGCAGCCTTGTGAAAGCGAGGGATTCCGTAGATCCCGTCACGATCGAGGAGCGCCAGCGAGGCATAGCCAAGCTCGGCGGCACGATCGACCAGCGCTTCGGGTGTCGAAGCGCCGGCAAGAAAGCTGAAAGCCGAGGCGCAACGGAGTTCGACGTACATCGCTGCCGGACACTGGGAAAGATGAATCGGGATTCGGGACTCGGGCCTCGGGATTCGGAACTCGGGATTCTGGATTCGAGGTCAATCGAGAATTCCATCAATGAACCAGCTGTTGCGCAGGCGGTCGCGGAAGATGACATAGCTCGCCCCATCGCGCAGCGTGACATCCCATTCATCGCGATCCCAGGGAAAAGGGGTCGGGAGTCTTTTCCCAGAATCCCACGCGGAAAAGACTCCCGACCCCTTTTCCCACCAGTCGCCTGACGATCGCCACGGACCGGCACACACCGTAACCGCTCCGCCCCGCAGGTGCCGGCGATCGCTGGCCACGCGGACCGGTCGTCCTTGATGCACGTCGACACGCGCCGGGATCGGCTGGCGGAAACGACGGACGACAGCAGGCAGACGGCAGACATCAGACGGCGGGGAAGAGACCTCAGACGGCACCGCGTGACCTCCAGCAAATGGCGCCATGGCAAACGCACCGGGCCGAAACGAATCGACCACTGCGGGGGCGCCGACCCGATCGGCGCCCATCAGGGCCGAAAGTCGGGCAAGGAGTGTGGAAAGCCTCTCAGCCGGCAATGCACGCGCCAGCAGCGAAAACTGTAAGACGCGGCCTTCGACGACCTCCGCGGCCACCGTGACGCGATCGATAGCCGCCGGCGGCGGATTCGATTCGAGATCGAGCAGCGCCAGCGTGCGCAGGGTACGGGCATCTCGCATGGGCGCCGGCAGCTGCAGTGCGCGGGCGAACCGCTCACGACCGACCAAATCGAGCCGCACATGCAGCACCACCACACCGCGATCGGCGTGCTCCAGCCGCGTGCACAGTGAATCGAACAATCGTCCCAGCACGAATGACAACGGCTCGAGCTGATCGATCGGCCACTCGAGTGCGAGCGACTCTTCGAAGTGCTCGTCGGGCAAGGCAGGCACGAGCGGCTGCAAATCTTCGCCACGCGCCAGCCGCTGCCACACCACCCCGTCCTGGCCGAGACGCTCCGAAAGATCGACAGGCGGAAGCGTTGCCAGATCGCCCAGTGTTTTCAGTCCCCATCGCTGCAGAGTCGCGAGCGGCAAGGCATCGACCGTCTGGCGCGATCGAGAGCGCTTGATGCCCTGAGCCGTCCACGACGACAGCAGGGTGAGCGGCAGCGGGGCGAGACGTGTGGGCTCTTCGCCCGGCAACGCGACCGTCAAACCAGCACGTCCTCGTGCCAGCAACAGGGCCGCCGTCCGTGTCGACGCGACAGCCACATGAGCCGCAAGCCCGCGATCTGCCGCGGTCCGGCGCAGCGCCTCGCCGACCGCTCGTGGACCATCGAACCATCGTCCTAGACCGCCCACGTCGAGCGTCAACAGATGATCGGTCATGCGCTCGACACGCGGCGAAAATTCCTGGGCCACGCTCATCAACCGGGTACGCGCATCAGCCACTCGGCCAGGCAAGGGTGGGAGATAGAGAGCGGAGAACATGTTGGTCAGTGGTCAGTGGTCAGTGGCAGTCAATGAATCCCGAATCGCCAACCTCGAATCCCCAATCCCGAGTCCCGAATCCCGAATCTCCAACCCCCGGCTCCCGATGACCCGGCCGTCAATCGTCAATTTTGGGAAGAGCCGGGACGCTTTAAGACCGTCCCCACCCCCGCTTGCTGGAAGACTCTCGCCTCGCGGCGTAGCACACTCGGCTCGGGGTGGCATCGGCGGCGACAGCGCCACCGTGATGCCGCCAACGCTCCGCGCCACCGGCACCGCCGCCACGACGACACAGGCCGTTTCACCACCCTCAATGACACGATGCAGTCGGCGCCACGTTGTAAAAGGCACGCGGCCAAGGACAGGCAGAGGAATCTCACCGAGGTCGAGCGCCACCAGGCCGAAGCCGCTGGCCTGAAGAATCAGGTTCAGCGCTTTGACCGCACGCTCCACCTGGACACCGGCTTCGCCAGCCTCGCGTGGCAAGCTGACCCGATCAGGGCCACCCGCACACCCCCGAACCCAGAGCATTCGTGGCAACTCGACCCCATGGGCGGCAGCTGAGACCGGATCGAACATGTCGAGCGGATCGACCAGCGCGACCAGCTCGCCACGCCCGGTCGCCGCTGCCAGCCTGGAGACCAGAACAGTCTGACGCCCCGAGGAACGCGAACCGACAATTTCAGAGATCTGGCCGCGCGGCAGTCCTGCCGGCCCCTCCTCGGGCATGGGGGGGAGCCGTGAGGTCAGGGTGTGATCGAGCTTGTGGGCACCGAGCAACGATTCGAGTCTGGCCAGAGCGGGAGAGGGCATAGACCTACTTTCGCTAAATTTTCGCTATCCTACCCCACTCTTTTTGGGAGGTCAAGGGGGAGGGGTTAGGAAGGGTTGGGAGGGGTTGGGGGTTACGTTAGGCGGGGTAGAAGAGTTAGGAAATCTGTATTCTGTATTCTGTCTTCAGACTTCAGACTTCAGACTTCTTGATTTAATGCCCCCCCGTATCGAAGAAACGTCCGCTCCTCGCCAGCTTCCCGACACTCAGGCGGGCCTCGATGACACGCGCCAGACACACGCGAGTGCCGCCACTCCCCTGCTCGGTCATCGCGTCATTCGCCGCATTGCCGCCGCCCTTCACCACCGGGACTTCCGGGTTCTCTGGTTCGGGGCCTGCACGTCGAGCATCGGCACATGGATGCAGAGCCTCGCCGAGAACTGGCTGGTGCTGACCCTCACCGCATCGGCGTTCTACCTGGGACTCGACTCGTTTCTGCAGCAAGTGCCGATTCTGCTCTTCACCCTCATCGGCGGCGTCGTGGCCGATCGCTACGATCGCCGGCGAACGCTGTTGACCTCGCAATGCGTCCAGATGTTTTCCGCCTGCATGTTGGCTATTCTTCTGTACGCCGGGGTCGTTCAAATCTGGCACATCCTTGCGCTGTCGTTTCTGACCGGCTGCGCGCAGTCGTTTGGTGGTCCTGCCTACCAGTCATTGATCCCCTCCATCGTCGGTAGAGAAGATCTGACCAATGCCATCGCGCTCAACTCGATTCAATTCAATATCGCGCGGTTCATCGGCCCGCTGCTGGCCGGCGCCGCGCTGGCCATGCTGGGGCGATGGGGTCTGCCTGAAGCGTCGGCCATGTCGGTCATTTTCGGCCTCAACGGACTGTCCTTCCTTGTCGTCATCATGGCGTTGCTGTCGCTGCACGTGAAGCACGTCCCGGGAACGCGTACGCACAGCCTGTTGCAGGAACTGCAGATTGGTCTCGCGTACGTGCGGCGCGAGAAAACCGTGCTCGGACTGCTCGTGTTATCGGGGTTGGCGACGTTCCTGGGCTTTCCGCTGATTACATTGCTCCCCGTCTTTGCCAAGGACGTCTTCGGGCGTGGTGTCGAAGGCTACAGCACGTTGATGGCGTTCTCGGGGGCCGGCGCGATCGTGGGCGCGCTCATTGTCGCGTGGCTCGGCAAGCACGGGCGAATGGGACTGTCGACGCTGCTCCTGATGACGGTGTACGGCATGCTGATCATCCTGTTTGCGATCTCGCGATCCGTGTGGATGAGCCACGCGCTGCTTTTCGTTGCGGGAATCTGTCAGATGATCGTCTTCTCGACGCTCATCTCGCTGGTCCAGCTGATCGCGCCCAACGAGATGCGAGGCCGCGTCATGAGCATTTATCTCGTGGCGTTCCGTGGGGGCATGCCGCTCGGGAGCCTGGTGAGCGGGTATCTGGCGAGCCTGATCCCGGCGCCAATTGTTCTGGCCGTGACCGGCAGTCTGCTCTCGATGGTCGGCCTTGGCTATCTCATCAAGAGCCGCAACATCCGACAGCTGTAGAAGATTTCGGATTTCACGATTCGTGATTCGTGATTCGTTGGCGAATTGTGAATACCGATTCCTGATTTATTGACGATCTCTAGCAAATGCCTGAGGCAAATCACGTGATCGCCAATAAATCAGGAATCGCCAATCGGCAATCACCACCGATTCGCCAATCGCAAAATCACCAAATCACTAATCCCCTACCGACCGATCCAATACAGCCCCAGCGCAATCGATCCGAAGGCAGTGGCAAGCGCTGCGGCCTCGGCAGCCAAGGTGGTCACGCGAGCGGACCGCATGACGCGCGCCAGCAGGATGCCAAACACTGACATCGAGAGCAGAATACCGACGGCGAAGATCACCACCAAAGCCAGAAGGCTGACGAGAGAGTTCCGGACATCCTCGAAGGGGGCGAGCAGCGTGAGCGCCCGCAGCCCGCTCACCGCAAACACGCCGCCGAGAATCCCGGGAACGGCCGAATGGCTGGCTGGAACCGGATGGCGATGTTCACGTCCAAGGTGAACGTGCCAATGCGAATGTTCCATCTGGCCCGGCTGGTGCACATGCGAGTGGCGATGGATATAGAAGCGGCGGGTGGTGGCGGCCCAGAGGGCCATGGCACCGAGCCCGATGAGCAGGAGTCCTCCAACCGTCTCGCCGGCCCGCTCCACGACGACCGGGATGTTCCAGCCCAGCATCAGCACGCACGCCGTCCCGACGGCCAGCAGCAGCGCATGACCCAGTGCGAATCGCAAGGCAACGCCCACCGTGCGGGCATACCGCGGCTCTTGTCCTGCCGTTCCGGCGGACAAGGTGGCAATCGCCATGAGATGATCAGCGCCGAGACCGTGAAGGAACCCGAGGGCGAGAACCGTGACGCTCAACACGAGAGAGGGATTATAACAGTTCGAAGTAGGGTTCTAAGGTTCTAGGGTTCTAGGGTTCTAAGGTTCCAAGGTTCTAGGGTTCCAGAACTTTAGAACTCTGGAACTTTAGAACCTTAGAACCTTCCCTGAGCATGATTGTCATCAACGACGGCATACATCTGCGTCTCATCACCCAGCCGGACCATGCAAGGCTGGCGGGCGATATCGCCGAAGCCTGGCACGCGGACGTCTGGCGGTCGCACGCGAAGCGTGACGTGCTGCTTCTTGCGATCCGCGAGCACGATAACGGATGGATCGAGCCCGATGCCGAACCGGAGGTTGACCCGCAGACGGGCCATCCGTACGACTTCGTGTCGGCTCCGGAGGAGGTCAAACAAGCTATCTGGCCTCGCGGCGTCGAGCGGCTGGCACGACGGGACCCGCTGGCCGCGGCATTCGTGGCGCAGCATGCGCTGACCCTTTTTGCCGATCGTCAGTCCAAACCGTCATGGTCCGCGTTCTTTGTGCGCATGACCGTGCTCAGGGACACGTTGCTCGATGTGTGTGAAATGTCCGACCCCGACGCGCGTGACGCATTCGCTCGGGATTATCGACTGCTCTATCTCGCCGACTTCCTGTCGCTCGCGTTCTGCAACGACTGGCATCAGACCTTCGACAGCGATGGATACTCATTCGTAGTCCGCGGCGACAGGCTCATGGTTACGCCCGACCCATTTGGAGCACAGCTGGTCTCCCTGTCGGTGCCCAGCCGACAGATCCCGAGCCGCCGATACCACACGACGGTCGATCTCCGGCGGGCACTGGCCGAGGCCGAAGAGTTCAGGATCTACGGAATCGCGCGTGGTGGCGCGCTCCGAGCCGAGTAATGCCACGCTTCGCGCGCGAGCGCCTCGACGATCTGCTTCGGCGCCGCATTCTCGTGCTCGATGGCGCAATCGGCACGGTGATCCAGAGCCAGGGACTGCTCGAAGCGGACTACCGCGGGACGAGGTTTCGTCGTCATGCCGTGAACCTTCAAGGAAACCACGACCTCCTCTCGATTACGCGGCCGGAGGTCATCTCGAGCCTCCATCATGCATACCTCGACGCGGGCGCGGACATCATCAAGACCAACACGTTCTCGTCCACGTCGGTCGGGCAGGCCTGCTATGGGCTGGAATCACTCGCCTACGAACTGAGCTCCACGGGGGCGCGACTTGCCACGGACGCCGCGCGTAGGTGGACCAACCGCACGCCAGGAAAGCCGAGGTTTGTCGCAGGATCCATTGGCCCCACACACTGGAAACTGTCACGGCCCGAGCTGATGAACGCGCCGGTCAGCGCGACGATGACCGACGATCGTCTGCGCGACGCGTTCAGGGATCAGGTTCGGGGCCTGCTCGATGGCGGCTGTGACCTCCTGCTCATCGAAACCATCGTCGACCCCCTGAACACGCAGGCGGCCCTCGAAGCGATTGATGCGGTCGTCGGTGAATCTCGAAATGAGATCCCGTTGATGGTGTCGGCCACGTTCGCACCTGATGGCCATCACACGCTGGGAGGACAGACGCTCGAGGCGTTTTGGACCTCAGTCGCGGCCGCACGTCCGTTCGTCGTCGGGATCAACTGTTCCCTTGGCGCGCGTCACGTGAGACCGGCATTGGCGGATCTCGTGCGGGTCTCGAACACCTGGGTAAGCTGCCATCCCAGTGCAGGACTCCCAGACGCCCTCGGACACTACGACGAACAGCCTCCCGAAAGCGCCACGCGGCTGCGGGAGGCCGCCGAGGAGGGGCTGTTGAACATTGCGGGGGGCTGCTGCGGCACGACACCGGAGCACGTCCGGGCAATCGCGGAGGCGCTGAAAGACGTGGCACCGCGGCGCCTGCGAAAAACTGAAACTGATAACTGAAAACTACTGTCAGGCCGGAGTCTGCCCATGGAGCTCGAAACGAATTGTCCGTACTGCGGTGAGCCGATTATCCTCGTCGTCGACGAGGGTGGAGGTACCAATCAGAGCTATATCGAGGACTGTGAAGTGTGCTGCAGACCGATGCAGGTCTACCTCAGCGGAGACGATGATGAGTATTCGATTGAGGTGACGCGAACCGACGAGTGATCGTCCCGATCGTTCGGCTAAAGCCGGACGCTACAGAGTACCGCCGAGTGTCAGCGTAGCGCGGGGGCTTTAGCCCCCGCGTCCTCGTCACCGTCTGGCGAGTTCCTCTTGAATGATCGTTTCGTAGGTTTCGAGCGGCATGGCGCCAACAACCGAACGACCGTTGATGTAGACGGTCGGCGTGGATGAGACGCCCCAGCGCGTTCCTTCCTCCTGATCCTGCTCCACGAGCTGTCGATAGGTCCCTCTGTCAAAACACGCGTTGAACGTCGCCGCGTTCATCCCCAACTGGGCCGCCCACTCCTTCAGATTCGCGGGCGTCATCTCGCTCTGGTTGTCGAACAGCTTGTCGTGGTACGCCCAGAACTTGCCCTGATCGTTGGCGCACAAGGCGGCTTCAGCGGCAGGACGCGCGTCTGGATGATTCGGCAATGGAAAATCCTTCCAGACCAGCTTCACGCGGTCACCGTACTTGGCCACGAGCTGCTTGAGGACCGGTGCGACGCTTTTGCAGGTACGGACATTGAAAATCCGAAAACTCGATGATCTCGACGCGGGCTGAGGCCCCCCCGGTGACGGGGTCGTTCGGAAGCACGGTGATCGCAGTTCGAGGCACATCGAGTTTGATGGCAATGTCGCTCGACGCCTTCCGGAGCTCTTCGATAAATCGGCGGCGCGCCTCGACGGGCCGCTGTTGCTCGAGGTACGAGACAATCGCAGGGCGCAAGGCGTCGAAAGACATGCCTTGAGTCCGTTCTCGGGACTGCTCGTACAGGTCCTTGATCTGTTCTTCTGTCACCGGCTGCAAACGCTTGGGGGTTTCCGCTGCCAGGAGCTGATCAACGGTCACGCTGCGCTTCTTCGCCTCGTTCTGCAGGAGCACCTCGCCAATCAGGTCGTCGAGCACGCGGCGGTTCACGTCGTACACCTGCTGACGCATGCGCGCAAACGACGCGGGATCCTGCTTTTGCCAATGCTGTTCGATATCGCTCATCTTGATCGTGCGGCCTCCGACCGTCGCGACCACGACATCTGACGCACTGCTGGTCGTCTGCGCCGGGCTCTGCGCACACACAGGCAGCGCAAAGACCATCGAGAACAGCATCACCACGAGCATCGGACCTTGCAGTTTCATCAGAGCCTCCCGAGAGCCGAAAACCGGATTCCGAGCTGCTAGTTGAGCGTCACGTAGCGCTCGAGCCTCGCCACTTCCTTCTTATCCACGTACTTCCCAATTTCCCGGCGGAACTGATCCATCGTCTTGTACGGTCGGTATTCTTTGAACTCGTGAAGCATCCGCTGACCGATGCCGGGAATGGACAGGATATCGGCATCGCTTGCGGTGTTCAGGTTGATCGGTACGAACACGTACTGTTCGAGGCGTGCGAGCTCTTTGTCGTCGACATATTTGTCAATCTCGCGATGGAACACCGAGAGCGCTTTGTAGGGCCGGTATTCCTCGAACTCATGCAGCATGCGATTGCCCACACCGGGAATCAGCAGGATCTCTTCCTTGCTGGCGGTGTTTAAATTCAGATGGATGAACATGCGCCCATACAAGTCAGTGCGCTGCTGCTGCGAGAGCGACTGGCTCAGGAACGTGTTCAGCTCGGTCATATTCAGAAATGGACGCCGTTCCATGATGCCTTTCACTATCGTCGCATTGAGATGCGGCAGCGCGAGCAACTCTTTCTCTCCGGCCAGGTTCGGCTCGAGAAGTCCCTTCGAGCTGCCGACCTGCGCGAATGCCGCCATTCCGACACCGACGAAGACGATCACGGCACCCAGAATTCCACCGACAGATTTCACAGACATGTCGTCACCTCACCTATCGATACGATACACCGAGGATGGGGCCGCCGGGGTTAGTCGAGAGGGCGAGTCAGCACAGGGTGTCTGTACGTGTAAGCGAGCCCGATGAGACCCAGCTGGATCATGGTGCCTGGGGCAAGTGCCGGAGTTGCACCCATCATGGCCTCCTTGAAGAGTGTCAACCCCGCCATGGACGGATAGGTTTCCAGCTCGAACTCCATGTTCCCCTGATAGTGCCACACGATGCCCACAAGACCGCTCGCGACGAACAACACCATGATCAGCTGAATCGCGCGCACGCTCGAAGGGCCTCTGGCCACGCCATGCCAGACGAGCACGAGCAAACCAAGGCCGAGCAGGGTGACTGGCACGAGTTGCCTGAAGCCATCCGTGTGCTCGAGAAGCAGCAGCTCGATCCCGACGCCAACCATGCCAAGCGCGAGAATTACGATGAGCAACAGGCGAACGCGCGACAGCGTGAGCCGGATCTCGCCATCAACGACTGTCTGCTTAGTCATCACACATCGAGTGCTTCGGCGTCCTCGGCGCGCTCCATGATGAACCGGAACCTTGCGGACGCATCTTTCCCCATCAGCTCGTTGATCACGCGGTCGGTGACGATCTGATCGGCAACCGCGATTCGCAGCAAGCGACGGGTCTTGGGATTGAGCGTGGTCTCCCAGAGCACTTTCGGCATCATCTCGCCCAATCCCTTGAAACGGGTGATTTCCGGGCTCACCCGGCCGTTCCCGCCCCGCTGCTTCTTGACGATCTCGTCTCGCTGTGTGTCGTCGAGGGCCCAGAACGTGTCTTTGCCGACATCGATGCGATAGAGCGGCGGCTGCGCCAGGAAGACCCGCCCGTTTGCAATGAGCTGCGGCATGTGCCGGTAGATGAACGTCAGCAGCAACGTCGCAATGTGATTACCGTCGGAATCGGCGTCGGCGAGGATGATGACGCGCTCGTAGCGAAGGCCGCGAAGATCGAAGTTCTTGCCCACGCCGCACCCGAGCGCCGTCACCAAATCTGCCAGTTCTTTGTTCTCGAGCACCTTGGCAAGAGACACGCTCTCGGTGTTGAGTACTTTGCCGCGAAGCGGCAGGATTGCCTGTCGTCCCCGATCTCGTCCCTGTTTGGCCGACCCGCCGGCCGAATCGCCCTCCACGATGAAGAGTTCGGTGTTGTCGCGGCTCGACGCAGTACAGTCGCTCAACTTTCCCGGCAGATTGAGGCGCGCGCCCGTCCCGCCACGTCGGGTGACTTCCTGCTGCGCCGCACGGCTGGCTTCGCGCGCCCGCGCCGCCAGAATAATTCGGGCGACGATTGCTTCGGCGACGGTGTTGTTGTGGTTGAGCCAGTGCTCCAGCGCCGGCCGCACCACCGAATCGACAGCGGAAAGAACTTCAGGATTGTTCAGGCGGTCCTTCGTCTGTCCCTGGAACTGCGGGTCGGCAAGGAACAGACTAATCACACCGGTCAGGCCTTCTCGAATGTCCTCCGCAACGAGCGTCACACCTTTCGGTGAGAGATTGTGCGTGTCGATGAAGTTTCGGATGGCCTTGCCCAACCCGGCACGCAGACCATTTTCGTGCGTGCCGCCGGACCCGGTCGGGATCCCGTTGACGTAGCTGCGAACGTGCTCGTCGGTCGCCTCAGTCCACTGCAGCACGAGGTCTACACGCATGCCCTCGTCCTTACCGGAGGTGGTGTGCGTGAAGGGCGCATCGTGAACGGGCTTGGCCCCTCGTTCGACGAGAATCTTGCGCAGGTACTCGTTCAAGCCATCCGAATGCTCGAAAACCTGCTTTTCCTTCGTTTCTTCGTTTTCGAAGACGATCTTGAGACCTTTGTGCAGGTAGCCGGCGACATCCAGACGATCCTGAATCAGCGCTGGATCGAACTCGACCTTGGGAAAGATGGCCGGATCCGGGTGGAAGTACACAGTCGTGCCAGTGCCGCGCGCGGGTCCCACTTTCTTCAACGGACCAACGGGCTTCCCCTGTTTGAACCGCTGCTCCCACTGGGCCCCGTCACGTCGCGACGATGCAATGAGCTCCTTCGAAAGCGCATTGACCACGCTCGCGCCGACGCCGTGCAGGCCCCCTGCGGTCTTATAGCTGCCGTGCTCGAACTTCCCCCCTGCGTGCAGCGTCGTAAAGATCACCTCGAGCGCGCTCTTCTTGCTTCGCGGATGCTTGTCCACGGGAATGCCGCGCCCGTCATCTTCAATCGTGAGCGAAGAGCCGTCCTTGTGGAGCGTGACCCAGATGTTGCTCGCGTAACCGTTCATCGCTTCGTCAATGGAGTTGTCGAGAATCTCCCAGACGAGGTGGTGGAGACCGGACGTGCCGACCCCTCCGATGTACATCCCGGGCCGCTTGCGGACCGGTTCCAGTCCCTCGAGAACGGTAATGTCTTTTGCGGTGTATGACGACGCCATAAATGTAGCGGCGGGTCTTCCGCCTTCGCATAAAGCTTCGGCGGACCACCGTAGCCTTGGCGAAGGTGGTTAGACCCGCCGTACGAGCGGGGAGATTGTACCAAGTCTGGTAGGATTGTGAACGTCCGTGTTCGGATGCGCCAAAATGCAGCGAGTTCTCGTTGTGGCAGCTCTCGTGACGGCTGGCGCGGCCGTAGACTCAACGGCCCTTCGACACGCTCAGGGCCGTTCGGGCGGACAGGCTACGCGAGACTCCAGACGGCTCGAGCGCCAGACCATGGTCGACGATCACATTCGCGGGCGCGGCATCACGGATCAGCGCGTGCTCGCGGCGATGCGATCGGTCCCGCGCGAACGCTTTGTGCCGGAGACCGTCACCGGTCAGGCGTATGCCGACCATCCCCTTCCTATCGGGTACGGTCAGACCATTTCACAACCTTACATCGTGGCGTACATGAGCGAGACGCTTCAGGTGACCAAGAGCTCCAAGGTCCTGGAGATTGGCACCGGGTCGGGATATCAGGCTGCGATTCTGGGTGAGCTCGCGGGCGAAGTCTACAGCATCGAGATCGTGCCGGAACTCGCCGACCGCGCGCGGCAGACACTCGATGCGCTGGGGTATAAGAACATCCACGTGCGAACCGGCGACGGGTACCGGGGTTGGCCCGAGCAGGCACCCTTCGATCGGATCATGGTTACGGCGGCACCCGATCACGTCCCGCAGCCGCTCGTCGATCAGCTGGCCACCGGTGGTCGCCTGGTCATCCCCGTCGGACGCACCGAACAGGACCTGCTGCTGATTACTCGCACCCCAACCGGCGTGGTGCAACAACGCACCATCCCGGTACGGTTCGTCCCGCTTGTTCGGTCACCAAAGTAGCGCGCACCTGCAACGTCCGGCTAAAGCCGGACGCTACTCTGGCCGCATGTGAGACCCTCAGAACGTAGCGTCCGGCTTTAGCCGGACGTCAGACCATCTAATTCCAGGGCAGCTCCACGTCGTACTTCTTGCCAGCCATCGTGCTGGCTTTGATCTTGATGGACCGGGGCTTGACGACGCGCAGGCTGAACGGCGTGCCATCCCGGCCGTGGAAGTCCCCCAGCGACAGATCGAGGTTCTGCGAGCTCTCGATTCGCGTGTAGAACTTCGTGTACTCGGTTTGCCGGCCGATCGGGACGATGGCGATCGTGACATCCGTCAGGGGAAGCCCGGCCTTGTTCTGGATCGTCATGAACTGCTGCTTGACGTTGATCGACAGCGGTGAGTCGGCCGCCGCCTGCTCGGATGCCTGATTGGAACACCCCATCGCCGAAGTGATCATCCCCGCCACGACGAGCACGCAGACGAGCCGAGCCGAACGACGGCGTCGGATACGATCGATCAGTATCGTCACGTTCCCTCCTCCTTCCGTTCCCGCCTATTTGCCTGACGGCCCGTCGACCTTCAGGACGATGACCACAGGGGTCAGAGATTGCACGAGTTGACGAGGTTTGGCCGGACCACACGGCTCCTGCGCGTGCGTCGCATTGGACGTCAGCTGGAGAACGACGCCGAGGACCCAGCGATTCATAGGGCCTCCGGGAACCACGAATTGTGCGCGAGAAGACGTGACTCTAGCGCTGTCTCAGGCGCGGGTCAAGTGCGGTATCGGGCCGGCAGGAAGTCACTTTCGTGGTACGAAGCGTCGGCAAGGCGGACCATCCAGATCACGGGACGCGGATCACGCGGATTGGGCGACCGGCAGCCTGGCGAAGCCGGGCGCGTAAAAGGGTGAGCGGACACGAGGATAAGAGCCCGGACTGCCCGGACGTTGCGCTCTTATCCTCGTGTCCGCTCACCCTTTTACGCGCGCCTGCGGCGCGGCGGTCGCGGATCGGACCGCCACAGCGTTATCTGTGCCGGTATTCACTCGACACGATCCGTGTGAATCCGCGACAATCCGCGTCCCGTGAGATGTTTTTCGGCCTGAGTCAGCGGTCAGTCCGTTTCGAGCGGCGGGGGCGCTTCGATCGCAGTGGGCAGCACGCGCACGAACTCACCCCGCTGGAGTAGCTCGCGGCCCTTGCCACCACGGCCGGTGACCTCGTATTTCGCGGTGCTGATGGTCTGCGATGCCCCGCGGCTTGTCTCGACCGTCAGCAAATCGCGGTCACCCCGGGAGGCCACAAACCCCAGGACGCGATCGTCGTCGCGGGCCAGCTTGATAAGAATCACGCCACGCCCGGGACCTGAGAGGAAATTCACCTCGTCAGCCCGGCACAGGATCGCTCGCGCCTGACGGGTTGCCGCGATCAGCACCTCACCGCCCTCGACCTTCGCGACCCCAACAATCTCGGCGCCTTCAGCCGTGCGGGCAAAGCGTCGCCCGGCGCGCGTGCTGGGCTCGACCAGACCTTCGAGCGAGAACCGCAGGCTGTAGCCGTCGCTTGTCACAGCCACGGCATGTGCGGGTGGCTCGGCTCCTTCTTTGGCCGCGGTGATGCTGCCCGCCACGCGGGAATCGAGGCTCATCGCCGCGATCACCTTCTCGCCATCCTTGAATTTGAAGAGGCTCTGAATCGGTTCGCCGTAGCCGGTCGAGGCCGGCACGTCGACCAGACGGCACGTGTACGCCGTCCCAAAGTTGGTGAAGAAGACGACGCTCGATCGCGTGCTGCCCGGCATCACGGCCAGCACCGAATCCCCTTCCCGTAACCGGGTGGATGACAGATCACGCACCTCTTTCTGCCGCTTCACCCATCCGTCCTGAGACACGATCACGACGTTGTCTTCTTCGACAATGAAGTCGTCGGCAGTGAACTCGACCTCGGCCTCCGCCTGAATAATCGTGCGACGCGGATCAACCTTCGGGTCGCCGTACTTCTTCTGAATCTCTTCGATCTCTGACCGCACGACCTTCCATCGTCCGGCTTCATCTTTGAGAAGGCCACCAATTTGCCTCGCGCGCCGACGCTTCTCTTCGAGCTCGTTCTGAATGACGAGGATTTCCAGGCGTGCCAATCGATAGAGTTTCAGTTCGAGGATGGCATCGGTCTGCTCGTCATCCAGACCGAACCGCTTCATGATCTTGACCGCCGCATCCTGCTTGCCATCCGACTTGCGGATCAGTTTCAGAATCTCGTCGAGAGCATCGAAGATTTTCGCAAACCCATCGAGAACGTGGATGCGCTTCTTGAGCGCGCCGAGCTCGTGCTCGAGCCGCCTGGTCACCACGTCGAGTCGGAAATGCAGGAAGTGCCAGAGGATCTGGTGAAGATCGAGACGTTCCGGGCGACCGACTTCGGGGTTCTCTGTCGGGATGAGGCACGTCAGGTTCACGGGAAACGTCGTCTGGAGCGGCGTGTGCCTGAAGAGGTACGCCATCACCATCCGCGCATCGGCGTCGCGCTTGAGCGTCAGCTCGATCCGCACATCGTCGGTCGATACGTCCTTGACGTCGAGAAGAGGCGGCAGCTTACGACTGACGACGACCTCGGCAATCCGCTCGACGAGCTGGGACTTGTTGACCGTGTAGGGGACGCTGGTAATGTGAAGGACCTTGCCGGTGCGATTTGGCCCAGCGCTCTCCCATGTGGCGCGAAGGCGAATCGTGCCAGAGCCGGTCTTGTAGATGGCCTTGAGCTCGTCTGGCGAGTTCAGGATTTGGCCACCCGTTGGAAAGTCCGGGCCCTTGATATAGCGGCACAGGGCGACGCTCGAGAGATCTTCGTTCTCCAGCAGCTTCAGCAACGCCGTGCAGACTTCCCCAAGATGGTGCGGCGGAATGTTGGTGGCCATGCCCACCGCGATGCCGGTGGTGCCGTTCACCAGCAGGTTAGGCAGTTGCGCGGGAAGCATGACCGGTTCGAACTTCGTGCCGTCGTAGTTCGGCCTGAACGGAACGGTGGTCTGATCGATTTCTGCGAGTAGCTCATCGCTCACCCGGGCGAGACGGCACTCGGTGTAACGCATGGCGGCGGCGCCGTCGCCGTCGAGTGAGCCGAAGTTCCCCGAGCCATCCACCAACGGATAGCGCAACGAGAACGGTTGCGCCATCCGGACGAGCGTCTCATAAATGGCGGCATCGCCGTGGGGATGGTAGCTCCCCATCACGTCGCCCACGACTTTTGCGCACTTGCGATGCTTGGTATCGGCGGTCAGGTTCTGCTGCCACATCGTGTAGAGGATGCGGCGTTGAACCGGCTTCAGCCCATCGCGCACGTCAGGCAGCGCCCGCGACGTGATGACCGAAAGGGCGTAATTGAGATAGCGGGACTGCGCCGCCTCGTGCAGGGCCACGACTGTGCCATGCCCGTTTCCGGGAGGACCGCTGGAAACGGGAATCGCGGCGTCGGTGTCTTCGAGGTCGAACAGGGACTGAGGAGCTGGTTTCCTGGACCGCTTAGCCATAAAGCCTAAAGCCTACCGAATCATGTGCCCGCGTGCACCACCGTCCGTCGACTGCGATGGGTGTCGATCAGATCGGGCGCCAGACGTTTGCTCAGATAGACTTTCGACTCCCGGTTGTCGCTCGAATTCCGCTCGTACTTGATCACGTCGAAGCGCAGGTGATCGAGCGTGCCACGCATCTGATAGAACTTGTTCTTGGTCTTGTGGACGATCTCGTCGAAGCCTGCTTCGAGCGCCCACGCTTCCTGCTGTTCGGTGAGCGCGCGAAAGTGTCCCTGACCCCGCCAGTCACGCCGAGTGCCGCCAATCCAGCTGTAGAGCACACGTCGCCCCGAAAACGTGACGCAGTCGTGCAACCGCCCGATCAGGTCGGCCAGTTTGGGATCGCGGTCGTCCGGCGTGACTTCGTGAGCCACTTTAAAGGACACGGGGACCACCGTCGCCGGATCGTCGGACAGTGGCGCGTCGGCCATCAGAATCAGATGGGCGCGCCCTTTGAGCCGCGCGACGATTTCGGCCGCTGTCTTCTTGCGCGGGAACTCCCAGAAAAACTCTTCGATGTACTGGATCTCGAGTGCCCCCTGCTCGAGCGGATACTGTGTGATTCGATACTGCATGAAAAATTGTTAGAAGGGCTTCTGACGTCTGCCTTCCGTCCTATCTCACTTTCACCGACACTTCTGCACCAAAGAGCATCGTGCGATCGTTGTCACGTGCACTCCACTTCAGCAACGTTGCGAGGCTCTTCTCGAGTTTTCCCTCGAACGCGACATGACCGTTCGTCATGACTTTGAGAGGTGCCGCAAAATCAAACTCATCCGGTGAGACGAGCAATGACAACGCGCGCACGCCTCTGGTGGACGCCTCGACAGTATTACCCTTTCGGGCGAGATCCACGCGGCCGGACACCTTCCGTCGGGGGAACAGCTCGCGCACGATCAAACCACGGTCGATGAGATTGGTATCGTTGAGACCGGATTCACCGACGACCGTCCCCAGTTCGTCGATCACCAGCCAGTGAACCCGATTGTAGCGATCAGTCCGTTCGGTCTCCCACGACAACCGATCCGGCAGCGGATCCCGGGGATGATCGACGAGGAACTGCTCGAAACCGTCTCTCTCCATCGGCCACCACTCCACGTTGTGTCCCGCATCGGGCCGCGGATGGTAGACGACCGTCGTGCCAATCTTCCTGAGATGCTCGACGTACGGATCCACGCTGCGTGTCGGATAGAGCCGATCCTGCCCGCCATTGACGATGAAGAACGGCTTGCTGACGGCGTTGCCCGGATGCAGCTCACCGTCCGCGGCCGTGTCCGGGTTGGCGAGCACGGCCATATGGCCGTTGAGGGGGAGGAAACTGGACCAGGGCGTCGTGTCGCGAAGAGCAAAAAAATACACGCCGGTGGCGCCGTCAGAAATACCCGTCAAATAGACTCGGTTCTCGTCGACGTTGTAGACGCGTTTCAGCTCGTCGACGATCCCGTTGATATTTTCGACTTGATTCCCGAACCACCACATGGCCTCCACCCAGCCATTTGGATAGACGGCAATCTGATCGCGGGTACCAGGAATCCGATCGATGCCTTCGCGCCCGGGTTCAGCCGTCCGACGAGCGATCCCGCCATGAAGCTGGACCCGCACCTGATAGGACCGTTTTGGTGTGTAGTCGTCCGGCACGACGAGCGCATACGTGTGCTCGAGGCCATCGGACGTTCGGCGCTTGAGACGTTGAAGACCCAGGGGTACGGGCTGTGCGTAGCTTCGGCCGCGCTTCAACCGGGCGTAAGCCTGATCGAATGTCGCACCGGACTCCACAACGCCCTTGATCAAAGGTTGGGCGGCCGCACGACTCGGGGCACTGAGAAACCGGTCCAGCGCCCGCTCTACCGCCGCTGGATCGGCAGCGCTTCCGCTGGACGCTTTCGCCAGAACGACACCACAGACAAGGAGGGCTGGAATCCCGACTGTTTGGCTGAGCGTCCTGAATCTCATCCCGTGTTCTATAAGCTGTCTTCTGTCTTCTGTCCGCATTACTTAATCCGCATGGGGCCCCACCCCCATGCGCTGCCGTCGCTCACGCTCCGGATCTTGCTAAAAGCAATCATCCGCTTGAGTCAGCAATTTCGGATGGAGGCTCTACTTCTGTTTCAGCGAAGCCTCGCGCAATGCTTTGAATTCCGTGCCTGGCTTCCACTCCGGGTACTTGTCCGCCTGGGCCACGTGGTAGCCCACCAGCCAGAACAGCTGCGCATCCTCGACCAGACCAGCCAGATCCCAATCCGCCATCACGACGTCTTGCGGCGTGTGATAGATGTTGGCGGTCCAGTTGTCCCGCACCTGTTTGGAGTATTCGGGCGGTTTGCCGATGAATTCGATACCGGAATCGGTGTTCAAGGCAGGGACACCCTGTTTGGCGAAGTTGAAATGGTCGGATCGGTAATAGAAGCCTTTTTCCGGCTCCGCATCAGGACGCAGCTCCCGGGCTTGCGACGCGGCGGCCTCGCGCGCGTAATCGTCCAGGTCTGAATTGCCGAGCCCGATAATCGTAATGTCTTTCGTGCGACCGTGAACGTTGAGGCCATCCATGTTGATCACGGCCAGCGTCTTCTCGAGCGGATAAAGGGGCGTGACGGAGTAGTACTCCGATCCGAGCAGCCCTTGTTCCTCAGCGGTGACGGCCAGTAACAGAATCGAACGCTTCGGTCGCGTCGCGAGCGACTGGTAGGCACGTCCAATCTCGATGAGCGCAGCCGTGCCCGTTCCGTTGTCAACGGCGCCATTGTAAATGTCGTCGCCTTTGACGGCTTCGCCCCGGCCCAAGTGGTCCCAGTGGGCCGTGTAGATGACGTACTCGTTCTTGAGGGTGGGATCGCCGCCCTCCAACTTGGCGACGACATTCTGCGAATCGATGGTGCGCAGCTTGTTCTTGAGCCCGACCGACGCAGTCGTCCCGAGCGCCACGGGCTTGAAATCGCGGGTGGCCGCCTGCTCCTTGAGGGCATCGAAATCCTGGCCTGACATGGCCAGCAGGGCTTTCGCCTGATCGAGCGTCATCCAGCCCTCAACGGCAGCCCGACTCATGTTCTTGTCGGGGGTGACGAGATCGAATTTTTCGCCGGTATTGCCCTTCACCACATCGTAGGGATAGCCGGCTGGCCCTGTCTCGTGGACAACGAACGCGCCCGCGGCGCCTTTCTCGGCGGCAATCTCGAACTTGTAGGTCCAGCGACCGTCAGTACGTCATGGCTTTCCCGCCAAACGTCTTCGGATCGAGCTCGCTCGGATTGGCCGGATCGGCCACGGGAGGATCGTTGACGAGCATCACCAGCGTCTTGCCCTTCACGTCGAGGCCCTTGTAGTCGTCCCAATTGAACTCCGGCGCCACGACGCCATATCCGACAAATACCAGCTCTGAATCCATCAGCCCCGCCTGGTCGACGACCCGTTTGGTCCACGCGACGAAATCATCGGGGTACTTGAGGCTCCGTTGCCGTCCCCCCTTCTTGAACGTCAGCGAGACGTTCGCGTCGGGTGTGATGCCAACGAGCGGCACCTTCTGGACGTAGGTTCCATCAGGATTTCCCGGCTGGAGTCCGACTTTCTTGAACTGCTCGGTGAGGTACGCGACGGTGAGCTCCTCACCCTTGCTTCCAGGTGCTCGCCCCTCGAACTCGTCGGCCGCAAGAACCTTGATGTGGTTCAGGAGCAGGTTGGCATCGATGGCTGGGGCTTTCATCTCTTGTGCGGCGCTCCGATTTGTCGGGGTTGACTCGGTGCCACCGCAGGCCCATGACGTGACGCACAGCAGCATGAGCGATATTCGGATCTTCATGACGCAAATCTTATCGCATGCCCGCCTTTTCCGGCGAGCGGTGGATCGATTAAGCTACCGCGCATGCCGATCCTGACCAGCATGGCGCTTCTCGCCATTCTGCTGGCTATCGGCGGGTACGCGGCCGGGACATGGCGATCGCGAATCCGCGAGCGCGAGCTCACATCGATCCTCACCAAGCGCAACGAGGAACTACAAGCAGCCCGGGCCGAACTTGCGCGGCTGACATTACTCGACCTGCAAACGGGGCTCGCGACCTACGCACAGTTTCAGCAGTTCCTCGAAGGCGAATGGCGCCGGGCGAGTCGTGAGCTGACGCCCATTTCCCTGATCACAATCGAGCTCGATCACTTCACCAGCTATCGCGAAAAACTGGGACAGGACGGAGCCGGCACCTGTCTCAAGCAGGTGGCGACCATTCTGCGCGATGCCATCAGGCGGCCCGGCGATTTGGTTGGCCGCCAGGACCGCGACAAGTTCGTTGTCGTGTTGGCCCGCACCGACAGCGACGGCGTTCACGCGCTGGCGGTCAAGCTCAGGGCCGCCGTTGAAGCGCTCGAAATTCCGCATCCAGCGTCGCCCGTTGCCGATTACGTGACCATCAGCCTCGGTGTCGCGACCGCTGTCCCGAGTCGCGGGGCCGCATGGCAGGAAATCGAGCTCGTGGCAGCGGCCGAACGAGCATTGACCGATGCCAAGCGTCTAGGCTGCAATCGAGTGGCTCGCGCCGAATACATAGCAGGCTAAGAAGTCTGAAGGCTCAAGTCTGAAGTCTCAAGTGAAGGTTCAAGTAACAAGTTCTCAAATGAAGCTCAGGTGGTGTCGAATTCGAACACGACTTTGAGACTTTCTTCAGACTTCAGACTTGAGACTTCAGACTTGAGAACTGTCTACTGATCGCTACAGTCGGCTCCTGATACCGACCAGATTTCTCCACTTTTTGCTGGCACAGCCTTTGCTCAAAATTGGGCAAGGGGGCAATTATGGTTTCTCGAGTGCCTGCGACACTTCTCGCGCTGGTGCTGACGGCCAGCATGGTCACCGCTCAGACACCGGTCGCTGCGCCATCGAATCGTTTCAAGCCGTCGGATGACGTACGCCTGGGTCGCCAAGCGTCGGCAGAGGTCTCCGAACAGCTGCCGCTGCTCGGTGACAATCAGGTACGTTCCACTGTTGCGACGATCGGTCGCCGTCTGGTCAACGCCATCCCCGGAGAATTCAGCCATCCGGAGTTCCGGTACACCTTCGAAGTCGTGAACGTTCGGGACATCAATGCATTTGCGCTGCCGGGCGGCCCGATTTACGTGAATCGGGGCATGCTCGAGGCGGCCGACGACGAAGGTGAGATTGCTGGTGTGCTCGCGCACGAAATCAGTCACGTCGCGCTCCGGCACGGCACGGCGCAAGCAACCAAAGCCACGAAGTACCAGATCGGGATGGTGGCAGGCGCCATCATCGGGTCGTTGATTGGGGGTAGAACCGGCAGCATCGTTTCCCAAGGCACTCAGTTTGGCCTCGGCACGGCGTTTCTGCGATTCGGCCGCGAGTTCGAGCGACAGGCGGATACGCTGGGGGCACAAATCATGGCTCGAGCCGGGTACGATCCGCACGACATGGCTGACATGTTCAGAACGTTGGAACGGGAAGGCGGTCGCGGGGGACCCGAATGGCTCAGCGACCATCCGAACCCCGGCAACCGCTACGAGGCGATCAGCCGGGAAGCCGACATGCTGCCGGTGAACCGGCCGCGCGGTGACTCGCCAGCGTTCGTCCAGATGGAGGCGCGACTGGATCGTCTCCCTGAAGCGCCCACGACCGAGCAGGTCGCGCGGGCCCGAGCCAGACGGTAGGCGCTTGCGAAGAACCGTCTCACCACAGAGGTCACGGAGGACACGGAGAAATCTCAACCAAACCTACTCCGTGACCTCTGTGACCTCCGTGGTCAAGAAGCCTTTCCAATTCGTTTCACCATCGTACCTTACGAGTCCGAACGTCAACATGCACGAACGGACCATGTGTCGTGGTTCGATCGTACACCGAGAGCCCACCTATCAAGTTGCCTTCGGCGGTCTTCGACAGCCGATCGAGCAGATCGTAAAGAAGCTGGGCGTCCGCTCGATCGATTTTCCTGTCCTGATTCAGGTCGTCCATCATCCCATTACGATCCTTGTCGAGGAAGATGTCCGCGGCGCGCCCCCACTGGTGAAGGCTGTACTCGACATTGCCAATCGCACGGTTGTAGAAGGGGGTTCTGAACCCGCTCATGACATGAATGTCGTCAGCGTCCAGGTTCAACGGCTCGAGCGCCCGTCCAATGATCTCAAGGGCCACGATGAGACCCTCGTTCAGCACGACGTACTTGGGAAAGTCTGAGGCCTGGTGCGACAGAAACTGTTTCACCCGGAAGTGCGGTGACACACGCGCATCCTCGTTGTCGTCCGTCACCTCGATGAACCCCGCCGGTGGCTGATAAATCGGATCCCCGCGAAGCGGTTTGGCGGGATAGTCGCCGATGCGATAGCCATTCAGAAATCCCTGCTTGACCGCCGACGCGCTGACCATGACGAATGCCGTGATCTCGCCCTGATCCGAGCCCGGAAAGCCGTCGATCTTCAACTGGTACTCGCCCGGCGCGGCGGGCGCCTGCCACGTCCACTGGTTCGGGGCGGCCGTCACGACGTGACCCGCTTCGGGCTCGGCCACCATGCGAAAACGGGATGCTGACCCGCGCACTTCCACTGTCACCCGCTCGTTGGGCATCACAAAGATGGCCGTGTCCCGGTAGGGAAATGTGATGCCGCGCGCGGTCACTGCCACCGACGGTCGATCGTCGGACGCCACGCGCTCGAGAGGAACGAACACGGCCACGATTGCGGCAAGCATGCCGACCGATGCACGCACAGACACATGCCTGTCAGGTGCAAAAAGGGTTCCAGCGACTCGCCCTAGCAGGTTGCTGAAAAAGCCAGCAACCTGAAGTCTGAAGTTTGAAGTCTGAAGTCTGAGCTTTGGAATTCGGCCAGAATTCTCAGGCTTCAGACTTTTGACTTCAGACTTCCAACTTCAGGCTGCGTTTTTCAGCAGCCTGTTACGCCGCTGCATCCATTGTGGACACCCACGTGTCAAACAGAAGGGGTTGGATTTTCAACGAAGTCAACCAGGGCACGGTCCGGCTGGACCAGATCGCCTTCGTGGCAATGAACCGCGGCCACGACTCCATCGCGTGGAGCCCGAATGGTCAGTTCCATCTTCATGGCTTCGAGAACAATGACGGCGTCTCCTCGCCGCACCGTGGAGCCTTTCGACACGAGCACCTTCCTGACCGTAGCGGGCATGGGCGCGGTCAGTGTCGGTTCGGAATGCGTGCGAGGCCGGCTCTCGAGGCCGCTGCCACGGGGAAGTGTGTTGCGGTAGATCTTGCCGTCGCAGAAAGCCCACCGATCCTCTGGCGGGCCGGCAACGTAGACAAGTGCGAGGCGGCCCTGGTGCTCCACGCGATAGATGCCGACGCCCATGCGCGTCGCGATCGGCTGTGACATCAGCCGCGCCAACCCTTCAGGCTGTTCCAGGGATCGTGGCGGGCGTGGCCACCACCCGCACCGGCAAGGCGTAGCGCGGACCCGTCCCGCATTCGCTCAAGCTCCGGCGGGTCCGCCGTTGCGGACTGATTCTCGTGAGCTGAAAGCGCCGCCCGGACAATCTCCGGCAGTTCAGCGGACTCGGGCGTTATGAGTGCGGCTTCTTCCGCATCCAGAAAGCCCGTGTCAATCTGGCCGCTTTGAAAACGTGGGTGCGAGAGCACGCTCACGAGAAAGGAGATGTTGGTTGGAACGCCCAAAATCGGAAACCGTCGAAGGGCGTCAATCAAGCGTTTCGTGGCGATATCGCGTGTTTCACCTGCGGCAATGACCTTGGCCAGCAACGGATCGTACTGGACAGGGACGTCGCTTCCCTCTTCCACCCCGGAATCGATGCGAATACCGGGCCCCCGAGGGTCGCGATAGAGCCACAGGCGTCCCGACTGCGGCAGAAACTCGCGTGAGGGATCTTCTGCATAGACACGTGCTTCGATGGCATGTCCCCGCTGGCCGAGCTCACCGGCGGACCACGGAATTGGCTCTCCTGCGGCAACGAGAATCTGCGCGCGAACCAAATCCACGCCCGTCACCATTTCGGTCACCGGATGCTCGACCTGCAACCGAGTATTCATCTCGAGAAAATGGAACGTCGCCTCACCGTCCGCACCGTGTGTGTCGAGGAGAAACTCAATTGTTCCGGCGTTCCGATAGCCGATCGAGCGGGTCGCCATGACCGAGGTCTCGGTCAATCGGTCGCGAAGTTGCGGCGTGAGCGCAACCGAAGGGCTTTCCTCAATCACTTTCTGATGCCGACGCTGAATCGAGCACTCGCGCTCGAACAAGTGCGCGACTCGCCCGTGATTGTCTGCCAGCACTTGGACCTCGACGTGACGCGGACGCTCGAACCACCGCTCGACGTACAACGTGCCATCATCAAAGGCGGCCATCGCCTCGCGCCGCGCCGACTGCAGCGCTTCCAGAAGATCGTCGGGCTGAGTCACCCGTCGCATCCCTTTGCCCCCGCCGCCTGCGGACGCCTTAATCAACACAGGGAAGCCCACGCGGTGAGCGCTCTGCACCACGCCAGCGTCAGACTGATCGTCGGGCGTCTCGCCCGGCACCACGGGCACGCCCGCCGCGAGCATGAGACGACGAGCTTCGATTTTTGAACCCATCCGGGCGATGACCTCCGACGGAGGCCCAACAAAGACGACACCCGCACTTTCACAGGCGCTGGCAAACCGTGCGTTCTCGGAAAGGAATCCGTACCCCGGGTGCACGGCATCGGCCCCGCTCTCGCGCACCGCCCGGAGGAGGTTGGGGATCGAAAGATAGCTCTGACTCGCCGGTGCGGGACCAAGTGAGACCGCGCGATCGGCGGCCGTCACATGCGAGGCCCGCGCGTCGACGTCCGAATAGACCGCCACGCTCTCGACGCCAAGCTCGCGACAGGCCCGGATAATCCGGATGGCAATTTCGCCCCGGTTGGCGATTAACAGTCGCTGGAACATGAAAAGAAAGAATACAGGCCTTTGAGGTTCCGTGAAATGTTGGGAATCGTACGCGATCGCTTTGCCACGTAAAGCAGAGAATGCTATTCTTGTCGGAACGTCTTGGCTCGCCCGGTGAGCCCGGGCGTCCTAACGTCATCGTGCCACCGCTGGAACTGACCCTCGAAATCACGCCGCGCGCGCGGTTGGACGTCACCGATGTGCGGGCTCGAGCTGCCGCGCTGCACGGCAACGTGCTCGACAACTACGCGAGCTGTCTCTACTGCTCTCTCCACACGACGGCCGGCTACCTGCAACAAAGTCTGGCGGCTCGTCTGAACGCGCGGCCCCAGGGTGTCGAGCCGTACATCGATGTGTTCCGTGCCGTGTTCCCCGAGGGCGCTGGCTACCGGCACGACAATCTTGATCTGCGCACCGACCTCACACCCGTCCAGCGGCCGATTGAACCGACCAACGGAGATTCACACCTCGCCTTTATCGCGAGCGGGCTCGATGCCTGCGTGTCGTACACCACGCGCCGGCCGGGTCCTGTCTGCTTCATCGACCTGGACGGGATGCACGCGGGCGTGCCACGTCGCCGTGTGACCAAGCTCGTCGGATACGACCACGAAGTCCAGGTGGCACGCACGACCCTGCAGGTGCCCGTCTCGTCGCATCCGGTGGACGCGGTCAACCTCAAGGAGCCGCGCCTGGGACTCTACACTCAACTGGCGGAGTTCATCGATCGACACCGCGTCAGCAAGGGACGCATCCGCCTGAAGCTCGCACCGGGTGAGCAGTACGCCAGCCTGACCGTGAACGAGTACGAAACGCTGCTCATGCGTCACGACCTGGCGGAAGTGTTGCGGAATCCGCTTCGATTTGCCGCCGAGAAAGCGCGACACGCCTGGAGCGACCCTCTGACGGTGCCTCAGAAGGCGATCGACTACGCCAAGTACAATCTGGTCAGAGCGCTCAATGAGCTTGTGGACACTCTTGGGCTGCGGGCATCACTCATCGAGGGTCTGGTGGCCCGTGCTCTCGCTGTGCCGGCGGCGCGGTTCTTCCGGATGAAGCGCTCGGTCAATCTGCTCGTCTCTGACTCGGAGAAACCCGGGCAGGGCAGCGTGGTCGAGGGGATTTACCAGACGCCAATCATGGTGCAGTGGCGTCGGGCCAAGCGGGGCGTGCGCACGGTTGATGTCACGCTTTCGCAGTTCATGTAGCATCGACGTCCGGCTAAAGCCGGACGTCTTCAGTCATCCGCAAGAATCCAATACAACGCCAGCGATGCCAGAAGCAGGCACGCGCCCACCCCCCACACCCACACGGTTGATTCCAAGCACCATCATCGAGACGCTGGCCAGACCGTTTGCGGCCGAACGCGTCGGTGCGCTGAAATCGAACAACCGGCTCACCCCATTCCACAATACATTCAGGTCCAGGCCCCGCGGCCAGAAGATCCGCGATGCAGCGCTCATCACGGCCACCGCCACGGCAATCACCGAAACGGTCGTAATCCCATTCAACCAGGCAATTGGTTGGGTGACCGACTGCGCTGCCTCCGCCCGCGTGCGCACGTGAGCGCGCCACCAGACGACGCTTGCTGGTGGAATGACCGCCTGACGGCACGCGTCTGCCTGCTCCTGCCGCAACGAGCCCATGACGGCCACGAGGTCCCTGCAAATCCCACACGACTTTACGTGGTCGTGCAGGTTGTCGTCGGAGCGACCGGGCCACAGACCAGCCGTCATCGCCTCGGCTATTTCGCTTTCACGAGGACATTCCATCACGCTCACGACGCGTTCCCCTTCTGGAGCAACGTGGCCAGCCTGCGACGCGCGCGGAACAAGAGAAGCTTGATGCTGGCGACCTTCAGTCCCAGGGTCTCCGCAATTTCCCGGTGCGACGATCCGTGCGCGTACGCGAGCCACAGGAGCGAGCGATCCCGTGGCCTGAGCTTGGCCAGGGCTCGCGCCAGATCCGTCCGCGGGTGGCTCCTCCCGATTGCGTCCACCGATTCTGGCGGGCTGGCAACCTGGTCGTCCCGTAAAACCACCTCTTCGATCCGGCGGCGGCGATGGACATCACGGGCCAGGTTGGTGGCAATGCGGAACAAGTAGTTCCGGCGATGCGCTTCACTTTCGTACCGAGCCGTTGGCCCGCAGAAACCGATAGTAGGTTTCCTGGAGCAGATCGTCCGCAAGAGAGACGTCCCCCGTCATGCGCGAAAGATACGCCCAGAGACTGCGGGCCGTGCGGTCGTACAACGCCTGGAAGGCCTCCTCGGTCATCTGCAGCGTGTCGTCCGTCTCGCACGCGCGTGCACGCAGTTGGTTGACGTTCGAGATCGTCATTGGGGACATATCGTCAATCGTGTTCGCATGGTCATACTGGTGGATGTGGGCCTCCGGCCTCCACAGTTGACGAAGTCGTGACGGGTTCGACCAGACCGAGCCGTCTGGACAGCATATAGGCCACGACCGACGACAGAATAAACCCGACTCCAAGCGCAGTAGCCACCACGCCCATCACGTAGAGTCCCGTCGCCAGTTCCTCGACCACACGCCGGCTGACAAACTGGAGTCCGAAACCACCCAAAGCCAGGACGACCCCCGCCTGCGCCGACCACAGAATCCGGCCAACCGGCGCCGTCAACCCACGAGCGCCCGAATCCACCGGAATCGGGGCCGCTTCGAGAAATCGTCGTCCGGCCGTCGACTGCATGTACGCGAGCAGATCTTCGTTGGACGACAGCCGATCCATGAGCTTGCCGTGAACGTCCACCTGAATCTTCGAGAGACGAAGCCAGCGACGGTAATCGATCGACGACCGCACGACCCACGTGAATGCGGTCAGGAACGACACGAACGCAAGCAGTCCGAGCATCCCCGCCATCAGGCCCGACCACGCATTGATTGCACGGGCCCGATTGTCGTAGATGCCTTCATCTGAGGAACGCCCGAAGAAGAACCCCGGGTCTCGCGCAATTTCAGGGTGCTGGTCCAAAAAGGCCGTTAGTTCCGGGTAGGTTTCAAGGTACGTCGGCTGTGTCAGCAGCGTGGGATCGAGCCTCAGAACCTGCGCAACCGACGGCGGATGCTTCTGGAGGAGCTCTTGGAGCTCTTGTCGCGTCTCGTGTGCGTTCGCGGGAGGAAGGAGTCGAGCCGAATCAGGTTGAGTTTGCGGCACCTGAGGGTTTTGAGCTCGTTGGGCGATTCCTACGCCTCCGCCGACCCCCACAAACAGGGCGCAGACGACGATGCGGGCGAGGTGGATGTGGATCGGATGCATTACCCACTAATACGCAAAGACCGGCCTGCGGTTAACATAACCCATGCCCAGCCCGGCATATCCGGCCGCCCGAGCGGTGGCAACTCGCGTGCACGAGCATTTTGCCCGCCATCTGAACGCGGCTCATGACGAGGGACTGCCGTCGGCGACGCCGCTCGTCGATGTGGCCTCGATCGAGACGCTGATCGACGCGGCGTTCTGGGCGAGCCTTCGGCACGAGGAAGGCTACGTTTCCAAGATTCCCTCGCGTTTCTCCGGCCCGAAGAAACCGAGCATCCGCTCTGCTTCGAATACCCGCTGCCGCTCGAGCCGAGTCTGCTGGCACGCATCGCGCCTGCGGTCGAACGCCCGGGTGTCCATCTGGGTGTCCGGCGAGATCGCGATGTCTTGAGCGTCTGGGGAACGGCCCGAAGCATCCCGAGGTTTTGCTTCGTGCTCGAGGTCGTAGATGCCGGCCTGCTGGTCGTCAAGCACCATCGCGGCGAAGAGCGCAGTAAATTCGTCAATGTCGCGGTCCTTGAAGGCGATCAGGTGAAGGTCGTCGACGAGAACGCTTCTGGGCTGCCCGACTGCCCCGCTCTCCTGACTTCGATGCTGGGCTTCGAGGCACCCGCCTCGTGGACCGACTCGAGTCAACGTGCTCGTGCAGATTGCGGTCTCCATGCGAACTCACCAGCGAGGCGGTTCGCTGCTCGTGGTACCCGCAGGAACCGAGCAGTGGCGGGAATCGATTGTCCACCCCATTTCCTACGCCATTTCGCCTCCATTCTCGGAGCTGGCCGAGCTCATGCGGGAGCCAGTGGATGGGTGGCATCAACGCCACTGGCAGGACGCGGTCGCGCGGTCGGTCGACGCCATTGCCGGCCTTACGGCAGTGGACGGGGCGACCGTGATGACCGATCGATACGAGGTGCTGGCGTTTGGTGCCAAGATCGGGCGTCGAGATGGCGCCCCTCGTGTGGAGCAGGTCATCGTGACGGAACCGGTCGAAGGGAGCGCGGCGGCAGCGGTCAATCCAGCCCAGCTCGGCGGCACCCGGCATTTGTCGGCGGCCCAGTTCGTTCACGACCAGCGCGACGCAATTGCCCTGGTCGCGTCTCAGGATGGGCGTTTTACCATCTTTGCCTGGTCTCCCTGCGAGGACATGGTGCACGCCCACCGGGTCGAGGTTCTGCTTCTGTAGACCTCATGGTGCGTGTAATTAATTGATTCTAAATATGTTATTAGGTGAATCCATCTTGGCCGGTCGAGCGTCTAACCTATGGAGGGAGGATCCTCATGGCGAAGAGATCGACACAAGAGGTGGTCTGCCCCCGGTGCGGCATGCTCAGCGCCCGGGTGATTGGCCGCTCGGAATCTATTCCTGTCATCTACCTTCAGTGCGAGGACTGCGGACGAACGTCGATTGCGCCGGAGGGCTAGCAGAGTTCTCCAAGGTTCTGTGATAAAAGCCTCCGGATGCATCGAACCTTCCTGCTGATTGGCGCGCTGGCCGGGGTGGTGGGCGTTACGCTCGGTGCTTTTGGGGCGCATGGGCTCCGAGCGCGACTGACGCCCGACATGCTCGCCGTTTTCGAAACCGGCGTGCGTTATCACATGTATCACGCCCTGGCGATTCTTGGGGTGGCCTCAGTTGCCGAACGCTTCCAGGCCAGCCGACTCGTCCTCGCATCCGGCTGGCTCTTTCTAGCAGGCATCATTCTCTTCTCGGGCAGCCTCTACCTTCTCGCCGTGACCGGCGTCAGAGTATTGGGGGCCATCACGCCCTTCGGTGGCGTCGCGTTTCTGCTCGGGTGGGGCTGCCTCGCGCTGGCAGCGCTCAGGTAAACGCGGATCCCACGGATCTACGTGAGGCGGATCACGCGGATCAAAAAGAGAGCGCGATCACGGGAATCAATCCGCGCAATCCGCGCAGATCCGCGTTCACGGCACCGTCATGATGAACGTGATCGCATCGGTGAGCGGCTTATGATCGTTGCCCGCGAGCGTGATCGAGATTTTGTGCTCGCCGCTTGAAAGCTCGTGAAAACTCAGTTTGGTAGCCGTCGTGGCAATCACCGGACCATCGTCGACGCGGTAGTGTAAGTGCCCTTCGCCAATCTTGGCCGTCTCTTTGGCGGTGGTCGGATCGACCAGCTGGATGCCCCCCGTCGTCACGACGACTGTGGCTTCCCGGCGCTTGATCTTGTTCTCCGTTTCCACCATTTCGGCCTTCATCGAGTACGTCGCTGCGGGTGACTTGGGCGTGGCAAGTGTCTGCTGCGCGCGAAGGTCGCCGGCGGCCGAAACCAGCAGGCAAACACCAAGCGCGAGCTTGATGCTGGACGGTTGAAGAACTGACACTGAATCCTCCTGTCCTGACACTTGCGCGACACCGGATAAGGCGGATCCGGCATCGCAGGGTGCCATTCCTCCGAGGGGACTACGTACCCGCTACCGCATGCGTTCAGAGGTACGGGCGAAGAACAGACTGTCAAGGCTGAGTATCCCGGCTCCCCGGGCCGCGATGAACAGAAAGATGAAGCAGAAGAGCACCGCCAGCTGTCCGTTGTTTTGAATGGGCCAGCCGCCTTGAGGAAAGTGAACTATGAAGTAGGCAAATGCCATTTCGCCGCTGGCGATAAATGCGGCAATGCCGGTCAGCAGCCCGACCATCACGAGGAGCCCTCCAACGAACTCGATAATGCCGGCCGCTCCGGGCATCGACGCGATGGCAACCGCCTCCCCCCCGAACATGCCGAACAGCTTCTGCGCACCGTTCATCATGAACAGCAAACCGACGACAATGCGCATGGCGGCATAGACAGGCTCCTGGAATCGATCGAGCGGTACTATCATCATGCCTCCTCTGTCGAATTTGGAATTGAGAATTGGGAATTAAGAATTGACCCGTCATCACAGGCATTCTTTACCGATCATGGGCACCATGGGCGCTGCCTCGCTCGAGGTCAGCTATCATACGACAGGCACGAGGAGATAAAGATGGCTGACTACAACGGCATCGAGCAACGCTTTTCACGAGTGCTTCGACTGCGGAAGCGCCCGGTTGCCGTGACATTTCGCGAGACAGCGCCCGCGGGCGTTGCCGCGTTCACCGGAACCGAGCCTTCCACCTGTAGCTTCTGGCGGCTGGCTGCCGAAGGCCGTACGTTTCACACCGTCGCCGCCGACCATTACAACTGCCCGATTGGCAGCTACACGCACAATCTGCCGTTGCCGCCGGCACGCGCCGACGAGTTCGACAAGACTCTTGGATTGATGGCCGAGATTGGCTACGTGCGGGTGGAAGAACTGCCTGACATTCCGCGTCTGCCTCGCACACCCGGGGTGATCATTTACTCGCCCCTTGCCACGACACCTGTCGATCCCGACGTAGTCGTGGTGAGCGCGCAACCGGGCCGCCTGATGGTGCTGCACGAGGCGGCCCTCCGCGCGGGTGCTACAGTCCAGGCTCCCATGTTCGGCCGTCCCACCTGCATGGCTGTGCCCGCGGCGTTGACCATGGGCGTGGTTGCCAGCATCGGCTGCATCGGGAATCGCATCTACACAGACCTGCCAGACGACGAGATGTATATCACCCTGCCGGGGAAGGACGTCGACCGCATTGCCGAAGAGCTTGGCACGATCAAGCAGGCCAACACGGTGCTGGGTGACTACCATCGCGCACGGCGAGAGGCGCTCGGGACGCAGTAAGAAAGTGGAAAGTGGAAAGTTCAAAGTGAAAAAGTCAGTTCACACGTCAAGAAAGTCGGTGGACTTTCGTGGGGCTTTGATCGTCTAACTTTTGTACTTTCTTTGCGCTTACTTCTCTCTTTAACTTTGAACTTTGAACTTCTCCATGTTGTTCCGCCTCTGGGACGTCGCGTCCCACATGCGGACGGAATATATCTCAACCTGTTGAAACAGAGCCGTTTCGGGCGGCATGCGGTTTGACATAGCAAGGGTTTATGGATGTTGCCCGTCCCCCCGAGGTCGCCCGACAACGTCGCCGGCGCCGCATCATGTGGGGTGGCGCCCTGGTGGTCGTGATTATTGCGACCACGCTGGGCCTCTCGCGACTCGAACCGGCTGCGCCCGCCGTCGAAAGCGGCGGGCTCTGGATGGACACGGTCAAGCGTGGCACGCTGATTCGACAAGTTCGTGGCCCTGGGGTGCTGGTGCCCGACGATACCCGTTGGATCCCCGCCACGACAGAAGGACGGGTCGAACGGATTCTCGTGCAGCCGGGCACGACGGTAAAAGCCGATACGGTGCTGCTGGAGCTGAGCAATCCCCAGGTCGAACAGGAAGCCGTCGCTTCAGAGCTGGCGCTCAAGGCTTCTAAAGCGGAATATCTGAGCCTGAAAGCGGACCTTGAACGTGACTTGCTGTCGCAGCGCGCCCAAGCCGCGGGGATCGAAGCGGATCTCGTACAGGCGAGGACCCAGGCCGAGGTCGACGAGGCCCTCGCGGCCAAAGGGTTGCTCGACCAGCTGACGGTCAAGCGGTCGAAACTGACCGCCGACACGCTGGCGATTCGCCAACGCCTCGAGCAGGAACGTCTCAAGAGCAGCGAGAATTCCGTCACGGCGCGCCTCGACGTGAAACAAGCCGATGTCGATCAACGTCAAAGCATCGCGACGCTGAGGCGCAGTCAGGTCGACGCGCTGAAGGTGCGGGCGGGTTTCGCCGGTGTTCTCCAGCAGGTGCCCGTCGAGGTGGGACAGCGCGTGGGTCCTGGAACGAATCTGGCCCGCGTCGCCGATCCCTCACGACTCAAGGCCGAGCTGCGTATTCCGGAGACTCAAGTCAAAGATGTGGCCATCGGACAAATGACGGAGATCGATACGCGTAACGGCGTTGTCAAAGGCCAGGTCGCCCGAATCGATCCGGCCTCACAAAATGGGACTGTCACGGTCGATGTCACGCTCAATGAAGCGCTGCCCCGCGGCGCGCGGCCCGACATGAATGTTGACGGAACCATCGAGCTCGAGCGGTTGGATAACGTGTTGAAGGTGGGCAGGCCGGCTACAGGTCAGGAGGAGAGCACGATCACGCTCTTCAAGTTGGATACGAACGGCGGCAACGCGTCTCGCGAGTCGGTCACGTTCGGCCGCAGCTCCGTGACGGAAATCGAGGTCGTGCGCGGCCTCGACGTCGGCGATCGCGTGGTTCTCTCGGATATGTCGGCCTGGGATGGCTACGATCGACTGCGATTGAGATGAGGACCTAGGACCATGAGTGACCAGAATTTGATTCGTCTCGATGCCGTCACGAAGGTGTTCTACACGGACGAAGTCGAAACCCACGCACTTGGAGGGATCCATCTGGAGATCACCCGCGGCGAGTACGTATCCATTGCCGGACCATCCGGTTGCGGAAAGTCGACGTTGCTGTCTATTTTCGGGCTGCTCGACACGCCAACCGCCGGTGAGTACTGGCTGAACGGCCGGCCCGTGGCAAATCTCACGATGGTCGAGCGGGCGCGGACACGGAACCGCGAGATCGGGTTCATCTTTCAGAACTTCAACCTGATTGGCGATCTCACCGTCTTCGACAATGTCGAGCTGCCGCTCACCTATCGTGGGATGAGGCCCGCCGAACGACGCGAGCGCGTCACGGCCGCACTCGAACGAGTGGGAATGGCACATCGCGCGAAGCACTATCCAAGCCAGCTCTCGGGCGGTCAGCAGCAGCGCGTGGCCGTTGCGCGCGCGGTGGGAGGTGACCCGTCGATTCTGTTGGCCGACGAGCCCACCGGCAATCTCGATTCGCGGAACGGCGAGGTCGTCATGGAGCTGCTCCGCGAACTGCATCGTGGCGGCGCCACAATCTGTATGGTCACGCACGATCCGCGGTATGCACGCCACGCGGATCGACAGGTCCATCTGTTCGACGGACAAATCGTCGACGAGGAGACCGCTCTCAAAGCTTCAGCCATGAACTAGGGCAACGGCGGGCCTTGAAAGGCCCGCCCTACGTACCGACATTGCCAACATGTCCATCCAGCCCCTGATCTCCCTGCGCCGAATCGAGAAGTCGTTCGCCAATGGCGCGGAGCGATTCTTCGTGCTGCGAAATATTTCTCTCGATGTCGCGCCGGGGGACTTCGTGTCCGTGATGGGGCCGTCCGGCGCCGGAAAATCGACGCTCCTCCATTTGCTCGGAATGCACGATAGCGACTGGAACGGCGAATATTACTTCAATGGCGACCCGGTTCATGCATTAAGACCGAAAGACCGGGCCAAGTTCCACAAGCAGCATTTTGGCTTCGTGTTTCAGAGCTATCATCTGCTCGACAACCTGACCGTCTACGAAAACCTCGACGTACCGCTCTCTTATCGCGATATCCCTCGATCGCAGCGTCAGGGCATGGTGGCCGACTCCCTCGATCGTTTCGGGATCGTCGGCAAGAAGGACTTGTACCCCAGCCAGTTGTCGGGCGGGCAGCAGCAGCTGGTCGGCGTCGCGCGGGCCGTCATTGCCAAGCCGTCAGTCATCCTGGCTGACGAACCTACGGGTAACCTGCATTCGAGCCAGGCCCGAGAAATCATGGAGCTCTTCAAGCAGCTCAATGGCGAGGGCACCACAATTGTTCAGGTGACGCACTCGGATCGGAACGCCGAGTATGGAAACCGTGTCGTGCAGTTACGGGACGGGCTGATTGTCAACGGGTAGTCGGGAATTGCAGGATCAGCAATCCTGCAATTCCCGTTGGATCTACTTGACCGGTTGTGCAGAAGCCGGGCGCGGATTGCGCACCTCGATATCGCTGGCCACCAGATTGTCACCAGCTTTGACATACTTGACCACGACCTGATCGCCTTCATGGACGACGTCCGCAATCGTCAGGCCACCTTGGCCGGCCGCTTTCTTGGCCCTGGTTTTCGTACTGGCACCTTTGGCGAGAATGTTGGTCTGCTCGTTCACCGTAAATTTTTGTTCGAACCTGCCATTGTCTACGGTGAATGTCGAACCAGATACGGTCTTGACGGCCCCGATGACGGTCTCAGTCTTTGCGTCCTGTCCTTCCACCGTTACGACGCCGACGCCCGCAGCCAAGACCATCACCAGCGCGAGTAACGCCACATGCTTCATCGGACACCTCCAGAATGGAACGTATTAACCCCCAGCCTCCCCAAACGCAGCTCTCAACGTGTCGAACATTACTCGCATCTCTACGCGGAATCCAGTCGAACTGCCATGGGTCACCCCTTTGCAGAGCCGGATGCGTTGCGGAGGGCGTAACTCTTGTAAACATAAGATGTTAGGGTTTGAAATTAGAAATCAGGAATTGCGAATTGAGACTCTAGAATAGTTCTCATTTTTACACCTCCATGCCGCGTTCGCCTCAGATCCTCATTGCCGACGACCAGCGCGATGTCCTCGAAGCGTTGCAGCTGCTCCTCAAGCCGGAAGGATTTCGGGTGGAGACCACTTCGTCTCCCTCGGGCGTCCTGGCCGCCCTTGACCGTTCCGATTTCGATGCCGTGCTGATCGATTTGAACTACGCGCGCGACACCACGTCGGGTGTGGAAGGGCTCGATCTGTTGTCGCAACTCCAGGCCGCAGATACGACGCTGCCGGTCATCGTCATGACGGCCTGGGGCAGCGTGGAACTGGCGGTCGAAGCCATGCGACGCGGGGCACGCGATTTCGTGCGGAAACCGTGGGACAACGCGCGGCTGCTGGCAATCCTTCGTACGCAGGTGGAGCTGAGCCGCGCCCTACGCCGAGGTCGTCAGCTGGAAGCGGCCGAACAGCTTCGCGTCGATGCCGGGCCGAAGCTGATTGCGCAGTCTGCCGCCATGCAGCCAGTCCTTCAGCTGATCCAGCGCACGGCTCCATCGGATGCCAACGTGCTCGTTACTGGTGAAAACGGAACCGGCAAGGGTCTTGTGGCAGAGGCCATTCATGCACTGTCGCCGAGGGCCTCACGTCCGATGGTGACGGTCAATGCTGGCGGCGTGTCGGAGGGCGTGTTCGAGAGCGAGTTGTTCGGGCACGTGCGGGGCGCGTTCACGGACGCTCGGGCCGATCGCGCGGGACGGTTCGAGCTGGCTGACGGTGGCACCCTCTTTCTGGATGAGATCGCCAACGTTCCGCTGTCCCAGCAGGCGAAGCTTCTGAGGGTCATTGCCACGGGCGAGTTTGAGCGGCTGGGTTCCTCGCGGACACGACGTGTGGACGTGCGTCTGATCTCGGCCTCCAACGCCGACATAAATGCCGAGGTCGCGGCCGGACGGTTCAGACAAGATCTTCTGTTTCGACTCAATACGATTGAGATTACGCTTCCCCCACTGCGGAATCGGCGTGAAGACATCCCGGCGCTGGCCAGTCATTTTCTTCAGCAGCATGCGCGACGCTACCGAAAGGCTGTGTCCGGCTTCGACCGCGACGCACTGGACCTGCTCCTCCGACACACGTGGCCTGGCAACGTGCGCGAGCTCGACCACGCGATCGAGCGGGCGGTGCTGATGGCCGAGGGTGCATCGATCCGGCCGGGCGATTTGACCCTGCGGCGCGACACGGACCCGGCCGGCAGCCTCGAATCGATGAGTCTCGAGGACGTTGAAGCCTTCTTCATCCGGAAAGCCATAGGCCGCTACGGCAGCGTGACCGAAGCCGCCAAGGCCCTGGGTCTCAGCCGGAGCGCCCTCTACCGGCGGCTCGAGCGCTACGACATAAAGTCTCAAGGCTGAAGTCTGCCTTGAGACTTGAGCCGTGAAACTTGTGAACATCCGTCATGATCAGCGCGTTCTGCTCCTGGCCCTGGCTGCCGGGCTACCGGGCAGTGTCGTCGCGTTGGTATTGCTCTGGACGGGCGACTATTCCCTTCGTACGCAATGGACGGTCACGCTGGTCATCGCGCTGCTCTGGTGGATCGCGGCGGCATCGCTTCGCTATCGCGTGGTGTTTCCGTTGCAGACGCTCTCGAACCTGCTGGAGGCCTTGCGTGAGAACGACTTTTCGATCCGTGCCCGAGGCGCGCGGCGCGACGATCCCCTCGGTGAGGTGCTGCGCGAAGTCAACGCGCTGGGCGACACGCTGCGCGAGCAGCGGCTGGGAGCGCTCGAAGCCACGGCGCTGCTTCGAACGGTCATTTCCGAGATTGATGTGGCCATCTTTGCATTCGATGCCGAGCACCGGCTGCGACTCGTCAATCGGGCCGGTGAGCGACTCCTCGGCCGTCCAACCGAGCAACTGCTGACACGCACGGCAACCGAGCTGGGGTTGGCAGGGTGCCTGGCTCCGTCGGCACCGCGGGTGCTCGGAATCTCGTTTCCCGGAGGCAACGGCCAATGGGAGCTCGGTCGTACCAAGTTCCGTCAAGGGGGACGTCCCCACGAGCTTCTGGTGCTGAGCGACGTGAGTCAGCCGCTGCGTGACCAGGAGCGCGAAGCGTGGCACCGCTTGATTCGCGTCATCGGGCACGAGCTGAACAACTCGCTCGCGCCAATCAAATCGATTGCCGGCAGTCTCGACTCGTTGCTCGCCCGCGACCCGGCTCCACCCGACTGGCGCGATGACATGCGCCGTGGTCTGGGTGTCATTGTCGGACGGACCGAAGCGCTCGGCCGATTCACCACCGCGTACGCCACGCTCGCACGGCTGCCACGTCCAACGCCGCGCCCGGTCGATCTGGCCGACCTGCTCCAACGCGTGGCGCGACTCGAAACGCGTGCTCATGTGCAGGTCTCCGAGGGAGATGCGGTCACTCTTCAAGCGGACCCCGATCAGCTCGAGCAGCTCTTCATCAATCTGGTCCGAAACGCCGTCGACGCCACGCTCGAATCGGGCGGTCGCGTCCACCTGGTGTGGGAACGGGCGAATCAACACATTGCCGTGCATGTGGACGATGAGGGCCCTGGGCTCGCCAATACCACGAACCTGTTCGTGCCGTTCTTCACGACAAAGCCAGAGGGCTCGGGCATCGGGTTGGTCCTGAGCCGCCAGATCGCCGAAGCGCACGGAGGTTCGTTGGTGCTTGGACCTCGTCAAGGGCTGCGCGGGACTCGCGCCACGGTTCTGTTGCCTCGCGGGGGGGTGCGCAACTAGAAGTGCTGTCGCGGGGGCTAAAGCCCCCGCGCTACAAGAGCGCTCGGAACCCCGGCCACAACAGAGCGCCCGGAACCTCTGCGACATACAATGCATGGATGCGCGAGCTGACCGCCGCTCTGGTGGCCACCGTTCTGCTGCAGACCGTCCTGGCCGCCGGGCAGGGCTCGTCTACGAGCTGGCTCGATCGGCCGCTTTCGAATTGGAACAAGGGTGGCGTGCCGGTCCCAACGGCGCCACGGCCGAGCGAGCCGCGAGCCACACTCATCGAACGCTGCACGCTCGACGCCAGGCAGCCGACGCTCCCGTGGAACCATCTTGCCGCAGCCGGATGGGTGCCGTTCCTACATCAGGATCAACAGCTCACCCAGGCTGATATCGAAATTGTGGACGGGATGAACGATGCCGACGGCATGTGCCGCCCCGGCACCTTCAACGTGTTCGTGTTCGTGGACGGCCGTTTCGCGGGAACGTTGTCGCCAGTGCCCATGACGTCGCGGCTCGACGGTTCCATCGGCGCCGTTCGAATTATCTCTGCGGACCTCATTACGGCTGAATTTGCGCGCTACCGGGTGCAAGATCCGCTCTGCTGCCCTTCGTCCCGCGTCGCGGTTCGCTTTCGGATCGATCGGATGGGGCCGGACCCGGTCGTGACGCCGCTGGACATGAGAACCACAAGGGGCCAATAACCCCGAAAACTGCCAGCGATGATAGATTATGTCGGCCTTGGGCCTCCTCGTCGTGTCTGTGAGGTCCAGACGCAGGGTGCTGGACAGCCCAGCACCGTGAACTTGGACGTGAAACCCACAACTTAGAAGTTGAGGACATGGAATATGTTGAAGACGACCGCGGGCATCATGCTCCCGACAACCATTACCGGCTCATTGCCACGGCCGAGCTGGTATACCGAAAACCTGGGGACACGCTCGTTTCTCGACGCGATGGTCACCAGCCGGTTTCGTGAGCAATACGTCGATGCCCTGGCCGTGTATCTGCGGGAGCAAGAGCTTGCCGGACTCGACATCGTGACGGACGGCGATTGCCGCTTCGATCAGGACATCGGCGGCCAGAGCTGGACGAGCTATCCGCCACACCACATGGCAGGATTCGACACCCAGCATCCGAAGCTGGCCCGTGCGGGCGCGGGAGGGATTGGATTCCCGCGGGGGCATATTCTCCACGACTACCTGGAAGCCCGGGTCATGCCTAAAATCGTCGGTCCGGTCGGACCAGGAGAGATGCAGTACGCCGAGCTCTGGAAGGCGGCGCAGCGGATGACTCAAAAGCCGCTCAAGTTCGGGACCGTGACACCTGAGCTCGTTGCCTTTGCCGTTCAGGACGATCATTACAAGGACATCCCGTCGCGGATCATGGCAATCAGCGACGCCTTCAACGCGGAGCTCCACGATCTGGCTGATGCCGGCTGTCCGGTGATCCAGATGGAGGAACCACAGATTCATCTGCTCGCAGCGCGGGGGTACGTGGACAAAGTGATCAATCCCGAATTCATGCTCAAGGTCTTCAACAATACGGTGAAGGGCCTGCGCGCCAAGACGGAAGTGTGGTGCCACACGTGCTGGGGAAATCCCTCGCAGCAACGGATGTTTGCCACGGTCCAGTCCTACAAGCCCGCGCTCGAGATCCTGAACCAGGTCGATGCCGACGTCCTGACGTTCGAGACCAAGAGCTCGGGAGCGCAGGATCTTGAAGCGATTGGTCGCCAGATCACAGAAAAGAAAGTTGCGATCGGGGTCATCGACCACCACACCCTGCAGGTGGAATCACCGACAGAAGTGGCAGAGCTCGTCAGACTCGCTCTGAAACACATTCCCGCCGAACGGCTGGTGCTCTCGTCCGACTGCGGCATGGGCCGCGAGGGCATGAGCCGTCGGCATGCCTTTTACAAGATGGTAGCGCTCGTGCAGGGAACCAATATCGTGCGGAAGGAACTTGGCGTCCCGCTCGCAGAAAGTCTGGGCGCCGATCCGCGATTCTCTCTGATCCGGTCGTGATGGGTGGGCAGGTCGCCGGCGGGTCTTAAGACCCGCCGACCCAGGGTGTCCAATGATGAAGGCAGCGATCGTAGGCCTCGGCTGGTGGGGCAAGACCATCGTGGAGTCGGTTCAGACCGACAGCGATCTCATTCGTTTCGTCGCGGGGGCGACACGAACAACCTCACCCGAACTGACCGCGTTTGCCGATTCACAGCACTTGCGGCTGGCACCGGGATTCGAGGCGCTCCTGGCTGATCCCGAGGTCGAAGCCATCGTCCTGGCCACACCGCATTCGTTGCACGCTCCTCAGGTGATTGCTGCTGCCCAGGCGGGTAAGCACGTGTTTTGTGAGAAGCCGTTCGCGCTGACCAAGGCCGATGCGGAACGCGCAGCGGCAGCCACGCGCAAAGCCGGCGTCACGCTTGGCCTGGGCTACAATCGGCGATTTCACCCCGAAATGGTCAAGCTTCGCGAACGCATTCGCTCGGGTGGGCTCGGAACGATTCTGCATGTTGAAGCCACGATGACGTTTCCAAACGCGTTGATGCTGAAAGCCACCCAGTGGCGCGCACACCGGGACGAAACACCGTGCGGAGGGCTCACGCCCATGGGCGTGCACGCCATCGACGGCATGATCGACCTCTGTGGGCCCATCGATCAGGTGTACTGTCAGAGTTTCAGGCGAGTGGTCGAAGTGGACAGCGACGATACGACCTCGATGCTGTTCCGCATGAAGGGCGGGATGTCCGGATACCTTGGCACCATGACCGCGACCGGACCTGGCTTCAGCTTCCAGGTCTTCGGTTCGAACGGCTCAATCCGGCTGGAAGGCATGACTCACGTTGCCGGCGCGTCGTCGGAAGAGCGTCGCACGCGGCTGTTCGGGACTTGCAAGCACCAGCCCATCAAGGGGCCCGCGGAGGTGTGGGAGGCAGCGCGCCTCGACGTGACGCGTGCGTGCCTCGAGGCATTTGCCACCGCCGCGCGCGGCGGACCGGCCTTTCCGATTCCCGTCAGCGAGATGGTGCACGGCGCCGCAGTCACCGAGGCGGTGGTTCGCTCGGCGGGCACGGGTCGGGTGGAAACAATCGATTAGGACCACCAACAGAGGAGGGCCGACATCACATGAACCTGGGGAACGGTCTCGGACATCTGACGTATTCCACACTGGTCCACCCGGCGGACAACTGGGAACAGCTGTGGTCGAGCGTGCAGACATATCTGCCGCAGGTAAAAGCCCGCGTCTCACCCAGTCAACCTTTCGGGGTGTGTCTGCGACTTGCCGCCCCCACTGCAGAAACGCTGGTGTCGAATCCGAACGAGCGAGCCCGCCTCAAGGGGTTTCTCGCCGACCATGACATGTACGTCTACACGGTCAATGCGTTTCCCTACGGCGCCTTCAAAGGCACGGTGGTGAAGGAGCAGGTGTACGAACCAGACTGGCGTACCAAGGAACGCACGCAGTACACGATTCACGTGGCTGATATCCTGGCCGAGCTGGCGCCCGAGGGCGTGTCCCCGTCCATTCAGAGCGCGCCGCTCGGCTTCAAGCCGCGGGTCACCGGCCCCGACGTTGTCGCGAGCTATACGCAGCATGTGCTGCAGGTGGCCGCGCATTTAGTGGGAATCGAAGCGCGAACCGGTTGCACGGTCACCTTGGGACTCGAACCTGAGCCGCGCTGCTTCCTCGAAACGACGGATGAGACGGTGGCATATTTCAAGGACCACCTGTACTCGGGAGCGGCAGCAGCCGCGCTCGCCAAGCTCGCCCAGATTCCCATCTCCGAAGCGCATGGCGCGCTGCGCCGACACCTCGGCGTGACGTTCGACATCGGGCATCAGGCAGTCGGGTTCGAAGACATTCCGGCATCGCTGCAGAAGCTGGTCGATGCCGGCATCCCCATCTTCAAGCTGCAGGAAGCGGCCGCGATGTACATGCCGCAGGTGACAGAGTCGACCGTCGAAGCTCTCGCCCAGTACGCCAAGACGGTCTACCTGTCGCAGACGGTCGAGAAGAAAAACGGCCGCATCACCTGGTTTTTGAATCTCGAAGATGCCTTTGCCGCATGGAAGACCGATCCTGGCCCGCGGGAGTGGCGCACGCACTTTCACGTGCCTGTCTTTCTCGACGATCTTGGTCCGTTCCGAACCACACGCTTCGCTCTCGAGGAGGCGCTCAAGTTTCACAAGGCCACGCCATTGTCGCGGCAGCTCGAGATTGAAACCTATACGTGGGACGTCCTTCCCACTCATTTGAAAACCGGCGATATCGTCGAGTACGTCTGCCGGGAGATCGAATGGGTGCGTGGACAGCTTGTGTAAGGAAGGACGAGAAGCTGAGGCCTCTGTCGCGACGTGAGCCCCGGCAGGGCTGTCGCTTGCACAACAACCTGGTAGCGGAAGGTGTTCACTCGGGAGTTCGAAAGGAGGCCGGTATGCGTCGCCTGGTCCTGGTCGGCGGATGTGTGTGGCTTCTCGTGATACTGGTGGGCACGGTCGTCTCCGCGGATAAATGGGTCCGCGGCAAGGTGACCGCTGTTGGGGGCGATTCCGTCACGGTGATGTTCAAGGGGAAGGAACTAAAGTTCCTTGTGGGAAGTGACACCGATGTCCAGGGTCGTGGACTGGGTACGGCCCAGCGCCGCGCAGGAGGCGTGAAGCTGGCCGAAGCGGTGAAGGTGGGTGACGGGGTCGAGGTCCACTACACGGAAACTGGCGGCACGATGCGGGCGACGGACATTCGGACCGGCGTAACGGCCGGGGAGGCCACGTCGGAAGACACCGGTGACAGCGTATCCGGACGGATCACCGCACTCACCGCAAATTCGATGACGGTCAAATCCGGAAGCGGTGAGACGACGTTTTCAATCGACCCCAAAACGCGCGTTCTGGCTGCTGGTGCCGGCGCGGCAACCAAGGAGGCACAAGCCGCGGGTGGCGGCCCTGCTATCACTGACCTTGTGAAGGTTGGTGAGGAGGTTGTCGTGACGTACCCGTACGACCGGAAAGACAAGCGTGGCGAACGAGGTGCGCGTTCGTAGCCCGCGTTAGCGACGTCCCGGTCAAAGCGGTTGCACTGTGAGCCGGCCCTGCAGATATGCGTGTGCCCTTGGGCCGACATAGGACTCTTTAGGAAGCGTCTCGCGAAGCGGGAGAAGACATGAAAGTCGGGTTTATCGGTCTCGGTCGCATGGGCCAGGGGATGGCGCACCGGATCCTCGGCGGCGGACACGATCTGATCGTGTTCGACGTCGTGCAGGAGCAGACCGCCAAGATGGCCGCCGCTGGCGCGCGAGTCGCGGCATCGGTTGCCGGGCTCTGCGCAGAGCGCGAGGTCGTCGTCACGATGCTCGTGGAAGACGCCACGGTCCTGGATGTCAGCCTCGCGCCTGGCGGCCTGCGGGACTCGCTTCCCGCAGGCGCCATCCATCTTGCAATGGGCACATATGGAGTAGCGGCAATCCGCTCGCTGGCGAGTGCCCACGCCGCCAGGAAGCAGACGCTCGTGGCGGCACCGGTTCTCGGTCGACCCAATCTCGCCGCTTCGGGGCAGCTCGGCATCGTCGCCGCAGGCCCGGTTGAGGCGGTGCGACGATGCGAACCCGTTCTCCAGCTCATGGGCCGGCACACGTTCCAGGCGGGAACGACCCCTGAAGCGGCCACCGCCATCAAGCTTGCGAACAACCAGATGCTCGGATGCGCCATGGTGGCCATGGCCGAGGCCTTCTCGCTCGTCCGTAAGTTTGATGTCGTGCCGCAGGTGTTGTACGAGGTAATGACCGAGGGACTCTTCTCGGCGCCCGCGTACAAAATCTATGGCAAGAAGATGGTCGAGGAAAGCTACGACCAGGTCGGATCGCCAATCTCCGTCGGACTCAAGGACGCCAACCTCATCCTAGCGGCCGCAGACCTCGCGCGGGTTCCCATGCCCAGCCTCAATGTCTACCGCGATCGACTGCTGGGCGCCGTGGCCCACGGCGACGGAGAGAGAGACCAGGCCGTCCTGGCGCGCGAGCAGGCGCGGGCGAGTGGACTGGAATGAGAAGTCTCAAGTCTGAAGGCTCAAGTCTCAAGTGAAGTCTGAAGTTCAAAGTTTCCTTGAGACTTCAGACTTCAGACTTCAGACTTGATTACGCCCAGATTTCCGCGTCCGTGGGCACCTTCTTGTCCGGGATGGTCTTGCCAATCCGCGACACGTTCATGAGGTGCTTATAGTCCAGATTCTCGGAGATTGAGTTTCCACCCCACGACCCGCACCCGAGCGTGGTCGTCGCGGCAAATCCGTTCGTCAATGAACCACCGGCAGTCAGCGCGCACGCCTGGTTGACCACGAGTCGGCTCACCGGCAGTTCGATACCGGCACAGCGGATGTTGGCGTCGTTGTTGGAATGTACTGCGGCCGAATGTCCAGCGCCTTCCACCAGGAGGTTGGCTTTGGCTTTGGCGACAGCTTCTTGGAACGTCTTGTACGGCAGGATGGCTATCACCGGGCACAGCTTTTCCTTCGCCAGGACGTCTTCCGCGCCGGCACCCGTGGCAGGCAGCAGAATCAAGCGCACCGCGTCGGGGACCTGGACCCCGGCCATCGCTCCGATTTCCTTGGGAGATCGGCCCACGACATCCTTGTTCAGCCGTCCGCCCGGGAAGACGACGTCACGAAGCTTTTGAACCTTGTCCGTGTCGTCCGTGAACCATACCTTGCCGGTGGCTTCGAACAGCTTGATGACATCTCGGTACTGTTCTTCCGGCGTGAGCACGAACTGTTCGTGCGAGCAGATAATCCCGTTGTCGAAGGAGGCACCGGCCACGATCTTGTCAACGGCATCCTTGAGGTTCACGTCGCGATCGATAATGACGGGAACGTTGCCGGCTCCCACACCAAACGACGGCTTCCCCGACGAGTACGCGGACTTCACCATGGCGGCCCCACCCGTCGCCACCACGACGTCGACGGCCTTCATAAGCTCCTGCGTCATTTCCACCGAGCCGTTGGTGATCGTCTGAACGAGATGATCGGGCCCGCCGTTGGCCTTGACGACCTTCATGAACTCACGTGTCAGAAGTTCGGTGCACTTTTCAGCCTTCGGATGCGGGGCAAAAATCACGGCGTTGCCGGTCTTGAGGGCAAACATCGCATTGCACATCGGAGTCACGATCGGATTGGTGACTGGTGTGACTGCCCCAACGACACCCATCGGCTTCGCCACGAACTGCAGATTGGTTTCGGGATCTTCGCCAATGACTCCGCGTGACTTCTTCCCTTTCAGGCTGTTCCAGATGATCCGGGCCTTCCCCTTGTTCTTCAGAATCTTGTCCTCGTAGACACCGATACCGGTCTCGTCCACGGCCATTCTCGCCAGCATGTCGGCATTGTCGTACACATACTTGCCGACGCCCTTGACGATGGCATCAACCTGCTCTTGCGAGAAGGACTCAAACGCAGCCTGGGCGACCCTGGCCCTGGCCACCAGCTGCTGAACCTCGGTGTCGGCAATCGTCGTGGGTTCCGGAATGCAATGACTCATGATCTTTCTCTCACTTTGGCATTTCAGAGTACGTTAGCGAACTTCAATTATATCCCGACCCTGCCTCGAAACCCATCGGCGGGCTGGAGAGGAACGGATCACGAGACGCGGATTAGCGCGGATCACGCGGATCTTGAGGAACAACGGCGACCGGCGGCCTGGCAGAGGCCGGTCGCCTACTGGCGCCGAGGATCTGCAGTGCGACCAAAGCGATAGAACTCATCGGAAAAGATCCGCGTAAATCCGCGTTGATCCGCGTCCCGTGATTCGAAGAGATCCGCGGGCATCCGCGACCTACCCTACTTCTGCTCCGGAGGCGACCAGCGCTTGATGCGGCCTTCCCAAAGCCCTTTGTTGTTCTCTTCGCAGGAATACTCGATCAGATCACCGCCCTGGAGCGTTAGGGTCCGCTCGGAAATCCACGGCTTTGTATATGTCTTTGGATCGTCGATGGTCATGGTGTGCGCGATGCGACTGGCGTCGATCCGGCGGAACGTCTGAACCACATGAAGCTGATCGCTGTGCGGATGGCCGACCGTGTCGAGTTTCGTGTAGCCGTTCGAACCGATCGTGTCCACGACAAGGGTGTCACCGTCCCACTTTCCCACCGAGTGGCCGAACCACGTCGGCTCGAGATCCTTCGGATGATCACTTCCATCGACGGGAATCACGTGAAACCATGTGTTCGCCTCGAACAACAGCGCGATGTGCGCATCGCTTTGAATAATCCTGAATGGATACGGCACGTTGATCGACCGTACCATCCCGTATGGTAAACAGCTCCCCGTGTAATCGCCGTTCACAGGGTCGTAGTTCTTCCATTGCTGAAGACCCCATGCGGTGTACGGAAGCTCTCCCACGCCTTTGTTGCCGCGATCGTTCCGAGTCATGTCGGGCACGTAGGGCCCCTGCCAGACCCCATTGAGATCCGGCTTGCCATTCGGCAGCCGCGGTGCAGGACCCGCAGGTCCGACGGAAGGCGCACGCTCGACCCGTCTCGATTCTTGTTGAGCGCGGAGAGGAGCATCGAGCAGTAGCAACGAGACGCCAAAGATCAAAGCCGCGATTGCGGTTGCAACAATTCTCACTGGTGCCCGTTCCTTTCTTGCGGGGCTGCGTGTCGATCGACACCCCTGCGCGGATGATAAACTCGATCGACGGACCGCTCTCCTCATCGCCAGTATAGCCAATGTATGACGAATGACCTTGCCTTTGAGACCGCGTTTTCGTCTGTCCGGTTCGGCGTGGGCGTCACGCGCGAGGTCGGCATGGATCTCGCCGACCTGGGGATACGCAGGACGCTGGTGTTGACCGATAGAACGATCGGCCGTCTGAGACCGGTCCAGATCGTGCTGGAATCATTGGCGGCAAGTGGAGTGGAAGCTGTGCTGTACGACCGTGTCCAGGTGGAACCAACGGACCACGCCTTTCTGGATGCCATTCGGTTCGCAAGCCAGGCGGGGGCCGATGCGTTCGTAGCCGTCGGTGGTGGTTCGACCATCGACACCGCCAAGGCGGTCAATCTCTACACGACGTACCCACCTGCTGATTTTCTCGACTACGTCAATCGGCCTGTGGGGAAGGGCTTGCCGGTTCCCGGCATGCTGAAGCCGTTGATGGCCGTTCCAACAACGGCCGGTACCGGCAGCGAGACAACCGGCGTCAGTGTGTTCGACGTGACCAGCCTGCGCGTGAAAACCGGTATTGCCAGCCGCAGGCTGAAGCCTACGCTGGGCTTTCTCGATCCTGACAACACGCGCACGATGCCGCCCCAGGTCGCTGCTTCATCGGGGCTGGACATTCTGTGTCACGCCATCGAGTCGTACACGGCGCTTCCCTACACGCAGAGGCCGCGTCCCGATCGACCCGCTCAGCGTCCCGCGTATCAAGGCGCCAACCCCGTGAGCGACGTCTGGTCTCTGCAGGCGCTGCGAATGGTCGCGCAGTTTCTGGTACGCGCGGTCGAAGATCCAGCCGACGACGAAGCTCGCGCCAACATGCTGCTTGCAGCCTCGTACGCCGGGGTTGGTTTCGGGAACGCCGGGGTGCATCTGCCGCATGCGATGTCATACCCGGTCTCGGGAAATGTCAGGAGCTACACGGCCCCTGGCTACGACCCTGATCACCCACTCGTGCCGCATGGGTTTTCTGTGATTCTGAACGCTCCGGCAGTGTTCCGCTTTACGGCGCCTGCCAATCCGGTCCGCCACCTCGATGCGGCACAGGCACTTGGCGTGGATGTGTCCGGGTGTCGACTCGAGGATGCGGGAAACATTCTGGCCGATCGCATCATCTGGTTCATGCAGCGACTCAACACGCCCAACGGCTTGCGCGAGGTGGGCTACACACCTTCTGACATTCCGGCGCTGGTCGAAGGCACGCTGGTCCAGCAGCGGTTGACGACGCTCGCTCCGCGCCCAGCCGGGCCGGACATACTCACAAAACTGTTTGACGAGGCGATGACCGCATGGTGATGGAGACCCATCCGAGACAGAGAATCCCGAAGACACAATCCACGCGCCGCGAGTCGAGACGGGCACTCGCCTGCGTATGGCTGGCTCTTGCGCTGACTGCCTCGGCGTGCGAGAAAAGCCCCGCCGGTCCAAGCGGTTTTCCCACGCCCAACTCAACCCTCGTGTATACGGCCCTCGGCGCAAGCGACGCAAACGGGGTGGGATCGAGCGTCGAATGCGCTCCATTTGTAGAGTGCCCAAACGGCATGAGTTACGTGAATGTCGCAACGCGGCAACTGCAGGGACAGGGATTCACGGTCACGTTGCGGAATATGGGCATACCAGGAGCCGTCATCGGCCCTGAATTTCAGAATCTCGGAAACCAGTACAATCGCGGGATTGTCGCCAATTTCATTGTGCAGGAAGCGCCGTTCACGCTGCAGGAATCGACGCTCGTGACGATCTTTGCTGGCGGCAACGAAGTCAATACGATCACGACCGCACTTGGTGCTGGAGCCGGTGGGAGCGATCCGATTGGATACATCAACACCCAGGTCCAATTGTTTGGGACGAACTTTGCCACGCTCCTGGGCATCATCCGTGCGCGCGCACCTTCTGCGAGGATTGTGGTCCTGAACCTTCCGAACCTTGGGGGTCTGCCCTACCTTGCCGGCGCGTCGCTCGCGCAACGTCAGGCCGCCCAGCGCATTTCGGTGGGGATGACCACGACGGTCATCAACGCGCTCGTCTCACAAAATGTGACGGTCATCGACATGATGTGTGATGCCCGCTACTACCAGCGGTCGAGCCTGTCCTCAGATGGCTTCCATCCAAATGACGCGGGGTACAGCTTTATGGCGGCGGAGGTCGTGCGGGCGGTCACTGCTCCGTACCCGGCACCACAGGCCAGTTGCGGGCAAATGACCTTGGTGCCCTAGGACGGCGGTCGTGCACGACGCACGGGGTCTAAAGACCCCGCGCTACGGAGATCTTCAGGTATCCCCGTTCCTTCTCTTGTCGAGAAACCCCATTTCGTGACGGAATCGGTCGATTCGGGCGCGTTCAGCCTTGAGGTACTCCACGCCCTCGCGAGCCTCCCTGGGGGGGTCCGGTGGGTGGATATCAATCCCCCACGGACTCACCTCGCCTGGAGCGGCTAACACCGGCGTTCGCCGCCTCTCACCCTCGACCCACGACACCAGATTTTCATAGCTCGAGAGGAGCGACATCACCTCCCGGCGCTCCAGCTCGGTGAGCGCGCGCCACCGTTCATCGTCTGATTTGTCGCCGGGGCGCCACTCGCTGAGGGGTAAGGGCACAGCGGTCAGAGCTTTAGCGTGGCCGATGAGCTCGTCAAGGACTTCACGGATCGCGCCGCAGAGCGCCAGGGCCTGTGTCCCATCACTCGTCCCGAGCCATTCCACGTCTTCGACGTCCACCTCACGCGTGGCTGGAAATACGCGCTGGAGCAGGAGCAGCCGCCGGTAGAGATGGTCTGCACGTTCTTTGAGCGTCGGCTCGACGATCCTCATGGATGCACCTCAGGCGCTTTGGTGAGGAACGTGTTCGACTACGCGCGACAACGATAGAGCTCGCCGACCCCGGGGGAGGGAGGGAAGAAATGTGCAGAATTATAAAGTCGAATCACCCGTTTGGGCTACCTCTTTCGTGGAATTGACCCATGTTGCTGCCATTGGCAAAATTTCTCGCGTCTCACTTAGTAGCACGTTCGCAAGGAGGCGCATGGGTATGGCGCGGTGGATCTGTAACTTTCTGTTGTTTCAAAGCGTGTTTACGAAGTTTCCTGGCGCCCTCATCCGTGTGGCCGCGACAGTCGTGGCTGTGCTTGGCGTCGTGACCGCGATGTCGGCCGCCGGTGAGGGTCAGGCCAAACCTGCGGCGACGGGCGCGGATGTCGTCGTCCATGTGGCCGACCTCGCGAACAGTGCGTTGTCAGAGTTCGCCTTCTGGACCGACTCAGCGTCGCCCGGGGGCAAGCTGGTTGGCTACCCCAACCGCGGCGACGTCTTGGATCCTCCGCCCGAGGACGACCCGCATGTGACATTCACAGTCCAGGTCCAGCGTGCGGTCCCGTATCGGTGCTGGGTCCACATGAAGGTCGGGCCACCGAAGGGCAAGTCACAGGCCAACATGGTGTTCGTGCAGTTCACGGATGCCGTCGACAAAGGGAACAAGGAAGCGTATAAGCCCGGGACTGGGAGCTATCTGACGGCTCGCGGATCCACCTCGGAAGGCTGGAAATGGGTGGGGTGCGACGCTCAGTCGGGACCGGCGTTGGTGTCGTTCAAAAACGGCGGCACAGTCACGGTCCGCATTCAGGCGGGAATGGAAGGGGTCGGATTCGATCAGGTCGTGCTGAGCCCATCACGGTTTCTGGACACACCGCCCTCCGAGGCGGTTGTAGCCAAGACAAAGTCATAGAAGCGCAATTTGTAAGGAGATTCCGCAGCCATGGAACAACGTCCACAGAGAATCAGTGCAGCGGCGGCCTCGTTTCTGGCCGGCCTGCGACGAACGTCGGAACCGTTGCCGGGCCGCCGGTGGCGCAATTCGGATGAGCCGCTGATCAGCCGGGCCGAGGCCGAGGCGCTGACGAGGTGGTTCGCGACCGATCGCCTGGCGCCGGCTCCAAGCGGCAAGAAACCGACGAAATAACGGGGTCCTAGGGTTCTAGGGTTCTACCGTTCTAAGGTTCGTTAAAACCTTGGAACTTTGGAACCCTGGAACCCTAGAACCCTATTCATGATTCACGGCCTCGCATTGACGCTGTGCCCGCCGTCCACGGGGATCCTCGCCCCGGTGATGTATCGCGCACGGTCCGACGCCAGGAATGCGACGGCGTCCGCGACCTCTTCCACGGTTCCCAGACGGCCGGTCACAATGCCCATGCTCTTGCAGTAGTCGGCCAGAAAGTCGGCCTTCGTCTTTCCCCGCTGATTCCCCATGTTCTCGGCCCACGCCTCGCGCCACTCCGTTCGGATCACTCCCGGCACGACGGCGTTGACCGTGATCTGTTCACCTGCCAGATCCTGAGCCAGGTACGTCGTCGCGTGATTCATCGCGGCGTTGTTGATACCGTGCGTGAGCGCAGGGACGAAGACGCTGGTGCCGGCAATCCCGCTGATATTGATGACGCGGCCGCTGCCGTCTCGAGGCATGTGCGGCAGAAACGCCTGCACCACGCGCAGCATGCCGATCGTCTTCAGATTCACGTCGTCGAGCCATTCCGAATCGGGCCAGGTGATCTGACGTTCCATCCGCCGGATCGGGCCCCCGGCATTGTTGACGACGACATGAATCGTCGTGAATTCGTCTGCGGCGGCTTTGGCCGCCGCGCCAATCGAGACCGCGTTGGTGATGTCGGCTGAGATTGCCAGCACACGAACCCCGGACTTCTTGATCTCCTCAGCAGCCTTGTCGAGCAGCTCCTTGCCTCGCGCAAGGAGCACCAGGTTGGCACCCTCACCGGCGAGGCTCTTCGCGATCGCCTTGCCGATGCCCTTGCTGCCTCCCGTGACGACCGCCGTACGGCCTTTCAGTCCAAGATTCATCGTTGTTCCTCGGCGGGTCTAAAGACCCGCCTCTACAAAAACTGGGTCTTTAGACCCGCCGGGTCAGACCGGCCGTCAAGCGAGCCACTTGTCGGGCTCGCGGATTGCTTTGACGACGTCGTTGAGGAAGGCGGCTCCCCGCGCCCCATCGACTACGCGGTGATCACATGAAAGGGTGATGCTGATCATCGGCCGCACGCCGATGCCCACGCCCGCTTCCCCGTCGATGGGCACGACACGGTTGGTAATCGCACCAACCGCAAGAATACCGGCTTGGGGCGGGACGATAATCGCCGTGAATGCGTCCACCTCGTACATGCCGAGATTGCTGATCGTGAAGGTGGCACCTGTGATGTCGGCCGGCTGGAGACGGTTGGTCCGTGCACGCTCGGTCAGATCGCGTCTCCGCACGGCGATGTCACCGATGCTGGCGCCGTCGGCTTTTGGCACGACAGCCGCGACGACACCGTCGTTGACAGCCATCGCAATGCCAATGTTGATGTCGGGATTGGCTCTAATGCTGTCCCCGGTCCAGCTCGCGTTCATCCGTGGATGATGGCGGAGCGCCCGCGCGACGAGAGCCACCAGCAGGTCGGTATGCGTCGGTTTGACACCACGCGACTGTTCGACGGTTGCGACGAATCGTTCGCGAGCCACCACAAGCGATCGCGCATCGACGTCGCGCGTGACGAAAAAATGTGGCACCGTCGTCCAACTCTGGGTCGTCCGCTCTGCCATGAGACGACCAATCGCGCTCAGAGACGACGGGATGTCCGCGACCGACCGAGCGGCCTGGCCAGCGGTCGCTGCACTGGAGCCGAGTTCCGGTGCCACTTGCGAGGCGGCCAATACATCGTCCGCCAGGATTTCTCCCCCTGCGCCGGATCCCGCGCAGCCGACTCACATCGACGCCGCGTTCCCTGGCAAGGCGACGGGCTTTGGGCGAAATCCGGAGACTGCCGGATGCAGCGGTCGCTGGAGCACTCGAAGGATCGGGGACAGGCTGAACTGGCCCCGCTTCCATGCGACGTCCCGTTTGAGCTGTCGCGGATGCAGGGGCCGCAGGGGGAGGTTCGCCAGGTTTGACCAACCAGGCAATCGTCGTTCCGACCGGCACGACATCGCCAGTCTGAGCCGTCACGCCCGCCAGAATGCCGTCCGCCAGGGCTTCGACTTCAACAACCGCCTTGTCGGTTTCGACCTCCAGCAGCATTTCGCCCTTCTTGACCGGTTCTCCCTCTTTCTTCAGCCAGGCCACGAGCTTGCCCGTTTCCTGGGCCATCTCGAGGGCCGGCATCACGACGCTCACAGCCATAGGCAATGTCCCGGATAACCACAGAGGACACGGAGGACGCAGAGACACCAACTAAATTTGCTCTGTGACCTCTGTGACCGCCGTGGTAAATGCGCTTTTAGCGCGACGCTCCGACTCCCTCGCCTTTTGCGCTGGCGTTGATCATGTCTTTGACGTGCTGACTCGGAGGCGGTTCGAGCTCGCGCGTGGTCGGGAGCGGTCCGCTGACCGTGACGTACGATGCGCCTGCCACGAGGAGTTCTTCGGCCGGGAACCGAGTGATGACTTCGTGACCGGTTGGGGTCACGACGATCTCTTCTTCGATTCGCGCAGCGCTCCATCCATCCGTAGAAGGCCAGAACGTTTCGAGCGCGAACACCATACCCGGTTTGATCTCGTGCGGGTGCTCCAGCGACACGAGTCGGCTGATCATCGGCTTCTCCCAGATCGCCAAACCAATGCCGTGGCCCATCTGGAGCGCGAACGCGGCTTCTTCGCTTGGGAACCCGAAATCCTGGGCTTTTGGCCACACGGCGGCAATTTCTGCCGTCGTCCGGCCCGGCCGTACCAGTTCGATTGCCGCGTCCAGATAGTCGCGACAGCGCTTGTATGCGTCGTTCAACGCGCGCGACGCGGACCCGACGGCAAAGCACCGGTAGTAGCAGGTCCGATATCCCATGTACGAATGGAGGACATCGTAATAGACGGGATCGCCGGGCCGCAGCATCCGATCCGAGAACACGTGAGGATGTGGACTGCAACGCTCGCCCGAAATGGCATTGACCCCTTCCACATACTCCGAGCCGAGATCGTAGAGAACTTTTGCTACCAGGCCGACCGCCTCGTTTTCACGCAGGCCCGGACGCATGGCCTGGTACAGCTCGTGGTAGGCCGCGTCCACCATTGCGGCCGAGTGCGTCAGCAGCGAAATCTCGTCCTGCGTCTTGATCTCGCGCGCATCCGACATGAGCTGCTGACCGTCGACGATCGTCAGCCCCTCTTTCTGGAGCGCAAACAACACCGGCGGCTCGACGACGTCCACACCAATCGGGTCTTTGTGCAAGCCTCGCTTTTCGAGCTCGATCCGAATCTTTTTTGCGACGTCCTCCGCTCGGCCCATCTCCGGGGACATCGCACCGCGCATCAGCGGGATTCCTGCACGCGATCGCTCGCCGAGCCAGGGGCAATTGAGCTGATGATGGCGCGCGGCCGAGCCAAAGTCCCAGAGGATCGGTTCATCCTTCTGTGGCAGCAGCGTGAAGCGGCTGATCTTGTCCTGAGCCCAGGTGCCGATATGCGTGGCGGTGATGTACCGCACGTTGTTCATATCAAAGCAAAGGACCGAGCCCATTTCGGACTTCTCGAGCAATTCCTTCACACGAGCCAGGCGTTCGCGGCGCAATCTGTCGAAATCGATGCGCTGCTCCCAATCGACCGCCATCGTTCCGTAAGTTCTGAGTGCCACGATCTGCCTCCAATTAGCCTTCAGCTATCAGCCATCAGGGCCTTCAGCCGTCACCGGTTACACAACTTTCTCGCCAAATCGACGACCTGACGTTCCGTGGGGACGGTCGCGTCTTCGAGCGGCGGTGAAAACGGCACAGGCACGTGCATCGCGCAGAGCCGGGTCACGGGGCTATCCAGATGATAGAACGCGCCCTCGGCAATCACAGCGGCCAACTCGGCCCCGACACCGTACCGACCGTATCCCTCGTCCATGACGATGACCCGCGACGTTTTCTTGGCCGATTCGACGAGTGTTTTTTCATCGAGTGGCCAGGTCGTTCGCGGATCCACGACTTCCACGCTGATCCCGACCTCTTCGAGCATCCCGGCGGCGGCCAGCGCAACCTGCACCATGCTGCTCGTGGCAACGATGCTGATGTCACGGCCCTCCCGCTTGACGTCAGCCACGCCGAGGGGAATCGTGTATTCCTCGGACGGGACTGGCCCTTTCACCTTCGTGTAGCTGATCTTGTCTTCGAAAAAGACCACGGGATTGTCGTCGCGAATCGCGCTCTTGAGCAATCCCTTCGCGTCGTACGGCGTTGACGGCACGACGACCTTCAGCCCCGGAATGTGACTCGGCCAGGCGTGAAGCGACTGTGAATGCTGCGAGCCCGACCGTCGGGTTGCGCCCAGCGTGGCTCGAACGACGAGCGGCACCTTCCAGAGTCCGCCCGACATGTAGTGGATCTTGGCTGCCTGGTTGACGAGCTGATCCATGATCAGCGTCAGAAAGTCGCCGAACATGATGTCGATGACGGGACGCACGCCCGTCATCGCAGCTCCAACGCCGATTCCGGTGAACCCGGCTTCTGAAATCGGCGTATCGATGATTCGATCTCTGCCGAACTCCTCGACAAGCCCCTTCAGAACCTTAAAGGTCGTACCTGCCTCGGCGACGTCTTCACCCAGCAAGCAGATGCGTCGGTCCCGACGCATCTCCTCGGCAAGCGCCTCACGAATGGCCTCGCCAAAGCCCAACTCGCGGACAGTCGAAGCCGTTGCAGTGTCAGGCATAGATGTCCTGCTCCACCTCATGGGGTCGCTGGGAAGGGGGCCTGGATGGCAAATTCGACCGCCGCATCCATTTGAGCCGTCAATTCGTCGTTGATGCCATCCAGCGTACTCTGGTCGGCAATTTTGTTGTCCAGCAACCAGCCGGTCAGGATTTTGATGGGGTCGCGATCGGATGCCCAGCCCTGCTCTTCCTGCTTGGAACGATAGTACTCACGTGCAATGTCGCCAACGTGGTGGCCACGATATCGATACGTGTTCAGCAGGAGGAACGCCGGGCCGTCGCCCTCGCGCGCACGCTCGATGTACTTGCGGGCTGCCTGATACACGGCGCGCACGTTCTGGCCGTCGATGCTCTCGGCGGCAATGCCAAACGCCGCCGGCCGTGACAGGATCTCGCCGGCCGTCGTCTCCGAGTAGTGCGTGTACTCGTTGTACATGTTGTTTTCGCAGGCGTAGATGACCGGCAGCTTCCACAGTTGGGCCAAGTTCATCTCTTCGTACAACACACCTTGGCCGAGCGCACCTTCGCCAAAAAACAGACGGCGACCTGCTTGGTGCCGAGGTACTTGGCAGAGAACGCCGCGCCGGTGGCAATCCCCGCGCTTCCGGCGACAATCGCGTTCGCGCCGAGATTGCCGGTGGCCGGGTCCGCAATGTGCATCGATCCGCCCTTGCCTTTGCAGTAGCCGGCCTTTTTTCCGAGCAATTCGGCAAACATGCGATCCGGTGAGGCGCCCTTGGCCAGACAGTGCCCGTGACCGCGATGCGTGCTCGTAATGTAGTCGTCGGTATTCAGCGTCTCGCAGATCCCGACCGCCACCGCCTCTTCACCGATATAGAGGTGGGCCAATCCCGGCATCAGGGCGCGCGTGTAGAGGTCGTTGACCCGCTCTTCGAACAGGCGAATTGCCATCATCTGCCGGTACATGCGGATCAGCTTGTCGGTGCTGACCGCCGCGTCAACCTGTGATCGGTTCGTCACACTGCTCATGCGGTCACTCCTGACATCTGGGCCAGCACCTTGAACACGATCGCAAAGTCCTCTTTTGCCAGCCCCATGGCCCTGGCCGCTGTCAGAAACTCGTTGGCGATGCCTGTGAGCGGTAGCGGCACGTCCAGCCGCCGTCCCATCTCCAGCGCAAGTTGCGTGTCCTTCTGCATCATGTTGACATCGAACCAGGCCTCGTCCGGCATCTTGAGCACCATCGGCCCGCGGTACTGCACCATTGGGGAGGCGATGGCACTGTGGGTGAGCACGTCCACGGCGGTCTCGCGGGCAATCCCGGCCTTTTCCGCCAGCAGCACGCTTTCCGAGAATGCCAGCATCTGGATGACCAGGCTGAGATTGGTCGCGATTTTCATCGACAGAGCGAGCCCGTTGTCGCCGACGTGCGTCACCTTTGGTCCGACGTCGTCCAATATTGGTTTGACGCGCTGGAAGGTGGCCGGACTGCCCCCCACCATGACCGAGAGCTTGCCCTGCTCGAGTGTGACCACGCTGCCGGAAACCGGCGCGTCGACCATGTCGCCACCCTTCTCGCGAACTTTCGCGGCCAAGGCGCGGCTGACGGCCGGGCTGACGGTACTCATGTCGATGATCACCTTGCCAGCCCCGATGCCCGCGAGCAACCCGTCGGCCGCATACGCCACATCTTCGACTGCCGACGAATTCGTGACCATCACAAACACGACATCGGCGGCCTGGCACACGGCACGAGGCGAGTCGGCCCACTTCATGCCCTTGTCCAGCAACCACTGCGCCTTCGAGCGCGTGCGATTGTAGCCGGTCACCGTGTGACCTTTTTCGATCAGCCTGAGCGCCATTCGACCACCCATCACGCCCAGGCCCACGTAGCCAAGATTCGCCATCGGATTGAAACCCGTTGTCAGTAATCGGTTGCGGTCACGAATGTGACCGTGAGACGTTGCATGAACAGCACGTTAGTATCCTGTACAAGCAAAGTCCAAGTCTAGGGATCGGTCGCGTTCGAATTCAACGAGCGTGCGCAGCCGCCGGCCATCTGAATCACGGGACGCGGATCACGCGGATAAACGCGGATGGCGACCGGCAGCCTGGCGGAGCCAGGCTCGGGGAAGGGCGAACCGTCGAGAAGAAGAGCGTCGTGTCGAAGTAGGCCACGCTCTTCTTCTCGACGGTTCGGCCTTCCCCGCGCGCCTGCGGCGCGGCCGGTCGCTCACGCAGGGCGACGCGCGTCTGCTCGGAGGTTCTGACACGCAGGGCAAAAAGATCCGCGTGAATCCGCGATGATCCGCGTCCCGTGAACACTACAGTTCTTCCGCCAGCGCGTATCGCGGGTCCGCAGCCAGGCACGGGGCTTCCGGCAGCCCCAGTTCCTTCCGAACCAGGTTGGCGCCGCGCACGATCGACACCATCTTGTAGAAGGCGATGCGGCGGCTCATGCCTTCCCGGCCAAAGCCGCAGTCGCTCGAGAGAATCAATCGATCGGCCGGAATGTACTTCAAGGCCTTTCGCACCAGAGCCGCAACTTGCTCGGGTCGCTCCACCTGCAGATTGCGATGATCGACGACGCCAATTGCAATTTTCTTGTCGGTGATCTGGTGTCCGATCAGCTCGAGGTCCATCCCATCCGTGCCGGCACACTCGAAGGTCAGCACATCGACATCCAGCTTGTTCAAATGAGGCAAGGCCGCTTGGTAAGACTGGTTCGTGGCAAACAGGCGTTGTTGCGCCGGATTGCCCCAGCACGTGTGGCACCAGACCTCGGTAAGGCTCCGCAGGCCCTGGACGGTCTGGTTGAACAAGTCCACGAAGAACTCGACAGGGAACTGAATGCCACCGCCCCGCTGGATGCCGATCAGATGAATGTTGGGCTCCTCCATCTGAATGATGCGGCAGCCCGCCTGGGCCAGCTCGAGGAGCTCTTCACGCATGGCGTGGCTGATGTCACGAAGGAGCTGTTCCTGGTTGGCGTAATGATCGTTGCCGATTGAAGTACCGATCAGTTCCGGGGTGATCGTGCCGAACTTCACCGGTCGATCGGTCATGCCCTGCGCGACTTTCCAGAGCGAGGTGTAGTGCAAGGGTCCGCGCTCGATCTTGCCCACGCACCGCGGCATGATCCGGCTTTCCATGACCTCGAAAATGAGGTCTCCCTTGGCCGTCCCCCCATACCCTTTCCGTGTCTTGAAGTAGTCACCTCCCGCCAGGCCCTGGAATCGGCGGGCCGGGTACTGAAACCAGCTCATGCCGCCAACGTCGGTATCGAATCGCGCGTCGCCATCCGTCACGATATCGAGCCCGGCCCGCTCCTGATCACGGACATTCGTGCCAACGGCGTCCGTGTACTGTTCCCGATAGCGCGCGTCCGAAATGGCATCGCGGAACGACCGCGCGCCGAGGTTTTCCGTGTACCACACGGGTCGTGGGAGCGACCCGGTAATGGTCGTCGGCAGCTTCATGTTCTTGGTGGTCTTGTCCATGGGTAGCCTGTGATTTTTACGCCGAGGACGCTGGGATCGCCCCTTCGAGGATCGCTCAGGGCGCCCTGAGCAAAGTCGAGGGGCGCGGAGGTCGCAGAGAAGTATTTAGCTAAAGATCTCTTCTGCGGTGTCCGCGGGTTCGCGATCTCCGTTGAGCTTTTGGGAACCGAGCGCTTGGCTGTGGAGCACTATAGCCCAAGCTCTATGGAAACGGCCTGTGACCGCATCGCCATTTGATATCATTCCCGCCCCGTGACACCGTCATCACCCGTCTCGAAATCTGCCGAGAGCAGCGTGAGTTCCTGGCTGGCCACGCTTGGCCTGCGACTCTCGGACTGGTTCGAGCGATGGTTTCCCGATGCCTTTGCGTTGGCGCTTGTGGCAGTTGGAGTGGTCTTTGCCGCCTGCGTGGCAATTGGCTCGCCGGTGGTGCAAACGGCGCAATGGTTCGGAGCCGGCTTCTGGGACCTCGTCGCCTTCACCATGCAGATGACGATGATCATTGTCACGGGCTACGCGGTGGCCACAGCGCCACCCGTCTATGCAGTGATCAGACGGATGGCGGGGATCCCAAAGGACGGACGAGGAGCGGCAGCGTTCGTGGGGTTGTTCTCCATGTTGTCGTCGCTGCTCTCATGGAGCTTCAGCCTGATCTTCAGCGGGCTGCTCGCCCGTGAGGTCACTCACCGCGTTCGAGGTGCAGACTACCGGGCTATCGGCGCCGCGGCGTACCTTGGCGTGGGGAGCGTCTGGGCGCTCGGGTTGTCGTCATCAGCAGCCTTGATCATGGCCGCTCCGGCGTCACTTCCGCAGTCAATCCGGCAAATCAGCGGCGTGATTCCCCTGGGGGAGACATTAGGCCTCTGGCAAAGCCTGCTGATGGCCGCCGTGCTGCTGCTGGCGTCGATGGCCATCTCGTACTACTCGGCCCCCAGCGCCGCTCAAGCGCGCGGCATGAGCGATATGGGAGTGACCTATCAACCGCCCGCACGGGATGTCGGCCGAGCGGAGAAACCGGGTGAGCGGCTGGAGCACAGTCCGATTCTGACCGTGCTGGTTTCCGGTATGGGCATCGCGTACTTGATTCGAGAAGTTGCGATGTTCGGACCAAGCGTGCTGCTCGAGTTGAACCACTACGTGTTCGCATTTCTCGTCGCAGGGCTGCTGCTCCACTGGCGTCCCAAGTCGTTTGTCACCGCCATTGCCGCAGCGGTGCCGTCGGTCGCGGGCGTTCTCGTGCAGTATCCCCTTTACGCCGGCATCGTGAAGATGATGACCGAATCGGGCCTGGCCAGGGAGCTGGCACATTTCTTTGTCGCCGTATCGAATCAGCACACGTTTCCCGTACTGGTCGGAATTTACTCGGCGGCTCTCGGTCTCTTCGTGCCGTCAGCCGGAGGGAAATGGCTGATCGAAGCCCCCTACCTGCTGGAGGCCGCCAAGTCACTGGAAGTTCATCTGGGCTGGGTCGTGCAGACCTATAACGCCACAGAAGCGCTTGCCAACCTCATCCACCCGTTCTGGATGCTTCCTCTGCTTGGGATTCTCGGTCTGAAGGCGCGCGATATCGTGGGGTATTCGACGCTGCAGTTCGTGATTCACGTGCCGTTGGTCCTGTTCCTGGTGTGGATCCTGAACTACACGCTCGAGTACGTCGCACCGGTCGTTCCGTAACCTTCCTCTTAAGGCTTCACGCAGAGATCGCAGAGTATCCGCAGAGGCCGCAGAATTCTTTTTCAAGAGATTCTGCGCACTCCGCGACCCCAGCGTCCTCAGCGTTGAACATTCAGGCACTCGAAACCCGAGCGGCTGTCAGTTCCCGAATACCGCCGCCTCGCCCTTTGCCTTCACGAGCTTGTCGAAGTGGGCGACGATGATGTCGCGGCGGCGAAGGAGCGACCGGGAGCCGTCGAGGACGAGCTTGCCGATGCTGGCGTCGAGCGTGGGTTTGTCGAGCGCTTTGAGGCGATCGTAAAACGGCCGGTCGATACGTTCCATGTCAAAGACCATCCGCGTGACGCTCGAGAAGGCGCGTGAGTGATCCACAAGAACGAGCTGCCACACCGGATCACGCACGACGAGTTGGTTGCCCGCATTCGGATCGAGATCGGCAACGAAATTGTCGAACACCCGCCAGCGGCGCATCTGCATGTTCCAACCCTCGAGGTCTGGGGACCGCTGGCCCTCCAGCTCCTTCCGAAAGACTGCATTGTCCACCCAGAGTTGGGCGGCACCTTTCGTGCCGCCGTGCTCACGCTCGACGGTGGGGGGCACCATGTCCAGCCCGAGGAGCTTGTCGATTTCGTACGCCGCGATTCTGGACTGGTAGCTCTCGAGATAACCCGACTCGCGGCTGGTTCGTTGGTCGCTGTACAAGGCAGCGCCGCACAGGCCACCTTCCTTGAAATAGATGCGTCTGGGTCGCGTCACGCCGACCGGGGTGACCTGGTCGCGAACAACCGGAGACGTCCGGACGCACTCTTCAAATTCGGCGTAACGCCCGATCCATACCTTTCCAGACGGTTTGGAAGCGGACTCGGGAGCTTGCGCCGCCGGCCCTGCAGATGTCGCAGCCCCGATGGCCGTGTGGAAGGAGTACAGAACCGCAAACCCGACCGCGAGCCGGAGTTTCGTATGCATGACTTGCTCCTCCAGGGAGCCTCACTCCTTCACAAGGTCCTCCCACATCGGACAGCTGCGCTGCGCATCCGGTACGTCCAGGTCCCCGTAGTTCGAACGATCAATCACCGGCTGAGGGAATGCAAACTCTTTGGGTACGGGAAGGCTGCGAAGGTGGCGAATCGCGGTCATCACCCCAATACATCCCTGCTCGAAGCCGTTGCAGTCGACCGTCGCCAGGAGCTTGCCCGCCTTGATGGCGTCGACCGCTTCTTTCGTCCCGTTGATGCCAATGACGGCTGCCTTGCGGTTCGCGCCGTCCAGGGCTTCAATCGCCCCCAGTGCCATGGCATCGTTGGCGGCCAACACGCCGTCAATCTGGGCATGCGCCTGCAGAAGATTCTCCGTGACCTGCAGCGCCTGCAGCCGTTGGAAATTTCCGGGCTGGGATGCCATAAGCTTCACGTCTGGGAATTCGCTGATAGCTTGCTGGAAGCCCCTGACGCGTGCGGCGCTATTGGCAGAACCCCCAACGCCCTCGATGATGATCACATTGCCTCTGCCGTTGAGATGTTGAAGAAGATAGCGCCCAGCACTCAGCCCGAGACGTTCATCATCACAGCCGACAAAGCTGACAAATTGCCCGCCGGCCGATCGATCCGTGAGATTGACGACCGGAATACTGGCCGCGTTGAGCTTTTGCACCCCGGGGACCATGGCTTTGAAATCCACGGGGATGAAGACGACCGCCGTGGGCCGCTTGATGATCGCATCCTCGATCTGGCTCATCTGCTCCGGAATGCTGTCGGGCTTGGTCGGAACATAGTGAACCACGCCGGCCTTCATCTGGCTGGCCGCACTTTCGGCGCCAAGTCGGATCGACTGAAAGTAAGGGTTCGTCTGGTTCTTGGTAAACAGTGCGACCTGGTCGCCCAGTTGATTGTCACCGCCCCTCGCACACGTCGCCCCGACGATGCAGAGAGCCGCGAGCAGGATCAACGTCAGGCTCCTCGAGTATTTCATCAGTTTCTCCCGGCGGACCCAAGGGTCCGCCCTACGTATTCCTAACCTCTCCTAACCTTACCTTTCCTAACCTCTCCTAACCCCTCCTATTCAGTCTGTCGGCGCGTGAGGATATCGAGCAGCGCTGCCACGATGACAATGACGCCGGTCACAAGCGGCTGCCAGTTGGCACCAACCGTCAGCAGGTTCATTCCGTTCAGGACCAGCGTCAAGAATAGCGCGCCGACCAGCGTCCCTGACAAGCTGCCGACACCACCAAAGAGCGAGGTGCCGCCGATGAGCACTGCGGCAATCGCCGGCAGCATCAAGGGCTCACCAATGTCAGCTTCAGCTGAGTTCAGCCTCGCAAGATAGACGATCGAGGCCAAACCCGCCATGGCACCGCTCAACGTGTACACGAGATTCAACCGGTTACGAACCGGGATGCCTGAGAGACGTGCCACCTCGGTGTTTGCGCCAATCGCGTAAATTTCGTGTCCGTACGTAGTGTATCGGGTGAAGAGGCCACCTGCGGCAAGACACGCCAGCATCAGGTAGACCGGAACGGGAATGCCCAGCGCATAGCCGCTTCCGAGAGCACGAAACGCAGGCGGAAAATCGTAAATCGTGTCGCCAGCCATGTACCAGTACGTCACTCCGTGCAGCACCCAGAGCATGCCATACGTGGCAATGAACGGCGGAAGTCGGAGAGCCGTAATCAAGACGCCATTCAGGAGCCCGATGACGATCCCGCATGCGAGCCCCGTGGCAATGCCTAGTGAGATGGAGCCCGTCAACTTGATGATGGTGGCGGTCATGCAGGCACTCAGGGCGACATTGGCACCAATGGAAAGATCCAGCCCGGCCGCAAGAATCACCAACGTCACGCCCGACGCCAGCAGAAAGATCAAGCTGGCCTGGCGGAGCACGTTGAGCAGATTGGATGGACTCAGAAACGCATCGCTGAGGAGCGCGAGCGCCGCCGACAGGAGCAGCAGCCCGGCAAGCCGGTAGCCGAGACCGGAGATCCTCATCGTCTGCCTCGAAACGAATCGATCAGCAACGCCACAATTACAAGCAGTCCAATGCTGGCCACTTGAAGCGATGACGGGATGGCAATGACGTTCAGGCCGTTCTTGAGGACGCCCACCGCAAGCACGCCAAGCACCGTGCCGGGCAACCAGCCATCGCCGCGGCTGAACGAGGTACCTCCGACAATCACGGCCGCAATGGCATCGAACTCCATGCCCAGTGCTGCGGTCGGGTGGCCAGCGTTCATGCGGCCCGTGAACACGAACGCGCCGAACCCCGTCATCAGCCCCGCGACGGCGTAGATCGCGATGTGATACAGATTCACCCTGACGCCAGCCAGGCCAAGCGCCTCGCGATGCCCCCCGATCGCAAACACGTAAGTCCCAAAACGCGTGTAGTACAAGACCACATGAAAGACGACATACGCCAGCATCGCCACCACAATCGAAAACGGGAGACCGAGCCAGCTGCTCGCGTACAGCTCGGGCAGTCGTGGCCCAATCCCCACGACACTTTGCCCGTCAGTGGCTACGAGCGCCAGCCCCTGCGCAATCCCAAGCGTGCCAAGCGTTGCCACAAACGGCGGAATTCCCAAGGTCACAATCAGAAGTCCGTTGCCCACGCCGAATGCCAGCCCGACGGCTAATGCTGCGCCCGCCGCGGCAAGGAGTGATGCGCCTTCGACCAGAAGCGACGCCAGAACCACGCCGGCCAACCCGAGCATGGCACCCATCGACAGATCGAGCCCTTCGCTCATGATGATGAGCGTCATGGGCAGCGCCAACAACAGCAGGATCGATGATTGCACCCCGATGTTGAGAAGGTTCGGAACCGACGCAAAGCCTGGCGCGAAAATGGAGAACGCAAGGACGAGGCCGGCGAAAAGATACGCAACACCCGGCATATTCACAAGTCTCAAGTCTCAAGTCTCAAGTCTGAAGGATCAACGGCCGAAGGCTCAGGACCCAAAGTTTGGTTTCTCTTGAGACTTCAGACTTCAGACTTGAGACTTTGAGTCATTCGCAAGATATTCTCCTCGGTCAGGTCTGCGCGTCCCAGCTCGCCGACGATCATTTTGTTGTGCATGACGTACGTGCGGTCGCAGACCGCGACCATCTCGGGCAGCTCCGAGCTGATCATCAACACGCCGGCACCCTGTCCCACCAGGTTCTCGAGGAGGCGATAGATCTCCGCTTTGGCGCCCACGTCGATACCACGCGTTGGTTCGTCAAAGATGTAGAACTTCGAACCGGCATTGAGCCACTTGCCGATCACGACCTTCTGCTGGTTCCCACCGCTCAGGAACCTGGCCAGCCGGTATGGCGAGGGCGTCACGATCTGCAGTCTCCCGATGAGATCGCTCACAACGCTGGCTGCTCCGCCAGATCGATACCAGCGGTCAGGAAACAGTCGCCGCAGTCCGGCTACGAGCAAGTTGTCGTGGACCGAACGGACGAGCGCCAGGCCTTCGGCCTTGCGATTTTCTGGTACCAATCCGACTCCGACACCAACGGCAATATCTGGACGATCTTTGAGCTCCTGGCCAAGGACGCGCACGTGACCCCGGCTGATACGGTCCGCGCCAAAAATAGCCCGCGCCACCTCTGAACGTCCCGAACCGACGAGACCCGCCAGTCCCACGATTTCGCCCGCGCGGACGTCGAGGTTGACGCCTCGCACACCGTTCTCTGCATGCAGATCCTCTACTGCCAGTACCACGTCGCCGGGCTTTTCGCAGAACCGGTGCCGATACGTCGTATCGACCTCCCGGCCGACCATCAGCCGCACCAGCTCGTCGATGCTCGTCTCGCCGGGGCGTACCGAGGCGACTCGCCGGCCATCGCGCAACACGGTGATGCGATCGGCAATGGCGAAGACTTCACGCAGCCGGTGAGAGATATAGACAACGGCCAGGCCGTCGGCTTTGAGCGTACGAATCACATCGAACAGCCGCGCGATCTCATGCTCCGAGAGGGCTGCTGTCGGTTCATCCATGACGAGGATTCGAGCGTTCTGCGAGAGGGCTTTGGCAATCTCCACGATCTGCTGTTGTGCGATGCCGAGCGAATGTGCGGGTGTGCGCGTGTCAAGCGACGAACCAAGCATCTCCAAAAGCCGACGGGCCTCGGCATGCATGCGGCGGTGATCGATGACGCCGGGAACTCGACCCTTGATTTCACGACCGAGAAAAATGTTTTGAGCGATGTTCAGGTACGGGACCAGGGAGAATTCCTGGAAGATGACGGCAATACCCAGGCGCCGCGCATCGCTCGTCGACGAAATCCGAACCGGGCGCCCATCAAACAGGAACTCGCCGTGCTCCGGGTGTGCGGCTCCGTACAGCACTTTGATGAGCGTCGACTTCCCCGCCCCGTTCTGCCCCAGCAGCATGTGGACTTCGCCCGCGAGGATTGTCAACGACACATCGTCGAGGGCACGTACGCCCGGGAACGACTTCGAGATCCCGCGCATTTCCACGAGCGGCGTCGGCGGCGCAGACTGGCTCATCGGTGGCAAGAGTGGGCAGGTCTGTCGGCGGGTTGTTTCTACACGGAATCTAGACTGTCGGCGGGTCTAAAGACCCGCCTCTACATGGGATGTTCACGCTCGCTGGGCTTCCTGGTTGCGACTCAAAAACAACCACAGGGCGACACCAATCGCCGGGCACACGGTGATCAGCCAGAACACGTCATCCCAACGTTGCTGGTTCAACCAGGGGCCTGTGAGCCGCAGGAAGACGAAGTTGACGAGTGCCCACGATCCGGAGGCAATCCCGGACATCATGGCGGCCTGCTCGCGCGGGAACGCATACGAGCCGACCTTGAGCGACACCATCTGGAATCCGCCCCCAATGAAGGTTGCCCACGACATCAGGAACATCGTGAGTGGAACCGATCGAGTAAACGTCGTGGCGCCCAGCGCGAGCGAACACACAGTCAGCAGCACAAACATCCCCACTGGGCGACGATTGTTTGCCGCAAACCGATCGGCCGCCCATCCCCAGAAGAAGTACCCAATCCCCCAGGCGAGCGGCGGAATCCAGAAAATCTGGTTCACCTGCGCCTGCGACAGGCCAAGCACGCGATTGAGGTAGAGCGGCAGAATCGTGAGGACCGGGTCCAGGAGCCAGTGCGGGCAAGGCATAACTGGACACGAGAGCCCACACCCGGCGCTCAAACGGGTTGGGCCATGACATTTTCGTCGGCTTGTGTTCGACAAGCCGGCAGAAACGGAGGACGCGCGATTGACGCCCAGAGCATCAACCACAGAGCCCCGAGCGCGCCGGTAAAAAAGAATGCCGCCTGCCACCCAAACCTCAGTGCGATCGGTCCGACCATGAGCGGGGTCACGATCGCGCCAATAGTGCCGCCGCTGAACGAGGTCGCGATTCCCCGAGCGCGCAGATTCGCCGGCAACGATTCGACGGCCGTTCTCAACCCTCCAGGGAAGGTCGCGCCCTCGCCGAGTCCGAGCACGGCGCGCGCGAATGCGAAGCCCACGAAGCCAGACATCCACGCATGCGACATGCTGGCGCCCGTCCAGAGGGCCACCGCCATCAGCATCCCGATCCTGAGACCGACATAGTCCAGAATCGAACCCCAGAGCGGGTTGGCAATCATGTACGCGAGGAAAAAAAACGAAGATGCGTCGGCGAACTCTCGTGCGGTGAGCCCTGTGTCACGGAGAATCGTCGGTGAGAGCACGGCCCAGACTTGCCGATCCACAAAGGCGAGCCACGAACACAGCGCCATACCCAGGCACGGCACCCAAACTCGCCAGTCCATCGTGACCAGGCCCGCGGTCTCGTGGCTCTGGGCTCGCGCTTCTGTCGGCAATGAAGGCATGTTCAGAATCCTAGGGCAAGGCAAATGCTACAAGCGTGTCCGAAGCCACGATGGCGACGTATTGTTTGCCGCTCCGCCCCTGATACGAAATGGGATTGGCGTTCCCGACCCGCTCGAGCCTTGTCACCCAAAGCTCTTTACCCGTCTTCGACTCGAAGGCGCGGAAACGGCTGTCGTTGGTGGCGCCGATGAAGACCAGGCCACCAGCCGTCACCGTGGGACCCGCGCTCCCGCTGTCGCCGGTATTCCGCTTGCCCTCGGGCAACGCTTCTGTCAACCCGAGCGGCACTTGCCAGACGATATCTCCGGTGTTGGCGTTCACCGCGGCGAGACGTGCCCATGGTGGTTTCTGGCACGGCAGGTTCACCGGTCGTCCCTGGTTATCCTTGATCGGGGCACTGAACGTGTGGAACGGCCCGGGCCCATCGAACGCCGCTCGATCGTAGGGTTGCGGCGAGCCAACGGAATCGAAGCCGTAGTTTCCGCCCGGCTTTCGAACCTCGACCCAGCCGACGAGCGACGTATCGTGCGCATTCATGAACACATATCCCGACCGCGGGTCGGTGGCGGTTCCGCCCCAGTTCACGCCGCCCGTTCCTCCCGGAAACTGAATCGTCGACGTGGGTGGCGCGCCGTCCTTGTGAAACATGAACGGCGTGAAGGGACCAGCATTGTAGAAACCGCCGCTCTTCTCCCAGAGTTCCTGGCAGGCCGCCACATGTTCTGGCGTCGTATCCGCGGCCGTCACCATATCCTCCTTCTTGAAGCTCACCCGCGTCAGTGGCGGGGGTTTGACGGGAAACGGTTGCGTCGGCGAATACCATTCACCAGGCACGTCACCTTTCGGAACGGGACGTTCCTCGACGCCAAAGACGGGCTTTCCCGTTTCGCGATCCAGGATGAACATGTACCCCGTCTTGCCGATATGAGCCAGGGCGGCAACCGGGCGGCCGTCGCGCATGATGTCGACCAACCCCCCGACCGACGGCATGTCTGCGTCCCAGACATCGTGATGCACCGTTTGGAAATGCCACCGGTACTTGCCCGTGCGTGCATCGATCGCGACGATTGAGTTCGCGAACAGATTATTGCCGGGGCGATCGCCACCCCAATAGTTGGCAGCGGGACCGCTGACGGGCATGTAGACGATCCCGCGGGGCTCGTCTACCGTCATTGAGAATCCCCAGACGTTCGTACCCGAGCGGCCTTTCCATCCGTCGCCCCACGTATCGTTGCCCAATTCGCCAGCCCGCGGTACGGTGTGAAACTCCCACAGCTTCTTGCCGGTCCGCGCATCGTAGGCTCGGGTATCACCAGGTGGTCCAATCGGTACTTCGTTGACGTTGGCGCCAATCATCACCACGTCCTGAAAAATCGTCGGCGCGGAGTTGTAGGGCACGACCGTATCGACCTCTCCCTCGCTGCCGAACTCCCTGGCGACCGCCCCGGTGTCGGCCTCGAGCGCGATGAGACGCTGACCGGCCATGACAAAGATGCGTGCGGGGATCTTTCCATCGCCTGGCCAGTACGAAACGCCGCGCCGTGAGAGCTGACCGGTTGCCAGTTCGTACTGCCACACCTCTTTTCCCGTTTCAGGATCGAGCGCCAGCACGCGATTGCCTGCAGGCAGGTACATCACACCGTTGACCACGAGAGGGACCGCCTGAGAGCCCCCAAACGGCCCGACCTTGACGGGCAGCTTATACGACCACGTCCGAGTGAGCTTGGCCACGTTGTCCGTATTGATTTGCGTAAGCGGTGAGTAGCGCGTGGCTGCGAGGTCGTGGTTGTAGGTTGGCCATTCGGAGCTGACGCCTGGTTTGTTCTGGGCAACGGGCGTGCTTCCGAACCAGAAGACGGTTGCTGCAAGAATGCAGACCAATCCCGCGACCGACATGACCTTCATGGGCGCTCCCTCAGTATGCGGATACTTATCTCAGGCGATACGCGGACTGTCAATCAGAAACGCGGACGCGCACGAACCTCCCCGGCCACCGCGAGGCGCAAATCGGACGGGGCTTCCAAGTTACGTGATGTCCGAATCGCGTACCGATGTAGAATCCGGCCCGCTTCACAGCCGACGCGAGATCCGAAACCGAGAGGCGAGCCATGACTACACCCGAAGCGATTCGCGTCTCCGACGCCGCCTGGAAGGCCCTTGAAGGTGCCTACGACCTTCAGATCCACGTTGGCCCCGACGTCATTCCGCGCCGGATTGACGATATCGACTGCGCCAAAGAATTTCTCGGGCACAGCATGCGCGGTTTCGTGTTGAAGTCCCACTACATTCAGACCGGGGAGCGGGCGCAGGTGGTGACCAAGGCGGTCCCCGGCATCAAGGCCTACGGGGCGGTCACACTCAATCACAGCGTGGGCGGCCTCAACCCCGTGGCGGTCGAGCTCGCCGGCCGCTCAGGATGCAAGATTGTCTGGATGCCCACCGTCGATGCCGCGAACGAAACGGCGGGACGTCTTGACGGGGGTCAGGAAAAACTCCCGTTCTGGGCCAAGATTCAGCGAGAGCTGGCGGCCGAAGGCATTGCACCACCACCACTCTCGGTCATCGATGCGTCGGGAAACCTGACCGACCCGGCTCGGCGTTGCCTCGAGCGCATCGGCAAGCACAACATGATCCTGGCAACCGGCCACCTGGGACGTCGGGAGATTGCGGCCCTGGTGCGTGCTGCGCCAGGCCTGGGTGTCAAGAAAGTTGTCGTCACCCACGCCGAGTTCCCCTCTCAGAACCTCACCGGCGACGAACAGAAAGAGCTCGCTGACATGGGAGCCATCATCGAACACTGCTTTACGACCACGTACACCGGAAAGGCGCCCTGGGAGGCGGCGTTTGCCAATATCCGAAAGACCGGGGTGGCCCGTACGCTGATTTCCACGGACCTGGGCCAGACGATCAATCCACCGGTCGCGGAAGGCTTCGCGATGTTCGCGCAACGGCTCCTGGACGCAGGTTTCTCGAATGACGATCTCAAAACCATGGCGGTCACCATTCCGACGCGCCTGGTCGAAGATTGACCTCTGCGTTGTCAGTGAAGACTGAGGATAGCCCGTGACACCAACAATCGTTCGTCGCATCGCGCGCGCCGACGCCGAGATCGTGCGGACCCTCGGCGAGCTCGGCGTAGCAACCGTGCATGAAGCGCAGGGGCGCACAGGGTTGATGCGCCCGTACATGCGTCCGATCTATCCGTCCGCGAAAGTCTCGGGCAGTGCGATCACGATCTCCAGTCAACCTGGAGACAACCTCATGCTGCACGCGGCCATGGAATTGTGCCAGCCCGGGGATGTGCTCGTCGTGACGACAACGTCCGAATCGACAGACGGGATGTTCGGCGAGCTGCTGGCCGTTTCTGCGCAGGCGCACGGGGTGGCAGGGCTTGTCATCGATGCGGGCGTTCGCGATGTTGCGGACCTCACGGCCATGGTCTTCCCCGTCTGGTCGAAAGCCATCTCCGCACAGGGCACGGTGAAATCCACGGCAGGCTCGATCAACGTGCCGGTGGTATGCGGAGGCGCCAGTGTCCTCCCTGGCGACGTGATTGTGGCCGACGTGGACGGCGTGGTAGTCGTCCCTCGGCAGGCGGCGGCTGAGGTCGCCCGGCTGGGGCGCGAGCGCGTAGCCAAGGAAGCGAAGACGCGCGAACGCCTCCGCAAGGGAGAGCTGGGGCTCGACTTCTACGGCCTGAGATCGAAGCTTCAGGAGCTGGGCGTCCGATACATCGACGAAGGATAGGCCATGAACAGCACCGCCACAGCGGCAGCAACCACGACCGCGGGTTCCACGTGGAGAATCGATGTGCTCGGCCTCGTGGCGGCAATCGTCGTGACCCTGATCGTGCTGGCGCTGCCGACGCCGGCGGGCCTGCCCGTCCAGGGACACCGCCTGGCTGCCCTCTTTGCGGGGGCGCTCGTGTTGTGGTCGACGGAGGCGCTTCCGATCGCGGTCACGTCGATCCTCGTCATTGCGCTTCAGCCGATTTTCGGGCTGGCCAGCCTGGTGCCTCCGACCGGCCGTCCCACCATGTCGGCCATCCTCGGCGCGTCGATCGCCAATTCCATGAGCAGCCCCTTTTTCTTTGTTTTGGTGATGTTCGTCATTGCCTTTGCGTGGATCAAAACCGGGCTGGCACGACGATTTGCGCTGTGGATGATTTCGATGGCGGGTACCGACGCGAGGCGTGCGTTGTACGTCTTCATGTTCGGGACTGGCCTCATCTCGACGGTCGTCTCTGATGTGCCCTGCGCCGCCATTTTCATGGCAATTGCGCTCGGAATTTTCGAGAAGCTCAAACTTCAGCCAGGCAAGTCGCAGTTCGGCCGCGTGGTCATGCTGGGCATTCCCATCGCGTCGCTGATAGGCGGCGTCGGTACGCCAGCCGGCAGCTCGATCAATATTCTGGGCCTGACCATGATCGAACAGAATGGCGGGGCCCGCGTCCCGTTCCTGCATTGGATGGCCATCGGCGTGCCGATGGTGATCATTCTGCTTCCGCTGGCCGCGTGGGTCTTGCTGAAATTCTATCCTCCGGAGATTGAGACCATCGGAGAGATCGAAGAGATCCATCGAGAGCGGCGTCAGTTGGGTCCGGTGACGGCCGATGAATGGAAGACGCTCGCGATCATGGGCACGATGGTCGTCTTCTGGATTACGAGCACGTGGTACCCGGTGTTCGATACGACACTCGTCGCCATCTGCGGCGCCACCATGATGTTCGTCCCGGGGATCAAGTTGTTCACGTGGAAGGAAGTCCAGCAGGCAACGGGCTGGGATACTCTGCTGATGATTGGCGGCGTCACGTCGCTCGGGATTGCGTCGCGCGCCACGGGCCTGGCGAAATGGCTGGCCGATGCGACGCTCGGAGGCATTCAGGATTGGAACGTCATCTGGATCGTGGTGGCCATCAGCGCCTTTACCGTCGTGATTCACCTGATGCTCCCGATTGCACCGGTGATTAACGCGGTGATGATTCCACCCATCATGGCGCTCGGTGCGGCTGCCGGCGTGAACCCGGTGCTGTACGCGCTGCCGGTGATTTTCACGGCCTCGTGCGCGTTCCTGCTGCCGCTCGATGCCGTTCCGCTCGTCACGTACAGCAGGGGCTACTATCGGATGCTCGACATGTTCCTGCCCGGACTCGTGATCAGCATTGTCTGGGTGATCCTCATCACGGTGTTGATGATGCTGATTGGTCCGATGGTGGGGCTGATTTAGAAAGTCTGAAGTCTGAAGGCTGAAGTCTGAAGGCTCAAGTCTGAAGTCGCAGATTTTCTTCAGACTTCAGCCTTCAGACTTGAGACTTGCGTAAGTTGTTGCCGTTTCTGGCATTTCCCTTGACAAATTTCGCGGGGAAGCCCAAGAATATGGGGACCTGAAACTCTACACACATCGAGCGAGGGTGTTTCTCATGAGAACGAAACTTACGGTCGTCGTTGCCGCACTTGGTCTCCTCTTGGCCGCAGTTCCGGTGATCGCACATCACTCGTTTGCGGCGGAATTCGATGCCAACAAACCCGTGAAGGTGACTGGCACGGTGACCAAGGTCGAGTGGAAGAATCCGCATGTCTACTTCTACATCGACGTCAAAGAAGATGACGGCAAGATCACCAACTGGGGTATGGAAATGGGAAGCCCGAACGGCCTCATGAGGCAGGGCTGGACCCGCAACTCCATGAAGGTCGGTGATGTCGTATCAGTCGAGGGGAGCCGCGCCCGGGACGGCAGCGCCATCGGCAACGCCAGGGCCGTGGTCCTCGCAAGCACCGGCCAGCGGCTGTTTGCGGCCTCGAGTCAGACCACCACGCCGTAGTCATCGGTGCTTTACCACTAACACCCCGCAACGCCGTCGAGCGTTGCCAATGGATTGCACGCGCGGCGGACCGTTACGGTCCGCCGTGCGGCCAGAAGCGCCCGTCCTCCAGGTAACTTTGCAGCCTGCTGCAAGGGAGCGTTCAACGTGACAAAACGTCGCCGTGCCCCGATGCTCGCGATGGCGGGATCTGTGGCTGTCGTGTGTGCGCTTGCCGTGTCTTCGAACGCACAGGGGCCGCTGCCGGACAAGCTGGAGGCCAGACTCAAGGCGGACGTGGAGGGCCGGCAGGCCCGCCCGAACCAACGCCTCGGCTGGCCGACGGGACTCCAAACCTGGGGCGCGTCCCCGGTGAGAAAGGTATCTGGAATCTGCCCTACATCACCAACTTTGGTGAGCGTGTTCTCGGTCCTGATGGCGTGATGCCTGTTCCTGCACGCGGCGGCGGCCGCGGGGCTGCTGCTGGACGCGGTGGCGGTCCGCTCGGTGGTGGCGAAGGCACGGCCGGAGGGGGTCGCGGCGGTGCCAAGTCAGAACCACGCGTGCCCTTCATGCCGTGGTCTGCGGCCGTTTACGACTACAACTCGCAGAACCAGTCCAAGTACGATCCGGAGGGCTACTGCCTTCCCCCGGGAGGGCCGCGCCTCATGGCGACGCCGTACCCGATGGAAATCATTCAGCTGCCGGAGCAGAAGCGCATCATCATGATCTTCGAGGGGGGCACGCACATCTGGCGTGAGATCTACATGGACGGCCGACCCCACCCGCAGGGGGATGCGCTGAACCCGACCTATCTCGGACATTCGGTCGGACGATGGGAAGGAGACACGCTGGTCGTCGATGTCGTCGGGTTCAACGAAGAAACCTGGCTCGACTACTACGGTCATCCGCACACCGACATGCTGCATGTGGTCGAAAAGTTCTCGCGCCCGAACAAGAATACCCTCCACTACGAGGCCACCATCGACGACCCGGGCGCGTACACCAAGTCCTGGACCGTCGCGTGGGACATTCCCTGGAGAGCAAGCGCCGAATTGACGGAGTACATTTGCCAGGAGAACAACAGGTATCTCGAGCGCCTGACGGACGACTTCGACCAGCCGATTTTCAAGAAGCCATAAAACAAAGGTTCTAGGGTTCTAAGGTTCTGAAGTTCAAGGTTCCGGAGTGGCTAGAACCTTAGAACGTGTAGAACCTTAGAACCGTAGAACCTTCTGTTCCCTTCTGTTCTCTTCTATTCCCTTCTGAGCAGTCCGCAGTCTCACCCAATCGGGCTAACCCGCCGAGGTTAATCACTCCGGGGAATTGTTTCAGGTGAGATGGCCCCCGTACAGTTTTACGAGTGACGAGTAGCGTCGTCCATCGGTGATTCTTCCCAACAGGGAGCGGCTACTGCTTCTGGAGGTGTCGATTGCAAGCCTTGAAATCGACGTGGATTTCATTTGTCGCGTTACTGATCATTGGCACTCAGGCACAGGGACAGACCCCACAGGCTGGTGACGTGGCGCCCCAGGCTCCCACGGCTGCCGCGGAGCCAGAAGAGGATCGACCCGGGTTGCGGGCGGCCATCGTACCGCAGGTTGAACTGCAGCTCGACGGCGTCCTGGCTGAGCCCGCCTGGGCAACGGCCGAATCCATCACGACCATGCGCACGATCGAGCCTGAAGAGGGTGGAGAGCCCGTCGGAAAAACGATCGTGAAAGTCCTCGTGAGCCCGAAAGAAATCGTCATCGGGCTCATCTGCAACGATCCCGATCCTTCGGGAATCATTTCCTTTTCGAAAGCACGGGACGCTGAGCTGGACGACGAAGACCACGTGCTGGTCGTGCTGGATACCTTTCTCGACGGTCGGTCCGGGTACGTGTTTGCCGTCAATCCGAGCGGCACGCGTTTCGATGGTCTCGTCAGTGCGCAAGGGACTGACGTCAACAGCAACTGGGACGCGGTGTGGGAAGCCCGTACGGTCCAGAACGGCACCGGGTGGAGCACCGAAATCCGGATTCCTATCAAGAGCCTGGGATACAAGCCGGGCTTGACCAGCTGGGGACTGAACATCGAGCGACGGGTCCAGCGTCTCCAGGAAACCAGCCGCTGGTCTGCGGTCAGCCAGGACTACGAGATCTTCCAGACGAGCCGGGCCGGACTCCTGACCAACCTGCCGAATTTCGACGCGGGCCTTGGCTTGAGCATCCGACCGGCGGTCTCCGGTCGCAGCGAGAAGGTTTCAGCCGACGTCAGCACCGAACTCTCTGGCGACCCCAGCCTCGATGTCACGCAGAAGCTGGGTGCCAACCTGCTTGGGTCCTTGACCGTCAATACCGACTTTGCCGAAACCGAAGTGGATGCTCGTCAGACGAACCTGACGCGCTTCGAGTTGTTCTTCCCTGAAAAGCGGACGTTCTTTCTCGAAGGTGCCGACATCTTCGAATTTGGCTTGGGCCTCGAAGAAACGCTCATCCCGTTTTTCAGCCGTCGGATTGGCCTTGGCGAAGACGGCGTTCAAATCCCAATCAATGCGGGCGGCAAGATCAACGGCCGGGTCGGCAATACCAACCTTGGCGGGTTGGTCGTGAACACCCGCCACGTGGACAGCCTCGATGCCGGTGAAGCCACGATGGCCGCGATGCGCGTCAAGCAGAACGTCTTCGAGGAATCGTCCATCGGCATGATTGCCACCTATGGGGATCAAATGGGCGCCCAGAACAGCTGGATGGGGGGCGCGGACTTCACCTACAACACCTCGCGATTCCGCGGAGACAAGAATCTCAGCGTGTCGACGTGGGGGCTGCTGAACGACAAGCACGACCTGGATGGCGACAAAAGCGCCTATGGTCTTGGTGTCGATTACCCCAACGACCGGTGGAATTTCAAATTGGCGTCCGCGCGCATCGGTGACGGCTTTGACCCCTCACTGGGATTCGTGCCCCGGACGGGCGTCTATGTCACAAACGGCGCGTTCGCGTTCGAGCCCCGACCGGGTGGGGCGTACGTCCGCCAAATGCACCATCGCATGGACACATTCGTGGTGAACGATCTGGATCGCGCGTGGCAGAGCTATACGTTGGACCTCACCCCGTTCGACTGGCTGTTCGAAAGCGGGGATCGCATCGGGTTCCGATACAACTGGGAGGGGGACAGACCCGATGAGGAATTCGATGTGTTCGAGGGTCAAGACGAATCTGTCGTCATTCCAGCGGGTTCGTACGAATGGCAGCGCTACATTATCGAAGGCAGCCTGGCCGAAAAGCGGCCCGTGAGCGCCGAGGTACTCTGGGCGTCTGGCACGTTCTACGACGGAAACCTGGACACCATCGAAGCAAACCTGGCGTTCAAGCAGTCGCTCTTCAGGCTGGAGTTCGGCGTTGAGCGAAATACAGGGACGCTGCCCGACGGCGATTTCACCCAGTATCTCTATAGCGGCCGCCTGGAACTGAAATTCACCCCTGACTTGCAGTTCAGCAGTTTCGCGCAGTACGACAACGAGAGCGAGTCGGTCGGCACCAATACCCGTCTGCGCTGGACGTATCATCCGAACGGCGATCTGTTCGTCGTCTACAACCATAACCTGCAACGGTCGCTCAACGACCGGCTGCGTCAGGTCTGGGACTTCGAGTCGAATGCACTGATCGTCAAACTCCAGTACGCCTGGCGGCCGTAGCGGCACTGTTGGTGCGCTGGCGCTGGTCCACCCACCAGCCGCCAGCGCGCGATCACGAGTGACGGGCGTCCGCCTCGATTGGCTCCCTTCGACGGGGTGAGAACGTCCGCTCGTACTCAGGAGTTGGTATGGGCAAGATTCTCTGGTTTCCGACGCTCACTGCGCTCGGACTGCTGGCCACGCCGGCGGGTCTTGGCGCAGAAGCGCGAGAAGGCACGGACGGTTCGTGGGCCTCGGAGTTTTCGGTCGCGAAACGCGATGTGGCCGCCAACGGGCGCAACCCCTACTTCGTCCTCGAGCCGGGCTACCAGCTCGTCCTCGAAGGAATCGACGGGCACACGACGATTACGGTCAAAGAGGAGATTCGCACGATCGAGGGCGTGGAAACGCGCGTGGTCGAAACGTGCGAAACGCAGGGTGACGAGCTCATCGAGATTTGCCGGAACTACTTTGCCGTAAACAAGACCACCAACGATGTCCTCTGCTTCGGACAGGACGTGGATATCTATCTGGGCGGTAGGGTCATCGCGCACGACGGCGCATGGCGCGCCGGAGTTGGCGACGCACGATTCGGCTTGACGCTGCAGGGACGGCCGCGGCTGCATGCCAAGCACTACCAGGAAGTTGCTCCTGGTGTTGCCATGACCCGGGCCGAAGTCATTGAGCTCGAAGCCACTGTCGTAACCCCGGTCGGCGAGTTCACGCGTTGCTTACACACAATCGAGACGACGCCTCTCAGACGCGGACAAGCGGTGCACAAGTGGTACGCACGTGGTATTGGCCTCGTGCGACGGGACGGTTTGACACTCGTGAAGTACGGCCAGTTGGTCTAGCTCTTTTGCAACGCTGAGGACACACATGAACGACACGATCCGGATGTTTACGGCGGCGACCTTCCTTCTAGGATTCATCGGCTCTGTCTCAGCACAATCGAACGGCGAGACATCCTCGTTTTCGATCGCCAAGATTCACCTCGAGCAGAATGCGACCGATGGAGACTTCGAGGTCGTCCTGGAGGTCAACAGCGGTGGTGAGGGGCTCGAAAAGCTCACCGTCGTCTCGCCGGATGGTCGCAAGGTCGTGGACTATGCCGCCACCGGCAAGCCCACGCTTGGGATGCGACATTTCCATCTCGAGACTCCGGAGCCAAATGACATCAAGATCATGCGATCGGGGTATCCGGAGGGAGTCTATACGCTCGCAGGTGCCACGCCGTCTGGGCTCAAGCTCACCGGCAAGGTGACGTTGACCCACAAGCTCCCGCCGGCTGTCACTCTTCTCACGCCGAAGCCTGACGCCGAAAACGTGGCGGTCAAGAATTTGCGGATCAGCTGGACGCCCGTGAAGAATGTCGCGGCTTACCTCCTGTATATCGAGCAGCCGGACGTCAATTTCGAAGTCACGGTCAGACTGCCCGGTTCGTCGACGTCGTTTGCCGTGCCCGATGGCCTGCTGAGCCCGGGCACCGCCTATTCCCTGGGTATTGGTACGGTTTCGAGCGAGGGCAACACGTCGTTCATCGAGACAACGTTTGCAACGGCCACCAAGTAAGCGGGGGAGATGAGGAGTCGCTATGCGTAGACAATTCTTGCTCGTGTTCTTGTCCGCGGTCACGATTGGCATCGCCGCCGGCTGCAAGGCGGCGGCGACGGTCGACACGAGTTCAGCAGACAAGCAGTTCAGGGCCGTGTGTTCCGAAAAGGCAATGCATGGGGGCAACGAGCAGGTGCTGAGCAAGTGGCTGGACGCGAAGGAAAAGGCTGTGGCTCTCGGTGAGTATCACAGCAATTTCAAGGACAAGGGTCACCGCTGGAGACTCGAGGAACGAGCGAAACCAGCCGGTTCCGGAGAGTAGAGCCCGGCGTAGTCAGCCGGTCTTGGAATGTCGCGTCCGGCTTTAGCCGGACGTGCCAGGTCAGCGCAGCGGGAACACCATCATCACGCCGAGTTCGGGCGCGAAGTCGATTGCTTTTGATGTCACGCCGAACGCGTTGTTGAGCTTGACGAAGATGTTTGGTGTCAAGAACACCTGAGCCTCGCCGATCAGGGCCAGCTCGTCCTCCGACCCCTCAAAAGAGCCGACGAGGCGCAGCCGCCGTGATACCCGCCTGAGATACTCGAAGGCGTACTCACCGACTTCGAATACCCCGGCGCTGTGCGCCACAGACCCTCGAACCGTAATGGTGCCCCATGAGAGGCCCCGGACCAGTCCTGTGCCAAACTTGAATTCCCAGTCGCGCGTGCCGATGAGCGTCTGCGCTTCCTGGGATGGGAAGACCGTTTCGAAGTACCCGAAGTACTCAGGCCGCGTCGCGGTTTCCCTGCTCCAGCGCCACCGCAGCTGCCCTTCGACGTCACCGAGGCCGGACTGCTCGAGTCGCGAAGGCATCGCCGAAGGATCGAGCGGGGATTTGTCGAGCGAGGCCGAGATGCCGGCGACTTCGAACTCGAGCGCGAACCGATCCGATATGCCGTACGCCACCAGGATCAGGCCTTCGTGGGCGCGATACTTTCCTCGGAAGTCTGTGCCGAGGCCAAAGCCCAGCTCCTCCGGCTTGTATTCGAAGTTGTGGTCCCAGTAGTACTCGTAGAAGGGATACACGAGCAGCTCGCCTCGCTTGACGTAGGTCCCGAGCATCGAAATCGGCTGACCTTCGCCGCGATCGCGCGTGTGATCGACCTGCGGTTGTGCGGCGACTGGCCCAAGCCCCCAGAGGAAGACCAGGCAGGTGAGGAGCGCGGCCCTTGGAATGTGCACTGCTGACTTACCCAGGTCCGAACGATCCGAACGATCTGTTAACCGTTCCAAGGCCCCGTGATGGCAACCGTCACGCCCCTGCCCTGCAGATTGACAAAGAGCGTGGTGCCGTCGGGCGCAAACGTCGCGCCGGCAAGGTCCGCATGATCCATGGCGTTTCGTGCGAATCTGTAGAACTGGCCGGCAGGTGTGACGCCCACCAGAAATTCTTCACCGGGACCATTCTCGCAAAGGATCAGGTCTCCCCATGGCGTGACGGTGACGTTGTCGCAATTCTCGACGAGGGCCCCGTCGTTCGGTTCAATGAAGAGCTCGAGACCTCCAGGCTTGTCCCGTTCGTCCGATGAGCCTTCCGCGGGGCTCGGGAAGTAGCGCCAGATCTGGCCCGTTTTCTGCCGGCCGCCGTCCGTGCAGGCAAAGTAGACCGCATCTCGTCCGTACCACATGCCTTCGCCTCGGGCAAAACGGGCTGCGCCCCTTTGGAATCCCTGGTACCGGAGATCATCGGACGGTGAGTCGATGTGATCCACTTCGACCCACCGGGTCTCGAGCACGGTGCCGGGCTCCACGCGCTTCTTGTCCCAGTTGCGGGTATCGAGGCCTCTCCGGTCTTTCACGCAGAGTACCTGGAGACGACCACCCTCTCGAATTCGGCCCGGTTCCTCTGGAATAAATCGATAGATGAGCCCGTCACGGCGGTCCTCGGTCAGATAGACGATGCCGGACGCCGGATGCACAGCCACAGCCTCGTGGTTGAAGCGACCCAGAGCCGTCAACGGGACAGCCTTGACGAGGTTTGGTTCGGCGGAGACAGGCACTTCAAAGCAGTACCCGTGGTCTCTGGCTAGCACCTGATTCGCTCGGTCTACCGTTTCCTCGCACGTAATCCACGTATTCCACGGTGTGGGGCCACCCGCGCAGTTTCGCAGCGTACCCGCGAGGCTCAGGAACGAGCGCTCCAGCCGACGTTGACGCGTGTCGTACACGAGTGTCGTGGTCCCACCAAGGCAGGGATCACCACTTCTCCCCGGGTCGTACACCAAATCTCCGAATCGTTTCTTGTCGAACAGCTCGTTGTTCCAACCAAACGCACCATGCAGTCCGGGTCGTCCGGCGCTGACCTCGTGATTGCGCACGAGAATTGTCAAGCCATCGGGCCCTGGAAATGCGGCCATCCCGTCATGGGCATCAGGCACAAAGAGACCGTCCGTCATCGTCTGTCCGGCGCGCGACAGGATCTGGTACGAAAAGCCCTTCGGGAGGTCGATGATACCGTCAGGGTCGCCTAGGAGCGGGCCGAACTTGTTAACCCGTAGGGAGGATGCCGAGGCGGAAAATGGTTGGCGACTCGTCAACCGGGACAGCCCGACAAAACCCAGCGAGACGACAGCTGCGGTTCTCAGGAAATGTCGTCTGCCGGCCAGCTGCTGACCGTTCGTGTCCATGTCGCCTTGATGACGGGTCATAACCTTGATGTCGTCAGAATCGATGAGTTTCTTTAAGTGCATTGCAAAATTGCCAGCAACGCATCGTAGCGCAGGCCTTCCGCCTTCGCGTGAAGCTTCGGCGGACCGCCGTAGCCTTGGCGGAGGCTGGTCAGGCATGCTTTGAGGCGCCGGGCAGGTCTAAAGACCTGCGCTACGTACGTTTTTGTTATTACGGTCATTTCACCATACGGACGTGAACGATACATAAACTCCGTTTCGAACACCAGAAGACGGCAGGGGTAAGGGGGAGCCGGCCTGAAACAGAAAGAGCTGTGGGCGCCCTCTGCGCCCACAGCTCCAACTTCGTCATTCTGCCTTCTGTAGTCCCTTCTAGTTCCTCAGTACTTCACAGTAATCCCCACGTTGAAGTTCCTCCCATCGGCGCCAATCAACCCAGGGCCGGGATAGGCCGACGCCCTTCGGGTGAAGTAACGGTTATCCAGAAGATTGTTGATGCCCACGGTCAGGTTGTAGTTCTGGTGGAATCCATAGTTCATCGTCAGATCCATCACTTCCTGCACGGGAATGTATCCCTGAGAGGCGTCGGGCAAGAGCAGCGTGTTGTTCGCGTCGGTGAACTGATCGCCGGTGTGGCTGTACTGGAGCGTGCCCGAGAACGGGCCCCTCTTATACGTGCTGCCCCAGCGGCCGATGAAGTTCGAGCCGAACTCGACGCGGTTGCCGACGACGGGGCCCTTCTCATAGCGCGCGCTGATCGGCGCCATCGAGCCGAAGACGAAGAGCTGCGACCTGCCGGTGGCACCAGTGGCCAGGGCGAACACGTCCGCCTCGATATACAACTCCGCGCCGTAATTGCGGCTGGCGGAGATGTTCGTGTAGAAGAACGTCGGCCCGGTGCTCGTCTGTGTCGTCACCGTTCCGAGCCGATCGTTGTACTTGATGTAGAAACCTCCGACATCGAACGACACCGACCTCCCCAGCGTCCCCCGGTACCCTGTACTCGGCCACCCAGCCCGTCATGTCCTTGAGATCGGGATCGACGACAACTCTCGAGTCCGCTCGCCAATGGTCGTTGAGAAGCACCGGGCGGTACGCTTCCGTGATGTTGCCGTAAATGGTCGTGGCCAGCGTCGCATGATACGTCGCGCCGACACCGAACATCGGAAGCGTCCGGATTTGCTCGCGCACGCCGACGATGGGACGCCCCTCAGCGCTCGTCTCGACGTGCTCGAACCGGAAGCCGGGTGTAACAGTCAGCCTATCAGTGATGCGAAACGCGTTCTCCACGAAGGGCGCCATGTTGACCGTTTTGTTGTGGAGGTTCCTGTCGACGTCAGGAAAGTACCACTCGAACGTCGGCGAGACTCCAGGGGGGGCCCATCCGTGCAGTCGGCTCATCTTGGAGTGGTAATAGCGGAAGCCAGCGACCAACGCATTGCCGTTCCCGAGCCAGTCGTGGAGTCGCATCACTCGAAACTCGTTGGAGGAGTTGTGGAAGGTGTCGTCGAAATACTGGCGCGGCGCGTTGGGATTCCAGGGAACGAGCACGCCGGCGGGCGTCGTCAGCTGCGCCGCACTCCACATCACCTGGCGATGACCTTCTATGAACGCCGAGGTGAAGCTCAGACGGGTGTTAGAATTGATCGTGTACTCGAGCTTGACGGAGGGTACCAGCCACTTCACCGCGAAGTAGTTCCCCGGAAAGTTCGACTGTTGCGGATCCTCCTTGAATTGCGCGTCCGTCAGACCGCCTCCCATATGAATCAGCGTGTCCAGGCCGGTGACCTCGAACCCGACCTTCAGCCGCTCGTTGGCCGCGATCTCGATTTGCCCGAAGGCGGTGTTGTTGTCGAATTCGTTGTTGGCCCGCCTCCATCCGTCTCCCTGGCGATGATGGTAGTAGCCGTTGTAGGTCACCTTTCCGACCGTGCCGCCCACCTGATTGTGTGAACTGAACCAGGCGTTGGAGCCGCCCGTCTGGGTCGTGGCGAACGTGAAGCGGCGATCGAGCGGCGCCCGTTTGATCTCGTAGTTGACCAGACCGCCAAACTGCGCGCCGTATTGAAGGGACGCGGACCCTCGCACCATCTCGATGCGCTCGACGGCGTCGAGAGGCGGCGAGAAGTACGTGTCCGGATAGGCGAAGACTTCGGCCATGATGTCGTAACCGTTCATCCGCTGGTTCGTCTCCCACGATCGGTTCGGGTCGAGGCCGCGGCTCGAGATGCCGATCTGCAGTCCCGAGCTGTCGTGCTCCCAGATCTGGGTTCCCGGAATCTTGGCGAACACCTGCCGTTGGTTGCCCGTGGTGACATTGGCGTCCGTCTGGTCGAGCAGGATGACGTCGCTCTTCTTGCCGGCGAAGAGCACCGTCCCCTGAATGTCGGGGAGGGTCGCCCGCCCGTTGAGGACGTTGACGACGTCGTCTGACGTGCCGACAACCGTCACGGACTCGGCGAACTGAACTTGCATCGCGAAATCGAGCTCCTCGCGGTCCTTCGGATCGAGACGCATGTCCCGAATGATCTCGATGAATCCGGTTTTCACCACCACGATCTGATAGCCACCTGGCCTGAGCCCTGAAAACAGTGTGATTCCAGAGTCGTCGGTGTCCTTCGTCAGCACGACTCCATCCGGCAGCGGCCTCACGGTCACCGTCGCCGCAGGAATGGTGGCACCCAAGGCGTCCTTCAAGCGTACCTCGATCGAGGATTGCTCTTGCGCCGCCGACGTGGGGCGGCCGGTCTGGGTGCGGCAGCCGACGATGCCGGTGCAGCAGTTTGGGCCAAACCGCGACCGGAATGAGGAACATGGCCAACGTCCAGCAGATGTGGGTGACGGCCCGTGCCACCAATGCCGGCGGCAGAAGGACTGGTGTTCGAGCATTACGCGATGTCATAAAAGCGTCTCCTATGCAAGTACGGGGGATGAACCTCGAATAGGTGCACTGCCGCCGAAGGGACCTCGTCCAGCGCTCCAGCAAACGCGGTGAAACACATTGACGAATTGATTCGAGTCACGGTCGAGTGAGCGTTCATGTTGCGTTTAGGTTCGAGTGCTACAGTTGCTGTAGTCGACGTGTCGTCCGCGATCGAAAATGTTTTCATCGCTGCGCAGAGACTTTGCACGCCACGAGGCCGTACGGTCAATTCTCCGAACGCGGTAACCGCGTGATGTAGCCCACCGGGCTAACCCGACATTGCGTGATGCGACTCAAGAGGATTAATCCGATTCGCGATGAGATGAGCGATCGATCACGGCTGCGCATGTCTGAAAGCGTGCGGCAAGGATCTGCAGAGCGTCGCGGAGAGACACGACAGGTGCGGGATCAGGCTCGGTCGCTGAAAGCGAACACACCCCTGGCCTCATCACCTCGAAGAGAACGTTGGAAGCGTGATGCGGTGAGCGCCGGACCTGAAGGTCCGGCCTACGTACTGTCTGACCCTTCGATCAGTGCCCGGCCTCGAATTCAGTTCCGAACAGCTCGGCGGCTCCGACCGTGACGACCCCCGTCCCGACATCCGGACCTTCCGTGACGATCGCCTGATCGCCCTCGAAGTAGTCAATCTTGATGCCCTGCCGCACGTACACGAGCGGCTGCGGGTTCGTATAGACCCAGATGTTGCTGTTCGAATCGTAGAGCACGGCGGAATAGGGGACGACCTTCCGCAGGCTGGTGCTGCCAGCGCGCGTGACCTGTCGCTCCGCCACCGCGGCCGTCCTGATATCGAGTCGTTCAGCGGTCTTCGCGGTGAGCGTCAGCCGATTGAGCTCCGAACCGGCAATCGGCTCGATTTTGGTCGCTACCACCTGGCCTGAGGCCCCATCCGCTGCGGCTCCACGAATCGGTTGCTCGCAACCGGCCATGGAAAGGGCCACCAGGACCAGGATTCCACCAATTGCGAGATTACGGCGCTGCATGGTTCGTGCTCCTCTGCTCTGTAGCGCGCACGCTTCAACGTGCGCGATGAATTTCCGCGGATTTGCTGTTCACACCAGGAACTGGAGCCCGACCCGGTACGTCGGCCCCAGGCCGTCCTTGCGAGCCCAGCGAACCTGCAAAAGTGTTGGGATACCAGCGGGAATCTGTGGGACGCGGATGACGCAGCGAACCGGTTCGGAGACGTTGGCTGCGTCATCCGTCAGCAAGCACAACCCCCCTTCGCTGATGTCGGACACTTCGCCATAGATTTCCTGGTGCACAATGGTCCCTCGTGTGACCCGACCGGATTCGAGCGCGTTCAGAGCCTTGCCTGCCAGCTCCAGACTCACCGAATACCGGTCGTGTTGACGCTTGTCTTGACTCATTCAGTTCCTCCGTGCGCACTTCGCCCGGGGGAGCGACGCGAAGAGGCTCAACTGACCCTCTCGAAAATGCTGGCGATCAACCCTGTGCGGGTCGTCGCCCCAACCTTGGCCATTACCAGTTTCAAGAAACTCTTCACCGTGTTGGGACTGATGTGCATGGCATGCGCAATCTCCCTGCTCGTCAGTCCCTTCAGCAGGAATTCGACAGTTTCGCGTTCGCGGACCGTCAAATGAAACTGCTGGCTCCACGTCGAAATATCCATAGCGGCCTTGAACCCTCGCTCCAGCACGACGACAACCCGTGGTTGATGAGGGCCGTCTTGCCCCCCCTGGGTGTCGAGCTTGAAGATGCGGCAAACGTATCGCCGCCGCCCTGAAACAAACTCGACGCCCGATGTCTGCATCGATGGGGACGCTTCGAGCCTGAGAACATTCGGCGGAAAGACCGTGTCGAGCGATGGGACCTGGCGGTCTTTCTTGGGAAACCCCAGAATGTTCGCGGCTTCGGCGTTGTAATGAACCGGATGAAGCTTCGCATTCAGGAGCAACAGACCAACCCGCGATGACCGTTGCGACTCCATGTAGCCCATAGAATGTGTCCAGCTCGCCCGGCCGACGACTGACGACCGGAAGACGTCACGGTCCACGATGACTCACCCGGCTTGTGGCCGCCTGTTTCGATCTGCCGACGCCGATGCCGGCGCAGAAGAGACATGCCCAGGAGCAGGACAATTGGCCCTCCCACTGCATACGGCAATACGCCTCTCGGATTGAGCTTGGTGAACGGCGTGACGGTCAGGTGAATGGCCGAACTCGCGACGGGTTGGCTGGTCGCCTTCTGCCCCGCAGGCTCTGGGATGAGCGTCATGTAGATCAGGTAGTCGCCATCGAGAATCGCGTTGACGACCCAGGAAAACTTCGCGGACTGCCCCGGTCCAAGCGATTCGAGATACTGCGTTCGTTGCGGCGACCAATCCTCCGGGTCGACGACATCTCCGGCCGCATCCAGGTTGATGATGTTCATGGCCACTGACAGAGGCGGAGAGGCTTCCGTGCCGCTGTTGTTGAGAACGGTGTTGTAGAGAACCTTGTCCCCGGCTTTGACGAGCTTGTAATCCAGGTCGAGCGAGATATGCAGTGGCAACTGCGCGGCCGAGGTTTTCGGCGTTCGGATGGCGCTTCCTGGGTCTGTGCGAAGAGGTTGACGATCCCAGCGCCAGGATAGCGAGCAGGGCGCCCGTGGCCAAACCAAGACGACGACCCACGCCTGACCAGAACTTGCTGGCCCTGCCGGCATCGAGGCGCAGGCCAGGAGCCGCATACAGGAAGAGCAACGCGTACACGAGTACCGCAAACACAACTGGCGAAACGAGGAAGGGCCACCATTCCTCCAGCGTGCGGTTGTTCACCAGAACTTTCGACAGGAAATGGTTGGTAGCGGCGATCGGATTCACCTGCTGCAGCAGCGATCCAGCGACGCCCGTCTGCGCCCGTCCCGGTAGTTGTGACGGAAGGAGAAACAGCACGTAAAGGCCAAGGCCCGTGAACAAACTCGTTTTGTTCGAATTGGACCAGAAGCTTGCGAGCATCCCCAGGCCGGTAAAAGCTGGCGCCAGCACCGTCCCAAGCACTGCGCCCCAGGGTACCGCCGCTCGAAACACTTCATTCCCTTGAGACAGGACCCACATGTAAGGAACGGCAATCAGCATGGCGACCGGCCAGGGCGAAATACCTGCGAGGAATTTGCCGATGACGATCTGCCTGCGACTCGTGGGGGTCAGGAGGAGACCTTCGAGGGTGGCGCGTTCACGCTCGCCGCTGATGCTGTCGGCGCCGATGATCATGCTGATGAACAGTCCGACTGCGATAGCGGCTTTCAAGGTCTCGTAGGTCATTTCCTGGGGTGGAATCAAGCTCAGCTCGCTGTTGCTGGCCATGACCCATGTCATGATGCCGAGCAGCACGCTGAAAATGAGAAGGAGTACGGGTGCCTTCCCTCCCAGCCAGAGCTCGCTCAGCTCTCTCATGAACACGAGCCACCACGCGGGCGCACCGCGTGTCGATCCCTGCGTCTCATTCATACTGAACGTGCGGCTCATACACTCCCCCTCAATTTGGACGCGAGCACTTGGTTCACAAGATTGATACTGGTTCGCTTGTCTTATGCGATGGCTTCGTCGGTCAGCTGCAGAAACACATCCTGGAGTCGGCCGCCGTCCGCATTGACGCTGATAATGGGAATGTCAGCTCGGATGAGCGCGTCCAGGATTCTGTTCGTGACCCGGTGATCTTCCCAGGACGTCCCGTCAGCGAGGGTCACCAGAGACACCTCTAACCAGCCAGTGTTACCGCCGGTCTGGGTGACCGTCAGAACGTTCGGCATGCCGTGCAGCACGCGCTGGGCGTCGGCCACCGATGCGGTGGGGACATGAATCCGAACGCCGTTGCGCTGAATGACATCCCGCTGAGCTCGCCGGATGACCTCCGTCACCGTTCCCGACGCGACCACCTGACCCGAGCTCAGAATGACCACATCGTCGCAGACGCTTTCGACTTCGGCCAGGAGGTGACTGCACAGGATGACGCCCGCGTTCCGTTCGCGTGCAATCCATCGCACCAGCGTGAGCAGTTCCTGCTGGCCTCGTGGATCCAACCCGAGCGTTGGTTCGTCGAGGACCACGACGGCCGGATCATTGACGAGCGCCCGCGCGATGCCGAGCCTCTGCCGCATGCCGCGACTGTAGGTGCCGACGAGGGATTTGGATCGATGATCCAGGCCGACGTCTTTGAGCAGTGACTGCGCGTTGGCTTTGGCAACCGCCGCGGACCGGCCGTAGAGCCGGCCGAAGAACACCAGGCACTCGAATCCCGTCATGTGCTTTTGAAACCCGAGGGTCTCCGGCAGGACGCCAATCCTCGTGCGGATCCGCTCAGGAGACTTGGAATCGATCCCGTCGACGGTAAAGTGACCGGAGTCCGCCTGAAGAATCGTGGTGATGATTCGGATGGCGGTCGTCTTGCCCGCTCCGTTCGGCCCAAGGAAACCCAGAATATGACCCGCCTTGAGCGAGAAGGACAGGCCCTGCAGCGCTTCCCGGTCTCCGTAAAACTTCCGCAGTTTTTCCGCGTGCAGGATCTCGCGCTCTGAGCTCGACGTTCTGAAGTCGCTGGCTTTTTTCATGACCTGCTTTCTCCCTGCTTATCAGTCAACCGACCCTACACGCGTCGCGGGACCATCGAACGTGCTGCCGCTCTCTCACTCACACGCGTCGGTGGAAACGCTCCGATCGCACTGAACGACACCACACGGCAACGGCCAGAATCTTGCCCTTGGCGCAAAACCTAATCAATTCTCCGAAGGGGCTAGCCTTGAGACTTAATCCGGAGGGTTAGCCGACTAGGTGAGGAGGATCTTGACCGACAGCACCGTGGCCATGACTGCGATCGCGACGAGGGTCCCGCGCTCGCTGAAGAGCGTCTCACGCCAGCTGTGGGTTGGGGTGGCCAAAACGTCCGCAAACACCGGTGCCCGCGGCAGCCACGCATTCACACGCGACTGGTAGGCTCGGTAGGGTGCTCCAAGCCGCGTCTCGAGAAGATGCTCTTCCCAACGGCTGATGAGCACGTAGTACGGCACAAAAATGAGCCAGCACACGGGCAGAGCCCACACGGCCCCTGCCCAGCACGCCATGCCGGTCCAGATCAACAGGTTCCCGACATACAACGGGTTGCGGACGATGGCGAACGGCCCTGTGACGACGAGGGGACCCGAGCGGTCGGCACGCGTCCGAGAGATGACGCCGATGTGTCGCACGGCCCAGATCCGGAGGGCTTCACCCGCGAGTGCCAGGATCGGACCCCATCTGGCAAGGCCCAGAGTGCTCGGAGGACTGACCACCAGCAGCGCGACAGCAAACGGAATCGGAAGCCAGGTGCGATGGCGGAAGAGCCAGCCGCCGAGCTCTGCAGATCGCGGAAGAACCAAGCCTTTTCACCACAGAGGTCACAGAGATCACAGAGTATTCTTGGCTTTCGTTTTCTCTGTGTCCTCTGTGACCTCCGTGGTGAGTACGTGCATTACAACTTCGCGTTAATTTCTCGTGATCCGAAAATCGCCTTTGACTGCACCCTGCGTCCACGTCCCGGTAATGAAGCGGTAGTACGCGCCCAGGTTTTCGAGTTTTCCGTCGATCACATACGGCACGGTCTTACCCGAACCATCTTTGCCCTCGGCCTCGAAACGCACGACCCAGGTGGAGACGTCGACCGTCGCTCTTTTCAGCGGCACCGCATTCGGACCCGGGTTGATCGTGCCCGTCACTTCTTTCCCGTCCCAGTGCAGCTCGAGCAGGACGCGAGTTCGTTTCTCTTTGCTGGTGCCCCAGTCGCCGCTCCAGGAGCCCTTCAACGGGTGCCCGAATTGTGCGGAGGCGATGACCTGACACGTCACGATCACCACGGACACCGCCAGACGAGATACCGGCACGCGCATCAATTGATTAGGACCTCGCGCCTTTGGCGAGCTTCGTTTGGTTGTCATGGGGCCCCACCCCCATGACCTGTGCCTCGCGCCTTTGGCGCTCGGCGTTGTTTGTACCATCGTTCCACTCAGTCATGCGTAGCGTCCGGTTTTAGCCGGACGTTCTACCCCATCGGTTTCGATGCATCGCGTCCGTTGGCCCCGAGCCACGGGTAGCGCTTGGTATCGAGTCCGGCATAGTCGGGGTCAAGGTAGATGAAGCATCGCTGGATCAGAGAGTCGCGGATCTCGAACACGTCACACCATCGTCCGGCATGCGTGACACCCGCCCGCCAGCTTCCATCGACGTGTTCACCGGCACTCGTGCCTTCGCAGGCGAACACATCGGTACCGGTCATGATCCAGTTGAATGTGGCGTAATCGTGCAGGATATGTTTGATCAGTCCGCCGAAGTCGGTGAACAACTGCCCGATTTGCTTCTTGCCCGTGGCAAGCCCCCACTTGGGGAAGAAGACCTGCGCATCCTCGGCAAACAGATCCAGGATGCTCCCACCGGTTGACGTGACCCCGGCATGATCGAACGCCTTGAGGTACTCGAGAGCGACCGACTTGCGCTGTTCGTCGGTCATGGTCTGTTTCGTGATGGCCACGGCGACCGACCTTGTTTAGTCGGTCGCGGGGGCCCACCCCCGCGACCTGTACCTCGCGCTTTCAGCGCTCGGCGTAATTCGCTCCAGCGATCGGCTACTTCTTCGCTGCAGCACCTTCTTCGAGCTCGATGCGGCTTTTGTTCTTGACAAGCCACTGATCGAAGGTCATCAATGACGGCGCGAGCTTTCTGGATTCGTCGACGCTTCGCACGGCCCTGAACGGGCCTTCGAATTCGTCGTAGATCTGGAACATGTTGCCGAGGTCATCGGCGCCCGGAAAGCCGAACCCACGATAGACGCTGGCAGGGACCTCGTTATAGTTCACTTTGACGCCGAGCACCTTGCCGGATCTCTCGGCCATCTCGGTTCCGGTCAGGTGCTCGCCCGCAATACCGACTCTCTTGCCGATGTACTCGTTGCCTCTCTTGAAAATGCCGTAGGCACACTTGCCGATGTCCTCGGCCGCGATACCCGGCATCTTGGCTTTGCCAATCGGGAACGTCAGATTGTACGAGCCGTCCGGTGTCTTCTTCGGCCCCATCCCGAACAAATAGAAGTTGTCCCAGTAGAACGAGGTCAGCAGGAAGGTCACGGGCAGACCGAGATCCGTGAACACGTGGTCCACTCCGCCCTTGCTGTCGAAATGCGGCACGCGGTATTTGTCCTGCAGGATGGGCATCACGTCGGTGCCTTTGCTCAAGGGCACCCACTTCAGCGTATCTTCCAGCGTCGACCAGATGACGTGCTTCACGTTCGCGGTCTTGGCCGCGCGCGCGATGTTCGTCGCCTGCTGCTGTTCCTTGTCCACTGAGAAAAGCTGCCAGTAGTTCGTGACGCCGTAGACGCCATCTGCCCCGGCAAATGCCTTCGCCAGGCTGGCTTCGTTGTCGAGGTCGGCCTGGACCACTTCTGCGCCCTGCTTGGCCAGAGCCTTCGCCTTGTCGCTGTTCACGTCGCGAGTGATCGCGCGGACAGCAAATCCACCGTTGGGATCGTTGAGAATCGCCTGTACGAGGCCACCGCCCTGGGAGCCGGTCGCCCCGACGACTGCAATGATTTTCTTGTCCGCCATGTGCTTCCCCCGTTGCTCTCGTGTTCTTGGAAAAGGCGGACCCCTGTGCGGTCCGCCTCAGGACAATTCAACAATTCAGCGTGCCTGCGCGCGTTGCGGCTCTGCCCCCTTGGTCGCCCCAAGTTCCGCGCGCACGAGCTTCGCGCCGTCGGCAAGTGCCTTGAGCTTCATCTTCGCCACCATCCGGCTGAGCGGCTTGAGGCCGCAGTCGCTGCTCAGGGTCACGCGCTCAGGCGGCACTGCGGCAATGACCTTCCTGATCCGTGCGGCGATCTTCTCGGGCGTCTCGATGGCATTCGTTCGGATGTCGAGCACGCCAATCTGCACGCTCTTGTCCTTCGGCAGGTTCTTCAAGAACTCCACGCCGGCCATGTCGCGATTGGCGTAGTCGAGCACGAACTCGTTGATGCCCTTGGTCTCGAACAAGTGTGGCAGGACGGTCTGATATCCGTCCGGATAGGTCGCGCTCAGAATGTCGTTGCCCCAGGCGTTGCCGAAGCAGAAGTGCCAGCCGATCTTGGCATTGACGCCGTCACAACACTGTTCGACCACCTCTCGAAGCCACACGTAGTCGTTCTTGTCGTTCGTGAAGAGCGGCAGCCACGCGCCGAGATCCTCGAACTGGAGGTACTTGGCGCCGGCCGCCACGAGCTCCTTCATCTCAGCGTTGAAGATGGGCGCCAGCGCGAAGCTCAAATCCTTCGAGTTCTTGTAGTGTTTGAAATGGACATGCCACGCAAGATTCGCGGGACCGGCCCCGACCGAAACCTTGACGGGCTTCTTCGTATGCCTGGCGGCAATCCTGTAGAGGTCCGCAAGACGGATCGGCCCGCGTGACACGGGACCGCTGTTGATGACGCCACCCCAGTCGTCCATGATCGTGTGGATCTGGCTCGCGTCGGCGTTCAGATACGCCGGATGCGGTTCGCGCGACGGCTCGAACCCTGGAATGCGCTCGTACATGTACCAACAGAAGGAGCCGATCACGCCGACGTAGTCGTCGTACCACATGTTGCCGTCGGTCACGATGTCGAGTCCCGCCTCTTCCTGATCGCGGATGACGGTGGCCACGGCATCGTCGTACGCTTCTTCGTGCTGCACTTCCTTGAACGCGACGCGGATGTCGCGGCCCAACAACTGATGTTTGAACCAGTGCGGTCGCGGATACGAACCAACCATCGTGGTCGGGAGGATGGTGTCGACAATCTTGGTGGCCATTCGTGCTCCTTACGTGATTCGTATTGGCTAAGGCTCAACGCTCAGGCTTGGGTCCCTGGGCCCTAAGCGTTGGGTCTTAAGGCCGTCTATTGATGGGTTCGACCGGGCAAGCCCGTGGATGCTAACTCACGCGTTGCGGGACGTCAAGCAGGTGCGGAGCGTATTCGCGCAGCGAAACCGAGGCCAAAAAGAAACAGGCGACCGGCCGCTGCAGCGCATCGCTGCACGCGATCGGTTCGCCTGTATTCTTTACACGGAAGAGATGAAAAGCTGACTAGTCGATCTCGCCGCCCCACTTCCAGCCATCCGCTGGTCGCGTAATCGTGCGCATTCGCAGGCGGTGATCCGCCGGGTTGCGTCCCGGGTCGCCGGTGATGATGACTTTGTCACCCACCTTGAGCGTTTCCCGACCCACACCCTGGCGCGCAAGCTGTCCGCCGCCGCCCCACTCCACCGACCAGCGCTGCATCTGACCCTTGTCGTCCGGCGCCATCACGTGCACGAACGAGTGAGGATTACGATACAAGAACTGGACGAGCTCGCCCTCGATCGTCATCTTCTTGTCTTCGAAATATGTCGCTGCGAACGAGTGATGGGCGTATGTCCGGACGCCAGCCAGGAATGCCACTGCCATGAGTAGAACGAGCACTTTGCGCTTCACGATGCTTCCTCCTGACAATTTAGGTTGCTGAAGCAGCGCCACGGCGACGCGTGTTTCATCACGATTCTAGCCCACCTCGCCCCGGGCGTAGACCTTAAATGTTTCTGAATTCTTCGTCAGGAACCCTTAAATACGGCCTCAATCATAACATACGCGGTTTTGAAGCCGGACTCCAGCGACGACTCAGAACTTCACATAGAGCCCCAGTCGAATCAGCCGGGGCTCGAGAATCGCCACGGCGTTGTTCAGCGCGGAGCCATACGCGTTCGTCTGCGTGAGCACGGGGTTGGCGTTGAACAAATTGAACAGCCCGACTTCCGGCCGCACCTCGATACCACGATCCAGCCTGAAGCTCTTGGTCAGACTCAAGTCAAACTGCGTCACGCGGTCGTTGTAACTACTGCCGGGCTCGCTCAGCCGGACGAGCACGCTGGCTTGCGTGAGCGTCGGGACTTGGGCGCGTGTCACCTGATACGTGATGGTACGATCGGTGCCCGGGGTGCTCTGGAGATTCGCACTTACCCGGATGCCATAAGGCAGGGGATACGTACCCGCGAGTTTGAAAAGCGTCGCGCGCGGGACATCGAATTGTCCGTCGTCGCAGAAGCGCAACCCTGATGTACCCCCTTGGATGAAGTTCGGATCCTCGACCTCGCATCTGTTCTGGAGCGTCCGGCCGGTCGATGTCCCGCCAAACAACGTGGCGCCTCCGCGCAGGCGCGCGCTGAACGACATGTCAATGCCTTTATAGACTCGCGTATTGTTCGAAGAGTTGGTATCGAGCTCGTTCACCTGGCCGAACTTCAGCGGGTTGACGCTGTAGACCGGCAGCAGCTCACCCGTACCGCGTGGGTCGGGAGTGGTGAACAGGATGTAGTCGGCCGGATCGAGGGCCAGGTTGTTGGTCCAGATGATCTCGGAGAAACTCCGCTGGTTGTAGCTGACTGAGATTCCCAACCCGGGCAGCAGCTCGTGCTGCACGCCGATGTCACCGACCCACTGAGACGGGCGTTTGATGTCCGGATCAGCATTCTGGTTGCGACGGATGCCGAAGTTGACGTTGCTCGTCGGTCCCAGCTCGATTTCCTGCGCGATATCGTCCCTGTTCACATCAGTCCATCGCCGAGTGTCCGTGGAAAACACCAGCGGGTTATAGGTCGAGGCAAAGCCAGGGCCCTGAGACTGTACGTATAGTCCGATGTTGCCCTTGAGAGCCGTCTTGCCGTTACCAAACAAATCGTACGACGCGCCAAAACGGGGTGACGTGTTAGTCCAGTTCGGCACGTTCTCGATGCTATCGAATTCGCGCGCCGGCACGAAGCGACCGGCCGGCGAGGTCTGCGCCGGCACTTCGGAATTGAAGTAGTCCACGCGCAGGCCGGGATTGATCGTCAGGCGATTCATAGTCCATGTGTCTTGAACGAACACGCCAAAGTCCGCATTCAGGTTGACCCTGTTGTCGATGGGCGTGTTGAAGATCAAGACCTGGAACGGCGTGCCGCTCTGGTACTGCTGACGGAGGTCACCGTTGACCGCAAGCCGCACGTCACGAGCCCATCCTGAGCGATGCTGCAGGCCCGTCTTGAACGCGTGGGCACCGGTCACGAACGACAAGGAGCCGATCACGACGTGAGACATCGCCGGCTGCCACGCCGGAGCCGTCACGCCCGGACCCGAAGCAGCGGCCCGATAGAAAACGTTCTGAATCGTATCCTGGTGCGCCACGTCACCGTAACCGGTCCCTGGTGCACAGCTGACGAACGACGTAAAGCAAGTCGCCCGGGCCACCTCATCCTGATAGCCGTACTTGGTTCCGAGGTAGCTCTGCGTGTAGCCCGCCTCGAGAAGCAGCTTGTCGCTCAGCGTCGACGTCCATTTCGCCTGCGCGATATGCTGCGCGGGCTGGTCCTGGGTAAAGCTGGCCTCCGGCCTGTACGTTCGAGGCCAGACCGCGGTGACCGCGGATCTTGTTTGCCCAGTTGAACAGGACCGTCAGGCGATCTTTGCTGGTGAGCTGCGACGTGAGTCGGAGGGGATAGGCCATCACGAGGTTGTCATCGATGGCCTGGCTGCCGTCCGCGTAGAGCGCGTTGGCCACGTAGTTGTTGTAGGCCCAGTTGCGGCCCGAGAAATAGAACCAGAGCCGGTCCCTGACGATCGGGCCTCCCACGCTGTAGTTCACATCGTAGAGCTTGTGGAGCCTGGCTGGTGTGGTCAATCCACGCGCGCGCAGCTCATCGTCCAGGTTCTGGCTCTGCAGTCCGTCGTTCGCAAACAGCATCACACCATCACCGCTGAAGCGGTTGCCACCCGATCGCGGAATCCGATTGACGAGCACGCCCGAAAGCTGATTTTCCGCCGAACCTCCACTCACCTGCACGGCCATTTCCTGTGTCTGTCCTTCGTTGTCGTACGTGCATGAACACTGACCCCCGCCGAACATGGCGTCCACCACCATGCCATCGATGAGTGTTCGTGAATCCACGGTGAGGGACCCGTGGACCAGCAGGCTCCCCCCCGTCCACATGGCGCTCGATCCACCCACGTCGAATACTCCCGTGGTCACCGCAGGGACCATGCCCGCCATCAACTGGAAGTTGCGCCCGGTCGGAATGTTTTCGAGCTGCTGTTGGGTGACCACCTCGCGCCGCTGGCTCGCCTGCACGTCGACGATGGGACTCTCGCCGGTCACGGTGACGCTCTCCTCGATCGACCCGACGCGCATTTCCACATTGATGGGCGCCGTGAAGTCCGCCTCGAGCACGATGTCTTCCCGACGGACCGTGTTGAATCCGGTAAGAGTAAAGGTCACGGTGTACGTGCCGGGACGGAGGTCGACGACACGATACAGACCGGCGTTGTTCGTGACCGCCGTGCGTACTTTCTCGATCAGCACCGGGCTGCTCGCCTCGACCGTGACACCTGGCAGCACCGCGCCGCTCGTGTCGCGTACGACGCCAGCAATCGCACTCTGGGCTTCCACTGCGCCGGGCAACACAAACCATGCGAAGCCCACAACAACCGATGTCAGAAATGTTTTACGCATAAGCCCGAGTCCTCCTGCAGAAGAACGTGAATAGCCGATGCGATGTCCGCTGACGAAGCGGAGACGCGCGACACTCGGGGGTTTACTGGGTCAGATTCCGGCGAGCATACGGGTTTCGCTCGGTCGATGCAAGTCGATTGACACAGGAATTGCAGGATTGCAGAATTGCAGGATTGCAGGAAGGATCTAACGAATCTTTAGTTGTTCCTTTCTGTAATCCTGCAATTCTGCAATGCTCCGAAGGGAGTCCTCGATGCCTAAGCTCATCGTCACGATTTCCCTCCTCTCACTGCTGTCGATCGCTCCCTCAGCACAGGCTCCGTCAGCCGGATCCTGGACGCCTCCCCGCACGTCATGGGGCGATCCGGATCTTCAGGGGAACTTCACGAACCTCTGGGAGGTGGGGACACCGTTTGAACGTCCCGACGAATTTGCCGGCCGACAGTTGGCGGACATCAGCGCCGAGGAACTGGCGAACATACGGCAGGGGATTCAGGATCAAACTCGCAAACAGCAGCTGGCGGGAGAAATCGGCGGCACGCGATGGATCTGGCTCGACAGCCACAACCACACCAAGGGGAGCATGGCCTGGTTTGTGGTCGATCCGCAGGACGGACGAGTCCCTCCGATGACGCCAGAGGGGCAGCAACGGGCAGCCGCACGGGCTGCCGCGAGGCAGAACAGCGGACGGGGGCCCGCTGATTCGTACGAGGATCGCAGCCTGTTCGACCGCTGTATCTCGCGCGGTCTACCCGGCTCGATGATGCCGGCCATCTACGGAAACTCGTACCAGATCGTGCAAACGCCCGGCTACGTGGCCATTCGCTACGAGATGATCCACGAGACCCGGATCATCCCGCTCGACAACCGTCCTCGCCTTGGAAAGGCGTTGCGTCCTTATATGGGAGACGGACGGGGCCGCTGGGAAGGCAACACGCTCGTGGTCGAGACCACGAATTTCCCCGCCGGCATCAGCTACCGTGGCGCAAATCCCGATTCCCTGCGAATCGTCGAGCGTTTCACGCGAACGGCCCCGGAGAAAGTGAAATGGGAAGTCACGATTGACGATCCGTCCACCTGGACGAAACCCTGGACGTTTGCCATGCCGTTGACGATCGACGATCAAGAGCCGCTCTTCGAATACGCGTGCCACGAAGGCAACTACGCCATCAGCCACATCCTGAGCGGCGCGCGGGCGGAAGAGAAGCGCGCAGACGATGCGAGACGCCAGGGGATCCCGGTGGCACCACGGCCAATTCCGACGGGAGATGAATCGGAACGATAAGCGGATAAGAAAGGGGTCGGGAGACCCCTTTGTTTACTTCATCAATTCGCGCAGGAGTGCGGCGGTGCTTTCGTGAGGGTTCCCGGAGCGGCCGTCGAACCCGACGCCTCCGGCCAGGCCCAGCGCGGCGTCGAGCGGGGTAAAGCCGCGCTTATCTTTGGCATCGAGCATGGCGCCGTGCTCGGCGAGGAATCGGACGACCTCGTCGAGACCTTGAAGGGCCGCGCCGTGCAGCGCCGTCTGACCACGAGTGTCGGCAGCGTCGATGTCGACGCCCGCCGCAAGACAGAGCGCCACGGCCTCGACGACGTCCCGCTCCACTTTTCGACGGCCCGTCGTGTCTTCTTCCTTGGTTCCAACCCCGGCGGCCATCATCAACGGCGTCACGCCATTTCTGGTTGCGAGCTTCGCATCGGCACCTTTTTCGAGCAGCAGGCGCATCGCCGGGACGTCAGCGGCCTTGGCCGCGCGGGCGAGCGGCGTGCTGCCGGTTGTGAGCACTGTGTCGTTCCCACGATCGAGCTTCGTTCGGTACGGCTGCTGCGTTTTCAACTGGGCGTTGACGTTCGCGCCCCGCGCGAGAAGCCCCTTGATCAAATCCAGGCCCGTCGTCTCGTTCTCGACCACGTTCGGGGACGGTCTGTTGGAGTCGGGCAGCGTGTTCATGTCGACGGCCGCGTATAACGCGGTTCGTCCGGTTTTGTCTGCCAGGTTCGGATCGGTGCCTTTGTCGAGCAGGAATGCGGCCACGTCGTAGTGACCGTTGATGATGGCTGACAGCATGGCACTTATGCCGTCTGGATCCACGGCATTGACGTCGGCGCCCTTGGCGACGAGCTCGTGCGCGCTTTCAAGCGCGCCTTGACGGGCCGCGAGCAAAAGCGGCGTGAGGCCACCCGGGGGCAGCCATTTTTCGCGGGGCTCAGCGGTGCTCTGACGTTCCCACGTCCGGACCATGGAGCGCGCATTCACGTCCGCCCCATGCGCGAGGAGTTCCCGGACCATCGCGGGGTGATTCTGCGCCGCGGCCCACATGAGCGCGGTCTGCCCACGCCAGCTCTCCGTGGCGTCGACGAGGGCACCGTGCGCCAGCAGGACCCGAGCCGCTTCCACGTTTCCGGACCGAGCGGCGGTCATGAGCGCGGTTTCTCCTTCCGTCGCCACCGCATTGGCATCCGCTCCAGCTTTCAGCAGCTTCTCGATCATCGATGCGCTACCGTTTACCGATGCGAGGTAGAGCGGCGTCACGCCGTATCGGTTCGCGGCCCTGACGTCGGCTCCTGCGCGGATGAGCCGATCGGTCAACTCCAGATCGTCCTGCCGCACGGCCCAGTGCAGCGCCGTCGTTCCATCGGCTTCTGTGACGGACGCGCTGACACGTTTGGTCAGCAGCGATGACACCGCGCTCCGATCGCCGCGTTTGACCGCTTCGATCAGGCGGAGATCGCGCTCAGCAGCGGCGACTGGGAAGGCGGACAGGAAGGCCAGCAAAAAGCAGAGACATACCACAGAGGACACGGGGGACACAGAGAAACCTAAGGCAAAGAGCGCTCTGTGACCTCCGTGACCTCTGTGGTGAAACGTTTCCATACTGGCTAGAGGCTGACGAGCGCCCCGGTGCTATCGCCCAACTTATCCACGTCGACGTCCGACTTGTCGAGCATCCCGAGCAGCAGGTTCGCCATTGGCGTGTGATCGGGATACTTCAGATGACGATCGCCCTTGAGCCGGCCGGCGCCACCGCCGATGACGAGGTTTGGCAGCGGGAAGTGATCGTGCGCGTTGCTGTTGCTCATGTTGCTGCCGTACAGAATCGTCGCGTGATCGAGCAGCGAGCCGTCACCGTCCGGGGTCGCTTGCAGCTTCTCGAGAAAGTGCGCGAGCAGGGTGATGTGATAAAGCTGAATCTTGACGTTCTTCTCGAGTTTTTCCGGTCGATTCTGATGATGCGAGGTGGCGTGATGCCCTTCGTGCACGCCGACCTGCGGATACGTCCGGTTGCTGACCTCGCGTGCCACCATGAACGTGAAGACGCGTGTGATGTTGGCCTGATAGGCCAGCGTGAGCAGGTCGTACATGAGCTTGACGTGCTCTTCGTAGGAGAACGGGATGCCGGCCGGTGCCACGGGCAGCACCAGCTCGGATCCGACGTCCTCGTTACCGGCCATCTGAATCCGCCGTTCGATTTCACGGACGTTGTCGAGATAGTCGCTCACCTTGGCGCGATCGTGGGGACCGAGCTGTCGCTGCAGATCCGACGCCTGACTGGTGATGGCGTCGAGAATGCTGCGATCCTGCTCGGTCCGGGCCAGTCGATCAGCAGCGGTGCCTCCCTGACCGAACATCCGCTCAAAGACCTTGCGCGGATTGATTTCCATGGGCAGCGGCGTCGTGGGCGTTCGCCACGACAGCGTGTTCATGTAAATGCAGCCGTAGTCGCGATCGCAGGCACCAATCAACCCGGAGTGATCCTCCGTCGCAAGCTCCATCGAAGGCAGCAGCGTCTCCTGCCCGATCTGGTGCGCGGCAATCTGGTCGGCGGTCACGCCGGCATAGGCATCCATGCCTTGGGTCGGCTTGGGACGCACACCACTCAACCATGTGGTGGGGCTCAACGAATGGACCGCGCTCGTATCTGCCGCGCGGTGTCCGAGTCCGCTCACGACGTTCAGCCGCTCCCGAAACGGCTCGAGCGGCTTCAGAATTCGTGTGAACTCAAACCCTGGCCCCTCCGTCGCGGGAGTCCACTGCGCCATGACGGCCCCGTGGGGTACGTAGATGAACCCCAGCCGTGAAGTCGGGGCCGCAGCCGTCTTGGCGAGCAGCGTCCGGGCGGGAACCATCGATTCGAGAAGGGGCAACGCGAGCGTCGCGCCAAGGCCCTTTAAGACCGTTCGCCGAGGCAGATGCCGCTTGGTGATGAACATAAAATCAAGTCTCAACTCTCAAGTCTCAAGTGTCAAGTTAAGGGCCGGTTGAGCCTTCAGCCCTGAGACTTGAGACTTCGTTCCGCCGCATGTGAAATGGAGTGCTGGTCACGACTCCCATGACGAGCGTCGAAAAGCGATAGTCGGTGCGGGCGGCCTCCCGGACAACCCGGCGAACCACCGGCATGTCGTAGTACTCGAGGCCGCGGCCCAAGGCGTAGGTCAGCATCTTTTCCGTCATGGTGCCGACGAACTGGTCCGGATGCTTGAGCAGCGCCTGACGCAGGCTCACCGGACCCGTCACATCGGTCCCGTCGGCGAGCTGCCCGGACGCGTCGACCACTCCAGCCGTCTCCTTCGTCCGCCAGCGCCCGACCGCGTCGAAGTTCTCGAGCGAAAACCCGAGCGGATCCATGACCCTGTGGCAACTCGCGCAGCCCGGATTCTTCCGGTGCTCCTCCGTTCGCTCGCGAACCGTCAGCGCCTTGCCATGATCGGCTGTTTCTTCGAGCGCCGGCACGTTGGGGGGCGGGGCTGGCGGCGGCGTGCCCAGAATGTTTTCGAGGATCCACTTGCCGCGCAGGACCGGAGACGTGCGGTTCGGATACGACGTCACGGTCAGAACGCTGGCGTGCCCCAGTAGTCCCCGACGATTCTCGTCCGCGAGCGTGACGCGCCTGATACGAGTGCCGTACACGTTGGGGATTCCGTAGTGCCTCGCGAGCCGTTCGTTCACAAACGTGTAATTGGCCGTCAACAGATCGAGCACGCTCCGATCTTCGCGCATGACGGACTCGAACAAGAGTTCCGTCTCGCGTCGAAACGCCTCGCGCAGGTTGTCGTCGAAATCGGGAAACTCCTGGCCGTCGGGCAGATGAGTTTGCAGGTTGCGGAGGAAAAGCCACTGCCCGGCAAAGTTACGCACCAGCGCTTCGGATCGCGTGTCCGCCAGCATTCGTCGCACCTGCCGCTCGAGCACGGCCGGATCCTTGAGCTTGCCCTGCGCGGCCACACTCAACAACTCGTCGTCCGGGATACTGCTCCACAGAAAGAATGACAACCGAGACGCCAGTTCCAGGCCGCCGACGCGATACACCATTCCGGGCGTCGGCTTGGGTGGGTCCAACTCGGCACGGAACAGAAACTGGGGGCTGGCGAGGATGAGTCGCAGTGCCTGTCGAATGCCGGTATCGAAGTCCCCGCTCTTGCGACCCGCCCGGTAGAACTCCAGCAGGTGGTTGACATCTGCGTCTGTCACGGGTCGACGATAGGCGCGGCGCGAAAGGGTCGACAGGATCTTCCGGGCACATGCAATTTCGTTCGCGTCGATCTCCTGCGAACTTCTGCGAGACCTCGCCGAAGAGTCGGTGGAGGCGGGAAGCGCGGAGCGCGAAGTCGGACGGCACACGAAAATCCGGCGGCGGCTGCGCGTATCACCCAAGCCTGTGGCGTCAAACGGCCCTCGAACGTCGACGTAGTCGATGAGCGGAATCCCGTTCATGTTCTGCAGGTCGTGATCACGCACGTGGGGCTGCAGCGGTTCATCGGACTCGGATGCGTTCTTCCTGAGGAACGCCACGGTAACCGTACGGGGTCCGGCCTTGATGGGAATGCGAGCCTTCAACCGCTCGTCGATCTTGTCGCCTGCCGCAGACATGTTCTCGTCGGACATTTTGTTGTCCGCGTCGCCACCGACAGGTGCCAGAAAGACTCGCTCGCCATCCACGCTGATCTCGAGCTCGTGTGGAAACTCGAGTCCGGTGATGTACCCGACAATGTTCCGTGTCAGTTTCACGTTGATCTGGTACGTCGCATCGAGCGGAAACGTGTGTCGAATCAGGGTTCCCCCTCGGGTCCCGAGCGGAAGGCCCTCGATGTGCTCGTCCTGCGCGCGATCGGGCGGGATACGGTGCAGATGACTGATGGGGGTCGTACCGGGATCGCCGACGGCCAGACTGCTGATCTTGTGCGACGCCACCAGGTACTGCTCCAGCAGCGACGGTGAGACCTTCAACACATCCGCGATGTTGTCGAAGCCATAGCTCTCGTCATCGGCGGGAAGGAGCGCGCTCGCGTCGATGTCGAGGTCCAGCAGGTCGCGAATGGCGTTCTGGTATTCGGTGCGGTTGAGCCGGTGCAGTGACGCCCGGCCCGGGTTCGGCTTTTCGACCGTCTCGCGGTCGATTGACGATTCCAGCCACCGAACGAAGCCATCGATGGTCGCATTGTCCGGTCGTGGAAGACCCTGGGGGGGCATCATGCCGCCACGAAGTTTGCGAACGACCTTTTCCCAGACCTCGGCATGAACGGAAAACTGATCCAGCGGCATGGCTTCGAGCACGAGGCCCGCGGTCTTCGTACGCTGGCTGTGGCAGGTTACGCAGTACTTATCGAGGAGCGCACGGTGCGATGCACTGTTCCCAGCACTCTCGTTGGCGTGCTGCGGCCGAGCGGCACGGACGTATCCGGACCCTGTCAACGCAAGGACGAACACCACAGCCAGCCACGCGCGCACACGAGGCATACGCCTCCTTGACTTTCCGACAAAGGTTATTCAAATTTTACCACGATGCTCCGCAACTATCTGTGCCTCATAGTGATAGTGGTCTCCGTTGCGGTCCTGAGTTTTCGGTGATCGGCTGGGAGGAAGCGACGGCGGACCTGGAAGGTCCGCCCTACGCACTGTCCTATCTATGGACTGTCCACAGTACGTAGGCCGGACCTTCTTAGGTCCGGCTTAGGTCCGGCTCGGCGGTCGTGAGCTCACCGCGAGACAGCCGGCTGAGAGGCGGCGACTGTCGACTGTCGATCGTCAGCTGTCGACTGCGCCAGCACGTTGAGCGCAGCCATCACGCCGCCGTCACGGTGCGGCACCCGGGCCAGACGCAGCCCCATTTCAACACCGCTCAATGTGCCCGCGAGCATGAGGTCGTTGAAGCTGCCAAGATGACCGATGCGAAAGACGGTGTCGGCAAGTCTCCCCAGTCCGGCTCCCAGTGACATGTCGAAGTGTTCGAGAATCAGCTGTCGCAGGCGATCGGCGCTGTGTCCCGCGGGCATCGTCACCGCCGTCATCGAGCTCGAATACTCAAGGGGTTCTTCGCAGGCGAGTTCGAGGTCCCAGGCGTGCACGGCTGCGCGTGTCGCTTCAGCATGCCGGTTGTGCCTCCGAAACACGTTCGGGAGCCCTTCCTCCTCGAGCATCCGCAAGGCTTCTCTGAGCCCGAACAGCAGATTGGTCGCCGGCGTGTAGGGAAAGAAGCCCGAGCGGTTGGTCTTGAGCATTTCCTCCCAATCCCAGTACGACCTCGGCAGTCGCGCCTGTTTGTGCGCAGCCAGCGCTTTGTCGGAGATGGCATTGAACCCAAGCCCGGGCGGGACCATCAATCCCTTTTGCGATCCACAGACTGTCACGTCCACTTGCCAGTCGTCATGGTGATACTCGATTGACCCGAGCGAGGAGATCGCATCGACAATCAGCAGGGCGGGATGGCCAGCCGCATTCATGACCCGGCGCAACTCCTGAATGCGACTCGTTACCCCGTTTGACGTCTCGTTGTGAACGACGATGACAGCCTTGATGGCATGTTGACGATCGCTGGCCAACCGGACTTCGAGCTCCTGGGGCGAGGCGCCCCGCCGCCAGTTGTTCGGGACGTAGTCCACATCGAGGCGAAGACGGTCTGCCACCTGCCGCCACACATAAGAAAAGTGTCCGGTCTCGAAAATCACGACGCGGTCACCGGCCGACAACGTGTTGACCATCGCGGCTTCGCAGGCGCCGGTACCTGAAGATGGATACACGACCACGGGACCGCGGGTCTGGAAAATCCACCGCAGCCGTTCCAGCACGTCCAGACCCAGCACAGCAAACTCGGGACCCCGGTGATCGATAACAGGCTGGTCCATGGCCCGCAGTACACGGTCGGGCACATTGGTGGGGCCAGGTATTTGCAGAAAGTGACGACCCGTATGAATCATGGTGTGTTCCTCAATTGTTCTCGTTTTATCGGTTCGATCTCAGATCAACTTCGATCCCCGGCTTCTCCACCCCTTATCTTCCCCCATCTTCCCTATCTTCCCGATCGCCCCATTGGCTGCATCCGCCGCATGTGGCACGGCGGCCACTGCACAACACAGCACCCCGATCACGAAAAAGTAGTAGTTGCAGAACGCTTTGGAGCCGAACGCGAACATGACCAGCCACGACAGGGCAAGTGACGCGGCGAGTCCGGCAGCCGAATTAGGTGTCCGCAGCAGCCCGACCAACAGTGCCGCCGACGCGGCCGCAATCGACCAGGCAAGCGATCCGCTCCCCCACCCTGCCCGTGCGGCCCAGCTCAGGTAGCTGAGCGAATCGATGCGAAAGGGCTCGCGTGCCTGGAGCAGCACGACATTCTCGACAAAGGCCGCCGGATCCCAGAAAACGAATGGAAGCGTCGACACGAGCGCCGCGCCCATGAGACCGACAACAAATCGCCGCTGTCGGGCGCCGAGCGACGTTGCAAAGCGCAAGAGCGCGACACCCGCCAGCACGAGGTACTGTTTCGTCACGAGCAACAGGCCACTCACCAAGGGTGCAAGAGCCGGTCGGCGCAGAAGACAAAAGATTGTTGCCGCAAAGAGCAGCACCGCAATCGGCTCGGTCCATCCCTGCTCCAGCACGAACAGACCACGCGGACTCGTCAGCAGCAGAGCAGCCGACAGCCTGGCCGTCAATGTCGGCTGGGCGTATCCGATAAGCGCCGCGCCGACGACGAGAGCTGCCAGCTCCGCGTATCGATAGTCACCTGCCCAGATGTGACCAGGCACGACGAGCGCGAGACTGGCCGGCGGATAGGGATAGCCGAAATTCACGCGATCGCCGACCACGAGATCCGGATTGTAGAAGCCCGAGTTGGCGCCATAGATGTTCTGAAAGGTAATACGGTAGGGGTTGCGTCCCTCGAGGAGCGCCTCGATGGCTGCACGATGCACGACAACGACATCGATCCGGGGTGACGGCGACGCCCGCAGCATCCAGTGACCAATCACGAGCTGAACGACGAGAAGCGCGGGAAACCAGAGTCGCTGCAGTACCCGGACTGGAACGAATCCGAGACCGATCAGCGCAGCCTGGACCATCACGAGTCCTCTGAACAGTGACAGATTGGCGCGGTCGCTCAGGTATATCCCGGGCGTTGCCGTTCCAAGGGTGGCCAACTGCCAGCCCAGACTTGCCCCCATGAGAATGTGAAGGATCGTGAGACCACGACGCGACCGGATCGGCCCCACGCGCGACCAGACAACGCCGACGGCACACAGAACGACGGCCGCCGATAGCCAACCAAGTGCGGTGGGGTGGTAGAAACCATTCGCAATCTGCACGGCATAGCCGAGCGCAACCACGCTTGTGACCAGACAGGCTGGAGGGAGGAGCTCTCGCAAGTCTGAAGTCTGAAGTAAACCTCGCACGTTGAACGGCGACCTTTGAAACTTCAATTCAGACTTCAGCCTTTGAAACTTCAGACTTGTTAATTCTGAGGTCGTGCGGCGAGGAGTTTCGTATCAGCCGCGCGCCACGCCTGATCGAACTGCGCTTGCACGGCCGCCGCGTCGCTCTTGCGGCCTTGTCGCTCGAGGCTGACCTGCAGGCCCGACAGCGACCAGCCGTTGTTCGGAAACTTCTTCATATCGTCACGGAACGCCGCTTCTGCTTCTTTGGCACGTCCGAGCTCCACCAGCGCGGCCCCCTGAAGCTGTCGAACAGGAATCGGCCAGTCGGGCGGCTCCATGTACGTCAGATTGTCTTCCAGGGCCACCGCGCGCGCGAAACTGCCCATCGCATCGGTAGCACGGCGTTGCCGTGTCGCAATCTCACCCGACAGCAGCTCGTACGCGATATCGAGCACACTCGACGCAACGTTGACGCTCGACACGTAGAGTTTCTCCAGTTCGGGATCATCTTTCAGCGCGGCCAGCGCCGTGCGTTCTTTCTCCGCTTCCGGCAGGCGCTTGCCAGCCGCGAGCGCCAGTCCACGAGCCGCGTGCCACATTCCCTTCATGTACCGCAGATCGTCGGCAGGGGCCGGCTGCGCCAAGACCTGGTCCCACAACCCGAACCGAACCATCGTGAAAAGCGGCGTCAACTGAAAGTGCTGGATCATGCCCCCCATGGCTGGATCGCGCACCATGTCGGGGTGACTCTTCGACTGCATGTCCGCCGCCGCCTTGAGGGCATCACCGCGGCGCCCCTCCATCGACGCTGACGAGACGAAGAAGTGAATGTTATGCGGGTAATACCCGACCTGATACATCATGTTCCCCGCGACCGCATCGCCAGAGAAATACGCCTCGTCCGCTTTGATGGCCTCCTCGTTCGCCCGGCTCGCATCGGCAAAGCGGCCCACTCGCAGATAAATGTGGGCGGGCATATGCACAATATGTCCTGCTCCTGGAATGAGTGCCGCCAACTTGTCGGCGTACGATTCGGCGCGCGCGGGATCGTTCGAAGCCTCCACGGCATGAATGTACAGATGGATGGCGCCGGCGTGGTCGGGTTTTCGTGACAGCACCGACTCCAGCGACGCGAGGACCTCCGACGTGAACGCTCGCGGACTTCCGTCCTTCTCCCAGTAGTTCCACGGCGCGGTGTCCATGAGCGACTGGGCAAACAACGTGACGGCATCGAGGTCGTCAGGGAAACGCTTCGCGAGCTCGCGCATCGCATCGGCATACGCGCGATCGAGCGGCGCCCGCTCGGCTTTCGGATCGGACGTGTAACGTTTCGCCAGGGCCTCGATATAGGCGCGCTCTTTGTCGCTCGCACTGCTCGCGACGGACCGCGCCTGTCCGATGGCCGTCCACGCGTCCCGTGCTGCTTCCTCGGTGATGGGCGCGTTGATGTTCGGCCCAAGTGCGAACGCCACACCCCAGTAGCACATGGCGCAAGACGGGTCGAGCGTCGCGGCCTGACGGAACGCACGAATGGCCTCGGCGTGGTTGAACGCGTATGAAAGTGTCAACCCCTGATCGAAGTATTTCTGTGCATCAGGCGACGAGGTGCTGATGCGATGCTGGTAACTCCCCAGATTGTTGTACAACGGCGCCTTGGGTGCTGGCGGCTGCGGCGGGGCCGAGCAAGCCGACACGAACGACGCGGTCAGGAACAGAAGACTGATCTTCTTCATGGCCCGACATCTTAGGGGAAGATGGGGCGGATGGGGAAGATCGGGTGGCTGGGGAAGATGAGGAAGATGAGCAGGATAGAGAGGATGTGGAGATATGAAGAGGGAGACGAGGAGGATGCACGGATGAAAAAGAATGAACGATGCGATGAATCAGTCGAGCACCCCATCGTCCCCGTCCTCCCTATCTTCTTCTGTTATCTTCCGGAGTTCGAGACAGTCAGCCCGAGCCGTGGATCGACTCGGGCTGCTGGTGTGAGGGCTGGCCTCCAGAACCTGCCTACGGGCAGGTCGTGGCGACCATCTTGATGGACTGAATGTTGAGAACTTCCTTTGGCTGACCCGGCGCCGATGAAGGCGATGCAGCCACTGTACCTGTTACCTCAATCTTGTGATTCACGTGCTTGCTGAGATCCTCACTGGGCTTCGCCATGAGGGCATAGCTCTTGGTCGCTCCGGTCGTCCCGGCGGGCTTTTCCCCGGGCTTCGCGCCTGGCGCCGGTGCGGCGGCAGCGCTGGCCTCTTCCAACACGAAGCTGTCCGCGCCCGTTCCCTTCTCAACACAGCCGGTGATGGTCAAGGTCTTGGCATCACTCTGCGGTTTGGCCGCACTCTGCTCGGCAGGTTTCTGTGGTGCCGCGGGTGGTTGCGCGGGTGGTTGTTGGGCGCCGACGAGCGCGACAGCCCCGAACACCGCAGCAGCAAGAGTCCCTGTAAACACACGTACCATAATGAGCCTCCTTCGGCTTGATTTCCCGATCTCTCTCTCCCGAAATTCGTAAACCCACCGTGCATGATGCAAGCCAAGAATTTTCGACAGACTGGCGAGCAAATTCGGGGAAAAACGAAGCTGTGTCTCACAACGGTTCAAGGTCGTAATTACCCATTTACGCGATGTGTTGTGGTCTCATACACCCGTTCACCGACGCATCGTGCGTCCGCGTCGAGTGCGGCTGACCGTGTCAGCCAAATTCGGTCAAGGGGTCTGGCACTCGTCTTGATCGGAAGCTTCACCGGCGGACGCGGCGGGCAGGTCTAAAGAGTGGTGAATCGCCAAATCGGCCTTCACAAATCGTCAACGATTCACGAATCACAGATCGCCAAATCACGAATGCCCTTCCAGCTCCGGGGCCATTGGTACGATCACACCTGGCAGGCCCCGTTCGATTCGATTCCCACCCTTTGCCTTCGCACGGTAGAGCGCGGCGTCCGCGGCATCCAGCAGATCGCCGACGGCTTCCCCGTGATCGGGGAATGCGACAACTCCAGCCGATATCGTGACAGGCCCGAGCACCCCGCCGCGATGTGAGACCGCCACGCTTCCGATCGCCGAACGAAGTTGATCGGCACGATCTTCCGCCGCCTCCAACGTCGTCTCCGGCAGCATGAGGACGAATTCTTCGCCGCCGTAGCGGCACGCAATGTCGCTGGCGCGAAGCTGTGTGAGAAACAGCTGGCTCACGGCTTTCAGCAGTTTGTCACCAGCCTCGTGCCCGTGTTGGTCGTTGATCACCTTGAACCGGTCCAGGTCCATGAGAACCAGCGCAACGGGGCGATTTGCGCGTTGGGCACGAAACAGCTCGCGGCTGAGCGATTCTTCCATATAGCGGCGATTGAACAGCCCCGTGAGCTGATCGCGAATCGACTGATCGCGCAGGCGCTGCCGCAACCGAAGGTTCGCGAGCGCGAGTGCGACGTGTTCCGAGATGGCAGTCACCAGTCGCGGCGTCGATTCCGTGAGCCGGACCACACCGCCCTTGGCGGGAAGGTCGACCTGGGCTTCGCGAACGTGCAACACGCCAAGCGCCTCTCCTTGGGCCATCATCGGGACGCACACGTACCCCTGGACGAGCGGGCGACAGACGTGTTCGCACATCGGCCCGACCGACGGATCCTGAACGACGTACGCCCGCCCCCGGCGCAATCCCCAACACTCCTGCGGCGCGAACATCGTCTCGCTGGTCTGGAAATCGCCCCAGGCCGCGATGACTTCGAGCAGATTTGCTGACTCGATAAAGGTGCAGATGGCGCCTGACGATCCAGGGAGCAGCTCCTGTGCCGACTGCACGGCCACCGCACACGCTTCAGCCGGCGCCACGCAGGTCTGCAGCAAATCTCCCATGTCGTTCAGGAGGGCAATTTGCCGGCTGCGGCTTTCAAGCTCTTTCACCCAGCGGGCAAGACGTTCATTGGCATCTTGCAATGCCGCTTGCGTCGATTTTCGATCTGAGATGTCACGCATCACGGTCAACACGCACGGCTCCCCCACCCACGACACGGACTCGGTCGAGCACCACCCGACTCGAACATCCCCCGTTTTAGTCCTGAACTGGATCTCCAGGTTTCGCGCGGACGTGAGCGCGTGCAGATCGAAGCCCTTGGTCTGATCTGGCAGGTCGCGCCAGAGCGGCAACGTGGCAACCGTCCGGCCCACAACATCTTCACGGGAAAACCCGGTTATGTGCAGGAGGCCATCGTTGACTTCCAGGACCTCGCCGTCTGCCAGGCGCACGACCGCAATGGCATCGGGAGACGACCGAAACAAGCCGGAGAACTTCTGCTCCGAGAGCCGCAGGGCCTGATCGGTTCGATCGAGCCTGCGGGCAACACGAAAGATGAGCAAAGAAAAGAACGCGATGTTCGCAAACACGAACAGCGAGATACCGGCTGCCGCGTCGAACCACGCGAGACGCTGACCTTTGAGGATCAGCCAGCCGATGACCATGGGCAACCCGATGGCCGCAACGGGCATGCCGCGCGCAAGGAAGCCGCCGGCTGTGTGGCTGGTAATGATACGAACGCCGCCCCCATCCGGACGCGCAAAGAGCAGCGACATCGCGAGAAGGAGCAACGCAATGGATTCCTGCACCGGAATCGGAGAATTGAGATCAATCGTGTAGAGCCAGGGGACGCTGTAGAGGTAACCCAGCAGGGGCACGAACGCGATCACCGCGGCGAGCAGGCTCATTGCCTGGGCCGGACGAGATCCGTCGGTCGTCTCCCAGTCCAGTAGCAGGAGACCCAATCCGAGGAACATGAAAGCGGTGACCGATTGCGGCGACATCAGCGGCCCGGCCGCCGGAAGCGCCAACAGCACGGCAAGCGCGATGACTGCCGTTCCACAGATGAAGCCCACGGTCCTGCCGTGCCGGCTCCACGAGCCCGTCCGCCCGAGCAGCGACAGACTCGCCAGCAGGAGCAGCCAGGAGGCACTCGTCGTCAGCATGATCGGCTTGGCTACCGGCGGAAGCGCACGTTCAGTCAGCCGTCCGATCAGCGTGAGAACGGCAACCACGCTCGTCGCGATAGCGAGCGAACGGGAAATGGACCGAAGCCTATGCGCAAGTTCAACCATCGGGTAGAAACCGGCGGGGCCGAAAGGTCGCGGGCCCCCAGCGGGCGAGGCGTTGGGCTGGGGGGTCCTAGGGATCGGGCCCTGATGCCCGAACGGGCCAAACGATCCTGCTGAACGTATCGGCAGGTAGGGGCGGATTAGATAGCTTGAGGGGGCATTTCGGGCGGGTTTGCACGGAAAAAATGCCCGAATCCTGCAGTCGCGTGCCACAGGACTCGGGCCAGGGAACAGGGGCTATTTCGGTGCCCGGCGACTCTTTTTCTCCTTCGCCTCCGCCTCCGCGAGCTCTGCCGCCTCACGCTCGGCCGCTTCGCGACGCGTGTTCTCGCTCTCGGCCGTGTCGCCGATGTAACTGCGCTCTCCCGCTGTTTCAATTCCGATGACATCGCCCGGCTGCGCGCGCGCGTCGAGATGAGGACTCGAATCACCACTCACGGGCTGATTCGTGTCCAGATCGATCGTCGGATCTGTTTGGGCGCGAGCGCGCCACCAGGGGGGCTCGTGATGATGGGCCCACCGATCGAAGTTGACCGCCTTTTCACCCGCTCCCACGAGCGCGGCATCCTCGGGGCAGCAGGCACTCAACGTTTCGTACTCGAACGCCCAGCGGTCTTCGGAGGATGCCCGAAGCCATCCGGCCTCGTCGAACTCCGGATAGCCCTCGATCGCCGAACGCGCGATGTCGATCGTGCAATTCCCGTCCGGGGCCACATCGAGATGTCCGATCGGCAGCAGGTACCGCTCGGATTTGAACCACCCTCCTGCCTCGATCACCGCATACTTCGGTCGCCCGGTCACCGCGTCCACCACGAAGCCGTCCAATTCTCCAACCTTCTCGTTGTTCCGATCCCTGATCTCGGCACCGACCATCAGGCCTGCATTGGATCGCTCCAGTTCTTCAACATCCACGTAGCGCAATCCCGCTCCAAAGTTCTGAGTTTCCATGAATCCTCCTTAAGCGACGACGACGCACGCGGCTTGTGCAACTCTTGTTCCGTGGCGGGCCTGACAGGCCTGCGCTACGAACTGCGTACACTGGCAGACCTGAAGGCCTGCGCTGCGGATTGTACCTACGTCGATGGTTGACGAGCATTCACGAGCTCGGGCCTTTTCACGGGGGACTTGCGGATCTCCTGCGATGGCGTGGGATATGAGCGTTCCGCGTACGGAGGGAGCTCGACGGCCTTTCCAATCTCAGCCGACTCGTACAAGGCTTCTACGATACGCACATCCTGCATGCCTTCTTCGCCCGACGGCTCGGGTTGCCGATTTCGCAGGATACACTCCGAGAAGTACAGGAGTTCGGGCGCGAACTGATCGCCTTTGGCCGTTTTTTTCTTGATGGTCCTGCCGTCGACTCTGAGCTCGTAGGAGAGGCCTTCCGCATACTCGTACGCGGGATCGACGCGGAGCACACCCTTGGTGCCGACCACCGTATACGAGGCCGTATCCGCCGCGTTGAAGCTCGTGACGAACGTGGCAACCCGTTCTCCATCGAACCGCAGCGTCGCCGCGGTCGATTCGTCGATCTCCGGCAATTTTTCAGGCGCGGCGTTTACGGAACACGCGAGCACTTCTTTGGGCTCGGCCTGGAACAGATTGCGCGATGCATTGATGCAATACACGCCGAGATCGTCACAGCGTTCCTCCGCCCGTCTCCTGCTGTGTGCGGATATCCCCAGGCCGGACTTTCATGGAGAACAGCGACGTGAAGATCTTGGCGTCGCCGATCCGGCCTCGCCTTACCAGCTCGAGGGCTTTGAGGTTCACGTGCTCGAAGTGCAGGCGGTAGGCGGTCATCAACTTCACGTTGGCCTCTCGACATGCCGCAATCATGCGTTCGCACTCCTCCGACGTCACAGCGAGCGGTTTTTCGCAGAGGACGTGCACACCCGCGTTTGCCGCTCTGATGGCGTACTCGGCATGCATCGTGTTTGGCAGTGCCAGGTAGACGGCATCCACCTGCCGCAGGCAGTCGTCGTAATCGTCGTACGAGAACGTCGCTGGAACCTTGTACTGCCGGGAAAGGGCGAGCCGCTTTTTCGGGTCACCGCTCACCAGGGCGGCCAGAATGGAGTTCTTCCGCGCATGTCGAAACGCGGGAAGCACCGCAATCTGGGCGATATAGCCGAGGCCGACGACCGCATATCGAATCTTCTTCGTTCTGGTAGCTGCCATGATGCCCCCCGCGAGATCACGTATTCCTTGCGTGACAGCGTCGATAATCGCTACACCGCCTTACAGAGGCTGGCCAGGATTCGAACGCTGTTCAGCGTTTCCAGCTCGAGGCGGTTCGGTCAAAACGCGAGAACTGGCCGACCACACTTCGGAATCGTGCCGCTGCAATGCATGTGCCCTCGTGAGCGGTGTTCGTCCGAAGATGAGGCAACGAGTTGCCCCTCTGACGTGGCGCCTCGCCGGTGGTAAACTTCCGGCACATGGACCGGACCCGACGAGACTTCTTGAAGGCAAGCACGCTGGGTGGTGTCGGCCTCTCGATGTTGGGGTTCGACCTGACGCCCGCCTACGCCCAGGCGCGTGAGCTGAAGATTGCTCGAACCACAGAGACGCGTTCGACCTGCCCGTACTGCTCGGTCAGCTGCGGGGTCATCATCCACACGCTCGGTGACCGTTCCCGCAACGTTGCCCCGAGCGTCGTCCATGTCGAAGGCGATCCCGATCACCCGATCAATCAGGGGACGCTCTGTCCCAAGGGCATCACGCTCAAGCAGAACATCGTCAACGATCGACGTTTGACGAAAGTCCGCTATCGGGCGCCGGGGAGCTCGGTCTGGGAAGAAAAAAGCTGGGACTGGGCAATCGACCGGATTGCCCGCCTCCTGAAAACGACGCGCGACACGCGCCTCATGCAGGAGGATGCCAGCGGCCGGACGATTAACGCGCTGTCGGCCGTTGGCGTCATCGGCGGCTGCACCGACACGAACGAAGTCAACTATCTGCTCGTCAAGGCCTTCCGCGCGGGGGTTGGTGTCATACCCCTCGAGCAGCAGGCCCGGATATGACACGGACCGACGGTGGCCAGTTTGGCCGCCACATTCGGTCGCGGTGCGATGACCAATGGCTGGACCGACATCCGCAACGCGGACGTCGTGCTTGCCATGGGGGGCAACCCGGCTGAAAACCATCCCGTCGGCTTCCGGTTCGTCATGGAGGCCAAGCGCAACCGAAACGCGCGCCTCGTGTGCGTCGACCCACGCTTCAACCGGACGGCCGCAGTGGCCGATCGCTTCGTCCAGATTCGCGCCGGAACCGATATCGCCTTTCTCGGCGGCCTCATCAACTACGCGCTGACGCGGGACCGGTATCACGCGGAGTACATGAGACTGTTCACGAACGCGTCTTTCCTCGTCAGCGAGTCGTACGCGTTCGACGAGACACAGGGCGTGTTTTCCGGGTGGGACGCCGAACGGAAGACGTACACCGACATGTCCAGTTGGAATTACGAGCTGGACGCCCAGGGCTTCGCAAAGGTCGACCCTTCACTGGAGCATCCGCGGTCGGTGTTTCAGGTCATGAAGCGCTTCTATGCGCGCTACACGCCTGAAATGGTATCGACGATTTGTGGCTGCAGTGCCGATGACTTCGTGAAGACTGCCGATCTCATCACCTCGACATTCACGCCGGATCGGGTAGGGACGATCATGTACGCGCTGGGGTGGACCCACCACAGCCACTCCGTGCAGCTGATCCACGCAGCGGCCATGCTGCAACTGCTCCTTGGGAACATCGGGCGCCCCGGCGGTGGTCTGAACGCACTTCGCGGGCACGCCAATATTCAGGGCGGGACCGACTGCGGCATGGCCTATCACAATCTGCCCGGCTACATCCCCATGCCGAAGGCGGATCACGAATCGCTGCGCGAGTTCCTCCAGGTCATCACGCCGAAGGCGCTCCGTCCGACGGCGACGAACTTCTGGTCGAACACCGCCAACTTCGTTGTCAGCCAGCTCAAAGCGTTCTATGGAACGGCCGCGACCCCTGAGAACAGCTACGGGTACGACTTCCATCCCAAGCTGCCGATGGCAAAGTCGGGTGGCTACGAAAACTGGAGCTGGGCGTACATCTTCGACGAGATGCATCGAGGGCAGATGGAGGGGTTCTTCAGCTTCGGGATGAACCCGGTCAGCAACGGGCCGCATTCCCGGAAGGCCATTTCCGCGTTGTCGAAGTTGACGCTGGCTCGTGGTCGTCGAGAATTTCGAGCAGGAAACAGCCGCGTTCTGGCGGTCCGACATCCTGGCGCTCATCGATCGCAAACCGGAAGACGTGCAGACCGAAGTCTTCATGTTGCCGGCCGCAAACTTCGCCGAAAAAGACGGGACGTTCGTGAACTCGGCACGATGGATTCAGTGGAAGTGGAAGGCGGTCGATCCACCGGGAGAAGCGAAGCCCGACCAGGAAATCATCGGGCGAATCTTCCTGAAGCTGCGCGAGCTGTATCAGAGCGAAGGAGGAACGTTTCCTGATCCGATTCTGAACTTGAACTGGTGGTACACGAATCCCACGAGCCCGTCGCTCGATGAGGTCTGTCGCGAGATCAATGGGTGGGCCCTGCAGGACGTCCGCGATCCCGCGGGCACGGTCGTGGTCCGGGCAGGACAGCAACTTTCGCGCTTCCTCGACACACGCGCGGATGGTTCGACGATGTCGGGGAACTGGCTTTACATAGGCATGTACACGGATGCGGGGAACCTCACACAGCGACGGTCGTATGTCGACCCTAGCGGGTTGGGCCGCTACCCCGAGTGGACGGTCAGCTGGCCCGCCAATCGCCGCATCCTGTACAACCGCTGCTCGGCGGACGGCGCGGGCCGTCCCTGGGATCCCACTCGAGTTGGAATCGCATGGAACGGCCAGCGGTGGGTCGGCGACGTTCCCGATTACACAGCGGACAGCGCACCCGACGACAACCTCGGAGCGTTCATCATGCTGCCAGAGGGGCAGGCACGGTTCTTTGTCCCCGGCCAGTTTGTCGATGGCCCGTGGTCGGAACACTACGAACCGGCTGAATCACCGGTGCCCAACGCGCTCCACCCTCCGCACAGCACGAATCCGGCCCTGCGCCCCTTCAGCACCGAGTTCGACGTGCTCGGGACCGCGGATGAGTATCCAATTGTCTGCACGACGTACCGACTGACGGAACACTTTCACTACTGGACGAAGAACAATCCCTACAGCGTTCAACTCCAGCCGGAATTCTTTGTGGAGATCCCGGAGGAACTGGCTGCGCGAAAAGGGAGTCGCCAACGGCGACCGCGTGCGGGTCACCTCGGCGCGAGGGTCAGTGGAAGGTAAGGCGATGGTCACGCGCCGTATCAAACCCATGCAAATCGGCGGGCGCACGACGTACCAGATCGGGTTCCCGATTCATTGGGGCTTCCTTGGTCGCGGCCAGCAGGCAGGATCACTGGCGAACCTGGTCACGCCAACGATCGTCGATCCGAATTCGTTTGCACCCGAGTACAAAGGGTTTTTGGTGAAACTGGAGAAGGTCTAAATCATTAATGATCTGCGAGTCGTGATTAGTGAATCGTTGGTGATTGGGCGAGTGGTGATTGGAGATCTATTGCTGATTTTTCGCGATCGGGCGATTGGCTCAGAGCTTGTGAATCGCCCATCGACAATAAATCACAGATCGCCAGTCGCCAATCACCAACGATTCACGAATCGCTAAATCGTCAAAATGCAAATTGTCTGATGGCAACCCTCGAACTTCTCCGTGTCTCAGCGACCACGGCGCCTGCGCCGGGGATTCGCACGGTTCCGACCATCACCAAGCTCGTCGACACCTCGACGTGCATCGGGTGCAAGGCGTGCGAGGTGGCGTGCCAGGAATGGAACGATCTGCCGCCCGAGACGACCGTGCAGATGGGCACGTACCAGACGCTGCCCGACATGACGCCAAACTTCTGGAATCTGATCAAGTTCCAGGAGCACGAGGATCAGTCCGGCCTGCACTGGCTGATGCGGAAAGATCAGTGCATGCACTGCGCCGAACCGGGCTGTCTGGTGGCCTGCCCGGCACCGGGCGCGATCGTGCAATACACCAATGGCATCGTCGATTTCCAGCAGGATCAATGTATCGGGTGCGGGTACTGTATGACGGGATGCCCGTTCAACGTCCCGAAGTTCAGCCCGACGACGCGCCGCGTTTACAAGTGCACGATGTGCGTGGATCGTGTGTCGGTCGGTTTGCAGCCCGCCTGCGTCAAGGCGTGTCCCACCAGTTGTCTGCAATTCGGCACCAAAGAACAGATGCTGACGATTGCCAACCGACGGGTCGATCAGCTTCGCGAGAACGGGTTTCCGCAGGCTGCCGTGTACGACCCGCCCGGCGTCGGCGGCACATCGGTCGTCACCGTGCTCGCGTATGGTGATCAGCCAGAACTTTATGGGCTCCCGAGCAATCCCAGCGTGCCCGTGTTGGTCCGGTTGTGGAAGGGTCCGCTCAAATGGCTCGGCAACGTCGCCATGATTGGCGGCCTGCTCGGCGTGTTCGCGCACTATCGTACGATTCGGCCGCAAGAATTCGCAGCGCACACAGTGAGCAACAACCCCCGAATCATTCGCTACGCCTTTGGAGAACGCCTGGTCCACGCGGTGGCGGGGGTCTGTCGTACGTGTACTTATTGCTGACGGGCCTGGCGTTCTGGACGCCGGCGCTCTATTGGCTGGCCGTCGTGCTCGGCGGAGGGTTTCTGGCGCGGGTTCTTCATCCGTGGATGGGCCTGGTGTTCAGCGGCGCGCTGGTGTGGATGTACGTCATCTGGCACAGGGAAATGCGGACGACGCCGGAGGATCGCGCGTGGCGAAAGGCACTCGGTCACTACATCCGGAACGAGGACGCCAACGTGCCGGGCGCGTGGCGTTTCAATTACGGGCAGAAGCTGCTCTTCTGGTTGATGTTCTTTGGTGGAGCTGCGCTGCTGGCCTCCGGGCTCGTGCTCTGGTTTGTCGACGCGATTCCCTGGGAGCTCCGGTCCGTGCGCTCGGTGGCCATTGTCGTTCACGCCGTCTCGGCGCTTGCTACCATCGGCGGGTTCATCATTCACGTCTACATGGGGGTTGCCGTGGTACCGGGAGGTCTTGCCGCGATGATTCACGGGGAGGTCACCGAAGAATGGGCCAGGCATCACCATCCTCTCTGGCTCGCGCGGATATCGAGTGATGCCGATCGGCGCCAGTGACCCCACCCTCTGGGACGATCGAATCGCACGAGCCCGACGCCTCGCGACGGACTACCCCGATGCCGCGGATCTGCTGACGTTTTACGCCTCGCTCGCAGAGTACCAGGCCTCGCTCCTGAAAAAGGGGTCGGGAGTCTTTTTCGCTCGACACACCGACGGGCGAAAAAGACTCCCGACCCCTTTTTCGAGAGTTGCTCGACACTCGATTCATTCTTTCGGCTATTCCGGACCTGCTCTCCTGGCTTCAGCAGAACGCACCCGCCGCACTCGCCGCACCCATAAGCGCGCTGCAGACCGCGGACAGCTCACGATGGCGCACGGTTCTCGATAGCTATCTGGACGGCCATCAGGACGAGCGCGAAACAGGTCTCGACACATTTGTCGTCGAAGCGGTGGTGCAACCGTTCGCAGAACAACTGGCGAAGTCCGAGAAGACACCCCGCTCTCGAATCGGTAGCTCACAATCGCGGTGCGCCAGCTGCGGAGGGACGCCAGTCCTTGGCATTTTGCGCGAAGAGGGACACGGTGCGAAACGTTCGCTTCTCTGTGGCCTTTGCCTCACCGAGCAGGAGTACCTGCGGGTGGTGTGCCCGGCATGCGACGAACAACGGTTCGATGCGCTCCCAATCTTCACCGCGGACCGGTTCGATCACGTGCGCATCGAGGCCTGCGACAGTTGTCGGACCTATCTGAAGACCATCGACCTGACGAAGGATGGAACCGCCGTTCCGGTGGTGGACGATCTGGCCAGCGTGTCGCTCGATCTCTGGGCCCGGGACCGCGGCTATCAGAGGCTTCGCCCGAATCTCCTGAGAGTGTAGAGCGTTTCAGTTCTTTAACCTTTGACCTTTAACCTTTGACCTTTAACCTTTGACCTTTCCAGTTGTGGCGGAGAAGGGAGGGAGTCGAACCCTCCGGAGACCTTACGGCCTCCAGACTGATTTTGAAGACCAGCGGCACCACCGGGCACCTTCCTTCTCCTAATCGGGGCTCTAGAAGCTTTGGGCTTTGGGCGCTCCGCGCGCTTTGGTCGTGGGCTCTGCGCCGCTCCGCGCTTTTCCCAAGACCAGCCTAAAGTCTAAAGCCTAAAGCCCATGTTGATCTTCCTCACCGAATATGCCAGCCTCCCGGCATGAGCTCGCCGAACGATCTGCTGCGTGAGCTGCCGTCGGTCGATCGGCTCCTTGCGCACGCTCGAACGGTCCCGTCACTCGAATCGTTCAGTCGCGAATACGTGACGCGACAATGCCGCGTCGATCCTCGAAGAGCTGCGAACGGCCATTCAAGATGGACGGCCCCCCGCGGCGCCCGATCTGGACGAAGCGGCCATCCTCGCGCGACTCGTCCAACGAATTGACGAAGACGGGAAACTCGAAACTCCGTCGCGTCGTCAACGCCACGGGCACCATCCTGCACACGAACCTCGGACGCGCGCTGTTGCCACAGTCGGCGGTCAAAGCGCTCTCGGAAGTGGCAGATCATACCGTCAACCTGGAATACGACCTTCATCGCGGCCATCGCGGGCGACGCGAGGATTTGATCGACGGACTGCTTCGGGATCTCACCGGCGCCGAAGCGGCGACCGTGGTGAACAACAACGCCGCGGCGGTGCTGCTCTGCCTGAATACGCTGGCCGAAGGTCGAGAGGTCATCGTGTCGCGAGGCGAGCTGATTGAAATTGGCGGCGCCTTCCGGCTGCCCGAGATCATGGCGAAGAGCGGGGCCATCCTGAAGGAAGTGGGCACGACAAACCGCACGCACCCGGACGACTACGAGCGAGCCATCGGCCAGCGGACCGCTTTGCTGCTCAAGGTTCACACCAGCAACTACAGCATCGTCGGTTTCTCGTCGGCAGTGGGCCTCACCGAGCTCGCGGCCATCGGCGCAAGGCATCGCATTCCGGTGATGGAAGACCTGGGCAGCGGGGCTCTGGTTGACCTGAGCCACTACGGCCTCCCGAAGGAACCCGTGGTCGCGGAGCAAGTTTCGCTCGGCGCCGATCTCGTCACGTTCAGCGGGGACAAAGTCCTTGGAGGGCCTCAGGCAGGTCTCGTGGTCGGCAAGAAAGACTGGGTGGATCAAATCGTCAAGAATCCTCTCCACCGGGCTCTTCGCTGCGGCAAGTTGACCATTGCTGCACTGGAAGCGACACTCCGCCTCTACCAGCAGTCGGGTCACCTCGCGGAGGAGATTCCGACCCTGAAAGCTTTCACGCGCCCGTTACGAGACCTCGAGGCGATCGCCGAGCGGGCTCTCCCGGCGCTGCAGAACGTGTTGGGCGACGGGTTTCGGCTGTCGGTCGAAGACTCCACGGCACAGATAGGCAGCGGCGCGCTCCCGGCGGAAGAAATCCCGACGAAGATCATCGCAATCGAGCACGCCCGCCTTGACGCGCGACAAATTGCCGACAGATTCCGTCACGCCAACCCGCCCATCATCGGCCGCATCAACGAAAACCGTTTTCTTCTCGATTTGAGAACCATTTTCGATCCGCAGGACGTCGTACCTCACTAATGCCCTTTCGTCATCGGCACGGCCGGCCACATTGACCACGGGAAGACCAGCCTGATCAAGGCGCTCACGGGTCAGGACACCGATCGCCTCAAGGAAGAAAAAGAGCGCGGCATCTCGATCGATTTGGGCTTTGCCTACCTCGATCTGCCCGACGGCACGAAGGCAGGCATCGTGGACGTCCCCGGTCACGAGCGCTTTATCCGGAACATGCTTGCGGGGGCGCACGGGATCGATCTCGTGTTGTTTACGGTCGCCGCCGATGACGGGGTCATGCCGCAGACCGAAGAACATTTCGATATCGTTCACCTGCTGAGAATCCCGCAGGCCATCTTCGTCGTGACGAAAACCGACCTGGTCCCCGAGACACGAATCCGTGCGGTCGAAGAAGAAATTCACATCCTGACGTCCGGCACGCCACTGGATGGCTCGCCTGATCGTTCCCTTCTCCTTCGTGACGGGTGCAGGGCTGGAGGCGCTTCGCCGCGAAATCGTTCGGATGTTGCGCGAGAGCGGCAAGCCGGCGCCAGCTGGTTACTTTCGGCTTCCGGTCGACCGGGCGTTCGTACTGCAAGGGCATGGGCTCGTCGTAACGGGCACGGCGCTCAGTGGAAGCCGTCACGGTAGGACAGCGGCTGCGAAGCTTGCCGGGAGGACAACTGTTCCGGGTGCGCAGTCTGCAAGTCCACAACCACGCCACCGACACCGCGATATGGGGTCAACGAATTGCGTTGAACCTGTCCGGCGACGAGCGTTCGAGCATCGGCCGCGGCCACACGATCTGCCACGAAAAGATCACGTCAACGTCAGAGCGCTTCGATGCCTGGGTGGAAGTGCGGCCTACAGCCTCGAAGGGAATCAAAAACCATCAGCGCGTCCGAGTTCACGCCGGGACAGCCGAACGAATGGCGAAGGTCATCGTGCTCGGGCCACGGACAAGCGTTGGACCAAAAGAATCCGCTGTACTGTCAGATCGTGCCGTCCGAGCCGCTGGCCGTTCTTCGAGGAGATCACTTCATCCTGCGCGACGAGACGGCCCAACGGACGATTGGCGGTGGGGTCGTCATTCATCCCTGGCCCGGTAAGCACAAGCGCACGGATCCTCACCTTGCAGCAGTTTGCTCGAGTCGCTGCATCGAGGGGAATTCGCAGCGGTCGTGGAAGCGTTTCTAGCCGGGAGCGACGAATTTGCGGGAGCCGATGTGCTGCGCTCGAGCAGTTCCTGAACGTAACCGAAGAGGACGTGCGGGCCCGGCTGAATTCCGTGCCTGGAATTCGCGCTTTCCGTTTCGACGAGGGGACGGTGTTGACGACCGACGAGAAATGGCAGCGGCTGCGCGATGAGCTGCTCCGCGTCCTGAGCGACTTTCATGCCGCTCATCCCCTTCTGCCTGGAATGGAAATGGAAGGGGTCCGTGAAAAACTGCATGTCGAAATCACACCCCGCTTGTTCCGAGCGTTCGTCGAGCAACTGGAAGCGGCCCATGCCGTCGCGAGAGACGCCAATCTTCTTCGTCATCCGAACCACACGATCCGGCTGCGAGATGAAGAACGACAACTCGTCGAACGGATTACCGGGCTGCTGGAGTCCAATCCGCTTGACTCCTCCCGACGTGAAGCAAATTGAACAGGAGATTGGCGTCGCGCGATCGGGGCTCACCGAAGTCATTCGAATCATGGAACGGGAACGATCGATCGTCCGCGTTGCTCCGGATCTCTACTTTCTCCGCGAGTCCGTTGACAGGGTGCGTAGCGACCTATATAAGCATCTGGCCGAAAAAGGCGACATTACACCAACCGCTTTCCGCGATCTGTTTGGTACGAGTCGCAAGTACACGATCCCGCTGTTAGAGTATTTCGATCGCGAAGGGTTGACGGTCAGGGTCGGGGATATGAGGCGCCTCCGCAAGTAGCGTCCGGCTTTAGCCGGACGCCTGGACCGCAAAACAGACCACTGAACCAACAATGAAATCCTCACGCATGCGATCAATGTTATCCGCATCGATTGGTCTCACCCAGGAAGTCGCGGCGGCAGGTTGTGCCGCCAAGCTCGGCCCCGGTGACCTCGAAGCAAGTCCTGCGCGGCCTGCCACGCTTCAAGCACCCCGATGTGATCGTCGGCACGGAAACAAATGACGACGCCGGAGTATTCCGCCTTCGACGGGACCTGGCCATTGTCAACACCGTCGACTTCTTCACGCCCATCGTCGACGACCCGTATACCTTCGGTCAGATCGCGGCGGCAAACGCCCTGAGCGATATCTACGCCATGGGAGCGGAGCCCAGGACCGCGTTGAACATCGTGGCCTTTCCCAAAGGCAAACTGGACCTGAACATTCTGGGTGACATCATCAAGGGAGGGGCCGAACGCGTCCGCAAAGCTGGAGCCGTCGTCATCGGCGGCCACAGCATCATCGATCCGGAGCCGAAGTTTGGCATGGCCATCACGGGCGTCGTGCACCCGGCGCGCGTGATCCGCAACGTCGGCGTACGCCGAGGTGATGCCCTGGTGCTCACGAAGCCGCTCGGCACCGGAATCATCACCACGGGCCTCAAACGAAGAAACGTGTCGAGCCGCAGCATCCGCGCCGCCATCAACTCCATGACGGCGCTCAATCGGAAGGCGTCGGAGATCATGCGCAAGTACTCCGTGCACGCCTGCTCGGACGTGACGGGGTTCAGTCTGCTTGGACATGCGCAGGAAATGGCCCGCGGCAGCCGGGTGACGGTAATCCTGGACTCGCAGACGCTGCCGATTTTTCCCGAGGCTGTGGAGTTGGCAGAAAGCGGCTGCCTCACCGGAGGCTGCAAGCGGAATCGGGCCTACCTCGAAGACAAGGTCACGATTGATGCGACCGTTCGCGAAGGATCTACGGGAGATCGCGTTCGACCCACAAACCTCAGGGGGACTCCTGATAGCGCTGCCCAGCAAGCAGGCTGACAGCCTCGTCAAAGCGCTGCGAGCCGGCGGCGTCAAGGCCGCCACGAAAGTCGGCTTTGCGACCAGTCATGAGGACGCCTGGGTGAAGCTGGTGTAGGCGCGTGCACCCGCGCTACTTCTTAACGGGTGCCGGCGGCGGCGCCGTTCGGCACGGGGTCGAATTCCACTTGGAGTCGTTCGGTTCGAGCTTGAAGTGCGTGCTCGTGTAGAACGGTTGCTGCCAAGAACTTGGGATCCTCGACCGTGGTGACGACGTGGAGCCAGACGTCACCGTTCGGGTGCGTCGGTAGTCGGTGGAAGTATTCGGTAATGCTGGCGTTCTCGCTGTACGGCACGCCATTCTTCCGCAGATAACCTTCGCGGAAGTGCGTCGTCACGACCTTGAGTGAGCCACCTTGAAAAATTGCGCTCGACGGAGGCGGGCCGCCTCGGAGCCCTTCCCCACCACCTCCAGGCGGACGGGGTCCTGCGCCGCTTCCCCCACCAATTTCGAATTGCGCTTGCGCCGGCGCGCCACGCCGTCCAACGGCCGGACCTTCCCACTCGGCCGCTGAGAAGCCCTGCCAGGTCTTCTCACCGGCTGGCTGCTTCGTCCGGTCGAAATTCAGAAGCCGCGTCTGCGTGCCGGCATCGAATTCGATCTTCAGCGTGTTGTCGTCCTGCCACGAAATCCGCAGCCGTCCGGGCTGGCGCATGATGCCACCAATCCCGAACGCCTTGCACTGGACCCCCGCCGCGTTATCGCTTGCGAGATCCCAGGTGTTGGCGACTCGACGCCCCTCAGCGTTGAGTGGAAGGCTCTCGAAATCTCCCTTCCGTGCCGTCGTCATCCGATGACGCCAGTCCTCGGTCACAACCGATACCCAGGTGCCGGTCAGATCGATCGGTGCGTTGGCCCGCGGTGTTCGAGGAGGTCCCGGGGGTGCGCCCTGTTGCTGGCTTTCAGCCTCGGAACGCGACTGACCGATGGCCAGCGCGAGCGCGAGCACGATCACCAGCATGGGGGCCGTGAAGGCCCAGCGACTGACCATCGTTCCTTTCTTCAATCTCCTCTCAATCCTTTCTGCAATCCTGCAATTCTGCAATCCTGCAATTCCCCTATCACTTCTTCTGACTGAGATCCCTGTAGACGGCCTCAACAAACATCGCGGTGGTCCATGCACCTTTATCGTTGCCGTACCGCGGGTCGTAGTCCAGAGTCGGCTTTGCCGCCTTCACCTCCTCGAGACTCCTTCCCTTCTTGATCAGATCCTGGATCCGGTCGCGAACGAACACCATCATGTCGCGGTAGGCCAAAACGTCGGCTTCGTCTCCCACGCGGCCATGGCCCGGGATGACATACGTCCCGCCCTCCTGGAGGCGTTTCGGGACGGTGATTTCGAGAATCCTGTTGAGTCCCTCGATGAAGCCCTGTACGCCACCACCAGACTTGGTGTCGATGACCGGATAGGTCGTCGTGACGAAAATATCGCCAGCGACAACGACGTCAGACCCACGAAAGTACACGAGGCTGTCGCCGTCGGTGTGAGCGCCCGGGATGTGATAGATAAAGATGGCCTCGTCGTTGAAATAGAAGTCCTTCGCGTCCTCGAAGAACGAGTTGAGCGGCCTTTCGGTGATCGGCCGGTTGGCTTCCGTCATCCGTGTGAGCACGTGCTCATGCGCGATGATTGCCGCGGGATTGCCGTTGACCGTGCGGCCCGCCTGGGAAATGGTCTGGTTGCCGCCAGTGTGGTCCGGGTGCAAGTGGCTGTTGATGATCCAACGGATATCTTTCGTTGACAACTGCCGGATCGCGGCGAGAACCTTGTCGCTCATCTGGGCGTCACCCGTATCAACGACGACGACACCGTCCTCGCCGATTTGGACGGCTACGTTGGCGCCTGCGCCATGGATGAGGTGCACGTTGCCGTGCACGTGAAACGTGCGAATACCGCCCGGTTCGGCCGGGGCCGGCTTGACGCCGCGCTGCTCAGCGATCGGATGTCCGACGAAACCGATGGCTAGAAACGCAACGCTCACAAGGGCGCGCTTGGAACTGAATGTCATCATGTCTTAGTTTGTCGCGGGGCCTCACCCCCGCGACCTGTACCTCGCGCCTTTGGCGCTCGGCGTTGCTCGGACAACGATCCGTTCAGTGCAACACCTTACCGTTTCATCATGGCTTCCACTTTCGACTGGTACTCCGGGTAGGTCGTTTCTGCGCCGCCCCACACAGCTTCGAATGGAAGTCCGTATTTGTTGGCAAAGTCCTTCAGAAACGGGTTCTGTCCGGGTAGAAAGTGGGGCACGTCATTCTTGGGCTTGGGCACTTCCATGGTGTACTCGCAGTTGTACAGCCAGTTCTGGTTGCCCCGTTCCATCAACACGAATTCCTGGCTCTCGATGAGCGGTTCGGTCAGATACACCGGGTCGCTCACGATAATGACGTGCGACATCAAGGTTCCGTGGCGCATGTAGTGCTCAATCATCGTGGTCAGGTCACTGCTCGGAGTTCCGCTCCGCCGATAGAACTCTTTTTTGATATGCGTGGTCGTGACGGTCAGGATGTCTCCGTTCCATTTTCCCGTCGAAAAGCCCATATTCGTGTGGGGCGCAAACTCTGGAGGGTGCGATCGACCGTCCATCCAGATTGTCCGGTACTGCATGTACGTGCCGATGAAGATCTGATAGGCAATAACTTCCTGCGTGCCCGGATCCTTGTCTTCCCAGATTCGGAACTGCAGCGGTCCACGATAGATATGAGCGACGTTGTACGGCTGGCACTGGTGCTCCAGGACCGAGACGCGGCTCACGTCCCAGGCCTCCGCGTAACGGCGTGCCGCATCGTTGATGGGAAGCCCCGAGTGATCGCCCAGGACGTCGCCAGGAACCCGGTCCGCCTGATCCTCGTGATATCGGCCAGCCCATTCGCCGGCGAGGTTGACCTGTGCGTGCGCCGTCCCGGTACACGTCAGCGCCAGCAAGACCGTCAATTGCGTGATTCGATTGGCCAGCTTCACGTTTGTCTCCCGCGCCTGGTCGTATCTTAGAGCAGATTCAACAGTAGCGGGGCTTCAAGGCCCGCCGCCGGACCTAAGCGTCCGCGCTACGGTCATTACTTAATGGCGAATACCCAGATCGCGCCGCCTTCCGGCACATCCGGATAGTTGCCGGGAGACAACGTGTTGAGGGTCGCCGTCATCGCACGCGCGTCCACACCCCAGCCCGACTGCACCGCGATGTACTGCCTGCCATCGATTTCAAACGACGACGGCTGGCCGGTGATTCCTGAATTGGTGGGAAACTCCCAGAGCACTTTGCCGTTCTCAGCATCGAAGGCTCGAAAACGGCGATCGGTGGTGCCACCGGTGAACACCAACCCGCCGCCGGTCGCCAGCATCGGTCCCCAGTTTGGCGACCTCGGGTATTCGTGCGTCCAGACGCGCTTGCCCGTGTCGACGTGCCATGCCTGCACTTCACCGATGTGGTCTTCCGCCCCCGGGTCGAGCACCATGGTGTAACTCGCGCCGACAAAGCGCATCCCCGGCGAGTACTTCACGGGATCCCCGGTCATTCGCTGACACAGATTCTCGTTGGCCGGAATGTAGATCATCCGTGTCTTCGGACTGTACGCGATGGGTGGCCAGGTCTTCCCGCCCCACAGCGAAGGACAGAAGTCCACGGTCTTACCCGTCGCGGGTTTGCGCTCGGGATCGATGTCGGGTCGTCCGGTCTTCGGATCCAGGCTGCGGAAGACATTCTGCTTCACGAACGGCTTACCTTCGATGAAGTTGATCTTGCCGTCTGTCCGCTCGAGGAACCAGAGGTAACCATTACGAGCCACGTCAATGAGACCCTTGATCGGTCCGCCCTCCGCGTCGATAGTCGACGAGAATCGGCGGCGAAACTTCATCCCAATCCCAGGAATCGTTCGGATGATATTGGTGGTGCCCTTTGATCACGCCGGTAGCGACATCGATCGCAATCGTTGACGAGGTATAGAGATTGTCGCCCGGGCGTTGGTCGCCCATCCACGGTCCACCGTTACCAGTGCCCCAGAACGCAAGGTTGGTCTCGGGATCGTAGTTCCCTGTTATCCAGATCGATCCGCCTCCGGTCCTCCACTGGTCTCCTTTCGGCCACGTGTCGCTGCCAGGTTCGCCTGGTGCCGGCACCGTGTAGACCCTCCATGCTTCTTTGCCGGTCGCCGGATCGTAAGCGGCGACAAACCCGCGGATTCCCAGCTCTCCTCCGGACGTTCCGACCATGACCTTGCCGCCGGCCACAAGTGGGGCCAATGACATGTAATAGCCGCTGCTGTTCTTTGCCACCTCCGTTGTCCAGACCTCTTTTCCGGTCCTGGCATCGAGCGCAACCAGCACAGCTTCAGCCGCGGCAAAGAAAACTTTGTCGTCGTACAGGGCTACGCCTCGACTTGTGGGATGCAGCAGGATGACGTCTTCGGGCAACGGCCTCCTGTACCGCCAGAGAATGCCGCCGGTCCTGGCGTCGAGCGCGATGACCTGGTTGCCTGGCGTTGCCACAAACATTACGCCGTTGTTGACGATGGGCGGGGCCTGATGGCCGCTCGTGACGCCAGTCGCAAACACCCAGGCCGGTTGCAACCGCGCGACGTTGCCTCGCGTGATCTGCTCAAGCGGGCTATAACCCCACCCGTCATAGGTCCGACGAACCATGAGCCAGTCCGCGTCCTCGGGCTTAACGAGCCGGTCGGCGGTCACGGGTCGGTATTTCTGGAGGGTCGGAGGGATCTGCGGCGGACGTTCTTGCGTCATCGCAGGCTCGACCAACAAGGCCGTGGCCAGTGCAATGACGGCCAGAATGCTTCGAGTGCCCTTCAATTCGGGCATGAATTGTCTCCTCGAACCCTGTACGTAGGCCGGACCTTCTAGGTCCGGCAGACTGGCGGGGCTAAAAGCCCCGCCCCACCCTGCGCACTACTGGTGCTCTTACGCAGTTTCGAACCCGACACGCGACGTGAATGGCCTGGCCACGACGAGGCGTCCATCCTCGGAAACCAGCGGCAGGGCCGGAAGCGTGCGTGGCGCAGGACCCTCGATAACCCGACCTCCGTCGGAGGGATCGAACTTCGATGCATGACACGCACATTTCAGAAGCTGTTCGACCCCGAGCCAGTCGGTGACTTCGCAGCCCGTATGCGTGCAGATGGCGGTGTAGCCGACGACTCCATCGGCGGCCCGCTCCTTCGTGGCCGGCGCAAGCCGCTCGGGGTCCAGCCGAAGCAGGAGCACGCGGTTCAGTCGCGAACCGCTTCGCACTGTGCCGTTCACCGGGTCCATCGGCCACGCCATGACGGGCGTCCCCGCCACCACGTCCTGGGGGCCCAGGGGCGTAGGTAACGCATCTTCCACTCTTACGAGTAGATCGCCAGCTGCCGGGCGGGCGGAGGTTGGGTCTTGGGCCATCAGGGCGGGGCCCAAACCCAGCCCGATTCCCCATCCAAGCCCCCCTTTGAGCACCGCTCGCCGGCCAGGACACGGTCTGGAGTTCATGAAGCGAACAGACCCCCCCGCTGAAACGGGCAACCCACGCGCCCGGCCGTGATTTGCCCATCCAAACATCTCCTTTCACACAACTCGCGCTGAGATGCGGATTCGACTCGACCTGGCGGGAATCGGGTTATATCGTAGCCCGATCGGGTGTCCAACGTCGCCCGATTATTCCCGCGCAGTTCTCGTTTTGGAACACACAAACGGACGCCGCTGCGGCGTCCAAATGCGTCGTCGACGGCTTGCGCTAAAGGTTTGCTCCAGAAAGCCGAGACTTCGCAAGGGAGGATCTATTCCATGTGGAATCGTGAAGAAGCTCAGAAGAACCAGTCGCCCAACGATGTTTCCAAGTCAAATGCAGGGATTCAGCCCGTTCAGCCGGCCCCAATCCCATCGTCGTCGTCGGGAGCCCGCACAGTCGCGTCGATGGGTGCCTCGCTCGTGATCAAAGGCGAGCTGACTGGAGCCGAGGACCTGGTGATTGACGGCCGCGTCGAAGGCAAGGTCACGCTGCCGGGTCATCTGTTGACGATCGGACCACAGGCCAAAGTGCTCGCAGAAGTGGTCGCGAAGGCAGTCATCATCCAGGGCTCGGTGACCGGAAACGTCACGGCCAGCGATCGATTCGAAATCCGCGGGGGCGGAAGCATGACGGGCGATCTGACCAGCCCCAAAGTGATCATGGCCGAAGGCTCAGAGTTCCGCGGACGCGTTGACATGAAGCGCGGTAACGAATCGCGTTCGGAGAAAGAATCCAACAAGAAGGAAGTCTCGCAACCCGTAGCTGTCTGAGAGAGTGAGCGCCGTAGTTCATGGGTCTTTTTTCGCGTTTCTCTTCCGACCTTGCCATCGATCTAGGCACGGCCAATACCTGCATCTACACGCGCGGCAAAGGGATCGTGCTGAGCGAACCGTCGATCGTGGCGTTGAACAAGGTCAGCGGCCGCATCGAAGCTGTCGGAAACGACGCGAAAGAGATGCTTGGACGCACGCCTGGAAGCATCACCGCCATCAAACCGATGAAGGATGGCGTCATAGCCGACTTCGACGCCACGGAGAAGATGCTCACGCACTTCATCCGTAAGGCCCATCGACGCACGGGATGGCTGCGCCCGCGCGTCATCATTGGCGTACCGTCGGAGATTACGCAGGTCGAGCGCCGTGCCGTCAAGGACAGCGCGTACCGGGCAAAGGCCAGCGAGGTCTACCTCATCGAAGAGGCGACCGCCGCAGCCATTGGCGCCGGGCTGCCCATTACTGAGCCGGCGGGCAACATGGTCGTCGACATCGGGGGCGGAACAACGGACATCGCCGTCATCTCTCTTGGTGGAGTCGTATACGGTCGGTCGGTGCGCGTGGCAGGGAACCAGATGGATGAGGCTTTGATCCTCCACGCGCGGCGAACTTACAACCTGCTCATCGGCGAACGGACGGCCGAGCAAATCAAAATCGAGTTGGGATCGGCATGCCCTCTGGACGCGCCCAAGATCATGGAGGTCAAAGGACGTCATCTCACGGAAGGCAAGCCGAAGACGGTGACGATGTCGGACGAAGAGGTGCGGCAGGCCCTCGAAGAGCCATTACGGGCCATCATTCAAGCCGTGCACGATGCCCTCGAACGGATTCCCCCAGAGCTCTCCTCGGACCTCTACGACCGTGGCATCGTCCTGACGGGAGGCGGTGCGCTCCTCCGAAATATGGACGCACGGCTCCGGCAGGAAACCGGGCTGCCAGTCCAAACCGCCGAGGATCCCTTGTCGTCTGTGGTCATGGGAGCCGGCAAGATGCTTTCGGATCTCGAGCTGCTGAGGCGCGTCTCAATCGAATAGTATTTCAGCCCCTCCTGCTTGCCGCGCTCAGGTGAATAGCGTCTAATCGTGGCCGTGGAGCTCCTGGACCGCCTGGCGGAGCACAGAGGGCTTGCCGGGACCCCTCGTGAACAGCTCGCCTGGCTTGCGGCTCATGGTCGTCTCCTTCGCCTCGAAGCGGGACCCGTTGCCGTCGCAAAAACAGAACTCATCGAGAACTTGTGGATCGTGCTGTCGGGACACCTCTCGATCCGCATCCAACGGAGCTCAGGATCCAGAAAAGTGATGGAGTGGCAGAGCGGCGATCTCGCCGGTTTCCTGCCCTACTCACGGATGACGGCCCCGCCCGGGGACGTCACGGCTGAAGAGACGACCGAGCTCCTGATCGTTCATCGCGACAACTTTCGCGAGATGGCGCGTGAATGCCACGAGCTGACGACCACGCTGGTCCATGCCATGCTCGATCGCGCCCGCATCTTCACCAGCAGCGACCTGCAGGTCGAGAAGATGGCATCACTCGGCAAGCTGGCCGCCGGTCTCGCTCACGAGCTGAACAATCCGGCCTCAGCCGTCGGACGAACCGCTGAGGGGTTGTCAGCGCACCTGGCGGAGCTCGAGCTGACCGCGCGCGCGGTTGGCGCGGCGCGTTTCTCCGAGACGCAACTCGCAGCGCTCGAAGGCGAACGCACGGGCTGTGTCGGCGAGACCAGATCGATCCTGTCGCCCATCGAGCGGGCGAATCGAGAGAACGCATTTGAAAGCTGGCTCACACGGCACGGTCTGGAGCCGGCTATCGCGGACTCTCTCATCGATACGCCGCTCGATCTGAACGGGCTCGACGAGCTGGCGCGCGACCTCGACACCCGCACACTCGATCTGGTCATTCGCTACCTGTCGGCCAGCTGCCTCACCCGAAGGCTGGCCGCCGAAATCGAATCTGCCGCCTCGCGTATCTCCAAGCTGGTGGCCGCCGTCAAGCGCTTCACCTACATGGATCAGGCAGCGGTGCCGGAACCCGTTGACATCGGTCAGGGGTTGAGCGACACGATTGCGGTCCTGGGCGCCAAGGCGCGCCAGAAATTCGTCGGCGTCACGCTCGACGTGCCGCCGATGCTCCCGACTGTACTGAGCGTTGGGGGTGAGCTCAACCAGGTCTGGCTGAACCTGATTGACAATGCGCTCGACGCGGTTCCTGAGCGCGGACATGTCGCGATCACCGTTACGCTTGAAAGTCACTTCGTCGTGGTACGAGTGGTTGATGACGGGCCCGGCATTCCAGTCGAGATTCGCGAGAAGATCTTCGAGCCCTTCTTCACGACGAAACCCGTTGGTGCCGGCACGGGTCTGGGTCTCGAGATTGCCTGGCAACTCGTTCAACGGCACAAAGGCGAGATCAACGTCCTCTCGCAACCGGGTCGCACCGAGTTTGCGGTGAGCCTGCCAGCGGAGAGGTCATAACCTCTATTGCAACCGCAACAGCCGTGCAGGGTTTTCTTTCGACATGCGATCGAGCTCCGAGTCGGTGAAACCCTTCGCGCCAAGCGCCGCGATGAAGGCCGCAAACCCGTCCGGAGGCAGCGCGTTCCCTTTCTGGCCGAGGTCTGACGATAGAATGGTCGACCGAGGGCCGATCTGACGGATGGCTGCCGCAAATCGATCCAGTCTCGCCGGCGCATCCGCATCCGCCAACGAACCACCAACGAATTCGATGAAGGCGCCGAGCTTCGCCGCCTCCTGCATTTGAGGAACGGTCATCAAGATGGGCGGATTCATCGCGTGAGTGACCACCATGCTCTTCACGCCCTGACGCCTCGCCTCGGCAAGGACGAGGAGCACTTCCGCCGAACTGACGTGGCCAGTCGCGAGCACGAGTTCGTGCTTGGCAATCAGTGAAATGACCTCGATGAGCTCGGGCAGCAGCGCGCCGTTCCGTGACACGCTCACGGACCGACGTTTCTCTTTCGAGTACCGCACCTGATTTTCAGCATCAAAGGTGGGCAGCCAGACGACACGTCCCCATCCGCCCGACACCTGCGTCATGTGTTCAACGGCCGTCGCGTTGATGCCGCCCACCGTGAGATTCAAGTCGATGCCGCCAAACACCTCGAGCCCCGGGACCTCTTTGCGCACGATGTAGGCGAGCCCTGCTGTCGAGTCGTAGTGATTCTTGAGGACGATCCCGCGCATCCCTTTTTCGCGCGACAGTCTGGCCACGTCGAGCGCGTCGATGGATCGAGGGCGGCTGTCTGGATCGCTATGGACGTGAATGTCAATCGCGCCGGTCAGCGTTCGGTTGCTCTCGCTTTGTGTCGAACGCTGACCGATTGCAGAGTGGGAGGACGGCAGAAGTGCAGAAAGGATTGAAATAAGGATCGCAAGGGCCAGGCGGCGCTTTCGGATTCCAGGCTGTCCGCCGTTCTGATCTGCGATCCTGCAATTCTGCAATGTGCCCAGGTCAGACGGTTCTTGCGGTTTTGCGATACACGAAAAGAAGGAGCACGGCGCCAAGCGTCGCCATGATAAACCCGGCCGGCTCTCCGGCGCCATACCATCCAAGCGCGCGGCCAATGAACCCGCCGATGAGCGCACCGGCAATACCCAGCAGGATCGTCACGATGATCCCGCCCGGATCGTTGCCGGGCATCACCAGCTTCGCCAGCGCGCCGACGATCAGTCCGAACACAATCCAGCCGAGAATGCCGAGCATAGGGAGCCTCCTTTTCCCGAGTTCCAGTTTCCCGATGTCCAGTAGCGGTCACGCGTATTGCAGAGACCGTACCTACTCGAGGGAATGGGCGGATTCTGGTTTTTCGGGAACCTCCGCGTGCAGGAGCGACCAGATTCTCACCAGAACATGGTGAATATCACGACATCTCGTGGTTGCCGCGTGCCTGCTTGAGGCTGCCGCCCAACCCCCTTTTACTGGCCCCCGGCCGCACGCAACCTCGCTTTGCCGAAGAATCTGTCCATCGTTGATGCAATCTTGTGCTACCCTGATTTTCGCCTGCCAAACGCCTGAGTGCCTCTAAGACTCAGGTGACTCGTTTCGGAGACCGGTCATGCAGCCCTCAAAATTTGCCATCGCTGGAATGGTGTGCATGCTGACGCTGTCGCTGGAAACAACAACGACTGCGCAGTCGCGCGCACGACAAGATTCAGGATACGTGCGCGGAGGTCAGGCCACGCGCGTGGCTGTTCCACGATCCCAAGCGGGTGGCCCGGCCAGAGTTCGGAGTGGACAGGTCGTGCGAGCCTCAGGGCAGAGAGGCGTACGAAGCGGGCCCGTGCGATCGGGCCGGTACTACGGAGGGCCAGTGTATCGGTCGCGGGGGTACGGCTCGCGCGGGTACTACGGCTCCCGAGGGTACTACGGCTCCCGGGGCTACCGCGGCCACTACGGGTACCGGCCGTACGGCTATCGGTATGGTTATCGCCCTGGCTTCAGTGTTGGGGTGTATGTGGGAGCGCCCTACGGCTTCTATGGCGCGGCGTATCCGTATGTGGGACCGTACGCGCACCCCTATCCGTACCCGAACGCGTATCCCGGGCCGGTGTACGGATATCCAGCCGGAGCGCCTTACGGCGGCGTCCGACTGGAAGTGCTCCCACGCCATGCTGAAGTCTTCGTCGATGGGTATTACGCTGGAAACGTCGACGATTTTGACGGCTCGTTTCAGCGGCTCGAGCTCGAGGAAGGCGCCCACAACATCGAGATTCGAGCACCCGGATTTCAGCCAGCGACGTTCGATGTCAATGTGCTGGTCGGTCAGACCATCAAGTATCGCGCTGACCTGATACCGTTGCCGTAGACCAAAACTGGTTCACCACAGAGGCCACCTCCCAAGCCTACGCGGGCCAGTGAAACGCGCCGACGTACCCCGCGGTCCGAGCGGTCTCGAGGATCTCGTTGACGGATCGCGCGGACGCGCGCGTCGGAAACTCACCCAGCAGAACCGGTCGATCGAAGCCCAACTCCTCCACCGGCATCTCGAGCGGAGGCGCCTTCACGAGCGCGTCGTACCAGTGCACCTGATCGAAATCCAACGACAATCGGCGGTAGAAAGAACGCCATCGCGATCCCGCCGACCCGACGGTGACGGGGTGATTGGTCACTTCATGAATCAGTGAGGCCGCTTCTTCGATGAACGCCCGTAGCTCGGCTCGCGTCAACCCGCTGAGCGGATTGGTGGACCCGAGCCCGTGTGTGACCCATTCAGGTTCGTTGATGATGTCCCACGCCGCGATGGTCTGGTCTTCCCGATAGCGCTGCAGGATCGGACGGAACACGCGGTCGAGCAGCAGCTGCCGCGACGATCGCTCTTTCAGCACACGACGCCGACCGCCGAGCTGCACGCCGTTGACGTGTTTCGCCCGCTTGCACCAGCCGAAGTCGAGCAATACGAACATCACCTGCAGGCCGTGTCGGTTCACCGCGTCAATTGCCGCGTCCATGTCGGGAAACACGTAAGCGTCCACCCCGCGTGGCCTGCTGTCGGCCGAGAATTCGATGCCGGCACGACCATCGCAAAGTAGGAACCACCGGATGATGGAAACGTTGGCGGCAGCGACCTGTTCAAGTCTGGCATCCAGCAATGCGCGAGTGTCGGGCTGGGCCACGCCGCCGTGACGGCGCCACAAGTTCGCACCGAAGTCGATGCCGTAACGGATCCAGGGCAGGTTCGCCCCAATGACGAATTCGCCGGGCCGAAAAGGGGTCATGTCGACATGAGCGATCTGTGATGAGTGATTTGTGAATCGTTGGTGATTGCGGAGTGGCAAGTCGCGATTTATCGAAGATTGGTAGCGTGGAAATTGATCTAATCTTTTTTGGGCTTCAGATTAGCGGCGTGATGTTTGGCTCGACTCCGAGCAGAGCCTTCCCGTACACCTCGAGATTGACCTGCCACTCCGTGATTGCATGGTGGCTGGCGACGTGGACGTCGCGCCAGAGACGTTGCATGCGGTTCGAGTCGGCGAGGCTGGAGGTGCCGTGCGCAGAAACGAGGACTTCCACGGCTTCACGGCAGTACTTCGCGACGAGCGCGGTGTCAGTGCGGACGCGCGCCCGGGCGGTGAGATCGGGATGACGGCCATGTTCTGCGGCTTGATCCAGGTCTCCCGCCGCACGAAACGCATGGAGATGAGCCGTCTCGATTTTCATGGCTGCATCGGCCAGCAGGATTTGAAAGCCGGCTGATTCTGTCTGCTTGCCGAAGTGTGTGTGTGTCACGCCACGGGTCGAGGCTTTGGCAATGACATGGTCGAGAGCGGCCCGTGCGATACCCAGTTGGGCGCCGATGAGAATGAGGACGGTGACCGGCACGAAGGCCACACGGTACACAACTTCGTCTTTATGCTCGGTTCGATAATTCCCTTGAAAGGCTTGCGGATACGGGAGAAATCTGTGCTCGGGCACGAACACGTCTTTTGCCACAATCGTGTTGCTGCCGGTCCCCTTCATCCCGACCATGTGCCAGGTGTCTTCGATTGTGAGCTGGCTCATCGGCATGAGCGACAAGCCGAGATTGGCCATTTCGCCGTGCTCGTTGTTCATATGGACGCCGCACGCTGCCCACTGTGCGTGCAGACTCCCCGACGCCCACGGCCAGTGCCCGGTCACACGCCAGCCACCATCAACCGCCTGGGCATCGCCAATCGGCGCGAGAGAGCCTGCGGTCCAGGTTTCCGGCCCGGCACCCCACAGATCCTGCTGCGCCTTTTCAGGGAACAGAGCCGCCAGCCACGCGCACACGTTGATGAGACTGGCAGTCCAGGCCGTCGATCCACACCCGCGCCCAATTTCCGCCATGACCGCTATATACGTGCGTATGTCGGTCTCGTATCCGCCAAACCGCTTCGGCACCATTAACCTGCAAAGCCCGGTGTCTTTCAGCGCTTGAACGTTCCCGTCGGCAAGGCGCCGAAGGCGATCCGTTTCGTCGGCGTTCTTCTCGAGGATCGGGCGAATGCTGGCCGCCCTCTCGAGGAGCTCGGTCGTGCTGGGTGAGTCTGTGGTTGTGGCCTTGTTCATCGTAGAGTTCGTCTCCTTGACCGGGACAAGTATACGAACGAGTCGCAGAAGGCAGCAACGTCAGGGAACAATCACCACCGGCGCGCGCCAGAAGGCGGCCTTCTGCCCACCCGGCTCGAGCACGGTCACCTGACAGTCGTAGCGCCCTGTCACCAGCGTTTCGAGCGGAATGCTGAGTCGCAGCGGTACGGCCTTGGATCTGAGGTCGAGGCCACCTGTGACCGCCACGGGCTGGGTTTCGAACACTTTGACATCACCACGAAAGAACGTCACGAACGCGAGAACCGGCTGCGTGCTGACGGCCCCGCGTTCGTACGCCTGCAGAAACACGTGCATGTCGCGGGCCCTGCTGAACACGCGAGTCACACTGGGCACGAGCTTCTGTCCCTCGTGCACGAGCGGATTCGCTGTCTGCAGCGCGGCGTTCTTCACGCTGTACAGCTCGTTCCCAAGAGGCACGCGCTGACTGCTCAGCACGACAGAGCTGCCTCCTGGATTTCCCGCACCGAGGAGGAGCCACGACTCCAGAGCGCCTCCATGATGTGCAGTTCGAGCTTTGAGAGTTTGGGGGATGCCACGGGCCTCCTACCGACGTCGGCATATCTACTACATTTGTTTGGTCAAGACGGTCAACGAAACTTGCCCGGGTTTCTTACTTCTCCGTCCAAACACCCAACGCAGAGTTTGCAGGAGGGCGCTGAGGCACGCTGCAGCCCTTATAGGATTTGCCTGCGGCCTCCGCGATTCTCAGCGCCCTCTCCGTTGAAGAGCTCAGCAGCGTGCTAGGAGGGGATCAGCTCACGCCCGGAGGACGAAGTGCTCAGAACCATCGCGCCCGGGTGACGCCCCGGCAGCAGCGACAGACCGACCAGGAACAGGGCAAGCACGGCAAACGCGACATACCCGGTGATGGGGCTCAGCACGGTTTGTGTGAGCGTCCCGAGCGTCAGCCCCTCGAGCATGGCGAGCAGCACGCGCTTCAACCCACCTTCTCCGGGGTTCGAAATTGCGGTGAGCACCACGAACTTCAACGTGAATGCGGAGCCAAAGATCACCATCAGGCTGCGTAGTACCCGCACACGATCGGGTGACGCGGCCAGCGTGTTGAGGAGCAGCACGAGCAGAAACACCTGACAGATCAGTCTCGGCAGGCCCGACTCGGGGATGGCCAGGTTGAATGCCTGCGCCGCCGCAAAGAACGTGGTCAACAGGACGACAAGCCCGTTCAGGTTGGCGAGTGAGGGTCGATCAGCGCGCATGAGGCGTTCGGGGACGAGCGCACCACATTTCACGAGCACGCCGAGCAGCACCGCTGCGAGCACGAGCGTAAACACCGGGGGTGGGATTAACGACACACGGTCGGCAATGCGCACCCCCCCAAGGAGCGTGACCGTCAGAAAAAGCAACGGCAGATAGAGCGCTTCGCGGATCGCGGTCATGATTTACTTACGTTGTTGGAATGCGCGAACCGGATTCAGGTCTGACATATCCCGTTTCATGCCCGCCTCGAGCTCCGCTCGAAGCTCATCGGCGCTTTTCATCTGAAGGTCCGGATCCTCAACGACCAACCGCCCGCCCGGAGAAAGCGCAATTGCTCGATCGACGGCCTCTAAACCTTTCCCGAACAGCACATCATCCTGGTAAAGCCTCCCCCACCCTTGTCGATAGTAGCTGTAAGCAATGTAGAACTGCGTCCGTGCGTCACGATGCGCGGGATCGGCCCGCTCGAACGTACTTCTTGCCGGGACGAAGTCATCCTGACGGAAGAACCGTAGGCCGTCTTCGAATGCCTGCTGATCGATGCGGTACACGCCGACGGTCGCCGACAAGCCGCCGATGACCTCGGCGGTTGTCTGCGGTTGCTTGAGGTAGACCCAAAAGATGAACGCAGCGTAGCCACTCGCGGCTGCGAGCCCGAGAGCCCGAACAGTAGTGTCCCGCATTCAATTGCAGTATTGCAGAATTGCAGAATTGCAGAAAGGATCTAACGGACTGCAATTTTGCGGATTCAGTATCCGAGTTGTCGGGCCATTCGTTCGTTCTCTTGCCACTTGCGTACGTGAGCAGCCGAGAGGCGGTAGGACCAGTAGGAGGCAAATCCGATTCGCTCAACCCATCCGAGCGTGCGAAGGAGCTTTCGACGGTGGGGGTAACGTTTGATCAGGATATTTTCGAGCACGTTGGTGGTGACATTGTTGACGACCGACATCTGGAGAATCCCGAGCGAGTCGATGAGGATCTGCCGGTTCCCCGCCGCGTGGCTGATGGGCACGTCGTAACTGAACCCGCTGATGGTAAACCTGGCATTCTGCTCGACAAATCCATGCCGGAAAAACACCTGTGAGCTGTCCCAGTCGAGCCGCGTGGCTCCATACGAAAGCACCGCCGGTGTGTATGTGGTCGGATCGAGGAGCGTGCTTTTTGTGACGCTCCAGACGAGTGATGGTTGATCGGGCGGGGCGATGGACGCCGGATCACTTCCATCCTGTGCAACCGCAGAGGGGACCACGAGCAGCGTCGCAACGGCCAGACAGACAATTTTCAAAGCGAGATCTGGCACAAGGCACTTTTTACGTCCCGCCAGTCTGAACGCTTCCGTCGTGATTGCGATCGAGAACCGTGCCATGGGTGCCTCCGCATCTCCATCACGCAACAATGGGCAGCGCTCGACAGCAGCAGCAAGGATCGATCCGGGATTCAGGATTCAGGAATCGGGATTTAGGAATCCCGACAGTGGAGTGTTCCGCGTCACCTTGTTGCAAGGGACGACACCCAGCTGGAAGTTAAAAGTGAAAAGTTGAAAGTGAAAAGTGAAGAGTGCAGCAGCAGCCTGTTACGCGTTCCAGAAGCCGGTCACGGCTTCGATTTGACCCGCTGCATTGAGGACGAAGACGTTGGTGCCGCGTCCGCGTTCACTTCCGTCAGCCATTCGCGCGACCCAATCGGCGAGCACCGTCCCTTGACAATGTCGGACTACGCCATCGCGCCTAATCCCAACGCCGGGCATGAAACGGTGAACGGCGGCCAGGTGCGCGCGGAGGTCGGTCATTCCTTCGATCGAGCTGAACCGATCGCGGAAGCGGATGTTCGCAGTGCCAAGTCGAGCCAGCGTCGTTTCTCGAACGGTGGTTTCCGGTTCAGACCAAGCGGCAAACCACCCGTCAATGGTGTCTCCAGCCTTCGCGTGGAGTTCGTTCAACACGACATTGGCAAAGAGCGACAGCTGGAAGCGCCAACCTTGCTGGAATTCGTCGCGGACATTCGGATCGGCAAAGTCGTGCGAGAGACTCAGGAGTGTGGCCCCCGACTGCTCGGCCAGATGGATCGTGACCAACGAACCACCCGGTGGGATTGGAGCACCGCTGACGAAGCCGTACGTGAACACGATTCGTTGCGGCGCGATGAGTTCGACCACTTCACCCGAAACTTCAGTCCCTTCTGGAAAACGAATGAGCAGCCGCCCTCCGGGTCTGGCCTCGATCGTCGAACCGGTGCCCCACCAGGACGCCCAACGGTCGCTATCGGTAAAGAATCGAAACACCCGTTCAGGCTCGGCCCGAATCAGGACCGTGCGCTCCAGCCGATGAGGGAGAGAATCTGGATGTGTCATGACTTGCGAGTCTCATGACGACGGCGTCGGGGACGCGGGCCGCGTCGGGTTTGCTCCAGCTCCGCCTGCAGCTTGAGGCGCCACAGCGAATCGTCCCACATGCGTTCGAGCATCTGACCGACAGGTCCAAGTGCTTCTCGTCGGGCTCGGTAGAAGCGATTCCGCCCTTCGGTCCTGACATCGACGAGGCCAGCCGACGAGAGGCACCGGAGCTGCAAAGACACGGCCCCGAACGTCACGTCGGGCATCGCCTCGTGAATGGCGCCGGCCCCCAATTCCCGATCCCAGACCAGGCGGAGAATTTCGCGCCTGCGCGGCGAGGCGATGGCCGAGAGCACGGACGCTTCAAGCTGCACGATTTTAATTTACATTAAACTAAACTATTGTCAAGCACCGACTCCGAGAGCGCTGTGTTAGCATTCGGCCCGTTTCCCGAATCCCGAGTCCCGAACCCCGAATCCCCATACAAACAGGAGGAACCCGTGCCATCGCCTTATGAAAGTGCTGATTTGATCATGAAGCTTTACAAACTGCGCCGCGAAGCCACCATGCGCGAGGCGCGCACCTGGTTTGCTCTCAGCTTCAATCCTGATAGTGCGGACGAAGTGGCAAGAACCATGGCGGGCCCGAACAGTGCCCATTTTCGGATGGTCACCAGTTACTGGGACATGGCCGCGTCTTTTGTGAACAACGGCGCCATCGACGAGAAGATGTTCATCGACGCAAACGGCGAGCACCTCGTCGTGTTCGCCAAGGTCGAACCCTTTCTGGCGGAGCATCGAAGCCGAATGGGGAACCAGGCCTTCATGGCCAACCTCGAAAAACTCATCATGAAGCAGCCCAATGCCAAGGAAGGATTGGCCACGATCCGCGAACGCTTCAGGCAAATAGCTGCAGCGCGACCGGCCGGACAAGCTGCAGTCGCGAGATAGCCCACCGTGCTAGAGTACCCGGATGATGTATTGCGGGCTGGCATGCACCACCGGCCCGTCGTTAAACAGCACGGAGGCTTTTCATGCGCATGTCGTTGACACGCTCGCAGTTACTTTGGCTCGCGGCGGTGATAGTGGTCGTCCTGGCCTCGACAGGCGGTGACGCCCAGCAACCTCCCGCGAGCGGCGGGCGACAGGGCGCCCCACCGGCTGCTGGCCGTCAAGGCGGCCCCCCCTTCCCGCGCGTTCCCGCGCTTCCATTTCCGGATGCGCCACAAGTGTTCGAGACGTTGGGGCAGTCGATCCGCGCCGTTCCATTTGTGAAGGGTCTCGTCAACCCGTGGAGTCTTGCCTTCCTCCCGAATGGAGACATGCTCGTCACCGAGAAGGGTGGTCAGCTAAGGATCGTCCGGAACGGGACGCTGGATCCTCAGCCAATCGCGGGGGTTCCCCAAGTGTGGGCGATGGGTCAAGGCGGTCTGCTCGAAGTGGCGCCGCATCCTCGATTCGCGGAAAACCAGGTGATCTATCTGACCTACTCGAAACCCGGTGAGCGCGGTGCCACGACGGCGCTAGCGCGCGGACGCTTTGACGGCAAGGCGTTGACCGACCTGCGAGACATTTTCGTGGCGGACAATTGGGCGACGGGTGGTGCCCACTTCGGTTCGAAGATCGCGTTCGGCCGGGACGGTCTGCTCTATATGACCGTCGGGGAGCGGAACGATCGGAACCGTGCGCAGGACACCGCGATTCACGGCGGAAAAGTGTTGCGACTGCGAGAGGACGGGACGGTGCCGCCCGACAACCCGTTTGTGGGTCGCTCCGGGTTCAAACCGGAAATCTATTCGTACGGCCATCGGAACCTGCAAGGATTGACGTTCCACCCGGAAACGGGCGCTCTGTGGGAAACCGAACACGGACCGCAGGGTGGAGACGAGCTCAACACGATAGCGCCCGGCAAGAACTACGGCTGGCCGGTCGTCACCTACGGCCGCGAGTACACAGGAGAGATCATCGCGAGCCAGACCTGGCGGGAAGGCATGGAACAGCCGGTTATGTTCTGGTCACCGTCGATTGGGTTGTCGGGAATGGTTTTCTATACGGGCGATCGCTTCCCTGCATGGAAGGGAAACCTCTTCGTGGGAGCGCTCTCGGGATTGCAGCTGCAGCGCGTGGTCTTTACCGAACGCGGTCCCGTCGGTCGTGAAACACTGATTGGTTCTCTCAGGCAGCGTGTGCGCGACGTGCGACAGGGACCGGACGGGCTGCTGTATCTGGCAGTTGACGGCACACCCGGGGGAATAATCCGGATCGAGCCGGCGCCAACCACGACGACGGCCAGCACACGGTAGCGCCGCTCGGGTCCCTTTCACGCTGAGGACGCCGAGGACGCGGAGCGCGCAGAGGATTCTAACAATATGATCCTCTGCGGCCTCTGCGGCCCCTGCGCCCTCTGCGTTGAGCTCTTGAGAACTCGCTATCGCCCTCCGAGCTCGTATTCATCCTTCGGAAACAAGTCTGTATTGAAATCGTCTAGCGATCCGCGGTCGAAGTCCGGGCCGTATATCGCCGGCTCTGCCAGATACTGGGCCACGAGCTGATCCACGTTCACATTGGCACGTCCGTAGTGATCGCGAACGCGAGGATCGGCCAGACGCGTCGCGATGACCGCCATGTCGATCTCGATCGGATCATTGCTCCCCAGCAGAATACCCGGCACGCTGACGACGTACGGAAACACCCGGAGGAAACCGTTGTGGACGCGAGCGGTCGGAGACCAGGTCGCGGCCAGGCCTTTCGGGCGCAAGCGATCACGCACCAGGCGGAAATAGGCGTCCGAATAGAGGTTGCCGGAATAGGCACTGCTCGGCCGTAGCGCGTCCGCCTCGATGATGTCGAACTGTGGGGGCGAGTGCATCAGGTAGATGCGACCATCACCGGCAATATGCTCGACGCGGGAATCGCTGAGCAGTCCCAGCAAGCCGCCATACGGATGCAGGGCGCTTAAGGCCCTCAGCGTATCGAGCTGCGAGCGAATGATCTCCACGCAGGTAATCCGCTCAATCTCCGGTCGTCCCGCCGCCCCGTAGACCGTATCCCCCGACCCCAGTCCGATAATGGCCACCTGTTTGGGATTGGGATGAATGAAGGCCGGCAGCATGCCAAGCGCCGTGTGCACTTCTCCGTACGGCATCATGCTCTGACCCAGGCCATTGACGAAGACGGTGGTCCGCGGCTGTGACGCGGCAGGCTCCACGCGAAGAACCGAGAGCCCCGATGCATCCTCGCCGTAGACGATTCGCTCAGTCGTGGTGCCGTGCAGGCGCGCCCAAAGTCGGCCGGCATCGGGCATCAGGAAGAGAATCAAGACGAACGCGACAGCCGTCGGCCACACCCATGCTGGCGCGAACGGAAACCCCGTGGCGCGATACCGTCGCACCTGCCGGGCGAAGCAGGCCGAACGCGAAGAGCGTGAACGTTCCACTGATTGCCGTGAGCACTTTCAGCGTGCCGGCCGTGCCAAGCACGCTCAGCAACACCCAACCGGTGAAGACTGTTCCAAGAACGCTCCCGCCAACGTTCGCCACGAGAAGAAGTCCAACCCGACGGCCTAGTCGATCGAGATCAGTCTGAACCACGCGTTGGAGCACCGGAAAGCTGAACCCCATGAGAAACGTGGGTATGAGGATCAGGAGCGCGGGAAGAACAAAGTACAAGCCCACTAACTGCCAGGGCACAGCAGTTGGCGCCTCTGTCCCGCTGACCAGACTTTCAAGAAGTGCACGGAGCTGATCGACGCTGTCGCGCACATTCAAGGGATCGTAGCTCCCGAAATATCCCCGGATCCAACGGACGTCGTCAGACACGCCAATGAACGCCGCGAACAGGCAGGCTGCCGATAATCCGACCGCCGTTTGAAGCGCCAGAAACGCGAGATCCGGACGGCGAAGTCGGGCAGCATAACGGCTGCCTGCGAGCGCGCCCAGGGCCAAACCCGATAGATAGATCGACAGGAGCGTCCCAAAGGTGAAGGCGGTCGATTTGACCATCACGCCGAGCAGACGGAACCAGACAATCTCGAGCGACAGCGCCAGAAACCCCGACAAGCCATAGATGGCAATCCAGAAAAGGAAAAGGGGTCGGGAGTCATTTTCCAACTGGTATCGCGTGCGGAAAAGACTCCTGACCCCTTTTCTGGAGCTGAAAAGACTCCCGACCCCTTTTGCGTGTGCCAGACGATCGGCAGCACCGCCACGGCGCAGATCAGGTTGAGCGTCCCCCCGATCAGCAGGCTGCCATCCAGGCCGAACCGCGGAAGAATCCACCACGTGGCAACCAGCGCTCCGGCCGCTGCGCCAAGGGTGTTGATACCGTAAAGCGCACCAATGGTCGAGGCCGCGCGATCGAGCGTGGTCGTCAGCGCTTTCGCCAATAAGCGGAAGGGACATGCCCATGAAGAACGTCGGCCACAGCAGGCTCGCGAACAAAATGACCGCCATGAAGGCGGGAGCGATCGCCAGCGATCCCAACCGTTGATACAACAGGTCGTAGTAAAGACCTCGACTGAAGAAGCTGAAGAGTGCGATGGCAAGCTCTGATGCCGCAAACAGCAGGATGTTCGTGCGGCTGGTCACGCGATCGGCAATCTGTCCGCCACTCAGATGACCGATTCCCAGACCAGCCATGAACGCCGCCACGATGATCGTGAAGGAGTAGACATCGGTCCCGGAGAAGAACGCGAGCATGCGCTGCCAGACGACCTGATAGAGGAGCGCTGCGACGCCGGAGAGAAAGAAGACAAGAAACGCCGGAACCCGCATGAAGGTTGAGACATTGTATCCGTCAAGGCGCGGACCTTTTTCGACGACTGCTTGCCGGACCTAAAAGGTCCGGCCTACGTACACCGCGAAGGTCCCCGCACTACGTAGGTCCCTGCAGTAACGTAGGGCGGACCTTATTAGCTCCGCCGAGATTAGGTCCGCCGAGCCACGCAAGTGCAGCCCTAGCCCGAAATGTGAATCAACACTGCACCACGCGCGATTTGTGGCCGCAATTGCAGAGCTCGTCATCAGCCTCTGTTCAGTAAGTACTTGACACTACCCGCCGCGATGAGCGTAAATCGCAGGATTGGATGACGCTGCTCGAACAATGGTTCATGGATGGGATGAGCCGTCGTTCGTCGAATCTTCGAAGAATAGGTCCGGCCATCAGCTGGCGATGATCCAGTCATGAGCTGGACATCACATCACAACCGAAACAGGGGGATATATCTATGCGCGGGATCGTGAAGACTCTGGCCGCCGGGGCGGTGTTTGCTCTGATGCCGACGATGGCGTGGGCGCAGGCGACGATTGCAGGATCGGTGAGAGACGCGTCGGGCGCCGTGTTGCCGGGCGTGACGGTCGAGGCATCCAGCCCGGACTCGATTGAAAAGGTCCGCACACGGTGTACGGAAGGCTCCGGTCGATACCGTATCGAGGAGCTGCGTCCTGGCACCTACAGCGGTACGTTCACGCTGCCGGGCTTCTCGCCGGTGCGCCGCGAAGAAGCTGATCGTCAGCGGAACCGCGTCATCAGGCTTGGACGCCGAGCTGCGAGTAGGCGGCGTGCAGGAGACGATTACGGTCACCGGCGAGACGCCGGTGGTCGACGTCACGAGCACACGCCGCGAGATCGCGCTCGACAACGAGACCATGCGAAACTTTCCGGGCCCCCGTAGCTACAGCTCATCTGCTCACCATGGTTCCCGGGCTGCAGACGAACCTCAACAACGCCAGCACCGGTCCGGTCTTCGCGATCTTCCCGATCCACGGCGGCCGCGGCGTCGAATCGCGTCTGACGGTCGAGGGACTGAACATCAGCAACCCGCCCGGCGGGAACCAGCCGCCGAACTACACCGCCGACATCGGCAACGCGCGGAAGTGACGATGACCACGTCCGGCGGCCTCGGCGAGTCCGAAACGGCCGGCCTGACGATGAACATCATCCCGAAACAGGGCGGCAACAGCATGTCGGGCCTGTTCTTCGTCTCCGGCTTCTCGGAGGGGATGCAGGCGGACAACTTCAACGCCGAGCTGAGGGCGCGCGGCGCCACGCAGCCGACGCCGCGTGACCCGCGTCTACGACGTCAACACGGCGGTCGGCGGCCCGATCGTCAGGACAGGCTCTGGTATTACTTCAGCTTCCGCGTGCAGGGGCAGCGGCAGAACACGCTAGAACGTCTACTACAACCAGAACGCGGGCAACCCGAACGCCTTTACCTACGTGCCGGATCTCAGCCAGCCCGCGTTTTCGGATCGGACGTGGGAGAACTACACGCCCCGCATCACATGGCAGGCGACGCCAGCGCAACAAGTTCTCGTTCTCGTGGGATGAACAGCCGGTCTGCCGCACGTTGCTCGGGCACGACCTCGCTGACCGGCTCGCCAAACTTCATTTTCCCGACCTCGCCCGAAGCCGATGGCCATGGCGAGTTCAGCCCGCAACGCGTCCAGACGGCGCGTTGGACCTCGCCGATGACCAGCAGGCTGCTCCTCGAAGCCAGCCTTCGGCACCACCTATTACCAGTGGGGCGGTCGCGAGCTCGACCCGAACCCGGACGAGGGATCTGGTGCAGGTGGTCAACATCGGCCAGACCATCGTGCCGGGCGTCGTCACCACCATGCGGTACCGCTCGCAGAACCCGCTGAACAACAGGACGAGGGGATCGAACTGGAATCGCAACGGCCTCGTACGTGACCGGCTCGCACAGCATCAAGTTCGGCTATCAGGGCAACTACTGGCGGGACGACCGCGAGATGCAGACCAACACCCAGAGGCTGCGGGTACACGTTCTCTTCGGTGGCCCGATTTCCGACTCACCGAGTACGTCAGCCCGTATAACGTGAACGCCCGCGCGATGCAGACGTCGCTGTACGCGCAGGACCAGTGGACGATCAATCGCCTGACGCTCCAGGGCGCTCTCCGTTGGGACCATCCCTGGAGCTGGTTCCCGGAGCAGGTCCAGCCTGCGAGCCGGTTCTTCCCCGGCGCCACCTTCCCGAAGACCGATGGCGTGACGGGCTACAACGACATCACGCCGCGCATGGGTGCCGCCTATGACGTGTTCGGCAACGGCAAGACGGCGCTGAAGGTGACGCTCGGCAAGTACCTGCAGGGCGCCAGCGTCAGCAACCTCGCATACGGCGCGAACCCGTCGCTGCGGATTCCGGGCGGCGGCGGCGGCATCTTCCCCCCGTCGGTCACCCGCAACGTGGGGCGGACGCGGACGGCGATTTCGTACCCGGATTGCGACCTGAACAACCCTGCCGAACCCGGCCAACGGCGAGCGTCATACTGCGGCCAGATCAGCGACCTCCGGTTCGGCAGCACGCAGCTCATCGGCGCGCAGTTCGATCCGGACCTGCTCTCGGGGTGGGGCATCCGTCCGTCGGACTGGGCGTTCGGCGTGTCGGTGCAGCAGGAGATCTTCCCGCGCGTGTCGGTCGATGTCGGCTACCACCGCCGCGTCGTTCACGATGTTCACCACCGGCGGCACCGTGCACCGACAACCTGCTGGTCTCGCCGAGCGACTTCGCGCGCGTTCACGCTGACCGCCCCGAGCGACGCGCGTCTGCCCGGTGGTGGCGGCTACCCAGTTGGCCCGCTGTACAACGTGAACACGAACGTGTTCGGTCAGTCGAGCAATCTGCATCAAGCCGACGAAGAGGTGGGTGACGACACGCGCGTGTTCGACGGCGTCGACGTGACGTTCAACGTCCGCAACGCCAAGGGCGTAACGTTCTCGGGCGGCACCAGCACGGGCAAGGTGGTGAACGACTGGTGCGCCATCCGCGACGCCGTTCCCGAAAACCCCGGCGCTGGCCCCACCGGTTACCTGCTGAATCCGTACTGTCACACCGAGTCACCATGGCAGACGGCGTTCCGCGGCCTCGTGACCTACACGATCCCGCGCATCGACGTGCTCGTCAGCTCGGTGTTTCAGGACAAATACAACGTCGGCACCGACCAGATCGTCTCGCTGCTCGCCAACTACACGATGACGGCGGCGGACCTGGCTGCGGCGGCGGCGCAGATCGGCCGCCCGCTGAACACTGACCGGACCACTGACGGTGAACCTTCTGGCGCCGGGACAAGTGTATGGGGATCGAGTCCGGCAGTGGGATTTCGGCGCGAAGAAGGTCTTCCGCTTCGGGGTCGCAGCGGTTGACCGCGGGCGTGGACTTCTACAACCTGTTGAACAACAACGTCACGCTGCTGTTCAACCCGACGTTCGTGGCGAACCAAGCCGGCTGGCAGTCGCCGCAGCAGGTACATGAACCCGCGCGTCATGCGTCTGAACGCGGAGTGCGCCTTTTAGATCTGACGGATTAGGACGGGCGCTTAGGGAGGTTAGGTTGGGTTAGGGCCCTAAGGCGCATGCCTAACCGCGGTTCATCTCCTACTGCTTTCTCGTACAACGACTCGCTCTTGACGAGATTATCGCGCGAGTCTTTCCCCTGATAACTGATCGTCATCGTCTTGCCATCGCGGGAGATCACTCGCCGCGCAACCCCTATCACCGTCCCCGCATGTGAGAGGATCGCCTCGGCCGTCTCGTCGTTCATCTTCTTCATCTTGATCAAGTCGGATCCCGCCGAGCCGGTCACGGGATGCTCCATGCTGTCGTAGTCAGCCACAAACTCCACCGTCGTGGACTTCCCATCGGCAAACACCGTCACGATCGTCGTCTTGATACCATCCGGACGTGCTTCATAAGTTCGCCGCTGGCTTTTGGGGGTCGGGCCTGGCGTGTACTTCGACTTGGCCACGTTGAGCACCCAGGTCCCGAGGATCCGATCCTGACTCTGTGAAGCGGAGATTTGCCCGACGACACCGTCACTGAGCGGATGATCGTTCGAGGCAAGATCCGGAGCGTAAGCGACGGCTGCGCGTGGGGGTGGGGCCCCACGCGAACTAAACAATGGCTGGCGGGCGAGGACGAACGGACTGGCGGCCCAAAAAAGAACCGCCGCGCCCAAGATTGCCGGGACGAGCCGTTCGGTGGAGTGAGAGCGCATGGCAGCTTCTCCTTTCTTGCCGAAGCTCCGAACCTACGAAAGTCTCAAGTCTGAAGTCTCAAGTCTGAAAGGCTTTATTCGAGTGGGATGCAGTGCTTGTTTGCGGCAAGCCACTGACGAAAGGTTTGCAGCGACGGGTTCAACGCCCGCGAAACTTCCACACTGCGCGCGCCGCAGAACACGTCCTGGAAATCCCGCTTGAACTGAAACATGTTGGCGAGCTCGTGGGCTCCGGTAAGAGGACAGCGTGCTGTACACCTCTGGTGACACATCTTCATACCGGACTTCCTGACCGAGCGCCTCGCTCATCTGAGATGCCATAGCCGAACCGGTCAAGTGCTCACCAGCAATACCGATTGTTCGTCCGACGAACTCGCGGCCCTTCTTGAAGAGCGCGTACGCACATCGGCCAATGTCTTCGACCGCGATGCCCGGCAGCTTCTTGTCGCCCATCGGAAGGGCGATCGTGAGCGTGCCGTCCTGGCTTCTCGTCGGATGCAGGCCAAAATGAATGAAGTTATCCCAGTAAAAAGACGTCAGCATGAACGTCGTCGGTACGCCGCGTTCGGTAAACAGACGATTCGCCTCCCCTTTGGCGTCGAAATGAGGGACCTTGTATTTCCCCATCAAGGTCGGCATCCGATCGTCGCCGAGCGGTACCCATCGGCGCGTATCCTCGAGGGTCGACCAGATGACGTGTTGCAGGCCGGCTTCTCTGGCTGCCGTCGCCATGGCTTCGGCCTGGGCCAACTCGCGCTCGGGCGAAAAGTGTTCCCAGAAATTCGTGAGGCAGAAGGCGCCGAAGGCACCCTCGAAGGCCGGCTTCAGAGTCTGAGGAATATCAGCGTCGGCAACCGTCACGGCCGCGCCACGTTGCGCCAGCGCTCTGGCGCGGTCCGAATTCGGATTTCTGGTCAGCACGCGCAGTGAGAATTCGCTGGTATGGTCGCCCAGAATGGCCCGGGCGAGCCCTCCGCCTTGGGCACCTGTTGCGCCCATCACCGCGAGGATTTTTTTGTCTGCCATGTGCAGGCGGTTGCGCAGGCCGCACCCGAACGGTGCTTCCAAAAACCCGAGGATTATAATGGCCCGCCACTGGTTCTCATCCGCGTCGAAAATCCTCTTAGCTCATCAAAAAGCGTATGTTGACACTACACAAGTATGGCGTATATTGTTCCTTACTACTAAACAGATAGGTGCGACCTGCAGTGGCCCATCGCGCCGATCCGCAATCGTTTGCGCGGCGAGGATCACCCGGCCCGGAAGGATTCTTCGATCTTGAATCGATGACCTTGTGCAGGTGCCCTCGGAAACATCGAATGGAGGTTGGCTCATGCATCGAAGCGTGAACACGGCAACCATCCTGGCAGTGCTGCTTCTGCTCCCCACACTCGCAGCCGCGCAGGTCGCACAGGCGTCGATTACCGGTGTTGTCCGGGACACGTCAGGAGCGGTGCTTCCCGGTGTGACCGTGGAGGCCGCCAGTCCGGTGCTGACTGAAAAGGTCCGTTCGGTTGTGACCGACGGCAGCGGTCAGTATCGAATTGTCGATTTGCTACCTGGTACCTATACCGTCACGTTCGCGCTAACCGGGTTCTCCAATGTCCGACGCGAAGGCGTCGAACTAACCGGCTCGCTCACCGCGACGGTCAATGCCGATCTCAAGGTCGGCTCTCTGGAAGAAACAATCACGGTGCTCGGAGAAAGCCCGATCGTTGACGTGCAGAGTGCCCGACGACAGCAAACGATTGACGGCGGAGTGCTGCAGGCGATTCCGACGTCACGGTCGTACAACAACGTGCTTCAGGTCGTGCCAGGCATCGTGGCGGGAGACGGCCAGGTGCAACTGCGTCCAGGAATGTTGCTGTTTACCGCCCACGGCGGAAACGCGCAGGATGGGCGTCTGACAGTAGACGGCGTCAACACCGGCGCCTCCCGTGGAGGGTCGGGAGTCTCGGGGTACGTGCCGGATATGCAGAACGCAAGCGAAGTGCTTTTCACGATGTCGGGCAATCTGGGCGAAGTGGAAACCGGCGGACCACAAATGCAGATCGTCCCGCGCTCGGGGGGCAATACGATCAGCGGCTCGTTCTACGCGACCGGCGTCAGCCCGAGCATGCAGGACAGCAACTTCACCCCGGAACTGCAACGGGTGCTGACCGCGCCGGCAAAGATCCTCAAACTGTACGATTTCCAGGCCTCGGTTGGTGGCCCCATCAAGCGAGATAGCCTCTGGTTCTTCTTCAATTGGCGCGAGGTCGGTGCCGGCGATGCCCAGCCAGGGATCTTCGCCAACCGCAACGCGGGCGACCCGACCAAGTGGACCTACGATCCCGATTTGTCGCGTCAGGCGCGCATAGATCAAACCAGAAAAATCATGGCGTTACGGCTGACATGGCAAGCCACGCCACGTAACAAGTTCACGATCTTCTACGACAATCAGCCCAATTGCACGAACTCCGGGTGGAGTGACCAGGACGATGCGTGTCACTCCGTCGTGGACGGGTGGGTTCAGGGAGGCAGCCAGGTCAACGGGTTCTTTGGCCCCGGCCCGAATGCGCCCGAGACGGGCGACTACTCACTCAATCCTCAGCGAGTCCAGCAGGCCAAGTGGCAATCACCAGCCACCAGCCGGCTCCTGCTCGAGGCCGGCTTCGGGATCTACGCATCCCGGTGGGGCTACGAAGAACGCCCCGGCAATCCCACGAGGAATCTCGTCCGCGTGCAGGAACAGTTTGGCAGCTTGCCTAATCTGAAATACCGCTCCTCGAACTGGCCCAATGGACGAATTGGTGCGCATACATGGAACGCATCGGCCAGCTATGTGACGGGCGCTCACAACATGAAAGTCGGTTATCAGGGCGCGTTCCATAGAGACATCGACAATCTGTTTACGATCATCAGTAACGACCAGCGCCTCGCGTATCGGTTCGCCAATACCATCCCGAATCAGCTCACGATGGATGCCGGCCCCTGGAGGCGCCAGGTGCGCACGGAGTACATGGCGTTCTACGGGCAGGAACAATGGACGCGAGACAGGCTCACCGTGCAGGCGGCGCTCCGGTACGACCGGGCGTGGAGCTACTTCCCGGAACAGCAGGTGGGTCCGGACGTCTTCATTCCGAATGCGATTGTCTTTCCAACGACGAAAGGCATAGACACCTACAACGACATCTCACCAAGAATAGGCACCGCGTACGATCTCTTCGGGAACGGCAAGACCTCGATCAAGTTCAACATTGGACGATACCTGGCGCCGGCCACCAACGACGGACGCTACGTGCTGCTCAATCCAGCACAGCTCATGGTCACGCAAACGAATCGTGCGTGGACGGATGGCAATCGCAACTACACGCCTGACTGCAACTTGATGAACCCTGCGGGGCAGGACAACCTCGCTGCCGGTGGTGACTCGTGTGGTCCATGGAGCGATCAGAACTTCGGAAAAGCTCGACCGGCGACGGCGTACGATCCGGCACTGGTGAGCGGGTGGGGCGTCCGGCCAGCCGACTGGCAATTGGGGGCATCGGTTCAACAAGAACTGTTGCCGAGGATCTCCGCTGAGTTTGGCTACTATCGGCGCTGGTGGCACGGGTACCAGTCTCGAGACGTCACCGACAACCTTCTGCTGACAGCCGCTGACTTCGATCAGTTCAGCGTGACGGCTCCGTCAGATCCGCGCCTCCCCAGTGGCGGCGGTTATGTGGTGGGAGGGCTCTACGATCAGAACACCAGCCGGGTTGGCTTTGGTGTCAGTCAGAACAACATCCAGGCGGCCGAGGCCATCGCGAACTACGACCGTTACTGGGACGGGTTCGACATCAACGTGACAGCGCGGCTGCGAAATGGTTTGACCCTACAAGGTGGAACGAGCACGGGGAGGCTTGTCGAGGATATTTGCGACGTCAGGGAAATAGTTCCCGAAACGAACCTCGTCGGTCAGAACCTTGCCAGCCCGGTGTTCCCGTATTGCCGGCAGAGTGAGCCGATGCTCACGCAAGTGAAGGCGCTCGGCAGCTACAACATCCCAAAAATCGATGTGCTGGTTGCCGGGACCTTTTCAAGCAGACCGGGAGTGAACCTGCAGGCAAATCGGGTCTATACGAGCCCGGAGGTCGCACAATCGCTTGGCCGTCCGCTCTCGGGCGGCGTCGCCAACATCACGGTCAACGTGCTCGAGCCAAACGTGATGTTTGGTGACCGGATCGACCAGCTCGACTTCCGGATTGCCAAGATCCTCCGCTTCGGGCGGACCAGGACGAACATAGCTCTGGACCTTGTCAACGCGTTGAATTCGTCGGACATCCTGACTTATAACCCGCTGTTCAACGCCACCTGGCCCACACCGACGGCAGTCCTCACTGCGCGTCTCATGCGCATCAGCGCACAGATCGAGTTCTAGGAGGTCGCTGAAAAGACGCGGTTTCACCACAGAGGCCACGGAGGACACGGAGAAACGAACCAATTACTCCGTGACCTCTGTGACCTCCGTGGTAAAGCGTTTTCTCAGCGGGTTGGAACAGTCCCGTTACAAGCAAGCGTCCGATGGGGAACAGTCACCGGTGTCGGCGGCAAACAGCTGAGCTAGTGGGCTCACTTGTGTTCGCCGCCGCTGCTGTAACCGTGCCGCCTGCCTCGCCCGCACTCGCGCAATCTCCGCCTGAAACCAAACAGGAATTTGTTGCCGGCCTGCTGGACTTTGCGGCAGCGGCAAGTGGCACGTATGGCGACGAGGGGCAACGGCTCCTCTCGGCACTTACGGCGATGGAGAACGGGCTCATCAAATGGGATGCACAGGTGTGGGTGTACGAGACCGTCATCGCGTCGAAGATCGGCGCCGCCAATCCCACCATTGCCGCCGACATGCGCACCGTGCTGGGCGCATTATTCCTGGAACGAGGTCGACTCGACGACGCGCTTCGCGAATTTGAAGCGGCCGCGATGCTGGATCCGCGCCGCCCGGATATTCGAGGGTTCCAGGCTCTTGCGTATGCGACGGCAGACCGCCCACTCGAAGCCGCCAAGGCACTGGAAGCGGCATCTCAGCTCGACCCTGGCGATCCCTTGAAGCCGTACCTGATCGCTCAGCAGCTTGCGAAAGCCGGCCGAACGGAGGAGGCCGGCGCTGCGCTCGCTCGTGTTCCCCGTGTTGTACAGGGCCGCCGGTGGGATCAGGCCAAAGGCACGAACGGCGCGCTGCCATTCATCCAGTCAACGCTCCTTGAAGATGCCGCGTTGGGCATTACCGTGTTCGTGCCCGTACACTACGCCGAGGGCTTTGCCCTCATCCGTCAACGCAAGTACGAACAAGCGATTGCCCAGTTGCGCGCCGCGGTGGCTCGGGATCCGCTCGTTTCGGATCGAGCGATGTCCTCCCCCAGGATTTCAGCTGGGATTGCGGCGCTCCGACAGGCACAGTTCAAGGCTGCGATCGAACATCTCCGGGCGGGTGTCGAGCTCATCCCCGACTCATCCGAGGCGCATCGGATTCTCGGCACAGCCTATTGGGCCGATCAGACCTACGATTCGAGTGTCGACGAGCTCGAAAAGGCCATCCAACTGAACCCGCGTGACGAACGGTCGCGCACCATGCTCGCGGAGGTTCTTGGAGAGGCGGGACAAGCCGCAAAAGCGGTGACGGTTCTCCGAGACGCCACCGCGACGATCCCGGACTCAGGCCTCGCTCACTACAGACTCGGCCGTCTTTATCAAAGCCTGCAGCGTGATGCTGAAGCCTTGCCCGAGTTCGAAGCGGCGTTGCGGTTGAGCCCGGTAACCGGGCGTGAGCGGCCTCTTGGCCACAATTGGTTACCTGCGCCTCAATGCGATGAATTTCGACGGCGCCCTCGAGACGTACACGCAGGCGGTCTCTGTCGATCCCAATAATGCAGAGACGCATAAAAGGCTGGGTGACGCATACCGCAAAGAGGGGCGACAGGACGAGGCGCTGGCGGAATTCGTCATCACGCTGATGATCGAGCCGGCACATGCCGATGCTCATGCGGCGTTGGGGCAGCTCTATCTGTCGAGCGGGCGACTGGAAGACGCCGTGACGGCGCTCGAACGCGCTGTGGCTCTCAAGCCGGGACAGACAGAGGCTCGATACGCGCTTGGCACCACCCTTGTTCGCTTGGGCAAGGTCGAGGAGGGCCAGAAAGAGCTTCAGGTCTTCGAGCAGCTACAGGCTGAGGCGCTCGAGAAAGAGCGCAAGAGCTATGAGATCAATCTGGTCAGGCTCGAGGCCAGCCTGCGCAATCAAGAAGGCAAGTACGACGAGTCGGCAGCCCTCTGGCGGAAGGTCGTCGAGCAGGAACCGAATCAACCGTCCAACTACTTCGGTCTCGCGCAGGCGCTCAGTCGAGGCGGACAGTATGAGTCGGCCGTCGAAGCATTCTTGAAGCTGCTGAAGCTCGAAGATCGGCCCGACGTCCATCGACAACTGTCGGAGCTCTACACCAAGTTAGGAAGAGCGACCGAGGCGGCACACGAGCGCGCTCAGGACGATTGGCTGAGAGAAGAATCGTTTCGCAATCGGGGAAACGACCGTTGAAGACGCTTTCATACGCCACTCTCGCTGTCATCGTGGTCTCCGTGGCCGTTACGCGCACCGCTGCCGCGCGCCAGGACCGTCACGGGCAGTCGAAACCAACGACCGCCGGACAGCAGGTCAGCTTCGAAAATATCGGAGCTCGAGTGGGAATTGATTTTCAACATACGAACGGGGCCAGCCCCGAGAAATTTCTTGCCGAGACGATGGGGTCGGGCGGTTTGTTCTTCGACTACAACAATGATGACCGGGCCGACGTCTTTCTGGTTGACGGCGGCTCCCTTGCCGATCGCCAGGTTGCGGGCCGGGCGCGCCACCGCCTGTACCGCAACCGCCAGGACGGTACGTTCGAAGATGTGACCGCCACCTCGGGTATCCGCCATCGCGAGTACGGGATGGGCGCGTGCGCAGCCGACTACGACAACGATGGGTGGGCCGATCTTTATGTGACGAACTTCGGGCCGAACGCCCTTTACCGCAACAACGGGGACGGAACCTTTACCGACGTCACGTCTTCGGCGGGTGTGGGATGGCCGTCCTGGAGCACCAGCTGCGCGTTCCTGGACGTCGATCGGGATGGAGATCTCGATCTGTTCGTGACCAACTATCTGGATGCCGGCGTCAACAACAACCGGTTCTGCGGCAACCCGACCCAACGGATCCGGATCTATTGTCATCCCCTCAACTACAAGGGCCTGCCGAGCGTGCTCTACCGCAACAACGGAAAGGGCGGCTTTGCCGACGTGAGTGCCGAAGCCGGCGTCGCGAAGTACAGCGGGAACGGGCTCGGTGTCGCCGTCGGCGACTACGACGATGATGGGTGGCCCGATGTGTTTGTGGCCAACGATGCCGTGCCCAACTTCTTGTTTCACAACGAGGGCAACGGGAAGTTCCGGGAGGTCGCTCTTCTGGCTGGCGTGTCAGTGGCCAGTGATGGCAAAGCGCGAGCTGGTATGGGAACGGATTTCGGTGACTATGACGGCGACGGCCGGCTCGATCTGTTCGTCACGAACCACGAGTTCGAAACACACAGCCTTTTTCGCAACCTGGGCAACGGGCTCTTTGGGGACGCCACCGCTGAAAGCCGCATTGGTCCTCCCACGCTGCCCCTCGTTGGATTCGGTACGGTGTTCCTCGACTACGACAACGACGGCTCCCTGGATATCGTCATCGTCAACGGACATGTCGTGGACAACACGGCGCTTTTTCGACCCGGCTCGTCGCACGCCCAACGACGGTTGCTCCTCCGCAATCAGGGGGACCGCCGCTTTGCCGACGTCGGCGCCCTCTCGGGCCCGGGGTTTGCGGCTCCAAAGGTCGGCCGCACCGTCGCAGCCGCCGATGTCGACATGGACGGCGATCAGGACCTGCTTGTGACGAATAACGGACAGTCGGCGGATTTGCTTCGCAATGATGGCGGCAGTCGCGGGCATGCGCTCGTCGTGCGCACGGTCGGCCGGAAGAGCAATCGAGATGGAATTGGGACGAGACTTCGCCTGACCAGCGGGACGAACACGTATCTTCGCGAAGTGAAGTCTGGATCCAGCTATCTCGGTCAAAACGACTTGCGTCAGCATTTCGGGCTCGGGCGCACGGAACGAATCGATCAGCTGGAGCTCCGGTGGCCCAGCGGTCAGCTGGAAGTGCTCCGGGACGTCCCCATCGACCATTTCATCACGGTCGTCGAAGGTCAGGGGGTGACCCGACGAACACCGTTCGCGCAGTGACCATGCGGTGGGATGTCGATGCCGTCAAGTGCTCAGGCACTGCCGGTGAGCCGATTCTCCCTTTCGGCTTGTCGCGGCCAGGAGCGCTGCGAAGATGCATCGACATCCCTTCGGATGGTCACTGCTATTCAGTACGTAGGGCGGGCCTTCAGGCCCGCCTGGCGGACCCGAAGGGTCCGCCCTACGTACTACGTCGGTGGCTGATGGCTGAAAGCTGATGGCTCCGTCAGGTTCCCTTTTTCGTGCGGCTGTCGCTGTGCCGGTTCAGCACGATCCAGATGGCGACGGCCGGTTTGTTGCCGACCGTCCAGAGCCGGTGGGGCATCTGCGCATCCCAGGTGATGGCGTCGCCTGGTCCCAATTCGAACGTCTCGAAGCCAATCTTGAGCCCGAGTCGGCCGCTGATCATGTACGCGTATTCCGTTCCTCCGTGACGGATCAACGAGTCTTCAGGACAGGATTGGGCACCGACCTCGTAAACGACATAGAGAAATTCGACTTCCTTGTCGGGTGTGGGAGTCAGCCGTTCCCATCGGACGCCGCCGGCCAGGCGAATGACCTTGCGGCTGTTGTGTCGCTGGACCGGATCGAGGGCAAGCCGTGTGGATTCGGCGCGGTCGCGTTCCCTGCTGTTCGGTCTGCCTTTGGCTTCTCGGAAGAGATCGTCGACCACGAGCCCCAGTTCGTTCGCCATCGAATAGAGCGTGCCTACCGAAGGCATGACGCGTCCACGTTCGACCTGGGAAATGAGACTGGGCGATACGCCCACGTACCGCGCCAGCCCGCGGACGGTCATTCCCTTCCGCTCTCGGGCCTGACGAAGCTTGTTGCCGAGCCCGTCAGAAAAATCTTTTGCTTGCCCGGCCCCGCCTTCGTCGTCGGCGCCGCGCTGCTTCGCTTTCATATGCCGGAGACGCTACACAAGTGGTCACGCAAACGCAACCAAAGGCGATAATCGACACCGATGTGTATTGACACTAAACGGACACGCGATGTAACGTTTCTCCACACTTAACAGACACGGCGGGTCACGCATTTATGCATCACGTACGGCGCGCGCACGACATCCGGCTCGAACGATCGTACGACGGCAACAGCAGTCGGTTCGCGCGGTGTTCGCTCGTCAACGGCGCCGTCGGATCCGTCCACATGGGACTGGGGCTGTGCGCGCTCGACCGGGATGGCACCGTCGACATCCATGTCCACTCCTTCGAAGAAAGCTTCTTCGTGCTCGAAGGGGAGCCCACGTTGGTCCTCGACTCACAGGGACACAGGCTGGAACCGGGTGCCTGCGGGCTCATTCCCGTCGGGGTGCCTCATGGCTGGATTGGCTCTCAAACGGGCACCGCGCGATGGATCGACATGCTCGCCCCGCAGCCGCGGGTGAACGATGCCGATGACACGTTTTTCGTCGGGCGTCCCGATCATGCCGAGATATCAGACCTCGATGTCCGCGATCCACGCTCCCGCCACTTGTTTCGCATGGCGCATCACGACATCGTCCTCGACCACCTCAAGACGGGGGCGGGCGTGAACGACCCAACCGTGTCAGCCAGCATGGCCACGGCGCTGCTCGCCTACAGCGGGATCGCCGTCAAGATGCTGGTCGACCAGCGCCTTGGGGCGGAGCTCTCCACGATGTTCATGGTCGAGTACCAGCCCGGAGGCGTGGCACATCCGCACGATCACCCCCTCGAGGAGTCGTATTTCATTCTCGATGGTGAGGTCGAAGCGGTGGCGGACAACGAGCGATACGTGCTTCGTCCCGGCGATTTGTTCTGGACAGGCGTCGGGTGCATTCACGCCTTTTACAACACGAGCGGCCGAACGGTGCGCTGGCTCGAAACTCAGTCGCCACAACTGCCCGCCAGGTACGGCTACCGATTCAAGCGAGACTGGGACTATTTGAAGAACAAGCTGGCCAGAAGCGCGGTCGGTGTAGGGCTTAAGGCTTAAGCGCAAAATTGTACGTAGCGCAGGTCTTTAGACCTGCCCGGCGCCTCAAAGCAGGCCTGAAGGCCTGCGCTACGATGCGCCGCTCGCAATTTCGCTTAAGCCTTCTTTAGCGTGCCGAGCAGGGTGTGGGATTCCACCCGGTCTGGTTGGGCAGCTTCTTGAACTGCACGGTTCTGATATACGGCTGAATCAAATACTGCGGGTCTTCGAGAAACGCAGTCACCGCCAGGTACTCCGTGCCGTCATCGTCGGTGAGACGAACGAAGTACTCGGTCAGGACGGCATTCTGACTGTAGGGAACGCCGTTCTTGCGGAGATACCCGGGCCGCATACCCTTGGTCACGACCTTCAATTGGCCGACACCCTGCTGCCCGCGCCCAACGGCCCCGCCCGGTCGCTCCCACTGAGCCATCGAATGTCCCTGCCAGCTGAGCTCACCGGCAGGCGGGGCTGACCCGCCGAGGTGAAACCGACGGGTTTGCGATCCCGCATCCGTGTCAATTCGAAGGGTCGTCTCGTTTTCCCAAGTGATGTGCAGACGTCCAGGCAGACGCATCACGCCCACGGCACCGTACGCTTTGCACTGCTCGCCTGCCGCTTCGTCTTTTGCCGGGTCCCACTCGTTTGCCATGCGCCGTCCCTCGGCGTTCAACGGCAGGAAATCGACGTTGCCTTTGGGCGGAGTCACCATGCGGTACCGCCAATCGTCGGTGACGAGCGAGACCCAATAGCCCGTAAGGTCGATCGGGGGCCCAACTGGCGCTGACGGCGCAGCACCTCCGCCTCCTCGCTGAGCTCCTGCATCAACCGCAAACGCCAGTAGCCCCATCGCGATGAGGACTGTCGCGCGTCGTCGAAATCCGAACCAGTTCATCGTCTGTGTCGCCTTGTCGCCTCGGCGGGGGCTAAAGCCCCCGCGCTACGTGTTCCAGGTCGGCCTCGGCGGGGCTGAAGCCCCGCCCTACGTACCGTTTCGATTGTCACGAATCACAGGTACGTAGGCCGGACCTTCAGGTCCGGCTGGGTTGCGCCCAAACCCTGCTATTTCTTTTGGCTGAGATTCTTATAGATCGCTTCGACGAACATCGCGCCGGTCCATGACGGATTGCGACCAAACCGCGGATCGTAGTCCTTGGAGAGTCGTGCCGCCTTCACCTGCTCGAGCGTTTTGCCCTCGCCGATCGCGGCTCTGACACGGTCGCGGATGATTGTCACCATGTCCCGGTAGTAAGCGACATCGGCAGAGTCGGCCAGCCGTCCATGACCAGGCACGATCATCGTGCCACCTTCCGTCTGGTACTCGGGGACGGCCAGCTCGAGAATCCGGTTCAGACCATCGATGACGCCCTGAATACTGCCACCGTGCTCGAGATCGATCACGGGATAGCTGGTCATCACGAAAATGTCGCCGGCACTGATGACGTCGGAACCCCGGAAGAACACCAGACTGTCACCATCGGTGTGTGCCGCCGGCTGGTGGTACATCACGACTCCTTCGCCGTTGAAGAAGTTCATCCTGAACTCGTTCCCGTAGAAGGTTTCGGTAGGCAGGCCGCCGGCTGATGGCGCAAACAGATTCGCGCCCTGGCCTGTGGTCTTCTTGCTATCGGCGCTCATGCCCAGGAGCACGTTCTCATGGGCGATGATCATCGCGTTCTCGCGCGCGAGGGCTCCACCAAGGCCAGGCCCGCCACCGAAGATTCGGCCGGCCTCGGCCATTTTCCCGTTGCCGCCCGTGTGATCGCCGTGCAAATGAGTATTGATGATGTAGCTGATCGGCTTGGGAGGTGCCGGTGAAGCAATCGTCGCCAGAAACGTCGGCGCCGTCAGACCTGTGCAGCCCGCGCCGGCGCACGGTTTGGCAGGTGCGGACGACGAGTTGACTCGCGCCGCGAGCTCATTGAGCACGGTAATGACTTTGTCGGCCATGGGCGCGGCGCCTGTGTCGACAACCAGTACGCCATCCTTCCCTACCGACGCGGTAATGTTCGCTCCTGCTCCAACGAGCATGTACACGTTGCCGCGTACCGGCAGGACGTGAATGTCAAACTGGACCGCCGTCGGCGGGTCTAAAGACCCGCCGCTACTGCTGGGGCGCTTTTCCGTTTGCCCGACGCCACCGGCGCTTGTCAATCCGCCGCCGACTATCGCAGCAACAGTTGCCGCGGCGAGCATGACTCGCAGCCTGTTCACGTCTGGAACTCCTGAGGTGATGCGATTCCGGGACGTCGCGCGGGTCCTCTAGGGCCCGCTACCCGGCCGCAATTTGGCGCGAAACTCCGGGTACATCGTTTCGGCACCCGCATGAATGGTGTCATCGGGAATGCCGAGCCGGGTGGTGGGTTCCGTCAGAAACAGATTCTTCCCCGGCAGGTAATGCGGCACTTCCCCTTTCGGCCTGCCTTCGTCGGCCGCGGTGCACGGATGCGCCGGCATCAACTGGTTGAGGTTGAGACGATGTTCGCCACTGCGGATCAAGGGCTCCGACAGATACACCGGATCGTGGACGATGTTGATCCACGTCAGGATGTCACCTCGCCGAATCCAGTACCAGATCACGGTGCTCTCATCGCTGATCTGCACGCCGTTCCGCCTGATGTAGTCCTCTTTCAGGTGCGTGGTCTTGATCTTCAACATGTCCCCGATCCACGTCCCTGTCGAGAAACCGTTCCAGGTATGCGGAGCCCACGCCGGGGGGTGCGGCCGTCCGTCGAGATAGATGGGCGCAGCCGCCGATTGCTGCCACTCGGCGTAGAACGCGACGATCTCACGGGAAACCGGATCGATTTCCTTGGTGATCCGCATCGCGGTCGGACCGCGATGGATGTAGGCCCATCCGTGGGGGCGGCACTGCCACTCCGGAAGCGATTGAATCGCGGCATCCCAGGCCTCGGCCCTGGCACGTCCGGCCTCATTGAGAGGAAGACCGAACCAGTCGCCGATGTAGGGATTTTCGGTGTTGTCCATGGCCCGAACCGGAGCCCACTCGCCAGAAAAATCCATCTGGGCGAATGCCGGTCCGCTCGGGATGAGCACCAGGAACAGGAGGAGAGAAACTCGCCGAGCGTTCCTCATTCAGTCTTCCAAAATCTGACGTGCCCAAAAAGCGCAACGCTGAGTGCGCTGAAGCCGCTGAGGACGCAGAGGATCTTACCCAAACATTCTGCGCGCTCCGCGACCTCTGCGTCCTCAGCGTTGCAATACCCGACCTTTAACCTTTGACCTTTGACCTTTGACCTTTGACCTTTAGAAGTCCCATCGAGCCGCAAACTTCACGAACCGCGGCTGGATGACCGTGAGCGGCAGCCGCCACACTGGACCAAACGATCCGATCTCTTGAGTGACCGCATCCGAGTTGAACGTGTTGTAGAAGTCGACGTTCAGATCGAGACGGGTCCTGCCCATGCTGATGATCTTGGTGAGGCGCAGATCCATCTGGTTCAGCCGATCGCCAAATTCCGTCCCAGGCTCGATCACGTTGATATTCGCCTGCCCCGCTACCACGAACGGTCGTGGCAGCGTTGTCAAGGTCGTGCGATTGGCGTTGTTGTAGATGTTGTTGCCGAGGATCTGCGGACCAGGGATGCTCTGGAACGTGCCGGCGACACGAATCCCCTACCACGGCAGGTTGTAGGCGGCCGAAGCCTTGTATGGGGCAGATACGGCGTCTCCTGGTGGCAATAGGACCTTGGGATTATTACGTTCGCGTTGGCCTGAACTGCGGAGTTCGCGACTGACTGAGGAATACCGGCCGCGCCGGAAGTCGTTAGGGCCTCTGGCACGTCGTCCACGATCTGGCAGTTGTCGCTCATGAACTTGCCGGTGCTCACACCGCCCTGGAGGGTGAGTCCGTTACGGAGCCTTGCATCCACGGCCACGTCGATTCCATCGAAGTGCTGGAACTGGTCTCCAAACTGGGAAGCATCCTTGATGACGTTCCGGGGAGCGGGAAGGAAGTTCTGGTCGTAGAGGCCAGTAACCGTCTGCCCCGCGTTTGGCAGTTGAAGGCCGTTTGGCAAGGCGTTAGGCGGCGCGATCACGCTGTATTCGGTGAAGTCCCCAGGGCTGAGCGCTTCATTGTCCTGGACGTAGAAGTTCCCGTTGATGCGCCGGAAGTACCCGAACGACGCCGACAGGCGCGGGAGAATCTCCTGCTGAATGCCGGCCGAGAACTCCCAGTTCCACGGACGGACGCCCCAACCGTTCATGATCGCTTGGTCGTACCTGGTGCCCGGCAGGAAGGTGCCGAAGGTGGGGACCACCCAGGGGCCACACTCACCGTTTAGCTGCGCCCACGGTCAGATCGCAGTTCGGGACAAAATCCCCGTTGTTGTCGGTCCACTGCCGCTGCGTCTGCGTGATAATCGTCGACGCCGGGTTGTTCGCGCGCGCGTACCGGATCGAATCCTGCTCGACGCCGCGGCTGGCGCTCGCCTTGAGTGCCGTCTTGCCGTTGCCAAACAGGTCGTAGCGTCCCGGAGATCCGCGGGTTGACGTCCTTCCAATTGGGAACGTTCTTGACCGTCGGCGAAGCTGAAGTTGCGGTTGGGTGCCCACCGGTGCGGCCCCGCCGTAAACGGCTCAGTGGATTCATTCAGGAAATCCAGGCGAATGCCGCCATTCAGCGTCAGACGGTTCACCGTCCACCGGTCCTGCGCGAAGATGCCCAGGTTGTAGTTCAGGTTATCCTGCCACCCCTCGACCGGTGCTTGAATAAACAATGTGCTGGCGTTCCATTTGTCGTCGTGTACCAGATACCGCCCGTCGAGTCGTTGTTGTCGTTGCGCTGGAAGTAGCCTCGCTGCATCTCGAAGCCAACCTTGAGGCTGTGCGAGCCGGTGACGTAGCTCGACGACACGTTAAACGACTGCGACGGGAGCCGATCGTCGAAGTCGAAGCCGGTCGGCGCCCGGTACTGGAAATTGTTTGCGAGCTGTTCGGTGATGGAGATGCAAACTGGCGCCAGACCTCCCTGGGAGGGGCATTGACCGACTCGGTCGGGATCGAGCCTGATGGTATCGGGGCTCTCGCCCGCCATCACTCCCGCTTCGAACAGCAGCCGATTCGTCGCAGTGTAGGTCCATTTGGTCGTTGACAACTGCGTGTGCCACGTCGTGACACGAACTGCCTCAGGAGATGCGTTGAAAACCTGGATCAGCCAGTGCGGGTCCACCTTGTGCTGATACGCGTACCATCCCGAGATCTTCTGCTTGTCGGAAATTGCCCAGGTCAGCCGCCCGTTGTTGTCGTACGTATACGTGCCGCCGTAAGCCTGGCGCGACGTGTCGGCCACACGCCGAATGGCCGAGACGTCGACCGGATAAATACGGGCAAGGTAGTACTCGTTCGTGAAGTACCGCGACGTCACGTAGAACCAGAGTTTGTCCTGCTTGATTGGTCCACCGATCGAGCCGTTGAGATCGTACAGCTTCTTCAACGTCGTCGAGGCGGTCGTCAAACCACGCGTCTGCAGGTCCGACGTGATGTTGGATCCTTGAAGATCGGGACCAGAGCCATTCACGAGCACAGACCCGTTGAAGCTGTTGCCTCCCGCTCTCGGTATGGCGTTCATGATGACGCCGTTGGTGCCCGTCTCAGCGGACTGACCCGACAACTGCACGTCAACCTGGTCAAACAAGGAGGGGTGAGAGGCTCATGTTCGTCAGGTTCGAGCTTATGTACATGTTGCCAATGCGCAAGCCGTCAATCATCGACACGCCGTCCCCTGGCGCGCTGCCGTGCGCAAAGACCTGGGCACCGATCTGATCCCCCAGCACCCCTCCCACGTCGGTGTTGGTGGCCCGCACAGCAGGCACCAGCGCCGCCATCTGGATCCACGAGCCGCCGCCGGGAAGCTCCTTGAACGACTCCGCGGTCACGGTTCTGCTCTGCGCCGCGGACTGCACGTCGACGAGCGGGCTTTCCCCAGTGACCGTAATCGTCTCTTGAACGGTGCCGACCCGTAAATCGGCGTTGATGTTCGTCGTGACGTTCACCGAGACTTCTACGCTCTCGCGCCTGACCGTGCTGAATCCCGTCAGCGTGAATGTGACGGTGTACAGCCCCGGCGGCAGGTTCACGATCGCGTACTGACCAGCACCGTCGGTGACCGCCGCTCCGGACCTTCTCAATGAGGGCCGGGCTCGCGGCCTCGATCGTGACGCCCGGCAACACGGCTCCGGAAGCATCTCGAACGACGCCAGCGACGCTTCCGAGCGCCTGTGCCCAACCAGCCACAGGAATGGCCAGCAACCCAACGACGAGCAGGATGATTCTCGCCATCGTGCGCATGCTTTTCTCCTTATTTGATTCGCGTGGGGCCCCACCCCCACGCGCTGCCGTCGTCAGGCTCCCGACCTTGCGACGCACCCCCAGCATCGGCTGCAGTGCCTTTCGACCCTTCGACAAGCTCAGGGTCGGCCCGAGCAAAGTCGAGGGCCGTCAAGCTTAGGCGACCTCCGGATCTTGCGACGGACATAAATCATCAGCTGTGTATGAACGCGTCCGGGCAGCCCCTCAGATGCACGTTCCTCGACAAGCGCGGCTTCGGCGGTGAGAAACTGTTTAGTGAAACAGAACACTACAATGCGGCGTGTTCAGTGTCAACGTACAACGACGTGCAAACGCCGTGCGAGCCCGCGTGCGAGCAGTATCGTGCAGTTAGCGGCGGAAGACCAGACGATAGATTCAAAAATTGAGATGGGAATTCAAAAAAATGAACGTCCGGCTAGACGTCTCCCGTACCAAGCGAAGGCGGCCGGACGCTACTTCCGTTCATCTGCCCGCGCGCCGCTGAGAATGTTCGTCATCCCGTAATTGCCCTCGTGGCAGGCGTACTCGAACATGCCGTACTCGGGGTGCTGCCTCAGCGGTAATGTCACCGTCCACGGCCGCGACCAGATCTGTGGGTCCTCGATCGTCGCTTCGAACCGAATGGTGTCAGCGTCGGTGCGCGTGAAACGCTCCACGATCCGCAGAGCCTGACTCGTCGGGGTCGTGTTGCCGTTGCGTGTCAGACCGACCTTGCCGTTGAAGTTCGTCGTCTCGACGACGAGCGTGTTGCCTTCCCAGCGACCACGTGAATCTCCCATGTACTGGCGAATGCCCGAACCCAGGTGCGGGCGGCCGTCCAGAGGGATGACGCGCGTCTCGTGAATCATCTCGTTCACGATGACGACATAGCCAGGCACCTGGAAAATCTGCGTTCCCATGTTGTAGCCGGTTGGAAGCATCGAGGCGAGCGGCCCCCGCGAAATGCAGCGATCGTAAGGACCAAGGTCGGTGAACTCGTTGAACGGATGGGCTTCGACCGCGTCGGGAAAATCAAGGTGATATGTGCTGCGCATCAGCTTGGCGCGTCTCTGTCCCTCAGGTGTCATTGGCCGGCAATCGTCCGTCAGGCGGATCGATGATGAGCGAGGCCTGCCGTGCCGGTTTGCCACGCTCGCCCCAATGTGACGGCGGTCCAGTACCGGGACGACCATCCGGACGGGGACGCTGGACGACGACTGTTTCAGCGTCGAGGTCCGCTTGACGTCGGCTTTGAGCCTCACGCGCGGCAAACTCTTCGTCCGTCAGCACGGCTCGGTGGCCAAAATTGGCTGGCCGTTCGAGAGGCGTCCCCAGCATATCGCTGCTGGGCCAGAATCCCCTGCAAATCGGGATCGCCCCACGGCGTGCGAGGCGGCGTCCACGCAGAGCCTGCACGCGCGCCAGGCAAGTCCGCAAGGCTCTGCCCCTGAACTGGCGCGGGCGCGAAGAGCGTTGTGAGAACAACCAGGACCGCGAGTCCCAAGAGAGGATGATGCATCGTGGACCTTCACTTTCGCGCATCGAAGCGCAGACCTGCAGGCCTTCTTCGAGGCGCCCGGGCAGGTCTTAAAGACCTGCGCTACGTACAGTTGTGCAACGCTCTTTAGGGTCCGGATGACGCGCGCGCAGCTGTCGCCACCGTGAGGCCTTGCTTCGCCATCAACTCGCGGAGCAAGGCGGCGGTACTCTCGCGCACTTCAGCGGGCCCCCGACTGTTTTCGTTGGCCATCCCGAGGGCAATATCCAGCGGCGTCCGTCCTCGCCGGTCTTTCATGTCGAGCTTGGCACCTTGCTCGGCCAGATATCTGACAAGTGAGTCGGCTCCGCGGGCGGCCGCAATATGCAACGCCGTCTGCCCACGTTCGTTGAAGGCATCAGGATCGACGCCATGCTGCACAAGCAGTCTGAGCGCCTCGAGGGAATCCTCCTCCGTGGCCTGGGTTCCCACCGATGCCGCACCCGGGTAGATTCGCTGTCCGCGGCCGGTAGCCGCGACCATTGCCACGGTGGTGTAGTCCGCCTGGGTGAGGAAGGGATTCGCGCCTCCCTCGAGCAGGGCCTTCATGATCGGCACATCGCCGCTCTTGGCCGCCCGCGCAAGTGCCGTGGTGCCTTCGCTCAAACTACGGATCGCCCGTATTCCTGGTATGTCGGCCAATGATGGGGCGTTTGAGCTGCACGTTGGGGTCTGCGCCGTGAGCGAGTAGCGCTTTCACCATTCCGACCGGGTCAACTGCGTCATCCAGCAGCGGCGCGGGACGACCCCATACCGTTTGGAGCGTGTGCATATCCACGGCGGCGTACAGGGGCGTCATCCTGTTCTTGTCGGCCACATTGGGGTCGGCCCCCTTCTCCAGCAACGCCACGGCGGTATCGAAATGACCGTTGATAATTGCCAACGTCAGGGCGGTCGTGCCCTCGGGATCCACGAGGTTCAGATCCGCACCCACGTCGGCCAGCGCTCGCACGGCGTCGATTGCGCCATCGCGCGCGGCGTACATGAGCGGTGTCCAACTTCCCACCGGCTGCACGACGTAAATCATGCCGGCTGTCTTGAAGACGAAGTCTGGAAACTCCAGCCGCTTCGAGCGAACGTTGACGTCCGCACCCACTTCCGCCAGCAGCCTCACGGCATCCGCATGGTTCTCGACGGCCGCGTACATGAGCGGCGTCTGCCCTTGCCACTTCTCGGCAGCGTTGACATTGGCGCCATGGGTGACAAGCGCTTTGATTGTTTCAACGTTGCCTGCCTGCGCGGCCGTCATCAGAATGGTTTCGCCATCTCCCACCGTCGCATTCGGATCGGCGCCAGCTTTGAGCAGCATCTCGGCCAGCACGGAATTCCCGTTGGTGACGGCCAGGGAGAGCGGGGTGACGCCATAGCGGTTGGCAGCGTTCGCCTTTGCGCCGGCACCGATGAGCAACCGCGCCAGCTCGGTCGCGTTCGCGCGTGCGGCCCAGTGAAGCGCTGTCGTGCCGTCGGGCAGCGGCGCGTTCACGTCGACGTGCTGTTTCAGGAGCGCGCGCACGTTCTCGACGCTGCCGGCTCTGACGGCATCGACCAGAGGAAGGCCGTTTGCTGCGGCGGCACCCAGACTTGCCACCGATGCTAAGGCCACCACCAAGGCTGCAGCGTGTCGCATCGAAATCATGTGTTCCTCCGGCGATCGTTCATGCTCCTAGAGTGCGAGTTCTCCGGTGCTCAGCGTCCCGAAGCTCTTGAGCTCGCACCCGAACCTGTTCGCCAGCGCGAGCAGGCAGTTTGCAAACGGCGTCTCTTTGGCCGTCTGGATGTGACGGTTACCCTTGAACCCGACGGCGCTGCCGCCGACGAGCAGCGTGGGAATGTCGAGCCGGGAATGGGTATTGGCTTCGCTCATGCCGCTGCCGAACAGGATGAGCGAGTGATCCAGGAGCGAGCCGTCGCCGTCGGGGGTGGTGCTCAACGTCTCCAGGAACTTGGCGAAGAGGGTCATATGATACGTGTTGATCTTCACGAGGTTGGAAACGCTTTCCGCCAAATCCAGATGGTGCGTTGTCGAGTGATGCGGCTCGGAAACGCCCAGGTTCGTGTACAAGATCATGCTGGCGTCCTTCGCCTTCATGTAGGTGAGGACGCGCGTGATATCCGCCTGGTAGGCGAGCGCCGCCAGATCGTACATGAGGATCGCGTGCTCCTCCCACGTCTCGGGAATTCCAAGGGGCGCATCCACTGCCAATACTGAATTGGCTTGCGTCTGCTCTGACAGCTGGATCCGCCGCTCGACTTCCCGCACGCGATCCAGATATTCGTGCAGCCGGCCCAAATCGCGCGTGCCGAGACCCCGTTCCAACTCCTTCACGTCGTCGCCGAGCGAATCGAGAATGCTCTTGTCGGTCTGCATCCGTTGCTGCCGCTGGGCGCTTGTACCGGGCCGTCCGAACAAACGCTCGAACACGACTCGTGGGTTGATCTCCATCGGGACCGGTGAGGTCGCCGACGACCACGAGATGGTGTTCATGTACGCGCAGCTGTACTGCGTATCGCATCCGCCCACGTAGCCCGTGAAATCTTCAGTGGCCAGCTCGAGTGATGGAAGCGGTGTTTCCTGCCCGATCTTCCGCGCGATGACCTGGTCGACCGTCTCGCCGCTATAGACATCTTCTGCGAAGGTCTTCTTGGGAATGGCACCACTCAGCCACGCCGAGACCGTCGTCGCATGCCCATCAAGCGGGTCACAGAGCTCCGACACCACGGTGACGTGCTGTCGGAATTTTTCGATGGGTTTCAGAATTTGCGTGAACTCGAAATCTGCCCCGACCGTCTTGGGCGTCCAGAATCCGGGCCGCTCGCCGAGCGGCACGAATACAACGCCAAAGCGGCGTGGTCGATTGGCGGCGGTCTGCGCGGTGGCCGTCAGCGCCGGCACCATCGCCTCGAGGAACGGCAACGCAAGTGTGGCCCCCATGCCACGGAGAACCGTCCGACGGGGTAACGCCATTTTGGAGATGAACATCGGCCGCTCCTTTATCGCTTGTATCGCTTTGCGTATCCTGCGCTTTTGATACCATTCACCGAGCTGTTGCCACGGTCGTAGGCGCATTCCCGGGCACCCCGATTCGCATTGTAAACGGTGTGCTGTTCACGATGCCGAGCACGATGGCCGAGAACCGATAGTCACGGCGGGCCGCGTCGCGAACGACCGCACGCACAGTCGGCATATCGTGCGCGGCCACACCGCGACCGAGAGCATAGGTCATCAGCTTCTCGACCACCGTCCCCACAAACAGCTCCGGCTGCCGAAGCAGCGCCTGCCGCAGTGAGACGACCCCGTCCACTCGCGTTCCGTCCAGGAGCTCGCCCGACGCATCGATGGGACTTCCGAGCGACCCGCCATCGCGCGTGCGCCACTCCCCAACCGCGTCAAAATTTTCCATCGCCAGCCCGATCGGATCGAAGAGTCGGTGACAATTCGCACAGATCGGGTTCTTGCGATGTTCCTCCATCCGTTCCCGCATCGTCAGGATTTTGTCTTTTCCATTGCCTTCTGGCAACGGTGGGATGACGATGTCTTTTGGTGGCGGTGGCGGCGGAGCGTTCAGAATATTGTCCAGGATCCACCTGCCGCGCACAACCGGCGATGTTCGCGTGGCGTACAGACGTCACCGTCAGGATCGCCCCCTTGCCAAGCAACCCTTTTCGCGCGTCGTCGGTCACATTAACCCGCCGAAAGTGGCTTCCATAGACATTCGGGATGCCGTAGTGCTTCGCGAGCCGTTCATCCACGAACGTATAATCCGCAGTCATCAGGTCGAGGACGTTGCGGTCTTCGCGAATGATGCTTTCGAAGAACATTTCGCTCTCGCGCCGGAAGGACTGCCGCAGATTGTCGTCGAAATCGGGGAACTCCATCGAATTTGGCTGATGATTCGATAGATTTCGCAAGTACAACCACTGGCCGGCAAAGTTTGCGACGAGCCGTTTCGACTTCGGGTCGGCCAACATTCGGCGTACTTGCCGCTCGAGCACAGCCGGAACCCGCGAGCTTGCCCTCACTGGCAACTTGAAGAAGTTCATCGTCGGGAATGCTGCTCCACAAGAAGAACGACAGACGCGACGCCAGCTCGAGGTCGCTGATGCGGTAGGCTTTGCCGGGCACGGCATTCCGGGAATCGCGCTCGGCGCGGAACACGAACTTCGGGCTCGCCAGAATCCGCTGCAAGGCCACCTGAATGCCCCTATCGAAATCACGCTCCTGATGGCCCCGGCGGTAGAAACCCATCAACCGCTCCACGTCGGCGTCCGTCACTTGTCCGCGATACGCGCGACGAACCAACGTCGAGATGATATGCCTCGCGCAACAATCCTCGGCCCCCTTGGTCGGTTCGCAGCTGAAAATCCGGCGCCTGCTCGCCGTGTCGCCGGAACCGAGGGATCGAACGGCCCTGCGATCGTAAAGGTCGATAGATGCGGAATTCCCATGGGGTCCCGCGTGTCGTGGGAGCTCCGGATGGGCCGGGTCGTCCTGACGGGATCGCTCGCTCCGCTCTTCTTGAGCCATGCGGCCGCAATCTCGTGCGGCCCCGCCGTCAGCGTCACGCGAATTTTCGCCCGCTGCTCAATCTCGTCGGCAATGAGCGTGTTGTTCTCCAGATTGGCGGCCCAGTCGTCTGGTCCTCCCACTTTGATGAGATGGACCCGTTCGCCGTCGACGCTGTATTCGAGCCAGTGCTCGTACTCCAGACCACGCAGCACGCCGAGGTTCGTTCGGAAAAACTTTGCCGATAGCTCATACTCGCCGGCAACCTGAATCGTGGGCTTTGCGAGAATCCCCCCGACCGTGCCAAACGGTAAACCCTCCACATGTTTATCCTGCGACGCCTCCTGGGGAATGCGGTAGACCTCCGCACCTGGACTGACGTCGGGGTCTCCCACTGCGAGGGAGCTGACTTTGCCCGCCGCGCTCACATACTGCTCCATCAGCGTGGCTGAAACCCCAAGGACATCCGCGACGTTGTCGAATCCGTACGCCGAATCGTCCGGAGGCAGAGCGTCGGGCTTCCACCTCGAGATCGAGCAAATCGCGAATGACATTCGCATACTCGGTTCGGTTCAACCGGTGCAGTGCCGGACGACCAGGGTTCGGGTCTGCCAGGGCGGCTTTGTCCAGCACGGTCGACAGTGCCGCCACCAACGCAGTCCGCGAGGCCGGGTCTGGATGTCGTGCGCCCGGGGGTGTATCATGCCCCACCCTTACTTTCAATAGCCTTTTCCCATACGTCGGCACCGGCCGGGAGATTCTCGAAATCCATCGTGTCAAGCGCCGAGACCCGCCGTTTGGGTTCGCTGGTTATGGCAAGCCACGCGGTCCTGCGTGACGAATTGACGCACCGTGGGAGCCGTTGACGTCGATGCGGAAACGCCGCTCGTGGTCGGAGTCTGTGGGGACGCCGCCTGCGGAACACTCCAGGCTGACAGCGCCATTCCTAAGAAAACGGCGACCAGAACAATCGTGCGCGCACGCATTCCGCCCTCCCACCCCGTGCGGTCGTTTGAACGAGGCTACGCTATTGTACAGTGTCAATGTCCGGAATGTGCGGTCCAACGTGACACGGTTGACTCATGAAAATTGCCGGGCCGCAGCATCACCTTCCCGATTCTTGCCGTTTTGGTCATTGCGATCGCGCTTGCCGCCGCGTGGTGGGTCCGCCGTCAGGCAGCTGGCCCGAGAGCGCCAAAGAGGTGGGGGCCGAGCGCGCAGGCATCCTTCCCCCAGGACCGGTATCGACTTTTCTCACTCCCAAGGCCATTGGCGATCCCATCCGCGACGACGAGCGACCACGTATCGCGAACGTGGCAATCGTCGATCTCGATCGTGATGGCCTTGCCGACGTTGCTAGTGTGCGATGCCCTTCGCAACCGCGTGACATGGATTCGCCAGTCTCCAAAGGGTTCTTACGCCGAGATTCCGGTTGGAGGCGTCATTGCGGCGCAGGCACACGTGAAGAGATGATTTCGAGGGAGATGGCGATCTGGATCTGGTGGTCGCGGCGCTTGGCGTGCTCATGCCCAGCAACAATGGGACGGGGTGCTGTCAGCATTGCTTGAAAACGATGGTCGTCAGAATTTCACCCCGCATGTGGTCCTCGACCAGGCGGCTCGAGTGGCCGACGTGCGGGCAGGCGACCTCGACAGTGACGGGGACCTCGACCTGGCGGTCGCGGGCTTCGGCTACGACGATGGTGAAACCAGCTGGCTGGAAAATACAGGCAATTGGAAATTCAACCAGCACGTGCTGCAGCGACTCTCTGGACCAATCAACGCAATCGTGGCCCCGCTCAACGCCGATCGGTTTCCTGACATCGTCACGCTCGTCAGCCAGGAGTGGGAGGAGATCTGGGCTTTCGTCGAACGACGGCCGCGGAGGGTTCACGCCGAGGATGCTCTGGGGGTCGACCAATGCGGATTTCGGATCGAGTTGGATCTCGGTGGCCGATCTGGATCGCGACGGCGATCTCGACATCGTTTACAGCAACGGCGATGCGTTCGACTACGCGCCGGCGAACAGCCGGCCATGGCAGGGGGTGCAGTGGCTCGAGAACGCGGGCGATCTAGAGTTCGACTACCATCGCCTCGCGGATCTGCCCGGGGCATCAAGTCCGCAGGCTGGGCGATCTCGATGGCGACGGGGATCTCGACGTCGTGGTCGTCAGCAGCCAACAACGACTGGAACGACCCCAAGGCACCGAGCCTCGTGTGGCTTGAAAACAACGGCCGGATGCGGTTCGCGATGCGACGCGATCGCCGCGCCCGCCGACGCATCTGATGACGTTGGCGCTCGGGGATCTCGATGGCAACGGCGGCTGGATCTCGGTCACCGCAGGGATGCACATCAGCCGTCCGTACGATCGGCTCGGACGCGTCACCGCGTGGAGCAACAATGGGCCGAACGCGACGAAATGATCGACGGGCAGTCGGCGAAAAACCGTCGCCTCGGTCTGGCCGCGTACGTTGCGTCCTCCCCGAGTTTTCGGGATTATCGCTGTTGGAGCGCTCCTCCTCTACGTGGGTATGACGCGGACAGAGACGCAGCGTCTACGCCTCGCGGCTTTCGACGTTGCCCGATCTTGGTGGGCAGCGGAGAGCTGTCGCTGGGCATTTGGAAGTGCGCTACCGCGCGGCCCGGAGCGCGCCAACGTCGGTGGCAGCTGTCGGCGCACTGTGTCTCGCGTACCGCGCCGACATGTTCTACTCGAACGCCGAGCACTGCTACCGCCACGCTGAAGATCTCAGTCCGAACGACTGGCGCTGGACGTCCTATCGCGCGTTGATTCAAAACGAGCATGGCAATGGCGACGCGGTCGCCGACATTCTGGGGCGCGTGGTCGAGATTGCACCGAACTACGCCCCCGCGTGGTGGCGCCTTGGCGAGGCAGAGTTCAAGGAAGCGCGCTATGACCGCGCCGAGCGGGCTTGGCGGGGTGGCCTTTCGTTGCCGGAGCCGGAGAGCATCCCAGCTGAATCGGCGCCGCACCTTGCCTGGATCCCAACTTCTATTTACGCGTCGTTCGGGCTGGCACGGATCGCGCTGGTTCAAAAAGGAACCCGCCGCCGCACGTGAGATTCTCGACGGCCATCAGCAGCGCTCCACGGTTTGGTTCCGCATTTCGCCTCCTGGCTGAAACCTACGAGCTGCTGGATCGGCCATCCGATGCGGCGGCCGCCCGATATCGCGCCAATCGACTTCCACCCTATGCACCCTACGCGGATCCCATGGTCACCGCGCTGGCACGGGAATCGAGAAACAGCACCTTTCTTCTCCGGCGGGCCTTTCCGAGGCGGACCTCATGGTGAACGCGCAATGGAGCGAGTACTTGACGAGGAGACTTGCTTTGGAGTTCGGATCCAGACAATCCAGACGTCCTTTCAAAGCTCGGCCGCGTCTTGCGCACGCTCGGACGTACCTGAGGAGGCGCTCGAGTTCTTTCAGCGTTACCACAATCATGTCCCTGGTGACTTTCAAGGAGTTGCTCAAATCGGCAGTTGCTTGAGCGACCTCGGACGCTATTCGGAGGCTGAGCCATACCTGCGTCGGGCGCTGGAAGGTGGACCCGATGCCCTGACGCACTACAACCTTGGCACCCTGCTCTCCAGAGCCCGGTCGATTCGAGGAAGCGGTCGACGAGTACAAGCGTGCCATCGCTCTCGACGGCTCGAACGTCGGATGCACGCGGCAACCTGGCAGTGGTTTTCGTGGAGCCGGGCGGCTGGAGCGAGCGGGTCGCGAGCTCACGCAGATTCTGGACATCGATCCGGACAATGCCGCCGCACGAACAAATCTCGGGCTGGTGCTCGCGGAACAGGGCGGGCCTGGACCGCGCAGCCCCCATGAGTTTCAAGAAGCGCTGCGCCTGGATCGGGACCGATCCAGGCCTCGGAAGCCCTGAGAACGCTGGGGCGCTGACCGGAGTCCCGCGGAGTCCCGGGGGCGTGGTAAGGTGGTAGCTAGTCACTAGTAAAGGAGGTAGCCATGCAGTCACGGTTTTCCCTCTGGGTCATTGGGTGCGCGTTCGCACTTGCGGTCATGCCGGTCGCGGCCCATCACGGCTGGAGCGGCAACGGGGAACAGGAATTCGAGTTAACGGGCATGGTGGAGAGTGGGGTCAGCCTGGCGGGACCTCACGCCACGATGAGGATTAGGGCTGAAGGTCAGGTCTGGGACATCACACTGGCGCCGGCGGCACGCACGGAACGGGCGGGCCTCAAGGAGGGGACGATCCCGGTTGGCGCGCAAGTGACGGTCCACGGTCATCGAAACCGCGATGGGAAACGCTTCGAAATCAAGACCGAGCGTGTGACCTGGAACGGCCGCACGTTCAACGTCTATCCGGACCGCACTTAGCCGTCGGCCTGCGGCACGTCCGTGTCAGACTTCATGGCGTGGCTCGAGGGATCGTCCCTGGGCCACGCCATGCGCAACGCCGGTGTCTGGACGTACAGGTCTCGTCAACCTCGCACACATCCTGGGTATCTCATCCCTTTTCGGTTCGGTGCTCGTGCTCGATTTGCGGATGCTCGGTGCCTGGCGCCGCGTACCGCTTGATCTCATCGCGCGCCCCACGGTGGCGATGGCGACGGTCGGCTTCGTGATCGCAGCGACAAGCGGGATTTGTCTCGATCACGACAAACGCCACGGAATACATCGGCAACCCGTTCCTCCTGATTAAGTTCCCCGCCATCGCGATAGGTCTCGTCAACGTGGCGGTCCTCAATCGGCTGCCCGCGTGGACTTCACGCGGAACGCGCGAGCCGACAACGCGCGAGAGGCGAGCAACTTGCGGTCGCGGGCGCGGTGTCTCTGCTGTCGTGGCTGACGGCCAGTGGCCGCAGGCCGGATGATCGGATATTGGTGACGCGTAGTTTTCAGTTCTCAGTAATCAGTTTTCAGAATAGGAACCGTTTTTCTTGACTAGGACTCTCAAGCCCAAACTGACCACTGATAACTGATAACTGATAACTGAAAACTGATGACTTGATGACTGTAAAATACCCGCCATGCTGAAGACTTCCAGTCTGATCGATCGTGCACGTGACGTCGCAACGCTCGCCGACAAGCACTCGCATTGGGGCGATGAACACGGTCAGCTGGCGGAGCCCGTCGTCGAGGCGCTTCACCGCGAAGGTCTGTTCGGCATGTGGGTGCCGCGAACGATTCGCGGCGGCGCCGAGCTCGATCCCGTGTCGTCACTGCAGGTCCTCGAGCGCCTGGCGTACGGCGATCCCTCCACCGGCTGGGTCCTGATGGCTGCCGCGCTGGCCGTTGGAACCGGTGCCGCGTACCTCGGGGATGCCGCAGTCACTCAGCTCTTCAACAGCGACCGGCTGCCGGTGATCGTCGGCCAGGGCACGCGCCCGGGCACCGCGGTCCCGCACGATGGCGGCTACTTGCTCAGTGGTTCGTGGAGCTTTGCGTCGGGCATCAAGCACGGCACGCACATCCACACGCTGGGAGTGATTCAGGGAACGAACGAGGCGCGGATTTTCGTGCTGCCGGTGGCACAGGCGACGCTCGTCGACAACTGGGATGTGATGGGTCTGCGGGCAACCGGAAGCATCGACTACAACATCGACTCCGTGTTCGTGCCCGAGCCATTCACGCACCCTGCTCTGACCGAAACTCCGAAGCGCGGCGGTGGTCTCTACGGGATTGGCGTCATCGGCTTCGCGGCGATGTGCCACTCGGGGTGGGCATGCGGCATCGCCCGCCGCATGCTCGACGAGCTGAGCGAAGGGGTTCGCGCCAGAGGCGGCCGTGGCGGGACGCAGGCCACGAGCGAAACGTTTCTAGAGGGGTACGGCAAGGCAGAAGGCACGTACAGGGCCGCACGGGCCCTCGTGTTTGAGGCCTGGAGCGATGTGGCGCAGAGCCTCGAGCGAGGGGATCGGCCTTCGGTCCAACAACACACGCTCATCCGACTCGCGATGACCCACGTGACATGGGCGGCACACGAGGCCGCGCTGTTCGTCTATAAATCCGCTGGCACGCACGCGCTGCGCGCCGGCACGATCCAGCGTCTGTTTCGCGACATGCACGCCGGCACGCAGCATGTGATTGCCTCACCGCCGGTCTACCAGGCGTTGGGTCGCCAGCTGGCGGGACTTGCCGAGGGCCAGAAGTGGTATTTCCTGGGTTTCGCGCCGAAACTCAAAACTTCAAAATTCGCTCGAAATGAACAAATCAGAAATCGACCTTCACGAGTCACCAACGATTCACAAATCGAAAATCGTAGAATCAGAAATCTCCTGTCGGTTCAATTCTCAATAACGCTCCGTCATCTTCGTCCGTCAGCACGTACAGCAGCCCATCGGGTCCCTGGCGTACATCGCGGATGCGCTGGTGCAGCTCGGTGAGCAACGTTTCGCGACGCAGCTCTTCCAGCTTCTCGTTCACGACCACGCGTTCGAGCCCGCCGGTCCGTGGAACTTCCCCGCGGCGTGCGCTACCGACAAACAGGTTGCCCTTCCAGGCCGGAAACCGGTCAGCGGTGTAAAACGTCAGGCCAGTTGGTGCGATCGATGGCAGCCACACCACCAGCGGCGGCTCGATTCCTTCGCCAAACGGCGTCGGGGAGAGTCGTGGGCCCTGATAGTCGCGCCCGTACGTAAATGTCGGCCAGCCATAATTACGCCCGGGCAGAATCACATTGATCTCATCCCCGCCGTTCGGGCCATGCTCGGCGGTCAACACGCTCCCGGTGCCCGCGTGAACGGCAATGCCAAGCTGATCGCGGTGGCCGTACAGAAAATTTCGGGGCGCGCGCCCGCGCGTTTGGTGAACGGATTGTCGTCGGGCACGCGGCCGTCTTCCCGCAACCTCAGCACCTTCCCGTACACGCTGTCCAACTTCTGCGCCTGTTCGCCAAAGGGAGCGCCGGTCGTCATGTAGATGAATCCATCAGGCGCGAAGACCACACGCGAGCCGCTGGCCGCCAGGCTCCATTCGCCGACAAACAGCTCCTGAACGTTCGTGATCGTGCTGCCGTCAAAGCGTCCGCGTGCCAGCGTCACCGCGCTCTGGCGCTGAGGCGGTTTGGGACCGGGCTCGCCAGCCTTGTTGTAGGTGAAGTACACAAGTCCGTTGGTCGCAAATTGCGGATGAAGCACGACCTCCTGCAGACCACCGCCACGGAATGCCGGGATCTCGGGCACACCGCCAATCGGCTGCGCAACGAGCAGCGCGCCTTCTCCCCTGCTGGTCGCGTTGCGAACCAGCCGCAGCCGCGCGCCACGCTCGGTCACGAGCGCATCACCATTGGGGAGAAACGCCAGACTGAACGGATGCGCCAGCCCGCGTGCGACCACGACCACGCGGATCTTGTGCTGTTCCGCGGTATCGAACGTGTATGCCTCGTTAGCCACGACAACAGGCGCAATCCCAATCTGCGGCTGCCCCTGCTGGGCCACGATCGCCGCGGTGGTCACGCCTGCGATGGCCAAGAACGAGAGCACGCCTGTGGCAAGCCGATGCGAAAACATCATGATGCTGCTGGTCTCCTTGACCGAGGCGTTGCGCCTCGCTGAATTGAACGCCGACGCTATCATGGGCCGACTCCGGCCGGCAAATGCCTGACGGGTCTGCGGACGCTGATCTGTCCGAATCTCAGAGAACGCGGATTTCTGACGGGACGCGGATGAACGCCGATTACCCGAATCAGGACGGGACGCGGATTGGCGGATCAACTTTTGATCCACGGGACGCGGATTACGCGGATCGACTCTGAATCTGAACGGGACGCGGATCGACGCGGATTACCACGAGGATCACGGGACGCTGATTGACGCGGATCGTGCGGATCAACACGGTTCAAACTGCATTAGGGAAGATGTGATCCGACAATCGCCACAGGAGGACCAATGACGACTGCACAGACGATCTTCAAGACGAAGGTGAAGATCCTCGACCTCGCCAAGCAGCTCGGGAATGTGTCGCAGGCCTGCCAAATCGTGGTCGAGGCGTAGGGGATTCCGTTGACTCGCATCCTCACGGACCGGGGCACCGAATACTGTGGCACGCCTGGACCGCTATCTTGACGAGATGTACCTCGCGGTCGAAGACATCGACCACACGCGCACCAAGACGAGGAATCACCAGACGAACGGGATTTGCGAGCCGTTTAACAGCACGGTGCTCGACAAGTTCTCTCGCCCAATGCGTGTGCAGCTAATCCAGTTGGATTCGCGCCCATCTGCGTCCCGTTAATCGTCCAAAATCCGCGCCTATCCGCGTCCCGTTAATCCTGTTTAGATCCGCGCTCATCCGCGTCCCGTCTGATTCGTGGAGATCCGCGTTCATCTGCGTCCCGTCCTCCGACGCGTTGATCGGCGTTCATCTGCGTCCGGTCCCCCCAGCGACCGCGAGTCGGCCTATACTGATCCCGCCGCAGGAGGTACTGTGGCCATGAAAATTCCGCGTTCCCGCTCGCCCAAGCAGCGTCGTCAGTTCGCCTGGCTCGTCGGGTCGCTTGGCGATTGCCGCAACTGCTCGGGACCCGTGTCGGATCTGGGCAGCAAACCGTCCCATTCGAGAACATCATTCCGGTGGCGCCGCGCGGTCTCGCGGCGCGTCCCCTGCCCGACAAACCCGTCGAGTTCGACACGGCCGAGGGACAGAAGATTCGCGTCGTCGTTGTCACAAAGGCGCTGTCGTTCCCCTGGAGCTTCGTGTTTCTTCCAGACGGCAGCATGCTGATCACAGAGCGCTTCGGCAAGCTTCGGATCATCCGCAATGGTGTGCTGGACCCCAATCCGGTTGCGGGAGTCCCGGCGTCATTCGCGACAGGTGAATCCGGCTTGCCGGGTGCCGTCCACGGTCTCATGGACATCGCGCTGCATCCCCAGTTCAGCGAGAACCGCTTCGTCTATCTCACGTATACGAAGCCGCTCGACGACAAAAAGAGGACGGTCGCGCTGGCGCGCGGACGCTGGGATGGTCGTGCGCTCACCGAGGTCAAGGACATCTTTGTGGCCGATCGAGCCGGCACGTCGCGTATTGCCTTCGGGCGTGACGGGACGCTCTTCATGACCACGACGGGCCCTGATCCCCAGGACCCCAACACACAGGGCGGGAAAGTGCTTGCGGCTGCGTGACGATGGGAGCGATTCCGAGCGACAACCCATTCGTCGGGCGCCCCGGCCACAAACCGGAGGTATACACGCTTGGTCATCGCAATGCGTTGGGTCTGGCGTTACATCCAGGAACCGGCGAGATGTGGCAGAACGAGAATGGTCCGAACGGCGGCGATGAAATCAACATCCTCCGAGCCGGTCGCAACTACGGCTGGCCGCTTGTCAGCTACGGACGGAGATACGAGGGCCCATGGCAGGCGAACAAGAGCCCCGGGCATGATGGCTTCGAACCGCCCCTCGCGTACTGGATGCCGTCAATTGCTGTGTCCGGCATGGCGTTCTACACGGGGGACCGTTTCCCCAAGTGGAAGGGCGACGTATTCGTCGGGGCGCTCCGCACAGGCGAGATTCCCGGAACCGGTCACCTCGAGCGCATCCTGCTTCAACGAAAAGATGGAAGAGCTTCGGCGCGAAACGCTGCTCACAGAGTTGCGGCAGCGGATTCGCGACGTGCGACAGGGACCCGACGGGTTGCTGTACCTGGTGACCGACGAGAAGGAAGGAGCGGTCCTGCGGATCGAACCGGTGAACTGAAGAACGGTCCGTTCAAGGCTGACCTAGTTTACCACAGAGGTCTACAGAGATTTCTGAGTTCTCTGAGTTCTCTATGACTCTGTGACTTGAAAGTCGGCCCTTCAGACAGCTCTAGAAGGTAAATTCGGCGCTAATCCGCGCCAACCGTGGTGTCAGAACCGAATTGGGCTGCAACCAGGGCCCGTTCGGGACGAACGCGTTGTTGTACGTCAGGATGGCGCCTGAATTCAGGACGTTGTACAGGTCGAGCCCAATCATCGTTCGCGTCCCACCGTACCTCAGGATTTTGGCCACGCGAATATCGAACTGATTGAGCCGATCCCCATACAGCGACCCAGGCTCGATCAGGTTGACCGTGACGTTGGGCACGCCCCCGGACGGTAGACGCCCCAGCGTCTGAGCGACCGTCGCAGCAGGCACCGCGTAGTTGGCCGCCAGCAACGCGCCAGGCTTGCTCTGAAATACTCCGCTGATCTGGACGTCGATCTTTGGGATCGTGTACGAACCCAGTCCTCTGAACTGCGTCAGAACGCCGTATGCCACGTGGCAATACGGACTCGTGGTACTGACGGTGGAACCCACGAGACCGGCACCGAGTCCGACGTTGAGCTCCGGCAGGTTCGCCCGAGCACCACAGTTGTCGGCCACATTCTGGCCCGTGCTGGTTCCCCCCTGGAACGACATCCCCCCCGCGGTTCGCAGACTGAAGGTGACGTCTACGCCGTTGAAGTACTGATACCACCGTCCATATTTGCTCGCCAGCGTCGAGAGGTTGTTTATTTGCCCGGACAACGTTGGGATCACATCGTAGAGCTCGTTCACCGGATAGCCACCGCCACCCGGCAGCCTCGGGTCGAGCGGCGCGATGATGTGGTACTTCGTGTAGTCGGACGGCCCTGCGGCGAGGTTGTCGGTCAGGGTGAAACCGTCGAACCAACGCCGGTAATAGCCCACTTCCACTGACATTCGCGAGAAGATCTGCTGCTGCACTGAAAGACCGAGACTCCAGTCCGACGCGCGAACACCCCAACCTTCGAGGAGGTCGGGGTCAAAGTTGCCCGTCAGCACGTTCTGACCAAACCTCACGTTTGACATCTGCCCGCACAAGTCGACCGTGTCTGTTTGCGCCTGGGGATTCAGCAGATCGCAGTCGGGGACGAGATTGTTATTGCGGTCGGTCCAGCTGCGCGACACACCTACAGTTCCGAAGGGCCCAGTGGTGGTCGGCACCCGGAGGGTGGGATTTGCATTCGCATACGTCAGTTGCACGCCAACGCCTTCGAGGAACTTGCCGACGCTGGCCTTGATTGCTGTCCTGCCGTTTCCGAACAGGTCGTAGGCCGCACCAAACCGTGGTGTGATGTCCTTATAACTATCCACGCCTTTCGTTTCCGGAATAATGATCGGCGTTGGAAGGAACCTCGTCGGTCCTTCCTGCTGCTCCGGGTACCAGCTTTTGGCGACGTCGAACCTGAGCGCTCCTTGGAGCGTCAAACGGCCCATCGTCCATTGTTCCTGGGCAAACAAGGCGTGCCAGCCGGCACGCGCATCGTTGACCCACGGCGAGATGGATTGCGTGAGCTGGTTCGGCACGCCGTTGTTGAACCGGTAGGTCAGATTCTGAGTGTTCGGTCTCCCACGTACGGTCGTCCGTCATCAGCGTCCCTTGGTAGCCGAACTTCACACTGTGCGCACCTGTGACGTACGCCACGGATCCGCGCCACGTGTACGAGCCGGTGTAGTTGGTCCCCCAATCCTGCGACCGGTAGTTGAGGTTCGCCCGGCCACCGTTGGTGGCACACCCGGTCGCGCACTGCTCGACGACGCGAATGAGATCGCGAGTGGTATTCCCTGGTCTTTCGAAATTTCCCCAGCCGTAGTACGTGCCACCAAATCCAGCGTCCAGGAGCAACCGGTTCGTGACCGGCGACGACCACGTCACCTGCGGCACGCGGAGGGGCAGCGTCGGGTTCGGACCGTTGGCCTCGGGCGAAACCACGGGCGGCGTCGTAATGCCGATCGTATTCCCCTCGCACTGGCGGCAGACCCATTGCTCGTCCCAGAAGACGCCAATCTTGTTGCGCGGCGTGACCTGCCACGTCAGTCGCCCGCTGATGTTGTCCCAGGTTCGGTCTGAGTAGCCCGGTTGGTTGAGATCTGGCGCGTACAACCACTTCGTCGGGTCGCCGGCATTCACGTTGTAGAACTGGTTTGCGTTGACCCTCGTGCTGCCCTGCGTCCGCGCGGTCACGAAGTACCACAAGCGATCTTTTCTCAGTGGACCGCCCACGGCTCCATTGAGGTCGTACACCTTGCTGAGCGGCGCTGGCGCCGCCAGGCCAGAGGCTCTCAACTCGTCCGAGAAATTGTCCCCCTGCAGCGACTCACCCGTGCCGCTGAAAAACGCGGACCCCTGGAGCCGGTTGCCGCCGGTCTTTGGAACGATATTCATGACGAGTCCGGCGGTCTCAGATTCACCAAGGCCGCCTGAGGTCGTGAAACTGATTTCCTGGGAATTCCCGACGTCGACCGAGTAACCAGGTGGCTGATTGCCGCCGGGTGGATTCCCGACATTGAGCCCATCGATCGTCATGCGCCCTTCGTTGTTGCGCCCGCCATGGATGGGAAACTGCGTCGTTGCCGTTCCTGTTGCAACGTCGTTCGTGTTGGTGACAACGCCGGGCACGAGCAGCACCACCGCGTTGTAACTGCGAACGGTAGGAATGGCCCTGAGAACATCATCGTTGATGACTGTCTGCCGCCGCGCGCTCTGCACATCGACGATCGGGCTTTCACCGGTGACGGTGACGGTCTCTTCGAGCGCGCCGACTCTCATGTCGGCATCGATGGTGGCGGTGAACGACCCGGTGAGCTCGACGCCTTCCCGCTTGAAGGTGCTGAATCCCGTCAGCGTAAACGTCACGGCGTAGACCCCAGGGCGCAGATCTTCGATCCGGTACTGACCTGTTCCGTCGGTGACGGCAGTGCGGACCTTCTCAATCAGCGCCGGGCTGGTCGCTTCGACCGTGACACCCGGAAGAACGGCTCCAGACGGATCTCTTACGCTTCCAGCAATGACGGCCTGCGCCGCCACCACTGTTGGAACGAGCACGACACCAGCCAGCAGAACCAACGTTCGCACGACTGTGCGCATCTCCCACCTCACGTTTCGTTAGGTTGCCGGGATCTGTCAGCGCTCGACGGCCCTCGATGGGTCGTTGATCTTTATTTCTTTTGTCGCGGTTCGGCAGACGTATACGCCCTAGAGTGATGCGTGTCAAGAACAACTGCGGATGAGGTGGATGAAAAAGATGAAAACGAGCTGAACATCAAATCGTTCGGATTGTTGGATCAAGAATCCGAATAATCCAAACGATTGGAACGCGTCAGTGACGCGGCAGGCGCCGCACGCTCTCCCGCGCGCGATCCGCTCAGCGCATTGAGGAGCCCGTAGTTCCCCTCGTGACAGGCGTACTCGTACATGCCGTAATCCGGCATTCGGGTCAATGGAAACGCCACCGTCCACGGCATCGTCCACGTCTGCGGATCATGGACGGTTGCTTCATATCGAATCGTGTCGTTCGACACACGAGTAAATCGTTCGACCAGGCGCATGGCCAGGCTGTTTGGCACACCGCCGCCGCTCAACCCCACACCGATTCTGTCGGTGAAGTTGGTGGTCTCGATGACGAGAGTGTCACCTTCCCAACGGCCGCGCGCATCACCCATGTGCTGCCGAATCGATGATGAAAGATGCGGGCGACCATCGAGAGGGATGACGCGATAGTCGTGCACCATTTCATACCGCAGCGCCACATAGCCAGGCGCTTGCGTGATGTCGATCCCGCTGTTGTAGAGCACCGGAAGCGTCGAGCCGAGCGCCCCCGCGAAATACAACGCTCCCACATCGTAAAGTCCTCGGGGCCGTTCAGCGGTGCGTTGCCCATCGTGCCCCGTGGGAGCCGCCGCGGCGCGCGCTTGCCCTTCGGCGGTCAGCGCAGGCATACGACCGTCAGGCGGATCGACGATGAGCGACGTTTGTCGCTGGGACTTCCCCCATTCCACCCAGTGTCCTGGCGCACCAGTGGCCCCGCCCGCCCCTTCGTTGGCCATGCGGACGATCATTTCCTGCTCCCGCTTTTCCTGGACGGCATGCTCTTCCGGAGTCATGAAGAGGCGCGTGCCAAACTGCGAAGCACGTTGGACCGGAACCCTGACCATGTCGATGCTCGGCCAGATGCCTGTGAGATCGGGATCGCCCCACGACGTGCGTGGGACCACATATCCCGGGGTGCTCGGAGCCACCTGTTCGGCAGGACTCTGCGCAGCGCCTGCAGCAATCGACGCGCTGAAGAAGCTGACGAGCGCCAACCAGTCAGACCACGCACGACGTCGCGGCTTCATCGAGACCTCCGCGACACACAAGCCGCACACAAGCCGGACCTGAAGGTCCGGCCTACGTATGCCATTCAGCCTTCGTACCAGTACGTAGGGCGGGGCTTCAGTAGGTACATACGTAGGGCGGGGCTTCAGCCCCGCCGTGTGAGTCTTCTTCAAGAAGTATAATGGGTCGAGTCGATCGATCTCGAAGGACCAACAGACAACATGAACATTTCGCGCGCCCTGGCACTCGCCGTTTTCGTCGGACTGACCGTGGTGCCTGTTGCCGGTCAACAGGCGCAATCGAGCGTCCCGCGCACCGCATGGGGTGACCCCGACTTGCAGGGGATCTGGCCGAGCACGCACATGGTCGGCGTGCCCTTCGAGAGACCCGATGAGTTCGGTCAGCGGCGGGTACTGACCGATGCCGAGTTCGCCGCGCGGGAGAAACAAGCAGCGCGACAGGCGCAACTCGATACCGCGGACTTCAACATCGAGAAACCGTCCGCCGATATCATCGCGATGGGCGACGTGGGCGGACCAACGTCGCCGCCACCGCACTGGCTCGAGCGTGGTGAGCCGTCGCGGCAGTCGTCGCTCGTGGTGGATCCACCGAACGGCAAAATGCCGGCGATGACGCCGGAAGGTCAAACGCGACAAGGGTCAGTGGTCAGCACCTACGTGAAGTACACCGGCTTCAACAGCGCCGACGAGCTGGGACCCTACGATCGCTGCATCTCACGCGGCGTGGTCGGCTCGATGATGCCGGTCGTCTACAACAACGGCAACCTGATTCTGCAATCGCCGGGCTACCTCGTCCTGCACAACGAGATGATCCACGAAACACGGATCATCCCGCTCGACGGAAGGCCGCACCTATCGCCGGCCATCAGGTCGTACATGGGAAATTCCCGTGGTCGTTGGGAGGGCGATACGCTGGTGGTTCGGACGACGAACCTCAACGGCCGGACGGGCGTGTTGGCCAACGGAATGATGTTGTTTCCGAGCGACGCGCTGGAGCTGGTCGAGCGCTTCACACGCACGAGCGCCGATACCATTCAATACGAGGTGACGCTCACCGATCCGAAGACGTGGACGAAACCGTGGACCGTGGCCATGGCGCTGCGGAACGAGCCTGACTATCAGATCTTCGAATACGCGTGCCACGAAGGGAACAACGCCATGAGGAACATTCTGTCGGGTTCGCGCGCTGACGAAGGCAAGAAGTAGCGCGGACGCTTTAGCGTCCGCGTTTCCCGGGTTCTAATTTCCTCTCCTGCACACGTAGTTCGCCGGATCAGCCGTGTCTCCCTTGCCTTTGTACATCGCCACACGCGGGTAGGCGCACACGAGGCGTTTGCGTTCCTCTTTCCCCTCGTCGGTAAAGCGCGTCACGATGATGCGTTCGGGTGGCTTTCCGGTCGTTCTCCATTCTCGGAGAATGCGCACCAGATCGACGTCATGGTACGGCTTGTAAGCCGGCGTCAGGCAGTGATCCATGCCCGGCACCATGAACAACCGTACGGAGTCACGCAGTTTGTCCACGCCCATCTTCTTGACCACGGCCTCGTAGTAGTCGACAAAGCTTCCTGGTGCCAGCGTGTGGTCGTTCCAGCCGCCCAGCAGCAATAACTTGCCCCCTCGGGCGATGAACTTGCTGAGATCGGGGTTGACCGCATCGATGACACGATTCTCAGGGGCCTCGGCCAGATCCACGTGGCTGTCGAAGTTGGGGAGGCCGTTCTTGTAGTCCCAGGCTTGATCCTTGAACACCATGTTGCGGTAGAACCCGGGAGCATAGCCATACGGCTCGGGACCCGCCATAGGCTCCCAGCCCAGTTCCCCGCCCGGCACCATCGGAGCGAACAGGTACTTCCCCGTCCTCGAGTGGACCGCGGGGCTGTAGATTCGGCGGACCGCGTCGACCTGTGCCGCGGTGAGGCAGTTCGGACCTTCGACGCCCTTGCACTGCAGAATGCCCGGATCGTACTTGCAGCGCGGCGGATCTTCGATGACCCCGTCCTTGACGCCATCCTTCAAATCACACGCGTCGAGTGCGGCTTTGTGGATGATCGAGTACTTGCCCGGCGGAATGTAATGGGCTTCGGTCTGGTGCGTGGCCTGATACACCCACATCTGCCCGATGCCGTGGTGCGTCGCGTCGTAGACGAAGCCCACCGCTGCGGCCGCGTCGAGATCCTCTGGCCAGTCCTGCACGAGCTGCAGGGCATCTCTCGAGCCTCCGCCCCCGCACTCATTCATCACGGTGAAGTGCGGTCCCTTTGCGTAGTACGCACCGATGATGGCTTTCGCCTTCGACACCATCAAGTGGTACGGCAGACTCGACATGTCTGACACTTTCCAAGGCCCGCCGCCATCGTGCCCGCGGTTGGTGGTGGCGGTGGCCCAACCGGCCCTCAACAGTTCGGCCATGCCGCCGTGGCCAATGGTGCCACCAGCAAACCCGCTGGCCGCCGGTCGGAACTCACCATTCCAATTCTGTACCGGCATCCATAGCTCGATTTTCACGTCGGTGTCGCTGGAACGCTTGACGAGAGCGGCGACGCGGCAGAAGGCCGGCAGGGTTTTGTATGGTTCCAGCCCCGCAGCGCCACCACGCCCAGGATTCGGAGGCACGAATGCCCCTGCTTCGACTCTCTGGGCGGACGTGATGGTGGTGTCAGGCATCAGGAGCGCTGACAGTTTCTCGCAGGCGCCGCCGGCTGCTTCGGGATGCTGGGTCGCGCTCAGCTTGTTGACAGCAGTTGTCCTCGACAGGAGCAGTGACCGCGACCAGGGTGATCAGTTTGCGCAATTCCCGTTCTCAGTTCGACGTGGCCGCAGGAACCTTCAACGTCTCCAAGACTTTCGTGAATTGGGCCTGTGTGGTCACGGGCCCGTGAAGCGGAACGTGCCGATCCACGCGCAACTTCCTCTTCTGGATGTTCTCGATCAGATTCGGAAGGCGCGCGGCGTTCGGGTTCGCAGGATTGAAGAGGTCGGCCTGAACCAGCACACGTTCGGCGGGAAAATACACGATGACCATGGATTCGGCATGGTTGCTTCCGTCCACGTGATACATCTGCATCGTTCGCACGGCGTCCTTGACCACCGCTTCATCACCCACGGTCTCAATCTGGAGTGGCTTGGGATTCTTCGCAAGTGCATCCTGGACGATGCTGTGCTTGCGTTGCGAGAGATCCTCAAAGAGGGTCTTGTTCGTTTCATGGGTGACGAGCGTCAAGCCTTCGGAGACGGCCGCTCTGATCCCGCCGGAATGGTCGAAGTGATGATGCGAGACGACCACTTTCGTGAGCGGCTTGTCGGGCTTGATTTCACGAGCTTTTGCAATGACCGCCAGCGCTCTGGCGTCGTTTTGCGGCGTCTCGATCAGCTCCACATGATCGGCGAACTCGACCAGGACGCTGTTGTGAGATCCTCCGGCCAGGAACCAGAGTCCCTTACCAACCTCTTCCACCGTCACCATGGCGGTGGGCGTCGGCGCTGCGAAAGATTTCACGTCTGCGGACGCCGCAAGATCGGCGGCGTCAGCATTGACCGTACTCCTGGCAATGGTGATGTCGGCTGTCGGATATTTATCTGTTTTCGTCGTCAGACGACCGGGCAGCTTGAGGCCGTCCACATCCTGGTAGTTCGCAAACGCGGTCTCGATCGCCACATCGCCGAGGTTCGCGTTGTACGACATGGAGGTGACCGACGCCGGCAGGTGTGTCGTGCTGTCAACCGCGAGCGTCAAGGTGTCACCCTGAGCAGTGGTCACATCGACCACATCAAGAGCACCGGCCTTCCGGGGATTCGACAGTTTCGCTGCCGGATCGAGCGCGGCCCGGACGATCCCGACGGGATGATGCAGGAGAAATTCGACTCGGCGCTCCCTGGCGACCAGCTCGGGCTGGCGCGCGGCCGCGCCGTCTGGCGTGACGTTGAAGGCCACATCGCCATCGAGCCCGAAGTTCTGGATCTGCGGTTGCGGGTTGGCACCCGGCGCCGTCGGAATTCGAGTCTGCTGCTGGCGCGCTCGGGTGTTTGCGAGATCGACCGTTCGCTTGAAATCCTTGACGTCGAAATTCGGAAGTGCCCCATCCGGGGTGACGTTCTGGCCGAGGTTTCCATTGGTGCCCGATCCCTCGAGCGTGAGCGTGTTGACCGCCAGAATTCGGTCGCGGCCCCCCAACGCGTCGGCCGCAGCACTGACGGCCTGCATTTCCGGAAGTGCCTGTGCGCAGCCCGCCGCCAAACCCGCTACCAACGTCAGCCTCAGAAACTGCTTCATCTGTAAGCTCCTTCGGAAAGTCAAAAGTCAAAAGTCAAAGGTCAAAGGTTAGGTGAAAGGTACTTTTGCCCTTTGCCCTTTGACCTTCGTTTTAGACCAACTTGGTCCGTGACAGTGGCAGTTCGCGCACACGTTTCCCCGTGGCCGCAAACACGGCGTTGGCCAGCGCTGCAATAACGGGCGGCACGCCCGGTTCGCCGACGCCGGTGGGCGGCGCCGTACTCTCGACGAAGTGCACGTTGGTCTGGAGGGGTGCGTCGCCCATCCGGGAGACCCGGAACTGGTGAAAGTTGCTTTGCTGGATTTGCCCGTTCGCTGCGGTGATCTCCCCGAACATCGCAAGGCCCGCAGCCATCACCGCCGCTCCTTCGAACTGCGATCGGACCCGATCGGGGCTGACGATCAGCCCGGCATCGACAACCTGGTCGATGCGCGGAATTCGAATCTGGCCTTTGCCGTCGATTTCGACCTCGACGACCGACGCCACATAGGTGTTGAAGCTTCGATGGGCGGCAATCCCGAAGCCCGCGGCCGCCCCCAGACTTGCGCTTGCCCCAGTTCGACTTCTCACCCGCCAACTCCAGCACACGCCGCAGTCGCCGCGTATCAACGGGATATTTGTCGATTGGCGCCCCGTAGTTCGAGTAGTTGGCACCCTGCGATTTGAGGTCGAGCACCTGGCCCGGACCAATGAGGTCCAGCAGATACTCGAGCGGATCGCGTCCGGCGGCTCGCGCCATCTCGTCGGCAAAGCTCGACGCCGCGAACGCATGGTAATTGTTCGCAACGGCACGGAACCAGCCAATTCGAACGTGATGTTCGGCAGGGCCGCTTTCTGCTCGGATATTCGCAATCGCGTACGGCAGATCGGTCAGCCCCATGTCGTACTCGAAACTCAGCCCGTAGCGGGCTTTCGGGTCGAACGTCGAGGCAATGGGCGGGAACGCCGAGCGCGCGAGCCACGCGGTTGGACGACCGCGAGCGTCGAGCGCGGCCTTGTGATACACGGCCGCGACGGTGTGGTAGTAGTCGAATCGGAGGTCGTCTTCGCGGCTCCACACGACCTTCACCGGCTTTCCAAGTTTCTTCGAGAGCACGGCCGCTTCAGCGACATAGTCAGGCTTCGACTTACGACCGAACCCGCCGCCAAGCAGCGTCACGTGACAGATGACGTTTTTCTTGTCGATTCCCAATGCCGCGGCGACGGTGTCCTGGACTGCCTGGGGATTCTGAGTCGGTGCCCAGGCTGTCACCGTGTTGTCCCGGAACTCGGCGATGGCCGCCGGTGGCTCCATCGACGCGTGGGCGAGATGGGGTGTGTAGTAGGTCGCCTCCAGGATCTTGCCACCCTTGGCAAATTGCTCGTCGACATTGCCAAGATTGCGGACCGGTTTTCCGGGTTGCCGGACCGTGTTGATCAATTCTTTCTTGAACAGCTCGGAGTCGTAGCCGGCGTGTGGACCGTGGTCCCAGTCGACTTTCAGCTTCTTGCGGCCCTGGAAGGCCGCCCAGGTGCTGTCGGCAATGACGGCCACCCCCCCCAACGGTTGAAACATGTGCGGGCGGCTTGAAAGGATCGATCGCGACGGTCTGCTGAACGCCGCGGACCTTCAACGCCTCTTTATCATCGAACGCTTTGATCTTGCCGCCGTACACCGGCGGGTGTTCAATCGAGGCGAAGACCATGCCGTCTCGATGGGCATCCATGCCAAAGATGGCCTTGCCTGTGCAGATGTCGCTCAGATCGTAAATGCTCTGGTCTTTTCCAATGTATCGCCACGCTGTGGAGGGCTTGAACTGCAGCTCCTCACGCTTCGGCACCGGCAGGCGACCGGCGGCCGCGGCGAGCGACCCGTAGCCAGCGCGGCGGCCGCTCGGCCGATGAACGACTTCGTGGAGTTCGGCGGCGCACTCAGAACCCGGGACTTTCCACTCGGCGGCGGCGGCCGTGATGAGCATCGATCGGGCGGAGGCGCCGGCCTGACGGAATGCGTCGTAGAAATCTCGAATCGATCGGGATCCGTCCGTATTCTGATCGCCGTACTTGGCGTCCCCAATTCCCTGTTCGATCTTCACGCGCTGCCAATCGGCATCCAGCTCGTCGGCCGCCACGAGCGGCAGAGAGGTTCTGATGCCGGTTCCCATTTCGGACCGATGGGTCACGATGAAGACGGTGCCATCGGGTTCGACCCCGAGATACACGCTCGGATTGAGGGCTGATCCGGCGGCCCTCGTCGAGGACTCGACTGCCTGCGCCCAGGCAGATTCGGGACAAATGCGCGCCGCCAGCACGAAGGCGCCGGCAGAAAACACGCCGTTCAGAAAATGACGGCGGCTGACGTTTTCAACTGCGTTCATGCTCGTCCCTCCGCCGCATCTTTGATGGCGGCTCGAATGCGCTGATACGTTCCACAGCGGCACACATTGCCCGACATGGCGCGGTCGATGTCCTGGTCGTTTGGCTTCGGAACCCGCGTCAGCAACGCGACGGCCTGCATGATCTGCCCTGCCTGACAGTAGCCACACTGCGGCACCTGAATACGGCTCCAGGCGCGCTGCACGGGATGGTTGCCATCAGGGCTCAGACCTTCGAGGGTGACGACCTGTTTGCCGCTCAACGTTCCGAGCGGGGTCTGACACGACCGGACCGCCTGACCGTCGACCAGCACCGTGCACGCACCACACGCGCCAATGCCACAGCCGAATTTCGTTCCCGTGAGGCGGAGATCGTCGCGCAGATACCAGAGCAGCGGCAGTTCCGGATCACCGTCAAACATGCGGGCGACGCGATTTACAGTAAGGTTGACCATACGGGAACTCCTGAACGCGGATTATGCCACGAAGACCTTGAGCTCACGTGACCCGCTTGGTCGTAGAATGGCCGTGGCACGGCGCGGTCAGTGACGGGAGAGCCGGACATGATCAACATCAACGGGGTCGACGGGGACACCCATGAATTCATGCCGACCTGGCGGAGGTTGCCACGCGGCACCCCCATGCTTCGCCCGATGGAGCTTGGCGCCCTGTCCCATCAGGGGCGCGTGCGCACCAACAACGAAGACCATTACCTGGTGGCGCGCCTGAGCCGGAGCTTCGAGAGCCTCATGACCAACGTCCCGGACGGCGTTCTGCCAGCGCACGTCCACGAAAGCGGCTACGGCATGCTGGTCGCTGATGGTATGGGAGGGATGGCCGCAGGAGAAGTGGCCAGTCGGCTCGCCATTCAGACGCTCGTTCAGATCGTGCTGGAGGTGCCAGACTGGATTCTGCTGGTCGATGAGCTGTCAGCGCCGGAGCTGAAAACCCGAGTCTCGGAGTACTTTCAGGAAATTGATTCGGAGATCAGCAAACAGCAAGCCACCGATCCGAGCCTTGCCGGGATGGGCACCACCATGACGCTGGCCTACAGTCTGGGTTCGGAAGCGTTCGTCGGCCATGTCGGTGACTCACGCGCATATCTGTTCCGCGACGGCACCACCCAACAACTGACGCAGGACCATACTCACGTGCAGCGGCTGGTGAGCGCGGGTGCGATCTCGCGCCAGCAGGCGGCCACGCATCGACTCCGGGGCGTTCTGACGCAGGCCATCGGGGGTCAGTCCGGGCAGCTCAGAGTCGAGGTGCACCGGCTGCAGCTTCGTGAACGAGACCGGTTGCTTCTCTGCACGGACGGTCTCACGGACATGGTCCCGGAATCCTCGATTGCCGAAGCGCTCGCCCGCGAGCGACCTGCGCAGCAAATCTGCCAGGACCTGGTCGATCTCGCCCTCGAAGCCGGCGGAAGGGACAACGTCAGCGTCTGCCTGGCCCACTACGGCCAGCCGCCAAAATAGGCAACCCTACCAATCATCGTGAAAAAATCAACAGGAGAACAGGAGTTCAGGAGCCGTTTCGTCACATTGAACAGGAGTTCAGAAGATCAGGAGTTTTTGTGAAAACTGACCTCTTGATCTCTTGATCTCCTGTTTTCTGATCTCCTGTTTTTTGATCTCCTGTGCCCATCCAAAGGGGGGTTTGACGCTTCCCCCGTGTCGGGGTTACGTTCAGGAAGGTGGCCTTCCGCGTCCTTGCCCTGATCGTCGTGTTGGCTGCTTCCGCGGTCGTCCGCGGGCAGGCGCCGACCTCGCCGGTTCCCAGTCGCGACGGGTTTATCGCTGAAGTTCGCGCGCGACTGCGCACCGACGAGGACCTCCAGAGCCGGTACACGTATCTCGAGAAACGACAGCAGATTCGTGTGTCAAAGCTCGGCAAGGTGCAGCTCGGCCAGACACGTCTGTTCCAGGTCTACCCCTCCTCGGAACCAGGCCAGACCTACAGACGACTGATGGCGGTGGACGGAGTTCCGCTGAATCCGGATACGTTGAAGGCTCGCGACGAAGCCCGCCAGCAATTTCTGGCGGACGAAGCGGCAACTCGAGCTCGTGAAGCGCCCAGCGAACGATCGCGGCGGGAACGGAAACAGGCCGACGCCAGACGGGAACAACAAAATACCGTCGATGACGTGTTTCGGGTGTTCGAGATCGGCCTGGTGGGTCGAGAAACCATCGACGGCCATCAGTCGGTCGTGGCGTCGCTCGAGCCACGACAAAACGTGTCGACCCGCTCGGAAGTGGGCAAGTACTTCTCGAAGTTCCGCGGCCGTGCATGGGTCAGCGAAGACGACTACCAGGTCATCAAAATCGAGATGGAAGCGGTGGAGAACGTCCTCCTCGGGTGGGGCATCCTGGGACGCGTCCACAAAGGAAGCCGAATGGTCGTCGAGAGACGAAAGGTCAATGATGAAGTCTGGCTGCCGGCCCGCCTCACCTTCGAGGTGCTGGGTCGTTCGCTCCTCGTCCGAAAGTTCAGCGTTCGTGCGGTCACCGAGTTCTCCGACTACAAGAAGTTCGAGGTGGCCACCTCTGAAACATTCAAGGTGACGGAATGATGTGAAGAACAGCAATCGGCTTTTACCACAGAGGACACAGAGGACACAGAGGACACAGAGAACTAACCCAAACACGACTCTGTGATCTCTGTGACCTCTGTGGTAAGTCGCTCTTATTTCGTTCCCGCGACCCACCCGGTAATCGACCAAACTACGCTGGCTCGACTGCAGGAAGACTGCCTGGCTACTGCTGAAACACCCTCAACATCTCGGTTCGCGAAGCCTTCCGTGCGATTGGCAAGGTCACCACAATCGACATCACCGTGATCGCGAGCGTGGCGATGAGCAGCGTGCGCGGATCAGCGCCGTCCACCGAAAACAGAAGCGGCTGAAGTAGTGGTGCTGCGACAACAGAAACGACCAGACCAAGGCCGAGGCCGAGGCTAATCGGAAGGGCCGTCTGGACTAGGACCAGTCGACGAACTTCGGCTGGTCCGGCGCCAAGAGCAAGTCGTAGCGCGATCTCCGGCCGCCTACGTTCCAGCCACACTGCGATGACCCCGAAGATACCGCCAGCCCCAAGCATGGTAGCCACCAGGGCGAACAACCCGACGAGCTGCGCACCGCTCTCAAGGTCCCTACCCTGGGCATTGAAACGCTCTGTGACCTCCCCTTGCGCAAGGATCGGCACTGCCGAATCTGCCTGCCGCAAAGCCGTTCGGACGACTGCGGCGACGGTAGACCTATCCTGACCTCGGGCCGCCACGGTCATGTACCCAACTGGGGCCTGTAGCAGCGACAGGTAGAGGTCATAGTTTGCGGATCGGCCGCCGAGAACACCTGCATATTGAACGTCGCGAGCGACCGCGACCACTGTCCCCACTTCGTTTCCAATCCCCGGTAGCGTGATGTGCTTCCCAACCGCAAATTCCTGCGGCCACAGCCTCGTGCTCAACGATCGACTGATGATCACGCCGGTTTCCGTGACATCGGCTGAGTCCTCCGCGAATGTTCGTCCTTCCAGGAGCGGGATATTCAGCGTCTGGAAGAAGGTTGGCAGTACTCGGTGGGTCTCCACCGACAATGTGCCATCAGCGGTATTCAGTGGCGATCCCAGTGGCTGGACTGCCATCCGCACAAATGTTCGCGGAGGCAGATTCGGCGCCGCGACCGTCACATTCCCCTGCAGCGCGCTTGAGTCGAGACCCTCACGCAGCGCACGAATGAAGCGGGACTGCGCCTTCGGATCCCGGTACTGCGGACTGTCGGGATTGATCTCAAACACATGCAGATTCCGCGGATCGAAGCCCGGGTCCGCGGCCAGGAATCGACTGTAACTTTGAACCAACAACGCCGCACCGACCACGAGCATAAAAACGATCGCCACTTCGAGCGCGACAACCGGCTTTCCCCAGCGATCCAACCCGCCGCTAACAACGGCTCTGTTGCCAGCGGCCAGTTGTGCGCTGACGTTGGACCGCCGCCCTCGCAGGAGCGGGGCAAGCGATCCAGCGACACCCACTCCAAGAGTGATCACACCGGCGAACAGCACCATCGGCCATTCCACAGTCAGGTCGACATAACGGGGTAAGTCTATGTTGACGGTTGATCTGATCAATGCCAGTGCGATCAGGTAGCCGAGAGCCGTCGCAACAACCGAAAGGGCCGCGAGCTCCGAAAGCAATGCGAGCCACAGGTCCCGCTGCTTGGCGCCCATGGCGACACGAATCGCGATGTTCCGACTTCGTCGCTCCGCCTGGACAAGCATCAGACAGGCAACGTTGACCGTTGCGACAAAAAGCAAAAGACCGGCTCCAAGTGCCAGGGTTCCGAGCATCGGCCGAAGCGGCGCGCGCCAGCTGTCACCGAGCGCGCTGACTCGTACCGACAGCCCTCGATTGGTCGTGGGATTTGCGATAGACGCTGCTTCGGCACGCGTCGAGAGTTCCGCTCGCGCGCCGGCCAGTGTTGTGCCATTCCTGAGTTGCCCGATCACGTAATGCCATCGCTGTCGGCGATTCTGCGTCAGTCCGGGGTAGACGAGTGAAGCAGCCGATCCCGGCAACAGAAAATCCAGCGGGTCACATTCCAAGCAGAGCTCCCCAATCAGACCGTGGACCCTCTGGGGCAGCACGCCGACGATCGAGAACACCCCGCCGGATGTCGATATGCTCTGGCCAATGACCCCACGGTCTGAGGCGAAACGTTCGCGCCACATCGCTTCGCTAATCATCATGATGCTGGCCACAGGCGCAGCGACGTCTAGTTCCTTTGCGGTAAAGCGACGGCCCACGAGAGGCGCGATACCCAGCAGTTCGAAGTAACCACCGGAGACGTACTCACCGACCCGGGACCTCGCGTCGCCGGTCTCATCGGTAAAGGTCAACCGGACAGGGCCAGCCACCGCGGAATCGGACAAGGCGGCACTACTCGCCAAGTCGCGATAGTCAGGGTACGAGACAGGTCTGACGAGGCCCGTACTTTGATCCTCGGTCTCGATAACGAACAGCCTGGCGGCATCTGGAAATGGCAAGCGTGCCCAGAGAATCCCGTATGCGGCGCTGAAGATCGCCGTAACGCCGCCGACACCCAACGCCATCAGAGCGCAGGTCAGCACCGATGTCTTCCACTCTCCTCGCAGTCGTCGCATGAATGGTGACAGCACGCTGCTCATCCTACCTCTCGCTCGATTTGGCTCGATCAGGTGCGATAAGCGACTCGCGCCTCTGGCCTCTGTTTGGACCCAACGATCATTTCGCTCTCGCGACCCACCCGGTAATCGACAGCACGTGACCATCGGGATCGCGAAAATCGGTGGCGAGGAGATCCCGGACCCCGTCGGTCGTGACCGTTCGTGGCACGACCTTGAAGGCAATGCCGCGCGCCTTCATCGCGGCATACGTGGCCATCACGTCCGGCGACTCCAGGACAATCTCTGTCAATGCTGCGAGTCCGCTACTCGGGGACGTCACTGCAACCTGATTGAGCATCACCGTGATCCCACCGCCGCCATCCAGCACCGCGAAATTGGGAGTGGACGACTGCACCGGCAGTCCCACTTGATCGCGGTAGAACGCGATGCTTTTCTGCAGATCCGCCACGCGCAGGATGATACGACTCGCGCGCAAAGGACCGGCGGTCGGCGCGACGCCGCCGCTGGCCTGTTCTGCGGGAGCCGCCAGGCGCCCGAAGACACCCAGAATCGAAACGAAAAGGTACCAACCGACGCATGAAAGGACACTCACCATGGATCCCTCCATCCTTTTCTTGAATCCGGCTTACCGTCGTCGCCCACTAACGCAATACTTTAGATATAACTAAAGTATTTGTCAACGGAGAAATAAGCCCCGATCGACTCGCATTCGGTCAATTGTCAGCGGTAGATGGTCAGTTCTTCGGTGACCGGGCGTCGTCCGCCCGCGCGCCGGTGAGGATGTTTCGCATGCCGTAGTTGCCTTCATGGCACGCGTACTCGAACCCTTGCTGCGTTTGATCTTTCCTGGTCAGGGGCATCGAGAACGTCCAGGGTCTTGTCCAGGTGGCGGGATCATCAAATGTGACGCGCCATTCGAGAGTGTCCGGCGCCACCGGGGTAAAGCGCTCAATCATGCGCAAATCGCGGCTCGATCCGCGAAAGCTCGTTCGTTCCGTGAAGTTCGTGGTCTCGACGACGAGCGTGTTCCCTTCCCAACGCCCGCGCGCGTCACCCAGGTAAAGGCGGATGTTCGAGCTCACGTGCGGTCGGCCGTCGATTGGGATAATCCGCGTCTCGTGCACCATTTCGTATCGGATGGCCACCGAGTCCGGGCTCTGGACGATCTCGTACGTGCTGCCGTAGCCAGCCGGCATCATCGAATTCGGAATCCCGCGGGTGATGCATCGATCGTAGAGACCGAGATCCTCCGGACCGTTGAACGGTCCGCGCGGGTTGACGTTGCTGTTCGGCTGTCGGATGCTCGCCCGTCGCTGCCCTTCGGGAGTCAGTGGTGGCAGCCGCCCATCCGTCGGATCGATGACGAGCCAGGGGCGTGCATGGCTCCGCTCGAACGTGTCGAAAATCAGATGGGTGGGTGGACGAAGCCCGCCGGCGAACTCCTCTCCGGCCACACCCTTGTTGAACTGCTCATTCCTCCGGCGATTGATTTCTTTGAGCTCGGCTGGCGTGATGTCCTCGATCCGCCGGCCCGCGAATTCGTCGGGACGCTCGAACGGCGTGCCGGTCTCTGCATCATTACTGTAGACACCCTGGAGGTCGGGGTGTCCCCATGGCGTCCGCGATGGTGCCCAATTCGCTTCAGCAGAGGTCCCATGGGACGCGGTGGTCGATGTCTGGGCACCTGCGGGTGGGCTGCGAGTGACCAAACAACGGCCAAAGCGGCGCCCGCCAACGCGAGAGAACAGGTCGGGAATCGAATCTTGAACACTTTAACCTTCAGACTTGAGACTTCAGACTTGAGACTTCAGACTTGTATCTTACTTCTCCGTCGGATCGCGCCCGTCGGTCGGAGCACCGGTCCCCGATGAGCCGAGGAAGAGTCGCCGCCCGTCCGGAAGCATCAAATCTCGACCGTTGGCACGGTTTGCTCCGTTCTTGGCGCGATAGCCCTCGACAATAATCTCGGTGCCGGCCTTCAGAGAGTCCTTGGTGAAGCCGCGCCGAAAGAGCGTGTTCGGGGTCCCCCCTTCGACCATCCATTTGGTCACCGTGCCATCTTCGTTCTTGACGTCGATGTGGATCCACGCGTGGGGATTGATCCACTCCATTCTGGTCACGGTGCCACGAAGCGTAATCGGTTTGCGGGGATCGAACTCTGCCGCAAACGAGTGATGGGCGATGGCCGGCACCGCAGCCAGCAGGAGCAACAACGCACATCAGCAGCAACGGTCGCACGCATTATTGGGCCGCCTTTTCTTCGTCGCGTGCCACCTCGAGCATGTTCTTCAGGCCGTAGTTCCCTTCGTGGCAGGCGTACTCGTAAATCAACCCTTCGCTGGGCCTCATTGGAAACGCCGCAGTCCACGGTGTACTCCAGGTGGTGGGATCTTCGACGGTCACCTGGAACCCAATGGTGTCGGCATCAAGACGCGTGAAACGTTCAACGAGCTTGAGATTGCGGCTCGCACCTCTGTAGTTCGTTTTGCTCGAGAAGTTTGTGGTCTCGACAACGAGCGTATTGCCTTCCCAACGGCCGCGCGAGTCCCCCAACATTGGTCGAATGTCAGACCCCACGTGCTCCCGGTCGAGAGGAATGATGCGAACGTCGTGCACCATCTCGTGCAGGATCGCCACGTAGCCGGGTGACTGGAAGATGTGGATGTTGTTGTTGTACAGCCCGGGAAGAATCGCGGTGGGAAGGCCCCAGGTGATGCATCGTTCGAGCAAACTGCGATCTTCGGGGGAGTCGGCACGTCCGCCTTCACGACTTGCGACGCCACGTGCTCCCATCCGTGCCTGCGCTCCCGGCGTGAGGGCTGGAATGCGACCGTCGGCCGGATCGACGATGAGTGAGGTGCGTCGGTCCTCGAGCACGCGTCTTCCAGGATCTGTCCAGTACGGGGCATGCACGGTCGTTGCAGGGACCGTCTCGTCCGGCGGCTCGTCCAGGCGCTTCGCCGCCCGTTTTTCGAGCGCCGCGGCTTCTTCACTGGTGAGGAATTCGCGATTCCCGAGGTCCCGTGGTCGTTCGAGCGGTGTAATCGTCCGGTAGTCCCAGACACCCTGCAGGTCGGGGTCACCCCACGATGTGCGTGGAGGCGTCCAGTCGCCCGTGGCAGATCCGGCTTTCGGCGCCAGGGCTTGCGTGCCGGAGCTTTGTGCGGTGACGGAACTGGATGCACACGCCAGCAGTCCAGCTATTCCGACAATCCAGCACAGCGACCCGAGATTTCGCCTCATGATGAGCCTCTCCTGACGGTCCAACCGCTGTTTCCAACCGCACCGGTGTCGTGTGCACAGCCTGCTAAGTCTCTTTTGTAGCGATCCTAGCAGGTTGTCGAGAAGGCCAGCAACTGAATTGGCGTCACGATCGGGTCAGCGCTCACCGCTCCGTTTCGCACGAATCACGTGTGCCGCCTGCTCGGCGGCTTCCCTGACGAGAAACCCGATTTTCGGGCGGGACGCTTCCAAATCGACCGCCAGCCCGTGTCGCCGCAGTTCCTCGGAAGTGGTCGGACCGATCGAGGCCATGGCCGTACGCGCGAGCGCAGCCCTCGCCTCGGTTTCGAGCCCCATCTCTTCGACGATCTGCCAGAAATGCACGACCTGCACGCTCGTGGTCCAGACGACCACATCCACCTCACGACGAGAGACGGCGGTCGCAGCTTTTCGCAGTGGCTCGACATCTTCCGGCAAGGCCCACCGGTAAATCGGCACCGGTGTGACCTCGGCCCCCCTTGCCCGAAGCGCTTGCAAGAGATCGACATTGGAAACGCCGTACTCCTGAATGGCGATGCGCGAACCTTGCAGAGGTTGTGTGGCTGCAACGCCTGCTTCCTTGACCAGCCCCGCGTCGATGGCTGCCAGCAACTCGTGCCACGTGTTGGGCTCCGGTGCGGCGACCCATACCGGAACCTGCAACTCGCGAAGGACGGCCAGCGGCTTTGGACCGCGCGCGACCACCTTGACACGCGCGAGAGCCTCCACAAGAACGTCGCGTGGGCAGGTGTGCGCCACGAGCTCGAGAAGCGCACGAGTGCCGACACCGGTGAGAAAAATGACGAAGTCGAACCCGCCAGCGAGGAGGCGCGCGGCAAAGTCGCTGGCTGCGACGTTCGATTCGAGCGGAACTTCGCGCAGCGCGGGGGCACTGAACGGCTGCCCGCCATATGAGGAGATCAGTGAGGCAAGCTCGGTCGCACGACGGCTTTCGAAAGTCAGTACGCGAAGGCCGTCGAAGCTGGGCGTCAAGACCAGGCCACGATACCAGAAATCGCGGCGGGAACGCGGGGGCTAAAGCCCCCGCGCTACGCTGTACCCATCTGACTACCTGGGTCGAAACTACTGTTTCTTGCCCCCCACGATCTCCAACGCGTTTACCACTTCTTTGACACCTTCAGTCTTTTGCGCCATCTCACCAATGCGCGTCTTCTCTGCCTGAGAATTGACTTCGCCCTTGATCGTGACCACGCCGTTATTCACGTCGAAGTTGATGTCGCGACCGTCAAAGGCCTTATCGTTCGCAAGATTGTTCAGCCGCTCGCGAATCGCGCCATCGAAGTCGTCCGCCAGCTTTTCGGGCGCACCTTCCACTGTCAGCTCGTTCACCACCTGACCGGTGGTTCCGACGGCTCGAGTGGCGACCGATTCCGCCTGGGCGCGCTCGGCACTCGAATCCACTGCACCCTTCAGATGCAGCAGTTTCGCGTCACTGTCCCAGTCGACATTCACATCCTCGATTTGGCCTCATCGAGCGCCTTCGTGACCTCGTCCTTCGGATTCGGCCCCGTGTTGCACGCGATGACAGCGGTGCTCAGAACCGTCGCCAAGACGATCAGGAGCAGTCGATTGATTCGTTCCATCAGATGTGCCTCCTCAAAGAATTGATGTCCCTCTCGAACTGAAGCAAACTTCGGACCCGTCCACAGATCGCTGTAGAGGAACAAAAGTCGCTCCGCACATGTCGTGAATCACAACACTTCCGCCAGATCGATTAGAATGCCGCCCGATCATCATTCTTAAGTGCGTTGTGGGCCCACCCCACAACCTGTAACCTCGCAGTGTTGCTGCTCGGTACTGCTTGCAGGGCTCGCATGTTTCAATCGAGGTCACTGTGAAACACCTACGCTGGATCCTCGTCGCGGTCGTCTTCTTTTGGACACTCCCCGCCTGGGCTCAGGCGACAGCGGTGACGGAAGGCGAACGCGTCTACAAGCAGCACTGCGCGCGATGCCACGACGGATCGATGCCGCGGATGCCAAACCGTGACGCGCTCAGACAACTCACACCGGAGGCGATCGACAACTCGCTGAGCTCCTTTACCATGCGAAGGCAGGGAGCGGCTCTTCGACCCGCAGAACGGCGAGCCGTCGCCGAATATGTGTCCGGAGCACCCTCCGGTTCGTATCGAGCGCCGCTGGACCTCATTCCAAAGAGCGCGTATTGCGACCCGGGTGTGTCGAAGAAAACGGCTGCCGCAGCTGCAGGCGCTGGCCCGTCAGCCGGGTGGAACGGATGGGGCGCCAACCTCCAGAACACACGCCTGCAGTCGCGTGAAGCCGCGGGGCTGACGGCACCCGACGTGCCGCGGTTGAAGCTGAAGTGGGCATTCGGCTTTCCGGGCGCGTCCGCGTCTGGATCGCAAGCGACGGTCGCGGGGGGACTCCTGTTCGTTGGAAGTCGCAACGGGATGCTGTATGCGCTCAACGCTGCGACGGGATGCATCCATTGGACGTTCGAGGCGGATGCGGGCATCCGTTCGACCCCGTTTGTTGGAGCGGCAGATGGCGGCGGCCAAACCGTCTTCTTTGGCGATGCACATGCGCAGGTCTACGCGCTCAACGTCCTGGACGGCAAGCCTCGATGGAAAGTGAAAGTTGACGATCATCTCGATGCCATGATCACCGGTGCCACGGTTTTGCACCAGGGCCGTTTGTACGTCCCGGTGTCGTCGCTCGAGGAAGGCTCGGGTGGCATGCCTGCGTACGAATGTTGCACCTTCCGGGGGAGCGTCGTCTCGCTCGATGCCGCGTCGGGACAGCAAGTGTGGAAGACCCATACGATTCCGGAAGCTCCCACCAGAAGAGCCAAGAATCCCATCGGGACCGAGCTCTGGGGGCCATCCGGAGCGGCAGTCTGGTCAGCGCCCACGTTGGATCCCGATCGAAACAGGTTGTTCATTACGACCGGCGACAGTTACTCCAATCCCGTCGCACCGTCGAGCGATGCGGTCATGGCGCTCGCGATGGACACGGGACGGATTCTCTGGGTGCGGCAGACTCTTGCCGGTGATGCGTGGAATCTCGCGTGCCTGGAGCAGAATCCCGAGGGTCGTGCGAACTGTCCGGACGCGAAGGCGCCGGACTTCGACTTTGGCAGCTCCCCGGTTCTTGCCACGGTGGACAACGGTCGGCGTCTGCTGCTAGCCGGTCAGAAATCGGGCATGCTGTATGCCTTCAATCCGGACGATGGAGCCCCCGTCTGGGAAATACGTGCTGGCGATGGCGGCGTGCTGGGTGGCATTGAATGGGGTTTCGCTGTTGACCCCACAAGCGCTTACATCTCTCTCTCGAGCGCCTTCGAAAAGAAGCCGGGTGAGGCCGGGGGGATGCTCGCGGTGCGGCTGGCCAATGGACAGACCGAGTGGCGCACTCCGCCACCGAAGGATACGTGTGGCACGCGGACGGGCTGCAACACCGGACAGCCCGGCGCCGTCACGGCGATTCCGGGAGTGATCTTCTCGGGAAGTCTCGACGGACATTTCCGCGCGTATGAAGCCGAGACCGGCCGTGCGATCTGGGATGTCGATACGACCAGCGACACCAAAACCATCAACAGCGTCCCGGCTCGCGGTGGTTCGCTCAACGGGCCCGGCGCGACGGTTGCCGGCGGGATGGTCTATGTGAGTTCGGGGTACGGCGCGCTGGGCTTTATGCCCGGGAACCTGCTACTGGCTTATTCAGTGGATGGAAAGTAGGAGGAGTTTTCAGAACTGAAACCCGCCTCTAACGCCGAGGGTAATAAACGCTGTCCACGGGGACCGGTTCGGTGCGGTAATCCTGATCCTTGAACGGATACGACGGACGAGGCTTCGATGTAATGAACGCGGCGAGCAGCTGCGCCTCTTCGTCAGTGAGACTTCCCGGATCGAGGTACGGCATTGAGTAGCGAATGATACCTGCCAGCGTATAAATGCGTGCCGCCCCAGCGCCGTCGTTCCAGGAATCGGGCCCCCACAGCGGGCCGGGCTTCTTGTCGCCAATCGCGACGCCCTGTCCGTCGGCGCCATGGCAATTGGTGCACCGTTCCATGAACAGCGCCTCGCCCTTCCGCGAATCGAGTTGCGCCACCGGAATCAAGCTCGCCCGCGCAATCGTATTCTGACCGCGCCACGTGGGATTGCTGCCGACCTCGTATCCACGGGCCAGCCAGGTGATGTAGGCCGACAGCGCGAGAACCTCTTTCGATGTGGTCGACGGGAGCAGCTCTCCTGCTGGCTCGTCCACGTCCTGTTCGCCGTCCTTCTCTATCATGCCGGTGGCGTTCTGACTGCGCAGGAAACAATCCACGATACGGTCGCCGAGCGTGTAAAGACGCCCCGAGCGCCTGTTGTATTCGGGAAACATTCCGGCAATGCCGACAAGCGGCAGCGACCGTTCTCGCTGACCGCCATTCAAATGGCAGTTGTTGCACGAGACTTTGCTGGGTGTGAATCGAGGCGCCTCGGCGGGTGTATTCGTGAAAATTCGGAATCCCCACCGAATGTCGGCCGACAACCGCGAATCATCCAAGGTGGGATCCGTCAGTGGATTCTTCGGGAAGTCCCAGGCGGTGACCATAGTGGTTCGCGACGGGACGAGTGGACCTGCGAGTTCGTATCGCGCGGACCTCGGCCTCCCGGTGTCGCCACCGGGCGAGCAGCAGACTGCACCCGCCAACACAAGGGCCGAGGCGACTCCCCGAAGGTGGCACCACCTCAAAGAGATCACAGCAGTAGCCTAATATGAATGAGGCGCGGTTCTTGTGCAAACTCTCCAAGGAAAGCGAGGTATTTATGATGGACCCGGCGCTGGCTCGTCGTTCCTTCCTCTCCCGGTTTGGCACGGGCCTCACCGTTTTGGGGGCTGCCCTGACCGGGAGTGCGGCAAAAACGCAGGCGCAGTCAACCGCTGCTGGCCGCTGGCAGCCAATCCGGCACGCCCAGGACGATTGGCTGGATCAAGTCCCTGGGAAGCACCGGTTCCTCCTCGACACCACCACTCCTGACGGCCTGGGCGAGGCGCTGCTCTATACGAACAACTATTTCCTGGCGAATCAGAACGCGTACGGATTGGCCAACCCCGATCTGGCCGTCGTGATTGTCGTACGACATTTCTCGACGCCGTTTGCCTACAACGACGCGATGTGGGAAAAGTATGGGCGACCGCTGGCGTTACGCGTCAACTTCACCGATCCCCAGACCAAACAACCACCCAGGCTCAATGTCTACAACTCGTCGGCGCACGTTGGGGCGCTCCCGAGTTTCGGCACGACACTCGATAGCGTGCTGAAGCGCGGTGTGCAGCTTGCGGTGTGTGAAATGGCCACGCGCTTTCTTGCTGGCGGAATTGCCGAGGCGACTGGTGGCACTGCCGACAGCGTCTACAAGGAGCTGGCGGCCAACCTCGTCGACAATTCACATCTGGTTCCCGCAGGGATTGTCGCCATCAACCGCGCACAAGAACGTGGATATGCGTTTGCCAAGGCAGGATGAGGTCGGCACTACGGTGTCTTCGCTGCGTTTGGTACCGGGAGATCGCTTCCTGCCACACGGCGCTGAAATCTCCAGCGGCCGTCCTCGCGAATCAGCACGTCGTCGTAGTGGCCGGCCTGAGCAATCGTCGGTCGACCATCGGCGCCCGGCACCACGAAAGCCCAGCGTGACCACACATTGGCACGGTCGCCCTGGACGTCGATGGCAAAATTGGACAGCAGGTGATAGTTGTTGGCCCGGTTCGGCGCCGTGCCCATGTTCTTTTCCATGAACGCTTGAATGGCAGCCGGCCCCTGCACACTGCCGAACCCACCCGTCCAGGTCCCGTCCTTGGCAAACAAGCGTGAGTACGCACCAAAATCGCGAGCGTCGAGGAAGCGACCGTAGTCAAGCAGCAGAATTCGAATCTCCTCGAGGTCCTCGAGACGTTGAACGCGTGCGGCAAGCGATCGTTCCTCTCCAGCACGCTGTGCGTGCCCAATGACTGGAACGAGACACACGCCCAACAGGAACAGCAAGACTCTGTCTCGCCAAGTTGTCATGTGATCCTTCCTGTTAAACAAGAGGTCAAGAGTTTAAGAGAACTGTTCAACAACCACGACGTCACAAAGGCCACAACGCCAATCCTGACGTTCCTCGTGTGAATACGCAATTTGTGTGCGCCGTTTCCTTCGTGATCTTCGTGTGCTTCGTGGTTTTGACGACGAGACCTGGCCCTCCCACGTTGGCCCTCAAAAGCAGCGCTCGGCTTCGCGCGTCCAGCGCGAAGGCATACCCTTCGCGGCTCGGACGCGGTCGTAAAGAATGCCGGCATCGATCACGTCGAGCATCCTGTATTCCCAGTTTTTCTCGCCAGTCTTCGGATCCAACGCCTGAATCCGCCGTACCCCTCATCCGGCCGACGCCGGTTGACGACAGGGCTCGGCAGCAGCCGCACGGGCAAGGCTGGAAGCGCGCCGGTATAGCGCCGACCTTCCTTGTACCTCGACCGGCCGCTTCGTGAACATCGAGTAGGGTCCATCCACGTTGGTACATAGAAGAGACCGTGGCACGGACTGAACGAGGGCGAAGACCAGTTGGTACCACCTGAACGCGGGAGACACGAGCACACAAGTACTGGCTCGCACCTGGGATTCGACCTAGTCGAACCGGTCTTGGCCGGGCAGCCGAAGCATGTGTGCTGACCCCTGTGACCTGCGCCCACACCGTGATGCCATCTCAGCGAGTGGTCTGCGCAAACGCCACGAGCGCCGCGTCGCCGTCTGCAGGACCAGAGTGCGCCGGGACAATCGCCTTGACACGAACACCGTCCTCCGTGAGACGCCGCTGCAATTGTGCAAGCGAGGCGCGATTCTCGGCGCGATCGTCGGTGACGAGCCACGGTGCGGGGCGAATCTCGCCCTTGCGGTTGATCTGTGCGGAGTCCCCGAGGAAGAGGACGTCGCCGTCTACGAGGTACGCCGCGCTTCCGGCGGTATGTCCGGGCATGGCATACACTCGGACCGATGCAGTCCCCACAGTAACTATCTCTCCGTCGCGCACAGTGCGAGTGACGGTGATGCCCGTCGGACTTGTCGGCATGAGCCAGCCCATCGGGCTCCTCGGTGCCTGGGTGCCTTCCGCGATCGGTTTCTCCGCCGCGAGCGCGATGACCTCTGTCTGAGGCAGGGCACGGATCGCGCCAATGTGATCGCCGTGACCGTGGGTGAGGAACACCGCCTTGACCGCCTCCGGCGGCAGTTGTCGGCGCGTCAGTTCCGCGTTGATTGCTTGTCCCGTCTGGTCCTGCCCTGCATCGATCAACACGAGCTCGCGCGGGCCGGCGGACACGACGCCGATGGCCGAGAAGCCGTCCATGACAATGCGAATATTGCCGATCTGACGGCCATCCTCGGTAGGCCTGAGCCCGACGAGCATCTGCGCAATCCCTGCGCCGAGAACCACGACAGCCAACATCACAATCACGCCGACGGCGACCAGCGCATGCTTGACGGGACTTTTCATAGAACCTCACATTCGAGGGCCGGAGCACGGAGCGCGAGTTACCTGTCCATGTCTGTGGTCTGATCCTGTGCTATCAAGTCAGATCGCATCCTCGAGGCCAAGAGCCAGAATCAACGTTCGCCCGATGACCCGCATGGTGGCGGCATCGAGTGATCCGACGTATTTCACGAATCGGTCTTTGGGGACGGTCTGAAGGTTGTCGAGCTCCACGAACGACTCCTTCGGGAGATTGGCCTTGCGGCCAAGCGCAATCTCTGTTGGATAGCCCTTTCCGACCGAGGTAATCTCCGCGACGGTCAGCTTGTTGAGATGGGCGATGACGCCCTGCCGGGTGAGAATCAAGGCTGGCCGACGTCCGGAGCGCCCGCCGAGATCGAGCTGCCACACATCACCCCGGTTCACTTCTCACCCCATGACTGGAGATCCCTCCACACGTCGGCACGGGACGCCTCGTCCGGCTTCCGCTCGAGCGCTGCGATCCACTCCCGCTCGAACCGTTCGACCGCATGCCGGTGAAGCCACTCCCGAAGCGCTTGCCGCACGATTTCCGATCGGCTGAGCCCGAGAGGTTTGCCCACACGATCGACACGAGCAAGGGTGTCGGGGTCGATCGTAACCTGCACATTCTTCATATATGAAACTATACACGATCATGTATAGATATCTCAACTCACGAGACAGGACGTGTCTGGTCATTTCTCAGTTCAGAGATTCGACAAACACGCCACCGAGTAGGCGTCCGGATACCTGAAAACTGAACACTGAGAACTGAAAACGAGTCTAAGATTCGCCATGCGTTTCCTGCTCCCAGTGTTCATCGTCATCGCTGTGGTGTCCGCGCCCGCACAGCCAGTGCCGGCCGATCTCATCATCCACAACGCCCGCGTCTACACTGCGGACGATGTGCGACCGCGTGCGGAGGGGGTGGCCGTCCGCGGTGACCGTATCGTGGCGGTAGGGGCGTCCGCCGACGTGCTGACCATGCGCGGCCCGCGCTCGTCGGTCGTCGATGCCGCCGGTGCGACGGTCATCCCCGGCCTGCACGATTCGCACGGGCACTTCGTCAGCCTTGGAGCCAGCCTCCAGATTCTCCCATTGACCGGCACGACGTCGTGGGAGCAGGTCGTCTCGATGGTGCGGCGCGCCGCCGCGACCGCGCGACCCGGCGCCTGGATTCAGGGTCGCGGCTGGGACCAGAACGACTGGTCCACACAAGAGTTTCCCAGTCACGATCTGCTGACGGCGGTCGCTCCCCGCAATCCAGTCTTCCTCACGCGAATCGACGGCCACGCGGCCGTCGTCAATCGAGCGGCGCTCGAGGCGGCGGGAGTCACGCGCGACACCGCGGATCCCGAGGGCGGCCGCATCATTCGCGACGGATCAGGCAACCCCACGGGCACACTGATTGATCAGGCGATGGGCCTCGTTTCGCGTCGCATCCCGGCGGTGAGCGATACCCAACTCGACGAGCAGATTCTGCGCGCCGATGCCGAGACGCGCAGGCTTGGGCTGACGATGGTGCACGACGCGGGGACGGATACCCGAACCGTCGATGCCTATAGGCGGCTCATCGACGCCGGCCGGCTGCAAGACGCGACTCTATGTCATGCTGCGCGGCTCGCTCGACATGCTGCGTCCCCACTTCGCACGTGGGCCGATCACTGATGCCGGACCACGGCTCGCGGTGCGCGCGATTAAGATTAGCGCCGACGGCGCGCTCGGCTCGCGCGGCGCGGCGCTGCTCGAGCCGTATGCCGACGAGCCCGGCAACACCGGCATTCTCACGACGCCGCCGGACCAGATCTACGCGCAGACGCTCGAGGCGTCGAAGGCCGGATTCCAGACCTGCATCCACGCTATCGGCGACCGCGCGAACCGGCTCGTCATGGACGTCTTCGAGCGCGTGCAGCGCGAGGTCCCCGGCGCGCGCGACCTGCGCATGCGCAACGAGCACGCGCAGATTCTCGATGCGGCCGAGATCCCGCGCTTCGCCAGGCTGAACGTCATCGCCTCGATGCAGGCAACGCACGCCACCTCCGACATGCTCTGGGTGCCGGCGCGCGTCGGCCCGCAGCGCGCCGAGGAGGGCGCCTACGCGTGGCAGAAGCTGATTCAGAGCGGGGCGATGATTGCGAACGGCTCCGACTTTCCCGTGGAGTCGGCCAACCCGATGCTCGGCTTCTATGCCGCGATCACGCGCCAGGACCCGACGGGTCAGCCCGGAGGGCGGCTGGATGCCCGCCGAGCGCCTGACTCGCGAGCAGGCCTTGAAGTCGTTCACGATCAACGCCGCCTATGCCGCGCACGCAGAGAAAGAACTCGGCTCGCTCACCGTTGGCAAGCTGGCGGATATCCTGATCCTCTCGAAGGACATCATGGAGGTGCCGCCGCGCGAGATCCTGACGACGACGGTCAGAAAGACGATCATCGCCGGCCACACCGTCTACGAGCAGAAGTAGCGATGTGCGAAAATTCACGCCAAGTATGGACCCTGATCAGTTGCGGATTGTCGTGCGCTTGGGTGCGCCAATACAAAGGGGATGGGTGTGAACCGAGGGTCTCGTAATCTGATGTGGGCTGTCGCCGTGTTGCTGGCGACGCTGCTGGGTTCCGCGACCATGCGCGGTCAACGTGGTGGGCCGCCTCAGCAGCCACCGTCGTCGTCCAGGGCTGCCGCTCCTGTGGACCTCACCGGGTATTGGGTGTCTCTCGTCACCGAGGATTGGCGTTATCGGATGGTAACGCCCCTGAGAGGTGACTACATCGGCGTCCCGTTGAACTCCACGGGCCGCAAGGTGGCTGACGCGTGGGATCCGGCCAGAGATGAAGCGACCGGCGAGCAGTGCAGAGCGCATGGAGCGGGTGGAATCATGCGCATCCCCGGGCGGCTCCACATCACCTGGCAGGACGAAGAAACGATCAAGCTCGAGACCGACGCAGGAATGCAGACGCGCGCGTTTGCGTTTCGCACGCCCCGTACAGCCAAGCGGTGGTTGGCAGGGCGTGTCGGTGGCCAGCTGGGATCGCGCCACGAGCGTGATGGGCGCCAGGGGATTTTTCGCCGCCGCTCTGCCGCCAGGCGGTTCGTTGAAGGTCGTCACCACCGGGATGAAACCCGGATATCTCCGAAAGAACGGCGTACCCTACAGCGCCAGCGCGGTGATGACGGAATATTTCGACCGGCTCGATCTCCCGAATGGTGACGCGCTGCTCGTCGTGTCGACGGAGCTCGTCGACCCGGCCTACCTGACACAGCCATTCTGGACGAGCACGCACTTCAAGAAGCAGAGCGATGCGTCGGGCTGGAATCCAACGCCGTGCTCGGCTCGATAATGGCAGGCCCCGGACCAGCCAGCGGGCGTGCGATGGTGCGCTCAGGAGTGCCGATGAAGACCTCAGTTCACATCGTTTCGTGCGTGTGTGTTCTCCTGATGTGTGTCGGGCTGCTCGGCCAGGCACCGCCTGCCGGCCGAGACGCTCCCTCGCCAGCGCTGGACATCTCCGGATACTGGACCTCCGCACTGCACGAGGATGCGATGGAGCGCGGAGCGGGTCCCGAGACCGCCGATTACGGGGGATTTCCGATCAACGAGGCCGCGCGCTTGTTTGGGCTCTCCTATAACGCATCCCGTGTGACGCTGCGACACCACCAGTGCGACGGATACGTCGCCCCCTACCAGATTCGCGCCATTGGAAACGCGAGAGCGTGGGAAGAGAGGGATCCGCACACGCATCGCTTGATTGCCATTCATTGGTACAACCAGACGTTCGAGGGAAAGCGGACAATCTGGATGGATGGTCGCCCGCACCCGCCGGCGTACGCGTCTCACAGCTGGATGGGCTTTTCGACGGGACGATTCGTAGGCCACGCCCTCGAGGTCCGGACGACTCACCTCAAGCAGGGCTGGCTTCGGCGCAATGGGCTTCCCGAAAGCGATCAAGCAACAGTCTTGGAGTTCTTTGTTCGCCACGGGGACCACCTGACGCATACGGCGGTCGTCACCGACCCTGTCTATCTGACGGAACCGCTCATCAAGACGACGGATTTCTTCCGTCAGCCCGTAGACCATCAGAACTGGTTGTTCCCTTGCGACGACGGCGAGCAGATCGCGGGCCGAGCGGCGGACGAAGTGCCGAACTATCTCTTTGGGCAGAACCCGTTCTTCAGAGAGTTCGGGGACCGGTACCGTGTGCCGCTCGTCGCGTATCTCGGCGGGGCCGAGACCATGTACCCTCGTTCCACGACTCGATCCGACGCGGCGACAGATGCCGAAGGTATTGCCAGGACCAGACCTGCCGCAGGAATTCACCTGACGAGCCAGGCCGTGGACCCTGAGCCACGTGACGGCGAGATTCACGTGTGGCCGATCCGCAACAACCTTTACATGCTCGTCGGCGACGAAGGCAATATCGTCGTGCAGATCGGGACCGAAGGACCGCTGGTGGTCGATACGGGCACGGGCCGCTTGGCGGACAAGACCATCGCGGCCATTCGCCAGTTGAGCGACAAGCCGATCCAGTTCATTGCCAATACCAGCTTCCGTGAGGACCGATCAGGCGGCAACGCGAAGCTGCGAGCATCGGGGTCCGATCCCAGCCTCAGAGGAACTTTCTTTTCACTTCAATTTCGGGACGCAGGAATTGGCGCGACGATCATCTCGCATCAGAACGTCCAGAGCCGAATGATCGCGCTCGAGCGTCCTGCCGAAGCCATTCCCAGCGATACGTTCGTGGAAGACCGCAGACGGACTTTTCACAACGACGACGCTATCGAGATGTTCTGGGAACCGAACGCGGTGACCGATGGGGACAGCATCGTGCATTTTCGACGCGCCGATGTGATCGTCACCGGGAACATCTTCACGACGACCCACTACCCGCGCATTGATCCAAGCGATGGCGGCAGCATTGAGGGTGAAATCAAGGCGCTCAACGACATTCTCGCCCGGACCGTCTACCGCCACCAGGGCGAGGGCGGCACGTTGGTCGTTCCGGGCCATGGGTACCTGTCGGATGAGCACGAGGTGGTCGAATACCGGGATATGGTCGTGATCGTTCGCGACCGGATTCGGGCGCTGGTGAACTCGGGCGCAACGCTCGATCAAGTCAAGGCGGCAAGACCCACCGCTGATTACGACACCCGGTACGGGGCAACGTCCGGCCCGTGGGCAACCGACAGATTCATCGAAGCGGTATACAGAAGCCTCACGCGACGGTAGACCGTTCGAGTTTGGGTTCAGGCGTGTGGCTGTTGCTGGCCGATGTCCGCGCGTCGGAGAAACGAATGTTGAGCGACCGCTCGATGGTTCGAAGGTCCCCGAGTTCTTCAAGGCCGACCAGCGTGAGGGCTGTACCGGCGGCGTCTGCGCGGCCCGTGCGGCCGACACGGTGAAGGTAGGCCTCAGGGCTGTCGGGCAGGTCATAGTTGACCACGTGACCGATGCCGTCGATGTCGAGACCACGTGCCGCGATGTCGGTGGCCACGAGCGCGGTGTAGCGTCCACTTCGGAATCCTTCGATCGCTGCGCTCCGCTGACCCTGCGTCCGGTCGCCGTGAATCGCGGCACAGCGCACGCCAGCCCTCGTGAGCCGTCGACTGAGACGCTCGGCACCGTGCTTCGTTCTGGTGAAGACGAGTGTCGAACCGCCCGTGCGACGAAGGAACGTGGCCAGCCAGGTTGTCTTGTCCGACGCGGCTATCTGATGCATGTGATGTGCGATGGCGCCTGGAAGCCTGACGCCGCTGCCAGTTCGGATCATCTGGGGGTCGCGCATGATCTGCGAGGCCGAATGGAACACGTCGTCAGACATCGTCGCCGAAAAGAACAGCGTCTGGCGCACGCTCGGCAGGCCCTCGACGATGCGTCGGACATCGGGCCAGAAACCCATGTCGAGCATCCGGTCGGCTTCATCGAGCACCAGCACTTCCAAACCATCAAATCGCGTCACGCTGCTCCGAACATGATCCAGCAGTCGCCCGGGGGTGGCCACGACCAGGTCGGCCGGGGCGCGAAGCGCATGCGACTGAGCAGCCGCGCCGACACCGCCGTAGACCGCCACACTCGACAACCCCGTGTCATAGGCGAATCCATCCACGTCGCTGTCAATTTGGACGGCCAGCTCGCGCGTCGGCGCAAGGATGAGTACCCTCGTCGAGGTCTGTCGGACCGGGGCATCCGCGCGTGAGCCGGCTGTCAGCAGGCGCTGCAGGATCGGCAGCAGGAACGCCGCGGTCTTGCCCGTGCCCGTTTGAGCGCACGCAATCACGTCCGCCCCCGCCAGGATCAGCGGGAACGTCGCGCTCTGGATCGGAGTGGTTTGCTCGAAGCCCCGCGCTGCGACGGCTCGAAGGAGCCGCTCGTCCAATTCGAGCGCGGCAAACTGGAGCGGCGCCGGATCGTGCGCGATCCATTGAACGGCGGCGGGCGGTGCCGGCCGCGGTGTCTGACGACGGTGAATGGTAGACGAATGCTGGCGTCGTCCGGGGCGCGAACGACGACGAGACGAACTGTGTGGATGCAAATGGACTATTGAACGTGAGGGCGCTCTTTTTGAGCGAGAGTCAACGGGCAGGATGGCTCCGGAGAAATCTCAATACCTACGCTCTAAACCTCCTTCGTTATTATCTCACACTTCAGGTCCATCACCTTTGCCGTCGATCATGGGCAAAATCGAGCAACAATTGGCAACCAGCCCTATTTCCGCTTGATGACGATTACGCTGATGTCATCGGAAGGCTGGCCGAACGCCAGGACGTCCTGGTTGATGGCTTCAAAGATCTCCTTTGCACTCCGCTCCTTGACCTGACTGAGCGTCCTTTCAAGACGATCCGGAAAGTAAGCCTCGGTCCGCGTGGCGTGTTCCGACAGGCCGTCCGTATGCAGCAGCAGAATGTCGCCCTCTCCCATCAGCATCCACTCGTTCAGTTGATAGTGATCTTTGAAGCCCAGCACGCTGTTCGTCGTGTGGCGGTCGGTCACGTGGAGCGATGGCAGAAGCCCGATAGGAGGGAACGACACACAGAGGTCTTGACTGACCTCCATGAAACGATCGTACCGTTTGGAGAAGACGGCGGGCAGCGGCTGTGCCGCGGAAATGAACCTGAACATCGCGTCGTCCGAGATTTCTCCATAAATCATGGAGATGAACTTGCGCTCGCCGGATGATTTGTGGAAGCGCGTGTTCAGATTCTCAAAGAGCCGCTTCGTGATATGCCCGAACATATCCAATTCGTAGATCGACCCCAGAAGAAACGCCTGGTGCATCATGGCCGCTAGTAGCGCATCGGTGACCTGATGCCCCTCGACATCAATGACCACGATCCCAGCCATTTTCTGGCAGCGCTTCAGGTTCTCAACAAGCTCGGGCTTCCCTTCGTGGATCGCACGGTTGATTCTGGCCTGGAGATCGTACCGTTGTTTGAAATCGACATAGATGATGTGATCGCCACCTACGGATCCGTTGAGTGCGAGGGTGCCACCGAACACATCGATTCCCGCGATGTCGGGAAGTTCACCCGGCTGGGGCATGAGGTACTTGGCAATATCCTCGAAGTTGTTCAGCTCGTCGGTCAAATGCTCAAGCAAGGTTCCCATCTCGGGTCGATGCATCGATGTGTCCTTCTCTTGACGGATCGCGTACGTTTGGCGGGTCCGCGTAACTATGACACTGCTGATGTGTGGGCGAAGGCTTGTCAACGATTGGTCGTCAGTGGTTTCTCACACTGTCGATTGTGACAACCGTGATCATTCAACTGCCGGTGCAAGGATGGTTCCAGCGGGCGCTATGCGGTGACACCTCCAATCGCTTCGGGCAACTGAGCGGACACACCGACTCGAGCAGTCGACAGACGGACTGATTTGTCGCCGGATGGGGCGTGAAGGGACAGGTCTGTCGGTTTTGCAAATGGTTGTCGCCTGATCGCCGAAGGCTCTCTATCGTCGTTGCGACCAGGTTGGTCCGGTACGGTCCGGGACGTCGAGCGCGGTAAACACGCCGAGCGCTTCCATCTGTGTAACCAGTTCGTCCCGGCGGGCTTCGAGCTCCGCGATCTTCTGTTGTTGACTAATCTGATGGCGTTCGTAAATGAGCATCTCGCTCCAGTACTCCATCATCAGGTACCGCGAGGGCCGGGTCTGGTCGCGCAGGAATGAGCTGCCCAGGTATGAGCGACTGTGACGGTTCATCGCAGACCAGGCGCCGTTGGCGCCATAGAACTCCTCGAACTCGGCATTGCACCCGCTGCTCACCTCGAATTGCCAAACGATTGCAATCATTGCGGTAGCTCCGACGGAAGATGCACGTACCGTGCCTTTTTGTGTTATAATCTGCCAATTCGAATTTAGCCGCTACGCTTTCCCCGCTGTTTGAGCCGACCGAGCTGTTCCTCGACTCGTTCCTCACACTACGCTGCAGGCAGAGTGGATGGTCCACTCAGGCTAGGTTCTATTAGAGGTAGGAGAGAAATTCATGAGTCGGAAATTGTTCGTCGGTAACCTCCCGTTCAGCACCAGCGAGGGCGAGCTCCAGGACCTGTTCGAGCAGGCGGGCGCCATCGAATCGGTGCGCGTCATGCGGGACATGGCAACCGGGCGTGCGCGCGGGTTCGCGTTCGTCGAGATGCAAACGGAAGAGGATGCCCAGACGGCCATTCAGCGGTTCAATGGGACCGAACTCGGCGGGCGCGCCATCGTCGTCAACGAAGCGCGGCCCAAGCCGGAATTTGCCGGGGCCGGCGGCGGCCGGGGTCCGAGCCGTCGCGAACCGCGCTGGTAGTCCTTCAGGATCGGTCATCGACGCCCGGCGGATCACACCGCCGGGCATGTTCAGGCAGTCGGTCACACTCGTCACAAAGACAGAGGCGCTCATGCCCCCTCCGGCCAAGAAAAGTGCTTCCGAGCTGCAGACCCAGGAAAACGAAGTCTACAAGTCGCTACGGGCGTGGTACATGATCCCCGGAATTCAGCGAGAACTCCGCAACAAGGAAAATGAAGCGGTGCAGACCGTCCTCGAGACGCTCGACCGACGACGGAGAACTCGCATGGCCAACGACAGCTAGGCGCGCTCGAGGGAGCGGCGCGGGGCCCGGGGGCTCCCGCCCTTCGACGGGCTCTGGGCGCCCCGAGTGCATCGAAGGGCGCAAGCGCCGCCTTCGCTCTCCGAGCTACGGCGAGCCTCGCCGGAGCCTTGGCGTAGGCGGGACCGAGCCGGGTTGCGGGGCGGAGCCGTGAAATCGCGAATCAATCCTCTCGCGGTGGCTGCGGGCCCGGGATGATATCGGCGATGTCGGCATCGACACCCTGGATTCTGGGGGTCGCGGCGCGCCGAGCTTTCGCCTCGAGGCGCCGTTCCGCCTTCAACTTCTGTTTCTCCTTGCGGCCTTGCTCTCGGTGCCGTTTCTGCTGCGATGGACGGGATCGATTGACCATATAAAGGCTCCGGGGCCGCTGCCCCGCATAGCGAGGCAATTGATTAATCGATTTCTAGCGACGCGGAGCCTTTTTTACGCCCAGGGCGCAGCTCCGCGCGAACGTGCGAATCGTCTCACACTTCAATCGGATTTCCTAGTCAGAGCACGAATTCCTTGGTTAAATAGATGTGTGCCTGACACCCCCTTCCGCTCGTTCAGATCCTGGAATGCTTCCCTGGTTATCTCCGCGCTCGTGATCGGTCTCGTCGCCGTCCCTGGCACCGCCGTCGAGGCGGCCGGCGATGCTCGCCTGGCAGAGGCGGCGATGAAACGCGATACCGTCGGCGTCCGTGCCCTGCTGGCGCAGGGTGTTGATGTCAACGCACCCGGGAGCGATGGAACTCCGGCGCTGCACTGGCTCGTGCGCGTGGACGACATCGAGACCGCTCGCCTGTTGACGCGAGCCGGCGCCGATGCCACCCGGGCCGATCGCTATGGGGTGACCCCACTCCATCTGGCATGCGCCAACGGAAATGCGGCGATGATCCGGTTGCTGCTCGAAGCGGGCGCGAATCCCAATTCGAGCGATCCCACCGGCGAAACTGCTTTGATGACCGCCGTGCGGGTTGGCACCTTGGACGCGATTCGGGAGCTGCTCGATCGCGGGGCAACCCTCGATGCCCGCGATCCAACCTTTCAGCAGACAGCATTAATGCTGGCGGTCCGCCAAAACCATCCTGAGGTCGTCCGCTTTCTGGTCGAACGCGGCGCAGAGGTCAACGTCAAAACGAGGACCGGTGAAGCCCCGCGATGGGTGCTGCCAAATTCGGTTCCCGGATTCGGGCATGGCATCGGCATTGTCCGCGGTGGCTTACCCGAACGCGGCTCGCGAGCGCCTATTCCCGGAGGCCTCTCTCCTCTGTTGTTTGCCGCGCGCGACGGCCGGCTCGAGACGGCTCGGATTCTCGTGTCGGCCGGTGCCGACGTCAATCAGGCCGATGCCAACGGGATCACACCGCTCGTCATGGCCATCTCCAACAACCACGTGGATGTCGCCCGATTCCTGATGGACCACGGAGCCGACATCAACGCAAGCGATTGGTACGGCCGGACACCGCTATGGGCGGCGGTGGAGACGCGCAACATGGACGTGGACAACGCCACGTTCGAAAACAGCGTTGACCGTGCGCCCCTTTTCAACCTGATCGAGGCATTGCTCGCACGCGGTGCCAATCCCAATGTCCGGACAAAGGAAGTACCCCCCATCAGGCGCGCGATGCTTCGTGTCACAGGCTCACTGTCATGGGTGGACTTCACCGGTCAGACACCTTTTCTGACGTCGGCGTTGTCGGGCGATCTGCAGGTCATGCGTCTTCTCCTCGCACACGGAGCCGATCCCCAGATTCCCACCATTGGCGGGACGACGGCGTTAATGGCAGCCGCCGGGGTCAACTGGGTGGTCGCTCAAACCTACGATGAAGGCACGAAAGCATTGCTGGAAGCGGTGAAGCTCTGCTGGGAGCTCGGCATGGACGTCAATGCGGTCAATTCCATGGGACTGACCGCGCTGCACGGTGCGGCCAACCGTGGATCGGACGACATCATTCAGTTCCTTGTGGATAAGGGCGCCAAACTGGATGTCAAGGACAAGGAAGGTCGAACACCGCTGACCTGGGCGGAAGGCGTATTTCTTGCGACCCATCCCGCCCGACCGAAACCCAGCTCGATTGAGATGATCAAGCAGCTGACTTCCAAATCGGGCTCAGCCCAGCCATGACCTTACTTAAAGTCTCAAGGCTAAAGTCAGAAGTCTCAAGAGAAGTCTCAAGAATCTTCTTCAGACTTGTGCCTTCAGACTTGAGACTTCATTTTGTACTTCTCGTCCTCGTGACGGCGACAATGGAGGGGAGCCGTCTTCAATCGGTCGAGGCGGCGAAACCACTCACGGGGCAAAGTCCGGTTGCCGGTGCAGAGTCCACTCTTCTCAAACAGGTACTGCATCACCTGCCACAACCAACGGATGAAGACCGCCGATCTGGCGCTCGACATGCTGGACATTTCGCAGGTTGCCGCGAATGCAGAGACATGGGAGAAAGTCGTCCGGAAGATCAGAACGGGCATGATGCCGCCGAGTGGCGCCCGTCGTCCCGAACGAGCCGCGCTCGATGCGTTCGCATCCGAGCTCGAGGCACGGCTCGACCGGGCGGCGGTTCCTGGCGCCAATCTTGGAACTCCGGCCCTCCACCGGTTGAATGGCACGGAGTACGGGAACGCCATTCGCGACCTCCTCGCGCTGGACATCGACGTCGCGACGCTGTTGCCGGCCGACGGTTCGAGTGAAGGGTTTGACAATATCGCGGAGGCATTGGGAGTTTCTCCCTCGCTGATTCAGGGATATGTCTCCGCCGCGATGAAGATCAGCCGCCAGGCCGTGGGCGATCGCACGCTCGGTCCCTACCAGGTGACCTATGCCGCGCCTGCCGGCCTGTCTCACGACCGTCACATCGAAGGTCTTCCGCTTGGCACCCGCGGCGGAATGCTCATCCGGCACACGTTTCCGCTCGACGCCGAATACGAATTTACGGTGACCGGCGGTGGGCCTGGTGGTGGAATTCCTGGCGGGGCCCTCATCGATGTCACCCTCGACGGCGAAAAAATCGACGTCGCAAACCCGCGCAAGTTCACCGTTCCAGTTCTCGCAGGACCCCACGTCGTTGGCATAGCGCTGGTCGATCGCCAGCGATCGGCCGGTGTCGACGAAGTGTTTTCGGACTTCCGGACGAATGCCGTCTTCACGAATCCTGGCGGCGTCCAGAACCTGCTCATCACAGGGCCGTTCAAACCGACCGGAACCGGCGACACCCCAAGCCGGCGCCGAATTTTCATTTGTCGGCCGGCGACACCGAACGCCGAACTTCCTTGCGCGACCAAGATCCTGTCGACGCTCGCGCGCCGGGCATATCGAGGACCGGTCACCGACGCTGAGATTGACACGTTGATGGACTTTTATCGACAGGGGCGTCAGGAAGGCGACTTCGACACGGGCATCCAGCACGCGCTTGCGCGCGTCCTCGTCGCGCCGCGGTTCGTGTACCGCGTCGAAGAAGAGCCCGAGACACTGCCTGTTGGTACGGTCTATCGGTTGAGCGATCTCGAGCTCGCTTCTCGCTTGTCATTTTTCCTATGGAGCAGCATTCCAGACGACGAGCTTCTGGACGTTGCGAGCAAGGGACGGCTTCGCGATCGGGCAATGCTCGAACGTCAGGTCAAGCGGATGCTTGCCGACCCGAAGTCCGACGCCCTCATCCAGAACTTCGCGGGACAGTGGCTCTACCTGCGTGAGCTCGCGAACGTGGAGACCGAGGCGAAGAATTTCGACGAGAACCTGCGACAGGCCTTCCGGCGCGAAACCGAATTGCTGTTCGGCGCCATCGTTCGCGAAGACCGGAGCCTGGTCGACCTGCTCGATGCCGACTACACCTTCGTGGACGAGCGCCTGGCGCGCCACTACAACATCCCGAACATCCGTGGCAGCCACTTCCGGCGGGTCACGCTCGGCCCGTCCAGCCCGCGCAGGGGTCTGCTTGGGCACGGGAGCATGTTGACGGTCACCTCCGTGGCCACGCGAACCTCACCGGTATCGCGCGGCAAGTGGATTCTTGAAAATCTTCTCGGGACGCCGCCTCCGGTGCCACCCCCCGGCGTCGAAACGAACCTGGGCGAGGGCGAAACGAACACCACCACGTCGTTACGACAGCGCCTGGAGCAACACCGCGCCAATCCCGTGTGTGCGTCGTGCCACAAAATCATGGACCCTCTGGGTTTTTCGCTCGAGAACTTCGATCTGGTGGGGACCTGGCGTGAACTCGATGGGACGACCCGCATTGATGCCTCGGGACAACTTGTAGACGGCACAGCCTTGAACGGACCGGCCGATCTGCGGCGGGCGCTCTTGAGCCGATCGGAAGCATTTGTCACGACCGCCACCGAAAAGCTCATGATCTATGCGCTGGGGAGGCCGATGCACTACACCGACATGCCCACGGTTCGGTCCATCGTCCGACGCGCCGCGGCAAACGACTCCCGGTTCTCGTCGCTCATGCTTGGTGTGATCGAGAGCGCGCCATTCCAGATGCGAAGAAAGGCGGATCGCGAACTACGCGCACCCTGAAGTACGTAGGGCGGGGCTTTAGCCCCGCCGCTCGCCGGACCTGAAGGTCCGGCCTACGTACTGAAAACTGATAACTACGCTAGGATCAGCCCATGTTCATTTCCAAGACTGCCCTGCCCCGGCGGACGTTCCTGCGCGGTGTAGGCGTCACGATTGCGCTGCCGGTTCTCGAATCGATGATCCCGGCGGCCACGGCGTGGAGCCAGTCCGCGAGCCGGCCGCGCACACGGCTGGGATGCATCTACTTTCCGCACGGCGCCATCATGAACAAATGGACGCCTGCCGCGGAGGGGACCGGATTCGAGATGCCCGAGGTCCTGCAACCCCTCAAACCGTTTCAAAACCAGATCAATGTCATCAGCGATCTCAGGCACGCACTGGCTTACGGGAGCGGCGCCACCGCCAACCATAACCGGTCTGCCGCATCGTTCCTGAGTGGGGCGTTTGCAAAGGTTGGAGCCCAGGCGCATCTCGGCATTACCGTGGACCAGCTTGCCGCCCAGAAGATCGGACAGGATACGCCACTGCCTTCAATGGAGTTGATGATCGAGGGCACCAGTCTCAACTGCGGCGACGGTCTGAGCTGTTCTTATCGGGACACGATCTCGTGGCAGGGGCCGAACTCACCGCTTCCAATGCAGAACAACCCGCAGGTCGTCTTCGAACGGTTGTTCGGTGACGGAAACACCGCGGCTCAGCGGAAATCGCGGCGTGAGCAGTCGCTGAGCCTTCTGGATTCCGTGACGGGAGAGGCGGCTCTCCTTCAGCGGAAGCTGCCGGTCACCGATCGGAGCCGGCTCGACCAGTACCTGAGCGATGTGCGCGAAATCGAACGGCGGGTCCAGAAGGCCGGCGCGCAGATGTCAGACGACCTGGCCGTGCCGACGGCTCCAACCGGGGTGCCAAACGACGTCGAAGAGCACATCAGGCTGATGTTCGATCTGCAAGTGCTGGCGTGGCAGGCTGAGATCACCCGCGTCTCCACGTTGCTGCTGGCCAAAGAGCTCAGCAATGCGGTGTATCCGAAGAGTGGCGTCCGCGACGCGTTCCACGTGCTCTCCCACCATTCGAACGTGCAGGAAAACAAGGACCGTTTCGCGGTTCTCAATCGGTATCACGTCACGCTCTTCGCCTATTTTCTCGAGAAGCTGCGCGCGACCCCCGATGGCGAGGGGAGCTTGCTGGACCATTCCCTCTTGCTGTACGGCAGCGGCATGAGCGACGGGAACCAGCACAATCACACCGATCTGCCGATTATCCTGGCCGGAGGCGCGTCGGGTCGCCTGAAGGGCGGGCGCCACATTCGAAATCCCAAGGACACGGCCATGTCCAACCTTCTCGTGGCCGTGCTCGACAAGCTGGATGTGCGGACCGAGAAGTTCGGCGACAGCACGGGGATGCTCCAAATTTAAGGTCAAAGGTCAAAGGTCGAAAGTTGATGCACCTTGGGGAACGTCTTGGAGCTGCGGCAACAGTCGCGGCGTGTCTCGCGGCGACGCTGCCGGGGGGTGCGCAGACGGCTCCCGATTCGTGCGCCATCACGACGAAGGAGCGCATTGTTGCCGTTGGTGACGTCCATGGCGCGTACGATCGGTTTGTCGCCATTCTGCGTGCCGCTGGGCTCATCGACGACCGCGAGCGCTGGAGTGGCGGACGGGCGGTGCTCGTGCAGACCGGCGACATGGTCGATCGTGGCGCCGAATCGCGTCGGGCGCTCGACCTGCTGCGCCGACTCGAACGCGACGCGTCCCGCGCCGGCGGAAGAGTCCATGCCCTCCTCGGAAACCACGAAGTCATGAGGTTGCTCGGGGACCTTCGCGACGTGAGTCAGGAAGAGTACGCGGCCTTTCGAGTCGGGACGTCCCAGGACACCAGGGACCGCGTGTATGAAAGAGTGTCTACTGCTGCCGCTGCCAAGGCCAAGGCCGGCGGTCAGCCGTTCGATGACGCCGCCTACCGTCGCCGGTTCGAGCAGGAAACACCGCTCGGGGCCGTGGAAATGCTCATCGAGTTCGGTCCTAACGGCGACTACGGACGCTGGCTGCGCACGCACGACACGATGGTGAAAATCAACGACGTCGTGTTCGTGCATGGAGGAATCAATCCCGCGACGGCGACGCTCGGTTGCAAAACGGTCAACGAAATGGTGCGCGCCGAACTCGTCGCCTCGACAACGGCAAGCGATCCCAAGGCCTTGTCCAACAGCGAAACCGGGCCACTCTGGTACCGCGGGTTGGCCTCGGACCCCGAAGCCACCATCGCCGCCGAGCTGGACATGACGCTCGAGAGACTTGGTGCCAAAACCATCGTGATTGGCCACACCGTCAGCAGTGGCCGCAGCATTGCCGCACGGTTTGGAGGCCGGGTCGTTCAGATCGATACCGGGATGCTGAACGGAAAGTTTTTTCCGGGTGGACGCGCTTCAGCGCTCGAAATCGAGGGAGACAAGCTGACCGCAATTTACGAAACCAATCGAGAAGCCCTCCCGTTGGCGCCGGCGCCGGCCCTGACCAAGTAGCCCGGGGCTTCAGCCCCCGCGTGTGTGACGCGGGCCTTGAAAGGCCCGCGCTACATACGGCTCCGCAGCAGCCCACTGAAAATCCCCTGCAGCAAATCGACGTGATCCTCGACGACGTCGAGGAGCTCGCTTCGATCGATACGCAGTGCGTGACCGGGCTGGCTGACGGTCGCCCGACGCCCGAGCGACACACCCGCCAGCGTTTCGGCGATTCCGATCGTCGCGCCCGGTCCGGCCTCGATGAGATCGGCGCCGTTGGCGTCCAGGCGGATGTATCCGGCAAGTACGTGATAAATGGCCGGACCATCATCTTCGGAGAAGAGCACCATGTCTTGCTGGAGCGGGATCTCACGTGCGACGACGGCCAGATCGAGCAGTTGGTTGACTGTCGCCTGACCGAGCAAGGGGTTGTGCCGGAGTTGGATGGCCTTGTCGAGCGCGGGCATTGCGCCCCCGAGCGTCGGCTTCCAACCGTTCACGTCGGCGGTCGACGGTCTATACACGGTTCGCCACCGCTGAGCTGCTGGCACCGCCAGGAGCATGCGGAACAGTCCCTGGACCAGGAGGCTGTTGTCCGACAACATGGTGCGAAACTGTTCGCCGCTCAACACGAGACAGATCGCCGGGTCGGTCGTGCGAATCGTGTGCCGCAGGGGGCTGCCCTCGAGCATTTCCTCGAACGCCAGCGCAGCGGGTGCGCACGAGTCCTCCACTGTTCCGTCATCACTGGACAGCCGGACACGTCCATCCAGCAGGAACTGCACCTCGTCGAGCTGATCGCCATGCCGACCCAGTTCGCGGTTCGCATCGTGCCAGACCTGTCGCCCCGTGCTGGCAATCCGGAACAGTTCGTCCACCGAAACCCCGTCGAACAGCACGATGCCGCGGAGCCGCTCGACGAGCTCCACCACCGGAAGCGGGTATCGGGCGACCGGACGCGCGCCGTTGCGCCGGGAGGCCGCAACGGCCCACGATGCCGCCTCCACCACATAGGAATTGTTTGATGTGTGCACAATCACGTAATCCAGGTCGTCGACGAGGCCCCACAGCGCACGGCGCTCCACGAAATGAATAGCCGCAGTCGCAATCACCGGGTCATCGTCGTGCAGGAGCTGGGCGAGCGTGTCCTCCAGGTCACGCGGACGACTCTTGAGCACCGAGTTCGCATGTCGCACTTTTTCCTCGAGGGTCGTATTCTCGAGGATGGGCATCACGCGCTTGCGCATGACGCCGGTCAGCAGATTGTCCAGGTACTCGAGCGCACCTGCCCGTGCACGCCGATCGCCGAGCGCGATGAAATGTCTCGCCGCGTCGATGTCTTTCCATGGATAGATCAGTCCCAGCAGACGGTAGATCCGATCCAGCGTCCGCTCCAGCTTGTCGTCCAGCGCCCGCATGATGAGCGATCCCGAGCCGTTCGAATCGTGCTGCGTAATGTTGTAGCGCAGCGTCAAATACGTATAGAAGCGCGAGGTTTCCTTGAGGAGCAGCTGTTCGAGCGGCTGGAGTGTGAACACCAGCTCCGGGTGCTCGCGGCGTAGCCGCTCGATCGCGGCGATGAGCTTGAACCGGAGGAACCCATCCGCCTCGCCGAGGGCGCCGTAGAGGATGTCCACGGAGCGCTGAGTCGGAATCGAGGCGAGCGTCCCAGGAATATGGCGCCTCACCCAGACATCTTCATCGGGATCCTTGAGGAAGAATTCAAGCGCGTCGAGAAAGTAGTGACCGTAGCTGGCGAGCACTTCCCGGGCCACCGGCTTCAGCTCCCGGTGGCCAAGCAGCGCGATCAGCTTCGGAAGAAACAACGCATCGTTGGGTCCGAGCGGGCGTGCGCTGAGCAGGGCTGTTCGAGCCACGTTCAGGTCGGGGTCCGACACCAGCGGCAAGAGCAGCCCGCGGAAGGCCGGATTCTTGATGTGCCCGAGCGCGGCCGCAGCCTCCAGTCGTGCCGGCGCCGCGATGGCGCGACTGTCGTCCGTCAATCGCTTCAACGTGGTTTCCGCCGCCTGCGCATCGTCGCGGCTGCCGCCATCGGCCAGCACGGCAGCCGCCATCGCCGCCACGCGCGGCTCGGGGTCATCGAGATACCGCCGCATGACGGACGACGCTTCCTCCTTACGTACCGAGGCCAGCGCCCGAACAGCCGCCGCGCGAACCACGGACGTGTCGTCTTTCAGCATCCGCTCGATGGCCGGAATCCACCGGGCGGCCACGACGGCCCGCGCCGATTCCAGAACCCGGAGCGCACGAGCTCGGACCGCGGGCGAGTCATGGTGCAGCAACAGCGGTGTGATCAGATTTCGCTTGTCCAGCGTCTCGAGCATGTCAATCGCGTGGAGGACCCGCGCTTCATCGGGTTCAGACAGTTCCTCGACGAGCGTTTCGAGCGTGGCCGCATCCTGGAGACCACCAATTCCCATGCTTGCCGGCTCGACAGTCCTCGTCTCCAGACCCCGGCGGAACGTGGCCAGATACTCACGCCGCGCGCGCAACGCCACGACGATCCACAAGACAGTGATGGTGAGGCTCGCATAGCCGAGCCGCTGCCAGTCGAGGCCCAGGCCCCACGGCTTGATCAACACGAGCAGCAGAACCGCCGCCAGCGACCGTGCAAACCGGTCCACCGTGACATCGACGAATGGCTTGGCCGGGTACTTCAGCTCCGTGGGCAATGGCAAGAACAGAATTTCGCGGGTGGTTTTGTCAACGGTGTAGCGCAACGCACTGTCGAGCCCACGTGCGACGGCCGGCGCCCAGAGCGCGGCATTGAACAACATGATCGTCGCGGTGACCCCAAGGCTCACAGGCAGGATGAGCAGCGCAAAGCCCAAACCAAACGCCTGAATGCGGCTCGTCAGCGCAACCTGAATGAAAAAGCCGGCAATCGAGAGGTAGAACGTCACTTGTCCGAGAAATGCGGTGATTTCGTCGGTCGAGCCTGCCCCCTTGATTGCTGCAGCCGCCATGTTGAGCTGCTGGTCGATGACGGTCGAACCCATCGCTGCCAGGCCAATCACCGTGGCAATGATTTGCAGATGTCGCGACGAACGGAGCAGTCGTATGGCTTCACCACTGCCGACTCTCTCATCGCGCATGGCAATAAGCTTCGCCTTGAGATCGTGATCTCGTACGATCGCCGCGACCAGAAAGAGACACATTGTCAGAATCACGGCGCTCACCAGGAGCAGGTTGGTGGTGCCAATCTCTCTGACGGCAAACGCCGCAATGCCTGCCCCCGTTGCACCTCCCAGTACCGCGCCGCCGCCGATGAACCCGAACACACGTTTGGCCTGGCGCGCGTCGTAGAGCTCGTTCGCCAGCGCCCAAAACTGACTGATGAGCAGAACGCCGAGAACGAGACCGAGCATATAGAAGGCAACCGATACCCACGCTGCCCCGGTCTGGAAAAGGACCCAGAAGAGCAAGAGAATGAAAACCTCACCGAATTGAGTGGTCGAGATCGAGCCCTGGTGGCGCACGCGCGCAATCCAACGGGCGTAGATGTGCATCAGCACACCAATCAGCACGCCGGCCGCGAGCTGCACGTATGGAAGATTGTCGGCCCCGAGCGACGTGATGACCTGCGACCGAGTGGCGGGTCTCACGATGTTGTAGGCCGTCATCGCGAGAAAGGAGTACGCGAACATCATCACCGCGGTCAGGCCTTCCTGTTCTCGTAAATTGAGGAGTCTGCTGATCGCGCGGAGGGGGGCACTCATGAGGTGGGACTCACCGAAGCCGGATCTTATGTCACTGGTGCAGCACCCGCAACCCGCGGAAGCCGTGCGCGGTGCTCAGTGCGTCAACGAGTACAAGAGCACGTTCATCCCAAGGGCGTAACCATCGGGCGAGAAGCTTCGAAAGAACTCGGGATCCTCGCCTTCGCGCTCCCAGGAGTCGGCCACGTCGGTGTTGTAGGTCATGAGCACCATGATGCGACCGTGCCCGTCGCTGATGGTGCGCAGGTGCGCTTCGACGGAATCAGGACCTCGCTCGGACGTGGTGCTTCCACCAACGCCTCGCCAGAACCCGATGTTGGTGATCTGAGGCACCTTCGCGACGTTGAACAAGGTTTTGAACACCACATGGTCGCGTGGAGCATCGAGGATCGGGTACTGGGAAGGCGGCAGCACTTTCGCAATCTCCTGCGTCCACTGCTCCCACGCGGCCGTCCCCCAGAAATCGTCCACCCAGAGAAACCCGCCTTTGAGAAGGTATTCGCGCAGTCGGGCAGCCTCGTCGGGTGCGAGCCCGATGGTGCCGACGTCCGAAGTCATCACGAAGGGGCAATCGAACAATGCGTCATCGGTGACACGGACGACCCAGTGATTGGGATCACCTTTGCGGTTGATGCTCACGTGCGCCTTGGTGAGCTCGGAGGCTCGGATCATGAAGTTGATGTCCGCATACGGATAGTCGGTGCGCCATCCAGAACCCGCGGGTTCACTTCTGACGCTGTCGTACATCAGCCGGCAGAAGGAGAACGCGCGATCCGCGTGATCGGCCGGCCGAAACCGCGGAGGCATGCGGCCAAAGCGGCCGGACCCTCTCCCAAACGGTCCCTGCGCGGCCGTCGTCGCCGCAAGCATCAGCGCGACCGCGGTCAGGCTGATCCAGACCGACCACCGATGACGAACCTTCACGGCGTGTTCGACTTCACTTTCCCTTGGCGACTTCCTCGGCGCGAGCCGCACTGAGGATATTCGCAAGCCCGTAGTTGCCTTCGTGACAGGCGTACTCGAAGATCTGGGTCTGCCCCTCGTCTTGCTTCATGGGCACACCGACCGTCCACCGTTTCGTGAACGTTGCCGGATCGTCGACCGTCACCTCGTAGTTGATTCGGGTGGCGTCGACACGCGTCCAACGCTCGACGAGATGCAACGTCTCACGTGATCCCCTGAAATCGGTTTTGTCGGTGAAATTCGTGACGTCGACCACGAGGGTGTTTCCCTCCCAATGGCCACGATAATCGCCGAGGTACTGACGGACGTTGCTGCCAAGATGCGGGCGGCCGTCGACGGGAATGATGCGGGCCTGGTGAATCATCTCGTGGAGGATCACGACGAACCCAGGGCTTTGCAGAATTTGCACGATGTTGTTGTAGCTCCCTGGATTGACGATGACGTGCGGAAGCCCGCCGCGTGCGGCTATGCAGCGGTCCCACAAGCTTCGGTCCTCCCACGAGTCGGCAGGACCGCGGTGACGTCTGGCTTCCGCTCTCGCCGCCTCCCGCGCCAACGCCTCCGGCGTCAATGACGGCACCCGTCCGTCCGGCGGGTCCACAACCCGAGAGGTTCGATTGGATTTCGCGGCCCAGAACTCGGTACCAATGCACGGGCCCTGCCCCAGTCTCCCCGCCGATTGTTGGGGCACGCTCGACGTTTCTCCTCGCCCGTTCTTTGAGCAGCGCCGCGACCTCATCTTCGTCTTCCACGATCGCCTTTTCGGCGAACTGTCCGGGTCGCTCGAAGGGCGTATCGACGTCGTCGTTGTACGACCAGATTCCCTGAAAATCTGGATCGCCCCAGGCGGTCCGGAGGGGAACCCAGCCTTCCCCGCGTTGAGGTGTGGTCTGAGCTGAAAGTGTGACGGGAAGGCGTGCGACCGACGAAATGGTTAATAGGACTGTGACGACCGAAACGAACGCGAGAATTCGTTCCTTCATGGCCACCTCCCACCCGTCCACCATGCAGCCGGCACTCTGAACACTTTACGAGATCGCGGGTCTGCCGGTCATGTTTTATGCACGACGGGCGGTCCCACGCCCTGTTACCCCAGTTGCTCCACAAAACGAATGATTCCGACGATCATGGCCTCGCCCACCAGCAGCTCCTCGTCGTTGTGATCGGCGTTTGGAATCATCAGGAACGTCTTCGACGTCGTAGCGGCGTCGTAGAGCCGACGGCTCTGCTCGATCGGCACGATCCCGTCGTGCGAGCCCGCAATCACGAGCAAGGGGCTACGGACCCGACCAATCCGCTCGACTGACGGGAAGCGGTCCCGCAGAAGCAGTCGCACCGGAAGAAAGGGGTAGTGCAGCTGTCCGAGCTCCGTCATCGAGGCAAACGGCGATCTGAGAATGAGCCCGGCGGGCGCGTGCGCTGCCGCCAGTTCGACGGCGACCGCCGAGCCAAGCGATTCTCCGAAATAGATAATCCGTGATGCCTGAACGTCTGGTCGACCGAGGAGGTACTCACGTGCGGCGCGACTGTCGCTGGCGAGCCCAGTTTCGGTTGGCGTTCCCGAACTGCCGCCAAAGCCCCGATAGTCGAAGAGCAATACCGCGAGACCATGCTTGCGAAGCACGTCGGCCAGCCCCGCACGATACGCGCGATTTCCCGCATTGCCATTGAATACCAAGACCGTGTAGCGCGGCGGCGATTGCAAGCTCGGGACGAACCAGCCCTGGAGCCGTAACCCGTCGGCAGTGCCGAACGAGACGGCTTCGACGTTCGTGAGACCAACTTCGTCGGGAGCTGGCACATGACCGAACGGAAAATACATGAGCCGGCGTTGAAAGAGAAAGATCAGCGCCAGGACGACGGCAATGACGGCAAGTCCCGCGAGGGCGGGAACCATCAATCGATTCATCGATGAACCAGAGCGTCTACGCGGGGAGGTTGGAACCGCAGTGACGAGGAGGAACACTCTCGACGATGACGGATCGGACGCGAGAAGTGACGATTCGCTTGCGATCGACCAGGATTTCGAGTCTGAGACCAACACCTATCCAGCCGGTTCTGACAAAGCTGCCACCCACGCTGGCGCCCTGAAGGCAGCCTGTCGTGGCATCTGGGAGCAGTAGACCTCCCTTGACCAGAACCGAGCGACGCGATCCATCGAGAATGATCAATCGATACTCTGAATTACACGTGCAGACGATGAGGCTGGTGCCGACCTCCAGCGATTCAATCGCGAGACCATCGTCGCCGCCAGCTTCGAGCACGAAACCCTCGAGCGTGCAGCAGCTCGGCACGGCGGTCGACGAACCGCCGCCGATGTCTCGGACTTCAGAGCTCGACGTTGCGATTTCGCTCTTTGGATCGAACATCACGCGGCCAATTGCTATGAATTTGTGTGCAAAGGGCCTGCCAAGTTCCGTGCCCTTAATTGCCTGATTCCAGGAGCCTGGCCCGGGTAATTCAGCGCCCATGTCTCGAATCGATCGAACCAAATACGGAATTTTCGTGGGTCGCCGTCGCCGGGCGTCTACCTTCTCTACGTTCTGAGGGTCTGGTCGGATTATACGCCCCACACCACTCTGCACGGGAAAAGATCAAGCCGCAGGCTTCACACCCTATCAGCGAGCATCGCCCGTACCTCTGCCGTCATCTCGTACGATCTGAGCCGCGCCCCATGGTCGTAGATGGCCGATGACACGATCAGCTCATCGGCACTCGTGCGCGCGATGAAGGCCGCGAGCCCGGTCTGGACCGTGTCTGCCGAACCGATGACGGTCTCCGTCAGAATTTGCGCGAGAAGGGCGTTTTCGGGCACCGTCACCCGTGCCTCGAAGTCGGCGACTGGCGGTGGCAAGCGCCCGGGATGACCACTACGAAGGTTAATGACGGCCTGTTTCAATGAGGAGGCGAGTCGTTGTGCATCGGCGTCGGTTTGGGCGGCAATCACGTTGATGCCCAGCATGACGTACGGATGCGCCAGCTCTGGCGACGGGGTGAACCGGCTACGATACACCGCGATCGCCTCCATCATGAGCTCTGGAGCAAAGTGTGACGCAAAGGCGTACGGAAGCCCGAGCGCGGCGGCCAGTTCGGCTCCAAACAGACTCGAGCCGAGAATCCAGATGGGAACATGCAAACCGGCTCCCGGAATGGCGCGCACCAGTTGGCCGGGACGGGCGGGTCGAAAGTAGGAGACGAGCTCCGAAAGATCCTGAGGAAACGTGTCAGCGACGGGCTGATTCCGTCTGAGCGCACGGGCGGTCACCGGATCAGTACCCGGCGCGCGCCCGAGCCCGAGATCGATGCGACCTGGAAAGAGCGACTCGAGTGTCCCGAACTGCTCGGCAATCACGAGGGGAGAGTGGTTGGGCAGCATGATGCCACCGGCGCCAACGCGAATGGTCGATGTGCCGGCCGCCACGTGAGCAATCACGATGCTGGTTGCCGAACTGGCAATACCTGGCATGTTGTGGTGCTCGGCCAGCCAGAACCGGCGATAGCCCCACCGCTCGGCATGCCGGGCCAGATCGAGCGTGTTCCGGAGTGCCAGGGCGGCGTCGCCGCCTTCCACGATGGGCGCCAGGTCGAGAACGGAAAACGGAATCATGAGAAGCCTGTCATATCATAGCCATCAGCCATCAGCCTTTAGCTGACCAATCGACTGGCTGATGGCTGTTAGCTCAAGATCACTTTATGCATCTCGTACAACTGCTGCTCCCACTTGCCGGACCAGACGGGGAACCCTTCGAGCATTCCCTGTTCGAGGAGGTCGGCCGCGAGCTGGCCGATCGCTTTGGGGGCATGACTGCCTACACCCGGTCACCGGCGATGGGACTGTGGCAGGAGCAGCCAGGAACGACGGCCCGCGACGAGGTCGTCATCTTCGAGGTCATGGTGGATACGCTCAACAGCGACTGGTGGGCCGACTATCGACGGGTTCTCGAAGGGCGCTTCCGACAGCAGGAACTGGTCGTGCGGGCGCACATGATCACGCGGCTGTGACCATTTGATGTGAGTACTCACCGAGCAGGTATAGTTAGTACAACATCCTGGTTTACATTTCGACGGAGGGTTTGACCGTGGCAGACAAAGACCTGTTTTCGGAACGCGGCCGATCGCTCGAAGAGGAGTACTTTCGAAAAAAGGAAAAAGAGCTGATCGACAAAATGCGCCAGCACGCCGAGGCAGAGGCCGAACGGCGACGTCTGGGAGAACAGGCGGGCGTGGCCGACGAGGAGATTCTTCAGGATTTGCAGGCGCTGGGCTACACGGCTGAAACGGTCACGCTGCTCCACGTCGTTCCGCTGATTCAGATGGCGTGGGCTGAAGGGAACGTGTCGGACCGCGAGCGCGATCTGATCGTCGAGGCCGCACGAGCGCGTGGGGTGGAACCAGGTTCGGCCGCCGATCGCCAGCTGGCGAGCTGGCTGACGCGACGGCCATCCGAGGACTTCTTCGAGAAGACGCTCCGGGCAATCGGCGCCATCCTGCAGGCGCAACCACCGGAAACGCGGGCCGCAAGCGAGAAGGATCTCCTTTCTTACTGTACGGCCATTGCCTCGGCGTCAGGCGGCATCATGGGATTTCGCACCGTTTCGGACGAGGAACGTCAAATTCTCGAGCGCATCAGCCGAGAATTTGAGAAGGCACATGGTCCCAAGCAAGGGTAGCCGCATTGACGGCTACCATGTCCGCACACACGTTGCGGAAGCACAGACTGAGGAGCGACAAGATGACGCATCAGTGGCACCGAAATGACCGTGGGTTGATGGACCGGCGATCGTTTCTGGGCTGTGGTTCCCTCGCAGCGGCGGGAATCTTCACGGGTGGCTATTTCACGGGCCTGGCCGCTCAGGATGCGCGAGGCCTTGCCACGACCGCGGCAGTACAGACGACCAGCGGCAGACTACGTGGGCTCGTGCGGTACGGGGTCAATCAATTCTGGGGCGTGCCGTACGGCGCGTCCACGGCGGGTGCCAACCGGTTCATGCCGCCGGTCAAACCTGCGTCCTGGACCGGCGTACGAGATGCCTTCGAGGTGCGCGAGCGAGCACCGCAAGATCCAGGAGGGCCCATCTCAGAGGTGTGGTCTCTCGATCGACGGGAACCCATGGGCGAAGATTGCCTCAGCATCAACGTCTTCACGCCCGGCTTCGGCTCTGGCTCACGACCGGTGATGGTGTGGCTCCATGGCGGCGGCTTTTCCGGCGGATCAGGCAACTGGCTGCTGTATGACGGAACGAACCTGGCGCGAAAAGAAGACGTGGTCGTTGTGTCGGTGAACCATCGTCTGAACCTGTTCGGGTTCCTGCACCTTGCGGACCTCGGTGCGGGCGAGAAGTGGGCCAACTCGAGCAATGTCGGGATGCAGGATATTGTTTCGGCGCTCGCCTGGATCAAGGACAACATTGCCGCGTTCGGCGGGAACCCGGGTAACGTCACGATCTTCGGTCAGTCTGGCGGCGGCGGCAAGGTGACAACGGCCATGGCTATGCCCTCGGCGAAGGGGTTCTTCCACCGGGGCATTGCGATGAGCGGGTCTGCCCTGCGTGGCGCGACTCGTGAGAACGCGACGCGTGCCGCCCAGCAGTTTCTGGCGAAGCTCGGGCTGAAAGCGACCGAGCTGGATCAGCTTCAGAAGATGCCCTGGCGGCAGTTGCAGGAGGCGTTCTTCGCGCGGCCTGGCATTCAGGGGCTCGGCAACGGACCGGTCGTGGACGGCAAGTCTCTCCCTTCCGATCAGTGGTACCCGAACGCGCCGGACGCCTCTGCCAATGTTCCGCTGATGCAGGGATCAACCGAGACGGAAGACGGCTGGAGTGATCCGCCGCCACCGCTCGAAATGCCCGAGGAAGAGATGCTCACGCGCGTCAAGCGGATTACCAGAGACGACGAGTCGAAGGCAAGAGAGCTGATTGGCCTCTACCGCAAGACACATCCGGGGATCACCAACACGGATGTGTGGCTCATCATGAACTCGGACAATACCCGGCGAGCCAACGCTCAGACGCTTGGCGAGCTGAAAGCGACACAAGGCAAGGCACCCAGCTACCTTTACTACTTCACATGGAGATCACCAGTCCACAACGGACAGATGAAGTCGTACCACACGCTCGATATTCCGTTCGTGCTGTACAACATCGATATTGCCGCCTCGATGACAGGATCGGGACAGGATCGGTACCCGCTCGCCCATAAGATGAGCGCCGCGTGGGCGGCCTTTGCCCGCAACGGCAACCCCAACCATCCGGATCTCCCGACGTGGCCCGCATTCAATTCGACCGATCGGCCAACGATGATCCTGGGTAGCGAGTGCAAAGTGATGAACGATCCCAACCGCGAGGAGCGACTCGCGCTGCGGGCGCTGCGGGAACCCGTGCGCTCGTCGTCTGCTGGAGCCTAAAACGAGGCTTTTCACGGGACGCGGATCGGCGCGGATTCACACGGATCGCTTGTCTTTGCGTCCCGCCGGCTCCGTGTGCGACCGGCCGCGCCGCAGGCGCGCGTAGAAGTGGAACGATCGAGGTGAAGAGCGTTCCCGCCCGAATACTTCGACGCTCTTCACCTCGATCGTTCCACTTCCACGAGCCTGGCTCGCCAGGCTGCCGGTCGCACCATCCGCGGTAATCCGCGTTATCCGCGTCCCGTGATCTGGATGGCCGTCGTCTACTTGTGCCTCCCACTCACAATCCGCTTTCCAATTTGCACCGGGCCCGGCGCGTGATAGAACTAGACGGCTCAACCAACATATGAACGAGCGGCCGGTCGGCCTCGAGTGAAAGGACGGCTTTATGTCGCGACAGTGGACGCGTTCTCTGCGAATTCCGGCATCGCTTCTCGTTGTCTTGCTATGGTCTACAGTGAGCCTGCCGGGCCAGACCGGTGCAAAAAATGGCGAGTGGCCGACCTATGGCGGCGACCTTGGTCATACCCGGTACGCGCCGCTCGACCAAATCAACGCCTCGAATTTCAGCAAGCTCGAGGTGGCATGGCGCTTCAAGACCGACAATCTCGGCCCCCGGCCAGAATTCAATCTCGAATCGACGCCCCTGATGGTCAAGGGTGTGTTGTACTCGACCGGTGGAACACGACGCGCCGTTGTCGCACTCGACGCCACCACGGGCGAGCAGCTCTGGGTTCACAGCGAGAACGAGGGCGCGCGTGGAGCGGCTGCGCCGCGGCAGCTGTCCGGGCGGGGTCTCGCCTACTGGACCGATGGGAAGGAAGAACGAATTCTGTACGTCACGCCCGGGTACCGGCTGGTTGCGCTCGACGCGAAGACCGGCCAGCGGATCCCTGGCTTTGGCAAAGACGGTGTGGTCGATCTGAAAGAACAGATGGATCAACCGATCGATCCGCTCAGTCCTGAGATTGGCTTGCACTCCACACCGATCGTGGCGCGGAACACGGTCATCGTCGGGGCGGCTCACAAGTCGGGCGGCGTGCCGACGGGCAAGACCAATGTCAAAGGCTACATTCGCGGATTCGATGTGCGGACCGGAAAGCGGCAGTGGATCTTTCACACCATCCCGTCGCCAGGCGAATTCGGCAACGACACCTGGGAGAAGGACTCGTGGACGTATACGGGCAACACGGGCGCGTGGTCGCAGATTAGCGTGGACGAGGAGCTTGGCATTGCGTACCTGCCTGTCGAGTCGGCCACCGGCGACTACTACGGAGGGAATCGACCGGGCGCCAACCTTTTTGCCGAGAGCCTCGTGGCTGTCGACTTGACTACGGGCAAACGAAGGTGGCACTTCCAGTTCGTGCACCATGGCATCTGGGACATGGACATGTCGTCGGCGCCCATCCTTGCCGACATCGTCGTGAACGGGCGACCCATTAAGGCCGTCGCGGTTCCAACCAAGCAGGCGTTTTTGTACGTATTCAATCGGGAGACCGGCGAGCCCGTCTGGCCGATCGAAGAGCGACCCGTACCCAAGGGGGATGTACCCGGTGAGTGGTACTCACCGACGCAGCCGTTTCCCACGAAGCCTCAGGCTTACGAACGTCAGGGACTGTTGATCGAAGATTTGATCGACTTCACACCGGAGCTGCGAGCCGAAGCCGTTCAGTTTGTGTCGAAGTACAAGATCGGTCCGATCTTTACCCCGCCAGCCGTCAGCAAAATTGATGGGCCGCTGGCGCTGCTCGCGATGGCCACGGCCGGTGGCGGTACGAACTGGCCCGGTGGGTCGTTCGATCCCGAGACGCGCATCCTGTACGTCTCCTCGACAAAAACCATCAGTCAGTTGGGACTCGTGCCACCCGACCCGGCCAAGAACGATTTCGGCTGGGTCCAGGGTAATGCCGCAACCGGCGTTCGTACGACGGGCGGCTCGGGCGCTGGCGCTGGAGCGGCCCCTGCGCCTCCCGCCCAACCTGCAGCACCTGCTGCCGAAGGTGGCGGTGGTGGTGGACTGACTATTCGTGGACTACCGCTCGTGAAGCCGCCGTACGGGAGCATCAGCGCCATCGACCTGAACAAAGGCGAGATCCTGTGGCAGGTGCCGCATGGCGAAACACCGGACGCGGTAAAGAACCATCCGGCGCTCAAGGGCCTGAATATTCCGCGCACGGGTCGGACGGGCACGGCCGGCACGCTGGTGACCAGGACGCTCGTGATTTCTGGTGAGACAGGCTTTGGCACCACGGCAACGGGCCAACGCGGCGCGATGCTGCGGGCCTACGACAAGGCGACGGGTAAGGAAGTCGGTGCGGTCTATATGCCGGCCCCGCAGAGCGGATCGCCCATGACCTACATGATCAATGGTCGGCAGTACGTTGTGGTCGCGATCAGTGGAGGGACGTATAGCGGCGAACTGCTTGCACTGCGGTTGCCGTCTTAGCATCCAGGGACGTGTAGAGCTAACTTCGTCGGCGGAATCTGCGTGCCGCTACCGCCAACCCGGTTCCAACCAGCAAAAGAGAACCTGGCTCAGGAACGGGTGCGGGTGTCGTGTCGGTTAGGTAGTTAGGAACCTCGCCACCGCCAGCCGAGTTCCTCAAAACGGCCACGTGAGTCAGTCCGAATTCATCCTGCAAGTCGAACTGGGCCACGTTCAAGTCAACTGAATCGTTGCAGAACGAGGGATTGGTATTTGGGTTCCCGCTTGGATCAACCCCGCTGCAGAGCGTAAACATGAGCGATGTAACTGGGGTGTTCCCTTGGAATGGGACGTTGAGGTCGTAGTCTCCCTGGTAGCCGTCTGCCATCCTTCCATCCCGATCAGCGTTGACGCTGAATGGGACAGCGGCACCGATGTATGCCAGCATCGTAAAGGTCAGGTCGCCAGCCAGATCGAAAAAACCGTCCTCGAAATTGAGCCAGACATCGCGGATGACAGCCGGGTCGTTGAGTGTCACCGTCACGTCCACGCGTTGAGGATCTGCGTTGTCGCTGAGCGACACGCTTCCCCACGGCCCGCCCGTGCAGGTCGGCATTGGTGGGCCACCACAATAAGTCGTGTTCAACGACCAAGGACCGATCGTGTCGGCGCCAGCCGACACGGGCGCCGCGAAAACCGCGGCCACGATGAGAAATGCAGGAAGATTTCGCAACAGCATGATGTCTCCGCCCGGATGTAGACGAGCGAAGGTTGAGCAATGGTCGTGCCGCAGCGAAATTGAGGATTCTTCAGCAAACCGTTTGGTACCGGGGCGGGAATCTGGCTGGAAATAGACTTTTGTCTCTGAAACGCGTTCTTGCACGCTCATTGACGACCCGCCGCCCGACAGGACGCGGTAGAATCTGCCCGTTCCTCAATTTGAAAGGACCGTATGAAGCGACTGCTGTGGCTTCTCGCCATCCTGGTCACTGGGGCGCTTGTCGCCGCCCAGCAACAGTCCTCATCGCAGGTCGAATGGCTTTATTACGGCGGCGATCAGGGCGGGACGAAGTACTCGCCGCTCGCGGATATCCGTCCCGACAACCTGCCACGACTCCAGGTGGCGTGGCAATGGAAGCACTGGGAGACTCCGCTCAAGGAGTACGACACGGTCCCCGGCTTCAATGAAAGCACGCCGCTGATGGTCGACGGTGTGCTGTATGTCACGACGCCGTACAACAGTATTGCGGCCGTGGATGCCGAAACGGGCAAGGAACGATGGCGGTTCGACGGCGGAGCGTACGAGCTGGGGCAGGTGTTATCGGGGAGTGGCTGGAAGCTCCGAGGCACGGCGTTCTGGCGAGACGGCGGGCGCATCCGTCTATTCCTCAACAGTCGGCATCGGCTCTTCTCCCTGGATCCACAGACCGGCAAGCCTGATCCTTCGTTCGGCAACGGTGGCGTCGTCTCACTGACCGAGGGTCTCCCGAGAATCTCTGACATTACGCATGCGACGCAAAGCTCACCGCCGATCGTGTATCGGGACCTGATCATCGTTGGCAGTCAGGTTCCCGACCGCGTCCAGCTTCCCGATCCGATGGGCTACGTTCAGGCGTTCAACGCGCGCACCGGAAAACGGGTCTGGTATTTCTCGGTGATTCCGCAGTCGCCGAAAGATGCTGGCGCCGAGACCTGGGAAAACGAGTCGTGGAGGCGGAACGGGCACGCAAATGTCTGGGCACCCATGGCGCTCGATGAAGCGCGGGGTCTTCTCTATCTCCCGACATCAACTCCGAGCAGCGACTACTACGGCGGCCAGCGCCCGGGAGCCAACCTGTTCGCGGAGTCGCTCGTGTGTCTCGACGCCGCGACTGGCAAGCTGAAATGGTATTTCCAGACCGTGCACCACGGTTTGTGGGATTGGGATATTCCGGCCCCGCCGAACCTGGTGACGATAACCGTCGACGGTCAGCGCATTGATGCCGTTGCGCAGGTCACCAAACGAGGCGATACGTTCGTGTTCGATCGTGTCAGCGGGAAGCCCGTGTGGCCGATTGTCGAGCGCCCGGTGCCGACCGACACTGATGTGCCGGGTGAAAAGCCGTATCCGACGCAGCCCTTCCCTACCAAGCCGCCGCCGTTTGTCGGACAAGGTGTGGCGCTCGAGGATGCGAACGACCTCACGCCAGAAATCAAAGCGATGGCGCAGGCACAGATGCAGAAATTTCGAATCGGCCCGATCTTCACGCCTCCTTCATTGAAGGGAACTCTGCAGCGCCCCGGTCAGGGCGGCGGCGCCAACTGGGGCGGAGCCGCGTTCGATCCGGAGACCGGATATCTGTTCGTGCGTGCCAGCCACTCCGCAGGTCTGAACCGCGTTGCCAAGAACGACGGGAGCGATCCGCTCGTCGAGGTCGAGTACTCCAACGTCTTTGCCCGCGGCGGAGAATCCGCAAATCTGCCGGGTGGGCTGCCACTGATTTCGCCGCCCTACGCCGTGTTGACGGCAGTCGACCTCAATAAAGGCGAGATTGCCTGGAAGGTGCCGCTCGGCGAAGGCAGTCCTGCCCTTCGGAATCACCCGCTGCTGAAAGGCGTGACGTTGCCCGATCGTCTCGGATCGCCAAACAACCGTGGCGGGGCGATGGTGACGAGGAGCGGTCTCGTGTTCATCGGCGGCGGCGATGGATATTTCTATGCCTTTGACACGAAAACCGGCAAAGAACTCTGGCGAACCAAAACGCCCTATGCGAACACAGCAAATCCGATGACGTACCGCACACGCTCCGGGAGGCAGTTCATAGCGGTCGCAACCGGGACGGGCGCAGACAACGCGCTGCTTGCGTTCGCAGTACAGGAATGACAGCAGCCCGTTCAGATCGTTCGGGTCGTTCGGGTCGTTCCTCCAGACGGCGCGCGACAATGAAACTGCTGGTATCCGGGTTCGTGGTCGTACTGGTCGCGGTAACCGGCGCGAGCCAGGCTCAAGTGACTCCGGTCACCATCACGCTGTTCGAGGGCGCCAGGTTGATTACAGGCGATGCCAGCCCGCCAATTGAAAACGCGGCGTTTCTCGTCGAGAAGGACCGGTTCACGCTGTTGGGGCAGAGGGGCGAGGTTCGGGCGCCGGCAGGCGCGAAGCGGGTCGATCTGACCGGCAAGACGGTCATCCCAGCGCTCATCGACGCGCACTCGCACATCGGGTACATGAAAAACCTGACGAGCGGGCCGCAGAACTACACGCGCGACAACATCCTGGATCACATGCACCGATTTGCGTATTTCGGCGTAGCCGCGAGTCAGGCCATGGGCTCAGACTTTGGAGATCTGCCGTACGAACTGCGCGACGATATCAGGCGCGGACAGTACCTCGAGGCCGCGAGATTTCTGACGGCCGGCCGAGGCCTGGCGCCGGAAGCCGAAGTCCGGCCGGACAACATGCGGCACTCCGCGTTCACGATCCGAACGGAAGACGATGCGAGAAAAGCGGTGCGAGAACTGTCGGCCCGTCAGGTCAAGATTGTGAAGACCTGGGTCGATGACCGTGGTGGGACCATCGAAAAACTCCCCCCTGCGCTCTATGGTGCCATCATCGACGAGGCGCATGAGTTGAAGATGAAGGTGGCCGTCCATGCCACGGGTCTCGACGATGCCAAACACCTGCTCCGGGCGGGAATCGATATCTTCGCGCACATGATCAGCGACGTGGATGTCGAGCTGGTCGAACTGTTCAAGCAGCATCCCGGAACCAGCGTCCTGCTCGCGCTTGGTGGACCGAGGCGCACAGTGTACGCCCCGTGGCTCGATCCTCCCCACCCGCTCGTTCGCGAAACGGTCTCACCAGAACAGATCAAACGACTTCGTGACAGGCTGGCGAATACGAAACCCGATGCGCTCCAGCAGGCCCGCGTTGCCTGGGAACGCCTCTCCGCGGGCATCAGAAAGCTGAATGCGGCCGGCGTGCGGATTGGTGTGGGCACCGACGGCGGAGGCCAAACGGGCGATCAATTCATTGGCTGGACGATGCACACGGAGCTCGAGAATATGGTCGCGGCTGGCATGACGCCGTCGCAGGTGCTGGTCGCGGCAACGCGGACGTCAGCGGAAGTTCTCGGACTCGACGATTTGGGGACCGTCGCGGCTGGCAAGAGCGCAGACTTCGTCGTGCTCGACGCCAATCCTCTGGACGACATTACGAATACGAGAAAAATCTCCGGAGTCTACTTGAGAGGTCGCGCGATCGATCGGAGACGGATGACGGACGCGTGGAAGAACTAAATCGTTCGAATCATTCGTCCCATTTGTGAATTGAGGAGCCCGATGAAGAAGTTCTTGGTTGTCTGCCTGATGGCCATCGTCATTACCGCCTCGCTCGCCGGCCAGTACTCGCTCACCGTCAACAAAGACCGACTCGTCAACGCGCTGAACGAGCCTCAGAACTGGCTGCTGATGAACGGTGATTACGGTTCGCTGCGCTATTCGAAGCTCACCCAGATCAACAGGGAGAACGTCAAGGACCTGCGGGTGGTCTGGGCGCTTGCGCTGGGCGGCATGCAGGACGTCGGGCAGAACGGTCCGGAGAACGAAGTCAACCCGCTCATCGACAACGGGTTCATGTACACGACCGACGGGTGGGGCACGGTCTACAAGATCGACGCGCGCAATCCGCACCGGGGCCAGTTCGTGTGGGTCGCGGACCCGGGTGTCGCGCACGAGGGGCTCGCCCCACGCACCAGGGGCATTGCGCTCTGGGAAGACCTGGTTGTGGCCAATCTACCGGACGGTCGCGTCATTGCGATCAATCGCGAGAACGGTGAGATTGTGTGGGACAAGAAGATCGCCACCAAGAACGAGTTCGGCGGTCAGGAAAAGTTTCTGACGGCGCCGCTCGTGGCCGACGGAAAAGTCATTATTCAGAATGGTGCCGGCGATGCCGGCACACGAGGATGGGTCGCTGCGCTGGATGTCAAGACCGGCAACGAGCTCTGGCGCTGGTATGTGGTGCCCAAGCCTGGCGATCCCGGCAGTGAGACCTGGAAAGACGACCACAACGCCTGGAAGACCGGTGGGGGCGGGATCTGGCAGACCGGTTCATACGATCCCGCAACCAACCTCTACATCGTCGGCACGGGCAACCCGTATCCCATTTACGATCCCCAGTTTCGACCCGGCGACAATCTGTACACCAATTCTGCGGTGGCCCTGGATGTCGCAACCGGCAAGCTCGCGTGGCATTTCCAATACACGCCGAACGATTCGTGGGACTACGACGAAGTCGGCGTGCACATGTTGTACGACACCACGATCAACGGCGCGCCACGCAAAGTGGTCGGGCATTTCGGTCGCAACGGGTTCTTCTACTCGCTCGATCGGACCACGGGCGCGTTTCTCAAGGCGGAGAAGTACGTCAACGATCTGAACTGGACGAAGGGACTGAATCCAAAGACCGGAAAGCCCCTCGAATACGATTCAAAGCTCGACGTGCAAATGTACAATCCGGAGGCACGGGCCCTGCGAGGCGAAGGGAAGAAGCGCGCATGTCCAACCTGGCACGGTGGTGTGGCGCACCAGCCTTTGGCGTTCAACCCGGTGAAGAACATCGCCTACGGCGTCGGAACCGAGGGGTGCTTCACGCAGAATGGCGCGGCCGTCGCGTCGAAATCGAAAGAAGGTGGTGTCGATGTCAAGGCCAGCGAGCCCCGCCAGTACAGCAGTGACCTGTACTACGGTGCGGTGACCGCGGTGGACGCGATCAACCACAAGGTGCTTGCGAAAGCCGTGACGGATATCGAAATTCGCTCGGGCGTGGTCGCCACTGCCGGAGGTCTCGTGTTCACTGCACTGCAGGATGGCTGGGTGGTGGCGTACAACGACGAAACGCTCGAAGAGCTGTGGCGCTTCAACGTGGGCACGCCGCTCAAAGGTTCACCCGTCACATACGCAATTGGACCAAAGCAGTACGTGGCGGTCCAGACGAGCGGCCGGCACCTGCACCCGGTGAACTGGGACAAGCTGCTGAATTCGAGCTACCTCTTCGTGTTTGCGCTGAACTGAGGAGTGTCGGGGGGGCAATCGTACGTAGCGCAGGCCTTCAGGCCTGCCGTGATTGGAGACACCGATGAAGAAGACGGTCACCGCTATTGTGGCGGCAATTGCGTTGCTCGTGCTGCCGGTAGAGGCTGAGCTCGCGAAGGCACGCCCCGAAGAAGTTGGCCTGTCATCCGAACGGCTGCAGCGCATCCAGGACGCGATGCGTCGTCACATCGAGGCGGGCGATTTTTCGGGGGCCGTCACATTGGTGGCTCGGAAGGGGCGGTTAGCACACCTCGAGGCACACGGATTCATGGATCTCGAAACCAAGACGCCCATGCCGGGCAACGCGGTTTTCCGAATCGCCTCCATGACGAAGCCGGTCATTGCCGTTGCGATCCTGATGATGATGGAGGAAGGCAAGCTTCGCCTCTCCGATCCAGTGTCGAGGTTCATTCCGGAGTTCAAGACCCTCAAGTATGCGGTGCCGCTCGAGGCCAGCGGTCGTGGGGCCGGTCCGGGCACGCCTCCGGCGGAGACCCCTTTCTACACCGCCCCGACAAATCGAGAGATCACTATCCGGGATCTCCTGACTCACACCTCCGGACTCGTCAGTGGCGGCATCAGTGCCACTGAGGCGGCCAAGATTACGCGCACGCCGACTGACACCTTGGCCGACTACCTTCCTCGACTCAGTGTGGTTCCCTTGGCGTTTCAGCCCGGAACGCGGTGGGCCTACAGTCCCGGTGCGGGTTTCGACACACTGGGGCGAGTTGTCGAAGTGGCGTCCGGGCAGCCCTTGGACCAGTTTCTTCGTCAACGGGTATTCGCGCCGCTCGGGATGAAAGACACGTTCTTCTACTTTCCACCAAAGGATCGGTTGTCGCGCGTGCCGACGATGTACGAGAGAAATCCCAAAGGAATGCAGAAGGTGGAGAATCCGGATAGTGCGAGGAGCGCGGTGTATTTCGGAGGAGGTGGGGGCCTCCTCAGCACGGCGGAAGATTATCTGCAATTCGGACAGATGCTGCTCAACGGTGGTCAGTTGAACGGCACGCGGCTGCTCGGTCCCCGGACGGTTGATTTGATGCGGGCGATTCATGTGCCCGACTCGCTGCCGGGGCGGCCGCCGGGCCGGAGCTTTGGTCTCAGCGTTCAAGTGATCTCCGACGCGATTGCCGCTGGCATTCCCGTCTCGACAGGCAGCTACGGGTGGGATGGGGCGTTTGGCACGCACTTCTGGAACGATCCGAAAGAACAGATCGTCGGCCTGTTGATGATTCAGACGGCAGGCTCGAATCGCCAGGCGGACCGCGATTTCGAGACCGCTATCATGCAGGCAATTGTCGAGTGAGTAATCGTACGTCGCGCACTGATATCTCAGGAGGATCCATGCTATCCGTGAAGACCGTGCTTGCCGCCTGCGCGGCGGCACTGTGCTGGTCAGTGTTGCTGCAAGCGCAGGCCCCTGCCACGCCCGACCGGCAGCGCGCGCCCGAGCCCTGGCGATTCGCTGGGACCAGGCCCTGCGTCAATCCCGAGGGGGGCGTCCTGCAGTGTCCCCCGCCGTCCCAAGCCGTTGCCGTTCGTGCCGGCCGCCTCTTCGACACCATCAGCGGCCAGATGTTGACCAAACAGATGGTGCTCGTCATGGGTGAGCGCATCACCGATGTCGGACCGGAGGGTCAAGTCAGGATACCGCCGGGTATTCCAGTCATCGATCTCGGTCAGGCCACACTTCTGCCAGGTCTCATCGACACGCATTCGCACATGTACAACACGCGGCGGCCGACCTGGACGACAGAGCGGTCGACGCTCATTGCCATTCAGAACGCACAGGCCGACCTGCAGGCGGGTTTCACGTCGGCTCGCGACATGGGATCACACGGCAACGGATACGGTGATGTTGATATCCGCAACGCCATCAACTGGGGCGACATCGATGGCCCACGATTTCAGGTCGCGGGCCGCGGCATCGCATGGGGTCCCAAGCCCGCAGATCCAGCCGTTCCGCCAAACCCGTTAGCCAGTATCGTCGTTCGATCGGTTGACGAGGCGCGCGCGGCGGTTCGGGAACACGTCGAACGTGGTGTGGACTGGATCAAGCTCTATCCGACGGGAGGCTATTCATTCACGCCAACGGGCGAGGCGCAGTACGTCCTGATGTATCCATTGCCGGTGCTGCAGGCACTGATGGAAGAAACGCATCGCCTCGGCAAGAAGGCTGGTTGCCATGCCTTTGGCGGCGAAGGCCTCCAACATTCCATCACGGCGGGCTGCGACTCGGTTGAGCATGGGTACGGCCTTACCCAGGCGCAGCTCGATACGATGGTTCGAAAAGGGCTCGCCTACGACCCGACGTTCGTGAGGTACACCGAGCCCTACATGGATGACAACGATGCCAAGAACACGGGCGGCAAGTACCGGATGATTCCAATTTTCGAGAAAGCGGTCTCGCTTGCGGCTGGCACCAAGGGACTCAAAATCATGGTGGGCAGCGGCGCTGATGGCTCGACGCTCCCCCACGGAACGCAGGCACTGGAATTCGAATGGTTGGCCAAGCGTGCGGGCATGGGTGCGGTCAGAGCCATTCAGGCTGGAACGATCACGAACGCAGAAGTCATGGGCTGGCAGGATCAGATTGGCTCAATTACCAAGGGCAAATTTGCCGATCTCATCGCCGTTTCTGGTGACCCCGTGGCCGACATCACGGAGCTTCAACGCGTGAAGTTCGTCATGAAGGGCGGGAAAGTCATCCGGAATGACCTCACAAAGTGAAACCAGGCTTGAAACGCTGAGGACGCAGCGGTCGCGGAGGTCGCAGAGATCCTTTTTGATCTTTAAGATTCGCAGCGTGTTCCGCGGCCTCTGCGAACCCTGCGTTAATTACTTGGGGAACTCATTGCACGCCTCGACGTCCGCTCCCCAGGTACTCGATGCACTTGGCGCGATCCATCGGGCCCTTCCCCACTACCTTCGCCAGCAGGAAATCCGTTACCAGCTCGATCTCGCGCTGCTGAAGCGTCGCCGCAGGGTCTGGCATGGTCAGTCCGCGCTTCTTCAAGTCAGCGTCGGTCATATTGAAACAGCGCCCATCGCTGTACGCGAGCCGGTCGAAGGCCGGCATCCCCCGGCCCGGACGTCCACACTTGATCGCAACAATCAGCTTGTTTCGATCGAGCAGCGTCGTACGCAGGTTCGCACCGTCTGGCATCTGGCTGTCCATCTTGCGGCCGTCGGCTGCCCAGCCATGACACGCCTGACAATCTCCCTTTTGACGGTAGATCCTCATGCCGGCGGCAATATCGTCTGCGCTCGGCGGCGCCTGCGAACTTACGCGCGATCCAGCGAGCGCGGTCGCGATGACGACAGCCAGGCCGGCAACCATCGAACGGTGGCGCAGCCTCTTCAAGCGTCGGGTTGTCTCCACCCTGCCTCCCTAGAGCAGTTCTTAGTTTTCAGTTTTCAGTTTTCAGTTTTACGCAATAATCACCGCGCCGTAGCGCGCTCGTCTGCGAGCTGTTTGAGATACCGGCCCTCCGCCTCGGCAATAGCACGCTGATACCCCTGCGGATCGATGAAGGGATTCGACGATCCACCGGCCTTCAAACGCTGCACCTTTTCCGCCATGCCGTAGATTGCTGGATGCTGCGCGAGAAATACATCCGCTTTCAGGTCTTTCAGCACACGAAATGTCCGTGCGTAATCTTCGATGATGCCTGGATGACGTGTGTTCTTGAGCAGCTTCACGCCTTCATTGATACTGATCCCGCCCACAAACACCACCAGATACGACTGGCCGCCATCCTGCACCGTGGTCGTCCAAGTCGTGCAACCTTTTGTGTGGCCGGGTGTCAGGTGCGCCCGCATCGTGACACCACCAAGCGTAACCGTATCGCCATCCTTGAGCACCCGAGTGACCTTGACGGGCTTCCACCCCTGGGCTCCGAGGGCAGAATTGTCCACGCCGCTCGAGATGGCGGTCGCGTCCTCACCAACGGCCATGACCTCCGCGCCGGTGAGCGCGTGCATGGCGGCATGCCCCTCCACGTGATCCCAATGCGCGTGACTCGACAGGATGATCTTGATGTCCTGCAGGCGGAATCCCAGCTTCTCGACATTGGCGCGGATCACCGGCACCATTTGTGTACTCCCGGTGTCGAGGAGGATCAATCCCGCAGGGGTGCTGATCACGTGCGATGAAATGTCGGTGGAGCCGACGTAATAGATGTTGCCGAGCACTTTGTAGGCGTCGACGCTCTGACTGCCGGGTGCTTGTTGCTGAGCCGTGGGCGCTGTGCCAATCACGAACGCCGATACGAGGATGAGCGCTGCCTTCATCGGTCCTCCGTGGACGCGGATCCCCCAAATTGGCGAGACGCAGATTCATGCAGATACCAAGAATCATTAACGGGACGCGGATTCCCGCAGATCCTGAGAATCATTAACGGGACGCGGATCACGCGGGTCCCAAGAATTATTAACGGGACGCGGATTCACGCGGATCCTAAAGATCACACGGGACGCGGATTCCCGCAGATCCTGAGAATCATTAACGGGACGCGGATCACGCGGATCCCAAGAATTATTAACGGGACGCGGATTCACGCGGATCCTAAAGATCATTAACAGGACGCCGATTCACGCGGATTATAGGTGTAAAAAGTCAAGACATCACCTGACCGTAAGTCGAGCCTACTGAAGGGGGAGTGTCAGGAATTTCGTGTGTGAGGTAGGTTGACGCCTTGTCGTTCTGTGTTTCTCCTTCTCGATCGACGTCGATGATGCGTGTGGGCGCTGTGGGAAACCGCGTTCTGTGCGGGTTTCCAAGTCGCGGTGGGCGCGTGCTTGGCGTCCACAGGGACGGCAGCGTCCACGCGCGAGTGTAGCGTAGGCGCGCGGTGTCGTGAAGCGCTCTTCGTAGAGCACCGCGAACTGATGCATCGCCTCGCGCCAGTAGTTCGCGCCCCGGCCTCCCCAGGTGGTGGTGATGTTGCGCAGGGCCAACCAAATGAGTTTAGTGGCGGCGGCGTCGTTGGGAAAGTGCCCCCGTGTTTTGATGATCTTCCGCAACCGCGCGTGCACGCTCTCAAGGGCGTTGGTCGTGTAAATCACCCGCCGCACGTCGGGCGGGAAGGCAAAGAAGGGGATGACGTGGGCCCAGGCGCGGCGCCAGGCCGCGACGACAGTCGGGAATTTCGTGCCCCAGGGACTGTGGTCAAAGGCCTCAAGGGCGGCGCCGGCCGCGTCCGCGCTTGGGGCCGTGTAGATCGGGCGCAAGGCCGCAGCGAGCTGCTTCCGCTCACGCCAATTGGCAAAGTCGAGGCTATGACGCATCAGGTGGACGATGCAGGTCTGCAGCGTGGTCTGGGGAAACACGGCCGCCAGCGCGTCACTCATGCCTTTCAGGCCATCGGTGACCGCAATCAGGATGTCCTGGCACCCGCGCGCTTTGAGATCCGCAAAGACTTTCATCCAGAATTTGGCCCCTTCCGTCTGTTCAATCCACAGCCCCAGAATGTCACGGGTGCCGTCGGGGAGCACCGCGAGCGCAAGATAGATGGCTTTGCTGCGCACCACCGCTTCGTCGCGAATCTTGACGCGCAGCGCATCGAAAAAGACGACCGGGTACATCGGCTCCAGCGGCCGGCTCTGCCACGCGGTCACCTCGGTGGCCACGGCATCGGTGACGGTGCTGATCAGATCCGGTGAGACGTCCACCGCGTACATCTCGGCCAGAAAGGCTTGGATTTCCCGCACGGTCATGCCCCGGGCGTAGAGCGCGAGGACGTTGTCGTCAAAGCCCGCAACGCGTCGCTCGTGTTTCGCGATCAGCTGTGGCTCGAACGTGCCCTCCCGATCGCGCGGGACGTCGAGGGCCAAGGGGCTCGTCGGTGAGGACCGTCTTGCCGCTCGTCCCATTGCGGTGATTCGTGGTAGCGGCCGGCTTCGTGCCGCCGGGCGGATAGCCAAGGTGATGAGTCAGCTCCCCGCCCAGGGCGCGCTCGATAATCGCCTTCGTAAATCGGCGCACCGCCGTCTCGAGTTCTTCCGGTGAGATTGGGCCTTGCTGAACAAATTGATCCAGAATCGCTGATGGGACCGGCGCCAAGGGCGCCTCCGGCGTTACGCTCTTGCGTTTGGGGGGCATAAATCCTCCTCATGTTATGCCCCACACACGAAATTTCGGACACTCTCCAAGAGCGATTCGCGTCAATCTGCGTCCCGTTTCCAATCTAGAACGATCCGCGCAAATCCGCGTCTCGTCCAGAATCCAGAGTGATCCATGCAAATCCGCGGCCCTGCCCGCCAAAGCGATCCGTGTCAATCCGCGGCCTGTTTAGATCCAGAGTGATCCGCGTAAATCCGCGCCCCGTTCAGATTCAGAGGAGATCCGCGCAATCCGCGTCCCGTTCAGATTCCAGAGGGATCTGCGTAATCCGCGTCCCGTGCCCCGCCCCAAAGCGATCCGTGTCAATCCGCGGCCTGTTTTAGATCCAGAGTGATCCGCGTAAATCCGCGTCCCGTCCAGATTCAGTGTCATCCGCGCAAATCCGCGTCCCCGCAATCCGCGTCCCGTTGATCCAGAGTGGATCTGCGTCCCAATGCAGAATGAATCCCCGCAAATCCGCGTTTACACAATCGTCTTGAAATTCTTCACCAAATGGTCCGCCGTCCGCCACGCCAGCGCCTGGGCCGTCAGCGTGGGGTTGTGCGCGCCGCTCGTCCCCATGACCGAAGCTCCCAGTATGCCCAGATTGGGAACCTCGTGTGAAAAGCTCCAGCGGTTCACGACGTTTGTGTCCGGGTTGTCCCCCATCCGCGTCCCGCCGTACGCGTGTGTAGACGGTCCCATCGGACCGATGGGATCCCTGGTGGTCGCCACGGCGCCCGCCGCTTCGTACCATTCGACCATCTTGTCCTGGATGAACGCCGCCACTTGGCGTTCGTTCTCCTTGAACTCGGCCGTGATTCGGCAGACGGGAAACCCCAGCGGATCTTTCGTCACGGGATCGAGGTCGAGGTAGTTGTCTTCGTACGGCAGCGTCGTCTTCTGCAGGTACGACGTGTTCCACCGATCCGCGTTCTGCCTGACGAAAGCCTTCCATGCCGACCCCCACTGCGGCGCCCGACCGAACGTGCTCATGCTGGCCGCTGCAATGGGACGACGCTCAGAAAAGATCCAAAGGTTGCCGCCACCGATGAAGTCGAGATTCGAATGATCGAAGTTGTCATCGGCCCAGTTGTCGATGGCCGTACCCTGGGCCGGGAGACCGTACCAATTGTTCAGATTTCGCGGGAACAGGGCCGTCACACCGGCGCCGGTGTTGTGACTGAAGTAGTGTCGCCCAACCTGTCCGTGGTTGTTCGACAGCCCATTCGGATACGCCGATGATTTCGACAACAGGAGCATTCTCACGTTTTCGTAGGTGTAACTGGCCAGCAGCACGACGTCGGCTGGCTGACTGTACGTTTCACCGTCTTTGATGTACTCGACACCCGTCGCGCGCCCCTCTTTGTCGACCGCGATTGTCGTGACGTGCGCCCGCGTGACGACCGTCAAGCGTCGCGTTTCCTGCGCTCTCGGGATTGTGGACACGGCAGTGGAGTTCTTCGCGTTGATATGGCAGCCACCTCTGTTGCAAAACCCGTGATACGTGCAGGCTCCGCGGTTTTGATACGTGCGGGAATTGATGGCGGCTGGTCCAGGAAACGGATGCCATCCGAGCGTCCGGGCCGCCACGGCCATCATCTCGGTAAATCCTGTACTTCGGAGCGGAGGCATGGGATACCCACGCGCGCGCCGCCCCTCGAAAATGTTGCCCCGCCGATCGATGGCGCCATTGACGTTGCCGGCCTGGCCCGATACTCCGATTTCGTACTCGACCTTGTCGTAGTACGGCTCGAGTTCGTCGAGTCCAAAAGGCCAATCCTCCACCGTCGATCCCTTCGGAATGCGCCCGGCACCGTACCGCCGTGTGGTTTCGCTCACCACTTTGAAGTCCCAGGGACTCAGGCGCCAACTCTGCGCCCAGTAGTGAAGGCTGGTGCCGCCCACGGCGTTCATCATGGGATGGATGGCGGGACGGACGGAGTACTGCGACGAGGTGTTCTCCCTGTGTGTGGGCACCTCCTGGTTTGCCTTCTGCACCGCTTGCGGCCAGCCACGAAGGTTGTTCCGCAGTTCATCTGGCGCGAAGTCGCTTGGCCTCAGCCAGTCCCCTGCTTCCAAGCCGATCACGTCGAGTCCGGCTCGCGCGAGTGGCAGCGCGGCGACGCCACCGACAGCTCCGAGGCCAACGATGACGACGTCAGTCTTTTTGAGATTAACGGCCATGTTGCTGGTCCCTCGGTGTGCTCGGTGATGCCCCGCTCCGTCGGCCGAACATGTCATAGTCGTACGCAGACCTGTGGTTCGGCTTCACCACACTGTCCGTTCTCTGCTGATCCGCCGTCACCGAGGTCCGGACACCCGGATAGCCAATCAAGTCCCACCCGACAAAGTTCGCGTTGCCTCCGTAGTACGGATCGCAGAATGTCCCCTGAATGGTGTGCGCCCGGACCAGACCAAAAAAGGCAGCCGAGCCCGCGGTGAAACCCGTGGCCACGTTCTGCTCCATGTCCGTCAGCACGGCATCTTGAACTGCGGGTGAAAGTCGCGCGAATGGCGCCCCCTTCGAGGTCTGCGCGTAGGCATTCAGTGCCGCAAGGCCCGCCGCATACGCCTCACGCGATGGGGCGAGCGGGCCGGCGAGTGCGTGGTCGATGTAATGTGCCGCGCGGGCCTCGGCAGCGCCCGGGCCCGACGCCTCGCTCGGGATCAGACGCGCGACGATGGCTTCGAGCGTTTCGGACTCCGCGGACGTCAGGGTTTCAAGCGCCTCTCGCCTCGGGGGCGTCAACGCCTGTTGCCCGGTCGCCGGAACCACACCGGGCATCGATGCGACAGCCCGGCCCAGAACCTCCGCCGGAAGGGCCGCAACCGCGCCAGCCATGCCGGCCCGCCTGAGAAGCTCTCGACGCGAAATTCCTCGATCGCGGTGCCGTTCCATGATCTCCGGGGCTTCCTGTTTGCTCAATGGTGCCTCCTCTGGCCTCGGCGTTGATTGTAAAGGACCGCCACGCCATTTGTTTGTGTTGACCGGGCCGGGAGACGAGGCGCAGAATCGGGGCAATCCGATTGAAATTCCGTCGCCCTTTATGAGGACATGAAGATGCACAGTCGCCTCAGCATCGCGACATGGGTGATCAGCGTGTCGGCCCTGGGTGGCCTTCTCTGGCTGGCCGCGATACCAACCGAAGGTCAAGGTCAGGCGGGAGGTCAGTTCCCACCGTCTTACCGCGCACCACGCATGGCAGACGGGCGACCCAACCTCAATGGAATCTGGCAGGCCTTCACGACTGCGAATTGGGACATTCAGGACCATGAAGCCCAGTCGGGAGCGCACCCCGAGCTCATGGGCGCCTACGGTGCCGGTCCTGCCGGGCAGGGAATCGTCGAAGGCAACGACATTCCCTATCAACCCTGGGCTCTCAAGAAGAAAAAGGAGAACTTTGAAAACCGCATGAAGGTCGATCTCAGCAGCGATGAGAAATGGCACGACCTGGGCGATCCGGAACTGAAGTGCTACATGCCGGGCGTGCCGCGCGCGACCTACATGCCGTTCCCGTTTCAGATTGTTCAGGGTGCAGGGCCCGAACCCTACATCCTGATGGCCTACGAGTTCACCAGCTCGACTCGCGTGATCCGAATGGACTGGAAGGGAGAGGCGCCAGCAGAGTCATGGATGGGATGGTCGCGTGGCCGATGGGAAGGAGATACGCTCGTTGTCGACGTCACCGGACTGAGGAAGGAAACGTGGTTCGATCGAGCCGGCAACTTTCACAGCGACGCGCTTCACGTCGTCGAGCGCTACACGCCCGTGAGTCCGTACCACCTGCAGTACGAGGCCACGATCGAAGATGCGAACGTGTTTACCAGACCTTGGAAAATCAGCCTGCCACTCTACCGTCGCATGGAGAAGGATGTTCAGCTGCTGGAATTCAAGTGCGTCCCGTTCACGGAAGAATTGACGTTCGGACCGTTCCGCAAGCGTCAGTAGACTTTGGGCTTTAGGCTTTGGGCAATCGGCTTGACCGATATGGAGCTTGCACCATGAAACGACGAATCCTCGTTGTCGTCGGTGTCGCCGGGCTCGTGATGGCGGGATCATCGCTGCCGCTCACGTTTGCTCAGAGCGCGCAGGGTAAAGCCCCGGCCGTCAAGGCGAAGGCCACACCGAACCCGGCAGCCAAAGCACGCCGTACCGCGTGGGGCGACCCCGACTTGTCGGGTATCTGGAACATTGCCACCAGCACACCGCTCCAGCGACCCGATCGGGTGGCAGGAAAAGATGTCTTGAGCGACGAGGAAGCCGCTGAATTTCAGGAGACACTCGCTCACGATCTGAACCGTGACCGGCGCGACGGAGGCCCGGAGGCCGACGTCAACCGTGCGTACAACGAGCACTGGATGGACGCGCGCCGGTTGCAGATCGTCAAGGACAAGCGAACGTCGCTCATTGTCGATCCACCAGATGGAAGAATACCGCCGCTCGTGCCGTTGACGCCCGAGGCACAGCAGCGAAGGGATGCGGGTGCGGCGGCCGCGCGGCGGTTCGCGATAGGTATGCCGCGGGGTCCTGAGGAGATGTCCAATCCGGTCCGTTGCATCATCAGGACCGACAGACCTCCGTATTTGCCGACCATCTACAACAACACGTACCAGGTCTTTCAGAGTCCGGGTTACGTCGCCATCCTTGCCGAAATGATCCACAGCGCCCGGATCATCCCTCTGGACGGACGGCCGCATCTGCGGCCACACCTCCAGCAGTGGCTCGGAGACACGCGCGGCCGGTGGGACGGCGACACGCTGGTCGTCCAGACCACCAATTTCCGACCCGACAGTACCTTCGGCGAAGCCAATCCAGCGACCTTGAAGCTCACGGAGCGCTTCACGCGCATTGAACCCAACACCATTGCGTATGAGTTCACGGTCGAGGATCCCAGCACCTGGACCAGACCGTGGACAGCAGTCATTCCCTGGAACAAGACCGAAGACCAGCTGTACGAATACGCCTGCCACGAAGACAACTACGACATCGTTCATCTGCTGATGGGGGCGCGCAAACGAGAAAAGGCCGGTGAAGGAACCAAAGAGTGAGCACCCGAATCTTGAAGAATTCTTACCACGGAGGTCACAGAGGTCACGGAGTAGGTTTTGTTTAGTTTTCTCTGTGTTCTCTGTGACCTCTGTGGTGTAAATCTCGAGTTGATTGGAACTCGAAAGCATACGAGGTGAGTCCGATGCGAACGAAGTCGTTGGTCCTTCTTGCAGGAATGGGCCTCGTCATCGCCGGGGGGGTCCTTTCGGGACATCACGCATTCAATTCGGAATTTGACGCCAAGAAACCCATCAAGCTGCGGGGAACAGTCACCAAAATGGAATGGATCAACCCCCACGCCTGGATTCACGTGGACGTGAAGAAGGCCGACGGCTCGGTGGAAAAATGGATGATTGAAGCCGGGACGCCGAACACCCTGTTCAGAAGAGGCTTCACGAAGAATTCCCTGCAGCCGGGGACCGAGGTCCTGATCGACGGGTACCAATCGCGCGATGGTTCGTTGAGGGCCAACGGAAGAGATCTCACGCTGCCCAGTGGGCAGACGCTCTTTCTGGGTTCTTCGGGCACGGGCGCTCCTGTACGAGGACAAGTCGAAAAAGTAGAACGTGGAGGTCCCGTGAAAAGGCGCGTACTGTTGACTTCGATCCTCGCACTGATGAGCCTGGGCCTCGTGGTCGGGCTCGCGCAGGGTCCTGTTGGAGTCGCGGACAGTGAGCGCAGTCGAACCGCCAACGATTTTCGTCCGGTCACTGAGGCGATCTTGCGCAGCCCGGCCGCCGGTGACTGGCTGCACTGGCGGCGCACGGACAACGCGTGGGGATACAGCCCGCTCGAGCAGATCACCCGGCAGAACGTGCATCAACTCCAGTTGGCATGGTCCTGGGCGATGGACGACACAGGGGCACAGGAAGCAGCGCCGCTCGTGTACAACGGCGTGATGTACCTACCCAGTCCCCGCGGCGTCATTCAGGCGATCGACGGGGCAACCGGCGATCTGATTTGGGAGTACCGCCCGGCCGCCATCGAACCGACCTCGACGCCGCCGCGGACTGGCGGGGGCGGGGAGCAATCCAGCATCCCTCGCCTCGCACAAAGGCCTGCCACGGGTGGTGGCGATGCGGGTCGAGGCATACAGAGAAGCCTTGCTATCTACGACGACAAAATCTTTGGAACCACCAACGACGCCCACATCGTCGCGCTCGACGCGCGAACCGGGAAGCGCGTGTGGGACGTGGCGGTCGCAGACCCGAAGCTGGGCTACGAATACACATCCGGTCCCATCGTCGTGCGCGGCAAAGTGATTGCCGGGATCACGGGCTGCACCCGCTACAAAGACGATGTGTGCTTCATCACGGGACATGATGCCGCGACGGGAAAGGAACTGTGGCGGACGTCAACGATCGCGAGACCTGGAGAACCTGGTGGCGATACGTGGGGGGGCCTGCCACTCACGTTCCGTGCTGGCAGCGACGCATGGATCCCCGGCAGCTACGATCCCGAGACGAACCTGGTGTACTGGGGCACTGCTCAGGCCAAGCCATGGGCTCGGGCAGTTCGTGGTACCGACGAAGCCGCGCTTTACACGAACTCGACGCTCGCGCTCGATCCGGATACAGGGAAGATGCGCTGGCATTACCAGCACGTGCCCGGCGAAACCCACGACATGGATGAGGTCTTCGAGAACGTCCTCATCGACATCGGTGGACGAAAATCGCTGTTCAAGATGGGCAAGCTTGGCATTCTGTGGCAACTCGATCGCACGACCGGCGCGTTCATTCGTGCGACCGACATCGGCTACCAAACCATCCTGAGCGTCGACGAGCACACGGGGAAGGTCGCTTACCAACCTGGAAAGATCCCGCAGATTGGTGTGGAACTCGACTTCTGTCCGAGCACGGCGGGCTTCAAGAGCTGGCGCGCGATGGCATTCAGCCCGCAGACAAACGCGCTGTACATCCCGCTCAATCTCAACTGCGAAATTGCGACGTTCGGCCCCGGTCCGTCTGAGCGCACGCTGGGCGGCGGTGGCGTCGGCCCGGTCCGGCGCAGGGACTACAAACATCCCAAGTCAGGCGGATCGTTGGGCGAATTCCTGGCGATGGACGCGAGATCGGGAAAAATCCTGTGGCGCCATCGGACACCGTCGCCGTCGAATACGGCCGCGCTGACGACCGCCGGAGGCCTGGTGTTTGGCGGCGACTGGGATCGTCACATGTACGTGTACGATGCGGTCACTGGCAAAATTCTCTGGCGGACACGCCTGCCGACCTCTGCACAAGGCTTCCCCATCTCGTATCTCGCCAATGGGCGGCAGTACGTCGCCATGCCAGCAGGCATCGGTGGCGGGAGCTGGTCGACGCTCATCCCTCCAGAATTGGCTCCCGAGATTCGGCGGCCAAATTCTGGCAATGTCCTGGTGGTGTTTTCACTTCCAGGCGGTTCGAATTGAAGAGTACACTCGACCGGCCGGGATCATCATGCTGGCCGCCACGATCGCCATCGACCGAACGGGCTCGGCGATCGCACAGGCCAAACAGGATTTCCGGCGGACCGTGTGGGAAGGAATTTACACGACGGAACAGGCCGAGCGTGGGCGGACTGCTTACCTCGACGCGTGCGCGTCGTGTCACGGTGACGACCTGCGTGGCAAGAGCACCGCGCCGAGCCTTGTCGAGGAGAGTTTTACGTTTCAGTGGGGCGAGACATCTGTGGAAGAGCTGTACGTGAGGACGCGGACGCTCATGCCGTCGGACCGTCCCAACAGCTTGCCCGGTCAGAGCTATTGCGACATCATTGCGTTCATCCTGCAGTCGAATAAGTTTCCTTCGGGTGACAAGGAGCTCGAAGCAGACGTGGAAGCGCTGCGCCTGATTCTTATTACGGCAAAGAAACCGTAAAAGATAAGTGAAAGGCTGTGACGAGCTCTGCGTTGGTTTTCGAACCAAGATCTGAAACTTCTGTAACGGAGGTAAAGATGAAGCGAGCGACTCGAATGCTCTTATGGACTGCCCTCGGCCTGGCGATCGTCACAGTGCCGTCGAGCTATGCGGCTGCCGATATCGATCGCGCCGCCGTCGACTTCAAGACCCCGGCCGACATCAAATGGGTCAAGAATGCGGCAGGCACCAACGAACAGGCCATCCTGTTTGGTGATCCCGCCAAGCCAGGCCCCTACGTCGTGCGCATCAAATGGCTGCCCGGCAACATGAGCCGGCCCCATTCCCATCCGAACGATCGCTTCTTCGTCGTCTTGTCGGGAACCTGGTGGGTGGGAACCGGGGAGAAATACGATCCCGAGAGTACGGTGCCAGTACCGCCGGGAAGTTACGTGATCCACTACGGTGGGAAGGTTCACTACGACGGCGCGAAAAAAGAGGAAGCCATCATCCAGGTCTGGGGCATGGGACCGGCCACGAACACACCAGCCGAGAAGAAGTAGCGCAGGCCTTCCGCCTTCGCGTAAAGGTTCGGCGGACCGCCGTAGCCTTGGCGGGGGCTGGTCAGGCCTGCCGTGACAAGGGGACGCCGTCGTTATAGGCGTGATCTGAGCACGTAGACGGCCTTCCGAATGAGCGCCTGAGATTTGGACCAGCTCAGGCGCTTGACGGCCGCCTTGGGCGACAACCAGGTCGACCGGCGACCTTCGCCCGGCTTGCCCTCGTGGACGACGGACATCAGAAAGTAGCGGATCCGCTGGGGTTCGCCGTCGAGCTTGAACTCGATGTCGTCCAAGGCCTTGGTGATTCTCGCCAGCACGCCCGCCTCTTCCTCAACCTCGCGCACCGCCGTGTCCTCAGGTCTTTCGCCAGCTTCGACGTGACCCTTGGGGTAGACCCACTGCTTCGGGCGACGGCGCGAGGTGACCAGCAGGAATTCTGGAGTTTTGGACCGCATGCGGTACACCACCCCTCCAGCGTGAGTCAGGGCCGGTCGTCTACGTGTGCTCTTTTTTCGAATCACCTTAATGGGTTTGTCTCTCTTCGCGCGACCCAGCACGTGTTATCGGCCAGGATCCGGGCTCCCTTCAGGTACCTCGGAGAGCCTGAGGTTAAGTGTCCGAGCTTCGCCGTGCGGTAGCGAGAAGCCCGTTGCCAGCGACGTGAGCCGCTCGAGCGTATAGAGTTCATTTCTTCACTGGGTTCCATCCGCTGCATCGCGACGGCCAGATATCGGCCGGGCGGCAACCCCCGAATTCGAAAACGCCTATCCCGAGCCGCCAGAGACGTTCTCTGGGAAGCATGTTCGGTTCCTGGCCGATCATACGCGCGAATCCTGCCCGGTGCGACTATCGACACCCACATCATCACGAGACGCGGATCGACGCGGATGCACGCGGATGGCCGGCTGAAAATGTCATGAACGGGCGAGACTATACGGTCGACGTCGGCTGGGCGACCGGCCGCGCCGTGGGCGCGCGTGGAAGGGTGAACCGTCGAGGATACGAGCGTAGATGGCTTCGGATGCGACGCTCGTATCCTCGACGGTTCACCCTTCCACGAGCCTGGCTCCGCCAGGCTGCCGGTCGCCGATCCGCGTTAATCCGCGGTGATCCGCGTCTCGTGATCCACGTAGGCCCGACGCTCGTGTTCAGGACCGTCGAATCGAATACGATGTGTCCCTTGTACGGGTTGACGCAAAGGACAGCCTCATGCCCACCTCTCTGACCATCACGTGCGCGGTTGATTTTTCGGATCACTCCAAGGTCGCGTTGCGACAGGCGTTGGCATGGGCAGACCGGTTCAAGGCGCGCCTGATTGTCACCACGGTCGTCGAACCGCTGCTCGCGGAAGCAGCGGCCGCGGCGTACAAGATCGATCTCGCAAGGGACGAGGTCCTGCCTGAGCTTCAGGACTTCGTCAGGAAGTTCGCGGCCGACGCTGGCGCTGACCCGCCGCCGTTCGAGGCCGTGGTGCTGACCGGTGACCCCGCGCCCGAAATCGTGGCCCTCGCCCGGCGCGAACGCCCCAGCCTGCTCGTCATTGCTACACATGGCTTGAGCGGTTACCGCAAGATGTTTCTGGGATCGACGACCGAATCGGTGCTTCGTCACACCGAGGTTCCCGTCCTGGTGGCTCCGCCCCCCGAACAGTCGCCCACACGTGCCACGCCCCCGGGTCAAGACCCTGTCCTGGTGCCGGTTGATTTCAAGAGCGGGTCGGTGAAAGCCGTTCGCGGTGCAGCTGGCATCGCCCGGACGTTTCGTGCGCCTCTGTTGTTGGCGCATGTCGTCGCCCCGCTCAAAGGCCTCGAGCGACTTCGCGCCCACCTCGACACGCACAACCGCGCCCAGATGGATCGCGCCGAGCAGCAGATGGAGCAACTCGTGTCGGAGGCAGCGGTCGGAGGACAACTCGAGACGGTCGTTGTCACCGGCTCTCCTGCCGAGCAGATTTCCGAAATTGCGGTGGCACGAGGCGTCCGGCTCATCGTCATGAGGCTTCGCGGCGAGGAAGGTCTGCTGGGATCCCGTCCGGGATCAATCGCCTATCACGTCCTCCGTTTGACGCCCGCAATGGTTCTATCCCTCCCTTCGGACCACACACATGCTGAATGGCTGGAAAGGTTGTAATCCAGGATGGCGAAGAAGCGCGTCTCTCCCCTCAGATCGCCGCAACGTCGTCCCGTGAAGCGCGCCACGCGAGCACCGTCGCGAGCCAAGGACGAGGTACGGTTTCCGGTCGTTGCGCTGCCAACGCGCACCATCGCGTTGAAGCCTCGTGACATCGAGAAGGGTGACAGGCCGAGTGCCATCTTTCAGCGAGCGGCGATGCAGTGGTCCTACATCGTTCGCAATCGTCGCCGCTGGTCCGGCCGTGAGTCGTTGGTCAGAGAACAGGCCAGCCGCACGCAGAGGTTGCTCCTCGAGGACTTCAACATCGGCTCGGAGGAATTGTCGGCGCTTGCGAAATCCCGGGTCGCACAAGTTGTGATTCCTTATCAGGGTGAGGAAATTGGGTGGGAGATGCGGGTCTTCCCGTGGGAGTTCGTCCTGAGTGTCGCCACTCGTGGCCTGCGACGCGGGGAACCGCTCACGATCATGCGCCGGCTTGCGCGCGCGACATCGACGTCGCGCCAGCCAGTTCGTCACCCGAAATCGATCCTGTACGTGGAGAGCGCTCCCGGACCCTTGGCCCAGGAGTACAGCTTTGACTCGGAGCGCGCTCTCGTCCAGGCCACCATTGGGTCGGACGCGGTCAGCTGGCACGAACTGAAGAACCCTACTCGACAAGTTCTTCGAAAGGAGATTGTGGACCTCCAGCCGGACTTGGTGCATCTGGCCGGATTCGATTCGCACCAGGGGCTGCAGGTCATCCGAACGACCGAATCAGAGGATGTCGATGGACTGGCCACAACGACCGATCCAGTCGAGCCAAACAGGAAAGACGGCTACATCCTTGCTGGTGACACGACGGTCATCGATCCCGTGGACGCCGAGGATCTGGCCAGGATCGTGTGCGCCGCATCGCGAAAGCCGATTCTCGTCAGCTGCAACTTATGGAACTCTGCGAGCCGTATCTGCCCGATGCTGATTGCCGCCGGGGCATCGGCCGCCATTGGCTTTCAGGATTCGTTCGCTGACGAGCTGGTCGAGTCGTTCTTCGGCAACTTCTATCGTCACCTGCGTCACGCCAGTTGGACGCTGAGAGACGCCTTCATCGCCGCCTGGGAGAAGCTTCGGCAACATCCCACCGGTCTCGTGGGCACCGGCATCGTGCTCTGGAGTGAGGGAGCACTCGTCGCACCCGGCAGCGAGGTCGAGTCCACGGCAGTGCGTGCGCGCCGACAGCGCATGAAGAGGGACCTCGAACGGGACACAGAGCACGAACTCGATCCGGCGCACGAAAAGGTCACCGACATCGTGACCCTCACCATCACGCCGATCGAAGAATTGAACTATTCCCTCCTTCACAATCGCCGGCCGCTCTTCGAGGATTTCAAGCTGGTGAAGCGCAAGCCCGGACGCATGACGAACCTCTCGGTCACCGTCGACCTGAATGCCGGTTCCTGGAGTTTCCCCTTCCGCCGGCACTGCGACATGGTGGACGAACTGGATTTGAAGAGCGAGATTCATGCATCGCTGACCGCCGACCTCGTGCGTTCCGTCCGTGAAAGTGTCAACACGAGCCTGTTTGTGGAAATCACGTGGCACAATCAGGTTCTGTATCGGAATACGCACCGGGTGCGGCTCCTCCCGCCCGACCAGTGGCGCGACACGAATCAGGATCGGATCTGGCTCCCGTGTTTCGTGCTTCCTCGTGACCCGGCGGTGAGTGCCCTGGTCGAGAAAGCCCATCGGTACGTCCGGGTTCTCCGGGACGATCCAGGCGCGGGCTTCGATGGGTACCAAAGTGTCGACGCGGACCGCGAGGATCCGACCGAGGACGTCGATCTGCAGGTGCAGGCCCTCTGGTCCGCAATTCTGCACGAATGGCAGCTCGGCTACATCAACCCACCGCCCACGTATAGCCGAGGGCTGGATTCTCAGCGGCTCCGGACACCATCGGCCGTTCTGGCAGACCGAAGCGGGACGTGCATCGATCTCACCCTCCTCGTCGCGGCCTGCCTGGAACTCGTAGACATCTACCCCGTCATCTTTTTGCTCGACGGGCACGCCTTCCCGGGCTACTGGCGCAGCGACGAAGCCCACGAGCAATTCCTCCAGGTGCAGGAGGCGCGCGTGGATGCACCAGTCGATCCCCGTGGCACGGTCGTGGCCGGAACCCAGGCCGAACGCTGGGTCTCTGGTCGACTGGCCTACGACGAGATCGTCCGCCAGGTTGATCAGGGCAACCTCGTCCCGATTGAATCGGTCAAGCTCACGGAGAATTGCGGGTTCTGGGCCGCCGTCGAAGCCGGCAAGGAAAACCTCAGGCCCAAACGCGAGTTTCATTCGATGATTGACGTGCTGAGCGCGCGTTTTGACAGGGTCACCCCGCTCCCGCTGACGGAGTCGCGCCTATGATCCCGATCAATCCTCCCGATGCGGCGCTCCGGCAAACCCTCGATGCCGTCGTCAGTGAGTTGAAACTTTCAGAGCCTGAACCGATCGAAGCACCGGAGCCCATTGCCATGCGCCGCCGTCGACGAGGCACGATCCGCGGCAGCAGCCTCGCCAGTGTGTCTTTGGTGCGGATCGATGGTGTCCTGCGGTGGGCGTACCATCGGCCGCCGCGCGCGGTAGGCCTGAAACGCGCCCGGCGCGCTGGAAGTCTTGTGGGTGCAGAGGTCGTCCATTCGTTTCGGTTCCGTGAAGTTCCGCCGAATGAGATTGTCGCAAGGCTCGAGGATCTCGATCGGAAACTCACCCCGAATCAGGGCTTGCGACGCTGGAATGCTGGCGAACTCCACGGCGTCCAGACACTCGCGAAGACACCGCGCGCCCTGCTCGTCCTGCATGGATCGTTCAGCAAGAGCGAGGTGGTCTTCCAGGAGCTCGGAGCCTCGGCGGAGGGCCGAACTTTTCTGACCCGAGCGGCCGCCCATTACAAACAAGTGTTGGCCTTCGATCATCCCACTTTGTCGGTAAGCCCGATGCTCAATGCGCTTGATTTGGAAAAGGCGCTGGATGGGTACAACGGAACCGTTGATGTCTTGTGCCATAGCCGCGGAGGGCTCGTCAGCGCCTGGTGGTTGCGAACGGGGCGCCGCAAGGTTGGCAAAGTGGTGTTCGTGGCAGCTCCACTCGAGGGCACCAGCCTGGCGTCGCCGGCCCGCTTGAAGGACTCGCTCGACACGTTGGCCAACATCGCGGACGCCGCCCGGAAGATGGCCACCTTGGGCGGGTACTTCGTGCCGCCTGCCGCGCCACTGCTGGCAGTGGCATCCGGATTGATGCAGGTGCTTGGCGGAGTGCTCGCGATTGGCGCCCGTTCTCCTCTTCTCGACGCAGGCGTGGCCATTGTCGCCGGCCTGGCCGCACAATCACGCGTCGGCAACAACCAAGAGTTGATTCGGCTACACGAAGACGACTGGCCCTCGAAGGCCACCTATTACGCCGTTCGCTCGAATTTCGAACCGGCGAATACAGAGGAGGCCAACTGGCAATTCTGGAGACGACTGCAACGACCGCTCATGAGGATCGCCAACATGACGATCGATCCGATTTTCGATGGCCCGAATGATCTGATCGTGGACGGGGAATCGATGACGCGCCTGATCGGCGAGGACATCCCGAAGTCGCGGGTGCACGATTTCGGCACCAACGCCCGCGTGCATCATTGCAACTACTTTGCGCAGCCCGAAACGGCGACATTCCTCTCGAAAACGTTGTTGTAGTTGGTAGTGAGCACCGTCGGTACGTAGGGCGGGCCTTGCATTTCAGGCCCGCCAGGCGGACCCAAAGGGTCCGCCCTACGTACACCTAATGCACGAGGTCGGGCTGTGTGCCGCTGAACTCGGGCATGTAGAGAGGGCGGTTGGGAACGGCGGGCTGCCAGCCGGCGCGCTCGAGTGCACTTTCCATGCGCGCCAGAAACATATTGAAGAGATCGGGATCGCGGAAACACTCTGTGTCGGTCGAGCCGTTGGGTGTGTGCATCGTCGCCAGATATCGGTGGCCGTCGGGATCGTACGAGGTTTCGAGCCGGCACAACTGGTCGTGGCGGGTAAACACCCAATGCACGGAATTGTTATCGGACTGCGCAGCACCCACGACAGACTGACAGTTTGTGCAGTTGTGCGAGCTATCGGTACCCCCTACGCCCCATATTCAGCTTCCTCGGCCCGAATCCAATCCGAACCCAGAGGTCCCAAACCCCGAATCCGGAGCCCCCAATCCCCAATCCCCAGTCCCGAACCCCCAATCCCCAACCCCCAGTCTTACGATAAGTAGGTGGGTGTCTCACCAATGAGTCCAGTACATCCAGTGTTTGCTTTGCGCGGCTTTCTTCCTGCCCAGGATCCAGTCCAGTCCTTCTCACCTCGCAGTAGATTGTCAATCCTGGACGAGGTGGGTCGAAATCTGCCGGCCCGTCTTGACGACCCCGAGTTTCGCCGGTGCATGCGAGAGCTGCTCATTCCGGAGTGGCCGGAAGCCCACGTACGGGAGGAAACACTCCCCGAGCTGCGCCTCTACTACGTACGCGTCGGCTTTCTTGCCTCCGCCTACGTCAACCAGGTGTCTCAGCCTCCGGTGGATGTATTACCCCGGAATCTCGCGATTCCCCTCTGCAAGGCCTGCGAGCTCCTCGGACGTCCGCCGATTCTCAGCTACGACGGGTACGCGTTGTACAATTGGAAGCGGCTCGACCCAAGGGGACCAATTGCCCTCGGCAACATCGACACGATTCAGAACTTCGTGTCGCTCTATGACGAGCATTGGTTCATTCTCGTGCACGTGGAGATAGAAGCGATTGCGGCCGACATCTTCGCGTCGATCGATCGTGCCGGGCATGCACACGCGAATCGAAACTCGGAACGGGTGACCTTGGCTCTACGGGACATCGCTCGTGCCGTCTGGAAGCAGGTTGCCGTTCTGCGTCGCATTCCCGAGAAGATGGATCCGGCGCTCTACTATCGAACGTTCCGTCCCTACATTCGCTTCTTTGACAACGTCATCTACGAGGGCGTCGCGCAGAGCCCCATGAGCTTCCGGGGTGAGACCGGCGCCCAGAGCAGCATCATGCCGGCGCTCGTGGCATTCATGAAAATCAAGCACTGCCAATCGGTGCTTACCGATCATCTCGCCGACATGCAGCGATTCATGCCGCCCGCCCATCGGCAGCTGATCGCCAACATCGAGGCCTTGCCTTCAATGCGGGATCTGGCCGATCCATCGGCCTACAACGATGTGCTGGAAGCGATGGCCACGTTCCGCGAGGTTCATTACGGTTGGGCTCAGGAATACATCAACCGTCGAGTGGATGATCCGCGGGGAACGGGCGGGACGCCGTATATGACCTGGCTCAAGCAGCTCATCGATGAAACGCGCCGTCACAAGCTGCCACAGTAGTTTTCGTTTTCAGTTTTCAGTTTTTGAGTTCTCACGCCGCCTCGGTCCGGCTCTCTGCACCACCTGCCGCCGAGCGTGAACCGTTTGAAATGCCAGCTCGTCGCATAGCTGCCAGCCGTGACCAGTGCCGGCGGACCTGGACGATCTCCCAAGCTGCCGCGGTCGCGTAGAGCATCGAATTCATACCCAGGTGGCGCTCGCGCCGATACCACCAGGCCGCGCTGTTGTAAGCCGTCATGACGACGGCCAGACCACAGGCGGCCGCATGAACCCCGCCTTTGAGGCCTTCGCTTTCACCGCTCGTGCAGAAAGTCGCTACCATTGATCCCTCGCCTCCGGCAGACTCGCTCGCTGGCGGCCCACCTGCCGTACTGTTTAGACGCCCGACAGAGCCGTCTTGTTGCATGCCCAGTGGCGACCGGCGGCCTAAAAGGTCCGCCACAATTCTGAGCTGCGCCAATCACGTTTTGCGCATTCAGGGTTGAGGCGCCTCAGGATGGCGGAAGATGAGCGCGAATGTTCCCTTTCGAACGGTTAGCAATCGTCTACTTTGCGTTGTTCGGTGTGGGGGCACTCTTCAACTGGCCCGGCCGCCGCCCCCCTGTTCGGGCGGCCCTCTGCGCCGTGGCCGCCGTTGCCGGGGTGATTGGCGTTGCCTGGACGGCCTCGGTCACGGTTCGTGTCTGGGTACCGCACGCGTATCTCGTGATGGGCTACTGGCTGCCGGCATTGCTCGTCGGGCCCCTCAGCTCAACCGCATTTGAACGGTGGTTGATTGGCACGGACGTTCGGTTCCGAAACTACATACCTTCGTTACCAGGTTGGGCTGTTCACCTGGCAGAGCTGTCCTACCTGATGTGTTACCCGGCCGTGCCGGTTGCGTTTGTCGTGATCTGGATGTTCGGCACCCTGGTAGACGTAGAACGATTCTGGGTGACTGTGCTGGCGGCCGGCTTCCTCTGCTACGGCAATCTCCCGTGGCTGCCGAGCCGACCGCCGCGCCTGCTCGACGATGTCGGACCTGACGACGCACCGAACGAGGCACCTCGAGCGCTGGCATCCGTCAACACCGCCGTCCTTGCCCGCGTCAGCCATCAATTGAACACGTTCCCCAGCGGTCACGTGGCCGTGTCCATTGCGGCGGCAGCCTGCGTGCTGACCGTCTCGTGGCCGGCCGGGCTAACGCTTGCCATGGTGGCAGTCGGCATTGCTGTTGGAGCCGTCGTGGGGCGCTATCACTACGTGATGGACGTGCTGTTGGGCGTAGTCGTCGGATTGCTGGCAGTGGTCATCTTTCGTGCGTCCTGATTCGCGCCCGATCATGACGGGCGTTGCCGTTCAGGCAGGCTTGGGAAACAAAAGAATAGGAGCTCAGGAGACCGGCGCCCGGGACGACCGGGCCGCGCCGTAGGCGCGCGTGAAAGGTGAACGATTCGCGAGGATAAGAACGCGTGGGTGCGGAGTTTAGCGTTCTTATCCTCGTGAATCGTTCACCTTTTACGAGCCTGGCTACCGCCAGGCTGCCCGGTCGCCGATCCGCGGCGATCCGCGTCTCGTAGAAAAGGCTCTCTGATCTCTTGACCTTCTGTTCACATCCTCACGAAGTCGTGGTAGATCATGCTGCCATGGAACGGATGATCTGGACGGGCATCGTCTTTTCAGCGGTCGCTGCCGTCGGCATCGGCCTGGTGCGGCTCGACGCGACCATCGCAGCACAAACGTCCGACGTGCCGAAGTTTCAGGTGGATCCTGCCTGGCCCAAGATCCCCAACAACTGGCAGTTCGGGCAGGTGGCGAGCGTCTCGGTGGACGCGCAAGATCACGTCTGGGTTCTGCAGCGGCCAGGGATGCTTGGACCAGAGGAAAAGTCCAGGGCCGCGCCACCCGTGATCGAATTCGACGCGGGGGGCAATTTCGTTCAGGCCTGGGGTGGGCCAGGTCCGGGCTACGAATGGCCCGATTCCGAGCACGGCGTCTACGTCGACCCCAAAGGCTTCGTCTGGGTGGGCGGCAACGGGGCTAAGGACCATCACGTGCTCAAGTTCACGAAAGCCGGCAAGTTGGTCATGCAGATCGGACGCGCTGGGCGAAGCAAGGGCAACGCCGACACCGAAAACCTGAATCAGCCGGCCGACACCTTCGTGTATGCGAAAACCAACGAGCTCTTTGTCGCCGATGGCTACGGAAACCGGCGTGTGGCCGTCTTCGACGCGGACACGGGCAGATTCAAACGCATGTGGGGCGCTTTTGGCAATGTCCCAACGGATGCGCCACCAAATCCCGCGCTGCCTGATGCCGATGAAAACGGGGCTCCGCAGTTTGTCCAGCCGGTCCATGCGACGCGCGTGTCGAACGACGGGCTGGTCTACGTGTCGGATCGAGGCGGCAAGCGCGTCCAGGTTTTCACGCTCGAAGGCAAATACGTATCGCAGGTTTTCATTGGCCGCGATTGCAAGGCGCCAGAATGCGGGAACGGCACGACTGCCGCCAGCACGGCCTTCTCAACCGACCCCTCGCAGCGGTTCCTGTACGTCGGGAATCGAAGTCAGGCCAAGGTCATGGTGCTGGACCGTAAGACGTTGAAGATTCTCGACGCATTCGGACAGTGGGGTTCTGCTCCGGGAGAATTCGGTACGCTTCATCACATGGCTGCCGATTCGAAAGGCAACCTTTATGTAACGGAAGTCACGCCGCTCAGACCCGAAAACCGGCGGATCCAGAAATTCACACTCGTCGGTCGTCACTAGCGCCCTTGCAGCACGGAGTTCTCAGACCGCGCGTCCGGACAATCCATGGATACCCTGACCGACAAAGAAATTCCCGATGCCGCGCGAACCATTTACGCGGAAACGAAAACGCTCGATTTCAGCATGATTTCTGAGCCTCTGACGGGTGCCCTGCTCCGCCTGCTGGCCGCAACCAAACCGGCGGCACGATTTCTCGAGCTGGGTACCGGAACGGGCGCTGCCACGGCCTGGCTGCTCGACGGCATGGACGGAGCGTCCACGCTCCTCTCTGTTGACCATGACGAGCGGCTTCAGTCGGTGGCCCGGCGACACCTCGGTCACGATCGTCGCGTGACATTTGTCACAGCGGACGCGGAATCATTCCTGGAGGGTCTGCACGACCAGCGCTTCGACTTCATCTTTGCCGATACGTGGGCCGGCAAGTACCTTCAGCTCGAAATGGCACTTGGGCTTTTGCCGGTGGGGGGACTCTATGTCATCGATGACATGCTGCCGCAGGTGAACTGGCCCGAGGGGCACGAGGAAAAAGTTCGGATCCTCCTCGAGCAGCTGGCCAGCGATCGGCGATTTCAAATCGCAAAGTTGAGATGGGCAAGCGGTATCGTCGTGGCGGTCCGAATCGGCACCACCCTCAAACCCGGCCCAGTCCCGTCTTGAGATCGGCGTGGAGCAGGCGGTGGAACAAATGCTCCCCGGCCTCGCGGCGGACCGAGAGCCGTCCCGTCTCATAGGCCCTGGAGCTCAGGCCACGCTGCACGGACGCACAGATCGCCACATCTTCATCTTGAATCTGCTGGCTGATGTCGATGCTGGCGCGGTTGCGGGCGCGGGCCCGTTTCGACACATCAGCAAAGTAGAAATCGAAGATCACGTCAGTCCGGTCGACTGATCGTGGAATGACCACATTCGTGTCCATCGCACCTTCATAGCAATTGATCATGAAGTTCGGGTAAATCCAGTAGTAGTACGCGCGTTTGCCTTGCCGGACGGCGCGAGTCTGACGTTCGACGTCACTCACGCGAGCCTTGGGCCTCTTGTTGCTGACAATGGGACTTGACTGCAGCACAAAATGCGTGCCGTTCTCGATGACGTACTCGGCGTAATCAAGGACACTGTCGAGGCCCCTGTGCACATGGGGCACGTGATAACCGCCGTCGAGATAATTGTCGACGAACACCTTCCAGTTGCAGTCGAGGGTGTAATGACGCCTCTCCATCCACTGAAGATCCTGTAGACCGAGTTGCTCAACCCCACGGACAAGGTCTGGTCCGAGGAACGCCTCCAACGGCTGAGCCTGTCGGTCGAGAGAGGCGAAGATCCACTTCTGCCAGTCATGACAGTTCAGCGGAATCAAACCGTGAGTGGTGCGATCGAAGTCACAGACCTCGGAAAAGTCCGGTGTGCCCCTGAGCGTGCCGTCGAGCCCGTACGTCCACCCATGGTACGGGCACCTGAACGTGCGGGCCGATCCCTCTGATTCAGTCACGACCGCCGCCGCGTGATGGCGGCAGACGTTGAAAAAGCCCCGAACGATCCCATCTTCGCCCCTGACGACCACGATCGGCTCACTGGCCAGCTCACAGGACACATACTGACCAGGTGCACGAACCTGATCGATCCGCGCAGCAAGCTGCCAGGACTGCGCAAAGACGGTGCTCCGCTCGAGGTCGAGAATTCGTGGATCGACATACCAGGCCGCAGGGATCGTCGAAGCTCGAGAGAGCGGAAGGTCGGGGTTGTAGCTGTCAATGAGCTCGACAAGGGACGGCGGCATGCGTGTTTTCAGCACTCACCGTGCTTTCGACGACTCGTCTTCGGCGCGAGCGGCGCTCAGGATGTTACGTATCCCATAGTTGTGCTCGTGACAGTCGAACGCCAGGACGCCCTGCGGGTCGGGCGTGAGCGACATGGCAAAGCTCCACGGCCGGGTCCACGTCATCGGGTCCTCGATGGTCACCACCCACTTCATGAGATCGGAGGCGACACGAGTGAATCGTTCCGTCACACGCAACGTCGCAGCATTGGCGCCACGATACGCGGTTTGCGGTCTGAAATTCGTTGTCTCGACGACAAGCGTCGTCCCTTCCCAATGACCACGCGCATCGCCCATGTGCTGGCGAATGGACTGACCGAGATGGGGGCGCCCATCCAGCGGAATGATGCGCGTGTCGTGGATGATCTCGTAGGCAATGGCGACGTAATCGGGGGTCTGCAGAATCTGATACGTATTGCTGTACATGACCGGAATCATGGATCCCGGTACGCTGCGCGAAATACATCGCTCGAGGAAATTGAGATCCTCCGGACCGTCGAAGGGTCCACCCACAAAACTGCTCCTGACTCGACCTGCAGCCTGAGCGCGTTCTCGTCCCTCGGGGGTCAGCGCAGGAATTCTTCCATCCGGTGGATCAATGACCGACCAGGGTTGACTGCGTTTCCTCAGATCGAGATTCTGCAACCACCACTCATCGGGACCGCGAACCCGACCACCAGGCAGGGCGGCAATCATCTGCTGCTCGGCCACGCGGCGCAAACTGGCCAGCTCTTCATCCGTAATATCCTCCAGCGTTCGACCGGCAAATCGCTCCGGTCGCTCGAACGGCGTGGCGTATTCGTTCGAGTTCGTGAAGATGCCTTGCAGATCCGGGTCACCCCACGGTGTCCGCGGGTGTGTCCAGTTTTTGGGTTCCGAACTTTGTGCGTCCGCGATAGACACGAGCATCGCTGCCGCCATCAGGGCACGCGCCGACGCGAGAAAGGATGAGGTCATGAAACCGGTTCTAGTGTCCGCCCTGCGATGAACCGAGTCAATCCCGCAAGCCCACCGAACGCAGGTTCGTCAGCCCGGCACCAAACCTGTAATTCGACACCCCGCCTGTTCTTCAAAACACTGGTATTTCGGCGCTCCCGGCGCAAAGCATGCCATTTGCAGCCCGCGATCACTCGATGTTCCGAAGGTTCCGACCAGCCTGGCTGGCTCTTGTCTTCGTCTTACCTGGGTGTGGCGGCAGCAGTTCCCCGACCGCGCCCACGTCGCCCGGGTCCGCCTCCTTTAATGGGATGACGCTCAACGCGTTAGACGGGCAGCCGATCTCCGGCGTGACCGTCAACATTGGCTCGCAGACGGCGGTGTCGGATGCGAGAGGCGCGTTCCAGATTGAAAATCCCGGCGCGGGTTCTCTGAGTGCAACACTGACCGGCGCGTCGATCATCGAACGGCGCACGGTCGTCACCATGCAGTCTGGAGAATCCCTTCGACAGACGTTGATCCCGGCCAGCTTCGACATCGGCGCCTTCGATCAGATGTTCCGAACCGACAATCGGCTCCACCGATGGACGACGGCTCCTGCGCTCGTGGTTTTAACGACAGGTACTGAACTACACGCGGGGCCTGGGCTCTACGGAGGAATACCACGCAACGGCAGAACAGCTGACCGACGCTGAGACTGCGCTTCTTATCGAACAGCTGACCGAGGCACTGGCGTTGCTGACTGGCAATCACTTCAGGAATTTCGCGTCAGTCGAGCGCGAAAGTGTGTCCGCAGGGTCGAGAGTCACCCCGCTGCGCGAGGGAAAGATCGTGGTGGGACGCTACAATGGCGTCGAAGGAGTCCTCAACACGATTGGCTTCGGACAGTGGCAGACGCAGGGGAACGGACAGGTCATCGGAGGAGCAGTCTATCTCGACAGGGACTTCGACAAGAACTCCGAGGCTCGGAGACTGCTGCGGACGCACGAGCTCGGTCACGCGCTCGGCTACGGTCATGTCACGGCGCGCACCTCAATCATGAACCCTGCGATCGGCCCGGAACCCACGATTTTCGATCGTCAGGGAGCGCTCATTGCCTTCCAGCGCATGCCCGGCAATCAGTCCCCGGACACCGACCCAGGTTCGTCATCGCCAGGCGGCATTTTTGGCCTTGCGTCTGACTCGACGGCGTCTTCCTGGTCCGGACCGATCATCTGTGCACCACGGTAGGGTTCTAAGGTTCTAGGGTTCTAAGGTTCTAAGGTTCTAAAGTTCTGGGGTTCGTTGCTCCGTTCCGAGAACCTTGGAACCCTGGAACCTTAGAACCTTAGAACCTTCTATGGCACTCGTCCGTCGAATGAGACGCTCGTGGTCGTGAGTCCGGACCTCGCGCCCATGCTGATCTTTTCAACATCGCCCTTCGCACCGGCCGGCCGCTCAACGGTGAGCCGGAACTGGTGACTCTGGGTTTCGTGGCTCTTCGCCACCTGTGTACCAAACTCGGGGAGCAACGCTTCCAGTCGGGCTGGTGCATTGATGTTCTCAAAGCGCCCACGCGTGTACTTCGTCACCGCCAGTCCGACCTGAGTCTGGTTGGCGCCGCCGCTCGACGACTGTCCCTGCCCCGCCAGCAGGATCACGTGTACGGTCGCAGGCCGCTGCTCGAGCCGCTTCATGAGGCGTTCGACGTCGCTGTCGAGCACGTTGCGATCTCCGGCTGTGGTGGCCGCCATGATGATGACGGGAAAATAGTTCGACTTGTCTCGCTCGTTCCGCTGGGTGGCCTCATTCAGGGCCTCGACAAATCGCCCCGCGCCTGAATCCGGGGCCAACACATCCAGCCCCTTGACCATCGCGGCTTTGTCGGCAGTCGGGCGCACCAGGAACCGGGGCTGAGGCGCCGTGCTGACAATGGTGACCTCCACGTTTTGCGGCAGCGCCTCAATCAGGCCGAGTATCCCGTTTTTGAGGTGGCTGATATTGGCTGCCCCGAGGCCCACACCGTTATCGACGAGGACTTGTACCTTGGTCGGCCAGTTCACCGGCTCGATTTTTAGAACCTTGGCTTCGACACCGTTCTCGGTTACCTTGACGTCGGACGGTTCGAGCTTGGCCACCGGCGCCCCCGTCGCGTCAACGACGCTGGCGTACACCTGGAACTCCTTCTGGGCGTGAACCCGGAACGTCGACACGCACAGGATGATGGCCACGAGCGCAAGCAACTTCGACCGCATGCACACCCTCCAATGAAGTGAAAACCTGTTAGTGCCCTTAGACGTCAATTTCGGACAATCAGTTCTCGCAGGGCTCCGCACGGCACGTGCCGTCCGGAACTGGCCGGAATTCGCGCCTTTTTGCCGCAAGGCGTCCGCCTATGGGATCAGCCGTCCCGAGCGTGAACGCGCGGGGTCAGGTGTTCCTGGGTGTGTCGGTGAAAGTCGGACGCAAGCTCCGATGTTACCTGGCGGTTACATCTTTCCCGTCGCGCGGAGCTCCCGTCCCGGACGATCCGACGAAGAGTTTTCGTCCGTCAGGAAACGTCAGGTCTCTCCCGTTGCCCTTCAAGGACCCGTCCTTCGCTCGAAAGCCTTCGACGAGGATCTCAATGCCAATCGGAATGGAATCCTTCGTAAACCCGCGTCGGTACAGGGCATTGGGAGGACCGCCTTCAATCATCCAGCGCTCCACGGTGCCGTTGGGCTTCTTCACGTCAATGTGAATCCAGGAATGGGGATTGATCCATTCCATCTTCGCGACCGTGCCTTTCAACTTGATGGGTTTGGTCGCGTCGAATTCTGCTGCAAAGGCATGATGGCCGGACAGCGTGACCTGCGCCACCGCGATGCCGACGAGAGCGGCAAGTGCCATGATCAGGTTCGTGCGCATGGGTTCTCCCTCCGCCTCCAACTCGGTTACGGTCGTGACTTCCTGCCGGCGGTGTCGGCACGCGCACCGCTCAACAGATTCGGCATCGCATAGTTTCCCTCGTGGCACGCGTACTCGTAGATCTGTGTACCGTCTGTCAGTCTCGAAATCGGGATGACGGCGGTCCAGGGTTTTGAAAAGGTCTGTGGGTCTTCAACAGTGATTTTGTACTCCAGGGTGTCCGCATTGATCCGCGTGAAGCGCTCGACCAGGTGCAAGGTTTCGGATGGCCGCGTCCAAATGCTCGCCCATTCGTAATGGGTCTTGTCCAGAAAGTTCGTCGTGTCCACCACAAGCGTTTCGCCTTCCCATCGTCCGACCGCATCGCCAAACCACTGGCGTACGTTTCTGTGCGGGTGCCCGTCTACCGGAATGATGCGACGATCACGGTACTCCTCGTGCAGGATCGTCACGAACCCCGGACTCTGGACGATTCGATTGTGACCGCCGTTGGGACCTTGCCACATCATGCCGGTCACCCCGTCCGTCAGACAACGTTCTCCCGTGTCGGGATCAAGAAACGACTCGAAGGGCCCCACACCGTAGCGGGCCACGGAACGCGCATCAGCGTTCTGGGCATCTGGCGTATAGGGAATGCGTCCGTCGCGAGGATCGAGGATCAGTGACGTTTGTTTGTAGACCTGTCTCGGTCTTCCGTGGTCCTGCCAGAAGCTGTTGTACTCGTTCCCCCGGATCGGTGAATCTGAGAGCGGACGACGACCCACTTCAACGCCTTCGGCCCCGGCGAGCCGCTTGGCGGCCTGGTCGTCTTCAACCCGTTGTCTCTCCGCCACCTCGGCATCGGTCAAGAACTCTCTTCCTTCAAACTGTTTGGGTCGTTCCAGCGCGATAGCCGCCTCGTACCTCCAGACCCCCTGCAGATCGGGATCGCCCCAGGCGGTACGCGCTGGCGGTCCCTCATCGGCTTCCGACCCAGCCGCAGCGTTCTGAGCGACGACAGGTCCCCGCGCCAGAGCCGCGGCGATTACGGCCAGTACCAGCCAGAGAACACGCCTCGTCGACACCTTGCAAAGCCCGTCCATTGCAACCTCCGGGACAGCCCGACCGAATCGTCCGGGCCTACTTGTTTGCCCGTCCAGTAGCCGGGTCGATGATCCCCAGATGCCCGTACATGAGTTCTTCGACAAATTCCACGCACTTGTATTCAAAGAGCTGCTTGTCTGTTTCAAAGCGGCGATAGAGGGGCATCTTTATCTTCCACGGCCGCGTGAAGACCTTTGGGTCCTCGATGGTGGCCTCGTACATGAGATGGTGGGGACTGACAGGAGTATAGCGCTCGACGACGCGCAAGGCATCGCTATGGAAATTTCCGGCTCTGTCGAACCAGGTCTGATCGTTGAAATCGGTGACCTCGACGACCAGTGTGTCTCCTTCCCACCGACCCCGAGACCAGCCCATCCACGTGGGGCTGGGACTGTCTCCCACCTTGTTCATGTGGATCGTGCGGGTTGTTCCCGCAAACTCATAGGCAATGAGGATCTCGTTCGATCCTTGCAGAATCTGAAACGGGTACGGCATGTAGGTGGCGCGAGGCACGCCCGGCATGAAACACGTGATCTCCGGATCGCGCTCCAACCAGCGTTCGGCGTTTTCCTTCTTTTTCCGAGCGGCCCACGGCTGGTATGGGATCTCGTTGCCCTCTACGACGCCGTCTCCACCGGGGACCCCACCGACTGCGCCAAGCGCACGCACCGCTGGCGCGGGGAGCGCCGTGGGCGTGGCCCGGCCAATTCCCGGTGCGCCCGTACGCGTCGGCGCCGGGATGAGCGCGAGGGCCGGGCGTGCGTCATGGGCCTGAATATCGTAATTAGCGGTGTTGAGAGCCTGCCAGACGCCATTGAGGTCCGCCCGGCCATCGGCCGTGCGGGGCGCTCGATAGGGCTCGGGTTGGCGAGTCTCCGGTGACAGCCGCACCCACAGCACAGCCACGACCGCTGCGACGGCAATCGCGATGATCGCGCCCTTGAACTCGGCTCGCATGTCGCGAACTCCTCATCAATGGAGGGTTGAAGGTCGAGATTATCGGACGGTTGCCGCTTCTTGACAACTATGACGCATGACCCGTCAAAGTAAACAGGAGTTCAAGAGATCAAGAGCGTTAAACAGGAGCTAAAGAGATCAAGAGTGTTTTCTTAGAATAGCCTGTCCGAGAATTATGGCAGAGGACGCGGATGGGGGCGACCGGCAGCCTGGCGAAGCCAGGCTCGCGAAAGGTGAACGGTCGAAGGATGAGAGCGTGGGACGATTTGAACGCGACGCTCTTATCCTTCGACCGTTCACCTTTCACGCGCGCCTGCGGCGCGGCCGGTCGCCGATCGGAGCGGTCCGTAGGAATCCGCGACAATCCGCGTCCCGTGAGCATTTGCCCTCCTGGTCTCCTGACCTCCTGTGAACGTCTAAACATAGCCGAGTTGACGTAGACTGCTCACCAAACTCACTGGAAGAGGCGCAAGCCGCAGGTGCAGGGAGGGGATCATGACGAGGCCTTGTGTGCTAGCCACGATCGGGATTGCCGCGGGCTTCCTTGCGCTCTTCGGATCGGCAACTCCGGCCGAGCAGCGCGCAACGACCTCGACCAAATGGGTCACCGCCTGGAGCACCTCTCAGCAGAACCTCGGGATGACAACCGTTTCCAACGCGACGGTGCGAATGATCGCGCGCGTGACCGCTTCGGGTCAGGCGTTGCGCATTCGACTCGACAACACCTTCGGCACGGCGCCGTTATCGATTGGCAAGATTTATGTGGGACCGCGCATCCAGGGACCCACGGTCGCAATGGGCTCGAACAAGCAGGTCTTCTTTAGCGGATCAGCGACCGTCACGATTCCCGCGGGTGGAAGCACCATCAGCGATACGGTGGAAATGTCCGTGCTCGGCCAGCAGGATGTCGCGGTCAGCTTGTATGTCCCTGACAGCGGCGTTCGACCGAGTCAACATACGAACGCACAGGTCACATCCTATTTAACACCCAACGGATCTGGCGATTTGGCGGCTGACGAAGGATCGAAGCCGTTTACCGCCACGACGACGTCACTCTTCTGGCTGAAGGCGATCGATGTCTTGTCGGCCTCTTCCACGGGGACCATTGTCGCCTTCGGTGACTCGATTACCGACGGCACATGCTCGACGGTCGATGCTCACGACCGCTGGGAAGATCTCGTCGCCGTGCGTCTCGGCCTTGAGGCCACGAGCGAAGGAAGACGAGGAGCGCACAAAGCCATAGTGAATGAGGGTATCGGCGGGAACACGATTACACGAGAACATCTTCAACCCCCGCCTGACAGTCCGCCGGGGCTCGAGCGCCTGGACCGCGATGTGCTGTCCCATCACGGGGTGTCGCATGTGATTCTCTTCATGGGGACAAACGACATTCGTCGGGAGGCTTCAGCCAGGCAAGTGATCGCCGGAATACAGGAAGTTGTCAGTCGCGTGCGGGCGCGGGGGTTGAAGATTATTGGCGCAACGATCATCCCGCGGCATAACCGCCCTGCTGTGGAGAACAACACCGGATGGAATATCGCGAAGACCCGGCTTCGCAACGAAATCAATCAGTGGATTCGTGCCAAGGCCGGGTTCGATGCCGTCCTCGACTTCGACAGGGTCGTTCAGGATCCCCATGACGGTGACGGCCTCTATCCGCCATTCAACTGCGGCGATGGGATTCACCCGAGCCCCCGAGGTTACTTCGAGATGGGCGAATCGGTGCGGCTCGATTTGTTCAAATGACGAGGCTTGTCATGCGCAATTTTCTCGAGACCGCGATTCTACTCGCATGGATCGGTCTGCTCGCGGCAACGGAGACCCCTGCAGTTGCGCTGCAGCAACAAGGCACGTTGCAGAAAGGCAGCGCGGTCACCCTCCCTAAGGACGTGGATCCGGACTCCCGAAACCGACTGCCGTTGATCAGGCGGGAAGACCTGAACGAGCAGGGCAAGAAGGCCTTCGACGAGGCGATCAGCGGAAACCAGCCGTCGCGTGTGCCGCAAGGATCGGCCGCAATCCGGCTTCACGGATCGGGTGTCAACGTCCGCTGGGCCTCCCCACTGGGCCGTCAAATCACCGAGTTAGCCATCCTGACGACGGCTCGCGAGCATGATCAGCCGTACGAATGGTCATTGCACGAAATGGAAGCGGTGGCGGTCGGACTCGATCCCGCTGTCATTGACGTCGTTCGGCACCGGAAACCGGTGGCCATGGTCGGCGATACGGAAGCCATTGTGATCGAACTCGGTCGCGAAATCTTTGGTTCGCACACGTTGAGCTCGACAACGTACGCGCGAGCGCTGCAGAAACTCGGGCGAGCGAATCTCGTCGACATCGTTGACTTGATGGCCAGCTACTCGGGGACGGCCGCAAGGTTGACCGCGTTCAATCAGCACATGCCTCCTAGCTGGAAGCAGTTTCTGCCGCTGCCGTTTACACCTTCAGACGACATTCATCCCGATTCGAGAAGTCGTCTGCCGCTCGTCCGCAGCCAGGGCCAGCCCGCGCAGGCAAATCTGTACGGCCGGACCCTCGCGCCCGAGGGCACCGGTCCGGGGCACATTGGCCGTCACGGGGCCGGCCTCAAGTCCTTGCAAGCCAGCACCGGATTACGTTTGATGGCTCTGGCAACTCTCGTGACGGCACGGGAGCACGACGCGCAGTACTTGTGGACGATTCACGAGCCGATCGCGCTCAAAGAAGGGTTGGAGCCCGCACTAATCGAGACTGTACGCCATCGCAGACCGTTGACCGGGTTGCCGGAGAAAGAGGCGGCTGTGATCGAACTCGGTCGCCAGCTGTTTCAGAAGCACGATGTCACGCCCGAGGTCTACGCGCGCGCCCTGAAGGCGTTCGGAGAGAGAGATCTCGTGGATCTGGTGGGCCTCATGGCGCAGCAGTCTGCGGATGCGGTGCTGGTCATCGCGTTCGATCAGCACCTCCCTGCAGGCACGAAGGGGCTGTTACCGATACCCTGATGTTCCTTAATCATCGCGAATGTTCTATTCAACCCCTCCCCGCTCGATTCCACCTCCTGTATCGCCGCCGGTGGCGATGTCCATCGATCTCGGATCCTTGCCTTTCCCCTGTTTATAGAGTTTTTCAGCCGCGCGCGTATTGGCGAGCATCCCCACCATGCCGTAGTTGCCTTCGTGACAGGTGGACTCGTACACCTGGTTGGCCTTGTCCGACTGTTTTTTCCAGGGGACCATGATTGTCCAGGGTCGCGTCCACGTGGTCGCATCTTCAACCACGACCGTGTATTCGAGCCTGTTGTCCCCGACACGTGTGAACCGTTCAATCAAGTGCAGGTTTTCACGGGAGCCCTGGAAGTCTCGTTTGTGGGTGAAGTTGGTGATGTCGACGACCAGCGTGTCGCCCTCCCATCGGCCACGCGCGTCACCGTTCCAGAAACGGATGTGAGATGGCAGATGTTTGCTCCCGTCGACCGGGATGACGCGCACGAACCCTTGGCCCTGTCCCGAATCGTGATAGATCCCGACCTGTCCTGGTGACTGCACAATCTGGTAGACGGCGCCGAGGTTCGGGAGAAGGCCCGCCAGACACCGTTCGGCCAGGGACCGTTCTTCTGGTCCGTCAGCGCGATTCATGCGATCGACGTTGTACACAGGGGAAGGTTCCGCGTGCTTGGGCGATGGTGGACCGGGCCGGCCCCCCGATGTGCCCTGGAGCAACGCCTGCAGGTAGTCCCGGACCGCGTCAACTCTTTTCTGTGCCTGTGGCGTATACGGGGGAATCCTTCCATCGGGAGGATCGATGATGAGTGAGGTTCGCCCATCGGACAGCGCTGATCCTCTCTGAACGAAGAGCTGATTGTATGCGCCCGCGACATCCTTTTCGGTTCCACGAAACGATTGGTTCTCGCGACCGGGACGCGCGAAGACCTCTGCCACGACTTTGGCTTCCTCTTCCGGTGTGAGCACGGGCTTGTTTGCAAACCTCGCCGGCCGCTGCAGCGGTGTCAGCGTCTCGCCGCTCCAGATTCCCTGCAGATCGGGATCGCCCCAGGGTGTTCGGAATGCTTGCCCGTTGAGAACTGCAGGATTGCAGAATGGCAGGATTGCAGAAACGATTGCCAAAAGGACCGCGGAATACTTAATCCAAGTCATTGGTCCTTCTCCCAATCCTTTCTGCAATTCTGCAATTCTGCAATCCTGCAATTGTGTTGGGGACTAATATATCCCCAAACTTGAGCCACTGAGGGTCCCATGCGCAATAGGCTGAGAGAGGCATCGGTCGCGCTCGTCACGGCTGTGGTGGTGGGCGGGCTCGCGCTGACCGCGGGGCGCACGGCCACACAACCCGCGGCGTCGCAGAGCCCGCAAATTCCTCGAACGGCGGATGGAAAGCCCGACTTCAGCGGCGTCTGGCAGGCGAACAATGGCGCACACTGGGACCTCACCGCGCACGCCGCGCGCCCCATGGTGGCTCAGCCCGGACTGTACAAGGATGTACCCGTCCTTGCAGCACCCGTTGTGGCGCTCGGCGCCATCGGGTGGGTTCCTCCTGACGTGGGCGTCGTGGAGGGCGACGAGATCCCGTACCAGCCATGGGCGCTGCAGCGAAAGAAGGAAAACTTCGAGAACTGGCTCGACCGAGACCCGGAGATCCGGTGTTATCTGCCAGGAACGCCACGCGCGATGTACATGCCCTACAAGTTCCAGATCGTGCACGGCACCAACAAGATCTTGATGATGTTCGAATTTGCCGGTGCCGAGCGGACGATTCACCTGGACGAGGTCGAGCCGTATCCCGCCGAGGCCTACATGGGGCACTCCGTTGCCAAGTGGGACGGCGATACGCTGGTGGTCGACGTCTCCAGCTTCACCGCGCAGACGTGGCTCGACCGGGCCGGAAACTTTCACAGCGACGCCTTGCACGTGGTGGAACGCTACACACCCATCACGCGCGACGCGTTCCGTTACGAAGCAACGATCGAGGATCCCAAGGTCTTCACCCGTCCCTGGAAGATCAGCCTGCCGATCTACCGCCGACTCGAGCCAGCTGCGCAGCTCATGGAGTTCCGCTGCCAGGAAATGGCGGAAGAGACCGTGCTGGGGCACCTTCGCAAGCGGCAGCTGGTCAGGCGATGGGATGGAAGGACCATGCGGATTGACATCACTCGCAAAGTCCCGGCTGGTGACGCCGCGTACGAGCGCCACGTGGACGGGAATCCTTAGGTCAAAGGTCAAAAGTCAAAGGTCAAAGGTTAAGTAAGGCAAGAAGTCACGAAAGTACCCTTGCCCTTTGACCTTTGCCCCTTGACCTATTGTTCTGGCGCCCCTGTCCCGGACGATCCGAGAAACAAGGTCTTGCCATCGGGGAATGTGAGGTTACGTCCGTTCGCCCTCCGCGACCCGTCCTTGGCCCGATAACCATCGACGACAATTTTGGTCCCAGGAGGAAGCGACTGCTTGGTGAAGCCTCGGCGGAACAGTACGTTGGGTGTGCCAGCCTCGATCGCCCAGCGTTCCACTTTGCCGCCAGGACCGAGCACGTCGATGTGCAGCCACGTGTGCGGGTTGACCAGCTCCAGTTTCACGACGGTCGCGTTGTCGAACTTCACGGGCTTGTTGGCGTCAAATTCGGCCGAGAACGCATGGTGCCCTCGCGTCGGTGTGATCGACAGCACCGTGAGCAGACCGACAAGTGCCAAGCCGATCTTCGTTCGCATGGCTTCACTCCCCTCTTTACGGCGTACTCTACCTGATCACGGGACGCGGATCAGCGCGGATTCACGCAGATCCCTTGGCATGGTTTTCACCGCCGGCCCGATTGGCGACCGGCAGCGCCGCAGGCGCGCATGGAAGGGTGCACGGTTGAAGGATAAGAGCGTGGACTGCTGCGGACGGGCGCTCTTATCCTTCAACCGTGCACCCTTCCACGAGCCAGGCTTCGCCAGGCTGCCGGTCGCCCATCCGCGATGATCCGCGGTGATCCGCGCCTCGTGAACCTACAGCGGCCGGCGGCGCGCCCCTCTCCATGCCTCGCGAATCTGACCCCATTCGCAAGACTGTTCCTTTACTTATGTTCGAGCTATCGGGCAGAATGATTGAAATCAGTCCGTACAACGACGGGGTGGAGGGCGCGGATGTCGCTTTCCGAAGACGAGACGCTGCGGATGGTCAAGCGGCACTCGCGGGTTGGACGCGTACTCGTGTTCGCGGCCTTCCTCGGCGGCTGGCTCGGCTCCGTGTCCAGCATTCACACATCTGCGAGACAGGTCGAGAGGTCGGTTGCCGCACCAATCGCCGCTGGCTCACCCCGCGACTTCCTCGACAAATACTGCATCTCCTGTCACAGCGACCGGGTCCGGACGGCCGGTCTGTCGCTCGAAAGTCTGGACGTCACCCGGCCAATGGACGCTGCCGAGTCGTGGGAACGTGTGATTGCGAAGCTCCGGGCAGGCTCGATGCCGCCACCCGGCCGACCTCGTCCGGATGCAGCTGCCTATCACACGGTGACCGGCTGGCTCGAGTCCGAGATCGACCGGGCGTGGGCGACGAATCCGAATCCCGGCAGAACGAACGCGGTCCATCGTCTCAATCGCACGGAATACAACAACGCAATCCGCGACCTGCTGGCCGTTGACGTCGACGTCAGGTCGCAGCTGCCGGGCGACGAGACTGCGGACGGCAGCTTCGACAACTTTGCCGACGTCCTGACGATTTCGACTGCGCACCTCGAGCGCTACATGTCCGTCGCGCGCCAGGTGACACGGCTGGCGACCGGTCTGCCTCCGACGAGACCTGGGCTGGCCACGTTTGAAATCCCGCTGCACATCGTGCAGGACGACCGGCAGAGCGAAGACCTGCCCCTTGGATCTCGCGGCGGTCTCGCCGTTCGGTACGATTTTCCTGTCAGCGGCGAGTATCTGATCAAAATACGACTGCGGCGCCAGTACCAGGACTACATCATGGGCATGGGATGGCCGCAGCAGCTCGACGTCCGACTCGACGGCAAGCTGCTGAAGCGGTTTACCGTTGGGGGTGGAGCTCAGGGGCGACCTGCCGCGGCAAGTTACGCCGGCGATGGTGAACCCGGCTTTGCCGGCGCGCCCGAATGGGAAACATACATGCAGATGACCGGCGACGCGGGGCTCGAAGTCCGCGTGCCAATCGAGGCCGGACCTCGTGTGGTTGGCGTGTCGTTCGTGAGGGAGCTCTGGGAACCCGAAGGCCTCCCGCAACCGCTGCAGCGGGGACGGGTCCTGACCAATGACGAGCTCTATATGGGATATGCGAGCGTCGGTTCGGTTCAGATTGGTGGGCCTTACAGAAACACCGGAGCAGCGACGGACACGGCCAGCCGTCAGGCGGTTTTCGTGTGCGCCCCTGCCACGCCTCAGAATAGGAGCAGGACGGGCGAGAGTGACGACCGGGCTTGTGCGACCAGAATCCTTTCGCGAATGGCCCGTCTGGCCTACCGTCGGCCTGTGACCAAAGAGGACGTGCGGACGCTGCTTGGGTTTTTTGACAGTGGTTTGCGCGACGGTGAAGGTTTTGATGCCGGGATTCAGTTCGCTCTCGAAAGACTTCTCGTCGATCCGGACTTTCTGCTGCGGGTGTATCGCGATCCGCCGGAGAAAAGGGGTCGGGAGACTTTTCCTGCGAGGGTCGGAAAAGACTCGCATTCTAAGCTGCCTATCGCATCAGCGATATCGACCTCGCTTCGCGCCTGTCGTTTTTCTTGTGGAGCAGTATCCCGGATGAGCGTTTGATCGACCTGGCCGAGCGCGGGCAGCTCAGCAAGCCCTCTGTCCTCGACGAGCAGGTGCGCCGCATGCTGGCCGATCCGCGCGCCACGCGCGCGCTCGTGGAGGATTTCACCGGCCAGTGGTTGAATCTGCGCCGCCTCAGCGAGGTGTTGGTCCATCCGGATCTCTATCCCACGTTCGATGACAGTTTGCTCGAAGCGTTCAAACGGGAAACCGAGCTCTTCGTTGCGAGCACGCTGGGCGGGGATCGGAGCGTTCTCGATCTCTTGCGCGCCGACTACACGTTTGTCAACGAAAGGCTCGCGCGCCATTACGGAATTTCGGGTATTTACGGCAGCCGCTTCCGGCGCGTTGGCTTGTCAAACCCGCACGAGCGCGGAGGGCTGCTCGCGCACGGATCGATACTGACCATCACGTCGTACCCCGATCGGACATCGCCCGGTACTGCGTGGCAAATGGCTGCTGAACAATATTTTCGGCTCACCCGCACCGCCGCCTCCGCCAGGCGTGGATACCAACCTGGCCGAGACCAAACCGGGCGCCAAGCCGTTGGCGATCCGCGAACGGCTGGCGCAGCACAGGCGGGATCCCGGGTGTGCCAGTTGCCACTCCGTCATCGATCCGCTGGGGTTCGCGCTGGAAAACTTCGACGCGATTGGTGGGTGGCGAACCGTTGACGAGTCGGGCCGGCAGGTCGATGCGAGCGGGAGCACCCTGAGCGGTGCGAAAGTAGAGGGGCTTTCGGGCTTGCGCGCGCTGCTGCTCGCGCAACCGGACCAGTTCCCACGGACGGTGACCGAAAAGCTGATGGCGTATGCGCTCGGGCGTCGGCTCGATTACTACGATCGGCCGGCAGTGCGCCGGATCGTTCACGACGCAGCCGCCCAGGACTACCGTTGGTCGTCGATCATTCTCGGGATTGTGAAGAGTCCGACGTTCTTGATGCGGGCGAGAGCGACGGCGAGCTCCCGCGCGAGCGTGATGATTGAAGCGGACGATCGTCAGTAGCAAGATCCGGAGCGTAAGCGACGGCAGCGCGTGGGGGTGGGGCCCCACGCGAGTTGATAAATGGAGACCGACATGTCCTTCCTGACCACGAAATCGCTGCCGAGACGAACCGTGCTGCGCGGACTCGGAGCCACGATGGCATTACCATTTCTCGAGGCGATGGTCCCCGCATGGTCCGCACGCGGGCGGGCCGCCGCAAAGCCGGTGCCTCGGTTCCTGGCGTTCTATGTGCCGAACGGGATGGCCATGGAGTACTGGTCACCAAAGGGCGAAGGGAGCACCTTCGAGCTCTCGCCCATTCTGGAGCCGCTGGCGCCGTTCAGGAATCAGTTGCTGGTGTTGTCGGGGCTCCGGGCTAGCTGGAACTACATCCACGCCGGTGCGTCCGGATCGTTTCTGACGGGCACGACGCGCGGTGGGCGGAACGAGGTCGAGGTCATCGCGGATGTGTCGATGGACCAACTCCTCGCGCGGCAATTCGCACGGGAGACCCAGCTCGCGTCGCTCGAGATTGCGATGGACGGCCCGGCCAACGCGGGGGCATGCACCGGCATCTTGAGTTGCGCCTACACGCACACGATTTCGTGGCGCAGCGCGACGCAGCCGCTGCCGATGGAATACAACCCTCGAGCGGTATTCGAAAAGCTGTTTGGTGACAGTGGCAGCACCGAACCTGCGGCTCGTGAAGCAAGATTGCGTCAGCACAAGAGCATCCTCGACTCCGTATCAGACAAGCTGACAAGCCTGAAGAAGACCCTCGGCCCCGAGGACCAGACCAAGGTCGAGGAATACACCGAGTCGGTTCGCGACGTCGAGCGTCGCATTCAGCGAGCCGAGCAGCAAAGTGACGTCGAACTGCCGACGATCGAACAACCCCAGGGCGTCCCTCCGGTCTTCGAAGACCACCTCGCTTTGATGCTCGACTTGCAGCTCCTGGCATTTCAGTCTGACCTGACCCGTGTCGTCTCGTTCATGATCGGCAAAGAGCAGAGCGCTCGTCCCTACCCCCAGATTGGCGTTCCCGAAGCGCACCATCCGCTGTCGCACCACGAAAACAGACCGGAGCTCGTCGCGCACATGTCGAAGATCAATCGCTATCACATCGAGCTCTTCTCGAAGCATCTGTCGAAGCTCCGCGCCACGCCCGACGGCGAAGGCTCATTGCTGGACCATATGACCATCCTGTACGGGTCGGGCATTTCCAACAGCCAGCGGCACTCGGGCGACAATCTGCCCCTCCTCGTCGTGGGCGGCGGGGCGGGCCGGCTCAAGGGCGGACGCCATCTCTCGTATTCAGATAAGCCGCCAATGGCGAATCTGCTCGTGACGCTGATGGACAAACTCGACGTGCCGGTCGACCGGCTTGGCGGCAGCACCAGCCGGCTCGAGATCGATACGCTGTTCTAGCAAGGTCAAAGGTCAGGTAAAGGTCAAAGGTAGGAAACGATGCGGGTGACAGCAACGTGGCCACGCCTGATCCCGATAGGACTTGCCGTCCTTCTGCTGGGCGCTTCGGCTGTCGAACGCCCGCCGCTCGTCGACGCGGCCAGGAACAGCGACCAGGCTGCCGTGCGGGCTCTGCTCAAACAAGGTGCGGACGTCAACGCGACGGATGCGGATGGCACCACCGCGCTTCTGTGGGCGAGCTATCGGGATGACGTCGAGACTGCTCAGCTGCTCCTTCGCGCCGGTGCCAACGTCAACGCATCGAACGATCTCGGCGCCACGCCGATTTGGACGGCAAGCCTGAACGGCAGCACGGCGATGGTCCGCACGTTGTTGGAGGCGGGGGCGAACCCGAACCTCGCGCTCCTGCGTGGCGAGACACCCGTCATGGTCGCCGCCCGCTCAGGCAATCCGGCCGTGGTCGAACAATTGCTGGCCAAGGGCGCCAACGTGAACTCGCGAGGCGCGCGCGGTCAGACAGCGCTCATGTGGGCGGTTGCGCAGAAACACTCCGAGGTCGTCAAGCTGCTGCTCGCGCATGGCGCCGATGTCCATGCCCGGTCGGACGTGTGGAGTCAAATGATGGCCGTGCCGCCGCACGGCCGTCCGGAATACAACAGCATGATCCCTCACGGCTCCGACACGGCGTTGATGTTTGCAGCGCGCGGCGGCGACATCACCTCGGCGACGCTCCTCGTAGCCGCTGGAGCCAAGGTGAACGATGCCGATGCGTGGGGCGTCAGCGCCACGGTAACTGGCTGCGCATGCCGGGCACGGTGCGCTCGTCGAATTCCTGCTGGAAAATGGCGCCGATCCGAATTCGGCGTCGGCCGTCTTCAGCGCCCTTCATGCGGCCGTCATGCGGCGGGACGAGAAGATGGTAGGGGCTCTCCTGGCACGCGGCGCAGACCCCAACGCGCCGGTTCGGACGTGGACCCCCACGCGGCGCTCATCGAACGATTTCCATTTCGGGCCCGCATTGGTCGGCGCCACGCCCGTCTGGCTGGCCGCCCGGTTCAGCATGCCGGCCGTCATGCGTCTGCTCGTGAAACACGGCGCCAACCCGCTCTTCGTGCATCGCGTCGAGTACCACACAGAAGGCGGGACCGCGCGAAGCGAGGCGACGACGGTACTCATGGCAGCGACGGGAATGGGTGGCGGCACGGCGTGGGTGCAGCCAGATCGCAGCGAGCGTGAATCGATGACGCTCGAGACCGTCAAGCTGACGGTGGAGCTGGGAGTGGACGTCAATGCCGCCAACCGCGATGGCCGTACGGCGCTTGATGCCGCCAAGGCTCAGAAGTACGAAACGGTCGTCGCGTTCCTCATCGACAAAGGAGCGAGGAGTGGAAAAATCAGCGAATAGAAATCGTCGATAAATCGCGGATCAGAAATCGCCAGTCACCAACGATTCGCTGATCACGAATCGCCACATCACAATTCCCCATGATTTCCTATGTGAGCGGTCCATCGAACGTGCCGCTGCTGGGCGAAACGATTGGGCAGTGCCTCGATCGCATCGCCGCGACGTTTGGAGACCGCGACGCGCTCGTCTCCTGCCACCAGCAGGTTCGCTACTCGTACCACGAACTTCACACCGAGGTCGAACGTGTGGCGCGCGGACTGCTCGCGCTGGGCGTCGCGCGGGGTGACCGCGTCGGCATCTGGAGCGCGAATCGAGCTGAGTGGGTCATTACCCAATACGCCGCCGCCAAAGCTGGCGCCATCCTGGTCAACGTGAACCCTGCCTACCGCCTGCGTGAGCTCGAGTACGCGTTGGCGCAATCGGGGGTCTCGGTGCTCATCGCAGCACAGCGTTTTCGTAACACCGACTACGCGGCCATGCTGAAGGAATTGGTGCCAGCCAGGGTGCCCTCACTTCGAACGCTTGTGTACCTGGATTCGGACGAACATCCGGGAGCAATGAACTGGGAGGGTCTTCGTTCGCTGGGTGACACCGTTACGCCGTCGCGTCTCCTCGAGCGAGAAGCCGTGCTCGAGTTCGACGATCCGGTCAACATTCAATACACGTCCGGGACCACCGGCGCACCAAAGGGTGCGACGCTGTCGCATCACAACATTTTGAACAACGGCTTCTTCGTCGGCGAACGCGTCCGCTACACATCGACGGATCGCGTCTGCCTGCCCGTGCCGTTCTATCACTGCTTTGGATGTGTACGGGAGCCTCGCCGCACTCACACACGGAAGCGCAGTCGTCTTGCCTGCCGAGTCGTTCGACGCCGAATCGTGCCTGCGAGCGGTGCAGGACGAGCAATGCACATCCCTCTACGGCGTACCGAGCATGTTCATTGCCCAGCTGGATCATCCAGCCTGTTCACGCTACCGCCTCGACTCGCTGCGGACTGGCATCATGGCGGGTGCTCCGTGCCCGGTCGAGGTCATGCGCCAGGTCATTGATCGCCTGCGCATGCCGGAGATCACGATTGCGTACGGGATGACCGAAACCTCGCCGGTGTCGTTCCAGTCCGTCGTGGACGACCCGCTCGAGGCGCGCGTCTCCACGATCGGCACCATTCATCCACACATCGAATGCAAGATCGTAGACCCCCAGACGGGCGCAACCGTGCCGCGCGGCGCACCCGGCGAGTTGTGTGCCCGCGGCTATGCCGTCATGCTGGGTTACTGGAACGACGTGACCGCAACCGCGGCCGCCATCGACTCGGCGCGCTGGATGCACAGCGGCGACTTGGCGGTGATGCGCGACGATGGGTATGTGAATATCGTGGGCCGGCTGAAGGACATGATCATTCGCGGCGGCGAGAACATCTACCCCCGGGAAATCGAAGAGTTTCTCCATACGCATCCGAAAATCAGCGATGTACAGGTCATTGGCGTCCCTGACACCAAATACGGAGAGGAAGTCTGCGCCTGGGTTCAGCTGCGGGAGGGACATTCCGCTACGCCCGACGAGATTCGCGACTACTGTCGAGGCCAGATTGCGACCTACAAGATTCCACGATACGTCCGTTTCACGACCGAGTTCCCCATGACGGTCACTGGCAAGATCCAGAAGTTTCGGATGCGAGAACAGATGACCCAGGAGCTCGGCCTCACCGCGCAGAAGACGGCCTGAACGTTGAACGGTTCTTGATCCCGACAATCCTCCGGAGGCTTCATTCATGTCACAGACATTTCTCTCCCTGTTTGCAGCCACGGTCGTGCTGACGGCTGGCGCCGTCACCATTGCCGCGCCCGGCCAAAACACTGACCGGCCCGGTTACCCCACGCGTCCAAGTGTGTGGGTCGAAAACCGGGGACTCGCCGAGGCGATTCCGATCGTCCTTGAAGGCGTCGCGCCATCGGCTCCGCTTCCGGTTCAGGTCGTCGGAACTCCGACTGTGAACATCGGACCTGCAACCACGGTGCAGGCTCGACACATTCGTCAGCAGTGGGAGTACCGCACGATCAGTGCCCCACGAGGGCAGGACGTGACAGCCGCGCTGAATAGCGCAGGAATGGACGGATGGGAAGTCACGGGCGTGCAGATGGTCGATCAAGGCGGCACCATCTTCGTGTTGATGCGACCACTGTGAAAGCGTTCACGGACACAAGAGATCAGGACGGTTTCGCACCAAGACACCATCGTCTGATCTTGTGATCTGTCGATGAGATTTCTGTCGTTCGCATCTGAACAAGAGGGCACAAGCTCAGGAGATGTTGATCAGAAACAAGAGATTAAGAGCTCAGGATGTTTGGTGAAAATAGGATTTCCTAGTCTCCCTGATCTCTCTGATCTCCTGTTAAGTTTTTTGAGGGCCGGTGCATCGCAACTTTCACGTTCGTCGAGCATCCCCGGACGATGCTCCCGGCATGACTCGCGTGCTGCAGGCGGTCGCCGCCGAACGGGTGCATTCGGCCATCGATCAGCCGTGGAGCGCGGATCAGCAGCGTTCGTACCTGCTGTCGCTTTCGAACCGCGAGGCCACGCACGTCGCCACGGACCCGTCTGGAGACCTGGTCGGCTATCAGAGTCTGGATCTGTACTCCCCGTTTCTGAGCTCGATGGCGCACGTAGCCCAATTGGGGACCTTCCTCCTGCCCGCCTGGAGAGGACGCGGGATCGGGCGCGCGTTGTTCCAGGAAACGACCAGGTTTGCCAGGGCCTCAGGCTACCGGAAGTTCGTGATACTGGTGCGAGCGTCGAATACAGACGCGCAGGCGTTCTATCGTCGTCTCGGATTCGCGGGCTGCGGGCGCCTCACGAGACAGGTGATCATCGATGGGCGCGAAGACGATGAGATCGTGATGGAGTGCTTCCTCTAGGAGCAGCCTGCTGAAAAACCGGTTTCACCACAGAGGCCACGGAGGACACAGAGAACACTAAACCAAACATAACTCTGTGACCTCTGTGGCCTCCGTGGTGAAGAGCATTTTTCATCTGCTAGAGAGTTTCTTCCTGACCGCCCTCGCTTTTCCTCCTTTTGACATCGCGTGACGGGCATCCCGCGTCAGGGTCTTGATGAACTCGGCACGTCGGAAGCGGACGGCCGTCCAATCCTCGTCGATGGCGACCATGCGCACACCTTCGAATCCCGCGGCCCCCAGGGCTTTCCAGCTCGTCTCGCGACCGATGTCGCTCGTGTACCGCTTGGACGTGCCCTTCGGGTAGGCAAACCAGACAATCGCATCCCCTTCGGCGATTCCGGAGATCGACTTCGCCAGAGGATCCACCTCGCTCTGGCGCGTCACAAACGCGAGCACAAACGAGGTCTGCGAGATGCCAGACAGACTTCGCCGAACCTTGACGCCACGAAGACGGCTCAACTCGGGCTCGAAGCTGTCGGGAGCATTGAGCACCAGAATCTCGGACTCATCCTTCAGGTTCATTTTTTCAAAGACCGATGCTTGGGACATGGCTCCTCGGCCTTCAGTTTTGTACGGGCACTCTGAAAACTGACAACTGAGAACTGAACACTGTCCTAAGAGTGATGGGCGACAGCGGACGGCACGCCACCGCGTGTGACCTGGACAGCGATCGATCGACGTGCGATCGCGGCAACCACGACGCCCAAAGCCAGCGCAGACATCAGCTCGAGCGCCAACTGCTTGACGACCAGACTGCCGGGCCAGGGCTGTTCCGCATACCACAGGAGCCACAGCGGCACCTCGGCCATCAGCCATGCCATGACACCAAACCTGAGCCCCTGGCTCAGCCACGGACCGGGTTTTGTAATTTGCGCGTACAGCGACACGAACGCAATGGCAAACGACAGATGCGCGACAGGAAGGAACAATGCGGGCCACCCGGGCCCGTTTTCCATTGACCGCAGGAGTGTGCCGCGGAACGGCGTGTAATCGGCGTTCAAGATTACACCGTGCACCAGGACCGCGAGTACTTCTGACATGAGAAACACGATCCCGCACGCTGCCACAAATCGTCTCGTCGTCATGACCGATGCTCCTTCATGTTTGATGCTCCTTCGCCCAGTCTGCGGCTCGCGCTGCGAGCTGTCGCGGCGACAGGTCCTCGAGTCGGCTGGCAATCGACCACCGGTGGCCGAACGGATCCCGGAGCATCCCGTATCGGTCGCCCCAAAACTGATCGGCAACAGGCATCAAGACCTCCGCGCCGGCGTCAACGGCGCGACTGAACAGCGCGTCGACATCATGTACGTAGAGATGCAAGGTGACCGGCGTTCCCCCCAGGGACGTCGGCGATACCATCGAGTTGGGGAACTCGTCGACGACGAAGAAACGCGAGTCGCCGAGGAGGAGCTCGGAATGCATGATTGACGTGCCGTCGGGGGCAGGATGCCGCAACAGCTCGTTTGCGCCGAGTGCCTTCGTGTACCAGGCAATAGCGGCGGTCACGCCTTTGACCACCAATTGCGGGGTAATCGTATGAAAGTCTTCGGGCACGCGGCTCATGATTTCCTGTCCAATCTGGTGGGCCGCCGGGTCAACAGATGACGCCTCTGCGCGACGTCCAGGAGGTCGGCAAGTCGCTGCGTCTCCTTTTTCGCAACCGCCAGACCTTTCGCGGTCAGCCGGTAATAGCGGCGACGATCGTCGTCTGGTTCGTCGTGCAGGGAGATCGCCAGCTCTTCGATCAATCCGTCTACGAGCATCCGCTGAATGGACCGGTAGAGCGTGCCTGGACCGAGCCGCGTCTCACCGTTGGTGAATCGCCCGACGTCCTGCATGATCCCGTAGCCGTGTGCATCGCCATCGGCCAGCGCCAGCAGGATATGGAAGACGGCAGAGGTGACGAGGACACCCGGCTCAGGATCCTCGACGGCTCGCGGTCGCTTCGCGGTGGATGTAACCATTGTGGATATATGTAGCGCGGATAGCCCCGTCAGTGTCAAGCCAAAAGTGGGGGGTCGGCGGGAATCGAGGACTAGCGAGCGGTGGCCGCCGGCACGGCCGGCCGAGCGAACCTGCCAGCATCAACGGGGACGTTTGGCTGGACGTCGCTCAGCTCGAACGTGGCGTGTCCGGACTGCCAGGCAATAACCCAGCGAAACGGCATCTTCACGCCAGCGACCTCGCGATAGTCGCCGTAGTCGATCTGTGTCGCGTTGCGCCCCACCGGGGTGTCGGCATAGCGGATGAGCCGCACGAGCAGGCCCGTCTCAACATCGAGGTACAGTTTGACCGGAGATTTCAATGTGTTCGTGCCCTGGATGACCAGCACGTCGCGATCGTCGAGCGTGGCGGGCACGGCGCCTCGCCAGCCGCTCAACGCTTGATTCACACGACTTGGAAACGACAGATCCGCGTCCAGCCGGACGCCCTCTAGTTCACCACCTGCGAGCGCACGGAGCGGTATCGGCGTGTCTGTTTCGGGCGCCGCGGCCCAGCCGAGACGACCATCGTACACGGACGTCGCGTCGCCGCTGAACGTGTGGATGATCGTGGTGCGCTGGGCCGGCGCTTTCGCAAAGATCTCGACGGGGCGCTTCTCTGCGTCCCCGTATCCGATGTACGTGCCCGTGGCTACAAAGCTGGTCAGCGTGGCCAGCCGCTCAGATCCGCCGAGCGCCTGCAGGTATTTGTCGAGCACTTGATCGGCAGATGGCGCTCCAGGAGCCTGCTTGAGGATCGTATCCGGCTCGTCAGTGGCCGCCGTGCCATACACCGCGGCCATACTCATCGAGATGTTTGGACGATTCCGGCCGTTGTGACACGAGACGCATGTGACGACGCGCCTTCCACCGAAGTAGGTTCGGTTGATCCCGTTCATCATCAGAACCATTCGACGCGCCGTCTGCTTGGGTCCATTGTCTTCGGCGTACTTGGCCCAGCCACCACCACCAGCTCCGACATGGCAGTGACTGCAGTCAGCACTCAGCGCATTCGAGAAGAAGCCCATTGCCGCCATGAACTCGTCGGCGGGCACACCTTTGAGGACCTGCACGTTCTTGAACACGTCCTCTGCCATCAACGGTTTTGGCGCAGGCCCGGTTTGACCACGAGCCGGTGTCCCGTTCAGCAGAGACACGACGGCCGCACCCAGAACGGCGGCCGTTTTCAGTCTCGAGATGGGCACCAAAGGAGTGGCGTGTGTGTTATTTGCCGGACGGTGAGGTGGCCGGCTTTCCAACCGTATTGAAAAATTGCTGGTTTTCGCGGACCGAACAAATCTGTTGATAGCGCAGGAAGCCCGTGCGGGACAGCGTGAAATTACGTCGCGCATTCCACGGTTTCGTGTACGCGCCCGGATCGTCGATGGTCATGTCCAGCTCCAGCGTATTTTCATCGACCCGTTTGTAGCGTTCCGTCAGGTGCAGCTTGTCCGTCTGCGGATGCCCTACCTGATCCAGCCACTGTTTGCCGTTGAAGCCAATCGTGTCGACCACGAGCGTGTCCCCGTTCTTGTACCATCCAATCGAGTGGCCCCACCATTGCGGATCCACGTCGGCGGGGTGCTTGCTGTTCAACCAGACCACACGAAAAAAGGGTCCGAGCTCGTGCAGGATGTACACGGCTTCCGGGGTCTGGATGAACTTGGTCTTGATGGGCCACAGGTAGATGTGCGGAACACCGGGAGGCTCACAATAGAGGACCTGCGGATCCGTAGTTTCATCGAACTGAGCTGACACTCCCGTTGACGGTTTCTCGGACATCGTCTGCTTGAGCGCCCAAGGTTGATACGGGATGTCTGATTCCTTTCCTCTGTTTTTGCCGGCCGTGTCCGAGAGACTCAGGCTCTGACCTATCCCGCCACGTTTGGGGTCGGGGGCCCAATCTCCGGACAGATCGGGCATCTTGGATGATCCGGCTTGAGCGGCGGCGGGCGCCTGCGCGGACGGCCCAGGCGAGAAGGAGATCACTGCCGTCAATGCCGTCGCGGCCCATACCCACTTGCGCATCTCGAGCCTCCTTCGAAAAAACCCTCGCAGAAACCGGATTTCACCACAGAGGACACTGAGGACACAGAGAAAAGATAACCAAAATTACTCTGTGGCCTCTGTGACCTCCGTGGTGAAGCACTTGGGAATCCTGCTAGAACGTTCTACCGCGCCGTCAGCTCTTTTCCATCGGCCAGCACGACCTTCTGCAGATTGCCGACCGTGGCGCCATTCTTGGCGGCAAAGATGTACACGGTCACCTCGTCGCCGGCATTGAGTGACTTGCGGGTCCACCCGCGCTCCACCATGACGAGTGGCGGTTCGGTGGCGGCCACCCAGTGTGCGACCGAGCCTTTCTCGTCCCTGACGTCGAAGAAGATTTGGTTATGAGGATTCCCCCAGTCGAATTTCGTGACGGTACCCTTCAGGACGACGGGCTTGCTGGTGTCGTACAGGTTCGCACCATGGTGCGCCACGAGGACGCTCGGCCTCACGAGCAACCCGGCGGTCAGGGCGAGTGTCACGACGAGCGCGATCTTCAGGTTGTTGTGCACGGGCATTCCTCCCTTGGCTTGCCGTTCCGCGTACCTTGCGAGAGACCCTACTCCTGCGCGTGTTTCGGGTCAAGCTTCGTCACGGCGTCGTAGACGATCCTCCCCCCAACCATGGTCATCACGGGCTGGATGTCCTTGATCTGGTCGGCGGGCACCGTGAGGTAGTCCCGATCCAATGCCACGAGATCGGCAAGCTTGCCGGGCTGGATCGAACCGAGATTGTTTTCCTGAAAGACAAAGTAGGCATTCTTCCGCGTGTGCGCAATCAGCGCGTCCTCGCGGCTGACCGTCTGCCGCATCACCTTGGTCCCCCCGGCCATCCTGCCGGTCACAGCAAAATACAGAGTCGTGAGCGGCAGCGTTTGATTGGCGGCAGTCCCGTCACTCCCCAGTCCCCAGGCGATGCCGCTCGATTGAATCGTTGCCAGAGGTGGCATGTCGTACGCGCCATCGCCAAAGCCTTCGTGCATGATCGCCCCGTTGATGACAGCCCAGGGGTGCACCGCGGCATACATGCCCAGCTTCTTCATCCGCTCTATTTGTGTGCCGTTAATCTGGTTCACGTGCGCCAGGGCCCAGCGAAGATTCCTGATGGGAATCTCCTTGTTTATCGCTTCGATTTGATCCAGGAACGCGTCAATGGTGTCACGCAGCTCGGCGTGCACGTGCAGCGGCAGACCAGCCCTGGCAATTTCCATGGCCATGCGGCGCCAGTGCTCGAGCTGCTCGGGTCGCGGATCCGATTTGACCGCGAACATGCGATCGTGGAGCGGCGTGTAGACACTCTCCCCGAACACGACATGGTCGATGTACTCATCGCCCTGAAACAGCTTCATCTGGGCGATCTGTGTGATGGATCGGTCGACCTGCTCGGGCGATGCGGCAGAGGCACCGCCAATGCAAAACACCCGGACGTTGAGCCGCCCCTCGGTCTTCCACCGTTCGAAAATCTCCAGCACGTCGGCATTGCAACCAGCCACACCAAAGGCGGTGAGCCCCGCGCGGTTCATGTCCTTGATGAGCGCCTGACTGCCCGCCTCGAGCCGGTCCGGGGCAATCTTCGGAAGCCTGGCCGCAACAGGACGAGTCGCGGCGATATCACCGCGAATGACCCCGGTGGGGATACCGGACGCATCGCGCTGGATGGTGCCCTTGACGAAGTCAGGCGGGTCCGGAGCATGTGGCAGAATCCCGAACGCCTTCAACGCCGGGCTGTTCAGAAAGACCTGATAGTACGATTCCTGCAACGCGACGGGGTTGTTCGGCGCGACCGCATCGAGTTCGGCCCGCGTGAATGGTTTCGGATCGTCCGCGAACTGGGCCGTCGCCCAGCCACCAATGTTGAACACCCATTCTCCCGGACCCACCGCAGCCGCACGGGCGCGCAACAACTCGATCGCGCGCTTTCGGGAGGTGATCCCGTCCAGCCGGAGCTCCAGCTGCCAGGTGGTTCCCGCACGCAGGAGGTGCATGTGGTTGTCGATCAGACCCGGAATGACGGTCTTGCCTGCCAGGTCGATCCGTCTCGTGTTCGGCCCGGCAAGTTTCGCGATGTCGGCAGTGGTGCCGACCGCCACGATCCGATCGCGGCTGACGGCAATGCCTTGGGCAATCGTGAACCGCTCGTCGACGGTGACGATTTTCCCGTTCGTGAGGATGACGTCTGGCACAGGTTGTTGCGCACGGAGAATCGCATACGTTCCCGCGAGCATCGTCAGCACGCCAACAAGACTCACGGTGCGAATACGGCGGCTCATAGACCCCCTATTGGAGTTTTTTCAATCCGTCGAAGGCCGTCAATACGTACAGTCCGCGCCCGTCCACGACACGACACATTTTGCCCTTGTCGCGCGCCATGAGCACGACTTTCGTTCCCGAGGTGAACTCACCATCCGGCGCCTTCCCTGCTTTCGTCCCGTAATAATAGGGCTGGTCCTTGCGTACTTCGTGCGTGAATTGGTTGGGGGGCGGCCGGACGTGGTTCGCGGGAGGGACCAGAGCCGAGTCAGGGACGACGACCGGCTCCGGTCGCAGCATTCTGTCCATTGGCTTCCGACGGGTCTATTTTACTAGGCTGCTGTCCGGCAATGTGATGGGAATGACCGGCAGCGCGTGAGGTCGGGTATGCGTGGTGACCGCACCGCTCGCAGCCAGCGCCAGCAGGTTGGGCAGCGAGTACGCTTCCGCCTTCTTCAGATCGACCTTGTAGCCCACGTCCTTCAGGCTACCCACGGTCATGCGGCTCAATGGGTTGTTAGGAGCGGCGATGAATCCTGACATCAGCTCATTGCGAAACACGCTTTCGCGCCAATGAGCGTCGCGTGTGCCTGGGCCACCGGCATTTTCCACGGGCACCTCGGCCGCGGCCGAGTGCTTCAGTTTTCCGTACTCCTTTTTGGCGGTCGTGCCGGTAAACCTTGGATTCGACGTTCCGGCTCCCTTCAGCTTGCCTTTGTCTGACCAGATGGTGCCCACACCGATCACGTGTCCCATCTCGTGGGTGATGACGTCCTTCAGCGTGCCACTGCTCTGCATCTCGGCGAGATCCGCGGTATCAAAAGACATGATGCCCTTCACCGGCAGAAACGCGGCCTTGCCCGCGGACGCCGGCCTCAAGTGTGTCGGGCCGGCCTGCCCGAGGATGCCTCCGGGTCCGTCGATGTCCACGCCTTGCGCAAGGATCAGCAGATCGTCGATGATCTCGCCGTCCACCTGCACGCTGGGCAGGTCACCCACAATCACCTTGGTCCATCGGTCGGCGGCGGCCTTGAACGCATTCTTCTGCGACGTCGTCAAGCCGCCGAGAAAGCGGACTTCAATCTTGTAGGCAGAAGTTGCTGCCGGCGTGCCAAGTGCCTTGGCCGCTTTTTTCGCCGACGCTACGTACGACTGGTACCTTGAGGACTTCTTTTTTGCCATGACGCTTCCTGCTCCTTGCTGCTGGGGGGCAAAGACGGGACTATGTGCCGTCGTGATCGTTTGGGGTAACGATCCGGCGCGGACGACCGAACAAAGTCAGCATACCGTGACCTGGGCTATCTGCGATCGCCGTGCTTCACACGGTTTCACACGATCAACCCAAGTCGTCTGAAGCTTGGTACCAGATTCTCGATCACGCTCTTTGCCACCACCCGCGTGTACGCTGACAGTTGCTCGCCGTCAGGGAGCGTGCGGCCGTCGCTCGTGGTCTTGAGCTTCAGTCGATTGACTTCCCCTTCCACGCGCGTTGCAAGGATTTCGACACCCTCGAGGCCGGCGATCCACCCTGAGAGCGCCACGGCCTCGATCGGGTGAATCTCCACGCCGTTGCCCAGAATCTGACTGGGGATCGCACGGCGCTCTCGACGCTCGATCACGTCTGCCAGCACACGCTCCACAGTCGTATTCGCGAGTGTTTTGGCCTTGGAGACCGTCTTCAGCCTTACGGCTTTCGCAAACGGCATCAAGGTTCCCGCGGCAACCAGGAATGTCAGATTGCGACCGATTTCTGCCGGGTCCCTGCCCTGGCCCCCGAGGGTGCTGGCGACCTCACCAATTGTCATCGACCCTGAGTGCATCAGCGACCGCAGCTCCCGGATGAATTCATCCTGGAAGCGGATCTCGCCACGGGGCACCTTGGCTTTCGCAGTGATCTCTTCTGGATTGCCCAAACTGCCGATGGCGACTTCGTGAAAGTGCCGCCTTGCCTCTGCCGGCTCGCGCGACTTCTGGCGCCGGACGAAGACATCCCGGCGGAAGCGCTGATTGGTGGCGAAATCCATCGCAAGCTGCCGTTGACGCGGAGTCGCGAGCTTCGCGACCGCCTCGGCCGCCAGGCCGTCCACCATCAAGGTCGGATGGTTGTCGACCAGCGTGGCACTGCCCAGATAGCGGGTTTCCGCCTCAGCCATTTCGTCGGCAATGTCGATCGAGTAGAAGGGTTCCCACGTCTGGTTCAGAAACTCATGGGCGAGGTAGTTGCTGGGGCCCCGGACATAGGAATCGACCGCCGTGACGGCGGACGGATTGGCAGTGAAATAGCGCAACTTGCTGCCGCTCAACCCCTTCAATACTTGCAGCGCAACCTCCGTGCGTTCCGGGGTTGCACCTTTGGCCGTCGATGAGAACTCCAGCAGCAACCTCCGCAGCGGCGCTTCGGCCGACCAGCCGGGCAGGCAGTTGTAACTGACATAAACCAGGCCCCCTGGCTTGAGTGTTGTGCTCACGACGCGTCGGATGGCCTGCCGCGCCTCGGCGCCAACCCAACTATAGACACCATGCAAGACGATGAAATCAAAGGGCGGGAGATTGAGCGAGAGCATCTGATCGAACGAGGACTCGTGAAACTGAACGTTGGACACGCCAAGCGCTGCCGCGTGCCGGACGCCCCCCTCGATATGGGCCGGATTGAGATCGCAGCCATGGAACTCGCCACTCGGAAACGCTGCCGCATTGACGACCGTCGAATTGCCAAAGCCGCAGCCGAGTTCGAGATATGTGAATGGCTTGTCGAGGATTCGCGGTCTGCCCCCATTCACCGCCGCGACATAATTCAGCCAGGCTGGCGACAACTCCCGAAAGAACTTGTCGGCGTAGCTCGTATCGGTGACGTAGCCTTGCGACCAGCCGGCGTTGCCGTTCATGTTGTTCACCACATTATGGCGTGAACAACAGAAACGCCGCAGCAGCTAGACGTTCTCCGGATAACCCTATCCGACCGACGCGAACGTGTACCCCCGTTCCTGGCCTCGACTGAGCGCCACGATTCCAGCCGGCACCATATGGGAGTTCGCGACCAGGTTGCCGACGACCTCGTTGTACACGGCATCGGCGTTTCCGCCGCTGGCTTGCGCCATGCCAGCCGCAAAAAGCCGAGTGGCAAGCTGGCACACCCCCAGATGCACCCCTCGCTTGAGCACGGAGTCGAGCGTGTTGCCGAGGCTCGGCAGCACCCCGGCATGCGAAGCCGAGTTGTACACGTTGATCGTCGCTGGTTTCTTGGTCTGCGGATCGCTGAAGTTGATTCGCTGCGAGATCGTGGTCCCGGTACTTCGTCCAGATGGCGTCGTTGTACGCGAACACGGTCGCGAAATGCCGCAGGACTATGACAATGGCCGAGTCGGAGTCCTTCAGGCCGTAACCGGTCTGGCTAGATATCAGAAAGTTATTCGCATACAGTAGGGCACTGCCGAACCCGTCGGCTGTGGTGGTATCGAGGAGCAGCCGATGCTGGCCCGGAAGCTGATCGAACCAATCATCCTGGGCGTGGCGCCTCGGCACGGCGCGAGTGGTACCGGCGGACTGACCCTGCAACGTGGCCCCGCCACCAACCAGAGCGGCGCCGAAGACCGCGGTTGTCCCGGCCCCAACCCGCGAGAGAAACGAACGACGGGGTGACGGCAACCAGCTCATACTGTTCCTCGCTTTCATGACATATCGTGTCGGACGGCCTACTGGCCGAACTCAGTTTCGGAACTACAACATGCAGTTCTGACACGCATCGTATTGGTGTCGCCGCGCCTGGTCAATAACGTCGACGTGTGGTTCGGATAGGGCCGCTTGGCAGGTATGGAGCTATAGAATGGCTACTCTCATGAATCACGCGCGTATTTCCCTGTTGCGCACGGCCCTCGCCGTCGTGGCCGTGGCGGTGCTCGTCGCCTCAGTGGGGGCCCAGCCCCCAGCCCTTTCCAAGGCCGGAGCCGCGGTTCTTATTCAGCGTCTGGACGCGGCAACCCGGCGTGGCGACGTGCCGGCGGTGGTCGTGCTGGTGACCAATGCCGACGACGTCATGTTCGAGCATGCGGCTGGAAGGCGCGACGTCTCCAACAACGCCCCGCTGACGGAGAACGCAATCTTCAGGATCGCGTCGATGACCAAGCCGGTGACCTCGGCAGCAATCATGATGCTCGTGGAGTCCGGACGTCTCGGGCTTGACGATCCTGCGAATCGATATCTGCCGTCGATTGATGCCTTGAAGGTTGTGACCCACGTCAACCCGGATGGATCCCTCGAATTGCGGCCGCCGCGCCGTGCCATCACGATACGCGACTTGCTGACGCACACGTCCGGAATCGGTTACGGCAACTTCGATCCAATCCTGTTCAAGCTCCAGCAGAGCGGCACAGGCGAACAAGACCTTCCTCTGCTCCATGATCCCGGCGAGAAGTGGACGTACGGCGCGAGCACAAAGTATCTCGGCGACATCGTCGAGCGGGTGTCGGGGCAACCTCTCGATACGTTCCTGCGGACGCGCCTGCTCGAACCGTTGGAGATGGCCGACACCTCCTTTGAGCTTGCCGCGGACGCTCGGGCCCGTCTGGTTACGGTGCATCAGCGCGTGAACGGCGTGCTGATGGAGCGGCCGAACCCGGACGTTGCGCGAAACGCCGTCCGCGGGGACGGCGGCCTGTTCTCGACCGCCCGTGATTATGGCAAGTTCCTGCGCCTGTTCTTGAACGGCGGCCGCGCCGGGCCCACGCGGCTTCTCTCGGAGTCGTCGATCCGCGACATGACTCGGAACCAGATCGGTCAATTGGTCGTCCGTAGGCAGCCGGTCCCGAACGCCGCCGTCAGCAAGCCGTTTCCTCTCGGCGGAGCGACTGAGTACTGGGGCTTTGGCGACACCTGGGGCCTGGGGTTCCAGATTTCCGCGCCCACGACGTTGCTTCATCGACGCGCACCGGGCAGCTACAGCTGGGCGGGCATCAACAACACCCATTTCTGGGTCGATCCACAACGACAGATTGCGGTCGTCGTGTTGATGCAGGTGCTCCCGTTCTATGACGATGCCTGCATCCAGCTGCTGACGGATGTGGAGGAGCTTGTCAATCAGTACGTAGGCGCGCGGTGAATGATGGCGGTGCAGCTAGGTTCGCGCGTCGGCGGATACGAGATCACGGCGCTCCTTGGGCGCGGAGGGATGGGCGAGGTGTATCGTGCCCGCGACACGAAGCTCGGGCGCGAGGTGGCCATCAAGATCCTGCCCGACGTGTGGGTGACCGATCCGGACCGGCGAGCCCGCCTGGACCGAGAGGCTCGAGTGCTCGCTTCGCTCAATCACCCGCACATCGGCGCGATCTACGGCACCGAGGAGAGCAGCGATTTCTCAGCGTTGGTGCTCGAGTTGGTCGAGGGCGAGACGCTTGCCGAGCGGCTGTCGCGCCTCGAGCCGCCCCGTTCAAGCGCGCCGAGGTCAGGCCCCGGGTCGGCTCCAGGTCAGAAGGCCGGATTACCGCTGAAGGAAGCCCTCGAGATCGCGCGCCAGATTGCTGACGCGCTCGACACCGCTCATGAACGCGGCGTGATCCATCGCGATTTGAAGCCCGCGAACATCAAGATCAATCCGTCAGGCGTCGTCAAGGTCCTGGACTTCGGGCTGGCCACCTATCAGCCCGGTGCCACCGCGTTTGGAGACGCCGCGCCCGAATCGGCGAGCGATGCGCACACGATGGCACTCAGTACGCTCCCTGGCACGATTCTCGGGACAGCCGGGTACATGAGCCCCGAGCAGGCGCGGGGCAGGTCTGTGGATAAACGGACGGACATCTGGGCGTTCGGGTGCGTGCTGTACGAGATGCTTTCGGGACGCCCGCCATTCGGCGGCGAAACCACTTCCGACGCGATCGCCGGCATCTTGGAACGCGAACCCGAGTGGATGACGCTGCCAAGCAGCCTTCCGGCCGGGGTGCGAGGACTGCTTGAACGCTGCCTCGCGAAGGATCCGAAGCAACGCCTGCGTGACGTCGGCGATGCGCGATTCGAGATAGAAAAGGCGCTCGCCTTGCCCAGTGCGCCGCCGGTGATGACCCATGTGCCGGCGGCCCGACGAACGACCGCACGATGGGTCGCCGTCGTCGCGGGGACGGCCATTCTCTCGGGCACCGCCGTCTGGATGCTCACACCCCGATCCTCGCCGGCTCAATCCGCGCTCTGGTCGGTGTCGCGTCTCGCGGTCTCCCCGCCCGCGGGCGTTCCTCTGGCCGTCGATACCGCGCGGGTCGCCGTGTCGCCTGATGGCCGCAGCGTCGCCTACGTCGCGGGTCGTGGCCGCCGTCAGCAGATTTACCTTCGAGATCTCGATCAATTCGACAGCATCCCGATCCCGGGCACTGAAGGCGGAAGCAACCCGTTCTTTTCGCCTGACAGCCAATGGCTCGGGTTCTCCGCCGCTGGAGGACTGAAAAAGGTGCTCCGCAGCGGCGGCACGCCATTGATGATCACCGAGGTCGTCGCTCTTGTGACGTGGGCTTCGGAGCCGAAATGGCAGGCTGACGACACGATTCTTTTCACGCCCACACTCGGCGCTGGCATCTGGCGGGTTTCTGCCGCTGGCGGAACCCCAAGTGAGGTGACAACGTTGGCGGCCACCGAGCTCAGCCATCGTTGGCCGCAGATCTTGCCTGGCGGCAAAACCCTGCTATTCAGCGCATTCACCGGCTCCGGCGACACCCAGATCTACGCTCAGTCACTCGAGACCGGCCAGCGCCGCGCGCTCGTCAAGGGCTCCGGCGCCAGCTATCTTCCCACCGGACACCTGGTCTACGTTCAGGCCGGCACCCTGATGGCGATGCCGTTCGATTCCGCCCGCCTTGAAGCCACGGGGCCGGCAGTCGCGGTGTTGTCCGGCGTCATGGAGATGACCCGGCTTCGCAACAGCACGCTCGCGAATCAAGCGCCGCAGGTCAGCTTCTCTGCCGCCGGCACGATGGCGTACGTTCCGGCAGGCAAGCCCCGCCAGACCGCGCTCACGTGGGTCGGTCGCGCCGGGGGCGAGATGTCCACGGGAGCGTCCGGCGGCACGTACCTATCAGCCGCGCATCTCTCCAGACGGTGGGCGCGTGGCGGTGACCGTCCGAGGGGTGGACCGCGATGATGTGTGGTTGTACGACCTGACCCGCGAGACGTGGAGCCGGTTTACTTCGCAGGGGAACAACGCCTTTCCGGTCTGGGCGCAGGATGGTCGCAGACTCACCTATGTCTCCGACAAAGCCGGTCTGGACAACATGTACCTGGAAGCCATTGGACGGGAGCGGTCCGGAGGAGCGACTCATGGCGAGTGAGCGGCCGAACTATCCCTTCTCTTGGTCGCGTGACGGCGTCCTGCTGTTCGTCTCCGTGTCCCTTCGTACCGCGCAGGATCTCTGGGTCCTCGGAACAGGTGGCGAGCGAAAGGCAGCCGCGTTTCTCGAGACGCCGTTTGTCGAGGGAGCGCCGGCGCTTTCGCCGGACGGTCGATGCGTCGCGTACGTGTCGGGCGAATCGGGGCGTAACGAGATTCAAGTCCGGAAGTTTCCGGACTCCGGAGAGAAGCTGACGATCTCGACCGAAGGCGGCAACGAGCCGGTCTGGTCGCGGAACGGTCGAGAGTTGTTCTATCGCAGTGGTGACGCGATGATGGCCGTCGAAGTCACGACGAATCCCGTGCTGAGCGCGAGCAAGCCGAGACGACTGTTCGAACGGCCCTATGAGCTCAGTTCTGCCCTTTGGCCTGATTACGACGTGTCACCCGACGGTCAGCGGTTCCTGATGGTCAAGATGGTTGACGAATCCGAGGCGCCCGCTCAGATCAACGTCGTGCTGAACTGGCAAGAAGAGCTGAAGCGGCTGGTGCCGACGCGGTGAGATGAGTTGCAGGCCTCTATGCATCATCCCACAGATGGACCCGGGTTCCATCCGGCAAGATGAGCTTCAACGCCGTCGAGGCGCTGGCGAGCGACAACCCGACGTCGCGTCCATCATTGATGCTGGCGGTGTCGACGAGTATTTCGAAATTCGAGCGGTGCCCAATGCAGGCCATCACCTGGTTGGCGCCTTGCTGGTCCCTGCAGGGATTCTGGTCGGGAAAGAGCACAGACACGGCGGCCGTGACTTGATCGTTGCGAGCGTCATACTGCCAGTTGGGCGTGGGATTCCGGACGGGCGTATGGACGCAGTAGACGAGAGCGCCCTTTTCTGGATTGATCCATTGGTGATCGGACCCCCCGTACTCCCAGGCCAGCAAAGGAATGACCGGACGCTGATCCTTCCCACAGAGCGAGAGCAGTCGTTGTGCGGCCGGATCCGCGGCAACCTGCGCCGGCGTCTTTGCGTTGATGTCCCAATCCTTCCCGCGGTTCCCTCGATGGGTCGCCTTGTAACTCTCGACCCATTCTTTGACCTGTTCGAACGACGCCGGCGCGGAACCAGATCCGCCCGTCTGCTCGGTCGCCACGACTGGCCGTGTCATCAGAGCGGCCATCCCCAGGAGCCCCCAAAAGAGCCAAACAGTGACGAGTCGCATGGACCCTCTCCAGATCGGTCGTGCCCACCGGTACGTAGCGCAGGCCTTTAGGCCTGCCAATGAACACGGGTGCGAGCATCGTACCCCCCACTCGGCGGAGGGTGAATGGCCCGAAAGGGCTAGTCCAGTGGCCAGTGGCTAGTTGTCAGTTGCCAGTGGTCAGTTTCGAAGAACCAAACGCAGAGCTCGCTGAGAGCGCCGAGGCACGCTGTAAACCCTTTTTAAGGTGATTTATCTGCGGCCTCCGCGATCTCAGCGTCCTCTGCGTTAAAAGGTACGCCTATCGGGTTTTGAGTGTTCCCAACGACCGTGCCGGGTCGCCGGGCTCGGCTGTGGGCCCCTGCAGGTGTGGCACATCCTGGTTGTTCTCGTTGCAGATGTACTCCATCAGCTCTTCCCCCGGGGTGAGCTTGGCCGTGAACGTGACCGTGAACGGCCTGGCGTACGCGCCGGGATCGTCGATGGTGATCTCGTTGACGAGGGTCCCGAGGTTGGTTCGTGTGTAGCGTTCGATGATGTGGAGCTGCTCGGTGTGCGGGTGCCCCTTGAAGTCGAACCAGAACTTGTCGTTGAACCCGACGCTGTCGACGACCAGCGTGGCGCCCTCCCAGCGCCCGATTGAATGGCCGTACCACGTTGGATCCGGATCGACGGGATGTTTTCGGCCGTCGACGAAGATCTGTCGATAGGAATGAATGTTTGCTTCGAACAGGAAGAAGATGTGTGTGGGTGTTTGGACGATACGCCATGGGTACGGCGCAATACGTGGAACGCCGGTCGGCAGACAATTGGCCTCGGGATCGTCTTTCGACAACCGCGCGTCCATCAGCTTTTTGGCTTCGGGCAACAACGGAATCATTTCACCTGGCGGAAGCCCCTGCGCGATGTTGCCGACTGGGCCACCGCCCTGCCAGACACCAGACAGATCCGGGGTGCCGTCCGGCAGCCTGGGCGCCGGACCGTCGAGCGCCGGCGGTGACTGCCTCGACACGGTTTGCGCCCCAAGAGGCATCAGAATCGCAACGGTCGCGACAATCGTCAGGACGTGTCTCATCATTTGACTCCCGCCAGCACCCGGCACCCCGTATCTTGTATTCCGTATTCCGTATTCCGTATTCCGTATTCTGACTTCTGTCTTCTGTCTTCTGTCTTTTATTTCAATTTTATCGTCTTCCCAAATTGTTGATTCTCGTTGCAGATGAACTCGATGAGCTCCGTGTCGGCCATGAGGCGCTGCGTGACCTTCACACTCCAGGGCTTGGTGTAGGCCTTCGGATCGTCCACCGTGATGTCGATTTCGAGGAGTCCGAAGTTTGGCCGCCGGAACCGCTCGGTGACCTTCGCGGCATCGGTCATTGGACTTCCGTCGATGTCGAGCCAGACCTCGTCACGGAAGTTGGTCGTCTCCACGACCAGCGTGTCCCCTTCCCACCGCCCGCGCGAGTAGCCGTACCACCAAGGCTGCGGATCGTTGTTGGGCGAGGACCGACCATCAAGAAAGATCTGGCGAAGTCCGTAGTTGGATTCGTAGATGATGACCAGCAGATCGCTGGTTTGAACGATCTTCCTCGGATCTGGATGCGTGTGAAGCTGCATGAAGCCGATCGGCAGACACCACGCGTCAGGGTTGTCTTTACTGTTGGTGGCCATCCGCTGCTTCCTGAGGTCTGCGGCCCAGCTCTGAAACGGCAGCCCTCCCGGCACGCCAGTGCCGATGTTGCGAAACAAACTGGTGAGCGTGGGAGCGGGCTGGTCGAAAAACGCCGAGTTGACCGAGCGAACCGTCCCGGGCTGGAAATTCTCCCAGTTCCCCGAGAGGTCCGGCTTGCCGTCGTGCGTCCGAGGTGCCGGTGCATCCAGCTTCGGCTCGCCCGTCGGAGTCCGGGGTACGCCCGGTCGTTGATACTTGGGCCACTGCGCGGATAGTGACGAGGAAGCCGCAATGAGTAGAATTGTCACACCGAAGACGACGCACACCTGCTTCATCTGATTACTCCAATTTTCTTCGCGCAACGCGCGTGACAGATACGCTCAGCCGGGTGTCTTGCCGCAGCGCCGGGGAGCGATTCCGCACGCCGGGAAATCGGGCTTTGGCTCATACCCTGGCGCTGACGCTGCGAGTAGGGGCCCAGTCCCCGTCTGTCAGCGTGGCATGCACCACCGTTGCTGGTTCGATCGGCACGGATCACGCGGAACGAACTCGCAGCGATGAATCGCGTCGCCCGATTTCCGGCTTCGCGGTGAGTCGCCGTGCTCCAACGGTCCCCGTCACTGCGGCACGACACCCGGCTAAATCAGCCATCCCTAACTTCTGCGCCAATCGTTTGGATACGTCTCCCTTGATCCAACGTGATCAGCGTAGATCAGCGTCCCGTGATCCAAAGTGATTCGCGCTGATCCGCGTCCCGTGATCCAAGGTGTCGGGGCTGATCAGCGTCCCTGACCTATAAGATAACTTGTATGTGACTTTCCACTTACTTTTCAACTTTGAACTTTGAACTTTCTACTTGCTACTTGCGGTATGCCTCTGCCTGGATGCCATAGAGCTCCGAGTATTGGCCGCCCTTGACCATCAACTCATCATGCGTGCCGAACTCGACGAGCCGAGCGCCATCGAGCACGACGATCAGATCAGCCATACGGACGGTCGAGAACCGATGTGACACAAGGACCGTGATACGACCGCTCTGACCGCGTGGCCGGCCATGCGCCGCAGCAGAGTATCGTTCGAAGAGTGCATGTTCCGTTTCTGCATCGAGCGCGGCCGTCGGCTCGTCGAGCACCAGCAGGAGCGGGTCGTCGCGCATGAAACCGCGGCCCAGCGCGAGCTTCTGCCACTGCCCGAATGACACTTCCACACCATCGGGCCAGGTCGGACCAAGTTGCGTGTCGAGCCCGGCCTTCAGGCGTGAGATGACGTCGCTGGCCCCCGCGCGTTCAACGGCCCTCACCACAGCTGGTTCGTCGTCGAGCCGCGGCACGTCACCAAGACCGACCGCATGGCGGGCGCGGAACTCGAACCTGAAAAAGTCCTGGAACGCACCGGCAAGACGCGTGCGCCACTGGTCGGGACGCATGCGCGCGAGCGGTGTGCTGTCGATGAAAATCGATCCCCTTGTCGGCTCGTACATCTTCGCCAACAGTTTGACCAGCGTCGTCTTGCCCGCGCCGTTCTCGCCGACGACGGCAACGACCGAGCCGGAAGGCAGCGACAACGACACATCGTCGAGAACCAGCTTGGAGGTGCCGGGGTAGGCGAACGACACGTGCTCGAGACGGATTCCCTCGCGCATGACAGCGGGCACGGGCTGGTCGGATGATGAAACGAGCGCCGCGGCGTAGTCCTCGAGCCACGCAAGCCGACGCGAGCCGTCCATCCAGAACCCGCGCAGGAATCCGAGCTCCCCCACCGTGGCGCCAATGTAGGCGGACAGACGCGAGCCGGCGGCGAGTACCAGGAGCACGTCTGCGGGTGGCGCAGCCAGCGAGGACGACACGAACACGATGGCCCCGACATAGGCACCACCGAACACCGCCCATGCCAGCGTGTGCCAGATTGCCGAGCCCCACCGCGTGGCAGAGACCGCCACGTAACCGCGCTCCCATGCCTTGCGGCGCTCGGTTACGAGACGGTTCGCAATGCCCGTCACCCGCACCTCTTTACCCGGCGACGCCGTGGTCGCAATGGTGAACAAATGACGCGCCAGCCGGTTGGCCTGTGCGCTTCGTTCGTGGGCAGCGCGCTCCACCGCTGGACGCCACGTCGATGTGAGAACCGTGGGTACAGCAAACACGGCCAGCAGAATGAGAGCCGGGTGGACCGAGGCCAGCAGGACGACCGTGACACCCAGCCGGAGAATCCACCCGCACGTGGCAAACACCGACATGTACATATGGTCGAGCACGAACACCTGATCTCGCAGCATGGCGAGCCGATCGAGATAGTCGGGACGTTCCTGATGGGCAATGGTCGCGACCGAGGCCTGCAGGCGGGCGACGTGCGATTCGAGGGCAATCGTCACCTTGTCTCGAAAGCGCCGCTGCACTCTGGTGCTGATCGTTCGCAGGAACCACGTGGCCGCTGCCGACAAGCCGAGACCGATGGCGGCCAGCCGCACGAGGCCAGCCTGGTTCTCGAGCACGCCCTTCCCGAGGAGCATGAGCCAGAGCGCGATCAAGGCGTCGGGCAACGCCGCAAGCTGCGACAACACGAACGCGGCGACCATCAACCGGGGTTCGTGCTGATACCCGAGCCTGCACAGCCGCCACATCGACGACAGCGCGGGCGGCAGGGGATCGATTGGCGTTTCCACGCCTGGACCACGATCAGGTGAGGACGTCATAGGTGGTGCCCTCCTCGTCCTCTGCGGTTACGAAGCGCACCGCCTGCAGGTCGAACATCGTGCGATACCGGCCGCCTTTGGCCATGAGCTCGTCGTGCGTACCCAGCTCGATGACACGACCGTGCTCCAGCACGCAGATGCGGTCGGCGTGTCGCACGGTCGAAAAGCGGTGCGAGATGAGAATGGTCGTGCAGTGGCGCGTGGCGGCGAGGATGCGATCGAAAATCTCCGCTTCTCCCCGCACGTCGAGTTGGGCGGTCGGTTCATCGAGCAGCACAACTCCCGCGCCGAGCTGCACCGCGCACAGCGCTCGAGCGAGCGCCACCCGCTGCCACTGCCCTCCTGACAGATCGGTCCCCCCGTCGTAGCCCCGGGCCAGCACCGTGTCGAGGCTCGCAAGATTCTTCGCGCCAGCCGATTCGAGGGCGGTCAGCACCACGTCATCGGGCGCGCCGCCAGGGGCGACGTTGTCGCGAAGTGGCAATTCGAATCGGATGAAGTCCTGGAAGACCGCCGTGATGCGATCGCGCCACGAGTCCAGCGACAGCTCGCGTATGTCGATCCCATCTATCTCAATCGAGCCCGACTGCGGGTCGTACAGCCTGCACAGGAGCTTGGCAAGGGTCGTCTTGCCCGCGCCGTTCTGCCCGACGATGGCGACGGACGATCCGGCCGGAATGGTCAGGTCGAAGCCGTCGAGCACACGGGCGCCGCCCGGGTACGCGAACGTGAGATTGCGGAACCGGACGTCCCGCGCGGGCATCCCTTTCGCTGAACGGTTGCCCGACGTCAGCGCGCCGGCCGGGGCCATGGCGGGTTCGAGGCGCAATACCGCGGCCACGGGCGCCGCCGATCCGTCAAGAGCCCAGTTGAGCCCACCGAATGCGATCATGGACGCACCGACGGCCGCTTGAGCGAACACGACCACTTCGCCGAGGGTCAGCCTGGCACTTGCAGCGGCAGTCGCGAGCGACCAGAAGACCAACATATTCGCACCAACCACGAGCAGCAGGCTCCACAGCACCGGCTTTTCGCGCAGCCGGGTCGCTTCGTACTGGAGGGCATGCAGTCGCGTCCGCCGCTGGACGAAACGCTCAATAACCCAGTTGACGAGACCGAACAGACGCAGCTCCTTGGAGGGCTGCGGATTGACAGCAAGCTGAAACGCGTAATCCGCGTCGCGTTGCGCGCTCCGCACCTCTTCGGTGTTCCGGTCGCGCCAGACGGCACTCTCACGGAGCAGCCAGTGCGTGGCAAGCCATGCGCCGCCGAGGACAAGGGGGGCCCACCACGTATAAGCCGCAAGCAGCATCACGCACGTGAGACCGCCAATGATTTCGACCAGACCTCCCGCAATGAAGTCCATCGAGATGTTCAGGGGAGGTCCCGTCATGCCCAGGTCGAAATCGCGCGCGACGGTGAGATCGCTCGTGAGCTTGGGGTCCTCGAGATGGCCCATGCCAGGTGGGCGCACGCACGCCTCCGTCAGACGGTCGTAGAGCCAGGCGGCCGTACGGTCACCCAGGTTGGCCCCGATGGCCTGATGAATTGGCGTGAGGATCTGCAGAAGGACAAAGACCACCCCGACAAGTGTGAGCGAACCTGTCAGGCTGTCGCCGCGCTCGACCGCCCCGACGAGCATCCCCATGGCCAGAGCGAACGCGGCGGGGAGCACGCCGCGAAGGACGAGTACGGTCCACCACGCGGCAGTGAGAAAGGAATCAGCCTTCGGCAAGACGCCGAAGAACTTCCACTCATTGCGATTTCTAAGGTCAAAGGTCAAAGGTTAAAGGTCAAGGTCAAAGGTGCTCAGCGACCCGACCCCTGGGTTGACTCTGCCGTGAGCTTGGATCTGAACTCGGGATACATCGTTTCCGCACCGCCCCTTGTCGCAATCTCAGGGAGGTTGAACGTCTTTCTGAATTCATTCAAGAACGGATTCTGTCCAGGCAGGTAGTGCGGAACCGCGCCCCGCTGTTGACTCGCAATCTCGACTACGCCCTGACACGGATACAACAGCTGATCTGGCGTAAATGGAACCGCGGCGAGCCGCATGTTCGTGGTTTTGACCAGCGGTTCTGACAGATACACCGGATCTTCCGTAATCGTGACCAGCGTGATGACATCGCCGTGACGGACGAAGCGTTCTGTCAGCACGGTCATGTCGCTCTGAGGTAAACCGTTTCGGCGGTGCCACATCTGGTTTGATGTGTGTCGTGCGAACAACGAGAACGGTGCCCTCCCAGTGGCCGGTCGAAAAGCCCATCCACGTGTGTCCTTCATGTTTCGATGGATGTGGGCGACCATCCATCCAGATGATCCGATGCTGTTGAAAATTACGGATGTACTGATGGATGGCGACGAGCTGCTGGGTCTGTGGTTCGCGTTCCTCCCAAATCCGCATGTTTAACGGACCGCGGGTGATGTACGGAGACGAATGGGCGCGACATTGATGCTCGGGCACAGTCAGCCGCGAGGCATCCCATGCTTCTGCGAACGCACGGGCGTGGTCGTTGATGGGCAGACCCAGGTAATCGCCGAGCGACGGACCTGGAATCCGCTCAGGTTGGTCCTCGTGAAAGATGCCGCCCCAATGCCCCGAAAGTTCTGCCTGCGCGGCTGCGGGCGCCGTGATGGCCAATAGGGCCACCACCAGGCAGAGCCCGATGCAGATACAGGAATGCTGGCGGATCATCGTCGGACCCCCTGACTGAGATTGCGAAACACGGCCTCCACGAACATCGCCGTCGTCCAGGGTCCGCTGTCTGCGCCGTAACGCCGATCGAAATCGAACGTCGGCCGCGCAGCCTGCACCTGGTCGAGCGTCATCCCGCGCTTGATCAGATGCTCCACGCGGTCACGCACGATTGTCAGCATGTCGCGGTATTCGACGACGTCCATTTCGTCCGAGATCCGGCCATGTCCTGGCACGACCCGCGTGCCGCCTTCGGTGTACTGCTCTGACACGATCACGTCGATGAGCGTGTTCAGCGCTTCAATCAGTCCGTTGACGTGGCCGCCCCGCTCCAGATCGATCCGCGGGTAGCTCGTCGTCACGAACAGATCACCGGTGCTGATGACGTCGGAACTCCGGAAGAACACCATTGAGTCACCGTCGGTATGTGCCGTGGGCATATGCATCAGTTGCACGGCTTCGCCGTTGAAATACATGTCCTTCCGATCCTGGAAGAAGGTGTCGGTCGGCAGGACGCCAAACGGCGTGGGCGCCCGACCAACACGGGGCGCATTGAGCGCCGTCAGGACATTTTCGTGCGCGACGATGAACGCGCTTTCGGCGCCTTTCTGCCCGAGCTGCTGAAGAAAGTTCCCGCCCACCAGCTGCGATCCGGCTTCCGCAACGGTGGCGTTTCCGCCCGTATGATCGGGGTGTGCGTGCGTGTTGAGGACGTATCGAATGGGCTTACCAGGGGCGAGCTTTTCGATCGCCGCAATCAGCTTCCCCGCAACAGACTCAAGCATGGTGTCGACAACGAGGACACCTTGAGGGCCCACCTGGACCGTCGTGTTGCCACCAGCGCCCACCATCATGTAGACGTTGCCCCGTACCTGGGAGGACCTCGATCTCCACGTTCGAGAGATTCTGGGCCTGCCGGGTGTCGGCACCGGACTGCTGCGTGTCAACTCGCTGCGAGAGCGCCAGGGCAACGAGCAGAGCGGCCGCCGTGAGACGTAACTTTTTCACTTTGAACTTTCCGCTTCTCTACTTCCGTTGAGAATGTGGGGCACACTGTAATTGCCCTCGTGACACGCAAATTCCAGCACCGGCTCCGAGTCGTTCATCGTCAGGGGCATTGAAAATGTCCAGGGCCTGGTCCAGGTTGTCGAGTCGTCGACCGTTACCGCCCACTCAATCTTGTCGGGCGCGGTGCGCGTGAAGCGCTCGATGAGGCGCAGCGTCGAAGCGTTCGCGTTGCGGTAGGCGCTGCGATCCCTGAAATTAGTCGTCTCGACCACGAGCGTGTCGCCGTCCCATCGGCCGCGAGCGTCGCCCAGCTCCAACTCGAAGACTTTGCCCACATGCGGCCGACCATCGAGCGGAATGACGCGCGTATCGTGAACCAACTCGTACCGGATGACGACGAACCCCGGACTCTGCACGATCTGATACGAATTCCCCAGAATGTGCGGCATCATCGACCCGGGTAGACCACGAGTGATGCACCGTTCCCACAAGGTGAGATCTTCGGGACCGTCAAAGGGGCCGTTGCCGAAGCTGCTGGCCGTCCGTTGCCTTGAATTGAGGATCCCTTGAATGCCAGCCTCGACCTCTGGGTTGTAGGGCCCGATTCGCTGTCGAGCCTCGGGCGTTAACGCGGGAATCTTCCCATCTGGTGGATCGATGACGAGCCATGCACGGCTGGCCCTGGTGACTTCCAGCGTGTCGCGAAACTGATAGGGACCCACACCAGCCGGTCGTTCAGTCACTTGCTGATGTCGCTTCCGGAGGACGTTCGCCAATTCCGCACCCGATACGTCCTCCACCCGGCGTCCCTCGAACTCCTGCGGTCGCTCGAGTGGCGTGCTTTGCTCGTACTTATTCGTGAAATTTCCTTGCAGGTCGGGGTCCCCCCACGGTGTGCGCGGAGCTTTCCAGCGTTGGCCCGCGACGGGTGCAACCGCTAGCGATAAGAGTGCCAATGCGGCGACAACTCTCATGCACAAAGTTTAAAGTGGAAAGTAGGAAAGTAAGCTAAAAATGTAGCGCGGGGGCTTCAGCCCCCGCGTGTGTGATCGGGGGAATGCCGATGCGTAAGGTTCTCAAAGCTGTTGCCGTGTTCATTTGTGCGCTTCTGATTGTTGGCGCAACGATGTACCAGTTTTTCGGCCTCCGTGTCGTGCTCGATGGCGGAGGCATGCCACACCTGCGGTTCGTCCAGCCGAGCGATCGCCAGGCTGAGCAAATCGAGCGACACAGGCAGACGCAACGCGCGGCGGCTGATGTCCCTCCAGGCGTCAACCAGCCCGCAGAGGTCGCTCCCACACCACGCGCGGAAGAGCGCGCAACCGATCCAACTGCCGCCACGACGCCGCCCAAAACAGCAACTCCGGATGGATCGCCTCTCTACTGGCACGAGTTTCGCGGTCCGAACCGCGATGGTGACTACGGCAATACACCGATTCTGACGAACTGGCCTGCCGAAGGTTTGACGCCAATCTGGAAACAGCCCATCGGTGCGGGGTATGCCTCGTTTGTTGCAGCGGCCAGTCGTGCGTTCACCATCGAGCAGCGCGGGCCGCAGGAAGTTGTGGCCGCCTACGATGTCGCGACCGGCCGTGAGCTCTGGACCAATGCATGGCCAGCAGAATTTCGTGAATCAATGGGTGGAGATGGCCCGCGAGCTACCCCGACATGGCACGACGGCCGGCTGTACGCGCTCGGCGCCACCGGTGAATTCCGCGCGTTGGACGATGCGAACGGGCGCGTGATCTGGCGTACGAACATCTTGACGGATAACGGGGCCAACAATCTTGCCTGGGGTATGTCGGCGGCGCCGCTCGTCGTCGGCGAGACAGTTATTGTCTTGCCCGGAGGTCCGAATGGACGGTCTGTGGTTGGCTACAATCGCGCGACGGGGCAGCGGGTCTGGTCCGCTCTGAATGACCAGCAAGCCTATGCCTCCCCCATGCTGGTGACGCTCAACGGCGTGCGTCAGATCCTGGTCGTTAGCGCGACGAGGTTGATGGGCCTCACACCTTCGGACGGCACGCTGCTGTGGGAGTACCCGTTCGCCACCTACAATGGCATCAATGCGTCGCAGCCCCTCGTGGTCGGCGACAACCGCGTGTTCATCTCATCAAGCTATGGCGCTGGCGCAGCCATGCTCGAACTGTCGCGCGGCGCGGGCGGAAACATCACAGTCCGCGAAGTCTGGCGTAACAACAGGATGAAGAACAGATTTTCGAGCTCGGTGCTGCAGAAAGGGATCATTTACGGGCTGGACGAAGCCATTTTGGCCGCGATCGATGCAGAAACCGGCGAGCTGAAGTGGAAAGGCGGACGGTACGGCTACGGCCAGGTGCTGCTGGCCGGCGACAGGCTGATTGTCCTGACCGAGGACGGCGATCTGGCGCTCGTCCGGGCGACGCCCGAGCGCCATGAAGAGGTGACCAGGTTCCCGGTCCTCGAAGGCAAGACCTGGAATGTCCCCGCGCTGGCCGGCGGGTATCTGCTCGTCCGTAATCTGTCAGAGATGGCGGCGTTCGATTTGAGGATCCCCCGGTAACGTTCTTCCCCTTGACCGCCTAGGGATAAGCATGGTGTACTGAGCCTCCCTTAGATCGCCTAGGGAAGTACACGATGGCCATCGGACACACCGACCTCATCCAGGGCACACTCGACCTGTTGATCCTGCAGACGCTCACGAGCGGCCCGAATCATGGCTACGGCATCGCCGTGCGAATCCATCAGCTTTCCGATGACGTGTTGCGGATTGAAGAAGGGTCGCTCTATCCAGCGCTCTATCGGCTCGAGCAAAAGGGGCTCATCGATTCCGACTGGCGCGTCACCGAGAACAACCGGAAAGCCAAATTCTACAGGCTCACCCGAAAAGGGCGGCGCGAGGCTGATGCCCAACGCGAAAGCTGGGCACGTCTGTCGGGCGCCGTCGCACGCGTTCTGAGAGCAGTCGCACAGGGGGCATGACATGGGGCTCGGTGACAACCGGCTGTTCCGGCGACTGAGAGATCTCGTCGATCCGTCGGCTCGCGACCGGGACATGCAGCAGGAGATGCAGTTTCATCTCGACTCGATCGCGAACGAGTACATCAAGTCTGGCGTCTCCGACGACGCGGCCAGGCTGGCGGCCCGACGGCGTTTCGGTAATCAGCTTCAGATCAAAGATAGGGGGCACGACGTGCGACGTGCAGGAATGGTCGAGGATGTGGCGCGGGAACTGAGGCATGCCGCACGGCGGCTCATGCGAAGCCCGGCCTTCACGCTTGCATCGGCATTGACGCTGGCGCTGGCCATTGGTGCAAACGCCGCGATCTTTGCGGTCGTCGAACGCGTCGTGTTGAACCCACTCCCCTACCCGGACTCGAATCGGCTCGTCGTCTTGGACCATGGATTGCAGCGACTGAACATCCCGTCGGGAGTAGGCCTGACGCCCGGCCTCTATCACCACTATTCAGATCGTTCAAAGACGCTCGAAGGCGTCGCGATCTATAGAACGGAGGACGGCACACTCACGGGAGGCCGAGACCCTGAGCGCATCCGCATCGCGCGGGTCACGACCGGTCTGTCGTCGGTCATGAGAGTGTCTCCGGCATTGGGCCGCTGGTTTACGGAAGAAGAAGGCGTTCCAGGCTCGTCAGCGGTTGCCGTGCTGGCACATGGTCTCTGGATGCGGCGGTACGGGGGCGATCGCGCCATTGTAGGACGGACGGTCCGATTGGAGGGTGTGCCGACCGAGGTCATCGGTGTGATGCCTGCGACGTTTGCATTCCCGGAACCTCGGATTGACGTGTGGACCGCGGAACCGATGACGCGAACGACGGGATTTGGGATCTGGAGCTACAACGGCGTGGCGCGGTTGCGCGACGGGGCAACCGTTGAGGATGCGCGCACGGACGTGAATGCGTTGATTGCGGATATTCCACGAGCATTCCCCACCGACCCCATGGCCCTGGGAAATTCAAATGTCGGACTCATCTCGACGATGACCACAGTAAAGGATCAAACGATCGGAAACGTCGCGCGTGCGCTCTGGATTCTGCTTGCCTCGGTGGGGGTCGTGCTGCTCGTGGCCTGCGCCAACGTTGCCAACCTGTTTCTCGTGAGGTCCGAGGCACGACAGCGCGAAGTGGCGGTGCGCCGTGCGCTCGGCGCCGGCCGCCCCGGCATCGCGCGTTACTTCCTCGCCGAGAGCCTGTTGCTGTCGGTGGTCGGCGGCGTGATGGGCCTGGCGTTCGCCTGGGGCGCGGTGCGCCTGCTCGTGGGCTTCGCACCAACCAGTCTTCCACGACTGGAGGAAATCCGCCTCGACGGGTTCGCCGTCGCGTTCACGTTCGTGCTGACCATCCTTGCGGGACTGGTGTTCGGCGCGATTCCGCTGTGGCGCGGCGGACCGCTTGCCGCCACCCTGCACGAAGGCGGGCGGAGCAATACGGCCAGCCGCGGTCGCCACCGCCTTCGTCATTTATTGATGGCGGGGCAAGTAGCGCTGGCGCTCGTGCTGCTCGTCTCGTCGGCGCTCATGGTCCGCAGCTTTCAGAAGCTGCGTGCCGTCGACCCCGGCTTCGACGCCCGCTCCACCCTGACATTCGGCATCGGGTTGCCCGTTGGCGCGTACCCGACTCGACGCGCGGCCGTCGCGGCTCATCACGCGATCATCGAGCAGTTGTCGGCGCTGCCGGGAGTGACGGCGGTTTCGGGAGTCACGCACTTGCCGTTCGCGGGAGGAGGGTTCGGCAATACCGTGCGAGTGGAGGGTCGAACGTACCCGCCAGGAACGCTTCCAGCCATCTCGCTCTTTCGCGCCGTGGCCGGCGGCTATTTCGACGCGATGGGCATCAGGGTGCTTCGCGGTCGCGCGATCGACCGCGGCGACGTCGATCGGAACGAGCCCATCGTCGTTATCAACCAGACGTTCGCGACACGATTCTTTCCAAACGGGGACCCCATCGGTCAGCGTGTGGCGTCGAACCGCGCTCCACGTGGATCTGAGAAGGGGTCGACGTTCACCTGGCTCACGATCGTGGGCATCGTTGCAGACACGCCCACCAATGCCCTCGCGGAGCCCACGCCAATCCCCCAGATGTTCATGCCGATGTCCATTGCCGGTGGGCCCGATATTCCCACGTTAGCGCTGGCGGGACCTGATGTCTCCGTCTTGAACTACGTCGTGCGGTCCGCGACGCCGCCGCTCGGCCTGCTGCCGTCGGTTCGGCGCACGATCGAAGGCGATTGACCGAAACCTGGCGCTCTCCCAGGTCCGCACGCTGCAGGACATTCTCGACGCCGCCTCGTCACAAATGGCGTTCACGATGGTTCTGATTGCCGTTGCGGCCGTCGTCTCTCTGCTGCTGGGAGTTGTCGGTATCTACGGTGTCACGTCCTATATCGTGAGCCAGCGCACGGCCGAGATCGGTGTGCGGCTTGCTCTTGGTGCAGCGCCAGAGAGTGTCGCGAACATGATCGTGCGACAAAGCTCACTTGTTGCGCTCGCCGGTATCGCGATCGGTCTGGCGGCGGCACTGGCTGGCGGTCAATTGATCGAGTCGCTGCTGTTCGGCGTCAGCCCACGCGATCCGATGGTCTTTGGCGCCACGACGCTTGCGCTCTTCGGTGTCGGGCTCCTTGCGTGCTGGCTTCCCGCACGCCGCGCCGCCCGGCTCAGTCCCGTGCTGGCGCTGCGGACAGAGTAGCGGGACGAAGCAGGGCTTCTAACCACTGAGGTCACAGAGGTCACGGAGTAGTTTTTAGTTCAATTTTCTCTGTGTCCTCCGTGGCCTCTGTGGTGAACCGGATTTTTCAGCAATCTCATAGGTTTCAGGCTCAGCGCGGCGTCGCAAACTGCGGCGTTGCAGGTCCTCCCGCGCCTCCCCCACCATCCCAATCTCTCTCGACACCGTGTCCCCGCGCCTGATCACCATGTGTCGGCGTCACAAAACCGAGCAGGCAGCCACTCGATCCGTCTCTCAGCAGATGACACCGCACCTTGATGGTGTCACCGGTCTTGACGTCTTCGCGTTTGACGCCAACTTTTTGGAGCCCTCCGGGACCGGTGGCTTCGAGAGCCCAGGTCTCTGGGCGCCCCTTGGGATCCTTGACATCAAGGTAGATCCAGGAATGCGGGACGAGATAGTGCACTTCCTTGACCGTTCCCTCCATGGTCGTCCATTTGGTGAGGTCGTAGTTGCCGTGGGAATGATGCGCCCACGCCGGCATCATGAAGATGACCGCACTGACGGCCGTCAGGCTTAAGGATCTGATGAGCATGGTCCCTCCTCGCACCAGAAACGGTTGCGGACCAGCGTGTGTTGAATCGGGCGCCACACGGCTACCGCGCGCGGGGAGGCGGAGCCGTCGGGAATTTCCATTCCTCTGAATATCCGGTCGTGTAAAACGTTCGATAACGAAGCGGCTTTCCTTCTTCATCAAGGAACTGGAGCGATTGCTGGAACAGCCCAGGCGGGGGCGCACCGCCAGGCACGGTGGCTTCCAAAATGTAGAGACGCGTGCCGTGCCTGTGGATCGCTGCGAACGTTCGCGAGCCATCCGGGTTGAGGAGCTGCAAACGGTTGCCCTCGACCATGTCGAGGAAATACCAGGCGTAGTGCGTGACCTTGGCATTTCTCTGAAAGAACTTCCACGACGCGTTGACGATCGATCCTTGCACGTCAACGCGCCAGTCGTTCTGACAGGCGTCCCCCTCCCCACCATTCTTGCGGCATTGCTCCACCCGCGCCGTGTGAATCGCCTCGGCGTCCTTGTAGTCGATCACCGTCATCGAGTAGCGGCTCGAGCCATTCTCGACGCGATACACGCGACCAGGTAACGTGATGGCGTATTCCGTGGCGTAAGTGATGTTCTGGACCTGAGGCTCGCCTGGAAAGTTCACGGCAAAGAAGTCCGCTCGGTTCTCGTACTGGATCCACTCTTGAGCGAAGGAGGGGGATGACATCAAGAGGATCGACGCCGCAGCAGTCATGAATGAAATTCGGCGCATGATTTGTCCCTCCTCACTCACATCGCGATGCTCCACTTCCCTCCGCACCGCCCTTGTCGCGATACACTTTGTGGCAGTTTGCGCACGCATCGTTCAATTTGTCGCTGATCTCCACGAAAGCCGCGTGGTTTCTGGCCTGCGACGCCCGGTGCGCGAGCTTTCCCACGTCTTCGAGCGCGGCCACATACTGTTTCCAATCGGCGCGATCGACGGGAACGGGTCGACCGTTCTGGCATCGACGTCCAGGAGTCAGGAAGAGCGCAGCGGTCTCAGTGAGGGCAATCGCCGCCTGATCGACGGCCAGCCATCCGGTATACACGGTCGATCCCCACTCGACATAGTCAAACGGTTGCGACGCGGGGTCCTTCTTTTTCGGCGGGGCACCTGGATCTTTCACTTGAAGGTTGAAGATGACGTTCGAGTTGGGAAACGCAATGGCTCTCATCAGCTCGGCAAGGTTGCCTTCGGGCGGCGGAAGCGACGTGGCCGCTGTCGCGGCGGTGGGCGCCGTAGAGGTCTTGACTACCGGGAGCGTAATCTGTGCGAGCCCAGCTTCATTCAGTTCGACTTGTCCCGCTGGAAACTTGCCGGCCTGAAGCATGTACGCCGTCAAGTCCGCGGATTGCTGCCGGGACAGCGTTCCGGCCTGGTTGAAGGGCATCGTCTTTTGAATCTTGTCGACGAGACCAGCCAGTGGACGTGCGCTCCAGTTCGAGAGGAAACTTTCGCCAACCAACGGAGGGCCGCTGGAGCCTTCAAGTGCGGCGCCGTGGCACTCCGCACATTGGGCCTTGTAAAGCTGCGCGCCGCGGGCGGCCTGCCCGGCCGAGTACACGCCTTCCGTGACCGATTTCGACTGTCCGGCTTGTCCCGTCGCCGAGAGCGCTCCGCTCAATGCGAGCGCACACCCAACCACGAAGGCGTACCGAATAGTCGGGCTCGATGGAATGAGGGGCATCACAGCACCTGAACTCGAAAAGGTAGAACTGAAAACTTAGAAGTTCGAAACATCTCTAGTCTTCGCGAGGCCGAAATTATAGCTGATTACCTTTGACCTTTGACCTTTGACCTTTGACCTTTTACTTCGCTCTGCCCTTGAAGCCCTGCGTCAGCATTGGAATCTTGAAGATCGACTTCGCATTGTTCCTGACGCCAGGTGCCGTAATGACCTCTTTTCCATCAGCACCGAGCGCCCCGCTGCCAACAACGTACAGCGTTTTCTTATCCGGACCTGAAAACGCCACGCTAATCACACCTCGTGGCGTTGGAATGACTCCCAGGTATTTCCCTTCCGGGCTGAACACCTGGACGCCTGGATTAGAGGTCACATACAGACGACCCTTACCGTCAATCGCCAATCCGTCGCCTGAACCGCCAGCTTCGAGCCTGGCAAAGTCTCGCTGGTTAACCACTGTGCCATCCGGCTGAACGTCGAAGGCGACGACGACCGGGCCGTTCGTGACGTAGAGCGTCTTCTCGTCCGCGCTGAGCATGATCCCATTGGTCCGCAGATTCTCGCCAATGTTGCTGACATCCCCGCGAGGATTGACGTAGTAAGCGCCACCCACCGTGAAATACACGCCACCCTTCTTGTCCACGACGAGGTCGTTGAGGCGCCCGAACGGCTTCTCTTGAAAGCGGTCCGCCAGAGTTCTGCGTTCACTTGTCGGATGGATGATGCCGATCTTCGTGGGCTCCGAGCATGGCGCGTTCAAGCCAGGGTCGGTACACGTTCGCTGGACAGCGATGATGCGCGCTCGCGAGTCGAGGGCGAGTGAACCCGCTCCACTTGTATCTTCCGCGAACACCGAGAGTTTGTCTGCCTTGTCGAGCTTGCTCACGCGACTGGGTTGCTCCTGCGCGAACAAGAGGCCGCCATCGGCAGTGCCAACGATCCCGTCGGCATTGTCGGTTCCCTTCCAGACGAGCGACCATCTCGCGCCGGCTTCAATGACCCCGGGAATCCCCGAAACGATGACCTCTCGTACCGGTTGCTGTTGGCCCTGAAGTGGGAGAGTGGGCTGACTCCAGGCAAGAGTGGACTCGACAAGACAAATGATGAGCAACCCCGAAAGCGATTTCATGAGTTCTCTTATACCCCGACTCACGATGTTCGCCAGGAACTATCAATAGGGCGTTAAGAGCGTGGTCGTTTGTACGGCGTCACGAGCCCTACTCGCGCAAGGCGACCGGCCCGTTCTTCGTCGAAGTCGTTGGCCACGGCGCGATAGGTCTTGAGCGCCTCGTCCCGGCGGCCGTCAAGATCGTGAATGCGCGCAACGTGGAGCAGTGCCATCCCTCTAACCGACGGCCATGCTCGTCTGTCAGCGGCAAGGCCTGCAAAACGGGTCAACGACCGATCCGGCGGTTCGGTCATGAAAATGGCATACGCGAGTCGATATTGTGCCCATGGCGAAGTCGGCTGTTTCGCCAGCACAGCTTCATACGCCTTACGTGCCTCGGTCCACATCCGGTCGGCCGCCAGTCGGTTTGCCGGAATCAGCGCAGCAAAATCCGCCGCTTCGCCTGTCGCCCGACGCTCCTCGGCCCATTTTTCCAGCTCGACGGCAGTTTTCCTCCATTCCTTCCCCTTGTACTCAGTCTGAACTCTCTTGAGATCACCGAGCGCACCAGGGTCGTTCAATAACGCGCGAAGGTTCCCTCTGCGGAGAAGGAAAAAGGGCGCGACCCATTCCGGCTTCGCCACTCGTCGGTCAATCACCGGCGTCAGTGCATCAATCGCTTCCTCGGTTCGCCACTGCTCGAAGCGTTCGGTGGCGAGGGCAAGAATCGCGCGATAACGCGCCGCTGAGCCTTCCAGGGACGTGTCGTTCTGCCGGCGTCGCGTGATGGCCGCATACACGTTTGCCGCGCGGTCGTGATCCTCGAGCGCTGGTCCGGCGTAGACATCTGCCGCCGTCATGGCAAATTCGTCATTCTCGGGAAATCGCTGCTGCAATCGCGCTGCGAGGGCCACCGCCTCCGCGGCACGGCCTTCGAACAATGAATAGATCAAGAGCAGGTTCTGCTGGGCAAGTGGCGCCACTAAATCGCCCTCCGCTGCCGCTCGCTCGATCTGCTTCAGCCCTTCAAGGCGATTGCCGGCCGGCAGGAAGAGCAGAAAGCGCATGACCCTCACGAACGCTGGCGCGATATCGACGAAGTAGTTGTAAAGCCCAAGCGTCAGGTACGCATCGCCGTGATCGGGGTGCCGCTGCACATAGCTGTCACTGTAGCTCTTCGCCTTGGCGGCATCGCGTGCCGCGCCCCACATGCCTTTGTCGTGCTCGAAGCGGTAGGCTGCGCGCAACATGTAGCCGGAAGCCAGATACCGGAGTGCATCGCTGTCTTGCTCGCTTCGCCCGTACCGCGTTTCCGCCAGTCGGAGGAGCTCGTCGAGGTCACGCTCATAGGCTGGCATCAGGTTCTCGTCGTTCTCGATCTGGCCCCGGCGCGCCACGAGAGAGCCGAGTCTGTACGCCAGGTCGTCCGGCCTTTGCTTCAGCAGGTCTTCGAAATGACGGCGAGCGGCGGCTTTGTCGCCGGCATGCAGGAGTTGATAGCCGGCTCGAACCGGATCTTGCGGAGGCTGGGCAGCGGCACGCGTGGCTAGGGCTGCCAGCAAGAGGCCACAGAGCGTAAAGGTCCGCATCATGAGGGTGCCTGGTGCATGGTGCCGCGTGCTGGGTGCTGTGCCGAGTGCCGGGTGCCGGGTGCTCGGGTGCCGGGTGCTCGGGCTCGATGCCGAAATGCATTTCTATGGAAGCCCAAGACGATGTCCGTGCGCAACTCTATGCCAGCGCTGTGCCTGAATGCACCTGGCACCCAGACAGCCGGAACCTAGCACCCAGCACCCAGCACAGCACTCGGCACCAAGCACCAGGCACCGATCCCATGCTATCCGAGCGGCTGGCGCGGTGCCACAGGTGCTCTCTGACCTTCGACGCTGTCCTCTCACTGGGTCAGGGTCGAAGCAGTCGATGGACATCGCGTCAACCATGCTGTGCGATCAAGAGTATTTGGGGGCGGTCCTCTGGTACATCTCTTGTAAGAACTCCCCCGACCACGAAGCGACTGAAGCGGAAGAAGGCCCAGCGGTGTCGGTCGCGACCATGACTGCGGTGTCGGTCCTGTACATCTTGACGACTGCCCCGGGGCAGGTCGTTGCTCTGCAATTCGTGTGTCACCCAATCAGGCCCGGCGACACGGCGGCGCTCCTTGCCCATCGGTTGACAGGCGATCCTGAGAACCGGCGACAACCGTGGTTTCGAATCGTTGACCCCACAACGTCGAGGGTTATCTCAAAATCGCACTATCGCGTGATTCGTCCGGGCTGGCTGGCCTGCATCGCGCTAGACCCGGGCGGATATCAATCGAGGCGCGCGGACGATCAGGTTGCTGACACCACCCGGGTGAGGTCGGCGACGCCCCAATACCGGGGTGGGCTTAAGGCGATCGATCTCGTGTTTGTCGGTTGCTGGGCGGCATTCTGCTTGTTGATCACACGGCTCCTCTGGTCGGTCGCGGAGCGATACGTCCAGAAGACGCAACTGATGCTGGACCGTATGAGACTCTTCGGCGATAGGTTCATCAGAGAGTTCGAGCGGCCGTTGGCTACGTATGGCCGTTCGGACCGTCCTGTTCGCTCGCGTGTGCGATACATGCCGCATCGACGACGACTGGACATTCTGCTCGCCCCGGATGGCGGACGTCACTATCCCAACCTTTCCGATCACAGGAAGAACGTTGAGTACGACGTCGAACGAATCGTGCAGAGCCTGCGGCAAGAGCCGTTCGTGAGTGGTCGACTCCACACCCAGGGCCCCTGGGTCGTCATTCCATTCGAGTTCAAACCAAACACTAAGACGGAAGGTGTCCTGTGAAGATTCTCCTTCTGAGTTCAGGCGGTGGCGGTGGCAACATCCTGCGGTCACTCAAGACTCTTTATCGTCGCGATCTCAAGATCGCTCAAAAGACCGATCCTAAATATGCAGAACGGCTTCGACGGGCTGTGGCCACTCGGTTCATGGACACCAATGAATTCTCGCTGGCCGACGTGTCACCAGAGGAACGATTCATCATTGGATCAGCCACGACGCACCGTCTCGGATCGATGCACAACCCCGATAGAGCCCGAGAAGCCCTGGTGGAATCGAGGGCGGAAGTCGAGGCACTGCTGGCCGGTTATTCGGTAATCATTCTGATTGGTACGGGTGGGAAAGGCACGGGTGCGGGCACAATGTTTCCGCTCGCCGAGATGGCCCGCCAGCAGAAAAAGCTCGTGATTCCTATTTTTGTGCGACCTTCCTTTGAACGCCATGAAGTGGAAAAGCGTCGCTACGATCACGCCGTGCGGGTCGTCGAGCAGTTCGACGCGGCCAATATCAGACTCATCGAGATTCTCAACGATCGCGGATATTCGGACGCGGATCCGCAGCCCCAATCCGTCGTCTGGGAACAGATGAATCGTCCAATCGCGAGGGGGCTGCGTGGACTGCTTTATGTCCTCTGGGATTTGTCGCAAGTCGACCCGTCCGATTTGTCCGCGTTGTTTGGCGGCTACGGTCGGCTACGGATCGGCTTTTCGGAGATCGATCCGCCAGCCGGCCATGACCCGGACGACGAACAAATTGAGGAAGCCGCCCGCGGCTGCTGGGAGAACTCGTACTACGCCCTCGCCCGGCCGGTTGGGACCTCGCTCATCTGTATTCAGGGTGACTGGTCAAACGTCGTTGACGGCAAGATCAAGAGTCGCCTTGCAAGCCTCGCCCTCGCGGGCGCTGCCGACACGTACAATCCCCTGTACGCACGGGCGCAGCAGGCACCCAAGCCCTGGGGTGTGACCGCGCTATTTGCGGAATACACTGGGATCCATCCCCCCCTGGAAATTGAGTGGCCCTTGAAAAGAGACGCGTATTGGCCTGCCAATTCGCAATCCAGCGAACGCGAGGCAATTGTCAAGACGCCGACGACCGTCGTTCTTCCAAAGCTGAAGCCGGCTGAGCCCGGCTTCACCGAACCGAGGCGTGTGGATCGGGAGGAAGTGCACCAACATGACGCGTTCTCGAGTTTCCGAGAGTTTGCCATCGCGCTGAACCGCATGGATCCGGCGGCGGTCTCGCTCGCCACGAATGGCACGTCAGGCGACATGCCGATCGACGCATCAGAGCTTCGAAAGCTGCTGGGCACGTTCTGGTTTCGCTCGATGTTTACGCGCCTGTCGAAGGATTGGCAAGACAGATTGCTCGAAGAGTTGCTTCGCCATGCACCGATGCCCAATCACGTGTTGAGATATGGCCGACGGAACGTCCACCTCAGCGACCTGACGTCTGATCAGCTGCAGCAGGTGATGGCGGACGCGATTTTCCCGGACGCGGTTCGCAATGATCTACAGCTGCTCGTGACCGTTGGGAGGCTTTGGGGGAGTGAGGCGTTGAAACGATTCGAGTTCTACCCGGTCCCAGAGCCGTTCGAGACCTCAAAGTTCGCCCTGCTCGGGCTGCCGTTTCGGCGCGCGTAGGCTTGGCCATCACGAGGGTGCCTGGTGCATGGTGCCGCGTGCTGGGTGCTGTGCCGGGTGCCGAGTGCTGGGTGCTCGGGGCCGGTGCCGGGTGCTGTGCCGGGCGCCAAGTGCATGCAGGTGGCATAGAGTTACGCACGGGCAGCCTATCGAGCTTTCATAGACACAGTCGGGCATCGGCGGCACCTGGCACCCAGCACCCAGCACAGCACCCGGCACCAAGCACCAAGCACCCGGCACCCGCGTGAGATCCCTGTGATACGATGCGCCACGCTCACTGAAATGCCGTCCTCAAGCGCCCGTCGTGCAGCGTCAGCTCTTGCGGGCGTCTGCCTGCTCACGCTGGCGTGTCAACGCACGCCCACCAGGCTGGTCGGCTTCGCTGGCGGTCCCTCCGGCGGGTCGTTCTTCCCTGCAGCCGGTGCGATCTCGGCGTTTAGCGCGCAGAAAATCCCGAACTTGACAGTGTCGGTGGAGGGCACCGGAGGATCCGGCGAGAACGTACGCTTGGTCGGCAGCGGCGACGGCAACATGGGCATCGCGTACGGGGGCGATCTGCACCAAGGCTATTTCGGCGAAGAGGATTTCGCGGGTGCACCCCAGACAAACCTGCGGGCGGTGGGCCTGCTCTTCTGGGGCTATAGCCACCTCGTCGTGCTCAAGGATGCGGGTATCCAATCGGTCGCGGATCTGGCGAACAAGCGGATCGCGATCGGCGGAACCGGCTCGGGGTCGGCACTGGCGGGCGAGCGGATCTTCCGCCATTTTGCACTGCTCGACAAGATGAACGTCTCATACCTTGGCGGCAGTGCCGCGTCAGAAGCGCTCAAAGACGGACAGGTGGACAGCTACCACTGGCAGTCTGGCGCGCCGAACGCGGCTGTGCTCGACACGGTGGCCACACATGCGGTCGATCTGTTGGATCTGGCGGCACCGGCCAGGGCGAGCGGCTTCGCAGATAAGTATCCGTACTACTTGCTCGGTGAGATTCCCGCAGGGGCGTACAAGGGAGTCGACAAACCAGTGCCCACCGTGGTCACGGGCACGTACTGGATTGTCCACAAGGATGTGCCGGATGACATCGTTTATGAGATGACCCGAGTGGCGTATTCGGACGAGGGGCACAAGTACATGGTGCAGACGTTTCGCCCGCTGGCCGATATGACTCGCGAGCAGGCGCTCAAAGGCCTCACCGTCCCGCTGCACCCGGGCGCCCAGCGCTTCTGGCAAGAAGTCGGGGTTACGATTCCCGACAACCTTCGCGCGCGCTAGAGAGCGCTACGGAGTCGGGCTGATCGGGACCGCGGCCTCTCGGTCCCGAATTTGAGCGGTCCGTTGACGGACGTAGACGCTGCCGACCAGCACAACACCCACAGCGTTGACCATAGGTCTTCCAGCGAAGAGCGCCACGGTGCCGGCCGCAAGCAGCAACGTCTCGAGCCTCGTATTCCGACTCACGAAATGGCCTTGCAGCGTGGCCGCAAACGTGACGGCCGCAACCGTGGCCGTCACCACGGCGAGCACGTTCATCCAGAAGGATCCGCTCCCGAGTAGCGGCGTGTACACGAACAGGAAAGGCATCACCACCAGAAACGCGCTGAACTTCATCGCATGGTAGCTGGTGCGGAACGGATCGGCCTGCGCGATAGCGGCGGCGGCGTAAACGACCAGACATACGGGTGGCGTGATGCTGGACAGCTGGCTGAACCAGATCAAGGTGAAGTGTGCGGCCTCGACCGAGACGCCAAGCGTCGCCAGCGCGGGTGGCACCAACACAGCGAGAATCACGTATGTCGCAGTAATCGGCGCGCCGCAGCCGAGCACCGTGGCCGTCAGCGCCACGATGAGCATGGCCAGGAACAGCGACTCGCCCGTCAGCGAGAGCATGATTCCGGAAAATCGCAGCCCCAGACCGGTCAGCCCAATGACGCCGACGATGATTCCGATGCTTCCGGCCACCGAGGCAATCATCAGCGTGTTCCGGGTGCCGTCCACTAACGCGCCCCAGATCTGAGAAGGTCCCATCCGGTTCGCGGGCCGAATCCAGCTCACGAGCAGGGCTGTGAGAATCCCCCAAAACGCGGCGACCCCGGTGCTGTGGCCGCGCGCGAGCTGCCCCAGCAGCACGACCAGCGGCAGCGCCAGATACCAGCCGTCGCGCAGAACCCGGCGCCAGTCAGGCAGGTCCGCGGCCTGCGCTCCCTCCATCCGATCGCGGCGAGCCTGGAAGTGCACCATCGCCATCACGCCGACGTAGTAGATGACGGCCGGAATCGCAGCAATCTTCACGATCTCGATGTACGGAATGCCCGTGAACTCCACCATGAAGAAGGCCGCCGCTCCCATGACCGGCGGCAGGAACTGGCTGCCGATCGACGCGGCCGTCTCGATACCAGCCGCGACAGCCGCGTCGTACCCGCTTCGTTTCATGAGTGGGATCGTGAAGGTACCCATGGCGGCGGTATTCGCTGTTGGGCTTCCCGTGACCGAGCCGAGCAGTGCACTGGCGGCAACGGCCACCTTCCCGGCTCCGCCGGGACTGCGGCCCATCAGGGCGTACGGCAGCTCGATGAAGAATCGGCCGACGCCGGAGCGCTCCAGGAACGCTCCGAAGATCACGAACAGGAATACGTGCGTGGCAAACGTGTAGGTCACCACGCCGAAGAGGCCTTCTAGCGACATGTAGACGGACGTCACCATCCGCTCAACCGTGAACCCCCTGTGTGCGATGGAACCGGGCAAGTACGGAGCGAATTCCCGCCACGCAAAAAGCAGCGCAGCAAATGCCACCAAAGGCACCACGGGTCCGACGACGCGGCGCGCCGCTTCGAGACTGAGGACGATGGCAAGTGCACCCATCGTGACGTCGGCCGGCGTGGCCAGTCCGGCCCTCCGGACCATCGTCGGGTACTCCCAGATGAAATAGACCGCCGTGAGCGCCGCAATCAGCGCGAGCAGCGCATCGGGCACCGAGAAACGCGCGCGCGGCGACGCAGTCCGCGCGGGGAACCAAAGGAACACCAGCAGCTGGGTTCCCGCCAGGAACAGCGCGCGGTGACTTTCGGCCGAGAACACGCCGAACCCTGCGGTATAGACATACAGGGCCGCGACCGCCGCCGCGAGGACATGTGTGACGAGTCGATATCCGCCCTGAAGCGGGCGGGGGCTCGACGCCATCACCTTCCGTACAACGTGCTGGATTCGGGCGGTGAGGTTGTGACGGTTCACGGATTTCCCATGGATTGACGTCGCGACTCCGTTCCCATCCGTTCGGGACCCCCGGCTCGCAGGCGCGGTGGGGCGTAGCCGTCCATGCTATTCGAGCGGCGGGCGAGGTGCCACAGGAGCGTAAAAGGAGATCCCGCGCACGTGCTCATCGATCTTCAGCGGATGCTGGAGCGGAGGGAACGCTCGTTGTTCGCAATCCATCCGGTCGCAGAGGCGACAGGTGACACCGACCGGAACGGCGGCCTCGCGGCTGTCGACGTTGACGCCGTCTGCATAGACCAGCTTTCGCGCGTCGCGCACATCGCAGCCGATCCCCACCGCAAACACCGTGTGCGGCGCATGATAGCCGGCGGTGTCCTTCCTGATGGTCCGCGCCACCCAGAAAAACATCGATCCGTCCGGCATCTGCGAAAGCTGAGTACGAATCATGCCCGGCGTCAGGAACGCGGCGAACACGTTCCACCGCGGGCAGGCACCGCTGAACCGCGCGAAACGGAACCCGGACGCGCTGAAACGCTTCGAGATGTTCCCGGCCACATCGATCCGGACGAAGTGGAAAGGAACCCCCTCTGCACCAGGTCGACGCAACGTCGTCAGGCGATGGCAGATCTGCTCGAAGCTCGTGCGAAAGCGGTTGCTCAAGACCACAATGTCGTACCGCTCCGACCTCGCAGCCTCGAGGAAGGGCTCGTAGGGCATGAGAACCGCGCCCGCAAAGTAGTTTGCGAGCGCGACCCGTGCCATCTCCTCGGCCTCCCCAGTCAGGGATGCATCGCGCGCAATCCGATCTAAGACGGGACGCTGCGTGAGCAGCCCGAGCTGGTGGGCGACCTGAAAGTTCCGACTGCCGCGACGGAGCACCTCGGAGAGCGTGAGAACGCGCCGCTCAGGATCGTACCGCCGCAGCGCGCCGCGCATGGCCCCAACGGTCTCCACGCGGACTTCGACGCCCTCGACTTCCTGGAGATACCGCACGAGGCCGTCATAGATATTCGCGATCGATAACCCCGCTCGCCGCCAGACGGTCTCGGCCCCCTCTTCCAACTCGGCGAAGTGATTCCCATGGTGCTGAATCAGATCGTTGACTTCTTCTGTCGGGAGCCGCGAGCGGTCAATGCCCGGCAGGTCCTCGCCCTCGGAGAGCTTCATGGCCAGCGTGTCGGCCGATTCCTGGGCGCTGCGATAAGCCTGGTACAGCGTGAGGAGCGCGCGGGCGATGGTCGGAGACTGCACGACGAGATCGCGGACCTCCGAGGTCGTGATGTCCTGGCTCTCAAATACGGCATCGCCGAACACCTCGAGCAGATCGGCCGACAGACGCGCCTCGCCCTCGGGAGAGAACGCCTGCAAGTCGAGCTGGAAGATCTGCGCCAGCTTGATCAGCAGCGATGCCGTCAGGGGGCGGCGATTGTGTTCGATGAGGTTGAGATATCCGGGCGAGATGCTAAGCCGTTCAGCCAGCTGCACCTGACTCATGTTCTCGCGTCGCCGGAGTGAGCGCACGCGGGCTGCGATCGACGAGGCTTCTGACTTCATGCCTGTCTAATTGGATGGACGCAGGATAATCCGTAGCCCCGCCTTTTGCAACATTTACAACTTTACAAGCGTTACTTGTCTGACGTTTTCTACCTTAACTTACTGATAATACGGTTTTTATTGACGAGACCTCGAATTGATGAGAACTTGACAGTATCCACTTATCAGCAGCCGACACACGAGAAATCTCGTGGAGCTCCACCCCGAATCAGGAGACCGCCATGTCCACCGCCACTCCCGTCCATCTCATCCCTCACGTGTCGCAGCCGGACGCCGACCGGCGCTGGGACGGCATCGTCCGCCCCTATTCCGCCGAGCAGGTGGAGCGTCTGCGTGGTTCGGTACCGATCGCTTACACCTTGGCGGATCTCGGTGCCCGGCGCCTGTGGACCCTGCTTCACACCGAAGAGTACGTGCATGCGCTCGGCGCCCTCACCGGAGCGCAAGCGGTGCAGATGGTCCGCGCGGGGCTCAAGGCCATCTACGTGTCCGGCTGGCAAGTCGCAGCAGATGGCAACACGACCGGGCATACGTATCCTGATCAGAGTCTTTACCCCGTCGACAGCGTTCCCACGCTGGTCCGCCGCATCAACCGCGCCCTTCAGCGCACCGATCAGATCGAGCACGCCGAGAGCCGAAACGGTCATTATTGGTTCGCACCAATCGTGGCAGACGCGGAGGCTGGATTCGGCGGACCGCTGAACGCGTTCGAGTTGATGAAGGCGCTCATCGAGGCCGGCGCCTCTGCGGTGCACTTCGAGGATCAGACGGCGTCGGAGAAAAAGTGTGGACATCTGGGCGGGAAGGTACTGGTGCCCACAAGCCAGTTCATCCGGACGTTGACCGCCGCTCGACTCGCCGCCGATGTCCTGGACGTGCCCACCATACTTATTGCTCGCACGGACGCGGACAGCGCAAGGCTCCTGCTCTCGGACGCCGACCCGCGCGATCGGGAGTTCATCGTGAAAGGCGAGCGCACCGTCGAAGGCTTCTTTCACCTGCGGGGTGGGATCGACTACGCGATCGCCCGCGGTCTCGCCTACGCGCCGTACGCCGACATGATCTGGTGCGAGACCTCGACGCCGAACCTCGCAGATGCGCGTCGATTCGCCGAAGCGGTGCGCGCCGAGTACCCGGGGAAGCTCCTGGCATACAACTGCTCGCCGTCTTTCAACTGGAAACGGAATCTCGATGCGGCGACGATCGCCCGATTCCAGCGGGAGCTTGGGGCGATGGGCTACAAGTTCCAGTTCGTGACGCTCGCCGGGTTCCACGCCTTGAACTACGGGATGTACGAACTCGCCCGCAATTACCGCGATCGTGGCATGGCCGCCTACACGGAGCTTCAGGAATCGGAGTTCGCTGCCGAACCGCTGGGGTACACGGCGACGCGTCATCAGCGAGAGGTGGGAACGGGCTACTTCGACAAGGTGACCGAGACGCTATCCGCCGGGCACGCATCGACGCTCGCCTTGGGGGAGTCAACCGAAGCGCATCAGTTTGGTTAATGCGAAATTACAGTACGTAGGCCGGGTCCTGCTCTTTGGACCCGGCTGTATTACTATGAAGCCGTCCTCCCGCATTACTTTAAGAAAGGTGGAGGAAGAGGTTCAGATGAAGAGCGGGATTCTGGCCGCAATTGCCATATTCGTGGCCTGCTCCGCGGTGATCGACGCGCAGTGGCCCAAATTTCAGGAATCGGGTGTCCCACGCGACGCGAAGGGTCGTGTGCGCATGGACGCGCCGCCGCCGCGGACGTCGGACGGCAAACCAGATCTCTCCGGCAATTGGACGAGAGCCGATCGTGATCCGTTACCGGAGGAGCTCAAAGGACTTGTTGGAGACCGCGGCCAGGCGAGACAGCCGGGCCGCGACACAGAGGGGATCTTTGTTGAGCCGGGGACTCCGTCTGCCTCTCCAGATCCAAAGTCACCGCCACTGGCGACGTTCTTCGAGCTCGGCACCAACATTCCGAACGGCCTGCCTTTCACACCGTGGGCGGCAGACCTGAAAAAGCAGCGGATGGCGTCCAACGCCAAGGACAATCCCGACGCCAACTGCCTGCCGATGGGGATCACGCAGTTTCACATGCAGCCCCAGCCGCGGAAGGTTATCCAGACGCCAAACCTGATCGTGATGTTGTACGAGGCGAATTACGGACTGCGGTACATCTACATGGACGGTCGAAAGCTTCCACCGCAGGGGGAACCGCAACCCTGGTGGTATGGCTACTCAGTGGGGCGCTGGGAAGGCGATACGCTCGTCGTGGAGACCAACAACTTTACGGGCGCAGAGTCCAGTCAATACGACGGCTGGTTGGACGTGCGCGGCAGTCCCTATAGCAGTCAGGCCAAATTCACCGAACGCTTCCGTCGCCCGACCTTCGGGAAGCTGGAGATCGATGTCACGGTCGAGGACTCGAAGGCTTTTACGAAGCCGTTCACCGTTCGCATCAATCAACGCGTCATCGTTGACGAAGAGCCTATTGAGTTCATCTGTAATGAAAATCAACAGTTCCGCGTCCGCGTGAAGATCGACTAGGTCGCCTCGCCACAAGCAAGCTCTCCTCTTTACATCCCACAGGAAGTCAGGCAGACTCCTTCGGTGCGTCCGACTGCCGGCCCTCAGACCCGCTCGGCAATTTTGCAGGGTACGCTCAATCTCATGGTCCTGAAAACCCTTGACGCGATGGGACCCATGCACGGGTACGGCATCGCGCGACGTCTCGAGCAGCTCAGCGAGCACGTCCTCCTCGTCAATCAGGGCACCATTTATCTCTGCCTCGTCCGTCTCGTCCAGAAGCGATGGGTGAGCGCCAAATGGGCCAGCTCCGACAACAACCGGAAAGCCAGGTTCTACTCCATCACCAAAGCCGGTCGAAAGCAGCTCACGGCGGAAGCCGACAACTGGGAGCGCGTTTCCGGCGTCATCGGTCGATTGCTTCGGTTGGTGCCGATTCCACGCGGATGACGACATGCTGACTGACCTTGCGCGGATGGCGGCTCGAGTCATTGCCTTCTTCACGCCACGAAGGCTCGATCGTGATCTCGATGAGGAACTCGAATCGCATTTGACGATGCTCGAAACAGAGCACCGGCGACGCGGGATGACCCAAGACGAGGCGCGCCGGGCAGCACGGTTGGAACTTGGAGGGGTCACCCAGCTCCGCGAAGCTCATCGCGACCTGCGCGGCCTGCCGTTTGTCGAGGAGGTCGGTCGTGACGTGCGGTACGCGGTGCGCGCGCTCAAGAGGAATCCCGGGTTCGCTTCGGTGGCCGTGCTCACACTGGCCATTGGGATTGGCGCCAATACCGCCATGTATTCGGTGATTCACAGCGTGCTGCTTCAGCCACTCGATTTCCCCGAATCCGGCCGTCTGATGCATGTGGCAAGAGGCAACACTGGCGAGACTCAGAATCGATGGTTCTCGCTGGCACGGTTGGAAGCTACCCAGGCGGCTCGATCGTTTACGGGTCTCGGTGGATTTTTTGGAGCGGCGGAAGATGTCACATTGTCCGGTCACGGGGAACCAGAGGTGTTTAAAGCCGCGCGCGTCTCTGGAAACTTCCTCGACGTGCTGGGCATCCGCCCCGAACAGGGGCGCAGCTTTCTTCCGCATGAGGATGTCATTGATGGACCACGCGTGGCCATGATCAGTGCCAGGCTGTGGCACCGTCGATTTCAGGCGGAACCGTCGATCACTGGCCGGACGGTGGTCCTCAACTCGATGCCGTACACGATCGTTGGTGTATTCCCTGTAACGTTTCAATTCCCGTTTCGAAACATCGATATCTGGTTGACCCAGCCGAACCAGACGTCGCGCTTGCCGCCGCGGTTCCGCGCCTGCTGCGCCCAATTGAGGGGCTTCGCTCGGTTGAAGGCAGGTGTCACGCCGGAACAGGCGCAGGCGGAGCTGGACCTGTTGAGCGTGCAGTACAGCACGGCAAACCCAATGAGGCTCGACACCGGACGTCTCCGAGTCGTACCGCTGAAGGACGAGCTCACCGCTAACGTGAGCACGATGCTCTGGATGCTCCTGGCCGCCGTCAGCCTCGTACTCCTGATCGCGTGCACCAACGTGGCGACGTTGCTGATGGCGCGCGCAACGTCGCGCGCTCGTGAGCTTGCCGTCAGGTCGGCGCTTGGTGCCGCACGGAGCCGACTCATCCGTCAGCTTCTGACCGAGAGTGTGGTGCTGTCGGCTGGAGCCGGTGCACTGGGCCTCGTGCTCGCTCGGACAGTTCTTGAGCTCGTTACGCGAATGACGATTTTCGAGCTGCCTCGGGCGGGTGAAATTCACTTGAGTGGCGCTGTTCTTGGATTGGCGATCGTCTTGTCGGTGATGACCGGCGTCGTTTTTGGAGCGTTTCCCTCGCGACAAGTGCTCCGGCCCGGACTGATGAACATGCTGCGGCAGAGCGGGGCGAGCGATGCAGGGGCGATAAGAAAACGACGGCTGCTTGGTCTCAGCGCACGCGGTACGCTGGCTGTCGCGCAAATCGCATTATCAATCGTCTTGCTCGTCGGCGCTGCCCTCATCATGAGCAGCCTCGCCCGACTTGCACGTATCGAATCTGGATATCAGTCCGCGGGCCTGCTGACAATGCGAATCCCCTTGCCCATGGCCCGGTATGACACACCAGCGAAGCGAACGGCCTTTTTCGATGAGCTCGTGCGGCGGGTCGAGGCTGCCCCTGGCGTGCGCGATGTCACGATTGTGAGTTGGCTTCCCACGACGGGGGCGTTGTCGACCAATATACAAATTGAATCGCAGCCAATTGCCGACCCTGGTCACACCGGAATCATGCTGCAGAGCGTGACGCCTGGCTATTTTCGGGTGCTCGGGATCCCCTTGCGCCGCGGACGAGCGTTCACCGGGCGCGACAACGTGGCGGGCGCACAGCCGGTCATCATCGTGAATGAACGCTTTGCCCGGCGTTTCTGGCCGAGCTACCCCAATGGTGCAGATCCGGTCGGCCAAGGGCTTATCGTGCCGATATTGGGAAATCGCTCGATCGAGATCGTGGGCGTGGTGGCGGACGTGCGTCACGGCGGGCCGACACTCGAGGCGCCGCTTCAGCTCTACCTCCCCGAGGTTCTGAATTCTCCCCAGTCGGCCTACCTGGCGGTACGGGGGGACGGCGACCCCATGTCCGCCGTAGATGTCGTGAGGGGCGCTGTGCTGGCCATCGATCCTGACCAACCGGTCGCCGATATCAAGATGATGGACGAGATTCTCGTCCAGTCAGACGGACAGCGGCACCTGGCCGCGCGGCTCCTCGGCCTCCTCGCGGGCGTGGCGCTTCTGCTCGCCGTGGTGGGCATTTATGGAGTGCTTGCCTACTCCGTGGCGCAGCGGACGCAGGAAATCGGCATCCGTCGGGCGCTCGGCGCGAACCGCGATCACATCCTGCGCCTGGTACTCGGACAAGCGGTGGGTCTCACGCTGATTGGCGTGGTATGCGGCCTCGCGGGCGCGTTCGCGTTTACACGTTTGCTCGCGACCCTGCTCTTCGAGGTGAGCCCCACGGCTCCGACAGTCTTTGTGGGAGTCGCCGCGCTGTTCGTCCTCGTGGCGCTCGTGGCCGGACTCATTCCGGCCGGGCGGGCCGTGCGCATTGATCCTATGGCGGCCCTGCGGACCTGAGCGGACGCGCAGAGCGAACGCTCAAAATTGCTGCCGCCGGCCCTGTTCATTCACGGGTCGCGAATCTCCGCGGATCATCGCAGATCGGGCGACCGGCAGACTGGCGAAGCCAGTCTCGTAGGAAGGTGAACGATCGAGGATAAGAGCGCCCCAGGAACAGTCCAGCGCTCTTATCCTCGATCGTTCACCTTCCCGCGCGCCTGCGGCGCGGCCGGTCGCCCGGGCCGGCGCAAGACCGTCGGCGTGAAATCCGCTGAATCCGCGAGATCCGCGTCCCGTGATGAAATTAGGGGCAAGAACTCATCCCGCCGCAAACTGCCTCACAACATGATTTTGAGGTACGCTAGACACCCACATTGCCTTCTGAAACTTTCTTCCGTGAGGCCAGGTCCAATGAAGCGATTCCTTGCCCTGCTTTCTTTTGTCTGTCTCACATCTTCAGGGAGCGTTGGCGTCGCACAGGCGCCGGCCGCTCGGAGTCTCGTCATCACGAACGCCCGGATTCTCGATGGCCGCGGTGGCGTCATCGAGCGAGGTACGGTCACCGTTCGTGATGGAAAAATTGTCTCGGTCGCCCCCGGGGCTGGCAGCGTCGCGGGCGCCCCCGTGATTGATGCCAAGGGCATGACCGTCATGCCGGGATTCATCGAATCCCACCGTCACATCATTCGTGGTAACCCTGCCCAGTGGATGAAAGAGGAAGCGGCGCCTCGCATGCAGGAGTATCTCGATGCGGGGTTTACCACCGTGCTGTCTGCGGGAGATCCGCTCGAACAGATTCTGGAGCTCCGCAAGCGAACCGAAACCGGTGACGTCAAAGGTCCTCGAATCATCGCCTCGGGACGCGCCCAGCTGGCGCGAGCTGGCGGTGGAGGTGGAGCGGCAGGGGCCCCGGCCATCGATCCCGCCCGATCCGATCGCTCGCGTGGACCTCGCACGACGGCCGCGGCCATTCCGCCCGAGGAGACGCGCGCAACGGTCGCGTCGCTGGCGAAGGCCGGTGTTGACGCGATCAAGACCGCCATCATTGTCACGCCAAACGGTCCCGAGAAGGAAACGCTCTCGCTGATCGTGAAGGAAGCCAAACAGCTACAACCTCCCGGTCATCACGCATGCCGTCACGGTGCTGGATACGGTCGCTGCGGTGGAAGCTGGCGTGGCCGTGCTCGTTCACACGCCGCACATCGGCCGTCTCGAGGAATCGCCCGACACCGCCCGCATGATTGCCAAGGCAGGGATCCCAATGATGTCAACGCTCGGCATCTTCGTGCCCTTCTTCGGCAATGACAATATGCCCCTCTTCCGCGACCGTGGTCCGTTTCCTTGGGAAACGCTGTCCAGCGGAGGCCAGGGGCCAGTCAACGCACGGCTGCTCTGGGAGGCGGGGATCACCTACGGGTACGGCACCGACAGCAGCTGGCTTCCGAAAGACTCACTGGCCCAGGAGCTCAAGCCGCTCGCGCTCATGTTCTCTCCGAAGGAGATCGTTTCGATCCTGACGAAGAATGCTGCCGCAGCCGTTCTCCGCAGCGATCAGATCGGTACTCTCGAGGCGGGTAAGGTTGCCGACATCGTCATCCTCAACGGCGACCCACTGGCAAACGTTTCGAATCTGTTGAACGTGTCGGTGGTGGTCAAAGGGGGTCAAGTCGTGGTCGACAAGCGGAGCGGCCAGGGCACGAGGTAGTACTGTGACACGTTGGATCGCGTTCGCATTACTGGTCCTGTCCGTTGGGACACGGCGGTGCCGCAGGAGCTGCGGCGCAATCTGTTCCAGCGGTCAAGGCGCCGGTACCCAAGCTTTTGCGGTTATATGTCTTCGACTGTGGCGTGCTGCAGCCCACAGTTGAGGGCGTCGAGCGCTACCACGTGACCACGGCCGAAGTCGGTGAAACCCGGATGCCGGTGCCATGCTTTCTCGTTGCTCATCCGCGCGGGACACCTGATGTGGGACGTTGGCGTCATCCCCGACTCCATCGTCGAATCGCAGCCGAAGGGTGCGCGATCCAACGTGAACCCGACCGTTTCGGCCACCGTCACGCGAACCCTCAAGAGTCAGCTCGCCGAAATCGGGTACGCGCCTACTGACATCACGTATGTCGCCATCTCGCACGCGCACATCGACCACACGGCAAACCTGAACGCGTTTTCAGCGGCGACCTGGCTGACTCCGAAAGCCGAACGCGATTTCATGTGGGCCGAGAACAACCCTCGCGTGAATCCTTCCTTCTACACGGAGCTGAAGCGCACCAAATCGATCGTGCTCGACAAGGACGAGCACGACGTGTTCGGCGACGGTCGGGTCGTCATCAAATCGGCGCCGGGCCACACCCCTGGCCATCAGGTCCTGGTGTTGAACCTGGCCTCGACCGGGCGCGTGATGCTCAGCGGTGATCTCTACCATTACCCACAGGAACGCACGCTGCGCCGGCCGCCCCCTGATAATGAGTACAGCGTCAGTGGGTCTGCCACCTCGCGCGTCACCATTGAGGAATACTTACAGAAGACCGGGACCGTGCTGTGGATCGAGCACGACTTCGTGGCGAACGCCAAGCTCAAGAAATCGCCGAGCTATTACGAATGAGGAACTTCCATGAGACTCCGACACGTGATTTTCCCAACGCTTGCCTTCGCTGCCGTCATGGTTGGTGTGAGCGCGCAGCAGCCTGGCTTCAAGCGCACCGTGCTCCAGCAGAGAGACCTTTCAGGTACCCGGGTCGCGAAATCGTATCGGCCGTCGCCGAGTTTCAGGCGAAAGCCACCGTCGGCCGACATACGCATCCGGGAGAGGAAGCCGGGTACATTCTGGAAGGCGCGATCGTCCTCGAGCAGGAGGGCAAGCCAGCGGTCACGCTCAAGGCCGGGCAGACATTCTTCATTCCGCCGGGAACGGTTCACAACGCGACGAACAACGAGTCGGCACCGGCACGCGTGCTGGCAACGTACATCGTTGAAAAAGGCAAGCCGCTCGCCTCGCCGGTCGCGACCAGGTAACCAGTCGGAGACAGTGCTTCAGGCGCTTTTCGCGTCTGGCGTCGCGCCTACGTACTTTGACAACGGTCGCATCAAACGGCCTCGCCGACGCTGTTCCTCATAGTGGGCGCACCAGCCGGCGACCCGGGATACGGCAAACGTGGGCGAGAAGAGCGCGCGCGGAATGCCGACGGCGTCCAGAAGCACGGCGGTATAGAACTCGACATTGGCCCGAAGCTGACGCTCCGGGTGACGCTCTGCGAGCAATGTTTCGGCGGCGCCTTCGACGATCCTGGCTAACCCGAGACGATCGCCTCCCAAACCCGAGGCCTCCAATTTCGTTGCTGCTCGCTCCAACGCCGCGGCGCGAGGATCTCGCACCCGGTACACGCGGTGCCCCATCCCCATGATGCGTTGACCGCTGTTAAGCTGCGTCGAAAGCCACGACCGCGCCCGCTCCGCCGTTCCAATGGCGTCGAGCATGTCGAGCACCGGACCGGGCGCACCGCCATGCAGCGGACCCTTGAGCGCTCCCACGCCCGCGACGACGGCACTGACCAGATCGGATCCAGTTGACGCGACGACGCGTGCCGCGAGCGTGGAGGCATTGAGGCCGTGATCGACCACACAGCAGAGATAGCTATCGAGGCCGGCAACGCTGGCAGGTGCCGGCGTGCTTCCAGTCACCATGCGGAGGTAATCGGTGGCGTGAGAGCACGACGGATCGGGCTCGACCGGCTGACACCCCGTCTGAAGGCGCGCCCAACCGGCCGCGAAAACAGCGGTAGCCGCCGTCAGGACGAGCGTGTCTTGATCATGATTGCCGCTTGTTTGGAGGTGCCCGAGGGCGGCCCGCAACGCGTCCATACCATCGGGCAGTGACAGAGCGTTTCCAAGCCTGGGAACCAGTTCGAAAGCCTCTTGTCTCGCTTGTCCCAATCGCGATTGCCACCGCTCTCTTTCGCCGCTCTCCGGAAGACGCCCGGTCCACAAGAGCGCACAGACATCTTCAAACGTGTGGCGGCCGACCAGATCTTCGATGAACCAACCACGGAGAATGAGCTGACCGCGCTCGCCATCCACGTCGCTCAATTCGGTTTCCGCGACGACAACGCCTTCCAAACCCAACATGGACAAATCCACTTTGAACTTACTTTTCTACATTGAACTTTAAACTTTGAACTTTGACTATATGGATTCAGCAATCAACATGTCAGACGCGGGGAAGTGGTCCCGTGTACGACGCGCGCGGACGGATCAGCTGTTCTTCGGCGTACTGCTCGATCGCGTGGGCAATCCAACCCACGGTCCGTCCGAGGGCGAAGAGCACCAGGGCGGACCCACGCGTCAAGCCGAGCGCTCGTCGAAGCATGACGAGGCCGAAATCCACGTTGGGAGACTCGTCGAGCAGCGCGTGCCCGGCGGCCCTGCTGGCGCGCAGAAAAGCGGTCGCCTTCGAATCCGGCCAGGCTCGCTCAACCTCCTCGAACAGCAGACGCGCCCGGGGATCACCGTCGGGATAGAGCGGGTGCCCAAATCCGGGCGCGGACTCGCCACGACGAAGACGCGCCGCCAGCACGCGACGCACGCCGGCGGGTGAACCCGATTCATCGAGGAAGCTCTCGATTCGCGCTGTATATCCCCCATGGCGTGGACCTCTCAGCGCGCCGAGTCCGGCACCCACCACGTCGTAAGGCGAGCTTCCCGTCGACGCCACGACCCGGGCCGCGAACGCCGACACGTTCAGCTCATGGTCCGCACAAAGAATGAGGGCCATCTCGAGGAGTCGACGGCCTGGCCGCGTGCGAACCTTCCATCCATCCGCTAGCGAAGCGGCCACCAACGACGGTGAGCCAGGTGCTTGCAGCGTGACCGCCGCCGTAAGCAGACTCAAGATGCGCCAACCCGAGGTGGAAACGTTCTCGGGGCTGACGTCGAGCGCAGCAGGGTCGGCGGCTGCGGCAAGCGGCAGGATCGCCTGTAACCGTTCCATCACCGGCAGTGAGCCGAGCCGAAGAATGGCCTTGTGGAGCGCCAGCGATTCCGGCGCGCTGGGCAGCTCACGTCCGGCTTTCCAACCCCAGAGCAGTCGGACCACCTCGTCGAATCGGCCACTCCTGGCCAGCGCGAGCGCATCATGACCGCGGTAATAGAGGCGACCCGCGTCAATCAGCGAAATGCCGGACTCGAGAACGGGGACGCCCCAGTTCAGCGACTTACGGACCGCAGCCTCAGGGTGGAGACGGGCCTGCTTTCGATCCCGCAGCCGTTCGACATCAGCTGCCAGGTATCGAGAGCTTCGAGGGTTTCTTGGATCCGCTTCGGCGTGAATGCGCCCGCGACTGACGTACGCGTAGAGTGAGGCCCGGCTCACACCCAGAATCATGACGGCCTCACGTGCCGTCAAATACCGCGAACGGTTCCGATGCTCGAGCATATGGATGAGCCTTCGAACTTCTGACGAGCCTTCAAACTTTTGGATCGAGAACGATCCATCGGATCTTTCTTTTGCACGAGATTTGTCGTATCGTGCGCCCCGTGGATGGTGAAAACGCCATCCAATTCCACACAATTCGCAGACCGACTCTCTGACACGCGACGAGATGCCTTCGTTGGCATCGTAGTGATCCGACCGCGCGACACATAGTTTCGGCAATCGCATCGGTGGCAACGACTGTTGCCAAAGGGGGAGACATGCGACGAACGGATGTCGTAGGAGTGGGCCTGAGTGTCATCGTGTGTGCGCTGCTTCTTCCAGGGGTTGCGTCGGGACAGCAGGCCACGGCCAGCGGGATCGCGGGAGTTGTCGAAGACACTTCCGGGGCGGTCCTGCCTGGCGTCACGGTCGAAGCCTCCAGTCCGGCCCTGATCGAGAAGGTGCGCACCGCCGTCACCGATAACGAGGGTCGCTACAACATTGTCGATCTGCGTCCGGGATCCTATGTCGTCACGTTCACGCTCACCGGTTTCAACACCTTCAGGCGCGACGGCATCGAACTGACGTCGGGATTCACGGCCTCGGTGAACGCCAAAATGCAGGTCGGCAATCTCACCGAGACGATCACCGTGACGGGCGAGTCGCCGCTCGTCGACACCCGCAACGCCCGCAAGCAGACCGTCGTCACGGCCGATCTGCTGAACGTGCTCCCGAGCAGTGTGAAGAACCTGAACAATCTCGTGACGCTGACCCCGGGGTTTCGGGGGAACGAAGGGTTCGACATCACCGGCGCCTACACCGGCCAAATCGGAGGCACGTACCACGGCAAGGGCGGCACGAACGTCCAGTTCGACGGGATGGGGATCCAGCATTCGATGGGTAATCAGGGGTACAACGCCAACGCCGAGACCGTGCAGGAGCTGACATTGTCGATCGGCGGGATCTCGGCCGACAGCAACGCCGACGGCGTCATCGTGAACATGATTCCGAAGGAGGGAGGCAACCGCTTCAGCGGCAGCGTCAGTGGGCTCTTCGCCAACGACAACCTGCAATCGAGCAACCTGAGCGAGGAGTTGCAGGCTCGTGGCGTCAGGAGCACAACCAAGCTGAATTACATTTACGACGCGGGGTTCACGCTGGGCGGCCCGATCAAGAGGGATCGTCCTCTGGTTCTTTGGCTCGTTTCGCGGGTGGGGCAACAAGCGGCAGGCCGCGAACAAGTTCTACAATCAGACGCAGGGTACGCCGTTCTACACACCCGATTTCAGCCGGCCCGGGTATGCGAAAGAGTGGTACGAGTCCAAGGCCGTGCGCGTCACGTGGCGGGCGTCTGCAAAACACAAGTTTAACTTCTTCGCCGATCCCCAGCGAGACTGCCATTGCCCGGCGCTGACGGCGAGCGGATCGGTCAATGCCCCCGAGGCGTTCTTCAGCTATCGCCTCAGACCAGCCGGACTGTATCAGGTCGCCTGGAACGCGCCGGTCACGAACAGGCTCCTGTTCGAAGCTGGCGCGTCACGGGCGGATGGCAGCTGGCCGACATACCGGCAGCCGGAAGTGACCGTTGACGATATTTCGATCTTTGAGTCGACAACCGGCGTCCGCTACAACTCGGGCTCCCCGCTTGGGATTACGTACGCCCCGACCCAATCGGTGCCGCGAATCAGCCAGCGCTTTTCTGCGTCCTATGTGACCGGGGCGCACGCCTTCAAGGCAGGGTTCCAGCTCGAGGAAATCTACTTCCGACAAGGCCTCGAAGCCGGCACGCAGAACGTGGACTACGTGTTCAACAATCGCGTGCCCTTCAGCCTCAACCAGTGGGCCACCCCCTACGAGATCAAGGCGCAAAACAAGGATTTCGGATTCTACGCGCAGGATCAGTGGACTATGCGTCGTCTGACGCTCACATATGGGGTGCGCTACGAGTACTTCAGCGGCTACATTCCGCCTCAATCCGTGGGGGCGACGCCAAATGGCTGGGTTCCCGCGCGCAGCTTCGACGAGGTGAACGACGTGCCGTTGTGGAAGGACGTCGATCCAAGGCTGGGCGCCGCGTACGACCTTTTCGGCAACGGGCGAACCGCGGTGAAAGTGGCACTCGGTCGATACGTCTCGAAGGCCGCTACTCCAACCATCACCACGCAGAACAATCCGATCAACACATCGGTCAACACCGTCAACCGCACGTGGAACGATAACCGGTTCGGAGCTGGTGATCCGCGTAGCGGAAACTTCAAACCCGATTGCGATCTCGCAAACCGCGCCGACAATGGCGAGTGCGGGGCGATGTGCGAACCAGAACTTCGGCGGGCTCAACGTCACGACCCGCTATGCAGATGATGCGATTCGCGGATACGACTCTCGTAGCTTCAACTGGGACTTCACGGCTGAGGTCCAGCACCAGCTCCGGCCAAATGTGTCGTTGAGCGGCGGCTACTACCGCAACTGGTTTGGCAACTTCCTCGTCACGGATAACACGCTGGTGACGCCCGCGGACTTCAGCCCGTACTGCATCACCGCGCCGGTCGATGCCCGACTGCCTGGCGGAGGCGGTTATCCCGTCTGCGGCTTGTACGACGTGTCGCCGGCGCTGTTTGGCCGCGTCAACAGCGTGGTGACGCAGACAGACAACTATGGGAAGATGCGCCGCGTCAACGACTTCTTCAACGTCACGATCAACGCGAGGCTTAGCCTCGGGCGTTCAATACGGCGGCGGGGTGGATACCGGGCGCAGCGTGAACGATGCCTGCTTCAACGTTGATTCTCCCGGCGCGATTGCCACTGCTCTTCCGGGCAATCTTGTCGGCTTGACGGCCGGGGTGCTGTCGACTCCGACGCCGTTCACCGCGACGACCATCAACGGCCAGCCAATCTGCAAGATCGTCACGCCTTTCGAAGGTCAGACGCAGTTCAAGGGCTTCCTGACGTACCCACTGCCGTACGACTTCGTCGTCAGCGCCGTGTTCCAGAACATCTCCGGGCCCACCATTACCGCAAACTACGCCGCGAGCAACGCCGAGATCGCGCCGTCGCTCGGCCGCAACCTCGCGGCATGCGGCGTTCAGGTCAACTGCACTCAGAGGGCCACGGTTCCGCTGATCGTCCCGCAGACAGAGTTCGATGACCGGTTGAATCGGCTCGACCTGCGGATGGCCAAACGATTCGCGCTGACAACGACAATGCGTTTGCAGGCCAACATCAACATCTACAACGTCTTCAACGGCAGCGCCATATCGACGCTCAACACCAACTATGGCCCGGTGTGGCTGCAGCCATCACTGATGCAGGACGGCCGCATGCTTCAATTCAGCGGAACGTTGAACTTCTAGCAGGATGCTGAACAAGGCTCTTCACCACGGAGGTCACCGAGGTCGCAGAGTTTTTGGATCAGTTCTCATGTGGAACTCCGTGGTGAAATAGGATTATTCTGCGACGCTCCTTGGAACGTTGACTCTCCCTCTCGCTCACTCTCAGCCTCGGTCCCTTCTCTCGGCCGATCGGGTCTTCTACACAGGGATGGCGTTGGCCGCTCGTGGCGGCCGTCTTCCTCGGCTTCTCCCGAACCTACTACCTGAGGCCCCAGTTTCAAGACACGTCGCTGCCGTTCTATTTGCACGTCCACGGCGCCGTGTTCTCGGCGTGGATTGCGCTATTTTTGGCGCAGACGTCGTTGGTTGCCGCCAGACGGACCGACCTTCATCGCCGACTTGGCCTGACGGGTGCCGTGCTGGCGGCGGTCAATGGTGGTCATGGGCGTGACCGCAGCCATCATCTCGGGTCGGCGTAACATTGCCGCCGGTTTCGAAACCGAGGCGCTCTCGTTCCTGACCGTTCCCCTCTCATCAATGATGGTCTTCGTCGCGCTTGTCGGATCGGCGCTCTACTACCGTCGGTCGGCCTGAAACACACAAGCGACTCATGCTGCTTGCGACGATCAGCATTCTCGACGCGGCCACGGCGCGTTGGCCCTTTGCGTTCGCGACAGCGACAACCTGGGCGTACTATGTCCTTGCTGATCTCTTCATCCTGGTGGCTGTCGCATACGATGGCTTCTCCCGCCGACGTGTTCATCCGGCATATATCTGGGGCGGGTTGTTTGTTTTGGTCGCACAAGTCCTGCGCGACGTGGTAGGGCGCACTGTTCTGTGGCAGGCGTTTGCGCGTGTGATCCTGGGCCAGTAGAACAGCTTTCAGTTTTCAGTCATCAGTCCTCAAGGCCAACGCTGAGGAACTCCAACCTTTAAGAATTTCTCTTCGGACTCCGCACAGACTCGCCTGACCTCAAAAGTGTAATTTGAGCCCATCTTCGTCCTCTTCTCGCATCCCTGTGAGAAGGCCTCCAAGGAGGGGAACCATGACCAACAAGGTCACCGTGAGGACGGGGTCGGATCGGACCGGAAGGTGGAAGTGGGTGCTGCACATGTCGGTGTCGCTGCTCGTGCTGGCTCCGGTCAACGCCAGCGCGCAAGTGGTCTCAACGTCATTTGAGCAACTCCAAGCTCTCGTGAAACCAGGTGATACCGTTGATATCACAGACACGAGTGGAAGAAGGACCAGAGGAACGCTTGGAGAGCTGTCTCGGTCCTCGCTGGAACTCCTCACACGCAAGACCGGCGCGGACGGGCGCGAGAATCTTGTCCGCGATCGACAACTGTTCGAGCGTGATGTTCAACAGATTCAGTTGGTGCGCCGCGATTCGCTATGGAACGGCACACTGATCGGATTCGCCCCGGGCGCAGCGATTGGCATGTTCATTTTGTTCGTGGGCGCAGGCTGCGACTGCTACACGGTTGAGTCTCGCGCACCGATTGCGCTCTCCACCATGTTATTCGCCGGCGGAATCGGGGCACTCATTGGAGGTACGGTGGACGCCTCGATCGTCAAGCGCACAACCGTCTATTTTCGACTGCCAGACTCGCGATCCGTCGGTCTGCGCATATCCCCTGTGCTCTCGAAATCGGCGACTGGCGTGAAGATCGGCCTGCGATTCTGAACCAGGAGCAAAGACTGATGACACCACGCACACGAATCAATCGAACATTGTCGCTCCTGATTGGAGCAGTGGCTGTCTTCGTGGCGGCGCCGACCAGCGCTCAGCCCGTTGCCGGATCGTTCCGGGAATTACGTGACCTGGTCTCGCCCGGTGACACGATTTACGTCACCGATGCAAAGGGAAGGACAATCAAGGGAACGCTTGTCGACCTCTCCGACTCGTCCGTGATCTTTCGCTCCGAGCGCGATTCCTCTGCTCGACTGCTCAGTCTGCCGGAGCACGATGTGAATAACATTCGAGTCCAGCGGTCCGATCCCTGGTGGAACGGTCCGCTCATCGGGTTGGCGACTGGAGCAATACCTGGACTCCTGATCGAACTTGGCGGACGAAGCGAGTACGAGAAGTTCAGCGGCACCGCAGCCCTGGGCCTCGGCACGATCGGTCTGTTCACAGGGCTCCTGGTCGATGTGCTCAATCGAGAGAAGGGGATCGTCTACGTTCGTCGTCCAGGGCAGGATTCAAGTGGCGTGAACCTCTCACCGCTCTTGTCGAAATCGGTCGTTGGTATCCAGATGTCTGTCGGATTCTGACGTCGTTGGCCTTTACTGGTAGCCCTGCTTGAGGAGCCTCCCGGCAGCGACCTGATAGTAGCCGCTGCCGCGAGGCGGCACGTCCCAACCCATCGCGTCTGCCATCCGATCGTAGACATTGAACAGGAATGCGACCTCAATCGCGTCCTCGATCGCCGACTTGGACACGCCGGCACGCATCACCGCTCGCACGTCGTCTGGGCCGAGACCGCGATGGTCGAGCGTCATTTTCTTGAGTAAGCCGAGCGTGGCGCGAAGCCTGTCGTCGATTGGAGCGGTCGTGTAGTCGTCCAGCACCTGCTCGGTCAACGAATCGTTCCCGAGGGCGGACGCCGCGACCGCGGCGTGGGCGTTTGTTCAAAAATGACATTGATTCAAACGCGAGACGAACGCCGCAAACAACTCGCGTTCGCCAACCGACCATTCCGAGGTGCCTCGCATGACGGCCTGCGTGTGTGCGGAATGCGGTCGGCCAAACAGGTGGCGCCGATACCGCAGCGTTCGCATCACATCGGGCGCACGAAAACCTGAAAGCAGGCGTACGGCTACGTAAAACAGCCGGACGGACAGTCGATCGCCACGAACGACGTTGCTGAGCCTCACGCGTCCTCCAGCGCCCGACGTGCGGCCGCAAGCTGCTCTTGGGCAACCCCGAACGACGCCGCAACGATGATTTCGAAAAGCGCGTCCTCTGAGTACCGGCTTCGGAGCCGATCGAGATCCTCGTCGGTCACGGTGTACGCACGCGAGCGGATCTTCTGTACCAGGCTCATCAGTTCTGGTGGAGGGGTCCCCTGGGCAATGGCTTGACGCAGCTCGGCTGGCGTGGCACCAGCCTTGTTCAGGAGTGCATCCGCAGTGGCGTTTCTGAACGAGGCGAAGCGATCGTCCATCACCTCATTGTAACGGAGGCTTGTGGCCGCGCGGCAGTGCCCGCCAAATTGAACAGGAGTTCAGCAGCGTCCTCTGTGTCCTCTGCGTCCTCTGTGGTGATCTTTTGATTGAGCTATTCCTGCGATGACACCGCGCGAATCGCGGCGGCGTGCGCCAGAATTCGCTCGTCGCGCGTGCCCGTCCTCAGTGCCCGTTCGGATGCCGATCGTGCTTCGTCGAGGCGACCGGTTTTGAAGTACGCCCATGCAAGAGCATCCGCTGTAAAGATGTCGTGCCGCGTCGCGGCGACCGACTCTGCGACTGTGACAGCCTCGGAGAGTTTCCGATTACGCTCCGCCAGGAAGAGGGCAAGGTTGGCTTCCGTCTGAGCAATGGCCGGTCCGGCAAGATCTTCGGCCAACTGGTAATACCTTTCTGCTTCGACTCGATTGCCGTCCTGGACGTGAATGTCACCGATCCGTCCGGCGAGGTCGAGGGTCGGGGTGCGCTTTAGTTGCTCCAGATAGAGGGTCAACGCTTCCTCACGATGGCCCCGGGCAGAGGCGACCTTCCCCCGACCGATCATCGCGAAGGGATGGTCAGGAAACACAAAAGCGGCGCGCCGATACTCACGATCTGCCTCTTCGAGCTTCCCCATCCTGAGATAGAGCTCACCAACCTGCGCGCTGTACCACGCCTGTGCCTCCGGGTCGTGGGCAGTGGTGGCTTCTCTTGCGAGCTCCATCGCCTGCAGCGCCCCTTGCAGGTTCCCTTGCAGCTCTCGTGCGTAAGCGACGCGGGCATAGGCGGCTGCGCTCGGCCGCAGGCTCATCATTTTGTCGAACGACTCGAACGCCTCGTCATACTCGCCCAGTTCGACCAGGGCATCGCCTATCACGCCGTAGTTCCAGGCGTCGTGCGGTCGAAGATCGCGCGCTCGCCGAGCTACTTCCAGGGCATCGCGAAACCGGTGTTGCGACAGATGGGTGGCGCTGAGCAACCGCAACGCGTCGTAATGTCCTGGCACGTCCTTCAACACAGAGGTCAGCACGTTTCCCGCGCGCCCTGAGAGCCTGCCATCGCCCGTCACGCGAGCCTGACGCAACAGCGCATCAGCCAGCAACACCCCGGCGGCGTGGTCCTTTGGCTCTTCGGCGAGCCGCTTTTCCATATCACCAATGCGCTTTTGTAATCCTTCGGCCGAAGTCGAAGGCGCTCCTGGCATGCCCACGGCCGGCTCACTGCGCACCGGGACATCCGAACTGTCACTGGTGCGCGATACCAGGCGCGGCATTGCAGCGGCTGCCACGCCCAGAATCATGGTCAAGACGATCCAGGTGACGCGGGAGTGTGTGGACGTGGTGACGATCGAAGCCGTTCCCATGACAATCTCCCATTGACTGTACGTAGGCCGGACCTTCGAGGTCCGGCGTCGCGGCGGTACGTAGGCCGGACCTTCGAGGTCCGGTGTCGCGGCGGGGCTTGAAGCCCCGCCCTACGTACTGCCCACGCGTCACTCCTCCGGTACGTAGGCCGGACCTTTGAGGTCCGGCGGATGGCGGGGTATCACATCACGGATGGTGCACATGCTCATACCCTTGATGTGGAATCCCCACATACGGGAAATCAGCAGTAAACGGGCGATCGTTCACATCGACTCCGTCGCCAAGAAGGTTGTTCGGTGTCCGGTTCGCGTTACCGGCGCAGAACCCGAACGACTCGATGAGCGGTCCCACCACGGTGCCGTAGCCGCAGGCAAAGGCCCGCAGATCGATGTCGGTGACGTCGTCCTCGAGCCGCCTGCCGTTCGGGAACCCTGCAAAATCGCCGGCCAGCACACCCAGCCGATTGCCGGTCCCAACAGGCGCCGTCGGTGGAATGCCAACGTTGAGCCGCAACAGGTCTGCCCTGGTGTTGCCTGTGAAATTCAAGCCAGGGACCCCGGTAAGCAGAATGGCCACAAGGTCTCCACGCTGCGTCTCTGGCGCGTCGTCCAGAACGGGATAGAGCGCGTTCTCGAGCCGGGTGACCTCGGGCGACGTATATCTCCCCACAAACCGCGCGTCGTCGTCTGGATCCGACTGGTTCCAGCGATCTTTCTGCCCCAGCGGAATCACGACTTCGTTGATCAACGGATTGCCCAGTCGTGAGACCTGGACGTACTGGCGCTCAGCATCCCGGTCATCGTCGTCGTGCTCATCCTCGTCGATCCACAACCGCGGGCGGCTCGCGCTGGCATAGATCCCGAGCACCGCATCAGGGTCCGCAGGGCCCGTCGGCAGCTGCCTGTCGCGAGTCAGGTGAGCGATTGGGACCTGAATGACAATCGCATGTGTGTTGAAACCGCCGACGCCGTCCACGCCAGGAGCATCCAAGAGTGGGATCACGTGCAACGAGTTGAACGGACGTAAACCGGCCAGATCGAACACCGAACCAAGGTCGACGAAGAATGGGTCGTCCGCCTGGCCCGCAAACACCTTGATGTCATTCGGCAGGCTCTGGATAGCCTCCGTGCGCAGCACCCCGTAGTCGGGTATCGACCGCGGTCCGATGTTCACCGGTGAGGTTGGGAGGTTCCTGCCCAGGGTGCGGCGATGGCGGCCGTTGATCTCCGTGACCCGGTACGTTTGCGGCATGTTCCAATCGGGATCCGAGAGACTGTCAATCGGCCCGGTGTTGTAGAGGAACGTATTGGGGTTGCGAATCTTCGTCCGGAACCTGAATTGATAGGTGATGTCGTCCTTCGCGTCGCCGTCGTTGTCGACATGAATCTCGTAGAGGACGTGATCGTCGAAGCTGTTGAAGTTGGGGCCACCCGCGGGTTCTTCGAGGGGAATGTAGTTGGCGACGATGGTGACCGTGTCGGGCCGATCTGGGCTGACAAAGGCGTAGACATCAGTGTTGTCTGCGCGCGGATCCCCGCTGATGAGCGGCGCTTCACGGTGACTCGAGGCATCGGTTCCTACCCACCAGGATCCCGCGAACGAGACAGCAAGTACGAGCAATACTTTTTTCACATGAACCTCCCGGGACCTTGTCCGGCCTATCTACGCTCGGCGGACCGGGATGGATTCATGCTTGTAAAAACTGGCTCATCTAGCGCCTTGGCGCAACGGTTCGCCAGTCGCTCATCCGACTCTCTCTCCCCTGGACATCGAGCTCGACCACACGCCAACGAATTGGTTCACGTTCCAGGTGTTCTTGCACCCACGGCGGCGGGCGATACACACCGGTCCCTGCCGGTACGAGCGCCGAAAGCACGACACCTCGACTGTCGTGGATATCGATGCGGTAGACGGCCGCCTGCGCATTTTCGAGCCAGGTGAAGACGATTGGCCGCTCGCGGACAATCTCGCTGTTATCGTCTGGTAGTAACAACGCCACCTCGCGGTCAGATGACTGCGGGACACGCCCGGGTAAATCGCCGCCGACCACGTAGCGCAGCACCGGCAGTGAGAAACCGGCGACGGCTCCGCTGTGGACGACCCCAGGACCTGCCCCGACCTTGCTGAGATCCGAATCTGCCTCTTTGTCGTCGGAGGCTTCGATGCGCAGGAGAATCAGATAGGTTCCAGCTGCCCCGGTTGGCAGACGAGCCGTCTCTGGCCCGGGTAACGCCGCGCGGCCCGTCGGTGGCAGAAAGAGATTGAACCGTTCGAGCTGGGGGTAACGCCGCTGCAGACCTCGGACCTCGACGGGAAGTGTGGCTTCGGTAAGCAGATCCTGAGATGTCGGCAGCTCATCACCGGGCGCCACGATTTCCCACCGCCCCTTCAAGTGTCCTGTGCCGCTGTACGTAATCTCGGCCTGGATGGAGGCAGCAGCCCGCCAGAGCTCACGTACTCGATCGGGGCGCCGCTTGCAAACGACAGCTGCACATCGAGCAGCGACAGAGGGGTCCGCGCCCCACCACCCGCCATGCGACAGGTTACCGCGACGAACTCGTCACGTCCGCCCACAGTGCTGGCAAAACGCCGCACGTAATAGAAGCTCGACATCTGTCCTGATCGCGCAGCCTGATACGCGCGCCGAGCCACCGATGACGGAATCGACATGATGTCGGTGAACCCGGCTATCCCGCTCGGCTGAGACTGGTCGAACCGCAGCGGGAGACTCCCGAAGATCGTCGCGGGATTGCACCTCGTTCCGATGTCGGGAGCGGCCGAAACCAGATCGCCGCACCAGAACGCTTCCACCGGGACCTGGTTTCTCAGGCCACCGAACGTCAGGAATACCGTCGTCGCGCCCTGACTGCTGACATTGACGCCGACCGGGTGCACACGGATCTGCGCGTCGGCTTCACCCGCGACGAGCGCGAATGCCAACATGAACGGACCGATGGCGTGAACGATCGTTTTCATGACAATTCTCAGAAGAGGCTCAGATTGAAGCCTGTGTTGAAGGTCCAGAGTCTCCGGCTGTCGTCGAGAGTGAACGTGTGATCGAATCGGTGGCTTGACCGCAGCACGTACCGGACGAAAAACTGCCCGCGCGTCCTGCCAGAGGCCCACCAGGAGAGCGAAACAGACTGCGAGAGCTCCAGGTTCAAGTCGGTCTCGCGGCCCTTCCTGGTTCCGACATCGTTCTCCATGAGCGTAGTCGAGGCAAGACCGCTTATGGCAGTCCCGGAGGTGAGCCTCCAGTGAGCGTTCAGGCCTATTCGTCGCGTGAGATCGGTACGCGCGAGCTCCTTGTTCCGTGCGCCTTCGAACGCCAGATCCATTTGAAGGTCGACACGCGACGCGGGCGTTACATCGAACGTGATGCGCTGGACCAGGTTCGCGAAATCAGAACCTTCCTTGCCGGTCTGACGGTTGTCCTGGTAGGTACGATTGACACGGTAGGCGGCCCTGTACCTGCTTCGCTGCCACTCCACACCGAGCCGTTGATCGGTCGCAATCTGATTCGGAATCTGCGCGGTCGAGGAAATACCGCTGTTGGGAGGCACGCCGGCGCCACGCTGGTGGATTCGATTGAGCGTGTAAACGAGACTGGGCAACCACGGGCGCGGCTTGCGATTGTTTCTGGCAATCGCGCCGAGCGGCATGGCGGCATTGACCTGAGTGATCCAGGTGAACGTCTTCACGATCGAGGCAATCTCGTCGAGGTTGTCTCGCGCTCGGACATGGGAGACCTGTGCGGTTAGAGCGCCGATATTTCCGTGCAGCGCGAGCCCGTTCTGCCGCACGTCAGACTTCAGCTTGGCCACCACGCTGCCATAGAGCGGATCGACCTGCTCGTGGCGATAGCTCGCAAGCAGATTCACTTTTCTTGTCTTGCCGATCGGCTTTTCCCGAAAAAGCCCATAGCTCACGTCGACGTACCGGGCGTTACGGGTTTCGTTCTCAACCGGCACGACTGCCGTGCCCTGGCTCAGAAGCGGATCGGCGGGGTTGGTGAACGTGCTCCGGGCATACCCGCCATCGACCCTGAGACGTTGTTTCCCGTCGCTGGCGAGCACGCGAAGTCCAGCGCCATGGCTCTGCTCGGCGTCGTTGATGCGCGCCTGGTTGAAATTGAATACCGGCAGCAGGCGCCCGTCGAGCAGCGAGGTCTCGAGCCTCAGCGCACCGGCCCGTGGAAGCATTTCGATCCCCAGCGTTGCACCAGCCACCCGATGCGTTCGCTCCTCGACACCGAGGAAATTGCTCCAACCGACGATGGTCGACCCATTCAACGCGGCGAGCGCCAGATCGGATCGTGGTCCAAACCGCACTTTGACGAGTGCTCCCCGGCTGGCAAAGCTGTTGAACAGGTGCCGGTTAGCGCCGAAGGTGACATGCCCCAGCGTGAAGGCGCCCCGGTGGTTTTCGACGCCCACCTTGTAGTCGACCAAATCGGTGAGCGGCGCCGCCTCCCCTTCCAGTTGAAAACGAATCGCTTCGCGTTGGTTGGTAACGCCGAGCAGATTGATCTGCCCCTGCGTCGTCCAGCCGCCGCGCACGGTGCTCGTTCGCAGCCCTCCCTTGAGCGTGAAATCCTGGAACGTTGATCGCGGCGGGGCCGCACTCGTCGGATGATGTCCTTCGGCGACCTGACTCTTGTTCGCGATGTCCAGTCGCGGGACCACGTCGGCTTGTGAGGACCTGCCGGTGGCAATGACTCGAAGCTTGAAGTGGCCAATCGCTTGCCACTGGTCGAGAGAGGACACAAAGTAGACTGGTACGTCATGTTCTCCGGCGGGCAGCTTCACGATTGCCGGCCGATAGATCACGCCACGGTCCGTCGATTCGAAAAGAGCGCTCCAATCGGTGTGTCCGATGAACACCGCCAGCCTGCCAGCGGTTGGCAAAAGCGGACGATTGAGATGCAACCCGATCGATTCGTCGGATCGAACGGCATTCGCAAAAGTCGTCGTGACCTTGAGCTCGGAGCCGGATGGCGTCTGCGCCAAGATGGGCGCTGTCACGACGACCTGCGCCACGACCAAAACGCCCATTCTCAGCGGGATGACGCGACCCATTGAGCTGCACCTTTAGCAGTCTGCTCGGACGTGATAGAGGGCACCCCGTGCGGAGTACCTGCCGCGGCTTCAATTTCGCAACCCCATCAGTGTTGATATCGCATAATCGCGGTAGCTTGTATTCCTGTGGTGACCGTCAAATCGCATTCTGTACAATTGCTTCCAGCCGGGATCACACACGTCAACGTACCTCCTGAGATAACCCCGTCACAGGCGCCCCCGCCTTTGCCGGCTGCACAATTACACGACCATGACCCGCCGGCCCCCAGGCCCGCACCGATCCGTCTCACCGCGAACGAGTTCGTACTTTTGATTTCCACGAATTCATAGCCAGCCTTCACCCTTACCGCGTCCCCTCGAATCTCGACGCCTTCAACGCCGTCGGGCAGCTGCGCGACAAGCACGCTCCCTCGAATCAATTGAGCCGAGGCGCCCTGGCTTAGCGACACACCAATAGCCACGGAAAAGATGACGCCGGCCAGGCCAATCAAGCGATGGTAGGTATTCATACGGGGTCTCCTTTCTCGATTCAATGGCGTGATCAAAAGCTTGGTGGGACACCCGTCATCAACGTGTAGTTCACGGTGTAGTCGATCCAGGCACGACAACTGCCGGAATGTTGTTCCTCCGACACGGTGAAAGTCGAGCCAGGCATGAGATTTTGGGTCTGACCCCAAATGATGGTTGAGAAACCACACCCGCCCAACGAACACGAATCGATTTCCCTGAAGACAGCTTGGGGCTTCTGTAGAGTGGAGGATACGGGCACGTCCGTACTCCGCCACACGAACGGGTGGACGGTATGCGATTGGCCGGCACTCAGGTCGAACTCGACGAAATGCTTGTTGTGGTCGGGCGAGATCCAGTCCACCCGGATATCGTTCTGGCCCTGGTGGAAATTCTCGCAGTCGTTGAGCGACTTCAGAGTCAGCGGGCCGACCTCCACGAGAAAGAGCGGGGAAAGTGTGAGCTCCCGAGAGAAGGAGTACGGGGTCTGGCCTTCTCTCAATGAAATATCCAGACGCACCGTCCGCGGCTGGCCGTTCCCCGCAGGATCGTCGTACTCGAACCTATTCCCTGCCGGTGAGTAGTTCTGGGTAATGCGCCGGCTCCCCTGCCCGTAATGCCCGATGCTGATCTCGATTGGGGCCGTCAGCTCCAACCCATGCTTGACGACGACCAGCGGTACTGAGGCTCTTGGAAAGAATCGTCATCCCCATGGCGACCTTTCGCAGGTTCTGAGTCGGCGCGCTGTGGTGGAGAACGTCAGTCGGATTGATGTCCAAAGGAGTGATCTCGGTCGGCGCGACGATGACCGGTAGATCGGACGGAACCTTCGCTCGTTGTGCCTCTACGGAGTGGAGTGATCCGCTGAGGACGAAACACAGTACGAAGCCCAGCACGATGGTGAACGAACGGTAGGTGCACATAATGACCTCCTGGTCTTCTGGTCTCTTCATAACGGGTTCAAAGGTTTGGTGCCTCTACCTGGGAGATCGGAAACGTGGGAGGAAACACGACAGCCCCTCGAGTCCGCGTCCTACTGGCGCCGACTCGCGGGATCGACTCCAGCCAACGTCAACAGATCCACCATGCGGAACGTTCCGGGAACGCGGCTTGGCAGTGTGGGCCGCCAACGACGATTGCGGGACAGGTACGAATTCCGGTCGTGCATGAGGAGGCCAAGGAAGACCTCGCCGACGATTCGTGCGCCTACGCCCACCAGTTGACCACGCCCGCTCAACTCGGCCTCTCTCAGCACGTAGGACCAGAGGGGCGTACTCCGTTCGAACCCGACGCCAAAAGGCGCGAGCTCGTTGAACTGCTGCGGACCGAGTGCCGGTATGCCCATCGCTTCCGCGATCGCCTGACCGGATGGCAGTGACCAGGTCAGGTGACGGAGAAGGTTTCGTTGCGGAAGTGATGTCGGCCGGTCGCCCGTTGCAATCGCACCGAGAGGCAGATTGAACAACGGTGTGGAAATCGTTGTGTCGATAACCTTTGGGGGACGGACGTTGCCAGCCTGCTCTCCGCCGAAATTGAAGAACGTTTGCCAGCCAATGAAGCGTCTGGGCGCCCGAGCGCCTCCGCGCATGTCAACGGGGTCCGACTGACCGTCGCCGGCTGGGTCAAAGACAAAGCCGAAGAACGGCCGACCGGCGTCACCCGCGAGGTTGGCCCGATAGGACGGGCGCACCATGGTGTGACCGAAACGGTACGCAGCACCTGAAAATTCAACGGGGATGCTCTGCCGACCCGGTCGCGGAGTATAGAAGCGGGGCCCACGGGACAGGATGTCATTCACGAGCGGGGCGCCAATGATCGCTGGCAGGAACTCGTGGACGATGATCCACTGATAGTGCCAGGTGACAAGCCGTCGCGCCTCGAAGAAGACGCTTCGACGCCGTTCGTCGTCTTCACCGTCCGGAAACGGCAAGATACCCTCGTCGAGACGCTCTGTGCTGAGCCGCCGATCCTCTCCGTCCTCCCGCAATCTATCGACGATGCGATTGTGCAGCAGCAGAAACGCCGCCTGCAGTCCTGCGATCATCAGGTTTTCATCGTTGCGCGGATCGGCAATGATCGCCGTTCCGTCCGAAGTTCTTGGAAGATCCTCGAAGAGACCTCCTTGCTCTATCCTGAATTTCGCGCGATCTGATTGATCATAGAGCTGCGGGTGTGTGGCAAAGCCGCCACCATAGACCGAATCCAGGTCAAAGGCCGGGGTGCGCGTGTTGGGCGAACGTTCCGGCCGGGTCGGCTCACCAAGCCTCGACGTGGCGTCGAAGGTCATGTCGTGGTCGAGGAATTGCCCCAGAAACGTCACGCCCGCCGTCATTGCCGAATTGTCACGATTGTTGGGACTGAGCTCCGGGTTCGTAATCAGTCGGACCGGTCCTTCGTGCAAGGGATCCCGGGCGTCCATCAATCCTTCTGCTGCGCCGAGCTCGAGCAGCGCCGCCTGGACCTGTGCAGTCGCTTCCGCGAAGGGTGGCAGGTCAAAGAGCCGACTGAAACGATCGGAGCGCGTCGCAGGTCGCTCCCCTTCGAAATGCTGTGCAGTAATGTCGACCGGCAATAGCGCTGCTCCCGTGACACTCGCCGCACCGGCGGCAAGGCCCGAAAGAAAGTCCCGTCGGCTCAGCCGCACTGCTAGGTGCGCCAGTTCGTCGCGGCGCTCCATGAAATCTGTGCAATCACTCGCGCGCGTGTGGGCGATGAGCGAACAGTCCTTGCGCATAACTGCGTCCTCTCTCTTGAATTCGGGTGCCAAAAGGCGAGTACCCGGACCGGCGTCCGCCCACGGCGTCTTTCAACGACGGTGCTCGCCTCTATGTGGAAGATCGAAAACGGGAGGGGAAACACGACAGCGTGTTTGGAGGTGACATTAGGACCAGCCGGATCCGCGGGTCGAAAACCCGGCTCTACCGATGCTGGGTGATAGGGCTTGTCGCGCTATCGACTTCGTTAGTTGGCGGGAATCGCAGCAAGCTGACGGGAGACAAACGAATTGTTCGGAAGCTGGCGATCCCAGTGCTGCCACAACTCCCGTCGGCGTGTGTCGAGCTCGGAGGCAAGCTGCTCCTCGCCCATGCGACGATGGAGGGCGGCCATTGACGAATACAGTCGCGACAGATCGGCAGCGTCCGCCAAATGCCCCTCCGGGTTTGGCTTCGAAGCCAGGACTTGATCCACAAGCTTGCGGCAAATTTCGATGGCGCGCGCGACGTTACCGGAGCTCGCCTCGTAGTCGGCGAGCGCGCGTAGCGCATTGTCGGCTTCCGAACCCAGCTCGATCTTGTCTGCGGGGTAGAGTTTGAGCTGGCTCAAGCGCTCGAAGGCTGAATCCATCCTGCGTCGGGCGTCGACGGAACGACCAAGTCGCTGCAGCGGATACGAAGAGCCGGTCAGCAAGTCCACCTCGCCACGTCGAGCCCTTGTATTGTTCTTGATCTGGCCAAGCCTCAGGAGCGCCTGGTCGTAGATGGCCAGTGCCCGTTGCGGCTCGTTTTGGCGCACGAGACTCCCCAGTTCGCGCCCCGCCGAGGCGAAGAGCATGCGGCTCATCGCATCGTTGGGATCCTTCTGGGCCCACTCTTCGATCAAATCGAACGCTCTCTGAAGCACGGCGATCGCCTCGTCCGAACGGCCCAGATTGATCTGGCCCTCCTCACCCAGGATGACGCCTTCCCGCCACAGGACGTTGAACAATGTTGACCGGCGTTGGCCCTCGTTGGAGAAGTCCGTCGCGTCCAGAGCACTGCGTGCCTCTCGGATGGCTTCGAGTGCTCCTTCCGGGTCACCCGAGAGTCGCATCGAATCGGCAATGATGCTCCACCCGTTGGCACGTATAAGTTGGGAAGTGGGCAGCGATGATGACAGCTCTATCGCACGACGAGCGTAGCGAATGGCGTCCGGGAATAAATTCGAGTTCTTGTGTGCCAGCGCGAGGTTTGAAAAGATCTGCGTCGCCCTGGTCAATTCAGCCTGCGATGCCGTTCCAAGGCCCAGCAAAGCATCCAGCCGTCCCGCCGATTTGCGTGCCTGCGTCAACGTGTCCTCGCGCCGCTCGTTGGAATCGGCCAGGATCATCCGTGCGTGAGCTACCTGCGCTGACTCCAGCAGCGCGAGACGGTTCTCGGGAGAGGCTGCAAGGACGGATTCGAACAACGCATCCGCCTTCCGGAGACTCTCCTCGGCCTGAGCGGACTGGCCGAGGTTCGGGGTTGTGGGAACACCTTGAGCGAGAGCCAGGTGCGAATACGCAGTAGCGATCTCCAGCGCCAGTTCCGGGTCAGCGTGAGCCTCCGGCTGCAACGCCTCCAAGTACTCCTGCGACATGGCCACGATCTCATGTCGGGCTTTCGTCGCGCCGGGCAACCCTCGAATCTCCGGGTCGAGGGCGAGGACTTTGTTGGCGAGCTGGCGCACCTGCGTGAACCGTCGCTGGGCAATGGCACGCTCCCGATTCACGACGTACAAACCAACGGAGAGACCAGCGACCATCAGAACTGCGACGGCTACCGGCAACCGATTCCGGCGCACGAACTTTCTCGTCCGATACGCAATCGTCTCGGGCCTTGCGCTGATCGGCTGGTGATTGAGATACCGGCGGAGATCTTCCGCCAACGCCGTGACCGAGATATACCGCTGCGCTGGATTCTTTTTGAGCGTCTTGCGCAAGATCGTGTCGAGATCTCCCCGCAGAACACGACGAAGCTTGTCGGGAGACGAGGCGCGCCGCGCGGCATTCATCGCGGCCAAGTCAGCATCTGTCTTGGTCGCCCCAACGGCTTCCGAGGCACGCGTCGGTTCGGTGTCTGCGATGGCCTTGACCAGCTCCGCGGGCGACCGAAGATGTACGCCAGCGGGATGCCGCCCAGTCAGCAATACGTACAGCAACACACCCAGCGCATAGACGTCAGTGGCGGTCGAGATTGCCCCACCAGTCACCTGCTCGGGCGCCGCATAAGCGGGTGTCATCGCCGCACCGCCTTCGAGCGTGAGCATGGTCGCGGCACCCGCGTGGGTCTCGTCTTCGATCAGCTTGGCGATGCCGAAATCCAGCAGCTTCACCTGGCCATCAGCAGTGACGAGCACATTTGACGGCTTGATGTCCCGGTGGACGATCAGGTTGGCATGTGCGTGACCGATGCCAGTCAGCACATCCAGAAACAGTCGGATGCGTGTGTCGACATCCAGGCCTCGTTTATCGCAATAGTCATCGATCTGCTCTCCCTCCACGCGTTCCAGCACAAGGTAAGGTTGCCCCATCGCCGCCACACCCGCGTCGATGAGACGCGCAATTGCAGGATGCGCGAGCCGCGCGAGGATCGTCCCCTCTCGTCTGAATCGCTCCTCGCCTCCGCGGCCAATCAGCGCGGCGTTCAAGAACTTGATGGCCACAAGTCCCTCGAATCGCCCGTCGCTCCGTCGCGCGAGCCACACGGTGCCCATCCCGCCCTGGCCGATCGGTGACACGAGGGTGTATGCCCCGATGGTTTGGCCCACCAACGAGCCCTCCAAGGGCATCGGGGCGTCCTGTTCGAGAAACCGCTCTCTGCCTAGAGCTGCCCGTTCGTCCAGCAACGCCTGTAGATCAGCAGCAACCGTCGGATTCTCGACGTGTAGCGCCGAGAGCCAGGCAGTCCGCTCGGCGCCGTCCATTTCGAGTGCTCGATCGAGGTAAGGGCTGACCGCCTCCCAACGACTCCTGGGAAGTGCAGGCATGATCATCCTCCGGCGCGTTGTTAGAACTCTGATCCGACGTCGCGGATTGCGTGATGAAGATAGATGCGAGCCTTCTCCCAATCTCGTTGCACGGTGCGCTCCGAAACACTGCGCATGCCGGCGATTTCGCCGAAGGAGAATCCGCAGAAGAACTTGAGATCGACGAGTTGCGCGAGCCAGGGGTCGACCGTGGCGAGTTCGTCAAGGGCCTCACCAATTCGAGATAGTTCCCCGGGGTCGGCGACGATGTCTGCGACGTCGGTGTCAAACGTCGTAATCTCGAAACCGCCGCCACGCTTGCGTGCCTGACGGGAGCGCGCGAAGTCGATGATGAGGCCGCGCATTACGCGTGCCGCGTATGCCATGAAGCGGGCGCGATCCGGGAACACCGGTCCAACCCGGCCAGACATGTCCAAGTACGCCTCGTGCAGCAGCGTGGTCGCGCTTATGGTGATGGCTCCGCCGCTACGGCCGAGTTCGCGCTTGGCTAGTCGGTGAAGCTCCGCGTACAGTGCGGCGAAGAGTGCTTCGGCTGCGGCTCGGTCGCCGCTTTGGGCAGAAGCTATTAGCGAGGAAATCGAGGAGTCCGCAGATGGAGCGTCCACGTTCTTCCTGGGACTGGGAAGCACGTTGGACGATTCCCGTCAGAAAGTCAAGGGTCGAGCTATCGCGGTTGGTCCGGCACCTTGCGGCTGAGTGTCGGACAGAGCTTGCCTCCACTGCTCAATTGAATCGATTCTTCACGGAAATCTTTTATGGAAGAAGGCGATACCGACACGGCGCCCTATGGGCTTGGGACGTCCGCGAGCCGATCAACACCGACGGCTGGAGCGGCCGCTGCGATTGCGGCTCGCAAGATTGCGACAAAGCCAAGAAGATTGCCGCACACCTGCTGGAAGTGAGCGAGGATACGCAGTCTGAAGTGAAAACTTAGAACTGAAAACTTATCTAATGGCACGTTGCGAAATTAGGTCGTAGGGCGGGCCTTGCTATATAGGCCCGCCTGGAGCCGGGTCCAAAGAGCAGGACCCGGCCTACGTACTGCAATTCGCAACGCGCTTTAAGTTCAGGTTGCTGGCTTTTCAGCAACCTGTTTAGGGTTTCCCGCCCTTGACGGCGGCTTCGGCGGCGCGCTTCTCCTCCATACGCGCGCCAGCGAGAATGTTGCCCAACCCGTAATTGCCCTCGTGACAGGCGTGCTCGAACAACGGAGGGATACTTTTCGCCCAGGGTACTTCTGCTGACCAGGGCTTCGTCCACGTCGAAGGATCGTCGATGGTGAACTGATATCGGATCGTGTCCTCGTCCACACGCGTGAACCGCTCGATCAGCTTCATGTTCTCGCTGGAACCCCGGAATGGATTCTTGCCGTTGAAGTTCGTGGTCTCGACAACCAGCGTCTCACCTTCCCAGCGCCCCCGGTAGCTGCCCGTCCACTGACGCACACCCTGCGGCAAATGTGGACGGCCGTCGAGCGGGATGATTCGCACGTCGTGGATCATCTCGACGAGAATCATGACGTAACCCGGCACTTGCACGATCTGATAGTTGTTGTTGTAGGCGCCCGCCAGCATCGGCGGCCCGATGCGATCCATGATGATGCAGCGGACGCTCACCGGCTGATTCTCGGCCGCGTCGGTCGGACCACCCCGTCGCTTTATCGTTTCAGCACGCTCGGCAGCTCGCTTCTGCCCTTCGGCGCTAAGCGGAGGCATTCTGCCATCTGGCGGATCGACGATGAGCGACGTGCGCAAATTCGGCGCGAGGGCGCTCTGGCTGCGATCGAGTCCAAACTGCGTAAAGTCGTAGTGCACGTCCGCGACCGTTCCCGGTTCGGTCTGCTCGCTTTCGGCCGCAGCCGCTCGCTTGACCATCTCGGCCGCTTCTTCAGGCGTATAGAACTCCTTGGTGACGCCCTTCGGCCGCTCGAGCGGGACAAACGTGGTGTTCGACCAGAAGCCCTGGAGATCGGGCTGGCCGTCCGGCGTCCGCGGAGCGGTCCACGGCTTGGCCGGCTTCCGAGACGGTGCAGTTGGTGTGGCACTCTGGGCCAGAACAAGCCCGGAGGCGATCGACCCGACGACAACGAGAAGGAATATCGAGGGAGCAAGACCGCGATCGTTCATCGGACACCTCCCTGGAAGGTCAGATGCGCCCAGTTTACCTGAGGAAACCGGGACAGCCCTGGAAATAGTTGCCCTTGGCGACGTGCTCGGCGCACCATTCCTTCACACGCCGAATGCCGGGGGTCACCATTTTGACGACCTCGTCGTAGGTCATCACGTCCATGTGAACCGGTACGTTCTTCACAACCTCAATCTTGCGATACGCGATGTTGTCGAGCCAGCTGTCGCCCCACCACTGCAAGTCCTCAGCGGCTGTGGCAATGTCGCCTTCGATCATGATCTTGTGCTCCGGGATGTAGGCAAACACCGCATCGGCCATGTGGTTATTGGCAATCACGTGGTAGATGTCCACAGCCATCGTGGCATCTTTGAGCTGCAGGTGATCGTCCACAGGGATGAACCGGAGTGGTTTGGGACGACGGGCCAGGTCATCCGGAAAGTTTGGTGCCGGACGCGACGTCATTTCTCTGAAAATGATGCCGTTGTCTCGCCTGGAGATCACGGTCAGCCCTTCCGCCACCGCTTGCCGGAGGCCGGCCGTGTGATCGAAATGATGGTGCGAAACGATGACTTCGGTCACCGGCTTACTCGGCACGATCTTGCGTGCTGCGGCAATGACGGCGCGCACACGATCGGCGCCGCCACCGACCTCGAACAACGTTATATGGTCGGAGAATTCAATCACCATCGTGCCGCCGGTGATGCGCCACAGGCCGCGCGCGATTGGTGTGACCTGCACTCCCTGGGGTCCGGGACCTCCGGGGCCGGCACCGCGACCTCCGCCCGGCCCTCCTGTCGGAGCGGCCACCGCTGACGCGGGCACGGCCAGATTGTCGATTTGCGAATCGACCAGGTAACCGTCCACGTACATCTTGAGGAACTCGATGTTCCTCCAGTCCAGTTTCGTCGTGTAACCCATCGGCAGCCGGACGCCACCAAATGGTTCATAACCAAAGAAGTGAGTCGTGTAAACGACCTCGCCGAGGTTCTGGTTCGGTCCGGACCACGCGACCCAGGCCGGCAGGTTCGACGGCGGCCTGATGGCCATCGTGAACACATCACCTTCCTTAATGGTGACATCCACAAGGGTCAGTCCGTCCCGCTGGCGCCGATTGCCAATCTTTGCGGCGGGATCGAGCGCTGCACGCACGGCAACCACCGGGTTGGTGTGCATCCACATTCGCCGATCACGAACGTCTCCGCCGCGTGTTGCCTCTCCCTTCTCGCTGACGTTGTAGGCAATGTCCCCATCGAGCACCTGCGTGGCAAGCGCGAAGCTGTGACCACCGTAGGCGGCAAAGGGGAACAAGTCGTTGCGCCGTTCCTGCTGGCGATATCGATTGTGTTCGACATCGTAGACCCGCTTGAGATCGTTGGCCGCGATGAGCTTGAGCGGTGCATCGGGCAATGCCGTGATGTTGCCACCGCCATTCTGATACGCGTATTGCCCGTAGCCCATCAGAGTCATGTTGCGAAGCGCGCGGAGGCGGTCGCCGCCGCCGAGCGCACCGGCTGCTGCGTCAATCGCAGCCTTCGCTGACGTGCCCGGCACCTGCGGGCCTGGCGCATTCTGTGCGTGCGGGCTTTGTAATATCAGCAGTCCGAGGGCAATCGCAACGGTGACTGCCGCTGCCCGGCGCATGTATCGTCCTGACATGAAGAACTCTCCTTCAAATCGTACGTAGCGCAGGTCTTTAGACCTGCCCTGCGCCTCAAAGCAGGCCTGAAGGCCTGCGCTACGGAGCCGATTGCCCCGGAGCGGTCGGCGGTGAAGTCTGGCACGGCGTGGGATTCCACTTCGCGCCATCCGTCTCCTTCTTGAACGACGAACTCGTGACGTACGGCTGATTCAAATACTTCGGATCCTCGACGACCGTCGTCACCGTGAACCACTCGAGACTTCCCGGACCGGAGTGGCGGTTGTAATACTCGGTCAGCACGGTGTCTTCGCTGTACGGGACACCGTTCTTTCGGAGGTAACCGGATCGCATCCGGGTTGTCACCACCTTGAGGTTGCCTCCTGCCAGGCCACCGTCGCGCCCCCCAAAACCAAGACCGCGCGACTGCGGCTGTTTCACCCACTCGGCAACCGAGTGCCCCTGCCACTGGCGCTCCCCGTCTGGAGCCGCCGGCGCACTGAACCGAAACAGACGGGTTTGCTGGCCGGCGTCAGTCTCCAGCTTGAGTGTCATTTCATCCACCCAGGAAATGCGAACGCGTGTCGGCAGGCGCATCAAACCCGCCGCGCCAAATGGACGGCATTGGTTCCCGGTGGCATTGTCGGCCGCGATGTCCCAGGTGGCGGCCACCTTGCGTCCCTCGGCATTGAGCGGGATGCTTGCCACATCATTTTTTGGAGGAGTCACCATCCGCCAGCGCCAGTCTTCCGTGATCACGGACACCCACGTGCCAGTGAAATCGAACGGCGCCGCGGCGCGCGCAGTCGGTGGCGGTCCCGGAGGTGGTCCGCCCTGACGGCCTCCCTGTGCGCTCGTCTCAAGCGCGAGCGAGAACGGCACAAGGAGTGTCACGGCGACAAGTCTCGCCGCGCGCGGTGGTGAGCTGACGCAAGCCATCGATATTGCCGTTTGTCCCTCCGCGGGGGCTAAAGCCCCCGCGCTACTTGGTCAGGCTTCGAAACACTGCCTCGACAAACATGTCGCCCGTAAGGGTGGGTCTTGCGTAAATTCCGTCGTAATCCTGGGTCGGCTTTGCAGCCTTCACCTGCTCGACCGTCATCCCCTTCTTCACGAGCGCCTGAATGCGATCCCGGACAATGGTGACCATGTCCCGGTAATCGCTGACATCAGATTCATCGCACAAGCGCCCGTGGCCGGGAATGATCATCGTGCCACCTTCCTCGTTGAACTCCGGAACCGCAAGTTCGAGGACGTAGTTGATGCCCTCGAGCAAGCCTGCAATACCCCCACCGCGCTCGATGTCGATCATCGGGTAACGATCCGGCGTGAAGACGTCACCCGTGCTCACGACGTCCGTCCGGCGAAACATGACCATCGTGTCGCCGTCGGTGTGTGCCGCTTTCTGGTGAAGCAGCTGCACCGGCTCGCCGTTGATGAACATGTCCTTCTGCCTGACAAAGTACAGAATCCGTCGGCCAGCCGCCGGCAGATGAGCCCGACGCGGTCAGGCGGCTGAGAGCACGTTCGTGCGCGAAGATTGGTGCTCCACCTGCACCGTAGACGTAGGCTGGTCGCGTATTGCCGCCGGCCAGGATTTGTCCGGATTTCTTGAGCGTTTCGTTGCCGCCCACGTGGTCGGCGTCCGGCGTCGTGTTGATGATGAAACGGATCGGTACGTCCGACAGCTTTCTGATCTCAGCGAGAAGCTGGTCGCTGACCTCTGCGGTCTGAGTGTCCACGACGAGGACCCCGTCACGCCCGATTTGAACTGTGGTGTTACCCCCCGGCCCGGCGATCATGTAGACCCCTCCCCGGACCGGCCATACCTGGATGCCAGGAACTGACTGGGCTGGAAGTACGGCCGTCGCTGTGGCTATGACGAGGACCGACAACCTGAACGTTCTCGTCTTGCTGGTTCGAGCCTTCATCGGGATCGGGGCGGCTGCCAAACCGGCGGCGGCATCGTTTTGAGTTTCTGTTGGTACTCCGGGTACATCGTCTCTGCGCCGCCACGAACAGCTTCGAGCGGCAGCATCCACTTGAGGGCAAACTCTTCAAGTGACGGGTTGCCCCCCGGAAGGTGATGCGGGATCTCGCCGGCAGGGCGCTCGACCTCGATGTCCACCGAGCACGGGTACAACGTCATTTGATATCCCGGGTCATAGAAGAAGTTGCGACTCTTGATGTACGGCTCCGTCAGGTAGACCGGATCGGTGACGATCGAGATCCAGGTGAGCACGTTGCCGTTGCGAACGAAATGCTCCTGCAGCGTGGACTTCTCGCTGCGCGCCAGACCGTTGCGTCGGATGTAGGCCGGCTTCAAGTGAGTCGTGGTGACGGTCAGCATGTCACCTTCCCATCTTCCCGTTGAAAACCCTTGCCAGGTATGTGGCGCATGCGCCGGCGGGTGGGAGCGTCCGTCCATCCAGATTGTCCGGACCGGATTCATCCACGCGAACTCGGTATGCCACGCGACGACCTCCTTCGTAACCGGGTCCTGCGTCTTCCAGATGCGAACAGGTGAGAAGTTTGGGCCGTAGTCGGCCGGATGCGGAATGCACTGATGTTCGGGAACGGTCCACAGCGATGCGCTCCAGCTGTCGCCACGCCGGCGATTCGCGTCGTTGATCGGCAAACCCGTATAGTCGCCAATGTCCGGTCCGCCTCCGCGCTCGGGAGCATCTTCATGCTGTCGTGCCGCCCAACCACCTTCCAGATCAACCTGCGCATGGACGGGCACAGACATCATCGCGAACAGCAAGGCGACAATGCCATGTCGGGCGCGGTGCAACAGACGCATTGACAATCCTCACTCCCACCTTTGCATACCTCGCCGGTGGGGCACTCCCGCGGGAAAACCAACCGCTATGATTGACGGTCTCCGGTTCCAAAATCAAACACCACCCTTCCACCAGCACCCTGCGCCGGCCTATCCCGGAGACGGGACGCGGATCATCGCGGATCACACGAATGGCGCGACCGGAAGCTGGCGGAGCCAGGCGCGTGGAAGGGTCAACGATCAGGGATAAGAACGCCGGCCTCTCCAATGGGAGCGTTCTTATCCCTGATCGTTGACCCTTCCACGCGCGCCGGCGGCGCGGCCGGTCGCTCGGGCCGGCGGAGAGCCGCAGGGCGTGCTCGCTGGATCCAGAGCCAGGGCAAGAGATCCGCGTGAATCCGCGATAATCCGCGTCCCGTGATCATTCGGGGGAGCCAACCGTCCTTCCGTGCGGCTCCTTCAGGTGCCCGTAGGCCGCTTCGTCAGTCAAGCAACCAAAAATGTAACGGGAAGATGCTGGCCTGCCAGTGCCCCTGTTTACGCGGCGCAGTCCAGCCCGTCTAACGAGGTGAGGAACGGACGGGTCGTTCCTCGTTGGGTCGATAACAAGGAGGGGTCAATGAGGCAGTTTCGAATCGTCCCGGCGCTGCTGGCTGCCGGGTGGATCGCCGGGGTCGGTATCACATCTGTCTTTGCTCAAAACGTGGCTGTGCCAGAAAGAGCAACCCAGGAAGAAGTCCGGCCACAGCGTGATGACCGGCGCGATCGCCGGATGGATCGACGCCACCGTCGCGACGACCGGCGTCCCCATCGTCCCGAACGGCGCGATCGCTTGGAAAGACGCGACCGGCCAGATCGCCCAGACCGACCCGAGCGTCCCGAACGCCGCGATCGTCCGGACCGGCCAGAGCGTCCCGTACGAGTTGAACGCACGAGTCGAGGGTAACCAGCGGGAATAGACATGTCGAAGGCGACAACGTCAAGCCTCCTGTTCGTCATGCTCACGCTGGGGGCAGCCAATGCTGTCGGTCAAACGGCCGACGACCGCTGGCAGTTTGGCTCGGCCCCTAGCTTCTCGAGTGGCAAATACGGGACCGACACGCGTACGGACGTGCTGTACACGCCCGTCACCGCAAGACGCTTGTTTGACGATGGCGACCTCACGTTGGTGTTTCCGTTCACGTGCGTCTGGGGAGACGCCGTATCCGTCATCAACGGTTCGCCTGTTCCCACCGAACGCAGCAACGTCTCGACCTCCGATGCTGCGGGCGGTCGATCGGGGACCGACAGCAGCAGAACGGGCCGCACAGGCACCAGCTCAGGGACCACCAGAGGGGCCGGAACCGCAGCGGTTGGATCGAGCACAGACGCGCCTGCAACGGAGGCCTCCGGCTGTGGAATGGGCGACATCATCGCGCGCGGGCGCTACTACGTCCTCGACGAACGCGGCATTCTTCCGACGGTGGCGATTCGCGCGCACGTCAAAGTCCCAACCGCCAGCGCCGAACGCGGTCTCGGTACGGGCCGGCCCGACGAGGGAATCGCTATAGAGATAAGCCGATCGTTTGGAGCGAGGACACTGGCAATGGTGGATGGAGGGTACACGGTCATAGGCAAACCAACAGACGTCGATTACAACAACACCTGGTGGTACGACCTCGGAATCGGACAGGACATGGCGAAAGGGCTCGTCAACGTGAGTCTCTTCTTCGAAGAGGTACGGCGCCATCGTCCCCGGGTTCGAGAATGCCCGGCAGATTCTGGGCGTCGTGAGCTTCAAGGGTGCCAACGGCTGGCGCCTTCAGTTAGCCGGAGAGCTCGGCTTATCCGACGGTGGGCCGGATCGTGGCGTCACGTTCGGAGCCAGTCGGCGGTTCTAGAGACCTCTATTCAATGGCACTGGAGGGCGCTCCGGACGATGTGGTGCTCGTTCGAGCGTCACAACGCGGCGACCGTGAGGCCTTTGGCGCGCTCGTCTCGCGACACGCTCCGTCCATTCTCAGATTGACGACACGCATGCTCGGCCCGATCGCAGATGCTGAAGACGTCGCCCAGGAGACCTTCGTCGCAGCCTACAAGGCGCTGCCCGACTTCACCTTCGATTCGAAGTTCACGACCTGGCTCTATCGGATTGCCGTGAACAAATGCAAGGACTCGCTCAGAGCTCGCCGCCCCGGAGTGTTTTCCCTGGACGCGCCCGAGGACGATAATGCCACTGCATGGGAACCTGTTGACCCAACGACCCCACATTTGGAGTTAGAGCAGGTCGAGCTGGCCTGGGAACTCGAGAGGGGGATTCAGGCATTGCCGCCACTCTATCGTGAGTCTTTTGTGCTTCGACACATCGAAGGTCTCAGCTACGACGAAATGAGTGCGATCCTGGGCGTGCATCGCGATACGCTCAAAATGCGCGTATACAAAGCCCGCACGCTGCTGTGCCAGTCGCTGGGGCATCTCGTCGGCGCCCCGCGATGATGGGGGAAAACACTGCCATGGTCGACCGTGAGGATCTCGTTCAGCGGTTCATCGATCAAGAGTTGTCGGCAGAAGAGCGCGTGCGATTTGTCGTTCGACTTGGAACGGACGAGGCACTGCGCCATCGACTCATCGAACTCGAACAACTGATGCTTGGGGTCAACAGGCTTCCGCCTCCAGTGGTTCCAGATGGATTCGTCGCCCGCGTCATGGAACGAACCGCCTCCGCGAGGCCGTTCCGGCGGCGCTGGGCTGAGGCGCTCTGGGTTCCGCACACGTTACGCTGGAATCTGGCGGGTGCCATGGCAGCGGCATCCCTTTGCCTGGTCGTTGGCGGAGGACTCTATGCCGGCAGCAGGGCTCGGCAACCGTCCGCGCCACGTGTATCTGAGGAGGTTCGCTCGACTGGCAGTCCCGCTTCTACGACCGTCCTGGTTCGACTCGTCGTGGTTCAGCCGGGAGCCAGAACCGTGGAGGCAGCCGGCGATTTCAACGGATGGAACCCCACACAAACCCCGCTCGAACAGATTTCGAACGGTGCGTGGACGGTCACAATCCCGCTCCAACCCGGACGCTACGAATACATGTACGTCGTGGACGGTCAGCAGTGGATTGCCGATCCCTTCGCCGCCGAGCAGAACGACGATGGATTTGGATCGCAAAACGCGGTGCTCGAGGTCAGACCGGCGGCCACCTCACCACTGTGAAACATTGCATGCATCTGCACGAACGGACAACGGATTACGGAGAACTGAAAACGGAAATAATAGTCTCCAGGCGCGATGCATCTGCCTTCAACAAGGGCGCTCGTGATCGTGATGTGTTCGACCGTTGTGAGCACAGCGTGCGCAGCCTCGATCGGTCCGGCGGCGCCCGTTGTGACATCAGCCGGCGTGCGATTCGCGCTCGTGCTTCCCGACGCGCGCAGCGTGGCACTGGCGGGCACGTTCAATCAATGGTCCTCTTCTACGCATCCGCTCGCGCGCGAGCGATCCGGGACCTGGCAGTTGATGGTGTCGCTGCCGCCGGGCGAGTATCTCTTCATGTACGTCGTGGATGGCACACACTGGGTCACCCCGCCGCTTGCCGAGGATTTTGTGGACGATGGGTTCGGTTCGAAGAACGGAGTTGTGGTTGTCCGACCTTCAGAACGGTAGGCGCGTGACACTGGCACCCTGGACCACGCTTCTGGCAATCGTCATCAGCGGTCTCGTGGCGCCACACCTGTGTGCCGCGCAATCGGTGTCGGCCTCAGAACGGGAAGCGCTCGTGCGGCTGCGAGTCGATCGAGGCGGACGAGCGGAGGACGTCGATACGCTGATCCGTCAGGCCGAGGACGCCGCAGCGAAGGGGTTACCCGCCGGAGCGCTGACCAACAAGATTCGGGAGGGTCTGGCCAAGGGCGCCGACCCGAAGCGAATCGAGTTGGTTCTCCGACAGATGACCACGAATCTGGAGACAGCTGATCGGCTCGCGCGGGAGATGGATCTGACGTCCGGAGGCGTGGGACGGGACGCGTCGCTGACGCTGCTGGCAGAGTCGCTGGGCGCTGGCGTCACGATCGACGAAGTCCGTGAGCTCAGCCAGCAGGCGCAATCCACAGGAAAGTCGCCGCTGCCGCTCGAGAGTCTGGCAAACGCCGCAAAGGGGCTCTCGTTCATCAAGGAAGCCAGACTTTCGGAGGCTGAAGGCTCTGCCGTGATCGTCGAGGCGATTCGGCAAGGATTCCGCCCGCACGAGGTGCTCGATCTCGGTCGCGATATCAAGCGGCGCGAAAATGACTTCCGGGCCGGTCGCGCCAGCTTGCGTACGCTGCGCGATGCCATTCGGCGCGGGGATCGCCCCGATCAGCTTTTCCGCACCAGCCGCCCCGAGGCCATCGATCGACCGACGTCGGCACGCCCCGAGAGACCCGCCGATCGGCCGGAACGTTCGGCCCCTCCCGAACGTCCGCAACGTCCTGAACAACCGGACCGTCCCGAGCGCCCTTCAACCGGACGTGATCGCTAGTCAGACACTCTTCGCCTGTACGTGGTGTTTGACAGGGAAAGCGCACGGCCCTAAGATCCTCGCAATCCGCTGATTCCAGCCGAGAACGGAGGCCACATGCGTCTCTTTGGCGTGGGCTGCTTGCTTTTGTGCATGGGTTCGAGCCTGAGCGCTCAAACACCAGGGTTGCCGAAGGACCATCCACCCGTTGCCACGCCAGACAGCCGATCAGCCGTGTCAGATCTGACCGAACGACTCCGGCCATCGACCGGTGAGACGGCGTCGAAGCCGATACCACGCAAGAACCTGATTGACGAATTCATATTCGGGAAGATAGAGAAGGACCGTGTGCCGCACGCCTCTCTGTCGTCCGACGAAGAGTTCTTTCGGCGCCTCCACATCGACCTGACGGGCCGTTTACCACAGGACGATGAGTTGAGAGCCTTTCTGGCTTCCACCGATCCAGACAAACGCGACACACTCGTCGATCGGTTGGCTACGTCAAAGGCGTACGAAACAAAATGGACCTACTTTTTCAACGATATCTATAAACCTGCGCCCGGCCGAATCGGCAATGCGGCGAAGAATCTGTTTTACCGCTGGGTGTACGACAACATTCACCTGGATCGCCCGTACAACCAGATCGTCTACGAAATGCTGACGGCGAATGCCATATCGAATTGGTACATCGGCCCGGCCAGTTACGTCGCGCGTTGGGTTGTGACCGCCGTCTCGTGTGATGACGAGGTCCACGAGGACACGTCGGACGAACTGGCGATCCATGCCACCAAGGACTTCCTCGGGGTCGATATCAGTTGTGCGTCCTGCCATGACGGCGCTCGTCACCTGGAGAAGATCAATGTGTGGCTCAGCCAGCGCAAGCGGGACGAGATTTGGAAAATGGCGGCCTTCTTCGGGAGGACCAATGTTCTCCGCCGCACCGAAGTCAGCACGGCGCAGGATGAGTATTCCATCGACGACAACGGTCCAGGCTATGACCCTTCTGCCCGTACAGTGATCCGCGTGGACCGCCGTGGAAAACCTGGACTGCTCGATCCGGTCTACATGTTTACGGGCGAGCGTCCGGATCCGTCGAAGCATCCTCGACCGGAATTCGCTCGTATGCTCACATCGGATCCTCAGTTTGCACGCGCGACCGTGAACCTTCTATGGTCAGAGATGTTTGGTGTCGGCATCGTGGAGCCGATATTCTCCTTCGATTTGGCGCGCATGGATCCGAACAATCTCCCGTCCGCCCCGTGGACCTTGCAACCCACGCATCCGGAACTCCTCGAGGCTCTCGCGCAATATTTCCGTGACAGCAACTACAGTCTTCGGTCGGTCGTGAAGCTGATCGCCAAGTCCAATGCGTACCAGCTCTCGTCGCAGTTTCCAGGCGAGTGGAAGACGAGCTACGCCCCATACTTCTCACGAAAGTTCGTGCGACGGCTGAAGGCCGAGGAGGTCTACGATTCGCTCGTGGGCGCCACGAACCTCTTCACGGACGTTCCCATACGTGGCACCGATGTCAAAGTCAGATTCGCCTCAGAAGCCTACTCTCCAGACGAGTTCATCAGAGGAATCAATGACCCGGTTCTCAAGGAAATTCACTTCTTCCTTGAATCGTTTGGACAGACCAACCGGCAATCCTCTGAGCGTAGCAATGACGGGGCAATCACCCAGGCTGTGCAGCTCATGAATAGTCCGCTCGTTCACCGCCAGATCCGTGCGGCAGAGGGCAGCTACCTGGCTGGGTTGCTGAAGCAGGCAGTCCCCGACGAGGAGAAGATCAGCCGGATGTTCGAGCGCTTTCTGGTTCGGCGGCCGACGCCGGACGAGTTGACCGACGCCAAGAAGGTCGTGGCGGGCGGCCCAGAAGGATGGGAAGACCTGCAGTGGTTGCTGGTGAACAGGGTGGAGTTCGTCCATAACTTCTAGAGAGAAGATCATGTCCAATCTACTCGACACGCTTCTGACGCGGCGCGAGGCTTTCACGGTTGGGGCTTCTCTTGTCAGTGCCTACTGGTTTCTTCCGCTGCTGAAGCCGACCAACGTCCATGCGCAATCAAAGGTCAAGCCGCGCGGGTCTGCGCGCTTCGTCATCTTCGTCATGCTGGAGGGCGGGCAGTCCCATGTCGACAGCTGGGACCTGAAGGAAGGTAAATGGACACCGGAGAACTTCGACGTCCGCGAGATCGAACCGGGTGTCAAATGGCCGATGGGCCTCTTTCCACAACTGGCCAAGCAGCGCGAACGATATTCGCTCATTCGTTCGATGGAAGCCTGGGACAGTGTGCACTTCCGGGCCCAATATTACGTGCAGTCGGCGCACATGATGAATCCTGCGCTTCAAAAGGAACTCCCACCCGTGGGTTCCGTCGTCGCGTACGAATCCGCCGCGCGGCGGCGGCCAACTGACACGCTGCCCGGGTATGTGGCCGCCAATGTCACCCTCTCGCAGGCGGGACTTCTGGGCTCCGGGTTCCTGCCAGCCACGTACACGCCGTTTCATATCGATACGACAACAGGAATAGGCGCCATCGCGCTGGACGATGACGGCCGGAAGAAACTCTTGCGCCGCTGGGAGCTTTTGAAGAATTTCGACGAACGGTTACGGAACGACTCGTCTCTGGCGGCCAAGGCCTTTCGCGACTATCACAATCATTACGAAGGCGCCGTCAGCATGATGGCGGATCCACGCGCCTCTCAGGTCTTTCAGATCGATGTCTCCGACCACGAGCGTTACGGAAAAACCCAGGTTGGCGACGGCTGCATTCTTGCCCGCAATCTGGTCGAAGCAGATGCCGGAACGCATTTCGTGATGGTGAACCATCGCGACTGGGATCACCACAACCGCATCTACAACGAGGGGAACCACTACAAGTTGTGTAAAGAGCTCGACATCGCGCTCTCCTCGCTGCTCGAGGATCTTGCCACTCGGAAACGCGCGGATGGACGCACGCTGCTCGATGAGACCATGGTCGTCTGCTTTGGCGAATTCGGTCGAACCCCAGGCGACCTCAGCCCGTTGAACGGGCGTGACCACTATCAGTACGCGTTAACAGGCCTGTTTGCCGGAGGTGGTGTACAGGGCGGCCGCGTGATCGGGAAGACCGACGACATGGGCGCCAAAGTCATGGAGGGGGGCTGGAACGTCAAGCGATCGGTCTATATGGAAGATGTGGCCACGACGATGTACTCCGCGCTGGGCATCGACTGGTCGAAAACGATTGAGGGTGCACCGTCAGGGCGTGCGTTCCACTACATCGAACCGTTCGCGTCGAAAAAGATGATCAGGAACCAGGAGATTTTGCCCCTGTTTGTCTAAACATCCACCAACCGAGCGTTTCATCACAGAGGCTACGGAGAACACAGAGAAAAAACCGAAATTGCTCTGTGACCTCTGTGACCTCCGTGGTGAAGAGCCTTTACATTTATTCCGGCATCAACGCAAACGTCCAGACAGAGCCGCCGGTGGGCACTTTGTCCGCGGCATAGCGATTGGCCAATCCGCCACCAAGTCCCGATGCCACGGTCACGTATTGCCGGCCTTTGTGGGTGTACGTAATGGCCGTCGCATTGACGCTCGAGCCGGTCTTGAACTGCCAGAGCGTCTTGCCGGTTTCCTCGTCGAGGGCAAGGAACTCCCCGGTTAGTTTGCCTGTGAAGACGAGCCCACCACCAGTTGCAAGCATTCCCGCCGAACTGGGAAAGTCGGTCAACGGGATCTCCCATTTCTTTTCACCGGTCAGCGGATTGATCGCCGCGAAGTGACCCATGACGTCTCCGGGCTTGACTTCCGGGAGCCGGCTCGTAATACCGGTGGAGTTCGCGCCAATGACCTGCGGCTTTGGCGCTGCCAGCTTCTGGATGCGCGGCAGGTTCCACGTGCTCGCGTAGACCAGACCGGTGGAGGGGTTGAACGCAATCGGAACAGCATTCGTTCCGCGCGACGGCCAGATTTCTACCTCTTCGCCGGCGAGGAACCGTTTGTAGACATCAGTCAGGACCGGCCGACCGGTGGCAGGGTCGATCCGGGAGGCCCAATTGACGTTGACGTACGGGTGGGCTGCAATCAGTTTGCAGTTCGTCCGATCCAGCACGTACAGAAAGCCGTTCTTGTTTGGTTGGATCATGACCTTCCGAAGCTGGCCGGCAACCTGAATATCGGCGAGCACGTGTTCGTCGGCGCCATCCACGTCGTACACGTCATTGGGGGTGTATTGAAAGTGACAAACAATCTCGCCTGTTTTCGGACGAATCGCGAGCACGCTCGACGTGAACAGGCTGTCGAGCTCACCACGAGGTTTCGGATCGTACGGCTCCGCATTGCCCGTGCCCCAATACACGAGGTCGAGTTGGGGATCGTAGGAGCCGGAGCGCCACGTCGGCCCACCACCGTACAGCCACGCATCGCTACCTTTGGGCCACGTTTCAGAGCCAGGCTCGCCAGGCGCCGGGATCGTGTACCTGCGCCACAGCTGTTTGCCGGTGTCAGGATCCCAACCGTCCAGGAATCCACGGGTGGTGGACTCCCCACCGGCCATACCGGAAATCAACACGCCATTGGCCACGATGGGGGCGCTCGTCGTGTAGTAGCCCTCCTTCCATTCGGCAAATTTCTGTTTCCACAATTGTTTGCCCGTCTTCATGTCGAGTGCGAGCACGTGATTGTCGATCGTGATGCGAAACAGCTTGCCGTTGAAGATTGTGGCTGCGCCTCTCGTGATGGCCGCCCGCTGCACACCAGGGTCGCGTTCGACAGGCGTGCGCCATAGCTGGCGGCCGGTTTCGACGTCGATCGCGAACGTCCACCTGCCGTTGATCACGTACATCACGCCGTTGTAAATCGTGGGCGCCGCCAGTTCACCCAGATCGTTCATGAGACTGGCGTTCCAAACGGGCACCAGGCGCTTCACATTGGACTTGTTGATTTGCCTGAGCGGGCTGTAGCTCTTGCGGTCGTAACCCATACTCTGGGTCGTGACGTTATCGGTGTTCTTCCCATCGTTCACGAGTTCTTCAGTCGTTTGCGCGAATCCCAACCCGGAACACAAGCCGACGAGGATCGCCAGCAGCCACACCTGTTTCATGGTCAGCCTCCGCTGCGCGCGTCGTGTCCGATCGACAAAATCCGTTGCGCCAGTATAGTCCTGTGGAGGCCGTTCAGGGCGTCTCGGTTCCCCGGCGAAATTACTTGCGGCCGAAGGTATAGCCCACTCCAAATTTGAGAAGTGTCGGGTCGATCTTGGCCTCGATGAACGTGCCTCTCTGACTGGCAATGCCGGTGACCAGCGTGACCCCCTTGCGCCAGCCGCCGTCGTGCCACTGATATCCGTGCCGATCCTTTGTGTGGTAGTGGCTGATGGTCATGCCGGTGCCTGCGTAGCGTGACCAGCGCGATCCGATCGAACGCTGAATCCGGAACTCGAGATTGATCATCGAGCGAGGCAACGAATCGTCCTGGTCGTTGCCCAGGGTCAGTTCGACGCTCGGGCGGAACCACAGCTCTCTCACCTTGTGGGACGCATTCTGTGATCCCTCGAACCGATCCAATCGGGCATCGACGTGGGCTCCGGCGTATCCTTTCGCGATCATCCCGACGCCGCCTCTCAGGCCAAACCCCTGCGCGAACGCGCGATCCGCCGCCGTCAATATCACGACCAGGAAGAACGCAATCTGACCCGCTTTCGACCACCCCGACCTCGATGTGTGCGACATCTGCGTCTCCTTTTCTGACAGGAAGCCGTTCCCTGTTGGAGACCAGCGTAGGACCTGGCTGGGGCTGAAGTCGTGAGGGAAGTGTGAGAAAGGCGTGAAATTTGACGAGACGCGGATCACCGCGGATTAACGCGGATCAGATGCCGGCAGCCTGGCGAAGCCAGGCTGCGTGGAAGGTGGAACGATCGAGGAGAAGAACGCCCAACTCGGCGGTCACGTTCTTCTCCTCGATCGTTCCACCTTCCACGCGCGCCTGCGGCGCGGCCGGCGTCGTCAAGGACCGAGAAATTCACGCCTATGTCGTGGGTCCATGACTTCTTGGCCAAAGATCCGTGTGAATCCGCGGCGATCCGCGTCCCGTAAAAAGGCTCCGGCGGGACACGCTACCGAGACGACGACGTGGCCTGGCCTTTGAAGACCGCATCGATCGCGGCTTGAGCGCACTTCTCGCCATCCGCCCCGGACACGCCCATGGCACCCACGACCTGGCCATCGACCACGATGGGCAGGGCCCCCGGTTGTGGGAAGTCGTTCATGAACGTTGGCGCCAGATTTTCGCCGCTCCGCACCATCTTGTTGGTCACCGACGTCGGGCGACGCCAGCGCAACGCCGACTTTGCCTTCAAGAGCGCCGTGTCGATGGCGTTCATGGGTGCGCCTTCCATCGCGTGAAACTCGATGAGATTGCCGCCCCAATCCAAAACCGCCATCGCCACAACCTGTTTGTTCTGCTCGGCCCAGGCGGTACAGGCGTCAGCGAGGGCCCGCGCGCCAGCACTCGAGACAACTTTGATCTCCCTCGTCGCTTTGATGTCCTTCGTCGCTTGCATCGCGAAAGGACCGGCGACCACCGAAACCGTCACCAACGCGGAAAGCGGCAGAAGACGAGGGCGCATGCGCATGGTATGTCTCCTATGCCCAACTGAAGCCGCTCTTGCTGAGCGGCAATTGCCTCACCCGCCTGCCCGTGGCCGTGAAGATTGCATTGGCCACTGCGGGCAGCACGGGCGGCAGCGCAGGTTCACCAAGCCCGGTGGGCGGGTTGTCGGTTTTGTGCCAGTGAATCTCAATCGCGGCGGGGGTTTGCGACATCCGAAGCATCTGATGCTGATGGAAGTTTGCCTGTTGCACGCGCCCCGCTTCGAGGGTGATTTCCTGGGCCATCAACTCGCTCAAGCCGTCGACGACTGCCCCCTGCACCATGTTCTCCGCGGCGGCTGGATTGATGATGTGACTCCCGACATCTCCGGCTACCCAAATCTTGTTGACCTTCACGCGGTTCTGGTCGCTCACGCTCACATCGGCGACCTCGGCGAAGTACCCGAAGTGGCTGAAATGAAACGCGACCCCGAGGGCCCGCCCTTTGGGCAGCGACGCGCGTTGGTTCCATCCCGATTTCTCTGCGACGAGCTTCAGCACCGGGACCATGCGCGCGGGCGTGAAGGGGGTTGCGAACGGACCCTTGTCGGTTGCCGCCATCTGCGTTTGATTGAGGAGCTGGATGCGGAACTCCACCGGATCTTTCCCGGCAGCGTGGGCCAGCTCGTCCAGGAAGCTCTGGAACACGAACGCGTACACGTTCGACCCCGGCGCTCGAAGTGCGCCGGTCTTCATCCAGAGCGGCATCAGCGTGTACTCGAGCGTGAAATCTGGAATCAGGCGAGCCGGGAACTCGTCAGAGCTGATGTTGCCGGCCGAGGCAAATGCCTCACCCGATCCGAAGCCGACGAAATGGTCGCGCCATCCAACGATCTTGCCGGATGCATCGAGGCCGGCCTTCAGATACTGGAACCCGCCCGGCCGATAGAAGTCGTGCCGCATGTCATCTTCACGCGACCACATCAACTTCACCGGGCCATTGACTTGCTTCGAAATCCACGCCGTCTCCACCATGTAGTCGTTGGTGAGACGACGGCCAAAGCCGCCGCCACCGCGCTGTAGGTGAATCGTAATTGCGGCCTCCGGGATGCCGAGCGTCTTGGCAACCAGACCGCGGCCGCCCGCCGGAATCTGCGTGTTGGACCAGATTTCGATCTTGCCGCCCTGCCAGTGCGCCAGGCAATTCTGCGGCTCGAGTGGTGCGTGTGAAATGAACGGATAGGAGTACGACCCCTCGACCACCTTCGCAGCCTTCGCAAACTGGGCCTCGACATCGCCGTCCTTGCGCAGCACCTTCCCCGCCGGTTGCTTCGCCAGCGCGTCCGCGCGTTTGGCAAACTCGACACTCGATTGCTGTGCACCACGACCCTCGTCCCACGTGACCTTGAGCTGCCTGCGGGCGCTCTGCGCCTGCCAATAGGTGTCGGCGACAATTGCCACGCCAGGCTCGAGATCCACTTCGAAACCGAGCACCGGCACGTCCTTCACCTGTCCTTCGACCAGAAATGCGTGCTTCACTCCCGGGAGCTTCTTGATCTCGTCGAGGTTTGCGCCGGTTGGCTTCCCGCCAAAGACCGGACACTTTTCGTACACGGCCACCAGCATGTTCGGAACCGCAAAGTCGATCGCATAGCTCGGCTTCCCCGTCACGATGTCTTGCACGTCCCACCCACGCTGGCTGTGGCCGATGATTTTGAAATCCTTGGGATCTTTGAGCTTGACGGACTTCAGCTCCGGCGCCGACATGGTGGCGGCCCGGGCGGCCAGCTCGCCGTACCCGCTCGATCGATTCGACCCGCGGTGTACGACGCGCCCAGCGTCGGTCGTGAGCTCAGACGCAGGGACGTTCCAGGTCTGGGCTGCCGCCGCAACAAGCATCGCCCGTCCCGCAGCGCCCACCTGGCGCATGGGAAGCCAGTTCATGGGCGTCGCCAGGCTGCCGCCGGCAAACTGCCCGAAGTACTTCTTGTCGTCGAAGTCAGCCTGTTCGATCCTGACGTTCTTCCACTCCACGTCGAGCTCTTCAGCAATGAGCATCGGGAGCATCGTCTTCACGCCCTGGCCGACTTCGGGGCCCTTGGCCATGATGGTCACCGTGCCGTTGGCGTCGATTCGGAAGTAGGCACTGGGCACGGGTGCGGGATCGGTCCCGAATTGAGCCGAGACCGGCTCGGCTTTCCAATAGAGGCCAACGAGCATTCCACCGCCGGCAAGCGCCGTCACTTTCAAGAACGACCGACGATCGATCGTTTGCAATGTCGTCTTCATAACTGAGTTCCTCAACTTCTCCTGTCCGAGGCTGAATCCCACAACTTGAAACTTAACTTCAGCCTTCAGACTTGAGACTTCAGACTTGTTATCTCTGAGCCGTTTTGCGCGGTCCGCTCCCGAGCTCGGCCGCACGATGAATCGCCTGACGAATGCGAACATAGGTGCCGCACCGGCAGAGATTCCCGCTCATCGCCGTGTTGATGTCTTGATCGGTTGGCTTGGGTGTCTTCTCGAGCAGGGCCGCGGCGGCCATGATTTGTCCGGCCTGGCAGTACCCGCATTGTGGGACGTCCAGTTCCATCCAGGCCTGTTGCAATGGATGAGAACCGTCGGTCGACAACCCCTCGATCGTGGTGACGGGCTTCGCACCGACTGTGCGAACCGGCGTCTGGCACGATCGGACCGGTCTGCCTTCGACGAGCACCGTGCATGCCCCGCAGAGACCCGCTCCGCAGCCAAACTTGGTCCCCTTGAGGTCCAGCGCCTCACGAAGCGCCCAGAGCAGGGGCATATCTCCGGGAACATCCGCCGTGACCGACTTGCCGTTGATTGTCAGTGTGTAAGCCATAGCCCCACCACAATACACGTTCCGTTGATAAATCGTAAGAGTCTCTTCGGCGGCGGCGCACGCTAAAGCGTGCGCGCTACGGGGGGTCATCCGTTGGGGTGTAGCGCGCAGGCTCCAGCCTGCGCGCGGGCGTTCAGCAAGGGTCATCCATTGGATGTAGCGCGCAGGCTTCAGCCTGCGCGAGGCGTTCACACCCTCGCACGTGCCTCGAGTATGGCGACCTCGGCCGTGAGCACCGCGCCCGCGGGAATCACCCCGGGAACTCCGCGATCGCCGTACGCCAGATGGGGCGCGATCTCAAACCGCCGCGTCCCACCAATGCGCATGCCCTCCACGCCGTAGAACAGACCGTTGACGAGCGAGCGTCGATCGATGCGAACTTCGGTCGTGAGCGTTTCGCCGTTGTCGTCCAGGCTTGCCACGTCCACGTGCCCCCAGGCCGTCTGCCAACGGACCGCCTGTCCCGTGTTCAGCCAAAGACGAAGGCGAATCCTGTAATTCTGCTGGCGGCGCACCGGTTCACCGGTGCCGGGGAAGTCGGACAGTAATGTCAGACCCGATCGGAGACGCGTGCGAAGGGGCTGTCCTTTCCGTGTGAGCAGGGCCGCCATGTCCGTCAGTCCAGCGCGCTCGGACATTTCGAGGGGTGTCTCACGCTCGTCGATCCGCGTGCGCAGCTCGGGATCTGCGCCACCGTCCAGGAGCAGCTGAGCCGCGAGCGCATTGCGCTCGGCCACTGCCATATGGAGCGGCGTGTAGTCGTTGAGACCGCGCTGATTGGGGTCGGCGCCAAACGACAGGAGCAACCGGATAATCTCGTCGACATCCGTGCGGCGCTCCGCTCCGGGCACCTCACGCGTGCAACTGAGTGCCGCAATGAGCGGCGGAAAGCCATCGTCCACAGGAGCATTCGGGTTGGCGCCGATCTCGAGCAGCGTGCGGATGAAATTCAGAGGGCTGTGATAGATCGCATACACCAGACACGAGCCAATCATGTCTGGCATGCGGCCGTTCGGGACGACAGCCGGATCATCAACAGCCGCGCGCAGGCCATCCAGGTCGCCGTTGCGAAACGCCTCGTCAATGCGCCGAAATTTCGTCGCCTCCGCACAACGTTCGTCTTCAGTGGCCATTAAGAATTGAGAGTCGTTCAGATCACCGCGATCGCCTCAATCTCCACCATCCAATCCGGGTGCGCAAGCGCCGAGATCTCCACGAGCGTTGATGCTGGTCCCTTCTTGCCGAGAAATTCCTCGCGCAGTGGAACGAGGTCGATCCGGTAGCGCATGTCGGTGAGATAGGTCGTGATCTTCACGATGCTGGCCATCGTTCCACCCTGAGATTCGACGAGCGCTTTGATCGCCTCGAAGGCCCCGCGCGCCTGCCCCTTGAAATCGCCGCGACATGCGACACCGCCGTCGGCTGTATAGGCGACTTGTCCGGAGAGAAACAGAATGGTCTGAGCCTCGGTGACCCTGATTCCCTGGCTGTAGGTGGTCGGGTCGAAGACCCCCGCCGCGCAGAATTTTTCGATGGTAGCCATATTGTGCTCCTGTGGCGCCTAGGCCAAGCGCTCGGCATGCTCCGCTGCCAGCGTCAGTCTATCTGCGCACGCTGGGGATCGAGCCGCCGCCATTTTACGAGAGGTGACACGATGGAGCAGAAACGAAGTCGGGTCGCAACGACGGTAGGGGTGGGCGGTCACCCGTCTCCATTTACGGGGACATTCCTGTCCGCTCCACTCGAAGGCAGGGCGATGAAAATCCTCGTTCGGCCCGCCTGTGTCGCCTGAACAAGGCCTTCGCTCACGGACGCGGCCGCAGACGTCGGAGCGTCGGGCGGCCCGCTGTTGCATCCGTAGTGACTCGCAGCCAAAACGATGAGAGGGGTGGCAAGACGTGGGATTGAGCGCATCAGGGGATGAAGGCCAGCTCAATGGCTACTGCTGTCTGCACTCTTCCCAATATTGGAACCACGGTCATTTCCTTCGCGGCGTAGCCCGAGGCTGAGGCACGAAGGGTCAACGCGGCGCCCGGGGTCAGGCCTCTGAAGACCAAGTCGTAGTCCGGGTCCCACCAACTGCACGGAGTAGTCTGCTTAAGACTTTGGCCGAGGCCCTCCCCTCGTACGATTTCAACTGTCGCACCCGGAACACACGACGCGCCTCTGGCGCCCTCCTCAATCACCACTACCCAGAGGGTCGCCAACCGGGGTGGCTGGTTGGGCGGAAGAGGAGCAGGTGGGACGGGCGGATCTGGAGCAGTCGGGACCGGCGGATCAGGAGCAGTTGGCGCGCGTGGGGCGGTTCCCTCGGAGCATCCAAAAAGGCTCAAGAGCACGAGGATGACGAGAGCGTACTTCATAGCCAGCCCCCCCGTTCCAAGTTGATCGTTCGTATCGTCTGTCAGTTGCGAACGAGCTCGACGTCAATTCTCGACGATAGTCCGAACACTGATGACGTTCCCAAGCCGGGTGATCATCGCGCTCATGGTCCGTACTCTTCTTCTCGTGCCCCAAGGTCAGTTTTCTCCGAACCTCACCACGACGCCGCTGGCTGCTCAGTGACACCGAGCTAACGCGTGGGTGTAATGTGGGTGACTTCGAAAGTCACGGGGCCCAGGCGTTCACTCCCTTCAAGGTGGTGGAGTTGAAATCCGGACAGTGCGGATCGCTCGCTGCGCGTCGGCCCGGCCCGAGCCTTCAAATTGCCCTCATTCGCCGTTCGCGTCATCGTGACGAGCTCGTTTGTCGTGTACACATTGCCGACGCCAATGACCGCGACCCGGTTTTGCGACCAGCGTCCTGCCATCACGCCGGAGCCATTAAGGTTCGTATACCACGCCACAATGTGCAACGTTTCTATGGCGGGCTCGCCCTCCCACCAGTCCAGTACGCGCAAGGTCCCACCAAGATTCAGGCGTCCGTCAGTGGTCACGACCCCAGTGATGTTGCCGGTATACCGACGCACACAAACAGATAAGTAGCATCCTTGACTGTCAATCTCAGGCATGCGTGCACGAATCTCGCTGCGATTACTGCCCGTCTGAGAGAGCGCCAGCATGATGGAGTGCACGGAACCCAGGCGATCGAAGGCTTGACACCACGGCACGTCCGTAAGTGTGCCTCCAAAGACGCCGTCTTTATAGATGCCCGAGTCATCGCAAGCCCTGATGACGTAGGTGCCGGTCCAATTTCCTTCGTAGTTATTGACCACGTGTATGGTCTTCGACGCAGTGAGCCCCTCGTAGGAAGCCATCAGACTTGTCGAACCATGGGTGTGCCCCTCGAGGCGACCGGCGCTGTCCACACTACCGACGTCCGTGTTGTTGCTGGTCCAAGTCGGCATCGCTGCTCGCGTGGTGCCATCGGAAAACGTGGCCGTTGCGGTGTAGGTCGTGGAGACGCCTGTCAGAACCGCGTCGACGCCGGTGATGACCAGGTCGGTAACGGCCGGGGCCGCTGGCGGGCTCGGTCCTGCGGGATTCTTATCCTTACATCCAGTGGCCAATGCGCCGAGTAAGACCGCAAGCGCTAATTTGACAACATCCATTATCTTCTCCGCGGATGAGCGAGCTAGCTGGCTCGTCGAGCCAAGTAAGTCCGTAACAGAAGTCTCCTGTGCCGTGTCCGACTCATCTCATCGACGGGCGTCCGTTCAACTCCATTAAATGTGGTGCCCAGAAAAACCGGACACGGGGGACGGCTCTGTCGCAGAGGGCGAGCGGGGTTTCAAGGCGATTCTGTTGACCGGGCGGCCTCCGACAGGGCACGAACGAGCTCGACGTCAGTCGTCCACGAGGGCGCGATCGACTGAATATCGGTGCGTTACCCGTCCTTGCGGATGAGCACTGCCGGCTCGTAGTCGTCCCAGGATGCACAGGACGTACGCGCCCATCCGCCCGACAGGGCTGCACTTCTCATAAACGTGCGAGCGCTGAAATCCGGACACTGCGGCTCGCCCGCCCCGTGTAGGTTGGAGTGTCTCTGTCGAGAATGGCGCCCTAGTTGGGAAGGCCGAGCTTCTTGCGCAGCGCCGGCATCCGGGGATCGCCTCGCAGAAGAACCATCTCGGGTCTGTGGAGCCAGGTCGCGGCGCGCCACCAGTTGATCTCGGCGGTGCGAACCAGCGCGTCAAACGCCCGATCCTTATCGCCCAGGCCGGCGTAGATGAGCATCGTTCTCGACGGAGAATCGGGGTTCTTGGCAGCCAGGGCTTCGGCTTCTTCGCGGTGTCCGCTGACTGCGAGCAGGTAGCCTACGTACCCCCAGAACTGGGGCCCGGCGCGGTCGAGCGCCTCTTGTGCTTCATCGAATTCTCCGGAAAAGTAGAGCGCGCGGCCGAGCCAGAGATCGACGTACGGAAACGCCGGATCGTGCTGTTTGATCCAGCGACAGTTCTCGATGGCGTCGGCGTATCGGCCAGCCTCGATGAACACATGAGCTTCGGTTCTTCTCACGTCGAGCGACAAGGGATCGACGATCCGAGCCGCACCGAGCTGGCGCAGCGCCTCGTCGGCGTCACCGAGAGGCATCAATACTCCCAGCACGAAATCGGTGTGCATGTCGGTCAGGGTGGGGTTGAGTGCAAGCGCCTTCAAAAATGACATGCGCGCATTTACCCAATCGCGATCGTGGGCATACATATTCCCGACCGCGGCGTGCGCCTCGGCGAGCAGCGGATCGAGCTGGATGGCCTTCAGCGCCGCCGGCCCAAGCCTTGGATCGAGCGGAATGATCTCCTCGCCTGGCGACGGTCGGGAAAGTTGTGCCAGTGCACTTGCCAGGCCTGCCCAGGCTGGAGCGTAGTCCGGCGCACTCGACACCACCTGCTGAAACAACTCCGCGGCTCTCGCCGAGTTTTCGGGGCCTCGGCGGCCGTGAAATGCGCGCGCTCGGAGGAACGGATAATACAGGTCCGGATCGAGATTGTAGCGGCGCTGCCCTTGTCCGAGCGTCACTCGCAGCTGGTTGACGATGGCCAGCGAGATTTCATCGAGAATGTCCGGAAGAGCCTTTGCTTCCCGATTGAACGCGTCCTTCCAGATGACAGCGGAGTCGGCGATTCGCGTGAATCGCGCATTGATCTGCAACGTGTTGTCAGCCCGAGACACCGATCCTTCGAGCACGAAATCCACTCCGAGCAGAGACGCAACCTCGCGAAGATCGCGCTGGCGATTCTTGAACGCAAACGACGAGCCGGAGGATCGCAGGGCCAGGCCCTGAATCACTGCGAGATTCCGCTGAATCTCGTCTGTCAGGCCATCGGCAAACTCGTCACTGCCGGCCGCTGGGTCGCGGGTTTCGAACGGTAGCACCGCAATGGTGGGAACCTGCTCCGGCGTGGCGCGGCCGCTCGAGCGCCACGCCAGGCCGCCTGCGACAAGGACCAGGGTCGCGGCGATGGCGCCGGCGATCAGCCGGCGTCGCGCAATTTCAGCCGTCGCATCGTGCAGGGCCGCTTCGAATGCGGAAGCGCGCTGGAAACGACGGTCGGGCATGGGATCGATGGCGCGCTCAATGACACGCGCGAGCCGCGAAGGCACGTCAGGCCGGGCGGCGCGAAGGCTGACACGTGAACCGGTCTTGTGGCCCTGACGAATGTCGGCGACCGTTGCGCCTTCGACCGGATACCTGCCGCTCAGAACATGAAAAAGAAGAATACCGAGACTGTAGATATCGCTCTGGACGCTCGCCGGTTTCCCGTCGAGCACTTCCGGCGCGACATAAAGCGGCGTCCCGGCCAGGTCCGAAATCAACCCGTCCCCGAGCTCCCGTCCGGTTCCGAAATCCATCAAGACGACCCGGTTGTCGTCGGCGACCATGACGTTGTGCGCCTTGATGTCGCGATGCAGCAAACCGGCGTCGTGCACGGCCGAGACGGCGCTGCAGAGATCGCGACCGATTCGGCTCGTCTCCCCGGCACTGAACCGAGTTCCCTGACGAAGCATTTGTTCGAGTGTGCGCCCGCGGACAAGCTCCATCCAGAGTCCGATCTGGCCACCGATCTGCTCCGCGCCGTGAATCGTGACGATGTTGTTGTGACGAACGCGGGCGAGCAAGCGGCCTTCGGGAATGACGAAAGAAGCCGGATCGCTGGTGGGGTGGGCGGCGGCCGGCAGAAGCTTGAGCGCCACTTCCCGATCGAGGCGTGGATCCCACGCTCGATAGACCTCGCCGAATGTGCCGTTGCCAATCCGCTCGATCAGCTGAAGGTGACCCCACGTGGCAGGCAGGCGGTGGACATCGGCGAGAGCTGCGATGACCTTCAGGTGCTGGACCAGCGGACGCTTCCCACCATCCAACTTCGATTCAGCAGTCTCCCAGTCGACGGCCGTGCCATCGAGAATCGCCGAAGCGATGTCCTCTAGACGTTCTTCATCGTCCGCCACGCTCCATCTCCTCCACGAGCCGAATCAAGGCGCGCTGCGCAGCCTTTCGCGCCGCGTCTGGAGTGGGCTTGCCGAGTGCCTCGGCCAGTTCTTCGTACGTGTAGCCCAACTCGACGCGGCCGATGATGGTGTCCTGGTCTTCGGGCCTGAGCCGCGCGAGCGCCGTCTCGTAGCGCTCGATCGCCTCGCTGCCGATGGCCTGCTCGAGCGGCGATAAATGGCTTTCGGCTTCGAGACCGGTGAGGCCCGTCCCGTCCGGCCGCCGCCCTTTGCGTCGTAGCTCTTCCCGGATGCGGTTGAGAACAGCCTGCCGCAGATACGCGTGAAGCGCCCCGACGCCTCGAGGCTCGAACTGCCCAATTCTCTTAAATGTCTGAAGGAGCGTTTCCTGGACAAGGTCGTCGGTATCGGCCATGTCGCGTGCCCACTTGGGCAGTCTGCCCGACGCCCAGCGTCGAAGCGGGCGGACGTGGCGTGCGAAGAGACGGTTGACCGCATCCTGATCGCCCGAGCGGGCGCGTTCGAGCAACTGGAAGGTCGATTCCGCCTCGGGCTGGTCGTCGTGCATTCATGCCCTGATTTCTGATGGGAATGTCACGCATTTTAGTGCGAAAGAGCTGCGACTGTCCGGATTGCCGGCAATGCACCGTTTTGGGGGTTACGGAGGTGCTTATGGTCCGGCTGCGAACGTGCGTTCTGGCGTTGGTTATTGTAGCGGCGACACTCGGGTCAGGCCTTGTCGCCGAGGAGTCTACCTGCCCGCCCAACACACGGGCCACTCGTCACGCCTGCGTGCTCGATGTGGATATCACAATCAGCGAGACGCTTGAACTGGGATCGTTTACGACGCTCGACTGCCATGGGCATCGCATCCTGCCGCTCACTATGGGCACCGGGACGTCTGCGGCAACCTACGTGCCTTCAGTGCCAGAGGCGGCAATCATCATAACTGGCGACCGGGACGTGAACCTCCAGAATTGCACGATCGGCCAGACAGGTTCACGCTTCGACTTCGGCATCATTGCCATCGATTCCAAGAACCCAGGAGATGATGGCCATCACATCCGCGACAATGAGATCCACGTCCGTGATTCCGGGATCACGTTTCTCCGTGTGGACGACGCGAAGGTCAACAACAACGTCATCACCTGGACGAACGGCGTCGGCATTGCGATCAGACGCGATTCAGACCGTAACCGGGTGGTTCGCAACAACCTGTCGAGCCCAGGCGCTCCCGCCATGCCTGGCCGGGTGGTGCCTGATGGTCTTTTCGTGGAGGCGGATGACGGGATCGCCGTCGCGTCGTTTCCGCTGCAAGTGCTCCACAACATCATTGTGGGGGGACGCTTGTATCAATTTCCGAATAGCCATGACGGCACATACGAGGGAAATGATGACAACGTTGTGACAGGCAATTATCTGTCCCTGCCTGGCTCCAGCGTGGGCAAGTCGCACGCAGCCATCTATGTGGCTACCAACTCCAAGGGAACTCGTGTGATTAACAACGAAGTGGTCCAGGCTGGTGTGGGCATCCGTCCTGCTGGCTTAATGCAAGCTCAAACGGTCCAGCGAGCGGCGCGATGCGTAGACATGAACGGCTTGGCCGTGAACCGGTTCTGCGCAACGAGCGCAGACTGCTCTATACCTGGGATTGACCCCGCGCCGGTCGGCATTTGCCCACTGCTAGTCCAGGAGGTCGTTGATCTTCGCGCGGTCGGTACGCTGATCCAGGGGAACATGCTGACAGGGCCTTTCAACTCGGCAAATGCGATGCTGCGGACAGCCATCGGTCCGGGTCAGGGGACTGTCGAAGGAGTCATTCGAGATAATGTAATCAACGGTACAGGCGTCGAAGCAGGCATCGTCCTCGGTGGAAACATGATTCAAACGGGGACTGTGACTCGAAATATCGTACGAGGCACGGCGGTAGGCCTTCTCTTGGTGCAGGCGGCAAGTACCCAGTTTGGCGCGAGGGTGTTCCTGAATGATTTCAGGGGCCTTACGGTGAGAGGAGTCGATACCTTCGGGACATATACGCTTCCGACCGAATTGTCCTGGAAACGAAAGGGGAATTTCTGGGGACATCTGGTGCCACCGTGCTTTGCGGTCACCGATGGGCCGAATCCAGGTTTGGTTTGGGACAGCAACCCGTTCTGTAGCCCGGTGGCCGAATGACGTCGGTTCGGTTGACATTCGGATGGCGGTCCCCAGCCACAGGCCCGTTTCAAATCACCGCGATCGCCTCGATCTCGACCATCCAATCCGGATGCGCAAGCGCCGAGATCTCCACGAGCGTTGATGCTGGCCCCTTCTTGCCGAGAAATTCCTCGCGCAGCGGAACAAGGTCCACCCGGTAGCGCATGTCGGTCACGTAGGTCGTGATCTTCACGATGCTGGCCATCGTTCCACCCTGGGACTCGACGAGCGCTTTGATCGCCTCGAAGGCCCCGCGCCCCTGCCCCTTGAAATCGCCGCGACATGCGACACCCCCTTCGGTCGTGTAGGCAACTTGCCCGGAGAGGAACAGCATGGTCTGGGCTTGAGTAACCTTGATACCTTGGCTATAGGTGGTTGGGTCAAAGACGCCGGTTGCGCAGAACTTCTCGATGGAAGCCATATTCGTTCTCCAGGAAGTTTATGACGGCTCGTTCTCCGGTAAGAGCGCACCGGTCTTGGATCAGACGGGAACACGATCGGTCGCTCCACCCAGAAGATTCAGACTCGGGATGTCCCGGAAGTCTTTGGGATTCAATGTCCACAGCTGCGACTCGTGAGCGAGCGCACACGCCGCGATGGCAATGTCGAGTTCCCTGCCACGCGGCCGCTTCATGTCTCGGTAGATTTTCGCGGCCAGCAACGCCTCAGCGGATCCAAAGGGAATCGCGTCCGCCGACGGAAACAGCGCCTCCTGATCGGCAATCTCTTCGGGTATCCGTGGACCCCGGCGCCACTCAAAGAGAACGAGCGCGCTGAGCAGGATGCGTTCGCCATCATCAATCAAGTGGCGTAGTCGGAGTGCGGACCTCTTCGGGCCGGTCAACGCGTCGACGAGCGCGGACGTGTCGAGATGAATCATGTAGAGCGTTTGCGGCGGCCGCCGGCCCGCCGGGCGGCGCGAATCCCGGCAATCTCCACGTTCACGGCGGCCTGGCTGCGGGTGAGAGGCCGCGCGATGACGCGATCCACCACCGCCAACATCCGCCGGCGTTCTTCCTCACTCAGGCGACCGATCCGGTCCGCATAATCCTGGACAGCCTCTCGGACGATGGCGCTCTGCGGCTTGCGGAGCCGTGACGCCGCCCGACGAAGCGTCCCGGCCGTGCGTTCATCGAAGGTAAATGTCATTTTTACCATACTATGGCCATATTACCATATCGAACAGGCTTCCCCGCTACGATGACGTCACAGGAAAAGGGATCACGGGACGCGGATTGTCGCGGATTTACACGGATCTATTACCCTGGCGTGACGACTGTGGACCGGCTCTCCGCCGGCTCTCATGGCGAACGGCCGCACCGTAGGTGCGCGTGGAAGGTGAACGGTCGAACGGATAAGAGCGGGAAATGTTCGTCGCGCCGCTCTTATCCGTTCGACCGTTCACCTTCCACGAGCCTGGCTTTCGCCAGGCTGCCGTTCGCCCATCCGCGATGATCCGCGGTGATCCGCGACTCGTGAAGGAGGGCCGGCGGCTACTCTCAATGAAAATGACCCATTACCTTCGCCCCATGCTTATAATCCGGCCCGGGGGATTCCTATGAACGCTCATTGTCTGCCCCGTGCTCTCGCCGTGCCGGTCCTGGCGGTTCTGCTGTCGACGGCCGGCTCCGCCCAGTGGCTGAACTACCCCACTCCGGGAATCCCGCGGCTGCCCGACGGCAAGCCCAATCTGGCTGCACCGGCGCCCAAGACGGCAGACGGCAAGCCGGACCTGTCTGGTATCTGGAGAGGCGCGAGCCCGCTCCACCGTTTCAACATTGCGCAGGATCTCAAACCGGAGGACATCCAGCCCTGGGCCGAAGCGCTGTTCCTCCAGCGCGTGCGCGATTCCCGGAAGGACAGTCCCCTCGCAAAATGCCTTCCGGTCAGCCTCCCGTTCCACAACTTCTTCAACCTGACCCGGATCGTCCAGACGCCGGGAATTATCGTGATGTTGTACGAGTCTCCAAACAGCCCGCATCGCACCATCTTTACGGATGGCCGTGATCTCCCGAAGGATCCGAATCCTACCTGGCTGGGGTACTCGGTCGGGCGCTGGGAGGGAGAGACGCTCGTGATCACGAGCTCGGGATTCAACGACAGCGGCTGGCTCGACAGCGCCGGACATCCACAAACCGAAGCCCTTCGGATTACCGAACGCCTGCGGCGTCGCGACTTCGGACACATGGAATTTGAAATCACGATTGACGATCCAAAGGTGTTTACCAAACCGTTCACGGTGAAAGCCGAGCGGCTGCTGGCGGCGGACACCGATCTGCTGGAGGACGTCTGCGACAACGAGCGCGATCGCGGCCGTCTCACGGGGGCCACCGGGGTCAAAGTGAAACCGGAAACTGTCGCAACCTACGCGGGCGTGTACGAACTGTCGCCGGGGCGTGAGGTCATCATCACCGTCACCGACGACCTGCTGTTTGTACAGGGTCTGAATGAACCCAAGCTTCCGCTGTTCGTGCAATCCGACACGCAATTCATGTCAACTGCGACGCCGAACGGCTTCGAGTTCATCAAGGATGCTCAGGGGAAGGTCACGCACCTGATGGTGCGCGGCGCCGAGGGCGATCGAAAAGCGGTCCGCAAAAACAGGTGAACTCAAGCGAGGCTCCGCCCTCGTGTTTCCGGCAACCAGATCCAGGTCATCGCGCCCAATAACAGCGCTACGGCCAACAGTCCGAACGCGGTTCCGAAGCCACGCGTCTGCGCTAACGAGCCGACAGCGAACGGGGCGACCGCGCTGCCAAGACGACCAACATTGAACGTGAAGCCTTGCGCGATGGCCCGAACTGAAGTGGGGTAAATCTCAGCCGTCACCGCCCCGAATCCCGAGAAGAAGCCTGTCCCGAAAAAGGCCACGAGCGGTCCGAGCGCAAGCAGCCAAAGAACACTCCTCGTGTTGGCGTAGACGAGAATGAGGGCAGCGGCCACAAGGAGGTACGCCACGAAACTTCTGCGCCGGCCGAAGGCATCGCTCACGTAACCGAATGAAACATATCCGAAGAACGTGCCCACCTGCATCGTCACCACCAGCAGCGTCGTCAGCGACGTGCTGAAGCCAAGACCGCCTCGCGTTGGGGGAAGCGACAAGTACGCCGGCACCCAAAGATTCAAGCCCCAGTACCGAAAGATCGTCGTCAGGCTGAGGAACGTCAGCAGCGCGGTGCTTGTCGCGTACCGTCCGCTGAACACTTCACGGATGGGAGTGCGCGATTCAGGCGGGGCCGTCCGGGAGCGAAGCCAGACATCTGACTCGTGCACCCCCTGCCTGATCCAGAGCGTCAGCAGCGCCGGCAGGATGCCGATGAGGAAGACGGCCCGCCAGCCGAATCGAGGGAGGATAAGCGCCACCACAATCGCTGCGGCGGCATATCCCACGGCCCACGCGCTCTGCATCAATGCCACGGCCTTCCCCCGGTGCCTGTCGGGCCATGTTTCTGAAACGAGTGCGGCGCCGCTCGTCCACTCACCCCCCATTCCCAGTCCGAGCAGGAAGCGAAAGATGCCGAGCTGCCAGACCGTCTGTGCGAGTCCACACGCCGCGGTAAAGATTGAGTAGACGAGAATGCTGCCGATCATCGCGCGCCGCCGGCCGAAGCGGTCGGCGATGGCGCCGAAGAGCACGCCCCCGATCCCCGACGCGACAAGCGTCAACGATCCGAGAAATCCGGCGGTGGCCGTGGAAATCGAAAAATCGCGCAGAAGGGCTCCGATGACCAAGGCATACAACATGATGTCGAAACCGTCGAGCATCCATCCAAGGGAGGCCGCAAGCAGGCCCCGCTTGGCGGTCGGGGTGCCTTCACGAAGCCACTGGAACAGTCCCGTCGAGGTCGTGCCCGGCGACTCGACGCGACTGACGACAGTCACGGGACCTCCCTTCGCACACGCACGGAAATGGCTCCGGCGCGTATGATATTGGCACCTTTCGATTTTCAGGAGTGAAAACTGTGACGATCGCCACCAAGAGCGGGACGATGCGAATCGCAGAATTTGTGGTCAAAGCCACTCCTCCACCACCGGCGCGTGACCGTGCGACCGCTGCCATCCGCGACACGATAGGCGTCATCCTCGCGGGCGCTGTCGAACCGGCTGCGCGCGTCGTACAAAAGATGGCGCTCGAAGAGGGACGCGGCGAGTGTCGGATTCTCGGAACTCGTGACCTGACAAGCCCGAGTTGGGCGGCGCTGGCCAACGGGGTGGCGGCACATGCGCTCGATTACGATGACATGTGTTTTGTGTCGCTCGCGCACCCGAGCTGTGCTCTCGTGCCGGCCGCGCTGGCTTCGGCCGAGGTGGTGCACGCGCCTGCCAGCGTGCTCACCGACGCTTTTATCGTGGGATTCGAGCTCGAATGCCGCCTGGGGCATGTGATGAATCCCCGCCATTACCACGAACGGGGATGGCACTGCACATCGTCCATCGGCACATTGGGGGCCGCGGCGACCGCGGCACGGATTCTCGGTCTCGATGAGGCGGCGACGGGGCACGCGCTGGGCATTGCCGCGTCCGCTGCCTGTGGACTGAAGGAAAACATCGGGACGATGGTGAAGCCGCTTCACGCGGGCATGGCGGCGCGCAACGGGTTGATTGCGGCCCGGTTGGCGCAGCGCGGTTTTTCGGCAAGCGCGCAGGCACTCGACGGTCCACAGGGTTACCTGGCTGCGATGGATAGTCAGCACTCGACGCTCGATCCGGCAGTTGCCGACCTCGGGAGCCGCTGGGAAATCGTGGAGACCGGGATCACGGTCAAGTTGTATCCCTCGTGTGCGGCCACGCATCCGCCACTCGATGTGCTCCTCGAGCTGAAGCGGCGTGAAGGCTTCAACGCTGATCAGGTCGAGTCCATCGACGTCGAAGTCGATTCCATGACGCCGAAGTTGTTGATTCACGCGCGTCCGGCAACGGGCCTCGAGGCGAAGTTCAGCATGCCGTTCTGCGCGGCGGCGGCGGTGGTCTTCGGCCGGCTGGGGGTCGACACATTCACGGTCGAGCGGATCCAGGAGGCGGCGATCCAGGCGCTGCTGCCTCGCGTCACATTACGCGCAAACGCTCGGTTTGATGCAGGCGGCCCCGCTGTCACGGGCTCGTGTGACGATTCGGTTGCGTGACGGGCGGGTGTTCGCCGAGTCTGCGGACGGAGCACGCGGCTACCCCGGTCGGGTCACCGACGAGGAGCTGGCTGAAAAATTCGCGGGGTGCGCCAGCCGCACGATGTCACCAGCTGCGTCCGATCGCGCGTGGACAACGCTGATGGAAATGGAGCGCGTGACCGACGCGCGTAAGCTCACCGCGCTGTTCGAGTCGCCCGCTTGAATTCATGGCCTCACTGCCCCTGGAAGGAATCACGGTCGTGGCGTTGGAGCAGGCGGTCGCCGTGCCGTTCGCGACACGGCAGTTAGCCGACCTGGGTGCCCGCGTGATCAAAATCGAGCGACCGGGCACGGGCGATTTCGCCAGGTCGTACGACACCGCCGTCAAGGGACTCGCCAGCCATTTTGTGTGGCTCAATCGCGCGAAAGAATCGCTGACGCTCGATCTGAAGCGAGAAGAGGCACGTGAAGTCATGTCGCGTCTGCTGGAACAGGCCGATGTGTTCGTCCAGAATCTCGCACCCGGCGCGGCCGACCGGTTGGGACTCGAGCCGCAAACGTTGCGGGCGACCTATCCCCGATTGATCATTTGCGGGCTCACGGGTTACGGCTCTGCGGGTCCGTACGCAGACAAGAAAGCGTACGACTTGCTGGTGCAAAGTGAAGTGGGGCTGGTCTCGATCACCGGCACGGAGGAGACGCCGTCGAAGGTCGGCATCTCGATCGCAGACATTGCCGGGTGGGATGTACACGTATAGCGGGATCCTGACCGCATTGCTGGTCCGTGCCCAGACGGGACAGGGCACCGCGCTCGAAGTCTCGCTCTTCGAAGCACTGGGCGAGTGGATGGGCTACGCGATGTACTACACGCTGGGAGGGGCGGCGCCGGGTAGAACAGGCGCCAGCCATGCGACCATCGCCCCGTATGGGCCGTACACGACGCGCGACGGACCGGTCATCTTCGGTATCCACAACGATCGCGAATGGGCACGATTCTGCACTGACGTGCTGCAAAAACCGGAGTTCGCCGACGATGAGCGGTTTCTCTCGAACCATCGTCGAAACCAGAATCGAGTAATGATGAATGCGATGATCGAGCACGTCTTCTGCACTCTCTCCGCACCCGAGGTCATCGCGCGACTCGAGTCGGCACAGATCGCAAATGCACGCATCAATTCGGTGAGCGAGTTCATCGAGCATCCGCAGCTGGCGGCTCGCGGTGCCTGGCGGCAAATCGACTCGCCGGTGGGGCCGATTCCCGCCCTGGTACCTCCCGTCCGCATGGACGGCGTCGACCCGAGGATCGGGAACATTCCCGCGCTGGGACAGCACAGTGAGGCAATCCTCGAGGAACTGAAATTCGATCGCGAAACCGTGGCACAGTGGAAACGCGAGGGCGTGATTTGAATGGGAGGTGTCATGCTCGAGCTCGCTCATGAGCAGAAGCTCGTCGCCCGGACGATTCGCGAGTTCGTCGAGCGAGAGGTCATCCCGGTCGCCGCCGATTTCGAGCACAAAGGCGAGTATCCCCATGGCCTCGTTAGCACCATGAAGGCACTGGGGCTGTTCGGACTGAACGTCCCGGAGGCCTACGGTGGCAGTCCGGTGGACTACACCACCTTCGCCCTGGTATTCGAGGAGCTCTCTCGCGGGTGGATGGCGCTCGGTGGCGTCATCGGCTCGCATCTCGTGCTCTGCGACGTTCTTGTCAGATATGGAACTGAAGAACAGAAACAGCGATTCCTTCCGCGGCTGGCTAAAGGTGAACCCCGCGGTGGGATCTGCTTGTCGGAACCCAACGCGGGAACGGACCTTCAGTCGATTACCACTCGCGCACGCCGTGAGGGCGACATCTACTATGTGACCGGCTCGAAGATGTGGGTGACCAACGGTCGCTACGGGGACGTTTTCCTGCTCCTGGCCAAGACCGATCCGACCTCCCAGCCGGCCCACCGTGGCATGAGCGCTTTTGTTTTCGAGAAGGGCGCCCCGGGTCTCACGGTAGGTCGAGACATCGATAAGTTGGGATACAAGACCGTCGAGACGACGGAATTGCACTTCGACAATTTTCCGATTCCCGCCTCCAATCTTGTTGGCGGGGCCGAAGGCCTCGGATTCAAGCACGTCATGACAGGGCTCGAAACCGAGCGGATCAATGTGGCCGCCCGCGGGCTCGGGCTGGCCCGCGCCGCGTTCGAGGAGGCGATCCGGTATGCACAACAGCGCGTCACGTTCGGCAAGCCGATTGCCCAGCACCAGACCATTCAGATCAAGCTCGCCGACATGGCCACGAAGATCGAAGCCTCGCGGCTGCTGATCTATTCGGCCGCCGCGAAAAAGGACCGGGGCGAGCGCTGCGATCTCGAGGCGGGAATGGCCAAGCTGTTTGCCACGGAAACTGCCGCCGAAGTAACGCTGGAGGCGATGCGGATCATGGGCGGCAACGGGTATCCAAAGACTTCACGGTTGAGCGTTTGTACAGGGATGCGCCTCTTCTTTTGATAGGAGGCGGTACAAACGAGCTCCAGCGCCTCATCATCGCGCGCGGGCTTCTCGAGCGAGAAAAAGATCGTTAGGTTTTTGTTGGGATATGCTCTGGCCATGAAACAGACTTGGCTCTCGACACTCTGTCTCACGCTCGCCCTTGTTCTCCTGGAAATCGTCGTCGGGCCGCTGATCGCCCAGCAGCGCGTGCCGATGAAAGGCGCCATCCCGGTGGCACCTAGCGGGATCGTCGTGCCGCCGCCCCCGGATCATCCGGTCACGTACAAAACCGCCGAGGGACAGGACATCCGGGTGGTCGTCCTTGCCCGTGGGCTGGCGAACCCGTGGAGCCTCGCATTCCTGCCAGACCCCTCGACTGCGCCCGGGGCAAGCGCGATGCTCGTAACCGAGCGGCCCGGCCGACTGCGTGTGATTCGCAACGGCGTCCTGGACCCGCAGCCGGTGGCCGGCGTGCCCGAAGTGCGATCGCAGGGCCTTTGCGGTTTGTTCGACGTCGTGCTTCATCCCCGATTTGCCGAGAATCAATTCATCTATCTCACCTACGACAAACCCCGCGGCGAGAAGGCCTCCTCCCTTGCGGTCGCACGCGGACGCTGGGATGGCCGGGCGCTGACCGACGTGCGCGATCTCTTCGTCGTGGAGGATGCGAGCTGCGTGTCACGGATGGTGATCGGCCCGGACGGAATGCTTTACGTGAGCACCTTCGGAGCTCTTGGCGATGCCGCACAGAACACGAACAGCCTGGCCGGCAAGGTGCTGCGCCTGCGTGAAGACGGCACCGTGCCACCAGACAACCCGTTCGTCGGCAAGTCCGGCTACAGGCCTGAGATTTTCACGTTGGGTCATCGCAGCACGCTCGGTCTGGCCGTCCATCCGGGTACGGGCCGGATCTGGGAGCTGGAAATGGGGCCGAACGGCGGTGATGAGATCAACATTCTGCGCCCGGGCGCCAACTACGGCTGGCCTCTCGTCAGCCTGGGACGCACCTATCCCGGCCCTTGGCAGTCGAAGCAGTTCCAGCGCGAGGGATTCGAGGATCCGGTCGTCTTCTGGATGCCGTCGATCTCGACATCCGGACTGGCCTTTTACACTGGGAGTCGCCTGCCGAAGTGGAAGGGGGACGTGTTCGTCGGTGGCATGCGCTTCGGCGAGATTCCCGGCACCGGTCAGCTGCAGCGAATCCTCATCAACGAGAATCTGGAAGAACTCCGTCGCGAGCCGCTGCTCGTCGACCTGCGGCTGCGCATTCGGGACGTGCGCCAGGGACCCGACGAGCTTCTGTATCTGGTGACCGATCACGAGAAAGACGGCGCCGTGCTCAGGATCGAGCCAGCATCGTAAATAACAACGAAAGGGGAACGCGATGACGAGACACGTCGAAGGATGGGCGGCAGCGGTGGTCAGTATATGGGTCCTCGGCGTGTCGCTCCTGACGGCTACTGCCACAGCCGCTCAGGGCAACGCGGCGGCATCCGCGACAGGGAGCTACAAAGCGGTTGACCGCCCAGCTGCAGTGCCGCGCACGCCGTGGGGACATCCGGATCTCCAAGGTACGTGGACCAGTGAACCCGAGTTCGGCGTACCGTTCGAACGTCCGGCAGAGTTCGGGACTCGGCAGAGCCTGACAGACTCGGAATACGCGCAGCGCTTAGCACGCACGCAGAAGCAGGCGGAAGCCGCCCTCGACGAGATCGACGTCTTTGCTGTCGATACATCGAACGCCGGCGCAGTGGGTTCTCCCACGTCGCCGCCGCCACACTGGCTGGAACGATCGACAGCCTCGCGACGGACGTCGCTCGTGATCGATCCGCCCGATGGCCGGCTCCCTCCCACGTCGGCGCAGGCGCAGGAACGCCAGCGACGGCAACCACGAGGCAGCTTTGGCAACGGACCCTTCAACGGGCCCGAGGACTTTACGCAGTACGACAGGTGCATCACCTTCGGGGGCGTGCCTGGCGCGATGTTTCCAGCCGTCTACAACGCGAACATCCGGATTATCCAAAGCCCCGATTTCCTCGCCATCACCTATGAAATGATCCATGAGACGCGGCTCGTCCCACTCGACGGTCGGGCGCACCTCGCGTCGACAACCCGGCAATCCCTGGGCGACGCACGGGGCCGGTGGGAAGGTGACGTCCTCGTCATCGAGACAACGAACTTCAGCGGTCGGACGACCTACCGCGGCGCGAGCGACAAACTCCGGCTCGTGGAGCGCTTGAGGCGCGTCGACGAGAAGACGCTTCAATACGAGGTGACGGTCGAAGATCCTGACACGTGGGCCCGTCCGTGGACCGCGGCGCTCACTCTGACGCCGCAGCCGCAGGGCATGTTTGAGTACCGCGTGCCACGAAGGCAATTACGGCATGTTCAACATGCTCAAGGCAGCGCGGGCCACCGAGAAGCCATAGCCCTTTTCGCCATCCTGCTTGGGAGGCGCGAAATGAGAGCGCGACTTCGACTCGACCGCCGGAGCTTCATCCGAAGATCTGGCATGGCCGCCGCGGCTCTCGCGGCCTCGCCCTTACCACTCCTCGCGTTCCCCCTCACGGCGCAGCAGAACGAGCGACGCGCGGCTGCCACATCCGCTTCCCTGAGTCGACAGTTCGGACGATGGGTGGCCGCTCTTCGCTTTGAGGACCTGCCGCCTCCGGTGATCGATCGCGCCGAAGGCCTCACGCTCCATGGCGTCTCGTCAGTGCTACTCGGCTCCGAGCGGGCTCCCGGTCAGGAGGCGGTGAAGTTCATCATCGACGAAGAAGCCGGTGTGCGTACCGGCGCCACCATCATGGTGAACGGCGGTAAGGTCACGACTGGTGGCGCGGCGTTCGCCAACACGGAGATGTTGCTGGCTGGTGGCAAGTGGGACACGTTCCGCATGCTGACCCACCCGGGAGCCAGTATCATCCCCGCCGCCTTTGTCGCGGCAGAAACAACCGGTGCATCCGGTCGGGACTTCATTACGGGTTTGGTGGCGGGCTACGAGGTCATGGAGCGGATGGCGGCTGACTTCATCCCGACGATGATGGCGCGCGGCTTCCACGCGGGTCCGGTCTTCGGCATCTTTGGCGCGGCGGTTGCAGCGGCGAAAGTCATGCGCTTGACCGAGGAACAGATCACACATGCGATCGGCCTGTGTGTGAACCTGGCTGGAGGGAATCTGGAGAGTGGCGGTCTGCGCGAAGGGGCCTCCGTGCGCAACGCCATGCTCGCCGTGTCGCTCGCGAAACGGGGACAGCGCAGCCGAGAGACGGCGCTCGAGGGGAACGCGGGTTTCTACCACGCGTACGCGGGCACCAATCGCGGACAGCTCACGTACAGTTTCGTCGGAGACACCGAAACCACACTCGCCGCGATCACCGCCAATCTTGGAAGGGAGTGGTTGTTTCTCGAGACCCTCTATCGCATCTACTCGTTTGCCGGCTACAACATCCCGCACATCGACGTCACGGCAAAGCTGTGCGAGGAGCACAACATCACGTATCAGGACGTCGATCGCGTGGAGGCGGTGGTCAACTGGCTCGAAACCCAGTATCCGAGCCCCGCGTTCCCGACCCAACGCGAAGATATCGGCGAACCGATGCGGGGCAGCACGCGGTACTACAGCGCGTACGGGGTGGTGAAACGCGGGTTCCCACTTCTCGGCGTCACCACCGACCCACCCGAGGTCCTGGAGCTCATGAAACGCGTGCGCATCATTCCATCGCACCAGATGACGCTGTTCGCGCCACGGATCACCATTTTCACCAAGGACGGCAAAAGCTACACGAAACAGGCGACCGGGCGCGAGTTCATCTGGGACTTTAGCGAAGAGGTTCGGCGAATTCGTGAGGTCATTCCCGGTCTGCCGATACCGGCAACACAGTTCGAGGAGATCATCGCGACCTGCCGCGATCTCGAAAAACAAAAGCGGGCCGACAGACTTCTCCAGCTCACAATGAAGGCGTAGGCGCACACCATGGCAGATCGTTTTCTCACCAGGCGGGACCTGCTCCAACGCGCCGCCATGGCGAGCGCCATGCTCGGCGTGGGGTTCCCGTATCCTCGCTTTGGCTTGGCCGCCCAGTCACCGCCAGGCGGTCGCTCCACCACGCTCGCCCTTTCCCTGGCTCAGTTTCTCAACCGGACGAAATACTCCGACCTGCCACCGCTCGCGATTGAGCACGCCAAGATGATCCTGGCGAGCACGCTCGCGAGCGCCGCGCCCGGCGCACTCATCGGCTCAGCTCGTATCGTCCGCGATCTCGCGAAAGCGCAGGGCGGAAAAGAGGAAGCCACAATTTGGTTCGACGGGGCGAAGCTTCCGATTAACGAGGGCGCGCGGGTCAACGCGATGCTGAGTGATGCCGCCGCGTCGGACGACAGTGACCTGCGCAACGTCGCTCACATCGGGACGACACTCACGGCTGTCGGCCTCGCCATTGCTGAGCGCACAGGAGCCACGGGCGAGGACGTCCTGACCGCGATGGTCACCGGCTACGAGGCCGCCGGCCGAATCGGAGAAGCGCTCACCGGTAGCCGGCGCGGGTTTCACGCCTCAGTCATCGTCGCATTTGGCGGTGTTGTCGCCGCGGCCAGACTCCTCGGGCTCACGGACGAACAAATGGCGCATGCCATCCGGCTGGCGGCGACCACGATGGGCGGTTTGTCGATTGGGACGGACAGTTGGGCGCGCGAGTATCACGCCGGCAACGCGGCGCTGTGCGCGGTGAACGCCGCGCTGGCCGCCGGCAGCGGCTTCACGGCAAACGAGGACATGCTGGAAGCGTCGCGCGGATTTCTGGAAGTCTTCAGCGACCGAAAGGCGGACGTTGGTAGCCTGACCCACGATCTCGGCAAGGAGTGGGACATCGTCACGCATCTCGCCATCAAGCTCGTGCCGGGTGCCCATGCGTTTCACCCCTCGGTCGAGGCCGCGGTGAACGCCGCCCGGCAGGCGAGCGTGCCGCCGGACCAGGTCGCCGCAATCCTCGTGTCAGGAGCTCAAGGCCGAACCATCGTCCGCGGCGTGCGTCCCAAAGATTTTGTCGAGGCCATTCACAGCTTGTCGTACTTCGTCGCTTCAGCGGTCGCCGACAAGGACTTCTCCTGGATCCACGTCACGCCGGAGAAGATTGGCAGTCCCGTCGTCGCGCGGCTGATCGACGTCGTCGGGTCCGACCCGGCGCCGAGGACCTGTGCGCTATATCTGGAGCTGGGGCGGTACGGTCACGATCGTTACCAAGTCCGGGGACAGGTATACCAGCACCGTGGATGCGCCGCGCGGATCGGGCCCGCGCGGAATCGATTGGAAAGATGTCGATGCGAAATTCCGCGCGCTGATGCCAGATTCGAGGGCGCCAATGAAACGCATTGAGGAGATCCTCGGGGTGATTCACCGGTTCGAGAAACTGAAAAGCGCTTCTGAGCTGACGGGTCTCCTCCGCTGAGAATGCGTACCGAAAATTCGAGCGGCGCATCGTAGCGCAGGCCTTCAGGCCTGCTTTGAGGCGCCGGGCAGGTCTAAAGACCTGCGCTACGTACAAATTTCGCAACGTAACTCTAAGGTGTCGACTCGCGGAGGAAGTCATGCGTGACCGTAGGCCATGGCACGTGCTCGCTGCCGGATCATTTGTCGTGATACTGACTCTTGGAGGTCTCTGGGCGCAGAGCAAGCCTCAGACGCTTCCGACCGGGGCTGGCGCGATCGGCAAGGGCCCTGACGCGTTGACGCCGCCAGGATATGAAGATGTCCCCCGACCTCCGGCGTTCACGGCCAAGACCAGAGCCGAGGTCGCCGAAATGGCGAAAATTGTCGACAACTACACACCTCAACCCGCCTGGGCGGGGCAGACGCGAGCTCCTAAGCCAACCAAGGTCGCGGCGTACGAAGTAGAAACCGTCGCCGAAGGGCTTGCGAGCCCATGGTCGTTCAGCTTTCTTCCGGACGGCCGCATGCTCGTCAGTGAAACCTCTCGCGGCCTGCGTATCGTGGAGAAGAGTGGACGATTGGGAGCGCACATCTCGGGGCTTCCGATCGATTTCAGCAAACGTGCGCAACAACTGCTCGATTCGATTCCAGACAAAGATTTTGCTCGAAACCGCGTCATTTATTTTCTGTATCGCGTCCCACCTCCTGAAGCGGGAGATGTCGGAGCGCGTGAAGAAGACTTTCCGCTGCACTATCCCCAGATTGAGATGGTCGCGAGAGGGCGCCTTTCGGTCGACGACACGCGTCTGACGGATGTTCAGGTGCTTCTGAACACCCAGGGGATTGAAGGGCGCATGATACAGGCGCCAGATGGAACGTTGTTTGTCGATTCCGGCCCACTCGCGGGCCGTGGCATTCTCTCGAGAAACTGGACGCAATCGCAGTTGCCTGGCAGCCTCATGGGCAAAGTGTTGCGCATCAATACCGACGGCTCGATTCCGCCGGACAATCCCTTTGTTGGTCGCGCCGGTACCAGACCGGAAATCTGGGCCTTCGGGGCGAGAGACGCTCAAAGCATGGCCTTCGATCCTCAAGGCCGTTTGTGGACCGCCGAGAATGGTCCGATGGGTGGAGATGAACTCAACCTCATCGAGAAGGGCAAGAACTACGGCTTCCCCGTCATCTCGTACGGGCGCGAATATACGGGCGAGCTCATCAACGGAGGATTGACAGCCAAGGAAGGTCTGGAACAGCCGATCTATTTCTGGACGCCGTCGGTGGCGCCCTCCGGGATGACGTTCTATACCGGCACTTTGTTTCCGGAATGGCGGGGAGACCTGTTCATCGCGACGATGTCGCCACTGTTTGGCAGGAAAGTGATACGCCTCGTCTTGAAAGAGACGCCGGACGGAATGCGGGTCGTTGGGGAAGAATTCCTCTTGGGTGAGCTTTTAGGGACGAGATTTCGAGACGTGAAGCAGGGCCCAGATGGGGCGCTCTACGTCTTGACTGATGTGAGGCCGCCATCGGCCGGCCCCGACAAGATACTCCGGCTCGTACCGAAGAAGCGTTGACGCGCTCAGCATCGTCGGTTTGCAGGGAGCCCATCCCTCGCCGGGAAGACCGAACAGGAGCTCAGGAGTTCAAGAGATACTTCATGAAAAGGACCGTGCGACCTTCTAGCCTCGTGTTGTCGTATTGACGTTGAACGACCCACCCCTCTCCGGCAAGACTGAACAGGAGCCGAAGAGTTCAAGAGATATTTCATAAGAATGATCTCGTGATCTTCTACCCACCTGTTGGAATCGACGTTGAAGGACCCAACCCTCACCGGCAAGACTAAACAGAAGCTGAGGAGTTCAAGAGAAATCTCAAAAAATGACGTCGTGACCTTCTAGCCTCCTGCTGGCGTTCAACGTTGAAGTACCCACCAATCGCCGGCACGACTGAACAGGAGCCGAAGAGTTCAAGAGATATTTCATAAAATGCTCTCGTGATCTTCTACCCTCCTGTTGGAATCAACGTTGAAGGACCCAACCCTCTCCGGCAAGACTAAACAGAAGCTGAGGAGTTCAAGAGAAATCTAAAAAATGATCTCGTGACCTTCTGGCCTCGTGTTTGCGTATCGACTGTTGAGGGGCCCAAACCCTGCAAGATCGAACAGAAGCTGCTAACGGCGCCGGGAGGACCAGTGGATCGTCCGGATGCGCCAATCGCCGGAGTCACGGGTCAGCACCATCAACTGCGCGCTGACGAAATTCACCGGGGCGCCGTCAAACGTGCCCTCGTATTCGGTGGTGGCAATAACCCAGGCCGTATTGCCCTCGAATGTCACTCGCATCGGCGCGCGCTTTCCGGTGACCTGGCTTTCGAACTTGATGTCCGCCGGCAGGTGGTTCGCCTCGTACTCGGCCCTCGTTTCGAGTTTGCCAGACTCCAGGAACACGGCGTCCGGTGCGATCACACGCATCGCTGCCGCCGCATCGCCGGTCTTCATCGCCGCGTAGAACGATTCAACGACGGCAATGACCTCAGCCTCGCTCGGAGGCGCCGAAGATGTGCAAGCTGGAAGCCACCAGAGGACTGCTGCAGCCAATACCAGGCATGGGCGGTGGGACACGTGTCTCATGGAACGCTGAGTCTACCACCGCGTTCACGCGAGTGGATTTCTCCAGTACGTAGGCCGGACCTTCAGGTCCGGCAGGCTCGGCGGGGCTGAAGCCCCGCCCTACGGTACTGAAAGCCGTCCGACGTTCGATGATCATGGGCATGCCAAACCGTGGACGAAGCGTAATGAGAGGCCACGGCTCGACTTTATGTCGCGGCACAAGCTGAAGCCGATAGCGTTGCGCGAGGGTCGCAACGATGAGTTGCGCTTCAATCAACGCGAAGTGGTTGCCGATGCACTGACGTGGGCCCGCACCGAAGGGGACGTACACAAACTTCGGGCGATCGGCGCTCCGTTCCGGTAAGAAGCGGTCGGGATCGAACGCATCGGGGTCTTGCCAGAATGCCGGAAGCCGATGCAGGACGTACGGGACGACGAACGCGAGCCATCCGCGCGGTAAATGGAATCCGCCGAGCTCATCGTCGGCCAGCGCCTGGCGTGAGAAGCCCCATGCAGGCGGGTACAAACGCAAGGCCTCGTCAATCACCATGCGTGTGTACGGCAGATTCGCGAGATCGGCGCCCTCGGGTGGACGTCCGGCCAGGACCGAGTCGATTTCCCCCTCCAGCCGACGTTGTGGGCCCGCGTGTTGCGAGAGCAGATACCAGGTCCACGTCAGCGCCAGCGACGTCGTCTCCTGACCTGCCAGCAGAAACGTGGTCACCTCAACCCGCAGCTGCTCGTCCGTCATCGCCTCGCCTGTCTCCTCGTCGCGCGCCGACAACAGCATCGAAAGCAGGTCGGCACTGTCGGACGGGTTTCGCCGGCGTTGGCTGATGACGTGATCGACGGCTCCCCGAATCACGGCCTGGGCGTCCTGAAACCGTCGCTGCTTGGACGGTCGCAACATATCAACGAGTCCAAGCGACCAGAAACTCTCGCCGATATGCTGATTGACGATGGTCCACGCGCGATCGACCTGGTCTGCAAACGGGCCAAGGTCGGCGCCGAGGAGGGCGCGGAGCACAACGGTGCGCGTGAGACGCATCATTTCTTCGTCGACATCCACGGGGCGACCGACTGACGCGAGCATCTCCCAACGTGCCGCGGCGTCTCGCGCTGCTTCGGCCATCACGCAGGCGAGTTCCGCAATGCGCTGCCGGTGGAAGGCCGGTTGGGCAATGCGCCGCTGGCGCAGCCAGAATTCATCCTCGCTCGTCAGCAAACCATTACCGAGCGACGTCCGCAGCTTCTCGTAGATCGGGCTCTTGTGATAATTGCGCGCGTTGTCCTGCAGCACATGACGAACGTCCGACGGGTTCGTGATGAGGTACCCCGTCGCGGGCCGATCCTGAAGTAGACAACGTCGCCGAAGCGACGAGCCGCATTCATGAATACGCCCGTCGGATTGCGACGGACGGCCGGGAGCATGCCAAGAACCGGAAGACCCCGAGGGCCGGGCGGAAGTGGACCTGCGGCGGTGGCGCCTTCGCTCATCTGACAAACGACTATACCGGAACCTGGGCCGACGAATCTGCCAGGACAGTTGTCAGTTCTCGGTTTTCAGGGGCCCAACGCAGAGGTCGCAGGGACCACAGAGGAAGGTTCACAGAGCGCTCTGGCGCGGTAGTATAGTCTGGCCAGCCGATGGCTGTTCATCGTCAATCGGAGGTGCGGCCATGATGAGACCGCTCGTCATCACGATCGTCGCGAGCGCAGCGCTGATTTCTGCAGCAGGGAACACAGGCAACCACCCCACCGGCACGCAGGGCCTGCTCCTCATCGACAAGCTGGGCGCGCATGTCCGCTTTTTCGATCCGGTGACGTTCAAAGAGCGATCGAACCTTGCGCTGCCGGCAAATCCCCACGACTTCGTGCTGAGCGCCGATCATCGATTGGCGTACGTGCCGATCTATGGCGACGGCGTGTACGGTCGCAACCCGAATCCGAAACAGGAAATCTACATCATCGACACGGTAGCCCGAACAGTGGCCGGCGTGATCAACGTTGCGCCCTATTGGGCCCCGCATGGGATCCAAATCGATCAAAAGGGTTTGCTGTACGTCACCGCTGAAACAGACCGGAAGCTCCTGGTCGTCGATCCAAAAGAGCGTCGCGTTGTCGCCGCCATCGACACCGAAGGCACTGGTCACTGGATCGCGATGCTGTCGGACGCCAGCAAGATGTATGTCGCCAACAAGAACGACAAGCCGTATGTCAGCGTCATCGATCTCAAGTCGCGCGCGATTGTCGCGCGCGTGCCTACGCCCAACGGTACTCAGGGCATTGCGGCTTCACCCGATGGGAAACAGGTCGTCGTGATGGACGCCGCCGAGCCTGTGGTGATCGTCATCGACCCGGCGACGGACCGCGTGGTTGATCGCATTCCGCTGATGGGCCAGACCGGCGGGGGCTACAAGGCGTACTACTCTCCGAACGGCCGCACGCTGATGACGATGGCAGGGTCGATGGTCACGATTCTCGATCCGGCAAACCTGCGCGGCCCACAACACGTGCTCAAAGCCGGTGCAAGTCCGATGGGGTTCGCGTTCTCTGCGGATGGCAACACCGTCCTTGTCGCCAACCACGGCGACGGCACGGTTTCCGTCATCGATTTGAAGAAAACGCAGGTGGTCGAGGCCTTCCGGGCCGGCACGGGCATCGAGACGCTGACGTACTACTGAGCCCTAGCAGGCCCGCAGGGCCCCACCATTAATTAGTACCTGCGGCGTGTCCTCGGTCACAATCGTGACTGGACAACCTGTCCGCCGAAGCTTCAGCGAAGGCGGAAGCTCACGGGAGTGGCGTTGACACGTTGAACGCCTGTCCCACTTTCTCGAGGCCTCCCTCGACCGAGCCCCACGCTGTCTTGGCCGCAGGTGACAACGCCCGTCCAGACGAGGCTGTCCGCAAGGCCTTGGCGCGCTGGAGAAGCGCCTGCGCTTCTCCGGATGCAGGCTTGTCGTCGTCGACCATGGAGGCCAACCGCTCGGCATCCTTCTTCAATTCGTCGACTTCCTTGACGGCCGCTTCACGCGTCGCTTGCGGGATCGTCGTATCGTTCTTCAGTGAAGCATCGAGCTCGTCCTTGAAGCGATCCGCGCTCTCCGCCACCTCCTCAGCCGCCTTCTTGACTTCGTCGTCATTCAGGCGACGCGCCTGCTGCCCTTCCGCAATAGGAAACGACGTCCCGTAGATCACGGCCAGTTGGCCGAGGCTTCCCGACAGACGATTCCATTCGCTGGCGCCGTCGAAATCGGGCTTCTGTTTCGCCATGAAGCGCTGGATTTCGGAGCCTTGTCGAAGGACAGTCGTGACCTCCGCGCTGGCCCCGTAATCTGACGTGAAGCGTTCCTTCATCCTGTCGACGTTCTCCTGGAGGTCGTCAAGGTACCGCTCGACGTTGACCTCCCCGCTGGGGCCACGGATGATGCTGCGCTTCAGCTCGCCATCCAGCTGGTCTTCGAACCTATCGCGTTCGTTATAGATCCGGTCGAGGAGATCCTTGACCGCGTTATCGTTCAGACGTTCCGCGGCTACGGCCGGCGTCGCGAAAAGAGCGGCCATAAGTGCCACACACGCCGCCATCGAGAGTCGTGTCGTCGCTGTCTTAGTCATGACTGTGGCCATAACATACCCCCCCACTTGTCTGCGAGAGACTTTTCGAAGTCCACTTGCTGGCCGTCGGGCCCGGGTCATGACGGCACGGCATATCGCGCTTCCATCTGGATTTCGTGGGCAGGATCGCCACGAAATATCGCGGTCTCAAGCGACTATTCGCAATGCGGCTCGAATGTAATCGCTTTCTCTGGCCAAAACTGTTCAATTTCTTACAGAGCAGCTGGCCCCAGCGTCCGACAACGAGCGTCGGACGCTATGGGCAATGCGAAGTTGTTGCCAGCCCGCCATCTCTCGACGTCGCTTGACGACGGAAGGCTGTCCACACAAAATCAGTGCACCCAATGCGCGGCAGAATTCTCCTGGCCGTTGGACTCTCTCTGACCATACTTGGCGGCATGTGGGCACCCATCGATGCCCAGCGGGCCGGTGCATTTATGGGATCGTCCGATGATCCGGCCATCAAGTATTCAACCGCGCCGCTGAACAATGCCGTCGTCGATGTGAATGAGAAGCTTCAGAACGGGACCGTTGTACTCACATTTGAAGGCCGCAGCGGATTCTTACGGTCGGCGCTCGAGGCGCTGCAGATTCCCGTTGATTCACAGTTGCTGGTCTTCTCTCGCGCGAGCTTGCAGGGACGGCAGATCAACGAACTGAACCCCCGCGCGCTGTTCTTCAACGATCGCGTCGCGCTCGGCTGGGTGCGCGGCGGTGACATTATCGAGGTCGCCGCTCACGACGAGTCCGCCGGCATCGTGTTTTACACCCTCGACCAGCGTGCCGATGCCGCGACCGGCCCCCCGCAGTTCAAGCGCGCGTTTCAGTGCCTGGGGTGTCATCAGGCAGGCGATACGCTTGGCGTACCGGGCCTGTTGATGTTCAGCACCACACGTCCGGATCCGTCGCTGGGATTCGACCTTCCGCGTCCCATCGATCAAAGCGATCCGCTGAGCCTGCGCTTTGGCGGCTGGTTCGTGACCGGCGGTACTGGTTCGGCGCCGCACTTGGGGAATGACGTGAGCGCCCTCAGCGGCCGCGCCAGGCACGAGCTCGCGTCGGTGGACGGGTTGTTCGACCCGGACGGCTATCGCGCTCTCTCGAGCGACATCGCGGCCCACCTCGTGTTCACGCACCAGGTGCGGATGACGAACCTCCTGACGCGCGCCAGCTGGGAAGCACGCGCCGCCGACCCGTCATTACACCCTCCGTTTACCTCTACCCCTGAAGAGGATGCCCGTGTTGCCGCCATGATGAATGGCGTCGCAAGCGAGGTCGTCGATCACTTGTTGTTCATCGACGAAACGAAGCTCACCGACACGGGTCCAGAGTGGGTCAGGCTTCGCAGAGCGATTCTCGGCCATCGGACCGCGGGACCGAAAGGGCCGCTCGCTGCACGAGCTCGAACTGAATCGTCGCCTGATGAAGTACCCCTGCAGCTACTTGATCTACTCGCCAGCTTTCGACGCGCTGCCCCCCGGCGCGAAGGACCCGATCTACCGGCGTATGTGGGAGGTGTTGTCGGGACGAGCACGGGACAAACGTTACGTGTCGGCGCTCTCCTTCGCAGACCGTCAGGCCATCGTCGAAATCCTGCGAGACACGAAGAAGGACCTTCCGTCGTATTTTCAGGGTTCTAAGGTTCCAGGGTTCTAACTTTAGAACCGTGGGGAACCCTGAACGTGACCCGGCTCAGAAGCGATAGCGCGCGGTAAACGAATAGAAGCCAAAGCCGTCCGAAACGAACGTGCGCTCGAGGAACCTACCTGAAAGGAACCGTGTGATGACGCCCTGCAGCTGAAGGTGGGCTGTCGGCTGCCAGACCACGAGCACGCCGGGATTAGTACCCACGTACTTTCCAACGCCGGCCTCTGGCGGAAATAGGACCCGCAGATCGGTGGCGTAGACTCCGTCTCCGGTGGAGGTACGCCAGTAACTGGGCACTTCCAAGCCGATCGTGAGATCGCGTCGGGGGAACACCGTCAGGGCCGGCGTGAAATCGGTGAGATTGGTTGGTCCGAGCAACCCCACGGCGCCTGAATAGGCATTGCCCGGAAACAACGGATTGAACGACTGAAGAGTCGGGTCACTGCGATCTCGATCGCCTGCGGCCCAGTCGGTGCGGATGCTCAAACGCGGTCTCCACTTTGCGGACGGGAACCGATAGCCCGTCTCAGTCGCGAAGGCCCACGCTCGAATCGGTGCATCCGCAAAGCGACCCCATTGAAAGACGACGTCGTAGTTCAAGTCGATCTGGGTGCCGGTACCGCTCCACTTCCCCCCGATGGTGTGACGCAACTCAGGCCCCAGCGCTTGAGCGTAGACGGATTGTTCTCTGTCAATGCCCAGATAGTACACGCCCATCTCACTGCGCTGGAGCGCGGGTCCGCGACGGCCCACTGCGCCTCCCCAGAACAGCTGCTCACGGATCGGACGATCGTCAAAACTTGCTGGCCGCAAATCCACAAGCGCCGCGCCAACGCCCACAATGGTCCACCCCGGCGTCCGGTACGAGAACACCACGCCGTCAAAACTTCGTTTGACATTCAGGCCAGGACTGGCCGAGATCAGCCTGGAGCTGCCAATTTCGATCTCCTGCCGCCCGACGATCACGGTCAGCCGGTCTGTCTGTCGAACTGGCTGGCGGAATTCGACGAAGGCCTGGTGCAAATCGACGGGATTTCGATCGGTCGGACGTGGCGATCGCAGCCTCCCCTGGATGAGGCCGCTTTGCAGCTCGCCGAACACTCGGACGCGGGGTCCAAGGCGCAGATCGGCCCCGAACAGATATCGCTGCAGCGCGTAGTTGTCCACCGTCGAAGGACGCGTCGGGGTCTCGCGAATGCGAAACCCTTCCGGTCGAAGGCGAAACTCACCGCTCAGAGAGAGCGACCAGTCTTCACGGCCGAGCGCGATGTACTTGACCGGGTCCCAGAAATCAGTCTTCGGGGCGGTCTTGAGAAACGTCCAGTCTTCGTCGGCCGCATTCGGTCGATAGATACGTTGTGGCGCAGGCTGGGCCCAAGCGCTCGCGACCCCCGCGAGCAGGCACATACCCACGAGAATGGTTCTCGACCATGTGTCAGCGCTTGTCATCCGCAGGCGCAGGAGCCTCCCGCCGAAAGTGTCTCACAAACATCCCACTGAACGGTCAGGCGCAGTAAAATTCCAGCTCCGATATACCGGAGGGTGCGATGACCAGAGCGCATGTGCTGCAAGCCAGACCAGCGAGACTCGCACTGTGGTTGGTTCTTGCCGTGAGCCTCTCGCAGGGCACACCTGCGGTTGTCGCGCAGGACCGTGGCACGCCGACAGGAGAATGGCGCTACATCGGTGGCAATGCTGCGCACACGCGCTATCTGCCGGTTGACCAGATTGACGCCAGCAACTTCGAAAAACTCACGGTTGCGTGGGTGTGGCGAGGCGACAACTTCGGGCCTGTTGTGGACCACATCTTCCGATCGACCCCCATCTATGTGGACGGCATCCTTTACACGGTCGCAGGGCAGCGCCGGACGGTGGCCGCCATCGACGCGGCAACTGGCGAGACACTCTGGACCTACCGTGAGCCGCACACGACGCGGTACGCACGAGGCATGCGGAACAACTACGGCAAGGGCGTTGCGTTCGGAGACGTGAACGGGCGCGGCATCATCTACTACACGTCTCCGGCTTTTTTCCTCCACGCCATCGATGCCAAGACCGGAGAGCACGTCGAGAACTGGGGAACAGGTGTGCCGATACCCGGCTTCCCCCGAAGCGGCGTCATCGACATGCTTCCTGATCTCGTGCGGGACTGGGCGCCGTGGACGGAGTCTGGCCTCAAGTACGACCCCGAGAAAGGCATCCCCCGGGAGATCGGCAACCTGTCGACTTCATCACCGCCCATCGTCGTCAACGGTGTGGTAGTGGTTGGCAATGTGCACGAGCAGGGGTACTACCAGACCCGCATCGAGAACATCCCGGGCGACATCCTCGCGTACGACACGAGAAGCGGGAAGCACCTGTGGAAGTTTCACGTCATTCCACGGCCGGGCGAGTTCGGTCACGACACCTGGGAGAATGACGCCTGGAAAAGAACGGGCGATGTGTCGTCCTGGGCTCCGATGTCCGCCGATCCGGAACGTGGGCTCGTCTACATTCCCACGAACCCCCCGACGATCGATTTCTTCGGCGGGTTCAGACCCGGCCACAACCTGTTCGGCACGAGCATCCTCGCGCTCGACGTCAAAACAGGCAAGCGCGTGTGGCATTTCCAGACCGTTCACCACGACATCTGGAACTTCGATAATCCGACCGCTCCCGTCCTCCTGGATGTGAACGTCAACGGAAAGAAAACGCCAATCCTCGTTCAGACCACGAAACAGGGCTTTGCCTATACGTTCAACCGGCAGACGGGAGAGCCGATTTGGCCCATCGAAGAGCGGCCGGTCGCCGAGTCAGACTTGCCGGGCGAGAAGCTGGCGCTCACGCAGCCGTTCCCGACCAGGCCGGCTGCGTTCGAGATTCAAGAGCTCAGCGAGGACAACCTCATCGACTTCACACCCGAGCTGCGTCAGGAGGCCGTCAAGATCCTCAAGAACTACAGAGTCGGTCCTCTGTTCAATCCGCCGATCCGGGTCGGACATCCCTCCGGACTGCGTTCGTTCGTCAGCTGTCCGTCGGGCGCGAGCAACATCTTCGGTCCGACCGTTGCCGACCCGGAGTCGGGAATCCTGTACGTCGCGAGCGAGCGTGCCTGTCGCTCCGAGAACATCGTGCCCGCCAACCAAATGGACAAACCCGACGATCCGAAAACGACAGGCAAGACGCTGTCGCAATGGGTCGTTGCGAACCGCGGCGATCTTCGTGGCCCGCAAGGTCTGCCCATCTGGAAACCGCCGTACAGCAAGATCGTGGCAATCGACATGAACACCGGTGAGCACCTCTGGTGGATCCCGAATGGCGACACCCCAGAACGCATCAGGAATCACCCGGCTTTGAAAGGCTTGAGCCTGCCGAACACGGGTCAGGAGAGCCACGCGGTCATGATGGCCACGCCGACGCTGCTCATCACGGCACCGAGCGGCACCGACTCGCTCCTGCACGCGGTGGACAAGAAGACGGGCAAACGCCTTGGCACGGTCAAGCTGCCGGCGCCCGGTCAATACGGCATGATGGGTTACTTACATCAGGGCAGGCAGTACATCGTGGTCCAAATTGCGAGCCAGACACATCCCGGTGCGCTCGTCGCGCTGCGGCTGCCGTAACGTGCGTGTCGGCGGGTCTAAAGACCCGCCTCTACAGGTGAGATATCGGTAGAGGCGGGTCTTTAGACCCGCCGACACTGGTTACTTCACAGTAACCAGGACATGAGCCGTGGTCCAGCAACACTGCTCGCCGCCACCACCGTCGCCCGAGTCGTCGTTGACCTGCACGCGCAGCACATATTCTCCCAGGCGTACTGAAGGTGGCTGTCGTCGAGGCCTCGAGCAACAGTTTCGGGTCCCCTTTCGTCACGAGCGGAATCTGAGCCTGCGCAAATTTCACATCTCCGGGTCCCCGGTGTTTTCTCCAGTTCACGGTGATGTCGGGAGGCTCGGTCTTTGCCGCAGCGCTTCCACCGCCGATCACCTGGTCACCAACGACGGCAACCGATGCAGGGTTGGGCGCCTGGCTTGCGGTACGCGCGCGGAGTTCCGCTTCAGCTCCCGCCTTGAGGGTCGGGGGATCGGAGGCCCACAGCGTCAGTGGCACCGGCTGCCCCACGGTGCCCGAAAGCTTCTGCGCGATGTCTACCGGAGGCCCCGAGAGCGGCGGACCGTCGCGCTTGAATCGCACGACGGGCGGCTCGTTTCCGTTGGCGGGATGGTGGTAGTAGTCGATCCAGTACGGCGGGTTGAGCCAGAACGAAACCGTTGACGTCTGGCCGTTGGCCGTGAGCGTCCACGTCAAGCGTTTGTTCCCGAAGTTTTTCGGGACCTTGATGGCGAAGACGCCATGCTGACGTCCGTTGTAGAAGTGAGTCGGCTGACCGTAATCGGGCCCGTCCGGCTCGATCCGATTGTCGGGACCCACCGGAATGACGAGCTCCTGATCTCGGTTGCGGTTGTAGTAGCCGAGGAGCAACAGCAGGTTTTCACCTGTCTTGTCGGGGCCCCAGCCTTCGAACGCCGGAAAGATCGCCTCTCCGCGGACGCCCAGCGGCTCGAAGACGAGCGGAGGGCGTGGCACCTGCGCCCGAGTCGGCATCGCGATCGCGCACATGCCAACCGCGAGGGCCGCCGCCAAGGAGATCACCCGTCGACGCGATCTCATCTCCGCGTTCTTTCGTTCTTTACCGTGTGCCGCTCGCCAGCCGCGTTTTGCGTGCTTCAACCTCCGCGAGATACTCCTGATCGGTGAGGTAAGTCACATTCACCCAGGCATGGCCCATCTCATCGACGGTACGATCGCCGTAGCCTACCCACACGTTCGGATCAGGGTTCGACGGGTTGGCCGCAGTATTGTCGTGCCACGCGGTGATCTTCATCACCGTTCCCTTTGGCAGCAGCGGCGCGGCATCGTCCGCATAAACGTACGAGGTGTGCCAGTTGAATGTGAATTGGTCGACATGACTCAGGATGACAGTCCGGCCGCTCGGGAGGATCGCCTCGAGCGACATGGCCTTCCCGCGCAGGTGCATGTGCGGCTGAAAGTTTTCGATCCGCGCGGCCTGACGAAGCGGGACGAAGCTTTCGGTAGCCTTGACCGTATTTGGCGGAATATCGATGTAACCCGTTCCGGTGTTACCCATGCGGAGCAGGTGCTGGCGGTACTTGGGTTCCTGCCCTTTCGGATAGAAATAGATCCCCATCTCAACGACATCAGTCACGTCCTCGTCAGCCGCTGAGTAGTGAATATCCCAGGCGATGCGCGAGCCGGGCAGTATGAGCTTGCCGCTGTTCGGGCGCATGATCTCGCCGTCCTTGCCGACGGCCCACTCCATGAACCGGCCTGGCCCTGCTTGTGTCAGTTCTCCCGGCTCGTTCTGGAGGATGTCCGAGTTTGCATGATGGGTGATCTTGCGTCCTTTGACGGTCCCGGGACGCACCTCAATCGCGCGCACCCACCTCGGCTCGGTAACACCTGACTCAACGATAGGCTTCCACCAGGTGTCGTTGGCGCCAGCCCTCTGAGTCCAGGGTTCGGAGCGGATGATCAGGTCGGGTTCCTGACCGAAGAGGGCCGCGTAGTTCCAGTGCTGGCCCTCGGGCCAGGTCTTCGGCGGCGGCATGTCTTTCGGGTCTCCCTGCGGCGCGCCGTCGTCGACCCACTTCACAATCGTCGCAATCTGATCGTCCGAGAGCGACGGATCGTTCTTGAATTCCTGGATGCCGACCGTCTTGTCGAGATGCCACGGCGGCATCTGACGGCCGAGCACGCGGGCTTTGATCGACCGCGCCCACGGCCGGCTTTCCTCGAAGGTCCTGAGCGACATTGGCGCGATGGAACCCGCCCGATGACACGCCTCGCACTTCGCCTGGAAGATGGGGGCGATGTCCTTCGAGAACGTCGGGTTCGCCGAAACCTCGGCATGGGCGACCCCGGTTACGAGCCAACCGATTCCCAAACCCAGCGCGAACACCCGGAATCTGGCCGATAGAGTCGTGCGCATCGCTGCACCCCTGTCAATGACGAAACCACCACTCTCCAGGAAGTCTTCTTCCGCGACGCGGTTAAACAGAGCTCCTATTTTGCCCTGATGAGCCGGGAATAGCCAATGGTATAGTCCCGGCCATCGCCGCTATTGCCGTTTTCAGTTCTCCGTATTCCGTTATCCGTCCCCCAAGGGCAATCGAGCAGATTGTTCGAGAAAACGGCAGACAGGCACGGAAAACGGACGACGGAAAAACTGAAAACTGAACGTTGACCGCGAGGTGTCTATGAAGAAGACAATCATGCTCGGACTGACCGGCCCCCTGTGCCTGGTCGCCGCGTTGATGGCACAGGCCAAAATCAACCCCACGGATCCCCAACCAACGTGCGCGATGTGCCCCGGGTACTACATCCCCGTGAGCGAGCTCGAGGCTTACACGAAAAAAGCCATTGCGGAAAAACTCACCGATCAGCAGGTCCGGGACGTCGAGATTGGAAAAGCTCACATCGGCATCGGAATGGTCCATCGCGGAAAGCTGGATGCTCCCGCACCGAACTCGGTCGCCGAGCACGATCAGGTCAGTGAGGTCTATCACGTCATCGACGGCTCCGCCACATTGGTTCTCGGTCCCGACATCACGAACAGGCAGCGTCGTCCGGCGACGTTGTTGACGGTCCGCGAGTTCAACGGGCCGGGCAATAACGGATCGGAGATTCGGAACGGCGTCGCCTACCAGATCAAGACCGGAGATGTCGTGGTGATTCCGGCGGGGACCGGACACTGGTTCTCGAAAATTGACGATCACATCGACTATCTGATGATTCGGATCGATCCCGATAAGGTGACACCGCTCAAGGACGAGGCGGCATCGAAAGCGTATCTCTCCAAGCCGGCGGCACGCGGTCAATAGGGAGTTCTCGGCTCAGAACGCCTGACCGACGCTGAAGTGGATTCGCCAGCGACGACTCTCCGGTTCTCCATCGATTTGCAGTCCATCGAGCCGGTTGAGCTGGTAGGCCACATCGAATCGGGCGAGACCGAAGGGCGTCTGGTATCGAAGGCCGGTACCAGCATCGACGAGCAGGTCGCCAAGGTCCAGCTCCCAGTCGCTGGCCCAGACGTTCCCTGCGTCGACGAACACGACGCCGGTCAGCTTGGCGAATAACGGAACCCTCACCTCGGAGCTGCCTTCGAAGAGCGTGTGACCGCCAACCGGCACTCCGGTGCCTGACAGCGGACTGACCTCCAACCGGCCCCACCCGCGGAGGCTCGTCGATCCGCCCAGAAAGTATCGTCGGAAGAACGGCACAGTCGCTGTTCGCCACAGCGGGCTGATCGACCCGTAACGAACCCGCTCGGCCAGGGTGAGCCGATCGGCAACGGTGTAGTAGTACCGTGCCTCTCCCAGAAGGTTGAGGTAGTTGAACGATCCAGGGAGCCATCCTCCTGCTTGTTCGAGATGAAGGACCAGCCACGAGCCCTCACGCGGATCAAACTGATCGGCTGCAGTGCGTCGCTCGACGTCCAACGCCAGCGCCGTGAGTGTGCCCTCCTGCTCGCGACCCTCGTTGCCAAGCACATCGCTTGAAATCCGGGTCGTCGTAAACTCGCTGACGAAGGACAGCGTGGCGGACACGCGCGGATTGCGCAACCATGTGATCGCACCCTGCCCGCCCGTCGAGCGCGTACGGAAAATCTGTTCATCAACATCCGAGTGGCTCGCCTCCAGCCGCATCGACAGGTCAGGCCGAAACAGATACGGCTCCGTGAGTCGGGCTTCTATGCCGCGGTCCAGCCAGGACCATTTGCCTCGCCCCTCCATGACCTGAGCGCCGCCGAAAACATTCAGATGCTGCCAGACCGTTTCGATGCTCAGCTTCTCTTCCGTCCCGTAACCGCCAGAAAACCGGAGCCGCTGCGAGTCGCCTTCGACGACGGTGATACGCGTGGGGACGTCCAATGGCTGCTGCTGCACATTGACGGCCTCGATGGTGACGAACTCGAACAGCTGCAGCATCGCCACCTGCCGCTGGCTCTCGACGATCGGGGTGCGACGGAACAGCTCGCCCGGTCGATAGAGGAGCTGACGGCGGATGACGTCATCGGCCACCGACAGATTCCCGACGATCTCGATGGGGCCGAAAAACGCCATTTGGCCGGGAGCGGCCGTCAGGGATAGGCGCACACGCCCCGACTGCTCCACCTCGCGAGTGACCGAAACTTGTGCGTACGCGTATCCCGCATCCTGGAGCACGTGCATCGCCAGGTCGATCGCCCGTGTCTGGGCGGATTCCGACAGAATGTCACCAGGTCCGATCGGCAGGTGGTCGCGCAGCGCTTGAACGACGCTTTCGGGGAGGACCTCAAATCCGCTGAGCACAACGTCGCCGACGCGAATGGGATCCCCTTCCGTCACCGTGATACTGATGGATGCCGTTTTCCGTTGGTCGTCCAGGTCAACGTCAAACGACGATACCTTCGCGTCCAGATATCCTTCGGCGTGGTAGAGCGCCTCGATCCGTTTCAGGTCAGCTTCGAACTCTTGACGTTCGAAGTAGGCCTCTTCGCCCCGGGGCCACGACGAACTCTTCCTTGTCCGCATCACCGACCTGAGCTGCGATTCGTCGAGGTGGACCACTCCCCGAAAACGCAACTCCACGACCTTTAACGGGACTGCCGAGGGATCACACGCGTGGAGATCTTCCACGCCGCCGCACACACAAAGAGCGAGACACATCAAGGTGGGCATTCCGAACCCTAATGGGTACGACGGACAGCAGCTGGTCGCTACTGGAACAAGGGATTGCCTTGCCCTTCGTTGAGCTCGATATAGGTGCCCCACGGATCGGTGATGAACGCCAGCGTGATCTTCAGCGCAGGGACATCGCGGTACGGCACGTCGATCTTGATGCCCTGCGCTTCGAGCTTTTTGCAGAACTCTTCGAGATTCCTGACCTCGAAGCCAATGTGATCGAGCGCCCGGCCGCGCGTGGGAACGAGGGGGCCTGACGACTGCGAGAAGTTGAGGCCTCCGCCCGGCAGATCCGCCCCAAGGATCCCAGTGGTCTGCGCCTGGCGCTCGGTCGCGCCAAATACCTTCATGTACCACGCGCGCATCTCCGCTGGCTGCTCGCCAAAGAGGTGGATGTGGTGGTGCATGATGGCCGCAGTCTGGTTGCTGACCTGCAGCAGTTCCACTTTGACGCCGTCGGGACCCATGACGTAGGCAATGCCGTTGCCCCTCGCGGCAATGTCGTCCGTCACCGTGACACCGGCCGGCACCTCCTCCGCGGTCACCATGCGGTAGCCGCCGGCCTTCACCTTGTCAACCATCTGGCGCAGGTTCGGCACCGAGAAGCCGACGTGATCCAGCGAGCTGCCCTTTGTCGGGCCGTTCCGTGCTCTGGCACTCAGAAAGATCAGCACGTTCGGAATCTTGATGACGTCGAAAGTACCGGCCTTGGTCGCCGTTCCGCCGAGGGTGTCGACCCAGAACTTCTTGTGTTCTTCGATGCTCGCGACATTCAAATGATGGTGACCGTACACGATGGCCGCGTCCTTGGCCGCCAGAAGCTGGGCGGACGCGGTCGAAGAAGGGATCACGACCAACAACGCCGCCGCCGCGAAGAACGGGATGTGATTCATGGCCTCAGTATCACGATATGTGCTGCATCCGGCAATGGTGAAAATCAGGCTCTGAGACGTGCTTCACGCTGGGCTGCTCTTGTGAAAGGATAGTTTTCGCATCAGCTTATGGCCATCGTTGCCAAACCGCCGTGCGACGAAGGCGCGATCCTGACCGGCGTTGCCGATTGCACAGATGCCGGTCGAGGCCGTTGGGTGCTAGCGGCCACCATCCTCGGATCGAGCCTGGCGTTCATCGACAGCACCGTCGTGAACGTGGCCCTTCCGGCCTTGCAGTCTGCTCTCAATGCGACTCTGGCCGACGTGCAATGGGTGGTCGAGTCCTACGCGCTCACGCTGGCTGCCCTGCTCCTCACCGGCGGTTCGCTTGGCGATCTTCGAGGCCGTCGCAAGGTCTTTGCTGCGGGCGTCTCACTCTTCGCTGTTGCCTCTGTATGGTGTGGCCTTTCGCGATCGATTGGAGAACTCATCGCCGCTCGCGCGCTGCAAGGGATCGGTGCTGCGCTGCTCGTGCCGGGCAGCCTTTCGCTCATCAGCGCGTCGTTTCCTCCGGCAGAACGCGGTCGCGCGATAGGCACGTGGTCTGGGTTCACCGCGATCACCGCTGCACTTGGCCCGGTGCTGGGAGGATGGCTCGTCGAGCACTTGTCGTGGCGCTGGGTCTTCTTTATCAATTTGCCACTCGCCCTCGTTGTCCTCGCGATCACGATCTGGCGAGTCCCAGAAACCCCTGCCGCTCGCGGCACCAGCCGACTCGACTGGCCGGGGGCTGCGCTGGCGACGGTGGGGCTCGGCACTCTTGTCTTCGGACTGATTGAATCTGTTCCAGTCGCGGGCCTCGCCGGGATCATTCTCTTGATAGGCTTTCTCTTTCTTGAATTTCGCTCGCCGGCTCCAATGCTTCCGCTGGCACTGTTCCGCTCGCGCAGCTTCAGCGGGGCCAACCTGCTCACGTTTCTTCTGTACGCCGCGCTGAGCGGTGCCCTCTTTTTCTTTCCCTTGAATCTGATCCAGGTGCAAGGGTATTCAGCCACTTGAGGCCGGCGCAGCGCTGCTCCCGTTCATCGTGTTGATGTTTCTGCTGTCGCGCTGGTCCGGCGGGCTGATCCAGCGATATGGGGCCAGGCGGCCACTCATCGTCGGACCGCTGGTCGCGGCTGCCGGCTTTGCGTTGTTCGCCAGACCCGGCATTGGCGGTTCGTACTGGAGCACCTTCTTTCCCGCCGTGATCGTACTCGGCTTCGGCATGGCCATCAGCGTGGCGCCGCTGACCACGACGGTCATGAACTCTGTCCCGCAGGACCGTGCGGGCCTGGCCTCGGGAATCAACAATGCTGTCTCGCGTGTCGCCGGTTTACTCGCGATCGCGGCCTTGGGTGTGGTCCTGTACGCGGCGTTCAATCGAGCGCTCGATCGAGAATTTCGCGTTCTGAATCTGTCGCCTGTCGTTCGCGCAGAAATCGACGCCGAGCGCCGCAATCTGGGCGCTACGGCAACGACTGACAGCAGGGGTCGAGCGGCAATCCAGAGATCGTTCGTCACCGGTTATCGATATGTGCTGTGGATTGCAATGGCCCTTGCGGTTGCGAGCTCCGCGAGTGCCTGGGCATTGATAAGTCGTGACAGCCAGAGTCGGCTGACTTAAAGCTCTCGAGAGGTCTGGCTAAGCGGCTGCCTCAGTCGGGAAGGCAACCGTTCGGTTTCGCGCCACGAGCATGTAGATCGACGGCACCACGAACAACGTGAAGAGCGTACCGACGATCATACCGCTGACCAGCATGATGCCGATGCTGTTGCGCGCGCCGGCGCCCGGCCCATCCGCAAGGATGAGAGGCGTGTGGCCCACGACGGTGGCCGCGGTCGTCATCAGAATCGGACGCAGCCGGGTATCCGCCGCTTCAATCACGGCACGCAGCTTGTCCAGGCCTGTTTCCTGCAGGTGGTTCGCAAATTGGACGATGAGGATGCCGTTCTTTGCAACCAGACCTACCAGCGTGATGAGTCCCACCTGACTGTAGATATTGAGGCTCGTGAACCCCAGGAAGGAGAACAGCAACGCCCCCGCGATCGCCAGCGGGACAGAGCCCGCAAGGATGATGAACGGATCGCGAAAACTCTCGAACTGCCCGGCGAGCACCAGATAGATCAAGATTGCTGAGAGCAGGAACGTGCCCAAGAACTTGCTACCCTCGGCTCGCAGCTGACGCGACTCCCCCGCGTAGTCCATCGTGAAGCCTTGAGGCAGAATGGCGCTGGCTTCCTTTTCGAGGAAGCTCAGCGCCTGGTCGAGGGGAACGGGCGGCGGGATGACACCCTGGATGCGCACGGCATTGAGTTGCTGGAACTTCTTCAGCTCCCGTGGCTCGGTTGAGGTCTCGAGGTGGGCGAACGTCGCCAGCGGAACGAGCTTGTCGTCCGATCCGGTGACGTAGAGTTGACCGAGCTGATCGGGTGTCAGACGCTCGGTTCGCTTGACCTGCGGAATGACTTTGTAGCTGCGGCCCTGATTGCTGAACCGATTGACGTAGTCTCCACCCAGCATCGCGGAAAGGTCTCGACCCGCTCGGCTCAGATCGACGCCCTGCGACCGAAGCTTGTCGCGATCGAAGACAACCGTGGCCTGGGGCTGGTCAAATTTCATGTCGGCGTCGGCAAAAATGAACAACCCGCTCGCGAATGCCTTCTGAACGAGCTGGCTCGCGACCTCCCGCAGTTGTTCTGGTTCGGCCGCTGAGGCAATCACCAGGTCGACAGGAAAATCGCCGCCGCCAGGTAGTGGCGGCGGTGTGAGCGGAATCGCGCGGATGCCCGGAATCTGGGACAGCGGTCCGGCCACCTCGGTCAAGAGTTGTTGCGTGGTCCTGGTCCGCTCACTCCACGGCTTGGTCACAAAGCCCCCGAAGCCACCTGTCGGATACGTCAACTGAAAGATGCCCGCGGTCTCCGGAAACGATCGATAGACCTCGGCAACCTGGCTCGCAAACATCGTGGTTTGATCGAGGGTGGAGTTTGCAGACGTCTGCAGAATCGAGAACACCACACCTTGATCTTCGCTGGGCGCGAGCTCCCGCTGCGAGAAGAGGTAGAACGGCACAATCAGCACTGCTACGAGTGCCCAGAGCACGAGGACGACAGGTCTATACCGGAGTGTGCCTGTGAGGGCGCGGGTGTATCCGTTTCGTAGGGCTTCGAAGCGCCGATTGATCCAGCCGGCAAAGCCGCGTTCACTCTGCCCGGTGCGCAGAAGCTTTGCACCCATCATCGGCGACAACGTGAGGGCAACAATTCCCGAAACGATGACCGCGCCGGCGAGCGTAAACGCAAACTCTCTGAACAATGCCCCGGTCAATCCACCTTGGATCCCCACGGGCGCATATACCGCGGCCAGCGTGATCGTCATCGCGATGATGGGACCGACCAGCTCCCGGGCAGCCTCAATCGCGGCCCGGAATGGAGGCTTGCCGCCTTGAACGTGCCTCTCCACGTTCTCCACCATCACAATCGCGTCGTCCACGACCAAACCAACGGAGAGGACGATAGCGAGCAGCGTCAGCAGGTTGATGGTAAAACCTGCTGCGAGCATGAGGAACACCGCGCCGACGAGCGAGATGGGGATCGCCACCACGGGAATGAGCACCGACCGCAGCGATCCGAGGAACAGGAAGATCACCCCGATCACGATCAGCAGCGTCTCGGTGAGGGTCGTGAGAACTTCGTTGATGGCGTCATCGATGTATGCGGTGGCATCGTAAGGGATGCCCGCGTGCATGCCTGCCGGCATCTGGGTCTGAATGCCTGGAATCTCCGCTCGGACGCGCCGGATGACGTCGAGCGAGTTGGCGCTGGGCAATACCCAGATGCCCATGAACACGGCGGTCTGACCGTTGAAGCGAACATCTTCCTCGTAGCTCTCCGCGCCAAGCACGACGTTGGCGATGTCGCCGAGCCGCACGACGACGCCGTCTTGCTGCTTGACCACCAGCTGGCGAAACTCTTCCGGCGTTCGCAGGTCCGTGTTGGCGACCAGGTTCACCGACACCATCGAGCCTTTTGTACGCCCGAGCGCCGATAGATAGTTATTGCGCGCGAGCGCCTCCTGCAGCATCGAGGGCGAAATCCCATGAGCCGCCATTTGCTCGGGCTTGAGCCAGATCCGCATGGCGAAAATGCGGTCGCCGAGAATGTCGGCACGCTGGACGCCCTCGACAGCGCTCAGCCTCGGCTGCACGACGCGAATGAGATAGTCAGTAATCTGGTTCTGATCGAGGTCGGTCGACGAGAAGCTGAGGTAGAGCGCAGCAAACTGCGTGTCGGCATTTTCAACTTCGATGATTGGCGCCTCCGCCTCGGGCGGCAGGTCGTTGCGAACCTGCGCCACCTTCGCCTGAATCTGGGTCAATGCATCGTTGGTGTCGTAGTTGAGCCTCAGGTGCACCGTGATCGTGCTCAGTCCCTGAGCGCTCGCCGACTCCATGTAATCAATGCCATCGGCGCTGGCGATCACCCGCTCGAGCGGTGTCGTGATGAACCCACGCACGAGGTCCGCGTTCGCACCCGTATACACGGTCGACACCCGAACGATCGCGATATCACTCCGCGGATACTGGCGGACGCTCAGCGCGCGAATGGACTGCAGACCCGCGATCAAAATGACCAGGTTGACGACAATCGCGAGCACGGGACGCTTGACGAAGAGATCGGTGAAGTTCATGTCAGCTGTCCTCCGGCGTGGGTGTCGGGCTGTTGGCCGGCTTCACTTTGTTGTTGACGAGCACGGCTGCGCCGTTCCGGAGCTTGAAGACACCGGAGGTGACAACCTCTTCACCCGCCTTCACACCCGACAGGACCGCAATCTGATCGCCCCGTCCCGCTCCGAGCTTCACAAACTGCTGCCTCACACCACGGTAGCTTCGGCCGTCCGGGTCCTTGAGATCCGTCACCACGAACACCGAGTCCCCGTACGGCGCGTAGCTGATCGAGGACGCCGGCAGCGCCACCACCGACTGGCTGTCGCCAACGGCTACCTGTGTCTGAACGAACATACCGGGCCGCAAGCGACCGTGGGGGTTGCCGAGAGTAGCCTGGACCTGGATGTTCCGGGTCGTCTCGTCGACAACCGAATCAATCGCGGTGATACGGCCCGTGTGCTCGACTCCAGCCACGTCAGTCGCGGAAATGCGCACCTGCCGGCCCACTCGCATCCGGCTGGTGTCCTGCTGGGGAACGCCGAAATTCACATAAATCGGATCGAGTGACTGCAGCGGAACCACGGCGTCGCCCCCGTTCAAGTACTGACCCAGGTTGACTTGACGGAGGCCGAGAATTCCAGAGAACGGAGCCCGGATCGTCTTGCGCTCGATCGTGGCGCGGATCTCGCCGACCCTGGCGTCCGACTGTTTGTGCTCGGCTTCTGCGAGGTCGTAGTCAGCACGGGAAACAGCTCCATTGGCCACTAATCCGCTCATCCGACTGAAGTTGAGACGGGCGAGGTCTCGTTGCGCTTCGAGCGCGGCCAACTGCGCTTGCTCCTGACGCGTATCCAGGTGCACGAGAATGTCGCCCCGCTGGACGGCCTGGCCCGATTCGAACTCAATCCCGGCAACGATGCCCGGCAAATCGGCGCTGACGGTGACGCCCTGAACGGGGGTGATCGTGCCAATGACATTGAGCGCGGCCGGCCACTCTTGCTGCCCGGCGACGATCGTGGTCACGGCCTCCGGCGGTGGCTGGAAAGACGCAGACTGCGCAATGGCCGTCTGGATCTGCCTGAACTTCACGAGGCCGAGCACGCCGACGATGGCGCCCATTACCAGCAACATGAGAATCATTCGCTTAGCCATTGGTTTCCTCGTCACGATTGGGACCACCCACCGCCCAGCGCGCGGTAGAGCTGAACGATTGATGTCAGCTCCTGCTGGCGAAGACGCGCGAGATCCAGCTCACCCTGGAAGAGATTCCGTTGAGCGTCGAGGACGGGTAAGTAGTTGTCGACACCGCCCTGGTACCGCTGCGTGGCGAGCTCGGACGATTCGCGCAATGCTTCGACCAGCCGCTGCTGCTCGGCGCGCTGCTCACTCGTCTTGTGGTAGCCGACGAGGGAGTCCGACACCTCACGAAACGCCGTGTAGATCGCGCGCTGGTAACCGACTACGGCTTCACGCTGAACCGCTTCCGTGAGCCTGACGTCGTTGCGCAGTCGTCCCGCGTTGAAGATGGGGACCGCTGCTCCGGCTCCCAGGCTCCAAAACCCGGCCGAGCCCGTGAACAGGTCGGTCAAGGCACGGCTTTGCACGCCGAAGAGCCCTGTAAGGCTGATCCGAGGGAAGAACTCAGCCTTGGCGGCACCAATCTGCGCATTTGCGGCGATGAGCTCCTGCTCGGCCTGACGGATGTCGGGCCGTCGCTCGAGAAGGTCGGATGGAAGACCGGCCGGCACGGTTGGCGGTGCTACCCGGGCCTCGAGTGAGAGCCCACGTGGCACATCGTTGGGCAGCTCTCCAAGCAGCAGACTCAGCGCGTTCTCTGTCTGGGCGGTCTCCCGCTCGAGGCTGGCGATCTGCCCGGTGGTGGTAAAGAGCAGCTGCTCCGCCTGCCGAACATCGAGGGCCGTGCCGACCCCACCCTGGAACCGGGATTCGGTCAGCTGCAGATTCATGCGTGCGACGTCTCGCGTTCGTCGCGCAATGTCTAGCTCGAGATCGAGTGCGCGCAACGCGACATAAGTCTGTGTCACGTCTGCAACGAGCGTCGTGATCACGCCGTACCTGGCCTCTTCGGTGGCCAGGTATTGCGCGCGCGCCGCTTCGGTCAATCGGCGCAACCTTCCCCAGACGTCGATCTCCCACCCCAGACTGAATCCGGCCTGGATGAAAGTAGCCTGGGTATCCGCATCCTTTGGAATTGAACGGTTGACACCCGTCGTGGAGGACCGGACTGAGCCGATGTCGATTCCTCCGTCGATCGTGGGGAACTGATTCGAACGTGTGATGCCGAAGAGCGCTCGTGCCTGCAGGACACGTTCGGCGGCAATCCTCAAATCGAAGTTCTGTTTCAGTGCGGCTTCGATGAGCGTCGTCAGCGTGTCGTCACGGAACAGCTCAAACCACTTCAGGTCGGCCAGCGACTGCGCGCTCGGCACCGCCGCAGGATCGGCGCCCCTGAATGCGGACGGCGTCTCGACAACCGGCCGTTTGTAGTTTGGTCCTAGGGTGCACGATGCCGAGATAACTGCAGCCAGCACGGCGACCGCGACACGGCTGAACGGAACACCAATCGGGGACACGGTCATTTCCTCTCTCCGAGGTCATCGGACTCTGAGATCTCTCGAACCAGCTCGCGCATGAAGCAGCCTTGGGCCACGAAACGAGCGCCACCGTGGTGCATGCGTGCGAGCAGGTGCCGGCCAGCTTCGTCCACCCATCGCACATCACTGAGATCGACGACCGTCGGACCCGCGAGGTTCTTGTCAACGGCAATCCAGCACGCGTCGAGCTCATTCACCCACGCGCCGGTGAGACAACCTTCAAGCGTCAACACGATCTCACCTGCTGTCTTCCGCGTCGTTATCCGCAACATGCTCAGCACCGAGTTCTGACGTTCGCCCGGTTGCCGATCACCGGCTGGGCTGGGTTTGTTGTCATCTACCCTCACTCGCCCCAACCCGGAGCGACGATCGTGCCGACTGAGTCCAGACGACGATCGGCTCGCCTAATCCTCGGAGCGGCGGCACTTTGCATTGAGCTGAGGTCCTTCGTCACTGGCAGGTGCTGGCGAGCGCGGCGCCGGCCGGTCGGCACGCTGCCCGTGGGTCGGCACCCGGATCGACGGGGTCGAGGCGAGATTCTGATCAAGGGAAGATGGCGCTGCTGGGTGCGGTGGGAGTGTTCTCGCTGGCGCGAGCCGGAACGGAAGCTCTAGGTGTGCGATTCTTGCGCCGATCGCCCGAGGACTGAGGCGTATTGGAAGTGTACAAGCCAGGAAACACCGTACGAGCACTTGGAACCTTCGGTCGCCTTTTCGAGTCTTAAGAAGTTGTGAGATGGGTCGGTTGAGGCCATGACGTAGGCCCCTTATCCATGCAAGACACCATCCAGACCCTAACTTCCGAGGAGACTGGTCGCAGTGATCAACTGCGGCTGCTCATCCAGGTGTCGGAAGCGATCGCGGCGCACCGTGACCTGACAACGCTTTTTCGCGATCTCGCCAAGCGACTCCCCGCGATTGTTCCATTCGAGTTCATCGCGCTCTTTCTCCACGACCCCGAGAAGAACGTCATGCGCGTCAGCATGCTCGGGAATGCGGATGCCGATAGCGTTCCGCCTGGAATGGAATTGCCCGTAGAGGAGTCGTTCAGTGGCCTCGTGTTCACCACGCAGCAGCCCGTCATCGTTCACAGCCGGGAAGAAGCATCTCGTTTCACCATCACGTCGTCGCTGATGCAAGCGATCGGCGTGGAGTCCTTCTGCATGCTGCCGCTGACCACCATCGTGCGGCCACTTGGTGCGATGGGATTCGGCAGTTCGAGCCCTGGCGCCTTCGACGATGCGGAGCTGGAATTTCTGAAGCTGATGGTCAAACAGGTTGCGGTTGCCGTCGACAACGTGCTGCACGACGAGAGCGCGACGGCCGTGCGGTCGCAGCTGAGTCAGGAACGCGATCGGCTGCGTCTGCTTCTCGAGGTGTCGGAATCCATCGCGTCACACCGCAGCGTGAATGACCTGTTTGAGGATCTCGCCGAACGCCTCCCTCGCGTGGTCCCGTTCGATTACATCAATTTGCTCCTGCACGATCCCACGCGCGACGTCATGCGGCTGCATGTCCTCACCGCGCCGGCAAACAGCACCATCCGGCCAGGTCTGGAGTTGCCCGTCGACGGATCGGCATCGGGATTGGTGTGGAAAACTCAGCAGCCGCTCACCGTTGAAGACCTGGACGCGGAACACCGTTTTCCTCAGCTCATCCCGCGACTCAAGGAGAACGGCGTGGAGTCCTTCTGCGCCGTGCCGCTCACGACGGCGTTGCGCCGTCTCGGCACTCTGGGATTTGGCAGCCGGACGCGGAGGGTTTACACGGAGGCAGAGCTGAGCTTCATGCAGCAGGTGGCCAATCAGGTTGCGGTCGCGGTTGACAACGTCCTCCACGAGGAGATGGCCAGGTCCACGCAACAACTCCTGACGCGCGAGCGTGACCGGCTGCGTTTGTTGCTCGAGGTCAACAACGCGGTCGTTTCACACCTGGACTTGGACGAAGTGTTCAGAGCCGTCACGGCGTTCCTGCGACGCGTCGTTCCGCACGACATTGCGAGCTTGTTGCTCTATGAGCCAGGGACGAGCCAGTTCCGCGTTCATGTGCTTCGCCTGAAGGAGGGGGACAGCTTCATCGAGCAGGGGCGAGCAGACGAGCACTGCGCCCAATCGCCCGCTGTTATTGCCATTACGAATAGACGGACCACCGTCTTCAGCGAGCAGGAACTGAGGGAACTCGCAGGTCAATCGAAGAGCGCTGATCGAGTCCTCGCGGAGGGAGTCAAGTCCTTCTGCTGTGTCCCGCTCCTGTCACACGGCCGCGCACTCGGAGCGCTGAACGTGGGAAGTGTCGTTCTCGATGCGTTCTCGAAGGAAGACATCGAGTTATTGGGTCAAGTTGCACAACAGATTGCCATCGCGGTCGAGAATGGGCTGGCGTACCGAAAAATCGAGGAACTCACAGAGAAGCTGAACACCGAGAAACTGTATCTCGAAGACGAGATTCGCACTGAGCAGAATTTCGACGAGATTGTCGGCCAGAGCTTCGCGCTCAAGCAGGTCCTGAAACAAGTCGAGATTGTTGCTCCCACCGACTCGACCGTCCTGATCCAGGGGGAGACGGGAACCGGCAAGGAGCTGATCGCCCGCGCCATTCACAATTTGAGCGGTCGCCGGGCACGCACATTCGTCAAGCTGAATTGTGCGGCTATTCCCACCGGACTCCTGGAGAGCGAGCTGTTCGGGCATGAGAAGGGGGCGTTTACTGGCGCCATCGCGCAAAAGTTCGGCCGCTTCGAGCTCGCGCACGGCGGCACCTTGTTCCTGGATGAGGTTGGCGACATTCCGCTCGAGCTGCAATCGAAGTTCCTGCGTGTGCTGCAAGAACAGGAGTTCGAACGACTCGGCAGCACCCGGACGATCCGCGTCGATATCCGCCTGGTCGCAGCGACCAATCGCGATCTGGCCGCCATGGTCGCTGACCGGCAGTTTCGCAGCGATCTCTATTACCGCCTGAACGTGTTTCCAATCGTCAACCCGCCCCTCCGCGAGCGCCGCGACGATATCACTCCGTTGGTTCGGTATTTCACGCAGAAGTTTGCCAGGCGGATGAACAAGCGCATCGAAACCATTCCCACGGACACCATGGCGGCGCTGTCGCAGTATTACTGGCCTGGCAACATTCGAGAACTCGAGAATGTCATCGAACGCGCGGTCATTTTGTCATCGGGGTCGAATCTCGATGTACCGCTCGTCGAATTGAGGCAACACATCAAGAACGGGCCTGCCGACACGCCGCGACCATTCACGACGCTCGAGGAGGCCGAGCGCGAGCACATTCGCGAGGCTCTGGAGCAGGCCAACTGGCTGGTGGGCGGTCCGTCAGGGGCCGCTGCAAGGCTCGGCATCAAACGCACGACGCTGCAGTCGAAAATGGCCAGGCTCGGCATCGAACGACGCACTAGTCCTTGATGTCCGCGCTACCCTTGGGCGAGGGGGTGGCCTCCAGCCTGGTGTCGAACGGCAAACTGTGAGCCTTGTTCCAAAAGATCGAGCAAACCAACTCGACCGAGGACCTCGCGCGCCCATCCGGAGGCGTGCTCAATCCGCAACACGCCACCTGCAGCGGCCGCGATGTTGTAAGCGCGGACCAATTCACCCACCCCTGCTGCGTCAAGGTCGATGACCCGGGCGAGACTCAGCACGATTCTGCGCTCGCCACTGCGGAGCAAGTCATGGACAGTATGCCGAATGGGGGCACGGACCGGCGCGCGAAGAGGGCCCTCAACGTAGACCACCGCCGTGTCATCCCGGCGGTCTCGAACAGTGGTCATGGACTGTGACCTCACGATCGCCGACTGAAGCAATTTCCCCTCCATTGGCTATCCCGGCCCGGCTCGTCAATGCTACGAATACAAGGCGTATTGACAACAACGCGGGGAAGCCTGATTCATTGCGGCAATCGATCTGCCGCCCCGTCGGCACTCCGCCGACCGGTCGGCGCGTCATGTGAAGAGCGAATATGTTTCGAAACGTCGAGGGCTGCACTTGATGACCTGGCTTTCAGCCTACAGCCGGCAATGTTTTCTGGGCCAAGCAAGGACAGGTCCGTGGCATCCGTCCTGCAGTCCGAAGGTGTCGAGCTTGGAAGGATGGTGAAAGTCATGAGTCCCGAGTCTCGACGCGTGGCAGGGATGCTGCTCGTGATTCTGCCGACGGTGATGTTCGGCGGCACGAGCATTCTCAATCTCCTTATCAGCGATCCTACGTACGCGCAAAACCCGCTCCGACAAGATCTCTGGCGGGCCGGGCACGCCCATGCTGGGGTCTTACTCCTGTTGTCGCTTGTTGTGCTGCGCTACGTCGACGAGACCGAACTTACGGCCGGCCTGAAGTGGTTTGTGCGACTTGCGACCCCGTCGGCCGCGATTCTCCTGCCGAGCGCATTCTTTCTGTCGGTCTTGCGCCCGGACGCCACAGAACCAAACGGCTTGATCGCGCTGGCGTACCTCGGCGCGCTAGTGCTTGCGGCGGGTGTTGTCCTGCTTGGCATCGGCCTGCTGCGCAAACCCCGCCACGAATGATTCGCGGCAGATAGCGTTGAGCCAGGAGCGAGGCTATGGGCCGAGAAACTTCATCAGCGCGCTGGTTGTCTCCGGCGGCTGTTCCTCCATGAGCCAATGGCCGGTGTGCAAGGATCACGGCCTATGGGAATTGAAGCCAGGGACGATGACGACCACGCCTCGTGGCCGTCCGGTCGGGCGACACACGCGATAGAAAATCTTGAGGGCGCCGACGCTCTCGAACGTCCCTTCTTCCACGGTATTCCCGAGCCCTCTGCGCCATGGAAGCCTCCTCTGTGCGCAAATGGTCCACGTCCTGCTGGAGTCACGAAGGTCTCTCTCCCTCGCAATCCATTTCCTGACGTAGCCAGGACAGTTCGACGTTGCAGGTGTCGGCCCCCGCGAACGACGAATTGAGAACACCCGACCGCCTGACGATCGTTACGCCGTCTCAGGGGCGGGAGAGCATTCGGCGTCCACGCCAGCCGCGCCCGGGTCAGCTCCTGTCGTAAAACGCCGGCGGCTCGATGCCGAGCGCACGTAAGTACACGTATCCGTGTCCCCTGTGATGAATCTCGTTGTCGATCCAGGTACAGCAGCAGCCCGTAGATGACGCCTTCGTACATGCCGAATGCCGTGTCAACTTCCTGGAAGCGCCCCGGCGGGATCCGAGGCCAGAGTGAGTTGATCAAATCTGTCGTCTCGTCCCACAGGTGACGCAGGGCCTCCTTCTTACCCAGGCCTGGATCCCCGGAGTGGTGCATGAGTTCTCGTCCCGTCGCCCACTTGCCTGTGGCAATGCCCTGAATGCCGGCCGACGCCATCGAATCTCGAGTGCCATTCGCCGCAAAAGGTCGCATCTCGCCCACGGAGAACTTGAACAACTGGTCCTCGGGAAAGGCCTGAATGAGGCGGCGGGTCACGCGGCGGTGTCCCTGCCAGTGCTCCAGGAGTGCTTCGGTCGGGATAGTGAAGGCTGGAGAGGTTGATTCGGCTGCCAAGCTAATCCTCCGCTACCGAACGCACTCGGCAATCACGAACGTCACGTCATCGTCGAATCCACCGCCCGTCCACCGCGTCAGCTCACTCAATGCGGTCTCGGCAAGCTGTTCTGCAGAAGTGTGCTCGATGTGGGACAACCAGCGCGCCACGCGATCACCGTCGAAAAACTGTCCAGCGCGATCGCGTGCCTCTAAGATGCCATCCGAGTAAAGCAGGAGACGATCGCCGGGGCGGAAGGAAGTGATTTCCGTGTTTGTGTACTCCGCATCGGGAAAGAAGCCAAGCATCGTTCCCTGATCGTGTTGGACAGGAGATGTTTCGTCGCATCTGTGAAGCAGAGCCGGTGGATGGCCAGCGTTCGCAATGGTGACGGTCCGCCGATCAGTGTTCACAACGGCGTACACCGCCGTCACGTATGCATGCTCGAGGTGGCGACAGAGGATCTGATTCATCGAGGCGAGGACTCTGGCCGGATCGTCCGCATGATCGACCTGCGCTGAGAACGCCACCTTCACCATCGACGCGACGAGTGCGGCAGGGATGCCATGACCTGAGACATCGGCCACGAGGATGCCGAGACAGGACGGTCCGATCCGGATGAAATCGTAAATGTCTCCAGCGACGGCCGTCATGGGCACAAACCTGACGGCGATGTCGAGGCGAGACTGCTGGGGGATCTGACGTGGCAGGAGCGACGACTGAATCCGCCTCGCTGTTTCCAGCTCGCGCTGGACACCGGCGAATTCGGCTTCCGCGTGAAAGACCGTTCGCACGACAGCGTACCCGAGACAAACGACGAAGACGAGCATGCCAATCGGTTCGATGTTCGCGCTCGGCGCCACGAGCCGGCCAGCGTTCTCATTGAGGATGAACATGGCGAAAATCGCTGCGCCGAGCACCACGATCCGTTCCGTCAAAATCGTGCGTACACGAGCGATCCTGGACGCATAGAAAGCACGGCCAAGCGCGATGGAGACGATGATGACCACCAGCCAGCTGTTCAACGGGTCGGCGGCACCGGGTCTCCCCGACGTAAGGTCGATGAGGATCGCCGCGATGGCGGACACGATCACCGCGCGCGAAACCCAGCGCGTCGAGTTCTTCCAGCCGGGGCCAATGATGCCTCCGACCAAGTACGTGAATGGCACGTTGATCAGGTAGGTGACGAACGCAATGAAGAAGCTCCACTGAAACCACATCTCGCCGATCGTGGCTTGCACCGGTGCCTGCGATGCCAACAACCGTGTGCCGTAGAGACCCGTGGTCAGGCCGAACGCAAGCAGGATCGATGCGCTTCGTTGAGGTCGCAGCATCGAGGCCAGCACTGAGGCACACCCGAGGACCAGCAGGACGGCGCCGATAAGGATCCCCGCAAGCTCTCCGCCGGTCACAGAAGCAGTTTACGCGTGTCAGGGCTGGGAATGTTGGTCGGAACTCACTCAAGTCCGTGCTGGCGCAGGCACAACGTGACACGTGGATGACACGGTGCAAAGCGCGGCAACCGAGAGGTTGGTTTATGCATACACGAACTGTGCTGTGCAACACCTGACAATCCCGGCCGCGTCTTGAAGGACAGGGCCGCAACCGCGGTCATGCGACATCCCGTCCCTCCGGGTGGATATTCTCTGAATTTCCCCGTGTCGGACCGGACCCAGCTGACAGTAAGCTGAACCCATGGCTTCACCATCGTGGCCTCGCGTCGCAGTTGTCGGTGCCGGTGCGGTAGGTGGCTACTTCGGCGGGATGCTCGCTCGTGCGGGCGCCCACGTCACACTTATCGGACGCCCGGTGCACGTCGACGTGTGGACGCGTGACGGTCTCTTTCTCGATAGCGTCAACTTTCAGGAGCGCGTTTCTGTTGCGGCCTCCACCGACGTCGCAGCATGTGCGGAGGCGGATCTGGTGCTCTTCAGTGTGAAGAGTTCGGACACCGAGGAAACGGCGCGACAGCTCGCACGTCATGTCCGCGGCGTCGCGTTAATTGTCAGCCTTCAGAACGGCGTGGATAACGTGGAGAGGATCAGGGCTTCCGCGGCCCTGGATCCGATCGCCGCGGTCGTGTACGTCGCCAGCTCGATGCCCGCGCCAGGTCGCGTCAAACACAGCGGTCGGGGCGATCTGCTGATTGGAGACCTTCCGGGACGCTCGGCTCCACCGCGTGAGGCTGCGGTCGCCGCGCGTGTCGAACTGGTTCGAGGCGGCCGGTGTTCCCTGTCGCGTCTCTCGCAATGTCGACGCCGATCTATGGACCAAACTGATCGTCAATGCGGCCCTGAATGCAATGTCCGCCGTGGTGGGGGCTCCGTACGGCGAGATCGTCGCAACCGCTGACTCGCGTGAGACCGTACGTCAGCTCGTCAACGAGTGCGTAGCCGTGGCCCGGGCCGACGGTGTCTCGCTGCCAGAGGTTGATTTCGTGGACATGGTCTTACGCTTCGCGGAAAAAGCCGGGCAAGTGTTTTCCTCTACAGCGCAGGATCTCGATCGGGGCAAGCGGACTGAAATCGACGCGCTCAACGGGCTCGTGGTGCGCCGCGGTGCCGCTCTGGGTGTGCCGACGCCGGTCAACCAGTCGCTCCTTGCACTCGTGAAATTGCGCGAGGCTCGGATCGAGCGCGTGGCCGCTTCGTAGGACTAAACGCATCCGCAGGCGCGGCTGGCCTCCTCCTATCCGCGCAAGGGTACGAGCGAGCTGGCCTTGGCAATCTTCCCACCTAAATACGTAAGAGGAACAAGCGACACGAGGAACGTCAGGTGATACCACACAGGAAACTTCTGCCAGAGCATGACGTGCTGCGGGATGAACACGACGAGCAGAATTAACCCTGGCATCAGTCTCGCTAGCATCGATTGGCGGGCAATAACTGTTGTCACCAAACCTGCTGCAAGAGTTGCCAGAGCACCGATGACCAGACGCGCGAACATCATTGGCAGAGTAAACGTCATCGCGTCGGCCACGCTCGCATACTCAGGCCACGCTCCGCGCATGATCAGGCCCGCGATTATCACGGTGATCACCCATACCACCAGCCCCGCGACGACGCCAAGAATCGTCCTCGCCATCTCCGCTCCTCTCAAACGATGAAGGCACACGGTGCCTGGATCAAGCGCGATCACCACGCCTGTCCCATCGTCTGCTTCGGATTCTAGGAAGGGTCGTCGCAGCGGGTCTTGGAAAAATCGGCCACCGCGCGGGACGCCAGGCGGTGTGGTGTCGCACCAGCAAATCGAGCCATATCCAGTGTCAAGTGGGATTGATCGAAATATCCTGTCTCGGATGCCAGCGCCGCGGCCGACCGCGTCGGCGACCCCGCGATCTGCTCCAAGGTCGCCTGAAACCTCACCATGTTCGCAAAGTACTTCGGGCCATAGCCAACCCAGACGCGCATCAGGCGGTTCAGATGACGCGGGCTGACGCGGCAACGGGCAGCGATGTGCGCGACCCGCAAACACCCGCCCTCACGCTCAATTTCGTGGAGCGCCATGGCCACGACGCGGTGCACGTTCGCGTGTCTCAGGCGTTCGATGAGAAAACACTGGAGCACGTCAATGCACTGCTCTGGTGTGCCGAGCGATCCCCTCTCAGAGACGAGCCCGTGAAAGGCGGCGGGCCCGTTCAGCGCGATGCGGCGACCAACCATCGCGTGAGCAGGAATCCCGGTCAGGATGAACGCCACGCCCGGACGCAGTCGGACGCCGACCAGCAACGCCGGCGACGGGAATCGTCGGTCCTCGGGACGGATCAGCGGGCCGCGCAATGACCATCCCGACGCCCGGCCGTTCTGCAGCTGAATGGAAATGGCCGTGCTGCCGTCCGGCACGACGTGAATGGTCGCGCCCTGCTCCGCCGTGACGACCCAGAAACATCCTACGTAGGGTCGCAGCGCGTCGGCAGCCTCATGAAAGCGAATCTCCGCGCGATGGACGAGAGTGCTGGTGACACTCATCCCTCATACCCTTGCACTTCAGCCAGAGGATAGCAGAAGGGGGCCCCTTCATTTGCATTGTATATCGCCATTCGGTAATATAGCCGCATGGCGCTTCACACAGGGTTCGATTCGCTGAGCGTGACCTTTGCGGCCCTCGCGGATCCGACTCGACGCGCAATCCTCGCGCGTCTCGCGTCGGGCGAGGCGGATGTGTCCGAACTCATGAAACCGTTCCGCCTCCGCCAGCCGACCATCTCCAAGCACCTCAAGGTGCTCGAGCGCGCGGGCCTCGTGGCGCGCGGGCGCGATGCACAGCGGCGTCCCCGGACGCTCGTCGCGGCACCGCTCAAGACCATCGATGAGTGGCTGGAGTCGTATCGGCGGTTCTGGGAGCAGAAGTTCGCGAGTCTGGACGACTACCTGAGTGAGCTGCAGAAGAAGGAGAAACGCCGTGGGCGCACGAAACGATAGAGAGAGATCCGCGATGGACAAGTCCCGAAGTGCGAGCGTCACCACGCCGTCCGACCGCCAGATCGTCATCACCCGGGCCTTCGATGCCCCGCGGGCGGTCGTCTTCGACACCTGGACGAAGCCTACGCACGTCGCACAGTGGTGGGATCCGAGTCGCACGCCGCTTGCAGTCTGTGAAATCGACCTGCGGCCAAATGGCGCATTTCGATTTGTTCACCAGGGGCCTGACGGACAGACCCATTCCTTCACGGGCGTCTACCGCGAAATCGCGCCGCCCGCGCGGCTCGTGTTCTCGACGCGAATCTCGCCGTCGGGCGCCGAATCCGTCGGTACGCTCGTTTTCAGCGAGCACGAGGGTCGAACGACCCTCACGATGACGATTGAGTGTCAATCGAAGGCCGATCGTGACGCGCTTCTCAAAATGCGAGTCGACGTCGGAACGACTCGCACCCTGGACAACCTCGACGAGTACCTCGGCACGATGGGGATAAGCCACGCATCTCGAACGCGCTGAGGTCGGACTTCGATCCGGACATGGAGGGTGACCAAACGACGACAAAGGAGGGCGAAAAGACCGTGTTCTCGAAGGACGGCACGGCCATTGCGTTTGAGCGTATCGGTCATGGAGAGCCCGTGATTCTCGTCGACGCGGCACTGTGCTATCGAGGGATGGGGCCAGCGAGACAACTCGCAGAATTCTTGGCACCACACTTCACGGTCATCACCTACGACCGCCGCGGTCGAGGTGAGAGTGGTGACACGACGCCTTATGCCGTGACGCGCGAAATCGAAGACATTGCCGGTCTTTTGAGCGAAGCGGGAGGTTCGGCGCACCTCTGGGGCATGTCTTCCGGCGCAGTGCTTGCGCTCGAGGCGGCCAGCTCCCTCGGTGGCATCAAGAAATTGGCGTTGTACGAGGCGCCATTTATTGTCGACGACAGCCGTTCCACGACCGAGGGTCAGTGGGCCCGCATCGGCGACGCGGTCGGAGCCGAGCGGCGAGGCGCGGCGGTCAAAGTCTTCCTGCAAATGGTCGGAGTCCCCAAACTCTTCATCGCGCTGATGCGATTGATGCCAGCGTGGTCGAAGCTCGAAGCTATCGCGCATACGCTTCCCTATGATGGCGCCATCGTGCAGGACTACCAGAGAGGACGGCCGCTGCCAGACAGACGATGGGCGTCTGTGAGAATACCGACGCTCGTCATGGACGGTGGCAGGAGCCCCGAGTGGATGCGCCACGGAAATCGGGCGCTCGCGCTCGCGTTGGCAAGCGCCCAGTACCGCACGCTCGACGGACAGACGCACATGCTGAAGCCGAAGGCGCACGCGCCCACCCTGATAGAGTTTTTCAAGAGTTAGAGCGCGATCGCCGGGTTCACAATTTCTGAGCCGGGGCACGTCGCTCTCATGGCCTACCGGGAGGAAATGGCGGCTATACAATCGGGCACCAGCGCACCCTAACATCCTCGTTTGGTGCTTTGCAGGAACAAAGTCTTCCTTGAATGCGTTGCAAGGGACTGTACGTAGCGCAGGTCTTTAGACCTGCCCGGCGCCTCAAAGCAGGCCTGAAAGGCCTGCGCTACGATGCGCCGTCTCACGCTTGACAGTTGGCGACCGGAGTGGGAGCATCCGGCGTCCAACGTTCCTCTCAGCCGAGGAGGCCCAAGATGTCATCGAAGCCCTCATCTATCTCCCGCCGTCGGGTCCTCAAGACTGCTGGAGCTGCCTCCCTCGGTAGTGGTGCGACTGCTCTGCTCGGCCGCAGTAGTCGTCGTCGCCCAGGGAACAGCACCGGCAATTGCCACTAACGCTCAGGGTGGGCGGAAGTTCCGTGCCTTCGTGAAGTACAGCAACGACGTTCCTTCGCTCCAGGAGCTCACCGTGCGTCCGCTGACCGGGCGTCAGGTTCTGATGCGACAAGAAGCGGCGCAAACCTGCTACACCGAGGTTGACCGGGTCTTGATGCCGGGTGTCGGTATCAACCAGGCGACCGTCATGGGGCACGGCGGCGTCGGCGTCGTCGAAGCCGTTGGTCCGCAGGTGCTCAGCACCCGCGTGGGTGACCGTGTCATCGTCAACCTTCACGCCGCGTGCGGACGATGCTTCAATTGCTTGCGGATGCGTTCCGACAAATGCATGAACAACGGGGCCGCAAACCCGCAGAGCGATGTGCGAGATGGGGAACACGCCGGTCTTCACGTATACCGGCTCGATGTCGGAGCTGATGATCACCAATGAGGAATACGTCACTCCCCTCTTCACCGAGGTGCCGTCGGCTCAGATTGCGATGCTCACCTGCGTCGCTGGCTGTGGTCTGGGAATGACCATGACGAACTGTCCGGTCGAACCCGCCTCCGACGTGGTGATCTTCGGCGCGGGGCCCGTCGGCCTCTCGGCAGTCCAGGGCGCCAAGATCAAAGGGGCATCGCGAATCATCGTCGTCGAGCCGGTTCCATACCGGCGCGAGATCGCCTTGAAGCTGGGCGCAACCAATGTCGTCGATCCAAATCAATATCGAGAGCGCTCGCGCATCGCAGGTGCGGGCGCAAACGCCGACCAATTCCGCGACAGCCTGGTCGAGCACCTTCGGGACATGGTCAAGATGAAGACCGATCGGCGCTGGGCGGGCGGTGGCCGGATTGGCCCCGACCACGTCATCGAGGCTGTCGGCGGGGACCGTATGATGCCGAAGGTGGAACAAGGGCCAGACCCGACGGGCGTGCTCGTGCTGCAACAGTGCTGGGAACTCGAATCGTCAACGGGGACGCTGGTGACGTGCAGCGTGGGTCATCCCGTGGGCGCGATGGTGCAGATTTCGGCGTCCCAATGGGCGGACGGTCCGAAACACCATTGGCCCGGCACGGGAGGCGGCACGAACGACCGACGTGATTCCGGCCGCTACTGCAGGCTGATGGAGACCGGACAGCTCGACATGAAAACGCTCGCGGCCGCGACCTATTCCATCGACAAAGCGCGTGAGGCGTATCAAGCGTGCGCGGATCGCACCGTGGTTGCGACGATCGTGTCGAGTCGCGCTTGACCGCCTTTGTTCGGACAGCGCGGGCCGGTTGTCACGCTACTTTCTCCTGACGTGACAGGACGTCGGTACGCTCCGCCAACAACCCATCCGCACTTCTTCCCGGGCTTTCTGTCGGTAACGATGACGGCCAGCATTGTATGACCCGCGAGCCTGTGGTTCAGGTTGTCGCAGTGCGAAAGACATACGGCCGGATAGTGGCCGTGGACGAGGTCTCGTTCGACGTGCAGCCGGGCGAAATATTCGGCTTGATCGGGCCCAACGGCGCCGGCAAAACCACCACCATGGAGTGCGTTGAAGGTTTACGCACTCCCGATCGAGGCGCCATCTCTGTTCTGGGAGTGGATCCCAGACGGCGCGTCGCCGCGCTGCAGGAGCGGATCGGTGTGCAGCTTCAACAGGCACAGCTCCAGAAGCGGATCACAGTGCAGGAGGCTGTCGTCTTTTGGGCGTCTCTGTACCGGAAACCTGTGGACGGCCAGCGTCTGATCGAGCAGCTAGGCTTGGGCGACAAACGGAACGCCTGGTTCATGACGCTTTCCGGTGGTCAGAAACAGCGGCTGTTTATCGCCCTCGCACTGATCAACGACCCCGAACTGGTGTTCCTCGACGAGTTGACGACAGGACTTGACCCGCAGGCGCGGCGGGCGATCTGGGATCTGGTGCGCAGCATCCGCCAGCGCGGCAAGACCGTCTTCCTGACAACGCATCTTATGGAGGAAGCCGAGCGACTGTGTGACCGTGTGGCAATCTCGACCACGGTCGTATCATCGACCTCGGCACGCCGACCGAGCTCGTGCGACGCCACTGCCCTGAACGCACCGTGATCGTCACGACCGAGGATTCGACAGCACCAGAGCGTTTTCGGGCGATCCCGCAGGTCCAGTCTGTAAGTGGCCAGGGCGTGCACCTCACGATTCGTGGCCGCGGCGATGACCTTGTGACGCAGGTGATCCAATGTCTGGCGGAGCATCGGATGAGGGTGTTGGACTTCCACACTGAGCTGCCGACACTCGAGGACGTGTTTCTCAAGCTGACCGGCCATGTGATTCGTGACTAAGTAGCTTAAACCATGCTGCGCGGACTCTGGAGGCTCACGTGGCTCGAAATCAAGATCTTCGTGCGCGAGCCGTTGGGCGTGATCGGAACGGTCGGTGTCCCGATTCTAGTCTTTGTGGTGCTGGGCCGGCTGCTCGGGCCACAGATGCGCACCGTCTCAGCCGACGTGCCGCGCTTCATCTCGGTTGATCTGCCCGTCTTTGCTTCTCTTCTGATCGCCGCAAATGCTGTTCTCTCTCTGGTCGCGATTTTGGCTATTTACCGTGAAGGCGGAATCCTCAAGCGCCTGAGGGCCACACCGCTCGGACCCCACACCATCCTGATCGCCCACGTCATCGTCAAGCTGTTGTTTACGGCAGTGACGCTTGCTGTGATGGTCCTGGCAGGCCGACGCTACTACCCTGTCGACGCCGATGTCTCCCTCATATCGTTCACGTTGGCGCTGCTCTTCAGCACCGTCAGCATCTTATCTCTGGGGTTTCTGATCGCAAGCGTGGTTCCCACCGCGCGCTTCGCACAGCCGATCGGCACACTCATCCTCTATCCCATGCTCGGTCTTTCCGGCTTGTTCGTACCAGTCGGCTCACTCCCACCGACGCTGCAGACGATCGCCCATGCGTTGCCGTCCACGTATGCGGTGTCATTGCTGACGGGAGTCTGGCGCGGTGAGGGGTGGTCCGGCCATGTCAGCGACGTGGCGATGTTGACACTGCTGTGCCTCGCGTATACCTCCTTGTCGGCGAAGGTGTTTCGATGGGAGTAGTTAGCTGACCGCGCAGAAATCCTTCGCGCTAGGGCGCAAGGTGCTCGGTGACTTCGATGTAGGTGCCCCACGGATCGCTGAGGAAGGCGATCTTGGTTGGAGAGTTCGGCACCAGGCGCGGCGGCGCATCGAATTTCAGACCCTGCGCCACGAGTCTCTTCTCGAATTCTTCCAGGTTCCTCACGTCGAAACCGATGTGATCAAGCGCGCGTCCCTTGGTGGGCGGCCGCTTGCCTTCGCTTGCCGAGAAGGACAGGTTGAAACGGTGGAAGTAGGCGCAGTCGATAAGGCCTGGCCTGGCGACGCGTTGGCGCTTGCCGGGCAGCCCACCGAACACCTTTGCATACCACGCCTGCATCGCCGGAATGTCCGCTTCGACTGGATACAAATGCAGGTGATCCATGCTGACCGAACCCGGCAGCGACGGGTCGCCAAAGACCTCGACGCGAATTCCGCTGTCAGGTGCATAGACGTATCCCTGATTCGGATTGGTCTCCCCAACGTCGTACTTGATGCCGGCTGCCTTCCAGTGGGCGCGTGCGGCCGCGAGGTCCCTGTACACGAAGCCGAAGTGATCAACGACGGAGCCGCCAGGCGGTTCGGCGGCATCGGACTGCCGAAGCATGATGAAAATGCCCGGGAACTGGATGAGCGTCAGGGGTCCGTTCGTGACGAGCGCTCCGCCGAGCGATGTCCAGAACGCCTTGTGCGACTCCACATCCTTCACGGCCAGATGGATGTGGCCCAGCGCCACTCCCAGGTCGTTTGGAGGCGCCAGCTGGGCAAGAGCCCGGTTCGACGACGCAAACAACAGCAACCCGAGGGCCGCAGCAAACACGCGTCGCCTCTCCATAGCGCTCTCCACTCTGCGGTCAATAAACCGCTCTAACGCTTGTCGACCACCACCACGCCGCCCTTGACGACCACCTTCGGGTTCAACAAGTTCCAATAGCCGTCGAGCGGATTACCTTCGAGGATGACCAGATCAGCGAGCTTGCCCGATTCGAGCGTCCCGAGCTCCGTGCCCTTGTCGATGAAAGCCGCGGTGTTTGGTCCCAGGAGCTTGACGATATCCTGCGGCGAGAACATCAGATTGAGCGTCCGCAGTTCATGGGCCAGGCCTTGCTTCGGGTGATAGCCCGTGTCGGTGCCATACCCGTAGATAACGCCATTGTCCCAGAGCGTTCGCGCGTTCACGGCTTTGTACCCCGCTTCGCGCCCTCGACCCTCGCCGTCCAGAATCGCGTCGGGCCACGGCTTGCCGTCGCGAAAGGTCGGCGTGTTGTTCTGGTTGAACACGCCGAACACCGGAACGCCGAAACCAGCACATGAGAGAACCTCGACGCCGGCGTCCCTGACGACGCGTGCATCCGCGTCGGACAACCAGCCAAAGTGCGGGGTATGCACGAGCTTTTGCGCGCCTGCTTTGACCGCCGCCAGCATGGCCATCGGGCTCACGGCGTGCACCATCGTCTTGAGATTGTGCTTCTTGCCCTCTTCGACGACCACGGCAAGGATTGCCGTCTCTTCAGGCGTGGCCTTCGGCGAAATGCTCGCCTTGATGATGTCGACTCCACCTTTCGCCAACTCCTGCACCCGTGCGCGTGCGGCTTCCGGAGTCTTGAAGTTGGCCGGGTCCGCGCGACCGGATGCGATGATTCGTGGACCTTTGAGCTCGCCCTTTTCAATCTTTTCCCTGAGCTGAATGATTCCTGGCAGCGCGCCTCCGCCTTCCATCAGCGTTGTGTACCCGGCCTCGAGGAACTCCTGCATCCGTGCCGACGCTTCTTTCGCCAACCATTGTTCGGCGTTGCCGCGGATGATGTGCCGGTGGCCGTCGATGAGCCCCGGCATGACCGTCATGCCGCGCGCATCGATGGTTTTCACGCCTTGTACTGGAGAGGCACCAGGAGCCACGGACACAATCCGCCCATTTCGAACGACAACGGATCCCCGCTCGACCACTTGGCCGTTGCCAACGACGATGTGAGCATCTGCGACGACGAGCTCCTGGGCCGACGCGGGGCCCGGGCCGTTCAGGGTTGCGAACCAGGCAAAGACGATGGTGGCAAGCAGCCTTTTCATGTCGGTCATCCTCAGCGGTCAATGAATGACGGAACAGGAGAATAGAAGAACAAGAGACGGTTTTGGCGAGCGCACGGGCTATGGCTTAGGCGCAACGTAAGTCTTTCGCGCTCGAACGCGAAAGTTGCGGCCGGGTACTTGCAGGCTGAGAGCGTGTGACTGCCCATCGCGCCTTGGTTCGAAACCGATCGTGTACTGATTGGACAAATCCTCGACGATCTCGGCAAACGGCTCGCTGAGCTTGTCGCTGTTCTCCGCAAACAGCGCCAGACCTCCACTGGCATCGGCAAGTGCACCGAGCTTGGTCTTGAGAGTTTGAACCCGCGCTCCGCGTCCAAGCCCCACAGCGAAAAGCGTCGCGTCACTGTCGCTGACCAGCCGCGCCACATCGTCGAACGTTGCCTGGCTCGACATGTCTTCGCCGTCGCTGAACACGACAAGTGCGCGGCGGCCAGCCTGACGCGACAGTAACTCCACTCCGTGCACGATGGCGTCGTGAAGCGCGGTGGCACCCCAGGAGCTCAGGCGGTCGAGCGCGCTCAGTCGCGTCTCGAGGTCTGCTTCGCGAGGCGCCAGCGTGAACATGCTGTCGTTGAACGCGACCACGGTCACCCGGTCGTTCGGACCGAGAGCTTTGAGAAATGTACGCGCCGCACGCTGCACATCCGGAAGCGCATCCTTCATGCTGGCGCTGACATCGAGGGCCAGCACCAGTTCGAGCGGCGCCCCTTCGGGATCGAAGCCGACGATTGGGCGCGCCTCGTTGTCGTCGAGCAGCTGGAAGACCTCGCGAGTCAGCCCTTTGACGAACCGCCCGCCTTCGGTGACGACCGCGTTCACCTGGACGACATCGACGGATACCGCGTCGGCGAACCCCACTGCCCGCGTGCGGACGTTGGCGACAAGGCGCCCCCCCGCACGCAATGTCGCCACGGCCCGGAGGGCGTGTTCAGCAATGATCGATCCGGCATCCCAGGCGCACTCCATTCGGGAACCTGGTGCGACGCACACTTGCCGACCATCGGCAAAGAACGTGACATCGATGATCGCAAGGCCTCCGCCCGGCCCGTCGTGCACGACCTTCAGCAACAATGGACCGCTGACGTACGAACCGGATGGAGGCGACACGAATCGCAGGGCCTGCGTCGACTGCGCGCGCGGAGCGACGCACATGAGCACGGCGAGCAGAGCGCAGAGATAAATGTACCGTCTCATCGTGCGTTTCCAGCGGCTTCGTGCCGGACGGGTCCGCTCGCGATGAAGGCCGACACATAGTCCTCGATGCGTTCACGTGTGAGCTGCGAGGCGTGCCCGGCAATCGCCCACCAGTCGTCGTTGTACAGGGCGGAAACGTCGTCGAGATACTCCTGCATGGCGATGCCCAGAACACCAGGAAACAGCGGCGCGGGAACGTTCAGCTCAAACAGAACCTCTGCCACCCGCAGATTGACATCCGGGACGCTGGATGCAAGCTGGCGCGTGGCATCGCGACCGGCGAGCATGTCCCAAGCCCCGGGATCTGGAAAACCCAAACAGTAGCAACCGCTCAACGGTTCCTGAGACATACCCCAGGCACGCACGTCTTCCAACGCATCATTTTCGCGCAACCGGGCACCCAGCCAGAAGAGCTCCGCCAAAGAAAACAGACGTTCGAGGTGTTCGGGCTCATTGGCCGCGCTCCAGGCGCTCAAATGTCGTCGACCGTCGCCCATCCGCGCTTCGACCGCCAGCTCGTCGATGGCCATTGGATCGGCCGCGGCCGCCTTGAGACGTTCACGCCCTCTTACGAGCGCCGCCCCGATGAAGTCCCGGCGGGGGTTGGTCAACTCACGGGGATTCAGCAGTGCCAGCGTCTCGACGTACGTGCGTGCGTCGTTGGAGTTCAATCTTGGCGGGCCGGGAAGGCGGTCGACGGCAAGCCGCTGCAAGCGCTTGCCGGACATGGCCAGATCCAGGCCGAGCAACGATCCCGTATACGCCTCGCCTGCTATAGCGGTCGAGCCGAGGCGCGGCCGCAGCCACGCGGTGCGCCGCGCCAGCTCGCGAGAACCCACAGTTGATCCCACTCCAAATGTGTGGCGGTGCGAAACGTCGGCCCCTCCTCCCGGCGCGCGCTTCGGATCACCAAGAAGCGGCGCGTACGCGATGGCTACGAGCGTCTCACCCAGCAGGTAGTCCAGAAGTTCTCCGAGCGGCTTGGCTATTCGGACAACGCGTGGCAGATCCTCGGCCTTGGTGACCTTGTCCAGCCCTCTGATGACCTCGTCCAGGGTTTTCTTGAGTTGCGGTACAGCGTCAGGAGCATCGGGCCACGACCGTGTCGGGACAAGTCTGCCGGCATCGGCCCGCAAGGCGGACGTCCGCAATCTGAGCTGATCGAGCGCTTGAGGCTGCTCGGCCAGCGCATGGGCGTGCGCGAAGACCGCCAGCACGGCGTCGAGGCCATTCCCTCCCTGTTTCGCACGGATCGCTTTCATCTCACGGAGCGCAGGGCCGCGGTTCAGGCTGTACGTCTCTCCTTCCCACTCGAACGGCGTGACGATGCTGGCTCGGTCAGCGAGCGCGTCCAGCAAGCGATCTTCCTTCGAGACTTCAGGACCGCTCGGCTGAGGCAGTGACGGGAGAAGGTGCAACTCGACCCATTGCGCCAACCGCCCCTCATACCCATCAGCCGTGACGGGAAGCGCAATGAGCGACGTGACCAACCGATCGAGCGCACCCCGCTCGACCGAAGCGGTTCGAGCCAATCGTTCCAAAAGCGCAAAGGCCCCCTGAAACTGAGACAACACAGGAACCGACTGCGCTGCGTCTTCCAGGCTTTCCAATGAAGACGCGCGGCGCGCGGTTTGTACATACACAGCGGGGTCATGGATGCCTATTCGCTCGAGGGCGAGCAATGCAGCTGGAAATCGGACGAACCCGCGTAATCCTGTAAGGACATCCTGCAGCTCGAGCCGGCTCAGCCCTGCCGAAAACCCGCTGACCAAAAGCCAGCTGCACTATCCGACCATGCCGCTGTCCGGCCAGAAGGCCGCCCAATTGCTCGGCCAGCCATGCCGCATCAATCACCCCATCCTCGGCAGGATCTTTCTTATCCCGGGCGTCGACACTTGGAAGGTCAGCGCCGTCAAATGCCCGCGCCCACAACTTCCTGAACGTGGGCCCCTGAGGAATTCCTTGGGGGTCCACCGAAACAATCGCGAGGAGCGTGGCAGGATCGTACGGAGGGCGCGCAAACGGTGTCTTGTGGAGGTCCCACTCCGGATCGACGCCGACAAACGTACGATACAACGCGCGAAACCGCTCGAGGCGGACACCGCGGTCTCTCAGCCAGAGTCCCAACGCGAATCGCCTGTGGGGTTCGTCCAGTCTGGCAACGGCATCGAAGAAATACGCGAGGCGCCCCGAATCCCGGCCGAACAATGCGCGGCCGAATCCATCTGGACGCCCGACTTCTTCACCGACCAACGCCTGCCACAGCTCAACCGCGTCGGGCCCACCGGGAATGATGACGCGGCCATCCAGGCCAACCTGAAAGACTCCGCCAAAGGCTCCTACGGGGCCGGCGACGTTCTCGTAGAAGTATCGAAGCAGGTCTGTGTTCTTCGTCAGGTACGCCAGCGTCGCAGGGGTCATCGACTGAAGGCCGTGATAGAGCAACGAAGCCCGGCGGTCGCGAATGATGCCGCTGAAGAGCGACCGTGGAGAAACGGTGCCTTCAAAAATCGTCCGTGACCAGGTGTCCGGTGCGAGGGGCAAAGGAAACGCTCCAAATTCCGGGACAAGAGACACTGTTTCGCCGGCGTTGATGCGTTGCTGCATAGCACCTGCGTCAATGCCCGTCCGGTACGAGTCGCTCCCGTAGGGACCGCAGCCTCGTTGCCCGTCTTGGCTTCCACGGAGTACGCGCGGTTTCGCTCCTGCAAGCGAAGTCCCACGCTCTCGAGTGCGTCCTCGAGTGCAATCCGCTCCGTCGCGCTCTTCGCCATTTCCAGATTCACCGCTCGCACCCCGTTGCGCGAGATCTGTCTTTCGACGAGATCGAGATCGAGCAGGACGCGCTCGAGCTCCGCTGTCTGCGATGGGACAATGTCGGGACGCGGGACTGAATGGAGGATCCGAATCGCGCGGGTCATGGCCATCGCGCGACCACGGTCGACGGGAATGTCCAGAATACGAAGAGCTGCGGACGGGACTTGCAGGTCATGCCATGCCGACTGCGCACCGGCGTGGGCGCTCGCGCTGACCAAGAGCGCCGAAACAATCGCAAGTCGCATCCACATAGGCTGCCCAGCACGGGAAGGCGAGCGTCAGCCGAGACCTGGAGTGAGGATGGTCAATCTGACACAATTACGATGGCCGATCAATTGCGCAGAGGCCTCCGTTGGGTACAACGTCGAGGGTGCGGCCGCCGCACAGCTTTCGGACACATCGAACGGCCAATCGGTGTAACATCCACTTATCCTTGTGAACGGAAGTCGATCTGGAGGAAGTATGAGAGAGCGAGCACTTTTCTGCGTGGTGCTGATGACGTTTCTTGCCTCGTCGTTCTCCTCCCCGACAATCGGGCAGGAAGGACCTGGGGGCCGGCAGGGTGGTACGGGCGCCCCCGGAGGGCGGCAGGGTGGACCGCCACCGGTCCAGCTGCCGGAAGGCGCTGGCCGTGAGCAGGTGCAGGCCTCGTGCACGCGCTGCCATGGTCTCAACCTGGTTGCCAACTCGTGGGGCTACACCAAGGATGGGTGGCAGGATCGCATTGCCACCATGATGAAGCTGCCGGCGGCCGAGCTCGAAACCATTTCGTCGTATCTGGCCACGCACTACCCGATCAAGGACGTCCCGGGCGCGGTGCTGATCTCCGGTCCAGCCACTGTGACGATCAAGGAGTGGATTGCTCCCACACTTGGCTCGCGGCCGCACGATTCGCACGCGGCGGCTGACGGGTCGATTTGGTGGACCGGCCAGTTCGCCGACAAGCTTGGACGTCTCGATCCGCGGACGGGGCAGATTCGCGAGTTCGAACTGCCGACCAAGAGCCAACCGCACGGTCTCGCGGAGGATCCCCAGGGGAACATCTGGTATACGGGCATTCAGAAGGGCGTGATCGGTCGGCTCGACCCCCGTACGGGGCAAGTCAAAGAGTATCCGCTCAACGAGCCGGGCACACGCGGCCCACACACGCCAATTATCGATGCGCGCAGCGGCAACCTGTTCTTCACGCTGCAGTCAGGACACGTCGGCCGGATTAACATGGCCAGCGGCGAGATGGTGATCAAGAAGACGCCAAGCGACAATACCTACCCCTACGGCATTCGCATCAACTCGCAGGGCGTGCCTTGGTACGTCGACTTCCGTGGGAACCGCATTGGGAGCGTCGATCCGAAAACGATGGAAATCAAGGAGTATCCGCTGCCGCATGCGGACGCGCGGCCGCGCCGGCTGACCATCACAAAAGACGATGTGATCTGGTACACCGATTTCCCACGTGGCACGCTCGGGCGGTTCGATCCGAAGACCGGTCAGGTCAAGGAATGGCCCTCACCAAGCGGCAAGGACTCCGAGCCCTACGCGATCACCCAGATTGGCGGCGTGATCTGGTACAGCGAGTCGGGGGTGAGGCCGAACACGATGGTGCGCTTCGATCCGCAGACGGAGAAATTTCAAACGTTCGCCATTCCGTCGGGCGGTGGCGTGCTTCGCCACTTTGAGTCCACCGCTCAAGGCAACATCGTCACTGCCAACAGCGGCGTCAACAAGATCGGGCTGGTTGAAATCGGAACGCTCTCAGTCGAACCGGACGAACTGAGGACGCGTTACTCTGACAGCAGGCCTAAAGGCCTGCGCTACGGCAGTCGGACGGCAGGTCCAAAGGTTGCGCTACGGCAGTCGGACGGTCAAGGTCCAAAGGTTGCGCTACGGCAGTCGAACGGCAGGTCTAAAGGTTGCGCTACGGCAGAACGTACTGCGACAGAACGTACGTAGCGCAGGCCTTTAGGCCTGCCGTTCCACCTACTTCCACGCCGAGTACACGTGCTTACCTACCAGGTAGGCGGGATTGGCTCCCTTCCGGGGACTGAACTTCTGCACGCCGCCACGACCCACCGCCGCGAGATACAGGTTTTGCTCCTGGTCTACGCTGATGCCGTGCACACCAAAGAGCGCGCCCGGCCACGACCCTAAACCGCCCCAGGCATAGATGAGCCGACCCTCGCGGTCGAGCTGCGCAAGCTGTTGGGTGACCTGGTCGAACACCCACACACGCCGGTCGGCGTCGATGTGCACGAAGTGCAGGTCGAGACCGGTCGGCCCCGGCTGCATCGACCACATGCGGATGAATTTTCCATTCTCGTCGAACACCTGGATGCGCCGGTTGCCCCGGTCGTTCACGTACACCTCGCGCGTGCCGGGATCGACCGCCACGCCGTGCACGTTGTTGAAATAGCTCGGACGCGTCTCCTTACCCTGCTCGCCACGCTCGCCCCAGGCGGTGACGTACTTGCCGTCCTTGTCGAACTTCACCACACGAGTATTGGCATATCCATCCGCCACATAGAAGCTGCCGTCGGGCTGGAATGCCATGAACGTCGGGCGATAGAAGTGCTTGTCATCGGAGGCATGGACGTTCGGCTCGCCAATTGTCTGTACCAACTTCTTGCCGTCGTTGGTGAACTTGAAGACAGCATGGCGGTAGTCGTCCACGACCCAGACGTGCTTCTGTGGATCGTAGGGGCTGATGTAGACCGAATGCGGCCGGCGCAGCATCTTGTCCCACTGCTTCCAACTCTCGATGATCTCGCCGTTGCGGTTGATGACGACGATGCAGTTCTCCCACAGGAAGTCGACACCGTTCTTGCCCCGGTCGGAATCGTCACCCACCTTGCCGTTGACTTCCAGCGCACCAGGAGGGCTGGCGCTCGTGGCATTCCGCCACATTCCCGCGACCGGGAACACGAGGTTCGGCCCAATCTGCGGCAGAGGCGTTCCGCCGCGGCCAGTCGGCTGTGGCAGCACCGGCAGCTGACCGCGCTGAATGTAGTAGACCCGATCCGGGCTCTCCGCAAACACGCCCTGGCCGGCGCCAAACGTCCACTTCTCGTTGCCCGGCAACGTGTTCAGGTCCTTGGGCCAGCCTGGCACGACCTCGTACGGCCCGGTCGGGTCCAACGTGCCGATGGCGCCAGGGACAGCGGCCACACCGCTTGTGCCGCGAGTTTGTGCCTCGACAAGGAAGAACGGCTGAGTAGCAAGGTAGGCGAACGAAATGGCCGCAACAAAAACCGCAATAACCATCCAACGCTGACGCATCGAATCCTCCTCCCCTGCTTTCGGTGCCGGGACTCACTTCTCCGCTTTGTACTGAGCCGCCACGGCCTGCGCCTCCGAGGCCGAGTTCATCATCTCCATCAGATCCGTGGTCATAGGAATCTGGACGAACGGCAACTTATCGAGTGCGACCCACGGCTTCGTATAGGCCAGTGGGTCGTCAAGCGTGACCGTCAGCTCCAGGCGCTTTTCGCTGATGCGATGCCAGCGTTCCTCGACGCGCAACTGATTGCTGTGCGGATTGCCGGCGTTGTCGAGCCACGTGCGTTCGTCCGTCCCGTTGGAACTGATCACAAAAGTGAAGTCGTCCTCCCACCGGCCAACCGAATAGCCGTACCACCGCGGGTCCGGATCCTTGGGTAGTTGGCGGCCGTCGGTCCAGATCGCGCGCCAGCGTCTCTCCCACATGAAGAGCGCGAGCACGGAGTGGGGGGTGTGCATGAACTGCACCTGCCGCAACTCGAACAGCAGTTGGCGGGGATAGCCGCCGGGATCGCCCATGGTCGAGAGCGGATCATTGATCTGGTCGGCCGGCACCTGACGGATGCCGTCTCCCGCCTTGTGCGTCTCACCTTTCTTTCGTCCCCAGTCGGTGAGCGGCGATGGCGTGCCCCGCGCGCCACGCGGGCCGATGCCGCCACGAGCAGGATCCCAGATCCCCGTGAGATCGCGACGCGGAGCCGGACCATCGGGTTCGACATTCGTCGGAAGCCCGCGCAGTCCGGGGTTGCTCCAAGTCTCCCATTTCACCTGTGAGAGCGGGGGCGGAGGAGGCCCGCCGCGTCCGGGCGGTCCGGGTGGTGCTCCCTGACCCGCAGGCGCCTGTGCGCGAGTCAGCACGGACACGATCAGCAGAGCGATCGTCGCGCCAATGACGAGGAAAATTTTGCGCATGGTCATGATCCTTGCTGGCTACTGCGGGAGCTTCTGGCCATTTGCCAGCTCCACACTCCTGAGACGCCCGACAGGGGCCCCGCTCTTCACCGGTGTGACGCTGACCGTGACTTCGTCGCCGGGCTTGAACGAGTTTCGCCTGTACCCGGCGCCTGTGATGTCGGTGGGATTTCCCAGTTCAAGATTCCACGTGCGTAAGGTTCCCGTCTCGTCCTTGGCGCTGACCTTCAAGAAGCAGTGGGGGTTCGCCCACAACCACTCCGTGACCGTTCCCTTCAAGGTGAGCACTTTCTCGTTGTCGAAACTGGCCGCACCGTGATGCGCAACCGCCGATAGCGACAGCAGAAGGCACGCCCCGACAGTCAGCAGCGCCGCACAAACCTTCTTCGTCATATAACCCCCCGCGTGGCAGCCTGAACTACGCCGCCTCTTGCAACCTCGACAAACTTAGGGAATGCCTGCGCACCTGTCAAGGCTGTTGGCATTGTGCTGCCATTATGCCGATTTGGTCGCCTGCGCGGTCGGAATACTGAGCGTCACCCCGCAGCCCGGGATGCGCGGCCGGCCTCAACCCGATTGATGCGCTTCACCATGAATAACCGGCGAGGTGCCCTGTTTTCCCGCAGTACGCCTTCGGATTAACATCTAGCTGCTACCTGCCGAAGTACGCAGGTCGACCTGCAATCTGATTTAGGAGTAGAGCTATGAAGCAGCTCCCACGTCTCGTATGCGTCATCGCCGGACTGTTGTTGGCGAGCAACGGGCCGGCGCTCGGCCATCATTCCCACTCGATGTTCGATACGACGAAGGAAGTGACGGTTACGGGTACCGTGACGAGCGTCTCGTATAGAAATCCGCACGTGTTCTTGTACCTGGATGTGAAGGAAGAGGACGGGAAAGTCATAAATTGGGCGGTCGAGATGTCAAACATTGCCAACATGCAGAGGAGGGGAATCTATCGCGCGACCTTCAAGGTCGGCGACGTGGTCACCGTCAAGGTCAATCCGCTCAGGGACGGCCGTCGGGGCGGCAACTACACGTCAATCACCGCGGCCGATGGCAAGACATACGAATGACCGCAGGTTCAACAAGGAATTCCTGCGCCCGGAAACGGCGCAGCAACCGCGCGATGAGGCCCGGCATGGCACATGTAACACACGGCGGACGACAAGTCGCGATCGCGCTCGTCATCCTCGGCTTGACGTCCGGAGCGACCGCGGTCGCTCAGACCACATTGTTCAGCACCGAGGACTACCGTCGGGACCGTGAGCGCTGGACCGACCCGGCGTACTTCCTCTTCAACACGGCCCGTGAGCTCTCGGACATGCAGGTCGACAATCGCTTCGGCCAAAAAGGGGCTGGCGTCGACAAACACGACATCAAGAGCTCGTTTCCATTCAAGACGTCCTGGGAACATTACCAGGCGTGGCTCACGCGGGCGAACGGCGGGACGAAGCATACGCTGGCAACATTGCCGGATTGGGATGGCGTCTGGGGCGGTGGGGGAAGCTGGCTCACCGGCAACGACATCCAGGCCAGTACCGTCGCGGCGGCGCTGACGCCCGAGTACCGCGAGTACTATGTCCAGCAGGTCAAAGCCGAAGCAGAAGGACGTCACTGGTGGGCCGCCGCGTTCTGCCTCCCGGACGGCTTCGCACGCGACGTGTGGCGCAGCCCGAAGCAGTTCGTGATTCGGCCGGGTCAGGTGATGGTGCTCACAGACTCGCTGGTCGCGACGCAGGTTCGATGGATCTACACCGACGGCAAAGGGCACCGGCCCGAGGAGCAACAGTTTCCGCAATGGTTGGGCGAGTCGATCGGCTTCTGGGATGGCAACGCGCTGGTCATCCACACCAATCAGATCAGGCGATGGAACACGACCCATGTGATGTTCGAGTGGAGCGACCGGTTGACGGCTGTCGAGCGTTACGAGCGTGTCGGGAACGAACTCCTCGGCGAGGTCACGTTATACGATCCGGAGGCATTCCTGCATCCATTGCATGCCCGTCTTCGCTTCACGCTGAACACGACCGGCGACCGGATGGTCTTCAGCACCTGCACTGACACGAACGGGCCGTCGAGCAACATCTTCGTCCGGCCGGATGGCGTTGTCGACGAGCGTGTGCCGGGCGATCCCGGCTACTGGGACCCGACCGATCCACGGCCGTGGGCGAAGCACTACGCAATCGGCGAGCGTCGGCAGAGTCGTTGAGATGTTTGGACACCGACGCCTGCCCTCTGACCAAGCGAAGCTTCCCATATGATGAGTGACCTCGTGCCGCTCAACGTCAGGTGCTGACGGAATTTACGGAGTGGGGTATATGAGAACGACTGTCAACGACTCATGTGCAATCGTCTTGCCGCTGATAGCGGCCGCGACTCTTCTAGCCGTACGCATCTCGGCACAACAGTTGGTCGAACCCACGATTGGTCAGCCCGGTAAGGACGCCATCTGGGTCCCGACCTCACCAGACATGGTCGAGAAGATGCTCGACATGGCGCAGGTCACACCCGAAGATCTCCTGATCGATCTTGGGTCGGGTGACGGCCGAATGGTCATCGCCGCGGCGAAACGTGGCGCTCGGGCCGTCGGCGTTGAATACGATCCCGACTTGGTGGAGCTCTCGCGCCGCCGGGCTCGCGAAGCCGACGTCGCCGATAAAGCGAACTTCGTTCAGGGAGACATGTTCGAGGCCGACATCTCCAAGGCGACAGTTCTCGCGCTCTTTCTGCTTCCCCAGAATCTCGAGCGACTCCGAGACAAGTTCCTGTCGCTGCCGCCGGGCACGCGCATTGTGCTCAACACGTACGGTATTCCTGGATGGGAGCCAGACGCCAAAGAAGTGCTCGTCGGAGAGTGTTCGAATTTTTGCACGTCCATGCTGCACATTGTGCCTGCGCCAGTGGCGGGGGTCTGGCAGCTTCCTTTCGGCGAACTCACGCTCATCCAACAGTTTCAAATGATCTCGGGTACGTTGTCGTCGGGTGGTCGCACCAACCCACTCGGCAGCGGGCGACTACGTGGCGATCGGATTACGTTCAGCGTGGCGGGAGCGGAATACACGGGGCATGCCAAAGGTGATCGCATCGAGGGGAACAGAGACTCCGGCGGTAACCGTCAGAGCTGGACGGCAACTCGCAGGCCTTAGCAGCCCGTGACCGATCGACGCGCTCCCCATGAATGACACCGGGCACCGTGTGCCCGTTGTCCCCGAGCGGATCACGCTTCTGATGTTGCCGCCGCCATCGGTAGCGGCGGGTCTTCCGCCTTCGCTGAAGCTCCGGCGGACCGCCGTAGCCTCGGCGGAGGCTGGTTAGACCCGCCGGCCTCAACCCGATCGGCGCGGTTCACCAAGAATGACCTTCGAAGTGCGATGCTCGACGCCTGTCAAGGTTTCCACGCTTCGGACGCCTTGCGGAGCTTGCCGTCCGGCGGCTGCTCGCTCAGCTCTATGCGACCGTAAACCGGGTCGTTGACGTTCGCGAGTATGCCACCGGTAAACGCGCTCGGGGCGCCGGGGTCACTCACCATGAGGCCACGCTCGCGGAACGTCGCCACCGTACTCTTGATTTCCTGCGTCTCGAGGCCCCAGTGATTCAGCCCAAGGGGCGTCTGCTCGTTCGGCTGCTGCTGCACCTCGAGGAACGTATCTCTGCTGATCTGAAGGTATGCAGATCGTCCATTCGGGTTCCGCACGACCTCACGGAATCCCAGCTTCTCCTGGTAGAACTTCAGCGCTTCAGGAAGGTCCTTCACGGTCACCGCCACGTGATTCAGCCTCACCGCAGGCTGATTTGGCGGCGTCTGCGCACCAGTTGCCTGGATGGCCACACCCACGAGCACGCCGCATACGAACAGAAGTAGACCCCGCATAGACTGCCTCCTTAGCCTTCAGCCCTTCGACGCAACGTCAAGCCTAGTTGCCGGTCGCGGCAGCCGCCATGACATCCGCCCTCGTGAGCGGCTTATCCGGGTTGGGCGGATGGGCCGGAATCCACGCATTGAAGTCCAGCTTGAGCTTGTTGAGGGCTTCGACGGCTGACTTCACGACACCCAACTGATTCGGGTTGGGATCACCACCGTAATATCCGCTGACCACAGGACCTTTTCTGCCGGCAGATAGACGGCCAGCATGCCATCACTGTGTTCGTTGGGAATGCGATGCAGTTCCACGACCTTCCCGGTCGTGCCTTTCCGCACGTCGCGATCGCCGACCCCCTCGACCACGTTCGTGCGGCGGTTGGAGACCTTCGAGAGACTGTCACCAATGAGCATGCGCTGGCCCGAGAGCAGCCGCTCGAGGACTTCCTCGTTGTTGCGGTGTGTCAGGATCGTCGCGCCTTCCGCCACAGCCGCCGCAAGCCCGCTCGCGTGATCGAAGTGCGGATGTGAGTTGACGACGAAACGGATCGGTTTGCCTGGGATGGCCTGTTTGGCTGCCGCCATCACGGCCGTGCCACGCGCATCGCTCTGGCCGCTCTCGATTACAAGGATGTGGTCGCCCATGTCAACAGCCAGCGAGGTGTAGTTCCCGCCGATCTTGAAGGCGCCCTCACCCAATTTCTCCACGGGCGGCTGTGCGGCCGCTTGTTGTCCGCCGCCACCACCACCACCTGGTGCACCGGCCGGCGGCGGCGGAGGCGTGAGCAGCTCGGCGAGGTTCGGAGGGTTCGCCGTCGCCGCTGTAATGGCGGCATCGAACGTGGGCATGCCAGCCTGCCGCTGAACGATACGGGTCGGCACCTGCACGCCGTTCATGTTCTGGTAGTTCGAATACTCGAATTCAACCAGGAGATCGCCAACGACGGCGTGATCCACCCGCGTTTCAACCTTCGTCACCTGGTTCTGGCTGTTGAGATAGCCGGTCACTGTATACGTCTGGCCCGACGGCGATTTGAAGTTCGCGGGCGAGAACGAGACGACCTGCTGGCCGCCTGCCTGGCGGACAGTTGCGGAATTGGCCGCCAGCGCCTTTCAAGAAACCCCAGGGCGTCGTCCAGATGTTCTGCGCCTGGACCCAGTTGGTGCTGGCCTGCATGCCCGTGATGTTCTGGTTGAACACGCCCGGCATGGGTGCCGGCACACCCGGCACCTTCGGAGGCTGGGTCGGTCCCGTCGCCCGCGAAACGAGCGCCGCCGGATCGGCCGCCTGTCCGAAATTGATCGTGCGCGTGTACATGGTGATCGGCGTCAGATTCATGGGCCCCATCGGCTCGCCAATGCTCTTGCTCTGGCCGAACGCCCCATTTCGTGCGGTGCCCGAGTAGGTGATCGAATTCAGGTTGTCCACGCCCATCGCCTTCGATGCTGCGGCAACGACGGATTTGGCATCCTGTGCGGTCGCGCCAATCGAAAGGACGCTCACGAGGAGCATGGCAACCGGTAACGTTCTGAACAGCATACGAGCCTCCAATTGCTCCGATGTCTGACGCCATCAGGCGCTGATTCGGAGCAGCTTGACTAAATTGCCGCCAAGGATCGCCTCTTTCTGCGCGTCATTCAAGAACGATGCGTTGAGCACGAAATCGATGCCCACCGGCCAATCGAAGGGGTAGTCGGTGCCGTAGAAGATGCGATCGACCCCAACTTCCGCTATGAGGTGCCTCAATCCTTCTTCGCGAAAAACCATCGTGTCGATATAAAGGTTGCTCCGGAAGTACTCGCTCGGCTTCTTCTTGAGCGCTTTGCAGTCCTCGCCGCTGGCACCACCCCGCCCGCATTGTGCATCCGACCGGCCGCTGTACGAAGGCAGGTAGCCGCCCGCGTGAGCTCCACAAATCTTCAGGCCAGGGAAACGATCGAGCGTGCCTTCAAAAATCAAGTGCGACAAAAAGACGGTTGTCTCGAGTGGGTTTCCGATGGTATTGCCCAGTCCGCCTCTCCCCTGCAGCCGCGAATTCTGCGTCGTGCCCTGCGCCTGCTGCGGATGCATGAACAGCATCACTCCGAGCTCTTCAGCTTTGGCCCAGAAGGGATCGAACTTCCGATCCGACAGCTCCTGTCCTTCGACGCTGCCGCCGATGGCAGCGCCTCGCAGCCCGAGCTTCTTGACGGCATGCTCCAACTGCTCGGCCGCCAGATCGGGAAACTGCAACGCCAGCGTGGCCATTCCGACGAAGCGATCGGGATGTGCCGCGACCGCCTGCGCAATCTTCTCGTTCTGCAGCTGAACGACGTCGCGGGCCAGCGCGCGCTCAGCCGAGTATCCCCACGCGTTGACGTTGATGGCCTGATAATCGATGCCTTCCTTATCCATGTACTGCAGTCGGGCACTGGTGCCCGCGCCCAGCGTGATCGGCCCTGTCAGGTTGTTCTTGGCCGTCGCAGCAAGCGGCGTATCCTTCACCAGGTCCCAGACTTCTGGCACGAACGTGTGCGCGTGAACGTCAACGACCGTGATGCGGCGGCCACCGAGCGTGACTCGTCGTCTTGTTGGAGCGGTCCCTTGGGCAGCTTCGAGCGCATCGGCAAGGGTCCCGCCTCCGGCCAACACACCAGCCGTGACGCCCGCCATGTGCTTGAGGAAATCCCGGCGATTCGCCATCGCGTCGCTCCTTAATTAATGTAGGGTGCGAAATCGTACGTAGCGCAGGTCTTTAGACCTGCCCAGCGTCTCAAAGCAGGCCTGAAGGCCTGCGCTACGTACCGCCGGCAATTTTGCAACGCCCTCTAGACTAAGTCCCGCGGCCCCAAAGCGCGCAGTAGCGTCTCAGGACGAATTGCAGGTTGGCCTGATAGTTCGGCCAGCTCTCGTACTTCGGCAGCTTCAATTGGCTTTCGACCGGTTCCCAGCAGCGTCCTTGCTGCGCCTCGGCCTTGACGGCCGCTGAGGCGTCCTGCAAGAACGTCAGCTGATCCTGAACATCCTTCTTCGTCCCCAGACGGCCGTCGGCACCGGGATGGCCCGGGATCAGGCGATCCCAGTCCATCGAAAGGATCCGCTTGATCGATGCTTCGGCCTCGAACGGGTAGAAATCGATCATCCCGCGGCCGGGTACCTGTCCGACAGGCAACAGGTCAACGACAAAGAGGATTCGCTCGCGCGGCAGCCGCATGACGAGCGTGCTGTCCGAGTGGTTGGCACCAACGTAGTGAGCTCGAGTGTCGTGCCCCCCAGGGTGATCGTCCGCTGTTTGTCGACGGTCTCGTCGGGGAGCACGGTGTTGGGGTCTTTGAGGACCTCGAGCCGCTCCTTCGCTCTGCGGTGCGCGACGATTCGCGCGCCGGCGTCTTTGAACGCCTGTCCGCCGGCGATGTGATCGAAGTGGTGATGGCTGTAGACGAGATATCTGATCGGCTGGTTGGTCACCTTCTTGATCTCAGCGAGGTACGTTGCCCCGCCCTGTGGCCGGCCATAGCCGACCGGATCGGTGGCAATCACGCCTTCGCTGGTCACGACGAACATCGACTGGCTGTTCTGATTCCGGAAGATGTAGACGTTCTCGGTGCCCTCGACCTTCGTGGTGGCCATCTGCGGTGGTTGCGGCGGCGGGGGCTGCCCCTGGGACAACGCCTGTGTGGCCAGCAGTGTGCAGACGGCAAGTGTCAGAAGCATACGATGCATAGTTGCCTCCTCAACGCACGAGTTGAGCTTTCCGCAGGCATTTTGGCTTCCGGGTGCCGCCAGTATACACAATCGAACGCGCTTGTAGCGCGGGCAGCCAAATTAGAACAGGAGCCCAGAAATTCAGGAGAATTGCTATGAAACCGTCTCTTGATCTCCTCCCCTCCTGTTCCACATTCGACGAACGTGGCCCGACATCGCTTGTCAAATTGGAACAGGAGCTTTAAGAGATCAGAAGAATCTTCATAACAATGTATTTTTGACCTCCCACGCTTCTGTTCCACATTCAACGAAGTGGTCCGTCTCTTGATCTCCTCCCCTCCTGTTCCACTTTCGACGAACGTGGCCCGACATCGCTTGTCAAATTGGAACAGGAGCTTTAAGAGATCAGAAGAATCTTCATAACTGTCTTTTGACCTCCTACGCCTTCTGTTCCACATTCAACGAAGTGGTCCGTCTCTTGATCTCCTACCCTCCTGTTGCTGTCGGGCGTCCTCGTTTTCCAATGATCAGATGTGAGTCCCCGAATTCGTGCCAGCAGGTACCCGGCCTCCCTCGCTTCTCGATAAGCACGTTCGAGGTGACGCGCAGCAGATTCGCGAGACGTCCACCCAACCGACCGATTGCCAACCGCGGCTTCGATGGCCCGCTCGAGCATCGTCAGGTGAGTCGCGTGCGGCTCGTGAAGCCCGGTTATCAACGCGTTGACCGCACGGAGCCGTCGTTCGGACGTGATCACCAGACTGGTCCAACCTTCACCCGCAGACGTCGTCCCACGCTCGTCCGTCACGGTTTCGAGCGCGCGAACCACAGTGGTGCCGACGGCAACAATGCGACGCCCGCCCTGCCTGGCAGCATTGACGAGATCGGCGGTTTCCGGCGAAACGCGGTAGAACTCTTCGTACGGCGGCTCATGATCTTCGAGGCTCGCGACGCCAGTGTGCAGCACGATTGGCGCGAACTGGATGCCGGACGACACCAGGCGCGTGACCAGTTCAGGCGTGAACGGACGGCCGGCCGATGGCATTTCCGCGCTGCCCATCTCGGTTGCGAAAACGGTCTGATACATGGACGATGGCCAGGACCGCTTCACGTAGGGGTAGCGAATCGGAAACCCAAATCGCGCGAGATAGGCAGGAACACCGTCTGGCACGACGAGCGCCGCCATCCACAGACGCGAAGACGACTCGAGCGACGTGGTCATCGGGTACGGTGCGAGCAGTGTCGCCTGTCCGTCGGCTGGAAGCCGCAGCGTGGTGCCGGCGCGAGCGTGACCGAAGGGCAGCGATGCACCCGCACCAGCCACACGTAATTCGACAGTCCAGAATCCGCCCGGCAGTCGCGTCGACACGTGCAGCTCCAACTCCTTGCCATCGAGCGCCGTCGCCGTCAACGCGGCGTTCATGGTCCCACTGCTGTTCACGACGAGCAGATCGCCTCGATCGAGCCATCGAGGCAGATCGCTGAAACGCGCGTGGGTTATCTCATCCCTTTCGAGCTGAGACACGAGCAGACGTACCGCATCGCGCGCCAGCCCTCTCGCTTCGGGCGGCTCAGTGGCCTCGAGCTCTGTGGGCAAGGCGAACTCTGCGGCCAGCCCCCGCGTAGCGGGGCTTTTGAGAAATAGACCTTCTAGCGAGGTGGAGCCTCTCGACCGTCTGAGGCGGAGCCTCGCTAGACCGGCTGATGCCATCGCGCGTCCTCCTGCTGGGCCACGAATCGCTGACCCCGTAACTCCTCGTGATTCTGATCGAACAGCCACCGCCAAAACGGGGCCGTGACCTCGGGCAGCGGCCGATCGGAAATGTCCTCGGATGGAAAAGCCTCCTGATGCATCCGGGTGCGCATGTCGCCAGGATCGACGAGCACTGCCGAGACACCCTGGGCCCGCAGTTCGGCAGCGAGCGTCCTCGTCAGCAGCTCGAGCGCCGCTTTGCTTGCGCCGTAGGCGCCCCAGCCGGGATAAGCGCCGTTTGCCGCGTCGCTCGTAATATTCACGACGAGACCGTGACGCGCGGCGAGCAGCGGCAGCGCCAGCTGAATGAGCGCGATTGGTGCGCCGGTGTTGACGGGAAACACGCGGCCGAAGCGTTGGACGTCGAACGTCGCGAGCGGACCAATTCCACCAAGCTCCGACGCGTTGTTCACCAGCACGTCGAGGCCGCCGAGCTCGCGAGCCCCGTCAATCCACTTTTGCCGTACCGCCGCATCGGTGACGTCTCCGGCGAGCGCCACCACGCGCCGGCGGCTACCGGACAGCGCGTCGCGGACGCGGTTGAGCGCGGCGGGCTCTCTCGCACCAAGGACGAGGTCGTGCCCTCGCTCGGCCAAGACGCGAGCAATTACTTCCCCGAGCCCGCGGCTTGCGCCAGTTACGATTGCTACCCGATTCGCGTCAGCCATATGTTCACCCCTTTGCGGGTTGCTCAAAACAGCAGCCTGAAAACTGAAACCCAAGCTCAACGCAGAGGTCGCGGCAGCCGCTGAGGGCGCAGAAGATAAACTCAAGAATTCTCTGCGGGCTCCGCGTCCTCGGCGTCCTCAGCGTTGAAAGATTCACAGGCTCTCAGTTTTCACTTCAGGCCCGGTTATCCAGCAGCCTGCTATAAGGGTCCAACTTCAAGTGCACTTGAAGTCAAGGGGAAATTGCGTCAAGCTGAGACCGTGGGCGCTTACGGAGAGGTTTTGACGATCGGCGAGGTCGCCGAGCGCAGCGGCGTGGCAGCCTCCGCGCTACGGTTCTATGAGGAACAGCGGCTGATCCACGCGGAACGCAACAATTCCGGTCACCGCCGGTATCCACGCGCGGTCATACGCCAGGTCGCGTTCATCGTGTTCGCCCAGAAAGTCGGGCTGTCGCTCGATGAGATTCGCGCTGAGCTTGCCAAGCTGCCTCGACATCGCGTGCCGGAGCGGGCCGACTGGGCAAAGTTGTCCGGGGAATGGAAGAAGAGAATTCGCGCGCGCATCGCCGAACTCGAGCGGCTGGAGGCGGGCCTCAGCGAGTGCATCGGTTGCGGTTGCTTGTCATTGGACCGTTGCGCGCTGGCCAACCCTGGCGATCGGGCGGCGCGTCGGGGTGCCGGTCCCCGGTATTGGATGGAAGGACCATAGGCTCAAGGCTCTGATGCGCCGGTTACATTCAGGGAATTTTCTCAGCATTCGCACGCAGAGACACGACGGTTCGAACGAACTGCGCGGGCACAATGGGCTTGGAAACATGACAGTCGAATCCCGCCTCCAGCGCGCGCTCGCGATCCTGGCTTCCGGCGTAGGCGGTAATGGCCGCGGCCGGCAAATGCGGCCCGCCCCGTGCCTCGCGTCTTCGAATCTCACGGATCAGCGAGTACCCATCCTCCCCCGGCATCGCGATATCAGCCAGCAGAACATCGGGCCGCGACGCGTCGAGATCCATCAACGCCTCGCTGACTGTCGATGCCGTCCTCACGGTCGCGCCCGCTCTCTTCAGCACGGTCGCAAGCAGCACGCGCGCATCCTGCTCGTCGTCGACCACGAGCGCCCGACAACCTTGGAGCAGGAGGGCATCGCTCGCGGGCTCGCGATCCACAGGAAGCGACGGTCGATGCTCACGCGCTGACAACCGCTGTTGTGGATCCATTCTCGGTATCTCGATGATGAACGTCGCACCTCTGTCCAGGCCCTGACTCTCGACCCGCACGGTGCCCCCGTGAAGTTCGACCAGATGGCGAACGATGGCGAGTCCGAGCCCGAGACCTCCATGCTGGCGGTTCACGGAGCCGTCGGCTTGGCGAAAACGCTCAAAGACGAAAGGCAGGAAACCGGGATCGATGCCCGCACCATTGTCGCGCACTGTGATGCGTGCGCGTCGGTCCCCTGCATCGACAAGATCGACTTCGATCAGCCCGCCAGGGCCAGTGAATTTGACCGCGTTCGCCAGCAAATTCCACACGATTTGCTGGAGTCGCTGAGGATCGCCTTCCGTCAACCGGCTGACGGCATCCAGGCGACAGAGAATGCGAATCTTCTTGGCGTCTGCAGCCAGTCTGACGGCATCGAGGGCCGCGCCGATGACTGTGCCGAGATCGACCGGCTTCAGATCGAGCCGCAGGCCGCCCGTGATGATTCGAGAGACATCCAGGATATCCTCGACGAGCTGCACTTGCAGGTGTGCGTTTCTATCGATCACTTCAAGCGCCCGTCTGGTGCTTTGCTCGTCCATCGTCCCTTCCAGCAGCATCCGCGTCCAGCCGACGATGGCATTCAGTGGCGTCCGCAACTCGTGAGATAGCGTGGCCAGGAACTCGTCCTTCGCGCGGTTGGCGGCCTCAGCCTCGCGCCGAGCGGTCTGCTCGCGCAGCAACAGGTCCTCTCGTTCGCGCTCGGCGTGCGCCCGTGCGGTCAAATCGCGGACGAACCCGGTGAACATCGGCGGCTCATCCATCACTCTGGTGATGGAAATTTCCACCGGAAACTCATAGCCATTGGCATGATAGGCAGAGGTTTCGATGCGACGATCCATGAACACCCCTTCGCCCGTGGCGAGATAATGCCGCAAGCCTGCACGATGCCGTTCCCTGAGCTCGTGCGGGATGATCAAATCGGCCAACGAGCGTCCGACCGCCTGGTCGCGCGTATACCCAAACGTCCGTTCCGCGGCGGTGTTGAACTCCGTGATCTTTCCGAGGTGATCCATGCCAATGACGGCGTCGAGCGCCCGGTCCAGGATCGCGCGGGTGCGCCGTTGCCCCTCGCCAATGGCCGCTTCCACCTCCTTACGGGCGATGAACTGCCCCACTTGATTGCCGACTGTCGACATCGTCCTAACGAGATCAGGGTCGGCCGTGATTCTCGAACGATTGAGAATTTCAATGACACCCCGCACCTCCTGGCCCACGCGGACGGCAACGGCGAGTGCTGCGTGCGGCCGGGCGATCACCATCTCCATCCCCGATGGGTCACCAGCGCTGCGATCGTCAAGAACATTCTGAATCCAGATGGGCGCGCCGGTGGCCCACACGCGCCCAGGCAGTCCAACGCCTTTCGGCAGGAAAATTTCATCCGCTACGGCCGGTAAAGTGTTGCCGGGCGCCGTTGGATCCCGCCACACCCGATAACGCCGGAGCCGCAGGTCGCCGTCAACCAGCCAGAGTGCTCCAGCGGGCCAGCCGAGGTTCACACAAATGCCTCGGAGCACATCAGTCGCCGCCTCAGCCAGGTTTGGAGCATCAGCCAGTGCTTGGCTGACAGCATTCACCGTTGCTTGCCGACGCTCGCCGGCTCTTTCTTTCAGCGATGGCGGCCGCCAGCAGGAGCCCGGTCCCGGCCAGCACGCCCGTGTAGACCTGCAAAAGAATGAGGCTCTCATGGACAGCGGTGCTTGCAAACGGCCCCGCCCCTTGAACGGTGTTCCAGATCGTGACGGCCGACGCACCGAGGACCACAAGGCCTGTCGCGGGTTGTCCTAGCCGGACCGCGGCTGCGATGAGAAATGGAACGACAGCGAACTCCAGCGGATGGCGTTCACGCACGCCTTCCGACGTCTGGCCGAACACGCTCTGGGTCACGATCAGGGTGGCCACGATCAGCGCGAACGCCTCGACCCACTCACGTCGGCTCCCCGTGCCTTGCCTGCGGACCGTCGTCAGGATGACGGGAGCGACGACGAGCGCGCCAAGAGCATCACCCACCCACCATGCCGACCAAAGGGCCGAGAATCGAGTCCATGGCTGCACATCGGCTGCACAGAGCGTGACCACACCGATCGTGGCACTGATCGTCGTGCTCAGCCCGGCGGCAATGACGATAAACGCCAGGCCGTCCTGAGTGCGCCGCAGCGCCGGGTCAAAGTCAACGCGTGAGAGAAGCCAGGCCGCGACGACTGGCTCGAGCGTATTCCCCGTGGCAATCGACGCCGCCGTCCACAACGGAGCCTGGGTGCCCGCATTTGCTACAAACGCCCCGAGCCAGACGGCCGGCCAGAGCGAGCGTCCCCAGAGCAGGAGGACTGCTAGCGCAAGCCCTGTAGGCGCCCAGACCGTGGTGACCTGCTCGGCAACAAACGCGACGCTGAATCCGACTCTCGCGGCGCCGACGTACAGAATCGCAAGGGCGGCGCCAACTCCGAGTAGTCTCCGGATATCTAGGGGCGTTGCAGACGTCATGCCTCAGACTTGATCAGTATCGATGCAAACCCACTTGTTCACGTACTTGGGTTGTTGTCTGCACGCACATATCGGCACACAAATGCAGCACAAAATTCGGGCGTTGGTTCTTTACTCTTTGACGTATTTCGTCACACCCCTCAATTGCGCTTCGGCAGTGTAGACGTTGCCAGCCTCGTCGATGGCAATGCCCTCCCCCATCGCGCCATCGGAAGAATTCGTCGTCGTGTGGGGTGGAATGAAGATGGTGACCTTCCCGTCTTTGAGACTCCCAATCCGGACTCCCCTTTGCCAACCTGCGTGGACCTTTTCGTTCGACTCGGAATCGGCCGTGTAAATCACGTCGTTCCTGTCGATGGCCAGTCCGCTCGAGCGGCCGAAGTCGCCGTACTCAGCAATGAACTTCCCTTCCTTTGTCAGGATCTGGATTCGATGGTTGTGGCGGTCGGCAACAATCAGGCGCCCCTGGGAATCGAACTCGACCGCGTGCGGTGTGCGGAACTCGCCCGACCCGGTTCCCGTTCTGCCGATGATCCTGAGGAATTTCCCGTTTCGATCGAACACCGAGATGCGTCCGACCAGGTTGGGGACCGTCACGTCGGAGTGGCTCTCCGCCACATACACGTCGCCAGTCGTCGGGTCTGTCACGACGTCGGTGGGATCGGTCAGGGCTTCGGGAGGGTTGCCTCTGACGCCGGGTTTCCCGAGGGTCAACAGGACTTTGCCCTGTGGACTGAACTTCACGACGACGCTTCCCTTGTTTTCTTCGCCGGGAAATTTCATGAGCTCTTCGGGGCTCGGGGCCCGCGCATCGGTCACCCACACATTCCCCTCTCGATCGATATGGATGCCGTGCGGCCACACGAACAGTCCCCCGCCAAAGCTCGTGATCTCCTTGCCCGACGCATCGAAGTGGTGGACTGGATTGGCCTTGGTGCCCAGACAGCCGGGGGCAATCCCGGGTGAGCACCGGTCGGTCGCCCACACGGACCTGCCGTCCCGATCGATAGCCACGCCGTTAGACCCACCCCACGGCCTTCCCTCCGAGCTTAGCTGTGCCCAATCCCGAACGACACGATATGGATTGGCGCCGCTATTGACAGGCGAAACCTTATCGGTCTGAACGGTGCCTCCGCGCTGCTGGGTTTCGACAGTGGTGCCGTGCAGTGCAATCCAGACGACGATCAGCGCCGTCAGCGAGACCCTCCCGAAAGTTGAAACGGACATCTGGAGGCTCCTCTGTGCGGAAAAAGCTTCTACCACGGAGCTCGTGTTCTCCGTGACCTCTGTGGTGCAACCGTGACTGTTTCATTTCCAGCTCTGAATGGCTTTGTAGTGCAACGACTCCGGAGGGAGCTGGGCGAGCTCGATGCGGCCCATGTACGGATCGGTGATGTTGGCGAGAATCGCTTTGGTATCGCTGGTGTTGGTCTCACTCACCGTCACGCCGCTCTTTCTGAACCGCGCGACCGCCTCTGCCACGTTCTCGACGTGGAGACCGTAGTGTGTGAAACCGGCGGGGCGCTGAGCGTTTGCGGGGTTCAGCTCGAGAAACGTGTTCTTGCTGATCTGCATGTAGACCAGCCTCGGCTGCCCCTTGTCGTCGTTCACACGGAACGCTTCGCGGTACCCCATCTTCTGCGTGTAGTACGTCACCGCTTCATCGACATTGGGCACGTTGATGCCGACGTGATTCATCATCACGACGCCACCTGTAGGGTTCTGCGCCAACGCAACCTGAACCGCCAACCCCAAACACAGTCCGGCCACAAACAACATTGCTCCACGCATATGTCCCTCACATGATGTAATTGGACACAGGTCGTCCGTCGTTCTGACAAACATGATAAGGCCGGATGTCAGTTCGTCCGGTTGTTTCTGCGGTGGCCAGCGTCGTTGACTCTCGAACAGAAGGGCAGGAGATCAAGAGACGGTTTCCGATGGTTTCCAATTTAAGGATGCTCCTGAGCTCCTCCCCTCCTGTTCCAAGTGTGACGGACGATGTCGAGGGCGCCGCCTGAACGTGACCTGTCACGTTTGGCCGTCCTGGCTCGTCTCCTGGGTATGAACAGAAGTGGCCACGCCGCCTGGATCTGGCTGACCGTAGCCGTTCTTGCGCATCTGGTCGTCTCCATTGTCCACGGCGCGGCGCACGCCCAGGCCGAGGTCCCGCTGTCACGTGCAGCGAACCTGTTCGTCTACATCGTCATTCTGGCAGGACCGCTGATGGGTCTGGGTCTGACATGGCCGGCCGAGCGAATCGGGGGCTGGCTGATCGCGGTCACGATGGCGGGGTCGCTCGTGTTCGGAGTGGTGAATCACTTCGTCTTTGCCAGTCCGGATCACGTGGCGCACGTCGACCCGCAGTGGCGACTGCTATTTACGACGACCGCGATTCTGCTCGTCGTATCTGAAGCGCTCGGTCTCGCCCTGGCGGTCCGTTTTCTTCGGGAAAGGAAACCGTCATGATGACCTCGATACGGCTGCCGCTTTCGAACCGAAAGGCGAAGGCTGACCTGGGCTGGCAGCTGAAGTATCCGACGATGGACGAGGGTTTGACAGCGATGTTTCGCCACGCGGCTTGAGCGATGGATGACGACATCTTCCAGATCGATCGCCCGCTGCTGTTTTCAATCGCGTACAGGATGCTCGGCAGTGCTTCCGACGCGGAAGACGTGCTGCAGGACGCCTGGCTTCGTTATCGCGGCGTGGACCGATCGACGATTCGGTCACTGAAAGCCCTTCGCGGCAAAGCCTACGCGGCACGGCGCCCGCTCGTCGGCCGCGACCAAGTGCTCAATTTTTTGATCGGGCTCCATCGTACCGCGCAGACTGCCGGTCTGGCGCTGCGCGATGTGTCTCTGACGATCGAAGATGTCAACTCCGAGCCCGCGCTGATTCTCCGAGTCGGCCAGCGGCTCGAGTCGATCTTCGTGTTCTCAATCGACGAAGATGCCATCTCGGAGATTCGGGTCGTGCGCAATCCCGCCAAGCTGACACATGTCGATCGGAAGCTCACGACCTTGCACTGACCCGCCTCTTCAGACAATCTGCACGACCGCGCCATCGGGATCCTTGATATGGAACCCGAACTCGATGTTCTGGTCGGGCGTGAGGTCGTGCTGTTTCAGAACCTGCGTGACAGCGTCCCTGTCGAATTGTTCCACGCTGATCGCGAAGTGGTCGATCAGGCCTCGAGGATTCTGCTGGCGGAGCGATACGATCGTCCTGTCGACCCCGGTCCCTCCGGCGCCCAGTCGAAGAATCCGATTGGGTTTGTCCTCGCTCACCGGCATCAGGCCAAAGACGCGTTGGTAAAACTCCGCCGAGCGTTGGAGATCGCTCACCAGCACCGACGTATGGTCGATGCCGGTGGCTTTGAGTCCACGGCTCTGAGCCGCCAAGGGCGGCGAGATGCCGCCTGCTGCAACGAGCGCTGCGAGACTTTGAATCAGCTGACGCCGTGTCAGCCCGCCGCGCTCGAACTGATTCACCAGTTCAGTGATGATGATGTCCATCGACGTCCCTCCCGGGGAGATGTGCCGTAACTCAAACTTCAATAATGTGCAATTCTAAATCTCTTTTCGTTCGCCCCGGCGAGCGGCTGGGCCAATCGCGTAGACTTACACGTCGCCGTCGGTGGCGGCTTTCAAAAAGGAGACCGTTTATGTGTCACAGGATTCCCGGGTTGCGGCTGGCCTTGGCGGCCGCGTTGTTTCTCGGCTGGAGCCCCGCGTCGGCTCAGGCTCAGACCGAGACGTTCACGGCGACCGCTTCCGTCAAGACGGGGACCGGAGCTCAGAAGACGGCGCCGGTCACGATTGTCCTCACCCGGCTGACGACCGACAAAGAACGGGATGCCGTCGTCGATTCGCTGAAGAAGGGCGGGACGTCCGGCGTGGTGCAGTCGCTCAAGGCGATGGGCGACGCAGGGTACATAGAGGTTGGAGGGCGTCGGACCCCCGTCAAGTACGCGTACGTGCGCCCGGTGGGCGGCGGCCGTTTGATCACGGTCATCGCGCCCGCCCCGATTGCGTATCTTGGAGCGGATCTTCCTGAAGCGAAGCCCAAGGCGGGGTTCGATCTGGCGCTCGCGGTCCTGCAGGTCAAGGAAGGTGGCGACGGGTTCGGCGAGCTCGCGCCAGCTGCGACGGTCAGAGTCAACGACACCGGGGCCATTCAAACCCAGGACTATGGCGCAGAGGCCGTTCGGCTGACCAACGTCCAGGCCAAGAAGTGAAGCGCCCGCCATCGCGGCGGCCCTACGACTGTCATCCCAGCCAAAAGAAGGCTCATGAAGGTGTTGGTCATCGACATCGGGGGGAACAGCGTCAAGGTCCTCGTCACCGGCGAGACTGAACCGCGCAAGTTCCCTTCGGGGCCGACCTTGACGCCGCGGCAGATGGTCTCGGCGGTCCTGAAGCTGACCGACGACTGGCACTACGGCGCGGTATCGATTGGCGTCCCTGGCCGGGTCCGTAACAACCGGGTGGTCTCCGAACCTGTGAACCTGGGCCAGGGGTGGATCAATTTCGATTTCGCCAAGGCATTCGGTCAACCCGTGGAAGTCATCAACGATGCCGCCATGCAGGCCCTGGGAAGCTATCGCAGCGGGAAGATGCTGTTTCTCGGGCTGGGAACGGGACTCGGGTCGGCGCTGATCGTAGACGGCAACCTCATGCCGATGGAGCTCGGGCATCTTCCGTACAAGGACGCGACCTACGAAACCTATCTCGGGCTCGGGGGACTCAAGCGTCTCGGTATCACGAAATGGCGCGCCTCGGTCCACCACGTCGTCACCAAATTCATTTCGGCGCTCGAACTCGATGACGTGGTCATTGGCGGCGGCAACGTTTCCAAGTTGGACAAGCTGCCGCCAGGCTGTCGCGTCGGAGATAACGCCCTCGCATTCCGCGGCGGTTTTCTTCTCTGGGAAGGAAATCGCCGCCCGAAACGCGGCGCGCGCGCGGCCGCACCATCGCAGTCATCCCCAAAAGACTGAGGAGGTCTTCATGCCGGTCGCCGACTACGCGCAATACTGCAAAATGCTCGATCGCGCGCGGACGGGACGGTTCGCCTATCCAGCCATCAACGTGACGTCGCTCACCACGGCCAATTCCGTTTTGAAAGGACTGGCCGACAGCAAGAGCGACGGGATTATCCAGGTATCGACCGGAGGTGGCGCATTCGCCTCTGGCGCTGCGGTCAAAGACATGGCGCTCGGCGCCATCTCGATTGCCGAACACGTCCACCGCGCGGCGGCGCGGTATCCGATCTACGTGGCGCTCCACACGGACCATTGCCAGGCGGACAAGCTGGACACGTTCGTGATGCCGCTCGTCGAGGAGACCGAGCGGCGGCGGGCGGCAGGCAAACCGAATCTGTTCAACAGCCACATGTTCGACGGCAGCGCGCTGCCGCTCAAGGAGAATCTCGACATTTCCGTAAAACTGCTCGAACGGTTCAAGAAAAGCGACTTGATCCTCGAGATCGAAGCCGGCGTGGTGGGAGGCGAAGAGGACGGGGTGACCGCCAGTGCCGCCGCGAAGCTGTACACGACGCCGGAAGATACCTTGGAGGTCGCGCGCCGGCTGAACGCGGTGCCGGGTGCACGCTACTTGCTCGCGGCAACGTTCGGTAACGTGCACGGGGTCTACAAGCCCGGCCAGGTCAAGCTGAGACCGTCCATCCTGAAGGACTGCCAGGACGCCGTCGTCGCCAAGTTCGGCGAAGCCGCGCGATTCTATCTGGTCTTCCACGGCGGATCAGGATCTGAGTTAAGCGACATCCACGAGGCCCTGGATTACGGCGTGGTGAAGATGAACATCGACACCGACATGCAGTATGTCTTCACGCGCGTCATCGCAGACCATTGCTTCAAACACTACGACGGCGTGCTCCGAGTGGATGGAGAGGTCGGCAACAAGAAGGCCTACGATCCGCGCTCATACATGACGCAGGCCGAGAATGCAATGGCCGTTCGGGTCGTGCGCGCGACGACGGAGCTCCGCGCCGCCGGCAAGACGATGGGGAAATGAGTCGGTGAGGATCGAATGCACGACAAGGATCTCGATTTCACGATAGCGCGGCTCGGCGAGTGCCGCATCGAGTCGCCGATATCCGGCGTGCGGTTCACACGCGACGACGAGCGCGTGCTCTATCATTCCACGCTCGAAGGGATAAGAGCCTGGCTGGAGAGAGGCGCAGCACCTCCCGCGATGGAGTCCGCCGGACCGAGGCAGAAGCTGTTCTTTGATCCGGCCAAGCTGGCGTGCGGGATTGTTACGTGCGGCGGTCTCTGCCCCGGGTTGAACGATGTGATCCGCGCAGTCGTTTTGAGTCTGCACCACCAGTACGGCGTCAACAAGGTCTTCGGCTTCCGATTCGGCTATGAAGGCCTGGTGCGCCGGCTTGGGCACGATCCGCTCGAGTTGACGCCCGAATCCGTCCACCGGATCCACGAAAGCGGCGGTTCGATCCTCGGATCCTCCCGAGGACCCCAGGACGCGGCGGAAATGGTCGAGTACTTAAAGGACCTGGGGGTGGGGATCCTCTTTGCCATCGGCGGCGACGGGACCCTGCGCGGGGCACAGAAGATCGGCGAGGAAGCGGCGAGGCGTGGCCTGAAAATCAGTGTCATCGGTGTCCCGAAGACGATCGATAACGACATCTCGTTCGTGCAGCGGACGTTCGGATTCGAGACGGCAGTTGCCGAGGCGCGGCGCGCGACGTATGCCGCCAATGCCGAGGCGGAATCGGCGCGTAACGGGATCGGACTCGTCAAACTCATGGGCCGCGATTCGGGATTCATCGCGGCGTATTCGGCGCTGGTCAACCCCCAGGTGAACTTCTGCCTGGTTCCCGAGGTGCCATTTACCCTCCAGGGGTTCCTGTCAGCGCTGCAACAGCGGATCGAGCGCCGAAACCACGCGACGATCGTGGTCGCGGAAGGCGCCGGTCAGGATCTGATGGCGACGAGCCAGGAGCGAGACGCGTCTGGGAACGTCAAGCACGGCGATATCGGCCTGTTTCTGCGCGACGCAATCTACGACCACTTCAAGCGGACCGGCACGGCCGTCACCGTCAAGTACATCGATCCCGGCTACACCATCAGGAGCGTGCCGGCCATCGCGCACGACTCGGCCTTCTGCCTGCTCCTCGGGCAGGGTGCGGTCCACGCAGGGCTCAGCGGGAGGACGAACATGGTCGTGGGCTTCTGGAACCACCAGTTCACCCACCTGCCGATCGCCCTCGCCGTATCCGAACGCCAGAAGATCGACCCAGAGGGTACGCTCTGGAACAGTGTGGTCACCTCGACCGGTCAGCCGCGAGAGATGCGGTAAGAGCACGTTGCGAAATTGGGACGTACACAATTTCGCAACGCGCGGTAAGAGCTTCTGCCATTGAGGTTCAGAGCTCAAGGACCTCCACGCGAGGGTTCGCGTCTTCTCCCTCACCCATTCGTCCCTGCGTGAGCAGAGCAAACTCGCCGGGAATCTGGTGGTGCTGCAGCCATTGTCTGGCGAAACTACTCCATGAAGGCGGCGAGTTCGGCTCGTAGACCGGATGCACGCCATAAGAAAATACGAAATTCTGGCATCTCTGCTCGTCGTCACTCACGGCCACGATCCAGGCCGGCAGATGAAACGACGCAAGTCTCCTGGCAGTGGCGCCGGTGAGGCTGCGAACGAAAACGGCCGCGGGCGATAAGTATTCCAGGCTCGCCTCCACGCTGACGGCGATCAGGTGCTGAGGCCGAATGTTCCCCCGCAAATCGAGACCGGCATACATCTCCTTGACGGAAATGCGGCGCCTGGTTGGCTCCACGACCGCAGCAATCCGGGCCAGCATGGCAACCGATTCAACCGGGTAACGACCCATGGCAGACTCGCCGGAGAGCATCACACAATCGGTGCCGTCGAGAATCGCATTCGAAACGTCCGTCGCCTCGGCGCGCGTGGGCAGCCGATGGGTTGTCATGGATTCGAGCATTTGCGTGGCCGTGATGACCGGCTTGGCCAGTCGGTTGGCGCGGCCCATGAGATCCTTCTGCACGACGGCAATCCTTTCGATCGGCACTTCCACTCCCAGATCGCCGCGCGCGATCATGATGCCGTCGGCCGCTTTCAGAATCGCGTCGATGCGATCCAGTGCCCGTGCCCGTTCGATCTTGGCAATGATGAAGGGGCGGCGGCCCAGCTCGCTGGCCGCCTGCCGCACTGCCTCAATGTCTGCCGGACCTTCGACAAAAGACTGGCTGATTGCGTCGACACCGTGCTCCAAAGCAAACCGAAGGCAATGGCGATCGTGTTCGGTGAAGGCAGAGATGCCCAGGTCAATGCTTGGAAGATTCAGCCCTTTGCGTGATCGCAGTTCGCCGCCCACTTTCGTGACGCACACCACGTCGTTGCCGCGAACAGAGACGACTTCCAGTTGAATGAATCCGTCGTTCAGCGACAGCAGATCGCCTGGCTTCACGGCGCGCGGCAGACCTGCGAAGGTAACCGAGACGCGCTGCTGGTCCCCCGTCACCGGCTCGGTGGTCAGCGTGAAAATGTCACCGGGCTTCAGTTCAATCTTTTCAACACCAAAATTCCCAATGCGCATTTTCGGCCCTGGCAGATCCGCCATGATCGCGACCCGGTGTCCCGTCTGGGCGGAGGCCAACCGGACGTTTTCAATGACCTTGCGATGGCCGTCAAACTCACCGTGTGAAAAGTTGAGCCGCGCGACGTTCATGCCGGCGCGAATCATGTGTCCGATGATCTCCGGCGTCTGCGATGCCGGACCAATGGTGGCGACAATCTTGGTTTTGTGGGCAAGTGAGTTCATTTCTACTCCGTGGCCGCGACCGCACCATGGTAGCGTGGGAATCGTCGCCGAGGCAGGCCTAAAGGCCTGCGCTACGTACGCTATTTTCGCCCTGACCGTACGTAGCGCAGGGCTTTAGCCCTGCTTGCGTACGTCACACAGCGAGCTCAACTCAACAAGCGACACATGCTCGACCGAAGAGCACCCCACCGACCCGTGACAGTGACCAGCCTGGCACTCGTGACGCTGGGGCTCGGCCTGCTCGCCCTTGTGACGCCCCTCACCCCGGCGGAATCCCCCGCGACCCGCGTCGGAGCGTTGCTCGCCCTGGCGGCGTGCATAGAGGCGCTGCATGCGCTGCGGCGATCGACGGGGGCGGCGCGTCGACGGGCCACGATCGGTGCAGTGATCAGCATGACGATCGCGCTCTTCCTGATCAACGCTCCCTTCGTCGCGGCCCAGGCGCTCCGCCTCCTGGTTGCCGGGTGGTTTGCGCTGGACGCGATCCGCTACGCGATCGGCATCGTCCGCCGGTCGGACCACCGAGACCGATCGCTGGCGGCGCTCGCAGCGGGCGGCAATGTGGCCGTCGTGCTGGTGCTGGTGCTCGCGCGTGACTGGGCGCTGTCGTGGGTCGTCGCAGTCACCGGCGCGTTTCGGATCTTCGGGATCGCGTGGAACATCGTCGTGGCACCGGTCTACACGACAGCCGAGGCCGAGGAGACCGTCGTCAGCGAGCTTGGGCTGTCGGACCAACCTGAGGCGACCGCGATGGCTGCGGAGGTCGAAGCGGCAGCGCGGGCACGCGCGGCAATCGATCGCGGCTGGACCCTGGCGTTCATTGCCACGCTCTTCGCCATTCACATCGGCCGGATGAGAGTCGAGTTGACGATGCTCGGTCTTCTGTCGCCTGGGGTGGCCGTGCTCGGCGACATGGTCATCGCCGTGCTCACGACGCTCGTGGTGATCAATCCAATGTACTTGGGCTGGAGGGTACCCACACGATGGATCGAGCGCCGGTTGTGGCGCTGGTATCTTCGGCATCTTGAGGAAGCGCAGACGGGCTGGACAACACGCATGGCGGGCGCCTGGCTCCGGTGGCGGCTGAGGCTCGCGATTCGGATACGTGAAGCCCGCTACTCCATTTCTGCGGCGCTCATGCAGGGGCTTCAGACCGGCCTCCCATTTGCAGCCATCGTCGCCGCCACCGTGCCGGTGTGGGGCATGAGCTGGTACTTCGACACCGAGAACTGGGCGGCCGGGATGTGGAATTCCTGGGCGGAGTCGAGAACCGACACGTGGCGCGAAGCAATGGTGCGCGCGGTACTGGCACGCGGCGGGCCAGCGTCGCCGTCGAGCTTTGCCGTCGAACCTCAGGGTGTTCGGTCAGGCGATTTCTCGTTCGTGGTCATCGGAGACCCGGGCGAGGGCGACGCTTCGCAGCAGGTGCTCCGCGATCAGCTTCTCACGGTTGCCAACGGTGCCGATGTGCGATTTGTCATCGTGTCCTCCGATGTGGTGTATCCGACCGGCTCGATGATCGACTACGAAGCCAAGTTCTGGCTCCCGTTCAAGGGAATCACCCGGCCTGTGTACGCCATCCCCGGCAACCACGATTGGTACGACGCGCTCGAGGCGTTCGCCGCGACATTCTTTCAGGCCGACGCCGCGCGCGCGAGCATTCGCGCGAGGGCCGAAGCCGACTTGCGGGTGACCAGCACGACCGACGACCGGATCGATGATCTCATCCGGGAAGCTGAACGCTTGCGCCTCGCATACGGTGTCCCCACAGGATTTCAACGCGCACCGTTCTTCGAGCTCCAGACCGATCGGTTCGCGCTGCTCGCGATCGATACGGGGATCCTCAGGACAGTCGACGCGGCGCAAGCCGCCTGGCTCGAGGCTGCGCTGAACCGCGCGACCGGCAAGCTGACGATGGCTATCCTGGGTCATCCGTTTTTCGCGGGCGGCCACGACCTGACGCTGGCCGACGAGGAGTTCACGCGCCTCAAACAGCTCTTGCTCCGTCGCGGCGTCACGATCTTCATGGCGGGCGACACGCACGATCTCGAGTACTACACTGAACCGGGCTCCGCGGCGTCGTCTGCCGCGCACTACTTCGTCAACGGTGGGGGCGGCGCCTATCTGAGCTTTGGGACCTCGCTCGCCTGGCCCGCGCGCACGCCCACGGCGGACTGGGCGTACTATCCCAACCTTGACGCGGTGACGGAGAAGATCGAAGCAAGAACGCCTTGGTGGAAACGACCGGCGTGGTGGTGGACCCGGCAGTTCGGCGCCTGGCCGTTCACGGCCGAATGGCTCTCCGCCGCGTTCGACTACAACGTCGCCCCCTTCTTCCAGAGCTTCGTCGAAGTACGAGTCGAGCGATCCGCGAACCGTGTGCGCCTGATTCCGTACGGCGTCCATGGGCGCCTCACCTGGAGCGAGGTCGCCGCCTCGGATGGCCTGCGGGCGGCCGGCGCCGCAGATCGTGCCCTGGTCGAATGGGTCGTGCCTATGACGTCGCAATGAGGATTGAGAACAGTACCGTGGGGCGGGCCTTGCAGGCCCGCCTGCGAGCGGCGGACCCAAAGGGTCCGCCCTACGTCACTGCCGCCTACCCGAAGGGTCCGCAGTTTGTACTGCCGCCCTACTTCGGAATGACGAGCACGACGTCGAGGGGATCGCTGCCCGCGTTGCCGAACGCGTGAAGGGTGTTCGCCGGCACCAAATCGATGTCGCCGCGTGTGACGCGATAAGAACCCCACGTCCCGAAGGTCGGCCACGCGTAGCCTCCACCAAGGTAGATCGCGACCGTGTCCTTCGGATGGAAATGCAGGGGGCCACTGTACGCGTTCGATCTGTACCTCGTCTTCAACACCGTGACGCGAGGGTTATCGATGAGAATGCGGACGTCTGCGGGATCGACGAGAGGAAGGGCCTCTGGCGGCGTGACCCGGGCGCCACTCACCGGCACATCCTTCAGCCCGATGGAGATCGCTTCGAACCGCCGGTTGCCCCGGTTTTCGAGCGGGCCTGTTCCGCGTTGCTGGAAGGCGGCTTCGGCGGGCGGCATGCGCCCTTCCAGGTCTGCGGTGAGAAAGATGAGCACGCTGTCATCGCTCTCGGCCGCAGTCATCTGAGAACCCGGGGCAATGGCAAGTCTTCGGACGCGGAAGAGGTCATTCTCCCACTCCTGCGGAAACCGGTTCGCGATGGACCGTTCCACGTACTGCGCGGCGACAGGTCTCTCGAGCATCCCGACGGCGCCGACACCGAGTAGCGAGGTCAACGCGACAAGGGTCGCCAGTCTCATGATTCCCTCCTGATTTTATTAACGGTTGGGCGTTTCCAGTTGCTTATGACAATACTCGCAATCGCCGTTGATGAGCGTCCCATCTTTTGCGGCATGGCCGCCATCGTGGCACCGGAAGCAGCCTGAAGAATTGATGTGACCGATGTTGTCCGGGTACACGCCCCAGGTGACCTTCATAACCGGAAACACGTTGCGGCGGTACAACGTGCGTAGTGTCTCAATCGCCTGGTCGAGATCGCGCAAGTTGATCGCGTCTCCTCGTGGCGCGTAGAACGTCTTCAATCCGTCCTCTACCTTCTGAAGGCCCTCGCTCTGCGCCGGATACTCGGCTTTCAAGAGCCGGACGCCTTCCCGTCTGATGAACGGCAGCGTGCGACTGATCCTGCCGGCGGCGATGGCCTCGTCCACAGCCCGCTCTACCGTGGGTGAAATCCGGTGCGCGACGACGTTGTGGCAGTCTATGCAGTCCATCGTGCGACGCTCACCCTGAGCGATCTGCTCGGGGGTCGTACCTTCGGACATATATTCCCGCACCTGACCCTGCGCATCGGTCACCTTGACATAGGGAATGGTCTGCCGGTCCCTGTCGGTCGCAACGTAGGTGATGTTGACCCGCGGGTCCGCGTGCCAGTGAATCGCGCGGCCGGAATCCGTTGGCTGTCCAGGTCCGCCAACGAGCATTTGCAGCACCGTTAGCGTCTCGGTGTTCGACTCGTCATCTGCGAACTCGCGAATGACCTTGAGGCGATCGCCCGATCCGCGTTCCGGCCAGTGACAGTTTCCGCAGATCTCGAGTGCTGGCCGCATGTCGGCCACACCCGGGATCGGCCTGGGAATCTGGTTCGTCATCACGTGGTACAGCTGCCGGACGCCGACCAGCTTGTAGTGCACGAACGCCCGGGCGCCCTCGCCGATGTGGCACTGGGTGCAATTGACGCGCGAGTGCGATGCGTCCTGCCAGGCTGCGTATTGCGGACGCATCGGCGTGTGGCACACCAGTCCGCAGAACGACGGCGATTCCATCCAGTGCAGCGTTCCGTAGCCAGCGATCAGCAAGATGGTCAGATTGACGGCGGTCAGAGCCGCGATCATCAGCGCCGCACGACGGACTGATGCCTTGCGGAAGTCCAGCACTCCCCACTCGGCCGCCGCACTCGGGTCGTGTTGCAGCTTTCGCCGCTGCAGCCACATCCCCGCCGGGATGAGCAACAACCCGAGGATGAAGATGACAGGTAGGCCGACGAAAATGACGAGGCCGGCGTACGGGTTGTTGAGCAACCCGAGCAGCACGGCAATCACCAGCGCGATGAACACCACAGCCGTCACTGTGGTGAGCACCGCGCCAACGATCGCGAGCGGATGACGAGCGAGCGCCGCGCGGCTCGGCACGTGGTCCCCGCTACTTCAGACTCTGCATGTAGGCGACCAGCGCGTCGAGATCCGGCGCGGGCAGGCTGCTGTACTTTGCAGGCATCACGGGCTTCTTCGTGGACTTGGTCTTGGCCGCCATCTCGACCGGGTTGACAATCCAGCCTCGAATCTCTGCCGCCGAGAGCTTTGCGCCCACCCCGTCGAGCGGGTTCGTCTTGCTGCCCTTACCCGCAATGGCATGGCAGATCGAACACTTCTGCGCCGCGTACACCTCTTCCCCCTTCTTCACGTCCTGAGCGCGCGCGATTCCAATCGGATAGAGGAAAGCGAACACCAGCAGCCAACCCTTCGTCACAAGCATCCTGCGCATGAGGATCCTCCACATGACCGAACCGTTCAGATCTTTAGAGTGCGTTGGGTCGTAGGGCGGGCCTTGCTCTATAGGCCCGCCTGGAGCCGGGTCCAAAGATCAGGACCCGGCCTACGTACTGCAATTTCGCAACGCACCTACGTACGTAGCGCAGGTCTTTAGACCTGCCACCACGCCTACCAGAAGTAACGAAGACCAAAGACCACCGAGTGGGCGGTATAGGGCCGATACACATAACCGAGGACGAGCGAGCTCGGCTGCACGATGCTATTGACCACCGATTGGTCGAAGGCAAAATCGTAGACGTCGAACGGCTCGTACAAGTACGAGAGCGTCGCGACCAGGCGGTTCGACAACCGATGTCGCACATCGAGCTTCAGCTCCTGCAGCTTGTTGAAGACCTGTGGAAGCTGGGACGGCGGGGGCAGCGGCCCACCCGGAACGACCGCGTACAGGTAGTCCCCGCGCGAGTGCGCGTAGTCGTACGAGAACCGCACCTCGGTATTTGGACCAATGCGAGGCGGCGTCAGATAAATCGAGAAGTAATGGACGCGCTCCTTGGAGTCGGCCGTCCAGTCGCGATTCGGGTCGGTCACCTGGTCTGGCACCTGTCCCGGGCTGGCGGACCTGGACCGCTGCAGCCCCGTGTACCGCTCGTAGTCGTAGCTCCCCCCTGCGCCAAGGCCATTCGGCTGCTGAAAGTCCGCTCCCAGCGTGAAGACGCGGAACGACGACTCCTGCAGACCGAAGTAGCTGTCGTCGTAGTCGTCTCTGCCGAACCCGAGCGACGTGCTGACGATCCAGGCCTCGTTCGGCGTCACGTCGACCTGGCCCGTGAAGCGATTGCGCGTTCGGTTCGCGATGTCGTAATGGCGGAGCGCAGGCTGCTCCCCAATCTCCACCAGCAGCTCTTCATCGAGGCCGGAACCCGTCCGACCGGCAAGCTCGTAATTCGCGCGGAACGTGAGCCACTGCGATCCGATGGCGTCGGCCTTCAGCGTCAACACGTTCTCGCCAGTCGATTCGAAGATCCGGAAATCGTACCCACCGCTGTTGTGCGTGTAGCCGGCGGTGAAGGCGAACGGCGGGAGCCCCGTCCAGGTCGCGTCCGCGTCGAACGTCGTGCGGCTGTGCGCATACAGCTCCGGCCCACCCGTTGAGGATTCCTTCACCGAGGTGTCGTAGTTGATGAACTGCGGGATGGGCGTCTGCGGCGTCTCATTGTTGTAGTCGTAGCGGCGGAGCCGTGCGCTGAGCCGCCAGTCGGTCACGGGCCGCGAGACCAGGTTGATGTTCGTCGAGAACACGTGGGCTTCGGCCTGCGCCGTGCTCCGGGGCGGTGTCAATGCTGGAAGCGTCGGGTTGAGGGTGAACGGCTGCAACGGCTCGTCGTTGTTCCAGAAGCCGTATGAGATGAATCCGGTCACCTGCGTACGTCGCTGGAACTTCGCGGACGCCGCCGCGCTGATCGTCTGCGCCGAGTTGGACGGCCAGAGCGCCATACGCCCACGACCCGGCGCGCTCGTCGAGTCGTCGAGGCGCAGCGGGCTGTCCCAGATGAGCGTGTCATCGAGGTTGTTGAACCATGAGCCATCGTACGCCACGCGAACCATGCCCCGGTTGTTCATCCACTCCGCGCCAACGCTGAAGTCGTTCGTGCGCGAGTCGTAGGGCAGCGCGACTTCCACATCGTTGCTGAAGCCAAAGCTGGCGCCCCACGGCAGCTCGCCCGTATGCCTGGTCGTCGTGAACGCTGCGTTGATGTCGATCTCCCGGGTCGGCGTCGCGGTCGCGGTGACATTGCCGATGTCTCGACGCTCATGCAGATCGAACTGGGTCGCAATGGGCACATACGCGTTGAGGTTGGCCTGTCCGTTCTGGATCGCTCGTTGCACGCTGTCGTCGAGGGCCAGTGGGCTGTCACCGGGCGCGGGAACGTACGGCGTTTGGGTGTCGATGCTGTAGAACTGCGGAATCTCGTCCCAGAGTCCCGAAATGACAAACCTGCCAGTCCGCTCATAGGTGCCGAAAAACCGCTGATCGCGCCAGCCGACGTTGTCGGCGCCCACCCGGAACAGCGAGTTGGCTCGTTCACCCGCGTAGCGCACGTCGGTGAAGAGGAAGCCGTCTCGAATGTCTTCGTACCGCTGAAACCGCGCCGGGTCACCTGAGACGCTGCTCAACCGGCCCGAGATCTGAGCCTGCCTCCACGTCGGGGCAAACAAGCTCCGCGTCGAATCCAACGGGGGTAGCCGGCGCCGTCTGTGCGGGAGGTTGCGCGGGCACCGCGGGCGTCTGAGGGGGTTGCTGTTCGAGCGTGAGCGAAGGGGATGGGTGCGGACGTCGACGTCTGGTTCTGGGCCAGCATCACGCCACCCCCCACGCCAAGCCATCCGACGAGCGTCAAGATCGGAACACGCATGTCTGTTCGAAAACTACCGCATAAAGAATTGACCCGACGGATGGTTCGATCCGTGGATGTTCGAGTGGCAGTTCACGCACGATCGGCCGAACATCCGGTTGCTCTTGTTCACCGTGATGGCGTTGTTGTCGTAGATCGATGCCGGATGCCGCGTCGCGACATGGCAGCGCTGGCACAACATCGGCATCCGGACGGCCAGCATGCGATCGTTCGAAGATCCGTGCGGGTCGTGGCACGTCGTGCAGTTTTCGCGTACAGGCGCGTGTTCCCACAGCACAGGTCCTCGCATCTCCGTATGGCAGCTGGTACAGAGCTCCCCCACCGAGCTGCCCACCTTCAACGCCTTGACGTTGCTGATGGACCCGTGCGGATTGTGGCACGTGGAGCATGCCAGCTTGCCTTCGCGGACCGGCATGTGCGCCACGGCCCGCTCGGTCTTGACCGCCTGCGGGCGATGACACGTGGCACACAGTTCAGTTTCAGTGGCCTTCACGAGCTGGTGCTCGAACGAGGTCGGCTTATGGACGCTGTGGCAGGTCGCACACGACAGGTTCCGCGCCTCGTGCGTGCTGCCGTCCCAGGCTGCATGCTGTCCGCGGTTGTGGCACGTCAGGCACGACTGGCTCACATCCGCAGGCTTCATCTGCCCGAACTTCAGAATGTTGCCCTTTGCGTCGTCATCGATGTGTTTTTGCCCGGGGCCGTGGCAACTCTCGCACCCGTTGGCCGCCGCGGGCGACCGCGGGTTCGTGGCGCGGCCATGTGGCGTGCCCTTGAGAGTGCCCTCCTGGTCGGTGTGGCAGAGCACGCAAGTGTCGCTGCCGACATAGCCCGGCGGGGGCGACGACGGTTGTGCGGTGGGTGCTTGTGTTGGAGCAGGGGTCACGGAGGACTGCGCGGCCGCAGCAACGACTGCTGCCCACAAGCAGGCAACGACACAGAAATACCGCGACATGGTTACCTCAAGCGGCCACCGGAGGGCCCGAGATACATCGCCTCGCGGGCGAGCTTAGCGAACGAGAGTATGCGAGCCTATTGCCCCCAAAATCAATCGCATTTTGCGCAGTTTCATCACGACTCAGTCCCCCAGAACAGCCGCGACGATCTGAACGAAGAGGATCTTCGCGACGGTCATCGATGGATAAATCGTCGCGTAGCCAATATCGGGCCGCTCAGTGGGGGTGACTCGGTTCGCGTAGGCCAGAATGGCAGGATTGCCAGCCACCCCGGATACAACGCCGAACAGATCATCGACGGGGATCGCCAGCAGAAGTCCCACGATCATCGTAACCACCACCATCGCAAGCACGATCAGGGCGCCGAGCAGGACGAAGGTGAGCCCAGTCTCGGCGACTGTCGCAGCGAAATTGGGGCCGGACGAGATGCCCACCTGAGCCAGAAAGATTGTGAGCCCGAAGTTTCGCAACACAAGGTTTGCCGACAAGGGAAGCGTCCAGACGATGCCCGATGTGCGGCGCACGGTCCCCAATCCAAGTGCGACCAGCAGGACACCGGCCAGCCCAAGCGTGATTCGGCCGACACCCGGGATGGGAACCGGGATTAAACCGGCGAGGAGGCCCATCGCCGCGCCCACGCCGATTGAGATATAGCTGAAATCGGCAGCACCCTTGATGGAATCACCGTAGAAGCTGCGTACGGACGGGAAATGATCGCGACTGCAGAGTACGCCGACGCGGTCGCCGAACTCGAGCACCAGGTCGTCGTCTGGCAGCAGATCGGTGTCGCCCCGTCGAACGTGAGCGTAGCTGTACTCGAAACCGCCCGGGATCTTGAGTCTGCCCAGAGGCATTCCCACCACGCTTCGCTTCGACGCGTAGACGCGAACATAATCGAGAGCGGTCCTGTCGGCTGTGAGCTCGCCAGAGGTTCCTTCGCCGATAAAGTTACGAGCCTTCTCGATCTTTGCTGGATCGGTCCCGACGATCAGAAGCACCGCGTCCACGTCGAGGACGGTGGTCGCCGTTGGCACCCGGTTCTGCTGCGCGTCGCGGATGGCAATGACGTGGATCCCACCGGGCAGCCGCGTCTGGAGCTCTGCGAACGGTCTGCCAACCAATGCCGGATTGCGCACGCGGACTTCGTGCGGTTGGATTCGCCGGTTTGCAGGGGACTCAATCTTCGGCTTGAAGAACGCGAAGTAGATATACATGCATAGAATCGGTCCGGCGACACCGAACGGGTAGGTCACGCTGTAACCGACTGAGGCATCCTGGCTCTGGAGTGCATCGAGAAGCGCTTGCAGCGCCGGGGTGCTCGTGCTGGAGCCGGCGAACATTCCGAGCGCCTGGGGAAGGCTCGCCGCCTGGGTTTGATAGATCATCAGCGAGACAGCACTCGCGGCAGTCAAACCGCAGAGTCCGGCAAAATTCGCCTTCAGCCCCTCGATGCTGGTGAGACCGCGGTACCATTCGTTTCCGTACTGGATGCCTACGCAATAAAGGAAGAGCAGCAGGCCCAGGGTGCCAAGGAGTGCGGGCGGCGCAGACCGCGGAGCAAACGCGCCGCAGGCCAGACCGACGAAGAGCACCGCGCCCGATCCGAGCGCGAACCCTTTGAAATTGAGTTCCCCGACCAAATAGCCAACAGCAATGGTTAAAAACAGCGCCGTGAGCGGCGAGGTTTCCAGGATTGTCCTGAGCCAGTCCATGCGGGTCCGCCTTCGTCGACAGCACGCTGCGTGCCACGACCCTCACGATTCACAGAGGCGAGGAGTCGCGAATCGGCGGCGCCTTGGTGACTGGGTTCGAAGCTGTTCTCCGGTATTTCGGGCGTACTCCGCGATGCCGGAGCTTTCTGAGGGGGTATGGAGGTGGTGGAAGCCCGTCCACCACCTCCCGTCGATTTCGTTAGAAGCGGAACGTGACCCCGCCCGAGAAGTCGAACAAGTTCGCGTACTGCGCGTCCCCGACGACGTAGCATCCCCAGAATGGGTCGCACCACCAGCCCTCGGCGTCCGACTTGATGTAGGCGGGCGTCATCCGCAGACCGAAACGCACGCCGAAGGCCGGTGCTGGGTAGAATTTCACGCCGGCACCCCAGGTGGTGGAAAATCTGGTCACGCCGCCAATCGACCTCGCCACTCCGCCGGCCCCCGTGAAGTCCACCGATCCATAGGTGGTCGCTCCAAGCCCACCGAACACATAGGGCCGGACGCCGCTGTCGTTAGCGCCCCAGTTGTAAGCAAAGTACCCATGATACGTGCTCACCCCCATGTCGCCTACGTCGCGTGTGGTGGTTCCACTAATCTCGAGCGTCGAGGACTGGTTGCTGTAGAGGAAGCCGACCTCGGCTCCTTCGCTCACGAAGACACCAAAGTCAAGTCCCCAGCCGAACACATCCTTGGGATCGATGCGGTCGTAGATGTTGCCATCGCCGGCGAGGATGGGATCGCCGCTGACGCCGTCTGAGAACGTCCAGCCGGCAAGGATGCCGAGCTCGACGCGTTGGGCGAACGCCGGGACCGGTACTGTGACCAGGAGCAGGGCAAAGCAGATCGCGACTCGTTTCAACATTACTGGTCCTTTCTGTTTCGTCTCTTTCGATGAAGTCGTCTGAACATCTTGAGAAAAAGCACCGAAGTCGCGAGCAACTATCGCGCCAGGCCGCACAAGACCGTGTGAGAACTGCCGCCACACCCCGCAGAAGCCATTCCAACGAGATTCATGTCGACAAGACGAGCCCAGCTCGCCAAAGATCACGGGTCAATCCACGACATATCGTGATTTCAATGCGAGAACTTGTAGGACAGCGAAGAATTTCCTGGACGGTGCTGGGATTGGGGACTGAGGATTCGGGGTTCGGATTCGGGACCGGAACTTTCTAATTCTCAGTTCTAAGTTTTCACTTTGTCATCTTGCGCTTCGCCAGTTCGCGCTTCAAACACGCGACGGCGCGCGTGATGACCTGCAAATGGGACCACCCGGTCGCGCGACGCACCTCGGCCAACTGCGTTCGAAGTCTTGGAGGGACACGCACATTCAGTTGCGGGTAATCCCTGACGCGTCCCCCACCCACACCAGCGCGTGGCCGGCCCGTCTTGGATGGTACGGTCGCTTTCTTAGCCATGTTCGGACGGCGACGTACTATTTGTGATAGCACGAAGGACGCATATAATCTCTGACATGCCTCGCCCTCGGACTGCGCACGTAGCGTCTTCGACCGTGAGCCGGCCGCGCGGCAGGCCACGAGTGCATCGCGAAAGCTGGACGAAAATCAACGTCGTCTTATTCAATCGCCAACTGGTATTTCTACGTCGATTCTCCGGGGCGATCCGGCGGACGACAGGAAAAACGCTCAATCGCGCGCAGATCATTCGAGCGTTGATTGACGCCCTGAGAGACTGCCGCTCGAAGCTGACGGCCGCACAAAGCGAAGCCGACCTTACCCGCACCTTGACCCGGAAGTTGAACGGCCAGTAGCAGGTTGCTGAAAAAGCCAGCAACCTGAAGTCTGAAATTCGAAGTCTGAAGTCAGACTTTTGCCTTCAGACTTCCAACTTCAGGCTGCGTTTTTTCAGCAGCCTGCTAGCGCACACCTCGACCAATTTAGGGGGGTAACTATATCGCGAGCACGCTGAGAGGTCCACATCCGCCCACGACTTCCTGGTTCAAGCATTTGGGTTCGTTGCGGGAGGGGTGCATCGAACCGAGCCGCGTTGTTGTAAGATCTCGGCTGTCGAGGAGGTGACATGCGAGGAGCGCGAACGACCGCGTTACTGATTGGGCTCGTTCTGGCCTCGGCCTTCGACAGCGGCTTTGCCACCGCGGGGCAGTCGCCGCCGCCAACACCCGCGGCAGGCACGGGCAAATTGATTGTTTACGGCGACATGGCACTGTTTCAACCTCCTGGTCACCCGGAAAATTGCATCCTGAGAAATCGCTTCAAGCGTGGCGAGCCGGTGGGGTGGCGCATGTTCGTCGCCGATCCGGCCACTGGCGAGCGCGAGCCGTCGGCTCAGCTCGTCGTCCATGTCAACGTCGCTGGAAAAACGCTCGATATACCGATGCGGTATCGTGCGACCGAAAAGCAGCCCGAGCGTCAGTTCTGGGTCGCAAAATGGATCGTTCCCCAGGACACCCCGACCGGGATCGTGCGCTACACGGTGACGGCAACAGACAAGTTCGGGCGAACGGGAGAGTTCAAGCCGTTCGAGGTCCAGGCGTCTCAGCTGACAATCGTTGACTGACTCGCGGGGGCTGAAGCCCCCGCGCTACAACTCTCTGAAGCCCCCGCGCTACAACTCTCTAAAGCCCCCGCGTTACAGCTCTCTGAAGCCCCGCGCTGCTCGTCCCTCTTCGTCGCGCGACGCGGGTCGATCCCGCCATTTGCCCTGCGGGCGCAGTAGAGGTCTTCGGAGCGGCAGCGACCTTCAGGCTGGCGCATCCAGATTGGCGTGCATCTCGCAACACGTCGCTTTCCCAGCGACCAATTCTTGTGGATGTGCTTTCAACAACTTCGCGTAATAGACGAGATTTTGCGCGAGGCCCTTCGCCATGTGCATGGTGGCCATGTTCTGGAGACGCTTGTCGCGATCCTGCGAAGTCGGCTGTCCAACCTCACCCACCCAGTAAGCCGCGCATTCGGGGGGCAGCGTGAAGCCCATGAAGCTCAAAACCATCATGATGCTGCCCATGACGCTGAGTGCGCCATCCTCGCTGCCGGTGATGACGATGCCGGCGACCTTTCCCTTGATGGCGCTGCGTCCGGTGGCGCTGTACTCCTCGTCGAGTGCGTCGAGTCGCTCGATCACGCGTTGCATCAGGCTTGAACGACCACCCCACCAGATCGGAGTGCAAAACAGCACGATGTCTGCGGCCTTGATCTTCGTCACGAGGTCCGGCCAGTCATCCTCCGCGGCCTCCCGAAAGCCGAGCCCGACCGGCAGCGTCGCGTCAGAAAGGCGCTCCATACTGGCATTGATGGGGGCGAGCGCGCGCATCTCATCGAGCACGAGAGAGGCGAGTTCCCCCGTATTCGAGAGCGTGGGGTCGTGCTTCAGGGACGCGTTGAGCGCCAGGACGTTCAGGGGCCCCTCAGTCGGCATGCTGCAGCGGAAGTGGGGCTTAGTCTTGTACATGGCAGCCTCCAGTCTCACTCCAGCATCGGGCGCCGCTTGTGCCACTCGGTTGCCTGCTCATAGGCGTGCGCGGCCGCGAGCACGGTCGACTCCGAGAAGTGGTTGCCGCTGATTTGAAGGCCGATCGGCAGGCCCGACGCGGAGAACCCGCAGGGCACGGAGATCGTGGGCAGACCATAGAGATCGAACGCGGCGGTATTGACAAGGCCGCCACCCGCCCCTGGCGCTGGCGCTCCGCCGCCAGTCGAAGTCGTCTGCGGTGGCACGATCGGTTGCGCGACGCCGCGCTGGGTGGGTGTGATGAGCACGTCGACCGTGGCAAATACCTGCTGGACCTCCCGACGCACGACGTCCACCTGGCGACGGGCTTGTGCATACGTTGCCGCATTGGCCTTGCCCGCCCCCTCGATCAAGGCGCGCGTGGCAGCCTGGTACAGCTCGGGCGTCTTGGTAATCCATGGCATGTGATAGGCGTAGATTTCCGGATTCCACACGTCGGCGATGTTTCCCGGCCGCGGAACCTCGACATCCATGACGCGGGCTGTCAATGAGCGCACGACATCGATTGCCGCTTCGACCGCCTTTGAAACTTCGGGGTCGAGGTTGTCGAAGAACGGCGTGCGCGCGACGCCCACGCGCAGCTTCGATGTCTCCATGCGGATTGCACGGCTGTAATCCGAGACTGGCGCATCCACGGACGTCGGATCGAGCGCGTCGTAGCCCGCAATCGCAGCTAGTATCAATGCCGCATCCTCGACCGTCTTGCACATCGGGCCGACATGGTCAAGCGTCCATGCCATGGGAATCACGCCGCGATTGCTCACGCGGCCGTACGTGGGTTTGAGTCCGACGATCCCGCAGAGCGAGGCGGGAATGCGGATCGACCCTCCGGTGTCGGTACCCAGAGTGCCGAAGCACATGTCGGCCGCGACGGCGGCGGCCGAGCCGCCCGATGAACCGCCCGCGACGCGATTGACGGCCCACGGGTTGCGCACCGGCCCGAAATACGTGACTGCCGACGTCCCACCCAGGGCGAACTCGTGAAGGTTCAGCTTGCCCAGAAGAACGGCGCCAGCCTTCTTCAACCGGACGACAACCTCCGCGTCTTCGGTTGGCACGCGATCCTTGAGGACGCCGCTGGCCGCCGTCGTCCGGATTCGAGCGGTGTCGATGTTGTCTTTGAGCGCAATGGGAATGCCGTGGAGCGGCCCACGCCAGCGGCCGCGCCTGAGCTCTCCATCCAGATCACGGGCTGCCGTCAGGGCTTCCTCGCGCGTGATCGTGATGAATGTGTTGATCGCGCGATCGTATCGATCGATTCGCGTCAGGCAGGCCTCTGTCAGCTCCACCGCTGACACACGTTTTCGGCGGACAAGATCGGAGGCCTGTCTCAGTGTCAGTGTCGCCAGGTCCTGCGACTGGCCCGACGCCAGCACCGACGATGCAGCCGCCGCCAGGCCGGTCAGGACGAATTCCCGCCGTGTAGGCTGCGCGCTCATCACGGCGCCCCGGCTGCACCCGGGAACCCGCCTCCTTCTATGACGGTCTTGGGATCGATCGTGCGATCGACGATGACGCCCATGGGCGCACTGAGCATCTCCTGCCAGCTCTGGTCGCCCCACCTTACAGCGGCGGTTGGATCCGGATTCCACTTGTTCGCGGGCGAATTATCCCAGTGGCCGGTCAGATGCAGTTCCGTTCCCTTCGGGAGTCGCAGCGGAGTTTTCTGGTAGTAGACGATCTGCCAGTTGAAGTCGTAGCGCGGTACGCTCAGCAGCGTCTCCCGCTGCCCATCCGGGTATTTCACCTCGATCATCGCGTCTTTGCCACGCAGATGCATGTGCGGCTGCATGTAAATCAGGTCAACTGGCTGGCCGAACTTCAGTATCGCCGTCGCTTCGGCGTTCGCGTCCCCCGGCGCGATGTAAAGCTTCGGCTGTGCCGCCGCAATAGACATGAACAGTCGTTCGGGCGGCGCGGGCGCGATTTCGAGGCCTACTTTGGTCTGGTCTTCGCTCTCGACACCGTTGGTCGTGTAGTGGATTTCGATCACGATGTCCGCTCCGGCGGGGATGAGCCTCGCCGATCGAGCGATGTCGAATCGCTGCGCTTCCATTCCCGGGACGTACCCCACGAAAAACTCGCTCGTCAGCACTGACGCATCCCCGCCGTTGTCTTTGAGCATGTCGGCGTGCCGGGTGGGTCCCGGCGCCCACGGCTCGGCGCCGAGCTGTGCCTGAATCATCCACTTCGAGCCTTTGGGGCGAACCATGGCGATCACATGGTGAACGCGCGCACGGTCGGTCGGCCGAATCTCCCCCGCGGCAATCCAGGTATCCTCTTTGAACGGCTCTGAGACGGCAACATAGGTGTACTCAACCGTCCCTCTAGCCGGAATCTTCAGCGGCTTCGGCAGTTGGAAGACGAGATCCGGGCGAATGTTCCAGCCGTCACGGAAGGCGACTGGTGCTGGCTTGTCCTTCGCATCACCCTCAGGCGCACCACGATCGACCCACGCAGTGATGGTGGTAATCTCGTCGTCCGTCAGTCGCTTTTCGTTTTCGAAGTGCCCGTACCGTGGATCCGCGAACCAGGGCGGCATCGTCCTGGAGACGACGGCCGCTTTGATCGCTCGGGCCCACGGCCGCGTCCCTTGAAATGTGAGGAGCGGCATCGGCCCGATCTCTCCGGGTCGATGGCAGACTTGACACTTCCTCTGGAGTATCGGCAGCACGTCCTTGTTGAACGTGATCTCTGCCGACGCAGGGACCGAGCACATCATCGCAAAGGCCACCGCCGCCGCCATCGTCCACCGTTTCATAGGCCGTTCCTTTCCCGAGATCCGTATCTGGAGAGCTGTGCCTTCATCTCGTCGTAGTATCCGCCGAGTCCGGAAGCGAGGCGGTCATTGTACCCGGCTGAACAGGCGGCAATCGACATTTCACGCAACCGGGCTCCGAGGTTACGATATGGTCCCATGAAACGTCTATTTTGGCTTCTTCCGCTTCTCTTTGTCGCGGTCACCTCGGCGGCGCCGTCCATCCCGCAAGAGGGAGCGGCAGCTCTTTCGAAGTTTCTCAAGGACGCGACCGATCGCGGCGACGTGCCTGGAGTGGTGGTCGCCGTGGTCAACAAGGACGGCGTTCTGTACAACGAGGCGTTTGGCCTGAGCAGCAGGCTCAGAAGCACGCCCATGACGAAGGATACGATCTTCAACATGGCGTCGATGACCAAGCCGGTCACCTCGGTCGCCATCATGATGCTCGTGGATGAAGGGAAGCTGAATCTCGACGACGACGTTGCGAAGTACTTGCCGAAGTACAAGGATCCGGTCGTCATCAGCAAGTTCAACGATGCCGACGCCACCTACGAGACACGCCGGGCAAAGCAGCCGATCACCATCCGCCATCTGCTGACGCATACGTCCGGCATCGGATACGGGTTCTCGAGCCCGATGCTGACGAAGATCATGCCGAGGACCAAGCAGACCGAGCTGGATCTTCCGCTGTTGTTCGACCCGGGCGAGAGCTGGGCCTACGGCGCCAGCACCCGCGTGCTCGGCAACGTCGTCGAGGTGATTTCAGGGCAGAAGATCGATGCGTTTCTCGAGTCGGCCGTCCTGCAGCCTTTAGGCATGTACGACACGAGCTACCTGGTGCCGACGGCGAAGTATCCGCGAGTCGTCTCAGTCAACGCACGCGGAATGGATGGGAAGTTCGTGGAGCGGCCGATGCCGGCAACCCTGCCCGCCCAAGTTCAAGGCGACGGCGGCCTGTACGGCACTGCGAGCGACTACGGACTGTTCCTTCGCATGCTCCTCAACCGCGGCAAACTCGGTGACAAACGCATCCTCAGCGACAAGTCGGCCAAGACGATGCTCGAGAGCCACACCGGCAACGTGGTCGTGAAGGAACAGGAGTCAGCGAATCTATCGCTGTCGAGGAACTTCCCCGTTGGTGCCGGCAAGGACCGATGGGGACTCGGCTTTCAGCTCGCCGCAGAGAAACTGCCGAATAGACGCACACCGGGGAGCGGGACCTGGGCCGGTATCTTCAACACGCACTTCTTCATCGATCCGACGAGAGAGATTGGCGTCGTCGTGATGATGCAGACGCTTCCGTTCTACGACGAGGCCTCGATGAATGTCTATGCAGGTGCCGAAGAGGCGATCTACAAGATTCTGAAGTAGCGCCAACGATCCTCACCGTTTGCTCATCAGCTCTTCAAGTTGAAACGCATGCCGAATAGGATGCATGACCGCGTGTTCCAACATCGCGTCGATACAGTACCGCGTCTGCCAGCGCGATGGATATTCGGGCGTCTCCAGCCGATCATCCCCAACGTCTTGCAGCGGCCGGCGCCACTGCTCAAGAACGTGCTCCATATAACGTTCTGGATCCCGCGATAACACCGCCGCCTCAGGCGCTGCGAGGATTGTTGGATCCGGCAGCTCTAACACCTCACACATCCACGTCATGTAGCCGCGTGCGGCGCGGAGGACATGATGGAGCAATGTGTCTAGAGAGGCGTAAGCCGGATCGTCAGTCTTGGGCAGCACGACAGGCACGGCCCGTGCCTGTTTCCAGACGACCAGGAAGCGGCGTAAGTGTTCCTCGTGAAGCAGAACAAGAGCTCGGACAGCACGAGATCGATACGTGAGATCGGGTGATGGCATATTCCAGCTCAGTCTTCTGAACGAACCCACCTCGATGTTTCCGGCCGCGCGACCTCAGCGCTTCACCGGCCGGCCGTAGACCTCGATGCGGCCGACGTTGACGAACCCGCCCCATCCGTGTCCCGAGCCGGGCACGAGGTCCGCGAAGCCGACCTCGTCCACGCGGCTCAGATCCGGCTTCTCCACCCAGGTGCCGCGGGTGACCAGGCGGTTCGCATCGAGACTGAGCCAGCGCACGGTGCCAAACGAGAGCTCGCTCTCGAGGAAATCAGTGGATGCGCCTGCGCCGGCACCCGGCCGATCGTCTCCGGTGGTGTGGTCGCCGATGAGGAAGGTGCCATCGGCGAGCCTGAGCACGGGACGAACGACGTGAAAGCCGGAGACACGGGTCACCCAGCGTAGGCGCGCGAGACCGGACAAGTCGACGTAGTTGTTCCTGTCGCGCAGGGTGACCGCCACCGGTCCACAGACTCCAGTCCAGAGGTTCGGCGGATCCGACGGCTGGCCGTGCACGACCTGTGGAGGCGGCGGGTCCTGGTTGTAGCCCGCCAGGATGACGCAGGAGTCTCCGATCCAGTCGCGCGGAAGCGATCCGGGAGGAGGTGTCTTGGCGTACTCGGCGATGCGCCGCGCGTTGGGATCGTAAACCTTGAGCTCGAGGTTGGGGTTCGTCACCGCCGCAGGCGTGACTGGGAAGCTGGGATCGAAGTCGGTGCTGGCGTCGAAGCCTCCTGGCTGCCGCCACACCTCGCGAAAGAACAGCGGGGGCTTCGGCGTCGGCGTGGCAAAGCGCGGCCCCGGACGCTCGCCCGCGCCACCCTGACGCGAGGGTTGCTGCGCCGCCACGGCGCCAACCGCGACCATCGCAAGCGCGGCAACTCCTACGACGCTGCGGATCGATCCGGCCATGGCCATCCTCCAGGTACGTCTCACGTGAGATCGATGAGTGTAACTGAAACGCCACGCTCCGACCGAACGTGTTGAGGAGATCTCTACATGAAAACGTTCTCTTGACCTCCTAGCCTCCTGTTCACCATTTCATGATCTCTTGATCTTCTGTCACGACCGCACTCGGATCGCGCGAGCAAGAATTCGCGTTGGGACCGAGGGGTGGATAGGTACAATCACATTCGGAGGCCAAATGCGTCGCGAGTTGAACAAATCGGCCATCGTGCTCGTCGCGTTCGGCGTCACGTGCGCATCCACGCTCGTTGGCGCTCAGTGGTTGAAATATCCAAGTGCGGGGGTCCCGCGGCGGCCTGACGGGATGGTGAACCTGTCGGCGCCCGCTCCCCGCACACCCGACGGTAAACCGGATTTCTCGGGCATCTGGATCACCGGAAACCCGCTTTGCCCGCAGCCTGACCCGGTCACGTACTTGTGCGGATCGGAACTGCCGATGTCGAGAGAAGGGATCAACATGGGCGTGGGTCTGGCCGGCGGTTTGCCCTACCAGCCGTGGCTGGCGGCGCTCGTGAAGGAGCGCACCGCGAATAACGCGAAAGACGACCCGCATGTGCGATGCCTCCCGGACACGTTCCTTCGCGCCTACGGGCTCCCTCACCTGTTGAAGTTCGTGCAGACTCCCGGCCTGCTCGTGATGCTCAACGAGATGAACGCCGGCTACCGTCAGGTGTTCACCGACGGTCGTCCGCTGCCGAAAGACCCGCAGCCCTCGTGGCAGGGGTATTCCTCGGCGACCTGGTCCGGTGACACGCTCGTCGTGGATACGATCGGGTTCATCGACGATCTGTGGATCGACTGGAACGGCAGCGTTCTGACCGAGTCAGCCAAGGTCCGCGAGCGAATCCGCCGGCCCGACTTCGGGCACCTCGAGATCGAGGTGACCGTGGACGATCCCAAGGCGTACACCCGACCGTGGACGGTCACGTTGAAACAACGACTCGCCGTGGACACCGAGCTGGTTGACGAGATCTGCCTCGAGAACGAGCTGTCGTATCAGCGTATGAAATGAGCCACTTGAAGTCCGATCACCGCTGTTGTTGTGTGTCGCAATAGACCGTGTGCCCCATCCGGACACGTGAACGGGCGCATTCAGTTTTCGCCAATAAATTTGGCCCTGAACGCGCCTTTTTTGCTCTCTCAGCGGTCAATCGTGTCCCAGCACGGCACACACAGCGGCGATCACCGTTAGAGGGGATCTCCTCGTAACACAATCCCTATCAAGGTGTTAGCCAGCCGACCCCAACCTGGTCACATATTTGCCTCTCAAGCTGTCGTGGATCGACAAGTAACAGGCGCTCTGACGACTCTGTAATGCGGATGCTTCCTCGTCATTGGGGCGTCCTCGCGGTCGCGGCGATAACGATAGCGGCGGGGATCCTCCTTGGGATCACGGGCTGGGTGCAGCCCAACCGACCCCTTGAATTTTCCGGTCTGATCCTGGCGGCGATTCTGACGTCCGTCCTCACGAAATCGCGCTCAAACGCGGAGGACCGGGCGGCCATGCCGCCGTCCTTCGTCGTCGATCTCTCCTCCGTGTTACTCTTCGGTCCTGGCCCGACGATGCTCGTCGCGGCGGCCGGTACCGTTACACAAGGGCTGGCGGATTCAGAGCGCTCTCATCCGCTACGCCGAATCCTCTCAAATACTGCCACGATCCTGGTCGCGACACAGGCGGCGGGCTTCGCACACGGCGCGCTCGGTGGCACGATGGGCCACTTCATATGGCCGTTGCAGGGAGTGCCGATCGCGGCTGCAGTCCTGGGGTATTGGTTCGTCAAGACTGTGTCGGCGGAGGTCATCGCGCCATTCCTCACGAGACAGCCGGTGAGCCGATCGTGGCTGAAAAAAGGTCTACGGGAATGTCCGATCTACGTCATCGGGGCCGGCCTCGCTGTCGGACTCGTTGAGCTGATCGACCATCGAATGTGGCAAGTTTTACCGGTAGCAGCAGTTCCAATGTACTTCGCCTACCGAGCGTACTGCGATCACATGAGCCAGCTCGACGACAAACACCGCCACCGGGAGGTTATCGAATCCCTGGATCACGGGATGTCGGTCGTGGACGGCAACGGCCAGGTGACGCTCTGGAACGATGCCCTCGAACGCATGGTGGGTTGCCCACGCGAGCGGGTCCTGGGCCGTTCACTTGTTCGCGCGGTGCCGGCGTTGGCCAAGACAGAGCTCCCGCGAGCGATCGGCGATGTCTTGAAGGATCGGAGTGCCCGGACACTGACGGCCGTTGCCCTGCCTTCCGCTGCGGGTACGCGGATTCTGCAGATCAAAATCCTTCCGGTTGTCGGGGGCGTGACGCTGCTCTGGCACGACGTCACCGAACAAACACACGCGGAACATGCACTCAAGCGAAGCGTAGAGCGATTTGCACTTGCGGCGGAAGGCGCGAATGACGGGTTGTGGGAATGGGATCTTCGAACCCAGGAGTGCTACTTTTCAGAACGGTGGAGGGCAATGATTGGCGTGCCCGCGCCTGCAGGCATGAGCCGTCCAGAGGAATGGCTTGCCCGCGTGCATGCTGACGACGTTGCTCCACTCAAGGAAGCCCTCAAAGCGTATCTTTCCGGTAAGACGGCGCACTTTCAACACGAGCATCGGATCCGTCACGCGGACGGTACCTACAGGTCGTTTCTCTGTCGCGGTGTCTCCCTGCGAAGTGCAGGTCCGCGTTTCGACCGCATCGCAGGATCGCTGACCGACACCACGGACCGAGCGATTGCTCAGGAGCGGATCCGCAGCGCCGGGTTTCTCGACCCGCTGACCGGACTGGGCAACCGGGCGGTCTTCGTGGAAGGGCTCGGGAAGCGGCTGGATCAGTTGAAACAACAGCGCGGCGGTAGTCGGTTCGCGGTGCTGTACCTGGACCTCGACCGGTTCAAGATCGTCAACGACAGCCTGGGCCACCTGGTGGGCGACGAGCTGCTGATCGCAGTGTCGCGGCGACTCGAGTCTTCCTTGCGGAAGGGAGACTCCCTTGCCCGATTGGGCGGTGACGAGTTTGCCATCCTCCTGAACACGGTTGACGACGAGCAGCAGGCAAACGCCATCGCGTTCCGAGTTCAGGAGACGCTGAGCGCGCCCGTTTCGGTCGGCGGCCGGGAGGTATTCACCTCGGCCAGCATCGGCATCGCCTTCGGTCACACCCAGTACACCAGCCCGGACGAGCTCATGCGCGACGCCGACACCGCCATGTATCACGCCAAATCGCGCGGCAAGGCGCGACACGAGCTGTTCGATGCCGACATGCACGCACGCGTGCGTGACCGGCTGGGTCTGGAAAACGACCTTCGCCGCGCCGTCAACAACAACGACTTCGAGGTGCACTACCAACCGATCGTGTCCCTGGCCTCCGGGATGTGCGTGGGGTTCGAGTCTCTGATCCGATGGACACGCCAGGGCGAGGCCGTGTCGCCGGCCAAGTTCATTCCGATCGCCGAAGAGTTGGGACTTATCGAGCCGCTCGGTACGTGGGTGCTCCAACAGGCGTGCCGCACGTTCGCGGACTGGAAGCGACGATTTCCTGCCAGCGGGCTCGACTGTATCACCGTCAACGTGTCCAGCCGGCAACTGATGCAGCAGCACTTCCTGCTCACGGTCGAGCAGGCGGTTCACGAGGCCAGACTAAAGCCCTGCGATCTGCGTATAGAAATAACGGAGACTGCACTGATGGATAGTCCGGCCGACGCCGCGGAAGTGCTCAGCGAACTGCGCGAATTCGGCGTCAAAATCTATCTCGACGACTTTGGGACGGGCTATTCGTCGCTGAGTCACCTCCACAAGCTTCCGGTCGACGCGCTCAAAATCGACCGCTCGTTCGTGAGGAGCCTGCTCCTTCCCGACCGGCCGGCCATCGTCGAGAGCATCCTGGCGCTGGCCAGGACGCTCAACACCAGCGTAGTCGCCGAAGGAATCGAGAGTGATGTGCAGGCGCGCGAGCTGGCGCGTCTGGGGTGCACACACGCCCAAGGCTTCCTGTTCTCACGTCCGCTCTCGAGCCGGTCGGCCGAGGAACTCATCATGGCCAACCAACCGCTCGGCCCGAAAAAAGTGCACGCCGCTGGCAGCGAACATGAGCTGTATCAGTCCTCAGGCCCCTTCGAGTGGCCGGAGCGTCTCAGCGTGCGACGCGTTGCCACCGAGCACTCGGCGACGAGTCTGATAGGCCAGAGCTGATCCTCTCCACGCACAGTGTCCAGCCACAACCTCAGTAGAATGAAGGCGAGTGCACGCGATCGAGACCGTCGGCCTCACCAAGTATTACGGACATCGGTCTGGGCCGGTCGGGACCCTTCTAGAGCGGCTTCGCGCGTCGACGGCGCCGCCAATCCGGGCGCTCGAATCGCTCGATATCACGGTTCGCGAGGGCGAAATCTTCGGGTTCCTGGGACCGAACGGCTCCGGTAAAAGCACCACGATTCGCCTGCTGCTCGGGTTTCTTCATCCGACCGCCGGACGGGGGCGCGTGTTCGGACTCGACACGGTTCGCGACAGTGTGGCGATACGTCGTCGGCTGGGGTACCTGCCAAGCGGAATCGCGCTCTACGACACGCTCACGGGAGAACAACTGCTCGATTATCTGGGCGAGCTGAGCGGCCGCCCGGCCGCGCGCCGCGCGGAATTGTGTCAGCGCCTGGAACTTTCGGCCCAGACGTTGAAGCGACTCGTGCGAGATTACTCACGCGGCATGCGCCAGAAGGTGGGCATCGTCCAGGCGCTTCAGCACGATCCAGAGCTTGCGATTCTCGACGAGCCAACCGAGGGGCTCGACCCGCTGATGCAGCGTGCGTTCTACGAAATCCTCGACACCCTCAAGGCCGAGGGCCGGACGATCTTCTTTTCGTCACACGTCCTTTCCGAGGTGGAACGCGTCTGCGATCGCGTGGCGATCGTCCGCGAGGGGCGGCTCGTGGCGCTGGAGGAGACCGCCGGGCTCCTGGCTCGACGGAAGCGCAACATCCAGATGCGATTCACCGGACCGCTGCCACGGCTCGAGACGGTGTCCGGGATCACAAACGTCGAGCACGGCGACGGTTACCTGACATGTCGTGTCGAGGGGAGCGTCGGTCCGTTCCTCGCTGCCATCGCTGACGCGGCGGTCGTGGATCTCACGATCGAGCCCGCGCGTCTCGAGGAAGCGTTCCTCGAGCTCTACGACAAGGCTGAGTCCACATGAACGGTGCGCTGATGCGGCACACCTGGCGTTTGCAACGGACCAAGCTCGCGATCGTCTCGATCGCGCTGGCCGTCTGGGGCTTCCTGCTCCCCGTCATCTATGCGCGGTTCGGCTCTCAGTTCACGGCTCTGATGGAGAGCGGGTTGCTGCCGGAGCAGTTCGCCCGCTTCGGCGGCGGAGATGTGTTCAGCCTCGCTGGTGCGATCGCCCTCGGCTTCATCCATCCGATCGCGATCATCCTGACATCGGTGTTCGCGGTAGGGTTTTCGGCCTCGGCCGTTGCCGGCGAGCGGCAGAGGGGCACGCTCGAAGTCGCCCTGGCGCGGCCGATTTCCCGGCGCGTGTTTTACCTCACCCTGCTCGCGGCCTCGTTAGGCTTCATCGCCATCACCATCGCAGCACTCCTCGCTGGCAGCGTCAGCGGAGCAACCTTTGCGGGCGTTGTCGACGAGCTGGCGTTCGGGAAGCTGCCGCTTCTTTGGTTGAACGGTCTCCTCCTGTTCGGAGCCTTCGCGGCAATCGCGCTCGCGTCTTCGGTCTCGTTCGACCGGCTCACGCCGGCGCTCGGCGTGACGCTGGGCATCGTGATCGTCATGTACGTGCTTGAAGTGCTCGGTTCCCTCTGGCCCGCGGCGGAAGTGCTGCAGCCGTACTCGCTGTTCCACTACCTCAAAGCGAAAGCCATCCTGACCGGCCCCGTTCCGCCTTTTGACATGGCCGTCCTATCGTTGGTCATTCTGATCGCGATCGTATGGGCACTGGTGGTGTTTCCGCGACGTGACCTCGCGGCGCCCAGCTGATGTTTTGCTGTTTCAGTTCTGAGAGTGGGTTGCAAAATCGTACGTAGCGCAGGTCTTTAGACCTGCCCAGCGCCTCAAAGCAGGCCTGAAGGCCTGCGCTACGTCTTTCAGAGCTAAGGCAGGTATCCGTCTACGGTGACCGTGCCGCTCAACCCCGGACGCGCGATCTCGATGCGCGGGTTCTGCAGGTCGCCGCCGCGCGATCGCTCGACCGTCACGCGGAACTGCTTGATCTGCCGCGCATGAAGCGTCGCCAGATCGCGCCCCCACTCCGGCAGCAGCGTCGTCAGGCGATTCGAGACGGCCAGCCCTTCGTACCGGCCGTTGGTGGCCTTTGCCGTAGGTATGGCGACAATCGACTGCATCGTCAAATCGAGACCGGCCGACGTGGTGATGTCGCCAGGGCGCGTGGACACGACGATCGCGTTCACCTTCGCGCGTCGTTTCACCAGGAACGCGACAGCCTTTTCGATGGCCTCCGGCTGGTAACTCCTCGTTTCAATGCCGGCCGTCGACAACATCAGCAGTACCGGCAGGTAGGGTACGGCATTGCGGTCCCTGGCCTCCCGCTGCAGCCGCTCGCTGTACTCGACGAGGGCATCGGAAAAGCGAGGTCGCGACTGCTCCGGAGCAAAGCCGTTGACGCCGCGCAGAATCTGCGTGCGGTCGGTGGTCGGCCTGACGACCGTGCGGGGCTGTGGCGCCGTCGTAATCAGCGTGATTTCGACGTCGGGCGGCAGCGCTTCCACCAGTCCTTTCAGCCCGGAGCGGTAATGGGCGAGCACGTCACCGCTGTCGAGACCGTTGTCAACGGCAATCGTCAGCTTCATCGGGATCGCCAGCGGCTCCACCTTGGCGATCTGCTGGCGCACGCCGTTTTCCGACATGAGGATGTCCTCGGGACCAAGGTCGGTGACGGGTGCACCCGCCGCGTCGCGGGCGCTGACGAAGAACTGAAACACCTGCGGCGTCTGCGCCGAAAGCCAGACGCTTGCAGACGCCACCACAGCGGCCGCCACCGCGGCCGACCCCCGGTTGAACGGCATCGGTGAGCTCCATTTTGACAAGCATTCGTGAGGGTTCGTGGTGTGCCGAAACAGGCTTTCACCACAGAGGTCACAGAGATCACAGAGTAATTTTGGTTAGTTTTCTCTGTGTCCTCTGCTTGCCTCGCTGTACCGAAGCGAAGGGGTGTCCTCCGTGGTGAAACCGTGTTTTTCAGCATCCTGCTAGAACTCGAACTGCACCTGCAGGCGGACGAATCGTGGAGACACGAGCCCCATCGGGTTGAGCCAGTTGTTGGGTTCCACTGCCGGCGTCGACGGGTTGTCCAGCGTGTAATTGTTGACGTACGAGGTGACCGCGTCGGAATTGAACACGTTGTAGATGTCCACGCCGACTTGGAGACGCCTGCCTGAAAACCTGATGTTCTTCGCGATCTTCACGTCAAACGTCGTCACGCGTTCGCCCCAGTACTCGTTGCTCAGGAGGAGCTGCACGGGTACCGTGATTGCGCTGCCGCCCGGTGGAGGGGTGATGATGCATCCGACGCCTTGGGCGGGGTTGGCGCACGGCTGGGTGGCGCGTGCGGCGCTCTCGGGATTCCAGATGATCTGCTCTTTGCTGTAGGTCAGCTGCGCCGTCTGCTCGGCGCCGGGCAGCGACTGGAACACGGTGCTCAACAGCACGTCGATCTTCGGCACGTTGTAGGTGGCCGCACCTTTGACGGTCGTCTGCCAGGGCGTCAGCGACAGGCAGCCTGCCTCCCATTCGTGGCCTTCGCGGCCACGAACGTTCGGAGCATCGAGCTCGGCGTAGCAGGTATCACGCTGCGTGCGGGCAGTGCCGGTACCGGCCTGCACATAAATGCCCTGCGGCGCGCGCCAGGTGAAGTTCGTGTCGAAGCCATTCCACGTGTACTGCCGCTCGGTCATAAAGGTCTGGACGGTCGGCGTCCCGACGGGGTTTGCGGCCTTCGTATCGTTCAGGCCAAGGATCCGGTAGCCGCCCCCGCCGGGAAGACGCGGATCGGTCGGCGCAAGAACCGTGAAGAAGTCGTAGGACCGGCTCGTGTAGTCGAGCATACCGTCCTGACACGCCCGCACGTCCTGCGCACCGTTGAAGCGGTCGCAGCCGATGCTCAGCTGGTCGTTTGTCGTGATGTTGCTGTAAGCCCGATGGTGATAGATGAACTCGGCGGACAGGCGCGGCAGGATCTCCTGCTGGACGCCAATGTCGAACTGCCATTCCCCACGGCGACGCCCCCACCCATCCACCAGGGATTCACCATACTCGTTGCAATATGCCGTGACGGAGGCCGGGATCCCCTGCTCGCTCCGACCGCACTGTGATGTCTGGAGACCGATCGGAGTGCCAGCGGCATCGAGGGCGAGCGGGTCACGTCCGAATCTCGCGGTGTCGTTGGTGACGGTCGGGAACGGATTAAAAATGATCGGAACGAACGTCCCGCACTCGCCGTGGGGAGTGAAGTTCAGCAGATCGCAGTCGACGCGGCGGTTGCCGTTGGTGTCGGTCCAGTTGCGCCGCAGAAGATTCACCGTGCGCCGCGCCGCATTGGCGGTGGAGTAGATACCGCTGATGCCGGCGGCGTTGTTGAACTTGCCCATGTTCCATTTCACGGCCGTCTTGCCGTTGCCCTGGACATCCCAGGCCACGGCAAAACGTGGCGTCAGATCGTTGTAGCTGACGCCGTCGGCGGGAGGCACGCAGTAGGGGTTCGGCACGAACAGGTTCGGGCCGACGCAGGTTTCCCCGTAACCGCTGGTCGCGTGATCGTACCGAAGGGCGAAGCCAACCGTGAAGCGCTTCAACGTCCACTGATCCTGCGCGTAAAGCGCCGCATACATCACGTGATCGTCCAGCTCGGCGGAGCCGGTGTTGTAATCCACGGTCACGGGGACCGGGCGACGTGCGAAATTCAGCGGGTCCTGCGGAAACTGCAGGCTCGTGTTGCCACACGCGCCCGCGGCGCAGTTCGCCGCCAGCCCGGGCCAGTTGTAGTTCCACGTCTGCTGCATGGTGTTGACTTTGTTGATCTGCTGCTGCGAGTAGTAACCGCCGTCGTAGCCAAACTTCGCGTGATGGCCGCCCGTCACATATGAGAGGGATGCTCGCGATCGGTAGTTTGCCAGCTTTCGCTCCTCGGCGAGGCCACCGATCTCGTTGTTGATTGATCCGCTCGTCAACGGAAAAAAGCCGCCGCCCGCAAATTGATTGACCCGCGGGGCCGTGCTGTCGCCCCCGGCGGTGTCGCCCTGCTCACTCACGCGCGGAATATCGATATAGTTCGTGAACTCGCGGTGCCTATCGGTGCGGTAGTTCTGCGTGTTCACGCTCAGCCCGGCTTCGAGCAGGATCGTGGTCGTCAGCGGGTTCGTCCACGTCGTCTGCATGAGGCGGTTCGGTTGCGTCGAGGGGGAAAACCACGACTCGGGAGACGTGGCGACCGAGACGACGCCCGTGCAGGGATCCTGGCAGGAGTCCTGTTCGTCCCAGAAGAAGTTGAACTTGTTCTTCTGCGTCGCCTGCCACGTAATGCGCGCGTTCACGTTGCGCCAGAGGTTGGTGTATTCCACCCGCGGCTCACTGCGATTGGGCTGATAGTTGAAGCCGAACTTGCCTTCATGCAGGTTCGGCCAGAAGTCGACGCCCACCGGCAGCTTGCGGATGCCCTGGTCGCGGGCGACCGCAAAGAACCACAGCCGGTCGCGTTTGATCGGACCACCGAACGCGACCGACACGTCGTGATCCTCTTTCACCGGCTGAAACGCCGCCGGGAGGCCGGGATAGTTCCCGTTGTTCGTGCCGAACCAGTCCTCCGTCGTGTAGCTCAGGAAGAAATTGCCAGAATACCGGTTGCCACCGGTTCGCGGCACGATGTTGATCTCGGACCCGCCCGTCTCCGATTCGCCGAGCGGTCCCGACACCCTGATGGTGACTTCCTGCGAGTTCGCGACGTCGGCCGTGTACCCGCCCGTCTGCCCGAAGATTGGTACCGTTCCACCGCGAGTTGACGACCTGGCCGTCGACCATGACTCGACCCTGCGCGAGGTTGCTCTGGTCGAGAGCAGTACCCGTGTCGCCGACGTTGAACCCGGCCATGTTGGGGCTACAGAACACGCCGATGCCGCCAACGCACACGCCGGGGGCGCCGAACGGGCTCTGGGAGGTGGACGCCCTGTATTGACTCGAGATCCCTGGCGTCAGCTCGAGCAGGCTGTTGGGGTTTCGACTGGTCGGCAGGTCTCTGATCGTCGCGCCCTGACAAATTGATCACTTCGCGCGAGTTCTGCACGTCCACGACGGGCGTGATGCCGGAGACCACCACCGTCTCAGTCAGCTGCCCTACGCTCATCGTCGCGTTCACGGGGGCAGTAAAGTTGCTCGTCAGGATCACGTCGTCGCGCTCCTGTTTCGCGAACCCTGACAGGGTGAAGACCACCTTGTAGGTGCCCACAGGCAGGTTTGTGATGCGGTATTGACCGTTCGCGTCGGTGGTCGCTGAGCGGATTTTCTCGATGAGCGCAGGGCTCGTGACCTCCACCGTGACACCGGGCATCACCGCGTTCGACGAATCGCGCACCGTGCCGGCAATCTGCCCCTCCTGGGCGAATGCCACCGATGGCACGAACACGACCATTGCAACGACAACGGCCAGGAACACGTCGGCCCCTCTTCGCGTCATGCGACCCT
>CAWBPA010000018.1:0-134792 GCA_963790545.1 Vicinamibacterales bacterium
CGCACGCCCGACGCTGAAGTGGACGTCGAACCCGCTCGTGATGCCCGCGAGTCCCTGGCGGACGAGGACCCGGCGGCCGCCATTGTGGCGGGAACGCTCCGTGCGCCGTGGAAGTGGGAAAGTCTGCTCGTCGAATCGGCGGTCATCGGAGGGCGCGAACGCTGGGCGCGACGGCTCGATGGGCTCGCGGAAGAGTACCGGCTCAGGATTCGCGAGCTGAAATCGGACGACCCCGACGCACCGCGCATCCCACATCTCGAGCGTGAGCTTCAGAATCTGAAGCACCTCCGAGCCTTTGCTCTGCCGCTCATCGATATCCTCTCGGGCTGGCCCGTCCGCGCGACGTGGGGCGATTGGCTGCAGCGCCTGGAGGGGCTCGTCCCCCGCGTCCTTCGCCGGCCCGAGCACGTGCAGCGAATTCTCGCGGACCTGCGACCGATGGGCACCGTCGGACCCGTTTCGCTCACCGAGGTGCGCGACGTCCTGGCCGACCGCCTTCGGTCGCTCGAGGTTGAGCCGCCGCCCCATCGCTACGGCCGCGTCTTCGTTGGCAGTCCCCATCAGGCTCGCGGCCGTACATTCCGTGTCGTTTTTGCGCCAGGTCTGGCCGAGCGTCTGTTCCCCCACAAACTGCGCGAGGATCCCCTGCTGCTCGACGATCTGCGCCGCGAAATTGCCGACGCGCTGGTCGTTCAGAACGATCGCGCCGAGCTGGAGCGGCTGCTGTTGAGGCTTGTGGCGGGGGCAGCCACAGACAGACTCTACGTGTCCTTCCCGCGAATTGAATCGTCCGAAGCACGGGCACGGGTCCCATCTTTCTACGCGCTTGACGTTATGCGTGCCGTGACAGGTCGTGTCCCCGATCATCAGACGCTCGAGCGCGAGGCGGCCAGCGAGGCCGAAGCAAGTCTCGCGTGGCCCGCGCCCGCGCACGCGGATGACGCGATTGACGAGTTCGAACACGACCTCTCAGTGCTCCGCTCGCTCATGCACCGGGATGGTGACGTCAAGGGACGGGCCCATTACCTTCTGCGCCTGAACGACTGCCTGCGGCGATCGGTCACCGAGCGCTGGGCACGTGCCAAGAAGAGTTGGTCCCCGTACGACGGTCTCGTGCGGGTGACAGACCGAACGCGTCCGTTTCTGCAGACTCAGCGACTGGATGTCAGGCCCTATTCCGTGTCGGCGCTCCAGCAATACGCAGCCTGTCCCTATCGTTTCTTTCTGTCGGCCGCCTACCGGCTCGCCCCACTCGAGGAACCCGAACCGCTGCAGCGCATGGATCCACTGACGAAAGGGAGCTTGTTCCACCAGGTGCAGGCCGAATTCTTTCGCGCGTTGCAGGCAAAGAACCTCGCCATCACGGTGTATGGGCTCGACGTCGTGCTCCAGTTGCTTGACGAGACGTTGGCGCGCATCGCGCAGGAGTACTACGAGCGTCTTGCGCCGGCGGTCGACCGCGTCTGGCAGGATGAGGTGGCAAGCATCCGCACCGATCTTCGGGTGTGGGTGGACCGGCTGGCGCAGAGCATCGAATGGGAACCCTGGTTGTTCGAGTTCGCATTCGGCCTGCCCGGTGAACCCGGTCACGATCCGCTCAGCCGCGCGGATCCCGTGACGATTGATGGTCGGTTCGTCCTTCGAGGATCCGTCGATCTCGTCGAGCGTAAACCGGACACCAAGATCCTGCGCGTGACCGATCACAAGACATCGCGGAATCGGTCGACGCGCGGTTCGATCATCGGCGGCGGCACCCAGCTCCAACCTGTCATCTACAGCCTGGCTGTCGAGGCGGCCACGGGCTGCACGGTCGAAATGGGTCGTTTTTCATACTGCACGACGGCCGGAGGTTTCACGGATCATCCTGTACCGATCAACGAGCGCACCCGTCGGATGGGCATCGAGGTGCTCGAGATCATCGATCGTGCGGTCGAACAGGGTGTGCTGCCGCCGGCGCCGGCCGAAAAGGCGTGCACGATTTGCGACTTTCGGCCGGTCTGCGGTCCGGACCAGGAGGAGGGAACCCGCGGCAAGCCCCACAACCGGATTGAGGATCTGCTCGAGCTGAGGAGCCGTTCATGATGCGCTCGCTCGCCGACGCGCATGACCGCAACCTGATCGCGAACGCGCTCGACGACACGCTGATCGTGGAAGCGGCCGCCGGCACCGGCAAGACAACGGAGCTCGTACGGCGAATCGTTCGGATCATCGAAACGGGACGGGCGTTGGTCACGGAGATTGTCGCCGTCACGTTCACCGAAAAAGCAGCCGGTGAACTCAAGCTCCGGTTGCGGGAAGCTCTCGAAGAAGCGCGCGGAATCTCGGCCCCGGGATCCGGGGAACGCGGCCGGCTCGATGATGCCCTTCGGCGACTCGAAGAGGCCCAAGTCAGTACCATCCACGGATTCTGCGCCGATCTTCTGAGGGAACGCCCGGTCGAAGCTCAGGTCGATCCGCTCTTCATCGTGCTCACCGAGGCACAGGCAGCGCGAATGTACGACGCCGCCTTTCACGCCTGGTTCCAGGAGCAGCTCGTCAATCCACCCGAAGGGCTCCTGCGCTCGCTGCGACGCCCGAGCTTCGGCGGTCTGCGGCCGGGATCGGACCGGGACGAGGGGCCCATTGGTCGGCTGCGGAGTGCGGGATGGGATTTGATTCAGTGGCGAGACTTTGAAGGGGACTGGCAACGCGCACCGTTCGATCGGACCAGCCGCATCGATGCGTTGGTGAATCAGTTGCAGGAATTTGGGGAGCTGTCGGACCGTCCCGCCTATGCGCACGACAATTTCTATGTGGATACCAGACCCGCGCGGCAGCTCATGGAGGAGATCGAACGGACCGAGAGCGTCACGCCGCGAGACTACAACAGGCTGGAGGGCACTCTCATTGGGCTCGCCCGCAACCGTGATTTCCAGCGCGCGCGTAAAGGGACTGGCAAGTTTTATCGACCGGGTGTTCTGCGGGAAAACGTGAATCGCTCACGGGAGCGACTCCAAACCGCTCTCATCGATTTCGAAGCCGATGCGAATGCCGACCTCGCCGCGCGGCTGCACCAGGAATTCCGTGGCTGCATCGAGAGCTACGAGCACGCGAAGGCCAGCGCGGGCGCCCTCGATTTTCTCGATCTGCTCCTCAAGGCGAGGGATCTCGTCAAACGCGACCGAGGTGTCCGCCAAAGTTTTCAGGAGCGCTTCAAACGGATCTTTGTCGACGAGTTTCAGGACACGGATCCGCTTCAGGCCGAAATTCTTCTGCTGCTGGGCGCCGACGACCCTTCTGTGAGCGACTGGGCTCTCACACGCCCGGTCGCCGGAAAACTCTTCATCGTTGGCGATCCCAAACAGTCCATTTATCGATTTCGCCGCGCGGACGTCGGCGTTTACCAACGTGTCTACCAGATCCTCGAGGCAGCTGGAGCGACGCGGGTGGCGCTACGCACCAGCTTCCGGGCCCGGCCCAACATTCAGCAGGCGGTCAACACGGCCTTCGAACCGTTGATGAGCGGCGACCCGAATGCTCTGCAGGCCAGCTATGTCCCGCTCGAGCCGTTCAGGTCCGACCCCTCGGAACAGCCATCGGTCGTCGTCCTGCCGGTGCCCAGGCCGTACGCGATACAGAGGATTGCGAACACCAGAATCGAAGAATCGCTGCCGGATGCCGTCGGCGCCTTTGTCGACTGGCTGATTGGCGAAAGCAAGTGGACCGTCACCGAGCGCCCCACGCCTACCGCCGATACCGTATCGAACGGAACTTCGTCGTACGTAGCGTCCGGCTTCAGCCGGACGGCAGAACGTCTCGTACCAATCCAGGCGCGACACATCTGCTTGCTGTTTCGCCGTTTCGTGAGCTACGACACCGACGTCACGCGTCCGTACGTCAGGGCTCTCGAAGCACGGGGGATTCCGCATCTGCTCGTCGGGGGACGCTCGTTCCATAATCGAGCGGAGATCGAGACTCTGCGTGCGGCGCTGGCAGCCATTGAGTGGCCTGATGACGAGCTGTCGGTCTTTGCCACGTTAAGAGGTACGTTGTTCGCATTTGGGGATGAAGAGTTACTCGAGTGTCGACAACGGTTCGGCCGTTTTCATCCCTTCAGAATTCCCAAAGATGCGCCATCCCATCTGACCGCCATCGTCGAGGCGTTGAGCCTTTTGCAGACGCTCCACCGAGCTCGAAATCATGTTCCGGTCGCGACCACGATTTCCCGCTTGCTCGGGACCACGCGCGCGCACGTACGGTTCGCGCTCGAGCATGGCGGCGAACAGGTGCTCGCTAATGTGCTTCACGTGGCGGAGCTGGCCCGTCGATACGAGGCTGACGGCGGAATCTCGTTTCGGGGCTTCATCGACGAGCTGCGAGACCAGGCAGACGATGGCACGGCGGCAGAGGCGCCCATCCTCGAGGAAGGCAGTGACGGCGTTCGGTTGATGACTGTCCACAAAGCCAAGGGCCTGGAATTCCCGGTCGTCATTCTTGCGGATATGACGGCCAAGCTTCAGGCCGCGGCGGCGAGCCGGTACATCGACCCGGCGGGGCGCGTTTGTGCCATTCGGCTCGCGGGCTGTTCACCGTTTGACTTGCTTCAGCACGAAGCCGATGAACTGCAGCGCGACAAAGCCGAAGGGATCCGGATTGCGTACGTCGCGGCGACTCGGGCCCGCGATCTGTTGGTCGTTCCCGCTGTCGGCGATGCGGAACGCGAGGGCTGGATCGAGCCGATGAACCGGGCAATTTATCCTCTTCTCGAGGAGAGGCGACAGCAGGTGGCCGCGCCCGGGTGCCCCGAGTTCCCGTCAAAGGATTCCGTCCTTTTGCGACCAAGCGGTGATCCCGCATTGCCAGACACCGTCTCTCCGGGGCTGCATGTTCTCAACTCGCGTCACGGCATCGTCTGGTGGGATCCTCGCGCACTCAAACTCGACGCGGCAGCGCCCCTCGGTATCCGCCGCTCAGAGCTCATCGTCAAGGACGTCGGTCCTGACGTGATCGAAGAGGGCCTCAGCGCGCACCACGCGTGGCGTTCGGGCCGCGAAGCCGCGACCCGTGCAGGATCACAACCGTCGGTTGACGCGCAAATCGTCACTCAGTGGGTAAAAAAGCGAGTGGCGCCGCTGTTCGAGAAACCCCTGCCACGCGTTGAGCTCGTGGAACTTCCGCGCGCCCCAAACCGGCCCGGGGGTCCGCGCTTCGGCGCGCTGGTTCACGCGGTGTTGGCCACCATTCCGCTGGACGCGGAAATCGACGCCATCACACGACTGTCGGCCGCGCAGGCGCACATTCTGGGTGCCACCGCCGACGAGGTGGAGGCCGCGGCCGAGGTCGTTCGCACGGTTCTCGCCCAACCCTTGCTCCAACGCGCCCTCGCAGCGACAAAAACACATCGTTGTCGGCGCGAGGTGCCCATCGCCTGGCGTGATGGTGAGTTCCTCGTCGAGGGTGTCATCGATCTTGCGTTCGAGGAGGAGGCGGGCTGGCAGGTGGTGGATTTCAAGACCGACGAAGAATTCCGTGGAGATGAGAGAGCGGATCGACAGGTGGGCTTGTACGCCGCTGCGGTCAAGAAGGCAACGGCACGCCCGGCATCAGGGATTGTCGTGCGGATCTAGTGAGTTTGTGCCTCAGCTAACCATGCGACCCTGACCAGCCTCCGCCAAGGCTACGGCGGTCCGCCGAAGCTTCAGCGAAGGCGGAAGGGTCCGCGCTATTGTGGTGGCACGTGGCCGTTCATCCGGAGATATTCGACGATTTGCCCGTAATGATTCGACGAGTGCGTCAGGGCGACGAGCATCAGTCCCATGCGCGTGTCGGAGACCGACCCCGCACCAATGTCCATTCGGACGAACGCGTTCTTGTCATCAATCGCGGCTGCCGCCTTGTTCAGATTGACGAACGAATCTTTCAAGTATTTGAGAACGTCCGCTTTCGTCTTGACTGAGTCCGGGCCGCGCTCATCCGCCATATCGGACGTGATGGGATTGCCAAGAATGGTTGCCGCCACGAGATGGTGCACCGCCGCGGCATGCTTCACCTGTTCGGTGAAGGTCCGCACGCCCCTGAAGGCACCCGCGGTCGGCGCAAACGGATACCTGTCTTCAGGCATCTCGGTAGCCACACCGGTCAGTTCTCTTTCGACGGATGCAATCGAACCTTGGATCACCTGGGCGACTGTCAGCGGTTTGGTCGTCTGAGCTGACTGCACGGATGCAGCCACGACGAGCCCCGAACTGAGCAGAAGCACGTGGACAGTTTCCTGTGCTTCATAAGTCACCTGCGCACGACCGCGCACGCTAAAGCGTGCGCGTTACCCCCAGACACGATACCCGGCCGAGACGCGTCCTCGCAAGGTTACAGTGAATTGTCTGTTGCCGGCTCAGTCTCCACGTATTTCGAGTAAATAGCTCGACGGATCCTGGCACCGAGTTTGCCCCGATCTTCAATGCCTGCCTTGACCAACCGCTGACTGAGCGGGTGATGCCTCCAAATAACGCCGAGCGGCAAAGCCGCGAGGTACAGCGCGTGGGGGTTGGGCCCCACGCGCAGTAAGAAATGGAGCGTCCGCCCATGCGTTGCGCATACACCATCGTCCTCGTTCTCGCCGTGATTCTGGTCACACCGCACAGTTCGGCCGCACAGGGATCCATTGATGGGTTCGGCGCGCTGTCGCTCAATCACTTTTCATCGCTCGATGGATCGACGCTACCGTTCGATTTCGGCGGCCGACTTTCGTACGTCGAGGCCTCTGCTGGAATCGCCCGCGTCAACCTGAACATCAGCGGTTTTGGTGCCGTCGACCCCTTCACGCGCGCGGCTTTGAACTCGCTCGATTCCACGGATCCGATTGCCGGGGTCGGCGGCGGTGTCATGTTCAGGGGCGGACCGCTGTTGATCGATGTTGGCTATCGCTACAAGCAAATCTTTGCGGACCGCCTCGTCGGAACGCTCCTCAGCGCCGGACAAGGTCTGCGGTCCCACCAGGTGCGGTTTGGGATGGGAGTCAGATTCTGACCGTGGGAAGAGGCCTTTCTTGCTACGCGTCTGGGCGATATATTGGCCCGGTGGAACGATTCACAGAAGCCGTCGAGAAACGTGACGCGGCCGGACTACGAGTACTGCTGGCGGCGCATCCAGATCTGCGCGAAGCCATCAACCAACCCCTCTTCCACTCCGAGCCCGCAATTGTCTTCTCCCGTCGCGATCGCGCGATGGTGGACGTGCTGCTGGACTTTGGCGCCGACATCAACGCGCGCAGCCAGTTCTGGGGCCGAACGGTGGGTGTGCTCGACGAGAACACTCCGCAGATGCGCGAGTACCTCATCGATCGTGGCGCTCTCCCGGAGATTGACGAACTTGTCGTAACGGTGAGAGCTGGGAATGTGGCCGCGGTACGTTCGCTGCTCGCCAGGACTCCTGCTCTTCGCCTGTACGTCAACCGCCCGCTTTTTCCTTTCGGCGCACAGGCCATCGTGGCCGCAAAAGACAACCGCGAGATGGTCGACACACTGCTGGAATTCGGGGCCGACATCAATGTTCGCAGCGACTGGTGGGCCGGCGGCTTCGGTGTGCTCGACAACACCAACCCCGAGCAGGCTGCCTGGTTGATCCGACGCGGTGCCATCGTCGACATTCACGCGGCCGCGGCATTGGGCATGATCGACAAAGTAAAGGAATGGCTTGCCAGCGACCCTTCGCTGGTTCACGCGCGTGGCGGCGACGGCCAGCGGCCCCTGCATTTCGCGAGTACAAAAGAGATCATCGATCTGCTGCTCGAGCATGGGGCGGAGATCAACGCCCGGGATATCGATCACCAATCCACGGCGGCCCAATACAAGGTGCAAGACCGTGAGTTGTGCCGCCATCTGATCGCACGTGGTGCGGACATCGACATCTTCATGGCCGCAACGCTCGGAGACCGTGACCTCGTCGAGCGTGCACTGGCTGAGGACCCCGACTCTATCAACGCCCACATTGGAGAGCCGGGGTACGCCCCTGTCCCACCCGGCCATATCTACCAGTGGAAACTCACCGGGGGATCGTCGGTGTTGACAGTTGCCGCCAAGGACGGTGGACGTGAGATCTATGACTTTCTCCTCGGTCGCAGCCCACTCAAGGAGCAGTTCCTGGCTGCGTGTCAACTGGCCGATGAAACGGGCGCCGCGAGAGCGCTGGCGGCGAGCCCAAATCTGCTGAAAGAACTGACGATTGCCGAGCACGCACACATTGTCCGGGCTGCCTCTTCACACAATCTAGCAGGGCTCCAGCTGATGTTGGAGTTGGGCTTCGACGTCAATACGCGCGGCGGCGAGGGCTTCACGCCGGTCGCCAGTGCCGCGCTTCGCGGCGACGTCGGAGTCGTGCAGGTGCTCATCGAGCGTCGCGCGGACTTGGAAATTCGCAACGACTACGGTGGGACCGCACTCGACAGCTGCCAGTGGGGCTCGCTGAATTTTCGCGATCGGAATGGGGACTATCGCGCGTGCGCGGAGGCTCTCCTGAAGGGCGGCGCCAAACTCTATTACCCCCACTTCGGGAGCGAAGCCGTACAGGCCGTCCTTCAGCGATACAGCGAACCTACAGGTCAATCGTCGCCACTGAGCCGGACCTGAAGGTCCGGCCTACGTACCGTTGCAGCATGCCTTTTCCGGAATGGGTTAAGCCAATGGCGGCCACGCTCACGCAGGAGCGCTTTACGGGGCCTGAATGGATTTTTGAGCGCAAGCTCGACGGCATTAGGCTGCTCGCCTTCAAGTTCGGAAACACCGTTCGTTTGTTGTCGCGCAACCAGCTGCCTCTGAACGCATCATATCCTTCTGTGGTTGACGCGATTGCCCGCCTGCCTGTCCACGACGTGATCCTCGACGGCGAAGCCCTGGGAGTGTGGGCTCCCTCGGCTGCCTCCGAACAAAAGACGGGGTACCACGTGTTCGACATCTTGTGGCTCGAGAGCCGGGATGTAACCTCCCTTCCACTCGACGCGCGTCGCGCGCTGTTGAACGATTTGCCTCTGCGAACGCCCCTGGAACGGGTGCAATCCATCGATGACCCGGTGCCGTGGGATCGGGCGTGCCGAGAGGGATGGGAAGGAGTCGTGGCCAAGCGACGCGACGCACCTTACGAACACCGCCGGTCGCCGCATTGGCTCAAGATGAAGTGCGAGGCGACGCAGGAGTTTGTCGTTGGTGGATTTACCGATCCTCAGCGCAGTCGGGTTGGTCTTGGCGCACTGCTCGTGGGGTACTTCGAAGGCAACGACCTGGTGTTTGCGGGAAAGGTCGGCACGGGCTTCGACACGAAACTCCTGCTCGATCTCCGCGCACGCCTGGACCAACTCGAGCTCCCAAAGCCCCCGTTCACCAAAGGCGTCGGGCTGCCTCGTAAAGGCGCGCACTGGGTACGTCCTGAAATCGTGGTCCAGGTTGCTTTCATCCAATGGACGGTCCACGGCAAGCTCCGACATCCTCGTCTGCTGGGCGTTCGCCTGGACAAGTCGCCGGCCGAGGTCACCCGAGAGACGCCCGAACCAGTTTCCAAGAGAAGTCGCAGATGATCACGCATCCGGAAAAGGTGCTGTTTCCGGATGATGGCATTACAAAGGGTGAGCTTGCCGCCTACTATCAGGCGGTCGCCAAGGTCATGGTGCCGCACATCCGCAAGCGCCCCGTGACGATGGAGCGGTACCCGGCCGGCATTGGAACGAAGGGCTTCTTCCACAAGGACGTCTCAAAGGGATTCCCGACGTGGCTTCAACGCATTGAAGTTCCGAAGCACGGAGGAAAAGTCCATCATGCGCTCGTGACCGACACGCGATCGTTGCTCTGGGTCGTCAACCAGAACTGCATTACGCCACATGTATGGACGTCCCGCGTGCCGGATTTGTATCAACCGGACGTCTGCGTGTTCGACCTCGATCCATCCGGAGACGATCCTGAGGTGCTCCGCGCTGCCGCGCTAGGTCTCCGTGACCTCCTCACCGAGCTGGGATTGCGGAGCTGGGTGAAGACGTCCGGTTCCAAGGGTTTTCACATTGTCGTGTCGCTCGATGGCAAAAGCAGCTTCGGCGCGGTGTCGAGATTTGCGCACGCTGTGGGGACAATCCTCGTCGATCGCGACCCCAGACATCTGACGCAGGAGTTCAGCAAAGCGGACCGAGGCGGACGAATTTTCGTTGACACGGGACGCAACGGCTACAGCGCGACGTTCGCTGCCGCGTACGCCGTACGCGCCAAACCCGGCGCGCCTGTTTCCGCACCGTGCACATGGGAGGAAGTAGAGCGCGGCGAGGTCGGCCCGAGGACGTACACGCTGCGAACGATGGCCGAACGATTGGCTCGCGTGGGTGACTTGTGGTCGGATGTCCGCAAGAACCGGCGGTCGCTACGCCGCCCGATAGAGCGCCTGCGTAAGCGAATGTAGCGCGGGCCTTTCAAGGCCCGCGACCCGGGACGCGGACCCTAAAGGGTCCGCGCTACGGGTTCAGTTTCAGGAGCGCGGCAATCTCGCGCAGCTTGGTTTGAATGGCTTGGACGTTTCGTGGTCCCATCCGCAACAGATGCTTCTGCGGCGGCGACAGGGACTCGAGTTTTTCATCCGCGTATTCGTAGGAAACGATTTTCAGCCGCAACGGAACCTCGCCCTCGACCACCGGCACCTCGAGCAATTCGCCGATGGCCCGCTCGAGCACTCGATCGAAGTCGCCTCCTTGATAGCCGAGATCCCCATACGCCTCGAGAATGCGTGGTTTGAGTGTGAGATACAAACGAGCCGTACCGGTCGCATCGAGTGCGGCCACCGCGTCGGCGTAGCCGTTGTACCGTTCGTAACTTCGAGGGTCAACATACACCGTTCCGCCCGAGCTTCTCGTCCGGAAAGGAGCTTTGGGTCCCAACCCTTTCAAATGCGTGACCGGTGTTCGACCTTCCGAGATGTTGTGAGTCACGACGGTAAAATTGCCAATCAGCCCTTTAGTCGCCAACCACGCCAAAACCGTCGGATGGGATGAGAGCCGACTGACGAGCTCCCGAACGATGGGGTCGGTCTCGGGGAGCGGCGGAAGCGCGATATTTTCACCGGTGAGTGCAGTTCCTTTCTGTTCCTGGGCTACCGCCGGTGCGGGCGTCATCGAGGCCGCCGGCTCTTGGGGCACATTCCGCCGGAGCAGAAAATAGCCCACGCCGGCTGCAATCACGAGCAGGACCCCGATGATGATGGCCCAGCGCGTCCGATTCGACTGGGTGGGACCGAACGGTCCCCTCGCCGGAGGGTTCAGGTCGTAGTCGTCGAATGACGGCACAGATCTAGTCTACTCCCTCGAAACGTGGAGAGACCTATATGCGTGCGGATGTTTCAGCGGGTATTGGCAATTCGGGGGCTCGAGCCAACCTGTTCGTACCAGAAGCCGTCCGCAGGTCGGTCGAGCCGCCAGACGTACAGGCCGTTTGGTTGCACGCGGGCGACGCTGCCGGTCACCACCACCTTATCGCCTGGTTTGAATGTCGTGGCCGTGACGCCAATGGCCACGAGCTCGAAGCGATTGTCCATCTCGAGCCGCCACTGTTGGACCTGACCGTTGGCGTCCCTGACATCGATGAAAAGAAAGGGATGGGGGTTGATGAGCTGGAATTGAGCGACAGTGCCTTCGATCGTCACCCGCCGGCTGCCGTCGTACACGCTCGAAATTGAATGATGCGCCTGCGCCGCCATACTTCCCGTGACGACTGCCGCGGCAAACGAAAGCGTCCAGCGGGACATCGATCGATTCTACCGCACAGCTCTACTTGCGGAAGCGGCTGCTGAACTTTTCGTTCTCGAGGCACACAAACTCGATGAGATCCGTGTCTACCAGCAGGCGTTGATTGACTCTGACGGTCCACGGCCGCGTATAGGCCTTCGGATCGTCAATCGTCACGTCGATCTCGAGTCTGCCGAAGTTGGGGCGGCGGAAACGCTCGATGAGCTTCCCTTGGGATGTGAGCGGGGCGCCGTTGACGTCGAGCCACCCTTCTTCTCTGAAATTGGTCGTCTCGACGACCAGTTCGTCACCCTCCCACCAGCCCCTGGCGTACCCGAACCACCACGGTTGCGGGTCATTGTCTGGTGTGGGACGCCCGTCCAGGAAGATCTGACGGATACCTGCGTTGGCCTCGTACAGAATGACGATAAGGGTTGGGGTCTGGATGATCTTTCGCGGCTGCGAGTGCGTGTGCAGCTGCATGTGCCCGAGCGGCAGACAGGCCGCATCCGGGTTGTTCTTGCTCTCGACCGCCATGCGTTGTTTGCGGAGCTCGGCGGCCCAGGGCTGGAACGGTAGTCCTTCTTTGAATCCTGCTTCGATATTCCAGAATGTCGCCTCGGGTGGTGTCCCGGGCGGTGGATCCGGTGGCCGGCCTCGAAAGCCGAGGATGCCGGCATAGTTCCAGATGCCCGAGAGGTCAGGTTTCCCATCGGCCGTTCGTGGAGCCGGCGCCGAGAGATCGGGTTTACCGTCGGTCGTCCGTGGCACGCCGGCCGACGGATACGGCGGCCACTGCGCCGGGAGCGACGAAGGCACGGCCATGGCTGTCGCCAGAGCGACGGCCGACACCATCGGTCGCATCGAGTCCCACTTCGGACATCTCAAAAATCTCGGGCGCCTTTCCATATCCGACGGACTTTTTCATGTCGAATTGGCCTCGGACGATTGGGGCGCCGTCGCGGGTTCACCGCGAAGCGCCCCATCGACATGCCGACGACTTGCCAATTTTCACGCGGCCGCGACGGTCGGAAGGTTCAGGAGTTCCTGAAGTCGGGCCGCGAGCGTCTCATCGATGATCAGATGATTCACCAGCTTTTCGCGACATACCACCGCCTGCACGATGTCCGCCTTGTTCGCGCCAATCGCCACGAGGATAACGCCTGGCCGGTCGCTGTTCTTTGCGCAGGCGCTGATGCGTCGGAGCTGCTCGATTCGAATGCCCGTCCAAAGACGGCGCCAGGCCGAGAACATCTTCTCCTGCGCCTTCGTAAATTCTCCATCCTTGGGAATCAGCACACCGGCGATATCGCCCAAGGCCAGTTCTGCGAGCCTTCCCCGAGTAAACCCTGGAATGCTGATGAATTCATTTTGAAAAGCGTGGTAACCCTCCCCAAAGCCTCCTGCGCTGGTCACTAACGTGTCGAGTTCTTCGACAAGGCCGCCCGTGTTGGAGTCGCCGAAGATTTCCTTATAAGAGCGCAAACACCGAATGAGGTCGAACACGACCGTTTGATTGTGGCCGGCAAATTCTTCGGGGATGACCGGTGGTATGCCGCGGAGCGAGGGAACGCGAGAACCTGAGAGCATTTCGCTCAGGCGCTCGGCTAAATCAGTAGACGCAAACATGGGTTTGGCGCCACCCAATGGTTCTCCTGACGTGGGCACCACCATCAGATCCCTCGCGCGACCGGCTTGTCCTCGGGCAACACTTGCGACGGCTTCGATGCTCACACCAATTGAGGCTCCGAACGTCACGCCAATTCGGCGGGCTCCCGCTAGCAGCTCGAACAGCGTGGGTGCCGCTCGTCCAGCGAAGCGCGACAGCCGGTTGTCCCAGCCTGCGTCTCCGTTGGCCTTCGTCGGTCCACTCCAGAAGACATGCAACGACTTCAGCGTCCCACCGGATCGTTCGCGAAGAACCTGCTGCAGGCCACCGTGGAACTGAGCAGTCTCTTTGATCGCTTTGAGATATTCCTCCCCAGGACAGTCGGTCCCGATCTGCGTCACAATCCAGCCGTTCTCTCTTGCCCATTTCAAATCCCGTGAGACCGTCGACTCACTGACATTGATCCCATAACTCTTCCGCAGAACGTCGGGAACCTTAGAGGGATCGTGTTTCTGCTGAACGACCAAATCGACAACAATCGCGCGGCGCTGCTTGAGCCTCTTCTCTTCCTCCTGGTTAGGCTGACGATGCGACTTTCCCGTCACGGATTCCGGCTTGCGACTCTGCCTTGCCATTTTCATCTCCTCTAACGCGCGGTGGATGTCTGCGACACAACGCCTCGGGGCCGCTGCGCGCGACAGGCGTACGCGTGCTTGTCGCCAAACCTGAGTTGGGGGTGACTGAGTCCTTATATCATGTCGCGCCGTTGCTCGACGGAGAAACACCTTGCATCGATCTGTTCGTCCTCGCAATAAGTTCCGCCCGCATGTAACACCGCCGACGTGCAAAAACTGTCAGTACTCTTGAACATCGTTGGCTGCTAAAAAGAGAGCGTGAAGTTTTCGCACGCGATCGAAAGGAGCAGCCAAATGATGTGGTGGCGTTGGGACAACGATCAGAAATGCTGGCAGGCCACGTTGGTACCGCCCGATGCGGCATTCATCGTGAGCGATCACACGCGGTTGCTCCCCGTGAGCAACGGACGTCACTGGGCACTGCTCGCTGCGGACGCGGCTGCCACGGTGAACGGCCGACCGTGCCTGCCGATCGAGATCCTCGACGATCGCGACGAAGTGCGACTCGCCGGTGAACACTTCTGCCTCAGCACAGAGTCGCCAGCCGACGTTGTCGCATTCGACGCCGCGGCACACGCAAGGAAGATCTGCTGCGCGAAGTGCCTGAGTCACCTCGCCGACGGAGATCGAATCGTTCGGTGTCCCAAATGTCACAGCCATCACCATGCGTCGTGCTGGTCCTCCGACACGCGCTGCCTGAAATGTGGCCTGCCCACCAGTGGCGCGCTCTGGGCTCCCGACCCGTTGAATTGAGCGTACGAGACGTCATGGTGACCAGTCAGCGATACGCGCGTCTCGAGGCGATGCCCGCGCTCGGTGCCGAGGGCCTGGCCGTCGTGCGGAGCAAGCGCGTGGCGGTGCTGGGTGTCGGCAATATCGGCGGACAGCTCGCCCAGCACCTCGTACTTCTGGGCGTGTCCGTCGTGCTCGTCGATCGGGACGTCGTGTCTGACCTAAACCTCGGGACCCAGGGATTCACCGAACGCCAGATTCATGGGCCGAAAGTGAACGCCCGCGCCGAATGGCTCGGCCCCCTCAATCCGACGTGCCGGATCGAGCCTGTTCACGCAGATATCCGGCGGCTTGGCCTGGGGGCCCTGCGTGAAACGTCCCTCCTCTTCAGCTGCCTCGACAACCGGCCAAGCCGGGTTCTCGTCAACGAGCTGGCCATGCGCCTCGGCATTCCGTGGATCGACGCGGCGCTCGACGGATCCGGCACGTCGCTCTTCGGCCGCGTGGCCTGCTACGACCCCCGCGTTGAAGACTCCGCGTGCTACTTGTGCCCCCACGACGCGGCTTCATTGCAGGCTCTTCGGAACGAAACCGGCGTCGGAAAGGGGTGTTCCGGCGCCTGGTGGAAGACCACCGACGACGTCTCCACGCCGACGCTCGCAGTTTCCGCGCTGGGCGGTGCCGCGGCGTCGCTTCAGGCTGTCTGGGGTTTGACCGTGCTGTTAGGCCGCGTTGAAGAAGTCGCTGGCAAAGAGGTCTATTTCGATCTCGGCCGCCGGATGCTGTCCACCCACCGACTGAAACGTAATCCGCGCTGCCTTCTCGATCACCAGAGCTGGTATCTGACGCCGCTCGGCAAACGTTCGAGGCACGCCACGGTAGCCGAGACATTCAAGTTCGCGGAGGACGTGCTTGGTGAAGATGTCGTGCTGCAGCTCCCGCGGCGCGCCATCGTGACGAATATCAGGTGCCCGCAGTGTGCCCGTGAGAAACACCCGCTTCGCATCCTCGAAACGGTGGACGCCGCGTATGCGCACTGCGACTGCGGCGGCGAGATGGTTCCGATGTCGACCGATGTGCTCGATCGGTTCGGGCGGTCGGAAGCCGGACGGTTCCTCGATCGGACGTGGGCAGACCTCGGTCTTCCGGCGGCCGACGTCGTCGTGGCCACGGCCGGCGCAGTCAATCTGCCTCTTCTCTTGGCCGACGCCAGGGAGTGACAACCATGGATCAAGTCTTCGAGACCTTCCTTGAAAACACGGCGGCCGATGCTTTCGAGTTGCAGGACAGAAGCGACGTGATGACGCTCACGCCCCTTCCGCCATTCCCCGCATCCCGGTACAGCTGCACCTTTCAGATCCCATATCTCCACCGACTCCAATCTGGCATCGTCGCGGTTCACCCGGGGCCCGTCCACTGTTACATCAGCTTTCCCGAGGATTACCTGCGATCGGCTGACGATCGGTTATTCATGAAAGTTGCTTGCGTCCTCGATCCTGCGTTTCTCCACCCGAACGTCCTTGCGGGTTCTATCTGCCTCGGAAGTGCGTTTGCACCCGGCACCCCCATTGGAGCGCTCGTCTGGGAATTGTTTGACATCGCGACCTACCGCAATTGCACGGTCGACGAACGGAATGCGCTCAACCCGGAAGCGTGTCGCCTGGTCCGCGAGTATCCGGGACTCCTCGAGCAACTGGGAAAGCCGTCGCTCTTCCGCTCGTCACGCTCGATCCAGGTTTCGGTGAGATCACATGAATAGGATGGCAAATCCTTTCGACGAGCTCGCAACGGTCGAGCGGACCTTCCAGGTCGATGGTCCGTGGTGCGGACACTTCGAGCTGGACGGCCGATCGGTGCGGTGTGCGATCGACCGAGCGGGCTGGCTGCAGCTGTCGATGCCGCTTCCCGGAAGCGGCATCGACCTAGTGCGTGAGCATGAACGCCTGCAGCTTCCCATCAAGATTGTGCCGGGACCAGCACTCGTGGGCGAGATGCCATGCGACGGAGACCTTACCTCGGCATTCGAAGTGCTCCGTGCATCGCTGCACCGCGGCGTGGACCTCCTCGAGTCAGAACGCGGCGCGATCCCTGCGGCGGACCATGCGGAGCCAGACATGCTCCTACGACTTGAGTCCATCCTCGATCAGAGTGCGTTCACCTGGAGCGATGCAAACGGACTCGTGTCGACCAGAACCGGAAACGGAAAGGTGGTGGCAACCCTACAGACAGAGTCGGTGATATTCCGGGCGCCCATGGCCCATCTCGGTCAGGCGAGCCCTGCTGCGCTCGAGGCACTCGAGCATTTCATTCTCATGATGAACGCTCGCTTGCGCCTCGTCCGAGGCAGTTTTGTGGCGGGCAGGTTGGTTGGAGAAGTCGTCTGGCCGATTGCCGTGTTGACGCCGACGCTGGTCGATCACGCAGTCCGAAGCATCGACGCCAGCCTTCGGACGAAAAAGGCCTGCCTGGCACTCGCGAATGGACACATGGCCGAGCAGTATCTCGAATTTCACACACACAGAAAGGATCCTTATGCAGACACTCACCATTGAAGTCACGGATTGGAGCCGCTCCCAGGTTGCAGAGCTATCGGATCTTCCTCCTGACATGACGGTCGGTGAGGTCCTGGACGAAGTCCAAGATGCGATGTCGCTGCCGCGCGAGCCGTATCACTTGTTGTTCGACGGGGAAAAACTCAACCGCAGCGCGACGCTTGAAGAGCTGGGCGTCGAAACGGGCAACGAGCTCACCATCGCACCGGAAGTCTCGGCAGGACGCCGCTCGTCGAGAACCTGAAATGGTCCACTCCGATCATCAGTTCTTCCTCGTGCTGCGCAGCGAATCGGGGCGGCTGCACGAGGAAGAACTGGATTTTAGCGCACTGATCCATGACATCGCGTTTGCGGGCGTCACTGCCGGGCGACTGTCGAACGATGGGCGATGGGAGCCGATCGCTGTCGAACCCGAATGGAGGGGCGAAACATTCGAAGGCGTTACGGTGAGGGTCGCAGGGTTGTCCAGGGCTTACGGCCGCGCGGCCTTTCACGATCGGGCCGTGGAGATTCTGTGTACCAAGGGGGTCCTGGGGGAGGACCCAAACGAACAGGCTCGGGTGTCATGGAACGTCGAACGTCGGAGCACGACAACACATCCCTCGAGTGGTCGAACGCGCGCGTCAGTACGGCACCGCCCATATCCCCTCGTACCTTTGGCTCTCGACGAAGGCGTGAAGCAAGACGTCGAGAACAACGATTTGATCTCGATGCGCATATCTTCCGGCTTGGTCACCGAACTCTGCGAGGCTTCGGCAAGCTCTCTGGATCGAGAGCGGGCCGATTTCCTGGTGGGTCGTCTCGTTCAGGAACCAGACGGTCGAGCCGCGGTGGTGCTTGTGAGTCGGATTCCGGCTGCCGCCGACACAGGAAGCTCGCTCGTTCACTTTTCTTTTTCGCCTCAGACATTTCAGGCGGCTCAACGGGAGCTGGAACGTCGAGGTCGTGAAGACATGATCCTGGGTTGGCATCACAATCATCCGCCGCCCTGCGGATACCAGTGCTTGATGACAATTCCCCCATGCCGCACCGACAACGTGGCTTTCAGCATGAACGACCGCATCGTGCATCGATCGGCCTTTGGCCGTCCATACATGGTGGCGTTGGTGTCTGGCAAAGGACCCGGAAAGCGCGCTGACGATCCGGTGCTGCGCGCATACGGGTGGCAACGAGGACGTATCTGCGAGCGCCCATGGTCGGTCTTTTGAGAGGACCCGTGTATGACGGAACAGGTTCAAGACTTACACACCGAGGCACTGGAAAAAATTCTGGCTGGTGGAATGTCCGCGTCTGACGAACGGGGGGCAATCGAACAGATCCTGCGCACGACCCCAAGTCTCGCCACGCCAATCCTGTTTACGGTTCTCGGCCAGAAGCAGCATTTGCGGGCACTGCTAGAAGAAGCGAACAAAACCCTGATGGAGCCGCCCTGGCATCCGGCGGCGTTCCTATCGCTCACGTCGAATGGCAATCGTGCCTTCGTCGCGTACGGCAATAGGCGCCTCAGCGTCGCGATTGCCCCGACGGTCGACCGTCCTGCCCTCCAATGCGGACAACTCGTGTTTCTCAATGCTCAACAGAATGTTCTCACCGATGTCGCGCCTGACGCCCTGCGTCCGGGCGCCGTTGGAGAATTCTCACGCCTCCACGGAACCAGACAAGGCGTGATTCGGGCGCAGGCTGAAGATGAGATCGTCGTCGACCTCGCGGCGGGAATTCTGGAGGAAGGAATTTCCAAGGGCGACCTCGTGCTCTACGACCGGGAGAACTATGTGGCCTACGAGAAACTCGAGAAGCGTGACCGGTCGTCTCTTCTCGAGGACCTCCCCCTCGATATGCACATCGACCAACTGGGAGGACTCGACTTCGTCTTCGAGGAGTTGGTGTCCGAGATCACGCTTCATCTCTTCTATCCCGATCTGGTCCGACGGTTTGCCCTGAAGCCCACGAAAGGAGTGTTGCTGTGTGGGCCGCCCGGTACAGGCAAGACGTCGCTCGTCCGCGCGCTCGGTGAGCGGTTGCGACACACCATGGGAGTCGAGCTCAAGGCATTTGTCGTTCGCCCCGGTATTCATCGCTCGATGTGGTACGGGGCGTCAGAGCAGCGCGTTCAGGCCTTGTTTCGCGAAGCGCTGGAAGCGGCGCACCACGCCAACCAGTACGTACTGCTGTTCTTCGACGATATGGACCACCTCGGATCGCGGGATCAGCGGGTCGCCGGCGAGGTGGACGCCAGGCTGCTGCCGTGCTTCCTGCACGAGATTGACGCCGTTCGAACTCATCGACTTCTGCTCGTAGGCGCAACCAACCGCGAAGATCTGCTCGACGAAGCGCTATTGAGGCCCGGACGGTTCGGCAAGACATTCCGCATCGCGCGTCCCAGCCGTGTTCACGCGCGAGAGATCTTCCTTCGCCATCTCACGATAGACGTACCCGTGCACCACAACGGCGAGGGGCCGGCTGAAACGATCCGGGCTCTCGTTGAAAACCTGATTTCGGCCTTGTACGCGTCCAACGGCGAGTTCTCGCGGCTGGCCACGTTGACCTTTCGCGACGGGTCGCGCCAGCCACTGGGGGCAAGCCAACTGATGAGTGGAGCCCTCATCGCGGCGGTGGTCGAACAAGCAAAGCGTCGCGGATGCTTTCGAGCGCTCAAGGGAGGCCCGGAGCCCGTGGGTGCCGAAGACCTGCATGCGGCCATGAGGCGTGAGCTTCAGGTGATCTGCGAACGGCTGAAACCTGGGTTGGGGCTGCAGCAGATGTTGAATCTTCCGCCGGACCGGGACGTTGTGAAGGTTGAGCTTTGCGTCCCGGCGAATGGATAACGGAATACGGAACACTCGCAACGGATGTAGGAGGACAACAATGGAACGACAACGCAGAGTCCAGCAAGAAGACACCAGAAGTGAATCCGTTGCGGCGCCCGATGCACCGCCAGCGCAGGCGGTACCGCTGACAAGGGAGGCCGACGTTCAAGTGATTTATGGAGCGAGCGTCCAGAACCTGGCACTGGCCGGTCTGACCCTCGCAGAAGCCAGGCCGTTCGTCGAAACGATTCTTTCGGTCGCGCCGCGGTCCCCGGCGCTCGTGAACGGCCGTCCGGTTCGCGCAAGCTATGTCATCGTTCAAGGGGATGCACTCGAATTCGTCCATCACGCGGGTGAAAAAGGGAGTTGGTATGGACCTTCGGATTGAGATCGTCGGAGACCAGGTGGTCTGTCGTCAGGACGGCACCCGGGCGTTCGCCGCTTCACTAAAGGACTTCGTGGCCGCGCTCGTCGAACAAGCCGACCTGCTCCCGTTACCGGACGCCATCCCTGAGGGGGTTCGTTTCGTTCGTCGGCGCGGCGAAATTGTGGTGTTGGTCATCGAAGAACAGCCCCAATTGAGAACCGTACGATGGCTCGTCGATGAGAGCTCAGCGCCGTTTGGAGCCGGAGCAGTCTACCGGACCGCGCGACTGGCATTTCCTTTTGTCATCGTGGCCATTGCATTCCGAGCTGGTGGCCTCACGGGGTATCAACAATGCTTCTATCGCACTACACCACTCAGTGGGCTGTCCGATCCACTCTTCCTTCCGAATCTGTACAACGTCGCCGATGGCCACAACCAGAAGTGTTGGCTCTGCCTGGCTGGTCTCCGGACCGATCTGACGACCCTGAGGTGGGACGAGAAAGTTCGTGAGGTTCGTCGTCATCTGTGGGGCGCGGGATTCAACCGCTCGAGCGAGATGCACGAGGGCATGAGCTACTGGACCACTTTGCGGAACCTGGATCGCCGGTTTCAGACACTCGAAACCTGGGAGCAGGCCAGCCTGGAAAACCCGTTCTTCCCGCTGGGCGTGGCCTGGACACCGTCCGGAACCACTGTTGGTGACGTGACCGAGCAGATGATGGAGCGCCTTTGTCCTCCAACACCCATAACGGTCGCTCAGCTCTCACACGCATTGAGCGTGTTATTACCGGCTCGGGCATCGAAGCGCGCGCGCTTCTCGTGGGACAAATGATCGGAGAGATTCCAGTTTACTTGAAGACTCCCGAGGCCGGTGAACCGTCCGATGCGACTTACTATGTCCTGGCGTCCAATGGCGTGTTCCTTGCGAAGAAGACGCCGTTGTTTGCATCAATCACCCAAGCGCCGACGGTAGCCGGATTGGAGCAGCAGGTCCCATCGTTGGAGTTGTCGTTCCCCAAGCTGCCACGCGACCTCCTGGAACGGATCTACGGCTTCTTTCAGTTCGTGTACAAGCGGTTGGATGGTGAGGCTATCGTCTTCATCTATTACTCTCCGGAAAGAGGCGAGTTTCGTGTGGACGCGCCCCCTCAGACGCTCACGCGTTACCGGACACATTACGGATGGCGGACGGCAGGGAACGTCGAGTATCGGTCCATTCCCCGCCCGGAAGGCTTTCTCAAGCTGGGTGATGCGCACTCGCACGCCGATTGTCCGGCGTTTTTTTCCTCGACCGACGATCGAGACGATGCGGAGGACGGTTTACGGCTGGTGATGGGGAAACTCGACCGGTCTCAGCCAGATGTGTGCGCGTCGTTCGTCGCGTGCGGGACACGCTTCAACCTGGAGCCCGGAAGCATTCTCGAGGATTTCACCGAACCAGTGCCGCCACCGCAGGCGTGGACCGAGCGTGTCATCTGCCGGTACGAGGACCGACATGGACTGGGAGGATACGGTGGTGGCACGAGCCTTCACGAGCGCTGAGCGCGCGCAACAGCCGCAGGATCTCCTTTCGGGCCGCTCGGTCAAAGTGATCGGGCTGGGGGGCATCGGGAGTCCGGTCGCTCAAGCGCTGACGCAGTTCCTTGGCGTCAACCACGCTGGTATCACTCTGTTTCTCATCGATGGCGACGCGTTTGAAGAGCGGAATCGGACGCGCGTCGCGTTCCGACACGGCGGCAACAAGGCCCTCTCGAAAGCGCGCGAGCTGTCATCGATATGCAGCAGCGCGACCGCGATCGTCCCGGTTCCCAACTACGTCACGCCCCACAACGTTCACCGACTGGTCACTGAAGGAGACATTGTTTTCCTGGCCGTCGACAATCACGCGACACGCCGTTGTGTCAGCAACCGCTGCCGGAAGCTGCGCAATGGCGTTCTCATTTCTGGTGGCAATGATGGCATCGACGACGGTCGCGACGGGACCTTTGGCAATGTGATGATCTACGAACGTCTGGCCGGACGCGACGTCACCAACCCACTGACCCGATATCACCCGGAGATTGCGCGGCCCCGCGACAAGCGGCCCGACGAGATCGGATGTGCAGAGCTCGCGCAGTCAACCCCGCAGCTGCTGTTCACGAACCTGGCGGTTGCGGCAGCCATGCTCGGAGCGTTTTATACGTGGCTGACGCGACCTCTGGAGCACGAAGAGGTGTTCATCGACGTGACCCGCGCACGGATGCACCCCGTCAAGCGCATCCACCGGACCGGTCGACGTTAAGAAGCGTTATCCTTTGATGGATGGGCTCACTCAACGGTAACGCTTCGCTGGCCCTCATGCTGAGCGGTGGCGGTGCTCGCGCCGCGTATCAGGTCGGCTTTCTCCGCCTGCTGGCTCGAGAGTTCCCCGATGTCATACCGAGCATCCTTACCGGTGTGTCTGCGGGAGGAATCAACGCCGTGTATCTGGCTGCACGGCAGGAGCCGTTCGCCGAGAGAGTCGAGAATCTCGCCAATGTGTGGACAGGCATCCGAATCGACGATGTGTTCAAGGTTGACCTGCGCGATCTCGCGTCGCGTAGTCTCAGGTGGGGCGGCCGCCTGCTCGCGGGTGGCAAGTATCTGTTACCCCCGGCGCGAAGCATGGTTGATACCGCGCCGTTACGGGCACTGCTGGGGCGGTTGTTTCTGGCCAACAATATCGAGATTGCAGGCATCAACCGCAGCCTGCAGGCTGGCTGGTTGCGGGCCATCGCGCTCACCGCGTCGAGCTACACGACTGGGCAATCGGTGACCTGGGTACAGAACCGCGACGACTGCGGCATCGGAACCTGGGAGCGGCCGCTACGCAAGAGCGTCAGCTGTGGGCTTGGTGTGGAGCACGTGATGGCAACGTGCGCTCTACCCTTCTTCTTTCCAGCCGTCAAAGTCGGCGACGCGTGGTATGGCGACGGTGGCATCCGACTCACCGCACCTCTCTCGCCGGCCGTCCATCTGGGCGCCACGCGCATCATCGCGGTCTCGACCAGGTCGGCCCGCTCGCGCGAAGAGGCAGACCGGCCGGCGACAGCCGGCTATCCGCCTCCCGCGCAAGTCGCCGGCGTTTTGTACAATGCAATCTTTCTCGATCAGCTCGACGGCGATGCGCTGGAAATGCAGCGGATCAACCACCTCGTGGCTCGGCTTCCGGCCACACAGCGAGACGGTCTGCGACACATTGATCTGCTCCTGCTCCGGCCGTCCATCGACCTCGGACGGCTGGCGAATGCCTACGAGCCGGAGCTGCCGCGTGCCTTCCGTTTCTTGACGCGTGGATTGGGCACGCGCGAAACGCGGTCGAACGACATGTTGAGCCTCGTCATGTTTCAGCGCGACTACGTTCGACGCCTCATCGAGCTCGGCGAAGCGGATGCGTCGGCGAAGATCGCGCAGATCCGCCGGTTCCTCCTGGAGGAACACGAGGGGCCCTCCCGCGACGCCACCTGACGGAGGTCCCCGGGTTGAACGAGTCCGGAGCCGCTGTCATCTTCGGCAGCGCTGAAGTGTTCACCCGAGTTTGATCGTCCGATAAACCGGTCGCGCTTCGAGACGAGCGCAAACCGGGTGGGGCCTCGCCGGAGCAGGTACGGGCCAGAACACTGAGAGCCACGTCATGTTCGAGGGGGAACGTGGGCGCGATTTGCTTGTCCGGGGAGTTGCCGCAGCCAAGGCCAACAGCAAAAGCGAGGCGCGCTTTTTCCTGGAGCGTTTCCTGCGCTCCAATCCCCCTGTGGAACATCGGGTTCAGGCCTGGCGGTACCTCGGCCAAATCGCTGACTCCCCCGCCGAGAAACGACGCTATCTAGAACAGATTCTTGCCGCGGATCCTGCCGATGGGCTGGCCCGCCGCGACCTCTCTCTTCTCGATGGCCGTTTGGCTCCAGAGGCTGTCGTCGATCCCGACTGCCTCGTCCCACTGCCTCCACAACCATCACAAAACGTGAGCGCTCGCGTACTCGCATGTCGCCGCTGCGGGTCCAACCGCGTCGTCTATGCTCCGGATGGACAGGCGCTGGTCTGCGAGCATTGCCATCAGCAGCAACCACTCGAACAGATCGGCTCCGCACGGCCTGTCAGAGCGGGAGACCATGACTTCGCGACGACCATGTGGACCATCAAAGGTCACAGGGCTCCTGTCGCGACCAGCCTCTCCAGGTGCGACGGATGCGGCGCCACGTTCCTGTCTCCCCCTGGCGCTCTGTCACTCACATGTCCCTACTGTGTTTCCGTCCATGTTGTGAATCAGCCAGACACACGGGATGTCATTCTGCCGGACGCGTTGATTCCGCTGACCGTGACACGAAACGAGGCGCAGCGCGCGATGCAGGAATGCCTGCGGCGTGAGGGAATCCAGCGGCCCATCATCGCTCCCGTCGGACTCTACACGCCTGTCTGGATGTTTCGTTTCACCGGCGAAATGCTGTGGACGGGCGTGCAGGATGAATCCCTGGACTTCGAGTCCGGCGGCTCAACGCGCAGCTCCGGCAGTTGGCCAGTGATCGACGATCACGCTCTCGTGTGCGCAACCACCAGTCTGCCCGAGACGTTACACGAGAGTCTTGGCGGGTTCGATCTCGGGCGCTTGCTTCCCTATGACGGGCGCTATCTTGCTGACTGGCCGGCACAGACCTACGACATCACATTGGAGGATGCGTCTCGAATTGCCAGGCGGATCGTACTGGCGACCATTCGCACGAAGGCGCAGGGGCAGCTTGAAGGCATTCGCGACCTCGAAATAAACTTCGGGCGCGCGGCGGTCGATTCTTTCCAGCTCCTGCTCTTTCCGTTCTGGATCGGGCAACTCAGCCGCCCTCACAGCGGGCATTTCGCATTCGTCAATGGGCAAACCGGGAGCTGCTCGGCGACCATCCCCCGGCGTCCCCTCCTCCGCTGGATCGATCGCCTGCTGGGTCGCTCCAGCTAGTCGTCACCGAGCCCGCCGATCATGACAGAATGAAGGCTTGACCGAAGGAGTGACCAATGGCCCTGACCGACTTCATCCGCAGCCAATTCATCGAGATCATCGAATGGACGGACGACTCGCGAGATACGCTCTCGTATCGATTTCCTGACGACGACAAGGAAATCAAGCGGGGCGCGCAGCTCATCGTGCGCGAGTCACAATGCGTCCAGTTCGTTTACCTCGGCCAGTACGGCGACCTCTTCGGCCCAGGCAAGCATTCATTGACGACCGACAACATCCCGGTCCTCTCGAGGCTCAAAGGATGGAAGTACGGCTTCGAGTCGCCGTTCAAGGTCGATGTGTATTACCTGACGACTCGCCTCTTTACCGGAAACAAGTGGGGGACGTCCAATCCCGTCATGATCCGCGATCAGGATTTCGGCATCGTCCGAGTCCGTGCCTTCGGAACCTACGATTTCCGGATCGTCGAGCCGCCGAGATTCCTGAAAGAGGTGGCCGGGACGGACCATCATTTCCGGCTCGACGAATTTGCCGACGTGATGCGATCCCGGCTCGTCAGCGTCTTCAGTGAGGCACTCGCGACGAGCAAGGTGCCTGTGCTCGACGTGGCCACGCGCTACAGCGAACTGGGTGAAGCGTTGCTGCCGCTCGTCAATCCGGTGCTGAAAGACAAGTACGGCCTCGAAATGGCGAGTTTCGTCATCGAGAACGTTTCGGTACCTGCGGAAGTAGAACAGGCGATCGACAAACGCGCAAGCATGACGGCGGTGGGCAATTTGAACGACTACGTCAAATATCAGATGGCGCAAGGATTCGAGAAAGGCGGCCCCGGCGCTGCCGGCGTCGGCGCCGAGATGGCGGTCGGGATCACGATGGCTCAGCAGATGATGAACCAGCCGGGCGGTATCACCTCGCAGGCGACTCCGTCCGCCGCGGCGTCCGGGATTCCAGAAACGATGGGACCCGCCGACGCCGCGAAGGCACTTGGCGTCTCCGAAGCCGACGTGATTACGAGCCTCGAGGCCGGCGATCTCAAGGGCAAGCGCATCGGGACGCAGTGGCGCATCACCAAGACGGCGCTGGCCGAGTTCCTGAAGTAGCGTCGGTTCGCCGTGGCCGACCCGCATCAATCTGCACCTGACGGATCGAGCGATCCGATCGCCTCCGCACGCCAGAAGTTCCACTGCCCCGCGTGCGGCGCCGAGGCCACGTGGAATCCGACGAAGCAGGCGCTGATCTGTCCCTTCTGCGGTACCGAGTCCCCGGTCACGCTGCAAACCAGCGGTGCCGACACACTCATCGTCGAGCACGATCTGGTCGCTGCCCTCAGAGGCATTCCGGACTCATCCCGCGGCTGGCAGGCGGTCAAGACTTCCGTTCGGTGTCAGAGCTGTCAGGCGATTTCGGTCTTCGATGCCGACGAGATTGGCCGTCGGTGCGATTTCTGCGGCTCGACCGCACTCGTGCCGTACGAGCAGGTGAAGGACTCCTTTCGGCCGGAGTCCCTGTTGCCCCTCAAGATCTCCGAAACGCAGGCGCGCGAGCTGATTCGCGCGTGGTACAAACGGCAGTGGCTCGCCCCCAACGCCTTTGGCGGCAAAGCGATCACGGATACGGTCAAGGGGATCTATCTTCCGTACTGGACCTTTGACGCGAACGCTGACGCGCGGTGGACGGCCGAGGCGGGGCGGTACTACTACGTTCGGGAAAACAATCGGAGGGTGACGAAAATCAACTGGACGCCCGCCTCCGGGCAACTCTCGCACGTGTTCGACGACGATCTGGTGTGCGCGTCGGTGGGCATCGATCCTGCCAGATTGAGGGGAATCGAACCGTTCCCCACCTCGACTCTGGTGCCGTTCGACCCCGGCTATCTGGCCGGGTGGACGGTCGAACGGTACCAAATCGATCTCGTGGCGGCGGCTGAGCGATCGCGACAACAAATGGATGCCGAGCTGCGTCAACTGTGCGCACAACAAGTTCCTGGTGATACGCACCGCAATCTGAGTGTAGACGCCCGGTTCCACGATCAGACGTTCAAACACGTCCTCGCGCCGGTGTGGCTCATGACGTACGTGTACGGCGGGAAATCCTACCAGGTTGTCGTAAATGGCGTAACCGGTACGCTCGCGGGCTCGAGGCCGTGGAGCTGGATCAAGATCACGCTGCTGGTGATCCTCGCCCTCGTGATCGTGTTGCTCCTCAACTCCGGTAACTAGAGTCCTGGCTCTCCGAGCCGCTTCAGTGTCATCCGCTGAACAATGAGATGCAAATTTGATACAGGGCCGCGCGTTCATTACTCCTATATTAAGGAGAGGCCGAAATCCACGGCCCTGACGTCCGGCCTTGACGTAATTCCAATGATTTCAAATTGTTAGGGATGTTGGAGTAGGCTGAGGGGCATCATGAATCGACTCTTCAGCGTGGGCCCGTTGCTCGTACTACTCGCCTCGACGTCCGCGTTGTCTGCGCAGCTGCTCAATAAAAAGGCGCCGGTCATCGTCGGCCACTATCACCTGAATGTCAGCAGCGTCGACGAGCACAAGAAGTTCTGGGTAGACACACTTGGTGGGACCGCGATCAAAGTCGGCAGCGCCGACGTCATCAAGTTTCCCGACATTCTGCTGTTTCTGCGCGTGCAGCCTCCAACCGGAGGAACCAGGGGCACGACGTTCGACCATATTGGATTTGCCGTGCCGAACGTACCGGAAACGACCGCCAAGGTCGTGGCAAACGGTTACAAGTTGACGGTTGGTCGCGAGATTGCCGGACAGGCGCCTCCTGCTCCCGCGACCGGGGGCTCGGCAGTCTACGGAAAGTTTTCGTATTTGGTAGGCCCCGATGGCGTGAAGGTGGAGCTCGTAACGAGCAGCGAATCGAACCCCGCGCCCATCACCCACCATCATGTCCACTTCGTCAACAAGCAGTACGTCGAGATGCAACAGTGGTACATGAAGGTGTTCGACGCAACGTTGCGCCCCGGCCAGACTGACTTCTTCATTGGGGCCGACCTGCCCGGTGTTGGGTACATGCTGAACTTCTTCAGATGGGAGCTCGAAGAAAATCTCGTCGGCACCAGGGGGCGAGCCGTCGATCACGTCGGGTTCGAGGTCAAGAACCTCGAAGAATTCTGCAAGAAACTCGAAGCCAAGGGCATCATGCTGACCGAGCCGTACCGCAAGGCACCTGAGCTGAACAACATCGGCACGGCAGTCATGACCGATCCTTGGGGGACTTCGATCGAACTGACGGAGGGATTGGACAAGGTATCCTGAACACCGGCGACTACGGCCGCCTGAATCCCTTTAAGAGGCTCCGCTTTCGCGCGAGGATCTCACTGTCTTCGGTCAGGCCAGGATAAAGCGCGCGCTCCCAGCTTCCGTATAGCGGGTTCGGCAGCAGCACCCAGCCCCTGCCCCAAAAACTCGCATGAGTTTGCGCGAGGGCGGTCCGCTGAAGCGGCGAAAGATTGGCCGTTGAAACGAAGTCGTTCATGTCGTCGCCAATGAGAAGCAGAATTCGGTGGGTCTTGGCGATCTCAGCCCTTCGAACGGCCTTATCAGAAGTCCAACCGTTCTCACCCACACAGAGAACGGTGGCGTCCGATGCAGGTATTCCCAATGCAGCGAGGTTCTTGAGCGTCCGGTCTTGCTCGGCAGCCGTGCGATTGGTGACATAGAACGTCCGGATACCCTTGCCCTCGGCAAACGCGACAAAGTCTTTTGACCCCGGCACCAAACCTGCCGCCATCTCGCTAACCCAGGCCTCCCAGTTGGCCGTCTGATACACCGTCCGCTCCAACACGAGCTGTGCCTGGAATGGAGAGTTGTCCAGGATTGTTTCGTCAAGATCGAGAATCACGGCCCCCGGTCGACTTTCGTACCCCGATCCTTGTTCCAGGCTGGCCGTCCAGGACGTGTCTCGCAGTGACGCTTCCAGCGTGATTTGCGCATTGCGGTACGCGGCAGAGGCGAGCGCCCAATACTCGGCAGCTGTCTGCATCCACAGAACCCCGTTCAGTCCCTCGTGCGCGTCGCGATTGGCGGCAACCGGACCCGGCGACGCCGCCCCTGCTCCTGTCGCGGGCGTCGATCTGGCGGCGCAGGCACTCGACAAAAAGCAGACGTTCAAGACGGCGAGGATCACGGACAGAGACCTGATGCTCATATGCCTCCATGCTACCCTGTTACCACGACGCTGGTTCCGGCGCAATCGGGATCAGAAAATGTTCTGCTGGAAAAATCATGGCTGAAATGAAGACGACGGTGAGCAAATTGAGCGTCGAGGACTTTCTCAATGGCCTTCAGAATGCGCAGCGCCGTGAGGACGCGTTCACCATCGTGAAGATGATGAAGTCTGTAACGGGGCAACCCGCGCGGATGTGGGGGCCGAGCATTGTCGGCTTCGACAAGTACCACTACAAGTACGCGAGCGGCCGAGAAGGCGAGATCTGCATGATCGGGTTTTCGCCGCGCAGCCAGGCTTTGACGCTCTACATCATGCCAGGCTTTAAGACGCGGGATTCCCTGTTGAAGAAGCTTGGCAAGCATACGACCGGTAAGGCGTGTGTGTACATCAGAAAGCTCGAAGACGTGGACATGAAGACATTGAAGCAACTTGTGACGGACTCATATCAACACATGAAGAAGACCTACAAGTGAGGAGTGCGCTGCTCGTCTCGTGTGGCAACAGCTCGCGTTGGGAGACTCACAATCGGCGGCTCAGCCATCGCGCGAATGAGCTGAGACTCGCGTTCAGGAGCCCGCCGTGCGACACAACGCCGAACCAGCCCGGTCCCCGCTCGAACGACGCAAATGCGGCTTCGACCTCCCGTCGCGCGCGCTCGAGTTGCAGCGGCAGCGTCGGATCGACGGGCTGCGCCGTCTCCGATTTGCGAAGCTCAGCGACGAGGGCACCCGCCTGGTTCACGTCCAGCATCGACAGTGGAGACCCGCAGTGCGCGCATGACGAAGTCTTCGCGAGATCGATTGGCGCCCCACAGTTCGAGCAATTGACCACCTGAACGTTCTGACGGAGCTCTTCAATCTGCTGAGGCGAGAGCGGCCGGATAAAGTCCTTCTCACGCAGAAAATCCACAAACGTAATGAGCCGCCCGTGATCACGTGGGCAGCGCAGATATTGGAACCGGGTGTTGCGCTGCTGATCGTGCGTCAGAAGGAGACGTGTGCTGCAGCGGGGACACCCGGGCTTCAGGGCCCTCGGCGTCCGCGCTGTCAGCGCATGTTCGCCGATGATGCGAAACAGTTTCAGCACTGAACCCGGTGAAAGCTTCAGGCTCTCACGGGTGTCGAACCAGAAGAGCTGACAGGGAAGACACAGATCGATGGTGATCGACGTTCCCAGATGGCCATCGAGGCTCTCCGCCTGCATCGCGGACTGGCAGTTGGGACACTTCATAGAGTGGGAGCAGCGATTGTAACGCCCAAGCTGCGGGGATAGTATGGTTGCGGCTATTGTGTCAGTGAGGATTTCCGTCGCGAAGCCCGGCGGAACTCCCAGTAGAAACCGCCCGCAAAAGCGAGGGTTACGACAAGGGCGAGCGCAAGCCCAGAAACGCCGTAAGAAACTGCACCAATCCCGCCAGAACCCGTCGTCGCAAACTGCAGCAAGAGCGGGATCACGAGCACCGCAACGACAAACAAGACGATGACCAGTAGAGCGGCGGCAATCCCCGCGAGGAAGCTCTTGAGATAAATCATCGCCAAACCCTCAAGGTGCCACGCAACCTGGAATTTGTCCGTCGAGGATACATGTACAGAAGAGCCAAGGCTGCCGGATTTTTTTCGACCAGCCTGTCGATCTTGTGCTGCCTCGATCGACAATAAAGTAAGGAAGGAGGGGTGACGAATGAATAGGGTACGGGTACTGGTGGGAACACGTAAGGGCGCGTTCGTCCTGACAGCCGACGGAAAGCGCGAACAATGGGATGTGAGCGGACCCCATTTCGCCGGCTGGGAGATGTATCACCTGAAAGGCTCGCCCGCCGACCCGAATCGGCTGTATGCGTCGCAGTCCAGCGGCTGGTTCGGCCAGCTGATCCAGCGCTCCAACGATGGTGGCAAGACGTGGGAGCCGGTCGGAAACAAGTTCGCGTACGACGGCGTTCCGGGTACTCACCAGTGGTACGACGGCACGCCCCATCCCTGGGAGTTCAAGCGAGTCTGGCATCTCGAACCCTCGCTCACCGATCCGGACACGATCTACGCCGGGGTTGAAGACGCCGCCTTGTTTCACACAACCGACGGCGGCCAATCGTGGCACGAGCTGGCCGGACTACGCGGTCACGGCTCTGGGCCACAGTGGGCACCTGGCGCCGGGGGACTGTGCCTCCACACGATTCTTTTGGATCCGACCAACCCCCAACGGATGTTCATTGCGATTTCGGCTGCGGGAGCGTTTCGGACGGACGATGGCGGCAAGACCTGGCAGCCGATCAACCAGGGCCTGAAGTCGGAGGGCATTCCTGATCCGAACGCCGAGGTCGGCCACTGCGTCCACCGCATTGCGATGCACCCGTCCCGGCCGAAGGTGCTCTTCATGCAGAAGCATTGGGACGTGATGCGAAGCGATGACGCCGGGGCCTCGTGGCACGAGGTGAGCGGAAACCTTCCAACAGACTTCGGGTTTCCGATTGACGTGCATGCCCACGAGCCGAACACGATCTATGTCGTTCCGATCAAGAGCGACTCTGAACACTTTCCGCCGGACGGCAAGCTGCGTGTCTATCGCAGTCGCAGCGGCGGCAACGAGTGGGAGGCCTTGACCAAAGGGCTGCCACAGCGTGATTGTTACGTCAACGTATTGCGCGACGCCATGGCCGTTGACTCGCTCGATCCGTGCGGCGTGTACTTCGGGACGACCGGCGGCCAGGTGTACGCGTCGGCCAATGCCGGAGACAGCTGGGCGCCAATCGTGCGAGATCTTCCCGCTGTGGTGTCCGTCGAGGTTCAAACGCTTTCATGATCAGGGTCATTCTCCCGGCTCATCTCCGCACACTGGCGCGCGTCGATGACGAGGTGACGCTCGACATCGAGGGCGAAGTCACACAACGCTCGATTCTCAACGCGCTCGAGGCTCGCTATCCGATGTTGCAGGGGACGATCCGGGATCACGAGACGCAAAAACGCCGGCCGTTTTTGAGGTTCTTCGCCTGCCAGGAGGACCTGTCCCACGAGCTGCCGGATGCCCCGCTGCCACAGGCAGTCGCGACGGGCGTCGAACCCTTTCTGGTCGTCGGCGCGATGGCCGGCGGATGAAAGACCAGTCGGCAGCAGGCAGCGGGCAGTCAGCAGTTGGCGGCTGGCAGTTCGCGACAGCTTGCGGCCCGGGCGCCGAAGGTGTTCTGATGGGTAGCTGTGACGGCTACCGATCCCCATCGCGCCATTGACGCAGTCTGGCGAATCGAGTCGCCGCGGCTCATTGCCGGCCTCGTGCGCATCGTGCGCGACATCGGTCTCGCGGAGGATCTCGCGCAGGATGCGCTCGTTGCGGCACTCGAGCAATGGCCGGTGTCTGGCGTCCCGCGTAACCCGGGGGCCTGGCTCATGGCCGCCGCCAAGCATCGGGCGATCGACGTGTTCCGCCGGAACAAGTTGCTCGAGCGAAAGCACGCCGAACTTGGTTACGAGCTCGAGGCCGAGCAAGATGCCGCGGCAACAGACCTCGACGCGGCTCTCGACGACGACATCGGCGACGACCTCCTCGGTCTGATATTCACAGCCTGCCATCCCGTTCTCCCAACCGAAGCCCGTATTGCGCTCACGCTTCGCTTGCTCGGTGGTCTGACGACCGAAGAAATTGCGCGGGCGTTCCTCGTTTCGGAGCCGACCGTCGCTCAGCGGATTGTTCGAGCCAAGCGGACGCTTGCCGACAAACGCGTCCCCTTCGAGGTTCCGAGGGGAGCGGAGCGGGGCGCGCGGCTGTCGTCGGTGCTCGAGGTCATCTATCTCATCTTCAACGAGGGTTATACAGCCACGGCGGGTGCCGACTGGATGCGACCCGCGCTCTGCGAGGATGCGCTGCGTCTTGGTCGGATCCTGGCCGGCCTGATTCCCGAGGAACCCGAAGTCCACGGCCTGGTGGCGCTGATGGAGATTCAGGCGTCGCGCGCACGGGCTCGCGTGGGTCCATCGGGAGAACCCATCCGACTGTTCGAACAAAACCGCTCGCTCTGGGATCGCCTGCTCATCCGGCGTGGTCTCGCCGCGCTCGATCGAGCCAAGGCGCTTGGCGGCACACCCGGTCCGTATGTGCTCGAGGCCTCGATTGCCGCGTGTCACGCAAGAGCGCTGACGGCCTCGGACACCGATTGGTCACGCATCGCGGCGCTCTACGCCGAACTGGCCCAACTGACGCCTTCACCCGTCGTGGAGTTGAACCGAGCCGTGGCCGTTTCAATGGCCGAGGGTCCCGACGCCGGCCTGAAGCTCGTCGATGCGCTCGCGACGGAGTCGTCACTCAAGCACTACCACCTCTTGCCCAGCGTGCGCGGCGACCTTCTCGCCAGGCTCGGCCGCTTCGAGGAAGCTGGGCCGGAATTCGAGCGCGCCGCATCGCTGACGCGGAATGCACGGGAACGCGACTTGCTCCTCGAGCGCGCCCGAGCCTGCGCGCGCGACTCGACCGAGCTGGAGCCCCGATAGCAATGCTCACGCGCGACGCGTTCAGAAACCTGTGCCTGGCACGGGATATCCTGTGTGACACCGAGCTGCCGCTCTCGATTCGCGAGGTCGCGAAAGGCGCGGCCATGTCGCCCTTCCATTTCATTCGCCAATTTCACGCCGTCTTTGGTGAAACACCACACCAGTTGCGGATCCAGGCCCGGTTGGATAGGGCGAAGCATCTGCTGGCGGTCAGCGATTGCTCCGTGACAGATGTCTGTATGGAAGTCGGGTTTAGCAGCCTCGGTAGCTTCAGTGACCTGTTCTCGCGTCGAGTTGGCGTACCGCCCTCCGCCTACAGACGTCGCGTTCGCGTTTTCATGCCCGGTCCGGGAGAACTATCGCCACCGCTGGAGCCGGGTTGCCTGACGTTGATGGCGGCCGCTTTCGCAATTTTCGAGAAGCGACTGCATTCAAGGTACTGCCAGAATCTGAGAGAAGTCACAAACGACGCGAGGTTTCATGAGAATCAAACTCACCAGCATCATGGTCGACAACCAGGACAAAGCCCTGAAGTTCTACACGCAGATCCTCGGCTTCGTGAAGAAGCACGACATTCCGGTCGGCGAGTACCGGTGGTTGACTGTCGTGTCGCCCGAGGGACCCGACGATCTCGAGCTTTCCCTCGAGCCGAATGCGAACCCTGCCGGAAAAACCTTTCAGGACGCCATCTTCAAACAAGGTATCCCGATTGCCGCGTTCGAGGTGGACCGGATGGATCAGGAATTCAGCAGGCTGAAGGAGCTGGGGGTGATGTTCACGCAGGAACCGATGCCAGCGGGCCCCGTCGTTGTCGCCGTGTGCGCCGACACCTGCGGGAATCTCATTCAGTTGTATCAGCGCGCGTGACGCGCCGTCAGGCCTTCACGCGTGGCTACTTGGGGTTGGCGCTGCCTGGTGCGTTCTGATTCGAGGAACCTGCAAACAGCTGTCGGCCATCTTTGAACGTGATGCTCGTGGCATTCGCCGTCGGCGTGCCATTGCGAGCCTGAAAGCCATCGATGACAAGAACCGTGCCGGGAACCAGATCCTCCTTGCGCCAGCCGCGCCGGTAAAGCGCATTGGCGCCACCGGTCTCCCACGCCCATTTCACGACCTTCCCGTCTTTGCCGCGAACGTCGATGTAGATCCACGCGTGCGGGTTGGACCACCGCATCTCAGTGACCGTACCGGTCTGCTTCAGCGGTTTCTTCTCGTCGTACTCGGCCGAGAACGAATGATGTGCAACCGCCGGCAGCGTCGCACACGACACGAGCCCCGTGACAATCCAAACGAAACTCACTCGTCGCATTGCTACCTCGTAGAGTTGGATCGGCCAGCCTTTTTTCTTGCCTCGTCCCTGATGTCTTTCAGATGCTGCAGATCCTGGTTGTCTTCGTGACACGCAACCTCGAGGAGCTCATCCTTCTGCCGGTTCAGCGGCAGGGCAATCGTCCAGGGCCGCGTGTACACCAACGGGTCGGAGACCGTCGCTTGATAGTTGACTCGGTCTCCGTTGACCGGCGTGAACCGTTCAATCACGCGCTCGGCATGGCTCACAAACTCGCCGACTTCGTTCAACCACGCCTTGCCATTTAAATTCGTAGTCTCGACCACGAGCGTGTCCCCGTCCCATCGTCCCACAGAATCACCTTGCCAAAGCCGTACAGAGTCCGGAAGGTGCGGGCGACCGTCGAGTGCAATGACGCGCCAGGACATCCGCTCGTGCAGCACGACCACAGCGCCAGGCGGCTGGAGAATGTGCATCGGAGCAGGGATGTACATCGACCGGGGCACGCCGCCGACAAAGCAGTGTGCGGTCGGGTCATCGTACCCCCGCTCGGGGCGCTTGCGGTTCTCCATTTCGACCTTAGCCCAGGGTTGGACGGGCAAGTTTCCATCGGGCGGATCGACGATGATGCCGCGGCCGCCTGGCGTGAGGAAGTCGACATCGTGTTTGCCCAACCCGTAGTTGCCGCCACCCCCATCCGGCATGTAATAGCCTTGCAGATCCGGTTTGCCATCCGCCATACGCCTAATCGGCGGTGGTGGAGTGGCAGGCTGCCCGGCGGCAGGCTGGGGCACTGGAAGGTCGAACGACTTCGGCGCGCTCATAGCCGCCCAGTCCGCTGGAATCTCAACGGGCGTCGTCGACGGCCCTGGATACCACGTACGTGGGTCTGGTTCGAACGCACCATTGGCCTCCTCGAGTTCAGCCTGGCACTGGTACTCGAGAATCCGATCACGGTCCTTGTGCCGGTAGAGTGGCATTGAGATCTTCCACGGTCGCGTGAAGACTTTCGGATCGTCGATCGTGGCCTCGTACTGAATGGTGTCGGCGTCGCTCATCGTGTAGCGTTCGACCACGTGGAGCGCGTCGCTATGAAACGTTCCCGTCGTGTCGAACCACGTGCGGTCATTGTGATGCTTCACGTCGACGACCAGGGTATCGCCCTCCCAGCGCCCGCGGGAGTCGCCCATCCAGAAGTCGATGCCTTCCGGTGCCGGGGCGCCGTTCAGGTAAATCGTCCGATACACTTGCGACCATTCGAAGGTGATCGCAATGTGCTCGGGTGTCTGATAAATGTGGAAGGGGAACGGCATGTACATGATCCGCGGCACACCCGGCATGTAGCAATTTTCGAGCGGATCGGCCGTTTTCTGATTCGCCGCGTTCGCGAGCCGCCTGGTTGCAGTCGCGGGCTGATACGGAATGGTGCCACCTTCGACGACACTTCGGCCGGCGGGCATCGCGTGGCGCGCGACGTGATCTTCGAGACCGGAGGCTGCCGTATTCCTGACTTGCCAGATTCCTTGGAAGTTCGGCTTCCCATCCGCCGTCCTTGGAAGAACGGGGCCGGGGGCGGTGCGGTCACAGGACGATACGACGAGCAGGATCGCGAGAGAGCACGCTATCGATGCGACTGAACGACACGGCATACGGCATTGTAGAATGCGCGGGCGTTGCTGAACCACGAATACCCTAAGGAGACAAATTCTCAGTTAAACCACGAAGACACTAAGGACACGAAGTTTGGTGTTCATCACGGCCACACACTGATGATTCAATGTCCGATTCGAGTCGGGGCCATAGGCCATATTGGAACGGGGAGTCGTTGTTCTGATGCGCGTTCTTTCTATCCCAGCGCTTCTCGGCCTCGTACTCGTCGCCTGCAGATCGATGCCACCGGGAGTGGCGCCGGCCCGCTACATTGTCACCACCGCCCCGCTCGGCATCCGGGGCGTTTCTCAGGGGCTCTGCGTAGCGGTCGATCCGAACGACCCACAGGGTATCTGGTGGTGGGAACCCGGACGGTCGGGATGTTCCAGCCGCTCGACCGGTCCCGGTGTTTTTCGCGCGGAACGCGCGACGGTGCTGCCACCCTCGCAATCTGGCGCCATCGCGGCTCGCTTCCGTCTGCGGCTGATTGTCGGTCCGGGGTCAACGAAGCCTGACTTCGCTGACATCGCGCTAGTGCTCCACGACGACCGGATGCGGGCTATGGCTTCGGCGGTCCTGGTCCCAACTCAGCGGCAAAATCACCTCGAGCTACTCGAGCAACCGCTGGGTCCTTAATGGAGTCACACCCAACTCGGTGCCAGATGTCCTTGGATGCCACGGAACTTTATTCCGTAGCTTCGTGGCCGTCGTGTCGTCGTGGTTCAAGTCGTCTTTCTTGGTGGCCTTGTGGTGATGGCTGGCGCGGTGGACTGAAGTTTGCGCTACTTCTGTCCCTGCGCCGCTCGTTCCGCACGCGAGGCGGTGATGTAGTCTCCGATCGTCCGGTTCCCCTCGTGGCACGCGTATTCCCACCACTGGTACGTCGGATCGAGCTTGAGCGGATAGCGCGCCGTCCACGGACGTGTGAGCACGACCGGATCCTCGGTCGTGATCTCATAGCGCAGCATCTCGTCATTCAACCGGGTGATACGCTCCGTGATTTTCATGGCCTCGCTCGTGGGAAAACGATTCCCCTCCGGCGAGCCCATCACGCCAATATTGGTGGCCGACGCGCCTGCCAGGAAGTTCCTCGTCTCGATGACCAGGGTCGTGCCCTCCCACCGCCCACGGGATGCGCCAAGCCACTGCTTGATGGCAGGTGAGGGAGCCGGTCGTCCATCAACCGGGATGATCCGTACTTCGTGAACCATCTCCATATTGAAGACCACGTACCCGGGCACTTGGAGAATCTGAACACCGTTGTTGTACCGGTAGGGCATCATCGACGACGGCATGCCGCGAGTGATGCAGCGGTCCCAGGTGTCGAAGTCGAGTGGGGAATCCCAGACCTGCGTTTCGTCCGGCAGGGCCCAGCTGCTCTTCATCTGCGCCGACAGCCGCTTGCCTTCGGCCGTCAGTTCAGGAAGGCGTCCTGTCGGTGGATCGACAATCAACGCGGTCTGACGCTGCGGAAACGTGGGATCGACGATGCCGGCCTGGAGAGCCTGACCGAAGTCTCCTTTTGCGATCGCGTCCGCATGCCGATCGCCTCGCTCGGTGGCGGCCGCCAACCGGGTCTGGTATTCCTCCTCCGTGAGAAACGCCCGATTCGGATCGCAGGGCGTATCGTCGCGCCGACGACCGGCACAACGTTCGAGTGGCACGCTGCCAACGTAAGAGATCGGCCACGTTCCCTGAAGGTCCGGATCACCCCACGCGGTTCTCGGGTGCACCCAACCCCTGGGTGTCTCGATGAAATGGTTGGCCTCGCTCGGGGGTCGACCACTCGATTCCTGTCCAACTGCAGTCGCGACACACAACATCGCGCCTATCAGAACAGCGGCCGCAGGATGACTTCTTGAATTCATAGAGTTATCGACGACTTGAGTCAGCGTGCCTGGGACGTCTCCTTTCGCACTGCGCGTTCATTTCTGCCTGCGAAGGTCCGAATGAAATGCGTGACCGTCCCCTGACCATTCCTGACGAACTCGATCCCTGTCTGGCTGACGCTGGACAGGAATGCGGTCTCTGACAGCGCGACGAACAACCGGTCTACGGGAGCGGCAGGATCCTGCACGATCAATTGGTCACCGGCAACAGTCACCACCACGTCGCGTCCTGGAGCCAACACATACGTGCCCGCATAGTGATTCAGTATCGCCTGGCTTACCTTGAATCCGGCAGCCAGGTGCGTTCTGCTGACTTCGTTCTCACACACGTCCTCGAGCAGCACCGTATCCGGTGCGAGCGTTTTGTCCGCGCGCAACGTAAAGGATTTTGTGAACGTCTTGGGATCATCGATGGTCATTTCGTATTCGATATTTCCAAAGTCGCGCCGCCGAAACCGTTCGGTGATCCGAAGACTTTCGGTTTGAGGATGCCCACCCACATCGAGCCACCCCATGTCGTTGAACCCGGCAGACCTGACCACGAGCGTGTCCTCTTCCCAATGCCCAATCGAGTATCCCAACCAGGCGGGATTGGGATCGTTCGGCAGCTCACGACCATCGGTAAAGATGGTTCGATGGGGACTGTTGGGCGACTCGTGGAGTATCACGATCAAACTCGGTGTCTGAACGATTCTCGACAGGCCTCGAAAATTGAGGAACGGAACACTCACGGGCAGGCAGTGCGCCAACGGACTGTCTTTCCTGAAATCCTGGACCCGCTGCAGGCGCAAGGTCTCAGCCCACGGGCGGACGTCCTCGGGTTTCAGATTTCTGGCGACGTTGTAATCGTACCCATAGTCGCCGGTGCGACCGGCCCGCCAGACCCCAGACAGGTCCGGCTTGCCGTCCGGAGTCCGAGGGGTGGGCGCAGACAGGTTCGGTTTCCCGTCCGGCAGGCGCGGGATTCCCGGCGTCGGATAGTTGATCCATTGAGCGGCGGCAGGTGCGGAGAGCAGCGACAGCAGGGCTGCAGCGACTATTGACGAGCTAATGGCTTTCATCTGAACCCCCCGGACGATGATACAGCGTCTCGACGCGAAGGATCTCGCGCTTTGAGACACCCGGTCGGGCCATGGTGCCAGTAACAAGAGACATGGTAAAAAATGCAGGAGATTCAGGCCGACTGGGGAGGGCAGCGATGTCGAAGACTTTTGCCGTGACGGTCATGCTGATCAGCATGCTGCTCGTGAGCATGTCCGCACAGGACGCCAAGATGGTCATTGCGAACGCGTCCAAGGCGATGGGCGCAGAAGGCCTGGACTCGATTACCTATTCAGGATCGGCCGCGATAGGCAATTTCGGTCAGAGTCGAAGCATTTCTGCTCGACTCGCGTCAACGTCCATCAGAAATTACACGCGCACCATCGACTTCATGAAGCCGATGTCTCGGGCCACGGGCGATACGTTTCCGCCTGCCGTTGAAGGTGCGCCGCCCCCCGAACCCGGCACGTACGATCAGACGATTACGCCGGACAATCTGGCTTGGACCGAGCACCTTCAAATCTGGACGACGCCATGGGGGTTTCTGCGAGGGGCGGCCACAAACAACGCGACGGTGCGATCTCGAAAGATTGAAGGCGTCCAGTACCAAGAGGTGACGTGGAGTCCGGCCCAGAAGGCACCGTCAGGAAAATCCTATCCGGTGATCGGCTACATCAACGCGGAGAACATGGTCGACCGCGTCGAAACCTGGGTCGAGCATCCCGTCCTTGGCGACATGCACGTCGAGTTCACCTACTTGAAGTATGACGACTTCGATGGCCTGAAGGTGCCTACGAGGATCTCGCAGAAAATCACGGGAATGGAGATGTTCGTGGTCGGAATCAACGACGTCCGCGCGAATCCACCGGACCTTGCTGAACTCCTGGCCCCTCCTCCAGCAGATGAGCGTGCCAGTGGACCACCCCCACCACCGGCTGTCGCGTCCGAGAAACTCGCGGACGGCGTGTATCGAATTACTGGCGGATACGTGGCCCTGGCGGTCGAGTTTCGCGATCACGTGGTCGTGCTCGAAGGCGGACAGAGCGAGGCCCGCGGTCTGGCAATCATGGCCGAAACAAAACGCCTGATCCCCAACAAGCGAATCAAGTACGTCGTCAACACCCATCCACACTTCGATCACGTCAGGGGACTTCCGCCATTCGTGGCAGAGGGTATTACCATCCTCACCGACGACAACAACAAGTACTTTCTCGAGCAGGCCCTGGGCTCCCCGCGCACGCTGGTTGGAGATGTCCTCGCGAAATCGCGCAAGAAACCCAAGGTGGAGGGTGTGATCGAGAAGATGGTGCTCCGGGACGATACTCGCACGCTCGAGTTACATCACATTGAAAAACTCGAACATAGCGACGGCATGGTCGTGGCGTTCTTGCCCAAAGAGCGCATTCTGTTCACGGCGGACTTCAACGTTCCGCGGCCAGGTCAACCCGTCAACCCGTCGATTGCAACGCTCGTTCAGAACATCGAACGCCTGCAGCTGGACTTCGACCGGCACGTCATGGTCCACGCGCCCGAGCCCGACCGGCCGATGACCAAGGCCGATCTTCTGGAGCTCGCCAAGAGAACCAATTAAGAGCAGTTCTCAGTTTTCCGTCGTCCGTTTTCCGTTCGTGCAAATGCGTAATCCCTCAGATTGATCAAGAAAACGCCAGACAAGCACGGATGACGGAATACGGAGAACTGAAGACGGAATAGCATCCGCCGTATAATGGCTGCTGATTCAGGCCATTACGAGTGGAGACTGGCGTGCGAACTCATCAGTTCCGCATCGCTGCAGGCTTCGAGGCGTGCTTCTGCGCGCTCGCTCTCGGCAGCGTTGTCATTTTGAGCGATACCCTGGTGGCTCACCACACGTTTGCCGCGTACTACATCGAGGAAGACACGATCGAAGTCGAAGGCGATATCGTCGAGTTCCAGTACAAGAACCCGCATTCGTGGGTCTTCGTTCAGGGGCAGGACGCTTTTGGCAGGTCAAAAGCGTACGCGGCCGAATGGGGCGGTACGTCGCAACTCGAGCGTGATGGCATCACGAAGAACACGCTGCGCATCGGCGACAGCGTCCGTATCTGGGGTTCGCCGAGCCGCGATCCCAACGACTCCCGCATGCGACTCAAACGCATCGAACGGCGATCCGATGGCTGGCAATGGAGGCCGGCCCGTCGCGAGAACCGCTGACCGGCCACCACTCGCTGCTCCATCACATCATCCAGGTCGGGCGCATTGAAATCGGACAGGTATTGCTATGCGCGAATATCCCTGATACAGGGTCCCTCGAACGGTGACCAGCTGGTCCTGCTGATTGGCAGGCACGGCAGTTGCTGCGGCAGTGCGGGGCACCAGTGTGGGAAAGGAACACGGTCGACCACGTCATGGAATCCAAGAAAAATTCAGCTATTTCGTTTCTCAAACTGGCGGCTTCTGGGCGGGCCCGCGACGCCTTCGCCAAGTACGTCGGAACCGGGTTTCGCCATCACAATCCGTTCTTTGCGGGTGACGCACAGGCGTTGATGACCGGCATGGAAGAGAACGCCCGCCAGAATCCAGACAAGCGTCTCGACGTTCTGCGTGCCCTCGAAGACGGCAATCTTGTCGCTGTGCATTCGCACGTGCGACAGAAGTCGACCGACCGAGGCGCCGTGGTCGTCCACCTCTTCAGATTCGAGGGCGAGCGCATCGTTGAACTCTGGGATGTCGGTCAGCCAGTGCCAGCCGAGTCGGTGAACCCCAACGGCATGTTGTGAACCCCTCGCCGAAAGGACTTTTCAATGAACACAATGCAGCTGACCGAAGCGCCGGTGGCCACGACGGGCATGCTCATACGAAGACCTGCGACGGATGTGTTCGAGGCCTTCGTCAACCCCGACATCACCACCAAATTCTGGTTTACCAAGGGCAGCGGCCGGCTGCAGGTTGGGAAGCAGGTTCAATGGGAATGGGACATGTACGGCGTCTCGATGCCGGTCACGGTGAAGGCCATCGAGCCTGACGCGCGGATCCTCATCGAATGGCCTGGTGAGCATGCGCCCACCACGGTTGAATGGGTCTTCAAGTCCTTGTCTGTTGACACGACGTTCGTGACCATCACCAATGCCGGATTCCGCGGCGATCCGGACCAGCTCGTCAAGCAGGCCCTCAATTCGACGGAAGGGTTTGCGCTGGTGCTCGCGGGGCTCAAGGCGTTCCTCGAACACAAGATCCAGTTGAACCTCGTGCCCGACCGCTTCCCAAAGGTTCTGGGAAATCACTGACCCCGTTGGCCCAGGAGAAACGGGCTTGACAAGCAGCGTTTGGGTGATGTATTAAACCTATCGGTTATTTAACTGAACGGTTCAGCACACGATGCCCACCGACCACCTCAGTACGACGTTTGCCGCCCTGGCGGACCCGACGCGACGGGCGATCCTGGCGCGCCTGGTCTCGGGCGAATGCTCCGTCACCGAGCTTGCAGAGCCTTTCGACATGAGCATGCCCGCCGTTTCGAAGCACCTTCGTGTGCTCGAGCGTGCAGGTCTCATTGCGCGGGGACGCGAAGCCCAGTGGCGCCCGTGCCGGCTCGAGGCTGGCCCCCTCAAGGACGTGGCCGACTGGGCCGAGCGCTATCGCCACATCTGGGAGGCCCGCCTCGACCGACTTGATGCGTATTTGCAGGAGCTGAAAAAGAAGGAGAAGAAACATGCCCGTAAGCCGCGTAGGAAATAGCGACACGTTCAAGTCAACGACACCTTCGGATCGCGAGATCGTGCTGACACGTCTGTTCGACGCGCCCCGACGTCTCGTATTCGAGGCCATGACAAAGCCCGAGCACGTCAGGCGATGGTGGGGAATCCTCGACGAGCGGTACTCAGTGGTCGTCTGCGAAATCGATCTCCGCCCCGGCGGCAGCTGGCGCTTCGTGGGTCGCGGCCCCCAGGGCGACGTCACGTTCTATGGGGTGTATCGCGAGATTGCCGCACCTGAACGCCTCGTCTTCACGGAGATCTACGAACCCTTTCCTGACGTCGAATCAGTCGTAACCTCGGTCTTTACCGAGGAGGGAGGCAAAACCCGCCTCACCGCCACGTGCCTCTATCCTTCGATGGAAGTGCGTGACACGGTGCTCAAGTCCGGAATGACCGGGGGCGCTGCCACCAGCTACGACCGTCTCGATGATCTCGTGAGGGAGTTGCTGGGAGACTCGTCGTCTGGACGGTAAGGGTGCTTGGTGCCGGGTGCGTGGTGCTTGGTGCTGTGCCGGGTGCGAGGTCCCGTGGTGATCCTCAAGTGACGCGCCGAGGCGCGTCGCAGATGGAGGTGCGGCTCCAGTTTCGAAGAGAGTAAAGTGAAGGGCGGTAGTGTCGGTGCACGAGCAGGAGCTGACATGAAACGCCCGTTCACCTGGGCCGTATTGGCCACGATCGTGGCTGCGCTGTCACCGTCGCTGTCTGCCCAATGGCCGCTGCATCCGCTGTCCGGGGTACCGAAAGGGCTTGACGGCAAGTTAGATCTCACCGCGCCTGCGCCAAGGACGGCCGACGGCAAACCGGACTTGTCAGGGATCTGGATGAGCCGGGCAAATGCTGAACCGAGCGGCCCGCCAGCCGGACGGCCCCCGCTGGCAAGTTTCGGCAACGCCGGGATCGGGTTCAAGGACGGACTGCCGTTTCAGCCCTGGGCGGCAGAACTCCAGCGGAAGCGCGCCGCGGAATACAGCAAAGACAACCCGGACGGGCTCTGTCTCCCCGAAAGCCTGTTGCAGCTGCACCTGGATCCGCAGCCGCTCAAGGTCGTGCAAACGCCGAAACAGATCCTCATCATTTACGAGACGAACTATGGCCTTCGCACGATCTTCATGGACGGCCGACCGCTCCCACCTCAGGGAGTGCCACAGCCGTACTGGTATGGATATTCCGTGGGCCGCTGGGAAGGCGACACACTCGTAGTCGAAACGAACAATTACCGGGGCGATGGATGGCTCGACGCCAGAGGCAGCCCGATGACCGAGGCCGCAAAGGTGACCGAACGGTTCCGTCGAGTGAACTTCGGGCAACTGGACATTGAATTCACACTCGACGATCCGAAGGCGTATACGCGCCCCTTTACGGTCAGAATCGACCAGCGGATTATCGCGGACGGCTCAGAGTTGATCGAATTCATCTGCCACGAAAACCAGCAGTTCCTGAAGCGCGTGAAGGTTGAATAGGTCGCCTGACGTACAATGTGACCGTTTTTACACCATGCCTACTCTCACACAGTCGTCCAACCACCAACATCGCCATCTGTTTGTCGTGCTGAGCGCGCTGGTGGCCGCGTTCTTTTCTACGGCGTGCCGCTCGACCCCAGCAGCGCCGGAGGTGACGGTTTCCGCTGACACATGGGCGGTCGTGGACGGTCGGGAGATTAAGCGCGACGACGTCGAGAAGGCATTCAGACGGGCACGAGACCCGGCGCAGCCCTGTCGGAGGAGGAGGCGCTCACGGCGAAGCTCAGTCTCCTCAACGACCTCATCGTCCAGGACATTCTGCTCGCGAAGGCACGCGAGCTGAAAATCGAAGTTCCCAGACGGCGAGCTCGACACCGCGTACGGGGAGGCGAGGAAGAACATTCCGACGAGGCCTTTCAGCAAGAGCTGACGCGACGCGGCCTGACGGCGACGGACATGCGAGAAGGACTGCGGCGCGAACTGCTCGCCCAGAAGGTGTTCGAGCAGGAGATCGGGTCAAAGATTGCCGTGACGGATCAGGACGTCACCGATTTCTTCAACGCGAATCGCGCGCAGTTCAACGTTGCGGAAGAGGCTTATCACATCGCGCAAATTATCGTGTACCCCGGTGCGCGATGCGCAATTGGCCAACCGTACCGGAGACGATGCCGCCACACCGCAGGCAGCATCAGCGAAGGTCGCCATGCTGATGGAACGCTTCAAGGGCGGCGCAAACTTCCGAGACCTGGCGATTGACTATTCCGAAGATCCTGAGTCGGCACCGCGCGGCGGTGACTTGGGCTTCGTGCCTGTCTCGAGGCTGAAGCAGGCGCCACCGCAGTTGCGTGACGCGGTGCTGAACAAAGCGCCGGGTACGGTCAACGTCGTGAGCGCGGGAGGCGCTCATAGCATCGTGCTGGTGGTCGCGCACGAGTTGCCAGGTCAGCGCGACCTGTCCATGCCGGCGGTGCGAGAGCGCATCACAGAAACACTCAAAGGGCGCAAGGAGCAACTGCTGCGCGCAGCCTATATCACCTCTGTGAGGACCGACGCCCAGGTTGTCAACTACCTCGCGCGACGCCTGGTCGAGTCGCAAGGCAAAATGCCAACCCTCCAGCCCACGGCGCCAGGCCGGCCATAAAACATCCCGGCTGTGACCGCGACAGATCTCGTCGATCGGCTCGCCGCGCACAAGACCGTCGGTGCCGCGCCGCGTGAGGAGCTCGCGTGGCTGGTCGCACACGGATCTCTGCGACACCTGAAGGAAGGGGAGGTGCTGAGCGCGAAAGACGCGCCCGTGTCGGGCCTCTTCGTCGTGCTCACGGGCCACATCGCGATTTTTGTGGATCGTGGTGCCGGGCGTCACAAGGTGCTCGAATGGCGAGCCGGGGATGTTGCCGGCATGCTCCCCTACTCCCGTCTGGTGAATCCTCCCGGCGACTCGGTCGCGCAAGAGCCCTCGGAGATTCTCGCGGTCCCGCGCGAAGACCTCGCCGCAATGATTCGCGACTGCCATGAGATCACGTCGCTCCTCGTGCACAAGATGCTCGATCGCGCTCGGGTCTTTACGTCGAGCGATCTGAAGGACGAGAAGATGATTTCGCTCGGAAAGCTGTCCGCAGGACTCGCTCACGAGCTGAACAACCCGGCTTCCGCGATCGAACGGAATGCCGTGCTGCTCGAGGACCGGCTGGAGGACGCCGAGCGGGCGACACACGCGCTCGGCGCGGTCGGGCTCAATGAGGCCCAACTTGCCGCCATCGATGCCCTGCGAGGGTCGTGCCTCGCCACGCGTGTGCCCGGCGTGTTGTCTCCAATCCAACAGGCCCAGCGTGAGGACGCGATCGCCGATTGGCTGACGGATCACAGCGTCGACACGGCCATTGCCGGCGCTCTCTCCGAGACCTCCGTCACGGTGGATGCGCTCGATCGAATTGCCCGGGCCGTGAGCGGGCCGCCGCTCGGCGAGGTGCTCCGATGGGCGGCAGCGGGATGCTCCGCTCGCGGGATCGCGGCGGACATTCGTGAGGCCGCAACGCGGATCGCTGGCCTGGTCACGGCCATCAAGGGATTCACGCACATGGATCAAGCTACCGTGGCCTGCCCCGTGGACCTGAAATCGAGCCTGGGCAACACGGTCGCGGTTCTGAACGCAAAAGCCCGATCGAAATCGATTGCCGTCACCGTCGACGTGGAACCAGGACTCCCGCGCGTGCATGGCTTCGTCGGCGAGCTCAACCAGATCTGGGCCAATCTGATCGACAACGCGCTCGATGCCGCCCCTGATTCCGGTCTGGTCGAGGTGACCGCGACGTGTGAGCGGCAGCGCGTGGTGGTCCGTATCGTCGACAACGGGCCGGGCATCCCAGCCGAGATTCGCGATCGCTTGTTCGAACCCTTCTTCACCACCAAGCCGGTTGGAAAAGGCACCGGCCTGGGGCTCGATATCGTCAGGCGCCTGCTCACCCACAACGATGCCGAGATTGAGATCGAGACAGTTCCGGGGCGAACCGAATTTCGCGTCTCCTTGCCGCTTGCCGACGCCGGTGGACGATCGTGAACAAGCCCGTACTCCTTGTCGTTGACGACGATCCCCAGGTGCTCGCTGCGGTGCGCCGTGATCTTCGCGCGCATTACCGGGAGTCCTACACCGTCATGGGCGCATCTTCCGGCGAAGAGGCCCTTGCCACCATCCGCGAGCTCAAGGCGCGCGGCGACTCGCTGGCCATCGTAATCAGTGACCAGCGGATGCCGGGCATTCAGGGCACCGACCTGCTCGCAGAATCCCTCGACATCTATCCGCTGGCGCGGCGCGTGCTGCTCACGGCCTATTCAGACATCGAGGCGGCCATCAAGGCCATCAATGTGTCGCACCTCGATCACTATCTCTCGAAGCCGTGGGATCCGCCGGAGGAACGCCTGTTTCCGGTCATCGACGATCTCCTCGACCAGTGGCAGGCCGAATATCTTCCCGAGGCAAAAGGATTGAGGCTGGTTGGACACCAGTGGTCGCCTCGATCGCACGCGATCAAAGACTTTCTGAGCGGCAACCTCATCCCTTATCGATGGCTCGACGTGGCGCGGAACCCAGATACGCAAAGCCTGCTCGACGCGGCCGTCATTGCCGAAGGCGAACTTCCGGCGCTGTTTTTCGAAGATGGGTCGGTGCTGCGTAGCCCCGAGCTACGGCAGGTGGCCGAGCGTCTCGGCAAATCACTTTCGGCCCGCCGCGATTTGTACGACCTCGTCATTGCGGGCGCCGGTCCTGCCGGCCTCGCAGCGGCCGTTTACGGCGCATCAGAGGGTTTACGGACGCTGTTGCTCGATCGACACTCGCCGGGGGGGCAGGCGGGCAGCAGTTCCAAGATTGAAAACTATCTCGGGTTTCCCAAGGGCGTCAGCGGCAGCGAACTGACGCGGCGCGCCGTGGCGCAGGCAGACAGGCTTGGGGCAGAGTTACTCGTGCCGCTCGAAGTGACCGGGGTCTCCATCGACGCGGGATACAAGCACCTGACGCTCAGTGACGGGCGTGAGATCGTCGCGCGGACCCTGCTGGCTGCGACAGGCATGGAGTACCGCCAGCATCCTGCGCCGGGTGTTGCAGACCATACCGGGGCGGGAGTGTATTACGGGGCGGCAACGACAGAGGCACCCGCGTTCAGTGACCGGCGTGTTCTCGTTGTGGGTGGGGGGAACTCGGCGGGACAAGCGGCCATGTACCTGTCGCGCTACGCGAAGGACGTGCAGATTGTCGTGCGGCGCGATTCGTTGCGCCACACGATGTCGCGGTACCTCATCGAGCAGATTGAGAACACGAAGAACATCCGGCTGAGAGCCTGTACCGAACTCGCACGTGTCGATGGGAACGACCACGTGGAACGCGTGGCGCTCACGCTGGAAAACGGAGAGAGTCAGGTGGAGGACGTCGACGCGGTCTTCGTATTCATTGGCACCAGGCCGCGAAGCGACTGGCTGCCCGCCGTTGTGCTGCGCGACTCCAAGGGGTTCATCATCACCGGCAGGGATCTGCTGGCAGACGCCGCGTACGAGCGCATCTGGAAGGAGGGTCGTGAACCAATGCCTCTCGAGACCAGCGCGCCAGGCGTGTTTGCGGCTGGAGACGTTCGCGCCGGCGCCATGAACCGCGTGGCGTCAGCCGTGGGTGAAGGATCAATGGCTGTACGATTGGTTCACGACTACCTGGCGCTGACGTGAACCGGACCGCTGAGGTCGAGAGGCCAGATCCAGCTGTCATCGCGTCAGGGATTTCTCATACCGCCACACTTCGAGCGGAAATGTTCCTTCCAGCGTCTCAGCCTGGTTGACCATCGTTCCAACTCGCTGCCATCCGCATTTTTCGTAGAAACGGGCCGCCCGTTCGTTTCCAATCGCGCAGGCGAGCCACGCTGTTTCGACACCGCTTGCAAGAAGCCGTGCCTCTGCATCGGCCATCAACGCGTGGGCAGCACCAGACCCGCGCGCCGGTGCCGAGACGAAAAGCTGATCGAGTTCGGCGCCCTTCAGAACGCAGAACCCAAGAGGTGAGCGAAACGGGCCAACGACGCGGATTTGCGGAAGGGCCGCCTGAAGTCTGTCTCTGAAACTCTCCAGGGTCCGAAGTTGCGTGAGCTCGAGCGGCACAATTTGCGCATGAGCCTCGTGCCAGCCCTCGAACCACAACTGAGCCAGATGATTGATTTCACGTGGGTCGGCGGCCCTTACGTCCATTGCGGCGGCATCCTTGGGGTTCGCGGTTCGGGATTCGGGGTTCGGGCAGTCGAGTCATCGTTCCTCGGCGCGAGCACCCGCGAGAATGTTGGCGAGGCCATAGTTTCCTTCGTGACACCCGTACTCCATGACGAAGCCGTCAATCCTCCTCATCGGAACCTCGGCGCTCCACGGTCGCGTCCAGACCGTCGGATCGTCCACCGTAAACCGGTAAGTGAGCACAACGTCGTCCGTGCGAGTGAAGCGTTCGATCAGCCGCATGTTCCGGTCAGTCAATCCCGGAAGGCCGAACGTCCCGGTTCCGTTGTCGGTGAAGTTTCGCGACTCGACAACGAGCGTATTGCCTTCCCAACGGCCACGAGAGTCGCCCATCCAGAATCGAAGCGTGTCGCCCAGGGGTGGGCTTCCATCGAGCGGGATGATGCGCACGTCGTGCACCATCTCGTTGACGATGACTACGTATCCGGGACTTTGAAAAATCTGGATCAGATTGTTGTACGGCCCCGGCACCACGGGTGGACCCGAGTTGAACCCCATGATGCAGCGTTCCGCCAGTGGGAGGTCTTCTGGTCCCCGAGGATGCTCGCGGGCAGTTTCCCGAGCACGCTGGATCGTCTGGGCCTCTGCCGTCAACGGCGGGAGGCGACCATCGGGCGGATCGACCACGAGAGCCGTTCTCCTGGTGTGCACCAGTCTGCGCCCGTCCGGCTCCCACCACCAGCCCAGGTTGTAGATGCCGGGGTCCGAGTCCGGTCGGCCGGCGGCACCTAGTGATCCTGGCGACCTGGCCTCGGTTTCAAACCGCTGCTGATTGATTTGCTTTTCAATCGCAGCGGCCTCGCTTTCCGTGAGAAAGTCTCGACCGGCAAACTCCGGTGGCCGCTGCAGTGGGGTAATCGTGGTGAAATCCCAGGTTCCCTGAAGATCCGGATCGCCCCAGGCAGTACGCCCCAAGAACGACCCCGCCGCCCCTGTCTCTGTCGTCGTCCGTGAAGGTGTTTGAGCGATGGCTGACGGCAGAGTCAGCGAGACGACAATGAAGACAGCCGCACCCTGCAGCATCTGTCGCGACGAAAACCGGCACTGGTGCATTGACTCCTCCCTGGTCATCTCGTTCATCATTCTTTACCGTATGATTTCCCGACGGTCAATGTTTGATCTGGTTTTTCAGTTCTCAGTATTCAAGGGCTCAACGCAGCGGTCGCAGGGGCCGCCGAGGCACGCTGAGGAATCCTAACCTTTAAGGGATTTCTCTGCGGGCTCCGGGTCCTCTGTGTCCTTAGCGTTGAAAGGTTTCCTAGGTGCAACAATGTCGAGCGGCGTTCCAAGTGATCGATTGATACTGGCGACGGTTGAGGCCATGTTCGAATATCTCGAGCGAGTCGAGGAAGAGCTTGGCAAGGCGAACAGGCTTGATCCCGAGCTGCGGGCTGGCCTTGGACTCCCGAAATACCGATTCGTCGATCGATCGTGCCGAACGGCCGTCCTCTCTTGCGGCGCACCCGTGAAATTCGTCTTCCTCGGGACCGACGAAGCGAAGAAGCGCGCCGCGGCGGTCGACCTCAAGCCGGGCAGCGTCCCGGCAGCAACCGTGAACGATCCTGATGTATGCCGACGGAAAGGGCTTTGCTTTCCCAATCTCGTCAGGCAGGAGTTCACGCTCTGCGGTCAGGATCTGGTGCTGACGCGCAATGCCGCGCCGTACGGTCGCCACCACGGGGTTGTCAGGTCTGCGGCGCACGAACCACAGTCGTTGTGTTTCGAGCCCTTCAGGCTCGCGGTGGCGTTGAGCGTCGCCCGCGCGCTTGGATCGGAAACGGGCCCTTCAGATTATGAGGTATGGATCGCAGGGGAAGGGTTCAACACGCAATGGCACTATCACCTTCAGTTTCGAAAACAACGAGGCCCGATCTGGAAGTACCTCGACACACTGAAAGCACAAGGCCTGGATTCTGGACTGCTCGCGCAGTACCCCTCGCGGCCGTCCTACTTTCAGGGCAGCGATCGTGACGCGCTCGTCGCTACGCTCTCCCCTCGCCTTTCGCACACGGGGACGGCGCCACGGCGCCCGGCGATGGGCTTACTCCTCGTCTATGAAGAAGCCCGGTGGAAAGTGATTCTCGTCAGGAGTTGGTATCCGACAGGGGAACGACTCTTTGGCAAACAACCCGGGCTGCACGAGCATCTCGGCGAGGTCATATTGGAGTCGGACGACGAGTTTCAGCGCGTTCAGACAGATCCGTCCGGTGCCGCCAGGATTCTCGAGGAACGGCTGGGACAATGGTGTCGGCCGGGCGCGTAGAGCAGGCTATGAAATACGTGCACACGAACTTGATTGCGCGGGATTGGCGAAAACTCGCCGCCTTCTATGAGAACGTTTTCGGCTGCGTGCGAGTTCTCCCGGAGCGCGATCTTGTGGGTGAATCGATTGAACGCGGATCTGGGGTCGCGGGCGCTCGCATCCAGGGCGTTCATCTGCGACTACCCGGGTTCGGGCGCGAAGGTCCCACGCTGGAAGTATTTCAGGTACCTGGAACTCGCCGACACTCTGCCGCCGGTCGCCAACCGCCCAGGCTTTGGGCATATCGCGTTTGCCGTTGACGATGTGAGGACCGCCCGCGACGCGGTCCTGGCCGCCGGCGGCGCTGCCGTTGGTACGATTGAAGTGGTGAGGCTCCCAGGAGCCGGCACAATCACCTGGACGTATACCCGCGACCCGGAAGGCAACATCATCGAACTGCAACGGCACGAACCGGAATAGCCCCTCAGCGACCCGCGAGCGACAGCCGGAACGCCGCCATCTCTTCACCGTTGCGAACCAGCAGGACATCGCCGACCAGAACCGGATGGTTCCACGTCTTGCCGTCGAGCGCCGGAACTCGTGCGATCTCTCTGAACTGATCGGGCGTTGCACCGACGAGCGCGAGCTCACCTTCCTCCGAGACAACCAGCAGCAAGTCCTGATCGGACAAGAGGACGAGCTGACCGTTGCCGTAGCGTCCGCCCTTCCAATTGCGCTTGCCGTCCTGGAGATCGATTGACGCGAGAATGCTGCCGTCGAAGCCGAAGGCATGCCCTTTGTGTACGACAAAGTCGTTGAAGGAGGGCTTCAGCCCGCGCGATGTCCAGCGCTCGTGCACGCTCCATCCGCCTTCTCCATGCGCGATCGCGATGCGGACCGTGCCGACCCCACTGGCGCTGGAGTCCATGGCGCCAACCAGGACGTCGCCCTCCGCCGTGAGAGCCGGCTGCACGACGTTGCTTCCCGAACCGGGATGCTCCCAGAGCTTCGTGCCGTCGGCGGGCGCGACGCTGGTCGCGCCGCCTCCGCTCAGCATCAGGATCTGCTCGACTCCATCGATCGTGGCCAAATGTGGTGAGCTGTAGCTCCCACCCAGCGTCTGGGCAACCCATCTCGGCTTCCCGGTGGCGATGTCGTAGGAGGCGAGCCGTCCGGAGGTGGCGACGATCACGGTGTCCCCAACCACCAGCGGCGAGCCCGCGAAGCCCCAACCCGGGAGCTGTGCACCGGTGTCGGATGCTGCGTTGCGCGACCAGACGACGGAGCCGTCGCGAGCATCGAGCGCGTTCAGGACTCCAGTCGCTCCGAGACTGTAAACGCGACCGTTGCTCAAAGTCGGCGTCGCGCGCGGACCGGCGCCGCCATTCGATTCCCAGAACCGAACCGGGTCGCGGTGTCTCCATACCGGCTCACCGGTCTTCAGGTTGTAGGCAGAGACGATCTCGTCCTCACCACGCTGCTCCTGCGTGTAGAACAGATTGCCGTGCACCGCGAAAGACGACCAACCAGGTCCGATCGGGCGGCGCCACAACTCCACCGGCGGCTTCTGGGACCAGTCGGTCTCGAGCCGCACGCCCCGAATGAGGCTATCGCGCTCGGGCCCGCGAAAGCCGGGCCACTCGGCGTTGGTCTTCGCTTCCGACGGGGCGGCCGGTTCGGTCTTGGCCGCCGCCGAAGCCGTCGGAGGGACTGGCGCGCTTGCCCCGAGCGAAGTCGAGGGGCTTACCCCGTGCGGAGTCGATGGGATTGGAGTTTCACGAGCCTCGGGGGCGGCTGGCGGAGGAACCGGGAGCGGGGGCTCAGCCTGTGCCAGGAGCCGCTCCTCGGGAGTCGGCGTCCACCGCCAATGAAGATCCGATTCCGCGGTGCCAGTAATTCCACCCGTACGTATGAGCGTGAACGCGCCGCACGCGAGCGCGATGGCGGCAACGAGCGACGCGCTCCGAGGCCCGCCGGAGAGGCGACCGCAGGCCACCGCCCACGCCACCAGCGCGAGCCCCAGGACCGGGATGGAGAAGAAGGGCAACATCATGCCCATCATCCCGTTCGAAATGGACTCGTGAACCAGGCGTGTTGTCGCAAATACCGCGACCACCATCACGACGATCGCGCCCACGCGCTCGTACCACCGCGCGCGGCTGAAGAACAGCCACCAGACGAGGACACCCAACCCGCCGGCGACTCCGCCAAGCACTCCAAGGACCGAATAGTCGGGAAGGACGATTGGGACCGCGAACCAGGTCAGCCAGCCAATCACCGTGGCGAGGACGCCGGGCCAGAGCCGGAGCGGCTTACGACGAGTCGGTTCATTGCTTTGTGCTATGGACATAAAATCAGCTCGATCACAAATGCTATCGTTTCGTTTTTAGCGCCTCTTGCTCTTCCGTGCGGGCACCGGCAAGCGTATTCGCCATGCTGTAGTTGCCTTCGTGACACGCAGTTTCATAGATGCGAACATCGACCTTGGCCATGGGGAATGACAGGACGACTTTGTCCTGGAATGTCTTCGGGTCCACGACGGTGGCTTCGTACTCGAGCACGTTCTCGGATACTCGTGTGAATCGCTCGGTGACCACCTCGTCGTAGGAGGTCCCCGCATCGTTAAAGCTTTGAGTGAGGCCGTTGAAGTTCCTGGTTTCGACGACCAAGGTTTCGCCTTCCCAACGTCCCCTCGAGTCACCAGACCAACTCCGAAGTTTTTCACCCACGTGAGGTCTGCCGTCGAGCGGAACCATCCTCGTGCCGTGGAAGGTATCTGCCAGCAACACTATGTGATCGGTCGATTGAAATATCTGTACGTAGTTGCTGTCGAAGCCAGGCATCAATGGGGGGCGGGCGTTCGATCCAACGAGACAACGCTCAGCCAGGCCGCGATCTTCTGGTCCGTCCTTGCCGATTCCGCCGAAGAAGAATCGCACCGGACGACTGCCGGGGATGTCGCCGGCAATAATGGCCGCAAGACCGCCAATTCGTCGAACCCCTTCGACCATCGGTGGCATGCGGCCATTGTCGGGATAGATGATGAGCGACGTGCGCAGATTTTCAGCCTGGGCCTTGTAATCGAGCCAAATCCTGTCGGCAACTTCAACAGGCGCGAGCTTGGCGAGCCCGTTCAACGCGGTCTCTCGAGCGATGTTTTGCTTCGCGAGCTCATCCCGGGTAAAGAACTTCTTGTCCGCAAATTCCTTAGATCGTTCGAGCGGCACATCGGAACTGAAGTTCCACACACCTTGCAGGTCCGGCTGGCCGAACTCGTTGCGCAGAGCCTTGTATTGCGCTTCAAGTCCAGCAACGGACGCCGCAATCGTCGTCAACACACAGAGGAACGACGCTTGTCGCTTCTGGGAGATCGCGCGAGCTGTCCCGTAGTGCTCAGGTCCATTGAGAGGCGAACTGGCCCTTCTGATGCGCAGGCGCCACAGCCAATACAGCATGGCGAGGAGCGGGACCAGCACTGGAATGGGCAGAAGAGCCGGAATGTGGAGCACCTCAGGTACTCGCCCTGTTGGGCCCAGAAAAAACGAAGCGGCTGCAATGTACAGCGCGAAACACATACGCCACAGATGCCGTGCGAGTCGACGCGCGCCCCCGAGGCTCCCCGACCGGATCATCCGAATATCCCCTGCACCGCCGAGCAGTCCGACGGCTGCAAACATCAAATACGCAAACGCCGGGACTCCGTTCCGATTGCCACCATTGGCGATCGCCTCGAGCCCGAACGTGAGGCAAAGCAGGCCCACAGCCAATGCCACGACCATGGCACCGACATTCAGCCAACCCGATGCTGCGGCAGGACGTCGGACCGTGGTCAGCGCGGTCACGACCAGATACGCCGTGAGCACCGCCGCCGGAACATTCACCGTCTGCCACTTGCCTCCAAACGCCATCACTGCACCGGTGACCGACAGCGCGAGCATCACGTAAACAAACAGCATCCCGCTCTTGCGATGCAGCGTTGCTCCCTTCGCTGCATAGAGCGCGACATAGCCGAACACGAGTCCCAGGCAACCCGCGAGGACGTGTACCAGCAAGGTCATTCGCACAATTCACCTCCGCCCGCTATTCCGATCGGAGCGCTTGCACCACATCCACCCGCGACGCGCGAGCCGCCGGCATCAGCGACGCCACGACCGCTGCCAACCACAGCAGCACTACGGCGAGTACCCCGGGCCATAGCCGGAGTGGTTTCCGCAGAGTCGGTTCGTCGGTGTGTGCGATGGGCATGTTGCACTCCAGCTATCCTTTTCGCTCCTCGAGTCTGCTCCTTCAGGATGTCGATCAGAGCGGTCCGCGAGAGCGGCGCAGCCGGAGCGCCGCGAACAGGAAGGCCGCGGTGACGGCCAGGCCGATCCACAGCCCCGGGCTGGTCAGGAATTGCCCCATAGGCTGTAGTGCCAGCATGTCCATCGTCATCCTGCCTGCGGGCGCGTCGGGTTCCGGGCCGCCAATGAGGCGGTACTGCACCATCGCGGCGAAATACGAAGTGTTGAAAGCAATCTTCTCGGCGGCACCGAGTGCCACTGGCGGTAGCGTGGCCCAGAGAAATGGGGCGCGCCTCGCCCACGCCGACACCATCAGCAGCCACGCGTAGAACGGCGCGTACCAGATGCCGTGGTACGCCACAAGGTGACCGAGATTGATCAGCAAGGTCCTGAAGAACGGCACATGGGTCCACACCGTCGCGGCGCTCATCCCGCTCCCCGCGAGCACGGCGCTGCTCACCAGCAGCATGATCAGCTGCGTAACCGCGGTGACTGCGACCGTCACCAGCGGGAGCACCAGGATTGGGATACTCGCTTTGGAGAGCAGGGTCGTGAGATCGGAGACCGGCAGCGATTTCCAGAAGAGGATGCTGCGGTCGCGGCGCTCCCCGTACAGCGCATCGAGAGAATAGAACACCGCGACGAGAAGATCGATGAACATGAGCATGAGCGCGACGATCACATACGGCTGCTCGATGGCCTCGTGTTGCTGCGTCGGGCTGAGCGTCAGGGTGGCACGCATCCTGTCCGGCAGGTTGATGAGCGCGATGAAGAAGCCGACCAGGAACACGGCGGCGACAGCCAGCGGCGCGAGATAGATGGACCGGTTCTCCCAAAGCTCGCGCCGCACCGACCAGTACAGCCGCCGTGCCGGCGAGATCTCCAACGGCGTTATCGCCTCGGACGGCGACTGGGTTTCCGCCATCGCATTCGATTGGGTATTCATTGCGTGGCTCCTCGTGCCTGGCGGCTGCGATTTGTCATGACGGCAACGAACAGATCGGCGATGCTGGGAGTCCGCACGTCGCCCAGCGCCGTCAGTTGCTGCCGGTCCACAGCCTCGAACAACAGGACGCTGCGGCCGATTCCCTGCCGCTCATAGATCGGATTGAGCGCCCGCGCTGTCGCGATCTTGTCGGGATGCACCAATACCTCGCGGTAGTGCGCCTCAACCTCGTCCATGCTCCGGCTGAACACGATGCGGCCGCGGTCGATGAACATTAGGTCGGTGAGGACGTGCTCGATCTCCTCCACCTGGTGCGTGGCCACGACAACGGTGCGGCTGCGCTCGAAGTAGTCGTTGAGCAGAGAATCGTAGAACTGCTTCCGATACAGGATGTCGAGTCCGAGCGTGGGCTCGTCGAGCACCAGCAGTCGCGCGTCGATGGCCATCACCACCGCGAGGTGCAGTTGCGTCACCATGCCCTTCGACAGTTCCCTGACCTTGCTGGTTGGCCGGATAGTGGTCTTCGCGAGAAAGGTTTCGGCTTTCGCGCGGTCGAACCGCGGATGGACGCCGGCGACGTACTCGAGCGCCTGCGACACCCGTATCCAGCGCGGCATCACGGCGACGTCGGCGATGAAGCACACGTCGCGCATCAGCCGATCGCGCTCGGTCCAGGGGTTGCGCCCGAGCACGTTCAGGTGCCCCTCATAGGGCGTGAGGCCGACGATCGCGTTCAGGGCCGTGGTCTTGCCGGCGCCGTTGGGACCGATGAGTCCGACGATGCGGCCCTCTTCTATACGCATATCGAGGTCGTCCAGCGCGACGGTCGTGCCGTACGTCTTGCGGAGCCCGCGGGCTTCTATGTACGCCATGGGTTAGCGCTCCTCCTCGGGAGAATGGGGCGCGAGGGGCTTTGGCTGGGCGACATCCGAAGCCGGCTCGCCGGGCGCGCCGTGCAAGAGGTCCTCCGCCGTCAAGCCGAGCCGCCGAATGGTCCGATAGATCCTGGGCCACTCGTCGCCAAGAAACTTCTGCCGCTCGCCCTGCAGCAACAGATCGCGGGTGCCAGCACTGATAAACATGCCGCGGCCGCGCCGCGTCTCCACCAGTCCTTCGTCGACCAGTTGCTGGTAACCCTTCAGGACTGTGAGCGGATTGATCCGATATTCAGCCGCCACCGTGCGCACGGAGGGCAGTGCGTCGCCTTCCTTGAGAACGTCATCGAGGATCATCGCGACGACACGGTCCCGAACCTGGCGGTAAATCGGCTGACCGTCGTTCCACTCACGGTCCATCAGGGTTTCCGACCATTTCAGGCGCAAAGCGAAGGGCTTTCATCTTTTCTTCGTCTCAAGTGTTATAGTCATATAGAACACTAATACTCTATCGCGACACGTGTCAAGTTGTATTCAGAGGCCCATAGCGGTTGCTGCACGCGACGCCTGTGCAAGGCCTCGGTTCTAGATTCACTCTTGCCGGGTGAACCGCTCCGCGCCACGGGGCATGACCGTCGTCGAGGTGAGCCGTCGGCGGCCTGCTCGATGAACTTGGTCTTGATGCAGCTCGATGCCGAACTGGCACAGCGAGTGGTCGAGCTGATCGCTCCTCACCGACGCAAGCGCAAGACGCAGGATGGCCGACCGCTTCGTCGATACCCGCCGGGTGGAAGGTGGAACGGCAATTCGCGTGGCTTCAGAAACTACCGACGGATCCTCGTGCGTTACGAGCGTCACGCAGAGAACTTTCTGGGAATGCTTGCACCTCGCCTGTTGCCTCATCCTGCGGCGGTGTTTATGAAATGACTTCTACTCCGCCGATGCGGTGCGGCAAGCGCGCATGGGGTTATTCCTCGCCCGCCGGCGCGGGGTTCATGATTCGACCGATCGCGTGCACCAGTTGCGACCAGCGATCCCGTTCGCGTAACAACTGCGCCTTCCCTGTGGCAGTGAGCCGGTAGTACTTCGCCCGCTGATTGGCCTCGCTTACTCCCCACTCGGACTTCAGCCACCCGCGTCTTTCGAGACGGTGCAGCGCCGGATAGAGCGAGCCGGTTTCGACCTTGAGCAGGTCGTCGGATTGCGATCGGATGGCTTGGCCAATTCCGTGGCCATGCTGGGGCCCCCACTGGAGGGTGCGAAGAATGAGCATGTCGAGGGTGCCCTGAAGAAGCTCGAGGCGGCGATCGTCGGGTGTCTTCGCCATAGTCGTAGACGGTCTACAGCCTTAGACGTAGGAGCTCTACGGCTTGTTCCACCGCCGGAGAGGGACGGTGGCAATGGGCCACGGTAACGTGCGGCCCTTCCACGCGTGGTCGTGGGTCGCCCGTCCTCGACATGACGAGCCGACTGACAACAAGCCACGAAGTCGCTCTCTTTCGTTGATGGGACCCCACACTACGCGCTGGCAGGAGCTGTGCTGACTGTGCGATAGCCCGGACACCGGCGTGTCAGTGACTTGACACGCTGGACCAATTCAACAGCCTTGGCAACCCCCACCACGGCTGATTCAAGGGCGCCAACAGATCGACGCGATCGCAGATGGCGCTGACATGGAGTAACGCTCATGCTGAAACGGTCTAAGCCCGCAATCTTCGCTCTGGCGTACCTGGTTCTCTCCGCAACCCTCGCGAGCGCACAGGCTCCGGAGGCCGTTCGCGAAGAGACCACGCTGCGTGGGATCGTGGACGCCATCGACGACATCGCGCAAGTCACGACGCCCAGCGCTCTGCCAGGTGCGCAGGTGCCGGTCCCCGACCCCGACGAGTTCCGGAATCGCTTCACGATCGAGGTCCTCTGGGGCCTGGACAACCAGTTCAGCGGCAAGATGATTCAGGACGCCTCAGGGCAAACGGTCAATGGCGTCCCGATCAACTTGACTGAAACGTCCTACGACGACACGTATGGCCGCATGGGGCTCTTCAAAATTGGCGCCTCGTATCGCACGACCCCGCGCACCGAAGGGTTATTCAACTTCGTCCTTTCCCGGAGCTCGGCGGAGACGGTGACTATCGGCACCGTAAGTGCAGCCAACGTGCCGCTCTTCGTGGACTTCGATGACTTCAACTACTGGGGGTTCGAAGGTGGTCAGCGGTTTTTCTTCTCACGCGTTCGCTTCACGCCCTATGTGGGATACCTGGTCGGCCTCAACCGAAATGGTGACATCACGGGGAACTTCGTCAATGTTCCCCCAAATCTGACGCCAGGACTCGCGGCACAGGACGGAAAGTTCTTCGAAAAGTCCTGGGCGTTCAGTCTTGGTCCGACCGGCGGCGTGCTCATTGGCTTGGGCCCGGTCGAGGTGATGGCTGAGACACAGCTGCGCTGGATGAACGGACTCTCGGATGTCGATTGGCTCGTCGAGGAGGGCTTGCGCGACATCAACGCCGAGAGCTCACGTTGGTCGCTTCCGTTCATCTTCGGCGGGAGGTTTCGGTTCTGACAACGGCCGATCGCTAGTTGGTCAGGCGGGGCGGCGGCTCGCCTCACGGGCTCCGCCTCGCGTTACCCCTTTTGTTCGCGCGGGTACAGAATCGCGCAACGCCTGTCTGCCCATTCAGACTGCCTCGATCGTTGATAATGCCGGCCAGCGCTGACGAACGCTTTTTTTCATCAACTAGCCCAGAAATTCACATTTACTTCGATTCGAAGACGGTGCAGGATCTGAGCTTCACACTCATCCGTGCATCTGGCAGGTGGAATCAGCCGTTAAATTTCGTGGTGGGTATGACCACGCCAGTCGGAGTGGGGACTCTTTCTGGAGGCGGTCATGAAGATTGCGATGTGGGTCTTTGTGTCGGTTCTAGTAGTCAGCGCCGTTCCTGCTTACGCCCAAACGCAAGAGTTGGTTCCAGAGCCGCAGTCTGAGCAGAGGCTTGACGAGCTTTCAAAGTGGCTGAAACAGGTACAAGGCGTGGGAGGAGTGGTTTGAACTGTGGGGAAACAGGGTTGCGCGTAACTTTGACGATCAGCCGATTTGGGACCGCAAGGAACGTCCTGAACCGCCCGTTTGGCTCGAGGCGGTCTGTCAGGATTACCTGGGCGATGATGAACTGCTTGTGAGTGCCTGCGACATTCTCCGAGACTGGGACAACCATCCTTTACAAATCATCCAACGCCGGCGCTCGTCGGTGGCGAGTTCGGGCGGCACGGTGGATGACAAGGTCGTGAAGACTTCGTTTTTTCAACGAGTCCATCTAACGGGATTGTGGACGCGGGCACAATATCCAGCGACGCCCGTTTACGGCATCGTTGGGATGCAGATTTCAGTGTTCGAGCTCGGACGGTACACGCTGCCGGCCGTTGGGGTGATGGCGGTCATGGTTCCTGACGGCGACGGTGGGTACGACTTGAAGCCCGCCACCACTCTGGGTTTCGGCTTTCGGATCTGCGACTTTGTGCCTCCGTTCATCAAGAAGCAGGCGAGCCTCCACATCAACCTTGCCAGGACGAGCATCCATGGCCTTCGGGATGACAGGATCCTTTCATCGGCGGATGTCTATTTCGTCGGATTGTCTATCAGCGGAAATAAAGGACGCTGATTGACACCCTCCTTGAATTCCTAGCCGGAGCTCCGCGGCCCGAGGACGTGCGTGCTTGCCTGCTTGACATGTGACTATTTGGTCACATATTATGGGCGGCGTGGTCGCTGATGATCGCGTGTTCAAGGCACTGGCTGATGCGACTCGGCGATTTCTGCTCGACTTGCTCTTCCACCGTGACGGTCGCACGCTCACCGAGCTCGAGTCCGAGCTCGAGATGACGCGGTTCGGCGTGATGAAGCACCTGCGTGTGCTCGAGAACGCCGGGCTGGTGGTCACGCGCTGGTCGGGTAGAGAAAAACTGCACTTCCTGAATCCTGTGCCGATCCGACTGATTCACGATCGATGGATCGGCAAGTACAGGGAACGGCAGGTGTCGGCGCTGGTAGAACTCAAAGCGCAGCTGGAGGGAAGAGTATGTCGCCAGACACGAAAACGCGCGTAACGACACAGGTCTACGAGATCTACATCAAGGCCGAGCCGCAGGCCATCTGGGAGGCTATCACCACACCCGAGTGGACCGCGAAATACGGCTATCGAGGAGCTGTCGAGTACGAACTTCGTCCCGGCGGCGCGTATCGAGCGCATGCCACTGCCGACATGGTGTCAATGGGGCTGCCGGACGTGGTCATTGACGGCAAAGTCATCGAGACCGATCCGCCGCGAAAACTTGTCCACACCTATCGTTTTCTCTTCAGTGACGCCATGAAGTCCGAAGGGTTCACCCGTGTCACGTGGGAAATCGAGAAGGCCGCTGCTGGCTTCTCGAGGCTCACGGTGACTCACGAGCTCGAAGGCGCCCCGATCATGGCCGGCATGGTGTCCAGCAAGTTCTCCGAGATGGGCACAGGTGGATGGAACTGGATCCTCAGCGACATGAAGTCGCTGCTCGAGACCGGCACGACGCTCGACGCGTGAATTCGCACAGGGGCAGATTCCGCGTACGTGCGGACTCGACACGTACGCAGAATGTGCGCTCCCGACAGCAAATACTGTGGGAATACACGCTTAACCGCCGGCATGCGCGTTGCTCTCCCGTCATGTGCTGGGGGACGCCATGGACGTTCAGGATGGTTTCATCGTCGGCATCTTTAATTACTGCGATACGTGGTGCGCGACCTGCGCATTCACGTCGCATTGCCGCGTGTTTGCGGACCTGGCGGAAGCTGAGGCGGCACTCGATCCACACCTCCAGGCAATTGTCGATGCGCCGCAGTTGCCCGAGGAGATTCCGCCCCCGCCCCCTCGATGGATGCAAGAGCTGATGCGCGACATAGACGAGGCGACGGACGAGACCATCTCGAACGACCAATGGAAGGGGCTACACCCAAGCATCGCGCCCGAGCACCAGGCGATTGAGGCACGCGCGCATGTATATCTCAATCGGGTTCATACCTGGCTGGTGATGCGCGAGTGTCGTGAGATCGATCATCCAACCGATCCTCAAGCGGTAGTGGCGTGGTTTCATACACTCATTGCCGCGAAGATTCATCGAGCGCTGATGGGACGAGCCAGAGACCTTGATGACCTCGACTCGCTGCCGGACCATGACGGGTCGGCCAAAGTGGCACTGGTCGGAATTGAGCGATCGCACGCCGCATGGCTCGGCCTGGTGGACAAAGGCCTCGTCTCGGGTATGGATTCGGCAGCGTTTATTGCCGACCTTGTGTGGCTCGGCAACGAGGTCGAACGTGCGTTTCCAAGGGCGCGCGCATTCGTTCGCCCGGCATTCGACGAGCCCGATGCAGTAGCCAGGATGCAAGCCACTGCATGGGAGCAATAGCGTCCTGGGCGTTCACGTGTCTCACGCAGTCGCGACCGTGGTCACGCGCAGCCGTGTAATGGCCATCGCAAGACCTGCAGCCACGAAACCGAGCGCGGCAGCCGAAAGAAACGCGAGCGTGTAATCGCCAAGCGAGTCGCGCAGGACGCCGCCGAGATAGGCCGCGACCGCCGCGCCGACCATGTGTGAGAAAAAGATCCATCCATACAGCACGCCGACCGAAGCGCGGCCAAACCGTTGTGCGGTCAGGTTGATCGTCGGCGGTACCGTCGCAATCCAATCCAGCCCGTAGACAATGGCGAAGATCAACAGGCCGCTGTAGTTGGCGACCTGCGGGAGGAACAAGAGCGAAAGCGCGCGAAACCCGTAGTAGCAGGCGAGCAGAATGCGATTGTCGTAACGGTCACTCAACCAGCCCGAAGCCAGTGTGCCCAGAATATTGAACACACCCATGATGGCGATGGCGCTGCCCGCAACGTCAGTCGCAAATCCGTGTTCGATTGAATGCGGCAACAAGTGTGTGCCGATGAGACCGTTGGTCGTGTACCCGCAGATGAAGAAGCTGGTGGCCAGCAGCCAGAAATCTCGTGTTCCCATCGCATCGACCAACGAGGTGCGCCTGTTGTCATCTGCCGCGGCGAGGGCCGCGACGCTCGCATCCGCATCTTCACCCAGCGGGCGCTGCCCCACGTCGCGAGGCCACTCACGGATTAAGAGCAGCACGGGCACAACGAGAACTGCCATGGCAACCGCCACCACTTGTACAGCCGTGCGCCAGCCGTTCCAGCTGTCGAGCGCGATCATGGCATTGATGAAGATGAGTTGACCTGCCGCCGAGGCCGCACCCATCAAGCCGACGATGAGGCCGCGGTGTTTCACAAACCAGCGACTGGCGACAATGGCCCCGAGGACGTTCGCAAGCATCCCGGTACCCACGCCGGCGATGAGGCCCCAGAACAGATGCAATTGCCACAACGAGTCCATCCACGACATGAGCCCCAGCGCCGCGGCAATCGCGAGCAGGCCACTCGTCATGATCGTCCGCAGGCCGAAGCGCCCGACCAGCGTGCCCGAAATCGGCGCGCCCAGGCCAAACCAGAGGATGCTGACGGCCACGGCGAGTGAGATGTCAGCGCGCATCCAGCCGAACTCGGCTTCGAGCGGTTTGATTAGGACTTGCGGCGCGGTGCGTACTCCGGCGGCAGCGAGCAACACCACGCCGGTGACGGAAGCAACGACCCACGCATAGTGCGGGGTCCGAGACTTGGCAGTGACGTGATCAACAACCATTGGTGCCGCGCTGTGTGTAACACGAGGGACCTTGGTTGTGCCACCACTTCTGTCTACTGGACGATCACCTGCCCCTGGGCGTACCACCGGCCGCCCGGACTCTTGAGCTCCAGCCACAGAGACTGCCGACCTGCCGACGCATCAAATTCGAAGTCGTACGTCTCTCCAACACCCATCGTCTGCTCGGCCGTGACTTCGGCCAACGGCTCGGGCGCCAGGCTCGCTCCGTCCTTCGCCCGCAGGCGCCATGCGACCCGACCCAGGCCCGTGCGCAACGTGGCCACCACCGTGTCATTCGGAGTGATGTTGATGAACCGGATCCGATGGCGTCGGTTGGAACTCCATACGAACTGCGGCGCTCGTTGCCCGTTGATGACGACGGGAGCATCCAGCGCAGGGCCTCCACGCCCGATCACGAAGACATGATCGACAGTTTCATCGTATGGCTGATCAGGATCCACGACGAGCAGTGCGCCATAAAGCCCGGAGGTGAGCTGCCGGTTGTCGTGCACGTGCGTGTGATAGATGAACGTCCCGGCGCGTGGGGGTGTGAAACGCACGACGAACGAGGTACCGGGTTCGACACTCGGTGCCAGCCGACCCGGGGTGCCGCTCAAGCCGTGGACGCCGTCGTAGTAGCTCTCGAGCTCCATGCCGTGCCAGTGGATCGACGTGGCTTCGGGCAGCTGGTTGACGACCGTGATCTCGACGGGCTCTCCTCGGCGCAGCACAAGGATCGGACCGGGCACAGGCACGGGACCCGGCGGGGGCAGTTGTGGGCCGTCGGCGAGCGCAAACCCGAACGCGGGCGCGTCGCCGAACCGGTGTGGCTCGCTCCGCATGACCATCGTCAATTGTCGCAGCGGGGGGTTGACCGTTGGGGCACCACTCGGCACATCGCTGCCGTGAACGAGAATGCCCATCACCAACCCCGTCATGCCCATGCCGATATCGTCACCGTGGTCGTGCGCTTCGCCGGCCCTCGGTGAACCGTCCACGTGCAAGGTTGGTGAAACATGGAGCATGGTGTGGCAGTGGAACAACCACTGACCGGCCCGTTCGGGCGTCCATACCAGGCCCAACGACTTGCCCGGTGACAGGAGATGTGTGACAACGCGCAGACGATGCTCGCCCGTGAGCGCGTCATCGCGCAGGCCGTCTCCCTGGCGCACGATGTCGAAGTAGAAGCCGTGCAAATGCATGGGGTGCGGTTGGGTGCTCAAGTTGATCACGCGCCAGCGCACGACCTCGCCGACGTCGTAGGTCAGGTGTTCCGTGTGGGGCCAGGCCATTGACAGTAAAGAGGACGAAGGGCCTCAGCTCGAGGAACCTGGCACTTGGGTCTGGATGCGCCGCCAGATCCGCAAGCTGCGCGAGCGTGAGGCTATCCCACTCGGTAATGACCAGCACGCGGTCGGCCTCGACAACGCCGTGGGGCGGGTCCACGACGAACGCCCCCGAAAGCTGCGAGTCGGGGCCGCCGCGGAACGTGAGCGGCATCCCGGTGGTGGTGGCCCAGTAGTGGTAGGTTCCTGGCGACTCGACCGCGAAGCGGACCCAGCGTGCCTGGCCGACCGGGATCTCCAGCGGCGGGCACTCCCGGCCGGCGCGTGCACACAGCCCGTGCACGCGGAGCGGCGCGCCAAGATCGTTGCGCACGGAGACCAGGACTTCCGTACTCGCACGAACGCGAATGAGCGGCGCGGGCACCATGAGCGGCCCGGCGATCTCACCAAATGCTTCAATCTTCAGGCGTGAACCCAGCGGGCCCTCCGGTTGCCACTCACCATGTGCGGCACGAAGCTCGAGATGCCAGGTCGTACCACGCATGTCACCGGCCGGTCGACGGTTGTCGTTGGCTTCGACGATCGGCGACGAGGGCTCGTGAGCCTGCCCAATGGCGGGCCAGGTGGACGCGAGCAGGGTCACCAGGAACATGACACCCCGAGCGCCGCCCATCACTCGACGGAAGAGGTTCGCCGGTCTATCTGTGTTTCGACATATTGTGTGTAAACACATATTGCACCAAAAAAAGGACTACACCTCGTGTCCGTAGACGCGCTCGCAGAGCGCGCTCAACTGCCGCCACTCAGTGGCCGACAGTCGGGACGCGAGAGACGCACGCTGTTCCACGTTGGCCACCTCTGCCCGTTCGAGCAGCGCGACCCCCTTCGGCGTGATACGCGTCAGCGACAGGCGCCGGTCCGTCCGTGCCCGCAGCCGTCGGACGAGACCCCGCCGGGCCAGCCGGTCGATATGCCGCGTGACATCGGGCGAAGGGTTCACCATCCGCTGGCCGATCTCGCCGCGCGGGAGTCCATCCGGTGATCCGCGCAGGATACGAAGGATGTTGTACGCGCTCGTCGTCAGGCCGAACTGTCCGAACAGCGTTTCCGACTGCTGGTTGAGGGTGGCTCCCGTGACGAGCAGGTTGAGCATGCCCTCCACGACGGGGTCATCGATCGCCCGCATCTTCAATCGTTGTTGGAGTGCCGCCCCCACACTCAAAGCCTAGCCGATCCAGAACTGTGTTTCAACACATACTTCTCTGGAACCTCAACGGCCCTTGAGGGCGCTACGCAGCTTGTCCCCGAGTGATCCCAGCGAGGCTGGGGGCGCAGCATCCGGCCTCGCGGCGTACTCGCGCAGTTCCGCCTGCTCCCGTTGCGCCGCCACTGCCTTTCTGCTGACGCGAATGCGCCGGCCCGCAGGATCGACCTCGAGCACCGCGACCTCCACCTCGCTGCCGATCGGGAACGCCTTCAGCATGTCCGTTTCGCGATCCACGCCCGTCTCGGCGAACGGCATCAAACCGGTGCGGCCGGGCGACAGAAACACGAACACGCCGAACTTCTCGTGACGCTCCACCTTGCCAGTCACGATCGCGCCGGGTGCGATCTCGCCCTGCGGCGACACGGCCCGCGAAGACCCTTCGTCGACGAGCGCGATGCCAATGCGCTTCTGCGCAGTGTCGATGCTGAGGATCTCGAACGCTCCGGTCATGCCCACCGCCACAGATTTCGCCCACCCTCCGGGACGACCCGTCGGGGCAAACGTGGAGGCGTGTGCCAGCCCCTCGATGCCCGGCTCCAGCTCCACGAACGCACCAAAGTCCGCCACGCGCGTGACACGGCCGCTGCGCACCTGGCCAACTTCGTAGCTGGTGGCCACTGCGGTCCACGGATCGTTCAGGAGTTGCTTCAGCCCGAGCGAGATCTTCTGCGTGGCGTCGTCCACGCGCAGCACCTTCACAGTAATCTCGTCACCGGGCGCCACGACCTCATTGGGGTTGGAGACGCGTGACCAGCCCATATCGGACACATGGAGGAGGCCCTGGATGCCGCCGCCAAGGTCCACGAAGGCACCGAACTCCCGCACCGACGCGACTCGGCCGGTGAGCACTGCGCCCGTGACAATCGATTTGCGCACGTCCGCGGCGTCGGCGCGCTGCTGCTCCTCGAGATGCTTGCGTCTCGAGACGACGACATTTTTCCCGCCGTCCTTGTACTCGATGATGCGGAACGCGTAGACCTTCCCTTCGTGCACCGCCGGATCCGCGGTGCGGACGATGTCGATTTGAGAGATCGGACAGAACGCGCGCTCGCGGGCAAGGCGGACTTCGTAGCCGCCCTTCACGGCTCTCTCCACTTTGCCTTCCACGGCGAGCCCGGCCTGGAAGGCATCTTCGAGCTCCTGCTGCGTGGCAGCATTGCGCACGCTCCTGCGCGACAGCACGATGCCGCCGCTGGTCGAGACGACCATTGCCTGAATACGATCGCCGACCGACACCTCGACATTGCCGTCGGCGTCCTTCAGTTCGGCCAAGTCGATCTCGGCCTCGCCCTTGCCGCCCACGTTGACGAAGGCCACGTCCGCGCCAAACGCAACGATGGTGCCCTCGATCGTCTGGCCTCGCCCGAACTGGCGCGCCTTGACGGACGCCTCGAACATCGCCCCGAAATCTTCTTCTTGCTCGCTCACTTGCGCCCTCCGCGGAAAACTGGACGCTACTATCATACAAGCGCACCCTCGCGTAAATCTTTGCACTGCTTCGACCCGGGACGTCGTCGGACAGTTCGGAGGAAATCTCATGAGTGCCGTTGCTGTTCAGGTGCACGAGATGACACGTCTAGCCCGGTTGATGCTGTGGACCGGCCGCCTCCTTTCCGCTGGCGCCATCATGATCCTGCTGATGAGCGCTCGGTGGAAGCTGACCTTCGACCCCTGGTACGTCCAGGAGTGGGAACGGATCGGTTGGGCGGCGAGCGCTTTGCCGCGCATCGCCCTAATCCAGCTGACGTGCGTCGCGTTGTACGTGACTCCACCCACCGCGGTCCTGGGCGCGGTCCTGCTGACCGGCTATCTCGGCGGCGCCATCGCCACATACACCCGGATCGGAGAACCTTTCCCTGTCCTCGTCCCGTTGTCGACGGCCCTGTTCGCCTGGGCGGGACTGTACTTGCGGGAGGAACGCCTTCGATCGATGCTCCCGTTCCGCAGAAAGCCGTGGCGTCGCAACTGAACTGCAGAACGGACCGCGATGACCCATTTGCCAACCGAGGGCGGCTCGGGAATGATGAAGGGGGCGCAGAGCGATCAAAGCGAGGCGATGTCGAACAGTGACTACGACGTGGTGATTGCCGGCGGCGGTATCGCCGGCCTGACGGCGGGCCTGTCGTGCGCGCGCGCCGGGCAAAAGACACGCGTCGTGACCGGCCCCATACTCGGAGGCCACCTCCTGAGCATCGAACGGATCGATGGCTATCCCGGCTTTCCCGATGGGATTCCCGGCTATGAGCTCTGCCCGATGGTGCAGGAGCAGGCCGTCAGCGCGGGGGCGGAATTCGAGGCCGGGGCGGTGACCCGACTCGAGGCACACGAGGCACGCTGGCGCGTCAAGACGAGCGAAGGCGACCTGTCGACCCAAACCGTCGTCATTACCACTGGCACGACGTCGAGGACGCTCGGGATTCCGGGCGAAGCGCGCCTGCGCGGCAAGGGGGTCAGCCACTGCGCGAGCTGCGACGGTCCGCTTCTGCGCGCGCGCGTTGTCGGCGTCGTCGGAGGCGGAGATTCCGCGTTGCAGGAAGCGCTGACGCTGGCGCAGCACGCGGCGCGGGTGATCGTCCTGCACCGCGGGACGGCGCTGTCCGCGCAGGCGGCGTATTGTCAGCGCGTCCGTGAACATCCGCAGATCGAAATCCGTTTCGATACGATCGTCGAGGAAGTTGTCGGCGACGGCGGGCTCACGGGTGTCCGTACGCGGACGGTGAGCGATGGGAAGCTGGCGGATCTCGAGTTGGCCGGTCTGTTTGTATACGTCGGGCTCGCGCCTGCAACGGCGTGGCTGAACCAGCTGATCGATCTCGACTCCTCGGGTCGGATCCCGACCGATAGCGCGATGCGGTGCCGTCAACGGGGCCTGTTCGCGGCCGGGACCGTCCGCTCTCAATCGGCCGGTCGGGCGGCGTCCGCGGCCGGCGATGGGGCGACGGCGGCAATCGCCGCCAATAAGTACTTGAGAGACGGCGTTTGGCCGACATGATCACACTTCCCAAGTATGAGGAAGCCCAATGAGTCAGAAGCTGACGGTCCATGATCCCCGCGGCTATCCACCGAAGATCGTCGGCAAGCGCCTGGCACCGCGGTTGTCAACGCTCGATGGAAAGACGATCTACCTGGTCGACTGCCTGTTCGATAACTCAGATGTGTTCATGGACCAGTTGAAGCACTGGTTCGGGGAGCGCCTGCCCGCGGTAAACGTCCGTACGATCCGGCCAAAGGAAACCTGGTCCGACGACCAGGCGATGCGTGCCAGCATCGCCACCGATGGCGATGCCGCGATCCTCGGCGTCGGTCTTTGAAGTACTTGCAGCCCGACGGTCGTCGGGTTGGCGGCGGCGCTGGAACAGGACGGGATTCCGTCGGTGGCCGTGCACACAAACGTGTTCGCGCGGCTCTGCAAGGCCACGGCGCTTTCCATGGGCATGCCGCGCCTGCGCCAGGCGTACGTGCCGCAGCCGGTGGTCGACCGCTCGCCAACCGACCTGCGGACATACATCGACGGCACCGATCCCGTCTCGGGGAGACCCTTCATGCAGGGGGTGCTCGACGGCCTCACCGTCGCACTCGACGAAGCGGACCTGCAGGGCGTGTCGTTCGATCGCACGACGCCGCGACTGCTCGAGCCCGACATTGAAGATCACCTGCAGCGGCTGTTCGAGGAGAATTGCTGGACCGATTTCATGCCGATCACGCTTCCGACCGAGGCGCGCGTGGAGGCGATGCTCAAGGGGACGAGCCACCCAGCCGACGAGGTGGTGGGACGACTCCGTCCAACTGCGTTCCGAGAATTCTGGGAATTCACCGTGGAAAAGGTCGCGGTGAACGCCGTCATGGCCGGCGCGCGGCCGCAGTACTTCCCGGTGATTCTCGCGCTTGCTTCCAGCGGCATCAGCGCACGGTCCAGCAGTACCAATTCTTTTGCGACGATCTCCGTTGTCAACGGCCCGATTCGAAACGAGATTGGGATGAACTCGGGCATTGGCGCGATGGGCCCCTACAACCACGCCAACGCGACAATCGGGCGGGCCTTCGGTCTGCTATCGCAAAATCTCCAGGGCGGGTCGGTCCCGGGCGACACCTACATGGGGTCGCTCGGCAACTGGTACGCGTATACGGCTGTCCTCCCCGAAGCCGAGGAGCGCAGTCCGTGGCAGCCGCTGCACGTGCAGAAAGGCTTCAAGCCCACCGACAGCATTGCCACGGTCTTTTTTGGCGGGTGGTACACGCATGCCGGGTACGGCCCGCGGGCCACCTGGAAGGAAAAGATGCGCCACACGCTCGCCGCAGTCGAGCAGTACAGCCCGCCGCTCGTCGTGATCGATCCGATCGCCGCGCGCGGCTTCGTCGATCTCGGCTTCGACACGAAGGAAAAGCTGATCGGCTGGTGCGCCGACAACGCGCTCCTGACGGCGCGGGAGTACTGGGACAATCAGTGGATTCAGTACCTTATGCGGCCGCGCGCCGTTGCCGGCGTCGAGCCGTATGCGTCGCGGCTCCACGCCAAACCCGACGAGCTCATCAAGATCTTCGAGCCGTCGGAGATCAACATCGTCGTCGCGGGCGGCGAGACGCAGGGCGCATGGAAGATGATCAGCGGCTCGTTGCGGGCGAAAGTGTCGATCGACGCGTGGCGATGATCCTTTCATCGGGCTTCCGCGCAAGGTCGTGCTCCAATCACTCGATGCGCAGCTACTATGCGCGTTTCGGTCGCGGATCGTGGAGGCGCGCCTGATCATGGCAGACCCTGTCGAATCATTGCTTCAACTGTCCGCGGGCTATTACGTCTCCCGGTCTCTGCACGCGGTGGCTGACCTCGGCGTCGCAGATGCGCTCGGTGACACGCCCCAACCGGCAGCATCACTCGCCGCGACAACCGGTGCGGAGGCCGGCGCGCTTGATCGCGTGCTGCGCCTGCTCTCGCTGTACGGTGTCTTCGATTACAGGAACGGTGTCGTCGCGCACACGCCGACATCACGCATGCTGCGCCAAGACCATCCTCAGTCGATGCGCCCGCTCGTGCGCATGTTCGGTCTGCAGGGCTTCTGGGCGGCGGTTGGCGAGCTGGGTTCGGCAATCAGGACGGGCGAACCCAGCGCGAGTCGCGCGCTGCCTGGCGGCATCTGGGGTTACCTGACACAGAACCCAGAGGCGAGCCGTATCTTCGGAGAGGCGATGACCGCGAAGGCGCACGGCCACATCGCCGGCATCCTCGCAACGTACGACTTCTCCAACTTCAAGGTGATCGCCGACATCGGAGGAGGCCGCGGCCACTTAATCCAGGCGATCATCACAGCCACACCAACGGCGTCGGGCGTGCTCTTTGACCAGCCGCACGTCGTCAAAGAAGCGGCTGCCGTCACGTCCGATCGGCTGCACGTCGTGGGCGGGGACTTCTTCAACGATCCGCTTCCCGTTGCTGACGCCTACATCCTGATGGAAGTGATTCACGACTGGGACGACGACGCGTCTCGACAGATCCTTCGCGCGGTCAGGCGGGCGGCTCGCGCACATGCGAAGCTGCTACTCATTGAGGCGTTGCTACCGGACGAGTCCACGCCGAACTGGCCGACGACACTCGACATCGTCATGCTGACCATCGGGGGACGACAGCGGATGCTTCGTGAGTACTCGGAACTTCTCGGCCAATCCGGCTTTGTCATGACGCGCGACATCGACACGCGTTCAGGAATATCGATTATCGAAGCTGCAGCCCTGTGACGACGGCGGAAGGCCGAAAAGGCTGATTCCCGCGCCACATGGAAACCTTCGGTTGCTGCTCCGTCGGAAAATGGCGCATTGACGAGCGTTCGTGCCGACGTTGGAAAGAAAACACGGATTGTTGGCTACAATCAGAAGATTGCGACGTCGCTATTTGTGTACGGATGAGCTCATGATTAATCACACTCGCGTCCGGTTCGTGCTTCTTGTCGCCACCGTCGTCGCCGCGCTGGGCCTGGCCCGCGCGCAGCAGGTGGCACCGCCGCCAATCCCCGAAGCGGTCCGCGCCGCCACGCTCGAGCAGATCGTGCCGGTGGATCCGCTGATCACGGTCGGCACACTGCCCAATGGCTTCCGCTACTACATCCGCGAGAACCGGCTGCCGCAGGCCCGCGCCGAGCTGCGGCTCGCGGTCAATGCGGGGTCCGTGCTGGAGGACGAGGACCAGCGGGGCCTGGCCCACTTCGTTGAACACATGGCCTTCAACGGCACACAGCAGTTTCCCGGCGGTGCCGTTGGCGACTTCATGCAGTCGCTCGGCATGCGCTTCGGCGCGCACGTCAACGCGCACACTGGCTTCGACGAAACGGTCTACGAGCTGCAAGTGCCAACCGACAACCCATCGGTGATCGAGAAGTCGCTCGCTGTCCTCGAGGACTTTGCGCACAACGTCACGTTCGATCCGCAGGAGATCGATAAGGAGCGCGGAGTCATCCTCGAGGAGTGGCGCCTCGGACTTGGTGCCGGCGCCCGGATTCAGGACGCACAGTTCCCGGTGCTGCTCAAAGGCTCGCGCTACGCGGAACGGCTGCCTATCGGCAAGCCCGAGATTATCCGCAACGTCAATTACGATCGGCTCAAGCAGTTCTATACGGACTGGTATCGCCCCGACATGATGGCCGTGATCGTCGTCGGCGACTTCAACAAGGCCGCGATCGAGGCGCAGATTAAGTCGCGTTTCGGTGCGATCCCAGCGCCTTCCTCACCCCGGCAGAAACCGATGTACACCGTGCCGAATCAGACAGGCACGACCTACTCGGTACTCACCGACCCTGAGGCCACCAGCACCCTCCTCAGCGTCACCAGCACGATGAAAGCGCGCGAGCACGTGACGATCGGCGCGTATCGCCAGCATTACATGGTGGAGCAGCTGTTCGGTGCGATGTTGACCGCACGCCTCGACGAGATCGCGCAGGCGCCCAACGCGCCGTTCCTGCGTGCGCAAACTGATCGCAGCCTCTTTGTGAAATCCATCGAAGTGACAAGCCTCGATGCGCTGGTTGCGAAAGGCAGCGTCGAACGGGGGTTGGCGGCGCTCTTCACCGAGCTGGCTCGCGTGGCACGTTTTGGATTTACCGCACCAGAGTTGACCCGCATGAAGCTGAATCTCGAGCGAGGTCTCCAGCGTTCGGTCATCGAGAAAGACAAGAGCCCCTCCGGTCCGCTGGCCGACGAGTTCGTCCGTAACTTCATTCAGCAAGAACCGATTCCGGGCATCGTCTATGAGTACGGTTTGAACCAGCGATTTTCGCCGGAGATAACGCTGGCCGAGGTCAACGCCGTGGCCAAGGACTGGATGCCCGATCGCAACCGGGTCGTCGCGATTGCGGCGCCCGAGGGCGACAAGGCGACCCTGCCCGACGACGTGAAGCTCGCTGCCGTGATCAGCGGCGGCAGCAGCGAGCGACTGACGGCATACGTCGACACGGTGAGCAATCGTCCGTTGCTGGATCGCGCACCCTCGGCCGGAGCCGTTGCCACCACCTCAGCCAACGAGACGGTGGGCATCACCGAATGGACGCTCTCAAATGGCGTTCGCGTGGTGCTCAAGCCGACGACGTTCAAAGAGGACGAGATCCTGTTTCGTGCGGTCAGCCCGGGAGGGATGTCGCTGGCGAGCGATGAGGACTTCATCCCCGCCCGAACGGCCGACGCGGTGATCGAGCAAGGTGGCCTCGGCAGCTTCAGCAGACTCGATCTCGACAAAGTCCTCGCGGGCACGACCGCGTCGGTGAGAGCCGACATCAACACTACGGAGGAAGGACTGGCCGGCGGCGCCGCGCGCAAAGACCTCGAGACGATGTTCCAGTTGATCTACCTCACCTTCACAGCGCCGCGGGCGGATCCGGTGGCGTTCAAGACGATGACCGATCAATTGAAGGTTGCGCTGGCCAACGGTCAGGCGCAGCCGGATGTGCTGTTCAATCAGACACTCGACGCCGCGGTAAGCCAGAACCATCCTCGCGCGCAGCCGCTCACGCCCGCAAGCGTCGATCGGATGAACCTCGACAAATCGCTGGACTTCTACAAGGATCGCTTCGCCGATGCCAGCGACTTCATCTTTGTCTTCGTCGGCAGCGTCGATCTGCCGACGATGAAGCCGCTGGTGGAGAAATATCTGGGCAGTCTGCCCTCCGAGCGCCGGAAGGAGACGGTGAAGGACGTCGGCATTCGTCCACCGCCTGGAATCGTCGAGAGGCAGGTGAAAAGCGGTATCGCTCCTCGCAGCGAGGTCAGGATCGTCTTCACAGGACCATTCCAGAACGACCAGCAGCATCGCGTGATTGCCACTGCGATGACGGACACGCTCGCCGGCAATCTGCAGCGGACGCTGCGCGAGGATTTGGGCGGCACGTACGGCGTGAGCGTAGTGCCGCGGTATGCGAAGCGCCCGACGCCCGAGTACCGCATCACGATTTCATTCGCCTGCGACCCGGCTCGGACCGACAGTCTCGTCAAGACCGCGTTTCAGGTGATTGACACCTACAAGAAACTCGGACCGGGACAGGGTCAGGTGACCGACACGCGCGCCACGCTGCTACGAGATCTCGAGACGAACATCGCGAACAATGAATACTTGCTGAACCAGATCCTGTTCAAATATGAGTTCGGCGAGGATGTGAACGAGGTCTACAACATGCGTCCGTTTTACGATCAGGTCACGGCCGCAGCACTCCGCGACGCGGCGCAGCAGTACCTGAACACAACGCGCTATGTCGAGGTCCGGCTGTTGCCGGATACCCGCTAGCCCCCTTTGCGGTGAGACTTACGACTGCTTCTCGACAACCACCCGCCCATCCTTGTTCAAGTAGACGCGATACTTGTTCCCATCCATGCACGAGGCGGCGTAATCGCTTTCGGCCAGCACCGTGACGGCGACGACCTCGCCGCATGGCATTCCGTGCAGCGCGATCACCGCCGTGAGATCTTTCTTGAGCTTCTCCTCTTCGGCAGGAGCTTGCGCGGTCAAGACGGCCGCCACAACAAGCGATTGGAACAGTGCCACAGTGAGTTTGGTCATAAGTAGTCCCCGTTCAGCCTGCCACGGTCGCGAACTTTTTCGGATCCGCGAGCAGGTCCCAGATCGCCTCCCGTGACGCCACGATGGAGGACGCGAGTCTCGGATCTTTGTCCTGCAGCAGCGACAGTACTTTCATCAATAAGAGGTCGTACGCCCTGCGCAGATCGGTCTTCGTGAGCTTCGACTTGCCCCCGTGGTAGTCGCGAACCTCGTCGAGCAGATCGTCGACCTTGTTCTTGAGCGACAGTTTCGTGAAAACGCCGATTGCCGGCGTGGACTTGACCTCCTCTTTCAATGCATCCAAGTCGAGCGTCGGGGTTGCGGCCTTGCTTGCGGCCGGCGCGACGGGGTTCGCTGCCTTCGGTGCAGCCGGCGCGGCAGGTTTGGGCTGCCCCGGCGAGGGTGCCGGCGGCTTCGGGGCAGGCGATGACGGCGCCGACGGTGTGGGTTTCGCAACAGGCAGCGGCGACGTCGGTGCTGTTGGCGTGGCGACCGGCGGCGGTGGCGCTGCTGGTGTGACGACTGGTTCCTGCGGCGACGGCGCTGCTGGTTTGTCAACGGCCTCGGGCGACGGGGGTGGTGTTGATTTGGCGACCGGTTCCTGCGTCGCTGGCGCGGTTGGCGTCGGTGCAGTCGGCTCGGTCGCCGGATCAGCAGGCTCCGTTGAGGCTGGTTCCTTCACGGCAATCTGGGGATCCGGCGGCAGCGTGTCGGGCTTGTGGCCGACGCAACCTGCTGCGAACAGCAGTAGCAGGACGACAGCGGAACCGGTGCGCATCTGCGAACCCTCGTTGCAACTATCGTACCCGACAAACCCGACGAGCCGCGCAGAGGAGACCGCAGCGCCGGAGGAACCTCGCTGAGTGGTCTGACCACTATTCTTGACAGCGACAGAAGCGTGCCGCTTCTTCTCTGGACAGAGCTCGCACCGGACCGGTTCACGTCTGAGCCGAGGCCTGGACGAATCGCTCAGCGCTTACAGCTTATCGAGATCCCCTCGCGGCTGGTCTTGTCGATGGTTGTCACAGCGTCGGGCAGGGTCTTGAGATGAGCCAGGAAGTCGCGGATTCCCCGACCGACCCAGAGGCCCGACACGTTGTGGGCCGTGAAGCACCCTTTGGGCACGAGCTTCGGCCAGACGGCGATGAGGTAGTTCTTGTAGCACTCCTTGTCGGCGTCCGAAAACACAAAGTCGAACGGGCCGGAGAGCGCGGGCACGATCTCGTGCGCGTCGCCGAGGCGCGCATCGATAAACGGCGCGAGCCCGGCTTCCTTGAAGTTGGCGCGCGCAGTCTGGTGCCGCCCCGGATCGATCTCAACAGTCGTCAACCTACCATTCGTCTTGGCCAATGCCCAGGCGATCCAGATGCCCGAGTGACCAGTAGAGGTCCCGATCTCGAGGGCGCTCGTGAACTTGTGCTTGAGGATCAGGTTATGCAGAACTCTGCCGTCACTCTCGGGAACATTGAGGTCACGCCACGTTCCACGGTGGCGGTCGAGAAATGCCTGCACCCCGGCGTCCAGTTTAGCAGCGCGATCCTGACTCGTGACACTACTCGACAGAGTCGCCGCCAGTAACAGGCCGCCGCCCAGACCGAGCATCAGTCGTCCCATGGTTCAGCTCCCTGCCTCTGCGCAAGGTCATCATTGGTCAGGAAGGCGTCATCAATCGGATGCTCCTGACACATGAACCCAGCGCGGTATACTACGCCGCGTTGGCCCGCTCAGCCCCTTTGTCTCTTTGAATCATCGAGAAGGGCTTCTGCAGTGATGAGCATCACCAGTCTCGAAGACGTCATACAAGCGGCAGGAAACCCGGTCACGCTGCTGCGCAATCTGCAGACCGGACCCAACGTGTATCCCGGCGTGCCGCCTGAATTCACCAACTGGCGAGACGAGACGCAGGCATGGCAAAAAACCTGCGTGCTCTTCAACCAGTCCTACCACATGGTCGACCTGGCCGTGGAAGGACCCGACGCCCTGAAACTCCTCACGCACGTCGGAGTCAACAGCTTCGCCGGCTTCGCCGTGGACAAGGCCAAACAGTTCGTACCATGCAGCTACGACGGCTATGTGATCGGCGACGTGATCCTGTTCTACCTGGGCCCGAATCAATTCAACCTCGTGGGACGGATCCCGGTGCTCAATTGGATTCGCTTTCACGCGGCCACCGGCGGCTACGACGTCAAGGTGGCGCTCGACGAACGCTCGGCCGCGCGCAAGGACCCCTTCAATCGCAAGTCGTACCGGTTCCAGCTTCAAGGCCCGAACGCCATGAAGGTGATGGAGAAGGTGCTGGGTTCGCGTCCGCCCGAGCTCAAGTTTTTCACCATGGGTCACATCACGATCGCCGGCAAGTCCGTGCGCACGCTGAGGCACGGGATGGCCGGGCAGCCAGGATTCGAGATGTTCGGACCGTTCGCGGAAGGCGAAGCCGTGCGCGAGGCGATCGTCAGGGCCGGCGAGCCGTTCGGACTGCAGCAGGCTGGCGGCCGCGCCTATTCGGCGAACACGCTGGAATCGGGTTGGATTCCTTCCCCCCTCGCGGCTGTTTATACCGGCGACAAGATGAAGTCCTATCGCCAGTGGCTCCCGGCCGATTGTTACGAGGCGAAGGCGTCGATCGGCGGCAGCTTCAATTCGCCGAACATCGAAGACTACTACCTGACGCCCTGGGACCTCGGCTACGGAACGCACGTCAAATTCGATCATGATTTCATCGGCCGCGAGGCGCTCGAGACGCGCGCCAAGGGGCCCCATCGCAAGAAGGTCACGCTCGCGCTCGATACCGAAGACGTGATGCACGCTATTGGCAGCCAGTTCCAGAAGGACCATCGGGCAAAGTTCATCGAATTTCCCTCAGCCGTCTATTCCATGCACCCCTACGACAAGGTCATGAAGAACGGCAAGACGATTGGTATCTCGACCTGGGTGGGCTACAGCGCGAATGAAGGCAAGATGCTGACGCTGGCGATTCTTGATGCCGAGCACGCAGCGAATGGCAATGAAGTGATCTTCGTATGGGGCGAAGAAAACGGCGGCACATCCAAGCCGGCCGTCGAGCGCCATGAACAGATGGAGATGCGCGCGATCGTCAGCCCGGTACCTTACAGCGAGGTGGCACGCGCCGAGTACGCCGAGCGCGGCTGGCGCACCGGCAGCCGGTAAGTCATTTGGCTCGCCCCTTGTATCCCTGAGCGACCGACCATTGGGATTGAATAGACGGAGGCGTGTCGCGTCCGCCCAACGCGGCCGTGATCAGTCGGTACGCAGCGCCGCGAGCGGGTCCGCGCGACTGGCGCGCCGCGCGGGCAGATAGGCAGCCAGCCATGCCGCGAACCCGAGCAGGAGCGGCGCGCCGCTCAGGGTGACAGGATCAAAGGTCCCGACGCCGAAGAGCAGTGTCGCGAGAAAGCGTGCCGCGACAAGCGACGTGGCCAGACCGATCACGCTGCCGACCAGCACCAGTCGCACGCCGTGCGTCGCGAGCAGCCACGCAACGCCGGCGGGGTCGGCCCCGAGCGCCATGCGGATCCCGACCTCGCGGGTGCGCATGGCCACGGTGTAGCGCACCATCCCATACACGCCGACGGCCGCCAGCGCCATGCCCATCGCCGCAAACGCCGAGAGCAGGACGGCGCCTATCTGCGACGGCAGTCTCGACATCGCCAGATGCTGCGTCATCGTCGTCGCCTGTACGACCCGCAAGTCCGGATCGACCTGCTGGCCTGCGGCGACGAGCGCTAGTGACATTCGCGCTGGATCCGTGGCCGTGCGGACGACGAAGTGGCCCGCCGGCAGGACCCTTTTTTGCGTATATGGCTCGTAGACAACGTCGCGGGGAGCTTCGCCGAGCGATCGCACGTTGGTGTCGCTCGCCACGCCGACGACCATCAGGTCAGGCTCGGCGGGATCAGGCCGTCGGAGGATCCGGCCCAGCGCGTTGCCGTCCGGCCAGTAGCGACGGGCCATCGCCTGGCTAATGATCGCCACCGGCTGACTGTCGCGCCGGTCGCCATCGTTGAAGGTCCGGCCATTCACGATCGCGATGCCAGCCGTGTCGAAGAACCCGCCATCCACTGTCGCGTTTTCAGCGCGAAACGCTTCCCGGCCCGGGGGCGGAACGCGGCCGTCGATGGTGAAGTCAGTGTGGCTGGAGGAGAACTCGAGCGGCAGTGGCCAGACGAGGCCGACGGCCTCGACGCCCGGCAGCGTCCGAAAACGTTCGAGCAGGCGCTGCATGCGCTGCACAGGATCCGTTGTTGATTGCGTGACCGGCATCATGACAGACAGTATCGATGTCGGAGCCCGGCCGAAGCCCGGATCCACGGCCAGCATCTGCTGCCAGCTCCTCAAAAACAGCCCCGCCCCCACGAGCAACACGAGCGACATGGCAATCTGGGCGATGACCAGCACGCTTCGCCATCTGACAGTCCCGGGCGCATCGCTTCCTCTGCTGCCTGTCTTAAGCGCCGAGCCGAGATCGGCGCGCGTTCCATGAATTGCCGGGACGAGTCCGAGAAGGCCCCCAGCCAACACGCCAGTGCCAGCCGTGAGCGCCACCACTCTCCAGTCGAACAAAGCTCTCCAGTCGAGGCCGAGGTGAAGGTCGAGCCTCATGCCATAGGGCAATGGCAAGTCGACCGAGAGCAGGACGTCGAGGAGCACGACCGCCAGGACGAGGCCGACAACCGCGCCGCCAATCCCCAATAGCGCGCTCTCGACGAGCAGCTGGCGCGCGAGCGCGCCTCGCGTCGCGCCGAGTGCGCGCCGTACGGCGACCTCGTGCGCCCGATCGAGCGCACGTGCGAGCAGAAAGCTCGCGAGATTCGTGCACGCGAGCAGCAGCACCAATGCCACGACGGCCAGCAGCAGCCAGGTTGCCGCGCGCAGAAGCGGATCCACTCCGGGGACGATCTGCACGTCGGAGGTCGGCACGAGCACAAACTGTTCTCCGGGAACCCACCCCTCTGGCCGCGCGACAGTGAGAGACGCCGCCACGACGGACGCTGCGTGCTCGGCCTGAGCTTGGGTCACGCCGGGTGCGAGCCGCGCCTTGACGGAGAAGTTGTGGAAGTCCCGCTGGTCGAGCACCTCGATGCCCATCAGTTCGTTCTGCATCGCCATCGGGACGTAGAAGGCGGGCGTGAGGGCCGGAAGACCACCGCGATAGTCGGCCGGGGCGACACCGATGATCGTGTAGCTGCGCCCTCCCATCTTTAGCGTACGACCAACCACCTGCGGGTCGCCGCCGAAGGCACGCTGCCAGTAGCCGTGGCTGAGCATCACCACAGGATGGCCACCCCGCGCGACATCGTCGTCAGCCTGAATCGCTCTGCCAAGGTGCGGCTCGATGCCGAGCAACGCAAACGCGCCTCCCGTCACGGCCTCGCCCATGAGGGTGCCCACCGTGCCATCGCGATCGATTTGCGCGAAGGCGAACGTCGAGGCCGCGATCCCGCGAAAGACGTGGGTCGTGCCCTTGCGCAGGTCCTCGATATTCGGGTAGGACATCGGATTGAACCCGCGCCCGACTTCGGATTCGTAGATGTTGACGAGGGTCTCGGGGTAGTCGAGCGGGGACTCGCGGAAGAGCACGGCGTGAGCCACGCCGAAGATCGTCGCACTTGCGCCGATGCCGATGGCCAGTGATAGCACGGCCATCGCAGAGAAGCCCGGATGGCGGCGCAGCGAGCGCAGGCCGTAGCGGACGTCGCGCACGAGATTCTCGATGGTGGCGGCACGGAACTCGTCCCGCGTCCGCTCTCGCACCTGTTCCACGCCGCCGAATCGGATCAACGCCTGCCGCCGCGCTTCATCCGGCGCCATGCCGGCGCGCCGGTTCTTCTCGGTCTGCTGCTCGACATGGAATCGGATCTCGTCAGCGAGCCCGTCCTCGAGCTCCGTCCGGCGGCCGAGGGAGCGGAACCGCCGCCACACTTCAGCGAGCGCACGCATCAGGCACCTCAGTTCGCGGTCGTCACGTCCAGAACGAGGTTGATCGCGCGCGACATGCGTCGCCACTGCGTCAGCGACTCGTTCAGGTGCCGTCGGCCGCGTGCGGTCAACGAGTAGTAGCGCGCGCGCCGGTTGTTGTCGGTAACCCGCCACTCGGATCGGATGAAGTCCTGCCGCTCCAGGCGGTAGAGCGCCGGGTAGAGCGTCCCCTGCCCGAGCTGCAGCACGTGCTCCGACCAATGCTCGATGCGTTCGGTGATACCCCAGCCGTGCATGGGTTCCAGCTGCAAGGCTCTGAGAACCAACATGTCGAGCGTTCCCTGCAGCACGTCGCTCTTGTCTTTGGTCAACGCGGCGCTCCTTTCGACCGACGAAAGGACTCTATCAGGAACTCCTTTCGAACGTCAAGGGGAGCCGAGGACCAGCACGAAGTGGCAGGTTTATTCCCGAGTGTCCGCGACCACCAGACTTCGTTGCAGGCCGCAGCCCGGCTGCACCAATTCTGGAGCCATGCTAACGTGCCCACGAACCGCAGGGGGTAGGCGCATGGATCTGCAAAGCGTGATGAAACAGCTCAAGGCGTGGGAGCATCCGAAGATGCACGCCGTGAACGCGAAGCATGGCGCGGGCGAAAACCAGTTCGGCGTGAATCTCGGCAAGCTTCGCGGCCTTGCCGGACAAATCAAACGCGACCACAAACTGGCGCTGGAGCTTTGGAAATCCGGAAACATCGACGCGATGAATCTGGCAACGCTGATCATGGATCCGAAGCAGCTTACGCAGCCGGAAGTCGAGAAGCTGGCGAAGGACCTGAGCTACTACACAACGACCGACTGGTTCGTGAAGAACGTGGTCAAGGCGCTGCCATTCAAGGGCGAGCTTTGCAGGAAGTGGGCAGCCTCGAAGGATGAGTACGTAGGCAGGGCCGGTTGGACGCTGATGGCCGGGCAGCTTGAGGAAAACGACCCGGAAGAGTTGCTCGATACAATCGAGAAGAGGATGAAGGCCGCACCGTTCCGAACGCAGGAACCGATGAACTATTGCATGGTCAAGATCGGTGTCGATTACCCAAAATTGCGCAAGCGCGCGATTGCAATCGGCGACAAGCTGGAAGTTCTTAAGGACTACCCCGTGCCGAAGGGGTGCACGTCACCCTTCGCGCCGATCTGGATTGCTTACATCCTGGAGCATCGGAAGTAACGCGGCCTACTCCTTCTCATGCAGCTTCTCGACCTTGTACTCATGTGTCCGCTTGTTGAGCACGCGCCTTGACGACCTTGCCGCGATCGCGACGCGCATCTGGCTGTAAGGAAGCGCCCTGAACTAGCGTCGAGTCTGGACCAGGGCGTCAGCCTCGGTCGCCACACAGACGCTTGATGGTCAGCAGCAGCTCGACCGGCGCGACCTTCGATACGAAGGCAGATGCTCCGGCTTCGAGGAACGCTTGGCCGACGTTCGAATTCTCCATAGCCGTGAACATGATTACTTTCATCTCGGGGTTCACGCGCGTAATCTCTCGACACGCCTCCAGCGAGTGGACGTTCGGGAGGTTCACATCGAGCACAATTACGTCAGGCGCGAGTCGTTGCGCGGCCTCCAGCAGTCCGCTACCGTCTGCAATGCTTCCCACGATCTCGCAGTCCAGTGCCAGCAACCGGCTGACGGCTTTCACCATGTCAGGGTAGTCGTCCGCAAGCAGCACGCGGGGTCGCGTGGACAACAGTGACCTCCGCAGGGACTAATGATTCGCAAGCGACGCGATGGTGGCATCAAGCACGTTGCCGTCGATGGCCTTCCAGAAGAACGCGGCGCACCCGTTCTGTTGCGCGCGCTCCCGGATCACGTCTTCGCGCTTAGAGGTCGTCACGATAATCGATGGCGCCGGGTCGATGTAGGCTTCCGCCGACTCGAAGAGGGCCGGCTCGAATCCCGCGGCTCGGAGCAGACGGCCCAGCGCTGTGCGCGACGGCGGATCATCCTCGACGACGGCGACGACCAGGGGCGGCTTCGATGCACCCATTACTCTCCTAGTGTAACGCGTCTGCAACGGACGTCGATGCGCTGCGGCGCAGCGTCACAGTAAATGTCGCGCCGCCTTCGGGATGGTTGCGAGCGACGATGGTGCCGCCGTGTGCGTCGACGATCGTCTGCACGATTGTCAGGCCGATCCCGAGTCCGTGCGCCTTCGTCGTGACAGAGTCGCTGGGCCATTGCCGCGTATGCCCGGAACCTCACCAATACGGACTACGTGACGGCGACCTTCGGGACGTCGCCGGTGGCGTTTGGCGGACGTCCTGGACCTCAACATCAGTTCGCGATCAATCTCACCGTCCGACGATAAGACCGGCACGCGCGATGGACAACTTGGCGTGGACGCCGAAGTTGAGTGCCCGGTGATTAGGGAAGCTGCGCGTCGGAACGCGGTCGTGTAGTCGATGATGATGGGACCCTGGTGGGATTCTGAACCGCCAAGCGGCCGTAAGCCACTGTGACGAGGCGTACCGGGGTTCGCCTGGCAGAATGGGCGTCCGCCTACGCCGCTTCGCGGCTTCCGCCTGCGCCAAGGCTTCGGCGTGATACGAGTCGGCGAGCCAGCCTTCGTCTGCTGGCACAGTAGCTCGCGAAACGCTGGCAGCCGACACGAGCCTGCCAGCCGTAGCTCGCTCTCGTGCCTGGTGAGCGAAGGCTGGCTGGGAGGCAGGGATTCGAACCCCGATACCGTGGTCCAGAGCCACGTGTCCTACCGTTGGACGACCTCCCAGTGCGGAATCACTGAGACAGGATGAACTACCGATTATATTCGCGCGACATGAAAGGGGGCAAGACGGCAGCTGAAGCTGCTCACCATTAGAAGTTCACAATGAAGGGATTGCCGGCCGGGTGGGCATTGTTGCGGCCGACCTCAATCATCTTGGAGACAGGTTGGCCGTTGCGGAGCGTGAATGCGTGAGAATCCATCGATTCCGCCATCGCCCTCGATTACTTCTGCAACGATGCGAGCTGCGACGATAAACGCCCCGGGTTGTGGCAAGCCTTGCACGTGACCCTGGTCGTCCCCGCACTCGCCGGATTCGACTTCCACTGCTGTGCCGTCGCTTCGTACGGCGTGCCTTGGAGCAGCGTGAGCATACGATCGAGATGCTGGGCCATCTCCTCGGTCCGGCCGGTTCGCTGAGCCGACTGGACGAGTCCGCCAAGCACCTCGCCGCGATGATGGACGGGAAGTTTGTCGATGGCCGATCCCTGCTGCATCCACAATAGCGAGTAGTTCGAGTACGCGTCCGCCCATGCGGTTGCGCGGTGGGGTTCCGGCAAACGATCGGCGAACACCGCGTAGGTGCCGCCCGTGATAGCGGCCACACCCTCGTTGCCCGAAGTCTGCTTCGCCGCTTCGGCAAACGCCGCGCGCGAGGCCTGGAGGTGGGTGAGGAACTCGCCGTTGTTGCCGGCGTCATAGGCGAGCAAGGCTCGGTGCATCGCGGCTAAGCCCTTCCAGGCCAGCAGGTTGCCACGCTGGTCGGGACGATCCTTGAGCAGCTGCTCGACGTTCTTCTCGCCGCGCGTAAAGCGAACCATATCGTTGGCCATAAACCCGGCAAACAGGTCCTCGCGCACCAGCGTGTGCACGGTGAGTCGCGTGTCCGAGAGCGGGGGCTCCGGAGACTGCGCCATCGCGCCGCCGATCGCGATCAACAGCAGGACGAGACTCGACATGACGCGCATGGGTCCTCCAAGAGTGTCGAAGCTTCATACGGACGTCCGGGCGCCAGGGTTCCGCCGGGGTGGCGGGACCCTGCGCTATCATACGGGCCGGGAAACTCAGGAGTCTAGCGATGCCGACTTCGTCAACCGTTGTGTCTATCGCCGCTTTCGGCTTGGTACTGTCAACCGCGGACGCAGCAGGCGGATCCTCGGCAGGTCAGGGCGACGTCTTCGACCGCGTGACGCACGGCACGGCGGTGTCGGAGGGCGGCGTGAAGATTCACTACGCGTCGCTCGGCAAGGGACCGCTCGTTGTCATGATCCACGGCTTTCCGGACTTCTGGTACTCGTGGCGGCATCAGATGGACGCGCTCGCACAGACCTTCCAGGTCGTGGCGATCGATCAACGCGGCTATAACCAGAGCGACAAGCCGAAGGGCGTCGAGAGCTACGACATGCGTCTGCTTGTCGGCGATGTCGCCGCGGTGATCCGTCACCTTGGCCGCGATCGCGCCACGATCGTCGGTCACGACTGGGGTGGCGTCGTGGCCTGGCAGTTCGCCATGAACCTGCCGCAGATGACCGAGAACCTGGTGATTCTCAACCTTCCGCATCCGCAAGGCCTATTGCGCGAACTGCGAATCAACGCCGAACAGATCAAAAACAGCGAGTATGCCCGCAACTTTCAGCAAAAGACGCCCAGTGACCCGACAGTGTTTTTCGGTCGGCCGATGACGGCGGAAACCCTCGCCGGCTGGGTGCGCGATCCGGCCGCGCGCAGAGTACTACGTCGAAGCCTTCAAGCGCTCGGACTTCGAAGCGATGCTGAACTATTACAAGCGCAACTATCCGCGTCAGTCGGGCGCCGATGCGCCGTCAGCCCCCGAGATGCCAAAGGTCGAAGCGCCGGTGTTGATGTTTCACGGCCTGCGCGACACCGCGCTGCACTCAGACGGACTCTCCGGCACATGGAACTGGGTGGCGAAAGACCTGACGCTCGTAACCGCCCCCGAAGCGGGCCACTTCGTCCAGCAGGACGCAGCGGATCTCGTCACGACGACGATGAAGTGGTGGCTTTCGAGTCGCGTGGGACCGCGATCGACCGTACGATGACGGCTTTCGTCTGCCGTCTGCTGTTTGCCTTCTACCCAGCAGGTGGACGTGGCGCCAGCGCCTGGACCTTCGCGTCGGCGTAGCCGGGCATCGAACGGACGCGCGCGGCGGCCGATTCGGCGTCGGGGCGAGCAGCATACCGACCCAAAAGCACCACGTACAATGGCCCCCCCTCGACCCTCAGTGTCACGCGGTAGGCAGGTAGTCCCTGACCCATCAACTCCGTGACGAGCGCTTCGGCGCGGCCTGGTTCCGTGAACGACGCGACCTGGACGACGAACCACTGAGCTCCCGTGGGGGCAATCGGCGTCGGAGACGCAGGTGACGGCGACGCCTGGGTCGACGGTGAAGGAGTTGCAACGGCTGGATCTTCACCGCCGACCAAAGCTGACGGTGCTGGTACCAGCTGAAGTCCTTGCGGTTCGGCCAACGACACATCCGCCGCTTTGGGCAGATCGACGGCGACATCCGCATCGCTGGGTTCCGATCGCCCCGTCACGCCAAACGCCATCTGACCTATCCACCCGAGCAACGCGACCGCAACGAGCACACCCGCAGCAATCCGAAGATGCCGCGTGAGTCCTTCGCGTGCCGGCGTCTCTGAGGGCAGATCGACGACGGAGGTATCGTAAAAGTCGTCGAGTTCCTCTTCCTGCACCTCTCGTTCGCGCTCGGCTGGTTCCACACGCGGTGCGTAGAATTCGGGCTCGACCTGGTTCGCGTACGCCGCCAGAAGGCGACGACGTTCGCGTCCGCCATAGCCTGCCGAGACCGGAGGCTGATAATGATGCTGGGACGCCGGCGGTGGTGGCGAAAAGTTCGGCTCCGGCATCAATTCTTCTTCGGAGAGCTCTGCGTCAAAGAGCTCCGTCTCCTCCGACTCTTCACTGTGGGGCTCGATCATCGTTTCAAGGTCGAAATCGTCGTCCTCGACCATGAGCGATTTTGGAGTCGGCTCGATACGCTTCGGAGTCAGCGGCACCACCGGAACCGCTGCGACGACGGGCTCGTCAATCGCAACAACCGGTTGAACCTTTTCAGGGGCCGATGGTGTAGGAGTCGCAACCGGCGCCTGCTCGTCGCGCGCCACGAGCCCCAGATCCTCTGCTGCTCGCGCAATGAGCCTCGGTTGAATCTGGATGGCCCGCTCGCGATGGCCGTGTTGAAGCGCGCGATCACATACGAGGTTGACGAGGCGTGGCACACCACGCGAGACGTCGTACACCTCGTCGAGCGCTGCATCAGTAAAATGAATGCGATCTGGAGATCCGCCGGCCACCTGAAGCCGGTGCGCGACGTAGCCTGACAGCCCGTCACGCGTCAGCGGCCCAAGGTCGCACCGCACCGACACGCGCTGATCGACCTGACGCATCTGAGGCAGCTTCAAGCTGGTCCGAAGTTCGAGCTGGCCCACGAGCACGACCTGCAGCAGCTTCTCCCCATCCTCGAGGTCCGACAGAATCCGGATCTCTTCGAGCAAGGGCGCGGACAGGTTCTGCGCCTCGTCAATAATCAGAACCGCAAAAGCATTGAGCGGCTGCAAAGATTTCAGAAATTCGTACAGCGGATAACTGAGATCCGGCCGCGACGCGTTTCTGAGCCGACCCGCCTTCAGATCGTCGATCGACATCACGCCAAAATCGATCAACAGCATCTTCAGCAAATCTTCGCGCGACACAAATGGATCGGGCACGAAGGTCGAGAAGGTTTTTTGATCGAGGTGCTGCAGCACGGCGCGGCACAACGTGGTCTTGCCGGTCCCGATGTCGCCGGTCAGCACAATCAGGCCTTCACGCCTGCGAATGCCGGTCAGCAGTTCGTTGAAAGCCAGCGCGTGCGAGACGCTCTTATAAAGGAACCGGGGATCCGACGCGAGACTGAACGCTTTCTCTCTAAGCCCGTAGTACGACTCGTAAATGAACGTCTTATCGTTCACTTGCGACTGGGCGGGCGACAGCTGATGGGCGCGGTTTGGCGGGTACACAATCCGGATTCTGCAGCTCTTTTCGGTCGAAACGGCATAAGTCTTTATGAAACGGCGCTACGGCTGGGTGCCTGCGGCCACCGCAGACTCGGCCGGGACGGCCGGTAAATCCGCCTGCAGCACCAGAGCATTCGAATAACCGGGCATCTGACGAATCAGCGTCGAGGCCAGTTCAGCTTGCGCTCGACTGCCATAGCGACCAACGTAAACCCGTTGGACGCGCTCGCCGCCGCCAAGGTCTACTTCCGTATGATAGGCCCGAAACCCGGAGTTTGTGAGCGTTCGTACCAGCGCGGTAGCACTTTCCACACTGGAAAGTGAGGCCACCTGGACGATGTACTCCTTTCCGGACGGTTCGACCGCGGGGGCACGCGGTGGGGTGCGAGCGGGGACCGGCACGGCGGACAGTGGGGCTGGACCAGAGGGAGCACGGAGTCGGGGTGGATCGGGTATAGGCGACAACTCGGTCGGAAACGAGGGGTTGGGCGCCAATAGCGGATCTGTCAGAAGAGCGGGAGTCGACCCGGTCGTGGGGACACCCAATGTGACTGGCGGCACGGTCGGCTCAGTGACGGGGTCGGAAGGCGTCGCCGAGATTGGCGCCGGCGCCCGCGAAGACGGCGCGGACATCCTCGACCACACTTGCCAGCCACCCCACGCAAGCACCGCCGCCAACATCAACAGGGTCATCGCTCGCGCTGCGCGACGAAGAAACACGGAGCCGCGGCCATCGTGTTCATGGTCGAGATCCGCATCGTCCATGTGCCCCACCGTCCCCAGTCCCAGGAACGGCTGGCGGGTACGCGTCCGTCCACTCTGCTCGTCAGGGTCTGCGGCAGGTTCGAACTCTTCGTCTTCACCCGCCAGCAGCTCCGGCGGCGGGGGTTCGAAATCGCTCAAGGCATCGAGGTCGAGCTCATACGGTAATTCGCTCGACGCTGGGGTTGCGGTGACGACTTCCGGAGATGGAACCAGGGATCCAAGGTCGAGCTCGATGACGGCGCGCGCGACGAGATCCGAACCGATGAGCGACACCTGCTGATCGAAGCCACGCTGCAGCGCGCGATCGCAAATCAGGTTGATCGCACGGGGAACGCCACGCGATGCTTTGTACACGTCGTCAATCGCGGCAGGCAGGAACGGCTGTTGATCGGGCTCGAGGCCAGCGACCCACAACCGGTGCTTGATGTACTCGGCAACGCCCTCACGAGTCAGCGGCGCGAGCTCGCACCGGTACTGACACTCGCTGATCGACCTGACGCATTTCAGGCAATTTCAAGTGCGCGCGCAGTTCGAGCTGCCCAACGAGTACCACCTGCAGCAGCTTCTCGCGATCCTCCAGATCCGACAGAATGCGAATTTCCTCGAGCAGCGGGGGCGGCACATTCTGCGCCTCGTCGATGATCATGACCGCAACCGCATTCAGTGGCTGGAGCGACTTGAGAAAGTCGTAAAGCGGATAGCTGAGGTCCGGACGTGATACGTCTTTGAGGCGGCCGCTCCGCAGATCGTCCACCGACATCACACCGAAGTCGATGAGGAGCATCTTCAAGAGATCTTCGCGCGATACAAACGGGTCGGGCACGAACGCCGTGAAGGTTTTTCGATCGAGGTTCTCCAGCACGGCGCGGCACAGCGTCGTCTTCCCGGTTCCAATGTCACCGGTGAGCACGATCAGTCCTTCGCGACGGCGAATGGCCGTCAGGAGATTGTTAAATGCTGCCTTGTGCGCCGGACTCTTATAGAGGAACCGTGGATCGGACGAGAGGCTGAACGGCTTTTCTCTGAGACCGTAGAACTGTTCGTAAATGAACGTGCTATCAGATCCGGGAGGGTTCAGTACGTCGGGCGAGGAGGACTGGATCACCAAGGAGCTCCGGCAAAAAATTGCTCCCTAGTACGTACAGGATCCCGGCTGAACTGTCAACGATTACGCGGGCCGGATCTTACTCAATTATTTGAGGTTGACGCGCTTCTGTCGTGGATCACAACACTTTCGTTGCAGGAAAGGTCTCCGGTCGTAGCGGTACGAGTTTCCACCTACTCAGTGAGCGATGTTGCCTGGCGACGCTGGTGAGCGGCAAGGCCACCCTTGCGACCGGCTGCGCGGGCTTCTTCACGACTCCACTGATGGGCGCGACCCTTCTCGTGCGCAACCTTGCCTCCCTTGCTGGCAATCTCGCGCTGCTTCTCGCGATCCATCGACGCGAACCCTCGATCTTCTTTGCCCACAGCGTCCCCCTTCGAAACCTTCCAACCGACTCCCTGGGATAAATCCGACGTAACGACGGTGTAAATGCACGCCGATTCGTACAGCCAGTTTGTGCAACGCGCGTGCCTTGCCCACTCAGGATACGGGTGCCAGCGGACTCGTGGATTTCTTGCGGTTACGGGCTTTCGACGATCGCGGCACTTTCGCAGATCGGAAGGGCTGACGAAAAAGCGTAAGAACGCTGTGGTCAGAATCCAAATTGTTGGTTTTATGCGGCGGCTGGCTGGATTTCTGAACTCCTACCGGATCCGGTCGCGTGCCTCATCCAGTCGTGCCACGCTTTTCGCCCGACCGAGCAGGGCCAGCACCTCGAAAAGGCCAGGGCTGACGGCGCGTCCGGTCACCGCAACGCGCACGGCGTGAATGAGCGTCCCCGCTTTCACTCCACGCGAACCAGCCAGGTCTCGAAGGACTTTCTCGAGAGACCCCTCGTCGAACGACTCGAGCCGCGACCATTCGTGCCTCAACGCGTCGAGGTGCGAGATCAGGTCTGGCGACGACAGATGTTTGTGAACCGCGTTGGAGTCGAAATCAAGGACATCGCCGAGCAGCGGACGCGCGATCTCGACGAAATCGCTAAGGCGGTGGGCACGCGGCCGAATCAGCTCGATGAGCTTCAACATCCAGGGACGGCGCTCGTGTTCGTAGTCGTCCGACCACAGTTCCGCGTCGTGGAGAAGGCGCCTGATGCGCTCCAGAATCTCGTCGCCCGACAGTCTGGCAATGTGCTGCTGGTTGAACCAGTCCAGTTTTTCGGGATTGAAGACCGCGTTTCCGCCACTGATTCCCTGCAGTGAAAAGGCTGCGATCAGCTCGTCACGCGTGAACAACTCCTGATCGGTTCCTGGTGACCACCCGAGCAATGCGAGAAAGTTCACCATGGCTTCCGGCAGATACCCCTGGCGTTCGTACTCCATGACCGACGTCGCGCCATGACGCTTGCTCAAGCGGCGTTTGTCCGGCCCGAGAATGAGCGGCACGTGTGCGAACTGCGGCAACGGCGCGCCGAATGCTTGGTACAGCAGCACCTGCTTCGGCGTATTGGAGATATGGTCGTCTCCCCGTACGACGTGCGTAATAGCCATGTCGATGTCGTCGGCGACGACGGACAGGTGATAGGTCGGGTGCTCATCTGATCGCAAAACCACGAAGTCTTCGATGTGCGCACCGTCGAACTCGATCGGGCCATGCACGAGATCGACAAAGCGCGTCACGCCGTCTGGCACGCGAAACCGAATCGCGCGCAGGGCTCCAGTGGCTTCAAGCTCGGCCACCTGCGACGGATCGAGCTGCGCGCACGTCCGGTCGTACGACCAGGTCTGCCCCTGTCGCTCTGCCTCTTCGCGCTTGGAACGCAGGAGGTCTGGCGAGCAGTAGCAGTAGTACGCCCGCCCTTCACTGGCCAGCCGGTTTGCGAGCGCGCGGTATCGATCGCGCCGTTCGGATTGGAAGTACGGACCATGCGGTCCGCCAACGTCGGGGCCTTCGTCCCAGTCGAGGCCAAGCCAGCGCAGACCTTGGAGAATCCCATCCACCATCTCGGCGGACGACCGTTCGACGTCTGTGTCTTCGACTCGCAGCACGAATGCGCCGCCATGCCGGCGTGCAAAGAGCCAGTTGAAGAGCGCGGTCCTGGCGCCTCCCACGTGAAGATAGCCAGTTGGGGAGGGCGCGAAACGGAGGCGGGGGGGAGACATGGTCGGGTGCCGGGTGCTTGGTGCCTCGTGCCTGGTGCTGTGCCGGGTGCCTGGTGCCGGGTGCTGTGACGGGTGCTGTGCCGGGTGCTGGGTGCCCGCCCGGGGCAATCCGCCGATATCGACCCGTGATTGTTGACTGTCGACTGTTGATGATACTGCCTCAACACCTGTCGATATAATTCAGCCCTCATGCCGAACGAGATTTCGCTGCGCACCATCCGTCGTCCGCCTGTCCGGGGGGCCAAAACAGTCACGGCCGACGTGTGCGTGCTGGGCGCCGGCATCGCAGGCGTGTCGGCGGCGCTCGAGGCCGCGAGGCTGGGGCGCTCGGTCGCGCTCGTCGATAGCGCGCCATCCCTGGGCGGTCAGGCGATCGGATCGATCATCGGCACCATCATTGGTCTTTACAGTCACGGACCCGAACCCTACCAAATCACCCATGGGATTGCCGACGACCTCATCAACGACCTGACGGCCGAAGGGTCGCTCCATCGCCGCATCTCGATGACCGGTACCATCACCTTCCAGTACGACGAAGTGCGACTGGCACGGTGGATTGAGCGCAAGGTTGAAGACGCCGGCATCAGGGCCATCGTCTCGGCCGTGCTCACACATGTGGGATTCGACAAGAGACGCGTGCAATACCTCGAGTTCGCCAATCGGTTCGGTCCGCTGCGGATCGAAGCCCAAAGTTACGTCGATGCCTCGGGCGACGCGAGCCTCAGCTACGAGGCAGGCCTCGAAGTTCGAGAGCCTGATGCACCGGTGTATGGATCGCTGAATTTCATCATCGAAGGGTACGACGTCGAGGCGGTGAAGGACCTCGTGATCAAAGATGTCCACGCACGGCTGGCCGAGCGCGGCAAGGCCTATCGGGCTCGTCCGTCACGATGGCTTCTTGATGCACTTCCCTGGGCGGAACTTCATGCTGGCCAACGTGACGCACTTCGAGACACCACTCGATCCCGCCAGAAGTGCGCAGATGGTGTTTGACGGCCGACGACAGGCGGACAACGTGATCCGATTCTTGCGGGCAGAATTCCCGAACATTTTTGCCAACGCGCGGGTTCGGACCTACGGCAATCCCGGATTGCGCCAGACGCGGTGGATTCTGAGTCTCCGACAGCTAACGCTCGATGAAATTCGAAAGGGCGAACGCCCGGCGGATGCGGTGGCGAGATGCGCCTGGTGGGTGGAACTTCACAACACGAAAGAGCTGGTGCACTGGGAACAGTTCGCGCCGGGCCACGTTTACTACATTCCCCTCTCGTGCATGATCCCGCGAGACGCCGACAACATCATCACCGCCGGTCGCTGCGTCGACGCGGACATCCACGCGCTCTCGGCCATTCGAGTGATGGGCCCCTGCATCGCAATGGGAGCGGCCGCTGCGCACTGCGTCGATCTCGCCGGTGCAGGCCCGGTGCAGAACGTCGACCTCGTGAGTTTGCAGCGCCGGCTTCGGGAAAATCTGGAGTCGTAGCGCGGACCCTTTAGGGTCCGCTTGAGGCGGGCCTTGAAAGTCCCGCGCTACAGGTCAATCATTGGCGAGGATTTTTTTCGCACCGTAACAATCCCTCTATCCCCGTCAACTGTGACCCAGTCTCCCGTTTCGATGACGTCGAGCGGATTGCGATCGAAGTCGGTGACGCTTGGCACGCGCATGACGACGGCACCGAGGGCCACCTTGGTGGTCATTTCGTTGAAGACCAGGGCCTTGGGAGCGGTGCCCGCCAGCCGCGCGATGTGGTACATCGCCGACCACCCCGACGAGCCTTTCGCACCGCGAAACACGAGCACCTTGTCTTTGAATGCCTGCCCGCGAAGCTCATGCCGCGTTTCGGTGATCACGCCTTGAACCGGATTGACCCCACCCCATCCCGGCACGGTCTCTCGCGTGACGAGGGCTTCGCCTTCAGCGCAGCCGCCAACGACTTTGCGACCGCGAAGAACGATCTCGGCCTGCGGATCTAAAGTCGGCGGGTCTAAAGACCCGCCTCTACCTGTCAACGTCATGGATGATTCCCGTTCCACCGGCCTGCGATTGCCGCATGAATGCAATCCTCCGTCGACCCGAACCATGCCTGAATCCCGAGAATGGCCGGCAGATAGTGCGTCTGCTTTGCCGAGTCGAGCGCGGCCACTTTGGTGTCAGGAGGAATGGCCTGCGCGAAAGCCGAGCAGGTGTCGGTCATCAGGAGACCGCCGGCATCGGCAATCACTTTCGTGAAGCCCAACGCGTCGGCTTCCGACCTGACCGCGCGAGACGTGAAGATCCACAACCGACAGTTCGAGCTGACTTTCTTCCCTTCGAGCAGCCGGCAGGCATCACGAATCTGTTCGAGTGAATAGTGTGGGCACCCGAGCATGACGTAATCGATGTTCGGATCGCTCGCGTTCGAGTTGAGCTTGTCGTACACCTGTCGTTGTTCGGCCTTTCCGTAGTTGAACGTCTCGACCGAACGGTTTTCTCCGAACGCCATCTCCAGTGTCTCGGCTTCCGGTGTCACGCCCACGATGTGATACATCTCGACACCGCCGGACGACGAGGCCGCGGCCCCAAAGTGTTTGTGACGAATCAGGTCGGGCTGCCCGTACTTCCCCACGACCACCGGAATGTGTTCCTGGACGACATCGCCGACGAAATATCCGAGCATGCCCCAATGCATGACGTCCTCGACCGGCAGCTCGACGTTGACGCGATGTGTGCCGAGACGTTTGGCATCCTGGTGCAGACCAAAGTCCGGAATCTTTCCTGTCAGCATCGCGGCGCTCGTGCTCTCGCGCCCTTCCGTATTGGTTCGCGCGCCAATCACGGAGTTGCAGTACACCACGGCCGATGACTCCATCCATGCACAATGCTCACCCTTCTCCGGTACGTTCCCCGCCAGATAGGGCGTGCAGGTCTTCAGGATCTCCACACCCTTGCCAGCGGCAAACGCTTCACGCTCCTGGTGCCCTTTGAAGATTTCGGGCTTCATGCCCAACGTCTCCCAATTGTCGGGATCGGCGCCGCCTTGCAGATGGCACGTATGGACGAGCGCCTGGGGCACGTCGACGAGCTCATCGGAATCCAGATCGAAATGCGAAAAAATTGCGTCGTACTGGCTGGTCCCCGCGGCCTTGTAGTAATTTTGCAGAAACGGATTGGCCGACCCAGGCACGCCCGCGACATTCTTGGTATCGAGGAATCGTTCGGCGCCCAGCGCCTCTCCATAACGAACGAGCAGCTCCATGGCCTTCTGGCGCGCCTTGCCTTCGTGGCCATCGAGCATGGATTTCTCAGCATCCGTGAGTGTCATCTAGATTCTCAGAAGCTCAACGCAGAGTTCGCAGAGGACGCGGAGAACGCGGAATATCAAAAAGATCTCTGCGGCCTCCGCGTCCTCTGCGACCTCAGCGTTAAAGGGCAACCTCAGCGTTAAAGAATGACGCTATACAGCGGCGAGCTTCTCTGTCGCCTCGAGATCCTGTCGCAGCGACCGGCCGGACCAGAAGTAGTGGGCAGCGGCCCAGATGTTGGTAAGGCCGACGATCACGAGCGCGTACCGGAGCGAGTGCCTCCCATAGTCCGGACCGAGGTAGTCACTGATCCTCCCAACGACCCACGGGCCGAGGCCAAACCCTATCAATGTCTGGACGAACAACAATAAGGATGTCGCGACCGAACGCATGCGCAACGTCGCGAGCGCCTGCGTCATCGTGAACGATGGGCCGAAAAATACGGCGGCCAGAAACGTCATGACGGCGAACGAGACGACGAGCATGGAAAGGCTCGAGGCCAGATAGGCGCCGAACTGAAACGGGACCATCGCCAGTGTGGCCAGTCCGGGCACCCACACGTACCAGCGCCGATCTTTCTTGACCACGCTCATCTTGTCAGCGGCGTACCCACCGAGGAACGTCCCGAGGCCACCGATGCCGGCAAAGATCGCAATCCAGCCACCCGCTTCTTGTGCCGTCCATCCGTGCGACCGAATGAAGAACGTCGGATTCCACTGCCCTGCGCCGTACCAGACGACCGAGTGCAGCGCTGCTGCCAGGCTCAAATGGAGAAACGAGCGGCGCCGCCAGAGATATTTAATAACTTCCCACATGGGTGGCGCTTTGGCACGTGCCACCGACTGATCAACGTTGTCGGACAATCCGCGCGGCGGTTCCTTAATCGTCAGCCACGCCAGAAGCGCCAGCACGACCCCCGGCAGGCCCACGACTATGAAGGTCGCACGCCAGCCGTAGTTCACGTTGCTCCAGCCCGCAAAAGCGGCGCCGATCATGGTGCCGACGGGCACCGCCAGCGCGAAGATGGAGAAGGCCGTTCCGCGCGCACTCTTCGGAAAGTAGTCCGAGATCAGCGAGTGTGAGGGGGGGCTCCCTCCGGCTTCACCGATCGCCACGCCAACGCGTGCGGCAAACAACGTTGCGAAGTTCACGGCCATGCCGCAGAGTGCGGTCATTGCGCTCCAGACGGCCACCGCCAGGGCCAGCACGTTGCGCCGGCTCCATCGATCCGCCAGGGCGGCAATCGGAATCCCCAGGATCGAATAGAAAATCGCAAACGGAATGCCCCCGAGCAACCCGAGCCGCGCGTCGCTCACGCCCAACTCGAGTTTGATCGACTGGAGGTTGACGGCCAGCACCTGCGATCGGTCGATGACGTTGAATATGTACGTCAGGAAGAGCACTCCAAGCACGTAGTTCCGGTACCAGGGAGCCGAGAGCAGGCTTGACGCCGACGACTGGAGTCGACTCGATGGGGTATCGGTAATCACAGGCAAGGGGGGCCCCCCAGGTCAAAGGTCAAAGGTCAAAAGTAAAAGGTTTGAGATAGATTACCCCGTAACGGGATGAACCATGAAAAAAGCCCTGCGAAGTAATTTTGAGCCCGGGTCTCCGCGCGAGGCAGTCCGGCGCGCGCAATGGAAAGCGCTTGGGCTGACCGATGAAGACCTCCTGAAGCCAAAAATCGCGGTCGTCAACAGCTCATCCGAGCTGGCGATCTGCTTCAGCCACCTCGACGGAATTGCCAAGGTCGTCAAGGAGGCCGTGCGCGAGGCGGGCGGTTTGCCGTTCGAAATCAGAACGGCGGCCCCGAGCGATTTCATCATCAGCGCCGGCGCCGCCGGCGGCTACATGCTCGCGAGCCGCGATCTGATCGTCAACGACATGGAGATTGCCGTCGAGGGAGCACAGCTTGACGGGATGGTCTGCCTCTCGTCGTGCGACAAGACGCCTCCCGCACACCTGATGGCTGCAGGACGCTTCAATATTCCCTCGATCCTCGTCATCTGCGGGTACCAGCCGAGCGGCCACTATCAAGGCAAACACGTGGATATCGAAGACGTGTTTCTCGGCTCGGTCCAGGCCATGTTCGGCAAGCTCGAGCGAGAGACTCTGCGCGGCATGTGCGACCATGCGATCGGGGGGCCAGGCGTCTGCGCCGGGATGGGCACGGCCAACTCGATGCATGTCACCGTCGAAGCGCTTGGCATGAGTCTTCCCGGTGGTGCGCCAGTGCTGGCCAACAGCCCCAAGATGTTCGACTTTGCCCGTCAGTCCGGACGCCGCATCGTCGAAATGGTGTCGGAGGATCTCAAGCCGCGTGACATCCTCACCCCAGGGGCGTTTCACAACGCGGCGGCCGCTGTTCTAGCCGTCAGCGGCTCGATCAACTGCATCAAGCATTTGCAAGCCACAGCGGTGGAAAGCGGCGTGAGCGTGGACGTTTTCAAACTCTTCAACGACCTTGGCGAGAAGGTTCCCGTGCTCAGTGCCGTCAGCCCGAACGGCACCGATACGATTGAAGCGTTCGAAGCGGCTGGTGGCGCACGGGCCGTCATGAAGCAGCTCGAGTCGCTCCTCGACCGTCAGCCACTCACGGTGACCGGTCGTACCGTGGGCGAGAATCTCGAGAAAGCGGTCGTCCTCGATCACAAAGTCATTCGACCGCTGACCCACCCGTTTTCAGACAAACCGCCCATTGTCGTGCTCCATGGTTCCCTCGCCCCCGAAAGCGCCATCGTGAAACTTGGTGTGCGCGACGCAAGTCGAAAAACCCGCTTCTCCGGGCCGGCGATTGTGTACGAAAATCCGCTCGCGGCCATCGAAGGCATTCTGAAAGGCGAAGTCACCGCGGGACACGTGTTGGTCGCTCGCGGCATGGGGCCAAAAGGCGGACCGGCCATGGCGGGATCGGCATCGCGCGTGGTGTTTGCTCTGGATTCGGCCGGATTGCAGGACGAAGTGGCGTTCGTCTGCGATGGTCAGTTGTCGGGGCTGTGTCTCAAAGGCTTGACCGTCGCGGAGGTGTCGCCCGAGTCGGCTGTCGGAGGTCCCTTATCGCTCGTTCAGAACGGCGATCGCATCAGCATCGACGTGGACGCGCACGCGCTCGACCTGGAAGTCCCCGAATCCGAGCTTGCGGCCCGGAGGGCCAGGCTCGGAGAGCCGGCACTCCCAAAGTCGACGGGGTATCTGTCGATCTACCAGCGAAGCGTGCAGCCGATGTCGACCGGCGCGGTGCTGATCAAGAAGGACTAGCGAACCTATAAAAGGACGTAGGAGAACACAATGAAACTCAATCGCTCACATGTCGTGGCGCTGACTCTCACGCTTCTGTGGATTCTCGTGCAGCCGGCCTCTCTGGCGGCTGGTGAAATCACCGTCTTGTGCTCCAACGGAATCAAGGCCGTGATGGAGGACCTCGTGCCGAAGTTTGAAAAGGCCACGGGACACAAGGTCGTGATCGAGTACAACCTCGCAGCCGTACTGAAACAAAAGATTGAAGGTGGGACAGCGTTCGACCTGGCGATCCTGACACCACCACTGGTTGACGATCTCATCAAGCAGGGCAAGGTTGCGGCCGATTCGCGCACCATGCTGGCCCGCTCGGGCCTCGGCCTTCTGATTCGTGCCGGCGGTCACAAGCGAGACATCAGCTCCACAGACGCCTTCAAGCGCACGCTGCTCGAGGCAAAGTCCATCGCATACGCCAAGGTCGGGGCCAGCGGAGTCTATTTTGCCGAGCTCGTGCAGAAGCTGGGCGTGGCCGATGCGCTCAAGTCCAAGTCCAGGCTGACCGCCACCGGCGAGGAGGTCGGCGAATCGGTCGCGCGAGGCGACGTGGAGCTAGGTGTGCTGCCGTTGAGTGAGATTCTTCCGGTCAAGGGAGCCGAGCTGCTCGGCATGTTCCCTGCCGACGTCCAGAACTACATCGTCATGACCGCGGGGGTCAGCGCCGGAGCGAAGCAGGGCCAGGTGGCAAGAGAGCTCATCAAGTTCGTCACGGCCCCTGCCGCGCTCCCGGTGATCAAAGCAAAGGGGATGGAGAGGGGCTGATCGAATCGAACGGGGTAAGACCCCCCTACATTTTCGTAATAGGGTCTGACCCCAATTCTCTATTTCACAATTGCTTGCATCACGGCGTTTTCGAACTCAGGTCTCATGTCACGCACTGGTGTCTGGATCATGAGAATCGCGACGATCTCTTCCTTCGGATCAACCCAGAAATGGGTGCCGTACGCGCCGCTCCAGCCAAAGCTTGCATCGGAGAGTCGCGAGCCGCCCGCCACCGCGTGATTGACAACGCGGACGCTCAGCCCGTAGGCCTCGCCGACCTGCCGGCCTGGCAATGTGTCAGGGATGTGAATCGCTGCCATCAAGTCGACGGTTCTGGGGCTCAAAATCCGTCTGCCGTTGAACTCGCCGCCGTCCAGGAGCATCTGACCAAATTTGAAGTACTCCTCGGCTGTCGAGATGAGACCACCCGCGCCCATGAAGTAAACCCTGCTCTGCATCGAGTTGGGGTTTGCGTTTTTCTGTAAGCCGTTCGGCGACACTACGTAGGGCGTAGGCATGCGAGGCTCGAGCGTTTCGGTCGCGTAGAACGACACCTCTTTCATCCCAAGCGGATCGAACAGGCGCTGACGCAGAAACTGATCGAAGTTCTGACCGGACACGATTTCGACAATCCGCCCCAGCGTGTCGAACCCTGCCTGCGCGCTGTATGCCCATCGCGTGCCCGGCTGAAATTCGAGCGGAGTCGAGCCCAATCGGGGAATGTAATCGGCCAAGGTATCGGTGGGCGTCCTCGCCACCTTCCTTGCCTCGCTGCTGCTCATCGGGCCGCTCACAAGGCCTGAGGTGTGCGTCAGCAGATCGCGAATCGTAATCTCGCGCTCGGCGGGCACCATATGGAAGCGAGGCGCAGGAGGCGGTCCACCCGCTGTCTGTCCGTTGGTGGCGGGTCCAGATCCCGCTTCGAGCGGCTGCGCGATCGCGACCTTCATATCCTTGAACTGCGGGATGTATCTGGAGACCGGATCCGTAAGCCGGACTTTCCCTTCTTCCAGCATCATCATGATGGCCACGCCGGCAACGGGCTTGGTCATCGAAGCGATGCGGAACACCGCATCCCGTGACATCGGCTTCTTGGATTCGATATCCATCACACCGTGTGCTTCGAGATGCGCGATCCGTCCCTTACGCGCCACGAGCGTCACACCGCCGGAGATCTCGCCTGCGGCAATGCGCTTTTGCATCATCGCGCTGATCCTGGCGAGCCGCTCCGTCGAGAGCCCGACTTCTTCGGGCTTGGTTGTGACGAGCTCGGCGGCCCACGGCAAGGCCACGAGCGCGACCAACATCACACAGAGGGCCACGGCGATCCTTGGGGAACGGAGCGTCTCCTTCATACAACCCTCTTTCTTTAATGTGGCGGGGATCTGAGTGCCGTCAATCATAGCCCAGAGTCGCCGTTAAGCAGGGCTAAAGCCCTGCGCTACGTATGCCGGCCTTCAACATCGTACGTAATGCGCAGGCCAGGCGTCGTCTCGTACGTAGCGCAGGCCTTTAGGCCTGCCGAGCGGATATAAAATATCCTCGCCTTTGCGCGGACTTCGAAACAACCGGGAGGATGGATATGCGAAGCGTGCACCATGTGATCGCAGTCGCTCTCGCGACAGCTGGACTGACGGCGTGCTCGAGCACACCCACGACACGGCAACTCGCGCAGGATGCGGTGACGGCCATGGGGGGGACTGAGAAACTGCGGTCCATTCAGACCCTTGTCATGAAAGACGGCACGGGGACCCGCACGCGGCTGGGACAGACCGTGCGCGTGGGCGACCAAGAGATGCCCGCACAGCTGACGAAGGTCGTGGAAATTGCGGACCTCGCCAACGGCCGCGCGTCGCTCGACTACGAGCTCCGCAGCGGCGACTTTACGCAGCATCGCCACGAGATTCTGACAAAGCTTGGCGAGGGCGCCGGAGGCAAGCCGGTCGGTATCGAAATCGTCGGCACTCGTCCCGTCGTTGCGACCGCGCCAAGTGGACTCTTCAGCTGGGGAACGCAAAATTCACCCGAGTTCCTCCTTCGACGCAATGTCGTCAGCATCATGCTGGCCGCTGCCGAGACCGGCGCCGACACAGCAGCTATGGACAAGGACTTCAACGGCCAGACGCTGAAGTACGGAATGGCGAAATCGCGATCGGGCGAGGATGTTGGCCTGTATTTCGATCCGAATACCAAACTGTTGATGGGGTTCGAGGTGACGGACACCGAATCGATGCTCGGGGATGTACCGGCTCAGTACATGCTTGCCGACTACAAAGCGGTCGACGGTATCAGCCTTCCGCACAAGATCACGATTCGTAAAGGCGATCAGGACTATTCGGACGTGCAATTCGCGTCGATGGCTATCAACGATCCCGCAGCTCAGCAGACATTTGCCATTCCGGAAGCGGCGGCAAAGGAAGCTGAGCAGGCGGCTACGACGGACGACTACTCACCGGTTGCCATCACAAAGATCGCCGAGGGTCTACACTTCGTGCGGGCCTACTCGCACAACAGCATGCTCGTGGAGTTCCCAAAGTTTCTGACGCTCGTGGAAGCGCCGTACACCGAAGCTCAAAGCAAGACGCTGGCCCGTGTCGTTCAGGAGCAATTCCCCGGCAAGCCCATTCAGTACGCGGCGGTCACGCATCATCACTACGATCACACCGGCGGGGTCCGAGGCATTGCCGCAATTGGTGCGACAATTCTTGTGGAGAAAGGTCATGAGCCGGCGTTGCGCGCGATTCTGGAGGCACCGCATACCAATCCCGCCGACGAGCTTGCGACTCGCCGCGCGGCACAACAGCCAACCGGCTCGATTGAGGCGTACGAGGGCAAGAAAGTGATTGCCGACGGTGGTCAGAGCCTCGAGCTCCACGCGATCACCGGTTCCCCGCACGTCGAACCGATGGTCGTGGCCTACGTCCCCAAGCCTGGCGCATTATTTCAAAGCGATCTGTTTTTTCCCGGTACTGGAGGCAACTTCAGTCCGGAGGCGCAGTATCTTCTGGACTCGGTTCGCAAGCTGGGCCTGCGCGTCACCACCAATGTGGGAGGTCACGGCGGCGTCGGGAAGTTTGACGAGCTGGTGAAAGCGGGAACTCCGCCAGCAGCGAAAACCAATTGATGACTGAATCTTCCAACGCTGTGGACGCCGAGGACGCGGAGACCGCAGAGAATTCTCTATTTGGTCACGCGACGATGTAGCGCGGGGGCTTCAGCCCCCGCGTCTGTGGCCTGTATCAGTACATTGGTGAGGAGGCCGAAGTGAAAACGTTCGTCAAAATTCTCGGTGTCGTGGCGCTCGTTGTGAGCGTCGCGCCGCTGGTGTCCGCGCAGTGGCCGTCATTCCCGACCCCTGATGTGCCCAAGACGGCTGACAGCAAGCCGAATCTCACCGCACCAGCACCGAGGATGCCCGATGGAAAACCGGACCTGTCCGGCATCTGGGAGAATGGACCTCTGGGCTTCGGACCGCAGGAGCCAGCGCCTCCGGCCGGCGAGCCTCCGCTTGCCACGTTCTTCGATGTGGGCGCCGGGTTCAAAGAAGGGTTGCCGCTCCGCCCGTGGGCGGCCGAGCTCCTCAAGAAACGTCGAGAAGACCATTCCAAGGACAATCCCGACGCGCATTGCCTGCCGATGGGCCTGCTGCAGTTTCACGAGCATCCCCAGCCCAGGAAGATCGTTCAGACTCCAAAGTTGATCGTGATCATTTACGAGGCCAACTACGGGCTTCGGCAGATTTTTCTGGATGGGCGGCCGCTGCCGACCAACGACCCGCAACCATGGTGGTACGGCTATTCGATTGGAAGGTGGGAAGGCGACACACTAATCGTCGAGACAACAGGATTGCTTGACGGCGGATGGCTCGACATCATCGGCAGCCCGCTGACCGACCAGGCGAAGATCACCGAGCGGTTTCGGCGTCTGAATTTTGGCACCCTGCAGATCGACGTCACCATTGACGATCCGAAGGCGTACACCCGGCCGTTTACGGTCCGGTTCAATCAGCGCCTGACGCTCAACGAGGAGCTGATCGAGTTCATCTGCAACGAGAACGAACGATCCGCCGCGCATCTGCTCGGCAAGGATGTCGCCCCGCTTACGCCAAGCCTTACCCTGGACGCGAAGGTGTTCGACGGGTATGCCGGACGCTATCAGATGGCACCGGGCACGTTCGCGACATTCAGTCGCAAGGGGAACCAGTTCTTTGCCCAGTTCGGCAACTTGCCGCCATTTGAGATCTTTGCCGCAAACCAGCGCGAGTTTTTCTTGAAGGTCATCGACACGAGGTTTACATTCGAAGTCGATGCCAGTGGACGTGCGACGGCTGTGGTCATACACACCGACGCCGACCGGCGCGCCCCACGGGTTCCGTAGAATTGTCCCGCCGGGCCTGACGCTATTTGCCGGGCGCCGGCGCTTTAGAGATCGGCGGCGGCAGCGGCGCGGGATCGATGTAGCCGCGCGTCCCATCCGGCCGGATCGGACCTGGGCCAAAGCCCAAGTGGTCCCTGTTGACGTTATTCTCGCTGCACGAGTATTCCTGGAGCTCCTCGTCGGGTTGCCCGAGAACCCACGTCCGTGAGTACGTGAAGGGTCGGGTGTAGAACTTAGGATCTTCAATCAGGGTCTCGACGTGAATGTGGTCTGCATCCGGTCTCGTCCAGCGCTCGACCACGTGCAAGGCATCACTGTGAGGGTTGGCGTTCTCGTCGATCCAGACTTTCTCGTCCTTGAACCCGATCGAATCGATCACGAGGGTGTCGCCCTCCCAACGCCCAAGCTCCTCGCCAAAGAAGGAAGGATCGGGATCGTCAGAGTGTTTCCGGTTGGAATCGATCGGTATCAGACGGAAGTAGCTGTACCAATACATGAACGAGATCTTGTTGGCGCCCTGCAGGATCTCGAACGGTAGGCCGCTGGCATTGTGCCGCGGGATTCCGCCAATGATGCACAAGGCCTCGGGGTCGATGGTCTTGGTGAGGTTGTACTGAAGCGCAGCCTCGCCGGCAGCCGTGAGCGGCAGCTTCCATCCCGGCAGATCTTTGCCGATATTGCCGACCGGCCTCGTATCGCGCGTGCCTTTCCAGTATCCACTGAGATCCGGTCGTCCACTTGCCGTTCGAGGCGTCGGCCGTGGTGTCGCGGACTTGACGTCAACCACGGTCAGGCTTCGCTCGCCCTGGCCAGACACCAAATTCGAATCATGTAACATGATCGCCACGATGGCCACCGCGCCGGCGACGCGAAGAAGGTGTGGTGTCATTGTGGACCTCCATCACCGGCAGATGCGCCAGAGACAATCCGGCCGTCGGACAGCGTTACGCGTCTGGCATCCACCAGGTACGACCCATCCCTGGCGCGATAACCGTCGACGATGATGGTATCGCCGATCTTCAGGTTTCCACGCTTGAACCCGCGACGAGAGAGCGCGCCAGGGGACCCGGCTTCGCAACCCCATTTGACGACCTGGCCGTTCTCATCCTTCACATCGAGATAGAAATAGATATGGGGATTGGTCCACTCAACTTTCGTGAGCGTGCCCGTGAGCCGGACGGCTTTGCTCGCGTCGTACTGCGCTGCGAACGAATGATGCGCGAGCAATCGCTCTCCGGCGGTCGCGCCAGCGATCGTCAACAGAACGGCAAGGGTGGTTTTCATCGTCATTGTTCTCCAAACGAAGATATCGTCTGAACAACCGCCTGCACGCGTGTTCTAGCGCGGCAGGATGGCAATCGCGCGCAAAGGGCCACCGCTGCCTCCCCCGATTTTCATGGGCAACGCCACGACATAGGCGCCCAGGGCGGGCAGCCTGTCCAGATTCGTGAGGTTCTCGAAAGCCGGGATCTCGCCCTCGGTCAGGATTCGGTGAGACTCGTACAGAGTGGATTGGCCCCGGTCGATGCTCGCCGTGTCGATCCCGATCGCGTCGATGGATCGGTTCTCGACGAGCCAGCGGGCGGCATCGGGATGCAGCCCGGGAAAGTGCAGCTTGGCCACGGCGGCGGCCCCTCGCTCTGAGGTGCCAAGATACCGCACCGCGTCGGGCCACCGCTTGGAAAACCCGGTCCGAAGCAAAACAATTCCCCTGTCCGGAATACGTCCGTTGACCTGTTCCCACCGCTCGAAATCGGCTGTGGCGATCTGATAGTCGGCATCCCGTTCAGCAGCGGTCGACACGTCAACCACAATACCGGCGCCGGTCAATTGGTCGAGCGGGATTTGATCGACCGTGCGCCGTCCTTTCGCGAAATGAATGGGGGCATCAATGTGCGTGCCGCCATGTTCCGCGGAGAAGAAATTGTTGGCCGCGTAATAGTAACCCTGCTCGGTAACACCCTCGGCCACTTTCTCCAGTCTGAAATGCTCTGAGGTCGGCCACACGATCGTCTCGCTGTCGTACGCGTGTGAAAGATCGACGAGTGGTCCGGACGGGAAGACGCCCGCCGACGATGGAGAGTCCGCGGCCGGGGCGGAGGGCGCTGGTGTGCACGCAGTGACAGAGGCTCCGGCGAGGACCGCCAACACCAGGTATCGCAAAAGGGCAGACATATCGCGAGAGCTTACATCAGCCTTCAGACGCCGGTCGTAGCGCGCACGCTTTAGCGTGCGCGGGGAGCGCGGGGAGCGTGCGCAGAGGCGCGTGACGAGGGGCCCCGCCACCTGCCAGTCGCCCCCTGGTCCAACCCCCGGTTGGCACCCGCCATTCACCGGGATTTCGCCGCAATTGGCCGAAATGCTGCACCCAGGTGGCCACTTGGCGCGTATTTTCATCAAGAACAACGCAAGACTCGGCAGGTGACCATGACGCGAAGCACTTTAGTATGGGCGGCGGGCTTGTTGGCGATGGGCGCCACAGCGGTATCAAGCGCCCTGATTTGGCTGCTCGTCACGAGGCCGTCGATGGTCGCAACCGCGGCCGGTACGAGCGAGGTGACCGACCTGCTGCAGGTCCTGGTGGGCGTCGTTTATGAGGCGCTGATGGACCTCGTTCGATACCTTTAATAAGTAGATTGCAGAAGAGCAGGCAGATGGTTCAGCCAGTGAAGGCCCCCGAATTTCAAGTAACGGCCCAGCTCATGTTGGGCGTCGTCGTCGTCGCCATCGGCGTGCTCTTCACGCTGGACAATCTCGGCGTGCTGGACGCCAGGGACATTCTTCGCTTCTGGCCGGTCGCCCTGCTGGTTTTCGGTATCGCGCAAGTCATGCATGCCCGCACCACCGCCCGTGGGTTTGCGGGCGTCCTCTGGATCCTGGCAGGCGGCTTCCTTCTCGGCCGGCAGCTTGGACTCTTCGACGTAAGGCTGGGCGACCTGTGGCCCCTGCTTCTTGTGGCGCTCGGCGGTTTCATTGTCTGGCAGGCGTTTCATCGAGAGCTTCCTGCGCAGGCGCGTGGAGATGTCTGGTCCGCCAGCATGGATGTCGAACGGCCTGCCTCGCCCCAACCCGAGCCCGCGCGGCGGGTTGCCCATACCGGATCTACGATCTCCGGACTTGCCGTGATGGGAGAGTTCAAGCGCAAAATCAATCTCGGCGATTTCCGCGGCGGCCACCTGACGGCATTCATGGGCGGCTGCAATGTGGACCTGCGCGGCGCGACCCCCGTCAACGGCGAAGCCGTCCTCGACGTGTTCGCCCTCATGGGGGGCATCGAAATCAGGGTGCCGAATACCTGGGATGTGGTCAATGACGTGTTCCCCTTCATGGGAGGCATCGAGGACAAGACGACCAGGCCGGCCGGCGGGTCTGGACCGCGGCTGGTGCTTCGCGGGTTTGTCATGATGGGAGGCGTGACGATCCAGAATTGACGTAGCGCAGGGCTTTAGGCCTGCTCACATCACCCATGCATCCCATCCTCGCGCGGACAGACCGGCTGGCGCTGTATCTGGGCGGCTGGCTCATCGTCAGTGTTCTGCTTGGCAGCGTCCTGGCACTGCAGGGGTTGACCTGGGTCGAGGCGCTGCTCTTCCTGGTTCCCATCACCATCGTCTACGGCTTCGTGTGTTTGTCTGCGTGGTACGTCTGCCGGGGAACTCCGCTTGCCGCCAACGACGGCGGGCGCGCACTCGCCTCCGCTGCGGTGGCGGCGGCGGTCGCGAGTGGGCTTTGGGCCGGTCTGAGCCATCTCTGGATCAACGTTCTCGTCTCGTTTCCGATGCTCGCAGCAGTGGAGGAGCCCTATCGCCGACAGGTACCGCTGCTCTTTGCGAGCGGCGTCCTGTTGTATCTGCTGGCGCTTGCCGTCCATTACCTGCTGCTCGCGTTCGAAATTGCGCGTGAGGCCGAGCGACGTCAACTGCAGTTGGAAGTTCTGGCGCGCGATGCCGAGCTGCGGGCCCTGCGGGCGCAAATCGACCCGCACTTCCTGTACAACAGTCTCAATTCGATCAACGCGCTGACCGGCAGCGATCCGGCAGGCGCACGTCGAATGTGCGTGTTGCTCGGCGATTTCTTGCGCAACACGCTGAAAGTGGGAACCCGCGACCGTATTTCGTTGGAAGACGAGCTCCTCTTGACCGACGGGTTCTTGAGCATCGAACAAGTTCGTTTCGGAGAGCGCCTGCAGGTGGAACGCTCGATTGATCCCGCTGCGTCCAAGTGCCTTGTGCCGCCGCTTCTCCTGCAGCCGCTCGTGGAAAATGCCATCGCACATGGCATCGCGCGTACGCTCGAGGGAGGTGTGATTCGTCTGGACGTGGCGCGCAATAATGGCCGCCTGTCGATTGCCATCCTGAACCCCAAGGATCCGGACGACATCCAGCGACAGACGGGCGGGGTGGGACTCGAAAACGTCCGGCGGCGGATGGAGACCATGTTTGGAACTGGCGCGCGCATGGAGACGCACGCGGACCCAGATCAATTTCGCGTTGAGCTCTCTTTGCCCTGGGTCACCGAGGGCTGAAGGCCGTTCACCACAGAGGTCACAGAGGACACAGAGAAAACTTGGCCAAAACAACTCTGTGACCTCTGTGACCTTCTATGTTACGGACCGCTGTCAAGCGTCCTCTTGTAAAGATGTTCGTTCTCAGCCCGTTCGCTCCTCACCTCTGGCCGCCGGAGCAGGCCCCTTACCAAGCGCGGGCCTGCGGAGGCGGCGATCGACTGAGCCGTGTCGACGGTGGCCCGCCCCTCGCGGGTGGCTCACCCGTATCGGTGCGGGTCGACTCACGCGGGTCCGGGTCAAGTCTGGGTGGTGACCCAGCGCTCGCCTTCTATCCGAGCTCGCACGCATGCGCGCGGCTCCCAGAGACTGTTCATTCTCGGTCCGGACACGTGAGCTGCGGCACCTTCTCCGTGTCGGTCACCCGTGGGCGACCCGTCACAGTCCGTGCACGCAACGCGCGTGAGACGTGTCACCACCAGAGGCGACTACGCCATTTTCACCAACGCGTTCGCAGGGACGACGCCCGTCGTCGCATACCGCCACAGCGCGATCACCAACCGCCGCGCGACCGCCACAATGCCGATGCGCCGCAATCGTTTACTGCCGCCGAAGCGCTCGCGATACCAGCGCGTGAGCGGACTGCCCCGTTGCCAGCGCACCCAATTCCACGCCAGCTGAATACTGACGGCTTGCAGCCGCGGATTCCCCGCGCGACTGATGCCTTGTTCCTGACGCCGTTCCCCACTCTCAAAGGGCGTGGGCGTAAAGCCGAGGAGGCCGCCCACTTCACGTCGATTGCGGAAGGCGCGCCACACCAAGCCTTCATCGAGCAGTGTCGACGCACTCGTCGCCGCCACGCCCTTCAGGCGAATCAACCGCCCGAGCGCACTGTCGGCCGGCGCGGCCATCGCCACGGCCTGTTGCTGCGCATCGAGGTCCGCGAGGTGCGCCGCGAGGACGGCCCACCGTGCCTCGGCGCGCTCGAGCCGCGCCTGCAGCGCGCGCGGCAAGCCCGTCTCGGCCCAATCGCGCACCGTCGTCCACCAGCCCGGCGTCCGACGCCGGGGCAGCCGACACCCCCACAGCGCCAGCCAGCTGCGCATCTGATTGATCAGCCGCGTTTGTTCCTGCACCAACGTCGTCCGCTCGCGACTGACTTGGCGGGCGGCTTCGTCCGCCACCGAGGGGACCCGCACTTCCGCCCAGACGTCCTGTTCTCCATTGCAGACCCGGACCAGCATCCGCACCAGCTTCAGCGCGTCGAGGCGATCGGTTTTGGCCCGCCGCGCCCGACGACTGACCTCGATGCTCGCCGAATCCACCACTCGATTGCTGATCCCCACCGTGCGCAAGGCCCGATGAATCCAAAAGCCATCCCGCCCGGCTTCATAGCAGCTGAGGACCGGTGCGGTCTCCGGCAGCTGAAAGTGGTGACGGCCAGCCCGGACCACGCGGGCGACCGCCGGCACATCACCGGCCCGCACCGTCCGAACCCAGGGCTCGCTCCCAACCCCGGACATCATCGCGAGCTTCCACTGTTTCGCACTCAACTCGAACGCCATGTACAACGTCGGTTCACTTACACTACCGAATGCAGAGCGGGTCGTTGCAGTCATCACAGCCTCCTTCGACTTAGCCGTTCGAGGAAGCTTAACTGCAGCGGTCCGCTCTCATAGTCTCTCCGTGGTAAGAGCACGACCATGATCAAAGTTGCCATCGTAGACGACGAGGCGCCCGCGCGGGCTGTCGTCCGCGAGTATCTCAGCGCCGTGGGCGACGTGGAGGTTGTAGCCGAGTGCGCCAACGGCTTTGACGCCGTGAAAGCGGTCGCCGAGCTGCGGCCGGATCTCCTGTTCCTCGACGTGCAGATGCCAAAGCTCGACGGCTTCGAGGTGCTCGAGCTCATTGGCCCCGAGGTGGCGGTCGTCTTCGTCACAGCCTACGATCAATATGCCCTGAGAGCCTTCGAGGTGCACGCCGTCGACTACTTGCTCAAGCCGTTCAGCGCCGAGCGGCTCGTGGCCACACTCGAGCGCGCGCGTGAGAGGCTGAGCCGCGGCGAGTCAGTACCGGCGCAAGCGCTGGTGGATGACGCCAGGCCGCGACAAGGGTATGCCGCGCGCGTGCTGATCCGGGACGGTTCGCGCGTCCACGTGATGCCGGTGGAAAAGATTGACTATGTTCAAGCCCAGGATGACTACGTCGGTACTCCTCTGCCGGCAAGCAGTACCTCAAGGAGCAGACGCTGGCCCAGGTCGAAGCCTCTCTCGACCCGAAGAAGTTCGTGAGAATTCACCGGTCGTTCGTCCTCAATCTCGAGCGTCTGGCGCGCGTCGAGCTGGACGAGCGCGAGAACCGCATCGCGATTCTCTCCGACGGTCACCGTCTTCCCGTAAGCCGGGCTGGATATGCGCGACTGAGCGCGCTGTTGTAGCACTTGATAGCCTCTCTATTTGTTCTATTATGTAGAACTAATTCTGAGGCCACGCCCATTCACACTCGCTGAACCACGGCACTGGCAGCTGATGGAGACGAACGATGACACACAGGCTTGCGACCGTGATGGTGGTGTTCGGTACTCAGCACGCCGCTGGCAGCACAGTGGTTGAAGGAGCCCACCAAGGGGATACCACGCACTGCTGATGGGAAGCCAAACCTGTCGGCCCCCGCACCACGCACGCCTGATGGAAAACCAGACCTGTCAGGATTGTGGCGGATCGACTCCGGCCCATACGGCGGAAATCTCGTCGCAGACTTGAAGCCGGCTGACATTCAACGCTGGGCCGACGCTCTCTATAAGCAACGGATGGAGGATCTCGGGAAGGACGATCCGTCCACATTCAAGTGTTTGCCGCAAGGGCCACGGGCGACCCTGGGGGGAGCGGGATGGGCGAGGATCATTCAGACCCCGAGCGTTATCGCCATCCTGTTCGAAAATCTCAGCTACCGGCAGATCTTCCTCGACGGTCGGACGCTGCCGGACGATCTCCATCCCAGTTTCATGGGCTACTCAGTCGGCCGTTGGGAGAACGATACGCTCGTGGTGGAAAGTCGAGGCTTCAAAGACGACACGTGGCTCGATTTCGGTGGTCATCCACACACCGAAAACCTGCGCATCGTCGAGCGCTTTCAGCGCCGCGATTTCGGTCACATCGACTTACAGCAGACCTATGAAGATCCCGGGATTTACAGCAAGCCCTGGACGGTCAATGTGAAGGTCGAGTTTGTACCCGACACTGAGATGCTCGAGTATGTCTGCAACGAAAACGAAAAGGACTACGCGCGCCTCGTCGGCAAGGCGTCTGATGACAAGAAAAATGCGGTGAAAGTGGATCGCCAGGTGCTGGCCAGATATGTTGGCGCATATGAATTTCGTTCGACGGAAGCCCCACAGATCGTCACGGTTGTGAATGTGACCTTGATGGGCGGCGATTTGTTTCTCGATATCGGCGGGAAAGATCCGCAAGCGATGATTCCGTTGTCGGAGACGACGTTCTCGACGTTCGGGTCTCGACTCGAGTTTGTGATGAATCAGAAAGGGCTCGTCGACCATGCGATCTTCCGCATTGTCGAGGGCGACTTGAAGGGCGTTCCCAAGCGATGACGTAAGTGCGATGGGCGCAGGGCGATGCCAAGCAAAAGATGCCATCTCCGAGCCTTCGTAGCCGGGCCCTCACGCACGCGACATGGGGCTGAACGGCGACGTCGGGTTGAAAGCCCACGGTAATCAGCGGGCCCTCCGTGAGGTCGGATGAGCTAGGCCGGCAGTTTGCTCGCAACCCCGTGAAATCCTCAATGAAATTTGGCCTCTTCGGTCTTTCCACGCACGGTACGCCTTCTGCAGGCCGACGCGGGGTTGAGCCTGGCCCCGCGCGACGAAGGTTCCACGAACCCGCGAGCCGTCACGCTTTGATGGTTGGTTCACCAGCCACGGACCGCTGCGGAAAGGAATGCCATGTACCACGTTGTTCATAGTGTCCTTACATCGCGCTCAGTTTTTCGAATGAGCATGCTGCTCATCCTGGCTGGGGCACTCTTGCCCGATAGCGCGTTGGCGCAACCGGCGCCGGCAAACCAATCGGCGGCCCAGGCCCAGGCTACGCAAAAGGAGCCGCCCAAGCTTGGCTGGAGCAACACGACCGATTTGAGCCTGGTCGTGACCAACGGCAACTCGTCGTCCCGCACAATCGGGTTTTCAGAGAAGTTGTGGCACGTCTGGCCCAACGCCCGCTTCGATTTCGAGGCTACGAGCGTCCGCTCGGACAACGCCGACGACCGCTACTTCCTCGTCGATCCGGGCCTGGAATTTGCGGTCGGCAGCACTCCTGTCGCTCCATCCATCTCGCTCGTCAAGCCGCCACGAGAACCCGACACCGCGAATTACCTTGTGGGCGGACGCTACCAGCGCAACATTACGCCAAAGTTCTTCTGGAATACGGGCGCCAGCTGGGATCGCAACGAAGACGCGGGCATCCTCGCGCGCTACATCGTGTTCGGAGGGCTTGGCAACACCTGGATTGACGTCGCGACGCGCCGCTTCGTCACCACCTACGGCATCAGCTTTACCGATCGAAAGGAAGAGGAACCCGACGCCGAGAAGGAACGCCGGTTTGCCGGCGCCCGCGCCGGCTACGATTACACGGACCGGTTCGGCACGACGAGCACGACTTTCACCAGCGTGCTGACAAGTAACTTCAACCTCGTCGACGCCACGGACTTCTCGATCAACACCACGCAGGCCCTGACTGTGGCGATGAACAATCGCCTGGCGCTCAAGGTGAGCCTCCAGCTGCTCTTCGAGAACGAGCCGGCGCTCGCGACCGATCTGGACGTCATCGCCTTCGTCGAGCTGATCAATCCGGATGGCATCCCGAGCTCAGGTGACGAGCGCTACCGGACCGTCACGTCCGGCGGAACCCAGATCGTCGTCGGCTCCGCGGACGCGCGAAGGGACAAGCTCGATACCATCGTCCGCACCTCGCTCGTGATCACGTTCTAAACGCCGCGTCGTCTTGGGGCGGAAGCTTAGCCTGCCAACCGTAGCTCGCTCACTATTCTCGCGAGCGAAGGTTGGCGGTGAGGCAGGGATTCGAACCCTGGGTGGAAGTTTTAGCCCCCACAACGGTTTAGCAAACCGCCGCCTTCAGCCTCTCGGCCACCTCACCGTATTGAAATTGCTAAGGATTTTGCGGGTTCCGCTTGGCTCGAGCAGTCACCAGGGCCGTACTCTGCCCAAAACTGTGCCCTAACCGGTTCGAAGCGTCCCGCAGGTCTCCGTCGCTCACGACATTATAGCGATCGAAGACGCTACGAGTCTTGTGGCCGCTCAATTTCATCGCCACGCGTTCGGGGATGCCGGCGCGCACCATGTTCCGGATGGCCGTTCGGCGAAAATCGTGCGGGATGCTGCCGGGACAGCCGGCGGCGGACCTTCTGGTGTGTCGCGCTCCTCGATGTTCACGCTTTCTAAAGGCAAGCCTAGGTGCAGGCCGACAACCGCGTGTCCGGCCTCATGAATTGCCCTAGGTCGGTTTGCGCCCTCGCCACCGACTCTACGATCAAGTTCTTGATTCGTTCGATTTCGTCCTGTTCGATGTCGCTCATTCCTCTATCTCAAAGCCAGGCAGCTCGCATCGTGCCCTTCGGAGGGAGGGCCTGGCCCAAGCCTCCAACGGAGTCTAAGGGCCTGGGGATTGCCGAGTCGATTGAATCTGCATCGAAATGAGGTCGATTTGGGAGTGAAGGCGGCCGGCAACGCAGCACGCGCTCAGCCTCCCCTTGCATGCCGCTAATCCGTGTGTTATATACTGAACCACATGGTTCAGTATACCTGGACCGGCTTCGATGCCTCGTTCGCCGCGCTCTCGGACGCCACCCGACGCGGCGTTCTGGAGCAGCTCGGGCGTGCAGACGCTTCGATCACGGACCTTGCCGAGAGGTTCCACATGACCCTCACGGGCATGAAGAAGCACGTCGGCGTCTTGGAGCAGGCGGGGCTCGTCACCACGGAGAAGGTCGGGCGCGTGCGGACTTGCAAGCTCGGCCTGCGCCGACTGGAGGAAGAGGCGGCATGGATTGAGAGGTACCGCCAGCTCTGGGACGCACGCTTCGACGAGCTGGACAAGGTTGTTGAGGAACTGAAACGGAAGGAGAAGGTCGATGGACGCAAGAAAAGAGAGTGAGCCTACCCCCATGAAGAACGGCACGACGGTGGAACGGAAGTCCGAACGCGAGCTAGTCACAACGCGAACTTTCAACGGCCCGGCGCGCATCGTGTTCGAGGCCTGGACCAAGCCCGAGCTGTTCAAGCGGTGGTGGGCGCCGAAGTCGATGGGCATGTCCCTGCGTTCCTGTGAGATGGATGTTCGTGTCGGGGGCAGGTACCGTCTTGAGTTCGAACCCGATGCTATGGCGTTCTTCGGCACGTACCTCGAAGTGACACCGCCCTCGCGCCTCGTCTGGACCAATGAGGAAGGTGGTGAGGGTGGGCCCGTCACCACGGTGACCTTCGAGGAAAAGGGTGGCAAGACGCTGCTGGTCATGCACGAGCTCTATTCCTCGAAGGAAGCTCTCGACGCTGCCGGCACCGGGGCGGCGGATGCGATGGTCGAGACGTTCGCGCAACTGGACGAGCTTCTCGTCACCCTGGGCGCGAGCGTGGGCGCTGGAGAATCTTATCGATCCGATCACGCGCGGCGACCCTGAGTCGCCGCTGCGCTGGACGTGCAAGAGCACACACGCGTTGTCCGCCGAGCTGTTCGTGCGGCACGGCATCCGGATCAGCGACAAGACGGTGACCAAGCTGCTGCGCGACCACGGTTACAGCTTGCAGGCGCCAAACAAGTCCGTCGAAGGTGCCTAGCATCCAGACCGCAACGCGCAGTTCGAGCACATCAACGCGAAGGCGCAGGACTGCGTTGATGGGGGCGTGCCGGTCATCTCCGTCGACACCAAGAAGAAGGAGCTGGTCGGTAACTTCAAGAACGGCGGACGCGAGTGGCAACCGAAGGGCGAGCCCGACCTGGTGGACGTCCACGACTTCCCGTCCGATGCAGTCGGCAAAGCCATCCCATACCGCGTCTATGTCCTGGCCGCCAACGAAGGCTTCGTCAGCGTCGGCGTCGACCACGACACGCCGGTCTTTGCGGTGAGGTCCATCGAGGCCTGGTGGAGTCGAGTTGGCGCCAAGCGCTACGACATGCAGCGCCAGACGACCGAGGTCCATGACTACGGTCGCGGCCGGATGACGTCGGAGCCGGTCTTCGTGCGGAAGCCGGGCGCCGCCGCCGAGGATGAAGGCTGGATCATGTCTTTATGTCTACGACCCGGAACGCGACCTGAGCGACGTCGTCATCCTTGACGCCCAGGACTTCACCAGGGAGCCGATCGCGACCATCCGTCTGACTGTTCGCGTGCCGCACGGCTTCCACGGGGGGTGGGCGCCCGACAAGATCACCGTCGTCGAGTAGGAGTGCATGAGATGGCGGCGCCCCTTCAAATCGAGTGGCGCCGCCAGACTCGTTCTCGCCTAGCCACCCACACATCCCACGCCATGAACTACGGCTTCCTGTCGTAGCTGCGCCACGAGAAGTCGGCTATCCTCGAGTCCGACTACCGCCCCGATGCGGCCAGGGCGCCGCGCACCTTAATGCCACGTGCGTAGCGGCTCGGAGACTGGCCCACGTGGCGGTTGAATGCAGTGCTGAAGGTGCTTGCCGAGCCGTAGCCGACGCGTTCGGCAACCTCGCCGATGTCGAAGTCGTGGCGTCGCAGCAGATCCTTCGCGACAGCCATGCGCCAGGCGAGCAGATACTCCATCGGTGGCAGTCCCACGGTTCGCGTGAACCGTTCGAAGAATGCCGAGCGCGACAGCGCCGCCGTCCTCGCGAGCTGGGCCACAGTCCACGACCGTGCGAGCTGACCGTGCATTTGGCGGATCGCCGGCGCGAGTCGCGCGTCGGCCAACCCGCGCAGCAGCCCGGGAGGCGCGTCCTCACCTGGCGTCGCCCTCAGCGCTTCGATGAGCAACACCTCGACGAGGCGGGTGAGCACGAGGTCACGGCCTGGCCTCCGCTCGCTCGCTTCCTCGCCGACGAGGCGCACCAGGACGGAAAGCCGTTCGATGCCGCGCACGTGGACGACAGAGGGCAGCAGCGATACCAGCAACGTCGAATCCGGCGAGTCGAATACACACCAACCGCCGAGCCACCGCACGTCGGGGCGCCCACCGCTCGTCCCATGGCGCGTTTCACCTAGCACCTTTGACGTCACGTGCGGGTCCAGGTGCTTGAGTCTCCCTGGCTCGAGGCTCGACATGGTGAAACCCGGCGTTGCCGGCAGGAGCACGAAGTCGCCAGCTTCCAGAATCAGGGGGCGGTAGCCATCGACGGCCAACCGGCAGCTGCCCTCGAGCACGGCGCAGAAGCTCGGCTGGCCGAAGGCCGAGTAGCGAAAGGCCCACCGACCCGCGCCGCTGATACGCCTCGAGAACACCGCACGCGGCTGAAGCAGGGCGATGACTTCCGACAGCGGATCGTTCATGTCTGGACGCTCACCAATGAAATGTGGACTCTGCGTTGTAGAAAGTCCTGCCCGTCACCGCCATAGTCGTCGGCGACAAGGTTACTGGGCCACTAGCAGATGAACCTCAGACAAAGGAGTCGACCATGAACACCGTGCTCATTACGGGTTGCTCTTCAGGGTATGGCCTCGAGACCGCGCGCCACTTTCACGCGCAGGGGTGGAAAGTGATCGCCACCATGCGAACGCCGCGCGAAGACATTCTGCCCCGGTCGGAGCGACTCCGCGTCCTGGCGCTCGACGTGACGAAGCCCGAAAGCATCGACGCCGCGATCGAGGCGTGTGGGCCCGTCGACGTGCTTGTCAACAACGCGGGCATCGGGGTGATCGGCGTCTTCGAAGCCACGCCGATGGCGACGGTGCGCGAGGTGTTCGAGACCAATACCTTCGGCGTGATGGCGATGACGCAGGCGGTGCTGCCGCAGTTTCGCGCGAGGAGGTCGGGTGTGGTGGTGAATGTGACCTCGAGCGTCACGCTGGCGCCGATGCCGCTGGCGGCGGCGTACACCGCGAGCAAGATGGCGATCGAAGGATTCACCGGATCACTTGCGCACGAGCTCGAGGCGTTCAACGTGCGGGTGAAACTGGTCGAGCCAGGCTACGGCCCGACGACGCGATTTACCAGCAACGGAGGATCGCGCATGGAAGGGCTGTTTCCCGAAGCCTACGCTGCGTTCGCGAAATCCATCCTCGCTTCGTTTGCGCAGGTGACTACGGTGACCAGGGAGTCCGACGTGGCTGAGGCGGTGTGGCGTGCCGCGAACGATGCATCCGGGCAGCTCCGATTTCCAGCCGGTCCCGATGCGGTGGCGCTGGCCCGGTCGGCCTGACCGAGATCGGCGTAGCCGGCACCGGTTGCGCGACGTGGATCGAGCTGACTCTCGCAGCGGCTACGCATCGAACAGTACGGGCGCCTGTCTCGGCTCATCGCGATTGGAGGGTGTTGAAGAAGATTTTGAGGGTTTTGCGATGTCGAAATTCAATCCTGAAGAGCGGCTGTTCATCGATGGCGCCCTGGTGGCCGCGGAGGGCGGACAGACCTACAACGTCATTAACCCTGCGACCGAAGAGGTGGCGGGCATCGTGGCTGCCGCTTCGCCGGCGGACGGCGATCGTGCTCTCGCCGCCGCGCGGCGCGTCCGCACAGGCACGATGAACGTCAATGGGGCGTTCTTCCTCGCGCCCAACGCGCCCTTCGGGGGGTACAAGCAATCAGGCATCGGCCGCGAATCGGGCGTCGAAGGATTCGAGGAGTATCTGGAGACGAAGACGATCGCAGTGCCCGTCGACTATCCGACACGACTGGAAGCAGTAGGGGTGCTGTAGTCAACGGAACGAGGATGCGTGCGGGTGGCGGAGCGGCCGGTTGCCGCATCAAGCTTTAACCGACGCCAGGCCCGCGTCCAGGATTTCCTGTGAAAGCGCACGATCATCGATCGCGCGCGCCAGGACCATTGCGCCGACCAATGTTGCGTACGTGCTGATGGCCTTCTGCCGTCGCGCCGCTTTCGATGTGCCCCGAACCAGCTTCGCCAGTAGATCGAACGCGGAACGCAAGTGGTCCGTAGCTGCGCGCCGCACGGCCGGACCCTGTCGCGACACGTCCGGTCCGAGCGCGGCCAGGAGACAACCCGCCCCCGGATTGTCGCGATGGCTGCTGGCCAAATAGGCGCCGGCGACTGCGGACAGCGGATCACTTGGCCCACGCTCCGCGACCTCGCTCAAGAGCGCAAGCGAGCGCGTCAAAGCGCGCGCGGATGCCTCCGCGATCAGGTCATCTTTCGACGAGAAGTGTCCGTAGAAACCGCCATGTGTAAGACCGGCCTCCTTCATGAGATCCGCGACGCCGATCCCTTCGAAACCGCGCTCACGGAATAGCTGGGCTGCCGCCTCAACGATCCGCTCCCGGTTCTGGGCCGCCTGTTCTCTGCTCACTTTCATCCTGATCTCCTAAGGTTTTTCACTGCTTGACAGTATACATGATGACCGTCATATAATAAGCCAATGATGACGACCATCATATAAGTGAACGGCAGTATGGAGGGCCCGACAATGTCCGACACCCACCTCACCGCACCGACCCGCTTCATCGAGGTCGATGGCGACCGATTCGCGTACCGCCGCTGGGGCACGCCCTCCGGCGTCCCGCTGTTCTTCGTGCCGCATTTCCGTGCCGGCTTGGATCATTGGGATCCGCTGCTGACCGATGGGCTGGCCGCAGGCCGGGAAGTCATCCTGTTCAACGGGCGCGGCATCGCCTCGTCCACCGGCAAGCCCCGCAATCGCATCGAGGACCTAGCGGACGACATCGCGTTGGTGATCCGGGCGCTGGGGCTGTCGAAAGTCGATTTGCTCGGATTCTCGATCGGTGGCCTGCAGGTGCAAGAGGTTGCGCTGCGTCATCCCGACCTGGTGCGCAAGCTGCTACTGCTCGGCACCGGCCTGCGCAGCGCCGATCCGACCATCGATCCCAGGATCCTGGAGGTCGCGCCGAAACCGGTGCCCACGGTGGAGGACTTCCTGTTCCTGTTCTTTGGCCGCTCGGAGGCCGCCAAGCAGGCCGGCCGCGCCTTCTGGGATCGGCGCCACGTGCGCGTCGATCAGGACCCACCCAGTTCGGGCGATGTCGCCCAGGCGCAGGCCGAGGCCTACGCGGTGTACTCGGTGCCGCTGCCCGGCGAGAACCCCTATGCCTACCTGCATGCGATCAAGCAGCCGACGCTGGTCCTGAACGGCGTCAACGACATCATGATCGCGTCGATCAATTCCTGGCACCTGGCCCAGAACATCCCTAACGCCCAGCTCCTGATCTATCCCGATGCCGGGCACGGCGCGCAGTTCCAGTATCCAGAGCGATTCCTGAAGCACGCCATCCAGTTCCTCGAGGAAGAGAGCTCCAGCACGCTTCGTTCGACTCGACCGTCAAAACGAGACAGGCAGGATATGTCGGAGGAACACAGCTATGAATCCGCACACTGACAAAGGCGTGGCGTTGATCACGGGCGCCTCCTCCGGGATCGGCGCCACCTATGCCGACCGCCTGGCTCACCGTGGCTACGATCTGGTCCTCGTCGCGCGCGATGCGCCACGTCTGGAGCAATTGGCGGCGCGGCTGCGAGCAGACACCGGAATCACGAGCGAGGTGTTCCGGGCCGACCTGACGCAGGACGCCGACCTCGCCCGCGTCGAGCAGCGCCTGCGGTGCGACCCGAGCATCACGATGCTGGTCAACAACGCGGGCGTTGCCGTGGGCGGACCGCTGGTGGGCGGGGATCTCCCCAGCATGGAGGCCATGATCGACCTGAACGTGGTGGCGGTGACACGTCTCGCCTCGGCGGCGGCGACCAATTTCGTGGCCCGTGGCGCCGGTATCTTGATCAATCTCTCGTCGGTGCTGGCCCTCGCACCGGAGCAGTTCAACGCGGTCTACAGCGCCACGAAGGCCTACGTCCTGAATTTGTCTCTGTCCCTCCACCAGGAGCTCAGCCCCAGCGGCGTGCAGGTGCAGGTGGTGCTGCCAGGGGCGACGCGCACGGCCATCTGGGCGCGCGCTGGCATTGACGTCGCCAGCCTGCCGGCGTCCATGCTCATGGAAGTGGAGGAAATGGTGGACGCCGCACTCGTCGGCCTCGACCGTCGCGAACTGGTGACCATTCCTTCGCTGCCGGACAGCGCGGACTGGGAGGCCTACACCGCCGCCCGTTTGTACCTGGGTCCGAACCTCTCGCGGCAGCACGCTGCGGATCGGTACAAGTCGGTCGATCACGCCGCCGCGAGCGCATGAGCAGCGACGAACCCGGTGAAACCATGAAGGCATTCATCATCGACCGTTTTGGAAGCGCCGCGCGCCTACGGGCTGGCGAAATGCCGGATCCGGTGATGCGGGAGGAGGACGTCTTGGTCCAGATCCACGCCGCTGGCGTGAACCAGCTGGATTCCAAAATCAGGTCGGGCGAGTTCAAGCGGCTGCTGCCCTATCGCCTCCCTCTCATCTTGGGCAACGACGTGGCCGGGGTCGTGCTCAAAGTCGGCGCGCGAGTGCAGCGATTCAAACCCGGTGACGAAGTCTATGCGCGGCCAGACCAGGATCGAATCGGTACGTTCGCCGAGCTGATCGCGATCAAAGAAGATTCAGTCGCGAAGACACCCAAGAACCTCACGATGGAAGAAGCCGCCTCCATTCCTTTGGTTGGGCTGACCGCCTGGCAGGCACTGATCGAGAAGGCAAGTCTCAAGAAGGGGCAGAAGGTGTTTATCCAAGCAGGGTCGGGCGGCGTCGGCACGTTCGCGATTCAGCTGGCCAAACACGTGGGTGCGACCGTGGCGACGACCACGAGCACGGACAACGTGAACTTGGTCAAGAGCCTCGGCGCCGACATCGTCATCGATTACAAGAAGGACGACTTCGGAAACGTCCTCCGCGACTACGACGTGGTCTTGAATAGTCTCGACAAGGTCACGCTCGAGAAATCTCTGCGAGTGCTGAAGCCGGGCGGACGGCTCATCTCCATTTCAGGCCCACCCGATCCTGACTTTGCGCGGGACATCGGCGCATCGTGGCTGTTGCAAGTGGGCATGCGCGTGTTGAGCTACGGGGTTCGCGTGAAAGCACAGCGCTCTCAGGTCAACTACTCGTTTCTCTTCATGAGAGCGAATGGCGATCAGTTGGCCGAGATCACCGCGCTGATCGACTCTGGAATCATCCGGCCAATCGTGGATCGGGTCTTCCCGTTCGAGTCGACCGATGAGGCCATGGCCTACGTTGAAGCAGGACGCGCAAGGGGCAAGGTCGTCGTCCAGGTGAGGCCGCCAGAAGGAAGGAGAACAGTATGAGCATGCCTCAACAGTCGCACACGACATCGAGGATCACGTGGACGAATGCGTCGACCAGGAGCGTCGATGTCTTCGGGACAACATTCGTCTATCGCCAGCTCGGTGCGGACAACGGTGTGCCGGTCATCTTCCTCAATCATCTGGCCGCTGAATTGGACAGGTGGGATCCGCGAGTTGTCGACGGCATTGCATCCCGGCGCCGCGTGATCGCCTTCGACAACCGAGGGGTCGGCGCGTCGGAGGGTTCGACGCCGAACTCGGTCGCGGCGATGGCGCAGGACGCCGTCGCGTTCATCCGAGCGTTGGGGTTGGAACACGTTGACCTCCTCGGTTTCTCCCTTGGCGGTTTTATTTCGCAGGTGATTGCGCAAGAAGAGCCGCGGCTCGTTCGGAAAATGATCCTCGCCGGCACCGGTCCGGCCGGAGGCGCGGGCATCGACAAGGTCACGTCAATTACGCTTCGCGACATGACCAAGGGCGCGCTCACGTTCAAGCACCCGGAGTACTATCTCTTCTTCACCGAGACTTCGAATGGCCGCAGCGCGGCCCGGGACTTTCTCCGCCGACTGAAGGAGCGGACCGACCAGCGTGACACGCCGGTGTCAATCCCCACCTTCATCACGCAGTTGAAGGCGATACGCGCATGGGCGCATCAGACTCCTGACGATCTGTCGCGCATTCGCCACTCGGTGCTGGTGGCCAACGGCGATCAGGACAAGATGGTGCCGAGCAGCAACTCGGTCGATCTCGCGCGCCGCCTCCCGAACGCCGAACTCGTGCTGTACGACGACGCCGGGCATGGGGGCATCTTTCAGTATCACGAAGCATTCGTGAAGAAGGCGCTGGAGTTCTTGGAATCCTAGTCGCCGCCGTTGGTCGGGGCGCGCACTAACTCACGCTGGAGCGGCCTTCGTACTGCTCCGCGCTGACGTGTTCCAGCCTGTCCACGGCCTTGCCATCGAGCTTTTCCTGTATGGCGATGTGAGTGACTGCCGTGGTGGGCGACGCGCCATGCCAGTGCTTCTCCCCTGGCGGGAACCACACGACATCGCCGGGCCGGATCTCCTCCAGGGTGCCGCCCCAGCGTTGCGCTCGTCCGAAGCCAGATGTGACGATCAGCGTCTGACCGAGCGGGTGCGTGTGCCATGCGGTGCGCGCGCCGGGCTCGAATGTGACGCTCGCCCCAGCGGCGCGCGCCGGAACGGGAGCGTCGAACAGAGGATCGATGCGGACCGTTCCAATGAACCAGTCAGCAGGATTGATCAGCAAGCGTCTCGCCCTCGAGAAACTCGAGGACGATAGTCCGCGCCTCTTCTTCGAAACGGCGGCGGGATTCTGAATCGGCGGCCAGGCGCCGCTGAGGACTTGATGGCGACTGAACGATCGAGCCGCGTATCGCGGGCGCGATGGACCTCGCCCATGCCGCCCACGCCGATCGGAGCGACGATTTCGGACGGACCGAGACGGGTGCCAGCTTCGAACGCCATGCGCTCTAGCGCTGTGAAATCCCTCTTCGCGCGAGGCTATAGACAGTCTAGGGCCTAAGGCTATAGACTGTCTGTAGCCATGACCCTTCACTCGTCGCGACCGGACGCACGCACCGATCTCCTGCACGGTACGCTCGACATGCTGATCCTGCGGACGCTCCAGTGGGGACCGCAGCACGGCTATGCCATCGGCCAGACCATCCGCGCCCAGTCGGCTGACGTGCTGCAAGTAGAAGCCGGCTCGCTCTATCCGGCCCTGCAGCGACTGGCCAAGCGCGGCTGGGTCACATCGAAGTGGGGCCAGACGGAGGCGAACCAGCGCGCGAAGTTCTATCGGATCACTCCGGAAGGCAAGCGGCAGCTCCTGCGCGAGAAATCGCGGTGGACCGAACTGGTCGCGGCGATTGCCCGGATCATGAACCCGGCGACCGGTCCGAAGGAGTAGCGTGGCTCGACTCGGCTGGCTGAAAGGACGGCGACCGGACGAAGAGGATTTTCAGGACGAGATCCGTTCGCACCTGGAGATCGCCGCCGACGAACGCGTCGCCAGCGGCGCCGATCGAGACAGCGCCCGGCTGTCCTCGCTCAAGGATTTCGGCAACGTCACATTGACCACGGAAGCGGCCCGATCGGTCTGGATTCCGCGCTGGATGGACCGACTGGGCGATCTCCAGCGTGACGTGCGCCACGCGATCCGCGTGCTCGCCAAGAACCCCGGATTCTCGCTGACCGTCTTCGCCGTGCTCACGCTCGGCATCGGTCTCAACGCCACGGTGTTCACGCTGCTCAAGAGTCTCGCGCTCAGTCCGCTGGCCGGCATCGACGGGTCGGCGAGCCTTACCGTGGTCCTGAGCGAGACGAAGGCCGGCCGGCAGACGTCGCTCTCGTATCCGGACTACCAGTACGTGCGCGATCACGACCGCGCCTTCGTCGGCCTGTTCGGATCCCGCAACCTCAACGTCAACCTGGGATCGGGCACCCGCGCCAAACCGATCATGGGCGAACTGGTGACGGGCAACTATTTTCAGCAGCTCGGCGTGCGCGCACAGCTCGGCCGGACGCTGCTGCCATCAGATGATGTCGCGCCCGGCCAGCACCCGGTCGTCGTCCTGAGCGATACGCTCTGGAAGGCGCATTTCGCCAGCGACCCCGATATCGTCGGCAAGACCATTCGGGTGAATACGTATCCGCTGACGGTCGTCGGGGTTGCCGCCCCGTCGTTTCACGGCACGATCGTCGGCTTCGACGTCGAGGTGTTTGTCCCGATCATGATGACGCCGCAAGTCCTGCGGAGTGGGAGCGTCGACCCGCAGCACGCGTTGTCCGACGCGCAGACCGGCTTCGTCATCGTGATGGGCCGCCTCCGGCCGGGCACGACGCGTGCTGATGCGTCGGCTCAGATGGCGGTGCTATCGTCGCAATTGCGCCGCGACAGGGCTCTCGACACCGTCGCCCAGGAGCTCGAAGTCGTTCCGATCTGGCGGTCACCGTTCGGCGCGCAGACCTACATGCTGCCGGCAGTCATGGTGTTGAGCGCGATGGGCGCGCTGCTGCTGCTGATCGTCTGCGCCAACATCACCGCCCTCGTGCTCGCGCGCGGCATTTCGCGGCGCGGAGAAATCGCTCTTCGTCTCGCCCTCGGTGCCGGTCGCGGTCGAGTCCTTCGGCTGCTGCTGGTCGAAAACGTCGTGCTCGCGGTGCCCGCCGCCCTGGTCGCGATTGCGCTCGTGCCGCTGGCCATCCCCGCGCTGTTGTCCGGCATTTCCGATGTGACTCCGATTCGGCTGTACCTCAACCTGTCCGTCGATCGCCTGGTCATCGCGTTTTCGGTGCTGGCAGCCTGCGGCAGCGCACTCGTCTTCGGGTTGTTGCCAGCCCTGCGGAGTTCCGGCGTCGATCTCATGTCGGTGATGAAGGACGATCTGTCCCCCGTGGGGCGGCGCGGGGACGCTTTCGCATGGCGCTCGTCGTCTCGCAGGTGGCGGTGTCGCTGTTGTTGCTGATCGGGGCCGGGTTGGTCACCCGAAGTTTCGACGCAGCGCGACACGCAGACCCGGGATTCGACGGCATCAACGTGATCTCGTCGAGAATCGATGTCTCGTCGAACGGGTACGACCAGACCCGCGGGCGCGCCTTTTTCGCGCAGCTGCTCGACCGCTTGCGAGCCGACCCGGCTACCGCATCAGCGACGCTGGCACGAAACCCGCCGCTGACGATGGTCGATCAAGGGGCGCAACGAGTGACCATCGACGGCTACACCCCGCGCCGTGATGAGGACTTGACGTTTCTGTCGAACGTCGTTGCGCCAGACTATTTCCGCACGCTGAATATCCGCCTCATCGCCGGCCGCGAGTTCGAGAGCCGCGATGATGCGGCGGCGATGCCCGTCGCAATCGTCAACGAGACGCTGGCGCGACGGTACTGGGGCGGCGGAACGGAGGCCATCGGCAAGCGCGTGCGCGTCGCGTCGGACCAGTGGCGCACGGTTATCGGCGTCGCGCGGGACGTCAAGTATTCGCGCGTCACTGAAGCGCCACGGCCGTACGTCTACCTGCCGTTTCTCCAGACGTATCAACCGACCATGATGCTCCACGCGCGCGGTTCCGCCGAGGTTGCACCGTTGATCGAACGCCTGCGGACGCATGTCCAGGCGCTCGATCCCGACCTGCCGATGTTCGAGACCAGATTGCTCAGCGATCAGGCTCGGGCGACGCTCACGATCCTGGAAATGGCCGCTGACGGCCTGTTCATCTTCGGCGCCGCGGGCATGGCGCTGGCGGCGATGGGCATCTACGGACTGGTGTCGTACGCGGTCAAGCAGAGCACGCACGAGATCGGCATCCGGATGGCGCTCGGCGCGCGAAGCGTCGACGTCGTGTGGCACTTTCTGCGGCGCGGGCTGCGCCTGGGCGGGATAGGCGTCATCGTCGGCACCGTCTCCGCGCTGGTCTTGACACGCCTCCTCGGCAGCGTGCTCTACGGCGTGAGCGCCACCGATCCCGTGTCGTTCGCCAGCGCCGTGGCGGTCGTCGTCGGATGCGTAGTCGTGGCCACGGTCATGCCCGCGTGGCGAGCCGCTCGGACGCCGCCGTTGAAGGCACTGCGCCCCTAACAGGTTGCTGAAAAAGCCAGCAACCTGAAGTCTGAAGTTCGAAGTCTGAAGTGTGAGCTTCGGAATTCGGCCAAAATTCTCAGGCTTCAGACTTTTGACTTCAGACTTCCAACTTCAGGCTGCGTTTTTCAGCAGCCTGCTCGCTCGGGACGATACGAAAAGGCTTCCGGCCCTTGACTCGGTAGACCGAGAAGTCCGTACGATCCGTCGTGAACACGGAAGTGCAATCGAGCTCTTCGGCCAGCGCGACGAGTGTGGCGTCCGCAAAGTCCATCGGCAGATCGGCATACTTGTCGAGCAGCTTCCGGACGCGCTGCAACGACGTCACGCTAGAAGGAACGAGAAGCGCGCCGCCGGAGAGGAAGAAATCGACGCAGGCGGCGCGTCCGCCTTGAACACCGGCCAGGAGGTGAGTGGCTTCGGTCAGCACCGCCTCGGTCGACACCACAGGGCCGGTCCAGTCGGCGAAGGCGCGACGGCACTTCAGGTGGTGTGTCTGGCTGCGATCGAGGAGCGAGACCAGTGCACCGGTATCGAGCAGTAGCTCACCGGGCATGCTTCAACGACGCGAGAACATACTCACGATGTCGCTCCGCCAAGTCCGGGACTCCTGATGACAACGAGCCGATAAGGTGTTCCACGCGTTCGGCGCGTTTACCGTCGGCTGACGGTTCTCCCTGAAGGAACGCCTCGAGCGCCATGCGGACGACGTCCGACGGCCGACGTCCCAGGCGGCGGGATGTCCGCCGCAGGGTGCGACCCAACAGTGTGGGCAGACGGACCGTGATCTGATCGTCCACGAAAAGAGTCCTCCAATGCGTGCACTGCAATTGTAGTGCAACGCACTGCAGGCGGCAAGGTCCTGGCGGTCGCTCGCGACCCGACCTTCGACGTGTGCCCATAAAGCACACATCGGCAGCGTCGCCATACGACACGCTTCGACTTACGCGACAGTAGACCGTCCACATTTCTGTCCTTGAAATTGTCCGTGCCACGTCCGGAAACACGGTGAATGCCGGGCGTGAGCACCCCTTGAACGATCGGCAACATGTAGCGGCTCGCCATCCCCGACAACGTACGCAGGCGGTTCGCCGTACGGGCGACCCAAGATCAGCGGCGATACTGCCATGACACTCCAGGAGGCAACGGGTGTCAAATTCACGGGCTCGCTGCCGCGGCGTTCAGGATGAGCGTGGTCGGCGCGCTCGGCTGCTCGACCAGCGTATTCATCAGGAACCGCTTCCCGTCGCTCGATACGTCGTACTCGATCCCGCTACCGCCGACCGTCACGCCGCTCAGTTTTGTGAGAAAGAGAGGAACCGGCGATGCCGCCTCGATCTGCTGACCGTCGGTACGGGGCCGCAGGGACACCGCCATGAGTCGCGCGTCCGGGGCCACGTAGAAAAGCTCGTTCCCGTCTGCGCTCCATCGCGCCTGACGGCCGCCGGCTGTCGAGACGACGACCTTTCCTCCGGGCTTGGGAAATGCCTGGACGTAGACATCATAGCGGCCCGATTCATTCGATTCGAATGCGACCCATTTGCCATTCGGTGAAATCTGTCCGAACCGTTCATTGGCATTCGGCTGCTCGCTCACAGGAAACGGCTGCCGCTCGCCGTCCATCGGCAACGCCCACAGGTCGATGCTCCCGTCCACTTCTTGAGCGCGGTAGAGGATGTAACGGCCGTCACGGGACCAATCCACCGGAATCTCCTGCGATGGGCCGTCGAAGATCGTCGAGGCTTCTCCGCCTGTCGCCGGGATCGCCGCGATCCCGAAAAAGGAGATCGGACTGACCCTGCTATACGCAATCCGTTCCCCGTCCGGCGACCAGACCGAATAGATGTCGGGTGTCGGCGCCGTCGTCAGCCTGGTACGCGCTCCGCTGCGCGTTAGGTCCTGCAGCCACAGGTCCACGTTGCCGCCAATCGAGCGTGACAGCGCGACCTGACGTCCATCTGGTGAGATGGCCGGGTTCAGCGAGCTGTTGGAATCGGGAGGAAACGCCTCACCGATCTGCCTGCCACCGCGATCGAACCAGGCGAGCTGCCTCTGGCGATTCGCAGTGCCCGTGCGATAGCTGATCGACCCGACCGCCGAGGCCGACACCGCCATGGCGCCCGAGGCGTCCACGACAACTCCTTGCGCGATCGGCGCAGCCTCTCCCTCAAGCATCAGCGTGGAGGTATTGAAGCGCTGGACATAGAGTCTGTCCGCACGCACGAAGACGATCTGTGCGGGTGGCATGAACACCGCCGCAGCGTCGGCGTCGAAGAGCTTTTGTCGGTCGGGCGAGTCCAAGGATCCCACGTACACGCCGCGGACTTCGGGTTCAGCTATGTAGTAGAGAAAGCGGCGTCCGTCGGGCAGAAACTGCGGGTAGCGATGGCCTCCTGTCCGTTGTTTGAGTTCCGAAGCGGGCGCCGGAATCGGCGCCACCGTCCCTCCCGTGTCGGCGACACGGGAAATCGGCCCATCGGGCACGACCGTAAAAAGGATGACGCCGTCGCGGTTCCACGTGCCGCCTGTTCCAACAGGCGCGCCAGCCAGATCCCTGAGTCCGCCGCCATCGACGTCAATCCGATACAGCCGATCGTTGGCGAAGAACCCGATCGACCGGCTGTCTGGCGACCAGAAAGGTAACGACGCGCCATCGGTGTTCGGGAGCGGCGAGGCGTCGCCGCTCGACAGCGACCGGACCCACAGTATCGAGCGGCCCTCGAACGAGGCCACGAACGCGAGCCTTTCCTCATCGGGCGACAGTGCAATGGACACCGGATCGGTCGTGGGCGGCGTGGTGATCTCCACCCGCATCTCACGTGCGGCTGTCGCCGGCGCATCGGATCGCAGCAGCAGCAACGCGCCGCTGCCCGCGATACACACGAAGAGCGCCGCGAGCCACGCCAGCCGCTCATGTGTCGGCGCAGCACGCGCGGCTGGCGGCGGATCTCTCTCGAGATCTTCCAGCGTGAACCTGGCGTCGCGAATGTCGGCCAGCCGTCGTTTCGGATCCTTCTCGAGGCATCGACGCAGCAGACGACGGACGGCGGGAGGTGTATCGGAAGGGAGACGCGACCAGTCTGCCTCACCTCGGACGACGGCCGCGATCACTTCCGCGGTGTCGGTACCGTCGAACGCCCGACGTCCGGCGAGCATCTCGAACAAGACGCAGCCCCACGCCCAGATGTCGGCGCTGCGACCGACGACCAAGCCACGCGCCTGCTCGGGGCTCATGTACGACGCGGTGCCGAGGATGACGCCGAGGCGCGTCATCGCGGGGCTCGTGATCTGGTTCGCCGTGAGCTCGGGCGGTCCGCTTTGAGTCTGAACGTCGATCGCCTTGGCAAGGCCGAAATCGAGCACCTTGACCACACCATCGGGACGCATCTTGATGTTTGCGGGCTTGAGATCGCGGTGGATGATGCCATGCTCATGCGCAGCGTCGAGAGCCTCGGCAACCTGCCGTGCGATGGCGAATGCTTCCTCAAGGGTCAGGCGACTCTGCAAGAGCCGTTCGGCCAGTGTGGGCCCGTCGACAAGCTCGAGCACGAGAACGGGAACGCGGTCGATCTCTTCGAGGCCGTGAATCGCAGCGATGTTCACGTGATTGAGCGATGCCAGGACCTGCGCCTCGCGGTGGAACCGCGCGACGCGGTCGGGATCCGCCGCGAATGCTTGTGGCAGGAACTTGAGCGCGACGTCGCGTCCGAGCCTGCTGTCTCGCGCGCGATAGACCTCTCCCATGCCGCCAGCGCCCAGTGCAGACCGTATTTCGTACGGTCCGATCGTGGTCCCAATCATCGTGGCCGGTCCCCATCATACCGGAACGCGCCCGGCGGTCGCTGTCGCCGGAACCAGCCTCGAGCCGTGGTCGGTGCGCGCTATCGCGTGGCCGTGAACGGTGCTTCGCCATGCGCGTCATGGCCGCGTGGGTCGTCACGAACGCTGGGCATGTCCCGTGTTTGGAGACATCGAGCCAACCGAGATCGACCGATCACCGAGACAGCCGGCCCGCCGCCGCTCTTCGAACCCGAGCGATTCTCGCAAGCGTCGTCAGAGCCGACTTGGCCTTGGCCTTGCGCAAGGCTTTCCAGTCGCCGTCGGCGCGGCCGTACTTGAGATCCGTGAGGTAGGCGTACTCCGGCGTCAGCAGCCGGTGCTCGGCGGCCTTGGCTTTTGTCCACGACTGAGCGAACTCCTCGAGCGTGGGCGCTTCTCCGCGAGTCCAGAAGTCCATCGCGAGCACCCGGGCGACAGCGCCGTCCTGGAACCGACCGCCAGTCAGGTCGCGGAGCAACCGCATGACACCCTGGTACTCCTTCGCGTACCAGCGATAGTACAGGCGGTCGCGACGTCGGAGCCGAGCTGGCGGATCGTGCGTGCGGACGATCTCCGCGGGGATGCACGTGGGTCGACCTACCTCACCTGTCCTGAGGTAACGGCGGACACGGGCCAGCACGATCGGCTTTCGATCGGTATCCTTCGTGGCCTTCACTTTCCCGTTCGGGAACTTGGCCACGATCCGATAAGGGATCCCTCGCTCGGAGCAGAAGCCGCGAATCTCCTCGAGGTTCATGTAGTTCAGCTCCTCAAGGAGCCGCGCTTGCTCAGCCTTGCTGAGCTGCGACTGGAAATTCGACATCCAAGACCCTTGACGCGTCCGATAGATTTCCCCTTCCGAAGCGATCAGGCGGGCGCCGTGAGCGGGCTGCCCTTGGGTACCAACATAAAGACCAACGCACGTGTCGGCCCATCAGGCCTCGCAGAACCGCCCGTAGTGTGAACGGCGCCAAACGGCTCGAAGAACGTGCCGCCCGCAGGCAGAACCTGTTCCGGCTCGTTGTTGATGGCAAAACGCATCTGCCCCTCCACGACGTACCCGAGGACGGGCCCCGGATGACGGTGCCCCGGGCCTGAACTGCGCTGGCCTGGCGGGATGTTCAGTTCGACGAGCACCGCCTCGAACCCTTCGAAAGGACCCGTCAACGCGTGTCTCGCCAGTTCGGCGGGGGGCCGTGGCCCGGATGTTTCCACCCCACCGCGCTGAGTCCGCGCGGCGGGGGCCCCGGTTTGTGCGTCGATGCCAATGGGCAGCAGCGAGGCTGCCGCGATTCCAAGGAATGTCCGACGGTTCTGCATAGTCATGATTTCTCCTTGTCCCGCCGAAGCCACGAGCGAAGGCGGGCTTTCAACGCGCGGTGAAGACTCTGGTCCCCTGGTGGAACTGCGACCAGGCGAACCAGAACTGCGGCACGAGAATCACTTGTTCCAGTTGCGTTCCCTTCAATGGCCCTTCGAGGCACAGTCCATACGCGTTCCATGTCGAGCGGGTTTCGAGATCGATAACAGAGCTGGCGTCGTCATTCGCCGCCTGAAACTCGAGCACTTTGCCTTTGACACGCGCTTCGAATGCCGTCGTCGTATCGGACGAGGGCTGATGGACGATGACAATCGGCAGTCCGCCCACGCGGTCGTTGACGACACGCGCGATGCGCAGCTCCGAGAACGGGTACGCCACGGTCTCGCGACCGACTTCGAGTCCGGCCACGGTTTCCCGCGCCGGCAATCGCTTGTCGAGGGTGAGCGCGCCATTCGGCGCCCCTTCGGGGCCCGCCCGCGTGACGTCCTTGATGCGCCTGCTCCGATTGGGCATGCGCTCCGCGTATCCCGGCAAGGGCTTCAGCACCATCGTGTCCGGATACCGCTTGCGCCACTCTGCCCAGGTGGTGCGAACCACCGGAAAGAGCTTCAGGCGCGTGCCCTTGAGGGGACCGTCGATCGCTTCACCAGTGGCCTGCTGCCAGCTGGTGCCGGTTTCCACATCCTTCTGCACCTCGTTCGCGGCAACCATGCGGTCGTATTGGAAGCGCAGCGTTCGACCATTCACCTCGGCGCGAAAGACTATGCCCGTATTACAGACTCCGCACCAGGTCACCGAAATGGGACCGTCCGGCACCTTGTCGGACACCGCGCCATGCTGCGAGAGGTCGCCCGCCGGGTACGCCTTCGCCACACTGCCGCTGGTGATGCCGAGCAGGATGTCATCGTCCTGAAGGAAAGTGGCCTCCGAAGCCGCCACAAACTCCGGCTGGTGGATAGCCGTGTAGGGCATCGGCGTCGCTTGTGGAGTCTGCGCAAAGAGAGATGCTGTAATTCCGGCCACGAGCACGAGCAGAGCGCTTATCCGCTCCTTCATGGTTCACTCCTTGTCGTCGCGCGCTCCGTCAGCGGACTGCCGCTGGGAACAACGAGGAATGCCACGGCGCGCACTGGCGCATCCGGGTTCGCGGAAGTGAACGATGTGTGAAGGGCTCCGTGCGGTTCGAAGAACGTGCCGCCCGCTGGCACGATCTGGTCCGGCTGGTGATTGATGGCGGTCCGCATCTGCCCATCCACGACGTACCCAAGGATGGGACCGGGATGCCGATGCTCCCTGGCTGACGCGCCGGGCGCGAAGTTCACCTCCACGAGCACCGCATCGAACCCCTCGAGAGGGCCCGTCAACGCGTATCTCGCCAGCTCGCCGGATGGCCGTGGCCCTGATGTTCCGGGCGTCGACATCGGTCCCGTTCGCGCCGAGGCGATCCACAACGCGGCCATCAACAGCGCGGCGAGCGCAACGGGTACGGGCACGCGAATCGTGCCGCTGACCAACCAGCGCAGCCGTGATCCATCCGCGCGGCGGGGACGCAAATCCGGCGGTGCATCCGGCGCCTTCCATTCGCGCAGCAGTCGATTCAGTTCTCGGTCGTCCATACGGTCCTCACGTGGTGGTCGGTTGCCGGCTCCGCAGCGGCGCCAGCGTGCGGCGCAGATTCTCGCGTGCGCGGTGCAGCCTCGACTTGACCGTGCCGACGTCCGCGTCGACAGCTCGTGCGATTTCGGCGAGCGTCAGACCTTCGTACTCGGCGAGGATCACCACCTCGCGTTGGAGCGGCCGAAGCGCACGCACGGCCCGGCCGACCATGTCGCCGACCTCACCGCGCTCGAGGTCGACGGGCTCCGCAACCGCCTCGTCGTCGAGCGGCTCGAACCGATGTTCTTTCCGCCAGTGCTTGAGCGCGAGGTTCCGGGCGATCCCCAGCAGGAAGGCGCGCAACGTCCCGCGGGCCGGATCGAACCGGTCCGGATATCGCAGAAGCCCAACGAACACGTCCTGGGTGATGTCCTCGGCCGCGGCCGCCGAGCCGGACATGCGCCAGGCGAACCGGTAGACGGCATCCTTGTGCTGGTCGAAGGCTGTCTGGAACTCAGCGTCGGTCACGTGGCTCGTTGACTATTA
>CAWBPA010000019.1:0-288636 GCA_963790545.1 Vicinamibacterales bacterium
GGGCGACTCAGTACATCTTTTTCGCGACCGGTAGCGATCTGTTGCCGACCGATAATCTGGGCGTTCTCAAGCAGGGGTTCAAGATGATCGGCGTTGTTGACCCCGGCGGAACAAAGACGTTCGAGCTCACCCTGACGCGAGCGGCAAATCGCACCAACGAGGAGAAGCCGACGGCCTATCCCGCGGTCGCGGGGGACATCGTCTTCTTCACGACGACGATGTTCCATCCGGCAACGACTTGCACTGCCCCCGACGCGAATCTGTATGCGGTCACGTTCATCGGTGGACCGGCGTACGACAACACCGGCGACAACAAGCTGTCGGGCGCAGACACGCAGAAGGTCAAAACCATTGCAGGAGCGCGTGCAACCGCGCCATTCATTGTCGACCAGCATGTGGTCTTCGGTTCGGGTACCAAAGTGCAGCTCTTCGGTGACTCGAAGGACTACAACAACGGTGTCGGGCAAGTTGGTGTCCGCACGCTGTCCTGGCGCGAGGTTCGATAGGCTACCGTGATCGAAGCCATTGTCTGTCGCGCCTGCGGAGCGAGGATCAAGGCCGGACGCGAGCGGTGCCTGCGTTGCGGGAACAAACTCGAGGGCTCGTCGAGAGCACTTCCGACAACTCTTTTGAGGGATCTGAGCTCAAAGCACGGCACTGCGCTGAAGGCTGGGGCCGCGCTGTCGCTGGTAACGCTGCTCGTCGCTGTGGGTGCCGCTTATCTTCGAGCGCGCCCGTCGAATCCCACACCGGTTTCGGTTTCCACACCGCCGCCAAAACCGGCCACCGCGACACCATCCGTTCAACCTGCGGAGCCTGTCCTGGAAGGCAGGGTTCTCGACCACAAACTGGCCGGCAGCCTTTCATTTGCCCAGGGCGATTACGCTGCCGCTGTCGACCGGTACCGCCAAGCCCTCGTCGAGAATCCAAACGACGCCGACACCTTGAACAATCTCGGGCAGGCGCTAACTCGAATGGATCAGGCTGCTGAGGCGATACCTTACCTCGACCGTGCAAGAGAGTTGTATCCCAATGTTTGGGCGTACCGCTTCAATCTCGCCCGCGCGCATGGTCAGGCAGGCGACTGGTCGCGCGCTGTCGCCGGGTATCGTGCAGCCCAGGAACTGTTTCCAGACGACTATGTGACGCAGTTCAACCTCGCCCACGCGCTCCACAACGAGGGTAACAACGAACAGGCGGTCGTGGAGTACCAGAAAGCGATCACGCTGGCGCCTGGTGAGCCGAGCTTTCAGCTTTCGCTCGCCGCCAGCTATGAGAGCCTGAACCGGTCGAATGATGCCGTGCAGTCCTACCGCCGGTATCTAGAGATGGCTCCGGATGCACCTGAAGCCCGGAAGGTGAAAGAGCGTCTCCAGGCGCTTACCAGCTCTGCCTCGTCAGACCCCACAACTCAGCCGATCGTTCCCGTACGTCCCCCAACTCAATAAGGCCCTCGGCCGGTCTGAATTTCTGCCAACTGTGTCGGTGCCGCAGGGTGCGAAAATTGCCGTCTTTTTTCTGAGCGGCACCGCGACGAGAGAGAACTGAGGGGAATTCGACACATCGGCGTGCGGAGCGCCGCTTGCAGCCTCGTCGGGCATGAAGAGCCGTTATCGCCAGGGCTCGAACCGCAGACCCAGCAGAAGGCACCGGCAGCCGAGTGCGGGCTTCTCACTCGTAGAAACGATTGTGGCCACGGGTCTTCTCGCCATCGTCTTGGTTTCGATTGCGCAGTTGCTGGCGATCGGTACGCGGGCGAACGCCACCGCGCGGTATGGCACGTTCGCCACGATCCTGGCGCAGCAGAAGATGGAGCAGCTTCGAGGCCTTGCGTGGGGTTTCGACGCTTCAGGACTCCCTCTCAGCGACGTGTCGACGAACACCGCGGTGACGCCCGAGTCGCCGGTTGGCGGAAAAGGCTTGCAGCCATCCCCTCCCGACACGCTTTGGCGCGCTACCGACGGATACGTCGACTACCTGGACGCGCAGGGCGGCGAGCTCGGAGGTGGGCCTCCTGCGCCCCGAGGGACGGCATACGTCCGGCATTGGTCTATCCAGCCGCTGCCAAGTGATCCCAGTGGTACGCTCGTCCTGCAAATCCTCGTCAGGCGCCACTCCTCCAACCAGTTTTCTGTCGGAGAACCGGGAATCTCACGCACCCCCGACGAAGCTCTCATCGTCAGCGTGAAAACGAGGAAGAGGTTGTGAACCGATTCCGGAACAGCCGTGTTGCCCGAACGACCGGCTTTACATTCGTTGAAATGGTCACTGCTGTTGCCATTATGGTGACCGTAACCGGCGCCATCTTCTCGTTGATGAATCCTGCGCATGGAGTCTTCAGGACGCAGCCGGAACTATCGGAGATGCAGCAACGACTTCGCGTCGCCGTTGATGCCATGTACAGAGATCTTGTGATGGCCGGTGCCGGCGTCGAAGCCGGTTCGGCGCGCGGGCCGTTAGGCAGCTATTTCGCGCCGGCGTTGCCATTCAGACGAGGATTTCAAAATCCGGATCCTCCGGGAACCTTCAGGACGGATCGCATTTCCGTCATTTACGTACCTTCGAGTTCGTCGCAAGGCACAACGAGCCTGGTCATACAAAGTCCAAATGCGGACGTTCCGATGAACCCACAGGCCGGATGTCCGCTCGCGGAGCCGCTATGTCGGTTCAAGGTTGGCACAACCGCGGTGGTGTTCGACCAATCGGGCGCGTACGACACGTTTCGGATCACCGGTATCGTCAATGCTCCGGGGGCCCTCCAGCACGCGAACCAGCCGTTATCTCGCAAGTACGGTGCTGGAGCGTCCGTCGCGCAAGTCGTGACCGCCACGTACTGGCTTAAGGTCGACCGAACGGTTGCGACGTCCAGACTGATGAGATACGACGGTTATCAATCCGATCTCCCCGTTGCAGACGACGTCATTGGTTTGAATTTTGAATATTTTGGCGAGCCGCGACCTCCAGCTTTTCGGGGATTACTCACCTCACCTGTAGGACCGTGGACAACGTACGGGCCCAGACCACCGGCGCCGGGCGTGGACGATCCGCGTGACAGCTGGCCACCAGGCGAGAACTGCCTGTTCTCACTGGAGCCAGCATCCGGTCTATCCACCCCTCGGCCCGGGTTGCACGCCTTCAGTACAGGTGCTGAAACGCTGGTGAGACTGGATGCTGCGAGTCTCTCAGACGGACCCTGGTGTCCGGACCCGGCGGCTCCCTCGAGGGTCGATGGAGATCTCGTGCGGGTGCGGAAGATCCGAGTCACAGTCAAGGTCCGAGGTCACGGGCAATCAAGTCACAGTCAGCAAGTCAGCTTCGACGTGACTCCGAGGAACCTGAATCTTGGCCGATGAGGGGAACCGAGTGAGGCTTCGACTCGGTGGAGAAACCGGCACGGCACTATTCATTGCCCTGATGGCAACAATGTTGTTGTCGGCGCTGGGATTAGGTTTGGTTCTGACAACGACAACCGAGGTGCTGATAGTGGGCAACTTCCGTAACGCACAGGAAGGGCTCTACGCAGCAGATGCCGCCCTCGAGCGCGTCATTCCTGAGCTCGGTGCCGTCTCAGACTGGAATCCGATTCTAAGGGGTGAAGTCAGTTCGGCGTTCGTCGATGGTGCTTCGAGCGGAGCGAGACTCCTCAGTGACGGCTCGACGCTCGATTTGATCGAAGCCACGAACAGGGTCAATTGCGGAAAGGCCACGACCTGCAGTATCCCGGAAATGAGCGTTTCCACAGACGATCGCCCGTGGGGCGCGAACAATCCGCACTGGAAACTGTTCGCACATTCTCGTGTTGACACCTTGCTTTCGAACGGGATGGTCCAATCGCCCATTTACGTTGTCGTGTGGGTGGCCGACGACCCTGCTGAAAACGACGCCGATCCAGCGACAGACGGTTCGACTCAAGGCAATCCCGGCCGGGGCATGGTCGCGGTGAGAGCCGCAGCCTATGGTCCGAAGGGCACGCACAAAGTCATCGAAACAATTCTCGGCCTGACCGATACCACACAGCTTGAGCGCGGCTACGTCGCGCAGCGAGGTCAGGACGAACTGAACCGGCGCCGAGGGGCTGCCAGCGTGCAGGCAACAGGACGGGGCTTAACCCGCGAAGAGATGGATCTTGCGATGGGCGGATTCGCCCACACGGGACGGTGACGCATGGTAACCAGCCGGAGCAGCCGGTTAACACTGGTGGTTGTGCTTCTCACAGCGAGTGGGCCTTCTGCGATTGGACAAGCGGCACCAACAGGATCCAGTCTCAAGAAGCGTTTGCCGCCGGCGCCTTCTTCGCCGGCATTCGAGCTCGATCCGCTCCGCCTGATCAAGTCGCCGGCTGGCGTGGGCGCAGGATCGGACACCAGCAATGCTGGTCCGAACGTGGTGATTGCGCTGGATACGTCGCTGCGAATGGCCTACGACTCTCAAGGGAATTATTACGATTTGCGAGTCTGGGACAAGAATGTCGATCTCACTGCGGCCTCGGGACTTGGCGTAGCGCCTGCCGCCCGCTACTACCGGCGGAGGGTCGGCGGCTTACATCGATCGCTCCTTGGTGGGTCACATTTCAAGGCGACAGCGATCGAAGCCATCGACGAGACCGAGGCAGATTTCAACACGTTCTTTGAGGGCTCGCGTTTGGGCATGGTGCGCGACGGCCTGCGACAAGCCGTCGCCGAGAACCAGACCGTCGCTCGATTTGGGCTCGTCCGATCACGTTATGGCCACGGCGCAGTCCTGCCGGTACGTGGAAATCAGTCGGTCAACGTCGCGCCGCCGATCCTGCCTGGGGATGCCGGGGCGTCTGGTAACTGGAACGTTTCTATCGCGCTGACATCCACCGCGAATGTGGATGCAACCGCCGACGGTAGGGAGGTCCTCGTTCGCGCCGATTCGGGAAGCTCATTGGCGGTGCAGTCTCAGCTTCAAGTTCCGCCAGACGAGGAGGGAGGGTTGTTGCCAGCGGGTGCAGACGCAGACTCGCTGACAGATGCACCGGTGACGAGACTACTCGAGGACACACGGTCCGAGATTGTTCGCCTGATTAACGCTGACATCTCCGTCCACCGGCCGTGTCGCAACACGGTCGTGGTGCTTGTCGTTGGCGGTCGCGAAGGGGGCACTCTCGACCCGGTGATTGCCGCAGGCGGCTTTGCGAACGTTGTCGCTGGTGGCGCCAGCAAACCCGTGCCAATCTTTGTCATCGCCGTGGGACCGCAGGCGTCCGACGAAGCTCAGCTTCAACAGATTGCTGCGGTCAGTCGAGGTCGGTACTTTGCGGTGAGCAGCGCCGACGAAATTGCCTGGGCTGTGAATCATGCCGTGCAGTCGGCCTATCGACTCGCCCCTGATTTCGACGCACACCGACCCTCAGAGTTTCAAACTGTAGGCCCCGTGGTGGGCACGGTGGATCTGAAGGGAGCGACGGACATATCGGGCGCTCCTTTGCCCGATACTGCACTTGTCCATGGTTCCGGCATGGCCATCCCTCAGCGCGGCAACGTGGTCGTGACCGGCGGGTTCACCCTTCCCGGGTTCGGTGCCAGCCTGCGCGCATTTCGAGCGTATCGACCACAGGCCGATGTGTCGCGATCGACCGGCTACAGGTTTGTCAGCGATGGGACCCGTTTGTGGGTGGCGTCCACCCCACCGTCAGAGCGTCGCAACGTGTTCACCTACATACCTGGGACGGGCATGGTCCGGTTTGACGCGGCACTGGCGTCGCTGCTGCGCCCCTATCTCCGCGTCACTACAGAAGACGATGCAGCAGCGCTCATTAACTTCGTACGCGCTGAGCCGCTTGGCGCTGTGATCGATTCGACTCCGGCCATCATGGATCCTCCGTCGATCGAGCCGGCTCCGGATCTCGACTATGGGACGGCCGGCAAGCCGGGCACCTTTGCGGGCGACCGACGAGATCGTCGTGCCGTCGTCTTTTATGGCGGGAATGACGGCATGATTCACGGCATCGACGGCCGGCTTGGCGTGGAGGTCTGGGCGTATATTCCGTTCAACCTTCTGCCGAAGCTCAGATCGCTGCGAGACGGTCAGCCCGTCGGAGCGTTTGAATATTTCGTCGATGGCTCGCCGAAGATCGCCGACGTCAAAGTTAACGGCAGCTGGCGTACCCACATGATCGTCGGTCAAGGCGCAGGGGGGACCTTCTACCAGACTTTCGACGTCAGTGATGCCGGCCTGACCGTCGACTCCGATTCCGACAATCTTTCCGCCGTGCTGGGTGCCTTCTCGTCGCCAGCGGTGATTCCATTGAAGTGGACGTTTCCAAAATACGAGGCGTTCGACCACACGCTATCAACTCCCGTTACGCCTTACGGCGACCTGGGAGAGGGCGCCACCACGGTCGAAAAGACGGTCGGACAGACGTGGTCGAGTCCAGCGGTCGGGCAGCTATTCGACGAAACGGGTCGATACGTCATGATCGGCGGGTCCGGCTATTTGAGCCCCGCCCAGGAAATTCAAGGCGCTCGTGGCGGCGTCCGCGCGGGAACGACAGTCTATGTGGTCGACATGGCGAGCGGTGCCGTGCTCGAACACGTAGATGTGGGTGACGAAGCGGCGAGGAGCTTGCTGAAGAACGCGCTGCATGCCGATCCGAGTTTGGCAGGGCCCCCGGGGACGCGATTTGTCAGTCATGCCTACATTGGCGACACCGAGGGCGCGCTCTGGCGTTTCAATCTGGTCAAGGGCGAGAACGGGACAATTGGGCTAGACCCAGCCCTCAAGATCTACGACGCGTCGGAAGCGAACCCAATTTTCAACAGCCCCGCATTGGCTGATGTTGGTGAGTCGAACCGATACATCTTCCTTACCACGGGCACCAATATCCTTCCGAGTGCCAGGAAGCTCCAGAACTTCAGACTGATCGGCCTGTTGGACACCGGCAGCGGCTCGGGACTCATAAGGTTCGACATTGCGCTCGAGAGAACCAGCGGACGACCGGGTGATGAACGTCCTGCCTCAGCACCCGTGGTCGCCGGTGAAGCGGTGTTTTTTGCGACCACAACGGATTTTCCTGAGGATCCTTGTGCTCCCCCAGAATCGGAACTGCGTGCACTGACCTACGTCGGGGGTCCCGCCTACGACACGACCGGCGACGACAAGGTTGACGCCAGAGACAGCATCACGATCACAAGAATGACAGGACGGGCGACAACGGTCGCGACAGTTGATCGGCACGTGTTTGTGGTAGCCGGCTCGAAGCTCGAGAGCTTTGGAGATCCGCAGGATTTCAACAACGGGGTGGGACGGCCCGAGGTGCGCGTCGTGTCCTGGCGCGAGGTGCGGTAAGTGGCGGGCCCTGAACTGATTCGCGTATCCCGCCTGTCCCCTAAAGCCAATGTTTATCGATTCTTCCAGCCGCTCGTACACCGGCCGCCTTCGCCCTTCCGGCCCTACCGCGTACAATCGGTGCGACCGATACGTTGGAAGACCCCGGGTTTCGGCTCGGGGCGAACTATGAGCACGGTCCGCATTTTCCTTGTCGTTGCCACGCTCGTCCTTCCGATGAAGGCCGTCGTATTCGCCCAGTCGCTCGCCGACGTGGCCCGTCAGGAAGAAGAGCGGAGAAAGGCAATCAAGAAGCCGTCGAAGGTTTATACAACCGAGGATTTGCGACGGGATTCGAGCGGCAGCACTCCAACGACGGTTTCTGTTCCGGCGGCCCCGACAAAGGAGTCGACGCCCTCGTCGTCTACGCCATCGCCTGGAACCAATGGTTCGGCCGGTTCGGCGAATGCGCAGCCCAATGACAAACCAGCGACGGAATCCTCTTCACAGGGCGCCAAAGATCAGGCGTTCTGGAAGGGCCGCATCACCGAGGCGCGCGAGCAGCTCGAGAGAACCAAAACGTTGGCCGATGCCATGCAGAGCCGCATCAATGCGCTCAATACAGATTTTGTGAACACCGACGACCCGGCAAAGCGCAGCGGGGTGGAGCGAGACCGTCAGAAGGCGCGGGCCGAGCTAGAACGGCTGCAGAAAGAAATGAAGGAAGGGACCAAAGCCATTGCGGACATCGAAGAGGAAGCCCGGCGAGCGAACGTGCCGCCAGGCTGGCTGCGTTAGAACGTTTCCACCGTCGCTGTGACTCCCCGTACACGCCCCACCAAATCCGTCGACTCGCCGATTCTACTCGTCGAGGATAAGGACTCCCTGCGCGCCATGCTGCGGCACGCGCTCGAGGGGCAGGGACACACGGTGGTCGAGGCCTGCGACGAAGCGGAAGCAGCGCGTGCCCTTCAACAAGGTCGGCCCGGCGTGGTGCTGTCGGATCTGCGATTGCCGAACGGCGATGGGTTTGGTGTGTTGCGTGCGGCCAAAGACGTCGATCCCGAGCTGCCGGTGATCGTCATGACCGCCTACGGCAGCATCCAGGACGCCGTTGCAGCCATGAAGGAAGGGGCGCTGGACTTTCTCGCGAAGCCGATCGATCCCGATCACCTGCTGCTCCTGGTCGAACGTGCGCTCGCCCAACGCCGGCTGGTCACCGAATACATTCTTCTCAAGGAAGAGCTGGCGTCACGGCGCGGTGCGCCCATGATCGTGGGAGAGGACGCGGCTCTACGGCAGGTCTCGGTGGCGCTTCAGCGCGCCGCCGGCACCGACGCGACGGTGTTGCTCCAAGGGGAAAGCGGCACGGGCAAGGAATTGTTTGCTCGTGCGCTCCATGCGCTGAGCTCCCGAGCCGACGGGCCGTTTGTGGCCATCAACTGTGCGGCCATCCCGGACTCACTGCTCGAAAGCGAGCTGTTCGGCCATGAGAAAGGCGCCTTTACCGGCGCCGTTGCGCGCAAGCTGGGTCGATTCGAGATGGCGCACAAGGGCACGCTGTTTCTCGACGAGATTGGCGACCTGCCCATCGGTCTTCAAGCGAAGATTCTGCGCGCCATTGAAGAGCGACGCTTCGAACGTGTCGGGGGCAATGCCTCGTTGCTCGTCGACGTGCGGATTGTCGCGGCCACCAACAAGCACCTCAAGGCTGCGGTTGCAGCGCGGCAGTTCAGAGAGGATCTGTTCTTCCGACTCTCTGTGTTTCCTGTGACGATCCCGCCACTCCGAGAGCGTCGGGATGACATCACGATTCTGGCGCGCCATTTTGTCGAGCGCTTCTGCAAAGAGCTCAAGAAGCCATCGGTGACTCTGTCACCTCAGGCTCTGGAGGAGCTTCAAACATACCCCTGGCCGGGGAACGTACGAGAGCTGCAAAACTGCATCGAGCGCGCCGTGATTCTGGCCGATGGTGACACGATCCTGCCTCGCAATCTGAATCTCTCGTTCCGCCCGTCGCGCGAAGAACCGACTGCCGCCGTCGATCCATGGGTGCACATCGATTTGTCAGGGACCCTCTCTGACGCCTCGCGACGGGTGCTGGCGGAGGTTGAACGACGAAAGATTGTCCAGACGCTCGCCGAAACCGAAGGGAACAAGGTCCGCGCTTCCGAAGTGCTGCAGGTGACCTACAAGACGTTCTTGATGAAGCTGAAGGAACACGGGATCGAGTAAAGAAAAAGACCCCTTTTTCTTTATGCGGCAAAGCCAATCTTGCGGAGCGCCTTGGCCAGCTCTTTCTCGGTGACATCGTTCGCAATCGTCCATGCACCAATGTCAGTGGCCAGCACGTAGTGCAAGGTGCCATTGACGACTTTCTTGTCGAGCCGTATCGCTTCCAGCATCTGCTTAGTCGAGAGATCGGCGATCGGCGGAAGCGGGCCGAGCTCGACAATGATGCGGGCCAGGGCCTGACGCGATCGCTCGGCGAGCGCGCCCCGGGCAACCGCCACCTCTGCCGCGGCGAGCATGCCGTACGCAATCGCCTCCCCGTGACGAAATCTGCGGTATTTGGTAATCGCCTCGAGGGCATGTCCGGCCGTATGCCCGAAATTGAGGACTCGACGCAGGCCCTGTTCGCGCTCGTCACTGGAGACGACGTGAGCTTTCATGGTGCACGACTCGGCAATGACGCGCACCAGTGTGTCCGGATCGCGACTGAAGATTGCCTTGGTTTCGTGGCTCACGCGGTCGAACAGCGAGCGGCTCGACGTCATTCCGTACTTCAGCACTTCATACAGGCCGGCCCGGAATTCGCGCCGTGGCAAAGTTGAGAGCAGGGCCGGATCAATCGCGACGAGCCCAGGCTGATAGAACGCGCCAATCAAATTCTTGCCCAGAGTGTGGTTCACCCCGACCTTGCCGCCAATCGCGCTGTCGACCTGCGCGAGCAACGTCGTAGGAACATGCACGAGCCCGATCCCACGCAGGTACGAGGCTGCCGCAAATCCCGCCATATCGCCGATGACGCCGCCGCCAATCGCCACGATGGCTGAACCACGATCGGCCTGGACGCGGACGAGCGCGTCGTAGATACGCGAGACGGTGGCGAGCTGCTTGTTCCGTTCGCCGTCCGGGACAACGATCGGTTCTTCTCGGGGCAGCGCCCGCGCCATCTCCTGCCCATGCAGCCTCCAGACGAGCGGGCTCGAAACAGGGAAAGCGCGCGAGCCCACACCCGCGTCGCGGACCAGATCACCCAGCTTTGCGGTGAGGCCGTACTGAATACAGATGGTGTAGCGCCGGGATGGGGTATTGACCTCGATGACGACCGGGTCCATGGGTGACGGTAGAATAGCAGACGGCGGGCCGAAGACATCGTAGGAGCGGACTCGTGCCCCGAGGGCCGCCACATCATCGCTGCCATGAAGCCCCCTAACGTTCGGATGTCACTCCGTGGTCTGTCGATTGTCGCTGTCGGCTTCACTGTTCTGACGATCGTTTTCACCCACCCTCAGGCGCTGTATCTGACGTCGCACGTCAGCGGCCACTTTGACTCGCTCTTCAGTGTCTGGCGGCTGGCCTGGGTGGCGCACCAGATCACGTCGGATCCCCTCCATCTGTTCGATGCCAACATCTTCTTTCCAGAGCGCATGACGCTCGCGTATTCGGACGCAATGGTGTTGCCCGGTGTCGTGCTGGCGCCACTGGCCTGGCTGGGGGTTTCACCGGTGGCCGTCTACAACTTTGCGGTGCTGGCGAGCTTCGTCCTCAGCGCGACGGCGGCCGCCGCGCTGGGTTGGCGGCTGACCGGACGGATTGAGGCGGGCATCATTGCCGGCATGATCTTCGGGTTCGCACCTCATCGCTTCGACCATTTTTCGCACCTGGAACTCCTTCTCAACTGGTGGATGCCGCTCGCGTTCCTGGCACTGCAGGACGCGCTGAAAACGGGAAGGCCTCGCGCCTATGCTGCCCTTGCCGCGTGGCTGAGTCTCCAAGTTCTGAGTTGCATTTATCACGGGTTGTTCCTGACGGTCTGTATTGGAGCTGCCGCGGTGACGGCCATCGCCACAGGCCAGGCGACGTCCGTTCGGAGGCATGTGCCGGGTGTGGCCTGGCTCGGGCTCGCGGCAGCCGTCTGTTTCCTGTATTCGCTTCCTTATCAAGCCAACCGGCAGGTCGTGGGAGAACGGCCACTCGAGGAGATCGCTCTTTACAGTGCGAAACCCTCTGACTTCATTGCGACTCCGCCCGAGAATGTTCTGTACGGGTCGGTAATGAGCCGCTTCGGCAAGGCTGAACGGTTCCTGTTTCCTGGTGTTCTTGCCGCAGCCCTTGCGGTGGTCGGCTTGTTTTCACGCCGCCGGCGAGCGATCGCCGTGTGGGTGGTGACGCTCTGGATCGCAACGGAACTGTCCCTGGGGATCAACGGGTTGATTTACCCGGTCTTGTACAACAACGTGGACGTGTTCCACGGTTTACGAGCCCCCGCGCGAGCAGGCATCTTGCTCCTGCTTTCGGTTGCAGCGCTCGCCGCGCTTGGTGTCGAAGTGATCCTCGGGAGATTCCGTGCCCGTACGCAACAACTCGTCGTGATCGGCGCAATCGTGTCCGGCATGGGTGTTGAGTACTTTTCGCGCGTTCAACTGGTTCCCCTCGAGCCGCCCCCCGCCATCTACAAAATTCTCGAGGGCCAGCGCGATGCCGTCATTCTGGAGCTGCCCGTTGCCCGTCCCGAAGCTCTCGCGCCTATGCCAGAAGCGCTCTACATGTACTATTCCACCACGCACTGGAAGAGCCTGTTGAACGGCTACAGCGGCTTCTACCCGAAAAACTACGTGTTGACGCTGGAGAGGCTTCGACAGTTCCCGAACGACGCGTCACTGACCTTCTTGGAGACCGAAGGTGTGACCCACCTCGTTCTGCATCGCGACTTCTGGTTTGGTGATTTGGACTATGACGAGACGGTCGACGCACTACGCGACCACGGCGTCCCGTTGGTGGTGCGGACGGTCGGGACCACGATCTTCTCGCTGCCACGTAAGGCGGCCAATTGAGCCTTCAGCCTACAGCCATCAGCTCAGCCCTTGAACTCCAGCGCCCGAATCTTGACGGCTGATGGCGACGTCAATTCAAGAGCATTCCAGGTATAGGATAGGCGCGGTGGATGTACAGGGCGACTTCTTGATAATCGGCAGCGGCATCGCCGGATTGCGTGCGGCGGTCGAGCTGTTTGATGACGGGGACGTCGTGATCCTCACCAAAGCCGAGCCTGCTGAAAGCAACACCGGCTACGCTCAAGGGGGCATTGCCGCAGCGTTGGGCCCTGATGATTCGCCCGCATTGCACGCCGCTGACACGCTCGCGGCGGGTGATGGTCTATGTGACGAGCGAGCCGTCGGGATCCTCGTCGAAGAAGGACGACGGTACGTGATCGAACTCGTCGAATGGGGAGCTGCCTTCGATCGTGATCCAGCTGGAAACCCTGCCCTCGGCCGCGAAGGGGCTCACAGCGTCCGGCGCGTGCTGCACGCCAAAGACGCGACGGGACGTGAGATTGGCCGAGGTACTCTGGCAGCGCGTGTCGAGTCGGCCGGGTATTCGCGTCCTGAAAGACACCCTGGCCATCGAGACCGTCATCGAACGAGGTTGTTGCGTGGGCGTGCGCTTCATGGATCGCGAGGGGCGCGTGGGTATGGCGCGAGCCCGTGCGACCTTGCTGGCGACCGGTGGGGCGGGTCAAGTTTTCAGAGAGACGACGAATCCGCGGATTGCGAGCGGTGACGGAATTGCCCTGGCGTTTCGAGCGGGCGCTCGGGTGGCAGATCTTGAATTCATCCAATTTCATCCGACGGTCCTCCAAATCGAGGGATCGCCACGATTTCTCATCTCGGAAGCGGTACGCGGTGAAGGGGCGCGCTTGCTGAACGCGCTCGGCGAGCCCTTCATGCCCCGCTACGATCCGGCCGGCGATCTGGCGTCGCGCGACGTGGTGGCGCGTTCGATTGTCCGCGAGTCAGACAGGACCGGGGGCCCGGTCTATCTGTCGCTCGCACATCTGGACCCGGCGTTCGTTTACGAACGCTTCCCCGGCATTGCGGCGATTTGTCGACAGATGGGCCTCGACTTTGCGCGTGACCGCGTGCCGGTCGGACCCGCGGCCCACTATGTGATGGGCGGTGTTGAAACTGACCTGGACGGCCGGACCTCGCTCCCGGGGTTGTTTGCGGCGGGAGAAGTGGCGTGTACCCGTGTACACGGCGCGAATCGGTTGGCGAGCAACTCGTTGCTGGAGGGACTGGCATTTGGCGCGCGTGCCGGCCGGGCGATGCGTGAACCGCTGGTTCCCGCCAGCCTGCCCGCGCCGGAGTTCCGCCAGGTCAACCTTGACGGGGAATCAAGACCACCGGCATCCGCGCTGGCGGAAGACGCAATCAGTGATCTCATGTGGCGCTCGGCAGGGTTGTTTCGTAGTGGTGACGGCTTGCGGGCCGCCGTTCGGACGCTCGAATCTGCGCATCTGGATCTGGAGAACGCTCTCGCGTCGCACGCAGTGGACGACCTGGCCGGCTGGCGCCGCGCGAACTTGCTGACCGTCGCCCGCCTCATTGCGCGCGGCGCGTTGCGGCGCGAGGAAAGCCGCGGCGCCCATTTCAGATCTGATTTCCCCTCGAAGAATGATGAGGATTGGAAGACTCATGTGACCGATGTGAACGAGACCGAGGTTCGGCGTCTGGGTGTTGGCACAGCCGCCAACAGGGCCGGATAGCGCACACCCTCATGCTGCTAAAGCGCTTTACCATCAAGCTCCTATGACACAAAAAGTTCCTATGACACAAAAGAAGGAGTCCTCAGAATCGCTCGTGACTGAAATCACGCCCAGATCGCAGGACTTTTCCCGGTGGTACACAGATGTCGTGCGTCGCGCCGAGCTTGCCGATTACTCACCGGTCAAGGGGTGCATGGTCATCCGACCCTATGGATACGCAATCTGGGAATTGATTCAACAGGCCCTGGACCAGCGGATCAAGGCGACCGGCCATGTGAATGCGTACTTTCCGTTGTTCATTCCCGAAAGCCTTTTGATGAAAGAAGCCGACCACGTCGAAGGCTTTGCGCCTCAGGTGGCGTGGGTCACACGCGGCGGCGACGAAGATCTGGAAGAAAGACTCGTCGTCCGGCCGACATCGGAAGCGATTATCGGGACGATGTACTCCAAGTGGGTGCAGTCGTGGCGCGACCTTCCCATCCTGATCAACCAGTGGGCCAACGTGGTGCGCTGGGAAAAAGTGACGCGACTGTTCCTCCGCACGACCGAGTTCCTCTGGCAGGAAGGGCATACGGCTCACGAAACCGAGGAGGAAGCCGAAGAAGAAACTCGACGCATGCTGGCCGTGTACAAGGAAGTCGCAGAGACGGAACTGGCCGTGCCGATCGTGGATGGGCAGAAAACGGACAGCGAGAAGTTTGCCGGCGCCGTGCGGACCTATTCCATTGAGGCTCTCATGGGAGACGGTCGGGCGCTCCAGGCAGGAACCTCTCACAACCTTGGACAGAACTTCGCCAAGGCATTTGACGTGACATTTCAGGCGCGGGACAAGTCGTTGCAGTACGTGTGGGGGACGTCCTGGGGCGTGACCACTCGCCTGGTAGGCGCGCTCATCATGACCCATGGCGACGACAGCGGCCTCATCCTTCCGCCGCGCGTGGCCCCGTACCAGGTCGTGATCGTGCCAATTCCTCGAGGGAACTGGCAGGAGACCGTATTGCCACGAGCGCGGGAGATCCAGCAAGAGCTCACGAGTCACGGCATCCGTGTACGACTCGACGATCGCGACGTGTACACGCCCGGTTGGAAGTTTGCCGAGTGGGAGATGCGAGGAGTGCCGCTCAGGCTCGAGATCGGTCCGAAGGATATCGAGAAGGCCCAGGTGCTGCTCGCGCGCCGCGACACACGAGAGAAACTTCCCACCCCGATGGAGGGCCTGGCTGCGCGGGTCCGCGACCTCCTCGGCTTGATTCAGCAGACCCTGTTCGACCGCGCCCGTCAGTTCCGTGACGAGCACACCACGGCCACAGACTCCTACGAGGAATTCAAGACGATCATGGAAGGGCGTCCGGGATTCGTCGTTTCGGCCTGGTGCGGGGATGAAGCCTGTGAAGCGCAGATCAAGGCCGACACGCAGGCCACAATTCGGAATTTGCCCTTCGATGCACCCAGCCCCTCCGGCCGCAGCTGTATAAAGTGCGGACGTCCCGCAGTGGCGATCGCCTATTTCGCGAAGTCGTACTGAGAGGCGAGAATACCGGACGGATCACGACGGAGGTTACTGAGGTCACAGAGAATTTGGCGTTCTCTGTGACCTCTGTGGTGTTCTCTACTGGAGCCGGACGACCATGGCGGCGCGCCGGTTGAGACGACGCGTTTCTTCGCGGGTGTTGTCGTGCTTGGGGCGTTCTTCCCCGTAGCTGACCGTGCGGAGGCGGTCGGCCCCCACCCCGCGGCTGCTCAGGTAATCCCGCACCGCCGACGCCCGGCGGTCCCCCAGCGCGATGTTGTATTCGGCCGTCCCGATGTTGCAGGTGTGGCCTTCGATTTCCAGCCGCAGCGCCGGGTCCTGTTTCAGGGCGGCGATGGCTTCGTCGAGCACGCGCGTCGCATCCGGCCGCAGCGTGTAGCGGTCGAAGTCGAAGTGCACGTCCTCGAACATGTAGGTCCGCGCCGCCGGCCGCACCACCTGAATCGTGATCGTATCGGTCGCCGTCCGGTTGTCGCTCGGGCACACCACGGTGACCGTCACCGGGACCGCCCCTTCCTGGGCCGGCGCCGTCCAGACCGACTGCTGCTGCGTCGGCGTCGCAAACGTCCCCGTCGGGGCCGTCCAGCGATAGGTCACCGCGCACTTGATCGAGCTCTGCGCCGTGGCCGTCACCGTCGACGTCCGCCCGACTTCCACCGTGCACGGATTGCACTGCGCCTTCACCGACAGGTCATGCGTGGGCGCGGCGGGCGCCGGCGCCGGCGTGGGCGCGGGCGGCGGCGGCGGCGGCACATAAATGCGCACCCCGGGGTGATACCCCAGCCGCGCCTGGAACCCCAAACTATCGCCCCCCACGCTCCCGGCATTGCCCTGGAAGTCCTCGCGGCCGCTCATGAACGCCCACCCCAGCCCTGCGCCGGCAAAGAAGCCGTTGCGCGCCTGCCACGTGATGCCAATCGACGCATCCGCCGTGCTCGAGTTGAAGCTGATCGGCGGCATCCCCACAAACGGCGCCCCCGTCAGCTGGTCGTCGAACATCACCTCGCCCCGCAGCTCGGCCTGCAGCCGCAGCGCGCGCCGCGACGGGAACCCAAACCCGACCCCCCACGTGAAGCTATCGGAAATCTCGACCTCGTCGGGCGCTCCCCGGAACGCAAAGCCCGCATTGGCCGCAAACTCCACCCGCTGCTGGATGTCCTTGCTGAAAATGCCATCAATGTGGAAATCCATCTTGCCCGTCCCGCCGCCGGCCGCGTCATCCTCGGTCGGGATCTTCAGCATCCCGCGGATCGCAAACGCCGCCGGGTCCTGCTCATACTCCGAGAGCAGGTTGATCTTCGCGCCCAGATAGAACGACCCGAACACGTTGCCCGTCCACCCTTCGTGCACGAACGGCACGTCCTGCACGAACCCGCCACTTCCCGGGTCCGAGGTGAACAGCGGCCGCTTGTCGCGATCGATCCGGTTGATCAGGCGGACCGACCCGAAAATTTCCGCCCGGTCGCGCACCCCGACCCCGAACGTCAGCGGCCAGGTCGAAATGTCGCTGAACCCCTGCTCCCGGTCGTAATTCACCCGATACGCACTCACCGACCATCGGCCCGCGGGCAGAATCTCGCCCGTCGACAGAAACCACAACCCCGTGTCCCCATAGATCGTGGTCGTCGCTGGGCGCAGGCCCTCCGGAGGTGGAGTGCCCCCCTGCGCGAATGCCACAATCGGCACAGCAAGCCCAAATCCCGCCAGCAGCGCCAGTCTCAAAGTTCGTCGCATGGTCGAACCCTCCCTAAGGTCGTTCCCCAGGAACAGGGCGTTAAGCCTACGATGCCGTACAATAGGAAGTCAAACGAGGGGCCGGGAAACAAGCCCTATTGTGCAGAAAACACTCAACTTTCCTCCTCGGTCTTCCGGCGCTTCCCAAAGATCCAGGCGATCCCGATGCTGAGGACATAGAGTCCGCACATGGGGCCCGCCAGCAGCGCCTGGCTCATCGGGTCGCCGCTCGGCGTGACCACGGCCGACACGATAAAACAGATGAGCACGGCGTACTTGAAGTTGCGAGCCATCCAGCGTGCCGTTACGACGCCCATTCGCGCCAGGGCGAACACGAGCGTTGGCATCTGGAAGATCAGAGCCGTCGCAATCATCATCCGCATGTAGAGCGAGAATGCGGGAGCAATCCGCGGCGTAAACGAGAGGAACTCGCTCTCGAAGCTTGCCAGGTACTTCCACATCAACGGGAACACCAGATAGTGCGAAAAGGCCGCACCTCCGACGAATCCAGCGGTCATGAAGAAGATGAATGGAACTGCGAATTTCTTCTCGTTGGCATACAGGCCAGGCGCGACGAAGAGCCAAATCTGAAGCGCGATTGCGGGCGCAGCAATGATCAAGCCGGCCAGTAGCGCCGTCTTGACGTACAGGAGAAACGCCTCGGTAGCTTCGGTGTAAATGAACTGGTGTCCGGGCGGCAGCATCTGCTGCAGCGGCACCATGATGAATGCCTGGATTCGATCGACGAAAAAAATCGAGAGGCCTACACCAACAGCCAGCGCGATAAGTGCGCGGATCAGGCGCTTCCTGAAACTCGTCGAGGTGTTCCAGAAACGACATCTTGCCGCCGGCATCACGCTCGTCAGCGTCATCCCAGCGGTCGCGGTCGTTCTGGTTTTGCGGGTCGGGGAAGGGAACAACGGCCATGCCGTTCAGGCACCCGTCTTAGTCTCGGCCGTCTCGGCCGGGTGGTCAGCCTCGGCCACTGGCTCTGCCGGTGCGGGTGGTGGCGGAACGCTGGCCGCGTGCGGTCTGCTCGCGCTGCTCTTCTATCCGCACCTCATCTTCCAGAGTGTTCCGGAGCTCGTTCGAGGCGCGCTTGAACTCGGCCAGGCTGCGCCCCAGCGATTTGCCCAGCTCAGGCAGCTTCCGTGGCCCGAACACAAGGAGGGCAATCAAGAAGATAACGACCATTTCCATCATGCCGATTGAACCAAACATACACGTGCTCCGAAAAGGTGACCCGCGTTCCTCTAAGTGACTGATCTTATTATAGAAACCTCGATCGGGACGGGTCAAGCGAGAGTCACGGTCGGGCGGCCGGAACTCGTTGCAGGGGCTGGGGTTTCTTGTTACCATCGAAGGATGCGTACGTACAGGTCTATGTGGGTCGCTCTCCTGGCGATCGCCGGCTCGGCGGTCATTGGCGGATTCTTCGGCGGTCGCGTTCTCGCCACACAGGACGATATTCCGCAGCATTACAGCGTCTTTGACTCTGCGCTGAAAGCGGTGGAAGCCAATTACGTCGAAAAGGTCGAGACCGAACAGCTGATCTACGGCGCCATCCACGGCATGCTTCAGACGCTCGATCCGCATTCGAGCTTCATGAGTCCGCGGGACTACGCTCGGATTCGCGAACGGCAAGAGGGGCGGTACTACGGCCTGGGGATTCAGATTCTCGTGACGGATGGTGACATCACGGTGTCCACCGTTTTCGAGGGTTCTCCCGCCTATCAAAAGGGGCTCCGTACTGGCGACGTCATCGCGCGCATCGAGGGCGAGACCACCAAAGGCTGGACGAGCGATCAAGCGGTTGGCAAGCTGCGCGGCCAGCGCGGCACGACCGTGCGGATTTCGGTACGGCGTTACGGCTATGACGCGCTGATTGACATGGACGTTCTGCGCGACGAGATCCACATTCCAAGTATCCCGGCCGTACTGTTGGTCGATGCTTCCACGGGCTACGTTCGTCTCCAGGACTTTACTGAGAACACCGACCGGGAGCTTGGTGCGGCGCTCAAGACCCTCTCGGGCAAGGGCATGAAGCGCCTGCTCCTCGATCTCCGGAGCAACCCTGGCGGTCCGCTCGATCAAGCGATCCGCGTGTCCAACCGGTTCCTGCCCCGAGGTGAGCTCATTGTCTATACGCGCGGCAGAGTTCCCAATTCGGATCAGGACTATCGCGCGACCGAAAACAGCGAGTACACGGATCTTCCAGTCGTCGTGCTGACCAACCGCAATAGCGCCAGTGCGTCCGAGATTGTGTCTGGCGCAATGCAGGATCACGACCGCGCGCTCATCGTGGGCGAGACCACGTTTGGAAAGGCGTTGGTGCAGTCGGTCTATCGCGTCAGCCAGGGAGCTGGTCTTGCGCTGACCACGGCGCGGTACTTCACTCCGAGCGGCCGGATGATTCAGCGTCCCTGGGATGGTACGTTCGATGAGTACTTGACCTACACCTATCGCGATCAGAAAGAGCGCGAACACTCCCAGGCCGACCTGAAATACACCGACTCCGGACGACGAGTGTTCAGTGGCGGAGGGATCGAGCCCGATCATCGACTGGATGGTCAGACGGAAGGGTTCAGCCCAGGGCGTATCGGACGCACGCTTTACAACCGCGGTGTGTTCATCGGCTACGCGCAGCGCTTTACGGCTGAAGGTGATCGGCGGGTGACTGCGGAATCAAAAAATCGGCGCGTGGTGACGTCGAATTTCGACGTCGATTCGGCACTGCTCGAGGACTTCAAGCAGTACGCCAAGGTTGAGATTCCAAGATACGACGAGGCAGGGTTCCAGAGCGATCTGGACTTCATCCGGGCGATGGTGCGCTTCGAGATTAATCGTGCCCTGTTTGGTATGGCCGAGGCTCGTCGTCATCTGCTGACGGCCGACCCGCAGGCGAAGCTTGCCATGAGTCTGTTTGACGAGGCGGAAAAGCTCAATCGGAGCGCCCGCAGCCGCAAGACGGTTGCCGCCAGATAGGTCGAACGACCAATTGCGGTCCTCGGCGTTAGCCGAGCGAAGGGGAGGCAGGAACACAACAGTTGGGGCATGAGTTTCAGCTTGCCCCATGATCTTGCGCTTGGTACACTGACCGGCACTGATTCCCGGGGCCGCGCGACTACAAAGGAGTGGTCGGGCGAGGAATCAGAGATTCGCGTCGTTGCTCACCAAGGCGGTCAATTTCAACCGATACGAGCGCTCCCAGCCGCTCGGTGGTCACGCTCATGCGCGACCGTCGTGCGGCTCTTTTTTTTTCAGCCGTCTGCCATCAGCGTTTTCAGCCATCAGCTTACCGACGCGCGAAAACGCCGTGAAAGCCGATAGCTTGTAGAGAGACACCATGCGTCTGCAACAGCTCGACATTGCCGGTTTCAAGTCGTTTTCCGATCGGGCGCACCTGGCGTTCGACCGGGGTGTGACCGCGATTGTGGGTCCGAACGGGTGCGGGAAGAGCAACCTTGCTGACGCGATCACCTGGGTGCTCGGCGAACAGAGTGCGAAGAGCCTGCGCGGCGACCGCATGGAAGACGTGATCTTCAGCGGGAGCGATGCCCGCAAGCCTACGGCGGCGGCGGAAGTCCGAGCAATGTTTGCGGAAGTGCTGGTGCGTGCCGCAAATGGCAACGGCCATGGCAACGGCAATGGCCACGGCCACATGCACGACGAAGTGGAGGAGGCGCTGCAGACACGGTCGGTGGAAATTACGCGGCGCCTCTACAGATCGGGTGAAAGCGAGTACCTCATCGACGGAGAGGTCTGCCGGCTTCGGGACGTACACGAGCTGCTGATGGATACAGGCCTGGGAGCGAAAGCCTACGCCATCATCGAGCAGGGAAAAATCGGCATGATTTTGAGCTCGCGGCCGACCGATCGCCGTCAGCTCATCGAGGAAGCTGCCGGCATCACGAAGTACAAAGCCCGGCGCCGCGCCGCCGAGCTGAAGCTGGAAGCGTCACAGCAGAACCTCACCCGCATCGACGACATCATTTTCGAGATTGAAAAGCAAGTGAGCGCCTTGAAGCGTCAAGCGGCCAAGGCGCGACGCTACAAGCGTCTCCGCAGCGAGCTGAGGCAGTGGGAGAAGATTCTCTTCGCGCGCAAGTACCGGGACCTCGCCCAGAACCTCGAGACTGCTCGTGCGAAACTCGATCGCGCTCGTGGCGACGAAATCGCGGCCGCCGGGGCGTTGTCTGGCGTCGAATCAGATTTCAGCCGTGTCCGGATCGATCTGGCCGAAGATGAATCGGCGGCCACGCGTGCGAGAGAAGCCGTCCACGGACACGAACTCGAGATGGGTCGGCGGCAGCAGCAGATTCAACTGGATGAACAACACGTCGGCCACCTTCGATCGCGGGCGGAGGAGCTGGAGACGGAGCTCGCGGCCCTCGAGGCAAAGCGAGAGCCCGGCGTTGTTGCGGTCGCGGAAAGACGTCAGGCCGCCACGCGCGCCGTAACCGAACGAGATGAAGCGGTCGCCGGCCTGCAACAGGTTGAGGCCGATCAACGCGCGGTGGCCCGACGCATTGAAGGCCTGGAAGCCGACGTTGAGGCCGCACGTGCCGAGGTCTTTGCCGCTCTCAACTCCGCCACGGCATTGAGACATGCTGTGGAGCACGCGGGTCTGTCACGTGAGCGGGTCACCGAACAACTATCCAAACTGGATCTCGAGCTGGCGGAAGTCTCTCGTGAGGTCGAGCGTGTCAGAGGTGAGCGCACGGCGGCCTCTCAGGCCCTGAGACGTGCCCAGCAGTCGGCCGAAGCCACCAAACTGGCTCGCAGCGCCCGTGATGCCGAGCTGGCCAGCGCTCGCATCGAGCTCGAATGGCGCACGCAGGCGCTGCGCACGATGGAGCGCGAACTGGCCGCCCTCTCTGCGCGTCTGGGCTCGCTCGAAGAACTCGATTCCGCCCGGGCCGGTTACACCGATGCCGCGAAGATGCTTCTAGCGGAGGCGAATGGTCGGGTGCAGCAGATGGGGTCGGTGGCGGATTGTCTGGAAGTCGAGCCGCGGTACGAACGGGCGGTCGAGGCATGTCTGGGCGATTTGCTTCAGCACGTGCTCGTCCCCCGCACGGAACACGCGCTGGCTGCCCTGCAAATCGTGTCCGATGCGAAGGTCGGCCGATGCGGTCTGCTGATGGTCGAGCCCTCGAGCGAAACGACTGACGTGCCAGATCCGGCTACGACATCAGATGTCGCCGGCCTGCGCGCGCTTGGTTCGGTGCTCCGAATAGAAGGCCCTCACGGCCCGGCGATTCGATCCGCGATTGGTGAAGCCTGGATCGCGGAAGACCTGGAGCCGGCGCTGACCGCATCTGGACAAGTGCGTGCGCCAATTGTGACCCTGGCGGGTGAGGTCGTCCGCGGTCCGCATGTGGTGTCGGGAGGCCTGGGTGACGAGACCCTCGGCATTCTCGCCGTCAAGCGCGAGATCAAGGAACTGCGAGATCGCCTGTTACTCGAACGCGAAGGGCTCGCACACTGTGCCGGCGAAGTGTCCACGCTGGAAACGGCCATTGCTCAAGCGGTTGCCGCCGTCGCGGCGTTGAACGCCGAACAGCACCGGCAGGAAAAGGCCATGGTTGCGCTGGAGTTCCAGTTGCAGCGCGCCACCGAAGATGCGGATCGACTTGCGAAGAAGTCCGACTTGATTGACACCGAACGGCATTCGGCAGAGGACGAGCGCCACGTGCTGGACGCCCGCCAGACCGAGGCCCGTCTGTCGATCGCCAGACTCGAACAGGAGCAGCACGCTGCCGACGAACGACTCGGACAAGCGCAACGGCGGCTCCTCGAGGCTCGAGAAACCCTGGACGAGTTGAACCGACGTTTGGCCGAAGGCAAGGCTGCTCACGCCGCGCTGACCGAACGTGCAGCGGGGCTGGCGACCGACGTCACGCGCCTCGAGGAGGCCGCGGCTGAACTGGACGCTCGAGCGGCCGCAAGCCGGGCCGACGCTCGACAGGCAGCGCAGCAGCGCGAGGCGCTCGAACGCGCAATCCGTGACAACACGCAGAAGCTCGACGGGCAGCTGAGCACCCTCGACGAACTGCGCGCGAAGGTGCGCAGCGCCGAAGACCTGGTGAACTCTCGTCGTGGAGATGTTGATCAGCGCGAAGCTGGCGTCCGCGAGGCTCGTCGCCGCCTCGAGGAGGCGCGGGCATCCGTGGCCGCGCTGGATCTCGATCGAGCCACCGCCGAAAGTCACCTGTCGCACCTTGCGGCCTCGTGTGTGGATACCGTGCAAGCCACGCTCGACGACGTCCTGGCTGAAATCGAACAGGCGGAAGCCAGTGGCCCGCTCGCGAGTCCGCTGTCAGCCGTCGCGGAACGTGGTGGACTCGAGGAAGACGGAGAAGAAGGCGAGGAGCCGCTGGAGATCTCGGCCGCCGATCAGCCTCAGGGTGAGATGGGGCCCGAGGAAGTGATTGCAGGTCTGCGAAACAAGCTCGACCGGCTTGGCGCCGTGAACATGATGGCGATTGAGCAGTTCGATGAGCTGTCAACGCGGCACACCTTCCTGTCGACCCAGCGGAAAGACCTGGTGGAGTCGATTGCGGCCACGGGAGAAACAATCAAGCGGATTGACGACACGACCAAGCAGCGCTTCCGAGAGGCGTTCGACACCATCAATGTCAATTTCCAGCAGACCTTCAGCACCCTCTTTGGCGGAGGTCGGGCCGGACTCGCACTGCTCGACGAGAACGACCTGCTCGAAACGGGTATCGAGATCATCGCACAGCCTCCCGGCAAGCGGCTCCAGAGCGTCCAGTTGCTGTCCGGCGGAGAAAAGGCGCTCACCGCCATCGCCCTGATGTTTGCCATCTTCAAGTACAAGCCGAGCCCGTTCTGCGTGCTGGACGAGATCGATGCGCCTTTGGACGATGCGAACATCGGCCGGTTCGTCGAAATGCTGAAGGGCATGCTGCAGCACACGCAGTTCATCTTGATCACGCATAATCGAAAAACCATGGAAATTGCGGATCGACTGTACGGCGTGACCATGGAAGAGCCAGGCGTATCGAAGCTCGTCTCCCTCCAGCTCAACTGACACGGACCCTGAAGGGTCCGCGCTACGCAATGCTCACATCTTCGGTATGAACATTCCGCTCAGGTTTCGCGTAAGTACCACACAGGAGAGGTCCATGACAGTCACTGTGTGCCTGCGCGCAGCCATCGGGCTGGTCCTGGTTGGCGCCTTCACTGCCGGGTGCGATGTTTCGATCAAGGACGGCAACGTCTCGCTCGATCTCGTCACCGGAAAGGCGGTCGACGATTCGACCCGTACCTACACGATTGCGCCGGACGGCGTGGTCGAGATCGAAAATCGCAACGGTTCGATTGAGGTCAACTCATCTGAGGCGTCCGAGCTCGAGGTTGTCATCAGCAGGCAGGCAGAGGCGCGCAGCGATGAAGCGGCGCGAGCGCTTCTCCAGCAGGTCGAAATCCTTGAGGAGCGGGCACCTGCCCGCATCCGGCTGGAAACCAGGGCTCCCGCGGACAGCTCGACCCGCGTCAACTACACGGTTCGCGCGCCGCGATCGTTGTCGACCGTGCTCAAGACCGAGAACGGCCGGGTGGTGGTGAACGGAATGGCCGGTGCCGTGCGAGCGTCCGGCAGCAATGGCCCCATCAATGGCAAGGGGCTGACGGGCGCGGTGCAGGCGAGCACGATAAATGGCCCCGTTCGCATGGATCTCCCTCTCGTGGGTGGCGAAATCAGCCTCGCGACCGTCAACGGACCCGTTCGTCTGGTCATCCCGACAACGGTGAAGGCCGACTTTTCCGCACGATCGCTCAACGGTCGAATCGTATCGTCCGGCCTGACATTCGAGAATCTCGACCAGAAGTCTGGACGCGAGATGGAAGCCCGGCTCAACGGCGGCGGTCCCCGTGTTCGCCTCGAGACGACAAACGGCCCGATCTTCATCGCGACGGGCTCGGAGGACGTCGAGAGATAAGAGCGGCGTGTGCCTGCCGACAGCCTGCCTTTCGCGTCCCTCTCGCGCACTGCAAACGACATCGTTCCTGATGAACGAAGACAAAGCGTCCCGATATCATCGACTCTCTCGCCGCGCTCGCGTTGCTGGCGCGGTCTGGTCGACCTCGCTCGTCGCCACGCTCGTGGCAACGTCGTTGTCCGCGTTCATGCGTGACGTCGCGATTCAGTATGCGAACGCGGTGCCCGCGCCGGCCGCGCTCACACCGTCTTTGGTCGTCGTGATCTATGTGATGATGCTGGCAGGCTTGCACGAATGCGGTGCGCTGCCGTTGGCGTACTACCGCGGTCACGTCCTCGAGTCTCGATACGATCTCTCCAGACAAAGCGCCGGACGGTGGTGGCGAACGTACATCAAGGAGGCTGCGGTTGGCCTTGGATTCCTGCAGGTGTGTGCCGTCTGCCTCTATGCGCTCATTGGGTGGTGGCCGAACGCATGGTGGATTGCCGCCACGATCGGTTGGTCCGTGGGGATGGTCTGCCTGGCCAGGCTCGGACCGGTGCTGCTGTTCCCGCTGTTCTACGAGGTCAAGCCAGTCCAGCGTGACGAGTTGCACGAGGATTTGATCAGGCTGACGCGCAAAGCGGGCACTCAGGCGGTGGGTGTGTATCGTTGGACGCTGAGCGATTCCACGCGCAAAGCCAACGCCGCGCTGGTCGGTCTGGGGCGCACGCGTCGGATTCTGCTGTCCGACACCCTGCTTTCAGACTATTCGAATGATGAGATTACGGTCGTGCTTGCGCACGAGCTGGGGCATCACGTGCACGGCGACATCTGGCGAGGTCTGGGCCTGGACGCGGCGGTCCGATTCATCAGTTTTTATGCGGCGCACCGCGGCGTGCTCGTGATCGGCCCAATGACCGGCGTCATGCATGCGGCGGACGTCGCCGGGTTGCCGCTCATCCTGCTTGTGTGCGGGACGCTCTCGATGGTTGCGCAACCGCTGGCCAATGCGCGATCGCGCGCGCAGGAGCGGCGCGCCGATCGGTTTGCCCTCGACTTGACCGACAACTCACCGGCCTTCGTGTCGGCCATGCGCCGGCTCGCACAACAGAATCTGGCAGAGGAGCATCCGTCGCGGTGGGTACAGACCCTGTTCCACACCCATCCTTCCACAGCCGAGCGATTGGCAATTGCCCGCGCCGCCCGCCCGTCTACTCGACCATCACCCGCCCTGATCAACTCGACCATGGCAGACATTGAGGGACGACGATAACGGAGAACTGAGAGCCTGTGAACCCTTCAACGCGAAGGACGCCGAGGACGCGGAGTGCCTCCGCGGACTCTGCGACCTTTGCGTTAGGCCTTAAGGACTGAAACCTGTGAACTGGAGACTGTCTTATTTCGGCCGCACGATGAGTTCGCCCCGCATCGTCTTGCACCCATCGTCGATGGTGAGATTGCAGTAATACGGAAATCGACCGGGCTGGTCCGCTCGAAATTCGAAGACGACGGTCTGGCCAGGGCTCACGCGCTTGGCGATGCGGTAGCCGTCGATGGTAAAGCTGTGGGCAATGTCTTCCGTGCGAAGGGTGATCTTGACGAGGTCGTCCTGGCGAACGTCCAACTGTTGAGGTGTGAACGAGTACTTGTGGGCGTTGACTGTAAACTCCCGCTGCGCCACGTCCTGAAGCGACGAATTGGCCGCAGATACCGAGCCGGACCGCAGCCAGACGGCAACCGCGCCGAGTGCCAGCAGGAGGATCGCGACGGGAAGTGCGAGCCGGATCTGGTGCGGGAATCGCATACGGCCTCCAACTTTGGAACTTTGGGGCGAGGGAGCTCCAATGGATTAGACGCCGCCGTTCGGCTTGCGGTTTGCGACCGCGCTACTCCTGCCCCCGGGCGTGCCGCTCACCGCGGGGCTTGTTGTCGCGATCTGTGGTTCCTCCCGTCGAGGCTGTTGCCCCTTCTTCCTGCAACAACGCCTTTCGGCTCAGCCTGATCTTGCCGCTCGGATCGATGTTGATGACCTTCACCATCACCTGCTCGCCTTCTTTGAGTTCGTCGCGCACGTCCTTGACACGATGGTTGGCGATTTCCGAGACGTGAAGGAGACCATCGGTGCCGGGCATGATTTCGACAAAGGCGCCAAAGTCTGTGATCCGCTGCACCTTGCCCATATAGATCTTGTTCAGTTCGGGGGTGGCGGTGAGCTCCTGGATGATGGCAACGGCTTTCTGGGCGGAACTTTCGTCGGCAGACGCGACGTTAACCCGTCCATCGTCTTCCACGTCGATCTTCACGCCGGTCCGGTCGATGATGCTCCGAATCATCTTGCCGCCGGGGCCGATGACGTCTCGGATTTTGTCCACCGGAATCTTGATGGTGATGATGCGCGGCGCGAACGCGGAGATCGAAGACCGCGGCGCCTTCATCGTCTCTTCCATCTTGGCGATGATCTGGAGGCGACCCTGGCGCGCCTGTTGAAGCGCCTCGCGCATGATGGCCATCGTGATGCCTGTCACCTTGATATCCATCTGGAGCGCGGTGACGCCCTGGGCCGTGCCCGCGACTTTGAAGTCCATGTCGCCGTAGTGATCCTCTGCGCCGGCAATATCCGAGAGGATGGCGTACTTGCCGGTCTTCTCGTCCATGATGAGACCCATGGCCACCCCGGCCACAGTCGCCCGCAAGCGGTACTGCGGCATCCATCATGGCCAGCGATCCTCCACATACCGAGGCCATCGAGGACGAGCCATTGGATTCCAGGATGTCCGACACGATGCGGATCGTGTAGGGGAACGCTTCCTCTGACGGGACCATCGGCGAGAGCGCGCGTTCTGCGAGAGCCCCATGACCCACCTCGCGCCGGCCGGGGCCTCGGAGGAACGCAACCTCGCCCACTGAGAATGGCGGGAAGTTGTAATGCAGCATGAACCGCTTGTACATCTCTCCGTCGACCATTTCGATTTTCTGTTGGTCTTCGGCCGTGCCAAGCGTCACCGTGACCAGGGCCTGGGTTTCACCACGTGTGAACACGGCCGATCCATGCGTGCGCGGTAATACGCCCACTTCGGACCAAATCGGACGAATCTCGTCGAACTTGCGGCCGTCGAGACGGACGCTGTGCCCGAGCACCTCGTCGCGCAGTACTTTCTCCTTCAGCTCTTTGAAGATCGCTTTCGCCTCGAGCTTCCGCTCGACCTCTTCTTCGGGAATCGAGGCGATGAGATCGTCGAGGAGTTGGTCGACTCGATCGTAGTTTTCCATCTTGCCCCGAATCCGCATGGCCTCGCTCAGCGGTATCAGGACTTTCTCTTCGACCTCGCGATAGAAGTCGTGGCCGATTTCCTTCCTGGCGACTGCAAGCTTTTTCTTGCCTGCCTCTCTCGCAAGGTCATCTATCACTGCCACGATCTCTTTGATCGCGGCGTGTCCAGCCTCGAGCGCTCGGACGACCTCTTCTTCGGTAATCTCTCTGGCGCCGGCTTCAACCATGACCAGGCCATCGCGGCTTCCGGCCATGATGAGATCCACACGGCTCTGCTTTCGCTGTTCGTAGGTGGGGTTGATGACGTACTCACCGTCCAGCAGCCCGACACGGACGCCGGCAATCGTCTTTTCGAATGGAATTTCCGACAGGGCCAGAGCGGCCGACGCGCCAGTGATGGCAAGCACGTCCGAGTCGTGGTCGGAATCGGCCGACAGCACGAGAGCGATCACCTGTGTTTCGTGGCGCCACCCCGATGGAAACAGCGGGCGAATCGGTCGATCGATGACGCGACTGGTCAGCACTTCCTTTTCGGCCGGCTTCCCCTCGCGTTTGAAAAAGCCGCCTGGGATCCTGCCCGACGCGTAGGTGTACTCACGATAGTCGACCGTGAGCGGCAGGAAGTCGATTCCTTCGCGGGCACTTGCCGCATAGCAGGCCGTGACGAGGACAATCGTGTCGCCCAGCCTGACGAGCACGGCCCCGTCGGCTTGCTTGGCCAGCTTGCCTGTTTCAATCGAGAGAGTGCGCGAGCCGAGTCGGAGTTCGCGTGTATGCATGGTGTTCATTCTTTTCAATTGCAGGCAAACCGGCAGGCTGTGGGAATGACTACTTGCGGATGCCCAGCCGGTTGATCAGCTCGGCGTACCGTTCTGTGTCCTTACTCTTGAGGTAGTCCAGCAGTCGCCGCCGCTGCCCGACGAGTTTCAGGAGCCCGCGGCGGGAATGATGATCCTTTGCGTGAATCTTGAAATGTTCCGTGAGATAGCTGATCCGCTCACTGAGGATTGCGACCTGAACTTCCGGCGACCCCGTGTCGGCCTCGTGAGTCTTGTACGCGCCAATGATTTCGGTTTTCTTTTCCCTGGTGAGCCCCACTGGTGACCTCCGCGCGCGGCCCAGGAAAGCGCGTGCTCACCAGACCGCCGCTTCCACACTCAGCCTTCCAGGCGCCGCGATGATGCGGTGCCCCAGACTGAGGTGCTTTGCCGCAAGAAGACCAAACATTTTACCCTACAACAACATCCGGATGCAAAAGGCCTTGCGGGCCACATGGCCGGGCAATCGCAACGAGTTGCCCTTCCTCGTTCAGCAGCCGTACGCGTGCCGCATCCATGGGTGCGCTTCGAACCATCTCCGGGGGACCGACGACGTTGCCACGCGCGGCCCGTCGCGCACCGTCACCGGTCAGGATGGCGGAAGGGAGGCCGGGGAGCAGCTCCGACATCGGAATCAGGAGCTCTCGGACGTCGGTCGAATCGCGTTCGATACGTTCGAGCGGGGTTGCCCGGTCGAGGCGAAACTCGCCGCTGCGTGTGCGCCGGAGCGCCTGAAGGCACGCCCCGGTCTCGAGCCGTATGCCGATCTCGTGCGCGAGCGAACGTACATAAAAACCGCTGGAGCAGACGAGATGAAGCGTCAAAACGTCGGATTGTAACTCCACCATCGTGAGCTCGCGGACAAAGACACGGGACGGTGGTGGGTTGACCGCCGCGCCGCGGCGCGCCAGCACGTATGCGCGCGTGCCATTAATCTTCTTGGCCGAGTAGGGTGGGGGCTGTTGCAGCAAGGGGCCACGGAAGTCCTTGAGAACCTCCTCAACCCGCTCACGCGCGATCGGCCCCGGGGGTTGGCGACGCCCCCGCGGATCTACAGGACGCCCGGTCATGTCGTAGGTATCGGTCTCCAGGCCAAGCCGAACGTGTGCGTCGTACGCCTTGTCGGCGCCGATGAGAAACTGAACGAGGCGCGTGGCGCGGCCCAGAACGAGCGGCAGCACCCCGCTCGCAATCGGGTCGAGCGTACCCGTGTGCCCGATGCGGGTGACCCCTGTCGCACGCCGCATCCGCGACACGACATCGTGCGACGTGGGACCTTCGGGCTTGTCGATGACGAGTAGGCCGTTCAATTCAGAAGGCAAAGCTGAGAACCTGCAGCGCGCCTCAGCGCTCTTCGGCGAGCTCTGCGTGAAGTCTTTGGAACTGAGACTCCGAAACAGCGAGGCGAGCCAGTCGCGGGCGACTCAGGGTGCCGTCCTCTGCACCGTTTCCTCAGTCGTCTGCAGCCCGTTTGCCTCGATGGCTTCGATGACCCGCGCACTGACGACCGGCCTGACTTTCTCGTAGCTGCCGATGACGGTGAAGCCCGACGCATTACGGTGGCCGCCTCCACCAAAGCTTTTGGCGACGGCACCAACATCGATGGCGCCCTTCGACCGCAGACTGACACGGTAGTGGTCCGGTTCGATCTTCCTGAAAAACGCCACCGCTTCGATCTCCTTGACCGTGAGCGGCATGTTGATCAGACCCTCCGTGTCGTCGTAGGTGGCTCCCGCCGTTGCCGCAATGGCCTGATCCAGATAGATGAAGGCGAGCCGCCCCGACTGATCCAGCTGCATCGTATTGAGGACGGCGCCAAGCAGCCTCAATCGGCCCAGGCTGTTGTTGTCGAACACAGCGCGCGCAAGCGTCGCGGGCTCGACGCCCGCCTCTACGGCCCGCCGACAGATATCGAAAGTTTTTGCGCTGATGCCCGAGTAATGGAAGCCGCCGGTATCGGTGAGCAGGGTCAGATAGATGTTCGTGGCAATTTCGCGCGTGAAGGGGACACCCAACGCCTCGATGACGTCGTACACCATCTCACCGCAGGCGGCAACGTTTTCGTCGAACCAGTTGATGCCGCCGTACATCACGTTTCCAGGATGATGATCGATATTGATGATGAAGTACTGCTCGAGCCCTGAAACCCCCGTGCGCCCCAGGTCGCTGCATTCGAGGATGATTGCCGCATCGAAGCTTCCCTGCGCGCGGTCGCCGAGCACAATGTCGCGGACGCCAGGGAATCCAAGGAGCTGGGCTGGCGCCGGATCTCGATTGAGAATGTGCACGTCCTTCCCGAGCTCACGTAACGCGAAGGCCATGGCGAGCTGCGAGCCGATCGAATCGCCGTCTGGCCGAGCGTGAGAACACAGGAGGAAGCGCTGGCGTGTCTGGATCTCTGTCCGGATCTGGTCTATCAAGCTCTCCCGCAGATTACTCATCACCCTCGTGCTCCGGTTGTGTGCGTGCCCGGTCGGTTTCATGAATCTCTTGGAGCAGGCGCTCGAGACGCTCTTGCTGCTCGACCGATTCGTCGAAGACGAACTGAATCTCCGGAACGCGTCGTAGCCGTAATCGAGATCCAATCTGCCGCCGGATGAACGGTGTCGCACGGTCGAAAGCGCTGCGAGTCGCCCGCCGCGCGCGATCGTCGCCCAGGCTCGTGTAGTAGATTCTCGCAATCTGGAGGTCGGCCGTCACGTGAACGCGCGTCACGGTGATGAAACCCAGACCCGGATCCTGCAGCTCACGCGCAAGCAGATCCGCCACTTCGGCTCGAATCTGGTCGCCAATACGATCGGGCCGGGATCCTTGGGGCATTGTTCAAGTGTGAAGTCTCAAGTCTAAAGTCTGAAGTTTCAAGGTCATGGGCCACAAACTCAGATGCACACTTCAGACTTGAGCCCTGAGAATTGAGTCTTCCGAAGGCACTATTTCAGGAATTCCAGCTCGGTGCGTGTAATCAGGCCTGGCTCCGTCCGCTCGATCTCGTCAATGACGGCCGCCAATTCACGGTCGGCATGCGGCTCGGAATTGGAAACCGTCACGATCCCCAGCCCGGCCCGCTGCCACAGATCCTGATGGTCGACTTCGGCGACCGCCACATTGAACTTCCTGAGGCGATCTTTGACCCCACGCAACACCATTCGTTTGTCCTTCAGCGACTGTGCGCCGGGGATGTGGAGCTCGACAGACAGGAGACCGACGACCATCACAGGAGCTACGCTCCTACGGCCACTCGTTCCATTGTGAACACTTCAATGACGTCGCCGACTTTGATGTCGTTGAACCGTTCGAACCCGATACCGCACTCGAAACCGGCCTTCACCTCGCTGACGTCATCCTTGAACCGACGCAGTGAGCCAATCTTGCCCTCGTAGACCACGATATTGTCGCGTAACAGCCGTGCCTGGGTCTCACCGCTGCGCGTGATGCGTCCCTCCGAGACCAAGCAGCCCGCGACGACGCCGAACTTCGGCACCTTGAAGATGTTCCGGACTTCCGCCGAGCCCAGACGGACTTCCTTGAAGCTCGGTTCGAGCAGACCGGCCATCGCCTTGCGCATTTCGTCGGTCACGTTGTAGATCACCGAGTGATGGCGGATGTCGACGCTCTCGCGTTCGGCAAGGGTTTCGGCGTTTCTGTCGGGCCTGACGTTGAACCCGATGATGACCGCGTTCGACGCCGACGCCAGCAGCACGTCGGATTCGTTGATCGCACCCACGCCCGAGTGAATGATCCGGATCCGGACTTTTTCGTCAGACAGCTTCGTGAGCGTGTCTGCAAGGACTTCCGCCGAGCCCTGGACGTCGGCCTTGATGACAATCGGGAGCTCCTTCACACTCCCTTCGGCAATCTGTTGCTGCAGCGACTCGAGCGTAAGCCGGCTGCCCTTGGCGCCGAGCGCCTTTTCCTTGGCCTGGGTCTGCCGGTACATCGCAATCTGCCTCGCCTTGGCGGCATCGGCCAGCGCCTGGAACGCGTCACCAGGCTGGGGCAGTCCGGCGAGACCAAGGACTTCGACGGGCGTCGAAGGGCCCGCCTGCTTGGTGGGCCGACCGCGGTCGTCAATGAGCGCACGGACCCGACCGACGATAGGTCCGGCAATGAACGTGTCACCAACGTGAAGCGTGCCGTCCTGCACCAGAATTGTGGCGACGGGACCACGACCGCGATCGAGCTTGGCCTCGAGCACGGTTCCCGATGCACTACGCTTGGGATTGGCCTTGAACTCGCCAATGTCGGTGACGAGCAGGATCATTTCAAGCAGCAAGTCGAGATTCTGCCGTTTCTTGGCCGAGACCTCCACGAACACCGTCTGGCCGCCCCAGTCTTCGGGCACCAGATTCAGATCGGCGAGCTCGCGCTTGACGCGCTCCGGATTGGCATCGGGCTTGTCAATTTTGTTGACGGCCACGAGGATCGGGACGTTCGCAGCTTTCGCATGGTCGATCGCTTCGCGCGTTTGCGGCATGACGCCATCGTCGGCGGCCACCACGAGCACGACCACGTCGGTGACCTTGGCGCCGCGTGCGCGCATCAAGGTGAACGCTTCATGACCTGGCGTGTCGAGAAACACGATGCTGCGCTTGTTGACCTGGACGTGGTACGCGCCGATGTGCTGAGTGATGCCGCCGGCTTCGCGCTCGGCCACGCGAGTCTCCCGGATGCCGTCGAGCAACGTCGTCTTGCCGTGATCGACGTGGCCCATGACCGTGACGACCGGGGCACGCATGACCAGATCGGCCGTGCTGGTTTCGCCGGTTTCGACCTGCAACAGCTCCTGTTCGAAACTGCGAAGCTGGACGTCAGCACCGAACTCGCGGGCGAGCATCGTGGCTGTTTCGGTATCGACGACCGAGTTGATCGTCATCATCAGCCGCTTGTCGAGCAGCTTCTTCAGGACGTCCTTCACCCGCACCTCGAGCTTGTCGGCCAGATCCTTGACCGTCATGCCCTCGACGAGCGTAATCGTGCGCGTCACCGGAGGCGGTGCCGCTGGCGCCGCAGGTACCGGCCGCGGTTCGCGCCGTTCCTCGCGACGCTGCATCGCCGGGCGAGCGCCCCCAGGTGCAGCCGGTCGCATGCCGGGTCGTTGGGGGAACGGTGCACCCGGTCGCGGCGGATAGCTGGTGCCGGGTCGTGGCGCTCCTGGTGGTTGAGTGCGCACCGGTTGTGAGGGCAGCGGGCGCGGTCCGCCCGGTGTCGTCAGCGGTCGCGATGGCGGCGGTCCCGCGGGTCGTGGTGGCGACACTGGACGAGTGGCCCCCGGTGCCGCTCCTGCCGGACGCTGACCGGTCGGATGAGCCGCCGGTGCCGCTGGTGGACGTGGGGCAGCTGGTGCGGACGCCGGAGGTCGTGCAGTGATCGGAACGCCGGCCGGCCGGCCGCCCTGTGGAGCTTGAGCCGGTGAGGGAAGTGGAGCCGACGGCCCACCGCGCGCCGATGGGTCCTCGATGCGCAACCGGATACTTGGGGGAACCATTCGACCCACTGGGGGTGGCGGCGTTGGCCGCGCAGCCGCCGGTGGTGGAGGCTCAATCTCAGCAGGGGGTTCGACAACCTCTACCACTTCCTCTTCCCGATCGGTCGATGCGATTTCGGCGACCTGCGGCTCGGGCTCAACCGCGAGAGGCTCCGCCATCGGTGTCTCGAGAGGCGGCTCGTCCGCAGCCGGTACCTCCGCGACGATAACCGCAGGCGGGCGCACAGTCTTGACGAGCCGCGGCGGCCCAAGTGTCGGCGCGGTCGGCTTGGGCGGTTCGACTTTCTTGGCGACGGGTCCGGACTTCTTGCCTCGCACGACAGGAGTTTCGGCAAACATGTCGCCGCCGGGGAGGATGATGTTCCGCTGGCGTGCAAGTCGCTCGACGAACTGCCGCGCAACGACCTCTTCGATCGTGCTCGAAGCGCTCTTCAGTTCGATGCCATGATCGCGCTTCAGCAGAGCCATCACTTCCTGGCTCGTCGTGCTCAGCAGCTCCGCAACCTTGTAAATCCGGATTGTGGCCATTCAGTTTTCAGTTCTCAATGATGAAACGCAGAGTTCGCAGAGTCCGGCGACCTCAGCGTTGAAGTATTCATTCCTTGTCCTCGCCCTTCACGACGGCCTCAACGTCCTCGCTCGTCGCTGATGGCTCGATAACCTCTGGATCCGGGGAGTCGGTTGTCTCCAAGCTCTCGTCGCTCGAACTGCCGACCTCGAGTCCCTCGAATTGCGCTTCGACTTCCTTCCGTTTTTCCTCCTCGCTCTTGATGTCGATGCGCCAGCCCGTCAACTTGGCGGCGAGTCTGACGTTCTGACCTTTCTTGCCGATGGCCAGCGACAGCTGTTTGTCTTCGACGATGACTTCCATGACTCGCTCGCGGTCGTCCACGATCGACACGCGCTGCACCTTCGCAGGGCTCAGAGCGTTGGTCACGAACGACACCGGATCATCCGAGAACTCGACGATGTCGATTTTCTCGCCACGAAGCTCGCGGATGATGGCCTGGACGCGGGTGCCCTTCATGCCGACGCAGGCGCCCACCGGATCCACGTCGCGTTCGCGCGAGAAGACCGCCACCTTGGCTCGGTCCCCGGCCTCTCGAACGGCGCCACGAATTTGTACCGTTCCATCGTAGATTTCCGGTACCTCCTGCTCGAACAGCTTGACGAGCAGGGCCGGATCGGTGCGAGACAGCACAATCTGGGGACCCTTGGCGCTACGGCTCACGCCCTTGATCACGGCCCGCAAACGATCGCCCGGCGTGTAGCTTTCCGCGCGTGACTGATCTTTCCGGGGCACGACGGCCTCGATGCGTCCAACCTCGACGACCATGTCGCCGTTCTCGAAGCGTTTGACGGTGCCGTTGACAACGTCGCCAATGCGCTGGTTGTATTCGGCGAAGATGTTCTCGCGCTCGGCTTCACGGACTTTCTGAAAGATCACCTGTTTGGCTGTTTGTGCCGCGATGCGGCCAAGCACGTCGGTGGCCTTGGGAAACTCGATTTCCATGTCCACTTCGGCCTCGTCTCCGTACAACTGTTGTGCCTCGGACAGGCCGATTTCGGTGGCCGGGTTCGTCACCTCGCCCACAATCTGCTTGACCGCAAACAGGTCCACCTGGCCGGTCTCGTGGTTGAACCGCGTGCGCAAATTCTCGTTGGTCTTGTAGTACTTGCGCGAAGCGGTCAGCACGGCGTCCTCGATGGCGCTGATGATGACGTCGGGCTCGATGCCTTTTTCTTTGGCCAGCGCTTCGATCGTCTGCTGCAATGGGTTTGACATACCGTTACTTACCTATCGCTAAAATTCAACTGCCAATCGCGCGCGGCTGATCACCGACAGCGGGATGCGATGGATCCGCCCGCCGTGTCCTTCGAGTAACACCGTCTCCCCGTCGAGCCCCTTCAGCCGACCTTCGAAGTGGCTCTGCCGGTCGACGGGTTCGGCGACCACGATTTTTGCCAGCCTCCCTGCGAAACGCCGGTAGTCCGTCGCACGCCGAAGCGGGCGATCCAGACCGGGCGACGATACTTCAAGCACGTAGGCGTGGTTGATCACGTCCTCGACGTCGAGAATGGCACTGACGTCACGACTCACGCGCGCACAGTCTTCAACGCTCACGCCGGATTCTTCTGCTCCTGGCAACGAGTCGGCCGCCGGGCGATCGAGATAAATCCTCAGGACCCACCCTTGCGCCTCCCGCCGGTGCTGTACGTCGAAGACTTCCAGGAGATAGGAGCGTGCCACCCGCTCTGCGATGGCCCGTATCCGTTCGAGGGGATCGGTCTCTGGACGCGGGCTCACCGGGATGAGGCCCCTGAAACTAAAAAAGTGGGCACAGGCCCACTTCGGTTAATCCAACCTCGGTTGCACCACACACTTTATCACAAAAGGTCAAAGGGCAAAGGTCAAAGGGCAAAGGTTAACGACCCTTGACCACGTACCTTTGACTTTTGACTTTTGACCTGATTTTAAAGGGGTCTGGCGATGAGGTCGTACTCGTGGGCGCCGACGATTTCGGCGTCGACAAACATGCCCGGCGTCAGCCCGCTCGGGTCGCAGTCGGTCAGGTAGACGAGAGGGTCAATTTCCGGCGCTTGACCCGCCAGGCGCGCCCGCACGACGAGGTCGTGATCGGGTGCGGATCCGTCGACGACCAGGCGCACCTGCCGGCCGACTCGGGCTTTCTGAGCCTGGCGCACGATCCCCTTTTGCAGGGTCATCAGCCGATTCTGTCGCCTCGACTTTTCCCGGTCGGGCACATCGTCGGCCAGGGCGTAGGCGGTCGTGCCCTCTTCGTGCGAATAGGTAAAGACGCCAACGTGGTCGAAGCGAGTCTCGCGCACGAAATCGCACAGCTCTTCAAAATCATGCTCGGTCTCGCCCGGGAAGCCGACGATAAATGTCGTCCGCAGCGTCACCCCTGACACTCGAGCCCGGATTCGTGCGAGCAGCTGATCGTAGGCGCGACGAGTACCCGGACGCTTCATGGCCTTGAGCATACGATCCGACGCGTGCTGCAGTGGCAGGTCCACGTACTTGCAGACCTTGTCGCAGTCGGCCATTGCCGACAATGTGTCGTCTGTAATCGTCGTGGGGTACAGGTAGAGCAGTCGTATCCATTCCAAGCCGTCGACCGTGTTGAGCTCGCGCAGAAGTCGCGCGAGGGCGCCACGTTCGCGCCGATCGATGCCGTAGAAGGTCGTGTCCTGCGATATCAGGATCAGTTCCCTGACGCCAGACGCGACGAGCCGCCGTGCCTCCGCCACAATCGATTCGGATGGTCGGCTGCGGTAATGGCCGCGCAAGGTCGGGATGATGCAAAAAGAGCAGGCGTAATCGCAGCCTTCGGCAATCTTGAGGTAAGCAAAATGCCCTGGCGTGGTCAGCATGCGGGGGGTGTCCGCGTCGTAAAGATAGGTGGGAAGCGTGGGGACAGTGCGCTCGGCGACCGGACGGGTTGCCGCTGGCACGGGTGTCAGACGAATCACACCACTTGGATTCCCATTCTTCCTGGCAGAATTGGAAGATGAAACTGAGCTTCCAATCGCCTCCACAATTTGCGGCACGTCTCCGGTGCCGAGCACGGCATCTATCTCGGGAATGTGCGCCCGGAGCTCCTCTCGGTACCGTTCGGCGAGACAGCCGGTGACGATCAGGCGCCGACAGGCGCCTGTCTTCTTGTGCTGGGCCATTTCGAGCACGGCATCGACGGATTCCTGTTTGGCCCGGTCGATGAACGCGCAGGTATTCACGATGAGGATCTCGGCCTCGCGGGGATCGGTGGTGAGGCTATGGCCAGCGTGTTGGACGAGGCCCAGCATCACCTCGGAGTCGACGAGGTTCTTGGGACAACCGAGGGAGAGAAAGCCAATTTTCATTATTTGGTTCGCGTGGGGCCCCACCCCCACGCGCTGCCGTCGCTTACGCTCCGGATCTTGTCGCGAGCGCTTATCCGCTTAGTCACCTTTGTCACATCGAATCCCGAACCCCGAATCCCGAACCCCGTCCGAAGGGTACAGTCTATACAGCATCCGCGGATACGGGATCGTTTCGCGCACATGTTCGAGACCGCAGATCCAGGTGACGAGTCGTTCGATGCCCATGCCAAAGCCGCCGTGCGGCACCGATCCGTACCGGCGCAGATCGAGGAACCACTCGAACGCTTCTTGTGGCAAATCGTGTTCCTTGATCCGAGCCAGCAGCAGGTCATAGTCGTCGATGCGCTGGCCCCCGCCGATGATCTCACCGTAGCCCTCGGGCGCCAATACGTCGACCGAAAGCGAAAGCTCGGGCCTGTCCGGGTCCGGCTTCATGTAGAAGGCCTTGATCCCGGCAGGATACCGGTGCACCACCACGGGCCGATCGAATTCGCTCGAGAGGACCGTCTCATCAGATCCGCCGAAGTCGCCCCCCCATTCGATCGCCTGTCCCTTTTCCTGCAGCCGTTTCACCGCATCATCGTATGAGATTCGCGGGAACGGCGCCTTCACCGACTCCAATTTCGTCGTGTCGCGCTCGAGCACCGTGAGCTCGCGTCGACGTTGTGTGAGAACGCGGGAAACCACCTCCACCACCAGGCTTTCCGCCAACTCGATCACATCGTGCAACGTGGCGTACACCATCTCGGGTTCCACCATCCAGAACTCCGTCAGATGGCGGCGGGTCTTCGATTTTTCGGCGCGGAACGTTGGCCCGAAGCAGTACACGCGGCCGAGCGCCATCGCATTGGCTTCGTTGTAGAGTTGGCCGCTTTGGGTCAGGTAGGCCGTGGTGTCTTCGAAATACTGGACCGGGAACAGGGTACTCGTGCCTTCGCACGCCGCCGGCGTGAAAATTGGCGTGTCCGCGAGAATGAATCCCCTTTCGTCCAGCGAATCGCGAACGGCCTTGATGACCTCATGGCGAATTCTGAGAATCGCCTGTTGTCGTTCGGAGCGTATCCAGAGGTGACGTCGATCCAGCAGGAAATCCACACCGTGTTCTTTCGGTGTGACTGGGTAGTCGACGGATGGTCCGACGACCTCGAATCCGGAAACGTCGATCTCATAGCCGCCAGGAGCACGACTGTCGGCTCGCGCCGTACCATGAACCGTAATTGCGGTTTCTTGACCGAGGTGATCGGCACGCTTGAACGTTTCTTCGCCGACGGCCGCCTTCGACATGACGGCCTGTATGAAGCCGGTTCCGTCACGAACCGTCAGAAAATGAATTTTGCCGCTCGATCGGCGGTTGTGCAGCCAGCCGCGCAGGGTGACGGGCTGTCCCTCGTAACGAGCAATGTCTTCGATGTAGGCGATCATGTGAGCTATCAGCTTCAGCCATCAGCTTCAGCCATCAGGCTATCAACCATCCATGAGGCTGTCTAACTTGTGGCCGCTGGCTGCGAGCCAGCTGAACGCTGAAGGCTGACAGCTGAAGGCTACCCTATTGTCCCAGAATCTCCTCGAAACGCCGCCGCGCCCGGTCCGTTGCGGTCAGAACGTGCGTCGGCGTCGCTCGGTTCGCCACTTCCAGCATCAACGCTCCGTCATAGCCGATTTTCTGGGCGGCCATGAGCGCCGCCGCCCAGTCGATGGCGCCTTCGAACGGCACCAGATGCTCGTCTGTCTTCCCGTGGTTATCGTGTACGTGCGTCGTGATTAGATACCCCGCTGCTGTTTCAATGGCATCTACCAGATCGCCCATCAAGAACGCGTGGCCGACATCCAGACAGATTCCGATGTCTGGCAGGTCCAGCTCGTTCTCGATGAAATCGACGAGCGCCTCGGCCGACGACAAGCGGTTGGGAATGACCTCCAGCGCAAGTGCCACACCCACTGTCTCGGCCACGCCATGCAGCTCCACGATACTTCGCTCGGCCGGTTGCCTCTGGTTGTTGTTGGCCGATGGCTTCAACACATCGGGTATTCCGAGATGGGTCACGAGGAAACGGTATGGAATCCGCTTCGCGATGGCCAGGGCCGCCCGGCTCTCGGCCACGGCTCGTTCACGGGAGGCTTCGTCGGTCGTCGCATTGGTCAACATCGGTCCCCACTGGGTGCCAACCAGACTTTCGGAGATGGGGGCATGCACCGAATGGAGAATGAGCCCGGTTTCGTCCAGCCATCCAGCCAGGGTATCGATCGCCGCGGCGCTGTGGTAGTCGAAGTGCGTACGCGTGGCAAACAGCTCGATCGCGGGAAAGCCGCGCGCGGCAATCTCCTGAAGATGATCACGCGTGAGCCGCTGGTCGTGGTAGAGATGCGTCGAGATGGCGTACTGATAGGTGGTCACCGCAGCTCTTCGATATGTGGCGCGAGCAGCTCGTGCAGGCGCGCGAAGCGAGCGTGGCGGAACAGGTTCGTCCGCACGTACCGCAACGTGCGCGGGATGTACTGAATGTACACCGGATTCGCACGGGCAGCAGCCTGGAAGCCAAACGTGCCAAGCGCCTTCAGGTTCCGCTGAAGCGCCATCACATCGAAACGTCGTCGGAATTCCTGCCGTTCGGCCGGTGTCGGGGGCCTCATCGTGGTAAGGGTGAGGAAGTGGCTCGTCAGCTCATCCACCCTTTCCTCGGGCAGGTCCAAGTATGAATCACGCAGCAATGAGACGAGATCGTAGGTATCGGGGCCCATTCGGGCATCCTGAAAATCGATGATGTAGAGCCGGCCTTCGTTGAACATGAGGTTGCGACTGTGGAAGTCGCGGTGGCAAAGCACCCGTGGTTCCGATGCGAGTTCTGCGATGATCGGTGCCCATTCCTCTGCGAGCGCCTCCCGACCTTCAGTCGTCAAACGCACGCCACGATACGCTTCCAGGAAATGCTTCACGAAGAAATCAAGTTCCCACTGGAGCTTCTCGCGATCGAAGGCCACACTGTATGGGATGAACGAGGGTGATGCCAGCTCCCGGCCGCGTGTTTGCAACCGAACCAGGAACGACACCGCCTCGCGATACAACGATGCGTGTTCGGTTGGGGCGGCGGCACCAAGATGTGCCTGGAGGGTGACGTCACCAAGATCCTGCAGCTGCAGCACGCCGAGATCGTCCGCGTGATCGAGGATGTCAGGGACCGGCAAGGGGACAGCCTGAAACAAGCGCGCAACGTTCACGAATGGCAGCGTTTCGAATTCGAACGCCTGCGTGTGCAGGGCAAGCACGCTCGACTTGCCGTCGTTGGTCATCACGCGGAAGTACCGTCGATCCGACGCATCCCCGGTGAGCGACACGACCCGGACATTCGCTTGTTTCAGCCCGGAACGGGAGAGGAATTCGTCCACTCGCTCGCGGGCGGCGTCTGGCTTGGAGGAGTTACTCGACATGATTTGTGGGGATGGGCGCCACAATCAAATTGCCCATCAGCCTTTCGTGCTTGCTGACAGAGTGCCCGAGAGCCGGGATTACAGACAAATCAGCCAGTCTGGAGCCTGTTGGGATTCTCACGCCATCTGCCACGATGCACCGAACCAGCTCGCAATCCGCCTCGATTTCGACATCATCCCAGACAATGGTATCGACCAGACGACTCGACGCCGCCACCCTGACGTTGCGGCCAGGAGGCAGCTCCGTCCTGCCTTCTTGCCGGGCCAGCGAAAGAGCTGAGGCCAGGTAGTCCTCTGGGGTGCCGATGTCCCAGAAGTGTGCGTCGGAGACAAATCCCCTGACGCTGCCGGGTCGATCGGTCATCAGAGTCCGATAGACACCGCTCACCGACTCGAGCGGGACACCGTCGGGCAGGTCGCTGAACACCGAGCGGTGGACGATCTGAACCCCCACGAAATGGAATGCGCGCTCTGTCGAGCTCTTGGGAACAAAATGCGTCACGGTGTCGGAATCATCCAGCGCCACACCACCATACCGGCGCCGATCCCAATCAGTCGTCAACGCCAATGTCACAAGCGCACCCGCGCGGTCGTGCGCCTCTGCCATAGCCTGCAGATCCACGTCTGTCAGATCGCTGTTCGAGATGACGAACGTTTCGGGTTCGAGAAGCGGCAGCGCATGACGAGGACCACCCGCCGACCCGAGGATGGGCTGCTCCCATGAGTAGCGCACCGAGACGCCAAGATCGGCACCGTCACCAACCTCGGCCGCGATAGTCTCGGGGCGATGGTGCAGGTTGAGCACGACGTCACGCACACCAGATCGGCTCAACCAACGCAGAACACGGCGAATGACAGATTCGCCGACGAGCGGCACGGCTGGTTTGGCACGCACGAGGGAAAGCGGTCGAAGACGGGTGCCAAGGCCCGCCGTAAGTACCAGAGCTGCATCAGGACACGGCACAGACTACGTGGTCTCCTCGATCACGATCGTTGGCGCGTTGAATACCACAGAGGCTTCATTGCTACAAGCCGATGGGACGCTTCGAACCCCACCAGATCAAATGTCTCGCTGCGACGTACATCGTGAAGCACTCAATGGCAAACGCAGCGAATCCCAGATAGCCAGGTACCGGCATCTCGAAAATCTTCCACTCGGGCAGAATGGGCACGGTGTAGATCCACTTCGTCCGTGCCCAGTAGTTCCAGAACTCCCATAACACGCCGCAGATGAGCCCGGCGACGGAGAGATTGATGAGCCGGTCCCTGTCTCGAGACAGACCAACGCTTGCGTCGGGTCCCTTCCGCGAGCTTCGCGTGACCGAATACGTGCCAATGGCCTCGGCGTGGCGCCACGCGTTGAATGGGTCGAGCAGAAAGATAAACCCCAGCCAGACAGGGGCCGCCAGATAAGGCGATGGCCGCACGAGTGGCCAGGTCAACATGAGTGCGCCGGCACCAATCGACATCCACCCGAGTCGTGAGAGCGGGGGAGCCGAAGCAGACGGGACAGACTCGCGCTCGGGCTGACCGCCACGCCGAGAGGCGTGATCGGTGGCCGACGTTCGAAAAGTCGCGACCAACTCTGACGTTTCAAAAATGGCCGGCCAGATCGTGGCAAAGGACCAGGCGTACCCGAAGTTGCGCCAGAAGAAGCTTTCCGGGAGATTGATGTAGTACCAGTTGCGAATGAACAGGTTGTAGAACTCGAAGATGAGCCACAGAGGAATCGAAAGTACAGCGAGAAAGATGAACTCGCGCCAGGCGCTCGTCAGCCAGGACGTTCCGCGCCGCATCAGCACGAGGCCATCGACGAACAAGATGTAGCCGGTCCATGCGATCGGCGTGTGCCAGGACCAGAACGGTTCCACTCGGAGGAGCATCAGAGTCTCCGAGAGCACCATGATCGCGAGGCCAACACCCGAATACGCCGGGAGTGCGTTCATCCTGTCTTCTGTCTGTCTGTATTCTTCTCTTCTACGTGAGCCTGGCCCCGAACGAGAGACCTGCGAGCGCGGGCATCCCAACATCTTTACCGAATATCAGGACCTTTAGCGTGCTGCCGAGGCCGCCCGGCAGTATCAGCGTCTTGAAGGCCAGTCGCTTCTTAATCGCCGCGGGTGCCGAAGCCTCGCTGGCGCCGACCATGTCGCCAAGGCCGAGCCCCAGGAGGAAGTACGTTTGGTCGAGCCGGCCAAGTGTCACCAGGCCTTCCTCTTCACAGGTACGCTTCACGGTCGACAAATCGACGTGGGCCGTGATGTCGTGCTCGCCTGGATCGTCGAGCAGCGTCCGCCAATCGCTGCTGACGTGACGACGAAACGTTGCCAGCGTGCCTGCAGCGTGTGTAGCGGAGTAGAGCTCTGTGGCTTCGTGACCGTAGTCAATCAGAACGAGGAAGCCCCTCCGTAGCGAGCGTGCCGCCCGACGAGTCCATTGCACAGCCTGCAGGTTGATCTCCGCTCGCCACCCTGGTTCGAGTTCCACGCCAGCCCGACTCAGGTACTTGTTCAGTTCCGGCGTCGAAGGGGGACCCTCGCACTGGACCAACGAGTCCCCGTTAAGGTCGACAAAGATCTCCCGGAGCCCGTCCTGCCGCATGATCACGGCGTGAGTGGGCAGGGCATCGAGCAGCTCGTTGGCAAAAATGGTTCCCTCAACCGACTCGGGCACGGCCGCTGACGAAGACGCCAATACGCGCGCATGCGGGCCAAGTGTCTCGAGTTGAGCGTCGCGGGCTGTTGGCGCCGTGTCGACCAGATGCAGTCGCGTGGACGCATACCAGTCCGCGTGATGGCGTGCAGCAGCGTCGAGAATATCGCGGGCCAGGCGTCCGTCGCCCGCCGCGGCTTCCACGAGGTCGAAGAACGGGGATTCGGGGTTTGGGATTCGGGATTCGGGACCCCGGAGGACGCGCCACATTTCGGCAAACTGCCGTGCCAGCAGTTCGCCAAAGACAGGGCCGATGTCGACGCTTGTGAGAAAATCGCCGGCCCGCCCCGTTCGTCGGGCTGCACGCGTGTAGTACCCGTGGACCGGGTGATAGAGGGCGAGGTCCATGTACTCCGCGACGCTGATAGGACCGTAACTGCGTATGCGATCGCTTATCAGCGTCCGGAGTGCGTTCATCGGGAGCGCCGGCGGGTCGATGTTCGAACCCGCCCCCGGCCTACTCCTTGCGAATCGTCAGGAAGATGCGCTGACCACCACCCGGTGACTGCCGCCAGATGAGGACCATAGCCGAGCGGCCACGCTCCACGGCGTCCAGAGCTTTCTTGGCTTCTGCCGCGCCCCGAACCGGCTGACGGTTCACCTCCAGGATGATGTCGCCGACCTCGAGCGGCTGACGTGCCTGCGCAGCCGGCCCATCCGGGTCGATGTCGATCACGATCGCGCCGTCCACATCGCGTGGTACGCCAAGTCGGCGCGAGACTTCGGGCGTGAGATTGTCGAGCGCGATGCCGAAGCCGGCGGTCTCGTTCGGATCGCTGTCGCGCGAAGTCCGACTGGCTTCCGCTTCAGCGTTCACCTCATCGACCGTGATGGGGAGCGTCCGCTCCTTGCGATCGCGAAGAATCTTGATCGGCACCGTCGAACCGGGTTTGGTCGCCACCACCATCTGGACGAGTTCATCGCGATTCTTCACCGGCTTGCCATTGAATTCCAGCACGACGTCGCCAGGCTCCAGGCCCGCTTTTGCGGCAGGCCCGTTTTCCGAGACGGTCGTGACGAGGGCACCCTGCCTCGATTTCAAGCCGAATTCTTCGACCTCGTCGGCTGAGACGTTCTGGATGTAGACGCCAATCAGGCCGCGCGTCACTTTGCCGGTGCGCAGTTGGGGAAGCAGTTCGCGGACGGTGTTGATCGGGACGGCAAAGCCGATGCCTAAATTCCCCTGCATCTGATTCGCGATAATGGCCGTGTTCATGCCGACCACTTCGCCGCGCACGTTCAGCAGTGGCCCGCCGGAGTTACCAGGATTGATCGCGGCATCGGTCTGCAGCATGTTCTGCGACCGAGCCTCGGCCACGGTAAACGGACGCCCCACCGCGCTGATGACGCCGACGCTCACGGTGTGAGAGAGGCCGAACGGATTCCCGATGGCCATGACCCAATCGCCGGGGGCCATCAAACTCGAGTCACCAAACTTCGCGGGCTGCAGCGGCTCCTTCGGCTTCTCGACGAGCTCGATCAACGCGCTATCGGTCAGTGGATCACGTCCGATCAGCTTCGCTTCGTAGCCACGATCGTCGTCTGCCGCGCCGAACAACTTCACTTCGATCTTGGTCGCCCCTTCGACGACATGGTTGTTGGTCAGGATGAACCCGTCGTTGCTGATGATGAAGCCGGTTCCGGCCGCCTGAACCGTTTCGGGTCGGCGCTGTCGCTGTCCCTGGTCGGGCTGCCCGAAGAACCGCCGGAACAGGTCGCTGTCCGGTCCGCCGCCGCCACCGCCAAAGAACTCCGTCAGGTCGCGCGTCCGAGCCCGAGATTCGGTTCGGATATTGACGACCATCGGGCTTTGGTCTTTGGCAATGTTGCGGAACGTCGCCATGTCGACCGGCCCGTTGAGCGGTGCGCTGTTCATCGGGGGCATCGCGAGCGTCTGCGCGACCGAGGATGGCGCGAGATCCAGTCGCGAGGCGATGACCATCCCGACGGCTGCCGAGGCAACGGCAAGCAGAACGGCGTAGAAGAGTGTGGTCTTGCGCGTAGACATGAATTCCTCCGCAGTCTCTATTATTGGACTGGCCGCAGCCTCAGGCCAAGGTGGCAATTCCGGTTTGGGCTGGCCCCGTCAGCTCTGCCGCCCGATCGGCAACAAACACGTTAACCTCTGTTCGAACGCCGAATGTGTCGAAATACAGCCCAGGTTCGACCGTAAAACCGGTTCCTGCCAGCAGGCGTCTTTCATCATGACTCTCGAAATCGTCCATGTGCACGCCGTTCCCGTGGACCTCGGTGCCGAGACTATGCCCCGTGCGGTGCAGGATATGCGGCGCATACCCCCGGTCTTGAAGCACTTCGCGTGCCGCCCGGTCGACCTGCCAGCCGCGCAGCTCCTGACCGGCCGCCGTGGCGTCGCGGACCAGTGCAACCGCCTGATCGCGCGCCGCGCAAATGGCTGAAAAGGCACGGGCCATATCGTCCGGCACCCGCGACCCCGTAAACCCTACCCACGTAATATCGGCATACACGGCCCCCGGCGTCGCCAACTTGCCCCATAAATCCAGCAGCACCAGCTCGTCCCGGCCGATGCGCCGGCTTCGTTCAGCGGTGGGCAGGTAATGGGGATTGCCGGCATTTTCTTGCGCGGCGACAACCGGCGGGTCGCTGCTGACGAGTCCTTCCTCGCGGAACCAGTCCAGCATGAGTTGTTGAATCTCGTATCCTTCGTACCGGCTTCGCTCCGCGACCGCTCGGCAATGGCCTCGAACGCCCGGTCCTTGATTCGATATAACGCTTCTGCGGCTCGTCGATGCGTCGCAAGCGCGGCTTCGTCCCAACGTGCCTCGAACCGTTGTACGAGATCGCCCGAGGATCGTAATTCGATGCCATGCTGGCGAACCAGCTCTACAGTACCGGCATCTACTCGCGAGATGTACGGAATCGCGCATTTTGGCGAGTATTCCATCGCCACACGCCGCAAGCCGCTGAGGAGCGTGGCCAGGCCCGCTTCCAGTTGTTCCCGACCTGCATAAACGGTCTTCGGTCCCGGCAGATCGTCGAGGTTATGACGTTCAATCGCGTGGACCAGGGCCCGCGGCTCTCCCGAGGCGGGAATCAGATAGAACCACCTGCGTGTGGTCATCCTTCCCTCGCCGAGCGTGTTGGCGACACGCGCTGCGATGGGGTTCGATCCATGAAAATCGTAAAGCAGCCAGCCGTCAAGGCCTTCCGCTCGCAATGCTTCCTGAACTGCCGGCACGTTCAACGACACCCCGTCAGTATAGCGAATGCCTGACGCGGAATCGCCATGCCCGGTGAGAAACGCGAAAATCAAGATCTGACCTCAGGGCCGCAGAACGGGGTAAGATGACCCAGGCGCCTAAACCGAGCACGAACATCATGAAAGATCTGTTCCGATGGGCGACACCCGCTGTCCTGATGCTGACAGCGGTGGCAGTTGCCGCGCAGGCTCCAACGCAGCCTTCGACACCACCTCCCGCGACGCCGCAGGAAGGTCCGAACGTCACTTTCAAGGTCGAGATCAACTACGTAGAAGTGAATGCGCGTGTTCTGGATGGGCAGGGCAACTTCATCCGCGATCTCACCAAAGAGGATTTCCAGCTCTTCGAAGATGGCAAGCCGCAGACGATCGACCAGTTTGCGCTCGTGAACATTCCCGTCGAGCGCCCGGAAGTTCCGTTGTTTGCCAGCTCTCCAATCGAGCCGGATGTCAGCTCGAACGCCCGCGACTTCAACGGCCGTCTCTACCTGTTCGTCCTCGATGACTTGCACACGGCCGCGCTCCGCACGCAGCTCGTCAGGAACGCGGCCCGGCGCTTTATCGAAACGAAGCTGGGCGCCAACGACATGGCAGCGGTGATCTCCGTGCGAGGCACTTCGGAGGGCATGCAGGGATTTACCGACAATCGTCGGCTCCTGGTTCGAGCCGTGGATCGGTTCATGGGCCAGCGGTTGGATTCGGAGACGGTGTTGAGGCTCAACACCCCGCAGCCCAACGAGAGTGGAGCGCTCGGACCGGCCAGCTCGGATCCCGCAGACATGGAGCGTGGGATGAATGCTGACGCCTCGCTCCGAACGCTCAGAAACGCGGCGGAATTCATGGCTGGCGTACGTGGGCGGCGCAAGACCCTCATCTATATCAGCGAAGGCATCGACTACAACTATGTCGACTTCACCCGCGCTGCATCGTCGCGTGTGGCGGCGGCTGGTCAGGAGGCCATTGCGGCAGCGACTCGGAGCAACGTCACCATTTATACGATCGATCCCCGCGGGTTGACGACGTTGGGCGATGACGACATCGCGCTGCCCAGCATTACTCCCGAACTGAATTTGCGGTCGATGCAGCGCGAGCTGCAGCTGGCGCACGACAGTTTGCGGTTGATTGCGGACAGCACCGGTGGGTTTGCCGTCGTCAACACGAACGATTTCGTGACAGCGTTCGATCGGATTGTCAGTGAAAACAGTTCGTACTACATGCTGGGCTATTACCCCACCAACGACCGTCGCGACGGCAGGACCCGCAAAATCGATGTGAGGGTGCGGCGCTCGGGCGCTCAGGTCTTCGCTCGCAAGGACTACGTCGAGCCGCGTGGTCGCCCACCCGCGGCGGCGCCGCCGGCCGTGGCGGCCGGGACGTCGGTTGCGCTGAGGGATGTGGTCAACAGTCCGCTCCCATTGAGCGGTCTGACGATGTCCACGACCGCGGCCGCCTTCAAGGGCACGGCTCCGAATGCGTCGGTGTCGGTCGTCATCGAGGCTCGTGGACGCGACTTGAATCTGCGGAACGAAAACGGCAAGTACATCGGCAACCTCGAGCTGTCGGTTTCGGCATTCGATCGGGACGGCAAATTCAAGGTTGGTGAGCGGCCGACCGTGACGTTCGGTCTTCGTCCCGAGACCTATGAACGAGTCAGCGAACTCGGGGTTCGCGTCTTGACGCGGCTCCAACTGCCGCCAGGACGCTACCAGCTTCGAGTCGGTGGACTGTCGGGCGAGACCGGTCTGCGGGGCAGCGTGTTCTACGAGCTCGAGATTCCGGATTTCTCGAAAGAACCCCTGACGATGAGCGGGTTACTGCTGACGAGTCCGTCCTCGGGCCGGGTTGTGACGGCGCGCCCCGATCCATTGTTGGAAGGACTCCTTCCGGGGCCACCGACGACGATGCGCGAGTTTCCTGTGGGCGATGAGATCGCATTGTTCACCGAGGTGTACGACAATCAACTCACGCCTCGCCACATGGTCGATATCAGCACGAGCGTGCTCACCGATGAAGGTCGCGTCGTCTTCACGATGAGCGACACCCGATCGAGTGAGGAACTGGAAGGGAAGCCGGGCGGGTACGGCTACAGCGCCCGAGTTCCGCTGAAGGATCTCACGCCTGGGCTGTACGTCTTGAAGGTCGAAGCCCGAACTCGCCTCGGCAACGCTAGAGCCGATCGCGCGTCAGGTTCAATTTCGCATTCGTTGATGCTGCACTTCCTTGCTTTGCTGGCGCTGGCGGCGGGACCGGCGGTCACGACCGTTGCCAGGGGGTCGATGAGCGCGATCACCGAACCCAGAGAAGTGGTGGTCCGATCGAGTGCTGAGTGGAATGACTTCTGGAAGGAACTCGGCTCGACGCAGCCCGTTCCGGCTGTGGACTTCTCGAAAGAGCTGGTTGCCGCTGTTTTCCTGGGAAGCCGCCCGACGGGCGGCTTCGGCGTGGAAGTCGTTGGTGCGCGTGTCGAAGGTGACGCCCTGATCGTCGAATACGTCGAACAGCGACCCGGCCGCGACAGCATCGTGAGCCAGGTGCTGACGTCACCGTTTCATATCGTAAAATTGCCCGCCCACAAAGGGTCAGTGCGGTTTCAAGCGGTCAGACCCTGACCCCAACTCACTTCAACGTTTTCATCAGTTCGGGCTTGATCGCTCCGTTGGCGTGCGAGAAGCGGTACCTGTTCTGAGACATCCGCGAATCCTTCGGCGTCTTCAGCGTCACGGTCACGACTTCGTTGGGCTGAATCGGCTTCCGAACGGTCTCGCTCGCCCCTGGCACCAGATTGTTGGCCTTGTCGTACCAGAACTCCTCGATTTTCAGGCCCGCGATGGGCTGGGGCATGAGATTTTTCACCTGAATCACCGTCACCACATCGTTCCCCACGACCTTGGTATCGGGGCGCAGATGTCCGATCCGGGCTTCGCCGCGCACGGGCGCGACGAGCTTCGGGCGTTCGGCCGGTTGCGTTGGCGTTTGCGCGTGCAGCGTGGCGGCGCCGAGGCCGGCCATCGCAAGGATCGCCACACGGGCGAGTCTCCGTCTCATATTCTCCTCCGGTCGTCAGGGTAGGGGTGGGTTTTGGAAAACCCGCCGTCAGAGGCGCGGACGGGCCACATTATAGAAGGGACGCAACCGCAAGCTCAACCGACTACATTTCGCCGTTCCAGTTTTCGGGCTCGAGCGCGACGGATCGAAAAATTTCGAGATGCCACTTCCCGCCGCCCCAGGGTTCGATGACCTCCGTTGCGACGACGTCCACGAGGATTTCGGCGAACGTCCGTCCTTCCGGATCCCCTTCGAGGTGGTACGCCGGGTCATCCCATCCAAAATTGGGGTATAGCATCATGGTGAGGAACAAGTCGTACCCGTCGTCGACGACGACGAGTTGACCGCACGGGCGCTTCATCGTGGAGTGATAGAGGAGGTATTTCTCGGCACTGTGGGCTCGGATATAGCGCTTGAGTGTAAACTCGCGCGCGACGATTTCCTCGACCGCGATCTTCTTGTCCCAGCAGTCGCGGCAGTACCGTTCTTCGCCCCGCGGTTCGGCCACTTCCTTCGCGCCGCACAGAGCACACCGCGCCTTTTCAACGACTTTGCGAGGCATCTGCCGAAATTCTAGTCCTTAACCGGAAGGAGGGGCAAGCGCAGCTGGCATTTCCGCTCCGGGCGCGTACATTTCCTCCACGTACTGCTTCACCATTCGTCGCGCGCTGAAGCGCGGCGTAACCGTTCGAATCGACTCCTTGACGATCCGGATCCAGCCGCGTGGAATGTTTCGGGCGTCGCGTTCGTAGAACGTCGGCACGATCTGCTCTTCGAGCAACCGATACAGCGCGTCAGCATCCGCCGCGTCGGCGGCGGCATGATCGTCGGGATTGGCGCCGCCGTCGATCAGCCACCCGTTCGAACCGTTGTACGCCTCCGCCCACCAGCCGTCACCAATGCTCAGGTGGGGCACTCCGTTGAGCGCGGCCTTCATCCCGCTCGTGCCGCTGGCCTCGAGCGGCTTGCGTGGTGTGTTCAGCCAGAGGTCGCAGCCCTGCACGAGGAAATGCGCGACGTGCAAATCGTAGTCATCGACGAACGCGATGCGGCCGCCAAGCGCGGGATCGACCGCACGTTTGTAAACCCGCTGCAGGTGATGCTTGCCAATGTCGTCGGCTGGATGCGACTTGCCCGCGAACACGAGTTGAACCTGACGACCCCGCGCTGAAAGGATTCGTGCCAACCGATCGGGATCATAAAAGACGAGCTCCGGGCGCTTGTACCCGGTAAAACGCCGCGCAAAGCCAATGGTCAAGGCGGCGGGATCGAGCAGCGGACCGGCGGCCACGACCCTGGCTGCGCTGACATTCTCGTGGGTCCAGCGCTGACGCGCGCGCTCGCGAATGAAGCCCAGGAGATAGTTGCGGAGCGCGAGCCGTACCTCCCACAACTCTTCATCGGGTATGGCCAGGACCTCGTTCCACACCTCGGGATCATCGGGCCTGTCGCGCCAGCCGGGCCGAAGCCGCCGATCGAACAGCTGGGCATAACTCGCCGGAAAGCCACGTAGGGAGGTGCACGCCGTTGGTGACAGAGGAGAGCGGCCGCTGCGAGGCCCCGCGCTGGGGCCACAGCGGTTGCCACATGCCGCTCGTCACCTCGCGATGCAGTTTGCTGACGGCATTGACGGCGCCAGCAGTTCTCAGCGCGAGCGCCGTCAGGTTGAACTGCGGGCCACCGCCGCTATCGTGGTTGCCCAGCGCGAGAAATTTGTCACGATCGGGTCCGAGCGTGCCCCACGCGCCGGACAGATGCTTTTCGACCTGACCGAAGCTGAACGCGTCGTGTCCGGCGGGTACCGGAGTGTGGGTCGTGAAAACCGTCGTGCGACGGACTTCGTCGAGCGCATCCTCGAAGCTCTGCCCGCGCTCGATGAATTCTCGAATGCGCTGCAGCACCACGAGCGCGGCATGGCCTTCGTTGAGATGCCAGACCGCGGGGTTGATGCCGAGTGCCCGGAGGGCGCGAACGCCGCCAATACCCAGAATGATCTCTTGCTGGAGACGGGTCTCTCGGTCGCCTCCGTAAAGCCGCGCCGACAGTTCGCGATCCCACGGCGCGTTTTCTTCCAGATCCGTGTCGAGCAGAAACAAGCGGACGCGCCCGATGCGAATCCTCCAAACCTCCACAAGCACCGTGCGTTCACCAAGCGGGACTGCCGTGATGCAGGGCTTGCCTTCCGGGGTCGTGGCTTTCTCGATTGGCGCATCGTTCCAGGTCAGTCGCTCGTACGATTCTTCCTGCCAGCCTTCGGCGGACACTTTCTGATGGAAATAGCCCTGCGGATACATGAACCCGATGCCAACGAGCGGCAATCCGAGATCGCTCGCCTCTTTACAGTGGTCGCCGGCCAGGACGCCGAGCCCGCCGGCATAGATCGGCAACGATTGATGGAGGGCAAACTCCGCGGAGAAGTACGCAACCGGCCGCTCGATCAGCTCGGGGTAACGCGTGGCGATCCATGTGCCGCGATTGGCGTGAGCGTCGTCGAGTCCCCGAAGTGCCGTGTCGTACGCGCTCAGGAAGTCCGGATCGGTCGCAAGCTGCTCGAGACGTGCGCGCGGGATGTGCCACAACATGCGGACCGGGTTGTGCGCGGTCGTTCCGCCACAACTCGTAGTCCATCATTCGAAACACCGTTCGAGCCTCGTTGTGCCAGCTCCACCATAGGTCGTACGCCAGTTCACGCAGACGGCTCAGGCGTTCCGGTAACGACGGCAGTTCTGTTGGATTCTCCATAGCCGAGAAGCAACTCCTCGGGTCAGATTCCTTCAATGAGTGTGGCTGAAGCGAGGGAGATCGATGTTCCCGCCAGATACGATCGCAACGGTCCGACCACGTCCTGCACGCCCGCTCAGCGCAGCCGCCACGGCGCAGGCCGCGGCCCCTTCGCAAATGACGTGCGCGCGTTCGGCAACCAGACGCATGGCCCGACGCGCCTCGTCGAGCGTCACGACAATCGATCCGTCCAAGAGGCTCGAAAGAAGCGGCCACATGGACGGCAATACCGACATCCCACCGGCACCATCGACGAAGGATGCTTGCCAGTTCCGGGCGGACGTCGCGTGCCCGACGGCCAGCGACGCCCGAAAGGGTGCGGCAGTCTCGGGTTCCGCGGCGAAAATTTTCACGTTCGGCTTCAGCGCGCGCAGCGCCGACGCCACCCCTGCGAGGAGACCACCACCGCCAATGGCTGCGATCACGATGTCGACCTCGGGCAGATCGTCCACGATCTCGATGCCGATCGTGCCGTTCCCCGCAATGAAATCATCGTCATCGAATGGGTGAACGAACCGTCCGGTCATCCGGTCTGATGCGTGCCGTTCAACGGTTTGCCAGCATTCTTCGTACGACGCTTTCACAATCCTGGCGCCGAACCGCTCGATGGCCTGGAGCTTGCTGGCTGGCGCCGAATCGAAGACGAGCACGGCGCACGACGTCCCGACTCGCCTGGCCGCGAGCGCCACGCCTTGCGCAGCATTTCCCGCGCTGACGGTCCAGACACCGCCCGCTCGTTCGGCAGGTGTGAGCCGCCGAACCGCGTTGTACGCCCCCCGAATCTTGAAGGATCCCACCGGCTGGAATGTTTCCAGCTTGAGGTACAGACTGGTCGAACCGTCAAAATCGACCTGCACCAGCGGTGTCCGCACGACCGGGTCGTATATCGCGCCGGCTGCATCGCGAATACTCTCGAAACGTATCGACCGCATGACCGGTTGAGTGCAGATCCGGGGAGCTGCCAGGGCTACGAGGGAAGAATGTGCGGCCTATTCCTTTTCCGTTTCGTCGTCTTCCGTCTTGGTCGGGTCAACTTCCGCCTTGGTCGGGTCAACTTCCGCCTTGCTCGGGTCAACGCTCGTGGCGAAATTGTCGATCTCGACATCTTCGCCCGTGCCGTCGTCATCCACGTCGTAAATGCGACCCGTGGTTCGGACCTGAATCGGCCGCTTGGGCTTTTCCTCGGACCACTGCCCCTTCTTGGAGCCGCGGCGCGCTGGCGCACTGCCTTCACGACGAGACGGGCCGCCGCGGCCCGCCGGCGGCGGTGATGAGGGCTCGAACGGACGCATCGGCCGAGGACCAGACGGGGGGCCGCCGGGCGGACGAGAGCCTGGTCCCCGTTCCTCACGCGGCCGGGCTTCGCTGACCGCGAGCGGTCGCCCTTTGAAGGGTTGTGCGTCAAAGCGGCGGATGGCTTCTTCTGCCACGGCACGATCCGCGTATTCGACAAACGCAAAACCGCGAGGACGCCCGGTCTCGCGATCGACGGGCATGATGATCTGCAACGGTTGCCCGACCGCCCCGAAGTATTCGCGAAGATCCGCCTCAGAGGCGCCGTAGGGCAGGTTTCCGACGAACAGGCGAACTGACACTCCTCACATCTCCTGAAGTGCGAGGAAACGCGCTTCCTGATAGCCCTGGCACATGATAGTCAGCAGTGGGAACTGGCGTAGAGAATCGGAAAGCGCTGATAAGCCTCGACGTGGATGCAGCAGGGGGTTGGTTTGTCTCGAACGTCGAAAGCCTAGTCCATTTCGGGGTAGATGACAAGTCACCGCCGCCCGGCCATTCAATTCAGTGCGCACCGGTTGCTTCCGATAATGGCCCAGGAGAGGAGGTAGCGTATCCTTCGATTGGTGGCCCAAAGGCTGTGGCTCGTGGTCGGCACCGTCTCCCTGTTGCTGCCGCCACCGAATGCGGGGGCGGCAGGGGCCCAGGCCGAGCCACGTCTCCTCATTCATGTCACCGCCCGAACGTTTCGGCCGGGCGAGGCGATGCGCATACGTGTCCGGTGTACCTGTCCGGGGTCGCTCGAGCATGTTCGAGGGGAAGTCTTCGGCCAATCGGTGCTGTTCACGGTGACGGAACAGGAATGGTCGGGGTTAGCGGGCATCGACCTGGCCACGAAGCCTGGCGCGTACCGCGTGGCCGTCGAGGCCGCCGGTGACGGTCTTGGAACGCTTCGTGCCACCCGTTCCATCCGTGTCGCTTCCAAGACGTTCCCGGTTCGGCGGCTTCAAGTTTTGCCACAATTCGTCGAGCCTTCCGAGGAAGATCAACTTCGCATCGTTCGGGAAGCGGAGCGCCTTGCTTCCATTTTCCGGGCACCCTCGATGCGGACATGGGACGGCCACTTCCTGCGCCCGCTGATGGGTCCCCTTACCAGCAATTTCGGCGCGCGCACCGTCTTCAACGGTCAGAGTCGGGCACCGCATGCCGGCGTCGATTTCACCGACGAGGTCGGAACCCCAGCGGCTTCACCGAGCGCCGGGCGAGTCGTGCTTGCCGAGAATCTCTTTTTCACCGGGGGCACCATCATCATCGACCACGGGCAGGGACTGTACTCGTTGTTTGCCCATCTTTCGGGATTCGTGGCTCATGAGGGCGAGGACGTTGCGCAGGGGACCGTCGTTGGCTTCGTGGGTGCGACGGGACGCGTGACCGGGCCCCATCTTCACTGGGCGGTCCGTCTCAACGGCGCGAGAGTGGACCCTCTCTCGATGATTGAGATGGCACGAACTAAGTAACCGATTAGAGTCGTTCTCCAGGCCGCAGGGGCGCCCGCCAGCCAGGATTTGCCTTCGGCATAGAGCTTTTCTACGGCGGGGCCTCGCAGGCCCGGGCAGGTCGAGCTTGACCGAAAAGCCATTCTTCGACTGCAGGTACGCGAGGTGCCGATACCCTTCAGGAAATTTCGCAAGCAACTCGGCGTTGAGTTTGAGCTCGGCCGAGGGGTCGACCGGGTCGAGCCGATCTTTTTCGTAAATCGGCTGACGTCGGACGATGGCCCAGCGGCCGTCACGCTTTTCAAAGAAATCGTAGAAACGGCCCGTGCACACGACATCAGAGAGGACGTCGTCCACGACCGCGCGCTGGTTGATCGTCATCTTGGTTTGGGAAATTGCCCGCGGGCCCGCGAGATCGCAGCTCCATCCTCCAAGGGAGTGCAGGATGTTGACGCCCCGTTCGAATCCCTGCCGGCTGACCTCGATAAACTTCTGCTGCGGGTCCCTGAAACCACGTCGCGGTCATCCAGCCATCGGGATGCCAGACGGTGGCAAATCGCTCCCAGTCGCCAGCATCGCGCCAGACGACCCAGTTCTCAACGACTTCGTGGATTGCGAGCTTGTCGGCGGTGAGGTCGGTCATTTGAGGTCGCCTGGCTTGAGGGCCCAGCGCATGGTGAACATGGCCATGGCCGAGATGAGCGCAGCAAACGCCGCGGCAAAGAACAGTCGCTCGCTCGGCCATCGCATCGCGATCAACTGACCACCGAGCACCGGCCCCACGATGGCGCCGATGCGGCCCACACCGAGTGCCCAGCCGACTCCGGTCGAGCGCATGTAGGTCGGATAGTAGGTGGCCGCGAGGGCGTTCAATCCAGGCTGTCCTCCCACGACACACCAACCGGCGACAAAGACGACGACCGTCAGCAGTGGTGCCGCCGCCAGAATGGACTGACTACCAATCGCTGCGATGCTCAGACAGGCAACGGCGAACGACGCAGTCAGCACCGTCGTGAATCCTAACCGAGCGATCAACCACGCAAACCCGAATGTGCCGATGGTGCCACCAACCTGCAGTGCCGTTGTGACGAGGACGGCCGCGGACGTCGAATACCCTTCCTGACGGATGACCGTCGGCAACCATCCGGCCAGAAAATACAGGTTCAACAGGTTCATGAAATTGATCAGCCACAGGAGCAGCGTGACCGGCGTGCGTCCTTCAGTCAGCAGGTGCCTGAACGGCACTCCGGCCTTGCTTGTTTCCTGGGCCACGTATCTGGTATCTGGCGTCACGTTCAATGTCGGATCTATCTGTTTCAACCATCGGCCGACCTTCTCGAGATTTCTTGATCTGACCACCATGAATTGCAGCGATTCCGGAAGCCAGAAGAACATCAGTGCTGCGATGACGAGGGGAACGGTGCCGCCGAAGTAGAACACCGATCGCCAGCCAAACGTGGGAATCATCCAGGCTGCAATAAAGCCCCCGATGGCTGCACCGGCGGTGAAACCCACCGTGATGTTCATCATCAGCGTCACGCGGCTCCGGCGTGGACTGTATTCGCCGATGAGCGCCGTGGCGTTGGGGATGATCGATCCCATCCCGATGCCGGCAATGAAGCGGAGGATCAGGAGTTCCTGCGCACTTTGCGCGCGTGCCGTCAAGAGCGTCAGCACCGCAAAGAACAGTGTGGCGCCAATGAGGACCGGACGACGTCCGAGCCTGTCGCCGACCATGGTGAAGACGAGAGAACCAATCAAGACGCCGAAATTTGCGGCGCCCAGGATGCGGCCCATTTCGGCGCTGGGGATGCCCAGGTCCGGAGCGAGGGCGGGAGCGACGTACCCCATGGCCTGCACATCGAAGCCATCGATGATCAGGCAGAGCGCGCAGAGGATGAACAACCCGATCTGGAGCGAGCCGACTCGACAATGGTCGATGACCTCCGAGATGTTCACCACCGCCGGTTCGGTTCGCGGCATTGCCATATGAGACCTCAGGAAGTCTGAAGTCTGAAGCTCAAGTCTGAGTAAGGCCCAAGTCTCAAGTTGAGAACTTCCAGACTTCAGCCTTGAGACTTTATTCCCTCCCACCATGGGCACGTTCCGGGTGTCAATGTGTAGTTGCCCTCAATGACCTGGACCGGTTCGCGCTGACCGTCCGCCGCCGCGCGGAGCCGAAGGTCGCGCGCTTCGGCTCGCCGTTCCGGCGGCAGCCAGTCGCGATCGTGTCCCCACAGGCTCGGACCGCAGGTCATCTCGACCGGTTCCCAGCTCTGCGGATCAATCGATCGCCCGCCCCAGCCGTACTCGACGAAAAATCCCGAGGGCGTTCGAGCATAGAAGGAGGTCATCAGGTCGTTTGAATGTCGTCCGAGCGTCGTCGCAATCCGGTTGGGCTCGCCCAGAGCCAGATCGTAGGCCTGTCCCACGTCGTCGAGCATGAACAGTTCGACCATGAGATGGTGAACGCTGTTGCGCCCGGTTTCGATCATCGCAAAGCTGTGATGACGTGGATTGAGGTGGAAAAAGTAAGCCTTGAATGGTCTAAGCGTGTAGTCGCTGAGCCGGAAGCCAAGGACGTCCTGATAGAACGGGAGTACCTCGTCGATTCGCTCGACGTTCATGACGACGTGGCCCATCCCGAGAGGGCCCGTACGAAAACCTGATATGGCGCGCCCCGGTGTGAACGGATCAGTCGCAATCTCCGCACCGTAGAATGCCTCGAGCACGTTACCCACCGGATCGACGAATCGGATGCATTCCCTGACCCGTCGCTCGTCTGCAACCGCACGGGCGAGCCGATCGACGCGAACCCCGATTGCCTCGAGCCGTCCTGCCAGTGCGTCGAGCGCCTCCCGATCCGCCACCTCCCATCCCATGAACGCGGCGCCTTCGCCACCATCGCCATGCACGACGACCCGCTGCCGACGGTCATCCATGCGGAACGTCAGCGTGGATCGGCTGCGGTCGACGAGCTGCATGCCGAGAAAGTTGGTGCCAAAACTCGTCCACTCCTCGAGGTCGCGAGCGCGAATGCCAACATAGCCGAGCGACTGCAACTCCATAGCCTGCTCCGTAAATGGGGTCAGACCCCATTACATTTTCGCCTATGTGCGTCAAATTACGCCTCAGCCCCAAACATCTCGGGCAATCTCCACCACGAGTTCGAGTTTCCTCCGCTCATCATCGATGGTGACCGGATTGCCCATGAAGTTGCTCGCGAATCCGCACTGAGGACTCAGGCACAGCTGATCGAGCGGCACATACTTCGCCGCTGCATCGATGCGTCGCTTGACCTCGTCTTTGGGCTCGAGCACTGGTGTCTTCGTCGAGATGAGGCCCAGGATGACGTGCTTACCCTTCGGCAGATGACGGAGTGGCTGGAAATCGCCCGCACGATCCGTGTCGTACTCCATGAAAAAATTGCGGATGTTGATGCGGCTGAAGACGACATCGCTCACGTACTCGTAACCTCCACTGCCCATCCACTTGCCGCGATTGTTTCCGCGGCACATATGCATCCCGATCGTCATTCCCTCTGGAGCCTCGGCCACAATCCGGTTGAGGACGCCCGCATAGGTCTCGAGGATCTTCACAGGATCGTCGCCCCGCTGCCGGAGCGCCGCCTGTCCCTGGGGATCGCACATCAGCGGAAACGTCACATCGTCTATCTGGACATAGCGACAGCCCAGTTGATGCAGCGCCTGGATCTCCGCCACCCAGATTCTGACCGCATCATCCCAGAATTCGTCGAGGTCCGGGTATGCGTCGGCGTCTATGGCCGCACGTCCTCCCCAGAAATGGAGCATGGTCGGCGAGGGCAGGCTCACCTTTGGTGTTCGTCCTGTCAGGTTCTTCAGGAACGCAAAGTGATCCGTGAAGATGCCCTTCTCGCGCTTCAACTTCTGCTGAACGCGAACGATGTGACCCGGAAGCTTGTCGACGGAGGTATCGGTTCGGAACGGCAGAGCAGCCGAGACTGTTTCTGCGGCATCGATCCAGGTGATGGCGGTGCCGGACAAGGAGAGCAGGAAATCCTGAAACCAGGAACGCCGGCGGAATTCTCCGTCGGTGACAACCTGCAGCCCGACGCTTTCCTGCAGGCGCACAGCCTCCTGCACCGCTTCGTCTTCGATGTCTTTCAACTGTGAATAACGGAGCGGGCCAGTGACGTTGCGGTACTGATCGCCCTCGGCTGCCGTCCGAGCCTGCAGCAGCTTTTCAGGGCGCAGCAGGCTCCCGATGTGTTCTGCCCGAAATGGTGGTCCTAACGCCATGTGGTTGTCGTCACGACGCCAAGAAGGATGACAAGCCATCGTGGAGTATATCCTCATGATCTGCCAGCTCATCCTTTCCCGAATTTGCGCGGTCACACGTGTTGAACATCATCACGGTGCTTGCTATACTCCAGAAAATCGCGACATTTTCAACGTGATGCACCGCTTTCAGCGGGGAGATATGGCTATGATGAAACGTCTCGTGACGGGTCTCGTTGGCACACTGCTCGTTGTGCTCACCTCTACGACCACGTTTGCCCAGGCCACCGCTCAAATGAGTGGCATCGTCAGAGACTCAGGCGGTGGTGTGCTGCCTGGAGCTGACGTCACCGCGACACAAACCGACACCGGCGTGACGCGAAGCACCGTGTCGGAAACAAGTGGTGCGTACGTCCTGGCGAATCTTCCGGTCGGACCCTATCGACTGGAAGTCAAGCTGCAGGGGTTCCGGACGTTTCAGCAGACCGGCATCGTGCTGCAGGTCAGTGCGAATCCGGTGGTCGATGTCGTGCTGCAGCTTGGTGAGGTCGCGGAAACGATCACGGTGACCGGCAACACGACCATGGTCGAAACGCGGAACACCAGCGTCGGCCAGGTCATGGACAACCGGCGCATTCTGGAGTTGCCGCTCAACGGGCGCAATCCGGCCGACCTCATCAGTGTTCTCCCGGCCGTCGTCCCACAAACGAATCTGAACGCGACAAGCCGGAGTATGCAAGGTGGATTGGCTTTCTCGGTGGCCGGCGGACTTTCATTCGGCGTTTCGTACACGCTCGACGGAGCGAATCACAACAATCCCTACGACAACCTGAACCTGCCTTTGCCGTTCCCTGATGCGCTGCAGGAATTTAAGGCGGAGACGAGCGCAATGACGGCGCAGAACGGGATGCACTCGGGAGCGGCCGTCACTGCCGTGACCAAGTCGGGCACTAATCAATTCCGCGGCAGCGCTTTCGAGTTCTTCAGGCATCACAACTTCAACGCCACGGATCCGTTTGCGGCTAAGAATCCGGACGGCTCGCGTAAGGACGACGGACTGAAACGCAATCAGTACGGCGTGACCTTTGGTGGTCCAATCGTGAGCGACAGGGTCTTCTTCTTCGGCGCCTATCAGGGGTCGAACATCCGTCAGATACCGACCGATAACCGCGCTTTCGTACCCACGGTGCAGATGCTGGCGGGCGACTTTACGACGTACGCGTCACCTGCCTGCAACGGTGGGGTTCAGCGCAACCTGACAGCGCCGTACGTCGGCAACCGGATCAATCCTGCGTTGTTCAGTCGCGCCGCGCTCAACATCACCAGCAAACTGCCAACGACCACTGATCCTTGCGGCCTGCTTCAGTACGGCGTTCCGGCCAAAACCGACGATCATCAGTTTGTCGGCAAGGTCGACTACCAGTGGAATGAGAAGCACTCGTTCTTCGGGCGGTACATCGCGTATCAGGTCGTCACACCGCCACCGTTCGATCTGCCGTCTGCCGAGCAGAACGTCCTCGTCACTCGCATCGGTGGCAGGGACAATCTGGCCCAGACCACGGCGGTCGGCTGGAACAATGTCATCAGTCCCACAACGCTTAATGCCGTTCGTTTTGCGTTCAACCGCACCTCTATCCATCGCACGAGCACCGACTTCTTCTCCGCGCCTGAAGTGGGTATCAACATCTACAGCTACAGACCGCACTACATGCTGTTGACGGTCGGGGCAGGTGGAGCCAACTCGACGGGATTCCAGCTCGGTGGTGGAACGGAAAGCGAATCGACGTTCAACACCAACATGTTCCAGATCAGCGACGATGCCACGTTCGTTCGCGGAAATCACCAGTTTGGATTTGGTGCCAACGTTGCGCATTGGACGTCACTTTCGTTGGCGAACGTCCGTTCCCCTGGACAGTTCACGATCGACGGGACGCAGACCGGCTTGCCGTTGTCTGACTTTCTCGTGGGACGAATGGGGGTCGCCGGGCTAACGCAGGCTGCCCCGAACACACTGGACATGGCGCAGACGTACCTTGGGGTGTATGGCCAGGACACGTGGAGGCTGAATTCCCGGATGACCCTGAATTACGGTCTTCGATGGGAGCCGTTCTATCCTCAGCAACTGGTGAACGGAGCCGTGTATCAGTTCGACGTGGGCAGGTTCCAGCAGAAGGTCAAGAGCACGGTTTTCCCAAATGGGCCGGCCGGGCTGTACTTCCCTGGCGATCCGGATTTTCCGTCCCAAGCCGGTATGCGCACACAGTGGAAGAACCTGGCGCCCCGTGTCGGCCTCGCCTGGGATCCGACCGGCGATGGGCGCACGTCGGTTCGCGTGGCCTACAGTAAAGCTTTTGAGTTCGTGAACGCGCAGTTTCACCTCAACACCTCCGTAGCCCCGCCATGGGGCTCTGAAGTAAGGCTGAACAGCCCTCCCGGAGGCCTGGACGATCCGTTCCTGGGCAGCCCAGGCGGACAGACCAACATCTTTCCGGTCACGTTCGATCAGAACGCCCCGTTTTCACTCAACGGTCCGTTCCTCAGTCTCAGCAACGAGATGGACTCGACGACTGTGCATCTGTGGAACGCCACAGTCGAACGGCAGATTGGATCCGACTGGCTTGTCACGGCCGGCTATGTGGGGAGCCGCACCAACAACATTTGGGAGTCAACGCCCCTCAACAATGCGATTTTCCTTCCGGGCGCCTCGACGGCCAATACCAATGCCCGTCGTCCCCTGACGCTCGCCGATCCGGCAAACGGCCAGTATTACGGTGCCCTGGACCTGTACGTGACCGACGGTACACAGCGTTATCACGGCATGATTCTCTCCGCCTCTCGTCGGACCGTCCGTGGGATTGGCGTCACCGCAAACTACGCGCTGTCCCAATGCTTCGGCTCGCCGGAAGGGGGCGGTGGCGGCACAACAAACATTGGAACTGGCTACAACAAGCCCGAGGATCCGGGCTATGACGATGGCAATTGCGCCTCGGACCGGCAGCACAACTTCTCCATGACTGCCAGCGCTCAGTCGCCGGACTTCCAGAACGCCACGTGGCGCGCGATCGCCTCTGGCTGGCGGCTCGTGGGGGCCTACAGGGCGATCACGGGTCCCTGGCTGAATGTCGTCACGGGTGCGGATCGGGCATTGAATGGTCAGCAAGGGACGCAACGACCAAACCAGATTCTCGACGATCCGTTTGACGATCAGTCGACAAATCCGGTTAATGGAGCGCGAAGATATCTGAACCCGCTCGCTTTTCGGCAACCAGACCTAGGGACGTTCGGCACGATGCAGCGCAACAGCATTCGGGGTCTCGGCAACCACAATCTGGATCTTGCGCTCAGCCGAAACTTCCGGTTGGCGAACGCTCACAGCATCGAGGTCCGCTGGGAGGCGTTCAACGCGTTCAACTGGATCCAGTGGGGACTGCCTAATCTGAGTCTGATCAGCCCAACGTTCGGCCAGATCAGCTCGGTGATTCAGAACTCGCCACGAGTGATGCAGTTCGCGGTGAAATATCAGTTCTAGCGAGGCTTTTCGCCTCACGCGGCTGGGAGTTACAATCCTCCCAGCCGCGTCGGGCTCCGCACGTGCCCGCGCGATTTTTCAGCCTGATCATTGTCCGGCGGGGGTGATATGGGGAACCGAACCAGACTGCCTGTCCCCTTGGTACTACTGCTGTTGCCGGTGATGATGCTCATCACTGTTCCCGCGGCCGCCCAGATGGATTTTTCCGGTGAATGGGCGCCCGTGCAGGATGAAGACAATACCGGGAATCCCTACATTGGCGAATTCCTCGGCATTCCGCTCAGTCGCGCCGGCAGCCTTCGATCTCAGGCGTGGAACGCTTCCCTCTATACGCTGCCAGAGTGGCAGTGCCGGCCGCACGGGGCCATGTACATCTCCCGAGGGCCGTCGCAGGTTCGGATCTGGAAAGAGGTTGATCCGGTCTCACGCGAAATCGTCGCGTGGCATGCCGAGTGGCTGCGATCGGTTGACAATCCGTACTATATGGATGGCCGCGCCGCGACCATCGGCATTGGCCGCGCATACCTGGGGAGGCTTCTCCACGGCCGAGTGGGTCGGTGACGCGCTGAAGATCACCACGACACATCTGAAGGAAGACTACTACAGGCGAAATGGCATTCCCTCGAGCGATAAGGCGACGCTGACGCAGTACCTGGATCCGGCGGGGCGACTACCTGACGTGGATTACCATCGCCTACGACCCGGTGTATCTGAGCGAGCCCATGATTCGCAGCAGCGAATATCGACTGGCGCTGAACCAGCAGATTCCTCCGTATCCCTGCACGGTCGTGGAGGAAGTCGATCGACCTGCGGGTGAGGTTCCGCATTATTTGCCGGGAGCCAATCCATTCCTCGGCGAGTTCGGACAGAAGCACAACCTTCCCATGGAAGTCACACTCGGCGGCGCTGCGACGATGCACCCCGAACTGGCAAGAAAAATTGAGCGAGCCGCAAACGCAAAGCCGTAGATTGTAGAGGCGGGTCTTAGACCCGGTTTGAGTTGTAGAGGCGGGTCTTTAGACCCGCCGGCAGGAGTCACCAGTCGTGCACACACAAGCCGAGCGCCGTCTGTTGGCCGTCGTTGCCGCGATCGGATTGACCGCGCTGACCGCGAACCGTCTTCGCCCAGCAGAAGTCAACGGCGCCCGCGTCTGGCGGCGCGGAGATTGAAATCGTCCCGGTGCGCGGCAACGTGTACATGTTGGCCGGCGCCGGCGGCAACATCGCGGTGTCGGTTGGCCGGGATGGTGTGCTGGTCGTGGACAGCGGGACCGCGGAGATGAGCGACAAGGTGATTGCGGCCATTCAAGTTCTGGCCACGGCAGTCACCGCCACCCCGTCCGCCGCCAAGCCGTGTACAGGTGTCACGTGCCTTGGGACGAGCATTCCGTCGTTTCATGCCGTGACGTCCTCACCGGCGCCCGCCAAGCCGATTCGCTACATCATCAATACCCATCTCCATCCGGATCACACCGGCGGCAACGCCAAACTGGTCGTCGCGGGCAGAACGTTTTCGGGCGGCAACGTCATCGGAGACAGACCGGATATTACCGAAGATGCGTCGGTGATCGCCCACGAGAACGTGCTGGCTCGGTTGAGTGAAGGGAGCAGTCAGGGAACGGTCCTCACCAAGGGGCTGCCGACCGAGACGTATTTTGGGAAGCAGATGAAGCTCAGCCACTTCTTCAACGGAGAGGGTGTGCTCATCGTGCACCAGCCTGCCGCGCATACCGACGGCGACAGCTTCGTGTATTTCCGCGGCTCCGACGTCATCAGCGCCGGGGATCTCTTCTCCATGACGAATTTCCCGGTCATCGATATCGAGCGGGGCGGCAGTATCCAGGGGATCCTCGACGGGCTGAACCGCATTCTCGACTTGAGCATTGCCGAGTTCCGCACCGAGGGCGGGACCATGGTGATTCCCGGCCATGGACGAATTGGAGATACGGCTGACGTCGCGTACTACCGGGACATGGTGACGATCATCCGTGATCGCGTACAGGATCTGATGAAAAAGGGTATGACCCTCGCGCAGATCAAAGCCGCGAAACCCACCGAGGATTGGGATGGACGATTCGGGACCAATCCGTCCTGGACGCCGGACATGTTCGTGGAGGCGATCTACAAAGGACTGACGCGACGCAAGAAGCCAGAAGTCAGAAGCTCCAGAAGTACGGAAAGGCAGAACACGAAGACAGAAGGTCAGAAGACACGAAGACTTCATGTTCGTCGTGACTTCGGTTTGAATTTCGTGCTTCTGGTTCAAATATTGTGACGTTGTGGCGGGGGAAAGATCAGGACGTGGCGCTTCTGGCGTTGCCCGTCGTATCGCTTGCTCTGGCGTGGCTCATCGCGCCTGCGGGTGTGCACGCTCAGCGAGGGCGCGGACAGGCGCCTCAGGCGACCAATCCGCGAGCGGCCGCGCCAATCGATCTCACCGGGTACTGGGCCTCGATCATTGTCGATGAATGGCGATTCCGCGTGACACCGCAGAAAGGCGACATCGCGTACCTGCCGCTGAACCCGGAAGCTCGCAAAGCTCGCCAACGCTTGGGATCCCTCGAAAGATGAAAGCGAAGGCCTGCAGTGCAAGGCCTACGGAGCCGTCGGCGTGATGCAGCGGCCGGGACGCCTGCACATCACCTGGGAAAACGACATGACGCTCCGCGTGGAGACCGACGCCGGCACGCAGACCCGGTCGCTGCACTTTGGAATCCCGACACCGCCCGAACAGCGGGCGAGAGCCACGTGGCAGGGATACTCAAACGCACAGTGGCTCGTCGCCGGTCGCGCGCTGCTGGATCTCGGCGGGCTTGGGTTCGTGCCGGGAGGTCGAAATCCCGGTCGGGCACCGGCGCGCGGGGGCACGTTGCGCGTGGTCACGACGAACCTGCGTCCGGGCTATATCCGAAAGAATGGCGTCCCGCACAGCGGCAACGCCGTGCTCACCGAGCACATGACCGTCCTCGACGGGCAAGAGGGCGATACGTATCTGGCGGTGACCGCGAGCGTCGAGGATCCGACCTATCTCACCGGGCCCTTCCTGAGGACCTATACGTTCAAGAAGCTCGCGGATGCCACGGGATGGGACCCGACGCCGTGCTGGCCCAGATAGGCTCTAGGCCTTTCGGCTTTGGGCTGAGGACTGGGACCGAAGGCTTTCCTTTGAGGCTCCATGCGGAAATTGTGGGCGCTCGCCATCCTCATCATCGCGGGTGTACATCGATTCACCTCCCCGAAGCCGGATCGCAGCCCATTCGCGCCAAGAAAGGGATGGTGATTTCGGCGAGCGAGATCGCGTCAAAGGTCGGGGCGATGGTTCTCAGGAACGGCGGGAATGCGATTGATGCGGCCGTGGCGACCGCCTTTGCCCTTGCTGTCACTCATCCCACCGCCGGCAATATTGGTGGTGGCGGGTTTCTCGTATTCCGGCCTGTGGCGGGGAATGCTGTTGCGTACGATTTCCGTGAAATGGCGCCGACCGGATCCTCGCCGACGATGTTTCTGAAGGACGGGACTTACGATTCGAACGGCACACCATTGGCGTCACTTGTCGGTAGCGGTGCCTGGCACAGTGGCGGGCCTCCACCTCGCTTGGCTGGACCACGGGAAGCTCCCGTGGAAGCGTCTGGTTGATCCAGCCGTCAGGTTGGCCCGTGACGGATTCACGATCTCAATAGGCCTTACGCGTTCGCTCGGGGGCGTACTTGAGGAGATGAAGCCATATCGGGCATCACTCGCGCAGTTCTCAAAGAACGGCACTCCATACGAGGCTGGTGACATCCTGAGGCAACCGGATCTCGCACGCACGCTTCAGCGCATAGCCGATCAAGGGCCTTCCGGATTCTATGAAGGTGAGACCGCGCTGCTCATCGAGAAGGAGATGAAAGCTCATGGCGGGCTCATCACGCGGGACGACCTCCGGGCCTACCAGGCGCAGAGGCGGGTCCCCGTTCGAGGCACGTACCGAAATCACGAGATCATCTCTATGCCCCCTAGCAGTTCAGGCGGCGTTGCGCTCGTGCAAATGCTGAATGTCCTTGAAGGGTATGACCTTGCTTCCTCTGGATTCGGTTCGGCCCAGAACGTTCATGTGATCGCGGAGTCAATGCGCCGGGCGTTCGCCGAGCGAGCCGCGCATCTCGGCGACTCGGATTTCAACTTGCAGATGCCGGTGGAGCGTCTCGTCTCGAAGGAATATGCGCAGGCGTTACGGCGGACCATTTCGGATCTCGCATCCAAGTCGTCACCGGTGACATTCTCGTGGCCGCCGGCGAGCATCGAGACGACTCACTTTTCTGTGGTCGATGTAGAGCGAAACGCCGTAGCGCTCACCTACACGCTCGAGGAAGAATATGGGTCGCGAATCGTGGTACCGGGTGCCGGATTCCTCCTCAACAACGAAATGGGGGACTTTAACGCTGCCCCGGATCTCACGACAGCCGGAGGCCTGATTGGCACGCCGCCAAACCTCGCTCAGCCTCGAAAGCGCATGCTCTCCAGCATGACGCCAACGATTGTGGCGAAAGAGGGAAAGCTGTTCATGGTGACCGGCAGTCCCGGAGGTCGCACCATCATCAACACCGTACTCCTGACGATACTGAATGCCATCGACTTCGGCATGAATGCGCAGGAAGCCGTCGACGCCGGGCGCTTTCATCACCAGTGGCTTCCCGATCGAATCACTTACGAGCGGTTCGCGCTCTCGAACGACACGATCGCGCTATTGCGAGCCAGAGGACACCAGCTTCTCGAAGGTGGTAATCAAGGCGTCGCCGAGGTGATTGTTTATGACGCCGCTCACGATGTCCTCGAGGGGGGCGTGGATCGACGCCAGCCCGAGGGTAGTGCGGCGACTCAATAAGGCTGTGGAGAATCGTTGATGACTCGAATATTCCTTCTTGCAAACCTTGTCGCGCTGGTCCTGCTGACCCCCGTGGCTCGGGCGCAGATTGGGCCGGCTCCGACCAAGGGCTCGACAGGCGTTACCAGCTTTGTCCCCGTCACCCAGGAGATGCTCGTCAATCCAAGCCCCGACGATTGGTTGATGTACAGCCGGACCTACGACGCGCAACGGTTCAGTCCGCTGAAGCAGATCTCCCGCCAGAACGTCGGGCAGTTGCGAGAAGTCTTCAAAAAAGAGTTGGGGATGGGTGCGCAGGAGAGCATTCCGATCGTGTACCGAGGCGTGATGTACATGATTGCGCCGGGCGCCAGCGTGCTGGCGCTCGACGCGGCGACTGGTCAACCGATTTGGGAGCATCAGCGTCCGATGGGAACGGGTCCCAGCCGAACCAAGGCGCTCGCGATCTATGAAGATCTCGTGTTGTTCACCTCACCGGACGGATTCGTTGTCGGGCTCGATGCTCGAACCGGCGCGGTCCGTTGGGAAACCAAGTCGAACGGAGCGCTGATCTCGGGTGTGATCGTTGCTGATGGCAAGGTCATCTCGGGGAGAGCCTGCGGACGTGAACGCGATAACTGTCACATTTCCGCCCACGACGCGCGCACCGGAAAGGAACTCTGGCGCTTCTACACCGTGCCCGCGGCGGGTGAGCCAGGAGACGAAACATGGGGCGGTTCGCCGCCGAACGAACGTCTGGCATCGCCGTGGGGATTGGCAGGCGGATACGACCCGGCCCGTCGCTTGATCGTCTGGGGCGTTGCCAATCCGATGCCCAACACGAGAGCGGCACGTCATGGTGGGAATCCCAGAGCCATTCCACTGTCTGCCCCCGCAGATCTCTATAGCAACTCGACGATTGCTCTGAACCCTGATTCGGGCAAGCTGGTGTGGTACTACCAGCACCTTCCGGGTGACGACTGGGATCTCGACTACACGAACGAACGCGTGCTGGTGCGAACGGTGGTCAATCCAGACCCGAAGTTCGTGAAATGGATCAATCCACAGATTCCTCGGAACCAGCCGCGCGATGTCGCCATGACGGTGGGAGAAGGCGGCGGTGTCTGGGCCCTCGATCGAGCCACCGGCCAGTTTCTCTGGGCCACGCCGTTCCCCTACGACACTCCCAATTTTCTCGTTTCCGACATCGATGTGAAGACGGGCAAAACATTCATCAACCAGAACGTGCTCGTTGACGAACCTGGTAAACGGCGAACGATTTGTTTCTGGAACACGAAAAGTTACTGGCCAATGGCGTACCACCCGGGACTGAACTCACTCTTTGTCCCGTACGTGGACAACTGCCTGGACATGACGGCAGCGGTGCCTGAAACGGAGGGTCAGCCGGCGAAGCCAGAGTCGCGGGTAGGTGCCAGGCGTCCCGGAGCGAACCCCGATGAGTTTGCTGGGATTGCGACCATCAACGCCGGGACCGGTGAGATTCGCCACATCTACAAGGGGCGCGCGCCGGGCAACGGTGCCATGCTTGCGACAGCGGGCGATGTCGTCTTCTGGGGAGACCTGGACCAGAAGTTTCGAGCGTTCGATGCGGAGAGTGGCAAGGTTCTCTGGGAAACGACGCTGGGTGGCACTATTACCAACAGCACCATCACGTACGCGGTGAACGGGAAACAGTACGTCGCGGTGTTTACCGGTGAAGGTCTGATTACGGGGAACCTCATCAACCAGGCTGGGCTCAAGCCCACACGTCGCTACAATGCGCTCTATGTTTTCGCGCTGCCGTAGAGACACGGGCACGGCGGGTCTAAAGACCCGCTTCTACGGAAGGGACTACGTACGTACGTAGGCCGGACCTTCAGGTCCGGCTGGACGGCAGCGCGCGTATTTGGCGGGTTCAGTTCGTCAGGACCTCCTCACGCCACAACCCCAGCGATTTCTGCGCCGGCCGATCGGAGAAGCTGAACAGCACGGTCTCGCTCTGCGCCTCATGAGACACGGCGTGCCAGGAGGGGACCACGAAGACATCACGAGGTCCCCACACGAGCGAACTCGTTCCGATTTGGCTGCGCCCGCGTCCCTCGACGACGCAGTAGATGGTCGCGTCGGTCGAGCGATACGACCTCCCTTGAAACCCGCCGGGCAACAGTTGAATGAAGGCGCCGATGGTTGGAAGTGGGTATCCACCGGTCGCGGGGTTCACGTATTGCATTTTGATGCCGTGACACGCGTCGAGCGGACCCTGTCGGTTGAGTCGATCCAGGGCTTCGCGACTTCTACTGTATGGGTAGGTGAACATGGGCGCCGCGAGACTCGGGCCTTTGTGTTCGAGGGGCAGCAGGTTTGCCCCGTAACGAGCGACAGCATCTCCTTCGCGTCGGCTCACGGGCTGCGACTCGGCCGGGTGATGCTCGGCGAAACTCGTGTCGAACATGTTGACGATGGGGATGTCGAGACCGTCGAGCCAGACGACGGGAACCGTGCCCGGATTGCCATGGTCGTGATAGGTCCACGACGGCGTGAGAATGAAATCGCCAGGATGCATCGTGGTGCGCTCGCCGTCCACGGCGGTGTACGCGCCCTGACCCTCGATGACGAAGCGCAAGGCTGAGGCGACATGGCGATGAGTGGGGGCAACCTCACCAGGAAGAATCAGCTGAAGTCCTGCATAGAGACTCTGGGTGATCTGCGGTGTGCCCTGCAAGCCCGGGTTCAACAGCATCAGGACACGGCGCTCGGCCTCCTTTGCGGTGATGAGACGCCCGGCTTCCATGAGAAGCGGGCGGATCTCGTCGTAACGCCAGAGCGCTGGCACGCAAGCAGTCTGCGGATCGACACGCACCAACCGCGCGAGCACTTCCCACAGCGGAGCCGTACCCTTGCTGTCCAGCCGCTGGTAGAACTCTTTCCACTCCTCCGTGCGTTCCGGTTTGACGAAGAACGTTGGGGAATTCATGGTTGGCTCCTACTGCCTACTGCCACTGCCACTGTCACTGCCTGCTGCACTTTCACCTCCATCGTCCCGATTCGCTCGATGGAGGCGACAATCACGTCGCCGGGCTGGATGGGGCTCACGCCTTCCGGTGTTCCGGTGATGATGACGTCGCCGGGATACAGCGTGTAGAACGACGAGGCGAACTCCACCAAGTCTGGTACTCCTAGAATCATATACCGGGTGTTCGAGCTCTGGCGGGTTTCACCGTTAAGGGTGAGTTGCAAATCGAGCGCGCCGGGATCCGGTATTTCATCGGCGGTCACGAGCCACGGACCGAGCACCGTGTAGCTGTCGGGCGACTTACGAAGGCTGCGTTCTTCGGGACCTCGTACGCTGATATCCAGGCCGATACAGTAAGCGGCGATGTAGTCGAGCGCATCCGCGCGTGCCACGTTCGTCGCGGCCCTCCCAATAATCACCGCCAGTTCAACCTCGTGGTCGTTCCTCCGGTCGAGTTTCCTGAGCGTGATGCCTTCCCCAGGTCCGACGAGGGAGCTATTGGCTTTGAGGAACACGCCGGCTTTGTGAATCGGGGCGACCGGGTTGTCGTGGTGGAGCTCGGCGTCCCCGCGGGCTTCGTCCAGGTGCTTTTGATAATTGACCGGCGCCCCGATGATCTTGCCAGGGTTCGCGACCGGGCTCAGCAGCGTCAGACTCGAGAGTGGTAGTACCTGAGACGATGCAGCAACAGCCCGCACGCGTTCGGCCACCTGTCCGAGATTCGCGATCAGCACGTCGTACGAGGGCAGCGGGTGGCGGTAACTGGGAAGGACGTCGAGCGCGGCCGTCACATCTCGGACCTGCAAGGCCTCGACCAATCCCAACCGGCCATTTCCGAATCGACAAAGGCGCATGGTCAGGCGGTGCTCGGGGCGATCCCAAAAACCCTTTCGGCGTTTCGGTGAGCGATCTTCTCGAGGTCGACGCTCGCGAGCGGGGCAGTCCGAATGAACTCCACCGACTCGGGCGTGTCCTCGTACGGATAGTCGATTGCAAACATGAGACGGTCGGCTCCCAGAACCGAATGGCAGTACTTCAACGTCTCGTGTGAGTTGACGCCACTGGTCGTCATCACAAAATTGTTTCTGACATAGTCGCTTGGCCGCCCTCTCTTCAACGTGCCCCGCCATCGGCGGTCGATTCGGTAGAGCCAAAACGGGAGACCCTCGCCCATGTGACCGAGGACGATCGTCAGTTCGGGGAAGGCATCGAACACGCCGTTCACGATGAGACGCATCGCGTGAATACCAGTCTCGACCTGAAATCCCCATATGGCACTGTACAGATTGTACGAACCCTTCAGGATCAGTGAGGCCGGCAACGGCGGGTTGCGGGGATGGATGTAGAGAGGTGCCTTGACCGCAACCGCGGCTTCGAAGATGGGCCAGAACTTCCGGTCGTCGAGGTATTCTCCATTCGTATGCGAGTTGACGATCAGTCCGTTCAGCTTCAGCTTCGTGATGGCCCTTTCGATTTCTTTTGCCGCTCTCCTGGGGTCCTGTGGAGCAAAGCTGGCGAGCGCCGCAAACCGTGTCGGATGTCGTCGGATGGCGTCGGCCAGCTGATCGTTCGTATCCCTGGCAATATTCGTTGCGGTATCGGCATCGAACATCTGGACGCCTGGCGCGGTCAACGACAGCACGTGGACGGCCACACCGGACTCGTCCATGAGCGCAATCCGCTCGGTGTCGAGGTCAAGAAGCCGCCTCAACAGGGTTCCGTTGCCTGGTGAGAACACCCAATTCCACATAGCCAGATCCGCATCGTCACCTGGATGAGCGGCGAGGGTGCGTATGGCTGCAACTTGCTCGGGAAACGCGCAGGCCTCTTCGGTGGCTATTAATCGCAACTGTGGAGTTCTGGTAGAGGCAGGTCTTTAGACCCGCCGACAGGTTAGCGTCATCTCTTTTTCACCTGTTCGAGGATGTCTTTCAGGAGCGGAATGTTTTCGAGAGGAGGTGCTTCGGGCCGCAGCGAACGAATGTACGTGTACACATCAGCAAGGTCGGCGGTTGGCGCATCCGCGAACGGAGGCATGGCCGGTGTCGATGGCTTGCGGAGATACGCGATAAAGGCGTCTTCGGTACGCGCCATCGGCACGAGCCGTGGCGACCCGGATTGTCCGTCGAAACCGTGGCAGGCGTAGCAGCGATAGGTCTGTTCGAAAAGTGCCTTACCTTTCTTGGCATCTCCGCTGGACGCGGCAGGCGTCGGGTTTTGAACCGGAGCTGTTGGTGTTTGCGCCACGGAGTCCGAGGTAACCATCCCCACCGTCAGCACCAGCATCAAAACTCTGAACTTTTCACTTTTCACTTTGAACTTTCCTACTTACACGCGGACCCTGAAGGGTCCGCGCTACACCAGTTTACTTTCCCTATGTCGCTCGTCCCTGTCGCGGCTGCGAGATCACATCGATGAGGGCCGGCTCGCCGGCGCGGACTTTGGCGAGTGCCCGGCCGTACGCGGCCGCGAGCTCGCCTGGGTTCTCGATTGGTCCTTCGCTGTACATCCCGTATGACTTGGCCATCTGCGCGTAGTTGATGTTCGGATCCTGGATAACGTTGCCAAGGTGCGATCGGCCGGATCCACGGCCGCGGTTGCCAGCCATGCGCTGAATGATCATCACTTCCTGGTGATACGCGCGGTTGTTGTGGACCACGAGCAGCAGTGGAATCTGGTGATGGACAGCCGTCCAGAGGACTCCTGGCGCGTAATTCAGATCTCCATCACCCACAATGCCGATCGACAGTCGGCCGAGTTTCTTGTTGGCGAGTGCCGCCCCGACGGAGGCTGGCGTGTCGTACCCGATGCCAAACCCTCCGCAATCCCCGTTGTAGCGATAGGGTTTGTCGAAGTTGAGAAGGCGTCGCTGCCAGTCTCCGGTGAACTGATGTCCCGAAACGATCGCCCAGTCGTCGTTCTTGATCTGGGCGCCGAGCTCCGCAATCATCCGCGCGATACTGACTGGGGTCGCATTCCATCCGTAGCGAGCCTCTTCGATGAAGCGCGCATGGATTTCCTTGTGGGCAGCGCCAATTCGCTCGCCACGCACCTCGAATACTCTCTTCCGATCGGGTGTCACGAGACGACGGATTTCTTCGATAAGGGCCGGCAGCGTCGCTTCCGCATCTGCAGCAATGACCAGATCGACTTCGGAGTACCGGCCGAAGTCGTGAATGTTGCTGTGCTGGAAGAGATGTTCCGACGAAATGCTAATCGTCTTGCCGCCGCTTCCCCGCGCGCTTCGGGCCACCGCCGACATGTCGCTGACCTCGAGTCCAAGCGTCACGTCCGGTTTGTAACCGGGCCCACCGGCTCCGTAGAATCGGTGCCAGGAAGGGAAGTCCTGCCAGGATCCGTAGCCGCCCACGTCGACAGGAGCCTGAAGTGTTTCCGCGAGTTCGATCATCAGGTCCCAGGCTCGAGGCGTGCGCCCGACTTTCTGAATCTGGATGAGGGGGTTCTCTGCATTGACCAGCAGCCGCGCGGCTTCTCGCACGACAGCCGTCTCTCCTTGCGGCGGTGATGCCATCGTCAATGCCGGAATGCGCAGGCTGGCGCGGTCTCGGATCATCGACTCCTGAAGTCCGGCATCCACCACGAGCAGTGTCGGTCCCATTGGCGGGGTCATCGCAATCCGATACGCACGCATGGCCGACTCGGCAAACCGCTCGAGCGTCGTGGCTTCATCGTCGAACTTCACGAAGTCGCGGACCAGCGAACCCATGTCCTGGGCACTGTGCGGCCGGTTGACGATGCCGACGGGATTTCTGTGATGGCCAACGATGGCAAACACGGGCACACGATCGGCCCATGCCTGAAAGAGCGCCATCGACGAGTGCAGCAAGCCAACGGTGCCATGGAGGATGACCGCCATCGGTTTGCCTGCCGCCTTGGCGTAGCCGTGGGCCATGGCCATGGCCGACTCTTCATGCAAACACGTCAGCAGCTGCGGCATCGTGTTCTGACCGTGATTGATGAGCGACTCGTGGAGACCCGCAAACGTGGAACCTGGATTGATGGCCGCGTATTCCAGGTCGAGCTTCTTGAGAACATCGACCATGAAATCCGATGCTGGCTGGCCGGCACCTTGGACGGCTTGCCCCGCAGGAGCCTGAGCCGCGGTCGTACCCAATTCGACCGTTGCCTGAGCATCTGAAGGCAGGATCACACCAGGGCGCGGTGGCGCTGGTGCCGCTTCCGCGGTCGACGAGGAGGACCCGCCTGCGACGATGGCGGCGGCGCCTATGGCCGCCTCCTTAAAGAAGTCGCGTCGACCGACGGGATCTTTTTCGGTGTTGTCCTGTGAATCTGCCACGATCCACCTCATTTAGTTCGCGTGGGGCCCCACCCCCACGCGCAGCCGTCGCTCACGCTCCGGATCTTGCTACGATCAGCCTCCACGTTTGACTCGGCGCGGGACCGAATCAACTGACAACTAGTAACTGAAAACTACTGTAGACATCGCTGTTTCGAGTACGGACAATCATACCTGAGCTGTCACAAGGGGTCGGGAGTCTTTTTGAACGCGGATGAACGCGGATCGCGCGCATGAAGGCTGCCTTCCCCCAGAGAGGACTCCATCATGTTCCGGGTCGTGATTGCGAAGGCGTTGCTCGCGTTTGCATTGACGCTGTGTGCGGCCGTGCCGGCGCTTGCCCAGACCGACTTCACAGGGGAGTGGGCTCCTCGCATGCACGAGGACCAGCCCGAACGTGTACCTGGTCCGGAGCTCGGCGACTATCTCGGCCTGCCGATTAGTCAGGCGGGTCGGATGCGGGCCGAAACCTGGGATGCGTCGCTTCTGACACTTCCAGAGTGGCAATGTCGGCCTCATTCTGCCGACTACATCTGGCGCGGCCCCTCGCAAGTCCGACTCTGGAAAGAGGTCGATCCAGTCTCGCGCGAGATCACGGCATGGCACGCGGAGTGGCTGCGATCGGTCGATCGGCCCATCTACATGGACGGACGCACCCCTCCTTCACCAAATGTCGCCCATACCTGGTCCGGCTTTTCAACTGCTAAGTGGGATGGGCACATCCTGACCGTCACCACCACGCACCTCAAGGAAGGCTACATCCGTCGCAACGGCGTTGCGCGCAGTGACGTGGCGACGATGACCGAACATTTCATTCGGCATGGCAACCGTCTGACCGTCGTGACCATTGTCAGCGATCCCGTGTATCTGACCGAACCGTTCATCAGAAGCACAGACTACGAACTGGACCTCACCCAGCAGATACCTCCGTACCCGTGCGGCGTCGTTGAAGAAGTGGAGCGACCGCAGGGTGCGGTGCCGCATCATCTCCCCGGCACCAACACTCAGCTCACTGAGTTCGCCGGCCGTCACGCGCTGCCATATGTCACCACTCGCGGGGGAGCGAGCACGATGTACCCGGAATACCGGGATGAGCTGAAGAAGCTGAAAGAACAGGAGCGCAAAGGAGCTGGTCGATGACCGTCAGCGATCGTCTTCCTTGCCGCGATCGTGACAGTAAGATCTTCTTGCCTTCCTAGGGTACGTAGGGCGGGGCTTTAGCCCCGCCAATGAGCCGGACCTGAAGGTCCGGCCTACGTACGCAATCTCCTACGGACCTAAAAGGTCCGGCCTACGTACGGCAATCTGCAATTTACCGAACCGATCTAAGATGAGTGCGCTCAATTCTGACACTCGGTGGCGCCATTCGAAGAAGGAGACAGGCCATGAGAGCGCTCCCAGCAGTCTTCCTCGTGCTGTCAATTGTCGTCCTCACTCCAGCGCCAGTTCTGGCGGCGTCATGTGAAAGCCTCGCGTCCCTTACGCTACCCGATGGGACGATTACGCTGGCACAGACTGTTGCAGCCGGATCCTTTACGCCGCCGGCTGCCGGTCGTGGAGGACGTGGCGCACCGCCCGCCGAGGTGTTGAAGAGCCTGCCTGCCTTCTGCCGTGTCGCGGCCATACTCAAACCGACCAGCGATTCGGTGATCAACATCGAAGTGTGGTTGCCAGCGACCGGCTGGAACGGGAAGTTCCAGGCGGTGGGCAATGGCGGTTGGACCGGATCGATTGCGTATCCGGCCATGATGGCGGCACTCGGTCGCGGATATGCGACAAGCTCAACCGACACCGGACACGAGGGCGGAAGCGCGAGCTTTGCGTTGGGGCATCCGGAGAAACTTGTCGACTTTGGCTATCGATCGGTTCACGACATGACCGTTGCCGCGAAGAAGGTCATCTCCGAGTTCTACGGCAACGCTCCGCGGTTCTCCTACTGGAATGGATGTTCGGCAGGCGGCCGCCAGGGTCTGAAAGAAGCGCAACGTTTTCCGGCTGACTTCGACGGCATCATTGCCGGAGCTCCGGCGAGCGACTGGACGGGGCGTGCGGCGCAGTCGCTTCGCGTCGCCCAGGCTGTCCACAAGGAAGAGGACAGCTACATACCACCGGCCAAGTATCCCGTCATTCGCAATGCGGTGCTCCAGGCGTGCGACATGCTGGATGGGGTCAAGGACGGGGTCCTGGAGGATCCCACTCGCTGCAAATTCGACCCTGGTGTGCTGGCCTGCAAAGGTGCCGACGATGCGTCCTGCCTGAACTCGTCACAGGTAGAAGCGGCGCGACAGGTGTATTCGGCTGCGACGAATCCGCGCACGAAGCGCGAGATCCCTGGCCTGCAGCCAGGAAGTGAAGCCGGGTGGGGAACCTGGGGTGGCCCGCAGCCCTTTGCCACGTCGGTCGACCATTTCAAGTATGTGGTCTTCAAGGATCCGAACTGGGATCCTCGAAGCTTCAAGTTCGAAACCGACATCGTCCTTGCGGAGCAGACAGACAACAATACGATTAACGCGCTCGAGCCGAACCTGAAAGCATTCTTCGACCGTGGAGGAAAGCTGATTCAGTATCACGGCTGGGGTGACCCGCAGATTTCTCCGGGAAGCAGCGTCCAGTACTACAAGAGTGTGGTCGACACGATGGGTGGCGCCAGCAGGATTCAGAACTCCTACCGTCTCTTCATGGCGCCGGGAATGGCCCACTGTGGCGGTGGCGAAGGTCCGAATACCTTCGACATGGTGAGCGCGCTCGAACAGTGGGTCGAGAAAGGTCAGGCGCCTGGTCAGATCGTGGCGTCGCGCAGCACCGACGGCAAGGTGACCCGCACGCGTCCCCTGTGCCCGTACCCACAAGTGGCCACGTATAAAGGAAACGGGAGCACGGACGACGCGGCGAACTTTGTGTGTAAGTAATGGTCCTTCGCATATTGCTCCTGGCGGTGGTTGCGCTGGGAACGGCGGGCCACCTCGAGGCTCAGCACGCGTATACGCCAGCCGACATTGAAGCTGGCGGGCGCCTTTACCAATCAACGTGCGTCGGTTGTCACGGTCCTGACGGGGACGCGATCGCAGGCGTCAGACTGGCCAGCGGCCAGTTCAGGCGCGCGACTTCAGACGAGGACCTCGTTCGGATCATCATCGGTGGCATCACCGGAACGCCGATGCCGCCGAGCAAGTTCTCGGAAGCGGAAGCCGGGACCATCGTCGCCTACCTCCGATCGATGGCAGCCGTCGGATCCACCGACACGACAACCGTAGGCGACGCCGGGCGCGGCAGGACGATTGTCGAGGGCAAGGGGCAGTGCCTCACCTGCCACAGTGTCGGCGACCGTGGCGCGCGGGTCGGGCCAGATCTGACAAGTGTGGGGGCCGCACGTCGTCGTGTCGAACTGGAGAAATCCATCCTTCAGCCCGACGCGGAGATTCGAGAAGAGAATCGCTTCGCCCGGGCCGTCACACGTGACGGTGTGACCGTCAACGGAAGACTGATGAACCAGGACACGTTCACGCTGCAGCTGCTCGACTCCAAAGAGCAGCTTGTCTCGCTTTCGAAGTCTTCGCTGCGCTCGTACGAGTTGCTGAAAACCTCTCCAATGCCTTCGTATCGCGAAAAGCTGAGCATGCAGGAAGTTGCAGATGTGGTGAGTTACCTCGCGTCGCTGAAGGGGTCCCGATGATTGCACGCATACTCGCACTGATGCTCGTTGCGAGTATCTCGATCTCGGCGCAGGTCTCGTTCGATCGCGTCGTTCGGGCTGACCGCGAGCCGCAGAACTGGCTCACCTACTCGGGGAATCTCCTGGGCCAGCGACACAGCCCTCTGGCGCAGTTGACGCCGGCGAATGTGAAAGACCTGGAGCTGCAGTGGGTTTTTCAAGCGCAGTCGCTGGAAAAGTTCGAGGCAACCCCATTGGTCGTTGACGGCATCATGTATACCGTCCAGGCGCCGAACGACGTCGTGGCTCTGGACGCGGTCACCGGACGCGTCTTCTGGATCTATTCCCACGCCCCATCTTCTCAGGCCCGCCCGTGTTGCGGTCGCGTGAATCGTGGCGTTGCCATTCTCGATCAGACCCTCTTCATGGGAACCCTCGATGGACGCCTGATTGCGCTCGATGCCAAGACGGGCCGTGTGATCTGGAACATCGCCATTGACGGTGCCAGACCGGAGGCGGGCTACGCTCTGACGGTGGCACCCCTTGTCGTCAAAGACAACGTCATCGTCGGGCCTGCCGGAGGTGACTACGGGGTTCGCGGGTTTCTGGCAGCGTTCGACGCGCGTACCGGCAAGGAAGTCTGGCGATTCAAGACGATTCCCGAGCCGGGTGAGCCGGGAAACGAAACCTGGGCAGGTGATTCGTGGAAAACGGGAGGAGCGCCGATCTGGGTCACGGGGTCGTACGACCCTGAGCTCAACCTCACATACTGGGGCACCGGCAATCCGGGACCGGATTGGGACGGCACCAAACGGGCCGGCGACAACTTATACAGCGACTCTGTGATTGCGGTCGATGCGGACACTGGACGCTTGAAGTGGCACTTCCAGTTCACCCCGCACGACCTGTTTGATTTTGACTCCACACAGGTTCCCGTCCTGGCTGACATTCCCTGGCAAGGCCGACTGCGCAAGGTGATGCTGTGGGCCAACCGCAACGGCTTTTTCTATGTGCTCGATCGAACCACAGGTCAGTTTCTGTCGGGCAAGCCGTTCGTCAAAGTCACGTGGACAGCTGGACTCGATGAGGCTGGCAGGCCGCATGGTACCGTGAGCCCAACAGCCGACGGCACGGTCGTGTCCCCGCATCCAATCGGCGGCACCAACTGGTATTCCCCTTCCTACAGTCCACGAACCGGTCTTTTCTACATTCCAAGCTGGATGGATACGTCGGCGACCTACTTTCAGCGCCCTCCGACGGAATATGTCGAAGGGCGTCCATTCTTCGGGACGTTCCCGACAGGACCGAACATCGGACTGCGCGGCGGGCCCATCAACCGACGCTTGCCAGAAGATGGATGGGGGGCTGTTCAGGCGTTCGACCCGAAGACGGGCGAAAAGAAATGGGAGTTCAGGATGACCGACTTCACCTCGAGCGGAATCCTGACGACGGCCTCGGATTTGTTGTTTACTGGTGGGCGCGAAGGGTATTTCATGGCGCTCGACGCGCGCAATGGTCAGTTGCTGTGGAGGGCCAGCGTCGGCGGCGACGTACAGGCGGGCCCGATGACGTATTCGGTCAACGGTCGCCAGTACGTCGCCATCTCCGCGGGGAGCGCACTGTTTGTCTACGCGCTCCGGCAATAAGCATCACGCGAAACGTCGCGACCGTTGGTCGCGGTCATCACGTATCGGTTGATCGGCGGGCGTGGGGCACTCGTCTGGCGGCGCGATTTCGCGCCCCTGGCTGGTGCGCTCGTCGACGTCGCTGTGTCCTTGCGGCATGCACCATGTTCGGGCAGTGTCGCCTTTTGCTTTCCCCCGTCGTGCGACGAACAGTCCGTAATACAAACCAAATAAAGCAAATGCGCCGACCACAACCATGGTGGCGATGGTGACGTCCATGATTCCTCCCTGGATTCAACGTTCCAGGGTGATCCCTGCAACGTCCGTGCCTTCAGGCTACTTCGAGCGCTTTGCGACGAACTCTTCCATGATGATGTCAGCCACTGTACGCGTGAATTTGATCTCGCTGTCGGACGCCATCGTGCCTTTGTACACGATTCGCAGATCCATCCCCTGGAAATTGAGGCTTTCCACGAAGCTGACTGTGTTGCCATCCACTTTGCCTTCGGTGATTTCAACATCACCGTTCGCGGACTTCGCCCGCCCTGTGAGCTGAGTACCTTTCACCATGAACGTATAGGTGTAACTCTGCTGCCCGACCTGCGTGTCGAACGTTGCGGTCCAGGTGCCACTGACATCGGCCGCGGAGGCGGTCAGGGGAATCAACACGAGAACGATCAGGGCCAGGGCTTTTCGCAATGTCATGTGGGATCCTTTCCTGATGGGGAGACGACGATCGATTCGACGACCCGCGGTCATCGTTTGTTCCTGAAATAGTCGGGCTCGTTCCCTGGCTTCCACTTGATGTTGCACCCAATGCTGGGTTTCTGTGGCTCCGGGACTGGCCGTCCGTCCAGCACAGCGTCTGCCGCGGCGCTCAAATCGGCGCCATCGACGGGCTTGCCGTTGCCGGGCCGACTGTCATCGAACTGACCTCGGTACACCAGCTGGCCGTCACGATTGAAGAGGAAGAGGTCGGGTGTACAGGCTGCGTGGAACGCCTGAGCGACCTGCTGGCTTTCGTCGCGCAGGTACGGAAACGTATAGGCTGCCTGCGTCGCTTCCTCTTTCATGCCCTCCAGGCCGTCCTCGGGAAAGGCGTGTTCGTCGTTTGAATTGATCCCAAAGACGACGAGTCCGCGTTCCTGATAATCTTTGGCGAACCGTGAGAACCCTTGCCGAACGTGGCGCGCAAAAGGGCAGTGCGGGCAGATGAATGCCACGAGCAATGCCGGAGCGTCTGTGAATTCTTCAGGGGAACGCATCACCCCGTCGAGATCTGGAAGCCTGAACGAAGGAATCAGTGTTCCAAGGGGCAACATGGTCGAGGGTGTGGCTGCCATCAACGCCTCCTGGCGCGGGTAAATCGTGTACGAGACTCAAGCTAACTCGATGGACCGCGCCGCCGTCAACGCCCGGATGTTTGTGGACGTTGAAGGTCTGCGTCGTGAGCTCGAAGCGCAGATCGTAGGGGAGGTCCGTTTCGATCGCGTGTCACGAGCGCTCTACTCGACCGATGCGAGCGTCTATCAGATAGAGCCGCTTGGGGTCGTCGTCCCCCGTTCGCGCGACGATCTCGTTCGTGTCGTGCGTCTGTGCGCAGAATTCCGCTGCCCGCTCACGATGCGCGGTGGCGGCACCTCTCAGGCCGGACAAGCCATTGGCGGCGGCCTCATTGTCGACACTTCCAAGTACCTCGATTCCGTCCTGGAATTGAATGTCGGCGAACGGTGGGCCCGTGTGGAGCCCGGTATCGTGCTGGACGAGCTCAATTCGCAGCTCAGGCCCCATGGTCTGCGGTTCGCGCCCGATATCTCGACGGCCAGTCGCGCGACCATCGGCGGGATGATGGCGAACAACTCGAGCGGTGCGCGCTCCGTGTACTACGGCAAGACCATCGACCACGTGCTCGAACAGGAGGTCGTGCTGTCGGATGGTTCAATCGCGCACTTTCGGGCGCTGACACCCGAGGAACTTGCGGGGGTCCTGGAAGGGAACACGCTCGAATCTGAATGCTACCGCATGGTGGGCCGTCTCGCGGCCGAGCACGCCGATGAAATCGAGCGGCGGTTCCCCCAGGTGCTCCGACGGGTCGGTGGTTACAACCTCGATGAGTTCATCAGGCCAGGTCGGCGCGTCAATTTGTCACGGCTGATGGTTGGATCCGAAGGCACGTTGGGTGTCGTGCTGTCCGCCAAGCTGAACCTTGTACCGCTGCCGCGCGCCAAGGCCGTCATGACCATTCAGTTCTCGGATCTGCTCGAAGCGCTTGCCGCGACGCCGTTAATCCTTGCCCATCGCCCGTCGGCTGTCGAGGTCATGGACCAGTTCATTCTCGACCATACGCGACAGAGTCCCGCGCTCCACGCCTTGCGCGAGACATTCGTCGAAGGGGACCCGGGTTCGCTCCTCTGCGTCGAGTTCTACGCCGATCAGGAATCGGAGCTGCCGCCGAAGCTCCGCGCGCTCGAGCGGGATCTCCGCCGAAATCGGTTCGGATACCACTACCATCATGCCCTCGACCTGACGATGCAGGCACGTATCTGGAGTCTCAGGGAAGCGGCTCTGGGCTTGTCGATGACGATGAAGGAGGATGCGAAGTCCCTGTCGTTCGTCGAAGACACAGCCGTGGCTCCAGAAAAACTCCGGGACTATATCAAGCGATTCCTGGCAATTATCCGAAGTCATGGAACGTCGGCGGGTGTCTATGCGCACGCGTCGGTCGGCTGCTTGCACGTGCGCCCCGTCGTGAACATGAAGACTGAGGAAGGGGTCCGCAAGTTCGAGGCGATTGCGAATGACGTGGCCGATCTGGCTCTCGAATTCGGCGCAGCGCTGTCGGGCGAGCATGGCGACGGGTTCGTCAGGAGCCCCTTCATGTCCAAGATGTTCGGCCCGGTCTTGTACGAAGCGTTCCGCCGGATCAAGCGCACGTTCGATCCGCACGGCATCTTCAATCCCGGCAAGATTGTGGACGCTCCACCGCTGACAGCCAATCTGCGCTTTGGCGCAGGATACAAGACGGCACGACCCACGACGTTTTTTGACTTTTCGGAATACAACGGCATGGGTGGAGCGGTGGAGATGTGCAGCGGCCTCGGTGTGTGCCGCAAAAAGCTCGATGGAACGATGTGCCCCTCCTATATGGTGACCAGGGAGGAGGCGCATTCGACCCGTGGCCGTGCCAACGTTCTGCGGTTGGCCATGGCGGGACGTCTCGACAAGATCGATCTTCGGGACAAAGACGTCTACGACGTGCTGGATCTTTGTCTGGAGTGCCGGGCGTGCAAATCCGAGTGTCCCGTGGGGGTTGACGTGGCGCGGTTCAAGAGCGAGTTCCTCGCCGACTATTGGAGACGGCATGGGACCCCGTTTCATGCCCGCGCGCTCGGCAACATCCACACACTGGCGGCCTGGGCAAGCCGATTTGCCCCTTTCTCGAACTGGGTCATCAACCATTCGCTCGTCCGGCGATTCAACCAGCGTCTGTTGGGCATCGATCGTCGTCGTCGTCTCCCTGCCTTTCGCCGGCGGACGCTTTCACGGCTGGCGCCCCGATTTGATGAGTCCTGCGATGTGATCTTGTTCAACGATACCTTCACCAATTACTGCGATCCCGGAGTCGGGCTCGCCTCGATTGAGGTGCTGAAGGCCGCGGGGTTTCGCGCTGGTATCGTCTCTCATTCGTGCTGCGGGCGTCCGCAGATTTCAAAGGGACTGCTCGCCGATGCCCGGTCGCTGACCGGGAAGACGGTTGACGAGCTATACCCGCACGCCGCGGCAGGCCGGAAACTTGTTTTCTGCGAGCCGAGTTGCCTCTCCGCCATGCGCGAAGACGTTCCTTCTTTGCAGCGGGGGGAGAGACAGCAAAAAGCGCGTGTGGTCGCAAACGCATGTCTGCTCTTCGAGGAGCTCATCGAGACGGCCCCTGCGCTGAAACTGAAGGCAGGCCCGCCCACGATCCTGCTCCACGGGCACTGTCACCAGAAATCGATGGGGTTGCTCGCGCCCGCACGCTCGTTGCTCTCGCGCATTCCGGGCTCGACCCTCGTTGACCTGGATGCCGGGTGCTGCGGGATGGCAGGCTCGTTCGGATACGCACAGGAACATTTCGAGGTCTCGCGCCAGATTGGCGAGCGGCGGTTGCTTCCAGCCGTGCGGCAGAAAGCACCCGGAACGGTCGTGGTAGCGTCGGGCACTTCCTGCCGCCATCAGGTCAAGGACTTCACGGGTGAAAATGCCGTCCATCCCGCCGTTCTTCTGCGATCATTGTTGAGAGAGTAGCGGTTTACAATCTTCCCATGTTCAAACTTGTCGAGCAGACGTCGGGGGTGGGCGACTTGATGCAGGATGGACAGGTCATCCGCCAGGTTGCCTATTGCGTCGATCGATATCAGGGCATGATGGACTCCGGACTCCCCGTTCCCGGCCTTCACCGAATCGAAGGGTCGGTCGATCTCGGTTCAATGGACCTGGACGGTGCGAGGCTCACCCTCCGGCTCGAAAGTGGTCAGATTGTGCCGGTGATGCTCGACGGAGGCACCGCGCGCATTCTGAGCGAGGGCCACGGTCCCGGTATGTGCCGCTGTTGTTAAGCTTTACCACGGAGGTCACAGAGTAGTTTTGGTTTGACGCTGTGTTCTCCGTGGCCTCTGTGGTGATCCCTTGTCAGGCTGTCAGAATTTTCGGAACCCTCCGCTTTTCACGATTCGTACGGGTTCGTCGTCAACTTCCTGCCGGATTGCGGCACGCGTGGCTTCATCGTCATCTGTCACGTGAACGACGAGCACGTAGTCGTTCTCGTCGTTGCCACGCTCGATGCCAATACCGTTTACGCCAGAGAGACGTAAGAGTCGTCCGCGGTGACGACGCTTCAGCTGTTGGATCGTCTCTTTCGATGCCACTGCACTCAGTTCTCAACGAGATTGCGTCTCTTAGGCCAGGCGAACGCGCAACGAGCGCAACACGTTTCCGATGTGATTGGCAATCGTGTGGCTGCTCGACCCGCCAAAGAGCAACCCGACCGCCTTGTTGGTGCCCCGTTGAAGGATAATCGAGCCGGAATCGCCCGAGTCGCTGAACTGGCCTCCAGTGCCCACCACGATCATCTGGTTCTCGAACGTGAAATCCGCCGTTTCGTACTCGACGGTCACATCCGTCTCGATGCTCGCAACGCGGCCGACCGTATAGCTGGTCGTTCGGCCGAACTTGTGCACCATCATGTCGATCTCCGCAGCCGCGGTGCCGCTCGGCGGGCCGATATGGAGGACATCTCTTCCGACCAGCGTGTTTCTGGACGGCTTGGCAATGGCCGCGTCCACCCGATTGTACCTGTTGGCGCGCATTTTGATGAATCGGGTGAGCTCGGCAATCTTGTCGGTATCCAGCTCCCCGTCGTCGAGAAGTGCGGGCTGGTAAATCGGCGCTCCCGCCTTCAGACGGTTCTCGTCGGCCAGCACATGGTTATTACTGAGGATATAGATTGCGCGAGTCGTTCTCACAAGCGTCACCAAACGTACCACCCATCACGAATTGATCGCCGGCTACGCGAAACCCGATGGAGCATCCCGGCAGGGCCGGGCGCATGCGTTCCCGCGGATTTGGGATGGCTACATCTGCGGCCTTGGTACGTCTCGTCTTCCGTCTGAACGCGCGGAACGCCCCACTCTCTTCGATGTCCACCGGAAGTCCGTCAATGCTCTTCGGCAGCATCAATCGGGCCGGCACGGCGCTCTTTGGAAATTTTGTCTTCACGAAGAACTTGACTGCCAGCACTCCTGTGGGCTTTCCGTCGACCGTCTTTTCCGCAATGCCCACGCCGACAATGTTCGAGTTCCCGCGTCCAGAGGTCCCACGTGTGGCAGCCGCGTGTGCACCAGCGCGCCGCGCCATAGGGGCAGCTGGCATAACAATGGCCGGCGCGGCGGCCGGCATCAAGAGACGCTGTGACCAGTCGCGTTTGGCTTCGCGGAAGTCCCGCGTCGAATGTTTGGAGGCGGACACCAGCTTGGACGGAGTTGCCATCGGTTTCCTCCCAGGGCTTCATGTGAATCAGCAAAGCGGATTGAGATAACGTATACCTCCCAGTTCGGCGGTTCACGCGTGTTGCACGTTAATTCGCGGCAAATTCGAGAAGAGCTCCTATGCCCGACCGGCTGAGCATCAACGTGAGCGAGCACGACCAAGTGACTGGGCTTGTCTATCCGTCAACCGGTGACAAGACAGGCGTGACGTTGGTGCTTGCACACGGCGCCGGCGCCGACCAGTCGAGTCCCTTCATGATCCGCTTTGCGAGCGGCCTCTCCGCGCGTGGCCTCGACGCGGTGACGTTCAACTTCCTTTACACGGAACAACGCCGCCGCTCGCCCGATCGCACCGAGAAGCTCGAAGCCTGTTTCCGCGCAGTCGTGACAGCGGTGAGCAAACACGATGCGCTCAAGGGAAATGTCATCTGTGTCGGTGGGAAGTCCATGGGTGGGCGGATCGCGTCGCACCTTGCGGCCGCCGAAGGGGGGACAGCAAATCGGGCCATCCGAGGGCTTGTCTTCCTTGGGTACCCACTCCATCCGCCAGGTAAGCCGCAACAACTGCGGGCGGCCCATCTCGACAAGATTCGCGCACCGATGCTGTTCGTTCAAGGCTCCCGCGACCCTTTCGGCACGCCGGCCGAACTCACACCAATCCTCGAATCCCTGCCTGCCAAAGCACAGTTGCACGTGGTGGAAAATGGCGACCACTCACTTGCCCCATCCAGAACGAAATCGGTTGTAGACCAGGTGTATGACGGGATTCAGGACACGATCGCGAACTGGGCGAAAGGTTTGGTCAGCGGCGCAGCCTGATGGGGCACGGATTAGGTGCCAGTCGGGGAGGCATCAACCTTCGATTCCGCGGTGGTACTGGCGGCCAGGGCGTGAAACAGATCGAAGTCCGTCACCGGCTTGACCAGATGGGCATCGAACCCAGCCTTTGCCGTTCGCTGACGATCCTGTCGCTGGCCCCACCCGGTGAGTGCGATGAGTGTGGCGCGCTTGCCCCAGGGGCGGCGCCGTATCTGGCGCGCGGTTTCGTAGCCGTCCATTTTGGGCATCCCGAGGTCGAGCAGCACAACGTCGGGTTTGAACCTGTTTGCCACCGCGAGCGCCTCCGCACCATCGTGAGCCATTTTCACCTCGTGCCCGCGGAGTTCCAACAGCGTGGCCAGCGACTCAGCAGCATCGTGGTTGTCGTCGGCGATCAGGATACGGCGAGCTTCAAGGAGTGGGATCGCTTGTCGTTCGGTCGGCTGCTCCAAAACGGGCGTTGCCAACGTTCCCAGTAGCGGCAGGCGGACGATGAATGTCGCACCGTGCCCGGATCCGTCACTTTGCGCCGTGACTGTCCCGTCGTGCATTTCTGTCAGGCGTCTGACCAGCGCCAGTCCGATTCCAAGACCACCCTCGCCAGACATGGATTTTGCGTGAGCGCGAGTGAACAGCTCAAAAACTCTCGGCATCACGTCCGACGGGATGCCGATTCCGGTGTCCTTGATACTGATGATCGCCTGACCACCGTCACGGCTGATGTGCAGCACGATTTGGCCGCCGGGCTCAGTGAACTTCGCGGCATTCTGCAGAATATTCCCGATGATCTGAACAAGTCGTGTTTTATCGCCGTCGACTGTGAGCAGCTCATCAGGCAGTTCGACCGTGAGCTGGTGCCGGCGCGCGTCGATTGCAGGCCTGGCAGTTTCGACGGCCCGCGCAATCACCGCGCCAATCAAGACAGGCTCGCGGTTCAGCGTAATCATGCCGCGCGTAATGCGAGACACGTCCAGCAGGTCATCGATCAAACGGACGAGTTGTTCGACTTGACGGTCGATGATGTCGCGCGCGCGCTCCCGTTGTGAAGCTCCCAGCTCCTTCAGCCGCAACAGTTGGACTGCGGTCCGGATAGGCGCCAGCGGATTCCGCAGCTCGTGCGCGAGCATCGCCAGGAACTCATCTTTTCGCTTGTCTGCCTCCTGCAACGCGGTGGCCGTCGTCTCTAGTGCGGCAGTGCGGTCCGCTACTCGTTGCTCGAGCTCGGTGTTCAATCGCTCGAGCGCGCGCGTCTTCCTGTACAACTCTGCAAATACACTGACCTTGGCACGAAGGATTTCCGGAACTACGGGGACCGGCACGTAATCGACGGCTCCGCACTCATAGCCGCGAAGTCGATCGAGATCGGTCATCAGGATGGCCGAGACGAAGATGATCGACGTCTGCTGAAATCGTGGATGCTGCCTGATCATGGCGGCCAGCTCGTAACCATCGAAGTCCGGCATGCACACATCGACGAGCACGACCGCGATCTCGTTTTTCAGCAGGCACTCGAGCGCTTCGGTCGCGGAACTGGCCTTCATCAAGTTCTCGCCCAAGCTCGCCGAGAATCGTCTCGTAGGCGAGGAGCTTCGAGGGCTGGTCGTCGACCAGGAGGATGTTGACTCTGTCGATTCGCGACGTCAGCGTCATGATGATTCCCGCCCTTATCGATGGAGCCACATGCGCAACGCGGACAACAACTGTTCAGTGTTGACCGGCTTCGCCAGGTAATCGGAGGCCCCCGCCTCGAAGCACTTCTCGCGGTCCCCCTTCATAGCCTTCGCTGTCAGGGCGATGATCGGCAGCCGCCGGAACGTTGGGTTTTGTCTGATGGTCTGCATCGTCTGATACCCATCCATTTCGGGCATCATGATGTCCATGAGCACGATCGCAATTCCGGGCGTGGTCTCCAGCAGCTTCGTGGCTTCGTTGCCCGTGCTCGCCGTGAGTACGTTCATGCCGCGCCGCTCGAGCACACTGCTCAGCGCGAAGATGTTGCGCACGTCGTCATCCACGACGAGGACGGACTTCCCGACGAGATCCTCATCTGACCGGTGTAATCGCTCCAGCATTCGCTGCTTCTCTGCTGGCAAGTTCGAAAAGACTCGATGCAAGAACAGAGATGTCTCGTCGAGCAACCGTTCTGGCGACTCAACACCTTTGACGACGACGCTGCGAGCGAGCGTGTGCAACTGGGCATCCTCCTCGGCAGACAGTTCACGGCCCGTAAATACCACGACGGGCACGTCCGACAACGCTCTGTCCTGGCTGATGCGCTCCAATACCTCGAACCCTGACATGTCCGGTAGCCGGAGGTCGAGCACCACGCAGTCGCACGGTTGCTCTGACAGCGCTGCCAGTGCGGCGGCTCCGGTATCGGCCGTGACGATGTCAAGGTCGTCGTGGCCCAAGAGCTCTTTGATGCTCAATTGCTCCGCCGCGTTGTCTTCCACCACGAGCAGTCTTTTCCGACGCGGGGATGCGTAGGCTTTGATGCGTGAGACCGCCGCCTCTAATCCTTCCCTTGTCGTTGGTTTACTGATGAATGAGAATGCGCCACGCGCCAGTCCGTGCTGCCGATCCTCGTCCAGCGTCAGGATTTGCACGGGGATGTGACGTGTTTCGGGGTCCTGCTTCAACTGGCTGAGCACCGTCCACCCGAGCATGTCGGGTAAGAACACGTCGAGCGACACGGCAGTCGGACGGAACTGACGCGCAAGCGTCACCGCCTCCGCACCGCGCATGGCCACGAGCACCTTGAGCCCCGTGTCGTGCGCTAAGTCGACAAGGATGCGAGCGTAATGCGGGTCGTCCTCGACAATCAGCAGCGTCGGGTCTTCCGGCCGCAGATCATCGCGATCGTCGGCCACGATCTCCACGGATCGTTCGGCCAGGCGAACAGCGGGGAATCCCACCGGTGCTCGGGCGGCCAGCGATGGCGGCGGCGTTTGGGTCGCCAGAGCGACCGGCCACAGACGGCCCGACGTACTTGAGCGGCAAATAGAAGGTGAACGTGCTGCCAACGCCGGGCGTGCTGCGGAGCTGAATCTCACCTCCGAGCAGGTTCGACAGCTCGCGGCTAATCGCCAGACCAAGGCCGGTGCCCGCCGTACTTGCGGCTCGTGCTGGCATCGGCCTGCTGGAACGCTTCGAAAATGATTCGCTGCTTCTCCGGGGGGATCCCGATACCCGGTATCCGACACTTCGAACGAGACGACGGCTCCCGCCTGGCTCGAGCACCGGATGGCTCGACAGTCCAACCGCGACGTGACTTCCGAGACGTTCAAGCGCACGCCACCCTGGGACGTGAACTTGAAGGCATTTGACAACAGGTTCTTGAGCACTTGTTGCAGGCGTTTGGAGTCTGTGACGATGCTGCGGCCGAGACGTGCGTCCACCTGCACATCGAACGAGAGGTTGCGGCTCTCCGCCTCGTGCCTGAACGTTCGGCCCACCATGTCGAGGAGGTTCGTGAAGAACACGTCCTCGGCCTCCACCGTCACGGTGCCCGACTCGATCTTCGACAAATCGAGAATGTCGGTGATGAGATTGAGCAGGTCGGTGCCCGCACCATGGATCGTGCGAGCGAACTCCACCTGCTTGCCCGTCAGATTGCCATCGGGATTGTCGGACAGTTGCTGGCCGAGAATCAGAATGCTGTTGAGCGGAGTCCGCAGCTCGTGTGACATGTTGGCGAGGAACTCCGACTTGTACTTCGAAGTCAACGCCAGCTCGGCGGCCTTATCTTCGAGCGCGCGGCGCGCCTGCTCGATTTCCTGGTTCTTGCGTTCGACCTCGACGTTCTGCTCGGCAAGTTGCTGGGCCTTCTGCCCGAGCTGCTCGTTGGTCTGCTGAAGCTCCTTCTGCTGTGTCTGCAACTCCCCCGCCAGCTGCTGCGACTGCTTCAACAGCCCTTCGGTCTGCATCGTCGCCTCGATACTGTTGAGCACGATACCGATGCTCGCGGTCAACTGTTCGAGGAAGGCCAGATTGACCTGCGTGAACTCCTTCAGCGATGCGATCGCGATGACCGCCTTGATCTGCCCTTCGAACACGACGGGAAAGACGACGAGGTTGCGTGGCAGTGCGTGGAAGAAGACGGATCCGACCGGCGTGGTATCGGCGGGCACATCCGTGACGAGAATGCGCCGCATGTCCCGCGCGCACTGCCCGACGAAGCCCTCACCCAGTCGAAGTTCCTGCGGATAGGGATGCTCGTACACATCGGCGTAGCTGGCCAGCATTCTCAGATGCGGTGTCCCCTCCGCGTCCATCTGGTAGATGACGCCCTGGTGGGCATTGACAAGCGGGACCAATTCGGTGAGCAGCATCCTGTCCAACACTCGCCAGATCCCGCTGGCCCTGAAGCATCCCTGTGAATCGCGCAAGATTTGTCTTCAGCCAGTCCTGCTCCGTATTGCGGTCGGTGGTCAACCGCAGGTTGTCGATCATCGTATTGATGTTGTCTTTGAGCTCCGCGACCTCTCCGCGGGCGTCGACCTGAATCGACCGCGTCAGGTCGCCTTTGGTCACGGCGGTGGCCACTTCGGCGATCGCTCGCACCTGGTTCGTGAGGTTCGCGGCCAACAGATTCACATTGCCCGTCAGGTCCTTCCAGGTGCCGGCCGCACCAGGGACGTTCGCCTGGCCACCGAGACGACCTTCCACGCCAACCTCTCGTGCCACAGACGTGACCTGGTCGGCGAAGGTCGCGAGGGTGCGGGTCATGTTGTTAATCGTGTCGGCCAACGCGGCGACCTCGCCCCTGGATTTGACCGTCAGGTTCTGCTCGAGCTCGCCGTTGGCGACGGCGGTGACCACTTTGACAATGCCGCGCACCTGTTCGGTGAGGTTGGCCGCCATGACGTTGACGTTATCCGTGAGGTCCTTCCACGTACCCGCCACGCCGGGGACCTGGGCCTGGCCGCCAAGGCTGCCGTCGGTGCCCACTTCACGCGCTACGCGCGTCACCTCTGCGGCAAACGCGTTGAGCTGGTCCACCATCGTGTTGATGGTGTTCTTCAGCTCCAGGACTTCGCCTTTCACGTCGACCGTGATCTTGCGTGAGAGGTCGCCGCGTGCGACAGCCGTTGTGACCTCTGCGATGTTGCGGACCTGCGTGGTCAGGTTTGCGGCGAGCAGATTGACGTTGTCCGTGAGGTCCTTCCACGTCCCGCCCACACCGGGGACGACAGCCTGACCGCCAAGGCGCCCGTCGGTGCCAACCTCGCGGGCCACTCGGGTGACCTCGGCGGCGAACGAGCGGAGCTGTTCGACCATCGTGTTCAGCGTCTCTTTGAGCTGCAGGATTTCGCCGCGCACGTCGACCGTGATCTTTTTCGAGAGGTCGCCGCCGGCAATCGCGGTCGCCACTTCGGCGATGTTCCTGACCTGTGCCGTCAGGTTGCTGGCCATGAAGTTCACGTTGTCGGTGAGGTCCTTCCAGGTGCCCGCGACGCCGGAGACCTGGGCCTGGCCGCCGAGCTTCCCCTCCGTGCCAACCTCGCGAGCCACGCGCGTCACCTCGCCGGCAAACGCGTTGAGCTGGTCCACCATCGTGTTGATCGTGTTCTTCAGCTCGAGGATCTCGCCTTTCACATCGACCGTGATCTTGCGCGACAAATCGCCACGGGCGACGGCCGTCGTGACCTCGGCGATGTTCCGCACCTGCGTCGTGAGGTTGGCGGCCAACAGATTGACGTTGTCGGTGAGGTCCTTCCACGTCCCGGCCACGCCCGGGACTTCCGCCTGCCCCCCAGCTTGCCTTCCGTGCCCACTTCGCGCGCCACACGGGTCACCTCGCCGGCAAACGCATTCAACTGATCGACCATCGTGTTCAGCGTTTGTTTGAGCTGCAGGATTTCGCCACTGACGTCCACCGTGATCTTCTTCGAGAGGTCGCCCCCGGCGATCGCGGTCGCCACTTCGGCAATGTTCCTGACCTGCGCCGTCAGGTTGTTCGCCATCGAGTTGACGCTGTCGGTGAGATCCTTCCACGTGCCCGCGACGCCCAGAACTTTCGCCTGGCCCCCCAGCCGCCCTTCCGTGCCGACCTCGCGGGCCACCCGCGTCACCTCGCCGGCAAACGCGTTGAGCTGGTCCACCATCGTGTTGATCGTGTTCTTCAGCTCGAGGATTTCGCCTTTCACGTCGACCGTAATCTTGCGTGACAGGTCGCCCCGGGCCACGGCCGTCGTCACTTCGGCGATGTTCCGCACCTGCGTCGTGAGATTGGCGGCCAACAGATTGACGTTGTCCGTCAGGTCTTTCCACGTCCCGGCCACGCCAGGAACCTCCGCTTGCCCGCCCAGCTTGCCTTCCGTGCCCACTTCGCGCGCCACACGGGTCACCTCGCCGGCAAACGCATTCAACTGATCGACCATCGTGTTTAGCGTTTGTTTGAGCTGCAGGATTTCGCCGCTGACGTCCACCGTGATCTTCTTCGAGAGGTCGCCCCCGGCAATCGCGGTCGCCACTTCGGCAATGTTCCTGACCTGCGCCGTCAGGTTGTTCGCCATCGAGTTGACGCTGTCGGTGAGATCTTTCCACGTGCCCGCGACGCCCAGAACTTTCGCCTGGCCCCCCAGCCGCCCTTCCGTGCCGACCTCGCGGGCCACCCGCGTCACCTCGCCCGCAAACGCGTTGAGCTGGTCCACCATCGTGTTGATGGTTTCCTTGAGCAGCAGGATCTCGCCGCTCACATTCACGGTGATCTTCTTCGAGAGGTCTCCGTTGGCGATTGCGGTGGAGACTTCGGCGATATTCCGCACCTGCGCGGTGAGGTTGCTCGCCATGAAATTCACGTTGTCGGTGAGATCCTTCCAGGTGCCGGCAACACCAGGTACCTGAGCCTGACCGCCCAGCTTGCCGTCGGTGCCCACTTCGCGCGCCACACGCGTCACTTCCGATGCGAAGGCGTTGAGCTGGTCCACCATCGTGTTGATCGTGTTCTTCAACTCGAGGATCTCGCCACGCACATCGACCGTGATCTTGCGTGACAGGTCCCCACGCGCAACGGCGGTCGTCACTTCTGCGATGTTGCGGACCTGGTCGGTCAGGTTGCGCGCCATCGCGTTGACCGAGTCCGTGAGGTCCTTCCAGGTGCCCGCAACGCCGGGCACGACGGCCTGACCGCCCAGGCGGCCTTCCGTGCCGACCTCCTGTGCCACGCGCGTCACTTCCGACGCGAAAGACCGCAGCTGATCGACCATCGTATTGATGGCTTCCTTCAGTTGCAGAATCTCGCCACGCACGTCGACGGTGATCTTGCGCGACAAGTCACCGCTCGCGACGGCGATAGTAACCTCCGAGATATTTCGGACCTGACCCGTCAAGTTACTCGCCATGGAGTTGACGCTGTCCGTCAGATCCTTCCAGACGCCGCTCACGTCTCGGACCTCCGCTTGGCCGCCGAGCTTGCCATCGGTGCCTACCTCGCGCGCCACTCGTGTGACTTCCGAGGTGAATACGCCAAGCTGCTCGATCATCGTGTTCACGATGGTGGCCGAGCGGAGGAACTCACCTTCGAGGGGACGACCGTCGACATCAAGTCGCACCGCCTGCAGCAAGTCCCCCTTCGCCACCGCCGCCAGCGCGCGAGTAACTTCTGTCGTCGGCCACAACAGGTCGTCGATAAGCGTGTTGACCGACGTTTCCATCTCGCCCCAGGCGCCACTCGCTCGTCCGAACTTCACGCGCTGCCGCGTCTTGCCTTGCTTACCGACCACGGTGCCGACTCGTTCGAGCTCGCTCGCCATCTTGGCGTTGGAGGCCACGATGCCGTTGACCGTATCCGCGATCTTTCCTTCGAGACCCGTCCAGTCGCCGGGAAGGCGCACGGAGAAATCGCCGTCTCGTACGGCCTGCAGGACGCCGAGCAGCTCGGAGAGGGCGGAACGTGAAGTCGTGGGAAGAGAGTTGGCAGGGACCGGTGGGATCGATGAACTATCCGTGCGCTGCATGCATAGCTCCTGAAGCGGATAGCGGTTGTCGTAACGCTAGACAATCCGCATCCGAGAAATCTTGTGAAGTTGTCGTGCTTTACGTCAGTAAAAGCCGTGTGGTAAAGGAACCGGCGATCCGAGCAAGATCCATGCTCGCCCGCGCGCTCATCGGGTTGGCTATCGAATCGAGAAATTGAGTCGGACGCAGGTGCTCCGGTGGGCAACCTTCGCATGCGATCGAGAGCGAAGGTTGGTGCGGAAGAGAGGATTTGAACCTCCACGACCTTGCGGCCACAAGCTCCTGAGGCTTGCGCGTCTGCCAGTTCCGCCACTTCCGCATTCTTCCGTGGTGGGAACTAAATCGTAACGTCGAAATCACTTGCGGTCAATGTCGCGTCATGCCCCCGGATGAGATGTAGAAGCAAATCGCGCTACTCATCCATCGCAGACAGTCACCAGGTTGGGGAAGTGGGTGAACCGAAGCGAACAGGCGCGACCGAAGCGTTCGATTGGAACGAGCCGCCTGCGAATGCTATCAAATCGTTCAGGCTACCTTTGCCCGACTGGTCTCGAATTTTCCTAGCAAATCCGCGAAAGAGCGTGAATTAGAGAGTGAATCAATTGTCACGAAATTCCGAAATTTGTCATGAACCACAGTTGTCGGCCGGTTTTTGTTCTCTCCGCCCGTGTCATTTTCGGACCTTTTTGCGTTCTTTTTGGTAAGTGAGTGGGGATGGAGTTCTCCATTCCCCTTGTCCTGATCGTCGAGGATCATCAGGATACTCGTGACCTGTATAACGTCGGCAAAAGAAACTGCACGACGACTTGGCTGCACGAGCACTCTATTCAAGCCCTTCCGACCAGAGGTGCTCGCCAATGAAGTCCATAGGCTCATCGCCCCCCAACCGGGTGTCAAAACAGCCGTATAGCGACGGCGACGCGAAACCGTGCCCCGACTGTGGCGGCACAATGAGATTCAACCGTCACTATCCGGTCTTGACCGGTCACTTGGCATCATCCTCGGAAGAACCGTCAAAGATCGACCGACTGCACTATGTCGCCGCGTGGGTGTGCGAAAATTCAGCCTGCGCGTTTAGTCTGGTCATTTCGCCAACCTAGGCCGCTCGCTTGCGCGTCTGCCAGTTCCGCACGGGCGAACAATCTTGATGAGCAGGAGATTCAAGACGGTAGGAGCGCAGAAAAGAACGTTCTAGGGTTCCAGTTGGAGGAACCCTAGAACTGTAGAACCCTGGAACTTTAGAACCCTACAGAACCCTGAACTACACTCTCCCTGTCACGCGATGCCACGCGTCGCGCACCGCATCTTTCACCTGCTCCCATGTCGACCGTTCGTCTCGCCCTTCATACCGATCCCAGCCGGTTTCCAAATCGCTTTCGATATCGTCCCAGAGTTTGCCGGGGTAACGTTCTGCCGCTTCGAAGCCATATCGGTATGCCGGTCTCCAGTACGCGTAGTCCCAGTCTGACGCGTACGGCCTGTTCCTGAATTCCTCTCGCCAGAATCGATCTTCGGTGGTCCACTCAGTCAATTCTTTGGTTCGCGCCATAAGTACCTCCCAATCTCCTCACGAGGTGCGCCCGCGCACGCGGTCACGTTCAGAGAATGTGCTGCAAGCCATGCACCACGCAGTCGTCTCTCGCAGTGGGAAGTCTCGCGCGGATGATGTATCGCTTTTGGACCGCGTTCGAAGTCGTGTGTCCGCAGGTGAACCCTCCCCGGGCAGGAATCACGGCCGCCGCTGACGAGGAACGGGCTTCATTTTTGCACCCCCAACTCGATTTAGGAGGAATCACATGTACAAACCCGCCAGCGCATTCTTCGTCACGCTGGCTGCGGTCGTCAGTCTGGGGATCGTGGCGTGCAATCGGCCAGGCCAGACCGGCGAAGGGCAACCCGCTGCCGAAGCCACCGACGCGTCGAAAGCTCCGGTCACCGACTCATGGATCACGACCAAGATCGAGGCTCAGTACTTTGCGGACACCGACGTCAAGGGGCGCGACATCGACGTCACCACGACCAACGGCGCGGTCACGCTTGACGGGCGTGTGGACGGCGAGCGTGCGAGACAGAGGGCCGTCGAAATTGCGCAGAAGACCGATGGTGTCAACAAGGTCGATGACAGTCTCGAGGTCGGTCCTGCGCCGGCATCCGCCGGTGTCACCGAGCAGGCATCGAGGGGCTGGATCACCACGAAGATCCAGGCGCAATACTTCGCAGACCCCGACGTCAAGGGTCGAAACATCGACGTCACGACGGCGAATGGCGTCGTCACGCTCAGTGGAACTGTGGACAACGAGTCGGCGCGACGACGGGCAATCGAAATTGCCAGGAGCACTGACGGCGTGCGTGAGGTGGAAGACCGCCTTCGAATCGAGACGGCCGGCGCATCGCGCGCGGACTCGGAGAGCGCCAAGGTGAGCGACGATGACATCGCCGATCGCATAGAGGCCAAGTACTACAGAGACGAGAATGTGGGCAGCAACGACATCGACGTGAGTGCGAACGCCGGCGTCGTGACGTTGAGCGGGACGGTCGATACCGAGAGTGAGCGGCGACGGGCCGTCATGCTCGCCAGACGAACCGCGGGCGTGACAGGACGTGAACGATGAGCTCAAGGTCGAATCGCGGGTGGCCACCTCTGGGAATAGTGGCAAGAGTGCTGGGAATAATGGCAAGCGGGCCGACCTGGGCGAGCAAATAGAAGACGCCTGGATTACGACAAAGATCCAGTCCAAGTTTTTTGTCGATGACGAAGTCGACGGCGACATTGACGTGTCGACCAATAAAGGAGTGGTGACGTTGACCGGTGAAGCCAACAACCCGGAGGCGCGTGAACACGCCGAGGTGATTGCTCGTGAGACCGATGGGGTCACGCGTGTGTCCAATAGATTGAGAGTCGCCGCAAAGAGGCGGTAATGCCGCGGGCAATCTGGAAAGGGTCCCTTTCGTTCGGGTTGGTCACCATTCCAGTCGAGGTGCATACAGGGGTTCGGGACCACCGTCCGCGGTTCCGACTCCTGCATGCTGATGATCGTTCTGACGACTACCGCGACAACCTCATGCGGGTCATCAAAGCGCGGGTGAAGGGTGCGCAACCGCGGCTCAAGGACACGAGGGAGCCTGTTCGGGGTGAGGTGGTCGATTTGATGGAACGGCTGCGAAAGAGTCTCGAAGCCACAGGGAAGTCAGGCACTCAGACGCATAAACGTACGACCAGACGACCGACTCGGGTGCGGCGCGCTCGCCGTGCGGCGTAGGCTCCCATGCGTGTCGCATGCCTCGTCATACTCGCCTGCCTCTTAGGAGCCTGCCGGGAGGAGGGGGCCATCAAGGTGACGGACCTGTCCTTCAACGGTAACAAGGCTGTCAGTACTTCCGATCTCAAGAACGTACTCGCCACCGGAGAGAGTGGTTGGTTGCCCTGGAGCACCAAGCGCTACTTCGATCGCGAGGAGTTCGACCAGGACCTCAAGAGGATCCAGGCTTTCTACGCGGACCGTGGATATCCGAGGGCCAGGGTGCAAGGTGTCGATGTGCAGTTCAACGACGCACGTGACGAGGTTCGCGTGCGTATCGACATTGAAGAGGGGACTCCGCAGCTCGTGGCCAATGTGGCATTGGTTGGATTTGACGAGCTGCCAGAAGAGGAGCGCGCAGAGCTCCAGGAGCAGTTGCCAATGAAGGCCGGTCGTCCGCTCGATCGACAACTCGTCACCGCCAGCCGTGATCTGGCCGCCAGGACGTTGCGCGAGCGCGGGTATGCCTACGCGTCGGTCCGTGTCACGGAAAACGGTTCGGAGCCCGAGCGTGTCAACCTTGTGCTGAGCGCTGACTCTGGTCCTCAGACCGCATTTGGTCCCGTCACCGTTGTCGGCAACGCGTCAGTGGATGAAAACGTCATCAGGCGCCAGCTCACATTCGAGGAGGGCGATCCCTATCGCGCCGGGCGCGTGACCGAAAGCCAGCGCCGGCTGTACGGGTTGGAACTCTTTCAGTTCGCGCACGTCGAGCCTCGGCTCGGCGAGGATCAGCCGGTGCAGGTACCGGTCACGGTCACCGTGGCCGAAGGCAAACATCGTCGGCTGCGGCTGGGTGTTGGATATGGATCCGAGGAAAAGGCGCGAGCCACGGCATCGTGGCGCCACGTGAACTTCCTGGGCGGAGCAAAGACCGCCACGACCGATGTCAAATGGTCGTCCCTCGAGCGCGGTGCCCGCATCGGGTTGACCGAACCGTATTTCCTGCGCGCGGGCGGATCGCTCCAGTTCACCGTGTCGAACTGGTGGACTTCTGAACCTACCTATGACCTTCGAAGTTATGGGGGCCGGGTCACGTTCAGCAATCTCTTCGGGTCAGGCAGTCAGTCCGTTGCGGACAGGTTCACCCGAAACGAGCTTCGGACCAGCTACATCCGCGAGTTCGAGGACTACGCGATCAGCAACGAGGCCCTGGCGGATCTGTCACTACGGCCCCGCCTCATCGCGCTCGGCCTGGATCCTCGCACCGGTACCTTCCAAGGGACCTTGTCGGCAATCGAGCTCGGCTTTGAACGCAACACGTCCGGACGGCCGCTCGATCCCAGGACCGGCTATGTCGCCTCGGTTCACCTGGAAAGGGCGGGCGGAGCCCTGGGAGGGGAGCTTCCGCTACACGGAGGTCGTCCTCGAAGGGCGAAAATACTTTGAGTTCGGGCAGCGAGCGGTCTGGGCCAATCGCATCAGGGTAGGCACGCTCGGATCGGCAGACATCTCCAGGATTCCATTCTTCAAGCGATATTTCCTGGGCGGGTCCACGAGCCTGCGAGGATGGGGTCGGTACGAGGTCAGTCCGCTCAGCGGATCGGGTCTCCCGATTGGTGGCCGCTCGATGCTCGAGTCCTCGTCCGAGGTGCGTATCCGCCTCACCCGAAAATTGTCGGCGGTCGGGTTTATCGATGCCGGCAATGTCTGGACCGACGATTGGCAGTTCCAACTCGACGGGTTGCGCTATGCGATCGGCCCCGGGCTTCGCTACGACACGCCAGTCGGGCCCGTGCGTGTCGATTTCGGGAAACAGCTCAACCCAATTCCGGGCTCTCCTGATCGACGGCGTTCCTGAGGAACGAACATGGCGCGTGCACTTCAGCATCGGCCAGGCATTCTAGGCGTCGGCGCGGTGTCGGCGCGTCCTGTCCGTCTCCTTCTGCGCGCGCTGGTCCTGCTGGTCGCGACGATCGTCACGCTCACGCTGGTGCTCGCCGCCGTCTCGCAGACTGCACCGTTCAAAGAGTGGATGCGAGGGGTGGTCGTGCGGCAGGCGGCCCGCTACCTCAACGGCACGCTGTACATCGAACGTCTACGAGGGTCACTCTTCACGAGCGTCGTGCTCGAAGGCGTCACCCTGCAACACGAAGGGAAGCCTGCAGTCGCCGCCGAGCAGATCACGGTGCGGTATCACCCTCTCACGCTAATCCGCGACGGCCTCGTGCTCGACAACCTCGGGCTGGTGAAGCCTGTCATCTACCTGGAGCAGGGGGCACACGGCTGGAACTTCAACCGATTTTTGAAGACCCGCGAGCCAGGCGGGAGACGGCTGTCCATCCGGCTTCGAACCATCGAGCTGACCTCGGGCCGCCTGGAAATTCGCGACCCGGCCCGGCCGTCGACCGTTCTGAGCAATCTGAACGCAGAACTCAGTTTCTCTTCGTCACCCGATCAGATCGTCGTGGGCATCAAGAAGCTCTCTTCGGATATGGCCCCTTCGGGTATGACGTTGCGGCAGGTGTCGGGTTCGGCAACCTTCGGCGGAGATAACATCGACGTCCGCGACCTTCGAGTACTGACCGGGCGGAGCGATGTGACCGCGCGATTCGTGTCGCGAGACTCTGGACACGATATCGATGCCACGTTGATCGGTCAGCCGTTGTCGTTACCGGAATTGAGTCATTTTCTGCCAGGTCTCGATGGCATGACGCTGGAACCCCACGTGAGCGTCGATGCCAGGGGGCACCTTGGCGATCTCCAGCTGGACATGACGCTCGACTCGATGGCGGGACGGGTCATCGGCCCGCTCGTCGGCGATTTTGAAGGGCCGCAGCGTAGCCTTCGGGGCTCGCTCGAGCTCGAGGGCGTCAACCTGGCGCCTGTCCTCATGGCCGTCGGGGACACACGCATTACCGGGCAGACATCGTTCGAGATGACGTTCCCGGAGGATGCACGTTCCAAAATGGCGGTGTCTTTCAGATTTGCCGGACCTGCCGTGCGGGCGTTCGGCTATAACGTGGCCAATCTGCGCGCCACGGGCGTCTTTCAGGATCGGGGGTTCAAGGTTGACGGAAGCGCCCATGCGTACGGCGCATCAGTAAATGCAGGTGCCACCGTACAGCTCCCGCGGGAGTCCAGGGGCCCTTACTCTTACAAAACTTCCGGGCAATTTCTCAATCTCGATCTCACCAGGTTACCGTCAACGCTCTCATTCCCGCCCTTGCGAAGCCGTCTGGCAGGTTCATTCGATGTGAGCGGGCAGCGCAGCCAGTGGATCGCGGACGTGCGGCTGAGCGAATCGCAAGCCGAAGACGCGACGATCGGAGAAGGAACGACGGCTCACGTCGCGTCCCGAGACGGTCAACTTGAATACTCGGCCGCCGGACAGGTTCGGAATCTCGACGTGCAACGGTTGGGGGACCCATTAGAGCTCCCGCTGCTCATGGACGATCGCCTGCGCGGTCGTCTGAACGCTGACTTCACGATGACCGGTGCGGGACGGACACTCGACCAGCTGCGCCTCAACGTCAGCGCAGACCTTCACGACTCGGAGGCGGGTGGAGGCCGCCTCCCTCAGTTGCACGTTGACGTGGATCTGGCCGATAGACGCCTGACCACCGTCGCGCGCGGTTCGTTCGAGCGCATCAACCCAACGAGTCTGGGCTTGCAACGGGTCGAGCCGGCTGAGTTGACCGGCACGGCGGATGTCACAGTGGCGGTCGACGAGATTGGGTCGCCGTTGACTCTCGAGCGTTTTCAGGCGACGGGTTCGGTGATGCTCGAGAAGTCGATCGGTGGCTGGCGTCGCGATCGAAACCTCCGAAGTGAAAGGCACCTACGCCAATCGCGTCGGCCAGATCGAGCAGCTCACGATCATGGGCACCGATCTCAACGCCACCGTTTCGGGTGTGCTTGCACTCGATGACCAGACCGAATCAAATCTTCAGTACGATGTGACGGCCTCCGATTTGAAGCTGCTGGCAAAATTCATCAATCGGCCTGTGCAAGGGGCAGCTCGCGCGCAGGGAACTGTCACAGGACGGACTGAAGCACTGGTCACAGAGGGCACCCTCACCGCCAGTCAGTTCCAGTACGGCGACCGCGCAGACGTTCTCACGTTGAGCAGTGAGTACCGAGTGAGCGTCCCACAGCTGGACTTCAATCGGGCTTCGGGAAATGCAACGTCTCGAGCGGCCCTGGCAAAGCTCGGCGGGTTCGAGCTGACAGAAATAACCGCGGAAACGACCTATCAATCCCCGCAGCTCGAGTTCCGGACGTCGTTCGCAGAGCGCACGCGAGCGGTCGAGCTGGCCGGCAAGGCGCTGCTGCATCCCGACCATCAGGAAGTCCACCTCCGAACGCTGTCGCTTGCTGTGGGCGAGACCGTGTGGCAATTGACCGCAGGGGAGGAAGCACTGGTCCGCTATGGCAATCAGACGGTGACGGTCACCGGACTGGAACTCCAGCGAGCCGAACAACGGCTTGCCATGAACGGAACCTTCCTTTTCGGCAACGGTGGAGAGATCACTGCGCCAGGGCTCCACGACGTGGAGGTCAGGGCCGAGCGACTTCAAATCAGGGACCTGAACGAGCTCATGCTGGGCGACCGCCAGATTGCGGGAGTGGTGGATGGTTCGGCACATCTGACCGGCTCGGCTGCAGCCCCCGAGGTCGATGGCACGTTCAGCCTGACAAATGGAGAGGTCGATGGCGTGTTGTTCGAGTCGCTGCGCGGTGATGTCGACTATCGTGATCGGAACCTTCAAATTGATGTCCAGCTCGTCCAGACGCCCGGCGCCACGATGACCGCCATGGGCACGGTACCGCTGTCGCTCTTTCGCGATTCGGCGGTCAGGGGGGACGAGCCCATTGATCTTCGTGTCGAGAGCGGCACGATTGAATTGGGATTGTTCCAGAGCCTGACGAGGCAGGTCACCGATCTGAGCGGTCAGCTTCAGATGGTGCTTCGCGCCACGGGGACCGCTCGCACTCCACGCGTGGACGGTGACATCACGTTGGCGAAAGGGACGTTCCGCACGACTGGGACCGGGGTCGTTTATAGCGAGCTCGATACCCACATGCGATTCGTGGGGGACCGCCTCATCGTCGATCGGCTGAGCGTGCTCGACGACGATGGCGATCGCCTCAACGCGGAAGGAGCTCTGGGAATTCAGGAACGCCGAATCGCCTCGCTCGATGTTCTGGCGTCTGGCTCGCAGTTCAAGATTCTCGACAACGATTTGGGCCACGTCGAGCTCGACATGCTCGTCCGCCTCAGCGGCGAGGCTCAGCGGCCGGTCATCGAGGGCAACGTCGAAACACGTGCTGGCCGACTGGAAGTCGATCGCCTGCTGCAACAATTGACCGCAAACCCATACCGCGTCGAGTCCAGATCCCTCGACCGACGATCCACCAGCGCCGGGCCTCCTTGACTCGACGACCGTCGCGCTGAAGGTTCATGTCTCCGACAACATGCTTCTTCGGGGCCGCAACCTCAGGGCCCGCTTCTCCAGAATTGGTCTGGGCGATGTAAACATGACGATTGGAGGTGACATCGACCTCCGCAAAGCGCCGGGCGCCGCACCCCAGCTCGTCGGGTCTGTGACAGTGGTTCGTGGTTTCTACGATTTCCAAGGGCGGCGGTTTGAGATTGAGCGCGATAGCCTCATCCGGTTCGAAGGTATCGAGCCCCTCAACCCCACGCTCCAAATCGTCGCCAAGCGCGAGATCTCCGGTGTTCTCACACAAGTCAACCTGCGCGGCACGGTTCGCTCGCCCGAGCTGACGCTGTCGAGCCAGCCACCGCTCGACGAAGCCGACATCCTGTCTCTCATTGTTTTCAACCAACCCGTCAACGCGCTCGGTCAGAACGAGCGGGTAGGGCTGGTCGAACGCGCGGGAGAGCTCGCTGCCGGATACGTGACGGCGCCTCTCGCGGATTCAATTGCCGATGCGTTGGACCTGGACCTTTTCGAGATCCGGACGGTGGGGGAATCCGGAGTTGGGACCCTCGCTGTCGGTTGGCCAGCAGTTCGGCAGTCGACTCTACGTGAACTTTCGACAGGAGTTTGGCGCCACCGATGCGAGCCAGCTGTCTTTCGAATATCGATTGACCGAGCTTCTCAGAATGGTCACGTCGATTGCCCAGGGGACCCGCAGAACGCACAGGAGTCAGCGCATCGAAACCGGCGCCGCGGATCTGATCCTGGTGATTAGCTACTGAGCCGTCTTCACCCACGCCCGCAGTACTTCGGCCACACTCCAGGCCTGCGCGATGCAACCGCGCGGCGTGAACGGTGGCTCGGCGTCGAAAATCTCGCTGATCGAACCAACGCAGGCTTCGTCGAGATGCGGAATGAACCCTCGAAGCAGATGGTGTGCACCCCTGCGATCTGCCGGATACGTTTTGAGCCAGGCATCGATGAACGCGCCAATCAGCCACGCCCACACGGTTCCCTGGTGATACGCCGCATCTCTTGCCTTCAAATCACCGTCGTATTGTGATTGGTAGCTCGGGTGATCGGCGGACAACGAGCGGAGTCCGACCGGTGTCAGAAGCCGGTCGCGCACGACCGTGAGTACCGGTTCCCAATGCTCTTTTGCCAGCACCGAGTGCGGCAGAGAGATGGCAAAGATTTGATTTGGTCGGCAGGCCGAATCGTCGCCGTTTTCCCCATCGACGACATCGTTGAGATATCCAAGCGAGGGATTCCAGAACCGCTGATTGAACGAGGCGTGCGCCTTCCGAGCCTGATCCTCGTAGAGACGGGAATCGCCCGCCGGATCTTCGTCGCGAATCCACTGAGCCATCAGGGAGAGCGACTGGTACCAGAGGGCATTGATCTCGACGGCTTTTCCGCGCCGCGGCGTGACCACCCAGTCGCCGACTTTGGCGTCCATCCATGTCAGTTGATAGCCCTCGGCGCCCTGGCGGAGCAGTCCATCGGCATCGACCCCGATGCCGAACTTCGTTCCTTCCAGATGATGGTCGATGATGGCCACGAGCGTGGGCAACAACACCCGAAGCGTTGCGCGATCGCCTGTGAGGTCGAGATACCGATGAAGCGCATGGAAGAACCAGAGCGTCGCATCCGCCGTGTGATAGAGCCCCACCCGTTCCCCCTCCGGGAACATGTTGGGAATCAACCCGTCCCGAACGTAGTGCGCGAATGTTCTGAGGATGTAGCCGGCCTCGCGGTACCGGCCGGTCGCCATCGTCAGGCCTTCGAGACCGATCATCGTGTCGCGGCCCCAGTCGGTGAACCAGTGATAGCCGGCAATCACGGTCCGCACTTCGTCGCCCGCGGCCCGCGCTCTTGCCGCCTCACCTAATCGTGCGGCGGGGACGATGATGAATTGATCCGCTGCGAGGGCTAATTCCCCCACCACGGAGAGGTGGGTTGACGGGCAGGCACGCTGTCGAAGGTCGCTGCGACGCTGCATCTCGGCGGTCAACGCTTGTTGCGGCTTCAAGGCGCGAATCGTCTCCCACGTCTCTGTAGACGCGACAAACGCTGCCTCGCTGTCGTCCATCGCGATGGCAATATAGCCAGGACTCCACAGCTGGCCGATATGGGGATATCCCCGTCGAAGCTCCAGCGCATATTCCTGGCTCATCACGTGACGTCGCTCGACGATGAACTCCGAGCGAGGACCGTAGACGAGCATGCGCAGGGAAGGCATGTTATCGCCAGCGCTGATCTCGTAGCCTTCGTCCGTGGCGACAAAGCTGTAGGACTCCGGTAACAGATCGCCCAGTGACCCTTCGTGCGGCCGAAAGTGCACCATCGGCCTGAGTGTCAGTCGCACGGGCAGTTCGGCCTGCAGCACCCGGTAGAGGATATGCACCGAGTTCTGCAGATACGGCATCACCAGACGCTTTTCGATAACGACACCCTCAAATTCATAACGCCACACCGGAAGACCCATTTCGAGGCGGAATTCGACGAGCCCGTTGCTTTCCTCCCCCTCGGTGTCACGCCGGGTCTCGCCATCGAGGGCGAACACGCGACCCTTCGTGTGAACGGTGGAGCGAAGTTGATTGAGCATCATCATTCGGCCGAGAGGCGCCGGCAGGGCCGAGATGAGCAGTCCGTGAAAACGCCTCGTCAGGGTGCCGCTGACGGTCTCCGATGCGTAACCGCCAAGACCATTGGTGACGAGCCACTCGAGGCTGCTGTCCGGCTGGGTGTCGGACGTGAAGTCAAGTCGACGGACGTCTGTCACAATCGCTGATCTGGTCGTCTATCTGCTTGGAGCTCAACAGCACAATCGATCGGGCTGCCAGCTGCAGAATCTGTGCGGGCGCAAAGACCTGACCTGAAGGTTCAGGCTCGGGGACATGAGTATTCAGCACTTCGGCCCACGACGTCCCCCATTCCAGTCCGGGAAGCGTGAACGGCAGAGAGTCGTCGTGGGCGTTGAAGAGAACGAGAAAACTTGCGTCCGTGAGAGGCTGGCCCTGGGGTCCCACCTGGGACATGGCTGCGCCATTCAGGAACACGGTCATCGACTTGGCAAAACCTGTCTGCCAGTCCTCCTGCGACATCTCCTCGCCGTTAGGCGTGAACCAGGCGATGTCACGCACGGGTGGCCGTCCCTCGCCACCTTTGAACCATCCCGCTCGGCGGAAAATCGGATGTTCTCTCCGGAGCGTCGTCAGGCGCTGGGTAAAACGAAGCAGCGGTTCGTCCATTCGATCCCAGTCAAACCATGAGAGCTCGTTGTCTTGACAGTAGGCGTTGTTGTTGCCGCTTTGGGTACGGCCGCATTCGTCGCCGGACACCAACATCGGGATACCCTGCGACAGCAACATCGTGGTGAGAAAATTTCGCTGCTGCTTCGCCCGCAAGGCATTGACGGCTGGGTCGTCGGTCGGACCCTCGTGCCCGCAGTTCCACGATCGGTTGTCGTTGTGACCGTCGCGATTGTCCTCACCGTTCGCTTCGTTGTGCTTCTCGTTGTAGGAAACGAGATCTCGAAGAGTGAAGCCATCATGGGCGGTCACGAAGTTGACGCTTGCGTAGGGACGGCGCCCATCAGCCGCATAGAGATCGGAACTTCCGGTAAAGCGTGACGCGAATTCGGCGAGCGTTTGATCCGCGCCCCGCCAGTAGTCGCGCACGCAATCGCGGTACTTGCCGTTCCACTCGGACCAGAGCGGTGGGAAGTTTCCAACTTGATACCCGCCTTCGCCAACATCCCACGGCTCGGCAATCAACTTCACACGGCTGACGACCGGATCCTGCTGGATGATGTCGAAAAACGAGGAAAGGCGGTCGACTTCGTGCAATTCGCGCGCGAGCGTGGAGGCCAGATCGAACCGGAACCCATCGACATGCAGGTCCAACACCCAGTAGCGAAGCGAATCCATGATGAGCTGCAGAACGTGGGGGTGACGCACGTTCAGACTGTTGCCCGTGCCCGTGTAGTCGAAGTAGTACCCGGGTCTGTCCTGAACGACGCGGTAGTACGCGACGATTGTCGATGCCTTTGAACGAGAACGTCGGTCCGAGGTGATTGCCTTCTGCCGTGTGGTTGTAGACGACATCCAGAATGACTTCAATGCCTGCGGTGTGAAGCGCTTTGACCATCTCGCGAAATTCGCGAACCTGCTCGCCGGAGCCGCCACGGCTCGAGTACTCGTTGTGCGGCGCAAAGTACCCGATGGAGTTGTAGCCCCAATAATTCCGCAGACCGCGTGAGACCAGCCAACCCTCGTGGACGAATTGATGCACCGGCATCAGCTCGACTGCGGTAATGCCCAATTGTTCGAGATAGCGGATGACTGCGGGATGCGCCAGACCGGCATAGGTCCCGCGCTGTTCTGGTGGGACCTCAGGCATTGTGGCTATGAGGCCCTTGACGTGGGCCTCATAGATGATGGTCTCGTGGAGGGGTCGGCGCGGCGGCGTATCTCGTCCCCAGTCGAAGCCTGGATCAACCACGATGCTGCGCGGAACGAACGGCGCACTGTCGCGGTCATCCGCTGCACTGTTGATGCCCGGATCGGGTTCTCCCTCCGCCCGCTTGTGTCCGAAGATCGCCTCGTTCCACGTCACGCGACCTTCAATCGCACGCGCGTAAGGATCGAGGAGAAGTTTGGCCGGATTCGCGCGCAGGCCGTCAGCAGGGGCTCCAGAGGCCGTGCACGCGAAAGCCGTAGCGTTGCCCGGGCTTCACCCCGGGCAAGTACCCGTGCCAGCAAAACGCCGTGGATTCGGGTAAGCGGCACCGAGCGTTCGCGGCCCGCATCGTCGAACAGGCAGAGTTCGACTTTGGTAGCGACCTCGGAGAACAACGAGAAGTTGGTCCCGCGACCGTCGAACGTCGCGCCCAGTGGAAATGGCTCTCCGGGCCAGACTGCTGACCCCGGATTTCCATCGAACGGGTCAGAAAAATGGTTCGGAGTCAGAGAGTCCGGGGTCAGCCCACGTCGGTGAGCGAGCATGTTTGGTCACGTCGCGGACAAGTGTCTCATGAACCTGCCCGCGCCAACCTGATGTCGCGGACCCGTCCTCGCTGGCGCCTGTTCTTGTACAGCAAGCGGTGTGCCGCACACGTCACATTGCCGGACGGCCTTGCTCTTGCTTCAAAAGACAATTGGAGAGGTATATGCGGTTTTCTGCTGTCTTCAACACCCTTGGTGCGATTCGGCCCAGACGCGCGAAGGCGGGTGAGCCGGCGCCCCCATGGTTCGAGACGATTCTTCGTCAGATCGGTCAGCGGTTTTGTGGACTTCGCGGTCACCAGGCTCTGGTGCATTTCGAACCGAACAGGATGTCGCTGCAATGTTCGCGGTGTGGATTCGAGTCCCGCGGATGGCACATCGGAAAGGGGTCGCCCCTTCGCGGTCATCAAGAGTTGCCTGCGGCAAAGCCGACAACGGCCCTTGTCCCATTTCGCCGCCGGCTGGCGTAGAAATGGGCAACCAGGAAGGGAGAGGTTCCGATGGTCGTAGAAGGACTCGAAACCACGAACTTTTGGCTGGCGGTCATTGCCATTGTCAGCGTTATCCAGATTTTCGTACTTGTTGCAGGCGCTGTGGTTTTCCTATCACCTCTATGTGAAGACCACGAGGGTAGCGAACGAACTCGAGGCGCGTTACTTGATGCCGCTGAGCACGTTGAACACGCGTGTAAACAGGATTCCTCGACGAGGCGGAGGATTTGGCCGAGCGCGTCAAGGACGCCGAATCCGCCGTCCGGAACCGATCAGGCACGTGGCTGACGCCGGAAATGTGGCGGTTGCTGCCGTGCGTGCCCGCAGTTGGCCGATCGTGGGAATCTTGCGAGGTCTTCGAGTGGCAATGGACGTAATCTTCGACAACTGGCCTCCGCCTCGAAGGACCTACAAAACGCCCAGCGCCGCCGACCGCGCGTCAACTTGGTCGCAATCCTAGACAGGTTACATGGTCGGTTGTCGGCTTCCGATACAGACACGGCTCGAGGAGGAGGGTTTTGAGGAATTCTCACCGGTACAGGTGTTGCACTACTAGCGGGCAACCGGGACAAAAACGTTCCGGTACTCCATCCTCTCCCGTACACGGCGGGAGTCTCTGCCAAAGATGGGAGGCGTCTCGCGACGCCTCCTCCCTACTAGCATCATGGCAGCTACCCGCGTGCTCATCATCGAAGACGACCAAGACGCAGCCGAGGCGTTGAAGTTACTGGTTGAGTCCCACGGCTATGCGGCTCGAACGGCCGGCACAGGGGCCGAAGGCCGCGAGCTGTTCGGGAACTGGGAAACCCAGCTTGTCCTCATGGACATGGTGCTCCCGGACGTCGCGGGCCTGGAGTTGTTACGGGAGTTCCGCGAAACGCGTCCGGAGGCCCAGATCATCGTGGTGACCGGGTTTGGAACCGTGCCTGCTGCCGTGGATGCGATGGGTGCGGGAGCGTTCAGCTTCATCGAGAAGCCTGTCGAACCGAACGTGCTCTTGGCCATGCTCGGTAAGGCGGCAGGAGAAGATGACCATCGCCGCCGAGAATCGCCGATCTGAGGGATGAGGTCCGCGAGCACACGAGCTACAGCAGTCTCGTGGCTCGCAGCGAATCGATGCACCGCCTGTTTCACATGATCGGCTCGGTGGCCGTCACCGACGCGAGCGTGCTCATTACTGGTGAAAGTGGAACCGGTAAGGAGCTGATTGCCACCGCGATTCATCGGAACAGCCGTCGAGCCAACGGCCCGCTTCATCAAGATTAATTGCGCGGCGATCCCGCAGGAACTCATCGAATCGGAGCTGTTCGGTCACAAGCGTGGGGCATTCACCGGAGCTGTTGCGGACAAGACCGGCTTGATGGAGCTGGCCGATGGTGGATCGCTCCTGCTCGATGAAGTGGCGGAAATGCCGCACCAGCGTACAAGCGAAACTGCTTCGGGTGTTGCAGGACCGCGAGTTCCGGCCAGTCGGTGGCAATCATGCCATTCAGCCCAACTTCAGGCTTCTCAGCGCCACGAATATCAATGTCGAGACGGCCCTCAGCCAGGGCAAGATTCGCGAAGACTTGTACTTCCGCATCAACACCGTGATGCTCGCGATTCCGGCGCTGCGTGACAGGCCCGAGGATATCCCGCTGCTCGTCGAGCACTTCCTCCACAAGTTCTCATCTCTGCACGAGCGTGACGTCAAATCCCTGAATTCTGAAGCAGCGAAAACGTTGATGGAGTACTCTTGGCCGGGGAACGTACGCGAACTCGAGCATGTGATCGAGCGCGCCGTGATTGTCGCAGAAGGAAGCGAGATCTCGAGAGACGACCTGATGCCGCTCGGGCGTGAGGAGGAACGTCTCCCTCAATCCGGGGGGTTTGCGATTCCGCCGCATTACACGCTGGCGGAAATTGAGAAGCTGGCGATTGTCCAGACGCTCGAGCGCACCCACTGGAACAAGCGTAAGGCGGCGAGCATTCTCGGAGTCTATCGCCCTACGCTCTACCACAAGCTGAAGAAGTACAATCTCATCGGACAGGCGGATGTCAGACCACGACAGCAGAAAAAGCCCGCAGAAGAGTGACGCCGATCGTGCCTCCGTCGAGGGAAAGGCTCCGCAGCCGGAGCGAGCGCCGTCGTCCGAAGGCTCGCCGTCAGCGCCCGCATCGCCCCCGGACCTTGCCGGTTTCGGCACTGATTACATCAACCATATCTCCCATGAATTGAGGGCGTCTCTCAATACGATTGTGGGATGGGCCGAGCTGCTGCGCACGCGGGGCTTCGACGAAACGGGACGGATCCGGGCTGCGGAAACGATTCTGCGCCATTCCCATCAACAGCTCTGGCTGCTCAATTCCCTCATGGATACCTGGCGGCTCATGGCCGGGACCCTGCGATTGACGGTTGGCCCGGTGGACCTGCGCGACCTCGTGACCTCGGCCGTCCAGGCCATCGAGCCGATCGCGGTTGCCAAAAACGTCAGCGTCCAGCTCGATGTCACGCCACTTTCGGGACAGGTTCTGGGAGACGCGGTGCGGCTCAAGCAGGCCATTCTCACGCTTCTCACGAACGCGGTGCAATTTACGACCGGCCCGGGCACGATTCTCGTCCGCCTTGGACCTTCACTCGCTGGAGCGGAGTTGACCTGTCGGGACGAAGGCCTCGGCGTGGGTCGTGATGCACTCCCGTACTTGTGGGATCGAGATCGGCCCACGGATCCAGCAAAGGCGTCGCGCCGGGGGGACGTCGGTGTCGGCCTCAGCCTCGTTCGGGATGTCATCGATCTGCACGGAGGCTCCGTCAACGCCGAGAGCGATGGTCATGGAATCACCTTTTCGCTGACGCTGCCGCTCGAGTCGGCTCCGCCCGCTGTACGGATGGACCCCACGTGGGTCCCTCATCGAGGACCGGCCGAGCACCCAATGCGCTCTCGCTTGGCAGGTTTGACGGTGCTGTTGGTGGACGATGAAGCCGATGCGCGAGAAGTTGTGGCCGGCATCCTCAGGCACTATGGGGCAACCGTCGTCTCGGTGGCGACGGTTGCCGACGCGGTGACACGACTGAGGGAGGGCCGGATTGATGTGCTGCTCACCGACATTGCCATGCCGGGGCAGGATGGCTACGACCTGATTCGGCGAGTGCGCAAGCTCGGTGTACCGACCGCCGCACTCACGGCGTTTGCCTCCGAGGAGGATCGACGCAAGGCCCTCGCCGCCGGCTTTCAGGTGCATCTCTCGAAGCCTGTCGAACCCGCCTTGCTCATCGATACGATCGAGATGCTGGGCCGGAAGACGAGCGTTCGCTAGTTGCCGGGGATCACCTGCAATGCCGATTTCACTTCCCTGACCCCGTTAATCCCCTGTGCCACGGTCAACGCTCGTGAGGCTTCATCTTGAGTTTTCACGCGTCCTGAGAGCGTCACCACTCCCTTGAAGGTGTCGACGTCGATGCTCAACGCGCCAACGTCCGGAGCATTGATGAGTGCCGTCTTTACTCGCGTCGTGATTGTCGCATCGTCGACGGTCTCGCCAACGGTCTTGCCGCATGCGATCGTCATCGCGACCAGCAGCACGAGCGACACGATCCGCGTCGACAGATGTTGTCTCGCTGGCATTGCCGTTCCTCCATTCGGTTCCGAGCCGTGCCAGTGGCTCTCTCGCGGGGGCTAAAGCCCCCGCTCTACGTGTAATGCAGACTTCGTTCCGTCGTAGCAGCGCGCGGGCTTTAGCCCCCGCGACACCGGCAAGGTCATCGCGCCCGGTGGCCGTGCGAGCACGGATTTTGCGTTGTTCCGGCTGTGCTCGAAACCCATGAGGATGTCAGGGAGCACGTGTACGAAAGGCCGACAGGTGTACACGGATGGCCGGTTCGTGTGCCGGTCAGCACGTATCGCGTGCAGCTCCAGCCGGGGTTCGGGTTCGCCGCGCTGGCGGCAATCGTGCCGTATCTCGAAGTGCTCGGCGTCACGGACTGCTATTGCTCTCCGTACTTCAAGGCCCGTCCGGGCAGCACACATGGCTATGACATCGGCGATCACAATGCACTGAACCCTGAGTTGGGGAGTCAGGCAGAATTCGACGCGCTCGTGGCCCAGCTTGGGAAACACGGGATGGGCCATCTGCTCGACTTCGTCCCCAACCACATGGGCATCGATCCGCGCACGAACCCCTGGTGGCGCGACGTGCTGGAGAACGGTCCTTCATCGGTATTCTCCGCGTACTTCGATATCGATTGGGAACCCTTCAAGAGCGAGCTGCGAAACAAGATCCTGTTGCCGATTCTCAGTCGACAGTACGGCGAAGCCCTGGAACAGGGGGAGATTCGCCTGTCGTACGTGGCCGGCACGCTGGTGCTGAATTATCAGGATCGGGAACTGCCCACCAATGCGCGGGAGATCGTGGTCGTCTTTCGACACGACATCGAGACGCTCATCGGGGGACACGGGCGCGATCGCGATGTGCAGGAATTTCTCAGCATCATCACGCAGCTTCAGAATTTGCCCGTGTACACCGATCGTCGGCCGGAGCGCGCTGAGGATCGGCGGCGGGAAACCGCGATTGCCAGGAGTCGGCTGATCGTGCTGACCTCACGTTCAGGACGCGTGCACGAGCACATCGCGCGGGCGATAGAAGCCTTCAACGGCCGCGTCGGAGTCCCTGACAGCTACGACCTTTTGCACGAGTTCCTCGAACGGCAACCGTACCGGCTCGCGTACTGGCGGACGTCGGCGCACGAAATCAACTACCGGCGGTTCTTCGACGTTGACGATCTGGCAGGCGTTCGTATGGAACTGCTTGACGTCTTCGACGCGACACACGAACTGCTCTCGCGCTTGATCGCCAGCGACGCCGTCACGGGCGTGCGGATCGACCACCCAGACGGCCTGTTCGCACCTGCGGCATATTTTCATCGTCTGCAGGCGCTTGCGGCGCGATCGCTCGGTTTGCCCATCGAAGAGCCAGGTGGCCGAGAGCCTCGCACCTCACCCCTGCACATCGTGGTCGAGAAGATTCTGACACCCGGGCAGCATCTTCCGGAGGAATGGCCGGTGCACGGCACCACCGGTTACAACTTCATGAACACGCTCAACGGCCTGTTCGTCGATGGTGACCATGCAAAGGCATTTCGCGAGTTTGACGCGCGCGTCACGGGCCACCGTGAACCGTTTGCCGACGTTGTGTACGCAAGCAAGAAGCTCATCATGGAAACGGCGCTGGCGAGCGAGCTCAACGTGCTCGCGCACTCGTTGAATCGAATCTCCGAGCAGCACCGCCGCTCCCGAGACTTTACGCTCAACAGTCTGCGCAGCGCGCTGATTGCATTTGTCGCCTCGTTGTCCGTCTACCGCACGTACGTCGACGAGCGGGGCGCCACGCGAAGTGATCGCGATACGATCAGCAATGCGGTCGAGCGGGCCCGACGACGCAATCCGGCACTCGAGACGTCCATCTTTGATTTCCTTTTGGATGTGCTGCTTCCGCGCCGTCCGGAGGAGACCATTGTCTCCACCGAGGGTGGGCCCGTAGAACGTCGAAGTGGGTATCCTCCGCTCGCTGAAGCCAACTACCGCGACCGAATCCGCTTTGCGATGCGGCTTCAGCAGTACACGGGACCGGTGCATGCGAAAGGGGTCGAGGACACCGCGTTCTACCGATACAACGTGCTGCTGTCGCTCAATGAGGTAGGCGGGAATCCTGGCCGCTTTGGGATACAGCCCGCGGTCTTTCATCAAGAGAATAGGTTGAGGCTCGATTGCTGGCCACTCGAGCTGCTGGCCACCTCGACTCACGACTCGAAGTTGGGGGAGGACGTACGAGCGAGGCTCAACGTGTTGTCGGAGCTGCCCGACGAGTGGCGTCGTGGGGTCAGGCAGTGGATGCGCCTCAATGCTGCGAACCGTACTCAGCTCGGATCCGAATGGGCCCCGGATCGAAACGACGAGTACCGTTTCTACCAGGCCCTCACGGGAATCTGGCCTGCCGAGCCCGGCCAACCGGGAGACGCCTTGCCGAACCAGATTGTCGAACGGCTGCAGGCATACATGCTCAAGGCGGCGAAGGAAGCCAAGGTTCACACCAGTTGGATTCAAGATAACGAACAGTACGACCGGGCTCTGGTCGGGTTCGTCGAACGGACATTGACCGGTCAGTCGGCCAGGCGGTTTCTCGAATCGTTCCTGCCACTCGCGCACTTCGTGGCACGGGTCGGCATGACGAACTCACTCGCTCAGGTGCTGCTGAAGGTGGCTTCACCCGGCGTTCCGGATTTCTATCAGGGATCCGAGCTCTGGGATCTCAATCTGGTGGATCCTGATAATCGGCGGCCAGTCGACTACACACGCCGGGCAGCCTGGCTGCGCGAGTTGCGTCCGTTGCTCGATCGTGGCCCTGGGATCAATGATGAGGGCGGAGTAGAGATCGTCCGAAATCTACTGGCCCGGTGGGAGGATGGTCGCATCAAGCTCTGGCTGACTGCCGCCTTGCTGCGATTTCGACGTGCCGCCCCCGATCTATTCCTGAGCGGTGAGTATGTGCCGCTCGATGCGGAACTTGACGTGCCCGGAGGCGTGATCGCATTTGCACGGCGTGCCGGAAACCGGTTTGCCATTGCGATCGCGCCACGGCTGGTGGCCAGACTGGTCCCGCCACGCGAACTGCCGGTCGGACCGAACGTCTGGCGGTCATCACGGGTGCGCGTGCCGCCGGAGCTGGCAGCCGCGGAATACCGGAACATCATCACGGGCGAAATGGCGCGTCCGGTGTCAGCTCACGGTGAGTCGTGGCTCCTCGTGGGAGACACGTTCCGAACGGCTCCGGTCGCATTGCTGGTGCGCGAGGCCTGACTTGCCTGTGTTACGAGCAGGGGCGTATACTGACCGCCCTCAGACAACCATCGCCCTGAACCCGCGACGTCGCACATACGATGTTCCTCCTCGATAGCCTGCTCATCGGCGGCCTGCGTTTCGTGCTCGATCAAGTCGCTACCATTGCGGACCAGGAGCTCAACAATGAGGAGGTCCTGCGGGAGCGCCTGCTCGAGGCCCAGATGCGTTTCGACCTGGGCGAAATCGGCGACAAGGAGCTCGCAGCCATTGAAAAAGATGTGCTCGACCGGGTTCGCGAGATCAAAGCCCGCCGGCGCAAAGAGGCGGGCGCGACGCCGGACGGTGAGCACAAGATTACAGGCATCGAGATCTCGGTTGGAGACGAGGAGTCGTGACGGCTGCCGTGAGCCGATCGGTTGCCCGCCGTACGTCTTCCAATGCAGCCGCGAGCGATCTGTGCTACGTGTTTTGCATCGTCGAGTGTTCCGGACAACCCTCGATGCCTGACAGTTTGCCAACGCTTCCCTCGGGGAGCGTCGCTCGGGTTCTGGTAATAACCCCCCGGATTTGGCTCGTCGTGGCCGACGTGCCGATGAAGGAATATTCGAAGGCGGCGATTGAGCAATGCCTGCAGGATCTTGATTGCGTGTCGATGCGCGCCGTCGCGCACGAGGCGACCATCGCGGCGTTCTTCCAGCGCTGGCCTGTGATTCCGCTGAAGCTCTTCACGATCTTCGCGACCGAAGATCGCGCGCTGGCACACGTGAGACGTCGCCTCACCCACGTCAGGCGTCTCTTGGGTGGCGTTCGTCATCGGGAAGAATGGGGAGTGCGATTGACGATCCAGCCTGGCACGTCGGCGGTCCCTCCACCCGCCTATATCGTCGGCTCGGGCCGAGACTATCTCGAAGCCAAGAAAATCCGGCGTCAGCGCTCGACACGGGCCACCGGTATTGCGCACAAGGAGGCCAGCCGAGCGTTGTCGTCGCTCGCAAAAATTGCTGAACGAACACGACGTCAGAAAGCCGTTGGCGTCGGTTCCCAGGCTGTGCTTCAGGCCGCGTTCCTTGTCTCGACGCGTCGGGCGAATGTCTGGAAAGCACGCGCACGAACGCTCGGCCTGCAGCTCGCCAAGCGCGGTTGCCGAATCGAAATTACCGGGCCGTGGCCGCCGTACAATTTCGTGTCGGCACGGTCTTCATGAGCCTCGAGTCCCGACGCCGCTCCCAGATTGATTCGATCGACATTGTCCAGGTGTTTGCGAGTGATGGGCAGACCGACACGACGCTTCTGGATCTCCTCGACAACCTGCTCAACAACGGCGTCGTGCTGCAGGGAGAACTCATCCTGGGAGTAGCGAATGTCGATCTGATCTATGCCCAGCTTTCGGTGTTGCTTTCGGCAGTGGACCGGGTGTTGGCGCCCCACCCCGCGCGGAAAGCTACCGAACGATCGCGCCGCAGGTCTCGCCAACCGAGATAGCTCCGGACATGCCTGTGTGTGTTTACGCCATCGTACCGGCCTCCCTGCGATGGCGCGGGGCGGGGCGTGGCGTGCAGGGTGAGCTTCTGAAGACGCTCCGTTGCGGACAAATCGCCGTTGTCATCGGAACGGTCGATGCGCCGCACCGGCCGGACAGGGCCCACCTCGAACGCCATGACGCCCTGATGCGTGAGATTCTTTCGGACCTGCCCGCCGCATTGCCCGCGCGGTTCGGTCTGGTTGTGCGGGACGTAAATCGGGTGCACGCACTCGTCGAAGCGAGCGGTCTTTCGTTTCGTGAAGCGCTTCGCCTTGTCGCAGGTCGGGAGCAGATGACGTTGCGCGTCACGCTTGCTGACACGCGGCGTCGCGCACGCGCGACTTCGAAATCGAGCTCGACTCCCGGCCCGGGCAGACGGTATTTGACGGACCGTTTGATGCGCTCGCGGGTCCCTCAAGATCCCAACCTTCGTGCACTCCGAAGACGGCTTGCAGCACTGGTGCAGAAAGAGCGCTTCCAGCTGAAGGACGCCGGTCACACTGCAACGCTGTATCACCTGATCGATCGTGGCCAGTCGGCCGCTTACCTCCGCAAGGTTCGCGCGTTCAGCGAGCGTCACCCAGGCGTGAAACTCACAGCGTCCGGGCCCTTTCCTCCGTACGCGTTTGCCTCAGGTCTCAGCGACTAGAGGAAGGCCGATGAGGTCGTAGGGCGGGCCTTGCTTTACAGGCCCGCCTGGAGCCGGGTCCAAAGAGCAGGACCCGGCCTACGTACTGCAATTTTCTACGTGAGTGCTATCAACTGTTTACCGCGATTGGCCCGACCGTTGCTTGTCAACGATTTGGAGAATTTGTGGGGATTTTACGCGAGGTCAGTCAGCCACTTCCAACAGCCGCTCCGCCACAGGAGCCGGCGATTCCCGACGCTCAGGTGAATCTCACCGATGTGGCGCTCGCGACGCTGGCAGGGCTGGCCCTCGTGACTGCCGCCTACTTCGCTCGAGGTTTCCTCATTCCAGTCGTGGTGGGAATCCTGGTGAGCTACGCTCTCGAGCCCGCTGTGGCCTCGCTCGCGCGGCATCACATTCCGAGGGTGCTGGGGGCAGCTGTCGTGCTGGCCATGCTCTGCACCGGCGTTGGCTGGACGGTGTTCGAGCTCCGCGATGAAGCTGCACAGGCCCTCAGCGACGCGCCCGACACGGTCCGGAAATTCCGACGATTCATTCGAGACTTTCGGTCGAGCGATGGAACCGTCTCGCGGTTGAATCGAGCAGCGGAAGAACTCGAGCAGGCTGCGGCTGCGGCAACGGGTGCGCCGCAAAGGCTTCCCGGCACCACATCCGTACAAATCGTCGAGCCTGCGCTCAACGTGCGTGACTACCTGGTCTGGGGGCCGATGAGCGCGGCCGCAATCACGGGACAAATCACCTTGCTCGTCTTCCTCGTGTACTTCCTGCTGGCATCGGGTGATCTGTTCAAGCGGAAGCTGGTCAGGCTGGCGGGTCCGTCGCTGGAGAGCCGCAAAATCACGGTCAAGGTTCTGGATCAGATCAGTCAGAAGGTCGCCCACTTTCTGCTGTATCTCGTAATTGTCAACTCGATTGTTGCGATTGCCACGGGTGTGGCGTTCTGGTGGATCGGGATGACGAACCCCGCGCTCTGGGGACTCGCGGCGGGCGTTCTCAACACGGTGCCGTATTTTGGTCCGATGCTCGTCATGGTCGGAGCGGCCGTGGTGGCGCTGCTGCAAGGTGAAGGGTCCGTTAACCTGGCATTGTTGGCGGGAGGTTTATCGCTCATCATCACCAGTATCGAGGGGTACCTGATCACTCCGATCCTGCTGGGGCAGACGACACGGATGAATGCAGTGGCCGTATTTGTGGGCATCCTCTTCTGGAGTTGGCTGTGGGGAATGTGGGGCGCCCTGCTGGCCGTGCCGATCCTGGTCGTGCTCAAGACCGTAGCCGATCACGTTGAGGATCTGAAGCCCGTTGGAGAACTCCTGGGCGATTGATCACGGCATCTGGTTTGCACTGAATGTCGTGCGATTGTCGAATCCTGAGCTGGCGCGTAAATGGCTCAGGAACTCAAGGAGGTTTCTCCGCATGACGCTGCTGATGATCATTCTCCTGCTCGTTCTCGTGGGCGCAATCCCGGCCTGGCCCTATAGTCGATCGTGGGGATACACGCCAAGCGGCGTCCTGCTGGTACTCCTAGTAGTTCTCCTCGTGCTCTCCGCGAGCGGACGACTATGATTGATGTCCGACGCCGATGCAGCCGGGGCGCCCGCTTGACGTAAATCCGGACAAATTGCAACGAGCCCGGCGCCCCTTCCCAGACGGTTTATCCACACTCTTCTTAACTCCAGCACTTCAACGCCGCTCTTGTGGGTCGGAATGATTTCTGCACGGCTCTACGCGAAATTATGGATGGTCGTCTGCCCCAGCTGGCGACCGTGATCACCGCACTCACGTGGAATCGGAGGTGGACGTATGACGAAGCTGGATTCGATGAACACGCTTCTCGTCGACGAACTTCGGGACTTGTACGACGCCGAACAACAGTTGACGCGCGCGCTCCCCAAGATGGCCAAGGCCGCGACGTCGCCTGAGCTGCGAGATGCATTCGCCGAACATCTGCAGATCACCGCACAGCACGTCTCTCGCTTGGAAGAAGCGCTCGAAGGCTTGGACTCGAGCGCGCGTGGCAAGAAGTGTGTGGGGATGCAAGGACTGATCGAGGAAGGGCGGGAGCATGTGGAGGCCGACGGTGACGAAGATGTCATTGACGCGGCGCTCATTGCGGCCGCACAGAAGGTTGAACACTACGAAATAAGTGCGTACGGCACAGCCCGGGAGCATGCAAACTGTATCGGACACGCGGAGATCGCGGATCTGCTTCAGCAGACTCTGGACGAGGAAAAAGCCGCGGACCGCAAGCTCAGCGCGCTCGCAGAAGATCTCATCAATCGGCAGGCCGTTGGCAGTAGCATAGAAGACGACAGCGGGTTAGACGAGCTGGATGACGAGGAGTCAGAGGAGGAGCTGGCGAAACCCGCTCCGCAAGCAGCGACGCGAAACCGCTCGCGCCGCTCCCGTTCCTAAACAGGAGGAGGACCATGGATGACCGTTCGCAGGTGCTCACCAACGTCTTCATCGGAATTCTTCTCGGGGGGGCCTTGGGCTATCTCTGCCTGACCCAGGACGGCCGGCGCCTGCTCGCCCGCGTAGACCCCTGGTTGGACGATGTCATTGACAAGATGCGACAGCTTCAGGGCAGCGCAGCAAAGGCACGTGAGACGGTCATCGAAGGCAAGCAATCGTTCGACGCGCTCATGCGCGCCACCGGCTATCGGTCGGGGCGCGCTGAAATCACCCATTGATGTGGGGAAGACGGTGCGTGCGGACGCCGCGCGTGCGCGACCTTCGGACTGTGGCAGCTCGTTTGGGCTCCGGAGAGTGAAGTCGGCGCGGTCACGGTTGATCCGCGCCGTTCTCCTTTTTGCGGCCTCCCTGCCCCTTTCGCGCCGGAAACGGACGAAATCTCCTGTTCGTAACCGGAGTCGGCTTCAAAATCACCGCACTCTCCGCTGGGACGTGCCAGCCTTCGCTCGTTTCAACGTCGACAGTCCCCGACCCTCCATAGCGAAGATCTTCACTGGACCAGTCGAGAGCCCACGCATGATCCAGGGGGGGAGCCAGTAGAGGTTCAGAGGGCTCTGTCAGCGTCACCTCCGCCGCCAGATTGACGAGCAACAGCCGATCCTCGGTTTGGTCTCTCGGCGACCAGAGCCCCGCGTTCGTTCGGGCTGCGAGCTCGTGAGCCGGAGGTCCGAACAGCCTGACCGCGAGCGCTGCGGCACCAAGCACCGCGCCGTCCAACCCACACGTACCTTGTGCACGGAATACTGCCACGTCTTTCCTGATTCTCAGGAGGTCGCGGTGGAAGCGGGATGCCTCGACATGGGTCCGCCGTTCGTGATCGTCGAGCTTGCAGCGTTCGAACGTTGCGATGTCTCCTGGATCCGCCATTCCACTCTTCAGCTCAGGATCGTTCAAGCTGGGGAACTGTGAGAGAAACTCACGCCGACCCTGGTTGACCAGCCGACCCAGCTCCCCCTGGTGATCCGCGAAGAACAGAAACGGTGTCGATGCTGCGAACTCTTGACCCTGAAAGAGCATCGGCGTGCCGGGCGCCAGTAACAGGAGGGCGGTCACGGCGCGCCAGCGGCTGGGACTGGTCAAGAGATGGCCGCGCACACCCCGTGCGGAGTTTGCGACTTGATCGTGATTCTGAAGAAAAAGAACGACTGCGGTCCGTGGAAGATCCAGGCAAGGAGTCCCCCGGCGCTGCGCCTGCCAGGAATACAGCTGTCCCTGATAAAGCAGTCCCCACTTGACGGCCGACAACAACTCCTGCGGAGAACCGTGATAGTCCGTGTAGTACGCCTCGCGGCGGCCTGTGAGGGCGACCATTGCCGTGTGGTGGAAGTCGTCATTCCAGATGGCGTCCAGCCCGTTGCCCCCATCGGTGATACTTCGCACGAGCTCACTTCGTTGCGGTTCGTCTTCCGCGACGACGATGGTCGATCGGTGGCCGGCCTTGTCCCTGACGCGACGACCGATAGCCGTGATGACGTGCTCGGGTGAAGAGTCTTCGATTGATTGAGTGGCGTCGAGCCTCAAACCGTCCATATGGAATTCGTCAATCCAATAACCAGCATTGGCAATGAAGAACTCCCGTACGGCGTCGCTTCCTTCGCCATCGAATCTCAATCCGCGACCCCATTCGGTATCCTGCTCGCGAAAATACTGTTCCGAGAACGCGTGCAGGTAGCAACCATCCGGACCGAAGTGGTTATAGACGACATCAAGAATGACGCCAAGGCCTGCAGCATGGGCTCGGTCGACAAAGTGACGTAAGTCGTCGGGGCGTCCGTACAGCTGCGTGGGCGCATACAGATCGACACCGTCGTATCCCCAGCCAAAGCGGCCCGCGAACTCGGCAACCGGCATGATCTCAAGGACCGTGATTCCGAGTTCGGCGAGCGCTGGCAGATGGGGAACCGCCGAGGCAAACGTCCCCTCACGTGTAAACGTGCCGATGTGCATCTCGTAGATCACCTGGCCGGCGATGGAGATTCCCAGCCAGTCACGGTCGGTCCAGACGAAGTGGGAAGGATCGATGACTTCTGAAGGGCCATGAGGTCCTTCGGGTTGATATCGGGACGCCGGGTCCGGATAGAGCTGCTCTTCGCTATCGAGCCGGTACCGATATCGGGTTCCTGCAGGGGCCAGGCCACTGCCCTCGAAACAGCCGTTGGTCGCAGACAGGAGAATGTTTTCGTTCTTCGAAGCCGTGCCACCCTCGAGTACGACTTCCACCCGGCGACGTCCTGGCGCCCACACCCGGAAGTGTGTCGAGCCGTCAGCCTGGAGCTCCGCACCAAACGGGAGGCGGCGCTGAGCGATCGGGGATCCGGTCGCAGGCTGTACCGGCCGGTCTTCAGACCCGCCGACCGCAGAGGTGAGGGGAGATGACCGTGGGCGCACGCTCATGGGCGGGGAGTCGACGCGTCTTCAATTCCAGCAGTCCACCGATTGATTTCCTCGGCGGTCATGTTCCCAGCAGGCTGCAGCCGAGCGTCCTTCATGCCCAGCTCGTCGAGATCGTAGAGGTACTGTTGTCGCGACAACAGCGTACCCTGGCACACATCCGAATCCGGCATGGTGTCCGACTCTCGGGAGAGGCGGTCGAGCAGCGTATGCATGACGCGATGGGGAATTCGATCGCGCTCCGACGGGTAGATGAAGCCGAACAGGATGAGGTGCGCCAGGAGCACCCGCCAATGCGGTCCAAAGTGCGCAAAGAGTCGTAACCAGTTCAACCCGGGAGCCCCCGCACGCAGCAGATGCGCGACGTCGGCTCCATCATAGCGCTCACGCTCCATGATAAAGGCCTTCGACCAGAGCATGTCTTCGATTGCGCAGAACTTGACCGGAATGCCGAGCAAGTGGCCGTCGCTGGCGTACCGGAACCATTCGTCATCGACCGGCGAGAGTCCGTTGCCACTGCTGAAGATCAAATCCACGAATATTCCATTGGAAAAGACTTTGCCCAGAAAGTGCGCATGTGTCATTTCGGTGTGGTATCCCGCTGCCGACAGGATATCCAACGCCCGATCGACGTCGCGACGCGTCAGGAAGATATCGAAATCCTTAGTGTCTCGATGGATTCCCGTATAGTGGGCTAGCGCGTACGCTCCGCCGACGAGATAGGGAATCCCTGACTCCGTCAAGACGTTCAGCACTTGACGATAGAACCGTCCGGCCTCTGCTTTGTCACCCCACGCAGACGTGTCTGGAAGCGTAGTCGTCTCCGTCGTCATCACAGATCCTTTGGGTTTCGCCCGCCTCCCGAACGACGAGCGCAGGTGGAGGAAGGGCAAAAGACGTGCCGTCTGCCGGTACATCTCTTGCTGTCGATAGGTGCCCATGAATGAAGCATCCGCGGCTGATCCCGGCTCGCCGAAGAAGACACTTCGGGTGGCGGCTCTGGCCGATCTGCATTACACGAAGACATCTCAGGGGTCTGCCCAAGCGTTATTGGCCCAGATTGCCGAAGCGGCAGACGTACTGCTAATTTGCGGCGATCTCACAGACAACGGATTGATAGAAGAAGCACGTGCGCTGGCCAGTGACCTGAAAGAGGTGGTTCGCATTCCCATCGTCGCGGTCCTCGGCAATCATGACTACGAGTCTGGCCAGGAAGCAGAGATTCACGCGTTCTTGAGGGATGCAGGTCTCAAGATGCTCGATGGCGACACGTGCGAGGTGTTTGGTGTCGGGTTTGCCGGCGTCAAGGGATTCGCTGGCGGGTTCGACAGGGGCACGCTCGGACCCTGGGGCGAGCCCGTGATCAAGGCGTTCGTGCAAGAAGCGGTAAGTGAAGCGCTGAAGCTCGAGAAGGCGCTGGCCCGGTTACGAACGCCGCGCCGAATTGCGCTGCTTCATTATTCGCCGGTTCGGGCGACCGTCGAAGGAGAACCCGTTGAGATCTATTCGTTCCTAGGCTGCAGCCGGCTCGAGGAGCCCATCAATCGATACCCGGTAAACGCCGTTTTCCATGGGCACGCGCACCACGGCATGCTGGAAGGACGGACCAGAGGAAACTCCACCGTCTACAACGTCTCGCTTCCGCTCCTTCGCCGGCGTCAGCCAGATCGGCCATTCAGACTGCTGACGCTTCCACTCGACGTCGAACCTTCTCAGGTATCTGAATTCAACAAGCGACGTGCCGCTGATCGCTAGATGCGCGCGTTTGGCTGAGCCAAGAGCGACAGCCCGTTGTTTTGAATCCGAACAGCTGTTACCGCGATCTGTCGGCGGGGGAACAGGATCAGAAGTATGACGTCACCGGTTGCTGAGCCGCGACATGGGTCGCGGCTCGGACAAACCTCCCGGCACGCGTCGGAATCAGAAAGCCTGTCTGCACGAGACGCCGTAACGCCACCTCACAGGTGTGGCCATCCAATGCCCATAAACGTTGGGCTTGTTGCGCCGTCAGAGCGAGCCCCGGCATTTCAAGGTACTCGCCCCTGATGCGTAGCAGCAGTGATTCCCACGATGACGATGCAGATGTCAATGTGATGGCCTCGTCGGGGGACCCGCCAGAGCCAGAATATGGGCTGCAAACGATGTACCCGACCAAAGGCGCAGGCGCAGCCTTCGCTGCGCTCCGATGCTCGCAAGTGGTCAAGGCTCATAGAGCAGCGTTTCGTGCTTGGCACAAGGCTTGAACACGCTGATGCGCCTATGTGCGTCACGAGATTCGTCGTGATCACGGAAGTTGGCTGGATAAGGAGGGACTATGCACGAGCCTCAATACTCTGAGTCAGGGCATGCGACGCATGCATCAAATGGTCGGTTCTTGATAGGGCTACTCGCGGGAGCCGCCGTGGGTGCCGCGGTGAGTTTGATGTTTGCCCCCAAGTCGGGGAGCGAGTTCCGCCGACAGTTGTCGACCAAGACCGATCGCTGGAGACAGAAGGCGGCCGAGACGTATGGGCAAGCGTCTGACACGGTCACCGATATTCTGTCGAAGGGACGTCAGGCAGCCGAACGGGGACGCGAGGCCTTCCAGAGCGCCCGGGAAGACGTCGTCGAATCACGATTCCCCAGCTCCACCGGATCCGGATCCGCGGGCTTGTAGCGGCGGGAGTCCCTTTTTTCCATCCTCCACGGTGTTTGGCGGGACAGGCACCCGAACTGTCTCGCCGGACCCCCTCCTAGAGTGTCAGCCCGTCGGCACGCGGTGTGCACAATCAGAACGCCGGGTCCAGCTGAGTGTTGGAAAGCTGGCCAGTTTCGGCCTACGTGCTTCTGACAGATTGTAGTTAAATAATACACAACCAGTCAGATTGTCTATAATCACTACATCCCGGAGATACACCATGCCAGTTGTTGCAGCCCGCGTGCTGATTATCGAAGACGACCGTGACTCCGCCGAGTTTCTCAAGCTGTTGGTGGAACCTCGGGGGTATCTCGTGCGAACGGCCGGCACCGGCCAGGAGGCTCGGGATTCTCTGACCACTTGGCGTCCGGAGCTGGTCTTGATGGATATGATGCTGCCCGACGCGCAGGGCTTGGATCTGCTGCGGCACTTCCGGGAAACCAGTCCCGAAACCCAGATCATCATGGTGACCGGGTACGGCAGCGTGCCGAAGGCCGTTGAAGCCATGGAGGCCGGTGCCTTCAGCTTCATCGAGAAGCCAGTGGACGTGGGCATTCTCATGGCGATGCTCGAAAAGGCAGGGGAGAAGCTGGCGCTCTCGGCCGAAAACCGACGGTTGAAGGAAGAGCTGCGCGAGCACACCGCGTTTGCCAATATCGTCGCTCGCAGCGACAAGATGCGGCAGTTGTTTCACCTGATTCGATCGGTCGCTCCCACGGACGCGAGCGTGCTCGTGCACGGCGAAAACGGAACCGGCAAGGAGCTGGTCGCGAGCGCGATTCATCAGCACAGCAAGCGTGCCGGCGGACCGTTCATCAAGATCAATTGCGCGGCCATTCCGAGCGAACTGATTGAGTCCGAGCTCTTTGGCCACAAGCGTGGGGCTTTTACGGGAGCGGTGTCGGACAAGACCGGGCTGATGGAGCTCGCAGATGGAGGCTCGCTGCTCCTCGACGAAATCGGTGAGATGCCGGCAAACCTGCAGGTCAAGCTGCTGCGTGTGCTCCAAGATCGTGAGTTCCGTCCCGTCGGTGGCAGTCGCGTCATCAAGCCGAATTTCCGGTTGATCTGTGCCACCAACGTCAATATTGATGCGGCGCTCGGTGACGGCAAGCTGCGGGAGGACCTGTATTTCCGGATCAACACGGTGACGTTGTCGATTCCACCTCTCCGCGATCGAACCGACGACATCCTTCTGCTGGCGGAGCACTTTTTGGGTCGATTCTCGACCGAGCATCAGCGGACCATCGCGTCAATTCATCCCGACGCGGGCCGCGCGCTGCTGCGTTATCGATGGCCGGGCAATGTTCGCGAACTGGAACACGTGATCGAACGAGCCGTCATCGTGGCCGAAGGGACGCAGGTGACGGTTGATGACCTGCCACCCGAGGTGCGAGACGCCGATCGCTTTCCGGCGCAGTCAGGGTTCGTCATTCCACCACACCATACGCTGGAGGAAATCGAAAAGCTGGCGATCCTCGAGACGCTCGAGCGTACCCGGTGGAACAAGCGGAAAGCGGCAAGTATTCTCGGTGTTTACAGACCGACTCTCTACAACAAGCTCAAGAAGTACAAGCTGACGGATCGGATCGAAGAACGGCGGCCCGTCGTAAAGGCCGTATCCGAGTAGACGGGCGCAGGTTGTTCGAGGCTCGCGTTGTCTTTGGGCTCGTCCCCGGGACAGGCGTCTGTACGTAAGGGGACACGATTGGTGTGCACCCGCAGTCGTCTCAGTACTCGCGCGCGGGTTGCCCGGTAGGAGGTCCGACGATATACTGCGAAGAACCTTCTGGCTGCTACGACCATCCCGATGCCTTCGTCCCAAGCCATGCAACCGTTCCAAGCCCGCTCCAGCGGACTCGTAGACGTTCTCGATCGAGTCCTCGACAAGGGCTTGGTGATTGCCGGGGACGTGAAGGTGTCGATTGCGGAAGTCGAGCTCCTGACCATTCGCATTCGACTGCTCGTGTGCTCGATCGACAAGGCTCAGGAGGTCGGGCTGGACTGGTGGAAGCACGATCGCCATCTGTCAGTGGGAGCGCAGCAGCCGCTGGCGCTGGAAAACGCGGCGCTTCGGGAACGGATCGCCGTGCTGGAACAACAGGTGGCAGCCGTGGCGCCGCGCGCGCCGCGCCGTGTGCGCGCACGAAACAGGAGCCGGTAGCGACGACGCGGTCTCGCGGTTACGAGGGAGGAACCTTTCATGCCTGTTGAACGAGCTGCAGGCGGAACTAGTCTGATCGACGTTCTGGATCGCGTGCTGGACAAAGGCATCGTGATCGATGCGTGGGTGCGCGTCTCCCTGGTGGGGATCGATTTGATTACCGTTGAGGCCCGCGTGGTCGTGGCCTCGATCGACACGTACTTGAAATATGCGGAAGCTGTGGGAGGGTCGGTGCCGGTCGCGCGACCGGCGCTCGAGAGCGCGGCCCTACGAAGAGCTGGTCGCCGAGAACAAGGCGCTCCGTGCCGAGCTCGGGAGTCCCCCGAAGACGGCGGGCGTACGACGTCGAACGGCCCGACCCTAGACGTGATTCCAGCTTCACCCGAGAACGATGGCGAGTTCCCGCGAAGCGTTGGCCGCCGTGAGCGTCCGCCGGGAGCCCGGTGCGGAATCGAAGCTCGAGCTGGTCGAGGAGCTTCAGCGTCACCAGGGCGATGCCCGGTACTGCGCACAAAGGACCGTCGACTGGCTCGCGACCCACGGTTTGGCCCCCCGAGTCGTCGTCGCGGCTCTTACGCCGGCTCGCACTGGCTTCGAAGGGCTCGCGGGTGCCGGTGTTCAGTCGCAGCTCGTCCAGCGGTTGTCCATCTCGTGGAACGGTCCGCGCGACCCTCTTGTGGCCGCGCTGATGAGCGGCCGATCGATATCGTTCACCGAAGCCAACGCTCCTGCGCGCTTAGTCCCCGTCACCACGTTGTTCCCGCGGTCGTCGTTTACCGCAGTGGCTATCGGAAACCAGCCAGGCGAGGAAGTCCCTGCCCTCGGACTGTTGCTCATCAGCCCGGCAAGCGAACGGGTTGCCGAACCGGTGCGCTGGGTTGCCGAGCTGCTCGGTCATCAGTTTCAGTACCTGGCCGGACGCGAAGACATCTCGGACCAGGAGCGGCGCCTCCGGCGTGAACGAAGCTGGCTCCACCACGTCCTCAACGCGGCGACCGACCCGATTCTTTTCACCGATACTGAAGGGCGACTCCTCATCGCCAATACCCGGGCGGAGCTCCTCTTTTCGGCGACCGATGATGTCAGCGAAGGTCGACGCCGCGCCGTTCAGCTCAACAACATGTTCTTCTCGGCCGCGCTCTCGCGCAGGTCGCTCGGTGAGGGTGAGCCTGGTCGGCGCGAGCTCGTTCTGGTGGATCCAACGGACGGGTCGGATCTGCCGTTCGAGTTGCTGAGCACCGTCGTGAGCGATCCGCGGGACGGGACGGGCGTCGTCTCGATACTCCGCAACATCAGCGATCTGCGACAAGCCACGCAGCAGATCGATGAAAACTATGCCCGTCTGCGCGTGGCCGAGGCCGAGGTACGTGCCGAACGTGATCGATTGAATCTCATTATCGATTCGGTGGCGGATCCCATCGTGGTGACCGACGAGGAGGGTGCGATTTCGCTGATGAACGCCCCGGCCGAGCGCCTGTTCAGTGCGCGGAGGTCGGGCGAAGAGGCCCAGCGGATTGTCCGTGCCAACGATGCGCACTTCAGCTCGTTCGTGTCAGGGTTGCTGTCGACCGGCGGCGATACAACGCGGCGTGGTGAAATCGGTCTGCTCAGCCCCGAAACGCGACAGCCCGTGCCCGTCGAAGCGTTTGCCGCCAAGATGCTGAGCGAGCTGGGCGAGCTGACCGCCGTCGTCACCATCCTTCATGATCGGACCGAAGATCTCGAACGAGCGAGTCTTTATGAGCAGCTGAAAACAGCCTCGGACGAGCTCGAGGGAAAGGTCCATGCGGCCACCGACGAGCTGGCGCGACAGAACGAGCTCCTGCGCCGACAGGCGCTCGAGCTCGAGCAGGCGTCAACGGCCAAGTCGCAGTTCCTCGCCAACGTCTCGCACGAGTTGCGTACTCCGCTCAACGCGATCCTGGGATACGCGACCATGACGCATGCAGGGGATCGCAGGGGAAATTACTCCAGGTCAACGGCGGCATCTCAGTCGCATCGAAGCGAACGGCCGTCATCTCCTGGCCCTCATCAACGAGATTCTGGACATCACCCGGATTGAAGCCGGCCGGATGCCGCTCGAGATCGTGTCGTTTGCGATTCCCGACCTTTTGCGCGAAGTCCTCTCGGAACTCGAACCAATCATCGCGAAATCAAATCTCACCGTCACCACGAAGATTGATCCCGATCTCGTGACGCTCAGAACCGATCGCCACAAGTTGAAGCAGGTCCTCGTCAATCTGTTGAGCAACGCCGTGAAGTTCACGCCGTCAGGCACGATCACCCTCGGGGCACAAATGGTACGCCCGAAGTTGGTCTCGCTTTCGGTGTCGGATACCGGCATCGGCATTGCCGAGGCCGATCAGTCCGTGATTTTTGACGACTTCCGACAGGTTGATAGCACACCACGGCGCGCCTACGGCGGCACCGGACTCGGGTTGTCTATTTGCCGGCGATTGACCATGATGTTGCGCGGTGCCATCGAAGTCCAAAGTCAGCTTGGGCGAGGGTCGACCTTCACCGTGACCCTGCCAACCGCATTACGGAAATGACCAAGACCAAAGCAAAGACCGCGGCGGGCCCTCTCGTTCTCGTGGTGGACGACTTTTCAGATGCCCGGGAGATGTACGGTGAGTACCTCCGATTCTGCGGGTATCGCGTCGCCGAAGCCCAGAACGGCGTCGAAGCCATTGATCAGGCAATCAGTCTGAAGCCAGACGTCATCCTGATGGATCTGTCGATGCCAATCGTCGACGGGTGGGAAGCGACACGTCGGCTCAAGGCCGATAAACGCACGAAGGACATACCCGTCGTCGCGCTGACGGGACATGCGATGAGCGGGCATGCCGAAAGCGCGAAAGGTGCAGGGTGCGACATCGTGGTCACCAAGCCCTGCCTCCCGCAGGAGCTCGTCAAGCAGATCAGACGTCTGGTGGGGAGCCCGCGGAATCAGCCGACCGCCTGAGGAGTCGCGGCCGTATGCCGAAATCGAAACGTTCCGCACCCCGCCGACGTGCCGTCCGCGCGTCAGAAGGGGCGGTGCCATCCAGGGGAAAACGGAAGTCCACCAGTCGCAGCGCTCCTGCGGCAGTCGCGCGATCGTCGCCCGTTCGGGCCATGCGTGCACGAAACACGAACGAGCCCGAGGTAAGCGTCCGTGGAAAGTACGTGTACTGCATCATTCAGTCTACAAAACCCCTGCGGTTCGACGCCGCCGGCATTGCCGACGAGCGGGCCGAGGTGCACACGGTGGGCTATCGTGATTTGGCCGCTGTGGTCTCCGACGTCCCCATCGGGGTTGTTGACTCGACTCGCGAGAACGTTCTGGCGCACGAGCGCGTCAACGAGATTGTGATGCGTGAGCACACGGTCATCCCGATGTCGTTCGGGACCATCTTCAAAACTCGCGATGACATCGTGGAGCTGCTCAGGTCTGCGCAGGATGCGTTCGGGGACGTGCTGAACAAGATGCGCGACAAGATGGAGTTCGGGTTGAAAGTACTGTGGGATAGAGATTCGATCATCCAGGAAATCGAACAGGAAGACGAAGATATCAACCGCCTGAAAAAGGAAATCGCACTGCAGAAAGGGTCGACGTATTTCGCAAGAATGCAGTACGGTCGTGCCATCGATGCGGCCCTTCAATCGCGATCGGAGCGATACGTCGCGGAAATCCTGGATCGGCTGCGGAGTGTGGCGGTTGCCTCGCGCATCAACAAGCCGATCGGCGACAAGATGATCATGAACGCAGCGTTCCTGGTCTCGCGGGATTTGGAGAACGCGTTCGACGCGGGGGTCAAGTCGATTGCGTCGGCGCACGACAAGCTGACATTCAAGTACACGGGGCCCTGGCCTCCTTACAACTTCGTCAACATCCGACTCAAGCTGGAGCGAGTCTGAAGCGCCGGCGGCCGTCGTCCAGGAGATCGGCGCCTGCCAGGCGCCCGGCACGGCGTGGACGCCGGCGGGCCAAGCCGGGCCGTCGGTCACCAGCCGCTCTCACCTCGGATATCGCGCCGCGTGGCCCGCTTCGGTGGAACGCCGACCCGGATGATGTGAAGCGTTCGGTGGTGAAGCTGGTTCTCAGTCTTGTCGAGTTCCTTCGACAACTCATGGAACGTCAGGCGATCCGACGGATGGAGGCACGGACGCTCACCCCTGATGAAATAGAAGCCGTTGGTCTCGCGTTGAAACGGCTCGAGGACACCGTCCGACAGCTCGCCCAGCAGTTCGGACTCGACCCTTCAGATCTCAATCTTGATCTGGGTCCGCTCGGGAAGCTCACGTAACCGCCGCAAGCTGTCTGCCTGCCGTCACTTCCACGCGTGTTTGTCAGATCCTGTACATCGCACGCGTCGCGCGCGTGACGCTCGAATACCAGGCGCAAGTACTTGTCACACAACCTTTAGGCTGAGCCATGCGTCCCGAGCTCGAGGGGGCACGTAAGTTGCTCTTCGAATCAGTCGGAGCGCACACGCTTTTAACGTGCGCGAGGTTCGCAGCGATTACCGACGGAGGATCAGAACCATGACATTGACGAAACAAGTCGTCGCCAGCGCGTGCGGCCTTCTGCTCTGCACGCTCCTCGTTGCGACGGTTCAGGCGCAAGGTCTCCCAAATCAGAAAACCTATTTCACATTCAGTCAGGCCGTCGAGCTTCCTGGAGGCGTGACGTTGCCCGCGGGCAAGTACACGTTCAAGCTTGCCGACACGTCAGGGTCGAGGAATGTCGTGCAGGTCTTCAACGAGGACGAGTCGAAGATTCTGGCGATGTTCATGTCGGTCTCGGCCAGTCGGCTCGAACCCGCAGAAGACTCGGTGATCACGTTTGCTGAAGCCCCGGCCTCGGCACCGCAGCCGGTCCGGTTCTGGTATTACCCCGGCCGTACGACCGGACACGAATTCGTGTATCCGATGAACCAGGCGCGTCGGATTGCCCAATTGACGAGAACACGCGTGCTCGGTACCGATGCCAAGATCAGCGACTCCCAGTCGGCTGAACAGGCCAGGGTGCAGCAAGTTGAACCAAGCGGTGTGGCAGCGGAGTTTGACCCAAACGCCTCCCGTTCTGCTGCCGCAGACAGACCAGCGCCGCGCAGGGCGCCGGCTGAGGCCACGCGCGCCGAGGCCCAGCCGCCTGCACAGGAGCGCCGCGAGCCGACTCCTCGTGGAACTTCGGGACAGGCCCCCGCATCTCAGACCGCCCGTAGGGAGCTGCCAGCAACGGCCGGCTTCGATCCACTGATCGGCCTGATTGGGTTGATCTCGTTGGGTGGATTCGTTGCCATGCGGTTGCGTGTTAGATAGATTCGACACCCTGGGTCTGAAGGGCCGGCCGGCGCCGGCCCTTCACGTATTGCCCATGACCTCGATCCGCACAGGAATTGTCGTATTCTCCCTGACCTGCCTTCACCCGGCCACCGGTTCTCTCGGTCAGGTTCTTTCTGTCTACTCGGATCTCGTGGTCGTGCCCGCACGCGTCGAGCGCGACGGGATGGCTGTGACGGGTCTCACCGCCGACGCGTTTCGTGTATTCGAAGACGGCGCTCCTCAGGAACTGAGCATCTTTGGTGCTCAGGATGAGCCGGTCACGATTGGGTTGGTTATCGACAATAGCAGCAGCATGTACCGAAACCGTCATCGTGTCGTCGAGGCGGCCTCTGAGTTTGCGCGCCTGATCAATCCGCGTGATGAATTGTTCGTCGTCCACTTCAACGATGAGATTGTGTTTGGTCTTCCCCCGTCGGTCTCGTTCACTGCCGATGTGCCGACCATCCACGCCGCGATTGCGCGGATGGGCAGCCTTGGCCGGACGGCGCTCCACGATGCGATCTTCGCCGCGCTCGCTCACCTCGAAAAAGGCCGCATGCAGCGACGGGCTCTGGTTTTGATCAGCGACGGCGGTGACAATGCCAGCAGCCGGACGTTCGACGACGTCATCGACCGTGCACGCCGAACGGCTGCGGTCATTTTTTCAGTCGCGATCATCGACGAGTTCTCGGGAGACGCCAATCCGAACGCGCTGAAAGCCCTCGCCACCGCCACCGGCGGCGATGTCTGGACACCGCGACGGGTCAATGACGTGCGATCGTCATTCGAACAGATCGCGGAAGACATTCGCACCGGCTATACGCTGGGTTATGCGTCCACGAATCCAAGCCGGGACGGCCGGTACCGCAGGATTCGAGTCGTTGTCCGGGACGCTCGTGGCAAGACGCTGGCCGTTCGCACGCGCGCCGGGTACGTGGCGCCCTCAGGCGTGGAGAGCAAGCCATGACCCGGCTGACGAAGCTTCGCCTCAGTCTGCGCGCCCTTCTCGAGCGGGCACTGCTGGTGGTGGCCCTGGTGTCGTTGGGCTGGTACGGGATGAGCCGCGCCGAATCCACATTGTCTCAACTCCGCGGGGGCCGGGACCTCGATGAGTTGCGACTTCGAGGGCCAACGCACGTGCCGGACGCGACAACAGAAATCGACGAGGGCAGGGCTGACGAGAGCGCTGAACAGATTGAAGTGCCGTACGGCTCGGTGTTCGGTCGCCTGGAAATCCCACGCCTCGCGCTGTCCGTGATCATCCGGGAGGGAGATGATACGCGCACGCTGAACCTGGCGGCCGGTCACCTTCCAGACACTCCTTGGCCCGGACGTCCGGGGAACTCTGCCATCGCCGCCCACCGGGATACGTTTTTTCGCAAGCTGCGTCACATCGAACGCCACGACGATATCCTCGTCACCACGCCGACGGATATGTACCGATACGTGGTGGTCTCGACACGCGTTGTGAATCCCGACGAGGTGTGGGTTCTCAGCAACACCGACGATTCGGTTCTGACTCTGATTACCTGCTATCCGTTCTCCTACGTGGGAAATGCTCCGCAACGCTTCATCGTGCGTGCCGTGCTCGCCGAGCAGCAACAACCTGCCTCGCTGTAGCAGGTTGGCGACACTCGTTTCACTCTGTTTACACCTGACAATCGGCAAGCGACTTGCAGTGTCCTCCGTCGGCATGATGATACGAACACGCGTCACACATGTGACGGATTTTCTGTACAAGGTTTGGTCGCCCAACCCAAATCGATGCAGTAATTCTGGTCACCCGAGCCTTCTAACACTCCTCATGATAGGCGCGTGTCTGTCAGCGTGGACTCTCGTCGCGCGCGGGCAAACACCGCCCGCGAATCCGACGGCAGTCGCACTCGCCGATTTCACCAAACGCGTCAACGAGTATGTCGAGCTGCACAAGCGCCTCGCGTCGAAAGTTGGTGAGCTCGACGAAACCAAGAGCCCGGCTGAAATTGCCACGCGCGAGAAAAATCTTGGAGAAGCCATTCGCGCGGCGCGTGCGGGCGCCAAGCAAGGCGATCTCTTCACGCCGGACGTGTCCGCCATCTTCAAGAAGCTCATTCAGCAGGAAAGCCGCAACCGGTCGCCCCGGGTGCGCGAGCAACGGAATGATGCGGAAGGCGAAGTCCCTGCATTTAAGCCGCAGATCAACCACGTGTATCCGACGACGTTTCCGCTCGCGACATTTCCACCGACGCTACTGAAAGTGCTGCCGCCGCTGCCGAAGGAAGTCGAGTACAGGGTCGTGGCCGGGCACCTCATCCTTCGTGACACCGAGGCGAACCTCATTGTCGATTTTCTCTCCCAGGTGACGTTCTAGGAGACCGCCGGTCGTGAACCTCAAAGCACTCATGCGAGTTGTTGCTGCTGCGCTGCTGGTTCTGTCCTGGTCACTGCCGACTGCTCAGGAACTTGTACTTCCACAGCGACCCGACTCCGTTCGCTTTGCGGTGTTTGGTGATTCCGGGACCGGGGACTCCGCGCAATACGAGGTCGCCGCTCAGATGGTCAAGTTTCACGAAAAGTTTCCGTTCACGTTTTCGCTGATGCTCGGGGACAACATGTATGGCTCCGAGCGGCCGCAGGACTTCGAAAGGAAGTTCGAGCAACCGTACAAGGCATTGCTGGATGCCAAAGTGGAATTTCGCGCGGTTCTCGGTAATCACGACGATCCCAACCAGCGTTTCTACAAGCCGTTCAACATGAACGGTCAGCGGTTCTCCTCGTTCAAGAAAGGCCACGTCAGGTTCTTCGCGCTCGACAGCAACTATATGGATCCCGACCAGATCCAATGGTTGGAGAAAGAGCTGCAGGCCTCAGGGTCTGATTGGAAGATCCCGTTCATGCATCACCCGCTGTACTCGTCAGGCATGCACGGATCGCAGATCGAGTTGCGGGCGCTGCTCGAGCCCTTGTTCCTCAAGTATGGTGTCGATGCCGTATTTGCCGGACACGAACATTTCTACGAGCGCATCAAACCCCAGCAGGGCATCTGGTACTTTACGTCCGGGGGCGCCGCCAAGATCCGCCGCGGCGACATTCGCAAGACGGACCTGACCGCGAGCGGCTTCGATCGGGATCGCTCGTTCATGCTCGTCGAGATTGCGGGTGACGAGATGTTCTTTCAGACCGTCAGTCGTGACGGGACGACCGTCGATAAAGGCATGATACGCCGCCGAGAAACTGCCAAGCCTGCGACCGCCACGGCGACAGGCGCGAGCTCCCCAAGGTGATGCCATGACTCGCTTGCTGCTCATTGCGATCGTGATTCTGCAGTTTGCATCCGGGGCCTGTGCCTCAAAAGCACGCTCGACCTTGGTCGGAGCCCCCACGCCGGTTCAGATGAGCGAGCTGTGGATGGAACCGGCCGACATCGAGCGGCGCGACCTTCTGCACGGTCCCGGAGGTGCTGAGGCCGCCCCACGGCCAACCGGGCGATACGAATTCTTGTCGCGCGATCTCAAGGGGTTCAGTAAAGGCTACGACGTCAAAGATGAAATGGGTCGTCATTGGAGTGTCAAGCTTGGCCCCGAGGCGCAGACGGAAGTGGTCGTATCCCGATTGCTCTGGGCAGTCGGCTATCACCAGCCGGCTGTGTACTACCTTCCCAGGTGGGGGCTCGTCGACGACACGGGCATGACGCCGCAAGGTGGGGGACGATTCCGACTCGAAAGCCGGACGGAAGACAAGCTCGAACCGTGGGCCTGGCACGAAAACCCATTTGTCGGCACGCGGCAAATCACGGGACTGTTCGTGATGATGGTGCTCGTCAACAACTGGGATGTCAAAACCAGCCAGAACATGGTCTATCAGGTCAACGGCGAGAATCGGGGTCCCCGGCATTTGTACGTCGTTCGCGATGTGGGCGCGTCCCTCGGTCGAACCAGCTGGTTCTTTCCTGGCACTCGCAGTGACATAGACGGATTCGAGCGAGAGCCGTTTATCAAATCAGTCAACGAGACCGTCGAGTTCCATTATCGAGGCGCTTGGCGCGAACCCCATCTCAAGGGCAACGTCAGACCAGGCGACGTCCGGTGGATCTGCGGACTGCTCGACCGCCTGTCGGAGCGGCAATGGCAAGATGCATTCCGTGCCGGCGGTTACGAGGAGCCCGTGGCAACCCGCTTTATCAGGCGCCTGCAGCAAAAGATCGCCGAGGGTCTCAAGCTGTCGGCCAACTCATGACGCGTGGGCCTTGCCAAAGATACGGACGTCTGGTTCTCATCAGCTGGCTGACGATGGCCTTCGCCGTGTTGGTCCTGGATGCTGGTGCCGCTGCACAGCCAGACGATCTGTCTCAATTCGTGAATGACGACGTGGTCCCGCAACTCACCAAGCTGCGTGATGCGGTGATCGCCCTACCGCTCGCCACGGCGCTAGCGACGATGCTCGCGCTGAGGCCCCGGCGGAAAGGCACGCCCCCACGATCGGCCGTCGTCATGCAGACCCAAATCATCCTCGGGCTGATTGGCGCGCTCGTCATGCTGGTGGTGGGTGCCAGCCTGGCGCGCGCGTTTGGCGTCGTCGGCTTGGCCGGCCTGATTCGCTATCGGGCCAACATCGACGATCCCAAGGATGCCGGGGTCATGCTGGCGACGCTGGCGATCGGCCTCGCAGCCGGGGTCGGGTTGTACTTGTTGTCGGCGTTTGGCGCGGTTTTCATCCTGGCTGTGCTCTGGGTCCTCGAGTCCATCGAGCCGGATCCTCGCAAGAGCTTTACGCTGAAGGTGCTGAACAAGGAGATCGCGAAGCTGCAGCCCCGAATCGAGCAGGTGCTGCGCCGTCAGAACGCACGCTTCGAGATCCGAACATCAGGGCCCGACGAGCTCGAGTACGACGTGTCCCTGCCGGTGGAAGTCCGGACCGATCGCGTCTCGGATGCGATCCTCCGACTGGACGAGATCGACGGAGCCACCGTCGAATGGGACGAGAAGAAAAAGAAAAAGGAGGCGGCCTGAAGTTATGCAGTTGCTCATCCAGCCCGACGCTGGCGTCACTCCCATCATCACGGCTATCAAGAAGGCCAAGCACCGGGTCGAGCTGGTGATCTTCCGGTTCGATCTCAACGAGCTTGAAAAAGCACTTGAAGCGGCAGTCGCGCGTGGTGTGGCCGTGCATGCGCTGATTGCCCACACCAACCAGGGTGGAGAGAAGCGACTGCGCAAGCTGGAGCTCGCGCTGCTCGCTGCTGGGGTCACGGTGTCGCGCACGGATGATGATCTGCTGCGCTATCACGGCAAGTTGCTGATTATCGACCGCACGATCCTGGGAATCCTTGGCTTCAATTTCACGAAGCTCGATGCCGCTAAGAGTCGGAGCTTCGGCGTATTCACGAAGCACCAGAAGCTCGTGCAGGAGGCCATCAAGCTGTTCGAGGCCGATAGTTCACGTCAGGCTTACACGGCAGGTCTCGGGTCGCTCGTGGTAAGCCCGGAGAACGCCCGGGCGAGTCTGGCGAAGCTAATCAAGAGCGCGCGGAAACAGCTGCTGATCTACGACCCCAAGGTCGCCGATCCTTTGATGATTCGGCTCTTACAGGACCGCGCGAAGGCCGGTGTCGACATCCGGATTCTCGGAAAACTCGACAAGCGCGGGGCGGGGCTGCAGGCGGAAAAACTGGTGAAGCCTCGCCTTCATGTTCGCGCGATCCTCAGAGACGGGCGGGAACTGTTTATCGGCAGCCAGAGTTTGCGAGCCGCCGAGCTCGACAAGCGTCGTGAGGTTGGCGTGATCGTGCGGGACGCATCGTCGGCCCGCCGGTTCCGCGAGACCTTCGAAGCGGATTGGGCGCTCACCGACTTGGGCAGCAAGCAGGCAAGAAAGGCTGAGAAAATCGCGGAAAAGGAGGCACAATCCGGTGGAACGCAACTGGCCGAGGCGGTCTAAGAGTACCGCAAGAATTCGCCAACGACACTTCGTAGCAGCCTTCAGGCCTGCCCCTCTGGCGTTTCTTCTGCTGACATGTGGGGCGTCGCTCGGGTCCCCAGGGGCTGCTCGTGCAGAGGTCGCCGCTCCGGGCGACAGACGCTGCGGGCAGAACGTGCTGGATCTACAAGTCGCGCTGGATCGTGCTGGGTTTTCTCCCGGCGAACTCGATGGCAGGGGGGGCGCGCTCACTCGACGCGCAGCCGCCGCCTTTCAGGCCGCGCAGTCGTTGCCGGCCACTGGTCGGGCCGATTGCCAGACGTGGCAGCGGCTTTCAGCCGCGGACACGCTCGCGAAGTACACGATCACTCCGAACGATGTGGCGGGCCCCTTCGTCGACCGCATCCCGGTCGAGCTTCCAGAACAGGCCAAGCTTCCGGCGCTGGGCTATACATCGCCGCTCGAAGCGCTTGCGGAGAAGTTTCACGCCAGCCCGGCGCTTATCCGCAAGTTGAACCCGTCCAGCCGTTTCGATGCCGGCGAAACCATTGTCGTTCCAAACGTCGCCATCGACGAGAATGCGGCAAAGGTCCCCGCAGCAAAGCCAGCCGAGCGACCTGACGTGACGGTAACCGTCTCGAAGGAGTCGGGAAGCCTCACGGTTACCTCTGCCGACGGAGCGATCGTCATGTTCGCGCCTGTGACGGTCGGCAGCGAGCGCGATCCGCTGCCGCTCGGAACCTGGAGGGTGACAGGGATCCAGCAGGATCCGACGTTTTTCTACAATCCGGAGCTGTTCTGGGATGCCGATCCGTCGCACGCAAAGGCCAAGATACCGCCGGGTCCGAACAACCCTGTAGGTCTGGTGTGGATTGACATCAACAAGGAGCACTTCGGATTACACGGCACACCCGAGCCCGGACGCATCGGCTACACCGAGTCACATGGGTGCATTCGGCTGACGAATTGGGATGCTCTGAAGCTTGCCAGACTCGTGAAGCCCGGTATCCGAGTGGTCTTCGAGTAGGCAGTGAACCGAACCGCGAGTGCTTTGGACGCTAGATGCCACGGTTGCTTCGTACGGTGCGCAAGCAGCGAAAACGGGCGCAGCGGGCGACGTTGTTCGTCGTCGGCTTGGCGTACTGCATTGGCGTCACCTGGTTGTCCGTGAAAATTGCCTGGTACTCGAGCCGGGGTCCAACCCCCACCGTTGACGTAAGAGCCGAACCCGACAAGCCGATCGCCACGTCCGGTTCAGAACCTTCAGGCTCACCGAAAGTTTCTCCTCTAGCGTCGCTCAGGCGCGCGGCTTCTGCTGCGGCTGTTGACGAGCTTCGTGGAAAGGCACTGCTCATGCCAGTGCGCGATGTGAGGCCCGCCGACCTTCACCAGTCATTCGAAGAGCAACGCCGCGGCCATTTGCACGAAGCGATCGACATTCTTGCGCCAAAGGGCACGCCGGTCGTCGCGGTGGAAGAGGGACGTATCGCGCGATTGTTCTTCAGCCAGGCAGGTGGACGCACCATTTATCAGTTCGATCCAACTGAGCGGTACACCTACTACTACGCGCACCTGGACAGGTATGCCGATGGTCTCAAGGAGGGTGACTTCGTCCGCATCGGGCAAGCCATTGGCTATGTGGGTACATCAGGCAACGCTCCCGAGAATACCCCCCATCTGCACTTTGCGATCTTCGAGCTCGGCCCCGAAAAGCGTTGGTGGCAGGGTGTGCCCATCGATCCATTTCTGGTGTGGCGGTGACGTTACTTGCGCCTTGATGAAGACCGTGGGAGCCGAGGTTTTTGTGGTTCGCTCTCGTCGATGCTATGAGGCTGCGTTCGAGACTGGTCGTGCCGAGCGTTCGCGTTCAGTGTTCGATACTGTTCGTGCAAGGTGTTGAGTTCTTCTTCGGAGAGATCTTCCGCATCAATGAGGCGGTTGCTGGCTCCCTGAAACGCCGCGATCAGTTCGTTGAGCTTGACGTTCAGGGCGAGGGCCTCCTTGTTCTGCGCGCGCTGGATCAGGAAGACCATCAAGAACGTCAAGATGGTCGTGCCGGTGTTAATCACGAGCTGCCAGGTGTCGGAGAAGTCGAAGATTGGGCCCACAATCCCCCAGATCAGCACGATACCCAACGCCAAGAGAAACGCCTCCGATCGGCCGGATACCTCGGTGGCCCAGACGGCAAACCGCTCCAGCACGTGAGCGCGCGGCTGGTCGCTGGCTGCGTCGCCCGATTCATGCCGAGCCGACGCTCGTTGGTGTCGTGTACCTGGTGCCATCTCGCAGAATTTCTATTCAGGATCCGTTCCAGGTCTGCGAGAGATCGCCTCAGGCGGCGGACGGAGATGCCTGAATCGAGAGGGTCGCACGCCGAAGTTCCTGGAAATGAAGAAACGGGACTAACATGACTCGTGACGGGGCTTGATTCTGTGGCTAGGGGCGAGACTTCAGGGAAGCAGCCGGAAGTCCAACCCAGAGTTTGCTGTTGAAAGGAGCTGGTTGTGGCACTACGACGGGGCGCTTGGTTGATTATCTGGCTGATGGTGTTCGCCTCGGTCATTTCAATGACCGCTGTGGTGGGCACCTATTTGCTGCTGTCTGTCGAGCCGTCGGTCCCTCAGGGAACGACACTCGTGCTGCGCATTGGTGATCTGCCCGAGGGCGACGGCAGGGAGGCCGTGCGCGGGTTCTTCGGTGCCCCTGGCGTGCTGACGCTACCAGAGGTCCTTGACAGCCTCAAACGCGCGAAATCCGACCCTCGCATTACGGGTGTGCTGATCATTCCCAACGGCGTTCCCCAGGACTACTGGGCAAGAATCCAGGAGGTGAGGGACGCCATCATCGACTTTCGAACTTCGCGCAAACCTGCCTACGCGTATGTCGAATATGGGGGTGAGCGTGAGTACTACCTGGCTACGGCCTGTGATCGGATTTTCCTGATGCCGACAAGTCCGTTGGATCTCACGGGACTTGCCAGCTATGAAGTGTTCCTGCGAGGGACGCTCGACAAGATTGGCGCCTACCCGGACATTCATCATATTGGTGATTACAAGACCGCCGCCAATCAACTGACGGAGACGACATTTACGCCGGCCCATCGCGAAATGACGGAGTCACTCAACCGCGATCTCTTCGACCAACTGGTGCGAGACATTGCAAAGGGGCGTCGCAAGAGCGAAGCAGACGTTCGTATGCTCTTTGACGGGGGCCCGTTTCTCGCGGAGGCAGCTCGACACGCCGGGCTTGTCGATGAGCTCGCGTACGAAGATCAGATTGACGATTTTGTTCCAGGCGCCAAAGGTGAGATGAAGCTCCTCGATGGTCTGGGGTACGCCCGTTCCCGAGGTGCGCGCGTGGCGTTGCGGAGTGGGCCGCGGATGGGTGTGATTTCGGTAGCCGGGACGATTGCTTCCGGCCGGGGAGGGTTCGATCCGGTTTACGGTGGCATTGCTGGATCGGATCTCGTCGTGGAACAGATCCGACGAGCGCGGAGCGATTCGTCGCTGCGGGCGATTATCGTGCGCATCGACAGTCCTGGCGGATCGACCATCGCGTCGGACGTCATCTGGAGAGAATTGGCAATTACCAAGCGGCAGCAGCCGGATCGACCGATTGTCGTGTCGATGTCCGACCTGGCGGCGTCAGGTGGATACTACGTCGCGATGCCGGCGCATGCCATCGTCGCACAACCTGGAACTCTGACCGGTTCGATTGGGATCTTCGGTGGAAAGATCGTCACAGGAGGTACCTACCAGAAACTTGGCATGACTATCGAGTCCGTCAGCAGCGGTCGGCACGCTGAGATGAATTCGCCGGTTCGTCCGTATACGGAATCGGAGCGGGCGAAGATGCAGGAACAGCTGCGCGCGTTCTACGGGCATTTCGTGCAAAAGGTGGCAGAAGCCCGTGGCATGACCCCTGACAAGGTCGATTCCATGGCGCAGGGGCGTGTGTGGACGGGAAGACAAGCCAAGGAGATTGGCCTTGTCGACGAGCTCGGGGGCTTTGACACGGCCATCAAAGTCGCCAAACGCCGGGCGAAGATTGCGGAAAACACCGAAGTAGAACTCGTGAGCTATCCGTCGTATCGCGGTGTTTTCGACATGCTCACGCAGCAGATTGGACAGTCGGCGCACGAACGTCTTCTGATGATCGCGCCAGATTTCGTGCGACTGTTAGCACCGCTGGCCATCCCGTTCGACTTGTTCCGACGCGGCGAGGCCCTCGCCCTGGCGCCACTCAGCAGGCTTTAGGATTTAGGAGACCGCCCTCTGGACCGCTTCCTGGTTCACGTCGATCCGAATCTTCTGCCTGGCGCGCTCCATGTACGAGGCAAAGAAGCGTCCTCGGCGTTCGTTCAGGATCTCGTCCCGAAAGGTCGGTCTGGCTGAGTTGAACTCGTCCGGCTTCAGCTCCTGACGTTCGATGACCTTGATGATGCCAAACGCGGACTCGGAAGCGACCGGGCTGCTGACGCCTCCGATGGGAAGGGAGAACGCCGCCTTGTCGGCGGCGGAACTGACCCCGAGGGTTGGCAGCACGGAATCTCGCGCGACCAGTTCAGTGGTCTGCGTGTCGAATCCCGCAGCCTTGGCGGCTTTGACGAAATCAGCTGCGTTCTGGAGCGCTGCCGCGAGTTCGGTCGCCTTCTGCTTGGCCAGCGCCCCGGCTTTCTGCTTGACGACGTCCGCCCTGACGCGGTCTTTCACCTCGTCCAGCTTTGGAAGGTGCGCTTCTTCCTTACCCGCGAGCACGAAGAACGCTTCACCGCGTGACGCCCTTACGGGTCCGCTCACGTCGTTGTCGCCCATCTGAAAGGCGCGATCCGCGATAGCCGGCGCAAGCCCGAGTCCGGGGACGAGATCAGTGCGGCCGAAGAAACCCGACTCCTGCACGGTCAACCCCTGCGCCTTGGCCGATCGTTCCAGATCGGCTTTCGTGCGGATTTCGCCGCTCAGCCGCTGAGCAAGCTGACCCAGCTGCTGCTCGGCGGCGTCAGCTCGGAGCTGCTCCATGAGCTGCTGGCGCATTTCGGCCAGCGGTTTCACGGATCCGGGTTTCTTGTCGGTCAGCTTGATGATGTGAAAGCCATACTGCGTTTTGACGAGATCGCTGAGCTGGCCCGGCGCCAGCTTGAATGCCACGTCCTCGAACTCGGGGACCATCCGCCCTCTCGCAAAAAAGTCGAGATCGCCTCCCTGGTCGCGGTTCGCTTCATCATCCGAGTACTTCTTTGCGAGTCCCGCAAAATCGACTCCCGCACGGGCCTGTTTGAGCACGTCTTCGGCCGTCGCACGCACTTCTTCCTCTTTTTTCCCTTCGGTGCGAAGCAGGATATGACTCGCGCGGATCTCTTCCTGGGTGGTGAACTCGGGACTGCGCCGATTGTATTCGGCCTGGATCTGCGCATCCGTGACAGCGGCCTTGGCCCTGGCGGCTTCCAGATCCAGAAGCATGTAGCGGATCTTGCGACGTTCGCCGATCCGGTACTTCTCCTTGTCCGATTCGAACGCAGCTGTGAGGTCGCCGTCCGTGACCGTCACCTGACTGTCGAACGAGCTGATCGGCAAGCTCACAATCTGCAGCTTGACCTTCTCGTTCCGACGACGATATTCCTGTTGAAGTTCCTGGTCGCTGAGCGAGATCCAGCTCGTCAGCGTGGCACGCAGCTTCTCGAGCACCAGCGCGTTGCGAATCTGCTCCTCGAACTGCCGCGGGGTCAGCGGCGGCCGTTGTACCCGCAAAAGCTCGCGGTAGCGCGATTCGCCAATAAACTGCCCGTTTTCCTGCAGCCCGGGCATGGCCAGGATCCGCCCCCGCACTTCCTCGTCCGTCACGCTGAGCCCGAGCCGATCGGCTTCTGCGAGCTGCACGCGCTCTTCGATCATCTGCTGCAGAATCTGCTGCTCGATTTGGAGCTGCCGCAGCATCTGGTCCGTCAGATTGCCGCCGTACGCATTGGAGTAGGCCTGCAGTTGCTGTTGATAACGGTTTCGGAAGTCATTGCCTGTAATGTCACGAGAGCCGACGCGGGCCACGCGCCCAACTGCGCCGGTTCCGCCGACAGCGTCGGTCGTGCTCAGAAAATCGGGGATATAGAAGATGACAAACGTCAGAACTACGAGCGCCAGGCTCCATTTGAGCCAGTTCTTGTGGCGCCGCATCCGATCCAGCATGGTCATGGGGCAATCCTTCTCCTACCACGTACCGAGGTCACCAGCCACGTCTACGGTTCGCACAGGCGGCGGCACGGATTGCGACCGCTGCCAGCTGTAAACGCCCCCTGACACATTCGCAATTTAGAGCCGATACTTGGGGCGAGCCGGGTGGACCGGGGTGCGCCGGTGTCGTGTCCACTCAGCGCTCAACAGCTGATCGTACGCCAAGAAGTCGCATGCTGGCAAGCACTTACCTCGTGGGGAGGTAGGTGGGAGACGCTGGCGGGCGCCTCGGTCCTCGCTCCTGGCCGGGTCTCGCCGCGGGACGGCTTTTCAACTGGTCCGTATGGTATATTCGCGTTGTATAGAAGGACTTAGCGGATTCCGGTCCTCACCAGTCCAATGCCCGAACGTGTGCGGATGAAGTCCGTCATGCCGCACCAAGGGCGCCGAAAAGGGAGAGACCGGCAGGCAGCCGTCTCCTTGGCGGTGTATCACGCGGGAGACGGTGCTGAGAAGCATTTATCGCGCCTGCGTAGCGCTGGCCGATTCCGACTGGCGTATTTTTCCCCACGCAGATCGATGACCGCCCACGCGCTCACGGCCTTTGACGGCGTGCTCTGGGAGCTTTCGCCCGAACATCAGCCTGAACGACGACACGTGGCCGCGATCGCCTGCCGTGTCCCCGTCGTCTCGTATTCGGCGGGCGGCGGCCGTGAGGTGATCGATCTTTCGCGACGGCTCGGTTTTACGACGCACTTGAAGGCGCCCCTGTCTCCGACCGTTGTTCAGGGGCAACTCGCACGCGCCAAGGGGATGGATCTGTTCGCGCGCATTCGTGCGACGCAGCGGATGCTGCGCGGCAGGCTGGCAGGTCGGGAGGCGCTCGTCGACCTCGTGCGTGCGGTGAATTCGACCCTCGACCCGAAGAAGATTGCCGACGCACTGCTCGATCGCATGGAAACCTGGTTTCCCGCGCCGTATTGGGCGGTCGTCGCCATCCACGAGTCCGGGGAGCTGGCCACGATTGCGGACCGTGGCATGTCAACGCTGCTCGAGTCGCGCCTCAACGACGTCGCTCGTTGGGTCATGGCACACGGTGAGGAGTTCACGTCGCCAAATCTCGCTGATGACCGGCGGGCCCGGACCGAGCAGGCGGTTTCGGTGTTGGCTCTGCCGCTTCAGTGCCGGGCGCGCACGGTCGGCGTGGTGGTGATTGCCAATCCCGGTGCGTCGTCCGAGGATCTGCGGTGGACGGCTGCGTTCACGACGGTTTTGCGGTCGGCCCTCGAACCAGCGGCGTTCGCGGTCGACAACGCGCTGATGTTCCAGCGGACCCAAGCCCTCTCGGTGACCGATGATTTGACGCAGCTTTACAATTCTCGATACCTCAATCAGGTGCTCCGACGTGAAACCAAGCGCGCGTCGCGCAGTGGCCGGCCTCTCTCGCTGCTGTTCATGGATCTGGATGGGTTCAAATCGATCAATGACACTCATGGGCATTTATATGGGAGCCGTGCGCTCGTCGAGGCCGCGGACGTCGTCCGGAAGAGCGCGCGCGAGACGGACGTCTGCGCGCGGTTTGGCGGTGACGAGTTTGCCGTGGTTCTGCCCGACACGGGGTGCGAGGGTGCCTATGCGGTGGGTGAGCGTATTCGCGATCGAATTGCGACGCATTCGTTTCTCGCAGAGGACGGCTTGAGGATTCGCCTGACGGCTTCGGTCGGCGTTGCGACGCTACCCGATGTGGCAGCTTCGGCGGAAGAGTTGCTCAAAGCGGCCGATCAGGCCATGTATCGCGTAAAAGATGCGGGCAAGAACGGCATTCTGGTAGCCTTCGCCGACGGCGTGGTCGTCAGCAGCGAGGATCGATGAGCCTTCGTTCTCTGTTTTCGCTTTTCTCGAGCGATCTAGCGATCGACCTCGGCACGGCCAATACCTGCGTCTATGCGCGCGGCAAGGGCATCGTCGTGAACGAGCCGTCCATCGTGGCCATCAACAAGATCAATGGCCGCGTGGAAGCCGTGGGACGAGATGCCAAAGAGATGCTGGGTCGGACGCCTGGCAACATCGTTGCAATCAAGCCGATGAAAGACGGTGTCATTGCCGATTTCGAAGTCACAGAGAAGATGCTGACGTACTTCATCAAGAAGGCACACAACCGCAACGTCTGGGTGCGTCCGCGCATCGTCATTGGGGTGCCGTCGGAGATTACGCAGGTCGAAAAGCGTGCGGTCAAGGACAGCGCATACCGGGCCAAGGCCAGTGAGGTCCATCTCGTCGAGGAAGCCATGGCCGCTGCCATTGGTGCGGGTATGCCGATCACCGAACCGTCCGGAAACATGATTGTCGACATCGGCGGCGGCACCACGGACATTGCCGTGATTTCGTTGGCCGGGATCGTCTACAGCAAAGCCGTCCGTGTGGCTGGTAACGAAATGGACGAGGCGATCATTCAGTACATCAAGAAGACGTACAACCTGCTCATCGGCGAGCGCACGGCCGAGCAGATCAAGATGGAAATCGGTTCTGCGTTTCCAATCGATGAGCGGATGACCATGGAGATCAAGGGACGCCATCTCATCGAAGGCGTGCCAAAGACCATCACGATTTCGGACGAGGAGATCCGTGAAGCCCTGGCCGAGACCGTCAACGTCATTGTCGATGCCGTGCGCGTGGCGCTCGAGCGGACGCCGCCCGAACTGTCCGCCGACATCGTCGATCGCGGCATCGTGCTTACCGGTGGCGGCGCGCTGCTCAAGAATCTCGACAAGCGCCTTCGCGAGGAGACTGGCCTGCCGTTGGCGATGGCCGAAGATCCCCTTTCATCGGTCGTGTTGGGGGCGGGCAAGATGCTGTCGGATTTCAATTTATTGAGGAAGATTTCAATCGATTAGCCATCAGCTGCCATGGCTTTTCCTGATATTCGACAGCGGGGCCGGTTCCTGTTCGGAGCCGTAGTCCTGGCACAGATCATCCTGATCTCTGCGCAGGTCAACTCCCGGGCGGGTGTGCCGGTCCTCGAGCAAGTCACGTTCGGCGTGTTTGCCGAAGTGCAGCGTGCCGCGTCAGGAACCTACAATTTCCTCACACACAGCTGGACGGGCTACGTCGGGCTTCAGGGCGTGCAGGCGGAGAACGCCGAGCTCAAGGCGCGCCTCGATGCCCTGCAGGTTGAGTTGCAGGAACAACGGGCGCTTGCCGAGCGGAGCCAGCAACTCCAGAAGCTGCTCGATCTGCGCGAGCGCGTGAATCTCCCCACGACTGCAGCGGACATCATCGGCCTGGGCGCCAGCCCTGATTTTCAGACGGTCACCATTAGTAAAGGCACGAACGATGGTCTGAAGGGCGACATGGCGGTTCTCTCGCCGGCTGGTGTCGTGGGCCGAATCGTGACGCCGAGCACCCGGGCCTCCAAAGTGCAGCTGCTGATCGATCGCAACGCCGCGGCGGGCGCATTGGTGGAAAGAAGCCGAGCGCAAGGCGTGGTGCTCGGCACGGGCGAGGGCACCTTGCGGATGGAGTACGTGGCCGAGCTCGGCGACGTGCAAACCGGAGATACCGTGGTCACGTCGGGTGTCGACGGGATCTACCCGAAGGGGTTTGTGATCGGCCAGGTGGCAACGGTCGAGCGTCGAGGCGGCGCGTACAAGATCATTACGGTGAGACCGGCCGTGGATGCGCGCGACCTCGAGAGCGTCCTGGTCGTTCTGGTTCAACCGGTGGTGACGCCCGAAGGCAGCGAATGAAAACGGCGGGGGTGTTCCTCGCCATCGCGATCGCGCTGGCGGTACAGACCATGCTGGCGCGTGTCGAGATCCGAGGCACCGGCGCGATCGATTTGGTCCTGGTGGTCGTTGTCTATGTCGCCCTCGTGGCGGGGCCCGTCGCCGGGCTCCTGGCGGGGGCGTTGGGCGGGCTCACCCAGGACTGCTTGTCGGCAACCGGGGTGGCGGCCGTGTCGGCCACGGGTGCCATTACGCTGGCCAAAGGGATTATCGGGGTTGGAGGACTGGCGAAAACCGTCGTGGGCTTTGCAGCCGGCGCGTTCGGGACCCAATTCATTGTTACCGGGTTTGTCCCCCGACTGGTGGTGTTCTTCTCAGCGACCGTGGTTCATGCGATCATTTTTCTAGGACTGTCGGTGCTCCTGGACTTCCGGCTGACCGGGGTGCCCTACGCGGCGGTGATTACCCAGGCAGCCGCCAACGCCGTCATCGGCGGCGTGGCATTCCAGTTGATCGAGGGGTTCCCTGGGTTTCTCGAACGAAGGCGCGCCATGCGCGGGCGCGCTGGAAGGCGTTTGTAGCCACAGGTCACTGACCACTGGCCACTAATTTGTATGAACGAAGATCGTCGCCGCATCGCGTTTCGGCTGGGAGTGCTGCAGTACACGATTGTCGTGGTGTTCTCGGCGCTGACGCTGGGATTCTGGTTCTTCCAGGTCGTCCAACACGCGATGTACGAGGAACTGGCCGCGAACAATCATCAGCGTACGCTCGCGTTGCGGGCTCCGCGCGGCATGCTGTTCGATCGTCACGGCAAGGTGCTCGTCGAAAATCGCAGTTCCTTTACGATTTCGATCCTGCGCGAACACACGAAGAACATGGATCACACGATCCAGCTGCTGTCGTCGATCGCGGGTCTCGACGAACGCGACGTGCGAGAGACGGTACAGCGGTTTAAACGGGAGCCGGCGTACCGGCCGATTCTCGTTGTCGAGGATGCGACGCTCGCGCAGGTCGCGGCCGTCACCGCTCGCCGTCTGGATTTCGAGATGCCGGACGTCGTCGTCGAGGAGGTGCCGACCCGCAAATATCCGACCGACGCACTTGCCGCCCATCTCATCGGCTACGTTGGAGAAGCCGGTGAGAAGCAGGTGAAGGCCGATAATCTCTCGCTTGGAGCGATTGTCGGACAGTCTGGTGTGGAGAAAGCCTATAACACGCTGCTGATGGGGGAAGATGGCGCACGACGCGTGGTGGTCAATAGCGTCGGACGGGAAATTCGTACGCTCGAAGAAATCCAGCCGAAGGACGGACGTCGTGTGCAGTTGACGATCGACTACGACCTGCAGCGCGCGGCCGAGGAAGGGTTCCGTGAGCTCGGACTATTGGGGTGCGGCGGTCGTGATGGACCCTCGAAACGGCGAAGTTCTCGCGTTTACGAGTCTCCCGGCCTTTGACCCCAACGACTTCACCGGCGCCGGGATCAATCCGGCCACGTGGAGTGCGTTGAACACGGATCGGCTGAAACCGCTGCAGAACCGCGCGATTCAGGGTCGGTATTCCCCAGGATCGACCTTCAAGATTGCCGTCGCGACGGCGGCCCTCGAAGAGGGCCTGATCACGCCCGATTTCAAGGTGAGTTGCTCCGGCGCGGGGACGTTCTACGGCCGCAGTTTCAAATGCTGGAAGGCTGGTGGCCACGGCACCGTGAATCTCGAACATGCGCTCGAGCAGTCCTGCAACGTCTACTTCTACACCGTCGGCAACATGCTCGGCATCGATCGCATGCACAAGTGGTCGACGCTCCTCGGTCTGGGCGAAAAGACCCAAATCGATTTGCCGAATGAGGTGCAAGGCATCATTCCGTCGACCGAGTGGAAGCGACGGACGACCGGCGAGAAGTGGTACGCGGGTGAAACGATCTCGGTCGCCATTGGTCAGGGTGCCGTGTCGGTCACTCCGGTGTCAATGGCCGTCATGATGTCGACCGTCGCCAATGGCGGCACGCGCTGGGCGCCGCGGCTCATCAAAGCGATCGACGAGGGGAAGGGGTGGAAGCCGTTCCCACTCACCGACCCGCTCTCCAAGGTTGTTCTGTCGCCTTCGACCGTCAGGGCTGTGCACCAGGGTCTATGGCTGGTGGTCAATGCTGCCGGGACTGGCGGGCGAGCGCGTATCATGGGCCGAGATGTTTCGGGTAAGACTGGAACGGCGCAGGTGATTTCGCTCGAGGGGGGTCGGGCTGCCGCCGGTCGAACCGGACGGGACCTCCGCGACCACGGATGGTTCGTGTTCTTCGCACCGCGCGACAATCCCGAAGTGGCCGGTGTGATTTTTGCCGAACACGCCGAGCACGGTTCGAGTGCGGCGCCGATTGCGAAATACGTGCTGGAAACATATTTTGCCAAGAAAGATGGCCTGCCGCTTCCGGCCTGGCCGAAAACTTCCGCACCTCCCGTTGCACCTCCCAGTGACGTGCCACCAGCTCCGGCCGTCGTTCGAACCGCACCGCCGCCCGCAGCCGGTCCGGGCACCTCGGCGGCGAGCCTGGCCACGACGAATTGAGGGGCCTGTTGACTGACGCGGTATATTGACGGTCTGTTGATGAAACGGAGCGTTGATGACAAGTCCGGACGTAATGTCGACGGCAGCGCATGGGGGTGGGGCCCCACGCGCATTTAAAGATGTTTGAACGTCGTCTGTCCCATCACCTCGACTGGTTGCTGCTCAGCGCCACGCTCGTCCTGAGCGTCATCGGCGTGGCCATGATTTACAGCATCACCGGAGGCGCCAACTCCCAGCTCTACATCACGCAACTGTATGCCATCGTTCTGGGGTGTGTGGCGCTGATGGTCTGTTTGATGATCGACTACCGGACGCTCACTGACAAATCGCACCTGATCTACCTTGTCATTCTTGGCCTGTTGACTTACGTGCTGTTGTTTGGGTCGACGAGCAAGGGCGCGCAGCGTTGGATCTCTCTCGGCGCATTCAATCTCCAGCCTTCTGAGTTCGCCAAGATTGCGGTGGCGCTCGTGTTGGCGAAGTTTTTCGGAGAGAATCGGCGAGGTGCGCCGAACATGGGTGATTTGCTGCTGGCCGGCGGCCTCACCATCCTTCCGGGCCTGCTGATCGCGCAACAACCCGACCTGGGAACGGCCGTCACGCTGCTGCCGATCTTTGCAGGGGTGGCTTTTGTTGCCGGGATGCGACTTCGGATCCTCGGCATCGCCTTGATTGTGGCCATCGTGATGACGCCGGTCGTCTGGACGTGGGGGCTCCGGGACTATCAGAAGAGCCGTATTTCCACGTTTTTCGACCCGGCCCAGGATCCCCGGGGATCCGGTTACCAGCAGATTCAGGCGCAGGTCACGGTGGGTTCGGGCGGGCTGTGGGGGAAGGGCTTTACCAAGGGCACTCAAGGCCAGTTCCGGTTTCTCCCCGAGGCCCAGACCGACTTCGTCTTTTCCGTGCTGGCCGAGGAGCAGGGGTTTGCCGGGGTACTCGTGGCCCTTGGCTTGTACTTGTTTATTATCGTTCGCTCGATTGAGGCCGCCCGTCTGGCCAAGGACCGGCTGGGCGCCTACCTGGTGATTGGCTTGCTCTCGGGCATCACGTTTCAGGTGATTTACAACGTGACGATGTCAGTGGGCCTGGCGCCGGTGAAAGGCCTGCCGTTGCCATTGATGAGCTACGGCGGGTCGTCGATGATTGCCACGCTGGCAAGCATCGGTCTGATTTTGAACGTGAGAATGCGCCGATTTACGAATTGAGGAGATGAGCCTCGCCGGAGCTCGACGAGCGTAGGCGGGCTCGATTCAAACGCATGTCTGCGATCCTGTTATGGCCAGGTTTCGTGCTGGAGAAGTGGGTGTGCGCCGGCCTGATCCGAGCGCTCATCGCTGTTCTCCCCGCCCGGCGTGCGATGGGACGCGCGGACTGGAGTCTATTGCATGACCAAAGAGATGATCATCTCTTCGAACGGTCACGAAACACGTGTGGCCATTCTCGAAGAGGATCAGGTAACCGAGATTTTCATCGAACGCGAACGGCAGCGAGGCGTGGTCGGCAACGTGTACAAGGGCCGAGTGTCCAAGGTCTTGCCTGGCATGCAGTCGGCGTTCATCGACATTGGACTTGAACGCGACGGGTTTCTCTACGTCTCGGACGTCATTGATACGATCGAAGAGTTCGATCGCCTCGAAGCAGGCGATGAAGAAGAGGACCGGGAGAAAAACGGGAATCACACCGAGTCGGGTGCCGTCAATGGAGCCCCCGGCCGCGACCGCAGCGGAGGCAGTGACCGGGCGCTCGAGGGGCCACCGGATCAACCGACCGGGGAGCCTCAGGGGCCCCCGGATCGAGCGACCGGGGGACAGGGGCACCCGGATCGGGTAACGACACGCGCGGACGCGGGCGCCAGCGCCTTCCACAGCCGAAGATTGAAGATCTCCTGAAAGAGGGTCAGGAGATCATCGTCCAGGTTGCCAAGGAACCGCTTGGCACCAAGGGCGCTCGTCTCACCTCTCACGTCACGCTCGCCGGCCGGTTCCTCGTCTTCATGCCGACGGTCGATCACGTCGGCATTTCCCGAAAAATTGAGTCCCGTGAAGAGCGTGGCCGGCTGCGCGGCATCGTTCGCGACTACCGCGAGAAGCACGGGTTCACGGGTGGCATCATCGTCCGCACCGCGGCTGGCGGTCGTCCCACCGATGACATTGTCAGTGACCTGGACTATTTCAACCGTGTGTGGACGGAGATTCGTCAGAAGAGCGAATCGGGGCGCGGCCCGCGCGTGGTCTACCGCGAGCAGAGCCTGGTGGCCAAGTTGCTGCGCGATCTGCTCACCGAAGACTTCACCTCGATTCGCATCGACCACGAGCAGGAATATCGACGGGTGGTCGAGTTCGTCGAGCGCGTGATGCCGAACCTTGCCGGGCGCGTCAAGCACTACGCGAAGGACTTCCCGATTTTTGAAGAGTACGGCGTGCAGGCGGAAATTGAAAAGGCGCTGCGCAGCAAAGTGTGGTTGAAATCTGGTGGGTCGATTGTGGTCAATCAGACCGAGGCGCTCGTGGCCATCGACGTCAATACCGGACGGTATGTCGGAAAACGCACGGGTCGGCTCGAAGACACGATCGTCAAGACCAATCTCGAAGCCGCGAAAGAGATCGTCCGACAGATCAGGCTGCGCGATCTTGGCGGCATCATCGTTCTGGACTTCATCGACATGGAAGAGCGGAAGAACCGGCAGAAGGTCTTTCAGACGATGGAGCTGGAACTGAAAAAGGATCGGTCGCCCTCGAAGGCCTTGCAGGTCTCGGATTTCGGGCTGGTGATCATCACGCGCAAGCGCGTCAAGCAGAGTCTCGAACGGCTGCTGACCGAACCGTGCCCGTACTGCTCGGGCAGCAGCGTCATCAAGTCGAGCGCGACCATCTGCTATGAGATTCTGGATGAAGTCAGAAAAGTCGGCGCGGATCTCGATTCACACGGCGTCGTGCTCAGGGTCAATCCCGATATCGCCCGCGCGCTGAAAGAGGAAGAAAGTGCGGTGCTGCGCGACCTTCGCGATGCACTGGGCAAGGACATTACAATCAAGCCCGACGTGCACCTCCATCACGAGCAGTTCGATCTGATGGCCGTCTAAGACATTTGGTGATTAGCGATCTGTGATTCGTGAGTCGTTGACGATTGGCGATGACTGAAGGTTGATTTATCGAGTGATTGACGCGTTTTCAATCACCATTCAGTCATCGTCAAATCATCAAGGAATCACGAATCACAGATCCCAAAATCAGAAATTCTCTTACTTCTTGGCCACCGGCAGGTGCACCAGGTAATGGTTCCCCCCGCGGTTGATCCACACGCGCAGATAGTCTTCGCCCTTGAGCAACTCCACCCGCGCGCTGTTGCGCGGAGCCCCGCGGTCGGCGACCTGAGCGATTTCGCTGTCGGGCACGATGCTCAGCACCTCGCGGCCGCGGACCTGTCCACCCTGCACGAATTCCACCCACATCTCGAACTGGGGAGTCTGGCCCACGGCGGGCGGCGTGGCCTGCTGGGTGGTCATGCGAAGTTGGTAGGTGCCGGCAGCCAGCGGCTTCCCGTCGGCCGTCACCGCGCGAGCGATTCTGACCGAGCCCAGCGATTCCTGCGCCACGAGGCCGATACCCATCACGCACGAAAGCACGATTGCCAGGACAACTGCCTTCTTCATCGAACGCCTCCTCGGGAGTGGTCGTCGGTGCCCGTCAGGGTGAGCCTTCAGGCGACCGGGATGGCCCTGGCTGGCATTATACAGCCGGTTGGCAGCATCGCAGGGACAGCCAAGCCCCGCCATCGGTGTGATCCGCGCTGATCCGCGCCGATTCGTGATCCGCGCCAATCCGCGTCCCGTGATCGGGCCGATCCGCATCCGTGATCCGATCCGCGTCCCGTGATCCGCTGATCGCGTCCTGTGATCCGCACCGATCCGCGTTTAGTTTCGCATGATCGTGATGTTGCCGTTCATGGTGCGCACTTCAACCATGGCACCACCGCGCTCGTAGCTGCCCCGCAGGGTGCGGGTTTGGCCGGTTCGAGAACCGCGACCCCGGCCGCGTTGGGGATCATCGGGCCTGCTGACCTCACGCGCAACAACCGGAAAGTCAGTTTTGATGTTGCCACTGTAGCTGTGGGCGTCGAGGTCGAATCCCGGGGTCGACAGCCCGAGCGTCAAATTCCCGTACTGCGAGTGCAAGTTGTAGCGCCCGGTCGGTGAGAGCGACCCTCGGAAATGCACGTTGCCGCTCACCGAGCTGACCTCGAGCCGGTCGCAGTGCAGATCGAGCAATTCGAGATCGCCGCTGATGGTTCGCACTTCGAGTCGAGATGTCTTGAGATTGCGGGCGCGCACGTCACCGTTGACCGTGGTCACTGAAGCCTCGGCCGCGCTGGCAACGTCGGTCGCGTCGATATCGCCGGACACCGTCCTCGCGAGGCCAAGGTTACGAATGTTGACGAGCCGCTGGTCACCACTCACCGACTGTACCCGCACTTCCCCTTGCAGGTTCTGCAGCTCAATGTCGCCTGAAACCGATCGCAGCTCGACGGTCGTTTCCGTGGGGACGCGTATCGTGTAGTCGACGGTTACCCAACCCGGTCCTCGGCGAGGCTGGCGATCGTAGGTGGTGCGGACCACGACACGATCGGACCGTTCGGTGATGTCGATCCTGACGCCGGACATCAGAGCCTTGACGGCCGCATCGGATGCGTTTCGAACCTGTTTGACCGCCTCGATGATGACCTCGTCGGACCCGGAGGTGATGGCAATTCGCCCGGAGAGATTCGACAAATCCAGGAAGCCTTTGCGACCGATGTTGATCGTCCGCTTCAGTGTCTCAGTCCGATCCGCCTGACTCTGCGCGTCGGCCGGGGCCACAAGGATGCACACAAGGCTCCGCGGTCAGTGCCAGAGAGAGAATCGAGCCCGACGACTGCTGAGACATCTCATAAAGTCTCTGACTCTCGTCCGGCTAAAGCCGGACGCTACGGTCGAAGACACGGACGTTATTGGTTTAAGTTCCCAACGATCTCGGCGGCCCCTGCCTGATCTCCCTGACGCATTTCGTTGATCAGCAAAACCATTTGCTCGAGCAGTTCCAGCTTGCTCCGAAATGCGTCCAGCAACCCGGCTCGAAGCTCGTCGTCCTCAGGGTCCGTCCCAACGGCTTCGCGTGCGTCGCCAATCGCGCGGTCGACAATGGCAATGTTCTGGTTCAGCGCTGCGGCGATGGCTGGATCAAGGGTATGACCTTCCGCCTGAGCCACCTGCTTCGAGTCCCATGATGGCTTGCTCGTAATCGCGCTCAGCGGCGCGAACGATGTCGTCATCCGCGCTCGTCCCGCCCGCAGCTTCTGTTGTGGCCGCCGTCTGGTCTTCGCGGGCAACCGGCGTCGCGGTACGGATACCTTCGCGCATCCACAAGCCAACGATGGTGCTCAGAAGGAGCACCGCAGCGGCCGCCAGGGCGAAGCGTGGCTGGCGTGCCGTTTCGAACACGAGCCGCTGTGGTGGCGTGGGCAATTCGGCCCGTTGTGGGGTCGCGGAGATTTCAGCGGCCACGCGATCCCAGACCGAGGCTGCAGGCGTCAGGCGATCCAGCGTGGTGGCCGCCTGCCGAATCGCCTGCAAATCCGCAAGCAGGGCGCGGCACTCACCGCACTGTTCGAGATGGTGCTCGACTTCTGCTACTGCCGAAGCTGGAAGCGTGCGGTCGACGAGCTCGCTCAGGAGCGGCATCACGCGGTCGCACGTCATGATGTCGCTCCCGAGGGTTGGGTGACGCGGCGCAGATACTCCCGGATCCGCATCCTGGCTTTGTGGACCTGGGATTTGGACGTGCCTTCCTTGACGTCGAGAATCCGGGCGATCTCCTGATGCTCGAACCCTTCGACATCGTGGAGGAGAAAGGCTACGCGGCAGCCTTCAGGCAATTGCGGCGACGGCCCGTTCCAAATCGACTCGTGTGATCGGCCAGTCGATTGGTTGGGTTCGAGCGGGATGCGACACATCGAGCGGCTCGGAACGCTCGTCCATGCGATGCCCACGGCTGCGCAAGTGATCGAGACAATGGTTCATGGCCAGACGGTAGAGCCACGTGCCGAGCGCCGAGGTCCCCTTGAAGGTCGGCAGTTTGCGGTGCACGAGGAGAAAAATCTCCTGCAGGAGGTCTTCCGCATCAGCCGTATTCCCGCACATCCGGTACGCAAGATTGTAGAGCCGGACCGAATGACGGCGGTACAGCTCCTCAAAGGCCTGGGTGTCTCCGGACAGGCATGCCCGGACCAGATCGGCGTCAGCCGCACTCACATCTGAAGGCTTAGACGGCTCTTGGGAGTACCAGGGTTGCTTCCGGGAACGGAGAAATGAGAACGTAGCGCGGGGCACTTTAGGCCTCGCGTCGTGCGAGGATTGCCCGCATGAAACGGTCTCAATTTGCAGTCCGAGTGCTCTCGGTCGTCAGGCGGATCCCGCCGGGACGCGTCGCAACCTATGGCGACGTGGCGGCGCTGGCCGGCCGACCGCGGGCGTCACGAGCGGTAGGGAACATCATGCGGGATTGTCGCGACCGCAGCGTGCCCGCACACCGGGTGATTGCCGCAGGCGGCGCACTGGGTGGGTTTGGCGGCAACGTGGAGCTCAAGAAAGCCTTGTTGAGGGCTGAAGGGATCCTCGTGCCGGGTCGCCGCGTCCAGCAGTTTGGTCGCGTGCGCTGGCGAGCCAAACGTTCTTGACTAAGTGGATCGCTGTCGCGAACCGCGCCAAGCGGCAAAGCCGCGAGGTACAGCTCGCGGGGGTGGGGCCCCGCGAGCCCTGATTAAAAGAAAAACCTGACTCCGCCGCCAATCTGCAATCCCCCAACGTCGATGGAGGCTCCCGTCTCGTCATCGGTGACAGTTGCCCGACTGTACCGTCCGCTGACTGCCAGCCCAACGTCGCTGTTCAGCTTCCAGGTGACGTCTCCGCTCAGGTGGAAGCCGACGACGACTTTCTCGAGCCTTCGGGTGATGGCGCCCGTGAACACCGCAACGTCGTACGGAAACTCGTGCGTGTACGTGATCCCCGACACTAGATCCTGTTGAACCTGGTAAATCGACGGGCCGCCTGACACGGTCACTTCCATCCGGTCGGCCGGCACGATCCAACCAACGATGATGTGTGTCGCAATCTCTCTTCGTTTCAGGTCGGACGTCTCACCCGAGACCAACCGGTGTTGATTGAACAGAAACGGATGCGGAAGTTCAGCCTCGAGTTGGCCCGTTCCAGTCTTCGAGAAAAAGGACACCGCGGCGCCGACGGCTAGTTGCCGCCACGCCCGCACGGTCACGCCACCGCCAAAGACCAGGCCGGATCCGACCGTGTGGTTCGTGGTCACCTGACCTTCCTCGACGAACTCAGTAAAGACCGCCGTCGCTGTGAAATCCGAGGTCGCGGTTTGCAGCGCGGCGTCGATGCCGACGCGGACCTGGTCCTGTGCGGCCGCGGACGCTGCGTGCAGCAGTACGCCGATGCCGCACACGACGCCAATGAGGACGCGGCGAGCGGCGCGGGGCGTAGGGGCCCCGCCAGCGAGCCGCTTCGTGGGGGTAGGGGCCCCACGATCCAAGAAATGCCGGGCCATCAGTTCACCCCCACGGCTGTCCAGGCCTGGGCGACCTGGGCACGGTCGTTGCTCGCGGCGCCGTAGAGGTCGGTCGCGGCCTGAAGCGTGGCCGCGCGCGCGTCGCTGAAGCGTGCGTTCGGTCCAAGATAGAAGACAAAGGCACGGTAGAAAATCTGTTCCATGCGCTGGATGTTGTTGATGCCTATTCCGTTGACCGTGATGCGCGACACCCGGTTGGTGCCGCCCGCGACCGCCAGGTAGAAGGCATGGTTCACGATGCCGGAGTTGAAATGAACGCCGCCGTTGTCGATCTCTTCTCCGATGAAGTCGCGCAGGCTGTAGTGGTCGGGTTGTCCACCGGCAATGGGGTTATTCATCGACCGAATGTAACCAGGAAAAACTCTGGTCACGTCCTCGGCGATGACCCAGTCGGACCTCAACGGTCCGGTGCCCATCGGCTGATAGAAGAACTCGACGCTCGCGGCCATGATGTCTGAAAACGCTTCGTTCAGGGCTCCGGACTCGTCGACGTATTCGAGATTTGCGACGAAAAGTTGGTCACCCCATGTGACAGCTCGTGAGCCACGACATCGAGAGCGCCCGCGAAGTAATCGAACACTCGCCCATCTCCGTCACCATAGACCATGACATTGAGGTCCGACGCGTAGAACGCATTGTTGATGAGCGTGTCCCGGATATCGGGCGGGTAGAGAAGGGCATCGCTGCGTGCAAGGGGATGGACAATTCCCGAAATGTCGATGTTGCGGTCGTCGAGACCGCGTCTGCCAAACCGCTTGAAGAAGTAATCGTAGGTCCAGCCCTGGTACACATGGGCATCGACGACAGCTCCGTCCCCCCAGACGTTGTCTGAATCTGTCGCGAAATCGGAGGCGAAAAACGTTCCGTCGAAGCTGTCGAGACGCGCAAAACTTCCATGGAAATCAAACGTCAGGTTTGGCGCTGGTCTGAGCCGATCGTTGGTGAGGAACGTGCCGGCCGATGGAGAGACGCTGATTTTCTTGACGTCTCCCAGCACACCCGTTCCAGAGCCAATCACGCCCTGTGTTTGTACGTCGCTGTAGGCGCGCTCGACAGCGCCCGTGTTGGCGTTGATGTAGAACACGTGACCCGCGAGTCCTCTTAGAAGCCGGATTTTGTAGACGAGCACAGGCTCCGCATTGGCGCGGGGCAGGATGCCCAGGATCGGCGGTGCCGTGACCGTCCCGCTCGATCGGCCCGACGCCCGCGCCCGGTCCACGGCGTTGTCTGGCGTCAGACTCGCGATGACCGGCAAGTTGAGCCCCTCGTACAACCGGCCTGAAACGCTCACGAGGGTGCGTCCGCTGCGCTGTAAGACCACCTGCCCGCCGAACACGGGCAGTCCCTGATACGTCTGGTTCAAGCGCTCGTGCAGGCGGCCTGCGATCATGGTGTCCGTCTGGACGGCCGCCACATCCAGCGTGCCGACGCGCAGCATCTCGTCGATACGCGGCAGCACAGTCGAGAGCTGGGCGCCGGTGGCCATCAACGTCGTGAATCGACTCCGTTTGCTGGGCCGACGGGTGGCTGACCTTCATGCTGGCCAGGCCCACGACCACGACCACCAGCGACAGTAAGGCCCGCATACGTGATCTCTTGAGACGATGATCCTGTCGGAACATTCGGGCTCCTCGATTGTGTCAGCGCGTGACACGCGGCTACTTGGCAGTCACGGCTTCCTTGAGCACGCGGCCCTGAGCGCGATCCATCGTGATACCAGCAAGGAAGGCGAGCGTGGGAGCGATATCGGCTGGCGAAGCGGGCTGTGCGTAAGTACCACGTTCGATATGCTTCCCCATCAGGATGACCGGGACGCGCCGGTCGTACGGGTGGGCGGTTCCGTGATTGACAGCGGGAACTCCGACAGCACGTGCTGAACACCCAGCCTGGTTTCGGCGCGACAACGATATCCCCGCTGCGATCGGGAACGTAGCTCAGCTTGATGGCCTGCAGCAACGGATCCTTCCCGTGGCCGTGAAATCTCGGCCCGCGAAAAGACGTGCTGCAAGCCCGGGACTGCGAGCAGTGCGTCTCGAATGGCCTTCATGGCCGCGGCATTGCCAAGAATCGCGGCCGATCGTTGCGGTTCGAAGTAGACGTCTGTCGCGATCACCCGACCCACATGTGGTCCCGGGCCGAGGACCGGTTCCAGAGCCTTTTCAACGGATTGTGAAATTGTCGCCGTCGAGATCCGTCCCGCATCGAGACCGGCTTTTGTTGCCTGTTCTGGAATGGGTGCGACCCCGTGGTCGGCTGAAAGCGCAACGACATACTCGCCGCGCCCCAGACGGTTATCGAGAAACGTAAACAGGCGTCCGAGCGTCACGTCGAGGTAGGACAACACATCTTGTACTTCGTGACTCTCCGGGCCGAAATCGTGTCCCACCAGGTCCAGAGTGCTCAGACTCAGTGCGAGATAGTCGGTAGCGGGTCCACGGCCGAGCATCAGTGAGTCGATCGCCACCTCGCTCAACTCTTCGATGTAGGCATCGGAGGCCGGGCTTTCCTGCCAGCGTTCGTAAAACGCGTTATCGGTCGCGTGGCTTCCGTCATCATAGGGATGCGGGAAAGCTTGCAGCCCATCCAGGCGGCGGCTTCTCGCCAATTCCATCGTCTTGCCCGGAGTAGAGCGACTCCTCGAGGCGTTTGGTCCACGAGTCGCTGAGGCGTCGCTCAATCGGGTTTTTCTGAAGAAATGCGGCAACGAACGGCAACGGCGCTTTCGCATAGGCGGAAGAGGTTGCCCAGACGTTCCCGCCGTCGTGGAACCACGTCGACATGTCCGTCTGACGGCCGGTCAACATGACGGCAGAGGTTTCTTTCAGAGACAGGGCAACCAGCTTTGACTGTGGAGACCGGGCGCGGAGCTCGTCGGACAGTGTGGCTGCCTGGAGCTGCCACGAGCTGGCGCCGGTCTTGAGAGGTGCGCCGTAGCTGACGAGCGGAGACTTGGGATCTTCCGTGCACGTCACGTTTCTGCGGAGCTCGCGATCCCACCAGGCATTCTGGATGATCCCGTGGACTTCGGGAAATGTCCCTGTTGAAATCGTCGCGTGCCCGGGGCAGGTCCACGTGTGAAAGTACGGATAAGCCGCGTTGGAAAAGACGGCCCCCTCGGCCAGCAGTCGGTGAAGTCCACCGGTCCAGGTGCCCCGGAAACGTTCGAGATAGTCGTGTCGCATCTGATCGACGACCAGCAGGACCAGAAGTCGAGGGCGAGTTTGAGGAGGTGTTGACTGGCTGAAAAGTGCCGCCACCAAGTCCAACGATCGCAGTCACAACAGCAAGGAGAACAACCCGGTTCGGCCGACGATGCATGACTATCTGGCAGTATACAAGGGGTCAAAGCTGATTTTTGCGTTGTTCGTCCAGAACCTCGTCAGAACCTACATGTAGTTGAGCGGATCGATCTCATACTGCGCCGGATCGACTGGGGCCACAATCGCCGAGGCGCGCCCCGAGTCGTGCTCGACCTCCCACAGGTTGAGGTCGGTCGGGAGCTCGAGCCGGTTGCCTTCGCGGCCAATCAGGATGCGGACGCGCGGGCGGTACGGGTCCGGGGCGTGCACACGCAGCACCACGGCAATCTCGTCCGTGTTCAGCCGCACCAGATTGCCGGCCGGATAAATGCCAACCAGTTGCACGAACCGCCGAACGAGGTGCTGCTCGAACTGCTTTCCATCGTTCCGTTGGAGAACCGCCAATATCCGATCCGTCGGGAACGCCTGTTGATACCGGCGCTGCGACCGCATGGCGTCGTAGACGTCGGCAATGCTGCAGAGCATGGTGCCGACGTTCAATGTCGGACGGGACACTTCCGGATACCCGGTCCCGTCGAGCCGCAAATGATGCTCGAATGCGACGACCGGCGCCAAAGCGGGCATCTCGGGTGTGCGTCGCAGGATCTCGGCGCCATCGACGACATGCCGCTTCATGATGGTGAATTCTTCGTCGGTCAGCTTGTCGGGCTTGTTGAGCACTTCGGCTGGCGTGCGGACCTTTCCGATGTCGTGCATCAGCGCCGCCAGGCCGAATTCGCGAAGAAGCGGGCCTTCAATCCCAAGCCCGCGGGCCTGGCCCATCGTGAGAATGGAGACGTTCACCATGTGGGTAAACGTGTAGTTGTCGTAATTTTTCAGAGCGGTCAACGCCAGGAGCGCGGTTCGATTCTGAGAGACCGCCTGTGCGAGCCCATTCACCATCCCGCGGGCGGCTTCGGCATCGGGCTTCGATTCCGCGCGGGCACTTTCCCACACGGCACTGGCCATGTTGACCGCTTCGGCGTACAGCTTGCGGATGGTGGCCGTGTCCGAGAGGTTCTCTTCGACACGCTGCTCGATCTGAATGCGACCCACGCGGATGTGTGGCTGGCTGAGGATGTCCGCATTCCCGCGCGGCGCGGCTTCCTTGAGCGCAATCGGATCGATCGTGCCGAGCCGCTGGATGAACGCGGCCATCTCTTCGTTCGACGCCCCGCGATCGATCGTGATCCGCTCGACGCCAAGGGCTCGCAGCCGCTTGATTAATTCGCCCATCGAGCTGCTGGCCTTGGGCATCGGGACATCGCCAACGACCAGTTCTTCCCCGACGACGCCAATGGTCGTGTGGGCTTCATGGGCCTGGATTGCGCGGATCGTGTCGCAGAGCCCCTGGATGTTGCGCGTCACCAGAGGGTGATTCGAGGCATACAGCTGGATGCCGCGCAGCGACCCGCCGAAGCGGCGCAACAGTTCGTCAAAGAGCAGGATGCGGCGGGCCTGATCCAAAGTTGCCATAGAGAGAGCCTGTCATGCTCTGAGCTGTGCCCGGGCCGCGGCGCGGACCCCGCGCGGGCCCCTCTTCGGCGGCCTGTTGCAGAGCCTGGATGGCGGCCGGCGTGCCGATGCGTCTGAGCGCCTGGGCCACGGTGCCGCGCAGTTTGGCCGTGCGACGCGGCGTCCACCACTCGCCCCGGTAGAGCACTTCCTTGAGCAGGTCGATCGACGGCTCGTCGCGAAACATGCCCAGGGCCTCGATCGATCGCAGAAATACGTTGCGAAGAATCCCGCGATGGTCGACGTGACGGACGATGTAGCCGAAGAGCGGAGCCGCGCGTTCGTCCCTCATTCCCACGAGTGCCAGCATCAGCGACGTCCGGGTTCGTTCGGTACCTGTCGCCATGGCCCGCTGCAGAACGCCGTACGCCTGCTCGGTGCCGATGGCGAGGATGGCGCGCAGCGCTTCTCGTTGCACGTTCGGCTCGGCATCGTCGAGAAGGGTCGTCAGATCGGGAAGCGCTTCGCTGCCGCCGAATTCACGCATCAGGTGCACAGCCGTGCGTCGAACAGCCGGATTTGCGGAATTCTTGAGCCGTTCGACCGATTTCTTCCCGGCCGCGCCAAACCCAGCAGCAGCGCCGTGAGCCGTTGCCGAACACGCTGGTGCTCTTCCACGGAGAGGGATTCTGCGAGAGGGGGAATGATTACGGGCCAATCGCGTAGCAGATCTTCTTCATTGACTCGAACGCCTGATCGTCCATCGTCCGGAAATCAACGGCCTGGTTGCGCATCATCTGCCCGTGCGCGAGGCGCTCGATAGCCGCCGCTGCGGTCGCCCGTCTGTGAGGGTCGCCCTCGGGTCCGGCCTCGCGTACCAACGCTTCGACCAGTTGCAAAGCCGCGTCGAAGTCACCAACCAGGAGCAGATCTTCAATGTGGTAGACGACCGGGTCGATGACCTCCTGCCACCGGGTCGGATCGGTCTCGATGGTCAGCAAGTCCAGCAGCAACTGCAGGTCGAGCCGGCGGAGCGAGACCTCGCTGACGGTTGCGAGCCACGCCGCGACGCGATCCGGCGGATCGTCGCTGGTACGTTCGACCTCGACCGCCTGGGTCCGCGCCGTGGACAACTCGCGCGCGTAGTCGTCGGCCACGAACGGTTCGTCAGAGTACGTGGTCAGCATTTCCTTGGCGCTCGCCATGAGCTCGGGGAAGCTTGGTTCCTGGGCGAGCGGCGATTGCGCCACTTGCGACTCGGCCATCTCGACGAGCAGCCGTCGCCGATCGATTTCCGGTACCAGCGCTTGAAATGCCTGCGCCAGACGTCCGGTCGCGCCTTTCTGCGCCACGATGTTCTTTCGCCACGAACCCTGCGATCGTGCCATCGCTCATTCGATTGACGACTTGCAGCACCAGGTCCGCGGCGCCCTCGGCCCGTTCACGCTGACCCGACAGCAGTTCCAGCATCAACTCCGGCGAGAGGCCGCCGATGGCCGTGGACATATTGCGGAGGGCCGATTCCAGACGATCGGGCGCGGTCTTGGCGACGATCTCGACAATCCCTTTCAACATGCGCATGAGCGCGGCGGTGTGCGCTTTGATCCCCCCGCTACTGGCACGCTCCTCGAGCAGGACCACCAGTTCAGCCAACCGTTCGGCGTCGCCTGCGACCTCGAGCAGGGCGCGGACCGCGTTCTCGTCGAGGTCAACGGCATCGGAGCTGCAGACAGTTCGCGATGATCTCTTCCCATTCGACTGGCTGACCGCCCGAGCGCTCGCGCAGGACTTCTGAATAATCGAGTTCCTCGAGTTCGATGGAGGAGTTGCCGCTCAGGCTCCAGACCCTGGCCACACCACCACCATCACGAATCTCTTCAATGGGCCGGGCCAGCATCACAAAAAATGGCAACCATACCTCGGCGTCGGCGCCTTTGTGCACGGTGAGAGCCGCGACCAGATGTTCGTGCAGGAGAGTGGCCAGTTCTCCGACGGCAGCATCAGGTCTCGCTGCGGCACGTCCATCAATCAGCAGGCCATCGGGCAGCACCTGGATCACGAGGGAACCGTCGGCGGTTGCCTTTGCGGCCACGTCGGTGAGCCGACTGACGGAAATGCGGATTGCCGGGTGTGCCGCCGGATACAACGAAACGGCGCGAGCCGCAGCCTTGCACGCGCGCGCGAATTCCGCGAGCCGCAGCGCAACGTCGGGTGGAAGATGCTCTGAAGGTGCAGCGGTGCTCATCGTCATAACAGCGTCAACGGGTCGACGCTCAATTCCGCCGGGTCCACGCCTTCGACAATCGCACGCGCATAGTCACCGCGATCGGTCCGTTCCCATGTGTTGGCGAGGAACGGTTCCTCGAGTCGAGTCGCCGTGGGAGTCGAACAGAACCTTCACCTGCGGCCGGAATGGGTCGCTCGGATGCTCGGCCGTGACAATGCCCACCTCTTCGGTGTTGAGGCGCACGAGGTTGCCGACCGGAAACAGGCCCATCAAGCTGACGAACCGTTTCAACAGCTTCGGGTTGAACGACGGATCGTCCTGCTTGCCCATAATCGCTTTCACGCGATCGCTCGCGAGGCCTTCCCGATAGGGCCTCGTGCTGCGCAGAGCGTCGAACACGTCTGCAATGCTGACGATCATCGTGCACAGATTGAGATCGCGATGGCCGACGTTTTCCGGATAACCGCTCAAGTCCTGCTTCAGGTGATGCTCGAACGCGACCACCGGCGCGAGCGCCGGCATATCGGGCGTGCGGCGCAGGATGTGCGCGCCATCTACGACATGGCGTTTCATCACGTCGAACTCGTCTTTGTTCAACTTGTCCGGCTTGTTGAGCACTTCGGATGGCGTGTTGACCTTGCCGATATCGTGCATCAGTGCAGCCAGCCCGAACTCTCTGAGCAGGGGGCCCTCGAGGTTGAGCGATCGCGCCTGAGCCATGGCAAGCACGGACACGTTGACCATGTGCGTGAACGTGTAGCTGTCGCTGCGTTTGAGCGAGGTCAACGCCATCAGCGATGTCCGATCCTGCGTGACCACCTGCGCCAGACTGTCGATGATCTTGCGTGCCGATGCCGGGTCCGGCTGGTCGCCTGCCTTGGCCTGATCCCACAACGTCTCTGCCGTTTCGAGCGCCGCCCGTAGACACGCTTGGCGACCTCGATACCGGAGCTTGTTGTCGTCTGGTTCCTGGATCGTGAGCCGGCCGACCGTGATGCGCCGCACACCTTGCTGCTGTAACCAATCGGGGAGTGACCGGACCGCGTGCCGGTCGCGAAGACCCTCGAGGAGGTGAGCGATGTCGTCGGGCGTCACGCCTCGGATGAAGGTGATCTTTTCGACGTCGCGTTCCCGCAGCCCGCGAATCAGCCCGATGAGCGCCGCCGACACCGTCGTCACCCGCGCGTCGTCAACGACGACTTCGTCGCCGACAAAGCCAATGACGACCTGTGGAGCCGACAGAAGGCACTGATGGCACGCCAGTGCCAGCGCTTGGACGCTCCGCTGCCCGAGCGGGTGCCCCGACGCGTAGAGCTCTGAGGCCCGGATGGCGGCCGCGAGGCGTCGGACCAGCTCTTCCTGAGGCGTCTGCTGGTTCATGAGCGTGTCTCTCCGCTACGCTCGAGCGTCCTTGATGATTCGGCGCAGGAGTCGGTCGCCGTGGGCCCGGCCTTCATCCAGGGCACGACTTGCGGCCGGTGACCCCACTCGCAGGAGCAGGTTGACCCCTGTTCGCTTCAGCGCGCGGTTCTTGCGGCGCGCCAGCCATCGTTTGCGCCCGATGAGCGTCACGATTGGCGGAACCGCACGGTCGCCGCCAAGCGTTGCCAGGGCGTCCATCGTTTCCAGTACGACCGCATGGTCACGTCCGAAGGGTTCGCTTTCATGCAGAATCCGTTCGAGCATCGGCACGATGCGTGGATCGCGCTCCTGCACCAGCGCAGCGATGACCGCACGACGCAGATCGCCGGTGGCCGCCCGCAGGACCGTGTGAATGGCCCGCGCCGCCGCAGGGTCATCGATGCCGGCCAATGCCGAGACGACTCGAGGCGTGAGGCGTGGGTCGGCCTTGCGCAGCAGGGGCTGCAGGAGAGGCACTCCCTCGGGCGCCGCGATCCGACCGAGTAATGCGACCCCGTTCAGTTGGACGAACCAGCGCTCGTCGTTCACCAGAGGAGCGAGCCGCAGTGTGGCGACTGCCCCGTAGCCCACGATGATGTCTCCGGCCCGCTGCTGTTCGAGCGACGCTGCCTCGCGGAACATCGGGACAGACAACGCTTCCACCGCTTCGGGCCCCAGGTGACGGCAGACGGCCTGAAAGGCCTCGAATTGCGTCGGCTCCAGATCGCCAAGCACGCCAACCGTCTCGCGCAACGCCGTCGAGCGCGCCAGCTCGTCGAGCACGCGGCGGCATTCGCCCTGCGTGACGGATGTCTGTCGATGCCGATGATTCAGCCAGCGCCCCAGTGACACGCGCGGCGTTGCTGAGCTCTCCGGAAAGCAAGAGATCCTCGGCCAGCATCTTGAGATCGTCGGTCAGGACCGTCCCGCGCTCGGCGTCGTCCTCGATCCGCAGGAGATCAATCATCATCGTGACCGAGAGCTGTCGGATGTTCTGTTGGTCGAGCGTGCCGACCCAATTGCGAAATTCGGGCGGCAGCTGCCGGATGCCGAACGTCTCGCCTCGCGATCCTGCGCCGTCCAGCGAGGTCCCATAGCCCGCCGAGACGATATGGCCTGACGTCGTTCGAGAGCACGAGACTTTCCATCGAGTTCCAGAGCGCCTTGAACTGCGAGCTCTTGCCGAAGTCGGTTTCTGTAAGCATGTCCCGCGTGAGTCGCATCACGCGCTGCCGCCGCTCGCGGCTCGGGAGCCATGGTGCTCAAAACCGTCGCCAGGCGTCCCGTGGCGCGCCCTTCCGCGGCCAGGGTCCTCGCCAGCAATCCGGCAATCTTCGTATCGTCGAATGCCCCGATGAGGCCTTTCACCACCTGCACGCTGTCCCGCGGGTCGTCTTCACACTGCAGCACCCGCAACACGACATTCGGGTCGAATGCGCTCATCGCCTCCACCAGGTTCTTCAGGATTGCCGGCATGTGCTCGGGATCCATCACGCCAGCAATCCCGGCCAGGTGTCGGAACGCGGCCACCACGGTGACAGCCTGGGTCGCCACCATCGGCGACCCATCGGCGGCACGTTTCGCTGCCATCGCTTCCTGGGCCAATTCGCTAATCAGCCCCGCATCACGCGCGATATCCAGCAGCCGCTGCTGTGCGACTTGATCGAACGTCATTTCGCCGTACACGATCGATTTCACGATCGACTGCCAGACATCGTCGCGCCGAACAGCGTCGGGGGCGACCTCGCGATCTTCAAGAATTCGACGGTAGTCAATCTGTTCCAGGGAAATCGACGGATGACCACGGTGCGACCAGACAGCTGCAGGCCCCCCGCGCTCGCGCACGTCGGGGCGATCAAGGCAGAGCAGTTCGAGCAAGTCCTGGAGCGAGTTGATTGAAACGTCAGGTGCAAATTCCAGGCGGAGGAGATCGCGATCGTGAAGAAATTGGGCGGCCTCCGCCACGACCGGGCTGGGGGGCAGGGGCTCCCCTTTGACGAGCAGGTTGTCGGGTGTGACACCGATTGAGCACTCGAAACCGGACGTGTTGGCATTGATGGCCTCGAACAACCGCACCACCGCCACCTGCACCGCCGGGTGGTCCCGCGGATACATTGCCCGCGTTCGCGCAGCCACCAGCAGGGAACGGGCCAGCATGGAAACGCTGTGAACCCTGTCCGGCGAAAGGCTCGGCGCCTGAGACATGTCCCTGCTCTTATCGGCGGCAACGGCCCGCATCTTGCGCCGCCGGGCCCGGTGCCATACGCTGTCGGCGAACGATTTTGCCGATCGGCGATCCTGTACGGCAATCCCTGTAAAGGCCGGTCTTTAGACCCGCCGACCAGACCCGCCGACGGCTTTTCACCCATGCGTGCTGTCGACGTCATCCTCAAGAAACGCGATGGGGCGGCTCTCAGCCGGCCGGAAATCGATTTCTTCGTCGCAGGTGCGACCGAGGGAACCTGGGCCGACTATCAGGTGTCGGCGTTGCTCATGGCCATCGTGTGGCGGGGCATGACGAAAGAGGAAACATCCTGGCTGACCGAATCGATGGTGGAGTCCGGGGTTCGGTTGAACCTATCCGATGTTCCCGGTGCCAAGGTCGACAAACACAGTACGGGCGGGGTTGGCGACAAAACCTCGCTGGTCCTGGCGCCGCTGGCCGCCGCCTGCGGCGCGCGGGTCCCCATGATGTCGGGTCGAGGACTGGGTCATACGGGGGGCACGCTCGACAAGCTGGAAGCGATTCCCGGTTTTGGGGTTCGACTGTCGCAAGACGACATTCGCAATCAGCTTCGCGACGTCGGATGTGCATTGTTTGGCCAGACGTCCGAAATCGCGCCTGCCGACCGCAAGCTTTATGCGCTGCGCGACGTGACGGGAACCGTGGAGAGTATCCCGCTCATTTCGGCGTCCATCATGAGCAAGAAGATCGCCGAAGGGATCGATGCGCTGGTCCTCGACGTGAAAACCGGGTCGGGAGCTTTCATGAAATCTGAAGCCGACTCACGCCGTCTGGCCGAATCGCTCGTCGATATCGGCAATCGCTCAGGCGTTCGGACTGAGGCGCTCGTCACGACCATGGACGCGCCGCTCGGGCGCGCGGTCGGGAATGCCATTGAAGTCGTCGAGTCGATCGAAACACTGAAGGGCCGGGGCCCGGCCGATCTCGAGGAGTTGAGCGTTCTGCTGGCGGCGCGCATGCTGGTCGTTTGTGGGCTGGCCTCCGACGAAGGAGAAGCACTTGGAAAGGTTCGGCGGGTGCTTGATTCCGGCGCCGCCCTCGAAGTGTTTAGACGGATTATCGAGCGGCAGGGGGGAGACGCACGAATCGTGGATCACTACGAGCGGTTGCCGACCGCAACGACTCGCGACTCCATTCGCGCAGAGCGGGCAGGATATCTTCAAAAACTGGATGCCGAGCGGATTGGCCGTGCCTCGCTCGCTCTGGGTGCGGGACGGGACAAGGTCGACGGAAGCATCGATCCCGGCGCCGGCATCCGCGTGACGGCCATGCCGGGTGAATGGCTCGACAAAGGTCAGACCGTGGTCGAGCTGCTGCACAACGCTGCGCCGAACATCGAAGTCGCGCGAGCACTCGCCACCCAGGCGATCGAAATTGGAGACAGCGCCCCAACCATCCGCCCAATCGTCCTGGAGCGGATTGGCGCGGGTATGGGGTCAGACCCCAGACGATGTGTAAGGGTCTGACCAATTAATGTCCAGCTTCGACCAGATCTCCGAGGCGGCGGAGATGATTCGTCAGGCGGCGCACCTCAATGCGGCCCCTGACGTGGCTGTCGTGCTGGGGTCCGGTCTCGGCGGCTTTGCGTCGAGCCTTCGCTCGCCCCGCACGATTGCCTACAATGAGATTCCACACTGGCCGACCTCTGACGTGGTTGGTCACGAGGGGAAGCTCGTCATCGGCGAGGTCGGCTCCCGCGTGGTCGCTGCGTTGTCGGGCCGCGTCCATCTTTATGAGGGCTACGATCTCCGTACAGTCACGTTCGCGACGCGGACGATGGGCCTGCTGGGCGTGAAGCGGCTCATACTTACGAATGCCGCCGGCGGTATCAACACCAGCTTCCGTCAGGGAGCGCTCATGGTGATCGACGACCACATCAATCTCATGGGCACGAACCCCCTGGTCGGCCCGAACGACGATCGATTGGGTTCGCGATTTCCGGACATGACGATGGTGTACTCTGAACGATTGCGTCGTCTGGCAGACGAGGCAGCGGCCGGACTCGATACGACGCTTCCGCACGGGGTGTACGCGGGACTGCATGGGCCGAGCTATGAAACGCCGGCCGAGATTAGGTATCTCAGAACGATTGGGGCAGATGCGGTGGGTATGTCCACGATTCCCGAAGCCATCGTCGCCCGTCACATGAATCTCGAGGTGCTTGGCGTCTCGTGCATCACAAACATGGCCGCGGGCGTGCTGCCACAACCACTGAATCATGACGAAGTACTCGAGACCGCCCGGCGTGTCCGCGGTCAGTTCATGGCATTGCTCGAAGGCATCATTACGAGGCTCTGATGGATCCCCTGATCGCAGCGGCGCGGGCTGTACGTGAAAATGCCGTCGCGCCGTTTTCGAATTTCAAAGTGGGTGCGGCGCTCGAGACTGCCGACGGCGCGATCATTACGGGCTGCAATATCGAGAACGCCACTTACGGCCTCACGATTTGTGCAGAGCGCGTCGCGGTATTCAAGGCACTTTCTGAAGGTTACCGCGCGTTCCGACGTGTGGCCGTGGTGGCCGACACCGAACGTTTGACACCGCCCTGCGGCGCGTGCCGACAGATCTTGTGGGAGTTCGGCGGTGACCTGGAGGTCACGCTGGCCAACCTCAAGGGACGGCACGAACAGTACCAGCTCGCCAACCTGCTGCCCCATCCATTCGATCGAAGGTTGTTGAAAGAGTAGCCGACAGCCATCAGCCCTGAGTCGACAGCCAACCGCAGCCGAAGGTGAAAGCTTCCCAATGCTTCCAACCATTGAATGGCACGACGACGCGGTCGTGATGATCGATCAGCGCAAGTTACCGTCACATGAGCTGTACGTGCGTTGTCGTTCGGCGCAGGAAGTGGCCCGTGCCATCAAGACGATGGTTATTCGAGGTGCACCGGCGATTGGCGTGGCAGCCGCAATGGGATTGGCGCTCGGTCTTCGGAAAAGCAAGGCCGCCGGGACGCAGAAGCTGGCCGTTGAGTTCTACAAGATGTGCGAGACGATGGCTGCTACGCGGCCCACAGCGGTCAATTTGTTCTGGGCGATCGAGCGTATGAAGAATGCGTTTGCCGCAGGTGCCGCTGCCGGTGAGTCGGTCGATCAGATCAAGGATCGACTCGAGGCCGAGGCCAGGCTGATCCATGACGATGATGTGGCCAGTTGTCGCGCCATGGGTGCCCACGGCGCGGCCGTCGTGCCGGACCGCGCACGCATTCTCACGCACTGTAATGCCGGTGCGTTGGCGACGGCGGGGTATGGCAGCGCGCTGGGCGTGATTCGGGCGGCGGTGGAGCAGGGCAAACAGGTGACCGTGCTGGCCGACGAGACGCGGCCGTTTCTCCAGGGTGCGCGTCTCACTGCGTGGGAGTTGCTGCGCGATGGCATCGACACGACAGTCATTACCGACAGCATGGCCGGTTCGCTGATGCGCGATCGCCAGATCGATCTCGTGATCGTAGGCGCCGATCGGATTGCGGCCAATGGCGACGTGGCGAACAAGATTGGCACCTACACCGTGGCGGTGCTTGCCAAGGAGCACGGCTTGCCGTTCTATGTCGCGGCACCGACGTCGACCATCGATCTCGCCACCCCGGATGGCGCTCATATTCCGATCGAAGAGCGCGATGAGCGAGAGGTCACGCACATGGGATCCTCACGGCTGACGCCAGCAGGGGTGCGCATTCGCAACCCGGCGTTCGATGTGACGCCACATCGGTTCGTTGCCGGCATCATCACCGAAGTTGGGCTGTTCCATCCGCCCTACAGCGAATCGCTGGGGACTCTCAGGAAGAAAAAATTAGGAGGGGTTAGGAGAGGTTAGGAGGGGGTTAGGAAGGGTTAGGGTTGTCAACCTCTCTCGATTTCATGAACATCCTGGGGATTGAAACTTCCTGTGATGAGACAGCTGCCGCGATCGTGGCCGAAACCGGCTCGGTGGACCGGCCGTGGCAGACTCGATCGAACGTCGTCGCCTCACAGGTGGCTATTCATCGTGAGTGGGGCGGTGTCGTCCCTGAACTGGCCTCGCGCCAGCACATTCGGGACATTTGTGGCGTTGTCTCGAAGGCTCTGACCGACGCGGACCTCCGGTTCGAAGAACTGAACGCCATTGCCGTCACACAGGGTCCTGGCCTCGTTGGCTCGCTCCTGGTCGGCGTCGCGTTTGGCAAGTCGCTCGCACTCTCCCTCGGAATTCCGATCGTGCCGGTTCACCATCTCGCGGGACACATCGAGTCGCTCGTGTTGGAGCATGGCGAGATTCCGATGCCGGCAGTCGTCCTCGTCGTCTCAGGGGGGCACACCAACCTCTATTTAGTACCCGACACCTGGCACCTACCAACTGCTCGGTCGAACGCGGGACGATGCGGCGGGGGAAGCCTACGATAAGGTTGCCAAACTGCTGGGCCTGGGCTATCCGGGCGGGCCGATTGTCGACCGTCTGGCCCGTGACGGCCGTGACGATGCGATCAGCTTTCCGGTGGCGCGGATGACGCATGCCGATCGGAATGCCCCGACGCTCAAGGGCGATTTGGATTTCAGCTTCAGCGGTCTCAAAACAGCGGTCGTCCGCTTCGTGCGGGAACAGGCGGGCGAGCTCAGCTCGAGCAAAGTCGCAGACGTGTGCGCAAGTTTTCAGCGGTCCGTCATCGAGGCGCTGCTCGATCGAGCATTCGAGGCGGCTTGGAGGCACGATGCTCGGAGCGTTGGCATTGCGGGCGGTGTGTCCGCGAACAGCCGGTTGCGGCAGGATGCCGCGGCTCGCGGGCAGCGCGTTGGGCTACCGGTTTTCGTGCCGAGCCTGGTGCTTTCTACAGACAATGCCGCCATGATCGCGGCCGCCGGGCTGCGTGGATATCGGGCGGGTGTGACGGCCGGCTGGGAGCTCAATGCGGATGCGAGTTTGAGAATTGCCTGACGGATCATGCCAACCTACACCGACTACTTGTGGTTCAACACCAAACAGCGGCAGGAGTTCGTCCGGATCACCGACGAGGTCGCCGCGATTGTCAAGAAGAGCGGTGTGCGGGAAGGTATGGTCCTCGTGTCGGCGATGCACATCACGGCGGGCGTGTACGTCAACGACTGGGAAAATGGTTTGATCGACGATTTCCAAGTCTGGCTCGAGAAGCTGGCCCCACACGGATTGGCGTACAAACACCATCAGACCGGTGAGGACAATGCCGATGCCCATCTCAAGCGCACGATTATGGGTCACCAGGTGATGGTGCCAATCACCGACGGCGCGCTCGATCTGGGCCCCTGGGAGCAACTTTTTTATGCGGAGTTCGACGGCCGGCGCAAAAAGCGGGTCGTGGTCAAGGTTATGGGGGAAAAGTAGAAGGTCAAAGGTCAAAGGTCAAAGGGTTCACGGAGTCAGAAGAGCTGGGTGAGAAACGCCGAAAAGACTGAAGGGGTAGGGGCCCCACGCGAACTAATACCGCAGCGAGCGGCGCGGGCCGAGACCCACGGTGCGCCCACTCAAGCAGCCAGGTCCTCAGTAGCAAGATCCGGAGCGTAAGCGACGGCAGCGCGTGGGGGTGGGGCCCCACGCGGACCACTATATGGACTCGTTCGAAATCGTTCGCCGCTGGTTTGTCGCGCTCAACTGTCAGGACATCGACGCGCTGGTGGCGTTCTATCACGACGATTGCTTCAACGACCAGGGCCACGAAACCTGGCACGGTCGTGTCGAGCAGCGGCTCGGCTACGAACGCCTGATGGCCACATTGGGTGGAGCGTTCGAAGGCGACATCCGGCGCAAGGTGCGCAGTATCGGCCGCATCGAGACCGGTGCCATTCATGCGGAATGGACCAGTCGCGAGCGGCGATACGACACGGGCGAGCTGCTCGAGGGGGCCGGCTACGACGAGTTTTTGATCGAGCACGGGCAGATACGCCGACAGCGCAGTGTGCCGGGCCGGGTCAGCAGCGCGCTCGAAGACATTGCTCCTCCCGCCGAGCGGAAGCGGGCGTCACGACACTATCCAACCAGTCCGATCGTCGGCGTGGGCGCAGTGATCATTGCGGACGGGAAGGTCGTGCTCATTAAACGAAAGTACGAACCGCTGGCGGGCCAGTGGAGTCTTCCGGGAGGACGCCTGGAACTTGGAGAGTCGCTCGAAGCTGGCCTCGCGCGAGAAATGCTCGAAGAGACGGGGTTGGAGATTGACGTCGGACCGGTCATCGAGGTGTTTGACCGGATCCTGCTGGATGAAGAACGGCGCGTCCGGTTCCACTATGTGCTCATCGACTATCTGTGCCGGCCGCTTGGTGGAACCCTCAAGGGAGGTTCCGATGTTGATTTGGCCATCTGGGTCGATCCTGCGGACTTGAAGACCTACCGGCTCACAGAAAAAGCATTGGCGGTCATCGAGCGGGCATTGTCGCTGGCAGGGCAGCATCCGTGGCCGGTGGTCAAGTCGCTGCGGTGAGGCGAAAACGGGCGGCGGAAAAAGACTCCCGACCCCTTTTTCACCATGGTAGTCTGCTGGGTGAGAACGCCTGCATCATTCGAAGTGGAGGATTTGCGTGAATCAACTGTTCCTGAGGAAGCCGCTCAGCGTCCTGCTCGAGGAAGTTCGCGGCGAACAGCGACTTCGACGAGTGCTCGGCCCCGTGCAGTTGTCGAGCCTTGGCGTGGGCGCGATTATCGGGACCGGCATCTTCGTGCTGGTTGGTGTCGCGGCGCACGATCGGACCGGTCCCGCGCTGATGCTCTCGTTTGTCGCAGCTGGCCTCACCTGCGTGTTCGCGGCACTTTGTTACGCCGAATTTGCGTCGATGGTGCCGGTGGCGGGCTCCGCGTATACGTATGCGTACGCCACACTCGGGGAACTGTTTGCGTGGATCATCGGCTGGGATCTGATCCTCGAATATGCCGTTGCGTCATCAACGGTCGCGCACGGTTGGTCGGCCTACTTCCAGGACTTCCTGGCATTCTTTGGAGTCCAGATCCCGCGCGTCTTCAGCAACGCGCCATTCGACTTTGATCCGGCAACGGGACAGCTGGCAGCAACCGGAACGTGGTTCGACTTGCCGGCGATTGTGATTGTGGCGCTGGTCACCGTGATTCTGGTCAAAGGCATCAAGGAGAGTGCCAGCTTCAATGCCGGCATTGTCATGGTGAAAATTGTGGTGGTCCTGTTCGTGATTGCCGTCGGTGCGTTTTACGTCAATCCAGACAATTGGCGTCCGTTTGCGCCGTTCGGGCTCACCGGCATCAGCTTCTTTGGCAATACCCTGTTCGGTCAGACCGGACCGGCCGGAGAACCGGTGGGGATGCTGGCGGGAGCCGCAATCGTGTTCTTCGCCTACATCGGCTTCGACTCGGTCTCGACTCACGCTGAGGAAGCGCGTAATCCGAGCCGCGATGTGCCGATTGGCATCATCGTGTCGCTGGTGTTGTGCACGATTCTCTATATTGCCGTTGCCGGTGTGCTGACCGGAATGGTTCCGTACAGCCAGATCAACATCAACGCGCCCGTCTCGGACGCATTTCGACAGGTAGGGCTGCCGTGGGCGCAGTTGCTGATTTCGATTGGTGCCGTGGCCGGCATCACGTCGGTGCTGCTCGTCATGATGCTCAGTCAGCCGCGCATCTTCCTGGCCATGGCCCGCGATGGGCTGCTGCCGCGAGAGTTCTTCGGTGCCGTGCACGATCGTTTCCGGACGCCCTGGAAATCGACGATTCTGACCGGCGTCTTCGTCGCAGTGATGGCCGCACTTCTGCCCCTTCGGATTCTCGCGGAACTGGTGAACATCGGCACGCTGCTGGCGTTCGTCATCGTGTGCGCGGCCGTGCTCATCATGCGCAGGACCCATCCCGAAGCGCATCGACCCTTCCGTGCGCCGCTCGGTCCCATCGTCCCTGTGCTCGGCATCATGAGCTGTCTGATTCTGATGTTCTCGCTGCCCCCCGAGAACTGGTACCGGCTCGCCGGATGGCTGCTCATCGGCCTGGTCATCTATTTCGCATATAGCCGCAAGCACAGCACGCTCGCGGCCGAGGCCGCCCGCAGTGGCGTGCGAATGCCAGCGCCCGTGACGGAGAGAGGACGGTAGCTCCAAGGAGAGGTTAGGCGAGGTTAGAGGGGTTAGGAAGGGTTAGGTTAGGAGGGGTTAGGAGGGGTTAGGAGAGGTTAGGAACGGGCAGGTTGGGAAGAAGGCCGGCGGGACGCGATGATTCGGTTTCGTTCGGCGCGGATTATTCCCAGGAGCGGTGCCGCGACTGCCCTCACAGCTGAATCCAGATCTTGGTATCGTTTCTCGTCGAGATACTGCAGGCGCCTGGCAACATGCAGCCCGTAACCCACCTCGGCCAGCGATCCCCGGGCGATTCGCAGAAACTGCAATCGTTCTCGACCCTGATTTCTCGCAAATCCTTCGACGATGTTCGCCGGTACCGAATACGCCGCTCGGCGCAGCTGGGCGGAAAGTTCGAACCGTTCATCCGCTGGAAGCGCCGTTTTAGCCGTCCTGTGAATGTCGATGTAGGGATCGTCCGCCCGCTGCCACGCAACCAGCCGATGGTGTCCAAGAGGCATGACCCGCAATACGCACGTACTGTGCCGCCGTGCACGAGGGCTGGGAGGTCCAAGAACGGGCTGAGAAACTTCAGAAGGCTGTGGGATTGCAAAAACTACAATCCTAACCCTCCTAACCCCTCCTAACCCTCCTAACCCTTCCTAACCCTTCCTTTCCTCGCCCACCACGCATACGCCGGAAGCCCACAGAGCACGATGACGAATCCAGGCCATGTGGCGGACGGCTGGTAGACAAAGAGCACGAGCACGAGGACGGAGGTGCCAATCATGTAGAGTGCCGGCACGAACGGATATCCAAAGGCGCGATACGGCCGGTCCGCAGTTGGTCTCGTCCGGCGCAGCACGAACAGGCCGGCAATGGTCAGCACGTAGAAAAACAGCGTCGTCGACATCACGTAGGTCAACAGATCGCCATAGAGGTTGCCGTATCGGCCCGTTGCTGGATCGTACAGTTCTCGGCAGCACGAGAACTGACGACCAGATCCCCTGCAGAATGAGCGCGCGGGCTGGAACCCGGGCGGCGTTGAGTGTTCCGGCGTAGCGGAAAAACACTCCGTCGCGCGCCATGGCGTAGTACGCGCGCGCCGCGGCGAGAATCAAGCCATTGTTGCAGCCAAAGGTTGAAACCATGATGGCGACTGCCATGAACGTCGTGCCGATGCCCGGGAGAGCGACCTCGAGCGCGGCCGTTGCCACGCGGTCTGCAGGCGCCTGCTGAATCTGCTCGAGTGGCAGGGTCACGAGGTAGGCAAGATTCGCAAGCACGTACAACGTCATCACGAGACCCGTGCCAATGGCCAGCGCGAGCGGAACGTTGCGCCGCGGATTCTTGACCTCGCCCGCCGTAAACGTGATGTTGTTCCACGCGTCCGCGGAAAAGAGCGATCCCGTCTGCGAAACGCAGAGGGCCACGAGCAGGCCAAACGCGGCTGTCGGGACAACGTCAGGGGCGATGGGTGTGAAGTTTCGCGGAGTCCACAAATTGCCGAAGTTCATGTCCACGGCCGTCGCGTTCCATCCCAGTGCCAGTCCGAGGACGATCAGCGCCAGTAACGCGCCTGTCTTGGAAACGGTGAAGAGATTCTGGATGATCTTTCCGTACGAAAGGCCCCGGGTGTTGGTCCACGTCAGGAGGACGATTAACAGAACCCCGACCAGCTGTGTGGTCGAGAGCGAAATGGCATAGCGGCTCGACAGGAAGATCGGTGCGATGAGGTATCGATCCTCGGAGATCCAGGGCCACAACACGCCGAAATAGCGCGCAAAGCCAACAGCAACCGCGGCAATCGTGCCCGTTTGAATGACCATGAACAGCGTCCAGCCATAGAGGAACCCCAGGAGCGGCGAGAACGCTTCGCGCAAATACACGTACTGGCCACCGGCGCGCGGCATCATGGCTGCCAGTTCTCCGTACGAGAGGGCCGCAGCGACGGTCAGGACACCCGTGATGATCCAGGCAACGAGCAGCCAGCCCGGACTCCCCAGCTGTCGAGCCATTTCGGCCGACACGAGGAAGATTCCAGAGCCAATCATCGACCCGACCACGATCATCGTCGAGTCGAAGAGATCGAGACGACGGACGAACTCGGTGTCGAAGGCCGGGTCGGCCGCCGGGACCGGCGGTGTCGGCTTCAGGACTTCAGTGGGCATTAGCACTCCTATCGGGCAATGAGAGCCCGACCACCAACTGAAAACTGACAACTGAAAACTGGCAACTACGATAGCATTGCTGCGCCTTGAAGCTACACGTCAAGCTTCTCATCGCACTGGTCCTCGGCATCGTGTGCGGGACGCTGCTCCATTCGCGCCCGGACGCCACCTGGCTCGTGGCGTTCAACACCCATGTGCTCCAGCCCATCGGTCAGATCTTCCTGCGGCTCATTTTCATGATCGTGGTGCCGATGGTGTTTTCCGCACTGGTGCTGGGGGTGTGCGAACTCGGTCGCCGGCATGGCTTGGGCCGTGTTGCGGGAAAAACATTCCTCTTCACGCTCGTCACGAGCGCACTGTCGGTTCTCATTGGGTTGACGCTCGTCAACACGCTCAGGCCTGGCCGTGGGTTCCAGATCGATGCGGAGCTTGTGACCGAACAATCGACGGCCGTGCAGACGATTGAATCCGCGGCGGCGTCGAGTAAACCCCTCAGTCAGATCATCGTCGAACTCGTGCCGCGGAATCCGATCGATTCGGCGGTGAAAGCACTCGACGGCGAGATGTTGCCGTTCATGGTGTTTTCGCTCATGTTCGGGTTTGGTCTCAGCTTCGTGACACGCAAGAGCGAGGGGAGCGGAACGCTGGTCGCGGTACTCGAACAGGTCTTTGCCGTCTGCATGAACATCGTTGACTTCGCGATGAAGCTGGCGCCATTCGCGGTGTTTGCGATTATTTTCAACACCGCCTTCCGATTCGGATACGAAGTCTTTGCGTCGCTGTTCTTTTACGTGGCGACAGTCGTGACAGGACTGCTCATCCAGCAATTTGTCGTGTACAGTCTGCTCCTGCGAATGGTGGCCGGGCGATCGCCGCTGCAGTTTTTTGCGGCGTGCCGCGAAGTCTACCTGTACGCGTTTTCGACAGCATCGTCGAATGCGACGCTGCCGTTGGCGCTCGATACCGCCGACGAAAAGTTGAAGCTGCCGCCGAATATCGCGCGCTTCGTCCTGACGGTCGGCTCGACGGCAAACCAGAACGGCACGGCATTGTTCGAGGGAATCACGGTTCTGTTTCTGGCCCAGGTCTACGGCATCGACTTGACGACGGCACAGCAACTGCAGGTCATGGTGATGTCGATTGTGGCTGGTATCGGAACGGCGGGCGTGCCGGGCGGCTCGTTGCCCCTGGTGATGATTGTCGTGCAGTCGGTCGGCATTCCAGTCGAAGGGATGGGATTGATTCTTGGCGTGGATCGGTTTCTCGATATGTGCCGCACGACCGTCAATGTCAGCGGCGACCTGGTGATTGCGGCGCTCGTGAGCGGCCGGCAGAAAGCCGCAGACAGCCGGCAGATGGCGGCGGGCACGCGGCGGACGGCTGAAAGCTGGCTGATGGCTGAAGGCTGAAGGCTACTTATGATTCTGTCCCGTGACTCGGCGTGGACGTTATTGACTGAATACACACAGGGCGAAAGCCTGCGAAAGCATGCGCTGGCCGTCGAGGCCGCCGCTCCGTGGTTACGCGCGGATGTTCGAGGAAGATGAAACGACGTGGGGCATCGTCGGCTTGTTGCACGACTTCGACTACGAGCGTTGGCCCGATGCCCAGAACCATCCGTTTCGTGGCGCGGAGATTCTGCGCGAGAAGGGGTATCCAGAGTTTGTGGTTCGCGCGATTCTCTCGCATGCGGAGTACTCGAATGTCCCGCGCGAATCGAAGACTCGAACATGCATTGTTTGCGTGCGACGAAATGGCAGGATTCGTCACCGCGGCGGCCCTCGTGCGACCCTCGAAGAGCGTGCTGGACCTGGAGCCAGGATCGGTGATGAAGCGCATGAAGGACAAAGCCTTTGCGCGTGCCATCAACCGCGACGATCTGCGGAGAGGTGCCGACGAACTTCAGATCCCGCTTGATCAGCATATTGCCAATGTCATTGAGTCGCTGCGCGCGCGAGCCGACGAGTTGGGGCTTCAAAGGAAATTTGTGATTCGCGCAATCGCTAATCCTCAAAGATCAGAAATGAACCGCACTGCCTTCCTCCTCGTATACTGCAAGTGATGCCGGATCAGACGGACGCCGTTGCAACGCTTGACCAGGTGGGCGTGCTTTTTGGCACGCAGTGGGCGTTGCGCGACGTCTCGGCGACCTTTCCGCGCGGGGCCGTTGGTCTGTTGGGGCCGAACGGGGCTGGCAAGAGCACCATGATCAAGTCGCTGCTGGGCCTTATCACCCCGGACCGCGGGCGCCTGCAGGTGCTCGGGTTCGATGTCGCTCGCACGCCGACCGAGGTGAGAGCGCGCATCGGGTACATGCCGGAAAACGACGCGTACATTCCCGGCATGAACGCCGTGACCTTTGTGGCGTACTGCGGCCAACTGAGCGGGCTTGGAGCCGTTGACGCCATGCAGCGAGCCCATGAAGTCCTGTACTACACGGGGCTTGGAGAAGCGCGCTATCGGTTGGTCGAAACATATTCAACCGGAATGAAGCAACGCATCAAGCTGGCGCAGGCGCTCGTTCACGATCCCGAGCTGCTGTTCCTCGATGAGCCGACCAACGGCATGGATCCGAAGGGTCGCGACGAGATGCTGGAACTGGTTCGCGATCTGGCACACAACAAGGGCATCAGCCTCGTGTTGTCGTCGCATCTCCTGCCGGACGTGGAATATGTCTGCGACCATGTCGTGGTCGTCGACAAGGGACAGGTGGCCACACAGGGACCGATTGCCGATCTCAAGGGGCCGGGTGGACGTGTCTATGAGTTGCGCGTGAAGGGGGACGAAAGCGGCTTCATTGCCGCACTTCAGGCGTCGGGTATGGAGTGTCACCGCACGGATGAAGACGTCATGCGCGTCTTTGTTCCCGAAGGCCTTTCCTGGCGAGACTTATTCATCTTAGCGGCCCAGCGTGGTGTTCAGGTCCGACATCTGCGTCCCAGCGTCCCGACATTGGAAGATGTGTTCGCGCGCGCGGTGGGCGAACAGGATGTCGATGGTCGGCTGACGACTATTGACTCACGACTGACGACTGTTGACTGACGACTCTTGTGCCCATCCATTCCGAAGGCTACCGCCCGTATCTCGGCACGCGGCAACCGTCGGGCCGAAGCTGGCTCGTCATTACGGCGGCCGGCGTACGCAGCATCATCACAAAGCGCCTGTTCCTGGGATTGCTGCTCGTGGCGTGGGTGCCGTTCCTGGTACGTTCGGTGCAGATTTACGCGGCGGTGAATTTTCCCCAGGCGTCGTTTCTGGATGTCTCGTCCAAGACCTTTCGTGACTTCCTCGATCAACAAGGCCTCTTCGTTTTCTTCATCACGGTCTGGGTCGGTGCGGGGCTGATTGCCAACGACCTTCGCAGTAATGCTCTCCAGATCTACCTCTCCAAGCCGTTGACCCGGGCCGAGTACGTTGCCGGGAAACTTGGCATTCTGCTGTTCTTTCTGCTACTGGTCACCTGGATTCCGGCCATGCTCCTGCTGCTCGTCCAGGTTTCGCTGGCCGGCAACGTTCGGTTTCTCAGCTCCAATTTGTTCCTCATTCCGGCCATTACCCTGGTGTCATTCCTGCTTGCCCTGCTGTCGGCATTTACGATGCTGGCGTTGTCGTCGTTCAGCAAGAGCGCACGGTTCGTGGCCATCACCTACGCGGGCCTCTTCTTCTTCACACAAGCTCTCTTCGGGGTGGTGGCTGGCGCCACCGGCCGCACCACGTTTTCCTGGTTGTCGCCGGCGGGAAGCCTCAACCAGATCGGCGACGTCATCTTCAGGCTGGCGCCAAGGTATGAAACCCCTATTCTCGGATCCGTTGCCGCGGTAGCGGTGCTGATTGGGCTGTCGATCGTCGTGCTGCAACGACGCGTCCGGGCGGTCGAGGTTGTGACGTGAGCGACGAGGCAAGAGCCACACCGTCGCCCGTCCTGGCAATCGACCACTTATCCAAGTGGTACGGGCAAGTCATCGGCCTCAACGATGTCACCGTGCGCGTTCCGCCCGGCATCACCGGTTTGCTCGGCCCAAACGGGGCGGGTAAGTCCACCCTCATGAAGCTCGTCACGGGTCAGCTCAAACCCAGTCAGGGTCAGGTTCATGTGCTCGGCGAGCCCGCCTGGGACAATCCAGACCTGTATTTCCGGATCGGCTTCTGTCCCGAACAGGACGCCTTTTACGATCGCATGACCGGCCGCGCCTGGGTGGCCGGTCTTTTGACCCTCAACGGCCTTGATGAAGAACAGGCGCTGTCGCTGGCCGACAAAGCCATTGGCCGCGTGGGCTTGTCCCACGTCGCAGAAAAGAAGATCGGTGCCTACAGCAAAGGCATGCGGCAACGCATCAAGCTGGCGCAGGCCATTGCCCACGACCCGGAACTGTTGATTCTGGATGAGCCATTGGCTGGGATGGATCCGTTGGCGCGTCGGCGGACAATTCGGCTGATTCGCGAGTGGGCACGCGAAGGACGAAGCGTTCTCGTGTCGAGTCACATCCTGCACGAAATCGAAGCCATGACGGCGGACATTTTGCTCATCAACAATGGCCGGATCCTGGCCGAAGGGAATGTTCATCAGATTCGGGAGCTGATCGACGAGCATCCCCACACGGTCCACGTGCGAGCCGCCGACCCGCGCGCCCTCGCGCGGCAGTTTCTGACTGAAGACGATGTGCGCAGCCTGCGGTTCGAAGAGGACGCCGTAATCGTGGAAACCGTCAAGCCCGACGCCTTCTACATGCGGCTCACATCGCTGGCTGCATCGGGCGACCTTGGGGAGATCCGCGAGGTGACGTCCCCGGACGACAATTTACAGGCAGTGTTTCAATATCTGGTGAAGACATAAGGTCAAAGGTCAAAGGTCAAAGGTAGAAGCAAAGTCCAAAGGATCACTGAAGCGGCAGGATGCGAGTAGTCAAGATCCGGAGCGTGAGCGACCCTTCGACAGGCTCAGGGTCGTCCTGAGCGCATCGAAGGACGACGGCAGGCGCGTGGGGGTGGGGCCCCACGCGAACTAAATAATGATGACGAAACCTCGAAATCAGGGATTTCTCAACGCGGTTCTTCGCGTCTTTGATCTCTCCATTGGCGAGATGCTCTGGTCGCGGCGGACTATCTTCATGGCGCTCGTCGTCGGGGGGCCGGTCGCTATTGCTCTCCTTTTCAGACTGCTCGACGTGTTTGGCGTGCCCGCGCTTCGGGTCAACCGGGTGCGCGTGGGAGGCGAGTCGATCTTCGGTGCGATGATCTGGCTCCTCTATCTGAAATTTGCCGTGCCGGTGCTCGGAGTGTTCTACGGCACGTCGCTGATGGCCGATGAAGTTGAAGACAAGACCCTGACGTACTTGTTTACCCGTCCAATCCGCAGAGGTGCGGTTCTGGTGGGAAAGTATCTGGCGTACCTCGTCTGTACTGGGCTCGTCGTGCTTCCCTCCGTCATGCTCGTCTATTTTCTGGTCGTCCCGCTGGGCGGAGGCTCCCTCGGCCGGACGTTCCCATCGCTGGCCATTGACCTCGGGCTCCTGGCTCTTGGGCTTGCCACATACGGCGCGGTGTTTGGGTTCATTGGAGCGTGGTTGAAACGGCCGCTCGTCGCGGGGCTGGTGTTTGCCTTTGGTTGGGAGCAGGTGACCATGATTGCTCCCGGTTACCTGCGTCGGGCCACCGTCGCCTACTACCTGCAGGGCCTCGCGCCTCATGCCATGCCCGACGATTCCGCCCTGACGGCGCTCCAGAGCTTGTTCCGCGATTTGCCGTCGCCGGCAGTGAGCCTGGCCAGTCTTTTTGCGATCGTGCTTGCTTTCCTGTGGCTGGCTGCCAGGACTGTCGAACGGCGAGAATATGTTTTGTCAGACTAAATGGAACCTTTGTAACGCCATTGTCGTATCCTTGTGTCAGGGGTGGAGTAGGCCGCCGTCGACGGGCAGAAGGATCTCATGACCACGAAAACGCGCTATTTCCTGTTCGGCGGAACGGCGTTCCTGGCGGCGGGTCTGGCAGGCGGGTTGGCCGCCTATTTCGCCGGTGTGCCTGTTCTGGGGGCCCTCTCCGGAGACGCCGAAGCTCTTCACTTCGTACCAGAAGAGGCCGCGGTCGTGGCATTTGCAGATGTGCATGCGGTGATGGAGTCGGAGCTGCGGAAGCAGATTCGGCAGATGCTGCCTGAACACGCGAGCGCGGCCGAGGCTGATGGACGGCGAACCTTCGAGCAGCACACAGGCGTTGACGTGGAACGTGATATCGACCACGTCGTGGCTTATCTCCTGCCTTCCACCGATCAGGGCGGGCGCGACCAGGGCTTGGTACTGGCCAGCGGGCGTTTCGATCAGCCGCGGATCGAGAAACTCATTCAGGATCACGGAGGCGTCGAAGAAACCTACCTCGGCAAGCGGTTCATGGTTCGACGCTTCGAGATGCCCGACCCTCCGCCTCCAAATTTTCCAGGTCCTCACGAAATGGCTGTCGGGTTCATCAAGCCCGACCTCATTGCGGTCGGCACCAGTGCCGCGCTCCGTCGTGCCATCGATCTCCAAACCGGAAACGGGTTGGACATCACCAGAAACGACGAGTTCATGAATCTCGTTCGTGACAGCGACGATGGCAATGCATGGGCGGTCGGGCGCTTCGATCGGCTCGTGAATCGCAGCCATGTGCCCAAGGAGATCGCGAGCAGGCTGCCGCCCATCACCTATCTCGCCGCTACGGGACACGTCAACGGTGGTGTGAGCGGGCGGCTGCGCGCCGAAGCGCGTGACGAGACCGCGGCGCAGGAGCTGCACGACATCGTTCGCGGCTTTGTGGCATTGGCCAAGATGCAGGCGGGGTCCAAACCGGAAATCGCAACCATTCTGCAGTCGTTTCAGCTCCAGGCCGAAGGTAATACTGTCGTGCTGTCGTTTGCGTTGCCGGCCGAGGTGATCCGATTGCTGACGCCGCCGGATGCCCCACAAGCTCCTCAATAACCCAGACGGTCACGACCCGCCGCTACGGTAACACCTGCCTTGGTCCGCTTGACTGTGCCAGACCGAAACTGAATACTGACAACTGAAAAACTGATAACTGAAAACTTTCAGATGCAGGAGCCATTGCCGGTCCTCATGGGACGCCGAGTCCTGCTGCGGGAGCCCCGCGAGGGGGACGCCGCACCGATCTTCGAGCATACGAGCGACCCGGAGGTCACGAGATTTCTGTCGTTCGACCCGCCGCGGGTCATCGAGGAGACCGAGCTGTTTATCGCACGCGCGCGCGAATCTCGGTTGCACGACCACGAGTACGCGTTTGTGATTGCCAATCTTGCGACCGATGAACCACTGGGAGTCATTGCGCTCCGTCACATGGATTTGATGACGAGCACAGCGCAGATTGGAACCTGGGTGGCGCGCCACCACTGGGGAACGGGTGTCAACAGCGAGGCGAAGGGGCTGCTGCTCGACTACGCCTTTGATGAGCTCGGCCTGCATCGGATTGAGGCCCGTATCCCATCGTCGAACGAACGCAGTCGCCGCGCCTTTGAGAAACTGGGAGCCGTCTGCGAGGGCACCCTGCGTGAGTCCTTCGTGAAGGACGGCCGTCATGAAGATACACACCTGTACGCCATTCTGAGCTCGGACTGGGATCGGGTGCGGAACGGAGCCCAGACCCGCCGCTACAATGTGGCTGGAGATCGGCTGCGACCACAATGATTGATCGCGTGTTTTTCTATGGCACCCTGATGACAGGGTTCAACCGGCGCCTTCGAATAGGCATCGATTCGAAGCTGCGGTATGTGGGTCGCGGTTCGATCAACGCGATCCTCTTCGACCTGGGGATTTATCCTGCGGCCGTGCCTGGCGAGGGCCGCGTCTGGGGTGAGCTCTTCGAAACCGATGAGCCGGACCTCGTGCTGGCGGGCCTCGATTCCATCGAGGGATATCGGCCTGGCGATCCGGAGCATAGCCTGTACACGCGAATCCAGTCGCCGGTTACCCTCGAGGACGGTCAAACGGAGTCCGCGTGGGTCTATTTCTATAATGCTCCGCTCGGTCAGGCGTCGCAGATCGCGTCGGGGGACTACCTTCGCCATCTCGACAAGAAGTAGAAATAGACTCTAAAGCCTAGAGCCTAAAGCCTAAAGCGCAACGCTGTGTTATAGTCGCGCGCGATGCCCACCTCGCGGGACGACAACAAACGAGAACGCGAGCGTATCGAGATCCTGGGTGAGCTGCACGGCGAGGTCATGATGTTCCAGCCGGTCGCGATCAAAGAGATCAGCGTCGGCGGAGCACAGCTCGAGACGATGTTTCCGCTGCAGATCAACTCGCTGCACGATTTCCGCTTGAGTCTTGGGGATCGATCGGTTGTCGTCAAAGGACGCGTCGCCCACTGCCGGATCAGCGATGTCGATCAGGAGCTGGTCACGTATCGATCGGGCGTCGAATTCATCGAGCCTTCTGATCGAGTGTCCGGGGTGGTCCGCGACTTCATCGAGTCAATCAAGGCGGGGAGACGGCTGGTCTAGCCAAAGACGTAGCGCGGGCCTTTTAAGGCCCGCGGACCCTGAAGGGTCCGCGCTACAAACTGAGAACTCGCCTAGTTCATCTGCAGGACGGGTTTGTGGGACAGGACTTCGTCGATCGAGTCGGCGAGGCCGCCAACGCTTTCTTCGGGATCTTCGTCGACCGTGCAGGTGACGACGCGAGTGGTCCGCGTGTCCGGATCGAGCTTCAACATGGAAAGGACCTGGAAGCCATCCAGGTTGTCGACGCGCAATCCCAGCAGGACCAGATGCGGCTTGACGTCCTTGATCAACGAATACGCATCGTTGGTCGAGTCGGCAATGACGACGTCGTAGTGGCCCGGCTCCAGGACAGAATCCAGCACATCCAGCATGTCCTGGGTTCCGTTGACGATCACGACGGTTGGGACTCTCGAAACCGCTTCAGCGGTGCTGAGTCTCATGGCCGGTGCCTCCTGCGCCACCAAGCTTTCAAGAAGCGCGCCAAACCGCGGGCCCGATGTTGGTGGGCCGAAACGCACGTGTCGTCGAAAGGGTCACCAATTAGTAGCCCAAACGCGTACCGAAAGTATTCGGAAAGCGGTAGAATGCGCACTTTTCGCAGGCTGATCGTCGGGAAAACTGCAGAGGTTTCGTCATGTCTTTGACGGCTCATGGCAACTTCATCGATGGTGTGTGGAGTGCGGCAACCACGGGCGAAACCTTCGAAAATCGCAATCCTGCCAATCGCGACGAGGTCATTGGCCTGTTTGCGCGGTCAAACCGCACGGACGTCGAGGCGGCGGTTGATGCGGCTCGACGAGCGTACGCCCACTGGCGGCTCGTGCCCGCCCCCCGTCGGGCCGAGATTCTCTTCCGCGCGGCAGAACTTCTTCTCCAGAAAAAAGAACAATTCGCGTGCGACATGACGCGTGAAATGGGCAAGGTTCTGGCCGAGACCCGCGGTGATGTCCAGGAAGCCGTGGACATGACTTACTTCATGGCAGGAGAAGGGCGACGGCAGTACGGCCAGACCGTCCCCTCGGAGCTCCGTGACAAATTTGCCATGTCGGTGCGCCAGCCGCTTGGCGTGTGCGCCATCGTGACCCCCTGGAATTTTCCGATGGCTATTCCATCCTGGAAAATCATTCCAGCGCTCGTCTGCGGAAACAGCGTTGTGTTCAAACCCGCGACCCTGACACCGCTGTCCGCCGTGAATTTCGTCCGCTTGCTCGAAGAAGCCGGAGTTCCGAAGGGCGTCGTGAACCTCGTGACCGGCGGAGGAGACGAGGTCGGAACAGCCATGGTGACGCACCAGGACGTCCGGGTTGTCTCCTTTACCGGATCAACGGCGGTGGGCCGAACGGTCTCCGAGCGCGCTGCCTCGTCGTTCAAGAAGGTCCATCTCGAAATGGGCGGCAAGAACGTCATCACGGTGATGGATGACGCCGATTTGGATCTGGCAGTCGATGGATGTGTCTGGGGCGGTTTTGGAACGACCGGTCAACGCTGCACCGCCGCCAGCCGCGTTGTGGTGCATCGAGCGGTGTACAAGACGTTCGTGGAGCAGTTCCTGAACCGCGTCCGGGCGCTTCGTGTTGGTGAGGGTCTCGATCCGTCTACCGATGTCGGGCCGCTCGTCAGCGAAGGACAGCTCGAAACCGTCATCAAGTACGTGCAGATTGGTCGCGAGGAAGGGGCAGTACTTGCCGCAGGCGGGAAGCCGCTACGGGAGGGCGCACGCGCACGCGGTCATTTCCACGAACCCACTGTATTTACGGATGTTGCGCCGCGGATGCGCATTGCTCAGGAGGAAATTTTTGGTCCCGTCGTCTCGGTCATTCCGTGCACCGGGCTCGACGAGGCTATTGCCATCGGGAACGACGTTGCCTACGGCCTGTCGGCCTCCATCTATACTCGCGACATCAACAAGGCCTTTGCGGCCATGCGCGATCTCTACACCGGGATTTTCTACGTCAACGCCCCCACGATTGGTGCGGAAGTGCACCTGCCCTTCGGAGGCACGAAGGCAACCGGAAACGGTCACCGTGAAGCCGGCACTGCCGCCCTCGACGTGTTCTCGGAATGGAAGTCGATCTATGTCGATTTCAGTGGTCGACTGCAAAGGGCACAGATCGATACGGTCGACCTAAACGCGGATTAAACAGCCACGGGACGCGGATCAGGGTAGGCACGGGACGCGGATCACGCGAATCAAGCAGGACGGGACGCGGATCGCGCGAATCAAGCAGGACGGGACGCGAATCGCGCGGATCAGGCAGGCACGGGACGCAGATCTACGCTGACCAGGCAGGCACGAGACGCGGATCGACGCGGATCAGGCAGGCACGAGACGCGGATCGACGCGGATCAGGCAGGCACGGGACGCAGATCGACGCGGACCAGGCAGGCACGGGACGCGGATCGACGCGGATCAGGCAGGCACGGGACGCGGATCGACGCGGACCAGGCAGGCACGAGACGCGGATCGACGCTGATCAGGCAGGCACGGGACGCAGATCGACGCGGACCAGGCAGGCACGAGATGCGGATCACGCGAATCAAGCAGGCACGGGACGCGGATCACGCGAATCAAGCAGGACGGGACGCGAATCGCGCGGATTGCGCGGAATTACATTTGACATTACAAAAGAGACATCGCGCCCGTTCGGCGCAATTCGCATCCCCGTTGATTAGTCGTCATCCGTGTCGATCCGCGTCCTGTGGGATTGGCGGTCATCCGTGTCGATCCGCGTCCTGTGGGATTGGCGGTCATCCGTGTCGATCCGCGTCCTGTGGGATTGGCGGTCATCCGTGTCGATCCGCGTCCTGTGGGATTGGCGGTCATCCGCGTCAATCCGCGTCCCGTTGGATTGGCGGTGATCCGCGCTGATCCGCGTCCCGTTGATTGGTTTTGATCCGCGTCGATCCGCGTCCCGTTGATTTAGTTCTAATCCGCGCAATTCGCGTCCCGTGCCCCGTGGGATTGGGCGGCGATCCGCGTCAATCGGCGTCCCTCTGGATTAGCGGTCAATCGGGGTCAATTCGCGTCCATTGTTCGGGGTGGGACCCGAGGGCGTTACTACCTTCGGGAAGCTTCAGCGTTTGCGTTGGCAATCCGCAAACATGATGCCATAATCGCGATTGCCCGAAAGATATCGTGCAGTACCTTCGGGCTTCGCAGTCATTTATGCTTTGCCCCACGTGCGGGGAGGAAACGCCCATCGGGATCCGATGTTCCCGATGTGAAGCCCCGCTTCCTGTCACATCACCAGGCCGCACCGGCGTTCTGACGCCGCCACGGGAGAGTCCCGTCGACTTCACGAGTCCAACCGGCGCCTTCGATCCAGACGCAACCATGCTCGGCCCTCGATCGTCGTCGAAGGGTGGAGACGACACGACGGGCCTTCCGCCCTCAGCTGGTGGCGTGCGGCATATCAGGCTTCCCGCGCCCGAGCGCGGCCCACTCGAAGAAGGTCAGAAGTTTAGTCCGCGCTACCACATCATCAAGCTCCTGGGTATTGGTGGCATGGGTGCGGTCTATCAGGCGTGGGACGCGGAGCTGAGCGTAGCGGTTGCCGTGAAAGTGATCCGGCCGGAGGTCTCTCAGGATCCAGTGGCAGCGCGCGAGATCGAACGACGGTTCAAGCAGGAACTGCTGCTCGCGCGTCAGGTCACCCACAAGAACGTTGTCCGCATCTTCGATCTCGGGGAAATCGACGGCATCAAGTACATCACGATGTCTGTACATCCAGGGGACCGATCTGGCAACGATGCTGCGTCAGAGCGAACGTCTCGCGGTTCCGACGGTGATGCCCCTCGCGAGACAGATCGTGGAAGGTCTCAAGGCCGCACACGAGGCCGGTGTCGTCCATCGCGATCTCAAGCCCGCCAACATCATGATTGAAGGCGGCGATCACGCGATCGTGATGGATTTCGGGATCGCGCGTTCGACGTCGCAAGGTGGCCAAGTACCGCCAGCCGTCACCGCGGCCTCAGGATCGCAGCCAGAAGTCGGCGCTTGGGACAACGAGATGACGCAGGCGGCAGCGACGATGGCCGGAGCCGTGGTGGGAACTGTCGAATACATGGCGCCGGAGCAGGCTCGCGGCCAGACGGTCGATCAGAGGGCCGACGTCTACGCATTCGGCCTCATCCTCTACGACCTGCTGGTGGGACGCCGCCGCGCCGAACATGCGCCCAGCGCCATCGCGGAGCTGCGGAAGCGGATGGAACAGGCACCTTCACCGGCCAGGTCACTTGTCCCAGAGATTCCGGAGGCGCTGGAGCAGCTGGTGTCGCGATGTATCGAACCGGATCCAGCCGCGCGCTTTCAAACGACTCAAGAGCTCGGGGATGCCCTTGCTCGCCTGGATGATCAGGGGCAACCACTGCCGATTCACCGCGTGTTCGGCATGCGCGTGGCGGTCGCCGCGCTCGGTCTGTTCATGGCGCTCCTGGTGGGCACGTGGTGGTTCGCCCAGGGACCCGGTGTGCCGGTTCAACACGATCCCGTATCAGTCCTGATCGCCGATTTCCAGAACAGCACGAATGATCCGACGTTCGACCGCACACTCGAACCGATGTTGAAGCTCGCGCTCGAGGGCGCGGGATTCATCAGCGCGTACGACCGGACGGCGGTTGGTCGCAGCCTCGGTGTGCGGCCCCCTGACAGACTGGACGAGGTGGCTGCGCGGGAGCTTGCCGTCAAGCAGGGCTTGGGAGTGGTGCTGTCTGGTTCCGTGAGCCGTCAGGGCGACGGTTACGCCGTATCGGTGAAAGCTGCACAGGCGGTGACCGGCGATGTGATCACGACTGCCGAGGATCGGGCCGGCAGCAAGGAGCAGGTCCTGGCCGTGGCGACCGATCTCGCGACCACGGTACGCGAGGCGCTTGGCGACGATACGTCAGATGCCGCGCAACGCTTCGCGATGGAAACCCTTTCGGCGACGTCGCTGGACGTTGTCAAGGACTATGCGGCGGCGATGAGCGCCTTGTCTGATAACAGACCAGAAGACGCGCGGCAAAGCTTTCAGAAGGCTTTGAACCGGGATCCGAACTTCGGCCTTGCGTATGCCGGCATGGCCATTGCGTCACGCAACATCGGCCAGCAGCAGGAGGCGGAAAAGCACATCAAGGAAGCCGTCCGTCACGTCGATCGGATGACGGAGCGGGAACGCTATCGTACGCGCGGTCTGTTTTACTACCTGACGAGCGATTATCAGGCGTGCGTCAAGGAATACAGCGATTTGATCGCCCGCTATGCGGCGGACGTTGCGGCGCACAACAACCTTGCGCTGTGTTTGACGTACCTGCGGGACATGCCCAGGGCCCGTGACGAGATGCAGCAAGTGACCGCAATCCTCCCCAAACGCGCGCTCTACCGCCTGAATTTGGCGCTCTATGCGGCTTACGGCAGCGATTTCCAGACTGCGGAGGCGGAGGCACGAACAGCGCAGGAGTTGGGGAGTCCGTTAGGCTTTCTTGCCCTTGCCTTCGCGCAATTGGGCCAGGGACAAACCTTTCAGGCCGCCGAAAGCTACAGGCAAGGTGCCGGCGCTCAGGACGGCAAGGTGAGTGCGCTGTACGCGTCCTATGCTGCGTCGGGCCTGGGCGATCTGGCCCTCTATGAGGGGCGATTCTCTGAGGCTGTCCGAATTCTTCGCGAAGGAGCCCTCGTAGACCTGAGGTCCAACAACTCCGACCGGGCTGCGGCCAAGTACGCCGCGCTCGCGTATGCGCAGCTTTTGCGGCAACAAAAGAGCGCAGCACTGGAGGCAGCCGAGAGCGCCTTGGCAAACAGTCAAGCCGCGAAGGTCCGATTCCTGGCCTCACGAGTCTTTGTCGAGATGGGCGAGATCGCGCGAGCCCGAAAGCTGGCCGCCGGATTGGCATCCGAGTTCCAGTCCGAGCCCCAGGCCTTGGCCAAGGTCATCGAGGGGGAGATCGCCATCAAGAATCGAAATCCGCGCGAGGCCATCAAAATCCTCACGGAAGCGAACACCCTCTTGGACACATGGATCGGCCGCTTCGATCTGGGGCGGGCGTATCTGGAAGCCGGTGCGTTCACGCAGGCTGATTCCGAGTTCGACCGGTGCATCACGCGTCGTGGCGAGGCCCTCTCGCTATTCCTGGACGAAGAACCCACCTACGGCTATTTTCCACCCGTCTATTACTACCTGGGTCGTGTCAGGGAAGGGCTCAAGACAGCGGCGTTTGCCGACTCGTACCGCACTTATTTAAGTATCCGCGGCGGTTCGACCGAAGATCCGCTCCTCCCTGAAGTGCGCCGCCGCGCAGGGCCTCAGTCGAAATAGAGACCTCAGACCCCATTTGTTGAGAGTCTGATCGGACCTGTCACAGGATTCGTTCCTGTGACAGGTCCTTCAGCCAGCCGAGCTCCTACGCAACGCTACGGGTACAGGGATGGTGGAACGTTGCGAAGTTGGACGGGCCACTCAACGTCCTCGGCGGACCGTCTCTGAGCTCTGCAATGATGAAGTAGGTGTACGTCACACCCGGTTTTGCGCTGTTGTCGATCTTGGTCAGCGCCGGGTTGAGCCCTGGGTTTGCTACCACGACATCGATCTGTCTGATGTCGCTTGTGGGTGTGATTGTGGCGCCGGTCGCGCGGAAGATCAGGTACCTGAAGACGAGCCCACCGAAGTTGGGCGGCTGCCAATCCAGCCGCACGCCATTCCTGACCCCGGTGGCAGTGAGGTCGGTCGGACCCCATTCCCCAGTGCTGTCGCAGTCTCGAAATCGATGTCACCCGTGGAACGCTCATTAGTGTTCGGGTCGAGCGGCAAGTCGCCGCTCCCGAGGTCGCCACGACCCAGGTCGCCGCTTCCGACGTCCGTGCCCAGGTCACCCTGACCGAGATCGCCTTGACCCAAATCGCCCTGCCCGAGATCCCCCTGCCCGAGATCGCCCTGACCGAGATCACCCTGACCAAGATCACCCTGACCCAAATCGCCCTGACCCAAATCGCCTTGTCCCATGTCGAGGGACAAGGGGCCAACAAGCTCCGTAACCGGCTCTGTATTTGTGTCAAGGTACGAAGCCCCGACGTTGCGCCGGCTGCCAACCTGGTTCAGGTGCACGTCGGCCCATTCGTTGGAGGACGCGCCCAGTATCTCAATGGCGGTGCCGTCGAAGTTCAGGTCCTGGGAGAACTATCGCGCCAGCAATACTCCCGTCTGCATTCCAATCGATGGGGATGGTGGTTTTAAGCCCATCGATTCGCGCCACGCCGTTGCCAGCTAACCTGTCTGCTTCCTCTTCTGGCGACAGCGGTGAACCATCACAATGCTTCTTTGCGGCAGGCGTTTTCAGAACAAAGCCAAGGGTCCCGGCGATTCGAGGTGCAAACCAGGCGGTGCGATAGGGAGCACCGCCGGGGAGTCCAGCCGTCTCAAAGAGGGTGCCCTCAGCAAGGGACCCAAGTCCCACACGGGAAAAATCAATCCTTTGTTTTTGCGTTTGCGGGCCCGACGTCGGATAAAGCCCGTACAACTGAAACAGGTAGTTCATCGAGCTCAGCTGGTTGGGCTTGCAGTTGGGCTGGAATTGCAGCTGCAGCTCCTCCCCCTCCCCTTCCACAGGAACAGGAGGCCCGCCATGCCTCAGCTCGAAGTTGTGCCCTAACTCGTGGAAGAGCGTGGCCGCCTGCATGTATAGTGCTTCCGATAGGCTTCCCGGTGGAATCATCGAAGCCCCCAAGTGTGACCATGAGATCGCCGCCAGGAAAGTCGCCGACGCCCGTGTTGGTCCGGGGTACGTGGAAGTCGGCGGACAAGGGGTCCGTTGACTTCGGCAAACCGAGCAGGTGGGCGAACAGCGCGTAGTGGAAGATGTCTTTCCGGTTGCGATCGAATCGCATCCGGCAGTCGACCTGAGGCTTCACACACGTTGACTTGAGCCTGATTGAGCTGCGCGCCCAACTCACTGACCCATGCGTCCCTGAGGAATCGGAATCCTGTCTTCCAGCCGACTGTGCCTGGATAAGCCGGATACTGACAGCCTGCCGCTAACGGATTGCAGGCCTCTTCCAAAATCTGTTCGCCGCCCCGTGCCAGGCCGTTTCCTCGAATGAGGTAGGGCTCCGCCACAGTGCCCGTCGGATAGTTGCCGACATCGAAATGCACATTGATGGGACCCGGTAGACCTTCCCCTGTCGGTGCGTTGAGGAAAGCATCTCCGACCATCTTGAGGGCCGCCGGATCCGGTCGATGCGTGTGGGCGGGCTTTTGGACGCCGCCGTAAGTCTTGGCCTGGGGAGCGTGCAGGAAGCCGATTTCAACGAAGAGATCCTTGATGTCCGGATTGGCGCCCATGCTCCCCAGAGGCGGCAGGGTCTGGCCGTTTGGATCGGTGACAAGACTACCTGTTGTGGATTCTTCCCAGATGTTGAGCAAGCCGTCGTTATCGGTATCCTCGACGGTCGTGCTGAAGACGATCGCGCTCCAGGACTTGCAGGGGGACTCCGGACCGCCTTCCACCACCTGCACCGAAGAGGCATCTCCAGCCAGTTCAACGGGATCTGTTACATTGTCCCAGTTGAAGGCGTTGCCAGCAATGTGCGTGATCTGGGCGATCGGACCGACCGACGAAGCCTGATAAAACCCTTGAATTGTCTGCGTCAGGGTTCCGTTACTTGGTTTGGTGTAGGTGCCATCGTAGATGACGATTCCCCTGTAAGGTTCTGCGGGATCCCGGTACACCACGACCAGTCTGGCGCCGACGGGCCGCGGGGAAGACTCTCCCGCTGGCACCTCCACATCGTACGTCGTCGTTTACGTCGTGTTTTCCGTTTTCACCCAAGGGCAGGAGACGAAGGACGTCCGCGCGATACGTCACCAGGTTGACGCCTTCTCCCACCGTGAAGCACGCCGAGCTCGTGCCGAGCGCTTTCGCGATCGACCCCTCGCCTGAATCGAGCGGGAGTCCGTTGAACGTCGCACCGCTAATACCCTGCAGAGGAGCGCTTTCCGCGGTTTGCACGTACAGGAAAGCCGCCAGGATATCGACATTCGGCGGCACCCCACTGATTTCGAAATGTGCCTCTGCGGTAGACCCCTCTCCGGAGAAACCGCCGCCGCTGGCCACGTAGTTACCGGTGATGAAGTAATTCTTGAAGAACGTCAAGGGACCGTCGGATTCCGGCAAGTCTTGCGCCTGTCCCCCTGACTGCGCAAAGCACAGCATGACGCCCAGGCTAAAAAGTGCAGCAGGCCTTCTCAACCACCCTGCGCCCAAAAGATGACCGACCTTCACTCGCGTCATGGTGTCTCCTCAACCTCGTTCTTGTGCACGTCCGAAGACGTCTGTCCGTATAAACGCCGCGCCAAGCGGGCGTGAACGCGTGACGCCGATTTCAATCCAACCGAAAAACGGGAAGTTTGTGACCGTTATAGTCCGTTACAGTCCGAAGGGGTCCCCATTCTGGCATGTCAGGTCAACACCGGCAACCTACTTTCGGGCTAATTCCGGTGTGACTTTGGTGTGTCAACCGGCGGACACGCTTGGTCGATGTGGTGGCGTTGGTGGGGATCTAGGTTGGTTCGATGAGAAGCCGAGATTTGCGAAAAAAAGACCCGGGACCCGAGGTGTGACCCCCGAATCCCGAGTCTGGCCTAAAGCCGAACCCGAAGCGCGGGGGTTTACCCCCCGCGAGGGCAACGAGTAGAACAGGAACTTCACCATGAACTGCCCCCTCGCGCCGGGCTCGAAGAGGTCGTCCATCCCGAAGCGCGGATCGTAGGCATTGGCCCCATCGCTTGTCGCACGAATCAACGCGTTGTAATCGTAGCCTTGCGTCAGATCCGTGTGGCTCAAGTCGATGAGCGACGACCCACGTTCCACACCCGCCCCACGATTGAGGTAGTTGAAGATGTGCCGTGATGTCTTCTGGTTGAAGACATTCAGCACGTTGAGCTCAAAGCGAAGCCGTTTATTGCCCGCCATTGCAAGCTCGTGGGTCAACAGCAGATCCGTCCGTGTCAGCATATCGGTACGTCCGAGGTCGCCACGACCCTCGACGAAAGCGTCGGCACTGTGCGTCGAAGTCACATAGGTGGAAATCGGCGTTCCGCTGCCACCGTAGAAGTTCGCGCCGATCTGCGTACCGAACCGGAACTGGTAGGCGCCGTACAGTTTCACGACGTGTGGGCGGTCGGTTCCGAGCCGGCCGAGCACATCCAGGTTCCCGTGAGAATCGAACAGCAACTCGTCGAGGTCCCACGCCCGGTTCACGTTGCCGCCGGGACGTGACAGAGTGCCAGCCTGCTGCTGGGAGACAGAGGACGCGACGCCCGTCGTAGGTGTGTTGTACTCGTCAGAACTTGCCAGACCGGCGTAGTTCCCGTAGAGCCGGCTGATCGTGTAATTCGCGCTGAAGAACCAGTTGTCGGCAAACCGTCGGTTGTAGCCGATCTCAAATGCGTCGTACGTTCTGGTGGGGCGTGGTGTCGCCTGACCAGGGGGTGTCGCTCCCGTAGGGAACTGAAATTGCGTCACACCCTTGCCAGGATTCGAAATCAGATAGCCTTCGTCACCCGTGTCGGTAAGTACCCTACGTCCTCAATCGTCTCCTGCAAATCGTTGTGGACGTAGTGCAGTGTCACAACCGAGCGAGCATTGAGCTGGAACTCGAGACCGATGCTGGTGCTGTCCTGCCGCATCGGCTGCAGGTCGGGGTCGATGTCGGCCTCGAATGACGCGACGCGGCGGTCGCGGCAGCCGCCAGGGTTTGAGAACCACAAATCGGCGCCGGGCTTGTTGGAGAGGTTCAGACTATTGATGTCGAGCGTCTCCAGGCCACGATAGAAAATGCACCAGGTTTCCGCACCGAAGGAGCCACGGACCAGCTCGTATTTCGTCCAATCATAGTACCGGCCCCAGCTGCCGAACAGCTTGGCCCGCCCGTCACCCCGCAGATCGTAGGTCGCGCCGATCCGAGGGGCGAGCTTGTCGCCAAACCCGAACTCGATCGCATTCTCCAGGTAGTCTGGCCTGAAGGTCGGGACTTTCTCGTTTTCGGTCCTGAGACCGAGGTTGACCGTCAGTCGGTTCCCGATGGTCCACGAGTCCTGAACGTACAGAGAATAGATGTTGGCACCAGCAGTTCCGTTGATCTGTCGGTCGTTGACCTCGTAGTAGCCATAGGTCCCGCGGCCTGTCTGCCCGCTGAAGGTGAATGCCGAATCCCAGAAGAGGAACACGTAGCCGCCCGGATAGGCCGAGTTGACCGTATTCTCTGTGGTACTGGGAACCGAAGCCCCCCTTGAGCGTGTGGATACCACCGCCCGTGAAGGAATGGTTATAGTCGATATTGAAGAACCTGCGCTTCGTGGTATCGAAGTTCGTGATCTGCGTTCTTGGCGTATTCGCCGATTGGTTCGGGAGCCGCAGGTTGGCCGGCAGTCCCGGCATCGTTAGCGCATTCGGGTTCTGATAGGTCCACGACGTAACAGTGGAAACGCCGGTGTCACTGTACCTATCGTGAAAGTAGCCGCCCCGTGCGCTGAGGAAGGAGCTTGGGGTCAAGTTGATATCGACGGTTCCGCTCGTGTTGACCTGGTTGATTTCGTAGCCGCGGTTGATGTCTGCCGATGCAGCTTGCTGTGAATTGATCAGCCCATTCGGAACCGAACCATCGTACGCCTTCAGCGTCCCATCGGCCGTCGTCGGCGTCCAGAGCCCTGAGCCATGCGCCGTTAAACGGCTGTTCGAATACGTGATCTTGCCGAACAATTGCTGGTACGTGATCTTTCGATCCTGCTCACCAGGCGTCTGGCCATTGCTATACAAGTAGTTCCGGTTGCTGTTGAAGACACGAGGTGAATAGGAACCGAAGAAGAAGAGCCGGTCACGCACGATCGGGCCGCCAATAGAGCCGCCAAACTCGTTGCGATGATCGTTTTGCTTTTCGTCCTGAACGTTGAACGCTCTGGAATCGTTGGCCGGGTCCAGCACCAGCCGCTTCACCGGACCGGCGCTGATGCCGCTGCCGTCGTAGTAGTAGTGACCTTCACCACGGAAGCTATTGCCACCCGACTTGGTGACCGCGCTGATGACGCCACCAAGAGCCCCGCCCCATTCGGCAGAGATCCCAGTGGTTTTGACCTGCACCTCCTGGAGGTACTCGAACACGGTGTCTTGCCGGGACTGTCCATTGATCAACCCGTTGGTGACGACGCCATCAACGGTGAAGGCATTTTCGGCACCGCTCGCGCCGTTCACCTGGAAGCCTCCCTCGAGCTCCCCTGAGTTGACCGACGGAGCCGTCATGGCAATCGACTGGAAACTGCGTGCCTTCGGCAGTCGATCGAACTCTTCGGCGGTGACGTTATGAGCGACTGTGGTCGTGCGCAGGTCGATGACCGGCGTGGCCTCGGCTGTCACCGTGATCGTCTCGGCGAGATTCCCCACTTTGAGCTGGGCATTGAAATCAAGCGTGCGACCGAGCAGGACGTTGATGTCATCGGCCTGTGCACTTGAAAACCCGGTGAGCTCAACCCGGACCGAATACCGTCCGGGGTCGAGGTCCAGAATCGAGTATCTGCCGTCACTTCCGCTGACGACCGATCGAACCTGTCCCGTCCCCTTGTTGGTGATGTTGACTGTGGCCCCCGGCAACACGCCACCGCTTTCATCGGTGACCGAGCCGGTCAACCCTCCGAACCTTTCCTGTGCGAGAGCCTGATCCGTCGCGAGCGCCAGCCCCACGAGCATGACCAGGATCGCAAGAAGCAGCTTTCTCATTGGCTCTCTCTCCTTGGATGGACTGAACCTGAGCTTCTTACGTTGATGTGGATTGGGTGAAAGGAAAGTTAATCTTTACATAAGCCTTGTCGTTATCCTTCCTGCTGCCAGCTAGTTATCCCGCCGGCCAAAACGCAAAACCGAAATGATATACCAAAATTGGTGCCAGATGCCAAGATTTGGCAACCCATGTATTTTCAAGGTGATGCAACAGTCACCAGTCCGCGAAAATCCAAGCGGTTGGGCGATAATCCAAGAAACCGTAGCAGTGTATCTGGAGTCGGGTAGGAACTGAATGAGGAGTGGAACGCCCTGCGCGCTTCGAGACGTCTGAAGCACCCCGGCATTCTAGCAGTACAGGTCAGTACGGTCGCGGACAGTGCGACGAAACCGGTGAATTTTCATGAAACGACTGCCGCACCGGCGGCTGTCCGCCGATAGACAGGTCACGGTCCTGTTCCGACCCGCGTGTCCGAGCGTTGATCACGGGGGGACGTGCGTGTTCCAATTCGTGGCACAGAGCTTGGTAACAGCGTGGGCCCACGCACGAACCGCAAACCGCACAATTTGAGGACCGACGACTCCCCGCGTCGCGGGGATTGAGAGTGGAGTCCGACCGAAGGCACGCGGTTGGACCTGTGAGCCGAGCTTCTGGAGAGACCTGGCGCGGAAGAGTCGGCGACGACAAGGAGCAAGGAAATGCGTACGAGGATTTTGACGGGGCTGGTCGGCTTTTCGCCTCATGACGGCACTCCCCGTACTGGGGCAATCTCCGACCGGCACGATTTCCGGCCACGTCGCCGATCAGAGCGGTGGAGTGATGCCGGGAGTGACCATCACGGCCGCCTCTGCGGTGCTGCAGGGCGTGCGGACTGCGGTCACCACCGAGAATGGCGACTACCTGATTCCGCTCTTGCCGCCTGGCGACTACACCGTCACATTCGAGATCTCAGGCTTTCAGACGGTCCGACGGACGATTGGTCTCGCGGGCACCCAGACCGTCTCTTTGATCGAGACGATGACGGTGTCGCAACTGGCTGAAGAAGTCACCGTCGTGGGCGGTGCCGAGACCTTTACGCAAACGGTGCAAGTTGGCGCGAAGCTCAAGCAAGACCTGGTGGCGACGCTGCCCTCGAATCGTTCACTCGATGCGGCCATTGTGCTGTTCCCCGGCGTGCACCCGACAGGTCCCTCCGGCGGTTACTCAATCTCCGGAGCGGTGTCATACGAGGGTCTGTACACGGTCAATGGCGTGGCGGTCACCGAGAATCTGCGCGGACAGCCGATTCATCTGTACATCGAAGACGCGCTGCAGGAGACGACGATCACTGCCTCGGGCGTTTCGGCGGAATACGGACGTTTTGGCGGCGGCATGGTCGGCGCCGTCACGAAATCCGGCGGAAACCAGTTCAGCGGTTCGTATCGGCAATCGTTCAACAACGACAGCTGGCGCACCAAGACCCCGTTTGCCAACGATGTCAAGACCGACAGCACGATTCCGACATACGAGTACACCTTTGGCGGCCCGCTGATGACCGACCGCCTCTGGTTTTTCAATGCGGGACGGTTCCAGACTCAGGAGGCGGGCGTTTACAACCGCGGCTCCAACGTCGGTGCCGTACGTGCGAACGACGGACGAGAAACGGTACGAAGGCAAGTTGACGTTTTCGCCGTCTGCCGGTCACCGGGTGGCGGGCTCGTACTTGAGGGCGGATCAGCTCTTCGAGAACACGACCCAGTTCAATGTGCTCGATCTCGCCAGCCTGGGGACGCAGGAGCAGCACAGCAATCTCACGTCAGTTCACTACACGGGCGTGTTGAGCTCGAACCTGTTCGCTGAGGTCCAGTACGCGCAGCGGACGGCATCGATGATTGGCGCAGGATCACGCGATACCGACATCATCTTCGGCACGCTCGTGACCGATCAGCAGCGCAACCTGCGCTACTGGTCGCCGACGTTCTGCGGCGGATGTGGCGCCGAGCACCGAGATAACAACGAGGTCATCTTCAAGGGCACCTATTTCTGGTCGACCGCCAGGCGCGGATCCCACGACCTCGTGGCGGGTTACGACGGGTACAACGACCATCGTCAAACCAACAACTTTCAGTCAGGCAGCGGCTTCCGGATTCTTGGAACGTCGAGCATCGTGCGTGGAACGGACGTGTATCCGGTATTTCAATCCGGACTGACGGCTATCGTGAATACGCCGATTCTCCAGGAGAGCGACGGTACCGACCTGCGCACTCACTCGTTGTTCCTCAACGATGAATGGCGTTACAACGGGCGAATGACCATCAATCTTGGCATCCGCTGGGACAAGAACAAAGGAGAGGATGCGGCCGGGCGCCCGGTCTCGAACAGCAGCAAATTCAGCCCCCGTCTTGGCATCGTTGTCGATCCAAAGGGGGACGGTCTGTGGACCGCAACCGCGAGCGTCGCGCGATACGTCTCCTCGCTGAACTCGGCGATTTCCGAAGTCTCCCCGGCAGGGAACCCTGCCGTGTATCAGTGGAACTATCTGGGACCCTCTATCAACCCGGATCCGACGGCGCCGACGCTGGTCGGCACCGAAGCTGCGCTCAGACAGGTCTTCGACTGGCTCAACGCCAATGGCGGAACGAACCGGCCCAGAGACCTGACGTCGTTGCCGGGGGTCAATACGCAGATCAACGGCGCTCTTGATTCACCAAACGCCAACGAATTTGCATTCGGCGTAAGCCGGCAGCTCGGCCGACGTGGCTCGTTGCGTGCCGACTTCGTCTACCGCAAGTTCGACGACTTTTATGGGCAGCGGACCGATCTGACGACCGGTCAGGTGACAAACGCGGCCGGCCAGGTGTTCGATCTCACGCTCGTGGAGAATACGAATCTCGTCGAGCGCCAGTACAAAGCGTTCATGATTCAAGGCACTCAACGGTTGGGATCGCGCGTCGACCTGGGAGGGAATTACACGTTGTCCCGAGCGTGGGGCAATTTCGATGGCGAGACGTCCGCGGCCGGTCCGGTGTCGAGCCGGCTGCCTTCGTATCCGGAATACTACCAGGCCAACTGGTTCAGCCCCGAGGGAGACTTGAGCATCGACCAGCGACATCGTATCCGTCTCTGGGGTACTTATGAGGTGCCGATGCGAAATCTCGCCGGGTCGCTGAACGTTGCCCTTCTTCACCAATACGGTTCTGGTGTGCCCTATGGCGCGATTGGTGGCGTCAGCACGGTTCCGTTTGTCACAAACCCAGGCTACATCTCCCCATCCGGCAATCGAGCCGGCGGCCTCTGGGATTACTACTTCGCCCCGCGCGATGCGTTTAGGACGGAGGGGTCGAATCGGACCGACCTGGCCCTGAACTACGCATACAAGATTCCGTCGCATCGCAACGTCGAGCTGTTCGTGCACACTGAATTCCTCAACCTCTTCAACGTCTTCGATCTCTGTGGCTGTGGAGACACCGTATTCCGGAACGGCGGCAACTCGAACCTGACGAAAATCAACCAGGGAGTCGTCAGCCCCGGGGCCGGCGGGATGCAGGTCTTCAATGCCATGACGACCACGCCGGTTCGCGGTGTCAACTGGAACTACGCCGCCAATTTCGGGACAGCGGTCGATCGCTTCGCATACACCACGCCACGCACGTTCCGGTTCAACGTCGGCGTTCGGTTCTAATTGGCCAGCTGAAGGCCAGCTGACAGTACGTAGGCCGGACCTTTAGGTCCGGCTGGCGGGGCGGGACTGAAGTCCCGCCCTACGTACCGTTCCTCACCCTCGCTTAACCCCTCCTCTCTGGCGAACTTGCCAACGCGAATTCTTGAACACTAGTCGCCGCGCTGAGCGCGCAGAGGATTTTCGGCGAGACATTTCTCGGCCTCCGCGCATACCTCTGCGACTCTGCGTGGAGCCTTAGGAACAAGACCGGACGCTAGCAAGAAGGTGTCCCATGCAGAAGCTTATCCGTTCTGTGTGTGTGTTGGACTTGCCATCTGTGGCTTCTCGGCTTTGCCTTGCCCGTCTCGGCGCAGAGTGCCAGTCAGAGCAGCGTTCCGCCGCTGATCGATCGTGAATTGCTCTTCGGTGATCCGGAGATTGCCGGCGCGCAGATTTCACCAGACGGTGCGTTCATCGCGTTCGTGAAGCCCTATAAAGGCACGCGCAACGTCTGGGTCAAACGTACTGATCAGCCCTTCGACGCGGCACGGCCCATCACGGCAGACACCAGACGCCCGATTCCCGCATTCTTCTGGAGCCGTGACGGCAAGTTCATTTTGTTCGTGCAGGATCAGGATGGGGACGAGAATTTCAACGTCTTTGCCGTCAACCCCGCTGACACGCCAACCGGGGGCGCTGAGGTTCCTGCTGCGCGCAACCTGACGGCTGCCAAGGGGGTGCGAGCCGCGATTTACTCGGTGCCGAAAACCGATCCCGACACCATCTACGTCGGCCTCAACGATCGGGATGCGGCCTGGCACGACCTCTACAAGGTGCGCATCTCGTCCGGTGAGCGCACGCTGATCAGGCGAAACACCGAACGCATTACCGGATGGGTGTTCGATCTCAGCGGTCAGCTGCGTCTGGCCACGCGGTCACCTGAGAACGGCGACACCGAAGTCTTGCGTGTCGACGAGGGCGGGTTCGTCAAAATCTACAGCTGCAATGTCTTCGAACAGTGCGGTCCCGGTCGGTTCCACAAGGACGGGCGCCGTGTGTACATGGTCACCAACAAGGGAACCGGTGAAGACCTCATTCGGCTCACGCTGCTCGATGTGCAGTCGGGCACAGAGGAGCTGGTCGAATCGGATCCCCAGAAGCGCGTCGATTCTGACGGCTCCGCTGTTCTCCGAGAAGACCGATGAGCTGGTTGGCACGGTCTACCTCGATGACAAGCCCCGCATCCACTGGAGGGACAAAACGCGGGAAGCCGAGTATGCAATGCTCCGGCAAAAGTTTCCGGGGCGCGAGGTGGGCTTCGGATCTTCGACGGCCGACGAGCGCCTGGCGATGGTGACGTTGCGCAGCGATGTCGAACCGGGCGAGACCTATCTCTACGATCGGCAGACGAAGCAGCTTCGACAGCAGTACCGCATTCGCGAGAAGCTGCCGCGGTCCAGCCTCGCTCCTATGACCACGGTTCGATACAAGTCTTCCGACGGATTGGAAATCCCGGCCTATCTCACCGTGCCCAAAGGAGTGGGAGGCAAGAACCTTCCGGTTGTGATCGTTCCGCATGGCGGCCCTTGGGGTCGCGACGCCTGGGGCTATGACCCGATCGCACAGTTCCTGGCCAACCGGGGCTATGCAGTGTTACAGCCGAACTTCCGGGGGTCGACAGGGTTTGGCAAGAAGTTCCTGGACGCCGGCAACAAACAGTGGGGCGACAAGATGCAGGACGACGTGACCTGGGGAGTCCGGTATCTCATCGACCAGGGCATCGCCGATCCCAAGAGGGTCGGCATTTTTGGAGGCTCGTACGGCGGCTATGTCACCCTTGCGGGCCTGGCGTTCACTCCGGACCTGTACGCGGCCGGTGTTTCTCTGGTTGGACCCTCAAATCTGATCACATTGCTCGAATCGATTCCTCCCTATTGGGAAGCCGGCCGCAAGATGTTCCAGGAGCGCCTCGGCGATCTGTCGACGCCCGAAGGGCGCGCGCAGCTCGAGCGGCAATCTCCGCTGAATTCCGCCGGGAAGATCAAGGCGCCCCTCCTTGTCATCCAGGGCGCCAACGACCCGCGCGTGAAGAAGGCCGAATCGGAGCAGATTGTGATTGCATTGAGGGATCGCGGATTCGCTGTGCAGTATCTGCTCGCGCCCGATGAAGGTCACGGCTTTGCGCGCCCGGTCAACAACATGGCCGCGTTCGCTGCGGCAGAGACGTTTCTGGCGCAGCACCTCGAAGGTCGTTTCCAGGACGGCGGGACGAAGGAGGTCACCGAACGGCTCCGCGAAATCACTGTCGACCCGAAAACAGTCGAGAAGCCGAAGGCCGTCACCGTATCGTCGGTGACGCCCAAGCCGGCCGTTGACCTGCAGCCAGGCACTGTCACTGTGCTCTCCAAGATCCAAATGGGTGCGCAGACGATGGACGTGCCGATATCCACCACGATCACGAGCGAAGGTGACTCGTGGGTCATCACCGAAACCGCCAAGACTCCGGCCGGTGAGGCGACCGACCGGACCGTGGTTGCCAAGGGCAGTCTCATCCTGCGAAGCCGAACGGTTTCGCAGGGACCGGTCAACATCGAGCTGAAAGTTGCCGATGGCAAGATGTCCGGGGAAATGAAAATGACAGGCCAGGCCCGGCCGATCTCAGCCGATCTTGGAGGCGACCTTTTCGCCGATGGCGCCGGCGCGCTGCTCGTGATTGCGACGTTGCCGCTCGCCGACGGATACACGACGACATTCCGCAACTTCAACTTGCAGACTCAGAAAACCAGGAGCATGCAGCTTACGGTCAGTGGAAGCGAGCAGGTGACGGTTCCCGCCGGCACGTTCGACGCGTACAAGGTTGACGTCACGTCGCCAGACGACGGGTCGAAACTGACGCTCTGGGTGTCGAAGAGCTCGCGTCAGGCGCTCCGGGGTACGCTGTCGTCGCCCCAAATGGGGGGCGCGACGATCACATCGGAGCTGCAGAAATAAGACATTCGCTATTCATTGAATGTCTTGAGCCTTTCCCGGGCCTGGGCTTTGAACTCCGCGTCCTCGGGCGCCCACTCCGGGCCCGAGGACGCGACGAGTACTTTTTCGAGCTCGGCGCGGGCTTCGGTACGACGACCGCGCTCGAGAAGCAGCTCGGCCAGAAAGAAATGCGATGAGCTGCTGTTCGGGTTATAGGTGAGTGACCGCCGCAGATGCTCTTCGGCCTTGTCTTTGCTCCCGCCAAACAACCGCGGCACTTTTTGATACCACCGTCCCAGTGCGCGGTCTGCGGAGCCCTGCTCGAAGGCCGGATCGATTTTGAGAACCGTTTCGAGGGCTTCTTTGATCGGACCGCGATACTTCAAGCCTGCCCGCATGCCGGACGATTCAGCCAGGGCTCCCATGTTGGCCGCCTTCCAGAAATGGCCTTCCGGACGTTGCGGGTCGATCGCGACTGCCCGCGTGCCGGCCGTCACGCCGCGCTCGAGCTGCTTCCGGCGTTCGCCCGTCGCCACGTGCCCGCCCAGCCAGTAGGCGGCACGGGCCAGTTTCCACGCAGCCTCGAAGTCGTTCGCCTGGGCTGACAAGCGTTCTTCCCAAATCGTTGCCGCTCGTTCAGCACTTGCCAGATTCGTGCGCTGCGCGTAGAGCTGGTCGGGGTCGTCCACGGTCTGGCCGGCTACGACCGTGTTGTACAATGCGAAAGCTATGCAGCAACTGATCAGACAACTGCTCGCGGAGCTCGGAGAAGATCCCACGCGGGAAGGACTCCTCCATACGCCACAACGGGTTGAAAAAGCCCTCAAATTCCTGACCAGCGGCTACGACATGGATCCGGGTGAACTGCTGAATGGAGCGCTGTTCACCGTCGATTATAGCGAGATGGTCATCGTCAAGGACATCGACTTCTACAGCCTGTGCGAACATCATCTGCTGCCGTTCTTTGGCAAGTGTCACGTCGCGTACCTGCCGCGCACGAAAGTGATCGGGTTGAGCAAGATCCCGCGGCTCGTGGATATGTTCAGTCGCCGTCTGCAGCTCCAGGAGCGGTTGACGAATCAGATTGCTGAGACCATTCAGAACACTGTTACGCCGCTGGGTGTGGCGGTGGTCATGGAAGGCACGCATCTCTGTATGGCCATGCGGGGTGTGGAGAAACAGAACTCCTTTGCCGTCACGAGCGCCATGCTGGGCGGCTTCCGCGACAACTCTCGCACCCGCATGGAGTTTCTCGAGCTCATCCGCCATCGTCCCGCAACGGCGAGTGTTCCGACGGTGGCCGCCGGTGCGTGGTGTCTTGACGACTAGGAGATTTGCGATTTGTGATTCGGCGATTAGCGAATCGATGATGATTGGTGATTTGCGATCAGCGATTTATTGGCGATTACGGAATAAAAGGATCCGAACGGCCTGCGCGTTCTTTCTTCTGTATTCTGTTTTCTGTATCCCGTCCTCTTCCGACGCCCAGACCAAACGCCCCCCGGCCGGACGGCAAGCGCCGGCGAAGCCTGTCGTGGCTCCCGCCGACCTGAGCTGCCCCACGGTGCTCGGCCTGGGTGTGACGAGCAAGCGGAACTTTTGCGACATCCTGACCGGTCGCGACCCCGCGGAGGGTGCGACCATCAAGTTTCCGCCGCATCGTGGCCCCCTGACACTGCGCTTCGACCTGCACAACCGACACACCTATTCGGAAGAGGAAGTCAAAGCCAAGCGCGGCTACTCGTTGTACACCGCCACGATCGGCGCGCTGACCCTGGACAACACGTTGATTTCGCGCGCGGTGGTTCGCAGTGAATTTCGGAAGCGCGAAGATCTGCTCGACCGCGTGGCCGGCGGGGCCGGAGGAAGCGTCAAGGCGGTTGCGCCCATCGGAATCGAACCAATCGTGATGACGATCCCGGAAGAGGTCGAGGCGGTCAGCTTCCTTGGGGAGAAGCTCGAGGTGCTCCGGAGCGACGGACCAGCCGTTTATTCCGCGCCGGGCCGTCCGATAGCCGTCATCAGCAATGTCGAGATTGAGTACATCCCCGCTCCAGCGACTAAAGGGAAGAAATAGAAAAGGCCGGCCGAGTGTTCCCGGCCGGCCCTAAAGTTTTCCTAACCCTTCCTAACCTTGCTTAACTTTCCTTATCCCCTCGACGCCGACGGCTGTGCGGGCTTCTTGCCTTTGATCCCCTGAATCTGGATCGTCGGCTGCTCTTTCAGCACGTGCTGGCGGTAGAGATCCGCCATCTGCTTGTGCTGCTCCGCGTCGCCGTTGCGGTGCCCCTTCTCCTGCGCGCGAGCGGCCAGCTTTTCTTCGCGGGCGTTGCGGGCCACGCCGGCAAGCACCAGATCCTGCTGTTCGCCGGCCGCCACCGCCTCGGCATTGAGCCTGAGTGAGTGTTCGAGCGTCGGGAGCGGCACGTCCTTGTTGCCCGCCCAGATTTCGTGACGTCCATGCTCCTCGTACCACTTCGTCAACGTGGCGGTCATGTGCATCTTCTCGATGATGTTCCGCCAGCCGATGCCTGTGTTGTACGCGCAGAACGAGATTTCCCCCATCTGCGTCGCATACGGGATGATGCACATCTCGGTGCGCCGGAAGTCGTAGTTGAACAGATCCTGGAACCACATGCCGGCCACGAACAGGAAGTTCCAGCGATCCCCGCGGCGCTTCTCGATGTCGGCCCTCGTTCGGTCACCAGTCACCTTGCCGTACTCACGCCCGGTGGCGCCAAACGTCTTGTCGAACTTCTGGAGCAGGTCCGTCAGCTTGAAGTGTGTCGGTGCCTGGAACGGGTCGTAGTTGCGCATCAGCGCGAGCGCCATGCCGACGACCGACAAGAACTTGCCCCGCCCCGCGTCGTTGACCGCGGCCACGTCTTTGGCCAGTTGCTCCGCCTTCAGGAACGCGGTGACCGGTACGGCTTCCTTCGTCTCCTTGTCGATCATCAGCGCCATGCCGACCCCGCAGTTCGGATGGCAGCCGCAGGTCAGGTTGCCCCACTGGGCGTCCGCTCCGTGCACTTGATCGGCCCAGTCGGTGAAGGTGCCCATGAAGGAAATCGGGAACCAGTCGCGCACCGGCTCGCCCAGGCCAACCTGGTCTTTGACGTCGTGCGCCAGGTGCGACAGGGTGTAGCGCTGCGCGTGCCGTCGTTCGTCGGTGACTTCCTCATCGCGGCCGGTAAATGAAACCGGCTGAAACGACAGGAAGTTGATCTTGCGCGGGTTGTCGAGCGCAAACTCGATGATTCGGCCCACCTGTTCGTTGTTCACACCGTTGACGATGGTCACGACCGGCACGATGTCGACGCCGGCACTCCAGAGGTTCTCGATGGCCTGGAGCTTGACATCGAAGAGGTTGCCGACGCGCCGGTGTGAATTGGCCGCGTTGCCGATGCCGTCAAACTGCAGATACGCGTAGCGCAGGCCGGCCTCGGCCGCGGCTTTGGCAAACTCGGGACTCTTGGCGAACTCGATGCCATTGGTGGCCGCCTGCACGCTGTTGTACCCGACCTTCTTCGAGTACCGGACCGCGTCCAGGAAGTACGGCGACATCGTGGGCTCGCCGCCGGAGAACTGAACGGACATCTGACGCCGCGGCTTGATCGTGATGGCGTTGTCGAGCATCTGCTTGATGTCTTCCCAGCTCAGCTCGTGGACGAAGCCGACCTGGTTGGCGTCCATGAAGCAGGGGTCGCACATCATGTTGCAGCGGTTGGTCAGGTCGATCGTGAGCACGGAGCCACGGCCATGCTTGATGGTGCTGCTGCCGTGGTTGTGCAGGGTCTCGTCGTTGTGCGCTCTGATGTCGCGGCCCGGGAAAACCTGCTCGAGATGCTTGAAGAACGCGGGATCGATGGCCATCACGTCTTCGAAGTGCCCGTGGATGGGGCAATCCTTGACCATCATGATCTTGCCGTCTCGCTCGATGATCTGGGCCTTGATTTCGCCGACCTTCTCGTTGAGCAGCACCGAGACGTCTTTCTTGCCGCTGAGGATCTCCTCGCGCGCCTCACGAACGCACGTCGGACAGAGCGAGTCGGTCTCGCGCGGCCAGCCAAGCGGTGGCTTGCTCTTCTCCCAGGATTTCAGGAGCGGCCGCTCCGACCACTTGGGAATGAAGGCTGGATTGGGTTTGACGCGATTGGCGGCATTGAAGACGTGCCAGGCTCCGTTGGCCGCTACGCTTAACCCTTTCTCCAAGTACTTGATTGGCGCCGCCATAGGTTCTCCTTGCGGTTAGGGCGCAGGCACACATACCCGCGCGCTGGGGGGGCCGACAAATCAGGGCATCGTACCGGTGTTTCCGCGGTTTTTCGGGGTTTTTCGGCCCAATGGGCAGTTTCGGCCGGCGATTGGGCAGTTCGTGGGCCTACTCGGGTGCCGGGTGCTTGGTGCCTGGTGCTGTGCCTGGTGCGGGGTGCTTGGTGCTTGGGTGCCTGGTGCCGGGCGCCCACTGCCGCACCCAGCACGCGGCACCCCGCACAGCACCCAGCACGCCGGCACCCCGCACAGCACCAGGCACCCGGGCACCCCGCACAGCACCAGGCACCACGCACCAAGCACCCGGCACCCGAGTAGGCCCGCGTCGGCACTAAACTATTTGCCAATGCACATCCACGATCTGCTCGTCGTGGGCGCTGGACCGGCTGGATTGGCTACGGCCATTGCGGCCAAGCAGCGCCAGCTCGACTACCAGGTGCTCGAGAAGGGAATTCTCGTCAACTCGATCTATCGCTTCCCGCGGCACATGATCTTCTTCACCACGCCAGACCTGCTCGAGATTGGCGGGTTGCCGCTCGTGTCGCCCTACGAGAAGCCCACACGACTGGAAGCGCTGCGCTACTACCGACGTGTGGTCGAGGCCTACGAGCTCGATATCACGTACGGCGAGACGGTGCTCGACGTCATTCCTGCCGCTGAACAGATCGACGGACCTGTGTTTGCAATCGAGACGCGATCGTCCCGTGGTGTGAGACGGGTTCGCCACGCGCGCGGCGTGGTGCTGGCAATCGGCTATTACGATCACCCGAACCTGATGAACGTGCCCGGCGAGGATCTTCCGCACGTATCGCACTACTACGAAGAAGCGCACCCTTACTATCTGCAACGCGTTGCGATCGTGGGTGGCGGCAACTCGGCCGCCGAGACGGCGCTCGAGCTCTACCGCGCGGGAGCCAAGGTCACGCTCATTCACCGGCATGCAGAGCTCAAGCCCACAATCAAATACTGGGTGCGGCCCGACATCGAGAACCGCATCAAGGAGGGATCGGTCGCCGCCAGGTTCAACACCCGTGTGCTCGAGATCCGGCCGACCGAAGTGGTGCTGGAAGGACCCGCCGGACGTGAAGAGTTGCCAGCCGATTCAGTGCTGCTGTTGACGGGCTACCACGCGGATAGCGATCTCCTCGTCCGGGCAGGTGTGCAATGTGACGTGATCACGGTCAAACCGACACTCGATCCCACGACCTTCGAAACCAACGTCCCAGGCCTGTTCCTCGCCGGCGGTGTCGTGTCCGGGCGAGATACCTCTGGGATTTTCATCGAAAACGGCCGATTCCACGGCGAGGCCATCGTCAAAGCGATCGGCGAGCGGCTGGCGCTGGCGCGGAAATAGAATTCGTAACTTCAGTGAGCCCGGCTCAGCGCCGTTTTGTGGCGGGCCGTGATGAGCTTCATTTCGAGCAGATCAATCAGCGACTGGCACCGCGACGGAAGACCATCGCGTTCGAGGAGGGCCTGCTTCTCGACCGGCTCGAGGTCCAGATATTGTGCGAGGGCATTGACGAGATCCTCGTCCGACAAGGTTGTTCCGCCAATTCGGGGAGAGTCGGTGAGCAACGCCTCGAGACGACTTCTTCCTTGTTTGATTTCGTTACGCACGGCCGCGGTGACCGGCTCGTCGAGCGCGTCGATGCGCGCGCGTCGATACGGGCGCGCTGCCACGGGGTCCACTTCACCGACGATCCGAAATTTCTCGAGTCCCCGCAGAATGATGTTGTACCGCCCATCGTCAAGGGCGTCGGCGTGCGTGATCAGCCCCGCACAACCAACCGAGTAGATCGGGGGTCGCCCCAGATAGTCGGCCTGCCATCCCGGCTGGAGTAACACCATGCCGATAATCCTGTCGCCGGCGAGCGAATCGGCCACCATGGCCCGATACCGGGGCTCGAAAATGTGGAGCGGCAGGAAGACGTTGGGGAAGAGCACGACGTTCGGGAGCGGAAAGATCGGGATGTCGGGTGGGAGCATGTGGAAAGTCTCAAGTCTGAAGTCCTGAAGTCTGAAGAAGGCTCAAATCAAAGTGCGACTTCAGCCTTGAGACTTCAGACTTTAGACTTTAGTGAATCGTCCTTGTCTTCTTGTCCATGTAATCCATCAGCACGTAGCGTCCCAGGGTGTAGGGCGTCGTGAAGTACGCTTTCCCGCGACAGATTTCGGCCACGCGGCGCACGAAGCTGACCAGGTCGTAGTCGCGCGCGAGCATGAATGTGTTGATCATGATACCGGCGCGGCGGCACGCGGCCACCTCAGCCACCGTCTCTGAAACGATGAAGGGATCGAGCCCGAACGCATTCTTGTAAATTCGGCCATCAGGCTGCGTCAACGCCGACGGTTTGCCGTCGGTAATCATGATGATCTGCCGCATATCCTTTCGTTGACGGTCGAGCACGCGGCGAGCGAGTCGCAACCCCTCGCGCGTGTTCGTGTAGTACGGTCCGACCCGGACGCGTCCCAGCTCGCGCAGTGGAATTTCTTCGGCCGAGTCGTGGAAGAGCACAACCTTCAATGAGTCGCCCGGATACTGCAACTTGATCAGGCTGGCCAGCGCCAGCGCGACCCTCTTGGCAGGTGTAAAACGATCCTCCCCGTAGAGAATCATGCTGTGGCTGCAATCGAGCATGAGAACGGTTGCGCACGAGCTCTGGTATTCGCCCTGCGCCACCATCAGATCTTCGTAATCGATGTCGATGGAAAAGGGAGAAGATGGGTCGGGGGTCTTTTTCTCGTCGTATCGTGCAGAAAATGACTCCTGGCTCCGTTTCACCGCATTGAGCACCGTCGCGCTTGGATCCAGATTGAGCGCGTCGCCGAATTCGTACCGCTTGGGCGCGGCCAGCGCTTCGATGCCGGTGGACGGGTCGCGCGTATCGTGACGTCCAAAGCTGCTCTTGCCGAGCGATCCCAGCAGATCGCGCAGGGCTCGATACCCGAGAAAATCCAGACTCTTGTCGGTGACCTCGAACCTCACGGGGGGCGAATCGGGTCCCTCCCCGCCGCCCTCACCTTTCTGCTGACGGTACTCGCGCTCCGACTCGAGATCGGGCGCAGGAGTGATGAAACCTTCTTCCTGCATCCGGTCGATGATCTCCTGAATCAATTGCTCGAGCTTTGCGCGGGCGTCCTCCTGATCGCCATCCGCCGGGTCGCCCATCAGTTTTTCAAGGGTCTCTTCGGGCAGCACGCCGCCGTTGAACAACGCGTCCAGAATCGCATCGTGCAGCGCCTGCATCGAGCGATCGTCTTCATTCATCCAGGGGGCGCCGTACGGATTCTGAAAGCCGCTCGAGAGCAGAAGGTCGGACAGCTTCGACACGAGTTCATCGAGGTCAAGGCCATCCAAGAGGTCGCCAACGTATTTGGAATACTTGTAGCGCATGAATTAGGGCTCGCGGGGCCCCACCCCCGCTCGCTCGAAGACCGACGCGCTCGCGTTACACGCTCGGCGTCGGCTAGTCATCGTGGCCTCGAATCCGCAATCCCGAATCCCCAATTCCTAGTTGTAGTACTTCTTCTTCCCGGTTGACGGCAACGGCAGCCCTTCGTCGAACGCTGGCGTGTCGGCCTGGCGGGTGGCGCGACGCGGCGCCGCCTGCTCGGCGGCTTGATACCCGCGCTGCTCGCTGCGACTGATTTTTTTCTGCGCGTACAACCCCTCGAGCACGAAATCGACGGCAGACGCCAGAATGGGTGCCGGTGCGTCGGCGTTGACGTCGAGATGCTCCGCCAGCTCGACGAGTCCCTGCACCGACCGGGCCTGCTTGATCAGCTCGGTGGCCGACGACGTGTCCGCAATCTGGAGTGTGCCACCCATGTCGAACCACTCGATCACGCGCTGTGTTTCGACATGATTGAGCCGCTCCGTGAAGATCGCGCCAACGGCCGATCGAATGAGGTCGCGCGCGATATTGTCGGCGCCTCGCAGCTCTCCTTCGTACTCCAGCTCGAACTTGCCGGTCAGCGACGGGATCGCCGCGTACACGTCGGTGACGCGGGGAACGACAGGATTCTCGTTCGACACGAGCGCCCGACGCTCGGCGTTCGACACCGCGTTTTCGAGGCAGGTGATGGACATGCGCTGACTGACGCCCGAACGCTTGTCGATTTTCCGCTCGGCGCGCGCCTGGAACGCAACCTCTTCGACCACTTCCTTGACGTACGAAGGAATCTCCACCTGGCGCCCGTCAGGATGCCGATCGAGCCAGGCTTCCTGCCCGGTGATCGCCAAGGCGTGGTCGCGCGTCAGCGGGTAATGGGTGCGAATTTCCGACCCGATCCGGTCCTTGAGCGGCGTGATGATTTTCCCGCGCGCGGTGTAGTCTTCCGGGTTGGCCGTGAACACCATCAACAAATCGAGCCGCAGCCGTACTGGATACCCTTTGATTTGAATGTCGCCTTCCTGAAGGATGTTGAACAGCCCGACCTGGATTTTCCCGGCAAGATCGGGCAGCTCGTTGATGGCAAAAATGCCGCGATTCGCACGAGGCAGCAGCCCATAGTGCATCGTCAGCTCATCGGACAAACCGAGGCCGGCGCGCGCCGCCTTGATCGGATCGATGTCTCCCACCATGTCGGCAATGGTGACGTCGGGTGTGGCCAGCTTTTCAACAAAACGCAGATCGCGCGGAAGCCAGGCAATCGGCAATTGGTCGCCCTGTGCGGCGACGCGCGCGCGACAGGCGGCACACAGCGGACTCAGCGGATCGTCGTGGATCTCGCAGCCGGGGACGACCGGCATCGTCTCGTCCAGCAGTTCGATCAGGCCCCGCAGAATCCGGCTCTTTGCCTGACCCCGCAAGCCGAGCAGGATGAAGTTATGTCGAGAAAGAATGGCGTTGACGAGCTGCGGAATGACCGTTTCTTCGTAGCCAATGATGCCGGGGAAAAGAGTTTCGCCGTTTTGCAGTTTCCGAATCAGGTTGTCGCGAACTTCGTCTTTGACCGATCGTCGGCGAACGCCGCTCGTCGCCGAGGCGAGTGCACGCTTGAGCTCGCCCAGCGTTTGGATTTGATGGCCCATCAAGCGATTCTACCTTAATAGGGGGGATAAGGTGGATGGGGAAGAGTGGGGGATGCGCCGGACGAAACGACAGAACCGCCGATTGTGAGCGATCCGACTTCTGTATTCTGTCTTCTGTATTCTGTATTCTGTCTTTTTGATGCATTCGGCGGTTGCGAGCGATCGTCCACTCATCTTTGCCCATCGCGGCGGTTCCGCGCTTGCTCCCGAAAACACGGTACCGGCGTTCGATCGCGGCCTCGCACTCGGCGCCGACGGCCTCGAACTGGACGTACATCTGTCGCGTGACGGTGTCCCGGTCGTTCACCACGACGGACTTCTCGATCGCACGACAGACGCGTTCGGGCCCATCCGCGACCGGACAGTGTCGGAGCTGGCCGTCGTCAATGCCTGCGCCGGGTTCGCTCGATCGGGTCGAGCCTGGGATGGAGGTCCCGCCGGCGTGCCGACGCTGCGCGAGGTGCTTCGACGCTACCCCGACATCCGCCTCATTGTTGAGCTCAAGGGCCCGTCGGCCGCGCTGGCGCGCGCCGTCGTGGACACCGTGCGTGACGCTGGCGCGATCGAGCGGACTTGTATCGGGGGCTTCAGCTGGCGTGCCATGAGAGCTGTACGGGGGTTCGAGCCCCGGCTGGCGACAAGCGCATCAAAAGCAGAAGTCCGAATTGCCCTCTACGCGTCGAGACTTGGAGTTTCAGTCCGCCCGGGAAGCTACGCCGCGTTCCAGGTTCCCGAACGCGCTGGTTCGACTCGAGTCGTGTCCCCACGCTTTATTCGACTTGCCCACGAGGCGGATCTTGCGGTCCAGGTTTGGACGGTCGATGATCCCGCTGATATTCGGCGCCTTCTCGGATGGGGCGCCGATGCCATCATTACCGACCGTCCGGATCTGGCTGTCCCTACGCTCCGCGAATGGATGGAGTTAGGAGGGGTTAGGAAAGCGGTTAGGAGGGGTTAGGAACGGTGGAACGGCTAGAGACGGTTGGGTGAGTTACGCATCTCCTGTTGACTGAGCGGATCGTTGCTGCGAACCGCGCCGAGCGGCAAAGCCGCGAGGTACAGGTCGTGGGGGTGGGGCCCCACGACCTGTAATAGAAGAGGGGTTAGGGTGGCGCACCAGCAAACAATCACCGAACCAACCTTTGACGACGTGCTCGCCGCTCGAGAGCGAGTCTATCAAGTGATCAAACCGACCGGTTTGCTCCGGCATTCTCTATTGTCCGAGCTCGCTGGCCGCGATCTCTACGTCAAACACGAAAACCACAATCCAACCGGTGCGTTCAAAGTCCGTGGCGGTCTCAACCTGTTGGGTTCACTGCCGGACGCGGAACGCCGCGCTGGGGTGATTACCGCCTCGACCGGGAATCACGGCCAGTCGGTGGCCTTTGCCAGCTCGCGGTTTGGTGTGGCCTGCACGATTGTCGTTCCGCAGAACAACAACCCGGAGAAGAACAAGGCCATGCGGGCGCTCGGTGCGACGCTCATCGAGCACGGACGTGATTTCGACGAGGCACGCGAGCAGTGTGAGCATCTGGCTCGAGTGCGCGGGCTGCGGTACGTGCATCCGGCCAACGAGCCGCTGCTCATTGCCGGGGTGGGCACGTACGCCCTCGAGATCTTCAACGAGCTCCCACACATCGATGTCGTGTTCGTGCCTGTGGGTGGCGGAAGCGGCGCCGCCGGGCTTGGCATCGTGCGCACGGCCCTTCAACGCCCGACGCGCATCATCGGTGTGCAGGCGGCTGGAGCCGACACGTTCACGCGCTCGTGGCGGACCGGCACCCGTGTCGTGGCCGCGCGCGTTGACACGATGGCCGAAGGCGTTGCCACTCGCACGACCTTCGATCTGACGTTCAGCATTCTGCAACGTGAGCTCGACGACATCATGACGCTCACAGAAGAGGAGCTGTCGGAGGGTGTGCGCGTGGCCGTGCGCACGACCCACAATCTCGCCGAGGGTGCCGGTGCGGCTCCGCTCATGGCCGCGCTCAAAATGAAGGACTCGCACCCGTACCGAACGGCCGTCGCCGTGATGAGCGGCGGCAACCTCGACAGCCGGCTGTTGTCGCGTCTGTTTGCTCGTTCGGACTAGGCGCGCACGGCGCGCCTGCGAGGGAGCGGCGCGGGGCGCAGGGGTCCCCGCAAGCGACCGAGCCGGGGTGTGGGGCGGAGCCCCACATAAGTATGATGGGATCGATAACGAAAAGAGATGACCATCTGGGCCGTGTGCGCGATAAGATGATGGATTGAGTCGCGCGGGTGGCGTTCGACAGGCGTGAAACGATGGATGGAAAACTGAAACCGGTCTCGAGGGCCGGCACCGAAAACGAGTCGATCGAAACTCGCGAGTGGTTCGAGTCGCTCGACTACGTGCTCCAGACGTCAGGCCCGGCTCGCGCCGGTCGGTTGCTCGAACAGCTCACCGTCTATGCCCGTCAGCGCGGCGTCACGCTTCCATTTTCGGCCAACACTCCCTACACGAACACGATTTCGGCCGACGAGCAAACCTTCATCCCCGGCAATCCCGAGATCGAACGGCGCATCAAGAGTCTCGCGCGCTGGAATGCGCTGGCGATGGTTGTCAGGGCCAATCGACACGAAGAAGGGATTGGCGGACACATCTCGACCTATGCCTCGGCGGCGACGTTGTTCGAGGTCGGCTTCAATCATTTCTTCCGCGCGAAGAACGAAGAGCAAGACGGGGATCTCGTGTACTTCCAGGGCCACGCGGCGCCTGGCGTGTACGCACGCGCCTTTCTCGAAGGACGACTGACGGCCGAGCAACTCGAGAACTTCAGGCGTGAGCTCCGGCCGGGCGGTGGCCTGTCGTCGTATCCCCACCCGTGGCTGATGCAGGACTTCTGGCAGTTTCCGACCGTCTCGATGGGCCTCGGACCGGTCATGGCGATCTATCAGGCGCGTTTCATGCGCTACCTGGAAGACCGTCGGCTCAAACGGCCCAATGGCGCCAAAGTCTGGGCGTTCCTCGGCGATGGCGAGACCGACGAGCCCGAGGCCCTGGGCGCGATTACCCTGCCAGCCCGCGAAAAACTCGACAATCTGATTTTCGTGATCAACTGCAACCTGCAGCGGCTCGACGGCCCGGTCCGCGGCAACGGCCAGATCATTCCCGAGCTCGAAGCCATTTTCCGCGGCGCGGGTTGGAACGTGATCAAGGTGATGTGGGGCCGGGAGTGGGACGCACTGCTGGCAAAGGATCGCGATGGTCTGCTCGTCAAGCGCATGGGCGAGATCGTAGACGGGCAGTACCAGAAGTACGCGGTGTCGTCGGGGGCATACGTCCGCGAGCACTTCTGGGGCGTCGATCCGCGACTGCTCGAGATGGTCAAGCACCTGTCCGACGAGCAGCTCAAGAAGCTCAGCCTCGGCGGCCACGATCCGCTCAAGGTCTACAACGCCTACAAAGCCGCGGTCGAGCACAAGGGCTCCCCAACCGTCATTCTGGCGCGGACTGTCAAGGGCTACGGCCTGGGTGAAGCCGGTGAAGGCCGCAACATCACGCACCAGCAGAAGAAACTCAACGAAGACGAACTCCGGGCGTTCCGCACGCGTTTCGGCATTCCAATCTCAGACGACGAAGTGGCAGAGGCGCCGTTCTACCGTCCTCCCGACGATAGCCCGGAAATCAAGTATCTCCGCGAGCGGCGTCAGGCGCTCGGCGGGTCCATGCCGAAGCGGTCGATTTATGTCGGTCCGTTGGAGGCCCCGCTTGCAGGAGTGTTCGACGAGTTCTTCAAGGGCACCGAGGGTCGGACGGCTTCGACGACGATGGTGTTCGTCAGAATGCTGGCGAAGCTGATGCGCGATCGCGACGTGGGACACCTGGTCGTCCCGATTGTGCCCGACGAAGCGCGGACCTTCGGAATGGACGCGTTGTTCCGACAGGTTGGCATCTACTCCCATGTGGGGCAGATCTACGAGCCGGTCGACATGGACACGCTCCTGTACTACAAAGAGTCGGCCGACGGTCAGATTCTCGAAGAAGGCATCACGGAAGCGGGCTCGATGTCGTCGTTCATTGCCGCAGGTACCGCGTATTCGACCTACGGCGTGAACACGATTCCGTTTTTCATCTTCTATTCGATGTTTGGCTTTCAGCGCATCGGCGACCTGATCTGGGCCGCCGCCGACTCGATGGCCCGTGGCTTCCTGCTAGGCGGTACCTCCGGGCGGACGACGCTCGCCGGAGAAGGACTGCAGCATCAGGACGGGAACAGCCATCTGCTCGCATATCCGGTGCCGAACGTCATTGCGTACGATCCGGCGTTTGCATACGAGCTTGCGGTCATCATCGAAGACGGCCTGCGCCGGATGTATGTCCAGCAGGAAAAGATCTTCTACTACCTCACGGTGATGAACGAACAGTACGAGATGCCTCCGATGCCGGCCGACAGCCGTGAAGGCATTCTGAAGGGGCTCTACCGGTTCAAGCCGTCCGATCGCATCAAAGCGAAGCATCGAGCGCAGTTGCTCGGCAGTGGCGCGATCCTTCCTGAAGTCCTGAAAGCCGCAGCATTACTCGAGCGGTTCGATGTGGCGGCCGACGTTTGGAGCGTCACGAGCTACGGAGAGCTCTATCGCGACGGACACGCGTGCGAGCGTTGGAACATGCTGCATCCGAATGACGCGCCACGTGTCCCCTACGTGACCGAATGCTTGGGTGATGCGCCGGGCGTTCTGGTGGCGGCGAGCGACTACGTCAAAGCTCTGCCCGACTCGATCGATCGCTGGCTGCCACGGCGGCTCCGCAGTCTCGGGACCGACGGGTTTGGACGCAGTGAAAGCCGAAAGTCTCTCCGGACATTTTTCGAGGTCAACGCGCACTTCATCGTGTTGGCAACCCTGTCGGAGCTGGCGCGCGACGGCGCGGTCGATCGAGGCGTTGTGCGGCAAGCAATCAAGGAGTTCGACATCGATCCGGAAAAGTCAAACCCGGCAAATTCCTGATTCTTGTTAAAGACAGAAGACAGAACGCGACAGTTGCGGTCCTCGAAGAAACGACAACTTCCCAACCCCTTTGACCTTTGACCTTTAACCTTTGACCTTGCCGATGGCTGAGCTCAAGCTGCCCGAACTTGGCGAAAACGTCACGAGTGCAGACGTCCTCCGTGTACTCGTTTCGGCCGGTGAGACGGTCACCAAGGATCAGCCGGTGCTCGAGCTCGAGACGGACAAGGCCACCGTGGAGGTGCCCTCTACGGTTACAGGCGTTGTGCAGGAAGTGAAGGTCAAGCCCGGCGACAAAGTGAAAACGGGCCAGGTGATCCTGACCGTTGGCGATGATCGCGCCGGCCAGCAGGTGAAGGCCGACAAGCCCGCCGCGGGCGCGGCCACCGGATCGTCAGCCAAGGCGAAGAAAACATCGTCCGAGCCTGCTGCCAAGGATGTGCCGCCCGCAGAAGCGCAATCGAGCACGCCGCCCGCGGCGCCGGGTGACTCGGCGGCCGAAGGGGCATCTGCGGGACCCGGCCCCGCGCCGGCGCGTCGCCCCCGCGGCGAGGTCGTTCAAATCAGTCGTGCGGTGGCGACGCCTGCGCCGGATCCTGTTGTGGACGATGGCGGTCCCGCTGCGGCTGCATCCCCCTCCGTGCGGCGGCTGGCCCGTGAGCTTGGCGTCGCGATTGACGAGGTTGTCGGTGGTGGGCCCGGCGGCCGCATCAGCGACGAAGACGTGAAGACGTATGCCCGACAGATTGTCTCGCGGGCCGGGGCCGCACCTGGAAGCGAACACACTCCGCTGCCGGACTTCAGTCGATGGGGAGAAATTGAGCGCAAGCCCATGTCCGGCATCCGTCGAAAGACCGCGGAACACCTCGGTCTCGCGTGGTCGACCATTCCCCACGTCACGCAGCACGATCGGGCGGATCTGACCCAGCTCGACCTCTTCCGGAAGAAGTACAGAAGCAGGTCGAGGAAGCAGGGGGTGCATTGACGGTCACCGCGATGCTGCTCAAGGTCGTGGCCTCCGCGCTCAAAGCGTTCCCTCAAGTCAACTCCGCGGTTGACATGGCCGCGCACGAGATCATCGTGAAGAAATACATTCATGTCGGCGTCGCGGTGGACACCGACCGGGGCCTACTCGTGCCGGTGATCCGCGATGCGGATGCCAAGAACATCGTTGAGTTGTCGACGGCACTGAAGCAGTTGGCGGAAAAAGCGAGGGCCCACAAGCTGGCCCTCGAGGAAATGCAAGGCGGGACGTTTACGATCACGAATCTGGGTGGGTACGGCGGGACCTATTTTTCGCCGATCGTTAACTGGCCCGAGGTCGCCATTCTTGGCGTTTCGCGCGCGTCAGTTCAGCCGGTCTTCGTCGACGGGGCATTTCAGCCACGCCTCTTGCTGCCCCTCTCGCTTTCCTACGATCATCGAGTCGTCGATGGTGCCGACGCCGTCAGGTTCCTCCGCTGGATCGTCGAAGCGCTCGAACAGCCGATGCTGATGTCGCTGCAGACCTGATCCTCGTCGATGCCCGTCTTTCAACCCAGAATACGCAGAGGCTCGCCTTGTTCTTTGCGACTTCCGCACCCCTCGACTTTGCTCGGGGCGCCCTGAGCATGTCGAAGGGCGCTCTCTGCGACCTCAGCGTTAGGAGACTATGACTCCCGCGTCAACCAAGCTGGCCGTGATCGGCGCCGGACCCGGCGGATACGCCGCTGCCTTCTTTGCCGCCGATCTCGGGATCGACGTCACGCTCATCGATCCGGCACCCAATCCCGGAGGTGTGTGTCTGTACCGGGGGTGTATTCCTTCGAAGGCGCTTCTCCACGCGGCGCATCTCATCGAGGCTGCACAGCACGCGGCCGCTCTCGGGATTGATTTCGGTCAACCTCGAATCGACTTCGTCAACCTGCGCAACTGGAAAGACAGCGTCGTCAAGCGTCTGACCGATGGGCTCGGGCAGATTGCCCGTCAGCGCAAGGTGAGGTATCTGCAGGGCACCGCGTCGATCGTCGATCCCCACACCGTGACCGTCGAAACCGCAGAGGGAAACGATCAGCTGAGCTTTGAACGTGCGATTCTGGCAACCGGGTCGCGTCCGGCACGGGTCCCGGGACTGTCGCTCGAGAGTCCGCGCGTGCTCGATTCCACATCGGCGCTGGAGTTGACCGACGTTCCACGCAACCTGCTCGTGATTGGCGGCGGCTACATCGGTCTCGAGCTTGGCAGCGTCTATGCCGCGCTGGGATCTCGCGTGGCGATTGTCGAGATGACGTCGGGCCTGCTGCCTGGGGCCGATCGCGATCTGGTGACGCCGCTTGCGCGTCGAATGGAGCGTCTGTGCAAAGCCGTGCTGCTCGAGACCAAGGTCGTCAGCATGGAGGAGGACGGAGCCGGGATTGCTGTCACGCTGGAAGGGGCAGGCCGTCACAGAGCCTCACCAACTCTTCGACAAAGTGTTGATCTCCGTCGGCAGACGTCCGAATTCCGATATCCCGGGACTGGCAGCCACCAAAGTGAAAATCGGCGCGAGAGGGTTCATCGAAGTCGACGAGCAGCAACGAACCGCGGAACCGTCGATCTATGCGATTGGCGATGTGGTTGGAGAACCGATGCTCGCCCATAAGGCGTCGCACGAAGCGCGTGTGGCGGTCGAGGCGGCGTTCGGTCAGCGATCGGCTTTCGAACCGGCGGCCATTCCTGCCGTGGTGTTTACGGATCCGGAGATCGCCTGGTGCGGGTTGACGGAGCAGCAGGCCCGTGCGGCGAATCGGCCCATCGAGGTCGCGAAATTCCCTTGGGCGGCGTCAGGGCGCAGCATCACACTCGATCGGACCGACGGCCTGACGAAGCTGATCGTCGATCGCGACACCGGGCGTGTCCTTGGCGTCGGCATTGCCGGACCTGGTGCTGGGGAATTGATTGCCGAAGGCGTACTGGCAATTGAGATGGGCGCCACGGTGACCGACCTGAAGATGACGATCCATCCTCATCCCACGCTGTCGGAAACGATCATGGAATCGGCCGAAGTCTTCTTCGGACAGAGTACGCATGTGTACAAACCAAAGAAATCATGAAATTCCTGATTTCGCGATTTTTCTCGCATCTTTGAATATCCGGTCCAGCATTGATGGCGTGAGCTTTCCTGTGTTCGTGTTCTGACGACTGGGATGGTACGACGCGATGACCGTCGGCCAACCCTCGACATCGCGCCGCGCGCCATGCGCAAAAGCGGGCCTCGGGCGAATCGCGATCCCCCTGGTGGCCATCACGCGCCACCACGCATCGAATGCAATCTTGCCGAGTGCCACGACCACGCGAAGTTGAGAGAGCGCTGCAATTTCCGCCTCGAGGTGGACCTGGCACGTGTGAAGCTCTTCGGGTGTCGGCTTGTTGTCGGGTGGCGCGCAACGGACGGCTGCGGCAATGAACGCTCCGCGCAACTCGAGCCCATCGTCCGTCCGGCGTGACGTGGGAATGTTGGCAAAACCGGCGCGATGCATGGCGCGCATCAGAAAGTCGCCAGAACCATCTCCGGTGAATACGCGCCCGGTCCGGTTGGCGCCATGCGCAGCCGGGGCCAGACCGAGCACGAGGAGCCGCGCAAGCGGGTCACCGAACCCGGGCACGGGTTTGCCCCAGTAGACGTCCTCCCGATGTGCGGCTTTCTTCTCCCGTGCAATTTCGGCACAGTAAATCCGAAGGCGGCGGCAGCGGTCGCACGTGACGATTTGTTTCCGAACGGTCAGAAGATCCATTGAGTCTTAGCAGAATACAGAAAACTCTTGACCACAGAGGTCACGGAGGACACAGAGTGAATTTGGCTAAGTGTTCTCTTGGCTAAATTCCAGCGGCTCCGTCAGCCTGTTCTCGAGCGTGGTACGAGCTGCGGACGAGCGGGCCCGATTCAACATGCGAGAACCCAATCCCGAGCGCATAAGACTTGAGCTCGCGGAACTCGTCTGGATGATAGTAGCGGGAAATTGGCAGGTGGTCCCGCGTCGGTTGGAGATACTGGCCGATCGTGAGAATGGAGCATCCGACGCGGCGAAGGTCAATCAAGGTCGTGAGGAGCTCGTCGCGATCTTCACCCAGCCCCACCATGAGTCCTGATTTCGTGGGGATGTGTGGCGCGTAGGTGCGAGCGCGATCGAGGAGTTCGAGCGTCCGCTCGTACCGACCACCTGAGCGTGCCCGGCGATACAGACGTGGCACAGTCTCGGTATTGTGATTGAGCACGTCCGGACGTGCGTCCAGGACCGTCTGAAGTGCTGTCGCGTCGCCGCGAAAGTCCGGAATCAGTACCTCAATGCGAGTGTCGGGGCGACGTTGCCGGATGGCGTTGATGGTTTCGCCAAATATCGAAGCCCCGCCGTCTGGCAGGTCGTCGCGGTCGACTGAGGTGATGACCACATAGGACAACCCAAGGCGATCGACGGCGTTGCCCACACGTGCCGGCTCTGCCGGATCGACTGCCGCTGGTCGGCCGTGTCCAACGGCGCAGTATCCGCAAGCCCGAGTACAGACGTCCCCGAGAATCATGAAGGTTGCCGTGCCATAGTCCCAGCACTCGCCGATGTTCGGGCAGTGAGCCTCCTCACACACGGTGTGAAGCTCCAGCTGGCGCATCAAGTCCTTCAACCGGCGATAAGTCTCCGATCCCGGCGCCCGCACCTTGAGCCACTCGGGCTTTGGATTTCGCTGCGGCACTTCCGTAAGCGGGATGACGTGCGCCATGACTTCAGCGATTCTTATATCGGTTGACGGATCGCCATGAAGATTGGCGATAAGCATAGCGTCGATATCGTCAACGATTCACAAATCACAAATCACCAATCACGAATGGCATCTCAGCTTATATCGATTGACGACCTGCTTCTGCTGCTAGCGTGCTCATTCTCGCTCCTTGCCACCGCCATCCCAGTGGCGCGCCCAGGACTCGAACCGATTCGCTACCTGGTCACCTTCACCGCACCCCAGACGCACTATCTCGAGGTTGAAGCCGTTGTGCCAGTGGACCGGCAGCCACACGTGGAGCTCATGATGCCCGTGTGGACTCCCGGCTCGTACATGGTGCGCGAATTTGCACGGCATGTGGAAGGGTTCACCGCGCGCGACGGGCAGGGACGTTCGTTGGAGGTGGAGAAGACAAGGAAGAACCGATGGCGGGTTTCAACGGGTAAGGCCGCCGCGATTACCGTCAATTACCGTCTCTACGCGCACGAGATGAGCGTTCGAACGAACTGGGTTGACGACCGATTTGCGCTCCTCAACGGGGCTGCGACGTTCATCACCCTCGTCGAGCGCCGCGCTCGGCCTCATGAGGTCAGGCTCGTCCTGCCATCGGGCTGGAAGCAAACCATGACTGGGACTGCCGGGAGCGCCACGTGGGCAGGCGCACCACTACCTGGCACCGGATTTCGACACGCTCGTCGATTCGCCGATCGTGGCGGGAAATCCTGCGGTGTATCAATTCCAGGTTGAGGGCAAGCCACATTACCTGGTGAACATCGGCGAGACCGGTGCATGGGACGGAGAACGTTCCACCGAAGACCTGGAAAAGATCGTCCACGAGGTGTTCAAGCTGTGGCGCGGGCTGCCCTACGACAAGTACTTGTTCTTGAATGTCATTACGGATGCTGCTGCTGGGGCGCTCGAGCACAAGAACTCCACGGTGATGATGGCGAGCCAGTGGTCCACGAGCACGCGCCCGGCATACCTGACCTGGCTCAGCCAGGCCTGTCATGAGCTCTTTCATGCGTGGAACGTGAAGCGTCTCAGACCAATCGAGCTGGGTCCGTTCGACTACGAGAACGAAAACTACACGGAGAGTCTGTGGATCGCCGAAGGATTTACGGACTATTACGGAGATCTTCTGCTCGAGCGCGCTGGAATCTCATCGCGCGAGGAGTTTTTGCAGGCGCTTGCCGCGACCATCGAATCAGTGCAGTCGACGCCGGGCCGATTGGTTCAGCCGGTGAACCGCGCTTCGTTCGACGCCTGGATCAAGTTTTACCGTCCGGACGAGAACTCCGCGAACACGTCGATCAGCTACTACACGAAAGGCTCGGTCCTCGCCTTTCTTCTCGATGCGATGATCCGACGAGGAACTGGCGGCGCCAGAACCCTCGATGATCTGATGCGGCTGGCTTACCAACGCTATTCGGGTCCAAAGGGCTATACCCCCGAGGACTTCAAAGTTCTGGTCGAAGAAGTCATGGGATCGCCCCGTGGGGTGCGCGAGTGGTTTGCAGCTGCCGTCGAATCTGCAGCGGAGCTCGACTACCGTGAAGCGTTCGACTGGTTCGGGCTGCAGTTCCGCGAGACGACCCAGACCCCGCGCGCGTCGCTCGGAGCCACGACGCGCAACGACAATGGCCGATTGCTGGTCACGCAGGTTGCGGAGATGGTGTGGCCTCACGGGCCGGGTTCAGCGTCGGCGACGAGATCCTGGCAATCGGTGAGGTTCGGGTGCGCGCCGCGCAGCTCGACAGCCGCCTGGCGCAATATCAACCTGGGACGCTGTATCTGTGCTCGTTGCGCGGCGTGACGAATTGGTGCGGTTGAACATCACGCTTGGCAGCGAGACCAGACGGCGGTGGGTGCTCGAGACACGTCCTGACATCTCGGCCGAACAACAAGCACGTTTGAGCGGCTGGCTTCCTCAATGAACGGAGGATCGCCGGGCTGACGGACAGGGAACGCGGACGCTGAAGCGTCCGCGCTACACGGATCTGTGGATCGGCGACTGCGTAGCGCGGGCCTTTAAGGCCCGCAGCCCCAACCCCTGGTACGTAGGCCGGGTCCTGCTCGTTGGACCCGGCTCGAGGCGGGCCTATAAAGCAAGCGGAACTCTGCGTTTGAGTTCTTTCAATGCACGTGCGCCTGCGGCCGATCGGTTCGGAAGCGCACGAACACGTGGAACGACTGTGGAGAGCCGTAGCTGTCTCGAAGGTTCTCCGCGATCGTGTACGCGGTGATATCCGCACCCACGCCGACACGACCGAACCGTAACACGGCGAAATCGTGGACGTACCCAGCCGTAAACGCGGCCACCCGTGAGATGCGGTGCGGATGTTGGAACCCAATCGGGTGGAAGCCCCCTTTGTCGAGGATATCTTTGGCGGCCAGCTCGGCGCGCCCGTAGACGGCGTCACGCGGGCTGAGTTGCGCGTGCGCCTCGAGAAGGTACGCATCCAGATTGCCGTGGATTTCGCGCGTCTCGCCCCAGGCGAGCATCGCATCGAGCGTTCGCCAGGAGTAGATCACCGAGGCGCTGAGCTTGGTGTGATCGAAGGGTTCCAGGATTTCGGGCTCATGTAGACGGGCGCCGGAAACCTGTGCTCTCCAGCCGCCGCGACTCCATTCCACGCGGGCAGCCCACGAATCGAGCGGTCCGGCGTCGATATCGGTTCGATTCTCGTCGGGCTCCCGTCCGTGGAACCAGGAGGTGTCGAATCGAAACGGCTGCAGTTCCACGCCTGCACTGAGCACGTTGCTGGAGATGTGGACCGAATCGAGATAGTGGTGAGACAAAGGCACTTGCGGATTATCGAGTGCCGATCGACGATGCATGAAGACCGGGGGGCCAAACGCCGGCGACCCAACCAGCCAACCCGAAAACGTGAGGGCTATCTGCGCGACAGGATGTCTGTATGAGAGGCCCAACTGCATCAAGAGATCGTGTGGATGTTGATAGTCGATGAGAGGCGCCCGCTCGAAGACTTCGCCAGTCTGAAACACCTGGGGTGAGCCGAGGTCCTGAATCGTGAACGGTTCCAGCGAAAGCATCGACGCCACCGTCACTGTGCCTCGTCGAGTCTGCCGTGTCCCGGCGCCCATGAACCAGTTCTGCGACTCCCATTCCTGAAAGTCGGTGAACTTGCGCCGCTGATAGTTGAAGCCGAAGAATGCCGACAGGTCGGTCGTCCAATTCCAGCCATCGCCGGAAGGCTTCGACACATCCTGCTGAGGAGAGCTTTGACCGTAGACGTTGGTGGCCGTGAGCGAGAGGACCGCTATGAGCAAACAGAGGCGCACGCAGGAATCAGGGCAAAGGGCGTGCCCGGACGACTTGCGATGGGCCAACTCCGGACGGCTGTAATCACTGCCTGGACCACCGTTCAGGGTTACTATCATCGCGTTAACAGTTTCCGCCACCGTAAGTGCTTACGGCCGGGGTAAATCGTTCGAATCGTCCAGGGACGGGAACAAACCGGCAATCGACTGAGATCGCATCGGCATGAGGCTTGCCGGCAAAAGGCACATGGGGTTCACACGGTGGTTGGCCGGCATTGTCACCTCGGTGCTCTGCGTCGCCAGTGTGGCATGCGGTGGCAGTAGTGGCACGCCGACCCCTCCGGCCGGACCCTCACCTCCACCGATCGCACCTCCCGTGCCCAACACGCCGCCGCTGACCGCCACGGTCACGATTGGGGCCAATGGTGTCAGTCCCAAAGAAGTGTTAATCGGGATTGGAGGGCGTATCACGTTCGTCAACCAGGACGTGCGACCGCACGACATGTTCTCGAGTCCGCACAACGATCATTCGCGCCCCGACTGTCCGGAGATGGCGCGCGTGGGATTTCTGGTTCCCGGGCAAAGTGGAGAGACCTCCGTGTTCGAGATGCCACGTGAGTGCACCTTCCACGATCACATCGACCCGCTGCACGAACCGCTCATTGGGAGGATCACGGCCAGATAGCAATCCCGAATCCCCAATCCTTTGTGCCGCTGAGCTTGACGCGTGCTGGTGATAGACATATTCTGCAGTCGGACATGAAATTCTGGCGGAGCACGCTCCCGACGATCGCCGCGCTGTTCATGGTCTGGCATGTCACGGCCGGTGCCGTGGTGCCGATGGCCATACACGTGCTGGAATTGTCGTCAACGAGTAGCTCGTCAGGTCGGTCCGAGACTTCCACTCCAGAAGTCTGCGAGCACCATGCCATGCCGGGCGCAATCTGCCCGATGCATTCCAAACCGGGCGGGGAACCGTCCGAAAGTCCGGCGTGCGCGATGGTGGCCTGCGACAGCGCCACCGGCGATCTGTTTTCGCTTCTGGCATGGAATGGACCGTTTGAGCCTCCCATCGAACTTGACACTCCTTTTTTGACTGCCGAGCGGCACGTCATACCCAACGTCCCGCTTCTCGATCTGTCCGCGTCACCCACGACACCACCCCCCCGCGCGTAAGTTCGCGAGCCCTGCACAGTCAACCTGTTTAAGAACAGCGATCGAGGCTTCTGGCCTCGGGCTACGTCAGCTTTTTCCGCCGCTGGTCGCGGGCTGGAGGGGGAAGTGGGATCCACAGTTCGTTCAAGCATCCTGCGGGGCGCAGCCGCTGCATGCATGCTCTGCTGCTGTTGCGGCGAAGGTTCTCGCACAAAGTGAGGCGACCATCGGGGCAGGCCGTCACCGCCGCTGATGGGTCGGCGCTGCCCGGTGCAACCGATGACGCTGAAGTCCTTATCGAGCCGGCGAAGTTCGAGATCTCCGCTCGACGGAAGCCGGGCGGTTCATCGTCCAGCAGGTATGCCGGGTGAAGTACGTGCTGTCGGGGTCGGCCGAGGGGTTTTCGCCACGCGAATTGCAGTTCACGCTCGAGCCTCGAGAAATCAAGGTCGTTACGCTGCCGTTCGACGTTGAGCCGTCTCGAGGTCAACGTTCAGGTCACGGCTGAAGGCGTCTCGAAGCTTGAGCACACACTCGCCAAGTTCGACGGTCTCGTAAACGAGCTCAGCAATTCGAAACCCTGACCGCGAGTCAGCAGACGAACCTGACCGATGCGATCGTGACGGCGGCGCCCGGCATGATTCGCGGTCACGACGACTTCGTCCACATCCGTGGTCACGAGGTCGCGTTGAATCCGGTCATCAATGGCGTGTCCTTCTGGGAGAATCCGCATTTCCTGTTGTCTCCAGGGCTCAGTCCACTCGTCGATCGATACGGCGAATGTCATGACAGGTGGCTTCTCGGCCGAGTACGGCAATCGTTTCGGTGGCGTCGTTGACATCGTCACCAAGTCCGGGCTGCGGATGCAGCACGACGGGGTTCGTGTCGGCCAGCGGAGGCCAGGCGGGACGTGGAAATGCGACGGGCGAAATCGGCGGGCATCGCAACCGCTTTGGTTACTACGTGTTCGGATCGATGTTCACATCGGATCGTTTTCTGAGTCCGCCCGATCCAGTGGCCATCCACGACAGCGGGACCGGTGGGCACGGCTTTGCCCAGCTCGACGTGAACCTTGCTGGATCTGGCGCGTTGAGAATCGTGGTGATGGGTGATGGCGACAATTTCGAGATTCCAAAGACTCCGCTCGATGTCGAGCAGCGGCCCCTGGCAAATGCCGAAGAGCGGAACCGCCAGCAGACATCCATCATCGGATGGACGAAAGCTTCGTCGAACGTCGCCATCGGTGCCTCGTTCTATCAGCGCTGGTCGAGTTCACGGCTGTCACCGGCGGCCGGGCCGTTGACCGCTGCCGCCGCATTCGATCGTGAGCTGCTGACGATTGGCGGCAAGGCCGACGTGACGCGTTTCGCAGGTAGGCACGTCGATAAAAGCAGGAATTGACGCGGTTCGCCTGCGTCCCGACGAGGTGCTGTCGTACAACTATTCCGGTTACCGCACGTTGACGCACCTGCGCGAGTGGCCCCATGTCCATGTCACGGGTGACCCGGTGAATTTTGCCGACCGGCAATCTGGCGGTCAGATCAGTGCCTACCTGCAGGACGGGATCCAGTTTGGCGATCGTGTGACGGCCGACCTTGGTGTGCGACTCGATCATTACAGTCTGGTCACGACGGCCACCGAGGCCAGTCCGCGCGTCAATCTCGCGGTTCGGGTCGGTAGGAACGCCGTCGTCCACGCGTCGTACAACCACTTCTTCGTGCCGCCGCCCATCGAGGGCATCCTCACGAGTAGTGCCGGTCTGACCCAGCGGATTCGCGAAATTGGTGTGGCTCTGCCGGCGCTCTGGAAGCGACGACGGAGCATCAGGTCGAGTTGGGGGGATCCACGGTGGCCGGGCCGGTGCGGCTTGCAGTGACCGGTTATTACCGCGCATCCGACAATCCCGTGCACACCACCGTGTGGCCCGATTCGCGTATTTATTCGTACGCAAGCTTCGATCGCGGCCGCGCCCACGGTCTCGAGGTGAGGGCCGAAGTACCGTCGCTCTCGCGGTATGGCGTTACAGGCTATCTCAACTACGCACTCGGACGGGTGAATTTCTACAACCCGGTCACGGGCGGGTTTGTCACGGAAGCGGAGCACATCACAGACACCAACCGCTTCCTCGCTCCCATGGATCAGACGCACACATTCACGAGCGGCTTGACGTATCGCCATGCGCGGAGCGGTGCCTGGGCGGGGACCATTCTGGAGTACGGCAGCGGCACGCCGATGGGTCATGGAGTAGGAGGTCACGAGCACACCGCGGGAGAAGCCGATCACGAGGACGCCACTTCATCGGGTGGCGCCGCTCGCATACCGGGGCACTTCACCGCGAATCTGTCGTTCGGGATTGATCTCCTGCGGTCGGGCAATGCCCGTGGAAAGCTCTCGTTCCAGCTCGACATTGAGAACATCACCGACAATGTCTATTTGATTGCGCAGGAGGGCGAGTTTTCGCCGGCACAGTACGCGATTCCACGACTCGTGTTGGCCACGGCGCGGTACCGGTTCTGATTCCGTCAGGTCGATTTTGAACGGTGATGCCCTCGCGGGGGCTAAAGCCCCCGCGCTACGAGTGTGGGCGCTACGCGTGCGGGCGTTGAGCGGTGCTGACCTGTAGCGCGGGGGCTTTAGCCCCCGCCCCCGCGACACCGGCTTCCACGGAATCGTCGCCTTCCCACGCACCGGCGTGCCGTACGGTCCGCGCGCCACGACCCAATCGTTTGACGCCCAAATACAATCCAATCCCGCTCGAAGCGAGGCCGCCAAGACTCAACAGAATCATGCCGATGTCCCACAGCGGCCGCTTCTGATACCAGAAGGAAAAATCCAGACTGTGGAGTCCGTTGTACAGCCAGCGTTCGACACGCGCCAATCGAGGGACCTGAGAGAGGAGCTGGCTCATCTCCGGATCGATGTAGAACCAGGTTTGAGCCGGATCGTTGAATTTTACGCGCAGCACCGGCAACGGTGTCTGTCGCCCTCGCGAATAGTAGTAGGAGTCGTATTCAGTGAGCAGTTGCGATTCGATGATGGTCGCGTCAGGAACCGCCGTGCGTAGCCGCGTCATTAATGAGTCGACGGTAAACGGGTCGCGTCGGATCTCGAGCGTTGTGGCAGAGATCAGCAGTCGATCGGGTTCAGCCCTTCCGGTCACGTAGTACGGTTGATGGAGCCGTTCCGGTCGTTTCTCTCCGCGATCCGCGTCTGGAGCATGTCGTACGACGTAGTACGGGTCGTCCTGGATTTTCACGAACTCGACTTCTTTGATGGCCCGCCCCTCGAGGAGGTTGGCCCAGGTTGTCGGATCCATTCTCTGAAACTGCGCGAGATCCAAAGGACCGCCCGTGAACAGCTCGCTCCTGACTTCCAGGCCTCGTGCGTTCGTCCAGGCGAAAGGCTCCATCGACAAAAGACCGCTGAAGACCCACGTCAGCGTGAAGACTCCAAAGACCACGCCGGTGACGTAGTGCCAGCGCATCCAACCCGAGTAGGGGACAGACGACCGCCGGATGGGGCGCGACCATCTGAACTGTGTGACGCCAAGAATCAGTCCAATGACCGCGAGCACGCAGCCGAGCCCCGCAGCCCACACGACGATGCGGTACCAGAGCGGCTGGTTCAACCGAAGCGGCGCAAAGTACAGCCAATGTGGAATCGTCCCTATCCATGCCAGCGCGCGACCACGACGTGTGGTCATGACCGTGACTTCACCGAGCGGCGCGGAGACATAGAGTTCGGTGCCAGCGGTGTCGCTCACCGCAAACTTATGGAGAGGCATCTGGCGACGCCCCTGGGTCAGCGTCCACTGATCGGGGCGCGTGAGCGTTCGGACATAGCGCACCTGGTTGTCAGGAAGGCTCATGAACCGGCTGGCGACGGTACGAGCCTCTATCTCACCGACCTCATCGAACAGCTCCCCGGTGTCCGCAAAAACTGTCGCGGCCCCTGGGAAGCGATACGCAGGCCGACCCATCACACTCAACAGAACGACGCGCTCAGGCATGCTTCCGAGTTCGGCACGTTCGGCGGCATCCGCCGGAGCAATGCGAACACCGGACACATCCAGCGCTGGAAGCCGGTCGCGGCGCAGCTCAGGAGTCAGGCGCGGCATGCCTCCCGCGTACATCATCACAATGCCCGACGCGAACCAGACCACAAACAGCAGGCTCAGCGCGATGCCCAGGTAGCGGTGAATCAGGATGAGCCACTTGCGCAAGATCGTCATACCGGCTCCGTTTCAGATGTCCGTGGCGTGGCTCCATCTTAACCGGTTGGGGAAGATGAGTGGCACCGCATGTTATAATCCGCGCCCTTAACGACGCCTCCCTGGTGAAACGGGAAGTGGGTGAGAGGCCCACACGGTCCCGCCACTGTAAGCGGGGAGCGGTTGCTCGCCACAACGACTCTCGATGAGTCGCGTCACTGTGCCTGACCGGCATGGGAAGACGAAAGAGCCGCCGCCAGGATCCGCGAGTCAGGACACCGAATTGCCAGGCACGTCCCTATCCTTCCGTCCTTCGACGGAAGACCGGCGCGTGGCTACGCCGGAAAGGAGATTCGATGTCTGGACGTCTTTCGCCTCGCTTTTTCCCTTTCTTGTTCGTTTGGCTCGCAACGTTTGCGTCTGGGGTGGATCAGTTGCGCGCGCAAGCACCCGACCAGGGCCCGAGCGTGACTGTTACAGGTACGGTGACCGATCGTTCCGGGGGCCTGCTGCCGGGGACAGCAATCGAAGCCATCATCGGGAGCCGGACAGTCGCAACCACAAGGACCGGCCCGGACGGGCGATACCGCCTCGACGTGCCGGCCGGTGTCCTGGTTGAATTGCGCGCGCGGCGGGACGGCTTTTCCGCTCAGACCGTCGAACTGCAGACCGTCTCCGCGCGAACCGAACGTGACATCGTGCTGGGCATCGGGTCCGTGACGGACACCGTGGTGGTCACGGCGTCCCGAACCGCGGAGAGTCTGGCGACAAGCACCGAATCGATTTCAGTGTTGGACACGGTTGATATTGCATCGCTCGGCAGCAGCCAGCTCGGTGACATCGTGCGCTGGGTTCCCGGGCTCAACGTCGAGAGCACCGGCCGTGAAGGTGCACAGGCGTCGCTCTTCGCGCGGGGCGGTGAATCGGACTACAACCTGGTGCTCGTTGACGGCGTTCGCGTCAACAACAGCGGCGGTCAGTTCGATTTCAGCCGGATCTCGGGCGCAGAAATCGCGCGCGTCGAGGTCGTGCGCGGCGCGCAGTCCGCGCTGTATGGGTCTGACGCGATTGGTTCCGTGGTGCAGGTGTTTACGAGACGTGCCGGCCCTTCCGATCGACCCGAGATCTCCGGTTCCGTCGAGGGTGGAAGCCTGAATACCTGGCGAGGCGACCTGCACTTGCTCGGCGGCGCCCGCAACCGATTGGACTACCACGCCGGTATTTCGTTTCGGGGAAGCGACGGAGCTTTCGGGGAAGTTTTGCCGGAACCCGACCGCTTCGACGAGACGGATGTGAACGGCAACGTCGGTATCGTTCTCGATGAACGCGCGACCCTGCGCACAGGTGTGCGCTACAGCAACGCGAATGGTCGCGCCGTAGGGCCCACCGCGTATGGTGCCCGCGATACGGGGACCGCCGCCGACACCGAAGACCTTTCGTGGCATCTGAACTTCTCTCACGTTGCGACCTCGCGCATCGACCAGACAGCAACCGTCGCATACTTCCGTTCTGCGCGTGTTGCCGAAGATCGGGTCGTCGATCCAGCCTACAACGTCTATGCCGTGCTCGAGGGAACACCCGGCGCAATCTTCCCGAATAGCCCGCGCCTGGTGCGGCTCTTGAATCAGGAGGAGTTCACTGCGCTCCAGACAAACTCAACCCCTCTCGGGCCTCAGCGGTTTCTGGCGCGGACCGCGTTTCCACGCGGCGACTTTCTTTCCACGTTCGAAAGCCAGTTCCGTCGGCCGGCCGTGCGGTACCAAGCCAATGTCACGTGGCTTCGCACCCAGGTCCTGAGTGCCGGTTACGAGTACGAGCGAGAAAGCGATCCGTTGAACGCCAGCTTCCTCGTCCAGAATCATGCGTACTTCGTCCAGCAGCAGTTCAACGGCCGCGATCGATGGTTTGCAGGAATCGGCGCTCGTGTGAACGACAATTCGCGGTACGGGACGGAGGTGATTCCCAAGCTGTCGTTGGGGGGCTACCTGCGCCCGTTCAGCGATAGTCCTGTCTCGTCGATCAAGGCGTTTACGAATGTCGGAAAAGGCATCAAGAACCCTGTCTTTGGAGAGCTCTACAGCTCGGCCTTTACCGATGGGAATCCCAACCTTCATCCCGAACGTGCGCGCACCTTTGATGTCGGCACCGAGATGACGTTCATTGACCAGCGTTGGCTGGTCCGTGTCACCTACTTCAACAACCACTTCAAAGACCAGGTGGCGTTCCGTTCGACAGGTTTCGGTCCCGACGGGCGCCCCGACTTCCTGAACATCGATGGTTCGAAGTCGAACGGTTGGGAGGTGGAAGCCGCGCTGCAGCGGCCGATGGCGGGTCTCACGGCCAGTGCAGGCTATGCGCTGGTCGACACGGAAGTTGTCTCGTTCGTCAGCACCAGCGAGCAGTTCCAGCCCGGGCAGCCTTTACTGCGGCGGCCAAAACATTCCGGATCAGTCCGCCTTTCATATGTGCGGAGACGCGCGAGCATCAACTTCGATCTGCGCGCCGTAGGTCAGCGACACGACGCGGCGTTCCTGGGTTTGGTCGCCGTTCCGTCGCCGCAATTCCCGGCAGGCCGCGTCGTGGACATCACGGTCAACCCTGGGTACACACTGTTCGGCCTCGGCGGCGAGGTCCGACTGTCAGAGGATTTGACGGTATTTGTGAGGGTGGACAATCTGAGCGATACCACGTACGAGAGCGTGCTGGGGTTCCCGGGTCTTCCACGGACGGCAAGATTGGGCGCGCGGTTCAATTTTGGCGGGCGATAGATGGCCTCGAGAGGTGGATTGGCGTTCATCGTTGTGGCTCTTCTCCTCGTGGGAAGAGCCACGCACTCTCAACAAGCCGTCCCTCGAGCATGGGATGAACACGAGTTGGACAGGTTCGAGGTGCCGCTGGTGCATGCCGAGGCATCACCCAGACACGTGGCGCCGGACTACTACTACCGCATTCCTGTCAGACCAATTTACAAGAGCTATCCGATCTACGCGCCTGGGCATGAACCACCCGAATACCTGGCGTGGCTCGAAGCCCGGGAGCCCGAAGTGGTCTTCGAGGCCTCCAAGCTGCAATCGGATGCCGAATGGATAGCGGCCGGTGAGCTCGTGTTCGATGCGCCAATCGGATTTAGTGCGTCGTTCACGCTTTCCCAGGTCCGCGATCGTTCGTGGTATGACCTTCACAACGTGCCCGTGACCAATGACGGCATCATGCCGTTCTCGCGGTACGTCATCCGCAGGAAAGGGGTCGTTGAGGTCGGAAGTGGCGCATGTCTCATGTGCCATGCGCGCGTCATGCCCGACGGTTCACTGCTCAAGGGCGCGCAGGGCAACTTTGCTGTCGATCGCATTCTTGCGGCCAACATGCGAGTGCAGGCCGAACGGTCGGGCGATTCTCGGGCTCTGCTGGAGTCAATTCGGCTCGGTCAGCGGACCTTCTTTTCAATGCCGTGGTTGCAGCCGGACCCCGCGGCCAGAATTTCGAAGATGTCGCTCGAGGAAATCGCCGCAGCGTACGCAGCAATCCCTCCCGGCGTTTCGACCCGGGTCAACCTCAACGTGTTCACTCCGGCTCAGATTCCGGACTTGATTGGCGTGGCCAATCTCAAACATCTCGATCACACCGGGGTCGTTCTTCAGCGCTCGATTGCCGATCTGATGCGCTATGTGGCCCTTGTGCAGGGAGCCAATTCACTGGACACATTTGGAAAATTCGCATTGCTCGATCCCCTTCCCAATCCAACGAGCCTGCAGCGCTACAGCGACGAGCAGTTGTTCGCGCTCGGCCGGTTTGTCTATGCGCTGAAGCCTCCGCCCAACCCGAATCCATTCGACGAACGAGCCGAACGAGGGCGCGCACTGTTTCGAAGTGAGGGCTGTGACCTTTGTCACACGCCACCGCTGTACACGAGCAACATGTTGACGCCGGTCGATGGATTCAGGGTGCCGGCAGATCATTTTGACAAGTACGGCATCATCGATCGCTCGGTCGGCACCGATCCAGACCTCGCGCTGCGCACGCGCAAAGGGACGGGATACTACAAAGTGCCGTCACTGAGAGGGGTGTGGTATCGCGGCCCGCTCCAGCACGCCGGGGCGGTGCAGAATCTCGAAGAATGGTTCGATCCGGCCAGGCGCGATCGCGTGCCAGGCCACCCGTTTGGTCTGGCGCTGACGCCGGACGACCGTGGCGCGTTGATCGCGTTCTTGAAAACGCTCTGAACTGAAAACTGAAAACTGAAAACTAAACTAGGACCCTCCGATCTGCTGTTTCTCGATACGACCGAACATGTGGCCCCCGACTTCCCCGTGCTGCCACGTGCCTGCGTAGCGGTCACCGTAGAAAAAGACACGCACCGAGAACGTACCCATTGAGGGAATCGTGTAGTCGGTCATCATGATCACGGGTGTGTCGCCGACCCACCGCATGGGCACTGTGATTGGCAGCGAGACATCGATTGTCCCGTACCGCACGCGCGTGTTGAACCGCCAGCGGTCGTCTCCCACCTTCTCCACACTCGAAATGTCGTAACGATCAGGGTTACGTGTTCGATCCTCGCGACCCGCGATGGTGAACTCGCCGACGAGCGCGACGCCGCGCATCTGCTCGGCAAACCGCCGCTCGAGGTCGGTCAGGGAGGCCTCGTCGACGGCGGCTCCGATCCCGACCGTGGCCACGACCCAGCCAACCGTAAACATCAGAAGCATCAACAGGACTGTGGCTACAAGCCACGGAAGTCGTCTCAGCGCTGCCATCTGCCCTCCTCAGGAGGCTTCCGTCACGGCTCCGGACAAGTCAGGACTGAAGGATCGACGATCGCGATGCGGAAGCCTGACACACCAGGCGCCCACGCCAAGCGCAACGACCACCGCGGCGAGCCCGTAGAAAATCTGATCGTACGATCCCGTGCGCTCTAGCGTTTCCGCAAGAAGCAGTGGACCGACGGCCGACGCGAGGACCGTCATCATCTGCGCGCAGCCCTGGATGCGGCCCAGATGGCTTCGGCCGAACACCTGGCCCCAGACCGAAAAGAAGACCACCGTCACGATGCCGCCTGCAACTCCCATCGCCACGGCGTAGAGGACAACCTGACTTTGTGACTGGACGTGGGGCAGGGCCAGAAGAGCCACCGCCAGTACCGCCATCCCAACGCCCATGAGTCGCTGAATCGGCCACCACGTGGCGAGCCATCCTCCGGCAAAGTTTGCCACGAGTCCGAGCAAGGTGCTGATGACCAGCACCTGGTAATACGTCGAGGCGTCGAACCCGCGCTGTTCGAGGATGGATTGGTTGAACAAGGCAATTCCTGAATAGACGAGTCCGAAGATGGAGCTCGAGAGCGCGAAAATCCAGAATGCGGCGCTGCGCAAGGCGGCCCGGACGGTCAGGTCCGATGGTTGAGCCTTGATCTCTTCAACATCTGCCAATCCATCGGCAACGTCGGCAACAGTCAGGCTATCCGGTTCCGGTGCTCCGGCCCGCTCGAGTGGTTCGTCCAGTGGATCATTGCGAACCGTGACCCACGCGAGCGGCGTCAGCAGCAGGAGCGCGATGCCAATGCCGGACCACGCCGCGCGCCATCCAGAGGTTTGAACGGCCTGTCCAACCAGCGGAAACGCAATCACAAATCCGACCCCGACCAGCAGTGCGTAGATACCCATTGCCTGGTTCAGGCGGCGTGCAAACCACTTCCCGACAAGGGCCAGGCTGACCACCGAGAGCGCGCTCTGCCCGAGGCCGCGGGTCAACGTGATGGTGATGCAGAGGGCCACGAATCCGGTCGTCTGTCCCATCACGATGACGGTCGCGCCCAGACTCGCAAGCAGCCCCGCGAGCACCGCGCGTGCGCCCAGACGATCCGTGAGCCGGCCACAGGGGAGGCAGAACAGGGCGCCAATCAACGTGGCCCACAAGTTGATGGTGGCGTACGAAACGCGGTCAATCCGCAGATCGGCGAGCAGAGGTTCCGTCACCAGACCGAGCCCCTGGGTCCGGCCCGGCAGCGTAGCCACCATCGCCACGGCAGCCACGATGAGGTTCGCCCACCCATAGTAAACCCCCGTGAATCGCCCGCCGTGATCATGTTCGGCCGCCATGTGCCCTTGCGGACTTACTGTATCAGAGGATTTTCAGGGTGTTCGTCTTGATGTCCTAGCTTGTCATCACGTGACGCGGATCGGCGCGGATCTACGCGGATCTTGGCGATTGGATGCGCGTGTCCGAGCACGCGGCCCTTGCCGACCGACGAGCGACCGGCCGCGCGCAGGCGCGCGCGGAAGGGTGAGCGGTCGAGGTGAAGAACACCGGACTGATTGGGGGGGTGTTCTTCACCTCGATCGCTCACCCTTCCACGAGCCGGGCTTCGCCCGGCTGCCGGTCGCCATCCGCGTAGATCCGCGGTGATCCGCGTCCCGTAGTCGCGGCTTAATAATTGGCCGGCTTGACGCGGCTGCAAAGGCCCGCTACCGTAAGGATGGTGCGCCGATTCACCGCACTCGCGCTTTTGGTCGCGCTCCTCGGTGGCGCGTCGGGTTTGTTCCATGCTCGCGCAGCCGATCTGTGCGATCTTCCGCCCGCGCCGCATGACGCCAGCGCACACCGCTGGGCAGCCCAGCAGCTGACCGCCCACGCGGAGACCGACCACTGTTATCTCTGCCATTGGCTGCGATCGATCGGCTCGGCACCCGAGCTGACCGGTCGGCTGATCACAGAACACCGTTCCTCCGACCGCCTGCGACCACGTGACGTCTTTGCCCAGGGACTGCAGGGTTCGTTCCGTCTTCCCGCCCGTTCACCTCCGGTTGCGTAGCGACGGGTCTTGAGACCCGCCGTCGTTTCGGCAACTTCAATTCACAATTGGAGGCTGATCATGCACGTACGCGCTTTCGCCAGCGTCGTGGTGGCACTCGCACTGGGACTCAACGCCCACGTCGTGGCTCAGGGTGGTCTGTCCTTATCAGGCCGATTGCTCAACTCACTTTCCGGTGAGGCTATTCCAGGCGCCACGATCCAGATCGACGAACTGAGGCGCCAGACCACATCGGCGCCAGACGGTACTTTTACGTTCACTGACGTTCCCCCTGGCACATACCACCTTTCTGTCCACTCCTCGGGTTATTCGTCACGACGGACGGAGGTCACGGTGTCGACCACCGCAGGTCCCAGCATCGACGTGACGGTCGATCCAGAACTGCACTTCGAGGAGGTCGTCTCGGTCAGCGGCGAAGCACGCAGCCAGTTTGAAACATTCCAGCCCACCTCGGTGCTGGTCGGCCAGGACCTGACGAAACAGCTCGAGATGTCGATTGGCGACACGTTGCAGAACGAGCCGGGCATTGCCGCGCGGAGCTTCGGTCCGGCGCCAGCGCGGCCTGTGATTCGAGGGCTCGGCGGCGATCGCGTCCTGATTCTGCAGGACGGCCAGCGCATGAGCGATCTCTCCAGCCAGTCGGGCGATCACGGCGTGACTATCAACCCTGCTGGAGCCCGGCGGATTGAAGTCGTCCGGGGACCTGCGACGCTCCTGTACGGTGCCAACGCCATTGGCGGCCTTGTAAACATCATCACCGAGGACATCCCAACGAGACCTGTGAGGCGCGCCAACGGCAACTTCACTTTCGACCTCGGGACAGCTGCGAACGAAGGCGGTGCCGCGGGCGACGTGCAAGCGGGCAACGGCACCTTTGCGCTGCACGCGGGAGGCGGCGGCCGGCGCTCCGGGTGATGTGGACACGCCCGAGGGCGAAGTCTTGAACTCGCAGTCGCGCAGCGGGTTTGGCAATGTCGGGCTCTCCTGGACGGGCGCCAAGGGCTATTTCGGAGGCAGCTACGGATACGACGACACGAAGTACGGAGCCCCGGTGGTCGAAGAGGGGCAGGTGCAGCTGACCCCCCGCAAGCATGCGTTTTCGTTGCGCGGCGGCGCGCAGGGGTTGGACACGGCGTTCGATGCGTACCGCGCGACGCTCGCGGTACGGCGCTACAAGCACGAGGAGCTGGTGGGTGACGAAGTTGGGACGGCCTTCACGAACAACACCGTTGAAGTCGAAGTGATGGGCTCGCACCGGACCGTCGGCCGGCTGAAGGGCAGCATCGGCGGATGGGTACTGGACCGAGCGTTCGACGCCGTCGGCGCGGAGGCGCTCTCGCCCGCCGTCGATCAGCGCGGCTTCGCGGCCTTCCTCTATGAGGAACTCACCTGGCCGCACGTGACGGTTCAGTTCGGCGGCCGCGTCGATCGCACGAATTACGAGCCATTTGGTGAGGAGAAGCGGGACTTTACGAGCGGCTCGGGCTCCGCGGGCCTCCTGTTCCGGCCGGCGGCGGCAGACGACAGACTGACGATTGCGGTCAGCGGGGCGCGAGCTGCCCGTAATCCGGCGCTCGAGGAGCTGTTTTTCTTCGGCCCCCACCCGGGGAACTTCGCCTTCGAAATCGGGAATCCTGATCTCGAACCTGAGCACGCGTTCGGGTTCGACCTGTCGCTCCGCTGGCGCTCCTCGCGCGCGTCCGGCGAGGTCACCTATTTCCGCAACGACATCCGCGACTTCGTGTTTACCGCGCCGGTTTCAGAAGAAGAGTTCGCTGCGCGACTCGCCGAGTTCGCGGAGCGGTTCCCCAGCCGAGACATTGGAGAGGAAGCTGCCGCAGAGGAAGGAGACGCGTTCCCGATCATCGAGTACGTGGGAGCGGACAGCATCCTTCAGGGTTTCGAAGCTCACACGGACCTGGCCATTACGTCACGGCTCTTCGTCGAGCTCGGCCTCGACTACGTGCGAGGGACGCTCAAGGACAGCGAAGAGCCGCTGCCGCGCATTCCTCCGCTGCGGTTTCGCGGCGGGCTTCGGTATCAGCACAGCGGCGTTTCAGGCAGGTGGCGAGGTGATCGTCGCCGCAAAACAGGATCGGATCTTCGCGACCGAGACGGAGACTGACGGATACCAGCTCCTTCGGCTCTTCGCGGCGTACACGTTCGGCGGCGGCGATGTCGCCCACACGATCACCGCGCGCCTGGACAACGCGACGAATGAGCTGTACCGAAACCACTTGTCGCTCATCAAGGATCTGGCTCCGGAGATGGGGCGCAACTTCAAGCTGCTTTACAACGTGCGGTTCTGAGTGCGTCGCTGATCTGTTCGTCCCTGGCTCCGACCGCTTCGTCCCGGAATCGTTGACTAAGCAGCAGGACGTTAGAAGCAAGATCCGGAGCGTAAGCGACGGCAGCGCGTGGGGTGGGGCCCCACGCGATAGAATAAATGATGGAGGCGTTCATGAAGTTACGTCTGGCTCTCGTCCTTGTCCTGTCGGCTGCCAGCATTGGTCTCGTTGCCGATGAGGGTATGTGGCGGTTCGATCAGCTGCCGGTGGATGTTGTCGCCAAGACCTACGGGGTCAAGCTGGGGAAGGCGGAGCTCGATCGGCTGCAGGCTGCACCCGTTCGGATCCTGTCGGCCAGCTCGGCGGGCACGGGCACCTTCGCCTCCTCCAACGGACTGATTCTGACGAACCATCACGTGGCGCTCGATTGCATACGCACATCGACGCTGGCCGAGCAGGCCAAGGACCGTGCAGAGAACCTGATCGAAGAAGGCTTCACGGCCAAGACCCTTGCAGATGAACTGCCATGCTCGCGCTTCCGCGCGCAAATCGAGCGGAGCAGCCGTGACGTCACCTCGGAGCTCGACGCGTCCGTCAAGCCAGGCATGGACATTGCCGCCATTCAACGTGCCCGCCTCGGCGTGCGGTCCGATCTCGAGCGCGCGTGCCAGAAAGAACGCGGACCGAATTTCTCCTGCTCGGTCGTCGACTTCAACAGCGGTGCGCGCTCGCTCCTCATCGTGCATGAAGAATTCAAAGACATTCGTCTCGTGTACGCCCCGGAGCAGAAGCTGGGATATTTCGGCGGAGACGAAATGAACTTCCGCTTCCCGCGCTATGTCTCGGACATTTCTATTCTGAGGGCATATCAGGGAACCGACGGTTCGCATGGCGAGCACAATCCAGCCCACGTGCCGGTCAAGCCAGGCGCGTACCTCAAAGTGACGTTGGACGGCGTCAAGGAAGGTGACTTCACCTTCGTTGCCGGGTTTCCCGGCAACACCAATCGCTACCGCGAAAGTCTGTCGGCCAGCTACAACCTTCGCAAAGGCATTCCCGATCAGATTCGCGAGCTCGAGGAAGAGCTGGGCTTGCTGCGGAAGCACGGCGCGGCAGACCCCAAATCTCAGGTCATTCTGCAGAGTCGCATTTTCGGACTCGCCAACTCGCTGAAGTACCAGCAGGATGTGCTGGCTGCGCTCAAAGCCACCAACGTCGTCGACGAGCGGCTTCGCCGCGAGCGAGAGTTCATGGCGTTTCTCGAGACACGCCCTGAGCTGAAGAAAGAGTACGGCGACGTGATCACCGCGCAGACGGCAGTCTATACAAACGACGTTGAAGCCAATGCCGATCTCGACACGGCAATCGAATGGCTCCAGAAGTCGAGTGTCGTGAGCTATGCCTCCGGGTTGTACGAATTTGCGCTTGCCCGCGCCCAGACCAGCGACCGCGATCGTGAACCGCAGTTCCAGGAGCGCAATTGGGCTGACGTTCGACAGGGTTTACTTGAAGAAGAGCCCGTTGTCCCGGGACTCGAAGAGGATCTCCTGACAGCCGGCTTCACCAGATCGCTGGCGCTCAAACCGGAACAGCAGATACCGGCTGTGCGCAAACTTGCCGACCGCGTGGGTGCCGGCCGTTCCGGGCCCGTCTCACCACGTGATCTTGCGCGCGCGGTGTTGCAGGGATCCCGTGTGGGATCCGCCGAAGGGCGTAAGACCCTCATCGAGGCGCCGGTCGCCACGTTCGACGCGTCGACCGATCCGGCGGTCATGTTTGCCAGGGAGCTGGAACCGTCTCTCCGCGAGCTGCGGGAACGCGTGCGCGTGCTGAACGAGAAGATCCTTCGGAATCGCTCTCGGTTTGCGCGTGGAATTCAGGCCTGGCGCGGGACGACGATCTACCCGGATGCGAACTTCACGCTGCGCGCCACGTACGGAAAGGTGACAGGCGTGACGGATGCGAAGGGCGCGAAAATCCCGTTCGCCACGAGATTGGGCGACATGTTCACGCTGGCCGAGAAGCGGGGCAACACGGGAGATTTTGCCTTGCCGCCGAAGCTCGTGACCTGGCGCAAGACGATTGGGGAAGCGGCATTCAAAGCGAAATACGCCGACATGGTGGTGAACTTCATTACGACCAACGACATCACGGGCGGCAATTCGGGCAGCTCCACCCTGAATCAGTCGTTGGGGATTGTCGGCCTCATCTTCGACGGCAACGAAGGATCAATGGCCAGCGACTGGAGTTTCAACAGCACGACCGGCCGTGCCTTGAGCACGGATATCAGGTTCGCGCTCACCATCGCCCGCGAAGTGCACGGAGCCGGTTGGGTGGTCGATGAACTGCTCAACGCCGATCGGGCCGTGGAACGCAAGGCCGCAGATTGAGCAGGATTCTTGATTCACGAATCACAGATCGCTAAATCGTAAATAGGTTCACCTCACAATAATGGTTCCTATCCACTGCGATTGTGGAAACAGATTGTGATCGTGGAAGCCGCAGGTGCGCACGGTGTTCAGCGTGCCGGTTTCCCGGGATTGACCGGGCGTGAGGAACCCCACCGCGTCAATCTCAGGACAGTCGCCGTGCGTCGGATGGGGATCGGAGTTCATGGTGTGAACTTGGTTATCGTTGTTGACAAACTGCACGCGCGTCCCGGGAGAAACTGTCAGTTCCCTGGGACTGACGCCCGCTGACGTCAGCGTAAACACGTTTCCACTGCCCGTTCCGCCACCACCACCACCACCACCGCCGCCGCTCGGCGGCGTCGGTGCCCCCGGATTCGAGCTCCCGCCGCAGGCACCGGACGCGACCATCAATATCGTCACCACAGCCATAACCAGAAGGCGTTTTTTGATCGTCATATCATTCCACCCGGGATCCCTTTGATAGGGCCCGACACGCGGACCCTAAAGGGTCCGCGCTACACGATTGAGTTCAATTGAAGCGTCGTGAAATGTTGAATCCCATGTACCAGTCGTCATTGGTGAACCCGCCTCGGGCGATCTGCCCCATTGTGGTGCCGAGCGCATTCGAGAAGTTCAACTGAAACACGTGACCACCCGCCCGTTTCTCGATCGCGAAGGAGCCATGATGGACGCCGGGATCATGCCCGGCCAGGCGTGGCGCCCATTCGCCGACCACGTACACAGTCGGACGAATGCGGAGTCTGGTGCTGAGCCCCAGCATGAATGTGTCATTGTGATCGGCCAGTTCGCTGGGATCGGGATTGCTGTTGTTCACCCAGACGGGCTCAATGTAGAAAGCGGCGCGCTCTCCAGCGAGCCTTGAAATAATCGCGCCAACGGCCGGCGAGTAGCTGTCGCTGAAGTTGTCCGTGCCATCAATCGAACCCCAGACGGCAATGCCGACTGGCATGTCACCGCGCTGCCGGCGGAGATCGTATTGCGTAAAGAACTCGATGGTTTTGTTGAGATTCGTGCGATGGACGCCGACTTGGACGCCCCGGAACAGGCCGAACCGGTACTCGAGGCCGATAATGGCGCCTCCATCAAGGCCGAAGGCGTCTTCCACGAGATCGACGAAGTCCCCTTGACCTAGCGGGCGGGTGAAGCGATGCGTCACACGAAACGCGCTCCGATGCCGAGGAACACGCATGGTTGTCGGCAGCGTGACGAGCGTGTAATCGGGCTGTGCGGGGTGGATGACGCGGTCATTATCCTCGTCTTGTCCCAGAGCCGCAGGCACAGCTGAGAAAAACGCGACCAAGGTGAGCGGCAGAATTACATTCCGAAAATTCACCGTGTCCTCCCTCTCAATTGTTCTCAGCCCCCGTCTCGATCCATCGCTCGATGATGCGAATCTGCCCGGCGGTCAGGTACGGGGGCCCGTTCAGGGGCATTTGCAAGCCTACGATCCCCGCGCGTCTCTCGAGTTTGTGGATCAGGTAGCTGTTGTTCGGATCTCCGGGCGCCACCCGAACCACTCCGGGCCTTTGTCGAGACGAAACGCCTACAAGGGAGTTGTAGGCAGCACTGGTCGTGAGGTCCAGCCCCACAGCGAAAAAGCCGATGCCACCGGGCGCATGGCACGTCACGCATGCCGCACGCCCGGCTTCGTCGCTCGACTCGAAAATCTCGCGTTGGATACTGGAGAACGTTGGTGTGAGGTTGGGACTCGGTCCAGCGATCGGCTGGAGCGATTCATCGCATCCGGCTGTCGCGATGCACACGAACAGCACAAAGCAGACAGCGACTCGTGACATGGGGTTGCCTCATCGAGGGGTGGTAACGATACAGCCGTCAGTACGCAGGCGGCGGCGGGAGGGTGTCGCCCGTGCCTATCCCGACCAGAACCTGGCCGCGGAAGCCGTTGTTATCCGGCTCGTTGTGGTCGTGGAAACCACAGCCGCCGCGAACGTTTAACACACCCGAATCCCTGCTTTGCCCCGGCTGAAGAATTCCGATTTCGTTCAGGGCCGGACAATCCGAGTGCGTGCCGTGTGGCGTGGAGAAGATCGTGTGGACGCGCGAATCGTTGTTCGTAAAGCGAACTCTCCCTCCGACGTTGATGCGCGGCGCGCTGTCGCTGACGCTGTTGGCGAAGAGCGTGACGGTGGCCTCGACCGCGCCAGTGTTTCCGCCTCCGCCGCTGCCCGGTGTCGGGCCGGCAGGATTACTGCCCCCGCACGCGGCCAGTCCACCAAGAAACACGAGCGATGCGACGACGGCACTCAGGTCTAGCGCGGCAGTAACTTTCATGACCCTTCCTTTCCCGGCAGTGGGGAAGCCAGATGAAAAAGCAGGCAAGGGCGGTGCCGACGAGGTACCGTTGTAAGTTGTTGATAATGATGGCTTTTATGCTGGAAGTTGGGTGCCGAGTATTACCGCGCCCGAAAGAACTTACGGTGGGCGTAAGAGCAGCAGGCAGCAGGTAGCTGGCAGCGGTGCAGCCGTCTGCCGCTACTCGATGCGGTACTTTGCCAGGTAGTAGCTCAGCGCCCGCTGGCTGATACCCATGAGGTCGGCGGCGTCCTTCTTGACACCAGCTGTCGTCTCGAGCGCCTTTCGGATGGTCTCCCGTTCGACCCATTCGAGGTTCAGATGAAGCTTCAGGGACGGCAGCCCGATTCGCTGAGCGACGGCGCTGCCCAGCACCGAGATCGATTCCGGCGTGATCGCTCGATCGGTGGACAGCACCACGGCGCGTTCGATGGTGTTTTCGAGTTCGCGGACGTTTCCGGGCCAGTCGTACGTCTGCAAGCCCGGAATCACGCCATCGTCGACGCGATCAATGCGTTTGCCGGTCCGTTGCTCGTGCTTGCGGATGAAGTACTCGGCAAGCACCGGAATATCTTCGGGCCGCTCGCGTAGCGGCGGAATTTCAATCGGAATGACGTTCAGACGGTAGTAGAGATCTTCCTGAAATTTTTCCTCGCTGACGAGCTGACGGATGTCACGGTTTGTGGCGGCTATGACCCGGACATCGACATGCACGCGTCCGTTCGGAGCCGAGTGGTTCGAATTCTCGCTCCTGAAGAACCCGCAACAGCTTGGATTGCAGTGCCGTGGGCATGGTCCCGATCTCGTCCAGAAAGATCGTGCCGCCATCGGCAAGCGCGAACTTGCCCCGCTTGTTTGCGGTCGCGCCCGTAAACGCCCCTTTCACGTGACCGAAGAGCTCAGACTCGAGCAGCGTGTCCGGAATGGCGGCGCAGTTGACCTTGATGAGCGGCATGTCGCGTTGCGCGCTGCGCGCGTGGATGGCTCGTGCCACCAGTTCCTTGCCGGTGCCGGTTTCCCCCGTGATGAGAACGGTGCTCTTGGTCTCGGACACCAGTTCGGCCTTTCGAATGACCTCCTCCATCATCCGGCTTCGTCCGACGATGCCGTAGTGGTTGAATTCTTCTTCCCGCTCGCTCAGCAGATAGCGGTGTTGTGTTCGAAGCAGCTGGTGGTCCAGCGCGCGGCGCACGACCACGAGCAGTTCGTCGATTTCGAAGGGCTTCTGCAGGAAATCGAGCGCGCCCAGCTTCATGGCCTCGATGGCGCTTTCAATCGTCGCGTGCGCCGTCATCATGAGGAGTTGCGGACGATCGCTTTCGGGTGTCGTGGAGACGAGCTCGCGAATCAGCTCGAGCCCCGTCATCTCGGGCATCAGGTTGTCCACGACCAGCACGTCGACGCTGCGTTCACCGAGGAGGCGCTGAGCCTCGCGGGCGCCAGACGCCTCGAGCACTTCATGCCCCTCGGTCCGCAAGGCCTGGCCGAGCATCTTCCTGATTTTTTCTTCGTCGTCGACAAGGAGAATCGCGCCGCGAGGCATCGGGTGGTTGTCAGCGGTGCAAAGCCCAACGCAGAGTCGCAGAGACCGCTAAGGCACGCTGAGGAATCCAAAAAGGTGTTCACACAATGCTCAGGTCGTCGTCCCGCCGTCCGGCAACTCGACCCGCATGTTGGTCCCTTCGCCGGGCCTGGTCTCCACGACGATGGTCCCGCCGAGCCCCTCGACGATGTTCTTGGCTATCGCCAGTCCCAGACCGGTGCCGGTACGTTTGGTCGTGAAATAGGGATCAAAGATACGGGGCACATCCTTGGCGAGGATGCCGCCTCCTCGGTCGGAGACGACAATCCGTACCTTCGAGTTTGCGCGTGAGGTACGGACTTCAACCTCTGGCAGCGGCACGACAGCATTCGTGTCGCCGTCCCCGCCATGATGATCTGTGACGGCATGCTGGGCGTTGACGAAAATATTGACCAGCGCGATGCGAAGGCGGTCGGCATCGGTGACGATGTGTCGCAGCGTCGGGTCGCCAATGACGCGCACTGCAGGCCCGCGCCCGCTTGCGCCGGTCGCGGCGGCACATTCCGAGCACAGCGCGTTCAAATCAACTGGCGCCAGATCGAACTTGATGGGCCTGGCGAAATCGAGCACGTCGTTGACGACCCGGTTCAACCGGCGTACCTCTTCATCGATATCGGCGGTTGCGTCCTTCACATCCTCGGGTGTGGCTTCGTCACGGCGAATCGTTCGCAGTGCCGCTTTGATAATCATCAGTGGATTGCGGACTTCATGAGCGATGACCGTGGAGAGCCTGCCCAATGACGAGAGTCGTTCTCGATGTGCGGCTTCGTGCTGGAACCGCGCAATCGAATCCGTGAGCGTGTTGAAGGTGCTCGCGAGCAGCGATGTGTCTTCATCCTGCCAATGACTCCGCCCTGGAAGATTGATCTTGCGGGTCAGGTCGCCCGTTGAAGCCATCTCCCGCATGGCTGCGGTGATCGTGGCCAGCGGACGCGTGACGGTGCGCGCCACGCCATAGCTGAGGCCGATCGCAAGAATCACGGCCAGGAGCGCCGCGCCACCCAGTCCGGCAAATAGCTCGTTGAGCACCCGCAGACGCTCGGTCCGGGAACGGAGAATAATGGCTGCGGGGACGTGCGGGCCCGCCGAGGTCACCCCCGACGGTGGGCGCACGCCAATCTCCAGCGTTGCGGGCAGTGTCACCCCACCATCCTCGGACGGCGTGAGCAGCGGTTGTACGAGCGCGCTGTATTCGTTGCCATTCAGCCCGATCTGCGTAACACCTTCAGACCCCAGCAGTGAAGCCAGCGCTGAATGGTCTCCAGTCGGCACCGTCGCGGCACGGATTTCGCCACCGATGGCGAACGCGATTTCGCTGTCGGTGAGGCTCTTGAACTGTGTCGCCAGCTGATCGTCCATCAGGAAGCCGACGCTCAGCGTCCCGAGCATCTCCGGCGATCCCAGACCGATCGCAATTGGAACCGTCACGACCTGCAGTACGCCGCGCGAGGTAGGCCAGAAGCTGTTGAACTTCTGTCCAGACAGGGCCGGTTTGATGCCAGGCCGATCCACGACGACAACACCCGGCTGGAGCTCTTCACCCAGCGCCGACAGCACGCGGCCGTTGCGGTCCGTGACGACGAACAGGTCCGCGCCAATGAGCGCCTGGTTCTCAGAGGCAATCGGTTCCACAGTTGGAGGGTCCCGTGTATCGACCGCGGCCTTCAGTCTCGGCAGATCGGCAATGAGCTGCGCCTCCACCGTGAACGTGTCAACGAGCGTGGTTCGATGCTGCTCGACCAGCTTGCCCGCCTCGACCAGACCCCTGGCGAGCTCAGCCTCGGCCTCGCCAATGACCCGTCCCGTGACGAAGTACATGGCAAACCCGATGGCGAGCATGGCCAGCGTCGCGGTGGCGAGGAAGATACGATTTGAAAGCGACGACAGGAGAGCCATGAATCAGCGCAACACGAAATCCACTTCGACCGTGCCACCGTGTTCGGGAACAACCACGGTCCGCGAGTCGCGGACTTCACCATCGTTCCAGGCGTTCACCGTGTACTTGCCCGCAGGGACGGCAGGAATGTTGTACCGACCTTCGGCGTTCGTCGTATCGAAGAACTGATGATTGAACACCAGGATGAACGCGCTCATATGAGAATGGATGTCGCAGAAGACCCGCACGATACCAGGCTGATCGAATCGGTACCGGCTTGGACTTTCCCGCCGCGTAGCGGCCCAGGTCGAACCGCCTGACCTTCGAGAGCGAGAAGACGTTGTGGTACGTCTGGTCCTCGTTCGGGAAATCGACCGTCGTTCCTCCGCGGACCGCCAGGACGTACGGCAAAAACGTCTCGTTGCGCTGCGTCATGCGGGCACGCCCCGTGGGCCGCTGCTCGAACGCCCCGGCCGGAGCGTTCTCGAGGTAAATGACCGACTCCATCCGGTCGGCCCGATCCCGTCGCGGCGGCATTCCCAGGTCCGAGACCGAAGGACGCCGCTCGGTCGTCGCTAACGATCTTCGAATCTCGATACTCCCGCGAATGTTGCCTGTCGGGTCTGCGCGCACGCCCTGTTGAGCTGACGCTCGCACGCTCATCCCGACATCCGGCGCGTCGTAGCGCAGGCCTTCAGGCCTGCCCGTGAGGACCACTGAGAGCGCGACGACAGCCAGTGGGAAACTGGGAGATCCCAACATCCTCAAAACCAGAACTGGAGCTGACCCGCCCAGACGCTCAGCTCGGAGAATAGTCCAGTGTCACGCCAGTTGTGTTGGTACGTGATTTTGGCAATGAGATTTCGCCTCAGGTAGTAACCAGCGCCACCCTCCACACGGGTCACGGGAGCGTCCCACGTTTCGAGCGCCTGGGATCCTTGAATCCGGCTGAACCCCAGGTAGTCGTACCGACCACCCACAAACACGCCAGGAAGCACGGCATATCGACCTTCGATCAGGACGGTTTGAGCCCCGACGGGATCGCTGATGAACGGAGCGCTGATGGCAGGGAGCGCCCAGTTGTTGAACACAGCCTCGCCGCGGATGAGCCAATAGTCGCGCGAATATTCCAGGTCCACTCCAAATGCCCGCTGGTGGTAGTCGCGCTGTTCGACAGTTGAGGGAAGGCTGTCGGTCACCTCGTCAGCGAGATACGGCCCTCGTGCGCCCGAGACGCCAATCGTGAGGCCGACCACCGGCTTCCACGCGACGCGCGCGGCAATTTGTTTGCCGCTATTGTCATCTTTGACCCTCGGACTCGACAGCGTCCCCGTCGTCACGGAGGCGCTCACCTCCAGCCGCTTCGACCCGGCGCGAACTTCAATGCCTGTATCCCACTCAAAGGCACTCACGAGCGGCAGACCCGTGGAAATGGCCTCGCTTCCAACGGGGAAGCTTGGACGCCAGCCTCGACCTCGCATGCGAAGGAGATCGTCGGCCGTGGCAGGAACGGCGTCTGGACGCAGCGATGTCAAGTATTGGTAGGCGAGTGGATAGCCGATGACCGGGTTGTCAGTTCCGGCATAGTTCCGTCGTGCGAACGCTCCAAATGTCGGGGGAATCCGTCCGATTTGAATGTCGAACTCCCGCTCGGTCCAGGGGCGCACCCTCGCATAGAGTGCGTACGGACCGAAGTCGTCCCAGTTGTCGGTCCGAAACTCTCCCAGCACGGACACCCGTGATCCAAGACGAACGTCCGCCGTGAACCCAATCCGGAATAGTCGGAGCGCATTGTGTTCGTAGTCGGTGTAGTTGAACCAACCTGGCTCATCGGGATTGGTCGAAGTATGAGGCCGACACCTCAGCGCCAATGGTGATGCGGCGACCCGCAAACGTGATCGGCTCCGACGGCAGAATTTGCGCGGTGGCGTGCTGGGGGGCCAGCACAACCAACAATTGAAGGATGAGCGCGAGGCTCGACGGCCCGCAAAGAGGGAAGAACGGCGCTGATCTGCGCGATCCGCGTTCCCTCGAACCGCGCGATCCGCAACCCGTCTCCATGAATGTCCGATTATAATCCTGTCATGAGTCAGCCCCCTTCCGACCGCCGGATCTTCTCCCTTACGGACGCGCGCCACCTGTTACCGACGGTGAAAGCACTCACAGCGGACGCCGTACAGGATGCTGAACAGCTGTCGGCCGAGCTCGAAGCCCTTGGTGCCGATTCGGAGAACCAGCCGCCCGACGAAGATCGTGAACGGCTCAACGCCGAGCTGAATCAGGTCGTGGCCCGTTGGGCGGGACGTATACAAGAGCTCGGACTCGAGGCCAAAGGTCTCTGGTTAGTCGATTTCGACAACGGTCACGGCTATTACTGCTGGAAACATCCGGAAGAGACCCTCCTGCACTTCCACGGTTACGACGAAGGTTTTGCCGGGCGGATGAAAATCGTGTAGGTCAAAGGTCAAAAGAACTTTGACCGTCACCTTTGACCTTTGACCTTTGACTTTTGACCTTTGACCTCGTACATTTGATCTAGCGGAACGGTATTCCGGATGTTGGAATCACGGCCTTCTTCAACGTCAATCGACAAGGCCCTCGAAATCTGCGAAACCCTCAGTCGAGGGCCGCGTGGGATGAGCCTGGCCGAAGTGGCGCGTGCGGTCAAGCAGCCGGCGCCGACGGTCCACAGACTCCTGGGTGTGCTTCGGCGACGCGGGTACGTTCGCCAGGACGAGGAGAGCCTCCGCTACAGTTTGTCGCTGAAAATGCTCGACCTGAGCTTTGTCGCCCTGGGCCGCTCCGAGCTGCGGCTGCACGCGTACCCGGTGCTGCGGGAGTACGTACTCAGGACCAGCGAACGATGCTTCATCGCGATTCCATCGGCCGGCGAAGTGACATACATCTGGAGTGCCGGGACCGACGAAGTGACCATGCGAACCGTGTATGGGAAGAGGATTGGCCCGCCGTCGACGGAAGGCGATGGACTGCAGCGCCTGCTCTCGATGAGTGCACCGGTCTACGACTACAGCGCCCGTGAAGTGGCGCGCGTCGGAATTTTTCGCCATCACGGGACCCACGATCCGGCGCTGGCTGACGAACACGCGCGTTCGGGCCGCGAGCTCGCGCGGCTCATTTCGATGCGTCTCGGACATTTGACGCCCCTTGGCGTCTCAGCGTGAGCGGCACGATGTGAGCAAGCAAGATCCGGAGCGTAAGCGACCTTTCGACAGGCTCCTGAGCGCAGTCGAAGGACGACGGCAGCGCATGGGGTGCGGCGCACGCAAGGTTCACGAGGCAGCCGGGAGTGGGTGGCAAGATCCGGAGCGTAAGCGACCCTTCGACAGGCTCAGGGTCGTCCTGAGCGCAGTCGAAGGACGACGGCAGCGCATGGGTGCGGCGCACGCAATGTTCACGAAGCAGCCGGGAGTGGATGGCAAGATCCGGAGCGTAAGCGACGGCAGCGCATGGGTGCGGCGCACGCAATGTTCACGAAGCAGCCGGGAGTGGGTGGCAAGATCCGGAGCGTAAGCGACGGCAGCGGCTGGCGTGCGGCGCACGCAATGTTCACTAAGCAGCCGGGAGTGGATGGCAAGATCCGGAGCGTAAGCGACGGCAGCGCATGGGGGTGGGGCCCCATGCGAACCAATAAATGACTTACATCATTTGCGAACCATGCGTCGGGACGAAAGATACGGCATGTGTGGATGTGTGTCCCGTGGACTGCATTCATCCCCGGAAGGATGAATCCGAGTTCGAATCTGCTGACATGCTGTACATTCATCCGGACGAATGCATCGATTGCGGGGCCTGCGTACCCGCGTGTCCCGTCGAGGCCATCTTTTCCCTCGACGAGACGCCCCGGAATTGGGAAGCGTACATCGGGAAGAATGCCGAGTACTACCGGAGGGACTAGGGGTTGGGGATTCGGGAAAAAGGGGTCGGGAGTCTTTTTGGCTTCCGATAAAGCCGTGACAAAAAGACTCCCGACCCCTTTTTCCTATTGAAGGCTGAAGGCTGAGGATAAACACCATGGGCCTCTTAGAGCATAAATTCGAAGATAACTTCATCACGACGAACCTTGACAACATCCTGAACTGGGCGCGTCAGTCGTCGCTCTGGCCGATGGGATTCGGGTTGGCCTGTTGTGCCATCGAGATGATGGCGGCTTCAGCGTCGCGCTTCGACATTTCGCGGTTTGGCGCGGAGGTTTTTCGTGCATCGCCCCGTCAGGCGGATCTGTTAATTGTCGCGGGCACGGTCACGAAAAAGATGGCGCCGGTGCTGCGCCGCCTCTACGACCAGATGCCAGAGCCCAAGTGGGTCATCTCGATGGGCAGCTGTTCGAATGCCGGAGGGCCCTTTCCGACCTACAGCGTCCTGCAGGGTGTGGACAAGATTGTCCCGGTTGACGTGTATGTGTCGGGATGCCCCCCTCGTCCAGAGGCGCTTTTGTACGGATTGATGCGGCTTCAGGACAAAATTCGCAAGGAAAACACGGTCTTTCGGAAGGAACGCGTCATTCGATCCGGTGAGTCTGAACCGACACTGGTGGGGTAAATGCTGACGAAGCTGCTACGGCGGATTTTTCTGCTCGATATTCTCAAAGGGCTCTGGGTCACGCTCAAGTACACGCCCCAGCCGGCCTTTACCTTCCAATATCCGGCAGAACGTCGACCCGTGGCTCCACGGTTTCGCGGGGTACTGAGATTGCAGGTGGAGCCGGAAACAGGGGCTCAGACCTGTATCGTGTGCGATCAGTGCGCCAAGGCGTGTCCCGACGACTTGATTGCCTTGGGCGGCCATCGCGAGGCAGGGCAGAAAATCAAGATCCTGGACTACTTCGACTTCAATTTGTCGCGCTGCAGCTTCTGCGGGCTCTGTGCGGAGGTGTGTCCCACCAAGCCGGTGAAGGCCCTCATCATGAGCGAAGATTACGAACTTGGTACCTACAGCCGGGAAACCCAGATTTTGCGGGTGGATGAGATGTACGATGGGGTCCCGATTGAGCAGTACACGCGCTAAGGCGACTCTCAAGCTCGACAGTAACGAGGAACTTCTCTTGCCTCGTTCCGGCGGCACCCTTTAGAATCGAAGCGCTTCTTCCCAACAGGTCGATCGTCAGCTCGCGGTTTCCGGAGGATTCCTATGCGCCTGTCCTTGCGGGCCGTCACTATTCTTGCCGCGTCCCTGGTCGCGCTGCCTCTCGTTGTCGTTCGGACCTCCACGCAGGCAGTTTCGTCCGAGGCGTCGGAAGTCCAACTGCAGCTCGGTGACCTGCTCTACGAGCAGGGACGGTTCATCGAGTCATTTGACGCGTATGAGGTTGCCGCGAAGGTGGCCGATACACGGCTCCGGCGACGGGCGCTCGCCGGCAAGGTTCGCGCGCGATTGCGGATGGCGGAGTTTGCCACCGCGTACGACGATGCCAAGGCCTTGATCGAACTGTCACCGCGCGATCCCGAAGCCGTGACGCTCCACGGCGACGCGCTGTGGGCTCTCGGACGATTTCAGGATTCCGAGCAGCGTTTTGAAGAAGCGTTGACGTTAAACCCCGAGTCCTCGCGCGCCAGACATGGGCGCGCTCGCAGCCTCGCCTCGCGCAGCCAGTTGGATCAGGCGCTCGACGAAGCCCAGGCTGCCCTGCGGCTCGCCCCGCGCGATGGCGAAATCCATCACACCGTTGGTACGATCTACGAGCGCATGCGGCGCTATGAAGAGGCCGCCAACGCGTACGGGAGCTACGTCAACCTCTTGCCGAACAAGGACCGTAGCGTCAAGGCGGCCTGGTCGCGTGCCGAGGTCGAGTTCCTGCGCGCCTTCAAGAGCCGCGTACCCTTTGAAGCCGATCCGTCGGTCTGGAAGCAGCTTCATACTGTGCCGTTCCGGACGGTGAATGAAAAAGTGATGGTCAAGGCCAAGGTCAACAAAGGGTCACCGATGGACTTCGTCCTCGATACGGGCTCTGAGCTGACCGTGATTACGCGCGACGTGGCCTCGCGGCTCGGCGTCAAGGCCATCAGCGAAACGCTGAGTGCCGGTGTCGGAGATTTCGGCCTGCGCGGGCTGCAGGTGGGGCGCATCGACACGCTCACGATTGGCACGCTGGAACTGCGGAACGTTCCGTGTCTCATCAAGAATCCGCCGCTGCGCGGCCTGCCCACACGCGAGGCGGAAAGCTTCTCGCCGATCTCGTTGGGACTCTCGATGCTGATCGACTACGGCAGGCAGGAGCTCCTGATCGGGAGCGAGTTACCCCAGGAGCCTGTACGACTATAAATTGCCGCTTCGCGTGCACCGGCTCGCCATGGTGCAGGGCATGGTCAACGACGGTCCCGCAAACTTCGTCGTCGACACCGGCGGTCAGGTCATTTCCATCAGCACCGATACGGCAAGCAGCCTCGATCGCGACCAGTCGGTGCGGCAGATCCCCCTCAAAGTGTACGGGACGTCGGGGTGGGACAAGGATGCGTTCCTCCTGCCCGGCGTGCACCTGGCATTCCACGGAATTCAGTATTCCAATTTTCCGGTGGTCGTCCTGAACCTTCGCGCGCCGAGCATCCTGCTGGGCTTTCAGCTCGGCGGCATCGTGGGGCACAAATTCTTGAGCCCCTATCGCGCGGCCATCGATCTCAAGACGAGTGAAGTGCGATTGAAGCGGTTGCCGGGCGCGGCCCAGGCATCTCACTAGCCGTGACAGTACGTAGGGCGGGCCTTTCAAGGCCCGCCTCACGCGGACCCTCAAGGGTCCGCGCTACGCGATCACTCGTCGTTTGAGTCGCTCCGCCCGGCGTCCACGGGCGGCTTCGGCCCTCAACCGGTCCTCCTCAGTTTCCAGCGAAAGGGGCGGGACGGGCACGCGTTTCCCATCCTGCAGAATCGTCGCAAATGTGAGATAGGCTCGGCTTGTGAGCTGTCTTCGACCCGTCAGTGTTTCTTCCGAAAAGACTTCCACCTCGACCTCGAGTGACGTCGTGAACACGGCGGTCACGCGGGCATGGAGAATGATGAGATCACCCACGCGAATGGGATGCAGGAACTGCAGCCCGTCCACGGCGGCCGTCACGAGCTGGCTGCGTGTATGCCGGTGTGCCGCAATGGCACCGGCAATGTCGATCAAGTGCATGACCGTTCCGCCCAGGATGTAGCCGAGAGGATTGGCGTCGTTCGGCAGGACCACCTGCACCATCTCGGTCGCCGATTCGGACGGATTCTTGGAGGGGAGAGACATGGGGTGAGGACGATGTGGGATCGAGCCGGATACTGAAAAAGCTCTATACCACGGAGGTCACAGAGAACACAGAGTGGTGAGCGGCCGGCGTAGCGCAGGCCTTCAGGCCTGCCTTGAGGCGTTGGGCAGGTCTAAAGACCTGCGCTACGTACGATTTTGCAACGCACTTTTAGAAGTCGTAACCAATCCAGACGTCGAACTTCACGGACCGGAACGCGTCACTGCCACCCTGAACCGCATAGAGCGCGTCCTCCCATCCCTTGTTGAAGAGTGTTCGCCAGGACCAGTCGAAGTGGATGGGGAACCCGAGCGCGAACGTCTCGAGGCCGATGCCGTACGAGGCGCGGCTGTCCCGCAGACGGAAACCGTCGACGAGCGTCGGCGGACCTTCCGGCACGATCTGATTCGTGAACGGATCGATGAAGGCCGGACGTCTGTAGATTTCGCTCTCGCTGGTCATGAACGTAAAGGGCAGGTCGTCGAACCAGCCGCCGCCAACGTTGAAGAACATCACTCCCCGGATGCCGCCAAAGATGCCGATGGGCGTCAGCATGGCCTCGATGAACGGGAACCGGAGCTCGGCGTTTCCGAAGAACACGTTCTGTCCGAGGAATTCCAGGTAGTCGTACCCGCGCATCTCCGAGTTTCCGCCAAAATACATGAAATCCGGGGACTCACCCCAGCTTCGGAATCCGCGGGCACGGAGTGCCAGGAGACCTGTGCTCCCGATTCGGAGGTAGTACCGGGCATCCATGTCAGCGGTTTGCCGCGAGAGAAAGCTCCCCATGTTTGGAGCGTAGCTGTACCCCAGACGCGTCGTGCTGCCGGCAAGCGGTCCGAATTCGCGGAAGACGGTTGTCTCCTGCACCAGTTCGATCGACAACGGTGCGAACCAGCCGTTGCGAAAGAGCTGGCGCCCGTAGACGTCCTGCTGATACTCGTCGGCGAGCGTCTGCAGATCCGGATTGTTGTACTGTTCTTCGAAGTTCGAGATGCCAGCCGACATCTGGAGCCGCGTGTACTTGTTCAGCGGATAGATGCCGTAGAACGAACCTCCACGAGACGTCCGCGTGGCGAGCGCCAGGTCGCGATCGATGATCCCGGAATAGATCGGATCGTACAGGAGACTCGAGATCCCGCCATAGAAGAACTCGGTCTGCGAGTACCCCTGCACGGCGTATTGGAACCGGCTTGCAAGATCCGCGTACGAGAACGCCAAAGTGCGGTACTGCGACACGGACGCGGCCACCATCGAGAACTGCCGGTCGCCGAGCACGTCGGTGAACGAGATTGCGGTGCCGCCAAACAGGTCGCCACCGCTCGTCATCCCCACATTGACCGGCGGGACGCCATCCAGGAACATCTTCTCGTATTTGCCCTTTCGCCGCGCGTTTGCGCCAATGAACGTGTGGGACAGCGGCGCCTGGAAATCGATAATCGGACCTGGCGACCCGAAGTCCGTCGAGGCCACGGTCTTGAGCGGTTCCTTGGGGTCGAGCACGTGGAGGCCGTAGTCGCCCTTGTAGTACGAGACAAACGCCACGCGCGGGACCTGCGTGCCGGTGAGCACGACCGGGGACAGGTTGCCGCCCAGCGTGTCGGTGTACTGCCGCAGCTCGCCTGTCGTCAGGCTCAGCGTCCAGAGATTGTAGATGTTGCCGTTGCGTGCCACCTCGGGCTCAACGGGCTGCGCCGGATCGATGGCCGTGGAGGAGAACATGATGGTATCCGCGTTGTAAAACCTCGCGGCCCCATCGTCGTGGGTACCGAACGTCAGCTGCGTCTTCTTCTTCGTGTCGAGGTCGACGCGGAAGAGCTTGTAGTTGCCGCTGACCCGCGCGCGATAAATGAGGAATTTGCCATCGGGTGAGAACGTCGGACCGAGATCGCCGAACTCATCGGTGGTGATGTTGGTGATCTCACTGGTGTCGAGGCTGACGGTAAAGATGTCCCCGACGGCGCCGCTCAGGGCCGCGAACGCCACCGTACGGCCGTCCGGCGAGATGCTCGGCGACTCCGGTTCGTCGAGCGTATTCATCTCGATGCGCTGTTCGATCTTCCTGGTCAAGACGTTCTGGAGGATCAGCGACTTGGACTTCTCGGTCCGGACGAAAAACGCCAGCCGGTCTCCCTTGGGACTCCACGACATCCAGGGAACGGTGTTGAACTGCGACGGATACGGGATGTATTCGAATCCCATGTCCTTGTCGAATCCCTCCGTGAGGTTGCGAACGATGGAACCATCCTTTGCGGAGACCAGAAGGATGTCGAGCTCACCGTCCTTGCGATTGCCGGTGATAATGGCCAGCAGGTCGCCAGAAGGTGCGGGTTCGACCGTCAGCACGTTCGAGTACGGACCCTTCTCCGGATCCGGCGCGAGGTTTCGCCCGTAGTCGACCGGCCGTTCCTTGTCGCGGAACGGCTTGAAGCGGTCCTTCAGATACTTGTCGAACTGCTGATCGAATTCCTCGGGCTTGAGTTGAAGCGCTTCTTCGTAGGCATCGTCTTGCCCTCCGATGACGCTCTTGCGCAGCGAGAACAGAAACTGCCGGATGCCTTCCTTGCCCCAGCGCGATTCGATGAACTCGAACACGGCGTGGCCCAGGTTGTAGACGAGCCGAGGGCTGCTGGCGTTGCCATACCCTTCCATCGTGCTCATCTTGGGCACGATGTCGGCGACCGCTGCGTCCCGGACCATCATGAGATCCAGCGGATCCCAAAGGCCCCGCTCGTACTCCGACAAGCCTTCGTTGACCCAGAGCGGCACGCTGCGGCGGATCAATGACTGAGGGATGATGTCGAACTCGAAGATGTGCGTGAGCTCGTGAACGATCAGCCCGTAGAGCCTATCGGGCGGCTCATCGAGCGGCAGCAACATCCGATCGCGGTACGGTTCGGCAAACGCCAGGACACCCTCCTGGGCCGCTCCCGGGATGACGTTCTGCTGTTCGAATTCGCTGTGCGTCTTGAAAATAATGAGCGGGACCTGGATGGCGAGATCGTGTTTGAGGTCCGCGCTGACTTGCTGGTACGCGCTTTCGGCGTACGAGGCGATGCGTTCGACGTGCTGCGGCTCGACGCCCTTGGTGGGATCCTTCTCGTCGCGACAGGCCCAGTCATCTCCTTTGGGCGGTGACGATCGCTCGGGCTTCGACGAGCAGTAGTAGTAGATTTCGAAGTGGTCCGTCTTGTAGATGTGCCACTCGAAATTGTTGTAGTGGATCTGGTTTTTGCCGAAGTAGGGGACGAATGGTGTCTGCGCGGCAAGATCGCGAGCGGCACCGGCGACAAACAGCATCGCCAGAGCCGGCGCGGCTGCGCGCGCGAAGACACCACGCAGCAACCGCGTGCGCATGACTTCACCTCGCAACAGTATGGCTGTCATCTTACTGGAACACGTGGGGCACCGCAACGACCCGCGTGGAGCAATACGCGTACCATTCAGCACATCTATAAGAGTCCCATTTCTTGAAATACCTCGAGCGCAGCCACCTGTTCCGGCCGCAAAAGGAGGGACAATCCGTGGGGTAGACCAGCGAGGACTGTCCCCTTTTTGGTTCTATACTTCAGACGCGGACCATGATCGTACGTAGCGCAGGTCTTTAGACCTGCCAAGCGCCTCAAAGCAGGCCTAAAGGCCTGCGCTACGGCGTGCCGTACCACAGGGAATAACCGCTGGCACTTCGGTGTTGTCTTAGAGAGCCACTGTTCAGCTGATGTTCCGACGGTCTCGTACCGGCCCAAAGCCGGCCGCCGCCGGCCGACGGGCCTTTGAGACGGAAGCCCTGAGCTATCTGAACGGCTTGTACGCTGCGGCATGGCGGTTGACGCGCAATCCGATTGAAGCCGAGGACCTGGTGCAGGAGACCTATCTCAAAGCGTTCCGATCGGCGGAGAGCTTCGAAGCGGGCACGAATCTCAGGGCCTGGCTTTATACCATCCTCCATAACACGCACCGAAACCGACGACGTGACGCCGGCCGTGACCCGGTGTTGCTCGATGAGGAAATCGTGGAGCGCGCAGCCGAACTCCCCGGGAGAGCGGAAACGCCGGAACAGCTGTTGTTGCACCAGACCCTCGATGCCGACCTCCAGGCCGCCTTCGATTCGTTACCCGAAGCATTCCGCGAGGCGGTCTGGCTGCGTGACGTCGAGGAGTTTTCCTATGCCGAGATTGCCGAAATGCAGCACGTGCCGATAGGCACGGTCATGTCGCGCATCGCGCGCGGCCGACGTCTGCTGCACGACCGCCTGACGGCCGGTCGCGAAGCCGGCGAGCCGGACCGAAAAGTGAGGACCTCGTAGAGAGCCATCAGCTATCAGTACGTAGGGCGGGCCTTCAAGGCCCGCCAGGCTGACCCTAAAGGGTCCGCGCTACCCTAGTGGCTGAAGGCTGAAAGCTGATATGTCCGTTTGCAGAGAGCTGGACCCTCTCGTCACCGCCTGCGTCGATGGGATCGCTACTCCAGAGGAGCGTCGAATGGTCGACGCTCACCTCGAGAAGTGCGCGCCATGCCGACAACGGGCCGACGCGGAAGGCGCGGTGAGAATACTCGTTCGCGCTCGAGCCCAGCTGCTCCGCGCCGACGCGCCACCGGGGTTGGGCGAGCGCTGTCGGGCCCTTTCAACGTCGGGCGTGGTTGCGATTGATGCAAGAACGAGCTGGCGACCCGCGATTGCCCGATTGCCCCTCGCAGCGGGTATCCTGCTCGCGATTGCTGCTGCCATCTACGCCCTCACCGCTTCTTCCACAACGACTCTCGCTGCGCAACTCACACTCGATCATGTCAAGTGCTTTACGCTGACCGGCAATCCGAATGCGCCGGTCCAGGCAGACGGCGTCGAAGGGCAGCTTCGGGAGCGGTACGGGTGGACGGTCGATGTGCCAGGGGACTCTGAAGCGAATCACCTGCGCCTCATTGGTGGCAGGCGCTGCCTTTACGGTGAAGGGACGATCGCGCACGTGCTCTATCGCCACAACGGCGCTCCGCTGTCCCTCTTCATGCTCCCGGACAAAGTCAGTACAGCGGAAATTGTCGAAGTGATGGGTCATGCTGCGATCATCTGGTCCCAGAACGGACGCACGTTCGTGTTGCTCGGGAGCGAGCCAAGACCGGAAATGGAAAAAATTGCCCGGTACGTCAGGGCCATGGTGAAATAAATCGGGATTCGGGATTCAGACCACCAAGTTTGATGACTGAGCGGTACGATGTTCACTGCAAGATCCGGAGCGTAAGCGACCCTTCGACAGGCTCAGGGTCGTCCTGAGCGCAGTCGAAGGACGACGGCAGCCGCGTGGGGGTGGGGCCCCACGCGAACCAATAAATAGAAGGACGTTTCAGATGCTGAAGCGATGGATTCCGGTCGCCATTGGAGTTGGGCTGTTGGCGATGATGTCACCGGTGTGGCCGCTCGAGTCGGCGCAGGGCGCGGCCTGTGATCCGAACGCCAAAATGGCCAATCTCAACTTCACACTGAAGGACATGAACGGCAAGAGCGTGAACCTCAGTTCCTACAAGGGCAAGGTGCTCCTGGTGGATTTCTGGGCGACCTGGTGCGGCCCCTGCAAGGTGGAGATTCCCGGTTTCGTGGACCTGTACACACGATACCGCGCCCAAGGCTTCGAAATTGTCGGGATGCTGGTTGACGACCAGATTGCGAAAGCCAAACCGTTTGCTCAGCAATTCAAAATGAATTATCCCGTCCTCGATGCCGACAAGCGCGACGATGTGAAGGACGCGTTTGGACCGCTGTGGGGGCTGCCGACCGCGTTCCTGATTGGGCGTGACGGCAGGATTTGCAAGAAACATTCAGGTTTCGCGACCAAGGAACAGTTCGAGAAGGAGATTAAAGGGCTGCTGTAGTATGATGGCAAGGCTGAATTCATACTTGTCCATGCTTAAGGGTTTTACACACGCACGGCTCGCCTGCGGATGTCGCATCCGGTTTCGCGACGGTGTCGAAGGCAGCCCTGTCACCGTGGTGCTCGAAGAGAAAGCTCCCGGGTGCTGTATTCCTCTCCACGTTCGCGACCTCCCGCTCTACGACTTTCGTGAAGCGCTTCGCCCCTCGACGCGCTTGGGACCACCTGAAGAAGGCGAGTACAGAAGAAGAAGGCTGACGCCTCACTTCGACGTCACTATCCTCACCGTCATTCCTCGACATCGTGACCGAGCAATTTCTTAATTCGCGTGGGGCCCCACCCCCACGCGCTGCCGTCGCTTACGCTCCGGATCTTGACACCGGCGTTTTGCCGCTGAAGTCAGCACTCCGGGAGAGGCTACCGTCACGCGCTGCCGTCACCATGCCACTCAAGTCATCGGTTCTGCACGGCGGTATCGCTGCCGGGCTGACTGACCGAAAACCTCAAGAGTCCCCGACGTTCACCTCCCTGATTTCGAAGGATATTTGACGTGTCACTTTCGACGCTTGCGATCGTGGTGTTCTGGTTCGTTCAAGCCTCGGCCATCAGCGTGTTGTTCGTGCCGTTCGCCTGGCCGCTGGTTGTGCTGTGGGGCTGCTCACATTTTCTCCGCGCGATCGGCTTGACGCTCGTCTTCCATCGCTATCTGGCACATCGCGCGTTTCAGATGAACCGCGGCGTGCGGTTCCTGTGGGCGTTTCTCGGCACGGCGGCGATGCAGAAAGGCCCGCTCTGGTGGGCAGGCCATCACATCGATCATCACAAGTACGCCGATCGCGAAGGCGATCCCCACAGCCCGCTGGTGAGCGGCTTCTACTACGCCCATATCGGCTGGTTTCTCAACGATGCACGCCACGATCGACTCGATCGCACCAATCCCGTCCTTCGCGATTTTTCACGGGTGCCCGAGTTGCGCTGGTTGGATCGGTATTACGCGGTTCCGCCCATTCTGTGGGCCGCCGGGATGTACGCTGCTCGGCGGCATGCCCTGGTTGGCCTGGGGTTTCTGTCTGCCCACCGTCACGCTGGCGCACGCGACGTTCGCCATCAACACCGTGAATCACATGTTCGGATCGCGGCGCTTCGACACCCCCGACGAATCTCGCAACAACCTGTTCACGGCTATCTTTGCCGCTGGTGAAGGTTGGCATAACAATCACCATCGCTACCAGCGAGCCGCGCGCAATGGCTTCTACTGGTGGGAGCTCGATCCGACCTACGGCGTGATTCGGGCGATGGAATGGCTGGGTTTGGCCTGGAACATTCAAGCCGTTCCCGACCGCATCTATCGCGAGGCGGAAGGGGAAGACGAGCTGGACGCTGAGGTGGCATAGAGCAAGTCTGAAGTCTCAAGTCTGAAGTCTGAAGTGAAGTCTGAAAATCTCGAGCGCCTCTTCACTTGAGACTTCAGCCTTCAGACTTGAGACTTCTAGAAGCCAACCCTGAGCTCGGCGACGAGCGGCAGGTGGTCGGATGCGATCAGCGAGCGCCGTGTGCGGGGTAGCTCCACGCGCATCACCTGAACGTTCCCCTCGTAATAGATGTGATCGAGATGCAGGATCGGGAAGAATCCCGGATACGTCCGACGTCTCTTCAGATGAGCGCGGAGGTCGATACTCTGGAGTCGCTCTGAGAGCAGAGCGGTTGCCAGCCCCTTCGTCCATTCATTGAAGTCGCCCAGCACCAGTTTCGGGCCGTGCACGCGCCGATCGTGCACGATCGTGGCGAGACGCTCGGCCTGATGGCGCCGCTCCAGAATCGCGGTGCCGAGATGCACATTGTAGAAATGCAACGTCTGATCGCCGATTGCCACATCGACTCTCTGGCAGCAGCGCGGTTCACAGGTTCGCCACGAAAGGTCGTGCTGCAGATGCTGGCGCACCGGCAGTCGCGACAACACGACGTTGCCGAACTGATGACCCCGAAGCTGGCGCACGGCGGCCATGACCCATCCCATTCCCAGTGCGGCACCAATTTCCTCGGCGTGCGAGACGCCGCGTGGTCCCGGGCCGACAACCTCTTGCAGTGCGACCAGGTCCGCATTGATTTCCGCGAGCACGTCGATGATGCGCTCGGGTCTCGTGCGTCCGTCGAGTCCCCGGCAGCGGTGGATGTTGTAGGTGGCAATTCGAAGCGAGTGGAAAACCACGAATAGGCTACAGGCTTGGTCTTTGGGCTCCAGGCGCTGAAACATCTTATGATATGTGGGTAACTGAACCCGAGCCACCTAAAGCCTGAAGCCCAAAGTCCAAAGCCTGCCTATGGCTAAGCTCAAGTCGGAGCTCGAAGTCGAGTGCCCGTGCTGCAAGTCCATCCTCACGGTCGATCTGAATCTCAGCCGCGTGGTGGCGCACAAGGAACCGGAGTCTGGCCTGAAGGTCGAACTGACCGACGCGCACAAGATTCTTTCAGAAGAGGCGGCGCGACGCGAAGCCATCTTCCGGCAGTCCGTGGAGTCCGAGCGCACGCGCGGAGACGCGCTGTCGCGCCGCTTCGAGGAAGCCCTCCGACAGGCAAAAGACGAGCCCATCACCAAACCCAAGCGCGACTTCGATCTCGATTGAATCCAGGGTTGAACGCCGAGGACGCGGAAGGCGCGGAACGCGCAGGGATTTCTTTGAATGAATTCCTCTGCGCGCTCAGCGGCCTCTGCGACCTCTGCGTTTTCTTTTGGTATGGACGAACGATTTCGGGATCGGAGTCCATGCTTCGCGCCCGCGATAGTCGAGCGGCTTCAGATTGGGAAACTGCGCTCGAAATGCCCGGTACCTCGCGAGCAAGCAGCCGGTAGCGCCGGTCTGAGGTTCGAATCGGCGTATGCGGCGTGTCGAGGAGCATCCGTTCCACCTTCCAGACATTCCGGGTCGACAGACGCCAGTCATACGATCCGAGGACACGAAGGTCGACGACCGCATAGCCTTTCACGCGTCCGGTAAAATCGACGTACGGGTCCACGTAACTCAGCGCGAGCGCACGCGCCGAGCTGAACACGGGCTTACGTCCGTGAAGCCCTGGATCGCGCGACCGCGCGACCGATCCCCAGCGGCCATTTCTCCGGTACACGAACAGCACATGGTCCAGCTCGTCGATCGATTCGAAACTCAGCACGAGCGGTGGATAGCCGTGCTGCTCGAGGATGGTCGCAGCCGTCAGTGCCGCCTCGAGACAGTGGGCCGTGTGATGACGTACGACTTCACGGAAGCTGCGGAGCGTTGCGCGGCCGGGCGGCGGTTCGGTGTTGTACGGCAGGGCGTTGAGAAAGCGTTGGACGAGCTCCGGAGTCTTCAGTCGACGAATGACGCGCCGTTCGGCCGGGGTGAAGCGTGGCGGGGCCTTCAGGGTTCACCCATTTTTTCCTTCACTCTACTGCAGTTTTGCTTGATAAACGGACTCCCTGATCGGCCGTTCTGTGTATACTGCGCGCATCCAAAATGAAAGCCCGCCCGTTTGCCTGCGTGGGACCTGCCCTGAGCTGGTCAGGGGGTTCAGTCCCTCCGCATAGCGGCCGAGACTGAGCTTTCACGAGCAGCGGTCCTGCCGCGCGGGGCCCTTCTCTCGAGTCAATTGCGCGAAGACGCTCAGGAGCGAGTTCCATGGGTCGGAGACTCTACGTTGGCAACCTACCGTACAAAGCGACCGATGAAGATCTGTTGGGGCTCTTCAGCCGTGCGGGCAACGTCGCAAGCGCGCGCGTCATGCGCGATATGGCGACGGGGCGCGCAAGGGGGTTTGCCTTTGTCGAGATGGCCACTGACGAGGAAGCGCAGAAGGCCATCGCTGAGTTCCATCAATATCAGATGGACGGTCGCGCGCTCGTGGTCAACGAAGCGCGTCCCAAGACCGAGGGCGGTGGCGGCCGCAGCTTCGGTGGTGGAGGTGGGTTCCGGCGAGGCGGCGACGAGGGCGGCGACTATTCGGGCGGTCGCCGTCGAGAACCACGCTGGTAAGGAAGGGTTAGGAAGGGTTCCTAACCTCTCCCAACCCTTCCTAACCTCTCCTAACCTCTCCTTTTATGATTTGGGTAGGTACCTCCGGCTATAACTATCCGGAGTGGAAAGGAAAGTTCTATCCGGCCGATCTGCCCGCCGCGAAGATGCTGCAGTACTACGCCGACCGGTTTTCGACTGTCGAGATCAACTACACCTTCTATCGTGCTCCAACGGAGAAAATTCTTGCCGGTTGGTCCTCGCTGACGCCCGCACACTTTCGGCTCACGCTCAAAGCGCCTCGCCGCATCACGCACGACTCGAAGTTGCGCCATTGCGGCGACCTCGTCAGAACCTTTTGCGCGACCGCTCAGACGCTCGGGTCCAAGCTGGGCGTGCTGCTCTTTCAGTTGCCGCCGACGTTCAAGAAAGACCTGCCGGTCCTCGAGGAATTTCTCGCCGAGCTGCCGCCGCACGTTCGGGGAGCGTTCGAGTTTCGTCATGCGTCCTGGTTGGACGACGAAGTGTACGAACGCCTCAAAGGGCGGAACCTGGCACTCTGCGTGGCAGATACCGATCGGCTGTCGACGCCAGTCGTCCGGACCGCCGACTATGGGTACTTCCGCCTGCGCGATGAAGGGTACACAGCCAGCGACATCAACCGATGGGCGCAAGTGGTTGGCGAGCGGACCGAGGGCGATACCTTCGTCTATTTCAAACACGAAGAGGCCGGCAAGGGGCCGGAGTTCGCGCGCGCGTTGATGAAGGAGCTTGGAATACCGATCAGCAATGAGCGATAGGCCGGCGGGTCTAAAGACCCGCCTCTACGCTAGGAGCGTGCGCCTTGACGAACTCGACAACCCTCCGTTCAGCCCAATAGCCATCATCCTCGTAGGTCCGGGTGTCAGACACGAAGCCGCAATGACCACCTTCGGGCGTGAGGAGGACGGTGATGGCCGGATTCCCGGTGACGGCCCGATCGCGAAATGGCTCGGGCGGCACGAACGGGTCGTCCTGGGCGCTCACGATGAGCGTCGGTACGCGGATCTTGTCCACGACGCGCAGCGCACTTGCGCGGTAGTAGTAGTCGTGCGCATCGCGAAATCCATGATGCGGAGCCGTAAACGCATCGTCAAATTGCCGCACGGTCCGAATGCGACGAAGACCATCGAGTGGAAACCGCCCCGGAAAGAGCCTGGCTTTCCGCCGCATGCGAGCCTTGAGATTCCGGACGAAGTTCCACTCGTAGATCCGGTTCTGGCGTTGCTCGAGCGCTGTGACGCATCGCTCGAGATCCATCGTCGGTGAAACGGCGCAGATGGCGCGGAGCGCTGGTGGCGCCGATCCGCCATAGTCGCCGGCAAGTTTCAGCGCCAGGTTGCCTCCCAGCGAATATCCTGCTACCGCAAGCGCCGGGAGCCCATCCACCTCGATGAGCTCGCGGAGCACAGCCGCGGGATCTTCGGTGAGCCCTGAGTGGTAGAGCCCGGCCGACAGGTGCTCTGTGCCCCCGCAGTTCCGCTGGTTGAGCCGGATCACGTTCAACGAGGCGCGAAAGGCTTTGTCAGCAATACCGCGAACGTAGTGCGCCTCACTCGATCCTTCCAACCCGTGCAGGACGACGAGAGTGGGATGGAGCCATGGCTGCGACTGCCAATGGCACTGGGCAAGAACCCGGGTCTCGGCGCCGACGTCGAAGAATCGAGGTGTCGCAGGTGGCAGACGCGGCAATCGGCGGGGATTTGCCCAACTGTACAAGGTCATCCGGTGGCTTCCTCGCCACCGTCGATGCGGGATGTAAGAGTCCATAAATGGGGTCAGACCCCAATTTTACGTAAATCGTCATTTTCGATTTTGAAATGGGGTCTGACCCCATTTACCGTAGCGCGTACACATTGAATTGCGTGTTCTGGTACACGCGCGGCAGATCCAGTGTCCGTTCCGTGATCAAGTAGTCGAGGTCGTACCGTACGGCGAGCGATCGGGCGGCGTCGGCCGTCATGGTTTCGAAATCTCCCACGGCCTGAATCCGCTCGAACACCCGATGTGCAATTGACCGCGAGTACGTGGCGACAGCGGTATCTTTGCTGGCTTCGAGGAGGACATCGCGTTGTCCGAGGATCCGCTCGCTTGATTCATACCGAAACGCATGATTGGGATCAGCCAGAACGTGAGCGTCGACGGGCGTCTGTCGGACCCAATTCATGACGTCGGACCATTGACTGGCGGCTGGTAACGTCTGGATGATCCGTCGGTCAGGCTGCTCGACGAGCATGATGTAGGCGCCGCGTGAGAGGCTGGCCAGCGCGAGCACACATGTGACCCACCGTGCGGCGGACCTGAGAGGTTCGCGTGCCCCTCGTGCCACCGCAAACCACACCAGATAGACGGCGGCCACAAGTTCGAGCATCCAGAAAATCCTCGAGATCTGGAGCTGCACGGCGAGCGCCAGGCGGATCGCCACAAATGGAAGCGAGATCAGAAACACCCCTGCAAGCGCCAACGCCCCGAACACGAGGGCTTCTTCACGAGGGTGCACGAGGGACTGCGCCCGTCTCATCCGATATCCAACCCACACGACGAGCGGATACGCGAGGTTGATGAGCCATGCTGAAACCGGCCACGCCGTGGGAAAGAGGTAGTCCTTCAGGTTGAGCACGCTGAGCCAGGCGGCGTCCATGTACTGCAGCTGTTCTCTCAACGGGCCGAACCAGACCAGCCAGATTCCGCCGATGGCCACCGCGGCCGCCGCGGCGGCCATCGACCCTCGCCAGCGTGGTTCGACAATGACAATCGCCACGGCAATCCAGATTGCAAACCACAACGCGGTGGTCGTATGAAAGACTGACGCGATCGCAACCAGCCCGATGGAGACCAGGGTATGGCCCTTGAGAAAGGCGACCAGAGCCCATGTGCCTACCGCAAAGGCAAGCGTTCGCGGGTGAAGGTAGCCTTCCAGCGTGTTGACCCCTGTTCGCGTGATCCGGTGGCGTAACGTCATGACAAAAACCAGCGCCGCGGTTGCCCACCACGACCGATACCAGAATCGTCCGAGCGCCACAATGGCGGAGAAGTGCACGATCAGGCCAGCGAGAAACAGCACCAGAAAAAGGGACGGCAATGGAAGATGCGTCGCCTGCAGCGCTTCGGCAATCATGTCGTCGAACAGCATGAAGCGATCCTGAGCGTGGAGGAGCGCGCGATCCCGTGGAAAGAGCGACTCGTCCTGATGCTGAAGAACGGCGGGCAGATAGAAGGCCTGATCTGAGACTCCGTACCGGTAGCCACCACTGTTGAGGATGCCGAGCACGCAGGCTGCCGCCACAAGCGAGATGACGAGCGCGGACTGCCTCGCCTTGTCGGGGACAGTCACAATGGACAGCTTCGCATCATGCGTGTGCGGTTGGTCAATGCGCGAATGCCACCCAGCAGCCGAGCAGGCGGCGGTCCCGGTTGCCAGGCTGAACCTCTGCCGGAACGAAGCCACTGCTCGTCGTAATGGTGAGCGACACGAGTCGTTCGTGCGACACGGATGGTACGCGAACCTCACGAGTGACGCCTGGAACGAGGTCCAACCGCTCGGACCAGCGCGGTGTTGAAAGCGTCACGGTGTTTGGACGGGCCCCGCTGTGCACCTGCACGGCCAGTGACTCGGCAGACTCGCCGGTTTCGGCAATCGTGGCGCGCAATCTGGCCCGGCCACGGACCCAGAAACCATCCGGCTCGGAATATGCCACGGCGTCATGGAAGAAGACCGTCAAGGGCCCGAAAGGCGCCGCCGCAATGACCGACGCGGTCTTCAGTCGAAGGCTGCCATCGACAATGGACAGTGGACGCAATCGCAGGGCCGCGATCGCGCGTTCGAGTTCAGGTGCTGCCCGGAAACCAACAAACTCCGCGTCAATGGGAAGACTGAATCGCTGTCGCCACGTGTCACGTGACGCGAGCTGTATGGACCATGTCCGGAGGGGCCTGCCCTCGCGTCCGACCTGCAAACCGACGGTGCTGCCCACGGGTTGTCCAGCCACGTCGGCTCCCTCGATTTCAACCTCGTAGTCGCCTGCTGGCAGCCTGAAGCGTGCGTTCAACAGGACAGGCAGCGGCTGAGGCGCCGTGCGCTGTCCGGACACCGCTTTCGCCACAAACATTGATGGAATGACCGATGGCGAGACAAACGAGAGCGGTTGATACCGGATCGCCAGGGGACGCGCAATCGTATCAAAGGTGTCGAGCATGGGGAACGACAGGCGTGTTTCCGGTTCGAATCGACGCTGACGGGGTGCGGCCGGCAGACTCGCCGCCAGCGACGCCACAATCGTGCTCATGCAGACAGCAGCCAGCGTCACGCGCAAGGCCGCTCGTCCTGGCGTGGTCGACGATCGTTGGCACAGCCATGCGACGACCACGACCGTGCCGAGCCAGAGCAACGTCTTGAGATACGCGGCCGGAGGGCTGGACATGATGTAGCTCGGTGCGCTGGTCCAGAGATGCCAGGTTGGCGATAACCACTCGAGCAACGACGAACTGCCATCTCGGCCTTGCGCCAGCAGCAAGCCGCCCACGCTCCAGGTCATCGTCAGCATGACGGCGAGGCTGATGAGGAGCAGGAACTGGACGACGGCACCCTCTGGATGCATTGTCAACCTTGTTCTTGTAGTACCACGGCAATGGGCACGCCCAAGAGGCCAAGGATGGAAATGATGCGGTCTCCCAGGCATAGCCGAGCCGCCCCACCACAAGGCGAACGAACAGACCAGAACGAGAAGAGCCATCGCGATACCCGTCAGCTGCACGGCCAGACGGCGCATATCCCGATTCCGCCACATGCCCGCCAGGCCGACGAGTCCGAGCCCGAGCACGGGGGCATAAGGGATGACACCGTACTCCTGATCGAAGAACAATCCGGGGAACCCGCTCAGGAACGTCCGCGGGCTGACCTGCGTGTCGAAGCCATACGGGGCACTGGGGAGCGGCACACCCCAGATGAAATAGAAGAAGCTGAACCAGGCGGCGAGACTGACGGCCATCGTTCCGAGCACGACGACAGCGCCAGCCGAACGGCGATCACGCCATGCCAGCATCAACGCCAGCACAATTGCCATCCCCGCGTATTTCGTGGAAAGCCAGGGTAAGGCCGCAACCGCCACCGCCGCGCCCCAGACAGGCAGCTGGGCACGACGGGTGTACTCGCTCCCATGTCCGCCACGACGAAGCGCCCAACTTGCGGCAACCATGACGCACAGGCCCGCGGGAATTTCCGGATACACCGTGAAGCTGTTGAACACGTAGGGGCCACTGAGTGCGACGGCGGCCCAGGCGAACGTCGCGGCTCCGGGCGAGCCTGTCAGCGTCAATGTCCACAGCCAGAGCCACGCGGCAGTTAGAGCCGCCACCCCCATCAAGAACCAGACGACCGCACGATAGCCGCCAAGCGGCGTAAGCGGGGACGGCGAGAATCGGCAAGCCCACTGGATGGATGGAGTAGATCTCGCCATTACGGCCTCGTGCGCGGTAGTCCGGTCTCAGCTGAGAAGGATAGTACGCGGCGTAGTCTCCACGCGTGTGGTTGTTTTCGATCTTGAGGTCTCGATCGCGCGAGCAGGCTTTGCGTGATCACGAGATAGTGCGGTTCATCCCCGCCTGGGAAGAAGCCGGTGTTGCGAAACCTGGGCCCACGTGGTGCCATACACAGCCAGGCTGATACCAAAGATCGCGAGGCATGGGAGACGCCCGTCAAGGCGTGCGAGTCGGTCGAACTGCGGATTTCCAGCCGACGCGTGATGCCAGGAGCCAGATGACCTGTCCGATCGACGACGGCCCACAGCACCCAACGTCCCGGTCCGGCCAGCACTCGCAGCGCCGGGACGCGGTCGGGAAGCCATGGCAGGTAGGGCACGAGCAGCACCGCCAGCGTGAAGAGCGGCCGCAGGGCATCGGTGCGGGCCGGATCCCAGGACAGTGTGCGGTCGCCGAGGGACGTCCGAATCTCGAGTGCGGGAGTTTCAACGCGCCAGCAGCGCAAATGACGAGGAGCAAGACCACGAGCCCAGCCAGCTCTGGCCAGGAAGGCAGCATGGCCACCCGGGAGCCGGCCTCGGCACCCCCGATCACATCCAGCGAACCCCGACTGAACCAGAGCGCGACGCCCGCGACAATCGAGGCGCCAAGCGCCGTTCGGGCAGGATGCGCCGACAATAGCTGAGAGCTCAATGCGGCAGGGCTGTGACGGTCGGAACGACGGCACCGTCGGTCGGCACCGTTGCCGAGACCATGTGGCAGTGATAGCAGCCGAACGCAAACCGCGCCCGGTTATAGCTGTATGTTTGCGTGAAGTCGTACGGCGGCCGATGGAGCAGTCTGGCCATACCGGGCATGACGACGCCCCGCATGTGTGCGGCACGATGCTGTTTCGTGTCTTCCGCGAGATACCCGTACACGGCGTTTCTCATCTGCGAGTCGACAACGGTGGCATACCGTTCCATGCCTCCGAGTCGAAAATCCGGCTCGGGGAGCGCCCTGACCGCCGGCATCTGCCAGTTTCGAGACTCGGCATCCTCACCGTGACAGGTGAAACAGGTCACCTTGGCCGAGCCTCCGACGAACTGGACCGAGCGCCTGCCGGGCGAACGGCATGACCTCGTTCTGCATGAACGCCACAATATCCGGCCGCGGCCGCTTCCGTCCGTTCGGATAGATGGCATCGTCAATCGGATACGCAATCGGGGGTAGAGGACGATGGTGCGCTGTCATGATGGCGCTCAGTGCCGACAACGCCACCGCTGCAATCAACAGCGCAATCCAGGGGCGACGCTGTTCGAACAGTTCCGGTGCACCGGGACCGAGCGTGTCGTTGACGATCGAGGAATTCAGCTCGAAGCCTGCTGGGTGCGTGGCCAGCAACTCGAGAACGAGCGCGAGCTGCGGCCCCTTCCTGATGTCGGCCAGCTCGACGACCTCCTGACTTCCTTTGGGGTGAAGCACGACAGTGCTCGTGCCGCGCAGACGCTGTGAGCGCGTCTGCCGGAGATCCACACGCGCGAGATCGTGAAGCGCGAGCTCCGCAATCGTCCGATCGCCACGCCGGACGACCGCGCGAAAATCGGTGAGGTGGTAACGCTCGCCTAGCCGAATCGCCCGATCGAACCATCCGGGACGACCCGACCAGAGCAGACGTTCCCAGGCGAGCGGGAAGTCTTCTTGTCGAGGGGTCGAACTGCGCTCGCTATGCCGAGCCCATCGCAGCGGAGAGAATCGAAGGAACCTGATCCTGTTTGGCATCCCGCACTCCGCCTACTGTACGCCACCGGTCCTGCAGTGACAAGCTGTGCAAACGGGTCGCTTGTGCACCGCGTAAGTCTGGAGGTTCGTAGGACTGCCTCCGATACGAGGAAAGAACATGATTTGGGTCTTCGAGCGCGCCCGCGAACAGCTGCGATGTGAGATTCGTCGAGAAACCGCCGGGCAAGGCTTTGAGCTCATTGTCACGAACCCCGACGGATCGCAGCGAATGGAACGGTTCGGAGAAACGTCCGCCCTCATCAAGCGATCACTCGACCTCCAGATGGAGCTCATCGAAGCGGGGTGGCGTGCGCCCGCGATGAAGTGAGCCAGTCCGTGCAGTTCTGCATCAGTCCGTCTGCGGTCGCCTGAAGTTCACCGTTGGCACCTTCTGGGCGTCGGCCGGCGCCTCGAAAAACGGGTAATCCTTGAAATTGAAAATCGCGGCCGTCACGTTCGACGGGAATCGCCGCTTGCTCGTGTTGTACTCCTGCACACGTTCGTTGTAGCGCATGCGCTCAACGGCAATACGGTTCTCCGTACCTGCCAGTTCGTCCATCAACCGGTTGAAGGATTCGTTGGCCTTGAGTTGAGGGTAGTTCTCCACGATGGCCAGGAGTCGAGCCAGTGCGCTGCTTTGAGCGTTGGCAGCTTCGATGGCATCCGCCGGGGTCGTCGCGCCAGCCAGTCTGGCGCGCGAGTCGGCGACAGCCTTGAATACCCCTTCCTCGTGTGCCGCATAGCCTTTCACCGACTCCACCAGATTGGGAATCAAGTCGTTTCGTCGCTGAAGCTGGTTCTGGACCTGCGCCCATTGCCCTTTGATGGCTTCCTCTTGTGTGACGAATCTGTTGTACGAGCAACCCCCAATCAGTGGGGTTACCAGCAAAATGACTGAAAGTGCACGAAGTCGAAAGTTAGTCATCGTTCACCCTCTCTACCATCCTGCGCCTCCGCCGCCTCCGCCACTTCGTCCACCGCCGAATCCGCCAAACCCGCCAGACCCGCCCCCTCGGCCGCCCCCAAATCCTCCGAAGCCTCCACCGAACGTTCCGCCCGAGCCGCCCCACCCCCCAAACGGGCCCACGCCGCTGTCCCAGCCGCTCCAGGGGCCACTGCCCCATCGCCGGTGTCGACGACGTGAGACCGATGCACGGCTGAGACTGATGATCACCAGGATCGCCAGCACAAAAATCCCGAACACGACGACGGGCGGGAGAGAAATCGAGCCCGCGGGGGGCGTGGGGGACGACGGCAGATCTCTCAACGTAACCTGACGTCCCTCTGCAATGCGTTGAATGACCCGTGTCACCCCGGCGCGCAAACCGGCGCTGTATTCCCCCTTTCGGAAATACGGGACCATCACCTCGCGGCCCGTAGAACCGGCGAACCCATCGGTGATGAACTCTTCGAGATCGTATCCAGACTCGATCCAGACTTGCCGCTCCTTCAGAGCGAGCAGCACGAGCGCGCCATTGTCCTTACCCTTATAGCCGATTCCACGTCCCCGATTTTGAAACATCCGTACTGCATACTCGCGAATGTCCGCGTAGGGAGCAATCGATTCCACGGTCGCGACGACCACGACATCGCCAGTCGTGTCGAGTAGTGCACGGATGATCTTTTCAATCTCCGCCCCATCGGCACTGGAGATCACATTGGCAAAGTCGTTGACGGGCGCTGTCAGCATCGGTGGCGCTGGTTGTGCACCCACGCGTGCGACAGACATGACGAGCGCGATCAATAACAGGCACGACTGACTTCTTCACTTTGAACTTTTCACTTTTCACTTTCACTGTCCCTGTCCCACCGGTCTGCGCGATGGGTGAGTTGCTCAACGATGTCGAGGTACCTCGCATAGAGACGGCTGGTCTCCGACCGCGGGGATCTGGCTGGTGTGTCTCAGATCGAGGATCCGCCGCACCGTGGATTCATCCAACCCCATGGCAGCGGCCTCACGAACCAACAAGGCCTCATCACGTGTCGGCCGCCCGCTGCAGGTGCGCCATGGCCATGAGCAATGCTTTGAACGGCGCGACCGACGCCACCATCATGCGCGCAACCACCGCAGGCTGGCCGTGCGCCTCGATGTACGCCTCGCGCAAATGGACCAGATGACTCTTGGCGAGTACCTCGGCCGCGTGACGGAGATCCTCGGTCTTGACGTTCAAGTCCTTGAATGGGTCGGACCCCACAAGGACGCGATGTGTGGTGATGATGTTGCCGTACTCCAAAGCAAAGGTATCGAGGGATCGCCTGAATTCATCGTTGCCCATGACGAGCGGCGTGGCGAGCCCGATGCGTGCCCAGGCCGCGTTGCGTGCGGCGCACGCCAGCGATATCCTCGAACTTGACGGTATCGACCAGCGTCAGCGTCTGAATGTGATTGTTGGCCTTCTCGGGGACGGCTGGCGCCACGGCCTCGTACACGACAACGGCATCGAGTCGAGTCCCGAAGATCCCGCGCACATCGGTGACGAACGTCTCGAGCGGGTCCACGAACCTATTCTAAGTGGGAATGACGCGACAAGGACGCGAAGGGACCCTGCCTGTGCACGTTGGATCGAGCAACACCCGATACAATGCCCAGATGCGACTGCGTGAATTGAACATCGGGTGTTTCGGCGGTGGTACCGGGCTGCCGAGTCTGCTGGGCGGCCTGAAGATGAATCCCTGGTTGCAGCTGAATGCGGTCGTCACGATGTTCGACAGTGGCGGCAGTTCGGGCCAGCTTCGCGACGAGCTTGGCGTCTTGCCCCCGGGCGATGTGCTGCGATGTGCGCTCGCGCTCGCGCGAAACGAGCCAGAAGCGCGACGCGTCCTGCTCGCCCGTCTTCCTCCCTTCTTGCGAAACCGTCTGAAAGGTCATACCGGCGGCAACCTGCTGCTGTCGATGATGGAGCAGTACACCGGGGATTTCATGAGCGCGGTCAACGCTCTCCAAGTGCTGCTCGGGTGCCTCGGTCGCGTGTGGCCGGTCAGTGTGGAGCAGTCCAGCATTTGCGCGGAATACGGGGATGGCACGCAGACACGAGGCGAAGTGGAAGTGGATGCAGGGCAGAGTCATGGGAGCCAGGTCAGCCACGTGTGGCTTGATCCGCCGGTTTCGCTTCACCCGGTCGTGGGCGACGCCATCCGATCGTTCGAGGCGGTGATAATCGGACCAGGCAGCTTCTATACAAGCCTGTTGCCGATTCTGCTCGTGACGGGCGTGCCTCAGGCGATCGCCAAAGTCGAGGGACCGGTCGTGCTGGTTGCCAATCTGCTCACCGAAGGTCGCGGAATGCAGGGATTTACCGTTGGAGAAGCCGCTCGCCGGATTTCCGAAGCCATCGACCGACCCGTAGACGTCGTGATCGCCAACATCGCCCGCCCCGCGCGCCACGTGTTGGCCCAGTACGCGGCTGAACACAAGGAACCGCTCGAGATTGGCACCCTGCCCGAAAGGGTGTGAGCTGGTCGAAGGGGATTTCTGGAACCGTGAGATTGCGCGCCACGATCGTCGGCGCGTCGCGTTTGCCGTATGGCACGTGCTGGCGCGGCGGTTGCTGTAACGGGTGCCGAGTGCTTGGTGCGTGGTGCCTGGTGCTGTGCTGGGTGCCGGGTGCTGGTGCCTGGTGCTGTGCCGGGTGCTGTGTTGCGGGTTACTTCCGCCCTCCGGTTTTCCGCGGGGTTGGTTTGCGTGAGCGGGTCTTTGCGGTCGTCGACTGTCTGACGCTACGCGCTTGCTTGCTGCCGGGTCAGCCTTCTTCTCGCTGCCCGCGGCCCTTATCGTTGCGACCTTCTGAATGATGCGTTCGAGGGCGGCGCCAATCTGCCCGCCGGGCTTGTGTGATTGCCAGACGGCCGGCGTGTCTGCAGCAAGTATGTCCTCGAAGTCGCCTTCTGACTTGACGCTGAGCGGCGCGAATTCTGCAATGTCGATGGGTCCGGACCAGTCGTCGCGATGCTTGATGAGGAGCCAGCTGCGCCCGTCGCTCTTTCCATATTCGGAACGCCCGGAACCCTCGGCAGCACGTCGATCAAAACCGCGGGTTCTTACAAGCACCCACGAGCCCTTGAGCTTGTAGCCATCGAGCGTGAACTTCGAGATCGCCCTTTTGCAGCGCGGCTCCCACATCGGCGGCTTCCGGCGCCCAGGTGCCCTTGTCCCACAGCATGACGATGCCAGCGCCGTAGCCTTCGGGGATGACGCCCTCGAACTCCCCGTACTCGCGCGGATGGTCTTCGACGTGCATCGCAAGGCGTTTGACCGTCGGATCGAGCGATGGCCCCTTCGGCACGGCCCACGACAGAAGCACACCGTCGTGCTCGAGCCGCAAATCGTAGTGGAGGTGGCTGGCAAGATGCTTTTGAACACAAAAGAAGCGCGAGGCCGACGAGGCTTTTGGCTTGGGTGATCGTCCCGCCGGTTCCGGCGTCTTGGTGAAGTCGCGTTTCGCACGATATTTTTCGAGCGCCATACAGGCAGTATATCGGAACGATCCGAACGATCGGAACGACTCGAACGACTCGAACGACCCGAACGACCCGAACGATTCGAACGAGTCGAACGATTCTGGACTATGACACAATTGACCGTATATGAACGTTCTGCTGGTTTCCACGTACGAGCTGGGTCGTCAGCCGTTTGGATTGGCATCACCAGCCGCGTGGCTCCGCCACGCGGGGCATTCAGTGGTCTCGCGTCGACGTCAGCCGGCAACCGCTCGATGAAACGGCCGTTCGTGGCGCATCATTTATTGCGTTCTATCTGCCGATGCACACGGCAACCAGGCTTGCCCTGCCCCTCATCGATCAGGTCCGTGCCCTGAATCCTGCCGCCCGCCTGGGCGCCTATGGCCTGTATGCGCCGCTGAACGGCGACGCTCCTCCGCGCGCACGGCGTGTCGTCAATTCTCGGAGGCGAATTCGAGCAAGATCTGGTTCGTGCGGTAGCAGATCTCCCAGAGACGCGGCCGACGCAGGCAGGCATGCCGAAATTGACGTTCCTGACGCCCGATCGTCGAGGCCTTCCGCCGCTGTCGCAGTATGCCGCGTTGACGATGCCGGACGGTTCACGCCGCGTCGCCGGATACACCGAAGCCAGTCGAGGGTGCAAACATTCGTGCCGGCATTGTCCGGTGGTGCCGGTCTACGATGGCCAGTTCCGCATTGTCGGCCACGACGTCGTGCTGGCCGACATCCGGGAACAGGTCGCGCGCGGTGCGCAACATGTGACGTTTGGCGATCCCGACTTCTTCAACGGCATCGGTCATGCGCTGCGGGTGGTTGACCGCGTTGCCCAGGAATTTCCCGGACTGACCTACGACGTCACGATCAAGATCGAACACCTGTTGCAACATGCCGAGCGCCTGTCCCGGCTGCGCGACACCGGGTGTCTGTTTGTGACGAGTGCCGTCGAAGCCGTCGACGATCGGATCCTGGAGATTCTCGACAAGGGTCATACGCGCGACGATTTCGTGCGGACAGTCGAGCTGTGTCGTCAAGCAGGCCTGGCGCTGGCGCCGACCTTCGTGGCCTTCACGCCGTGGACGACCCTGGAGGGCTATCGAGAGCTGCTGAGAATGGTCGACGAGCTCGATCTTGTCGAGCACGTTTCCCCTATTCAGTTGACGATCCGGCTGCTATTGCCCGAAGGATCGCGGTTACTCCAACTGCATCAGGTGCGTGACCTCATCGGGCCTTTCGATTCCGAAAAGCTGGTCTATCCTTGGCTCCATCCAGACCCGCGAGTTGACGAGCTCCAGCGGTGCCTCGCCGCCCTTGTAGGCGCCAAGCCCTCGGAATCGCGGCGCATGATGTTCGAGACGGTGTGGGACCTCGCGAATGCTGGTGTTGATAGCCAGCCGCGTCGCAGTTCAGCACCAGCCACACCCCTCCAACGCGTCGCGTACGTCGATGAACCCTGGTATTGCTGCGCCGAGCCGGTCTGAGGGCACTCGGTCAATTTCTTGCGTGAAAAACAAGCGCATTCTGATTATTTCGACCACGACCGGGTATCAGACGAGGTCGTTTGGCGAGGCGGCCGGCCGCCTTGGCGTCGAGCTCGTGATGGCGACGGATCGATGTGATCAGCTGGAAGATCCCTGGCGCGACGCTGCCGTGCCCGTGCGCTTCTTCGACGAAGAATTATCCCTGCAGGCCGTAATCGAGGCCTCGCGTACGAAGCCCATTCACGGCGTCCTTGCACTTGGCGATCGGCCCACAGTTCTTGCCGCCAGAGTTTCTGAGGCGCTCGCGCTGCCGGGGAACCCCGTCGCGGCTGCCGAGATCAGCCGCAACAAGCTCGCGACGCGGGAGCGGCTGGCCTCGGCAGGCCTTGCCGCGCCATGGTTTCGCAGCGTGCCCGCGGATGCCGAGCCGGCCGGGCTGGCTCGCGAACTCTCGTTCCCCTGCGTGGTGAAACCGCTCGGGCTATCGGGCAGCCGGGGGGTGATCCGGGCCGACGACCCCGCGCAGTTCGTGACAGCGTTTGAGCGCCTTCGCCGCTTGCTCATCGGAACCCAGCCGTCCAGGCCGCGCGAGATTCGCTCAACGACGCCATCATCGTCGAGGGTTTCGTCGCGGGCCGGGAGTTCGCGCTCGAAGGCATCGTTGAAGCCGGGCGCCTGCGCACGCTCGCCCTGTTCGACAAGCCTGACCCACTGGACGGCCCGTTCTTCGAGGAGACAACTTATGTGACGCCTTCGGGGTTGCCTGCGCGCCGCCAAAGGGAAGTCGAGGATGTCGTCGCCCGGGCGATTGCTGCTATCGGATTGCGTCATGGGCCCGTTCACGCGGAATGCCGCGTCCAGGACGAAGTCGTCGTCCTGGAAGTGGCCGCCAGGCCTATCGGAGGACTCTGCGCGAAAGCTTTGCGCTTCGAGGATCCTGTGTTGGGTACGATGTCGCTGGAGGAACTGCTGTTGCGTGACGCGTGTGGGGAGTCTGTGGAACGCGCCGTGCGGGAAGCCGTCTCTTCAGGAGTCATGATGATTCCAATTCCGGCGCGTGGTATTTACCGACGGGTCGAGGGTGTCGACGCGGCGGGAAAGGTGCCGGGAGTCGAGGACGTTCGGATCACTGCCAAACCCGATCAATTGCTGGTCCCATTGCCCGAGGGTGCGAGCTACCTGGGCTTCATCTTCGCCAGACGTGAGAGGCCGGAAGAGGTCGTGCAGGCGTTGCGCGCCGCACACACGCAGCTGCGGTTCGTGATCGACCGGGAAATCGCGGTCAGCCGCACCTCGTCCGGGACGTCCGGCTGATGCCGGACGTCTAGTGATATCATCCTAGGTATGACTCCTTGCAGCCCTCCACAGCCTTCGCCGCCTTCGGGGAATAAAACCGGCCGCAAGGTCTTCTGCGTGAAGTTCCAGAAAGAATTGCCCGGCCTCGACGATCAACCCTGGCCTGGCGAGCTGGGCCGCCGGATCTACGAGAATGTGTCCGGCGAGGCGTGGAAGATGTGGGAAGAACGGATGAAGATGATCCTCAACGAGTATCGCCTGATGCCCTGGCAGAAAGAGGCACAGGATCTCGTCGTCAAGCACATGGAGGATTTCTTCTTCGGCGAAGGTGCCGCGTTACCTCCAGGCTACGTACCCCAGCAAGCGAAGTAGGTTGCAAAATCGTACGTAGCGCAGGTCTTTAGACCTGCCCAGCCCTCAAAGCAGGCCTAAAGGCCTGCGCTACGTACTGCCTAGTGTCGCCGTTCGGCTGGCATTTGTAGAACCTTTACAGGCCTCTCGACGAGCGACACCTCGACCCGGGCATCGTTGAAGCACGCGCCACCGCCAAAATCCGTGAGTGAATCTGGCACGAGCGTGGTTCCCGTGCACTGGTTCTTGGTGCTCTTGCGCCACAGGCCCTTGGGAAGCGAGACGGTCCCGGGTCGAATCCAGGTGCCAATCGTCAGTGAGCATTCCACCGCGCCGAGGGTGTTGTAAATGCGAACGACGTCTCCCTCTTCAAGGTTTCTCGCGTGTTGCATCCACGGGATGCATGAGCAGGCTTGTTTGCGGACGGTGCAGCTCGCCGAGTGTCGAACTAATGGTGCGATCGCTGGCGGGCGAGATGAGGGCGAGAGGGTACTGATCGGTCCCGGGATCTGGCAAATAAGAGTACAGACGTCCTCCAGCTTCCGCATCGAGCGCTTCCGGAAACAGATCGACCTTCCGATCGGCGGTTCGGGGAAACACGTTGCCAAACTGCACGGGCAGAAAGCCGCAGGGGGGTTCTGCGCGGCGATCGTCGCGAATCTGCTGCGCGACCGTTCCTGGAAGCGAGTCCATGACGTGCAGCAGAACCTCAATTTCTGACGAGGGTTCCGCGGGATCGAGCAAATCGAGTCGCCGGCAGAGCTCACCAAATACCTCGGCGTTGGGGCGAGCTTCGCCGACGGGTTCGACAACCGGCCGCACGAGCTGAAGGCTCAAAGGACCATAGCTGCGCGCGAAATCGTACCGATTCGAGGAATGTGGTGGCCGGAAGCACCACATCTGCCAATCACGGCCGTGTCGGTCATCACTTGTTCGAAAACGACCGTGAACAGATCCTCTCGTTCCAGACCTTTCAGGATGCGCTGCTGGTCTGGAACCGTCGCGACCGGATTGGCGTTGTACACGAACAGCATCTTGATCGGTGGATCGTCGCGCTCGAGCAAATCTCGACCGAGGTGATTCATGTTGAGGAGTCGCGTCCGTGGCTCCTCGCCGAGCCAGGGTCTTCCGATATCCCACGACGCCGAGTTGCTCATCGTGTAGCCGCCGGCACGCACGCCAAACTTGCCCCCGACGGCCGGCAGGGCCAGCACCGCCAGAGCGGCGTTGCCGCCGTTGCGGTTCCGTTCCAACCCCCAGCCGCAGCGGACAAGAGCCGGAGAACTGACGGCGTACAGCTCGGCAAAATGCTCGAGTGCTGCCGCGGTCGAGACCGGCAATCTCTGCTGCGCGCGCGATAGTCCAGGGCTGCGCGCGTTCGCGAAGCTTTGATGCCCCACGGGTGTGAGCGGAAAGAAACGCTTCGTCTGCGCGACCGGTCTCGAACAGATATCGGTGCACCGCCAGCGCAACGACGACATCCGTGCCGGGCTTGGGAGCCAGATGCAGATTCGCCTGGCGCGCGAGCGGGGTTGTCCGTGGATCGACGACGACCAGCTGGCCACCACGGCGCTGGGCTTCGCGCACGTACGGGATGAGATGGATCCCGGATGCCGACGGGTTCGCCCCCCACATCACAATGAGCTTGGCGTGCGGATAGTCCTCGTAGGTGACCGACGGCATTTTGCCGTAGAGCGCAAAGTTCGCGGCCCCGGTAGGGGCGGCACACACCGTGCGTGCCAGGCGCGAAGTTCCGAAGCGGCGAAACAGCTGACCGTCGGTCGTGTCCTGCGATAGCAGACCGTTCGATCCGCCGTACGAGTACGGCAAAATCGCTTCTGCGCCCCAGCGATCGCGAATGTCGATCATTTTCGAGGCAATGAGCTCGATGGCTTCGTCCCACGTAATTCGGGAGAATCGCCCAGACCCGCGTGGCCCCTTCCGCACGGCTGGATACCGCAGGCGCCCGTCGCCGTAGACGCGCTGATCGAATCGCCGCACTTTCGCGCAGATGTACCCGCCGGTGGTTTCGTTGCGGCGAGATCCATCGATCTTGAGAATCTTTCCGTTTCGCACGGTAACGGCCAGACTACAGCTGTCTGGACAGTCGAGCGGACACGCCGTCTCGACGACGGTCTCGTGACCGGAGAATTCTGGCGGGGGCTGCGGCATACTGAAGCCAGTGTACGAAAGATAAGGAAGATAGGGAAGATAGGGGGGAT
>CAWBPA010000020.1:0-306514 GCA_963790545.1 Vicinamibacterales bacterium
AGCCTTCGTAGCCTTAGTGCCTTCGTGGTTCATTCGTTTTTCGTGGGCGGAGAGACCGAAGCTCAGAAGGGTTCCTGTTTTTCCAACTACTCTTCGTGTTCTTCGTGCCCTTCGTGGTTCACTCGTTCTTCGCGGTGTTAGCTCGCAAACTCGACGGGCACGCCGCGCGGAATGATCCGGTGCTGGTACGCCTCATCGAGGAGCCGCTGCACGGCAAGCCGGCCGCGATCCCCGTAATCCAACGTGAGCTGATTGACGTACATCCCGACAAATCGATCCGCCTTGGCGCGATCGAGCCCACATCCGTACTGCATGGCATGGGCCAGCGCCTCGCTCCGGTGGTCGAGCCCGTACGCGATGCTGTCGTGGAGCAAACCAGACAGACGTGTAACGTGTCGGGGTCCAAGATCGCGGCGAATAATGTTGCCGCCCAAGGGCAGCGGGAGACCCTCGGCGTGGCCCGCCCACCATTCGCCCAGGTCGACCACTTTCCGCAAGCCGTCACTCTGATACGTCAATTGGCCTTCGTGAATGAGCAGGCCCGCGTCTGCCCGGCCCTCACGCACGGCATCCTGAATCTGATCGAACGGCATCACCTGGTACTCGACCGCCGGCGCGTACAACCGCAACGTCAAGAAAGCCGTCGTCAGCAGGCCCGGCACAGCAACACGAACGCCGGCCAGCGACGAAGGGACTTCTAATTGCGAGACGACAATCGGACCATACCGATCCCCCATACTGGCCCCGTGCGGCAGGAGGAGGTATCGGTCGGTCAAATGCGCGTAGGCATGGAACGAGACGGCCGTGATTTCGTACGTCCCAGTGAACGCTGCATGGTTCAGCGTCTCGATGTCTGCCAGAACGTGCTCGATCTCGTACTCGGGAGCCGGCACGCGACCGCTCGCCAGCCCATAGAACATGAACGCATCATCGGAATCGGGACTGTGGGCGATACGAATTTTCATAGGATACCAGCTTGCTCAAGCACCGTCTCACCACTTCTGCTCGACAACATTCTCTAATCGTCATCCTCAGGTGCCGCGTACGGCGTGGACACCTGCTTGACGACAATCGTCAATCCAAACAACACCAGGACGATCGACCCCGCGAGACCAAGATACACGCCGTACCCCATGATGGGTTCCGGCGTTTGACCGGGCGTGATCTGCTCGACGATGGCCAGCGCCTGCGACCGGGCCCACGCCTGCTCGCTGACCGCTCGCTTCATCCACTCGTACGCGAGAAACAGGATGCCGAGCGACGCGAGCCCCACGACGAGCAACGGGTGACGGGAGTTCTTTCGCGTATAGATACTGAGTGACGCGAGCAGCATGGCCGTCAGGCCCAGCGCCAGCACCCAGAAACCCGCGACATCGGGTACGCCACCAACTGGAATCTCGCCCAGAAACAACCAGGGAAGGAAGGCGCTCACGACGAGCAGGGCTCCCGCCACGAGCGCGACGTAGTAGGCACGCATGCGATGGCTGGCAACCTGCCGCAGCGAGTCTCCGACACTCATGAAGTGGCTATTCTTCTTTCGAGTCCTTGTCGAACTGTTTGGAGAGCCATGCGATCAGCGCCGTCATGTCCATCGCCGGCGTCCGAAATTCCTGGGGCGTCATGACCTGCAGCATGTCCCGATGCGTGGGCCCGCCGAACGGGACAGCCCGGCTCGTCAGTTCGTTCTTCAGGTTCGCGTCAGGCCCAAAGAGCCTGAGTGGCGGGGCTTTCCCCACCACATCGACGCGCGTGGAAAGTCTGAGCTTTTCCGAGTCGAAGACAGGCTCAACGAGACCCGTCCGTTGGAAATTGAGACGAATGCGATCGAGCGACACGCCCAGCTGGTCCGCGTTCACCGACCCTTGCGGCTTGGTATCCGTCTGTCGCTTGTCGGGCGGAGCCTCTGCCGGGCGTTGTTGCGGGGGCGGCGCGGGCTTGGGTGCGGCAGTGTCTTGAGCCGCTACGGGTGCGGCAAACATTAGAAAGACGAGCACCAGGATGATACCCATGACCATTAGACGAAACGGGAGGAAAAGGGGCCTTTCCTCCCTCAACCCCAGCTTCCGGACACCGGATGTGTATCAGACGCAAACTCGTCGAACGCCGACCCACTCCGTAGAGAGCTCACCAGACTGGCCACGATCTTGACAACCTCGTCCACTTCCTCTTCGGTGTTGAACCGGCTCAACCCGAAGCGAATCGACGCACGAGCCAGTTCATCGCTTCGGCCGATGGCTTGCAGGACATGCGACGGCTTGCGAAAAGTCGTCGTGGACGCGCAGGCTGCGCCGGATGACACCGCCACGTCCTTGAGTCCCGCAAGCAATGCATCCCCATCGACACCCTGGAAACTGAGGTTCAAGTTGTGTGCCAGCCGATGGGTGGTGGACCCATTGATCAGAATGCCATCGACCCGATCGTGGAGCCCACGATTCAGCCGATCGCGCCATGTGCCCAGCCGCTGTTGCTCGGCAACCATCTCTTGCAAGCATAACGCCGCGGCCGCGCCAAAGCCCACAATTCCGGGAACATTGAGCGTGCCGGAGCGAAGCCCCAGCTCATGACCTCCGCCAAAGAAAATCGGCTGCAACTCAGTCCGGCGGCGGACATAGAGTGCACCCACACCTTTCGGCCCGTATAGCTTGTGCGCAGTGAGCGACACAAGGTCAGCCTGCACCTGTTCCACGTCGAACGGAATTTTGCCCACGGCTTGGGCGGCATCCGTATGAAACACAATGCCTCGCTCGCGGGTTGTGCGTCCGATCGACGCCAGCGGCTGCAATACGCCAATTTCGTTGTTGGCAGCCATGACCGAAACCAGCACGGTGTCGTCCCTCAGCGCCTCCGTGAACCGCTCGAGATCGACGAGACCATCGGGCTCCACTGGCAGCCATGTCACGTCGAATCCTTCTCGTTCGAGCTCGTGACACGGATCGAGCACGGCGACGTGCTCGGTCGTCACGGTGATGATGTGCCGTCCTTTCGACCGCCGCGCTCGCGCGGTGCCCAGCACCGCAAGGTTGTTCGATTCCGTCGCGCCGCTGGTGAAGACCAGATCCTTGGGACTGCCGCCGATCAGGTCGGCCACATGCTGGCGGGCTTGCAGCACCGCATCGGCCGCCCGCCATCCGAACTCATGCGTGCGACTCGACGCATTGCCAAAATGCTCGGTGAAGAACGGCAGCATGGCCTCGAGCACGCGCGGGTCGACCGGCGTGGTCGAGTGAGCGTCCATGAAGATGGGAGGCATTGGGATGGCACAACACAGAGTTCGCAGAAACCGCGGAGGGCGCTGAAAAGCTACCTGTTAGTTCTCTGCGGGCTCCGCGACCTCGGCGTCCTCAGCGTCGAGTTTTCTCGGGCTCTCAGTTTTCAGCTTCTGAGAAGTACCGCGGTCTGGACGGCTGTCGTCGTGCCGTCTGCCGCAATCTCTGCGATTGTGCACGAACGCAGCGCGTCGAGAATGCGCTCCTTGATCCGCCAGAGCGGATCGCGCACGTTGCACTTCGCAAACTGGTCGCACTGTTCGTCGTCTGTCGAACAGGCGGTGACCCGGAGCGGACCGTCAATGGCCTGGATCACGTCGGCGACCGAGATGGCATCGGCCGGGCGGCTGAGCTGGTAGCCACCACGGGTTCCATGATGTGACGCCAGCAGGCCTGACCTCACGAGCCGCTGCAGGACTTTCGCCATGAGCTCGATTGGAATGTCGTACTGCTCGGCAATCTCCCGCGCACTCGAGGCGGAACCCTGGTCCGTCTTGAGGGCGAGGTGCTTCATCGCCATCAGCGCGTAGTCTGCCTTTTTCGAAAGCCTGAGCATGGGGAGCCTTCAGCTATCAGCTTTCAGCCATCAGCTTTTCAGGCCAGCACGATTGAGCTGAAAGCTGTGGGCGACGGCTGATGGCTATCTCAACTGATAACCGGATACTACCTATGGTAGCGGTCGCCTGACACCGGGTCAATATTTGGGCTGGCTCGGATCGATTCGGTCGATCCAGGCCAGAATTCCGCCGGTCAAATTCTGCACACGCGGGAATCCCGACGACCGCAGGAACTCGGCGGCCTTGGCAGACCGGACCCCGGATTTGCAGTGCACGACGATGTGCTTGCTGGGATCGAGCTCGCTGACCCGACGAGGCACCTCACCAAGGGGAATCAGGACGGTGCCGGGGATGCGGGCGATCTGAAACTCCTGCGGCTCGCGCACGTCCAGCACGAACAGATCGGGCTCGTGCGCGTCCATTTTCTTCTTGAGCTCTTCGACGGTGATTTCGCGATCGCTCGTCGAAGGCGGCTGGTTGACTGGAGCCATGGGCGTCACCCCGCAGAATTGTTCGTAGTCGATGAGCTCCCGCACGGTCGGATGCGTGCCGCACACCGGGCAATCCGGATCCTTTCGGAGCTTCAACTCTCGAAATCGCATCTTGAGCGCGTCGTAGATCAGGAATCGGCCGACCAACGGCTCGCCGATACCCATGATCAGCTTCACCGCCTCGGTTGCCTGGATGGTGCCAATGACGCCGGGCAACACCCCGAGGACCCCTCCTTCCGCGCAGCTGGGCACGAGCCCTGGAGGCGGCGGCTCCGGGTACAGGCAGCGATAGCAAGGACCTTCCTTGGTCCCAAACACCGAGGCCTGTCCTTCGAACCGGAAAATGCTCCCGTATGCGTTCGGGATGCCCAACAGCACACACGCATCGTTCACGAGATACCGGGTGGGAAAATTGTCGGTGCCGTCAAGGATGACGTCGTAACCCTTGAACAACTCGAACGCATTCTTGGAACTGAGCGCGGTCTCGTACGTCACCACATTGACGTTCGGGTTGAGCGCCGTGAGGCGATCCTTGGCCGATTGCAGCTTCGAACGGCCAACATCGGGCGTGCCGTGCAGAATCTGGCGCTGCAGATTGCTTAAATCCACCTCATCGAAATCGACAATGCCGATCGTCCCCACACCTGCCGCGGCCAGATACAGCGCGGCAGGCGAGCCGAGACCGCCAGCACCAATGCAGAGCACCTTGCCAGCCTTCAGCTTCCTCTGCCCCTCCATGCCAACCTCAGGCATGATCAGGTGACGGCTGTAACGCTTTACCTCGTCGTTCGACAACACCGGTTCAGCAGCCACCTCCATCGCGCCTCCGGCCACTGAAGGAACAATGCTGATCGTGTCGCCGGGCCGCACGGGTGTCCGTTCCTTTTCCAGGTAGCGGATGTCCTCGTCGTTGATGTACACGTTGACGAAACTGCGCAGCCGGCCATCGTCTGTGTACAGATGTTGGCGCAGGCCAGAGTGCTTCTTCGTCAGGTCGGCCAGGAGCTCACCGACCGTCGCGCCGTCAACCTCGACGCTTTCCTGCTTGTTCGTAAACGGCCGCAACGGGGTTGGAATCAGGATCTTGTTCGCCATATCGCCCTTTGTGAGTAGCCTTCAGCTTTCAGCCTTCAGCTTGCATTCGTCGAACTGCGACCGATCGTCTCTCAGTTGCCACACGGTCATGGCCGCGGGCGTCCCCTGTTCCACCGCCACGATAACGTACCAGAACGTCGGCCACGCGTGATCCAGATCGGTCCTGCGACGGCCGAGCCGGCGCATCCGGATGGGAATGATAGAACCCGAGCAGGTCTCCGCCCAGGCGCCGCGCGGCAGTTTCGGCCTGCATGTAGTCCGCCGGGCGGACGAGAAACCGCCGCCGAGGTCCTTCTTCCGTCGTGTTGGGCAACTGAACGGCATGCTGCACGTCACCCTCACGCCCGACCAGCGCGCCACAACATTCGTTCGGGTACGTTTCCGTCCCATGCCGACGAATCGCGTCCTCCACGCCGGGCCCTAACACGAGTTCCACGCTGCCCATCTGCAGCGTCATGATTCCGCGTCCCAAAACCGCTCGGACAGATATTTGTCCGCCGAATCCGGAAATACGGTGACGATCACACCTGATCCAATCCGCTCCGCAACTCGCAGGCACGCAGCCAGGGCCGCTCCACTTGAAATACCACCCAGCACGCCTTCCTCCTGTGCAAGCCGTCGAACACAGGTATACGCGTCCTCGGTGCTCACCCGCAGATCTTCGTCGGCCAATCGATCGTCGTAAATGCCCGGCACGATCGCGGTCGCCATGTGCTTGAGACCCTCGAGGCCGTGCATGGGCGAATCTGGCTGAAACGAGATGAGCTTGATGCCCGGTTTCTCGTCACGGAGGCGCCGCCCCGTTCCGACGAACGTGCCGCTCGTGCCGAGACCGGCAACAAAATGCGTGATGCGCCCCTTCGTCTGCTCGAGGATTTCAAGCGCCGTCGTATCGTAGTGAGCGCGCCAGTTCCCGTCGTTGTTGTATTGATCGGGATAGAAATAGAGATCCGGATCGCTCGCGTACAGCCGCCGCGCCTCCCTGATTGCGCCGTCAGACCCTTCGAGAGGGCTCGTGAATACCAGCTCCGCGCCGTACGCGTGCAGGATCCTCTTACGCTCGTGAGTGACGTTCGAGGGCACGCAAAGGCGCACACGGTAGCCGCGAACGGCCCCAATCATCGCGTACGCGATGCCCGTATTGCCGGACGTCGCGTCCAGAATGATCTTGCCTGGCTTGAGGGCCCCCGATTTCAGGCCCTCGAGCACCATCCGGTTCGCCGGACGATCCTTGACCGACCCGCCCGGGTTCTGCCATTCCGCCTTCGCGTAGAGCTCGACAGACGGAAATGGACGCTCGAACTTCCTCAAGCGCAAAAGCGGCGTATTGCCAATGAGATCGAGGAGCGACCCTGCCTCCTGCTCGCGCCCGGTCAACTGTACACTCATCGCCGTGGATATCCGACCAATCTAGTCCGAATTATACCAGCCGCCGACAACCCACTCAAATCTGGCCTATTTGCCCGCCGCCGACGAGGGCGCCAGCATCCCGTCCGGGGTCCGCACCTCTGTCGTGCCCAGATTCAGTTTCTGCAGCTCGGGCTCGATTTTCGCGCGGTCACCGGCCGCAACGACGAGCAGCCGCTCTGGAACCACGTGCTTTTGTGCCACGGATCGAACGCCGTCTGCGGTCACTCCAGCCAGACGCGCCGGGAACTTCGTGTAGTAGTCGAGGCCAAGATCGTAGACGAACAAGGTTGCCGTGCTCGAGGTGACGCGCGAGCTGGTTTCGAACTCGGAAGGCAGCGACCGCACCAGGGAGTCCTTGGCCAGGCTCAGCTCGTCGGAGGTCAGCGTGGTCTCCCGCATACGCTGCACTTCCTTGAAGATCTCGCCCACGGCCGCGGCCGTGACATCCGTACGAACCCCTGAGGCAATCAGAAACGGTCCAGCCGCACGCCGGAAGAGAAACTGCGACGATGCCCCGTACGTGTATCCGTGCTGCTCGCGCAGGTTCAGATTGATCCGACTCGAGAACAGACCTCCGAAGGCTTCGTTCATGACCCGTAACGCTTCGTAGTCGGGTGTCGATCGCGGCACACCGACCGACGCCACGCGGAGCTGTGTTTGAGGAGCTCCCGGTTTGTCGACAAGGACCACTCGGGCTGTCGTGGTCGCGGGCTGTCCCAAGGACGGGCGCGCCGGCGTCCCCGGCTGCCAGCTGCCAAATGCGCGCTCGGCGAGCCCTTTGACTTCCTCGACCGTGATCTGGCCCGACACGATGAGTGCGGAATTGTTCGGAACGAAGTTCTGAGCCCAGAACTTCTGAAGGTCATCGCGGGTCATCGACGCGGTTGGACGCTTCGGTGCCGAGCTCCGTGAACCCGTACGCATGGCGGTGTCCATACAGGGCTGCCGAACATCGCGGCATTTGCCGCCGCACTCGGATTCTCCCGCTGCTGCACGAGGCTCGCCAGTCGGCTGGCGCGTTGCCGCTCTATCTCGTCCGAAGGAAAGGAGGGACGACGGGCGACGTCGGCGATGAGATCGAGCAGGGCCGGGAATGTGCGTTTCAGTGAACTCGCGGTGACCTGGGTCGAATCCATGCTCGATCCGGTGCCAAGCGTGCCCCCGAGTTGTGCAACCTCATCCGCAATCTGCAACGCGTTTCTGGTCATGGTCCCTTCGTCGAGCATGGCGGCCGTGAAGTTCGCCAGGCCAGGTTTGTCGACCGGGTTGGTATCGCTGCCGGTCTTGAGGATGAGAAGGGCCGACACGATCGGCAGGCCGGGTCGTTCGTTGACGAGCACGGTGAAGCCGTTCGCCAGTTTGAACGAGATGGCCACCGGCAGTTGTGGTGGCTTTGCCGCGGCCGGCTTTGGCGGTTCCTTCCGCCACGGCTCGTCAGGAGTTACTCGACTCGACGGCCCCGGTCTGGGTTGCCGGCGCAGGTGGCGTCGGTACCGGAGCACCAAGATCCGGCTCGCCCGCTACTCCATGCACGACGACTCGAGCGTTCGACTGGAGCTGCTGTCTGCAAAGGTCTTGATGCTCGTCGCCGTGACTTGCCTGTATCTGGCGAGGTCCTGCGCCAGGTAGTCGGGTGTTCCGAGATAGTGGTTGTACTGATTGAGTCGATCGGCAACCCCGCCAAATCCACCGAGCGTTTCGAGTCTCTGGATGATGCGTGTTTCGGTGATGTTTCGTGCCTGATCGACTTCTTTTGCATCCGGACCCGATTCGCGAAAGCGCACCAGCTCGGCCTCGATGGCTTTCTCGATTTCGTCCGCCGTATGTCCGGGACGTGCCGTCGCTTGAATCTGAAAAACGGATCCGAGAATCAGCGAATACTGCTGCGCAGACACGTCCTGCGCAATCTGCTTCTCGTACACCAGCGTTTTGTACAAGCGGCTGGACTTGCCGCCGCCAAGGACGATGGCCGCAAGATCCAGGTCCGCATCGCCAGGCTTGAAAATTGGAGAGGTGATCCAGGCCATGTAGACACGCGGGAGCTCGACGCGATCTTTCACGACCGCTCGACGTTCGGCCGTAATCGGCGGGGTCTGCACGTTGATCGTCGGCACAGGGTTCCCGCGCTTCAATGACCCGAAGTATTTCTCAACGAGCTTGCGGGTGGCGGCGGGATCGAAGTCGCCGACAATCGCCAGGCTCGCGTTGTTGGGTGCGTAATAGAGCCGGAAGAAATTCCTCACGTCCTCCAGCTTTGCCGCCTGAATGTCGGCGTGCGATCCGATGACGCTGGCGTAGTACGGGTGATTCGGCGGAAACAGCTGATGGAAGAGCGCCTCTTCGACGATTCCGTACGGCTGGTTTTCCACGCTCTGCCGACGTTCGTTCCGGACGACATCCTGCTGATTCGTGAGCTTGGCCTGATCGACGGTCTCGAGCAGATAGCCCATCCGATCGGACTCGAGCCACAGGGCAAGCTCGAGCTGGTTTGCGGGCACGGTCTCGAAATAGTTGGTGCGATCGAAGTCGGTCGTCCCGTTGAGGTCGCTGCCGCCGGCCCCTTCGAGCAGCCGGAAATGCGAGTCGCCAGGGACATGCTTGGAGCCCTGGAACATCATGTGCTCGAACAAGTGGGCAAAGCCTGTGCGGCCCGGTTCTTCGTTGGCCGGTCCGACGTGATACCAGAGGTTAACGGCCACGAGCGGCAATCGATGATCCTCGGACAGAATCACGTCGAGTCCGTTCGCCAGCGTGAATTTCTCGAACTTCAACTGCGGCACATCGGCTGCCGCGGCGGATTGGCCCTGCTGCGTGTGGCTTGGCACGCCGAGGACGGTTACCACCGCGATCAGCACGACAGGGAACATGCGAAGTTTGAATTTCATGAGAGCTCCATCAATTTATTTATTCGCGTGGGGCCCCACCCCCACGCGCTGCCGTCGTCCTTCGACTGCGCTCAGGACGACCCTGAGCCTGTCGAAGGGTCGCTTACGCTCCGGATCTTGCACCCAACGCTCGCCGCTTAGTCAGCGCTACGCGTGGCGCCGATTAACCTCTCCTAACCCTTCTTCTTCATCCCCGGCGGCTCCATCTCGAGGCTCGCCCAGAGATACCAGGCCGCGACGGAGCGATACGGCTGCCAGCGACGGCCAATCGCGTGCATCTTATCCACCGATGGAGGCTTCCGCAGCCCGTACAGGCGCTGAATCGCTTTAACGATCCCCAGATCTCCAACCGGCAGGACGTCGGGACGATGAAGCCGAAACATCAGGAACATTTCCGCCGTCCACCGACCGATGCCTTTAACCTCGGTCAGCGTGGCGATCACCTCGTCGTCACCCATCGATTCGAGCCGATCGAGATCGAGTCTGCCCCCGGACACGCGTTCGCAGACGTCTCGCACGTAAGCCGACTTCTGGGAGCTCAGGCCAACCTGGCGCAGCGCGGTCACCGGTACGGCCAGAATCTCCTCGGGAGTCGGATAGCGGCCAGCCGGGAATAGCGCAAGAAAGCGCGCGTAGATCGTGGCCGCCGCTTTGCCCGACAGCTGCTGCCACACGATCGATTCGATCATCGCCTGCAGCCCATGGTCGCGCTGACCGTCGGCCAATCCACAGCGCCCATGCCTGGCAATGACGGCGCCCAGCGCGGCGTCGCGCCGCATCAGGAGGCGCCGGGCACGTGCGTAGTCGGCGGGAGTCATGCTCCGAGCCGTGGTCGCGTCGCGACGCGGGGCCCGAGAGGCGGATTGACGTCTCATCGAATGACGGCCGACAGGGTGACGCGGGCGCGAACTTCAACGTCACCGGCAACGATGGGCGTCGATGCAACCGCCAGAGCGTCTTCCCGCATACGCATCGGTTGCGGAGGTTGAATCATCGCGCGCGATTCCTCAATCCGCCAGATTTGGTCGATCCGTTGCCCGGCGCCCGCAGCGGCGGCTTCGGCTCTCGAGCGGGCATCGGCCACGGCCAACTTGAGGGCTTCGCGCTCCGACGCCTCGCGCGACTTCACATCGAACCGCACACTTTGAATGGTCGTCGCGCCCGACGATCCAGACGCGTCGATGACGTCGCCAACGCGATCGAGGGCATCGACGGTCACCTCGATCGAGTTCCGGGCGACATAACCGCGAAGCGTCTGACGGCCGTTTGCAAAGTCAAACTCCGGCTGCAGGTCGTATCCAGCGTCCGGACCGCCGGCGGTTTGATACCCATTTGCTCGAGCCGCTCCTGGACGTTTGTCATGGCTTTGGCGTTGGCCCGCTGAGCCTCGCTCGGGTTCTTGGCTCGTGACTCGGCAGCGATCACGACAAATGCACGGTCTGGCGGCAGTCGAACGACGCCTTCACCGGTGACAACCACCAGCGGTCTCGCCTGGTTATTTGCCGGATCCTGACCGGCGGCGACGACGGGGAGCAGCCATAGACACGAGGTCATGACGATCAATGAGGCGAATTTGGTTCCAGTCATGGGTGTCTCAGTTTTGGCTCAACGCAGTTCGCAGTGCCGCTGAGGCCGCAGAGGTCTTTTTTAAGAATTCCCTGCGCACTCCGTGTTCTCGGCGTCCTCGGCGTTGAATATCACGGCTGCAGTCTAGTTTTCAGTTTTCACTTCAGGCTGCGTCACGTACGCTACCCGAAAACCAATGCTGTAGGAGTAGCTGTCGATCGGCACCGGATGCCGGCAGGCGCAGCGCAGGAAATTCGTATCGTCATTGACCCACGAGCCACCTCGCACGACTCGAAGTTCTCCCGCCTCGGGCCCGGGTGGGTTCAGGTACTGACCGAGGGCATAGTAGTCGGCTGCATACCAATCCAACACCCATTGCCAGACGTTGCCGGCCATTCCGTACACCTTGTAGCCGTTCGGGGCGTGGGCCGTGACCTCTGTCGTGCCGTGCCGAAGTTTGAGGTTCGGATCGGGCAAATAGTTTGCGCGCGACGGATCGATCTCGTCGCCCCAGGGAAAGCGCTGGCGCTCGAGCCCCCCACGCGCGGCTTTCTCCCATTCTGCCTCTGTTGGCAGGCGGAATGGTTTGCCAGTGCAGGATTCGAGCCACGCGCAGTACATCACCGCATCTTCAAACGTGACCATCGTCACGGGATGTTGCGTGCGACCGGCCGGAGGCCGTCCCGTCGGTCCAGACGAACGGGGCTGCGAGCTCCTGGAACATCGCTGTCTGATCTGGGGGCACGACGAGCGGAAGATCGCGGATGGCTGGCGACCGATGTCCAGTGGCCTGGACGAAACGGGCGTACTCTTCGTTGGTGACCGGGTGAACACCGATGTGAAACTCATCGAGGTACACTCGGTGCGACGGGCGCTCATTTTCGTCGTGCTCGTCAGTCCCCATGATGAACTCGCCGGCCGCAATTCGCGCCACGAGCGGGGCCGGGTCGTCGATCATCGTTCGGGACCTAACGGAACGCGCTCGAAGGACGAGTCGCTTCAGTATACACGCCGGCATACACCAAGAATGATATTTTGATGGCTGTTATGGGACCAACACCAGCTGACGAACGCGCACGTGCATGGGCCACTCGCGGGACTGACCGTCGTGGATCTCACCCGCGTGCTCTCCGGCCCGTATTGCACGATGCAATTGGCCGACATGGGGGCGCGGGTCATCAAGATCGAGCGACCCGGACAGGGCGACGATACGCGCGGCTGGGGCCCACCGTTCGTGCAGGGCGAAAGCGCGTATTTCATGAGCATCAACCGCAACAAGGAGAGCGTGACGCTCGACTTCAAGCATCCTGAGGGGCGGAAACTGCTCGACCAGTTGATCGCGCGCGCTGACATCGTCGTGGAAAACTTTCGGCCGGGCACGCTCGACGCTGTCGGGTTCGATTACGCGTCGCTCCGCGACCGCTATCCACGGCTGATCTATGCATCGATTTCCGGGTTCGGTCAGAACGGACCCGAGCGCGATCGTCCCGGCTACGACGCGGTCGTGCAAGGCGAGGGGGGCCTGATGAGCATCACCGGCGCCCCCGATGGGCCAGGTTACCGGTTAGGGGTTGCCATTGGGGATCTGGTCAGCGGCTTGTACACGGCGCAGGGTATCCTGCTGGCCCTGTTCGCACGCGAGCGCACGGGACACGGCCAGTACGTCGATGTGGGAATGCTCGATTCGGTCGCCTCGCTGCTCACCTATCAAGCGGGGATTTACTTTGCGACCGGCACACCGTCAACCCGCATGGGCAACCGGCATCCGTCAATCGTCCCGTACGAGGTGTTTCAGACCCGTGACGGCGATATCGTGCTCGCCGTCGGCAACGATGAGCTCTGGCGACGGTTCTGCCGCGTGGCAGGTCTCGAAGGGCTCGCCGAGGACGCACGTTTTGCAACCAACCGCGACCGTGTGCTCAATTACGAATGGCTGCGACCACTCATTGCCGAGAAATTTGCCGATCGCTCACGAGCCGATTGGTTGGAGGCGCTTGGCGGTGCCGGGGTTCCGGCCGGTGCCGTGCGGGACGTCGGTGAAGTACTGAGAGATGAGCAACTGCTCGCGAGATGCATGGTCGAATCTGTGGAGCATCCGACGACCGGCGTGGTCAAGGTGCTTGGCGTACCCGTCAAGCTTTCGGGCACTCCTGGCGCAATCACTCGGCCGCCGCCTCGGCTTGGCGAACACACCGGCGCGGTGCTTGGGGAGCTTGGTCTGAACTCGGCACGGATTGCGGAGCTGCAACAGGCCGGGGTGATCTGAACACTTAAAACTGAGAACTGAAAACTGTTTGTGATGGAAATCTCCGAAATCCGGAAGCGTGTGCTGCAGGCCATCGATCAGAGTCGCCGTGCGGCCGCCGAACGACGGGCGCGATCCGACGCGGCAACGGCGGCATACGAGCGCTTTCTTGCCGAAGTGGCCACTCCAATGTTCAAACAGCTCGCGGCGGTGCTGAAAGCCGAGGGGTATCAATTCCAGGTCTTTACCCCGGCTGGCGGACTTCGCCTGGCTTCCGATCGCTCGCCGGAAGATTTCATCGAGCTTCGATTGGACGTGAGCGGTCAGTCGCCGGTCGTGCTCGGGCACGTGAACCGCGGACGGGGTTCTCGAATAGTGTCGTCGGAACGTCCCATCGGCGTTGGTGTGGCCGAACTCACCGAGCACGATGTGCTGGAGTTTCTGATCCAGGAAATCCAGCCATTCGTCGAACGCTAAATCGGAATCGTGATTAAGCCAGCCGTTCGACGAATGACGTATCGACGCCCTCGCGTCTGAGCTGGTTGAGGAATTCAGGCCGGTCGGACGCGTGTCGATAGGCTTCGCGCGCGTCGACGACGCCGCTCTGGACGAACGCCACGAGCGCGTCGTTCAGGGGCACCATCCCGTACCGTCGCCCGCTGTCGAGCGCCAGCGGCAACTGCGACGTCTTGCCTTCGGCAATGAGGTTGGCCACCGAGCTCGTGTTCAGCAGCACTTCGCGGGCGGCCAGACGTCCTCCGCCCGTTTTTCGCACGAGGACCTGTGCCACGATTCCCCGGAGCGCTTCGGCCAACGCCAGTTGAATCTTCGGCCGTCGTTCGGGCGTTGTCTGATCGATGATGCGATCGATGGCCGCAGTCGTCGTATGCGCCGAGAGAGACCCAATCACGAGATGGCCGGACTCGGCCGCCGCAAGCGCGACATTCAGGAGCTCGGGGGTGCGCAAATCCTCGATGACGAGCACATCGGGATTCTCCCGCAGCGCCGTCCGCGCCGCCGCGACGAGCTCGTCATTGTCGCCACGGACTTCCCGCTGGCTGACGAGCGACGTCCGGCTCTCGTGCACGAACTTGATCTGACTCTCGAGCGTGATGACATGGTCGCTGCGCGTCCGATTAATCAGATCGACGAACGCAGAAATCAGCGTGCTCTTCCCGCTCGAGCGTGGCCCGGTGACGAGCACGAGGCCTTCTGCTTCCGCACACAGTCCCTGGATTTCACGGGACAATCCGAGTTGTTCCGCTGAAATCGCGCGGGCCGGGATCATGCGGAAGATTCCGCCGGCACCCCGGTGATCGCGGAAGCTCATGCACCGGATTCGACCGACGTCCGCAACGTCGCAGATCCATTCGGTCCCGACCCCGCTGCGCAGCGCCTCGCGATTGCGCTCGGGCATGATGTCGAGAATGTGCGACTCTACTTCCGGCGCGCTCAGCACCGCCTCGCCTTCGAGCAGACTGATTTCCCCGTCGACACGAATCGAGGGCCTCGAACCCGATACCAGATAAAGCGTCGATGCCCCACGGGCCGCTGCCACCCGCAGCAGCCGATCGAGCCCCGCCAGTTTGGGAGACATGGTCACGCGCGAGGTCTGATCGCCCCGCACCTGGCTGCGAGCCAATGGCAACACGATAGCGGCGGGCGTCTCCTCGAGCGGCGACCGAGGCGTTTGGATACGTGACGGCGGCACTGGAACCATCGTGACCGGAGGGATATCCGACTCAACGGGAACCCGATCGGTCTTCCGCCGGCGGGGCGTCGAGCGCAGCTCCGACGGCACCGGTTTCGGGGCGGTCGGCGCTGGCCCGGAGGCGAGATGCTCTTCGCTCGCGGCAGGTGACAATGTGACATGCGTCTCGCGCCCCTTGATTGAGCTCAATGGGTCTCGTTCCCTCGTCCGTCTGCGCGTCGCCCGGCGCCGTTGAAATCGACGCCGCAACTGGTTCGTCCTCGTGTTTGGCTTCTTCGGCAGGCGTCAGGGGGAGAGGTGGCTCCGCGGCGGAGGCAGCTGTCGGAATGGGGCCGCCGGAATTTCCGCTGGCTCCGCCGGGCCTGGCGTTGGTGCCGGCACGTCCTCTCCAACAGGCGAGTCCACGATTGCCACAGGACGACCCTGAGGTTCTCGAAGGGTCGACGGGCGCTGACGTCGAATTTCCATCCAGATATCGTTGCCACCTCGCGCGGCAACAATCGCAAAGCGTTCGTCCGGGATGACCGCCAGCGGCGCCAGTTCGTGCTCGACCGCACCCAATTCTTCGAGGGATTTCTCTGCTGCCGGGGAAATCAGCTGCCCCAGAATCCCGGAGATGGCCTCGAGCGTAAGCGTACGCGTCGAGAGTTCGACCTGGCCCGAGGCCGCGACCACATACGGACGCTCTCCGACATGCAAGACGAGCGCGTCGCCGTCAGCGCGGACGATGGCGGTCAAAAGGGATTCGACGAGGGCCACTGCTGAATTTTCTCCTCGAGCATCCGGCCAGCCGAACGCGGCCGAAAACTAGACCGATCTCGGAATGTGTCGGCTCAAACCGCACATGCCAATAGGTAAAATCTAGCAGATTGTGACCGGACGCGTCGGCTGACTCATAAATGCGCAGAAGTTCAACAAGCTTATAACCACGCGTCTGATACGGCGGAATAATTCGTTCCGTCCGCAGGTATTGAACCATCCCCTCGTCGGTATAGTCTGCTGGACCAACGTCTCCGTCGCTGGCCAGCCGGCCCGCCAGGACGGCGAGCGACAGCACTTTTTCGGTCACCACCCGCGTGCCGGGCAGGAAGCCGAAGCGCCGGGCCGGTTCCTTGCGGGAACGCACCTCAAAGCGGACAAAGATTTCGTTGCTCACGAAATTGTAGTCCGCTTCAGAGCGGGTCGACTGGCGCGTCTTCCACGCGAATGGCTGTAAGGTCATCCATCCGGCGCAACTTTTCCAAGACGAGCTGCGTGAAGGTGCCTTCGCCCGACCACGCGGAGCTATCGATTTCCATTGGCTCGTTTGGTCGCGACGTGCATGGCGAGAAAGCCACCGAGGACCGGGATGATCGCCAGCACCCTCGAATCCCCGCATCTTCAACATCTGACCGACCTCACGACTTCCCGGATACGTCCGAAGCGACTGCGGAATGTAGCGATACGTATCGGGATCACCATGGAGCAGCACACCTAGTATTGATCCGACCACGGTCAGATAGGTGAAGTAGACGGCCCGAACCAGACCGTTGCCGGGCCGATCGAAATCGAGCGAGAGAAAGCGACCACCGGGTCGTAAGACTCTCGCGATTTCGTCGAGCGCCGGCGCCAGCTCGGGTACGTTTCGAATGCCGTAGCCTGTGGTCACCACGTCAAATGACTCGCGGATGGGAAGGGCAACGACATCATGTCGCCCTGCAAGAACGCGAGACCATCGCTTTCCGTGCGCTTGTCCGCGGCAAGCTCGAGCATTCGTTTCGTGATATCGAGACCGACTACGGTTCTGGCGGTCTTGGCGGCAAGAAAAGCGAGGTCGCCAGTGCCTGTCGCCAGGTCCAATACTCGCGACTCGCGTTGCAGCCCGGCGATTCGGATCAACCGACGCTTCCATCGGCGATCCTGGCCGTACGACAGCACGACCGTAATGAGATCGTAGCGATCCGCAATGCGGGAAAAGAGCCGGCGGACATACCGACTCTTTCCCGATGGGGTGGAAAGGGCTTGTCTAAGCGAGATAGTTGTCAGTCCCCGTGCACGTCGGCGACCGGCCGGCACGACTTCGATCGTGCCTTTCATCATAGCCGCGTGCAGGGTGCAGACGTACGTGAAACCGCCAGGTTTTTCCGGAACTTGAACAACGACCGAGGTGCTCTCTTCGTCGTGCACGAGCGGCGTTTTCACCTTCCAGTCCCTGATGACGAGATCGTGGACGAAACCCCGATCTTTGTTCACCAGGTTGATTCGGATGCGCTCTCCTGCCGTGACCTTGATCACCGGATTCGACGACGTCGAGTCGTTGCCGACGTAATACGCCATATTGCGAGCCGTCACCGAGACTTCTCGCTGCGGCTCTGGACCAGTCCCGAACGGTAACAATGCGCAGGCGCCGCACGCCAGCACGAATCCGGTCGTCATTGCGATGCGTGTCCGAAAAGTCATGAACATCATATCGACTCCCACGAACTCAGATCTAGCCGATCAACATGCCGGTCGTGTACATCACGACAAACCCGCCAGCAAACCCGCAAGCACGGGCCGCGTCGCCAGGTATCGCGGAAGCGGCTCGTCGCCAGCCATCTGACCAAGGATCTGCGCCACAACCTGGGCAATCGCTCCGACGCCGAGACCGAGAAACAACAGTGCCCAGATCTGCGAGTACACGAATCCGCCAAGCCACGCGCCTGCGATGGCCGGGACGCCGCCAAGCAGCCCGAGCTTGGCCAGGGTCCAAATCGGCATTCGCGTTCCGGCGTTCGCTTGCTTCGCAAGCGGTACGACAATCGCCAGACCCTCGGTCGTGTTGTGCAGGGCGAAGCCAATGATCAACAAGCTGCCCAAGTGCTGCCTCGCCGAGAGCGAACGCCGCACCAATGGCCAGACCCTCACCAAAGTTGTGCAGGCCGATCCCGACCGCAATCAACAGCGCCAGAATCCATCCCGCATTTGCCGCGCCGGGCCGACGAGCGTTTCGCCAGCCACACGCCCAACGCCTCGAGCGCAAGGTACGCGGCAATCGCTGCAAACACGAAGAGCGAGACGCCCTGATACGATGCGGCAATCCGCCGGCCACTTCAAGCCCCTCCGCGGACGCATCCACCAGCAAGAACAACAACAATCCAACGGTGAGTGCCAATAGAAAATCGAGCCCCTGCTGGCCCAGGCGTCGAACCAGCGGGTACCACAGCAACCCAATCATCACGGGCACGACGCCCACGTACAACCCGATGAGCGTGAACACGCCGAAATAGCGCCATCCCGGCTTTGGGGTCGGGACCGCCACGGCAATCTCGTGCTCGAACACGACGCCTGTGGACGTCAAGACCTTCAACCGGTGCGTCTCACCTTCGACCCATGGATAGGGAATCGCCAGCGTTGACTGACGCAGATGCGGTACGTCTTCGGCTCAACCGTAAAGTGCCAGTACGCATCGTCCACCTGGACCTGCGCGATCGTCACGGGGTCTGGACCATCGTTCAGCACAATCGCGGTGATGCCCTGTGGCGTCAACTCGACGCGCTGGAACGTCAGCACCTCGACCGGTGGAACGCCCTCGCCTTTGAGGACATCGGCAGGCCCCGTCCGGACCACCAGCACGATCAGTCCCGCGAGCAGGACGAGCGGGAGAAGCCCCACGAGCCACAACCGTGATGTGTGCCCGCGGTCGGTCCCCAAGACGACGGTCGAATCAGCGCCGCTAGGTCTCACGGCGACCCTCTTCGGCCTGGAACATGCCCATCCACCCCAGCTCGGCAAACTCACTCTGGTGCGCGTGGAACATGAACATGCCCGGATAGCGGAACGTCGTTTCGAGAATGGCCCGCTCACCCTGGCAGAGCATGACGGTGTCGGTGTTGTCGTGGGGCACGAGCGACGTGCCGGTTCGGTACACATCGAAGAACATGCCGTGCAGGTGCAGGCTATTGATCAAATCGAACTCGGTCACGTTGACCAGATAGATTCGGACCGGCCGCCCCACCGTCACGCGAATCGGGTCGCTCAGGAAGTAATTGGCAACGGTGTTCACCGCATAGACTTCGTTATCGTTGTCGAAGTTCGTGTCGAACCCGTTCATCAGCATGATCAGCTCATCAGCCGGTGGTCGACCCTTCTTGGGATCGATGATGAACACGCCGTACAGGCCCTTGTGGATGTGTCGCTTCAACGGCACGGTGTGGCAGTGGTACAAGTGAAGTCCGAACGGTTCCGCATCGAACTCGTAGACGAACTGCTCACCGGGCAACACCTGGTGCGCGTCAAGCGCGCCATCCATTTCGGGTGGATGCCATCCGTGGAAGTGCATGGTGTGCGGATGTCTTCCCTGGTTCAGGAACGTGATGCGGATTCGATCGCCTTCCGTGGCCCGAATAGTGGGACCCGGCACCTCGCCGTTGTACGTCCAGGCGGGATAGAACAGTCCAGGAGCAATCTCGATCTCACGATCGACCGCAAAAATCTGGTACTCGCGCAGCAGACTCCCATCCGGGCGCGGCGTTTCGCGATAGAACTTCTGCCGCTCGCTTGGCGGAAGGTGAGCAAAATTCCAGCTTCGCAGGTACGTCATCGGGTTGAACCGGTCGGCTGCAACACGACCCACCGTGCCCAATGAATGACCGGCGTGCGCCGGGTGGATGGCTCGACGACGATGCCTGGCCTTGCGCCGACGGACGGACAGTGCGCTGCCACACCGTTCCCCCAATCAAGGACGCGAGACCGGCCAGACGAAGCCACGATCGACGAGAGAACCCGTCCATGCTCTTGAGCACTGAATTTTGACCTATCAAAAATATATATGTGTCGTTCTAAAATGTCAAGCTCTGGTAGTCGAAATCTGCTAAAATGAGCAGCTATATGCTCGCTTCGAGCACGGTTGAAAACTATCTCAAAGCTATTTTTCTGCACGAGAACGCGCTGGGCGCTGACAAGCTCGTCCCGATGGGCCAGATTGCCAACTCATTGTCCGTGGCCCCTGGCACGGCCACGACCATGGTCAAGGCGCTGGCCGAGTCCGGATTGGTCGTCTATGAGCCCTATTCGGGTGTGCGCCTGACGCCCGCCGGTACGAAGCTCGCCGCGCTCGTCCTTCGACGCCATCGGCTTGTGGAGCTGTTCCTCGTCGAAGTCATGGGGATGAGCTGGGCGGAAGTGCATGATGAAGCGGAAAAGCTCGAGCATGTGGTTTCCGATCGCCTCATCGAGCGTATCGACGAGATGCTCGGCCATCCCACGGCCGATCCACATGGCGATCCCATCCCCGGGCCGGAGGGGACGCTCCGTGAAGGCGCGCTCGGACCGCACGAGCTCCACACGCTGCTGACATGTCCCCTGAACACGCCCGTGACGGTGGCGCGGATTAGCGATCAGGACGCCGCGTTTCTGCGGTTCATCGAAACCCATCAATTGAAGCCCGGCCAGGCAATCGAAGTTGAAGCCCGGGACCCGTCGGCCGATGCGGTCCTCATTCGCGCCAAGGACAGTCGTCAGCTCACCATTGGCACGCGCGCGGCCTCAAAGCTGCTCGTGCAGCTGGTTTCCAAAAAGATCGCGTAGCGGATCGCGGCACGTAGCGCAGGCCTTCAGGCCTGCCAAAGCCGCGCAGCAGCCCTAAAGGGCTGCGCTAGTACGATGGGTAAAGTCCGCGTCGTGGTCACAGCGATTTCAGAAACGCCATCAGCGCGGCTCGACCGGCGTCCGAGAGCGTCTGGACACCTTGTCGCGCGAGCGCGGCTTCACGATCGTGGCGTGCGATGGCGTCTTCGATGGTGGCTGCCGATCCGTCGTGAAGCAGGGGTCGGCGAAAGCGCAGTCCCCACAACGCGGGGGTCCGGATTTCGTCCGGCTCCGCTATTCCCTGACGAATCCCGTCGCCGGTACCAATATCGTGGAGCAGAAGATCTGAAAAGAGCGGCACGGGACGACGATTGAACAGCGGGTTCGTGCTTGGACCGGTCACGAGCGTGGGAATGTGACACACGGCGCACCCGACCGCGTTAAAGACCACCTCGCCCGCCCGTACGGACTCGTCGATGGGCCCCCGCGGCAGTGGCGACAGGAACCGCATGAAGCTGGCGAAGTTATCAATCCCTCGTCTCCGTGTCCGCGGATCCGGGATGTCTTCGGGCTCCGGGATCGGATCGCACAGCGTCATCTGACTTGGTGACAAGCCCAGACCCAGCTCCGTTGGGAAGACATCGTTCGTAATGCCCATCTCGGTCCGGTAAGCCTCCGCCCCAAATGTCAGCAGTGTCGCCTGCTGCCCTTTCCAGCCAAAACGTCCAATGCGCCGATCGCCAGAAGCCAGATCGGTCACGACGCTCACTCGTCCGCTGACCCCGTCGCGGTTCCGGTCGGGCGGATCTTCCAGGTTCATGAGCGTCTCGTCCTGAATGGCCTCGACCAGGCCCGCACCAAACAGCGGAATCGGGAGGCGTCGCGCCACGACGTTGTAGTCGGCGGGAATCGCGGGTTGACAGTTGTGTTCGGGATCGAGAAGAGCTGAATGACCGTCTCACCCGACGAATCGATCGTCTGAATCTGACCGTCCGGCATGCGTCGCGCCGCGCGGACTTCCGCAATGATGCCAGAGCCGCCAATGGCCGGCAGGCTGTGGCATACGGCGCAGCTCGTCCCGTTGAACGCAGGACCAAGGCCTTCCTCGGCCGATTCGACTTCAAGAAAGTCATCCAGACCGAGACGAAATTCTTCGAACTCGACGGGTGTCAGCCCGGGCAGTGGATCACCTGGCTGAAACGGCCGCCCCTGGGCGACCAGAATGGCGCTCGCCAGGACGCAACCAAGCCATGCCGTGAGAATTCGTCTGATCATGTGGGGAGACCTACTCGGACACCACGATCACGCCTCGCATGAAACTGTGACCGGCCCCACAGAGCTTCGAGCATTCAAAGACGTAGCGGCCGGGCTTTTCAGGCCGGAACATCACGGTCGCCGTCCCCTGCCCGCGCTTCGGGACAATGGTATTGATATCGGTGCCCAGGATGCGGAATCCGTGATTGGTATCGTGACTTCGAATTCGCAACTCGATGGTTGCGCCGGCCGCCATGCGCAGCTCCGACGGTGTGAAGCTGAAGCGCTCGGCGTCAATCTCCATGACCTTGGTTTCGGGGGCTTGCGCACGTCCATGGATCGACCCCGGCGCAAACAGGCAGACCACGACCGCGAAAGCCAACATGACATCGGCACGTATTGACTTGCCCATCAGAACCACCATCCCAGTCCAACGTTGAACGAGTGCGGCGCCTTGATGAAGTCGCTCTGATTGCGGATCGCCGAGTAGTCGACCTTGATCGCGACATCAGGATCGGGCCAGTAGGTCGCGCCAATCACCAAGCCGTCCCGGTCGAACTCCTTGAGCGGCACGTATCCGTCTGGCATCCGATACTGCGTGTCGAAGTTTTCGTAGCGAACGAATCCTCCAACGTCCCCGATTCTGGTACCAGACAGGAAGCGGTAGCCGGATTCCAGGTAGAAACCGCGAAGCGACCGCGCGATGTTGGGATTGACCCCAATGCGGCGCGTCATCGCGTCGTTGAGCTCCGCGGCATTGTCGATGAACACCTGGGCGAACTGGCCGCGCAGCTCCAGACGATCGTCCGGGGCATACCGCGCGTCCGCCTCCGCAACAGCAACCGGCACGTCAAAGCGTGGCCGAAACTCGAACCCGGACCGTCCCGCCCAATAGCTGGCGCCGACGGTCAGTCCTCGAAACCCCAGCCACTCGAGCCGCCCGGTCGTCGCCACGCGGCCGATATTGCTCTCTGCACCTTTCTGTCGACCGCCGCGCAGCCCCTCTTCGGCACTGAACTGAGCGGCATTCAGTGGTGCGGTGAGATACAGGCGGTACCGCCATCCCCGTCCAATCTCGCCATGGATCCCGGTACCGACCTCGAACCACGTGGTGGGGATAATCACCGTATCGACGAAGGGCCGCTCGACGCCGTAGTACACCGGTGGCTCGTGTCGTTCGTTGATGATGCCGACCGGCATCAACAGCATGCCGGCACGCACGTTAAAGCTGCGGGAGAGCAGAAAGTCCATGTAAGCCTGCTCCAGTTCCAGCTCACCCGCCTCTTCGAGACCCTCGACAAATGCGTGTTCGAGCTCCAGTTCTCCGACAAAGCGAAGGCGATCGCTGAAACCGTGCGTAAACAGCAACACGAACCGATGGAAGTCGAGGCGGCCATCCTCGTCTTCTACCTTGTTGTAGTGAAAGTCCATGTACCCCGAAATCGGGCTCGACCGCGGCGCGTTGCTCTCCTGATCCTGCTGGGACACGGCCTGGGCGTACCCATTGTTCGAGGTCAGCGACCAGACACTGGCAATAAAGGCAAAAAGGCAGGCCTTTACCAAGGAGACGGCGTGTTTTTGATGCATAGAAATTGCGCGGCGGCACATTATACACACGAATTTTGATTAGTCAAAAAGATTCAGCTCAGACCAGGGCCACGAGCTCGGTGGGTGTATCGATCATTCGATCTTCAGGCGTGAGCTCATGTGTCGGAATGCTGTCGAAGCCAAACCCGTAACGAGCGAGACAAATGGCGACGCCGGCGGCACGGGCAGTTTGCAGGTCCACGATGGAATCACCCACCAGCAGGGTCGTCTCGGAGGTGACTGCTGCCTGCGTCATCAACCAGTGAAGGCCCTGGGTGCTGGGCTTGCGCCCCCATCGGCCATCTCCCGCAACCACCTGATGAAAAAAGGCCAGCAAGCCGGTGCCCTCGAGGATCTGTGTATCGGGTGCCGCGGGTTTGTTGGTGAGCACCGCCAGTGTGGCTCTCTTTGCGACAGACGCCAGCATCTCGCGGGTTCCAGGATAGGGACGTGTGTGATTCAGAAGTCGTGCATCGTCCTGCGCCAGAAAGCTCTCAAGCGCGTCGTCGGGGACAGTGGGAAGCCCAGCGGCCGCACACACACGCCGCACAAGCGTGGGAGCGCCGTCTCCCACCATGGTGACAATAGAATCGTCTGGTAACTGGGCCGCCCCGTATCGGGTGAGCATCGCGTTCGCACTGTCGGCCAGGTCTCGTCGCGAATCGACAAGAGTGCCGTCCAGATCGAAGACGATAAGCAAGGAACTTTAGAACCCCAGAACCCTGAACCCTAGTTCCCTGTGTACGTCGCAAACGAAGTGGGGGTCTCCCAGACGGTCACCCGAACGACCGGCAGCCCTTGGGTTCTCGCGTAGTCATGCAGAAGCTTGGCGATGTGCTCGACCGTCGGGTTGCTCTTGGTACGGAAGACGGGCTCACCAAGGGCTTCGAGAGACTTCACCAAGGGATCGTCCTCCCGGAGGATCATCCTGTGATCCAGTTCACGGTCGACCCAGCCTTTCACAATCCGCTTGATGTCGCTGAAGTCACAGACCATGTTGCGAGCGTCGAGGGCGTCGTTCCGCACCTCGATTTCAGCGACCGCGTTGTGTCCATGCGGGTGCTTGCAGATGCCGTCATAGTCCAGCAGTCGATGGCCGTAGCAGAACTCGATGCGCTTGGTCACGGAGTACATTGCGGCTACTCTAAATGAGTTTTCAGTTATCAGTTGACAGTTTTCAGTGAAAATTGAGTAGCGCGGACCCTTTAGGGTCCGCATCGCTTGCGTGACAGCTCATGCTTACTGAAACAGTCGTTCTGCTGTCGGGAGGGCTGGACAGCGCCGTGCTACTGGCCCACGAACTTCGCGAGCGAACCGTGCAACCCGTCTATGTCAGCACCGGGCTCGCCTGGGAAGTCGACGAGCGGTCCATGGTGGAGCGGCTTCTCGCTGCACCACGGTTCGCCGAAGGCGTCCGCCCGGTGGCCCAGCTCGAGGTCAGCGTCCGTGATGTCTATGCTCCTTCCCACTGGGCCATCCTTGGAACCCCGCCGGCATATGACACACCGGACGAGGACGTGTACCTGCACGGGCGAAACGTTCTCCTTCTATCGAAGGCCGCAATCTTCTGCACGACGCGACGGATCTCGCGACTCGCGCTTGCACCGCTGGCGGGCAACCCGTTCCCCGACGCGACACCGGATTTCTTCGAAGCGATGGCGAGTGCGCTTTCTCTCGGACTCGATCACCCCATCGAGATTGCCACGCCCTTTGCACAATTATACAAGCCCGATGTCGTGAAGTTAGGCGTCGAACTGGGAGTCCCGCTCGATCTCACGTTGTCCTGTATGAGCCCTATCAATCGACAACACTGCGGCCAATGCAGCAAGTGTCGTGAGCGCCACGATGCGTTCAACGATGCGGGGATTGCCGATCGGACGCACTACGTCAATCCACCCCCACGATAAGCACCTTTCGGGTCAGATCTGATTTTTGCACGTTCCTCCGTTCTATCGTGCGCGATGCACGAGGTCTCGAACGTGCAAAAATCAAGATTTGACCCCAACTACCTTTGATAAACGAGCAGTCCCCCCACGTAAGTCTGGACGACGCGGAAATTGCGGTCCAGCACCGTCAGGTCGGCCATGCCACCCTCTGCAAGGAGTCCCGTTCCTTGCAACCCCAGCTCTCGGGCTGGCGTCGTGGAGCACATCCTGACGGCCTCAGGCAGCGCCAGACCAACCACTGTGACCAGCAATGCAAACGCGCGATCCATCGTGAGGATGCTGCCAGCCAGCGTGCCATCGTCGATATGCGGCCGCTTCCCCGACGGTGATGAGCTGATCGCCGAGCCTGGCGCGTGTGCCCATCGGCAGGCCGGCACGCCCCGTGGCGTCCGTGATTGCGACGACCCGCTCCAGACTCTTTGACGCGATCGCAACCTGCAAGATGGCTGGGTGAACGTGGAACCCATCGCAGATCAGCTCGGCCGCGACCTCGTCACTGACGAGAGCGGCCCCCGCGAGACCTGGGTCACGATGCCCCAGCGGAGGCATCCGGTTGAAGAGGTGTGTGGCCGCCCGAGCGCCGCGGGCGATCGCCGCCTTGGCCTGATCGAAGGTGGCAGCAGAATGTCCTAACGAGACTCGATACCCGGCGGCCACGAAGCGGTCGATCAATTCGAGAGCCCCGTCCAGTTCGGGCGCCAGCGTAATGGTGCCGATGTCCGCGCCGCCTCGGTCGATTTCAACGAGCAAATCTTCCGCGTCAAAATCGGCCTCGGCGCGCCGCTTTGCCGGAGGAGCCGAAACCTGACCGGGAAGTGGCGGCCGCTTCAGACACGCAGCTGGCTCGGCGCCCCTGTAGTCCGGATTGATGAAATTGCTTTCTAGATGTGCCGGTAGAATCCGTGCTCCGTGGACGCGATCGTCGCCGCGAAGTCTTCGCAGCTGGTTGAGAAATCTGGCGAGGACCGGCGGCGGGCAGGCCACCGTGGTGGGACAGAACCCCGTCACACCGTATGCCGGCAGGCGCGAAGCCATGGCTCGCAGGCCGGTGCCGCCGTCCAGCGTATCGAACCCCTGCACACCGTGGACGTGCATGTCGATGAAGCCCGGCACGACGTAATGCTTGCTCAGATCGACATGAACCACGCCGGGAGAGGCCGGCCGGGCATTGGGCGCGATATCACAATGCGTTCGCCGTCGACAACGAGCGTACCGGGCTGAGGATTCGGTTCGCCAGGACCACATGGGCCCCGGAGAGCACCATCATGACAGACTGGTCAGCGCGACGTGCGGCGCCGATGGCCGGCGCGTCGGTACCCAGCGCGGCCAGCTCGATTTTCACACTGCGATACATGGCGGGCGCCATCGACGAGCACATTCGTGCCTGAGTGGCTCGAGAAGCAGATCGCCAGCGGATTGGACCATTCCACCCAGCACGATGATTTCAGGATCGACGGTCGTCGCCAGATTGGCCACCGCCATCCCGATATATTTCACCGTGTCGCGAACGACTGAAATTGCCACACCGTCACCCTCTCGAGCGCCATCAAGAACATGAGTCAGCGTGATGGCAGACAGGTCGCCGTCAGCCATATCAAGCACCCGCGATTGATCGCCCGCCTGATACGCCACACAAGACGTCGCACGATCCCGGTGGCCCCGACTTCGGCATCGAGACATCCGAGTTTGCGATAGTCTTCCCGTTCGACAGGATTCAGCGCGAGCCAGGCCGCCGAACCGGCCAGTCCATGCGATCCGGTCCACAGTCGGCCGTCCAGAATGATTCCAGCCGATGCCCGCTCCCCCACTGCGAACGCCAGGATGTTTCGTGCGCCACGCGCCACGCCGCACCAGGCCTCGGCAATCGCAAAGGCAGCACCCCATCCGACGAGCTCGGATGGAACCTGTCTGTCCCACGTCGTCGAGAGCGTTTTGATGGCCGACTGCACGCAGCCCGCAAGAGGTTCAATCGCGGCAACGCCAATCGAGCGGGCCGCGCCGGGCCTGCGTCGCGCAATGCCGAGGTGGCGGAGGCGGCGAGCCGGCCGCTTCAGAGGAAGCACCTTCGGCGCGGCCCGCTACTCTCCCGTCGGCATCGACGACGATGGCGCGCGCGGTCAGATCGGAAAGCTCGAGACCTAGAATGTCCGGTGTGCCCATGACGGGTGGCGCTGATTCTAGGACCGCGCGGCCCACGCCGTCCAGTCAGCGTGTGCGTGCAACTTCCGACCTTCGAGCGGAAGACCAGTACCATTGGTGTGATTGGCGCCGGTGGCGGTCCCGTGCGCAAACAGCGCCCGGTCTATCCGCCCGCAACAGTCGGGCCAAACCACGTTCGTGGGGCGCGCTGATGACGATGACCCCGGAACCTTCGGAGAGTGGGAACCGGCAATCGTCGAGATAGTCGCGGTCGAGTGTCACGAGCGTGCGCCGAAGCTGCCGTGCGAGACGATAGTGCTCCCGGTCCCGTGCCCGGCGGAGCTCATCGTGCTCGAGGACGAAAAGGACATCCCACTCGAGCTGGACGCGCATGAAGTCGACCAGTCCGGCAGGCGCATTTGCATCCGCATACACGCGAGGCTTCGACGACAGTCGCTCGGCGTGTGGGCCGAGTTCGGATGATAGGGTCCCCACTTCAGCCTTGAGCCTTGAGACTCGTGAGCCCTGTTTCTCCTTCGACGCTTGCTTGGCCCTGAGCGTCAAGTCGGCAAGCAGTTCGTCACGACGGTGCACGAGCTCCCGGCGCGTGCGGCGACCATTCGGCTGACCCACGGCATATTCGCAGAACAACGGAAAGGCAATGGTCGAGTCGCAGTAGGCCATAACCGTATCCGGGAGCACGCCGGGATTGACCTTCCCCCCCAACTCACCGCTTCAGCAGGGGTCGCACCAGAGAGTCCGCCGGGCACCACCTGGTCGGTCGTGATCTGAATGAAATAGTCGTTGCCCCCTTTCTCAATCCCATAACTCCCACAACGTCGCACTCCGCCCTAAGAATCAAAGTTCTTCGGGAGATCCGCCGCCGACGATCGCGCACCCGTTCTTATTTCCGGCCAGCACAATTGCGCACACTTCGTTGACGTCCCGATTGGGATCGATCATCAAGTGGCTGTCGTTTCAGCAATTCATGCGAGGCGAGGTTCATGCCAATCGAACTGTCACCCGGTGACAACGTGTAGATCGGTACAGCCTGCCAGAGCGGCGCGTGCGACCACCGAGTGCTCCTCACATCCCGGATAGCGGTCCATGAGATCTCGACCCAGGCGATAGTGCAGCTCCGCAGTCGAGAGTGGGCGATTAAGATCCCAATAACACGCGGAAGTCGCGAATGTACGCATCGGTCTCGAGGAGAACCTGTGCAGGAAACAGCACGTCATAGATGCGGATGACCCCCTGCGCATAGAGGTCACGGTCGTCCACGAATGGCGACCCCCGGTGCAGCTTGAAATTCAGGGCATAGTGCAGGTCGTGATAAAGATAGTCGACTGTGCTGATGACGAAATCCACCAGGCCACGGTCCATCATTTCTATGACACAGCCGCCAATCCCGGCGGGCGTCATGGCCCCCGCCAGCGTCAGGCCAATCGTGGTATCGCTGGCAGGATCCAGCATTTTGTCCGAGAAAATCCGACACGCTTCGGATAGCCGGGCGGCATTGAAGGCCTGAAACCCCTCGTCAATCAGGTGCCGGATTTCGGCACTGCCTCGGGGCCGATAGAAGCCGATAGGCTTTCCGGAAAGATAGTCTTGCTGGGTTCGGCCCGCGGCACCGGGCTGACAATGGGGGCACGGCACGGCCTCCGGGCCCTAGCTTAGCATCTGCGCTTGCCCGCTTGACAGCGTTGAAGGACGTTCGCGCAAGGTAAGCGACCGATATGGATTGCGATGAGCCACAGCGATCATGAGCAACTGGATGATTGTCGCACGCAGCGGGTGAGTTGCGGTCGTGGCAGCGCTCTTCGTGTTTTATGTCTGGTGGAGAGGCCGTCGGCGACCCGGCGACGCCGTCTTCCGTGCCAGTCGCCTGAGCTCCGGCAACCATGTGTTCCCGACGCAGGTTCTGATCACGCCTTCCAGCGTTGTGCACTTCCGGCCCCAGTGGATTGGGAAGCTCGGAACATTCCATTCACATCGCACACATTGCCTCGGTCCGCATCGACACGAACCTCTTGTTCTCCAACGTGTACATCGAAACGACAGGCGGCACGAGCGCCGTGAGTTGCTCGGGACATCACAAGGGAGACGCAGTCCGGATGAAGCAACTCATCGAGCAGTATCAAACTGACTACTACAAAAAATAGCCCCTGAGCAAGCGCCCTGTCGAACCCGTCAGCCCGGTCCGATACCTAGCACGGGGGAGTGGCGGAACCGGAAAGGAGGGCCGCCGGGCGAAACGATTTGTGGACGACCTGACATTTACTGCTCGCCGTGCAACGGCAATCGCTCGAGTCGAAACCGACGTCGACATCGAGGGACGATTCCGAAACCTGGTCCAGTCGCCGCTCCGCGCCGGCCTGCTCCGCTATATCAGTTCGCGACCGGAAGAGACCTTCGACGTCGAGTCGCTGATGCAGGCGTTCGGTCGCCTGCGACTCGACGTGGAAACTCCATCAAAGAACTGTCTGATTTCGGCGTCGTCCGAATCGTTCCCGGCAATCCTCTCGAGTACCCGACCGTCCAGGCCCGACGATCCGACGCTGGTGCGGTTGCTCGACAAGTTCCTCGAGCGCCGAGCCACGATCGGCACGAGGACCAGTCCCCGTCCGTTCAGCGCTTCCGCGAAATGATCGGCCGCGACGAGAAGATGCTGATCGTGTTCGAGTGGATTCGGACCGCGGCCAAGTCGGACATCTCAGTCCTGATTCTCGGGCCAACCGGGTCGGGCAAGGAAGTCGTCGCACGGATGATTCACGAGCTGAGCCGCCGAAGCACAGCCAAGTTCCAGGCCGTCAACTGTGCGGCGCTGCCGGATACCCTCTTTGAGTCAGAGATTTTCGGGTACGAAAAAGGCGCGTTCACCGGGGCCCACGACCGGAAACCGGGTCGCCTGGAACTGGCCAACGAGGGCACCCTCTTTCTCGACGAGATCGGGGACCTTTCCATTGTGGCCCAGGCCAAGCTGTTGCGCGTGCTCGAAGAGCGGCGCTTCGAGCGTCTCGGCGGAAACAAGTCGATTCACGTCGATTTTCGCCTGATTTCGGCCACAAATCGCCCACTGGACCTCTTCGTGCGGGATGGGCGATTCCGTGAAGATCTGTATTACCGAGTGAACGCGTTTGCCATCCGGCTGCCCTCGCTCCGCGAGCGCCAGGTGGACATTCCGGTTCTCGCAAACAGATTTCTGGCGCGGTACTGTGCAGCCAACGGCTTGCCGCTGGATGCCAAGTCGTTTGCCCGCGAAGCGCTCGACCTGCTGATTGCCTATCACTGGCCCGGCAATATCCGGGAGCTGGAAAGCACCGTGTCGCGCGCGGCGCTTTCGGCACCAGGGCGAAGCATCCGAGGCGCTGATATCGAGTTCCTGCACGCGTCGGAACCGCCCCCCCGGAAATGGGAGAGCGGCTGCCTTCGTTGCGAGAGGCCGAGCGTGCCCACATCGTGCGGATTCTCGACGCGGTCAATTGGAATAAGAAGAAGCGGCGGAAGATCCTGGAGATCAGCCGTGGAACGCTGTACCGCAAGATTCTCGAATTCGCCCTCGAACCGCAGCTCCGCAACCCAGGCCGAAATAGAACACGCCGGGTCAGCGTCGGCTAATCTCCCTCAATTTCCGGCCAATTCACGCCCGCTTTTCGCAAAGCGGGCTTGTTCCATTCTGGAACGTCACGGCAGGTTTCAGGCCGCTTTGTTTCCGCCGGTTGCCAAACGAACTCGTCGAGCGATGTGCCACGTTGGAACACCCACTATGGTGCGGCGAACCGTTTGGCCGCCACTTATTGAAGTTAAGCTATTTATTTTCAGTTAGTTACCAAAGTCAGCCCGATCGGCGTAGCTCTTGCTAAATCATCGACCATGCTTAAGCACATACTGCCTGTCGCAACCGTCGATCTGGGGAAGGCGGTCTGGGGGAGCTAATGAAGTCGCTTCCGCGGGCGGCACGGCTCTACGTAGGAGCCGTGATTGCCGTCGGCGGCCTTCTCCTCACGGTCTACATTCCTCTCCCGCAGGACTTCACGCAGCCGATGTGGTTTGTCGGGCTGCTGCTCCTGTCCGCGGTGACATCCGCATTCAAGGTCAATCTGCCGCTGACAAACAGCGGGTCCACGATGTCGGTCTCGTATGCCGTGGACTTCCTGTCATTGCTGCTGCTTGGCCCACATCAGACGATGCTCGTGGCTGCCGCGAGCGCCTGGAGTCAATGCACGTTCCGGATGTCCGAAAGAAACCCGATCTACCGGACGCTCTTCAGCATGGCGTGCCTCACGATCACCGTTCAGGTCGCCGGGTGGGTCGTGATCGGGCTCGAAGGGTCTCCTGGCCACCTGATGACCGACGGCGTGCTCGGCCTGGCCAAGCCACTCGTCGGGGCGGCAGTGACGTACTTCCTCGTCAACACCGCTCTGATTGCGACAGCCATCGCCCTGTCGACTCGTCAGAAGGTCGTGCAGGTGTGGAACGAGAACTTCCTCTGGAGCGCCCCCAGCTATTTCGTCGGGGCTCTCGCAGCCGGCGGCGTGGCCCTTGTCACGACCTATTCGCACTCCGCGTACTGGTTCGCACCCTTAGGTGCCGCGCCTTTATATTTGACGTATCGCACCTACAAGATTTACCTGGGCCGCATCGAGGACGAACAGCGCCACGTCAGCAGATGTCAGACCTGCACCTGGCCACGATCGAGGCACTGGCGCTGGCCATCGACGCCAAGGATCAGACGGCGCACACGCACATCCGGCGCGTGCAGAGCTACGCTGCAAGCCTGGCCCGTTCGGTTGGCATGACGGAGACCGAAATCCAGGGTGTCAAGACCGGCGCGTTGCTGCACGACATTGGCAAGCTGGCCGTCCCGGAGCACATTCTGTCGAAACCCGGCCCGCTCACTCAGGAAGAATTTCAGAAGATCAAGGTCCACCCGCAGGTCGGCGCGGAAATTATCGCCGCAGTGCCATTTCCGTATCCCGTGGCCCCAATCATCCTCAGCCATCACGAACGGTGGGACGGGAAAGGCTACCCGGCTGGGCTCAAGGGCGAAGAAATCCCCCTCGGAGCCCGTATCCTGGCCGTCGTCGACTACTACGACGCGCTGACCTCCGAACGGCCGTATCACAAGGCCATGACCAGCGAGGCCGCCGTCGGACTGCTCACTCAGGAGGCAGGCAAAGCGCTGGATCCCCAATTGGTCACCCGGTTTATCGAGATGCTGCCGACGATGCACGCGGAGGCCGAAGCGACGCCGCAGGCCGTGCGGACCCTGAGCCTGGCACCGGTCCAGGGCGACCGGGGTCGACCGGCAGCCGGCTTCTCCTCCGAGTCCAACACCAAGAGCGTGCTCGACGACATTGCGCTCGCACATCGCGAAATCTACGCACTGTACGAGATTGCACAGGCCATGGGGACCAGCCTGGGCGTGGCCGACACGATGGCGCTGATTTCCTCCAAGCTCAGCAGTCTGGTGCCGTTCTCATGCTGTGCGCTGTTCCTGCACAACGAAGAGACTGAGACGCTGCGGTGCCGCTTTGCTACAGGGACGGACTCCGAAATCGTTCAGAATCTGACCATGAGGAACGGGCATGGCCTCACAGGGTGGGTTGCACGAAACCGCCGACCGCTGGTCAACGCGCGCCCGAGCGCCGATCTCGAAGCGGGAGGGCTGGAATCGGCGGCCACGGCGCTGCAGTCGGCGCTGGTCTGCCCGCTCGTCATCAACGAACGTTTCATTGGCACGTTGTCGGTCTATCACATCGACGCCGGCTGCTACACCGACGACCATCGGCGTCTGCTCGATTGCGTCTGCGAGCAAGCCGCCGCGGTCATCTACAACTCGATTGTGTTCGAGCAGACCCAGGAGGATTCACTCACCGATCCGCTGACCGGCCTGCCGAACACCCGGTCCATGTTCATGCACCTGACGCGCGAGCTCGCACGCGCCGATCGGATGAAACAGCAAGTGTCGCTGCTCGTGATGGACCTCGACCACTTCAAGCAAATCAACGACAATCACGGTCATCACGTGGGCGACCGGGCATTGAGAGAGATTGCCGCCGTGCTGCGCGCGGCCATCCGGCCCTACGACATTTGCGTCCGTTACGCGGGCGACGAGTTCATCGTGGTCCTCTCGGGCTGCGGTGAAGAGGAAGCCGAGCAGAAGCGGCTCGAACTCCAGCACGCCATCGACGAGGTGATATTCGAAGTACGGCCAGGGAGCCGCCTGCCACTGGGGATCAGCATTGGCGCAGCCGTCTTCCCGCAAGACGGCGACACGTACGAGACGCTGCTGGCCACCGCCGACGGGCGGATGTACCGGGACAAAACCAAACGCAAGGGACGCCTGGTCCGACCTCCAGAGCTCGAGGATCCCCGCTCGGTGCCTGCCGAACCAACCGAAGCCGTCATCCGCCGATCGGCGGCGGGAATACTGTAGTTCTGAGTTTTCAGTTTAGGTATGAGGTTCGATCCAGTCTGGCCTTCGACCGCCGACACCCGCAACAATCAGCGCCAGCCCTGTCGCACCCACAACGAGACCCAGCCCGTCGGTGTACCAGGTTTCCCATCGATACTCGCGCCACCACAGCCAGGTGGCCGGCGCGCACAAGAGGACGCCCAGGGCAACGGCGGTCGTGCGCCGGAGAACAGCCCGCAGTATCCACCCGCGCACGCGGCGCAGACTAGACATAGCGAAGGTTCTCGGGTTCCAAGGTTCTACCTTAGAACCTTAGAACTATCGTGAGCGCTTTTTGCCGGGTCGGGCCGTGCGCGTTCCGTGCGGGTGAGCAGGTCGGTGAGGTGGCGATGAAGGCCGATTGCCGCCACGTCCACCTTGCATACCGGATCGGCCGGCGTGCCGGGAACCATCACCGGAATGCGCCCCTGGTCCGGCGGGCCGATGGCGATGGGAGGCACTCGCTCTGAATCTCCCGGATCGACCGCCGTTCTGGCGAATGGTGAACTCGGGAATCTGTCTGGCCGGCGGCGGCGTGCCCTCGGTTCGTGGCAACGTGGCGCGAATGAGCGGACGATGAACAGGACCTTCCTCTTCGCCTTCGCCGGGCTCCGTCTGTGCGGTGCCGTCGGACTCCACCATCGATGAAGACTGCTCCGGTTCTTCAGGCAACTCATTCGCGAGCAGTCGTCCCGTCGCCGGCACCGGCAGGCTCGTCGACAGGAACGGTCGGCGACGGCGAAGCCGTGCCTTTCGTGGCGTTGGTCAGCACCTGATCGTGTAGAGGGCCGACGAAGCCGTTTTCTTTTTGCGCTGTGCGGGAACTTTCCCGCCCTTGTATTCGTGTTCCGCATCGCACGTCGTACAACGAGTCTGCTTCACATCATTACCCACCATCGCGACGATGGCATGGTTGGTTACGCGACGTTCGCGAGGACAGTAATCGTCGAGAACGTCACCAAGCCGAAGCTGGCGCTGCTGCATCAAATCCCTCGAAAGACTCTGGCTGGAGAAAAAGGCGCGAGGTCTCAAAGTCTAGCAGAGCCGCTCGCGTTGAGGCAACTGCCAGTCGAAAATCCGCCGATATTTAGGTGCTGGAAACCACGCGAACGGCCCGACCGGTCAGCCAGGCCCTGGCTTCTTCCAGCGCCGCGGCCACTCGGTCCGGGTGTGTCGACTGGGGCGTCCGGCGCGCCCTGACCGACGCCTGAGGGGTCACAATCTGCCGGATGTTTTCGTCGAACAGTTCGCTGAAGCCACGCCATTCTGACAGCGTGAGGGAGGAAAAGTCACGGCCTTCCGTGACGAGTTGCCGCACCATCGCTCCAACGACCTCATGAGCCGTCCGGAACGGCATCCCCCGCATCGTCAGGAAGTCGGCAACGTCGGTCGCGAGCAGCAGCCCCGCAGCGGCCCGTGCACACGCTTCCCGGTCCAGCTTCAGCGGTCCCATGACGGCGGTCGTCGCTCCAAGCGCGTTGGCGAGCGTGGCCTCTGCGTCGAACGTGGCTTCCTTGTCTTCCTGCAGATCTTTGTCGTACCCGCTGGGAATTCCCTTCAGCGTCGCCAGCCAGCCCGTGAGATGACCGATCATTCGGCCGGTCTTGCCCCTCACGAGCTCGAGGGGATCCGGATTCTTCTTCTGCGGCATCATGCTGCTGCCGGTGCTCGACGCGTCCGCGATGGTGAAAAAGCCGAACTCCTCGCTACTGAACACGATGAAATCCTCGGCCAGCCGGCTGAGATGGACCATTGCCAGCGCACACGCATGCAGAAACGTCGACACGAAGTCGCGATCGGACGAGGCATCGAGGCTGTTGGACACGACGTGGGTAAAGCCCAGCCTGCGTGCCAGCCGTGCGGTGTCGATGGGATATCCGGTTCCGGCGACGGCGCCCGATCCAAGGGGCATCGCGTCGGCTTCCGCAGAGGCTGCGTCCAGACGGGCATGATCGCGCCGCAACGCCGCCACGTGAGCGAGGAAAAAATGGGCAACGAGCACCGGCATGGCTCGGCGGAGGTGCGTGTACCGAGGGCATCACCGCGTCGCCGGAGCGCTCGGCGGCGTCGAGCAAGGCGCTGATCAAGTCTTCGAGTGCCCGCTGAAGGATTGGGATGCGACGGCGAAGGTACAGCCGCAGGTCGAGCGAGACCTGCTCGTTTCTGGAGCGTCCTGTATGCAGGCGCTTGCCAACCTCGCCCACCAACGCCACCAGTTGGCGTTCGACGAAGGCGTGCACGTCCTCGTCGGGACCTGACACGTAGGAGGGATCGCTCCGGCCCCGATCGCGGATCGCGGTGAGACCGGACGACAGCGTGCGGCCCTCTTCCTCGCTCAGGACGCCTGCGCAGGACAGCGCGTCGACCCACGCCAGGCTGCCCGTTACGTCGTCTTCGAACAGCTGACGATCGAACGGGAACGACACGCCGAACTGAAACGCGGCCGGATCGGGTTCCCCTTCGAACCGGCCGGACCACAGGTTCGTCATGGCACTCAGCCCTCGACCTTGCTGGGCGGCTCTCGGGGCGAGCGGGGAACGCTTGTCTTCGGATTCCATCGCACGCCCCTTGCGCGCGGCAATTTCGACCGGCAGGCCCCAAATCTTGATGAAGCCTTCGGCAGCCGTATGGTCGAAGAGATCGCCCGCCTCGTAGGTGGCCAGGCCCTGATGGTACAGAGAGAAGGGCGACTTTCGACCGACCACGCGGCAATCCCCTTTGAACAACTTGAGGCGGACGGTTCCAACGACTCGCTGCTGAACGTTCCGCACGAACGCGTCAATGGCCTCTCGCGTCTGGGTAAACCACAGTCCGTTGTAGACCAGGTCCGCGTAGACCTGTGAAAGCTGCCGTTTGAGGCGCTGGAGGTCCCGGGGAATCACCATGTTCTCGAGCTCGCGGTGCGCCGAGTGAAGGACGACGGCGGCCGGGGCTTCGTAGATTTCCCTCGACTTGATGCCGACGAGCCGGTTTTCGAGCATATCAATGCGGCCGACACCGTGAGCACCCGCAATGGTTTCGAGGCTTCCAATGAGCTCGGCAAAGGGCATGGCCACGCCGTTGACGTGGGTCGGAACTCCTCGGACGAACTCGATTTCGACGTACGCGGGAACATCCGGCGCGTCTGCCGGCGATTTTGTCAGCGCATAGATCTCCTCGGGAGGTTCCGCCCAGGGATCTTCCAGCACGCCGCATTCAATCGAACGGCCCCACAGGTTCTCGTCGGGTGACCTGTACGGACTGGCCTTGGTCGCCGGCACCGGAATGCCGCGCTGGCGGGCGTATTCGATTTCATCAGGCCGCGACATGTTCCACACGCGGGCCGGCGCGATGACACGGACCTTCGGGTTGAGCGCCCGAGCGGACACATCGATCCTGACTTGATCGTTGCCCTTGCCTGTGCATCCATGTGCAATGGCCGTTGCCTGCTCCATCTCGGCAATTTCGACCAGCTTCTGCGCGATGAGCGGCCGCCCCAGTGACGTCGCCATCGGATACCGATCCTCATAAATCGCACCAGCCTGGAGTGCCGGCAGGACGTAGTCGCGGGCAAACTCCTCCCGCACATCGAGCACATGGCAGCGGGATGCGCCCGTCGCAATCGCGCGCTCGCGAATCTGCTCGAGCTCGCGGCCCTGCCCGAGATCCAAGGTGACAGCAATCACCTCTGCGCCGTACCGCTCGGCCAGCCACGGAATGGCCACCGACGTGTCGAGTCCACCTGAATACGCCAAGACGATCCGTTCCTTCATCGCTCCTTCACTCCTTCGTTCCGTTTCTCAGTGCCCGTTCGAGGGCCCGTGCCCGCTTCCCGTCACGCGAAATCACGAGGATCGTGTCATCCCCCGCGAGCGTCCCGACCACGTCTGGGAGCTGTGCGCGGTCGATGACCTGTGCCAGTGCGTTGGCCTGCCCCGGACCGGTCCGCACGACCACGAGCTGCTGGACGCGATCGACGAGGCTCGCATACTCGGCCATCGCCCGCTGCAGCGCCACTTCCGCGCTCGGCGGCGCCACCGCTCCTGCCTGCTGCCGCTGATAGGCACTGTCGGCGGCGCGCTTGACGAGGCCCAGATCTCGGATATCCCGTGACAACGTGGCCTGTGTCACGTCGAAGCCCTGCACGCGCAGACGGCGGCGCAGCTGCTCCTGACTGTGAATCGCCTTACGGCCGACCAGATCCAGAATCGCGGCCTGTCGTTGTCGCTTCATACTTATTCACCGTAACGTATCATCATACATAGCTGGCTGCAAAAAGATCCAGCCCCGCGTGAAAATTTTCTTGATTCACGGGACGTGCTGTGTATAAATATTCTCTTTTCCGATAGGAGCGATGGCGTTGACAGAGCGGGCGTTCTCCAAAGTCGGCACCTCAGACCGGTCGGCGGTCCTGGCGACATCCGGACCGGTGCGCGTCGGCGTGGCCGGCGCGACCGGGTTTGCCGGTCAGGAGCTCGTCCGCCTCATGGCGCGTCATCCGCACGCGCGGATCACGGCGGCCATGGCATCGAGCGCGTCGAGCCCGGCGCGGACGCTGCCTGCCCTCGACCGGATCTGGGAGGGGACGATCGTACCCTTCGATCTGGCTGCGCTGGCCGACGCGACCGACGTCGTCTTTCTCTCGCTACCCGAGGATGCCGCGGCAGACGTCGCGCCGGCGCTCATCGATCGAGGCGTGCGCGTTATCGATCTGTCGGGCGCGTTTCGCCTGCGTGACGAGGCCGCGCAGACTGCGCTGCACCCCAAGACGAAGCCGGCCAGCGTGGTTCCGGTCTACGGGCTGACGGAGCGCAATCGGACGGCCATTCAGGACGCACGGTTCGTCACGTGCCCTGGGTGCTATCCCACCGCGGCGTTGCTGGCACTCGCGCCGCTCGCCGATGCGAGGCTGCTCGCGGGTGAGGTCGTCATCGATGCCAAGTCCGGGATCTCGGGCGCGGGCAAGACTCCGAGTGAGCGGACACATTCTCCGAATGCCATGGCAGCGTCGCCGCATACGGACTGCTGGGCCACCGGCACACACCCGGAAATCGAGCAGGAGCTGGACGGCCGGGCGGTGACGTTCGTGCCACATCTCGTCCTCTTCATCGCGGCATCCTGGAAACCATCTACGCCGAGTCACGCCGGGCACGACGACGAGCCAGCTGAACGATGTAATGCAGGCGGCGTGGGCCTCTGCACCGTTCGTGCGGCTGCGCGGCGAGACGCTGCCGGAAATCAAACACGTGGCGTACTCGAATTTCTGCGACATCGGCTGGCGCCTCGACGAGCCGACCGGACGCCTCGTCATGGTGTCCTGTCTGGACAACCTCGTGAAGGGTGCGGCCGGCCAGGCCGTGCAGAATTTCAACGTCATGCTTGGCTTCGACGAGCGAGCGGGGTTGCTGGCGTGAGCGCGCGGGCGCGGTCGCGTCTCTCCAAGGGACGTGGCCGCCAGACCGCGACCAGCCGGACCCGTCGTTCGATGACCGCTCGAGCACCCGAGACCAAGCCGATCGTCCTCAAGCTTGGCGGTGAGCTGCTCGAGGACGATGCCGGATTCAGGCGGTTGGCAGCGCGATTGCCGGGCTTCAGGGCGGCCACCCGCTCGTCGTCGTGCACGGTGGCGGGAAGGATATTGACGCTGCCCTCGCACGCGTGGGCATCGCCAAGAAGCAGGTCGATGGGTTGCGCATCACGGACGAGGCCACGCTCGAAGTTGTCGTGTCGGTGCTGGCCGGCCATGTGAACACCCGGCTGGTGGCAGCCGTGACCGCAGCGGGCGGAGATGGAGTCGGATTGACGGGCGCCGACAGCGCTATTGGCCTCGTGGAAAAGGCGGCCCGTCATGTGGCCACGACGGGGGATCACGTCGATCTGGGACGTGTCGGAATTCCCGCTGGCCGACAAGCGCCTCGGCTGATTGCGGATCTGTGTCGTGGCGGATACATGCCGGTGGTTGCGAGCGTTGGCATGAGTCGGAGCGGCGAGCTCTACAACGTCAACGCCGATACGTTTGCCGCCCACCTGGCGGGAATAATTGGCGCCCAGCGGCTCGTCATTGCGGGAAGCACATCGGGTGTGTTGGACGAATCGGGTCACACGATTCCGTCACTGGACCTGGAGGGCATCGAACGGCTCGTGACAGCGGGAACTGCCACGGCGGGCATGATTGCGAAGTTGTCAGCCTGTCGCGAGGCGCTCGTGCGCGGCGTTCGTGAGGTACTCATCGTGAACGGCGGCAATCTGGGGACCCTGACGCAGCTGGTGCGACAGGGCACGCGGGCCGTCGTGAGCGGTTATACGCAGGTGAGGCGCAAAGGAGCCGGGGGACGTCCGGCTAAAGCCGGACGCGACGACTCTCAGAACGGGCCTCCCGCGTGCAGCCGCGAGTCGCGCAGCGTCCGGCTTTAGCCGGACGTTGGGGTTTATGGAGCAGTGATGAAAGACACGGTGCAACAACTCGAAGCGCGCCACGTGGTTCCCACCTATCGACGAGCACCCATCGTGCTGGTCCGTGGGAAGGGCGTCTTTGCCTACGACGCTGACGGCCGTGAGTATCTCGATCTGATCTCGGGTGTCGGCGTCGCTGCGCTGGGGCACGCCAACCCCGGTCTGGCGGCCGCGATTGCCGATCAGGCTCAGACCCTGATTCACTGCTCGAATCTGTTCTATCACCCGCTGCAGGGACAGCTTGCCGAGCAGCTGGCGAACCTTTCGGGATTGCCACGTGCGTTCTTCTGCAACAGCGGGACCGAGGCCGTCGAGACCTGTCTCAAATTTGCGCGCCGGTATTGGCACACGCGCGGCGCCCACGAGCGGGTCGAGATCGTCGCCCTCGATGGGTCGTTCCACGGGCGGACGTACGGCTCGTTGTCTGTCACGTCGGATCCGCATTATCGCGAACCATTCGCCCCGCTGCTCCCTGGCATCACGTTCGTGCCGACGGACGACCCGAAGGGCCTCATGAGCGCCGTCAGTTCTTCCACGGCCGCCATCATCCTGGAGCCCATTCAGGGCGAACGTGGCATTCGCCCGATTTCCAGGTCGTTTGCTCAGGCCGTGAACGAAGCGTGTGCGAAAAAGTGGCGCGTTGCTCATTGCCGACGAAGTCCAGTGCGGCCTGGGACGGACCGGAAATCCTTTCTACTTTTACACGCTCGGCCTCAAGCCGCAGCTGGTGGCCATCGGTAAAGCCCTCGGTGCGGGTGTGCCGATCGGTGCGGCACTCGTCCACGAGGACATTGCCCGGGCTATTTCGTTTGGCGATCACGGCAGCACCTACGGCGGCAACCTGCTGGCGTGCCGCGCAGGACTCTACTTTGTTGATCAGCTCGTCAAGGGTGGCCTGCTCGCCCATATCACGCGCGTCGGCAAGCATCTGGAGGCGCGACTCCGCGCGCTGGCCGATCATCACGCATCGATTGTCGACGTGCGCGGCGTCGGCCTGATGTGGGGCATCGAGCTCAATGTGGATTCGGGTCCGGTCGTCGACGAAGCGAGAACGCGAGGCCTTCTCGTCAATCGAACGGCCGGCACTGTCGTGACGACTGTTGCCGCCGCTCGTCATTACTGAACCAGAGATCGACCGGGCGGTTGACATTCTGGACGTGGCACTCGGCCAGGTGCTGGCGGGGGTGACAACGTGACCGCCATGACGGAGTTGACCACCAGAAAACGCCGAAAGCCGCAGACAAAGTTCTTCTCGCAGCAGACGGTGATCCGGCCGGCACGTACCGACGAGGCGGGCCAGATTCATCGTCTCATCGAGTCACATCTCCAGGAAGGACACCTTCTGCCTCGGGAGCTCGATGAGCTGAAACGTCATGTCGGCCACTTTCTCGTCGCCGTCAAGGGCACTCGGATCATCGCCTGCGGGGAGTTGGCTCCGTTGAGCCATCTGCTTGCCGAGATCCGATTGCTCGTGGTCGATCGACGCCATCGCGGCTTTGGCGTCGGGCGGCGCCTGGCCGAGGAGCTGCGACAGCAGGCGCGGCGCGATCTCTTCGATCGCCTTTGTGCCTTCACGCATCAGCCGGCGTACTTTGCCCGGCTTGGGTTCTCAATCGTGCCGCATGTCTGGCTGCCGGAGAAGATCGGCGCGGACTGCAATTCCTGCGCGCTCTTCCGTCGATGCGGGCAATTTGCCATGCTCGACGACCTCGAGCCGCTCAGGGAACATCGCGTCCAGGGTGTGATGGCCCATGCCTGATTCAGCCTCCACCACCTCCGACTGGCAGATCGAGACCATCGAGGGCGCTGTGACAGCTCCAGCAGGGTTTCTTGCGGCCGGAGTGTCATGCGGCATCAAGGCCTCGGGGCGGGACCTTGCCTTGATAGTTCCGGCCGTGACCGCCAGCGCCGCGGGCCTCTTTACGACAAATCGAGCAGTGGCAGCGCCCGTCGTGCTGAGCCGGCAGCACTTGAAGGATTCGGGTGGGCTGGCCAAAGCGATTGTCGTTAACAGTGGTTGCGCAAACGCCTGCACCGGATCGAACGGGTTCGAGGTTGCGCGCTCAACGGCTGAGCTGGTGGCTCGCGGTGTCGGATGCACACCCGATCAGGTTCTCGTGGCTTCGACGGGCGTGATTGGCGTTTCGCTGGACCTCAAAAGATCGCCAGAGGTGTCAGCGCAGGCCTCGAAGCGCTGCGGTCAGATGGTGGCCACGACGCGGCATTGGCCATCATGACGACGGACGTGGCCCCAAAGGAGAAAGCGGTACAGCGTTCAGACGTCTCGAGGGGTGTTTCATGTCGGAGGTATCGCCAAAGGCGCCGGCATGATTGAACCGATGATGGCCACGATGCTGGCGTTTGTGACCTGCGACGCAGCCGTGCCGCCACCAATCCTGCGGAAAGCCCTTGCAGAAGTCACGGCCGACACGTTCAACGCCATTACCGTGGACGGTGAATGCTCCACGAACGATTCCGTGATTGCGCTGGCCAACGGCGCAAGCGGCGTTGAGATCGATGACGGCGGATACCCGGCACTGGTCGAGGGGCTGCGATCCGTCTGCCAGCATCTCGCAGTTGAAATTGTTCGGGGAGGAGAAGGGGCCACCAAGCTGGTCACGATCCGTGTCACCGGCGCCGGCAGCCGCGCGGACGCGCAACGGGCGGCGCGCACGATCGCGAACTCACCACTCGTCAAGACCGCCATTCATGGTGGAGATCCCAACTGGGGCCGGCTCGTTGCGGCGGCCGGCCGCGCGGGTGTGCCATTCGATCTTGAGAAAGCGACAGTGACTATTGGCTCAATCGAGCTTTTCAGGAACGGACAGCCGTTCGACGAACTCGCACCTCAGGCCGCCACATACCTTCAGGGTAAGGAGATCGCGATCATGGTTGATCTCGGGACCAGGGGAACCCACGAAGCGACGATGTGGACCTGCGATTTCAGCGCGGAATACGTGAGAATCAACGCGGACTATCGCACATGAAAACCGCACCATCGCTGGCGAGCGTGAAGAAAAAGGACTTCCTGTCGGTGCTCGATTTTGGGCCGGCCGATCTCGAGCGCTGCATCGATCTGGCCGCGCAGCTGAAGCGGGATCGCAATCTCAATCGACGGGCCAGTGCGCCGGGCGCGCTCTCGGGTGCGCACGTAGCGTTGCTGTTCGACAAGCCCTCTCTCCGGACGAGATCGACGTTCGAAATCGCTGTTCGCGAACTTGGCGGTGCCCCGGTCACACTGCCGCCTGATGTCGCGCTTGGAACGCGGGAACCAGTCTCGGACGTCGCGCGAAATCTGGAGCGCTGGGTGGATGCCGCAGTCATTCGCACATCATCGCACGCGACGACGGTCGAGTTCGCGCTGGCGGCACCCCGCCTGCACGTGATCAACGCGCTCACAGACGAGGAGCATCCGTGTCAGGCTCTCGCAGATTTCCTGACGCTACGCGAGCACTGGCGAACCTGGCAGGGCCGGACGCTGGCATTCGTCGGTGATGGCAACAATGTCGCGACCTCGCTCGCACACGCTGCGGCCATGCTCGCAACGCCTTTTCGAATTGCCTCACCCAAGGGCTACGAGCTGCCCAGCCGTGTGCTGGCCGAATGCCGGGGGTCGCACGCCCGGGCTCGGACATCAGGCTGTTCACGGATCCTGCCGAGGCCGTCCGCGGCGCTGATGCTGTCTATACGGACGTGTGGACGTCCATGGGACAGGAAGCCGAATCTGAGCAGCGCCGGCAGGCGTTCGCTCCCTATCAGGTCAACGGCAGACTGCTCCGACATGCCAAAGCGGGCGCGCTCTTCATGCACTGCCTGCCGCGAAGCGCGGTGAGGAAGTGACGGCCGACGTTCTGGAGTCCCCGGTCTCGGTGGTGTTCGATCAGGCCGAGAATCGGCTCCACACTCAGAAGGCATTGCTGACGATGCTGCTGGGCGGAGCCTTGCAACGATAGATGCCCAATCCATGGCTCTCGCACTACGATGAGGGCGTTCCACCGTCTCTCGCACCGTACCCGTCTCATACACTGCTCCACTACATCAGCGAACCGCATCGCAGCGGCCCAATCATCGCAGCGGCAATGTTCCGCGGGACCAGGCTGACCTACGCCGAACTCGAGCGTGCGAGCGACGCATTCGCCGCCGCGCTGGCTGCTCTGGGCGTCAAGAAAGGGGAGGCGGTCGCTCTCGTTCTGCCAATTGTCCGCAGTTTCTCATTGCAGAGATCGGGATCTGGAAACTGGGGCGGTCGTTTTTCCGCTGAACCCCTTGTACACGGAGCGGGAACTGCAGACAGCCCTCGACGATCAGGCGTCGAAACCGTCGTTGCACTCACCCGCTTCTACGCCCCGCTCTGTGCCATCCAGCGGACGACCGGCTGAAACGCATCATCGCCACCAATATCAAGGGTTACCTGCCGAGAATGCTCCGAGTGCTATTACGCTGTTTCGCGAACGGAAAGAAGGACATCGAATTACCTGAGACCTGCCGACTTCTGGTTCCAGGATCTGCTCGCGGCACATGGTGGCACGGCGCGACCGGCGACCTCACCGAAACCGGACGATCCGGCCATCATGCTCATGAGTGGAGGTACGACCGGCACGCCCAAACGTGTTGTCGGGCACCATCGATCGCTCGTTGCTGCCGGTTTGCAGCTCCACGCATGGATGAAACCGGGATCGCGCGACTGGGATGACGTCATCCTGCTGCCCCTGCCGTTGTTCCATGTCTACGCAAACGTCGGCGTGCAAACCTACGCGATCGTCGGCCACAACCCGTTGCTCCTGGTGCCGAACCCACGCGACATCAATGATCTGCTCGCGCAGATTCGGAAGGAGCGGCCGGCGTTTCTGAGCGCGGTGCCGACGCTGTTCATCGCGCTGCTGAACCACCCGGACGTGGCGGCCGGCAAGGCCGACTTCAGCTCGATCCGGATTTGTTTTTCGGGGCGGCGCCCCTCTTGGCCGAAACCAAGCGCCGTTTCGAGGGGCTGACCGGAGGGCGGATTGTCGAGGGCTACTCGCTGACGGAAGCAATGATGGCCACTTTCGTGAATCCCGTGAAAGGACCTAACAAGATTGGCTCCGTGGGACTGCCGTTGCCGGATGTGGAAGTCCAGATCGTCGACGCCGAAGACACCCAGCGTCCGCTCGAAACCGGCTCAATCGGAGAGGTCCTCATCCGTGCGCCGCAGGTGATGTCTGGCTACTGGAAGAATCCCGAAGAGACGGCGCTCGCGCTGCAAACACACGGGTCAGGCGGTGTCTGGCTGCACACCGGCGACCTGGGCTATCTCGACGAGGATGGATATCTCTTTCTCGTCGATCGCAAGAAGGATCTCATCAAGAGCAGCGGCTATCAGGTCTGGCCGCGCGAGATCGAAGAGGTGCTGGCTTCTCACCCAGCCGTGGCGGAAGTGGGCGTCGCGGGCGTCGCCGATGCGACCAAGGGAGAATACGTTCATGCCTGGGTCGTGCTGAGAGCCGGGATGGCCGCCACCGAGGACGAGCTGCGCACGTTTTGCCGTCAGAGTCTCGCGCCGTACAAGGTTCCGCGTTGCGTGGAATTCCGGCCGGACCTGCCAAAGACGATGACCGGCAAAGTGCTCAGACGCGCGCTGGTGGCGACTTCAGCGCCTCGACCGTAACACCAGCGTCTGCAAGTCCCTTCCGCAACAAGCTCGAAATCGATACCGCGTCTGGCGTGTCACCGTGAACGCAAATGGTATCCACTTTGAGCGGCAGCGTCGTGCCATCGATGGCCACAACTTCACCCGCACAAGCCATTCTGACGGCACGCTGCACCACGACCTGGACATCGTGGATGACGGCCCCTGAAACATGACGAGGGACGAGCGAGCCATCGGACTGATACGCGCGATCGGCAAACGCTTCTGATGCAACCCTGAGCCCGCGCGCGGCGGCGGCCGAGAGCAACGCCGAATTGGGTGGGCCAATCATCACGAGCGACCGATCGAGAGCTGCGACACCTGCGGCGACGGCTCCGGCCAACCGATCGTCCTTTGCGGCCATGTTGTACAGCGCGCCGTGGGGCTTGACGTGCCGAAGACGGGTCCCTTCGGCGGCCGCGATGCCAGCAAGCGCCGCCACCTGGTACAGGACGACATCCTCAATCTCTTGCGTGGCCATGGTGAGCTCGCGACGACCGAACCCCTGCAGATCGGGGAACCCCGGATGTGCACCCACAGCCACACCCGCGGCAATGGCAAGCTTCACCGTTCGACGGATAACACCTGGATCGCCCGCATGCAGCCCGCACGCAATGTTGGCCGACGTGACGTTGCGGAGCAGCGCTTCGTCGTTCCCAAGCTGATACGTACCAAAAGATTCGCCGACATCCGCGTTCAGATCGATGGTCATTCTTTACCTTTGACCTTTGACCTTTGACCTTCCTATTCTTCCCCCGTCCCCATCTCCCCATCCCACCGGGCTGCGTCGAGGTGGACCCCAAACTGATCGAGAATCCTGATCACCGTGTGGTCGATCAGATCGTCCAGCGTTCGAGGCCGCTGGTAAAACGCCGGAATCGGGGGAAAGATCACCACGCCCATCCGTGACAACTTGAGCATGTTCTCGAGGTGGATGTCATTGAACGGCGCTTCACGCACGACGAGCACGAGCTTGCGCCGCTCCTTGAGCATGACGTCGGCCGTGCGGTGAATCAGATTGTCACCATGGCCGTGGGCGATGGCCGCGAGCGTTTTCATACTGCACGGCACGATGGCCATGCCGGCGGACAGAAACGACCCGCTCGAGATTTGCGCGCCCTGATCGTTTGGCTGGTAGCTATGCGTGGCCAGCCGCTGCACGTCCTCCACGCCGTAGGAGGTCTCGTGCAGCAGTGTCCGCACGGCCCATTTGCTCAGCACCAGGTGCCGCTCGAGCCCCGCATCGCGAAGTTTCTCGAGCAACCGGACCGCGAAAATCACACCCGTTGCGCCGGTTACACCAACAATTAATCGCGGAGTTGGGGAAGGCAGATCGGGCAAGCGTCCACTCCCGGACAGGGTGATTTCTACTCGGATGTGGAAGTAGAAATTACTCTGTACAAGCAAAAGGGGCATCGCTTTCGCGATGCCCCTTCGACAATACCGGCCCGGCTCCCCCAGCTCGCGGCACCCTGCCGCTTTTCAGGCCGGCTATTGCTGCCTTAGGGCTGCAAGGGATGTACCAGCGATCTTGGGCACTCGACCCTCCGGTCGACAGCCGCGCCCGCGACAAACCAGACCCGAAAATTACACAATTGATACTGACGACACCGACGAAAGGCGAGCCGCTCATCGCGTCACCGCGAAGCGATCACACCGCGGCGCCTTCAGGATACTGCAGCGCGAGGCGCAGCTCGCGCGTCAGCGATTCGACGGTGGTGCCCCCGCGCTTCCACGCACCTTCGGTCTCGAAACGGAGGTCACCAATCCGTCGCCCCCAGGGCGCAATCACTCGGCCGATCGCCCGGAAATCACTCCGATCGGCGTGCTCCTGATCGAGCCGCCGCACGACATCGGGAGCCACGCGGATGAAGGCGCGAAGAGCCGTGGCCGAGCGAATGCTGTATTTCCGCCCGTTCCACGCCCCACCAAAGACGAGCGCAATCTGCTTGAAGTAGTTCACGAAAAACTTCTTGGCCTGGTCCTGAAAATCCGACGATTTCTTCGACGTTCCGAACGCCTCCGCGGCAAACAGCTTTTTGAGCTCCTGCGCCAGCGGTGCCTGAGCGACCCGCCCGTGACCGACCCCCAGAAGCTTGATCTCGCCATGAAGCGGCGAGTCGTCCCGATCGTTCAACGCCCTGATGATGTCGTGCGCCGTTGCCAGGCTGTCGTCGCGATACAGCTGACGTCCGGACAGCGAGACCAGATGCGAAGCATTCAGCCGTGTGTGCTTCGCGTTGATCGTGACAAACATCTGCACGATGTGATCTTCGGGGACGCGATCGAAGATGATCGCCGGCACCGCAAACTCTTCGCCACCGAAGCGATCGATGTCCGCGTGCAACGCGAGAAGCCGGTGCTGGCCGTCGATGGCCCGAAGAATGCCTTCCCGCTCCGGCACCTTCAAGACGCCCAGACGTCCGTTATCTCCACCGCCTGGAAAGTCAGCTTCTCGTCACAGGAAATAATGACAGCGCCCGGAATCGAGGGCAGGTCTCGCGCCTGACGACATTGCTCGTAGTACTGGACCAGCTCGTCGATCTTGCGGCGGATGATTTGACGCTGATAGGCCTTTTCGTTCGACGCAATGCGGCGCTCGAGCAAGTCCCAGTTGACTTTCGAGGGCGTTCCGCGCCGGTTGCCGCCCCTCACTGGAGCTTGACTCGAGTGACCGTAGCTCAGCACTTCGAACCGGACGAGCTTGTCGATATCACTGGCAGTCAGCGACGCCTGGTAGAACTGAACGCCGAACTGCTGCATCCGAATGGCGGCAACGTTGATCATATGAGACTCAGAAAATAGGGCGATCGACGCAGGCGAACAATCATCAAACCGCGCAGATTCTACTGGCGCGCCGACGCGAATCTCAATGCTTTTTCTGGTGAGGTCGCACCGAGTTCGGGCGTCGTGCTACGCCCGCGTGCGGGAGACTATCTGGTTGAATCCAAAATGGTTAACTCGATGACATTGATGTGACTTGAGCGCACGGGGTTCTCATCTTTTCAAATATCTGTCTCGCATAGGGCGTACACCCCAAGTAAGGCTAGGTTTCTGCAAGCCGTCCCGCAATTGGTTTCGCCGTCGGGCGCGAGCGAGCCACGAACCGGTTCTTGAGGAGCACCAGCGCGTACAAGAAGCCGCTGAAAATCGCGCAGGCGACGAACGAGCCGGCAAGTGACAGTCCTCGATGAAGTGGCCCGCTCAGGAATCCATAGACCATTTCGACATGAATCCAGTACACGAAAAGGGAAGAGCGGCCGAACACTTCGAGCGGGCTCACTCGGGCGATTTCGCCCTGCCAGCCGTGTGGCTGCCGCCACCACCACGCCATCGGTATCACGGCGACCAGCACGCCGATGCGAAGGAAGAAAAACGTCGGGGAGCTGGTCCAGAAGGACGAGTTCGCATAAATCGTGGGGAGCAGAGATGCCGCATACCCGCCGGCCATGAGGGCGACCCCTGCTGCCCCAATTCCGGCCATGAGCCGGGCTTCAGCGGCTCGTCCGCTCGCTGTCTCAATGAACAGGCCGGCGAGCGCACCCGCCATGACGAATCCCGCCCACGGAACCAGCGTGAACGTCGTAAGTCCTCGCGCCGGTCTGAAATACCACTCGAGTGGATCGGGCAGCGGATCGAGCCAGCCCGCGGCGCGCACGAGCGGTGTCGCCATTCCCAACACGACGGTCACGGCTGCAAACGCGAACCCTCGGTTCAGTCGGGTCCCGGCGTACTGCCAGATTGTGGCGGCCGCCACAATTGACGGGCCCATGATGTTCAGGATGTCGACCTTGAGGATGCCTCGCAGGGTCGCACCTGGCGACAGCAAGTAGGCCTGCAGCCTGAAAAGAAAGGCGAGTCCGAAGATCTCCCACCCGCGGCGTCGTGTGGCCGCCGCGGCGAGCCCGACGTTGCCAAGTCGACGCTGTCTGGACTCGGCCCCCAGGACCACCGCCACGCCTGCCAGAAAAAGGAAAAGCGGCGCCCCAAAACCGCCCAGAATGATGGCATTCCGAAATCCAACGCCGGTTCTGTCCGCCGCCCGCGTCCAGGCGTCCACGACATGCGCCTCAATCATGATGAGCACAGCAAGGCCGCGCATCCAGTCGAGGTAGTTGCGGCGGGTCATGGGGACGGGTCATTAATTTTTGCAATACGTCGCAAACTCTATTTGAAGAGACCGTTGCAAAAATCAGTTTGACCACTTTGCCCGTAGACTCTGCCCGTGGAGAGGTCGTCAGGCGCATCCTGCACGTGGACATGGACGCCTTTTACGCGTCGGTCGAACAACGCGACGACCCGTCACTGCGTGGGCAGCCGGTGGCCGTTGGAGGCGACCCCTCCGGGCGAGGGGTCGTGGCAGCTGCGTCGTACGAGGCGCGCGCATTTGGCGTCCGTTCGGCCATTCCGATGGCAAGGGCGATCCGGCTGTGTCCCTACCTCAAGATCGTCCGACCCGACTTCAGCCGCTATCGAGAGGTTTCCGGCCAGGTTCTCGCGCTGTTTCGCAGCGTGACGCCCTCGTCGAACCGCTCTCACTGGATGAGGCGTACCTCGACGTCACCGAGAACGCGTGGCAGGAAACGCTTGGCATGTCGGTGGCCCGTCGTCTCAAGCGTGAAATCCTGGAGCAGACGGGCCTGACGGCCTCGGCAGGCGTGGCGCCGAACAAATTTCTGGCCAAGATCGCGTCGGGGTGGAAAAAGCCGGACGGTTTGACCGTCATTGCGCCGGGGCGCGTTGAACGGTTTCTGCATGAGCTCCCGATCGAAGCGCTCTGGGGGGTCGGGCCCGTCACGGCACGAAAGCTGCGAGCCATCGGGATTGTCCAACTCGTGGATGTCCGAGCGATTGATGGCAAGCTCCTGACAAAAACCGTCGGCAGCCAGGCCGAATGGCTGCGCCAGCTTTCCCACGGCATTGATGACAGGCCCGTGGTACCGGATCGAGTCCGTAAGTCGTGTGGAACCGAAAACACCTTCCCCAAGGATCTGGTCGATCGAGACGAGATCCGTCTTCACCTGGATTCCATGGCGCGTGAGAACGCGGAGTGGCTCCGGAAAAGGGGGCTGCTGGCTCGCACGGTGACCGTCAAAGTCCGCTACTCGGATTTTTCAACCGTCACGCGGAGCCACACAGGAGAGGCCCCCACGAACGAAGCCGCAGATATCAGCCGGCGGGCGCTGGAACTGGCCGATCGGACAGAGGCGGGTCGTCAGCCAGTCCGGCTGCTTGGTGTGAGCGTCCACAATCTCGTGGACCCCGAGTCCAAGGACACCGACGGACGAGAGCAGCAAGCTCCCGTTTTCGGAAATCTAGTTGGATTGAGAGCGATTGGGAGTTGCAGCACTGAGACTTGAGACTGCAGACTTGAAGATTGATCTATGTCGTCGCGGCGGTGACGGGGGCGCGCTGCTTGCGATTGACCAACGAGGCAACGACGAGCCATCCCATCGGGAGCAGAACCATGAGGTACGTCAGATACTTTCCGTACCGACCGTCAGGCCCGTAGGGTTCCGTGGCCCAATGCAGCGGTTCGCTATAGGGGAGGACGTTGGCTTCGGTGAGCTCGTGGAAGCCGTAAATGAGGAGTTGGACGACAAACACCATCAGGAACACCGCCGTCACCTGGAAGAACAAGCCCAGATTCACGCGATGGCCGTACCGGGACCACAACCAGGCCACACTGGCCGCGACGAGGGTTCCGGCCACCGCTCCCGAAATGACCGCCGTGGACTTCACTTGAAACAGCAGCGTGTTCATGAGGAGCACGGTTTCCATGCCCTCACGCGTAATCATCAGGAGGGTGAAGCCAAATACACCGAGAAACGCAGCCAGACCACGCCGGAGCGCCGAGTTACGGAGATGTCCCTCGATATCGCTCTTGATTCTCCTGGCGGTCCGCCACATGTGCACCGTCAGTGTCGCGACCGAGGCAGCCGCCACCAGGGCCAGAATGGCTTCCCAGAGCGCCTGGTTCGACGCCCGTCTAAACAGAGATGGCGGCGCCTATGCTCAACCCAATCGACACCACAATGCCCCAGTGAACCGCAGGAATGAGCTCCTGCCGATGGCTCTTGCGGAGAAGGCGAGACTGATGGCCACGACAAGAAACGCCTCGAGCCCTTCACGAAGGGTGATCACGAACGCCTGCAACATCACCAGCTCCCTGCGGATTTTCTTAGGGAAATGAAGAAATGAGACTCAGTCTCGTTTCCAAAGCTGAAGTTTAGCCCGCTTAAGAGGAGTGGTCAAGACGCGCACCTTTGACGGCGGATTGCAGACATGGCGAGAACGTTGCTAAGCTCTGGAGCGTGAAGTTCAGAGTGAAGATTGCCGGCGCGTCCGTTGTCGCCCTCGCTTTGGCCGCCACCGTCCTCGGGCAGGGTCCGACATTCAAGTCCGGCACGCGCACCGTTCCACTCTACACGACCGTTGTCGATGCCCAGGGTCGGCTGGTTCCGGACCTGGTGAAAGAAGATTTCGACATCCTCGACGAGAACAAGCCCCAGGAGATTGATCTTTTCATCAATGAGGTCCAGCCCATCACGGTCGTCGTGATGCTCGACACCAGCGCGAGCATGACCGGCAACCTGAAGCTGCTGACACAAGCCGCTGAGGCGTTTCTGATGCGCCTGCTTCCCGAGGATCAGGGGCGGGTCGGGGCGTTCAACGACAAGATTCAGTTCGCGTCCGAGTTCACGTCCAACCGCGATAGCCTCATCGGGGCGCTGAAGGATCTGGACTTTGGAAATCCGACTCGCTTGTACGATGCGATCGACGCCAGCATCACAGAACTCGAGGACTTCGAAGGACGCCGCGTGGTTCTTGTCTTTACGGACGGGGACGATACCGGCAGCCGGATGGGCTCTGGAGATGTGCTGGACCGTGCCCGTGAAAAAGAGGTCATGATCTACGCAATCGGGCTCCAGACCGACTACTTCAACGGCGTTCAGCGGGTCCGCACCAAGCCGGACCGCAGTCTGCGCAAGCTTGCCGATGAAACCGGTGGAGGCTATTTCGAGCTCGAAAAGACTGCCGAGTTGCAGCCGACATTTACCCGCGTGGCCAACGAGCTTCACAGCCAGTACGTGCTGGGATTCACGCCAAAGCAGCTCGATGGCAAGGTGCACCGGCTTGCGGTTCGTGTCAAACGACCCGGCCTCAACGCTCGCGCGCGCAAGAGCTATGTTGCCGCGAGCGAAGTTCCCGCCACGCGGTAACAGTTACGTCCGGCTAAAGCCGGACGCTAACACACACAATCGCGTTGACACGCGTTCGTACGTAGCGTCCGGCGTTAGCCGGGCGTAGAACGACCGTTGACACGTGACGGGCGTGAGGGCAGCATGGCCCCCCATGCCATTCGCGCGTCGCGACCAGGCCTCCTGGATCGCGGTCGTTCTGCTCTACCTGCTCGCCTGCGGCATCATGCTCCACCCGCTGATCGATTTTCGCCGTCTGCATTCGGCGAGCTTCGGTGGCGATCCCCGGCTGGTCATCTGGATTCTCGGATGGAACAACCACGTCTTGCTCGACGGGGTGCCTTCGCTGTTCGACGCGAACATCTTTCATCCCGAACGGAATGCCCTGGCTCTCACCGAGCACCTGTTCGGCATCGGTCTCTTCACGCTGCCTATCTATGCCGTCTCCAGGAACCCGGTGTTGGCCTACAACCTCGTGTGGTTGCTGTCGTTTCTCTTGAGTGCGCTCGGCGCCCATTTCCTGGTGTGGAGAGTCCTGCGCGATCACGCGGCCGCGGTGGGTGCCGGTCTCGTGTATGCCTTCTGCTTTTTCAAGATGCAGCAGGGGCACGCACACCTCCAGATCATCTGGTCATTCTGGATTCCGTTGTCTCTGGTACTCCTGGATCGATGGTTTGCCCGACCGACCTGGGGACGCATGGGAGCGCTGTTGGTGTGTGTGCTGCTGCAGGCGCTGGCTTCCTGGTATCTCGCCGTCATGATCCTCGTGGCCGATGCGCTGTGGCTGGTCTGGCTGACCGTCGAGCGATACGTTGCGACGGGCCGCGTCGCGGGAATTGGTTCACCGCGCGCGCCGCTTGCTCATCTTGGCGCGGCACTCGTGCTTGGCGCCGTGCTCCTGTCACCGTTCGTGGATCGGTACGGAGAACTGAGCGGCGGCAACCCCACCGAAGCCAGCCTGGGGTCTGCCGACCTCGCCGCCTACCTTGTTCCACCCGAGAATACGTGGCTCGGCCAGGTGCTCCGGGACCTTGGGAGCACGGCGCCCCGCTGGATTTGGGGTGAGCGGACTTTGTATGTCGGATATGTCACGCTGGCGCTGGCCGGCGTTGGGCTGGTGTGCGCCATTCGGGAGCGTGTCACGGCGTTTGGTCTTGTGCGATTCAGCGTAGCCCTCGCGCTTGTGTCGTTCGCGCTTTCCCTGGGCCCCGCCGACCCCCAAAACTGGGGATGGACGCCTTTCGGCGTGTTCGCCAGGCTCCCGGGGATGACGCTCTTCCGTGTTCCCGCCAGGTTCGCGCTGTTGCTGATGCTGGCCGTTGCCGTGCTGGCCGGTGTCGGAGCCTGGGATCTTCGCCGACGGCTGGGAAAGAGGGCACGGCTGGCCACCATACTCGTCGTGCCAATTCTTCTCGGCGAGTACTTTGTCGTGGATTTTCCGGGAGGGCGTCCCAGCCCGCTGCCCATACCGCCCGTGTACCGTTACCTGGCCACGCTTCCCCTGGAGCCGTCGTGTCGCTTCCGGACTATCTCCAGACGGCCGAGTGGTATCGCGAAGCCGACTATCTGTACTTCTCCACGGCACACTGGAAGCCGATCGTCAACGGCTACGCGCGCGCGACGCCGGCCGGCTTCGCGAAACGAATCCGGCAGATCGAGACGTTTCCCTCACCGGAGTCAGCCGACCTTCTTCGATCGCTCGACGTCAGCTACGTGGTCGTGCATGCAGGCGCGGACAAGACCGCCGTGACCGGCGCGCGCGTGACGGACGACTTCACGCTTCTGCTGCACGCCGGAGACGAGTATCTGTTCAAGGTGAATCCGAAGTAGCGCGGACCATTTAGGGTCCGCGTGGTGACCCCGAGGCAGGAGTCGCGGGCCTTAAAGGCCCGCGCGACTCAGTCGAACCGCCGTCAGCGCGTGGCCTGGAGCGCTGCGGCTTCTTCCTTCAACCAGGTGTCGTAATCCTGCTGCGTTTTAATCGAGTAAAAGCCGCGCATCCGATAGTGCCCCAATCCACAGAGCTGCGAGCAATTGATTTCCCAGTCGCCCGTTTTCGTTGGCGTAAACCACACGGGGAACGTCACCCCGGGAATCGCATCCTGCTTCACGCGCATCTGGTTGAGGCTGAAGCTGTGAATGACGTCCTTGCTCGACAAGTGAATCAGGATCGGGCGGTTGACGGGCAGGTTCAACTGGTTGATCGTCGTAATGTCGTCCTTGGCCGCGGCATCGGTGCGGTCCAGTCCGATGGGATTTTCGGCAGCCACGAGCTTGATATCCGTGCGGCCAAACACGCCGTCGGCGCCGGCATAGTGCGCGTTCCAGGCAAACTGCTCGGCAATGACGCGGACGACGACCGCATCGCTTTCGTTCGGGATGTCATCGACTCGGTTCGCCCAGGCCGGTATCGCAAAGCCGACCAGGAGGATGGCTTCGACCAGCGCGACACCCACCTCGACATAGGTCGAGAAGTGACTCTTCACGCCGCCGTACTCGGCCCGAGGTTGCCGTGAGGCGCGGAACCTGATTAGCGTGTAAATGAAGAACGCGCCCCAGCCTACGAACAGCACCGCCATCAGCCAGTGGACGAGCACGATCATGCGATCGATTTCCGCAGCGTGCGCGGATGCTTGTTCCGGAAGCCCCAGCAACTCCAGCATTACGCCGTTCCCTCCATGATGTCGTTTCGATTGACGCTCCGAGCGCCGCTCGTGTCGGGCACCGTGTCGGCAGCCGTCTCGAACATCCGAGCGCGTCTCACCAGATAGATGAAAAACGTCGCAAACGCCGCCAGGACAGAAATCGTGATCCCCAGCAGCGCCAGCACTGCCTTATTGGCGCCGTCTGCCAACGGCCCATCGAGCTTGCCAAAGCACACGGGGCACGCCAGCAGAGATTCCGGTGCCAGCGCGACGAAGGCAGCGATTCCAGCGACAACGTATCTGACAGCGTTCGGCAGCATGCGTATCAGCTCAGGCCGATCTCGCGGCACTTCCTGAGAAAACCCACTTCGTACACCACGAGTCCTGCGGCACAGAGAAGCGAGACCAGGCCGGTGACAACGTACGGCCACCCGTCGGACGAGATGGCCCAGACCCCGAACCACGACGCGAGGACGATCGACGCCGTGATGAACACCACGTGAAAGGTCTTGAGAGACATCACCGCACCACGGTGTCGGTCCCGAAGTGATCCAGGTACATCAGGACCGGGATGAACATGAGGTGCACCCAGAAGATGACCGTCAACAGCAGAATCCAGAAGATCGCCGGCCTTTCCGACTTCAGGTGCATGAAGTACGCGGCAACCATCGAGCCCTTGATCGTTGCGACAATCAGCGCCACAGCGATGGCCAGCGCAACAGCCAGGTGAAGGTAGGAGATGGCAACCGTGATGATCGTCAGGACCATCAGCGCCACGAACACGCTGATGTAGGTCTTGACGTGGTGGCGAATGTCTTCGTGGCCCGCGCTCATTCAGTTCCTCCGGGACGTTCAATCGCGGGGGCTAAAGCCCCCGCGCTACAGATATCGGTCGTCGCCTGTAGCGCGCACGCTTGAGCGTGCGCGGCTGGCGTGCGCGTCTAGAGCAAGTACAACACAGGAAACAGGAAAATCCACACGAGATCGACGAAGTGCCAGTAGAGTCCCGTCACCTCGACCCGGTTCGTATACTGCTCCCCTGCCGTTCGCCACATCGCGGCGCCAGGACCTGCAAGATAGGCAATGACGATAATCCCTCCGAGCACGTGGAGCCCGTGCAGGCCCGTGAGCGTGTAGTAAATCGACAGAAACGTGCTTTCGCTGGGGTACTCGCCCAGGGCGAAGTGGTGCTCGTACTCGAAGAACTTCACGACCATGAAGGTCAGCGCCAGCGCCATGGTCGCCCACAAATACAGGCGCCCCCGCGCCAGGTTGTGCATCTTCAGCTGGGCCCACGCCATGACCATCGTGACCGAGGAGGTGATAAGCACGACGGTGTTGAGCGTGGCCAGCGGTACGCTCAGCTCTTCGGCCCCACGCGGCCACTGAGGGGCGGACACGCGCAGCAGAATGTAGGAGGAGAAGAGCGCGCCAAACAGCATGACTTCGGACGCGAGGAAGAGCCAGATGCCCAGCTTCGGATTTGGCAGCCCGGTATCCGGACGGGCTTCAACGGTATACGGAATCAGCATGGTATGTGTGTGCTACGCCTTAGCGTGACTGTGCGTTGGCGCTTCGTTCTGCGGCACGTAATCGCCATCGTGGCCCGGGACGCTGTATCTGGTACGGCCCTCGATGAACCGACGGGGGCGTCAGGAAGTTGCCGTGCGGAGGTGGCGAGGGCGCCGCCGCCCACTCGAGCGTGGTCGCGGACCACGGGTTGGCCGAGACTTTCTGACCTTTCTTCATGCTCCAGAAGAAATTGATGATGAAGAAGATCTGGAAGATGCCGAGCGCCCACGCCGAATGCGACATGAACGTGTTCCACTTGAGCACTTCCCCGGCGTGCGCGTACTGCATGCCACCGTCGTACAGGCGCCGGTTCACGCCGGCAAGCCCCTGAATGAACATCGGCATGAACACGCCGTTGATGCAGACGAACGATCCCCAGAAATGAATCTTGCCGAGGACGTCGTTCATCTTGCGGCCCGTGGCTTTGGGGAACCAGTAGTAGATGCCCGCAAACAGCGCCAGGAGCGTTCCCGGGGCTACCACGTAGTGGAAGTGCCCGATGACGTAATAGGTGTCGTGCAACGGAATGTCGCTCGACGCCAGACCAAGTGGAAGGCCCGTGAGCCCGCCTATGCCAAACATGGGCAGAAACGCGAGCGCAAACAACATCGGCGTCGTGTAGCGAATCGACGCCCCATACAGCGACAGGAACAGCGCGCTCAGGATGATCACCGACGGGATCGAAATGATCATCGTCGTCGTCTGAAAGAAGCTGCTGATGATGGTCCCCATGCCCGTGAAGAACATGTGATGGGCCCAGACGACGAAAGACATGAAGCCAAGGAAGATGATCGAGTAGACCATCGCCTTGTAGCCCCAGAGCGGCTTTCGCGTGTTATTCGCGATGACTTCGGCAACGATGCCCATCGCTGGAAGGATGAGCACGTAGACTTCCGGATGGGCGAGGAACCAGAAGAGGTGCTGCCATAACAGCGGGCTTCCGCCGCCGGCCACGTCAAGCGGCTTGTTGCCCACGACCATGCCGCTGGGCATGAAGAAGCTCGTCCCTGCTACGCGATCCATGAGTTGCAGGACGCCCGCCGCTTCGAGCGGTGGGAACGCCAGGAGCAACAGGAAGGCGGTGACGAGCTGCGCCCAGACGAAAAACGGCAGGCGCATGAAGGTGAGCCCTGGCGCCCGCAACTGGATGATCGTAACGATGAAATTGATCGAACCCAGGAGCGACGACGTGATCAAAAAGATCATGCCGACGAGCCAGTACGTCTGTCCCTGGGTGGCGATTACCGACAGCGGTGCGTAGGAGGTCCAGCCCGAATTCGCCGCTCCGCCCGGCACGAAGAAGCTGACCAGCATGACCACGCCGCCAATGAAGAACACCCAATAGCTCATCATGTTGAGCTTCGGGAACGCCATGTCCGGCGCGCCGATCTGGAGAGGCGTCACGAAGTTGCCGAATCCCCCGACCGCGAGAGGCACGACACCCAGGAACACCATGATCGTGCCGTGCATGGCACCCAGCTGGTTGTAGAACTCCGGCAACATCACACCACCCGGCGCGTTCAACTGCCCGAGGAACCCGCCGATGATGGGGATGGGTTGCCCCGGATAGGCAAGCTGCCACCGCATGAGCATCATCAGGCTGAACCCGAACAACAGGAACAGCAGGGCCGTGACGGTGTACTGGATTCCGATCCACTTGTGATCGAGCGAGAAGACGTACTTGCGCAGGAAGCTCAGTTCTTCTTCGTGATGGTGCGCGTGAGCGTCCGCAGCATGGGCCGTCCCGATTGACGCCGCTTTATCCAACGTTGTAACTCCTTGTTCGGCGGTACGAAAACGTCCGGCTAAAGCCGGACGCTACATCTGGAACTGCGATGCACGTGAACTTTCCTCATCCCCCTGCAGCGTCCGGCTTTAGCCGGACGTACGAAGTCAGATTCTATAGCCGGGCTTCCATGTGTGCAAGTACGCGACACGCGTCACCGCGCGTCGGATGTGAGCCCGAAGAAGCGTTGAATTTTGCGCAAGAGGGGCGTCGGACCCTTCGGAATGGCCGCCGGTCCCGTCGCAGCCATGGCCGCTTTCTCCACAAGCTCGGCCCGCCTCGCTTCGATGACGCTGGTGATCCGCTCCAGCACTGTCGGGTTCGCGAGTACGATTCGCCGAAAGATGGCGGCGGTAATCTCGAGCAGCACCGCGTCTCCACGCGCAGTTACGGTCGCGCTGCGGACATCGCCCGTGAGCAACGACATCTCACCGATGTATCCCCCTGCCTCGACGAGGGCCACTTCAGCACCTGAAGGCTCCACGGTGACACGAAGACGGCCACTGTAGATGAGGAACATCGACGACCCGGGTTCCCCTTGCCGCACCACCGTCTCGTTGTCGCCGTAAAGACGTTCCGTGGACAGATCCACCAGCTCGGCACGCTCGGCTGCGGTGAGTGGCTGCAGCAGGTCGACACTCTCAGCCAGACGAAGGAGCCCGACCGTGCGGTCGGCACTTCGGCCCGATGGCCATTCCCGTGAGTACTCGACCTGAATGGGATATGGAATCTCGATCTCGCGCCGCTGAAAGGCATAGTAGATGCCGCTGCGAATGCGATCGCGCACGATTTCGTCGCGACTGTAGTCGTCGACCCAGAAGCGCACACGGTACACGATCGCCGAGTTGCCAAAATCAGAAAGCAGCACGTCCGGCATTGGTGCCTTGAGCACGAGCGGCTCGGCCGCCAGCACCTCGTGAATCGCCTGTTTGACGGCGTTCGGCGCAGCGTTGTAGCTGACCCCCACTTCGAGTTGCAGCCGCGTCGGGACCGCCGGCTCCGAGTAGTTGGTAATCGGCTCCTTGCCGATGACGCTATTGGGGACGATCACGAAGTTTCCGGTCTTGGTTCGCAACTTCGTCGCCCGCCACGTGATCTGTGTGACGAGACCCTCCATGCTGGAAACCGCAATCCAATGGCCCACGCGGAACGGCTTGTCGACCTGGATGGCGAGCCCGGCGAACATGTTGCCGAGCGTATCCTGCAGCGCGAAACCGAGGACGACCGCGCTGACGGCCGACGTGGTCAGGAAACGTTCGCGCATCACGAAGGTGGCAATCAACAGGAAGATCCCATACGTGAGCGCGTCCTGGACGATGCTCGGAAAGCGATCGGGGACGCGATCGACCCGAATGGGGTTCACGAGCACCACCACGAGCGTGCTGACCGCCGCAAAGACCAGCAGAAGCACTTCGATGGAGCGCAGCGTGTCGGCGAGGTCGGGCTCGACCCAACCCTGCGTGAGTACGAGGTGCAGGACGAGAAAACCGAGGGAAAGTCCGATGCCGATCCGGAGCTTGTTATGGATCAGGCGGTTGACGCTCAGCACGCGAAGGCCGAGCGTCAACGCCAGAAAAAGCAGACCGACGGGGAGGTGGTACCAGCTGTGAACCACGCAATAGGGTTCTAGAGTTCTAGGGTTCCAAGGTTCTAGGGTTCCAGGGTCCAGAACTTCAGAACTCTAGAACCTTAGAACCCTAGAACCTTAGAACCTAAGTAAGTCCGCCTTCCTTCTTGAACGCGGCGAGCTCGGCTGCCGTCACCGCGACCGTGACCGGGGTCGAGACGGTTCCACCCTTCGCGTTGCGCTCAGTATCCACTCCTCGAGAGGCGCCAGAGCCAGTCACTTCGGCCGACTTCTTTTCGCCGCCACCAGGCTTGACCAGCGTCGACAGACCGAACCCGCGCTTCTTTTCTTCGGGCGGTTTCTCGCCTTCCTTGGTCCCTTCCTTGGGCTTGGCCGTACTCGACTCGCCGCCTCCACCGGTCAGCCCAGCCGCGCCTGCCTCCACCTGTGCGACCTCTGTCTGAGGCGCCGCCTTGTAGGAAATGAACTTTCGATAGCGGTCTCCCAACGTAGCCGCACCGGCAAGCTTCTTGTCGGTGATCAGCTTCGAATTCTTCTGAAGCCGCTCCTTCATCTCCGGGTGCGAGGCAAACAGTCCTTGTTTTTCGGTCGCCGCTTTGTTGCGGTCGGTCAACCGCGTGAGAAAGGTGCCGAGCCCCTGAGGTGCGTAACCGACCTTGCTGGCCAGGAGCAGGCCCTTCTCGTCTGACTCCATTTCCTCCGCGCGGCCGAAGCCAGCCATCACCAGCTCGGTGCTTTTCTCGACCATCTGCGTGAGGAGCGCAGGGTTGTTGGCCAGCGACTCGCTGGCGCCCATCTGCACCATCTTGCCTTTTTGGATTGCACGGATCGTGTGTTTATCGGTGACGTGGATGATCTCGTGCGCCAGAACGTCCGCAAGCTCCGCCTCATCTTCCAGCAGGCCCAGCGCGCCGCGGGTGATGTGGATGTAGCCACCAGGAGCGGCAAACGCGTTGACGCCGTCCGTATCGAGGACGATGAACTTCCACGCCAGTGTCGGACGAGAGCTGCTGAGCGCGAGGGCGGTGCCCACGAGCGCCACGTACTTGTGAACAGCCGGATCCTGCACCACGCCGTAGCGAGTGCGAATGTTGAGACTTACACCCTCGCCGAGCTGCTGCTCCTCGGCATCGGTCATTTCGATGTCTTTGAACTGCTGGGCGCGTTTGACGATCTGCCCGAATTGATCGGGTTCACCTGCCGCCTGCGATGGCGCTGAGGCCAGCAGACAAGCGACGGCGATCAGTGCGCGTTTCATGCCGTTCTCCTTCTATTGGCTCGCGTGGGGCCCCACCCCCACGCGCTGCCGTCGCCCTTCGACATGGCTCAGGGCGACCCTGAGCTTCGTCGAAGGGTCGCTCACGCTCCGGATCCTGAAACCAGCATCCGGCTGCTTAGTCGGCGGTACGGCGCGGGGCGACATCCGCTTCAGAGTCAGTCCGAACCTCGTAAATGGCCACCGACTGGGTCTTCCCTTTGACGATCACATCCCCCAGAGGCCGAATGTCGTATCGACCCTTCAGCCGCTGGCGGGTAGATTCGCTGATGATGATGCGGGTGCCGTACTCCTTATTCAGCGACTCCAGGCGTGCGCCGAGATTCACCTGGTCACCGATCACGGTATAGCTCATGATCGTGTCGGAGCCAATGTTGCCGGCCACCATTTCCCCGCTGTTGATACCAATCCCGATGTCGAGCTGGGGACGGCCCTCGGCGGCCCAGCGGGCATTCAACAGCCGAAGCTCCTCCACCATGGCTACCGCCGATGTTACCGCATGGTCGGCGTGCTGTTCATCCTCGATTGGGGCGCCGTAGAGCGCCATCACCATATCGCCCACGAACTTGTCGAGCGTGCCGTTATGGGCAAACAGCACCTCCACCATCCGCGAAAAATACTCGTTCAACTGCGAAACGATGTCCTCGGGCTGTCCACGCTCTGAAACGGTCGTGAAGCCTCGAATATCGGAAAAAAGAACCGACATCTCGCGTCGCTGCCCACCCAGCCTGGCCCGAGCCGGATCTTCCAGGAGCTGCCGGTACACATCGGGCGCCACATAGCGGGAAAACAGGCGCTTCACTTTCCGCTTTTCGCGCCCCTCGACGACCCACTGGTAGGTCACGCCGCCGAACGTGGCCACGGCCACGGCCAGAATGGGAATCGTGAGTTCGAGCCAGAGACCTCGCGCGAAAAGACTGAAACCCAGCCAGACGAGGGCGGCGGCCACGAGGGCGGCGACCAGACCGGTCAACCACGCGTTGACCAGAACTGCTGCCAGCCCCACCGCAACGGCGGCCACGACCGTGACAAGCAGGGTGGTGCTCCAGCCCAGAGGGCGGAGGAAGCGGTTTGAGAGCACATTGTCGGTGACGCTCGCGTGTATTTGCATGCCCGGCATCGCGCCGGTGGACCCGAACGGGGTGGGAAAGACGTCATTGAGCCCGGCGGCCGTCGACCCGACCAGGACGATCTTGTCGCGAAACGCCCCTGGATCGACCATCGGCTTCTCGCCGGCGAGCATCTGCTGCTCCGAATAGAACAGGTCATAGAACGAGTACGTTTGATAGGTGGGCGTGCGGCCGTCGCCAAGGAGTGCTGGGCCTGGATACCGCACCAGCGCGCGACGGGACGAGCGTGCGGAACCGTGTGCGTCCGACACGCGTACACGGACGAGCGGCATGCGCCGATTCCCCAGGACCAGGTCTTCGTTCTCGAGACGCACGCTCGAGGGCTGTATCCCCATCGTGGTCAACGCCACGGCAACCCCCAGCAGCGGCACCGCGCGGTCACCAAATCGCACGAACGGGACGCTTCGGCGGAGGGGACCGTCTTCGTCAAAGACAAACAAATTGTGACCGAGTCCGCGGGCGGCCGAAGCGAGCTCGTCGTACGGCGGCTCCCAGACCGGGCGCGGTTCGATGGACTCGTCGAGCACGTACGGCGCCTCTCGAGACGTGGGTGGGACCGCCGTTTCCTTCTCGACACCACCAAACGTCGCGTCGCCGGTCATCAACACGTTTCCTGCACGTTTGACCGCATCGGCAAACGCCTGATCCGATTCCGCGCCCGTCCACGTGGTGTCACCCACCGGGAATCCGCTGCGCCGATCGCGATCACCAAAGATGACGTCGTAGCCGACGAGACGGGCGGGACCGCGAGCAAGAAAATCCACCAGCGACGCATGAACCAGACGCGGCCACGGCCAGCGCCCGACCGTAGGTTCGAGCCGCCGCAGGCTGTCCTCATTGATGTCCACGAGCACGATCTCTCGGCGGGCTAGCCGCGGGTCGGTGACGACCCGCATCCGCAAATCGTACGTCTTCAGTTCCACGGTTCGCGCGAAGGGAAGCGATCCGAAGACGGCCGTCAAACCTGCGGTTACGAGGCCGAGAAATACGCCGACAAGGAGTTTGCGGGTCAGAGCGAATCGAGGGTACCACAGCCTTCAGCCATCAGCTTTCAGCCATCAGCTGCCTCGACCTCCCAAAAGAGTCTTCAGTCCCCAGAAGTTGACCCACCGCGCGACCGCTGGGTACAATTGGGGGTTCGTATCAGTGTGGGCCGGTATCGTCTAGGGGTCAGGACACGTGGTTCTCAGCCACGGGACCGGGGTTCGAATCCCCGTACCGGTACCATGAACTCATAATTTTTCGTGACGGAACTTTCGAACTTGAGTCGGGGATTGTCCCCGGCTTCCCTCCGCATCAGGAGTCAGGAGCACACATCAATGCACTCGAACACACTGTCTGGATTTGCGCTTGGACTACTGCTCGTCGCCGCAGCCTGCGGCGGCGGTCAGGCGCCGGCAGAGAGCACCGATGCACCGGCGGCAGCGCCAACCTCGGCACCGGTCGATGAGAGCACCGCTGGCAACATCACAGGGAAGGTTTCGTTCGAGGGCGCTGCGCCAAAGAACGAACCGATCAAGATGAACGCCGATCCGGCGTGCGTCAAGGCGGCCTCAGGGCCACAGGCTCAGGAAACGTACATGGTTGGTGGAGGTGGAGAGCTCCAGAACGTCTTCGTCTACGTGAAGGACGGTCTCGGCGACCGCACGTTCACGGCGCCAACCGGCCCGGTGGTGCTGGATCAGAAGGGGTGCCGGTATCATCCTCACGTCTTCGGGATCATGATCGGCCAGCCGATGCAGATCCTGAACAGCGATCCGACGCTGCACAACATCCATGCGACTCCCGCTGCCGGACAGAACGCGGAGTTCAACACCGGCCAGCCGATTCAAGGGATGAAGACCGATCACACCTTCACGAAGAAGGAAGTGATGGTCCCGTTCAAATGCGACGTCCACGGCTGGATGAACGCCTACGTGGGCGTGCTCGATCATCCGTACTTCGCAACGACTGGGGGCGACGGAGCGTTCGCGCTGAACAAGCTGCCGCCCGGAACCTACACGATCGAAGCGTGGCATGAGAAACTCGGTGCCCAGACGCAGTCGGTGACGATAGGCCCGAAGGAATCGAAGGAGATCACCTTTACATTCAAGGGGGGCGCCACCACCGACTAGGCCCTCGTCAACGCTGAGGACGCCGAGGTCGCGGAGGTCGCAGAGGATTCTTTGGGAAGCTCCTCTGCGTCCTCTGCGTGTTCTGCGGCCTCTGTGTTGAGTACTTGAGGTCAATAATCCGCTAGCCGAGATCCCAGAGTGCTCCACAGGTTTTCCGCATTTGTCACCGCGTCGACCGTCCTGCTGATTGCGGCAGGAGGCCTGGTGACGAGCACGGGATCGGGCCTGGCCGTACCCGACTGGCCGACCACCTACGGCTGGTCGATGTTCACATTCCCGCTCGACAAGATGGTGGGCGGTATCCGCTACGAGCACGGGCACCGCCTCATCGCCAGCAGTGTCGGGATGCTCACCATCGTGTTGACGGTCTGGCTCTGGTTCGTCGAGCGCCGACGATGGCTTCGGCGCCTTGGGGTTGCGGCGCTCGCGGCGGTCTGCGCGCAGGGTCTCCTGGGTGGCCTCACCGTGCTCTTTTTTCTGCCGGCGCCGATTTCCATCGCTCACGCCGGCGCTTGCACAGATCTTCTTCTGCCTGACCGTCGCAATTACGCTGTTCACGTCGCGTTCGTGGCAGACCATGGGGGAGCAGCGTCCGGTTGATGACGTTCGCCTGCGAGTCGTGGCCTCGGCCACGACGGCCGCTCTTTATCTGCAGATTCTGGTCGGCGCCACGATGCGACACACGGAAGCCGGGCTCGCCATTCCTGACTTCCCCCTCGTCTTTGGTGGCCTGATCCCACCTCACTGGACGACCGGCATTGCCGTGCACTACGCCCACCGCGTTGGCGCGCTGATTGCCGCCGGGCTCGATCCTGGCGACGACGTCCCGCATCTGGCTCCATCACCGGTCCACAGGTCAATTCATGCGGCCCGCACTGCTGGCGGTCGCGCTCGTCGCGGTTCAGATTTCGCTTGGCGGTCTGACGGTGCTCAGCCGGCGAGCGGTGTCCATCAACACGGCGCATGTGGTTGTCGGCGCCCTGCTGCTGGCAACCTCATTGGTCATGACGTTGAGGAGCTGGCGGGTGCGTTTCGCATTTATTCGTCCGCGTGGGGCCCCACCACGCGCTGCCGTCGCTAACGCTCCGGATCCTGCTTCGAACGACCATCCGCTTCCCGAGAAGATTGTCCCGACCAGTGTTGCGACCTCAGTCGATGCGTCGCGCAGCCGCTCGTCCGCCGGAGCACGCGCGTGAAGAACGCCAGCCTCGAGCGTCCTGTTTCGATCGAATTTCGTCTCAACCCGTTGAGCGTGCGCCACAAGCTGGCAGACTACGTCACGCTGGCCAAGCCGCGGCTCAATCTGCTGGTCATCGCGACGTCCGTCGTGGGCTTCTTTGCCGCGTCGAGCCGGCCGACCGATCTCCTCGCATTGCTGCATACCGCAGTCGGGAGCGCGCTGGTGGCCGCTGGCGCCGCCGCGTGGAATCAGATCTGCGAACGGCGCACGGATGCGTTGATGGATCGCACGCGTCTGCGTCCGCTTCCTGGCGGCCGCCTCTCGGTGGCCGAAGCTCGTGCGTTTTCTGTGTCGGCGTCGCTCGTCGGCCTGCTCGAGCTGGCCGTCGGCGTCAACCTGCTGTCCGCACTGGTTGCTCTGGTGACGCTGCTCGTCTACGGATGGATCTATACGCCGATGAAGTTGCGGACGCCCGCTGCCACGCTCGTGGGCGCGATCCCGGGCGCGCTCCCGCCACTCATCGGTTGGGCCGGCGCGCGCGGCACGTTGTCGCTCGACGCGTGGACGCTCTTTGCCATTGTGTTCTGCTGGCAGATTCCGCACTTTCTCGCCATCGCCTGGATGTACCGGGACGATTATCGACGGGCTGGCTTTCCCATGTTGGCGGTCATCGACTCCGGCGGACAGCGAACAGGTCGGCAGGCTGTGTTGTTCGCGACGCTGCTGATACCGGCGGCCGCGTCTCCTGCTGTTCTGGGTTTGACTGGACCGGGGTATCTGATGGGAAGCCTTGTGCTGAGCCTTGGTCTTTGGGGGCTGGCCGTCCGCTTTGCCTCGGCTCGGTCGCACGTGCACGCGCGGTGGCTGTTTTTCGGCTCACTGGTGTATTTACCTGTGCTTTGGGCGCTGCTCCTGGTCGATCGTGTTTGACGTCCACCAGCTCCCGACTCTCAACGCCTCGCTCAACGCGCTGTCGGGATTGTTTCTCGTGACCGGCTACACGATGATCCGGCAACGGCGGATCGCGGCGCACCGCACGTGCATGCTTGCGGCGTTCGTGACCTCAACGCTCTTTCTGATTTCATACGTCACTTACCACCTGAATGCCGGATCGCGGCCATTTACCGGTCAGGGTCCGATTCGACTCGTGTACTTCGGCATTCTCATCAGCCACGTGCTGCTGGCCGCGGCAATTCTGCCTCTCGCGCTCATCACCTTGCGCCACGGTTTGACCGCCCAATACCATCGTCACGTTCGGATCGCCCGGTGGACGTTTCCGATCTGGGTGTATGTGTCGGTGACCGGCGTGATCATTTACTTGATGCTGTATCAGTTTTTTTAGTGACAACCTTCTATGCAGACTGGACTTGACACGTTGCTGCGCGACGAAGAGCGACTGGCTCGCCTGCGGAAAATGCGTGTCGCGCTGCTGGCCAATCCGGCGTCAATGACAAGCGTCCCGTCGGGCTTCGAGCATGCGCTTGATGCGCTGGTCGCCAAACTGGGACCGGCCGTCACGGCGGCATTCGGCCCGCAGCACGGGATGCGCGGGGACAAGCAATACAACATGGAGGAATCGCCGACCTATCGCGACGACAAGCACGGCATACCCGTGTTCAGCCTCTACGGTGACGTGCGGCGGCCCACCGACGAGATGTTGAGTCATTTTGACGTCCTGCTCTTCGATCTCCAGGACGTCGGCTGGCGGGGATACACGTGGGTGGCAACGCTGCTCTACGTGCTTGAAGCCTGCGCAAAGGCCGGCAAGGCGGTGTGGGTGCTCGACCGGCCGAACCCGGCAGGTCGAACCGTCGAAGGCAAGAAGCTTGTGGTGGGAGAGGAAAGTTTTGTCGGCGTCGTGCCCATTCCACAACGTCACGGGCTCACGCTCGGCGAAATAGCACGCTACATGGTCGACCACTTCAACCTGGACATGGCTCTCGAGGTCGTGGCCATGGAGGGGTATTCGCCTGAGGAAGCTCCGGGCTTTGGTTGGCCGCGGGACCGCGTGTGGATCAACCCCAGCCCGGCAATTGCCAACATCAATAGCATTCGATGCTACACAGGGCACGGTGTTGCTCGAAGGAACCAACCTTTCGGAAGGCCGGGGGACGACAATCCCGCTCGAGGTGGTGGGCGCGCCAAACCTGCCGGTGGAACCCCTGCTGGCGCACATGAAGAAAACGGCCCCGGCGTTCTGCGAGGGTTGCTATCTGCGTCCCTGCTTCTTTGAACCGTTCTTCGACAAGTACACCGGGCAATTGTGCGCGGGCGTGCAAATCCATGCAGACTTCCCTGGGTACGATCCCGGCAGGTTCCGTCCGTACCGACTGATTTCTGCGCTCTTCAAGTCGCTGCGAGCCGTCCGGCCTGACTTCGAGTTATGGCGCAATTTCTATTACGAGTACGAGCCCAATCGGAGGCCCATTGATGTCATTCACGGTGGGCCGTCACTGCGCGAGTGGGTGGATGATCCGCATGCCACGATTGAAGACTGGGACCAGGCACTTCGTCTCGAGGAAAGCGCGTGGATTGAAGAACGCGAGCCGTTTCTGATTTACAGGTGAGCCGTTCAGCGCGGATCTGAACTCTGACGCGAAGCTCACGTCCCCGGTCACACGAGTCCAAAGAACCCCTCCGAGCGTCAAAATAGGTGAAGTGGCCTATTTTTCTTGCCCACAGTATCTCGATTCATGCTGCAGCGTGGGCACAACATATAGTAGTATTTGGCAAAATCAGGCTCAGTTCGGCTTCATAAGCCCATTTCGCCTTTACTGACGAGTCGGTCGAGACGAATTCGATGAGCGTTGCCGTTCGGTTCTGCCTTCGAAAACGTTGTCCTGTGATGCCCAGGTGCCATGGGACCCGTTGAGACAGTCCGTGCAGCGGCGGATCATCTCAAGCTGCTGTTCTTGCAGCTGCAGCCGGAACCCGGTCGTCTCGACACGTTCCCCGGCCCCTCGCGCATCGTCACGACGCCCACCGAGATGGCGGCCCTCGGTGCCGGGGTGCTCGCGTGTCTGCTCCTCCTCCTCTTCATCTACCGCCGCAAGTTCTACGTGCTCTATTGGACGTGCAGCTGGACTCTGATTTCGGCCAGTCTGCTCCTGGCAGGTCGTGCGTTCGGCGACGAGTTGACCGCCGGGCTGATGCTGGGGCTCTCACATCTGCTCTCGATCGCGGCGTCGTTGCTGCTGGCCGTCAGCGCGCTCAGATTCAGACGCACGTTTGAACTGTCGCCCAAGCTGCTGTTCGCCGTGCTGCCGCTGGTGGTCTGGTTCGTGCTGGCGCCGCTCGCGCTCGGCCGGCGATCGGTCTTCGTGCCGGGGCATCTCGTCGCGGCGATCACGTTCGGGCTGAGCGGGGCGGCCTTTCTCACCCTGGTGCGTCAGTTCCGGATGGTCGGCGCCACGCTCATCTGTGGCTCGGTCATCGGTCTGGCCATCTCGAATCTCTGGATTGCCATCCACGTCCTCCGAACGCCGCTTCTGAACGAAGTGCCAATCGAAGCATTGACGATCAACGCCACGTTGTACTTTCTGGAAGCGCTGGGCATGCACCTGCTCGTGGCCGAGGACATGACGTACGAGCTGAGGGTTGCGAACCGACAGCTCTCGGCGGCACAAGCAGAACTTCAAGCACTGGCGGTCAGCGACGACCTGACCGGTTGCTACAACCGGCGGTTTTTTCACCAGATCATCGGTCGCGAACTGAAGCGCCATCAACGCTACGGGCTGCCTCTCTCCCTGCTCTTCATCGACATCGATCATTTCAAGTCGATCAACGACCGCCTCGGGCACGACACGGGTGATCAGGTGATTCAGCTGGTGGCAGACCTGCTGCTGAGCCGCGTCCGCGACGTGGACTATGTCTTCCGCTGGGGCGGCGATGAATTCCTGGTGCTGCTCTCCTGCAACCTCGAGCACGCGCGCCGGAAGGCCAGCGAGATCAAGAGCGAATGCCGACGGCTGACCGGACAGATGGGAGCCCTGGGGAGCGTCAGCGCTCAGTATCGGGTGCGGTGAAGCAGCAGCCGACCTGGAAGATCCGTTTGCCCTCGTGCAGGCCGCAGACGATGAAATGTACCGCGATAAGGTCGGTCGGCCGGACGCTCAGTCAGGTTTGACGAGAGACAGGCAGGCCGAGACGCTTCACGAGCGCTCCATATCGAGGGTCGCGCACGAATGGGATCCAGCCTCGGTTCGACGCAGAGATTGACGAGACCGCTGGCCCGATCGACACAGGCCTGCTCCAGCGACGCGAAGGTTCCATCGATATCCCCGAGCCCCACATAGACCAGGCTCGTCTGGTACGCCGACACGTAGCGACGTGACGCAAGCTGCCGGAGCTGCTGAAGGCCTGCCAACGACCGCGTGCGGTCGCCTTCGATGGCTCGGGCATGGGCCAACCAGGCGACGAGGACCGGTTCGGGGCCTGCCTGGCGTATTGTTTCTTCGAGCATCTCGGTAGCCTCCTGCACCCGTCCCGTTTGGAGATAGGCAGCCGCCAGAAACCGTCTGGCCGGGACGAACTCGGGTCGCATCTCGAGCGTATGGCGGCACCACGCAATCACGCGGTCGTACTGGCGCGCGACGTAGCAGACCCACGCGGCACTCGAGTTCACCGTCAGGCACAAGGGGTCCAGCTCGACGGCGCGCTCTGCTTCAGCAATGGCTTCATCGTGACGGGCCAGGCCCGCTAGAAACACGCCGTACGAGCGATGAGCGGCATCGCTGCTGGGATTGAGCGCAACCGCAGTGCGATAGCCTTTCTCTGCTGCAACCCAGTCCCAGTCGAGTCGCTTGTGCACTTCCGCGAGGGCAAGATGCGCTTCAACGGCCTGGGCATCCAATTCGAGGGCGCGCAGTGCCGACCGACGAGCGTCCTCGAGCACGATCCGACCAGGTTTGTGCGACGCGTCCGACCAGGCGACAAAGGCGCGCGCCAGGGCCGCGTGTGCGCGGGGATAGAGCGGATCGAGAGCCAGTGCCTTCTCGTAAAACTCGATCGCCTTTTCCACGCCCTCGTCACCGGGCATATTCCAGTGATACCGACCCTTGAGATACGTATGGTACGCCTCGGTATTCGAGGTGCCGACATGCACGAGCGCACCGGATTCGGCTGGTAGGAGCTCGTTGGCAAGGGCGCGCGCAATCCGGCCAGCCACCTCGGACTGCACGCTCAAGCTGTCCTGAAACGACCGTTCGTAGCTGTCTGCCCAGAGATGCGTCTGTCCCTCGGTCTCGATGAGCTGCGCGGTAATTCGCACCCGACCGGCGTCGCACCTGACGCTGCCTTCGAGCACATACGACACATCCATCTCCCGGCCAATCTCGGCGACCGTCTTTCCGACCCGCTTGAACAACATCGCCGACGTCCGAGCGATCACGCCCAGCTGGCGCGGGTGCAATCGACCGAGCTGCGCAATCATTTCCTCGGTCAACCCGTCGCTGAAGTATTCCTGTTCGGACTCCGTGCTCATGTTCACGAACGGGAGCACGAGAATCCGGCATTTTCGATTCGCGCTCTTCTCCGATTCGTGGGCGCGCCCCGTCATGATTCCTCGGGGCACGATGCCGTTGACGGGCGCTATGAACCGATAACCGCGCCGATGGAGCGTTTCAACAAATCTGGGATTCTCTGCCGAATCGCCAAGCGCGGCGCGTAACCGCTTGATCGCGGCGTTGAGGCTGTGCTCGAAGTCGACGAACGTGCCGTCCGGCCACAAGCGGTGACGAATTTCGTCTCGCGTAACGACTTCTCCCGGCTTGTCCAGCATCAGCACCAGAATCTGGAACGGCTGATCCTGCAACCGCACCCGAATCCCCTGCTTGCGGAGCTCTCCCGATTGCAGATCTACCTCGAAGACGCCGAATCGAATCGACCTCATCCTTTCGGATTCCGTTTCGCTCATCGCTAAAAGTCTACCAGTGCATCTGCTCAAATCAACGGAAGTCGAACACCTGAACGTCGAGTCCTCTAGGTCCGGAAGTCCAACCTCCACCGTCACATCGCGTGTCACCAACATGTCACCTTTCCGTTGCCCGCGCGCCATTGAGATACCCACCGCAAGAGCAGAAATTCGTCCTCAGCCACCTCATCCGAAAACGCGACCACCTGGTCGGAGGACGACATGCGACAGTTCGCGGCGCTGGCTGTGATTCTGGAAATCGTTGTGGCGCGTGGGTGCACGTCACTTCGCGCCGAAGCCGCCAAGGACCATCGCCCAGCCATCGTGCGCATCTACAACTACGCCCAGATTCCCGACTCGATGCTGCACGAAGCCTCGCGCGGCGCGGCCGCCATCTTCGACCGAGCGGGTCTGACGAGCCAGTGGCGGATCTGCGGCATTCGCAGGAGTGCCAGCGAGTCGGAAGACTCGATGTGTGAAGGGATTCCCGGTGCAAACGAGTTCTCACTGCGGATCAGCAAGGGACCACAGACCGATGCCGGCCTTCACCAGTCTTCAGCGGTTCTGGGCTACGCCGTCATTCTCGAGCGACGTGGTGTCGTCGCGACCGTGCACTCGGGGCGGGTGCTCGCGCTGGCAAGCAAATCCGGGGTTGACGCGGCTGCCCTCATGAGCCGCGTGATGGCGCACGAAGTCGGTCACCTGCTGCTTGGCACGAACGAGCACACCACGCGGGGCCTCATGAGGGCGGATTGGAAACTCAACGCGTGGTCCATGTCGGAACACTCGGAGTGGATGTTCAGCTCGGACGAGGTTTTGCGAATACGGCAAAGTGCCGGAATGACGGCCCGAAACTGATGGGCTGTGTTTGTCGAGCGGCCTCTGGACCGTAGGGTATACTGGCAGGGCCATGAACAATTCCACGCCTCGCCTGCTCCAGCTTGCGTTAGCCATCTTTTTCACATTGTGCGTGGTCGTGTCACCTTCGATGGCCCAAAGCGGCATCATGACGGGCATCATCTACGACGACCGAGGAGAGCCCATCCGGGGAGCGACGATGCGTGCGGAGAATCCGTCTGCGTATCCCCGCACTCTGACAACAACGAGCGATCAAAAAGGCCGCATTTCGTTGGTTGGTCTGAGATCGGGGCAATGGCACTTCACCGTTGAGTACCCTGGATATCAGCCGTCCACTTTCACAATGCCGGTCAGCGCCGCGTCCGCCTCGCGCCCTCCTCGTCCGGTCATCGTCCGAATGGAGCGCATTGCTTCGCTGATCCTGGCCGGACCTCTCGCGGGTGTGGACGTCAAGCTGCTCCGCGCCGATCTCGCCGCCGCCGACGACGCCTTCACGAAAGGCGACCTCGACGCAGCCATCACCGGATACAACGCTGCGCTCGCAAAGGCACCGGCAATGAACTCCATCGGTCTTCAAATTGGCAATGCCTACCTTCGGAAGAACGACGACGCCAAGGCCATTGACGCGTTCGAGACGGTGCTGAAGGCAGATCCGACGAATGGTACGGCGCTATACGAGCTCGGCGATATCAGGCGGCGCGAGGGAAAATTTGATGCGGCGCGCGACTTCTATCAGAAGGCTGCGACGGCCGATCCGTCCTGGGCGAAACCGATCCTGCAGCTCGGAATCATAGCCAGCAACCAGGGCCAGACCGAGGCCGCCGTTGCACAGCTGAAAAAGGTCCTCGATGTCGACCCGAAGTCAGCCGAGGCCGCGGAAGCCGAAACGCTGTTGAAGAAGATTTCCCGATAATTGACCACGCGCACGCTAAAGCGTGCGCGCTACGGAAGGCATGTCCGTCTGGATGTAGCGCAGGGGCTTCAGCCCCCGCGGCTGACTCTACGCTTTCGACACCTGCCGAATCGCCTCGTCAATCAGCTTTTCATTGTCTTCTTTCGACAGATTTCGCTGGATGAGTTTTGAGGCAATCATCACCGAGAGATCCACGGCCTCGTGCCGAATCTGCTGAAGCGCTCGCTGGGTCTCCAGCCCGATCTGGCGCTCGGCATTCTGGAGGATGGTTCCCGCCTCGGCTCTCGCAGTCTGCTTGATCTCTTCCTTGAGCCGCTCCGCATCAGATCGGCTCCTGGATACGATCGATTCCGCTTCGACACGCGCCTCGCGGATGATCTGAGCCGATTCACGCTGGAGCCGCTCGAGCTCCTGCTTGGCCTGCTGCGCATCGTCCAGTGATTTTCTGATGGCCTCCTGACGGCTGTCGAGCGCCTGCAGCAGCGGCCGCCACGCAAACTTCGCCAGCAGCCCCAGCAGAACGAGGAACGTCAGAATCGTCCAGATGAAGAGCCCCGGGTCTGGTTGGACTAATGGGTTCATGATCGGTCCTCGGTGCCCTTCCCGGCAGCTACGCGCCGAGAGGATTGGCCAGGATCAACACCAGGAACGCGAACACTTCGGCCAGAATCGCGACGCCTTCGAGCAGGAAGAGCGGAAGATTCACGGCACCGGTAATTTGAGCAGCCGCGCTTGGTTGGCGCGCAATGCCCTCAGCGGCGGCAGCCGCCAGCCTTCCAATCCCCAGGCCTGCGCCAATGACAATCATGCCGAGCCCAATCGCGACACCAAGCAGGTGCAGAACACTCATTGCGTCAATCCTCCGTTGTTTCGTACGTCAGTGGTGAACGTGAATTGCCATGCCGATGAAAACGGCCGTCAGCAGCGTGAACACGTATGCCTGAACCAGAACCACGATGACCTCGAGCGCCGAAATGCCAACCGCCAGGGGCACCGACACGGCAAGGCCAACACCCACCCCCGCGAGCGCGGTGCCGAACATCTCGGCGAAGATGAACACGAATGACAGGATCGCCAGAATCGCAATGTGGCCGCCCGTCATATTGGCGGCAAGCCGCATGGTCAGCGCAAACGGCCGGACGAACATCCCCATCAGTTCGATCGGGATGAGGATGATGTAGATGGCCGGATTCAACCCGCGCGGCACCAGGTTCTTCCAGTGCGTCACGAAGCCGTGGGCCTTAGACCCAGCCGCAATGATGGCAAAGAACGTAATCGTGGCAAGCCCGGCGGTCACGTTGAAGTTGGCGGTAGCCGTCGTGCCCCCGTGGAGCACTCGCTTGACGAACGAGTCCTCCGCCGTGTGCAACACCCAGTGATCGACCAGGCCCAGCACATCGAAGATCGGGATTAACCCAATCATGTTCGCGCTCAGGATGAACACAAAGAACGTGAGCACCAGTGGGGTCCAGGTGTTCACCCACCTGCGGCCGACGTTTGGCAGCACGATGGTATCGCGCACGAACTCGACTCCGGCCTCCAACGCGTTCATGAAGCCGGACGGCACGAGACGATCCTGCCGCAGGTAGCGTCGAACGGCCCACGTGACAATCGCGAAGACCCCAACCGCCACGAGCCACAGCATCAGGACGTGCTTCGTCACCGACAGATCGATCCCGAACACTTTTGGCAGATGGATCAGCGGATGGTCGAGTCCGCTGTTCGAGACATGCTCGATGATGGTCTCGCCGACATTGAACTTGCCGGCTTCGGCCGCAGCGTGTTCCTGAACTTCCTGGGCGGTCATGACCGTTTACCGGGCCGCGTGCATTCCCGCGGCAAAGAGTCGGCGCAGGAGCAATGCTTGCGCGAAGTAGAGTGCGATGAACGCGACCGTGAAACTGACCATGAACGGCACGAGCGGCAGTCCCAGCCAACGAAGCATGATTGCGACATACGCACCGAAGAAAACGATTTTCGCCATGAACGCCTGAATCATCACGGCTGTCAACCGCATGGGGTTCAGTCGGAAGGTCCGATCCGACAGAACCCAGCTTGTCGATGTCGCCACGAGCGGCCCGACCAAACCGAGCAGGACCGCGAGAGCGTTTTCACGACCGACGAACACGGTGGCCGCCAGCCACGCCACAACGCTGACACCGATCATCCAGGACACAGGCTTCATCGATGCCACACACTCTTTGCCAACTCGTAGAACCCGACGACGATACCGAGCATCAACCCCGCGAACAGGAGCCAGGGTTCCGTCCCGACCCATCGGTCGAGCGCGTAGCCGATTCCACCGAGCAGGAGAATGGCCCCGATCAGCGTGTAGCTGGCCGTGGCCGCTGGTCCTGATCTGCGGATGTTCTCTTGAAGAAACTTTAGAGAACGCGCAAGGAAGAGACCGCTGTCGTCTTCGGGCATGTCAGAGACGGCGGCCGACCCACCGGTCCGTCCGGACGCTCCCCGGCGCGCCGGGCCAAGACGTCCTCTTTCCGGACGGAACACAAACGGGCAATCATAACAAACGCGGCTCCGGACCGGCAACGACGGGACGCGCTCGATTCAGGACCGGGGGCAGTATAGCGTACCTTGTGAAAAAGTTCACCAGCCTGCAGTCAAACCCGTGCAAAAGTGGCAAATTCAGCCTTGAGACTTTAGACTTCAGACTTTCGCTACTTGCCCACTTGCAGCAGCTGCGCCACGCCCAGCGTGCGCGCCGACGCCTCGGCAAACTCGAAGAGGGGACGCGGGTAGACGCCAAGCACCAGCGTCGCCGCGAGGGCCACGCCCAACACCGTGGCCATGGCTGGATTGATGACCGGCTCGCTGCCGGTTGGCTCGTTCTTGAGCCACATGAAGACCACGATTCGAACGTAGTAGTAGAGCGAAATTGCGCTGTTCAGCACACCAATGACGGCAAGCCAGACGTACCCCGACTCGATGGCGGCACCGAAGAGCCAGAACTTGCCCATGAATCCCGCGGTTGGCGGCACGCCCGCCCAGCGACAGCATGAAAAACAACATGGCCACGGCCGCAAACGGACGCCGGAAGTAGAGGCCGTTCAGATCCTTCAGTTCGTCCCCCACCGCATCTTCGCGCCGCAGCATCGTGATGATGGCAAAGGCACCAAGCTGCATGAACGTGTAGATCATCAGGTAGATGAGCGCCGCCGCCACCCCCCGCGTCGAACCGGCAATGAGGCCAATCAGAACGTACCCGGCATGCGCAATGGACGAGTACGCCAGCATCCGCTTGAGATTGCTCTGGGTCAGCGCTGCCAGATTCCCCCACGTCATCGTCAGGATCGCCAGGATGTACAGCATCACCGCCCAGCCAATGGCGGGCCCCGCAAAGCCCTGGAGCCGCATGGCCGGCAAGCATTCCACCAGGATCCGCAACGCCATCGCAAATGACGCGGCTTTCGATCCCACCGACAGAAACGCGGTGACCGGCGTCGGCGCTCCCTCGTACACGTCAGGAGCCCACATATGGAACGGCACCGCGGCAATCTTGAAACCCAGACCCGCTACGACCAGCACAACGGCAAGAACGAGCACCGGGTCGCGCTCCTGCCCCGCCAGCGCGGTTGCTATGGTCCGAAGATTGGTCGAGCCTGATAATCCGTACAACAGTGACATGCCGTACAGCAGGATCCCCAGCGAGAACGCACCGAGCAGGAAATACTTGATCGCCGCCTCGTTCGACCGCTGGTTCGGCTTGATGAACCCCGCAAGGATGTAGAACGACACCGCCATGGTCTCGAGACCGATGAACAACGTGATGAGATCGGTTCCGCTGGCCATGAACATCATGCCGAGCGTGGCGCAGAGAATGAGGAAGTAGTACTCCCCGGCGCTGGCACGCTCGACGCTGAGGTACCGGACCGACATGAGAACGGTGAGCGTCGCCGCCAGGAGGAACAGCACCTTGAAGAAGAGGCCGAACTGGTCGACGGCCATCAAACCGCGGGCGACGGTCACGTGCGCATCCGCAACCGGAACGAGCGCAATCGCGGTCGCCGCCAGCACCACGAGCGTCACAACCGCCAGGGCACCCTGGCGCGAACGGGCGAGGAGTACGTCCGCCACGAGCAGAACGAGCGCACCCCCGGCCAGCACCAGCTCAGGCAGAATGTAGAAGAAGTCGCGCGCCGCAATTCCTGGTGGCATCAGCGAGTGCCTCGCGCACCCTGAACCGCGCTCGGCTGTCGCAGCGGACAACGGCGCTCCGCGCCTGCCGATCATCGGCCGGCTGCAGGGCTTGATTCGGAGCGTACTGCGGGCTGACACGCGCCACAACGCGAGTCACCGACGTCTCGAGTCGGCGCAGGAACGGCGCCGGGTACAACCCAATCCACACGGCAAGAATCAGAAGCGGCGCGAACGTCACAAACTCGCGCAGGTTCAAATCCTGCAGCTTTTCGTTCTTGGGGTTCTCGATTTTGCCGAACATCGTGCGCTGATACAGCCACAGCATGTAGGCGGCACCCAGCACCACACCGCTGGCGGCAAAGGCCGCCCAGACCCGGCTGGCGACGAACACCCCCTGCAGAATCAACAGCTCACCGATGAAGCCGTTCAACGCCGGCAATCCTATCGACGACATTGTCATCACCAGGAAGACAGCCGCATAGACCGGCATCACCTTCGAGAGGCCACCGTACTCGGAGATCTGGCGCGTATGCCGCCGTTCGTACACGATGCCAACGATAAGGAAGAGCGCCCCCGTAGAAATCCCGTGGTTGAGCTGTTGCACGATGCTCCCCATGATTCCAACGGGATTGAGCGCAAACATCCCCAGCATGACCATCGCCATGTGACTGACCGACGAATACGCCACAAGGCGCTTCCAGTCGCTTTGCGCCATGGCCACGAGCGCACCGTAGACGATGCCAATAATCGATAGCAGCACCATCATCGGCACGAAGTACCGCGTGGCCTCCGGCAGAATTGGCAGGCTGAAACGGATGAACCCGTACGTGCCCATTTTCAGGAGGACTGCCGCCAGGATGACCGAACCGGCTGTCGGCGCATCGGTATGTGCGTCGGGCAGCCAGGTGTGGAACGGAAACATCGGGACCTTGACCGCAAACCCAAGGAAAAAGGCGAGGAAGATCCACCACTGCAGGTCGAACGGCACGTTGAGCTTCTGGAACTCGGTGATGTCGAAGCTGTACATCTTCGTCAGGCTGTACCTGGTAGAAGTACAAGGCGAGAATACCGAGCAGCATGACGACGCTGCCAACGAGCGTATACAGAAAGAACTTGATGGCCGAGTAGAGACGCCGGTCGCTCCCCCAGATCCCGATCAGGAAGTACATCGGGACCAGCATCACTTCCCAGAACAGGAAGAAGAGCAGGAAGTCGAGCGACACGAACGCGCCAATCATGCCGGTCTGCAGCACGAGCAGGAAAATGTAGTACTCCTTGATGCGCTCTGTGATTGCAGTCCAGGACGAGAGTACGGCAATAACTCCCATCAGCGTGGTCAGCAGGATCAGGAGCACGCTGAAGCCGTCCACACCAAGAAAATACTGCGCCCCAATCGACGGGATCCATTGCGCCCGCTCGACGAACTGAAACTCGGGTTGCTGAGGGTTGTACCAGAACCAGAGCGGGATCGACACGAGGAACCCGACGAAGGTGACAATGTTGGCGATCCACTTGATGGCGTTCTCGTTCGTCTTGGGGACGAACAGGATGAGGATCGCGCCGATGAGCGGCGTGAACAGAATCAGCGACAACGAGCGGAAAACATGTTCGCGGAATTAGACATTGTTTTACATGACCAGCAGGTAAACGGTCATAAACACGAACACGCCACCGAGCATCCACAGCGCGTACGTCTGCACGAGACCCGTCTGCAGCCAGCGGACGAAGAAGCTGGACTCGCCCGTCGTCCAACCCACCAGGTTCACCAGCCCGTCGACGACGTACTTGTCGAACAAGTGCGAAATCCAGGACGAAAAGACCGTCAGCCAGCCCGACCCGTTCACGGCACCGTCCACGACGCGGCCGTCGAACGTCCACAGGCCGCGCGCAGATGCCATCGTGCCCTTGACAGCCGTCGCGTCGTACACCTCGTCCACGTAGTACTTGTTGCTCAATACCGTGTGAGCGCCGGCCCACCGCGTCGCCAGCCGCTCGGAGATTTCCGGGTGAGTGACATAGAAGCGATAAGCCATCCCGATGCCGAGCACCGCAATCAGCACCGACATGGCCATCAGGCCGATCTCTCCGATGCGCGATATGTGGGCCTGTTCAGCATGTCCGGCTTCGCCTTCTGCGACCGCCTGCGACGGCACCGCCTCGGCCGCAGGTTCGGCACCGGGCTTAGCGGTCGCGGCAGCTGAGTGCGCGGTGAAGCTCGGCTCGAGAAAATGCTCGATCGCATTCGAGCCACCGAGCGCGGCGGGAACTCCCACGAATCCCGCCACGATGGCACCAATTGCGAGCGCCATCAATGGGGCGGTCATTGCCCGCGGCGATTCATGGGGCCCATGCCAGGCTCCATGACCGTGACCATGCGCCGCACTACCAACGCCGGCGCCAGGAGGGGCCGTGCCGTGGGCTGCATGGGTGTCGTGTGCAGGCGATGCGCGGGCCCGTGCGAATGGCCGGCCCCTTCCCAGGACGGCCCACGATACCCACCAAGGAAGGTCAAGGCGATGAGCCGGAACATGTAAAACGCGGTCATGAGGGCAGTGATTGGGGCCAGGACCCAGACGATCGTGTTTGTGCCGAGAAACGCGCGGAGGACGATCTCGTCTTTGCTGAAGAATCCCGACAGCGGCGGGATGCCCGCAATGGCCAGCGTCCCAATGAGCATCGTGACGTAGGTCACGGGCAGATACTTTTTCAGGCCGCCCATCCTGCGCATGTCCTGCTCGCCGGCCATCGCATGGATGACCGAGCCGCTACCCAAGAAGAGCAGAGCTTTGAAGAACGCGTGGGTCATCAAGTGAAATGCGCCGGCTGCGAATGCTCCAACGCCCATCCCCAGAAACATATATCCGAGTTGGGACACCGTCGAATAGGCCAGCACGCGCTTGATGTCGTACTGCACGAGGCCGATGGACGCTGCCATCAACGCCGTCAGCAGGCCAACAATGGTCACAATCTCCATGACCATGGGCGCGTGGGAAAACAGGACCGCGTTGCGACCGACCATGTACACGCCGGCGGTCACCATCGTCGCGGCGTGGATGAGCGCCGAGACCGGCGTCGGACCTTCCATGGCGTCAGGCAACCAGACATAGAGTGGGATCTGGGCGCTCTTGCCGATTGCGCCAATGAACAGCAGCAGACAGATCAGCGACAGCACACCGAACCCAGCCGTTTCGACGGGCATCGATCCGGCGGCGTTCGCGACGGCCCGGAAGTCGAGCGTACCGAACGTGAAGAAGACGAGGAAGATGCCAAGAATGAATCCCCAGTCTCCGATGCGATTGACGATGAAGGCTTTCTTGCCTGCATCTGCCGCGCTCTTCTTCTCGTACCAGTAACCAATCAAGAGATACGAGCAGAGACCCACGCCTTCCCAGCCCACGAACATCACCACGAAGGTGCTGCCGAGGACCAGCGTGAGCATGAAGAAACAAAAGAGATTCAGATAGCAGAAGAAGCGCGCGTATCCGCCCCGCGGCTCATCGTGCATGTACGCAATCGAATACACATGGATCAGGAATCCGATTCCCGTGACGATCAGAATCATCATCCCGGACAACGGATCCAGCCGGAAGGCCCACGGCACCTCGAACCCTCCGATGCCGTTGGCGGTCTCGAGCGGAATTCTTGGAATCCACGCGGCAATGGTGACGACGTGGTCTCGCGCTTCGGGCGCGAGACCCAGAAGCTCCCAGAACGCCCACGCCGACAGCAACAACGCCAGCCCCATCGTGGAACACGCGACGAGCGCCGCAACGTTCTTGCTGAAGGCACGAATGCCGACCAGGCCGTTGACGGCCGCACCAATGCCTGGCAGCAGCGGGATGAGCCAGATTAGATCCACGACGTCCTTTTCCCGAATCTCGAATCCCGAATCCCGAGTCCCGAATCCCGCGCCACTACCATCGCATGGTGTTCATTTCGTCGATGTTGATGGTTTCCTTGTTGCGATAGAAGGCCAGGATGATTCCCAGACCTACGGCGGCCTCGGCCGCCGCGACGGCGATGACGAACACCGCGAACACCTGACCGATGGCGTTCTGCAACTGCTGGGAGTAGGCCACCAGATTGATGTTCACCGCATTCAAAATCAGCTCGATCGACATGAAAATGACGATGAGATTGCGCCGCACCAGCACACCAATCACGCCAATCATGAAGAGTGCCGCGGACAGCAATACGTAGTGGGTCGGGGTAATCATGTCTTACCTGTCGCCGGCGTTATGACGTGCTCAGATTTCTTTCTTCGTCAACACAATCGCACCAATCATGGCGACAAGCAGCAGGATCGACGCGACCTCGAACGGAATCAGGTAGTCCGTATAAAGGAGCCAGCCAATCTGCTCCGTGTTCCCCATCGCCGGTGCGGCCGATGTCTGCGCTGTCGGCGGTCTCACGCTCCGCGCACCCCACATCGCAATCGCCCCGAGCTGGACGAGCACGATCGCGGCCAGCGCAAAACCGAGCCCGCTTCGCCGGCGTGGATCCTTGTGCGCCTCCGGAGGCCGCTTGAGGTTCACGAGCATCACGACGAACAAATACAGGACGACAATGCCGCCCGCATACACGAGGACCTGAATGACCGCCAAAAACTGGGCACCGAGCAGCACGTACAGCGCCGCCACGAACAAGAAGTTCGCGACGAGAAACAGCACGCAGTGCACCGTGTTCCGCGCTGTGATCACGAGGACGGCAAATCCCAGGATGAACGCCGCGAGCACGTAAAAGGCAATGGCTTCGCCCATGGCTACAACAGCACCTTCACAATCCCGGTCACGACGACATTGGCGATGGCCAGCGGAATGAGCACCTTCCAGCCAAGCGCCATCAGCTGGTCGTACCGGTAGCGTGGAAGCGTCGCGCGAACCCACAAGAAGATGTACAGGAATACGAACGTTTTCAGGAAGAACCAGATCCAGGCGGGAATGATACCCAGAAATGCCAACGCTTCCACGTTCGGGAACGGGCGCAGCCACCCTCCGAGAAAGAGCGTCGTGGCAACCGAGGATACGACAATCATGTTGGCGTATTCGGCCAGGAAGAACAGCGCGAACCGCATCCCGCTGTATTCAGTATGGAAACCGCCCGTCAGCTCCTGTTCCGCTTCCGGCAGATCGAAGGGAGCCCGATTGGTCTCCGCAAGGCCGCCAATGAAGAAAATGACGAACGCCACCGGTTGGATGAAGCCGAACCACACCCCGGCCGATCGCTGCGCCTCGACAATCTGCACCATGCTCAACGAGCCGGCTGTCACGATGACGCTGACGAGCGTCATCGTGACGGCCACTTCGTAGCTGATGAGTTGGGCTGAAGCCCGCAGGCTTGCCAGAAGCGGGTATTTGCTGTTGGACGCCCAGCCGGCCAAGATGAAGCCGTACACGCCAATAGACGCGACCGAGACAATGTAGAGCAGGCCGACATTGATGTCCGTAATGTACAGCGTGACCTTGTGGCCGAAAATCTCGACCTCCGGGCCGAAGGGAATGACCGCAAACACGACGAGCGCCGGAACGAGCGCGATGATCGGGGCAGCGGTAAAGACCCATTTGTCCGCCCGGGCCGGGGTGATGTCTTCCTTGAGCAGCAGCTTGACGGCGTCTGCAATCGGCTGCAGCGCACCATAGGGTCCGACGCGCATGGGTCCAAGCCGCACCTGCACCCAGGCGATAACCTTACGCTCGAGCAACACCATGTACGTGACGGCCACGAGCACAGCGTTCAGCACGATCAGAATCTTGACGAGAGGAATGATGACGGTGTCGAGCATTAGTTAGTTGGTCGTGGGGCCCCACCCCCACGACCCGTACCTCGCGCCTCTGGCGCTCGGCGTGACTGCACATTAAGCCGCTTAGTCAGCATTTAATCGCTCTCAGCGGTCCACTTCACCAAGAACGACGTCGATGGAACCAATGAGGGCGACTACGTCGGCGACGAGATGGCCTTTGATGAGTCTGGGCAGCGCCTGGAGGTTGCAGAAGGAGGGCGGGCGTACGCGGAAACGGTACGGATTGGTGGACTTGCCGTCGCTCACGATGAAATAGCCCAGTTCCCCCTTTGGCGACTCGATGGCGTGATAGGTCTCACCGACGGGCGGCTTGATCAGTCGCGGCACCTTGCCGACGATGGGTCCTTCTGGCAGTCCCTCGGCCGCCTGGCGAATGATTCGAACCGACTGACGGAACTCTTCGAGACGCACCAGGTATCGGTCGTACGTGTCGCCGGCCGATCCGATCGGGATATCGAAATTCATCTCGTCGTACGCGGCGTACGGTTCGTCCTTGCGCACGTCGCGAGCGACACCCGACCCACGTAGCGGAGGTCCGGTCAGGCCAATCGCAATGGCTTCTTCCGCTGAAATGATTCCAACGTTCCGCGTCCGCTCGAGCCAGATGCGATTGTGCGTCAACAGCTCTTCGTACTCGTCGACCTTCTGCATCAGGATGTCGCAGAACGCCAGCACCTTCTTGTCCCAGCCGACCGGGATGTCGAGGGGCAGCCCGCCAATCCGCATCGAGTTGTACGTGAGCCGGGCACCGCAGAATTCCTCGAACAGGTCCAGGATGAGCTCGCGCTCGCGGAACGCGTAGAGAAACACCGTCATGGCGCCAATGTCCATGGCGTGCGTGCCCAGCCAGAGGCAGTGGCTGGCAATCCGCTGCAGCTCGCAGAGAATCGTGCGGACGTACCGCGCGCGCCGCGGGACTTCGATCGCCATCAGCTTCTCGACCGTCTCGCAGTACCCGACGTTGTTGGTGGCCGCAGCCACGTAATCCATTCGATCGGTCAGCAAGATGATCTGCGTGTAGTTCCGGTTCTCGCTGAGCTTCTCGATCCCGCGATGCAGATAGCCAATGACGACATCGCAGCCGACGACCTTTTCCCCATCGAGCCGTAACACGACGCGCAACACCCCATGCGTGCTGGGGTGCTGCGGCCCCATGTTGATGACGAGCTCGTCGGTGTCGAACATCGGCTGAACAGAGGGTTCCATATTTAGATTGTCGTGGGGCCCCACCCCCACGACCTGTATCGCGCCTTCGGCGCTCGGCGTAGTTCCGTCAACGGTCCGCTCAGTGAACATGAAGTGCTGCCTGACCCTCAGCAACCTGTACCTCCGCCTCCCCCAAGCTTAACGCAGAGCTCGCGGAGGCCGCTGAGGCCCAGAAGATCACCTTTAAGGAATTCTCTGCGTAATCCGCGTCCTCGGCGTCCTCGGCGATCAATTACGGCTCTCGAAGGCTAGACCTATTCAATTTCCAATTCGTCCCGCGCCTGGCGCAACCTCAGCCAGTCGAGCGGATTTTCCATCAGCAACTCACCTGGACCTTCGAGTGGATAGTCCTTCCGTTGTGGATACCCCTGCCAGTCTTCCGGCATCAGAATGCGTCGCCGATCGGGATGGCCCGTGAAATTGACGCCAAACAAGTCGTAGACTTCGCGCTCCAACCAGTTGGCCGATGGCCAGATTGCCGTGACCGACGGCACCGGGTCGTGCTCTCCTGCACGGACTTTCACCCGCACCCGATGGCGGTGTCGCGTGGAGTAGAGGCAATAGACCACGTCAAATCGTTTCGGCCGCGGAGGCCAGTCACTGGCGGTGACATCGGAGCAGAAATCAAACGCCGCGTCCGGTGAATCTCGAAGGGAGCGCATGACGTCCAGCAGCCGCTCGGCGGACACAATCACCGCCCAGTCACCAACGAAATAGCTGACTTGTTCGACGGCACCGGCAAGCCTGGACTGAAGGGCCGCAATGAATTCCGGTACCGGCTTGTCTGCCGGCGGCGGTGGATCCGATGGCCCGCGGGTGCCGCCGGCGGACCGGGCTTGTGCTCCGCAGCCGGCTTGGGCGCAGCAGCGGCTGCCGGTTTTGGTGGCGCGGCTGCAGGTTTGGGTGCCGCGGCGGCTGGCGGCGTGGCGGAAGCAGCAGTTGGCGTCTCGGGCGCGGCGGGCTTGGCTGCCGATGCACCCGCGCTCGGCGAATCGGTGCGCGACACCTCACCCTTCAGCGGCTCGGCGGGCGCCTCGCTCGGGGGTTTATCCGCGGCAGCCTTCGGGTCGGTGGGTTTCGAATCGTCCTCTACACCCACTCGAGCGCCCCCTTCTGCCAGGCATAGTAGTAGCCGACCACGAGGATCAGGAGAAAGATGATCATTTCGATGAGGCCGAAGAGTGCCAGCTCGTCCATCATCACGGCCCAGGGAAACATGAACACCGTCTCCACGTCGAAAATCACGAACAGCATGGCCACCAGGTAGTAGCGAATGCTGTACCGGTCCCGCGCATCTGTCTTCGGCTCGATGCCGCACTCGTACGGTTCGAGCTTGACCTTGTTGTACTTTTCCGCGTGAACGAGCCTCGAAACCAACAGGGTAAAGATGGCAAAACCAATGGCAATCGCGATGAACAGGACGACGGGATGTACGCGTTGAGCATGCTGGCGTCTTGAAGGATAGCTGGCGCCGTGATCGCGCCGCCCCGGGTCAGGAGGGTGGCACCCGGCGCGCAATCGTCAACGCTCGAAAACCGCGTGTTTATAACACGCGCGCGAACGCACCGTCAAGGAACGCGCCCGTTGCATTCTTCTCGAACGAGTACCGATAACTTCCTGCACCTCAAGCACTTCCGCACAACCGCTCAGCTTGACCGCCCGCCCGACCGCCGCCTATACTGGCATCGAAGATTGCTCCCTGGATGCGGGGTTTTCCCGGGGTTGAGAACGATCATGCGCTCACCTGCCGCACGGCTTTTCCTACTCGCAACGGCGCTCACCCTCATCCTGCAGCATCCAACAGGGGCGGCTCAGGGACAGCAGGCGCCACAACCGCCACAACCCGCGTTCAAAGCTGCGGTTGACCTCGTTTCGCTCAATATCACGGTCACCGACGGAGCGTCGACCAAGTACGTGACCGATCTGGACGCGCAGAACTTTTCGGTCTACGAGGACGGCGTTCATCAGGACCTGACACTGTTCAACAAGACACGTCTGCCGATCGCGCTGTCGCTGCTCATGGATACCAGTTCCAGCATGGAAGACCGCCTGAGCGTTGCGCAGGAGGCAGCCATCGGGTTTGCCAAGCAGATCCGCCCGCAGGATCTAGCCGAAGTCATCGATTTCGACAGCCGCGTCGAGGTCGTCCAGCCGTACACCAACGACCGCGCCGCGCTCGAACGGGCGATCAAGCAGACGGTCGCGGGGGGCTCGACGTCGCTTTACAACGCCGTCTATATCTCGCTGAAGGGCTTCCAGAAGATTAAGGCAAAGGACTCCGAGGAAATCAGGCGCCAGGCGCTCGTGGTCTTGTCGGATGGGGAAGACACGTCCAGCCTGGTGAGCTTCGACGAACTGCTCGACCTGGCCCGCCGGTCTGAAACCGCTGTGTTCTGTATCGGATTGCAAGCGCGCGAATCGACGAGCCGCGGGTTCCGCGAGGCCACATTCGCGCTGCGTCAACTCGCCAACGATACAGGCGGCCGTGCGTTCTTCATCAACGACGTCAAAGAGCTGGCCGGCGTGTACACCCAGATTGCCGACGAGCTGTCGAGTCAGTACACGGTCGGCTACACGTCGAAGAACAACCGTCGCGATGGCGGCTGGCGGCGTATCGTCGTTCGGGTGGACCGGCCGGGTGCGACCGTGCGCACCAAGCAGGGCTACTACGGCCCGCGCTAGGCCCGCACGCCCGCGCGCTGCCCAACCGCACAGATTGGATCCCATGAACATCATTCCGCTCGTGCTGTATCTGGTTGCCGGCCTTGTCTACGCCGTGCATTTCGTCGGACGAAGTCGGCCCGTTGGCCGAGCGGCAACGACGCTGCTCATCGTCGGGGCGCTCTCGCACACGTTCGTCATCGGCATGATGACCATGCAGGCCGGACACGTGCCATTTGCCGGGACGACTCAGGCGATTTCCACGTTTGTGTGGCTGCTGGCGTTGTCCTATCTGTACGTGGAGATCGCGACCGACGAGCACGCGATGGGTGTGTTCATCGTTCCCCTTCTTGTCGGTGCTGCAGGCAATTCCGGCATTCCAGCCGGGCGCCGAAGCACGGGTGTCGGCGGTGCTCGAAAGCGCCTGGTTTGGCGTCCACGTCTCATCGCTGCTGTTTGCCTATGCCAGCTTCGCGCTGGCGTGCGTGATTGGCATTACCTACGTGTTGCTGTTCAAGGAGATCAAGGCCAAGCATCTCGGCTTCTTCTACGCCCGACTGCCGTCGCTCGAGGTGCTCGACAAAATGAATCTGCGAGCGGTGGCGATCGGCTGGATCTTTCTGACGGTTGGCGTGCTCGTCGGCTGGGTGTGGGCCTCGCAGGCGCGGACGGCGGCGGAGCTCGATCCCCGGGTGCAGGCGATGTCGCTGCAGGATCCCAAGATCTTCGTCGCGCTGCTCTGCTGGGCAGTGTACTCGTTCGAGTTGTATGCTCAGCGCGCCATCGGATGGCGGGGACGACGGGCCGCGTGGCTGTCGGCCGTGGGATTTATCATCGTCCTGTTGAACTTCGTGCCCATAAGCTACTTTTTCACGAAGAGCCATAATTTCTGAGGACCGCTGCGTTGATGCACCTGCTTCTGATCGGCGTCAGCCATCGAACGGCGCCCATCGAGCTTCGCGAGCGGCTGGATTTTTCCGCCCGGGGGCTCGACGAGGCGCTGGCGGCATTGGCTGGACGGCCGAGCGGTGCGGAAGCGGCGGTGCTCTCCACCTGCAACCGTGCCGAGGTTTATCTGGCGTGCGAGGACCTCGATCGAGGACGGGGCGATGCCGAGCAGTTTTTTGCCGATTTCCACCGTCTGCCGCACGAGGAGCTCAGGCCGCACCTGTACGTCAAGACCGACGCGGACGCCGCACGTCATCTGTTCCGTGTCGCCTCGGGCCTCGATTCGCTGGTGGTGGGTGAACCGCAGATCCTGGGGCAGGTCAAAGAGGCGTACGGCCATGCCAGCGCGCAGCAGACGACGGGCCCGCTCCTGAACCGGCTGTTCACCTCGGCATTCGCGGCGGGGAAACGAGTGCGCGCCGAAACGCGGCTGGCGGAGGGTGCCGTCTCGGTCAGTTACGCCGCCGTCGCGCTTGCGCGCAAGATTTTCGGAGACCTCAAGGACCGAACGGTCCTCGTCGTAGGCGCCGGCGAAATGGGCAAGCTCACGGCCCTGCACATGAAATCGCAGGGGATTCGGAAGATGCTCATCACCAGCCGGACGGCTGCGCACGCCGACGGGCTCGCGCAGGCGATGGAAGCGACCGTCGTGGCCTGGGAACGACTCTCACACGCGCTGAGCGAGTCGGACATCGTCATTACGGCCACCGGCGCCAGCGCGCCCATCATCTCCCGGTCCCTGGTCGAGAACGCGATGCGACGACGGCGCCATCGTCCGTTGTTCGTGATTGATATTGCCGTTCCGCGAGATGTGGATCCGAAGGCGGGCAACATCGAACAGGTCTTCCTGTACAACATCGACGATCTTCAGGCGGTGGTCGTCGAGAACGTGTCACGGCGAACGGCAGAAGTCGAGCAGGCCGAAGCCATCGTGACGGAGGAAGTGGACCGCTTCAGGAACTGGATGCAGTCGCGCGGCGCCATCCCGACGGTCGTCGCACTGCGACAACGGTTCGAGGCCGTGCGGCGCTCGGAGCTGGAACGGCTCGAGCCGAAGCTGTCCGGCCTCTCCCCTGAAGCTCGGGCGCGCGTCGACGAGGTGACGAGGCTGATCGTTGAAAAGTTGCTGATCAATCCGACCGAGCAGCTCAAGAACCTCTCTGACGGCGAGACCATTGCCGCGTACGCCGAAGTCCTCAATCGTCTCTTCGATCTGTCGCGGACCGGGCAGGAAGATTCGACCCTTCAGAAGGAACTGACCGCGGCGTTCGCGACACCCAGTCACCGGGCAGAACAACCCAGGCCGACTCCGGCAAAGACCTCGTCCTCCTCGTGATCAGGCTCCGCATCGGCACTCGCGGCAGTCCATTGGCCCTCGTTCAGGCGCGCGAGGTGGCCAACGTGCTGACGGAACGGGGCGACGCCGCGTGCGAACTGGTGATGATCCGCACGAGTGGCGATCAAATGGCGGATCAGTCACTGGCGACGCGGGAGGGAAGCGGCTGTTCGTCAAGGAAATCGAGGATGCGCTGCTGGCGGGCACGATCGACCTGGCCGTTCACAGCAGCAAGGATCTGCCCGTCGACCTGCCAGACGGCCTCGGGAATAGGCGCGGTTCTACCCGCGCGAAGACCCCGCCGATGTGTGGGTCGAACGCGAAGCGCGTCCGGGGACGTTCGACACGCTCACGCGCAGCGTGATGGGCGGCACTCGAATCGGGACGGGCAGCGTTCGCCGAATCGCCCAGCTGCGCCCGCTCCTGCCCCAGGCCCGGTTCGAGCCTATTCGGGGAAATGTGGACACGCGGCTTCGGAAACTCGACCGCGGTGACTACGATGTGATTGTGCTGGCATCGGCGGGACTTCGGCGGCTCAACCTTGCGCATCGCGTGACCGCTCACGATTCCGGTCGACGTGTGCGTCCCGGCTCCGGGACAGGGGATCATCGCGATTGAAATCCGCTCGGACGACGGTGACTGCACGGCGGGCGCTCGCCGCTCTCGACGATCCGAGCGCCGCAACGGCTTTGACGACTGAGCGTGCGCTGGTCGCGGAGCTTGGTGGCGGGTGCCAGATGCCAATCGGTGCTCTGTGTCGGCCGATTGGTGACCCACGATGACGCGATCGAGATTCTCGCGACGGTCGCGTCGCTTGATGGAACACGGCTCGTTCGCTGCCGGCAGCAGGGGTCGCGACGGACTTCGCAGGAACTCGGCCGGCGCGCAGCGCACGAGCTTCTTCGACAAGGGGCCGGCGACATTCTTGCCGAGGCGAAAGCCGAAGGCAGCAGCGTGGCCGATCCACACGGGCCCTGACGCATGCCTCATTCCAAAGCCATCGTCTACCTGATTGGAGCCGGCCCTGGCGATCCCGGGTTGATCAGCGTGCGCGGCTTGAAGTGTCTCGCGGACGCGGATGTGGTGCTCTACGATCACCTCGTCAACCCTCGCCTGCTTCGCTCCGCACGGACCAACGCCGAAAAGATTGACGTGGGCGCCTCCTCACCACAGCCGCTCGAGCAGGAGGCCATCTGTTACCTTCTGGCTGAAAAAGCACGGGAAGGCAAGACCGTCGCGCGCTTGAAGTGGGGGGATCCGTTCGTGTTCGATCGCGGCGGAGAAGAAGCCTTGTTTCTCCACGAGCAGGGCGTGCAGTTCGAGGTCGTTCCTGGAATTCCCGCGGCCGTCGGTGTTCCGAGCTACGCCGGCGTCCCGGTGACCTATCCCGGGGCCGGTGATTCCCTCACCTTGATTCGAGGCTACGAGGACGAAGAAGACGCACTGCCGCAGGTGGACTGGTCGGGCCTGGCGCGTTTGAAAGGTACGATCGTGTGTTATGCCGGTGCCCGACAGCTGCCCGGCATCCTCCATGCGCTCATCACGCACGGGTGGGCCGAGGACGAGCCTGCGGCGGTTGTTTACAACGGCACTCTCCCCACTCAGCAGACCATCCAGGGATCGCTTCGCGAACTGGAAACCATTGCCAAGCAGCCACCCCACAAGGGTGCGGCCATCCTCATCGTCGGCCGCGTGACGGCGTTCAGAGAGCATCTACGATGGTTCGACGAACGTCCGCTGTTCGGCAAGCGGGTGCTCGTGACGCGCACGCGGGAACAGGCGGGCGACATCGTGGAGCGACTGGAGGCCCTGGGTGCTGAAGCCGTGGAAGCGCCAACGATACGCGTGTTGCCACCCGAGGACTACGGCCCGCTCGATGAAGCCATTACCAAGGTGTCCAGCTTCAATTGGGTGGTGTTTACGAGCGCCAACGGCGTGGACTCGTTCATGCGGCGACTGCAGGCAAGCCCCGGCGACGTTCGGGAGCTCAAGGGCGTACGGCTGTGCGCCATTGGACCGGCAACGGCGGACCGTCTGCTGCAGCACGGCCTGAAGGTGGATTTGGTGCCGCTCGAGGACCGAGCAGAAGGGATTCTGCAGGCGCTGCAGGCGATCGGCCCACTGGAAGGCCAGCGATTTCTCCTGGCTCGTGCCGATATCGCTCGCGAGGTGCTCGCCGACGAACTGCGCAAATCCGGCGCCGAGGTCAAAGAAGTCACGGCTTACCGAACGGCGCTCGCCGAAGTCGACCGCGAGGAGGATCCGGATGTCTATGCGATGCTGCTCGAAAAGCGCATCGACGTCGTCACGTTCACGAGCGCATCAACCGTCAGGAATTTCGTCCGCAACTACGGGGATGATGCAGCTCAGGATCTGCTTCGCTCGACCGCCGTCGCGTGTATCGGGCCGGTGACGGCCGAAGCAGCCGAGCAGTGCGGGATTCACACGGCAATCATGCCGGAGCAGTACACGATCCCTGCTCTGGTCGATGCAATCGTGGCATACTTTTCCAGACACGAAAAATCATTAATGACTTAGCGACTAGTGATTGCAAAATCACAAATAGGATTTCCGAATGCGCTCCTGTCGATTTGAGAACCACGTTGCAACTGACGCGTCGAGCCCGGCGGCTTCGTCAGTCTCCCGGTATTCGATCGCTCGTCCGGGAAACCCGCCTCTCGCCAGAGATGTTCGTGTATCCACTCTTCGTTTGTGAGGGAGAGGGCGTCCGGCGCGAGGTGCCGTCGATGCCCGGGGTCTTCCAGCTGTCGGTCGATGAAACGGTGCGCGAAGTGACGGCGGCCGCCAGCGACGGTGTCTCAACGGTCCTGCTGTTTGGCGTACCGGACCACAAGGATGACATGGGGTCGGCGGCGTACGACGCCCAGGCGCCCGTCCAATCGGCAATCCGGGCTATCAAGCGCGAATCGCCACGGACCGTCGTCATCACGGACGTCTGCCTGTGCGAATACACATCGCACGGCCACTGCGGTGTGATTGTCGATCAGGATGTCGCCAACGATCCGACCGTCGAGCTGCTCGTGAGAGCGGCCGTTTCGCATGCCGCCGCCGGGGCCGACATCGTCGCCCCCTCCGACATGATGGACGGGCGCGTGGGAGCCATTCGCCAGGCGCTCGACGGGCGCGAGTTCCAGAAGGTCGGCATCATGTCGTACGCCGCCAAGTACTGCTCCGGCTTTTACGGACCGTTCCGCGATGCCGCCGATTCGACTCCAAAGTTCGGTGACCGCCGCACTCACCAGATGGATCCGGCGAACGTCGAAGAGGCGTTGCGCCAGGTTGCCCAGGACATCGAGCAGGGTGCCGACATCGTCATGGTGAAACCTGCCCTTCCCTATCTGGACGTCGTGTGGAGGGTCAAGGAGCAGTTTGGCTATCCGACGGCTGCCTATCAGGTCAGCGGCGAGTATTCGATGCTGAAAGCAGCCGCGCTCAATGGCTGGCTCGACGAACCGCGCGTCATGATGGAAATGCTGACGGGAATCGCACGCGCTGGCGCCGACATCATCATCACCTACTACGCCCGCGACGCTGCGCGCGTTCTCAAATAGCGCAGCAAGCAGGCCTAGGCCTGCGCCACGCCTGGATACGGCAGGCCTAAAGGCCTGCGCTACGTACGCTCAGTCGCCCTGCCGTGCAGTACGCTGAGGCAGTACGTAGCTCAGGTCTTTAGACCTGCCGGACAGGACGTTACAGGCAGTACGTAGCGCAGGTCTTTAGACCTGCCGCGTCTATAATCCCCCGCATGCGTCGCTTTTCCTCGAAGACTCCAAAATCAGCAAAGCTGTTCGCACGCGCGCAGCAGATCCTTCCAGGTGGCGTGGACAGTCCGGTCCGTGCGTTCAAGGCCGTGGGTCGCGACCCGCTGTTCATCAGCCGGGCTGCTGGATCGCGCATCGAGGATGTCGATGGCCGCACGTACATCGACTACGTCATGTCATGGGGACCGCTCATCCACGGCCACGCGCCGCGTGGCCTGACGAGAGCCCTTGAAAAGACCGCCCGCAGCGGAACGAGCTTCGGCGCACCTTCCGAACTCGAAGTCCGACTGGGCGAACACGTTCGTCGGCTCATGCCCTCGCTCGAACGGGTTCGGTTCGTGAATTCCGGGACCGAGGCGGCGATGAGTGCTGTTCGGGTCGCGCGGGCAGCGACCGGGCGCGACAAGATCATCAAGTTCGAAGGTTGCTATCACGGTCACGCCGATCCGTTCCTGGTCAAGGCGGGATCGGGTTTGATGACATTCGGGGTCCCAACGAGCCCCGGCGTACCGGCGGCCGCCGCCGCAGACACATTGCTGGCGACCTACAACGATCTCGGCTCATGCGAACGTCTCTGCGAAACACATCGCGGGGAGATTGCCGCCCTCATCATCGAGCCCATCGCAGGAAATATGGGGGTCGTCCCACCTGCAGCTGGCTTTCTGCAAGGTGTCCGCAATCTGTGCGATCGCCACGGCATGCTTCTCATCTTCGACGAGGTCATTTCCGGATTTCGCGTCGGGTCCGGGCGGGGCACAGGGCTGCTTCGGGATCAGGCCCGACTTGACCTGCCTCGGAAAAATCATTGGCGGCGGGCTGCCGGTGGGGGCCTACGGCGGACGTGCCGATCTGATGGACCTCGTCGCGCCAGCTGGACCTGTCTACCAGGCGGGGACGCTCTCAGGGAATCCGCTGGCTATGACTGCCGGACTTTGGAGTCTGAGCGGGTTGTCGAAGAACCTGTATCGGAAGCTCGAACGGCTCGGAACGCAGCTGGCGGACGGTCTTGGGGACGCCGCCCGTCATGCCGGCGTATCGCTGCAGGTCAACGGGTTCGGGTCTGTGCTGACACCGTTCTTCACCAGCCAACCCGTTCGCAATTATCAAGGCGCGCTTTCATCCGACACGGCGCAGTACGCCACATTCTGCCGCGCGATGATCGCACGCGGCGTGTATCCGCCACCGTCGCAGTTTGAAGCGTGGTTCCTGTCGGGATCGCACTCGGACCGCGACGTTGAGGTCACAATCCGCGCGGCGAAGGAGGCCATGGAGGAAGTCTCAAGTCTGAAGTCTGAAGTCTGAACTTGAGACTTCACTTGAGACTTGAGACTTCAGCCTTGAGACTTGCTATCGCCAGGGCATGAGGCCTTCAATCCATGTAATTTTCGTCAGATCGTTGTAGATCACGGTGACCATCAGCATCATCAGAAGAACGAAGCCAGCCAGGAACATCTTCTCCTTCACCCTCATGCTGAAGTCGCGACGCGCGAGCCCCTCGAGCGCCATGATGAAGATGTGACCGCCATCGAGGACGGGGATCGGCAGCAGGTTCAGAATCCCCAGATTGAGGCTGATCACCGACATCAACGACAACAGGGAAACCCAGCCTGCCTGCGCCGATTCGCCGGAGAGCTGCATGATGCCAATCGGTCCCATGAGCTGCTTGGGCGAGGCCTCGCGCGTCAGCAGATCCCAGACCGTTTCGAAAATCATGGTGGAGAGACCCCACATCCGCTCGAGGCTGAGTCCAATCGCCTCGATCGGCCCCGGCTCGACCTTCTTCGATCTCGTCCCGAAGATACACACCCACCCGACCGACATTTCCTTCGCGACCGGAAACCATCGTGATGTCGACACGCTGCCCCTTCCGCAGAAGGGTCAACGTAATGGGCATCTCCGGCTTCTTTTCAATGGCCTCAATCAACTGTTGACGGAAGACGATCGGTTCGCCGTCCATCGCCAGCACGTAGTCGCCCGGCATGACCCCGGCGCGCTCGGCCGGGCTTCCGGGCACGAGCGACGGGATCTCGGGATGCACGTTCGGGAGAACGCCGACTTCGCCCACCTCGATAGCGTCCCTGAGGTTTCGGGGTGACGGTGACGGTCATTTCCCGGCCTTCCCGCAGGAAGGTAATCGGGAGAGCACGGTTGGGGCGAGTCCCAACCATGAGTAGAAACTGATCCCAGGTCGGCGTCTCGCGCCCGCTGACGCTGACGATCCGGTCGCCCGGCCGCAAGCCCACCTGCTCTGCTGGCGATCCCGGCATCACGACGCCGACGACCGGAGGCTGATCCTGGAACGCCGGGACGTCGGCGCCTTGCATCAGGACGATCGCCATCACGACGACGGCGAGCACAAGATTCATGGCTGGTCCCATGATCAACACCTGGAACCGTTGCCATTTGGTTTTTGACAGGAATTCGTCTGCGGAACCGCTGCGGGGGTCTTCGGGATTCTCGCCAGCCATTTTGACGTAGCCGCCGAGCGGGATCACGCTGATGCAATAGTCGGTATCGCCGCGACGAAAGCCCACGAGACGTGGGCCAAAGCCGAGCGAGAACTTGAGCACGCGAATGCCAAGGCGCTTGGCCATCACGTAGTGGCCAAGCTCGTGGACGAAAATGAGCACGCCGAGCACGAACGCGAACGCCGCAACAGTCTGGATAGATGTCAGCAAAGAACCCTCACACTCCCAATTTTAACCTCCGGCCCGCATCCGCCACCAGCATCTGCGCGTGTTGACGCGCCCAGCTGTCCAGCGTACGCACCTCGTCTATAGAATTGGCCGGAATTCCTGTATACGCCTCGAGCGCTTGCTCGATCAAGCGTGGTATAGACGTAAAGCCCAGAGCACCTTCGAGAAATGCCGCAACGGCCACTTCGTTGGCTGCGTTCAGCACGACCGGATACCCGCCGCCCGCTTCCAGCGCTTTGTACGCCAGCCCCAGGCACGGAAAACTTTCGACATCCGGCTTTTCGAACTCCAGTGATCCACATGACGCCAGATTCAGCGGTGGAATGGTCGAGGCCCAGCGCTCGGGATAGGAGAACGCGTACTGAATCGGAAGCCGCATGTCCGTAGACCCGAGCTGCGCGATAACCGATCCATCCACCAGCTCCACCATCGAATGCACGATTGACTGAGGATGGATCACCACCTCGATTTGCGACGGACGCACGTCGAAGAGCCATCGCGCCTCGATGACTTCAAGGCCCTTGTTCATGAGCGTCGCCGAATCGATGGTGATCTTCCGACCCATCCGCCACGTCGGATGCCGAAGTGCATCCTCCGGGCCGACCGTTTCGAGCGACTGCAACGTGCGACCACGAAACGGCCCGCCCGACGCGGTGAGAATCAATCGATGCACGTCGCCGTGCGGCCTGGCGTGCAGGCATTGATGGATCGCGTTGTGTTCACTGTCAACTGGGAGAACGGCCACACCGTGGCGGGCAGATGCCGCCATGACCAACTCCCCCGCCATGACCAGCACTTCCTTGTTGGCGAGCGCGATGGTCTTTCCGGCCTCGATTGCGGCCAGGACCGCCTCGAGTGCTGCGGTCCCCGATGACGCACACAGCACCAGATCGACATCCGGATGCGTCGCGACCGCGACCAGTCCGCTGATACCTGCGCCCTTCGTGCTGACGGACGGCGGGAGCACGATGCGGCTCAGTGACTCAGCCGCTGCCATCGCAACGGCCCGCGGACGAAACCGGGCCACCTGCGCGGAGAACATCTCAATGTTCTGGCCAGCCGCGAGGCCCACGACCTGGATCCGATCCGGATGAGCCGCGACAACATCCAGTGCGCTCTGACCGATGGATCCGGTCGAACCGACAATGGCGATGCGTTTCATACAGCAGCAGGCAGCAGCCGGCTCACAGCTAGCACGAGACTCCAGGTGGAAGGATGCAGGCCAGCTTCAGATGCCATATTTCACAAACACGTAATACACGGGCGCGGCAAACAGGAGCGCGTCGATTCGATCGAGAACGCCGCCATGCCCAGGGATCACGCTCGATGAATCTTTCGTCCCGGCGCCCCGTTTGAGCAACGACTCGAAGAGATCGCCAACGATCCCGACGATGACGACGGCAAATCCAAGAGCCGCACGCCACGGCAGGCTGGTGCCTGACAGCCACCACTGGCCGGCCACGACCATTGTCGCGGACCCAAAAACAACGCCCCCAAGTGCCCCCTCCACCGTCTTCTTGGGGCTGATGTCCGGAGCGAGCAACCGGCGGCCAAGGGCGCGGCCTGTGTAGTACTGCGCGGTATCGCTCACGACCACCGTCACGAGCAGCAGTAGAACGGCTGTGCGGCCAATCTCGGCATGGATTGCGACAAGCGCGCCAAGAGGGAGACCCAGATAGAGTGCCGGTAACAGTGACGCCGCCACATCGTGCAGCGCGGTCGCCTGTGATCGTCGGGAACCGAGGACCATCGCGCCAAGTGCCACGAAAGCCGCCATCAGAATGACGTGGACCGGTGTTCCGGGAGCTACCATGGCCGCACAGGTCAGCATCGCCGCGGCGCACGAGGGCACCCTCTGAACTCGGGCGTTCTGTCGATCGGCCAGCGCGGCGTACTCGACGAATGCCCCCAATACAACGATTTCGGCAATTCCCAGCAAGACCAGTGCTGGGAGCCACCATACGGCCGCCAGAACCGCCGCGCCGAGGACGGCCCCGCTAAGGATGCGCATTGCTGGGGAAGATGGGCGTCCTTCCTATCCGGCGACTGGCTCGGGAGATTTGATTCCTCCGTACCGACGATCGCGCTTCTGATACGCCGCGATGGCTTCGAGCAGGTGCCGACATCGAAAATCCGGCCAAAGGGTATCGGTCACCCAGATTTCGGCATAGGCAATCTGCCAGAGGAGGAAGTTACTGACCCGCATTTCACCACTTGTTCGGATGAGCAGATCAGGATCAGGTTGTCCCGCGGTATACAGAAACTCCGCAAAGCGTCGCTCATCAAGATCGGCGGGCGCGATTCCGGAGGCAATTGCGCGACGCACACCCTCCACGATTTCTGCTCGGCCGCCATAGTTCAGCGCGATATTGAAGAGCATCCCGGAATTGGACGCCGTTTGCGATTGCCCGCTCCTGAGCTCTTCGCGAATGTCCGGCGCGAGCTCATCTTCTCGGCCGATGACCCGAAATTGAATGTTGTTCCGCATGAGCGTGTCGAGCTCGAGACGCAGGTACCGCTTCAACAGCGTCATCAGGGTGCTGACTTCGGATCGTGGGCGCTTCCAGTTCTCGACTGAGAATGCATACAGCGTGAGCACCCGGATGCCGAGCCTGGCCGATGTCTCGACCACGTCGCGAACCGAGTCGATACCGGCCCGATGGCCTTCAACCCGTGGGAGGTGCCGTTGGGCGGCCCACCGGCCATTTCCGTCCATGATGATCGCGACGTGTGCGGGCAGCGCGTCGAAGTTCAAGCCACGGGCTATACCTTCCTCGACAGAACCGGAAGGGACCACCTCGAGCAGCTTGGCCAAAGACATGAAGTTCCAATGTTACTGGTACTTGTCGGCTTCCACAAGGCTGGACGACAGCGAGTAGTGGGTCAGATCCAGCGAGGAACGGCGCACCTACGAGCCCGCCGGCCCTCTCGGGTTACGAGACGCGGATCGCCGCGGATCACCGCGGATGAGCGACCGGTAGCCCTGGCGAAAGCCAGGGCTCGGGGAACGCGAACGATCGAGGATAAGAACACGCCGTTGGATGGTTCAGTGTTCTTATCCTCGATCGTTCACGTTCCCCGCGCGCCTGCGGCGCGACCGGTCGCCTACCCCGGGGCCGGCGCAGCAGGGAATTCGCGTGAATCCGCGTTGATCCGCGTCCCGTGATCAAATTTGCCGTGCCAGAATCAGCGCTGCACCCGGACGCCCGTTCCTAGCGTATTTACCCTACGAGGATGCTCAAGGCCGTTGCTCTTCCGAGACGGGTCGATGAAACGCTTGCGCGGGCGCAGGCGGGCGATCAGACAGCCTTCGCCGCCCTCGTGCGGGAGCATCAATCCATGGTGTTTGGTATTGCCTACCATGTTGTGCGTGATCGGGCAGTTGCGGAAGACCTGGCGCAGGACGTCTTCCTCGAACTGTTTCGAAACCTCCAGAATCTGGAGTCTGCTGCGCACGTGACGTTCTGGTTGCGGCGGGTCACGGGTCACCGTTGCATCGACAGGGGCCGTCGCGAGCGTCGCCGTCTTGAGATTGCCGTAGAGCGCATGCCAGAACAAGCCGTGCCGTCATCGGGACGTGACGTCATGTTCGAAGAGCGTGTTCGGCGCCTGGTAGCGGAGCTTCCCGTTGGCGCACGGACGGTGCTGACGCTCCGGTACCAGGAGGATCTCGAACCCTCGGAAATTGCGGAGACTCTGGACATGCCCGTGAACACGGTCAAGAGTCATTTGAGGCGATCCATTGCGCTCCTCCGAGGGCGGCTGGTTCGGCAGGGAGATTGATATGAGCTTCGACGACGAACTTCGTCGTGCCTTCGAGCGGAAGGAGCCGCCACCGGGGTTTGCGGATCGGGTTCTCGCCCGGATCAATCACGCCCATCCGGCTGAGGAACCTCGACGACCGGTAAGAATGTCCTCCGCACTTGCGGTGCGATGGATTGCGGCTGCGGCCGCAGGTGCCGTGCTCGCGATTGCGTCGAGCCAGTACTATGCGTCCCGCCAAGCGGCCGTCGAAGGGGCGAGGGTAAAAGAGCAACTGAGGGTGTCCCTGCAGATTGCGAGCGAGAAGCTGAATGACGTGGAACGAAAAGTTCGGGAGCACAGCCAGCGCGAGTTCTAGAGAGTTTTCAGTTCTCAGTAGACAGTTATCAGCCTGGAAGAAACGGTGGCAGCTTCGAAACTGAAAACTGATGACTGAAAACTGATAACCATGTGGAGGAGGATATGAACACAAGGCCGCGGAACCACGGGCACCGCAAACGATGTTCGTGCGGGGCTTTGATAGCTCTCACGGTGGCGCTGGCGCCGATTCCGGCGTTTGCTCAGGGCCCCAGACTTCAACTCGACGGGCTCAACCGGCTGGCTGAAAAGACCGTAGAGGTCGTCGACGTGACGATTGACCCGGCCATGCTGCAACTGGCTGCCGGATTTCTCGCCAAAGAGAAACCAGACGAAGCCGCAATGAAGGATTTGATTTCCGGGTTGAGCGGGGTGTATGTCAAGAGCTTCGAATTCGATCGCGAAGGGGTCTATAGCGACGCGGACGTCGAATCGATTCGGCGACAACTCAAGGCGCCGGGTTGGACGCGGCTCATCAATATCGACAGCAAGCGGGAACGTGAGCTCGTTGAAATATACATCTGGCGACAGGGCGAGCAGCCCGGAGGTTTTGCCATCCTGGTCGCAGAACCAAGGGAACTCACCGTCGTCAACATTGTCGGGCGCGTCGATCTGAACAAGCTCGGGGCATTGCAGGGTTTGATGGGGATTCCGAAGCTGCCCGGACTCCCACCACCGCCCAGATAACTAGGGATACGAGACAGCAACGAGAAAGAGGCCGTGCGCGGGCGCCGTTGGACCGGCCCGGTGCCTGTCGCGCGACGCCAGGATCTCGGTGAGATCGCCAGCCTTCAGTCGACCTGCTCCAACCTCGACGAGCGTCCCCACCACGGCGCGAACCATGTGCCGCAGAAATCCATCGCCCGTTATTTCGTAGAGAATCTCTTCGTTCTCCGTTGTCTTGACCAATGTCAGCTGGGAACTGAACAGTGTTCGCTCTGTGGTGGTGACGTCACTGCCAGCCGATCGAAAGGCCGCGAAGTCATGGCGCCCTTCAAGTCGTGCGGCCGCACGCTGCATCTCCGCAGCGTCGAGCGAACCCGGGAGATGCCACGCAAACCTCCGGTCGAAAGGGCTGATGAACTCGCCACAGACAAGACGGTATCGATAGGTCTTGGATTGCACCGCGAATCGGGCGTTGAAATCGGGAGAGACCTGTTCCACGGCCACGACCCGCACGTCAGGCGGCAAGGTTGCATTGAGCGCTCGCCGCAGAACGAGCGCGGCAAGACCGTTCTTCAAGGTCACACTTGCAACCTGGCCAAGGGCGTGCACACCCGCATCCGTCCGCCCCGCACCGACAACGGTGACGGGTGCCCCTTCTACGCGTGAGAGCGCCTCTTCGAGGAGCGCCTGCACCGACCGACCGTTTGCCTGACGTTGCCAGCCAACAAACTCCGTGCCGTCGTACGCCAGCGTCAATTTGAAACACGTCATTTAGCGACTAGCGATCTCTGACTGCCGGCCTCGATCCGGGTTTGGTGACCGGCAGGCCTTTCGCGCAGAGCGGACACGCTGAAGGCTCGTAGGTGGGAAGCGAAAGGCGGGCGAGCGCCTCGAACGGGACGCCAAGTTGAGCCGTCCCTCCACTGCGATCGATGAGGGCCGTTGCACCAACGACCTGCGCGCCCGCGGATGTGGCCACGTCGATGGTTTCGCGAGTCGAACCGCCGGTCGTCACGACATCTTCCACCACCAGTACCCGTTCTCCTCGCGACAACGAGAACCCGCGTCGAAGCGTCAGATTTCCGTCGGCGCGTTCGGCAAAGAGTGCCCGCACGGCCAGCGCCCTGGCAACTTCATGACCAATTATGACGCCGCCAAGCGCCGGCGACAGCACGACATCGGGCCGCCAGGAGGTGACGCGCCCGGCGAGCGCCGCCCCCAGATTCGCTGCATCGTCGGGATGCTGCAACACCAGGGCACTTTGGAGGTAACCGTTGCTATGCAGGCCGGATGAGAGCCGAAAATGTCCCTCCAGCAACGCGCCGGCGCGGCGAAAGAGCGCCAGCGTCGCGTCCTGGTCCATGGGCGGCTAGTATACAATTCCAAGCCAACGAAACTCGCCCTGCCCGCCGCTCGTCTACTGTCTCGAGGGTCCCAGGGTTCCAGGGTTCCAGGGTTCTAAGGTTCTACGGTTCTAGGGTTCTAGAGTTCTGGGTGGAACCAGAACCTTGGAACCGTAGAACCGTAGAACCTTCCAGAGCGTGCCGAACCAGTCAATTTCAGTGGAGTTTACGGATGTCTTATCACTTTTTCTCTGCCTCGAGCTTCGTCTTCGTGTGGCTTCTGATGGGAGGCGTCTTGACCGGTCCTGTACTGGCTCAAGGGCCGACGGGCGCCGCTTTGACAACGCAGCCGGCGGCCACAGGGGTGGTCCGGAAGATCTCGATCGATGATGCCGTTCGGTTGGCGCTCGAGCAAAACCTCGACATTCAGGTCGATCGGCTGAACCCACAGATTTCGGATCTGGACATCGCGCAGGCCCGCGCCGCCTGGACTCCCGAGGTCAGCGCGTCGCTGGCGACCGTGGGGTCCGATTCGCCGGTCAACAGCTTCCTTGTCGCGGCCGAAGGCGGCGCCACAAAGACGACCGATCGACGGCTTTCGACGGGCCTGGGCTACAGTCAGCTCTTCCCCTGGGGCGGCAACGCATCGCTCGCCTGGGACAGCCTCCGCTCGACGTCGAACAGCCTGTTTACGAACTTCAATCCCACGCTGCGATCGAATGTGGCGTTCGACTATACGCAGCCCCTCCTCAGAAACCGCGAGATCGACAGTGCCCGTCAACAGCTCCTCGTCACGCGAAAGAACCGGGAAATCTCGGATGTGCAGTTCCGCGAGACTGTCGTCACCACCACACGCGACGTGAAGAACGCCTACTGGGACCTGGCATACGCTCGCGCGTCTCTCACCGTGAGTCAGCAGACGCTCGACCTGGCTCGCCAGTCGCTCAGAAACACGAGGGCGCGTGTCGAGATCGGCACGATGGCGCCCATCGATATCGTTGAGGCGGATGCGGAGGTCGCCGACAGAGAAGAAGCGGTGATTGTGGCAGAAGCCGCGATCGGCCAGGCGGAGGATCGTCTCAAGTCGCTGGTTCTGGACCCGGCGACACCCGACTTCTGGAACATCAGATTCGAACTCGTCGACGTCAACCCCTATCAGGTGCAGGCCATCGATCTGGATGCCGCCGTGCGCACCGCGCTCGACAAACGGACCGACCTTTCGCGAGCCCGCAAAACCCTCGAGTCGAGCGACATCAATATCCGATACGCGCGAAATCAAATACTGCCCGACGTGAACCTGCAAGTGAACTACGGCCTGGCGGGCCTCGGCGGAACGGAGTTCCTGCGCGGGCCAGGCTTCCCGGGCCCTGTCGTCAGCGAGATCAATCGAGGCTTTGGATCGGTGGTCGGCGATCTGTTCGCCAACAGCTTTCCGAGCTGGACTGTCTCGCTCAACGTGGGATACCCGATTGGCGTCGCCAGTGCCGAGGCGAACCTTGCGCGGGCCAGGCTGCAGGTACCTCGCAGTCACAGGGGCAGATCAAGAACATCGAGCTGCAGGTCGTCACGCAAGTTCGCGATGTGGCGCGACAGGTCAATACCAATGCGAAGCGGATAGATACGACGCGCGTGTCACGGCAACTGAACGAACGCCGGCTCGAAGCGGAGGAAAAGAAGTTCGCGGCCGGCACGTCGACGAGCTTTTTCGTGTTCCAGGCCCAGCGCGACCTGGCGGAAGCGCGAAACAACGAGCTGCGGGCGCTGCTCGACTACAACAAATCGCTTGTGGATTTCGAGACCGTGCAGGAGTCGGCTATAGGCGGTGGAGGAGGGACCATCACTGTGGCTGGCAGCGGCGTCGCTCCAACTGCGCCCAGCGTACGCACGACCGTGATCCAGACCGGGCAGGGAGGATTCTAGAGAGGAAGGGTTAGGAGCGGTTAGGAAGGGTTAGGAGGGCCTCCCTAACCTCTCCCAACCCCTCCTAACCTCGCCTAACCCCTCCCAACCTCTCCTAACCCCGCCTAACCTCTCCTAGCCCCTCCCTCCTGTTACACTCCCCCGCGTGGCGCCGCTCTCGGTCACAATCATCACCAAGAACGAGGCCTCGCACATCGCGGCAGCGCTCGAGTCGGTCGCGTGGGCCGATGAGACCATTGTCGTCGACGCGGAGAGCACCGACGGGACGGTCGAAATCGCTCGTCGCCTCGCAAAACAGGTGCACGTTCGACCATGGAACGGCTACGGTGACCAAAAAAACTTTGCGGCTGGGCTCGCCAGACACGACTGGATCCTGTCGATTGACGCCGACGAGCGGGTCACACCCGAGCTGGCCAGGAACATCCAGCGAACGGTCAGCTCGAGTCCTGCCGTCCGCGGCTTCAAGCTTTCCCGTGTCACATTCCACCTCGGTCGATGGATCCGTTCGACCGATTGGTATCCCGACTATCAGTTGAGACTGTACGATCGCCGCCACGCACACTGGAACGATCGGCGGATTCATGAGTCGGTGATGGTCGACGGCGAGGTCGGCCGGCTTCAGGGGGAACTGCATCACTTCGCTTACCGTGACCTTTCGCATCATCTTGCGACCATCGACCGATATACCACGCTCGCGGCGTGCCAGATGCAGGACCAGGGGCGTCGCGCCACCGTGCTCGACCTTGTCGTTCACCCTCCATTTGCATTTCTCCGCAACTACATTCTCCGATTCGGTGTACGCGATGGCCTGCCGGGACTGATTGTGTCGCTGTTGAACTCCTACTACGTGATGTTGAAGTTTGCAAAGCTCTGGGAACTGCAGAACGGCCCGCGTTCGGGTGGCGACTGAGAACCGAGCACGACGATAATCCGTGGCCCGATCCATGTTTTCGATGCACATCGACACCGCGCGAACCTGGCGCGGCGGCCAGTACCAGGTACTGCTGACCGTGCAAGGGCTCCGTGCGCTCGGCCATCGAGCCGTGCTCGTGGCGCATCCCGACGGGGAGCTGTTTCGGCGGATGTCGGAAGGCCACGATTTGATCGGTCTCGCACCACGAAACGAGGTCGATCTGGCCGCGGCATGGCGACTGTGGAGGGTCATCAGGCAGCTGCGCCCCGAGGTCGTTCATGCTCATGATCCGCATGCGGTGGCGGTCGCGGCGCTGGCGCTTTCCTTTGGCACACCCTCGCCGCGTCCCCTCTTCGTTGCGGCACGCCGCGTTGATTTCAACCTGCAGGGAAACTCGTTCTCGCGCTGGAAATATCGACAGCTGGATGGATTCATTGCCGCCTCCGACACCATCCGACGGATGCTCGTGGACGATGGCATTGAAGAGACACGGGTTGTCACCGTGCACGAAGGCATCGACCTCGACCGCGTCCTGAGCGCACCCCCCATCAACATTCACGCTGAGTTCTGGCTGCCCAAGCAAGCCCCCATCGTGGGGAATGTCGCCGCTTTGGTCCCTCACAAGGGCCAGCGATATCTCGTCGACGCGGCTGCCGCCGTCTTGCGCGACGTTCCGGACGCACGTTTCATCATTCTCGGCGACGGCGAGCTGCGACCGCAGCTCCAGCACCAGATCCACGAACGTCGCCTCGACAAGCACGTCATCCTGGCCGGGTTTCGACACGACGTCATGTCGTTCCATCGATCGTTCGACCTGTTCGTTCTCAGCTCCGTCACCGAAGGGCTTGGAACGTCGCTGCTCGATGCGATGGCGGCATCCAAGGCCATCGTAGCCACGACAGCGGGCGGCATCCCCGAGGTCGTCGCTGACGGCGACACCGGGCTGCTCGTGCCCCCACGAGACTCCGCGGCACTGGCAGAAGCGATTGTGCGGCTCTTGAAAAACGGAGACTTGTCCCGCGAGATGGGTCGTCGGGCGTTCGAACGCGTCCAGTCGCAGTTCAGTGCCGGCCGGATGGTCGACGAGACGCTGGCGGCGTACGCAACCGCGTGGCGGACCGACGATGCGGGGCGCAGTGCCCCATCAGAGGGCACTGCCCGTCACCTGGCCGGTGGTTGAAGCTGCAGGCGTTTGCCATGCCGATGTGACACAAAGAAAAGTCGTACTTCACGGGATCGACAGGATCGAGCGCGCGCAATGATGCGGTAATTTCCGCCGCCATTGGCCAGCCAGGGCTCGTGCGCGTGGTCAATCCCAGACATCTGCCCACGCGGACCACGTGGGTATCGAGCGGGACGACGAGCACAGACGGAGACGGGCGTGTCCACACGCCAAGGTCAACCTCATCGCGTCTGATCATCCAGCGAAGAAACAGATTCAGTCGTTTGCACCCGCTGCCAGCCGAGGGTCTTGGGAAGAAGTACTGAACACCGGGTTTCGGCGGAACCCGACCGTATGCGGGTCGCAAATCGACGCTCATGGCTCTCGTGGAGAACGAATCCAGCGCGTTTCCGACATCGGTCGACGCGGCCTCGTAGCCTTCCAGGAAAAAGGTCTCGATCGAGCCGTGCTCGAGCATGACACGCGTAATCCAGAGTAACGCCACCAGGTCAACGCCGCGGGTCCAACGGTGGACGATGGTGCTGAGCGGCCTCCCATCGCGCGCTGGATCGAACTGCCTGACGAACTCCGAGGGTGCGGGGCCCATGACCTGCAGCACGCGCTCAATCGATTGCAGAACACTGGCAACACGGCCGAACGCCAACGAGGCAGCCAGAAACCCGACAACTTCCCGATCCGCAGGGGTCGTGTACCGTCTGACAATCTCAATCGGATCGCTGGCAGCGTTGACGCAGTTGTAGCGCCGGTACAACAAATCGAGACGCGCTTTCAGACCCTCATGAGACAATTGCTTCTTCGCCTAACTGTTTCATGTCGGGATTCGCGTACACCAGGCGGCCGCCGACGAGCGTGGCGGCCACACCGCCGCGAAGCTGCCATCCTTCGAAAGGCATGTTTTTGGATTTTGCGCGGAGTCGATGAGCCGCAACCGTCACGCTCAAATCAGGCGCCAGAATCGTGACGTCGGCGGGCATCCCCGGCGCGAGTGACCCTCCTGGCACCTGCAGGATACGCGCGGGGTTGGTGGACAGCAATTCGACGAGTCGTGATATGCCAATCAGCCCGGCGTGCACGAGACGATCGAACGCGAGCGACACGCAGGTCTCGAGCCCGACGATACCAAAGGGCGCCCGGTCGAACTCCACTTTTTTTTCGTCGTAATGGTGGGGTGCGTGATCGGTGGCAATGGCATCGATACTGCCATCGGCCAGCCCCTTCAAGAGCGCGTCACGATCCGCCATCCCGCGAAGCGGAGGGTTCATCTTGACGTTCGTGTCGTAGCTCATGGGCACGGCGAGCGACTCGTCCGTCAGCGTGAAGTGATGCGGGGTCACCTCGCACGTCACGTGAGAGCCTTGGGTCTTGCCCACGCGCACGGCTTCCAGGGATTCCTGGACGCTCATATGCGCGATGTGAACGCGGCCGCCCGTCAGCCTGGCCAGCTCGATGTCGCGCTGGACCATGATGGACTCAGCCGCCGCTGGAATCCCTCTGAGGCCGAGCAGCGACGCGTGATAGCCCTCGTGCGCCACGCCGTCGCCCTTGAGCGACGGATCCTCACAATGATCGATCACGGGCATCCTAAACATGCTCGCGTATTCGAGCGCCCGACGCATCAAGAGCGCCGTCGCCACCGGTCGCCCATCGTCTGAGATTGCGACACATCCGGCCGCACGCAGCTCGGCGATGTCGGCAAGCTGTTCACCGCGAGAACCGCGTGAGACGGCCCCAATCGGATACACGCGCGCCAGCCCAGCCTCCGCAGCTTTCTTGAGGATGTACTCGGTAATCCCCGCGCTGTCGTTGACGGGATCCGTGTTGGGCATGCACGCCACAGCGGTAAAGCCGCCGGCCACGGCCGCCGCAGTACCGGTCGCAACCGTTTCCTTGTGCTCCTGCCCCGGCTCTCTCAGGTGCACGTGCATGTCGATCAGGCCTGGAACGACAACACATCCCGCTGGAACATCGATGATGGTTGTCTCGCCTTCAACCGGAATGGCACGATCGAGCCGTACGATCCGATCGTCTTCGATGAGAACGTCGTACTGACCGTCGAGCCCGTTTGCGGGATCGACGACACGTCCACCTTTAAGCAGCCGCTTCATGCTCGGCTCCACCGGCCAATAAATAGAGAACGGCCATTCTCACGGCCACCCCGTTGGCCACCTGCTCGAGGATGACCGAATACGGCCCGTCCGCAACTTCCGATGCGATTTCGACACCGCGATTCATGGGGCCGGGATGCATGATGATTACGTCTGAACTCGCTCGACGTACGCGTGCCTCTGTCATGCCGAATACTGCGAAGTACTCTCGCAGAGACGGGAAGAACGCACCCTGCATGCGCTCGAGCTGGACGCGAAGCAGCATAACGACGTCGGCGCCCTCGGTCGCCTCGTCGACGGAGGTCGTGGCGGTCACGCCGAAGCGATCGATACCCGGGGGCATCAGGGTCGGTGGCCCGCTGACCCAGACATCAGCGCCGAGCTTGGTGAGCAGCAGCAAATTGGACCGCAGCACTCGACTGTGCAGCAGATCACCGATGATGGCGACCTTCAAACCGCGAATTCGTCCCTTCCGTTCTCGGATGGTGAACGCATCCAGCAATGCCTGTGTCGGGTGCTCGTGCATGCCGTCGCCGGCGTTGATGATGCCGGCACGACAAATACGGGAGAGCAAGTGACACGACCCGGACGAGGCATGCCGCAACACGATCATGTCCGGCGCCATGGCCTCGAGGTTGAGCGCCGTGTCAGCCAGGGTCTCCCCTTTTTGCACGCTCGAGGTCGATGCCGCAATGTTCAACGTGTCGGCGCTCAATCGTTTTTCGGCAATCTCGAACGAGGTCCGCGTTCGTGTACTGGCTTCGAAAAACAAGTTCACCACAGTCTTGCCGCGCAGCGTGGGAACTTTCTTGATTGGCCGGAAACCGATTTCTTTCATGGCTTCCGAGGTGTCGAGAATCAGCAGGATTTCCTCGGGCGAGAGATCGGCAATCCCGAGCAGATCCTTGTGGCGCAGCGTTCGGGCGGCGGCCGGCTCTCCTCCGACGGCTGACTTCGAGCGGATCGTGTCGGTGCCTTCCGGCGGCGAAGTCACACGATTGGCGTTCATGGCTGGTGCTCCTCGACGACCACTTCGTCCACTCCGTCGGCTTCCTGCAGTCGGACCTGCACGCTTTCCTTGAGGGACGTCGGCAGGTTCTTCCCCACGTAGTCCGCCTTGATCGGCAGCTCGCGATGACCCCGGTCGACGAGGACCACGAGCTGAATCGCCTTTGGACGCCCGAAGTCGATGAGCGCGTCCAGCGCCGCCCTGACCGTCCGACCCGTGTACAGCACGTCGTCCACCAGGAGAATCTTGCGATCGTCAATTGAAAACGGGATTTCGGTCTTTCGAATCAGCGGCTGCGGCCCTACCGGTGAACGCATGAGATCGTCGCGATACAGCGTGATGTCCAGGGCTCCCGTCGGCACGCTCTCCCCAGTGATTTCGACGAGCCGGTGCGCAAGTCGACGCGCGAGCGTGACACCTCGCGTGCGAATGCCCACGAGGGCCAGTTCCTCGACGCCGCGATTGCGCTCCACGATCTCATGGGCAATACGCGTGAGCGTCCGACTGACCCGGTCGGCATCCATCACGACCGGCATCGCACGCCTCCAGCGGTTCGAGTGCCCGGGAAACAGTGATTCGAGAAAAGAGATCGCGCGGATGGGTGCGCTGCGAGGCGGATCTGACGGGAGGTCACCATGGCTCTTCTCGACCTCTCAGGGTCGATCTTAAAGAGGGCTTGAGTATAGCACGGGGTTCTAAGGTTCTACGGTTCTAAGGTTCCAGGGTTCTATCGGAACTCTAGAACCGTCGAACTTTTGAACTCTCTAGAACCTTGGAACCCTAGAACTGTAGAACCTTAGAACCCTATTTATCGATCGTAAGACGGGATAAACGTGATCGGCCGTTCCGCAGTAAAACTCTGGACGAACAGATCGGTTCGCGCGTGGCCGTCCATGTCCCGCGCGACAGGGAGGCCCAGGAAATACAGGACGGTCGGGACGAGATCGAGAACGGATCCGCGATTATGGCGTCCTCGCTGAACCGGCCCGCCGTACGCGATCAGGAATCCGTCCGGAGCCCGCTCATGCGTCCCGCTCAGCGACGCGTTGCCGACATACCGTTCGAGCAGACGCTTCCCGGGACTGAGCGGCTCCATCCCGAACCCGGAAACGATCAACAGGAGGTCGCTCGGGCCAACCGCGGCCGTCGCCCGGCCAATCATCGCGTCAAGATAGCTGTAGTACTGTTCGAGGACGCGCCCGTACCGGCGACGATCCTCGTCGGAAACGTCGCCGAACGTCCGTGGCATCGCATACCTCAAGTACTGGTGGCCCATCGCATCGAGGCCAGGATACCGAACAGCGGTTACCTGGGCCGCTCGATCGTTCTGGAGCGCCGTCGCCACGAGTTCCGAGGCTCTGTCGACCAGAAGCGGACTCGTGGCACCGCCGTTCTCCCCTTCTGTGGCGGGCCACGGCGCGGAGGCACCCGCCAGGGCCGACGAGGCCAGTGCCGGCGTGACGGCGTCGTACGCGCGCTGAACGACCGGCAGCAGGTCATCGGGATACACGATCGCGGGATCACCTTCGAGCGCAATGCGTGAGGAGGGCGTGGCCGCCCGCGAAAACTCGTCGCTCACCAGATACCCGTGCACCGCCCTCGCAGGAAACGTCAGTGGCCATCCGACCACTCCGGTCGAAATGCCGAAACTACCAAGAATCTCCCAGAATGGTGTCGCGAGGACGGCGGCCGACGTGTGCGGTTCTTCCTTGAAGAAACCGAATCGCACGAGTGCCTGCGCGTAACAGTAGTCCGGCAGCAGCGCAATCGGACGGTCGCCGCCGCGAAATGCGTACGTCGCAGCGGATCGAATGCCGTGCCTGAATGGGAGCTTGCCTGTGGCCACGCTGGTCCAGACCGGTGCGGGTTGCGTCGGCCGGAGCGTTGCCAGGTGCATGACCGCACCCTCGTCCAGCAGCCTGCCGAAGTGAGGCAACCGTCCCTGCGCGGCCACTGGAGCGATGAACTCGAGCGACGCACCGTCCAGCAGAATCACCGAGACCCGTGGCACTGCCTCGAGCGTCGGCTCCCCGATTGTGCCACTCGTTTCTCGCAGAAAGGAGCGTTCGTCGACGGCCGGCCGTCGGGCCAGGAGCGGAAGAACGAGCGACGCCAGAGCCACTATCACCAGAAGTGTCGCGGACAGCCCTCGGTTCCAGCGGCTCAGTGCAGATCGAAAACAGGCAAATGTCACGAGAAGCATCGCGCAGGCTGTCAGGGCAATCGCGGCAGCCGTCATGCGTTGCACCGAGGGCGGGTCGAGCGCGGCCTCAAAACCAACCAGGTTTGTCCACATCAACGCGGCGCCAAGGATCGACGCCCCGGCAAGGATCCACGCGAGCAGGCGCACGCTCAGCCACCCCGGCGAGAGAACCTCGGCCGCAAGAATCTGCCAGATGACAATCAACCCGTAGACGAACGCGGCCGCATGCACTCCATAAAACAGCGCCATCGTCGCAAACAGGGGAATCGCTCCCTTCGAGTGCAGTGCGAGGGCGGGGTTCAGGTGCAAGACGAGCACCGTCAGGTAGGCCGCCACGATGAGGCCACCAACAACCGCGTTGGTGAGCATGCGCAGGTACCGCATGGCCAAGTCGTACGAGTATACTTCCGGCAATGCCTCTGGACGTGGAAGCTGTCGTGATTGCCAATCGCCACCTGTCTTCCGATTACAACGTGCTCGAGCTGGCGGCACCAGAGATTGCCATGCAGGTGGAACCCGGCCAGTTTGTCATGGTGAAACCGCACGGCCAGGAGGATCCGCTGCTGAGGCGCCCGTTCTCGGTTTTCGAGATCCTGCGGGATAGCGGTCAGGGCGTGACTGGACTGTCCCTGCTGAGCAAGCGCATTGGCGTCAGCACTCAACGGTTGTACGACGCACAATCGGGCGATCGGATTCTGTGTCTCGGTCCGCTTGGAAAGCCATTCGTGCCGGTGACGCCGCCAAATGAAGCCTGGATGGTGGCCGGAGGCGTGGGCCTGGCGCCCTTTGCTACGCTGGCAGAAGCACTCAAGCGGCGCGGCACACGGTCCCGACTGTACTATGGCGCCCGCAGCGCCGCGGACCTGTTCTATGTGGAATGGTTCGAGCGCCTGGGTGTACAGCTCGTGCTGACGACCGAAGACGGCACGCGCGGTGTGCATGGTCGAGTGACGGTTGCACTCGAGCGCGATCTGGCGACAAACCGCGACGCCTGTCTTTATGCGTGCGGGCCTGAGCCGATGCTGGCTCAGGTGGCACGCCTGGCGGCCGCGTCGAATCGCCCCGTGCAGGTCTCGGTCGAACGCGTCATGGGATGCGGGCTTGGAGGCTGCTACAGTTGCGTGATTCCCGTGCACAACAGCCGACGCACACACTTGGTCCGGTCGTGCATGGCAGGGCCGGTGTTCGAAGGACAGCTGATCGATTGGGAAGCAATTCACTGATCGTTCGGAACGATCTGTTTATGGATCTGACGTGCCGGCTCGGTCCGTTGATGCTCAAGAACCCGCTCATCGCGGCGAGCGGATGTTTTGGCTATGGTACCGAGTACGCCGAAATTGTTGACCTCTCGACGCTGGGGGCAATCGCCGTCAAGGGGCTGTTCCTGAACGAGCGCGAAGGGCATCCGCCACCACGTATCGTCGACACACCGTCGGGAATGCTGAATGCCATTGGTCTGCAGGGCATCGGCGTGCACCGATTCGTCCGGGAAAAGATGCCCGAATTGCGCGAGCGTGGGGCCGTCGTGCTGGTGAACATCTGCGGCACCACGTTAGAGGAGTACGTCGAGCTTGCACGCATCCTGTCCGACGTCGAAGGTGTCGCCGCGCTCGAGCTGAATATTTCCTGTCCGAACATCAAAGAGGGAGGCATCACGTTCGGGTGCAGCCTCACCGGCACTTTTGATGTGGTTCATGCCGTGCGTCAGGTGACGCGGTTGCCTGTGATCCCAAAGCTCACCCCCAACGTGACCGACGTGGCCTCGTTCGCCCGCGCGGCCGAGGACGCAGGCGCTGACGCCGTATCGCTCGTCAATACGTTCCTGGCCATGGTGATTGACGTCGAGACCCGTCGGCCGAAGCTGTCCAATATTGTCGGGGGACTGAGCGGGCCGGCCATCAGGCCGATCGCCGTCCGGATGGTGTACGAATGTCATCGCGCCGTGAAGATTCCAATCCTGGGCATGGGGGGCATTCGGTCGGCCAGTGACGCGCTCGAGTTCATGATTGCGGGCGCATCCGCGGTACAGGTTGGAACAGCAAACTTCGAAGATCCCTTCATCTGGCCGAAGCTCCTGACGGGAATCACCGAGTACATGGAGCGGCATCGTCTCGTCCGTCTCGCCGATCTGGTTGGGACCCTCGACGTCAGCAGACGCGAAAAAGAATGGATCAGCTCCTAGTTGCACTCGACGTCGACCGAGCCGCCGAAGCCGAACGATTAACCCAAGAGTTGGCCGGTGTTGCCGGTGGGTTCAAGATCGGCAGCCGTCTGTTCACAGCCGAAGGGCCCCAATTCGTTCGGCGCCTCACCGAGCGTGGCGTGCGTGTGTTTCTCGATCTCAAGTTCCACGACATCCCGAACACTGTGGCCGAAGCTGTGACGGAGGCGACTCGGCTCGGGGTCTGGATGATGACGATTCACACGTCTGGCGGGGCTGCGATGATGCAGGCGGCCGCTCACGCAGCACGCGACACAGCGTCACTCATCGGAGTTTCACCACCGCACGTTGTCGGAGTCACGGGTCCTGACCAGCCTGGATGCTACGGCTTTGCGCGAGCTGGGAATCTCGCGCGACGTCCCCACTCACGTGGAGGCCATGGCGAGGCTGGCCGAGCAGGCTGGAATTGACGGGGTGGTGGCCTCGCCGCTCGAAATCGAAATCCTGCGGCGGCGGCATGGACCGCGATTTCTGGTGGTCACACCAGGAATCCGCGGGCCGGAGAGTGCCAGTCGCGTCGACGATCAAATACGGACGCTGAGCGCCGCCGAAGCGCTGCGCGTCGGCGCCAGCTACCTTGTCGTGGGTCGCCCCATCATTCGCGCCGCCGACCCCCGCGCGGCGGCCCTGCAAATCCTGAGCACGGTCAATGGCGCGACCAATCGCGCCTCGTGACACGCCTGACGATCTATTCGCGCTCCGGTTGCCATCTCTGCGACGAGATGAAAACGGTCGTCTCGACGGTCGTGAAAGAGCTGCCGGGTGGCACGATTACGGTCGAACACATCGATATTGCGAGTGACCCGACCCTGGAGGGGTTGTACCGCGAAGAAATACCGGTGCTGTTCGTCGACGGTCGGAAGGCGGCCAAATATCGGATAACAATCGAGGAATTGAAGAAGAGACTCGATCGTTCGGAACGTTCGAATCGTTCGGGACGTTCGGAACGTTCAAAAGAATGAACGCCGTCGAACATCGAGAACGATCCGAACGAACCGAACGTCCGAACGATTCGAACGATCTATTTCGAAGTGAAGAGGAAATGCCCGCGCCGATTCTGCCCCCAGCAGCTCTCGGTGGCTTCGCGGCAGAACGGCTGTTCTTTCCCTTTGCTGACAGCCAGAACCCGATCGGCGGGGATGCCGAGACTGACGAGGTACTCCTTGACGGCCGTGGCCCGTCGTTCGCCGAGCGCCAGGTTGTATTCCGAGCTGCCTCGTTCGTCGCAGTGTCCCTCGACGCTGATTTTGGTGCTGGACCAGCGCCTGAGCCAGTCGACGTTCTTCTGGAGCAATCCACGCGCCTCATCGCGAATCGTGGCTTCGTTGTAATCGAAGAACACATCTCCGAGCGGCCGTTCCGCATTCAACTCGTCCAGCGTTTTCTTGGCGAAGATCTCATCTTCGCTGAGCGGCTTCGGCGCGACGGCGGCCGGTGGGGGCGGTGGCGCCGGCGGAGGTGGAGGTGCGGGCTTTGCCGCCGCCGCAGGAGGAGGGGGCGGAGGAGGCGCAGCCGCGGGAGCTTGCTTCGGACCGCAACCGGCGACGATTCCGAGTAGAGCACACACGCACGTCACCAGCAAGGCACGTCGGAGCATCGACACTCTCCTGTTCTTCTCCCGAATGAGTTGGATCACGGTACTTCGTGGCCAGCGTACCAAGGGCCGCAACGGGCTGTCAATGCGACGTTGTGTGTTTTGCTGGGAAAATCCGCCCGAGTAGAATCAGCCTCGTGGATCGCTTGCTCGAGGCCACGGCCCATGTCGAGCACACACACTTCTGGTACCGTGGATTCAGACGCTTCGTGCGCCCCTTGGTCGCACAGGCGACTGCCGGCATTTCCCAACCGCGGCTGCTCGATTGCGGATGCGGCACCGGCGCCAACCTTCGACTGCTCCAGGAATACGGCCACGCGATTGGCTTCGATCTGACTCGACGTGGTCTCGAATTTGCCCGGCATCATGGCCATCGCCGGCTTGCACAGGCCACGGTCACGGCCGTCCCCTTCAAGAGCGGTTGCTTTGACGTGGTCACGTCGTTCGACGTCCTGTACTGTCTGCCGGATGAAGCCGAAACGGCTGCAATTGCCGAAATGCACAGGCTCTTGAAGCCGGGTGGCGCCTTGATCGTCAACGTCGCCGCCCTCGACATGCTGCGGGGCGATCACTCGATTCTGGGCGGCGAGGTTCGCCGCTACACGACAGGCCGACTACGGACGACGCTCGAGCGAGGCGGATTCCACATCGTCAGGGCCACCTATACGAACGCGTCACTCTTCCCGCTCGTCGCCGGAGTCCGGATGTGGCAGCGACTGAGAGGGCTGGCCAAGGACCCGACGTCGGGAGATTTCTTCCGACCGCCCACGATCATCAACGCCGCGTTTTCCGGAGCGCTGGCGGCCGAGGCGATGGCATTACGGTGGACGAACATGCCAGTCGGCAGCTCGGTGCTCTGTCTGGCTCGAAAAGGTGAATCAGGGGGATGAGGCGGATCCCCCCTTCACAAGGCTAACATTGAAAATCCGAAGCCCGAGCCGTCGTCGATCCGGGCTGCTCGATCGTTCGGCCGGTACGAACGTTTCGGTCGTTTCCACCGTGAGGCGAAACTTGGCGGCGCGGAGCGTCTCAACGGGCACACGCGCCGTAATCTCGAAGTCGTCGCTCGGCGAGTGCTCGGCAAGCACCTGCGCGCCAGCCCGCACCACAACCTTGGGAGCCCGCGAAAAGTATCGACGCGGCGATTCACCGGCCACGGTCAGGACGAGGTTGTGGCTGGTTTCGTGTACGAGAATGTCGGCGCGGTCGCTCGTCCAACGCCACCGCAAGCCGGTCGCGGGATTGAACTCCGCTTCCTGCCATCCCGTATCGAATCCCCAGACGACTTCGTCAAGTGGCTGGACGTTGAATTGTTCGATGGCAACGCTGGCAAGAGCGCCGGGACTCGCCGGCGTGGCGGCAATCACCAGTGTGGCGTAGCGCTTCTGGTCGGCTGGCGTGATGACCGGCAAGCGGGTGAGCTTGAGGAAGAACCCCGGAGGCGCGACAATCCGGTCCACCTCACGCCCGTCAACCGTGATGTTGACGAAGGCCGGACTCTGTCCAGCCGGTGCGAGATTACGACCACCAACCAGGAGCACCGTCGGCTCCGTTTGACCACGCAGATGTGCCTCGATGGGTGCTCGAGCGGGATTGTGGCCGGTCGCCGATGCAACCCCTGCCGTCTCCGGTGTGAGGGCCCACCCTTCGGCCACGAACCACCCGGGATCGTCCAGCTCGATCCAGTCGACAGATGTCGGCCGCACGCCGGACAACAGCATCGCGAGCTCGGGCGGCCACCGGTACGACTGCTTCACGGTGACACTCTTTGGATCGAAAAGCGCGAGATCCGTGCGGAGCGGATCTGCAAGAAACCAGATCGGGCTCGACCCGTCCTTCCGCAAATGCTTCACGACCTCGAGCCATTCCCGCTTTGGCGGAGAGCTCAATATCCGAAGGCCCTGTGGTTTCGCCGCCTCAACCCCCCGCGCAAAAACATGGTGCAAACCGACCATTGGCGGATTGGCCGCGTCGGGCGCTCTGGTTTCAATGTCGCGAATCGCTCGAAACACCGGACTGGGGCCGGTGGCATAGGCCGAGACCGCCGGCAGGGCAATCAAGGCGGCCCATACCGCGAGCACAGCCGCGCTCACCGGAAACAGTTTTCCCTTGAACCAGGACAGGCCAAACACCACGGTATAGGCGAAGGCTGGCACGAGCGGCAACGCGTACCTCGTCGTCACGGTCTCCTGGAAGACCAGGTGGAACATCGCGTATGGCAGGGCGAGCGTGCCAAGTAACACAGCGCTCCGACGAGCACGCCACAGCAGCAACACAGTCCCGAGCCCGAGGAGTCCCACCATCACGCCGCCGAGTACGTTCGAGCCCCACGGGAATACCAACGTGTGGACGAGTCCCAGGGCGAGACGTCGCGGCGTTGGATTACGGGCCAGCATATCGACGCCCGAAAAATCCTCCCCTGCCTGCGATCCCAACGCGCCCAAGTAGGCCGCCGGTCCGCCTGCGGCCACGACCATCGGTACCGCCCACAGGAGGACGCCAATCGTGAACGACAGCGATGAGCCGAGAATCGCGCCGGCCGCGTCACGACCAATCCGGTGCATGATCACCAAGAGGAACAACGGCGCGGTCAGATAAATCGTCTGGACGCGCACACCCAACGCCAGTGCGGCCACGAAAGCACCGAGGACGATCAATCGGCCCGAGGCCTTGATGCTCACGCGGTCGGTCACGTGCATGCCCTGTTGTCGCCAGAACGCGGTCGCGAGCAGCGCTTGCGCGAGGAGCGCTATCGCGAGGCCAGGCACGTCGCTCATGGGCCTGACCGCCGTAAACCAGAAGAGCGGACAAACCACCGTCAGGAGGGTGGCGAGGAGCGCGCGGGTTGACGTCTCAACTGACGCACCTCCTGCAGACCCTTCAACGGCGCGAAAGAGCTGCACGAGGGCGCCAATCGCCAAGACACCAAAGATTGGCCCCCAGATGGCCAGCGCGTGAGCGTCGGTCACGCCGAAGAGGAGCGCGAGTTTCCCCAGCGCGACGAAAATTGGATAACCAGGTGGATGAGGCTGATGAAGGGCGGGGTTGAAATCGTGTAGCGCCAGCGCAAAGTTCTGCGAGTCCACGTCTTCCAGCGCAGGCGCCAGCCACGGCACGTGCCCCGCCAGAAAGACCAGCCCGAGCGCAAGGGTCCAGCGCTGAAGCTTCAATCGATACTCTCTCTCGAACCTTCGCGTCCTCAGCGCTGAGGATTGTCGCTAAATTGGTTGCAGCGGCAGCCCCTCGTTGAGGCTGCCCGAACGATAGCCCTGAAGATCGAGACTGATGTAGTGATACCCGATCGCCTTCAGCTCTCTGACGAGTCTTCCCCGAATCTCCGGGTCGAGCGCACGAGTCAGTTGATGCTCCGCAAGCTCGAGACGCGCGACCGCATCGTGATGACGCACGCGACATCCGCGAAACCCGAGGTCATGGAGGACGGCCTCGGCACGCTCGATCATCTCGAGTTTTTCCGGCGTCACCGAGCTGTGATAGGGAATGCGAGAGGACAGACACGCCGAAGCCGGTTCGTCCCACACCGGGAGCCCTGCACGACGGCTCAACTCCCGAATCTCGGATTTCGCGAGCCCGGCTTCGTCGAGCGGGCTGCGCACACCAAACTCTCGAGCGGCTTGCCGGCCGGGTCGATAATCATCGCGGTCATCCGCATTGTTGCCGTCCACTACCGCGTTCACCCCACGGGCAATCGCGAGACTGCGCAGTTTCGTGAACAACTCGTGTTTACAGTGATAGCAACGATCAACGTTGTTCGCGCGGTACTCGGGTCGGTCGATTTCCGTGGTCTTGATGATCTCGTGGTTGAAACGAAACGACTGCGCAAGTCCGAGCGCCGTCTGACGGTGCCGGTCGGGGTAGCTTGGACTGTCAGCGGTTACACAGAGCGCTTCACGGCCCAGGACAGCCGTGGCGACGTAGGCGAGATAGGCGCTGTCCACGCCGCCGCTGAAGGCAACGATGACAGATGAGAGCTCGCCGAGGATCCGGCGCAGCTCGGCCTGCTTCTGATCGAGCGCGGGGTCATCCGCATGGATACGTTCCACAACTGCTTCAATACTTCCGCTCGCTCCACTGGAACTTCGCAAAATTGCGCAGTGTTCGTCAACCTCAACGGCGGGCCGCCTCACTTCTCCCATTCCTCGTCCTCGTCGCCGTTCTCTTCATCTTCCTCGTCGTCGTCTTCGTCTTCTTCTTCGTCTTCATCTTCATCTTCACCGGCGGCATGGTCAAGTTCGACCGGCGAAACACCGACGACTTCGAGATTGGTGCCGCACTCGGGGCAACTAATCAGATCCCCCTTGTCGACATCGTACTCGTCGACCTCGATCTCGGCGTCACATTCCGGACAGGTCGCCATATGCCTTCCTCGGAAGGGCCCCGTGACCGCAACCTGCTGAGATCATGCGTCTAAGCAGTGCAAACGGCACGGAAAAGATAAGAGTTCGGATTATAGCGAGAACCTGATAAATTCTGCAATGTGGCCACGGCATTCCGTGTGCCACGTCCGATAATCTTTCAAAGCGGTACGCGAGCGAACACTCGAGAGTTCGCGCGCGAACGCTGAACAAGTCTAAGTTAGGAATCATCTAGAGGATGGCCACGGCCACTGACGCGACGAAAACGGTCATCGTCGCGGACGATACCGCGTTCGTCCGCGACCGTTTCAAGACCGCACTCGAGCACGCCGGACACCGGGCGATCGCCGTCAAGAGCGCGGCGGAGCTGCTTGCGCGAGTCCGTGCAGATTTGGTCCCAGATCGATCTGCTCGTCATCGATCTCCGTCTGCCCCATCAGACAGGCGTCGAGCTCGTGCGGAGTGTCCGGAAAATTGACAATGGCCGGCTGACGATTCTCGTCTTCAGCGGCACGATCAGCAGTGCAGAGGAAGTCCGCGAACTTGCGGCGCTCGGCGTGGCCGGTTACGTCAACGAATACAGTGCCGTTCAGCACATCCTGCCTTCTCTGGCCCCGCATCTGTTTCCCGACAATTTCAACCGACGTGGCAGTCCTCGCGTGGTGCTGGGAAGTCCCATCAACTACCGGTTCGGCAACACGATTGCCGCGGCCCTCACGCTGAACATCAGCCGCGGTGGCGTCGCGATTCGAACGACGAGCCCCTTCGACCCGGGCACACGGGTGCGCCTGCGGTTTCGCCTCCCTGGCGCCAAACGGGAGATTGAGGCCGAAGCCCGGGTTGCCTGGAGCGACCAGCGCGTGGGAATGGGTTTGCAGTTCGACAAGGTCGATCCCGCCAATCAGACGGCCATCGACGAATTCGTCGATGCGCATTTCTTCACCAACCGGAAAGCCTGATTTAGTTTTCAGTTATCAGTTATCAGTTTTCAGGCTCGCGGGCCTTTGAGGTCGGCGTGAAACCGGAAGTAGCGCGGACCCTTCAGGGTCCGCGGTGTGAAGATCGAACCGGAGGCCCCATGGAATCTGTGGCGCTTGACGTCACGCTCGGCATCATGGCGATCCTCGCGCTGGTATTCGCCAACGGTTTCTTCGTTGCCGCCGAGTTTGCCATTGTCACCGTCCGCAAGACGCGGATCGACCAGCTCATTGCCGAGGGCAATCGACTGGCCGTGACCGTCCGGCGGGCCGTCGTCGATGCGGACAGCTACATTGCCGCAACGCAGCTTGGCATCACCATGGCCAGCCTGGGTCTCGGCTGGATTGGCGAACCAGCCCTCGCTGCATTCATCGAGCCGGCGTTCACGTTTCTGCCGGGGTACCTCTCGAGCACTGGCGCCCACACCGTGGCGGTCGTGATTGCCTTTGCCATCATCACGGCGCTCGCACATCGTGCTCGGGGAGCTGGCCCCCAAGACCGTCGCGCTCCAGTACGCTGAAAAGACCGCCCTGCTGGTCGTCAAGCCCACGGAACTGTTCATGAAGGCCTTCTGGCCGTTCATCAGGCTGATGAACGGCATGGGCCGGGCCGTCGTGCGACTGTTTGGACTGAGAGCACCGAGCGGCCATTCGCTCGTCCATTCTGAGCAGGAGCTGAAGATGCTCGTCACGGCCAGCCAGGAGGCTGGCGTTCTGGAAGAAAAAGAAGAGCAGATGCTCCACCGGGTGTTCGACTTTGCTGACCAGACGGCCGGCCAGGTGATGGTGCCTCGAACCGAACTGGCAGCACTCCCAATCGACGCCACGGTCCGTGACGCGATCAATCTGATCACCAAGGACCGCTATCGCAGCCTGCCCGTCTATCGCAGACGACGTGGGGAACATTGTTGGCCTTGTGGATATGGTCGATTTACTGAAGGCGGCAACTGAAGGACGCTTCGACGCACCGGTCAGCACCCTGGTTCACGAAGCGCCCACCGTGCCCGAAACCATGACCGCGGATCAAGTGCTCGACGAGCTCCGCAGACGACGGGTGTCCGAGGCGATTGTCATCGACGAATATGGGAGCACGGCGGGCCTGGTGTCGTTTGAATATCTCATGGACCGTATCGTCGGCGAACCGGAGTCCGGGCGAGGTGGCCGACGAAAGGTCGTGCTTGCCGATGGGTCGGCCCTCGTAGACGGCCTGGTGCTCGTGACGGACATCAACGAGCAGTTCGGTTTGAAAATTGATGAAGACACTTACACGACGCTCGGCGGTTTCGTCGCTGGCCGGATCGGCCGAAAGCCCCGGCTTGGTGACACCATCGACGAAGGCTCGCGAACCTTCACGGTGGAAGGTCTCGACGGACTGAGAGTGGCGAAGGTCAGAATCTCACGGGCCCACCGATGAGAACAGGCTGCTGAGAAAATCGCAGCCTGATGTTCGGACACGTCTGAAGTCAAAAGTCTGAACAGCAACCTGCTACGTCGTCCGCAGCAGGCGCAGGCCGTTGGCAATGACAAACAGCGAGGCTCCCATGTCGGCGAGCACCGCCATCCACAACGTGGAGGCGCCAATCACGGTCATCACCAGGAAAACGGCTTTCAGCGAAAGCGAGAGGGCGACGTTGGTCTTGATATTTCGCAGGGTCGCGCGGCTCAACCTGACGGCAAACGGAATCTTCAGCAGTTCGTCGGCCATCAGCGCCACATCCGCCGTTTCGAGCGCTGCGTCGCTGCCGGCCACCCCCATAGCGATTCCCACGTCGGCCGCCGCAAGCGCAGGCGCGTCGTTGACGCCGTCGCCAACCATCGCCACGGTTCCATAGTTCCGGCGCAGGTCTTCCACCGCCCGAACCTTATCCTCTGGGAGGAGATCCGCTCGCACCTCGTCGAGATCCAAATCTCTGGCGATGGCCATGGCCGTTCCATGGTGGTCGCCGGTCAGCATGACAACACGTCTGACGCCCTGGCGGCGAAGCATCGCAATGGCATGGCGGCTTGCGTCCCGTGGCTCGTCGGCCACGCCAATCAGGCCAAGCGGCTGGTCGTGTCGCGCGACCAGCACGGCAGTCCGGCCGTCGGCAGCCAGCCGATCCAGAACCTCATGGATCTCAGGCGTGCAGAGCCCACGATCCTCGAACAGTCGATGATTGCCCACCACGGCCTGCCGCCCGTCCACCTCGGCTTCGGCTCCGAAGCCCGGAAGCGCACGGCACGCCACACTCGCGGCAGGCACGACACCAGAGCCTTGTGCATGCTTGACGATGGCCTGTGCAATCGGGTGCTCGGATCTCGCCTCGACGGAAGCCGCAACGCGCAAGATTTCCTCAGACGGCGTTCCTGCTGAGCGGGATGACGTCCACGACCTTCGGAATCCCCTGCGTAAGGGTACCGGTCTTATCGAACGCCACACAGCGAACGGTGCCGGTACGTTCGAGATGCGCACCGCCTTTGATGAGCACCCCTTTCGGGCCGCTGCGGCCAGGGCGGAAACCACTGAGACCGGCGTCGAAATGACCAGGGCGCAGGGGCATGAAATGACCAGGAGCACGAGCGCGCGATAGGTCCAGTCGTCAACCGATCCACCAAGAAGTGGCGGCACGACGGCCAGGGCCGACGCCAGAGCAATCACGGCCGGCGTGTAATACCGCGCGAATCGCTCGACGAACACCTGCGCCGGCGCACGCCGTGCCTGGGCAGTTTCCACGAGACTGACTATCCGCGCCAGCGTCGTATCGCCGCCGAGCCGCGTCACGCGAATCTCGAGCGCACCGCGACCATTGATCGTGCCGGCAAACACTCCCTGGCCAGGACTCTTGTCGATGGGTAACGACTCCCCCGTGATAGGGGCCTGATTGACGGAGCTCTGACCGCTGACGACCTCTCCGTCGAGTGGAATCTTCTCACCTGGGCGAACGACGACCGTTTCCCCGACGGCCACCTGATCGATTGGTACGCGACAATCTGCACCGTTACGATGGACCAGCGCTTCAGCCGGGCTCAGATCCATGAGCGCTCGAATCGCGTGGCGCGCTCGAGCCATACTGCGCGCCTCGAGCAGCTGCGCGAGCGCGAACAGGAAGATGACCGTGGCGCCCTCTTCCCACTCGCCGATGGCCATAGCGCCCACGACGGCGAGCAGCATCAGGACATTGATGTCGAGCGAGAAGACTCGAGCCGCCGACCAGGCTCGACGAACGGTGTAAATGCCGCCTGCGAGAATCGCCGCCACGAAAGCCGGAATATAGACCGCGGCAGGCAACCCGATCAGCCGCAGTCCAAATCCCACCACCAGCGCGACACCCGATACCACGACCAGCGCCTGGCGGGCGCGCGCAGCGGGCTCGGTCGCGGATGGCTGCTCGTGCTCGAGCCAGGCGCGCATTCCCGTCTCGGCCACCGCCTCCACAATCGCGCCGGTCGACACCTTCGCGGCGTCGTAGCTCACACGGAGTCGCTGGCCGATGAGGTCGGGTGAAAGCGATTCCAGGCCTGGAAGCTTGGCGAGTCGCCGCTCGAGGATGTCGACCTCCTCGCGGCAGTCCATGCCCTCGATTTTGAAGACCGACTCGGCGTGCACCTCGCAGACAGCACACACCGCCTGTGTGCGACCGGCCGTCATCGATTCTGTCCTCCGGTCGGGCCCGACGACTCTTCCACGTGATCCAGACCCTGCCGGAAGAGCTTCAGAATGTGGTCATCGTCCAGCATGTAGATGATCATGCGTCCGGCTCGTCGCGACCGGACGAGCCGCATGCTGCGCAAAAGCCTGAGCTGATGGGAAACAGCCGACTCTGTGAGGCCGAGCAATCCGGCCAGATCGCCGACGCAGAGCTCCGAATGCGAGAGCGCATCCAGCATACGAACCCGCGTGAGGTCACCCAGGACTTTGAACGTCTCAGCGAGTCCTGCCGCGGCCTGAGGGCCGATGAGGGCATCCGCCAGGGCCGCTGTCGCGTCGGCAGGGCCAACCGACTTCCGGGGCCCGTCGCTACCGTCTGGCCGTGTCAGAGGTGGAGAGATATGTGTATTCATGAACATATGAGCAAATGCTCAGATGTCATGATAGCACAGAAGAGGTTTATCGCGTTCCCCCCACCTGGAACACTATCAGAGACTCGCGAGCGCCTGGTTCACCTTCGCGTAGTCCGGCTCGTTGCGCGCATCCTCGAGCACTTCCCGATGCCGGATCGTGCCGGTCTTGTCGATGACAAACACGGCCCGCTTGGCGATGCCCTTCAAGCCAATCATGTCCGGGTTGAGGACCCCGTACTGGCTGATGACCTGCTTGTTGAAGTCGCTCAGCAGCGGAAAGTTCAGCTTCTGCGCGTCTGCCCAGGCTTTCTGGGCAAAGAAGGTATCCACGCTGATGCCGAAGATCTTTGCGGACATTTTGTTCAGCTCGCCAATCGTGTCGCGGAAGGTGCACATTTCCTTCGTACACACCCCGCTGAATGCCGCCGGGAAGAACGCCAGCACCACCGGACCGCCCTTGAACTGCTCGCTCAACGTCACGGGTTCGCGATCCTGGTTCGGAAGCGTAAAGTCCGGAGCTTTGGTACCCACCTCTGCAGCCATTTGAGCGTCTCCTTCGCGTTATTCGTTGATCCGCGCTAATCCGCGTCCTGCTTAATCCGCATTTAATTCGCCTTCGGGATCAACACCAGCTGTGACGTCCGAGCCGCCACCACCGCCTGTCTCGTGTACGGCAGCGTATGATACTCGCCCTCGCGCCAGAGCGGATTCTGATCGAAATAGTGAGGGCTTCTCGCATGACCGGACTGGCCGGTCGTAATCACGGCGCGTGAGTTGTCCCAGGCGCCTACGTCAAGAATCTGGCGATACGAGGCCAGGTCCGCGGTCCTGTAGGGTTCTTGCAGATCCACGGTGGTCTTGTTGACCGTTTCCCCGTCACCAGCAATGGGAATCGGGCCTCGACTGAAGAACCGATCCAGAAGCCTTCCCCCAGCGCCTAGCGAATGCGAAAACTTTACGGCATGCAGTCGATCCCAGGCCCATTCGGTTTCCGCCCCGAACCGTCGGGTCAGCACGAGCATCGCATCTTCGGCGGCGAGCATGACAATGTCGTCGCGTGTCTCTCGCTTGTCAATCGTCGCCTGATCGTCCCACCAGCGCGAGTTCGGATCGTTGATGACCATATGCAGCCCCGCATAGCGCTCCCGTCCCGCCCACAGGTAGAACTGTCGAAAAATCTGCTCGCCAAGTTCATCCACGAACGTGCGCCGCCACAAGGCGGCCACGAACGTCTCGTACACCGTGACGACGGCTCGGCCATCTGCCGTACGATCCCACAGACGCAAACGGTCCAGCGTAGTCAACAGCGCAGCCTCATTCTTGCCCCTCGCAGCCGTCGAGGCGGCGTCAATCGCCGGCAGCAGCAACTGGGCCGCTTCGCTGGTGCGGTCGTTCTGAATCCGCTGGAATGCCTTGACGTCGAGCATCTGGCCCTCGAGCAGGCGCCGGATGCGAAGAGCCCTGAATGGTGCGGTCCAGTCACGCACGATGATGTGCGGAAAGCGACTGTCAACCTCGTTGTTCGCAGCGATGAGCATTCCCGATGGCGGATTGAACGCAGTTGGCAACGTACGGGTATCCACGAACCCACGCCATCCATCATCTCCAGTTCCGCCCGCGGTCGGCACACTGCCATCGTGTGAGGTGCGCACGGGGATCAATCCCGACATGGCATAGCCAATGTTGCCGTCGGTGTCCGCGTAGACGAAGTTCTGGGCAGGCGACCCGAGTCGCCGGACCGCGGCAAGAAACTCGTCCCAATTTTTCGCGTGACCCAGCGCCTCGAACGTACCACCTGTGTCGCCATGCATGATGACGTCCCACCGGAACGAGAGCGGCCGCTCCGTGAGCGGCGGCTCGGCTCCGTCCGAAGGAGTCAACCCCTGCCACAGCTCGACGTTGGCGACGGGACCGCGTTCTGTCAGGAACACGTCGAACTGTTCGGGAGCCCGGTCGCGGACCAGGATTTCGTGATGCTCGATTTTCAAGGGCACCCAGGCGCCGCGATTGAGATACAGCCGCTTCTTGGCATCGACGCGCTCGACGTAAAAGTCCTGCACGTCGGCGCCGACATTGGAGAGTCCCCACGCAATCTGCTGGTTATGGCCGATGACGACGAAAGGCAACCCTGGAATCGTGACGCCCGTCACATCGAGATTCGGTGCCACGAGATGGGCCTCGTACCAGATAGCCGGCATCTCGACACCCAGATGTGGGTCGTTCGCGAGGAGTGGACGCCCGGTTGCCGTGTGTGACCCGGCCACTACCCAACTGTTGCTAAGGGCCTGGCTTTCGTCACTCAGCCATCGCAGCCCTTCGGGAAGCGGCTCCCTGGCAGTCCCAGAAGAGCGAAGGGGTCGCGAGGCGGAAATCTGCGACCTCGAATCGGGTCCGGCGCCGCGACCGTCCCCATGATCCACAATCGTCGGCGCAAACGCGGGCGTCGTCCCCATCAGCTCCGCTACCTGACCCGGCGGCAGCATGTCGCTGAGTGCTGCGCGGACCAGCTCCGCCCCGCGATTCTCGCCCAGGCGCCACGCCATCAGCTTGCTGATGGCCAGCGAATCGGCGGGTTGCCATGCGGCCGGTTTGACGCCCAACGCGTAGAACTCGAGGGGCTGCTTCCATCGGCCGCCAGCCTGGGTCGCCGCATTGACGCCTTCCGCATACCGCTCGAGGGCCGCTCGGATTTGTGGTGTCGTGCGCGCGAGCTCCGCTTCGGCAGCCCGCTTGAGACCTACCCGCAGAAACCGGCGATCGGTCGGCAACATCCGTTCGCCGAACAGCTCAGAGAGTCCGCCCTGCGCCGCTCGCCGATACAGCTCCATCTGCCAACGACGTTCCCGCCCATGGAGGTAGCCGATCGCGAGCCAGAGGTCATCTTGGGTGTTGGCGTAGATGTGGGGAATCGCGTAACGATCGAACTCAATCTGTACCGGTCTCGCAAGACCAGTCACTTGCTCCTGCCCGCTGAGCGCCGGGACAATGCTGCCACTCCACCACCACAAGCCGGCCGCAAGACAGGCCACGAGGACAATCCCACCTGCCGCCGCGAGCAGGACTCTGCGTCTTGGCGTCACCGCCCACCCTCTTGCCCACGTGAAGCCATTCGATTTATCGTAGGTTCCAGTTCAGTTTACGGCCAGGATTGCGGTTGGTGCAGTTTCAGTCCTTCAGCTTACACCGAAGCTCACGTTCAACGAGGGGGGTCTGACCAGTGATCGAGGTCCAACACCTCACGAAGCGCTATGGGCGCGTAACGGCGGTGGACGACGTCAGTTTCAAGGTCGAACGCGGCGAGATTCTGGGATTCCTTGGACCCAACGGCGCCGGGAAAACGACCACGATGCGAGTCATCACCGGGTACATGCCCGCGACAGAAGGCCGTGCCGTTGTCGCGGGCTTCGACGTGTTTCAGCAGCCAGTCGAGGCCAAACGACGCACGGGATATCTCCCGGAAACGCCGCCCCTCTATCCCGAGATGACGGTTCAGGAGTATCTGAACTTCGTCGCCCGCATCAAAGGTGTGGCGCCTGCTGACCGGACCGCGCAGGTCAAGCGCGTCATGGAGCGCACGCGCATTGCTGACATGGGAGCCAAACACTGCGGCAAGCTGTCGAAAGGCTACCGGCAGCGCGTGGGGCTGGCGCAGGCCATCTTGCACAATCCAGACGTCCTGGTTCTCGATGAGCCCACGGCAGGGCTCGATCCCAAGCAAATCATCGAAACACGTGAACTCATCAAGGAACTTGCCGGCACGCATACGATCATTCTCAGCACCCACATCCTGCCGGAGGTTGCACAGACCTGCCAGCGTGTCGTCATCATCAACAAAGGACGCGTGGTTGCCATAGATACGCCGGCCAACCTCACAGCCCGTTTGCGTGGCTCAGAGACGATGTTTATTCAGCTGGATACGGGGGGGGCAGATGCGGCGCCGGTGCTCGAGCGCGTGCCCGGGGTCACGCGGATCGCGGTTTCGGACCGTCGGGACGTCATTACCAGTTACGAGGTCGAAAGCGTGCAAGGCCAGGACGTACGTCGCGAACTGGCTCGCGCCGTTGTCATGAACAACTGGGGGTTGCTGGAGTTGCGGCCAATGCGGATGAGCCTCGAAGAGATCTTCCTGAGCCTGACGACCGAGGAAACGCCCGAGGCCACGACTTCAACGGAGACGGTCAATGCGTAACATTCTTGCCATAGCCCACAAAGAGATTCGCGGCTACTTTGCCTCGCCCATCGCGTGGGTGATGATCGGGTTCTTTGCGTTGCTGGTGGGCGGCTTCTACATCACGAGTCTGGCGTTTTTCCTGCAGCGCAGCATGCAATTCGACTCGTTCTCCCAGATGGGACAGCAGGCCGAACCCATCAACATCAACCAGTGGATGATCCGGCCGCTCTTCATGAACATCGCGGTCATCAACCTCTTCGTCCTCCCAATGCTGACGATGCGGACGTACTCCGAGGAGAAGCGTTCCGGCACCATCGAGCTACTGCTGACCTCACCGGTGACAGATTTTCAGATCATCATTGGAAAATTCCTCGGCACGCTCGCGCTGTACGCGGTGATGTTGCTCGTGACAGTGATCCACATTGGCGTCCTGTTCGTGTACGGCTCACCCGAGTGGCAGTCGATTCTGAGCGGGTACCTCGGTCTGCTGCTGCTGGGCGCAACATTCCTGGCTGTCGGGCTTTTCATCTCGAGCACCACCAAAAACCAGATTGTCGCCGGCGTGTTGACGTTTGCTGTGCTTCTTCTCTTTGGATCAGCAGCTGGTTCGGCGAGTCGGCACCGCCGACTGTGCAGGCCGTCCTGCGCTACCTGTCGGTCGTCGAGCATCTGGATGATTTTTCCAAGGGGGTTGTCGACACGAGCCACCTGGTCTATTACCTGAGTTTCATTGCCTTTGCCTTGTTTCTGACCGCGAAGTCGGTCGACACCGAACGTTGGAGGGGTGAAGGTGAAGCGCACGCTCAAGCGTGCGCGCTACAGCTCAAGGCTGATAGCTGAAAGCTGCTTATGCTGAACCGCATTTTGAATATTGCTGGTTGGATCGGTATCGCGCTGGTGTTCGGCACACTGCTTGCTGTGCTCAGCGGCAGGCTCGATCCCAGGTGGGACCCCTACATACGCTGGGCTCGCTACGCAGGGTTCGCCTTCATCGTCCTCTACATGCTGGGGCAGTGGCGCGAAGTCGTGCGTCTGTTCCAGGGACGTCAGGCCCGCTTGGGTTCGATGGCCCTCGTCAGCGTTGTGGCAGTTCTCGGTATTCTGGTCATCCTCAACTATCTGGCGGCACGAGAAAAGAAGGTGTGGGATCTCACGAAGAATCAGATCTACAGCCTCTCCGAGCAGTCAACCAAGCTTGCTGCCGGACTGACGGCTCCCGTGAAGATTCTGGTCTTTGCGCCCGAGGACGACTTTCCAGCGTACCGGGACCGCCTCGACGGGTATGCGAATGTGTCGAAGCAGGTATCAGTGGAATACGTCGATCCGGCCAAACGCCCGGCACTGGCCAAGCAGTACGACGTCCAGGTGAATGGGACGACGGTGTTCGAGTACATGGGCCGGGTCGAACGGGTCACCACAAACACGGAACAAGACCTGACCAATGGGCTCATCAAAGTGCTCGCGGGAAAAGAGCACAAAGCCTACTTCACGTCGGGTCATGGCGAGCACGATCCAACCAATTCGGACCGCCGATTGGGCTACAGCGGAATTGCCGCGGGGCTTGCCCGAGACAACTTCAAGGTCGAGAAACTGGTGCTCGCCCAGGAGTCGGACGTTCCAGCCGATGCGACGCTGGTCGTCGTCGCAGGGCCAACCGCCGATTTCTTTCCACCTGAGATCGACGCACTCAAGCGCTACATCGGGAAGGGCGGCAAGGTGCTTTTCCTGATCGACCCGCCAGACAAAGTCGACAGCCCGTCGCTCACGAATTTGATTGCGCTGATTGAGGAATGGGGCGTCCAGCTCGGTAATGACATCGTCGTTGACGTCAGCGGGATGGGACAGCTCCTTGGAACGGGACCCGAGGTGCCTGTTGCGGCCACCTATCCCTCTCATGCCATAACCGAAGGCTTCACGTTCGTGACGGCGTATCCCACGGCACGATCGGTGACACCAGCCCCGGGTGCGGGCCCCGACAAGCCGGTTGCTCAGGCCTTCGTCCAGACGAGCGCGCGCAGCTGGGCCGAATCCGACATCAAGGGACTTATTGCGACCGGTGAGGTCGCCATGGATCCAGCGAAGGGCGACAAACAAGGTCCCGTGTCGCTGGCGGTGGCCGTGTCCGCGCCCGTCGGCGGGCAGCCCGCGACACCCGCGAAACCAGATGACCCGCCAAAGCCGGAAATCCGGCTGGCAGTACCTGGGGATTCCGATTTCGTGGCGAATTACACGGGCAACATTCGTGGCAACGCCGATCTGTTCCTGAACACGGTCAACTGGCTGGCTCAGCAGGAGAACCTCATTGCCATTCGTCCGAGACAGCCTGAAGACCGCAGGATCACGATGACGGCGGCACAACAGCGGTACGTCATGCTGTTGTCGATGCTTCTGGTGCCCGGCGCGATTCTTGGCGCCGGCATCTACACCTGGTGGCGGAGGCGGTAAATGCGTGGCGGTCGCTCCACTCTCATCCTGGTTGCCGTCTTTCTCGGCATGCTGGGATATTACGTCTACGACTCGAGGCGCGATCCCGCTCCCGCAGCCGACGAAAAGCCGAAGGCCTTCACGGTGGAGGCGGACAAGATCGAGGAGCTGACCGTCAAGGCTCCCGGTGGCGAGACGACAAAACTCCGGAAGGGATCCGCGGGGTGGGAAATGGTCGAGCCGACAGGGACACCGGCCGACCAAACCGAAGCCACCAGCATCGCCCAGACGCTCTCCACGCTCGAGATCCAGCGTGTCATCGACGAGAACGCGAGCGAGCTGGCGCAATATGGGCTGGCTGAGCCGAAAGTCGAGATTGAATTTCGCGCCAGCGGGCAGAAAGCTCCAACGCGCCTTCAGCTCGGCGACAAGACGCCAACCGGGGGAGAGCTCTACGCGAAGACGCCCGATTCGAAGCGGGTTTTCCTGATCGCGAGCTATCTCGACAGTACCGTTCAACAAGACACCATTCGCGCTGCGGGACAAAGCCGTTTTGAAGTTCGAGCGCGACAAGGTCACGGCCCTCGAAATCGTTCGCCCGAAGGATGCGCTGGCATTTGCCAAGGAAGGCAGCGATTGGAACCTCACGAAACCCAGCCGTGCCAGCGGCGATTACAGCGCCATCGAGGGCGTGATCGGTCAAATTCAGTCCGCTCAAATGACGGCGCTGACCGCAAATGAACCGAAGGACCTCAGAGAGTACGGGCTCGACAAGCCGGCGCTCGCCGCAACCGTGATCGCTGGAGGCGGCAAACACACTCTCGAGGTCGGGAAGGCCTCACCCGACGGCAGCGTCTATGCCCGCGACACGGCTCGGCCGATCGTCTTCACGATTTCAAAAGCCCTCGCAACCGAACTCGAAAAGCCAGCCCTCGACTACCGGAAGAAAGACATCTTCGACTTCAGGTCTTTCAATGCCACCCGAATCGAACTGACACGCGACAACGTCACATCGGTCTACGAGAAGGTCAAGGGAACGGGTGAGAACGCACCTGACAAATGGCAGCTGACTGCGCCAACCAAGAAGGACCTGGACACCACCAAGTTCGAGGCCGCCCTCACACAAATATCAGGGCTGCGTGCTGAATCCTTTGCCGACACCGTCCCGCCGACCGCCCTCAAGACCCCGGCCGCGATCGTGACGGTGAAATCCGACGAAGGAAAGAAGGAAGAACGGGTGACGTTCGGCAAGAGCGCCAGCGATACGTTCGCGGTCAAAAGTGGGGAATCCGGTGCTGCGAAGGTCGAACCCTCGGCGTTCGACAACGCTCTGAAGGCATTCGACGAATTCAAGTAGCACGAGTCGTCCGGCCAGGCCGGACGCTTGCGAATGACCACACGTTACCGTAGACGTCCCCAGGCACCGTCTGCGGCCCTTTTCGTCCTGCCCGTCGCTCTTGTCCTCGGAATCAGCGTCGGCGGCTGTGCCGCCAAAGCGGCGCGTCCGGCAACGGTCCTTCCTCTGCCGGCTCTGCAGGCTGAGCTTGCCACGATCTTCGGCGCACCCCCATTCGAACGCTCGATCTGGGGTGTGCTGATTCAGTCGATTGATACCGGGGATATTTTGTTCGCAGCAAATCCCTCGAAGCTCGTGATGCCCGCGTCAAACATGAAAGTCCTCACGCTGGCGACGAGCGCCGAGCAACTGGGCTGGGACTACACCTACGAAACACGACTCGTCACGTCGGGCACCATTGAGGGCGGCGTGCTCAAGGGCGATCTCGTCGTGATCGGCAGCGGCGATCCGAGCCTTGGTAATCGGGTTGGCGATGGCGGCCGCACGATGGCTGGGTGGGCCGACCAGTTGTGGAACGCCGGTATTCATGCCATCGACGGACGGCTGATTGGCGACGACAATGCGTTTGAGGACGAGGGCGTAGGGGGCGGATGGTCGTGGGATGATCTCGCGTACGGATATGCCGCACCAGTGGGTGCCCTCGCGTTCGACGAGAATGCGGTCGAGCTGGCCATACGGCCGGGAGCGGTCGTCGGCGACCTCGGCGAAATCAGGCTGCGCCCTGTTGATGGGGGCCTCGTGGTGGAGAACCACGTCACGACATCCCCACCAGATGGCGAGTTCGCGCTCGATCTCCGAAGGGCCCCTGGCAGTGCGCGTCTCCTCGCGCGCGGAACCATTCCGCTGGGCACGCCTGAACTGGTGAGGACCGTTTCAATCGATAATCCGACCGACTTCTTCCTGGCGGCGCTTGACCGTGCCCTGAACGCGCGCGGCATCACCATCACAGCCACGGCGTCGGACATCGATTTCGTCTTCCCCGCGCCGGAGACGTCGACGGCCAGAGTTCTCGTCACGCATCGCTCGCCACCTCTCTCCGAACTTGCAATGCCCCTGATGAAGGTGAGCCGAAATCTCTACGGCGAGACCCTGCTGAAGACGCTGAAAACCCAAGATGGGCGGAGCGGTACTGTTCAGAGTGGCCGGGATGCCGTGGTTGAGGTCCTTCGACGCTGGGGCCTCTCACCCGACACCGTCGTCCTGTCCGATGGCTCAGGCCTTTCGCGCTACAACTACGTGACGGTCGAAACGCTGGTGTCGGTGTTGCGGCACCTCGCCGACGATCCGCGACACGCGGGGCCGTTCGAGGCGACATTGCCGGTGGCCGGGAGGGACGGAACGCTTGGAAACCGGATGAAGGGAACGGTTGCCGAAGGGAACGTCCATGCGAAGACCGGAACCGTCTCCAACGTGCGCGCGATTTCCGGTTACCTGAGAACCCGAGACAACGAACGGATCGTGTTCTCGATCGTGGCGAACAATTTCAACGCCGCGCCAGTCGAGATCGATCGAGCGGCCGACCGCGCTCTCGAACGGCTGGCGGGGTTCAGCCGGAAACCGTAGTTACGCGAGCAGCGGATCCGCCAGGCCGGCTTCTTCGAAGCCTTTCGCACGCAGCCTGCAGCTGTCGCACTGACGGCATGGCGTGCCACTTGGGCCTGGATCGTAGCAGCTGTGTGTCAATGAGTAGTCGAGCGCGAGACCCGTGCCCAGCCGAATGATTTCGGCCTTGCTCAGCGTGACGAGGGGGACGTGAATTTTGAAGCGGGCTCCCTCGACGCCAGCCTTCGTGGCAAGGTTCGCCACATGCTCGAACGCCTCGATGAATTCCGGCCGACAATCCGGATACCCGGAATAGTCGAGCGCATTCACACCCAGGAAAATATTCGACGCGCCGATCGTTTCCGCCCACGCGAGCGCGAGAGCCAGAAATACCGTGTTGCGGGCCGGCACGTAGGTGACGGGAATGGACGGATCGTCGAGCGCGCGATCTTTGGGCACCGACCCATCGCCGACGAGCGCGGATCCGCCGAATGAGGCCAGGTCGATGGGAACGACCCGATGCGCGGCAGCACCGAGCGCGGCGGCCACTTGCGTCGCGGCCTGGATCTCGATCGCGTGACGCTGTCCGTACGCGATCGTCAGCGCGTAGAGCTCATAACCCTCCGAGCGTGCAATCGCACCGGCTGTGTACCAATCGAGACCACCGCTCAGGAGCACGACAGCCTTCGGAGCCATTACACGCCCCGGACGTCCGCGCCCCAGATGTACTTGTGCAGTTGAAGCTGGACTCGAGCGGGCACGTGGTCACGAAGTACCCACGCGGACAACACTTGCGGATCGAGAACGCCGTGAACGGGCGAAAAGAGCACCGCTGCGCATCGCGTGCCCAGGCCGTATCTCGAGACCACCTCGCAGGCGTACCGGTAGTCGACCTCGTCCTGAATGACGAACTTGACCTGGTCGTGCGGCAGCAGCCGATCGATGTTCCTCCACTCCTGTTTGCCGGCCTCTCCGCTGCCAGGGCATTTGACGTCCACGATTTTCACAACCGCCGCCGGCACCTTCCCTGTATCGAGATGACCCCCAGTCTCGAGGAGCACGGTGAGGCCAGCCCCCAGCAGACGATCCATCAGCGGGTAGACACCCTCCTGCAACAAGGGCTCTCCGCCGGTAATTTCAACGAGCGGACACTTGTAGGCTTCAACCCGGGTCACAACCTCATCGAGAGCCACCTTGCGCCCCTCGTAAAAGGCGTAGGGCGTGTCACACCAGGAACAGCGAAGATCGCACGCCGTCAGGCGGACGAATACGCACGGCGTTCCGGCGTACGTCGATTCACCCTGAATCGAATGAAAGATTTCGTTGACCGTGAGCATGGGGTCAGATCTTGATTTTTGCACGTTCGGTGTCATTCCGGATACTGCCGGCCTAACGGGGGTACAATGAATCATGTCTGCCGGGATTCTCCGCATCGGCACATCCGGCTGGAACTATCCCACCGGGCGAGGCACGTGGAATGGCGTGTTCTATCCGGCCAGGCGACCTCGCGGCTTCACCGAGCTGTCTTACTACGCGGAACACTTCAACACGGTCGAGGTCAACTCTACCTTTTACGGTGAACCCAAGGCATCGGTCACCCGCGCCTGGGTCGAGCGCACACCGCCGGGATTCGAGTTCTCGCTGAAGCTGTACAGAAAATTTACTCACCCGAAGATGTACGCCGAAGCTGCGCGTGCCGCGGCTCGTGTGTCCGAACCGCTGCCGCAGGCCCTGTTGACGCCAAGTCAGGCCGACATCGACACTTTTCGGCGCGGCATCGATCCGATTGCCTCTTCTGGTCGGTTGGGAGCATTGCTCGCGCAGTTTCCGCCGAGCTTCAAGGACGTGCCCGAAAGTCGTGAATATCTCGCCTGGTTGCTTCGAGCGTTCTCCGAGTATCCCGTGGCCGTGGAACTTCGTCACCGCACCTGGAGCGACCACGTCGGCGACACGTTATCGCTGTTGAACGCATTCGGGGCCGCATGGACGCAAATCGACGAGCCCAAGTTCCGTTTTTCGATCCGCCAGAACCTTCTCCCCAACGTGCAGGGGTTCTACTACCTTCGACTGCACGGGCGCAACGCGGCCGCCTGGTGGCGCCACGAACGCACGGAAGATCGTTACGACTACTTGTACTCAGCCGACGAGCTGAGGCCTTACGCGGAGACCGCTGTCGCCGTGCGGCAACTGGTCAAGAAGATGCACCTCTATCTCAACAACCACTTCGCGGCAAAGTCTGTCGCCAATGCCGTGATGATCAAGCGGCAGCTCGGTGAGCCGATTGAGGGAGAGTACCCGCCAGAATTCGTGGAACGTTACCCAGACCTGCGAGACGCCATCCGCTCGACGCCTACCCTGGGGCAGGCCTCGCTAATCACGCAGTCCCCGCACCGCGGATAAACCGGCCTGCAAACGTTCTGCCCCCACGTCACGAGGTACAGGTTGATGTATGGCCACCAACGAGGGTGCGTCGCTCGATAGAGCGCCTGCTCGGTCTCCTCGGGCATGCTCGTGCGAACCCAGCCGAGGCGGTTGGCGATGCGATGCACGTGAGTATCGACACAGATATGCCGTCGGCTTTGATAGCCGAGGATCAAGACCAGCGTTGCCGTCTTGCGGCCGACACCTGGCAAGGTCACGAGTTCGTCCAGCGTGTCCGGCACACGTCCGTTGAACCGCGTGATGAGCATTTTGCACGTCGCTCGCACGTGGCGCGCCTTGTGTCGGTAGAAGCTCACCGGATAGATCAGACGCTCGATTCTGCGCACGGAGAGCCGGGACATCGCCTCCGGGGTGTTCGCGGCCTTGAACAGCCGTTCCGACGCCGCATAGGTCGTGGCATCCTGCGTGCGCGCCGACAGCAGCGTGGCAATCAACACTTCGAATGGATCTTCTGCGCGCGATTCGGCAATTTTCTCGACCGCCGGAAGCTCGAGACCATCAATCGCGCGTGCGAGGGCTCGCATGACAGGCCCGACAGTACGGTTACGCTGCGCCATTTACGAAAACCGTAAAAATGGGGTCTGACCCCATTGGCGTCAAACGCCTTTATCGAGGACGTCGGGATTGACGAGATTGGGCGGACGCTCGCCCGACAGGCCGGCCACACAGTTGGCGACGGCCATATTGGACATGTTGCGGCGGGTTTCCACTGAAGCGCTGGCAATATGAGGAGCCACGACGACGTTCGACAGCTTCGTCAGGCCTGGAGCCGGCTTGGGTTCCTTTTCGTAGACGTCGAGGCCCGCCCCAGCAATGCGCCCGTTTTTCAGCGCTTTCACCAGAGCCTTTTCATCGACGACCGGACCCCGCGCTGCGTTGATGAGTATGGCCTGCTTCTTCATCATGGCCAGCTCTGACGCGCCAATATAGTGGGTCGTCTCCGGAAATAGAGGGACGTGGAGCGTGACGATGTCGGATTCCTGCAACAGCGTTTTCTTGTCGACGAATCGCACGCCGTACTCCTGCTCTATGGCTTCAGGGACGCGCTGGACGTCGGTGTAGAGGATTCGCATGTCGAAGCCTCTGGCACGTCGCGCCACGCCCTTTCCTATCCGCCCGAATCCGCAGATTCCCAGGGTCTTCCCGTGCACATCGTGACCCAGGAACTGCATCACGCCCCAGCCCTTCCACTTTCCGGACCTGAAGGTTCGATCCGCCCCCACCAGACCTCTTGCCGTCGCGAGAATCAGGCACCACGTGAAGTCGGCCGTCGTATCGTCCAACACCCCAGGTGTGTTGGTGACCAGCACGCCACGCTTTGTCGCGGCCTTCACATCGACGTTGTTGTAGCCCACCGCCACGTTGGACACGATCTTCAATTGCGGATTTTTCGCCAGCACGTCGTCTGAAATGCGATCGGTCAACAGGCTGATCACGCCATCCTTCCCTTTCAGCTTCTGCAGCAGCTGCTTCGGGTTCAAGGGACGATCTGCCTGATTACTGTCGACCTGGCAGTGCTTCGCCAGCGTCGCCAACGATTCGTCGAAAATCCTCCGCGTCACCACGACTCTGGGTTTCATGCAATCAGTGCCCGTATGACTGGCAGTAGCCGCAGTGGTTGCAGCCGACCGACGGCTCAATCAAACACACACCTTCGCCCAGGCGGTCGCCAGCCAGCACCGGAAGTCGAGAGTGACTGGCATGTGCGATCAACGACCGCGCGCTCGTCGCTTCCGAATCCGCCCGGATGAGGGAGGGTTCCTCCTTCACCCTTCAAATGTCGAGCGATGGCATCGCGGACGATCGTGCGCAGTTCTTCTTCAGTCATCACCAATTTCAATCATCATCAATTTCAGTCATCATTAATGTCAATGCTGTCTATGATTCCAACGATCGCGGCATCGACGGGCGCGCCTTTTCGACCGAGCGCTTCTCCCGCCGCTCGTCCTTCGAGCACGATCAGCACTTTCTCGTGCACTCCAGCACCGACGCCGTCCACAGCCAGCAGCTCGGGCCCACGCGGCGTGTCGTTCGGCATCAGCGGCTGAACGAGCAGCAGCTTTGCTCCCTCGAACTTCTGGTGCTTCTTGGTCGCAACGACGGTCCCGATCACGCGGGCGATTTGCATAGCCTAAAAACCCGTTATCACCACAGAGGCCACGGAGGGCACAGAGGAAAACCCAAAACCGCTCTGTGACCTCTGTGACCTCCGTGGTAAAGATGCACTTTCAGCATCTTGCTAGACAGTCCAGTGGTCGACAATCCCGACGATTCCGGCATCCGCGGGAACCTCGACCGGGGCAAACGGAAAACTGGCCTCTTTGCCGCGAACGAAGAACACCGTTTCGCCAACGCCTGCCCCCATGGCATCAACTGCTACCAGGACCCGACCCGTCGCAGCCCCCGCAGACGTGATGGGTTGGATCAGAAGAAGCGAGACACCGCCGTACCCCGGATCCTTGTGAGTGGTCACGATGTCGCCGACAACACGGGCCAGCTGCATGGGAATTCAGTTCTCAGTTTTCAGTTTTCAGTTCTCAGTGCGACTGACAACCGAAAACTCTCATTCGTTCAACTCGATGGCATCCACGATACCGACGATCGCGGCATCGACCGGACAATCTTTGAGCCCCGAGGCCATCCGCGCCGAACTGCCGCTGACGATGAGAACGGTCTCACCGACGCCGGCATCGACGGTGTCGACGGCCACCAGATAGTTGCCGTCGGCCTTGCCGTGAGGATCCATCGCACGGGCAATGAGAAGCTTGCTGCTGACGAGGCGAGGATCTTTGCGGGTGGCAACGACCGTGCCCACGACTTTCGCGAGAATCATGGCGGGAACGCGTGAGGGCCGACTCTACTTCAGGCTTTCACGCTGGCCTTGCCAATCGGCAGCGCGTCCTCGAGGTTTGCGTGCGGTCGCGGGATCACGTGAACCGAGACGAGCTCGCCGACCCGTCGGGCAGCCGCGGCACCCGCGTCCGTCGCCGCTTTGACCGCCGCGACATCACCCCGCACGATCGCGGTCACATAGCCGGCCCCGATTTTCTCCCAGCCGACCAGGGTGACCTTGGCGGCCTTGACCATCGCATCCGCCGCTTCAATCATGGCCACCAGACCTTTGGTCTCGACCATGCCGAGCGCCTCTCCCATGCTGCCCTCCAACTTTGCCTCGCGCACGCTAAAGCGTGCGCGCTACGGTCTTAGGTTTGCCCCCTGCTATCGCAACGCCTTCACGGCTTCCTCAATCAACGCCGTAAGCTCGCGGTATGTTAGCCGAATTTCCCCCTCTTTGCTCTCTCCGACAGACACCGTGCGTACGGGTTCCAGTCCGTCATCGACCAGCCGCAAGCCGGGTGCAGACGGCGCCTGGATGACCTGACAGCTCGCCTCGTCGGTTGCCGCCAACTCCTCGTCCGAGCAAATGGGGGCCGGGGCCGCGATGCCGTATGTCCCGCGCAAACCTTGCAGCCGCTCGACCTCCTCGCGCGACAGCAGTCGTTCTCGGCCCAGAAGCCTGGCCACGAGACTGATACGGGCGAAGTGCTCGATGGTTTCCATTTTGTAATAGGCTGCAAACAACTCCCCGGCAACCGTCAGGGCGCCATGGTTGGCCAGAAGCAGCCCGTCGTGGGCCTTGATGTACTTGCGGACGGCGTCCGGAAGCTCCTGTGTGGACGGCGTGCCGTAGTCGGCAATCGGTATGCTGCCGAGCGTCGTAATCACTTCAGCCAGCACGGCCCGATCCAGTGGAATGCCTGCCACCGCAAACCCGGTTGCAACCGGCGGGTGCGCATGAACAACCGCCCGCGCGTCGGGCCGGCTGCGGTACACCTCCAGGTGCATGAGCAACTCGGAGGAGGGATCGCGGTGTCCGCGGATCTTTCGCCCGGCGAGATCGGTGACGACCATCATGTCCGGCGACATGAAGCCCTTCGATACGCCCTTGGGCGTGGTCAGGAGCAGGTCATCGCTCAGTCGGACGCTGATGTTCCCGTCGTTCGACGCGATGTACGCGCGCTCGTGAAGCCGCCGGCCGATTTCCACGATGTCGGCGCGGAGATGTTCCTCGGACAAGTGGTTCATGATTTCGGCTGGCGATCAAATGCCGTTCGACAGTGTTCCGAGCAGAAGTACTCGATGTGGCCGCCGGTGGCAAGGCTCAACGCGCGCGAGGGCACCACGAATGTCCCGCAGACCGGATCGCGAACCATTCGCTCGCTTTTCTGAGGGGGACCCGACGGACCCGGCAACGATGCGCCGGCCACAATCCCTTCGACCAGACGCCAGATCGCGCGGCCGACCAGGAGCACCAACAGCGCAAGCAGCAACAGCCGGACCAGCACCGCACTACCTTCCCTGTCCCGACGAAGAAGCCGAACCGCCGATGCCCTGGTGCGCATCCGAGATGGTCTCAAGCGCACGCTGCGCCACGCGAGCCTCTTGAGTGCCCGGCGCCAGCTCGACAACCTGCTTCCAGGCCTTCGTGGCGCCTTCGAGGTCCTGTTTGGCAAAAGCCCTGACCACGCCAATGTTCAAGAGCGTCTTGACGTGTTTGGGATTGACTTTGAGCGAATGCTCGAACTGCTGGAGCGCCTTGTCCGGCTGGTTCGTCTGATAGTAACTGACACCCAGGTCGGTGCTCACGTCGGCATTGTTCGCATCCAGCTTGAGCGCCTGTTCGTACCAGGGAATGGCCTGGTCGTAACGCTCGCCGTCGTAGTAGAGATTTCCCAGCTGCACGCGGCTCTGGACGTTCTTCTGGTCACGTTCGGCAATGGCCTGCAACGTCTGAGCACGATTCTCATCGATAATCGCCGGCGTGTTGGCCTGCGACGACGGTGGTGGCGCAGTTGACTCGGTGCTGACGGTTGATTGCACCGGGGACCGCTGCGCGTACTGCGCGCCAATCACCCAGCCTGCGATCAGACCGAAACAGACACCCGCGACGCCAAAAATGAGTGAATCGAGTCTCAACGTGAAGTCTCTGCCCAGATGATACACCGGGGAATTGGGGATCGGGGATTGGGGACTCGGGATTCGGGATTCGCGATTGGTGAGCCGATAGTGCGTCGCGATTCTCTATCGCAGCACCTGCAGGTACTCGCGGACTGCGCGATCCAGCCCGACAAACAGCGCGTGGCTCATGAGGGCATGGCCAATCGACACTTCGTCAAGGTGGGGCAAGGATCGAAACAGCGTGAGATTCTCGAGATCGAGATCGTGACCGGCGTTTATGCCCAGGCTGAGCGAGTGGGCCAGCTCGGCGGCGGCCACGTAGGATTGAAAACTGGCCGTTGCATCCTGACTCGCCGCACCCCGCGCGAACGCCCGTGCGAAGGGTTCAGTGTAGAGCTCCACCCGATCGGCACCAATCGACGCCGCCCAGCGGATGGGCTCCGCCACGGGATCGACGAACAGGCTCACGCGCACGCCGTGATCGTGCAGCCGGCTGATGATCTCGGCCATCGCGTTCGGCGGGGTGTCCTGAGACCAGCCGGCCTGGCTCGTAATTTCACCGGGCTTGACCGGCACGAGCGTGCACTGGTGGGGGCGGACCTCTTGAACCAAGGCAATGAGATCGGGCCGCGGATCGCCCTCGATGTTGAACTCGACATCCGGGCGGGCCGCGAGCTCCTTGGCGATCTCCCGGACGTCGCCTGGCCGGATGTGACGCTCATCGGCTCGCGGATGGACGGTGATACCCGGAACACCGGCATCAACACACACGCGAACGGCCTGCAACACGCTGGGCTCAGAGCCGCCGCGGGAATTTCGGAGCGTGGCAACCTTGTTGACGTTGACCGACAGGCGAATCATTCAATCATCAGGCTAAGTGTTTCCGGACCTGATCGGCAATCTCATTCGCCCAGAGCTGAATGGTACCCTCGTCGGGACCCTCGAGCATGATTCGCAGCAGCGGTTCAGTTCCGGAATAGCGGACGAGCAAACGGCCCTGACGGCCGAGCCGCCCCTCGATGCCAGTCATGACGTTGGCAATTTCCGGAATGTCGCGTAACTCCGTTCGGCGGCGGACCCGCACGTTGACCAGCACTTGCGGGAATCGTTGCAGCTGCCCAGCCAGATCGGCCAGCTCACGGCCAGTCGTCGCAATCGTGCGGAGGACGTTCAACGCGGTGATGAGGCCGTCGCCCGTATACATCTGGTCGGCAAAGATAATGTGACCAGACTGCTCTCCTCCGAGCACGAGCCCGCGAGCCACGAGCTCCTCCATCACGTACTTGTCGCCAACGGCGCATCGTACAAGTTCGATTCCGCTGTCTCGTAATCCGATTTCGAGACCAATGTTGCTCATCACCGTGGCAACCACCGCGTTGCCCTTGAGGCGCCCTTCGGCTTTCATCTGGCGTGCACACATCAGCAGCACGGCGTCGCCGTCCACGATCTGGCCGTGGTGATCGACGAAGATTGCCCGGTCGCCGTCACCATCGAACGCGACACCCAGCCGCAGTCCCTGCGCCCGCACCTCGGCAGCCAACGTCTCTGGATGGGTCGAGCCACAACCAAGATTGATGTTGCGGCCGTCAGGAGTCGATCCGAACTCCAGGACCTTGAAGCCCATGGTCTGCAGGAGCCGCGCCGCATGGCCGGTCATCGCGCCGTTCGCGCAATCAAGCCCAATCCGGGCCCCTTCGAGAGCACCAGGTTCCGGCAGGGCCACGCGAGCATGCTCGAGGTAGGCGTCCACGTAGTTGGCGCTGTCCACGACGGGCGCCTCGCCGTCGGGTACGGTCCAGGATCGATCGGCCACAAGCGCTTCGATCTGACGTTCGGTCGCCTCTCCGTACTTCGCACCTTCGCCTGAGAACACTTTGATGCCGTTGTCCTCGAACGGGTTGTGCGAGGCCGAAATCATCAGGCCCGCATTGAGCCCTTTCGCTCGAGTCAGATAGGCAACCGCCGGCGTGGGCAGGACGCCAACGCTCGTCACCAGCGCGCCGGCCGTGCGTGCCCCGTAGGCGAGCTCACGCTCGATCCACGGACTCGATTCCCGCGTATCACGCCCGACAATCAATCGCGTCGGTGATGCCGCGAGCACCCGAACCAGGGCCGCGCCAAGACGACGGATTGTCGCCACATCGAGCGGTGCCCGGCCGGCCGTGCCCCTCACGCCATCGGTCCCAAATAGTCGATCGGTCATAGTCAGTTTTCAGTTCTCAGTTCACAGTTTTCGGTTTTGAGTCTGCTCGTCGTCAGTTCAGTTCTCGGCTCAAAGAGGTCATTCCCCTAGCCCCGGCCTTTCGAGCGCTGTTGACTGAGTGTGAGAACGGAAAAACTGAAAACTTGAAGCTATTCGAGCACAATCTGGACGACCGACGGCTCCATTCCGGCCACCCCGAAGGTCGTCGTGCGGTCCGTGCGCAGAGCCAACTCGTACAAGCCGGGACCGAGTCCAGCGACGTCAACAAAGACCGTCACGGCATCGCCGCGCAGCCGATCGACCGCCTCCCGTGAGCCGCGAACACGTACCGTGACCACCGAAGGAATGGCTCTCGACATGAGCCCGCTTGCGACGTTTCTCACCCGGACAGGCACGCGATCAAGGGTCTGTTCCGTTGGGGCCGGCACCACGTCGACCGTCACAATCGCGCGTTGGGCAATCTTCAGGCGAACGTTCGGGCTGGCCGCTCCAACCGTCACGGCTTCCCGCACGCTCGTTTTCGCACCTTCGACCGACACCGGCTCGGTGAGCGCCTCACTCAGACGTTGGATCGCACTTTGCGGCCCGATCACCTCGACGGTGGCCGGCACGGCGGTAATGTCCCGAATGACGAAGCCCTTGGCCACTTCTCCAATCACGGCGGGCGCCACGGGCACCGCGCGCGTGGCAGCCGTTTCAAAACGCAGTGCGACCGTCGGCGGATTGACCTGCGCCACTTCCACGCCAAACGGCGTTCGAATCTGGTCGGGTGTGAGGTGAAACAATCGCTGGCCCGGCCGTGCCGCCTGCAAATCGAGCACGGCCACCATGTCGCCGGCTGCCAGTCGACTGAGCGTACCGGAAGGGCCGCGAACCCGCACGTCCACGGTTTCGACCGGCAGGTCCACCACCTCGATGGTGGCAGGCAGATTCTGCAACTCAATCGGCACACGCAGCCCGCGCTCTGCCGGTTGTTCGCCTGCCACGACGAACCAGAGCAGCACCGCAATGAATACGGACACGATCTTCAGCCCGATGTTATGAAAAGGGTTGAACCTCATCGGGCGCTCGCAACCTCGTGAGCCACAGGCTCGGGACGCCGGCTTCTCAAGAGCTGGTGGAGCCTGTCCCTCAATCGATTGCCGTCAAGATCGCGCTCAATCTGGCCATCGAGCGCCAGCGACACGATACCCGTCTCCTCGGAGACGACGATGGCGACGGCGTCGTTCTCTTCTGTCAATCCGATCGCCGCACGATGGCGCGTTCCCAACGTCCGACTGAGCTGTGGATTCACCGTCAGTGGCAGGAAACACCCGGCCGCAGCCACCCGATCGCGCTGAACAATCACCGCGCCGTCGTGCAGCGGCGACCCACGCTGAAAGATGCTGATGAGGAGGTCGTACGTCAGAGTCGCGTCGAGGGGGATTCCCCCTTCGATATAGTTGCGCAGCCCGATTTGGCGTTCGATGACAATGATGGCGCCAACACGCTCAGCTCCCAGGCTTTTTGTGGCACCCACCAGCTCCTCGATGACTTCATCAGCGCTTTCGGTGCCCAGGAAGTACCGGAAGACTGGTCCGCGGCCCAGGTGGGCCAGGGCTCTCCTGATGTCGTCTTGAAAGAGCACGATCATCGCGAACACGATGTACGAGGCGATGTTGCGTACGAGCCAGTTGACGGTCTCGAGGTCGCCCCACTGCGACAGATAAAACACCAGCACGAACATGGCCGAGCCGATGGCCATCTGCACCGCGCGAGTGCCGCGAATCGCCTTCAGGATCTCGTAAATGACCAGAGAGATGATCGCGAGATCGAGCAGGTCTCTCCATCCGATGGACGGCAGACGCAGATCGATGAGCCAGTTGGGCATCGGAATCAGTGGTTAGTGGACAGTGGTCGGTGGTTAGTCATCCCACGGCTCTCAACCGGTCAGCAACGCGCACGACATCCACCATTTCCGGCACATCATGAACCCGAACGACATGCGCACCAAAGAAGACACCGGCCGCAACGGCGGCAGCGCTGCCCCACTGTCGCGCGTCCGGCGTGCGATGACCGATTGCCGCCTGCAGAAACGATTTTCGCGACGGTCCAATCAGGATCGGCCGGTCGAGTGACGCCAGCGCCGGAAGCGCAGCCAGGGCCGCGTAGCTGTGTTCCGGCCGCTTCGCGAAGCCCAAGCCGGGATCGACAATGATCTGCGTCTTCGGCACACCCGCGGCAACCGCACGGGCGATCGACTCCTCCAGTTCCCGGGTCACGTCGACGGCCACGTCCTCATAGACCGCCTCGAGATACATGTCCCTGGAACGGCCGCGCGTGTGCATGAGGACCAGCGCGGCGCCAGCAGCGGCGACGACCTGTGCGAGGGAAGGATCATACCGCAGGCCGCTGATGTCGTTCACAATCGAGACGCCTTCGTTGAGCGCCAGGCGTGCAACTTCGGCCTTGTAGGTGTCAATGGACAGCGGCGTCCGCACGCGCGCCACGATTCGGCGAATGACAGGCAGCACCCGGGCCACTTCTTCGGCGCCTGTCAGAGGCTCCGCGCCCGGCCTGGTGGATTCCCCGCCAATGTCGATAATGTCGGCCCCGGACGACGCCAGGTCCTCGGCCGCCCTGGCTGCGTCGTCTGGGTCGAGAAAGCGGCCGCCGTCGGCAAAGGAGTCCGGGGTGACGTTGAGGATGCCCATGACGAGTGTTCGCTCACCCAGACGGAGAGCGTCTCGTCCCGGCAATGCAATGTCGTAAGTTTTGCGAGGGAACACAGAGGAGGTCTGAAGTCTCAAGTCTGAAGTTTCAAGTGAAGTTCCAAGTTTGAAGTTTCAGCTTTGCGATGTTCTTGGAACTTCAGACTTGAGACTTTACTTGAGACTTCAGACTTGAGACTTCCGACTTTCTATTCCTGTGGCAGCGGTTTCTTGAGCGACATTGGCGGCACGAGAAGCGGACGCTCCTTCGATCGCTGCCGCGCATCGTCTTCTTCCTGAGCCGGCGGAGTGGTTGCCGCGACGGCGGGCGTATCTTCCAGCGGGAGCCCTGCGGCCAACCGGCGCACCTGCTCGGCATCGAGCACTTCGCGCCCGAGAAGGGCGTCAGCGATCTTCATCAACGGTTCCTTGTGCGCCACGAGAATCGTGTGGGCTCGCGCGTAATTCAACGTGACCAACCGCTTGACTTCCTGGTCGATCCGGACCGCCGTGTCTTCGCTGTAGTCCTGGTGCTGCGCGATCTCGCGGCCGAGGAAGATCTGCTCTTCCTTCTTGCCGAAGGTGAGCGGTCCCATGGCCTCGCTCATGCCCCATTCGCACACCATCCGGCGGGCGAGCTCCGTCGTCCGCTCCAGGTCGTTGCCGGCGCCGGTCGTCACGCTGTTCATCGTGATTTCCTCGGCAATGCGACCACCCAGCAGAATGGCGATTTGATCGTCCAGATATTCTTTGGAGTAGTTGTGCTTCTCGTCGGCTGGCAGCTGCTGCGTGAGCCCAAGCGCCATGCCTCGGGGAATGATCGTGACCTTGTGAATGGGATCCGCAAGCGGCAGCAGTACCGTCAGCAGGGCGTGCCCCGCCTCGTGAATTGCGGTCACGCGCTTTTCCGCGTCGGAAATAATCATCGAGCGCCGCTCGGCGCCCATCAGCACCTTGTCCTTGGCGAACTCGAAGTCGGCCATCCGGACCGTCTTGCAGTTGTAGCGCGCAGCGCTGAGGGCCGCTTCGTTGACCAGATTCGCGAGATCCGCGCCGGAGAAACCCGAGGTCCCACGAGCGAGCACACCAACGTCGACGTCATCGGCGGTCGGGATTCGCCGCGTGTGGACGTTGAGGATGCCTTCGCGTCCCTTGACATCCGGGCGGTTGACAACGATCCGACGGTCGAACCGGCCGGGGCGCAACAACGCGGGGTCGAGCACGTCGGGTCGATTCGTCGCCGCCACGAGGATGACGCCTTCGTTCGACTCGAATCCATCCATCTCGACGAGGAGCTGATTGAGCGTCTGCTCGCGCTCGTCGTGCCCGCCGCCGAGCCCGGCACCCCGATGACGGCCCACCGCGTCAATCTCGTCAATGAACACGATGCAGGGCGCGTTCTTTTTTCCCTGTTCGAACAGATCGCGCACGCGTGAGGCTCCAACGCCCACGAACATCTCGACGAAGTCCGAACCGCTGATGGAGAAGAACGGAACGTTGGCCTCACCGGCAACCGCGCGGGCGAGCAACGTCTTGCCCGTTCCCGGGGGGCCCATGAGGAGCACGCCTTTCGGAATGCGACCGCCCAGCTTCTGGAACTTCTGGGGCTCTTTCAGGAATTCAATGATTTCCTGCAGTTCTTCCTTCGCCTCATCGACGCCGGCCACATCCTTGAACGTCACCTTCTTCTGCGCGCTCGAGGAGAGCTTCGCCTTGCTCTTACCAAACGACAGAGCCTTGTTGCCGCCGCTCTGCATCTGGCGCATGAAGAAGATCCAGAACCCAATCAACAACAGAATCGGGGCCCAGGAATAGAGCAGCGATGCCCACGGACTGGTCGTCGGCTCGCGGGAAGAGACCGCCACGCCCTTTTCAATGAGCCGGTTGGCGAGGCCTTCGTACTGAGTGGGAGCGTAGCTCTTGAAACTGTCGTTGTTGCGGTAGGTGCCGCTGATTTCGTTGCCCACCAGGGCAACGCTGGAGACCTCGCCCGAGTCCACTTTCGCCATGAACTCGCTGAACTGAATCGGGCGGTCGTGCGGCTGCAACTTCGTGGAGAAGTTGTAGACCAGCAGCGCCACCAGGATTAGCACGATCCAGAACAGTAGACTCTTGAGCGTAGAGTTCACCCGTCGCCTCCCAAATGCTGTAACCTCAAGATTACCACGGCTTCCGCGGGGTCGATCACCCTAAACTCCTCACCAATTGCGTAACCGGCCACCCACACGATACGGCCCCGGCCATCGACCACAATCGGCACCCGATCCCGCACAGAACGCCCAATCTTGCGGTCTACGAAGAAATCCTGCAGTTTCTTACGCCGCCCCAGCCCGAAGGGCCGGAACACGTCGCCCGCCTGCCTGCTCCGAACCGTGAGGGGGTCCACCAGCGCGGTGGCGGCCACCACCGCGGAATCGGCCGGCTCTGCCGTCCAGTCCCGCCCTGTGGCATCCCGGCCGAACTCGGCCGAAATCAGGCAGTGTGCCTCAGGCAACGGCACTTCCCCGGGAACCGATAGCGAATAGCTGAAAGCCACCGGTTGGTCCGCATCGGCGCTGAGCTTTCGCCCCTGCCTAACATGTAAGACGATCGTCTCGCCGCAACGTTCCACCCGTTGACCGGGCGCATCGATCTGCCCCTTCTCACAGTTCTTGTCGGTCAAATCCAGCACCGACTCCACCGCATCGAACCCGAGGAACCGGCCAGGAGCCACCAGTTCCATGGCGCGCCTCACCAGACGCCGTGCAATGGCTGGCGGATACGCGGCAAGTGTCGGTAAATCGATCGCGAGACCATCATCTGTTTTGCGAATGACCCGCCGCAATTCGGACGCCACGATCGCGTCGAAATACGCGGCGTCTTCGCGCGCGATTTCTGCCTGACGACCCAGCGTCTCGACAATCCCTGGAGAAAATCGCTCTTTGAGAACGGGCAACAGCTCATGACGGATGCGGTTGCGGGGAATCGCGACGTCGGCGTTGCTGGCGTCCTCACGAAACGAAATCGCGCGCTCCGAGAGATAGCGACGAAGCTCGCGTCGTGTGATGTCGACGAGCGGCCGGACAATCATCCCCGCGCGGGGGTGGATGCCCGCGAGTCCGACCGGACCTGCGCCACGCACAAGGCGCATCAGAACGGTTTCAGCCTGATCGTCACGCGTATGCCCGACGGCCACACGATCGACGGCAAGGGACACGGCCGCGCGACCCAAGAATTCGTACCGCAACCGCCGTCCAGCCAGTTCGAGCGATGTGCGATCCGCATGCGCCGCGGCTGCAACGTCGGCCGAATCCACGACGAAAGGAATGGCAAACGAATCCGCCAACGAGCGGACGAACGCCTCATCCTCGTCCGATGCCGCCCCTCGCAACCGATGGTTGAAATGGGCCACCCCTCCGATGACGAGGTCCCCCTCCTGTTGGAGCTCGTGCAACAGATGCAGGAGCGCAACCGAGTCGGATCCACCCGAGACCGCGACCATGACTCGTGCCCCTTGGGGAACGAGATCGTTCCGCCGGATCGTCCGCCGGACGCTTGCAACGAGCGGCTGCATAAAGGATCTGGACCTGGCCGAGGGGAATTCGGGGATCGGAAAGTCCGGCTAAAGCCGGACGTCCCGATTCTCGATCGGCGTCAGTTCAAATTGTGGTGCCGGTGCAGGGACTTGAACCCCGGACTCCGCGGATATGAGCCGCGTGCTCTAACCAACTGAGCTACACCGGCGCGAACTCTTAATTCTAACAGAAGACTCCCCTGCGCACGCTAAAGCGTGCGCGCTACGGACGTCACACAATCAGCATCGCATCCCCGTAGCTGTAGAAGCGATAGCGGCGTGCAACCGCTTCTTGGTACGCCGCAAGCACCGTCGTCCGGCCGGCAAATGCGGAGACCAGCATGAGCAGCGAAGACCGGGGAAGATGAAAGTTCGTCAGTAATGCCCCCGTCGCGGCGAATTCGAATCCCGGGTAAATGAAGAGATCTACGAGACCCGTCGACGGCTCAACCTGCCCTGAACCACGGGCTACAGAAGCTTCGAGGGTTCGCACGGTGGTAGTGCCCACCGCCACGATTCGACGCCCCTCATTCCGGGCTCTGGTTATGGCCCGAGCGGCGGCCGCGCCGATGGCGAAAGATTCCGGATCAACGACATGCTCTTCCACGCGCTCAGAGCGGACAGGCTTGAAGGTGCCGTACCCCACATGCAGCGTGATCTCCGCACGTTCCACGCCCCTGGCGTCCAGCATCTGCAGGAGCGACGGGGTGAAATGGAGACCGGCCGTGGGCGCCGCAACCGATCCGGTGATGCTCGCATAGACGGTCTGGTAACGTTCGCGGTCTTCGAGTTCGTCCGGTCGCCGAATGTACGGCGGCAGGGGCACGTGCCCAATCCTCCCGATGATGTCCATGACATCTCGTTCGTCGTCGGCCCACAATTTGATTGTTCGACGTCCATGAAAGTGCCGCTCTAAAACTTCGCCAGACAGCTGTGGCGGCTCACCAAATTCGACCTGGTCACCGGGTTTCAGTTTCTGCCCCGGGTGCATCAGCGCCTCCCACCGCTCCTCATCGAGTCGGCGGAGCAGGAGACACTCGACAGCTCCTCCGCTCGGCACGCGCCGACCGAGCAGGCGAGCGAGGATGACCCTGGTGTTGTTGACGACCAGAAGATCGCCGCGCTTCAGCCACGACGGCAACTCACCAATGGTTGTGTGAGTCATCACACCAGAGCGGCGATCGAGTACCAACAACCGAGACGACTCACGGTTGGGAAGAGGCTCCTGAGCTATGAGTTCGGCGGGGAGATCGAAATCGAAGTCAGCAACGAGCATTGGCTTCAGGCTTTAGGTCTAGAGCCTATAGGCCCTAAGCCTTAATGAAGCTTTGGGCCCCAGACGGCTTTTGCCTGATACCAATCCTCGCGCAGAATCGACCACAGCACCTGATCGAGGTGTTCACCGTTGCGGAAGAACGATCGCCGCAACACGCCTTCCTGCAGGGCGCCCACTTTTCGCAGCGCCCCATTTCCACGACCGTTGCGCACACAGGACCGCGCTTCCAGCCGGTTGACGCCAATCTCCTCAAAGGCGAAATCGACGACGAGGCGCGCACACTCCAGAAACACGCCCGTACCCCAGAAACCCGAGCCGATAGCAAAGCCCCATTCAGCGGTCGCGAATCCAGGTTCGAGCTGACGGACTTGAAATAACCCGATCGCTGTCTCATAACCCACCGGAACCACAGCAAAGCACACGTAGGTGCCGGCCAGACGCTGGTTATGGGTCCACTGAATGAATTGCTCGAATCCTTCCACGGTTGTGGGCGGCGGCGAGATGAAGCGCGCCACTTCTTCGGACCCCAACATTGCGAGCAACGAGGGCGCGTCAGACAGACGAAGTTCGCGCAGCGTCGCTGTGGTCCCATTCAGCAGCGGCAACCCGCTGCGCCAGTCAGACGTCGTGACGTCCTGGCCTGAGGCGGCTGTCGCGGCCGGCTGCTGCAGTCTTACCCCGAGCTCGGGCTGGAAAGGCATCTTTTCCATTAGAAAAGCCCTCCCTTTTCTGAGCCCGCCGGCTGAGTCGATTGCATCGGGAGTGAATCAGCTGGCGCCACGACTTCCATGGGGAGCGAGTCGCGCCGGCGGCTGAACATCAGTCGTCTCCGGGACGTCCGGAGGCGGCTGCACCTCTTGCGGCGGCCCGGACGTCAGAAGCCGGCAACGGGTCGGTCGTCGGTTGTGAATCGGCCGGTGGCTGCGAATTCGGCGGCAGGAACAACGTCGGCCAGACTGCCGGGTCGGCCATCGTGAAGTCGGTCTCGTCGGGCCACACCTGAACCTGCTGGGTGTTGCTGCCCCAGACGATATTGTCGAGGCCGCTGCTGCCCCAAACGATGTTGTCGTCGCCACTGCTGCCCCAGACGATGTTGTCGTCGTCAGAACTGCCCCACACGATGTTGTCGTCGCCCGAGCTGCCCCACACGATGTTGTCGTCCCCGTTGCTACCCCAGACTATGTTGTCGTAGTCAGAGCTGCCCCACACGATGTTGTCGTCGTTGCCCGCGCTGCCCCACACGATGTTGTCGCAGTCTGCGCCCCCGCAGTCCGAACCCCAGACGATGTTGTCGTCGTCACTGCTGCCCCACACGATGTTGTCGCAGTTCGGGTCGGTGCAGTTGGAGCCCCAAACGATGTTGTCGTCACCGCTGCTGCCCCACACGATGTTGTCATCGTCAGAGCTGCCCCACACGATGTTGTCGTAGTCGTCGCCGGCGCTGCCCCAGACGATGTTGTCGCCGTCGCCATCGATGGCCGAGCCCCAGACGATGTTGTCGTCCCATGCATTGGCGGTTGGCAGTAGCACACCACCGCTCAGCCGCTGGTTGCCCCAAATGATGTGATGACTCCAGTGGGGGTTGTTCGGATACGGCGTGCCCGGCTCATGGTTCGCGAACGCCCTCGCCATTTCGATGGCGCCCATCGTGTTGAGGAATCCCGCGCCCTGCGTCAACCCGTTGTAGTCGGGATAGACCTGCGCGGTGTACTGGAGAATCGCCTTCACGAGGTTTGGTGTCAGCGTCGGGTTGGCTTCGAGCATCAACGCGACCGACCCCGCCACCACCGGCGCCGCCATGCTCGTTCCGCTCAGGCTGAGATAGGGCTGATGGGCCGTCGGCCGATATCCACCCACCAGGAACGGACTCTTGAGCGCGAAGAACAGGCTCGTCGGATCGGCCAGCGAAATCGTGCCGGTTCCCGGGGCGACGAGATCCGGCTTCGCGGTGTAGTCGAGGAACGTCGGACCACGAGAGCTGAACCGTGCGATCTCGTCGTCGGTCCGATTCACCGTACCCTTGGTGCTCGACGCGCCAACCGTCAAGACCCAGGGCGCGTTGCCAGGGGCCGTGATCCCGCCGTACTGAGTGTTGCCCTGTGCGTTCCTTCCCAGGTTGCCGGCCGCTGCCACGACGACGATCCCGGCGTCGGCAGCACGCTTCGCCGCGAGTGTCAAAGGATCGGTCGTGAACGACTCATAGATGCGCGCCCCAATCGAAAGATTGATGACGCGAATGTTGTAGGTGTCTTTGTTGGTGAGCGCGTAGTCGAGTGCGGCAATGATGTTGCTGATGGTGCCGTTGCCATTGCTGTCAAGCACTTTCAGCGCGATCAGGTGCGCTCCCGGCGCCATGCCGGCCTTGTACCCAAACGAATCGTGGCCATTCCCGAGAATCGTGCCGGCTATATGCGTGCCGTGCCCGTTGTCGTCGTAGGGCATCGGCAGGCCGTTGACGAAGTCAACGAACTTCACCACCCGCTGATTGCCGTAGGGATAGATGCCAGACCCCATCAAATCGTCGTGCCAACCCGACACGCCCGAATCGACCACAGCCACGCCGATGCCAGCGCCTGTGTAGCCATAAGCGAGCTGCGCTGTTCGCGCGCCGGTGGTCACCGCAGTCCGGTTGTTGTGCTTGTGAATCGGGCGGTCGTGATGAATGCTCAGGACGGCGGGATGCCTGGCCAGCCTCTTCAGCTGTCCATCCGAAAGCTCGACAACCTGCCCGTTGTAAGTGCGCAGCCGCTTGCCCAGCGTGCCGCCGAAAGCCCGAATGTCGGACGCTGAGGTTTCCCAACCCGGCTTGAGCTCGATGATGACGCGGCTTCGACCGAGTCCGCGATTCGCACGCCGACGAAGCTCACGATCGAGCTGGCGCGATCCATCGTCGGGCACTCCTCGCAGTTCGCGGTCGCGCTTCGCAGCGTTCGCTCCCGACTGTTTGGCCGCTGCGGCCGCCTTACGGGCAGATTTGGAAGCGTTCCCGCCTAAGGCACCTGGCGCGGCATAGACGGTGCCGCCAATGGTCAAGCTCGCTACCAGGGCCAGTGTTGCGGTGACTTGTGAGCGTCTCAAGCAGTGCCTCCGTTGTCGCGATCCCAATCGACGGGACCCTCGCCGAGGCCTGTAAAGGCAAAGCCGCTGCCAAAGAGTGCTTTGGTGTGATCGCGTGTCGCTAATGGATTTCATTTCAAGCAGATAGCTGACTCTGTATCCGTGAGGCAACGACAAGAAGTTGCGCGCAGACCGAAGCATCGTGATCCGGAACGGCACACGCCGATCACACAACAGCGCTAAATCGCGCGTAACTTGCTGATAGTGCGTCGTCTTTGGGGATTTACGATTTTGAGACGTGATGCGCCGTTTCTGGCGCATCTTGGAACTCGATGGTGCAGGGGCTTGGTGTGGGACGCCGGGCGTTCGACAGTTGTGGTACGCGGATAGTCTGTGGGTCGAAGGCCGGACCTTTAGGTCCGGCATTTCGGCGGGGCTAAAAGCCCCGCCCTACGTACTGGCGCTGTGTGCTCTCAGTGGTACTTGGGACCCCAAACGGCCTTGGCCTGACGCCAGTCCTCGCGGAGGATGGACCACAGGTGCTGGTCGTAGCGGGTACCATGACGGGTGAACGACCCGCGGAGCACTGCTTCGTGAACCGCACCGAGCTTTTGCAGTGCTCCATTGCCCCGTCCGTTATGGACGGAAGCCCGAGCCTCGAGACGATTGACGCCGACCTGCTCGAAAGCAAAATCAATCACGAGCCTGGCCCCCTCTACAAAAATGCCCGAGCCCCAGAACTGAGAGCCCAGGACGAATCCCCACTCGGCCGTCGCAAAATCAGGATCGAGACCTCGCACCTGGAACAGCCCGACCGCAACATCCAAGTCCTTTCGGAACGACCGCAAAGCACACATATCGTCCGGCTGCGCGTTGCAGCTGGGCCCAGGCAATGAATCGCTCGAACCCTTCCACCGTCGTGGGCGGCGGCGAAATGAACCTCGAGACTTCTTCGACGGAAAGCGAGCTCCAGGAGTGAAGCCGCATCAGAAGGTCGGAGCTCACGAAGCGTGAGCGCACGCCCCTCCAGTGACGGAAGCCCTTTCCGCCAGGCTCCTTCGCACAGGTCGAGTCCGGGACGGTGCGCTTGCTCGCGATCCAACCCGAGCGGCAACTCACTCGACGAGCGTGCCGGCCGTACGACGCCGGTTCCGATATCGTCGCGAAGCATCATGGTTTCCATTGATGTCTCCATTGGCGGTTACCGTCCGTTCCCGCCGTAGAAGAGCACATCGCTGCCCCAGACGATGTTGTCGTCACTTCCCCACACGATGTTGTCGTCGTCGACTACCCCAGACGATGTTGTCGTCGTCGAGACTGCCCCAGACGATGTTGTCGTCGCTGCCCCACACAATGTTGTCGCCGAGATTCAAGCCGATGAGACCCGAACCCCACACGATGTTGTCGGCCCACTCGGCGACGCTGCCCCACACGATGTTGTCGTCGTCTGCGCTACCCCACACGATGTTGTCGTCGCCCGACGTGCTGCCCCACACGATGTTGTCGTCGCTGCCCCACACGATGTTGTCGTTCCACACCGACTGGTTGTGGGTGACGAGTCCACTCCCCCAGACGATGTTGTCGTCCCAGAGAATGCTCTGGCGCCACGTATAAGACTGCCTGGCGATCACCGTCGACCCGAACGCCCCCGTTGAGGGGCCCGTGAGCCAGTAGTTGGGCGGTGCAATCGATCCGTCGATACGCGCAGCCAGCGCGATCGCGCCACCCGCATTGATGCCTCCGGCGCCTTGGGTCAGCTCGTCGTAGAGCTCTCCGTTGTCGTCCCGAACCGGAATGGCGGTGAACTGCAGAAGGGCTTTGACCGCGCCGCTCGAGAGCGGTGAAATGTGCGAGCGCGTCCCAGCATTTTGTGCGTCATGGTCGACACATGCCGACCGTTGGCTTCGAGGACGGTCGCGACCACGCCGCTGGCGACCGCAGTCGCCATGCTGGTCCCACTCAGCCGGCGCGTATCTTGCTGTAGTCGGAGCCATGGTCCAGACAGCGTCTTCATGAGCGTGCTGGTCAACGGCAGCGTCGACATGAGCGAGTCGCCGGGCGCGACCAGGTCCGGCTTCAGAAAGCCGTCGTACCACGTAGGACCGCGCGAGCTGTAGGGCGCCACTCGATCGTCATCTCGGCCAACGGTGTTGAACGTCTGCAGTCGCACCGATCGTGATCGCGTTAGGGCTGTTGCCAGGCGATGTAATGCCTGCGTACCCCGGCTCGCCCGTTTCCGGATTGATGCCGAAGTTCCCGGCCGCGACGACGACTTTGACACCCGAGCGAACCGTCTCTTGCACGGCAATGACGAGCGGGTCGGTTTCCGCCTTTTCGTAAATGGGATGGCCGAGCGACAGGTTCGCAACCTGGATGTTGTAACGCTGCTTGTTCGTGCGGACCCACTGAAGCGCCTTGATGACATCGCTCGTCCGACCCGATCCCTCTTCGTCGAGTACCTTTCAGCCCAATCAACGTGGCACCTGGCGCAACGCCACTGTTGGCTCCGGCAATCAGACCGGCCACGTGGGTCCCGTGACCGTAGTCATCAAACGGGATTCGTGGACTTGCACGTCAGTCATAGGTGCAGTCGATAAACGCCGCAATCCGTCCCCTGAAGTCAGCCAGCGGTGCGATACCGGAATCGATGACCGCGACGACCACGCCGGTGCCGATCGGCGAGTCATCGTTCAGCCCGAAAGTGTGACGCAGGTTCTCTTCATTCACTCTGGCAAGAGTCTGTTGCGCGGTCAGGAGGACCGGACGCCGGCGATGTCCGCGTTGTCGTGCTATAGGTGTCGATTCTGCTCTTCTCCCGTAGGCATCGGCTCTGACCAGCGCGTCGATCGACACGGACAGGATCGCGCTCGCTCTCAGCAAGCGCATCGAGATCCTCCGAATGAATCTTCGCCGCGATCGTGTTGAGATCGGCATCGTCCATCGCAATCACGTCGCCGTGATCTGCAAGCGCCTTGCTGATCGTCGGGCTGCTTCCGGGACGCGTGCGGATGATGACGCGGTGCCTCGAACTCCCACGACGAGAGTCGTTGTTGAGCGCGCGATCGAATTTCTTGGAGTGTTTTCTGACGCCGTGACGTTCGCCCTGCGCTGCGGCGGTCACCGACGGCAACGACGCAGACAAGAGCGCAACGACGGCGGTGACTTGCGAGAGACGTGTGAGGATCATGTGCCGCCATGAAGAGCAAACGTGCGGCCATGACTTCGTACGTTTCTAAGTGCAGGGTCACGAAAGCTTTACAACCGATTACAGTTTCGTGGCCTGTGCAAGCGTGTGGAGTATTGCAACAATCAGACACGCGCTGCAACGTCTTAACTGTTTAGAATCAGTTAGTTACGAGGATATGTTTACGACGGCACACGATGATCTGCTTTGGCACATTGTGATCAATGCGGGTCACTCACGCGTGCGCAGACCTAACCAGTGCAGGCACAAAGAGATCGGCTGATAAGTTGCTCGATGACGGTTCGCACGGATCGATCAGTTTCTGCGTACTTCGCTGCGGGACCGCGGGGGCTGACAGAACCGGGGTCGGGAGTCTTTTCGAACGATTCTGATCGAGCGAAAAAGACTCCCGACCCCTTTTCTATAGCGCCCAGCGCATCAAGACGGCGCCCACCGTGAATCCGGCGCCCACCGAGGCGAGCAGGACGAGATCGCCTTTCTTCAAACGCCCTTCTTTCACGGCATCGTCCATGGCCAGCGGAATCGTGGCTGCCGTCGTGTTGCCAAAGCGCTCGATGTTGATGATCACACGCTCTTCGGGCAGACCGAGCTTTTCAGCCGCCGACATGATGATGCGGCGATTAGCCTGATGACTGATGAAGAGATCGATCTGAGATGGATCGATCTCGTTACGGGCAAGCAGGCGACGGCAAATCTCCTCGGTTTTGCGGACTGCAAACTTGAACACCGCCTGGCCGTCTTGCTTTACGTAGTGGAGCCGCTGGTCGACCGTCTCGTGCGACGCGGGCAGCAGGCTGCCGCCGGCGGGCATGCACAAGGCAGGACCGCCGCTGCCATCGATCTCGTGTTCGAAGTCGATGATGCCGAGCGCGCCATCGCTCGACCGGGTGACGACAACAGCCCCGGCACCGTCCCCGAAAAGGACGCACGTCGCACGGTCCTGGTAGTCGATGATGCTCGACATGACGTCGGCCCCGACCACGAGCGCATGTCGGTGCGTTCCCGATGCGACCATGTGCGTGGCTGTGGTCAGCGCGTAGGTGAACCCCGAGCAGGCCGCTCCGAGGTCGAAGCCCCAGGCACGCGTCGCACCAATCTTGTGTTGAAGCAGGCAGGCGGTGCTGGGAAAGATTGTGTCTGGCGTCGTGGTGCCGACGACGATGAAATCGATGTCAGGAGGGGTCAGCCCCGCCCGTTCGATGGCTTTGATGGCGGCTTCCTTGGCAAGATCCGAGGTGGCCACGCCCGGATCGACAATGTGGCGCTCGCGAATGCCGACGCGCCGAAGAATCCACTCGTCGGTTGTCTCGACCAACTTTTCGAGGTCCGCGTTCGTCAGCACGCGCGGCGGCACGTAGGTCGCCAGCGAGCTGATTTGCACGCGCTGCAGGCAGGGAACGGTCCCACCTTTGGTATTGAGCGGGCGGTTCACCACAGTCGCGAAGTCCTTCCTGGGGTTGGCAGCCCGAAATATGCGTAGGCCCGCTCGGTCGCCACACGTCCGCGCGGGGTCCGGTCCAGGAACCCGATCTGGATCAGAAACGGCTCGAAGATGTCCTCGATGGCGTCCTTCTCCTCGCCGATGGCGGCGGCAATCGTGTTGAGGCCTACAGGACCGCCGCCGAACTTGTCGATGACCGTGCGCAGCAGCTTCCGATCGATCTCATCGAACCCATTCTCGTCGACCTCGAGAAGATCAAAAGCCCCCTGAGAGACTTCCGGCGTGATGTGTCCCTCGCCCCGCACTTGAGCAAAGTCTCGCACGCGGCGCAGCAATCGGTTGGCAATCCGCGGTGTCCCCCGGGAACGGCGTGCAATGGCGACAGCGGACGCCTGGTCGATTTTCACGTCGAGAATTCGCGCCGATCGCAGCACGATCTCCTGGATGTCGGCGTCCGTGTAGAAATCCAGGCGATGGACAATGCCGAATCGCGCGCGGAGCGGTGACGTCAGCAAACCTGCCCGCGTGGTCGCACCGATCAGCGTGAATTTTTGTAATGGCACTTTGACCGACCGCGCGCCGGGGCCCTGCCCGATCACGATGTCGAGCTCGTAGTCTTCCATTGCCGGATACAGGATTTCTTCGATGGCAGGCGGCATGCGATGGATCTCGTCGATGAAGATCACGTCGTGCTCACCAAGATTGGTCAGAATGCCCGCCAGATCTCCCGGCCTCTCGAGCACCGGCCCGGCGGTCGTGCGAATCGGCACACCAAGCTCCGCTGCTATGACGTACGCCAGGGTGGTCTTTCCAAGGCCCGGAGGGCCGTACAACAGCACATGATCGAGGGCCTCGGCACGATGTCGGGCCGCCGCAATCGACACCTGAAGGTTGTCTCGAATCCGGTCCTGGCCAATGTAGTCGTTCAGTGAGCGAGGCCGCAGTCCGGCTTCGTACTGGGCGTCTTCGTCGATTCGCGCTGCGGTGACCGTACGGGACTCGGACATGGAACTTACGCTGAGACTTCTGTCTTTGTCATTTCGATAACTCGCGCAGCGCATGTTTCAGGGTGCGCTCGAAACTTTCGTCGCCACCGTTCGTAATCACCCCGTCCACGGCACGTTCGGCGAGCGGCCGATGATAGCCCAGGTTCAGGAGGGCCGACAGCACATCCTGGCGCAAGCTCGACTCGCCGCGAGGCTGTGCCGCGGTTTCGGGGATCAATCCGGCGGGCAGCCGGTCTTTCAGCTCCAACCCGATGCGCTCGGCGGTCTTTTTGCCAATGCCCGGAATGCCTGTGAGACGTGCGACATCCCCACCCCTGACGGCCGCAATCAACTCACGTGGCTCGATGCCCGAAAGCACCGCCAGCGCCAGCTTCGGCCCGATGCCGCTGATTGAGATCAGCCGTTCGAACAGCTGCAGCTCGAGGGTCGTGAGAAACCCGAAGAGGGCCAGCGCATCTTCACGCACGTGCGTGTGCACGCGAAGGGCGACCTCGGCACCGGGGTCACCGACATCATAAAAGGTCGACAGCGGAACGTGGACCTCGTATCCCACGCCTTCAACGTCGACGATCAGGCGATTGACCTGTTTGTCCAGGAGACGACCACGAAGGTAAGCAATCATTTCTTAATTTCGCGTGGGGCCCCACCCCCACGCGCTGCCGTCGCTTACGCTCCGGATCTTGCAACCAACGATCATCCGCTTAGTGATCACCTTCGTGGGGCCCCACCCCCACGCGCTGGCGTCGCTTACGCTCCGGATCTTGCAACCAACGATCATCCGCTTAGTGATCACCTTCGTGGGGCCCACCCCCACGCGCTGCCGTCGTCCTTCGGCTTGCGCTCAGGACGACCCTGAGCATTCGTCGAAGGGTCGCTTACGCTCCGGATCTTGCAACCAACGATCATCCGCTTAGTGATCACCTCCGGGGGTCCCACCCCCACGCGTTGCCGACCCTGGCTCTGTCAAGGGGTCGCTTACGTCCGGATCTTGCCATCAGCGATCATGTGCTCAGGTTTGAAGCGACGCCATGAAGAACCGGCCGGAGCTCGACGGCCGTTCGACTTGCCGAGCGCTCCCACGCGGTTCAAGTGGCAGATCGCAATGGCCAGGGCGTCGGCCACGTCATGAGGGGCCGGCGCGGTCGTCATGCCGAGCAACAACCTGACCATCTGCTGAACCTGGTGTTTCTCAGCGCGTCCGTAGCCCACCACCGCTCGCTTCACTTCGGCCGGGGTGTATTCGGCAACCTGCACGTCGGCTTCGACGGCCGCGAGCATGGCGACACCACGCACGTGACCCAGCTTCAGTGCGCTACGCGTGTTGACGGCGGTAAACAGGTTCTCGACGGCCACGAAATCCGGATGGCACTCGTCGATCAACCGGGCGATTTCCTGATGAATTGTGAGGAGCTTGTCTGTAAACGCCACGGTGCTACGCGTAGCAACGGCACCGCAGGTGACCAGGCGGTGGCGACTCCCATCAGTCTCGACGCAGCCGTAACCGGTACGCTGAGACCCGGGATCGATGCCAAGGACTCTCACGCCAGAGAAGCCTCTATCTCCTTCTCCTCGATATCGAAATTCGACCACACGTGTCGGACGTCGTCGTGCTCCTCGAGGGCTTCCATCAACTTGACCATCTGCTGGGCCTGCTTGCCTTCGAGCTTGACGTAATTCTGCGGCAGCATCGCGACCTCCGACGCCGCTGGCTCGATGCCAAGTTTCTTGACCGCTTCGAGCACGGTCGGGAACGCCTCGGGGGCACTCAACACTTCCCAGTTGTCACCATCGTCCCGCAAATCGTCGGCACCCGCGTCGAGCACCGCCGACAGGAGCGCTTCTTCGTCGGCTTTGCCTTTCTCGATGACGATGTAGCCCTTCTTGCTGAACATCCAGGCGACGCTGTTGGTTTCACCCAGGTTTCCGTTGTACTTCGTGAGCAGGTGACGCAGTTCTCCAACGGCCCGGTTCTTATTGTCGGTCAGCACGTCAATCATCATGGCGGCGCCGCCTGGTCCGTATCCCTCGTACATCGCCTCTTCGTACGACACGCCAGGTTCTTCGCCGGTTCCCCGTCGAATCGCCCGCTTGATGTTGTCGGCCGGCATGTTCTGTGCCTTGGCCTCGGCCACGATCGTCCGCAGCCGCGGGTTCGAATCGGGATCGCCGCCCCCGGCGCGTGCGGCGACCGTGAGCTCCTTGATGATGCGCGTGAAGACCCGACCCCGCTTGGCGTCAGCGGCGCCTTTCTTGTGCTTGATTGATGCCCACTTGGAATGGCCTGACATGGCAAGGAACTCCCAAAAACTTGACAGAATTGGCCGGCAAAATTCTACCACGGGACGGGACGCGGATCCGCCGGGATCATTCCTCCACAAAACGCAGGGCTCGCCGGAGAGCGCCGAGGGACGCTGCAAAATCTTACAGGCATTTGTCTGCGGCCTCCGCGATCCCAGCGTCCTCTGCGTTCAAAGTTCACGGCGGTCAGTTTCTTGTCCTGTCTTCCGGGCGAGGATAATCCACACTTCAGCGCGCGAATCCCACGGTGCGCCATCGTAGCCGCCGAGCACGGCCTCCACTTGCAACCCTGCCTTTTCGAGCCGGGCGCGCATCTGTCGAACAGACAGCGTGCGAAATGTCAGCGAGAAATCACGTCGTTGGCGCTCGCCGCCGCGACGTTCGATGAACGTCTGGTTGAAGAACGTGAGACCTCGCCGGCGATCCTGCTTGACCGATTCGACGAGCGTCACGTGTGACCGTCCCGCCGCCCGCCCGCTTTGAGCTACGACGAAATCCGTTCAAACGGACGCGGTTCTGATATTCCGACCATTGCGGCAGATCCGGAACGAGATCGACGCCCATCACGCCGCCCGGCGCGAGCACGCGGGCGACCGACCGTAACGTGTCCGTCAAATCCGACTCGCGCACAAGGGATTGCAGAATGCCGTACGGCGCCATCACGAGATGAAACCGTGCGTCCTCAACAAAGGGCAACGCACGAATGTCTCCTCGTACGAGCGTCGCCCGCGACAATCCCCGCGCTTGCCGCAGCCGCCGACGGGCATAGGCGAGCATCGGCTCCGACCGATCGACACCAAACAGCCGCACTCGGGCAACCCGCCCGACCGGCACGGTCACGCGACCTGTGCCGCTGCCCAGCTCGAGAATCGGCCCTTGCGCCTGCCGCGCCAGGCGCTGCCAGAAGGCGACATCCTGCCGCCCCAATGTCTGCGCATTCTCCCAGTCGTAGAACTGGGCGTAGTCATCCCAACCGTGCCAGCCTTCGGCGACCGACTTTGGGGTTTTGGCGTCGGGCAATGTCCTTCCCTCGCGGGGGCTAAAGCCCCCGCGCTACGTTAATCGCGCTACGTCAATCCAGCGGTCGTTGCCCGACCGTTGCAAACAGCATCGTGTGCTGAATCTCGACAAACGAGTTGCCGGCGGCTTTGGCTTCCTCGGCGTACCTGTCCAGCAACTTCAGATAGTCGGCCCCCAGTCGGCGAATGCTCTCATCGGGCGCTGTCTCGATCGCCTCGCGAACCGAGCGTCGGCGGGCATTCCAAACGGTTGGCGGAGGCGCGCCCAGCTGCGCCGATGCCACCGGAAACAGCCGCACCGCTGTGGGCTCGATCCCCTGGCGCACGAAAATCCCAGCGACCTGCGGGCCTACTGCGAGTTCCGTCGAGGTGTCCTTGAGCTCGGCAAGAGCTTTGAAGAACAGCGCTCCCAATTCGAACAGTCTTTCACCGCTTTCAACCGAGCTGTACCAATAGCGTGCGCTATTGTCAGGCTCCACCACGAGAACGCGGCCACCGGGTTTTGTCACTCGCGCAAATTCGAGGACGGCCGCATCCAGATCCTTCATGTGTTGCAGGACGGCCACTGTGAACGTGGAGTCGAATGCGTCGTTGACAAATGGCAGATGTGAGGCGTCAGCGGTGGCAAGGGCAGCCCTGATATTGTGCGACGCGGCCGCATCAGCGGCCTCATGCACACGAGCATGAACGCGGTCGATGCCAAACCAGGTGACCTGTGACAGGCCCAGCCCGCCGAGACTGACTTCGGCTTTGCCGGTCCCGCACCCGACGTCGAGAATGCGGTTGCCGGCGCGCGGCTGCAGCGTGTCCTGCAGGAACTGGGTGAACGAGGCGTCCCACCACCGATCGTGAAGGTGCTTCAGCGTCGCCGACGTGAGCGCATCGATTTCCCTTGGGATTGATTCCGCGTGCATAACCTTCTTATCGTTCGATGATCGTTCGGATCGTTCGGATCGTTCAGTCCGACACCGCCAGCTCGCCAGGCACAATCGGGCGCGTTCGCGGCAGTACCCCACGGCTGGCCAGCCACCCGACGAATCCGAGAATACCGACAAACACAAAGAGTTTGATGACGTCCCCCTCGCGCGTCTGGGGCAACACGTGCCAGAGGACCCCGAGCACCGGTTGCGCAATGCAGACCGCCCAGACCGTGCCGTAGAAGTACCGACGTTCGTGTCCCTCGTTCTTCGTCGACGCCATCACCCGTGGGAGACGGCCGATCAAACCAAGGAACCAGATCGCGCCCGCAATGGGAAAATACGCAATCTCATAGATCTGGGCGAGCGCCCAGCGGCCCGTGACCACCGCAACGATGAGGCCGGTCACGTTGAGCACGGCAAAGGTCACGGCCGCGCTCCAGGCGAAGGTGTAGCAGACCCGGCGATAGAGTGGATTCGGTTTGTCCTCGGTAAATCGAATGATGTACGGCCGCGGTTCCACGCCCGGCAACCGGCCTTGTAACCCTGCCAGACCCGTTATCACGAGCACGAGCCCGAGCCACAACGCCATCCGGCTGTCGAACCCGCGGGCGAACAGGGCGAAGGTGAGAGGCCCGGGTGTGATGAAAAACACCCAGATCCAGATGGGCCAATGCAAGAAGCGGTAGTAGAGCTTGTTCCGCTCGCGAATCCTTCGTTCAGATGCCAGCTCGACGCGAATACTCGTTCGACTTGCAGCTTCGCCAACGCTCGACGACAAGGTCACCGGAGGTCTCCAGAGGCTTAGGGTCTGTTTGAAACCAGCACGATATCGGGCAACTCGGTACCTTCGAGAAAAGATCGAATTTTGACATCGAACAGCGGTCGGCGTGCCAGCAGATGCGTGGGACCGCTCAAGACCTCTTTCACGCTCTGATAATCTTCGTGGGTCATCAAACAGTAGACCTCCTGGCCCGATGCAAACATCTGCTTCAGGACGTCGAGTTCGAACGCCTCGAAAACCTGTCGCCGCATGTAAAACGCCATGCTCGGCAACGCGATTCGATAGTAACCGATGCGGCTTTCCGCCGTTGCCCGTTGTTTGATGAGGTGAACCAGCGGGGCTACGGGTTTGTACCGCTCGAAATCTGGCAGCGTGACCAGCACGAAAACCCACCCCATCGCCACGAGCGCGCTTGCCAGCGCGATCGTGCCGTGTTTGACGCGACCTCGCAAGGTGAGAATCGTCGCGAGTCCTCCTCCGGCGCTGGCCAGGAGGGCAATCAGGAAACTTCCCGCCAGCGGATAGCGCTGCGGTACGACGATAAACGCCAACAACGCCAATCCCAGAATCCCCAGAACCGCGCTCGCCATGCCGAGGCTCACCCGAGATCGAACGAGGGTATTCGGCTGGCCCTGAAACGCCCGAACGAGCAGTCCAGCCACCAGCGCAGCGATGGCCGGAACCACAGAAAAGATGTACAGGTCCTGCTTGGTCCTCGAAAAGGTGAAAAACAGGACGATGGTTGCAATCCACACCAGGAGCAGGCGCTGCACTCGGTCCTCGGCAGACGCTGCGGCTTTACGCCGGCCAAACGCTGCGCTCGCAGACACCACTGCCGCGGGTAACAGCATCGACCACGGGAAGAGATCGGTCAGCAACACCGGAATATAGAACCAGATGCCGCGGCGGGGCGTGCCGACAGGCTGCGCGTACCGCATCAGGTTCTCATCGATGAAGAATTCCTTGATATGCACCCAACCATGCTGCGCGTAGAGTGCAAGGTACCAAGGCAGCACGATGGCTGCCACGATCACGACGCCAGAAGGAATCATCAGTCGTCGGAGATCCCCCAGTCGTCGCTCGAGTGCTAGATAAATGAGAAACGCCAGACCCGGGAGCACCACGGCCACTGGTCCCTTGGTGAGCACTCCAAGGCCAGCGGCGACATACATCAGGACAAGCCACTTCTTTCGGGGTGGGGGTTCGGGATTCGTGGCTTGTCTCCGCCAGAGCAAAAAACAGCAGCGTCAGCACCATGAACATCGTGATCCACATGTCAATGATGATCCGCCGCGAAAACATCAGAAACCGCGGAGCGGTTGCGAGGATCAGGCCCGCAACCAGTCCCGCTTCGTACGACCCGGCGAGGCGACCCAGCCACATGGCTGACGCGATGAGCACCAGCGCCGACAGCGCAATCGGAATCCGCTCGCTGAACTCCGAGACGCCAAACGCGTGATAAGACGCTGCAACCGCCCAGTAACTGAGGACGGGCTTGTTGAAGCGTGGATAATAGTTGAAGCTGGGATTGATGTAGTCGCCCGACTCGATCATCTCTCGAGGCGTTTCGGCGTAGAAGGCCTCGTTGGCATCCCAGATCGAGGAATCTCCGAGGCCAATCACGTACGGGAGAACGGCAGCCGTGAGCAGCACGACGAGGAGCGGATGTTTGCGCAGAAGGTCCCCTACAACTCCATATATTAGAGTCGTTTTTGGTTGTCAGTAACGGGGGGCTCTCGTGGCCATCAGATCGAGGGCGCAAACAGGCGGTGCATCGCAATTCCGGCCGCCGTCGCCACGTTCAACGAATCGTGACGTGGGCGCATTCGAATCGTCGCACGCAAATCCGTCAGCGCTTCGGTCTCTTCCTGCAGCCCGGATCCTTCATTGCCAAAGAGCAGCCCGACGCGTGGGAATGGCGCGGCGATCGAGGTTCGCAAGATCGACAGCGTCACGACTCGGCGTCAACGCAACGATCTGAAAACCCGCAGTCCTGAGATCGTTCAGGCCCGACGGCCAATCTGCGATCCGCGCAAATTTGACCTGGAGTGCCGCGCCGACCGACGTGCGGATGGCCTTCCGGTACAGCGGATCGCAACATTTCGGGCTGAGCAGCACGCCATCGGCGCCAAAGGCCGCGGCATTGCGGAAGACGCCGCCGACATTGTCGGCGTCCGTGATGTCCTCGAGGATGACGAGACGATGGGCGCCGGTGACAATGTCGGCCACTTTCGTGTCGCGTGGTCGCTCGCCGAGCGCAAGACAGCCGCGATGGATGTTGAAGCCTGCGATCTGCCGAAATAGCGAAGCGTCGCTAATGTAGACAGGCAGCCTCTCGACGCTTGGAACATCTGCGGCAATGCTCCGGTACGCGGTTTCGGTCAAGAGCAGCGATCGCACACGAAAGGCAGACGAAAGCAGTCGTGTCACGACCAGCCGGCCTTCGGCAACAAACAGCCCTCGCAGACGAAGAAGCTCCGCCTCGCGGACCGTCGCATAATCCTCGATTCGCGAGTCCGCCGCATCGTCAACCCGAAAGATCGGCATGGGGTCTGACCCTATTACGAATTGGGAATGGGGTCAGACCCCATTCCGCTCGAGATCCTCCAGTCGACGGGGCCAATCATCCTTCAACAGCCGCGACAGCGAGCGATCGGCCAGCAGCCGGCCACCTGTCTGACATCGCGCGCAGTAGTTGGCTTCATTGGTCGCGTACACAATGCGCTGAACTGGTGAGCCGCAAACGGGACATGGCTGCCGAAAGCGTCCGTGAACGGCCATCCCGGGACGAAAAGCCGTCACCTTTTCCGGAAAGCCTTCACCGGTTTCGTCGCGCAACCTCGCAATCCAGTCGCGAAGCGTCGTCTGCACCGCAAGATACAGGCGGCTGACTTCATCGTCTGTGAGCTGCCTGGTTTGTTTCAACGGCGACAACCTCGCGGCATGCAGAATCTCGTCCGAATACGCATTTCCGATGCCGCTGAACAGGTGAGGATCCGTCAGCGCCCGCTTCAGCGTGTGGTTCTCCCGCACGAGCGCTGCGGAAAATGCGTCGCGGCTGGCGTCGAGCACCTCGAGGCCACCAGGATCGTGACCCGCCAGCGCCGATTCTCCCTCGAGCACGTGCAGCGAGGCGCGTTTTTGCGTCCCGGCTTCGGTGAGCACCAGCGTGCCGTTTGGGAAGTCGATTGCGGCAAGCCCGACCTTTGCTGGCACCGGCGCGTGACGATCTTTCCACCGGAATCGGCCGGCAATCATCAGGTGGACGACCATGAACAGATCGCTCTCGAGCTCGAACACGATACGTTTGCCCAGCCGACGCAGTGCGGTGACGCGCTTGCCCTCAACCGCGTGCAGCGGTGGCTTGACCGACCTGAGCAGAAACGGACTCACGATCCGTACTCGCTCAATCGGTTGACCGACAACCCGCGGCGCGAGCGCATGAAGATAGAGAAGAATGTCGGGAAGCTCGGGCATTCTTTTTCGAGCTAACGCTGGACAGAAGACAGAAGCGAGAAGCCAGAAGACAGAATATCGGAATACGGAAGACAGAACGACCGAATTCAGAACGATCGAATTAAGATCCAGTTACATGAAAATCGGCTTCGACGTCGGCGGCACCAAGATTGAGGCCCTCGCCCTGGATGATCAGGGACACGTGCGTCTGCGCCGCAGAATATCGACACCTCGCGGCGACTACGATGCAACCCTTCGCGTCATTGCGGACCTGGCAGCAGCCTTCCTGCGTGAGCTCGGGGAGCCCTGCACGATTGGCATTGGCATCCCCGGCGCCATTTCCCCGGCGTCCGGCCTGGTGAAGAACGCCAACTCGGTCTGGCTCAACGGCAAACCTCTGCATCAGGATCTGGAGCGACTCATCGGACAGCCACTGCGATTCAGCAACGACGCCAACTGTTTCGCGCTGTCCGAGGCGGCCGACGGAGCTGCGGCCGGAGCGTCGGTGGTGTTTGGTGTCATTGTTGGAACCGGGAACGGGTGGAGGCATCGTGGCCCACGGACGTGTGCTCGAGGGTCCACATCGCATTGCCGGCGAATGGGGTCACAACCCGTTGCCCTGGCCCAGGCCTGACGAATGGCCGGGGCCACCGTGTTACTGCGGGCACACCGGCTGCATCGAAACGTTCCTCTCAGGACCCGCACTGGCGCGTGCATACGAGCTGCAGACGGGAGAGGTCGTCGATGCCAGCGAGGTTGCTCGACGCGCCGGACAGAACGAGCCCACTGCGGCAGCAGTCATGGCTTGTTACGAACATCGGATGGCACGCGCGCTGGCAGGTGTCATCAACGTGCTGGATCCGGATGTCATCGTTCTTGGTGGCGGGTTGTCGAACATCGAGCGGCTGTACGCGAACGTGCCTGGCTTGTGGACGCCGTTCGTGTTTTCCGATCACGTTGATACGCCGCTCGTGAAGGCCGCGCACGGCGACTCCAGCGGCGCTCGTGGCGCAGCGTGGCTCTGGTAGACTGTTGGCTTAGGACTTAGGGCTTAGGCTCAGGGCCCATAAGTGGACCGGCCCGATAAAGCCTGGACAAGGCCTAAAGCCCTAGAGCCCAAAGGCCAAAGTCACTGTCTATGCCTCTTGATACTCCAACCGCACAGACCGTGCGCGACATTGCCCGGCGCCTGAAAGACCGCGCCGGCGCGCTCCTGCCCGTGTTGCATGCCATTCAGGATGCGCTTGGGTATGTTCCGACCGAGGCCGTGCCGCTCGTTGCCGAAGAGCTGAACCTGTCGCGGGCAGAAGTCCACGGCGTCATCAGCTTTTATCACTACTTCCGGGACACGCCGCCAGGTCGTCACACAATCTATTTGTGCCGCGCTGAATCCTGTCAGGCCATGCGTCAAAGGAACTGGAAACGCATGCCAAAGCACGGCTTGGTGTGGGGTTCCACCAGACAACGTCGAACGGGGCGTTTTCGTTCGAGCCGGTGTACTGCCTGGGGAACTGCGCACTGTCGCCGGCAGTCATGGTGGACGGCCAGCTCTACGGACGAGTCACCCCCGAGCGCTTCAGCGCAATCGTCGCAGACTGGGAGAAACGTTGAAATCGACTATTTACGTTCCACGGGACGCCGGCGCGTTGTCGCTCGGCGCTGAAGAGGTCGCGCGGGCAATCGCCGACGAAGCACGAAAGCGGGGCGTCGACATTCAACTCGTCCGCAACGGATCCCGCGGTCTCTATTGGCTGGAACCGCTCGTCGAAGTGGCAACCGCGACCGGGAGAATCGCGTACGGCCCGGTTCAGGCTGCCGACGTTCCCGGGCTGTTCACAGGCCGCTTTCCTCGAGGGTGGGCCACACGCCCGCCGTCTTGGTGAAACAGAGGAAATCCCCTACCTGAAACGGCAGGAGCGGCTGACGTTTGCACGCGTCGGCATCATCGATCCGGTGAGTCTGGACGACTACGTCGCACACGGCGGATACCGGGGGCTCCAGCGTGCGCTCACGCTTTCTCCCGCGGCAATCGTCCAGGAAGTCACCGATTCCGGCTTACGGGGACGCGGCGGCGCGGCATTCCCAACGGGCATCAAATGGAAGACCGTGCTCGATCAGACCGCTCGCCAGAAGTACGTCACCTGCAACGCGGACGAAGGGGACTCGGGCACCTTTTCCGATCGCATGGTGATGGAAGGCGATCCGTTCGTCCTGATCGAAGGGATGACGATTGCCGCCGTCGCGGTCGGCGCCACCGAAGGGTTCATCTATCTACGCGTCGAATATCCTCACGCCCGTCGGGCACTCGAACAGGCCATCGCCGCTGCGTACGCGAAGGGATATCTCGGTTCCGATGTGCTGGGGTCGGGAAAGAGGTTTGACCTCGAGCTGCGTATCGGGGCAGGGGCGTACATCTGCGGCGAAGAAACCTCCATGCTCGAAAGTCTCGAGGGCAAGCGTGGTGAAGTCCGCGTCCGTCCTCCGTTGCCAGCCGTCGAAGGACTCTTCGGGATGCCGACCATCGTCAACAACGTCATCTCGCTCGCCAGCGTCCCAATCATTTTGGACAAGGGCGGAACGTTCTATCGTGACTATGGCATGGGGAAGTCGCGCGGAACGTTGCCAATCCAGCTCGCGGGCAACATCAAGCGTGGCGGTCTCATCGAGAAGGCCTTTGGCGTGACGCTCAAGGAGCTGTTGTACGACTATGGCGGGGGCTCCGCTTCGGGTCGCCCCATTCGCACGGTTCAAGTTGGAGGACCGCTTGGGGCGTATATTCCCGAGTCCCAATTCGAGACACCCATCGATTACGAGGCCTTCACGGGAATAGGGGCACTCCTCGGCCATGGCGGAATTGTCGCGTTCGACGATACAGTCGATATGGCCCAGATGGCGCGCTACGCGCTGGAGTTCTGCGCGCTCGAATCGTGCGGAAAATGCACGCCTTGTCGCATTGGATCGACTCGAGGGGTCGAGGTCATCGACCGGATTCTGGCAGGGGTCGATCGCGACCAGAACATGGCCTTGATCGAGGAACTCTGCGATACCATGGTTAATGGGTCTCTGTGCGGGCTCGGTGGGCTCACGCCATATCCCGTGCAGAGCGCGCTGAAGTATTTCCGGGAAGATTTTGTTCGGAGCGTTTGAATGTACGCGATCAACCACAAGGACTTCGGCACACCGGCCAGCGAGCGCGAAGCGCTCGTGAGCCTTGAAATTGATGGTGTACCGGTCACGGTCCCCGAAGGCACGTCCATCATGCGTGCCGCGGGACTGGCCGGCTGTCAGATTCCGAAGCTGTGCGCCACCGATAGCCTGAAGAGCTTTGGGTCGTGCCGCCTGTGCCTTGTCGAAATCGACGGCCGTCGAGGGTACCCGGCTTCCTGCACTACCCCGGTCGCGGCAGGCTTGAAGGTCCGCACGCAGAGTCCGAAATTGCTGCAGTTGCGCCGTGGCGTGATGGAACTGTACATCTCCGACCACCCGCTCGACTGCGTGAGTTGCCCGGCCAACGGTCACTGCGAGCTGCAGGACATGGCCGAGGTACTGGACATCACGGAAACACGGTACGGTCTGAGCGGCAAGAATCATCAGAACGCGCCAGCCGATATCAGCAATCCGTATTTTGCGTTCGACCCTTCCCTCTGCATCGTGTGCTCGCGCTGTGTTCGAGCCTGCGACGAGATTCAAGGCACGTTTGCGCTGACGATTCAAGGGCGCGGGTTTGCCTCTCAGGTCGCGGCCAGCCAGAACGAGCCGTTCATGCAGTCGGAATGCGTTTCATGCGGCCAATGCGTCGAAGCCTGCCCGACAGCCGCGCTCACTGAAAAATCAGTGATCAAGCTCGGTACCGCTGAGCGGTCCGTCACGACCACTTGTGCCTACTGCGGCGTCGGCTGCTCGTTCGAAGCCGAAGTTCGCGGGGATCAGGTGGTCCGGATGGCTCCAAACCGCGACGGCCATGCCAACCATGGCCACGCGTGCGTCAAGGGGCGATTCGCGTTCGGCTACGCGACGCATCCCGATCGCGCCCTCAAGCCCATGGTGCGCGCCAAAATCACTGATCCCTGGCGTGAGGTCACATGGGACGAGGCCATCACGCATACGGCACGCGAGTTTCGCAGGCTGCAGGCCCAGTACGGCAAGTACTCCATTGGAGGCATCACGTCTTCCCGCTGCACGAACGAAGAGACGTTCCTCGTTCAGAAGCTCGTCCGTGCAGCGTTCGGAAACAACAACGTGGATACTTGCGCCCGCGTGTGCCATTCACCCACCGGCTACGGCCTGAAGAACACACTGGGCGAATCCGCCGGTACCCAAGCGTTCGATTCGGTCATGAAATCGGACGTCATCATGGTCATTGGCGCCAACCCGACGGAGGGACATCCCGTCTTCGCATCTCGGATCAAGAAGCGGCTTCGTCAAGGCGCTAAGCTCATCGTCGCGGACCCCCGAACGATCGGGCTGGTCAGACAGCCGCACATCGGTGCGGACTTCCACCTGCAGCTGCGACCCGGGACAAACGTCGCCTTGATGAACGCAATGGCGCATGTCGTGGTCACAGAGGGCCTCACGAAAGAGAGCTTCGTCAACGAACGCTGCGAGGTCGAGTCCTATCTCAAGTGGAAGAAGTTCGTGGCCGAGCCCAGGAACTCGCCAGAAGCCAGCGAGGACGTCACCGGTGTTCCCGCGGAACTCGTGCGAGGGGCTGCCCGTGCCTACGCCACGGCCGGCAATGGCGCCATCTATTACGGGCTTGGCGTCACCGAGCACAGCCAGGGCACGACGATGGTCATGTGTATTGCCAATCTGGCGATGGCCACCGGAAATCTCGGTCGCGAGGGGGTCGGCGTCAACCCATTGCGCGGTCAGAACAACGTGCAGGGATCGTGCGATATGGGTTCGTTCCCTCACGAGTTCAGCGCGTACCGGCACGTCTCGGACAACACCGTTCGCAGCACGTTCGAGTCTTCATGGGGAGTCGCCCTCGAAGCCGAGCCAGGGTTGCGGATTCCGAACATGTTCGACGCCGCGCTCGATGGCAGCTTCAAAGGCGTGTACGTCCAGGGTGAGGACATTGCCCAGTCCGACCCGAATACGCACCATGTCGAGGCGGCTCTCTCCGCGATGGAATGCGTTGTCGTCCAGGATCTGTTCCTGAACGAGACCGCCCGATTCGCGCATGTGTTTCTGCCGGGATCTTCGTTCCTCGAGAAGGATGGCACGTTCACGAACACCGAGCGTCGTGTCTCTCCCGTCCGAAAGGTGATGGAACCCCGTGCGGGTCTGGCGGACTGGGAAGTGACGGTGTTGCTGTCCAACGCCCTCGGCTACCCGATGCACTACGACCATCCGTCGCAGATCATGGACGAGATCGCGCGACTGACGCCGACTTTCACCGACCTGACGTACGAAAAGCTGGATCGACTCGGCAGCATCCAGTGGCCCTGTAATGCCAAGGCGCCCGAGGGCACACCGACGATGCACATCGACACGTTCGTGCGTGGGAAAGGCAAGTTCTGGCTGACGGAGTACGTGCCGACCAGCGAGCGGACCTCATCGGAGTTCCCGTTGATCCTGACAACGGGGCGCATCCTGTCGCAGTACAACGTGGGTGCGCAGACCCGACGGACTGCCAACGTGACCTGGCACGCCGAGGATGTGCTCGAGATTCATCCGGCCGACGCGGAAGCCCGAGGGATCGAGTCGGGCGATTGGGTTGGCTTGACGAGTCGCGCCGGCAGCATCGTCTTGCATGCCGTCGTGACCGATCGGGTGCAGCCGGGTGTCGTGTACACGACGTTCCATTTCCCGGAATCCGGCGCGAACATCGTGACGACCGAAAACTCTGACTGGGCCACCAACTGCCCCGAATACAAGGTGACTGCTGTCGAGGCCGTGCGAGTCAGCAAGCCGGCCGAGTGGAAAGTGCAGCGGCAACTGGCGCACGTTGGCTCCATGAACGGCCACGTCGTCGAAGCATAACCGTGTAGCGTCCGGCTTTAGCCGGACGTGAACGTATGGATATTCACCGTCTCGTCACGATGGCCAATGAAATCGCGGCGTTTTTTGCGGCGGAGCCTGACAAGGCCGAAGCCGCACGCATGACGGCGAGCCACATCTCGCGTTTCTGGGAGCGCCGGATGCGGCGGGAAATCGTGGCGCATCACGCGGCAGGCGGTGCCGGGCTCAGTGACGTGGCGCGCGCCGCCGTCGCACTAATCTCGCAGCAGACCACCACGCCCACCCCGCCCGCCAACGTTCCTCGAAACGATAACACCACGAAGTTCACGACGAAAGAAACTAACCACGAAGACACGAAGACCACGACGTAGGACAAAGACGACTCCGAAGAGGAAATCCGACAACGAACCTTCGTGTTCTTCGTGTCTTAGTGGTTTATCCGTTCTTCGTGTCCTTTGTGGTGACAAAACGGCTTGCATGGATCGCTCGGACCGCCTCAATCGTGTCAGCCTCGGCCGCTGATTTGTCCTGGCGGTAGCCTTTTACTCTCGCAAATCGAAGTGCCAGACGGCCCGGATACTGCGGGCTCTCCTGAACGTCGTTGAAGGCCACCTCGACGACCAGTTCAGGACGCACGTAGACCGTATAGGCATCGCGATGTGTTTCGAGGCCCAGTAACGCGCTCGTCTGCCACTCCAGCATCTCGTCTGTCAGACCCTTGAACGTCTTGCCGAGCATGACAAACCCGTCAGATTCCGTATCTCTGGCCCCGAGATGGAGGTTGCTCAGCTTTCCTTTTCGACGGCCATGGCCCCACTCCGCGGCAAGCACCACGAGATCGAGCGTGCGCACGACCTTCACCTTCAACCACGATCGTCCGCGGCTGCCCGCCATGTACTTCGCATCGAGCGCCTTGACCATGATTCCTTCGTGTCCGCGGCTGACGGACTCGTTCATGAACGCTTCCGCCTCGGTGATCGTGGAGGTCACGATGTGAGGGACGACGTGGGGTGCCGCAACGCTCACAAGCGTCTGCCGGCGTTCGGACAAAGGTTTGTCGAGCAGAGACTCACCATCCAGATAGAGACAATCGAAGAGAACCGGCGTGAGGGGCAGCTCACGACGCAGGCGGTCGACGTCCAGCTTCCGACCAAACCGGCGCATCGTCTCCTGAAAAGGCATGGGCCCGCCGTCCCCGTCCAACGCAAGCACTTCGCCATCCACGATGAGTTCGCGCGGTGAGAGGACGCTGACGAGTTCGACCACTTCTGGTACCGCGGCGGTCACATCGCGCAAGTTGCGCGAGAACACGCGGACATCGCGATCCTGTTTGTGGACCTGGATTCTTGCGCCATCCAGTTTGAACTCGAGCATGCCCTGGCCCAGATCGGCCAACGCCTCGGCGACCGACGAGGCGGACTCGGCCAGCATCGGCTGGACAGGCCTGAAGATCTGAATGACGAATCGTGACAGTGCGGCCGGCCCTTCGGTCAGCGCCACGCGTGCGACGGTCGTCAGACTGCCAGCGGTCATCGCTGCCTGCCGAATCGTCGCAACTGACCCTGACGAGGCCCGCGAGATCGCGTCCACGAGAACACCTTCGAGCGCGCCTTGACGCAGCTCGCCGAACAGCAGACGAACCAGAAAATCGCGTTCACTGGCCGTTGCGCGACCCAACAGTGAAGAGAGCCGGGTCAGACGGGCACGCGACGAGCCGGACCCGGCCGTTCGAGCGATCGCGCCAAGTTCGTCACTGACCTCGGAGAGCTGGAGGGTCGGCTCGGCCGCAGCGGCCGGGGCCGCCTCTGTGGCGCGCGAAATCACGGACCAGCCCAGGCCTATGCGTCCCTGGACCGGTGCGCCGCCAAGGAACGCGACGGCAATCTCAATCTCATCGGGAGGAACGGTTTGAAGAAACGCCGCAAGCTGGCGGGTTTTGTCGAGACGGCCACCGACGGCGGCCACGGCGTTCGACACGGAAACGAGGTCTTGGAGAAGCATGGAACGTTCCGAACGATTCTGAACGTTCAATGTTTAGTGGCCGGAAGGGTCATCCGAAACGTGCAGCCCGTCCCATTCCCGCGCTGCAGGCTGAGCTCTCCGCCATTGACCTCGACCACCCACTTGGCAATCGACAAGCCCAGCCCTGCGCCGCTGACCTCGCCCGACGCTGCTCGGTGCTCGCGGTAATACCGGTCAAAGATCAGGGACGGCGATTCCGCCCCAATTCCAGGCCCGTTGTCGCTGACGTCCAGAACCGCGCCGCCAGGCGATTCCGCAGCCCGTATTGAAATCTGCCCGCCAACGGGTGAGTACTTGATTGCGTTATCGACGAGGTTGATCAACGCCTGGCGAAGCATGACCCGGTCACCCAAACACCGGGGCGCACCCGAAGCCTCGATGCGGATCGATTGCTGCTTTTCCTCGGCCAGCACACCGAGGTGCGAGACGACATTCTCGGCCAGCTCACGCAGATCGATCGCTTCGACGGCAAGTTTCGTATGGCCGGTCTCGGCGCGCGAGAGCACCAGCAGCCGATCCACGAGACCCGTCAGACGATCGACCTCCTCGAGCATGCTGCCGATGATGCTGCGATACGCTTCGTCGCTCCGCCTCTCGCGCAGGCCAACCTCTCCAACGCTTCGGATGGCCGTCAACGGTGTTCTCAATTCGTGGGAGACGTCCGCCGTGAATCGCCGCATCTGCTCGAACGACGCCCCGAGCCTGCCCAGTGTTTCGTTGAACACCGTGGCCAGGCGTCCCATCTCATCTTCAGGATTGTCCACCGGCAATCGATCGCTCAAACGCTCGGCTGTGATCGTCCGGGCGTGGTCAGTCATGCGCTCGATTGGATCAAGGGCGCGACGCGCCAGCACGTAGCCGCCAAGGCCGGCCACCGCCACGGCCACGGGCAAGCCAAAAAGGAGGATGAGCACCAGGTCGCTCAGTTGGGCGCGCATGCGCTCTTCTGACCGAGCCACCTGAATGATGATGCGCGCATCGCTGATCGCGCCCCGTCGCGCCAGAAAATCGCCACGCCGCGTCAGGATTCGCATGGGCACGGTCTCGGTGGGAATCGACACGATCCCCTCGGTCGCCAGCGTGGGGTCACCGGGAAGGGAACGCCGCATGGCTTCCGAATTGCGAAAGAGCAGCTCGGAGCCGTCGCCGCTCCACACCTGTACCCACGGCAGGCCTTCTTCGGGCACGAGCCGTTCCGGCTCGTTCATCATGATCGTGCCGTCAGACGTCTGGTACAGGCTCGCGGCAGCCCAAACAAAATCCTGTCGGAGCTGTTGATTGAACGATTCAGAGAGGCTGCGGTTGACGAACACGTACACGGCAAAGACGTACACGCCGAGCACGACGACCATGGCGGCAAGGTACCAGAGCGTCAACCGCACGCGCACGCTGTGGGACCGCCACCATTGGTTCATAAAAGAAAGTTGAGAAGTTCAAAGGTTAAAGTGCAAAGTAAGTTCAAAGTGACTTTGTCACTTAGTTATCCACTTTGAACTTTGAACTTTGCACTTCTTTCTGTCAGGGTTCTCCCTCGCGGATCATGAACCCTACGCCCCTGACGGTGTGGATCAATTTGACCGACTGGTCACATCCACTTTCCTGCGAAGCCTGGCAATGTGGACGTCAATCACGTTGTCGAGCGGCGTCGTCCGCGCCGTTTCCTTCCAGACTTCGCGTGCCAGAGCCTCCCGCGAGACGACCTGGCCCTGATGGCGCAGCAAGTATTCGAGCAGCTCGAACTCGCGGACCGTCAGGTCGACGGTCTCCCCGGAGCGGGCGACTTTTCGCGTCACCAGGTCGAGCTCGAGATCGCTCACCGCCAGGCGACGCGCCTCGGCCACGCGGCCGCGACGCACCAGGGCACGGATTCGTGCGAGCACCTCCGCAAACGCGAAGGGCTTCACCAGGTAGTCGTCCGCTCCTCGATCCAGCCCCGTGACGCGATCTTCCAGCGTGTCGCGCGCTGTAAGGACAAGTACCGGCGTCTTCACCCCTCGCTCCCGGAGCGTCCCCAGAATGTGAAGCCCGTCACGCCCCGGAAGCATCAGGTCCAGCAGGATGACGTCGAACTTTTCCGTGTTCAGACGAAAGAACGCACCCTCGCCGGTCCGCTCGACCACCACCTCGTATCGCTCGCCCTCGAGACCCTCTCGCAGGGCGTTCGCAACCTTCTGTTCGTCTTCGACGACAAGGACGCGCATCTTTCTCGGCTTTCGGTTCTCGGCTTTAGACTTTAGGCTTTAGGGGCGAACTATGAACCCGGCGCTTGATGCCGCTCTCGACAGTTTCTCGTCGAAGCACACAAACGCCCGGCGCTTGGGCCGCTCGCGGCACCAGACTAGCGCCGCCGCAAGTTGCAGCGCGTCGGCCGCCCGGACACCATACTCATCCGGAAGTCCTTCGGCCAGCGCACGAACTCTTTCAGATGGGAGCATTTCATCCCATGAGCTGCGAAGCTGGTTCAGAAGCCTCACGGCGGTCGTGCGCTGTGCGCTGGTCAGGTCACCCTCTCGTACGAGCCGGGCGAACGCGCTTCGCGCCTCAACGGGCGTACCCCACCACACGACCATTTTCCGGAGCTCTGCGAGTAACTTCCGCCCGGAGGCGCTCGCGGGCTGAGGGCAGCACAGCGACACGATCCCACTCGCATCCCAGAATCCCACGCTCAGCGCTCCTCACGATCCTTGCTCAGTGCGTCCACCGCCTTCCGCAGCGTGAGCCGGCCACGCCGCCGCTTCCAGAACGACGTTGGCAAGGGCCGCTCCGCCTTACGCATCAAACCAGCAGCGACCAAGGTCGACTCCCCATCCGCGTCCTCGTCCACCGTCAAGGGAACGATCTTGGCGATAGGCCGCTGGCGATCCCGCACAACAATCTCTTCGCCGGCACGGACCTCTCTCAAATACTGCGTCAGCCGATTCCTCAGGTCGGCGATGTTCGTACTGCGCACTGGACCCTCCAATGTGCCTATCATAGCCATATCGAGTCGGCCTGACCACTCACGCATGAATGAGGGGCGTTCCCTTCTTAACTTCCGTTGCGACACAGCCAGTTGTCTTGCGCCGCAGGTGTCTGTACGCAAGAAAGCCCGCCCCGGCATTGACCGGAGCGGGCTTCTGAATTTCTACCGTTGTCACTGGCGCGGGGCTTGAAAGCCCCGCGCTACTCGTCACTTGTCACTCGTCACTAGTCACTGCCCTAGAAGTCGAACTGCGCGCTCAACTTGAATATCCGCGGGAGAAGGATCTGCTGCGGCGTTCGCCAAGCCGCACCGAATGTCACGTTCTCCTGTATCACAGAGTTGGAATTGAGCACGTTGTAGAAGTCGAAGTTCACGCTCGTCCGCGTCGTGTTCAACCGGAAGAGCTTCGACACGCGAAGGTCCAGCTGGGTCATCCGCTCGACGAACAGGTCTCCAGCCTCGACGATGTTGAAGAACCTGGCATTCGGACCGCTGCTGTACGCACGTCCGAGCGTCGTCGAGGCAGCGGGAGTCGCAGCAAGCGCGCTCAGGCTGTTCCCGCCCGTGCTCAGCGTGGGTTGACTGGACCCGGCCAGGGCCTGGAACGTCCCGCTGACGTTGACGTCAAACTTGGGAATCGTGTAGGCCACCAGACCCTGATATGAACTCCGCCACCCGTGGTTCTGTTTGCAGCGCTCCAGGGTCCTCGCCGCAATCGTAAACGCACGCTGGTTGGTCACAGGATTCGCAGGGTTGCCATTGAAGTTGGTGTGGTGGAGCGTTTCGGGCAGTGCCGCAACAACCCCGCAGTCGTCGGTGATCACGCGCCCGCTTCCGCCTCCGGCCTGGAAGATGAGACCGTTCTGGAGGCGTGCGTTCACTCCAACGCTGAAGGCGTTGTATATCTCGGTCTGATCCCCGTAATTCTTGGAGAGTGTCACGAAGTTGTTCTGAGGCCTTGCGAACGCGGCCTGCGTTAGATCGAAAGCGGTCAACTGGTAGCCCCCACCATTCGGCAACCTCGCATCGGTCGGGGCCGTGATGGTGAACTGCGTGTAGTCCTCAGGTCCGACGTTCCTGTCGTCCATCGTCCGGAAGTTGCCGTACCACCGCCGGGCGTATTGCACGTCGAGCGAAAGACGTGGCATGAGCTCGTGCTGCACGCCCGTCGTGAACTCCCAGTTGTAGAACCGTACCCCCCAGCCATTCAGCACGTCTGGATCGTAGGTGGTCCCGGGTACCACCGTCCCGAAGATGGCCGCATTTACCAGAGCACCGCACTCGCCGTTTGCCTGATAGTTCACCAGGTCGCAATCCGGGGCAAAGTCCCCGTCCGCATCGCCCCAGGTGCGAGTCGTGCTGGTAATCAGACGGTTGATCGGATTTGGCGCATCGGACAACGCCCCGGTCGTCCCCAGGCCTTCCAGATACTTGTTGAGCGTGACCTTGAGCGCCGTTTTCCCGTTGCCGAACAGATCGTAGGTCGCACCTAGCTTCGGGGTGATGTCTTTCAAGCCGTAGTTTTCGATCTTGTCGTAGCGCACGTTGAGGTTTGGCGCCAGGAGCGTTGGGGCGATTGCCTGCTCAGGGAAGCTGTTTGCGAAGTTGTCGAAGCGAATCCCACCGGCGAGCGTCCAACGGCCCACCGTCCATTTGTCTTGCGCGAAGAACCCCAGGTCCCGATCCACGTTCACCTCGACGGTTCTTGGCGTAATCCGGTATGTGAGCTGAGTGGGGTTGCCATTAGCGAAATTGAAGAAGTAATCGGTCGTGGGGCTTGTATAGGAGGTATTCTCGTGATGCCCGTAGGCGTTGTTGAAGCCGACCTTGAACACATGGGCACCCGTGATGTACGACATCGCGGCCCGATAGTGGATGTTCCAGTTCCACGAGTTGTTGTAGCCGTTCGCACCGGTGGTGGCCCGGTAACTCAGACTCCCGCCAGTGGCCAACGACGGGTTGTCGAGTACCCCGGTAATACCCGGTGCGATCGCGCTTACGTTGTCCCCCTTACCCGTCTGAAGGTGCATGCCGCCCCACCGCTCGACGCGGTGAATCGCGCTCGCCTCGAGCAGGACCCGGTTGCTGAGCGGGCTGTTCCAGTCCATCTGAATGAACCGCTGCACGGGGAACCGCCGATCGACCGACGCTTCGGGTGCGGTTGTCGCCGAGATTTGGTTCGGACAGCTGCAAAGCGCCTCGTAGTCGTACGTCAGACCAAACTTGTTCCTTGTGCTGGCCTGCCACGTGAGGCGCGCCTGATACATCGTCTGGTCCTGGTGGATGACGGCTTGCTGACCGTTGCTGACATAGCGGATTGCGTTCAGGTTGTTCGCGTTCGCGTTGTGGAACATCCCAGGGACGTAGTTATCCGCGTACAGGTACCGTCCCGAAATGAAGAACCACACTTTGTCACGCACGATCGGCCCGCCGGCTCCAGGGTTGAAGTCGCCGTTCCCCTTGATTCGAGGCGCGGCGGTCAGCCCTCGAGCCTGGACATCTGATCCCGTGAAGTTGTCGCCTGCCAAATCCTCGTTCGTGAAACCGGCGAAAATCGTGCCGGCAAACCGGTTGCCGCCGTCGCGCGGGATGAAGTTGATCCGCACGCCACCGGTCGCAGCCTGCGCGTCCACACCCGAGACGTCAATGGCAAACTCCGCCATGCCGGTCGCGTTCGGTACCGCGCCGCCGCCCCAGCCACCGCCGATCATCGTGCTCAGCGCCACGCCGTTGACCATCATGCGCTGATCCGATTGCCGGCTGCCGTTGTACTCGAGCGATGCGACTTCCTGGACGACCGAACCGCCAACATCCGGAGTATTGGCTCCCCCTCGTCTGACACCAGGAATCAGCACGCCCGTCGTGAAGGGGTTTCGCGCGTTCGGAATCGCTGTGAGGACCTCCTGATCGATCACAACTTGCCGAGTCGTACTCTGCACGTCCACGACCGGTGTTTCGCCCGAGCACCGTGATGGTTTCTTCGAGCGCGCCAACGCGCATGTCAGCGTTGATCGTGACGACGGCTGTCCCGGTCAGCACGACTCCCTCGCGCCTGACGGTCGCGAATCCCGTGAGCGTGAACGTCACCGTGTAATCACCAGGCCGCAGGTCCGGGATTTGGTAGCGCCCATTCCCGTCAGTCACCGTCGTCCTGACCTTCTCGATCAAGACAGGACTGGCGGCCTCGACGGTCACGCCCGGCAGCACGGCGCCTGACGTATCCTGAACCAAATCCCGCCAGCGTGGCCTGAGCCGACGCAATCGTCGGCACGAGCACCACGCCCGCGAGCACCAACAGTACGAGAGCAAATTTACGCATGACGCGTCTCCTCCACATCAAGCCGGAACACAAGAGCGACCACAATGATTGGCCGCGACAACTTCGGGACTGCTCAAGGAAGTTAAGTTTTGTGATGGAATGCGGCCCTTTTTATACTTTGAGCGGAGGGCCCAGTCAACAGCATTCCCGTCCTCACCGATCCAAAAAAATAGATCACGCACGCGATCCAAGAACCTAGATTTGGCTCGACGAAAATCCGGGGATCCGAATTCGCCGCGGCGCAAAACCAGGCATTTCCCTGAAACAAATGCAAACTGAGCTGAGATGGCTGGAATGACTGCAAGAGGCAGTCCGTCAGCAGTTTTCGGCCGCCACTGCGGATGAGCTGATTTGAAATCTGTTCCTACTCCCCGAGTTCCTTGCGCACGAGGCGTGAGCCATCCACCATGGCCGTCAGCTTCGCGGAGGCGACCTCCCTCGGCAGATGCACCAGGCCGCAGTCGGGATTAATCACCAGGCGTGCAGCCGGAACAATTTTCAGCGCGCGCCTGATGCGGTCGGCGACGAAGCCAGGCGACTCGATATCGTGATTCTTGACGTCAATCACGCCGAGGCCGAGCGCAAACGGAACTTTGTGCTGGGCAAACAGATGCAGATCCTCATCGCCGCGCCGCGCGAACTCGAGCGACAGCTGATGAACCCGGGCCTCGAGGATCGCGGGGAACAGATAGCTGTAGTCGCCCGCCCATGCCGGCTTCCCGTATCGATTGCCGTAGCAGATGTGCAGGCTGATGTTCGCGTCAACGCCTTCGACCATCGCATTGATCGCACGCACGGCCCACGGAATATCTTCGGCAAACCCGGAATAGTAAGGCTCGTCGATTTGCAGCTCCGTAGCGCCCGCCCTCACCAGCTCGCGCAATTCGAAGTTCAACGCACGGGCAACGTCGAGCGCAAACACATCCTCCGACGAGGCATACGCGTTGCGAATGCGCTTGACGAGGGCATGAGGCCCGGTCAGGGCAATCTTCGGGCGGTGGCTCGTGAACCGTCGCAGGAATTTCACCTCGTCGACGAGACCGAGCGAGCCGGTTGCCGGCTTCGACCGTGCGATCGCCTCGTAGAAATCGTAATAGAAGCGCTTGGATCCGAGGTCGACCTGCACGCCCGGGAGGCGCTCGGCAAAGTAGTCGATGAAGTTATCGCGCTGCAGCTCACCGTCGGAAATGATGTCCACACCGGCCACTTCCATGTCCTTGATGGCCGCCTTGCGTGCGCTGTCGTACATCTCATCGAGATCGTGCCGACTGACACGCCGCTGAAGGTAGTCGTTCTTCGCGCGCTCGAGCCACGCGGGCATGGAATAGCTGCCGATCACTGCAGTAGGAAGAAGGGGAAGAGTCATGCGAGTTCTCAGTTTTCAGATCTCAGTTTTCAGTCTATAGCGTTCATCGTTGAGGACGCAGAGCACGCAGAGAAGATTCCTTAATGGATGGTCCCTTTGCGACCTCCGCGTGCCCCTGCGTCCTCGGCGATCAAATGATCCCGGCTTTCTCAACTGACCACTGGCCACTATCTAAGCTCGTTGAGTCGTGTGCAAAATGCTCGTCCGCGAACCTGGACGATACTTGTACGGCGTAAAGTGCACATCGTACCCCGCGCGGCGTCCGACCGCGCGCAGGAGCGCGCCGTTGACCCAGGTCACGACCGATCCGTCCAGCTTGCCCGGACCCCGGAACCCCTGACGGTATTCTTCCATGCCGGCCACAAAAATGTCCTGCACTTGCAGGCTGCCCCGTGGATGCAGGAGCGGCAGCGTGTTGGCGAAGCTCTCGGCGGCTCCCCGCGACACATGAAATCTGACATCGTCTGGCGCCTCGGCCAGCAGGTCGTCCAAGTGTACTCGCGTCAACCCGGGGGGCACGTGGTCCTCGTCAACTTCGTCGAGCGCGCGCAGTCGTTCCTCGAGCTTGAGCGCGCCCCACACACCGCGCCAGAACGCGACACCGCGCGCATGATCCTCCAACACGTCTGGACCAATCTCCAGCAGCCGGGAGACCAGTCCCGGCAACTCGGCGGCGTGTGATTCCGAAATCGGCAACCAGGCGATCGACCGCGGCGGCACCAAGATAGGCACGGGCTTCGACCAGGTACACGCGACCGTCGCGCCTTACCATTTCATCGAAGATCAGGTTGTCGTAGACGTTTGTCAGGTGGACGTACAGAACCTTGAACCTGAGCGCGGGCAACGCTTTGAACGGGTTCAGCGCGTCCATTGCACGAGCTGCACGAGCGGGGCATGTGCCCCGACTGCCGCCAAGGCACGCTCGAGCGTGAAGAGTGAGTAGTCGCCAAAGACGAACCGGACTCGAGAGTAGTAGCCGGCGCCGTGCTGATCGTCCAGGGCTTTGAACGCGTCCAGCCACAGCCTGGGCATGCTCGCCCGACCCCACACCAATTTCCAGACCGTAGATTTCCTGCGGCAGCTGACCGTGTGCGTCCAAATCGCTCAGCAGACGCCAGAAGTCCGCCACCGTGTCGGCCACCGCCTGCGGATCGTTGGCATCAGACTTCCCGCCAGGGAGTGCCGCCTCGAAACCGCGTCCCGATGCCGACTCCCACTCGCCAACCCGCTCCCAGAACAGATGATTGAACCGCCAGATCAGACTCTCCCGAAACGGGCGGAAGTCATCGAGCACGATCCGATTGTTCTGCTCCTCGACAGACCCGATGGTCTTCAGCGCCCTGGCCAGACCATCCACCAGCCGCTCCGGGTCGGCTTGACGCAAATCGATGGCAATTTCGGCCAACGGCAGCGGCCGTCCCTGCCCGTCGATCGCGCGACGGACGACGAGTGGTTCACGGAAATTGGCGCTGTACTGGAGCCAGTCGAGATGGACGCGCAAGGAGGCGAGCAGACGCGGATCGATGCCGTCTTTTTCAACGAGCGTCATCAGCGAGCCGGCCACGAGGCTCGTCAGCTCGGCCGGGCTCTTCTGAGGCCGGCCACTCGGTTTCGACCCCTTCGAGCGGGGTACGTGGTTAATGTGAAGGATCACCAGGAAGTCTCAAGGCTGAAGTCTGAAGTCTCAAGTGAAGTCTCAAGGCTCAACAAAGACGCTAACTTCTGACTTTCTTGAGACTTGAGACTTGAGCCTTGAGACTTTGAAAGCCTCGCCACTCTAACGGCTCATTTGCTGACCTGTCAATTTGAAGCGCAGATCTAAGGAGATCACGGGACGCGGATCGGCGCGGATCTCAGGGGATCACGGGACGCGGATCCGGGAAGTCTCAAGTTTGAAGTCTCAAGGCTCAACAAAAGACTCTAACTTCCGACTTTCTTCAGACTTGAGCCTTCAGCCTTGAGACTTTGAAGCCACCCGAAGGCGGTAGAATCCGGCCATGGACCCCGTGGGTAGACAACATCGGGCTTTGGGGCGCCTGAAACGTCTCGTCGCAGGTTTGTGTGCCGCGCTTCTCGCCACGCTGGGGGCATCTCTGGCGGGTCAATCCGGTACTGCACGATTCTTCACTGACATGACCGCCGAGTCCGGCCTTGATTTCGTCCATTACAACGGGGCGACCGGCGAGTTGCTCCTTCCCGAAGTGACCGGTTCGGGTGGAGCGCTTTTCGACTACGACAACGATGGGGACCTCGATCTTTTTGCGGTGCAGGGCGCCGTGCTCAAGCCCGGCGCGCGCCCCGGCTCCGTGCCCTGGACGGCTGCGTCGCCACCCCGTAGTCGGCTCTTTCGTAACGATCTTGCCCCGGCCAGGGGCCCCGCGCGTCCACACTTTACCGACGTGACCGACAAAAGCGGGATCACTGCGACCGGGTACGGCATGGGCGCGGCAACCGGTGACATCGACAACGACGGCTGGATCGATCTGCTGGTCACGAACCTCGGCTCGAGCCAGCTGTTCCGGAACAACGGCAACGGCTCGTTCAGCGACGTGACCGTTAAGGCAGGCCTCGAACAAGTACGAGATCCGCGCAATCCGCGTCCTGTCGATAATTTGCGTGATCCGCGGGATCCTCGTCCCGTGGATCCAGCAGATCCGCGCGATCCGCGTCCCGTTGATAATTTAGGTGATCGGCGCGATCCGCGTCCCGTGAATCCGGGAGATCCGCGTGATCCGCGTCCCGTGAATCTTGGAGATCCGCGTCCCTGGCCCACGAGCGCCACCTTCTTCGACTACGACCGCGATGGATGGCTGGACCTGTTCGTCGCCCATTACGTCCGCTTCGGGACTGAGATGAAGCGCGAGTGCTTCTCCAGAACCAGCGCCCGCGATTACTGCAACCCCGGCGTGTACGATCCGTTGCCGGCGCAGCTGTTTCACAACGATGGCGATGGCACGTTCACCGACGTTTCCGTTCGTTCGGGCATTGCGCGGTCGCTCGGACGCGGGCTCGGCGTGATGGCCACCGATCTGAACGGTGATGGGTGGACCGACGTCTACGTCGCGAACGACGGGGATCCCAATCACCTCTTCATCAACCAGCGCGGAACGGGCACATTCAAGGATGAAGGCCTTCTCGCGGGCGTTGCCGTCAACCGTATGGGACAGGCGCAAGGCAGCATGGGTGTGGATCTCGGAGACTTCGATGGCGATGGGGATGAGGACCTGTTTGTCACCAACCTCGACAACGAGTCGAACACCTTCTATGTTCAGGCCTCGCCGGGCCTCTTCGAAGACCGGACGATCGAGGCTGGTCTGTTCAGGCTTGGCTTCACGGGATTCGGCACGCGGTTTCTCGACTACGACAACGACGGATGGCTCGATCTGCTCATCGTCAACGGAGCGGTGAGGCAGTTGGGGAATCAGGTCCGGGCGAAAGACCCGTACCCGCTCAAGCAGCGCAATCAGCTGCTGCGGAACGATCGCGGGCGAAAGTTCGTGGACGTGACGAATGCGGCGGGTGCAGCGTTCGAAGCGCTGGAGGTCGGCCGCGGCGCGGCCGTCGGGGACCTCGACAACGATGGCGACTCCGATGTCGTCGTGTTCAACAACAGCGGTCGCACTCGAGTGCTGCTGAACGAAGTCGGACAGTTGCGGCACTGGATGGGTGTTCGGGTCATCGAGTCACGCTCTAAACGTGACGCCGTGCAGACGCGGATTGAGCTCGTCCGGGCGAACAACCGCTCACTCTGGCGGCGCGTGCAAACCGACGGCAGCTATTGTTCGGCGAGCGATCCGCGCGTGCTGTTCGGCCTTGGCGACGCCACCGTGCCCCAAACGGTTCGAGTTCACTGGTCAGGGGGAAAGGTCGAGGAATTCCGGAACCTCGCGATCGATCGGTACTGGGTGCTGGAGTCTGGAAAAAGTGCTCGGTAGCCCCCGGGTCGACCACGAAACACGGGTTCACCACGAAGGACACAAAGAACACGAAGAAGAGCCCAGAGAAAATCCTTCGTGATCTTCGTGCCTTAGTGGTTATTCGTATTCTTCGTGCCTTAGTGGTTAACAGTCCTGATGGTTCACTGGAAGCACTTGCTCGTGAGCTGGCTTCTCGCGGCTGGAGTCGCGGTTGCCCCTTCGTTGGCGGCGCAGGATCGTTCAGGCCCTGGTGTGCTCCCTCCAGCCCGCCCAACGCTCTTGGCCGTTCCCCTTCCCGACCTCGACTCGCTCGAGTCGTCTGTCGCCCAGCAGATCCGGGAGGTCCAGCAGTCGGTTGGCAATCTTGTTGCGAAACCCAATCTCAGCCGCACGGATCTCGCGGACGCCTACGGGTCGCTCGGCCAGCTCTACCATGCCTACGAGATCTTTGATGCGGCAGAGGCGTGCTACAGAAATGCCGCCCGAGTGAAGCCTGACGATTTCAGGTGGCCCCATCTCCTTGGTTACCTGCATCAGCAGACGGGCCGATTGGAAGAGGCCGTGGACTTCTATGACACGGCGCTCAAAGCCCGACCAGACGATCACGTCGTGACTCTCTATCTTGGTGACGTCTACCTTCGCCTCAATCGTCGCACCGAAGCGAGACTGCAGTTTCAAGCCGCGCTCGACAGGTTTCCGGGGGCTGCGCTCAGCCGACTGGGTGAGCTGGCACTTGTCGAAGGGCGCTTCAAGGAAGCGATTCGCAACTTCGAAGGCGCGCTCGAGCGCGTGCCTCAGGCGACCCGAATTCACTACTCCCTGGCCATGGCCTATCGGGGACTTGGTCAACTCGATCGCGCCCAGACTCATTTGCAGCAGGTGGGCCCTGGGGATATCCGACCCGTTGATCCGCTCGTGGAGAGCCTGCAGGATCTGCTGCGCGGTGAGCGCGCTCTCGCGATCCAGGGTCGACTGGCTTATCAGGGCGAGCAGTACAAAGATGCAGCGGAGGCATTTGGCAAGGCGGTCGAAGCGGCACCGACGAGCGCGACCGCGCGCGTGAATCTCGGGTCGGCACTCTCACGTCTCGGTGACACGGAGGGCGCTATCCGGGAGTTCGGTGCCGCCTTGCGTTTCGATCCCCAGAACGTCGACGCGCACCTGAACCTCGGCATGCTGCTGGCCTCTGAGGGTCGCCACGGAGACGCGGTCGAACACCTGCGGAACGTGGTCGATCAAACACCTGAGAATCTCGACGCGAGCCGGGCACTGGCGCGGTCATACATGAAATTGGACCGAACCGACGAGGCAATCTCCGTCTTGCAACAGATCACCTCCCGTGACGCAAGCGATGAGGCGTCGCTTGTGAGTCTTGCAATCCTCTTGTCAGAGCGAGCCCGATTTGCCGAGGCGCGCGATCTGCTCGACAGAGTGAACCGGCTCTTCCCCGATCACACGCCAACCGCTACGACGCTCGCTCGATTGCTGGCGGCTTCTCCCGACATGTCACTGCGTGACGGCAGCCGGGCGCTCGCACTGGCCATGACCGTGTTCGAGGCTCAGCCGACAGCCGTCCACGGCGAGACTGTTGCGTTGTCGCTGGCCGAGTTGGGCCGTTGTGGCGAGGCCGCATCCTGGCTGCAGAAAGCCCTTGCCCAAGCCCGAGGCGACGGTGATGCGGATGTGGTGGCGCGTCTCGGCAAGGAACTCCCGCGCTACGAGCGCACACCCTGCCGACCGTGAAGAACGCGACGCGTCGGAGCGCTGAGCGCGGGCTATGATACGTGGAATGGCGGGAATGAGGGGGCGCGGCCCCGGCCTGTGGATTCTGGGACTTGGCGTCTGTGCGCTTGGTCTCGGCGCGGCGGTTCAGTCTGCGCAGACCGGCGTTGTTGCCGATCCTCAGGTCACATTCAGAATCATCGTGGTCAGCTCGGCTGAACGCGCCGAGCAGCTGGCCGTGCGCGGAAGACAAGGTGAGGATTTCGGCGCCCTCGCCCGCGCGGAGTCGCTCGACCCATCCGCAGCGCGGGGCGGGCTGATTGGGCCCGTTGCCCTGTCGGCGCTTCGCGCGGAGCTGCGAGACGTCTTGCGGGATTCGCCTCCCGGAGAAATCAAGGGTGTGCTGACGGTACCGACCGGCTTTGCACTGGTTCAGCGCGTTGAAGCCGAACCGGTCGCTTCCGTGCGGGGCGGCGAGTTCCTCACCGTGTCCGCGTCAGCCAATGTGAAAGCGACCATCAGTGTCGACGGCCTGACGGACGTGCTCACTGGCGTGGTCAGTCTGGAGAAGCCGGCAGGCTGGGATCAGGATCCCCGGGTGATCTGCGAGATTCGTCAGCAGGCGATCGATAAATACAAGACGGCGCTCACCCGTGCGCTTGCACCGGAGGCGGAAAAGCCCGCCGATGTCACCCCATTCGACGTCATTGATGGGCATTCGTCGCTGGCGCAACTGCACGCGTACACAGGGGACATGGGGCCGGCAGTGAAGGAGTACGAGCAAGCCCGTCGCCTGGCGATGGTCCACAACCCCCGGACAGTGCCGGACCACGAACAGGCGCTCGGCATCGCCCACGTGCACAAGGCCGAGATGGAAAACGGGCTTTACTCCGAGCCGGGAGATCGTTGCCTGCTTTCGATGCAGGCGAGCGCTCCGCTGGCAAAGCCGGACGATTTCGTGGCTGGCGAGCGGTACTTTCTCGCGCTGCTCGACCGCAATCCCGATGACCTCGAGGCGAAATGGCTGCTGAACGCAGCGCACATGGCCACCGGCGGATACCCAACGCGGGTGGCCGCCCGGCACCGGATTCCTCCAACGGTCTTCGCATCCGCCGAGGACGTGGGGCGCTTCCGCGACGTATCCGCGGCGAGTGGGGTGCGCTCCTTTTCATCGGCCGGTGGGGTCGTCGTGGACGACTTCGACAACGACGGCCGCCTGGATATCCTCACCTCGAACACCGACCACTGTGCGGCCATGCAGTTGTTCCGTCGCGACGAGAATGGGATGTTCGTGGACCGGACCGCGCAGGCGGGCCTGAGCGGACAGCTGGGCGGCCTCAACCTGAATCAGGCCGACTACGACAACGACGGATGCCGCGACGTGTTGGTGATGCGTGGCGGATGGGAACTCGCGCAGCGCCGCAGCCTGCTGCGCAACAACTGCGACGGCACCTTTACCGACGTCACGGCGGCGGCCGGCCTGCTGACGCCAGTCACGAGCAGCCAGACTGCGGCGTGGGCCGACATCGACAACGACGGCTGGATCGATCTGTTCGTCGGCAACGAGGATTCGCCGTCGCAACTGTTTCACAACAAGCGCGACGGCACCTTCGTAGACGTTGCAGCGTCTGCCGGCCTCGAGCGCTCGGCGTTCACCAAGGGCGTGGCGGCCGGCGATTACAACAACGACGGATTCCCCGACTTCTATGTGTCGAACTTCCGGGGCGGTAACTTTCTGTACCGCAACAACGGCGACCGCACCTTTACCGAGGTTGCGACGTCTGCGGGAGTCCCTGGCACCGATCGCGGGTTTCCGACCTGGTTCTTCGACTACGACAACGATGGCTGGGACGACCTGTACGCCGCCAGCTACTTTCTGTCGCTCGAGGAGACCGCACGGTCTTATCTTGGTCTTCCACTGAATGCCGGGACGATGAAGCTTTACCGCAATGCGGGCAATGGACGCTTCCTTGACGTGACCGAGGCCGCGGGACTCAAGAAGTCCCTGATGCCGATGGGCGCCAACTTCGGCGATATCGACAACGACGGCTTCCTGGACATCTATTTGGGCACCGGCAGCCCTTCCTACGTCTCCCTGGTTCCGAGCATGCTGCTGCGAAACCGGGGAGGCAAGTCGTTCGTCGATGTGACCGTCTCTTCGGGCACGGGTGAGATGCACAAAGGGCACGGCGTCGCGTTCGCGGACCTCGACAACGACGGCGACGAGGAAATCGTCTTCAAGGTCGGAGGCGCCACGCCAGGCGATGCGCACGCATTTCGCCTCTTCGAAAATCCCGGTCACGGCAACGATTGGCTCGGGGTGAGACTCGTCGGCGTGCGATCGAACCGCGCGGCCATCGGGGCTCGCATCAAGGTCACGGTCGAAGAGGCCGGTGGCACTCGACGCTCGATCTACCGGACGGTAACGAGCGGCGGTTCGTTCGGCGCCTCACCGTTCGAACAGCACATCGGGCTCGCCAAGGCCTCGCGCGTAACCGAACTCGAGATCCGCTGGCCGGCGAGCGGCACGCGTCAGACGTTCAGCAGCGTGCCGAAGAACGAGGTGATTGAGATTCGCGAGATGACCGATCGCTACACGCGAGTCAATCGCCAGCCGCTGCCACTCGGAGGGCGTCGTGTCCGGTAGGGGCGCTGGAGCCGTCATCGCCCTAATGGGGATCCTGCTCTCCGGCGGCTCCACCCGCGCTGCGGAGAAAGAGTACGTCGTCACAGGCATGGTGTTGAGCGTGAACCCCTCCGCAAGGTCGTTTACTGTCTCACACGAGCCGATCGAGGGGTTCATGGGCGCGATGACCATGCCCTTTGAGGTGCGCCAACCCGAAGAACTGCGCGCTCTGGTTCCCGGTGCGATCGTGGAGTTTACGCTCGTCGTCGGCGACCAGAACTCGTACGCCACGCGAATTGCCGTGCGTCGCTACGAGACCGTCGAGAGGGATCCGCGCGCGGCCCAGCGGCTGTCTGCAATGAAGCGCCTGGCCGGCGTGTCCACTCCTCCGGTGGCGATTGGCAGCAGCATGCCCGATTTCACGCTCATCGATCAGGCGCGGCGTCGCGTCGCGTTGTCGAGCTTCGTTGGCAAGGTCGTGGTGGTGAACTTCGTCTACACACGCTGTCCCCTTCCGCAGTTCTGTTTGCGCATGTCGAACAATTTCGGCGCGTTGCAGAAGCGCTTCTCGAGCGATCTCGGACCGAACCTCGTGCTCCTGACCATTACCTTCGATCCCGAGCGGGATACGCCCGAAGTTTTAGCCTCTTATGCCGAACGGTGGGGAGCCAACCCCGCGGGCTGGCATTTCCTGACGGGCAGCGTGCCCGACATTCGCCGCGTGTGCGCCCTGTTCGGGCAGGAGGCGTTTCCAGAGGAAGGATTGATGAACCACTCGCTGCACACGGCCGTGATTGACCGTGCCGGCACGCTCGTGGCCAACATCGAAGGCAACGCGTTCACGCCCGAGCAACTCGGCGATTTGGTGCTCGCCACGCTCCGCTAACCGCGGATCGGCATCGGCGCGCATAAATCCAACGGGACGCGGATCCCCGCGGATCAATCCAACGGGACGCGGATCCCCGCGGATCAATCCAACGGGACGCGGATCGCCACGGATCAATCCAACGGGACGCGGACCGGCGCGGAGCACCACGGGACGCGGATGCACGCAGATCACACGGGAATCAACGGGACGCTGATCGCGTCGGAATTACGGGACGCGGATGAGCGCGGATCTCTTACGCGTTCACGGGACGCGGATCCACGCGGATCACACGGGAATCAACGAGACGCGGATCGCGCGGATCACGATGCACAGTAAGCCGCGGAGGGAGTGTCAGGAATTTCGTGGGTGAGGTGTGTTGACGCCTTTTCGTTCTGAGTTTCTTCTTCTCGATCCACGTCGATGATGCGTGTGGGCGCGGCAGCGTCCACGCGCGAGTGTAGCTTAGGCGCGCGGTGAAGCGCTCTTCGTAGAGCACCGCGAACTGATACATCGCCTCGCGCCAGTAGTTCGCGCCACGGCCTCCCCAGGTGGTGGTGGTGTTCCGCAGGGCCAACCAAATCAGTTTGGTGGCGGCGTCGTCGTGGGGAAAATGCCCCCGTGTTTTGATGATCTTCCGCAACCGCGCGTGCACGCTCTCGAGGGCGTTGTCGTGTCGATCACCCGCCGCACGTCGGGCGGGAAGGCGAAGAAGGGAATGACGTGGGCCCAGGCGCGGCGCAAGGCCGCGAAAGGCTTGGATTTCCCGCACGGTCATGCCCCGCGCGTAGAGCGCGAGGACCTTATCGTCAAAGCCCGCAACGCGTCGCTCGTGTTTCGCGATCAGCCGTGGTTCACACGTGCCCTCCCGATCGCGAGGAACGTCGAGGGCTAAGGGCCCGTCGTCGGTGAGGACCGTCTTGCCGCTCCTCCCATTGCGGTGATTCGTGATGGCGGCCGGCTTCGTGCCGCCAGGCGGATAGGCAAGGTGATGAGTTAGCTCTCCACCGAGCGCGCGCTCGATGATCGCCTTCTTAAATCGGCGCACCGCCGTCTCGAGTTCTTCCGGTGAGATTGGGCCTTGCTGAACAAACTGATCCAGAATCGCTGATGGGACCGGCGCCAATGGCGCCTCAGGCGTTACGCTCTTGCGTGTGCGGGGCATAACTTACTCCTCATGTTATGCCCCACACACGAAATTTCGGACACTCTCGCGTCCCGTGATCCAGAAAAATCCGCGTCAATCCGCGTCCCGTTGATCCAGAAACAATCCGCGCCAATCCCCGTGTCCCGTGATCCAAAAAAGATCCGCGCTAATCCGCGTCCCGTGATCCAGAAAAAATCCGCGTCAATACGCGTCCCGTGGTCCAGAAAAATCCGCGCCAATCCGCGTCCCGTTGATCCAGAAAAATCCGCGTCAATCCGCGTCCCGTGATCCAAAAAAGATCCGCGTGAATCCGCGTCCCGTGATCGAAAAGAAATCCGCGGTTAAAAGTCGAACTGCGCTCCAATCTTAAAGAACCGCGCCTGGAGAATGCTCGTCGGTGTCCGCCCGATGTTCTGATTCGTGTTCCATGATTCGTATTGCGCGTTCTCTGTTAGAACCGCATTCGAGTTGAACAGGTTGTAGAGGTCGAAGTTCACCTGCGTGCGCGTTGTGCCATAAGCGGAAGATCTTCGCTATACGGAAGTCCACCTGGTTCAGATCGATCGCCGATGAGATCCCCCTGATTGACGATTTCGAATGACCGGAAAGGTCCGAATCCGAACGGCCGGCCGAGCGTACCGGTGCTGAACGAGTTGTAGTTCACGTCCAGGACGGGGCCAGGATAGCTCTGGAAGGCCGCGCTGAGTTGCACGTCGATCTTCGGGAAGACGTACGATCCAAGCGCCTTGATTTGGGTGAGGAACCCGTCGTTGCGGTGACACTCCGACAAAGGCCGAGCCGGGAAGAAGAACAGGCGCGTATTCCCGAAGAAATCATGAAGGGTTTCGGGAAGCACCTCGACGATCTCGCAGTCATCCCGAGTGAGGCGCCCTGTGCTGACACCACCCTGGAGGATGAGCCCATTTTGCAACCGGGCGTTGGCCCCGAAGTCCACGCCGTTCCAGTGTTCGGTTTGTTTGCCGTAGTTCTTCGCAAGCGTGACAAAGTTGTTCTGGGGCACGAACACTTGCGGGAACCTCAGGTCCACCGCCGTGACGGTGTACCCACCACCGTCCGGCAAGCGGGAATCTGTGGGCGCCAGGAACGTGAACCGATCGTAATCGGCCGGACTCACCGATCGATCGTCCGTCGCCTGGAAGTTGCCATACCAGCGGCGGAAGTAGAAGACATCTACTGACACCCGCGGCATGATCTCGTGCTGCACTCCAGCCGAGAACTCCCAATTGAATTGCCGCTTGCCCCAGCCTTCCAGGAGGTCCGGATCGTAGGTCGTGCCCGGGACGATCGAGCCGAAGTTGGGGTTGTCCAGGGCGTCGCACTCACCGTTTGCCGCAAAGTTCTGCAGGTTGCAGTCCGGGACGAAGTCGCGATCGGCGTCGTTCCAGACCCGCGTCGCACTGTTGACCAGCCGCGCGATCGGATTGGGTGCCGATGAAAGCTGATTCTCACCCAAACCGAGCGTCCCATAGCCCAACAGGTACTTGTTGAGTGTCGCCTTCACAGCGGTCTTGCCGTTGCCAAAAAGGTCGTACGTCGCGCCGAATTTCGGAGTGATGTCGTGCCAGGAGATGTTGTCGATCCTCGGAAAGCTCACGTTTCGGTTTGGCGTGAAGAACGTGGGCTCGAGAACCTGCTCGGGAAAGCTGTTCTTGAAGTGATCGTACCGAATCCCTCCTGACAGCGTCCAGCGACCGGTGGTCCACTTGTCCTGCGCGAAGATGCCAAGATCGCGGTCGACTTCGACTTTTTGCGTGAAGGGCGCCGCCTGGATGGTGATTGAGGTCGGCACGCCGCCCGCAAATTGATAAAACAGCGGGTTGAGACTGTAGTTCTCGTTGTCGTGATAGCCCCAGGCGTTGTTGAACCCAACCTTGAACGCGTGCGACCCCGTGATGTACGAAAGCGCACCCCGGTAGTGGAGATTCTCGTTCCAGGAGTTGTTGTAGGGCGGCGAACCAGGGGCGAGCCCCTGCGCGGCCGCGCGGTACGTGAAACCAGGGGGTGGAGCGAGCGCGACATCCACAACACCGATCATCCGTGGGTCAAGGCTGGTGATATTCTCGCCGCTACCCGTCTGCAAGTGCATGCCACCCCACCGCTCGACGCGGTGGATGATGCTGGCCTCGACGAGGATTCGCGAGCTGACTGGTGAGTTCCAATCGACCTGAACGAACCGCTGCAGCGGGAAGCGTCGGTCGGTCCCCGCTTCGGGAGTTCTCGTTGCGGAGACGTTGTCGGGGCAGAAACAGTTGCTCTCCCAGTCGTACGTCAGCCCGAACTTGTTTTTCGGGTTGGCCTGCCATGTAAAGCGCGCCTGGTAGACGTCAAACTCGCGTGGAGAAGTCGCCGGCCGGCTCGTGTCCGGGTCGTACGTCCAGGCGTTCGGGTTGTTCGCGTTCTTGTTATGGAACATCCCTGGGGTGTACAGGTCCGCAATCTGATAGCGCCCCGACAGGAAAAACCATATTTTGTCGCGCTTGATCGGCCCACCAAACCCGGGATTGAAGTCGCCGTTCACTTTGATCTGGCCCGGCGTCAGCAGCCCGCGAGCCGCCAGGTCCGCATCGAAGTTGTCGCTCGCGAAGCCCTCGGTCGCGTAGCTGCCGAAGATCGTGCCGCTGAACCGGTTGCCGCCATCGCGCGGGATGAAGTTGGTTCTGACACCCCCTGTCGCCAGCGATGCGTCCACACCCGATGTGTCGATCGCGAACTCCGCCGTACCCGTGGCATTGGGAACGGCGCCTCCCCCCATCCACCGCCAATCATCGTGCTCAGCGAGACGCCATTGACCATCAATCGTTGATCCGACACTCGGCTGCCGTGCGCCATCAACGCCAGCGTCGTCGGGCCGAGCGCGCCGCCGACATCCTGCTGCGGGCCGAAGCCGTTGCTCACGGTCACGCCGGGAATGAGGACGCCCACGGCAAACGAGTTCCTGGAGGTGGGAACGGCGGCGACCACTTCCTGATCCATGACCGTCTGGCGCGTGGCCGTTTGCAAATCGACGGTCGGCGTGTCGCCACTGACGGTGATGGTCTCCTGCACACCACCCACTCGCATGTCGACGTTCACGGTGGTCACGCCCGTCCCCGTCAATTCGACGGCCTCACGCTTGACGGTCGCAAACCCGGTCAGCGAGTAGGTCACCGTGTAGATGCCAGGCCGCAAGTCGATGATTTGGTACCGCCCCACACCGTCGGTCACGCCCGCACGGACCTTCTCAATCAACACCTCGCTTGTCGCTTCGACGGTCACACCCGGCAACACCGCGCCCGACGCATCGCGGACCAGCCCGGCCAGCGTGGCTTGCGCGTGCGCCGCGGCGGGTATGAGGAGCACCGACGTCAACAAGAGCAGCGTTCGAGCCAGTCTTTCCATGGTTTTCTCCCTTGAGCCCCGGAATCCAAAGCGTTGATGTTGTCTCGTCGCCGATACGACTTTCCGAAGGTCGAGCGTGTCGTCCGCTCAATTCCCCCGGAAAATACTGTCTGTCGACTGGGCGGACTCCCGCCCTGCAAACAGAGGTCCATTTGTCGAGAAAACTTGGCCATTCTAGGACCTCCACCCACTTGACGAAACCGCAAAAAAACGTCAAATTTCGCGACACTACGGCAATGGCTGAGCTCAGCTTTGGACCTTTTTCGGTCGACCTCGCCGCCACGCGCGTCGTTCGGCAGGGCATCGATGTCCGGCTCCGTCCCCAGGCGTTTCACGTGCTCAAGGCGCTCGTGCTCCACAGCGGACAATGCGTCAACTACGAGCAGATGATTGCCGAGGCGTGGGATGGCGTCAGCGTGTCCAGGCACACGGTGGATGTGACGGTGGGCGAAGTCAGGCGGAGTCTCGGCGAATACGGATCGTGGATCAGCCATCGGCGGAAGCTCGGGTACTGTCTCGAGGTCCCGACATCGGAGGATCTGATCCGGAGAGGGCTGGCACTTCTGGACCCGCACGACCCGAGAAGGGTTCGAGCGCGCGATCAGTTGCTTCGAACAGGCCGCGCGCGAGGACGATGGCAACTTCAGAGCCTTCGAGGGGCTCTCTGTCAGTTATCTCATGCTCGCAACATACGGCATGCGTCCACCGAGCGAAATGTATGCAAAGTTCCTCGAGGCGCACAGTCGCGCCGAGGCTCTCGCCGGCCGCACTCCCGAGCTGCGGTCCAACCGTGCGCACGGACTTCACATGTTCGAACGCCGGCTGGAAGAAGCGGAGGCGGAGTTCCGTCAGACGTTGCGTGAGAAGCCGACGCTCGGATTGGCCTACATCAATCTGGCGATGCTGCACGCGACGTGCGGGCGTCTCGAAGCGGCGCTGGAGGTTCTGGGGGACGCCTACAAGATTGACCCGCTTCTGCCGGTGCTTCCGGCAACAGAAGCCTTCGTTCGATTGTGCCGTCGAGAGTACGACGCCGCAGTGGCCAGCGGCACAAAGGCGCTCGAGCTCCACCCTTATCTGCAGCTGAGCCGGGTATTTTTCGCCCACGCGCTCGAGCATTCCGGGCGCGTCGAAGAGGCGCTGTCGCAGTGGCAGGCTGCCCGTGTCCTGTCGCCGGACCTGCTGTGGTTGCGTGCGCTCGAAGCCGTCTGTCTCGTGAAGAACGATCGCCGAGCAGAGGCACAGGCAATGCTCGAAGAGCTGGAGGACATTCGCGCGACGGAATACGTCGATGCGTATTTCATGGCCCTGCTGCTCGATGCACTGGGCCTGCGGGCGAAGGCTTTTCAGGAATTGGAGCGAGCGGTCGACGAGAATTCCGCCGCCTTGTTCACGCTCGACGTGGATCCGAAACTGGATCCGTTCAGGGACGACCCGCGCTTTACCCGCCTGCGCGACAAGGCGTTCTCAATCCACTGAGCTGCGATGCGATTGGGTACATGCGAATCGTTCTGGACTCGGATCCACGAGATAAAGAACGTCCGACCACGTTCGAATTACTGCAGACAAAATTCGCCGCCACGTCCGTGCTTCCACTGCCCTTGTACTTGGCCGTTTGCGGATAGGGACATAGCGGGCGGGTGCGGTCCACCTTGCCGTCTCTGACACGCGATGCGGGAATCTGCGCGGGTGTCTTTCCCTGCTCGACCCACTGTTCCATGACGCTGATCATGTCGAACGTGCTGGTGCCTTCGCCGCCGCCGCAGTGCCCCATCCCCGGCACCATGAACAGCCGCACCGAGTTCTGCGCGCTCTTCTCACCCAGTTTCGCCACCACGTTCCTGTAGTACTCGGGCGTGTAACCCGGCGGGATACCAGGGTCTCCCCATCCCATGTAGATGAGCAGCTTTCTGCCCGCCGACGCAAACTTCCTGAGGTCGGGATCAATCGCAATCAGCGGTGTCGCGACTTTCTCCGCAAGCGCCACGTCGCTGTCGAAATTCAGCTTCAACGGATCCCAGTTGGGATCTTTGAAGACGACGTACTTGTAGAGATCGCTGGCGTAGCTGACGGGCTGTGCCCCCGCCGATGATGCCCATCCCAGTTCGCTCCCCGGATAAAGGCCCGGGAAGATTTGCTTGCCCGTACGTGGATTGACGGGACCCGCGTAGATTTTCCGCGCGGCTTCCACTTGCGGAGACGTCAGACAATCAGGGCCGCCTTCGCCAAGGCTACGGCGCCCAAGGCCTTCAGGGCCCTTGCACTCCACGACCTTGGGATCGAACTTGCACCGGGTTGGATCTTCGAGGACCCCGTCGGCGACGCCGTCCAGCCCGTCGCAGGCCGCCAGCACCGCATCGTGAAGGACCGGGTACTTGGACGGTGGAATGAAGCTGGCCTCGTCTTTGTGCGTCGCCTGCCAAATCCAGATCTGCCCGGCGCTTTGGTGTGACCCGTAGATGGCCGGTGCCCCACCAATGATGCCGTTGAAATCGTCGGGATAGCGCTGCGCGGCGGTGAGCGCCTGCCGGCCTCCGGTCGAGCAGCCGTTGAAGTAGGCAAATTTCGGGGCACTCGCGTAGTGCGCCGCCACAATGGCTTTGCCTTTGGCGGCCATCTCGTGAACCGCCCGGTCGGCAAAGTCGATGAGCTTTTCGGGATGATCGATGATGAACGATCCGTTGGGGACCGTGTGCCCGGTGTCGGTGCTGGCAGCCGCGTAGCCTCGACGCACGCCGTCGGCCAGCGCCGCGTAGCCGATCGTCCCGGCCCAGCCACCATTGCCCGTCGCCAGGAATTTCCCGTTCCAGCCCGACACGGGCATCCAGACTTCAATCCTGATCTCGGAGTCGTTCGTCGGCTGAAGCCGGGCAGCGACCCGACAAAATGAAGGGAGCGTGGCGAAGACGTTGACGGGGGCAGGCCCACCCCGTCCGCGTCCTGCTGGCGGCGTGAATTGTCCGGCCGCGACCGTTTCGGCGAGCGTGACCGTTGAAGCCGGAAGCGAGAGTGAGGCCAGGCTCTCGCAGGTTGCGGCGGCCGCCGTCGACTGACCAAGAGCGACCATCCCCACCACGATGAGACTCACCCCGTGAAACCCGTGACGTCTCAGCCTGAGCATGCGCCACCTCGACCTGCAAAACCCGGATTTACCACAGTGGACGCAGAGGACGCGGAGGACGCAGAGAAACTAAATCAAAACTTCTCTGTGACCTCTGTGACCTCCGTGGTGAGAGCGTATTTCTACTTAGCCGCAATCCGCGCCGGAGGATCGGTCTGGCACGGTGTTGGACTCCATTTGGACCCGTTCGGTTCGAGCTTGAAGTGCGTGCTCGTGTAAAAGGGCTGGTTCAGGTATTTCGGATCCTCGATGGTGGTAATCACCATCAGCCAGACATCTCCATTCGGATGCGGTGGCAGGCGATCGAAATACTCGGTGATCGTGGCGCTCTCGCTGTAAGGGACGCCGTTTTTCCGCAGATATGCTTCGCGGAAATTTGATGGTCACGACTTTCAGCGATCCTCCTCGAGGGACTGGCGCGGCTCGCCCGCGCGGGCCAGCGACGTTTCCGCCGCCGCCACCACCACCGGCTCCTCGACCGCGCGCAACAGGTATTTCCCATTCCGCTCTGGAATGCCCTTGCCATGTCTTCTCGGCGGCTGGCTGTTTCGATTTGTCGAACTGGAGGAGGCGCGTCTGGGTGCCGGCATCGAAATCGATTTTCAGCGTGCTGTCGTCCTGCCACGTGATGTGCAGCCGCCCGGGCTGCCGCATGATGCCGCCGACACCGAAGGCCTTACATTGGTTCCCGGCCTCGTTGTCCTTTGCCAGATCCCACATGTCCGCGACCCGTCTTCCCTCAGGGCTGAGCGGAACACTCGCGTAGTCGCCTTTCTGGGGAGTGACCATCCGCCAGCGCCAGTCCTCGGTGACAACGGCCACCCAGTATCCCGTCGGGTCAAACGGGGCGGTCGCCCTGGCCGATCCAGCCGCCGGCTGCGCCGGCTGTTGTGCGGCAACGCCGGGATATTTCGTCACGAGGGCCGACAAGAAGAACACCGACAGCAGAACGCCAGACGTGCGTGTCAATTCGTAACTGAATCGTCTCAGAAGCGACTTTGTGATCTGTCATCTGTAATTCGTCTTCGCTTTATCACTTCTTTTGACTGAGATCTCGATACATCGCTTCGATGAACATCGAAGTCGTCCAGAATCCCGTCTCCGCGCCGTACTGTCGATCGTAATCGAGCGACGGTCTGGCCGCCTTGACCTGCTCGAGCGTCATCCCCTTTTTGATCATGTCGCGAATGCGATCGCGGATGATGACGACCATATCGCGGTACTCCAGGACGTCGGCCTCGTCGCTGACGCGGCCATGACCCGCGATCACGAACGTTCCGCCTTCCTGCTGATGTTCGGGCACCGCAAGATTGAGAATCCGGTTCAGCCCGTTGATGACACCTTGAACGCCACCGCCATTCTTGAGATCGATGACGGGGTACGTGGTGGTCACATAGAGATCGCCAGCGACGAGGACGTCAGACCGGCGAAAAAACACGATGCTGTCGCCATCGGTGTGCGCGGCCGCGTCGTGATAGAGCACGATTGATTCGCGGTTGAAGAAAAAGTCCTTTGTCTCGCCGTAGTACGTGTTCAACGGTCGTCCGGCGGTCGCAATATTGGCCTCGGTCATCCGCGTCAGGACGCGTTCGTGCGCGATGATGGCCGCGGGCTGGCCAGAAACCGTACTGCCCGCTTTGGAGACGGCCTCGTTGGCACCCGTGTGATCCGGGTGCATGTGCGTGTTCACAATCCAGCGGATCGGCTTGTCCGAAAGCTGTCGGATGGCGTCGAGGACCTTGTCGCTCATCTGCGCGAGGCCGGGATCCACGACGAGCACCCCTTCGTCCCCAATCTGCACCACCACGTTCCCGCCCGCGCCGACAAGCATGTGAACGTTGCCCTGCACATGGAACGCTTTGATGTTCCTGGGCCCGCCGAAATTGCAGGATTGCAGAATTGCAGAATTGCAGAAAGGATTGCAGGAATTTCGCAATCCGTTGCAATTCTGTCTTCATCTGCTGTTGTTCACTGGCCGCCATCAGCGCTCTCAGCTTCTTCATGTACTCCGGGTACATCGTTTCGGCGCCGCCGCGAGTGGCTTCGACGGGAATGCCATGCTTGGCGGCAAACTCGTGCACGAAGGAATTCTGACCGGGCAGGTAGTGCGGTACCTCGTCCTTTGGACGGTCCACCTCCTCGACCACCTCGCAGGGCCACAACCAAGTGCCCTGTGGTCGCGGGTTCAGCACGAACTCCTGACTCTTGATGTAGGGTTCGGTGAGGTTTACCGGGTCGGTTGCGATGGTGACGTGGGTCATGACATCGCCGTGGCGGATGTAGTGCTCGATCAACGTCGTGCGGTCGCTGTTCGGAATGCCATTTCGCCGGAACCACTCTGATTTGATATGGGTCGACGTGACCGTGAGTATGTCGCCGTGCCAGACGCCAGTCGAAAACCCCATCCATGTATGCGGGGCAAACTCGGGCGGGTGCGGGCGACCATCCATCCAGATCGTGCGCGATTGCTCGTAGGTGCTGATGTAGTGCTTGATGGCGACCACCTGCTGCGTCCGCAGGTCTTTTTCCTCCCAAATGCGCACCTGCAGCGGCCCACGATAGATATAGGGCGAATTGTGCACCTTGCACTGATGCTCGGGAATCGTCAACCGTGACGCGTCCCAACTGTCGCCATACAACCGCGCACCCTCAGTGATTGGCATCCCCGTGTAGTCACCCAGTTCGGGACCCGGCCCGCGGTCCGGCTGATCCTCATGCTGCCGCGGACTCCAGTCGCCCGACAGATTGACTTGCGCCGAGACCGGCCGAGTCGCCAGCAGGCAGAAAAGGACGCATACCGTGGATAGGGCAGCTCGTTGTCGAGTTCTCATCTGTCATTTGACCTTTGCGGGTACGGGCGGATCCGTCAGGCACGGAGTCGGGTTCCACTTTGATCCGTTGGGCTCTTTCTTGAAGTTCGTGCTCGTCAGAAATGGCTCCGTCAGATACTTCGGATCTGCCACCGTGGTGGCAACGACAAACCAGACGTCACCGTTCGGCAGCGGTGGAACCAGGTCGAAATATTCCGTGATCGTCGCGTTCTCGCTATAGGGCACGCCGTTCTTGCGCAGGTAGCCGTCACGGAAGTTGGTCGTCACCACCTTCAAAGATCCACCACGAGGCTGCCAACCACGCGAGCGTCTTCCGAGATCACCACCACCCGCAAAAAAGGCGCGGCCGCGGCCGGGCGTCTCCCATTCGGCAATCGAATGACCCTGCCATGTTTTCTCGCTGCCTGGCTGGGCCGCTTTGTCGAACCGCAGGAGGCGCGTCTGCGTGCCGGCGTCAAATTCAATTTTCAGCGTCTGATCGTCCTGCCAGCTGATGCGCAGGCGTCCCGGCTGCCGCATGATGTTGCCGACGCCGAAGGGCTTGCACTGAAGTCCGGCAGCCTCGTCCTTGGCAATGTCCCAGCCGTCAGCCACCTTGCGGGCTTCGACCGTCAACGGAATGCTTTCGTAGTCGCCTTTCGGCGCCGTGACCATGCGGTTCTGCCAGTCTTCGGTGACAACGGACACCCAGTTACCGGTCAGATCGACGGGTGCCGCCGCGCGGGCCGATCCGGCGGCGTGCCTGGGGTTGCGGCGGTGCCTGGGCTTCGCCGATGTGATTGGTCGTCACCAGTGCCAGCGTCAATGTCGTCAGCAAAACTGCGAACGGCATGGCACGTTGAAGAATTGCGGTCATTTCTTTGCTCAGACTCCGATAAACGGCTTCTACAAACATATCGGTCGTCCAGGGCCCTGTATCGGTGCCCCACCATCGATCGTAGTCAATCGTGGGCTTGGCCGCTTTCACCTGCTCGAGCGTGAGCCCCTTCGCAATCAAGGCGCGAATCCGATCGCGGATGATGACCACCATGTCTCGATACTCGACGACATCGGCCTCATCGAGAATGCGCCCATGGCCGGGGATGACGTAGGTGCCACCTTCTTGTTGATGTTTCGGCACGGCGAGGCCGAGTATGCGGTTCAGACCCTCGATGACTCCCTCCACGCCCCCGCCGTTGGCCAGGTCGATGACAGGGAACCGCGTGGTGTTGATGAGGTCGCCGGCCACCAGCACATCAGAGCTGCGGAAAAACACGATGCTGTCCCCGTCGGTATGCGCGTCGGGAACGTGGTAGAGGATGACCGCTTCGTCGTTGAACGAGAAGTCCTTGCTCTCACCGTAGAAGGTGTTGGAGGGATTGGCCTCGCTCGGTATCTTGGCCTGCGTCATCCGATCCAGCACGTTGACGTGTCCAACAATCGTCGCCGCGTTGCCGCCGACGGTGCTTCCGGCTTCCGACAGCGCTCGATTGCCACCGGTGTGATCCGGATGCAAGTGTGTATTGAGAATCCACCGGATGGGCTGGTCGGACAATGTCTGAACCGCTGCCAGCACCTGCTCGCTCATCTCTGCAAGCCCCGCATCGACGAGCAGCACGCCTTCGGGACCAACCTGCACGGCAATGTTGCCGCCAGCGCCAGCGAGCATGTACACGTTGCGCTGCACATGCAGAACTTCGATTTTGGAGTTCTGGGATGGCTTGCTCGTGGACGGCGTACCGCGGTTTCCACCTGGCTGGACCGGTTTCAAGTCCTGCTCGGCATTGACAAGCGCTGCAGCGCCGACGCCAGCGGCCATCATCAGCATGCCAACGCGGGCCATCCTTCGCACAGCCGAAACCACCGGACCCATCCTCATTATGTGCTCCAAGAGCGCGCACCACGAGCGCCGTACGATTGGTCCTCGCTCACGTCAAGAATCACTGGGGTTGCACAGGCGACAGCCAAGCGAACACGTGATCAGCGTGATCCGCGTGATCCGCGTAAATCCGCGTCCCGTTGATTCGCGTAAATCCGCGTTCCTACTTGGCCTGAGAAGCACGCGCGGCCGACATCAGCGCTCTCAACTTTGTCATGTACTCCGGATAGAGCGTTTCTGCCCCGCCACGCGCCGCCTCGATTGGAATTCCGCTTCGCGTCGCAAACTCCGACAGCGTCGGGTTCGCTCCCGGAAGGAGGTGCGGCACGTCCGTCTTGGGGCGATCCACTTCTTCCACGTACTCGCAAGGCCACAGCCAGTTGCCCTGCGTGCGTTCCTGCAACATGAAGTCGCGCGTCCTGAAATACGGCTCGCTGAGAAACACGGGATCAGTGACCGCCGTGACGTGAGTCAGGCGGTTTCCATGTCGAATGTAGTACTCGACCATGGTGGTCCGGTCGCTGTTTGCGACGCCGTTACGTCGAAACCATTCGGACTTGAGGTGCGTCGTCGTCACCGCCAGCACGTCGCCTTCCCATCTGCCCGTCGAAAATCCCATCCACGTGTGCGGCGCGTACTCCGACGGGTGCGGACGACCATCCATCCAGATGGTGCGTTCCTGCTCATACGTGTTGATGTACTGCTTGATGGCAATGACACGCTGCGTGACGGGATCCTTTTCTTCCCAGATGCGCCAGGCCAGCGGGCCATGGAACATGTAGGACGCCACATGGACCTTGCATTGATGCTCAGGAATGGTCAGTCGTGAGGCGTCCCAGCTGTCGGCATACACCCGGGCGTTCTCGTTGATTGGCAGCCCCGTATAGTCGCCAAGCGGCGGACCTGGGATTCGATCCCGCTGATCTTCGTGGTATCGGGTCCCCAGTCTCCCACGAGCGTGATTTGTCCGAACGCCGGCGCGCTTGTCAGTACCGCAGAAACCAACACGAAAAGGCCCGCAATCTTCCCGAAATGAGCCTGGTACACGTCTCCTCCTGCCCGCTGATGAGGTCAACCGTACATACGCCGTGAGTGGGTGTCAAGTTACAGCGAGGGCAAATAGTTGTATCGGTGAGAGTTATTCAGAACGTTCGGACCGTTCGGACCGTTCGGGGCGTTCGGACGTTCGGGGCGTTCGGGTCGATTCGGCCTCAATCATCCATAAATCGGAACTCGGCAATCCCCAATCGACAACGATTCACGAATCGGAAATCATGAATCACCAATGGTCCGACTTCGGAAGTCTTTGATCCTGATCCACCGTTATCTGGGCATTGCCCTGAGCCTGGTGTTCGTCATGTGGTTCGTCTCGGGCATCGCGATGATCTACGCCCGGGACATGCCACGGCTGACGCCGGAAGCGCGACTCGAGCGACGACCGGCGCTCGATTTGTCCCGCATCCGGCTCACCCCAGCCGAGGCCGCCTCGCGTGTCGATCTCGGCCAGAGCTCCGGCCGCGTGGCGCTCTTGACCGTCATGGATCGACCGGCGTACCGCTTCAGCGGTCGCCGGCCCGTCACCATCTTTGCCGACACCGGCGACCGGATGCGCGAGCTTCGCGAACCAGAAATCCTGAAAGTTGGGAGCAGGTTCCTCAACCTGCCTGAAACATCTCTGCGTCACGCAGGCGTGCTGGTCGGTGCCGACCAGTGGACGATCGCGCAGCGAGGCCAGCTCCCTCTCCACAAGGTCACGGTAGACGATCGAATCGCGAACGGTGCTGTATATCTCTCCTCGCAGCGGCGAGGTGGCCGTGCTCACGACACGCGCGAGTCGGGCTCTGGCCTGGATTGCCGCCATCCCGCACTGGCTCTATTTCGCTCCGCTGCGCCTCAACGACGCCGTGTGGCGACAGGTCGTTCTCTGGCTTTCGGGACTTGCGGTTGTCTCCGCCATCATTGGTCTCGTCCTCGGGGTCATCCAGTTCCGACCGTCCACGCCGTTCCGGTTCTCGCGCATTGGCTCGTACATCCCGTATGCCGGCTGGATGCGCTGGCACTACCTCACCGGCATCGTCTTTGGCGTGTTCACGGTCACCTGGGCCTTCAGCGGGATGCTGTCGATGGAACCGTGGTCCTGGGCGTCGCGCGGCGGGACCGGCGACGGCATTTACGGCGCGCTGGCAGGCGGACCCCTTGACCTCGCGGCGTATCCGGACTTCGACCCGGCCGAATGGAATCGCACGCTTCCAGGCAGAACGATCAAGGAGGTCGATTTCGCGTGGATCCAGGGGGAGCCGTACTACGTCGTGCTCGGGTCAACCAGGAAGCCAGAACTCGTCCGCGCGAACCCGCTGCAACTACTGCGCGAGCCGTTTTCCACAGAATCGCTGATGGCCCGGGTTCGCGAAGGAAACTGATGTGCCGATCGTCGACTCGCAGATCCTGCCCAGCGTACGACTCGGTACTACTACGCGCAGGATGGCTCAGCGCCGCTCCCGGTGCTTCGCGTCAAGTTTGGCGATCCCGACGCCACGTGGTTCTACATCGATCCCGCCATGAGCCAGGCTGTCGCCAGCTTTACGCGCCGGCAACGCCTGCAGCGCTGGATTTACCACGGCTTCCACAGCCTCGATTTCGGATTCTGGTACGGCAGCCGTCCGCTCTGGGATATTGGCATCATCACGCTGAGCCTCGGCGGTACGATGCTTAGCGTCATTGGCGTGGTAATCGGCTATAGGAGATTCGGAGAAAGAAGACAGATTCATCGTGAGGACGCTGGGATCTCGACGATGAATCGCTGATCGACCAGTCGCGAGATTGGCGCAATCTTCTGTATTCTGTCTTCTGTATTCTGATTCCTTTGAGCTTTATGACGATCGAGACTATCCGCAAGATTTGCCGGGCGTGGCCGGGCGTGACGGAAGACGTCAAGTGGGGCAGCGACCTGGCCTTCAGCGTGGGCGGCAAGATGTTCGCGGTCGTCTGCCTCGACCCTCCACACACGCTGGCGTTCAAGTGCACACCCGAAGACTTTGCAGAACTCGTCGAACGGCCAGGCGTGATTCCAGCGCCGTATCTTGCTCGAGCCATGTGGGTGCAGGAACAGGGACTTGGAGAAGCCCTCGAGCGTCCAGAAGTCGACCAACGTCTTCGCGCGTCCTACGAGCTTGTCGCGGCAAAACTGCCTCGCTCGAAGCAACCAGGCCAGCAGGCATCAAAACCACAGAAGGTGCGTCCGCGGTCGCGATCGAGAAGTCGAGCGAAGAAGAGGTAGACGCGGATCTAAGATCACGGGACGCGGATTGCGCGAATCCTCCGCGATCACGGGACGCGGATCGCGCTGATTACCACAGGGATCACGAGACGCGGATTCACGCGGATCCTTCCGTAGATCACGGGACGCGGATGGGCACGGATCCTTCCTTGGATCACGGGACGCGGATGGAACGGATCCCTTCCGAGATCACGGGACGCGGATTGGCGCGGATCCTTGCAGACCCAGACGCGGATGCCACAGATTCCTTTCCGGGATCACGACGACGCGGATTAGCGCTGGATCTCCTGAATCTGCCGAGACGCGGGCGGATTGCGCGGGACCCTTGCGAGATCTCAGAACGCGGATGGCACCGATCCTTTCCTGGATCACGAGACGCGGATGGCACGGACGCTCCCGGATCACGGGACGCGGATTTGACGCGGATCCTTTCAGATCCCGAGACGCGGATTGGCACGGATTCTTCCCTGGATACGAGATGCGGCTGGCACGGATCCTCCTGGATCACAGGACGCGGATTGACGCCGATCCGATCGTTCCAGAGACAGATCGCGACGCAGATGGGCACCAATCCTTCCCTGGATCACAAGATGCGAATCGGCGCGTCTGCAACTGATCGATCGGCGAGTAGAGCCGCTTAGGGAGTGTCAGCCGGCGCCCCGCTCCTCCTGTGGCGGCTGTCAGATGACATCTGAACTAATCAGTAGGATGGGCCGCCGATCGGCGCGATCCGCGTTCCGTTGAGTCCAGTGTGATCCGCTCCGATCCGCGTCCCGTTGGATCCATTCTGATCCGCGCGACTCCGTGTCCCGTGATCTTCGTGGTGATCCGCGCCAATCCGCGTCCCGTGATCCTTGTGGTGATCTGCACAATCCGCGTCCCGTTGATCCTCGTGGTGATCCGCGCGATCCGCGTCCCGTTGATCCCGTTGTGATCCGCGTCGATCCGCGTCCCGTTGATCCCGTGGTAATCCGCGTCGATCCCCGTCACGTTGATTCCGTGTTGATCAGTGTGATCCGCGTCAATCCTGCGTCCCGTGATCCTCGTGTGGATCCGTGCCGATCGGCGTCCCGTGATCCCAGCGGTAATCCGGCGCCGTGCTCAGTCCCGTTGGTCGCGGCGGTCTTCGCGTCAGGTCGCGGCGATCCTCTCTCCGGTCCCGTCGGTCTTCGCGTCGATCGCGAACACCACCGTTGAAGCGAGCGTCCCGACGGTCCTCGCGACGGTCGCGAACATCTTCGCGTCGATCCCACCGATCTTCGATGCGGTCGCGCCTGTCGCGGCGGGTTTGGGCTTCCACCCTCGTCACCGTCAGCGGCGCAAGAGACACCAGCATCGCAGCGATTACAATTTTCGTCAGCGTTCTCATCCAGCCTCCTTTGCAGACGCTGAATGAGTTGGACAGGGCGTGGATCGGTAAGGTTAAAGAGCCGTCAGCCATCAGCCTTCAGCTCTCAGCCATCAGCGGTTAGCTCTAGCGAGGGGGCAGGCCTTGCGGGCCTGAAGTGGCCGGCGTTCGGCCGACGATCTGCATGGCCGTCGCAATCATCGTGGCGACGTCTCCGGCATTGGCCGGGAGGATCAGCGTGTTGTTCTTCTTCGCGAGCTCACCAAACTGCGTGATGTAGTGCTCGGCCACGCGAAGCTGCATGGCCTCGGTGCCACCTTTGACCTGAAGCGCGTCCGCGATACGGCGAATCCCTTCTGCCGTAGCCGCCGCAACGGAGAGAATGGCCGCGGCCTCGCCCTCGGCCTCGTTGATCTGTTGCTGCTTCCTTGCTTCGGATGCCTTGATCACTTCCTGTTTGGCGCCGTCCGCCGTGTTGACTGCGGCATCGCGCGCGCCTTCAGACGTCAGAATCACCGCCCGCTTCTCACGCTCGGCTCGCATCTGCTTTTCCATGGCGGCCAGAATGTCCTGCGGCGGCGTGATGTTCTTGATCTCGTACCGGAGGACCTTCACACCCCAGGGCTCCGACGCCTTGTCGAGCTCGCTGACGACCGCCATGTTGATGTTGGTGCGCTCCTCGAACGTCCGGTCGAGGTCGATCTTTCCAATCTCGCTTCGCAGGGTCGTCTGGGCGAGCTGCGAAATGGCGAACAGGTAGTCGGTGATGCCGTACGACGCGCGCTCGGGATTCAAAACCTTCAGGTACAACACGCCATCGACACCGACTTGAACGTTGTCGCGTGTGATGCAGACTTGCGCGGCAATGTCGATGGCCACCTCCTTGAGCGAGTGTCGATACCGGATTGTGTCCACGAATGGAAGCAGCACGTGGAAGCCGGCTCCCAGCGTGCCATGGTACCGGCCCAGCCGCTCGACTACATAGGCGCTTTGTTGGGGCACGACGACCGCTGTCTTGGCAATCGTGATCAGGACGAACACGCGCGAGCACAAACAGAACGACGAACCCTCCGGTCATGTCGTGGCCTCCTCAGGTCGGACGAACAGCATCAGCTGGTCGGTGCGAACGACGGTACAGCGGCTCCCTTTGGTGATGACACTCTTGGTGTTGTTTCGCGCAGTCCAGGTCGTTCCGCGAAGCTCGACCTTGCCGACGGCACCCGGAGACATATCGTCCAGAGCGAAAGCCGTATCGCCAACCAGCGAGTCGATGTCGGCCGGAGCCCCCGGAACCTGCCACTGTCGGAGTAACCGCTGGCGAAAGAAAATCAGAGACGCGACAGAGATGACGGAGAAAAGCAAAAGCTGAAACCATGCCGGCCCCGCGACGTCGAGGAACCGCAGGCCGGCAATGGCAATCGCAGCAATCCCGAAGAAGATGATGTAGAACCCGCCGGCCGCCGCCATCTCGAGTGCAACCAGCACCAGGCCCACGACCAGCCATTGCCACCACGTCATCGGCGGCAATTATATGCAATTGCAGGATTGCAGGGTTGCAGAATTGCAGAAAGGAAGGTTTTATTGAATTCTGCAATCCTGCAATTAGAAGGTGAATCCCATGCCGAAGTGTGCGCGCGTTCCTGCACCAAACCCGTGAGCCACCTCCAGGTGCAGTTGGACCACGGCTGCTGCCAGCCAGACGCCGGCGCCGGCTCCAGTCTCGAACGGCTGCTCGGTGAGCCGCTGCCCCTTGTTGTACGTTACGCCAGTGTCGACGAAAATGTTCACGCCGAGCTTTGCAACCCTCAGGGGCGAACTGAGCGGCGCGCGCAACGCGGCCGATGCCGCCACGAGCGTGTCGCCGACAGCCGTGCCAGCCTTGAAGCCGCGAAGATTTCGGTCCCCTCCAAGGATCCACTGGTAGTAAGGCGGCGCGGATTGGTCGGCGTTTTGACGTAAGGCACGAAGCACGAGCACGCGCTGACCACCCACACCCAGGTAACCGCGACCCTCGAGCTCGGTCCTGATCAACGGACGATCGGGAAGTCGAATATTCTCAATGGCCGCACGCGCGTACACAGCATTCCGTGGAAGCATCGGATCGAGCCTCGTGTCGAACACCACGTCCGCGCCAACCAGGGGCGTCGCGACACGGTCTCCGAGGAACGAGACCTCCTCCCATCCACCGGTGCTGCCCACTCGTACGGATCGGTTGAGCTGCCAGTCGGCCCGCGCCCAGATTCGAGTCCGATCGGCATCCTCGTCATAGAACGGATGGGTGCGCCGCTGCACCATCGCGCCGCCCGTCAGGAGCGGCGCACCACGCCGCCGAAGTCCTTCTCGAGCTCAACGGCAGCCGCTTTGTCACCACCCCACGTGAGCGGAAACGAGAGACGGCTATCCCTTCCAGCCACATTGACCAGGGAAAACCTTGCGCCGTAAGTCAATCCGTACCCGTCCTCCGCAGAAAGAATGGGGATGAACATGAGGTTCCATAACCGACCTCGCACGACGCGCGTCACGTTCCCCGTTTCAGTTTCCTCGATGACGATTCGCGCTGGACCTTCGTCAACCAGCACCACCACCGCGATGCGCGTGGGATCGTCGATTGAGGCGTACCGCTTCAAGACGTCCACGCGTTCGAACGTGTTCGTGGCTCGCAGCCGTTCGGCCGCTTGCCGCAACTGATCGTCGCTGAACGGATCACCAATCGTCAGGCCCGCCAGCCGGAGGATGTCGTCGGTGCTCGTCACCGTGTTGCCGTGGACGTGGATCTCAGCGATGACGTCTTGCTGTGCAAGAGCGGCACTCGCATATCCGAGCCACAAGATGATGAGTGCGCTCGTGGAAAAGGGAGAGCGTGGCATGCTCAGTCGTCAGTTTTTGGCGACACAACGCAGAGGTCGCAGAACCCGCTGAGGGACGCAGAAAGAAGAAACAACATAAGCCAAAAAGTTCTCTGCGCCCTCCGCGCCCCTCGACGTTGCTCGGGGCGCCCTGAGCGGTCGTCGAAGGGCGACTTCAGCGTCCTCTGCGTTAAGAATTTCACTTGTCACGCGCACTGCCGGGCCGGAACGTGGTGCTGACGTTGGCTTCGCGATAGTCGGAGTACTCGATCTTCTGGGAAACCTCGAATCGGCCTGGAGCCAGGACGACCTCTGCACCAATGTCGAGCTGCGCGGGCAGCCACACGTCCGGAAACGCCTCGCGCATCACCATGCTCGCCCGTATCTCGTCCACGTGCACCAACCACCTGCCCGGCAGAAAATCGAGGCCGACATTGTCGAACGTGTACTTCACAATCTGATGGAGCTTCGGCTCCACCCACAACGTGACCAGCGACGCCTTGTTCATGAGCCGGAGCACTTCGGCCTGGGCCGGCCCACGCTCATCGGATCGTTTCGACGGCCGCTCGCGGCGATTGTCGTCCTCGGAGAAGAGACGGGTTGGGTAGTACTCGATTCGCAAAACCTGGCGATTGTCGAAGGACTCTCGTCCCACGAGCGCGTACCGTCCCCGCTCGAACTTGAAGCGGAGGAAGTAAGCGGAAGAGACGAACCGCGGCTCGCGGGTCTGCTGAATCAGGCCCTGAACGTCGGCCGGGGGATCGCCGCCGACCCTTCGACCGGCTCCCCGGCAGCGGACTTGCGCTCGGCTTCCCGCTTTTCGTTGGTCTTTTCGCGACGAACAAACTCATCCTCGTACTTCCGTCGATCGCTCTCTGAAATCTCGACCCCGTTGACACGAATCGGGCTACGGACGAAGTAGCCATCGCGGATGTACCACGTGAACTCGCGGTCTTCACCCCAGATCGGGATGCGGGCAGGTCCGCGAACCTCGAACCGCGCGCGTTCATCCAGGATGTATTGCTGCAGCTTCTTCCAGTTGTCATCGCGCCGGGCGAGGACCTTTTCCATGAAGGCATCGAGGTCGCTGGCCGAGGATGCAGTCTGACCCGACGCCGAACCTGCCGGGATGAGCGAAAGTAACGCGAAAATGATGAGGAGATTTCGCGAGCGAGGCATGGCGCTAACCCGTCAGGGCAAGCAGGCAGCAGGCATTTGAAGAGGATACGATCCCCGGGCCCGCGGGGGTGCAGGCTTTTAACGCGACCCCTTGACGATTTTCGCCGTCGTCGCAATCTGCCCGGCATGCCGTTGGGCGTGTTCGGCGGCGTGGAACAGCAGGCCGAGCACGGTTGACGGGAGACCGGCTCGGCCCACGCTGCGAGGTTGGTGCAAGGTGTTCACGTTCGTGGTGCGAATCTGTTCCAGGGCGCGATTGATGGCCTCGTGCGCCGAGCGAAGCAAAGCGGCTGGCTGTTCGTCGGGTGAAGGCGGTCCCTGCTCGGCTTCCATGGCCGCCCGCTGAAGTTCGGTGAGGGTCTCACCCCGTGCATAGGTCAGCAGCCGGTCGAGGCTGCCGGCAAGATGTCTGAGGTGAAAGCCAACCGAAGCCGCGCCTCCCTTTCGATTCCAGAGATCTCCTGGCGACAGCGACGGCACGAGGCGATCGAGCTCCTCGGCAATCTGAAGAAGCGAGTGAGCGGCCGGCATGAGCTCCGCGGGCATTCCTGGCACGGGCCCGCGAAGCCAGACCTCGGGTGGAGAAGAAGCCATGGGCGGCTTACTGAGTCCGCCGCAGTTGGATACTGCCGTTCACGGTCTGCATGTCGAGCCTGCGTCCGCCGCTACCGAGCTTGAGATTGGCCTGGCGGGGGTCCAGACGACCGCTCACGACCATCGGGAAGTCACTCGTGATGCTGCCATTCACGACCTGTGCGCGGACCTCCGCGTTCGTGTCGGCCGGCAGGTCCACTGTAATGCCGCCATTGACCGTGCGGAATTCGAGTGGCTCGGTCCAGTCGGCGCGCTGCAGTGATGCGGTAATGGATCCGTTGACCGTTTCGGCTTGCCCGTAGCCGGCTGTCGAGAATTGAACAGCGCCGTTGACGGTCTTCAGGTCCGCATTGGCACTCGTCGAGTCGGCGTCGAGATCCCCATTGACGGTGCGTGCAACCAGATTGACGCCGACGGGAACCCGAACCGTAAAGTCCACCTGCACGTCGTTGTCCCGAACGCCGTTTCCCGAGCCCTGACGGCAGTCGTTCCGCGGGCTACCACCGCTGGTCGGATAAACGGCACAGATCGTGACGCCGTTTCCGTGCTGCTCGACGTTGATCCGCACGCTGTTTGGATCTGAACGCCGCGCGCTGTTTGACAGCCGTCACCTCAGCGTCCGCGCCCGGAACGCCCGTCGCGCGAATATCGCCATTGATACCCCTGACTTCAATCGTCTGCCCGGCCGCAAGCTGACCCTGCCAGCGAAACGGCGCTTGCTGAGCGACAACCGTCGAGCTCCACTCTGTGCTCGCGCCAACGGTCAGAGCGCTTGCCAGAAGAATGCCCGCAAATACGCGCGAGAGTCTGTGTCTTGCCATGGTTCCTCCCAGCCGCCGGACCTGAAGGTCCGGCCTACGTACCCGCCGGACCTAAAAGGTCCGGCCTAGAAGGTCCGGTCTACGTACACGGATCTCGGGGTTAGACGGAATCCTGGTGGCAAGCGTTCATAAACGGAAAAGGGGTCGGGAGACCCCTTTTCTTCCTCACTCACAGGGGGCCGGACTCCACTTCGCGCCGTCGGGCTCGCGCTTGAAGTGCGTGCTCGTAATGAACGCCTGGGTCAGGTAGCGCGGGTCATCCACAATCGTCGTCACGGTGAACCATTCGGTCCCATAGGCCGCGTGAGGTCGAAGTACTCGGTCACGACCGCATTTTCGCTGTAAGGGACGCCGTTCTTCCGCAGGTAGCCTGCGCGCAGGTTGGTGGTGACGACCTTGAGTGTTCCTCCCCGGGGAGCCGGCGTAGCGCCCGGCGCCGCGTCCGCCCGTCACTTCCCACGACGCCACCGAATACCCCTGCCACGAGGGCGCCTCGTCGGGCTTTCGATCGCTCTCGAACCGAAGTCGGCGTGTCTGCCGACCGGCATCGGTCTCGATCTTCAAGGTCGTGTCGTTCTCCCAGGTAATGTTCAGTCGTCCAGGCATCCGCATGACTGCCGGTGCGCCGTACGCCTTGCATCCATCACTGGCGGCCTTGGCCGGATCCCACGTGTCGGCAACTTTGCGTCCCTCGACAGTCAGCGGCACGCTGGCGTAATCACCTTTGGGTGGCGTCAACATGCGCCAGCGCCAGTCTTCTGTAACCACGGAAACCCAGTAGCCCGTCAGGTCGATCGGTGCAGCCGCCCGCGGCGTTTGAGGCGGCGGCGGCTGCTGCGAGCCCGCGCCAGCGCGATAGTCCGACGTGGAAACCAGTGAGAGCACGAGCAGAAGCCAGAACGGCGTGACGCGTAGTCGGAGCATTGACTGCGTCATAGCTCGAGTTACGGACTTTGCAATTGAGATTTCACAAGTCAGAAATCGCTCTTTCACCATCATCCGATCTATTGCGACAGGCGGCCCGTCTGACAGGAAATCGTAGTTCGGCCGCCGCGGATGGGCAAGATGAGAAGCATCGGCAGGCGTGAAAAAGTAGTCGCCAGATCTCCAGACAAGAATCCCGTCAAAGCCAGACTTCCTCGTTCATCTCGAGCACAGGTCGAGCCGGAACCTAACGTTTTCGCGCACGGACACTTGGCCGCAGTCTTGCCCTGTTCCACCTCGAGTGACGGTCTGGACACAGGGTCGATGCAGACGTGTCAGCGGCTGCTAATTCGACGTACCGAGGGCACCCGTCGAGGAGAAATGGATATGAACAAGCTCATCTGCTGGCTCGGGGTGTTAGGGGTGGTCCTCTTTACCTCAGCACCCGTATCGGCTGATACCATCGACTTCACGGGCGACTACGATTTGTCGAATTGGATCGCGACCACGGCCGGCGGTTCGGTCAATCTTTTTCCGCCATTTTCGGTCCTCCTCGTCAGCGCGGATGATGGGAACGGAAATCAGAACCAAGATTTCACGTTCACCGCTGTCGAGCGTGCAAACATCAGCTTCGACTGGACCTTTCTCACCAACGACAACGAAGGTCCTTTATATGATCCCTTTGGGTGGCTTTTGGACAGTGTGTTCACACAGGTAACAGACAATGGCGGCCCCAACCTCCAAGTCGGAAGTGTAACTTTCGAAGTGCTTCCTGGTCAGGTTTTCGGGTTTAGAGCCAACTCAAGCGACTCGATTCTTGGACCGGCCTTCACGACCGTCGGAAATTTTCAAGTCGATCCGGTTCCCGAGCCTGGAACACTATTGCTGCTTGGAACCGGTTTGACAGCCGCCGCCGTCCGTTTTCGCAATCGGCGAAAACGCGCGTAGTCCCGCAAGAGAGCATCCGCAATACCAACGCGGCTGCTGATTTTCAGACTTCACGACGTGACGGGAAGGGTGACTAGAGCCCAGCCCGTCCGTCACATCCGCCACATCCGCTCCCAGGCCCGACTGCGCTGCTTAGCTGCTGCGCAGATTCAACCAAAAGTGCAGCGGAAGGGACGCATCAAACAAGGTGTGTTCCGGACCGTCTTCGGCATGACGACGAAGATGTCGTTTTGACGAGCAGTGCCGCATTGCCGCCGAGCTGGGATGCGTCGGATTCGAGCTGATCCAGCCGGCGGACTGGCCGACCCTCCGCAAGTACGGCCTCGTGCCCACCATGCCTCCTGCGACAGGTGTGACATTTGAGGACGGTCTCATCCGCCCGAAGCTTCACGACACGATTGAAGCCAGCATGCGCAAAGCCATCGACGTCTGCGCTGCCGGCGGATGCGAGAGGATGATCACCGTAGGCGGTCAGCGGCGAGGGATGTCGTACGCCCAGGGCGCCGACAACTGCGAAATGCTCTTCGACATTTACCACATTCAAAGAATGGACGGTGATATTGCGCCAACATCCGTGACAACTACCAGTGGATCGACCACTTCCACACGTCTGGCGCTCCCGGAAGACGCGAAATCGACGGCACACAGGTAGATCAACTATCGCTTCGTGGCCCAGAACCATCGCCGACCTTGGATTCACCGGATACGTGGTGCACGAGTACCGGCCCTCAACCGGACAAGAATCCCGTCGAAAGCCTCCGGTCGGCGCTGAAGATTATGGACGTTTAGGGGTGAAAAGCGCTCGTCAGAAGACAGAATTCAGAAGACCGAAATTGAGCTTCACAATCACAAATCGCCAAATCACCAATCTTCTGTATTCTGTCTTCTGTCTTCTGTATTCTGTCTGGGAATGGTGACCCTCGGCGCCTTTATCCGGGGTCAACAACTTTCCGCGGTTGGCCCGGCCAGTTCGGTTTTCGAGGCAGCCCGCCTGATGACCGAACGGGGTATCGGTGCGGTTCCGGTGGTAGACGGCGATCGACTCGCCGGAATCTTCACGGAGCGCGACCTCATGACCCGAGTGGTCGCTGCCGGTCTCGACCCCTCTCAAACCAGCGTTCGCGACGTCATGAGCACCGATCTCGTTGTGGCTGACGTCGCAGAGGGTTGTGAAGAAGCGCTGGCCCGCCTTCAGCGGGCACGCGTCCGACACCTGATAGTGCTGAAGGAGGGCCGGCTGGCCGGCATCGTCTCACTGCGGGATCTCATCGATCGGGAGCTGGCGGACAAGGATGAGACCCTGGCGCTCCTCAACGCGTACGTCCACTACATCCCAGCAGACTTGAACCCGAAGAAGCCCTGACCTTATCGTTCAGACTGACGCTCTCCCTTCGCACTCTCTTCCGAAATTTCTACGCGGCGGCCACGAGACACCTCACGCGGCCGTGCCCAGCCATTCTTCGAGTAGCTCAGCAGAGGCTAAGACTTAGCAGCGATTCGACTCGGTTCCGCTGTCACGTATCGAGACAACCCTAGTCAAGTGTCGACGTATGAACGATGTCTGACCGGGCGGCCGGCTGCACAATCGAGCGACCACGTTGGAGCAACCATACGGTCACGATCTTGCTTTCGTGCGACATGTAAGGAGCATGTAATGACCACCGAAATCCCTGTCACCGAATGGGCCGAGTTCTTCAAGTCGTTCAGTGAGGACCACGATCGAGCCACTGTCGGAGTCGAGGTGATGAGCCCCGAAGTCGGCGCACAGGTCGCGGCGCGCGAGCTCAGGTTCATGGGTATTTCAGCCGACCAGGCGCACCAGCCTTCTACTCTCTTCGTTTCGCTTGAAACCACGCACGGGGATCATGTGACCCATGCGGTTCCCGCGCCGACTCACATTTGGTTGGAGCGGAGTCCGGCCGGGGCCGAACTCGCGCTGCAGATTGAAACCAAGGATCGCAGCAAGACGTTGCTGCGGTTTCAGCCTGCTCAAAAGGCAGAATCGTTCGAGGGCGTGACGATCGACCGACGCCGGTGATGAGTTTTAATCTCGATTTGGAGGTCAGGCTCGACGACGATACCGTCGGCGTCGGCTCTGTTTTAGTCGAGCGCCGATCTTTCAGAAAGGTCTGCCATCCGGCAAAACCTGCGGCGGCAAGACCACTCGTGAGAATGATGAAGGCGATTGGCGCAACAGCAGACGAGCGACGCCGAGGCTGAGCGTCTGGGACCGGCTGATCGGCATCACCATCAACTTGATCGTTCGACTGACCCGGATCAGCTTCCTGGCGCGAATCGACTGGAAAGGCCGGTGCCCACAGCCCCATGAGCTGCAAGCACTCGTACCACCGGTCGCCGGGCTGTCCGCACGCCGCCTCCTTGCCGGAGAGTGTCGTGATCTCCGGTGAACCCCGAGTCCGTTCCAGCGGACTGACCGTCCGTCGGCCGTTCCCTTAAGATCGGACAAATCGGCGCTTCCAGACGTCCCGATTGTGACCAACGCACGGGATTCGAAAATGATGTCGGAATCCGCCCCATTGCCGACGATGCCTTCGCGCCGACTTTGATAGTAGCGGCTTTCAGATTCCAGATTCTCCCAGCCCGCCACATCCAGAATTGGCATCGCCCGCGCGGGTACAACCCCGACCACCAGCAGAGCCGATCCAAGGACCGCAATTGCACGGCGACGCATTCGACGCCTGTCAGCGAGGAGTAGGAATTTCAATCGTTTTGGGAGTTTATCACGCTGACGACAGTGAGTGTTGGCGGGCGCTTTCAGTTAAAGCAACGTTGAATCCTGTCGCCATTCAATACACCCGGTCGTGCATGCATATTGGCCTTGGCGCCGCTCCGGAGGTCGTCGGTAATCGCAACGGCGACGGCCTGCAGGTGGGCGAAGTCGCGTGGGTAGGTTAGTCGGCAGATCGGGACGTACTCGACCAGCCTTTGCAGGCGGCTAAACTGACGCTCCAGCATCTGCCGGTCACACACGTCGAGGCAGAAGGCGTGTCGCACGAGCTCTACGAGAGCCTCGCCCGCTGGCGCGGCGTCGATTTCGATCCGGGTATCTAACGTCTTCTCGGGTGAGGTCAACAGGTACACTCGGCTCAGTCTGACCGGATATATCGGGTCCATACCCGTTACCTGGACTCGTTTCTTCCGGCAGTCCTGCACACTCTGTAACGGTCTGCCGTCATTGAAAGCGGCCGCAATCGAATCCGGCCACAACCGAAGATTCCCATGTCCCGAGACGATGGTGATTTCGTCTTGACTGAGACCGAACTGCAGATAGTCGTCGCAGACGAGCGACCAGCCTCGACGCACGAAGGCTGCGGCAAGCGTAGACTTCCCAATTCCAGCGTCACCGAGAAACGCGCAGCATCCGGCCGGACCGTCGACGGCTGCCGCGCGCAAGGCGTCATCGGTGCGGATCAAGCCGGAAGACACCGGCTCGCGCTCAGTGGGTATCGCTGAATCTGACAAGCGGGACAAAGGGTCCACGACGGCCGCGTCCGACCGGTACAGCTCTGTTGTCTTCAACCCAGGCATGCGCGCTGAGTTGTTCGGTGAGATCCTTAGACACACCAAAGCAGACGCGGGCAGGTTGTCCGGAACGTTCGAGCAGCGCTTGAAGCACGAGCGCAGAGGACAGACAGGCGGCAAACGGCATGCGGGCTGAGGCCGCGCCAACAGCCCACGCAATCCGATCCGACCGCATGTGATCGGCCGGAACGAAGAGGGGGCCGGGGGTCACCAGCGCCTTCAGCGACCGCGAAACCCGGTGGAAGGAAAACATCCGCAGGGAGCAGCCGACGAGAATGAGCAGGACAGTGATCTCGAGCAACTGGTGTCGTTCGGCGATCGGCAGTCGGAGAAACTTGCGAATCGTCTCCACTTTCAGACACTATCGGCGTCCCGGTCTTCAGCCTTCAGCCAGGAAGTTCGAAATGATGCGTTTTCAGCCAAAGAGGCCACCTGCAGGTTACAGAATTGCCATTTCCTGCATGCTGGCAGGTTCACTCGCCGCCATGCCTGACGAGCTTGGTGGTCAAAACGCAGGTTCGTCATCTGTTGAATGCACAGAGGCTTCGCTCGTGAGCGCCATCGCAAAGGCGAACACCAACAACGGGGGACTCATTACATTCAATTGCCAGAACGTGACGATACCGCTGAGATCTTCGATGGGGACCTTGCAGAACAGGGTTGTCGTGGACGGCGAGAACAGGAACATCACGCTCGAGTTCACGGCCGACTTCAGTGGATGCCTGCCTGGCGACAATGGAATCAAGGGGCGACCGATCGCCAACCTTCGCGGAGAGTTCAGTACGATTCGAAATCTGACCTTCCGAAACTTTCTCGAGTCATTGCAGGTTAGCGGACCCAATAACACCGTCGAAAACAACCGGTTCTACGGTCATGTGTGTTCGGATGACGCGGTCAGCACGGTGAGGCCAACCGCACTCAACACGGTCGTGCGAGGAAATCACTTCGAGAACTACCGAGACAAAGCCTTTCAGCTGAGTTATGGCGGGGCCGTCGTCGAGGGGAATACATTCAAGGACACCGGGCAACCTATTCGGTCGCCCTACGACAACTCAAACGGTGGGCCCATTTACATTCGTAAGAACTCGTTCACAACCAGTGGTGACCAGAGCACATGTAACGGGCCGCATATTGACGGGCGCTATGTCGTCTACTTCGAGGACAACCAGCTCAATTGTCTCCGAGGGCTTCGAGTAGGTGGCCGAACTGAAATCGTCGTCCGAAGGAATGTCATCCAGGGAAACGGCCGGGTGGGGCTGGAAATCAGAGAGAACGCCGTGGCGTCATTGTCAGAAAACGTCATCTCCGCAAACGGTCTCTCGCCAGGGTCAACCCCCGCGGGGGGAGTCGTCATTCTCAATTCCGCCCGTGTTGATCTTGGAGGAGGGTCGGTTTCCGTTGGCGGCCAGCTCATCGTCAGTCCAGGCAAGAACCGCCTTCAGGGAAACGGGACCTTTGACGTGCGGAATCTCTCCAGTGGGGCTGTCACTGCCCGACAGAACTGCTGGGATCATTCGGCGGCGAGCGATGTGAAAGCCTTGGATACCGAAGGCCAGGTCGAGGTAGATCCCGTAGGCGCGTGTTAGTTACCTGTAGCGCGGCTGAAGCCCGTGTCATCGTACGTGAAGATGTGTTCGGTACCCTGCGAGATTGTTCGGAGCAGCACGCGGCGTCCCCAGAGGCGATACAGGTAAGCCAGTGTCTTGTCCGCGTAGTCGATCTCGAGATCTCGTCCGTCGTGCGCGTGTTCGAGACAGAGATGCCGGCTGTTTCCATGATCGGCATCGACGATTCGAATGACCGGCACGGGGCCCATCCCAACATTGGCAATCAACGTCTCCTTCACGTGCTGCCAATGCGTATCGTCTGAGACGCGCGTCACGACCATTTCCTCGCCCCGACGTTCGTACTCGAAGATGTCCATCTCACGCATCAGCTCCGGGGTGAGAAAACGCCTGAGAAATGAGGAATCGCGATCGCTTTCCCGGACTTCTGCCATCAGCTCGATGCCGGTCCGATCTGGCTCACCGTCGCGCTCGATTTCGGCGGGTGTCGGCTCGTCCGAGCGGCGTTTGATGTCTTCCCAGATCTTGAACCCCAGATAGTACGGATTGATGCGACCCGGGTGAGGGCGTACGACCTGCGAGTGATGAACCAGAAACTCCATTTGCAGGTCTGGTGGGAAATCGAGATCGTTCAGGATCTTGTGGTGCCAGTAGCTGGCCCAGCCCTCGTTCATGATCTTCGTCTCAATCTGAGGGACGAAGTAGCGGGCCTGCTCGTGAACGATGCTCAACAGGTCCTTTTCCCATTCCGCCAGGTGTGGGTTGTGGTCGCGAATGAAGAGCAACAGGTCTTCTTCAGGCTCGATGGGCAGTCGGTTGACATCCGGGTCCAGGTGCGGAGTCGGCTTGTGGATTTTGTAAAAGGGATCATCAGGCGGCTTGGCCGTCTGCAGCAGCCGTTCCTTCTGCTCTTTTTCGGTCAGCTTACGAATCGCCAGATTTCGCCGGCACTGCAACGATAACGCGTGCGCAGCGTCGAGAATCCCCTCGACGGCATCGATGCCGATTGAAGGATCCTCGATGTACGTGCGGACACGGTCGGCGCGAGTCTTGAAGGTCTCGAGCGTCAGCTCTGGTCGTGAGTCGCGAAAGGTGAAGTTGTTCTTGAAGAAGTCGTTGTGGCCGTACACGTGCGCCATCGTCAGGATTTGGAGACACAGCGAGTTGTCGCGCATCAAGTAGGCGAGCGACGGACTCGCGTTGATCACCATCTCGTACGGAAGGCCGGTGGCGCCATGGTTGTAGAGAGTCTTCTGCTTCTCGAAGCTCTTTCCGTACGACCAATGGGGGTAGTGGGCAGGCATACCCGAGTAAGCCATATACCCGAGCATCTGCTCCTGGTCGCAAATTTCAAACTCCTGCGGGAAGCAGGACAAGCCGATATCTGCAACGCGCTCGCGAATCCTGGCGTCCCAGTCCTGAAGGTCGGCAATGTTCCAGTGCGTGCTCATGACGAACAAATGGCAGGCCTAAAGGCCTGCGCTACGACAGCCACGGCAGGCCTGAAGGCCTGCGCTACGTACAAGAAATTCCATTGCGCGAGTGCTGATGAAGAACCATTGGGTTCATGATCGTAATCGTACGTAGCGCAGGCCTTTAGGCCTGCCGTGGACACCGTCAGGCCGACCGAGACGCCGGCTGGCCTTCGCGCGAGAGGAACGACCTGAAGTTCGGCCAGATTTCCTCGGCTCGCTCAATCAAAACCGCCTGGAAGTTCGGCGCCTTCAGCGTGCGCAGCAAGTCGAGCGCAGTCTGCGGATGAAACCCGGCCTGCGAGGGCCGAATCTCACCGTAGCCAAACAGGTTCGCCACCTCGCACAGTTCAGTTGCAGCCTTGAGCGTGGCGTCGTTATCGTCCGAAAAGTTGTCGCCGTCAGAACAATGAAACGCGTAGATATTCCACAGCGTGGGATGGTAACGAGCCTTGATGACCTCGAGCGCCTTGGCGTATCCCGACGAGATGCGAGTTCCACCCGACTCGCCCTTGCGAAAGAACTCGTCCTCAGTCACTTCGCGCGCTTCCGTGTCGTGGGCGATGAACACCACGTTGACGTTGGCATAGCGAGCGCGGACGAACTGATAGAGCAGAAAGAAGAAGCTTCGTGCCAGATACTTCTTCATCGTATCCATGGACCCGGATGTGTCCATGATGCAAAGCACGACAGCGCTCGATTGGGGACGCTCGTCTTCGCGTAACCGTCGGTACTTCAGGTCCTCACGGTGGAAGGGGAACCGTTCTTCATCTTCACCGTTTGTCTGACCGCTGGAAATTCGTCGGCGAATACGCGACAACGCGGTGCGGCGCTTGTCCAACCGCACGCGGATGCCGACTCGCCGATGCCCCTTGGGCTTCCGCGGTCGCGTCGCAAATATCTCCGACAGCCGCTTCCGCTCCATATCGGGCAGCTCGAGATCCTCGAACATGATCCCAATCAGCTCGTCGAGCGTGACGTCCGTCTCGTAGTAGTCCACCCCGCGCCCATCGCCGGCCTGTCCCGTCGCACCCTCTCCATTGCCTTGGCCCACCACTTGACCCGGCTGGGTTTCACCCGTTCCGGTTCCCACACCAGGCGTCTGATCGCCGTAGACGAACCGGTACTCCTTGATTCCGCGGATGGGAACTTTGATGATTTTGTCGCGCCGCTGGCTGATGATGGCTTCTTCGGCGACGATGTCGGCGATGTTCTCGCGGATGGCCTTGCGGACTTTTTGGCGGTGACGCTGACGGTCTCGTGCTGAGCGGTCGGAGCGCAGCGCGTCCGACACCGAGTACGCTCGGAAGACGGCGGCTACGGCCGCCGGTTTACCGCCGGGATCTTCCGGCACGTCAGTCCTTCCAGAGGTTGTTCGCTGCGTACGTGAGCACGACCTCGGCCGAGTGCTCGGTATACCCGCATTCGATCAGGTTCTTCATGAGATCCGAGGTACTTCTTGGCCTGCTCTTCGTCGCGCGCCCGATGCTTCGTAATGATTCGGCTCATATCGCGGACCGAGCTGGTCAGCTTCTTCTCGATTGCCGCTCGCAGCGGCTCGTAAGACCGATAGCTCACCTGCGTTCCGCGCCGCGTGGCCGTCCAGAGATACGCCATCACTTCCTGACGGAACCCGTCAGCGGCCGAGCCGATGATGGCAATCTGCTCCTCGACAGACTTGAGGAATCCTTCGTCTGGCTGGAGCTCCTCCCGCGTCTTCGAGTCTTTGACCCGCGTCTTGTTGACGTACGCCTCGACATGATCGAGGTAGTTCTGGAACAGCGACTCGGACTGTTCCTCGAACGAGTACACAAACGCCTTCGTAATCTCTTTCTCCAGAATCTCGAGATAGGCCTTGTGCACGGTGTCCTGCAGGAACTCGAGGTACTGCTTACGCGTGTCGTCTGACAGATCGGCGGCTTTCACCATTTCGACGAGCGCCTCGCGCACGTTGATGGGGTTGATGCCTTCCGGCGATTCCGAGAGCGCGTTGTCCAGCGCCTTCATCACGAAGCGCGTGGAAATCCCGGTCATCCCTTCCCGCGGCGCCTCTTCTTTCAGCTCTCGCAGGCTCACCTTGAGCGTCTTGCCCTTTTCCACGACCTCTTCGCCGTCGTACAGCTTCAGTTTCGTCAGAAGATCGCACTTCGCGGTCGGCTCGAGACGCGTCAGCACGGCAAACATGGCCGCCACCGCCAGCGTGTGTGGCGCAATATGTTCCCGGAAGTTCGACTGCTGCAGAAGCTTCTGGTAGATCTTGACTTCTTCTGAAAGACGCAGGTTGTAGGGCACCTTCACGACCACGATGCGGTCCAGGATGGCTTCGTTCGTGTGGTCGCTCTTGAACCGCTGCCACTCCGCCTCGTTCGAGTGCGCAACGATGACCGTGTCCACATAGACGGTGCCGTGACGGCCGGGCGCCGGCACGAACTTCTCCTGCGTGGCCGTAATCATCGTGTGCAGGTATTCCGCCTCGTTCTTGAAGACCTCGATGAATTCGACCATGCCCCGGTTGCCGACGTTGAACGCGCCGTTGAGATCGAGCACGCGGGGATCGCCTTCGGAGTGGAGATCGAGCTTCGAGATGTCTTCCGATCCAATCAACACCGACGTGTCCTGGTTGTTCGGATCCACCGGCGGCACGACGCCAATGCCCCTGCGATCCTGCCGGGCGAACGTCAGCGTCGTCACCGGGACCTCTTCGTACCGTCCCTGGAACTCCTCTTTGAGACGATGCCGGCACACGGGACAGAGCTCGCCCTCGATGTGCACGTCGAGCATCTTCTCGAACTCGCGACGAAGCTGCCGCGGGATCAGGTGGAGCGGCTCTTCGTGCATCGGGCATCCGTCAATCCCGTAGAAGGCGCCGCCTTCTTCGAGACCGCGCTTGAGCCGCTCGACGAGCGAGCTCTTGCCCGCTCCGACAGGCCCCATCAGATAGAGCACCTGACGGCTTTCTTCGCCCTGCAGCGCGGCCGAATGCAGATATCGAACAATCTGCGAGACCGGCCCTTCGATGCCGAAGAATTCGTCTTTGAAGAATTGATAGACCTTGAGCCGTTCGTCGCCGAACAGCCGCGCCGCGCGCCGGTCGCCGCAGTCCACATCGCTCACGCCCGGGCGCATGACAATGTCGTGGAGGCGCGCGTGCGCCAGGCGCGACAAGCAGGGGTCACGCCGGACGCGTTCGAGGTAGTCGATGAAGCGGCCGTGCCACTCCGTGGTGGTCTCGTTGGCCCGATCCCGCTCGATAATCTGGGCAAACGTCGTCGGATCCTGGGACATACTTTCTCCTCCGCTGGACGCCGCCGATGTAATTTTGGCCTGAATTCCTGACCTGTCGCCCGAAAGCGACAGATTCAATCCTGTAATTGGATTTATCGAACGTCTTGAGTCGGAACAGCAGGGGGGAAGATCTGCGCAATTGTGAGCATACCACAGGATTGTCGCTCGGTGACAATGCAGTCACATTGTCGATGCTGGAACCGGAAGTTCGCAATCTTCAGCGGATCTTCGTTGACAGCCCAACAATGCTGAGAATGCGATACGAGTATTCGTAGTGACCCTCGACGCGGTGAAATCGACCCGCGACTTCCAGCAACGCGGACGGTGCAAGCGTGAAGCGTCTGGTCAGACCCACTTCGGCATAGTCTCGCGTGCCCCGGTAGCGAAGGCCGCTCCGCCGAATCGAGAGATAGTTGGGATCCCCTTCATCCTTGATGAAGTTCCTCCCACGCCAGAAGATGACATGCGCACGCCATGCGGCGCGCTCGGCCGAAACGCGTCCGAAAAAGGCGACCCCGTCGCGACTGAGATTGGGCCTGCTTCTGTCGGGCACATACCTCGAAACCAACCCGAACACCTCGAGCGACGTACGATAGTTCGTCGCAACCGTGCCATGGAGATCCACGCCAACCGCTGCCGCAGCGCTATCGGCCACGGGCCCCGAGTCGTGAAGCTGGCCGCCTTCGTGGACGACGTGGACCTGGAACGGGATCGAGATGGGCGCTGACACATTGAGCGCCCCGTTAATGCCTCCATCAAATCGTTCCCGATGCTCAGCGGTGTTGAGGCGCTGCCAGTTCAGCCAGAAGCCATGGCGCAGTGTGGTTCCCGTGAAGGTCCACGCAAGGCCGGCCTCGTAGGGCCGATCGTACGAGAGCGTTTCACGCTGGAGAGGTGGCAGCAGTGCGTGTGGTCCGCCGCGGTCCGGTCCCATCGGAGCGGCAACCGTTGGAGCGGGCAAGGGTTCCAAATACGAACGCGGAGCGCTTCCCGCGCACCGTGAGCGACAGCACCGGCTTTGCATCGTCGAAGGCTTCGTCGGAACCAAAGCGCAGGTTCCCGAAGGCTCCCATCAACAGCGTGACGCGATCGTTGAGGTCGAAGGCAACGCCAAGCCTGGCGGCCGAGCCAAAAATCGTCTCTCCTTCGCGGAAAGGGTTGCGGAATTCTGTGTTGTCGCCGTAGAAGAGGACGTCGGCCTGAATCGCAATCTGCTCCTGCGCTTCAGCCGTCGATGGCGCAAAGAACTCCAAGAGTCAGAGGCCGGCGCTGCCACGATGGCGCCAGACGCGAGCCGAGGCATGCGAGATACATTATAGAATGTGACGTTGGCGATTCAGCTGTCTGCTGCTTCATTTTCCTCTTATTGGGCGCCAATACGGCCCAGCGCGCAGAGCGTCCTGGATCCCGAAACCGACCCGTTTGCGCGGGGCCGCTGGCATGTCGAGTTTGCGTTGCAGGCAGCCCTCGAGGCGTGGAACTACAACAGCTCGCACGAGGAGCTCTACGGGCTGATCGAAGGGGTCACGTACGGACTGCGCGACGGCTTGGTGTTGACCGCACGGCAGCGGACCTACTACGTGTCACAGCGCCTCAACGATTCGTGGCTCCTTGGACTGACGTCCGGTCTCCGTTGGCGCGTCGCTCAAAGCGGTCGGACATCGACGTTTCTGCAATTCGATCTGGGCGTGTCGAGTACATCGATTGCCATTCCGAGGCGCGGCACGCGCTTCAACTATCTCTTGATTGGCGGCGGAGGCATCCTTGTCCGGCTGAAACCGCGGCTGAGCCTCATCACCACCCTCGAGCTGATTCACATTTCGAACCTCAACCTGAAGGGCCCGGATCGCAACCCGGACATCGAAGCCATCGGCCCGTCTCTGGGGCTGATCGTCGGATTTTAGGTGGTTAATCGCCCAGCCTTCTCCAGCAGGCCTAAGGCCTGCGCTACGTACGGCGGCGCGACCTTGGGATTCTGTAGAGGCGGGTCTTTAGACCCGCCGACAGACCGGCCGACGCTATTTTGCGGTTTCTTCTTGACATGACCTACTAAGTACTAAATAGTTAGTAGACAATGCCAAAAGCGCCCCGCCCTGACCCCCAGGAGCTGACCATCATGAAAGTCGTCTGGCGCCTGGGTGTCGCCACCGTCCGGGATGTCTACACCGCCCTGCGCGAAACCCGCGAGGTCGCCTATACGACCGTCATGACCATGATGAACATCCTCGAGGTCAAGGGCTACCTCAAGAAGGAAAAGACGGACCGCGCCTACCGGTATCGGCCGGCACGGCCCGAACGCGTCGTCATCAGCAGCATGGTCCGCGAGTTCGTCAACCGCGTCTTCGATGGCGCGTCGCGACCGCTCCTGCTCCATCTGGTCAAGGAAGGCCGGTTGACGGAAAAGGATCGGGACGAACTGCTGCGCCTCATCAAGGAGTCCGAGTAATGTTGGCACCCATCGCGACCTATAGCGTCCAGGTGGCGCTCGTCATATCCGCGGCGGTTGTCCTCGCGATCGCCATGCGATCGCACCCAGCCTCCTTGCGGCTCTCGTACTGGCGGTTTGTGGTCCTCGTCTGTGTCGCGCTGCCGCTCATTCCAGCAAGCGCCTTCAGCGATCGGTTGCCGGCTGCGGCAAGCGAGGTGATCACGGTGGTCAGCGACGTCGTGGTCCGCAATGCCGCTGCGGCACCGGAACGGTCCTGGACAGGATTGCTCTGGATTCTCGCGGGTGGAATGCTGCTGCGGGCAGCCTGGTTGGCAGTCGGCATGTTTCAGCTGCGAAGGCTCCGTTCAAGCAGCATCGAGGCCCCTCTCGAGCCCGAGGTCGAAGCCCTGCGAAAACGGTTCGCACCACACGCCGAGCTGAGATGGCACTCGCAAATCCGTCAGCCGGTCACGTTCGGGTGGCGCCGGCCGGCAATCTTGCTCCCGCCAGCCGTTCGTGTGCTCTCGTTCGAGGCCAGGCTCGCCGTGGTCTGCCACGAGCTTCTGCACGTGGCGCGGCGTGACTGGCTCTGGCTGTGGCTCGAAGAGGCAATCCGCACGGTCTTCTGGTTTCACCCGTTCATGCGATGGGCCATCGGGCAGGTGCGTCTCGGGCGCGAGCAGACGGTCGACGCCCGGGTGGTCGCGCTCACTGGGACCCGACGAGCCTACATGGATGCCATCGTCCGCTTTGCAGGTCCGCAGCCCGCAATTGGGCTGGGCATGCCCTTCGCGGGCCGTCAACACGTCGTCTCGCGCCTGAAGGCGCTTGGACAGGAGAGGGTCATGTCACGCACGCGCATCGCGCTTACCGGGATGGTGCTGTCTCTGTCACTGGCCGCGGCAAGCTGGAGCATCGCAGGCGCACTGCCGCTTTCACTTCAAACATCATCGGGACCGGATCCACTCGATGCCGGCACTCCAGGTCTGACGGAGCCTGTCACGCTGCGTTTTTCGAACGCCTCTGTTGCCGCCATCCTGAATACGCTGGGAACAATCAGCGGTATCCGAATTACGTACGAAACCGGGTTTGAAGATCGACGTTACAGCGTGGAGTTCCGGGGCGTGCCACCGCGGGACGCGTTACGGCAAGTGTTGTCCGACAACGACCTGACTTACCGGGGCGTTAACGAAAATACGATCGTGGTGAGTCCACAACGAGGTGCCGTCGCACGGTTTCCTGTTCCCCTCCGCGTCGGCCAGGACATTCAAACGCCTCCGCGCAAGATTTTCGAAGTCAAACCCATCTACCCGGAAGATGCCAAGGCCGCAAAGGTCCAGGGCGTGGTACTTCTCGACGTCACGGTTGGCACGGACGGAACCGTCAAGGGGCTTCGACTGGTCAAGTCGGTGCCGCTCCTCGATCAGGCGGCCATGGATGCCGTCAATCAGTGGCAATTCGAGCCGGCGCTTCTCAATGGCGTCCCGGTCGAAGTAGAAGTCACCATCACAATGAACTTTACGTTGAAGTAGCGCGGACCCTTTACCGCAGCGTCCGTCGATCCCCCTAACTCGTCCATCTGAGAATCGAGCCGAGGGTTTGGTGGAAGCCAGGCAGCACGGTGGATCGGATCGGGTCCCCCTCGTCGAACAGCCGTCGTTCGACGACGCGTCCAGACGCGAACACGAGCACTTCGAGTCGCCTGGTAAATTGATGAAGCAGCCAGCACTCGCGTACACCATACTGCGCAAACCAGGCGATTCGCTCGTCGACGGGGCCGATTCGCGGATTCGGCGAAAGCACCTCGATGACGAGATCTGGCGCGCCGCGAATGCGGTCGCCGACGATCTCGACCGTTCGTGTGAGATGAACAGCAGATCCGGCTGCACGACGAGCGCCCGCTCATCGTCGAGAATCACGTCGATCGGTGAGAGCCACATGTCGCCGGTCTGCTGCCCGCGCACATGCATCGCGAGCGCCAGGAACAGGTTGCCGACGGCAGCCTGATGGCTGGGTGCTGGTGCATCAGCGGCACGCAGTACTCCGTAAATCAACTCCTGCGGGTTCGCCGTTTCCGAAGTGTTCAAGTATTCGATCGTTGTCATGTTCTTGGACCTCTCTCTTCTCCGACGATTTGACAAGCTCAAGGTCATCCCGTCGAGGGACGACGATGCCATCGTCGGAAGGAGGTAGTCAATGGCGAGTCGGCGTACGAAAAAAAGGCCCGCCCCGGATATCCGGAACGGGCCTTGAGATTAGCAGGTCTAAAGACCTGCGCTACGTACTAGCCGGTCATCAAAAATCGAACTGCGCGCCGATCTTGAAGAGTCGCGGCGCAGGATCGACTGCGGCGTCTGCCATGCCGGCCCGTACGTGGGGTTCGCCCCAGCACAGAGTTGGCATTCAAGAGATTGTAGAGGTCGAAATTGATGTTCGTCCGCGTCGTGCCGAACCGGAAGATCTTCGCACGCGCAAGTCGATCTGGTTCAACCGTTCGATAAACACTTGTCCGGCCGTCCACGATATTGAAGCCGGAATGGCGCCCCCAGAGAACGGACGTCCGAGCGTCGTCGCGGCGGCGAACGTGTTGGCGTTCGCGGCCAATGCGCGCCATCCAGATTCTGGAAGGTTCCGCTGATCTGGACGTCGATTTTCGGGAGGGTGTATGCCGCCAGTCCCTGGAACGATGTCCGCCATCCGTTGTTCTCTTCGCAGCGCTCAGTGGCCTTGCCGCAAAGACGAACATCCGCGTCGTGTTGCCCAGGAACTGCGTGCAGCATTTCGGGCAACTGCTGCACGATGTCGCAATCGTCGTGACTGACCCGACCCGTCCCGAAGCCGCCCTGAATGATCAGGCCATTCTGGAGCCGGGCATTAGCACCGACTGTTCACACCGTCGTAATACTCCGCTCCATCCTCCAAAGTTGTCCGCCAGCGTGACGAAGTAGTCCGGCGCCCGGGCAAGCCGCGGCCGGCGTCAGATCGACCGCGTGAGCGTATAGCCGCCACCGTCCGGCAACCGTGCATCGCTGGGGACAGTGAACGTGAATTGCTGATAGTCACTTGCCGCGACGGCCAGGTCATCCGTAATTCGGAAATTGCCGTACCACCGCCGCGCGTACTGCACGTCGAGCGACACGCGGGGCACGATCTCGTGCTGCACCCCCGTCGTGAACTCCCAGTTATTGGCCCGCTTTCCCCAGCCCTCCAGCAGGTCCGGATCGTAGCTGGTGCCAGGCTGAACCGTACCAAATATCGACGCGGTGGTCAGTGCCAGCGCACTCGCCATTGGCTTGGTAGTTCAGCAGGTTGCAGTCCGGAACAAAGTCGCCATCGGTGTCGGTCCACGGTGCGAGTCGGCAGTGCGCCGGTGCCGCTGAGCCGAAGGATCGGGATTCGGCGCGTCGGACACCTGGGCGGCCCCAAATCCGGTGGTCCCCAAGCCCTCGAGATATTTATTGAGCGTCACCTTCAGCGCCGTCTTCCCGTTGCCAAACAAGATCATACGTCGCGCCCATCTTCGGGGAGATATCGTGCCAGCTGAGGTTTTCAATCTTCGGGAACGACACATTGAGGTTCGGCGCCAGGAACGTCGGCGCAATCGATTGGGGTGGGAAGCTGTTCTTGAAGTTGTCGTAGCGGATTCCTCCGGAGAGCGTCCACCGGCCGGTCGTCCACTTGTCCTGGGCGAAGATGCCCAGGTCGCGATCCACGTTGACCTCGACGGTCCGAGGCGCGATCCGATAGGTGAGCTGAATTCGGGATGCCGTTGGCAAAGTTGAAGCTGTAGCGGCGTCGCCGGACTCCGTATAGGTCGTGTTCTCGTGATGGCCGTAGGCGTTGTTGAAGCCGACCTTGAACACGTGGGCTCCGGTGATGTACGACACCGCCGCCCGATAGTGGATGTTCCAGTTCCACGAGTTGTTGTACCCTGCGTGGCCGACCGGTACGTCAGCATTCCGCCGGTGGCGAGTCGACGGGTTGTCGGTGAACCGACGTCATGCCCGGTGTGAGCGAGGGGATGTTGTCGCCCTTGCCGGTCTGCAGGTGCATGCCGCCCCACCGCTCGACGCGGTGAATCGCGCTCGCCTCGAGCAGCAGACGGTTGCTGAGCGGGTTGTTCCAGTCGACGGTGACGAAACGCTGAACGGGGAACCGCTGATCGTTCCCGGCTTCAGGCGACGTTGTCGCCGACACCGCGGACGGACAGTTACAGAGACTCTCCTGGTCGAACGTCATACCGAACTTGTTCCTGGGGTTCGCCTGCCACGTAATCCGGGCCTTGAAAGATCTGCTGGTCCTGGTGCAGGAAGGCCTGCTGACCCGTGCTCACGTAGTCGGAACTGGTTCAGGTTATTCGCGTTCGCGTTGTAGAACATTCCCGGGACGTAGTTTTCCGCGTAGAGATAACGTCCCGAGAGGAAGAACCACAGCTTGTCGCGTTTGATTGGCCCCCCGAACCCAGGATTGAAGTCTCCGTTCCCCTTGATTGTGCCCGGAGCCAGCAGCCCGCGCGCCTGTACATCGGAGCCAGTGTAGTTGTCGGCCGCGAAGCTGTCGGTCGCGATGCTGCCGAAGAGCGTGCCGCTGAACCTGTTGCCGCCATCCCGCGGAATAAAATTGATTCGCACGCCGCCAGTTGCAGCCTGCGCATCCACACCCGAGACGTCAATGGCAAATTCCGCCGTACCGGTGGCGTTCGGGACGGCGCCGCCGCCCCATCCACCCGCGATCATCGAGCTCAGGGCCACACCGTTGACCATCATGCGCTGATCCGCCGTCCGACTGCCGTTGAATTCCAGCGACGCCACCTACTGGACGGTCGAGCCGCCGACGTCCTGGCTCATGAACGCTCCACGGCGGACGCCAGGGATCAGCACGCCCACAGTGAAGGGAGTTCGCGAGCTTGGAATCGCCGAAACGATCTCCTGCGTCATCGACACCTGCCGCGTCGTGCTCGCCAGGTCCACGGTCGGCGTCTCGCCGCTGACCGTAATGGTTTCCTGCAGGCTTCCAACCCGCATCTCGGCCCCAATCGTGACCGTCGACGTTCCAATCAACTCCACGCCTTCCCTGACAACGGTGGCAAAACCGGTCAAGGCGAAGGTCACGGTGTAGATGCCGGGGCGCAGGTCAACAATTTGGTACCTGCCGTTGGCATCGGTCACGCCCGAGCGCACTTTTTCGATGAGGACCGGGCTCGCGGCTTCAACCGTGACGCCCGGTAGAACGGCGCCCGACGTATCCTGAACCAGACCGGTCAACGACGCCTGAGCCGACGCCACCGCCGGCAGGAGCACCACACCAGCAAGCACCAACAGTGCCTTGGCAACACTACGCATGACTCGCCTCCCCCTTAGTTCGGTCTACCCACTCCGATCATCTCACTAATCCGCAGACGTATCACCATCTAATCCGAAAACACTCGCCGAGACAGACACGTCGAGCGCGCCGCCGCCTCCGCCGCTTCGGGTTCATTTTCTAAGCTGACTGCCGGAATCGGCTCATTCTAGGGCCATGGCCCATTTCGAGCAATGGCAAAAAAGTGTCAAATTTGGCGTGGCACTTCATCACAAGCTCATCAGTGGGAGCATCCGACGGGATGACAGCGCCTGCGAGAGCCGAATTATGTTGTTGTGGGAAACTGCTGGGCTTGAAGGCCGAGCGCGCCGAGAGCCGAGTTAGGCGTTGCTCTCCTGGCGGAGATCCACGAGCCAGTTGTACAACGCGAGCCGTGACGTATCCGACGACGAATCCGAGGACGAATCCGTAGGCAAGGCCAATCAGACTGCCAACGAAACTGACACGATAGCCGATGAAAAACTGACCGAGAAGGGAGAGATTCGGACCGACGACGGGCCCTCCCTTGACGACGAGCCAATTGGTGGCAACAAACAAGCCGAGGCCCAGTATCACGCCGGCGGCAATGCCTTGAATGGTCGCGTTCAACCTCACCATCCGTACTTTGACAAGTGCGTCGAGGTCTTTCAGATTCGTTGGCCACAAACGCCTCCTAAATGAATTCGTGGAAGCGCCGCAACAGGCGCAACTGTGCTCGTCGCAATGCAATCGTCATCGTCAAGAAGAGAACAGCGTTCCGGATGAAGGCGAAGTACCAGCCAATCAGGAAACCGTAGAACGAACCATAGGCCAGCCCAAGCAGGCTGCCAATCCACGTGACCGAATAGCCGGGAAAGTACTGCGCGAGGAGTTCCATGCGTGGTCCCACCACATCCCCGCCCTTGAGGACGAGGATAAGCGTGGCAAGGCACAAGACAACACCTGCGACGATCCCCGTCGCACTTCCCAACGCGAGCCCGTCGAGCTTGCGGAAGATCTTCGCAAAACCCGCCTCGAGCGCTCTCAGATCCTGGTCGGGAAGTTCCGCGACTTCTTCGTGGTAATCCTCGCTAACGTTGACGTTCCAAAGATCGTGCCGTTCACCGAGTGTCAAGTTCCGAACCGCCTGGAGTCCGGTCAGCATCGCGTGATCCTGATTGTTGTAGCGATGCAGGCCGTTGCGCCCAATCGTCTGAAGGTTGTCCAATCCATCGACAAACCGCCGGACCGTTTCCAGACAGTCCCGGTACCCAGCGTCGTAAATCGGATACGCCTTCGGCACGCGAAAGACACACCCATCTTCAATGTCCGCAGCCCGGGCCAAGCCGATGCGCTCCAGCTCCCGCTTGCCCAACTCTACCAGCTCCGAGTCGGGCATCGTCCACAACGCGTCACCTTCCGTGCAGAAGTACTCGAGCCCCAGACTGGTTTTGGTCGGATCGGGAACCATGTCGGGACTCCAGTTCTTGAAGTTCTGGATCCGGCCAACCTGAACTTCTGGTGAATGCACGTAGATCCAGTTGTCGGGGAAAAGCTGAGGCCGCTTCACGATGAGGCATACCGTAAGGAAGTCTCTGTATGACAACTGTCTGGCGGCTTCCAGGACATGTTCAGGAGGCGGGAGGCGACAACTTCTGCACAAGTTCACTCACGGGCATGCTGGAGATGAAGTGGCTGCCCTGGAGAAACTCCTCCTGTCCGCCTGTCGAGGTCACCACGCCGTCGATGTGTTGGTCGGTGCGCCGCACAGCGATGACGTCAGTGTCGAGCTTGACGGTGCCGTCAGATTGGCGAATCTCCGCGGCAACGGCGTTCCACATCATGCCGGGGCCAAGCCGTGGGTAATCAAACTCCTCTGCCAAGGTCTTGATGGTCCGCCGAGGCTTGACGAACATACGAGACCACCGCGGTCCTGAGCGACAGGTTCCTGATACGCTGAGCTGCCCATTCGGCCCGGAGCTCCGAGCATGGAATGCCCCAGACTTTTTCAGTGTAGGTCTTGAAAAACGTCTGGAACAGCCGCCGTCCGAACCGGTTTGTCACCCATTGTTCGAACGTGTCTTCTCGTAGAGTGAGGAAAGAGCTGCCAGCGAACGTAGCTGAGGACGATGAGCGTGGCGCGGCGCAGGCCGAGGCCCCACAGCGCGTTGAGAGGTTTGAGGGGATAGTGAAAAAAATGGCGATCGAAGTAGATTCGGGAGAGGCGGCGGCGACGGCGGAAGTCCTGGCCGAGGACGTCACGCCAGATCTTGTTCACCTCCTCTTCCTTGGTGAAGAAGCGGTGGCCACCCATGTCGAAGAAGAAGCCTTTGTATTGCTCTGTGCGGGCCAGCCCGCCCACCAGCGAGTTTTTCTCGAGCACGATCGGGCGCCAGCCAAGCGCGGCCAGTGCCCGAGCGGCGGTGAGTCCTGCTGGCCCGGCGCCGATGACGATCACGCGTTCGTCCGCTGTCGCTGGGGGTGCCCATAGAGAGCGGAAAGTCCGCACTCTACCGTCTTCGCGGACAAGCGCCAAGCTGAGATGTGCTCTCTCTAGCAACGGCTGAGGTATTCTTCGATTATGCTCCCTTGTGAAGTGCCGCCGCCGCACCCCGAAGCCGCCATTCTGCCCATGCATATAGAAAGGTGAGGCCGCTGTAAAGGAAGTAGAGCAAATGAAGCGGGGTTGCGGTAACAACAAGTGACAGGCCACCCTGACGCCATAGGAGCAGATAGAAACGCCAATTCAGCACAAGCACGCCCATTAGCGCTGCAAGCGCAAGGCCCCAGAGCTGAGAACGCACGAGCGCTGCCGCGGCCATGACCACCGCGAGCGCTACGAACAACGCACTCCACCGCTGGTCGGCCCGCAGATTTAAGTCCAGGGCAGTGTTTCCGCTCTGAAGAATCAGCCGCGCCCAGGGCAGGGCCCGGCGGGTGATGTCGGTTCGAATCATCGACCAGAATGTCCAGCCTTTGAGGTGTGTGCCCTGCAAACCCGCCTCGAGACGAATACGATGTCCGGTCTTTCGGAGCCGGTATCCCAGCTCGATGTCCTCGATCGACGGCTGTGGGAAACGCACTCCATCGAAACCGCCCACTCCACGAAAGGCGACACGTCGCACAGCACCCAATCCAGCCCAGAACGTGACGGCTTCTGGGTTGCCTTGTTGGTGGACAAAATGGTGCAAAAGATTGCGGTATCTAGAGACGATGCCCGTTGCCTCAGGGGTAGCATCGTAGGATCCGAACACCGCCGAAACTTCCGGTTCGTCGTGCAGGATTCGCTGAATTCGATCGAGCGCGTCGACGTGAATGATCACATCTGCATCCACGAAGACCAGGATTGCGCCCCGCGCATATTTTACGCCATGGTTTCGGGCTTCAGCCGGCCCGGCATTTCTGGTGAGCCGGAGCACACGAACACCGAGCGCTGACGCGACGTCGGTGGTCGCATCTGTTGACGCGTCGTCCACCACGAAGATCTCGTCATCGGGCCCTGCGGCGGCGATCAGGGGCGGAAGAGACATCTCCAATTCCCGGGCGGCATTAAATGCCGGGATGATGATTGAGAAGCTCATTGGATCTGGCGCGCAACTATGTCACCTGGTGAAGCCATCTTGTGCTTATCCGGTTGTCTCAGCAGCCACCATGTGTAGTGTAACGGCGTGTTGTTCCGGAGCTCGGTCTGGAGGCGCAATCGACGTTATTCCGAGCCTCGTTCTCGGGGCTGGCCGGGACAATTTCAGGGACAATCTTGGGGAGAGCAGAGTGCCGCGTAAGTCGAGCTCCGTCGTATACTTGGGTTTCGCGTCGCGGCGCAACCCTTACAGCCAATCGCAAGTTGGCTGGCATTGGCTGGAGATGACTGCCGTTGGCCCGTCGCAGGGACAGCTTCGGGGACAGGTGACCACCGAAAAAACGTTACCTTCTGTGGATAGTACGCCGGACCTCGACGCGAATCGGCCCGCCGCTCGCGAGATTGCCGTGCGGATGCGCGATGTTCTCGATTCATCCGTCCGGCAGCGGCGATAGGATCGGAGGCGCGTTGGCGGCACCGGCACGATGGGTGCACACGCGCGACGTGCTGCGCGAGCTGATTGCGCGCGACATCAAGCTGCGGTATCGCGGGTCGCTGTTGGGCATCGTCTGGACGCTGCTCAACCCGCTTGCCGAACTGCTGGTGCTGATGTTCGTGTTCGGCACAGTCCTCGACATCCAGATCCCCAACTACGCGGTCTATCTCTTCACCGGACTCATCGTCTACGGTTGGTTTCAGACATCGGTGAGCTTTGCGACCATGGCGGTGGTCGGCAGCCGCGAACTGGTACGGCGTCCCGGTGTGAGCCCGGCCATCCTGCCAGTCGTCACGGTTGCCGCCAACCTCGTGCATTTCCTGCTGTCGCTGCCGGTGCTCATCGCCCTGCTGCTCCTGAGCGGACTGCCGATAACCGCCGCGGTGCTCGCACTGCCCGCGCTGATCGCCATCGAATTCGTGCTGATCCTCGGCGTGGCCTATCCGGTCGCCGCGATCAACGTCTGGTTTCGCGACACCCAGCACGTCTTGCGAATCGCGCTGCAACTGCTGTTCTATTTGACGCCGGTCTTCTACGACACGACGAGCGTGCCGGCCGGACTGCAGTGGTTCTATCGCATCAATCCACTGGCGCATCTGGTGGATGCGTTCCGCACGGTCCTGTTGGACGGCGCGATCCCGGCTCCGTCGAGCCTCGCCTATCTGATGACCGTGTCGGGGCTGCTGCTACTCGTGGGCTATCTGTCCTTCCACCGCATCAGTTACCGGTTCGCTGACGAGTTGTAGATGCCGCCGATCATTACCGTTTCAGGCGTCAGCAAGTCTTACCGGCGCTACCATCCGCATCGTCCGGCCACAATTCAGGAAGCCATCGCTCGGGGGCTCAGTCGGATGCGTTCGGTGGAGCGATTCCAGGCGCTGCGTGACGTCAGCTTCACGGTGCCGCGCGGACGTGCGATCGGCATCATCGGCTCCAACGGCTCCGGGAAGTCCACGCTGCTTCGATTGGTTGGAGGAGTCGGCCGTCCCGACAGCGGCCGAATCGACGTGCACGGCCGGATCGGGGCGCTGCTCGATCTCGGCGCCGGCTTTCATCCCGATCTCACCGGACTGGAGAACGCCATTCTCGCGGGAATCATGAACGGGCTGACGCGACGGCAGGTGCTGCAGCGCCTCGACGCCATCGTCGCCTTCGCCGAAGTCGAAGCAGCCATGGACAATCCCATGCGGACGTTCAGCTCCGGCATGCAGATGCGCCTCGCGTTTTCCGTGGCCGTGCACACCGACCCCGACATTCTGCTGATGGATGAGGTCCTGTCGGTCGGCGACATCGCGTTTCAGCGAAAATGCTTGGACCGGATCGATGCGTTCCGGGCGAGCGGCTGCGCCGTCCTGCTGGTCTCGCACGCCGGCTCCACGATTGAAGAACAGTGCGACGACGCGATCTGGCTCGATGGCGGCGAGCTGGTGGCCGAGGGCCCGGCTCGCGAGATCGTCGATCGCTACGTCGCGCACATGAGCGCAGACGCGGGCCGCGAGCTCGCCAAGCTGCGATAGCCCCAGCATGCGAATCCTCCAGGTCATCCACCAGTTCCCGCCCCATTCGTCGCAGGGCTCCGAGGTCTATTGCCACCAGTTGTCCGCGGCGCTGGCGCACGCCGACGACGTTGCCGTATTTCATACGTCCACGACCAAACCTCGGCGGCCGCGCCGGTTGGTTCGCTCGAGCATCGACGGCATCTCCATCTTCCACTGCGTGGACGACGCCGAGTACACGCGGCTCGCGGCCTGGCCCAACCAGTTTCTCCGGAGCCAGTTCGACTCCGTGTTGCGTGAGTTCGACCCGCAGATCGTCCATTTCCACAACTACCTGAGTCTGGCTGACGACCTCGTGTCCCGCGCCCGCGCGGCCGGCGCGGCGGTGGTGTACACGCTGCACGATTTCGGCCTCATCTGCCCCAATTCGCTGCTGCTCACGACCGATGGGCGGCGGTGTGACAAGGCCGACGGCGCTTTCTTCCAGGACTGCTGTCCCGAACTGATCCGGACGGCTCGCGGCGGACGGCCCATCCTCCGATCGCGCGTCCCGTCGCTAGCGCGATGGCGGCGATTTGGCAATCAAATGGCTGGCGCGAGCGGCGCCGTCCTTCGGGCTGCTGTCGGTGCGGCGGAGTGGATCGACGGCCTGCCCGCTCTGACCGACGTCGAACGGAAGCGCGATTTCTATCTGCAACAGACCGGTCGAATCTTTGCGGATGCCCATCTGTTTCTGGCGCCCAGCGAATTTCTGCGCGCGCGCTACATTGCGTGCGGTCTGCCGCCACGGAAGGTCGAGCACGTGCGATATGGGATCCGGTACCTTCGCGCCGCACGCGTTGTCGGCGCCTGTGGGAGGCGTCCGCTTCGGATACATCGGCGCCCTGCACGTACACAAGGGCATCGAACTGTTGCTCGAGGCCTTCAGAGGCCTCGAGAATCGCGCCGAGCTGCACATCTACGGATCGGCGTTCGGAAGTCCGATCACTGGCCGCTACGTCGAGCGGATCTCCGCAGTGCCAGCCTCACAGGTCGTTTTCCATGGCGCGTACCGAGAACGCCGCGATCGCCGACATCCTGGGTTCTCTGGACGTCGTCATCGTCCCAAGCGTGTGGTACGAGAACTCGCCGCTGACGATTCAGGAGGCGTTCGTCGGCCGCGTTCCCGTGATCACGGCGGACCAGGGCGGCATGGCGGAACTGGTCCGGCACGAGGTGGATGGGCTGCACTTTCGCATCGGCGACGTCGCCGATCTTCGCCGGGTGATGCGCGCTGTCATCGATGATCCAGCACGGCTCGCGCGCCTGCGCGCGAACATTCCGCCCGTGCCGAGCATCGAGGCCCAGAGCGCGCAGGTGCGGTCGCGTTATGAGGCGCTCGTCACCCGGTCTTGATCGCGGCGTCGCGAGCGCGAATCCGGAGCACCTGCTGCCGGAACGCGTTCGCCCAGACGAGATTGCCGGCCAGGCACATCGGCGACACGAACAGGAAACGTATGAGATACGACCAGCGCGCTCGCGCGAGCCCGACGGCAATCGACGGCAGAATGATGAACGGCGCCAGAAACGCGAGCAGCGGCGCGCTGAAGAACGGCGCAATCCACCAGTGGCGCAGCACGGCATGATACTCGGCGGCCGATCGGCCCATCTTCCGGTTGTAGTTGAAGAACTCTTTCCACGTGTGGCGGTTCTGGTGCAGGACTTCGACCGCCGGATCGTAGATCACGCCGAAGCCGTTGGCTTGCAGGGCGTGAGAAAAGAGCACGTCCTCGCCGAGCGTTTGATCCGGAAATGGCAAGCGCCGCAGGGCCTCCGCCCGATACCCGCTGTTGCAGCCCACCAGGAAGTTCTTGCCCTGCCGAGCCGGCGCCTTGGCCGGAAAGTGATAAAGGAACTCCAGGAAGTACATCGCGCAGCCACTCAGGCTCGACAGATTGCGGATGCCGACCGAGCCGCCGGCCGCCCCGATCGCCGGATCGACGAGATGCTCCTCCAGGCGGGCAATCCAATCAGGGGGAACGATGCAATCCTGATCGACGAAGAAGATCAGCGGCGCCCGAGCCTCGGCCGCGCCTCGATTGCGGGCGGCGCCGGCCGACAGCCGCGTGGGCGAGACGATCAACCGGACTTCCGGAAACTGGTCGCGCACAAACGCGGCGGTGTCGTCGCCCGAGCTTTCGACCACGACGATCTCGACGCTCCGCCCGGCGGCGGCGCGCTGCACTGAAGCCAGGCAATCCACAATCGTGGCCGCGCCGCCATAGGCTGGAATCACCACCGAAACATCGAGGGACGCGGCAGAAGTCACGGGACGTGCGGGAGGGTCGCCAACCAACTATGATCGGCAACCTGTCTGAGCGCTGATGCCATGAACGTGCTCATGGTCGTCCACCAGTTCCTGCCCCGCCATGTGGCGGGAAGCGAAATCTATACGTTCCGGCTGGCCCGTGCGCTACAAGCCCGCGGCCATCGGCTGCGGCTGTTTTATACGGAAATTCACCCGGATCGCCCCCAATACGACGAATCTCAGGGCGAATACGAGGGCCTACCCTTCGTGGAAGTCGTCCACAACAGAGACTTCCGGTCGTTTGAGCAGACTTATCGTGACCCGCGCATGGAAGTGGCCTTTCGACGCGTCCTGGACGACTTCCGCCCGGACGTGGTGCATCTGCAACATCTTCACCTGCACAGCATCGGCTACCCTGCACTCGTGAAGTCTCGTGGGATCCCGATCGTCTACACGCTACATGATTTCATGCTGATCTGCTTGAACGACGGTTTGCTGCTCAGGCCTGGTCCGGTGCTGTGCACCGAAGCGGAACCGGGCGCCTGCGCCCGATGTGCGGCCGTGGCGTATCCGCATGTGCCGGTCGCGCCGGGGCCGCTCAATCGGTTCCAACGGTTGGCGGGCAGGCTCGGTTTCGCGCGCTCGGGCCATCGAACATGGTCGGCCGCCGAGGAACGCGCGAGGGTACGCGCGGTTCGCCTGCGGCGCGCGGCTGTCGAACAGGCGCTCGCGCACGTGGACGTCTTCATCGCGCCGTCGCGCTTTCTCCGCGAGCAATTTTTGTCGGAGCATCTCGTCGATCCCGGCCGCATCGTGCATTCAGACTACGGGTTTCACACAGGCTCCGACCAGCGTCCGCCCCCCACCCCGTCCGAACGTCTTCGGCTCGGCTATGTCGGCACCATCTCTGAATTCAAGGGTGTCCATCTTCTCGTCGAGGCTGTTCGCGAGCTCCCCCAGGATCGAATCGACTGCCGCATCTACGGCAATCCGCAGGTCTTCCCCGCCTACACCGAACGCCTCGTGGCGCGCGGCCTGCCAGCCTGCGTGCAGATGGCGGGCACCCTGCCGAACGATCGCATCCAAGATGCGATGGCGACGCTCGACGCGTTGATCGTGCCGTCCGTGTGGGCGGAGAATTCCCCGCTGACGATTCACGAGGCCTTCATGGCGGGAACACCGGTCATCACGTCGGATTACGGCGGCATGGCCGAGCTCGTCGGGCACGAGCGAAACGGTCTGCACTTCCGCCGCGGCGACGTGGTCGATCTCCGGCGGCAGCTCCGCCGCCTGCTGGATGAGCCCTCGCTCCTTGATTCGTTGCGGCGCGGCATGCCGGCGATCAAGACCATCGAGGACGACGCCGCCGACATGGAACGGCACTACGTGCGGCTCAGGAGCCGCACGTCCGACTGACATGCGCCGGCTCGGCTACCGCGGCTGCAACTGGCTGTTCGGACGAAAGATCTGACGCAGCCGCTCGTCGAACGGCACCTCGTCGGTGGGCAACACCGCAATCCGAGGGAGCCGAAGGGGATCTGCGCCCGGACGCACCGCCGCGGCCACGCAGGTGACGGCGCCGCGGTAGCCAGCGTCATCCACGATTTCGACTGTCCGGTCGTCGTGATCGCCGTAGGGATACGCGAACATCGTCACCGGTCGCCCGATTGCCGCCTCGAGGTTCCAGCGGTTTGCGATGACGTCGTGGCGGATCTGAGCATCGGGATGGGCTGAGTACGACAAGTGCGCAGCGCCGTGCCCGCCGATGCTGTGGCGCGGCCGGCGGGACAGGTCGACGAGCTGCGCGCGACTCATCACGCGCGGCAACTGCGCCCACGTGCGACCGGACCATTCGGAGATCAGCTTCACCAGCTCGGACCGCACAGGCTCGGGAGACGTGCGCACGACGTGGTAGAGCGTCCAGTGGGCATCCGCGCGCTCTTTGGCCGTGGCCGTCGACAACATCCGCACCTGGCCGTCGATCTCCAGTTGAAGCTGCGTGGGGACATTGTCGCCGCCGAAAAAGGCTGATTCCAGGACGTCCCACCAGAACGGGGTCTGGCCGGTCAGAGCGTGATCGGTGAAGAAGAATGTCGCCGGGATTCCTGCCTCCAGAAGTATCGGCGACGCCTCCACGAGATTGTCCAGATATCCGTCGTCGAACGTCACGGCGACGCCGCGTTCGGGCAGCCAGCCTTCGCGAAAGGCTGAGGCGAGCTGCGCCAGCGACACGGGCTGGTAATCTCGCCGCACCAGATCCATCTGCATTCGGAAATGCTCGGGCGCAATGGCCAGGCCGTGAACGTCCGAGTCGACGCGCGTGACGCGGTGATACAGGAGCACGACCGCCGTGGGTTCCGGCGACGAAGGGCGAACGTGCGGCGCGACGCCCGGCTTCACCGCGCGAATCCCGACGAGCGTCGGATTGAACGGATCGTAGCTCTCGAATTCCTCGGCGCTGATTTCCTGGCACGCCAGTCCGGCCGTGAAGGCCAGCGTGGCCAGCGGGTTGCCGAATGTCTGGATCGTCTGATGGGATGTCGGCACGACGCCGCGGAAGAGCTCGCGAGCGCCGGCTTCCGTGACGCGCCAGAAGTCGCCATTCGGCCCGTACTCGAGGCACACGCGGCTCGCACACGGCATGGTGACGAGCAGCACGCCGCCAGGCTTGAGAATCCTGACGGCCTCCCGGATGACGGCGGCCATGTCGTTGATGACATGAATCGTCTGGGTGAGGATGAAACAGTCGTACGTGTTCGAGGGAATGCCCTCGAGGCGCCGTAGATCTCCGTTGAGGTTGGCGCGGGTGTTGTGGATGTCCACATCGATGACATCGCTGTGTGTGACACGTTGGCGCCCGAACCGCCGTGTGTAGTCCGCTTCCTGGATTTCGAGCACGCGCCCCTGGACGTCGGCGGCGTGTGCTTCGAGAAACCGCTCGATGTAGTACCGATCGATCGGGGTGCCGCGTTCGTAGCCCCAATCGGCACTGACGGGTGTCGTCCGCCTGAGGTCATCCCACACGATCGCCTCGGCGCCCGCGGCCCGCAACCGTTCTGCCGCCGCCTGCGCCTCGTCGCGCAGCCGCGTCCGCTCCGCGACCAGCGCGTCGCGCCGTCGCAGCAGCCGCCGATAACGGCCAGCCAGCGCGCGCATGGACCGTTCGCGATCGCACAGCGCGTCGACCAGGTGGTCGCGGTACAGGCCGAGGTGCGCGTCCACGACGCGGCCGATCGCGCCGGTCTCCCTGGCCGCGGCAAGCCGTCGACGGTAGGCAGAGTCGCGCGACGGCTCGTGTCCGATCAGGAACGTTTCGATCACGGCACCCCGACCCCCGCCCGCGAGCAGCCGAATCCAGAACTCCGGCCATTCCAGCGCGGGAAGCACCTCGTCGAAGCCTCCGGCGCGTGCCCAGGCCGATCGACAGAACACCGTCGGCCCTGGCATCGCCGACAAGTCGTTCAGGACCGAGGACAGGGTGGGGTTTGGGCGGCGCTCGGTCTGAAGACCCGATTCGGCCGGCATGCGAGCCCAGGCCGTGACGAAATCGAGGTGCGGCTCCGCCCCAAGTCGCGCTGACGCCGTCGACAGGTAGGCCGGATCGATCGTGTCTCCAGGTTCGAGAAAGACGAAGGCGTCGCCCTGTGCCGCGGCGATGGCTTCGTTTCGCTGTCCGCCGGGCGCGCCCGCACGGACCGTCACGCAGCGAACGCGCGTCGTCGGCCAGATGGACTGCAATCGATCGATGAGCGCACGAGGCGTGTTGCTGCCGCAGGCAACGACGATGTCCGGCTGCACGTCGACGCTTCGGACGACGAGTTCGACGAGCCCAAAGGCGCCTCCGGCGCCGCTGGTCGCGTCCACAATGATCGACATCTGCGGGGATGTCACCGTCGCTCGAACAGCCATCGAGTACACGGTCCGGAGCGGCCGTGTGAGCCGCCAGCTCCGCGACGAGCGGATCATTCGGATCTCGGACCGCAGGCCCGCGATGTCTTCGCGGTCATCCAGTTCGGCCAGCCGGTGCGCGGCGGCGCGCGCGTCGTCGCGCCTGCGCTCGATCTCTGGCGCCAGCGAGCCGCAATCGAGCTCCAGATCGTGCGCTTCGGCCAGCACCGTCATGCGATCGATCTCCCGGCGTGAGATCAGCGCGGCGGCGTGCGCAGCAAAGCTGGACCGGTGCTTCTGGACCATGTAGCGGTACAGTTCGACGTGGGTGTCGCTCTGCATCATCTCCCGGCTCATCGAATCGGACCGCTGCCGGTAGTGGAACAACACCTCGGGAATGATGTGGCCCCGATACCCGCGTTCGACCATGCCAATCCAGAGATCCCAGTCCTCGCAGCCCTGGCGCATCGACTCGTCCGACAACCCGACGCCAAAGAGCGCTTCGCGTCGCGTCAGCGCGGCGCCATTGATGGTGTTCATGTCGAGCAGTGCGGGGAACTCCGCGCTGGCGGGCGTCCAGTCGTGCTCGTCGTCGCCGAACGTGCGCAGCCAGTGCGAGACGAAGGCGATCTCCGGCCGGGTGTCGAGCACCGCGACCGATTTCTCCAGATATGTCGGCGCGAGCCGGTCGTCGGCGTCCAGCGTGCACACGTATTTGCCGCTGGTCTGGCGGATGCCCTCGTTTCTCGCGCCCGGCAGCCCGCGGTTCTCGACGCGGACGATGCGCGTTTTGGGCTTCTGGTAGGACTTGAGCAGCTCGACGGTCTCGGAATCGGTCGAGCCGTCATCCACGATCAGGATGTCGAAATCCTGATAGGTCTGGGCCAGCACGCTGTCGACAGCCTCGTCCAGAAATCGGCCGAGGTTGTAGCACGTGATGATGACGGAAACGGCAGGCGCCATGGAAACCGGAGAGTACCCTATTCGAGCGCCTCACCGGAACTTTCTGACACAGCCTCGAGTTCCAGCCAGATCCGCCGGCCATCCCAGTCGCCGACGGCCCCCGTCGCCTGCGGGAGCACTCCATCGCGGTCGAAGACACCAAGGGCGATTGCATGTGCACCCCGAAGCTGCTGGCTCGACAGCACGAGGGTGTCGCACCAGGCATGGTCGGCCTGCCCAGCCGAAGGTGTGAGAATCTGCGGATAGTCAGCTTGGTTCAGAATGCGACCCGAGCGATCGATCAAGTGGACCGCGATCGCGCGGCCTTCCGGCTGGGCGACCGCTGCCCGCCATTCGAGTTTCAGCTTGATCCCACCGGAAGTCAATCGCCTGGCCCAGACGGTGGTCAGCTCGAGGTCGCTCCCGAATCCGACATGTCGCACGAGGCCGAGTCCGCTCTCGATGGCGGAGCACCGCCGTTGCTTCCACCCAGCCACGTCCGCAACGTCCGGGTACGTCAGAGTGTCCGCCTGCAGGTTCGGCGACGCGAGCGCATCGCGGACCGCCGTCGCCACACGAGCGTCGTACCCGAACGTTCGACCCGCATGGGCGAGATACCACTCGAGGAAGAACCGACGGCTTTCTTCGTAGGCTCCCGAGCCGGCCACGCGCGCGCAGATCGAGTCGTCGTGCTGGCGGTACTGCTCCCAGCAACTGGCTGACACGACTACTGGAGAGTCGAGGTACACCTTGATGAGGAACGCCTGGTCCTCGTACATGCCTCCCCATCTGGTGAATTCATCCACGAATCCTCCAACGCGGTCGAAAACCTTTCGTCGGATCATCAGCGCGCTCGGGGGAGGTGCGGCGCCAAGACCCAACGGGTAATTCACCAATGCCAGCAGCGGGGCGCGGACGAGCCATTCAGGCTCCGGCGCAGGCTCGGGCACGACGTCGGCGATGGACGAGCCGTCTCCTTTCCACGAGTACCAATAGACGGAGCGGCCGTACGAGAGGCCCGCGCTCGGAAAGGCCTCCATCAGACGGACCTGTTCCTCCAGCTTCCGCGGCAGCCACACGTCGTCGGCGTCGAGCAGCGCCACGAGAGGCGATTCGACAAAGCTCAGGGCAAGATTGCGCGAGGGCGCGAGCCCGCGGTTCACACCGCCTGGATGCTCATGGCAATAGATCCGGCCCGGAAACCGATCGACGTATTCGCGCGCGATTCGCGGGCTCTCGTCGGTCGAGCCATCGTTCACCAGATGGATCTCCCAATCACGATAGGTCTGCTCGATGACGCTGTCGATCGCCTCCGCAAGGAACAGACCGGGATTGAGAAACGGAACGATGACCGAAACGCCCACTCGACGGGATCCCCCGGATCCGACGGCTCTTGTTTCCCGGCCTCGGTCGAATGACAGTTTCCGTGCGCGATGCCTCATGAGGCAGCAAATCGAGCCACTCTCTCGGGAAAGTTCGGGATCGCAGTCACACGCGCATTGACGAATGGCGGATTCGAGCAAGAGCACTCGCTGACCGGATCGCGTTCCGCAAACGAGGGCCTTTCCTCAGACCAATCACGAAATCAGTGTAACGGACCGCGTCGAGGCCGAATGCGCGTCCTAGGGCTCGCCATTCGCCCTCGCTGACTCGCCAACGGGGATCGTTCGGCTCACTCGTCCAATGCAACCCGACTTTGTCCGTCAGAATAACGCCGTCCGTCTTGAGCGCCGAGGAATAACTTGCGAGCATTGTCGAAAGATGAGTCCGGCAACAGCAAAACGTCGTCGGATTATTGTCCACAATGTAGTCGTATCGGCACTTCAATCGCAGGAGCAAGCTCGGGGAGTACCTGTTCCCAAGCATCGGCCGGTAGTTTCGAAGATCCAGATCGCGCGCGTGACTCAACTCTTGCTCCTGTATGGTGATACCGTCGATGACTCTCGCCGTCTGATGAAATCGCTGCGCAAGACTCGAATTCCCGATACCCACGTGAAGAATGGCCTTTCCACTGATCTGCTCGCCTTCTAGCACGTCTTCAATCCGCAGTTGGTCCGGCGTCGTCTCTTGATCCGTCCAGTCGCGCCAGTCAGGGGTTTCATCGACACCCGAACTCTCGCGGGACCCGCACCAGATAGGCAGCGTATCGAGCCTCGTCGCACTCCATAGAGCCGCCCTTGCTCGCCACCGCACGGACAACAAGGTGAACAGATCCTTCATGATCCAGCGCGCGCCGCGAGAGGCATGCGTAGGATTTCACTCATGTCCTGGGTCGACAGTGCGGTGTGGCGATCGGCGGTGATCCGATTCAGTTGCCATCTGTCATTCGGTTTGCCGTTGGTGACTGAGACCGCACCCTCGAATCGGCGGCGCGCGATTTCAACCGCTCGGTCGTCGTGGGACCCTGCAGGGTAGGAGAACCACCTAAAGTGTGGATGTGGGAATCTCTGATGCAGGCCCGGCGGCACCGTCATCTCGTCCTCGATCGCGTCGTCACTGAGGTCCGGAAGCTCGGCGTGTGTTCGGCTGTGCCACTGCAAACGCCCACCGTGTCGCGTCAACTCCTCGAGGTGACCCAGGTCCATGTGCCGGGTTGGCGGTTCGCCCGGATCGAAATTGTTCCAACCGCCAATCAGGCCGCCTATGACGAACATCTCGAACGGAACGCCGTGCGCGGCGAGCACGGGAAGAGCGTGATGATAGACATTCTCATAGGCGTCGTCGAACGTGATGACAACCTCGTTCTCGGGCGACTCATAGTCAGCCAGGTAGACGAACCGCCGATCTTTGAGATTCGCTATTTGCCTGTCCAGATCCCCGGGTGTGATCCACCAGATGGTGGGTGTGATGATGTCAACCTTGTGGTACATCAGGATCATCGACTGCGCTCCCCTAGCGTTTCGACATGACGCTGGTCGCCGATGTGACGGACATAGCCGGAACCGTTGTCATCAGTGAGTACGGCGGCGAAGAAGTCTCGAACGCGGTAGAGCTTGCTTAATGCGCTCTCAGACAGCCAGGGGATGGCCATATCGAATCTCGTATGGACCCCATATCCTCCGACAGAGACGTAGTCACTCAGGCGGCGTAGTCCCGGATTGAACGAGAATCCGTGCCAGTCGCCCTCGTCGCCGAAGTAGTCGTAGGCCAGCTGGCGCCACTCCACGCCGCGAGTCGTTCTGGTGTGATCCAGGATCGGATGTCCCATGAGGTCGCCCAGTGCGCGAATCTGCACCTGCACGCACTTCGGATTGGCCTCTAGAACGATCAGCGACTTCTCCAGGAACCCGTGGCGATAGAAGAGCCAGTCGTCTTCCATGTGAAAGATGTACGGCGTTGTCACACGCGAGTATGCGTAGTCGATTGCCGCGATCTGGCCGACTCTCGTCCCCGTGGAGATCCACTCGATGGGATTCCCGACGAACTTCCGACGCACATCTTGGGGAATATCGGGACCATCTTCGACTACGATCAGCCGCTTCAGCGGCGCCGGAGCTGTCTCGAAAAAACTCCTGAGTGTTTCTTCGAGGAGATCATGCCTCCCGCAACTCGTGAGAACGGCGGTGATCATTGACCGCCCCGGTTCATGCCAGTCTCACGTCTCGTCCAATGATGTTCGCCACAAATCCGCCTCGGGCGTTCGCGTTGTCGATGAGCGCGCGGATCCGGCGCCTCGAACGGGTCGAACCGACGACCATCAGCGAGCACGCCGCGCGCCGCTGGAGCCGACGGAGTCTCGGCCGGCTTCCTCTCGACCTGGTGACGTGCACCGCGAGCATGGTGGCACTTGTAGCCGCAGCCCACGGCTAGAGAACGGTACGGCGACCAAAACGCAACAGCGCGCCTCCAGAGAAACCATTCTCGAGGAGTTCGCGCGTGTCGGACGCGAGCACAGCGACGCGACAGTGCTCTTTCACGCGACGTTGGCTGCGCGGCTCGATCTGCATGCAACCGACTACAAAAGGGTATCAACTCTTCGCCGCGGCAACAATGGACCACATCGCCGAACGTGATCGATGATGCGACTGCAGGACCATCGCTCTGCGTGGCTGAGCGCGTGCTGGATGGGGTTGGCCCTGCTGCGGTCGAACCCTGGTGACAGGCTCAGCCCTTTCTCGTTAGTGTACAAGGGCGAGTCAGCGCTTGAGTTTCAGTTCGCGCGCGATGCTCAACGCTTTCTGGGGGAAGTCAGTCTCCAATCCAGCGGCCCCATCGAGCATCAGCTGGCGCATGGTGGCTTCGTCGTTGATAGTCCAGGCCCAGACCGGCATCCCTTGGGCTCGCGCATCCGCAATGAACCGCGCCGACGGATTGCCAATATCAAAGATCGCGACGCCCGCGGCTCGCTGGCTGTCGAAGTACTTCGAATCCCAGACGTCCGGGGCGCCCTCGGCGGCCGCAATGATGGCTTCTGGGAGGGCCCGGTGAATCTCGGCGAGCTGCGGGGCGTCCCAGACGGCAATGATGGTTTTCGATTGAGGCTGCCCGACTGCCAGTAACGTCCGCGCGATCACCTCTCCCATGTTGGGAACAGGAACGTCCAGCAGCAGCAAGCCTTGCCCGGCAGCGGCCGTGAGCGCTTCGGCCAAGGTCGGAATCCGCTCCGAGGCGAAACGCGCGTCCTTCCACGAACCGGCGTCGAGCCGTTTGAGCTCCTCGATCGTCAGATCCGCCACCTGTCCATGGCCGTTGGTCGTCCGATCGACGGTTTCGTCGTGAATGATCACAGGAACACCGTCGCGACTGAGACGCACATCGACTTCGGCAAGGTCTGCACCGATCGCGAATGCGGACTTGATCGAGGCGATCGTGTTCTCGGGCGCATCGGCGGAGTTGCCTCGATGGGCAATGACGAGGAACCCGCGGCCCGTCAGAGGATCGCCTGTCCGTGCACAGCCGGCGGCGTTCACGAGCGCCGACGCGATGGTCGCGACCAGAACCAGGATTCGACGGCCGAGACAAGGTGACATGGGGTCGCTATTTGGGATCGGCAGATCGGTGTGTCCCTGCCGTTTGTAGATATGGGATCAAGTTTCCCCGGATGATGAGATCGGAGATCTCCAACCGCTCACGAGCCATCGACCGTTCGAGTGGGTACTGCGGGCAATCGATCGCTTCCGCAGTCGTCAGATCGCGGCACACCGGACCAGCGGACCCGAGCGCGGTCACACTATGCTGTCCAGCAATGAAGTCGCCGTTACGAAACGCGACCAACGGCATTTCAGAACCCAGGAGATCTCGACCCAACAGGACCTCGCCTGCCGACGGCAGACCCAGCAGGCTCAGGATCGTCGGGGCGATATCAAGATGCCCTCCTGCCGAGTCTCTTGCTCCAGCAAGCTCCCGATTGGGCAATCGAATCAACAAGGGCAGCTTCCGCTCGGCCTCCCACACCCGGTAGACGTCCTTCTCGTCAAAGCCGAACAACCGCGGCAATTCCGGCGCGTCGTCCCAGAACGCCCGGTGATCCCCATAGACAACGACAACCGAGCGTTCGAGCAATCCAGACTGCCTGAGGCCCTCCACGAATCGACCGAATACGTCGTCGAAGTAATGCACGGATTGCAGATAGTTCCCCAGCAGGGTGCCTTCTAACCGACCGAGGCGTAGCCTTCGGTGTTCGGCCGGTAGGCGGTAAGGAGAATGATTGGAAACCGTAATGAGAAACGACACAAACGGCTCGTCGAGCGCGCCCAGCATCTCGCCGGCTTGATTGAAGAACTCGCCATCCGAAAGCCCCATGCCAAACATCTCGCCGGGGCGAAATCGGTCGATGAAGTTGGCCGACGCAAAGCCGAAGTTCATGTGCATCTGGCGCATGTTCCAGAAATCGCCAGTCACCCCGCAGGCCGACAGAGAGCGGTAGCCGTGAGCCGCGAGAATCGCCGGCAGGCCGTGAAAATCATTGGCCGGATAACGCGTCGCCACCACCGCGTCTGGAAGCGGATGCAGACTCTGGATTGACGCGAATTCAGCATCCGAGGTCGTGCCGAGGTTGGTCTGATCGAAGAAGTTCGTGAAGTCCAGGCTCTCCGAGGCGAACCTCGCGAGCGAGGGCGCGACCGGTTGTCCGTCCAGTGCGAATCCGATCGGGAATCGTTCCAGAGACTCCGCCATGACGAGGATCACGTTGCGGCCCTTCGCGACCCCGAAGGCGGGTGAAGGCGTGGACATTGCGGCACGCCGCTCGTCGAAGAACCTTCCGACACGCTGGCGATCGGCGTCATCAACCGCCAGCCGTCCGCTCATCGGATAGAAGAGATGTGCACCCAGATCGTACGCGTGAAACGGCAGCAGCCCAATGGCCACCGCGACCTCACGCCGCGTCGTTGAGTAGGCAAAGACCTCTTCGGGGTCGAGCCTCATCAATCGAATCGGAGCGATCGAGAGCAGCAGCGCCGCCACCAGCAGACCGATCGACTGCTTCAACCGCAGCGGTCGCCGGACTGCCGCGGCGATCACTACGCCGAGCCCAGAACGCGTAGAGAAGGATCCCGATCGCCACGTCGAGGAAGGGCAACAGATCCCGTGGCTTCAACAGACTTGCCACGCTGGGCATGACGAACCCGAGCTGACTCGCGTGCGTCAACTCGGCGATCGACACCACGTCGCCCAGGACCCGGAAGTGGATGGCATCGGCCACTGCGAGCGTCGTGATCAGCAGATCGATGGCGAAGAACGCCGCCGCGCGTACTGACGGGCGAAGCCACGGGAGTGGAGCAAACAGGAAGCCCAACAGTGCGAGAGTCGCCGGGAGCACCGATCGCTGCTGCGGGTGAGACGCCGTGTCGAGTGTCGCGCCAAGCGCGAGCAACTTGCCAACGAGCGCGCAGGTCAGAACAACGAACAGCAGGGTCGTGCGCGTCACTGCCACACGCGCCAGGCCAGATCGTGTCAAGAGTCGACTACCATAGCCGTCGGCCTCATGAGGGAGTCACGGCAACGAGCTCGCTGGCTGGCGTTTGCGCTCGCGCTTCCGCCGCTGCTGCTCCTGTCACACGACATTGTCGGGTTCGGACGGATACCAAACTATACGGGATTCCTCAGTCAGATCGCGACACCCGAGGGCATGTCTCTCAACCCGGTCGACTACCTGTTCGCCAAAGCCAACGAACACACGATCACGCTACCGGCGATGCTGTACGCCGCCAACGTATTGGTGACTCACGGGGACAACCGGGCCCTGTCGGTCGTGGTGTTGCTCGAACTGCTGTTGCTCTTTGCCCTGCTGTTCTCACTGGTGCCCAAGATCCTGACGAGGGACCTGGCGACGACGGTGACATGCGCAGGAGGGCTGGCGTTGTTCGTGTTCAGCCCCTCGCTCGCCGAACTCGTGGTCGCCTCGTTTGCGGGCATCATCTTCGTGACCGCGAGCGCCGTCTCAGTCGCTGCCATCGTCGCCCTGCGAAGATGTGCTCCTCTGGGGATCGTCTGGCCGGTCGTTGTCCTCGGGCTGATCGGAAATCTTGTGCACAGCGCGAGCGTCATGGTCTGGCCGACGCTGCTCTTCGGTGCTGTGGCCCTTGACCTGCGGCGGAGGGATCTGGCCATTCTCGCCGCCGCCGGCGTGGCGTCATGGAGCCTGGTTGCAGCTCTCTATCAGCCGGTCGAGGGCCATCCCCCTCCCGAGCTCAGTAACCCTCTAAAACTGTTCAGCTACACCGGGGGCTACCTGGCCGCTCCCTTCACTGGAGACGCCACTCGCGCGTGGGTCATCGGGTGGACGGGAATCGCGTTCTGGATCGGCTCGATGGCCGCTGTGAACCTCTCGAGCTCCCGGAGTCTTGCTTGGTCGACGATCCCGTGGCACATGGTCCAGGGGTTCGTGGTGACCAATGCGGCGGCGGCGGCAGTCATGCGCTCGGCTCTTGACGGACCCTTCCAACCACGGTTCGCCGTCCTTCCGGCGCTCTTTTGGCTCAGCTTCCTACCACTCGGCGCACTGCTGATTCGCCGCGCGCGCTGGCAGCCAAACGCGCGGTACGCCGCTCGAGCGGTGCATCTCGGCGTGATCGCGGCTCTCTGCGTGCCGATGTACAGCCGCGGATTGCCATTGCTGGAGGGAATGGTCGAAAACGCCGCATACGATCCCCTCGTAGGTCAGGCGATCGTGCATGAGATCCATGATGACTACGTGTTCCGCCGTCTCACCGCGTTTCCCGGCGAATTCTGGCTGCTGCGTCCTCTGTGGATGGCCTTGAAGCACGTACCCTTCGATCACCCCCCTTCCCTCGCGACGGGGCGTCAGATACCCGCGGGGAGCATCGCGGCACCCTCACCTCGGGTTCGCGGCTTTTTCGACGTGTTTCAACCAGTCGATGCAAAGTTCGGTCGGGCCGGCGGCTGGGCATATGGGTTCGACGACGACGTCATCGAGGTGGTGGTGGCCGATGAACGCGGCGCCATTCTCGGTACGATGGTGCTGGGATTGCGCCGCAACGACCTGAAGGAGCCCATCGCTCGGGGCGCGGTCAACGCTGGCTGGTCTGGATACGTTCATCTGCCAGAGGACAAGGCGCATCTGACAGCCTACGCCCGCACTCGGACGTTGGCGTCGTTTTTTCCCTTGGAGAAGCCGTGGACCTCGGACGCTAGATGATCTCTACACGTCGACCATCGTAAGGTCGCGTGGGGTTGCTCGACCTCGTTCGGCAATGACCAGGGTACCCATGGTCAACAGGGGGGTGAGCGCGACGAAGACTCGCGTCTCAAAGACATAGCTGAACATCATGATCGACACGGCGAAAGCCGCAAACGTCAGGCCGAGCGCCAGAAACCGTTCGGGACGGCTGAACGCAATCGTCAAGCACGCAGCCACGCAGGCCACGAGAACGATCACAACCAGAAACGGGAATTCCCTGTCGAAGCTGGTGAGCGAATTCAGCAAGACTTCGAAGTTGTAACCCAGATACCAGTGAAAGTACGTGCCGGGGTCGGGACCGGAGCGAACCAGCGTCTCCTTAATCAGGAGAGCGCGGCGCAGCCCTTCGACGACCAAAACGCCAACCAGCATGCACGCGACGCCAGCCAGGACTTGAGCTGTCTCGGACGGATCTAGGCGTCTGAAAGCTTCACGACGAAGAGAGCGTCGCGCGGCCACGTCGAGAACCAGCCACAGGGCTATGAACTGCGCGCTGTCGCGATTGAGAATCATCACCACAAACAGTGCCACAAACCAGGGCCACCGCGTTCCCGCCGCGACAAAATTCGCGAACAGAAGGAACCCGATGGCGTCGAGATAATCCCAGGCGTAAAGATATGGCCGCGAGAGGAGCACGGCGAATGTGGCGTGAAACGTCATGAGCCCGAGCAGCGCGGACGAAAGCGAGCGGCCGAGCGTCGAGCCGAGCCGCCACGCCAGGTATCCCGCCATCGCAAGCGTGCCGATCACGTAGCCGATATGAGCGGCGTTCCAATCGCCAAGGACACGGCTGAGCCCGTCGGATCAGATACGGGCCAAGGATTCGATTCTGATAAATGCGCCAGTGCGGCAGGCCATTCACCACGCCCTCGGCGACGCTTCCGGAGAGCACGAAATCGTCCTGGAGAACGATCGCGATCAAGCGGTACTGGAGCAGTGCCAGACACACTGAAAGCCCGAATCCGAGCCGGTTCAAGCCTCGACCGGATCTCATCTATGCCAGATGCTCGTCAGCGGTCTTTTTCAACCACACGCTGCCACCTGGATTGTGCAGGAACGTGGGATACGTCGCCGTGATGAGCTCGCTGAATCGTCGCGCGAAGAGATCGGTCATGAACTCGACCTGGAAGCGGTGGTTGTAGCATCAGAAACGCGCGAAGCGCGTAGGCTTCATTCCACGAAAAGTTCAACTCGTAGAGCCAGCTCTCCGGTACTCGAACGGATAGTGAATATCGTGAAAGTGGATCAGGACACCGTCGTTCAACGCCGGCAGGATGTGAAAGAGCTCGTAGTTGACGTCGGACCCGGTCTTCATGATGTGAGTCGAGTCGACAAACAGGATGTCGTTCGGTTCGAGCCGGGCGAACTGCGATAAGGGAATGTCCTGAACCTTCTTTTTGATGACGGTTATGCGGTGTCGATCTCGCCATCCGAGCAAACCAAACAGGCGCTCCGGGTCTGGCTCGACGCAAGTGATCGTCGTCTTCAAGCGGGCTTCGTCGATGCTGTCCAGAGCAGCTGCCGTCGAAAAACCGGAACCGATCTCGATAATGCGTGCCGGGCGGTGAGAGTGAATCATCACCCGGTACAACGTGGCGTCGCCGATCGGGTAGACGTCGTTCTCATAGTAGTAACGGGTCTTGCCGCCGGCGTGTCTCTCGAACCCTGTGCCCTGCAACACTTTCTGGTTCGCAACCCAGAAATGGCGCATGCGGGCGAGGGAAAGATTCAGTCCGGGAAGTTGACCAGGATCGACTCCCGAGTGGTCGCCAACATATCGGCGTGCCTCTTCGGGATCGACGATTGGTGAATGAAAGTGCCCCGGTGGAAACGCCAGACGGACTCGCCGGCTGGACGAGTACTCGATCGACTGGATGAGACACGAAAAAACCTGCCGCTCCGGCAAGCCACCATCCAGCTGGACCAGCCAATGATCGATTTCTCCGCTGGAGGGATCTCTGCCCAGCAGGTGGCGATAGAGATCGAGGATGAACTGGCGTCTGTCCGGGTCAGGCATCGGCATCAGACCTTGTTCGTCAACCGACGATCGAACCACTGGTAAAGACGACGTCGTAGCCGCTCCGGCGCAGCGGACCGTGCGCCAAGGTACTGGGCCAGATTCTGACCAGTACGTACGGCACGATCCTGCCCCACCATTTCAGCCGCCCCGATCGCGTCAGCGACGGATCCTTGGCAACAGCGCGCGCCAGCTGATGGCTGCCGCCGACCGTGCAGACAACGACATCCCTCAGGCGAGGAATCGTGTGCACGCCGAACAGACGATGGAGATTCTGATGGTCGAGATAGACTCGTTTGGCCTCGTACCAGATCGAATTGTTGTGGGAGTGGATCACGCGTGATCGGGGCTCGAAAATGATCTTGTATCCGGCCAACAGGACCCGGAGACCCCAGTCGAGGTCCTCTCCGAAACGCCGTTCGTGAAACGGGATTTCGAGAGCCACGCTCCGGCGAACACTGGAGCTCACATTGTCGAATGCCGCTCGACCGAGCTTGTCGAGCGGGCTGAGCGCGTCGAACTCGCCTTGACTGTGCACCGACTGTTCCCGCGGAGTACCAGCAGTGGCGGCCCAGCCTTCGAGCCGGTGCCGGATGAAGGGATTCGCGTCAGGGCGCGGCACCTGCCGGCTGTAGGCGCCAGCCACCTTCGGATCGGCAAAGCAGTCCACAAGGCGCTGCATCCATTGATCGTCCGCCGGCCGGGCGTCCTGCGTGGCCAGCACCACGATCTCTCCCGTCGCTTCCCGGACGCCTCGGTTCCGGGTCAGCCCGTGATTGAACTCGCTGTTCGGAATCTCGATCAATCGGACAAAGGGCTGCCGTCGCAAGTATTCGGCCGTTCCGTCGGTGGAACCTGAGTCGATGATCAGGATCTCGAGCAAACGATCGAGACGCTGGCCGCGCATCGCTTCGAGAATCGCGGGGAATTCCGGCCCGGCATTCCAGGTCGGCACCAGCAGCGTTACTGCCGCTCGGGTGGCCATCGCTGTGGGTAATCCTTGACGAGCGCAGTTGCCGGCATGGCGCCGGCCGCCACGCGGTAGATGTCGTCGATTCGGGCGGCGCTCTCCTCGACAGTTGGAACGCTGGCCTCGGCCCTGGTTCGCAACCCCTCCGGGGCGCCTCGCTCCAGGGCGGCCGAGATTTCCGCCGCCAGTTGCGACACATCTCCTGGCCGTACACCCGTGGCCAAACCCTGGTCTACGGCCTCCCCGATCCCTCCAAGCCGGCTGGCGATCACAGGCAGGCCTGCCAGCGCCCCTTCTCTCACCGTCATGCAGTAACTCTCCCACCACAAGGCGGGCACGACCAGGACGTTGAGGCTGGCGAGGATGTCGGCAAGCGCCTCGTGCTCGTAGCGACCGTGAAAGTTCACCCGCAAGTGCGGGCGGATCATCTCGCGAAGTCGCGCTTCGTACGTCGTGTCTCCGTGGAAGCTGGGAATCTCACCGTAGACATCCAGGACGAGATCGGCGCGATCGAGCCGATCGAAAGCCTGGCAGAGGACGTGAACTCCTTTGCTTGGAATGACAGTTCCGATGAACCCGACTCGCCCAACCGGTGGCCCGACGCGTGGTCCGACAGCCGGCCGGACGACGCCCGGTGGGGCGACAAACACCCGTTCGGCATCGGCACCCCATACGATGAACCGATCTCGATGAAAGGCGGACGGCGCCGTCACGACGTGGCATCGATTCAGCACCCGGCGCACGTGCTGCTCCCAGGCATGGAGCTTCTGGAGCGACGGCGGCCGATTGAAGAAGCCATCGAGCAGCGAGCGCGGGCCGGACAGGGGGAGCAGGTGAGGCCACAATTGATTCAGGCACGCGACACAGCGCTCTCGATCGAGCGTCTCGCAAATCTCCAGATCGTCGGGCCGGAAACGTTGCCCCCGAAGGCAAATCATCCAGTAGTCGTTCAAGCTCATCACCACCGGAATGCCGCGGCGAGCGGCTACGTCGATCATCGAGGTCGAAAGGCATGTGAGATGGTGAATGTGAACGAGATCCGGGGACGTCCCGCCCAGATACTCGTCGAACCTGGCGTCGATGGTCGGATGCGTGTACAGCAGCTCGAACCGGTCGACGTCCTCGAAGTTGTTGGTGATTCGCGTCACCGGCACGCCTTCCCAATCGTCACGGCTCAGCTCGAATTCGGCGTGCGCACGGCCGCCACGCCTCGTGAACACCTCGACGCGATGCCCCAGCGAGCGCTGAGCCCGGCACAGATCGCGCACCAGGATCTGCGTGCCTGCCGTCTCGTGCGGCAGGTATCCGCTGATGACGTGAACCAGGCGCATGGTCAGGCCCGGTTCGGCAGAAGGCTGCGATAGCGGCCTTCCGTCTGGGCTGCGTCCTCAGCCAACTTTTCCTTGGTATTCGAAACCCAACGGTCCCGTTGCATGACGATCCCGTTCGCTAACGCGGCTACTTGCGCGCGTGAAGAATTAGAGACCCACGGCTTACGCGGCGGCGGGTTGGGCGTGGGTGACCGGCCGGGCCGTCTGGCGTCAACTGTGGTGTGCCAGAGGCACGGAACGGCCCGACCCGGGTCGGTGACTCTATCGGCGCCGATTGCGATGCAGCCGGAAGGCCCGACCGCGCCCAGCACCGAGCAGCAGGAGTGTACTCGGTTCCGGCACCGGCGTCAGATTCAACACGAAATCGTACGCATAGCCTTCAGGGGCGCTGTTTCTATGCGACGTTCAAAAGGACGTCGAGTGCAGGAAAAACGTGTGGGAAAGCGACGTCGACGAGGGAGCGCGTGTAAAAAGCGACGCTTCGCTCCTATGTTGGGCATTGCTCCAAGGTAACCGCGTTTTTTCCCACCAGCCGGCACGACTCCCTAGTCTTCAGACTTTGCGCTCTAGGCGCTTTGGCCTGAAGACGGCGACAAAGAAGCGGGTCAGCTCTTCTTGCCGGTGATCGCGAAGACGTTGCTCCAGACGCGTTCCGTCTTCTGGCTGCCGCAATGCGGGCACGGCGTGGACCGGTCGGCGGCTTCCGAGACCGGGCGCGACAGCTCAAATGTCTTGTGACAATCTTTGCAGGTGAACTCGTAGATGGGCATGTGACGCCTCCTGTCTATCCAGCGTCGATATGCGGAGAAGAGACCTCCAGTCTACGCTCAATACGGCCGACAGCCGTACAGCAAAAAGCCCGAGGCGATTTCTCACCTCGGGCTTTTGTCCCTACCTCAGCCACTACGGGGAGGGGGGCGGAACAGCCCCACGATGCTGAATCCGCTCCCGAAAGAGAGCAAGGTAACGGCCAGCACACTATAGGGCGCAGGGTCGGTCGTAATGGTGCCGACGAACCGGACCAGAAAAGCCGCGACCCAGCACGCACAGGCGACACGGGTCCACGGAAAAGTACCCACCACGATGTGCAACTGTAAAGGCCAGGCGTAACATCCTTTTGTCAACTTGTTAGTCGGCGGAGTAAACACCCGCGGGCACCCATCCATCGTGAGGTGGGATTGAGCCAGCGGGGCCGGGTGGCGCAGCCGGTCCGGCCGGACCGGCGGAGCGATAGGACTAGCGGGGCCGCCGGGTATAGGTGTGCTTAGGTGTGCTTCGCTTGATCGACGTTAACGGCACCGACCTCGGGGCGCTCGTGTCGGGTATGGTTTGGAAGGCGACGAGAACCGTTGCCCAGAGCCCAGAGCCGTACAGCAAAAAGCCCGAGGCGATTTCTCACCTCGGGCTTTTGTCCCTAATACTCCCGGCAGCGACCTACTCTCCCATGCAGTTTCCCACACAGTACCATCGGCGGTAGCAGGCTTAACTTCCGTGTTCGGAATGGGAACGGGTGTGACCCTGCTCCTATTACCACCGGGAAATTCGCTGACGCTGACCGGCTTAGGGCTCCAGGCTTAGGCCTGACAGAGCAATGTCAAAGAACGACAACTGAATACTCTGCAAACGGTAGTTTCTCCGTTCCACGACGCACGCAGTTTGCGCGCATCCGCTGGCTTGAAGCCTTGAGCCTAAGCCCAAAGCCGAGCCAGCGTAAGCAAAATATATGGTCAAGCCGCACGGCTGATTAGTACCAGTTAGCTCAGACCCTCACGGGCCTTACACACCTGGCCTATATACCTGGTCATCTTCCAGGAGCCTTTAGAGGTCTTGCGACCTGGGAGATCTCATCTTGTGGAGGGTTTCACGCTTAGATGCATTCAGCGTTTCTCCCTTCCGCACGTAGCTACCGAGCGCTGCCACTGGCGTGACAACTCGTACACTAGAGGTGCGTCCATCCCGGTCCTCTCGTACTAAGGACAGCCCCACTCAAATCTCCTGCGCCCATGACAGATAGAGACCGAACTGTCTCGCGACGTTCTAAACCCAGCTCACGTACCGCTTTAACCGGCGAACAGCCGGACCCTTGGAACCTGCTACAGCTCCAGGATGCGATGAGCCGACATCGAGGTGCCAAACCCTAGCGTCGATGTGAACTCTTGGCTAGGATCAGCCTGTTATCCCCGGCGTACCTTTTATCCGTTGAGCGATGGCCCTTCCACGCGGAACCACCGGATCACTAAGACCTGGTTTCCCACCTGCTCGATTTGTGGATCTCGCAGTCAAGCTCGCTTATGCCTTTGCACTCTCCGGCTGATTTCCAAACAGCCTGAGCGAACCTTCGTACGCCTCCGTTACTCTTTAGGAGGCGACCGCCCCAGTCAAACTACCCGCCTAGCAGTGTCCCTGTCCCGGATAACGGGACGAGGTTAGAACGCCAGAACGCTAAGGGTGGTATCTCACCGTTGACTCCCCCAAGCCCGAGAGCCTGGGTTCAAAGTCTCCCACCTATCCTGCGCATAACGCGCCAGCATTCACTACTAAGGTGTAGTAAAGGTGCACGGGGTCTTTTCGTCTAGTCACGGGCAACCGGCGTCTTCACCGGTACCACAAATTCGCAGTGCCCCTCGTTGAGACAGCGCCCAGATCGTTACGCCATTCGTGCAGGTCGGAACTTACCCGACAAGGAATTTCGCTACCTTAGGACCGTTATAGTTACGGCCGCCGTTTACCGGGGCTTCAGTTCAGAGCGTCGCCTTGCGGCTAACCCCTCCCTTTAACCTTCCGGCACCGGGCAGGCGTCAGACCCTATACGTCGTGTTCGACTTGGCAGAGTCCTGTGTTTTTAGTAAACAGTCGCCTGGGCCTCTTTATTGCAACTCCCTCACGCTTCGGTGGGCGAACCACCTGACGTTAACGGAGCACCCCTTCTTCCGAAGTTACGGGGTGAGTTTGCCGAGTTCCTAAACGAGGGTTCTCACTTGCGCCTGAGGATTTTCTCCTCGCCTACCTGTGTCGGTTTGCGGTACGGGTACCCAAAAGACTCCTTAGAGGATTTTCTCGGCAGCGTGGCGTCTGCGACTTTGCGGGCCTTGCGGCCCTCGCCATGACCCCTCAGGGAATATGACCCACCGGATTTTCCAGGCGGATCCCCCTACAGGCCTGAACCTACACGTCCAATCGTAGGCTCGCATAGCCTCCTGCGTCTCCCCATCGTGATAACGTCTTTTAGGTAGTTCCGGAATATTAACCGGATATCCATCCGCTACGCCTTTCGGCCTCGCGTTAGGACCCGACTGACCCTGAGCGGACGAACCTTCCTCAGGAAACCTTAGGCTTACGGCGGGGAAGATTCTCACTTCCCTTATCGCTACTTATGCCGGCAGGGTCACTTCTCACCACTCCACCAGTCTTTTCAGTCTGGCTTCACGGCTGTGAGAACGCTCCTCTACCATTGTTGGACCCCGAAGGGTCCATTCCAATCTACGGCTTCGGTCCTGTGCTTGAGCCCCGTTGAATTGTCGGCCCAGAGCCGCTTGACCAGTGAGCTATTACGCTTTCTTTAAAGGATGGCTGCTTCTAAGCCAACCTCCTGGTTGTCTAAGCGTCTCCAGATCCTTTCCCACTTAGCACAGAGTTAGGGACCTTAGCCGGTAGTCTGGGCTGTTTCCCTTTCGACGATGAAGCTTAGCCCCCACCGTCTCACTCCCGGGATATGCGTCGCTGGCATTCGTAGTTTGGTTGGATTCTGTAAGCTGGTAAGCCCCATAGTCCATCCAGTTCTCTACCACCAGCGCCAACCTCCCGAGGCTGCCCCTAAAGGCATTTCGAGGAGAACGGGCAATCACGAAGTTTGATTAGCCTTTCACCCCTACCCTCAGCTCATCCAAGTTGTTTTCAACCAACACTGGTTCGGGCCTCCATACGGTGTTACCCGTACTTCACCCTGGCCAAGGGTAGATCACCTCGCTTCGCGTCTATTCCCAGCGACTAATCGCCCTATTCGGACTCGCTTTCGCTACGGCTCGCGTTCGCTTAACCTTGCCACTGAGAATAACTAGCCGGCTCATTATGCAAAAGGCACGCGGTCAGGCATGACCGAGAGCAAGCCCTCGGTTATAGCCCTCCCACTGCTTGTAGGCATACGGTTTCAGGTACTGTTTCACTCCCCTCACAGGGGTTCTTTTCACCTTTCCCTCACGGTACTGGTTCACTATCGGTCGCCAGGGAGTATTTAGCCTTACGAGATGGTCCTCGTAGATTCCCGCGGGATTTCACGTGTCCCGCGGTACTCAGGAACCGACCCAGCGAGCCAATCAACTTTTACCTACCGGGCTGTCACCGTCTCTGGCCGATCGTTCCAGATCGTTCGATTAGCTGATTGGTTTGTGACTCGCCGGCCTTACGGCCTGGTCGGCCCTACAACCCCACCGCGCAAGCACGATGGTTTGGGCTATTCCGCGTTCGCTCGCCGCTACTAGCGGAATCACTTTTGTTTTCTGTTCCTGCAGGTACTGAGATGGTTCACTTCCCTGCGTTGTCTTCCACCGGCCTATGGATTCAGCCGGGGATCTCCCGAGATTAATCGAGAGGGGTTACCCCATTCGGACATCTCCGGGTCAAAGCCTGTTTGCGGCTCACCGAAGCTTATCGCAGCTTACCGCGTCCTTCATCGACTCCTGGCGCCAAGGCATTCACCGTACGCCCTTAGTAGCTTGACCATAAGAAACTCGGAACTTGCGCAGATTGGCTTGTGGGCTTTCGAGCCTCGAGCCCGCCTGCGTGAGCTCCATGCACACTGCGTGTCCACCTCCGCCCCGCCTTCGCATCTTGCGATGCTTCGGCGCGGCTTCGGCGGATGAATGTGTGGTCGGAAAAAACTACCGTTTGCAGAGTATTCAGTTGTGAAAGAAGCTCGAAGCCATCAGCCGTCGGCCATCGGCCTTCAGCATCGCTGGCCGCGAACGATCCCGCTCGCTCGCCTCGCAGTCGCGATCCGCCTTCGCAGCTCACGCACTTCGAGCCGCACAATTTCGAAGTCACGTCGAATAGCGAGCCGAGCCGGGGCTCTTCGCCGGGCCCCCGCCGAGGCATGGCGCGCGTCAATCGCGCGCCTCTAAACAAGGTGGAGAATACCGGGCTCGAACCGGTGACCTCCTGGTTGCAAACCAGGCGCTCTCCCAGCTGAGCTAATTCCCCATAACAAATTTTCAGTCGTCGGTTTTCAGTTTTCAGTTCTGACAACTGACCACTGATCACTGACCACTTCTTGATATCGCCGTGCTGTAATGGATTCGCGAGTCGGGTAGGGTTGGAGTTGGAAGGTGCTTCCTCGTCGTCTCTCTACCACTCGCTACGCACTACGCAATCAGGAACCCCCTTACGTATCTCAGGACCGGTCCGCCGCCGCCCTTCGGGCTATGGCGGACAGCCTTCGCAATCGTTCTCTGGCCTGCCAGCCGAAGCTCGCTTCGCTTGGCTTCATGCAGGCCAAGCGTCGCCGGAGCGAAGGCTGGTGGGCCTGAGTAGATTTGAACTACTGACCCCACGCTTATCAAGCGTGTGCTCTAACCAGCTGAGCTACAGGCCCTCTTTTCGGCCGATTCTCTCAAAACTAGATAGGCGTGCAATGTGGACTGTTGAGGACCAGATCGATCTGAGTGGGCCTTTGGCTTTGGTAAGCCTCGAGCCGTTCTCTAGAAAGGAGGTGATCCAGCCACAGGTTCTCCTACAGCTACCTTGTTACGACTTCACCCCAATCACCGACCATACCTTAGGCGCTTGCCTCCCTTGCGGGTTGGTACAGCGACTTCTAGTACAGCCGGCTTTCGTGATGTGACGGGCGGTGTGTACAAGGCCCGGGAACGTATTCACCGCGGCGTGCTGATCCGCGATTACTAGCGATTCCGACTTCACGCAGGCGAGTTGCAGCCTACGATCCGAACTGAGACCGGCTTTCTCCGATTAGCTCCCCCTCGCGGGATCGCGACGGTTTGTACCGGCCATTGTAGCACGTGTGTAGCCCCAGACATAAAGGCCATGCTGACTTGACGTCATCCCCACCTTCCTCCGGTTTATCACCGGCAGTCTCCTCAGAGTGCCCAGCATTACCTGATGGCAACAGAGGACAAGGGTTGCGCTCGTTGCGGGACTTAACCCAACATCTCACGACACGAGCTGACGACAGCCATGCAGCACCTCTACGAGTGTCCTTGCGGAAGCTCACTTTCGTGAGTGGTCACTCGCTGTTCAAGCCTGGGTAAGGTTCTTCGCGTTGCGTCGAATTGAACCACATGCTCCACCGCTTGTGCGGGCCCCCGTCAATTCCTTTGAGTTTCAGCCTTGCGACCGTACTCCCCAGGCGGAATGCTTAATGCGTTAGCTTCGGCACGACAGGGATCGATACCCGTCACACCAAGCATTCATCGTTTAGGGCCAGGACTACCGGGGTATCTAATCCCGTTTGCTCCCCTGGCTTTCGCTCCTCAGTGTCAATGCCGGTCCAGGATGCCGCCTTCGCCACCGGTGTTCCTCCAGATATCTACGCATTTCACCGCTACACCTGGAATTCCGCATCCCTCTCCCGGATTCAAGCCATCCAGTATCAGACGCAGTTCCCCGGTTAAGCCGAGGGATTTCACGCATGACTTAGTTGGCCACCTACGAGCCCTTTACGCCCAGTAATTCCGAACAACGCTAGCCCCCCCCGTATTACCGCGGCTGCTGGCACGGAGTTAGCCGGGGCTTCCTCTAGCGGTACCGTCACTTCCACGACGTATTAGGTCGCGGATCTTTCGTCCCGCTCGACAGGAGTTTACGACCCGAAGATCTTCATCCTCCACGCGGCGTTGCGTCGTCAGGCTTGCGCCCATTGCGAACAATTCCCCACTGCTGCCTCCCGTAGGAGTCTGGGCCGTGTCTCAGTCCCAGTGTGGCCGTCCGCCCTCTTAGGCCGGCTACCGATCGTCGCCTTGGTGAGCCATTACCCCACCAACTAGCTAATCGGACGCGGGCCCCTCATCAAGCGCCAGACCTTGCGGTTCCGGCTTTGATCACCGCCTGTTCAAAGGCAGGATGTCATGCGGTATTAGCGTCCCTTTCGGAACGTTATCCCCCACTCGAAGGTAGGTCACCCACGCGTTACTCACCCGTCTGCCACTCTACTTACCCCTTGCGGGGCTTTCGCGTTCGACTTGCATGTGTTAGGCACGCCGCCAGCGTTGATTCTGAGCCAGGATCAAACTCTCATGTTAAAGGTCGAGGCCTTCAGCCCGGAGGCTGTCGGCTATTCCCTCAACACAATCGCCTGTTGACATGGCTCTTGCGTTGTTCTTCGGTTGTTGAGTTGATGGAAGTTCGAAAACTTCCGCTGATCCTCAACGGGTCCTTACTGCACGCTCTATCTAGTTTTCAAAGAACCGACCGCCCCCGGAAACCCTCGTTTCCAGGGCCATTTGCCCCGAAATTCACGTTCTTCAGGGCAACCTTCTAAGGTTACTAGAATTGTAATCGGCTGTCAATGGCCCATTCGGGCCAAGTTCTCGGGGCAAAAAAAATTGCTCCAAGGTGTTCTGGAGCAACTACCGGCAGGTCGGCCGGGTCACGCTCGAGAGTGCCGAATTGTCAATCCTGAGGGAGTCAATACACGCGCCGGGGTGGGTCTGAACCCACTGGTCTTTCGGCAATCAGCGGATATTGGCTGAACGAACCTTGCCGAACTCCAACCCCTGGCGCGCTATCTACGCGTGTCGCTGCCGCTCATCTGGCCGGTCAACATCCACGCGATAGTCCCAATGGTAGCGCCTCCGCCGCGGGGTGTCAAATCGGGTCCATTTCTGCCTGTTTTTGCCAAGTCTTGCAGTGGCTCACGACTCGCCGATCGATTTGATCCTCCATAGACCTGTAGCGTCCGGCTTCCGACCTTAGCGCTCGAAGCTTCGGCGGACTCGCCATAGCCATAGCGGCGGCGGTTAGCCGGACGATAAGATCACACGATGCGTGTCTTAGTCGTCATTGCAGGCCTCCTCTTCATCGTCGGCATTGGTGGCGGTGCGGCGTACTACATTGCGGGTCAAACCGAGGCTCCCAAAATCACGATCGAAGAACCGGCCGCGCTGGTTGGACAATCCAGCACGCTCGCGCTCACGGTGGACAGCCCGCCTGCCGAGGTCGATCGCGTGACTGTCTCGATGGAGCAAGGTGGAAAGGTCCTGCCCGTCGCTTCGCTCGACCCGAAGACAGATTCATCGCTCAAAGCGGACGGTCCCGTTTCGGTGACGCGCGACATTGGCAAGAAGACATTGCCGGAGCTTCAGGCTGGGCCTGCCGCAATCGTGGTGACCGGTGTCGCGCACTGTGATGGGCCTTCGCACGCTTTCCTGGAGCACGAAAAAGGACGTGGAAGTTCGGCTCGATCCTCCGCGAATCTCCGTCGCCTCGATGCATCACTACATCAATCAAGGCGGCTCCGAGCTCGTCGTGTATCGCGTGACACCGCCGGACGCGACGTCCGGTGTCCGCGTGGGGATGCGCGAGTTTCCAGGGTTCCCCGCGAGCGGCGCCGGCGTCTCCGGCGACGAGTCGTTGAAGGTGGCGTTCTTTGCCGTCTCGCACGACGAGACAAAGGAGCCAGCGATCGAGTTATTCGCCAAAGATGCCGCCGGCAACGAGGCAAAGGCGACGTTCGATCATCGGATCTTTCCGAAGAAATTCAAACAGAGCCGCATCCCGTTGGACGATTCGTTTCTCTCGCGCGTCGTTCCCACAATCGTTCAGGAATCCCCGGAGCTGAAGCTTGCCTCGGCTTCTGCACCGGCGGATCTGCTGCCGTCGTTCCTCAAGGTCAACGGCGAGCTCCGTCGTCTCAACGCGGAAAAGATTGCGGGCTTTGCAGACAAAGACGGCGCCATCAATGTTGTGGAAGGAACCGTTCCGGCAACTCGGCAACTCGAAGGTGGAGTCAGGATTCGCCGACGACCGCACGTATCTCTACGGTGGGAAGCAGGTCGATCGCCAGGTTCATCTGGGCTTCGATCTTTCTGTGACTGCCAATGTTCCCGTGCTCTGCCGCCAACCGCGGCAAGGTCCTGTCAACCGGCTATCTCGGCATCTACGGCAACTGCGTGATCGTCGACCATGGCCTCGGCGTGCAGTCGCTCTACGCGCATCTTTCGTCGATCGAGGTTCGCGAGGGTGACAGGTCGAGCAGGGACAGACGCTCGGCCGGAGCGGCCAGACCGGTCTTGCCGGCGGCGATCATCTGCACTTCACGATGCTGGTGGATGGGCAGGCTGTGAATCCGGCCGAGTGGTGGGATCCGCACTGGATTGAGGATCGGGTGATGAGAAAGCTGCGCGCGGCTAGCGGTCAGTAATCCTGCAGGAAGATGATTGGCGATTGCCCAAAAACTCCTAGCGTCGCCGATATAAGTAAGTCACAACCAAGACGAACAGGAATGCGAGCGCAATTTGGAGTGCAAGGCTCATCTCCTGACATATCGGCACTCTGGCGAGCGACCTTTCGGGGCCGAGTAGTGGCGTAAAGCGATGACTAACCATCCGGGCTTCAGCTTGGCGAAATCCTAAGGAGATAGGTCTGCTTGGTTCCCTTGCGGATGACGGACAGCCCTCACCCTCGCCGCAGAACTAACAGCGTCTCGCGCACTGTAAACACGTTTCCATGTACAGGGCGCGGCTGTCTGCCCTTGCGCTTCGCGACGCGTGAGAGTAACGATAAGGCGGGCGGCGGCCGGTAAAGCCACCGATTTGCGGTTCGGAAATCCGCTGGCGCGCTCGATAGGATGATGCGTTGGCGCGTCGCGCCGAAGCCCGCTGGGGGCGACGGGTTGCGGCCGCGAAGAGTTCCGTCATGGGAATCGAAAGACCGCTCTTCATCGTCGGCACTGGGCGAAGCGGCTCGACCGCCTTTCACGATGTCGTGGCCGAGCACCCGCGCTGCGCGTGGCTCTCGGCCCTCTGCAGCGTGTACCCAGGAAGCCGGCGTACAACCGGCTGCTGCTCAACGGCATCGACCTTCCGGTCCTGGGCAGGCTGCTCCTGCGGAAGTACTCCCCTTCCGAATGCTACGACTTCTGGGAGCACCACGCCCGCGGGTTCCGCCGGCCCTGCCGCGACCTGACGGCCGCCGACGTGACGAACAAGGTGAAGGAGACCGTGCGCGCGGCCTTGGCGGAAGTCCCCACTCGCGCGCGGAGCCGCCTGCTCATCAAGATCACCGGCTGGCCGCGGCTCGGCTACCTGCGCGAGATTTTCCCCGACGCCAAGTTCCTCCACATCGTTCGCGATGGCCGCGCCGTCGTGAATTCCCTCGTCAACGTGGACTGGTGGGGGGGCTGGGGCGGGCCCGAGAAGTGGCGCCTGGGCGAGCTGACGCCCGCGCAACGCTCGCTCTGGGAGAAGCACCATCGCTCCTTCATCGCCCTCGCCGGACTGCAGTGGAACATCCTGCTCGAGGCCATGGACGCCGCCAGGGACTCCATCCCGAAGGAGGCGTTCCTCGAGATCCGGTACGAGGACCTCTGCGCTCGGCCGATTCCGGTACTGCGAGAAGCGCTGGAATTCCTGGAGCTCGACTGGAACCCCGTCTTCGAGTCGAGGCTCGGGTCCCACGACCTCCGCAGCTCCAACTTCAAGTGGCAGGAGGAGCTCACGCCCGACCAGCACCGCATCATGGAGGACGTGATGCGGAAGCATCTCGCGCGCTACGGCTACGTGGAGACCGGCGGCTTCACTAAAGTCGCGATGGACTAAAATAGTGCGAACATAGCGCATATGCCAAAGTGTTCCCTTCATCATCCACCGAAAGGCACGCGCTGGGCGGGCGGCAAAAAGGCACGCCGAATAAAGCCACGGCGGAGATTAGGGATGCGCATTGGATTGAGGATGGGGTGATGAGAAAGCTACGAGCGGCGAACCCATCGACTTCACCGTCGCAGAACTAATCTCTTTTCACGAACTCAAAGACGTATTCAGGCTGCAGAGCCAGGACAGCCTGCCTGTTGAACTCGAATCTAATTCTGCGCTGGAATTGACGGCATCAGGACCTTGTGCAGCCATGGAACATCAACGAATGTCAGGTACGGCCATGAGCACAGCACATGCAATCACCGACGCCATGAGCCGTGGCTCTCGGTAGAGTTTTTCGGGTGCCTGCGCCGGACTATTGGGCTTGAACGCCAGTGCCAGGTATTCCGCCATGACCATCGACACCAGTGGGACCGTCAGCAAGAGCTCGAGACGGTACCGCATGATGAACGCGCCCAGAAACAGCATGGCGGCCGACCCGTAGAACGTGATGAGCATGAGCAGCCGCTCAGCCGTGTAATGGGAGAAACTCGTTCGATAGCGCGCCGCGGTTGCCGCATTGTCGATATTCCGATATTCCGCGAAACGCTTGATGGCCATGAAATAGCAGCCAACCATCCAATAGCTCAAAAGCAGCGATCCAGGCGGCACAGCATTGGGGGTCACCATGTACCAGCCCGCCAGCATACGAATTGGATTGTTCAGCGCCTCTGACAGGTACGTCGAGATAAGGCACGTCTTTGGTACGAAGGGGTCGAACGTTGTACACCCACCCCATCAACCATAAAACTGCCAGCACGATCGCCAATCCCCTCGATACCATCAAGGCAAGGATCAACCCAATCGATGCAAGCCCGAGCCACTGCGCATACGCCCAGGCAACGTCTACTCGCCCGGATGGAACAGGACGCAGTCGTTTGGTCGGGTGTTCCAGATCGTAGGGCGCATCAAGAACCTCGTTGATAACATAGTTGCTCGAAGCCACGATGCAGGTTGCCAGCATGCCAAGCGACAGTGGCACCGCGATTGCGAAGGTCAGCCGTTCCGGCTCCGTCCAGACCGCTAGTAAGATACCCGGCAGCACGAAGACGTTCTTGACCCAGTGGTCGACGCGTGCGATCTGGATGTGCGCCAACAACTTCGGCCACCACGGCCGCGCCTGGACCTGGGCGATGTCATGTCCGGCCGTCGTCATTGGCTGCCTCCGTTTCACGCTCCAAGACCATCACCAGCGAATCGCCCAGGTTTAACGGAATGACGCGATCGTACACCCAGCGTAATGGCCGAATTCGCTCGGCAAGACGATTCAGCCAGCCCACCGGCAGGTATTCGGCCGAGCGGTGGGCAAGGTACCGCACGGGGAAGAACCACTTTGCGCGAAACGATTCGATCGGCGATAGCTGGACCTGACGTGCCGCCATCGTCAAGGTATGTCGATCGAGATACCCGACGTGTGCCAGGCGGAAATGCCACCAGCGGTCGCCCAATAGGCGCGCGGCAAGGCTTCGAACATCGGGTGTGACGACCATCAACACGCCTTCGGCAGCAAGGGACTCACGACAATCGCGTAGCAGTTGGATCGGATCTGCGACGTGTTCGATTACATCTACCAATGTGATCAAGTCGAAGGTTTGACCGGAAAGGCTCGGATGGGGAAAAAGGCCCGGGAGCAGTGCTCCCCCGGTTAGCGGGCGGGCATGTTCGACGAGCCATCGGCTGGGCTCGACTCCGACCGCCTGCAATCCCGATTCGGCCGCTACGCCAACCAGCAGCCCGATGCCAGCCCCGATGTCCAGCAGCGTCCGAGCCTGGGGCCGCAGCTCGCGCAGGCTACCTAGTAACCATTCCATCTGGAGCCGCCGTGCCTCCTGACTCCCTTCGTATGCTGGATCGGTCAGCTTCTCGTAAAGCGCTGTGAGCTCGGCCAGCTCGTCGGCTCCGGCGTACACGAACCCACAGTCGCTGCACTCGAACAGTGCCAACGTCACTCCGTATCGGTGATCAGTGATCTGCAGGTCTTTAGGTTCGAGCGGGCGGTTGATGCAGCGTGCCTTCCTTTCGCGCGATCGCATGGAGCCGCAAATCCAGCATCGCCGTTGAATCATCACCGACCCCGCATTCACGTCCTCAAGGGGGGCGCCGTGGTCACTCAAATACAACGGAACGCCATCGCCGCTTGTTGGGCAGATAGGCCGTCAATGTCAGGTCGGTCTCCAATGACCAGACAGGCTGTTGGCGAAACACAGAGCCTCTCTGCCGCGAGGAGATACCCGTCAGGCCAGGGCTTCAACCGCGTTAGCTTTGAGCATTCGCCACCGGCGATCACGACGTCGAAGAGGTGCGCAATCCCCATGGCTTCGAGCTTCAGTTGAGCCGGATAGTCACTGACAAGAGCGGTCCTGCCTCCTCGCTTCCGAAAGTCGGTGATCTCTGTCAAGAGGCTACGGCGTCGGAACACACGAAGCCATCGAGATGGACGCGCAATCATCCATTGTTCGACAATCCGGCGAACCTCGTCATCCGTGCGATCCAATTCGGCCGCGGTCCGGCTGATCTGGCTCAAGAACGGGTCGCTCACCGGTTCCGACACCTCGAGGCGCAGTCGTTCGTGCTGCTCACGGAATGCCTGGATACAAGCGATCGCCGACCATCCCCCCAGAGCCAGCTCGAGGCCCATGACGAAATGGATGGCTCCTTGATGGTAGAGAGTGCCGTCCAAATCAACGAGCCATGCCAGGTATGTCTGTTCGCCGCGATCTGCGGAGTTCTTCAAGATGCCCTTCGCTCGAGGAGAAGACTCTCCTCAATGTCGCCAGCGTGCTGCGGTCGCGCCGCCCCGAGGCCGACCGCCGCCAACACTGAGAGGAGCGGGATGGTAGGCAGCACATATTGAGCGTGACCCACGTAGGTGAGAAACGGTAGATACGCAACCGGAAAAACGGCAATGAGAACGAGCACGCTGAGCCAAGCGCGCAAGTGCTCCACTGTCATGTTCCGAAACAAGATACCAACCCAGCATAGTATCCAAAGGAAGCCGTTAAAAACGGTAATGGCGGTTGCCAAGAATGTCTGTCGTGCGCCGCCCAACTGCGGAGAAGGGTGCCCGACGAACGATCGTACATACACATGGTCAACCAGAGGGAAGTAGAAGGCAGCCGCGTTCAAGGAGCACTTCAAAAGAAACTCCTTCGGTCGATTCCATATGTGCTCAATCATGCGACGGTTGAATTCCGTTTCGAGAGCCGGATCTGTGCTTCCCGAAAACTGAATGACGTCAGCTGGCTTTCCGATCTCGGTGGCCCTGACGGCGGTTTCTGACTGCCGTTCGACTCGTTCCATTCGGTCATTTCCTAGTCCCCAGTGGGCGTTCCCCAGGACATAGGCAAGGCCCGAATTGCTGACCACTGGAATGAACTTGCCGGAAACTGCCCAGTTTCTCGCCGTCCAAGGTGCAATCACGATCAGCATCACGGTGCCCGCCACCACGACGCTGGCGACCGATCGGTAGTCACGTTGCCACAGACACAAGAGGCACGCGCCCGCGAGGAGCAGTCCACATGTGAGGATCATTGTGCCGTGGACCAGCGCCAGAGCACCGGCATTTAGTCCCAAGAGGAGTCCGAGTCCGGACGAAATTTTGAAGCCTCGTGACTCGTGGGTGGAGTTAAGACGAAACGCCTGCAGAAGTAGCCAGCAGAACGTTGTATAGAGGATGGTCTGCAGGATGATGCTCATCGGGTTCTTGACGACCCATATGAGCCAGGGATCCAGGAGGAGCACGCCGACGGCTACACGACCAACCGCCTCGTTGAACAATCGTGAACCAATTTTCCAGACGATCGCAGCCACCCCACCAAGAAGGCCGCTTTGCAGGATTACGAGCACGGGGCGCTGAACGGGTTCGGGCAGGGCGACGAGAGGAACCAAGAGCATCGGATACAGGGGCGGCCGGTGCAATACAGCGGGGCCGCCTGCGTCAAACACAAAGCCATTGCCCGCCAAGAGATTACGAGCTAACTCGAGATACCCATCGTGGCGCCAACCACCGAAGTGTCGGCTGATTCCGGTCCACGGCGCAGCCCAGATCACAAGCAAATCAACCAGGCATGCTATCGCCGCCACGAGCCAGAAGGCTGTGGCTGGGGACGGAGGCAGAAACCGAAGCGCGCGGCGCAATCGAGGACTCCTTGCTCTTCGCCGACACGGTTAATCACGAAATCTCACGGGATCCCGGCGGTGCCCTGCGTGACGCCGCATTTTCTGGCCTGGGTGAGGCTTGTGCGCCCCGTGCAAGAATATCGCCATTTTGACGCTGTCCGGTCGCGGGACGGAAAAGCCTCACAATTCTGAGACCGGATTCCCGAAGGCTGGGAGCCTCGTGTAGTAAAACGCAGCAATACAGACTCCACGTCACGAAATCCTGACGAGAAAATTCTGCTTCGCGCCCTTGCGAATCAGGAACAGCTCTCCCCCCACCGCCAGATCGCGAGTGAGACGGAGCTTTTCGTTCGACACGCGCTCGTTATTGACGTAGATGCCGCCGCTACGGATGAGACGTGTGGCTTCGCTCTTGGACGACGTCAACCCACTCGACAACAGCAGGTCCACGAGAAGCAGGCCGTGACCGGAGAGCTGCGCGGCCGACACGCTCGTGGACGGAACATCCCCGGAGACCGCAAGGATCGACTCAACCGGCAGGTTCGTCACGTTCCTATCGAAGAGGATCCCGGCCCCGCGTTCGGCTCGCTCGACCTCGGATTGACCGTGCACGAGCCGCGTCACCTCCTGGGCGAGTCGGCGCTGCGCCTCCCGCTTCTCTGGCGCCAGGGCAGTGGCCTTCTCGAGCTCCACGATCTCGTCCGGCGACAAGAACGTGAAGTATCGCAGGTAACGGCCGGCGTCGCGATCCTCCACGTTCAGCCAGAACTGATAGAACTGGTACGGCGAGGTTCGCTCGGGATCGAGCCAGATCGTGCCGGCTTCCGTCTTCCCGAACTTCGTACCCGCCGCCGTCGTCACCAACGGCAGGACGAGACCGAAGGCCTGCGCGCCCCGCAGCTTTCGTATGAGATCGCAGCCGGCAACGATGTTGCCCCACTGATCGCTGCCGCCAAGCTGAAGGCGACACTGATAACGATCGTAAAGCGTGAGGTAGTCGTAGGCCTGCATGATCAGGTACGTGAATTCAGTAAACGAAATTCCGTCTTCTGTTTCGACGCGGCGCTTCACAGACTCTTTCGCCAGCATGTAGTTGACGGTGAAGTGTTTGCCCACGTCGCGCAGGAACTCCATCAGGTTCAACCGCTCGAGCCAGTCGCCGTTATTGAGGATCTGTGCGCGGTTGCTGGCAGCATCGAAGTCCAGGAATCGCGAGAGTTGACGTTTGATGCCCTCCAGATTGTGCGCAACATCCTCGCGGCTCAGCAGCGTTCGCTCCTGGCTTCTTCCGCTCGGATCGCCGATGAGACCGGTGCCACCACCGACGATCGCGACAGGTGTGTGCCCGTGTCGCTGGAGCCGGGCGAGCGCCATCATCTGCAGGAGCGAACCCACATGGAGGCTCGACGCAGTCGGATCGAACCCGATGTAGCACGTCACTTTTTCACGCGCGAGCAGCTCACGCGTGCCTTCGGTGCTGTCGTAGACGATACCGCGCCATTCGAACTCGTCGTAGACGGTCATCAGTGGAGTTTATGCGTAGATTCCAGGTCAGAAATGTCACTCGTGTTTCCAAACTGTACAGAGCTCGACCGCCGAAAAGACCACCAGCCACGGCCAGGCGCTAAACAGTCAGGACGGGCCCATGGCGCGAACTTTGCCATCATGGCACAGATGGTCCGCCGAGGTGGAGGGACGAGAGCGCTGACGGTATTGCCGGGGCTGATCGTCCTGGTGGGGAGTCTCATCCTCGCACAGTCTGCAACGCCAGTTGGGCCTCTGCCTGGTCCGCCTCCCCTCTTTCCATCCGATAACTGGTGGAACCTGGACATCTCGTCTGCGCCGGTCGATACGGCCTCGGCAAGTTACATCACCTTCATTGGCCCGACGCGGCGCTTGCATCCCGACTTCGGAGGTACCGCAGCGCCCGGCAGCGTCGAGATTTACGGATTCCCGTACGTTGTGGTCAGCGGCGACACGGCCAAACGCAGCGTGGAGTTTCAGGTACTCCGACGAAAGCGACGGCGTCAACCATGCCACGGATCAAAGCTTTCCCTTCTATCCGATCCCTGATCAGGCAATCACGGAACCACACTGGATTGAAGGTGGGTGGCCTGGTAACATCGACCGCCGCGACACCGACCGCCACCTGCTCATCGTCGATCACGACAATCGGCATCTGTACGAGCTGTACAATGTCTTCTTCGACGGCACGAAATGGCACGCCGGCTCTGGCGCGTTTTTCGACCTGAACACGAATGGCCGACGACCTGAAGGATGGACGTCAGCGGACGCCGCGGGGTTGGCTATCCTGCCCGGACTCGTCCGCTACGACGAGGTGTTCGGCACGGGAGAAATTCAGCACGCGTTGCGTGTCACGGTACGGGCGACGAACGGTTACGTTTACCCCGCTTCGCATCGAGCAGGCTCAACGACCGGTGCGCTTCCCCTGGGCGCCAGGCTCCGGCTCAAGCCGAGCCGCGACCTGTCCGGGTTTACTCCTGAACTGCAAAAGGTCTTCCGCGCGATGCAGCGCTACGGCCTCATCGTTGCCGACAACGGTTCCGACATGTACATCAGCGGGACGTTCGACACCAGGTGGAACAACGATGTGCTGAACCCGGCCTTCCGATCGCTGACCGCCAGCGACTTCGAAGTGATCGCGCTCGGGTACCGGCCGAACGCGAACGCGCCCGCCGCCCCTCGGAATCTCAGGCTGACGAGAACCGGGTTCTAACTGCTAGGATAGGACCTCGATCGCCGAGAAAAGGCTGTCGTTTGGAAGACTTCTACCCGGCCAACCGGTGAATCCCGACGACCCTGACGTCACGTGACTGACGGAAATACTTGCAAGCTGTTCATTCTGCACGATTTCCGCAGGCAGAGTTGCAGGATCACGCGCTCGATGGGCTCGGCAGCATTCCTGCAACATGTAGGCTTTTTCGAGATCGATCGCGATCCCATGCTCAAAGTCGAACTCCACACGCACACATCCGACGACCCTGTTGACCAGATTCCTTATACGGCAGAAGACCTGATTGATCGCGCGGCGGTTCTGGGATACGGGGCCCTCGCGATCACACTCCACGACCGTCAACATCCGATCGAACGACTCATCCCTTACGCGGCCGAACGCGGCATCGTGCTTCTTCCAGGCATTGAGCGGACCGTTCAGGGCCGGCATGTTCTTCTGATTAACTTCAGACGTGGGACCGAGCACGTGACGACATTCGAGGATCTCGCACGGCTCAAGCATCGCGAGCCTGGTCTCGTCGTTGCGCCACACCCTTTTTTTCCGGCGTCAACCTGCCTGATGGGCGATCTCGATCGTTATCGAGATCTCTTTGACGCCGTCGAAATCAACGCGATGTTCACCGCATCGCTCAACTTCAATTGCCGCGCGGAACGCTGGGCGGCCCGGAATGGGAAGCCACTCGTTGGCAATTGCGACGTCCATCGGCTTCGGCAACTTGGCTCGACCTATTCGCTTGTTGACGCGGAACCGAATCCCGACGCGATCTGCCAGGCCATTCAACAAGGCCGTGTCCGTGTAGAAAGCCGTCCCCTGAGCTGGATCGACGCAACGAGCATTTTCACGTCGATGGTGGTGGGCCAGTTGTGGAAGCGAGAATTGATTCCTAATTCTTCAGCCGCCCCTGCAACTTCTTGACGTCTTCGCGACCGCTGAATGTGACGTCGAGTTGCAGGCTCCTGTTCAGCGCCGCGAGAGCCGCATCAGTACGTCCGAGTGCCAGAGAAACGTGAGCCAGATGTAGCTGAATTTCCGCGTGATCCGGGGCTAATTTCGCGGCTTCGACGACGTACTTCTCGGCGTCGACATGCTGGCCGAGCAGGTAATAGATCCAACCCAACGTATCTGCGATCAACGCATTGCGCTTCGCGGCAATGTACGCTTTTTGGGCGAATGGAAGCGCGTCCGCGGGCGCGTTCCTGTGAACAGCGACCGCGTACGCGAGGTTATTGAGCGCGACCGGGTCGCTTGGGTTGACGGCGAGCACGCTTTGGTAGCGATCGATGGCGCGGTCGTACTCGCCCAGTTCCTCGTACAGGCCTGCCAGCATGGTCTGGGCAGCGGTGAAGCGCGGATCGATGGCAGTAGCCTGCTCTAACGCCTGCCTCATCCCAGCCTTGTCGTCACGACTTCGGCGTGCCTCGGCTTTGAGCATGAGCTTGGCAGCGTCGCTGGGAACTTTGGCAGCCGTCACGGATGCCAGCCTGCGTGCGGAGAGGTATTTGGGGAGCTCTGTTTCCGGGTCGAGATCGGGCGTCGCCTGATCTCGTGTGAGCACCTTGTCGGTCCGAAACGGGGCGCAGAGCGGGTCGCCAAAAACCACCGTTTGCCAACTCAGGTGCGGCATCGCAAGGTAGAACGATTCGACCAGGTTGAACCCCGCGACATACGCCGGAAACAGAATGTCTGGTCTGACGGCACCGTCGAGGAACGGCTCGGCCACGTGACCTGCCACACCGGTGACGCCTTCTCGAATCAGATCGCCCGTCAGCGATTGGGCTGAGCCGGCAAACGAGGCTTTCGGGTCCCCGCCGGGTCCAGGTTGCCAGCCTTCGGGCGGCTCCTGAAGCGTCCGCGCGTCGGTGCTCACGAACATCGTTGCCAGTGCGCCCGGCACGAAACCAAGGCCGAGTCGACGACGGCGGATTGCGGGATCGTTCGAACCCCAGGACGCGTATCCGAGAACGTTCGCGCGCCCGGTCAGGCCGGTACTCGACGGTTCCAGAACGACTCGGTCCTTGTAACCGGCGGCCGAAAGCGCCTCAGCGGTTGCCCGCAACCAGGGGTCCGCGATTCGATCCAGCGTCCCGCGCTGATCCAGCAGAAAATCTCCGGTCCGCCCGGCCGACGAACCTCGGTCGATCAAGGCCATGGCATCGGCTTCGGTGAATCCGTCAAGGCGCGAGACGAGGTAGATGTCGTAATCCGCGTGGTTGAACGGCTTGGAGGCGGTCAGGGGGTTGTTTCCGCGAAAGTAGGGATTCGGAACAGGTCCAACCGTTGTCTCACGAGTCCCGACAAGCCTTCGATAGAGAAGTGTCAGTTCGGAATCGACGCTGGACGTCGTACCCCTGCGCCCGCTCGTGCCGCGGACTCGAAGAGGGATCCCCTTCGTCAGCACGATATAGAGAATGCGGTCCTGCGCGGCGTGACGCGTGATCCATGCGCCAATCGGGCGTTCGATTTCACCCTCGTACTGTGCTCGGGTAATGTCGTCTGTCGTTTCAGTTTTCAGCCGAACGATGTTGTCGGCTGGAACGGTGCGAACATCGGCATAACGTGCGGCTATTCTTGCCGAGACCTCGCTCGCCTCGTTGACCACAACCAGAACATTCGTGCCATCCTGCGCCGAGACAGGGGGCGGCCAAATGACCAAACAGACGGCGCAGAAACTCAGGACGCGTGGCAAGTCACGCATGTAGCTGCTCGGGCGCTTGCCCAATTAGTGACGGATTTGTAATCGAGTTCATTTTGCACTGGGTGTCGGACCTGCACGGAATGTCGATGGTACTCAGAGAAAAGTCTACCTCTTGCAAACCTTCTTCAGCATCGTAACTTCTTGTCGTGCAGAGTTTAGGTCTTTGTCATGTGTCTCGGATTAGAATGCACTTCGGTACGCTTCGTGCTGATTACGTCAGACCGAATCAGCTTGTGACTGACACTGCGGTAGCCTGTACGCTCACGACCAGCCACTGTCCTGAAGGTTATCGGCCCGACTGTCACGTAGCGGAATCCTCGACAACCGGCGCTTTCCACGCCGCAGTTGGCTCAGCCACACCTCCACAGGAAGCGCAGGGGACGTGCATTAAATGGCGACAGTATGTACACATTTTCGCTAAGTCGCTCTGAGCAGTCCCACCACGACCGGACGCGGGCAGGTCTCTCGCCGTTCTGGATTCCCGTCGCCGGTGCGCTCGCCGCGGCAATGGTGTGGACGTACTGGCTGGTCATTCCGGGGCTCGTGGCGCAGTGGTGGAATGAGCCCGAGTACTCTCATGGGTTCCTCGTCCCAGTCATTTCCGGATATCTCATCTGGACCAAACGAGACGTCCTCCGCGCAACGCCGATAGCGCCCGGCTATTGGGGTATTGGGCTGATGGCGTTCGCGCTCATCACCTACATTACCGGGAATGTCGGTGCGGACCTCTTCCTGCAGCGCGTGTCGCTGCTCATGATGGTTGCGGGGGGCATCCTTTATACAGTGGGCTGGGCGATGTTGCGAGCCTTGTTGTTCCCGCTCGCGTTCCTCCTGTTCATGATTCCGCTCCCCCAAATCGTGTTCCGATCGATCGCCTTCCCCCTTCAGCTCTTCGCAGCGCAGGTCGCGAGCTCGGTGATGGAATCCTGTGCTGTTCCCGTATTTCGCGAGGGCAACGTCATGCATCTCGCCTCGACCTCTCTGGACGTCGAGGAGGCCTGCAGCGGCATCCGCTCGCTCGTGTCACTGACAACACTGGGGGTTGTCTACACGTATATTTCTTACTCGACCTGGATGCCGCGAGTCCTCCTCATCCTGGCAGTCGTGCCGATTGCCATTGCCGCAAACGTGTTTCGCGTGACGATCACAGGACTTATCGCGCACTACGTGTCCGTGGATGCGGCTATGAGCGTGTTCCACACGGCGGGCGGCCTAGGGGTGTTTCTCATCGCAGCGGCACTGCTGCTTGGCGTGAGCCGACTGCTCCACATGATGGGGGTGGCGAAATGACCGCACGCATGCTTGTCGTTGGCCTGATCCTGCTCATCTCCTCCTGGGCTGTGCGCGCCGTGGGGCACGGCGAGCCGGTCGAGATGCGCCAGCCGTTCTCCCAATTTCCCGACAACCTCGAGACGTGGCGTGGCGAGGACCAACGCTTCACTGTAAAGGTCGAAAATCAGCTTAGCGCGACGGATTACCTCTCGAAGTTGTACCACGACGGCTCGGGCAACTTTCTCCATCTGTTCGTTGGATACTATTCCTCGCAGCGACACGGAGAAATGATTCATTCACCAAAGAGCTGCCTGCCAGGCAACGGGTGGTACATCGTCAAAGCGGGAAGCAGCGACGGTCAATGCAGCCCCCTACGTTCCGTTCACGGTCAACAGCTACATCGTGGAAAACGGGATCGAGCGACAGGCAGTCCTTTATTGGTATCAGCAGTCGGGGGGACGGGTCGTCACCAACGAATACCTGGGTCGCGTCCACCTCGTGCTCGACTCGCTGACGAAAAACCGGAGTGACGCGGCGCTCATTCGCGTTAGCGTCCCATTCGAGCAGGACCCGGCTTCGGCCATTCGCACCGGACTCGAGTTCCTCGAGGCCGCGTACCCGGAGCTCATGCGCTTCCTGCCACACCATGTTGCCTCTTCTGCATCCTGAACCAGCCGCGATCGAGCGGAACGCCCGATGCGATGGGCACGACGAGATCCCGCTCAGCCGTCCGGACATTTCCGAGTCGGACATCCAGGCGGTCGTCGACGTGCTCCGGACGCCCCATCTGAGCCTAGGGCCCAAGCTGCCCGAGTTCGAAGCGGCATTCTGCGCCCGCACCGGCGCACGATTTGCGACGGCAGTCAACAGCGGCACGGCCGCGCTGCATCTGGCAGTCAAGGCGCTCGGGATTGGTCCCGGCGACGAGGTCATCACCACGCCGTTCAGCTTCGTCGCGTCGGCCAACTGCGTGCTCTTCGAGCAGGCGGTGCCGGTGTTTGTGGACATCGATCCGGTAGCTTTCAATTTGAATCCAGATCTGATCGAGTCTCGGATAACTCCGCGCACAAAGGCTATCTTGCCGGTGCACGTGTTTGGCCGGCCGGCCAACATGGATGCCATCCTTGGCATCGCGCGGCGTCACGACCTGCGGGTGATCGAAGATGCGTGCGAGGCCCTCGGAGCCCGCTGGAGGGGGGCCCACGTCGGCGCCCTGGGGGATGCAGGCGCATTCGCGTTCTACCCGAACAAGCAGATGACGACGGGCGAAGGAGGAATGGTCGTGACGAACGATCAAGCCCTGGATGGGCTGTTCAAGAGCCTCCGCAATCAGGGGCGCGGGGACAATGGGGCGTGGCTCCAGCACGAGCGGCTCGGTTTTAACTACCGCCTGTCTGACATCAACTGCGCCCTCGGGTTGTCGCAGCTCAGTCGAATTGACGACCTGCTCGAAAAGCGGCGGGAGGTGGCCGAGGAATACGGCCGCCAACTATCGGGAATCGAGGAAGTGGAGCTTCCAGTTTACGATGTACCCGGCGCAGAGCTCAGCTGGTTCGTGTACGTCATACGACTCAAGGGCTTCGAGCAGGCTGCACGGGACGAAGTGCTCAGGTGCCTCAGGTGCGAAGGGGTCTCCTGCAGCACCTACTTTTCGCCCATTCACCTGCAGTCGCACTTTCAGCAGCTCGGGCATCGCGAAGGGGATTTTCCAATAACCGAAGAAATTGCCTCTTCGACCGTGGCGCTGCCTTTCTACAACAGGCTGCGCAGCGAGCAGATCCATCAGGTCAGCGAAGCACTGCGACGAGCGCTCTGCCGCAGGCACAGGACCTGACAGCCGGCACAGCGTGAACCAGAGAAAAGGAGCATGGATCGCTTGACGACCGAGACGTCACCTGTGCGCTGGACGCCGACCGCGCATTACGCGAAACCCGCGCTGACGGCCCTGACTCATGTTCAACGCCTCGAGGCGGAGGCTATGCACATCATCCGTGAGGTCGTTGCCGAATGTGAGCGGCCCGTGATGCTGTATTCCATCGGCAAGGACAGCTCGGTAATGCTGCACCTTGCGATGAAGGCCTTCTTCCCAGCCAAGCCCCCGTTCCCGCTGCTCCACATCGATACGACCTGGAAGTTTCGCGACATGATCACATTTCGCGACGAGACGGCCAGGCGACTCGGTGTCGATCTGCTGGTCCACACCAATCACGAGGGCCTCCAGCTGGGCATCAACCCGTTTCAGCACGGTTCGGCGCTTTACACGGAGATTATGAAGACACAGGCCCTCAAACAGGCGCTTGACAAACACGCGTTCGACGCGGCTTTCGGTGGCGCCCGTCGCGACGAAGAGAAATCACGTGCCAAGGAACGTATCGTGTCCGTCCGCTCGGCAGGCCATCGCTGGGACCCGAAGCAGCAGCGCCCGGAGCTCTGGCGTCTTTATAACCCACGTAAACATAGCGGCGAGAGCATTCGGGTGTTCCCGTTGTCCAACTGGACCGAGCTCGACGTCTGGCATTACATCTATCTCGAAAACATCCCGATTGTGCCTCTGTACTTTGCGGCGGAACGGCCGATCGTCCGGCGCAACGGCTCCTTGACCCTGGTAGATGACGATCGGATGGCGCTCGAGCCGGGCGAGAAGTCGGAAGTGAAGAACGTGCGGTTCCGAACGCTCGGCTGCTACCCGCTGACGGGTGCCGTAGAGAGCGACGCCAGCACACTACCGGCCATAATCAAGGAGATCTTGCTGACCACGCATTCCGAGCGGCAAGGACGTGCGATCGACCACGATCAGTCCGCTTCTATGGAAAAGAAAAAGATCGAGGGTTACTTCTGATCATGAAGTCGGCCTCGGAGCTCTCCAAGTCCGGAAACTCCGAGATCGAGGCCTATTTGCGTTCGCTCGGGGAGACGAGCCTTCTTCGCTTCATCACGTGTGGCAGCGTGGACGACGGTAAGTCCACGCTTATCGGTCGGCTGCTGTACGAATCGCGGATGATCTTCGAGGATCAACTTGCAGCACTTGCTGCCGACTCCAGGAAGCTGGGCACGCGCGACGGTGATCTCGATTTCGCGCTGCTGGTGGATGGTCTCTCGGCGGAACGCGAGCAAGGCATCACCATCGACGTTGCCTACCGGTTCTTCTCGACGGACAAGCGCAAGTTCATCGTCGCCGACACGCCGGGGCACGAGCAATACACGCGCAACATGATCACGGGCGCTTCGACGGCCGATCTGGCTGTGATTCTGATTGACGCTCGAAAACGGGTATTGACCCAGACCCGGCGGCATAGCTATCTCGCCTCGCTCCTCGGCATTCGGCACTTCGTGCTCGCGATCAATAAGATGGATCTGGTGGGCTACTCCCAGGACGTGTTCAATCAAATCGAGGCGGATTACCGGAATTTCGCTGAAAGAATCGGGCTTTCGGATGTCACCTGCATCCCGACCTCGGCGGTGTACGGACACAACGTCGTGAGCGCGGCCGCTGAAATGTCCTGGTACCACGGTCCAACCTTACTGGAGTTCCTCGAGCGCGTACCGGTCGGTGATGACATCGAGTCGCAGCCGTTTCGTTTGCCCGTGCAGTGGGTCAACCGACCGGACCAGGATTTCCGGGGCTTTGCTGGCGTCATCGTGAGCGGTGTCGTACGCACAGGCGATCCGGTGTGCGTGCTCCCCTCCGGGCGTCGCAGTCGAGTTGGCCGTATTTTCGTTGGTGACCGCGACTTGGACGCTGGAACAGCGGGCCAGTCAGTGACCGTAACGCTGGACGACGAAATCGACGTGAGCCGTGGAGACGTCATCGCGACTCCGAACGCCCAGCCTGCCGTGGCCGACCAGTTCGAGGCAACCCTCATCTGGATGCACGAACAGCCGCTCCTCCAGGGACGCTCGTATCTCATGAAGATTGGTACGCGGACCGTCACGGCGACCGTGGCGCCGCTCAAGTACAAAATGAATGTCAACACACTGGAGCACTTGCCCGCCAAGGACCTCCAGCTCAACGAAGTTGGGGTCTGCTGTCTCGAGCTTAGCCAGCCCGTCGTGTTCGAGCCCTACAACGTTAATCGCGACCTCGGCGGCTTCATTCTCATCGACCGGCTCACAAACGCCACCGTTGGCGCGGGATTACTGCACTTTTCCCTGCGACGCTCGCAGAATGTCCACTGGCAAGCGCTTGACATGGATAAGACGGCGAGAGCGGGTCTGAAGGGACAGCAGCCGTGCGTGATCTGGTTCACTGGATTGTCTGGTGCCGGCAAGTCGACGATAGCCAACGTGTTGGAGAAGCGGCTGCACGGGTTAGGGCGCCATACGTACATCCTGGACGGCGATAACGTACGGCACGGTTTGAACAAGGATCTGGGTTTCACCGACGCCGATCGCGTCGAGAATATCAGACGCGTAGCGGAGGTGTCGTGCTTGATGGTGGATGCAGGGCTGATCGTCCTCGTCTCATTCATCTCTCCGTTTCGTACGGAGCGACGCATGGCGCGTGAGCTCCTGCAGCCGGGCGAATTCTTCGAAGTCTTCGTCGAGACGCCCCTAGCCGTTGCCGAGACGCGCGATCCTAAGGGCCTTTACAGGAAGGCCAGACGGGGAGAGCTCAAGAATTTCACCGGTATCGATTCACCGTACGAGGAGCCGGAATCTCCCGAGATCCGTATCGACACGACCTGCCTAATGCCTGAGGAAGCGGCAAACATCATCCTCGAGCGCCTGCGCCACGCGAACGTTCTTGATTCCGACTAAAACCTTGGCTGCCCCTATAAGGGTCTGTTACGTCATCGGCGAGATGAACACGGGCGGAGCGCAGCGACAGGCCTGCGACCTCATCACCCACCTCGACCCGACACGTGTTGCTGTCACATTGATCTGTCTTGGCGGCCCACGGGAGCTGACTCGTGCCCTGACCGCTCAGGGATATCGTGTCCGTTGTCTTGGCAAAGCGCATCGCAAGAGCTTTGGTACGCTGTTTCGCCTGATCGACGTCCTTCGTGTCGAACGGCCGACGGTCGTCCACACGGACCTTATTTCCGCCAATAGTTATGGCCGTCTCGCTGCGTGGTTGACCGGGATTCCCGTGGTGATTGCATCGGAGAGAAGTGTTTATACGGGGAAGCGGCAGTTGGCCTGGTTTCACCGGGCGGCCGAGCAGCTGCTGAAACCGGTCAGTCAGATGTTTGTGGTGAACTCGGAAACCATTGCACAGGACCTCGCGACACGACTCGCGCTTCCGCGCAACCGGATTTGCGTCATCTACAACGGCGTGGACGAAACAGTCTTCGACGCGTCTCGCCCCGGCGTTCCGTATCAAATCCCATCAGAGTTTGCCGCTGCGCCAAAGATCGGGATTGTCGCAACGTTGACGCCACCCAAGAACCACACGCTCCTTCTTCGAGCGGCAGTCGACGTCCTTCGACACCGTCCAGATGCCGTCTTTCTGCTCGCCGGCAGTGGCGGAGACGAAGCACACCTTCGGGGGCTGTGCGATGAACTTGGGATTGCGCAACGGGTCTTGTTCCTTGGTGACGTTCGGGACGTGGTTGGCCTTTACAGGATTCTTGATGTCTGCGCTCTGTCGTCAATCCGGGAAGGTCTTCCGAACGTCATCCTCGAAGCAATGGCGATGGGGAAGCCTGTCGTAGCGACAGACGTCGGTGGAATCAAGGAAGTAGTCATAGATTCGGTCAACGGCTATCTGGTTCCCATCGACGATCCGCAGCTTTTTGCGCGGCGCATAGTCCACCTGCTCGATCATCCAGATTTGCGCCAGAGAATGGGGAGCGAGGGTAGAGCCCTTGTCATGCGCAAGTTCACGCTGTCCACGATGGCTGACAGGACGATGACCCTTTACGAAAAACTCGTGCATCGCAAGACCTCCTCGCAGGCGAAATCCGCTCTCGAAGTGATGGACAACCCCGTTCAGGCTCCACGTTAGTGCCTCAGGACGACTCCTTGCCCGATACACGTCGCCTTCGCGGCCACACCCCCGTTCTCTATCTCACATCCTGGTTCACGCTGAAGTCGACCTTTATTGTCCGCGAACTCAATGAAGTGGCCCGGACAGGAGCTGACTTCTGCGTGTATTCGTTAAGGCGCCTCGAGCGGGAAGAGAAGCGCGCTGTCCAGACGCTGCCTTACCCGGTGCGCGAAGTCATCACTACCGACGTTCGGCAGATCGTTCGGACCGCCCTGTTGGCACTCAGAAACGTTCGATCACTCCTCGGCGCCGTCGGCGTTGTGTACCGAGAAAACTATCGTCAGCCGCGGGTACTGGCTAAAGCCCTCTATGCGATCTGGCTTGCCTGCTCGATTGCGAGCGACCTCCGGAGTCGAGGCTTGCACGTTCGACACATTCATTCGCACTGGGCGACGATTCCAACCACGACCGCCTGGATACTCTCCCGTGTGCTCGGGGTGCGTTTCTCGTTCACCGCTCATGCCTGGGATGTCGTGCTCGAGAATCAAATGCTTCCGTTCAAGATAGCGTCGGCCGCCGCCGTTCTCACCTGCACACGGTACAACACGGGGGTACTCGGCCGTCTGGCACCGGATCATTTGAACAAGATCCACGTCGTTTACCATGGCTTGCCGCTCGGCCAATTCACGTATCGCCCGCGGCGCCCTGACATCGACGTTGCCCGGATTCTCGCGCTTGGCCGATATGTGGAAAAGAAAGGGTTTGGTTTTCTGCTCGAGGCGGTCAGACAACTACGCGAGGCCGGGACGAGGGTAACCTGTCAGTTTTTCGGCGAATCCGGGCCCGTACGAGCAGACTTGGTACGCTTCGTCGCGAGGCATGGTCTGGCGGATGTCGTGCAGCTCAATGGGTTCATATCTGAGGAAGCAGTGCTGGCCCAACTGAACGCCGCCGATGTCTTCGTCATGCCCAGCGTAGTGGAACCAAACGGGGCTGTGGATGGCATTCCGAATGTCATTATCGAGGCTCTGGCGGTCGGCGTTCCGACCGTTGCAACGGCCGTAGCGGGGATCCCTGAAATTATCAGGAATGGAGAGACCGGCCTGTTGGTTCCGCCAGGTGATCCCGTGGCTCTCAAGGTTGCAATTCAAAGCCTCCTGCAGAACCCTGCGCTTAGAGAACGTGTCAGTACCGCAGGACGCCAGCTTGTCGAAAGGAATTTTGACGTGGTCGCCAACTCAGCGGAACATTGGACGTTGATCGAACAATCCGCCCGTATCGCTGACCCAGCCCTGGCCTCCCTTGCGCTGGATTTGCCGACAATCCACACGACCTGAGTATGAACATCGTCATCGTCGCGCAGTACTTCTTCAGGCGCGAACAGGCGGGCAGCAGCCGAATCGCCGAGTTCGCGGCACGGCTCGCTCAGGATGGTCACCGCGTGACTGTTGTGACGAGCTTCTTCGACAACTTTACAAGGCAAATACCTGCTGAATATCGCCGGCGCTTGTGGTGTCGAGAGGAACTCGACGGTTATCAACTCTTGCGAGTATGGAGTCTTCCGTATCTAACGCGCGGAGCTGTCAGGCGCGTCATCCATATGATGTCGTTCATGGTGATGGCGCTGCTGGCCGCAATTCGCCTGGGGAAGGTCGAACGTAGTACTTGGAACGTCGCCGCCACTGACAACCCCATTGCCGGCATGGGTGATCGCGCGCCTGAAGCGAGCCCGGTTCATCTTCGAAGTTCGAGATCTCTGGCCCGACGCAGCGACCGAGCTGCAGATTCTCCCACGCGATAGTACGGTCGTGCGGATCGGGTATCGAGTTGAACGGTTTCTGTATCGTCGGGCCGACCATATTCTTGCCGTCACCCCGGGGCTTAAGCGCTATCTGATTGAACATAAAGGACTTCCTGAAGAACGCATCAGCGTCGTTACCAACGGGATCAGTCAGGAGGTCGCAGGCGCCCGATATGACGTGGAGAAGGAGCGAAGTGCGCTCGGTTTTGCCGGGTACTTCAACGTTGTGCAAGCCGGGTCAATGGGCGTAGGGGTCGGCCTTGACGTGCTCATCGAGGCAGCCAAACTCCTGAGGACTGAACACGCAATCCGATTCGTGCTGATTGGCCAGGGCGAGATGCGGCCGCAGCTCGAGGACCAGGCGCGCTCAGCCGGCCTTGACAATGTCGTGTTCGTCGAACCGCAGCCCAAGAGCCGGATCGGTCGTTTTCTCCGGGCCGGCGATGTCATGATCATGCAGCTTCATGCCTTTTACGCCGATTGCGCGCTTCCAAATCGTGTGTTCGACTACATGGCGGCTGGCAAACCGGTCATTACCTCTGGAACCGGGGATGTGGGCGACGTCCTTAAGCACGCGCAGGCGGGAATAGTTGTGCCCCCCGGGGATGCACGTGCGCTTGCCGACGCGATCCTGTATCTCTATAGAAATCCGGAGCTGCGCGAGCGAATGGGCATTCGTGCCGAAGGTTACGTACTGGAGCATTTTTCCTGGGACAGGCTGTACCCGGCCTACAGACGGGTATATACAAGAGCCCTTCCGGGTGCGGCATGAGCGGACCGAGAAAGACGAGCGAACGGGGCAAGCGGATTCTTGACGTGACCCTCACGCTCTTGGCTCTAATCCTTACCGTTCCGCTGTTTCTGATTGTATCGATGGCAATCCGGCTGGACTCACCTGGCCCGATTCTGTTCCGGCAACAGCGTGTGGGACGACACGGCCAGGCTTTTTGGATCTACAAGTTCCGAACAATGTTCGTTGGGAGCTCAGCCGGGCCTGGAGGCGCGGTCATCGAGGACAAACCTGTCGACCCACACGATCCCAGTATCACGCGGGTAGGTTGGTTGCTGCGCGCGCTCAGCCTGGACGAGCTTCCCCAGTTGCTCAACGTGCTCGCAGGGGACATGAGCCTGGTGGGACCTCGCCCGACCATCCCCGCGCAAGTCGCTAAATACACAGAAGTCGAGCGGCAGCGGCTGGAAGTCTTACCTGGCATCACGGGGCTGGCGCAGATCTCCGGGCGGAACAATCTCGACTGGCCCGCGCGAATTCGGCTTGACATCGACTATGTCCGCTCCAGGTCGATGGCGCTCGATCTCTCCATACTGCTCCGTACTGTCTTTTACGTGTTGCGCCCCTGGGGCATTTATCATCGGAGCGGCGCGTCTACCGGGACGGCTAGCAATTGACCGACGCCCACCCGATTCCAGAATGATGATTCTATTGCCATCGATCATTGGATGTTTCGCATGTACACCGTAGGTATCCATAACTCGGGCTGGACCACATCGGCCGCGGTCTTCCGTGACGACGAGTTGGTGGCGGCGTGCCCGGAAGAGCGATTGGACAGACAGAAATACTCGCGGGCGTTCCCCATTCGCGCCCTTCAGGACCTGTCTCCGCGAGGCGCAGATCCCGCTCAGGGCCGTGGACTGCATCGCTATCGGGTGGAATCCGGGAATCAACGTTGCGGCGCGGTACAGGGGCGGCTTCTCCGATCGGTTGCGTTTTGCGGGGGAATGGCTGTACTCGATTCCCAACCATCTGCTCAGCCGCCTCGACGAAACAGAGGTGGCCGAGACCGCTCAGTATTTCAAGATACCTGATGCGGAAATCCGCATCCAGCACGTCACCCATCACGATGCCCACGCTGCCAACGCATTTTTCCTCTCGCCGTTCGAGCGAGCCGCCATATTCACGACAGACGCGTACGGAGAGAAGACCTGCACGACGCTGAAGCTTGGGCAGGGGAACTGTCTGGAGCCGCTTGACGAGAGGCTGTTTCCTCAGTCGATTGGCTGTTTCTATTCGACCATTACCGAGCTGCTGGGCTACGAACCCGATGGCGACGAATGGAAAGTGATGGGCATGGCGGCTTACGGTGATCCGAGCCGCTTCCGGCGTCAGATCAAGTCACTCTATCGCCTTACCGATAACGGGGGCTATGAATTCGACCTGACCTACTTCAACTACTTCAACTTCGACACCGCCCACATGTTCAGTGCCAAGCTCAATCAGCTGCTCGGCCCGGCCCGGCCCGAAGATGAGGCGTTGAGCGAGCGCCATTACGATCTGGCGGCCGCCGCGCAGGAAGCGCTGGAAGAGATCGTCTTTCACTGCCTCCGGCATCTGGGCCAGGTCACGCAGTGCAAACAGCTCTGCCTGTCCGGCGGCACGATCATGAACTCGGTGTGCAACGGCAAGATTCCGGCCCAGACACCCTTTGAAGATGTCTACATCCCGTTTTCGCCCGACGATACGGGGAATAGCCTTGGCGCCGCTCTATGGACGCTTTTCTGCAAGGGCGGAAGACGCCGCGACGAGCTGCACGTCGATCACCCCTTTTGGGGGCCCGGGTTCACGAACGCCGATATTCAGGAGCAGCTGACCAAATACAAACTCCCTTTTCGCCAATCGGCTGATGTGACCGGCGAGACCGCCAGGTTGATTGCCGATGGGAAGGTCGTCGGATGGTTTCAGGGGCGCATGGAATTCGGCCAGCGTGCGCTTGGAAACCGGTCGATTCTCGCCGATCCACGCGACCCGACCATGAAGGATCGAGTCAACGCCGCAGTAAAGTATCGGGAGGCGTTCCGACCCTTTGCCCCGTCGATCCTGCATCACCGCGTGGCTGAGTACTTTGAGATTGAACCACAGACCAGCGTGCCTTTCATGGAACGCGTCTATGCAATCCGGCCGAGCAAGCGCTCCGCAATACCGGCGGTGACGCACGCAGACGGAAGCGGACGCCTGCAGACCGTGACCCGGGAGTTCAACCCGCGGTACTACGATCTCATCGCCAGGTTCGAGCAGCTGACCGGGGTTCCAATTGTGTTGAATACCTCCTTCAACCTGAAAGGAGAACCCATCGTCTGTTCGCCAAGCGATGCCATTCGCACCTTCTTTACCTCCGGTCTCGATGCCCTTGTCATGGGCGACTTCGTGATTTCGAAGATCAGCTGCACGTCACGCTGAGCGTCAACCACGGCGATGTTCAGAGTCATTGGCCTTGACAAAGCCGACACGTGGGATGCGGTCACAGCTGGCGCCGACGTGTTCTATCTTTCCGGGTACGCGAGAATCCTCGCGGAGAATGGTGAGGGCGAGCCACACCTGTTTCTTTACGAATGCGAACGCGGTACAGCGCTGCAGGTGTCGTTGCGTCGGCCGATTGGCCAGCTTCCCTTTGCGGAGCGCGACTACGATACGCTCACAGATCTCGTTACGCCTTACGGATACGGAGGCCCGATCCTCCACCGGGGTGACCCCCAGGACGCTTCTGCCCTCGTCAATCGTCTTCGAGAACATATCGCTGGTTTTTGCCGACACGAGCATGTCGTGAGCGAGTTCATCAGATTCCATCCCCTGCTCGCCAATGCCCAGCAGGCGTCTCCGGATGATGCGGAAGTGGAGGTGACCGCCGAAACGGTCTATCTCGACCTTTCCGCGAGTGACGAGCAGCTCTTGAGTCAGATGAAACCGGCCAACCGCAACAAGATCAGAAAGAGCCTGAACCATGGGGTCACTATTGACGTCGGTGGCCGCGAGTATCTAGACGACCTCGTCACCCTCTACACGAGCACCATGGCTCGCCGCGGCGCAGACGAGTACTACTTGTTTTCGCGACGGTATTTCGAATCCTTTTTCGAGTATCTGCCCGACAATGCCCATGTTTTTGTCGCCAAGTACCGCGGTGAAGTGGTTGTGGCGGCACTGGTTCTTCGATCCTGTCGACTCATCCACTATCACCTTTCAGGCTCGCAGGAACGCGATCGTCAACTGGGTGCGAACAATCTGCTCCTGTTTGAGATCGCCCGCTGGGGTAGACAAGCCGGGGCAGCCTGCTTCCATTTGGGAGGCGGGTATCAAGCGGGCGACTCCCTGTTCGCATTCAAGGCAGGTTTCTCAGGCAAGTTTGCGGCTTTCTGCATCGGCCGGAAGATCTACGACCGAGCCACATACAACCTCCTGGTTCGGGACTGGAAGCGATTCGCCGGGCACGACGTTCGAGGTTCTTTTTTCCCCGCGTATCGTCAAAGTCTCCCTGCTTCATGATGACTCTGGCGGCAACGGTACGCTCAAACCTCGTCCACGTACGACGTCGATGGAAATACGCAGCAGCGATCCGCGGCGCTCACGTGCTCGTATTACGGTACCACTCCGTGGGAGAACCGGGGGAAGTCTCCCGTTACATTGAACCTGGCCTTGCCGTCAGTCTTCAGCGTTTCCGCGATCATGTTCGACTGCTGGCTCGCCGTTATCACGTCGTCGTGCCCGACGACTTGCCGGCACTTCTGGCCGAACGAACGGCCCCGAGCCGGCCGGCGGTGATGATCACGTTTGACGATGGCTATGCCGACAACTACAGGAACGCGGTGCCGGTGCTGCTCGATGAGGGCGTCAAGGCCGTATTTTTCATCACGACTGCCCCGCTTCGGTCCGGGAAATTGGTTGTGGACGTCAGAGCTGAGACAGATTGTTCCACGCCTTGCCGCCGGCACGCTGCGCCTGGATGAGGATACCGAGTGGGTGGTGCCGCCAGAAGGTCCGCAGAGAGAGCTTCTTCTAGGACAGCTCACACGGTGGTGCAGCGCCCTTTCTGCTGCTGCACGTGAGTCGGCCATCGAACTCATGGCTCGTCAGGCGGGAATCGGCCGTGGAGCCGGACTCGAGGACTCCTTTGTCACCCCATGGCAGTTGCGCGAAATGGCGGCGGCAGGGATGATAATCGGCGCACATACGTGCACGCACCCGCATTTGGATCTCGTTTCGCAGGCAGAGGTTGTACTAGAATTGGAGACTGCGAGAAGCGAGCTGGAGGCTGTGCTGAACACTACCAGTGCGGCACCTGGGCTACCCGAACCCCGGTGGCGGGGGGACGATTCAGCCACACGTGCGAGCGGCGGCGGCCAAAGCAGGGTATGTTACCGGCTTCACCTCGCTTCTAGGTGGGGTCGCACCCGATTCGGATCTCCTCCGGTTACCGCGGCTTGGCATCAATGCCGGGGATTCGGAAGCTCTGGTGTTTCAGATGCTCGCCAACGCTAGGTAAGCACTCACGAATCCCGTCTGGCACAAGAAGCTCTGTCCTGGCTCCCCCGCCGGATGAATGGCTTTCATATTAGGGGGACGAAAACATGCGACAGGCGTTCGTAGTTATTCTGGTGGTCCTGGCTTCATCGCCGGCCTTTTACGACACATCGGCCGCCGGCGCGACCTACTACATCAATCGTTCAAGTTCCACTTGTTCTGACTCGGGGCCAGGCAATCAAAAGCAGCCCTGGTGCACCATTAATCAGGCCCTCGCGAAGCTGACAGCGGGGGACACGGCCTATGTTTTGCCCGGGGTGTACGATGTGTCGAGTGGGCCGCACACGGCACCCGCGTCCAGTCGGGACACCAGCCTCCGGCTGGTCAGAACCGCAAATTCCGGCACGGCGTCTGCGCCTATCCGCCTGATCGCGCTTGTCGACGGCAAAAGAGATCATTGGAAAGGGCAATGCCCCCGAGGCCCAGGACGATCGGAGGCAGGCTTTTGTTACGAACGGTATCCTGTCGATCGAAAAAGACCACTGGCAAATTGAAGGCTTCTACGTCAGGAATCGCGGAGGTATACGCCCAATCAACAACACAGGGTTCGTGCTCAGGGATACCCTGATCTTCGTCGCACCGTCAGCGGACGATACCGGCAGGTGGTGGATTCGGGCTCACGGGCGACAACCTTCGCAACGCCCTCTTCGACCACATCGAAGCCTGGAGCGTCAGGTGCCGGTGCTGCAATCCAGACGCCGCGTCGCTTGTGCTTTCTATCTCCGACAGTTCAAATTTCGTTGTCCGCAACAGCTACCTCTACGGAGGACGCAATGTCCACGACGTCAGTAAATCTCATGACTTCGTGTTCCAGAACAACCAGATTCTTCTCGGTCAGGAGCACCTGGGCGGTCCGGGCGACGGCACGAGCAACTGGACGTATGTGAACAACATCATGGGACTTTCGGGGCAGGAGGCACCTTTCGTCAAGGCGAACTGCGGTGGAACGATCAGTAACGGGACGATTCACAACAACATCGTCCTCGATACTTCGGGACCTCACGTGGAGACGTTCTGTCCCAGCAATCCGAAGTGGAACGGGATATCAAACATTATGGTCCGGAACAATCTCATCATCCGTACCGTTCCGACCGTGTGTCTTCGTTCCTGGGCCCCGAACATCAACTCGGTTGATTCGGACTACAACTTCTGCGTCTTTCAACATGAGTCGGCTCCCAGGGTGTTCTGGCGCATCACAACGCTAGAAAAGCCGTACAACCTCCAGCAATGGCAGACCCAGACGGAGTTCCCGCAGATTCGACAGGATCCCAATTCAAAATTCCTGCTCAACGCCGATCCGGGATTCAACACGCCACTCAACCAACTCCTTGAAGTAGACGGCCTTGATGAGTGCTCCAGGTACTTCACAACAGGGAGTTCCTGTATGAGTAATTGCAAGCCACCGTATCGCATCCGCCTCAAGGCGAACTTTTCGCTCAAGGACGACTCGATGCTCATCGCAGCCGGCGACCCTTCCTATGTCAAGAGTCCAACCGGTCGCCGCGCCAATGTTGGACTCCTTCAAGAGCCCGCATCCGTGTTCACACGCCCGCAACGGTTCCGGATCGTGCAGTAACGTGCTTAATTCGTTAGAACTCTGGTATCTGAATCCCTTTGCCTGGATTCCGTCTGGTCCGATCCGAGTGCTGGTCGGGTTGGGCCTGACGGTCGCTTTTCTCATAGGGACGGCGCGTGACAAGCGAGTCGCGTTCTATCTGCTTGTCATTTCCATTCCAATTCTTGCGCACTTTCCGTACTCCGGTTTTTTCGGCATCAATTTGACAAATGCTGTCCTCCTGTTCGTCATCGTTGTCTGGCTGACAGACGCGGCAACCGGTTCTCGCAACCAGCGCCTTCCGAACCCCTTGTCTTGCACCGGTGTGCTTCTTAATCGGCATAGTCTTACTCTCGCTGGTCAATGTCTGGCTGTCGGGCTACAGCCTTCTCAACGCGCTGAGCGAGATCCGACTCCTTGCGAGCGGCTTCATCATCCTGTTCGCGACGGTTCACTTTGTCAAAACAGCGGACGATGTCAGGCGCGTTCTGAATTTGCTGTTTTTCATGATCTCGTTTGTCGTTTACCTGGGGTTCCTCGAGTATCTGAAGAATGGGTCCGGAGTCCGCTTGAAGGGGCTGGCGGGCCAGGAGAATCAGTTCGGGGCATTTCTGGCGCAGGTCGTTCCGCTCTTGATCGGCCTATGGTATTGCGCGCCATCCGTCACGAGGAGACGGATTCTCCTGGCAGTGGTCATGATCGGGGGAATCTTTCTCACCTTGATGACGCAGTCGCGTGGCTCTTGGCTCGCTCTCGCCGTAGCCATTGCCTGCCTGGGGTTCTGGTACCGCAAACGAATCGTCGTCTACGCTGTGGTCGGCCTGCTGCTGGCGCCGGTCATAATACCAACCAGCGTCACCGAAAGGGCCCGCACGCTGTACGCGGAAGACAACGACGAGTATGTCTTGACCGCGCCGAACAGCAGGCTGGAAATCTGGAAGGCTTCGACTCCGCTGATAGCGCAGTACGGACTGTTCGGCGCCGGGTATGGTATGTTCGAGGAAAAGCTTGAACCCATCTTCGGAGATGCAAGGGACGCCCACAACATGTACTTGCAGGTTCTCGTGGAACTTGGGATACCAGGCTTCGTTGCGTTCGCGTGGTTGTTCGTCAGCATAATCATGGTTGTCGTACGCACCAGCGAATACGATGACGACCCGATGATGCGCATGTTACGGCGGGTGGTGGCAGCCACAACCCTGGCCGTGCTGATCGTCAACATATTCGGCACGCGGCTGGCCGATCTTCCCACGAACGGCTACTACTGGATCACGGTCGGCCTTCTGTGGAAGTACTTCGCTCTTCTCAAGAATTCGAACCAGGGGACCGAAATTGCGGCGTCAGCAAGTAGCTCAGTTGGGTCGACGCAGGCACGTCGCTGTCGGCGCCAATATTTCCCCAATTCCCAGCACAGCCGGTCGTACGCCCACGAACCGATGACTCCCGGTGTGGCCGGACCGGCGAGTTGACTCTCAAGCATTCGGAGTCACTTCTTGCAGCGGATGCGAGCTAAGCACGAGGTTGCGGCCGCGTTTGACCTGAAGGCGCAGACATACGCGCGCCATCGTCAGGAGCAGCACGGCTACCTCGTCCAGCGACGCGTGGTGCTTCAAATGGTGCACGGTGGCGGCGGTCGAGCGTTGGAGCTCGGCTGTGGGAATGGTGGAATTGCCCAGGATCTTGTGGCGAAAGGATATCGAGTCGTAGGGGTAGATTTGTCGTTCAAGATGCTCGCGGCGGCACGCCAGGCAGCGGGCCAGGTCCCGCAGCTCGAGTTCGTACGGGCCGATGCTGAGGCCCTTTGTTTCCCCGATGCAGCTTTCGATCTCGTCGTTGCCATGGGCATGCTGGAGTACCTCGAGCATTTTGAGTCGGCCATCCGCGAAGTGCGGCGGGTGCTCCGACCGGGAGGTGAAGCGCTCTTCACGGTTCCGACGTCGGTGTCCCCTTCAGCACTCCTCGACGGACTCATTGCCGCAATGCCGACACGCGTGCGAAAGTCCATGCTCAGAGCGGAACAGTCTGCCTCAGGGGGATCCTGTTCATCGCGTGCGGCCATGGCAGCTCGACCGCGCACTGTCGGCCGGATATCTGCTCCCGCAGGAGCGTTCTTTCTGTCAGTTCACCCTGTCCGCTCTTGAGAGCATCGCACCTCGATGTTCCGCAGCGATCGCGCAGGTCTTCGAGCCTCTGGGTCGATATCAGATAGCCGGGCCTGCTCGGACGGCAGTACGTGGTTCGGACCGTTAGAGTATGATCGAGGTGCTGTACCTCATCGGCTCGCTTCCCAGGGCGGGGTCAGCGCGCCATCTCCTGCAGCTTGTCCGCTCCCTGGATCGAGACCGCTTTCATCCCCGATTCTTTGCCTTCAAAAAGAAGGAGATCTGATTGCAGACTTCGAAGCCCTTGGCGTACCCGTGCACGGACTCGGGATGCCAACGCGGCGACATTCTCTGTCTCTTGCGTTGCTTGGCCGTCTCGTTGTGATGCTTCGACGTCTGAGACCTGCCATTCTGCCACACCTATCTTTTTCCGTCAAACTTTTTCGGCATCCCTCGCCGGCCGGCTCGCGGGGGTGCCTGTCATCGTCACCAGCCGCCGCAGCATGAACGAGATCGAGCCTCGCCGGCACATTGTCGCCTACCGATGGACGAACTGGGCGGCCGATCGGATCGTCGCGGTGTCGGAGGCGGCAGCCCGATCTGCGGCCGCGACTGAAGGGACAGACCCGTCGAGGTTTCAGGTGATCGAGAACGGCATCGACTTGAACCCTTACCGAGGGAGCCGGGAGATCCAAACATCAAGGACAATTGTTCGGCGTCCCACCGGAGGTGCCCCTGGTAGTGCTGGTCTCGAATTTCCGCCCGGTGAAGGCCCACAGCGATTTCGTCGAGATGGCTCGATTGATCGCAGCGTCTGGCAGCAATGCTCACTTCGTCATTGTGGGGGACGGTCCATCGCGGCAGCATATCGAGTCGCATGTCCGTGAAGTGGGCCTGGAAAGCAGGGTCATATTCACTGGTGAGCGTGCAGATATTCCAGAGGTGCTGCGCGCGCTGGATGTGTTTGTATATCCCTCACACTCGGAAGGTATTTCCAACGCGTTGCTCGAAGCCATGGCCGCCGGATGTGCCATCGTCGCAGCTCGCTGCGACGGCAACGAACTGCTGCTTGGCCCTGCGGGCCGCCTTGTACCCCGGGCGATCCGCCCGCGCTCGCCAAGGAAACCGGTGGTCTTCTCCAGCATAGCCAGGAGGCCTCGAAGCTAGGATGTGACGCGCGCAATCGGGTGCGCGACCGATTCGGAGCCAAACGAATGGCCGAAGCGTACCAGGAGCTGTACATGAAGTGTCTGGGCGAGAAGCGATTGACGAGGTACTCGTCAGCAGAGCAGATCCCTGACGATTTTGCCGTGGCGAAAGCGCTTGATCCGCACTCATCGGTCGACCGGTGCCCTTGACCCACGGGCTCATGGCAGAAATCCAATCGTCCCAGATCTTCGCTGACAGGGTATCCGATAGCCTGTGGCCAAGCCACAGGCTCCTTCGCTCGGCCGTTGCGTACGGGATGCCGTGTGACTGATTCACCGACAAAACAGAGTTACGGGAAGCGTGTCAGGCGAAGCATGTCCTGGACATTGCTGCGAGAAGGCATGAGTACGATCATCATCGTGCCAACCTCGCTCATCCTCGCCAGGCTGCTCTCGCCAGGAGAGTTCGGCACGGCCGCGATCGCCTACTTCTTTCTGGCCCTCAGCTCGCGACTCAGCCAGTTCGGTCTGAACGCGTCTCTAGTGAGGATGAGGGATCTCAAACCGGAACATCAATCAACGGCTTTTTCGGTGAATCTGATGGTCGGGGTACTTGCGTGGGTCGCCATCACGTTGTTGGCGCCGACAATCGCCAGGTACGTCCGAAGCGAGCAGGCCGGTCAGATACTTCCGGTCGCTGCGTTAACGTTTCCAATCCTCGCGTTCGGTACTGTGCCTGGCACGCTGCTCTCCCGGGACATGAGGTATCGGGAGGTAGCGGCCTGTGAGACCATCAGCACAGTCTCCAACTCTGTCGTTGCGGTTGTGCTCGCCTGGGGTGGTTTCAGCTTTTGGAGTATTGTCTACGCCCACCTCGCGTCGGACCTGGCGCGCACGGCGGCTAGGTCCTACTTTGCCCGCTGGCGACCGTCTCTCCGCTTCTCACGGAGTGCATTCCGTGAACTCTCATCGTTTGGGGCAGGCATTTATGTGAAAAATCTCCTTGACTACACTGCGGGGAATATCGACAACCTCATCGTGGGTCGTTCCCTGGGCATGAGCGCACTTGGCATCTACGACAAAGCCTTTCGCCTCATGTCCAACATGGTTACGCGAATCAATCTCTCTGGCCCGGGGGCATCACTTCGAATCTTCAGTCTGATCCAGGAGGAGCCCGAGCGCTTCCGTCGAGGGTATCGCCGGGTCGTAACAGCGGTGACGATGGTGGGATACCCGATTTTCACCGGGCTGATTCTTGTGGCACCGGAGCTGTTCAGGGTGCTTTTCGGGCCTGCCTGGATGGATGCGGTACTCCCGTTTCAAATCCTGTGCGCAGCAGGGATGCTCAGGCTCCTGAACTCGTACGCAAGCAGCGCGACGCAAGCCAAGGGAATGATCTGGCGAGAGGTCAGCCGCCAGGCGCTGGTCACGATGTTGCTGGCCGCTAGCGTGACGGTCCTCTGCCGGTGGGGGGTCGCGGGAGCTGCCGCTGGAGTTCTATTCGCAACGGCAGTCACCACCGTGCTGATGCAGCGTCTGACATGGCGTCTAACCGGGTTTCATTGGCGAGATCTCATCGTGCCGCAAGTCCCTGCGGCAGTCTGTTCGATGGGGCTGGTCCTTACTGTAGGCCTTTCGAAAGTTGCTCTGCACATATACGGTGGGACCGTTGCACCATGGATCGTCTTGTTGCTTGGTGTCGTCCTCAGCGTGGCCTATTACTTGGGCTTCTTGCTCTTTTCGGGCTTCAGCGAGGTTCGCAACTTGGTTTGCGAGACCTTAGACGACATCGCACCAAGCATCGCGAGACGCGTCAGAACACTGACAACGGGCAAGCGCCTGACGCCCGCGGTTGAACAATCTTGACCGCTCGGCAGTCCGTATTGCCACACTTAGGCGTCGTGGCGGTGGGCCGAATCGCACGCCAACTTAGCAAGTCGCGACGCCGGGGCTACGCTAGAACAGATGGTCTCCTTTAGCAAGTTCCCTCCGGGCACCCTGCTCGAGAAATCGCGCCGATTCATAGGAAAGACCTTACGTACGGTCATGTCTGGCCAGATGCCACGCCGGAAACATAGCACACGCAAAAAGCGGGATGAAGAGAACCTAGCGATCCTTCGGCAACAGCTCATCGCCAAAGACTCGAACTGCATCGACATCGGTGCTCATAAAGGCGAGTGGTTAAACCTCTTCACCGTGCTCGCATCCGAAGGGCATCACTACGCGTTCGAACCCCTGCCGCACCTAGCAAACGTTTTGAGATCGACGTTTCCAGCTGTGAACGTTTACTCTTGCGCGCTCGGAAACAGGGAGGAAATAACACAGTTCCACCATGCTCTGGATGCCGAAGCGTGGAGTGGCCTCAGGCTTCAGAAGTATCCGAAGACTACCCGTGAAGAGATGCTGCTCGTGGAAGTTCGCAAGCTCGACAATGTGATTCCAGAACAGGTTGCAATTCACTTCATCAAGATCGATGTCGAAGGGGCTGAACTGCCCGTGCTCGCAGGTGGGCTTCAATTGTTGCGCCGCTGCAAACCGTACCTAATCTTTGAGTGTGCACACATTCACTTGGCCAACTATGGTTACACCCCTGCCGCTCTGTTTGAGTTTCTGACCTCAGAAGCTGGCATGCTCGTTTTCAGCTTGAGTAATAGTAGAAAGCCTTTGACCGCTGCGGACTTCGTTGAAATCACCCGACGCTCGGCAGAAGACGATTACAATGACGACGCTGAAACGAATTTCCTGGCGGCGCCGCGCGTCCCTTGACGGTATCGAAGTGAAGTTGTTTTATTACAGGTCGAAACCCGGCAACTTTGGGGACGAGCTTAACGGGTGGCTTTGGCCCCAGCTTCTACCCGGCTTTTTTGATTCCAAGCCAGACGTTCTATTTTACGGGTTCGGGAGCATTTTCGATCAACGCGTGGCCTCGAACGCCGCGCACAAAATCATTTTCGGCACAGGCGTCCGCAATCCAGCACAGTTGCCGGAGATCGATTCCTCCTATGACATTCGTTTTGTCAGAGGTCCTCTCTCCGCAGGGGCTATCGCGCGGCGCGGGCCATCTATCACGGATTCGGCTGTAGCAGTCCGCCTTCTCCCACAGGGACCGGTTCGCCAAAAAAACAAGATAGGCTTCATGCCTCACTTTCGAACGGCGGAGCGAAATAGTTGGCGTGCAATTTGTTCGCTTGCTGGCATTGAGTATATCGACCCATCGGGCGACGTCGAGTCCACGCTAAATGCGATTCGATCGTCCTCGCGCATCATCACAGAGGCGATGCATGGGGCGATCATTGCCGACGTGTTTCGTGTTCCCTGGCTTCGTGTCACATGCTACAGCCACCTGCGAGAGGGGCCAGGCGTATCGGAGTTCAAATGGGCCGACTGGGCGCGGTCTCTTAACATGGAGGTGGCCGCCGAGGTGCTTTCACTCCTCGCACCGCGGTCCAACCGCTTGAGCACGCGTCTTTTTGAGACTCCTATTCGATGCATGACTGCCCTGAGAATCGCTGCGAAACTCCGTCAGCTGGGGGGGCGAGGCGACTTCAGAACGAGCCCAACGGGAATCTTGGAGGAAAGAATTGAAGCGGTTGCCAGACAGATATGCTCGGTGCGAGATGATTACCGACGAGCGACCTGAACTGGCACTGCAGATTCCCACGAGCAGGAATCCATATCAACAGCTCCTTGCCCGAGGGCTGGAGCACTGTGGGCTTCGCTCAGAGCTAGCCAGGCCCGCTTGGCAAGGTGTCATGGCGATTGCGCTTCGACGCGGCGCCAGCGTCGTGCATTTTCACTGGCTGCACGGATTTGCCCTCAGACGTGGGCTTGTTCCCTACTTTTCGCAAACTGCCGTTCTTGTGCAGGTCGCGTTGCTCAGGCTGCTGGGCCGCCGCATTGTCTGGACGGCCCACAACCTGAAAAATCACGAGAATCGGCAAGTCGACAAAGAGTATCGGTTCAGTTGGGTCATGGCCCGGCTGGCGCACCGGATTATCACCCACGGCCACGTTGCGCGTCAGGCAGTGGTTGACACGTACGGGGTGGACGAACAAAGGTAGTCGTCATTCCGCACGGCCACTACATCGACTGGTACCCCCAGGGAATATCAAGGTCGACGGCCAGAGCCCAGCTCGGTCTATCCGAGGAGTCACTCGTCGTCTTGTTCTTTGGCTGGGTGCGCCGCAATAAAGGTGTGACCCAGCTCATTCGAACGTTTCGCGATCTCCAGTTTAGCGGTGTGAATTTGCTGATCGCAGGGAGAGTCAACAAAACTACCCTTGCCGATGAATTGAAAGCCGAGTCCTATGGCGAGCCGAACATCCACCTTCATCTGGCGTTTGTGGAATACCATGACGTGCAACTCTACATGAATGCGGCTGACGTGGGGGTGTTTCCTTATGAGGACGTCTTGACGTCGGGCGCGGTGTTGTTGGCGATGTCGTTCGGCAAGCCCTGCATCGCCGTTAGGATGGGCTGCATTGAGGAAGTGCTGAATGAACTTGGCGCCTTCGTCTATAAGCCTGAAGACCCTGGCGGTCTGAGGCGCTGTCTACTGGCGGCCAGGGAAGCAGGCGCGAACCGCTTACGGGAAATGGGCGCATACAATCGCGCCACGGCTGAGCGATGGGATGGGACAGCATCGCGCGCGCAACGCTAGATGTATATCGAGGTGGACGCGCCGACTGGGCACCGACGCAGCCCCGAAAACCCGAAACAGTCGTGCTCCCTGCAGCGTCGTTTCCGGGAATGGTTGACAGGAATCACGGATTCCCAGGTCCGTCCAGAAGATTTCTCTCATGCAATTTCATGAGCAGGTGCCGGGAAATCTCATCGACTCGACTGTCCCAGGTATTGCTCCCTGCAATCCGTTGCCGAGTGTCCCTTTGAACCTGAGTGTCCTCTCTCAGGGAACTTTCAATCTGCGCAATCCACTCGACGGACGTCGCAGCAATTTTCAGCACATGCGTATAGGGATTAACTGCCGGGATGTCCATGCTGACCACAGGCTTTCCCGCAGTAAAGTATTCGAGCATCTTGAGCGGATATCCATAGCGCATGTGCGAATCTCGACGATAGGGCATCAGGCACACGTCGATACCTTTGAGCCAGCCTGGTAACGATTCATAACGTTGGGCACCCATGAAGAACGCATTTGGCAGCGCTTGTAGT
>CAWBPA010000021.1:0-496000 GCA_963790545.1 Vicinamibacterales bacterium
GCCACGACGACTGCTGCGGAATCGGGCGAGAGCGTGCTCGACGCGGCATTCACCTGCTCCAGGCTGACGGCATCGAGAAGTCCAGGCAGCCGTACATCGTAATCGGCGCCGAGCCCGAAAAACTCGGCGGTCTGGAGAAAACGTGCGATGCCAGCATTGGTTTCAAGCATCCTCGGCATCGATCCAATCAGGAAACGTTTGCAGTCGGCCAACTCCTCGGCGGTGATGCCCTCGCGGGCAATTCTGGCAATCTCTTCATCGATTAACGCGATCATCCGGTCCACATTCGCAGGGTTGACACCCGCACGCACCGTCAAGGGACTCTCGATGACATTCCCATCGAACGAGCTGAAAACGAGTACACCATCCCCTGCCGCTCTCGAATACTTTCGCCAAGTCGTCCTCCCAGCGCGTACTGCCCGAGAGCGTTGTTCATCAGCGTAAACGCGTCATAGCGCGGATCCGAACGTGTAATAGTCGTGAAACCGTAAGCAATGTCAGCCTGCGATTTGTTCATCATGGTGATCACCGACTGGCGGCGTGTGGCACTGCCTGGAGGCGAGGCCAGTGTCACACGGTCGGGAGGAGCTGCTGGCCAGTTGCCGAACACCTTTGCTGCTGCATCAACGGCTTCTGAGGACACCACGTCACCAACGATCACGAGCGATAGGACGGACGGCGCGAATCGCGCTTCGTGGAACTTCTGCAGGGCCTGACGATCGAGGCGCTCCACCGTTTCGAGAGAGCCCTTCGATGGCCTGCCGTACGGATGACCGTTCGGATAGAGAAGCGTGAACAGCCGTTCGACGGCGACGACGGCGGGATTATCCTCGTCCTGTCGAATAGCCGTCATCACCTCAACCCGTCGTTTGTCCACCTCCTCGAGGGGGATCGAGGGCGCGGTGACAATCTCTCCAACAGTCTGGAGAATGGCCGCAAAATCTTCGACCAGACACGTACAGCTCACGATTTGCACGTGGCGCGTCGTGTGAACCGAAACCGTGACGCCCCGGAAATCCAAATCTTCCGCAATCTCCTCGGCCGATCGATTCGTGGTACCCCAATCGATGACCCGTGAGAGGAAATGCGCCAGGCCTAACTGAGAGTCGGACTCGAAGATGCTGCCGGCCTGAATGGCGGCACTGATCGTCACGGCGGGCGTCGCACGCGACTCCTTGACGATGATCACGGCGCCATTGTCCAGCACCTGACGGGTGGGGGCGAGGCCGCGGTGTGTGACGATCGTCATCAGCGGCCGGCCGGCTGCGTGGGTTCAAACCAACCCACGGTTCGGTTGGAGCTTTCGGAGTACCGACGCGCGACGCGAGCCACATCCTCGAGCGTCACGGCATTGATTCGCGGCAGGAGCTTCTGACAGTCCTCGAAACTGGCAATGGTTTCGAAGTAACCGAGCTGATGGGCCATGGACGTCACGCTCTCGTCGTCGAACACCAGACGCGCGCGTAGCTGATTCGCGGCCTTCCGAAGCTCGGGTTCTGTAATGCCGTTGCACCTCACTTCGTCGATAACCTCGAGAGCCGCCACCTCAACGGCCGCAAGCGTCGCACGCTCGTTGACGGTCATGGACACTGCGTAGAGGAAGGGGTGCTCGGTCGGTACAATCGAGCCGGACACCGACGACACAAGCCCTTTTTCGACCAACGCACGGTAGAGTCGAGCGCTGCGCTGCGGAGATGGGTTCCGAAACTCGCCCACAGGTTGATTCCCTTGGCTCCTGTCAGCACCGCATCGAGCAGCAGCATCGGAAAGAAATCGTCATCGGAGAAGGCGGGCGCGCGGTACACAAGTTCACGTACGCCGTCATGCCCTCCCGGCGAATCGTGACGCGATGCTCTGCCAGCTGATCCGGCTCCTGGAGCGTCAATCGGGACGGCACGTCGGCGGGGGCAATTCCCCCGAATTGACCTTCGACGCGCCGCAACACGTCGTCTGTGTCGACATCACCCACGATTACCAGTGTCGCGTTCGTGGGAACGTAATACCGCCGGTAGTGCTTGTAGAGCTGATCGCGGGTCATAGCACGGAGGTCGTTCACCCAACCGATGGTTGGATTTCGATATGGATGCACCTTGAAAGCGGCCGCCGTGACTTCGATATCGAGCAACTGATCGGGATCGTTTTCCCCGCCTTGGAGCTCGGAAATAATGATCGTGCGTTCTGCTTCGCAGTCGTCGGGATCGTACAAACAGTTGGCCATCCGCTCCGCTTCGATGAACAGCATGCGATCGAGCGCATCCCGCGAGGCCGTCTCGAGGTAAGTCGTCTGGTCAATCCACGTGTATCCATTCCAGCTTCCGCCGAACCGCTCGATGATCCCTTTCACCTGATCTCGCGGGATGTTCGTGGTCCCACGGAAGTTCATGTGTTCGACCCAATGCGAGACACCAGTCTGCCCGGGCAGCTCATCCTTCGAGCCCACTTTGTACCAGCACCAGACAGACGCCAGGGGCGCGGTGTGCACTTCCTGCACAAGGACCTTCAAGCCGTTATCCAGACATGTGGCCCTGATCGTTGGTGTATCAGCAAGGTGCGGGAAACTTGGCATGTTTGTCCATTATACAAGTCGCGTTGCGGCGCCCCGGTGACACCGCCAGCGTGATCGGGCAAACTATAGGCAAAAATGGGCAAAAATTCTGGCGAGGAGTTTGCACCCCGTCAGAGGTGTACAAGGGACGACTGATTCTCCACAGGAGGAATAGCGATATGACAAAGCGGACCTGGTTTGCAGCCGTCTGTGTGATTGCGCTCGCTCTTGCAGCGGCAGCCAGCGCGGAGCAACGGGCCACGCTCGTCATGCGATCCGGCGAGCGCATCGGAGGCGAACTCGTTGATATGGGTGCGGAATTCACCTTTGCTGTGAACGGTGAAAACCGCCGTTACCCGATCAATGATGTGGCCCTCATCGATTTCGTCAGCGGCGGACAGGGGCTTCCCGCCACGGAGCTCGCGGCCGTCCCGCCATCTGGTCATCTGATCATTCTGAGGAACGGTGAGGTCTTTACCGGAAGACTGATGGATGTGGCAGGAAAGCCGATGCAGATGGTGTTCAGCACGGCAAACGGTGAGCGCCGCATCAAGGCGTCAAACATGGGGCGCGTCTATCTCGCGCGTCCGGATACCGCTGGCAGCGCGGTCACATTGCCGGCTCCTGTTCCGGGTGGGCCCCAGCGGACGGTCAATGTGCCTGGCAACGTGCAGTGGGTCGACTCCGGTTTCAACGTCCGGCAGGGTGAAACGATTCACTTCTCGAGCTCGGTCAGATCCAGTTCACCAAAACGCTGAGCACAGAGCCTCGCCTGCAGGCTCGCTGACTGGTGTGATGGAACCGCGCGCACCGGTTCCCTCGGTGTTGGCCGGCGAGCTGATCGGCCGCATTGGGTCGGGTCAAGCGTTCGCGATTGGAGACCAGGCTGCGATTGCCATGCCTCAGTCCGGTCGGTTCATGCTCGGCGTGAACGATGGGAACGTGCGAGACAATTCCGGTGTGTTCGTCGTGACCCTCTCACGCTAAGCGTGGGTCACCGCGTTGGAGAACCCCGCCAGCTTCCGGCTGGCGGGGTTTTTTTGTGTACAATTGCGTGTTCTGACCTGACATGGCCGACTGGAAGGACACGCTCAACCTGCCTCGTGGCGACTTCCCCATGAAGGCGAACCTGCCGACGACCGAGCCCAAAACGCTGGAGCGGTGGCAAGCCATGGATCTGTACGGCCAGATTCAGGCACGCCGGCGGGGGCGCGACAAATTCGTCCTTCACGACGGCCCGCCGTACACCAATGGCAATATTCACATGAGTACGGCGCTCAACAAGATCCTGAAGGATTTCGTCGTCAAATCGCGATCGATGGCGGGATACGCACGCCTACCAGCCAGGATACGACTGCCACGGTCTCCCGATTGAACTACAAGTGGACCGCGAGCTCGGCTCCAGGAAGCGCGAGATTTCGGTGGCAGACTTCTGCCGGGCCTGTCGGGAGTACGCTGCCCGATACGTGGGTGCCATGACCGAGCAGTTTCAACGGCTCGGCATTCTCGGGAACTGGGACGACCCCTATCTGACGATGGACTTTCGATATCAGGCCGCCATCGTGCGTGCCCTCGGGAAGTTCGTCGAACAGAGTGTGGTCTACAAGGGCAAGAAGCCGGTTCATTGGTGCATCCACTGCCGTACGGCCCTCGCCGAAGCCGAAGTCGAGTACGGACCACACGTCGCCGTGAAATATGTCGAGTTTCCGCTCGCACCGGAGAGTGCCGGAGAGCTGGGATCGCGCGTGCCCGCGCTGGCTGGTCGCCCGGTGTCGGTCCTCATCTGGACGACGACGCCCTGGACCATCCCCTCGAACCTCGCGGTTGCGTTCCATCCTGACTATGACTACGCCGCCTATCAGGTCGAGGGACGCGCCATGATCGTCGCCGAAGCCCTGTCTGCCAGCGTGGCACAGGCTATCGGCAAGGAGTTCGGTTCGCCGATCGCGCGCATGAAGGGGGCCGAGCTCGAGCGCATTCGCTTCGAACACCCGTTGTACGCGCGTGCGTCGCTTGGCGTGCTGGGCGATTACGTCACGCTCGAAAGCGGAACAGGTGCTGTGCACACGGCGCCCGGGCATGGCGCCGACGACTTTCGCACGGGGCTGACCTACGGCCTGGAGATTTACGCTCCGGTCGGCCCGGCGGGACACTTTCTCGAAACGGTCGAACTGTTTGGTGGTATGCGCGTGTTCGACGCCAACCCGAAAGTCCAGGAAGCGTGGCTGCCCGCGGCCGACTGGCACGCCACAACGGTTTCGCACCAGTATCCCACTGCTGGCGCTGTCACAACCCGGTGATTTTCCTCGCGACGTCTCAGTGGTTCATCGGGCTGGACAGACCACTCCGCGACAATCGCCCCCTTCGGGACGCCGCACTCGGCGAAGTGACCGGCAGGTCAGTGGATTCCCGCCTGGGGCCACGATGGATCCGGAACATGGTCGCCACCGACCTGATTGGTGTATTTCCCGTCAGCGGGTATGGGGGGTCCGATCCCGGCCGTGGACTGTACCAACTGCGGCGAAGCCATGCTGACGACCGGGCTCGTCGAAAAGGCGGCGAAGTGTTCGAAACCTATGGCGCCGATGCATGGTACGAACGGCCGACCGAGGAGTTCGTGCCTGCAGGGTTGACGTGCCCGGCGTGCGGGGGGAGTACATTCGAACGGGAGATGAACATCCTGGACGTCTGGTTCGATTCCGGATCGAGCCACGAGGCGGTGCTCTCTGTTCGTCCCGATTTAACGTGGCCCGCAGACATTTACCTGGAAGGTAGCGATCAACATCGCGGGTGGTTCCAGAGCTCACTCCTCGTCGGCCTGGGACGCGAGGGCACGCGCCGTATCGGCAAGTGCTGACTCACGGCTTCATCGTCGCCGAAGACGGTCGGAAGATGTCGAAGTCGCTCGGCAATTCGATCGAACCGCAGGAAATCATCAAGCAGAGTGGTGCGGATATCCTGCGCCTGTGGGTGTCCATGAGCGACTGCACACAGGAAGTGCGGCTCAGTCGCGAGATTCTGGCGCGTGCCGTAGAGGCCTATAGAAAAATCCGGAATACGCTGCGTAAGTCTGTCGATGAACTTGTACGATTCTCAGGTACTGTGGTGGATCGGATCGCATCGGGAGCAGCTTGCCGAGGTCGATCGATACATCCTGGCGCGGTATGCCGAGCAGGCGCAGCGGGTTCTCGACGCATACCGGGATGCTGATCACCCACGATCTTCCAGATCCTCAACGGATTCATGACCGTCGATCTGAGCGCGTTCTACGCGGATGTATCCAAGGATTGCCTTTACACATTCGCGCCGCGATCCCGGGAGCGGCGATCAGCGCAAACCGCGATGTACGTCATGGCTGATGGTCTCGCGCGTCTCATCGCGCCGATCCTGCGCATTTACCGCCGACGAACTGTGGGGGTTCTTGCCAGGCGAGCGCGAGGAGTCTGTCCACATGGCCTTGTCCCGAAATGAGGCCGACCTCGCAAAACAGGCAGACCAGGCGCTGCTTGCCCGGTGGCATCAACTCTATCGGTGTCCGGGACCAGGTGCTTGGCCGCAATCGAGCCGCGTCGAAAAGACAAGACGATAGGTAGCTCGCTCGAGGCCAAGGTCTTCGCCCTCGGCCTCGAAGGAAGATCTCGGTTTGCTCGAACCGCACCGGGACGATCTCCCGATGCTGTCCATCGTGTCCCAGGTCACGCTCGAGCAGGGCAACGGGCACTTGACCGTCGACGGTGACGGCGGCGGACGGTGTCAAGTGTGAGCGGTGCTGGCGTATCGTGCCGAGCGTCTCATCCGATCCCGGACGCGGCGGGATCTGCGATTTGTGCGTGGGCGCGCTGGCGGGGCCGTTCAGCTCGTGAGGATCTGGTGTCAGCGGTCGTGAGCCGCCTGCGGCCCACGCAACCGATCTGTGGCTGGCCGGTGGCATCGTTACACTCGATCAAGTGACGAAACCGCTGGTGCGAGCGATGGTTCCGTCGTACGACAGCATCACGATCGTACCGGGCCTGCTCAACTTCACGCACGTTCAGAATACGGGCGCAGCGTTCGGGATTTTGAATTTGACCGATTTTCCCTACAATACGCCGATTCTGATCACGGTGCACGTGATTGCACTTCTCAGTATCGGCATCTACGCGCTGAGCCTGCCCGTCAGTCAGCGGCTGGTCCGGACGGGGCTGAGTTTCATCCTGGGCGGTGCCATCGGTAACCTGATTGACCGCGTTCGGCACGGTTACGTCCTGGATTTCGTGGACGTGTATTGGCGCCAGTACCATTTCTGGGCGTTCAATGTGGCGGACGCTGCCATTACAATCGGCGTCGCCATGATCATCCTGGATCTGCTCTTGACGCGCGGAGCAGCACGGGGCAATGGGGTCCCCGCGCCTCGTTGAAACCCGGGGCGCCACATCCGCAGTAAGGCACATGCATCCCATCCTCTTCAGCATCGGTCCTTTCACCATCTATACCTACGGTGTGCTGCTGGCCGCGGCGTATTTGCTGGGCTTGAAGCTGGCGATGATCCGCGCTCGATCGCGCTATCTCGACAGCACCCGCGTCCTCGACCTCGGCGTCTGGATCATCATCAGCGCGCTTGTCGGCGCCAAGCTGATGTTGCTCGTCGTCGACTTCCAGTACTTCCGGGCAAATCCTGCCGAGCTCGTCTCGCTCGCGCGATCGGGCGGGGTGTTCTACGGGGGGTTGATCCTGGCCGTCATCGTTTCCATCTGGTATATCCGTCGTCAGGGCCTGCCGCTCTGGACCACGTGCGATGTCTTTGCGCCCGGCATCGCGCTGGGTCACGTGGTGGGACGACTCGGCTGCCTCATGGCCGGTTGCTGTTTCGGCAAGCCCGCCGATGTCCCGTGGGCCATCACCTTCACGGATCCGGCCGCATCGGTCAATGGAACACCGCTCGGCGTGCCGCTTCACCCCACGCAGCTCTATGAGGCGGGGGCTGAGCTGGTCATTCTCGGACTGCTCCTCGCCACCGAGCGTCGAGGCCGCACGTTCCCGGGCCGCACGTTCTGGACCTACATGCTGCTCTATGCCGTCTCGCGCTACGTGATTGAGTTCTACCGCGGCGATCCTCGGGGCGTCATCCTGGGTTGTCGACGTCACAGTTCATTTCTCTCCTGATCGGCCCTCTCAGCGTCGTCGATGCTGGTCTGGCTGGCTCGTCGCCAGTCGGCCCCGTCGCCCGAGAGCGCGCAGAAACGCGCTGCCTGATCACAGGTTCCCGAGATCGGAACCGCGGTCGATCAACAGAGTGATGTCATGAATGACGAGCCAACCCGTCTCGAGGTCCGGGTCCCGCCTTCGGAAACCGGCGCACGTCTGGATCAGTTCCTGGTCGGCGTCGTCCCCGACCATTCACGTTCGCAGATTCAGCGCCTGATCAAAGAGGGACTGGTCCAGGTCGAGGGGCGGCCAGCGCGGCCGAACACCGCGGTGCGCTCTGGCGATCGTATCCTCGTCGAGGTTCCACTTCCGAAAGACGCCAAGCCGGCGTCTCAGCCTCTTCCCATCGACATCGTGTACGAGGACGCCGATCTGGTCGTCGTGAACAAGGCGGCCGGGATGGTGGTGCACCCGGCAGCCGGGCCATGCGGACGGAACATTGGTGAACGCGCTGTTGCACCATGTCGAAGACCTCAGCGGCATTGGCGGCGAACGCCGCCCTGGAATCGTCCACCGGCTCGATCGCGGGACGTCGGGCCTGATGGTGGTGGCCAAGAATGACGCGACGCACGGTGAACTGACCCGCCAGTTTCACGATCGCGAGGTCGAGAAGGAATACATGGCGCTCGTCTGGGGCCTCGTTCAGGCGGGGCGCCGCATCGATGCGCCGATCGGCCGCGATCCGGTTCATCGGCAGAAGATGTCTGCCCGTGCGCGTCGCGCGCGATCGGCCGTCACGCGGGTGACGCGCGCCGAGCGGCTGCGGGGCGTGACCCTCATTCAGGTTGCCATTGCCACGGGCCGTACGCATCAGATTCGCGTGCATTTGAGCGCCATCGGCCACCCGATCGTGGGCGATCGCCTCTACGGGGGCACGCGGCGTCACATGCCAGGAGATCTCCGCGCACTCAAGCATCTCGAGCGTCCGTTTCTGCACGCCGAGCGGTTGGTGTTCACGCATCCGGCCGACGGCCGCCGCATGGAGTTCACCTCGTTGCTCCCCGACGATTTGCAGGCGGTGCTCGATGAACTACGCCTCGACCAGGACGACGAAGGAAGATAGCGAACAGCCTGCAGGATCACGCCATGGACAATGAGAGGCACAATCGATCGGCGGTGGAGACGTCGCGCGTGGCTTTCACGGGCCGCATCTTCACCGTCGCAGTCGACCGTGTGCGCCTGCCGCACGGTACGACCGTCGAGATGGAGGTTGTCCGGCATCCGGTTTCAGTCATCTTGATTCCGGTCGATTCACGACGGTCGCATCATCCTCGTCAGGCAGTACCGCTACGCGGTCGATCGGTGGTTATGGGAGCTTCCAGCGGGGAGCGTGGACCCTGGCGAAACCCCAGAAGCGGCCGCCACGCGTGAGTGTGCCGAAGAAATCAGGCGCAGGCCTGGCTCAGTTCACGAGCTCGGTTCTCTCTATCCGAGCCCCGGGTATTGTGACGAGCTGATGGTGTTCTTTCGGTTGACGGATCTGCGCGAGCTGGGCCCGCACGATCCTGAGGCGCATGTCGATCCGGACGAAGATCTGGAGGTCCGTCACTTCACGGTCGACCAGATCCGGGATCTCATTCCAGCGGGGTGAGATTCAGGATATGAAAACGATCGTAGGCTTTGGGCTCTGGGCTTCGGGCTTTGGGCCATCCAGGCCCGAGGCCGAGACGGAGCCTAAAGCCAAGCCCAAAGCCTGAAGTCTATTGCAGCGTTCCGTGGACGGACCTCGAGGGCCGATCCGCCGGCTGTGGTCGCGGCGCGGGAGTCAAGGCCAGCAACAACACTTCCTCGATCGTCGAGACGAAATGGATCGTCAGCTCGCGCCGCAAGTCTTCACTGAGATCCTCACGGATATTCTTCTCGTTGAGCCGCGGCAGAATGATCTCGCGGATGCCAACACGTCGGGCCGCGAGGACTTTCTCCTTGATTCCTCCGACGGGCAGCACGCGCCCGGACAGCGTGATTTCACCTGTCATGGCAATGTCTCCCCGCACCGGGCGGTTCGTCAGCTCCGACGCCAGCGCGGTGGCCATGGTGACGCCCGCCGACGGACCATCCTTGGGAATGGCTCCGGAGGGGACGTGCAGGTGAATCTCGGCGTTCTTGTAGAAGTCGGGATCCACGTTGTGCTGTCCGGCATGGGCCCGGAACCAGGACAGCGCGGCCCGCGCCGATTCCTTCATGACGTCACCCAGACTGCCTGTCAGCGTCAGCGATCCGGTGCCCGCCATCCGTGAGGCTTCGACGAAGAGCACTTCCCCGCCGGAAGGTGTCCACGCAAGGCCGATCGCCACGCCAGGATTCTTCGTCCGCTCTTCGATTTCCTCATCGAGAAACTTCGGCGCCCCCAGCATCTCGACGATCACGTCCGGCGTCACGGTGAGCGGTGCCTCGTCGCCTTCCGCACGGCGGCGCGCCGCCTTGCGGCAGACTGCGGCAATTTCGCGCTCGAGGTTGCGGACCCCGGCCTCACGCGTATAGCCGCGGATAATCGCGCGAATCGCCGGCTCCGGAATCATGGCTTCGTCGGGTTTCAGCCCATGATTCGCAATCTGCTTCGCCACCAAGTGCTCTCTGGCAATCTTGAGCTTCTCTTCTTCGGTATACCCAGGAAGCTCGAGCACTTCCATCCTGTCCCGAAGCGGAGGCGGTATCGGATCGAGAACGTTTGCGGTCGTGATGAAGAGCACTTCCGACAAATCGAATGGCACGTCGAGATAATGATCGCGGAAGGTGCCATTCTGCTCGGGATCGAGAACTTCGAGGAGCGCCGAGCTCGGGTCACCTCGAAAATCCGAGCCGAGTTTGTCGATCTCATCGAGAATGAACACCGGGTTCTTCGATTCTACGCGCCGGAGTCCCTGGATGATCTGTCCGGGCAGGGCGCCGATGTACGTCCGCCGGTGACCTCGAATCTCCGCCTCGTCCCTCATGCCCCCGAGCGACACACGCGCGAACTTGCGATCGAGAGAGCTGGCAATCGATCGGGCGAGCGACGTCTTGCCGACGCCAGGGGGGCCGACGAAGCACAGAATCGGCCCCTTGACGGCCGGATTCAGTTTGCGCACGGCCAGGTACTCGAGAATGCGGTCCTTGGCCTTTTCAAGGTCGGAGTGATCGGCATCAAGGACGGACTTCGTGCGAGCGAGATCGATGACCTCATCGGTTCGCTTCGCCCATGGCAATGCCACGAGCCAGTCCAGGTAGGTCCGTGAAACCGTGTACTCAGCTGCAGCAACCGGCATTTTCGACAGCCGATCGAGCTCGCGTCGGGCTTCTTTCTTGACAGGCTCCGGCATGCCGGAAGCCTCGATCTTGTCGCGAAGCTCTTCGATCTCCTTCGTCTGATCGTCGCCCTCGCCCAGCTCTTTCTGAATCGCCTTCAGTTGCTCGCGCAGGAAATACTCGCGCTGATTCTTGCCGACCTCGGACTGCACCTGCGACTGAATCTTCGAACCAAGCTCGAGGACCTCGAATTCCTTGATCAGAATCCGGTTGAGCTTGTCCATTCGCTCGCGAACGTTCAGCGTGTCCAGGACTTCCTGCTTGATCGGCGTGCTGATCGTCGTGAGGCTCGACGCAATGAAATCGGCGAGTCGACCCGGTTCGGCAATGTTGGTAGCCAGCGTCTGCAGATCGTCCGAGAGCAGCGGGGACAGTGAGACGACCTGCTGGAAGTTGCTTTTGATGTTTCGTTGAAGCGCGTCAATTTCCAGACGATCGTCATCGAGCAGCACTTCGGCCGCCGAGCTGACCGCACCACGCAGATACGGCCGTGACGACGTGATCTGATCGAGGCGCAGACGGCTCAATCCCTGAACGATGAGCCGGAGGCTGCCGTCGGGCAGCTTGAACATCTTGTGGATGTGCGTGACGGTCCCGACCGGGTAGAGGTCTGCCTGTTCCGGTTCCTCAACGCTGGCATCGCGCTGCGTAAACACGCCGATGAGACGGCGGTCGGCAATCGCCTCGTCGATGAGGCGGACGGAGCTCTCGCGCGCCACAGCCAGGGGCATGAACGAGTTCGGAAAAAGCACCGTGTCGCGCAGAGGGAGTATGGGCAGTTCCTCTGGAAGCTCGAACGTGCGCTCTCCAACCGCAACTTCCTCTGTTGTTCCGAGGGGTTCTTCCTGATCGCTCATCGGCGATTTCCTTCCGGGGAGGGACCCCGGGGGTGGCACCAACCGGGGGCGGGCGCAGGCTCCGCCGACCGGCGGAGCCTGTTCAAGGGTGCCGGACTAGCTCGACATGTCGAAGAACAGCGAGCTTGCGCCACGCCGCTGTGCGGCGGTGCGTTCGCGTTGCACAGCCACCTCGCGGGCCTCTTCGCATTCCTTGCAGCGAACGGCAAAAGGCAGCGCGCGAAGTCGCTTGGGCGAAATCTCTTCGCCGCAGTCGAAACAATACCCGTAAGTGCCGTCTTCCAGACGCGTGAGCGCTTCAGTGATCTTGCTGAGCGTCTCCGCCTTCATCTGGATGAGCGCAAACTCGATGTCTTCCTGGATATCGGCCTCTGAGCTCTCGCCCGCATCGAGCACTTCATGGAGTTTGCCCGAATGGCCCTCCGAACGCGCGTCTCGAATACGTCCTTGTACCTCGCTGAGCACCTCTTTCTGACGCTCCTCCAGCAGGCGCTTCAGTTCGAGATAGCGGTCTTCAGGCATCCCGCCAGCCTTCTTTGTCGTCATCGTCGTACTCCTTCCCGCGTTTCGTATCGCGTCGCCTTAGTAGCAAATGGCATGCCGAAATCTCGTCGTCTCGAGATTTCGAACTTGGAGACCGTGGAACAAGTGCTGGGGAGAGTCGAACTGCGAAGGAGGGCTGAATTTGAAGGCAAATCCCGCCCAGACCTACGGCCCCGACTCCCGGCAACACTGGCTTACTAACCAGTTCATGCGATTTGGTTTACATCCCATTACGCAGCGACGGTCCAGCCATCCCTGGTTTCTTATTAGACGTCGCTCGCCTCTCGACGGTTCTTATCGGCCGTCAGGGTTGGAGCAGCGTACTCAGAAGGGGACACCTTGCAGATTGTGTCGTATTTTGGTTCGTGGCGTGCGAATTCGGCCCGTGGGAGCCCGCGATGGATGGAGGCCGGCGTCTCTGCTTCTGACCTACTGGAGAAACCGATTGCCAATGGATGCGTTTGGAACGATGCCGCGCTCGACGAGACGCTGTCCGTCGCGCGGGCTGCCGGTACGCAGCCACTTTTCGTAGAGCCGCAGAACGTTCGCGTTGGATGTGACGGTGCACCGTTCGCTCACGTCGTTCAGCACATCGACAAAGGCTAGAAAGCTCCCGGCCAGCTCGGCAAATACCGGGGCGAACGTCTCTCGTTCAAAATGGCTGAGCGATTCGTACGCTCGTCCGCCGAGCTTCACGTAGTAGTCCACATCGACGAGCTTCCGATTCAAACTGTCGGAGAAGAACCCCGCAACAAAGAGCGAGACGTCACCCACCGATCGGAGGGCGTCGCGCCGCGTCGCGCCGGCCGCCTCCATGGCTCGCGCCAGTTTCAAAGCGAGTGGTTCGTCGTGCCCGGAAAGTCCATTGTCGGAGTGAACAAATGTCGTCAGGAGATTGACAACGTAAAACGACGTGAGCTCACTCGGCTGCAGACGCTGTCGCTGCAGAGCGGCGTCAACCAGCTCTTTGAAGTAAGCTTCTGGAGTTTCATTCCGAACGAGTGACTCTGCCATAGCGTGACTCACAGGGTCGTGAAGCACCGGCCGTCACAATGAATAAGTGCAAGTATAGTACCGGCTCAAATCCCCAGGCAATGCGGGCGTCCCGGGCCTGCGCGTTGATCGCCGCACCTCGGCCGTGCGAAGCTTGTGTCCCGTGATCTGTCCACTCTGTAACCGTCGAAAGGCCCGACGGCACTGCCCGGCCCTGGGCCAGCAGATTTGCGCCGTATGTTGCGGGACGAAACGGCTCGTGGAAATCCGGTGCCCGAGCACATGCGGATACCTGTCCGCCTCCCAAGCGCACCCGCCGGCAGTCGTGCTGCGACAGCAGCAGAGGGACCTGGGAGTAATCCTACCGATGCTGCAGGGCCTGACCGAACCTCAGTCGCGATTGTTCCTCTTTTTCGGAAGCCTGATTGCGCGTCATATCCCCCAGGATTTTCAGAGTCTCCGAGACCAAGATATTGCCGAAGCTGCCGCAACATTGGCGTCCACGTTCGAAACGGCGGGCCGGGGGATCATCTACGAACACCGGGCCGGGACAGGACCCGCGCAGCACCTCGCGACAGGCCTCCGGCAGTCCTTTACGGAACTGGTCAAGGACCAGCCCAGCGCGGCGTTCGACCGGGACGCAGCCATCGTCCTTCGCCGGATCGAACAGGCAGCCCGCGATCACGCCAAGGTTCCGGGTGGCGGGGAGACCGCTTATCGCGATCTCCTCGGGCGCATGCTGAAGGGAGGATCGGGTGATCAACCCGACACGGCAAAGCCTGCTGAAGAGAGCAATCTGATCATTCCCTGAGCGAGGGATTCCGTTTACAGTTTTCCGTCGTCCGTTATCCGTATTGCGCACTCCCGACGAGCACGGAAAACGGAATACGGAAAACTGACAACGCGTCAGAATGCAGCGATGGCGTCGATCTCGATGCGTACGTCGAGGGGAAGCCGCGCCACCTGGACCGTGGATCGCGCAGGGGTGGGTGAGCTGAAGAAGGACCCGTAGACGTCGTTCATGCCCGCAAAATCATTGAGATCTGCAAGGAACACCGTGGTCCGCACCACGTTGGCGTAGGTACCGCCGGCGGCGCTGAGGATCGCGCCCAGGTTGGTGAGTGCCTGTCGGGTCTGCGCGCGGATATCTCCCTGCACGACGGCACCGGTTTCAGGATGAACGGGAATCTGCCCTGCAACGAAGAGCAGATTGCCTGCTCGAATCCCCTGTGAATACGGTCCTCCAGGTTTTGGAGCCGCCGACGTTGACACTGCCTCCGGGGCGCTCATGCGGCCTTGACGACCTTACGCGACCGCAGGCATCGCGTGCACACACGAATCCGCTTGCTCGCGCCGTCAACGATCGCCCGAACGGTTTGAAGATTGGGTTCGAATCGCCGGGGATGCACGTTGTGCGCGTGGCTGACAGTCCGACCGACCACAGGTCCTTTTCCACAAATCTCGCAACGCCTGGCCATGATGGCAACCTCTCTCGAACATTCTCGGACACTGGTCAAACGACGGATTATAGCATGGGCATCCTGTCAGGACGTCTTCGCCGTCGTCAGTCGCTCGACGTCCAGCACGCCTTCGACGCCGCGAAGCGATTTGATCACGCGCTCGAGATGCTTCAGGTCCTTGATCTCGACCGTCATGTCGATACGCCCGCGATGGTCCTCGTCGGTGCGGGCTTCGACGTTCTTGATGTTGGTATTGATATCGGCAATTCGCGAGCTGACGTCAGCCAGGATCCCTTTCCGATCCTCCACCTGCATCGTCAACCGAACGGTGTAGCGCAGGGTCGTATCCGGCGACTTGTCCCATTCAACTTCGATACGGCGCTCCGGATGGTAAAGCAGGTTGACCACGTTCGGACAGGAGACCGCGTGGACCGAGACCCCCTTTCCGCGGGTCACGTAGCCGACGATGGACTCGCCGAGGATTGGATTGCAGCAACCCGCACGAAACACCATCAGGTCATCGAAGCCGCGGACCTTGATCTTTTCTTCCCCCGGGCCGAACACCCGTCGGACAACGGCGGCCACCGCGCTTTCATCGCCCTTTTCGCGCAGCTGATCCTGCGGAAACAGCTTGCCGAGCAGCAGCCGCGGCGATGTCTTCCCGTACCCAAGATCGGCAAATAGTTCGTCGCGAGCTCCGGGGTCCGGAGCCATGCGACCGAACGCGTCACTCTCGAGCACGGTCTTCGCGTTCAGGCCGTAGCGTCGAAGCTCCTTTTCGAACAGCTTGCGACCGAATTCGATGGCTCTGCTGCGCTCCTCTGCCTGGATCAGATGCTTGATCTTGTTGCGCGCCCTCGAGGTGGCGACAAAATTGAGCCAGTCTCGACTCGGCTTGTGGCTGGCGTTGGTGACGATCTCGACGATGTCGCCGTTCTTCAGACGTGTCCGCAGCGGGACCATCTTGCCGTTGACCCGAGCGCCCACGCACTGGTGGCCGATATCGGTGTGAATGGCGTATGCAAAGTCGATGGGCGTGGCGCCGCGAGGTAACACCTTCACCTGTCCCTTCGGCGTGAAGGTGTAGACCTCCTCGGGGTAGAGATCGACCTTCAGGTTCTGGAGGAACTCGTGCGGATCCCGGACCTCCTGCTGCCACTCCAACAGCTGACGCATCCATTGGAAGTACTGCTCGTCGCGCTGATCACCGACCCGCCCCTCCTTGTACTTCCAATGGGCCGCGATGCCCTCTTCGGCACGTCGGTGCATCTCGTGGGTGCGGATCTGGACCTCGAACGGAAAGCCGCGATCGCTAATCACCGAGGTATGAAGTGATTGGTACCCGTTCGGACGCGTCATCGCGATGAAATCCTTGATGCGTCCCGGCACCGGCGACCATGTCTGATGGATGATTCCAAGAGTCGCGTAGCAGTCCCTGATCGATTCGGTGACGATGCGAAGGGCGATGAAATCGTAGACCTGCTCGAGATCGATTTTCTGGCGCTTGAGCTTTTGATGAATGCTGTACAATCGCTTGATGCGGCTGTCGATCTTCACGATGGGAACCTGGGCTTCGCGCAGCTTGACGGTGATGGTTCCCTTCAAATCCTCGATCAGCGCGCCGGCAGCTCTGACCTTCAGCTCGACCTTCGTGCGTAGAGCTTCGTAGACCTCGGGTTCGAGATACTTGAACGACAGCTCTTCCAGTTCGTTCTTCACCTTGCTCATCCCGAGGCGATGAGCAATGGGCGCGTAAATATCGAGCGTTTCCTGGGCTATGCGCACACGTCGCTCTTCCGGGAGGAAGTGAAGCGTCCGCATGTTGTGCAGGCGATCCCCGAGCTTCACGAGGATGACGCGGATGTCATCCACCATGGCCAGGAGCATCTTTCGGAAGTTTTCGGCCTGGCGCTCCTCGCTCGATGAAAAGGGAATCGCACCAATCTTGGTGACACCCTCGACAACGTGCGACACCTCGGGCCCGAAATGCTCGCGGATGCGCTCGATGGTGGTGAGGGTGTCTTCGACGACGTCGTGCAGGAGCCCGGCCGCCACCGCCACCACATCCAGCTTCATGTCGGCCAGGATGTTGGCGACCTCGAGCGGGTGGACGAGGTACGGTTCGCCGGAGTGACGGATCTGGCCCTTGTGCTCGAACGCGGAAAAGACGTACGCACGCCGCAGCAGCTCGACGTCAGCTGGTGAGGTATAGGCGCCGACTTTTTCGACCAGGTCCTCGAAACGAATCATCAGGGCTGGTGTCTAATCAGGAAGAGCCACGAACGGGAAGCTCCGACGCGATCATAGCATGACCCATGATGGGGAAATCACGGCAAGTCCATGATGTGACAGCCCTTAGGTCGCACACGTTGCACTCCAACGGACCTTGACTTGCTAATTTTCAGTTCACTATACTTGCCGAGTTTTTGGTTCAGATCTTCGTGGCCCTCTGCCAGGAGAGCTGTTGACCTTACTGCCGACACCTCGGGCAAGCACTTTGACCTTGGGTGGAAGGGGGACGTAATGCGTGTTCGAACCAAAGCGGTGTGGGTGGGCAGCTGCGTGACCATGGCCGCGCTCACGGTGAGCGGGTGCAGTCAGTTTGCCACCCTGCAGGCACGAAAGGCCTTCAAGGAGGCCAATGCGCTCTACCAGCAGCAGGAATATCGGAAGGCTGCTGACAAGTACGAAGAAACCGTCAAGTCGGCCCCGGATGACCCGAATCTGGCCACGGCTTACTTTTTCCTCGGGAACAGCTACGACAACCTGTATCGCCCCGCCCGGAAAGGTGAGGCTGCCAATGACGAGCTCCTGACCAAGGCCATCGACAACTACAAACTGGCCTCAGAGAAGATCCCCAATGAACCCGAGGAGCTGAGAAAGTACCGCACGTTGTCGCTGCAGTACCTGGTGAGCGCCTACGGTTCGGACAAGCTGAACGATCCCAGCCAGGCTGAACCGGTGCTCTTGAAGATGATCGAGCTCGATCCGAAGGATCCGTCGAGTTACTTCTACCTCGGCAAGCTCTACGAGGACTCTGGAAGTTACGATCAAGCCGAAGCCACGTTCCTCAAGGCTCGAGAGGTCCGGCCGGACGATTCGAGTGTCTACATGCAGCTCGCCGGCTACTATAACCGCCAGGGTGAGTTCGAGAAGACGATGGAAGCCCTTCATCAGCGGGCCTCCAAGGAACCGGACAACCCGGAAGCCCACTACTACATCGCCAACTACTACTGGGACAAAGTATTCCGAGATTTCCGGCTCAAGGAACCGGAGAAGCGGGACTACATCAGCAAGGGGCTCGACGCGGTCGACAAGGCCATTCAGCTCAAGCCGGACTATATCGAGGCAATCACCTATCGAGGTCTGTTACTTCGCCTCGAAGCCAACATGGAAAAGAGCCCCGAGCGGCAGAAGCAGCTTCTCAGAGAGGCGGAAGAGCTCCAGGGGCGCGCTCGGGATCTGCAGAAGAAACGGACCGCCGGCGTCAGCTAAGGCAGGCCTTGGGCTTCAGGCCCAGGCTTGGCCCCGAAAACACAAAAGGCCGCTCCTGACGGAGCGGCCTTTCTTTTGTTCGGCTATTCCTACTCAGAGCCTAATTGGTGCCCGCCTTGACGCCAGCCGCTCTCTGCATACCCTCGGTCACAATCCCGACTTTTTCGACGCCGGCACCCTTCGCGGCATCAATCACGGCCACGATTTCGCCGTACCGCAAATTGCCGGATGCGGAGATGAACATCGTCTTGTCTTTGCGCTGCTCGTAGATGTTGCGCAGTCTCGACTCGAGGTCCTGGATTGTCACGTCCTGATTGTTGATCGAAATGCGGCGATCACCCGTGTAGGTGAGCATGATCTGGCTCGTATCGACCTGCTGCTGCTGGGCCGACCGTGTTTCGGCGGGCAGGTTGATGTCGAGCCCGCGCTGGGCGAGCGGAAGGGCGGCCATGAAAATGACCAACATGACGAGCAGGACGTCGATCATCGGCGTGACGTTCATGTCCGCCGTGACATGCAGGGCTTTCCCCTTGAACGAGTCCTCGGCGCCGAAATGCTTGTGGGCGTGGCCGTGCGTCGTCGCCATCAGTTGCCTCCCGCCGTGAGCTTCTTCTCGGTGATGAGTCCCATGTCTTCCACGCCGGCCGCACGAAGTGCGTCCATCGTGGACATCACGGCGCTGTATTCCACGTCTTCGTCGGCCTTGATGATGATGATCTTTTCGGTCTTGTTCTCGAAGATTTCGCTGACCCGCTGCGTGAGGTCGTCGGGACGAACCTGGACAGTGTTGAGGAAGACGCGGCGGTCGGCGGCGATCGCGACAACCGTCTGACCTTGCGTCTCGGGTTTGTCGGTCGTATTTGCCGCCGTCGGCAGCTTCACGTCAACGCCCTTTTGCAGCATCGGCGCGACGAGCATCATGATGATGAGCAGCACCAGCATAACGTCGACGAGCGGGGTGACGTTGATGTCGGCTTTCAGTCCCCCCTGGCTACCGCCCATATCCATTGCCATAGCTGGATCTCCCTAGCGACCGATGGCCAGTGCCTGAGCACTGACCATCGAGCGCGTTACTATCCGTTACGCGGTCTTCTTGATGAAGTAGTCAACCAGCTCTGATGACGAGTTGTCCATCTCGACCTGGAAGTACTCGATTCGGCCGGTCAGATAGTTGTAAAACCAGACCGCCGGGATGGCCACGACCAGCCCGAGCGCGGTTTCGACGAGTGCCTCGGCGATACCGGCCGAGACGGCACCGATACCACCCGAGCCGGTGGCCGCGATACCGGTGAACGCGTTGATGACGCCGATGACCGTGCCAAGCAGTCCGACGAATGGTGCCGTGGCGCCGACCGTGGCGAGGGCGCTGACACCCTTCTTCAGGTCGTTGGCCGTGAGCGCGGTCGCGCGCTGGATCGACCGGCGCACGGTGTCGAGCAGTTCTTCACGGCTCAACCCGCCCGCGTTCTCCTGCTGGAACTGATATTCCTGCAGCCCGGCCAGCACGACCTTAGCGAGATGGCTGTACCGGTAGCTCTTGTTGGTCGAGACCGCGATGGCTTCCTTCAGCCGTCCGTCTTTCAGGTGCTTGGCCACTTGCGGGGCGTACACCTTCGACTGGTTGCGCGCCTGCATGAAGGTGTAGAAGCGCTCCACGAAGACACCGATGGACCACATCGACATAATGAGCAGGATGACGGCAACGCCCTTGGCGATCCAGCCCATCTGAGCCCACATTTCAACGAGATTGATTCCGCCTTCCATTGGACAATCCTCCAGCTTGGGACGAAGTTTTTGTGCTGACTCGATGTTGAATCGCGCCGTCTACTGCAGCGTGAAGTTCACCGTGACCGTCATGATCACAGGCACCGGCACGCCATTGAGCAAGGTCGGTGAGTACTCCCATTGCTTCACCGCATCGAGCGCGGCCGCGTCGAGCAATGGGATCGAACGGATGACTTTCGCATCTTGCACTTTCCCCGTAGGACCAATCGTGGCCTCGATAATGACGATGCCCTGGACGCGTGCAGATTGGGCAATAGGCGGATAGACGGGCGGCACGTTCTTGGTTCTCGTGGGCTGGCGGATGTTACCGCCGACGCGCACGGGAGCGGGCGGCGGGGGCGGCGGCGGTGCCTCGGGCAATCCACCTACGACACCTCCGACAACACCACCAACGATGCCACCTTCGACTCCACCAGAAACGGCCCGTTCGAAGTCTCTGTCGATGCCCGTTTCCGGCTTGATCTCGGCTGGCGCCTCAACCGGAGCCGCAGCGGGATTGACATCAATCTGCGGCTTGGGGGCGGCAGCGGCCGCGGGTGGCGGCGGCGGTGGTGGAGGGGGTGGCGGAGGGGGGGCGGCCGCAACGAACGCCATCATTGACGGCGGCGTCGGCAGGATATCAGCCGCCATCAACGGAATGATGATGACGGCGGCAATGAGGACGGTATGCGCCAGAATCGACAGCGGGAGGACGTACCATTTCTTGCTCCCGACCGTAATCGTCGGATTCACGACATCACTAAACATGTCGCGTGCCACGGATTACCTCCTGCTATCGCCGGAACCCTGGAGCGGGAGACCGGCGATTATAGCTACACCAAAAAACCAGTGTCAACGAACCTCGTAAAGAGGTTAGACACCGGACACGCTAAGTTGCTCCATCCTTAGACTACGCCATCCAGGGAAGCCCCCACGGCGCCCGGATCAAGATGATTATCCGGGGATCCCGTGATTCGCCATGCCCCAGTTGGGCTAATCGGGCCGGGGTTGGGTGCTTGCACGTGTACCGGGAAGGTGTCACGAGGTATCGACCGTTCTTACGGAAGGTCCAAGACATCAGCTGAGACCGCCAAACTCTCCTGTCAGGGAAAGCGCGCGCATTCTAGCCACCGCCCCGTCGCAAGTCAACACATGTAACGCGCGGATGTCCGATTTCTTGACGCTCCGCGCCAGGCGGGTGCGTCGGATCCGAACACCCTACCGCACTTTGGCGGCCCCGATGCTCATCGCGTAAAAAGACCGCCAAACGAAGATCATCGAGACGACAAAAAACACCGCCGCGAGTGACTGGCTGACCCGCGGCCCCATGTCGGCGGTCAGTTTCACGCCCAGTTCGACAGCCAGTAGACCGAACAGGGTCGTAAACTTGATCACCGGATTCATTGCCACCGAAGACGTATCTTTGAACGGATCGCCAACCGTGTCTCCGACGACGGTCGCCGCATGCAGCGGCGTGCCCTTTTCCTTGAGCTCGACCTCCACGATCTTCTTCGCGTTGTCCCAGGCACCTCCTGCATTGGCCATGAAAATCGCCTGATACAGACCGAAGAGCGCAATGGAAATCAGGTAACCGATGAAAAAGTAAGGGTCCAGCAAGGCGAATGCCAGCGTGGAAAAGAACACAGTGAGAAAAATGTTGAACATGCCCCGTTGGGCGTACTGCGTGCAAATCTCGACCACGCGCTTGCTGTCGGCTACGGAGGCTCTCTCCACGCCCTCGAGCCGGATGTTCGCTTTGATGAACTCGACCGCACGATAGGCGCCAGTGGTGACGGCTTGCGTCGACGCGCCCGTGAACCAGTAGATGACGGCGCCACCGGAGATGAGGCCCAACAGAAACGGCGCGTGCAAGATCGACAGGTTCTGCAGGTTCTCCGTCAATCCCGCAGTCAGCAGCGTGATGATCGTAAAAATCATCGTGGTCGACCCGACGACGGCCGTGCCAATGAGCACGGGTTTGGCCGTGGCTTTGAACGTATTGCCGGCTCCATCGTTCTCCTCGAGCAGATCCTTCGCGCGGTGAAAATTCACGTCGAACCCGTGCTGGCGCTTGATCTCATCTTTGATGCCGGGAATCTGCTCGATGACGGACAGCTCGTACACCGATTGGGCGTTGTCGGTGACCGGGCCGTACGAATCGACCGCAATGGTCACAGGCCCCATGCCGAGGAACCCGAACGCCACGAGACCGAATGCAAACACTGCCGGAGCCACCATCAGCTCGCCCAGCCCCAGCGTGCTGACTCCATACGCAAGACTCATGAGCGCGACGATACTCAGGCCCAGCCAGTACGCGCTGAAGTTGCCCGCGACGAATCCGGACAGGATGTTCAGCGAGGCGCCTCCCTCGCGAGACGAGGTCACGACTTCTTTCACGTGACCCGACTCGGTGGAGGTGAAGACCTTGACCAGTTCCGGGATGACTGCGCCTGCCAACGTGCCACAGGTGATGACGCTCGACAGCTTCCACCACATCGACCCGTCGCCGAGGTCGGGAATCAGGATGTACGACGTCACGTACGTCAGCACAATCGACACGATCGACGTCAGCCACACCAGGGTCGTCAGCGGAGTTTCGAAGTTCATCTGACTGGCATCGCCGTAGCGGGCTCGCGTAATGACGCCGTTCGCCAGGTAGGACAGCCCGCTGGCAATCACCATGACCACGCGCATGATGAAAATCCAGACGAGCAGCTGCACCTGGACCGTCTGGGATTCAACCGCGTTGAAAATGAACATGATCAGCGCGACGCCGGTGACACCGTAGGTTTCGAATCCGTCCGCGCTCGGGCCCACCGAATCGCCGGCGTTGTCGCCCGTGCAGTCCGCGATCACCCCAGGATTCCGCGCATCGTCTTCCTTGATGTTGAAGACGATCTTCATGAGATCGGATCCGATGTCGGCAATTTTCGTGAAGATGCCGCCGGCAATGCGCAGCGCCGCAGCGCCCAGCGATTCGCCAATCGCAAAGCCAATGAAGCACGGGCCCGCGTAGTCACCCGGCATGAAGAGCAGGATGCAGAGCATCAGGAACAGCTCGACGCTAATCAGCAACATGCCGATGCTCATCCCCGCCCGCAATGGGATGTCATGAAGGGGAAATGGCTTGCCGCGCAGGCTGGCGAATGCCGTCCGGGAGTTGGCGAGCGTGTTGATCCGGATGCCGAACCACGCGACGCCGTAGCTGCCCGCGATGCCGATGAGACTGAAGAGGAGGATGATGAAGACCTTGACCAGGGGGAATTTCAAAAGCGCGCCGAAATACAGCGCAATGATCGTCCCGATGAACACTTCGAGAATGAGAATGAATCTGCCCTGCGTGATGAGATACGTCTTGCAGGTCTCATAAATCAGCTCGGAAATCTCCAGCATCGACCGATGCGCCGGCAGGCGACGGATCTGCGAATAGATAACCAGACCGAACATGAGGCCGAGCGCACAGATGCCAAGTCCACCCATCAGCAGTGTCCGGCTCGGCACGCCCCGAAAGGACACCTGGTCGAGATCGGGCAGAACGAGATTGGCTTCGCCGCCTGCCTGATGCTGCACCTCGGCCGCCGGCTCCGGCGGTTGCGCCCATGCAGGTGTCGACGTCAGTGCCAGAACCACCAGCAGCCCTGAGAGCTGCAAGCGAAGGGAGTGACGGGAAATGGCAATGCGGAGGAGCGAACGTAGCGCGCGCATGTCACCTCATGACAAGAAGTGTGTCTCTCGTGCCAACGGTCTTTGAACGAACGGTGGATTATAGGGGAAAAGGGGGTCTGGAGTCGCCCCGCACCCGCAGCGGCAGGGCCATCCCGCCCGTGAGAAAGATATGGATGCCTTCCTCGACCGAAATGCTCGGAAAGAGGACTCGCTCGCGTGCATAGACAACGATGTCGCCGAGATACAGGTGGTTCGTGGGGAGATAGACGGCCACGAGCGCCTGTGGGCCGCGCTCGAGATCAACGGTGAACTCTTTCGTGAGAAACCCGAGCATGTAGCGTCGATCGGAATCTTCCACGAGCACCACGCGCTTGAACCCCGCGGCGTTGTCGGGGGAAAACGCCGCGACGAGCTGCCTCACGGGTGCATAAACTGTCCGAAAGACGGGTACGCGAAGCAGAATGCTCTCGCCACGCTGCAGCAGCCGCTTGCCAATCATGTTCGAAGCCACGGCCCCGACGAGGAGCACCACGAGCATCGTCGTCAGGAGGCCGAGCCCCGGCAGCACCCGGTTGAACAACCGCTCTGAGATGGGCGCTGTGAACCCATCGATCACACCAAAGACCCACACCAATGCCGCCAGGCTGATGATGAGCGGCACCATCACGAAAAACCCGGCCACGAAACTGCGCCGAAGCCACTGGATCATTGTTTGATCCGCGTGGGGACCCACCCCCACGCGCTGCCGTCGGCCCTCGACTTTGCTCGGGGCGACCCTGAGCTTGTCGAAGGGGCGCTTACGCTCCGGATCTTGATACGCACGTCTTGCTGCTTAAGGTCACCATGAGTTCATCGAACGGTCGCCTGCCCATCGGATCCTGCTGCCGACAGATCGCTCCGGGTCTAGCGGGTCAGCACCCAGACTGCGACGGTCGCGGCAAGCGCAAATCGGTAGAGAGCAAACGTCGTCAATGAATGTCCGCTGACATATCGGAGAAAGTACTTCACAGCCAGGAACCCGACCACTCCCGCGGTCACGGCGCCGACCAGAAATAACGGAACCGCTCCTGGCGGGAGTCCGTGACGAGCCACATCGAGCGATTCGTAGCCTGCCGCGGCCACCATGGCCGGAACGCCCAGAAGAAATGAAAACCTCGCGGCCGCGTCTCGACGGAGTCCCAGGAGGAGAGCCAGCGTCATGGTCGCTCCCGATCGCGAGACGCCCGGCACCAACGCGGCGGCCTGGGCAAACCCCAGGCCGACGGCTTCCACGATCGTCAAGCTGTCCTCGGTCCGCGTGCGCGTCCCGACGCGGTCGGCCATCCACAACAATGCGCCGCCGACAGCGAGCATGACGCCCGCGACCACCGGCGTCCGTGTCGCCTCCTCAAAACTGCTGAAGAACAGACCGGCGGGCACGATCGGGATTGTGCCGGCGGCCAGCAGCCAGATCTGCCGCGCACTCTGATCGTCCCCCGGACGCAAGGCCCGTGGGAGCGCACGTACCATGTTCGTGAGCTCGGGACGGAAGTAGAAGACGACGGCCAGCAGCGTGCCCACGTGGCATGCCACGTCGAACGCCACACCGAACTGTTCTGTGTCCCAGCCAAAGAAGGCGCGAGCCAGGATGAGATGGGCCGAACTCGAAATCGGGAGGAACTCTGTAAGCCCTTGAACAATCCCGAGCAGCGCCGCCTGAGACAGCATTCGCGATGGTCAGGACGCGCGTGCGCTTCGGCCCTTGTCTCGGGGTCGCGGCGACTGAGTCGCCGGTTGACTGGTCGGCGCGGTGCGAGCGGTCTTCTTGCGCTGGCTCAGCATGATCGCAATGGCGGCTGCAATGAAGATCGTGGAGTAGGTTCCGCTGACAATCCCCACGAGCATCGTGAAGGCGAACCCGTGCAGCACCTCTCCACCGAACAGGAAGAGCGCCAGCACGGACAGAAACGTCGCGCCTGCGGTAATGATCGTCCGGCCGAGGGTCTGGTTCACCGCCGTATTGACGACCTCTTCGAGCGCATCCTTTCGCATCGTTCGAAAATTCTCTCGAACGCGGTCGAACACCACGATCGTGTCGTTCACGGAGTACCCGGTGATCGTCAGGATGGCCGCGACGATGTTGAGTGAGAGCTCGTAGCCAAAAAAAGCGAGGAAGGCCAGCGTCACCAGGATGTCGTGGAAGGTGGCCACGATGGCGCCAAACGCAAAGCTGGGCCGAAAGCGGAACGCGATGTAGAGGGTAATTCCCACGATCGAGGCCAGCGTCGCGTACAGGCCCTTACGCTGCAGATCGGCACCAATCACCGGCCCGACAAACTCGGTGCCGATTACCTCGAACTTGGGAAGCCCGGCCGCCTGCAGAGCTGCGACCGCTTGATTCGCCCCTTGCTCCAGGCTTGCCCCCTGCTCGACTCCTTCGATCTGAGGCAGCCGGATCAGCCAGGAGTTGTCGGCGGGATTGTCGTATTGCTGGACCACCTTCTCGCCAGCAATACCCTCGATGGCATCGAGGACCATACTCTGGGACACCGGCTGAGTGAACTTGACGACGATCTGGGTCCCACCCGAGAAATCGATGCCAAGCGGAAGCCCGCCGCGCGCGATCATGAGCCCGACACCGGCGATGATCACCACGGCCGAGAGGGCCAGCGCATGCCAGCGCCACTTGATGAAGTTGTAATTCGGAGTCTTGAATATCTGCATAAAAATTTCGTCAGATGCTCAGATGCGCCACGTTCCGTCGCGAGAGGATCATTTCAAACAAGGTGCGCGAGACGAAGACCGATGTGAACACGTTGGACAAGAGACCGAACGTCAGGGTTGTCGCGAAGCCGCGAATAGGTCCTGTGCCGAACTGGAACAGGAACGCGGCCGCAATCAACGAGGCCACGTGGGTGTCGAGAATCGTCAGAAACACGCGATCGAAACCCGCAGCAACAGCGGCCTTCACGCCCTTGGCCGTGCCCAGCTCCTCCTTGATCCGTTCGAAGATCAGCACGTTCGAATCCACGCCCATGCCCAGTGTCAGGATGAACCCTGCAATGCCCGGCAACGTCATCGTCGCTCCGAGGTACGCCATGAAGCCGAGGAGAATGATGAGGTTCATGGCCACCGAGACAATGGCGTTGATTCCCGATAGCTTGTAGTAGAACAGCATGAACAGCGCGACGAGCGTCAGCCCCGCAAGCGAGGCGAGGAGTCCTGCGCGAAGTGATTCAGCGCCAAGAGTCGGGCCAACCAGCCGTTGTTCGAGGTACGTCAAGGATGCAGGCAGTGCGCCCGACCGCAGTTTGAGCGACAGGTCCGCCACCTCTTGTTGGGTGAAGCTTCCGAAGATCTGGCCCTCATCGCTGATGCGCCCGTCGATCCGCGGGGCTGTCTGCACACGGCCGTCAAGCACGACTGCCAGGTTCCGGCCGATGTTTGCACCGGTCACAGCCGAAAACTTTCGGGCACCTTCCTGATTGAGGGAAAAGCCGACAGCCGGCTGATTGTTCTGATCGAGCGATGGACGCGCATTTCGCAGATCTTGACCCGTCACGGCCGGTACCTTGCGGACGAGGTAGTACACGACGCCGCCGCGCTCGCCGGGCGCCGAGGTCTCCGGAGCCCCCGGCAGCACTTCCATGTCTGGCGGCACGACCGCGTTGCGCGTCGCCAGCAGGGCCTCTCGCGACGCCGCAGGCCCATCTTCGACGAGTTTGAGTTCCAGGAGCGCGGTCGACCGGATCAGTTCCTTGGCACGGGCCACGTCTGTCACTCCGGGCAACTGCACCAGAATCTGATCCCCGCCTGCGCCGTAGGGCGCCACGATGGGCTCAGTCACACCAAATTCGTTGACGCGCCGCTCGATCGTTTGCAGCGCCTGTTGAACGGTCTCGTCACGTAGCTGGACGATGATATTCGGCCTCATGACGAAGTCGTAGCTGCCCGACACGCCAGATTCGCGGTTGTAGTCCACGGCCACTTCGGTCGCGGCCTCACGAAATGCGGCATCCTGATCGGGTGAGATGCCCTCGACCTTGAACTGTGTTGGGCTCGTCACGGTAACCATGGCGGTCGCACCGCGCCTTTGCAGATCCTCGCGAAGGCGATCCGCCACGGTTCCCGAGTAAAGGCGCAGCGCGTCGTCGGTTTGAACGCGAAGGACCAGGTGGACACCGCCCTTGAGGTCCAGACCCAAACGCACTTTCTGAGATGGCGGCGTGAAGGCCCATATCGACAGCCCCAGCACCACCACGATCGACAGTATCTTCCACCGCAGGTTTGTCATCTTATTCAGCGGTCGTATCCGCGACGACCGGCTCCTGTCCCTGATAGCCCCCAACCGCGGCGCGGGCGATCTCTATCCGCACCTTGTCCGCAATCTGAAGCTGTATGGATTTATCGCTCAGCTTCGTGATCGACCCGTAGATCCCACCGGTCGTGACCACGCGGTCGCCGACCTTGAGCCCTTCCTGGAACTGCTGGACCTTCTTCTGACGGCGGCGCATGGGCAGCAGGATGATGAAGTAAAAGATCCCCACCATCAGGGCGATCGGCACCAACTGCACCAGCGGGCTGACCCCACTGGACGGCGCGGCCATTGCGAGGAGTGCCTGGATCATCTACGTGGTTGCTGCCGAAGTCACGAGTCCTGTGCCTGGGCGGGGAATGTCTGGTGGACCTCTAGCCTGAGCGTTTCAAACGTGCCAAACACTATACCCTCTCTAATTCGACGCATCGTGTCAAGGTAAAAGTGCAGATTATGCAATGTGTTAAGGGTGGCTCCCGTCATCTCCCCCGCGTGAAACAAGTGACGAAGGTACGCGCGCGAAAAGTGCCGGCACGTATAACACGAGCACGTGTCGTCGATGGGGCGCGCATCATTCGCATACTCCGCATTCTTGATATTTAGACGGCCGCCTCTGGTAAAGAGCTGACCATTCCGCGCGTTACGTGTTGGCAGGACGCAATCAAACAGGTCGATGCCTCTCGCGACACACTCGACCAGATCTGCCGGAGTTCCTGCCCCCATAAGGTATCGGACTTGATCGGCCGGGAGCATCGATGTCGTCCGACCGACCACGTCGTACATGACGGGAATGGGCTCTCCGACGCTCAGTCCTCCAATCGCATAAGCTTCGAATCCAAGCGCAACTGTCTCCTGTACGCTGATTTCCCGAAGGTCCGGATAGACGCCTCCCTGGATGATGCCAAACTGCGCCTGGCCGGGTGTGCTGACCATCGGGCCACTCGAGCCGAGCCCCGTGACGGCAACCTGCAGGAAGCGGTCACGACCACGACGCGCCCATCGAAGCGTCCGCTGCATGGCCGCCACGGCCTCATCGTGACCGGCCGGATGCGCAATGCATTCGTCGAGCGCCATCGCGATGTCCGAACCCAGCTGCGCCTGAATGTCGACAGCACTCTCAGGCGTCAACACATGCGGGCTTCCATCGATATGCGATTGGAACCTGACACCCTCCTCGGTGACGAGCCGGCGAGACGCCAGGCTGAAGACCTGATAGCCACCACTGTCGGTGAGCAGCGGGCGGTCCCACCCGATGAACCGGTGAAGGCCGCCCAGGCGCGCAACCCGGTCCTCACCGGGCCGCAGCGCCAGGTGGTAGGTGTTCGCGAGCATGATCTCAGCGCCCAGATCATGAAGGTCTCGCATCGTGACGGCCTTCACGGTTCCCTGCGTGCCGACCGGCATGAATGCCGGAGTCTCCACAACCCCGTGCGGAGTGTGCATCTGACCGCGCCGCGCCAGGCCGTGGCGATGCGTCACGCGGAAGTCAAACGCCGATACCATTGGGAGGTATTATCTTTCAGCCGACAGCCATCGGCCTTCAGCCAAGCTGTAGGCCGTGGGCCCCAAGCTATAGGCTTATCGCTGTGAAAAAGCTTCGTATTGGCGTCATCTACGGCGGCCGTTCCGGCGAACACGAGGTCTCGATCGCCTCCGCGGCTGCGGTCATCAAGAATCTCCACAGGGATCGATACGAGCCGGTTCCCATTCGGATCGACAAAGACGGCCGCTGGACCATTCCAGACCGTCCACCTACATCAAGCTCCGCCGCCGAAGTCATCGAGCAGGGGCGTGTTCACAGCGCTCGCAGCATCCGTCCCGTCCGAGAGGCGTATCTCGTGCCGCGGCCCGGTGAAGAACGCATTCTGACGATCGAACGTGGCGATGACGATGACGTGGCGACCAACGAACGGCAGAATGCCTATGTGACGGCGCTGGGGTTGGATGTGGTGTTCCCAGTTCTGCACGGTCCATACGGCGAGGACGGAACCGTCCAGGGACTACTCGAACTGTCCAACGTTCCCTATGTCGGCGCTGGCGTGCTGGCGTCCGCAGTTGGGATGGACAAGGTCATCATGAAGCGGCTCTTTGCAGAGCGAGGGTTGCCGATCGTGGCGTTCCTCGAGGTGCGGCGCCGAATGTGGAACGCCGACCAGCAGAGGACCATCGGCGACGTGGGTGTCAAACTCGGGTACCCCGTATTCGTCAAACCGGCCAACCTCGGCTCCAGCGTCGGCATCTCAAAAGTGAAAACCGCATCGGATCTGCCTGCTGCCATCGACCATGCCGCCGAATACGACCGGAAGATCATCATCGAGGCCGCGGTGCCCCGCGCCCGGGAAATCGAATGCGCGGTGGTCGGCAACGACGAACCCGACGTCTCCGTGCCGGGTGAAATCATCCCGTCGCGTGAGTTCTACGATTACGAGGCCAAGTACATCGACGAGGGATCGCAGTCGGTGATTCCTGCGTCGTTAACGGAGGCCCAAACGGCTGAGGTCCGTCGTCTGGCCATCGAGGCATTCAAGGCGATTGACGGGGCCGGGATGGCGCGCGTCGATTTCCTGCTCTCTGCCGACACGGGCGCACTCTATCTCAACGAAATCAACACGATTCCTGGCTTCACCACCATCAGCATGTTCTCGAAGCTGTGGGCGGCCACCGGCGTGGACTATCCCGCGCTGCTCGATCGACTCGTGAGGCTGGCCCTCGAACGACACGCGGAAAAACAGCGGGCGCGAACGACGGTGACATGAGTCGAAACCTGAAAACGATCGTTGCGAGATCGCAAGCGCGAAACGCACGTCATCACGTCCTCAGCGGATCCACCACCATATCAAATCGACATGCGCATCCCCGCGACCATGTGTTGATCGCTCGCGCGGCGATCGGAGACCTCGAAGATTTTTGACTTTTCGATGCACTTTATGCTTGACATCAATTTTTTCTCATCCATAATCTACATCTTGTGTGAGGGTGGGCGGCTCAGACCACCCGTAGTGAGACCTCGGTTCCGGATTTCCAGCTGAGCAGCCCCAACTCAAGGAGGAAGAATGGCGAAGAAAGGCGGCGGAAAGAAAAAGGGCGGCAAGAAGCGGTAAGCAGGCCGTCCCACCGGTTCCGGGGGTGCGAAGCGATGCACCCCCTTTTTTTTTGGCTCGAGTCGCGCGCCAGGCGCGCGCGAGCGATGAAGCGGGCTCACCAGCACAGCAGGACGATGTGCCGTTGGCAATCGCGCCTCGGTGGACGTGGTGAGTAGTGCCGCACTGAATTTCACTGAGAAGGGGGGGATCCCGGAATGGCGAAGAAAACCAAGGGCGGGAAAAAGGCTGGCAAGAAGCGCTGAGCCCGACTCGCATCGAAGGGGGCGGCGGTCGCCCCCTGATATTCCCCACTCTCCCTCCGGCCGCGATCGCGTCGAACTATCTGGCGGTCAACTGAACCCCGTCCCATACACGCACTTTTCGAATCACGTCTCCAGGCTCGATGCGATCGACGACTTCCATGCCCGAAACAACGTGTCCGAACACGGTGTACCGCGTATCGAGATGCGGGTGCGGTGAGTGCGTGATGAAAAATTGACTGCCACCTGTGTCTTCCCAGTCGAGCGCCATCCCCAGACTGCCTCTGAGGTAAGGACGCTGATTGATTTCGTCGCGAATCGTGTACCCCGGCCCACCTTCACCATCGCCGCGGGGATCGCCAGCCTGTATCACGAAATTCGCGACAACCCGGTGGAACGTCAGGCCCTCGAAAAAGCCCTTTCGAGCCAGAGTCATGAAATTCTGCGCGGCAACTGGAGCGTCGAGCACGGCCAACTCGACTTCGATCGTTCCCTTGTCGGTTTCGACGAACGCATGCGGTGACACGGTTGGCGAGACCATTTGCGAGATTTCCAACGCGGAAGCTTCGCGGGCGATCGCCACCGGCCGAATCGCACTCTCGACATCAACCGACGTATCGAGCGGCTTGAGAAGCTCTGCCGCTCGGACGCGGACGGCCCAGTCTTTGTCTTTGAGCGCAGCTTTGAGGGTTTCCACGGCCGTCGGGGCACCGTACTTCGCCAAAGCCGTCAGGGCGGCGGCCCGCGCGACGTACGTGCTGTCACGCTCACCGAACCGATACGCTTCCGACAACGCGGCGGCGGCGCCGTCGGGCTTGAGCTCTCCCAGATTGCTCGCCGCCGCCATCCGGATCACCGCATCGTCGTGCTTGAGCCATTCGAGCAGGATGGCTTCAATCTTCGGGGCACGGATTTTCGTGAGCGATGTCAGGACTGCCGGAACGACACGGAGATCAGAATCGCCGAGCATGGCCTGCAGGCGCGGCGCGACCATGTCTGCGGGGAACGTCCCTAGTGCGGTCGCCAACGCCGCTCGAACGCTCCACTGGGGATCGGGCTCGAGGCCGGAAAGAATCGTCAAGAACATTTCCGACTCGAGCTTCGCCAACGTGCCGAACACGGCGGCCCGCACCGCCGGGCTCTTGTCCGACACGAGATCGAGCAGTCCTTCGCGGCCGTCGCCGACGTTCGTGAGCGTGAGCGCTTGCAGCGCTTCTACTCTGATGAGGGGCGAGGCCGCACCGCTGAAGGCAATGGCCATCAGGGCTTCACCAGCTTTCGGAAAACCAATGCGCCCTGCCGCCCGGATGGCTTCTATACGAGGCAACGAATCTGGCGCGCGAGGTGCAATGAGCGGCAACACGAGGGGTCCGGCATTCTCGTCGCCCAACTCGCCCAGACCGCGGATGGCAAACGCACGCGTAAGTGTCGTGTCGGTTTGCGCGAGCGTGCGAAGCGCGGGAATGGCGCGCTTGTCCTGGGTTCGTTGAAGGGCGAAAGCCACCGGCCACCATCGCACGCGCGGCTGGCCGCTCTCATCGAGCACGGCACGCGCCAGCGCGTCATAAGCCTTCAACCGCGCAAGGGCGTAGAGGCCCAGCCGCGCGCCTTCAACCACCGGATCCAGCGGGTAAGCGAGATCGTCAGGCGCGAGTTGCGCCAGCGCCCCGGTCTGGACGTGCGCGACCACCATTTCTCCAATTGCCGAGGCTGACATGTCGTCGCCAATGAGGCTGAGCGCTTCTGCGGCGCGACCTTGAACGATGGGCGAGCTGTCGATAAGCGCCTTGCGCAACCCTTCGACAGCCGCGCGGTCGCCGATCAACCCCAGCGCGAATGCCGCCATCTGCCTCACTTCGAGTTCCGGATCCGCAGCCAGCACGTTCGTCAGCGCCGGGACCGCGTCCGGCAGGCCGACACGTCCCAGTGCGAGTGCGGCGCGGCGCCTCAGCCTCGCCTCGTCGTCGGTTAAGAGTCGAACCAAATCGGGGGAAGGTGGAGGCGGCGGCGGTGGAACCTTGGATTTCGCCGAAGTCGGAGCTGCGGGTTTCGTGGCCGCCGGAGCAACCGTTGGGACCGGTGGCGGCGCGGGGTCGTTGAGAATCCGACGATCTTCGAGACTGACGATCCAGGACATCTTCGTCTCGAAGGGAATGGTCGGTGGAACGATCTTTGGGGGTGGCGTGCCTCCACAACCTGACAGAACCACCAGAGTCACGAACGTGCCCGGCGCGCACACGATGCGGCGACGGCAAACGGTCATGATCCGCAATAACACGCCCATTCAGCGGATGATAGCACGCTGGCTTTGCGTCACTCGTGCTTGCTGCGCCTCGCGAGCCGCCGCTATACTCGCGTCGATTTGGATTTTCACTATATTGCAATCGAAGGGCCCATCGGCGCCGGCAAGTCAGCGCTTGCGGCACGTCTCGCGTCCAGATTCGATGCACGAGTGGTGCTGGAGGATTCCGAGAATCCGTTCCTTGCAGATTTTTACGCAGATCGGCCCGGCGCTGCACTGCAGGCGCAGCTCTTCTATCTGCTCAATCGACATCGGCAACAGTCGGCATTGCGGCAGGCCAACCTCTTCTCCCAATCGACCGTGTGCGACTACTTATTCGACAAGGACAGGATCTTCGCGTACCTGAATCTCGATGATAACGAGCTGTTCATCTATCAGAAACTGTACGACTTGCTCGCCCAGGACGTCGCAACCCCGGATCTGGTGATTTATCTTCAGACACCCACCGAAACGCTCGTGCGGCGGCTGCAGAGCCGCGCCCAGAATCAGGACCCTGAGGCGGCGGCTCTGATTCCGGACGAAGACTACCTCCGCGAGCTCAACGAGGCGTATCAGCATTTTTTCTTTCACTATTCCGCTACGTCACTGCTCGTCGTCGAAACCTCTCATGTCGATTTCCGCGAGTCGGAAGAGGCCTTCGACGGCCTGTTGAAGCAGGTTCGAGGAATGGGGCGCGGCACACGCTACTACGTGCCACGCACGAGTTGACGGGTCCGGCCCTGGTCACCTAAGCTCGCGGTTCATGGCCTGGTTCAAGAAGACGCGCAAGGTCAAGCCGGCGGCGACAGAAAAATCGAGCCGTGTGCCGGAAGGGCTCTGGGTGAAATGCCCGCAGTGCACACAGATCATCTACAACAAGGAGCTCGTCGCCAGCCTGATGGTCTGTCCCAAATGTGCGTACCACCATCGACTCGGTGCGACCGAGCGCCTGCGGGCGCTGTTTGACGATGGTCAGTGGAGCGAATCCGATCGAGGGCTCGTATCGACAGACCCCTTGAAGTTCATCGATACCAAACCGTATTGCGATCGGCTGTCCGCGGGTGCAACCGCGACAGGGCTCAAGGACGCGATCATTGTGGGGCAGGGTCGCCTCGAGGGCATCGAGACGATTGTTGCCGCCATGGAATATGGGTTCATCGGCGGGAGCATGGGGGTCGTCGTCGGTGAAAAGATCACGCGTGCGATGGAGCGTGCAATCGATGATCGCCTTCCCGTGATAGTGGTGTCCTGCTCGGGTGGCGCCCGCATGATGGAAGGGGCCCTGTCGCTCATGCAGATGGCGAAGATCTGTGCGGAGCTGGCGCGCCTCGACGAGCGGCGAATACCGTACATCTCAGTGCTCACCGACCCCACGACAGGCGGCGTCACGGCAAGCTTCGCCATGCTGGGCGATCTCAACATTGCCGAGCCTGGGGCCCTCATCGGCTTCGCCGGGCCCCGCGTGATCGAGCAGACGATTCGTCAGAAGCTTCCCGAGGGCTTTCAGCGAAGTGATTTCCTGCTCGAGCATGGCATGCTCGATCTGGTCGTGGATCGCCGCGAACTGAAATCGACCCTCGCCCGGACCTTGCGTTTCCTGGGCTGCACACCTGTCGTTCAGCTTCAACCGCCCGACGAGCTCACCACGGAGTCTGACGAGTCGCAGGTTTCAAGTCTGAAGGCTGAAGTCTGAAGCACTTGAGACTCGAGAGTTGAGACTTGAGCCTTGAATCGCCTCGATTCGCTCTTCCGTCTGGAAAAGCTCGGGATTAAGTTCGGTCTCGACAACATCCGCACGCTCTGCCGGGCGCTGGGTTCTCCCGAAACGGCGTTCCAATCGATTCTGATTGCCGGAACCAACGGCAAGGGCTCCGTCACGGCCATGGTCGAGCATGCGCTGCGCTCGGCTGGTATGCGGTCCGCCCGCTATACATCGCCACACCTTGTTCGCCTGGAAGAACGCTTCGTCATTGACGGAGCTCCGGTCGGGGCCGATGCCCTGCAGGATGCCGCGGATCACGTGCAAGGCATAGTCTCTTATCTTATTGATAAAAAGGAGCTTGCAGGACATCCCACCTTTTTCGAGGTCACGACGGCGATGGCGTTCGAACTGTTCCGTCGCCAGCATGTGGAGGTTGCGGTACTCGAGGTGGGCCTCGGTGGCCGGCTGGATTCGACCAACGTCGTGACACCCGTTGCGGCGGCGATTACGTCAATCGATCTCGACCATCAAGCCCTGCTGGGGTCGACAATTGCAGAGATTGCTTACGAGAAGGCCGGAATCGTCAAACCGGACATTCCCGTCGTGCTCGGTGAGACCAAACCCGAAGCGGTCGATGTCATCACTCGCGTCTGCGAGGAGAAGCGGGCGCATCTCATCCATGCAACGGTTGGCGTTGACATCCGCACGACACTGCGTGAAGACGGCCGGACCCTGTTGCGGTTAACGACGCCGGTGCGAAGCTATCCCCAGATAACCGTAAGCCTTCGTGGCCGTCATCAGGTGGCCAACGCCGTGACGGCCGTACGACTGCTCGAGACGCTGCCTTGGAACGTCCCCGAAACGGCCGTCATCGCGGGTATTCGCGATGTCGTCTGGCCTGGTCGGCTCGATCTGATAGAGGTTGCACCCGACCGCGCGGTGCTTCTCGATTCTGCTCACAACCCGGCCGGAGCCGCTGCCCTGGCCGAATACCTCGCCGAAACCGAGCGCCGGCCGCTGCCAATAGTCTTTGCTGTCATGCGCGATAAGGACGCCGCCGGAATGTTGACAGCCCTGGCCCCACATGCGAGCGCATTCGTCATCACCGCGCCGCGCATGGCGCGCGCGAGCTCGGTAGCGGAACTCGCGGTCGTGGCCGCGCGTGTGGTTCACGGCGTTCCGGTTCACACCGCTTTCGATCCTGCGGAAGCTCTGGCAAAGGCCTGGCAGCTCGCTCCTCTGATCTGCGCGGCTGGCTCGATTTTTCTGATCGGAGAGATTCTCGATCTCGTGGCTCACGGCGCTTCGTAGCGCTCCGTGGGTGTCGTCGCGGCTGTACGCGTGCTATCCTGCATCCATGGCGGCCGTCCCCCAGCCTGGGCTGCCAGAAGTCTCAAGGTTGAGGGCTTTGCGAGTTGAGACTTTCATGACGGGCCACTCATTGACGAGGCACACCTTCCGAAAAGCGATACTTGGGGCGGCAGTAGTTGCCCTTCTCTCGAGCCGGGCGGTTGAAGCACAGATCCCTGGAATCGAAACATCCATTTCCGGAACAACCGAGCGCGTGTCCGAGTTCCATTGGAAGTTGACCGACAAAGTCGAGATCAACAACAAGGACATGCAGCTGCTGGCGGAAACAGTCGATTACTTCAGCGACACGAAACAGCTGAAGGCATCCGGCAACGTCGTCTTTTCTCAGACCAACCAGAGGGTTTCAGCCGACCACATCGATTTCAATGTCGACACGAAGACCGGGACGTTTTACAACGCATACGGAACCATGGCCTTGCAGGTGGACCGGAAGCCAGGCATGTTCGGCACACAGGAACCGGATGTGATGTTCTATGGCGAATCGGTCGAAAAGATTGGTCCAACGCGTTACAAAGTGTCCAAAGGTGCCTTTACGACCTGCGTGCAGCCGAGCCCTCGATGGCAGCTGACTTCTGGCAGCGTGATTCTGAGTCTGGACGAGTACGCGTTTCTGACAAACTCGCTGCTGAAGGTCAAAGGGGTGCCGGTCTTCTACTTCCCCGTCTTTTACTATCCAATCAACGACGAAGATCGAGCGACCGGTTTCCTGATCCCGCAGTACGGCATGTCAACCTTTCGCGGTCAGACTTTGAGCAATGCCTTTTTCTGGGCCATCAATCGTAGTCACGACGCCACCGTGATGCACGATTGGTTTTCGAAAACCGGTCAGGGAGTGGGCGGTGAGTATCGCTACGTCCTGGCGCCGGGATCGGAAGGAAACCTCCGAACGTATCTTCTCGACGAGGACGAAACGACGATACAGAATGCGGATGGAACCACCTCGCTGCAGCCGGCCCGTCGAAGCTACGAGGTCCGTGGCGCGGCCAACCAGGGCCTGGGGCGCCACCTGCGAGCGAGGGGTCGAGTCGATTATTTCTCTGACATCACGGTCCAGCAGACGTACAACACGAACATTTACGAAGCCTCGCGGCGGTCCCGGTCGATTGCGACGGCATTGACCGGGCGTCTGGGGGATCTACAACGTCACCGGCGCTTACGAACGGTCAGAGACTTTCTACGGAACCACGAGCTCATCGCAGAACGGGACCACTCCCCGCCTGATGATGACGCGCAGTGAGCGCCCGATCGGGAGGTCACCCCTGTACTTCTCATTCGCCAGCGATTATTCGCATCTCTTACGCGAGAACAGGGACGCTACGACGGTTCAGGATCAAGGCCTCGACAGGCTCGACGTGGTTCCGGTGGTACGGTTGCCGTTTACCCGCTGGCCATTTCTGACCATCAACACATCGGTGGGCTGGCGCAATACGTTCTGGACTGAGAGTCTGGTCGAACGGAACCCAAGTTCGGGAAGGCCTCTCGCGCCGCTACTTTGATTTCCAGTCGCAGCTGGTGGGACCGGTCTTTACGAGAATCTTCGACACCCCTAAGAATCGCTATGCAGAGCGTTTCAAGCACACGATTGAACCGTTCCTGAACTTCCAGCGGCTGAGCCCGATCGATGAGTTCGACTCGATCGTCAAGCTCGATGCCGTTGACACGGTCGTCGGGAAGATGACCCAGTACAGGTACGGCATCAACAACCGCCTCTACGCCAGACGACGAGAAGGCACCGCCCCCACGCCAACCGCGCGTGAGATTGCCAGCTTGAGCATCAGCCAGACCTATTACACCGACGAGAATGCCGCACAGTTCGATCAGTACTATCGAACGAGCTTCAATGGCCCGGCGCCGTCCCATTTTTCACCCATTTCGATTCAAGCGCGCGTCGCGCCGACGCTCGAAACTCTCGGCAGTTTCCGCGCCGAATACGACACGCAGTTCACTGCATTTCGGTCGCTGGGAGCCGACGCGACCATCGTGGTGCGTGACCGGCTCCAGTCCACGATTGGCTGGAGCCAGCGCCGATTCATCGAGGGCCTTCCAGGGTTCAACGATCCCAACCAGCTCGACCACTACCTGAATCAGGCGACGCTGCTGCGCACCAGGGACAACCGCTTCGGCACGCATTACTCCTTCAACTACGACGTGCGCTTGAATTCATTGCTGCAACAGCGGATCATGGCCTACTACAATGCCCAGTGCTGCGGCTTCTCGGTTGAGTATCAGATGTTCGATCTGAGCCGACTGGGCACTCGGGCGCCTGTCGTCGAGGATCGCAGGCTCAATTTTTCCTTCACCCTGGCCGGCATCGGCTCGTTCTCGAACTTTTTCGGCGCGCTTGGTGGCGCGCCGTAGCGCCGATCTGCGTTAATGTAGCGTCCGCCTTCCCTTCAAGCGGACGTTCGCGGCCGGCTGAGCCGGCCGCTACTTGTACAACGCTGCAAAGAGGAGCATCTGTGACGACTCCGGTTCAGTACTCCGTCGCGGCAGGGAGCCGCCGCATCATCGAAGGCGTCAAGACGAAGACGCTGCGAGTCATTCCCGACGATAGGGGCTGGCTGATGGAGATTCTGCGAGCTGATGATTCGGACCTCTTCACGAGGTTTGGACAGGTGTACGTGTCGGCCACGTACCCGGGAGTCGTCAAGGCCTGGCATTACCACCAGCGTCAGGTCGACAATTTTTCGTGCATCAGCGGCATCGTGAAGCTTGTCCTGATTGACACGCGCCCCGGCTCGCCCACTGAGGGTGCGGTCAACGAGTTCTGGATTGGAACGCAAAACCCTGTCCTGGTACAGGTCCCGAATCTCGTCTATCACGGCTGGAAGAACATCGGCGAAGAGATGGCGCTCGTCGTGAACGTCCCGACCGAACCCTATCGGTACGGCGATCCGGACGAGTATCGGATCGCTCCCCACGGGACGCTGCCGTACGACTGGACGAGAAAAGATGGTTGAGGTCCTGGTCACCGGTGGCGCCGGATTCATCGGCAGCAATTTCGTCCGCTACGCCCTCGATCAACACGCGGACTGGCGTATTACGACACTCGACAAGCTGACGTATGCCGGACGCGTGGAGACCCTTCACGACGTCATTAACAATCCCCGTCACAGGTTCGTCCAGGGCGATGTGGCAGATCCGAACATTGCGGCGCCTCTCGTGCGGCAGTCCGAGCTCGTCGTCCACTTTGCCGCGGAAACCCACGTCGACCGCTCCATTCTCGCAGCCGGGGAATTCATTAGAACCGACGTGTACGGCACGTTCGTCCTGCTCGAAGCCGCGCGCGAGGCTCAATCGTTGCGGCGGTTCGTGCAGATTTCAACCGACGAGGTGTACGGAAGCGTCGCCACCGGGCGTAGTCGGGAGACCGATGAGCTCAAGCCGCGTAATCCGTATTCGGCGAGCAAAGCCGGCGCGGACCGCCTCGCGTACAGCTATTGGGCAACCTTCGGTGTTCCGGTCGTCGTGACACGCGCCTCCAACAACTACGGTCCCTACCAGTTTCCCGAAAAGGTCATTCCGCTGTTCGTCACCAACGCGATCGACAACATCCCCTTGCCCCTGTATGGCGACGGCCTGAACGTGCGTGACTGGTTGCACGTGAGTGACCATTGTCGAGCCCTCGATCTCGTGATCGAGCGCGGCGCACCAGGTGAGGCGTACAACATCGGTGGGGGTCAGGAGCTCGCCAATCTCGATCTCACGCAGGCGATCCTCCGCATTGTGGGGAAGCCCGAATCCCTCATCGCGCGCGTACCCGATCGGCCGGGTCACGATCGTCGCTACGCACTCGACACAACCAAGTTGACGGCACTCGGGTGGCGGCCACAGGTTGACTTCGCCGAGCGGTCTGAACGACACGGTCGAGTGGTATCGCGCGAACGAGTGGTGGTGGCGACCTATCAGGGAAACCGATCCTTCCTTCCGTGCGTACTACGAAACCCAATACGGCAGACGCTCCTGATGTCTGTCCTGGTCACTGGTGCGTCCGGTTTCGGCGGAAGTCACCTCATCGACTTGCTGGTCCAGGACGAGACGCCGGTGATCGGCTGGTATCGGCCGCACGGGCGAGCCCCCTCCGGTGAATTCTGTCCGATGGATGGCGGTCGATCTGCTCGATGCCGCGGCTGTCCGCGCGGCAATTGCGCAAGCGCGACCCGAAGTGATCTATCACCTCGCCGGTGCGGCGCACACTGGGGAATCCTGGCGCAGCACGACGAGCACGCTCGAAACCAACGTGCTCGGCACGCACCATCTGCTCGAGGCAATTCGCCTTGGTGGATTGTCGAGCCGGGTCCTCATTCCGGGGTCGGCGCTTGTCTATCGTCCTTCGACCGAAGCGCTTGAAGAGGATTCGCCGCTCGGCCCGCGCAGTCCCTACGCTACGAGCAAGCTCGCGCAGGAGCGGCTCGGGCTGCAGGTCGCAGCCCAAGACGGGCTGTCAGTGTTCGTCACCCGTTCGTTCAATCACGCAGGGCCACGACAGGATCCATCTTTCTCGACCTCGAGCTTTGCCCGTCAGCTGGCGCGCATAGAAGCCGGTCTGGAAGAGCCGGTCATTCGGGTCGGCAACCTCGACGCCCGCCGCGATGTCAGCGATGTTCGCGATGTCGTGCGCGCCTACAAGGCCATCGTCGAACGAGGCCGGCCCGCGATGCCCTACAACGTCTGCTCGGGGTGCTCCTACCGGATCGCCGACCTTCTGCAGCAGCTCGTCGGTCAGGCTCGCGTTCGCGTGGAGGTTCGCCCGGATCCCGCACGCATGCGTCCAAACGATATGCCGCTCCTTCTGGGTAACCCCCAGACGCATCCATGAAGAGGTGGGATGGATGGCAACCATTCCAATCGAGCGGACATTGAGCGATTTGCTCGACTACTGGAGAGAACGGACGGAAGAGGAGGGGTTAGGAGGGTTAGGGGGGGTTACGAGGGTCAGGAAACGAGAGCTGCAAGATCTGAAGCAGCGATGTTGCCGCCGCTCACGATTGCGACAGCGGCTCCCTGAGATTTGCCGGTCTCTCTCGCAATCGTCGCGGCCGCAAATGCGGCCGCACCGCTGGGCTCAACCACGAGCTTCGCTTCACGAAACAGCCAGCCCACAGCCTTCGCGATCGCGGAATCCGGAACGGTCACGACATCGTCGACGAACTCTTTGACGTGAGCAAATGTCAGGTCACCAGGCCGCACGGGCAACAGGCCGTCTGCGATGCTTTCCGATTTCGGCAACGTAACGGGTTGTCCCGCGGCCAGTGACGCGGTCATCTTCGCTGCTCCTGCCGGCTCCACACCAATCACGTGAATCCCGTCGCCGAGCTGTTTGACGCCTGCAGCAATGCCGGAAATGAGGCCTCCGCCGCCAACCGGCACATACACCCGGGAGAGATTCGGACACTGCTCGAAGATTTCGAGCGCAATCGTTCCCTGACCCGCGATGATCCATTCGTGATCGAACGGCGGGACGATGATCAGACCACGTTCGCGAGCTTCATGGTCGGCTCGATGTTTTCGATCGGCCGATGTCGTGCCCTCGAGGATCACCTCCGCGCCAAGGTCTTTGACTGATCCCACTTTGATCGCCGGCGCCGTAACTGGCATGACGACCGTCGCGGGAATCGCGGCGAGCTTTGCAGCCAGGGCCACCGCCCGTCCGTGGTTGCCCGAGGAATAGGTGATGACGCCTTGACGCGACGATGCTGGGTCCAGCCGCCCGATCATGTTCAAGGCACCGCGGATTTTGAAGGCACCCGCAAGCTGGAGGTTTTCACACTTCAACCACAAGGGCGGCGCCGGTGACTCCGAAACATCCAGAACCGGAGTGCGTCGAACGACGCCGCCTGATCCTCTTGTGCCGCCTGTTGGATTGCCTCCAGCGTCACCAGTCCTGCCATGCGCGATAGCTTCACATAAATCGAGCTGGAACAGCCGCTTGACATGAGGCGAAATAAAAGCGAATCTATCGAAGAGCCTCGCTGTGATGGCCACAGAACCACTGCTTTTTGATCTGGGACAGCAGAAGCCCACCACGAGACAAATCGCGCTCATCGTCAAGGAGAGCGGTGTGGAGGGCCTTCCGGACGCGGTGCTTCGAGGAGACGATGCGCGCTATCAGGAGGTGCGGTGCCGCTCGGCGCTGAATCGCGTCGAAGGGATGCCTTTCCGATGGACGCTGAATCCGTACCGCGGATGCACTCACGGCTGCCACTACTGCTTCGCCCGGCGCTATCACACGCAGTTCGAACTTGGCAGCGGAGACGACTTCGCTTCCATGATTTTTGTGAAGACGAACTTCCCGGAGGTGCTCCAGGCCGAGCTCAACCGACCTTCGTGGAAGGGTGAACTGGTCGCATTGGGCACGGCCACGGATCCATATCAGCCGATTGAAGGTCACTACCGTCTCACCCGTCGTTCACTCGAGGCTCTCTGTGCTGCGCGGAATCCCGTCGGGATCGTGACCAAGGGTCCGATGGCCGTGCGCGACCGGGATGTTCTCAGCGACCTCTCGAAGCGTGCTCGATGCACGGTGTACTTCTCGGTGCCGACCGTCGACGAGGACGCCTGGCATGCACTCGAGCCCGGAACCTCGCACCCTCTTCAACGCCTTCGCGCGGTGCGCCTGCTGGTCGATGCCGGCGTGCGCGCGGGTGTGCTCATCGCGCCAATTGTGCCGGGCATCACATCGCAGCCCGCCAAACTGGAGCGTACCATCAAGGCCATTGCCGATCATGGCGCTGCGTTCATGGGGTCGGTCGTGCTTCACCTCAAAGACGGCACGCGAACCCATTTTTTCGAGTACCTTGCTCAGGAGTTTCCGGCGCTCGTCCCGAAGTACCAACGGTTGTATCAGTCGCGGGCGTATGTGCCGAAGGCGTATGCCGCCGAGGTGAGGTCGGTGATGGAGCTTCTTCAGACGCGATATGGACTGAAGGGAAGGGAATCGCGCGAAGAGGCCGAGCCTGTCGGCGTGTCAACGCCGACGCAGCCGGCTCTCGATTTGTCGGAGGGGAAGCTTTAGGCCCAGCCCTTACCGCGGCTGGAGCAGCGCTTGAATCCGTGCCTCGGTCGGCGGGTGCGTACTGAACATTGCCATGAGTCCGCCAGCACTGAACGGTTTGATGATGAACATGTGCGCCGTGGCCGGACTGGCGTTCATGGGAATCTGTTTGGACGCCCGATCGATCTTCTTCAGTGCATCCACGAGACCGTAGGGGGAACCCACAATGGATGCTGCGCCCGCGTCGGCTGCGAACTCACGGGAGCGGGAGATGGCGGCCTGGATGAACATGGCCGCAATCGGCGCGAGGATCACCGTCGCCAGCAGCCCAAGCGGACCGGGGCCGTCGCGTTCGTCGCTCCGGCCACCGCCGAAGAACATTGCGAACCGCGCGAAGTTGGCCAGCATCATGATCGCAGCAGCCACCGTTGCCGCCACGGAACTGATGAGAATGTCTCGATGCTTGACGTGCGCCAGCTCGTGGGCGATCACACCTTCGAGTTCCCGTTCGTCGAGCGCCTGAAGGATGCCCTGCGTCGCGGCTACCGCAGCATGCGAGGGGTTTCGACCCGTCGCAAAGGCATTCGGCGAGTGATCGGGAATTACGTAGACACGAGGCTGCGGGAGATTCGCCTGGCGCGCCAGCCTCGACACGAGCTGATGAAGCCGATGCTCGGGGCCGACTTCCTGGGCGCGGTACATGCGCAGGACGATCTTGTCGGAGAACCAGTACAGACGAAGTTCATCAGGACGGCGACCCCAAACGCAAGGACCAACCCGGTCTGGCCGCCGAGCATCTGACCAATAACGAGGAACAACCCACTGAGCGCACCGAGCAGCAAGGCCGTTTTCATCCCATTCTTCATAACTTCATTCCTTCGCGAATCCCGCGCTCCGATCCTACCGCATTTTTTCACACTGCGGCGCGAGACACGGCTCCTTCAATGAAGAACACCCGAACCGGGTTGGAAATTCCCGATAGAATAAGGACATGCGATTGACAGCGCTTGCGGCGCTCGTGCTCTTCACGTCGACGAGCGTCGCCGGTCAGGCTCCTAGACCCTTTCCGCCTCCTCGACCCGGGAGCCCGACAGCGCCGTCAAAACCTGCCGAGCCCAAGCCGACGGACAATCCGGCGAGCGCAGTCCCGACTGAAGCGACGCTGGGAGTCCCACTCTACCCGAACGCCCAGTTCCTGGTTTCCTACGATGCTGGTCAACGACAGCGGTTCTATCTGTTCGGGGCTCAGGCAAGCTTCAACGAGATCGTGGCCTACTACAAGACGGTCCTCAAGAGGGGGGGCGACCTTCTTTTCGAGCAGCCATCGACGCACACGTTCGAGATCGCCAGGTTCCGCGAAGAGAGCATGGCATTCCCACCGAGCATCACGATCAAAGACTACAAATGGGGAGGGTCCGAGGGATACCTCAACCCTAAGCCCAAGGCGACACCGGCGCGGTTCCCCACGATCATTCAGATCGTCGCGGCACCACCTGGCACGGCGAAATAGGGTTTGGAACGCCTAAAACCTAGAGCCTGCCTTTCGGAACTCCACTGATTTCTCGTCCATCCCAATCCTGACGGCCTCGTCATCGCTGACGCCATGTTCGGCGGCATAGTCCCGCACCTGCTGCGTGATTTCCATGCTGCAGAATTTGGGACCGCACATCGAACAAAAGTGCGCCGTCTTCGCGCCCTCGGCTGGCAAGGTCTCGTCGTGGTACGCGCGCGCGGTCACCGGATCGAGTGCCAGGTTGAACTGATCTTCCCACCTGAACTCAAACCGTGCTTTCGACAGTGCATCGTCCCAGATTTGCGCACGCGGATGTCCTTTTGCCACGTCTGCCGCGTGCGCCGCGATCTTGTAGGCAATGACACCCGCTTTGACGTCATCGCGATTCGGCAGCCCGAGATGCTCTTTGGGGGTCACGTAGCAAAGCATGGCGGTGCCGTACCAACCAATCATGGCCGCGCCAATCGCCGACGTGATGTGGTCGTATCCCGGCGCGACGTCGGTTGTCAGCGGACCAAGCGTGTAAAAGGGGGCTTCATCGCACCACTCGAGTTGCTTTTCCATGTTTTCCTTGATGAGGTGCATCGGAATGTGACCCGGCCCCTCATTCATCACCTGCACGTCGTACTCCCAGGCAATCTTCGTCAGCTCTCCCTGCGTCTTCAGCTCCGCAAACTGCGCTTCATCGTTCGCGTCTGCAATCGAACCGGGCCGCAATCCATCGCCGAGCGAGAACGCCACATCGTAGGCACGCATGATTTCGCAGATCTCCCGAAAATGCGTATACGTGAAGTTCTCCTGGTGATGAGCCAGACACCACTTCGCCATAATCGACCCGCCTCGCGACACGATCCCCGTCGTGCGGCGAGCGGTGAGCGGCACATAGCGCAGCAGCACGCCGGCATGAACGGTGAAATAGTCGACACCTTGTTCCGCCTGTTCGATGAGCGTGTCGCGATACATTTCCCACGTAAGCGCTTCCGGCCTGCCACCAACTTTTTCAAGGGCTTGATAAATCGGCACCGTGCCAATGGGAACCGCTGAATTGCGGATGATCCACTCGCGCGTTTCATGGATGTCTTTACCGGTCGACAGGTCCATGACCGTATCGGCGCCCCACAACGTCGCCCACCGCAGCTTTTCGACCTCTTCCTGGATCGACGAGCTCACGGCGGAGTTGCCGATGTTGGCGTTAATCTTCACCAGAAAATTGCGGCCGATGATCATCGGCTCTGTCTCGGGGTGATTGATATTGGCTGGAATAATCGCGCGGCCGCGCGCGACCTCCGAACGGACGAAGTCCGGATTCAATCCTTCACGGATGGCAATAAACTCCATCTCCGGCGTCACCATTCCGCGACGGGCGTAGTGCAACTGTGTCACCGCCCCGCGGCCCCGCAACACGGGCCGGGCCCCTGAAACAGGACCATGGTTCACCGTGAGGACATCACCGCGTGCGAGGATCCATTCGTGGCGTACCGAGGGCAACCCTTTGGTGACGTCCTCTCCCTGCGGGCCGCTCGTGTCGTACAGCTGAACGACGGTGTCGCCACCCGAGACGGCCACTTCGCGTACGGGTACCCGCACCGTGAACGAGCCATACGGCTCTCGAGACACACGGTGCTCCACGTACACTTTGCGAGAGTTCGGAAACGCGGCCGAGAAGTCAGACGGACTTGCCGGCGTTGATGGCGTTCGGACGGTCATGACAGAGCTCCTTGCCTGTCGGCGGGTCTAAAGACCCGCCTCTACCAGGTCCTATCAGGGACGACTGCCGGGCGAGTTTAAAGACCCGCTTCTACAGGAACGACGGTAGTAAGACCACGGTAGAGGCGGGTCTTTAGACCCGCCGACTGGAGAGCGGTGACAAACTTGCCACAGGCAGGTACCGCACTCCCTACGCCGGTCTCAACCGGTTCAGGTTCCAAGGGTGTCGTCTCAATCCCGTTTTCGCGTTCAATCCGCGTTCCGGGATACCCCTGGCGGTCAGCGAGACGGTCACTATAGCACGCGACGCAGGATCAGGCACTTCAAGTAGTACGTCTCCGGAATCCCCAGCATCACGGGATGGTCGCGCGACTGCATCCGCTTTTCGACGACCGTGACCCGTGCCCCGGCGTCGAGGGCTGCTTCGTGCACCACCTGCCCGAACGTGGCCTCATCTACGTTGTATGAACAGCTGCACGTCACGAGATACCCACCAGTCCGGAGCAGTTTCAAGGCGCGCCGATTGATCTCGCGGTAACCCGCGAGGGCATTGGGAACGGACCCCTTGTTTTTTGCAAATGCGGGTGGGTCCAACACGATCGTGTCGAAGCGCTCCCCGTCCTGCTCGCGACGACGCAGGTCGTCGAAGACGTTGGCAGCCAGACCGTGCACATGCTCGAACCCATTGCGAGTCGCGTTGGCGTGCGTGCGCGCGACGGCGTCCTCGGAAATGTCAACGGCGACGACTTCCGAACACGCACGGCCAAGTTGTAAGGCGAATCCACCGTTATAGCTGAAGCAATCGAGCAGTCGGCCGCGGGCATACGCCTGCGCTGCGGCGCGATTCTCCCGTTGATCAAGGAACAGCCCGGTCTTTTGGCCCCGCCAGAGATCGGCCTCATACTCGATCTCCCCTTCACGGACGACAACCTTCTCCGGAACTTCCCCGTGCGCCAGATCCACACGCTGATCGAGCCCCTCGAGAAGCCGGACTTTCGGGTCGTTGCGTGCGAGCACACCGGGTGCCCCGGTCAGATCCACGAGCAGGCGTACCAGCTCAGGGAGCAGTCGATCGATGGCTTGCGAGAGCGCTTGAACGACGAGGTAGTCGCCATAGCGGTCCACGACCAAGGAGGGCAACAAGTCGGCCTCGCCGTGGATTACACGATACGCCGTGGCGTCGATCCCGAGAGACTCGCGGAACGCGAGCGCGGCTTGAATCCGAGCCGACCAGAGCGAATGGTCGGGCAACTGATCGCCAAAGGTCAGCAGCCTCAGCGCGATTTGGGAACGGTCGCTGTACAGCGCATACCCGAGCCCCCGCGAGCGTGGACCGACAACGTGTACGATGTCGCCTGCCGATGCGCGGACATGGGTCACGTCGCTCCTGTAGATCCAGAAATGCCCATCGCGCAGTCGGGATTCTCCGCGGGCGGACACGACAACCATCGGAACCATGACACATAGTACAATTGCCGCCGATGCGGATCGCGATTGGCGCCGATCACGCCGGGTTCCGGCTGAAAGAGCATCTGAAACAGACGCTCGATCGACTTGGTCACTCCATCGACGATCACGGAACCCAAAGCGAAGAAGCTGTCGACTATCCCCCCATCTGCATCAGCGTTGGCCGCGCCGTCGTCGATGGCCGGGCCGATCGTGGAATCGTGCTCGGTGGCAGCGGACAGGGAGAGCAAATCGCCGCCAACAAAGTCGCCGGTGTTCGGGCCGCGTTGTGCAACGACCTGTACACGGCACGACTCTCCCGCTTGCACAACGACGCGAACGTGCTCTCGATGGGCGGTCGCATTGTCGCGTTTGGTCTGGCCGATGAAATCCTGACACTCTGGTTGGCCACGCCATTCGAGGGCGGACGGCACCAGCGCCGCATCGATCAAATCCGAGAAGCGGAACAACGCCGCTAGTCGAGAACATGGAACGCGTCGAGCACACCTATGCCGACTGACACCCTCACATCCATGCAGCATCCGCTGGCCAGCGTCGACCCGGAAATCGCGCGCGCCATCGAGCGCCGAAACGCGCCGTCAAGCGTCGGGGCTCGAGTTGATCGCTTCCGAAAACTTCGTGAGCTCCGCCGTGCTGGAAGCGGCCGGCTCTGTGTTCACCAACAAATACGCGGAAGGCTATCCCGGCCGCCGCTATTACGGAGGCTGCGAAGAAGTCGACGTGGTCGAATCGCTCGCCATCGCACGGGCGAAGGCGCTCTTCGGCGCCGATCATGTCAACGTTCAGCCGCATTCAGGAGCACAGGCGAACATGGCCGTGTATTTCGCGGCTGTGCGACCTGGCGACACGGTCCTGGGCATGAACCTTTCACATGGCGGACACCTCACCCACGGGCACCAACTCAACTTCTCGGGTCAGCTGTACAAGATCATCCCCTACGGGGTTCGCCGCGACGACGAGCGCATCGACTACGAGGAGTTATCCAGGCTGGCCGAAGCGCACAAACCGAAGCTGATCATGGTCGGGGCGAGTGCGTATCCTCGCTTTATCGAGTTCGCTCGGATCCGGGAAATTTCGAGTCGCGTTGGGGCCATCATGGTGACCGACATGGCTCATATTGCCGGCCTGGTCGCTGCGGGTGTGCATCCCAGCCCGGTCCCGCACTCGGATTTCGTCACGACAACCACTCACAAGACGCTACGTGGACCCCGCGCCGGCATGGCGATGTGCCGCGAACAGTACGCCAAGGATCTCGACCGCTCGGTCTTTCCCGGAGTGCAAGGAGGACCGCTCGTTCACATCATTGCCGCAAAAGCGGTGTGCTTGAAGGAAGCGGCTGAAGCCTCGTTTGCCGCCTACCAACGGCAGATTGTCGCCAACGCCTCGCGCCTTGCCGAAGTCCTGGTCGCTGGCGGTTTCCGCCTGGTCAGCGGCGGCACCGACAATCATCTGATGCTGGTTGACGTGTTCTCGAAGGGCGTGACGGGGAAAGCGGCTGAAGCCGCGCTTGGTAAAGCGGGAATTACCGTCAACAAGAACACCATTCCCTTCGACCAGAACCCGCCCATGGTCGCGAGCGGCATTCGCGTTGGAACACCTGCCGTCACGACCCGTGGCATGCGTGAGCCCGAGATGGATCTCATTGGCGACTATCTCATTCGAGCCTTGTCGGCCCCAGACAATGACAGCGTGCTCGCTCAGATTCGCGTAGAAGTCGAACAGCTGTGCCGGAAGTTCCCTCTCTATCCAGAGCGGCTCCACTAACTGCCGCGGTTGCTGCGGCGTTTGCAGACGATGGTCCCCTTGCGCGGACCGTCGCGGACTTCGAGCCGCGACAGGGACAGCGTGAGATGGCGGCGGCTGTTGCCGATGTTTTCGATCGGGGTGGCGTGCTGCTCGCCGAAGCCGGTACGGGAACCGGAAAGACGCTCGCCTATCTGGTGCCGGCCATTCTGAGCGGACATCGCGTCCTCGTGTCCACCGGCACCAAGAACCTTCAGGAGCAGGTCTACACGAAAGATCTTCCGCTTCTGCGGGAGGCCCTTCGCGCCCCATTCAAGGCCACCTGCATGAAGGGGCGGGGCAACTACTTGTGCCTGCACCGCTACGAGAGCTTTCGGGAGAGCCCTGAGGCTGCCTTCGAATCCGCCGCGGCCTGGATCCCGCTGCTCGACGCGTGGGCTGCGCGCTCCGAGACCGGGGATCGCGCAGAACTCGAAGAGCTTCCCGAAGACATCCCGTTCTGGCCCGGCATTGCCGCGAGCTCGGAAAACTGCATCGGCACCGAGTGTCCGCGATACAGCGAATGTTTCGTCACGCGCATGCGGCAACGCGCCGCCGAGTCGGATCTCGTCATTGTCAATCATCATCTCCTCTGCGCCGATGCCGCCGTCCGGCAGGGCGCATACGGCGAAGTCATCCCCGGTTGCTCCTACGCGGTCGTAGACGAGGCGCATCAGCTGGAGGATGTGGCCACGCAATATTTCGGCATTGCCGTCAGCAACTACCGAGTGGACGACCTCATCCGTGATGGCGAACGCTGTCTCGGGCTCGAGGTCCTCCTGGACGATGCCGATGAGTTGCGCCAGGCCGTCGATCGGATGCGGGATCGTGCCAGACTCTTCTTTGGCGCGCTGATGCTGAGCCGTCTCGGGACTCGGGCCTCTGAAGAGCGCGTCAGGCTGGAACCGCAGGCACTGAGCGAAGTGGCCGAAGAGGGTGCGATGCTGGTTGGCGCCCTCGACAATCTCGAGGCGACGATCCATCTCTTGCGGGAACCCAAGTCCGGCAGCGGAGAGACGCCGCTACTGGAAGATTTGCTTGGGTTTGTCGCGACGGGCCGTCGAACTGCGCGACCATCTGAAGTTTCTGCTCCGCGCGGGCGACGCCGACTACGTCTATTTTCTCGAGATTCGAGGTCGAGGCGTTGTGCTGCGGGCGGCACCCATCGACGTGTCAGCGATCATCCGCGAGGTGCTCCTCGACCGTATGCAGGCCACGATCCTCACGTCCGCAACCCTGACCGTGGACGGGTCGTTCGACTACGTCACCACGCGGCTTGGCATCGTCGGGCACGAGCGCGCGGGTTCTCGGACGATGGCCTTCCGAATTCGACCATGCGAACCAGGCGATCCTTTACCTGCCGCGGAAAATGCCCGATCCTCGCTCGACCGGATTCATCGAGGCCGCGGCGCATGAAGTGCTCGAAATCCTGCGTCGAACCAACGGGCGCGCATTCGTGTTGTTTACCAGCTACACGGCCCTCCGTGGCGTGCAGGGCGCTCGTCGAACCCGCACTCGGTTTTCCGCTGTTCGTCCAGGGCGCGGCTCCCCGCTCTACGCTCCTTGCGCAGTTTCGCTCGACCCCGCACGCCGTCCTCTTCGCCACATCGAGCTTCTGGCAGGGGGTTGACGTCATGGGCGAAGCGCTCAGCTGCGTCATCGTGGACAAACTACCGTTTGCGTCGCCCGGCGATCCGATTACGGCCGCGCGTATGGAGGCCGTGCAGCTCCGCGGCGGCAACCCGTTTTCCGACTACCAGGTGCCACTTGCCATCCTCACCCTCCAGCAGGGATTGGGACGCCTGATCAGACATCGCCACGATCGAGGTGTGCTGGCCGTACTGGATCCACGTCTGCGCACCAAGGCGTACGGGCAGCGGTTTCTGCAGTCGCTGCCGCCCGCGCCCGTCACGCACAAACTGGACGACATCAACGCGTTTTTCGGTCGGGCCGACGTTCGGTTGAACCCCGCGCGTGTCCCGTCGAATGCTGGTTTTGGGGTAGACTAGCAAAGTACCGGTTCATCAATCGGCAACGCGGATCGCGCGGATTACGCGGATCGCCGGGAGGATTTTGTATGCGTTCGATTTCCCGTTGGAGACTGCTGAGCCTGGCTGGTGCCGTCCTTGCCGGTGTTGCTCTTCGCGTCGCCCGCGGCTGCTCAGGGGATCGTCCAGGGCATTGTCGTTGACGCCAACAACCAGCCCGTCGAAGGCGCGCTGGTGACCATCACCAGCAAAGATAGCAGCCGGAAATTTCAGCTCAAAACCGACAAGAAGGGTGAGTTCTTCCAGATTGGCGTGCCCTCGGGCGCGTATACCGTGACTGTCGAGAAGGATAAGCTGAAGGCGTCGAGAGACACGCAGGCCAAACAGGGCGCCCCGGCGAGAGTCAATCTCGTGCTTGCGGCGGGAGCCGGTCTGAGCGAGGAAGACAAAGCCAAGACCAACGCCCTCCAAAAGCTCATCGAGGAGGCCAGCACCGCAGTCAAAGCTGGAGATCATCAGACGGCCATCGCAAAGTACACCGAGGTGGCGGCCGCGATTCCGACCTGCGCCGACTGCTACGACACCATCGGTCGCTCGCAGATGTCGCTCAAGAATTACGCAGAAGCGGAAGCGGCATTCAAGAAAGCCATCGAGCTGAAGCCTGATCATGCCGATGCGTACAACGGGCTGGCCAACGTATACAACGCCCAGAAGAAGTTCGATCTGGCGGCGCAGGCCAGCGCGAAGGCCACCGAGCTTGGCGGTGCAGGAGCGGCTGCAGGTGGTGGCAGCGCAGATTCGCTTTACAACCAGGGTGTCATTGCCTGGAACGCCGGCAAACCGGAAGAGGCACGCGGGCACTTCGAAGCGGCGCTCAAGGCAGATCCGAACCATGCGCCCGCGCACTATCAACTCGGCATGGCGCTCGTCAACGGCGGCAAGCTGGCGGAGGCTCGAGCAGAATTCGAGGCCTACCTCAAGCTCGCTCCCACCGGTCAGTACGCCGATCAGGCCAAGAACATCCTCGGGGCCATCCCGAAGTAATTGGGGATTGGGGGTTGGGGATTGGATCCCCAGTCCCCGAATCCCGAACCCCTGATTCCAATCCCTAACCCCCAATCCCCGATCCCGGTCCCTCGTGTCCCTCGAAACCGACATCCAATCCAGGCTCCATGACACGCGCGCCCGCATCGACCGAGCGGCCTCGCGGGCCGGTCGTCAGGCCGGAGAAGTCCGACTGGTTGCCGTCTCGAAGACCTTCGGTCTTGACCACGTCCGGGCGGCCGCTGCGGCTGGCCAGCAGGACTTCGGCGAGAACCGGGTGCAGGAAGCCCTACAGAAAATCGGGGGATCGACCGACCTTTTAATCAGGTGGCATCTCATAGGGACGCTCCAGTCGAACAAAGCCCGCAAGGCTGCCGAAGCCTTCGACTGGATTCACTCGGTCGACAGTCTCGAACTTCTGCAGCGTCTGGATAGCATGGCGGCCCTTGCCGGGACGCGGCCCAAGTTGCTGGTCCAGGTCGACCTCGCGGGCGAGGCAACCAAACATGGAACGCCACCCTCGGTCGTGCCCGCGCTGTTCGACGCGGCACTGACGTGTCGGGCGGCACAGGTCGTTGGCCTGATGCTGCTTCCACCCTGGTCAGAGGATCCAGATGGCTCGCGGCCGTACTTCAGTCAGCTTCGTGAGCTTCGCGACCGGCTGCGCGCCGCCGGTATCCCGGGCGAGATGCTGCAGGAACTCTCGATGGGAATGAGCCACGATTTCGAGGCCGCCGTGCTCGAAGGGGCGACCATGGTTCGGATCGGAACGGCGATATTCGGCAGGAGAATCAGCTCATGAAGGTCACACCGCTCGATTTACGTCAACAGCGATTTCGCACGGCGTTCCGTGGGTTCGATCGTGCCGAGGTGACGGCCCTTCTCCACGAGGTCGCCGAGGAGTACGAAACAGCGCTGCTCGAAGTCGATCGCCTGCGACAGGAACTGATGCGCATGGAAGGTCTGCTCAACGAGCATCGTGAGCACGAGAAAGGTCTGCGAAACACCCTTGGCACCGCTCAGAAAGTTGCCGAGGACATCAAGGCCAACGCCGAGCAACAGGCGCAGATCGATCATGAAAGAGGCCGAGGGGCGGTCAGACCTGCTGCTGCAGAAGAGCCAGGCCCGGTTGGAGGATGTGCAGCGCGAGATTGACGGGCTTCGGCTGAAGCGCCGCGATGTCGAAGCCTCGATCGAAGCCACCATCACCGCGCTTCGAAACGCCATCGAATTCGTCCACGAACAGGATCGACGCGACCGCGACGAGAAAGTCGTCTTCCATCGGCCGCGACCGGCCGATCCAGTTCCGCCGCCGCCAAAGTCGCTCGAGCACTTTCTGGAACTGGGCGCCAAGCCCTGACAAGTGGCTGCCAAACGCGCCGCGCTTACCGCGGGGCGACGAAATCGGTCGCCTTGGGTACGGCAACGGACCACGCGTCGACGCTGACCTTGAACTCCCAGGGATACCGACGGGTGGGCAGGATCTCAATCGGAGCGTTGTACACCGCATCGATGTAGGTGCGATTGTCTTCGCGACGGACTGAAACGCCCTCCGGCAAAACAGGCAGCTTCAACTCCGAAGCGATTTCGAGGGCACGGTTCTGCAGTTCCTGTTCGGACCTGCCCGCCGCGAACTGAGCCAGCTGCTGCAGTTCGTCCTGGAACTCGTAATAAGCCTTGTAAGCAGAGCCGGTGCGCCAGGTCGCATGGAGGATCAGTCCGACAATCACGAGCTTGATGAGCGTGCGCATGGCGTCAACTTGGAGGAGTTATCGGCGGGACTCGCTCGAGCTCATCAGGCCAGGAGGACTGTGGGTTCAGCGGATCACGTGAAACAGCCGGTCCCACCTCGTTCGCGTAAAGAAATGGACGATCACGGAAAAAACCCCTTCAACACGCTGATTGATTCCATCCTGGCCGACATAATCCGCGCGTTCCGCCTCGTACGACCAATAGACCAGGAGCGCGCGTCCCTTGATGTAGTCGCGCGGGAGAAAACCCCAGTATCGACTGTCCTGCGAATTATCGCGGTTGTCCCCCATCACAAAATAGTGATCCTGAGGAACCGTAACTGGCCCGTACTCCTCGCGAACATCAGATGACGTGACTTCATTCCGGTCCGGGACCCCCAATGGCGGTTGCTCGTAGTGAACGTAGGGTTCGTCGATCGGCTGATCGTTGATGAAGATCTTTTTGGCTTTCACTTGTACCGTCTCGCCAGGCAAGCCGATGACCCGTTTGATGAAATCGCGCTCGGGATCCTCTGGATACTTGAAGACGACGACATCTCCCCTTTTCACGGGTCTGTCGGGGAGAACCACTCGTTCAGCCGACGTAAGCGCCGGGCCGTACACGAATTTGTTCACCAGGAGATGGTCGCCAATGAGCAGGTTGCGCTCCATCGAGCCGGTCGGAATCTTGAACGCCTGGACGACGAACGTCCTGATGAACAGCGCGAGAATGACGGCAATGACGATCGACTCGAAGTACTCACGAACGACCGACTTTTTGAATGAGGCCATTTCTTCAGTTATCAGTTTTCAGTTCTAAGTTTCTAGCCCTCTTGTCCCACCTTGAGGACCGCGAGGAACGCTTCCTGAGGGATTTCGACTCGCCCCACCCGTTTCATGCGTTTCTTGCCTTCCTTCTGTTTCTCCAGCAGCTTCCGCTTACGGGTAATGTCGCCGCCGTAGCACTTGGCCAGGACGTTCTTCCGCAATGCCTTGACCGTCTCACGGGCGATCACGCGCGTCCCGATGGCGGCCTGAATGGCAACCTCGAACATCTGCCGGGGGATCAGCTCGCGCATTTTTGCCGCAACTGCCCGGCCACGCTCGTACGACGTCTCGCGGTGGACGATCACGGACAGGGCATCGACAGGCTCACCATTCACGAGAATGTCGAGCTTGACCAGAGGCGATTCCCAGTACCCGGTGACATGGTAGTCAAGGGAGGCGTACCCGCGCGAGATCGTTTTGAGCCGGTCGTAAAAATCGAGCACGACCTCGTTGAACGGCAGCTCGTAGGTGACGAGCACCCGACTCGTCGACACGTACTCCAGAGACTTCTGCACACCTCGCTTTTCCTGGCAAAGTTGGAGAATACCTCCCACGTGCTCGGCAGGCGTCAGAATCATCGCGGTTATGACCGGTTCTTCGATCTTCTGAACCCGCCCTGCCTCCGGAAGCTTCGCCGGGCTGTCAATCTCTTCGACGACCCCGTCCGTCGTGGTCACTCGATACAGGACCGCCGGCGCCGTCGTCACGAGGTCCATGTTGAACTCGCGCTCGAGACGCTCCTGAACGATATCCATGTGCAGCAGACCGAGGAATCCGCACCGGAACCCGAACCCCAGGGCCGAAGACGTCTCTGGCTCGAAGAAGAACGACGCATCGTTCAAACGCAGTTTCTCGAGCGCGTCGCGTAGTTCCGGGTATTGATGGCCTTCGACGGGATAAAGGCCCGCGAACACCATCGGCTTCAGCTCCTTGAAGCCCGGAACCGGCTGCGCCGCCGGCCGGTTGGTTTCCGTGATGGTGTCACCGATCTTCGCGTCGGACACGCGCTTGATGCCGGCAACCAGGAATCCGACCTCACCAACCCCAAGCTCTTCGACCTGCAGGGGCTTTGGCGTGAAGAGCCCCACTTGTTCGACCTCGTAGTCGTGGCCCTCCGCCATGAGCCGAATCTTCAAACCCGGGCGCAGCTGCCCGTCGATCACGCGGGCAACAATGACCACGCCTCGATACGCGTCGTACCACGAATCAAAGATGAGAGCGCGTAAAGGAGCCTCGGCATCGCCTGTCGGATACGGCAACCGCTGGATGATCGCCTGGAGAATCTCTCTCGTCCCCACGCCTTCCTTGGCACTGGCGAGGACGGCACCACTCGCGTCCAGTCCGATAATCTCCTCGATCTGCCGCCGGGTCTCCTCGGGTTGGGCTCCGGGGAGATCGATCTTGTTGATGACGGGGATGATCTCGAGGTTGTGTTCGACCGCGAGGTACGCATTTGCCAGCGTCTGAGCCTCGACGCCCTGCGACGCGTCGACGAGCAGCAGCGCACCCTCACAGGCGGCAAGCGACCTGGTGACTTCGTACGAAAAATCGACGTGCCCGGGAGTGTCAATCAGGTTCAAGCCGTACGACTGGCCGTCGGGTGCGTTGTACGTGAGTCGTACAGGATGCGCCTTGATCGTGATCCCGCGCTCCCTCTCGAGGTCCATCGAATCGAGCACCTGCGATTCCATTTCCCGAGGTTGAAGCGCACCGGTCAGCTCGAGAAAGCGATCGGCCAACGTTGATTTTCCGTGATCGATGTGCGCGATGATCGCGAAGTTGCGGATGAAGCGAGCGTCCATTCAGAAGACAGAATACAGAATACGGAAGGCAGAATACAGAATGGAACTTACCGTTCTTCGAGAGGGGCGAAGCGTTGTGGATATTGTGGACCAGTGTACTCGGCTCGGGGTCGTATGAGCCGGTTATTCGCGTACTGCTCCAGGAAATGGGCCGTCCAACCTGAAATTCGGCTGACAGCAAAGATGGGGGTAAACAAGTCGATGGGGATACCAAGCATGTAATACGTGGATGCTGAATAGAGGTCCACGTTCGCATACAGCTTCTTCTCGGCTCTCACGAGCGCCTCGATGCGCTGGGACATCTCGAACCACCGAGTGTTTCCCACTCGCTTGCCGATCTCCTGGGACATCCGCCGTAAGTGTGTGGCACGGGGATCCTCGGTACGGTACACACGATGGCCAAATCCCGGGATCTTTTCCTTGCGCGCCAGTCTCGTACGAATCTGTTCTTCGACCCGGTCGTCGGTCGACTCGGCACCAATCTCGAGCAGGAGTCGCATGACGTCGGCATTCGCGCCGCCGTGCAGCGGACCTTTGAGCGCACCAATGGCCGCAACGACTGCCGAATGCAAGTCTGAGAGCGTCGCTGCCGTGACACGACCGGCAAACGTCGAAGCGTTCAGCTCGTGATCGGCGTGCAGCACGAGCGCCACATCGAACGCCCTCGTTGCGGTGGCGTCGGGTCTCCGCCCCGTCAGCATGTAGAGGAAGTTTGCCGCATGACCAAGGGCCGGGTCCGGCGCGATGGGACCCCCGCCAGCGCTGAGTCGACCCCATGTCGCCACGAGGCTGGCTATTTGAGCGGTCAAGCGGACCGCCGTGCGCGCACGCGCCTGCGATGGCGTTCCGCCGGGTTCGACTTCGAAATGAGCCAGCGCCGACGTCAACGTACGCAATGCGTCCATGCCGTCTCCGACCGGCAAGGTCCGCATCAGCCTGAGGATCGCATCGGGCAGCGGCCGGGCCGCAGCCAGTTCTGAATGGAGGTCACCGAGCTCCGCGCGGTTCGGCAGACGCCCGTTCCACAAGAGGAAGCACGTCTCCTCGAACGACGCCCATTTGGCCAGTTCGTGAATGTCGTAGCCGCGATACGCCAGCACGCCCCGTTGGCCATCGAGGTAGCAGATTGCCGACGAGGTCGCCACGACCTCATCAAGGCCACCTTTTACCGGAACCTCAGTCGTCATGGGTGTTGGGGTCCAGCGTACATCAGCCGCGCGATGCCACGGCATTCAGTTATCAGTTGCGGCCTATAGGTTTTCGAGATGGATGCTACTTCGCAACCTGCGTGCCGAGCACCAAATCGTCACCGGCAAATTGCTGCACGATCGACAGGAGCCCGGTATAGAGGAATCCCACCTGGAACAGAATGAGAAATGGCAGCGTGCCGTAGATGCCGTTGGCGAGCGCGTAAAACACGGTCGCCGTAAAGTAGAGGCCCAGGGCCATCTCCACGATCGGCTGGATGGCCACGGTCTGGCGGTACTTCTTGCCCACCCACTCGTCGTTCGCCCGCTCGATGCAATATTTGGGCGTCCGCGCAAATTCAGCGGGCTTTCCAATCAACGCTTCGATGACAGCCCGTGCATTGTTGACGCAGAGTCCGATGCCAATGGACATCAGGAAGGGCAAGTACTTCAGACGCGACACCCAATCGCGATGCAGTTCGCGCTGACACACGATGTAAAAGTTGGAGACCGAAAAGGTCGCGGCGAAAAAGAGCGGCACGTCGATGAGGAGCATCTCGTACCAACCCATGTTGTAGCGAATCACCATCGAGGGGAACATCAGGACCGACAGCACCGACATCAACAAGTAGTTGAAGTTGGCTGTCAAATGGAAGAACGCCTCGCCCTTCACACTCCACGGGATCGGGGCCCGGAGAATCTGCGGGAGCAGTTTCCGGCAGGTTTGAATCGACCCTTTGGCCCACCGATGCTGTTGCGACTTGAACGCGTTCATCTCGACCGGGACCTCGGCCGGCGAGATGACGTCGGGCAGGAAAATGAACTTCCAGCCCTTCAGCTGAGCCCGATAGCTCAGGTCGAGATCCTCGGTCAGCGTGTCGTGCTGCCAGCCACCACCCGAATCGATTGCCGTTCGCCGCCATACGCCGGCGGTGCCGTTGAAATTGAAGAAACGACCCGCCCGGTTTCGTGCACCGTGCTCCAGCACGAAATGACCGTCCAGGAGCATCGCCTGGATCTTGGTGAGCAGCGAGTAGTCCTCGTTGATGTGCCCCCAGCGCGCCTGAACCATCCCGACGCGGGCGTCGCAGAAATAGGGCATGACGCGGTGCAGGAAATCGGGCGACGGCAGGAAGTCCGCGTCGAAGATCGTGATGAACTCACCCTGCGCCACCTTCAGTCCGGCTTCGAGCGCTCCCGCTTTGTAGCCATCACGCTGATTGCGATGGATATACGTGATGTTCAACCCCTGCGCCGCATGTCTTCGGACTGCCAGCTCCGCTATCTCGCAGGTTTCGTCCGTCGAATCGTCGAGCACCTGGATTTCGAGCAGCTCGCGCGGGTATTCAATTCGGCAGGCCGCATCAATCACGCGTTCGACGACGTACATCTCGTTGAAAATGGGGAGCTGGACCGTCACACGAGGCAGAGGCGACGGCATGACCGTCGCTTGCGGTCTGGCACCCCGGTGGCGCATATACAGGTACACGAGGTAGTACCGATGCCACCCGTAAATTGCCAGAATACTGAGAACGAAGAAGTAGCTGACGAGAACGACCGTTTCGAGGGACGTCATCGGAAGAAAAATGTCATGACCACTCGCTCTCAACGATATACTGCCGACGTCGGCAAAGTCAACGAAAAGCAGCCTTTATGACCCCTTCGGAGCTGCGAGAACTCCTCGACCAGATACACCGGGGTGCGCTCGATCCGAGCGACGCCCACACGCGTCTCCTTGACGATTTGAGCGCTGCTCCGGTTGCGGATCTCGGCTTCGCTCGCGTTGATCACCATCGTGCCGTACGCCAGGGGTTTCCTGAAGTCGTGTTCGGTCAGGGGAAGACCCCGGACCAGGTTGCAAGCATCGCCGAACAGATTGTCGGGCATGGCCAGACGCTCCTCGTCACCCGGACTGACGAACGCGCTTTTCAAGCCGTCATGCGGGTTGTGCCCGATGCGACGTTCCATCCCGTTGCGAGAGCGATTAGTTTTCGTCAAGGGGATGTCGAGCCCGGTCGCGGCACAATTCTCGTGGTTGCTGCGGGCACGTCCGACCTTCCGGTTGCCGAGGAAGCCTGTGTGACCAGCGAACTGATGGGGAACGCGACCGATCGCTTGTACGACGTGGGGGTCGCCGGAATCCATCGACTTCTGGCCGAGCACGCCCGGTTGCGCTCGGCCCGTGCGTTGATTGTCGTGGCGGGCATGGAAGGGGCGCTCCCCAGCGTGGTCGCGGGCCTCGTGCGCGCGCCGGTCATAGCCGTACCAACGAGCGTGGGCTATGGCGCGAGCTTTGGTGGAGTTGCGGCACTACTCGGCATGCTCAACAGCTGTGCCATGGGTCTCTCGGTGGTCAATATCGACAACGGGTTTGGTGCTGGCGCGATAGCAAGCAAAATCAATCATTTGTGAGTCATGGGTAGATGACGAGGCCGTTGCCGCGGCGCTCGGCCGCGTGTTAGAGTTATTGATCGCCCCTGCCGTCGGCGGCAGGACAGGGCGGGGTCCTTCCCCGTGCTCCCCAGGTTAACTCAGCCCACTCTATGCACACAGGAGTGTTGCGAGCCCTCGAATTCGATCGCATCGTCGAGGTCGCGCAGAGCTTTGCCGTCACGCCACTAGGTGTCTCCAGACTGGCCGCTCTGTATCCGTCGACTGATGCGCAGCGCGTCGCACAGAACCTGGGCATCACCACTGAAACGGTCAAGTACCTGCAGGCGAATGGCTCGTTCTCGCTGACAGCGCCGGCCGAAATCGAAGCCGTTCTTCTGGCGCTGGCTGTTGAAGGTCGCCCTCTCGAGCCGCTTCGGCTCGTCGGGTTCGCTGACTTTCTCGAATCCATCGACAACACGCGCGCGGGGGTTCGGCGACAGGCCGCAGCTTTTCCGGCACTCGCGGCGCTCGTCGAGCCCTGTGCCTCGTTCAAAGGACAGATTGCCGAGGTCCGTCGGCAGATCTCTCCGGCTGGTGAAGTCGTCGACACCGCGAGCCCAGAGCTCAGAACGATTCGCGATCGACTGCGGAAGCAACGCAGCCGACTTCGCGGCACGCTCGAATCGTACCTCCGCGGCAAAGAGACTGCCCGGTACCTTCAGGATCAGGTCGTCACCGAGCGAAACGGCCGCCTCGTGCTGGTCGTGCGCGCCGAACACCGGTCATCAATTCCCGGCATCATTCACGGCAGTTCGGGCAGCGGGGCCAGCCTCTACCTCGAACCGTTGAGCACGGTCGAGGTCAACAACGAGATCGTGGCGCTCGAAGAACAGGAAGCCGAAGAGATCCGCAAGATTTTGCTGATTCTTACCGAGAGCTTCCGCTCGCGTGCGCTGGACGTGCAGCGCACGATCGAAGTGGCTACCGAGCTCGATGTTCTGCAGGCCAAGGCGCGGTTGGCGGAGCTTATCGATGGCGTGGAACCGGCAGTGGCCTCCGATGGCCGCCTCGAGCTTCGAGGCGCCCGTCACCCATTGTTGATTCCCTCCGTGCTGGCAAGACTCGGGGAATCGGATCCGAACAGAAAGCCACCAACGCCTGTCGATCTCGTGATGATCTCGCCTACTCGGGTCTTGCTGATTACGGGTCCGAATACTGGCGGGAAGACGGTGGCGTTGAAGACGGCCGGGCTGCTGGTCGTGATGGCCCAAGCCGGTTTCCACATTCCCGCAGTCATTGCCTCGCTGCCTGTTTTCCGTTCCGTCTATGCCGACATCGGTGACGAGCAATCCATTGCCGCGAATCTGAGCACGTTCTCCGGACACATAACGAATATCGCGTCGATGGACCGTACGCTCGTCCAGCCGGCGCTCGTGCTGTTGGACGAGCTTGGCGCAGGTACCGACCCGACCGAAGGTGGCGCGCTCGGCGTTGCAATCATCGACCACTTTCGACAGCGCGGCGCACATGTCCTCTCGACAACGCACTACGATGCCCTGAAAGCCTACGCCTCGACGACTGAAGGCGTCGTCTGTGCCGCGTTCGGGTTCCATCCTGAAACATTCGAGCCGACCTACAACCTCGTGTACGGCTCACCGGGGCGGAGCCTCGCGCTCGAGATTGCGGGCCGACTCGGGCTGAGCCCGTCGATTGTCGACGCGGCACGAAGTAATCTGTCGGCCGAGCAAGCGCAGCTGGCCAATCATCTGGCCAGGATGGATGAGGAGCTTCGAGCGCTCGATCATGACCGCAGGCTCGTCAAGCGGGAGCGCGAGCTGCTCGACGAAGCCGACGTTCGTACGCGCGCGCGCGAAGAATCATTGCGACACCGTGAAGAAACATCAAGGGTACGGCTGAATCAGGCGCTGGATGAACATTTGCGCGAAGCACGTTCCCAAATCGATGCAGTACTGGCCGATTTGCGACGGCGTACCTCCGAACTTGCGGCACAGGCCGCTCGTCATGGTGGCGAGGCGCCGTCGACTGGTGACACCGGCGCGACCCGCAGCCAGGCACGAACCGCTGTCGAGAATGTCATCGAGCGGTTGAGACCCGAAGCGACCGAGCGCACATCCACGACGAGTACACCGTCCGGGCGACCCGCGACGGTCGGCGACCGCGTGCTTGCGAGTGCTTTTGGTCTCGAGGGTACCGTCGTCGCTGTACACGACCGCGAAGCTGAAGTCGAGGTGCAGGGAAAGCGCTTGCGCGCAAGACTCGCTGACCTTCAGGTGCTCGCGGCGGTTCAACCGGCTTCATCGCGCGTGCGTGTCGATGTTCACTTGCAGCCCCGATCCGACGCTCTGTCAGAGCTGAACCTTGTTGGCTCGACGGTCGACGATGCGCTGTCGCGCGTCGACAAGTTTCTGGATGAAAGCTTGTTGACCGAGCAACGTATCATCCGGCTCATTCATGGATATGGCACCGGCCAGCTGCGACGCGCCATCGCCACCTATCTGGAGACGCACCCACTCGTGGCACACTTCCAGCCGGCGCCGGCCGACCAGGGTGGGGGCGGCGTCACGGTGGTGGAACTGAAAGAGTAAGCCAAGCCGAAGCCAATGCCAGTTTGATGGCGTTATTCCCACAGTCCTTCATCGACGACCTGAAGCTCCAGGCCGACATCGTGCAAGTGATCCAGGAATACGTGTCGCTGAAGAAGGCTGGACAGAGCTACAAGGGACTCTGTCCATTTCACTCGGAAAAGACTCCGTCTTTTACGGTGAACCGAGACAAGGGGTTCTTTCATTGCTTCGGGTGCGGAGCCGGGGGGGACGTGGTCAAGTTTCTGGAACTGCACGAGAAACTGGGGTTCCAGGATGCGGTACGCCATCTCGCGCAAAAGTTCGGGTTGAAGGTCCCCGAACCGGAGGTGAACCGCGAATCGGATGCGGTAGAGCGCGAGGCCCTGCTCAAAGTGCACGAACGTGCAGCGGCGTACTTTCGCGTTCAGCTGGCGGCCCCGGGCGGCGCGCGGTCACGGCAATACCTCCGCGAGCGCGGCCTGACGGCCGAAACAACGGAGGAGCTGGGCCTTGGCTTGGCGCCAAAGAGTCGCGACGGGCTTCGGGAGACCCTGCTCCGAGAGGGGTTCGGGCTGCCGCTACTGGTTCGCAGCGGTCTGGTCGTTGAGCGAGAGAGTGGCGAAACCGTCGACCGGTTTCGGGGCCGGCTGATGGTGCCAATCTGTCGCGATCCCGGCCCTGTCGTGGCGTTTGGGGGGAGGGCGCTCGAAAACGACCAGCAGCCCAAGTACCTGAATTCCCCGGAAACGGCCATTTATTCGAAAAGTCGAACCCTTTACGGCCTGAACCTGACCAAAGGCCATATCCGCCGGCTGGGGTACGCCGTGCTGGTTGAAGGATATTTTGATTTCGCGCAACTGCTTCAAGCAGGTATCCTTCCGGTCGTCGCGTCGTGCGGGACGGCGCTGACGGCGCAACAGACACACCTCCTTCGTCGTTTTACATCAAAGGTGATACTGAGCTTCGATCCCGACGCAGCTGGCCAGGACGCGGCTGCCCGCTCCTGCGAGTTGCTCGTGGCGGAGGGGTTCGACGTGAACGTCGCGGTGTTGCCCTCCGGCGACGATCCCGATGGTTTCGTGCGAAAACGGGGCCGTGAAGCGTACTTGGAACAGCTGCGAACGTCACGTCCGTATCTTGAATATCTGCTGGATCGGAGCGCCGCCGGGCACGATCTGGCAACCGACGAGGGCCGTCGCCAGTTCCTGTCCGTCATGCTGACCGTGGCGGCCAGAATCCCGGATCCTGCTGGGAGAGACCAGTTTGCAGACCGGTTGGCCCATAAGGCGCGGATTACGGAGGACGTCATTCGGGCCGAAATCCGTAAGGCCGCGGTCAACCGTCGAACCGAGCTGACGAGCCGCGAACTTCCGGGGTTTGGGCAGGTACGACAGGCTGAAAAGGGGCTGCTTTGGGCCATCGTTCATGACCCGGCGGATGGGCTGCAAGCCCTTGGAACACTAGTAGATGAGGACCTCGAAGGGCTGCAGACGGCCCATATCCTGGAAGTGGCGCGGACTTTGCGGGACAAATCTGTGGAGTTGCCTGCGGCGCTGTTTGAGCGTCTAAATTCTAGTGAGGCACAGCTTCTGTCGGCCGCGGCGGCCGGCCCTCTGGCCCCCGCTCCCCCGGATGCCTGCGTCCGGGCTCTCCGACGGGTCCGTTTCGAGCGCGAGCAGGCCCAGGTTCAGCGGGAAATCGACAGACTCCAGCAATTGGGAGCTGAAGCGTACGACCGCGAAATCAACGAGTTATGGCAGCGCCGAAAGCAGCTGCTGCATCAGATAGAAGGACTGGTCTAGTGGGTCGCCACGATGCCCGCGGGCACCGTGGCGGCCGTGCGTGAATGGTCCCCGAAACCGAGAACTAAGGGACCAGGAACGAGGAACTTCAGGAGGAAAGCCCTTGTCGATCGAGGAAAAATACGACGAAGTACGGCAGCTCATTTCCATTGGAAAGGAAAAGGGTTATTTGCTGTACGACGAGGTCAACGAGCTCCTGCCGTCGGAGATTACGTCTTCCGACGAGCTCGACGATCTGTTCAACACCTTTGGCAGCGCGGGTATCGAGGTCGTCGATTCCGAAAAGGCGTACCTGCAGGAAAAGCAGTTCGATCGAACCGGCGAGGGTGCCGAAGAGCTCGAACTTGACCTGACGCCCGGGGCCCTCGACAAGACCAACGACCCCGTCCGCATGTATTTGCGCGAGATGGGGACCGTACCGCTGCTTACCAGGGAAGGTGAAGTCGAGATTGCGCGCAGGATCGAGCGCGGCAAGCTCTCGGTCATCAAGTCGATCTCTCGAACTCCTACCGTCGCCAAGAACATCATCCGGATGGGCGAGCAGCTCAAAGCCGGCGAACGCACCGTCCGTGAGCTCGTCATTTTCCAGGACGACGAGATTACCGATGAGCGCGTCGACGAACGTTCCCGCGAAGTACAGAAGCAGATTGAAGCCGTACGGAAAGCTCGCCTGGCGTACCAGAAGGTTGCGGAAAAGCTCGCGACGGTGCTGAAGAAGGACAAGCGCAAGTACCGACGCGCGCGGTGGCGAGTCATGCGCGCGCAAGTCGAGCTGTCGCGCTTCATTCGCGAGATCGAGTTCACCGAGCTCGTCAAGCGGAAGCTCATCGAAGAAATCAAGGAGCAGGTCGAAGGGGTCCAGCGCCTGCAGCGCGAGATCGATGGCATCGACCGACTGCTCAATCCCAAGGGACGAAAGTCGCGCCTTCGGGAAGATGAGCGCAAGACGCTGCTGAAGCGTACCAAGGAGCTGCGCGTCACGCTGAAGCAGGTCACCGACGAACTCGAACAGACCCCAGAGGATCTTCGGCGCACGCTGGACACGATCAGCCGCGGCGAGTATCAGGCCGAGCAAGCCAAGAAGGAGCTGGTGGAAGCCAACCTTCGACTGGTGGTCTCCATTGCGAAAAAGTACACGAACCGCGGACTCCAGTTCCTGGATCTGATTCAGGAAGGCAACATCGGCTTGATGAAAGCGGTCGACAAGTTCGAGTACCGGCGTGGCTACAAGTTCTCGACCTACGCCACGTGGTGGATTCGCCAGGCCATAACCCGAGCCATTGCCGATCAGGCGCGCACGATTCGTATTCCCGTGCACATGATCGAGACGATCAACAAACTCATCCGAACATCGCGCGCGCTCGTCCAGGAGCTGGGGCGCGAGCCGACGTCAGAGGAAATTGCCAAACGCATGGACATCCCGGTGTCCAAAGTGCGGAAGGTTTTGAAGATCGCTCAGGAGCCTATCTCGCTCGAAACGCCGATCGGCGAGGAAGAGGACAGCCATCTTGGCGATTTCATCGAGGATCGGCAGGTGATCTCACCATCCGATGCCGTCATCAATTTGAACCTCAAGGAGCAGACCGAGTCGGTGCTGAAGACACTGACGCCGCGCGAAGAGCGCGTCATCAAGATGCGGTTCGGGGTTGGCGATGGCAGCGAGCACACGCTGGAAGAAGTGGGACAGAACTTTGCAGTCACCCGCGAGCGTATCCGGCAGATTGAAGCGAAGGCGCTGCGGAAACTGCGTCACCCTTCGCGCAGCCGCAAGCTGCGCGCGTTCCTCGAGGGACGGACGACGACGTGGAACGGATAATGACCGGGACTCGGGACCGGGGACTCGGGATTCGGATTCGGGGGCCCATAGCTCAGCGGTCAGAGCCGCCGGCTCATAACCGGCCTGTCCCAGGTTCGAATCCTGGTGGGCCCACCAGCCTTCGCTCGCTTGCATCACGAGCGAGCTTCGGCTGGCAAGCTAGCAGGCCCGGCCGAATATCGCGAGCGAGCTTCGGCTGGCAAGCCAGCAGACAGCGGCCAGTATCGCGAGCGTGCGTCGGCTGCCAAGCCAGTAATCCTGGGCATTCACGGAGGGTCCTGAACCCCAGCCAATCCAAGGCCCCGCTTCGTCGGGGCCTTTTTTTTTGCGCCACTGGCCATCATTTCAGCCGACTGGCCACTGCCTACTGGCCACTGCCCACTGACCACTGTTCTTATGCTTCCTGACCTCGAACGTCTCATTCGTCTTCAGCGGCTCGAAACGTCTGCCGAAGAAGCGCGCCGGACGATTGCGGACCAGCCGCAACGAATCCTGGGGCTCGATCGACGACTCGAGGAAGCGAAAGGCCTTGTGGCCTCGATCAAGCAGCGTGTGACCGAGAACCAGACAGTTCGCCGGGACGAAGAGAAGGAGCTTGCCACGGTTCAGAGCCGGCTGACGAAGTACAAGGATCAACTGCTCGAGGTGAAAACCAATCGCGAGTACCAGGCGATGCAGCACGAGATTGCGGCAGCCCAGGCCGAGGTAAGCCGGCACGAAGACCGCATTCTGGAGCGCATGCTCGAGCTCGACGAGCTCAACCGTGAGGTGAAGCAGGCGGAATCGGCCCTGGCCAAGGTCCAGAGCGAAGTCACGAGCGAGCGGGCGGCGCTCGAGGAACAGGCTCGTCAGCTCGAGGTCGAGCTTTCGAAGGCGACCGCCACACGTGCGCAACTGGTCGCGGAGATCAGCCCGCCCGTGGTGGCGACGTTCGACACTGTCGCGCGGGGCCGGAAAGGCGTGGCGGTCGCAGAAGCGCGGGAAGGCCATTGCACCCTGTGCCATGTCCGCCTGAGGCCGCAGGTCTTCAACGAGATCCGTCGCAACGAGGCCATCATTCAGTGCGACAGTTGCCAGCGCATCCTTTACTTTGCCGGATCCCCTGCCGCCACCACCGCCAGCCCGAGCGCATCGTCTACCGAGACCGCCGGCGCCTCATGATTGTCGCCTACATCGATGGCGGTGCCCGCGGTAATCCAGGGCCGGCGGGGTACGGCGTGAGAATCGAGGACGAGCACGGAACGCTGGTTGAAGAGCTCTCGAAGCCGATCGGCATTGCGACCAACAACGTTGCCGAGTACAACGGCTTGCTGGCCGCGCTTCGCTATGCTGTCGATCGAGGGGAACACACCGTGCTCATTCGGTCGGACTCGGAACTCCTCGTCAAGCAGATGAAGGGCGAATACCGGGTCAAGAACACCGGACTCCAGCCACTCCATCAGGAGGCGCGCGGTCTGGTCTCCCGACTCCGTCGCGTCACATTCGAACACGTGCGCCGGGCTCAGAATGCCGAGGCCGACCGGCTCGCGAATCTCGCGATGGATGAAAGCCGAGGCTCACAGACAGACGACTCACGTCCGACCCGCGGTTGATCGAATCACGCCCGCCATCCTTCCGGTTTTGTCGCGCTCTTTCCGGTAGGAACAGAAGACGTCGGTGTGGCAGAACGTACACAGCCGGGACACGTGAATGTTCGAATCGGTCACACCGGCGCGCAGCAGTTGATCTCTCGTGGCCTGCCATAAGTCGAGACGCAGCATTTCGTCGCGAATGAACCAGACCGAAGATTCCGGATGGCTCGAAAACTCATCCACGAGCCCCGGGCCGACCACATAGCAGCAGGGCCCAATGCTCGGACCGACGGCGACAATGATGTCGGCAGGGCGCACGCCGTACGTCCGTCCGAGTGCAGCGATCGCAGCAAGCACGGCGCCCGCACTGGTGCCACGCCATCCGGCGTGAACCGCGGCAACGGCCCCTGTTCGAGCGTCCGCCATGAGCACAGGGACGCAGTCCGCCACTCGTACGACGAGACCCAAGAGGGGATCATCGCTGATCGCCACGTCAGCCTCGGGCCAGTCTTCGTGTGACAAGGCTCCGGCGCCCTGCACGGCTTCGACGACTCTCGCGCCATGCACCTGTCGAAGCCGAACGAGCTGTTCGGCCGACACTCCAACGGCCGCAGCGGCCTGGGCCCACCCGGCCGCGGAGTCTCCCGGGGCTCCCTTGAGCACGAGCGCCCGGGTCGTGAAGACATGCGGAGCGCGCTCGAACAGCGGCTCGCACCGCAGCGCAGCTCCCCATCCCTCTTGCGTCCAACGAAACTCCCCACTAGGCTGTGGCAAGGTCATAGCTGTCCAGCACGCATGCGCATTATCGGCCTGGGACTCGATGCCACCGAAATCGACCGCATTGAACTGGCGATCGAGCGATACGGCGATCGGTTTGTGAATCGCATCTTCACAGCAGGGGAAATCGCGTACGCGAAACGCCGTCGAAATCCCGCACCGCATTTTGCCGGCCGCTTCGCCGCCAAGGAAGCGGCCATGAAGGCCCTGGGCACCGGCCATTCACAGGGTGTGCTCTGGCGCGATATCGAGGTCGTTCGCGCCGGAGGCCCCCCGCAGCTACGGTTTTACGGGGGCGCCGCACGCCGTTTCGAGGCCATGCAGGGGACCGGCTCGCTGCTCACCATTACGCACAGTGAAACGCTGGCTCTGGCTCACGTGCTTCTGCTCGGCTCCGACTGAAGTGGCAGGCAACCCCGGTTGCCACTTTGCCACTGACCCGAGACCTCACCCCGGCCACTTCGGCGTAAGCCGCCAACAACAAGCCTCAAATCTGCGACTTACCACAACGACACGAACGATCCTTGTCGTGGTACCTACCTTGCCTTCTGGAATAGCGCCACGCCGGTCGTCATCGACCAGGCGATCACAGAGAGGACTATATGGTGGTGAAAATCACGCCGAACGACAAGGGGAATCCGCCCGGCAAGCTGGCGGACGCGGAGCTGCATTTCGGCTCAGGCGAGCTCGAGGGGCTGAAGCTGATCGGATTTGGCATTTGGGAGCGACGAAATGGCAACGGGCGCAACGTCACGTTCCCCGCTCGCCAGTACTCAGTCAACGGCGAGCGGAGGAGCTTCGCGTTGCTTCGTCCTGTGGTCGATGTCACCGCGCAGGACCGTGTGCGTCAGCTCATTCTCGACGCGTACCAGGACTACGAGGCGCGAACGGCGGTCGCGACCTAGGGCAACAGCAACGTGCTGCTACTGAACAACAGGCAGGAGACGGGCGTTTTCGGCCTGGCGCTTGGGAGGGAGCGTCCACTCCTCTCGGAGGCCCTTGGCGAATTCGTTCTCGAAGAACGTCTTCTTCATGCCACCGTCGATGATGTCCCAGGGCAGCACCGAATCGGACCGCCGATCGCGAAAGATGTAGAAATCGGCATCGACGCCGGTATCGGCCGTGGCGCGTCGCCAGTTGCCACCGTTGGCCTCCGCCTCGACGATTGCGGGCGCGACCCGACGATCGCCCAGGGACAGCAGGGCCTGATAGTAGGAATGGCGTTCAGATTTGATCGTGAAATACACGTTGTCGATGCCAGACACGAGCTCACGCAGATGTCGCATCTTCCCCTCGGTGACGGCCAGCGCCTCCATCGGCAACCATTGATACGCGGTTCCGGGCTTCGGTACGAGGGGATTGACGCTGGCGACGATTCGACCCACGTACCCGCGCGGGCGGGCGTGCGTCATCATGATCGACTTCATCTCGAGGGTCAGGTCGCGGATGGCAACCAGGTCCTCGGTTGACTCGGTGGGAAGGCCAATCATGTAGTAGAGCTTGAGGTTCTCCACGCCGTTGGCGAAAAGGAGCTCCGTTCGATCGAGAATCTCATCGTTCGTCACGGTCTTGTTGATGACGCGGCGAAGCCGGTCGGACCCTGTCTCGGGCGCAATCGTCAGGGTTCGCTCACCGCTCTCTCGCAGGAGCCGTACGATTGGCTGTGTCAGATCGTCGAGCCGTAGCGACGCGGGGCTGATCGAATAGCCCATGGCGACCAGCCGGCGCAGAATCTCCTCGATGTCAGGGTGGTCACAGAGCGCGATGGAGACGAGACCAATGCGGTTGGCATGCGGCCGCGCGGCTTCGGCCCGCGCGAGGATGCTCTCGGTTGGAAATGCGCGGACCGGCAGATAGTTGTACCCAGCCCAGCAGAAGCGGCACAGGTTGGCACAACCTCGAACCACTTCGATGAGAAGCCGGGAACCAAACTCAGTGTCTGGCGTGAAGATCGAGGTGGCAGGAGGCTCGACTGCTTCGGTCGTTCGCAATGCGGCCTTCCTGACCGTTTTCGGTGCCCCTGTTCCTGCCTTTGGTACGAACTCCGCGATTGTGCCGTCCTGCTGGTACCGGACATCGTAAAGGGCTGGGATGTAAAAGCCGGTCACCTTCGCCAACCCGCGCAAGACATCGTCACGGTCGTCGGTGGCACGAAGCGCTTCCACAAAAGAGGAGACGAGAACTTCGCCCTCGCCCGCCGCTACGACGTCGACAAACAGAGCGAGGGGTTCGGGATTCACGAACGTAATCGCGCCGCCAAGGAGAACCAGCGGGTGCCTGGCCGTTCGATCGGCCGCATAGATTGGAAGACGCGCCAACCGCAGCATGGACACGACGTTGGTGTAATCCCATTCGAAGGAGACGGAAAACGCGAAGACGTCAAAATCGGCCACCGGCGTTTGCGACTCGAGCGTCCTGAGCGGCACCCCGTTCGCAAGCTGCGCCTGCAGCTCCTGTTTGGGAGGCAGAAAGACGCGCTCGCACACGACCTGCTCGTCCGCGTTGAAGAGTTGGTAGACCGTCTGGAAGCCGAGGTTCGACATGCCGACGAAGTAGGTGTTCGGAAAAGCCAGAGCGACCCGAAGCCGACCGCCGTGCGGCTTTCGGATGAACCCGACCTCTTTCGCAAGCGTCGTTTGCGCCTTCTCGCGCGCTTCCCAAGCCTTCATGTTGAGTCTCGACCACAGACCTGTGCCTGACGCTGATCCCTCCGTGTGCAACCTGAGGCTCAGACGCCGGCGATCCAGAGTGCCGTGGATCTATTTAGTGTATCACCGCAGCTGCCAGACGGCAGCATGCAGACGACAAATCAACCGAAACCAGGGGAGCCCATATGTCCGTGAAGAACTATCGGGATCTCATCGCGTGGCAAAAGGCGATGGACCTGTGCGAGGTTGAGACAGAAATATTGATCGTGACTAGGCTCGCGGGTCTTCGCCGAACACGATCGGCACGCCAGTAAAACACTACGACATCTTCCGGCAGCCCGCCGCCGTCCTGCCAGCTGCCGTCTGCCTGCTGTCGTCTGCCTGCTATCTCTGCGGTCTCAAGAACGCCGGAACGTCAAACGGCGAATCGAGCTCCGACGTCAGCTCGGTGAAACTCGCTGCAACCTGCGCAGGGATTCCCCTGCCTGCCGACGCTGGTGGCGCCGGCAAATCGAGTCCCACACGACGTGAGATTGAAAGTCGTCCGGAATCGGTGATCGCATCGCGATCTTTGAGACGTGCCGCATAGTTCTGGAGATCAACAGGTGTTTGAACGACCGGGGTATCAGCGGCCACCGAGCGCCCCGGAATGTCGAATCCAGTCGCGATCACCGTTACCTTGACCTCACCGTGAATCTTCGGATCCACAACGGCGCCAAAGATGATGTTCGCTTCCTCGTGAGCCGCCTCCTGAATGAGAGACGATGCTTCGCTCACTTCGAGCAACGACATGTCGGGACCGCCAGTCACGTTGATGATGACGCCTCGCGCGCCATCGACCGAGGCGCCCTCGAGCAACGGGCTCGAGATGGCCGCCTTGGCGGCTTCAATCGTGCGATTGTCGCCCGAACGGATCCCGGTTCCCATCATGGCGACGCCCATACCGGCCATGATGGTCTTCACATCGGCGAAGTCCAGGTTGATGAGGCCCGGCACCAGAATCAGATCCGAGATGCCCTGAATCGCCTGCCGCAGGACATCGTCTGCCGTAGAGAACGCGTCGGTGAGCGACGTGTTGCGGTCGATAATCGACAACAACCGCTCGTTGGGGATCGTAATCACGGTATCGACGCATTCACGGAGAGCTTCGAGACCGCGTTCTGCCGCAAGTGCGCGCCGCTTGCCCTCGAACTTGAACGGCTTGGTGACAACCGCAATGGTCAGCGCACCCAACTCGCTCGCCAGACTTGCAATGACAGGTGCGGCACCCGTTCCGGTGCCACCGCCGAGCCCGGTGGTCACAAAGACCATGTCGGCGCCGGTCAGGGACTGGATGAGACCATCGGTGTCCTCCAGGGCAGCTTCGCGCCCTACGTCAGGATCGGCGCCCGCCCCCAGGCCTTTCGTCAGTTTCGCGCCGATCTGGATTCGGACTGGCGCCGGATTGACCTGAAGCGCCTGCACGTCGGTATTGGCGACGATGAACTCGACTCCTTCGAGGCCAACCGTCACCATGCGGTTGACGGCGTTGCTGCCGCCGCCACCAACGCCGATGACTTTGATGCGTGCGCCAGCCTTGGTGTCGTCAGCCAACGCAAGTCTGAGCGGCACTTTCCCGGTCTTGGCCGTGGCGCCGCCGTTTCTGTCTTGTGTGTCTGGCATCATGCCTCCCATAAGGTTCCCGGTACGTGTATTAGAAAAACTCTCTGAAAAGTCCGCGCAGCCGTCCGGCCACACGACCGAACGCACCTGCACCGACCAGCCGGGGGCTTTCGCTGATGTGATTCCGCTGCGCGTACTGAACGAGGCCGACCGCCGTGGCGAGCGTCGGAGTATTGACGTGGTCCGAAAGTCCGCCGGCGCTCGAAGGCGAGCCACGTCGGATCGGCAGATCGAAAATCTGTTCCGCGATTTCTGGCATCCCTTCCAGAATCGCGCCGCCGCCCGTGATGACGATGCCGGAATTCAACGACCGCTCGTATCCGGCGCGCCGGATCTCGTCCCAGGCTTGATGGAAGATCTCTTCTGCGCGTGGTTGCAGGATCTCCGACAGAATCCGCCGCGCCATGACGCGTGGTCGCCGACCGCCGACACTTGCCACCTCAATCGTTTCTTCTTCGTCAATCAGCGACGAAAGACAACAGCCCGCACGTCGCTTGATCTTTTCCGCATCCGGGATGGGGGTACGAAGACCAACGGCAATATCGTTGGTGAAGTGATCGCCACCGATCCCGAGCACGGCCGTATGCCATAAACTCCCGCGCTCGAAGATAGCCAGGTCGGTTGTCCCGCCGCCCACATCCAGCAGCGCCACACCGAGATCCTTCTCGTCGGCGGTCAGCACCGATTCGCTGGCGGCCAACTGGGACACGACCGTATCCGCCACCGAAATGCCTGCACGATTGACGCAAGCGACCAGATTCTGCGTGGCCGATACGGCACCGGTGACGATGTGGACGTTGACCTCCAGGCGGGCGCCAGTCATGCCAACCGGCGCGCCCACCCCGTCTTGCTCGTCGATGACGAAGTCCTGGGGCAGAACGTGCAGGATTTCACGACCTGTCGGCAACGCGACCGCTCTGGCCGCTTCAATGGCTCGACGTACATCATCACGCGTGATTTCCCGGTTCTTGCCGGCCACGGCAATCACGCCACGACTGTTGAATCCTTTGATGTGCGGACCCGAGATGGTCAGATGCACCGAGTCGATTTCAACGCCTGCCATCAGTTCGGCATCCTCGATGGCTTTCTTGATCGACTCGACCGCACTCTCGAGGTTGATGACCGCGCCACGTCGGATCCCTCGGGATTCTGCCTCGCCAAGACCGATGATCTCGACGGTGCCGTCATCCATCATCTCGCCGACAATCGCGGCGATCTTGGACGTTCCCACGTCGAGTCCTACGAGATACCGCTCTTTATGGCCCACACGTCCTCCGCAGTTGGCCGCTACCTGCTGCGCCCGGCCTCGACTGGCCGCACGTAGACGCGCTGGTCGAAGCGCAGATCCACGTAGTCGATGTCCGGTACTCGCTCTCGGAGTGCTGCCGACAGCTCGAGATACGACTGCAAGCGCTCGAGGAAATCCTCTCGTCCGAGCTTGATGACCGCCGGGTCTCCTTCGAGAATGACCGCAGCGCTGTACGGATCTGTCACGTCCACTTCGGAAATCCGGTCGGCAATGTCCCGCCGCGACAACGACGAGAGTACCCGCGCCGCCAGTTCGGCCCGCTCCACGTTCACGGCAAACTCCTGAGTGGCTCCTGGACTGACCAACCCCCGAATGATCGGCAAGTCAATTTCGCGATAGGCCGGCCCGTATTCATCGATCACGACCCCGCCCGGATCGACCAGGTACAGCCGGTCGCCGATCCTCGAGATGCCGAGCGGCCGGCGCTCGACGATTGCCACCTCGACAGTCGACGGCAGGATTCGACGAACCGTGGCATCTTCGATCCACGAGGACCGCAGCAAACGACGTCGCCACTCAGCGAGATCCATCGTCAGGATGTGGTGCCCCTTGAGCCCTTCGAGGAGCGTAATGACGTCCTCGGTCGACAACCTGCTGTTGTCGCGAACGTTGATGTGGCGTACACGCAGCAGGCTCGTTTGATCCAGGAAGGCAACCGCGCGGTACGCGGCAAACACCACCACGGCACCGATGAGAACGAACCGCAACAGCCGCCAGCCGCGTTGTCTTCGACCCCGCTTACGTCCGGGCTTGACGTGCACCCGGCGAAACCGCTTGTCAGAAGGTGCTGACACTTTCATGGATGGTGTCTCATGTGCGCCCACCGAGCGCGTCGAGCACCTTCGGTCCCCAGGCCCCAATGGAACCAGCGCCCAGCATGAGGACCAGATCACCTGATTTCGCCGTCGCAACGACATGAGCGGGGACGTCCGACAGAGACCGGATCACCCGCACCGCAGGCTGGCCGCCCGCCCTGACGGCAGCAGCCAGCGCATCGACGGTCACCCCGGGGATAGGATCCTCGCCCGCCGAATAGATGTCCGTCAGCACCACCTCGTCAGCATCCGCGAGCGCCGCCCCAAAGTTGCCAAGTTGCTGCTCGGTCCGCGTGTATCGGTGAGGCTGGAAGACTACGAGCAGCCGCGCAGGATGCAGGGCCTTGGCCGCGGTCATGACCGCGGCAATTTCGGTGGGATGATGGCCGTAGTCATCGATCACCGTGACGCCTCGGGCGTTGCCCAGCACCTGGAACCGTCGCTCCACGCCCCTGAACTCCTCGAGCGCTCTCGCCACGGTCTCGAAAGGAACACCCAGCTCGGTCGCAACCGCTACCGCGGCCAGCGCGTTCTGGAGATTGTGCCGGCCGGGTACCGACAGACGAAGGTCTCCCATGACCAGATCCGCGATTCGGTTCGTCTGGCCCTCGACCTGCCGTCTGCGGACGGAACACGTGGCGCGAAGGCCATCGAGGACAACGCCTACTCCGGCAAATTCGGCCTCTGTCTCGAGGCCATACGTCACGACACGCCGCGTCAGTCTGCTCCTGATGGCGTGCAGCGTCGGATCGTTCGCACACAATACGACGGCGCCATAGAACGGCACCTTATTGGCAAAGTCGACAAACGCCTGTTGCAGGTCCTCGAAGCTTTGATACGCCTCGATGTGCTCGTGGTCGATGTTGGTGATGACCGCCAGAGTCGGCGACAGTTTGAGAAACGAGCGATCGCTCTCGTCGGCTTCAGCCACCATCCATTGACCCTGGCCCAGCCGCGCATTGCTTCCAAAGGTACTGAGGCGACCACCAATGACCGCAGTGGGATCAAGTCCTGCTCGTTCGAGGGCCAGGGCAATCATCGAGGTCGTCGTGGTCTTGCCGTGGGCGCCCGCCACGGCAATGCCGGATCGAAGCCTCATCAACTCGGCCAGCATTTCCGCTCGCGGAATGACCGGAACGTGACGCCGCTGGGCTTCCAGGACCTCGGGGTTCGTGGACCGTACGGCAGAGGACACCACGACCACGTCGGCGTGACCGACGTGCGCCGCCGCATGGCCGTAATGCATCTGCACACCAAGCGCGGCCAGACGGTCGGTGACCGGGGTCTGTTGAAGATCCGATCCGCTGACGCTGTGTCCGAGGTTCACCAGAAGCTCCGCTATGCCGCTCATGCCACTGCCGCCTGCACCGATCAGATGAATCCGCCGCGTTCTTCCGAGCATGGTTGAGTGAGGGGACTCGTTCGTCCCACCCGGTCAGCCGCCGCCCGCAAGTTTCAGCGCGTGGTCCACGATTCGCGCCGCCGCCTCTGGCCGCGCCAGTCGCGCGGCCGCCTCTCCCATTCGTCCCCGCCGCGCAGGATCCCCGACCAGCGCCAGGATTTGATCGGCCAACCGATCGCCGGTCAGATCCCGCTGATCGATCACCTCGACGGCCCCTTCACGCCGCAGCTCTTCCGCGTTCTTCCGCTGGTGATCGTCGGTGGCTGTCGGAAGTGGTATCAAAATCGCCGCGCGCCCTGCTGCGGTGAGCTCGGCCAATGTCGTCGCACCCGCGCGGCACACAAGCAGGTCGGCACTCTCTCATTTCACGATCCATTTCATAAAAGAAGGGCTCGACGCGCGCGTCGAGACCGGACCGTCGAAATGCCTCGCGGACTGATCTCCAGGTCTTTCTCGCCCGTCTGATGGACCCACTGGCACCGGGACCCTGCGGCCGCCAGTCGAGGCAACGCGTCTACCATAGCCATATTGATGGCGTGCGCCCCTTGCGACCCTCCGAACACCAGAACCTTCGTCATGTCGGCAGAAGATGTCCGAGCTGGTTCCCTCGCGCTGTCAAGGAACTCGGCTCGGACCGGGTTGCCGGCCACGAAAGCTTTGCCACGAAAGAACGGCAGCGATGCCTCATAGGTCACCGCCGCGGCATCGACGACAGCCCCAAGCCATCGATTGGTAAGGCCCGGCATCGCGTTCTGCTCGAGCACCATCGTGGGAATCCGTCGCAACGCCGCGACCAGCACGAGCGGGCCGGAACTGTATCCACCGACTCCAATCACCAGGTGCGGCTGACGACGCGAAATAACACCCCAGGCGTCCATCAGACCGAGCGGCACCAATGCCAATCCCTTCAGGCGACCACCAATGCCTTTGCCCTTGAGCCCGCCGCTGCGGATGACGTCCAGCGGGAATCCCTCGCGGGGAACCACCCGCGCTTCGATGCCTGCGGCCGTTCCAGCAAACGACACGACGGTATCGGGCTGCCGAGCCAGAAACTCTCGCGCGACCGCGATACCGGGATACAGATGTCCTCCGGTCCCGCCTCCAGCGATCACGATGCGCATCGTCGTCACGCATCCGAATTCGCATGCTGAGACACGTTCAACAGAACGCCCACGCCGATGAAGTTCATCAACAGTGACGAGCCGCCTGCGCTGACGAAGGGCAACGGCATGCCTTTGGTCGGCAGCAATCCCAGAACCACGCTGATGTTCACAAACGCCTGCAGCGCGATCATGGCGGTGATCCCGACCGCGAGAAACGCCCCAAAGCTGTCCGGCGCCGTCAGCGCAATCCGAAGCCCGCGCCAGGTGATGACACAAAAACACGCCAGGACGGCGGTCGTGCCGATCAGCCCGAGTTCCTCTCCAATCACCGCAAAAATGAAATCGGTATGTGGTTCGGGTAGGTAGAAGAGCTTCTGCACGCCGCCCATGAGGCCGCGCCCTACGACCCCACCGGTGCCGACCGCGATGAGCGATTGAATAATCTGAAATCCGCTGTCGAGCGGATCGTCCCACGGATTCCAGAATGCGAGCAGCCGTCGGCGGCGGTACTCGGAGGCGATCAGCACGAAGTACATCACCGGCAAACCAGCCAGCAGTGCCCCGGCGAGGTAGTTGTAGCTGAGCCCGGCTGCGAGCACCATCACGGTGGCGATGACGAGGAGCGACAGCGCCGTTCCGTAGTCCGGTTCCGCCAGAATCAACGCGACGAGCGCACCGACCACGAGCGCGATGGGCAGCAGCGAATACGACACTTCATCGATCCGGTGCATCCGACGCTCGAGCAACGCGGCAATGAAAAAGATGGTGCAGAGCTTGGCAAGCTCAGATGGCTGTACCCCGATACCGCCGATCCCGAACCACCGGCTCGACCCGTTGATTGCCGGCATGAACAGGACCAGCACCAGAGCTGCTCCCACCACACCCATCGAACCCCACAGGAAGGCCGGAGTCCGGTAACTGCGATAGTCCACGCGCATCACGATCACGAGAAGCGCGACGCCAAGCACGGCCCACATCGCCTGCTTGATGAGAAAGAAGTCCGGCTGCTGATATCGCTCCAGCGCCATCACCGCCGAGGCGCTGTAGACCATCACGACGCCCGCGCACACCAGCAGAAGCGTCGCCAGAAAGAGCAGCTTGTCGAATCGGAGTTTTCGCGCCATACTCCTCAGCCCGTGGTCCTAATGGCCCACGCAAATCGACCCGAAAGAACAGCGGGTCCACGACGGTCGACACTCACGAAGTTGCGCGGATTTGCACGGTGTCGCGCAACGAGCTTGCGAGCGGTCAGTAGTCATCAGTCAGTTTGGGGGACGGGACACCAGCTTCGCAGACCGGGGCAGCCTGCGTTCCCAGCAGCCAACTCCCACCCGCCGCAAACTGACTGACGACTACTCACTGCTCGCACCTGCCAGGCGCGCCACTTCCTGTTTGAACGCCCGGCCTCGTTCCGCGTAATCCACGAACATGTCGAAACTGGCGCAGGCGGGCGCCAGGAGCACTGTGCCCCCCGGCCGCGCCGCTTCAAACGCTCGACGTACCGCATCGCCCCACGACGACACGTCCTGAACGGGGACGGCGTCAGCCAGCGCTTCTACAATGCTGGGGCCGCGCCTCACCAATGGCCACAACGGTCGCCCCGCGAGCGATGAGCGGCTGGCGCAGACGACCAAAATCGCCACCTTTGTACCGGCCGCCCATGATCACGACCAGTCCGGGGCCGAAGCTTTCAATAGCTCGCAGCGCCGCTTCGACATTCGTCGCCTTCGAGTCATTCACGAAGCGCACACCGCGGACCTCTGCGACGGGCTCGAGCGCGTGCTCCAGACCCGGGAAGGATTCCACGACTCGAGTCATCGTCGTGGCCGACACGCCCGCAAGCTTCGCCACCGCCGCTGCGGCCGCCACATCGGCAACGAGATGCGGCCCGAGCAGTTTGACCGCCGAGAGCGGAATCAACATCTCGTCAAGCCCGGACTGCCGAAAACGAATCGCATCCAACCCAACGACCACTCCGGACTCCAGCGGGGTACGGCTCGAAAAATGGACCCGGCGGGCACGGCCGGCCCGCGCGAGCGCCAGGGCTGCCGGATCGTCCGCATTGATCACCATCCAATCGCGTTCGTTCTGGTTCTCGAACACACGGGCTTTCGCACGCGCGTACTCCTCGACGCTGGCGTGGCGATCCAGATGGTCGGGTGAGAAATTCAACAGCACAGCAATCCACGGATGAAACGTCTCGATGGTTTCGAGCTGAAAGCTGCTGACTTCCACAACGTGGATCGTTTCCGGTGTCGACGTGGTCACCTGTGCGCTCAGCGGAAGACCGATGTTCCCTCCGACGAGCGTCGTCATGCCCGCTGCCTCCAGCATCCGTCCGGTGAGCGTGGTCGTTGTCGACTTGCCTTTGGTACCGGTGATTGCGATGATGCGGCCACGCAGCCAGCGGGCCGCGAGCTCCACCTCCCCGACGATCGGCACACCCGCCTGACGGGCTGCCTGAAGCGCAGGTTGAGAAAACGGCACACCCGGACTCACCACGATGAGCGAGGCAGCTGCGAGGGTGGCGGACAGGTGACCGCCGAGCTCGAGGCTGACACCGGCATGGCGAAGCCGTTCCGCGTCGCTCGAATCAGGTAAGCTCTCCCGTAGATCGGTGAGCGTCACGCGCGCGCCACGTTCTGCGAGAAGCATCGCCGCCGCCGTCCCGCTTCGCGCCGCGCCCATCACCACAACCGGCTGCCCTGCCACCGAGAACTCACTCATGACCTGGCCCGAACGAGGGCGCTCCTTCTCCATCGTCAAAGGGCGGCGTCCCATTGAGGCGCCGCGTAACGCTGCTTCACGCTCGACCGTCGACAACATCACCGCAGCTTCAAGGTTGTCAGGCTCAGCAGCGAGAAAATGATTCCCGCAATGACGAACCGAGTAATGACCTTCGGCTCACTCCACCCAATCAGTTCGAAGTGATGATGGAGCGGCGCCATCTTGAACACGCGCTGGCCAGTGGTTTTGAACGAGACGACCTGGATGATGACCGACAGGGCTTCGAGCACGAACACTCCGCCGACCAGCGGCAGGAGGAACTCCTGCTTGATCAGGATGGCCACCGTGCCCAGCGCCCCGCCGAGCGCCAGCGATCCGACGTCCCCCATGAACACGTCGGCGGGGAACGAGTTGTACCAGAGGAACCCGAGGCTGGCTCCCACCAGCGAGCCGCAGAAGATCGTCAGCTCCGCACTCTGCGCCCCCGGCATACGGAGGATCTGGAGGTACTCCGCAAACACGTAGTTGCTCGTGACATACGCCAGCGCCGTGAAGGCGGCGGCGGCAATCGCAAACAGGCTGATGGCAAGGCCATCGAGACCATCGGTCAGGTTCACCGCGTTCGATGTAAAGACCAGCACCAGCGCGGCGAACGGCACGTACCACCAACCAAGATCCGGGATGAGCGTTTTGAAAAACGGAAAGATCAGCCGCGTGTTGTACGTGCCACGTGCCTCGAGCCACAGCAGGAGAAGACCCACCACGATGGCCACGGCAAATTGCGCGAGCAACTTGTACCGGGGCCAGAGGCCATGCGAGGACCGTCTGACGATTTTCAGGTAGTCGTCGGCAAACCCAATCGCGCCAAACGCCGCCGTTGAGAGCACGGCGACCCACACGAAGACGTTGTTCAATTTCGCCCACAGCAATGTGGGAACGAGCGCGGCGGTCAGAATCAGAAGCCCCCCCATCGTCGGGGTGCCGGCCTTTGGATGGTGGGTTGCCGGGCCATCGTGACGAATAACCTGGCCGATCTGAAATTCGCGGAGTTTGCGAATCATCCAGGGACCGAGAACCAGGCTGATGGCCAACGCGGTCAGGCTCGCCGCAGCCGTGCGAAATGTGATGTATTGCGTGACGTTCAGCACGGAGATTTGGGTGTGGAATGGGTACAGCAGGTGGTACAGCATCACGCCCACTCCGCCACGAGACGTTCGACGACTGTTTCCGTGCGAATGCCCCTCGACCCCTTCACGAGCACGACATCGCCAGTCGTCACCAGTTGCGAAATCACATCGGCGGCCTCGACGCTCGTCGTGGCATGTACGACGGCGACCGCGGACATCCCGGCATTCACGGCCGCTCGTCCGAGCGCCCGTGCCGGCTCACCACCGATCGTCACGAGGGAATCGAGCCCGGACGCTGCAATCGCGCGGCCGCAGTGCTCGTGCAGCGCGATCGACGATTCGCCCAATTCGAGCATCTCTCCGATGACAGCAATCCGGCGTTGACCCCGCACGCCACCGACGACCCGAACGGCGCGTTCGAGCGCCGAAGGGTTGGAATTGTACGAGTCGTCGATCACGGTCAACCCACGCGGCAGGCGTCTGACCTCGCCGCGGTGATGCATCGGCTTCAGCGTCTGGGTCGTTGTCGAAATATCCGACAGCGGGATTTGGAACTGCAGGGCCACAGCCGCGGCGGCCAGAACGTTTGCCAGATTCGCCTGACCGATGAGCGGGCACTTCACTGGCACCGAACCCGCCGGGGTCTGCAACTCGGCTTCGATGCCATCGAGCCCGAGTTCACGGACGTTCGTCGCACGGACGTCAGCCGTTGACGCAAAGCCGAACGTCACCACTCGCCCGGCGAACTGCCCGACTCTGGCCATGACCAGGGGGTCGTCCGCATTTGCGACCAGGACGTTGTCTGCGCGCGCGCCTTCGAAGATTTCCGCCTTGGCATCCGCAATTGCGTCAACCGAGGCAAAGAACTCGAGGTGTGCCGGGCCGACATTGGTCCACACGCGCACTTCGGGTTCTGCGATGGCGACGAGCGTGCTGATTTCGCCCGCGTGATTCATGCCCAGTTCAACGACGGCCATGTCAGGGCCGTGCCGTAATTCCAGAAGGGACAACGGGAGACCAATGTCATTGTTCAAATTCCCCCGATTCCGAAATACCGAATACTTCCGTTCTAGAAAGGCCGCCGCTGCTTCTTTCGTCGTTGTCTTACCCGCGCTTCCGGTAATTGCGGTCACCTTCGCCCGCGATGCACGGCGAACGTGTCGCGCCAGCGTTTGAAGGGCAACGACTGTCTCGTTGACCACGATTGCCATGGCGCCTTCGGGCACTCTCGCGACGACCGAGGCATCGTCGACGACCACTCCGGCAGCGCCCCGATCGAACGCCGCACCGACGAACCGATGACCGTCAAAACGCTCGCCTCGTATTGCGAGAAAAAGGTCACCGGCTGCCAGGGTCCGGGAATCGATCGAAAATCCGTCAATCGTCCGGGCCGGATCCCCGGCAACGAGCTCACCCCCCGCGGCTGCAGCCACTGCTGCTGCCGTGAGCTGCATCTTCAGCACACGCGTAGCTTCGCGCGCCGCTTTGCCAGCGCATCTCGTGCCACAGCCACGTCGTCGAACGGCTCCGCGCGGTTTCCGATCACCTGGTATTTCTCGTGTCCCTTCCCAGCGAGGAGGATCGTGTCAGTGGGTCGAGCCACTTCGACGGCTTTGTGAATCGCCGCGCCGCGATCCTCATAGATCAAGTGCTCGGTGCCTGATGGCGAGAGTCCACGCTTGATCTCGTCGATGATGCGCTTCGGGTCCTCGCCGCGTGGGTTGTCCGACGTGATGATCACGAGATCGCTCAGCCTCGCCGCGACGGCGCCCATCAACGGTCGCTTCGTGCGATCGCGTTCACCGCCGCAGCCGAACACCGTAATCAGCCTTCCGGACGCAAGAGGCCGTGCCGTTTCGAGCACACTCCGCAAGGCATCATCGGTGTGCGCGTAGTCGACGATGACCACGACGTCGTCCGCACTCGTCGACACCACCTGGAAGCGGCCGGGCACCCCCTCGAGCGACCCCAGACCTTTCTCGATTGCCGTGAACGGCAGATCGAGAGCCGTGCACGTTGTCACCGCCGCCAGCAGGTTGTAGACGTTCGGCCGGCCGACCAGCGTCGAACGGACGCGAATCAGACCTCGTGGCGTACGGACTTCGAAGTCCAGCCCCTCCATCGAAAATGACAAGGGCCCCGGGGTGACGTCGGCCGGTTGATTGATGGCATACGTCACGGGTCGCGACACGATCTCGCTCAAGGCTTTGCCGTACGGATCGTCGATGTTGATGGCCGCAGGGGCTCCTGCAGGCAGCATCTCGAACAGCTTTCGTTTCGCGGCAAAATAGCCGGCCATATCGCCGTGAAAGTCGAGGTGTTCACGAGTGAGATTGGTGAACACCGCCGCGGAAAACCGCATGCCGTCGACGCGATGGAGCGAAAGCGCGTGCGACGAGACCTCCATCGCGCATGCCCCACATCCTCGCTCAACCATTTCGCGCAGCATGGCCTGCAAATCCGACGCTTCAGGAGTGGTGCGGCTCGCTTCGCGCTCCTCGTCGCCGATTCGATAGGTCACCGTGCTCAGCAATCCCGACTTGACGCCCGCAGCCTCGAACAATGTGCTGACCAGATAGGCCGTCGTCGTTTTGCCGTTGGTGCCGGTAATCCCTACGACCGCCATCTCGCTGCTCGGATTCCGGTGGAAGGCATCGGCAAGAAGAGCGAGCGCCAGCCGGCCATTGAGGACCCTCACCCATGGAACGGACACTTCCCCGGTCGGAGCCGTTTCCGAAACGATCGCCACGGCACCGCGACCAACGGCCTCCTTCGCGAACGACACTCCGTCGGCGCGCTGACCCTTGAGTGCGACAAAGAGTGACCCCGGCTGCGCCCGTCGCGAATCGTACGTAATCGCGCTCACCGAGACTCTTGAGGCCGCCGCCGATACCGAATGCAGATCCACCGCAACGTCGGACCGATTCAACGACTGGAGGAGTTCGCTCAGAATCACTGTTGATCGTCCCGCACAGCTTCTCCACCCTGTTCCGACATCTGCCGCGCCAGCCACACGACACAGGTGCCACCAGACTCCACTGGTGAACCTGGTGCCGGCTTCTGGTCGACAACGAATCCTTCACCCATCAACTTTGCCGTCATGCCCATCTTTGTAAGCGTCCGAACGACATCTCGCGCGCTGAGGCCTCGAAAGTCCGGAATGAGCGGCAGGTCTCCAGACGACGCGTCGATGGCAAAGAACGACGGCAACGCAGCGGGACCGGCCGCGGGAAGCGCCGGCTGGATGCGCGTCCGCTCGACCAGAACCGGAGGCAGCGCATCGATTGTGGGTGCCACGCCCAGCTGGCGCAGGCTGGCTTCTGCAATGCGCTTGAAGATTGGCGCCGACACGGTACCACCGTAATAGCGGTTTGGCCCGTGGGGGGAATCGATCACCACGATGATCGTCAACGCAGGCTTGCGGGAAGGGACGAATCCGACAAACGAGGCGTTGTATTCGGTGTGTGAATATCGGCCGTTGACAATCTTCGAGGCGGTACCGGTCTTTCCGGCGACGGTGTAGCCTGGCAGCCTCGCAGCTTTGGCGGTTCCGCGCTCCACCACCGCCTCCATAATCCCGGTGAGCTCTGCAGCCGTGTCCGCGTCGACCGTCGTCCGAATCTTGCGAGGCCGGACGGGAATACGACGATCGTTCTGAATGATCGCCTTGACGGCGCGGGGCTCCATGAGACTGCCGCCATTGGCAACCGAGCTCACGGCTGCCGCCATTTGGAGACCGGTCACGCCGATCTGATACCCCATCGACACCGATGCGAGCGCGCTGTCATTGAGTCGGCTCGGATCCCAGACAATCCCACTGGTTTCAGACGGAAAGTCACGCGATAACCGCGATCCAAACCCGAATCGCTGAACGTACTGGCCGAGTCGCTCCGGCCCCAGCTTGAGGCCGACTTTGATGGCGCCGACGTTGCTCGACTTCACGATGACATCCGTGAATGACAACCGGCCGTAATTGTGACCATCCGCTTCCTCAATGACTCGCGAACCAAACCGAATGCGACCGCCGGAGGCATCGATCTGGTCATCAACCTCGATCACGCCTTCGGCCAGCGCCGCCGAGGCCGTGACCACTTTGAACGTCGAGCCAGGTTCGTATATGTCCTGGACGGCCCGGTTGCGTTTCTGTGCGTCCAGAGCGGTGGCAAACTCGTGAGGGTTGAACGTGGGCTCATTCGCGAGTGCCAGAATCTCGCCGGTGTACGGATCCATCACAATGGCCATGCCGCCAGCCGCGCGGTTGAATTCGACGCCGGCTCGCAGCTCGCGTTCGGCAATGTGCTGGAGGTTTTCGTCAATCGTCAGCTCGACCGTGGAACCCGACGTTGGAGGTCGCTCGACGCGACTGAACGCGAGATGGCGGGCGTCGGTTTGAATCAGAATGGTCCCGGGCTTGCCCCGAATCTCTTTGTCGTAGGTCGCCTCGAGACCGCCGAGGCCTGTGTTGTCGATGCCGACAAACCCCAGCAGCTGCGCGGCCAGTTCTTTCTTCGGATAGAACCGCTGGCTTTCCTTGACGAAGCCGACGCCCTGAAGACCCAGGTCGGAGATACGACGCGCCTCCGCCGGTGAGATCAAGCGCCTCACCCATGCAAAAGGCCTCTTGCGACCCAATCGGTCCGTAATGGTCTGAAGCTCACGTGTCGAGCACCCTTCGAGCGCGGCGCAAAGTTTCGACGCGGTACCAGCCGCGTCCGCGATCTCGCTTGGAACCGCGTACACCGAATTGACGTCCACGCTGTACGCAAGCACACGACCATTGCGGTCGAGGATGTCACCACGTTTGGGCGGCACGCTTCTCGTTCGTTCGTGCTGGCGATCCGCCCGCATTTGAAGCTCGTAATGATGGTAGACCTGGAGCAGTACCAGTCGGAATTCGATCGCGCACGTCCACACCGCCATGCCAACCGCACAGACTGCCACACGTCGTCGTATGGTGTCGCGCCACGGGAACGAAACAGGATTGGACACGTTGCCTCCGGAGCCTCAGCGTGACGCGACGACGGTCTTATCCGGCGGTTCGGACGGAACCGCGCGCTCGATGACAACGGCCTGACCAGGCCCTGGCGCAACCAGCCGCAACCGATCCACGGCCAGCTTTTCGATTCGTTTCGGGGCCCGCAACGTCTCGATTTCGAGACGGAGGTGCCGGCCCACTTCCTCTTCTTCCGCCCGCTGCCGCTGCATCTGTTCGAGTCGATAGCCGTGCCGCAACAACTCGAAATGCTGCCAGGCAGAGAAAAGGGCCACGAGCACAAGGAACAAGCCGATGCCAACCGATCTCCAGAGGTCCCGCTGTCGGCGTTCATCGACCTCGCGAATGATCGGGTTGTTTCGAACATCCTTCTTGATCGCGTACTCAAAAGTTTCCGTGATGCTCATATTCCCGCCTTCTTTCCAGGGGACGCCTGTCTCGTCGGAGCGTCACGCCAGACGTTCGATGGCGCGCAGCTTCGCGCTCCGTGCACGCGGATTCCTCGCGATCTCATCCTCGGATGGCACGATGGGTTTCCTGGTCAAGATGCGCGCCGAAACGTCGCCCGCCCGCTCGATCGATCGGAACGTATGCTTCACAATGCGATCCTCGAGCGAATGAAACGCAATGATCGCCGCCCGCGCGCCGGTGGCCATCCGTCGCAACAGTCGCACGAGAAACTGTTCGAGCCCTTCCAACTCCTGGTTGACCCAGATCCGAACCGCCTGAAACGTGCGTGTTGCCGGGTCGATTCGCGACCAGCCACGGCGTGGAATGGCACGACGCACCAAGTCGGCGAGCTGCCTCGTCGTGTCGATCGGTGCCCGTTCGCGTGCCTGGACGATGGCGCGCGCCACGCGCCGCGCGTGCCGTTCCTCCCCGTACTGACTAATGACACCGGCCAGCTCCAATTCGGATGACCGTCGAATCAGGTCGGCGGCGGTCCGGGACGACGTCGGATCCATCCGCATGTCCAGTGGTTCGTCCCGCTGAAAGCTGAAACCGCGTCCGGGCCCATCCAGCTGCATCGACGACACACCGAGATCGGCCAGCGCTCCGTTGATGGTTCCAATACCTCGCCCGTCGAGGACGGCATCGAGCTCCCGGAAATCCGCATGCACCAGCTCCACACGATCGCGAAAGGTCTTCAGCGCTTCGGCTGCCAGGGCAAGGGCCGAAGGATCGCGATCGAGCCCGAGGAGTCGCGTGGCTCCGGCCTCGAGCAGCGCGACGCTATGACCGCCTGCTCCAACGGTGCAGTCGACGAAGAGCCCGCCACGGTCGGGGGCAAGCACCTCCAGGACTTCACGCGTGAGAACCGGTTCGTGCGACACGCGTCCCGCCTAGAGCCCGAGGTCCGACAACGCCCGTGCGTCGTCATCCGTAAAGGGTTCGCGCTGGAGCTTGGCCAGGAAGCGTTCGTGATTCCACACTTCGAGAAAATCGAACTGGCCGAAAACGTCGACTTCGCCGATCATGTGGGCAGCGTCGCGCAATCGCTGCGGGATCAGCACGCGTCCCTGACCGTCGAGCTCGGAGTTCTGACCGTAGAAGTTGACGCGATCGAGGTACTTTTGCCGGGAGGGATGGGCCGAAGGGATCTGGCCGAGCTTGCGCTCGATCCCCGCCCAGACCGGCATCGGATAGATCCGGACTGAATCGCCGTGAAGGCTCGTCACGAATAGCTCACGCCCGTACTCTTTTTCAAGGTACGCGCGGAATCCGTTTGGCACCTTCAGACGGCCCTTGTCGTCAATCTTTGCCGGCGAGTTGCCCCGAAGCACGTCGGCTACTCCACACTACTCCACAAAAATCCACCCGATACTAGAGGAGCGTGCGAGGGGTGTCAACGACAAAAGGCGCGCAGTCAGTAACTTACGTCATATGTTCGCCTTTGGTCAAGGGCCCAATTATCGCGGCGATCAGACGACGAATCGCCCGTTCCGTGAGCCGGCTGAGCTCAACGTGCTAGGATTCGGCGTTTTGGGATCCGGTGCCGTGAGGCGCCATACCGCTCCACTGGTGATTGCATGCTTCGCGCCGCCCTGGTTGGCTTGTCGAGTTCCGGAAAGACCACGCTCTTCCAGTTGATGACCAGCATGCGGGAAGGGGCCGCGCCCGCCGGGCGTGGGCGAACCGAAGCGAATGTCGGCATTTCGCGTGTCCCTGATGCGCGACTCGATCGTTTGACGGCGATGTACAACCCGCGCAAGCGGGTTCCGGCAACGGTCGAGTTCGCAGACACGGCGGCAACCGGCCCACAGGCGCTGACCGACGTGGCCCCGTTTCGAAACGCCGATGCGCTGCTCCACGTTCTCAGAGCGTTTCGCGATCCGTCGGTGCCGCTTGCCGAAGGTTCCCTCGATCCGCCGCACGATGCTCAACGCGTGGAAGACGAGCTGATTCTTACCGACCTCGGCATCGCCGAAAAACGGCTCGAACGGCTTGCCAAGGATTTGAAGAAAGCGCGGACGAGCGAATTGGAACACGAGCATGACGTGCTGGTGCGCTGTCGGACGTCGCTCGAAGCCGGCAGCCCGTTACGAGCCCTGTCGCTTGGCGCCGACGACCTCAAGCGCTTGCGCGGCTTTCAGTTTCTGTCTGCCAAACCTCTGCTGCTCGTCGTCAATATCGATGAAGCCGACCTGACTGCCGGCGGCGGAGCCGCTCTTGCCGAAGCGCCCGCACGCGTCGGCCTGGAGGAATTTCTGTCGCGCGCCTCGACACGCGCCGTGGGCGTCTGCGCGAAGATCGAACTTGAAATCGCACAGCTCGAGGCCGCCGATGCTGCGGCATTCCTTGGCGAGCTCGGGCTCTCGGAGTCGGGGCTCGATCGCATCATCCGCGCAAGCTACGACCTGCTCGGATACATCTCATTCTTCACGGTCGGCGAAGACGAATGTCGCGCGTGGTCCGTCCCCCGGGGAACATCAGCCCAGGTGGCTGCCGGCGAAATCCATTCGGATATCGCGAGGGGCTTCATCCGCGCCGAGGTTGTGTCGTACGACGCACTCGTCACGCGAGGGTCGCTGGCCGCAAGTCGCGACCACGGGGACCTGCGGCTCGAAGGGAAAGAGTACATCGTCAAGGACGGCGATGTGATCAACTTCCGTTTCGCGACATGATACGGTAAGCGCGGGCACGGACGCGCGCATTTCGACCGAATTCATGGCCATTCGACGGGTTATCGTGTGTGAGGCTCAGGTGCCATTCGTCTCGGGCGGTGCCGAGATTCAGGCTCGCGAACTCGTGAACGCGCTTCGCGAGCGTGGATATGAAGTCGAGCGTGTGGCGATTCCTTTCAAGTGGTATCCGAAGAGTGAGATCCTGGCCCACGCGGCGGCGTGGCGCCTCCTGGATCTGAGCGAGAGCAACGGCCAATCAATCGATTTGGTCATTGCCACGAAGTTCCCGACGTACTTTGTGCGACATCCCAACAAGGTCACGTGGCTGACACATCAATACCGAGGGGTTTACGATCTCAGTGGAACGCCGTTTGGTGATTTCCACCATACCGAAGGGGACGTGGGACTGAAAGATCGAATCCTGCGCCTCGACGGCGAAATGCTCGGCGAATGCCGGCGTCTTTACACCATCGCGCGCAACACCGCGACGCGGCTGGCAACGTTCAACGGCCTGCAGGCCGACGTCCTGTATCCACCGCCACGGCTGGCGTCCAGGCTGCATGCCGGCCCTTCACGCGACTACGTGCTGGCGGTCGGCCGGCTGGAAACACTGAAGCGGCCCGATCTCCTCGTTCGTGCGGTCCCGTTCTTCGATAGCGGCTTTCGCCTGATCGTTGCAGGCGACGGCCCGCTCCGGACGGCCCTCGAAGAAACCGCTCAGCAACTGGGCATCAACGGCCGCGTGGAGTTCGCTGGCCGAGTGGACGATGAGACGCTGGTCGAGTTGTATGCGGGAGCCCTCGGCGTCGTTTACGCTCCGTATGACGAAGACTACGGGTACGTCACACTCGAAGGGTTTCTTTCGGGCAAACCTGTGGTCACTGCGACCGATTCCGGCGGCACGCTGGAATTCGTCGAGGATGGCGTGAACGGCGTCATTTGTGAACCCACGCCCGAGGCCATCGGAGCGGCCGTGAATACTCTGATCAATGATCGACCACGCGCCGCCCGGCTCGGTCAGGCAGGGTTCGAACGTGCGCGAACAATCACCTGGACGGGCGTGATTGACAAGCTCGTGGAAGCGTGAGCCACCGTGGCGGATCCGCGTCAGACCTCCATCGTCATTCCAGCCTTCAACGAAGCTCCGACGATTGGGGAGCTCGTCAGCGCGCTGCGGGAAGCCGCATCGTGGCGCGAAATCATCGTTGTGGACGACGGTTCGGATGACGACACGTCGTCACATGCCAGAGCGGCGGGCGCTGTTGTGGTGCGGCACCCCTATAACAAAGGAAACGGTGCCTCCATCAAGACCGGAATTCGATCGGCGGCGGGTGATTTCGTGCTCGTCATGGACGGGGACGGGCAGCATCGATCCAGCGAGGCCCTCAAGGTTGCGGCGCGACTCGGCGAGTACGATCTGGTCATCGGGACGCGTACACCAGAAGCTCAGGCCACCCACGGCAGGCGGATCGGTAATGCGCTGCTGAACCGGCTGGCTACGTACCTGACTGGACAGAAAGTGCTCGACCTCACTTCTGGGCTCAGAGGCGCCAGGCGCGAATATCTGCGAGAGTTTCTGCATCTGATGCCGAACGGGTTCTCGACACCGACCACCACCACGCTCGCATTCATCAAGGCGGGCTACAACGTTCGATTCGAACCTGTCGACGTCCAGCAGCGCACGGGGGAGTCGAAGGTCAGGGTTGCCGCCGACGGCATCAGATTCTTCCTCATTCTGCTCAAGGTCGTGACCATCTTCAGCCCCCTGCGCCTGTTTGTCCCGTTGAGTCTCGTGGCCTTCGCGCTGGGCGCCGGCTATGCGGTGTGGACCGCGATCACTCAAAGCCACATCACCAATTCATCGGTGCTATTGATCGTGCTTGCGGTCCTCATTCTGCTTGTCGGCCTAGTCTCCGAGCAGATCTCCTCGCTCCGAGTGGAAGGGCGGCAGTGAACGCCGTCGTCGTCGTTCCGACTTACAACGAGCGAGACAACCTGCCGCAACTGCTAACGGGGCTGTTGCAGTATCCCGCATTGAAGGTTCTGATTGTTGACGATAAGAGCCCTGATGGCACGGGGCAACTGGCGGAGCACATCGCACGAGAGCATCCCGGACGCATTGACGTCCTGCATCGAACGGGTCGTCGTGGGTTCGGGCGCTCGCTTCTGGAAGGGCTGATGCGGGCGACTCAGGGAACCGCCGACTTCGTGTTCCAGATGGACGCGGATCTTTCGCACGATCCGAAATACCTGGCCGAAATGATGGCGGCAGCGTCCGATGCCGATCTGGTCATCGGTTCACGCTACTTGCATGGCGTCAGCGTCGTAAACTGGCCCCTTCGTCGAATCATTTTGAGTGCCTTTGCGAATCAGTACGTGCGGGCGGTCACCCGGTTGTCGGTACGGGACTGTACCAGCGGCTTTCGGTGCTGGCGCCGGGAGGCGCTGGCGCGGCTGCCCATGGGACGCCTCGAGTCAGAAGGCTACTCGTTGCTGGTTGAAATGCTCTATCTTGCCGAGCGCTCCGGGTGCCGGATCGTTGAAACACCTATCATCTTCGTCGAACGTCGACAAGGCGTCTCGAAGATGTCGTCGCGGGTCATGGTGGAGTCAGCCCTGACGCCGTGGCGGCTGCTCGTCCGGCGTTGATCACTCCTTGCTCCTCACCATTGACCGTGCTAAGGTTTAGCGCTTCCCGCACATGGGAACCCCAAGGGACGCCACACCGGTTGGCCTGAGTGTGTTTTTCCCCGCCTACAACGACGGGGGTACAGTGGCCAGCCTCGTCATCAGGGCCGTCCAAGCCGCGCGTCGCCTCACTTCCGACTACGAAATCATTATCGTGGATGATGGCAGTACGGACGCCACGGCCGTCATCGCGGACGAGCTCGTGCAGAAATATCCGACCGTTCGAGTCGTGCATCATGCGACGAACCGTGGGTATGGTGGAGCGCTGCAAACTGGTTTTGCCTCGGCGACCAAGGAAATCGTCTTCTACACTGACGGTGACGCGCAGTACGATCCGGCAGAGATGACGCTGCTCTGGCAGCGCATGGATTCGCAGGTCGACCTGGTCAACGGCTACAAGATCAGCCGATCGGACCCCTGGCATCGCATTCTGTTCGGGCGCGCGTATCATCACATCGTCAGGCTGATGTTCGGCCTTCGGGTTCGCGACGTCGACTGTGATTTTCGGATGATGCGTCGCTCGGTTTTCGACAAGGTGAAGCTCGAAAAGCAGAGCGGGGTGATCTGCCTCGAAATGATGAAGAAGATCCAGGACGCCGGGTTCGTGATCGTGGAAGTACCGGTGCACCACTATCACCGCGCCTACGGCAGGTCTCAGTTCTTCAATTTCGCACGCGTCTTTCGCACGGGGCTGGATGTCATGAAATTGTGGCTTGCGTTGGTCATCCGACGTGAGCACGTGCTCGGGCGCGGGTCGGAGGAGACTAAGCCGGTCCGGCACGAACCTCACCTCTTGTGACGGTCGACCACGAATCGTTTTACCGTCGACGTCGCGTCATGATCACCGGTGGATTGGGATTCATCGGCAGCAATCTGGCGCGGGCGCTGGTCGAGCTCGGGGCCGAGGTTCTGATTGTCGATTCCCTGATTCCGGACTCGGGTGCCAATTTCTTCAATATCGATGGCATCGCGGATCGGGTCCGCGTCAATGTCGCCGACGTACGGCAGCAGAGCACCCTGAACTATCTCGTCCGCAACATCGAAGTCATCTTCAATCTTGCCGGTCAAATCAGCCACATCGACAGCATGCGGGATCCCTATACGGATCTCGAGATCAACTGCCGAAGTCAGCTCTGTCTGCTCGAGGCTTGCCGGAACTTCAACCCAAGAGTCAAGGTCGTGTTCGCCGGCACACGACAGGTCTACGGAAAACCTCTGACGCTGCCGGTCACTGAAAACCACCTCGTCCGACCGACAGACGTCAACGGCGTCAACAAAGCCGCCGGGGAAAACTATCATCTGCTGTACAACAACGTGTTCGGAATCCGGGCGTGCTCGCTTCGTCTCACGAATGTGTTTGGTCCGCGGCAGCTCATCAAGCATGATCGCCAGGGATTCATCGGCTGGTTCATTCGTCTGGCGCTGGAAGATCGAGAGATTCAGGTGTACGGTGACGGCTCACAGATGCGTGATTTCGTCTATGTCGACGACGCAGCAGAGGCGTTTCTCCGCGCCGGCGCTTCCGACGACTGTAATGGTGATGTCTTCAACGTCGGTGGCGCCGAGCCGATCACGCATCGGGAGCTCGTCTCGCTGCTGATCGACGCGTCGGGCGGGGGCACGGTGCGATACGTCCCGTGGCCGCCCGATAAGAAGGTGATCGATATCGGCAGCTTCTACGCGGATTCGAGCAAGATTCTCAAAACCGTCGGCTGGCGGCCGCGCACGTCGCTTCGGGACGGGCTGGTGCGCACGATCCATTACTACCGTCAGCACCTGGAACACTACCTCGATACGCCCGCGGGCACGGCTTTGGAGTCGGTGTGACGGCCCGGCGGGTGCCCTTCGCCAATCTCCAACCGGGTGACGATCACACGGCAATCACCGCCGCAATCGACCGCGTGCTTGCCCGCGGCTGGTTCATCCTCGGCCCCGAAGTTGCCGCGTTCGAGACCGAGTTTGCGGCCGCGTGCGGTGCGCCTCATGCGGTCGGCGTCGGAACCGGCACCGATGCCCTCGCGCTCATTCTGCGCGGCCTTGGTATTGGGGCTGGCGACGAGGTCATCACGACGCCGGTCTCGGCGGCCTTCACGGCGTTGGCCATCATGATGGCCGGCGCACGGCCGGTGTTTGCCGACATCGACCCGATTCGCCTGACGCTCAATCCGGATACGGCCGCGGCGGCAATCACGAAGCGGACCGCTGCGATCATGCCGGTTCACCTGTACGGCCAGGCGGCCGACATGGCGACGTTCGCACGAATTGCGCAACGCCACGGGCTGGCGCTCGTCGAGGACTGTTGCCAATCGCATCTCGCAACCTGCGCCGGACGCCCGGTCGGCACCTTTGGCGCTGCCGGCGCGTTCAGCTTCTATCCGACGAAGAATCTCGGGGCGATCGGCGATGCGGGTGCGGTCATCACGACCGACAAGTCTCTGGCCGATCGCGTGCGACGACTCCGAAACGGCGGCCAGGCAACCCGATATGATCACGTCGAAGCTGGCGTCAACAGCCGGCTCGACGAGCTGCAGGCCGCGGTGCTGCGTGCGCGCCTGCCCTTTCTGCGAGGCTGGACTGCTCGTAGACGAACACTAGCCAGCGCTTTACCGGACGCGGCTCGCGGCGGCCCCGGTTGTCGTACCGCCCGAGTTCGATCCTGGTCACGTGTATCATCTGTTCCCGGTCCGATCATCGGAGAGACCGGCGTTGCAAGCACATCTGGCATCACAGGGCTTTGACACCCTGATTCACTACCCCGTGCCGATCCCCCGCCTGCCAGCATTGGCATCCGTCGACCCGGCCGACTGTCCCGTTGCAAGTCAGCTCTGTGACGAAGTCCTGTCGTTGCCGCTCTACCCTTCCCTCACCGATGACGACGTGAGGGCTGCCGCAGACGCCGTCTGCCGGTTCGCGTCCCGTCGCGGTGCCGGGGTGGGTCATTGATAGCGACCGCCCCAAAAGGGGTCGGAGTCTTTTTCCGATCGTCGCGGGCCGAAAAAGACTCCCGACCCCTTTTTTGTAGAGAGAAGCGAGACACGTGCGCGCACTCATCACAGGCGGTGCCGGATTCATCGGTTCCCATCTGGCCGACGCTCTGCTTCAGGAAGGGCACGCGGTCAGCATCATCGATGATCTGTCCACCGGCTCGATCGACAACATCAGTCACCTCAAGGGAACTCGCGGGTTCGATTACGTCATCGACACGGTGACCAACGAACCGGTGCTGGCGGAACTCATCGATCGAAGCGATGTGGTGTTCCATCTGGCCGCCGCCGTGGGCGTCAAACTCATCGTGGAAGAGCCCGTCCACACCATCGAGACCAACGTTCACGGCACCGAAGTCGTGTTGAAGCATGCCAACAAAAAGAAGAAACTCGTTTTCATCGCGTCGACCTCAGAAGTGTACGGGAAGAGCGCCGACGTCCCATTCCGGGAGGACGCGGATCTGGTGATGGGAGCCACCGCGAAACACCGATGGGCCTACGCGTGCAGCAAAGCGATCGATGAATTCCTTGCGCTGGCCTACTACAAAGAAAAAAAACTGCCCGTAATCATCGTCCGGCTGTTCAACACGGTAGGGCCACGTCAGACCGGACAATATGGCATGGTCTTGCCGACGTTTGTCCGGCAGGCCCTGGCGGGGCATCCACTCACAGTCTTCGGCGACGGCACGCAGTCGAGAAGCTTCACGTATGTGGGCGACGTCGTCGACGCGCTCATCAAGCTCGCGGCGGAACCGTCGGCGATCGGCCAGGTGTTCAACATCGGAAACGGCCACGAAATCACAATTGAGCAGCTTGCGGAAAAAGTGCGCAACATGACCGGGAGCCGCTCGGACATCGTGAAGATCCCGTACGACGAAGCCTACGAGTCTGGCTTCGAAGACATGCCGCGGCGAGTGCCAGATATTGGGAAGATTCACCGAGCGATCGGCTACGAACCTCGTGTCGAGCTCGACGACATCATCTCGAGGGTGATCGATTACTTTCAAAAACGCTAGCGCGTGACGTCCGGCTGAAGCCGGACGTCCCGGGGCTGGCGGGATCCTGTTTGAACGGATCGGCCGGAGCCCTTATACTGGTCTACAGAGTTGAGCGTGCGGTTCACATCGGTTTTCTCGCTCGTGGCCGTGTTGATACTCACGGCAGGACCAGCTCAGGGAGCCGAGCTCAAGCTGGAGTTCCGCGACGGGCGCGTCACGCTGGTGGCGCGCGATGTGTCGGTGCGGCAGATTCTCAGCGAGTGGGCAAAGGTTGGACTCACCCAGATCGTCAACGGCGATCGTACGAGTTCGACGCCCGTGACGCTGCAAATCGACGGACTGCCGGAACGGCAGGCCCTCGAAGTCGTGCTGCGATCGGTCGCCGGATATGTCGCGGCCCCACGACGAGCGGGAAATCCCGGACCATCGATCTACGATCGCATTCTGGTTCTGGCCGTCAGTTCTCCAGCGCCAGCGGCGCCGCCGGCCGCGAACCGACCGCTTCCGGCGCCAACGGCTCCACGACAACCGACACCCCGAGAGGGTGTGGCTCCGCCACCCCTCCTGCTCCCCCCAGAGGAAGTCGACGAAGACCCGAACCCGGTGCGTCCAGTCGGACAGTCACCCCCAGCGCCGTGGGCCCAGCCGGTGTACACGCAGCCCTTTACTCGAGCGCCGGGTGCGCCACCGACGGCCGCGTCACCAAGCGGTACCAGCGTCCCCGGAATGGTCACGCCGGTCCCTCAGCAGCCGAATCAGCCGGGTAGTCAGCCAGACCGGAATCGATAGCCGTCCGAACGATGCCCGACGTCGATCGATATCGCCCCGAAGACCAACGGGGCGTCGAGGCTTTGTACCGTCGCGTCTTCGGCCCCGATGCCGCAGCGGTCAGTCGTCTGCGTTGGGATTGGCAATACCGCCGCAATCCCACCAATCCTGGCGGTAACCCCCGCATTTGGGTCGTGCGCGAAGGGCCGACCATTGTCGGTCACTACGCGACCATGCCGGTACGTCTTGCCGTTCGTGGCCGCGAGCTCGACGCAGCCTGGGGAACCGATGCCATGGTGGCGCCCGAACGGCGGCGACAGGGTCTCGGCGAACTGCTCTTCCGTACGTGGGACCGGAGCGTCGAAGCGTCAATGGGACTTGGATTGTCCGATTCGTCGCTTCAGCTGTTGCGCAAACTGCACTGGCCGGATCTCCCGTCAGTTCCATGTTTGGTCAAACCTCTCACCCGACGTGCCTTCCGGCGGCCGAGCTGGCCAACGGCGATGAACCGTCTCGTGTCGGCTGTGTTCACACTTCCGATCGTCAAAATTGTGGGCCGGGTCCGACCGTTGCGCGCCGACGTCGAGCCGCTTCGACGCTTCGACGCTCGGTTCACGGAGTTCTGGGAACGCGTCGCGCCAAAATTCGATCTTGCGGTGCGACGCGACGCCGCCTATCTCAATTGGAAGTACATCGAGCCGCCGCACATCCGCTACTCGGTCGTCGCGTTGAAGCGCAACGATCGGTTCGAAGGGTACGCCGTATTCCGCCACATGCGGGAGTCGCTTGGACGTATCACGGCCCTCGTCGACTTCCTCGTGGATCCAGCCGACGAAGAGGGCCTGCAAACGCTCTTGCGATGGGTCGACGCCGAAGCTCGTGCCGCCGACTCTGACAAGATCCGGTGTTACGCCACGCATGCGGGCTTTCGGCGCATGATGCGACGGTCCGGTTACTTCCAGGTCAGGTCATCGCTGATGCTCACCGTGAAGATCAACGCGATGGATCTCCCGCCTGCCTTCTACAAGGATACGGACCGCTGGCATGTCACGTTTGGCGACTCCGACCAGGATCGCTGACAACCTCACGCAGACGCCCCGCTGATCCATAATAGTGGACGTATGGGACTCCCCGAGGATGTGAACGCGGCAATTACCGCGGCGATGAAGGCGCGCGATCAGGTGCGTCTCGATCCCTTGCGCATGCTGAAGGCGGCTCTCACGAACAAACAAATCGAAAAGGGTCGCAATCTTGACGAGGTCGAGGCGCTGCAGGTCGTGGCGTCGCTCGTCAAGCAGCGGCGTGAATCAATCGAACAATTCCTCAAAGGCGGCCGCACCGATCTCGTCGAAAAAGAGACTCGCGAAATTCAGATTCTCGAAGCCTATCTGCCACCCGCCATGGACGCGGTCGAGCTCGACGCACTCGTCCAGGCCGCCATCACCGAAACCGGGGCCACCTCACCAAAAGACATGGGCCGCGTCATGAAAGACCTCATGCCTCGATTGGCCGGGCGCGGAGTCGATGGGAAGGCCGTAAACGAGCTCGTGCGCCGCAAGCTCGGAGGATGAGCTCCATCGCAGCTGCCGCTCCGGACGACCCCGGCGCATCGAAGAGCGGGTCGCGACTCGCGCGATCCGCGGGCATCATCGGACTCGCCACGATGGCCAGCCGCCTGCTGGGACTCGTCCGCGAGCAGGTGCTTGCCTATTACTTTGGCGCCGGCAACGCGATGGATGCATTTGTCATTGCGTTTCGCATCCCGAACCTGCTCCGCGATTTGTTTGCGGAGGGTGCGATGAGCGCCGCCTTCGTACCGACGTTTACACGACAGCTCACATTGAGCGGCAAGCCGCGAGCGTGGCAGCTCGGAAACAACGTCATCACTGCACTCATCGCGATCACTATTCCGTTGACCATCCTGGGGATCGTCTTCGCCGAGCCGCTGGTGCGCTTGTACGCGGAAGATTTCAGTCTGGTGCCTGGAAAACTCGAGCTGACGGTTCAGATGACCCGGATCATGCTCCCATTCCTGACGCTGGTCGCGCTGGCTGCGGCCTTGATGGGCATGCTCAACGCGCTGCATCGTTTCTTCGTGCCGGCGCTTTCCCCGGCGATGTTCAACGTCGGCACTATTGTGTGTGCCGTCGCGCTGGTGAACGTGATGCCAAGGGTCGGTCTCGATCCGGTGGTCGCAATCGCGATCGGCACCATTGTCGGGGGCCTGGGACAGATTCTTCTGCAGTGGCCCGTGCTCGTGCGTGAGGGCTTTCGCTATCGACCTTCATTCGACTGGAGCGATCCCGAGCTTCGGCGCGTCGCCGTTCTCATGGGTCCCTCGATCGTCGGCCTCGCCGCTGTGCAGGTGAATCTGTTCGTCAACAGCATCCTGGCCACCAGCGAAGGAACAGGCGCCGTCTCGTGGCTGAGCTACGCGTTTCGACTCATGTACCTGCCCATTGGCCTCTTTGGCGTGTCCATCGCAACGGCAGCCATTCCCGGCATCTCGACCCTTGCAGCGCGAGAGGAGACGACCGCCATGCGTGGTGCGATCTCCAGGGGACTGCGAATGATGTTGATGCTGAATATCCCCGCCACACTGGGACTGGTCGCCCTCGCCAGACCGGTCGTTGGACTGATCTTCGAGCGCGGGGAATTCAGCAGCGCTGATACCAACGCGACCGCGATCGCGTTGACGTTCTATGCACCGGGGTTGATTGGGTATTCGTTCGTGAAACTGGCGTCACCCGCCTTCTATGCGCTTCACGACAGCCGGACTCCGGTCCTGGTGAGCATCCTGACCATGCTGCTCAACATTCTGCTGAACGTGACGCTGGTGAACGTGATGGGATACCCAGGTCTTGCGCTGGGCACTGCCCTTGCGGCCCTGTTCAATGCGAGCGTCTTGCTCTGGCGCCTTCGTGGGAGGTTGGACGGCCTGGAGGGAACGCGGCTCTCGATTTCGCTTGGAAAAATCATGATGGCGTCAACCGTCATGGCGCTGAGTGCGTGGGCCATCGAACGAGGCATGCACATGATCGTCCCCGGAACCGACCTGGCAGCACGAATCGTTCAGGTTGGATCGAGTATTGCCGTCAGCTTGATCGTGCTTGCCGCAAGCGCGCACCTCCTCCGGATCACCGAGTTTGACGACGCTCGGCGTCTCGTGCTGACAAAGTTCCGCCGGGTGCCCGAGCCGGGCCTGAATCGGTTCGTCGGCATCCCGCTTGCCGCCTCGCCGTTCTCGAATGTGGTACGATCCGAGGGAATCGACTCTGAAGAAGACACCCACCATTCGAGCCCCCGATGCCACGCTACCCTTCGACTCATGACCTGTCGTACTCGTTCGGTCCGGGTCCGCTGCCTCCCGCAATCCGCGCACTGATCATCGCGAACGCAGTCATGTTCGTGATCCGGTTGATCTTTCCGGATATCACCCTGTACCTCGGCCTGATTCCGGCCGCAGTCTTCGAGCAGCTTCGGTTGTGGCAGCCCCTCACCTACATGTTTCTTCACTCGGGTCTGTTCCACATCCTGTTCAACATGCTGGCACTCTGGATGTTCGGAACCGAACTCGAGCGCATGTGGGGAACTCGCTATTTCCTGTGGTACTACTTTGCGACCGGTCTCGCTGCTGCGGCGTCAACCTTGATTGTGTCGTTGCTGCCGTTCGGCTTTGCCGACGGCGTCTACGCGGCCGTCACGATTGGCGCGTCAGGAGCCATTTACGGAGTGCTTCTCGCTTACGGTTTGTACTTTCCGAGGCGCCCAATTTACCTGTACTTCGTGTTCCCCATCCCGGCCAAGTACTTCGTCATGCTGATGGGAGCGATTGCGCTTCTCTCATCGATCGGCAACGACGGTAGTGGGGGCGTCGCCCACGTGGCGCACCTTGGCGGGTTGGTCGCCGGGTATCTCGATCCTCAAGAAGGGTCGCATTCACCCGATTGCCGAGCTGAAGTACCGGTATTTGAGATGGAAGCTCGGACGTGCAAAGCGCAGATTCGACGTCCATGCGGGGGGCCGCCGCGACGATTGGGACAGACGGATACATTAGAGATTCGGAAGGAGGGGTTAGGAAGGGTTAGGGGAGGCTCCTCGCTAATTTCTCCTAGCCATTCCTCCCAACGCTCCAAGGGAGGCGGGCGCCGCCGAACGCAAGAGCAAGAAGAGCCCCGAGGAGTGGAAGACCAGAGGGATCAGTCAGAAAGCCATATCGCAGAATCGTGCCGGCGACCACGTGGTAGTTCAACACCAGGGCAAACGCCAGCATGGCCGCCAGTTGAGTCCAGAATCCGGTCAGGAACGCCAGCGCAGTCGCAAGTTCACCGAGCACGACCAGCCGCGCAAAGATCGGCAACCCGGGCACCAGCTGATCCAGGTACCAGCGATGCCAGGGCGAAGCATTGCGAAGGTACCCGGAAAATCGATTAATCAGATCGTCAGAACTGATCAGCCATCCGAGTTTGCCGAACGCGGTAAACAGAAAGAACACGCCAACCAGCACCCGCATGAGGGCGAGACCGTACGCCTGCCCTCCGGCGCCTGCGGGTCGCCTGAGCGGAACGTTCATTCACTTCCGCATGGACAGGTCCACCGTGGGAACCTGCCGCTCGGCCTCGTTCTCCAGTTCGAAGAGCTCAGCGGCTTTGAAGCCGAATGACGATGCAATCAGGTTGGCGGGGAATGTCTGCTGGCCGATGTTGTACTGAGTGGCAGTGTCGTTGTAGAACTGGCGGGCAAAGCCCACTTTGTTCTCCGTCGACGCAAGTTCTTCCTGCAGCGCTTTGACGTTCTCGTTGGCCTTCAGCGTCGGATAGTTCTCGGCTAGAGCAAACAGCCGGCCGAGCGCCTGCGTCAGCTCACCCTCGCGTCGTGCGGCATCAGCCGGGCCGGTCGCGGACAACGCGCGAGCACGGGCTTCCATGACCTGGGTCAGCGTGTCGCGCTCGAATTCCATCGCCCCTCGGACGGTATTCACGAGATTGGGAATGAGATCGTGGCGACGCTTGAGCTGGACGTCGATTGACCGCCAACCGTTGTCGGTTTGATTGCGGAGACCAATCAACCGGTTGTAGGTCGCAATCGCCCACAACACGAGAACCCCAACGATTGCGACCAACACCCACAAGGCCACGACTGACCTCCTACGAAAGCCCAGAGACCAAAGCCGCCCTACTCGTCGGCACGATCGATCCAGTCTTGCCTGACGGGACTGAACACACCGAGCACGAACGTGTCGTCGAGGGCCTCCGCCTGATGCGACACCCGGACGGGGATATGCAGGACCTCACCTTCGCGGACCGTAATCTCCTCGCCGCCCACGAGCATCTTCAACGCGCCCTGCAGCACGTACGTCATCTGTTCGCTGTCGTGCGAGTGCATCGGGACGACCGCACCGCGTTTCAAATACACTTGCGCCAGCGTCTCCCGGTCTCCCGTGACGAACTTGCGAGAGATCATCTCGGTGACTTTTTCAAGTGCAATTTCGTCCCATCTGTGAAGGCGAACACTTGCGGTCGGCATGGGCAGGGTGACGTGATTATAGCATTCGGTTGAATGCTATAATTTGCTGTTGCGGCTCAGAGAAAATTGTGGGCTCGGACCAGCGCAGATATCCGGGGCCACTGACTGAAGGACGAACATGAAGGCTTCGGCAGTCACCAACGGTGTGAACGACCGGAAGACCTTTGCGGCGTCGGGCACACGGTCGGGGCGCGTGGACCTCACGCGAGACGATCTCCTCAAAATCTATCGCTGGATGGTGCTCTCGCGTCGTCTGGACGACAAGGAGATCCAGCTCAAGAACCAGAGTCGCGCGTTCTTTCAAATCAGCGGTGCCGGGCACGAAGCCATTCAGATCGCAGCCGCTCGCGAGCTGCGGGCCGGCTACGACTGGTTCTATCCCTACTATCGCGATCGTGCGCTCTGCCTCGTGCTCGGCGTCACCGCGGAGGAGATGCTGCTGGCGTCGGTCGGCTCCAAGGACGATCCGGCCTCTCGCGGGCGTCAGATGCCATCGCATTGGGGAAGCCCGGAGCTGCATATCGTTTCGGGGTCGAGTCCCACCGGGACGCAGTTGCTGCAGGCGGTAGGCTGTGCGGATGCCACGGTGTTGTACGAGCGCTTGCCGAACATCGACAATCGCGACGAGCTCGTGCATCCCGACGAGGTGACCTTCACCTCCGTTGGAGACGGATCGACCGGCGAGGGAGAATTCTGGGAATCCATTAATACGGCCAGCGGTCGCGCGTTGCCTATCGTCTTTCTCGTCGAAGACAACGGGTACGCCATCTCGACGCCTGCCGAGGTGCACACGCCTGGCGGCGATATCTCACGTCTGGTCGAGAACCATCCCAACCTGAAGATCTGGCGCGTGGACGGGACCAATGTCATCGACAGCTGCCAGGTCATGCACGAGGCGGTCGCATACGCTCGTGCCCGCAAGGGCCCCGCACTCGTCCATGCTCGCGTGACTCGTCCGTACTCCCATTCTCTCTCGGACGACGAACGGTTGTACAAGACTTCCGCCGAACGCGCCGCCGAAGCCGAACGTGATCCGATCACGGTGCTGACGCAGTATCTGAAAGGCAAGCGCCTGGTCGAGGATTCCGAACTGGAGGCGATTCGCGCCGACATCGAGCGCGAAGTCAATGAAGCGGCCGACCGTGCGCTCAAAGCACCACGGCCCGACCCGGACACAGCAGCGACCTGGCTCTATTCGCCCGACGTCGACCCGACCTCCTCGGCCTTCGAAGGGTCCGCCCGTTGCCGATGGGAAGTCGGACACGATGGTCGGAGCGATCAATCAGACACTCAAAGACGAGATGGCGCGGAACCCCCGCATGGTCATCTTCGGTCAGGACGTGACCGACTGCAGCCGGGCGGAGAACCTCGAGCGAAGTCTCCGGAAAGGGCGGCGTGTTCAAGGTCACGCACGGGCTGCAGCGCTTGTGCGGCAGCGATCGAATCTTCAACTCGCCCCTGGCGGAAGCCAACATTGTCGGCCGCGGAATCGGCATGGCCACCCGTGGACTCAAACCGGTGGTCGAGATTCAGTTCTTCGACTACATCTGGCCCGCGATGATGCAGATCCGGGACGAGATGACCATGTTGCGGTACCGGTCAGGCAACAGTTTTTCCTGTCCCATGGTGATTCGTGTGCCCATCGGCGGGTACCTGCGCGGTGGTGGGCCCTATCACAGTCAATCGGGAGAGAGTATCTTCGCCCACTGTCCGGGACTGCGCATCGCCTTTCCCTCGGACGCCGTGGACGCGGCGGGCTTGTTGCGCACGGCAATCCGTTGTGACGATCCGGTGCTCTTCCTCGAGCACAAGCACCTCTACCGGCAGCCTTACAACAAAGGACCGTATCCCGGCCCCGACTACATGCTTCCATTTGCAAGGGCGGCGCTTCGGCGCGATGGCGCGGACCTCGTGATCGTGACGTGGGGCGCACTCGTCCACCGCACGCTGCTCGCAGCCAATCAGGCCGAAAAACGTGGGATTCACGTGGCAGTGCTCGACCTTCGGACGATCGCCCCGTACGATTGGCCAGCCATCGCGGACAGGTCAAACGGACCAACCGAATCATCGTGGCTCACGAGGATCAGCTGACGTGCGGGTTCGGGGCCGAAATCGCCGCCAGGGTTGCCTCCGAGCTCTTCGAGCATCTGGATGCGCCAATCCGACGAGTAGGAGCCTTGGACGTTCCCGTCGCCTACGCACCTGAGCTCGAGGAAGCCATCCTCCCCCAGGTGGACGATCTGCTGAAGGCGATCGAAGAGACGGCACGTTATTAACCCAAGCGCAATTACTGCCACTGCGGCTCTGCCGCACCTTTGTCCCTTGCCCTAAACCTTTCAGCGTAGGTCTTTGTCTGACGCGCAAAAAATCTGTGCAACGCGTCAGCCGTGACTATACTTACCGATTGTTTAACCGGTCGGTAAGTCCGATCCAGGTCTACTCCACAACTGTTACTGTGTCGACCTCTGCTGGTACTCGCCGGCGCCGCGACGGGACCCTGCGAAGCCGACCTAATCCGCACGGCAACAAGCTCGGTTTCCGCTGACCGAAGCTGAGATCCCCGGCATGCTCTGGTTCAGCAATGCATCAGGCCGCCGAACGTTCTCCAGTGATCAGTGGCTCGAGTTCACCGGTCGCACTGGCGCACAGGAGCGCGGTCAGGGATGGATGAGTGGTGTTCCGGCTGACGACCGGCGTCGTTATCTCCAGGTATACAAGGGCGCCGCCGCTCGGCGAGAACCCGTGCGGATCGGCTATCACTTACGCCGCTTCGATGGCGAGACGCGGTGGGTCTTCGAAGAGGCACGGCCGCGACTGGGACCGAAAGGACGTCTCGTGGGGTTCGTCGGCCTCTGTGTCGATGCGGACACCGTAAGCCGAGCAGAACCAGCGGACATAGGAACGGACGCGCTCCGAAGTCTGTCGGGGCGACTCGAAGCGGCCCGCGAAGGAGAGCGTTCACGGCTCGCCCGTGAATTACATGATGAGCTGGGTCAGGTTTTGACGAGCACGAAGCTGGACTTGATGTGGCTCTGCGACCACGCCCGGCAGCCGGGTGCTCGTCCCAGCCTTTCGCTTGTCAACAAGCTGCAGTCGCTCGCGGGTCTCATCGAGCTCGCGATTGCTGCGGTTCAGCGAATTACGACCGAGTTGAAACCGCCTGCACTCGAACATCTGGGTCTGGCGGCTGCGCTCGAATGGGAGGCCACCAAATTTCAAGGCGCGCACCGGAATCCGTTGCCGGGTCGAGTCGCGTCTCGGCACGACAGCACTGGACGGAGCACGTGCAACGACACTCTTCCGGATCGCCCAGGAATCGTTGACCAACGTCGCCCGCCATGCGCACGCTGGCGCGGTCCGGCTCTCCATTCGGAGATCCAGGAACCGTGTGGTGCTCGAAGTGCAGGACAATGGACGTGGGATTGCGGAACGTGAGCTGCGCGATCCCCGAGTCAGCGGGACTGCTTGGAATGCGCGAGCGGGCGCACCTCCTGGGTGGTGAGTTCAAGATTTCAGGTACCCCGGCCGCGGCACCCGAATCACCGTCTCGATTCCATGCACATGAACATGGAGCTTTTGCCACCAACCAGAATCGGGCCGGATCAGGCCGGATGGTCCCCATCATTCGAGCGATCGACCCGACACGACACGTATTCTGCTTGTCGACGATCACCCGGTGGTGAGACAGGGAATCAGACAGATCCTCACCGACGCATTCCATGCCGTCGAGGTCGGCGAAGCCGCGACTGCCGACGATGCGTTCCGTGAAATCCGTGCGTCTGATTGGACACTGGTCGTCCTCGACATTTCGATGCCTGGTGTCAGCGGTCTGGAGATTTTGCGGGGAATCCGGCACGAGCGGCCGGAGTTGCCCGTTCTCATCCTCAGCATGCACCCGGCCGAGCAATTCGCCAGGCGCGCGATGAACGCGGGGGCGTCGGGATACTTGACCAAGCACTCCGGACCGCGTGAGCTCGTCCACGCCGTGCAGGCGCTCATCGACCGTGGTGTGCTACTTCAGCCCCGAGACATCATCGAGCCAGGCTGGGCGAAGAGAGCGAGCCGAGCGAAGCGCCTTCACGAGGGTCTTTCCGACCGGGAGTACCAGGTTCTGCGCATGATGGCGCTCGGTAAGACCGTGTCGCAGATCGCGCAGGAGATCTCACTGAGCGTGAAGACCGTAAGCACGTATCGCGCACGCGTGCTCGAGAAAATGAACATGCGGACAACCGCCGAACTCATGCGATATGCCATCCTGAATCGGCTCGTCGACTGACCTTCCTGCCTCTGCTTCCTCCAACGGAACCGGTGATGTTAGGATCGAATTGCTGGCCGTTGTGAGGAGGAGCTTTGCCCCCAGCCGAACGGGCGGTTCTCGAAGCCAACAACCGGTTCTACCAGGCGTTGTCGGATCAGGATCTCGACGCGATGGAGGCGATCTGGCTTCCCACGGAGTGGGCGCAATGCGTGCACCCTGGCTGGTCGGTCCTGCACGGCTGGAAAGCGATCCGCGAAAGCTGGGCTGGTATCCTTCGCAATCCTGCCACGTTGAGCATCACGATCGACGATGTGCACGTGCGGGTTGCCGGGGATGTCGCATGGGTGACGTGCACCGAGCGCGTATCGGCCCTCTCATCGAATCAGCTCGATACGTCGCTGGCGCAGGCCACGAACGTCTTCGTGGCGCTCGGAGGCGGATGGCGGCTGGTCGTCCACCATGCATCGGCGGTCGCGCTCGCCGAACCGGGCGCATGGGCGGCAGACTCGGAATCGGTCCACTGACTCCTCAACTTCCACCGCACATCAGGCATTGAGCGACAACACAGGATGATCAGGTCAATTGCCGTTCTCGGCGCGGGGACGATGGGCGCACAAATCGCAGCGCACTGTGCCAACGCGGGTGTGCCAACGCTCCTGCTCGATTTGGACAGGGACGTGGCGCTAGGCCGGCTTGAAGCGCGCGCGTGCGCTCAAACCGGATCCGTTTTTTGCAGCCGACGCAATCGACAGAATCTCGATTGGAGGGTTCGATCGCGATTTCGCGCTGCTTGGTGACCAGGACTGGATCATCGAAGCCATCGTCGAACGTCTGGATCTCAAGCAGACACTGCTCGAGAAGGTCGACGCGGCTCGACGACCCGGCTCGATCGTCAGTTCGAACACATCGGGCATATCCATTGCCGCGCTGTCAGCCGGTCGAAGCCAGGACTTTCGCCGACACTGGCTGGGCACGCATTTCTTCAACCCGCCGCGCTATCTTCCGCTGGTCGAGATCATCCCGACGCCGGACACCGATCCGGCGGTCGTCACGACCGTTCAGGAGTTCGCCCACCGCCGACTCGGCAAGAACCTCGTGGTGGCAAAGGACACGCCAAACTTCATTGCCAATCACGTCGCCCTGTACGGTCTCATCCGGCTTTTCGAGCAGCTTGCGACGGGCAGATATACCGTGGAAGAGATTGATGCGATAACCGGCCCCATCCTCGGCAGACCCAAGAGTGCAACCTGCCGCACCGCTGACGTCGTCGGACTCGATGTGCTGGCTCACGTCGCGAACAATCTGACGGAGCGGATGCCGGACAAGGCTGATGCCTTCCGCCTTCCCGAGTTCGTCGAAGACATGCTGCGTCGCGGCTGGATCGGGGAGAAGATCGGACGAGGTTTCTATGAACGTCGCAAGGGTGCTCGCGGTGAATCGGAAATCTATGCTCTTGATCCGGGATCGATGACGTACCGGCCGCCTCAGAAGCCTCAGCTGCCAGCGTTGGAGGCAGCGCGCGCCATCGACGATGTGCGAGAGCGGGTACGAACGTTGTTTCAGGGTCGCGATCGCGTAGGCGAGCTCCTGCGCGCCACGCTTGCCCCGGCGCTCGTATATACGGCCACGATTACGCCTGAGATCGCGTTTTCAAAGGATGACGTCGACCGGGTGATGCGTTGGGGATTTGGTTGGGAGCTGGGTCCCTTCGAGCTCTGGGACGCCTTGGGAATTCGCGAGGGGCTTGCCGCCACGCCGGTTGCACCGGGCATTCGTACCTCTGCTTCGATGCCGGACGGCGGGATCGCCACACCACCGCTGGTCCAGGAGTTGTTTGATCAGGGGCGTGACCGCTTTCGCGATGGGCCTCTGCCACCCGCCGCGCCCGAATTCGAAATTCTTCGAAGCGCTAAGGATCGCCAGAAAGTCGTCAAGCGAAACGCGGGAGCCAGCCTGGTGGACCTGGGCGACGGTGTGCTTGCCGTCGAGTTTCATTCGAAGATGAACGCCATCGGTGGCGATACGCTCGAAATGCTGCGTGCGGGTGTCAAGGAAGCCGGGAGGAACTTCGCCGCTCTGGTTGTGGGCAATGACGCGCCCAACTTTTCGGCTGGCGCGAACCTGATGCTGCTGTTGCTCGAATCGCAGGAAGAGAATTGGGAAGAAATTGATCTCATGATTCGCGCGTTTCAGGGGGCAACGCTCGGGTTGCGCTACTCGGACGTTCCTGTTGTCGCCGCCCCGCCGGTCTGACGCTTGGTGGCGGGTGCGAAGTGATCCTGCATGCCGATCGGGTAAGGACCGCCGCCGAGGCCTACATCGGTCTGGTCGAGGTTGGAGTCGGACTCATTCCGGCTGGGGGCGGCACCAAGGAATTGCTGTTGCGCTCGGTTTCACATCTGCCGCAGTCGAAACCCGACCTCCTGCCCTTCGTTCAGCGCGCATTTGAAACGATAGGATTCGCCAAGGTGTCCTCGAGCGGTCCTGACGCGTACAGGCTGGGCTATTTGCGCGACCAGGATTCGGTCACGATGAACCGGGATCGTCTCATGTACGATGCCAAGATGCTGGCGCTCGATCGTGTGCGCGAAGGATACGTCAAACCGACTGCACCAACAGCCATTCCGGTGGGAGGTGAGGGTGTCCTCGCGGCTCTCAACCTCGGCGTCCATCTGGCCTGGCGTGGCGGGCGGATTTCGGACCACGACGCGCTCGTTGGCCGAAAGCTTGCGTGGATCCTGGCCGGCGGTTCACTACCTCACAGCACGACCGTCAGCGAAACCTACCTCCTGGATCTCGAACGCGAAGCGTTCTTGAGCCTGTGTGGAGAGCCTAAGACGCAGGCACGCATTCAGTACACGCTGAAGACTGGTAAGACGCTCAGGAACTGAGGTGCTAGCGTGATCGATGTCGGCACTGGCCCCCCCGTCGTGCTGATTCCCGGCATACAAGGACGGTGGGAATGGATGCGACCGGCAGTCGACCAGATGTCGGCTCGCACGCGCGTGATTTCTTTCTCACTGGCTGGTGAGCCGGGTAGCGACCGGGCGTTCGACGACACCGCTGGCTTCGACTGTTACACCGCACAAGTTGACGCCGCGCTCGATCGCGCACGCATTGCCAGCGCGACCGTGTGTGGCGTGTCATTCGGCGGGCTGATTGCCCTCCACTATGCCGCGACGCGCCCCGAGCGCGTGCGCGCGCTCGTCCTGGTGTCCACGCCGGGGCCCACCTGGACTCCTCCCGCGCAGACACGTCGATACATGAGACATCCTCGGCTGATGTTTCCGTTCTTCTGCGTCGGCGCTTATCGAAGGATGTCGCGCGAGCTGGCCGGCACGTTCCCCGGCCGCCGCCAGCGCCTGGGCGCCGCGGTCAAATACGGGGGGCTCGTGCTTCGCGCACCCGGGTCGCCGTCGCGCATGAGCCAGCGGGCATCTCAGACCCTGGGATTGGGTTTCGCCCACGATTGCGTCCGGATTTTGGTCCCCACCCTGGTCGTGACAGGCGATGCCAATCTGGATGGCGTCGTGCCCGTCGCGACCTCGCTCGAATACGCGCGTCTAATTAAAGGGGCGCAGGTGTCGACGCTGGCAGGGACGGGACACCTGGGGATCGTCACGAGGCCCGAGCGGTTTGCCGACGTGGTCGTGGGATTCGCATTCAGCTACGGAGAAGCTCGACCAGGGAGTCGGGTTGTCGGCGGTGTGCTCGGAGCGTCATCATGATCGTGGACCTCGAGGGTCCCGCAGGCAGGCTCGAGGGTCTTCTCGACGAACCGACTGGCTCGTGGAAGCAGCACCCGCGCGCGATTGCGGTGCTTGGGCATCCACACACGGCGCACGGCGGCACCATGCATACCAAAGTCGTTTATCAAGCTGCCAAAGGGTTGGCCCGTACTGGCTGCGCCGTCCTCCGCTTCAACTTTCGTGGGGCGGGCAGCAGCGCTGGAACAGTTCGACGCGGGGCCCGGTGAGATGAACGATTTTCGAGCGGCGCTCGACTTCGCGATCGCGAGGTACCCGGATGTCCGAGACGTGTGGGCTGGCGGCTTCTCGTTCGGTGCCTGGGTTGCTCTGGTCGTGGGCGTCGGGGACAGCCGGGTGACGGCACTCGTGGGCATTGCGCCTCCCATCGGCAGCTATAACTTCTCGGCCGTGAAGCACAGCACGAAACCAAAGTTTTTCATCCAGGGGGACAGGGACGACCTATGCCCCTTGAGCGACCTGCGACGCTTCTATGCGGAGCTTCCTGAGCCGAAGGAGCTGGTCGTCATAGAAGACGCCGATCATCTGTTCGACGGCAAGTCCGGCGAGATTGGTGATGCGCTCGAGGATCTTTTGCAGGATTTTCCTGCTGGACACTGAACCATGCGAGAAGCCGTTATTGTTTCTGCCGTACGGACAGCGGTTGGCAAGGCGCCAGCGGGCACACTGCGGACGACGCGGCCTGACGAGCTGGCAGCGGCGGTGATTGCCGAGGCACTGCGGCGTGCGCCCGGAGTAGAACCCGTCGGAAGTGGATGACGTGATTCTCGGGTGCGCGATGCCCGAAGCCGAGCAAGGGATGAACGTGGCGAGGATTGCCAGTCTCCGGGCGGGAATCCCCGTTCAGGCCTCAGCCGTGACCGTGAATCGGTTTTGCGCGTCCGGCCTGCAGGCCGTCGCGTATGCCGCCGAGAGGATCATAGGCGGATCCTCGAGCATCATCGTGGCCGGTGGGACCGAAAGTATGAGCCTCGTACCAATGGGCGGCAACAAGATCGCGCCAAATCCCCAGCTGATCGCCTCGTATCCCGATGTCTACTTGAGCACGGGGCTGGTTGCCGAAAACCACGCCCGCGAAGCCAAGGCCTCGCGTGAGGAACAGGATGCATTTGCGCTGCGCAGCCACGCACGGGCGATTGCGGCAATCGACGCCGGGAAATTCCGCGACGAGATTGTTCCGGTCGACGTCTCGCTCCTCGACCCGGGCGGTAACGGCGCAGCACCGAAAACGCGCAAGTTCGTGTTTGCGGTCGACGAAGGGCCGCGCCGGGATACGTCTGCTGAAGCGCTTGGCAAACTGAAACCGGCCTTCCATGTGACCGGGACCGTAACGGCTGGAAACTCGTCGCAGACGAGCGACGGCGCGGCGGCCGTGATCGTGATGAGCGCCGATCGCGCGAAGGACCTCGGTCTGACACCGATCGCCCGGTTCGTCACCTATGCCACGGCCGGCGTCGAACCGGAGCGCTTCGGCATTGGTCCCGTGCCGGCGGTCCGCAAGGCGCTGGCACAAGCCGGCCTGAAGTTGGACCAGATCGAACTTGTGGAGCTCAATGAGGCGTTCGCATCGCAGGTGCTGGCCTGCCTTCGCGAGCTGCCCATCGATGCCGATAGGCTGAACGTCAACGGCGGCGCGATCGCGCTTGGCCATCCGCTCGGCTGCACCGGAGCCAAACTGACGACCAGCCTCCTTTATGAAATGAGGCGGCGGAAGGCCCGATACGGCCTCGTCACGATGTGCGTCGGCGGGGGCATGGGCGCGGCAGGTATCTTCGAGCGTGCAGACTAAGCAGCAGGTCGTTACCGTCAAGATCCGGAGCGTAAGCGACGGCAGCGCGTGGGGGTGGGGCCCCACGCGGACCAAATAAATGACTACAACAACATCGACAAAACGCGGCGGATCGTGGCTCGTCGACTCGGGCGAAGCGGCGGATGTCTTTACTCCAGAGCGGTTGTCCGACGAACATCGTCTCATCGCGAGAACGACCGATGAATTCGTCATCAACGAGGTCCTGCCGCATCTCGATCAGCTGGAAGAAAAGGACTGGAAGCTGGCGAGGCGACTCGTGCAACGCGCCGGCGAGCTGGGACTCCTGGGTGTCGACGCACCCGAGGCCTACGGTGGCGTGGCCCTTGATAAGGCGGCCTCTCTGGTCGTCAGCGACCATATCGCGCGGTCTGCGTCCTTCGGCGCCGCGTACGGCGGTCAAGTCAACCTGGCCATTCTCCCGATTTGCCTCTTCGGCACGCCCGAACAGAAGCAGAAGTACCTCCCGAAACTCGTGACCGGGGAACTCATCGGCGCGTACGCCTTGAGCGAATCCGGTTCCGGTTCCGACGCGCTCGGCGCAAAGACGCGCGCGACCCGTCAGCCCGACGGCAGCTTCGCCCTGAACGGCGAGAAGATGTGGATCACCAACGGCGGCTTTGCCGACGTATTCATCGTCTTCGCCAAGGTTGACGGCGAGCATTTCACGGCCTTCATCGTCGAACGGGCATTTGCCGGAGTGAGCAACGGCAAGGAAGAGCACAAAATGGGGCTCCATGGGTCTTCGACCACCCCATTGATCCTGCAGGACGCGAAGGTTCCCGCCGCGAACGTGCTGGGCGAGATTGGCAAGGGGCACAAGGTCGCGTTCAACGTGCTCAATTTTGGACGGTTCAAGCTCGGGGCCATGTGCGCCGGTGGTGCGAAAGTTGCCATAGCGCAGGCGGCCGTGTACGCGGCCGGACGGCGGCAGTTCGGCCAGCCGATTGCCAGTTTTGGCGCCATCAAGCACAAGCTTGGCGAGATGGTCACGAAAACCTTTGCCATCGAAAGCCTGGTTTACCGTACGGCTGGCATGATCGATCAATGGATCGAGCGATCGACGACTGGCTCGCACGAATCGGTCGTCCTGGCCGCCCTCGAAGAGTTTGCGATCGAGGCATCAATTGCGAAGGTCGGCGGTAGTGAGGCGCTCAACTACGTCCTGGACGAGAACATCCAGATTCATGGCGGCAACGGATTCGTGCGCGACTATCCGGCAGAACGCGAGTATCGGGATGCTCGGGTAAACCGAATCTTCGAAGGTACGAATGAAATTAATCGCCTGTTGATTCCGGGCATGCTGGTTCGGCGCGCGCTCAAGGGAGATGTGCCTCTCATCGCCGCGGCCCGCCAGCTGCAGGATGAAGTCCTCAGTGGCCCGGGCGCGCTTGAATCGGGAGGCGAGGGGTTACTCGACCGCGAGCATCGCGCGACGGCTTCGTTCAAGAAGGTTGCTCTGATGGTCCTCGGGACCGCGATGCAGACGTACGGCGAAAAGCTCACCGACCAGCAGGAACTGCTCACCTGCTCGGCCGATATCCTCATCGACACCTACGCCAGCGAAAGCGCCGTGTTGCGAGCCGTGGCAGCGGCGGATCAAAAGATCCCGACCGCCGCATTACAGGCGGATGCGGCTTCCGTCTACGTAAACGACGCCGCCGGACGGATTGAGATGACTGCAAAGAACGCGTTGGCGGCCATGGCCGACGGAGATACGCTGCGTACCTTGCTGGCTGCGCTCCGTCGTCTGCTCAAGGTCACACCCGTCAACACGGTTGTGTTACGTCGTAGACTTGCAGACGAGACGACGGCTAGAGGAACATATCCGTTCAATGGCTAGAAATCGGTCGAGCCTGATAGTGCGACGCGTGGCGCCACTTCTCCTCGTTGGCCTCACACTCGCCTGCTCGACGCCTGCGCCAGATGATGCGGGGTACGTAAAGCGAATTGAGGAGCGGCGGGCCGCAACAAATCTGGCGTTCAGCGATCCGAACCGGGAGCCAAACATCCCGCGCGAACAGCAGGCCGACTACCTTCCGCTGGCCTATTACCCCGTCAACTTGCAGTTTCACGTGCCCGCAGCCCTGAAACCGGCCAAGACCCGCGAAACCGTGGAGATTCCGACCTCGACGGGTCCTGTGCGGAGAATGGAGCGGATCGGCCGGCTCGAATTCACCGTGAATGGTCAGCAGCTGGGGTTGTCGGCCTTTTCCGAGTCCGGTTCGGGGAGGCTCTTCGTGCCATTCAGGGATGAGACCAGCAAGTCCGACACGTATCCGGGTGGCCGATATCTGGATCTCGGATCCGACGCCCACGGGCCTCTACGAAGTGGACTTCAATCTCGCCTACCACCCCTACTGTTATTTCAATTCCGGCTTTGAGTGCCCCTATCCACCGCCCGAGAATCGCCTGCCCGTAGCCATCCTGGCGGGTGAAAAGCTATCAGACAAGAAACGGGCCGAGTTGAACCCGGGCGACTGACAGGCATGCCACTACGGGCCGTGGTCTTCGACTTCGACGGCGTCATTGCCGACACAGAGCCGTTACACTTGAAGGCAGCGCAGCGTGTGCTGGCCGATGCGGGCATGCGTCTCGACGCGACGGCGTACTACGAGCGTTATCTTGGCTTCGATGATGCGGGCTTGTTTCGCGCGCTGGCGACTGACATCGGAGTCGATCTGGATGCGAAGTCGGTGGCCACGCTCGTGGAAGACAAGTCACGGGTGCTTGAATCTCTCATCGATGACGGTTCGGTTCTGTTCGCTGGAATCCGCGACTGCATCGAGCGATGTGCCGCCCATGTGCCGCTGGCCATCGCCTCCGGGGCGCTTGCGCACGAAGTCGACTACATCTTGCGTCGAACAGGTCTGCGCCACGTATTTCAGGCGGTTGTGGGCGCCGGAGATACCCCGCGCAGCAAGCCCGAGCCCGACCCGTACGCACGTGCGGTGGAGCTGCTCCGTGTCGGCTCGCTGCAGGATCTCGAGCCCGCGCAGTGTGTTGCCATTGAAGATTCGCCGTGGGGACTCCAGTCCGCGCGCTCGGCGGGACTCCGGTGTGTGGCCGTGGCGCACACCTATTCTGCGGCTAAGCTACGGGAAGAGGCTGATGCCGATTTCATTGCCGAATCGCTTGGCGACATCACGATCGAGCGATTGCAGCAGCTGTGCGCCTGACGGGCCGTGTCAAAACTGAGTGAACGGATAATCAAAGAGTTCGGTCGGCTGGCCGGCAGTCCCGACGAGGATCTGGCGAGTCCGGCGTTGTTGATTCCGCTGCTCGAGTTCCCGCAGCTCAACGCCGCTCCGTACCTGGCCAGGCTCGACGCGATGGGGCTCGAGGTGAAGGCACGGCTGGCGACTCGAGGACTCGACCCTCAGGAGGCGAGCGCCTTCGAGCTCGTCGACCAGCTGAACAGCTATTTGTTCGAAGAACAGAAATTTACAGGCAACCGCGAGCGTTACGAAGATCCACGCAACAGTTTCCTGAACCAGGTGCTGGAACGCCGAACCGGTATTCCGATCACCCTTGCGCTCGTCTATCTGGAGGTCGCCAGAAGAAGTGGCGTGCGCGTGGTCGGCGTGAACTTTCCTGGACACTTTCTCGTGCGCATTCCGGCTGGACGGGCTGCCCACAGCCTCGCGGAAGATCTCATCATCGATCCGTTCCACGGCGGTGCGTTGCTCTCGGAGCCCGATTGCCGCCGCCTTCTCAGGAAACACGTGGGCGAGGACGCCGCGTTCGATCCCGAGCTGTTGGCGGCGGCCAGCAAACCCCAGATTCTCTCTCGTATGCTGCTGAACCTGAAACGCATCTACGTCCGGATGCGATCGTTTCCTCAGGCTCGAGACGTGACCGAGTTGCTCCTGGCCGTCGATCCATCGGCCTTGACGGAACTACGCGATCGCGGGCTGCTCGCCTATCATCTCAACGACTTTTCAGCCGCACTCCGTGACCTGTCGCATTACCTGCAGCTCACCCCCAGCGAGCCTGCCGACAGCGAGACGGCCACCGATCACGACCAGATCTGGGAGCACGTCAAGACGCTCCGTCGCCGTGTCGCCAGTTTTAACTAGGCTTCTGATGAACAACGCGACGAGGGGCGACATCGAAGCCCTCATGCGACAGGCCGTTGCAGCGGCGCGCCGGGGCATCCAGCAGGGACAGAGCCCGTTCGGCTGTGCCATCAGCCTCGATGGCACCGTCATCGCCGTCGAGCACAATCGGGTGTTTGCGTCGACCGATATTACTGCCCACGCGGAGATCACCGCCATCCGCGAAGCCTGCTCGAAGGTGAGTCGCATTCATCTGCTGGGTGCCATCGTCGCGAGCACGTGCGAGCCCTGTCCCATGTGCATGGCGGCGCTCCACTGGGCCCGCGTGGCCCGTGTGTATTACGGCGCCACGATCGATGACGCGACGGCGGTGGGGTTCAACGAGCTGAAGGTCCCCGCAGCCGAGCTGCTCCGGGTGGGTGGAAGCTCGCTGGAGATTGTTGGGGGCATTCTTCCCGACGAGTGTCGGACGCTTTTCGCAGAGTGGCGTTCGTCGCCGTTCTATCAACCCTACTGAGACGCTGATCGCTTTAGATCACGGGACGCAGATCCTCGCGGATCCCTCTCCGGATCACGGGACGCGGATTGGCGCGGATCACCCTCGGGATTACGGGACGCCGATCGACGCGGATCTCTTGATCACGTATCACGGGACGCAGATCCCTGTGGACGTGCGAGCAAACACCCATACCGGCTGAGCTCATCTCCGTCTCGTGCTGCGCCCTTAGGCGGGCACCGCCACCTCCGCAATCTCCTGATACAAGTACGCAGACGCAATGATCCCGTTGTGGAAATTCTCGAGATCGAGTTTCTCGTTTGGCGCGTGAGCATTCTCGTCCGGCAAGCCGACCCCAAAGAGAACACTTGGCAGCCCAAGTTCCTCCTGGAACGTCGACACGACAGGAATCGACCCGCCTTCGCGGTTGAAAACGGGCGCTTTGCCGAACCCACGTTCGATGGCGCGACCGGCCGCGCGGACAAACGCATTGTCGAACGCGGCCATCCACGGCTTGCCGCCATGCATGCGCGTCACGGTCAACTCGACCGTCTTGGGCGTGATCTTGCGAACGTACGCCTCAAAGAGGCCCGCAATCGTGTCGGGATCCTGATCGGGCACCAGCCGCATGCTCACCTTTGCCATGGCGGTGGCTGGAATGACGGTCTTGGCGCCTTCGCCGGTGAATCCCGCGAGCAGACCGTTGACCTCGAACGTCGGCCGACCCCACACTCGCTCGAACACGCCGAAGCCTTTTTCACCCGTGAGGCGCGGCGCTCCAATTTCCTTCCGGTACTTCGTCTCGTTGAACGGCAGCTTCTTCCACTCTGCGCGCTCCTCTTCGGACAGCGGCCGGACCGCGTCGTAAAAGCCGGGAATCTTGATGCGACTGCTCCGATCTTTCATCTGGGACAGCACTTGCGCGAGCACAAAGGCGGGATTGGCAACCGCCCCACCAAACGAACCCGAATGCAAATCGGTCTTGGTGCCGCGCAAGTCGATCTGACAGTAGACGAGGCCTCGCAGCCCATAGCAGATGGACGGAATACCGCGCTCGAGCATGGGCGAATCGGAGATGACGACGACATCCGCCGACAGGTCGCGCTTGTGACTCCGGATGAAGTCGTCAAGGTGCGCTGAACCGACCTCTTCCTCGCCTTCGAGCATGAACTTCATGTTCAGCGGCAGTCGGCCGTGTTTCTTCAAATGCGCTTCGACCGCCTTGAAGTGCATGAAGATCTGCCCTTTGTCGTCCGCTGCGCCACGCGCGTAGATCTCACCGTCCCGAACGGTCGCCTCGAATGGTGGCGTTTCCCAGAGGTCGACGGGATCCACGGGCTGCACGTCGTAGTGGCCGTAGAAGAGAATGGTCGGGGCGCCCGGCGCACCGAGCCAATCCCCGTAGACCACCGGATTGCCGGGCGTTTCGATCAGCTTGACGTTCTGCAGGCCAACCCGTCGCAGTTCGTCGGCCGTCCACTCCGCGCATCGCCGCACGTCATTGGCGTGCTGAGGCAGCGCACTGATGCTGGGAATGGCCAGGTAATCCTTCAGCTCCGTCAGGTACCGATCGCGGTTGACGTTGATGAAATCGACGACGTCGTTCAGACCGTTGTTGCTCATGGCGTTCTCCAACGGCGGACTGTTCTGGTTCCGCCTGGCAAGCGTCTATGGTTTCTCGATGGGCAAGTCTTCCCGGTCGCCCCATTCTTTCCAGGAACCCAGGTAGTTCCTCACACGTGGATAACCGAGCAGGCGCAGTGCCAGGTAGGTGTGCGCCGCGCGATATCCTCCATGACAGTATGTGATCACTTCCCGGTCCGGTGTCACCCCGGCACTCACGTACATGTCGCGCAGTTCGCCCGCAGGCTTGAAGCTGCCATCGGGGCCGAGGTTTCTGGTCCATTCGATGTGAACCGCGCCGGGAATGGCGCCGCCTCGCTTTGCCCGGACGGTCGTCCCGCAGTATTCACCGTCGCTTCGAGTATCGACGATGACCGCCTCCGAGTGACCGAGCCGGTCGAGCACGTCGCGCCAGGTGGCCAGACGATCGCCATCGCGAATGCCGGTCCAGTCACGATTCGTTGGAGGCGCCGCCTCGGTGCTGACAGGAAGGCCGGCCGCCTGCCAGGCCGCGTAACCACCGTCGAGCACGCGTACCTTCTGATGCCCGAAGTACTCGAGGAACCAGAACGCGCGTGCCGCCCGCATGCCGGAGTTCGGTTTCATAGACCACGACAGACACGTCGGACGTGACACCACGACTGCCAAGCAGATGCTCGATGATCCAGACAAACGCACGCGTGGGCGCAGGGTCGGTGTCAATCAGGCTGATCCCGAAGAGGTCGAGATGCACGGCGCCCGGGAGATGGCCCGCGGCGAACGCTTCGGCCGGACGCAGATCCAGCAACAGGATTGCGCCGTTGGATCTCAACTCCGCCGCGAGCTGCTCGGGGCTCACCAGCAGTTCGGGGTGCGTGTAACCCTTATCGGGCGCGCCATTCATCGTTGTCTCGAGTCACCGCATCCTCATCCTGCAGCTTGATGAGATGAGCCAGCACGCTCTCACGAGCGGCAGCCGTCAGCGCGTCGGCCAGCCCATCATAAACATTGTCGACGATTGATTCGAGCGTGGAATGTCCGGCGCGCACCGATGCGAGAATCTGCGCTTCTCGCGCCTGCCTGTGCTTGAGATAACGCTCGACGACCGCCCGAGGATTGTCGATGGCTGGTCCATGGGCCGGCAGGAGTCGGACAGGGTCGAGCGCCACGATTCGTCTCAATGACGAGAGATACGCTTTGAGACTTCCCCCGTGCGAGGCAGGAATCACCACCGTGCCAGGGTCCGTTACCAGGTCTCCGGCAAAAACCGTCCGGCTGTCGGGATCCCAAAGAGCCACATGGTCCGGAGCGTGGCCGGGAGTGTGGATCGCCTCCAACACCGCATCGCCTGCTGGAACCTGATCGCCGTCGGCGAGCTTGTGCCACGCGACCCGGAACCCGGCGTCACGTTCGGGCCAGGGCATTTTGAAGAATCGCGCGCTAGGCCAGCGTGCCGCAATCGCTTCTGCGCCGGACGCGTGGTCGGAATGACCGTGCGTCACGACAACCGCGGACAGCTCGGCACGGTGGCTCGTCAGTGCCCGCGACAGTTCCTCGAGATGGCGCTCTTCGCCCGTGCCGGCATCGATCAGCAGCGCCTTTGGACCACCGACGAGATAGGTGTTATTGCCGGCACCGGTATACGGTCCCGGATTGTGTGCATGAACCAGGGTGACGAGCACAGCTCAAAAACTGTATCGCAGGCCGAGGGCGATGTGCGAGTTCCGATCATACTGGCCGAGAAAGTCGGTATTCTTCCCCATGATCAGCGTTCCAGACACCGTACCGCGCCAGTGCGCGCGCCAGGCTTGCGAGTACTCCACGCGCACCCAGGTGCCATCACCGTTGTCACGCTGCGCTCCGTCGAATGCGATGCTCCGATTCGGGATCGATCGTGTAGGCCGCACGACCGACGAACGCATGCGTCAGTCCGCGATCGGGCGCAAACGAAAGCGACGTTCGTCGCTCGGTAATGGCTTCGCCAGCATAGCCTCCGACCAGGACCCACTCCCCCGTCTGACGTTCGACCTGAACGACGTACAGCACGTATTCGTCGGTTCGCTGGTCGGCATTCTCGAAATACCCGGCTTCCCCCTTGACGGTCAGCCACCGCAGCGGGATCACGACGTCACCGCCATACATCCGCATGGCCGGATAGACGCGAACCAGCTCCACCTGAACAGGATCGACACGAATCTCAGGCACGACGGTCGGTAGATGATTGAAACCGTCGTAAATCGAAAGTGAGAACTCGTAGCGATCGGTCACGATGCTCCAGCGGGCGCCGAGCTGAGAGCCTGCGGGAAACTCCGCCGCGCCTGACGTCACCGACGGCAGATCTGGAACCTCCGGCACCGGAAACCATCGTCCTCCGGGCAGGGGCACTCGGCTGGGCGTGAACCAGGGGATCCAGATCAGATCGAACGTGTGAGCGGGACGCCTCATACACGAGACGCGCGCCTGTGACGGCCAGAAACTCGTCGTTGGTGACCTCGAGGAAATCACGCGGGGCAAAGCGATCGGTCGGAACGAGGATGTCGGTTTTGCCCCAACGTATGAACTGTTTGCCGAGGTCCAGATTGAGGCCGCCGCGATTGATGTTGGCACTCAGCCTACGGATCGAAACCGTTGGCCGCAGAACGCCGCGGTCGCGGAAGTCTGGCTGCAGCTCCCCGTCGGTCTGATCCCAGGAATCAGTACGCAGGTCGATGCCGCCGAAGGCACGAAGCCACGGTGCAACCCGAAGTGTTGGCTCGTATCGGAACAGCCCTTCGACGAGTACCTGTCTGTCGTCGCCGATCGCCTCCTGAGGGTAGAGAACGCTGCGGGCCTGAATAAAGCCGCGGTGAGAGACGACCTGCGCAAGAACTGTCGAATGAGCCAGCAGCAGCGCGGCAGCGATCCAGGACGCGCGGACAATCACGATTCGCGCCGCAGGGCCTGCAGCGTGAAGTTGTTTTCTTCCAGCGTCACGTTGTACTGCAGCTTGTCCAGCCGCAGAACCGTTCGGCTTTTTCGACGAAGGTCCGTCATTTCCAGATGGCGGGCCGTCCAGATTCCCTGTACCTGTTCGAAATCGCCGTAGACAAGCCGCCGTGCGACATCATTCTTGATCCAGCTGTCGATCCGCACCACGGCGTAGGTGTCCTTCCGAATCCAGATGTCCGCCTTGGTGTATTGCGACACTTTGCCCTGGCGCGGCTTCGATTCCAGCCTCCAGCACACCACGCCGTCGATGGTGTCGTTCCCCACAAGACGATAATCGTACTGGTTGATGTCGCGCTCTTCGAGATCTTCAAAGCTGAAATCTGTCCCGAAAAACCTGGTCGATCGATCCTGAAGCGCGATGCGACGCTCGCGCTGGAGTGCGGGTGTCCACATCCACTGGTCGGACGACCGCTCGGGATGGTTCACGATGAGCAGCGCCACCCCTTTGACTTCCGCGGGCGCCACGAACCTGAGGACCGCTTTGCTGTTGCCGTGCGACCCCACGCGTTCGAACGTCCACCGCTTATCGGCAACCCTGTTCGAAGCGTCGAGCACCTGCAGCGTACCTTCATACTGCTGCGACTTCGATTCGGTGCGGCGTTGGGCCTCGGCGACAATTTTCCGGGGATCTTCCTGCGCCTCCACCAAGCCGCCAAAAGACAAGACCAATGCCAGTAACGACGGCGCCCAACGGGACCGAGGGGTCTTTGGCCTATTCATACTCGAGGGCCTCCACGAGCGAGCCCCGGACTGCGGACTCGGCTGGCCAAATTGCAGCGACGAACGCGGCCAGCAGGATCGTTGGAATGATCGCCAACGCAATGGTCACGGGGTATGCATACTCCAGCCGCATTCCCGAGAAATCCCGACTGGTCATTTCGAGCACGTAATACAAGTTGACCGCACCCAGCACCAGGCCTAATGCGATTCCAATCAACCCGATCGAGACGGCCTCCATCCAGATCGTGTGTCGGACCTGCCGACGGAGGCCGCCGACGGCCTGCAACACACCAAGCTCACGACGACGATCGATGATGGAGACCGTGAGGGTATTCACAATCCCCAGCACCGCCACGAGCACGGCGACGAGAATCTGAATGTAGGTCAGCCCGAGCCACTGGTTCGTCAGATCGAGGATGTACTTCCTCACCTCCGCGTTGGTCATCACGAACAGGCGGCGGCCGCGGCCGATCGCGTCGTTAATCCGCTGGGTGACCGCCGCCTCGTGTTGCGCCTGTCGCAAGGTACACGCGGAAGAGGTTGACCGTGTCGTCGTGCCAGAACTTCTGGTAGACGGTCCGATCGACAAAAATCGATCCCTGCTGGTCGGACCAGTCCATGATCACGCCAAGGACCGGCATCTGCAGCGCACCCGTGGGAGCAGGGAGCTCCAATGTCGACCCGGTCTGCACACTGTGCAGTCGAGCGTAGTTATCCGAAATGATGACGCCTTTGCCGGCGGCCGCATCACGGTACATGGTGCTCGGGTCGCCAGATACAGGTGGCAGATAGGCCCGTCGCCCGATGCCGTCGAGCTCGACCGCAATGAGCAGTGCCGGACGGTCGTCCATCGAGATCCTGACGCTTCGAACCTGCTGCACGTCCACGATGCCTTCAATCCGGCGCATCTCGTCACCCAGAGATGCCGGAAACCGGGAACTGCGATCCGACAGGTTCTGGCTTCCCGCCACGAACAGGTCTGGATTCAATGCCGTATTCATCCAGTCCGTGATGGAGTCATAGCTCGAGCGCGCCATCCCTCCAATCCCAATGACCTGCGCGAGCGCGAGCATCAGTGCCGCGACCACCCCCGAGGTGCGGCGCGGTGCCTGCAGCAAGCTGTCCACGGCCAGCGCTCCCTCGACGGGTCTGATCCAACGCAAGAAGGGCCGAAACGCCCGGGCCAGCCACATCGCCGCGCTTGGCGTGAGCAGGAGCGCGGCAACGATGATGAGAATGTATCCAGCGTAGAACAGCGGCAGACTGCTCGAAGCCTGCAGGGCGACGGCACCGGCAATGAGCACGAGCGCTGCGATTCGGCGCATGCGATTTTCGCCGGCAGACAGCACCTGGTTTCTGCCTTTCTGCAGAGCGCGGACTGGATCGACGCGAGCAGCAGTGCGCGCCGGAAGCCACGCCGCCACCATGCTCGTGAGAATCCCAATTCCGGCAGCGATGGCCAGCAGGCGTGGATCGGCCGTCACCGTGTCTGTATGCTCCGCAATCCCGTAGATGCCTTCAAGGAGACTCGAGATCGAGGTGGTCATCGATCGGGCAATCACGAATCCCAGCAGAAGGCCGACGAGCGAGCCCACGATGCCAGCGACCAGGCTCTCGACGAGAAACAGCCAGCGGATCTGCGCGCGGGTCGCGCCCAGTGCCCGCAGAATCCCAATCTCCGATCGCCGCTGGGCGACGGCAATCGCAAACGAGTTGTAAATGATGAACATCCCGATGAACAGCGCAAACAGGCTCAAGATGCTCATGGCCGTGGAATAGACATCGAGCATCGATTCGAACTGCGCACCCCGCGCGGCCGGAGGCTCGACCTGAAAACCAGAACCGAGCTGCGCCTGGAGTGCTGATTGAACCCCCTCGACCGTGTGCCCTTCGTTGACGGCGATATCGACGCGGTCGAATCGGCGGCCGCGCTGGAACATTTGCTGCGCCGCATAGATGTCCATGACCGCAAGGTTTCCGCCAAACGCGCTGGCGAGCCCTCCGGACCGCATAATGCCCCTCACGACGAACGTCTGCTCGCCCGCCGCCGTCGTCAACGTCACCCGCCGATTGACCGACAGGCCGTTACGATCGGCAAACTCATGGGTGACCATCAGGGAATCCGGCTGCGCCAGAAACACGAGCGGATCGTCGATGATTTCTTCCTCGCCGCTTTCCAGGTCGTAGCTGCGGAGACTGCGATCGCCGGTCATGTCCACGCCAAGAATCAGCAGGTTTCCCTGACCCTGTAGATTCGTGCCCGCCACGGCCTCAATGACGGGAACCGCCACCCGCACTTGTGGCAACGCCTGAATCTGCTCGAGCACTTGCTCGTCGAATCCGGTTTCCCCGGCCATGACCTGCAGCTGCGCCGAACCCGCGATGCGATCAACGGTTCGCTCGAACGACTGGAAGACTGCCTGATTAGCCGTGTGCATGCCGACGTACACAGCAACACCCAGCACAATGCCCGCGATGGTGAGCAACGACCGTCACGAGATGCTTGCGGATGTACGGCCAGCTGATGAGGCGCAGCAGGATCACAGCCGGCGGTCCTCCACAACCTTACCGTCGCGAAGCGTGATGCGCCGTGCGCAACTGTCGGCCACGCTCTGATCGTGCGTCACGATCAGGATCGTCGATCGCAGCCGTTCGTGCAGATCTCTGACCAGCGCCAGAATATCCTGCCCGGTCTGGGTATCCAGATTCCCTGTTGGTTCATCGGCCAGCAGGATCGGCGGATACACGGCAAGGGCGCGTGCTATGGCAACCCGCTGCCGCTCGCCGCCCGACAGCTCGTCAGGCACATGATCGAGACGGGCGCCCAGCTGGACCAGTTCGAGAAGTTCGCGAGCACGCGCGTCGGTCTTCTTTCTCGGCCAACCCCGCAGGTGCAGCGGCAGCGCCACGTTCTCCACCGAGCGCAAGCTTGGCAGTAAGTTGAAGAATTGAAAGATGAACCCGATCTTGTCGCGGCGGACGCGTGTCAGGTCATCGTCCGAAAGATGGGCCAGGTTCTGGCCGTCGATCAGGAGTTCTCCGGACGTGGGGCGATCGAGCCCACCGATCAGGTTCAGCAGCGTGGATTTTCCGGAGCCAGAGGGCCCGACGATCGAAACCATCTCCCCATCCGGCACCTCGAGCGAGACGTGCTGGAGGGCGGTCACATTGCGGTGCCCATCGAACTGCTTGGTGACGTCGCGGAGCTGGATCACGACGCGGATTCCTTTCAGAACGGCGCTGCGGTGCGGGCTCGAGCCCACGGGGCGGGAAACGGGCCACCCGGGCCCGTCCTCGATTATGTGAAATGTTTCACAAGTAAGTCAAGCCGGCCCAAACATCCGCAGGAACGGTGCTGAAATGGCTCCGCTACCCTGCGACGTCTGATGCCACGTTCTGCACGGAAACTGGACGGGCCAGGTGCACGTGGCGGAGGCCGAGGACGCTCAGAACAAATGCCAGGAACATGAGCGCCGAAGCCAGCAGGAACGGGATTGAGATCCCGAATCGATCGAACACGAAGCCTCCCCAGGCCGGTCCGAGGACTCGCGCGAGACTCGCCAGCGACTGCGACACGCCGAGGACTCCCCCTTGCTCGTCCCGACTTGAGAGCCTCGAAATCAGGGACACGAGCGATGGGTTGTTGAATCCCATGCCCACCGCGATCAGGCCGGATGCCGCGGTCAGGAAGAACACCGTCCTCGACAGCGCAATGAAGCCCAGGCCCGCAGCCAACAGCAGAATTGCCATCGGCACGACCCGCCGTTCCGTCAACCGTCGCGCTGCCCGGCCAACGAGCGTACCTTGCACGATGGCCAGCACGAAGCCGACAAACGCGAACATGTAGCCGATGGTCGCGGCCGTGAACCCGAAGCGACGCTCGCTGAACAGCGCGAATGTCGCCTCGAAGCCCGAAAACGCGACAATGACGATGAAGTATACGAGCAGCAGCGTCGGCAGATGTGGGCGTGCGAGCGCGCGGCGCAAGGCATCGATACGACCCTGCGGCGCCGACGCCGCGTCCGCTCGACGAGCCGCCGCCGTTCGCGACTCCGGCAACAGGAAGAGCGCCGCGCAAAAGTTGGCGAGTGACAGCGCTGAGGCGAAAAACGCCGGAGCGGCATAGCCCCACTGACTGAGGAATCCACCAACCGCGGGGCCAAAGATGAACCCGAGCCCGAACGCCGCGCCCACCAGTCCCATGCCTTTCGCACGATTCTCCGGGGTCGTCGTGTCGGCGATGAACGCCTGCGCGGTTGGAATATTCGCGCCTGCAATGCCCGCGGCAATGCGCGCGATGAAGAGAACGGTCAACGACTGGGCAAGGCCGAAAATCAAGTACGAGAGAAACGACCCGAACAGGCCCAGCAAGATGATCGGTCGACGACCGATCCTGTCGGACAGTCGGCCCCAGATTGGTGCGAAGATGAACTGCATCAGCGAAAACGACGCCGACAGCAGCCCGACCGTCAGCGCCGTCGCGCCAAATGTCTCCGCGTAGAACGGCAGCAGCGGGATGATGATGCCAAAGCCCAGCAGGTCGATGAACACAGTGACGAACACGATGACGAGCGGCGACACTGGTGGCTCCGACCGCGCAAGGGACATCCGGCCATTTTAACCCGTTTGGATCGGCAGGGTTCGACCGCTATACTCTGCCGTCACGGTCTCGATGCATGTCGGACTCTGCCCTTCCACGCGCAACACTCCTCAACGATTCCTTTACCGACGATGAGCGTCGGAGGCTAGCACCCTACTTCACGAATCTGTCGAGTCCGGTCTTTGCGCTGATCAATTTGCCGGACACGGTCAAGGGGGCGCTCTTTGCGCGCTACTCGCGGTCGGCCAAATCTCTGAGGCGTCTATTCCTCGACGAATTCCTCGACAAACTGGACGCCCATGAGAGTCGTGACGAGGGCGTGGGCCTCAGGCGCGCTGAACAGCTTTACGCCAGAGTGCTCAGCGAATATGGGGACGATTCGGTCGCCCAGCTCGGCGGCGCTCACCTGGCATGCGAGGGTGTGTCGAACATTCTCACCAAGGTGCTCGAGTGGGGCCGGCTCATGGCGTACCTCGAACAGTCGACGCGCTATGTTCCGTACACAGACCGTACGCCAGACGGACACTGGAAGTATCACCTTCCGTCGGAGCTCGATCGGCATCCGCTGCGTGCACGGTACGTCGAGGTCCTGGACCTGGCGTTCGAGACGTACGCCAGGTGGCTCGACCCCATGCAGGCCCACTTTCGGTCGCGATATCCAAAGACCGCTGAGGACAGCGATCAGGTCTACCGATCGGCCATCCGGGCCAAGGCCCTCGATACGCTCCGTGGGCTCCTGCCCGCGGCGGTTCAATCCAATGTCGGTCTCTACGGTACAGGCCAGGCCTATGAAGCGTTGCTTTTGCGGATGCGCGCCCATCCGCTCGCAGAAGTACGGGCGTACGGCGACATGATGCTGCACGAGTTGCGCAAGGTGATTCCCGCGTTCCTGACCCGCGTCGACCAGCCCGATCGTGGTGGCAGATGGAGTGAGTACCTGGCCGAAACACGGAGTGCGACAGCCGCTGTCGCACAGGCACTTGTGCACGACATCGCGATCGACAGTCGGCCGGAGGTGGTCCTCACCGATTTCGACGCCGACGGGGAAATCAAGACCGTGGCTGCGGCCTTGTACGCGGTTTCGGATCTTCCCGATGACCGTCTCCTGGAAATCGCGCGGGATCTTTCTGAGGCCGATCGAACAGCGATCCTGCGCGCGTACATCGGCACACGCGCCAATCGCCGCCATAAGCCGGGGAGGGCATTCGAACGGTCATCCTATCGCTTCGACATCCTCAGTGACTACGGCGCGTTCCGCGATCTGCAGCGTCATCGGCTGCTCACGCTGGAATGGCAACCGCTCAGCACGCGCCACGGGTACATCGAGCCAGATGCCATTGAGGAAGCCGGCGGGCACGACGACTGGCGTCGCGTGATGGACGAAGCGGCTGGACTGTGGGAGGCGCTGCACGAGACCGGCCTGGCCAACGCCGCACAATACGCCGTGCCGATGGCGTACCGCGTTCGTTTCTACTTGCAGATGAATGCCCGTGAGGCCATGCACGTCATCGAGCTGCGAACGGCACCGCAGGGACATCCTGCCTATCGCCGGATTTGTCAGACCCTCCACACCCTGATTGCAGAGCAGGCAGGCCATCGGGCGATTGCTCGGGCCATGACGTTCGTCGATCATTCCGAAGTGGAGCTCGAACGCTTGAAAGCCGAACGGGCCAATGAGAAAAGACGACAGGAGAATCGCTAATCACCAACCGTCACATCGTCAATCTTTTCGCCAGTGCTTCGCGTACTCCTCGAGGAAGGTCAGCGATTCGAATCGCCGCATCCGGTCGAAAAACAGCACCCCGTCCAGATGATCGGTCTCGTGCTGAACGACGCGAGCGGAAAAGTTGGATTCGCGGAGCTCGAAGGGGTTGCCCCGTCGGTCAAGGGCGCGCACACTGACCGCGCGTGCACGCGGGACGCGCCCCCGGATGTCCGGAATGCTCAAACACCCTTCCCAGTCTTCGACGATCTCGTCGTCCACCACCGTCAGCTGCGGGTTGATCACCACGATCGGATCCTGCTCTGTGCCCTCGTCGGCCCGATCCGAGGCCCGGTCGGCCTCTTCGAGGAGCGCCACGAACAGACGCAGGCTTTCGTGAACCTGCGGGGCGGCAAGGCCGACACCGCGGTACTCGAGCATGGTTTCGATCATGTCGTCGATGAGGGTCTGCACGCGCGCGCTCTTGATCTCCTGACGCTCGAGCGGGCGTGCGCACGCGCGCAGCACCGGATGCCCCATGCGCGCGACTTTCAGAATGGACATGTCCGAAATTATACGTTACGGATGTACGCGCGCTTGGTAGAACGCCTTCTGTCCGACCGCCAGTCGACCAATGCGAGTGACCACGCCATAGATTCCCGCGGTGTTCTGGTTCGCACGAACGACCGCCTTCAGGACTTCCGGCGCAGGACTTGCTGAGTCGGGATCAAGGTTCACCATCGAGCAGCGAACGTCGCGCATCGTGACAGTGATGGCGGGGGTCTCGTCCCCCTCGCCGAATGAGAGCACACCGCCCAGCCACTCGTCCTCCTGGAAAGGAACCGATCGCAATAAACGGACGACAACATTCGGGCGAAATCGTCGCACGTCCGGACTCCGCCCCGCGAGTCGTCCGATCTCGCCCACCGTCTCGACGGCGATCACGGAGATGCTCGCTTCATCGAAGATGCCATGATCCAGCTGCATCATCTGCACGGGAGCCCCGTATCGACGTCCGACCTCCCCGGCCAGGTCCTCCCCGAAGACCGGCATCTCTCGGCCATCCGGCGTGCGAATATGCGTCGGAAGGTCTCCCTGAGCATCGTCTTCACGGGTCGGAGCAAACAGGAGCAGGTCGGGAAGCTTGCTTGCTATGAGCCAGGGGAACCCGCTGCGGTCATCCATCCGCCGGAATGCCAGGCGTCTGTCACCATCGAGGCCGTGCCAGCCCAGCGTGGCGACCTCGAGCCGTTCGCCACCCATGGACTTCACGGGATACCGGAAGATCGCCTCCACATGTCCGATTTCTATGAGCATCCCCCACCCGAGTCCGCCAACGTTGCGCTCAGCCGCGCGCGGCGTTCACCGTCATCGTATCCCCCGCGACACGTCCGTGCCGCTCGTCGGCTGCAGCGGCATGGTAGCAGCCGCACGGCTCACGTCGCACGTCATGCGTGCCGTACATGCTCTGTGATGAACCTCGTGCGCGTCTCCACCGAGTCGCGTGGCACCTCGACGATCGTGTAGCCCAAGTTGAGATAGACCTCGCGAACTCGCTCTCCGAACGCTTGTGCAGACTCGAAGGTCATCTGTCGGTCGCCGTCGGTGACATAGATCTCAGGCCATGCCGGTAAGACAAACACGCCGTCGTATCGGTAGCGTCGCGAGGCAACCAGGGCCGCGGAAGTGTCGAGTGCGAAAATTTCGGAGTAGCCGACCATGTCGGGGATGCCCCGATCGAAGAAGGCTGGCTCACCTGCGCCCCCCAGCCGCTGGTAGTCGGCGATAGCGCGTTCCAGCATCAGGTCACAGAACAACTGCGGGGCCTTGTCGTGAACACCGTTCCCGCCGATCGCCCGCTGCTCGGCAAGGATGTCACGCGCCGGTTCATTGACACCGATGAAACCGAGTCGCACCAACTCCCGCAGAATCGGTGTCTTGCCACTCCCAGGTGCGCCGGTGACGACGAATCGCTTGCGCACGCTTTTGCAGGCCCGCACTTTCCCAAAACACCTCTGCATATGTTACGGTGAGTGGTCACCCGCGATGACACTCCCACGATCATGAGCCGATCGTCTACCGGTTCTGTCCCAGCTGTGCGGGCGCGCTGGAAGCACGTGTGTTGAAGGCCGGCGAGCCGGAGCGGTTGGTCTGCACCGTCTGCGGATATGTTTTTTACCTGGACCCGAAGGTTGCGGTGGGCACCATCATCGAAACCTCGCCGGGTGGGATCGTGCTCGTGCGTCGGGCCATCGATCCCGGATACGGCAAGTGGGTCTTCCCGGGGGGTTACGTGGACCGGGGAGAACAGGTGCAGGTAGCGGCCGTTCGAGAAGCCCGCGAGGAGTGCGGCCTCGACATCTCCATCGAACGACTGGTGAACGTCTATTCCTACCCGGGCCGGGCGCCGATTATTCTCGTCTACAGCGCCAAAGCCATAGGGGGGACGCTCACCATCGATGACGAAAGCCTCGAAGTCCGCGTGTTCGATCGCGACCAAATCCCGTGGGACGAGCTCGCGTTCCGCAGCACGCACGACGCGTTGCGCGACTACCTGGCAGGGCTGACCGAGGTGGTTGCCCGCTCCGAACTGTTGTAGGCGAATCCTTCCGTGTTCGGCACTCAAAACCTCGCCGTTTTCGTCGTGAGTAGAACCCTGCTCAACGACAACCTCAAGCTCAAGCGCGCCACCGGCGCCGTGTTCGTCGGGCTGGGTGTCAAGCTGGCGGTCAGCCGATGAGTGGCATAGCAGGATCTCGAAGCGAAGGAGTTCGCCATGACTGACATCCGACCGGTGAATCCCTGGAAGTGGCAGGATGACTTTGGTTTTTCGCAAGCCGTCGAGGTGCGCGGAGACCAGCGTGTGCTCTATTGCGCCGGCCAGACCTCCGTCGACGCCAACGGCAAGCCACTGCACGCGGGCAACATCCAAGCGCAGCTGAACCTGGCCATCGACAACCTCGAAACGGTGCTGAAACAGGCAGGGCTGACGCTCGCCAATGTCGTGCGCCTCAACTACTACACCACGGACGTTCCGGCGTTCATGGAAGCGGCGGCGGTGGTCGGTATCCGGCTGAAGGACGTCCGCTGTAAACCTTCCGGCACCCTGCTCGGCGTGACGAGCCTGTTTCACCCCGACGCGATGGTTGAAATTGAAGCGACCGCGGTGGCTTAGACACAACGCAGAGGTCGCAGAGACCGCAAAGGCACGCTGAGGAATCCTAATCTTTTAGGGATTTCTCTGCGGTCTCCGCGTCCTCGGCGCCCCTTAGCGTTGAAAGCTTCCCAGACTCTCAGCTTTCAGTTCTCAGTGCGTCACCGCGTACACCATGTAGTTGACGCCGAGCTTGTACGCCTCGTTTGACAGCTCGATGGGAGCAAAGCCGGTGTCGGACCATTCCCAATACTCGGCGACGTCGTTGTCATGGTTGGCGACGACCATCACCCGCTTGGTCGGATCGTTATCTTCGAAGATGACCTGGTAGTTGGGTTTGGCTCCGGTCATCGGATGCGGGAAGTTCACACTCTCCATCCGGAAGAATGAATCGAACAGGGCGTGCGGCACGTCGACTTTGACCCATCGTCCGTCCGGCAGCACACGGCGCATCTGTTCGGCCATGTTGTGCCACTGGTCCCCTTCGAAGTCGTCGAAAATCAGGAACCCGCCCTTCAGCAAATACTCGTGAAGACTCCGGGCTTCCCGCTCGCTCATGTCCCAGTATCCCGGCTCCGACATATACGCGATCGGATACTTGAACAATTCAGGATCGTCGATCCTGAAGACGTTTCCGCCGTCCGTATTTGTGGGTAGAAAACTGACCTCTGAGAGGATCCGAACGAGATGGCGATCGGCTCTGGGATAGTCGTGGTTCCAGGCCGAATTGTTCGTGTACCGCAGCCGGGCGAACGTAAAGCGACCGTCGTACTTCTTGTTCGGCTCGAGCCCCATGCGTCCGCGAAACCCGAACTGCGCCGCGGCGCTTGCCGCGACGAGCCCGAGGAGCAGCACCAGAGCCAGAATCGCTCCCCACCGTCTCAAGTGGCCATCCCGCATATGACGGGTGCTTCCTGACGCGGACGCTAAAGCGTCCGCGCTACAAGAGTACTCACGGATACAAGGGCTACGTCTCAGGCGATCGTGACGTCCTTGTTCAGGTACACGTCCTGGATCGCATTCAACAGTCCGACGCCTTCGTTCAAGGGACGCTGAAACGCTTTCCGGCCGGAGATGAGTCCCATCCCGCCAGCCCGCTTGTTAATCACGGCTGTCTTGACGGCCTCCTTCATGTCGCTCTCACCGGCCGATGCCCCGCCAGAGTTGATCAGACCCACACGCCCCATGAAGCAGTTCATCACCTGATACCGTGTCAAGTCAATCGGATGATCGGTCGTGAGCTGTGAGTAGACGCTCTTGTGGGTTTTTCCGAAACTCAGCGCATTGAAGCCGCCGTTCGTTTCGGGCAGCTTCTGCTTGACGATATCGGCTTCAATCGTCACGCCCAGATGATTCGCCTGCCCGGTGAGGTCGGCGGCAACGTGGTAGTCGGTCTCTTTGGTCTTGAAGGCCGAGTTTCGGAGATAGCACCAGAGGACGGTGAACATGCCGAGTTCGTGGGCCTGCTGAAACATCTCCGTGACTTCCTGAATCTGTCGTTTCGATTCTTCCGAGCCGTAATAGATCGTGGCCCCCACCCCCATCGCACCCATCTCGAAGCCCTGACGCACGCTGGCAAAGCGGATTTGATCGAACGAGTTCGGGTACGAAAGAAACTCGTTGTGGTTGAACTTCAACAGGAACGGAATTTTGTGCGCATACTTCCGCGCGACCGAACCGAGTACGCCCAACGTCGAAGCGACGCCGTTGCATCCCCCTTCTATCGCCAGCTTCACGATGTTTTCCGGATCGAAGTACGCGGGATTGGGTGCGAACGAAGCCCCGCCGGAGTGCTCGATGCCCTGGTCTACCGGCAGAATCGACACATACCCGGTTCCGGCCAGTCTGCCGTGCGCGATGAGCGATTGCAGACTCGAGAGAACCCGGGTTGGCCGATCCGAGATGGCGAGATTCCGATCGATGTGATCCGGTCCTGGCAATTGGAGTCGCTCTTTGGGAACGGTCTTGCACTGATGTTGGAGGAGTGTCGGAGCGTCGGCTCCCAGAATCTCTTCGAGGGAAGGCTTTCGGGTTTCTATGGTAGTCATACTCGTATCCCTTGCTGAATCTTCAGTTAGTCGAGCCCTCGCTCAGATCGCGTGGCGGGCGCATCTGCCTAGCGAGCTATCGGTCTCTCGCGCAGCACAGATTAGACGGCTGCGCTCCTTTATGGCATTCGAACCGAACGTTACCACAGGTCACTCCACGGTCTTGAGACGCGGTGAGGACTGGACAGCTGGAAACCCGAACTCCTCCAACCTGGCGGCCTGCACGGCCTGCGAGACGAGGTCCTCGACGGGCAGCAGACGTTCTGCCGATTCGGTCTCCTCAAATCGGGCCTTTGTCGCTGGGTTTCTCGGCGTGAACAGCTGACAGCAATCCTCGTCAGGAATGATCGAAATGGGATAGGTGCCGAGCCGCTGCGCCTGCTCGGTGATCTCGTCTTTATCCAACCCGATGAGCGGCCGGAAAATCGGCGCCGTGATGGCCGAGCCGATGACGGACAAGTTCTCGAGCGTCTGCGACGCGACCTGCCCGAGCACCTCGCCAGTGACGAGTGCCCGTGCACGCGACGCTCTGGCCAGCATCCATGCGATGCGCATCATCAGCCGACGATAGATGACCACGCGCAAGGTCGCGGGCACCGAGAGAACCACCTGCCGCTGAATTTCCCCGAACGGCACGAGATACAACCGCGTGTGTTGTTGGTAGCGGGTCAGCAGCGTGGCAATCTCTCGAACTTTCTCCTGCGACGCCATGGAATGAAACGGATAGCTGTGGAAGTGCACCAGCACGACCGAGCAGCCGCGGCGCATCATGCGGAAGGCAGCCACGGGCGAGTCGATGCCGCCTGAGAGCAGGCACGCAACACGCCCGCTGACGCCGGTTGGCATGCCGCCGGCACCCTTTTCCTTCCCAAAGAAGTAGAACGCCTGATCTGTCAGGAATTCCAAATGGACGGTCAGTTCGGCGTTCGACAGATCGACCCTCCAGCCCTTCACTTGCTTGATCCGACCTCCGACCTCTCGTTCAATCTGCGGGGAGGTCAGCGGATAACGCTTGTCGGCGCGTCTGGCGGACACGCGGAAGCTCTCCACGGATCGATCACCCAAATCCGCCAGAATCGCGCCGGCGATGGCGTCCAGGTCGAGCTTCACCCGCCCCGCCACCGAGAAGTTCGCGACGCCGAACACACGCTCCAGTCGCTCCTTGATCGCCGGCCAGTCGGCGCGCGGGCCGAGCGACAGTTCGATTCGCCCCATCAACGCGCGCACGCTCGTCACGTCGAGGTCGGCCGTTGCCACCCGAAGGTTGCGAACCAACCGCGCGATAAACCACGGACGATTGCGTCCCTTGAGCGCGATTTCCTGGTAGTGGACGATGACGGATGTCATGAGAAAAGTCTGAAGTCTGAAGTCTGAAGTCTGAAAGCCTTTTTTCTTGAGACTTCAGACTTCAGCCTTGAGACTCGAGAATGGCCTCGGCCGCACGACGACCGCTCAGCACCGCACCTTCGATCGTAGCGGGCAGGCCCGTGTCTATCCAATCCCCCGCAAGGACCAGACCCTGCACGCCCGTCCGGGTGGCGGGCCGCGCCGGCTGCCCTGGCGCAAGCGAAAACGTCGCGCGTTTTTCGCGGACGACCGTCGCTCTGGTCAAACGGGCCAGTCGCGCCTCGGGGAACGCCTCGAGGATCTCGCCAAACGCCAGCTCGATGAGCTCCTCGTTGGTCCGTCCGAACACATCCTGAGCACCGCTGGACACAAGGGACAAATGAGATGCATCGTTTCCAAAGGCTTCCCGCTTATCGAACGCCCACTGCATGGTTCGACCCGGCAACCCGACCACGGGCGACTCCAGCACCTGCCGGTCCAGCCACAGATTGACCGTGACAATCGGTGAGGCGGCAGTCTCGGCGGCAGCACGAATGATGGGAGCGAGCGATGTCGGAGGCGAGACGAACAATTCGGGCAGCGCAAACCACGGGACCGCCGCAATGACATCGTCCGCGGTGAGTCGTTCGTCCCGAACACTGACGTGAGCGACGCGGTCGCCCTCACAGACGATCCGGGCTGCCGCGTTCGTGCGCACCTGACCACCTCGTCGTTCGATGAATGCGCGCGCCGGGTTTGCGTACATCTCGTCGAGCGGCCGAACGGGAATCCCAATCGCGGCATCGGTTGCTGATCCGCCAAACATCTGTGCCAGCACTCGAGCAAACATGGGCGCGGCGGCTTCTCGCGGCGACTGGTTGAGGGCGGCCAACGCAAGCGGTTCCCACAACATCTCGCACAGACGTGGCGTCTGGTCGTTGCGCATCAGCCAGCCTTGAACGGTTTCGCCAGGCGAAGCCGCCATCATGCCGTGGTCGCCACGGAGCTGGCGCTGGGCGATTCGAATCGGTCCGGCAAGCTTGAGCGCTGCCAATCGATCGCGAAACCCGAGCGCCGACCATTCGGCAAGGCCGCCCAGCAGATGCCACGGTGGTTTGAGTGGCGGGCACTGCAGCCGTGACCGGCGACCCTGTCGATCGATGAACGGCACATCAAGGGTTGACTGCAGGCGAACGTTTGCGTCGGCGTCGATCGCTTTCAGAAACGCGAACGTCTCGTGATAGCAGCCGAGCAGCACATGCTGGCCGTTATCCACACGCTCCCCGGTCTGCGGATCGGTGAACGCGGTCGCCCGACCGCCCAGAGCCGGGCGTGCCTCGAGCAGCAGAACCTGTCGATCCTGACGCGCAAGCTCGACGGCTGCGCTCAGTCCTGCAAAGCCTCCCCCCACGACGATGACACTGTGTGTCGCCATGACGGATTAACCGAACACCATCCCCTGCGCCCACGTCGTCGCCGCAATGACGGCACGACGGGGTCGCGGGACGCGAATGACGCGTGAGAACACATCATAGTGTGCACGCTCGATCGACCGGAGAATGTCGAAGTAGATCGCTCCCATAATACGGGCTGCAATGAGCGCACGTGCGTCTGCCGAAGGCAGCGCGCGCTGCGCGTTTTCGTAATACGAGCGCGCGCGATCGCATTCGAATCGAATCAGGGCCCGGACACGATCGGTGAGCTCGCCTTTCCTCAGGTCTTCTTCGGAACATCCGAACCGGCGGAGATCTTCCTGCGGAAGGTACACGCGGCCTGCGGCGAGATCGACCGCCACATCGCGAATGATGTTGGTCAACTGCAGCGCAACGCCAAGCTGGACCGCATAGTCCCGTGAGCGTTCGTCTCGATACCCAAAGATTTCGACACAAATCAGGCCCACGGCTGAGGCCACGCGCAGACAGGTACTGATACAGCTCATCGAACGTCTCATAGCGTTTCTGTTCGAGATCCATCGCCACCCCGTCGATCACGTCCTCAAACGCGCGTCTCGGCAGCCGGAATCGCTCGACGAAAGGCTTGAGACGACGACCCTGCTGGGTCTGAGGAGCGTGTCCGTCATAACATCGGGCAAGTTCGGCGCGCCATTCGATGATGTCGCAGCTGGCCTGTTGTCGCGAGCCACCGCTCTCGACGCTCGCCCCGTCACGATTTTCATCCACGGCATCATCCACCGCGCGGCAGAAGTCCCACACGGCAATGATCGCCTGACGCTTCTGAGGAGGCAGAACGACGAACGAGTAATAGAAGTTGGTGTCTCGGCCGCTCACGATCGATGCTCGATACCGCGGAGGACTAACGTCCAAGTTCAGGGTGCCGGCTGCCGGACGAACGCCATGTGATCGCGCCCCAGGCAAGCGCCGGCACATCCGACGATCCCAAGGTCGGACGATGGGCCAGGACGTCGAATCCCACAGCCTCGACCCGCTCGAGGATGCGCATGCCGCCGAGCCAGGTCAACCGCAGTTCGAGGCCGAGGCGGCCCTTCACGCCGTCACACACCGCGCGCCCGCGCATGAAGAGTTCTCGCGTACGCATGGCCACGCGCGCCAGGGCACGTCGCCAGGCCTCGGTCAGCCGACCCTCCTCGAGATCGCTCTCCCGGGCACCACACAGTTGCCAGTCCTCGGCGGGCAAATACAAACGCCCGCGCCGCCAGTCACGTCCGAGATCCTGCCAGAAGTTGGTCAGCTGGAGCGCCGTACACACGCAATCCGACGCGCGGTCCAACCCCTCGTCGCGATATCCCGCGATGCGCAGCACCAGCCGCCCGACCGGATTCGCCGATCGCCGACAGTAGTCGAGCACATCGTGCCACGTTCGATATCGATGCGTCGTAATATCCTGCCGAAACGCGCTCAACAGGTCTTCAAAGAGCGACACGGGCAATTGGCGACGGCGGATTGTGTCGCCCAGCGCCAGAAACACCTGATCCCGTTCGTCGCCGTCAGCCCCCTCAACGTGTGTCCCGGCTGACGAGCCGTCCGCGCAGCGACGGAGGCGATCGCGCCAGTCGTCAATCAGCCGGTGACGCTCCTCTTCGGACCACGAGCCCTCGTCGGCGAAATCATCGGCCGCACGGGCAAACGCATAGACAGCCGCCACGTGTGGGCGCATGTGCCGCGGCAGCAGATGAGATGCGACAGGAAAATTCTCGTAGTGTGCGGCAGCCAGGCGGGTGCAGGTCGCGTACGCGTCCCTGACGGCCCGCGGCTCGACGATCCGGACGGTCGCACCCATATGGAAGGACGGTACTTAAATCGCGCAAGGCAGGGCAAGTGGTAGAGTTCTCAAGGTTCTAGGGTTCTAGGGTTCCACAGAGGTCCGAGAAGTTCCGCGGAGCACCCTAGGATCTCCGTAGAACTCTGTAGAACTCTAGAACCTTAGAACCCTAGAACCCTCATCCGATGCGTGATCTTATCGCCGCCCTCGTTGCCGCCGCGCTCGTGTTTGCGGCACTCGGCCTTGCCACGACGCTCCACGCCTACCGGCGCCGGCTGCAGCGCAAGCGGGCGTCAGAGCAGGCGCTCGGGCGACAAATCATCGCGGAAGTCCCTGCAGGTTCGGAGCTGGTCCTCTTCAGCGAGGACGAGGATCACTTTCACTACGGAGAGCAGCCGATCCCGAAGGAGCGAATCGCGGCCGTCCGTGTGCTGATCAACGGCTCACCCATCGCCTCAGCGGTGTCGACACGCTGGCCACTGGCGAACTTGGCGCAACCCACCTCGTTCGACGATCGACCCGAAGGCATCGAACGCGACCGGTGGGATGTCGCAATTGAAACAACGTCAGGTCTGACCCTGGTGGAATGCGGAGCGATCCGCGAGCGGGTCTCGCAGGAATTGGCTCGACGTATTTACGATGCTGTCCGGCGCGATGTCGAACGTCGAGAACCGGTGTAGCCGCTACTTCCACTCCACTTCCGTGACACCCGCACGATGATTGACGAGCCGCGCCAGAACGAAGCACAAATCAGACAAACGGTTGATGTACGTCAGAATGACGGCGTCAACGTCACCGATGCCGAGCGCCACAATCCGACGCTCGGCACGGCGGCACACCGCCCTGGCCAGATGCAGCATCGCGCCTGCGGGCGTGCCTCCGGCCAGGATGAATTTTCGAAGCGGCGGGAGCTCGGCATCGAACCGATCAATCCATTCCTCCAGTCGTTGCACCGACCCGTCGTCGAGTTCCACTTTCGCGACCCGTCCGTCAAGGCGACCCGACGGATCCGCCAACCGGGCGCCCATCGCAAACAGATCGCGTTGAATCAGGGTCAGAATGTCGTCCAGTTCGGCATCCAGTCCGGGGCCGGCAGCCCGAACGACGCCAAGCCAGGCGCCGAGTTCGTCAACTTCCCCGTAGGCATCGACGCGAGCATCGGACTTCGAGACCCGGCGGCCACCGAACAATCCGGTCTCGCCACGATCACCCGTCTTCGTGTAGATCTTCACGCCGGCGAGTATACGCGAGCGTGCCGACCGGAGCATGCGGCGGCTCTCGACGATCCGAGATCAAATGCCTGACCAGTCTCGAACCCGCGGCCGGGATGGCCAAAAAGCACCCGCCCTGCCGGCACCTGCAGCCCGTCGCCGGTTTCGCGTGCGGTTGTTGACGTGGTACGAGCGGAACGGGCGTCGGCTGCCCTGGCGGGAAACTGACGACCCGTATCACATTCTGGTGTCGGAGGTGATGCTGCAACAGACCCAGGTTGATCGCGTGTTGCCGAAGTATCACGAATGGCTGGAACGCTACCCCACGCTGGACGCGCTCGCGAGTGCGCCCGAGGACGAAGTTACGCGGACCTGGTACCCGCTCGGCTACAACATCAGACCACGCCGCTTACAGGCGATTGCCCGCGAAGCCGTCGCTCGCTACGACAGCCGCCTTCCGTCAGACGAACCGACGCTGCGCTCCTTCAAGGGCATTGGTGCTTACACAGCGGGCGCCATCCGCAGCTTTGCGTTCCGGCAACGCGCGGCAATCCTCGATACCAACGTCGCGCGCGTGCTGTTCAGGGTGTTCGTCGGCAGCGGGGACCCCAAGGCACACGCCATGCGTCGCCGACTGTGGCAAATCTCGGGGGCCCTGGTCCCCCGCGCCCGGGTTTTCGATTTCAATCAGGCCCTCATGGATTTCGGCGCGACCGTCTGCACGGCGCGCAAGCCCGCCTGCCTTGTCTGTCCGATGGCATCCATGTGCGGAGCCTACCCGTTCAATCCGGAACACGAACAACGAACGCCGAAACGGACCGCCAAAACAGCAACGGTTCGGCGATGAGTCTCGGATGCCTTCGAGCAAGCCTTCTGTGATCGTGGTGGCTGCCGTCATCGAGCGCGACGGGACGTTTCTCGTGGCGCGGCGCCAATCAGGCGTGCATCTCGAGGGGTATTGGGAGTTTCCCGGTGGCAAATGCCAGCCTGGTGAAAGTGAAACCGAAGCGCTCCGTCGTGAGATTCACGAAGAACTGGACGCCGACGTACAGGCCATGGACAAGCTGCTGACCACGGTGCACGAGTACGAGGATCGAATCATCGAGTTGCATTTCTACCGTTGCGCGCTCTTGGGAACGCCACGGCCAATGCTGGGGCAACAGCTGCAGTGGGTAGCGGGACCCCGGCTGGTTGATTTGCGGTTCCCACCTGCGGATGCCCAGCTGATCCAGCAATTGTCGTCGAGGTTCTCTCAACCGCCGATGGACTGAAAAATCATGAGCCGGACATTTACACGGGTCGGTTCACCCTGAGGTGCGAAACGGCAACGGCGTCACCGTGCCGGTCGCGATCCCGTCGTGTCCAACGGTCACCGGGGTGCCGGGTTCGACAAAGTCGCGATGGACGTAACCAAGGGCGATGGGCGCACTCAGTCCCGGAGAATACGTGGCACTCGTAATGAGACCGATGTCGCGCTCCTTGCCAAAGAGCGCATCCCCATGTGACGGCACGCGTCCCTCAAGCCGCAGGCCGACGAGTCTTCGCACGACCCGGCCGTGCCCCCGGCTCGTCACACGGACGATCACCTCCTGACCCACATAGCAGCCTTTCGAAAAATTGATCGCGCGGTCTTCGATACCCGCTTCGAGCGGAATCGTGTCTTCATCCATGTCCACGCCAAAGAGCGGACGACCCGCCTCGATACGCAGCGTCTCGGTGGTCTGGTGGTCTATCGCGACGACCCCATGCTGCTCCAACGACGTGCGTATGCGTGCTGCGGTCGCCACGTGTCGTGGCCCAAACGTATAGATGTCGAAGCCCATCACACCGAGCTCGTCATCTCTCACAATCAGTACTGGCGTATCGTCCAATGAGATGGTGGCGCTTTGATATTCGGGCCAGTGGTCGAGTTCTTCCGTTGTCACAGGCAACGGCTGCGTGGTCAGCGTTCCAAGAGCCACAATCAGAGCCCGCGCGCTATCTGGACCCACCACACGCATCTGCGTGAGTTCCTTCGTGAGGTCCTGGACCTGCACGTCTTCCGAAAAGACCAGTTGTTCCAGTCGCCGTCCAATCGTCGACGCATCCACGGCCCTGACATCCAACAGAATCCGCTCGTCGAGGACGAAGACGCACATATCGGTGATCATGCGACCCTGTGGAGTGAGCCATGCTGCGTAGCATCCACGGCTAGGTGCGAGCGACTTGATGTCGTTCGTCAGCAGGCCTTGCAGAAACTGGGTCCGGTCGGCACCGGTCACCTGCACGGTGCCTCGTGACGATCGATCGACCAATCCAGCCTGTTGATGGGCGATCTCGTACGGGTTCATGATCGGATCCACCCGATGACTCCACCGCTGACGCTCAGCCTTTTTGGTATGCTGTGAACAGTGAGAGTCATCTTCTTCCCGTATTGTATCGCCCTAATCATGGCGTGTCTGACGACGTCCACCGCAACAGGACAAGTCAATCAGCCGGTGACCGGCGACGCCTCGTTTCGGGTGTTCCTGCGGGGCTCGATCATCGGCACGGCCGAAACGTCGCTCACACGATCAGACGACGGCTGGCTGATAAAGGGGACCGGCCGTCTCGCCGCTCCTCTCGATCTGACAATTCGACGACTGGAAGTCCGGTACAGCGCCGATTGGAAGCCTCAAACGATTACGCTCGAGTTGAGGACGCCGGAGGGGAACGTCGTGACGAACGGCACGTTTCAACCCGACGCTCCGGCCCGCATTGACGTCGTCAGAAGCGGTCAGGAAACCCTGTCGACCACGCCGCAGGTGGCAGCAGATGCCGTCATCGTGCCGAACCTCGTCTACAGCGCATACGAAGCTCTGGCTGTGCGCCTCATGTCTGCTTCGCCGGGCATCCAGTTCCCCGCGTACATCGTCCCTCAAGGTGAGATTGCGGTCCGCGTTGATAGCGTCCGCGAAGAGTTGATTCAAACCCCCGGGCGCACGCTGAGTACGCGGCGCTGGCAGATTACGTTTCTCAATCCAAGTGGAGAGATTCCCGCAGAGGTCTGGGTGGAGGGGGGGCGGCTGGTTCGGTTCGACATGCCCAGTCAGTCGCTGAGCGTTGCGCGCGCCGATGTCGCGGCCGTCAGCTCCCGAGTCGTAACGGGCGCAAGACCGAATGACGAGCAGGTGTTCGTCCGGGCTGCAGGATTCAATCTCGCCGCCACCGTCTCCAAACCAGCCACCGCCTCTGAGCCGTTACCGGCAGTCATCCTGGTCGGTGGGTCCGCGGTAGCTGACAGAGATGAAACCGTGGCAGGCGTGGCGATCTTCAGCCAGCTGGCTGGATCGATCGCCGAGGCTGGATATCTCGTCGTCCGGTACGACAAGCGCGGCACCGGCCAGAGTGGTGGACGCACCGAGGTCGCCACCTTGGGCGATTTTGCTGAGGATGTCAGGGCTATCGTTCAGTTCCTACGAACCCGGAAGGATGTGGACGACGATCGAATTGCCGTATTCGGGTACAGCGAGGGCGCCGCTGTCGGACTCATTGCCGCCGACCGCGAACGGCGAATCGCTGCCCTCGTTCTGGCAGGTGGCTCCGCATCGAAAGGGCTCGACCTGACGCTGGAGCAGCAGCGGCGGCTTCTCGAGCAGAGTTCCATGTCGGAAGCCGAGCGTCAGAAAGCGATCGACCTGCAGCAACAGATCCTGAATGCGGTCGTGACGGGCAAGGGGTGGGAAGGGGTGGCCCCGGACATCCGCCGCCAGGCCGACACGCCGTTTTATCAGAGTCTGCTGACGTTTGACCCGGATCCGCTGTTTCGAAAAGTGCAGCAGCCGATCCTCGTCCTGCACGGTGAGCTCGATCGACAGATGCCCATCCATCACGCTGAGGAGCTCGCCCAGCTCGCCCGAGGAAGAGCCAAGGGCCGCAGCTCAGAACTCGTGAAGTTTCCCACCTTGAACCATCTGTTCGTTCCCGCAACGACGGGTGAAGTGTCAGAGTACGCCACGCTCAAGGATGTTGCCGTCAGCCCCGACGTCTCGGCCGCCGTGGTCGGCTGGCTGAACAAAACGCTGCCACAGGGAAAGTGAAAAGTTAAAAGGTCAAAGTGGAAAAAGTAGATCCTTCTCTACTTACTTTTTCACTTTGACCTTTGAACTTTGAACTTTCTTTACTCGTACCGCAATGCATCGATCGGATCGAGCCTCGACGCTCGAACGGCCGGCCACAGGCCGCTGATGATGCCCGCCATGGCGAGAATGGCCGTTACGGCCATCAGGATGTTTCCCGACAGGATGAGCGAAATGTCGGTCTGACGCGTGGGATCGTCCAGCATCGCGGCGAGAAAGGGACGCGTGCCGATCATCCAAACCAGCAGATACGACGTTCCGATGCCTACGAGGCCGCCGAGCCCCGTAATCGCCAGGGCTTCCAGCATGAACTGCGTGAGGATATGCCGCCGTCGGGCTCCGAGCGCTTTGCGCACGCCGATTTCCCTTGTGCGTTCGCTCACCGACACCAGCATGATGTTCATCACGCCGACTCCGCCGATCATCAGCGTGAGCGCGCCAATGAAATACAGAATGACCTGAAGCCCGTTGGTAATTCCGCCAATCATGGCCTCGATGTTTCCCGTGTCGCGGATGTTGACGGCCCGTTCGTCACGGGGATCGAAACGGTGCCGCACTGCCAGCAGCTCACGCACCTGCTTCACTGACTGGTTGTGCAGCGGGGGGCTCATCGCCTGAAACAGGACGTTGTCGACAAAATCCTGGCGAAAGACCTGATTGACGACCGTGTAGGGTATGAACACCGACAACTTGTCCGGGTAGAAATAGTTCGAAATCTGCGCCTTGTTTGGCATGACACCGATGACTTCGAACGGAATGCCGGCAATTCGCACTCGCTCGCCGACGGCCGGTATGTTGCTGAACAGCTTCCTCGCAACCTCGAAGCCCAGAAAGCAGACCCGTCGCCGATTTTCGACGTCTTCCGCGTTGAGGAATCGTCCCGATTCCGCGGTTTCGGTGCGCATGATGCCGTACTCGGGCGAAACGCCGCGAACGCCGGCTGTCGTTTGTCGCTGCTGGTAAGTGACTGGCAGCGATTCCAGGTATTCGGGACTCACGTACTTCAACGAGCCAAGATCCCGAATGGCCTCGACGTCGTTGGCCGTCAGCTGAATGCGTCGGCCCGCCCGCAAGCCGCCAGCCTGCATGCTCGTTTGCCCCCCTCCAGCGAGCACGGTACCCTGCGAGAACGCATTGTGAAATCCGTACATGATGGCGCGATGAAAGCCGGCTCCATACGCCATCAACAGCACGACCGTCACAATGCCCCACGAGATCCCGAGCATCGTGAGCAGTGCGCGAAAGCGATGCGTCACGAGCGAACTGAACGCTTGTCCGAGCACCTCACGGTAAAGCGGCATAACAACCCATTCGTGCGAATCGTTCGGATCGTTCACAAGTCGTATCGGAGTGCTTCGACCGGCGGCAGCGACGCCGCACGGGCCGCCGGATAGAGTGCCGCAAGCACGCCAATCAACGTGAGGGCCGCCACGGCAAACGCTGCAGTCCCTCCAGTCACAATCATTCCGGAAAAACGAGCCGGCAGCGGGGCCAGGTTGATGAGCTGACAGATAAGGTACCCGACCACGAAACCCATCAGGCCGCTCGAGACGGTCAGCGACAGGCCTTCCACGATGAACTGCCGGCGTATGAGACTGGGGGTCGCCCCCAGCGCCTTGCGCAGACCAATTTCGCGCGTCCGCTCGCGCACCGCCACGAGCATGATGTTCATGACGCCAATTCCGCCAAGGACGAGCGTAATCAGGCTGACGGCAATGAAAAACTCCTTCATCCCCCGGATCATCTTGTTGAACATCACGGCCTCCACGGCCGTATCCCAAAGCGAAAGGGCCTCGGTGTCAGCGATATCAAAGCCATGAAGCGGTCCCAGCACTCGCCGGATGTCGCGCGACACCGGCGTCTGACCCGCCATGCCAAAAACGCCACGTTCCGAACGGTCGAGTTGGTCCGCCAGGGCTGTCGACACCCACTGATGTGACGAGACGATGATTGCCGACAGCGAATCGGCCGTATCGAATTCACCGGGCAACGGAAAGTCACGGCGCATGGCCTGGTAGGGAACGAAGAGCCTGAAATCATCCTGGCCCGTGTAGTTCGAATCCTGAAACTTCTTGCGTACCCGCCCGATCACCCGATAGGTCAGTCCATCGAGCATCAGGTCGGAGCCCACAGGGTTGCGATCGGCAAACAACTGCTTGCTGGCCTCGTGCCCCACGACCACGACGCGTCGTGCGTCCATGTCGTCCGCGGCGTTGATGAGGCGCCCATCGGAGACTTCGATGGTACGGATGGTCTGAAACACAGGCCAGATTCCGCTCATCTGGAGCACCGCGGCGTTGTACGAGCTCTTCACTTTGACCCCGCCGCGCATGAGCTCCGGGCTGACGTGCTCGATGAGCCGTGACTGGTTCCCGAGCGCCTGCACATCGGCTATCGTGAGCCGGACGATTCGGCCCGCACGCTCACCGCCCACCTGTGTGCTCGTTCGTCCGTTGCGGACGATGACGATGTTCCTGCCGAGCTCTTCGAGCACGGCCATGTTGCCGCGCTGAAAGCCCTCGTTCATGGCCGACAGGATCACAATCGAGATCACACCCCACATGATCCCGAACATGGTCAGAAAACTTCGGAGCTTGTGGGCACGCAGATTCTGGAACGTCTCGAGGATGGCTTCACGCATGGAGCACAGCGATCAATTCTGCAGGACAACCCGGTCGCCTTCCTTCACACCGTCGAGCACCTGTGTCCGCGTCCCGTTGCTGATGCCGACCCGAATCGGCGCCCGCCGGCGATTGTTCTTCGCGGCAGGATCGAGAACTTCCACCGATGGTTTACGGTCGGCGTCGTAGGCAATGGCCGCTTCGGGGACGATGAGCGCCCCCGTGCGTTCTTCGAGGACGATCTCGGCATTTGCGGTCATGTTTGCCTTGAGCTCGTTTCCGGGGTTGTCGATGGAGACGCGCACCTCGAAGTTCGTGACGTTGTCGCGCTCGACCCCCAGCGGTGAGATCTGGGTGACCCGACCCTTGAACGCGCGGTCCCTGAAGGTCTCAACCGTGATCCGCGCCGGCTGCCCTAGCTGCACGTGACCGATGTCGGCCTCGTCCACCTTCCCGCGGACGAACACGTGCGAAATGTCCCCGAGCGTCAGCACCGGAGTTGCTGCGGCACCCATGTTCAGGATCGACGAAACCGGGCTGCCCACCTCCACGTCCCGAGCGAGGATTGTGCCGCGGATGGGCGCACGGATTGTCGCGTTGGCCAGCTCCTCCTCGGCCCGATCCGCCGATGCCTGCGCCTGTGCGACGTTGGCCGCAGCTTCGGCAACCTTCGCCTTGGCAACCGCGAGCTGCGACCCAGCGGCCCGGCGGCGATTCTCGGCCTGGTCAAGGGCGTTACGTGTTTCGTCGAGCCCCGATTGGGCGATGAGGTTCTGCTCGGACAGCGTTTTCGCGCGCTCGTAGGCGCGTTTGGCAAACTCGACTTCAGGCCCTTCGGCCTCGATCGCGTTCTTGGCGTACTGGGCTTCGGCCGCCTCGTATGCCGCACGGGCGCCCTGGAGCGTGGCCCGCGACTCGCGCACGCGGGCCATCAGATTCTCCTTGTCGAGCTCTACCAGCACCTCGCCTTCCTGAACCTGCTGGTCGACCTCGACATGCAGCACCTTGATGATGCCGTTGGCTTTTGACTTGATCTCGACCTTGGTCATGGGCTCGATCTTGCCGGTCGCCACGACCGACCGCACCATCGTGCCGCGCTCGATCGTGGCAAGACGTGAGGCATCGATCCCCGCCGCAGACCCCACCAGGGCGGAGAGTCCCCAGGCGACAACAGCCAGCACTCCAAGCGCCAGCCCACCTACCATCACCAGTTTTCGCGACTTTTTCATGGCCATGGCCGTGTCCAGACGAGTCCCGTGTTCCGGTCGTCGGTGTCTAGTTGTCAGACGAGAAACGGCCGGCGGAAGTTTCTTAACCGCGGATTGCGACGGATTTATCACGGGACGCGGATCAGCGCGGATTTATCACGGGACGCGGATCAGCGTGGATTCATCACGGGACGCGGATCACCACGGATCGTTGTGTAGAATGAGCCGGTTAGCGGAATTCAGATGTGGAGACTTGAGGCGTCGGAAGACTTGGAGTCGGGACCCTTGGCGGTCCAGATTGCGCCAGGAACGGTCAAGACGCTCGGCCGCGCCTTGCCCGCGGATGTGATCCTCGACGCCCCGCTCGTGTCGCGGGTCCATTGCCGACTGACCGCCGGCGCAAGAGGGCTCGAGATTGTCGACCTCGACAGTACCAACGGCACCTATATCAATGACCGCCGAATCAAGCGCGCACACCTGACACCGGGCGACCGCCTGCGCATTGGGCGTGTGCTGCTGACCGTGTCGCACGAGTAAGCCGGCCGCTTGCCGTCCGACCTGCCGACTGCGTACTAATAGAGCCTTTCATCCCGCAGAAACGGGTTCGTGGCCCGCTCGCGACCGATCGTCGTCTTCGGTCCATGGCCGGGGTACACCTCGGCATCGTCTCCGAAAGCAAACAAGACCTGCCTGATCGAGCGCATCAGCGTCGCGTAGTCCCCGCCGGGAAGATCGACACGTCCGATGGACCCCGCAAAGAGCGTGTCACCCACGAAGAGTTGTTTACCGTCCGCCCCAGACCGCCCGACTTGAAGACAGACGCCGCCCGGACAATGGCCCGGTGTGTGATGGACACGCACCTCATGGGTCCCAAACGTCACGAGCTCGTGTCCATCTTCGTAGAAACAGTCAACGGGGGGAGGAGCCTCCACGGTCAACCCGAAGAACTCCCCAAATGTAACGGCGTTTTCGTACAGCGACAGGTCTCCCCGATGAAGGTAAATTGGGACCCCCAGCTGACGTTTCGCCTCGGCGACGCCGGATATGTGATCGACATGGCCGTGGGTGAGAAGAATATGTTTGACGTCGAGTTGTTTGGTCAGAACAATCTCGAGCAGTGACCGGACCTCGTCGCCCGGGTCGATAATCACGGCCTGTCGTGTCTCGTCGCACGCGAGCACGAATCCATTTTTTTCGAACGGTGGGACGGCACGAATCTCGAGGAGCATGTGATGATTCTAGCCGCAGTGGACGACCTGATGTTTGCCTCGAAAATTTCTACTGCGGCCAGGCAGCTGGGCGTTGAGGTGATCTTCGCCCGGTCGTCGGACGAGGTGCTGCGACAGGCGCGCGCCCTTCGTCCGCGCCTGGCCATTTTCGATCTGAACAGTACGCGTACGGAGCCTCTGGCGACAATCTCAGCCATCAAAGCTGACGCCGATCTCGTGGGAGTCCGGACGATTGCCTTCGTGTCGCACGTTCAGGCGGAGCTCATCGAAGATGCCCGACGCTCTGGCGTCGATGAAGTCCTGGCGCGCTCCGCGTTCAGCGCGAAGCTTGGCGAGATCCTTCAGTCAGGTGTGTGAAACTACTTCGAGGTCGGGGCGCGAACATCAGGTGGAAGAAGGGGCGCAATCTCGGCACGTAACCGCGCATAGCCAGCCTGAATGGCTTCCCGTCCTTTCCTGACCGCGGAATTGCCTGCCACGTTTCGCCACGGAAACCACGACTGCTGGAGCGCGGTTTGCGCGCTGACACCATCGAGGGGGATCGCCCATATGCGCAACAACGGCTCGGCATCGGCAATCTGGCGTAACCAGGCCGCGGCAACCTGAGCGTCGCCAGCGGCAGCGGCCGCGACAGCCGCGCACCGGGCGTGTGCGGGGGTTCGGTCAGGAGCCGCCGCACGGGCAAGAATGGATTCAGCCTCCTTGCGCGCCTCGCGACGACCAGCACTCACGAGCAGGCCAACACGCACAGCCCTGGCCTCGCAAAATTCCGGATACTGCTCCACCAGCTGCGCCGACGCGGCCGTCGCATCGCCAACCCGGCCAGAAGTGGCCAGTGCACGCACGCGACGCAGCTGTCGACCGGGATCCGTGCCTCCCACTATCGGCTCGACAATGGACGGCGGCGACGACAGGCGACCGAGCGCTGCCACACTTTCAACGTTGTCCGGATCCAGGCTGAGCGCCCGCTGATACAACGTCCTGGCGCGATCAGGATCGAATTCGCTGATTTGATTTGCCAACTCGGCGTACAGGTCAGCACGCGAAGGGTCGAGCTCGATCGCCCGTGTTAACGAGGTGACCGCCTCACGGAATGTCGGGACTGCAAGGGCATGTGCCATGTGCGCTGCCGGCAGATCTGGATCGGCGGCCAAGGCGTTCGCGGCAGCGCGACGGACCCGCTGCCACGCGACTTCGTCGTCGATCCGCGCCGAGTCCACGAGATCGCGATAGGAAGCCGCGGCCAGGGCTGCGTGACCTTCCGCCAGCGTGGGATCTTCAGTCGTTGCGTCCTCGTACAGTTTGATGGCCCCTTTCAAGTCCCCGCGTGCTTCGGCATCGCGCCCTTCGAGGTATCGATCGTAGGCGTCCGGATCGACCACCCGCGAGACGGCTCGCGCATGCGCGGCACCGGCTGGAGGCGGCAGGCCCAACGTCTTCGCGACCGTATGAGCGACCGTTGCTTCAGTTGACACGATCTGGGAGCGAGAAGACGAGAAGGTGTTCCGGGCCAGTACTGTACCCGTGTCCACTTCGACCAGCGAGGTGACGAGCGCGATTTGATCGCCATCTCCCCGAATGGTCCCCGTCAGTGCAACCGCAGCGCCCGCGTTTCGCAACTGCATTTTCGGATCCCGACTCCGGCGTAATCGCAGCGAGGACCGTTCCACGACTTTCACGCCGACCGTTCCAAGTCGTGCCATCAGCGCTTCGGCGATCCCGTCGGCCCTGATCACGGACATCGTGCCCTCTGCCTCAAAGGGAAACACCACCATCACGGCAGGTGGCGGTGTACCGAACCATCGACGCCAGAGCGCGCTCGCGTCGGCTCTCCACACCCACGCCGCACCTGCCGCGACCGCCACGAGGACGACAGCAAACAGCCAGGCCGAGGGACGGTGGCCGCTGGACGGTGAAGCCCGAGTGAACTCAGCTTCATGAGTTGCCGTGCGCACATCGAGGATGGCCGCCACCCCTCGCAGCTCCGCCGCAATGGTGGCTGCACTCTGGTAACGTGCATTCGGATCGCGCGCCAGCATGCGGCCCACGATCGCGTCAAGCTCGGCCGGCACGGTGCGATTGACTCCACTTGGTACCGGCGTGCCGTCACGCCCCATCTTCGCAAACGCCTGCCGTCCTGTGAGCATCTCGAAAAGGACGCAGCCGAGCGCAAAGATGTCGGCCTTGGAATCCGAGCGTCCACCGGCAATTTCCTCCGGTGCAAGATACGAAGCGATCTCCTGCCCATGAGCCGCCTCTCCCGCAGCGGCCGAGGTTGCACGGGCGGCCCCTCCGTTTGTGAAGGCGGCCATGCCAAAGTCAAGCAGCTTGGCGCGGTCCTTGGGAGTGACGACAATGGTGGCGGGTCGGATATCTCCGTGGGTCAGGTCGACCGCATGTGCCTCGGCCAGCGCGTCGGCGAGTTGAATGCCAAATTCAACCGCCCGGCGCGGGTGGATCGGACGGCCCCCAATCACGCGAGAAAGCGGCTCGCCCGGCACGAACTCGAAGACAAGATAAATGCGCTCACCCTGCTCGCCGACCTCGAACAATGTCGCAATGCTCGGGTGTGACAACGCGGTCAGTGTGCGGGCCTGGCTCAACAGTGCAGCTCGGCGCTCCCCGTCCGCACTGAGATCGGCTGGCGGGACCTTGATGGCGACCGTGCGGCCGAGCCTGGTATCGCGCGCCCGATAGACATCCCCGAGGCCGCCCGTGCCAATCTGTTCAAGAAGCTTGTAGTGGGCGATGGCCTCGGGCATCCGCTATTTCCGCGGTTTGGATGGACGAATTTCGACCCGGCTTGGAAGGCTGCGACGAGGATGTTCAATCAAATCCACGACAACCTGCGCCACATCCTCCGGGGCCAGCTTCCAATCGGCCGTCCCATGGCCCCCGAATCCGGTGCTGACCGATCCGGGCATGATGTAGCTAACACGGATATCGTCCTGACGGACTTCCTGCATGAGGGCCTCAGTAAACGCGTTCAGTCCCGCCTTGGTCGCGCAGTAGCCGGCGGCGCCGGCGAAGGCGTTGGTTCCTGAAAGGCTGGAAATGTTGATGATCCACCCAGCTCCACGCCGCCTCAGGTGCGGGAGCGCGGCATGGCAGCAATTGAAGACACCCGTCAGGTTGGTATCGATCATCGCCCGCCAATCGTCGGGCGACGTTTCCGTCACGAGGCCGAATTTTCCAATTCCCGCGTTGTTGACCAGAATGTCGAGGCCGCCAAACCGTTGTACCGTCGTCTCGATGAGTTTCTCGACCTGACCGTAGTCCCGAACATCTGCACGACACGTCTGAACACCACCTGCGGGCACAACCTTCGCCAGCCGGGCGCCTGCGTCCGCGAGATGCGCCGGATCGACACCGCAAATCGCCACGTTGGATCCTCGCGACGCAAGCGCTGTCGCAATTGCGAGTCCGATGCCGCGTGAGCCGCCGGTCACAATGGCGGTCTGACCCTCAAATGGTGTGGACATGATTCCCCCCCGGGAACGATCCGAACGACCCAGAACGATCCGAACGACTCGAACGACTCGAACGATCTATACAATATCGCACGATGCGCGCTGCTGCCGTGATCGGAGCGGGCGAACTGGGCGCCAGCATTGCCCGCGCGCTGGCAACGAGAGGACACGTGTTGGAAGTCCGGTTGATCGATCAGGCGATCGGGGTTGCGACGGGCAAGGCCCTCGACATTCAGCAAGCCGGACCGATCGAGCGGTCCGCAACGCGGGTCTATGCCTCCAGCGAGGCAACCGCCGCCGTCGGGGCAGACGTGATCCTTCTTGCTGACCCGCTTGGGTCCGGTGAGCTCCAGGGGGACTCCGGACTCGCGGTCGTTCGGCAACTTGCCCATATCGATCGAGCGGCCGTGATCGTGTGCGCTGGCGCACGCCAACACCGCCTTCTCGAGCAGGGTGTGGGCGAATTACATCTCGATCGCACCCGGTTCTTTGGTTCGGCCCCCGAGGCGCTTGTGTCGGCACTGCGGGCCATGGTGGCCGTGGAGGCCGACGTTTCTCCGTCCACAGTCGCGCTCACTGCGTTAGGCAGGATTCCAGACCGGATCGTAGTACTCTGGAGAGACGTGACGGTGGCTGGTCGACCACTCGCACGGGTGCTCGACGCCGCGCAGATCGGGCGACTCGAGCGACGTGCCGGACTCCTCCGATCGCCGGGTCCGTTGACCTTGGCGGCAGCGGCAGCCCGAATCGCCGAGGCGGTTGTGACGGGGTCCCGGAAAGTCTTCTGCTGCACGGTCGCACTTGACGGAGAGTTCGGGATGCGCCGCACGCTCTCGTCACTGCCGGTCGTGATTGGTCCCGGAGGGATCAGACGCATGGTCGCTCCGACACTCGATGGACGGGAGCAGACGCTCCTCGAAAACGCGGTCGCATCTTCGTAGCGGGCCGGGAATGTCCTGGCCACAGGATCTGGAAGGGAGAATGGCGTGGTGACGAGAACGAGGTTCCATCGCGCGGCCCCAACGGCGCGGCTTGTCGCTGCGCTCATTCTCTCCGTTGGCGCGCTCGGCATCCCAGGGCGAGCCGCCACCCAGCAAATCGAGTCACAAGCGTATCTCGAGCACATCAAGTTTCTCTCGTCGGATGAACTCCAGGGGCGCGGGAACGGTTCGACGGGGCTCGAGCGTGCGGCCGACTACATCGCAATGCAGTTCCGCGCGGCCGGTCTGGAGCCCGGTGGAGACGACCGCACGTATTTCCAGAAGTTCGAGCTGGTCAGCGGACTGACCGTCGGCTCATCCAACACGGTGACGCTCAGTGGCCCACTCGCATCAAAAACATTGAGGCTGGGGAGCGACTACGAACCGCTGTCGATCATCAGTCCAAGCGCGCAGGGGCCTGCTGAACAGTCGGTTTCCGCTCCTCTTGTGTTCGTCGGTTACGGGATTTCGGCGCCCTCGTACAACTACGACGACTACGCCGGTCTCGATGTGTCCGGCAAGGTCGTGCTCGTGCTGCGGCACGAGCCTCAAGAGAACGACGAGCGGAGCGTGTTCCAGGGCCGCACGCACAGCGAGCATGCGACGTTCGTCCGGAAAGCGCAGGTCGCACGTTCTCATGGTGCGCGGGCGATTCTTCTTGTGGAAGACCCACGGCATGCCGATCGAACGGACTTCTCCCGATGGCTGCGCGAACCCCAGGCAGAAGAGTACGGGCTGCCGCTTCTTCACATCCCCCGGGCCAGCGTTCAGGAAGTGGTCGGGTCACAGATTGATCTCGACGAAATCATGCGTGGTATCGATGCCGACCTCAAACCTCGTTCACGGGAGCTACGGGGAGTGTCGGTCACCTACACGCAAACCCTCACCAAGAACCGACACATCGTGAGGAACGTGATTGGGATCCTTCGGGGTTCCGATCCTGCCAGAGCCCGTGAATCTGTAGTCCTTGGCGCACACTACGACCATCTCGGTCTCAGTGGCAGATTCTCGTTGTCAGAAGGTTCGACGGGTCAGGTGCACAACGGCGCCGATGACAACGCGTCGGGTACGGCTGCCATCATTGAAATCGCGAAGCTGGCGGTCACGAAAGGGACGAAGCTGCCTCGCTCACTGGTGTTCGTGGCCTTTGCAGGTGAAGAGCTCGGCTTGCTGGGGTCGAGCCACTATGTGAGTCACCCTGCACTGCCACTCGAACAGACGGTGGCCATGATCAACCTGGATATGGTCGGTCGAGCCAACGGGCGCATCCTGGTAAGTGGACTCGAAAACGCGCCAGATCTCGAAGAGGATCTCAAAGCCGCGCAAAGCAGGACTGTCCCTCACCGTCAGCACAAGCCGCGAGGGATCGGCAGGCCTTGGGGCCAGCGACGACACCTCCTTTTCGTTGCGCGCGGTACCGTCGATTTTCTTCTTTTCCGGCCTTCATGCCGACTATCACCGTCCCAGCGACGATTGGGAGAAGATCGATGCGCCAGGCGGATCCGCCGTCGCGAGCCTGGCGTACGGTCTCGCCGCCCGCATCGCGTCGCGGCCGGATCGGGTTACCTTCGTTCCATCGCAACCACAGAACGCCTCCGGCTCTGGCTCAACGGGCTCCGCATCCGGCGGCGGCTACGGACCGTACTTTGGTTCAATTCCCGACTTTGCGGAAGGAGACTCGACCGGCGTGAAGTTTGCCGATGTGCGCGAGGGAAGCCCCGCCGCGAAGGCCGGGTTACAAAGAGACGATGTGATGACGTCGTTTGGCGGGATGCCGATCAAAACACTCTACGACTTCACCTTCGCGTTGCGCGAGAAGAAGCCAGGCGACAAAGTCGAGGTCGTCGTCCTTCGCAATGGCAAGGAAATCAGAACAATGGTCGAGCTGACGAATCGACCGTAGCTGGGGCTTTCGACTTTGGGCTTTAGGCTTTGGGCAAGACTAAGCGGATCAGCGCTGGAGCCAAGATCCGGAGCGTAAGCGACGGCAGCGCGTGGGGGTGGGGCCCCACGCGAGCTAATGAATAGTCGTGGACCGATGGAGCTTGATCCCTTCAGCAAAGTCTGACAGCTGGTCGCGAAGGATGAGACGACCGCGGTGCAGGCGCGACTTCAGCGTCTGGCCCTTCACGCGCAGCACGGCACTGGCTTCCTCGGTTGACAGCCCTTCGATATCGCGCAGGATGACGGGCGCGCGGTAGAGGACCGGGAGCTCCCTCAGAGCCTTGGCGAGCGCAGTCCGAAGCTCGCTACGCAGAACTTCCTCATCAGCGAGTGGCGCCGAGTCCGCGACGTCCGGTCGGACCGCGGGTCGATGGCTACCACCGTCTCGGGCAGCGTCTTCGATGGCAGCCTGCCGTGCGGCACGGCCGCTGCGAAGCTTGGACATGGCGCTGTTGAACGTGATGCGGTAGATCCATGAGGACAACGCGGCATCGCCTCGAAATGCGCCGATTCGCTGGAAAACCTTCAACAGCACGTCCTGAGTGACCTCCTCGGCATCCTCAGCGTTCTTGAGATAGCGGAGCGCAAGCTGATATACCCGCGATCCGTACGTGCTGGCCAGATCGCCCACGGCGTCCTCTTCGCCGTTGCGCAATCGTGTCACGAGAGTCTGTTCGATGGGTTCCATGCTGGTAAGAACACCTGACCGGACCAGATTATTCCAATCTGGCGGGGGCGTCGGCCGTAATATCAATGAAATGAACCGTTTACGACCAGAAGTTACTATCGGGCCACCGCAGCCGTGAGTGGCTCGGAGTCTGCCAGCGATCGATCGAACACATCGCACAGATGGCGGCTCAGGGCGCGGTGAACCTCGACCGGCTTAGGGGGTTGCCCCAGCAGACGCGCCAGCGACGTCACCCCATGGTCGCGGATCCCGCACGGCACGATGAAGTTGAAGTGAGCCAGGTCGGTCGACACGTTGAACGCAAACCCGTGGCTCGTGATCCACCGTGAAATACGGACGCCAATTGCCCCAAGCTTTTCGCCCTCAACCCAGACCCCGCTCAGCCCGGCAATTCGGATGGCTCGAACGCCGAAATCACCGGCTGTACGGATCATCACTTCCTCGAGGTCACGAACGTAACGGTGGACGTCGCATCGATCCGGCTTCAGATCAAGGATCGGGTATCCGACAACCTGGCCCGGCCCGTGGTACGTCACATCGCCGCCGCGCCCGGCCTCGAACACTTCAATCCCCCGGGCAGCGAGCACCTCAGGAGTGGCCAGGATGTGAGGGGAAGTGGCTCCACCCTTGACGCCGACCGTGATCACGGGCGGATGTTCGAGCAGCAGCAGGACATCACCGATCCGACCAGAGCGGCGGTGTTCGACGAGCTGCCTCTGCAACGAAACAGCGTCGCCGTATGGGACCTGCCCGAGATGGTGAACCTGGAGCGTGCGCGTCATTCGTCCGGGAAATTTTCGAGGATTGCCTTCAGCTTGGACATGAACTGGTCGGCGACTGCGCCGTCTATGATCCGATGATCGTAGCCGAGCGTCAGGTAGGCCATGTGCCGAATCGCGATGGCGTCACCAACGACCACGGGACGCTTCTCCACGGCTCCAACACCCAGAATGGCCACCTGGGGCTGATTGATGATGGGCATGCCAAACAACGCCCCGAAGACGCCAGGGTTCGTAATCGTAAACGTGCCCCCCTGCACGTCATCGGGCGAAAGGCGCTTGGCGCGGGCCCGTGCGGCAAGATCCGAAATTGATTTGCTGAGACCCAGCAGGTTTTTCTCGTGCGCGCCTTGAATGACCGGCACGATCAGGCCCCAGTCCAGGGCGACAGCGATCCCTAAATTAATGTCACGCCTGTAAACGATGTTGTCGCCGTCCACGGAGGCGTTCACGATGGGGACAGCGCGAAGGGCCTCGACCACGGCACGCGCGATATAGGAAAGAAACGTCAGCTTCGTTCCCTCACGTTCGTACTCTCCCTTTTTGGCCTCACGCAACTGTGCGACGCGCGAAAAATTTACCTCGAACACTGAGTGCACGTGGGCCGACGTTCGCCGGCTCGTGATCATGTGCTCGGCAATCTTGCGCCGCATGACACTCATCGGCACGATCTCGACGCTCTGGCCCGGCTTGAATTTCGGTGCGGCTGCTGCGGGAGGCGCCGCTGGGCCCGACGCCTTCGCAGGTTCGCCAACTTCGCTGAGACCCAGGTGGGCAAGAATGTCGTGTTTGGTGACCCGTCCGCTTATCCCGGTGCCCGAAAGCTCAGCGAGGTCGACACCGTGCTCGCTGGCAATGCGCCGCACGAGCGGCGATGACCGTTGGTGTCGTCCGTCGGCGGGCAGCTTTTCTTTCTGGGAAGGTGGGGATGATTGGGCCGGCTGTGCGGGCCGCGCAGACGGTGCGGCCTGCGTGGACGCGGGCTGGGCCCGCTTTGTCGACTCTGCCGCGGGAGGGCCCGCCGGTTGCTCGGATTTCGGAGCGGTTGCGGCCACTTCCTCCGCCTGGCCGATCATGGCCACCACACTGTTGACCGGAACCGTTTCTCCTTCCTTGACTTTGATTTCGGTAATGACGCCTGCCGTGGGAGCTGGAATTTCCGCATCGACCTTGTCGGTGGAAATTTCGAACATCGGCTCGTCGCGTTCGACCGTGTCGCCGACGTGCTTGATCCACCGCACGATCGTACCTTCAGCAATCGACTCGCCCATTTGAGGCATGACCACAGGGGTTGGCATAACGGAGTTTCTCAGTTTTCAGTTTTCAGTTTTCAGTCTTTTCGACCTTTAGCCTTTGTCCTTCGACCTTTGACCTTTGACCTTTGACCTTTAACCTTACAGATGCAGTGCCGCCCCGTGCGTAGCATGCGAAGCCTCTCCAATGGCTTCGGAAAACGTCGGGTGCGCGTGGATCGTCCGCACCAGTTCTTCAACCGTCGACTCGAGTCGAAGAATGGCCGTGGCTTCGGCAACGAGCTCGGTCGAGCGGGCGCCAATCATGTGAATGCCCAACACCTCGTCGTTCTTCTGTTCGGCGACGATCTTGACGAACCCCTCGGTCTCTCCCGCAATCTTCGCGCGGGCGAGAACGCCGAACGGAAACGTCCCGACGCGGACATCGTACCCCCGCTCGCGGGCTTCCCGTTCGGTGAGCCCGACGCTGCCAATCTCCGGATCACAGTACGTGCACGCGGGCACCTGAAGGTAATTCAAGGGACGTGTTTCCCGGCCTGCCAGCCGTTCGGCGGCGACAATTCCCTCCGCCGAGGACACGTGCGCAAGCTGTGGATGCGGCCCTCCGAGCGTAATGACGTCACCAATGGCCGACACCCCGTTGACGTTCGTGCGATACAGCTCGTCCACGCGAACGTAGCCGCGCTCGAGTTGGAGGCCCAACTCCTCGACACCCAGACCGGTCGTCACGGGACCTCGCCCGGTTGCCACCAGCAGGTAGTCACCTTCAAACTTTAGCGTGGCGCCATCAGGGCCCTGTGCTTCGATCTGGACACCCGACGAAGACGCGACCGCCCTGACAACCTTCGTCCCGGTGTGAACGGCAATTCGCTGCTTACGGAACGACTTCTCCAACTCGGCCGAGATCGCTTCGTCTTCGTTCGGCACCAACCGTGGGAGGAGTTCGATCACGGTGACCTCGCTGCCGAACCGTCGGAAGATCGAGGCAAATTCCACACCGACGGCGCCGCTCCCGAGAATGATCAACGACCGGGGCACTTCGCGCAAACCGATGGCTTCATCGCTCGTGATGATGCGCCGGCGATCGAGTTCGACGCCGGGCACACTGCGAGGCGCGGAGCCAGTGGCAACAACGATCTCCCGCGCAGTCAGCGCCCCTCGGTCGCCATCGCTCACCTCGACACCGCCTCGGCCCGTCAGTCGCGCCGTTCCTTTGATCCAGTCGATCTTGTTTTTCTTGAACAGGAACTCAACCCCTCGTGTCAGCCCGTTCACAACCTTGTCTTTCCTGGCCTGCACCTGTCCCATGTCGATCCCGACCGCTCCCTCCGCAATCGTGACCCCCCACTCCTTGACGTTTTGCACCACCTTCAGGGCGTGCGCGTGCTCGAGCAGGGCCTTCGTCGGGATACATCCCCAAATCAGGCACGTGCCGCCAAGCGCCTTCTGTTTTTCGACAACCGCTACTTTCAATCCGAGCTGGGCCGCCTTGATGGCCGCCACATAACCGCCAGTCCCGGCACCAATTACCGCGACGTCATACTCGTTCGGCATTGATGAATCTTCCTTCTTACGTTCCCAGCCGTCAACGTGCCGTCCGCAGGCCGGACGTTCAGGTCCGGCAAATCGTGAAGGCTGAAAATCGTCACACGCTTGAATATGCGTCTGGCCGGTGCCTACAATACGCGAGCTCCCAACGAGCGCGGACCATGGCCGACAAGACAAAGACGATCCTCATTGTCGATGACGATGAGGGGATGCGTGACACGATCGCGGCAATTTTCAAGCGCGATTACCGCATCTTGCGAGCGACGAGCGGTGAAGCAGGTCTGACGACCCTCAATCGGGAGCACGTCGACCTGGTCCTGCTCGACGTCAGGCTCCCCGGGATCGGTGGCTTCGACGTCCTGAGGGTGATCAAGGAAAACTACAGCCTGGTCGAGGTCATCATCATCTCGGCCATCAGTGAAGTCGAGACGGCCGTGCAGGCGATGAAGCACGGCGCCTACCACTACATCACCAAAGATTTTGATTACGACACCATGCGATCGCTGGTGCGGAATGCCCTGGAGCGGCAGGACCTCAACCGCCAGGTGCTCACGCTGAGCGCGCAGATAGCGGACCAGGCGGACCGTGAGTTCGTGGTCGGCCCGAGCAAGGCGGGACGGGACATTCTCGATCTCGTCAATCGTGTGGCTCGACTGTCGGCAACTGTGCTGATCCTCGGGGAAAGCGGCACGGGCAAGGAGCTCCTGGCTCGCCTCATCCATCGTGAAAGCGGGAACGCCGAGGCGCCGTTCATCGCAGTCAACCTGGCCGCGATCCCCAGAGAACTCGTCGAGAGCACCCTCTTCGGTCACGAGCGGGGAGCGTTCACGGGAGCGCACAAGCAACAACTTGGCAAGTTCGAGCTCGCCACGGGTGGCACGTTGTTTCTCGATGAGATCGGCGATCTCCCCATGGACTTGCAGGCCAAGCTCCTGCGGGCTATCCAGGAGGGGGAAATCGAGCGCGTCGGAGGCCAGAAGCCCATCAAAACAGACTTCCGGCTGATCGCCGCGACCAACATCGATCTCGAGAAGGCCGTCAAAGAAGGTCGGTTCCGGGAGGACCTCTATTACCGCGTCAACGTCATCCCGATCAGGCTGCCACCGCTGCGGGAGCGACCGGACGATCTGCCCGAGCTCGCCAACTTTTTCCTGCGACGATACAGCGCGCGGTTCCACAAACGCGTGGAAGGCATTGCCGACTCCACGATGCGGATTCTCGCGAACTACTGGTGGCCCGGAAATATCCGCGAGCTCGAGAACCTGATCGAACGGCTGGTGGCGGTCGGCGACAAGGAATGGATTACCGACGAAGATCTGCCCTATGAGTTTCACTTTGCCCAGCTCGATCAGGCCGAGCCGGGTGCGGGTGGTGAAAGCCTGTTTCAGGAAGCCACCAACACGTTCGAGCGCAACTTTATCCTGCGGGCGCTCGAAAAATCGGGCTGGAATGTCACGGCAACAGCCCGCCAGCTCGGCATCCCCCTGAGCACCCTGAAGTTCAAGATGGACCGGCTCGATATCCGCGAGCTGGCGCGCCGGCTGCGGGGCGCCTGATCCGCCCGCCTTGCCGCGTCGCAACCCAAGGCGAATGGGCTTCCGCGCCGAAGCCAAAGGCGATTTGGGAGCCTGCCGCGCCGAAGCCGAAGGCGTAGGCGGGTGGCCAATATGTTGGCCGGTCGGGTCAGTTGGCTGTCTGATTCACCCGTGACGGGATCTTTGGCCAGACTCCGCTAGGAACACGCGTTTTCCGCGGCTTTTCCAGAACGCCCACCGGTCAATCTGTTGTCCGGGACTCACGCTTCATCGTCACCAGATCTCAAAGAACCCGCCGATTCACACGATCTTTCGTGGCTCCGACTTTCTGTGCATGACACAGATTCGTGGCAAGGCCGTTGCACAAATAGACGACAGTGAATGATTCGGCAACGCAAGTCGCGATGTTGCCGTCCTTTCCAGACACTCAATCAAGTGAAGCCACTGTCATGTTGAAGCCAGTTTGGGCCTGACGGCGAGAGTAGCGAGTCCCATGCAACCCTCAATGTTCAACGTCCGGGTGCCCCTGTCAGCGCGCAACGAGGTGTTCCTCATGAACACCTTCACGGACGCACAGCTCGTCGTCTCACCAGGACGTGGTCGCATTGCTGGATCGGCTGGCGACTTCCACCGACGAACGACTGAGCGCCGAGGACGTCGAGGTTGCGGGCGAATTGGCCGAGCATGGGTTCGTCGTTGAAAGTCGTGAGCGGGAGCGGGAGGTGCTGAACGCCTACTTCTCGCGCTTTCGCGAGGATACGAGCGAGTTGCGGGTGACGGTGCTGACGACCCTGCAGTGCAACTTTGCCTGCGACTACTGTTTCCAGGGCGACCACGGCGACTACAACAAGTTCGCCGCGAAGATGACGCTCGAAACGGCGAGCAAGGTTGCCGGCTGGATTGAGGACCGGCTCGACGAAACCCGCGCGAAAGGCTTCGTGCTGACGTTCTTCGGCGGCGAGCCGCTTCTGAACCTGCCCGTCATGTATGAACTGGCGGAGCGGGCGTTCGACGCGTGTCAACTTCGCGGAGTCTCCCTGCGGATCAGCATCATCACGAACGGCTTGCTGCTGACCCCTGAGGTTGTCGACCGCCTGCTGCCATTTGGGCTGAAGGGCATCAAAGTCACGCTCGACGGCGATCGCGACACGCACAACCGGATGCGACCGCTGCGCGGTGGCCAGGGCACCTTCGACCGGATCGTCGAGAACGTTCGGCGCGTGGCCGACAAGGTCGCCATCTCGATTGGCGGCAACTTCGATGCCTCGTCTGTTGACAGCTACCCGGGCCTGCTCGACTTTCTGATGGAACAGGAATTCGCGGACAAGCTGGCCAAGGTCGCGTTCAAGCCGATCATTCGTGAAAAGACTCCAGAGCAATCAAAGGGTCTGATTCCGCTCACAGCCGTGAACGCGAACGGCAAGCCGCTCGGCGGCACGTGCATGACGTCGGCGGGTGCCGGGTCGAGCATCTGCGACACCTGCCACTTCGTGGACGAAAAGATGTCGTTCCTCCGCGAGGAAACGCGGAAACGCGGTTTCAAGACGGTGGATGGGGTGCACATGGGCCCCTGTGAGATCCACAAACGGCACGCCCACACGATTGGACCCGACGGCGCGTTGTACGCGTGCCCCGGGTTTACCGGCGAGCCCAAGCTGTCGGTCGGACACATTCAGAAGCCTCAGGAATCCTGGCAGGCCGCTGCGGAAAAGAGGTTTGACGTGCTTGCCGCGTGGAAACAGTGCGGAGACTGTGCGTATATCCCGGTGTGCGCAGGAGGGTGCTCGGTAGCCTCTCACACCGAACTTGGCGACATGAACACGCCGACTTGTCACAAGTCCAGCTTTGATTCGGCCCTTATCTCGTTGGCCCACACATCGGCCAGCTCGCTCATGGAGATCACCCAATGAAGAAGATTACCGTTCTGAAACCAGCGAAGTCAGCTGATGCCAAGCCGAGCAACTATTGCCCCTGGCTGATTGACGATCCAGAGTGGCCGGGATCCCCCAAGAAGTAGGGAACGTTAAGGCTCATCGGCACTTAGGCCGAAACGACATCGTAGAGTTGCGCAACAGCGGGTGGTGGGGGCGTCAACCCCCGCCACCCTCATTTCACCCCTCCGGGCCTTCCCAGGGCTACAATTTACGGCGTTGCGCCCAAGCTGACGATGTCACGCACCTCTCGTTCGGACGACGCGAGCATCGGAGGACGGGTGTGTGCCCTGTGCTCTAGGCCTGAAAGCTCTGACCTGTTCTCTCTGCCTAGTTGCCCTCAGTGCTTGCAGCCAACAACAAGCAGTCGCAACAACCCCAGAGAGTGAAACTGTCGTACGTATTGGCGTGCCTCAGGTGACCGGTCAGGAGGATTCGCTCCGAGGAATCCGTCAGGCTGCGACTCAGCTGAGCACAGAAGGTCTTACGGGGAACAACCGAGAGGGACGAGCCACTCCCCGGCTGGCCGAAAGTTGGACACCTTCTCCTGATGGTCTCCGATGGGTGTTCAGGCTTCGGGCCAACGCAAAGTTCCACGATGGGAGTCCGGTCGATGCGGCGAGCGTCAAGCATTCACTTGACGAGTCGCTCGCGAATCTCAGTGACCGGAGTCTCGTACCCGGACTGGACGACATCGTCAGCGTCGAGGTTACCGGGCCTCGGGAACTGACCGTGGCGTTGCGCAACAGATCGACCTTCTTTCTCGACGATCTGTCTATACCCATTTCGAAGCGTGGCCATGACGCTAAGACCGTCGGCACGGGACCGTTTATCGTGAAGTCGAGCTCTCCCGAACAAATTGTCATGTCGACCTTCCCTGACCACTACCTCGGCGCGCCTGAGGTTGACCGGATTGTTTGGAAACCGTATCCAGCTCTGCGAACGGCCTGGGCAGGGATGATGCGCGGTGAGATCGATTTCTTGTACGAAGTCAGTCAGGAGAGCGCGGAGTTTGTGCAGGGTGAATCATCGGTCAACACCTTCTCCTTTTTGCGACCTTACGCGCTGGGCGTAGCCTTCAATTCACGCCGTCCAATATTTGCAGACGAACGAACTCGACATGCGCTCAACTTTGCTGTCGACCGTCAGACAATCATCGACCAGGCGTTGAAGGGTCGTGGAGTGAGCGCCCAGAGCCCGATCTGGCCCCTTCATTGGGCTTATGACGCCACAGTTCCCGGCTTCTCCTACGACCCCTCCAGAGCCGCAGCGATTCTTGACAGCACGAACGCACGAGTCACGGGAAACGCGTGGAGGTGAACTTGCCTCGGGCGGCCCGGCGCGATTTCGCTTCACCTGTCTGGTTCTCGACAATCTGCCAATCTGGGAGCGCATGGCTCTCCTCGTCCAACGCCAACTGCGGGAAATTGATGTCGATATGCAGCTCGAGGCTGTGTCTGCGGCAGCGTTCAATGCCCGTATTGCGAAGGGCGATTTTGACGCGGTCTTCCTTGAATTCAGCGCGAGATCGATGAGCAGGGCCTACGTATTCTGGCATTCGGAGAGCCCTCGCAACGCGTTCGGCTATCAAGATTCCGCAGTGGACCAGGCCTTTGCGGCAATCCGGCGAGCGCCCGCCGGTGACGATGATGCGTACCGCGTCGCCGTCCGAGAGCTTCAACAACGCATGATTACCAGCCCGCCCGGTATTTTTCTCGCCTGGGGACAAACAGCACGAGCAGTAAGCACGCGTTTCCACGTACCAGAAGAAAAAGATCGTGACGACGTGCTGCAAACCTTGAGCAGGTGGCAGCTGGTGCCTACCGTGGCCCGGGTGAACGATTGAAGAAGATCACTTCCCGCTTCGCGATGCTGCTCGCCACGGCGGGAATCCTGCCGCTGCTCGTCTACGGAGCAGTCTCGATCTACTCCCTGCGCGTGGGAACGCGGCAGTCGGTTGTTACTGGTAACGTCAACGTGGCCAGGCGTGCGGCCGAGCAGATTCAGCTCTACATCGATACGAATATCAAGATCATGCGCGCCGTGGCGTCGGATTTGGACGGAACCGATCTCCAGGCGTGGCAGCAGGACCGGATTCTCAAGAATTACGTCATCGAGTTCCCGGAGTTCAGGGAAATCACGCTTGTTCGGCGCAACCGGGGCGGCAGTGGCGTCCAGTCGTGTCGGACGTCCGGAGCTGCGGGCCGACCAGGTCGGCACTTCGGTTGGCGACAACGTGACGATGTCGCCGATTACCGTCGACGACGACCTGCTGCCGACAGCGGTGATCGGGATTCGCCTCAGGCACTTGAACGAGTCAACTGGTTGGCTTCAGGGTGAGCTTCGGCTCGAAGAAATGTGGCGAATGGTCGACCGCATCCGTGTGGGCCAGCAGGGATTCGCGCTGATTGTGGCCAATGAGGGGCAACTGGTGGCGCACGGGGACCCCAATCAGAAGCCCCGCGTGGCTCGCGGCGACAATCTGCAGTCTCATCCGCTGGTGCAGCGTCTTCAACAGGACTCGAAGCTGGACTCTGATTCCCAGGAAGTCACCGAGCCTGAAACCAAGAAGTTCATGCTGGCGGCCGCTGCCCCGATTCGCAAGCTGGGTTGGACGGTCATCGTCGAGCAGCCTGCGGCGGAAGCATATGCAGTCGCCGACCAGCTCGGGCGACAGCTCTTCTTCGTCATTGGTCTCGCGCTGCTTGCCACAATCCTTGTGGGCTACTGGTGGGGCCGGCAGTTCATTAGACCCATTTTCGCGCTGATGCGCGGAACGCAGGCCGTTGCCGAGGGACGGCTCGACGAACGCGTGCAGATTACGACCAACGACGAATTTCAGCAGTTGGGCGATGCGTTCAACGGGATGGCGGACCGCCTCGTCGAACTGCAGGAGGACGTGAAGAGAAAAGAACGGCAGGCGATCTTCGGTCGCATTGCGGTCGGCCTCGTCCACGACCTCTCGCATCCAATTCAAAACATCGGCAACAGTTGTCGATTGATGATGAAGGTCTGGGACGATCTCGAATACCGCGAGACGTTCACGCGCACGGTCGAACGCGAGTTCGCCACGGTCAAACGGGTGCTCGAGGACCTCCGGCATCTCGCGCGACCGCTCCCGCTCGAGCGCTTCGCTATCGACGTCAACCGATCCGTGAACGACGTCGTCGAGTCCATGAGGACTCAGGCCGATACAGGCAACCTCTCGCTGTACTGCAAGACGACAGCCGAGCCGCTCTTCATGGAAGGCGATCTGTTCGCGCTCGGCCGTGTTTACCGAAACCTCATTACGAACGCGATTCAGGCTACGAGTCCGGGCGGCATGGTCACCATTGCCACGGCCCGTCACGGTCAGATGGCGGAAGTCACCGTTTCAGACACCGGATGCGGCATCGCCGCCGAACGGCTTGCCGCGATCTTTGACGACTTCGTCACCACCAAGCGCCGCGGTCTTGGACTGGGTCTCGCCATTTCGAAGAAGATTGTTGAACAACTCGGCGGCACGATCTCGGTGGCGAGTGAGTTGAACAAAGGCACGACCTTCACCATGCGGTTCCCGACGGTTAACCCGCCGGCCGATGGTGAAGGCGCGAGCCATCCGACGCCCGAAGAAACGCACGCAGCCTGAACCGCAACCCTTCAGGCCCCCGACACGAAGACCTGCCGCGCACGCCAGCATTCTCAGGGGATTTGCCGGACCTGAAGGTCCGGCCTACGTACACCAGTCAGATTGCAGGTTGGCAGAGCGGGAAATGTCCCGAAACCTGCGCATTGTCGAGACGACTGCGAACCGACGGAGGTCGTCGAGCGGGGCGGGGGGATCGCCGCCACTCACGAGCGACAGAAAGGAAAACGACCTGGCGCGGCCGGCTCTAGAAAGCCGTGCCGAGACGTTCAAGCCGAGTCGACGGGCGCCAGGTGCCGCGTCTGCCGCGCCGATGCGCGGCCTAAGTCCCTGTCCTACTTGCGAGGCAGAACCGCGTCTTTCAGTTGTTTGGCAATACGGGCCTTGACGACAGTCTTTGCCGGAATCTTGATTGGCTCACCGGTCGCCGGATTGCGGCCCATCCGGGCTTTGCGCTTTTGAACCACCAGCTTCACCATGCCGGGCAGCACGAACTCGCCCGACCGCTTGAGTTCCTTCTCCGACAGGGTGGTCAGTTCGTCGAAGAACTCGCGGGCCTGGGTCCGCTTCATTTCAAAACGATCGGCAAAGTGCGAGAAGAGCTCGGACTTGCCCATCCTCCGGGCGTCAGCCATAGTGTCCCTCTCAGGAAACCGCGCGCGTCGTCGCTCGACCAGGCCACGTGGCCGCCCCTCGCCACAGACAGCCGCGCGCGCAGGCGGCAGCCGGGGACCGGGCCAAAACGCCGTATCCTAGCGCGCGTCCTAGTGGGTGTCAATCAACAACGGACCCCAGAATCCGGGCTTCCGCCGCTGGTGCTAGAATTTCGCGAGCATGTCAAGCACCATTGAAACGTTCCCCAATCCGAGTCCCGGACGCGACTACCAGATCGACATCCGGTGTCCGGAGTTCACCTCGGTGTGCCCCAAAACGGGCCTTCCTGATTTTGGCGAAATCCGCATTTCCTACGTGCCCGACGAACGCTGTATCGAATTGAAAGCACTGAAGTACTACCTCATCGAGTTCCGGAACCGCGGCATCTTTTACGAGAACGTCACGAACCAGATTCTCGACGACCTGGTCGGGGTCTGCCAGCCCAGGCGCATGACCGTGGTCGGCGACTTCTCCGTCCGGGGCGGGATCAAGACCATGGTCACGGCGACCTACGAAAAGCCGGCGTGACAGGTCCCGACGATCCTGACTCACCGGTCGAAATTCCGATTACGGACGTGCTGGACCTGCACGCGTTTGCCCCCAGGGATATCCCTTCGGTGGTCGAGGAGTACATTCGGGCGGCCCACGAAGCCGGAATGCGCGAGGTGCGGCTGATTCACGGGCGAGGCCGGGGGATCCAGCGAGGAATCGTGCAGAAAGTGCCTGGAAAACCACCCTCTAGTCAGCGAGTTCTGGGACTCTCCCGAGTCGCATCTTGGGGCCACGGTGGCACGACTGCACGACGACGGGCCAGATGCCGAAACATAATGCGTGATTACGTTACTCCTTGCCACGATGTTGTCCGTGCAGGCGCCCACTCCGCACGCCGATGCCGAACGCCTCGCGCGAAGTGGTGCATACGAAGAAGCGCTCGATCGCTTCCGTTCATTGGCCGCAGCCAATCCGCGGGATCTCGAAGCTCGGACGTGGATAGCCCGGCTGCACGGCATCATGGGGCACCACCGTCAGGCTGAAGACGTCTACCGGAGCGTGCTCGATCGAAGCGCCCGATCGCCTCGATGTGCTGGTGGGTCTGGGGTCGGCGCTCATTGCACAAGGACGGCTCTCCGAAGCTCGACCTTTCCTGGCTCGCGCCGAAAAAATCTCCCCGAACGATTTGGAAGTGCTGGCCGCACAAGGTCGGCTCAATCTTGCGGACGACGAGAGTCGCCTCGCGGTCGGCTATTACGGACGTGCCACGTTGATGGCTCCCGAGCAGAATGATCTGCGCCTCAACCTCGAAGAAGCGCATCGACGGTACGATCATCGTTTCGAAGCCACGTACTTCAACGAGGTCTTCAGCGAGGGGATCGACGACACGCATACCGCTGACCTCGCGATGAACTTCCGCGTGACAGACCAGCTGCGTGCCTTCGGTCGCGGCCAGCAGGAGCAACGGTTCTCCGAAACTGACCAGCGCGGGGGCGGCGGTCTCGACTGGCGGGTCGATAGACCCTGGCTGACGTCGTTGCAGGCGCATGCCATGGTCGGACCAGGGAATCTGATTCTGCCGGAGTTTGAAACAGGTTTCGGACTCGGATGGAGTGGCCGGAAAGTGTCACTCTCCGCGCTCGGAACGCTGTTCAACTTCGACAGCGCGCACATGTGGGCGTTCGGTCCGGCGATTCGAGTGAACTTCACAGACAGCGTTGCGTTGTCGGCAAGTCTCATGCGGACGCTGACAGATTTTGGCGGAGTCGGGGACTCCGTCGGCGATAGCGCAGGCAAGATCAGCCTGGGATTTCGGATCCATCCCCGCGTGTGGCTGGAAGCTGGTTATGCGGGCGGAATCGAGGATTTCGACCGCGTGACGGTGGACCGGCTCGGTGAATTCGGCGCAAACACAGTTTCTGGCACCGCGCGCCTGGATTTTCGGTCCCTGACGACGATCGTCGGGACGTACGAGTATCAACAGCTGGAAGACACGACGGAAATGGGAAGGTTGACGTTCCGGCTTATTCAGCGGTTCTAACGCAGGTCGTCACGTCGTCTCGAATCGAATCGAATCTCCGAGTTTGGTACCGGATTCCGCGATACAGCCAACCGGCAGTTCGAGCACGCCGATGCAGCCCGCCCGCGGCAGCCGCATGCGCCACGGTTTGAGGTTCTCAACCAGATCGATAACTCGACCGCGACGATCGAGCGCGACGACATCGATGGCAAAGCGCATCCAGCAGGTGTGAACGCCGCGACTGGGAACGATCCAGAGCCCCTCGCCGTGCGGTAGTTCGCGATGGCGCAGCAGCCCGACGGCACGAGACGCGCGCGTCGCGGCAACAGCCACACGTCCGGCCAACGGACGATTCGTTGTGGTGTTCAGGGCCGACACACAGGCGCCGTCGCTGGTCGTGACCGGATCGATCGTGTTGTTCATCGCGCTAGAGCCTTGCCTTTTTCACTTTTCACTTTTCACTTTTCACTTCTTTAGAACACTCCCGGCACCAGTCTCCACCTCACGTGCGACTGATACCGCACGTACTCCGGATCGCGGGACAACGTTCGTTCCTCATAGATGGCCCGAAGGATCGTGGCCACGTCGGACGTCACGAGCACGCACGCGTTCCACACGTCGAGGTGGGTGAGCAGAAACGCCACGTGCGTGACCGTGTATCCCGCGTAAATCGGATGGCGGATCAGCTTGTAGATTCCCTTGCACACAATGCCGCGGTTAGCCGGGACGATGCCGAGGCTGCGGCCCAGGCAGAGTTTGCCCGCCACGATGACGATCAATCCAACCGCTGAAATGCCGCGCGGCAACGCTGTTGGGCAGCAGCGAGAGCGTGGCATCAGGATTCAGAAGCGGCGCACCAACAAGCGAAATACCGGTCACCAGCCGTGCATCCCAGCTCCGATCGACCACGACGGCACGCCGGCGCGCGACGGTCAGCAAGAGGACCAGGCCTTCGCTTATCAGGAGCAACAGGCTGGTCAGCCGCATGGTGCGCAGGAAGTCGGCGCCAAGACGGATCGTCACGAGCGTGAACAGCGCCCCGATCAGCACCCGGGAGGCATGTTCCGCCAGCTCCCAGCGCTCAGCTGCTGCCCGTGCGCGCTGAAAGAAGTTTCGCGTGGCCGGCTTTGTGAAGCCCGCTCAATGCCTGGCTGAACGGGGATGTCATGAGGAGGCTCTCAATGCCCGCGGTGCCGCACCGCGGCCTGGCTGATTACCGCCGCTCTGTGTGACCATCGTCTGGCCGCTTCTCACCGAACTGTGGTGCCGTGCGCCACCGCCGCCCTTCGACGTTTCGACGACACGCTCGACGAAATAACTGCGACAGGCGGCATCGAGCAGGTCCCTCGCCAGCGTCGGCTCGCGCCCCTGGTAGCGCGACAAGTCCACGACCTGCTCCACGATGTCACGCGGGTGGCAGCAGCGCATTTCGATATTCCGAGGCTCGTAGTAGCGGCGCACCAGGTACTCGATGACAACCGGATCGAACTGCAGCTTGCGGCGACGGCAGTTCAACTCGAAAATGCGCGAATATTCGTCAACCGTCGGATTCTTCGCATAAATCTTGTACGGAATACGTCTCAGGAACGCCTCGTCGGCCAACGTCTCGGGATTCAGGTTCGTGGCAAAGATGATGAGGAGGTTGAACGGCACCTCGAACTTCTTCCCGGTGTGCAGCGTGAGATAGTCGACGCGACTCTCGAGCGGCACGATCCACCGATTGAGCAAATCGCGCGGGCGGATACGCTGGCGACCGAAGTCGTCCACGACGAACACACCGCCGTTCGATTTGAGCTGCAGAGGCGCCTCGTAGAATTTCGAAATCGGATTGAACGTCAGGTCGAGCATGTCGAGCGTCAGTTCGCCTCCGACCGTCACGACGGGCCGCTTGACTCGGACCCAACGTCGGTCGTGCGACGGGGCCGTAATGAGCAGGCGCTCTTCGGTGCCTTCAAGGGACTGGTGATTGACGGGGTCGTAGACGGTGATGATCTGACCTTCGACGTCGATCGCATGCGGCAGGTACATGTCACCGCCGAGCGTCTGTCCGATGCCTTCGGCAATGACGGTCTTGCCGTTTCCGGGCGGCCCGTAGAGGAACACGGACTTGCCCGAATTGATCGCCGGCCCGAGCTGATCCAGGATTCCGGGATTGACGATGAGATGCAGGAAGCCGTTGGTCACTCGCTCGCGATCGACGTGGCCACGCATCGCCGCGAGGGCTTTCATGAACGACACGTACTGATCGAGCGGCACAGGCGCCGGACCAACATAGCTGTTGACGTCCAGAAACTGCCGCGCCCGGTCCCGCCCCAGATCGGTCAGCGCATAGCGATACCCCGCTGTCCCGGCGCCCGATGCGCCCCTGACTTCAACGAGCTTTTCTCCGCGGGCCGTTTCGATGAGCCGCTCGAAAATGGAATACGGCACCCGGAGCCGGTCTCCCAGCATCGTGCCGGTGGCCTCACCCGTATACAGCGTCTTGATGACCAGCTGGCTCAGCACATCCGGGGGCAGACCGGTCTGCTCCAGCGTCGTTGGCGGCGCCGGCACTGGAGCCTTGTTGGAGATCTGTCCGTCAGGCTGCGCGGTTGTGTGCGACATGTCAGTCATGGGACATCATCACTTTTCAGCCATCGGGAAAATCACCTTGACGAACCGAATCGCGGCCGGACCAATCGTGACGACCAGGATGGCCGGGAAAATGCAGCAGACGAGCGGGAAAACCATCTTGACGCCCGTCTTCGCCGCCGCTTCCTCGGCACGCTGCCGACGTTTGGTGCGAAGCGTCTCGGAATGGACGCGCAACGACTGCGCGACGCTCGTCCCGAACTTGTCCGTCTGGATGAGCATCGTGCAGAGCGAGACGAGATCGTCCACGCCCGTCCGTTCGCCGAGGTTTCGCAGCGCCTCGACCCGTCCCTTGCCGGCCCGCAGCTCGAGATTGACAAGGCGCAGTTCGTCAGAGAGATCCGGGTAGGCGAACTCCAGCTCTTCGCCGACGCGCATCATCGCCTGATCGAGACCAAGCCCAGCTTCGACGCTGACCACGAGCAAATCCAGCGCGTCGGCCAGCGACATGCGCAGCCGATGCTGACGGCGTTTGGCCAGACGGGCCAGCACCATCCCTGGCAGGATGTACCCCATGCCAAACGCGCCTACCCCGACCAGCACGTTCGGCCGCATCAGGATCGGTGTCGCACACACCATGAACGCGGCGAACGCGAACGCGATCCGCATGCCAAAAAAGACGTACAGGGCTTCGTCGCGGCGATAGCCGGCTTGCACCAACCGAAGCCGCAGCTTGCCCATCTCAGACGGGGATCGCGGGAGTCTGCTGCCGACATTCTTGAGGACTTTGACAACGGCTTCAGCCTGTTGCGAAAAGTCCGCTTCCATCCGGTTTCCGGTCACCTCCTGAAGTCGGCGATCGACGACGCCGGCGCGACCGGCAACGAGCCGCATCCCCAGGAAGGTGACGACAATCGAGGCAAGCGCGAAGACAGCCAGCGGCAACAGAAAAGTCACGGTTACACCTCAATCTTCACGACTTGCTTGATCCAGAAGAATCCAATGACCTGGAGCACAATGGTGGAGGTCAGCATCATCCGGCCCATCCGCTCCTCGAAAAGCAGGTTCATCAGGCCAGGGTTGAGCGTCCACAGCAGCACCGCGAGGGCCGCCGGCAGCGCCAGCAACGTGTATCCGGTCAGGCGCCCATGGGCCGTGTACACCCGAACCTGACGCAGAATCTTGAACCGTTCGCGGACCACGTGCGCCAGATTGTCGAGAATCTCTGACAGGTTGCCGCCGGTCTCCCGTTGAATCAGGACCGCCGTCACGAAGAATCTGACATCCAGGTTTGGCACGCGTTCGCTGAGATTGTTGAGCGCATCTTTCAGCGGAAGTCCGAAGTTCTGCTCGTCGAAGCTCTTGCGGAATTCCGGACCGATCGGGTCTGGAGCCTCGTCGGCCACCATGCTCATAGCCGTTGTGAAAGCGTGGCCCGCCCGAAGTGCCCTGGACAACAGATCCAGCGCCTCGGGAAACTGTTCCTCGAAACGACGCAGGCGCTTCTTACGACGGTGCCGCAGGTAGAAGAAAGGCGTCACGCAGCCCACCGCTGCGCCGCCGAACACGCCGTACGGGACCCGCAAGGTGACCAATGCGAGGGCCCCAACGGCTCCGCAGCCGATCGACATCAACAGCAGACTGCTGACGCTGATGCGGAGACCGGCCTGCTCGATGAGCCGGGCCAGGCCCGACCCCTGGCCACTTTGTGCCATGATGCGATCGATCAGCGGCACGGGCCCTTCCATCTGTTGCTTCAGAACGCTGTCTCCGCTCGTGGCCGCCGCGAACGGCGTGCCCACCGCTTCCCGTATTCGTTCGTCGATGCGCTCGCGGGCGAGGAACCCCGGGAGATACGTCACCGCCATGTAGAGTCCCATGACCGCGCCGGCCGCGAGCAGGAACACCGCCACTGGAACAAAGAGCGCACCCATCACCGTACCTCCGTGACCCCTTCGAACATGTCGGGCGCGAGGTGAATCCCCGACGCCTTCAACCGTTCAGCGCACTTCGGGCGCACGCCCGTCGCGCGGAACCGGCCGATGACCTTGCCGTCCTGGGTCACGCCGACCTTTTCGAACACGAAAATTTCCTGCATCGTGATGATTTCGCCTTCCATCCCCGTGATTTCACTGACGCTCGTCACCTTGCGCGAACCATCGCTGAGACGCGTCTGCTGGACCACGAGCTGAATCGCCGACGCCATCTGCTGACGCATCGCGCGCTCCGGCAGATTCATCGTCCCCATCGCAATCATCGTTTCGATTCGAGACAGCGCGTCGCGCGGGGTGTTTGCGTGCACGGTGGTCAGCGAGCCGTCGTGACCTGTGTTCATGGCCTGAAGCATGTCCAGCGCTTCTTCGCCTCGAACCTCGCCCACGACAATGCGATCGGGCCGCATACGGAGAGCGTTGATGACCAGCTGCCGCTGCCGGATCGCCCCCTTGCCCTCGACGTTGGGCGGTCGCGTCTCGAGGCGTACGACGTGATCCTGTCGCAGCTGCAGCTCCGCGGCGTCCTCGATCGTACAGATACGCTCGCGATCCGAAATGAATCCGGACAGCACATTGAGCAACGTGGTCTTGCCGGCGCCGGTACCGCCGCTGATCAGGCAGTTGAGCCGTGCCCGCACGCAGTGCGCGAGAAAGTCGAGCATGGGGCGCGTGAGTGCCCGATAGCTGACGAGATCCTCGGCCTTCAATCGCTCCGCGGGGAAACGGCGAATGGAAAGCAGCGGACCGTCCACCGCCAGCGGCGGGATGATGGCATTGACGCGCGAGCCGTCGGCCAGACGGGCATCGACCATTGGCGAGCTGTCATCCACCCTTCGACCGACCGCACTGACAATGCGATCGATCACCCGCATCAAATGCGCGTCGTCCTGGAACCCGCCAGAAACCCGTTCGAGCACGCCCGCCCGTTCGACGAACACCTGCTTGTAGGTATTGACGAGAATATCGTTGACGGTCGGGTCACGAAGGATCGGTTCGAGCGGCCCCAGGCCGAAGACCTCATCAATGACGTCGCTGAGGATTGATTCCCGCTCGCTCAGGCTGAGCGGCATCCCTTCTTCGTTGATCAGGTCGAACAGCAGTGTCCGGATCTCCGCTTCCGCGCGAGGCCGATCGGCCGTGGCCAGCGCCTCGAGGTTGAGGCGATTGAGGAGTTTCCGGTGCACGTTCGCCTTCAGCTCGATATATGCCGGACGAACCGATTCTTGCCGCGCCGGCTTGGGCGGAGTTGGCTTCGGGGTCGGCGTCGAGCCGGCCGGCGGAGGTGGTGTATGCACGGTAGACATAATCGTTGCTCGTGGATGTGCGCTAGAACCCGAAGCTCAGGAAGCTGCGCTTCCGTTCCGGCTGAGCCTTCGGCGCGGCGTCCGCCGGTGAAATGAGGCCTCTGGTGAACCGATCGAATTGTTCAGCCAGCTCCGAGTGGTTCGAGAGCGCCAGCGGTACGCCTGAGTTCAATGCGGTTGAGACGGTCTTGTAGTCGCTCGTGAACGTGTGGTGAATGCTGTACCCAAGCGCCGTTTCGATCTGCTTCGGCGCGATGATGTAAGGTTCGGCCGATCGATTGAGCAGGATCCTGACACGCTCTCCACCTGCCCCGAGTTGACGGATGCGTTCGACCAATCTCTGAGCGTTTCGGACCGAAGGCACGTCGGGATTGGCGACCAGAAAGATATTGTCTGCGGCGTACAGGGCGGCCAGCGCGCATGAGTTGATGGTGTTGCCTGCGTCGATGACGACAAAGTCATGGCTTTTGGTCAGGATCCGGAACAGCTCCTCGAGCGCGCCGGCGTCACCGGCGCCCGGACGGTCGAACTGCTCGGACCCTGCAAGAATCTCGAGGCCGGATTTGTGCTTGGCGACGAGTTCGCGCAGGAAATCCTGATCCAACCGGTGCAGGTTCTCGAGTGCGTCGAGAATCGTGAAGCGCGGCCGTACGCCCAGGAAGAGGGCGACCTCTCCGAGGCACGATTTCAGGTCGGCGATGATCGTCGAACGCTTGGTGAGCCTGGCCAGTTCGACCGCGCAGTTCACCGCGACGGTCGTCGTGCCGGATCCTCCCTTGGCGCCGAAAAAGACGAGCGTGACCGATGGTTCCCGAGATGCCGCATGCGCTGACTCGCGGCGCGAAGCCGTTCGGCGGATGGCGCCGTGGAAGGCGTCGTGCTCAGGGGGCCACTTGAAAAACTCATTGGCCCCCGCCCGCATCGCCTGCAGGATGAGTTCCGGATCGTTCTTCGACGCGATCACGAAGATGGCCACGGTCGGATGCGCGGCCCGCAGCCGCTCAATCGTGGCCATCGCCCCCGTCGCCTCACCACGGAGATCGACCACCGCGACGTCGGCCTCGGAGCTTCCGATGCGCGTGTCCTCGAGAATCCCGATGGGCACGCCGCCCCCGCGCAGCAGGTTCGAGAGCTCGAGCCGGAACTGTTCGTCGTGCGTGACTATCAGCGTTGCAAGCTGTGCCATGACTTATTCCACGAGCCGAATCACTTGTGGGAACAGTCCCGCAGGTGCTGGGCCAGCGCCGCGATCGTAGATCCCGATGATTGGCGTGATATACCCGTAGACGTTGTTGCCCTGTCGGCGATCCACGAAGAATCCCATCCAGTTGGCCATCTTGAGATCCGCGTTGCGCCCGTTCTGTTTGCCGGTGTCGTAGTAGACGGGGTCGTACAACGGGATGACGATGACACGCGCGTCGGTGCCATTCCCACTAACCGGCTTGTCGGTTGCAGTCGTCCCAATAGGCGTACGGATCCTTCGCGATGAGGTCGTCAATCCCCTGAGTCGTTGGTCCGACCATGTTGCCGGGCTCGGGGTCCATCAGTATCGCCCGGATGCATGATCGTCGTGTTGCAGTTGGCGATGTTCGTCCCGATACCAGTCGGCCGCCGCTTCCACCAGGCATATTCCACGAGAAGTAAAAGCTCGGCGCCACGTTGTTGCCCGTGCCCGCGCGAATCATCATGTACTCGCCCCTGTCATACTGCCAGTCATAGCTCGTTCCACCTACCCGGGGCGACCCTTGCCGATACTCGTCCGGATTCGGGAGCGGATTGTTCTTCTTGTCGACCACGTCGAAGGTGTCGTCGGGATCCCACGGCGGGGTCTGACGCTCAATCCACTTGTCCGGGATGGTGAACGGCTTCACACACGTCTGCGCGTTGGTTGGCGACGCTTCCGCCGTCGCCATGGCTTCCATGTTCGCGGTGTTCACGCCAAAGAAACCGCCCATGAGCGTCGCGAGCGGATTGCCACGCGCGCCGGTCCGGATAGACGCGAACACGGACGCGGTTGTTCAGCCCCGTAGGCCCGAGTGGAAACGTGACGTCCGCGGGATCGATGTCCGAACATTGGCATCGATCACCTGATTTTCACCAGATGCGACGAGCGGCGTTCTGCACGGCGGGACCGTCGGCGGTGCGATCGTCGTAATTGTCTTTGACGAGTGCGGTCGCCCCCGCTAGCGCGCCCGCATCGGCCGAGTTCTGGGCCTGCGAACGGGCCGTCATGAACATCCCGACATCGATGGCAAGCGTCGTCGCCGCCAGGAACGCCATGAAACCCAGGCCGACGAACACGAGCGACATGCCTTGTTCGTTGTGTCGAAGACGTCGAAAAAGACCAGACATAACCCCCTCTTTTCTGAGTCGTGGGCCCCGTCCCCACGAAGCGATCGCGGGTGCGGCCTGTCGATGAAACGGGTCCAACGACCCGGCCCAGCGACAGGGCACCCGCGGACCGCGGACTATGGCTGGCTGGTCGCGCTCCCTGCGCCCTTCACTTCTTTCTCGTATTCCGCCTGGGCAGCCTTCAGGCGCGCCTCCGCTTCAGCCAGCGCCTTACCACGCTTACGCTCTTCTTCGTCCTGCCGCTTTTTCGCTTCTTCGGCTCTGCGTGCGGCCTCCGCGTCTTGCCTGGCCTGTTCTTGCGCGAGTCTCTGGTTCACCTTGGCTTGTTCGGCCGCTCGCTTGGCGGCCTCCTGGCGCGCCTTTGTTTCACGCTCCAGACGCTGCTGCTCTGCCTTCCGCTCCTGCGCGAGCGCTTCGCGCTCCTGCTTGGTCATTGGCCTCGGCGCCGGTGCGACCACCGAAACGGGCGACGGCGAAACAGCCGGTGCCGTCGTCGTCTTACCCGGGGCGGCCGGGGACGATTTCACTGGCAGACCCGTCTTGGTCGAGTTCGCGGGAGGATCGGGGAAGATCGCCCCTGCGGGCTGAGCGGGCACCGCGGACGCTGCCCGCCGACACACTCGGCTGCTGTGCGGGCGTCAGGTTGCTCAGCGGCGGCCCAAATGGTGGAGGCGATGGAACCGGCTTTGGAATGGGCGGCATGTACTGCTCGGACAGGCCGGGCAGTCCCGTCGCCGCGCCGGGCGATCCCGGCCGGACGATTTGCGGCGTGATCATGACCACGAGCTCTGTCTGCTCACGACGCGACGCTTTGCTCTTGAACAGCAGGCCCAGAATGGGAATGTCGCCGATACCCGGAATCTTCTGGAGACTCGAGGTCAGACTGTTGTTCATGAGGCCGGCAATCGCGAATGTCTGACCGTCACGCAGCTCGAGCTCGGTCTCGGTCCGCCGCGTGGTGAGGGCCGGAACGCGGAAGCCTTCGACCGTGACCGCGTTGGCGAAGTCCAGCGAGCTCACTTCGGGTCGGACCTTCAGATGGATTAAGTCGTTGCCGAGCACCGTGGGCGTGAAGTTCAGCTTGATGCCGAACTCTTTGAACGAGATCGTCACTGAGGTGCCACTCCCACCGCCCTGTACGACGGGGTACGGGTACTCACCGCCAGCGAGGAAGCTCGCTTCCTTGCCGTTCTGCGCGATGAGGTTCGGCTCGGCAAGGCTCTGGAACAGGCCGCGGTTCTGCAGCGCCCTGATGAGCGTCCCCACGTTGTGCTTGGTGTTGAACAGGAAGAAATTCAGGAAGTCGCTGAACACCAGCTTGCCATCGTCGAATTCCGGCGCTGGGAACTGTTGGGTCGTGGTGCGCCCAATGTAGTCCTTGTAGCCTTCAACCCCGGTAAAGAACGACGCGCCCACTTCCGTCAACGCGGTACGGCCGACTTCCGCGAAGCGCACGCGCAGAAGCACCTGGTTCGACCCAAGGCCCTGCGGCTGCTGCAGCAGGTTGACGACGTCTTCTTTCTTGGCCACGTACCCCGCGGCCACGTCGCCCGCCTTTTCAATGATGAGCTTGTTGGTGACCGTGCCGGACAGAAGGACTTGCCGGCCGTTGTTCGCGACGGTGATCGGCTCACCGGGGAACAGTGTGCGCATCTGCAGCGCAAGCTGCTCCAAATCGCGCCGCACGTTGACTTCGTAGCGACGAATGCCACCGCCACGTTCCCAGACGAACATGGAAATGGTCCCTGTGGTTTTGCCGTGGATCAGTACCTGTTGCGAGGTCGTCACCAGGACGTCGGCAACATCAGGGCTCGTCAAGGACACGCGGGAAATCGGAGCTGGCACGTTGAGGACCGTGGAACGGCCGACCATCAGCTCGACTTCGGACGCTTCGTCCTCGGCACCGAGACTGCCGGCCGGACGCGCGCTCGCCTGAGGTATGACGCGAGCGCTTTGCGCGAGCATCACCGGCGAAAGACTCGGAACGAAGATGACGAGTATTGCAATCCAAACAGCGCAGGCGCGCAGCGGGCACAGTGGCCGGGGTACGCCTGCAGCATGAACGGGTTTCATTGAACAGCCTCCTTTGGCGTTTAACGCACGACTTCCTGGACTCGCTTGTCACCCCGAATGATTTCAACCGTGGGGTAGTCGGGTGGTGGCGGGGCCTGTGCGGTGGTCTGCACAGGGGCCGCCGGACGGCGAGTCATCGACGCCATTCGAACGGCTGGAGCTTTCGCGGAAGCCCCCAGCAGGCCAGCCGGCTTCACACCGGGCGTCGACGGGGCCGACTGATCGAGGGGGTTCCGGAGGGCGAGTTGTATCTTGCCTTCGGTACTGGCCAGTGTCAGGCGCTCGGCTTCTTCCGGCGAGACGAGCAGCGTGACGACCGTGACGGCTTGCGGCTTGCTCTTGTCATCGCCTTGCTGTTCGAGCTTCGTCCCTGACGCCAGAACCTGCACGTTGGTCAGGACGACCTTCGATGTGACGTCACCGCGATTGTTGGTGGGGTTGGCGGTGGCGACCACGTCAACGCGCGTCCCGGGAAGCACGTAGCCCGCCACACCAATCACTTCGTTGACGCGGACCGACACGGCCCGCAGCCCCTGGGGAATAATGGGCGGAAGGCCGGCGCCCGCCTCCTTTGAGGCGAGCTTCAGCGGCAGAAATGGCTCGTTTTCGATGACCGGCATGATGAGGCCGCGGCCCACCAGGTCCGTCGGGCTGCCGAACGTGCCCTCAGGAACGCTGTTGGCCGGCCACTGCACAAGGCGCAGGTCCTCCTGTCGGAGCTCCGTGCCCAGTTCCAAGTCGGTGGCGGCCACCATGACCGGCTTGGTTGGAATCGTGACCGTCTTGACTGGAACGTTCTGGATGTAGTTGTAAGTGGCGTAGGCCAGTCCGCCGCCTGCGGTCAAAGCGAGCGCAAGTACGGCAACCAAACGAATGCGGTTCATAGAGGGCTCCTCCGGCTCCGGGCTTTTGGCTCGGGGGCTACAGGCCTCGGGCTCGGGTTCCGAGTTGTTTCTTCCAAAAACTTTCGCGCGACTTCTACGGGCGCCGATTTTCCAATCCGGTCATCCGCGATCGGTCATTCGTTCCTCATCACGGACGATGCCACCATCGTCAAATCTCCACCGAGTGTGGTGCTGGGGCTGATGAGACGCGCCACGGGACCCAGCATGATGAAATCAAAGGGATACTGCACGGTCACCTGCGACGCCGAGACGTTCTCTCCGTTCACCAGAATCGACGTGGCCTGGTCCACATCGATTGACGCAGCTCCGTAGTTGTTCAGCTGCCCGGACTGCATATAGTTGCGCGCCGCATCCGTGGCCGTCTGCACCCCCGAACCCGGCAATATCGAAATGCGAGCACCCTCGCGCGCGGCATTGGTCAGAATCTGCCAACTCTGATACGCCCGACCGAACTCGAAAATTCCGACCGCAATCAGCAGCAGCAGCGGGATCGTGACGGCGGCTTCAATCAGCTCGGCCCCGCGTTCCGATCTCCAGCTCCGGCGTCGTGCGCGGTCTTTGTGGTCATCATGGACGTCCACCCCACATTCAGAATCCTAAAACCACCAGTACGCTGCCGGCCGCAATGGCGGGCGCAAATGGGAACCGATTGTCGCGGTCGACCGCCTCGACTTCTTCCTTGGCGGAGGAAGGGACGGCGACCAGGCGTACAGGTCCCACGCAGCGTCTCGCGCATGCGGCCTCTGCGCGCCGCCACGAACAGTGCGAGGAGTCCGCCGGCGATGGCGCTGTACAAAAATGCCTTGAAGATCATTGACGGCCCCAACCACGTTCCGAGCGCCGCCATCAGTTTCACGTCGCCGCCGCCCGTACGGCCAAAGACATGTCCCGGCAACATCACGACAAAGCCCGTGAGGAAGCCGACGAGCGCCATGCCGGGCGGCAGTTCGACGACGCCCGATGCGGCAGCCATGATCCCGAGAGCGGCAACCGACAACGTCAGCGCGTTGGGAACGCGCCGTGTCGAGAAATCGATTGCTGCGCTGAGGCCTGCGCTTGCCATAACGGCCGTCACGGTGATCACTTCAGAAAGTGGTGGCAATCCTGTCCCAAAACAGCTCGAAAATTGTCTGGCCAACCGTGGTCACGACCGCGACGCACAAAAGAGCAATAAGCCCGACGAGCATCGCGTACTCGATCAGATCCTGCGCGTCGTCTTCGATTACCAGCCCTTCGGTGGCTAACCCGCGAGCAATTGTCAATAGACGCTGCATGACTTCCTCTCCATGTCACGGTGTTCGAACGGTGACTGATGAGAGATGAGAGAGGGGCGGACGATTGCCCACCCCTCGCCCCCCGCGCCTGGACGCGTTTTAGATCTCGGCCGCGATCTGCTCAAAGATCCCCTGCACCTTGACACCTGCCGCCGTCACGGCCAGGATGCAGACGAGCGCGATCAGCCCGACGAGCAGGGCGTACTCGAGCAAGTCCTGTCCTTCATCGTCCTTGCGCACGAGCGACTTCAGGTAGGTCACGAGGTAGTTCATCTGATCCTCCAGCGCATCGCACCTTGCGATGCATAGCGGCGCCTGGCGCGCCGCAGTTTCACGAAACGTGCTTGCTGTCCGTGCCACTGCACGCGACGAGTGCATACAGAGGCAACGGCTGTGCCACGCGTGACGGGCGCGAGTCGGCTCGTTGCCGTAACTCATTCGTGGCACGTGACGTTGCCTGTGCTTGACCGCTCTACGACGAGGCGGGCGCGTCTCGAAACGCATCTCGGTTGCACGGGTCGTTCGCGCAAGTTTCGTAACTCGCCATGCGATTTCGTGCGTCCCTGGGCGCCGACGGGCGCCGGTTCCCGGTCACGCATCCCCAATTGACCGTGTAAAGTATTGATAAATAGGTAGTTAACTATTCTTGGCCTGCCAGAGGGCAATAGGTACGGTCATTGCGAAGGATGGCCACCGGGATCATGGTTATGCGGCCAAAGGCTTCACGAGGCATCGGCGAAACCGTCGGATCTGCCCTCTGCTTCATCGTCGTGCTGGGGGCGCTCATCGCCACTGACAGCCGAATCGGCCAGCGTGTCTCCGCCGAAATTTCCACGGATGCCTTCCACGGTTGGGGCGACCGGGCCGGCACGGTCGTGCACGCAATTGTCGGCGTTGCCCGCACACAGAGCATCGAGCACGCACCCATGCTGGTGTTTTCGATCGTTGCCGTCGTCCTCGTGCTCTTCATGCTAAGGACCTGATTTGGCACTCGTTCTGGTCATCGAGCCGGACTCGATGCAGGCTGGCGTGGTGAAACGTGTGCTGCGCGAGCGCGTCGGTGCGGACTGCGTTCTGGCAGACAGCAAAGACGCGGCACTCGCGTCGCTTCGCGCTCACATTCCCGATCTCATTCTGGTGAGCGCGCTCTTGTCTCCGCGCGATGAAGCCGACCTCAGCGATCATCTCCGGGATCTCGAAAACGCGGAACATCTCCAGACGCTGACGATCCCGTTGCTCGCAACGGGTCCTGCAATCGAACCCACCAGTAAGAAGGGTGGCCTGCTTGGAAAATTCAAGAAGCAGAAGGCAACCGGCGGAGGGCGGGGATGCGATCCGGGTGTGTTCGCCGACGAAATTCGAAGTATCTCGATCGTTCGGCTGAACTAAAAACCGAGGTCGCGGCTCGCCGCGACCGCGAGCGACGTGAAGCCGCGAGACGCGAAGCGCAGTTGCGCGCCAATTCGACGGCTCCGCCGCCGTTTGAGTCTGAGCCGCGGAGACCGGTGCCCCATCGGACTCGAAGAGTGGGCGCTCACGGTTCCGTAACACAGGCGCAATCGTCGGGGAATGACTCGCCGCCACTCCAATCCGAGCCCGCTGAAGACTCGACTACGGCGGCCCGGGATCCCTTTGACATCAGTGGACTCTCGGATGTGCCGCGATCGAACACGGTCCGGCGGCCGGTCTGTCCAGTCCGAAGCATCGACCAATGACGAGCTCGAGACGGAACCGGCGGAGGTTGAAATTGACCGTCGAGGCGGTTCCGCAGAGTTGGCCGGAGACGTCGGTGAAGCCGGTTCCACAGAGTCAGTCGAAGAGGCCGCCGCTGACCGTTGTGCTGCTCGAAACAGCCCCGTCGGACGCGCCAGAAGTTGCCACAGTGTTTCAGCGCGAAACCGAAGAGCAGGCCGCAGCACGTCGCGAGGAGGAGCGTCTCGAAGCTGATAAGCGGCTCGCCGCGGCGCGACTCGAGATGCAGCGGCTGGAAACCAGCCGTCGCGATGAGGAGCGCCTGGAAACCGAGCGCCTCGACACCGCTCGGCGCGAGGCGTCACGGCTCGAGGAAGAACGCCGCGAAACAGAGAAGCGGCTCGCGGCGGCGCGGGCAGAAGCCGATCAGCTGACCGCAGCCCGTCGTGAGGACGAGCGCCTGGAATCCGAACGCCGTGAAAGTGCGCGCCGCGAGGCCCAGCGTCGCGAGGCTGAACGCCGCGAGGCCGAGCGACTGGAAGCCGCAAGGCGTGAAGCAGAACGGATCGAGGCCGAGCATCGGGCAGCCGAGCAACGCCGCGAGGGCGAGCGCCTCGAGATTCAGCGCCTCGAAGCCATTCGGCGCGAGGCCCAGCGCCTTGAAGCCGAGCGGCGCGAGGCTTCGCAACGTGAGGCCGAGCGACTCGAAGCCGAGAGACGTGAGGCCGCCCGTCAGGAGGCCGCGCGGGCCGAAGCTGAACTGCGACTGGCAGCGCGACGTGAGGCGGAACGCCAGGAGACTGAACGGCTCGAGGCAGCGCGACGCGAAGCCGCTCGGCGAGAAGAGGAAAGGCTCGAAGCGGTTCGTCGAGAAAGCGAACGGCTGGAGGCGCTGCGTCTCGAGGTGGCCAAAAAGGAGGCGGAGCGGCTCGAAATCCAACGCGTGGAAGCGGAGCGGCTCCTCGAAGGCGCACGTCGTGAAGCCGAGCGCGTCGAAGCGGAACGACAGGAAGCCGAACGTCTCAAGGCCGAAGCTCAGCGGCTCAAGGAGGAGGCCAAGCGGCTCAAGGAGGAACGGCGCGCCGCCCGACGATCCGCACGCGAGAAGCCGTCCGAGCCTGCTGAGCATTCATCGTGGATCGGCCGCGCGATCGATGCACTGCGGACCGACATCCAGCGCCTTCACAAACACCAGGCGGCCACGCCAGAACCGATCGAGCCGCCCGAACCGGTTCAGGCACCGCCGCCACAGCGGGCCCAGGCTCCCAAGCCAAGCAAAAAGCCGAAACAGCCTTCCCCGGAACAGGACGAGTGGGGGTTGTACGATCCGGCGCAGTGTGGGTTTGACGCGCTCTATGCCAAGCTCGAACAAGCTGAGAACCAACCCAACGTCGAGGCCGACGAGACCCACGATCTGAACGACGATTTCGACTTGGCGCCCGTCGTCGCGCAGGAATCGTTGGTCGATGCCGCAGACTGGATTGACATCTCCTTGTCCGACCTCCAGTCGTCTCAGCCATTGCACCAGGGGCAGACTCTGCCCATGCCGACGAAATCGTCAGGTCTGGCGCCACTGGCGATGTGGGCACATGCGGATAACGGCGTAGCGGTGGAGGTCGTCCCAAGACCTCAAGATGAACTCGTCGAAATCATCGCTCGTTTGCATCTTCCGTCAAGCGTTGCGGCAGTCAGCTATCCAAAGGGATGTCGGATCCGCCGTGTGCGCGTCACTCCGCAGAAGGTGTCCAAGAATTCGAAGGCCAAATCGGACGAACCGCTGGTCATCCTGTCGCGCAAGCGACTGCAAGAGCTTCGGGAAGAGGCTGAAGAGGCCACTATTCCGGCCACCCGCGAGCGTTGATCGAAAATCGCACACGCCGAATCCAAAAAGGGAAAACCTTCCTAACCCTTCTCCTTTCTAAGAGATACCTACCTCCCAGACTCGCGCCGTGTGCCGAGATCGATCACGACTATCCAGGCACCGTCTGACCGCGCAAACGATAAGTCGCTCAGCAAGTGGCACTTAGCGTCAACTGAATTCAATGGCAAATGCCTTGCTCTATCGTGTCTCCATGGAGGCTTCAGTGTTGTCCATCGCATCCCGTGCACCATTCGTTCGTCTCTTCACTGCGGGCGTTCTGATTGCCCTGTACTTCGCAAACGCGGTGTTCGGGATAGCAGCGCTGGCCATGGTCTTCGGCTTTGTGCTCGCCCAACGCCTGTGGATGCCGCGACAGGACTGAGGGCGAGGGCCGTTCTCATCGACTCAGCCAGGTCTCTGGCGGTCGGTGATCGGATCCTCGCTCGACGCCAACGCGACAGACTTGTGCTGGCCGTTACAATGCCGGCCTCTCACCTGTTCGGCGAACTCCCCGCCTGACGACGTAAGTCGTTTCTGCACTGGGCTATACAAATCGCACCGGTACGGCACGCCAATTGGAGCGTCTGGTTCGATCTCCCACAAGACCGGCCAGAGGGAATCCATTTATGATCCCCAAAACCGTAAAGAGCTTTGCTGCGGCTCTGCTGATGGCAGTCGTGGGTGTGCTGTTTGCCGGGGCGGGTGTGTCATCACAGCAGCCGGACGCACAACCCAATCCGCGCCCTGCGCCGAATAGAGGTCAAAACCAGGGCCGGGCACGGGTCATCGTCGAGCTGAATCTGCCTTCGGCTCACGAGCCGGAGGCGAACTTGCCCGACGCGGCCGCGGTCGTCACGCAGCGCCAATCGATTTCGAGCCGCGTCGCGCAGGCGCTGGCGAAACTGCCGCCGGGCTCGGGCCGGGTGCTGCGTCGGTTCCTGACCGTTCCATACGTCGCCCTCGAGGTGACGCCCGAAGGTCGGGCGGCGCTCAACGGTCTTGGTACAGACATCCTCAGGGTCTTCGACGATGACCTTTTGTTTCCGACGTTAGTGGAGAGCGTTCCCCTCGTCGAGGCTGACCAGGCTTGGGCTGCCGGCTATGACGGCACCGGGAGCGTCATCGCCGTGCTCGATACCGGTGTCGATGGTTCGCATCCGGCCCTCACGGGCAAGGTGGTCCAGGAAGCTTGCTTTTCAACGAACGATCCCGGAATCAGCGAGTCGCTCTGTCCGAACGGACAGGAGCAACAGGTTGGTCCGGGCTCTGCGGCGCCGTGTCCCTCGGACTGTCTGCACGGAACGCACGTCGCGGGCATTGCCGCCGGAAACGATGCCGCACACGTTCCGCCCATTGTTGGCGTCGCCCGTGGCGCGCAGGTGTTTGCGATTCAAGTGTTCACGCGCGTGATCGATCCCGAGACGTGTGGCGGGACCGCGCCATGCACGGGCGCCTTTACATCCGACGTCATTGCAGGCCTCGAGCACGTGTATTCCGTCGCGCTCGCGGGCTCGCACACGATCGCGTCCGTGAATATGAGCCTTGGTGGCAGCCTCTTCACAGGGCCCTGCGACACCGAACCCTACAAGCCGTCGATCGACAACTTGCGGGCTATCGGTATTCCGACGGTCGTCGCATCCGGCAACAGTGGCATTCCATTCGGACTTTCGACGCCGGCCTGCATTTCATCGGCTGTAAGCGTCGGGTCGACAGACAAGAACGACCGGGTTTCGTATTTCTCAAATGCTGCCCCGTTCATGTCGCTCTATGCCCCAGGTGAATCCATCACGTCATCCATTCCTGGCGGCTCCTACTCCTCTCAGAGCGGCACGTCCATGGCCGCTCCCCACATCGCCGGTGCGTGGGGTGTTCTGAAGCAGGCAAGTCCCGGGGCGAGCGTGAGCACGGTACTCGACGCGCTGCAGGACACTGGGGTGCCGATTACAGACTGGAGATTCCTCGGTTTTTCGACGGTGCCGCGCGCCCGGTTGTACAGGGCGCTGGCGTCACTCGTGCCGGTCACGAACCCGGCTCCTTCGATCGTATCAATCGCTCCGGCATCGACGCGCGCGGGCGCCCCGCAGATGGTGTTGACGATCACTGGCAGCGGCTTTGGCTCGTTCTCGGTCGTGCGATGGAATGGGGCCAGCAGACCCACGAGAGTGGTCAATACGACGAAGCTCGAAGCCACCATCACGGCCGCCGATCTGTCAGCCACGGGTATTGCTCAGGTGTCCGTTTTGACCCCAGCCCCCGGCGGTGGCACGTCGGCCGCGTTGACTTTCACGATCGACCCACCGCCCTCGCTGACGGTCAGCGCAACACAAACAGCTCCGGGGGGGCCGGTCACGGTGACGTTGAGTGGAGGCTTTGGCGGATCGAACGACTATCTGGCCCTTGCCGCGACGGGCGCACCCGACAGCAGTTATTCGCAATGGACCTTCGTGGGAGCTGGCGTCGTCGCGCGGACTTGGACCGTGGCAATGCCAACCACGGCCGGCACCTACGAGTTCCGACTGTTTGCCAATTCCGTTCGGCGGGCCACCAGTCCGGTGGTCACGGTTGACTCGTCGTTGAACCCCTCGCCCGTCGCGAACTCGCTCTCGCCAGACGACAAGGTCGCCGGCAACTCGGCATTCACTCTGACGGTCACTGGCAGCGCCTTCATCGGGTCCTCTGTCGTGCGGTGGAACGGTGCAAATAGACCCACCACTGTTGTGAGTGCGACACAGCTTCAGGCATCGATTAGTGCAAACGACATCGCAACTGCCGGTACGGCGCAGGTGACTGTGTTTACGCCGGAACCAGGGGGCGGTGTTTCTTCGGCCCTGAACTTCACGATTCGCCCCACACCTGTTTTGACCGTGAGTGCAACGAGTGTTGCTGGACGCGCGTCTGTTACGGCGACACTGACCAACGGCCTCGGAGGATCACTCGACTGGCTTTCGCTCGCTTCTGTGAACGCTCCGAATTCTTCATATTTGCAGTATTCGGTTGTCGGCTCGGGGGTTAGTACGCGCACCTGGACCGTGACAATGCCGGCTGCCCCGGGGTCGTATGAGTTCCGATTGCTCTCGGCAACGAATGAGCGCCTGGCAACCAGCCCAACAGTCGTCGTCATTCCGCCCACGCTCACGGTAAGCACAACTAACGCGGTGACGGGGGAACCGGTCACGGTGACGATGACCAACGGGTCGGGCGGGACGGGTGACTGGCTGGCCTTCGCGTCCACGACAGCGTCCAACACAAGTTATCTGCAGCACACTAACGTTGGCTCGGGCGTCACCACTCGAACCTGGACCGTCAACATGCCAGCCACTCCAGGAACCTACGAATTCCGTATGTTCCTGAGCTCCGGTTATACGCGGGTTGCGACGAGCCCACCCATCACGGTAACCGTGGGCCCGCCGGTCCTCAGTTCGCTCTCTCCATCGGGTACGCCGGTGGGAGCGGCCGCGTTCACGTTGACCGTGGATGGAAGCGGATTCACCAACGGATCAATCGTGCGGTGGAACGGGTCGGATCGGGTCACCACTTACGTCAGTACCACCCGGGTGCGTGCGTCGATTCCTGCTTCGGATCTCGCCGCGGCGGGCACGGCCCAGATCAGCGTCTTCGCCCCAGCACCTGGCGGAGGCTTGTCTTCCGCGCTGCCCTTTGTGGTCGGCGGTTCGCCTACCCTGACGGTGAGCGCCACGACGATTACCGCGGGAAGCACTGTGACTGTGACGCTTACAGGCGGTTACGGTGGATCCGGTGACTGGCTGGCGCTGGCGCTGACGACTGCGCCGAACACCAGTTATGCAAAGTACACGTATGTCGGCGCGGGCGTCACCCAGCGGACGTGGACGGTAACGATCTCGAGCGCGGGTACGTACGAGTTCCGGCTGTTCCTCAACAACGGCCACACCCGCGCCGCGACCAGCCCTCCGGTCGTCGTCACCGAAGGGCCACCGCCGCAATTGACCGTGAGCACGACCACCGCCGCGCCCGGTACACCGATCACCGTCACGCTGACCAACGGGCGAGGGGGTGGCGCGGACTGGCTGTCGTTTGCGACGACCAGCGCGCCCAACAACAGTTTCGTGCAGTTCGTCTATGTGGGGGCCGGGGTGACCACTCGGACCTGGACCGTGACGGCGCCAAATACGCCAGGGACGTACGAATTCCGGTTGTTCCTCAACAACGGCTATAACCGGGCGGCGACGAGTCCAACGGTTACCGTCTCCGGTCCGTAAGCGACTCTACAGCGCAACCGAGCCCTGACCGAGAGTCCTACAATGGGGCTCGGCCCGAAAGCAGTGGGCATCGGGGGACGTGTATTCTCAATCAACCTCCTCAGCCTTTACGTGTTCCGCCGCAGCGTGGGCTTTGTTCTTGCGATAGAACTCTGCGTCCGTGCCGCAAGCTTCTTTCTTTCACCTGACCGAACTTTCTCCTTCCTGTCCCAGAAGAGCGCGGTGACCGGATCTCTGAGCCTGATAGAGATCTCGCTCGGGATCTGCGCCGCCGCGCTTGCGATGGGATATCACCGGCACGTGCTTCTTGTGCTGAGCTGGGCGTTCCTCGCGCTTCGCTTCTTGCCGGACTACGGACAAACGAGTTACGGATTCAAGATCCTGCAATCGGTGTTCTTCTGGACGCTCTTTCTCCCCTCCACCGATAAACGCATCAAACAGTCCGACTGGGCCCACACGAACGTGTTCTCTCTGGCCTCGACGGGAGCGCTCCTGCAGATTGCCTGCATATACATATCCGCAGGGATCACAAAGTCATCGGACTGCTGGTGGACTTCCGGCGACGCTCTCTCCCGCACCATCGAACACGCCTGGGGACCTGCCGGACCCTTTCGCACGCTTACCCAACACGACGGCATCCTTAAATTGATGAGCCGGCTGATATTCACCGCAGAGATCCTGGCGCCAGTGTTAATCCTGTCGCCCGTGAGGACGGAGTTTCTTCGAACCATTGCCGTTGGTTTTTTCATGTCCATGCATGCTGGTATCGCGGTCTTCATGAGGATCGGCGCGTTTGCCTATCTCTGTCTGGCCATCTGGCCCTTGTTTCTGCCCGCAGGCTTCTGGCAATGGATCAGGAGAGAACCGCGACGCGTGACCGACGGCTCCGCGTTCAGACGGTCAGGCGTCTGGGATGCTGTAATGGGTGTGGCGTTGGTCTATGTCCTGGTGACCAATCTTGCCCAGTGGACGGGCGCGAGCGGCTATCGCAGTCTTCGAAAGGTTGGTTACACGATCGGGCTCGATCAGCAGTGGATCATGTTCAACAACCCTTGCAGATTCCCGAATGTGTCTTCGTCTGGGCAAGTCCAGGAAAGTGGAGGGAAGATCGATGCGGACACGCTCAACACGCTGCTCGCGGCGTATCGCGCGGATATCGAGCATCGCGACAACGTCACTTCTGGTACTGCTGAGCTTTGCGACATTTCGGATGTCCGCGGCGCAGTCACCCGGCTATGACTTCAGATGGGATGAACTCCGGAAGCAGGGCCGTGTGTCTGGGACTGTGCTGCCTCCCGGACCGGGCTTTCCTGGCCACCAACTCAGGGTCGACAACCCCAAGCCCGCACCGTCCACGGTCACTGTGCTCACCATAGACAAACCGCCGATAGCCGGACCGCGCTACGTCTTGCGCGGTCAGGTTCGGTATGACAATGTCGAAGGTGCCAGTTACTTGGAGCTTTGGAACTATTTCCCGGACGGTGGACAGTACTTCTCGCGAACATTGGCCGACCAGGGTCCCATGATGAAGCTCCAGGGGACGTCCGGCTGGCGTGAGTTCGTGCTCCCGTTCGATGCCACTGGCGCCCCGCCACCCACGCGACTTGTCATGAACGTAGTCCTTCAGGGGCGCGGGACGGTGTATCTGGGACCGTTGCGGTTGAGTGACGAAAAGGGATAGTTGAGGTATCAGAGCCGCGCTGCCCTTTCGGCGAGGATGGCAGTCTTTCTGAACCGAGACAGGTCTGACACACCGGCTTCCAGCGTTTTCACGCAGCTTGCCAGCTGTTTGCGTCGTGCACGGGTCAGGCTTTCTGCCGCCATTTCACAGACGAAATAATGCCCCTTCCATTCAGGTCCCCGCTGAAATGGCACGGACCACACGAGACTCGAATCGACCCCGACGATCGACCACGCAGTGCCGGCGCGCAGCGGGCGACGCACCGACGGTGAGCATTCGAGGAGCGCTCGGTCCACCGCGTTCAGAAGCTCGTAGCAGAAGTACTTTGCAAGCTCGGGTCCGCCCTTGAGCGAAGCCACTTCCGGACGCGAGCCAAGACGTGCCGTCAGGGAGTGGTATGTCCAGGCGTTGTACGGCGCGCGCGGAACGACGAACACACGTCGCAGATCGAGCGACATGCGCGGCAGGCTCGATCGTTCGAGCGCAAAGTCAACCATTCGGCCCGTATAGGCGGCGACGACACTGCGAATCTCGTCGGCGAGAAGATCCCGACTCCGCGAGCTCCTGGAGCTCCTTCCAGATCTCTTTCTTGACCGCCCGCCGCTTCCCCAACAGGCTGAACCAGCGCTCGGAGGCGAGCGTCGTCACGACCGATTGGCCATCCGTCTCTGCCCAGGTCTCGAAGCTTTGCGGGCGCGAAAGGCGCCCCGAATAGGTAAGCGTGCCCTTGCGTCGAGTAATCCAACCCATCTCGTGTCGCCCTTACGTATCGGGGTGTCCGGTGTCTAAATCCCTCTTGGCGTGCGCGAGGCAGGCTTGGGCGGTGTGCGCCTTGCCGGTTTCGCGGGCTTTGGTGCTTTCTTCAGGGTCTCTTCTTTCATGACCGTGCCCAGAAAGTGCTCGACGGCGTACAGCGTGATCTGACCGCACGGCCCCACAAAATTCTTGTCACACGCGTGAGTCGCCCATGGCAATTCCAGCAACAGGCGAGGAACTCCGACCCTGCCAAGCTCAGCGTCCAGCAGCTCGCTCTGCTTCGACGACATGATCGGATCGTTTTGGCCGTGAATGATGAGCGTTGGTGGAGCTTTCGGGCCGAGCCTGGTCGTGGGCGAAGCAGCGGCGTACCGTTCTGCCACGGAATCCGGAGATCCTCCGAGATAGTCCTCCAGCATGGTTCGCATGTCGAGAAGCCGGATGTTCCCAGGGTTCGCGTAAGCCTCTTTCAGATCGACAGAGGCGTAGGCTGCCACCACCCCGCGAATCCCAGGGTCCTTGGCGTCGTACGCCGCCTGTAGCGCGAGCTGGCCACCTGCTCCCCGGCCTACCAACGCGATTCGATTCGGATCGAGACCGATTTCAGTGGCATGGCTCTTCAGGTAGTCGATCGCGCTCTTGACATCCTGCTCTGCCGTCGGAAACCGATGGCGCGGGGCGAGCCGATAGTCGATAGCGGCCACGACGTAGTTTCGCGCGGCAAAATAGGCGTTGAAGCCCAGATGCTCGTTGCGATCCCCCTTCTGCCACCAGCCGCCATGAACCACGATCACGCCCGGAATCGACGTGTGCGGATAGGAAGGATGGTACAGGTCCATCCGCAACTCTTCCCCGTTCGGTGCGGCATAGACACGTTCGTCATAGCGAACCGGTGTGGAATGTATCCCGAGGAACAGGTCGCGGAGCACCATGGGTGCGGGTCTCGACACGTCGGCAAATTCGGCACGCGGTGCCGGTTCGCCAAAGGCGGCACTCAGGCGCTTCGGCAGTGTTTCCTGATACTCGAAGGCACGGTAGACAGAGGACGAGAGTAACAGCATCCCGGTGACGCCGAGAACAGCGCTGATACGCGCGACAGCAGAACCGCTCCAGCCAAACAGCAACGTGATGGCCGATCCGATCGCAAACCAGTACCCAAACTCAGTGGCGACGAGCGCCATGGAATACAGGAAGCTCGTGGGAGGAGGAAGAACGGCAAATGACGCAACGAAGAGGAGGCCGGCTGCGATTGCGAGTCGTACCAATGGTGTCATATCAATGACCCGGCAACGTCAAACCGATCCTAGGGTTCCCATCGACAGGTCTTCGCGACTGCCTGGACGTGCTCGTCAAATCCACCTGACGTTGAACTCGGCGGTCACCGGGGAGGCATTGAACGGCGTGAACCGGAACGTCATGGTCCGGGCTTCGGCAATCCGACGGGCCAGCCCGACACCGTCCGGAGCAAAGAGCTGCTGGCTGTCCACCGAATCTTCCCACTCCTCCTTGGTCTCGCCGCTGCCATCAAAGCCCACGTGAACCGTGTGTCGCCCGGAGTTTTTCTCGAAGCTTGCGGCTGAACTCGTGACCACGAACACTTCCGTGTTTCGTGACAGGCAACGGACGACCAGCAATGGGCGAACCCGTTTCATCCAGACCGGAACGTCGCCTTCCGCGGGAAGCTCGAACGCCACGGTCTTCGATCCGTCCCGTCCCCAGGCCGACTGTTTGACCTGATTCCATTTCATCACCGGGGCAGTCAGACGGGTTTGGTGAGATGAAGACACAGAAAGCGCACGCGCGCCGCCTTCTTCGCGATCCTCGAGCGGCTGCGCAGTGCGGTTGGAACCGTTAAGACCGTTCATGAAAACGAGGAGCATCACCCCTGCTCCCGCGCCGACGAGCACCGCGGGCGCAAAACGCCAGTAGGCTCTGGGACTGCGGGGTTTGTTCGGGGAGGCGGCCTGGGCTTTTCCGCCCGCCTGAGCCACCCGCGACGGCTCTTGATGAGCCGCGGCCGCGTGCGGCACGGGCGTCGCCTCGGTCGAAAGGGCACGGCCGCAAGAACGACAGTCCACATCGTATTCGCCGACGGGCTGTGCGCAGGTTGGACAGTTCATCATGCGATCAGTTCTAAGACCCTTCGCCTGTCGGGTCTCGTTTTCGCAAGGGCCATACCACCATCGGCCGTCCGGGGTGAGCGACCCAAACCCGCGTTACATAAGACCTTACATGCGCTCACCCGCACCCTCGGCGGTGCGCTGGTCTGCGACCGGCAGGCTTTGACCACAGATTCGTCGGCGAGGCCTCAAAATTGGCGTCGGCATCGAACGACGCGCCCGGCGACGATCGTTACCTGACCGAAGGTTCGGGCGCAGCCTGCAGACGTTTCCTCTGATTGGTCGCTTCGTAATTCTTTTCGAGGTACTCCACCCCCTCAGCGGTGATGGTGAGACGCGAGTTGTCGTCGCGTTGCACCATCTTTTTCTGCACGAGATACCAGATCGTGAACTCGAGGTGTTCTCGGGGGCGACCGAGCATCTCTTCGAGATCCGGTGAGTACACCCCGGGGTTTCCCGGTTCCATCCGTCGTCTGGTGTAGAGCACCTCGAGCAGCGTGAGGCGAACCAGTTGCTCGATGTCGAAGTCGTTTTCCGCACGGGTCCCGTTCGACACGAGGCGCCATTTGGCCTGTCGTTGGCCTTGATGAGCGATGTCGTAGCGTGCCCGTTTCTCAGGATTGCTGAAAACGTCGTACGCCTCCTGCATCTCGCGGAATCGGCTCTCGTTGCCGGTTTCGTTGTTGTCGGGATGAAAGCGCTGCGCGAGGAGACGATAGACGCGATGGATCGTCTCCGGCTCAGCGCTCGGGCTGACCTGCAGCACGTCGTAGTAGTCGACGGGTTTATCGTTGCTCATGTCGGATTCCTTCTAGCCCAGCCACTTGAAGACGCTCAGGAGATTCGAAAAGTCGTCGGTCCAGATCACCGGCCGGCTGCGCGACGTGACAACGCGCCAGCGCGTATCCAGATTCAATTCGCCGAACGTGGAGGCATTACGAGCCATGATGAGCCAGCGCGATGCGTACTTGCCGCGATCGATCTGATCGGGCTTCAAGCGAAGATCGGCTTGTTCGAGCGCTACGAGCCCGGCATTTCCGGCAAGATCTCCGAGCAGCGGTTTCAGCTCGACGTAACGATTGGAGATGTTGAACGCCAGCATCCCGCCAGGAGCCAGCTTCGAGAGATAGAGGGCCAACGCCTCGCGCGTCAGCAGGTGAACAGGCACCGCGTCCGAGCTGAAGGCATCGAGGATCAGCAAATCGAACTCGCCTTCGGCGGCGCGCTGCAGCGACAGACGGGCATCGCCAAGGACGATCTCCGTCCGGGCGGGCGAATCGGCCAGGTACGTGAAATATCGAACGTCCTTCGCCAATTCGGCGACAGCGGGATCGATTTCATAGAAGGTCCAGGACTCACCCTCTCGCCCGTAAGCTGCCAGCGACCCGATCCCCAGACCCACGACACCGACGCGACGCTTGGGGCTTGCCGTCGTGGCATCGAACACCTGTCCAATAGGGCCCGTACGGTGAAAGTACGCCGTGGCTTCCCGTCGTTGTTCGGCATCTACGCTCTGGGAACCGTGCACGATGCCGCCATGAACGAAAAGCCGGAACCGGTGGTGTTCGTCCATGACGATGCGATGCGCGCTGAAGAAGCTGCGACCCCGGTACAGAACCGCTTGATGAGCACCCAGATATGTGGTGCTCGCGAGAATCAGCGCCGCCACGCCGGCCGCAAAGCGCAGCGGGCGGTCACGAAACGAGAAGCAGGTCACGGCGGGAACGATGAACACGACGACGAGTGCGAAGAGGCCTTTGGAGTCGGCGCCGTTGAACAGACGCATCATCCCGAGCGTGACAACACCAAGCACGATAGGAGCACCGACGTCCAGCCATCGTGGCGACGGCTTCAACGCGCGAAGCGCCGGGCGCATCAGGCACACCAGAACGATCATCAGCGGATACTCGACAATGGACCGGAACAGCATCGGCGCCAGGATGGCGTTGAGGATTCCGCCCAGCACGCCACCGACCGCAAGGCACAGGTAGAAAATCGTCAGGTGGTCGCTGTCGGGCCTCGTTCGCGCCAGCTCTCCGTGGCAAACCATGGCCGCGAGAAAGAATGTCAGCAGATGGAGCAGCAACTGTCCGCCGCCAGGCAGCCGGCTATCGAAAACGGTCAGCGTGACAACGGGTAAGACGAAAACCGCCAGCAGCCTCACCATGAGCCCGTGCGGAACAAGTGTGCGATGTGCAAAGACCAGGACAAACGTCAACAGATACACGCTGAGAGGTAGCACCCACAACAGCGGGACGGCCGCAATATCGGTCGTCAGGAACGTCGTGACCCCGAGCATGAGGCTCGACGGAATGAACGCGAGAAGAACCCACCGGGCCTGGGTGATGAACGTGGGGCGCGGGGTTGCATCCGCGGCCGTCTGCAAACGGACCGGCTGCGCACGTTCAGCCCGCCACACATGCACCGCACACGCTGCGGTCAGTACGGCGAACCCGACATAACCGACGGCCCAGATGACACTTTGGTATCTCAACGTGAGCGCGGGTTCGAGCATCCCCGGGTAAGCCACCAGGGCCAGAATGCTTCCGACGTTGCCTGCCGCGTAGAGCGGATACGGATTGCGGTCCATGGTTGCCGCAAACCACCGCTGGAACAGCGGACTCGTCGAGGAAATGGTGAACAGCGGAAGTCCAGCGGTCAACGCGAGCAGCCCGAGCAGCCACCACACGGGCGACCGATCGGAAGGCGGGACCACGTTGGTGGTAATCAGGATCGGCACGCTCAGCAGTGACACGGCCACGAGAGACGCGTGGAGCACGATTTGGTGCTTATGTGAGAAATACCGTGAAGTCAGATGTGCGTACAAGTAGCCGGCCAGCAGAATTGACTGGAAGAACACCATGCACGTGTTCCACACGGCCGGACTTCCGCCAAGTAACGGCAGGAGCATTTTTGCAATCATGGGCTGCACGAGGAACATCAGCGCCGAACTCGTGAACAGCGTGACTGCGAACAGCACGACCATCGACCCTCACCGTCGCCGTGGCTCGCAGCAAGGCATTTACACGCGCAACTGTTGGCGATGAGTCGCGAATATCCTTGAAGTGATTTCACTTTTGCAAGCGACTTACGATTTTGGTGGCTCGTATGGCGGCAGCCTTCAGGGACCGAAAACAAGCACGGACAATAGTGGGCGAACGGTCTAGACAACCTGACGTGGTCCTGCTTGTGGGAACCTGGGGTGCGCTGTGGGGAGCCGCGCTCGGGATGTGGGCGCTCGCACCACTGGTCGTGGCCTCGCACCACATTCGTCCCGTTCACGCTGGTCAGTGGGTGGTGCTCATCGCTGGGCTGAGCGCCATCTGTGCCGTGATGGGCGCGATACTCGCTCTATTTGGCGGCTTGTTCCTCGTTCTGGTCGAGGCGCTGTCGCGACGCGGCTTCGGGATCGAACCTGGGCCTACGCTCTGGCGGCGCCTGTGCTCGTCGCCGCCGCGTACGTCATCGAGAGCATCATCATTCACTGGATGAACTTCGGCGCGTTCCTCGGGAGCTATGCCCTGAGACTTGCGATGCTCGGGATCGGCTTGGTCGGTCGTGTCCCTGGCTGTCGCAGGGCTGTATCGACGGGTGGCCAACGGCAGGAGTCGGTTCCGTCCGGCGGCCATGGCCTGGGCCGTCGCCGGATTGCTGGGCACAGGCACGATTGCGTTGCCGTTCCGGATCCCAGGGCCCCCGCCGCCGGCGCCTGAGTTCGATTCGCTGACGCCGCTTGCCGGGGCCAAGACCCAGGCGCCCTTCCTCTTTATCGGCCTCGACGGCGCGACGTGGCGAGCGCTTGAGCCAGCGATGGCGCGCGGCTCGGCACCGACGCTGCGCGCGCTGAAAGAGCGCGGGATTCACGGAACGATAGAAGCGTCATGGGCACCGTCCTGGTCTGGTGCGGCCTGGTCCTCGATTCTCTCGGGGCTGCCGAGACGTGACGGGAGTCAGAAGACCTTGCAGGCATGGCGGCTGGTCTGCCCGTTTTCCAGGTTCCGTTAGCGTCCGGCCTGGCCCTCAACCCGATCTACACCGTCCGATCCCTTCTCGTCAGCTGGGGTCTCATTCGATTCACGCCACCTCCACGCGCGTTGCTGAACGGCAAGACCGTGTGGGAACTCCTGCAGCTTGCCGGGGTGGACTCGGCGGTTGTGCGGTTCCGATTCACCTACCCGCCCGAAGGCCAGGCGCGTGTGGTCATCTTCGACTGGATCGGTAACGATCAGTGGACCGCGATGGGCGTCCGGCGCACGGCGTCGGATGCCGTGACCCCTCGCGATCGTGCTGGCGAACTGATGGCACCCTTCCTGCGCGGAGCACCTTCAGACGTCGAGCTGCTGGCCGACATCCTGCCGGGACCGACGCCTCCGCAACCAGCAGACACGACGGCCGATCCGATTGCCGAGCTCCGGCTGGCGCTCGACATCGATGGTCGGACGTTCGAGGCGGCAGAGTCAATCGTCAGGAACAGCCGAACGCAGCCGTTTCTCGCAATGTACATCGGCGGCCTCGATACCGTCGAACACGCGTTCTGGCAGTACAGCTTTCCCGGAAGACCTCGGTCGGATCCCCCTGCACGGCAAGACGTGGAGCGGCTCGGACCGGTGCTCGAGCGCTACGTCGAATACTTCGACAGGAGGTTGAGTCGCCTGCTGTCTCGCTATGGAACAAGTCCCGAACGTCCTGATTGTTTCCGATCACGGCATGGGCCCGACGACGGTTTTGTCCGAATCTCGCGGATGGCACGCCAAGGAAGGAATGTTCCTGTTCCTGCTTGCCGGGCCATCGGTTCCCCATGATCCGGCTTCGATCGCGCCGTCCTATTTTGACGTGTTGCCGACGCTCCTGCGCTTGAAGGGGTTCGAGAAGCCCGCGGCGCTCCAGGGAAGGTCTGTCCTGCCGGCTCACGATGCCATACGTGACGAGGACTGTGTAGAGTGCGATCAATTTCATCCGAGGATGAAGGTGTCGCACGCGAAGTGAGCCGTCCGATGTTGCAGACACCAGACCAATTCCGGCTGTTCGTGAAGATAGACCTCTGGTCGCCGCTCTGCGACCCGCGATCTGGATTCTGGTCGTCTTCGGGATCTTGAGGATCCAAGCAGATCCGGATCTCTGGGGCCAGCCTGAAAATGGGTCTGGACCTGCTGGAGCATGGCACCCTGTCAACGACCGATCCGTTATTAGACCCACACAAGACATTCCCTTTCACGAACCACGAATGGCTGGGCGGCCTTGTCATGGCACTCGCTTACCGCATTGCCGGGACCCTGGGGCTGGCAGTGCTGAAGGCAATGCTCGTGGGCGCCACGTTCTACCTGGTCGCCGGCGCGGATCCGCGACAACACGCCGGTCGTTCGACGACTCACGCTGGCGCTGGCCGTCTGGGGGGCTCTGTCGATCACCGGCACGTTGAGGCCGCAGCTGTGGACGTTGTTGTTCCTGGCCGTGCTGTGCCGCGCGCTGGTGGCATGGGATACACGTGGCACCAGCCGTTCTTTCTTTGCGTTGCCGGTGATCTTCGTCCTGTGGGCGAACCTTCACGGCGGGTGGATCCTCGGCCTCGGGGTCCTGGGCGTGTGGTCCGTTTTCACACTTGATCGAGCAGCGTGGTTCGGCTCCCTCCTCCACCCGACTCGTCGCAGTTGTTTTGCTGAGCGCGCTGGCGACACTCGTGAATCCTTACGGCTGGCAGCTGTGGGGGTTTATCGCCAGCACGGTGCGTCTGTCGCGTGCCGACATCACCGAGTGGCAACCGATCTGGCGCGACGAGTGGGGCGGAGTTCTCCAGCGGGGGATGGCCATGTTCTTCGTGCTGTCGTCCTCTGGCGCTGGCGTCGTCCGCGGCTCGGTGCGATTGTAGTCACGGCGATGCTGGCCTATGCGTCGCTGCGGCTGAATCGTCTCTCCCAATTTCATGGAGACGGCCGTCGTGCTGCTGGCACCATACTTTCCAGGGGCCCAGGCTGTGAGCGGACCAACGCTCGGCGCCCGCACGCTCGTCGATGTCTGCGCAACCGTTGCAGCGGTGGTCATCGCAGCGCAGACCAGCCTGTTGCCGCGCTGTATCGCAATCGCCGGCACGTGGATTCCAGACGTGACCGCCGCAAGTGCGATGAAATCGGCGGGGGCCAAGGGGCGGCTTGTGACCTGGTTCGACTGGGGCGAACGCCATCTGGCACCTCTCACCAGGGCTGAAGGTGTCAATCGACGCGCGCCGTGAGACTCTCTATTCGGAGCGAACACTCGAGGAGCAGCGTGCTATCGGCTTTGGCGAGCCTGCCGGCCTGGCGGCGCTGGAACGGCTGGCTCCCGAGTACGTGTGGTTGCCACGTGAGCATTCAGCACGAACGGCGGCGTGGCTGCGCGAGAATCGATACCGGATCGACGTCCAGACCGATCGATCGTTCGTGGCCGTTCGCGAAGACCTCCCCACGATTACGCTCCCGTCGTTCGAACCGACCAGGCGCTTTCCTGGACCGTAGGCACCACGACGGTCTACTTGGCGAGATTGCCCGGGGGGCACCGGAACGGGCGGCCTCCAACACCGGCTCGAAATAACTGCGGTAGGGATTGACGTATGGTGACGGTGGAGGGGACCAATGCCCGTCTCCCGCCTGAACAGTATGGGAGTGTCGGAATGCCAGGACACCGGCCAGAAGCAGCAGAATGTTGATGAACATGATGGCCTTGCCGACACGTTCGACCACCCGTGGGCGGCTCATCCTCGCTGACCTTTTCCGTGAGTCCGATAATCAGCTCGTAGGCCGCCACACTCGCGATCAGTACGAAATCTACGCGACCCGCCGCATTGCCAATACCCCACGCGCCCACTCCGATGAGGATCAGGGCGATGACCATCCACGGCAACAGCGGCGCTCGCGGATTCCAGACGAGCGAAAGCAACCCACCTAAGACTGAAGTACCTCGAGTTGTCGATTCACGACCTGAACAAGAGCAACAGACTTGCCCGAGACAGATCCGTCATTTGCTTGAAATCTGGCGCAATTCTTATCGAACTGGCCATGAAAGTCTACCGCTCGGCAGACCTTTCTCTTCTTTCCCAGGCGCGGCGACAGGTGCAGGTGAACTTTCTGGGCATGGCGTCGTATCGGCAGAGGAGGAAACATGACTCGAGTGCTTACTCCCCTCGCGTTCGTGGCGCTCTTTGCGGCAGCGGCAGCGGCCGAGCAACAGCCAAGTGCACGACTTACACGCGACCAGCCGATCCCGCCGGCCGAGCTCGAAGCGTTCGTCGATGGGGTCGTGCGCCAGACGATGGCAACTGACCACCTCGCCGGGGTTGCCGTGTCCGTCGTTCAGGCGGGGAACGGCGATCCTCAAGAAAGGCTACGGATTTGCCGATCTCCAGGCCAAGCGCCGCGTCGATCCCGACACGACGCTCTTTCGCATTGGCTCAATCACCAAGACCTTCACATGGATTGCGTTAATGAAAGCGGTCGAGGCAGGCAAGATCGGCCTCGATGATCCGGTCAACGATTACCTGCCTCCGGAACTCCAGATTCCCGACTAGGGATTCACGCTGCCAATTCGCATCAAGCACCTGATGACGCATTCGCCGGGCTTCGAGGATCGAGCGCTCGGCCATTTGTTCGAAAAGGATCCGGCCGAGGTTCGTCCGCTGGCCCGTTATCTTCGGGAAGAACGGCCAGCTCGCGTGCGCGAACCTGGTCTCATCAGTTCCTATTCGAACTATGGAGTGGCGCTTGCCGCCGCGGCGCTTCAACACGTCGAGGGACGATCCTGGCAGGACGCGATCGAAGCCGAGATCCTCGGCCCGCTCGGTTTGACGCACACGAGCGTGCGGGAGCCGTATCCGTCGCGCCAGATCTCCCCGCACCCATGTCGCCAGTTCGCAACGGACCTCTCGAAGCCCTATCGTTGGACCGGCGTCAATCACCCTGCCCGCGACTACGAATACATCACTCATATCGGGCCGGCAGGCGTGATGTCGTCGACTGCAGGCGACATGGCCCGTTACATGCTGATGCTGTTGAACGACGGGACGCTCGATGGTGTCCAGGTCTTCGGGCCGTCTGCGGCCAAGGCCTTCCGATCACCCATGACGTCGCTTCCGCCCGGCGTTGGCAACTGGAACGCGGGCTTCATGGAGACACCCCTGCCCGGAGGATTTCGCAGGTTCGGTCACGGAGGCGCCACGCTGTCCTTCTTCTCGAACATGTCCCTCGCGCCGGAGCTGCGGCTCGGCGTGTTCGTCACGACAAATACTGAAGGTGGTGGCAAGGCTCACTGGCGTCCTCCCGGCGCGGATCGTCGAACACTTCTATGCGGCGCCCGCCGATGCGCCGCCGCCGGATCGCCAGAACTCGTCAAGGCGGCCCAGATCTATCGGGGTGTATACCTTCAGACGCGAAGAGCTTACAGCGGCCTTCAGCGCTTTCTGTTCCAGCTCACCGCGGCACAGGTGAACGTGACGTCGGAAGGATACCTGACTTTAGTCTCATGGGACAGAACCAGCGATTTCGTGCCGGCGGATCAGCTCGACCAATTCAGATCGGTCGAGGGGCAGAGCGGCCCGTTTGGTGGTTTGCTGTTCACGCGCGACGGCGATCGGGCGGTTCGAATCGAGGTACCGGAGCTAGCGCTCGAACGGGTCGGGCGGCTGTTTCGGCCGCCTACATTGCTCGCTTTCGCGGTGCTGGCATTACTGACATCGGTTGTGGTGATCGTCACCGCCTTCGTGCGCCGGGGGCGAGGGTCGCCAGCGACGCGGGCGCACAGCTTGCAGGCTACCTGCAGACGACCTCGGCAATCGTATGGCTGGTAAGCGCCTTGTGTTTGGCGTGATGGTGACAAGTTTCACTGGTGATCCGGCCGACCTCATCTACAACTGGCCGCATCCCAACGGTCCTCATATTCTCCACGTGGCCTCGTCGGTACAGTGCTGTCGGCAGGGACGTCCTCCTGCTACCGTCAGTCTGGCGTCGCCCACCAGGTATCACAGCTTGGACGTCGTGGCGCAAGCTGCGCTTTACTTTTGCGGCATTCGTATTTGCAGCCTCGCGGGTGTTCTGGCGCTGTGGGGGGCGTTGCAGCCCTGGAACCCCTGAGATTGACCTCGCGCATTCATGGCTACGGCTTCGCCGACCCCAGCATCAGGCCTGTCACATGATCTTTCGGAGATGAAAGGACGATCCAGACCTCGGTTCGAACAACGCCGGAACGCGTCCTGATCGGCCCATCGAGCAGGCGTTCGAGGTGTTGAAGATCGTGCGCCCACATTTTGAGCAGAACTGGAAATTCTCCGGAAATGCGATGGCACTCCTCGATCTCTGGCATTTTCAAAACTAGTTCAACGAAGCTCCGCTCCTGGCGCTGCCCTTCGACCGCAACCCGGACGAACGCACACGTCGAGTAGCCGAGCGTCCGAGGATCGATGAGCGCGACGTATGCGCGCACGTCACCCCGCGCGCGCAACTTCTTCAGGCGCTCGTTCACCGCCGAGACCGACAGGCCGACCTCCTGCCCCAGCCTGGCCATCGATTGCGAAGAATCCTGCTGGAGGAGCTTCAAAAGCTGGGCATCAATCGGGTTGACGGGGTGCATAGCAAATTTTACCTACAAATAGGCATATCGTAGCAAATTTTGCTACGATATCAGGCATGGCAGACAATAATTCCATAGGCGGCGAAGCCAGGCCCTTCCTTGACGACCGGCAAGCCATTCAGCAGTTGATGGCGGATTGGAATGCGGCCGTCAGAGCCAAAGAGGTTCGCGCCCTCACGGCCATGGTCACCGAGGACGCGGTGTTTCTGCCGCCAGGTTTTCCGCCCATTCGAGGGAAACAGGCGGTAGAGCGCATGTACACCGGCTTCTTCCCCACAATTCAGCAGCGTCGAGCAAACTGCCATTGTGGAGGAGCTGGAGGTCGCTGGTGACTGGGCCTTTGCCTGGGGCTCAGAAACCCTGACCCTCGTTCCGCAGACGGGCGGGTCGCCCATTCATATGCAGGGCAAAGGGATGACCATCTTGAAGCGGCAGGCGGATGGATCGTGGAAGATTGCGAGGGGTATCAATAACTCGGGGCTCCGACCAGGGGGCTAAACTCTTGTTAGCGTGATCTCGATCCTGCTCTGGACTCTCGGCGTCGCGCTGGTTGTCGTCGGGCTGGTGGGCATCGTCATGCCGGCGCTGCCCGGTCACCTGCTGATTCTGGCGGGTCTCGTGGTCGCTGCCTGGGCTGACGGGTTCGCTCGTGTCGGCTTGTGGACGCTGGCAATCATCGGAGTCATTGCTCTGTCGAGCTACGGGATTGATTTCGCGGCCGTAGCCTTGGGCACGCGCCGCCTGGGGGCCACGCCGCGCGCCATGACGGGCGCGGCGCTTGGGACTCTGCTGGGCCTGTTCTTTGGACTGCCTGGCATCGTCATCGGTCCGTTTCTGGGGGCCGTTATCGGTGAACTGACGGCGACGAAGGATTTCGCGCTGGCCGGCAAGGCGGGGATCGCCGCGTGGATCGGATTTGCCATTGGGACCGCTGTCAAGGTCGCCCTGGCGTTCCTGATGATCGCGATCTTCCTGGCCGCTCTGATGTTCTAGAAAGCGGCTCGTCCGCGCCCTAATGCCGTCCGGTGATGAGCTCGGCGGCATCATCCGCGCGTCGAGCGTAAGCAAGCAGAAGATGAAGCGTCACTCCCTTCCGGTAGATCGCATCAGGAATGAACATACAGTGGTGGAGTAGTCCTCCCGTTGGTGCCCACCAGCCGCCAAGAGCGTGACCTCGGCCGAGCGGACTCACTTCGCTCTCGTTGAGGACCATTGCACTTTGCGGCCCTCCCCGAACCGGGGTACTGAGAACGACGAGGAGCCCCTTACCAAATGCCGGATTCCTTGGAGTCGGCGGTGACCTCGAGGATGCTCCGGCCGGCTTCGGGGGAACGAACCCGGAACGTGGCTTGGAATCCGTGAGGCGTCCTGACAGCGTGCGCGCGCAGCTGCGCTTGCAGCACCTCGGCACATTCTTCGATCTCTGAGCCCTCCAAACATGGCCCTGCGAGCCTGGGCACCATGTGGTTGGGGAGCAGTTTGGCTCGCAGGGATGGAAGCACGGCCGGGGCCTTAGATTCCAAATCGACCTCTGGAATCAACCCTACCCTGCCGAGCGCTTTCGACTGCGAAAGAAGCCTGGCCTCTGCGGCCTGCATCCGCGCCGCAACCGGAAGAACCTTGAGAATCCACTCGACGGTGTCTTCGCGCACGTCGAGGCTCGTCGCCAGCTCGAGTCGCGAGGGCCGATTGACGCGCCGCACGAGGCCCGCAATCGTGGGTAGCGACAACTCGACCGACAACTCTGAAAGTTGCGCCAGCGAACCAGGAAACCACTCGAGTGCGGACGTTCGGAGTTGCAGTCTACGCGTGAGTGCGCCGTCGCGGGTTGTCGTCTCTTCCAGCCACGCGCGCTGCTGGGCGCCCCAGAGCCGCCATGTGATGCCACGAGGTTCACCATCAAACCATTCGCTGCGCACCTCGAGGACCTCACGAAGCCGCATGAGTAGATTGCCGCCAAGTCTGCCGCCGACATCCTTAGTCTTTCCCCCACGTCACTCTTCCTTCCATCCGCCAGATTCGAACCTCCTATGAGACCATCAAGGACGCGAGGTTCCATTGACAGGAGGCGCCAAACCGTTGATATTTGGCGCCATCGCAGGCAGAAAAATGCGTGCGGCAAGAATCGGACAGTCAGCCCCCAAAGGAGAGAGTCTGCGGCCAGGCCGTTCCGCTACGGTCGTGGCATGGGTACTCCCACATTTATTGATGTACGTGGCCGAATCCGGTCGCGATGCCACGCCCATTCGGTTTCTTCCCGGCCTTCGTGGACGAAACCTCGATGACCCGGACACACGGGTTTCCGATGCCGCGGCAGTTGAAGCCTGGCGGCTGGCTGAGCAAGTGACTGGCGACGAAGCCCTCGGCCTGCACATGGCGGAGGCGATCCCGGCTGGTGCGCTGGACCTCCTCGAATACGCGTTCCGTGCGAGTCCAACGCTCGATTCCGCGATAAAGCAACTCGTCCGCTACGGTCGCGCGGTCGGCGAGCGCCTGCTGCCTGTCGTCGCAGCCGAGGGTGACAGACTCTCGGTGGACTGGACCGGACTGGCCGAACGACAGCGGATTGAGTTTGCCATGAGCTTCCTCGTTCGCCTTGCCCGCGAGGCCACAGGCACGTCGATCTCGCCAGCGGAGGTCCGCTTCGCCCATAGCCCGCCGGCGAACCTGTCCGCCCATCGGGAGTTCTTCCGGGCGCCTCTTCGATTCGACGAGCGGTCGAATCAGCTTGTGTTCGCCAGGTCGGATCTGGTCCAGCCGTTCCGAAGTGCGGACCCTGCGCTCTCACGAGTCATGTGCCGCCGACTGGAGAAGATGCTGACGCAGGCTCTCGCACAGGGCGACTCGACGTCGGCGATCGTCCGGCGCCCGTTGCTCGAGAATTTGGCGCGCGGTGAACCGAGCGCCGCTCAGACGGCTCGAGAACTCGGCTTGAGCGAACGCACCCTCCATCGCCGCCTGCGGGACGAGGGCACGTCCTTCCGGAGCATTCTCGACACGATCCGAGGCGGGCTCGCGACCGACCTGTTGAGCGAGCCACGAATCGGAATTGGTGAGATTGCCTTCGTGCTGGGCTACTCCGAGCCGGCAGCCTTTTACCGCTTCTTCCGACGGTTGACGGGGCAAACACCGCTGGCATACAGGCATGCGTCCCGGACGGCGGAATGACCGACGGGCGAGCCTTGAACTCCCGCGAATTGCGCCGTGACGTTCTCGCTACCGCGATTGGCAATGGCGGTGGTTTAATGACCCGTATGCGTACTCTGACCGGCGCACTTGGACTGGCTCTCGTTGCCGTGTCTGCGGTGGCGGCCACACAAGATCCGGCGCTTATGACCAATCCTCCCGAGCGTTTCAATATGCGCGTCGTCGCGTCGGGACTGGAGGGCCCGTGGGAGCTGGCATGGGGACCTGACCAGCACCTGTGGGTGACGGAGCGCAAGGGCCGGCGAGTGCTTCGCGTCAACCCGGCCGACGGCACGAAGAGCACTCTGCTCGTTCTTCCTGAGGTTCACCAGAGCGTCACGCAGGACGGACTGCTCGGTATGGCGCTCGATCCGGAACTGCTCCGCGGTACCGGTCGCGACTACGTGTACGTCGCTTTTACCTACGACGATGCTGCCGGGCCGGAGCTCGTGCGTCGACTGGCGATCCGGAGATATCAGTACGACCCCAGCGCGCGCGTGCTGAAAAACCCCGTTGACGTGATCCTTGGTCTTCCTGCGCACGACGACCACGTTGCCGGTCGCCTGGTGCTCGGTCCCGATCTGAAGCTGTATCTCAGCATCGGCGATCAGGGCAGCAACTTCGGGCAGAACCGTTGCAACGCCAATCACGCGCAGGACCTGCCGACCGCGGCCGACGTCAGTGCCAGGGATTCATCAAAATATCAAGGCAAGATCCTGCGTATCGAGGTGGACGGTTCCATACCCGCCGACAACCCGTTGATCAACGGTGTGCGCAGTCACGTGTTCTCCTACGGCCACCGCAACCAGCTCGGCCTGGCGTTCGGACCGGGCGGGTTGCTCTACGAATCGGAGCACGGACCGAGCACCGATGACGAGGTGAACCTCATTGAAGCTGGTCGCAACTATGGGTGGCCGAACGTTGCCGGTTATCGAGACGACAAGGCGTACGTCTATGCCAACTGGTCAGCGTCCAAGTCAGAGCCCTGCCGCAGCCTGCCGCCAAGCGACCTCGTACCTCCGTCGGTCCCGACACAGGCCGAAACGGCATTCAACAATCCTAACTTCACGCCTCCTCTCCGGACGTTCTTCACCGTGGAGACGAGCGATCAATTGAAAGGAATCGGCAGCGCGACCATTGCTCCGGGTGGTATCGACATTTACATGAACGAGCGTGGGATTCCAGGCTGGCGGAGCTCTCTGCTCGCGCTCAGCCTGATCCGTGGCGCGGTGTATCGGCTGCCGCTGTCGGCGGACGGCCGAACGATCAGCGGGCCGCCGGTGGAGCTGTTTCCCACTGCAAACCGATATCGCGATATCGCACTCAACCCTGACGGTCGAACGATCTATCTGGCCACGGATCCCGAAGGGCCCAGCCGCGGTCCAACGGGCGCCCAGCGGAGTCTCGCCAACCCGGGAAGTATTCTCGAGTTTACGTACGTGGTAAACTGATTGACGGTGGGTTAAAGACCCGCCGATGCCGCGAGGCTGAGCTGCACATCATGTCATCCAAGTCACAAATTTCGCGGCGCAGGTTGCTCAAGCAGGGTGCGGTCGCTGCGGCTGCTGGCGCGGCGCTCACTTCATCTGGTAGCGCGCCTTTCGCTCAGGGGCCGGCGGTCATCACGGGCAGGATGTTCCGCGCCTGGATCTCGCGGGGTTCGGGTCGCGGACGCACGACCCTCCAGGACGTGCGCCTCGGTCCGATCTCGGGGCGGCAAGTCGTCGTCCGCACTGAGGCCTGCAACTTGTGCTACTCGAACGTCGGTGCCGTTCTTGGATTGCAGGCCGCACCACCACCGACGGGTCAAGGGAATCCCGCGTCACTCGGTCTCGCCGGTGCGAACCTGAATGACATGGCCGTCATGCAGGGACACGGCGGCGTTGGCGTGGTGGAGGCGGTCGGACCCGAGGTGCGGCGCGTCCAGGTTGGGGATCGTGTGTGCGTCTCGGGCACCCCCAGTGCGGCTCGTGCTACCACTGCCTTCGGGGCCGTGCGGATGTGTGTCAGTTGCTTGGCCGGAACCTGCCGCGCGATCTTGTCCCGGTTGCCGAGTTGCGCGATGGCACCCCTGTGTATTCCAATTCGCACATTGGGGGCCTCGCCGAGCTGATGGTGACATTCGAGGAATGGGTCGTACCCGTTGTCACGAAAGCTACGCCCACGGACCTTGGAATGGTCTTGAGCTGTGTGAGTGTCGCAGGGCTCGGCGCGACAACCACCGGTACGCTCGCAGTGGTGCCGCCGGGCTGCACTGTTGCGGTTGTTGGCTGCGGGCCTCTTGGACTGAGCGCGGTTCAAGGCGCCAGGATTGCCGGCGCTTCCACCATCATCGCAATCGATCCGATACGCGCGCGACGTGAACTTGCGCTCAAGGTTGGTGCGACGCACGTCTTCGATCCCAATGTCGAAGGGAATACGCTCGTGGAGCGCGTTCGAGCGCTGTCGGGCGGGCCGACCACCCGCGCGTGGAGTGGCGGACGCGACTCGGGAGGTCGGCGAAGCGGGGCCGGCGCTGACGTGGTCGTCGAGGCTGCGGGCGCGGAGTTCGTTCGGCCTCGGCTCGAAGCCGGACCCGATCCAACCGGTATACTCCCAATGCAACAGGCCTACGAGATGTGCTCAGCGGGCGGGCATGTGGTCACCACGGGCCTCGTGCGGGGTACGATTGCGCTGCCCGCGTTCCTGTTTGCAATCGGCGGCATTACACATTCGGGCGGTCAGGCGGGCGGGGCAAACCCGATGCGCGACATCCCTCGCTTCGTCGAGATGCTCGACAAGGGCCAGTACGACGCGAAGTCTCTCATCACGCGCGTCGTAACCATCGAAGACATGATTGGCGCCTACGAAGAGGTCGCCTATCGAACCACCGTCACCGCGATCATGACGGCCTAGCCAGGCCACCTGCCGACTTCGGACTGTCGACCGTCGACTAAGAGAGTGCGTTGCACCATCGTACGTAGCGCAGGTCTTTAGACCTGCCCGGCGCCTCAAAGCAGGCCTGACCAGCCTCCGCCAAAGGCTACGGCGGTCCGCCGAAGCTTTACGCGAAGGCGGAAGGCCTGCGCTACGATGCGCCGCTCGCAACTTTGCAACGCACCCTAATCTAAGGCTCAACGTATTTCACGCCCATGTTATGCATCGAGAAGGCAAAGATGTCCGCCGTCGTCTCGAGCTGCTTGGTAAGGCTGCTGGCACCGTGACCAGACCGCGTTTCAATTCGAATGAGTATTGGATTGTCCGGGCTCGCGTGTGCCTGCAAGGTTGCAGCGTACTTGAACGAATGCGCGGGTACCACGCGATCGTCATGATCAGCCGTCGTGATGAGCGTGGCCGGATACCTGCCGTTTGCTCGGATGTTGTGCAGCGGTGAGTACGCGTAGAGCGCTTTGAATTCCTCGGGATTCTCGCTGGACCCATAGTCCGCGATCCAGTTCCAGCCAATCGTGAACTTGTGGAAGCGCAGCATGTCCATGACGCCAACCTGCGGGATGGCAACATGGAAGAGGTCTGGCCGCTGATTCATGACCGCACCGACGAGCAATCCGCCGTTCGAGCCACCTTGAATTGCCAGCCTCGCCGGCGACGTGTAGTTGTTGGCAATGAGCCACTCGGCCGCCGCAATGAAGTCGTCGAACACGTTCTGCTTCCTGAGCTTCATCCCCTGCTGATGCCACTTCTCGCCGTACTCGCCGCCACCCCGCAGGTTTGCCGAGGCGTAAACGAATCCCTGCTCGAGGAGCGCGAGGCGTGCGGCGCTGAACGTCGGCGACTGCACCACGTTGAACCCGCCGTAGCCGTAGAGCAGCGTCGGATTGCGGCCGTCGAGCACCAATCCCTTGCGATGAACGAGAAACATCGGGATACGCGTGCCATCCTTGCTCGGGTAAAAGACCTGCTTGGTCTCGAACGCATCTGCGTTGTAGCCCGGCACTGAAGGCTGACGAAAGACGGTGCTCGTTCGTGTGGCGATGTCGTACCGGTAGATTGCGGGTGGAACGTTCAGCGAGTTGAACGTGTAGAAGACGAACGCGGCATCGCGCGTGCCACCGAATCCAGCTGCGGCGCCGGGACCAGGCAGCGACACCTCGTTCTCGAGCGTTCCCTCGAGGCTGTAGACATATGCACGCGTCGTGACGTCCTTCAGGTACGTCGCAAACAATTTGCCGCCGGCCGTCCCAGCCCCGTCGAGCGGCTCCGGCTTCTCCGGCAGGACGTCCTTCCAACTCGATTCGGCAGGCTGGGCGGGATCGACGAGCACGACGCGCCAGTTTGGTGCACGCCGATTCGTGGCCACGAGCAACTTGTCGCCGGCATTGTCGATGACGCTGAACGAATCATCGTCTATCGTCGCCACCACCGGGCGGAACGTGCGCTCGTTCTTGGACAGGTCGCGGACAAATAGTCCGTTGCCGTCTTTCCCTTTGCCCCGCTCCGAGATCTCGAGAATCGCGAACCGCTCGTCTTCGGTCGTTTCGAGCGTATGAAAACGCTGGGGGTTGGCCGCGTCCTGATAGACGAGCTCGTCCTCGGTCTGAGGCGTGCCAATCCTGTGGAAATAGACTCGGTGGTCCTCATTGATCGACGCCCTCTCCTGCCCGCTCGCCGGCGCCGGATAGCGGCTGTAGTAGAACCCGTTTCCATGCCAAGCGACACGCGACACCTTGACCCACTCGATGGTGTCTGCCAGCGTCTTCTTCGTTGCCAGCTCCATGACTTTGTATTGCTGCCAGTCCGACCCGCTTCGTGAGATGCCGTACACGGCATAGGTCGCATCCCGGGACGGGGTGAATGTCGTGAGCTGGATGGTTCCATCAGGCGACCAGGTGTTGGGATCGATGAGCACCTCTGGCGTCCCGTCCAGCCCCCGCTGAATGAACAGGACGGACTGGTTCTGCAGCCCGTCGTTCTTCCTGAAGAAGAAGTACGGTCCCTTGCGCGACGGCGCCGAGTACTTCTCGTAGTCGTTCAGCTGGATGACCCGCTTCAGCATGCGTTCGCGAAACGGAATCTTCTCGAGATATGGAAACGTCACCCGGTTTTGTGCCTCGACCCACGCAGCCGTTTCCGGTGAGGTATCGTCTTCAAGCCAGCGATAAGGGTCCGGCACCTTCGTCCCGTGATAGGTATCCACGTGATCGACCTTTTTCGTCTGCGGGTAGCCGAGTTGCTGCGCCAGAAGTGCCGCCGACGCGAGGACCGATGCTCCCAGCACCACGACACAACGAACCGTGCGGGCGTGTGCGCTCATAGCTCGAACTCCAGGATCAGAAAGCAAAACGGCCTGTTGATCGATTATGCCACCAAACGCGGGACGTTCAGGGAATGGACATCTACACGCAGTTGCACGGTTGCACGATACGTTGCGTCGTTCGGTTGACCCCGCTCGCTTCGTTACTCGTGCCGCAGTGCGATGAGCGGATCGAGCCGCGTCGCACGTCGTGCCGGTCCTATGCAGGCGACAACGGCTACGACCGCCACGAGCACGACGACGGAAATCAGCGTCACCGGGATCACTGGGGCTGGTCTGCACGAGAAGCGTCTGTAGCACACGTCCCACGCCAAACGCAGCCGCCAGACCAATGGCGAGCCCGATCCCTAGTTGGATAAAGGCGCGGCGGAGAAAAACCCAGACCACCTGGCCGGGCTGCGCGCCGAGCACCATGCGCACACCGATATCCCGTGTGTGCTGGGTCACCAGGTACGCCGTCACCGCATACAACCCGACCGCCGCCAGCACGAGCGCGACAATGGCAAACGCCCCGAACATCGTGCCGAACACTCGCAGGGACCAGCGCTGCTGGGCCAGGATCTCATCCATTGTCCTGGGGTTGAAGAGCGCCTGATCGGGATCAACGGTCAGCATGGCTTCGCGAAGGACTTTCGTGGCCCGGGATGGATCCGATCGCGTGCGTGCGAGCACAAACGCCGCACGCGCCATGGTGGGATTTTCAGCGTGCGGCACGTACGCCACCGCGTCGGGTTCCGTTTCCTGGTTGTTGTTGCGCTGGCGAACGTTGGGGGCCACGCCAACGACCGTGAGCCAGTTCGCCTGCGCCACACCAGGCGCGTCCTGCGTGAGACGGATAAGCCGATCGATCGGATCCTGGTTGGCAAAGTACATCGACGCCAGCCGCTGGTTGATGATGACGACGTGGCGACCCGGCTCGCCGTCGGCATCGGTGAACGCACGTCCCCGCACCAGTCGGACGCCAATCGCGTCGAAGTATCGCGCCCCGACGCTCAACATCGTGACTTCCGGAAGCCGTAGGCCAGTAGCGGCCGTTTTTCCGTCGATCTCCAGCTGTCGAAGCGCCCCGCCGCCGAACGGCGTGTTCGTCGAGGTCGAGGCGGCCTCGATGTCGGCAACCGTCGCGTAATGCTGATCCACACGGCGAAGGAACGTCGTGCGATCCTCGAGGCTCGGGTACTTGCGAGCCGACAGAATCATGTTCATGGTCAGGAGACGCGACGTGTTGATGCCAATGTCCATGCGGTACATGGTGAGAAAGCTGCGCGTCATGAAGCCCGCGCCCGCAAGCAGTACCAGGGTCAGCGCCAGCTGGACGACGATGAGTGTAGCGGTCCAACGTCGCGCCTGCCGGCCGGCCGATCCGGTACGCCCACCCTCTTTGAGCATCTCGTGAACGTTCGTTCTCGCGGCGTGAAGCGCCGGAGCCAGACCAAAGATCACGCCTGTCGCAGCGCACACCAGTAACAGGAAGCCAAACGTGCGCCAGTCCATCGTGAAAACCATCCAGTAGGGGCGCCCCACATCCTGCGCTTGGGCATCAAACCAACGAATACCCGCAATGGAAAGAAGTAGACCGACACCACCAGCCACGAATGCCAGGAGGAGGCTTTCAACGAGCAGTTGGCGGACGATGTGCCAGCGACTCGCACCGACGGCCACGCGAACGCTCATCTCGTTGGACCGCCGGGCGGCCCGCGCCAACAGCAGATTGGCAACGTTGGAGCACGCAATCAACAGCACGAACGCCACCGCGCCGAGAAGCGACCACAAAAGCAGGCGGATTTGAGGGCCGAGGATGCGCCGGAGAAATGGCTCCGCAAACGGCGCCAGTTCCTTGTTCGTGTCCGGATATTGCTGGGCCAGCTTTGCGCCAATGACTTTCAGCTCCGCTTGTGACTGCTCGACTGTCACACCGTCGGCCAGCCGTCCAATCGCAAAGTACCCTCTCGCCTGTCTTGGTTGTTCCGTAATGGCCGGGGGCAGTGCCCCCACCGGCATCCAGATGTCCGCATTGAACGGAAATTTCATGCCATCCGGCATGACACCAATGATCGTGACCGTTGCGGCGTTGAGACGAATCGTGCGCCCGAGGATCGACGGATTGCTGCCGTAACGTTGCTTCCAGACAGTACTGCCAATGAGGACGACCGGCCCAGCGCCGCGTTTGTCGTCGTCGGGCGTAAAATCGCGGCCCAACGCTGGCGACACACCGAGCATCTTGAAAAAGTTGGCCGAGACGTAGCTGCCGGGATATTGCTCGGGTAGCTGGCCTTCGTCGCCCACGTTGAACGCGCCGGCAAATACGAACGACATCGCCGAAAAGGTTCGCGTCGACGTCTGCCAGTCTTCAAAGTCGCGGAGAGAAATACCGGTGTCGCGGGCTCGGGCATCGCGCGTCACGACCATCATGATCTGCTCTGGCTTCGGAAACGGCAGGTCGCGGAGGAGTACCGCGTTCACAAGTGTGAAGACGGCGTTGTTCGCCCCAAGGCCGAGCGCCAACACCATGACGGCCATGACCGTGAACCACCGGTCCTTGAACAGCATCCGAAGCGCGAAACGAAGGTCCTGAAACAGGCCCATAGCGAGGGTCCCCTAATGGTGCCAATTGGTGTGGAGGGAGCCGAGTTGATGGAGTTAGACGGCGCCAATCCCCGAAAGGTTTCCCGCGAGGATCACGGTCACCTGCCGTCCTAGTCAGAAATATCTCGACGCTCCCGCTAACCTTCGTGGCAGAATCTCCACTCGAATCGAGATTTTCCTGGAGGCTTCTCATGTGCTGCAGACACTCGGTAACAGGGCTGATCCTGGCGGTGACGCTTTCATCGATTGGTGTGGCAAGTTGTAGCACCGGCAACGCTCAGGCGCCCGCAGCCCAGAAGACGTCGTCAACCCGGTGGAGTCATCAGGACTGGCCCACGGGTCACTACAGGGTGGTGGAGGGGTGGCCCAAGCCGCTGCCCGATACCCGCCACTCCCACGAAGGATGGACCTGGGGATCGTTTGGCGGAGTGTACGCAGAGAACCCTGACCGCATCTGGATTGCCATGCGCGGTGAGCTGCCGCTGCCCGCGGGCGCCAAGCCCTGGACGCCCTACGCGGCGCTCAACCCGTCGCGCGGAAACGCCACCGGCAACGGGGATGGCATATCGGCGACGTGCGAGCAGGAACAAAAGCGCGGATGGGAGCGACGGTTCCAGCACTCGATCATCATCCTGGACGGCCAGGGCAATCTCGTTGGTGAGTGGCCTCATCTCGACGAGATGTTCAGCAAGCTCCCCTGCGGTCGTGGACCGCACCAGATCAAGATCAGTCCTTACGACAAAGAGAAGCACGTCTGGATCATCGACGACCAGCTCCACATGATTTACCGCTTCACGTACGATGGGAAGCTCGTCCACAGCAAGGGCCAGCTCGGCATGCGCGGCCGCGGACCGAACACGTTCGACCGACCAACGGACATCGCCTGGCTGCCAGACGGGACGTACTTCATCACCGATGGCTACGGCGGCACACGCGTTGCCAAGTACGACGCGAAGGACAACTTCATCACCGACTGGGGCAAGCCGCCGGCCGATCCCAAAGAACCCCGGGCCGAACGAGTTCAACACCGTTCACAGCATTGCGATCAGCGCCGACCGCCGACTCTTCGTCATTGACCGCGGACATGCCCGGATGCAGGTCTTCGACGAGAACGGCAAGTTCCTCGACATGTGGCCGCTGCGCTCGCCGCACTGGCCGACCAGTCAGAACACCCTCATGGTGAATCACTTCATCGACCAGAACGGGTTCATTTGGGTCGGCGACGCTCCGACAGCTCGAATCCTCAAGTTCGACCTGAACGGCAACTTCCTGTACGGCTGGGGCGCGCCCGGAGGGCAGCCAGGACGGCTCGGTTGCTCGCACGGAATCTCGACCGATCAACTCGGGAACCTGTATCTGGCCGACTGCTTCGCCGGACGCATCCAGAAGTTCGAGCCGATTCCCGGCGCGGATCAGACAAAGATCGCAGGACAGATCCTGCGGACGTGGGACACGTGGAAGCGTAAGTAATCCCGGCACTGTCGCAGCGGCGGGCTGTCCAACCCCGCGTAGCGGGGTAATTGAGAAATGGATTGGAGGGTGAGATGAGGGCCTGGCTCAAGGCGGCTGGTCTCGTCGCGATCTGTGGCGTCATCTCACCGGTGCTCTCGGCGCAGTGGCCGTCCTATCCCACGCCGCAGGTGCCGAAGGGCCCCGACGGAAAGCCCAATCTCGGCGCGCCCGCGCCAAGAACCGCCGACGGCAAACCGGATTTTTCAGGAATTTGGGAGAACTTCGGGCAGGGCCGAACCTCCGGCGGAATCAGCGGAACCGGTGGCGCACCCCTCGAATCGGGCGCCTTACCAACATTCCTGAGCCAGTTCTTCGACATCGGCACACGGGTCACCGGTGGTCTGCCGTTTCAGCCGTGGGCCGCCGAGCTCAGGAAGAAGAGGATGGCCGACAACAGCAAGGACAATCCCGACGCGCATTGTCTGCCGATGGGAAACTTGCAGCTGCACACCCATCCCCAACCGAGGAAGATCATTCAGACGCCGTCGGTGCTCGTGCTCTTGTACGAAGGGAACGCGGGGATCCGGCAAATTTTCACCGACGGTCGGCCACTGCCCAACAACGACCCGCAGCCATGGTGGTACGGCTACTCGACCGGGCGGTGGGAAGGCGACACGTTGATCGTCGAGACCAGTAATTTCCGGGATGGCGGCTGGCTCGACGTGTTCGGCAGCCCGTTCACCGATGCCGGGAAGATGACCGAGCGGTTCCGCCGACCTGCTTTTGGAAGTCTGGAAATCGAGATCACCGTAGACGATCCCAAAGCGTACACACGGCCATGGACGGTCACGATTAATCAGCGAATCATGCTCGATACCGAGTTGATCGAATTTGTCTGCGCCGAGAATGAGAAGTCGGTTCGGCACTTTGACAAGTGAGTTTTGAACAGGAGGATTTTGAACAGGAGGATAGAAGATCAGGAGACTTTAGTTTTATGAAACACGAAGTTAGAGATTGGCGAGTAGGGTCTTTTCCAAAAGCATCTCTTCATCTCTTGTCCTCTTGTTTTGATCGTGACCGTGGGTGGCGCTGCTCAAGGGATGGGAACAGGAGGATGGGAGATTAAGAGACCATTTTTCGTTTCTCCTGAGCTCTTAGTCTCGTGTTCAGTTAGCGGACCGACAAGGCAGCGGTGGGTTCCTGGGATGTGTTTCTCCTGAGCTCTTGACCTTGTGTTCAGTTAACGGATCGAAAAGGTTGGATCGAAAAGGTTGTTGGGTTTGCTGGAATGTCCGATGAAGGAGTGAGGCCATGAGCATCCGTTCCGTCATCGCGCTAGCGGCTGGCCTCGCGTGTGTCGTGGCCGCCGTCTCGACTGCGGCGCATCACTCGTTTGCCGCAGAGTTCGACGCGAACAAAAAGGTGACCATCACCGGCACCGTGACCAGGATCGAATGGATGAACCCGCACGCGCGCTTCTATGTCGACGTCAAGGACGAGACCGGGAAAGTCGCCAACTGGGACTTCGAGCTCGCGAGCCCCAACGGGTTGATGCGGCGCGGCTGGACGAGGAGCTCGCTGAAGGTTGGCGATGTGGTGACGGTCGTCGCCTATGGTGCGAAGAACGCTCCCTACGTCGCGAATGCGTCGAGCATCACCATGAGTGACGGGCGCAAAATGTTCGCGGGGTCCTCCTTCGAGAACGCCCAGAGTCAGTAAGGTTCACTGCTCCCACCCTGTTTTCGAATTGTAGGCCGTCGTAAATCCCATCGCCTCGATTTCGTGGATCCGGCCGCCGCGGACCTTGTAAATGTGCGCGGCAGGCAAATCGAAGGGATTGATATTCAGGTCCATCTTCTCAACACCTGCGACGCCTTTGATCGTGACGAACTTTTGCTTCATCGAATGACGGAAATGGGACAAGCCGAACACCAGCCCCATCTCGACGTCCGCAATGTCCACACGTCGATGGTCGATCGTGTCGATGTAGGCAAACGTGCCCGTGCTGATTTGCGCGGCGCACCCGAGAGCTCCGAGGGTGCCCATGGCGCCCGGTGATGGGGGGCCTGAATTGGTTGACGTCTGCATGCCATTCTCACGTCGGGCGCAGTCGTCTGCGAACGGCGCTTTGCTCCCCTCGTTGTCGTCGAGCGCGTCGTAGTACGACGCGCCGATTCTCAGGAGCTGCTCACGCGAACCGCGCTGCTCGGCTGGAACCGGCGCCAGCAGACCGGGCCGCGGCGTCTGCAGATTCCCCAGACTGCGTTCGTTGAGGTTGCGCGCAATCAAGTGCTCCATTTCTGTAATGCGCCCCTGCTGGACCTTCAGACGCAGGGCGAGCTGGACGGGCTTTCCTTCTTCCTGCATGACGCCGATGAAGCCCACCTGTGCGGAGACGGGATCAGGGACATAAATCCGGAACGTCGTCGGTGCTGCCGATGCCGTCTTCCACAACCCCTCGCCCGGCTTTATCGGCGTGATGTTCTCCACCAACTTTGCCCCGGACGCGATGGGCACACGGCTCGGATCGTGCGCGACGAGGGCCGAGAGATACGTATCGACCAGAGCGTTCAGGCATGCACGGTCGCAGCGCACACCGCCTGGCGGCTGTTGCGCGGGAACGATCGCGCCCGCTGAGACGACAGCCAGCGCACACACTGTTCCAAGGAGTCCTCTCATCGTGTTTGCTCCATGAGTTGATTGGCCCCGTTATCGAGATTGGCGAATTGCCGCTGAACCAGCGAGCCAGTTCGAAACCACCGTGATCGGTACCAGGGTTTCCGTGCGACGGTTGACGAGGAAGCGCGACCCGTCCCTCGACACGGCGTATTGCATCCCGTGGCTCTCGCGTTCGAGCGACGTCACGTTCGTGGCAAACAGTGCCCTCGGCGGACTGAATGTGAAATCCGTGTTCCGAGGACCGATCTCGATAACCATCAGCGTGTTGTCTAACGAGAGGTAGAAGAGCTCCTTCCCGTCACGACGCCATTGGGGTTGCTGTCCGCCCCCTTTCGACACCTGCCATCGGGCACCGGGATCCGGGAACGATTGCACGAAGACTTCCTGTGGACCCAGCTCATCGGACATGTACGCGAGCCAGGCACCATCGGGCGAGAGCTGACCCGAACGCTCGTTGGTGGCCGTGGCAGCGTAAGGGCGCGCCTCCTGAGGCGTGCCGGTCGGCATTGTCCAGACGTCCGCTCTGGTGGTGGCGTTGAGCTTCGTGAAGACGATCCACCGGCCATCGGCCGACCAGTGGCTTGGAATGCTCGGCTCGCCGGACTGGTACACGAGCTTTTCCTGACTTGGCGCATTCGTGGGCTGAATGAACACGCCGGCCACCCCCGTCCGAAGCGACATGAAGAGCGCCGACTCTCGTGTCGCGTCGGCCGAACAGACGGGAAAGAGATCGAGCGCGGGATCGAAGGTCAGCGGCACCGGTGCGCCACGCGCAAATTCGAGCGTGCGCAAGTCGATGTTGCTGGAACGGAAGTCCATTTCGGCGAATACGACCCGGCTGTCGTCGCGCGAAAGACAGATGCCGTCGTAATACCCTGGCGATCCCACGACGCCAAGCGATTGGCCTTGACGGTCGAGCCAAGAGAGCACCGATCGATTCGGCAAATCGAAGTACGCCAGGACACCGTTCTGCGAGGCCGAAAGAAGAGTCTGGCCAGGGAGATTGATCGCGACGCTCTGCGCGAGCGGCGCCGCGGCACCCGTCAAGGCAAGTGCGCTTGTATCGAAGGGCTGTGACATGAGTGCCGCGCCTCGCCGAAAGATCAAGTACCCGGGCGACGCATAAACGGCGCTCGACGTCGTGCGAACGAGTTGCGTGGAGTCCTTTCCATCGAGTGTTCCGACGTGAATGGCCTGACCGATGCCGTTCAGGATCGCGAGGTACAAATAGTGACGCCCATCGGGGAGAAACGACGGGAAGTTTCGCCGCACCGTCCCGTCCACGGCCGTGGCTTCGCCCCCCTTCGCCGCGACACGGAAGAGGCCGAGCGGGCTCGGCGCAAATAGAATGATGCCGTCGCGATTCCACGTGCCGCCTCTCGGAAGGGTCACATTTGCCAACGTCTGCGGCTCGCCACCGCCAAGTGCCACGGTCTTGAGACGCCCCTGAGCAAAAAATCCGACCGACTGGCTGTCTGGCGACCAAAACGGCATCATTGCCCCCTCGGTGCCCGGCAGTGACTGCGCCCTCAGCGAATCGAGCGGTCGAATGTACAGAAAGTCCCGTCCAGAACCGTCCGTCGCCACAAAGGCCAATGTCCGCCCATCCGGTGAGATCTGAGGCGCCTCGGACGTGAACACTGTGGACTCCGGCTGCACCACGGACAACGTGAGCGCATGAGCACTCGACGGGTCGGCCGGCCCAAGAGAACGCAACGCCCAGCCGGCCACGCCACCGACGGCCAGGATGAGCGTTCCCGTCAACGCGGCACCGCGCCATGAGAAGGCTCTCTGACGAGGTGTGGGACTCGCCGTTGCGGGACCAGCCGCCGCATCCTCAATCTCGAGCCGCGCGTCGCCGATGTGGCGGAGGCGTCTCCTCGGATCCTTTTCCAGACATCGCCGTATCAGCCGGGCGACCCCATCGGGCAAGTTCGGCGGCAGTGCGGCCCAATCCGGCTCGGCACGCAGAACCGCTGCCATCGCATCCGATACGGTGTCGCCGTCGAAAGCCCGACGGCCCGTCAGCATCTCGAACAGCACGCACCCGAAAGCCCAGATATCACTGCGTGTGTCAGCCGGGTGTCCGCGCGCCTGCTCGGGACTCATGTACGCGGCGGTGCCCAACACGATGCCCTGGCCGGTCACCGCCGGGCTGGTAATCGTCGGTGAGCGGGACGCGTCGGTAGGCTTGCCGTCAGGGGCCAGTGCCTTCGCCAGCCCGAAATCGAGGACTTTGACCGTGCCGTCGGGCCGCACCTTGATGTTCGAGGGTTTGAGATCCCGGTGGACGATGCCGTGCTCGTGCGCGGCCTCGAGTGCGTCGGCAATCTGTCGGGCGATTGGCGTAATCTCGGCGATGGACATCGGCCCCTGGGCAATCCGGTCCGCGAGTGTCGGGCCGTCAACCAGCTCCAGGACCAGGGCCTGCGTTCCACCGTCGTCTTCGACGCCGTAGATCGTCGCGATGTTCAGGTGGTTGACGGAAGCAAGGAGCTGGGCCTCCCTCTTGAACCGCGCCAAGCGATCGGCGTCGGCCGCAAAGTCCTCCGGTAGAATTTTCAGCGCGACGTCACGATTCAGCTTCGTGTCGCGCGCACGATAAACCTCGCCCATGCCGCCGGCACCAAGTGGAGCCACGATTTCAAACGGTCCGAATCGCATTCCAGCGGAGAGTGTCATGGAATGGCGGATTATATCGACATCGGCAGGGATACCGTAGACTCAACAGGGCATGCCGAGTGATACGCATCCAATGTCCCCGGTGGGATCGACCGCACGCTGGATTGCAGCCGGGCGTGCGCTCGAAACCGAGAGCGCCAACCCGCTGTTCCGCGATCCGCTTGCACGCGAGCTGGCTGGAGACGCGGGATTCGCAATGCTGGCAGCCATGAGAGGGCCGGATCGTGTCGGGGATGCCACCGCTCCGGAGCCGTACTTCTCGATTCGCACGAAATTCCTGGATGATGGCTTGCTCGAGGCGGTGCGGAGCGGATCAATCGCGCAGGTACTCATCCTGGCGGCGGGCATGGATGCACGGGCGTTCAGACTCGAGTGGCCAACAGGTGTCGTGCTGTTCGAGATCGATCGCGACGAGGTGTTCGAGCTCAAAGAACCGATCATTCGGCGTCTCAACGGCCGTGCGCTCTGCGATCGACGAATCGTGCGCGCCGACCTTGCCGGCTCATGGACGGAGCCGCTGACCGCTGCCGGATTCAACCCGGCTCTGCCGAGTGCGATTCTGGTTGAAGGGCTGCTGTACTACTTGGACGAGGCGTCCGCAACCCGATTGCTCTCCACAATCGAGCGACTCGCGGCGGCAGGAAGTTGGATTGGCGTGGACATGGTCAATGTGGAGACGCTGCGGTCTCCATACTTGACGGCGTACCTCCAGAAGTTACGGGGGTTTGGGTGCCCCTGGACGTTCGGCGTCGGCGATCCCGACACGTTTCTGGCGGAGCATGGTTGGACCGGCACGATCGTGACACCAGGAGAACCCGAAGCGAACTACGGGCGGTGGCCGTTCCCCGTCATCCCGCGGACCGTCCCCGGTATGCCCAGGATCTATCTTGCCCGTGCGACCAGGATGACGGCCGAAGAAAAGGCCGCGAGAACTGCCACGATTGCCGTAACCGGAACGGCGGACCACCAGGAAGACCTGCAAGTGCCGACCCTGGCGTACAAAACGATCCGCGAGTCGGATCTGGTCGGCGCCTTTGCATGTCCCGAGGGTGATGGCCCGTTCCCTGCCGTCCTTGCGCTCGGTGGTTCCGACGGCGGTGTGCCGACGTACTTTCTCGACCTGCTCGTGCCGGAAGGCTTTGCCGGCCTTGCGCTCGCCTATTTCGGGACTCCAGAAACTCAGCCAGCGCTGGTCGAGGTCCCGCTCGAACGCATCGAGCGTGGACTGCGTTGGCTTGCGGCTCATCCCAAAGTTGCCACAGACAATGGCCGCGTGGCGCTTGTGGGAGCGTCGAAAGGGGGCGAACTCGCGTTGCTTGTCGCGGCAACGTTCCCCGATCTCGTGGGACCCGTCGTTGCTTACACGCCGAGCAGCGTGGCCTGGGCGGGCATCGACTTCAGCGCACCCCGCGGTGTGAAGCAGTCGAGCTGGAGCTACAAGGGCACGCCAATTCCCTGGCTCCCATACCCAGAGAACGTCGTGCCTTCATTTTCTGCACGCGGTCTGGTCGGGCTTCCGATTTACGAGCGTGGTCTCGAACACACGTCAGCCGCAGAGCAAGCGACGATTCCTGTGGAACGCGCGACGGGTCCGCTGCTGCTCGTGTCAGGCGGCGACGACAACATGTGGCCGGCTAACCGCATGTGCGAGATGGTGGTCGCACGGATGCGTCGGCATCAACGCGCAGACGCTGTGACACACCTGAACTATCCAGCGGCGGGACACAGTCTCTTCCCTTACAAGGCGCCATCGGACGCCCCGCCGCTGATGCTCTTCGATCTGGGTGGGAGCCGCGAAGCCGACCGTGCGGCGCACGCCGCGGCATGGCCCCACGTTGTCGCGCATCTCGGTCAAGACGCCGGATTGAATCAAGCATCGTGACGCGCTCAACCGCCGGTGTGGTCATCTGTGGTGCCGGGATCGCAGGCATTTCAGCGGCTTATCATCTTGCTGTCAGGCGCGGAGTGCGAGATGTGGTGCTGGTGGATGAACGGGCACCACTCACGCTGACCAGCAACAAGGGAACCGAAGCGTACCGCAACTGGTGGCCAGGACCGGACCGGACGATGGTCAGGTTCATGAACCGCAGCATCGATCTGCTGGAGGAACTGGCGATTGACAGCCAGAACTCCTTCCGGTTGAACCGGCGGGGCTATGTGTTCCTCACGGCCAACCGAGACCAGATTCCCACGATGAGACAGGCCGCCACCGAAATCTCAGCATTCGGAGCGGGACCGGTGCGCGAACACCCTGGCCCGGCCACGTACGTGGCTTCTTCGCCTGAAGGTTTTGACATGTGTCCTTCCGGAGCCGACCTGGTCGTCGATCAGGATCTGATCCGAAGGCAGTTTCCATTCATCACTCGAGATGTGGTGGGCATGTTGCACGTTCGGCGTGGCGGCTGGCTTGATGCTCCGCAATTAGGCCAGTGGTTGCTGGACCGCGCGAAGGCCTGCGGTGTGGTGACGCGGCGTGACCGAGTTGAAAGCGTCACGGTCGTCAGTGGCCGCATCCACACAATCCACCTCCAGTCGGGTGAGGCGATCAGTTCTGATACCTTCGTGATTGCCGCAGGGCCGTACCTTCGTCAGGTAGGGGTCATGCTGGATGTGAATCTCCCTGTCTTTAACGAACTGCACGGCAAAATTGCATTCAGGGATTCTCTCGGAATCGTGCCACGCGACTCACCGTTGATGATCTGGAATGATCCCCAGTACCTTCCCTGGACGGAGACGGAGCGGCAGTCACTCACGAAGGATGAGACACGATGGCTGCTCAAAGAATTTCCAGTGGGTGTCCATGTTCGCCCGCGTGGCGACGCAAATAATCCCCAGATCCTTGTGATCTGGACCTACGACACCAGAGTGCAAGAACCGATCTGGCCCCCGACATTTGATCCTTACTACCCGGAAGTTCTTCTCCGGGGTCTGGCACGGATGATTCCGGGCGTGGCTGCCTATTCTGGCCACGGGCCACACGCGATTGTTGATGGCGGATATTACTGTAAGACGCAAGAGAATCGGCCACTGATTGGTCCACTGCCGATCCGAGGGGCGTACGTCATCGGGGCCTTGTCCGGCTTCGGCATCATGGGTTCACAAGCGGCCGCAGATCTTCTGGCTGCCCAAATCACTGGTGGGAATCTTCCCGACTACGCGCCCGCCTTCATGCTCGAGCGGTATGAGGACCCTGCGTATCAGGCGTTATCGACCGGATGGGATGCCTCGTCGGGACAACTGTAAAGAAGGTTTCAAAAAAAAGGCCCGCCCTCGTCAGAGAGCGGGCCTTCCGGCGGGGGCTGAAGCCCCCGCGCTACTACTGCCGTCTGCCTGCTGACCTTAGAAGTCGACCACCACGCCGAGTCTGGCGTATCGCGACGGAACAATGGTCGTCGGAATCAACCAACTGCCACCGGGCACGAACCCATAGTTGTAGTTTGTGATCGTGTCGGCGTTCAACAGGTTGTAGATGTCGACGCCAACCTGGGTCCTCAGCCCGCCGAACCGGAGAATCTTTGCGATACGAAGGTCGATGTTGTTGCGGCGCTCGCCCCACAACGTGGCGGGCGCAATCAGGTTCACCTGGTTGAGGGCCCCGGTGAGGGTCCGACCGATCTGCGGCACTATTTGGGCTGCCTGAATAGCCGGGGTGAGCGTGTAGTCCGCCCGCAATGAGTCGCCTGGGATGCTGACCCACGTCGCGGCCAGCTGGACGTCAACCTTCGGAACCGTGTACGTCGCGAGCCCCCTGAAGTCCGTTCTGTAGGGTTCTTCGATGCGGCAATACGGGTTGTTCGTAGACAGGGAGTATGCCCCGCCCCCCAGAGCATTGACGTTCGCGGTCACGGAGCTGTTTGTCGCGAACCCCGTTGGGCCTGGGATTGGGCCGGTGCCAAGCTCCGGCAATTTGGCCCGCACGTCGCAGCCGTCGGCAAGTTTGCGACCGGTGCTTGTTCCCCCCTGGACCGTAAGCCCATTCCTCAGTCGCGCCACAACACTCACATCAAAGCCCTGCCAGTATTCCGTCTGCTCCCCGAAGTTCTCATAGGACTGGGCAAGTTCGTCTACCGCACCGACCTTGGACGGCACCAGGTTGTACAAGCCATTGATCTCATAACCGCCACCATTCGGGAGGCGCGAATCGAGCGGCGCGTGGATGTGAACGGCGTGTAGTCCTCGAGGTTGGTCGAACGGTTGTCCACGACGTACCAATTTCCCCACGAGGTGCGATTGAACGAGAAGGTCGCGGAGACACGCGACACGATTTCCTGTTGCACCGCGAAGCCCATAGACCAGTTGTTCGCGCGGTTGCCCCAGCCGCCTACGTAATTCGGATCGAAGGAGCGGACGAACACGGGCTTACCCAGGTTCTGGTTGTCCATCGCCAGACATTCGCCGTTCGCCGCCGCGCTGTTGAGGTTGCAGTCCGGCACGAAGTCCTGGTCCGCATCGGTCCACCCGCGAGTCGAGTTGGTGGCCGTACGGATCAACGGGTTCATGTCCAGATCGTTGTTGCTTGCCGTGATCGCCTCGAGGTACTTGCCGACGTTGAACCGGAGGGCGGTCTTCCCATTCCCGAACAGGTCGTACGCGACGCCGACCCGCGGCGAGATGTCCTTCCATTCGTACCCGGGCGGTCGAGCCGGCCGGGAAGAAGAGTTCCTGCGGAGCGTACGGCCATCCCGGGCCACCAATGCCCTGGTCGGGATAATTCGAAAACAACGAGTCGAACCGGATGCCACCCTGCAACGTCAACCGGTTGTGCGTCCACTGGTCCTGCGCGAAGAGATTTATCGGGATCAGATTGCGGGTGTACTTGGTGTCCGGCCCCACAGAGATGGTCTGCAGGAGCTGGTTGGGCACGCCGAGGTTCGTACGAACCTGAACGACCTGGGTGAAGTTCTGGTAGGTCTGGGACGGATTGCCGAACCCGCCCTGGTAGCCGAACTTCATGTTGTGCGAGCCTGTGACATAGGTCAGCGACGCCCGCAGGGCGGCCAGATTCCCGATGAGCGAATGCGTGAATCCACCCTGCCCCGGAGCTCGTGGCATTCGCGAGAGCAGGCCAGGAACGCAATCACCTCTGGCCTGGCAACCGGGCTCGCCGGTTTGCTCGAGGCGTTGGATCATCGCCCGATTGAACGTGTCGTCGTTGCGAACACCGAAGCGGTACCGGGCCTGATACATGCCCCAGCCGGCCTCAGCGAGCAATTTGCTCGTGATTGGCGACTGCCACGTCACATGCGGTTGACGAGACGGGATGTAGAGCACGCGGGACGACGCTTCTGGCGTGGTTGCCGGCACCCCAGCGCCACCTCCGTCTCCGTAGTTGGCGTCGTTGTACTGCTCGGCCCAGTGGAAATTGAACTTGTTGCGCGGCGACGCCTGCCACGTAAACCGGATTGTCGCCTGGCGCTCGAGACTGTTGTTGAACGCCTGACTGGGTCCGGTCGAAGTCAACCGTCCAGGAATTCGGGTTGCCGGCGTTCTTGTTTTGGAACATGCCCGGCACGGTCCTCTCGCCTCCGACCTGTCGGTACGTTCCATAGAACCACAGCTTGTCCTGCACAATCCGGCCGCCGTACATGCCGCTGAAGTCGTACACGCTGAGCAGCGTGAACGGAGCCCTCAGGCCCGCTTGCTGGAGCTCTTGGGTGTAGTTGCTGCCCTGCAGCGAGTCGCCCGAGCCGCTGTAGTTGAATTGGCCGCTGAATTTGTTGGACCCTTCACGCGGGATGGCGTTGAAGATCAACCCGCTCGTCTCGGCTTCCCCGAGCCCGCCCGAAATGGTCATCACCACTTCCTGCGCGGACGCCACCTGCGGCATCTGCCCGCCGCCGCCGCCGGTGCCGGCCCACCCCATGTTGATACCATCCGCGTAGATCCGCGAATCGTTCGCGCGCCCACCGTGGACAGTGGTGGTCCCCCCCTGCATCGTCCCGGTAATGCCGCCGTCATCGCCGGCCATGCTCGCGCCGGGAATGAGCGCCTGGATACCGTTGATGTTGCGCGAGGAGGGAATCGAGCCGAGAGCATCCCTGTCGAGTATCTGTTGTTGCCGCGTGCTCTGCACGTCGACGATTGGCGACTCGCCGGTCACCGTGACCGTTTCCTGGAGCTCGCCAACCCTGAGGTCGGCGTTCACAGTCGCCACGAAGTTACCAGACAGCTCGATGCCTTCGCGCTTGATTGATGCGAAGCCTGGCAGTGTGAACGTGACCGAGTAGGTGCCGGTGCGCAGATCGACGATGCGGTACTGGCCACTCGCATCGCTGATCACCGACCGGACTTTTTCAATCAGAACGGGGCTGGCGGCTTCCACCGTCGCGCCCGGTAACACAGCGCCCGAGGTATCCCGGACGACGCCGGTGATCGTGGCTTGTGCGTAAGCCGCCGACGGTAAGAGCAACGAAACCAGCACGAACAGCACCGGCCACGAGAATCGCCGAATCTGGCTCACCATCGCCGTCCTCCTTGCTATGTCCCTACCGGTGCGGACACCTGTCCCACAGGTGCACGACGCCAGCGCGCGGGGTTGGGTCCCTGGTAATCAATTGGATGATTCAGTTTAAAGCTTGGAGCCGCAAGCCTGTCAAGCTGAATCATCAGAAGAATCGGGATTTGGGATTCGGGATTTTGGATTTGGGATTGGGACTCGGGATTCGGGTTTGGATATTGAAGAGCTGCGCAGAGGTTCCGTCAACGGTTTCGGGATTTCGAATCCAGGACGGCCTGCATCAGATCGCCGAGTTGATCCGCGGTAAATTGGTTCCCTTCGAGATTGGCAACCATTTTCCCCGTCCGGTCGATGATGGCCGTATGGAGCGAATGGTTCATCAGACCTTCATCCGGAAAGAAGTCCACTCCGAACAGGTGACAGACACGCTGCACGTCACGGGCGCGGCCCGGTGAGGAAGTGCCAGGTTGCCGGATCGGCATTCCACTGGCTGGCATACTGTGCCAGCACCTCCGGCGTATCGTGGACCGGGTCGAACGTGACCGTCAGCAGGACGAGGTCGCGGCCGAGCTGCGCGCGAAAACGCTTCTGGAGAACGCCAAAGTTGTTGGCGATGCGCAGGCAGAAATTCGGCAGCGCGCAACTCGTGTAAATGAAGTTGATGGCCACGACTTTCCCGCGCAGCTCGGAAAGCGCCACCGGGCGGCCCGTCTGGTCGTCAACTGAAATCCGGCACGATCTCCCCGATGGCTAGCACTTTTGGAGGGGCGCGCCAGCGATATGGGTAAGCAGCTTCAGACGGCTGGCCGCCAACGGATCTTGCTCCACGCTTTGGTACCGCACGATGCGAATGCGCTCGGCATGCGAAGACTTCTGGTTGACGACCAGCACGAATTCCACAGCGGCTCCTGGCACCAGGCCGTCAAGGTCTGCTCTCTGACGAACTTCGAAGGGCATGACCATGGCGGGCATGAAGTCGGGGATCGCTTGAATCGACGCGGTGAACGTGTTGCGGGATCTGTCGACAGTGAGCACCATGCCGGTCACCGCATATTCCTGGGCCGCTACGGAAGCCTGGACCCCAAGAAAGAGCAGCACGATAAATCCGAGGAGTGCGTTGCAAGATTGACAGCGGCACGCCGTAGCGCAGGCCTTCAGGCCTGCTTTGTGGCGCTGGGCAGGTCTAAAGACCTGCGCTACGTACGATTTTGCAACCCACTCTGAGACAAATGTCATTCGTTCCTCTTCGTTCCCCCCAACCTGATCTGGCGCCGTTCGAGTGTAGTGTAGCTCCGCGTCAGCTCGGTGATTTCGACTGATTGATTCTTCTCGAGGCCCGCAACGCGCTGGCGGGTGTTGCTGGCCGGCCACCAGATCTCGAGATCGACAATGCGCGCCGACTTGCCCAGGCCGATGTGCTGCTCCAGAGGCGACGCGCCGAAGGACCCACCACTCCCGACGGAGCGATAGATCGCGCGACTTCCGCGTCCCTCGTTTTCAACGGTCAGCTTGATTCGAGCGCCAATGGCCGCCCGGTTGGTCTTGACACCCACAAGCCTCAGGTTAATCCAATCGTTTCCGTGCCCCGGATTCTCGAAGAGTCGCAGTGGATGGCTGTCTCCGGGTGTCGCGCCGCCGATTTCAGCGACGATCTCCTCGTCGCCGTCATTGTCCAGATCGACAAACGCGATGCCGTGCCCCTTGTGCAGTTCGCCGGTACGAGAGGATGCGGTCACGTCCACGAACGATCTTCCATCCTTGTTGCGAAGAAGCACATTGGGGAGCAACGACGCGTACGACGGATTTCCGGTCCCGAGACGAATATCGAGAAAGCCGTCGTTGTCGATGTCGCCGAAATTCGCCCCCATGGGCATGAACACCTTGTCGAGATCGACTTCCCTCGTCACATCTCGAAAGCTTCCGTCTCCCAGGTTCTTGTAAAGCTTCAGTCCCGCCGCGTTGGGCGGGAGGTTGAGATACGTACGAACCGACTCGTCAACCGACGTGAAGTAGCTCGTGGCGAACAGATCGAACCATCCGTCGTTGTCGTAGTCGAAGAACCAGGTCGCAAACCCGCGTCCCGGTCCCGGCACTCCTGCCGCTTGCGCCATCTCGGTGAAGGTGTTGTTGCGGTTGTTGCGATACAGAAAATTGTTCCCCTTGAAATTCGAGACATAGAAGTCCACGAATCCGTCGTTGTCGTAATCCGCGGCGCTGACACCCTTCGAGAACGCGACGCGATCGATACCCGCCGACTGCGAGATGTCTTCGAAGCCGCTGCCACCCTTATTCAGGAACAACTGCGAGGCGCTCTCCTCGTTGCCGACGAACAGATCGAGCAGTCCATCATTATTGATATCCGCCCAGGCCGCCGTTTGCGTGCTCGTGGCGGGCTTTGCCAGCCCGCTTGCCGCGGTGACATCGGTGAAAGTGCCGTCGCAATTGTTCCGGAGGAGCGATTTGCGCTGGGGCACTTCCCATCCGCCGCGAAGCACCAGGATGTCCTTGCAGCCGTCGTTGTTGTAATCGGCTTGAACCATGTTCAGCCCGCCCAACTGGCCATCGAGCCCGGCGGCGGACGTTCGCTCGGTGAACGTGCCATCCCCGTTGTTGCGGAAGTAGTGCAGAGGACCGCAACTGTCGAAGTTGGACGTGACGACATCGAAGCGCCCGGAGCCGGCGAAATCGTCGACGATGACGCCCCCGGCCGTGGCAATGACATTCAGTCCTGCTTGCGGGGCCACATCGCGGAAATGCCCGATGTCTTCCGCGGACACGAACGCTGCCGGCGGAATCAGATAGGCAGGAGGAACCTTGGATGGATACTGGCCGATGGTCATGTACGCGAGATTGAGCAGCCACCGCACCTCGAGGTCGTCGGGCTGCTGCTTCAGGAATTTAAGGAAGTGCTCGATGGCTCGTTCCGAGTCTCCGGTCTTCGTGTACGACTGACCCGGCGCTACCGGATACAAACAGATGTCTCCGGGCGCGCGGTGGGCGCCGTTCTCGAGTCCAGCCTTGTGCAGGTACGCAACACCCAACGCCTCCTCCATGCGCAGCACAGCAGCGGGCACGCCGGCACGCGCCGTCTCATGGGCCTGTCGATACTGATCGAGCGCGCGATCCAGCCGGCCCTCATACGCATGGAGCTGAGCCAGAGCGAAGTGCGCCTGCATCACGTCGAAGGGCGGTCGCAAGGCGCGGACGTTCTGTTTTTCAGGTGCCAGGAAATCTTCGAGCGACCGTTGGGAAGCTGCCAACGATTGGCGGCGCACCTGGCAAATCGTGCGCGGGTCCTGATCCCAATCGGCCGGTTTGGGAAACGCCTGCAGGACCGCTTCCGCTTCCACGAGCCCGCTCACATCGATCACGTATCTCACGCCCGCTCTTGTCGCGAAGGTGGGAATGTCGCCAGGATTGGCGGCGTTCATGTTTCTATTGGCGGGATCGGTGTCGTCCACGACCTTCAGGATGGCAAATCCCGTCGGGATCTGGATCACCGCGCTCAATTGCCCGGGAGCCGACGCCCACGAGGGCGTCCTTCAACACGGCAGGCAACGTCGACAGCGTCACCTTGCCCAGGAAACCGCCGGCGGTTGCCGTAGGGTCGATCGATTCGGCCCGGGCAAGAGCCATGAAATTTTCGCCGCCATTCAGTCGGGTGACAACACGCTGTGCCTTGTCTGCCGAGTCGACCACGATGACGCGTAGAGTCACTTCATCCGGAGGTGCGATCTGTGTTTTCACCACGGAGGACACGGAGCACACAGAGAAAACGAGGGCAAACATCACTCTGTGACCTCTGTGACCTCCGTGGTGAAAAAGCGTTTTCAGCATTTGCTTAGAACTCAATGGGCTCGTCGGCCTGCCACGGCGTCCGGCAGGGTCGGCCTGTTTGGTACAACTCGAGGTTGCCGGCAAGCCGTTTCATCATATCGCTCCGCCCCGTCCGCTCGGCGGCCTCGATGGCTTCACGCTGCCACCGTACCGCGTCGCCGTACTGCCCTGCCTCGGCCGACGCCATAGCCATCGTTTCGGCCAGCTCCATGGTTCGAGGCCGCTGGTTCACGAGCGCTTGAGCAATCGCCAGCGCGCGACGGCCATCGCGAACGCGGTTGTCGGGCGCGGCAGCGAATAACCTGGCGGCGACACGCGCGAACGCAGGCTCACCTGGATAGCGATCCATCGCCTCGGCCAACCGATCGCGAGCCTCCTGATATCGTTTCAGGCGGATGAGCGCGGCCGCGTGGCCGAAACGCGCCTTGACGCTGCCGGGATCGATCGTCGAGATGCGCTCGTACTCCGACAGCGAGGCTTCGAGCTGTCCGCTGCGTCTCAAGGCATCGGCCAGTCCAAGACGCGCATCGACATTGTTGGGCTCGAACTTGATCGCGGCCGAGAAGGATTCGATGGCCTGCTGGTGTTGACCGGTTTCCTCGTGCAGCACGCCGAGGGCGTAGTGCGCTGGGGCAAAGCCGGGCGACAGCCGCACAGCCTCCTGGAACTCCTCGAATGCGCCCTGCCGGTCGCCCATGTAGAAGAGCGCCGTACCCAATTTGTGACGCGGCGACGCCCGAGTGGGGGCCAGGGCCACGGCCTTCCTGAGATACTCCGCCGCCTCGGGCCACTCGCTTCTGTTGCCGGCAACGTCAGCGTTTTTTTCGTAGGTCAGCGCGCTGTGGAGAAGATCGTCGAGCGATTTCCTCAGCGGATCGGGTTGAATCTGCACCGTGCCACGTTGCTGCAGGTGCAATTCCGCGTTGCGAGCGTCGCCCAGACCACGGTACGCCAGCGCCAGCGAATAGTGGATGACCGAGGCTTTGCTGTCGAGCGCCAGCGCCTGCTCGAGATTCTGCGCAGCTCGAGCGTAGTCTTTCCTGGCCAGGGCCGTACGGCCCAGGCCATAGTGCGCGGCGACCGAGCGCGGATCGAGTGACAGCGCTTTCGTGAAGAGCGGTTCGGCAGCATCTGGTCGTCCCTGATCGAGCGCAGCCTCCCCGAGCCAGATCATCGTCGGCACGTCGTTGGGCGCCAGGCGCCTTGCCCGTTCGAAAGCGGCCACCGCGCTCGGGATATCCCCTTTCGTCCGGTACAAGTCCCCGAGATAGTACGGCCAGCGCATGTCACCTGGTGCGAGCGCCTCGGCATTGAGGAGCGCGGCTTCCGCCGGATCGCGGAATCCGGCCGCCAGCAACAACGTGCCCATCTCACCGAATTCCCTCCCGAGATCCGCTGTCGGTGTGACTGAATCCTTCTGCCTGGCGGTGAGGGCGGCATAGCGCTCGTTCAGCTGGGTTTCGACCGAGTCCTCCACACGCGAGAGATCAGGGAGCGTGACCGGCCGTAACGGTCCTGGCGAAGTGGCCTTCTGCTGGTTTGTGCTGCAACCCGTGGCAAGGGCTGCGAGCATCACGAGAAGAAAGCCTCCTAACCCCACGTAACTCCTCTTTTTTTAATTCGCGTGGGGCCCCACCCCCACGCGCTGCCGTCGCTTACGCTCCGGATCTTGATTACTTGCGCTGATCCACTCAGTGATCGATTCATCCCTAACTTCCGCCTTTCCTTCAGCGTCGTGTATCGATCGACGGGCACATCGGTCCACTCTTCGGCGTTCCCATCCGGCCATTCGAACGCGGACTTTCGCGATGTTTGTCGTGTCGCCGAGACCGACGAGCACTCTCGGATCGTTGGCGGATGCATAGCTGCCGTCGGATCGCGCACGGCGCCACCTGATCGAGCCGTCTTTCATGACGATCCCAACGCGAGCGCCCAACATGTCACGACCCGACTTCGGCGGGTGTGAAGACCGGCCGATCCGATCCACCAACCAATCGCAACCCAATCCAATGTTTGCGACTGCCCACGTTATTGATCAGCAATCTGGTCGGTCCGCTGTCATTCGCCACCACGACATCCGTGTCGCCGTCGTTGTCGACATCGCCGAACGCCGCGCCGCGACTGACGTCGGGCTGCTTCAAGACCGCGCCGGCTTTGTCGGTGACGTCCGCGAATTGCCCGTTGCCAAGGTTGCGGAACAACTGCTTGGGCTGCTGGAGCGAAAACGTTTCGTTCCGCGTGAGCGCTTCGGCTTCATGCCTGACCGCCCCGTTGACCGTCAGGATGTCCAGCCAGCCATCGTTGTCGAAGTCGAACCAGGCCGCGCCAAAGCCTGTATACCGCAGGCTTGGAAGTCTGACGCCGGCACGGGAGGCCTGTTCGTCGAAAACGCCGGATCCATCGTTTATGTAGAGATCGTGTCCCTCGCGGGCGAGCTCGGTGACGAACAGATCCTCGTCGCCATCGTGGTCGAAATCGCCCGCGTCCACGCCCATGCTGCCCTTGGCTTCCCCGTCGGCGCCGAGCGCTGCGCCAGCCGCCAGCGCCGTATTCGTAAACGTGCCGTTGCGCTGGTTGATCCACAACTGGTTCGGCGCGCCATCGTTGGCAACGTAGACATCGATCCAACCGTCACCATTGAAGTCGGCGGTGGAAACGCCGAGCGCCGGACCGAACTCGCGTTCCATGCCCGCCGCTGCGGTGACTTCAGTGAACGTCCCGTTGCGGTTGTTGTGATAGAGGCGGCCAGGTTGGGGGCGGTACACGCTGGGAGGACAGTAATCGCGGAGGCTGCCGATCGGATGGAGACAGGGCTTGTCCCCCTCGAAACTGTAGCGCACATAATTCCCGACAAACAGATCGAGCCACCCGTCCCGGTCGTAATCGACGAACGCCGCCGAGACGCTCCAGCCGCGATCCTCGGCACGACTTTCCGTCGACACGTCGGTAAAGGTGCCGTCGCAGTCGCTGCGGAACAGCTGGCTCCGCTCGAGGTTGGTCACATAGAGGTCGACGCAGCCGTCGTTGTTGTAGTCGCCGGTTGCGGCACCCATCGCATACCCGCGTACAACCACACCGCTGGCATCGGTAACGTCGGTAAAGCGCAGCGTGCGCATACCGTCCGGGGACACCTCGAGGTCATTGCGGTACAGGCGACTCCTCAGGGGAATCTGCGGCGGGTGCAGCGCCTTGCCGAGCGGCTGCGTTCCGAGCATCTGGCCCTGCGCCAGGAACACATCGAGATCGCCGTCGCCGTCATAGTCGAGGAGCGCGACGCCAGGCGGTATGACCTCGGGAAAATGAAACCCGCCCGTCATGCCGTTGAAATGGACGAAGTCGAGGCCCGATTCACGTGCGCGGTCGGTGAACCACTCCTCTACCCCCGCCTGCGCGCGAGGTTCGGGCCGAGACCCGGCAGATGAAGAGGCAGAAGGGGACCGATCGGAACACGAGACAGCCAGCAACGCAAGAGCCAGAAGGCCCTTCGCGAAGGCGGGCAGTGACGGAGCGGGAACCATGAAACTCGCTCTCTCCGATTTCACCACAGAGGACACGGAGGACACAGACGCATTCACTCAATTCGCCCGCGCTTTGTACCAGACGATGAAATCGAAAATGTTCTCTTTCACGTCCGGGTCGCGCGCGTAGAGCGTCGTCGTCGTTTCGACGGGGCGAATCGTCACCGACGTCAGATTGGGCGCCGAGAAGTTTGCCAGCAGAAATGCGCCGGGCTTCAGCATGGCTTCGACGTTCGACATCGCCAGCGCCTGATCGAGCTCGTCGTAATAGATGAACACGTTAGTGGCAATCATGAGATCGAACGCTTCCCCGTCGAGTCGATCCGTCACGATATTCACGTCCAGCACGGACATCCGTTGCACGGCCGACGGCCTCGCACGGACGGCCCGTAACTCGGCCACGTCCGCAATTGACTTCGCCATTGGCGCCGCGGCCTTCGCGCCAATCTGATCGCCAAACGTCTGCCAGTAGGTGCGAACCTCGGGGAGCCACGGCGTGCGCCTGGGCAGCGGCAGGTTCAGCGTGTAGCCAAGGTTCTTGGCGGCCCGTGCCCGAGCCCGCGTCACGTGATCGATGATGCGAGGGCTGATGTCGAGAAGCACGATTTCCGCATCGCCTGGCGAACTCGCAAGCCCCAGCCGCCTGAGCGAATCGAGCACGGCAAACGGCTGGAGCGTTTGTTGAGGATAGACGTCGAAACCGACGTCCTTGTCCGCGAAGTCGAGTCCGGGACCGACGATGGCCACGCGCCTGACGGTGCCGGGCGCGAGGAGTCCGCGCGCTGTCATCGCTTTCAGCGCCTGCTCGACCGAATAGTTGGAAACGAGCGATGTGTCGAGCGACAGACCTCGCGTGCGGAACAGGCGGGACCGCTGGACGAACTCGGCGAGAGGCTCACTACCCGCCGCGCCAAGTTCCTGATCGATCTGCTCCTGTTCGGCCGCCACGCGCACGACCGCAGCGCGCAGATATTCTCGAGCTTCTTCCCTGTCCGCAACCGTGGCGAAGCGAAGCCCTTTGCGCTGGAGAAAGGCCCGGGCGAACAGACGGCGCTCGTCAGTCCCGGGGGCAGCGAGCGCCGTCAGAAGATCCTCGACGCGGGCCGAAATCAGCTCAATGGTGCGGCGCAACACCAGCTCGCGATCCCCGGCCGCGCCCGATTCGACCGCGCCAAGCACGGCACGAGGTCTCGAGGTAAACGAGGTGCCGAACAGCATCCAGTTGACGATGGTGTCTTCGTCGCCCTGGTCGAGCCGCGCGCGGACATCGCGATCGTGGCGCTCGATCCAGGCTGGCCATGCGCTTTCCAGTTGCGCCGCGGTCAGCCCGCCGAGCTCGGCCGGAAGCCTGCCCGCCAGCTCGGTCAGAATCGGCCGCGCTTCGCTGTAACGGACGAATCGGGCTGGAGCAACGGCGGCCGCCGCGCCCGCAGTGATCACCAGCAGGACGCCGACTATCCGCACGTGAACTTGAGGAATGGGTCGATCCTATCAGGTTTCGAGACCACCATCCGGAGACTTCAGCGTTTTCGCGACCGCGGTCGAGCCGATTTCGTCGCTCGTTTGCGCGCGGCGGAAGGGGCCGGTCCCTTGCTGGCCGATGTGTTGCCAGGCGATCGTCAGTGCTTCGCCCAGCGTATCTTCTTCGACCGACTGCAGTCGAACGGCCGTACAGCCCGCGCGTCCCCAGGCGCCCTTTTCCGGCGTGAAGGTCCCGGGATTCTCGCGCACGAATGTCTCTTGCTGCTCCGGCGGCAGGATCACCATGCCCCACTCGTTGTCGTGCTTGAGCGTGGCAAAGATGCGGTTGTTGATGCGGAAATCGGGATGCCCCATGTGCGCGCCTTCGATCGCGCCGTCGAGGCCCAGGGCAATGCGGCGGAAGTCTTTCGCAGTCATTTTTTGGTTTGCGTGGGGCCCCACCCCCACGCGTTGCCGTCGCTTACGCTCCGGATCTTGCTTCAACGGTCCTGCCGCTTAGTCAGCGATGCTCAACGTTCCACGGACGTGCTTGGCCAGCCATTTTGTCAGCGGCTGAATGTCGCGCATGACGCGCTGGATACGATCCAGCGCTTTCGGGGTGGAAAGCCAGGCGGCCGGTTTGAACGCGCGGCCTGCAAAGATGTCCTTCATGCGGAGGAGATCGATCCGTGGATGACCGGCCGCATAACCTTTTGGCGCCGACGTCAGCGACGCGTGGGTGCCAACGTCGTAGCCCTTGCGTTTGAGAGACGTGACGATCGTCTGAAGCTCGCGTCCGGAGGCGTCGCGGTCGATGGCCGCCCGAAGCTTCGCGAGCATGGGAGGTTCCGGCTTGTAGATGCCGGTCCCCACGTACAGGCCCTCGGCCGACAGATTGACGTAGTACCCGCCCACGCCGGCGGCAATGTGCGTTTTGTACGGCGACCGGTCGGGCGTGAAACGGATGTCGCGGTTGATGCGCGAGATCTTTCCTGGCCCGAGCTTTGAGCTCGCCTATCAGCGCCTGCATGGGTTCCCGGCACGCCTGCTCGTAGGTCGCCTTGTGCGCCTGGAACCAGTCGCGATTGTTGTTCCGTTCGAGGCCTTTGAAAAAGGTGATGGCCTCGCGTGGGAATCCGGTGAATGTCCCCGCCACGGGATCAGAGTCTATCGAAAACTCGGGGATTCGGGATTAGGGATTCGGGATTCGGCTGAGGCCAACCCCGAATCCCGAGCCTGGAACGCCCTTTGCCCCCACAACCCTGATGTATCCGGCGAAGAGCCTTGATCTCGCGCGGATGCAGCCACCGTGTGGCAAATGTTGCCTTCTGATCGCGATCGCGCGTTGCAGAAACTGCACGCCAACCTTGTGGTCGGCGCGCGCGTCCGTGTGCGCGGCGCGGTCTGGCGCGTTCACCACGTCCACCCGTACGACGCGTGCACGGTGGTTCAGCTCACTGGAATCAGTCACGACAATATTGGCCAGTCCCGCACGCTCATCGATCCGTTCGACTGCCTCGAACCCGACGAGCGTCCGAGAACGCTGCGGGTGGTCACAAAACGGCGATGGTGTCACGCACTGAGAGAATGGCTGTCGCTGGACCATCCGTTCGATGGCTTGCGAGCGGCTGCGCTCGCTCGGATTCAGCTGCTGCCCTTTCAACTGGAGCCGGCGTTGGCGATGGTCCGCGGATTGGCCTGTCGGATGCTGCTGGCGGATGAAGTCGGGCTGGGGAAGACAATCCAGGCCGGCCTGATCCTTGCCGAGCTCCGCGAACGAGGCCTGGCCGATCGCGCGCTCCTGCTGACGCCCGCCGGCCTCCGCCGGCAATGGCAGGAGGAGCTACGCGCGCGTTTCGCAATCCCGTCCACGATCGTCGATTCGGCTCTGCTGCGACAACGAAGTTCGGTATTACCCGAGGGCACCAACCCGTGGCTGCTCGATGACGTTGCCATTGCGTCGATCGATCTCATCAAGCGCATGGAGGCGCTCAGAAGCCTGGCCTCCATCGTGTGGGACGTGCTGGTGGTTGACGAAGCGCATCTGACAGCGCATGCACGGCTGCGACACTCGGCCCTCAGACATCTCGCCGCCAGAGCCCGTCGGGTCGTCCTCGTGAGCGCCACGCCTCACACGGGAGACTCCGCCGCGTTCGCAGCACTCTGTCGCCTCGGCGAAGGGGACGGTCTGCCAGTTGCCATGTTCCGACGTGCGCGCGCTCAAGTCGGTCTTCCAGTCACACGTCGAGTGCGGATGTTTTCAGTCAACCTTGATACAACTGAACGCCGACTGCATCAGCTCCTGCGTGCGTACGCACAACTCGTGTTCCACGAGGAAGCTGTGGACCGCAACGTGCGCCGCGGGCACAGCCTGTTGGCCATGACCGTTCTGACCAAGCGGGCGCTGTCGAGTCCAGCCTCATTGCGGATCTCGCTTCAACGGCGGATACAACTGCTCTCCAGTCACGAAGAACCTGTGGCAGGTTCTCAGCTCTTGCTCCCGCTTACCGAAGATGATGACGACGATCGCGATCTCGAGCCGTTGGCCACTCTGGCCACACCGGGACTCACCGACCGTAAGCGAGAGCTGACGATTCTCCAAGAGATCGAGCTGGCAGCCGGTGCCGTTCCGGTCGGCCGCAAGGTACGGGTACTCTCCCGCTTCCTTCAGCGTGTGAAGGAACCCGTCATCATTTTTACGGAATATCGCGACACCTTGTTGCACGTTGCCAATGCGATTGGTCCCGCCGACCGTCTTTCGGTCATTCATGGCGGCCTCGACGAACTGGAGCGGGTTCGAGCCCGGACAGCTTTCACGGAAGGCGCAACGCGAGTCCTGCTGACGACTGACGCAGGAGGTGAAGGCCTGAATCTTCACCATCGTTGCCGGCTCGTCATCAACCTCGAGCTGCCGTGGAACCCCACGCGCCTCGAACAGCGCATCGGGCGTGTGGACCGTCTGGGGCAGGTTCGTCCCGTCCACGCGATCAACCTCTTGGCCCGTGGGACTTCTGAAGAGGAAATCCGGAAGCGGCTGATCCATCGACTCGCACGCGCACGACACGCCGTGGGTCACGTTAACGATCCCCTCGGGGCGGTTGACGATCTCACGAGGGTGATGCTGGAAAGCGAGAACGCGGCCACTGAGATTGAGCCGGACGTGGTGTCGCAGCCGGATCTGCGTGAGTCCGCTGTGACCGAAGCGAAGCGGCTCGACGGCGCTCGGCGTCTGGAGCTGGTGACAACCGGATGCGATCGGGACATCGTCCCCGTTACTGTCTTGCGTCAGCGACAGATCGGACACCTCGTCAATGCATCCTCACTGGTTTGCCTGGTCGTCGCACGTTTGATCGGTGGGGACGGCGAGCTGGTCGAACACGTTCTCGTTTCTCTTGCCGCGCCGCTCTTCAGGTCGTCCGCACCAATGCGTCACGAACTCCGGCGCCCGAAAACGTTGCGCGGAGTGGTGCGGGACGTCCTGGATGTTGCAGGGCCCGAACTCGAGGCGCGAGCCCTTGCGATCGCACAGCAGCGCTTCAGAACCATCGTTGCCGACCACGAAGCCGCTGTTGAGGCACGACGCGCGCGCGAGCTATCGTTGATTCGAGCGATCGAAAGAGATTCTCTGATCGGATCCGCCAGTTCAACCCGGCCTGTTTCACACCCGAAACCTTCGAGAGCACGACGCCGCGCTTTTGTCTCACGAGACTTCGATCGGTGACGAGATCACCCGGGTGAGACAGATCGATCGAGCCCACGAGCTCTCACTCTTGGACCACGCGGAACTGGCTCTCGTGCTCGTGGTGACGTGATTTCGACGCGTCATGCTGGCAGGTGTCACCGGTTCGCTCATCTCGCAGTTCTTTGCCGAAGAGATCCTCTTCCTGACGTTTGCCGGGCAGCTTGGTGAAACGACCAGAGACCGGGCTCACGCAGCACTGCTGCAGTGGTGGCAGCGCACAGAAGCGACACTCGGCCCAACGTCCAGTGTGAGGAGCATCTGGGATGGTGGTGTCGAGCCGCTGTTGCGGATTCTGGGATGGGATGTCGACGCGCCTTCAACTCCGACGGATAAAGCGCTGCGATCCGTGGCTCAGGCTCCAGGCGCCACTCTTGTGACGTTCGTGGCAGCGTGGGACGAGCACCTCGACCACGTCTGGCGCAATCTTTCCGGGAAGGTCTCCATCCGTGAACGCTGGTGCATCTGCGCAAACGGGCGGCAGGTCCGGCTGGTCGATACGACCCGTGTTTACGCGGATTGTCATCTCGAATTCGCCCTCGAAATTGTCGCTCCACGACCCACGCAGCTTTGCCTTGTTCTGGGCGGTTCTTCATGCACGCGCATTCGATCTCGGGCCTGGGCGATTGCAGAACCGGCCAGCGCGCTCTCATCGATCGGTTCGCAGCCATGTCGGTGGCGCACGGAATTGGCGTGTGCGGTTCGCTGCGGCGTGGGGTGCTCGAGGCGGTGGCAGAAGTACTTGCGTCGTTGCTCGGTCCAAACCCTGACAATCGTCACCGTCGTCCCCCGTCGCCGGCAGCACTTTCAACGGCGTTTCAGGGATCCCTGACGGCTGTTTACCGCGTGCTGTTTCTGCTCTTTGCGGAAGCGCGTGGTCTCGTACCGATCTGGCATCCGGTTTATCGGGACAACTACACCATCGAGGCACTGCGTACAGCTGTCGAACGCACCGCGAAACCACGCGGCCTCTGGGAAACGCTCCAGGCCATCGCGAGGCTCGTTCGCGACGGGTGCGTCGCCGGGGATCTGCGCGTCACCCCATTCAATGGACGCCTCTTCGCACCCCTGCCTGTCATCGATTCATCTCGAGCACGGGAGGAATCGGTCCAACGCGCTCTCCTGGTCTTGTCGACGACCGAAGGGCAACGGACGGGGCGCCAGCGAATTGACTATCGGGACCTCGGAGTCGAGCAACTCGGTGCTGTCTATGAAGGGGTGCTCGACTATGAGCCCGTGTGGGCCGGAAATCCACACCCATCAGTCCGGCTTCAGCGGACCGGACGCGAACGCAAAGCGACCGGGACTTTTTACACTCCGCGATCGCTCACCGAGTATCTGGTTCGGCGCACCTTATACCCGCTCATCAGGCACGCAACACCCGAGGCCATCCTGTCTCTTCGCATCCTTGACCCCGCCATGGGCAGTGGCGCGTTTCTGGTTGCCGCATGTCGCTATCTCTCTCGCGCCTATGAAGGGGCGTTGGTAGGCTCGGGAGCCTGCGCGACGACCGATGTCTCCGACGTCGATCGAACGACCTTTAAAAGGATGGTTGCGCAGCGTTGTCTGTTCGGTGTCGACCGCAATCCCATGGCCGTCCACCTGGCGCGATTGTCACTCTGGTTGGCAACTTTGGCCGCCGACCGGCCGCTCACATTCCTCGACCACCACCTTCGCATCGGGAACAGCGTGATTGGAGCCACGCCGGCGGACCTCGCACGTCGAGCGCCACCACGATCGGCGGTCACCCGATCGCATGCAACCTCGTGGTCGCTCCCATTCTTTGACGACACGGAATTTGGTGATGATTTGCGCGCGACTCTGCCGTATCGGGCGCGGATTGCTCGTGAGCCTGGGGACACGCTCGCGGCCGTTCGCGAGAAGGAGCAGCTGCTCGAGCAGATATCGGGTCGTCATGCGACCCTCGGCAGATGGCGGGACGTAGCCGACCTGTGGTGTGGATGCTGGTTCTGGCCCGAAGATGAAGCGCCATCGTCACCAATCTATGCCGCCCTGACCGACCACCAGCTTCACGGGCACTCCACGTTGCCGGGTCCGATTGCAGAGCGGCTCTTGAACATTTCGCGCCGGACGGCCGAGCGCGAGCGGTTCTTTCATTGGATCTTCGAGTTCCCCGAAGCATTCGTGGACATGGACGGCCGGCCTCTCACGGAACCTGGGTTCGATGCCGTCATTGGCAATCCGCCATGGGACATGCTTCGCGCCGACCCGGGCGCAGCGAGCGACCGCCGGATGGTTGGTCAGCGGACACGATTCATCAAGGATGCGGGGACGTACCGGGCACAATCAGCAGGACACGTGAACCTCTATCAGGTCTTTCTCGAGCGCGCAATGCAGCTCACGCGTCGGGGCGGCCGCCTCGGGGTCGTGCTGCCTTCCGGGCTCATGACCGATCAGGGCTCTTCGCAGGATTCGGCACCAGCTCCTCAACCGTTGTCAGACCGATTCACTCGTTGTCTTCGAAAATCGAGATCGAATTTTTCCCATTCATCGAAGCGTGAAGTTCGTGTTGCTCACGTCCACCATCGACGGTGAGACGACCGACGTCGCTTGTCGCATGGGCGAACGGGACCCGGCTGCTCTCGACACGATTGGTGACGACTCGTGGGAAGGCTTCCCGATTCGACTCTCGGCGAGATTCATCGAGCGAATCTCCGGGCCCGATCTGACCATCCCCGAGATCCGTGACAGGGCCGATGTCGCATTGCTCGAAGGAATTTGCGAGCGCTACCAACCACTCTCAGCACCGGATGGCTGGAACGCCACATTCGGCCGCGAGCTGAATGCCACCGACGATTCGCAGCACTTTACCGACGACCGGTCCGGGACCCAGGTTCTCGAAGGCAAGCACATCGAGCCCTTCCGCGTGTGTCTCGATCGATCGCGCCACTGGATCCCCGAAGGCGTCCTGGCGAAAGTCTTTCGAAAAGCGAACGGCCTGGCGCCGGGCGCGGCTGGCGTACCGGGAAGTGGCCGAGAGCCACCAATCGATTGACTCTCATCGCAGCCGTCGTACCGGCAGGTGTCGTGACCACGCATACGGTGTATTGCCTGAAAACACCACTAAGCCCGGTTGAACAGTCATTTCTTTGCGGCATCCTGAACAGCTTCGTCGCCAACTACCTCGTGCGACTGTTTGTGACCACCCACGTCACCGCGGGCACGCTGAGGCGCCTTCGGGTGCCGCATCTCGGCCCGGGCGATTCTTGTTCAAGGAGATCGCCACGCTGGCAGTCAGGTTATCGAAGGCCGGCGACACGTGGACCCCTGAGCACGCGCAGCTTCAAGCAGCCGTGGCGCGAGCATACGAGCTGAGCGAGCAGGAATTTCGTCATGTGCTGAGCACATTTCCGCTCGTCCCAGCCGCGGATCGAGACGCCGCGCTGCGGCAGCTTCTTCGAGCGGCGCTAGGCTCTGGGCTCTCGGCTTTAGAGTTTGGGCGACGATTGACACGTCAGCTCGAGAGATTCGATGCGCCCTGAAAAGGCTGGTTCGAGAATTGGATGATTGGTTTCTGGGCCAAAGCGTTGTGACGCACCCGTGAACGAACCGTCCGATAACAGTCAGAGTCGCACCATTCCCGACGCGGAGACTGCGGATTCGATTTCGCCAGCTCTGCTCATTGGCCTGAGCCAGTCCTTCCAGAGTTGGCCAGCGTCCTGGCCCGTTCAACACATCGCGGACGCCTTGGTGGTTTGGGCGGTCGTACACGAAGACGTAGCAACCGTTGGGATTGGGGGCAGGAAATCCGGCATGTACCAGGGCCGGGCGCAACCCAGCGCGGCGATGACAACGAGGATGAGAAGCCGCAACCGCATGCGCCGTAACGGAGCGTTAACGAGAGCTCAATCATGACGAACACGGGTAACTGGCTCACCAAAGCGAAGACCCGGCACAAAACGCCACAGCTTCGTTGCCTTCACCGCCTCTCGTCCAAACCGAATGCTTTGTCGAGAGATTTAATGACCCTGATGTCGCCGACCGTACCGTCAGGAAGGACCAGCATTCGACCACCACTATGCCTTGCACCTTGGCTCGCATCGCTTGGCCGTGTAGCTTGGCTTTACTTCACGGACGAGTCGTGGCATCCACACGCCGCTCCCCGGCTGGTATGCACCCCCACCAGTGCCACCGCTCGAAGCCAGGACCCAATCCGGAGCCTCGTCCCTCGCCACTGCCGCTACCTGCGCCCGTTCCGGCGCCGCCGCCCGAACCGGTCCCTTGCGTCGTCTCGATGGACGGTGTCGGATCGGAACGCCTGATGTGCAATCTCAGTTGCAGCGGCCATTGGTTTCGCAGGGATTCCTAGAGGGCCCCGATGAGGTGGAGGCTCTTTTGTGTTTCGACCGGCTTAAGGTTCCGACTGCATGTCGGGACGGTCAAGCGATCCTTACCGTCTTGTCGCGCTGGCGTAGCCACCTTCGTCCGATTGCCGCCGCCACCACCACCCCTCCCGGTCCAGGAGATGCAATCCAGACCAAGTCGTATCGTGAAGCGGGTCGCGCTGGTTCGGGCGCGTCGAAGGATTGGGGCAACGTTGATAGCCAGATCCCGAACGCGCCGGCAAGCGCATGTGTCACCACGGACGCACCAGCAGCCACGCCTCGCGAGTGCGGCGATTGGTCTTTTTGTGCGTCGATCATCGCCGAACATATGACTTCCTGCCTGCCTCAGGAACCATTCACTCGTTCATCGTGTGCGCTCGGCCGTCGCAACCCGTGGTTTGCGGGACCCTCAGTCCGGGACGGAGACGGTGCTCTTCTAGTTGTCGCCATGCGACGTCTTGATGAGCGCGAGCAGGCGATAGTCCCCGGCGTACCCGAGGCTCACGGCTTCCCACCCGTCACGGTCCGCCTTGACAAGCCGTTCCTGAAGGGCCGAAGGGTTGGGTTCCTCGATGACTTGGTAGTCCCACGTTGGTGTCATCATTCGCTCGTCTGCAACATCGATCCGTCCGGTGTGCGACAAACCCAGACTGGCTTCCCAGGGCAAGACATTGCCCCTGCGCGCTGACGAATACCGCGAAAGACCGCGCCAGGTTCGAGTGGCCACGAAGCGCCTTCGCTAGGCGATGTGCGGGAGGGATAACGGCCGACCCGCCCATGCAGAATCCCGGAGCGGCTTGCAGTCGCCAGCGGCAAACCGCACGGACAGCACCGCTTTTCACACCTGAATCTGCAGATTTTCGAGCTCAACACGAACGGCATATCCGCTGCAGTGGGCGCCACAGTGCAATGTGTGCGCCTGAGCGTCCTCGCCGGCCTTTCATTCGTCACATCTGCCATCGTTGTCGCGCATCTCCCTCAACGGGCGCGGCCTTAACACGCCTGACGCTCGACGCCGCCATCACCGAAGCGCTCGAGAAGAACCTCGACCTGATTGCCACCCGCGCCGGTGTCACGATCGCCGAGGCAAACCTGATCACTGCGCAGCTACGTCCCAACCCGGTGTTGAGCCTCGGCGGGGATCACCTCGATTTCTTGGGCACCGGCTTCGACGAGCAGAATGGCGCGGGCCCTCCCGAGTACAGCGTGCGCGTCACTTTCTCCTCGAACGCGGCGCCAAACGCGCTCGCCGTATCGGCCTGGCGCAGGAAGAGCGCGCAATCGCCCTCGCCGAAGTCCTGAATGTGGTTCGCACGTTGAAACTGGACGTGCAACAGGCGTTTATCGACCTACAACTCGCTCAGGAGAATCTGGCGCTTGCCCGGGAGAATGCCGCGAGCCTCAACGCGATCGTGGGCCTCAACCAAACCCGCGTCCGTGGTGGCGAGGTAGCCGAAGTGGAATTGCTCCGCAGTCGGATCGCATCATTGCAGTCGGAACAGGCCGTACGCAGCGCCGAGCTCAAGGTGCGCACGAGAGACGCGACGCCTGGAGCGGGTGATAGGCCGTGCATCAGGCGTCGTCCCAGTCGAGATCGAGCCGTTGGAGCGGCCATCGCCGATCAGCAGCAGCGCGATCGATCTGAGGCCGCGCGCTTCGCGCACGACCGGATCTCCGCGCCCTGCAGCGAACTCGCGCACGATCGCAAGCGGAGATCCGGTTTCAGCTGGCGCAGGGACAGATCGACTTCACGGTGGGCGGCGAGTACCGGCGACAGGAGGGACTCGCCGGCCGCGGCAACTCGATGGGTCTCTTCTTCAGCACGCCGCTCCGCTGTTCGATCGGAACCAGGGGAACGTCGCGCGGGCCCGGCAAGAAGAACGCAAGCCGACACGCGGGTACGCCAGCTCGAGCAGGTCATCGCCGCCGAAGTCGACATCGCGCGGGGCGCAGTACGCCTCAGCTGAAGCGGCTCCAAGACGGTTGAAGCGGACATGCTCGACTCAGGCGCGAGACGTTCGCGCCATCACCGACTACGCCTATCGGCGTGGAGAGGCCACGCTGATCGAATTTCTCGATGCCCAGCGAGCGTTCAACGAGACCATGCAGGCCTGGAACGAGGCACGCGCCGAGTACGCGCGCAGTGTGTTTCTCGTGCGCGCGAGCGTGGGAGAGGACGCGATTCCGTGAGATCACCGGTCGCGACAGCCCTCGCCGCGCTTCTCGCCACGGCGCCAGCCTGCACCTCGTCAGGGGATGAGCCACCGTCCTCCAACGCCGTCACGACGCCGATTCGCTCGGGCAACGTCGTTCGCTTCGACCCGGCATCGCCGCAGCTCGAGCGCGTCCGCGTCGCACCCGCGAGCGAGTGCAGTGCTCCCGGTCGACGAATTCGAGGTGCCGGGCAAGGTGGAACCGGTACCGACGCGGCTGGCGCGGCTTGCCCTGCCGGTTCCGGGCCGAGTTCGTCAGGTCAGCGTCACACTGGGCGACCGGGTGCGCGAGGGCCAGGTGCTGCTGACGCTTGAAACACCAGACGTCTCCGAGCTGCAATCTGCGTGGCGGCAGGCTCAGGCCGACGTGCGGCAGCGCGAGGCCGCACTGGCAAAGGCTGAGGCCGATGCCAGCCGGACGCGCGATCTCCTGGCGAATCGCGCCATCGCCCAGAAGGAAGTGCTCGTCGCGGACACCGAGCTCGCCGTCGCGACGGCGGCACTGGAGCAGGCGCGTGCGACGCAAGACGACGTCGCACGCCGGTTGCGGCTGTTCGGCGTCAACGTCGAGCAGCAGGAGGCGCTGGCAGCCTGCGGTCGCCGATCGCCGGTGAGGTCGTCGAGATCGCCGCTGCGCCAGGCGAGTACCGAAGCGACACCGCGGCGCCGGTGATGGCTGTCGCGGATCTGACCCGTGTGTGGGTGGTGGCGTCCGTGCCCGGAGAGCGCACTCGCCCGCATCCAGACCGGGCAGCGGGTCACGATCGCGCGTGGCGGCCTATCCCGACGAACCCTTCGAGGGGCGGGTGGCACGCGTGGCTGGAGCACTCGATCCCGAGACCCGCAGCGTGAGCGTGATTGCCGAGTTGGAGAATCGCCGCCGGCTGCTCAAGCCGGGCATGTTTGCGCGCGTGCGTTATACCGGCCCCGCCCGGCCCGTCGTGACGGTCCCGGCCGGCGCCATCGTGCAGGACGAGCGGCGCACGAGCGTCTTCATCGAGCGAACGCGAGGCGAGTTCGAGCGGCGTGACGTGACACTCGGTCCTCGCCGCAACGACGCGGTCGTCGTGACGAGCGGCCTGGCCAGCGGCGATCGCGTGGTCGTAGACGGCACGATGCTGCTCATGGGTCAGTAGCGGCGCTGCTCGATGCGCCGGCCTCCTCCCCTACGCGCTCCACCACCGCCTACTGACCCTGGTCCTCGGGCTTGGCCTCGTCGCTCTGGGGATCTGGTCGTTTCAGCAACTCAAAATCGAAGCCTATCCCGACATCTCTGATACGAACGTCGTCGTCATCACGGTCCAGCCCGGCAACGCAAGCGAGGAGGTCGAGCAGCAGGTCACGGTGCCGATCGAACGGGCACTCAACAACGTGCCACACGTCATCGCGCGCCGGTCCCGCACGATCTTCGGGTTCTCGGTCGTCGAGTTGACATTCGCCGACGGCACCGACGATTACTTCGCGCGGCAACTGGTCATCGAGAAGCTTCGTGACGTGGCCCTGCCGGAGGGCGTCACGCCGACATTGGGACCGCTGTCGACGGGGATCAGTGAGTTCTACCGTTACATCATCGACGGCGACGGATACGACGAAATGGCGCTGCGCGAGCTCCAGGACTGGGTCATCGCGCCACGTTCGCCGCAGGTCGCGGGCGTCGCCGAGGTCGTCACGTTCGGGGGACTCATCAAGCAGTATCAGATCGCCGTCGACCCGCTCGCGCTCGAGAAATACAAGCTGACCATCGCGGAGGTTGCGCAGGCGGTCGAGATGAACAACCGCAACGCCGGCGGCGCGCTGGTGAGCAGCGGTCAGCAGGCGATGGTCGTCCGTGGCGTCGGCCTGATTCAATCGGTGCCGGACGTCCAGAACATCGCGATGAAAGCCAAGAATGGTGTCCCGATCCTGCTGCGGGATGTCAGCCGGGCGTCGATCGGCGCTGCTCCCCAGACCGGGATCTTCGGTGTGAACGATCGCGTCGGCGGCGTCGAAGGCATCGTGCTGATGCGGCGCTGGGAGAACCCGAGCGACGTGCTGGCGGCCATCCACGAGGCGGTGGACGATCTCAACGCCACGCGCCTGCCTCGAGGGTGTGCGGATCGTGCCGATTCACGATCGCACGGAGCTGGTGGCCAACACTCTCCGCACGATTTCCCGGACGCTGACCGAAGCTCTCGTCATCGTCGTCCTCGTGCTGTCGTTGACTCTGGGGAGTGTCCGAGCCGCGCTCCTGACGGCGGTCACGATTCCGCTGTCGCTGCTCTTCGCGTTCGTGTGCATGCACCTGCCGGCATCCCGGCGAACCTCCTCAGCCTTGGCGCCATCGATTTCGGCATCATCGTCGACGGCAACCTGGTCATGGTGCAGCACATCCTGCGGCGACTCGGCGGAACGGGATCGACGGGCCAGCCGGTCGACGGTCGACGACATGATTCGGCGAGCGGCGATCGAGATGCAGCGGCCAATCTTCTTCTCGCTGGTGATCATCATTGCGGCCTACCTTCCGCTGTTCGCGCTGGAGCGCGTGGAGCGCCGGCTGTTTACGCCAATGGCGTATACCGTGTGCTTCGCGCTGCTCGGTGCGTCGTGCTCGCGCTCACGCTCGTCCCCGTGCTGGCCACATGGGTATTTCGCCATGGCGCCCGTACCTGGCGGAATCCAGTGCTCGATTGGATGTTCGACCGATACGAAATGGCGGTGCGTTGGACGCTCGCGCACGCGCGGCTTGTCATCGCCACGGCATCCGGCGCTCGTGCTCCTTGGCCTGGCGCTGGCGGGAGCCGTGGGCACCGAATTTCTGCCGCAGCTCGACGAAGGCGTGATCTGGGTTCGTTCGAATCTGCCGCCCGGGATCTCACTCGAAGAATCGGCCGAAACAGCGGCTCGCATCCGGCAACTCATGCGGCAGTCGCCGGAAGTCAAGATGGTCATGTCCCAAAGCGGCCGAAACGACTCGGGATGGACCCGTTCGGCCCGAATCGCAATGAGTTCCTGATCGAGCCGCATCCGTATGCCCTGTGGCCGTCCGGCAAGACAAAGCGCGATCTCGTCGGGAGCTGGCGCAGCGACTCAACAGTCACATTCCTGGCGCGACCTTCAACATCACGCAGCCGATCATCGATACGTCTACGGAGATTGCGACCGGGTCGTCAGCCGATCTGGCGGTGATCATCACCGGTCCCGATCTGTCCGTGCTGCGGCGTCTGGCGAGTGACGTACTCGAGGTCATCAGGACCGTGCCGGGGGCTGCCGACACCTCGATCGAACAGGAAGCCGACCAGGTGCAGTTGCGGATGGCGGTCGATCGCGGCGTCCTTGCCCGGTATGGCCTCAACATCAGTGACGTCCAGGATGTCATCGAGCTGGCGATTGGTGGGAGGGCCGTGGGCGCCGTCTTCGAGGGAGAGCGGCGATTTGACATGACGGTCCGGTACGTGCCGGAGGCGCGCACCGACCCGACGGCTATCGGGCAGATTCTCGTGGCGACGCCCGAGCGGCGGACGCGTGCCGCTCGGTCAACTCGCGCGTGTGGAGACGGTCCGCGGCCCGAGCATCATCGCGCGCCGTGAGAACGAGCGGCAGATCACGGTGCGGACGAACATTCGCGACAGGGACCAGGGCGGGTTTGTGTCGGAGGCGCAGGACAGGTGGCGCGGCAGTGAAGCTGCCGCCTGGCTACCGGGTTGAGCTGGGGTGGTCAATTCGAGAACCTGGCGCGAGCACGCGCGCGGCTGGCGCTCATCCTCCCGATCACGATTCTCATCGTCTTCGCGCCTGCTGTTCGTGGCATTCGCCTCTGTCCGCGACGCCGGGCTCGTGCTGGTGAACGTGCCGTTCTCACTGGTCGGAGGGATTCTGGCGCTCTACCTGCGCGGCATCCACCTGTCGGTCTCGGCCGCCGTCGGCTTCGTGACGTTGTTCGGCGTCGCGGTCATGGGCGGACTCCTGTACGTCGCGGAAATCAACCGCCGCGTGGGCGAGCCGGGTGCCTCGCTGCTGGAGGCGGTCGTGTCCGGGCGCGAAGTCTCAGGTGCGTCCGATGTTCATGCTGATCGTCGTCGCGATGCTGGGGATGATCCCCGCGGCTATCGCGACCGGAATCGGGTCGGACATCCAGCGCCCGCTGGCGACGGTCATCGTCGGAGGCCTGGCCTCGACGCTGTTGTTGACCCTGCTCGTGCTGCCGAGCCTGTACTATGTGGCAGCCGGAGGACGGTAGCCGGGCGTCAGAGGTGGCCCAAATAGCCCGGGAGAGACATGACCATGACAGCTGAGCGCAGGTCCGCGATTGCGGCACCAGCAAAGCTGCTCCTCGCGATCTTCGACGCACGAGACGAGTGGGAGGGTGAGCCGCTGCACGAGGCGATTGATCCGTGTACTTGAGTCGCACGGCATCGCGGGGGCCACCGTGCTCCAGGGCCTCACCGGCTATGGCGCGCATCGCAGCATACATCGCAAAGGGCTGATCGGCCTGCCACACGACAAACCCACCGCATCTGTCGTTATCGACAGTGAAGCGAAGCTCCGTGACGTGCTGCCAACGATCAGGCCGATGATCGCGGAAGGTATCGTCCTGCTCACGGACGCCGAAGTGATTCCGCTTCCGTAACGATTGCCGGTGTCAGCGAGCCGGTGAGATCTGTAGCTAGCCCGAATCAAGATCCGCGAGTCATCGATCTAGAGGACGCCCGGCTGTCACCCGATCGGCCACAACAACGCGCCTGCCTGTGGGAGGCAAGACCAGCGGAAATTGCGGAGTAGACCGCACAGACGAAGTGGCAAGCGTTTTGCTCCGGCGCCACCATCCAGTCCGGCGGAGATGCCAAGTCGCCAGACGACCGAGGAAGCGATCATGCCCTATCCCACCATTCGTCGCAGCGCAGCGATCGTGGTGGCCGTAGTTGCGGCGTTCGCAACTTCAGATAGTCGGCTCTGACGGTCAAGACGGCTTTCATTTTCGTAGCGGCGTCGAGCTCATCAATGTCACGGCAACCGTGACGGATCGGTCGGGCCGCTTCGTGCCAGGACTCAGGCAGACGGACTTCGTCGTGTACGAGGATGATCGGCCCGTCGACGTCACGCACTTCAGCGCGGAACGGTACCAGTGAGCTTGGGCATCGTCTTGGATACGAGCGGCAGCATGGCGGGCGACAAGATCGCGAACGCGCGCGCCGCCATCGAACGCTTCCTCGACCAGCTCCTGAATCCGGAGGATGAGGTTTTCCTCTACGGCTTTTCGAGCGATGTCGAATTGCTGCAGGAGTGGACTACGAATCGCGATGCCGTGAGCGCCGCTCTCCGTCGCGTCCGAGCGGTTGGCGGTACGGCGATGTACGACGCGGTGATAGAGGCCCTGCCGATGGCCCAGAGTGGACGCAACCGCAAGAAAGCCCTGATTGTCATCTCGGACGGGAACGATACCAACAGCCGCTCGAACATCCAGGAGGTTCGACAGGTTGTGCGCGGGACTGAAGTGCTGGTCTATGCAGTCGGGATCGATGGCGAGGGAGAGCCCACGATGACACCACGGCGACCGACGTTCCCGCCGCTGCCCATTCCTTTCCCAATCCCAGGCGGCGGGCGCCCACGCACGCCGTGGCCCGCACCGCCACCGCATCCGCCGACAACAGGGGTCGGCGTCGGAGATCGGCTCAACGTGTCGGCACTGCGCGAGATCACCGACAGCAGCGGCGGGCGGACAGAGGTCGTGCGCAGATCACGCGACCTTGATCCAGCGACCGCTACCATCGCCGATGAATTGAGCAGACAGTACTAACTCGGCTACCCGAGCCTTGGCCATCGTGACGGCCGCTGGCACGCCATCCGGGTGGAGGTCCGCGACCAAGCGCTGCGCGTCAGGGCGCGCCGGGGGTACATCGCGACCTGAGGGTCTTTTGGAATGGTCCGGCTACAGCAGCGTGCCGCGCAGAACGACGAGCGCGACGCTGAAGTAGATCACCAGGCCGGTCACATCCACCAGCGTCGCCACAAATGGTGCTGAGGACGCAGCCGGGTCGAAGCCCAATCGTCGCATCAGCAACGGCAAGAGCGACCCGGTGAGCGTGCCCCACAGCACAACACCGATCAGCGACACCGCGACCGTCACCGCGATCAGGAGCCAGTGCTGTCCATAGATATCGGAGAACGCCGACCACAGGGTAATGCGCAGAAATCCGATACTTCCGAGAATGGCACCAAGCGACAGTCCCGCCAGGATCTCGCGCCGCATCACGACGCCACCAGTCGCGGAGCCCCACTTCTCCAAGCGCCAGCGCCCGAATGACAAGCGTCGCCGCCTGCGATCCCGAGTTGCCGCCGCTCGAGATGATGAGCGGCACGAACAGGGCAAGCACGACGGCTCGCGAGATTTCCTCCTCGAACGCGCCCATGGCCGTGGCGGTCAGCATCTCGCCAAGGAAGAGCGCCGTCAGCCAGCCTGCGCGTTTCTGGATCATCCGCCAGAACGCAATTTCCATGTAGGGCTCGTCGAGGGCTTCTGAACCACCAATGCGCTGGATCTCCCTTGTCGCTCGCGCCTCTGCCACATCCAGCACGTCGTCGATCGTGACGATTCCGATGAGCATGCCCGCCGTGTCGGTCACCGGCAGTGCCGTGCGATCATACTGCCGGAACACGGCGACCGCGGCGTCCTGGTCATCGGTGGCTTTCAACGCGACAAAGCGGCGGTCCATCAGGTCCGCCACACGTTGGTCGAGCGGGGCAAGCAGAAACTCGCGGATGCGAATATCGTCGATCAACAAGCCCTGCTCATCGACGACGTAGATGACGTTCAGCGTTTCGCTGTCGTGTCCGTGGGCCCGCACGTAATCCATCACTTCCCGCACCGTCCATTGCTCGCGGACCGCCACGTACTGCGGGGTCATCAGCCGGCCGACGGATTTTTCGGGATAGCCGAGCAGCGTCAGGGCGACCGACCGTTCAGCCGGCGTGAGCAACGCGAGTAGTTGGCGCGTGACCGTCGCCGGCAGCTCCTCGAGGAACAAGGTGCGGTCGTCCGGCGCCATGTTGTTGAGCAGCGCGGCCACATCCTCCTGCGCCATGGCTTTCAGGAGCGATTCTTGCGCCTCCTGCGTCAGGTACTCGAAAACCGCCGCCGCGTCCTTCCGAGGCAGGACGCGAAACGCCACCACTTGATCTTCGAGGCTGAGGCCGGTCAGAAGCTCCGCAAGATCGCTCGCGTGGCGATTGCGGGTGATGTCTCGCAACCTGGCGTAATCGCGGGCGCGAACGACGGCCGCGATTTCGTCGGCCGGTCGGGCCACGTGCCGGATGTTTGCGAGGGCCTCCTCGCGCTGGGGACCGTTCAGTTGTTCTTCCATGTGCGTAAGGGCGGCTCTGACGACGTCGTGATGATGGACGTGCGGTCCAACGGCCTTGACGGCGTCGAGCCACACGCGGTGAATCAGATCGAGATCGCCGGGCGTGAGAGATGGCGGGTGGGCGCCGAGGTGGTAGGTATCGGCGCGCCCACTGCGGTGGTAGATGACGAGTCGAACATCAACAGGTTCCGGCTTCGCGGCCCGCTCCCAAGCCTCGCCGAGCAACCTGGACTGTTCCTCGGCGGAGAGGGTCGACGATTCGCCGACGTACACGTCTGACGAGCGAAGACGCAGGACGGTCGCAACGACGGCGTCGAACACGTTGCGCGCCGGCACGATGAGGAGGCGTACCGAGCGCCCGTGCCGCTCGGCGAGAGCGACCACTTCGGAGAGCAGCCGTCTCTCGGCGGGCGTCGGCGCCGGACTCGCCGGACGCATCCTCGCTGACATCGACGCCAAGCAACCGCACGGTCATGACGACCACGTCCCGGTCACCGGACGCCTGGAGCGCACCGGCGACGTGAGCCAGCGAATGGGGATTGCGGATCGGCACCAGCACGTTGCCGGGACGAGCATCCATCTGATCGAGCGAGAGCTCCGAGGTTGGCAGCAGCTCGAACACGTCAAGCCCCTCGGCGTTCGCGGCCGATTTCAAACTGGAGCCAGCAAGTCCGAACAGGAGGACGAGACCGCCCACGAGCGCGAGCGTCGCCAACGACGGTGGATCGCCGACAAGTACGGCGACCAGGGCTGCAGTGGCGAAGAGCAGGCCTGGACCGAGGAGCCCTAATGGAATTTCACGACCGGCCACGCGCGGATTGAACGGCACCTTGAATGGCGTGGCGCCAGGTCGCATCCGCCGGAACCGAATGACCGCCGCGGTTTTGAGCAACACCGTCACGGCAATGACGATCGCGTACGCTCGCCCAAGCCATGCGAGTTGCCCACTGCTCACCAGCAGCACAACGATCGCTGCCGCCGACGGCCACGTCAACGGCGCGCGCCGGCGTGCCGAAGCGAGTGTGGAGAGACGTGAGACCTTCCGGCAGCAGACCCTCGATCGAGAGCTCTTGCAACATCTGCTCGGCATCGGTCAGGGCTGCGTGAGCTGCTGGCAGCAGCATCAACCAGGCGCCTGCAGCCAGCGCCAGGGCGATGAGGTCGCGTGTCCAGGAAGGCCCCCGGAGGTGTTGCGCCAACCCTGCGAGAGGAGCATTGGTCCAGAGACTCAGCTCGGCAGGCGGCACGAGCAGCACGAACAGAAAGGTCCCGAGTGAGGTCGCGAACAGGGTAAAGAGCACCGTGAGCAGGCCCGTTCGCCGGAGTGCCTGAACGCGAGGCGGCGGAAGTTCGTGGGCCGCTCGGGCCAAGGCCTCGCCGCTGCCCACGGCGGGCAGCGCGAGGGCGAGTCCGAACAAATAGACCAGCGCGACATCGAGGAGCGGCCAGCCGGTCGCGACGATCGGCGATGGTGGAGAGGCCAGCATGCCGGAAAACGCGCCGCCGTGACCTGCAATGCTGAAGAAGCCCCAGCCAATTGTGAGCAGGAGAATTCCGACTCCAACCCACACACCTTTAGCGAGCGCGTCAGAACTCAGGTTCCGGCCGATGCGAGCGCGGATCCACAACAGCCCGATGGAAAGCACTGCGAGAAGCGTCGCGACATCCTCCGGTCTCACGTGCCCTGTGAGGCGTAATCCCGCGATGGCTGTCACGACCACGGCGGCCGCATAGTGTCCGATGACCAGGCAGGCGAGCGCCGCGAGGAAGAGACGCTCGGTCAGGCCGGCGGCAGCGGCAACTCTGGCCGCGCGCGGGCCGAATGCGTGTTGGATACGCCCCACGAAGCCGCCCGGCACGAACAGCGCCCAGCTCTCGACATCGAGGGCTCGCACGAACGCGCTCAACACCGCTGCGGCCAACACGAACCAGACGGCGGACTCCCCGAGAGCTGAGCGGGCCGGTCCGGCAAGAAAGAATGCCGAAACGCCGAGCTGCGCGACGGCCAGCGCCACGGCTTTCCGGACCGACATGAACGACAGGAGCGCGGTCGACGAAAGGACGACGCGCACCTGACGAGGGGGCCGGATCGGTGAGGGGAACGGCATCGCTAGAATAGGTCGCCGGCAAGAATGGCGAGCTGACGCGTGTGTGTCGACCCGCTCGCTCGCAACAGACAGCTTCGCGGGGACCCGTCGATAATAGCCTCGCTCCAAGATCTGCGGCACATCGGTCTACGTGTCCCGGCGTTTCGCAGGCCTTGCCCACCAACGACGCCGCAATTTGCAGCGACATAATGAAGGCTGTCGCCTGGGACGCCCGTTTCGCGGACATAATTCGGAGCTAGCCGGTGGCGGAAAGCTTGCGAAGCGGATGAGGGGCACACTCCCATGGAACAAGCAGTACAGTCAGGATGTGAGCGGGCCCACGACCGCGGGCAAGGCGCCCTGGGCAGCATTGGTCGTTGACGATGATGCCGGCGTGCGACAGTCGTTGAGACTGTGCCTCGAGGCCGCAGGTGCCCGGGTGCTGGGCGTCGCCACGGGTGGCGCGGCCCTTGAGGCACTCGACCGCGGGCACTTCGATGTGGTCTTCCTTGACTTGTGGCTGGGCTCTGAAGCGGGACTCGATGTGCTCCCGGAAATGCTGGGGCGTCAGCCCGATCTCGGCGTGATCGTGGTCACGGCGTTCGCCTCGATCGAAAGCGCCGTCGATGCGATCAAACGCGGCGCCGTCGACTACGTGCCGAAGCCGTTCACGCCCGATCAGATCCGACTGGTCGCTAGTCGCGTGCTGGAAGCCCAACGTCTCAGGCGCCGGTTGGCGGAACTCCAGGAGGAACTGGACGAAAGCGGCGAGCTGGCGATTCTTCGAGTCCCTCAGCCCCGCGTTTCAGCGATTTTTGCAGACCACCGCCCGCGCCGCCGCCTCGGACGCCGTTGTCCTCCTGCGCGGCGAGAGCGGCACGGGCAAGAACGTCCTCGCACGCTGGATTCGCGCCAATAGTCCTCGGGCCGAGGCGCCATTTGTCACGGTCGACTGTCCGGCCCTTTCAGGCGACCTGATGACGAGCGCGCTCTTTGGACATCGCAAGGGCGCATTCACCGGTGCGATCGCCGATGTCGCGGGGAAAGTGCAGGAAGCTGAAGGCGGAACACTCCTCCTCGATGAGGTTGGCGAACTGACGGCTGACGCGCAGGCCCGTCTCCTCAGATTCCTGAACGACCAAACCTATGAACGCCTTGGGGAAGCCCGTGAGCGGCGGGCCGACGTGCGACTCATTGCAGCGACAAACCGCGCGCTCGAAGACGAGGTGCGTACCGGTCGCTTTCGCGAGGACCTGTTCTATCGGCTCAATGTCGTCACGTTGACGCTGCCCGCACTGCGAGAGCGCCCGGAGGACATTCTGCTGCTGGCCCACCACTACTTGTCCATCTTTGGCCAGAAGCAGCGTCGCTCGGCCCTGCGCTTCTCTGCAGCCACCGAACACGCGATGCTGAGCCATCGCTGGCCGGGGAATCTGCGCGAGTTGCGCAACGCCGTCGAGCGCGCGGTCATTCTCGCGACAGCGGACGTCCTTGAACCGATCGACCTCGGGCTGGCTTCACCGACATCGTCGGACGCGGCAAGTATCAGCCAGTCCGTACGTGTCGGGGCCCACGTGTCGCTCGAAGCATTGGAACGCGAGCATATCGCGCGTGTGATCGCCCGAGCTCCCTCGCTCGAAGCTGCAGCGCGTACGTTGGACATTGACGCGACAACCCTGCAGCGGAAACGCAAGCGATACGGCCTGGTATGACGTCATGATCCCTGGCGGTCTTCGTCTTCGATTCATCGTCGCGGCGGGCCTCCTCGTGCTCACGACGGTCACAGCGAGTGTCTGGACGTTTTTCGCTCTTTCGCGCCTGAGTGGCATCGCCACCGACACCGTGCGCCAGAGCGAGTCCGTCACGGCAGTGACGTCGCGGCTCGCCGGTGCACTGGAACGCGAAGATGATGGTGTGCTGCTGATTCTGGCTGGCGACGATCGCGGCACCCAGGTTCTGGCGCGCGAACGCGCCGTCGTGGATAAAGCGCTTGCCGAGCTCTTCGACGTGTTGGGGCCCGACGACGAGCGCGAGCTCGCATATCCGCTCAAGGCCGAGCTGACGGCCTATCGACAGGCCGCGGACGGCGTGATTGTCGTTGCGTTGGAACGGGAAGCACTCGTCCAGTACCACCAGAAGGCGAACCCGGTCCTTCGCCGGGCTGTCGCGCTCACCACCGCAATCCGCGATCGCCATTTCGAATTGGCGCGGCAAGCCGTGGCGGATGCTCGAGATGAAGCCGGCGCGGCTCGACGGGCGGTCCTGTTGATCACGCTGGCTGCACTAGGCATGGCGGTGGTTGTGACGTGGCACTTGACACGCACCGTCGTCGGACCCGTGCGACGACTCACGCGAGGCGCGAATGCAATCCGCGAGGGACGGTTCTCCGAACGCATTGACGTCGCGTCACGGGACGAACTCGGGGAGCTGGCAGGCGCGTTCAATCAAATGGCCGAGGATCTGTCCGAGTTCCGGCGCACGAACATCAGCGAAGTCGTCCGGGCCAAGAACACGCTCGAGGCGACCTTGGAGGCTTTGCCGGATGCTGTTCTGCTGCTCGATCCCAGCGGACAAATCCAGTCGATGAATCGGGCGGCCGGGATTGTCTTGGAGTCAGCAGGCGTGCGTGAACCGCGCTCCCTCAAGGACCTCCGACTCGACGGGTTGGACCTCGACGCTGTGACGAACGCGATCGCCACAGGGGCTCCTGCTGTCATACCGGCGGACCTGGCCCGCACAATCCGCGTGCAACAGGACGGTGCCGTTCAGCGTCTCCTGCCGCGGGTTGTGTCTGTTCCGTCATCAAGCCCTCAGCAAGGGGGCGCCATCCTCCTCCTGTACGACGTGACGGATCTCGTTCGTCTCGATGAGATGCGTTCAGAGCTGGTCGGCGTGGCGTCGCACGAGCTCCAGACGCCGCTGACGACGCTCCGAATGACGCTGCTCATGCTGCAGGAGGCGGCACACCTCCTTCCCCCTCGACAGCGGGAACTGGTCGCCACGTCGCTCATCGGTGTGGAACAACTGACCGAGACGGTCCATGAGTTTCTCGATCTGACCCGCATCGAAGCCGGCGAGCTTCGACTCAATCTCGAGCGCGTTCACATTTCCGCGGTGATCGCCGAAGCGGTCCGACGGGTTGAGGCGCAGGCGAAGGCTCAGGGCATTTCCTTCAGCGTTCGCGTCGACTCCGATCTACCGCGGATTTGGGCCGACCCGCTGCGCCTGCGCGCGGTCTTCGACAATATCCTGTCGAACGCGCTCAAGTACACGCCGGATGGCGGCAGCGTCACGGTCGAGAGTCACCGCAACGCTCCGCGCGGTGTCGAAGGGCCTGACACCGTGTCGGTCAGCGTCCTCGACACCGGTCCGGGCATACCGCCCGCGTTCCGGGCGCGGATCTTCGACAAGTTCTTCCGGCTCGAACACCATCAGTCGGAGGTTCGGCCTGCCGCGCGAGGTGCCGGGATCGGCTTATACATGTCTCGACAGATCGTGGACTTGCATGGTGGCCGTATTTCCTGTGGGGTCGGCCCCGGAGATCGAGGGGCGTGCATCACGGTGGAGTTCCCAGTCGAGACGACGGGTACCGAGTCTCCTGTCAGTGAGGCCGCGACCTCACTAGCGAGGGAAGGGGTGTAGTCGTGCCGGGCAAGCGGGGGCGATGGCTTCTCACGTTCGTGCTATTAGGGATGCACGCAGCAATCAGCGCACCGACGGCGACCCAGACTGGCGAAAAGCCGGCGTTCCGGGCGACCACGGATCTGGTTTCGCTCAGCGTGACGGTCACGGACAGTGCCGGTCGCCACGTCGCTGACCTCTCAGCGACTGATTTCGCGGTAGTTGAAGATAGCCGACCCCAGGAACTGGTCTTCTTTTCGCGTGCCAACACTGCGCTTGCCGTATCGTTACTGGTCGACACGAGCTCCAGCATGGAAAAGCAAATGCTGCTGGCGCAAGAGGCTGCGATGGAGTTCGTCGCTCGGTTGCGGCCAGGTGATGTCGCAGAAGTGATCGACTTCGACAGCCGGGTCGAAGTCGTCCAACCATTGACGAGCGACCGCGCTAAATTGGAAGCGGCAATTCACCGGCTGGTTGCGGGCGGATCCACGTCCTTGTACAACGCGGTGTACATCGCGCTCAGACAAGGCGAGAGCGCCAGAGCGCAGAGTCCCGACCAAGTACGCCGCCAAGTCATCATTGTGCTCTCCGACGGCGAGGACACGTCCAGTCTCGTCACCTTCGATCAAGTGATCGACCTGGCAAAGCGCTCACAAACGGTCATCTACTCAATCAGTCTCGGTTCGGCGGAACAGGGAGCGCGCAACGCCTCCCGGCTCGCAGGGGATTTCGCACTCAAAACACTTGCGCAAGAGACGGGCGGCCGCCTGCTAACCTCCAAGGGGCCAACGGACTTGTCCAATGTGTACAACCAGATCGCTGACGAGCTGACGAGTCAGTACGTGCTTGGCTATCTATCGAACAACGTCCGCCGGGATGGTGGCTGGCGGCGCATCGCGGTTCGAATGCAGCGCCCAAATCTGATTGCTCGAACGCGACCGGGTTACTTCGCGGCTCGATAGCGCATTCGGACTCCCGCGAGCCCTGCCATCGTGCCGGCCGTGTCGTAACCACGCATACGTTGTATTGTCTGAAAACACCACTGGGTCCGATCGAACAGTCATTTCTGTGCGGCATCCTCAATAGCTTCGTCGCCAACCTTCTGGCAGTCAGATTATCGAAGTCCGACGACACGTGGACGCCTGAGCACGCGCAACTTCAAGCAGCCGTGGCGCGAGCGTACCGAGTTGAGCGAGCAGGAGTTTTGTCATGTACTGAACACATTTCCGCTCATCCCCAACGCCGATCGAGACGCCGCGCTGCGGAGCTTTCAGGCTCGGTGCGGGGACGCGGGGGCTAAAGCCCCCGCGCTCCACGTGTGGCACGCGCCACCAGGCACCCGGGCACCAGGCACGGAGCACTAGGCATCCAGCACCAGGCACGGCACCAGGCACAGCACCAGGCACCCAGCACCAAGCACGCGGCACCCGTACGGTGTACAGGTTGCATGCTAGAATCCGTCGCATGGCCGCACGCCTTACCAGCATCATCGTCACGGTAATTGTTGCAGCAACGATCATTGCCGGGATCATTGCCGGAGCCCAGCGCGACGACAGCGCCATCGATCTCATCGTGCTCAATGGGAAGGTGTACACCGCGGCCGAGGACGGCCGCATTGAGGAAGCCGTGGCCGTCCGCGGCAATCAAATCGTCCGCGTCGGGACCAATCGCGAAATCAAACGCTTGCGCCGGCCGCAGACCCGCGTCATCGACGCCCACGGCGGCAGCGTGCTGCCTGGCTTCAACGACGCCCGGGTGCATCTCGCGGACGGAGCGCAGTCGTCCAACGAAGTCAATCTGTATCTCACCGAATCCGTCGAGCACATTCAGCAGACCATTCGAGCGTTTGTCACCGAGAAATCGCGACAGCCCTGGATCGTCGGCCGTGGCTGGACGTACGAAGCCTTTCCGGGCGGCATGCCGACACGCCAGCAGCTCGACGCCGTGGTGAACGATCGACCCGCCTACTTCGTCAGCCGCGACGGTCGCACCGGCTGGGCGAACTCGAAAGCGCTCAAGCTGGCCGGCATCAACCCGTCGCACGCCCGCGCCCGCCAATGGCGTCATCGTCACCGATCCGGTGACCGGCGAACCAACGGGCGCCCTGAAGAACGACGCGCGACACCTCGTCGAGCGGCTCCTGACGCCTTCAACGCAGGAAGATCGCCTGCACGCGCTGCGTGCCCGTCTGCTCGAAGCCCGCCAGGCCGGCATCACCAGCATCCAGTCGGCCGGAGACGATGCGGCGGACCTCGAGTTGTACGACGAGCTTCGGCAGGATGGCGATCTGACGGTGCGCGTGTACGGCGCGGTATCGGTGGACCAGGAGCCGACGGCTTTCGAGCTCGACGAGCTCGACCGACTCCGGGCCCAGTACCCTGACGATCCACTCCTCAAGACCGGAGCGATTGCCCTGTCGATCGACGGTTCGGTGGAATCTCAGACAGCCTCGCTGCTCGAGCCCTACGCTGGCAGGAAGCTCAAGGGGCGAGCCCGCTATACCGCGGACGAGTTGCTGCGCACCATCAAAACGCTCGACGACCGCGGGTGGCAGATCGTCATCGAAGCGGCCGGGGACGCCGCCGTGCGGCTTGCGCTCGACGCCTATTCAGGCGCGCTGTCTGAGCCCGCAGCGCCGGACCGCGACCGGCGCCATCGTCTTGCCGGCATCGACACCATCGATGCCGCGGACCTGGCGCGTGTCGAGGACCTGGGCTTGATGGCCCAGCAGGCGCCCACCCGAGCGATTCGGCTCAGCCTTTCGAGAGACTGGCTTGAGTATCTCGGGCCCGATCGCGCCAGAAGCGGATGGCCGTGGCATAGTTTTGCCGAGCGAGGCGTCACGATCGTCTTTGGCAGCGATTCACCGGCCGCGCCGCTCGATCCCCTTCTGGGTCTCCACGCCGCCGCCACTCGCACGAGCCCGGATCTCGATGCGCCGATACTGGATTCCGCCGAGCGTATGCCCGTGACATCCGCAATTGACGCGTACACCCGGGACGCTGCCTACGCGTCGTTCGACGAGCTTCGAAAAGGAGTGCTTGCGCCTGGCATGCTCGCCGACATGGTGGTTCTTTCGACCGACATCCTCACACTCCCACCGGACCAGCTGCTCGATGGTCAGGTGGACGTGACAATCTTCGACGGCAAAGTGGTATTCGAACGGCAGGCCTCCCCTCTTTCCACAAACTAGTGTCCGGAGTGGTTCGGAAAAGACTCCCGACCCCTTTTCTTGCAGTCATTCTCGTCGCGTTCGTCGGCTGCAAGGCCCAACCTGCCACCCACACCGGCACTCCAGAGACCAACACCAGTTCTGACTGGTTCGTGGACCGCGCTGCGGAAAGCGGGCTGGAGTTCGTCCACTTCAACGGCATGTCCGGCAAGTTCTACATGTCCGAGATCCTCGCGCCTGGGGTCGGGCTGCTGGACTACGACAACGACGGCGATCTCGACGTGTACCTCGTTCAGGGCCAGATGCTTGGAACGGGCACACCGTCGTCCCCGCTGAAAGGTTCGCAGCCCCCGACAGACCGGCTCTATCGCAACGATCTCCAGGTTCGCCCCGATGGCTCCCGCGCGCTGCGATTCACGGATGTGACCCGGGAGAGTGGGATCACGGCACACGGCTACGGGATGGGAGTCGCTGCGGGTGATTTCAACAACGACGGCTGGGTGGATATCTACCTGACAAAGTTCGGTCCGAACCAGATGTTCCGCAACAATGGCAACGGCACCTTTACGGACGTGTCGAAGCAAAGCGGGACCGACGATGCGTCGTGGAGTGTGTCGGCGTCGTTTGTGGATTTCGATCGCGACGGGTGGCTCGACCTGTACGTTGGCAAGTACCTTCGCTACAGCCTCGACACCCACACCGATTGTTTCAGCTCGTCTGGGGCGCTCGACTACTGCACGCCCAACAGCTACAGCCCGCTTCCGGGCCGGCTGTACCGAAATCAGAGAAACGGCACCTTTGCCGACGTCACGGCGCGATCGCGCGTGGCCAGCGAGTTCGGGCCGGCGCTTGGCGTCACGACGGCCGACTTCAACGGCGACGGCTGGATTGACATCTACGTGGCCAACGACGGCAAGGAGAATCAGCTCTGGATCAACCTGCGCAACGGCACGTTCCGGAACGATGCGCTCCTCGCCGGAGCGGCCCTGCCCGTTGATGGAAAAGCCGAGGGCAGCATGGGCGTCGACGCCGGGGATTTCGACAACGATGGCGACGAAGATCTGTTCATGACCGAGCTGACGTTCGAGGGCAGCAACCTCTTTGTCAACGACGGGTCGGGAGTCTTCGAGGATCGGAGCGCGCACTCAGAGCTTGGGCCGCGCAGCATAGCGCTCACAGGGTTTGGCACGTCGTGGTTTGATTTTGACAACGACGGATGGCTGGATCTGATGACCGTCAACGGCGATGTCCAGACCATCCAGGCACTGGCGCAGGCAAAGGACCCGTTCCCCCTGCATCAACGGAAGCAGCTTTTCAAGAATCTTGGCGACGGACGGTTCGAGGACGTGACCGACCGGGCCGGCGCCGTGTTCCGGCTCTCCGAGGTCGGACGGGGCGCGGCCTTTGGCGACATCGACAACGACGGCGATCTGGACGTGCTCGTCGGCAACAACAACGGCCCAACCCGCCTGCTGGTCAACTCTATTGGCAACCGGAAGCACTGGATCGGACTGCGACTTGTCGGCGGGTCTAAAGACCCGCCTCTACAGGGTAGACGTGGGCAAACCGTCAGTAGAGGCGGGTCTTTAGACCCGCCGAACGTCGAAGGTCGTGACATGCTGGGCGCCCGCGTTGGAATTGTCCTGAAAGACGGGTCGACCAGGTGGCGCCGCGCGCGGTCCGACGGGAGTTACGGGTCGGCCAACGATCCTCGAGTCTTCGTTGGACTTGGCGACATCACCGAGGCACCGAGGGTGCGCGTCCAGTGGCCGGACGGTCGAACGGAGGAATGGCCGCAGGTGCCCATCGATCGCTGGTCGACGCTCAGGGAAGGAGGACGTTAGGAAGGGTTAGGAGGGGTTAGGAGAGGTTAGGAGGTTAGGTGGTCTTAGGAAGGATTAGGTGGGTTGGCCCGGTCGTTGTGGTACTCGGCACCCTTGCTGCCGGTTGCAGGGCCAATGAGCAGACCCGAGCGCCTGCATCTTCAAGCGGCTCCACGACGAGCTCTTCGTCAAAGGTCCTGAAGCCCGTTTCCCTCCCCGACATTTCAAGCGCGGCGCCGACCGTGCAGACGCAGTTGCGCGAGCGCTATGCAGCGCTGGAGCTCAAGGTCAAGAACTCTGCGACTCCGGTTCCCGAGCTTGCCGAGGCTTACGGGGACATGGGCAAGCTGCTCATGGCAACCGAGTATCTGGACGCGGCCGAAGTGTGCTTCGCCAACGCTCGCGAGCTGGCACCAGGCGAGATGCGATGGCCGTACTATCTCGGACACGTCCACAGGTTCCGCAATCAGCCCATGCAGGCGGCGGAGTACTTCGAGCAGGCTCTCCGACTGAAACCTGAAGACGTTGCCGCGCTTGTGTGGCTCGGTGATATGCAGCTGGCGCAAAGCCGGCCGGAGGCGGCCGCTGCACCCCTCGAAAAAGCGCTCCAGCTCGAACCCCGATCCCCCGGCGCACTGTACGGGTTGGGGCGGCTCGCGCTGGCCAGGCGCGAGTACGCCCAAGCGGTCAAGCACCTGGAAGGCGCGCTGGCGCTCAGCCCGGGAGCGTCCCGCATCCGCTATCCCTTGGCGATGGCCTATCGAGGTCTCGGTAATCGGCAACAAGCGGAATCCAACCTCAAACGCCGCGGCGACGCCGAGTTGACCTGGCCCGATCCGTTAATGGAGGAGGTCGCCGGGCTGCTCCAGAACGCAGCGGCCTATGAAATTCGAGGGTCCGACGCGCTAGACAAGCGGGACTGGCCCGAAGCGGTCACGCAGTTGCGAAAAGCGATTGAGCTCGCTCCCAACAACGCTTTCTCGCGGCTCAATCTCGGTACGGCGCTTTACCTGACCGGCGATTCACGAGGGGCGCTGGAACAGTTCGAGGCAGCGGTCCGCCTGTCACCGCAGTTTGCGAAAGCGCACTACGGAATTGGCGTGCTCATGGAAGCCGAGGGTCGAGACGACGAAGCCATCAGACGGTTCTCGGCCGCTGTGCGGTACGAGCCGGCAAATGTCGACGCGCGGATGAGCCTCGGCGAGGCGTTGCGTCGGAACGGCCGCCTCGAAGAGGCGATGGCGCAGTACGAACAGGTGATCAAGGTCGACCCGGGCGTCTCTCAGGCCCGATTTGGTTACGCGATGGCACTCGTGCGGCTGAAACGGTACCTGGAGGCGCGCGAACGCCTGGCCGAAGCCATGAAGATGTATCCCGATCAACCCGGGTTCGCTCATGCCATGGCCCGCCTGCTGGCGGCAGCGCCCGACGATCGCGTTCGCGACGGAAAGGCGGCGCTGTCGATCGTCGAACAGCTGGTCAAGATACAAAAGACTCCGGCCTTGGGCGAGACGATGGCCATGACTCTCGCCGAGCTTGGCCGATATCCGGAGGCAATTTCCTGGCAGCGTGAGGCGATCGCGGCAGCAAAACAAGCGGGACGTTCAGATATGACCGCCGGCTTGGCAGAAAACCTGAAACTCTACGAACGTCGGCAGCCCTGCCGCACGCCGTGGAGAGACGACGACCCTGTCCACTATCCGAGGCCGGGAAAGTAGGCCGGACCTTCAGGTCCCGTTTACACTGCCTGCGGACTCGCCGTTTTTCTGGGCGGATTGAAAAACGGTGTTTTGACTACGGTCGCGGCAACCTGGTGACGGACCGCTTCAACCGTCACCTCAATCTTCAGCTTCTCCCCAATGCTCGCTGCCTCCGAATCGACCGTGGCCAATGCGATCAGTTTCTTGAGCACAGGCGACCACGTGGTGGACGTGGCTTTGCCCACCTGCGCTTCATGCTGATAGACGGGCACCGCGACACGCGAGGCGATAGAAGGGACCTGAGGCGGGAGTCCCATTTTTTCGAAGAGAGCCTCCACCTCGAGCCAGTCGACTTCCAGCCCGACGATTTGCCGGCGCACGCCTTTCGCCTGCTCGTGCTCCAGAGCCGCACGACCGACAAACGGTCCCTTGTCGAACTTGACGAGCCGTCCAAGACCCAGCTCGAACGGAGAGTATTGCTGACTGGGGATGAGCGCCCTGCGGCTGCCACAGTAGTCCACGTCGATCAGCAGCAGACCCGCTTCGATGCGCGCGATGTCGAGCGCGATCATGCCGGCCGGACCGAGGTCGAACGCGCCGCCGACTGCCATGAGTGCATCCCAGACGCGCGTCGCCTCTTCCCAGGGCATCCAGATCTCGTAGCCGAGGTCGCCGGTATATCCGGTTCTCGAGATGTCGACCTGCACGTTGTCAATGCGTCCAGTCGTGACGCCGAAGTACTTCAATGCCGCGATGTCGGCGTCGGCGGCTCGCTGGAGGAGCGCGGCCGACGTGGGGCCCTGGACCGCAAGCGCGGCAACACGCTCAGAAATATCCTCGACCACGACATCCAGTCCGGAGGCGTTCTGCACGAACCATCGAAGGCTCGGGTCGGCGGCCGTCCATCGGTACCGGTTTTCTGCCAGCCGCGACACGGTCCCGTCGTCAATCACTTTGCCCTGCTCGTCGCACCAGGGTGTGTACATCACCTGTCCGACGCCCAGCCTCGCGACGTCGCGCGTGACCAGTCGGTCCACGAGCTTCGTGGCGTCGCGGCCGGTCACCAGGTACTTGAACAGCGGCGAGACATCAATCAGTGCGGCCGCATTCCGGATGGCGTTGTACTCGTGCTCGTGATGGGTCTCGAACACGCTGACCGTGTAATAGCCCGCCCATTCACGGTAATTCAAACTTTCGCACAGCGGCAGCGTCCGTTCGTGAAAGGCTGATCCAATTGGCATAATTTTTCCACCGGCGATAAAGGGGTCGGGAGTCTTTTCGCCGCTTTATCTCCGAAAAGACTCCCGACCCCTTTTCGACATTATAAAATGGCCGATTCAATGAAGTACGACGCAATCGTTATCGGCGGCGGACACAACGGACTGGCACATGCGGCGTATCTGGCCCGCGCCGGCCGGCGGGTCGTGGTGCTCGAGCGGCGCCATGTGCTGGGCGGCGCGGCCGTCACCGAGGAAGTCTTCCCGGGTTTCAAATTCTCGGTGTGCTCGTACGTGGTGTCTCTGCTCAGACCGCAGATCATCCGCGAGCTCGACTTGCCAAGGCACGGCTTCGAGGTGCTCCCGCTGGACGGCACCTTCACACCCATGCCGAACGGCAACCACCTCTGGCGCGTCAACGATCACGGACGCACCAGGCGCGAGCTGCTGCGTCATTCACGGCTCGATGCTGAAGCGTACGACGAGTACGGCAAGGCCATGGTGGACATGGCTCGATTCATCAAGCCGACACTCGACGTGCGGGCGCCCGATCCGTTCTCACTCAATTATCGGGACCTGCGAGACCTGGTGAGTTTTGGGCGGCGCTTTCAGAACCTCACCTCCGAGGCACGGTACCGTCTGATCCAGCTGATGACGATGAGCGCCGCGGACTTTCTCGATCAGTGGTTCGAGACCGACGTGTTGAAGGCGACGATGTCGGCGTCCGGCATCATCGGTACGTTTTTGGGCCCGCGTTCACCGGGCACGGCGTACGTGCTGCTCCACCACTACATGGGGGAAATCGACGGAGCGTTCCGGTCGTGGGGATTCGCCAGAGGCGGCACCGGGGCCATTTCGAACGCCATCGCGTCGGCGGCGCGCGAGGCGGGTGTCGAGATCCGCACGAGCGTGACCGTCAGCAGGATCCTCACCAAAAACGGTCGCGCCACCGGAGTCGTGCTCGACAATGGCGATGAGATCGAAGCATCCTGGATCTCGTCGTCTGTCGATCCAAGGCTGACGTTTCTCAAGTTTCTGGAGCCGCGCGAGCTGCCGGGCGAGTTCGTGGACGAAGTCCGCCGCTATAAGTTCCGCGGCTCGTCGGGAAAGGTCAACCTCGCGCTCGCTGGGCTTCCCGACTTCACCTGCATGCCGGGGCCGGGTGCGCATCTGCGCGGCGCCATCTCCATTTCGCCGAGCCTCGACTACATGGAACGCGCTTACGACGATGCCAAGTACGGCCGCCATTCGCGACGACCGTACATCGATGTCGTCATACCCAGCCTGACGGACCCGTCGATCGCTCCGCCTGGCAAACACGTGCTGTCCTGCTTCGTGCAGTACGCCCCGTACCACCTGCAAGACGGCACCTGGGATCAACAGCGAGAGAGTTTTGGTGACACCGTGGTCGAGACGCTGAGCGAGTACGCTCCAAACCTCAAGAGCCTGATCCTCCATCGGCAGGTCGTGACACCGCTCGACCTGGAACGCGAATGGGGACTGAGCGAAGGGAATATCTTCCAGGGCGAGCTCGCGCTGGAACAGTTGCTGTTCCTTCGGCCCGTGCCGGGGTGGGCGCAATATCGAACACCCATCAAGAACCTGTTCATGTGCGGTTCGGCGGCACATCCCGGAGGCGGCATCATGGGCGCCCCGGGCAGGAACGCCGCGTTGGAGATCCTGGGAGAGGCTCGTTGACGACTTCACGCGATCCGCGTGAATCCGCGTCCACGGCAGGCGTCCACGACGTCATCGTGGTCGGTGCCGGCCACAACGGTCTCGTCGCGGCCAGCCTGCTGGCAAGAGCCGGCCTGAAGACGCTCGTGCTCGAGCGGCGCGCCATCGTTGGCGGCGCCTGCATTACCGAGGAGCTCCATCCCGGATTTCGGTGCCCCACGCTGGCGCATGCGGCGCAGCCGGCTGCCGTCGTCCTTGACGAACTTCGTCTCAGCGAGCACGGGCTCAGGCTCATTCAGCCGGATCCGTGGCTCTTTGCACCGTGTCTTGACGGTCGAAGCCTGACGCTCAGCCGCGATCCTTCTGCTTCTGCGGGAAGCATCGGACAGTTTTCCGCCCGCAGATGCGCGCGCTTATCCCGAATATCTGGTCACGGTGTCGCGTCTCACGCAGTTCATGGCCGGGATACTGGCAACACCGCCACCAGACATCGAGCACTCGTCGTACGCGGATCTCTGGTCGCTCGCAAAAATGGGGCGCCGATTCCGTGGCCTGGGCAAGAAAGACGGGTACCGACTGCTGCGCTGGGCGCCCATGTCCGCGTCGGATTTTCTGTCGGAGTGGTTCGAGTCGGAACCGCTGCGAGCCGCGCTCGCGGGGCCGGGAATTTTCGGGACCACGGCTCGGTCCACGCTCGGCGGGCAGCACGGCCGTTTTGCTGCTCCAGCGGGCGCTTGGGGATGGAACACCACGACTCGCACAGGGCGGCCTTGGGGCGTTCACGTCTGCATTGGCATCAGCCGCTCGGGCTGCGGGCGCAGAGATCCGGCCGAACGCTGGCGTCACGCGCGTGAATGTCAAGGATGGCCGCGCCAGCGGTGTGGTTCTCGAAAACGGCGACGAGCTGCAGGCGAAGGCTGTCGTGTCGAACGCGGATCCGCGCCGGACGTTGCTCGATCTCGTGGATCCGGTCCATCTCGAGCCAGGATTCACGGATCGCATCCGCAGTTACCGGTCGAGCGGGAACCGTTGCGAAGATCAACCTCGCGTTGAGCGGGCTTCCGGCGTTTGCGGCATCCACCGCACAACAGCTCGGCGGCCGCATCCATATCGGTCCGGATCTCGACTATCTCGAACGCGCGTTCGACGCGTCGAAGTACGGCACCTGTTCGGCCCGTCCCTATCTTGATGTGACGATTCCATCGGTGACCGATCCCGGCCTTGCGCCGGAGGGCTGCCACGTCATGTCCGTCTGCGCGCAGTTCGCGCCTTACTCGCTCCGCGGAATGGATTGGAGCGCGACTGGTCCTGCCTTTGCGGACGTCGTCATCGACACGCTGGCCCAGTACGCACCCAACCTCAAGGGCCTCATTCTGGCGCGACAGGTCATCACACCTCGAGATCTGGAGTCGGTGTACGGCCTTTCAGGCGGCCACATTTTTCACGGAGAGCTTTCGCTGGACCAGCTCTTCACGATGCGGCCACTCATCGGCTGGGCCCGTTACCGCACGCCAATCGAGCGCCTGTATCTCTGCGGCGCCGGAACACATCCGGGCTACGGCGTGTCGGGACTGTCAGGGTTGAACGCCGCGCGCGAGATCCTCAAGGACCTGCGGTAGCGTCAGTCCAGCAGGTCAAACATCCGGCTGATTTTGATGATGAGGCTTCGATCGGAATAGCGGGGCACGAACACGGGATCGTCGATGAGCTGCGTGTCGGTGTAGACGATGAAAAGGCCTGTGTTGGCTTGCTGCAACCATCCGAAGCGGAAATTGCTCGACCAGATATTTGCGCGGTCATTGTATTGAATGAGACTCTGCACGAACACCCGCGGCGAGAACGAGTAAGAAATCCGGGCTCGTCCCAGGTTGGTCACGAACTGACCGCCGGGCAAATCGACATCGTTGCGGTCCCAGCTGACTTCGGTACTGAATCTCTCGCCAAACCGAACGCGGAACTGCGGGGTCAACCGCAGGCGATCGCCACCAAAGAACCCACCCACGTTCACCTGAATGCGACCCGAGACGGGAGCGCCTTCGTTGCTTTGAAGCGAGAGTTGCGTCTCTGCGTGATCGTAGGTACCCGGAGGGACCACCACCCCGGGATAAATCGAGAAGGGTAGGATGACGCCCTCGCGGGTCAGGTTCACGCCGGTGCTGAATTCCCAGGCGTTCTTCAGCTCGAACGAGCTGTCGATGTGCCAGTAGCCTGTCTCCTGGAACCCTGAGTGGTTCCAGTACGCGCGGTAGTTGGTGTGAGGTCTGATCTCCTGGAACTTCGACATGCCTTTCGGCCGCAGGCGCGTGAACACGAGGCCTTCTATTTTGCGGAATCCTCCCGTACGGCTGAGGAAGCCCACTTCAGGATTGAAGTTCTGTCCCGTCTCCAGATAGGTCAAACTGACGCTCAGCGGCTGCGTGTCGTTCCGCGCCTGGACCTGATAGGCGTGCTGGCGACTCGAGATGCCCGGAGTGGCCGTCCGCGCCGCCCAGCCCGACACCAGCCCAGTCCTGCCGATTCCCCAGCGACCGTCAACAGCCAGCGCATGGTTATGGTCGTCTATGCCGGCCTTGTCACCCGTCGCCTGCCGGCCGACGAAGATGGCGCCAAGGCTCGACCGGTCCACGAAATCGCGACGCACGCGAGCAACCGTGAAGTTGTTTGCTGGATCTAACCCGTCTCCGTCTCCCGTTTGCATGTTGAGGAAGCCGACGTTAACCGGACCCGCGCGGCCCGAGAGGCGGGCACCAGCGTAAATCGGTATCTCCTTTCCATCGTCGGCAATCCCGATGCGCCGGCTGAAGAACACTTCCGCCTCGCTGGGACTTCCAACGGCAAACAACCCGGCGTTCTCGAGGAAGAACGGACGCTTCTCGGGGTAGAACAGGTTGAAGCGATCGAGGTTGATTTGCTGTTCATCGACCTCGACCTGTGCGAAGTCGGTATTGATGGTGCCGTCGAAGGTCAGGCTTGGCGTGACGCTGTACTTGACGTCGAGACCGACGTCGCCCAGGTAGTTGGTATCCGGGTCTATTGCACCTTGCTTGAGCGCCTCGCCAAGCACGTACGGCACGAACTTGAGGTTCGGTGGTGCTGGCAGATCGAGCCCGGTGAGGGCTCCAGCGAGCGACACGCGGAACAAGTCGAATTGAATGGGCAGCGGCGCCCAGTAGGATGTTTCCTTGCGACGCCTGATCGTGCGCTGGAAGTTCACGCCCCACTCGCGGCCGGCGCCGGGCTCATAACGTAGCGTGCGCAACGGGATCGCGAACTCTGCAGACCAACCCGAATCGAGGATTGCCGTCCGTACTTCCCACGAACCATCCCAGTTCAAGTTGAACCCGCCGCCTGAGCCTGCCAGTTGACGTCCGGTTCCGCCCCCACCGCCTCCACCTCCGCCGAAGGGGCTGTTGCTGCCCTCACCGGTGAGCTGTCCGTCGTACTCTAGAGCGGCGGGATTGGTCGCAAACACGAACCCGTTCTGTCGGTCGCGGTACGTATCAAGAACAATGCGGAAACTGTCGGTATCGTCGAGCGGCGAATCACGCCGCGAGTCGGAGACTGTCAGTCCCGAAGGGTCGCGATCCCACAGGATCACGCCGAAGTAGAGCGTGTCATTGGTGTAGAGAATCCGGACCTCGGTACGCTCAGACGCGGGCTGCCCGGCGTCAGGAGCCGTTTGCCAGAAATCAACGAGCGGTGGGACGTCGCGCCAGGCCACATCCTCGGCAACGCGGCCATCCATTGTGGGACCCTCGCCGGTCCTCGACGCCCGAGCCGTGGGCGGGGCCGCGGGTGGCCCGGTCTGCGCGATTCCGATTCCGTCTGCGCGAAAACCAGGCACAACACGGCCATCGCCACCGCGGTCCAGCGATGACCGAGAACCACGTCCAAAGTCCGAGGCGAACTCTCAAGTTAGATGCAATGGGATGGGTCGGCTCAAGGCCGTCGACTGTTGTGGACTGTTCAAGGCGCTACCGCAGGTCAACAGGTCAACAGTCAACACTGTCGGCAGTTACCGACAACTGACAGTTGACAGTTCCCACCTGGCAACTGAATCCGCGACTCCCAACGGGCCGGTGACGGGTTCTGCAGCAACTCTGTGGGTTCATTAACGGAAGCGACGGTTGTTGCGCAAGGCTGGTTCATCCTGGAACGGAAGTTGTTACGTATCGCTTCCCACCGACGGCTCGTCGATCGATACCATTCCTCAGCGTGGCGCTTCCACGCCTGGGGTTGGACGCCTGACGCCGATTGCTAGTGATGGCAGGTCTCAGAGGTCGACTGACGAATCGGCGAGTCATGATCATCCAGGCAATCTGCACGCTGACACCAGCATCGATCTCAATGTTCACAGGATAGTCACCAACCTGCTCGGCTGGCGGAAGACGCCAGCCAACTTGTGTTCGAAGCGGGGCTCGGTCTGAGAAGAAGTCGGTCGCCGAGCTGCGCGATCATCATCCAGCGGCCAGAGCGGCGTCCACCGGTTTTCAATTCTTCAGGTGCAGTCTGAGTTCTTCCTTACCACTTTACGTCCTGCAAACCTGACAACTGATTACTGAAAACTGACAACTGTTTTACTATTTCCCCCACATGCTGGAGTACCGACACACCCAGATTGGCTGGGGACTGGTTGTCACGCTGCATTGGTGGTAGCTCGTTCCTCGTGATGGTCGCGATCGCGCGGACCTGATCGGTGGTCTGACCTGGCGCTCGTCGCGGTGGTCGATTTTTGCGTTGTTTGGAACGATGACCGTCGACGCTGGATGAGACACACCTCACGCTCTGGTTCGGGATCGGGGCGTTTCGAAAGAAGCATTGGCATTCAAGGAAATCCGGGCGTACCGCCCGGTTCGCAATCGCTGGTACTACGGATGGGGCATCCGGTGGTTCCCCGGAGGGTGGCTCTATAACGTCTCGGGGCTTTCTGGCGGTCGAACTGCTGCTGCACACCGGAACGCGCGTGCGGGTTGGACCGAGCGAGCCTGAGGTGCTGGTCGCTCGACTTCAGCACGTCGTCGGCAGTCGGCCACCCCTGACGACTGCCGAAATCCAGGCACAACGTCAACGTGCAAGGCGCTCGGCGATCGTGTTTGTCTTCGTGTTGGTGGCGATTCCTCTGGCCGCGGCGATACCGACCTTTTACGTGTTCACGCGGCCGCCCACCGTCATCGTGTCGCCGCAGGGATTCTCCGTGCGAAGCGGAGCCTACAGTCGAGAGATTCCGCTGGATCGCATTAACAACGTGTCACTGGAGCAGTCGCTCCCGGAAGTCCTCCGACGCACGAACGGGTTTTCCTTCCGTCGGACCCTGCGCGGGCGCTTCAGGTTGGCGGAGATGGGGGACGGGCACCTGTTTCTGGAACTCGGGACGCCGCCGTACGTGATCGTGCGAACGAAAACAGACTATGTGATCGTGAACTTCAAGGATTCCACGCGGACGCGCCAGTTGTACGCCGATCTCGCAGCGCGCGTGCCCAAGCCCTAAGCAGGTCAAAGGAGACACCAATGCGACGCTTCATCGTGGCCCTGATAACCGTGACGGCAGCGACAGCAGCGGCTCAGGTTCCACGGGAGCCCGACTGGACCGGCCTCGAGGAAGAGACGCTGCGTCATTTTCAGACGCTCGTCAGGTTCGACACGACCGATCCACCCGGGGGTGAGCGTCCTGCGGCGGAGTACCTGAAACAGATCCTCGACCGCGAAGGCATTCCGACCGAGCTCCTCGCGCTCGAGGCGCATCGGCCCAACCTCGTGGCCCGGCTGAAAGGCAACGGAAAGAAACGGCCCCTGCTCATCATGGGGCACACCGACACGGTAAACGTCGACCCCGCGAAGTGGAAGTTTCCGCCGTTCAGCGCCACTCGAAGCGATGGCCACATCTACGGTCGCGGGACGGTCGACGACAAGGACAACGTCGTTGCCGCGCTGATGTCGATGCTGACGTTGAAGCGGCTCAACGTGCCGCTCGAACGTGACGTCATCTTTCTGGCGGAAGCGGGCGAAGAGGGCTCGACCCGTGTCGGCATTCAATTCATGGTGAACGAGCATTTCGCCAAGGTCGATGCAGAATTCTGCTTCGCCGAGGGTGGCGGCATGGTCCGAGAGGGGGGTCAGGTCAAGTACGCGACGGTCCAGACGCTCGAAAAGATTCCGAGGGCGATCGAGCTGACGGCGCGCGGGCCAGCCGGGCACGGATCTGTTCCGCTTCGGACCAACGCGGTCGCGCATCTTGCAGCGGCGGTTGCCAAGGTTGCGGCGTGGGAGCCGCCGATCAGCCTGAACGAGACGACCGCCGGGTACTTCAAACGGTTGGCGAACATTTCTCCGCCGGAGGCCGCCGAGCGATACCGGAACGTGCTCGACCCCGACCCGAAGATTTCAGGTCCCGCCGACGAGTATCTTCTCGAGCGTGAACCACGCCTGGCGGCATTGCTGCGCCACTCGGTTTCACCAAACATCGTTCAGGCGGGCTACCGCGTCAACGTCATTCCGTCGGAGGCGAAAGCCACGTTGGATGTGCGACTGCTGCCTCACGAAAGCGATCCGGCCAAATTCCTCGAGGAGATCCGAAAGGTTGTGAACGACCCGGCGGTCGACGTCAGCTGGGCGCCGCGCGACGTGCGTCCGGGCAATCCGGCCGCCCGTCTGGACAATGAAGCGTTCACGGTCGTCGAGGCGGCTGTGGCGAAACATTACCGGGCCACCAATATCCCGACCATGAGCACCGGCGCGACGGACATGGCCTACCTCAGGGCCAAGGGGATTCAATGCTACGGCGTTGGACCCGCGACCGACGTCGAAGACGGGCCGTTGGGCTTTGGATCCCACAGTGATCAGGAGCGGATCCGGGAGGACGAGTTACATCGCTTCGTCCGCTTCCACTACGACCTGGTGTCGGGTGTGGCACGCACGAAGTGAAATGGGGTCAGACCCCATTTATTTTCCGTCCACGGAAAAGGCCAGCAGCACGTTGCCAGGCATGCCACCGGCGGTCGGATAGCCTGAATTGAAGAAGACCATTCCGTCGCCAACGGCCGCACCAGGACCGTCGAGCGACCCGCCCTGCGCAGGCACACCGTTGACCGTCTGGTACGACCGGATCGTGTCGAGGTCCCACAAGATCTTGCCGTCGGTCGTTGAATAGGCGCGCATGTGTCCGTCGACGGACCCGGAAAACGCCACGCCTGGAATAGCTGTCACTGCCGCCGATTGCGCGGGGCTGCAGCGTCGCCGGCCCCCGCACCCGGGCGGCGGCGTGTACCAGATTCGCTCGCCGCTTTCGAGACGGAGTGCCACGATGCCGCCACCACGTTTGGGATCGGCGTCGGTGTTGTTGCTGTAGTTCAGCATGATGCGACCAATGTCGGAAACGGCCACATACACGTTGGCGCTGTCGGCGGCCGAGCCCCACTGGATGCCGCCCATCGTACCGCCTTGGGCCACTCGCACTTGCCACAGCGTTTCGCCGCGGCGGTCGGGATCGATCGCGTGCACGATGCCTGACTTCTGCCCCGCGATGAGCGCGCGCCGCCCGTCCGGCAATGTCACGAGTATCGGTGGAGAGCTGAAATCAAAGTCGGGTCCGTTGGAATCAGCGCAGTTGGTCTTGTCCGGCAGCCTGCAGGCAGCCGTGTAAGCGTCGGCGGCGGTCATTTGTCGGGCCCACAGGACTTTTCCGGAGTCGAGATCCAGTGCCACGAACGCATCGCTCATCGAAGATGGCGGATCGCTGTAGTTGTTCCCGGTTGTAATGAGCAGCGCGTTGTTCTTCGCATCGATCGTCGGACTCGACCAGACCGGTGCTCCGGACGGTCCCCACAGCTGGGCGCCGGATTTGTTCTTTTTGGTCGGTTTCGGTTCGTCGATCGTGTAGGTTTTCCAGATCAGCGTGCCAGTCGTGGCATCGAGCGCCACGACGCTGCCCCGGAAGCGGCAGCATTCGTACGTGGGTAAGGCACCGGCTGCCTCTTCTCCCGAGGCCAGCGGCACATACAGCCGTCCGTTGTGGAATCTCGGTGAACCGGTCACGCGGGCCACCGGAAAGTCCTCCACCTTCGTCTTCCACAACAGCGCGCCAGTCGTCGCGTCAACCGCGTACGCGGTGGCCGTCGCATCACCAAAGAACGCGGCGTATCGAGCCGACGCGCCCGTTCCGATACGACCAATGCTGACGGCCGAACGAACCGAACCGGCAGCCTCGAAGAACCAGTGGATGCAGCCCGTGGCCGCGCTGAGCGAATAGACCTTGCCGCCCCAGCTGCCGACAAATACTCGGCCGCCGGCAATGGTGGCTTGCGCGTGCGACTGCAGATCGCCGGGGAACCCAAACGCCCACTTGAGCTGCAGACGAGGCACATCCGCAGCGGTCAGGCCTGCCGAGGCGGCATCCTGAAATCGACTATTGGACGTGTTCGCGCCCCAGCCCGTCCATTGAGACCCGGAAGACGGATCGAAGCCGCTGCCGGTTTCGGGGCACATGGCTTGCGGTGACGGTTTCGTGACCAGATCGCCCGAGAACGTCTTCCCGCTCAGGAACTCGGCAATCAGTCGACGTTCCGCGGCCGAACGATTGTTGGCCATCGTGATCATCGACCCGCTCTCCATCGCGGCCAGTACACGCTCGGCAGACATCGTGCGCAGCGCTTCTCGACTCGGCGCACGCTCGTTGCCGCCATCGTGACACGACGCGCAGTGCCGCTGATACAACGTCGCGGCATCTGGTGCAACCTGGGCAGCGAGCGGCCCGGCACACCAGAGGACGGCCAGCAAACAGTTGGCAGAATGCTTCAGAAATGTCATTTTTGCGGAGGGTAGCACGGAAAGACAGAATACAGAATATAGACGACAGAAGACAGAATACAGAAGACAGAATACGGATAACGGATAACGGACTACGAAATATGACCAAAGCCACCCCGATGAAGATCACGTACGCGACGATGGGCGCGGAGCAGTTGGATGAGCTGCATCGTGAGATCGATCGAGCCATTGGTGAGGCGCCGGCGATGTTTGGCCGCGAGCATCCGATGTCGATCGGCGGCAAGCCCGTGCGGGCGTCACAGCAGTTTGACGACCGCAGCCCGATCGACACGCGAATCCTGCTCGGTCGCTTTCAGCAGGGCACACGGGAGCACGTGCGCGAGGCCATTCGGAGCGCACGCCGCGCGTATCCCGCGTGGAGCGCACGCCCGTGGCAGGAGCGCGTGCAGCTGCTGCGGAATGTCGCCGAAGCCATCAGGCGCCATCGATGGGAATTATCCGTGTTGATGGGCTACGAGGCTGGCAAGAACCGTCTCGAGTGCGTCGGTGATGTCGAGGAATCTGCCGACCTCATCGCGTACTACTGCGATCAGATGGAATCGCATCACGGATTTGTGACCCGCATGGGGTCTCTCGGCCCGAACGAAGAGAACCTGAGTGTTCTACGTTCGTACGGCGTGTGGGCCGTCATCTCGCCGTTCAACTTCCCGCTGGCTCTTGCCGCGGGACCTGCGGGAGCCGCGTTGGTCGCCGGCAACACCGTCGTCTTCAAACCGGCGAGCTCGACGCCCATGCTTGGCTTGAAGTTGTACGACATGACGGTTGAGGCGGGCCTGCCGGAGGGGGTCTTCAACTTCGTGACGGGGCCGGGCAGCACCGCTGGTGCGGAGCTCGTCGAAAACCCCGGCATTGACGGCATCGTCTTCACCGGCTCAAAAGAAGTGGGGATGTCGCTGATTCAAGCCAATGCATCGCGCCCGATTCCACGTCCGCTGGTCATCGAGATGGGTGGCAAGAATCCCGCGATCATCACGCGATCGGCGGAGCTGGACAACGCGAGCGATGGGGTCATGCGGTCGGCGTTCGGCGCGCAGGGGCAAAAGTGCTCGGCTTGCTCGCGCGTCTACGTGGATCGCACGGTGCGATCGGGGTTTGTGCGGCTGCTTGTCGAAAAGACCGCGGCCATTAAGATTGGCAACCCGCTCGATCGGGATATCTGGATGGGACCTGTCATCAACGAAGCGGCGGTGCGCACCTACGAAGGCGCCATTGCCCGCGCGGTTGCCGATGGTGGAACGATTCTGATTGGGGGCAAGCGCCGGACCAACGAACAATTTGGCCACGGCTACTTCGTCGAACCAACCGTTATTGATGGGCTTCCGTCCGATCATCCGCTTTTCCGCGAAGAGCTGTTCGTGCCGATCACCCTCGTGGCCGATGTGCTCTCGCTTGACGAGGCGATCGAGCTCGCCAATAGAAGCGAGTACGGCCTGACCGCCGGCATCTTCTCGCAGGACGATCGGGAAATCGAACAGTTCTTCAACCAGGTCGAAGCCGGCGTGACGTACGCGAATCGGCGCGCGGGCGCCACCACAGGCGCCTGGCCGGGCATCAACTCGTTTGGCGGATGGAAGGCCAGCGGCTCAACCGGCCGCGGCACAGGGGGACCTTACTACCTCCAGCAGTTCCTGCGGGAGCAGAGCCGGGTGAGAATCAGATAATTGCAGGATTGCAGAATTGCAGAATTGCAGGGGTAAACTTTCGAGCCGCCTGCGCAGTCTAAACACACACATGCGCGCAAGAATTCGCTGTCTCGCTGGGGCACTGGCTCGTTCTGACACTCGCCGGGGTTGGGGGGATCGGCCCGAGTGGCCGCAGCCTGTTCGCGGTGGCCCAGGAACCGCAGACGCCTCCGGCCACCGGTGCCTGGGGGCCGAGGTGGCCGAGGCAACGGCGGCGGTCAGCCCCAGCGCCCCGCGCGCGATGTCCGGCCCCAGCCGACAGGCACCGGACGTATCAGCGGGCGCCTCGGATCGCTCGACGGCACGCCGGTGCGGCGCGCGCAGGTGCGCCTGAACGCGCCGGAAATCCGTTTCTCCCGGACGGCCACGACCAACAGCAACGGTGTGTTCGAGTTCACCGAGCTCCCGGCGGGGCGCTATACGTTAACCGCCAGCAAGACTGGTTACCTGACGCTTCAGTACGGACAGCGTCGCCCACTCGAGCCCGGCAAGCCCATTGATCTTGCTGCGGGCCAGGCACTGACCAGTCTCGACTTTGCGCTGCCACGCGGCAGCGTCATCACCGGTCGCGTCGTCGACGAGTTCGGCGAGCCGGTGCCTGACGCGAGCGTGCAGGCGATGCGCTTTCAGTACGTCAGGCGGCCAACGTCAGCTCATGCCTGCCGGGCGCATGGCACAAACCGACGACATCGGTCAGTTTCGTGTGTTCGGATTGGCTCCCGGGGAATATTACGTTGCGGCAACCGTGCGAACGCAAGGGCTGGGACAAGCGATTGCGGCGGAAGTCCTCGATCGAGTCCAGGGTAAGCAGCTGCCGGCGTGGCCGTCGAGCTTGCGACAGGTCTGCAAGGTGGAGCCATCGTCGCCGGGACGCCAGACGGAAACTTTCAGTTCTTTGGCGGCGAGCCTGTCGAACCGACTGGATATGCGCCTACTTACTATCCGGGAACCACCAATGCGACAGAAGCTCAGCGCATCACGGTCGGTGTTGCGGAGGAAGTGCCAGGCATCACGTTCTCGCTGAGCCCGGTGAGACTGTCGCGTATTTCGGGAATCGCCCTCGACTCAGAGGGCGCGGCGCTTGCCCGTGGCGTGGTCATGCTGCGGCCGAACCGCGGGGGGCCCGTGCTGTTGCGCGGCAACGTTTCGGGCGGTGCCATCATCAACGGGCGATTCAACCTTGCAGGTGTGCCGCCAGGTGACTATCTGCTTCAGGTTCGGACTGGTGGACCCAATCGGATCGAGGGAGAATTCGCGAGCGTACCGGTCACCGTCGCCGGCAGCGATATCGAAGGGCTCGTCATCAGCATGTCGAAGGGCGGCACGATCGCTGGGCGAGTGATTCTGACCGGCTCGAACTCGGCGGTGAACCCTTCTTCGCTGCAGATCAACGTGACGTCAACAGACATCGGGCTCAATTCGGCGGGACCCGGCATTGGAGGCGGCTTCGCCAGCTCTCGCGTCAGCAACACAGGCACGTTCGAACTGCGAGGGCTGAGCGGAACCGTGTTGTTCCGGGTCAATCCATTACCGTCGGGGTGGACACTCAGATCCGTCAGGCTTAACGGTGAGGACATCACCGACGTCCCGTACGAGTTCAAAGGCGGCGAAACCCTTTCAGGGCTCGAAATCGAGCTCACCAACAAGATCACGCAGATCAACGGCCTCGTCACCAGCAGCCGGGGAGAGCCGGTCACCGAATATGCGGTCGTGGTGTTTCCAGAGGCCAGCGACCGATGGAATCCTCCGTCGCGGTTCGTGCGCACGGGCCGACCCGATCAGGAAGGACGATTTCAAATTCGTGGTTTGCCGCCCGGCCGCTATCTTGCCGTTGCCGTCGAATATCTCGAACAGGGGGCCGAATCGGACCCCGAACAACTCGAACGGCTCAAGCAGAGTGGCACTCCCCTTTCGTTGGACGAAGGCGAAACCCGCCAACTCGAGCTGAAGCTCTCTCTGTAACCTTCGACCCGCTTCCCCTGTCTATTTCACAGAACAAGCGCTATCGGGACGGCGGGGCTAAAAGCCCCGCCCTACGTACCGTCGCAGTGCACGCCCGTCAGTACGTAGGCCGGACCTTTAGGTCCGGCGCGCATGTCGTTACGTCGGGCCGGACCTTCAGGTCCGGCGCAGCGCATGGAGATTACATGATTGACCTCTCTCGACCGCCGCTCCAGAAATCCTTCACGCGCGCGGGCATAGCCCTGGTCGCGGTCGCCGTCTTCATGGTCATAGCCCCTGGTATCCGGGCGACGACCGAACCCGGCACCGACAGAATTCTTGCCCACGTGCTCGACCGCGTGACGTTCGGTGCACGATCGCGGGATATGGAACGGGTCGCACACCTCGGCATCAAGGCTTACATCGAGCAGCAGCTCAACCCTCAGCGCATCGACGACTCTGCGCTCGAAGCCAGGCTCGATCGATTCGAGACGCTCGAACTCAGCACGCAGGAAATTGCCGAGCGCTACGCCATCCCGGCCCAACAGGCGAAGAGGGATCAGGCGTCGAGTCAGCCCAAGCGGCAGAGCCGCGAAGAGATACAGCAGCGGCGGCTCGTGATGTCCGAGCTGACCGAGCAGAAGCTGCTGCGCGCGATCTACAGCGAGCGACAGTTGCAGGAGGTGCTCGTCGACTTCTGGTTCAACCATTTCAACGTCTTCGGCGGTAAGGGCATCGAGCGCATCCTGCTGACGTCGTACGAACGCGACGTCATCAGGCCCCACGTGTTTGGCTCGTTTCGTGATCTGCTCGGCGCCACGGCCCACAGTCCTGCGATGCTGTTCTATCTCGACAACTGGCTCAGCGTCGATCCGGAAGCGGCACAGAACCTGGCCGATCGTCGTGTGCGATGCCGCGGGGCCCGCGTCAGTTCGGGTTTGGCCGCCCACGGCGCCCTCAAGCAGGTGGGCCGGAAGCGCCGTGCAGCCCAACAGAACATACGCCGAACCGGCTCAACGAAAACTACGCGCGCGAGCTGATGGAACTGCACACGCTTGGGGTGGATGGTGGCTATACACAACAGGATATCGTGCAGGTTGCTCGCGTCTTCACTGGCTGGACGATCGATCAGCCGCGGCGCAGAGCGGAGTTCAGATTTGACGCCCGGCTGCACGACAACACCGACAAGGTCGTCCTCGGACAACAGATCAAGGCTCGTGGCAAGGAGGAGGGAGAACAGGTGCTCGACCTGCTCGCGAAGCACCCCTCCACGGCCAGATTCATTTCAACAAAGCTGGCGAGACGTTTCGTGAGCGACAACCCGCCGGCGTCGCTCATCGAGCGTGCGGCGCGCCGCTTCCAGGAATCCAACGGGAACCTTCGGGACGTCGTCCGTACGATTCTCCTGTCGCCGGAGTTCACCGCTCCGGAGGCTTATCGAGCCAAGGTCAAGAGCCCGTTCGAGTTTGTGGTGAGCGCAGTCCGAGCCACGGAAGCTGCAGTCGAGTCTGCTGCATCGCTTGCGCGGACGCTCCGCGAGCTCGGCATGCCGCTGTACATGAGCCAGCCGCCAACCGGTTATGAAGACGATGCGAATGCCTGGGTCAATACTGGTGCCCTTGTCGCCCGCATGAACTTCGCGCTGGCCCTTGCAGACAATCAGCTGCAAGGTGTCAGCCTGGATCGTGACGGCCTACGAGAGACAAGACAACACCGCGGCTGTCCTCTTCGGCTCACCGACGACTGGTTGCGCGGTGACGCCTCCCCCGCCACGCTCGAGACGATGGCCAAAGCGACGGAAGACGCGCAGCTGATCGCGTTGGCAATTGGATCTCCGGAGTTTCAGAAGAGATGACAACAATTTCTCGACGCATCTTTCTCCGCAACGGCGGCCTCGCGCTGGTCAGCCTTGGCTTCGCGCCGTCGTTTCTCACACGGACCGTGACCGCGGCCGCGAGCGGGCGACGAAAACTCCTCATCGCCATTTTCCAGCGCGGCGCCATGGACGGCCTCAACGCGGTCGTGCCGTTTGGCGAACAAGACTTATTACCAGGCGAGACCATCCATCGCCATCGCGCGGCCGGGATCTGGTGCGGATGCCGCAATCGATCTCGATGGGTTCTTCGGGTTCATCCTCGTCTCGCACCGCTGAAACCTTTTTACGAGGCTCGCCAGCTCGCAATCGTCCACGCGTGCGGATCGCCCGACAGCACGCGATCGCATTTTGACGCGCAGGACTATTTCGAAACGGCCACACCGGGCGTCAAGAGCACTCGGGACGGCTGGCTGAACCGCTACCTGCAGGCGCGGGGAGCCGAGTCGCTCAGGAGACGGCGTTTCGCGCAGTCGCGCTCGCGACACAGCTGCCGCGCGCGCTGCAGGGTCCCGCGCCGGCTTTGGCCATGAACCAGATCGCGCAGTTCGGCGTCCGCGGCGACGCGCCCATGGGCACGTCGTTCGAGGCGCAATACAAGGCGGCCGCTGACGTCGTGCTGAACGGCGCAGGCCGCGATGCGTTCGAGGCTATTCGTGCACTGAAGGCCGCCGATCCCGAGCGATATCAACCCGAGCAGAGGCGCCGACTATCCGCGGGGTGCATTCGGGCAGGCGCTGAGACAGATTGCCCAGCTTGCCAAGGCCGACGTGGGTCTCGAAGTGGCATTCGCCGAGTCGAACGGCTGGGATCATCATGTCAACGAAGGCGCGGCCACCGGCCAACTGGCGGCGCGGCTTGACGATTTCGCCCGCGGTCTGGCGGCACTCGCCACCGACCTTGGCGACCGGTTCGACGACACGATCATTCTCACCATGTCCGAGTTCGGCCGCGCCGTGGCCGAAAACGGCAACCGCGGAACCGATCATGGGCATGGCAACGCGATGATGGTGCTGGGCGGAGCGGTGCGCGGCGGTCAAATCTACGGCCGATGGCCCGGCCTTGCTCGCGATCAACGGTTCGAGGGCCGTGACCTGGCCATTACGACCGATTTCCGGGACGTATTCGGCGAGATCGTCGTCCGGCACCTAGGCATTGCCGATCCGCGGGCAATTTTCCCGGGCTACGAGATCAATCCCTCCAGATTTGCCGGATTCCTGGCGATAGGGCGCCGCGAGGGTCCGCGGCGCCGATCACCAAATCACGACCGCGCGCTCTGTATTCTGTCTTCTGTATTCTGTCTTCTTCCCTTAAGATGTGTCCGACATGAACGCGCGCAAAGAAGCCGACAAGCTCCCGGTGGGTGATGCGCTCGGGCTTGTCGAGACCCGAGGGTTCATCGGGATGGTCGAGGCCACCGATGCGATGGTCAAGACGGCGAATGTGGTGTTTGTCGGCTGGCAGAAGGTCGACGCCGGACTCGTGACGGCAATCATCCGAGGTGATGTCGCCTCGGTCAAGGCGGCCACAGATGCCGGCGCCGCGGCCGCGAGGCGTGTGGGTGAGCTCGTCGGCGTGCATGTCATTCCGCGCCCGGCCGACGATCTCGAAAAGGTGTTTCCGATCAGCTAGTCGCGCGTCGCGCCCCTCGCTTCCGTCTCGATCGAGCGCGCATCCGAAGATTCAGCGCCTTCAACTCCCCTTCCTCAGCCACGACCAGCAACGGCTGCGACGGTGATCGCAGCAGGTTGAACACATGCCCGCCATCGGTGCGGACGTACACATCGCGCCCATCCGTCAGGAGCTGGACGGGCCCACCATTGCTGATAGCGTCGTAGAGGCGTACGCCAAACCGGGCGCGAAGAATGTTGAGAATCGTCCTGATCTTCTGGACCGAGAAACCACGTCGTCGGAGATCGGCCAGGGCGACGAGCTCGAACAGATCGACCGGTGAATACCGTCGCTCCGTAAAACCGCCGGCTGCCGTCTTGTGCGTGGGAATGCTCGGCCGCAACAACCGCTTGGCATCCCACCATTGAAGCTGACGCGCGGTCAGGCCGGTCAGCGATGCCACGTCGCGCGAACTGTAGTGTTTCTTGAGAAGCATAGGGAAATGGGGGAGATTCGTGATCTTACGATTTGGGATTTAGTAATTCGTTGGCGATTGGTGAGTGGCGATTGGCGATTTATTCGTGATTGCAATCGTCAATAAATCACCAGTCGCCCTGGAGTCAATCGTCAACGATTCACTAATCACGAATCACTAATCGCTCAATGTATTTCGGGCTTTGCCTGACGAACCTCATCGAGCCGCAGTCGCGCGTCTTCAATCCTCTGAAGCGCTTCGTGCTGAAGTTCGGTGGCTTCGGCAAGGCCGGACGAAAACGCGCTGCCGGCAATGGCCCGATGATACGCCTGCTGGGCAGCCTGGAGCGCGGTGAGTGCGTCCTGGTGATCGCGCTGCCACTCCAGCCACCGGGTGAGCCGCGCGATCGCCTCGTCCGCGGTCGCGGCCGTCGCCGTGGGTCCGATTCTCATCCCGGAAGGCGCCTGGCGCGCTTCTGCACACCAGGTATCCTGACGCTCCGTGATGTCGAGCGTATACGTCGTGCCACCGATGACAAGGCTCTTCTGCACGTCAGCTCCGGGAGCGATCACGCCGCCGCACCAAACGGTCAGGCGACAGGGCCTCGAGAGCGGGATCGCCACGACCGTCCGCGATCAAGTCGGCAACCAGCTTCGCCGTCAGGGGCGCCAGGAGCACTCCATTTCGATAGTGCCCCGTCGCATACACGAGTCCCGGGAGGCGGCTCGACGAGCCCACGATTGGCAGCGCATCGGGCGTGCCCGGGCGCAATCCGACGCGAGCGCCAAGAAACCCGGCTTGCCAGGCTTGCGGAATCAGTTCGCAGACCGCGTCAAGGAGATCGCGCACGCCCGCAACGGTGACACGCGCATCGAACCCCGCTTCTTCGACGGTCGCTCCCACGAGCACCGAGCTATCTGGCAGCGGGACGACATAACAGCGCGTTCCCCACACGATTCGGCGAAGCGACGGTCCGCTCCACGCCAGGTGGACCAGTTGTCCGCGAACCGGTCTCACGGGCACCGGGGGTACGCCGTCAATGACGACACCGCCAGACCAGCATCCGGCCGCCAGCACGACGTGACGCGCCACAATCGTCGAACCGGCCGTCTCAACGTACAGATTGTTGTCCTTCGCTGCGACACGGCGGACTTCGTCTGGTGATCCGATCGTTGCACCACGGATCGACGCAGCCTTTGCCAGGGCACTCGTGAAATCACGCGCTCCCAGATAGCCGTGCTCCGGGATGAGCAGTCCGGCCGTCACATCCCGGGCCAGCAGCGGTTCGGCCGCGTGCGCCGCGCCGGCATCGAGCCACGCACATTCAACGTTCGAAGCCGTCAAATCGCGCGCCGCGGCCTGAAGACGTTCCGTCGATTCGTCCGCCGTCGCAACCTCGAGCGAACCTTCGCGGACGTACGGGATACGTTGGGCACTATCCAGCTGCACGTCGGCGACGAACTGATCGTAGAGTCGAAGACTGCGGACGGCCAAGATCGCGCAGCGGTCCACCTTCCTGTGCCTCGTGATACGGGATGAGCATGCCGGCAGATGCTTGTGTGGCTCCTTGGCCGATTCCGCGCGGATCGAGCACCAGCACATCGGCCCCACGGCGAGCGAGCTCATAGGCCACCGCACAGCCGATGACACCCGCGCCCACGACAACCGCGTCGCGTACCTGGTCACGGGTCTCATTCTAGGGGATTGGGGACTTGGGATTCAGGGTTCGGGACTCGGGATTCGGGGTTGGGGATTCAGGGTCGCGATCCGCCTCATCCTCGCCGTTTGAGGACATTTTCCTGCGGCGGGGACAGTCGAGTTCCGCGCTGTGAGCTCTCGTAATTCCAGTACAATGAACATTTACAGCCATACTTGGCCTCCGGTATCAGGCATAACCCTTGCACATTGGCGCGGTGAGTAAGGAGTCTGGCAATGCCCACTAATCGAGGCGTATTCGGGGTACTGGCGCTGGCGTGCATCCTGGCCGCTGGCGGTGGCGCCTACCTGGCGACCCGACAGAATCAGACGGCCGTCACAGCGACGGTATCCCCGGGAACACTCGGCGAAACAGAGCCGGTTTCGGGTGCGCCATCTACGGTCACTGAAACAGAAACAATTATCGAGGACATCCCCAAGGACGCACCACGGCTGTCGGAACCGGTTGAAGCGCCAGTCACGCAGCAGGCTGCCGCCAGGGAGTCTGCGCCGCGCCCGCGCACACGTCGGTGCTTCGGCTGGTTCGTCAAGGAACTCTCGCGGGGATTCGAACGCAGCGCCGGCGCCGGTCGAACGCGACAACTCCCCGGAGCCGGTCGCTCCGCCTCCGTCGATTGCTGAGCTGCCGCCGGTGTTCGCTCCGGCTCCGATCGAGTCGTCACTGCCCCCGGTGCCCGAGAAGACGTTGCTCGAGCTGCGGGTCCCTGCCGACTCGGTGCTCGGACTGCAAATCGACACGGCGGTGACGAGCGAGAAAGCCAAGCTCGAGGACAAAGTCAACGCACGTGTGACACGTGACGTCACGGTGGGAAGCGAGGTTGCCATTCCGGCCGGGTCCCGTGTCGAAGGATCCGTGACGCTCGTGGAAAAGGGTGGAAAGGTCAAAGATCGCGCGCGCCTGGGCATTCGTTTCCATACGCTCGTGCTGGCTGACGGCACGAGAATGCCGCTGAGCACGGAGACGGTTTTCCGCGACGGCGCGCCACCTGCCAAAGAGAGCACCGCCAAGATCGGCGGCGCGGCAGTCGGCGGCGCGATCCTCGGAGCGATTCTGGGTGGAGGAAAGGGAGCGACGATTGGCGGTGCGGTTGGCGCAGCCGGTGGAACGGCGGCCGTGATGGCGGGAGACCGCAACGCCGCAACGTTGCCGGCCGGCTCGACCGTGACCGTGCGAATCCTCTCTCCTGTGACGGTCACCATCGAACAGTGAGCCGCCAAGGTGGGGGTTGACCCCACCGGCATGGAGAGCGTGGGCGGGTGGCGTCGGCATACGGCGCACCCGCCCACTTTTTGTGTACGGCTCTACGGACGATCCCGCCAAACCTCAGCCCATTTGCCCGCCTCATCCGTTGCCAGCTCAACAATGCCGTGCGGAGGAAACTCCGGCGCCTCGGCGTCTGGTGTGCCGACGACAAGCAGCCGCAAGAAGCGCGGCAGATGCGGCATGTGACCAACGAGCATGACGTGACGACTTTCTTCCATCAGGAGGTCGAGCGCCCAGCGTGGAGGGTCGTCTGGCTGCAGCCCGCGTGCGGCACCGAACTGTGCATGAGGCTGGCAGGTGTGTCGAAACAGTTCGGCGGTCTGGCGTGCGCGTAACTTGCCGCTGTGCCAGATGACATCGGGCTTGACGCCATGCAGGGCGGCCCGGCGGGCCAGCGACTCGACATCGCTGCGTCCACGAGCCGAGAGCGGTCGCATCGGATCCACGTCAGGACCGACGGCATCGCCGTGGTGCACCAGGTACAAGCATTCAGTTCCCGTTTTCAGTTCTCTGTATTCCGTTATCCGTGCTGGCAAGGGTCTCGCAAAACACAAAAGCCCCGGCAGATGCCGGGGCTTTGCTGAATTCTGTCTTCTGAATTCTGTCTTCTGTCTTGTTACTTCGCGCTCACCATCTTCAGTTCGGACGAGGTGATCGTATTGGCGTCACCCTTGGCCACCACATCGCCGGTGACGGCGATCGTGTGACCCAGGTGGGCAACGAGCTTCGCGTTGTTGTCGGCCGCGAGACCACCAGCGATGGTGTAGACCTTGCCGTCTTTCGTCACGACCGCCAACGGCTGGCCCTTCTTCGCGCATCCAATCGCACAGCCCTTCACATCGGCTGGCATCTTGTGATCGACACCCAGGTTGTTCGCCTTGTCCTTCGTGTAGCAGTTCTGATCGACGAGCGTGCCGGTGACGGTTTCCACCGCGGCAAACGCGGGCGCCGCAACGAGCCCGACGAACGCAACAGCCACGATGCCGGCAAAAAGCTTCTTCATGCTGGATCCTCCTAGAAAAGAGCGCCGGGGAAGGATTTGCTTATACCTTCACAGCCGGGCGCTGTCAAGCTTCCTCACGGGTGCTGGTGCGTGTCAGTCCTCGGTCGATGCGGGCACCAGCAGGGACGGCTCGGGCTCTTCCTCAAAACGGTCGAGCCTGCCCATTCGCAGTCCCTGGAGCGCCACCTGGAAGCGGTCCACGTCGCGCAACGCACCCTGGTACTGAGTCTGTGCATTCTCGAGATGCCGCCCCACTTTCTGAAAATGGTCGTAAAAGCGGTCGAACCGGTCCCGAAGCTCCGCCAACATCTGCTCTACGCGCCGCGCCTCCTGGTGGATCTTCAGCCCACGAAATCCCATGGCCAGCGCCTGCAGATAGGCGTACATCGTGTTGGGCGACACCGGCGATGACCCGCCGATCGCGCCCAAACTTCAGCAGCTCGGGCCTGCCGAGGAGTTCGTAATACACGTTCTCCGCCGGCACGAACATCAACGCCATGTCGAGCGTCGCCGGCGGAGAGATATACCGCACTGCTATCTCATCAATACGCGCTTTCACGTCCACGCAAAATGCCTTGAGAGCCAGACTCGCGCGCGCCAGGGTCGCTCGTGTCCAGCGCCCGTCGGAAGTTGTCGAGCGGGAACTTGCTGTCCACGCAGAGTGCGCCGTGGGGCGTGTGAATCACGGCATCGACTCTGACGCCGCCGAAGGTGGCCTGGCAGCTCGTAGCATTCTGCCGGCAACAGGTTGGCGAGCATCTGCTCGAGCGTGAACTCACCAAAGTCGCCGCGCAGCTTTGGCGACTGCAGCATTCGCTGGAAGTCGTCCAGGCTGCGGCTGAACTCCATGATCCGTTCATTGGTCGCCTTGAGATCTCCGAGCCGCTCGGTAATCTGCACGAACTTCTCGTCGATTTTCGCGCGTGTCTCTTCACGGACCGACCCGATGCTTCCCGTCAGCGCCTGCGTGGTTTTCTGCAAGGACTCGGACAACGTTCGCGTCAGCTCGCCGGAGACACCGTCGAGCCGGCCGTTCAGCGTGTGGTTCGCTGATGAAAGTTGCCGCGCGACCGAGTCGAGTGCCGCCATCATCGTGGCCGTCTGCCGATGCGCGGCGGAGGCCTGACGAAACGCAAGCACGGTCAACAACCCGACTGCCGTGAACCCGGCCACGATCGCGATCAGAATCAGGACCGACATGGGTATTCAATGTACCATCGCCGCGACTGCGATGTACATCGCCTCGAACCGTAGAACCCTGGAACCTTAGAACCCTAGAACCTTAGAACCCTCCATTGTTTGACAGCTTCGTCAGGACTGAAGTAGGCTACGAGCCGCATGCAGTTGTCGGTCCATCACCACGGGCACTCGCATCATCACCATCCTGCGTCAGGCAAAGGATGGGCCCGGCCGAGCTGCGCGTAATCAAGGACTAGAGGAACCAAACAGGAATCGAGCAGCCCCGCCGGACTCCGGCGGGGCTTTTTGTTTTGGTGCGAAGGGTGAGATGGCCATGGACTTCTCGAAGCTGGACGGGCTCATTCCGGCGGTCGTGCAGGATGACGAGACGAACGAGGTGTTGATGGTGGGATTCATGAACGCCGAGGCGCTCGAGTTGACGCGACAGCGCGGGTTCGCCACGTTTTTCAGCCGGACGCGCAACACGCTCTGGATGAAGGGAGAAACGTCGGGAAACCGGCTCCAGGTACGCCGCATCCTGACGGATTGTGACGATGATACGGTTCTGCTGCGGGTGACGCGCCTCGGTAACGGGCAGGTCTGTCACACCGGCGCGCGCAGCTGTTTCTCGCGCGACCTCGGGGTCTGACCCCATTACAGTTTCGAAATGGGGTCTGACCCCAATTTTGCGGTTTGCGTAAATGACACTCAAACTCGGTCTTCCAAAAGGCTCGCTGCAGGATGCGACCGTCCAGCTGTTCGCTCGGGCGGGGTTCAACATCTACGTCAGCTCGCGGTCGTACTTCCCGTCGGTGGACGACCCCGAAATCGAATGCATGTTGATCCGCGCGCAGGAGATGGCGCGCTACGTCGACGATGGAGTGCTCGATGCCGGGCTCACCGGCCAGGACTGGATTGCCGAGCACGAGCTGGGTGAGAACTCGGCGGGCCAGGTGACGAGCATCACCGATCTCATCTATTCCAAACAGAGCTTTGGCAAAGTGCGCTGGGTTCTGGCGGCGCCCGAAGACTCCCGATTCCGGAGGCCCCACGATCTCGAAGGGTGCACGATCGCAACCGAGCTCGTCCGCGTGACGCGCGACTATTTCAAGCAGATTGGCGTGTCGGTTCACATCGAATTTTCATGGGGTGCCACCGAGGTCAAACCGCCGATCCTTGCCGACGCCATCGTTGAAGCAACCGAGACCGGATCGACGCTGCGTGCGAATCGCCTTCGGGTGATCGAGACAATCATGGAATCGAACACGCAACTGATTGCCAACAAGAAGGCGCTCGGCGACGAGTGGAAACGTACGAAGATCGAAAGCATCGCGTTGCTGCTGAAGGCGGCCATCGAGGCGCAGGGCCGCGTCGGGTTGATGTTGAACGTCAAACGAGTCGATCTTCAGGCGGTGCTCAGTCTTTTGCCCGCGCTGCAACGGCCCACGATCTCATCGCTGAGCGATGAGGAGTGGGTGGCCGTGAATACGATCATCGAGGAGCGCACCGTCCGCGACCTGATCCCGAAGTTGAAGGCTGCAAACGCGCAGGGCATTGTCGAGTACCCCTTGAACAAGATCGTCATTTGAACGCGTCGCATCATGGCTTCGATCCGAATCTTCCGTTCGAGTGACGTCGCGGCCGTCGATCGGCTGCTGGTCGCCCGACCGCGACAGGAGCGGACGGGTGGACGAGCGCGTGGCAGAGATCGTCGCGCGCGTCCGTCGGTCGGGCGACAGGGCGCTCCTTGGATACGCGCGACGACTGGACAACCTGAGACGGCCGATCGAGCTCACGGCTCAGGAAATTCGCGAAGGGGCCGAGCGAGCTGCGGCACCGGTCCGGCGCGCCATTCGTGACGCCGCGCGTCACATTCGAACTCGGTCGCGCGCAGGCAGGTGCCGAAAGGCTTCCGCGTGACCACCGCTCCAGGCGTGGTGGTCGAACAGCGCGTGACCTCGCTCGACCGCGTCGGCTGTTACGTGCCGGGCGGCCGCCATCCGCTTCCCTCTTCCCTTCTGATGACGGCCATTCCCGCCAAAGCCGCAGGGGTGCCTGAGGTGATCGTCGCCTGTCCGCGTCCGGAGCCGGCCGTGCTCGCGGCGGCGATTGAAGCGGGTGTGAGCCGGCTGTTTCAGATGGGTGGTGCGCACGCCATCGCCGCGCTCGCCTACGGGACCAAGACCATTCCTCGTGTGGATAAAATTGTCGGACCCGGGAAATCAATTTGTGGCCGCAGCCAAGGCGCTGGTTTCGCGCGACTGCGGCATCGATTTCTACGCCGGCCCCACGGAAATCCTGATCGTGGCCGACAATGGTCCGGCTCAGCTGGATCGCGGCGGATCTCATCGCTCAGGCGGAGCACGACACCGAGGCGCGGGCGATCTTCATCACGTCGAATCACGCGCTCGCACGTGACGTGGCGGCCCAGGTCGAACGTCAGCTGCCAACGGACGGGCCCGCGCGTCGCAGCCTGGCCACGCATGGGGGCATCGTCCTGACAAAAAATGAAACGGAATCGATTGCGCTGGCCAACCGTGCCGCTCCAGAACACCTGGTCTGCACGCAGCGAACGTGTCGCTCGTGCGGTCCGAAGCGCGGGCGCGATCTTCATTGGACCGCACACTGCCCAGGTGGCTGGAGACTATGCCATCGGCTCGAACCACGTCCTGCCGACGAGCGGTGCGGCCAGGTACCGTGGCGGCCTGAGTGCTGCGGATTTCGTTCGCCTGACGAGCGTTCAGCGCGTGACGCCCCGCGGCCTGACCACGCTTGCCCCCACCATCGTCACCCTCGCGAGGGCCGAAGGCCTGAGTGCGCATGCGGCTTCCATTGAGGTACGACTGAAATGACCGAGGACCGGTATCAGCCGCCGCCAACCGTGCCGGGAGCATTACGGCTGCACCTCAACGAGAACACCAGCGGCTGCTCGCCCGCCGTGCTCGATGCCATCAAGCAGGTGAGCGCTCATGAGATTGCGGTTTATCCGGACTACAGCGCGCTGATGAACGAATGCGTCCGCTATCTCGGCGTCGACGCGTCGCAAATCGTGCTGACGAACGGATTGGACGAAGGGTTGCTCTCAGCCGTCATCGCAAGCTTTCGTCCGGACGAATCGTCTCCCGGCATCCCCGAAGGCATCGTCGTGCTCCCGGCGTTTGAAATGTACGCAATTTAGATTCGCGCCGCCGGCGGGCGCGTGGTCGCGGTCCAGTCACGCGATGACTTTGAATTCCCAACCGAGGAGCTCCTGCAGGCCGTCACGCCAAGGACACGGATCATATTTTCTGACGAGCCCGAACAACCCGACGGGGCTGCTCGTGCCGCCGAGCGCGCTGCGGCAGATCGCGCGCCAGGTGCCGCCGCAGGTCATCGTGGTGCTCGATGAGGCGTACTACGAGTTCTGCGGCGAAACCTTCGTGCCCCAGCTTCGTGAGCTATCCGAACGTCGTCGTCGGAAGGACGTTCGCCAAGGCACATGGGCTTGCCGGGCTTCGCGCCGGCTGTCTGGTCGGTCGATGCCGACCACCCTCGAGCCAATCCGAAACGTGATCCCGCCGTTCAACGTGAGCGTCTTGACGGCAGCGGGCTGGCTCGCGGCGCTGAAGGATGGAACCCATCTGAGCTGGTACCAGAAGCAGGTCGAGGAATCGAAACAGCTGATCTACCGGCTCTGCGATCGACTGGGTTTCAAGTATTGGAAGAGCCAGGGGAACTTCGTGCTGATCAGAGTAGGAGACAAGGCCCCAGCGGTCGTATCCGCGCTGTCGTCACAGGGCATCCTGATCAAGGACCGTTCACGCGAGCACGGTTGTGCGGGCTGCATCCGGATGACGGCTGGTGTCGTCGAGCATACCGAGCGAGCGCTGGCCGCCATGGAGAGGTTCCTGTGCGCCGCGCAGTGATCGATCGAAAGACGACGGAAACGCAGATCCTGGTGCGCCTTGGCCTCGAAGGTCAGGGCCGGTACCGCGTGAAGCACAGGGATTCGATTTCTGGATCATATGCTCGAGCTGGTCGCCCGCCATGGAGCGTTCGATCTCGTCGTGCAAGCCACTGGCGATCTCGATGTGGACCAGCACCACACGGTCGAAGATCTTGGTATTGCCCTTGGCGAGGCGGTGTCGGCGGCTCTCGGGAATCGACGAGGGATCAACCGCGCCGGCTACTTCGTGATGCCGATGGACGAAACACTTGGTGTGGCGGCTGTCGATCTCGGCGGGCGGCCGCATGCCGTCGTCGATCTGCGCCTGCACACCCGCCTCGTCGGCGACCTCCAGTCCGAACTCATCCACGATTTCTTTGAGGGTTTTGCCATCGGCGCGAGGGCCAACGTGCACGTCAAAGTGTTGTACGGCCGATCGAGTCACCATCAGGTCGAGGCGATTTTCAAAGCGTTCGGACGGGCGCTCCGTGTCGCCTGCGCCCGCGACAAGCAGTTGGCAAAGATGCTGCCCAGTACGAAGGGTCTGCTGTGATCACAATCGGATTGATCGATTACGGTGCCGGCAACCTCACATCCGTGCGCAAGGCGCTTGCGGCGCTGGATGCCCAGGTTCTGGTACCTCAAACGCCTCGAGAGCTGGCCGACGTCGACGCCGTCATCGTCCCTGGCGTGGGTAACTTCAAGGCAACAGCCGCCATCACCGACGAATGGCGCGAGGCCATTTTCTCGGCGCTTGGTGTTGGCCGACCGCTCCTGGGGATTTGTCTGGGCCTCCAGTGGCTGTTCGAAGGGAGTACTGAAGCTCCGGAGTGTTCCGGCCTGGGGCTCATGAGCGGCGTCTGCGACCGGCTGCCCTCCCACGTGAATGACGGTAATAGAGAGCCGCAGCTGCTCAAAATTCCACATGTGGGGTGGAACGCGCTGCAATTTCCGAGGCTTGCTACGTTGTTTACAGGCATCGATGAGGGCGCGCAGGTCTACTTCACTCATTCGTACGCGGCCCCAGTGACTGAAGATGCCGCGGCGGTGACGACCTATGGTGTGCCGTTTGCCAGCGCCGTCGAGCGCGGTCAGGTGTTCGGCGTGCAGTTTCACCCGGAGAAGTCCGGTGATATCGGATTACAGGTCTTGAGAAACTTTCTCGCCAACATTTGAACGATCCGAACGGCCCGAACGATCCGAACGATCTATATGCTGTCAAAACGCGTCATCGCCTGTCTCGACGTTCGTGACGGTCAGGTGGTCAAGGGCGTACAGTTCGAGGGCCTGAAGCGTGCCGGCGATCCGGCTGAGCTGGCGGCCCGATACAACCGCGAAGGCATCGATGAGGTCGTCATCCTCGATATCACCGCGACACTCGAGAAGCGGCGGACGATGGCAGAGACCGTCTCCGCTGTGGCGAAACAGATCTTCATTCCGCTGACTGTGGGTGGAGGAATTCGGTCAGAAGAGGATGCGGCAGCGGCCGTGGACGCGGGCGCCGACAAGGTCAGCCTCAACACCGCCGCGCTGCAGAATCCTTCCCTTCTCACCCTGCTTGCCGACCGCTACGGGAGTCAGGCGATTATCGTGGCGATTGATGCCAAACGTGACGGTGAGCGGTTTGCTGTCTTCTCGCACAGCGGGACGCAAGGAACAGGGCGTGATGCGGTCGAATGGGCGCGCGAAGCCACTGATCGAGGAGCCGGCGAAATCCTGTTGACCTCAATCGACCGTGATGGCACCCGGCAGGGATTTCACTGCGAGATGACGGCAGCGGTTTCTGATGCCGTTTCCATCCCGGTCATTGCATCCGGAGGCGCGGGAGGGATCGACGACTTCGTCAAGGTCTTCAAGGAAGGGCATGCCGACGCGGCATTAGCTGCCTCGATCTTTCACTACGCGGAATCAAGCGTGCGGCGGTTGAAAGCGACCCTGCGCGACAACGGGATTCCGGTGCGGCTGTAGCATGCTCATTCCGTCCATCGATCTCAAGGGCGGCAAGGTCGTTCAGCTCGTTCAGGGGGAACGGTTGGCCCTGGCAAGCGACGACCTCCAACGCTGGATCGATCGCTTCGTACGCTATCCACGCGTGCAGCTCATCGATCTCGATGCGGCCATGGGAGTGGGCGCCAACGATGCACTCGTGGAGAGGGTCTGTCGGCAACTCCCCTGCCAGGTGGGCGGCGGCATCCGCACGCCCGAGCGAGCCCTGTCGCTCGTCGCATCAGGTGCCCGCAAGGTCATCATCGGATCGTCGCTCTTCAAGGACGGCCGTCCCAATCTCGACCTCGCCGCGTCTTTCGCCCAGGCCGTCGGCCAAGACAAGCTGATTGGCGCCGTGGACAGCCGGGCCGGTCATGTCGTCATTCATGGTTGGAAAACCAGCCTGCCGCTGACGGCAACCGAGGCTGTCAAAGCTCTCGAACCTTACTGCAGCGAGTTCCTTTATACGCACGTCGACACCGAAGGCCTGATGCGCGGTATCCCCATGGACGCGGTGCTCGCCGTGAGCCGCGCCACGACACGGCATCTGATTGCCGCCGGTGGCATCACCACACAGTCCGAGATCGATGCAGCTCGACCGGGCCGGCATCGACGCCGTCGTCGGAATGGCCATCTACACTGGGACGCTGGCGCTCGAGTAGCAGGCAGACGGCAGTAGGCGGACGGCAGCACAGCACCCAGCACCTGGCACAGCACCCCGCACCCAGCACCTGGCACAGCACCAGGCACCAATGCACGAAGCACCCGGCACCCTCTTACGTTGTACCACGTAACCATTACGTGATATAACGTATCGGTGCCGGCAAACCCGTTCGTCTACGGCGAGGTCGTGCCACAGACGGCGTTCGTCGATCGGGAGGAAGAGCTCGACCGGCTCAGGCGCGATCTCGACGATGGGCAGAAGATCTTCCTGATCTCCCCGCGCCGCTATGGCAAGTCGTCGTTGATTCGGCAAACACTTCGAGCCGTGGCCAGAGGCGGGGCGCTCACCTGCGAGGTCACCGTCGCGAGCTACAGCTCGTACCTCGGGTTTCTCGAGGGCTATACCAGGGCTCTCGCAGCACTGCAGGGAAGCTGGGATCTGGCACGTGCGTGGCTCAAAGACGCGCTGGCTGACGTGAGGATCGAGGTTCGCACCGAATCTGGCGAAGGCCCAGGCCGCATTGCTCTGAGGTTTCCCGACGTTCGAACGGCGCGTGATCTCACGCAACTGGCTTCCGCCGTCTTCGCACTGCCTGCCCGCCTCGCAGACGCCCGGCGCCGCCGTGTGGCCATCGCGCTCGACGAGTTCCAGGCCATTGCCGGATTCAATGGCGGCAGCGTCGAGCACTCACTGCGTGCGGCCATCCAGCATCAAAGACGGGTGGGGTACGTCTTTGCGGGCTCGGAACCCAGCCTCATGGAGCGGATGCTGGGTCCGCGGCGTCCGTTCTACAAAGCCGGGCCGGTCATGCGACTCGAAAAGATTCCGGCCGACGTGTTTGCAGACTTCATTGAGGCTCGGTTTGCCAAGACCGGGATCAAGCCGGAATCTGGAGTGGGTGGCGCACACGTCGAGCTGGCCGGCAACATGCCCTACGACGTCCAGCGGCTTGCGCACGAAACCTGGGACGACGTGTCGGCTGTTGGCAAGCGGCGGGTGGACGTCGAGGACTTGCATCGAACGCTCGGCCGTCTGCTTGCGGAACAGCACACCGTGTTCGAAGCCATGTGGCAGCGGTTCACACTGGCCCAACGCGCCACGCTGCGCGCCGTCGTGCTGACCGAAGGGCGCGAGCTGCTCTCTGCCGAGGCGCGTCAGCGATACCGATTGGGCGGCGCGTCAACAGTTCAAGCGGCCCTCGCGGCGCTGGTGCGGGAGGACGTCATCGCGCGCGAAGGTGCGCGCTATGCCGTGATCGATTCGCTGTTTCGCGAGTGGGTCGCGCGGAGGACGTTCTAGGGTTCTAGGGTTCAAGGTTCTAGGGTTCAAGGTTCTAGGGTTCTAGGGTTCTAGCAGGGTGCTGAAAAAGTGAGTTTCAATACCCGGGTTTCCGCCTCGGTGAAGTTGTCGCGTTCAAGACGATGACTCGAATCCATCGGTCGGGGCCTCGTTCACGCGGGTTGGGCCATGAGGTTGCGCCAGCGCACCAAGTTGTACGCTGCCGCGCCGAACGTGAACATCCAATCCACGAGGCGTCCGCCACGGTGACGCAGTTTGCGGAACAAGCCCACGGTTTTCAGCCAGCCGAACGCTTGCTCGATCAGCTTCCGCTTCCGTTGACTCTGGGCGTAGCCCGGATGTCGCGTCGTCCGACCGTCAATGGCACTGCGGCCGCGGGCCCTACGATGCTGCGCGACGTGGGGCGTGATGCCCATCGTACAGGACCGCCGCGATCCAGTCCCGCGTGTCAAACAGCTTGTCGGCGCCGACGGTGATGCGACGACTCGTCAACGGCAGCTCCCCGAGCAGGACGATCGCCGCGTCCCGTTCGGCCCGGCCTGTCGCGGCGGTGACAGCCGTGTCGACGATCAGCCCGTGGCGATTCTCAGTGAGCAGATGCCCGAGATACGCCAATTTGGCCGCCTGGCCGCCGGCCTTCTTATAGAGTCGGGCGTCGGGATCGGTCGTCGAGGCGTGCGTGTCGTTCCGACGCGTTTCCCCGTGAAAATTCACGGTCGGATTCTTGGGATCGTCGGGCGGCCGCCGGGTGGTGCCCTTCGGTTTAAAACTCTTGTGGCTGGCCCAGGCCTCGAGCAACGTGCCATCCACGGTGAAATGCTCGTCCGACAGCAACCCCTCCTGCTTGATCGCGTCCAGCACCTCGGTGAAGAACGCGTCGGCGATGTCCCCATCAAGCAGGCGATCGCGGTTTTTCGTGAAGGTCGTGGCGTCCCACACCGGGTCATCCAGGCTAAGGCCCACGAACCACCGATACAGCACGCTGTAGTCCAATTCCTCCATCAGCAACCGCTCACTGCGGACGCTGTAGAGAAATTGCAGCAACAACGCCCGCAGCAACTTTTCCGGCGGGATCGAGGGCCGGCCGCTCGTCGAATACAGGCGGTCAAACCGCGGCGACAATCGCTCCAGCGCGGCGTCCGTCATCCGCCGGATCGGCCGCAGCGGATGATCCGGCCGCACCCGCGCTTCGGGCGTCACGTAACTGAACATCGAGTCGTTGCGCGGATCGTCTCCTCGCATCGGCACGCTCCCTTCCAGGTGGTCAGGAGCATCGTAGTACGCGGGGATCAACATGTCGATCCCTTTGGGGTCACTTTTTCAGCACCCTGCTAGGGTTCTAGGGTTCGGAGGTCTGCATGGCTCACTTCGCGATTGCATCAAAGATTTGCGTGCCCGGGTACCGATTGGCAGCCCGGACCCTCTCGAAAGGTGCCGCGCTCCCGGGCGCTCTCAATTCGAACCGCAGCTTACCTGTTTTCTGATCGCGAATACGAAAGCCAAAGTCGCCTGGGTTCTTGAATGAGCCGATCGCGACATCGCGAACAAAATCCGGAAAGATGGCCGAGAACTTCCCCTCCTTGTCCAACTCGACGGAAGCGACGTTCCACCCCCCAAGGCCACACTCAGCCAGGCTGAAGAATTCACAAATCCAGCGCGGCATGTAATCCACGTCAACCCATAGCACTTGTGCCGTCGGCGAACTCAATCCTCGTACCATTCCGACGAACTGGACGGTGCCGAGCTGCTTTGGATTCAATTGAACAGTTCGGCCAGCCAAAGCAGGTAGGGAATCGAAGGTCGCCGTCTGGAGCTGACCACCCGAGCAGTAGAGAACGACTTTCACACTCTCTCCAGGTATAACCTTGTAGACAGTCGCGACTTCGAACTCGGAAGCATTGGGTTTCGGCCGCGTAAGTCCCCCGACCGCTCCGAAAGGCCCCACAAGACGATGAAGGAACTGACAACTCCCAGGGTCCAATCGAGAAGGCAGAATGAAGCGAATCGGGGCGTCACCAAAAACGTCCTGCGCCCACAGGCGAGGACTGGACGACATCACGAAAGCCAGGATCAGAAGGACAACCCATTTCATCCTAGAACGCCCGAAAACCTTGAGAAGCCATTTCATGACCACGAAGGCACCAAGCACACGAAGAAAGATCTCTAGAGAGCTGAAAAGAAAATGCGTGGTGGTCTCGGTGTCTTCGTGGTTCATACGTTGTAAAACCGATTCGTAAACTTAGAGCCCAAGAAGCTTTAGAAGGTTCCAGCGTTCGAAGGTTCGAATCGCCGCAGTTGCCGCGTCAGATTGAGCGCCAGGATCAACAGAACAGGCGCCGTGACGACTCCTGGCGTGTATCCCCCGTGCAGAGGCGCCAGCTAGGGTGGACAATTCCGTTGAGGACTTCTACCGTCACCGAGACCCACCCGAGGGTTATTGCCGACGGCCAGCCTCGTCGGAAGGGCCACACAAGGCACCAAAGCCCGAACGCCACGAGCAGTATGTTGATCACCAGAAATCCTTGTTCGCGGTCCTGCGCAACCAGACCGGTGAGCCACGGGGCAGGTGGAAACGATTCCCAGAGCTGGCCCACGCACTCCTCAACGGAATGCGCCGCCTGAGCAAGAACGAGCGCGCCAAACGCCGTCTGAAATCGCGGGACATGGACCTGATTCGCACTCGCGCGGGAACGCCCCCATCATGGCACAGCGTCGGCGATGTTGCTCTTCTTGGTATCATTGACATGCGCGATACAAAGCGGAGGGGGGATGAAACTTCGGTTTGGAGTGTTTGGAGTTGTCGCCGTCGTCTCGATGGTTTCAGCATCGGTCTCGGCGCAGTGGCCTTTGTACCGAAAAGCCGATGCTCCACGCACGGCCGACGTGAAGACAAGGTTTGAGGCACCAGCGCCGCGGACGACCGATGGAAAACCGGACCTCTCCGGTCTCTGGGACACCGTTCGCACAGGCACAGGACAGGTCATTGTCGGGAAGGACGTTCCTTCCCTGCAGCGAACCAGTCAATTCTGGAACATCGGAGCGGGCCTCGACGGTGACCTCCCGCTCCAGCCGTGGGCGTTGGAGCTGCGGGCCCAGCGTGTCGCGAACCACAGTAAAGAAAATCCCGACGCGCACTGCCTGCCGATTGGCCTCACTCAGCTTCACAATCACCCGCAGCCGAGGAAAATCATCCAGACGCCGTCGGTCATCGTGATCCTCTACGAAGCAAACGGAGGCGTCCGGCAGATCTTTACGGACGGCAGACCGCTGCCCAACAACGACCCGCAGCCGTGGTGGTACGGGTACTCGATCGGCAAGTGGGATGGCGAGACGCTTGTCGTGGAGACTGCCAGTTTCAGGGATGGCGGATGGTTGGACGTCAACGGGGCACCGCTGACCGACGCCGCCAAGATCACCGAGCGATTCCGTCGCCTGGATTACGGAACCCTCGAAATCGATGTCACGGTCGACGACCCGAAAGCGTATACGAGACCGTGGACTGCCAAAACTATCCGCCAGCGGTTGGTGCCCGATGACGAGCTGATTGAGTTTATCTGCGCGGAGAACGAAAAGTCGACCCAGCGCTTCCAGTAAGTTTGAAGTCTCATCAGTCTCAAATCTCCGTATGGCACGAGTGTAGTCCGAGCCCACAGCTTCGAGGAGGCCAGCGTGTGGAAGCCGTGCACAATGGCTCGTACTTACCGGTCGCGGCTCGACGTCCACCTCGCCTGTGCCTGAATGATCTATTCTTGAACCTTATGACCACAGCCCTGGCCCGTACAACGATTCGCCTGATTGCAGCCATTGCGGTCGCGACCTCGACGATCCAACCTGCGCTGGCGCAATGGCCTTCGTACCCCTGGAAGAACATGTCGCGTACCTCTGACGGCAAGGTCGATCTCAACGCGCCTCCACGGCGCACCGCCGACGGCAAGATCGATCTGTCCGGCTTCTGGATGCCGACCGACCGCGTCAAGCACCTGCTCAATCTCGCGGCAGATCTGAAACCGGGAGAGGTCCCGCTGAGACCGTGGGCCGAGGCCGTGTACAAAGAGCGCATCGAAACCAACGGCAAGGATCACCCGGGCGTGCGGTGCTGGCCGTCTGGCATTCCCGAAAAGCTCAACATCCCCGACGGGCTCAAACTGGTCCAGACACCCGACGTCATGATTTTCCTGCACGAGTCGCGCACCATCTATCGCCAGATATTCACCGACGGACGGCCGCTGCCCAATCTCAAGCAGGCGCAGCCAATGTGGATGGGGTATTCGGTCGGCCGGTGGGAAGGTGACGTGTTCGTCGTCGAAACCATCGGCCAGAACGGACAGACCTGGCTCGATATGCGCGGGCTCCCCGGCACCGAGGCGCTTCGCATCGTCGAGCGCTACACGCGGCCGACCCTCGGACGCATCTACATCGACGTCACCATCGACGATCCGGAGGCCTACACGAGGCCGTGGACCGTGCAGCTGTCATGGGACCTGCAGCCGGATACCGATCTGATCGAGAGCATCTGCGAGGAAAACAACAAGGACCTGCCCCATATGGTCGGCAAATAGGGCAACGGTGCTTGACCAAAAGGCCTCATCCTTCCGCCAGTCTTACGAATCTCTTGATAAAGGCACTCACACTCATCCCCTCGTACCCGTTTCCACTCATCTGAATATCCAGGCTCACCTCTTGGAACATAGACCCGCAGCACCCTCTGATGCGCAATGTGCGCAGGCTGCCGGGTTTCAAGGATCTCATGCGCGATGGGGGATTCGTTGATTACTGGCGCACCTACGGCTGGGGAGATTTGTGCCGTCCGGTCACCGAGAGGGCTTTTGTCTGCGAGTAGCGCTCGTAACCGTATTCATTCGCCAAACTTTTTCAACTCGTCAATGAAAGTACGTATGGGCATTCCGTCATACCTGTCCCACTCAGCCGAGTATTCAGCTTGGTCTTTCGGCACATAGACCCGTCCAGTTCGGACCGGGAAGAGCAACGCGAGCCCCCACAGTCTCTGACACGAGTCTTCGAGGAAGGCCACGTATTCCTCGCCAGCTCTTGCCGGGGTGCGCTTCCCCGTCACAATCCGGTCACCGTGACGAATCGAACCCGAGTCGCTTTGAAGAACCCAGATTGTGCTGAGAGGCGTAATGTGCATCGGTCGGCGGTGGAGTTCGCCAGGCGGGTCGAGATTTTTCCGTGTAGGGTTTGACAACCGCGATGATCGCAGCACGATGCTCGGTCGTCGGACGGCCAGCTTTGAGCGAGGCGATTAGTGACTCGACAATCCGAAGATGGACGACAGCCGCGAACCCGCGGTACGCCGACCGGGGATCTGCGACGATTGTGATGGGGTCGACCAGACCTACTTCCATCGTCAAGTCGAGACGCGTTGTGCTTCCTGCAACAACGTTCACACCAGACCGATTGATCGTGACGAAACCTGCCAGATGCCCGGAGACTGCGTAGACTCCTGTGGGCAAACTGCGCACGTCAAACTGACCGTCGCCATCGGTCTGAACCACGACCTGGTGAGAATCACCACTTACCGTCATCGTCACACCAGGTAATGCCGCACCGCACACGGTCGGAAACCCGACCCAGAGCCGCGACTCATGCTGCGCCTGCAGCGCCGCGGGAAAACCCGATCAGAAGCACAGCGGCTGCACCGACGAAGATACCGGTCATGAAAGGCCCTGGCTCAGGCCACCAACCCGTATCGTTGCTGCAGGACCTGACAATGGTGATCGACATGTCCCAGAATTATGTAGAAGAGGGCACGGGCACTCACCGGATAACCATTGGCCAGCCCCCTGCGCTCCCAAGCCGTCGGTCCCAACCCACGAACCAAGACAATCGTCGCGTTACGAACGGCGACCCAGTCGGCAACCAGATCGGCCAACGCGCGCTCGTCAAATCTGGCCACCCCAACATACGACTTCTCATCGAATCCGGGAAGCGGCGTCTCGTCACCGCGCGCAATCCTCAATAGCCGATACGCGAACACGCGCTCGGTATCTCCCATGTGCCCGATGACTTCCTTCACGCTCCACTTGTCCGGTGCGTAGCGAAAGCCCGCCTGCACTTCGGAGACCCCAGCCAGCAGATGACGCACTCGCTCCCGCTGTTTGGCCAGTTCCTGAATCGAATCCTCGCCACTCGACACTTGCTGGATGTAGTCAGCATAGAACGGGGCGAATTCATCATTGTTGGGGCGGGGTACGGTTTGCATCACGAGATACTCCAACACATAGATGACCGTCGGCTGCTCGCGTTGACGCAACCTGTAGGAGGGAACGCGGGTTAGCGAGTGCCAGCCGCCGGTGCGATCGCAACAGCGTGCCGAGGCTCGTACAACATGACCTCGACACCGCCTGGCAGATTGAGCATGACGGTAATGCCAAAGCCCTCGTCTTCGGGCTCGCCTTTGACCTCGATGCCCTTCGTCCGCAGATCCTTGATGGTGGACCCTATGTCGTCGCACATCAGGGTGAACTGGTGACGGACTCCCGATTCGTACGTCGGACCCTCGGCAGGATGCACGCCCAGCTCCGCAGGCGGAAGTGCAAAGATGAGCCATCCCTCACCCGCATCGACATGCTTCCAACCGAACACGTCGCGGAGCGCTGCGCGTAGGGCGTCGGGTTCCGGCGTGTAGAGCAGGACGTGAGCGCCAGTAATCGCCATCGTTACCCCCAAAACATTTAATGCCGGCCGCGTCGGCAAGGCTGAAATCTTCCCATCTGGCGCGAGTGTAGATCAACCCGCACCAGGTGCGCAGGAGTACTGAGAACCCCAGCCTGGGCCTGGATGGAAGCAGGTAGACGGCAATCGGGCAAGGGCCTATGATTCCGCGAATAGACAAAGGAGGTCGACGATGTCGCGTGGATCACGCCGTGCGGTGCTGCCTCTGCTCGTCCTCGTCGTCATCTGTGGGTTGACGACGGTACGGTTCTCCGGCCAGGGCGCCCCCAAGACCGGAGAGTGGCGAACCTACGGCGGCGATCTCGGCCACACTCGCTACTCCCCGCTCGACCAGATCAACGCCGACAATTTCAACACGCTTGAAGTTGCCTGGCGTTTCAAGACCGACAACCTCGGGCCACAGCCGGAATTCAACCTCCAATCGACCCCGCTCATGGTCAACGGGGTGCTCTACAGCACCGGTGGAACCCGCCGCGCGGTCGTGGCGCTCGACGCGCGAACCGGCGAAATACTGTGGACGTACAGACTCAACGAAGGCAAACGCGCCGAGGTGGCGCCGCGGCGGCTTTCTGGACGCGGTCTCGCCTATTGGAGCGACGGCAAGAAGAACGCATCCTCTACGTCACGCAGGGGTATCAACTCGTCGCGCTCGATGCCAAGACCGGCCGGCCCGTCCCAGGCTTTGGGAAAGACGGCCTGGTGGATCTCAAGCTCGACAACGATCAGGCCGTGGATCCGAATACCGGCGAATTCGGCCTCCATGCTGTGCCCGTCGTCGCCGGCAATACCGTCATCGTCGGCGCCGCACACCTGCCGGGCGGATCGCCGCGAAGCAAAACCAACGTGAAGGGCTACATCCGTGCGTATGACGTGCGGACCGGCAAGCGACTGTGGATCTTCCACACGATTCCCATGCCGGGCGAATTCGGCAACGAGACATGGTTGAACGATTCGTGGGCCTATACGGGGAACGCGGGGGTCTGGTCGAACATCGCCGTCGACGAAGAGCTGGGCCTTGTCTATCTCCCCGTTGAGTTGCCGACTGGCGATTGGTATGGCGGCAACCGGCCAGGCAACGGTCTATTTGGAGAAAGCCTTGTCGCGGTCGATCTGAAAACAGGGCAGCGGCGCTGGCACTATCAGTTGATCCATCATGGGATCTGGGACTACGACAATCCTGCGCCATCGATCCTCATAGACATTACGGTCAACGGCAAGACGATCAAAGCCCTGGCGCATCCAACCAAGCAGGCGTTCATGTACGTGTTCGATCGGGCGACAGGCGCGCCCGTGTGGCCGATCGAAGAGCGGCCCGTACCGAAAGGCGATGTGCCTGGTGAATGGTACTCGCCGACGCAGCCCTTCCCGACAAAGCCGCCAGCCTTCGATCGCCAGGGATTTTCGATCGACGACTTGATCGATTTCACGCCAGAGCTGAGGGCGGAAGCCATCAAGCTCGTGTCGCGGTACAAGATAGGGCCGCTTTACACGCCGCCCGTGGTCAGCAAGTGGGAAGGTCCGCTTGCCACGCTCATGCTGCCGTCGGCTGGCGGCGGCGTCAACTGGGCCGGCGGATCGGCAGATCCGGAGACCGGCATGGTGTACGTCGGGTCAGTCACCACACCCACCGCTGTGGGACTGGTGCCGGCCGATCCGGCGAAGAGCGATTTTGGGTACGCATCGGGTCGGGCGCAGAATCCCGCGGCGCCTCCATCGGCCGCAGGCGGTCGGGGAAGGGCCGCCGGAGCTGGCGGCGCTGCGGCCGGAGCCCTGACACCGCAGGTTGTCGGTGGTGTCGGCGACGTCCCGGCGGGCCCCGTGGCAGCGCCCGCCGAGGGCGGTGGTGGCGGCGGACTCAATATTCAAGGATTGCCGCTCGTCAAACCACCATGGGGACGCATCACCGCATATGACATGAACCGGGGAGAAATCGCGTGGCAGATTGCGCACGGTGAGACGCCAGACAACGTGCGCAACCACCCAGCCTTGAAAGGGTTGAACATTCCACGCACCGGCCGGCAGGGTCGGCTGGGAACGCTCGTCACAAAGACACTTCTCATTGCCGGCGAGGGAGGCCTCTTCACGACGCCATCAGGTCAGCGAGGCGCCATGCTGCGCGCGTACGACAAAGCGACCGGTAAGGAGGTCGGGGCGGTGTACATGCCAGCCCCACAAACGGGATCGCCGATGACCTACATGCTGGATGGCCGACAGGTACATTGTCGTCGCGATTAGCACCGCCAACTACAGCGGCGAGCTTCTTGCGCTCAGGCTGCCGGTCGCCACGAATCGATAGGCAGGGGGACCGGATCCGACGGAGGACTGCGATCGGGGCCGGAACCGTCGGGTCCGGCCTAGGATTCGAACCGTCGCAGGTGGCGTGCCAAATTGAGTGCGAGGATGAAGAGGAGAGGCGCCGTCGCCACTCCCGGTGTGTATCCGCCTTGCCAGAGGCTCCAGCTCGGGTGGACAATTCCGTTGAGGACCTCGACGACGACCCAGCCCCACCCGAACGTCACCGCCGACGGCCACCCTCGTCGGAACGGCCAGAGAAAACACCAGATTCCAAACGCCACAACCAGGATGTTGATGATCAGGAATCCCTGCTGGCGGTCCGTCGCGACTAAGCCCGTGAGGAATCGGGCTGGTGGGAACGACTCCCAGAGTCGACCGACGTATTCCTCGACGGAATGCGCGGCCTGAGCTAGAACGAGCGCGCCGAACGCCGCCTGGAGTCGAGACATGCGCGGCGAATCATTCGTGCGGGGCAGTCTCTCGTCGTGAATTGCTGTCAGCCAGGTTCTTTCGCATGAACACGCAGGCCATCGCTCGCCCAGAGGCCAACTGATGCGTACCGCGACCCACCTCCTCGAAGCCGTTCGCCTTGTAGAACTCGACGGCCGCAAGTGAGGCATCAATCACGAGCCTGGCGGCGCCAGCAGACACCGCTGCGGCTTCAGCGGACCGGAACAACGTCGAGCCTATCCCGAGCCTGGCGGCGCTGCCCCTGACATACACAGAGGTGCCGTGTTCGCGGCCATCGATCCGGTGGGACGAAAAGCCCAGGACTTCTGGCCTGCCGTTGCCCGCGCCAACTGCGATCCAGAAGACTTCCCCGCGAGCCATGGCCTTCAGGTAGAGGTCACTCGTGATGCGATCGGCCCAATCGCGGACGATCGTCGCGTCGTAATACCGAGCGCCAATCGAACGGATGGAATCCAGATGAGCCGCAGCAATCTCGTCCACGTCCGCCGGTCCCGCGCGACGAACCTCAAAGTTGATGGTCTGCCCCATAAACCGCCGCCAGCCTTGCGTTCGGGCCGGTCGCTCATTCTGTCTTCTGTTCTTCTGAATTCTGTATTCTTCCCTTTCACTGCTCCACGAGAATCTTTCCGGTCAGCAGGAAGTCGAGCGTGTCTGTCAGTTCCTGCGCGTTGGCGGCTGCAAGCACAAGGCCGCCGGCATTCTTGACGGCCTCAAACCGGGCGGCCGCAATGTCAAAGGCGACGAAGTACACGGACGGACGCTCCGACTCGGGGCGGCGCGTCAACGCGGCCATCACATCCGCGGGACGATGGCCATCGGTGTTCTCCCCGTCGGTGACGACGAGGAGATGACGCCGGGTGAAGCCCGCCATGTCCAGTTCGCGCTTCCCCACGATGAGCGCATCGCCAATTGGCGTGCCACCATTGGGCACCATTCGCGCCAGCGCCTCTTCGGCGCGCGCGGGATCCGGCGGCAGCAGCGGAATGACTTCGCGGGTGGTGAGACCCCGACCGCGCTCGCGCTCACCGCTGAACTCGAACAGTCCAACGACAACGGTCTCCTGAGGGTGCGCCTTGGCGTACCGATCGAACTGCCGCACGAGATCCAGCGCCGCGCGGCGCGCGATGTCAATTTTGCGCCCGCCGCCGGACTCTCCCACCTCGTCGGCCATGCTGCCCGACACATCCAGCAGCACGATCGCGGCAATGCCCTCTCGCGGCTCCCCGGCAGCCGATGGTGTCATCTCGCGTTCGATTTCCGCTACCCGATCGACGTTGACCTCGCGCTCGTTCCGGCGCCGGTCGGGTGCCATCCACCAGATGGCGACAAGAATGAACAACGCGAGACCGATGAGATTCCCGAAGACCTGACCGCCTCGCGAGTGTCGGTGTCTCACAATTCAGGCGACCTTCTTCGCCACACCGTCACGTTCGGCGAGCGCCCGGGCCACCAGCGCTCCCGAGTGCAGGGCGCCTTCCATGAAGCCCATGAATGCGTAGCTCGTGTGCTCTCCCGCAAACCGGAGCCGACTCTGCGCATTCCAGAGCAACGGTCCCATCGTGGTGACCTGACCCGGTGCCGGGAATGAATACGATCCCCGCACCCAAATGTCCGACGGCCAATCCATGAACCGGCCCTTGACGAACGCGGGACGGATGCCGGTATACACCTTCGACAGTTCGGCGAGCGAGTTCTCGACACGAAGTGCGGCTGGCCACGCCCGGCAGGTATCGGCATCCGGCCCGCCGGAAAAGGCCGTGATGACCGTGCCGGCGCCGGGCTGACCGTCTGTCGCGTGCCAGGTCATGTTGATCGGCCCGTCCGATAGCAGATCGGGTGCGAGCTCCGCTCGCCGCCAGAATGGGTTCTGCACGGCAATGAGGCATTTGACATTGATGCCCATCTGAGGAGCGAGCGCCGAGGGCAATGCCGGATCGAACGCGATCTTGTTCCAGACGGGTGCCGGCGCCGTCACAATCACATCGTCGGCTTCCAACACACGCCCGTTCGCAAGCTTCACGCTCACCGTTTTCTCGCGGACGGTGACGGCTTCAACCGCGGAGTTGAGAAGGACACGGCCATCTCCAACAGCTGAGGCGAGGCGCCGGGCCAGTAGCTGATTCCCCCCTTTGCAACGATAGACCTCCGAGTCGGTCCAGTACTTCTCGCCGCCGTGGCCCTTGATCATGGCCAGGTTGCCGAGGTAGCTCTGCCACTCGGTCCGGACCCCGTTGTCCGCGGTCATCATCGCGTCCATGGCGACCTTGCAGCGTTCGGACGCGGCAAGCCCCTGGACCCACGACGCCAACGTCCGCCGGTCGAGCGCGTCCGCGCCGGGGGTCATCCACGGCCGGTCCGCATCGGTGACACGCGCCGCATCCTCGTTAATGGAGCTGACAACCTTCTCGAGCTCCGTCCAGAGCGCCTCGGACTCGTCGGCACTCAACCGCTTGCCGCCAAGCATGATCGGGAACTCGAAATCTTCCTCTTCGGTGACGTCCAGAAACTCGAGCTTGAACCGCTTGGCATACGCGACCCAGGTCGGATGATTCGATCCAATCAGCTCGCCGCCACCCTCGACCGTCTTTTTCGCCACCATATCGCCGAACGTGATCACACGACCACCCACGCGGTTGCGCGCTTCGACGACGGTGACGTCGTAGCCAGCCTGGGACAGTTCGAACGCGGCCGTCAGGCCGCTGAAGCCTGCCCCGATAATGACCACTCGCCTGCCGGCTTGCGCAAGCAGCCCGGATCGCTCACTCAGCAGCACGCCAGCCGCTGCGGCAAGGCTCGTCTGAAGCATCTCCCGGCGCGACATGCCATCCTGCCGTCCGAAACGGCGACGAAGATGGGCGTACAGTTGCGGCATTAAGGTCTCTCCAAGAACGATTCGACCGGCACCCGGACACCCGGCACCAAGCACGAGGCATCCGGCACCCTTATTCAATTGTGAACCATTGGACTTCGACCCGGCGGTTCCGCTCCGACTCCGGCGCAACGGGCTCTTCCCAGCCCCGGCCCACGATGTCAATGCGCATGTTGGAGATGTTGTATCGCTCGATGAGCAGGCGACGGATTTCGCCCGCGCGATTCTTGCTCAACTCCATTGCGCGAAGCGCCTGGGTGCGGACGTAGGCTTCGCCTCCCTGCTCGCGAAACTTGGCGACGAGCGCGTTATCCACATGGCCGCGGAGCAGCAAGGTCGATCCAGGGCTCACCTGCAGTAGACGCTTGATCGCATCCAGGTTTGCGACGTTCTCCTGGTTGGCCAAATCGAGCATGGCGGAGTTGGGCTCAAAGAGAAATCGGATGTCCTTGCTCAGAAGAGGATCCGCTTCGAGCGTGCCCGTTGCACCCGTGCGGATCGGGGCAATCGCGATTTTCTGATCCTTGTAAATCCCTGATTTGTCGAGCGCCTGGAGATGCTTCAGATCAAGGAACCGATCGGAATCAATGGGATCTTTGACCAGCTCGCTACCGTACGCGTAGATCGCCGACTGATAAATCCCGCCAAAGCTGCCGGCCTCATCTATTTCTCCAGAGAAGAACGCAAGGTTCTCGGGCAGATTGGACAGATGCACACCAGCAAGCTCGCTCTTCGTCTCGTCGCGGGTCCATTTGAATGCCCGGCCAACCACGTCGAGATAAGTGTCGGGACGCTCCCGGACCATCCGGTTGCCTTCGAGCAGTCCGTGGACGAGGCCTGCCACGATCTTCGGCTGCTGCTCGGCAAACCCTCGATGCACGACCAGCACGTCGGCCACGATCAGAAGATTCCGGTTCGTCGTCAACAGATGCGCCTTACCACCACTCTGCTCGACGATTTCGGACATCTTGGGTTCCCAGGTCACGCCACCGGCAATCCGGTTCTTGCCGGACTTGAGGTCGCTCAGAAACAGATCGCCGGCCGCAAAACCATCCTGCGTGTAGATCAAATTGATCCGGTCGGGATGCGGCGTGGCATCGACACTGTTGACGGCATTGATCGCCAGCCCCGCCTCCTGGGCGAGGTAGCGAATGAAAAAGTCCACCTCGGTGAACTGCGCCGTCGCCACAATCTTGCCCTTGAGGCCATTGATGCTCTTGATGTCGCTCCGGACCACGAGCCCATCGGCGCCCCGTGAGAAGCCAATTTGCGCCGGCACGACGGCGTGGAACTGGCGGCCGTAGATCGCCAGCACGTCAACCGTCGTCACCGAGGCCGCAAGTCGCCCCTCGTTCAGCTCCGACCAGTCTTCGTCCTCACTGACCGTCAGTCTGACCTTGAACCCATGTTCCTTGAAGAACACGGAACTCTCGTTCGGCTCGAGGCCACCGTTGGCCGCAATGAGACCTGCGTAGCCGGCATATTCACTGATCTCGATGGGGACAATATTGTCCTTGAGCTGCACCGGTGCCGGGGGCGCCAGCTTCGGCACCTCGACCTGGACCTCCGCCACTTCCGGCGTTTCGGAAGCTGCCGGTGATTCGCCGGTCGACGGTGATGGCGTGCCACCTCGGCGCTGCATGATCATGTAACCGCCGAGCGCAATGAGGCCGGCGATGAGCACGACCGAGACCAGTTTGCCGAGCAAGGTGAAGCGGGGCTCTGCCATGGGTCATCCCTCCTTCGGCCCGATTTCCTTGGCGGCGGCAGGAGCCTCGACCGCCGGTGTGGCCTGGACGCCCTGACTCGCCAGAAATTCGGCAAGTGCCGTCTGCTCGAGCGCCTTGCGCTCGTTTTCCTTTTCCTCGACGTGCGCCATATCGACCATGTCTTTCGCAACACGCGCCTTACCCGCCGAGACTTCGTAGCGTTTCTGGAGAATGTCCTCAACGGTTTTCATCGTGTCGCCCAGATCCCCCACCTTGAAGGCCACATTGCTCAACGCGGTTGCCGCTTCGGCCTGCGCTTCCTTGATCTTGACCTGCGACAACTGTTTCTCGAGACGCCGAACCTTGTCCTCGAACTCGTGCTGGGCGACCTTGGCCTGCCGCAGGTTGGCCTGATAGGCCTCTTCGGTTTCTTTCAGCTCCTCGGAATCGATGGTCAGGTCAGCCTTGAGCTCCTGAAGTTCGCGCGCCAGGCTTCCCGCAAGCTCGAGGTTGTCGGCACGGTGATTCGCCAGAATTCGGCGCTCGAGTTCCAGCGCGCGCGCCGCCTTCTGCTTCACCTGACCTTTCAGCCGCTCGGCGATGCCCGCCATTTTGGCCAGCGCGAGGTTGTACTGCGCCATCTTCCCGCGGAACTCCTGACGGGCCGCCTCCATCAGGGCCTCGGGGTTGGCCTCCTCGATTCCGCTGATGAACAACCCGAAAAACCCACGGACCAGCCGCCCTAGCCGCGCAAAGATCGCCATCGTCGTGTCCTCCGATCAGGCGCTAGACGAAGCGCCGAAGCTCCTCAATCCGCGCCTCGAGCTCCTCGGGCTCGATGTCGCGGTAGCGCTCGGGAAGAAAGCGTGCATCGGTGCATTCTTTCACGGCGACCAGATCCATGTACTCGAGCTTGCGCGTGTGCGCATTGGGCCGCACTTCACGAAACACGTCGCCGAGAATCTCCTTGAGCGGTTTCTTGGGTTCCTTCGCCAGCTCGTGAATCCGAAGCGCGCGTACGAGCACGCCCTCGATTTCGTGACCGCCGAGCGTGAGCTGCTCCGGCAGCTCTGGCATGTCGTCGGCGGTCAGCGGCAACTTGAGCTTCCGCGCGATGGCAGCCAGGAGCGCGTGCCCCTCCTCTTTGGTCTGAGGCGGGAACAACGGGATGTGCACATCGAGCCGTCCCTGGCGCTTGAGATCGACTTCGAGCAGGTCAGGGCGCGAGGTGGCGAACACCCAGATGATTCGACCACGATTACGCGTGTCCGACATTTCTTTGGCGAGCATCGAGTACACACGTCCCGACAAGCCGCTGTCGGTATCCGACGACTCCCGCCGTCCGGCGGCCTGATCGGCTTCGTCGACAAACACCACCACCTGGCCGATGGCGCGCAACACGGCAAAGATCTTCTCCAGATTCGATTCGGTGGCGCCCACCCACCGATCGCGAAAGTTCTTGAACACCACGCAGGGGATGCCGAGCTCGCCCGCCCAGCACTGAACGATGAACGTCTTGCCAGTACCAATCCGCCCGGCAATGAGATATCCCATCGGCAGGGCACGCAGCGCGCCCCTGCGAAGCAGCTCCGCATCTTCGCGCAGCCAGGTCTTGACGGCATCGAGACCGGCGACGTGGTCGAGCGTAAAAGGCGACTCGATAAATTCGAGCAGACCCTGACACTCCCGCTCGATGATTTCCTTCTTTTGCTCCGTCAACCAGGCGGCCGTGATCCTGCGGTCGTTGCCGATCGCCAGCGCAATGGCTGTGCGCGCACCAACGCGGCTCAATCCTGTCAGCCGCGTCGCTAGCGTCTCGATCGGAACGTCACACTTGGTACGAAGATCCGCAAATTGCGTTTGTTCGAGCGTTCGCATGTACTCGAGCATTTCAGCTTCGGACGGCAGTGGTAGATGAATGGCCGCGCTGTGAGGATTCCGGACGACAAGCTCGTTGAGATCGTGCAGGCCTTCGCTGATGAATACAGTCACGATGTTCGACTGAAGTATCGCGGGATCATTCGCCCAGCCGAGGGCCTTGACGACGTTGGCGCTGAACGGTCCTCCGAGCTGAACCGCGTCTCCACGCGGGACCACGAACTCGGCAAAATCGATGATGACAGCGACCTTCTTGCGGCTCGACGACTCGGCAGATTTGATCGCCTGGAGGTTGAGCGTCCGCAGCAGATACCGGTCGATCAACTCCAGCGCGGAACCTGGCTCGCGCATCAGCGAGAGAGAGGACGTGGTCACGCCGTTGTCGTTCCCGAGGGCCTGCTCGAGCCACGAACCCCAGTCGTCGGCGCCTCGCGTCGCCCGCACCCCACGGCTCCGGTCGTAGTGCAGCACCACGTCGTAGCCCGCGAACATCACATCGTCTAGAAACACCTTGAGCGGCAGCAGGCGGCCGGCGGCCGGCACGAGATCGAAGACGTTGCCATGAAGAATGAACTGAGCGCTCGAGCCAGACCTGAAGAGGTCACGGAGCTCGACAGCCCAGGCGGGAAGTGCCGCCGTCACAGTCGGCCCCATTACTGGCTCTCCCTCACGCGGATGGACGTCACAAGTGGCGGTGGCTCCGACAGGAGATCTTCCATCGCACCGTAGACCTTCTGTTGATCGCGAATCCACTGCGACGTGCCGCCAAGCGTGGCCGCAATCTCGTCGATCCGTTGCGACAGAATCTCGGGATCGGTCGAAAGGGCCGCCTGCTCACGAATCAGTTCCGCCTGCTCCTGGATCCGCGTCAGCTCGGCATCGAGAAACGCGAGCTTCTGGCGTGCTTCGGTCTGCTGCGCCAGGCGCTGCCGGAGAATGTCTGCCTGGCTGTTGAGGCTGCGCCGGAGATCGTCGGATAGCTCCGACTGCTCAATCTGTGCGTCCAGCGACTTCAGGCGACCACTGAGGGACTCACCCCGTTCAGCGTCAGCGAGCACGCGGCGGATGGCCTGACGCGCCACCAGCAGTCGAAGGTACATCCACAACAGTCGGCCCAGCCCTTCGCTCTGCGAATCGAGACCGTGGGGAATCGCTCCGCCGTGCAGCTGCTGATCGAGGACCGCGCGACAACGAGTCAGCAGTGTCTCGTAGAGGCGCCGATCCGTCGGATCGAGACGCGTGATGAGTGCGCCAATCTTCTGTTGCCAGTCCCCGTCGGAGCTGGACAATCGTCAGGCGTGAACGGTGCGTTGAAATCTCGGGTTAGTCGCGAGCACGGCGAGGTAACCCAGCTCGAGACCCAGGCCCAGGACCCAGAAGCCCGGGTTGGCCAGGCCCAGCAGCGCAAACGTGCCCAGACCAATCCAGTTCGGCGGCACGAACATGCCGAACGGACGCGCGTTGAACGCCGCCCGAAGGTAGTCGACGAACCCCTGTTGCTGCGCCATCGGCGATGCTGCACATTGTCGGTCAGGATCGGAGCCTAATCAACCGGAGCGACGAACGGCAATCAGTTCATCACTCAGATAATACGAGCCCTGCAGTCCAGGTGTTCGCTGGCACAGCCAAACGCCTTGTTTCAGGCGTCTCGCGGCGTCACAGCCACCTCCGTCTTCACAGAACTCGCGATGAAGCACTGCTCGTGCGCCGCGTGATGCAGCTGCGCCGACTGTTCAGTCGAGGACGCTTGTCGCCGCCGTAGACAATCGATGGTGCAAGCGTCACCTTGCTTCACCCACATCCGGCCGCTTTCGTTCTTGGTCAGCACGCCGACTGGTTCGTCGACATAGCTGTCGATGATGAATCCCTGTTTTTGAGCAAGGAACAAATACGTCAGCATGTGACAGCTGGAGATGGACGCGACGAACGCTTCCTCGGGATCGACGCAGGCCGGATTCAGTACGGCACCGGCACGGCTGCGGGTGACGCCGAAGCCTGGACGACAATACCGCCGTCAAATCCCCACGTGTGTTCACGCGAGTACTTGCCCTTGAGAAAATCAGTCCCTGTGTTCTTCCACGACACCACCGCTTTGTGCTCGGACATTGAGGCCCCTTTCGCGAGATCTGACGTCCGGCTGAAGCCGGACGCTACGATCTCTACGTCCCCGACACCGCGCAGGCGTAGCGTCCGGCTTCAGCCGGACGTCAATCCATCCGTTTGCGGGATCGCCAGATTGCCAGGCCGAGTATCCCCACGCCCCAGCGAGCAGGACCAGGGCTTCTCGCCAGAACGTTCGAGACCGACACCCTTGAGGAACAGCCCGCGGACGATCACGATGAAGTATCTGAGTGGAATCACATACGTGACGTACTGCATGGCCGCCGGCATGTTCTCGATTGGAAAGACAAAACCCGAAAGATAGATCATGGGAATGAGAAAGAAGAACGTGGTCGTCATCATCGCCTGCTGCTGCGTCTGCGAGATCGTGGACACAAACAGTCCGAGACCGAGCGCGGTCAACAGGTAAATGGACGACATCAGAAAGAGCAGCGCAAAGCTTCCCCGCATCGGCACTTCGAACCACAGCAGAACCACCACGAGCGTCAGCGCCACGTCGATAATTCCCACGATCGCGTACGGCAGGAGCTTGCCGACAATCAGCTCGAGTCGGCCCAGCGGCGTCACGCTGAGCTGCTCGAGGGTCTCCACCTCTTTCTCGCGTACGATGGCCATTGAGGACAGGTTCGTGGTCACGACCAGCAGGAGCAGCGCGACGATTCCCGGAAGCATGAAGTAGCGGCTTTCGAGACGTGAGTTGAACCAGACCCTGACGATCGGTTGAAGACCCGCCGACTGCCGGACCTCGGACGGCAGGTCCGTTCGCCGCCAGGTGGGCAGGAGGTCTGCTCGTGGCCAGCAACAGCGAATAGTCGTTCACGAGATTCGTCGTGTACCCGAGCGCGACGTTCGTGGAGTTGGCGTCACTGCCATCGGCGACCACCTGTACCACTGCCGGCCGGCCCTCTCGCACCCGGCGTCCAAAGTCTGGCGGAATCGTGAGTGCCATCCACGCGCGTCGTTCCTCCAGAAACGGATCAATCGCCTCGATGCTGCCAACGATATCGACAATCGTGAAGTTGGCGGACGCATCGAAACTCCGGATCAGGCCGCGGCTTTCCACCGACCGGTCGCTATCGACAACGAGCACGGGCACGTTCGTGACGTCCGTCGTGGCCGCATAGCCGAGGACCGTCAGCTGAATCAGCGGAGCGAGAAAGAGCACCGGGAACAGTCGCGGATTCTGCCTCAGCTCGAGCAGCTCCTTCCACATCACGAACATGATGTTCCGCATGTCAGCGCCATTCTCTCCGGAGCCGCACGGATGCCAGCCCGAGCACCACCGTCGCAAAGACAATCAGCGCGACAAGATCCCTCCAGAACACCTCGATGCCGCTGCCCTTGAGCACGATGCTTCGCAGGGCCGCCAGAAAGTAGCGGGCCGGTACAATCCGCGTGACGACCTGAATCACCTCCGGCATGCTCGCAATGGGAAAGATGAATCCCGAAAGCATGAGCGTGGGGAGAAACGACACCAGCAACGCCACTTGAAATGCCACTTGCTGCGAGTCGGCCACCGTTGACACGAGCAGCCCGAGGCCGAGGGCGCCCACGAGAAACAGCGAGATAGACAGCAGCAGCAGCAACCACGACCCACGCATCGGCAGGCCAAAGAGCGCCATCGACGTGAACATCACGATGAGGGCGGAAACCAGCGAGATGCCGAAATAGGGAAGGGTCTTGCCCACCACATACGGAAGCGGTCCGACGGGAGACATCCGGACCTGCTCGATGGTGCCACGCTCTTTTTCACGAACGACCGACAGCGCGGTCGAAATCACAGCCGTAATCATCGAGATGTAGGCAATGAGGCCTGGAATGAGGAATAGCGAGCTCCGGAGCTCGGGGTTGTACCAGACGCGCGGCACGACGCTGATGCTCGGGAGAGTCGAGCGTTGGGTGACACTCGTCACGAGCTCGGCCGACACGCTTCTGACGATGGTCAGGGCATAACCCATGACCGTCGTCGCGGTGTTGGCGTTGTCGCCGTTGATCAGGACCTGAACAGGCGCCGGGCGTCCCCTGCGCAGATCGCGTCCCGTCCCCTCCGGAATGACCAGAGCCGCACGAATCTCATTGAGGTTCATCAGCCGCTCGATCTCCTGCGCGCTGCGAGGTGACGCCACGACGTCGAAGTAGCCGGAATTCGCAAATGCCGACACGAGCCGCCGGCTTTCGGCGCTCGCATCGTGGTCTTCCACCGCCAACCGTACGTTCCGGATGTCGAAATTGAGGGCGTAGCCGAACAGCAGCAGAAAGAACGCCGGGATGAACAGCAGAATGAGCAGCGTGCGACGGTCGCGTGCTATTTGCCGAAATTCCTTGACGCCCACAGCCAGCGTCTGTCTCATGCCTCACCTGCCCGCTCAACGACATCCAGAAACACGTCTTCGAGTGACGGGAGCACGAGCTCCGTTGAACGAACGTCCAGACCCGCGCCGCGCAGTCCATCGCGAATCGAGTCAACGCTCAGGGCCGGCGACCGGAGCACCGCATGAACGGCCGTCCCGAACACGCTCGTCTTTTCGACGTCCGGAACACGTTCGAGCGCTTTCATGGCCTCCACCGGACTCGGTGTCTGGATTTCAACGATGGGACGATCGGCAAAGATGCGCTTGAGCTCGCGGGACGTGCCGAGCGCGACAAGCTTGCCGCCATGCATGATGGCGATGCGATGGCAATGCTCGGCCTCGTCGAGATAGTGCGTGGTGACCAGAACGGTGACGCCGGTCTTCGCGAGATTCTCGATCAACTTCCAGAACTGCCGCCGAGACACCGGATCCACTCCGCCCGTCGGTTCGTCGAGAAACAGGATGGACGGCTCATGAAGAATCGCGCAGCCGAGCGCGAGCCGCTGCCGCCATCCGCCGGCCAAATCGCGCGTCAGCGACGACTCGCGACCTTTCAGCCCCGCCATATCCAGCACGAATGCGCGTCGCGTGTCGAAGCGCGTCACCAGTCAGTCCGTACAGCCCCGCAAAGAATCGGATGTTCTGCTCGACCGTCAGCACCTCGTACAGGGAGAACTTCTGGGACATGTAGCCAATGCGCCGCTTGACCGATTCCGGATCGCGCCCCACGTCGATTCCAGCCACGGTCGCCTCTCCCGACGTCGGCTTGAGCAGCCCGCACAGCATGCGGATAGTCGTCGACTTGCCCGCGCCGTTGCTTCCCAGAAACCCGAAGATCTCTCCCTTGTCGACGGAGAAGCTGACGCGATCGACCGCCATGAACTGGCCGAACCGCCGTGTGAGATTGGAGACTGTGATGGCTGGCATCTATTATTCACCTCACCGCCCGAGCGCCCATCCAGCCGCGCCGACGCCAGTCTCGCGCTCGCGATGGCCCGCGTGCGGTCGAGCTCCGCTTGCAGCAGTGCGAGCTGGGCGTCGAGTACCTCAATATTGGTCGCCACGCCTGCCGTAAAGCGCTCGCCCACGACGCGTCGAGCTTCGGTCGCGCTGCGAACCCCATCCTCAGCAGCGGGAATCGCCGCAAGGGCAGATTCCAGATCAAGGCGTCGTTGACGCACCTCAGACGTGAGTGTCGTGTCAAAGTCGAGCAATCGCTCTTCAACCGCGCGGCGCTGGGCAACGGCTTCCGCGAGTTCAGCCTTGATCCGATCACCGTCCCAGAGCGTCCAGTTCACATTGAGACCCAGGTCCCAGGACGACTGCCACTCATCCGCTCGGGGGAAGATCCTCGGATTCGGCCGCGCGTAGTCATAGCCGCCCGTGACCGCCATCATCGGAAGACGACCGGCTGCGACGGCGACCTCGCGCTCGCGGGCGCTCTGAATCCTGTTGTCCAGGGCTCGTCGCTCCGAACGTTCGGTCCGCGCCTCGCCCACCTGTGCCTCGAAGGCCGCCCTCGCGGCCGGCGGCGGATCGAGCGCGGCGGCGATTTCAATTGGCGCATCCGGTGAGATATCAGTCAACCGCCGCAGCTCAGTCCTCGATACCTCGAGCTGGTTCCTTGCCTCGATGAGCAGCACCTGCTCGCGCGATCGCTGGGCCTCGGTTGACAGCACATCATTCGGTGGCACCAGCCCGACACTCAAACGGTTGCGCACGTCGGTGAGATGAGACTCCACGCTGGTAACCGAGTCCTCGAGAACCTGCACGGCCGCCTGGGCGGTTACGATCGACCAGAACGCACGGGTGATCTCCAGCCGCAGGTCCGCCTCTGCGGTGAGCCGATCCTGGCCAAGTGCGCTGGCTTCGGCGCGTGCGGCCCGTTCGAGCGCATCGGTTCGTCCCCCGGAATAGATTGGCCACTGCAGGTCAATCCGTGTTCTGAGGTTGTCCGGCACGTCGGGATAGAGCACGCGCGGCAGCTGACCGGCCACACCAGGCACGATGAACGGGGTTACGTGATTCGTGCGCGTGTACCCGCCCTGAAGGGAGACGATCGGCCTGTCGGCCGCACCGCGTGCGTCACCTGCGGCGTCGGCGGCCATTCGCCGGGCATCCAGTTCAGCCAGTCGATGGCTGGCCTGAAGACCGCGAGCAAGGGCTTCATCGAGCGTCAGGCGAATGGGCTCCTGAGCGTCGACCGTTACAGCCGGCAACATCACCGTCGAGATGAGCATGATCACTCTCAAAAGCAGCCCTCTCGGTTGCCACCCCATCTTCCCTGTCATGCCCATCGTCCCCATCTGCCTTATCCTCCCCATCCGCCTAACTTCCAATGCGCGCAATGAACACGTCCTCCAACGAGGTTGGAATCGGTCGAAGCGTAAAGTCGCGAGCGCCAGCCGCCACGAAGGCTGCTCGCAGGCGGTCGATCTCTCCAGGCGGAGCCTGCGGGCTCAATCGAACGTGCACCCGCTCGCCGAACATCTGCACATCCTCGACGTGGGCCTGGCCTCCCGCGAGGGCGGCCGCGCGATCGGGAGGGTCGGTGACGATTTCGACGACCTGGCCTGGAAGACTCGAACGGAGAACGGCCGGCGTGTCGACGGCCAGCGCCCGTCCGTCGTGAATCAGCGCCACCCGGGAACAACGCTCTGCCTCGTCGAGGTACGGCGTTGCCATGACAATGGTGATTCCCCGCGAAAGGAACTCCGACAAGAGCATCCAGAGTTCTCGGCGCGAGACCGGGTCGACTCCGGTTGTCGGCTCGTCGAGGATGAGGAGTTGCGGTTCATGAATCAGCGTGCAGGCGAGTGCCAGCTTCTGTTTCATACCGCCCGACAGCCGATCGGCCAGTCGCGCGCGGAACGGGGTGAGGTGCGTGATGTCGAGCAGCCGGTCGCGGCGGGAGCGGTAATGACGGACTCCGTGAATCTCCGCAAAGAACGCGAGATTCTCGTCGATGCTCAAGTCGCCATAGAGGCTGAAACGCTGCGACAGGTAACCCACTTCGCGTGTCATCGCATGGTGATCGCCAGCCGGATCGCGACCAAGCACGCGAATCGTCCCGGCTTCCGGCCTGATCAGACCGCACATCAGTCGCGCGGCCGTCGTCTTTCCAGCGCCGTCGGGACCGATCAGTCCGAACATTTCGCCACGACCGATCACCAGAGACAGGCCGCGCAGCGCAAGCGTCGACCCATAGCGCTTCTCGACACGATCGAATGCAATTGCGGCATCAGTCATGACAGGTGTCCGAACCGCCTCAGGATTGAAACGGAATTTCGGCTTCGACGGGCATCCCTTCTTTCAGCACGCCTTCACGGTTGTCGACCGCAATCTTCACGCGATAGACGAGCTTCGAGCGCTCTTCCGCTGTCTGCACGTTCCGTGGCGTGAATTCGGCCTTCGATGAAATGAAGCTGACTTTGCCCGGGATTCCTGGGCCGCCGGCGTCTGTGTACAGCTGGCGGTTTGCCGAGGCGCAACCGTGGCACGTCGGGCTCGTCCACAAACACCTCGGCCCACGCATGATCGAGATCGATCACGACGAGCAGCGGCGTGCGTGGCGCGATCACTTCTCCAGGCTGAGCCAGCTTCTCGGTGACCACGCCGTCAACCGGCGCGCGGACCGTCAGATCGTCGAGGTTTTTCTGAAGTGCGGCAATCTGTGCATCTCCGACCGCCACACGTGCGCGTGCGGCCTGGATCTCCTCAGCTCGACACCCGCACGCACTCGCGCCAGGTTTTCACGCGCCGCCCGTTCGCGCTCACGCGCCGCCTCGACGCGCTGCCGGCCGACATCCCGCTGCGTTGTCGCGTCATCCCGCTGCTTCTGCGATCCCGAATTGGACCGCAGCAACGCCTCGAAGCGTTCGAGATCCATGTCCGCGGCCTTGAGCTCGGCCTCGGCCGCGCTGGTTTCGGCGCGGGCACTCTCCACGTTCGCGGCCGCCTGGCGAATCTCTTCCGGACGGGCGCCTGCCTGGAGCAGCTTCAATTGCGCAACCGCGTGCTCACGTTCGGCCGCGGCGCGCTGGAGGGCGAAGTCGAGATCTCTCGTGTCGAACTTCGCGACCACGTCATCTCGACGAACGCGGTCGCCTTCCTCCTTCGTCACCTCGACGAGGCGGCCTCCAGCCTCTCCAGCAATCTCGACCGAGGTCGCCTCGACCTGGCCAGATACCCGCGCACGATCGCGTGGGCCCCTGTCGGCACAGGCGGAAAGCCCACAGAGGAGGACCGGAATCAGCGCGGGAAGCCAACGGATGCGTGCTATTCGCATGGACTGTCCTCAAGACCGCAATACCGCCGCGGGGGTTACAGCCCCCGCGCCACAACTCGATCAACCGACGTCAGGCGACGGTGCCAGCATCCTCGCGCGGTCTTCTGAAGATGGTTCACCAGGAGGTCGCGGTCGACGTCGGGCAGTTCTGCGATCCCGAGTTTCGTGATGCGTTCACGAACGGGCGCCGAGACTCGGAACATGACGAGGGGCCCGAGCAGGCTGAAATAGGCCAGGGCGGGATGCATGGGCGCGAACTCTCCTTGCTGCACCCCCTCCGCGATGATGCCACTGACCAGCCCCGAAGATACGGGCCGTGGGCTTGGAGCGTGTCCTGCCCGAGATGTCGTCCCCCCTCGGCCAGCTCGCGCATCAGAATGGGCAAAAAGTGCGGGTGGTCGCCGGTGGCTTCGACGAGCGCTTCGACCACGCCATCGAGCTTGGCGCGCGCACTCTCATGACGCGCCGCAATGTTCACAACGCGGTCACCGACGGGGAGATACACCTCACGCAGAATGGCCGTATAGAGGGCGAGCTTGCTCTTGAAGTGGTAGTAGATCATGGCCTTGTTGACGCGGGCGCGCCGGGGCAATGCGATCGACGCCGGCGGCAGCAAACCCGCGGGCGGCAAACTAGCCCAAGCGGCCTGGAGGATCCGGTCGCGGGTGGCAGGGCGACGGGGAGCGGCCATAATTAACTAACCGGTTAGTTATTACCCCCTAGTAGAGCCCAGACCCCTCGGCCCCGTCAAGCCCCACCGACGCCACACCTGCGTACAATGCCCCGATGCTGATTGCCATCGCCGGCGGCACGGGATTCCTCGGACAGCCGCTCGCCACGGCTCTCGCCGCCGAGGGCCATGCGATCCTCGTGCTCACACGCAACAGCACGACTCGCACAGTCAGCAATCCCCCGTCGGCGGAATCGATGGCGCACGTCGAGGTGGAAGCCGGACGGGAGGGCAGGTCCGTGGAGCCGAGCGCTCGAAGGCGCCGGTGCCCTAGATGAATCTGGCGGGGGAATCAATTGCGTCCCGGCGCTGGAGCTCCGCTCAGAAAGCCTCTCGAGATCATCGACAGTCGGCGCGATGCCACCAAAAGCCTCGTTGCGGCCATCGGCCAAGTAGTTGCCAGGAAACCGCCAACGGTGTTCATCAGCGCGTCGGCCATCGGCTATTACGGTGACCGAGGATCCATCGGGAGAATTAGCCGAGCAGTCCGCACCTGGCTCTGACTTCCTTGGCAAATCTGGCGGTCGAGTGGGAACGCCACGCGTTGCAGGCGCAGAGTCCTCAAACACGGGTTGCGCTAGTCCGGACCGAAGGGATCGTCCTGGACCCCCACGGCGGCGCGCTCGCCAGAATGGTCGTTCCCGTTCAAAGCATTTGCCGGAGGTCCGCTCGGGTCAGGTCGACAGTACCATGTCGTTGGATACCACCGCGGCGACTGGCTGGCCCTGTTGCGATGGATGATCACCCATGAGGTCCGTCTCGGGACAAAATGGATGCCGGCTCCGCGCCCACGCCGGTGACCAACGGGGAGTTTTCAAAACAGCTTGGTCGCGCGCTCGGGCGACCGAGCCTGCTGCCGGCGCCACCCTTTGCGCTGCGACTGCTTCTCGGCCAATGGGCGAGCCCTGTACTTGCCAGCCAACGGGTTCTGCTGCAAGGGCAGAGTCGCTCAGGGTTTCAGTTCTCGCATCCGCAGCTCGGCCCGGCGCTCGAGGCGCTCTTTACAGCTCGAATTTGATCGCTCTGCCCCCGGGAGTGAACGACCATGAAACGCACAAACCTCCGCCGCTTGCTCGTCCTGCTGATCGTGGCTCGCCGTTGCCGTGCCGATGTCAGCCGCGGTGAAGACAGAAGAGAAGACGCTACTCAAGTTCTCAGGCATGCTCGGTCGCGTGGTCGGCCTGTTCGGTGGCAAGGCCGCCAAGGACGGGGTCGTATTCACGGTGGCCGTCAACGGCCAGCGCAAGGCTCGGTTGAACGACACGAACGGTCAGATCATCGATTTGGCTGAAGAGAAAGTCTACGATCTGGATATCGAACGAAAGACCTATGCCGTCCCGCGTTCGATGAACTGCGCAGACGCCTCAAGGAAGCACAGGCGAAGGCTCAGGAACAGGCCCAGAAGGTCGACCCCGAAGAGAAGAAGAAGGCCGACGAAGCCGGGCAGGAAATCGATGTCGACTTCGACGTCAAGGATACCGGTCAGCGGAAATCGGTGAACGGCTTCGAAGCCCGTCAGGTCATTGCCACCGTCACGGTTCGCGAGAAGGGAAAGACGCTGGAAGACAGCGGTGGTCTGATGCTGACATCAGACATGTGGCTGACACCAACGATCCAGACGCTCACGGAAATCACCGATTTCGACCGGCGCTACTGGGAAAAGATCGCGGGCCCCATGGTGGGCGATTTCCAGCAGATGGCGGCGGCCATGGCCATGTATCCTTCCTCAAGAACGCCCTCGCCCGACTAGAACAGGAAAAGGTCAAGACCGACGGAACCGCTGTCATGACAACGGTCACCGTGGATGCGGTGAAGAGCAAGGAGGAGATGGCGAAGCCGCAGTCGTCGGAACCTGCACCAACCAGTTTGGGCGGCCTGCTTGGCGGTCTCGGCAGACGCGGGGATCGAAGCCCGCGTCGGAGAAGCCGGCGACGGAGAAACCAGCACGCAGCACCTTCATGACGTCCACCCACGAGGTGCTCAGGGTTTCAACGGACGTGACCGATGCCGAAGTGGCGATTCCAGCTGGTTTCAAAGAAAAGAAATAGCACAGGACGTAGCGCGGGGCTTCAGCACCCGCGTCACGCATTCGGAACGTCGTTCTTACCGCGCGATATTGAGGTTTGCCGCCTTGCCACCCGAATGCGGGAGGGCCACATACGGGAACGCCGTGCGGAACGGGACGTCGTTCGCATCAACGCCGTCACCAAGCGTCGTCCTCACGCCGGTCAAGACACCCACCATCACCTGTTCGGCAATGTCGACAACGTCATCGCTCAGTCGACGACCATTCGGGAAGCCGGCGGGATCGCCGCCAACCACGCCGAGCCGGTGAGGACTGTCCGAAGGGAGCACGTCGGTGTTGAGCCGCAACATTTCGGACGCCCTCACGTTCGGCGGTTGGTTCAAACCTGAACGCCCGTCAGAAATGCGGCAACCGGATCGTTTCGCGGCGTCGGCGGCGCGGCAATCCCGTAGACGGCCTGTAGCAACTTGGGAAGTTCGGGGTCCAGCACATACGGCGCAAACTGACCATCGTCTGACCGGTCGGCTGCCATTCCAGCGATCCTTTTGTCCGACCGGAATCACAACCTCGTTCACGAGTGGGCTTCCAAGGCGGGACACCTGCACGAAGCTTCCTGAAACGGTCTCCGTACCGGACGAGCGCGTCGTCACCGGCAGGCCGACTGGATGTCGCCCAAACGCCAATGACCGGGCTGGAATCCACGAAGGGCCATCTTTGGTACCTGCAGAGCAATCGTGTGCACGTTGAAGCCCGCAAGGCTGTCCGTGCCCGCTTCTGAGAGGTTGGCGCCATACAGAAGATCGAACACGCGGAGGTCGAGGAAGAACGGATCGTCGTCTGGCCAGCGAATACCAGCCCTGACCCCACGACCTCGTTGAAGCCGTAAATTCCGCTACCGAAGCCTCCGTAGTTCGGTGTCGAGGCCTGACCAACATTGTCCGGCATCGTCAGCATCGGGCCGGCGGTCGAGACGGCCTGTCCCGCGGCATTGAGCTTGGTCACCGTGTAGGTCTGGGTGAAGTTGCGGTTCGGGTCGTCCAGCGACCTGATGGGACCGGTGTTGTACAGGAACGTATTGGGGTTCCGTATCTGACTGGTGAAACGAAATTGGTAGGTAATGTCCTCGACGGCGTCACCCGTATTGTCGATCTTGATCTCGTAGAGAACGTTGTCGCCGAACTTGTAGAAATTGGGTCCACCTGCGGGATTCTCGAACGGCAGCCAGGAGGTGATCAACGTCACGGTATCGGGTCTGTCCGGACTGACAAACGCGTACACGTCCGTGCCATCCGCCTGAGGATCCTGACTGATCAGAAGGTGCTTCACGATGGCTGGAAGCCTTGCCAGGCATGAAGGCCCAGGCCACGAGCCATGCTGCTATCGCGGCAATTGTAAGAGTTTTCTTCACGGGGTCCTCCTCGCCTGCTCTACGGCGGCGGAAGGACGATGGATCTCAAGCCGGCTTGCCGGCGACGTACAACTGGCCTGTGGGCAGTGGCACGCCACCAGCGGGCTCTTCACTGACGGCAATCGCCATTGGGGGTGGGATATCGGCCGGGGTCTGGAAGACCTTCGTCAGCGTTCCATTCGGATCCGGTTCGAGCAAGCCCACACTGATCGGGTCTCCTTGATCCGGGATCACCCAGAGCTGGTAGACACGGCCTGGCATCAGCGCTGGCAGGTTCGAGGCCGTGAACACCATTCCCCTCGAACGACTCCAGAACGCGCGCGCACTTGCTGTCGGAGCGGGTGGGAGGCCACCGAGATCGATACGCAGCAAATCGGGCGCTGCAAGCACGGCAACTTGAAACTGTGCGTCCAGCGCAGTTCGTCGGGCATCCACGACCTGACGATCGGCCAGCGCCACTTGTGCAATGGCCTGCTGCAGCTGTCCTTCGAGATTGGTAATCCGCCCACGAAGTTGCAGGGCATACCCGCCCAAGGCCACGGCGGCCAACATGGCAGCGGCAGCCAGCCATGGAGCGATCGGCGCGGCCGCCGGCCGCACGCGCGCGTGGGACGAGGTCGATTGGCCGGTGATGGATTCGAGCACTCGGCCTCGCAGGAGCGCAGGCGGCTCGACCTGCGCCACGGTCCCAGGCAGCGCGGCCGCGACAGGGCGAAGCGCAGACACTTCGGCCCGACAGATCTCGCACGTTGCGAGATGCGCTTCGAATTCCGTGAGGTCTGTGGAGCCAGGGCGCCCAGGATGTACAGCCCCGACAACTCACGCATCGTTTCGTGTGTGGGGCTCATCGTGCCGACTCCGTCAGCGCTTCGCGCAATTTGAGGAGCGCGAGCCGCACACGGGTTTTGACCGTTCCAAGCGGTTCGTCGAGTCGCGCGGCAATCTCGCTTTGAGTCAGGCCTTCAAAGTACGCCATCTCGATGGCAATGCGCTGAAGGGCCGGCAGGCGCTCGAGAGCGCCGCGCAACAGGCCCACTTGTTCACGCGTCAGCAGGGTCAGGTCCTGGAGCTGGGCCGAATCGGTCAACCCCGACAGCTGGAGCGCGTCTGCGGTTTCTCCGTCGGGCCGCGCACGGCGCGCTCGAACGCGATCGATGGCCCGGCTGCGTGTCATGGTGAGCAGCCAGGCGACCACGGGGCCACGATCGGGAGCGTACTTCGAAGCTTGACCCCAGGCCTGTGAGAAGACCTCCTGCACCACATCCTCCGCCTCGGCCTGCTCTCCCACAATGCGCAGCGCCAGCGAGTAGACCGCCCGCGAGTGCCGATCGTAGATTTCGGCCAGCGCGTCAGCGTCCCGGCCTGCCATACGCTTGACCGCCTCCTGGTCGCCGCGGGCATCCTCGGCTCGACCGCGCTTGGCCTCGCCAATCCGGCTGATTGCCGCCAAAAACACCCACATACACTACTACGCGCCTCGCGTGACGGCGGGTCTAAAGACCCGCCGCGACACAGTTCTCGGTAGAGGCGGGTCTTCGCTTCGCTGAAGCTCGGCAGAGCCGTAGCCGGCGGAGCTGGTTAGACCCGCCGCCTTAATACGCCGCAAGAGTCCGGAGGGCCTGCACAATCTTATCGATATCTCGGCAGGTTGGCCTGCTCCAGCACCGGTGCAAAGGGACAGTGCGTGTCCGGATAGGTCAGACGCATCACCGGCGCGTCGAGCGCATGAAATCGCTCTTCCATAATCGTCGCCGACAGTTCTGCGCCAATCCCAAGCGTCTTGACGTCCTCATGCACGATCAGCGCGCGGCTGGTCTTGTCGATCGACGCCAGAATCGCCGACTTATCGAAGGGCATGAGCGACCGTAGGTCGATGACTTCGGTTTCGACGCCTTCCTGGGCAAGCCGATCCGCCGCCTCGAGTGCGGGTACGACCATCGCGCCATACGTGATGACCGTCATGTCACGGCCTTCGCGCCGAACGGCGGCGGTGCCGAGCGGAACGATGTCGTCACCCTCAGGCACCGGACCCTTGGCTCGACGATACAGATACTTGTGCTCGAAATAGATGACCGGATTGTCATCGCGGATTGCGGCCTTCAGCAGTCCTTTGGCGTCGTAGGCGGTCGAGGGAGCCACAACCTTGAGACCCGCGCGGTGGACAAACCAGGCTTCGGGATTCTGCGAATGATACAGGCCGCCGGACACATTGCCTCCGCTCGGAGCGCGAATGACGATGGGCACGTTCGCCCGTCCGCCGTAGCGATATCGCAACGTTGCCGCCTGGTTGACGATCTGGTCGAAGGCGCAGGTAATGAAATCGGCAAACTGCATTTCCGCAACCGGCCGATAACCACGAAGGGCCGCGCCAATGCTGACTCCCACGATTGCCGACTCGGAGATTGGCGTGTCGAAACACCGCGCTTCGCCAAATTCCTCGACAATGCCTTGGGTGACGCCAAAGGCCCCCCCGTATGGACCAACATCCTCGCCGAGGACAAACACTTTCGGATCGCGCCGCATCTCCTCGACGAGCGCCTCACGAATGGCTTCGAGATACGTCAGATCTCGTGGCATATGAACCAAGTCTCAAATCTGAAGTCTCAAGTCTGAAATCGTTTCTTGAGACTTCAGACTTCAGACTTCAGACTTTCTTCATGCGTACAGGTCCGCCACCGCGTCGACCGGATCGGGATCGGGACTGTTCTCGGCAAACGCGACCGCATCGTCAATGACGCTCGTGACGCGGGTTTCGACTTCCGCGAGCTTCTCGGGCGTCAACATGTTCAGTTGCTGCAGGTACGTCGTGAAGGTTGGAATCGGATCGCGGCTCTTCCACATCGCGAGCTCTTCCTTGGTGCGATAGAACGCCTTATCGTGCTCCGAGTGGCCATGCCAGCGATACGTCTTGCACTCAATCAGCGTAGGGCCCTCGCCGGCACGAGCCCGGCGCAACGCACCCTGCGCCGACTGATAGACCGCGAGCACATCATTGCCATTGATCGCGACTCCATGGAATCCGTATCCTTCCGCCCGGTCTGCGACATCGTCAATGGCCAGACTCTTTTCGACGGGCACCGAGTACGCGTATTGATTGTTTTCGCACACGAAGACAACGGGTAGCTTGTTGACGCCGGCGAAATTCAACCCTTCGTGGAAGTCTCCCGTGTTACTGGCCCCTTCGCCAAAATACGCGACCACCACGTTGTCGGTCTTTTCCATCTTGAAGGTGAGGGCAAGTCCGGCGGCAACAGGAAGGTTGGCGCCGAGCATGCTCGTGTTGCCAAAGATTCCCAACTCCGGAACCCCACTATGGAGAGCTGAGTCCCGTCCCTTCGAGAGGCCCGTGCTCTTTCCGAACATCTGCGCCATCATCTGCCGGGCTTCGACGCCTTTCATGAGGAACGAGCCCAGATCCCTGTGCAAGGGGCAGATGTAATCCTCACGCCGGAGGTCGAAACATGTGCCAACAATGATGGCCTCCTGGCCGATCCCCGTGTACACGCCGCTGCGGACCTTCCCCTGGCGAACGAGCAAGCTGAGACGTTCGTCAAATGAGCGAATCAGTTTGAGCCAGTAGAACATGTCAAGCAGCTGTTCGCTCGACAGCTTGAACTTGGTGCGCTTGATCGAAGGCATGGGAACTGAGAACTATAATCCAACCGCGGCGGGAAGTAGTCAGTCTGGCTGTTGCGAGCTTCAGATGAAATTCAGGCTGGCCCTGCGGAAGTCGGCACCGAGGACGCCTACCGAATCGGCGCCAAGCCAATTGTCGATGACGCGGGCATAGACAGATCGAAAGTCGGTTTCATACGCGACGTCGTTCCCATTGTTTTCAAGCGTCAGGTTTCCGGGATCTGGGCGGAGCCTTGGAGCGGTTCCGTAGAGCCCACCCCGGACGCTGCCCCCGATGGCCATCATGACGCCACCAGCGCCGTGATCGGTTCCACCGCTGCCATTTTCGTCGATACGCCGACCGAACTCCGAAAACTGCAGGATCAAGGTCGAGCCAAGCAGACCCTGATTCCTCAGGTCGTGATAAAAGGCCGTCACGCCGTCATTGAGCGTGCCCATCAGCGTGACGTACACGCCAGTGTTGGTGGCCTGGCTCGAGTGCGTGTCAAAACCGCCGGTCTGAATCCAAAACACACGCGTCCCGACACCCTGGGCCATCGCGCCAGCAATTGCCCGCAGTGCTTGACCAAAGCCGTTATTGGGATAGGTGACGCTCGGAGCGTATCGCGTGACAGCGGCGACCCTGTCGAGGGTCGCGAACGCGCCGAGGGCGGTCGCATTGACGAAGGCGAGATGTGGTCGATTCACCGGCACGTGCGAGGCGATACGCGTGGCGAACGCCCGCTCGGTTTGAGCCTCTGCTCCCGAGTTGGGACTCGCGAAACTGTAGGTCGCCACATTCGGAATCGACGGCACGCCAACCTTCAGCGCCTGCAGCGCGTGCGGCGTCTCGCCGGTGGTATTCCACCCGACCAACGGATCGACGGGAGACGGCAGCAGGTCGAGATACCGCCCCAGCCATCCCGGGCCCTGACTGTTCGTCGGGTTGGCTGTAGACCAGATGTCAGTCCCCTGAAAATGCGAGCGGCTGGAGTTCTGATAGCCGGTCCGCTGAATGAACGCCAGGCGACCTTCATCGAAAATAGCTTTCAGACCAGTAAGCCTCGGGTGCAGCCCAAGTGCGACGTTGCTGGAGTCGGTGCCTATTTGCAACACGGCTCCTGAGGGTACCGCGAGCGTCGGACGGCGTTCACGGTAGGAGGAGTCGGTGTACGGAACCAGCATGCTCAGGGCGTCGTTTCCCCCGCCCAGGTACAGGACAACCAGACTGCGAGCCGAGGCGCCTTGCGCCTGCGCCAACTCCGAAAGGAATCGGGGCGCGGCAAAACTGAATGCAAAGGCTGACACGCCTCCGCTAACGAATGTGCGACGGGTCATCTTCATAGAGTGGGCTTTCCTTAGTTTGTCGCGGGGCCCCACCCCCACGACCTGTACCTCGCGCTCCGCGCTCGGCGTAATTCGTTACATCGAACCGCTCAGTCAACAGCTACACCAACTGATATTCCGACGACCCGGCTATCAGGTGCACGAGACCTGGCGCCTTGATACCTATTTGCTGATCCGATCCTGTCCACGCGCCTGCGGCGTTGAGGTAGTCGAGCAGATCGTTGTAAGCGGCATTGTCATACGGCGCCGGTGACAGCCTATCCAGGTAGTACGACAACAGCGCGTTTGCCGTCTTGCCGTTTCCCCGGGCGTCGTTGGCAATCGCGAACCTCTGATTGCTCGTCAATGACGCGGCGAAATTCATGCGCGCGAGCATCGTCCCGGTCGAAAACCAGCCCGGACCGAGCGTCCAGCCCGCGACATCGGGCGGTTCGAACAACAACTGCCCCATGTTCACGAGTGGGGGAAGCGCGTTGCTGGCCGAAAACCCAGCCCAGCCAATTTCCTTGAACGCCCGTACCACGAATTCCACCGGCCAGCTGTAACGGGCGAACCGATAAGCCGGATCGTGGAACTGCCGCGACTTTAGAACCGTTCGGACGACTTCACGCATGCTGAGGCGCGTCTGAAACACGCCCGCAACCCCATTGACGAAGGCTTCGTCTGGCGGGTGGATCTCGCTGATGAAGAAGCTCCACAGCTTGCGCGCCATCCGACGCCCCGTCTCGGGGTGCTGCGCGCACGCGGTGATGAGGTCGATGCCGTCCTGCATGCCACCTGAAGCGGAACGCGCCGGAATGGCGCGGCCGCCGTTTGAGTAGATTGGAAAGCTGAACTCCTTCGCGTTCGTGTCGTGCTGGTCGGCGTTGTAGAAAAACTCGTAGTATCCAGCCGGATCCTGACGTGCGGCCCCTCCGACCCGTCGCAGGTTCCAGCCCGTAAACACACGGGCCGCTGCATACACGTCGGGCTCAGTGTGAAACCCGACGCCCATCGTGAAGAGCTCCATCAGTTCCCGACCAAAATTCTCTTGCGGTTTCACTTTCGTATTCGTTCGGCCGTCCAGCCAGATCAGCATCGCCGGATCCTTGGCGACTTCGATCAGCAGATCCCGGAAATTGCCGAGCGCATGGTCACGCAGCAGTTCGATCTGACCGCGGAACTTTCCCGGATCGTCCGACGCCTTGGCCGCCATGAGGCGGGTGCCTTCTTCGGCACCGAACGCGCCGGCCACCTTACTGAAGGCCGTGGCAAAGTGGTTGTGCCAGAAGAGCGTCATCTTTTCCTGCAGTGGACGCGCCGAATGCACCATTCGGAACAGCCAGCGCTGCCGGGCATCCGCGATCACGGTGTTCGGTCGGAACGGACCCTGGCTCGTCGTCAACAGGTAACCCGGCTGCCCCAGGAAGTCATCCACATCGTCAGGAATCTTGTCGTAGTCGACGAGGTAGTCGATGACGGCAAAAAGGCTCAGGGCACCGAGTGTTGACATTTCGGCGGCACTGGCGCCAAAGCCGGCACGTCTCAGCAAATGTTGATGCTGGTCGTTCGCTGCCATGGGCGCTCCTGGCGGAATCCGGCCCGATTACATTTCTGAAATCAGGGGCCGTCCTATCGAGCGGTTCTTCGAGCTTCTTAGACCACGAGCGGAGCCCAAGTGTTACACAAGGGAATGGCAACGGGAAGTGAGGGAGATCAATGAGTCGAGCACTGAGCGGCGAAAACCAACCGCGCAGCCACGAGGGGCAGCCGCGAGATAAGTCGCCAGCGCGCATTCTGATAAGACCGCTCGCCCATCGCGTAATCGACGAGACCCGAGGCGATGGACGGATACCTGCGCGCGCCTCGCACCATGGCATCGACGCGAGTCGAATCGGAAAACACATACCGCTGAACCCACACCGAGTCTCGAAGCTCGCCGCCGAACTCACGTCGCCACGCGGACTCATATGTCAGAGGTCGACCTTCCAGAATCGCCTCGGCCGCAAGCAATCCCGATCGCATGGCGTAATAGATGCCCTCTGCACTAAATGCGTTGACGAATCCGCCAGCATCGCCCACGACGAGAACACGTTCCTTAGCTGTTTGGCCGAGCGGCCCACCGACCGGAATCAGGAATGGCGTGAAGTACCGACGGCACGATCGTCCACGCAGCACACCCCTGCCGCACAGCGTGTCGACCAGGCCGCGCTGGAGCTGGTACGGAGGCTGTCGAATGTGACCGCGGTAAGAAGACAGCAGGCATCCAATCCCGACGTTCACATGATTCCGCTTGGGAAACACATATGCATAGCCATCCGATCGTCGATAGCCGTATGAAACCCAGAGCGTCTCAGGATCCGCGGCGGCCAACGACTCGTTCGGCGTTTCCTCCATCATGTCGAGCGCAATCGATCTTCGTGGCCAGCCGGGGTTGAAGCCAAGCCGACGCGCGGTCACGCTGTGCACGCCGTCTGCGGCAATCACCAGCGGCGCGTGGAGCGCTCGGCCGTCCCTGGCAACGAGGCTCACACCATCCTTCGTCATTGATGCCTGGGACACCTCGAGACCCTCGACGAGCTCGGCCCCGGCTTCGACCGCGAGCCGAACGAGGAGATCGTCGAACTCGACGCGTCGAATCATGAGTGCCGCCGGCGACGTCGAGCGGAGCGTCAGCAACTCGCCGTCGGGCGATTCGAGAAGCAGACGGGAAATGTGGTGCGTTGGAATACGGGCCAGTGCGTCACGCAGGTACGGAAAGCGCGTGACGGCACGCATGCTGATCGCCCCTCCGCACGGCTTGTTGCGAGGGAATCGCTCGCGGTCCACGAGTTGCACCCGCGCACCGCCAATTGCGAGACGTCGGGCTGCCGTCGCGCCTGCTGGACCGGCGCCCACGACAATGACATCGAACGAGGAATTCAGGGCCTTTTGCCTAGACTGATGAGATTCGCCAGCAGTTGGTAGGCCCCGTCAGTGCCAGCAGGAAGCTGCCGCCAAAGCCCGAGACCCACATAGATCCATCGTCCCTTCCCCACGCGGGCTTCGACGAGCGCGCCTCGCTTGGGGCCCTTGTTGTACGGGAAGGGCTCTTCGAGCTCCACGAGATCAACGTACTTGGGGTCGCGGTCGCCCAAAAAGTAGAGACCGCGCTCCTGCGACCAGCCTTTCCAGGTCGCATCATCGAGCCTGTTGGGAAACGTGAACACCGGGTGGGACGGCTCGAGCAATCTCACAGGCGAGAACTCGTCGGTGACGCGATTGGTGCTGACCGCTGCCCGAAGTGGCCCATATTGAGCCTCGTTGAACTCGGTTTTGTTGTACTGGATGATGAGGATCCCTCCACGCTCCGCATAGTCAATCAGTCGTTTGTTGTGGACGCGAAGATCCTCCCGCCGCTCGTACGCTCGAACGCCTGTCATGATTGCATCGTATTTGCTCAAGTCACCCCAGGCGAGCTCGTCTCGGTCGAGCATCACGACCCTGGCGCCCAGTTGGCTGATCGCTGATGGCACTTCGTCACCGACACCCGCGACGTAGCCGACCGTGAGGGTGGGGGCCGTACGCACGTTGATGACCTTCACTCTTGTTTCTGCCGGCAGGTCGAGGTGACGGCGTCTGGTATGGGGATAGTCCACGACCTGATAGCCGAGATTGAATGGTAGGCGATCGATACGAGCCACCGCTCGAACGCGGTACTCACCCGGCGCCACATCAGCAGGCGCCTTGATCGTGAACCGAGTCGTGTCCGCTGCATCCTCGCGGGCAATCGTCAGCGCGGCGACTGCCGGATCCGAACGCCAGCCCGGGGGCAGCTCGAGTCGAATCTCGCCGGCGATCGGCGCCCTCGAGCTGTTCGTGACCGTCACGCGAAGTTCGCGGTCGGGCTGCCCAGCGCCAGTCGCCGATGGAATAACGGCAATCTCCGGCAGCAACTTGACGGCAAGCGCCGGCACGACGTGCAATTCCATCCGCTTTTCGCCGCTGAAGACATCACCCTCGTAGCGGAACTCGACTGCGCGATCGATCGTCACTGGCGTCCCGTCGAGCTCGAGATTCAGTCGAACCCGAAACGGCGTGGGCCGGAATGGCACGCCAAACGGCACATCCGGCTCGAACTCATAGCGTTCGGCTGTCGGCAGCCGTTTCCAGTAGGGTGCCGTGATCTTCGCATCCGCGGGAATCCGAAGTGATGTCTCGCAACTGAATGGCGCGCCGTTGAGCGGGCCCGACGGGCAGGTTGCGTTCCCGTCAAACCCTGTGAAGGAGATATTGCGAACCGAGGCGGTCACTGGCGTTCGTGCGGCCGCGACCACAGTGACCGTGACTGGCTGCCCTCCCACGACAACGCCATCATTCGCCAAGGTCTCGATGCGCACGCCGGCGGCGACGAGCAGTGCCTGTTGAAAGTCCGCTTCCTTCACCGACAATCGCGCGTCAATCTCGAACCGCGCCATTTCATCCAGGCCGAACGTTGTCAGCTGACTCCTGAGCGTGCGAACCAGTGACAGCCCCTTCGCGAGAGCTGGAGCCGCCGCGGCAGGTCCACCACTGGTGAACTGCACTGTTGCGTCTTGCAGTGCCCGCGCCAGTCCTGCCAACCCATCGACCAGCGGCCGAGGTGGCTGGCCGTTCACGTATTGGACGAGCGCGTTCAGGCTCGTGTCGACACCATCGAACAACGAGGTTTCCTGTTTCGACATCTGCCCGGCAATTGTCGTGTCCACCAGGCGATATCGCGCGATTGCGGGTCCAGGAAGGGCGAGCAGTTGCGCCGTCCCCTGACATTTGTGCATGCTGCGGGCCTCGGCGCCAATCTCCGAATAGGTTCTTCCGAGGAGCGCGTCGAAACCGCTCGTATCCACGAGGCAGAGTCCGGGTTCAGGCGTCGGCGGCGTGGGACGCCCTCGTCCTCCACCAAGAGCCCCGGCATTGAAGTAGTACTTCTTCGCTTGCCAGGGACGCAGGCCTTGCTTGATCTGTTCTGGATGCTTCGAGGGATCGCCTGCGGCACGGTACGCTTCGCGGCTCAGCACGGCCGACGCCTGGTGGTGCTGACCTCCGCCTGTGCCTTCAGGCGACAGAGCGGCAATCACGTCAGGTCGCACGGTGCGTATCAGCCGCACATAGTCGCCGACAATCTCTTCCCGGCCCCACTTATCGAACGTCTCCTCGACACTGAACGAGAAACCGAAATCAATGGCCCGCGTGAAGTACCTGTTCCGCGCCATCGAACCTATGGACTGCCTCGAGCTCCTCGGTTCGTAGCACGCCGAGCGCATCGGACAGCTCAGGACCAATTTCGTTCTGACCACCGTCGCCGCGCGTCGCCGTGGCAAGAACGGTGCGATAGCCAAGGCCGTGGCTATACCGAGCGAGCAAGGCATTGTTCTCGTCGTCTGGATGAGCCGTCGCCATCATGAACACGCCGACGGTGCCGAGCCGCCGAAGCAGCAGGCCAAGACCAACGTGGCCCGACTCGTCGGAGATCGGCGCCACACGAAACTGCGCGCCACCCGGCAGCTCGACGAGCAGCATGCCAACCACGGCAGCCGCCAGCGCAATACGAATACCGCGGAAATGAATCATTACTTGGTTGTCACGGGGCCCTGCCCCCATGTGACCTGTGCCTCGCACTTTGCCGTACGACCTAATTTCGCAACGCACTGTAAGCCCTGAGCCTTCCCGAGTCGCAGCTTCAGCTTATATCAATGACACGCAACCCGAGCGCTGTCGTAATAACATGAGCCCAACAAAGGGGGGCGTGAGACATGCTGACACTCCGAAGAGGCGAAGAGCGCGGCCACAGCGATTTAGGCTGGCTGGATAGCTATCACACGTTTTCGTTTGGAGGTTACTCTGACCCGAAACACATGGGCTTCCGGGCGCTGCGGGTTCTGAACGACGACCGCGTCGCTCCAGGGAAGGGATTTGGCGCGCACGGGCATCGTGACATGGAGATCCTCTCCTATGTCCTGGAGGGAAAACTCGCCCACAAAGACAGCATGGGGGAACAGCAGGTCATCGGGCCCAACGAGGTTCAGGCAATGAGCGCCGGGAGTGGCGTCATCCACAGCGAGTTCAATGCCTCGAACACGCAGACGACGCACTTCCTCCAGGTATGGCTCGTCCCCTCGACGCACGACGTGGCACCCTCCTACCAGCAGTTCGCGTACGCGCCATCTGAAAAGCGCGGCGCCCTGCGCCTCATCGCGGGACCGCAGCGGAACACGACGCCCCCTTCGGCCTTCATTCACCAGGATGCCCGGATGTATGCGTCGGTGCTCGGGTCGGGCGAATCGATCGCTCACCGCATCGCTCCGGCACGTCACGCTTGGGTGCAGTGTGCGACGGGCAACATCAAAGTGAACGGCCTTTCTCTCAAAGAGGGGGATGGCCTGGCCGTGAGCGAGGAGTCCGAGCTCTCATTGCAAGGAGCCGGGGCCAGCGGAGGTGAACTGCTCCTGTTCGATCTTGCCTGAGGCGGTCCAATGGCAGACGTGAACGTTCTCGTCGTGTTCTATTCGCGCTACGGAAAGGCCGAGAAGCTGGCGCTGGCAGCCGGCCTCGGGGCAATTCAAACCAAGGCAAACATCCGGCTCCGCAGGGTGACTGACCTCGCCAGTCTGGAAACGATCGAGGCCGATCCCGCGTGGAAGCAGAACCTCAGCCGGATGAACATGGACTACGTGGCGCCTCGCCCTGCGGATCCCACCTGGGCCGACGTCATCATTCTCGCTACACCTGGAGATTCCACCTCTGAACTCGAGCGCTATGTGGCCTCACTGCGATCGACTGGTCCAATGGACGGGAAAATCGCCGCACCACTCGCCGGCGGCAACCATGAGTCGGCGCTGAAACCGATCTACGCTGCCGCCGCGTCTGCGGGCCTCATCGTTGCACCGGCCTCGGCGCCATCGGGCGACGCCCTCGCCAGTGCACGAGCCTACGGCCGACGAGTGTCGCTGATGGCTCGCGCCCTGAAAGATCTGGACGAATTGAAAAGTTAGAACTGAAGGCTGCGCTCTTCAGCGCCTGTTACGGCCATCCGGTCTGCGGCAGACCCGGGACAACCTTGAGCGCGTTCTGGTAATAGAGCTTCTTGAGCACTCCGTCAGGCAGATCCATGCCGTACAGCTTCCAGAACGCGTGGTAATTGCGGTAGTAGTCGAAGTACTCGTCCCGCGTCTCGAAGACACGCCAGTACAGACGGGTATTCTTCAGGCGCCCAGAAGTCCTTGCCGAAGAGAATGCGGTCCTGATACTTCACGAAAAATTCACGCGCCGCACGCGGTTGCCGTCCAAAGTCATACAGGACTGCAGCCACATCCAGGAACAGATTGGGCGCGCTGTCGAGTAATTTCCCGGCGCGCGCGAGGTCGTTGGCGTGCCAGCCAAAGTGCGCAAGGATGAACCGGGTCTTTGGATGTTTCTGGATCAGTCGGTTCCGTTCCAGAATCAACTCGTCAAACCTCGGAAACTGATCGGGTGGATACCGTCGGTCGCCAAACAGCGCCAGTTCCAGCCAACGTTCGTTCTTGTAGTCGATCGGTTGAAAGAACTCCTGCGGCTCGGCTACGTGCATGAAGACGGGCACGTTGAGCCGCGCGGAGGTCTCCCAGATCGGATGGAGCTCGGGGTCATCGACCTTGAGACGAGTCCCATCGGCCTTCCTGTACATGAGGCCGAAGCCTTTGGGGATCTCGCCAAGGCCCACAGCACCGGCTTTGATATCGGACTCGAGCTGTGCAGCAGCGCGCTGCCCGAACCCGGGACCCACACCCTGGAAGCTCAGCTCCGAAAAAACGACCATGCGATCTCGATGAGGGCTGCTGCCAATCGCTCGAAGCCCCTGTCTTAGCTGATCCGGCGAGTCGCCGGACTGCGTGTGCACCAGCACGCGCAGATTCAATCGATCCATATCCGCCACGATTGGCTCGAGCGCCTCACTCGACAGCGGCAAGCGCGGATGGGCATGAATATCGACGACGGGAAACTTCGCCCTCGGCACCAGGTGTGTGTCCGTGACGAGCGTCGAGCGCGGCCGATAGTCCACGATGCTCGGGGGCGGAAACTCCGGTGCCTGGCAGCGGCCGGACCGGATCTCGGTCATGCCCGGCGGACATTCCTGGTCCTGCCCGATCTGGAGCCCTCGCCCTTGTGGCGGCTGCCCACGCTGGGCCACACCCGGCTGCTCGACTAGAACGAAGCCAAGCAGCGCCCCGACGAATGTGACGACGAAGGCAATGCGTGCCATTCAATCGTGAGCTTACACCAACACCTCGCGATAAAAGGCCTCGTACTGAGGCACAACACGATCGGCGCCGAACTTCTGTTCGACCTTGCGTCTCGCCTCGGTGGCAAGACGCTCGTGCAGTTTGGGATCTTCGAGAACTTTCAATGCTTGCTCTGCCATACCCTGAAGATCGTCAGGATCTCTCAAGTATCCATCAACACCATCGTCGATCACCTCCGGCAGGCCGCCGACTCTGGAGGCAACGACGGGAACTTCGCAGGCCATCGCCTCGAGTGCTGCGAGCCCGAAGCTTTCCTGCTGTGACGGAAGAAGAAACAAGTCTGCGACCGAGAGCACCGGAACCACTTGATCCTGTTCGCCGAGGATGCAGACATCCTGACTGACTCCCAAATCGTGCGCGAGACGGGAGACTTTCGGAAGATCGGGACCGTCTCCGACGAGCACGAGGCGAGACCGCACGACAGCCCGGATGCGCCTGAAGATGTCCACGACCGCTTCCGCACGCTTGACCGGCCTGAAATTGGAGGTGTGCACGATGAGCTTCTCGTAGCGGCCCGACGGGCAGATCTGGCGCCGCAAATCGGGGAACGGTACGCGACGGTAACGATGCGTGTCGACAAAGTTTGGAATGACACGGATATCACGCTGCACCTCGAGCGCGCGATACGTGTCGCGCTTCAGGCTCTCAGACACCGCCGTGACACCGTCCGACCGATCGATTGAAAACGCCACGGTCTCCGAGTACGACCGGTCGCTGCCGAGCAACGTGATGTCGGTGCCATGGAGCGTGGTGATGATCTTCGGGACATGCGCACCGGACGTCGATGACAGAATCTGCCGCGCCAGATAAGCCGCCGTCGCGTGCGGGATCGCGTAGTGTGCGTGGACCAGATCGAACGTCTGCTCGCGCGACAGCTGGACGATGGCGTTGGACAACGACAGAAGGTACTGTGGCTCCCGAAACAGCGGGTACGCAGGCGTCTCCACACGATGGAAGACAAGGCCGGTTCTGAATTCCCCGAGTCGGAACGGCGGATCGGTGCTGATGAGATGGACTTCGTGCCCACGATCGACCAGGCTTTTGGCCAGCTCTGTGGCCACGATGCCACTGCCCCCGACCGACGCATAACAGACGATGGCAATCTTCATACAGATCGTTCGGACCGTTCGGATCGTTCGGACCGTTCGGATCGTTCTGGCCCGAACGACTCGAACGATCTATTTCTTGAACAGACCATCTCGTACGATTGGCTCCTTCACGATGACGCCTTCGGCGAACGCCACGCCGGCAAGCGCGCCGAACTGCGCATCGCGGCTTTCAATCAACTGCATGAAGCGTGGTGAGGTGAGCCGTGTGGCCACCGCACCCGAGACCGGCGACGGGGTGCTGAACTGGCTGCGATAGCAGGCAAGCGCCCGCCGTTTCAGCTCGTAGTGAGCGGAGACATCGACCACGAACGACGCCGGGACGCTGTCGTTGATGAAGTAGTAGCAGGTCCACTCGACTTGCCAGGGCTCTCCGTCGGCCTGATAGCGCCGGAGACGTGCGCTGAACACCGCCTCGCTCAGCACACGGCTTGCGGCGCCGTGATCCGGGTGACGATCGTCCCAGTACGGGATGGCAATGACCCGCGGGCGCACCCGACGAATCAATCGCGCAGCGTGCCGCACGTGATCGTCACCGCCGATGGCGCGATCGGGCCACCCGAGATTCTCTCGCCAGGCCGCACCCAGGACGAGGCGTGCCGCTTCCGCTTCGGCGAGGCGTTCGTCGGGCGTTCCGTTCGATGCCATCTCGCCGCGCGTGAGATCGCACAAGCCGACCTGATGACCAAGCGCCGCATGCTTGGCAACCGTCCCACCAATGCCGATCTCGATGTCATCAGGGTGCGGGCCGAACACCAGCAGGTCGGTCTCCATTTCAGCTCCGGGCTCGGCTGAAATCGTAGAACTCGTCGCCCTTGGCCGGCTGTCCCTGGACATGCCGCAGGAGAATCCGACTCCCGAGAAAGGCCATGCCTGGACCGGCCAGCCCGCACCCAAGCACGAACAAATGGCGAGGGTAGTTGCGATGTGGGCCGAGGTACGGGAGGCCGTCGGCCGTCCGGCCATACGCGCTGTCCCATCCATAGTCGGGCATCACGCCTGAGACCGCTGGATAGAGCGTCGAGAGCTCGTACATCAGCTGGCCGGTTCGCTGCACACACGTTCTGTCCTGCAATCGCGGAGCGACCTGCGTCTGATCGGCGCCCGAGCAGATCACCCGCCCGCTCTTCAAACGTTGGATCCAGTGGGCCGGGGAGGAGGTATCGGTAATGACGGCGTTTTCAGGGCCAAGCTCACGACGGACGGCCGCGGGCAACGGGCTCGTCACCACGTGGTAACGGTGAAAGGTCTTGAAGTGCCGTTTCAAAGGGCGGAACAGATCACCCGCGCGTTCGGTGGCAATCACGACGGTCGATGCCGTCACCAGGCCCCGTTCAGTCTTCACCTCGGCCGACTTCCGGCCGAAGCGCACACGGCGCGCGGGGCTCTGCTCGAACACAAGCGCCCCGCGGCTGACCGCAGCGCGCGCAAACCCGAGACAGGCCCGATACGGATCGAGGCTCGCATGATCCCGGGTCTGCAGAGCCCCGTACCGCTCGATGTTCACGCGGGACCGGGCCTGACGCGGGTTCAAGAATGCCGCCTCGAGCCCGACCGCCTTCCGCAACTGCCACTCGCGCCGTAACAGTTTGTCGTCGTCCGGCGTCAGCGCGACGCGAAGGAGTTGACGCAGTTCGAGCCCGCATTCGATGCGAAGCCTGCGAATGGTTCCCGCCAGATCGAGCGCCGCACGGTGGGCCTGTTGGAACACTCGCCGCGCCACGCGGACTCCATAGAGCTGCTCGATTTCCCGGTACTCGACTCCGGGTTCCTGCAGCACCAGGCCGCTGGACAGTGCCGTGCTCGCACGGCCGATCCTGTCGGACTCGAAGAGGGCAACTTTGAACCCTGCGGCCGCAAATGCATACGCCGAGACACAGGCCGCAAATCCTCCGCCGACAATGGCGACGTCGACTGTCAAATCACCACGGTGCCGGGGATAGACGGGCACCCGCGATTTCGGGAATGTATCGACCCAGGGCGACGTGCCGTATCGAAGTGACATTGTCGATGAATTGGTCAGTCTATGTGGCGGCGACGACGACCTCGATGGCACGCTCGAGGAGCGGCACGAGCGTCATGTAGTCGCGATGGGTGGCTGGCCGAACGAGAATCCATTCAGGATTTGACTTCCGCTGTCGTCTCCCCGGAGGCCTCACGGCCTGCGCACGGTACTCCAGCCCGCGCCGCGAGATGCGCGCAAAGACACGACGCCCCGCAAAGGCCGCGGGCTGGCCGAACACGAGACCGACGCGTGTGCCGCGGTGCGTCGCCACGAACTCGTCGAGGAACTTCCGGGCGTGCATGGCCACGGATTATAAGTCTGAAGTCTCAAGTCTCAAGTCTGAAGTCTCAACTTGAATTACTTGAGCCTTCAGCCTTCAGACTTGAGACTTGTTTATCCCACGTACTCCCACTTCGTACTTCGGCTGCTGACACGAAGAGCCAGCAGCCGCTCGATCCCCACCGACACCATCGCCACGGCCACGACGAAAAACGCCGTGCGCAGGGCGCTTGGATAGATGAAGCGGCTGACCATCATCAACAGGGGCACGGACAACACAGTCTGGATCAACGCGGTCATGAACATCACGACCGTTCGCTCCCCCTTCTGCATGGGTTTCGAAAACGGCAGATTGGGATCGAAGAACACCGTCATCTGCAGGAAGAGGTGGCTGAATAAGGCGAGGACGAGTACGTGCACGGCCACGTGCACCGGATTACGGAAGCGGTAGAGAAAGATCGCCGCCATCAAACCAAGATACGGCAGGACGAACGACGCCATGACGAACCACTTCGTCGAGAGGACGAGGCGAGCAGTGTCGGCGGGACAGGTAAAGAAGATCCACGACGCGCGGTAGGCGTCGCTTCTGGTCAGATAGGCTTGAATGATCGTGGGAAACAGGAGCACCGCCAGGTACACGATGGCATCCTGGGCCATGTCCGGCTGCGCCTCGAACGGATCGAGGATCGCACCCTGTCGAATACCCGAATACAGGTAAAAGATCGTCAACGGGACGATCCCCAGCACCCCGAGTCGAAACTTCTGATCGTGCTTGAATTGGGCCCGAATCAGCAGGGAGACCGCTCGCGCTTCGTCGCGAGCGAACCAGACGCCGGCCCGACGTGTCGCCGATGCGGCCATGATCGGTTCGCTGGCCGTAATGAGCCCGCCGAGCCGCTCGGCATAGTCGAGCGACAAACGCCCTGATGCCGCTCCGAGGAGCAGGCCCAGCACAGCCACGGTTAACACCGTCGCCCCGATCTCGGCGGGACCAATGCGTCCGGTTGCGAGATCCAGATAGCTGGCGAACCAGCTTGCGGGATGCACGAACAACCACGGCGTTCGGTGCAACGCCTTCAACACGCTTTGATCGTCGAACAGCGGCCCGATGATGGCGATGCCCCCGTACACGAGAAACGACATCACGACCTGCACGTACGTCAGCGCGCGCTTCAACCGGTATGCTGATACCACTCGAAGGATGGACGCGTAGGAAACGAGGATTGCGAGTGCGGTCGCGATGCTGGTCCCATAAATCGCCAGGATCGCGGATACCCCGAGGATCGGATTAAATCCGCGGGCCAGGAACCCGTAGACCAGCATCGACGGCAGGCCAAACGCCGTTGTCATGGCTGTCGTGTAGACAATCACGTTCGTCAGCCGTGCCGCAAAGTACGTTCGCGACGAGATCGGCTGAAAGGCAAGGATGAGATAGTCGTCCGGCGATGTGATGACCGACTGGTAGTCCAGAAGCAGGGTCGTGCCCACGATAAACATGACGAACGTGAGCACCAGTACCCCACTGAGAAACACATCCTCGATGACTGCCGCAAGAAACGCGAACAGGCTCCCCATCACCATGTAGAGGATGATCGGGGCAATAAACTTCCCGAAGCTTCCTTGACCCTGATTGTTGTAGGCCGACCCGCCAAGACCCGTCGTACGGAAGTCGAGCTTCAGAGCCGTGCGCACGAGGATGCGCCATTGCTGGTAGTCGACGCCCATCGCCTCCCACCACCATCGCCACATCACGCGCGCTCCAACGCCGCCAGGAACTCCGCCGTCACACCGGTCGCATCGCGTACGCCCGTGAGCGTGCTGAACGCCGCCTCGAGCGTGCCGGTGCCCGTCGCGCGGGAGATTTCGTCGCCGGTGCCTTCAATGACCTTGCGCCCTCCGTTGATGATGACAATCCGCGTACACACGCGCTCGACCACTTCGAGAATGTGCGAACAGAACAGGATGGTTTTCTTCTGCGCGGCAAGCCGCCTGAGCAGTTCCTTGACGATCAGCGCGGCGTTGGCATCCAGGCCGGACAGGGGCTCGTCCAGGAACAAGACGTCCGGCCGATGAATCAATGCGGCCGCCAGCACCACCTTTTGCTTCATACCCTTCGAGTATTCGGTGACACGCTGGTTCCGTACTGCGGAGAGATCGAACAGCTCCAGCAGTTCGTCAATGCGCGTGGCGGCCACCGCGGGCGCGATGTGATGGAGACAGGCCACCAGCTCGAGGTACTCGGCGGCCGAGAGGTTGTCGTACATCGCCCCGGATTCGGGGACGTACCCGATTCGGCGCTTCACTTCCAGGGGATGAGCGGTGACATCGAAGCCCGCGACTTCGGCCCGCCCGGCCGTTGGCCGAATCATGCCGGTCAGGATCTTTACCGTGGTCGACTTGCCCGCGCCGTTGGGGCCAAGGAAGCCCAGAATCTCGCCCGGCTCAACGCGCAGGCTGAGATCGGACAGCGCGATCTTGTCTCCAAACGAACGAGTCAGACCCTCGGCAAGAATCACCGCGCACGCTCGGCGAGGCGCGCCAGCACCCGCTGAAATCCAGGCTCGTTGTTCAGCCGTGCAAACAACGGCTCGACCGGAATAGTCCATCCTGCAAGGCCAGGCGGCGCCTCGGCAAGAAACTGGTCGAGCGTCGCAATCGCCTCCGCCTGACGTCCTGAGACAACGTGCGCGAACGCGGTCACCATCGAAGCTTCCATCGTCCGGTCATTCGCACGCAGCGCCTCGAGGGCGCGCTCCGCGCGGTCGAACGCCGATGCCGCTTCTTTCTTATGGCCACCGCGTCGATACGCCTCGACCAGTCCGACGAGTGACCGTGCATGCTCCGGAAGAAATTCGAGCGCGCGGCCGAACATGCGGGCGGCTGCGACCGTGTTGCCCTCCTGCAAGAAGGTAAAGCCCTGCCCGTTGTACGCTCGAATCGAATAGTCCGCCGCGTAGATCTCGCCCCCGGCTGAAGTCAGTTCCCGCTCAAACTCGGCTCGGGCCCCCAACAGATCACCGGATGCCAGGCGCGTGAGACCGAGCAACCAGTGGAGTCCCCTTCCCGGGAATCGATCCGTTCGCACCTGTTGATCCTCGTGCATCAACCCCTGCCGGAGCGCCTCTTCCGCCAGCGCCAGACGACCCCGGGCCACGTGGACCATCGCGATGAAAAAGTAGGTGTATGCAAGTGCCGGATAACGCTCGCGCACACGATCAAAACACTCGAGCCGCTCATCACCCCACGCCGCGAGACCAAGCCGGAACAGATGACGCCAGTTACCCGGCTCCAGCATCACGGCGCGGCGGCCGGCCGTCACTGCGTCGACCGTACGTTCGGCGCTCACCAGAAACATTGCGAGCGCCGCGTGGGCCTCCGCCAGGTTCGGGTCGAGCTCGATGGCCCGCTGCACATCGACAATGGCCGCACGGAGCTCGCCCTGATCCGGAGGGTTCTGCGCCCTCGAGGCCTCGTAGCGCCAGAATCGGGCGTGCGCACGTCCCACGTAGGCAGGCGCGTAGCGAGGATCGAGAGCAATCGCTCGGTTGAAATCCACCATGGCCGCGGGCACGAGCGCTGGGTCGAGCGCCTCCAATTTGATTTGGCCATCGGTCAGCGCCCGGTGCGCGTCAACGTTCGACGTTTCCTGCACGCCGGTCGAACTGGTCGAGCTGCCACCCGTGGACGCATGCCAGGCACGCAGGAATGGGAGGAACATCGAGTCGACCAAGGGGGAGGGCGGACTTGGTGCTCCCAGGCTGGCCGTGGCGTCGACCGCAGCCACGAACCGATAGCCGCGTCTGGCCACCGTCTGGATGTAGCGCGGCGCGCCAGCGCGGTCGCCCAGCGCCTGGCGCACATCAGAGACCACCTGGGTCAGGGCGTTGTCGGAAATTGCGACGTCCGGCCAGAGAGCCGCGAGAATCTCGTCTTTCGACACGAGCGCCGCAGGTCGCGACGCCAGGAGAAACAGGAGATCGAGCGCTTTGGGACCGAGCGGCACCGGCTGCCCCTCATGCAGCAGACGAAAGCCGGCGGCGTCGAGCAGGAACGGCCCGAAACGATAATCCGAGGTCGGTCGGCTCATCCTCGCTGAAACATATTAACGACGTTCCTTTCGACCTTCCTCGATTTCCTGTCCACCTCTCTGCAATCTTGTCTTGCCTTTCTGCAATTCTGCAATCCTGCAATTCTGCAATTCGCTGGGATAAGATGCCGTCATGCGCTCAGTCCTTCTCATCCTTGCTGCACTCTTTGGCGCGTGGTCCGCTCGTCCGCTGGCGCAGACACCGCAGCCGGCCAGCATGGCGTTGTCGGTGCCGTATTCACAGTTCACGCTGACGAACGGGCTTCACGTGATTCTGCACGAAGACCATACCGTCCCGATGGTATCGGTGAACGTGTGGTACCACGTCGGGTCGGCCAACGAGCGCCCAGGTCGAACGGGCTTCGCACACCTGTTCGAGCATCTGATGTTCGAGGGTTCCAAGAATGTTCAAGAAGGTGAATTCGACACGCTGCTCGAGAGTGCCGGGGGCAGCAACAACGGTTCGACAAACAATGACCGGACGAACTATTTCATCGATGTCCCGTCGAATGCGCTCGAGCTGGCGCTCTTCCTCGAATCCGATCGCATGGCGTATCTACTGGACACCATGACGCCACAGCGCGTCAACGGTCAGCGCGACGTCGTCAAGAACGAGCGGCGGCAGAGTTACGAGAACGCGCCGTACGGCATGGCAGCAATCATCCTCAACGAGATGCTGTATCCGAAGAATCATCCGTATCATTGGCCGACCATCGGCTACATGGAAGATCTCACCGCCGCCGGTCACGATGACGTGATCGAATTCTTTCGCAAGTACTACGTCCCAAACAATGCCAGCCTGGTGATTGCAGGCGACATCAACCCGGCCGAGACGCGAACGCTGGTCGAGAAGTGGTTCGGCGATGTGCCGCGCGGCAATCCTGTCGAGCCGGTGGTGGCACCAGCGTCGATGCCGACAAAAGTCGAACGTCGCACGATCACCGATCGTGTTCAGCTTCCGCGGCTCTTTCTAGTCTGGATTACACCGCCCTCGTATGCGCCCGGAGACGCGGCGCTCGATGTCCTGTCGAGCGTTCTGACGGGCGGAAAGAATTCACGACTGTACAAGCGACTGGTCTACGACATGCAGATTGCGCAAAGTGTGTCGGCTGCCCAGCAATCCGGACGTCTGGCGTCTGAATTCGTCATTGATGTCATCGCGCGGCCGGGCCATACGATCGAGGAACTGCAGAAGGTCATCGACGAGGAACTCGAGAAGCTGAAGGCGGCCCCTCCAGACGTGCGCGAGGTCGAGCGCGCTTTCAACCAGATCGAGGCATCGTTTTACGGGCAGATGGAGCGTGTGGGCAGCTACAACGGTAAGGCCGACCAGCTCAATGCCTACTACGCCTTCACGGGCAATCCAGACTATTTTGCGGAGGACCTGGCGCGATATCGCGCGCTTGCACCGTCGGACATTCAAGCAATCGCGCAGCGCTTCCTGCCGATCGATCGACGAATCGAGCTCGTGGTGATGCCAGAAGCCGCGAAATGACAAGTCGACCATTCTGCGTTCTTGTCGGGATGATCGGGCTTTTCGTCGCCACACTGACGGCGCAAGTCCAAATACCCGATCGCAGTAAGGCTCCCGTGCCGGGACCACCACCGGTCCTGCGCGTGCCTCCTGTCATGAAGCGCGCGCTCTCCAACGGCCTACCGGTGTGGGTCGTCGAAGTGCACGAGGTTCCTGTGGTCGCTTTGAGCCTGGTCGTCCGATCGGGTAGTTCGGCCGACCCAGTCGGTAAGTTCGGCGTCGCAAGTTTCGCGGCGGCTATGCTTGACGAAGGGGCGGGAACCCGGAGCGCGCTCGAGCTGGCCGACTCCGTTGACTACCTCGGCGCGTCGTTGACGACCTCGAGCTCGTTCGACGCATCGAGTGTCCGACTCGAGGTGCCGATTGCTCGGCTTGCCGACGCTTTGCCGATCGTGGCCGACGTCGCTTTGCGGCCGGCGTTTCCACAAAAGGAGCTGGAGCGGATTCGTGAGGAACGACTGACGGCGTTGTTGCAGGCCCGAGATGATCCCGCGTCAATCGCTGCTGCGGCACTTCCCCGCCTCGTGTACGGAACGAGCCATCGTTACGGGACACTCGCTGTCGGGGCGCCCGAGACGGTCAAGAGCGTCTCGGCCGGGGATCTGAAGGATTTTCATGCGGCGCACTATCGGCCTGACAACGCGGCGCTGATTGTCGTCGGCGACGTCACGACCGATGCCGTGGTACCCCTGCTCGAGGGCGCGTTCGGTCGATGGAACAATCCCCCCGGGCCGAAGCCGACCGTGGCGGTGCCGCCAGCGCCGCAGCTCGCCACACGACGTGTGTTTCTGATCGACAAGCCCGGCGCCGCGCAGTCGCAGATTCGCATCGGAGCGGTTGGCGTCCCTCGGTCAACACCGGACTACTTTGCGATCGAGGTCACGAACACCGTTCTCGGTGGATCCTTTACTTCAAGGCTGAATCAGAATCTCCGAGAAGAGCACGGGTATTCGTACGGGGCTCGCTCTGGATTCGATATGCGTTTGACGGCGGGTCCGTTCCAGGCAGCGGCCGGCGTGCAGACCGACAAGACGGCTGAAGCGCTGAAGGAGTTCTTCATCGAGCTCGACGGGATTCGAAAACCCATTCCCGCCGACGAGCTGAGCAAGGCGAAGAACTACGTGGCTCTTGCCTTCCCGGCGGAATTCGAGACAACGGCAGATATTTCGCGGCGTCTCGAAGAGGCGCTTCTCTACAACCTACCGGACGATTACTTCGCGTCCTACATTCCAAGAGTTCAGGCCGTGACAGCCGCTGAGACCCAGCGCACAGCTGAAAAGTACATCCAGCCGGACAAGATGGCGGTCGTCGTGGTCGGCGATGCAAAGATCATCGCGGGGCCAATCAAGGCGCTGAATCTTGGACCGATGCGTCTCGTTCCTCTTGCCGAAGTCATGGGGACCCCGTAACAAAGGCCGGCGTCTCGTAGCGCCAAACTTTTTGCGCCAAGACGGTGTCAAAAGATTCGCCGAACGGTGGAGGCCACTATGCGTCCCCTCACTGCGTTTCTGCTAGCCGTTTCCCTGGTTTCAATGTTCACAGATACTGCCGCCCAGCGAGACGGCGGGACTATCGGAGGAGACATCGGACCCGGCCAACCTGTCCAGGCTCCTGCCAAATCCCGGCGGCCCGGCACTTCCGCCGCGCGACCCGCGTCAGACCCAGGCGCAAGCCACGGGAACTGGCATTATCCGTGGCCGGGTCGTCAGCGCCGAAAACGGCCAACCAATCCGGCGCGCGCGTGTGATTGCCTATGGTGCAGAACTACGTGAAGGTCGCGGGACGCTGACGGACGACCAGGGCCGCTACGAGCTCAAGGAGTTGCCAACGGGGCGTTATACGCTCAATGCGGGCAAAAGCGGGTACGTGTCACTCTCGTACGGCCAGAGGCGCCCTGTTGAAGCGCCGCGGCCACTGGGGCTGGCCGACAAGCAGGTGCTCGACAGAATTGACTTCGCCTTGCCGCGTGGTGGCGTCGTCACCGGGCGCGTGCTGGACGAGTTCGGCGAGCCCATCACGGAGGTGATGGTTCAGGTGTTGAGATTCCGGTACCTTGGTGGACAGCGACGGCTTCTCAGCGCGGGGCGGTCGTCGCAAACAGACGATCTGGGGCAGTTTCGTGTCTACGGCCTGCCGCCAGGGGAGTACTACGTGAGCGCTGGCATGTCGCCGGGAATGATGAATCAGGGGGTCAGTGGGATTTCGACCGGCTATGCCACGACGTACTTTCCTGGGACTCCCGCTCTGAGCGAGGCGCAACGCGTAACAGTCGGAGTCGGTCATGAGACGAGCAACGTTGTCTTTTCGCTTTCACCCGCTCGAACCTCGAAAATCACGGGGCGCTTGCTCAGCTCCGAGGGCAAGCCGCTCGGTGGCGTATTCCTCATGGTGCGACAACAGGTCGTCGATGGCGGAATGATGTTTGGCGGCGGCGGGGCCCGAACACGTCCGGATGGGTCTTTCGAGCTTTCGAACATCACGCCGGGTGACTATACGATCGAAGCGCGGCCGATGAATTCTGGTCCGTCACCTGTGACGGAAATGGCTTGGGTGAACGTGACCGTGTCTGGCGAGGACATCGCGGGGCTGACACTCGTCATGTCGAAAGGCGGCGTTGCCCGGGGTCAGATTCTCTTCGACGATGGCAAGGTGCCGCAGGGGCTCAGGCCTTCGGAGGTGCGGGTGTTCGCGAATCCACTATTTCCCTTGGGAGGGATGATGATTCCAGGCCAGGGCGGCGTGAAGGAGGATTGGAACTTTGAGATTACCGGAGTCATAGGGGAACGGCTCATTCGTGCACAAGCTCCCCCGGGCTGGGCTCTCAAATCGGTGGTTTACGATGGTACCGATGTGACGGACCGCACGATTGACTTCGGTACAGACGGTGAGCTTGCTGGCATTCAGGTAGTCCTGACCCAACGGCAGACGACGCTGTCAGGAAGCGTTCTCGATCCGAGCGGTAACGTTCTGAAGGACTACGTCGTCGTGGTGTTTGCAGAGGACAACGTCCACTGGGTGCCGCAGACGCGATTCATCAGGACGGGACGACCCGATCAGGATGGGCGGTTTACGATTCGTGGGTTGCCACCGGAACGGTATCTCGCCGTGGCGGTGGAGTAACTTGGAACCGGGCGAGGAGACGAATCCTGACACGCTGGAGCAACTCAAAGCGCTGGCGACAAGCTTGTCCCTGACTGAAGGTGAGAACCGAACGGCCGATCTGAAGCTGTCTGCTTACTGAATTTTGGCTTTATAACTTGCGCCGCATCGAGGTCGCGCTATGAAAGCCGTCTGGTTCGACAGGAAAGGTCCGGCACGTGACGTGCTGGTTGTGGGAGAGGTGCCGGATCCTGTTCCGGATGTAGGGCAGGTTCGCGTCGGCCTCAAAGTATCCGGAGTGAACCCGTCTGATACGAAGACGCGCGCCGGATTCGGCGGAAACATGAAGATGGAATTCCCTCGAATCGTCCCTGGGCAGGATGGCGCCGGGTTCATCGACCGTGTGGGCCCAGGCGTTCCCGAATCAAGAATCGGCGAACGAGTCTGGGTGTACGAGGCTTATCGTGGGCGACCGTTCGGCACCGCAGCCGAATACGTGCTCGTGCCAGCATCGCACGCGGTGAGGTTGCCCGAGTCGATCGATTTCGACACAGGCGCCGGCCTGGGTGTGCCAGCCATGACGTCTCATCGATGCCTCTTTGCGGATGGCGGAATCCACGGACGAACCGTGTTGATCCATGGGGGCGGCGGGGGCGTCGGCAACTCCGCCATTCAGCTCGCTCGTTGGGCCGGCGCTCGCGTGATCACCACGGTCAGCCGGCGTGAACAAGAAGCGGCCGCACGCCAGGCAGGCGCCCACGTCATTGTGAATCGGAAGGATCAGAACGTCGCCGAGGCCGTGCGCGCCGCCACGAGCGGCCAGGGTGTCGACCGGATCGTCGACGTCGACTTTGGACAAAATCTTCAGGCGAATATTGCCGCGCTCAAGACCGGCGGCGTGATCGCGACGTACTTCTCATCGCCGCTCGAGTCGTCGGCATTCCCAGCGCTCCCGCTGATGTGGAACTGCATTTCGGTGCAGTTCGTGCTGGTCTACACGATGTCGCAGCAGGCGCATTTCGACGCGATCCGCGACGTGACGTCGTGTTTGGAGGCCGGCCAATATCGAACGCAGGTCGGCGCGCGTTTCCGACTCGACCAGCTTGCCGATGCGCACGAGGCGCAGGATTCCGGTAAAGTCGTGGGAAAGATTCTGATTGATGTTGGGTAGACCGATGAAGGCCTTACCACTGTGTTAAACGGGAGGCACGAGATGCACGTGAGGAAGCGTCTGCGAGATACGTCCACGCTCGGCACGATACTGATGCTTTCGCTACTGGCAACACCTGCCCTCGCTCAGTGGATCAAAGTCCCCGAACTCGTCTGTACCGCGTACCGCCGACGGAAAACCCAACCTGGCAGGACCTGCTCCGCGCCTGCCCGACGGCAGGCCCGATCTCACCGGGATCTGGCGCCCCAACGACAACACGTTCGTGCGCGACATTGCCGCACATTTGAAGCCCGAAGATGTCCCGTATCAACCCTGGGCCAAAGCATTGTTCGACGCACGTAAGGACGGCTCGTACTCGAATGAAGACCCGGACGCCCATTGCCTTCCGCAAGGAGTGCCAAAGATCAATTCGGTGCAGTATCCGTGGAAGCTCATCCAGACGCCCAACTCGATCGTGATCATCTACGAGACGTTCAACTACTGGAGACAGATCTTCACCGACGGGCGCGAGATGGATCCCGACGCAAACCCTACGTGGATGGGATACTCGACGGGCCTTTGGGAAGGTGACACCTTGGTGGTTCACACAAGGGGCTTCAACGGCGTGACATGGCTCGACCAACTCGGGCGACCGACCACCGACCGCCTTCATGTGATTGAACGCTTCCGCCGGCCTGATTTCGGTCGTCTGACGATGGATATCACGATCGATGATCCTGGCGCCTACACGAAACCGTGGACCGTGTCCCAGCAGGTCTATTTGCGGCCGGACTGGGAACCGTTCGAGTTCATCTGCAACGAGAACAATCGAGACCTCCAGCGCATGCCTGGTACACATGTCGTCGTCCCCAACCTCGAGCGTGCTCGCGCGCTTTTTCCATCACAAACTCCGAGTCCTGGCAAGCGCTGACCACCATGCGACTGTGTAGCGGGATTCTCTTGTTGGGCTGTTTAGTCGCCGCGCCCGCGGCTGCTCAACCGGCACAACCCCCGCGACAGAGTGTCGCCGTCCCGCCGCCCGACGTCGCTCGGCCGCCGGCCGATGCCGAAACGACGGCGTCCGGCCTCAAATCGAAGGTCATCACCGCAGGCACGGGCTCCACGAAACCAGGACCGCTCGACATCGTGACCGTGCACTTCACGGGCTGGACTGCGGAAGGCAAGCTGTTCGACAGCTCCGTGTTGCGCGGTAGGCCCAGTGCCTTTGCTTTGGATCGGCTCATTCCCGGATGGAAGGAAGGGCTGCAGTTGATGGTCGAGGGCGAAAAACGGCGGCTCTGGATTCCGTCGACGCTTGCCTTCGAAGGGCTCCGCGATCGGCCGCAAGGCCCTATCGTTTTTGACGTCGAGCTGCTCGACATTCTGCCGGCGCCGACCGTTCCGCCGGACGTCCAGGCGCCACCGGCCGACGCGGAGCGGAGTAGTTCCGGTCTCGCATCGAGGCGCCTGGAACCTGGCTCAGGCAGTCGCCGACCAGGGCCGACCAGCACGGTGGTCGTGCACTACTCCGGATGGACCAGCGACGGCGCGATGTTCGACAGCTCAGTCGCGCGCCGGGAGACGAGCACGTTTCGGCTCGACGAGGTCGTCGCCGGCTGGACTGAAGGTCTGCAGCTGATGGTCGAAGGCGAGAAGCGGCGCTTCTGGATTCCTGAAGCGTTGGCGTACGCGGGGCGTGCCGGCGCGCCGCAGGGTGTGCTGGTCTTCGATGTCATGCTGATTGCGATTGACCCGTGACCTTCCTCTTCCTAGCGGCCCGCCCGCTTCGAGTAGTCGATGAAGCCCTGCTCCTTGCAGTTGTCGGCGGTGTATGCCGCGTCAGCAATCTGGATCACGTCTGACCCTGTGTATTCCCCCTTCAGGTACACCGGATCCTTCGCAACATAAGAACGTGTCAGCTTCATCGTGCTTCGGATCGACGGAGAAACGCTCGACAACGTGCAGCTTCTCACTGTGCCGCACCGGCGTCGCCAGATATCCGGGCAAGAATGCCACGGTATCCACGACCAGCACGTCGCCTTCCCAGCGCCCGATGGAGTGCCCCGCTCGGCTCGGCTTGATATTCGCCGGGTGGTCCTTCATCGTCATGTGAATCGTTCGCTTGAGGCCCATTTGCCCATACTGAATGACGATGGCGTCCTTGTTTTGGGTGATCCGGTTGACCGGCCCGTCGAACGTCCAGTCGAAGATGATGCTGGTCGTCTCGCAGCGGAACCGGGGATTATCCTCGCGCTTGAAGCTCGCGGCCGCTTGTGTCCCAAGCTCCGTCAGTTCGGTGCCACCGTAAAGCCGCGGCCCTGTTCCCGGTCCACGCCCTCGGGCTCCACCCCCGCCACCGGCCGGCCGTTCGCCTGGCTTGTACTGGCCGACGCTGCTGAGCGGGACCAGTCCGCCGCCCGTGCCGCGCGGATCGGCCATCACGAGTTGCTCCGGAGCCCAGTCGCCCGAGATGTTCGGCTCCCCGGTGGGACGTCTCGGCTCCCGCTTCAGGTTCGCCGCCTGGATGGGCCCCCGGATCTCTTTGATCCCCCCTTCGGGCGCCTTCACATATTGGCCGTACCGATCCATCCGGCTGCCGTTGTCGAACAGGATGGTTTGCAGGTAGCAGGAGTTCGGATCGAGCCGGTCGGGTGATGCCGTGATGTCGATACGCCGGCCTATTGGAAACAGCTCTTTGGTCCATCCCGACCGGCGAAGGACGTGAGCCGAGCGCATTTCGCATCGATGCTTCGAGACGCGCCCGCTCGCGTCAGTAATTTCGAAGTAGAGCCAGGAGTGTGGATTGATGAATTCCACGCGCGTGAGCTTGGCGCCCGTGAAGCTGACGGTCTTGCCCAGGTCGAACGTGCCTGAGCCATGATGCCCAAACGCGGGCAGCGCTGTGACCACAAACAGCACAAGAAATACGGCCGATCGAGTCATGCTGGTTTCCCTCAAAAGGAGTGGAGTCCTTCTTGATTCTAAATTGAACAGCCTGATGACCGGAACGCTCTCGTCACCGCCACCGCCCGTGAGGCTCCCAGTGATGCGACGCGTGCGCCAACACGCGGTCCCGGCGTTCAAAGATCTTGACCAGCACGACGCCTGCGACAAAGCCGCCGACGTGCGCCCAGAATGCCACACCCCCGCCTCGTTCGGAGAAGACGCTGCCGATGCCGCCGAGTACCTGGAGGACCATCCAGTAGATCAGCATCGCCCATGCCGGCAGCGCCATCGAGTGCATGAAGAAGCCGAGCGGGATCAGCGTGAATACACGGACTCGTGGAAACAGCACGAGATAGGCGCCCATGACGCCGCTGATGGCTCCCGAGGCGCCGACCATGGGGACCTCCGACATCGGATTGGCCACAACCTGCGCGATGGCTGCGGCAAGGCCGGACAGCAGGTAGAACGCCAGGTAGCGTCGGCCGAGTCATCGAGTCTTCGATGTTGTTGCCGAACAGCCAGAGGAACCACATGTTCCCAAGCAGATGCATCCAAGACCCATGCAGGAACATCGAGGTGAGCAGGTGCTCGGGCGCACGACCCGGATCCACGAGGCAGGCAAGCCCTTCCCCCATGGGGAATCCCGAGCCGGGCGGCAGACTCAGCGTCAATTCCCCCGGTATGAGCCCGTAGTTGCACACGGAGGTGGCGAGCGCCAGCTCCGCACCACCGCGCTGCACCAGCAGCCATACCAGCACGCTCGCCGCGATCAGGACGATCGTGACGATCGGCGTACGCTGCGTCTCGTTGTCGTCGTGATATGGAAACACCGGTCCACCCGAAACTGCCCCCTCAGCATACTCCGGAGGCCCGAAGGGGCATCACCCACGGCCCGTCTGGCCGATCGACGGCGACAGGCTCACGATCAGCCCCACCACGAACACGACGCCGGCACCAATGACGTTGTGCCAGAGAAAGGAGATTTCGGGTCGTCCGAACGCCACACCCGCAACCACAGCCATACCCGCCACCAGTCCCACGAACGCGCCGGTGCCGGTCGCGCGTTCGGTCAGAATAGCCAGGGCAAAGACCCCGAGAATCGAACCGTAAAAGAACGACCCGAATCGATTGACGACTTCGATGAGCGAGCCCAGGCTGGTTGCGTAGACGGCAACCCCGCACGCGAACAACCCCCAGAAGCCGGTCGCCAGCTTGGACACGAGCAAATAATGACGGTCGCTCTCCTGTTTCCTGAAGTAGCGCCGGTAGAAATCGATGACCGAGGCCGTTGCAAGGGAATTCAACTCTGCCGCAATGCTCGACATCGCGGCCGCGAAAATCGCGGCAATCATGAGGCCGACCAGGCCCACTGGCATCTTCGTCGTGATGAACGTCGGAAACACGTAGTTCACGTCGTTGTACTGCATATCACCGGTCGTTTCGCGCACAAGCCTCACCGCGCGGTTCCTCACGCTGCTGACGCTGGTATCCTCTTCACGAAACGACCTCATGGCGGTGGCACTCGCGTCAGGATCCCCACTGCGCCGCGCAGCGGCTGCGGCATGCGCGGACTGTCGTCTGGCTTCGTACGCAGGCGCGGAACTCGTTCTCGAGGGCCTCGAATTCAGCCCCTCGCTCGGTGCGCACCTGCTCATGGTGAATAGGGTTGAACAGCATCGGAGGCTCGTTGAACAGGTAGAAAACGAAGACGAGCACGCCGGTGAGCAAAATGAGCGCTTGAAGCGGGATCTTCGCAAATGCGCTCATCATGAGCGAGTCACGGCCCTCGTTGATGGATCTCGCCGTGAGATACCGCTGCACCTGACTTTGATCGCAGCCAAAGTACGACAGCATCAGAAAAAGACCCCCGAGCATCCCCGACCAAAACGTATACGTTTCATCGAGTCGGAAGGAAAAGTCGATTGACTCGAGCCGACCGGTCGCCCCGGCCAGATGGAGCGCCTGTCCGACGCCGACATCTCCCGGGAGCGACATGACGAGGATGACGACGGCGGCAAGGACTCCGCCGACGATCACTGCCATCTGTTTCACGTCGGTCCACGTCACGGCCTGCACGCCACCAACCATCGTGTAAAGCGCGGTTGGGACACCGATCGCGAGTACCGTGAGCGTCAGGTTCCACCCCAGCACGATTGAGAGAATCACCGCAGGGGCCGCGACGATGACACCACAGGACATGCCGCGGGAAACGAGGAACAGCAGGCTCGTAAGCGTTCGCGTCTTCGCGTCGAACCGCCGTTCCAGATATTCGTACGCCGTGTACACCTGCGCCCTGTAGAAAAACGGCACAACCGTCAACGACAGCAGAATCATCGCGAGCGGCAGACCGAAATAGAACTGCACGAAGCGCATGCCATTGGCATAGGCCTGTCCGGTCGTGCCCACGAGCGTGATGGCGCTCAGCTGCGTGGCCATGACGGACAATCCAACGGCCCACCAGGGCAGACTGCGATCCGCGAGAAAGTACCCTTCGACGCGATCGCTCCCTTTCGTCCGCTTCAGGCCGTCCTGAACGATCCAGACCAGGTACGCGGCCACGACGAGCCAGTCGATAACGTGCATGAGCCGTCAGAACGAACCAAAATGGCGCTGTGCGACCCAGAGCGCCAGCAGCACCAGCATCTCGATGACGATAACCGCCATATAGGTTCCCGTCATCGGGCGATCGGAGGCATCACTTTTCACATTGGTCATGTCTTCACCGAGTCTCCTCACCCTTCTTTTCTCAAAGCTCGCGGGGCCCCACCCCCGCTCGCCGGTTGCTCCTCGGCTTCGCTCGTCGCAACGGCCGCAGGCGCTCCCCCTCCTAACCCTTGCTAACGTCTCCTAACCCCCCTGCGCCACCTGCGCGTCACAGTCCAGCTGCCCGCTCGGCCAACCGCTGCTCGGCGCCCTTCAACGCTTCCATCGCATCGGCCCACCAGCGTTGATCGGTCTGAAGCCGTTCGCGCGACTGATCGAGCGCTCGATTGACCTCGACGGGCGACGGGCCGCCGTGGGTTCGGCGCACATCAACGAAGTGGCGCGGGCTCAGGATGTCGGCAAGTTCATGCTCTGTGTATCGCACGGTCTTGCCGGCAATCTCACCTGACGCAGCCGCCAGCAGCTCTGATAGCGGCGTGGCCGGATCGTTCGCCCGCCGGGAGATGAGCGCCGACGCGACGGCATGAGCACTTCGAAACGGGAGGTCATGGTCCCTGACGAGCGTGTCGGCCAGCTCGGTCAACGTCGTCCATCCTTCTGCCGCGCGCGCCTCGAGGCGCTCGGTTTCGAACTCGGCACTTGCCATCGCTGCCGCGACCAGTTTGATGACCCGGGTTGCATCACGAAACGTGGCAAAGACCAGCGGTTGGAGATCGTCCTCCGTGTCCACCACATCGCCAAATGGTGTGTTGTGCACAGCCAGCACGATTGCCGACGCCTGGCCGAGCGCCTTACTTGCGATGGCACGCGCGTGCTCGAAGGCGACAGGATTCCGCTTCTGCGGCATGATGCTGCTCGTTTGGACGAAGCCGTCGGCCAGCCGCACGTAACCGAATTCAGCCGTGCACCAGAGGAGGAGATCCTGCACGAATCTGCCAAGGCCGGTCAGCATGACCGCCGCGGCCGCTGTACTTTCCAGCAGATAGTCGACTGTGGCCACGCTGCCGTATGTGTTGCCTGTCGGACCAGAGAAACCCAGCAAATCACTCGTCAGGTCGCGATCGATAGGAAACCCCGTTCCGGTAATGGCGCACGCTCCAAGCGGACTTCGATTTGTCGTCTGATACGCCGCTTTGAGTCTCACGCCGTCACGCTCCAGCTGCTCGACAACGGCGAGCAGGTAGTGCGCCACTGTCGTGGGCTGTGCCGGTTGGGTATGTGTATAGGCCATGAAGATCGTTTCGTGATGCTGACGTGCCAACTCGAGCAGCGTCTGACGCAGCTCCCCCGTTGCTCCAATCAATCCCAGCACGAACTCTCGCTGACGCATCCGATACATCGTCATGTCAATGTCGTTACGACTGCGCGCCGTGTGAAGACGACCGGCAACGTCCTCGCCGCAACGGAGGACGATCAGCCGCTCCACGTAGAAAAAGAGGTCCTCGCATGTGCCGTCGAAAGTGACCTCGCGTACCTCGCGCTCTGAAATCGAGTCCAGGGCTGCTCGCAGCGTGCGGGCGTCCTCGCGGGAGATGATGCCGCAGCGCGCGAGCATCACCAGGTGTGCGTAGTGGATCGCCATCAAAGGCGAGAGAAACAGGGCTTTGGCGTCCTCGAAATTCTCGTTGAGCACATATCGGACGTACTCGGGTGCGAAGGGCATTGAAAGAGTTGGCCATCAGTATACTGACGACTGATAACTGATAACTGATAACTGCCAGATGACCCATCGCGTCAAATCCAGGCCCGCTCAGGGAACTGACGAAGGCACCAGTGATCGAGACCAGCCCCGACGAAGTCTCACGCTTCCTCGAGGACGCGGCGCATTTTCCTGGTGGTCATGCCACAGGCGTCGTGTCTCCCAGATCTGAGGCCGAGATCGCATCGATACTGCGACGACATTCGAGCGTGCTGCCGATTGGGGCCCAGTCGTCGTTGACTGGCGGGGGCCACGCCGGCCGGTGAGCTCGTCGTCTCGTTCGGACACATGAACCGGGTTCTTGATATTGGCAGCGATCGAGTCCATACGGAACCAGGCGTCACGCTGGCGGCGCTGCAGGACACGCTGGATCCGTACAAGCTTTTTTACCCTCCGGCTCCAACGTTTGCGGGGGCGACCGTCGGCGGGACGATTGCGACGAATGCGGCGGGGGCGGCGACATTCAAGTACGGGTCCACGCGGGCCTGGGTGGAAGGCCTGACCGTCGTGCTGAGCTGTGGAGAGGTGCTGGATCTGACCCGCGGTCAGGTTGTCGCACATCCGGATGGCTATTTCGAAATCGAGACGTCCCATCGGCACGTACGCGTTCCCGTCCCCGAGTACCGCATGCCGGACGTTGCCAAGTGTTCTGCCGGCTACCATGCCGTACCCGGGATGGACCTGGTGGACCTTTTTGTCGGCTCGGAAGGGACCTTGGGAATTGTGACGCGCGCCACGTTGAAGGTTGCGCGTCGCGCTTCGGCCACGTCAGTCGCGTTCGTTCCGCTGTCATCGGAGAGCGACGCATTCGCACTGGCCGCAGATCTTCGTCTCCGTGCCCAGCAGGCCTGGTCGAGTCACGACCCTGACGGGTTGGATCTTCCCGCGATCGAATACATTGACGGTCGCTCGTTGTCGCTCGTGCCGGCCCGCGCTGCTCCGAGCGGCGGGCCTGCGTCCTCGGGACACCGATCGGGCCGCGTTGTTCGTTCAGATTGAATTGCCGTCGACGATCACCGCTGAGCAGGCCTTCTCACAGATCGCCTCTTTCGAACAAAATCCGATCCCGCCTCTGGCGCAGTTCTGTCAGCTGGTCGCGCGCTTTGGCGCGCTCGATCGAACGGACATCGCGCTGCCGGGCGACCGCAGGCGTGCTGCGCAGCTGGTCGACATTCGCGAGGCAGTGCCGGCGGCGGTGAACGAACTGGTCGGCGCGGCGAAACGGATGATGGGCCCGACAATCGAGAAGGTCGCGGGCGACATGATTGTTCCCTTCGACCGGCTTGGGGCCATGGTGCGTGCCGCTCGAGCAAGCTTCGAGCGCCGGAATCTCGACCACGCAATCTGGGGGCACGTCTCGGACGGCAACCTGCACCCCAACGTCATTCCGCGATCGGCGGACGATGTCCGCGCCGGCAAGGACGCAATTCTGGAGCTTGGACGCGAGGTTGCGCTGTTGGGGGGCTGTCCCCTGGCCGAGCACGGCGTGGGACGGAGCAAGGTGAAGCAGGCGCTCCTGCACCAGCTCTACGGTCGCGCGGGCATCGCGGCGATGCGTACCGTCAAACGCGCGCTCGATCCCGAATGGAAGCTGTCGCCGGGCGTGCTGTTTGCAAAAGAAGCTGACTAATCAGAATTCTTTCATTGTCGGCTTTTCAGCCACGCGTCGCGGAAGGCCCGTTCAGCTGGCTGACAGAGCTCTCCCGGTGCGCTCGACCGGTACGATCTCGATCCGTGGATCTTCCTCCAAAGTGACAGACCCGCTCACACGGCCGTCGCGGCGGGCAAAGACAATCGCAACGGTGTCTCCTGGACGATGGCGCTGCAGCACGATGTCGAGCTGGCTCAACGAGCTGATGGCTTCACCATCGATGGTGAGAATTTCGTCATCGCGATCAAGCCCGGCACGATAGAGCGGCGAACCGACCGGCGCCGGCTCGGCGAGCCGCGCCGATGAGCCAGCCAGACTGAGCCGCACATCACCCAGCCAGGCTCGACCTCGGTTTCGTTTGCGAAGCACCAACCCGGCCCGCTGAAGCAGCGGGGCATAGTCGACGACTTCCCGTCCCTCGATGAACCGATCGAAGAACTGATCGGCAAATGTCTCGGTCACCGGAAATCTCTCCAAGCAGGACGTCGGGCGTCGCGCAGTGTGTAGGGCGCCGCCACGAAACCCTCCGCGCGTCCGGGTGGCCGTCCATGGACCTGCCACAACACACGCATGTAGTCATCGAGGGTCACTCGACCGTTCGTGCGCTCCCGGAGTGAAAGATCGAGCGCGAGCCCGAGCGCTGACCCCCATGTGTAATAGGAGATGTACAGGTTGTCCCAGTTGGTGCGATCGGCCCAGCGTGCCGAGTCCACGAACGGGGCCATGCGACTCATATCCACGGCGCTGCGGATCGAGCGGCCCGGACTGCGTGTCACGACATCGATCGTGTGGGCGAATTCCTCGAGAGTGTCCTCGAAGGACCTCAGCTCCGTCCGTCGCATCAACAGACTCTGGTAGTAGCTGGTGACCCCCTCTGCCAGCCAGAGTTCACCGGAAACGTTGGCCTGGTCGAAATTGAACGGTTCGAGCGAGCGGGGCCGAATCCGTTCGACGTTCCACGCATGAAAAAACTCGTGAGCGACGGTCCCGACGATGTCTTCCCGCTGGTCGGCGTTACTCAAGGCACCAGGTGAGGACACGACCGTGCTGTTGCGATGTTCCATGCCGTCACCGGCCGCGTACGGAAGATAATCGGCAAGAAACGTGTAGTAGCCGACGTCGAAGGCCGGATACTCGCCAAATATCGCACCCGTTTCGCGCACGAGTTTGGCAATGTCGGCCGCAAGATCGTCGGCTTCGCGATCGGTTCCGGTATGGTGCAACGCCAGTCGGATTCTGGCTTCGTTGCCTTCCCGTGAAGCCGGCGTCCGAGCAGCGCCAGGCATCCTCACCGTGAACGTCTTGAGCGTGAGGTTGCTGAACTCAACCGGACTATCCATCAAGTACTGCAGGTTCGCAGCGGTGAAGGTGAGTGAGTCGTCTGTCGGGTGAAGCTGCGTTGCGACAATCCAGTTCTTGCCCGGTGGACGTTCGAAGGTAATCCGCACCGGCCGTTCCTCGAAGCCCCGCGCCCACATCAACGTTGCGGGCATGTTGAGATGCGCGTGGGTCGCATCCACCGCCAGGAACGTGCCATCAACCTGGTCGCCATGAACGCGATACTGCATTCGAACGGTTCCGTTGTGCCGCAGAACCGTCCATTGGTGGGCATCAGGTCGATCGAACGTCAGCGGCTGCCCGTTGCCATCGAATGCCCGCACGTCGAACACATTTCTCGCAAATTCATGCAAAGCGTAGCGACCCGGTGACGATCGACTCATTCGCACCTCGAGCGGAGCCGAGCCGGCTTCCGGGAACGTCACCTCGACTTGTGCGAAACGGTGCTCGGGCTGTGGGAATGAAACGCGATAGGTGACGGGCGCCTGCGCCCCTGCGGAAACCGTCAGGGACAGGCTGAGGACGACAGTCAGAAGGAGCGCTTTACGCGGCACCGGTCGCCGCTCCGACGATCTGACCGACAAACTCCGTCTTCCGGAACGGCCCCGAGAATCTCGACGGGCGCCGATTCATTCTGTCCGATGACAGCCACGGTCTTGGGCACGCCGGTCACCCGATATCGGCGGACCAGGTCCGGGAATTCCGTAGCGTCAATACACGCAGCCGTGATGTGCGGATTCTCCAGTGCCATGCGATGCGCCAGCGACACGGCACGTGGGCAATGCGGACAAGTCGGGGTGACGAACACCTGGATATGAATCGGCTGGGAAACTGTCGCGACCAGTGCCCGGCTTGCCTCGCTCAAGCCTGAATCGCCGCGGGATGCGATCCGAATCGCTTCAATCAACGAACTGACTTCATACCCGAGCGGCGCTCCAATGAATCGAATGCCGGTTTCTCGATCGGTCGACAGCGCAAGGGCCGGTGCACGATCGAACCCGTACGGTAACGCGCGCTCCCGGTCGAGCACCACGTTGAGCTCCTCGAGCCTGATTTTGTCACTTGACGCCACGAGAGCCTTGAGGAGCTGCCGCATCGCGTCGCACGTGTCGCAGCCAATCGACTGGGCAAAGAACCGCAACGTGACGGGATTTGGCAGCGCCGCGAGCGCCTGCGACGATGGCTTGACGATCGGTATCGGAGAACTCGGACATGGTTAGCTTCACCCCGAAAAAGGGGTCGGGAGTCTTTTTCGCGCATGGCGGAATCGAAAAAGACTCCCGACCCCTTTTTCGTGGTTCATTTGAACAAATCGTCGAACGCTTTGCGCGCATCAGTCGGCGCAACCGAACCGGTTTCACGCTCGACCGTCACACGAACGCTGAACAAATTGCACTCGTTGTGGGTGTCCTTCGGGGATATGCGCACGGGCACGGCCTGCGTACATTCAAATCGCGCGCTCGTATCGAAGTGCGTGCACTGCGCGCAGCTATGGAGATCGGCGCCGCAACGTTTGCAGCGCACGTCGGATACCTGCGTGACGTGATTGCCGCACCGGGCACAGCGAATGACGTCGCGAAACCCCGGCATGTTCGGCGTTCTGCGGTCCGATGCGCTCTTCCCGGGGTCCTGACGGCGCCGCAGGCTTCGATTTATCGCGCTCGGGACGGCCGCTATCCTGGTACCCCCGCTGGCGGTATTTTCGGTCTGACATACTCGGGACTCGGGTTTCGGGACTCGGGTCGGCGCCAGGCTTGGCTCCAGTCCCCGTCATACCCACGACTACTCTACACTCGCGCGCATCCATGAAAAAGCGCGAACCTGTTCGAGGTCTTGTTCACGTTGAATACATCAAGGAACCCATCAGGGACGTCTGCGGTCGCACGATACGTGCCCATCGTCAATCAATGGTCGAGCTCTGTCGCAGGCCGTGAAACGCAGGGTCGCCAAAGACCACCAGTCGGGATAAGCTTGAAACTGCGGATGGTCTCCGCGGTCAAGACTGACTCTTCCGTAACGACATGCCGCAGCTGTTTCCGCGACGCGTAAACACCATCGTCATGGTCAGCATCGTTCTGCTGGTGGTGTTGGTCGCCGGCCTGATCGCGTCGATGGTGGCGCTCGACCGGTCGTCGTGGGTCACGCGTGTCGGGGCCGCACGACCAGCAGCCGATACCGTTCAGCCACGAACTTCATGTCATCGGGCAACGGTATCGATTGCAGATATTGCCATCTCTCGGTCGAGACAGCGGCATTCGCTGGCATTCCTTCGACCCGCACCTGCATGAATTGTCACACTCAGATTGCAACCTCGAGTCAGGCGCTGGAGCCGCTTCGTGCGAGCGCGACAACCGGCGCACCATTGCAATGGACGCGGGTGCACGATCTGCCGGACTTCGCGTACTTTGATCACAGCATCCATGTGAGAAAGGGCGTGGGATGTTCGACCTGTCACGGCCGGATTGATCAGATGCCGGTCGTCCGACAGGAAGCATCGCTGCAAATGGACTGGTGCCTCGATTGTCATCGGCATCCCGAACGGTACGTGCGCCCGCGAGCGAGATTTTCCGAATGGATTACCGGGCGCCGACGAACCAGCTCGAGCTTGGCCGCCAGCTCGTGGAGGAATACCAGATTCAGCGGCTCAGCGACTGCACCACCTGTCACCGATGACCGGCAACTCCAGCTTGCGCTCCTGCGGTGCCACCCGCGACCGTGACAGCGAGCCGGGATTCGCACGTCCTCGAGCTCGCGACCATTCGCGAGCGCCTCAGTCACGCGCGTGGCCGCGAGTACTGGCGGTCGCTCGAAGAGGCAGCCGATGACCCGTCCGTGCAGGACATGCTTCGGCGCGAGTTTCCTTCGCTCGCTTCCGAATGGACCGATCCGATCGGCCGACGACGGTTTCTGGGCTTGATGGGTGCGTCACTCGCGCTGGCTGGGGTGGGAGCGTGCACTCGGCAGCCTGACGAGCTGATCATCCCCTACATCCGACAGCCGGAACAAATCGTGCCGGGTCGACCGCAGTTTTTTGCCACGGCCATGACCTTGAACGGCTACGCGACCGGGCTGCTCGTCGAAAGTCACACAGGACGTCCGACGAAAATCGAAGGGAACCCGAACCATCCAGCCAGTCTGGGTGCCACGAGCGCCATCGCTCAGGCCTCGATTCTGTCGCTCTACGATCCCGATCGCGCGCAGGGACTCACCTATCGAGGCGCCGCCCGTACGTGGAAAGACTTCACCGAACCGCAGCGCAGGCTGCCATCGAGCCGCTCCGCCAGCACGGGAGGCGCTGGCCTCCGCATACTCACGGGACCGATCGGATCGCCGACACTTGGCGCGCAAATCCGCCAGATTCTGCAGGCATTGCCTCAGGCCCGGTGGCACCAGTATTCGCCTGTCAACCGTGACAACGTGCGCGCGGGGGGCCGTCTCGCGTTTGGTCAAGTCCTCGACGCAAGGTACGAACTTGCCAAGGCGGAGGTCATTGTCTCGCTCGACGCCGATTTTCTCGATGAGATGCCAGGGAGCACTTCGATACGCCCGCGAATTTGCCGGCCGTCGCGGGACGAATGCGGGTGCTTCGACAATGAATCGGTTGTACGTCGTCGAAAGCACGCTGTCGACAACCGGATCGAACGCGGACCATCGATTGGCGCTGCGCGGGCCGGAAATCGAGGCGTTCGCGCGGACGTTGGTGAGACTTCTGATAGCCGGTGGCATCGGGTCGACAGAAGGCGTTCTCGCAGGTGGCGCAGCAATGGCTGACGACTGTCGGCCGGGAGTTGCTGCAACACCGCGGTTCCGGTCTCCTCATGGCTGGCCCGGCTCAGCCGCCTGTCGTTCACGCGCTCGTGCACCTTGCCAATCAGGAGCTTGGCAACAACGGGACGACGGTCGACTACATCGATCCCATTGAAGTAGACGGCGTCCGACAACGAGCCCTCCCTCCGGGAGCTTGTCGCCGACATGGACGCGGGACGCGTGACGATGCTCGTGATTGTGGACACGAACCCCGTGTACAGCGCACCGGTAGACCTTCAGTTTGCGGTCCGGATGGCGAAGGTGCCGGTTCGCATCTACATGGGAACGCACGCGGACGAGACCGCGGCCTTGTCGGACTGGCACGTTCCTCAGACCCACTATCTGGAAGAGTGGAGCGACGCACGAGCGTTCGACGGCACGGTGTCGCTTGTGCAGCCTCTTATCGCACCCTTGTACGATGCGCACTCACCACACGAACTGCTGTCTGCGCTTGCCGATCAGCCGCCACGTACGGGCTATCAGATCGTGCGCGAATACTGGCAGGCTCAATCCACCGGTCAAGACTTCGAGCGTGTCTGGCGGCGTGCGTTGCACGATGGTCTCTTCGCTGATAGCGCGCATCAGCCGCGGCCGGTCAGCGTCAATGCCGAAACTGTTCTCAACACGCCAATTGCCAGACCCGCTTCGGGTATCGAGCTGTTGTTTCGACCGGATCCAACGGTTCACGACGGCCGCTTCGCCAACAATGGCTGGCTGCAGGAGCTGCCCAAGCCCCTGACCAAGCTGACCTGGGACAACGCGGCGCTCATCAGTCCGCGCACGGCCGAACGACTTGGGAATCGAGTCGCGAATTGCATTTCGAGGCGGCGAGCATGGTCAGACGCTGGCTCAAGTGGTGGCATTGACATATAGCCGGACGGACGTTACGAATCCCGGCTTGGATTGCTCCCGGCCAAGCGGACGAGTGCGTAACGCTGTATCTCGGGCACGGTCGTCGCCGCGCTGGACGCGTGGGATCCAACGTCGGCGTCAACGCGTACGAACTGCGCACGTCGACAGCACCGTGGAGTGGTGGACCTGTCGAGGTCACCGTGACCGCCGAGCGAACGCCGCTTGCCAGCACTCAAGCCCACCATTCGATGGAAGGGCGGAGATTTGATTCGAAGCGCAACATTTGAAGAATTCCGGGACAGATCCGCAGATCTGCGCATCGAGAGCATCAGGCCCCGCCCCGGACGCTGACGCTCTACCCGGATTCGAACTCCGCCGGCTATGCCTGGGGCATGACGATCGACCTGAACGCCTGTACCGGGTGCAATGCGTGCGTGGTCGCCTGTCAGGCAGAAAACAACATCCCCGTCGTCGGCAAGGAGGAAGTGCTGCGCGGTCGCGAGATGCATTGGCTGCGCGTCGATCGCTATCACACGGGAACCCTCGATGCTCCGGGCACACATTTTCAACCCGTCCCATGCATGCACTGCGAGACTGCCCCATGCGAGGTCGTCTGCCCAGTCAATGCGACCGTTCACAGCAGCGAGGGTCTGAACGAAATGATCTACAACCGCTGCGTGGGCACGCGGTACTGCTCGAACAATTGTCCTTACAAGGTTCGGCGGTTCAATTTCTTTCAATACGCGGACTGGGACACGCCGAGTCTGGCGCTTCTCCGCAATCCCGACGTGAGCGTACGCACGCGCGGCATCATGGAAAAATGCACGTACTGCGTTCAACGCATCAGCGCAGCAAAGATTCAGTCGGACCTCGAAGGACGAGAGGTGCGCGACGGTGAGATTGCGACCGCGTGCGAGGCCGTGTGCCCGACTCAAGCGATCGTGTTCGGCAACATGAACGATCCGAACAGCCGCGTATCACGGCTGAAAAGCGATCCCCGTAACTACGGGTTGCTTGCCGAGCTGAACACGCGGCCGCGCACGACCTATCTCGCGCACCTTCGAAACCCCAATCCGGAGCTGAAATAGGACCGTGGCAGTCGGACCTTCCACCAACGCGGCGAATCCCCCGTTGATTGGTCCCGGTCATACGCTGGGCTCGGTGACCGATGCCGTCATCGAGCCCATGCTGCGCCAATCGACGTCTCACGGTTGGCAGTTCGGTTTCCGACTGAGCCTTTTTCTGTTGATGCTCCTCCCCATCACGGTCACCTATCTCCTCGCGGTGGGCGTGGGGATCTGGGGCATCAACATCCCTGTCTCGTGGGGCTTCGACATCGTCAACTTCGTGTGGTGGATCGGGATCGGCCATGGTGGCACGCTCATCTCGTCCATCCTGTTGCTTCTCCGCCAGACCTGGCGGAACTCAGTGAATCGTTCGGCCGAGGCGATCACGCTGTTTGCCATGCTCTGTGCGTCGCTCTTCCCGTTGCTTCACATGGGCCGCCCGTGGCTGGCTTATTGGATGTTGCCTTATCCCAACAACATGGGCCTGTGGCCACAGTTCCGCAGTCCGCTGATGTGGGACGTGTTTGCCGTGTCGACCTATATCACCGTGTCGTTTCTGCTCTGGTACGTGGGGCTCATTCCCGATGTCGCGACGCTGCGCGACCGCGTGCCGTCGCCCATGGCCCGCAAGGTGTACGGTGTCCTGGCCCTGGGATGGCGCGGCTCTGCCCGCCAGTGGGCACGTCACGACACTACCTACCTTCTGCTTGCGGGACTTGCCACGGCTCTCGGTGTGTCGGTGCACAGCATCGTCAGCTTCGATTTTGCCATGTCGATCATTCCGGGATGGCACGCCACGATCTTCGCGCCCTATTTCGCAACCGGGGCCATCTACTCCGGGTTTGCGATGGTCCTGACGTTCATCATCCCGCTGCGCAAAGCGTTCGGGCTGGAGGACTTCATTACCGTGCGACACCTCCGCAACATCAGCAAGATCATGCTCGTCACCGGGCTGATCGTCGCGCATGCCTACATGACAGAGGCCTTCATGGCCTGGTACAGCGTGAACATCTACGAGCGATCGATGGCGCTTCATCGATTGACCGGCCCCTACGCCGAGATCTACTGGGTGCTTCTGGTGACCAATTTCGTCATCCCGCAGGCACTGTGGTTCCCCTTTGTCAACCGAAACGTCTTCCTTCTGTTCGTCATCGCTCTTTGCGTGAACGTCGGCATGTGGCTCGAGCGATTCGTCATTGTCGTCACGAGCCTCCATCGCGATTTCCTTCCGTCGGCCTGGGGTCGGTATATGCCGACCATGTGGGACTGGGGCATGTTCTTCGGCACGATAGGCTTATTCCTGACATTGTTCTTTCTGTTCGTTCGCGTGCTACCCGCCGTCGCGATGTTCGAGATGAGGATGCTCGTCCCGCGATCGGTGACGCGGATCAACGCGGATTTCGACGAGAAAGGTCATGTCGGGTAACGCGCGGCGAGCACCGTACGGTCTTCTGGCTGAGTTCGAGGGCCCAAGCGCACTTGTCGCGTGCGGCCCAGCAGGCGTACGAGCGCGGATATCGCCGCATGGATGCTTACGCGCCGTATCCGGTGGAAGGCCTGGCTCAGGCGCTGGGAGACCGACGAAATTACCTGCCATTCGTCACGCTGATCGGCGGAATCGTCGGGGGTGTGGGCGCGTACTTTCTTCAGTATTGGACCTCGGTCGTCGACTATCCGATCAATGTCGGCGGCCGGCCGCTGCACAGCTGGCCATCCTTCATCCCGATTGCTTTCGAGACGACGATTCTCTTTGCTGCGATCGCCGCCGTGCTCGGTATGGTTGTCGCCGACTGGACTCCCACGCCTCTACCATCCTGTCTTCAATGTGCCGGCGTTTCAGCGCGCGACACGCGACGGGTTTTTCCTTTGCATCGAAGCGAGGGACAAGATCTTCGATCGACGAGGAGACTGGAAGGTTTCTGGAAAGTCTCGGGCCACGGGAGGTCACCGAAGTTGAGGCTTAAGATTTTCCTGCCTGCTGCCGTCTGCCTGCTGCCGACCCTCCTGGCGTGTCGTCAGGACATGCACGACCAGCCACGTGTCGAGCCCTTCGAGCAGTCGAAGGTATTCGCCAACGGATCCAGCGCGAGACCGCCCGTGCCCAATACCGTGGCCCGCGGTACCCTGAACGAAGACGAACATCTCTATGCCGGACGGGTGAATGGCGAGCTGGCCAGGACGTTTCCGTTTGACATCACCGCGGAGGTGCTCGCACGCGGACGGGAACGGTACGACATTTACTGCGCTCCCTGTCACAGCGTGACCGGCGACGGTAACGGCACCATTGTCCGTAAAGGGCTTTCCCCCGCCACCTTCGCTGCACACGGATGACCTCCGCTTTGCGACGCCCGGCCAGATATTCGACACCATTACGAACGGCACCGGCGAAATGCCGGACTACTCGCAGGAAGTTCCCGTGCAGGATCGCTGGGCGATCGTCGCTTACATCCGCGCGCTGCAGCTCAGTCAGCATGCTGACGTCAACACGCTGCCTCAGCCTGACCGTGAGGCTCTGGAGAGGATCCGCTAGTGAAGCGCCTTCGAAGGTGGGCCGTGATCGGAGGAGCCGTCGGCGCCGCGGCGTGTCTCGTGGGCGGGGTTATCAACCCCCGTCAATTCTTTTATTCATACCTTCTCGCTTTTACGCTTTGGCTGGGGGTTACGCTCGGCAGCCTGGGCCTGCTGATGGTGCAGCATCTCTCGGGCGGGGCCTGGGGCTTCGTTCTCCGTCGTCAACTCGAAGCTGCCTCACGCCTCGCTCCCGTCATGGGCCTCTTGTTCATCCCGATTCTGGTGGGTATCCGCACGCTCTATCCATGGGCGCAAGCCGCGGTGGTTGCCGCCGATCCCATCCTCCAGGGGAAGCGGCTCTACCTGAACGTTCCCTTCTTTGTCGTTCGTGCGGGGTTTTACTTCACCGCCTGGACGGCGATTGGCTGGGTTCTCAGTTACTGGTCGCTCATGCAGGACGAGCGTGGGAGAACAACCCCTTGGGACGGCGAATGCAAGCTGTCAGCGCAGCGGGCCTCATCGTATACGTCCTGACGATGACATTTGCCTCCGTAGACTGGCTCATGTCGCTCGAGCCGCATTGGTACTCGACCATCTTCAGCATTGTCGTGATCAGCGGTCAGGGCCTCTCGGCGGTCGCGGTCGCCATCATCGTTCTGGCGGCCGTTCGCGCGACAAACGAATGGCTCAGGTTGCCATGCCGGCTCGCTTCCATGACCTGGGCAACCTGATGCTGATGTTTCTCATGGTCTGGGCGTACGTGTCGTTCTCGCAGTTTCTGATCATCTGGTCGGCCAACTTGCCCGAAGAAATCCCGTGGTACACGCACCGTATCGGAAACGAATGGCAATCGATTGGCCTTGGACTGGTGGTTTTTCATTTCGCGGTCCCGTTCGCCTTGCTGCTGTCGCGCAACACGAAGCGTGTGCGCAGCCGTCTGGTCCCTGTCGCCGTCAGTATTCTGGTCATGCGCGCCGTGGACTTGTTCTGGATCGTGGGGCCCGAACGCTCGCCCGCACAGTTCAGCGTGCATTGGTTGGACATCGTCTTGCCGATCACGCTTGGATGCATCTGGGTCGCTCTCTACATTCGCCAAATGCAGGGTCGATCGCTCCTGCCGACCTACGGGGATGAGGGAGCCGCTCCAGAAGGGATCCGACCGGAGTTCGGTGTCGTGAAACCGCCGGCGGGGACCACTCACGAGAGGCCGGCCGTCTCATGAACGTGGTCCGACGATCTGTTCCGACCTGGAGCAACGCTGGCATGGGTCGCCGCCGGCCTCGCCGGACTTGCGATTGTCGTACTGGGTGCAGTCGCATCGTTGATTCTGCTGAGGCGCGATACCGGAGTCTCCGAGCGGCCAGCCGTGACCAAGACCGCCCGTCCGGTCGAAGACTATCGACGGATACGCGAGGAAGAGTCGAGGGTTCTTCGCGAGTATCAGTGGATTGATCGCGACACTGGGAACCGCGCGCATTCCCAATCGAGCGCGCGATGACCCTGATCCTCGAGCGTGGCTCGCTCAAGGCACCCACGAGCACGCAGTAACCTGCAGGCCCCGGCTCTTACTATTTCTTCTCCAGCAACACGTGGTGATACAAGAGCGCGGCGACAATTGCGCCCGCCGGAGGTGCGATCCAATACGCCCAGTGCCAGTCCCAAAGACCGTACACGAGAGCTGGACCAAACGATCGCGCCGGATTCATCGACGCGCCAGTGACCGCGCCTCCCGCGAGAATGTCGAACGCGACCGTCAGGCCGATGCCAAAGCCTCCAATCTTTACCGCACGCCCTCGATCGTCTACGGCCGTGCCGAAGATCGCCGTCATCAGCAGGAAGGTCATGATGAATTCCGCCAGCAGGACCACTCTCGGAGTCGCCCAGCTTGCTGGCAGGGGAATGCCGAGCTTGGTGGCATCCATGGCTTCCTGAGGAAAGATCAGACAGCACGCGAGTGCGGCGACGGTGGCTCCGATGAGCTGGGTCACGATGTAGGCGCCCGCTGCGGGCACTTTGATGCGCCCGGTCGAGAGAAAGCCAAGCGTAACCGCCGGATTGAAGTGCGCGCCGGAGATACCGCCAAACGCATTGACGGCGACCGACAGAGCCAAGCCCGTGCGCCAGCGCAATGCCCGACCAGCCCGGCGCCACTGTTGATCGGCGGCGCCAGTGCTGACAATGGCCGCAATGCCCGCAAAGCACAGAAAGAAAGTTCCGAGAAACTCAGCGACGAGCGATCGCGTGTTCATCGTGACTCCTTTCCTGTCAGAAAGACTTGCAGCACGCAGCTCAGGTTGACGCCGGAGGCGCTGCCGACAACCCCGTGCGGATTTGATCGATTCGCGGAAAGTCCCTTTGAAAAAGGCGCGGACCACCCGCGGGTCGAAGTGACGACCGCTGTCACCCTCGATCGTCTGCACTGCCTGATCCAACGGAAACGCATTTTTGTAGCAACGTTCCGATGTCAACGCATCAAACACGTCGGCGACGGCAACGATCCGACCTTCGAGCGGAATCTCATCCTGTCGCAGGCCCCGCGGATATCCACTGCCATCCCATTTCTCGTGATGCGTCAACGCAATGATTTCTGATACGCGCAGAAGAGGCGCCGTCGCATTGGCCAGAATGCGGGAACCAAGGGTCGTGTGCTCCTGCATGGCGTGCATCTCTTCGGCCGTGAGTTGCCCGCTCTTCATCAGAATGGAATCGGGCACCCCGATTTTTCCGATGTCGTGCAGCAGCGCGGCAGTGCTGACGAGATCCACATCCGCCGGCGAGAGCCCCAGTTCCTCCGCGATGACCGCGGTGTAGCGGCTCATGCGTCGGAGATGCAACGCCGTGGCCTTGTCCTTGTACTCGGCGGCAACCGACAGCCGGAAGATCGTGTCGAGCTGAGCGTCCATCAGGTCCTGCGCGAGCAGCGCGTTCTTGATCGCCACCGCCGCCTGGCTGGCGAGCGAGCTCACGAGTTTCTCGGCTTCACGGGCGAACGGTACAGTCCGGCCGCCTTTTCGTGCGTTGATCAGCTGAAGCACGCCGATGAGCTGACCGTCGGTGTCCTTCATCGGCACGACAATGACACTGATCGTTCGGTAATGGTTCTGTTCGTCGAACCGTGGATCGAACCGGTACGGTCTCGTCGACGGCAGGTGATATGCGTCGCGAATGTTGAGCAGCTTGCCGGTGAGTCCGACATAGCCCGCCAACGACTTGGTGTCGAGCGTCAGCGAGTCCGTACGGGAGGAATCGGCCAGGCTTTCAGAACGGTTTTGAGCAGCTTCGGGCGAAGACGCACGCCGTCGCGTAGGCCTGGCGTTCTGGCTGACGGCGAACCAGAGTCGCCCCTGCCTGCGGAGATAGATGCTGCCAGCTTCGGCAGTCGTGAGTCGGCGCCCCTGGGTCAGGATGAGCTCGAGCAATCGGTTCAGATCGCGCTCGCCCGACAACGCGATCCCGATTCGATGGAGCGCGACCAGCTGACGTCGAAGCTGATGCGCGCTGCCGCCACGCCCGCGCGAAGCGGACACCCCCATGTGGCTCAGTCCTGCTCCAGCATCTTCAGCAGATATTGACCGTACGCCGCGTTCTTCATCGGCTCGGCAAGCCGGCGCACATGATCGGCCGTCACGTAGCCCAACCGATACGCAATCTCTTCCAGACACGCAATCATCAGCCCCTGGCGCTCCTCGATGCTCTGGACGAAGTTCGACGCATGCAGCAAAGCCTCGTAGGTGCCGGTATCGAGCCAGGCGATCCCTCGGCCGAGTCGTTCGACGTGCAGACATCCCCGATCGAGATACGTACGGTTGACCTCGGTAATCTCCAACTCACCCCGCGCCGAAGGCTTGAGGCCCGCCGCAATGTCGAGGACGTGATTGTCATAAAAGTACAAACCAGTAACCGCCCATGAGGACTTTGGGGTGTGCGGCTTCTCTTCGATGCTGACCGGCCGTCCGGCTGCGTCGAACTCGACCACGCCGTATCGTTCGGGATCCCTGACCGTGTAGCCAAAGATTGTGGCGCCTTCGCGGCGGCTTGACGCGCTTCGAAGAATCTCGGGCAGGCCGGCTCCGTAGAACACATTGTCTCCCAGCGCCAGCGCCACCGGCGAGTTGCCGACGAACGCCCGGCCAATCGCAAACGCCTGCGCAATCCCCCCGGGACTCGGCTGCACCGCATATGTGAAGTCGAGACCGAGGTCGCGACCGTCACCCAGCAGGCGCCGGAACGTGGCCTGATCGTCGGGCGTCGTGATGACGAGAATCTCCCGAATCCCGGCGAGCATCAGCGTCGAGAGCGGGTAGTAGATCATCGGTTTGTTGTAGATGGGTGTGAGCTGCTTGGACACCGCGCGTGACAGCGGATAGAGCCGCGTGCCCGAGCCCCCGGCGAGGACTATCCCTTTCATGGTTGGATGGTCGACCCCTTCACCCCGCGGCGATCGCCGCGCTCTCTTGTGCTCACGGCGCACCGACTGTACATCAACCGAGCTCGAGATTATGACATTCAAGCAACGATATAATGCACGGGACACCATGACTCCAACCGCTACCGGCGAAAAAATTACCCTTTCGAGTGGCAAACTGAGCGTGCCCGATCATCCGATCATTCCCTTCATCGAGGGAGACGGCATTGGACCCGATATCTGGCGTGCCAGCGTGCGAGTCCTCGACGCTGCTGTCCAAAAGGCCTACGGCGGCCGGCGTCAGATCGTCTGGAAGGAAGTGCTCGCCGGGCAGAAAGCGTTTGACCTGCAGAAATCGTGGTTGCCGGACGAAACCATCGAAGCGTTCAAGGAGTACCTGGTCGGCATCAAAGGGCCGCTGACGACGCCAGTGGGCGGTGGCATCCGCTCGCTGAACGTTGCCGTCCGGCAGATTCTCGATCTGTACGTCTGCCTCCGGCCCGTCCGCTGGTTTAAAGGCGCGCCCTCGCCAATCAAGACGCCAGACAAAGTCGACATGGTGATCTTCCGTGAGAACACCGAGGACATCTACGTCGGTATCGAATGGGAAGCCGGGTCGGAAGGTGCACGGAAGCTCCTGGGGTTCCTGCAGCAGGAATTCCCGAAAATGTACGAACGTATCCGATTCCCCGAGACGAGCGGCATCGGCATAAAACCCATTTCACAGGAAGGCAGCGATCGGCTCGTCCGGGCCGCTATCCAGTACGCCATCGTCAACAAACGTAAGAGTCTCACGCTCGTTCACAAAGGCAACATCATGAAGTTCACCGAAGGCGCATTCCGCAATTGGGGATACGCGCTCGTTGAGCGTGAATTCGCGCGTGAAACCTACACGTGGGAACAGTGGGGCCGGACCAAAGCAGAAGAGCGGGGAGGCGGCGGCCAATGCCGAACAGAAATCGGCTCTCGCCGCCGGAAAGATTCTCGTCAAAGACGCCATCGCCGACATCACGCTGCAACAGGTGCTCACGCGGCCTGACGAGTTCGATGTCATTGCCACGCCGAATCTGAACGGTGACTACTTGTCAGATGCGCTTGCGGCGCAAGTGGGTGGCATCGGTATCGCACCGGGCGGCAACATCAATTACGTGACAGGGCACGCGGTATTTGAAGCCACTCACGGCACGGCGCCCAAGTATGCCAACCTCGACAAGGTCAACCCCGGCTCGGTCGTGCTTTCGGGTGAGATGATGCTCCGCTATATGGGCTGGACGGAAGCCGCGGATCTCATCATCAAGGCCATGGACGATGCCATCGCGGCCAAGACGGTCACGTACGACTTCGCCCGCCTGATGGATGGCGCGACAGAGGTCAGCACGAGCCGGTTTGGCGATGCGCTCATCGCCCGCATGTAAGTGGCGTTTGGTGGTCTTGAAATCGTACAGATGTGAGGTTCGACCAGTACGTCGCGCAAGGCCTTTCAGGCCTGCCTCGTGGGTGCGCCTCTTGCATCGGTTGATTCAATGCCCAGACTGAAACTGCTGCCGGGAGTCCGTGTCGATCGGGGCCTGGGGCTCCGTAGCGGAGCCGAACGCCGAGGCACCGACCGCCGACACCAGCGACGGTCCGAAGTCAATCGGCGCCGGCGCACCCGTCGTCGTGCCGGGACCCTGTTGATGGTCGCGGTCACGGTTGCCCCGCTGATGTACTTGATCACAAGGCCTCACGCCTCGGAAAGCGTGTCCATCCGGGATATCGAAGCAATCCCCCCCGAGCGCGCCTACGAACACCTGATCCAGGAAGCCGCGCGCACCTACGATCTGGACGCGGCACTCATTCGCGCCGTGATGCGGGTCGAGTCGTCGTTCAATCCGCTCGTCGTTTCGCCAGCGAGGCGCATCGGGTCTCATGCAGCTGATGCCGTCAGTGGCGGAGAGGATGGGCGTGAGAGATCCGTTCGATCCCCGTGAAAACATCATGGCGGGGGCTCGTTACTTGCGGGAACTGCTCGACCGGCACAACGGCAGCATCGAGCTCACGCTGGCCAGCTACAACGCGGGACCGGCGGCGGTGGCCCGCTACCGGAACAGGATTCCGCCATTCAAGGAAACGCGAAGCTACGTCAGGAAGATCACGCGGCTGATGGCCGACGAGGTGAGCAACGAGTAGAGGAATAGTTTTCGAGTTCTCATTTTTCCGTTTTTAGGAGAGCGCCCCGGCAAGGAGCAGGATCGCGACGGTTGCGCCCCCGACCTGCCCCCACAATTCAGCGCCTTCCTTCAAGACGAAAGGTGCCGAGACAGAGGATGACAGCGGCCGCGAACAGGAATCGCCAGTAGAGCTCTTCCTGGCTCGTCTCTTCCCGGCCCATCTGGGCGCGACGCCGAACGCTGCTGATGATCCGAAACGCCACGTCCCGATCGGGTTCGCGACCGAGCTCGAAGTACTCGCCACCGCCCGCATGTGCGATCGTACGCAGGGAGTTGCGGTCGAGCACTCCGCGAATGTTGCTCATCCTCGGCCGCTGCGGCTGCGTGACGGGAAAGAATCCGTTGGCGTGTGACGATGCCGTCCGGCCCGGCGCCTTCGGGAATGAGCCCTCCTTGCGTGGTACCCACACCAACGACGTGGACGACGATGTCGCGGGCCCGAGCCACGGCGAGCGCGGTGGCCACGTTCCCGCTCCAGGACTGGCCGTCGGACACGACGACGAACGCTTTGGGATTGCGGGTCTTGCCAAAGAGTTCCTCGTCCTTCTCAACGAGCTTGACGCCCCAGTACACCCCCTCCTCGATATTGGTGTCCCAGGTCGTGAGGTCTTCGAGCCTGAACGGTGAACGCTCGCTCAAGTGATCGAGAAAAAAGAAGAACGAGTTGGGGTCTTTGGTCAGACGCAGCTGCGGGGACGCCAGGTGTGCGAACAGAGCAAGCGCGACCCGATCTCCCTTCCAGCTCAGCGCCTCGGCAAACGCTCTCAGGAACTGGACGGAGCGGCGCCATCGGTCCGGCTTCACGTCGGTGACATACATGGATGAAGAGCCGTCCTGCAGGAGAACGAAGTCCGCACTCGCGCGCCGCACAACAGATGTACGCGCCTGCGGCCGAGCCAATGCGACGATGCAGCAGCAGGCCGCAAGGAGCAGGCAAAACCAGAATGCGAGATCACCGACCATCGTGAAATGCTCGCCGACCGGAGTCAGTCGTCGTTGCCGATAACGCCTGGCATCGGCCCGACGGCGCAACACCTGCCAGCCCCACAGCACCATCAGGACAGCGGGTGCCAGAAGGAGCCAGAGAAAGGTCGGCTCGCCGAAGCTGAGTGAGTCGTAGTCGATGCCCGTAAGCATTTATTCTATCCCTTCTTCTCTGTCGGGGCGGCTTTGCCGGAACTGCCGCTTCCCTGCTGCAATTCTTCCGATTCGAGCGGGATGTAGATCTTGAAGTCGTTCATATTGCCCTGCTCCGGCGTGGGTCCACCCCCTCGACCTTCGGGGCCATCCTCTCCCTCACCCTCCCCCGGCTTGCGGCGGCCCTTCTCCACCTCCTGGCGAAGGCGCACGAGATATTCGTAGTTGTACGCGGCAGTTTCGTGCCGCGGAGTGTTCTTCAAGACCGTCAGGTACGCGTTGATACTCGTGTCCAACGCGTCAAGGGTGCTCTGTTTGTTTTTCGAGCCTGCCTGTCCGACCCGAAACACGGCGTTGGCGACAACCATCTGAAGCGCGATGTTGTCTTCATCAACCGTCGCGACGGGCTCAGTCCCCTGCGGGACGATCGTCGCGTACTGTCGCTGCCAGTACTGACTCGTCGCTCTGCGCGCGCGCACATCGTTCAGCGGCCCGCTTCCAATCCACGGCAGGCGGCTCGCATACCCGTAGTAGCGCTCGGCCGTGTCGAACGTGGCGAGGGACTCGGCATACTTTTGCGTGACGAGGTTCTCCTGCGATTGAGCAAGGTCACGATCGAGCCTGCTGGCAGTCAGAAGGACCCCACCGAGAAGCGCGGCCACGATCGCGGCCACGACATATCCAATCACGCTTTTCATCGAAGCCTCCCCAGGATCACACGGTTGAATCCTCATGGAAATGTCCTGAAGTACGGAACTCCCAGCTTGAGCACGGCGGCGAGCAGCCACAGTCCCACAGCGATCAGCGCATAACCCGAAAATCGTGGACGATGAGCGGTGTACTCGCGCACGTCAATGCGCCCGGCCGACACACGATCGATCTCACGCACGGCCTTCAGGATGTCCTCTTCGTCTGCGGCCGGATAGAAACGGCCACCGGTCCGCTCAACGGCCGCCTTCCAGATTCGGTCTGCCGCAACATCGCCGAGCTTCATCTTGTAAACCGTGCGGATCATGTAGACCGGAATCTGGTATCGCCGCGCTTCATCGACGATGTTGTCGAGCGAGCGTCCTTTGAGCGCTACCTGAGCATCCTGCCCGTCGCTGAAAATGACCATCAGGTTTCCGGAGGCGTTCAGGAAGTCGAACGCTCTGAAGAGCTCGGTGCCTTCCTCGATCCCCTGAATGATCGTCGTGCCCCAATCGTTGAACCGGCCCCAGTTCTTGGGGTCGGCCACAAGCTGGATGCTCAGCAGGATGTTCTCGTAGTCGGTCGTAAACGGTGTGACGACGTACGCCTGGTTCCCGAACTCGATGAGCGAGATGAGATCCCGATAGGGACCGTTCATGCGCAGACGCATGAAGCGTTCGGCTGCGGCTACGGCCGTGTAAAACACGGGACCGCCCTGGGCGCGAAGCTTTGCACCCTCGAATTTCAAGATCATGCTGGACGAGGCATCAATCAGCAGCGCAATGCGCCGTCCCGGATAGGTCACTTCCTCGCGGGTGAAGGTTGTGCGCGGATCGGCCAGAGCAATGGCAAAGAACGGAACACCCAGCAGGAACAGGAGGAAGGCCCCGTGCCGGGTTGCCGACAGGTACGACTGGCGCATGACCGGCAGCACAGCCGGGAGCGCGATGTGCGTGCGTCCGGCATTATGAGCGAGACAGACGACGTCCCAGAACCATCAACACCGAGATGGCGATGAGCACGACCAGGACGAGCAGCGTGGTCCGACCCTCGCTGAACTGCAGATCGTCCCAACGCAGCCGCAGCCACTCGGCCATCGTGCTGCGGATCGCGACAAGAAGCTCCCTTAGCGGGACCACTCTCCCCCTCCGAGGCCCGTCGGCTTGGTGCTCGAGACCGTCGATCGAGTCGGCCACAGTTTCGACAGCCGCAGTCGCCGCAGCGCGCTCGCCCCGTTGTCGAGCGCCCGATCCAGTTCGGCCGTCTCCATGTGTCCGTTGCGACCGTAGCGGGCCGCATTGAATACGAGGAGCGAATCCCGGATTTCTTCGAGCGTGGCCTTCCTGCGCGGGCTGGGACCGGCACCATTGCCATTGGTGAGTTCACGCGTGATGGAGTCGGCTGTGGTCGAAGCCGAGACCAAGGCGCGGCGGCGCCGGAAAAGCCCCTTGCGCAGCACGAGCTGACCTTCGCGGCCGGGCACCTGCACGTCAACCATGGCCTGAGCGACGGGTTGGTCGAGTGCCACTGCGCCGGCAATTCGGAAGACACTGAGCGCGCGTCCTGCAAGCTCGCTCGTCCAGCCCTCACGTGCCACATCCGATTTGAGCCGGCCGATCTCGCGAAGGCCTCCGCTGAGCACAGCTCTGGTTGGCAGCGTGCGGCTGACGGGAACGCGAACTCGATACCGTCCAATGCCCTTGACGACCGCCAGCCCGAGAAGGACAGCCGCCAAGCCAAAGAAGATGCCGGCCGCGATCAGCTCTTCGGTCGAACGAAACCGACGCGCTTCGATATCGCCGAACGTTTCGAGCGACACATCCCGGATGTCGGACGCGCTTCGTGGAACCAGTGACCGCACGCGGATGGGCATCGGCGGCAACAGATGCGTCTGATCACGACCTTCAGTTCCACCGCCCTGGACGGACTGAACGTTGTAGGTCACCTTGAGAGGAGGAACGTTGACGTCCTGACCAAAGAACTCGTCGCCGAGGAGACGCATCGTGTACTGGTACTGAAAATAGCGCCACGGTGATGACACGATATCGTCGTGGTGGGTGCCGCCCATGACCTCAAACGGTGTGAGCTGCACGGTCCCTGGCTCGAGCTCTTCCAGTTTGGGGACGACTTTGATGCGATTCGTTTCGACGACACCGCACGTCAGCGTCAAATCAAAGCGTTCGCCAATCTGCACCGTGGTCTTGTCCGTCTTCCACCAGCACTTGATGGGAACCGATTCGACCTCGCCCGGCTGGGGCCCGCGAGCGGGGGATCGGGACTGGGCGGCGACCGGAGTGCCCAATCCAACGACCGCCGCCCAGACCACCCACGCCAACCATTGCCTGCTCATAGCTGCCTCAAGTAAATGGGGTCAGACCCCATTTTTACACTTTTCGTAAGCGGCGTTCGGCCACAAACTCCACCAGCGTCGTTTCCATCTCCCAGCGATCGAGACCCACCCGCACGATGTCGAGATCGGCATCGCGCGCCAGGCGCATGATCTCCTCCTGCCATTCCTCGACCCGCCCGGCCAGCCGCGTGAACTCCTTGCGCGACATCACGCGTTTGCGGCCCGTCTCGATATCGAAGGCTTCGAGCCATCCCGCCGAAACCGCCGGCAACTCATAGGCGAACCGCGCGTCCACCATCATGAGAAACACGTCATGCGCCGCGTTCAAGAGCGAGAGTTCCTTGATGACACGCGCAGCATCGGCAAACAGGAAGTCCGAGATGACCGGGACGAGCGACGTCTTCCGTAGATGGCTCGCAATCGTGGCCGTCACGTCGCTGAGAACGGCGGGCCGTTCTGCGGGGCTTGGCCGTTGATACAGATCCAGACAATAGATCACGTGGGACTTCCCGATTTTCGGACGCGCCGCCGCAATCTGATGAAAGCCCTCGTCGAAGGTCATCAAGCCGAACATGTCCTGAAAGAACACGGCCGAGAGACCCACGGCTGCAACCGAGCGAGCAATGGCCGCGCCAATCGAGACACCCTGGATTCCGCAGCGCGTCGAGAGCGAGCGCATCCGCCACGGCAATGATCGTGGCCGTGCTGGGCTGTTCGAATTCGCGCGTGATAATGGGGCTGAAGTTGGTCAGCGATGACTGAGCCCAGTCGATGGACGACAGCCGGTCGCCCGGCTCCCAGTCGCGGAGGCCGACGAAGTTGACGCCCGAGCCCTTGAACACGCTCGTGTGATCGCCGAGCGTGAACTCCTTCATTCGCTTGAGAATGAAAAGCTCAATCTCGGCAATCTCCGAGAGGTTGACGAGCCCCTCCGCCTGACTTTCCGTCATGGGACCGGAACTCGGGCCAGAATGTCATCGATGACCATTTCGACGGTGACGCCATGACTGGCGGCGTGCGGCCCGAGCCAGACGCGATGGCTCAACACGTACCTGGCAAGATCCTGAATGTCCTCCGGGTACACCTCGGCGCGACGGCGCTGGAGAATCGTCCAGACCTTGACCAGTCGTCCCCAGCAAATCGTCGCGCGCGGTGAAGCGCCCAAATCGACACATTTCTCGACGAGGTCTGACGGTGAGTGCTGGTACCACTCGGTCTCCGCGTTGTACGGGCGCGTGGCTCCAACCAGCCGCCTGATGTACTTCGCGAGCTTCTCGTGTAGAAACACCTCGCGCGTAATCGCCCCGCGGAGCTCGATAATCCGCTCCTTCGACATCAGCGAATCGAGATGCACCTGCTTGAAATCGAAGGCAACGAGCTTCTCTTCTTCTGCGGGCGGCAGGTACGCGATGTTCACCATGATCGCAAACCGATCGGTGGCCGCTTCCGACAACGGAAATGTTCCTTGCCCCAGCTCGATCGGGTTCATGGTCGCAATCGCAAAGCTGAAGAGCGGAAGCTCGAAGGTCGTCTTGCCAACCGTCACCGTGCGATCCTGGAGACCTTCGAGAAACGCGCTCTGAGATTTGAGCGGGATGCGGTTGATCTCGTCGAGCAGGATGACTTCAGCCGAGGCCAGCGGTCCAAACTCGGTGATGAACTCGCCCGTCGCAGGGTTGATCATCTGGAAGCCGACCACTTCGGTGGGCTGGAGATCGGCTCGTCCTTGCAGCCGCGCGAACTTCGCATTGCTGATGGCGGCCAGAATGACGCCAAAGAACGTTTTGCCGACTCCCGGGACGCCTCGCAGGAGAAGGTTGCCCGCATTGACCTGACGCCGATGGTCCTTGTCGTAGGTCGTCGGAATTTCCGAAAGGAGGACGACGTTGGCCAGCGCTTTCTCGGTGTCGTAGCCCACGAGAGCTTTGCTGCCCTCGGCTACGATGGCCTCGTGAAAGTCGATGGCCTCCTGCAGGTCAGAATGCATATTGATTGGTCAATTCCGCGTTGGTCCGCGTCCTGTATGATTCGCGCCGATCCGCGTTCAGCATCATAGTGCAAGCGAGAATACCGTGACGAATCAGCAGTACCAACGGCCCGAACGTGCGGCATCGGCCCACTCCGGACCGGGCACGAGGTTCGAGTAAGATGGCATCTATGGCCTGTCGCCGCGCACCTTTCCTCGAGATTTCCGTGGTTTGCCTGGCGTTCCTGCTGTCTGGCACGTCTGCCGCTCAAAACCGTGCGATCAAGCTCGCGACCGTCGTGCCCGCGGGGTCTATCTGGGACAACACGCTGAAACAAATGGGGACGGAGTGGGAGAAGGCGACCGAGGGGCGCGTCGACGCTCACGGTGTTCAGCGGCGGCTCTCAGGGCGATGAGGCGACCGTGCTGCGCAAGATGCGGCTCGATGCTCTTCAGGCAGCCTCGCTCACCGTCGTGGGCCTAGGGAGCATCGACTCGGCCTTCAACGTGTTCAACATTCCATTCTTCTTCGAGTCGTACGACGAACTCAATTACGTCGTCGACAAGCTGACGCCCACGCTCAAGAAGAAGCTCGAATCAAAGAACTTCGTGATGTTGAACTGGGGACACGGGGGATGGCTCCAGCTGTTCACGAAGCAGCCGGTGAAGACACTCGACGACGTGAAGAAACTCAAGCTTTTCACGTCGGCGGGCGACGATCGTATGACCCAGTGGTACAAAGCTCATGGGTTTCAGCCGCGCGCGATGGCCATGACCGACATTCTGCCTGGTCTCAGTACCGGCATGATCGATGCCCTTCCGACCACTCCACTCGCCGCGATGGCGTTCCAATGGGACCGTCAGACCAAGTACATGCTGGACATCGGGCTGAGCCCGGTGGTGGGAGCCACGGTCGTCAGCGAACGCGCGTGGAACCGGATTGCGGCGGCCGATCGTCAGAAGTTGCTCGAGGCCGCGTCCGTCGTGCAAAAGCGGTTACAGGCCGACGTGCCGAAGCAGGATCTCGGGGCCGTGCTCGTCATGACCCAGCGGGGTCTGACGATGACGAAGGCAGCGGGTTCGGAGTGGCGAGCCGAGGCCGAAACGTTGGCAGCCACCATGCGCGGAGAAATGGTCCCGCGGGATATCTACGATCTCGCCCTGAAAGAGCGCAACACCTTCCGACAGCAGAAACCAGCGACGCCGCGCGTTGACCTCCGACACCTACCCGTCATACCACCTCACTAACCACAACGACAGCGACGGGAAGTACGTAATGAGTAGCACGGTGATCAACAGAATCACCGTGTACGGCAGCGTCGATCGATAGACCTCTGGCAACGATCGCTTGAAGCGATAGGACGACAGAAACAGATTCTCCCCCATCGGCGGCATCAGATACCCCAGCTCCATGTTCGCCAGAAAAATGATCCCCAGGTGGATGGGATCGATCCCATACGCTGCGGCAATCGGTGTGATCAGCGGCACAACGACAATAATCGCCGAGTAAATGTCCATCAACGCGCCGACGATGATGAGGAAGACGTTCAGCGCAAGAAGAAACATCATCGGCGATTCGACATGGCTCTGGACCCAGGCGAGGACCTTGGTGGGAGTCTCGGCAATGATCAGGTAGTTCGTAAAGCCCAGCGCGACGCTCAGGATGATCATGAAACCCGCCGATCATCGTGGCGCATTCCACCGTCACACGCGGCACGTCCCGCGAGACGTGAAGCGCCCGATGCACCAGGCACTCGACCACGAACGCGTAGGCGACAGTGATCGCGGCAGCTTCGATCAACGTCGCCCATCCCGTGATGATGCTCCCCAGCACGACGACCGGAAGCGCCAGCTCCCATTTCGCATGCCAGATGGCCGCCCGCGCTTCGCCGGCATCGGAACTTCGTGCGCGTCGCGCCCCCAAGCGCGCCGTGGATGGCGGCCCAGGCGGCCACGACAACGACCAGCAGCAGGCCCGGCAACGAGACCGGCCAGGAACAGGCGTTCGAACGGCTGGTTGGCGTAGAACCCGTACAGAAAAACGGGCAGGCTCGGGAAGAACAGCAAGCCAATGGATCCCGATACGGTCACCAGGCCGAGCGAGGTTCGCTCGGCGTGGCGCGCCTGCACGAGCACTGGCAGGAGCAGCCCACCCATCGACACGATTGTCACGCCCGATGCGCCGGTGAGCGGTGTGAAGAACGCCAGCACGGCGGTCGTCACGAGCGCAAGACCTCCAGGGATCCAGCCAAAGAGCGCCGTGAACAGTCGAGTCAGGCGCTCTGCTGGCGTCGCCTTCGGCGAGAAGGTAGCCGCTCAGCGCAAAGAGCGGAACGGCGGGCAGCATCGGCGAGGTGGTCAAACGGTAGGTTTCGCCGGGGACCGCATTGATCGGCGTGCCGTCCACCCAGAACAAGAGCAGGGCCGCGCCACCGATCGCGACAAAGATCGGGAGACCAAAGGCGGTGGCAGCCACGATGATCAGGCAGCCCGGAATCAGAACGCCTGTCGATGCCAGCTCGGGTATCGATCGGAAGAGCAACGGTATCGCGAGGCCCAGGGCTGCGAGCAGTCGACCGCGTGGGCTCTCTGCGGCATGCCACACAAGCCGGCCCGCAATGACCGCAAAGCCGACCGGCAGAATCGCCAGGATGACCCACGACGGGATGCCCCACGCCACAACGGCGCCCGCTGTTCGCTCGATTCGCACCAGATCCAGACTGGCGACGAGAAGCGTGGCTGTGACGCCTGCAGCAAGCCCACCCGTCGCGATTTCAAACGGTGCGCGCCAGCGCGCGGGAACGAAGTGCAGCGTTGGCAGCGCCAGCAGCCGATCGAATCGGGCCGCGAGCATCGCGCCGACGACCGCGATCCACAGCGTGAGATGCTGGACGAGGACGATCGAGCCGGGCACGCTCCGGCCCGAGGTCCTGCCCACGATTTCGACGAGCGGGAGCGCCGTCATCACGCCAGGATGGCAACGGCGAGCGCATCCTCCGTGAGGTGAAGCGGGCGAGCGAGGCTGTAGGAAGATTGGGGTCGGACCCCATTACGATTTTGGTAGCTGCCAGCCCGACCCATTTACCTTTGCCCCGTCGATGCTCGTCGCGCAGGCGCACGACGGTATCGAACAGATCCGCCGGGCAGTAGCGGCCGCGGAGCTTCGGATACGCGCTCTCGGCTTCGGTGCGCCAGGCTCGAAGGGTGTGCCGCATCCACGTCGATCACCTTGAGCCCCCGCTTCTGCATTTCCTGAATGGCCACCTCATCCAGGCGACGGATTTCAGTCCTGAGCCGACTGCCCTGCTGACGAGCCGCCTCGAGAAGCGCAGGCTTGTGCTCCTCCGAAAGACTGTTCCAGGCCGTCAGGCTGATGACGGTGCCGCCGACGAGCGGCGTCCATTTGACGTTGGTCATGTTCGACGCGAGCTTGAACGATTCCTGCAACTGGGCAAACAGCGGCACCATCGCGAAGGCTTCGACCATCCCGGTCTGCAGCGACGTAATCATGTCGGTCAGCGACAAGGGGACCACGTTGAAGCCGAAATCCTTGTAGAGCCTCTCGGTTTCGGCATCGCCGGCCGATGTAAAGAGCTTCATCCGCCGAAGATCGGCGGGCGTCTTTGCGGGCTGTTTCGAGAAGGTGTAAACCCATCCACCATCGGCCCAGTGGAGCACTTTGAAGCCCTGAGCCTCGATGCGGCGCTCGAGCTCGGGCGCGACGCGATCGCGGACGTAGTCCAGCTCTTCGTACGAGTCCAGCAGCATCGGCACCTGCAGGCACGACACACCCACGTCGATGCGCGACAGTCCCACCGACGACAACCCCACCGCCTGAATCCGACCTTGCCGCGCCTGCCGAACCATTTCGGTTTCATCGCCGAGCTGCCCACTTGGATAGATCGTCATCTCCAGGCGCGGGCCGACAATCTTCTGCCACTCCTGGCTGACGCGTTGCAGGGTCTCGTGCCAGAGCGATCCCTTCGGCACGACCGTGCCAACACGAATTCGGAGCTCGGTTCTGCGCCGCCACGCCGACCGTCATCACCAGCAACGCGACACACACCGCGGCACGGCGCGTGGCACTCATGGTTTCCCCCTCGGACTATCGTCCAGAATGAGTTCGTCGGTACGTTCGAGCAGCCACCGCGCCCGCCGTTGCGAAATGAGGTTGGCCAACCGATCACGCGGCACCGCATCGGGGTTCACGGCCAGCGCCTTCTCGAGCAGTCCCTGGAACTCGGCTTTGTTCTGCGCCGGCAGCGCAACCGCCTCTGCATAGGCAATGTACAGTCCGGCACTCATTCCCTTCGACAGTTCCAGCGCACGTTCGTAATGTCGTCGAATCAGCTGGACGTCGGTCGGCGCGCCCGGCTTGGCGCCGGCAAAGATGACTTTGAACTCGTGGAGCGCGCCTCCATCCCAGCTTTCGTCGAGGGCGAGCGCCCGGTCGAGCATGGCTTCGACTTCCGGCAGTCGTGCGAGCATCGCAGGATCGTCCGGGGCCGCAGAAATCGCAAGGCCGAGCGCGGCAGCGGTCCAGTACAAGAGCTCGACATCGCGCGTCTTGTTCCTCGACCCCGATTGGAGCGACGGCCGCTTTGGGATCCTTCAGCAGGGCGGCTTCAAGGTTCGGATAGGACTGCTCGAACGACCGGGAGCAGTACCCGAGGCCGCGCTGGTAGAGCCTTCGGGCCCGACTGCGGAGTGCTCGCCCACGATCGAGATCGTCCTCGCTCGTGACTTCGGATTCGTATTGCACGTACGCGTAGGAATACAGCACGAATCCGCGACACGCCGTAATAAGAAGGCCATGGTGGTTGGGCGACTGCTCCAGCAGGCTCTCGGTGAGCTTCAGACCGAACGGCAGCGCCTGACCGACAAGGTCGATGTCGTCATCGGTCTCGTACACCGAATTGCCCGACGCCAGCGCATCGCCAACCATGTTGATGGCGTAGGTCTTGAGCGAGCACCCGGCGTTTGCCATGGCCAGCACGCAGAGCGAACAGACCGGTCACAGACCTGTCCAAATAGCCCTTCCTGCAGACGTCGGGCCCTGAAGGGCCCCGCTACATAATGCGTTGGATGATACAAGACCGGCTCACGCGTCACGATAACAAGGATAACGTCTCTCCGCTCTTCACGGAACGGTCATCCCCTCAGGGGCCCGCATTCCGCGAGACCGTCGCAATCCTGCGAAGAACGCGTCGCGCCGATGCCGAGTGCACTCATCGTCATACAGGTGCTTCGTGAGCCAACGCATGCCTTCCTGCAGATCCTCGGGTGACATGCCTCGAGGCTGGTGGTTCACGTCGAACAGCGTGCAGAGGTCCCAGCGGCCAGGTTCGAGAATTCGTCGATCCTGCAGAAATCGACTGTACAGAGGCGTCCCCGGGAAGGCCGTCAACACGGTAATCTGCACGTCGTAAAGGGGAATCGCGCAGGCAAACTCCAGCACTTCGCGGAATATCTCGGGAGTGTGGCCGTCGAGGCCAAGGATGAAGCATCCGTTGACCGTCACGCCATGCGCCTGAATTCGCCGGACCGCCTCGACATAGCGGCCAGCGGTGCGCGCCTTGAAGTTCGACCTGGTCTCCACGCCTTCAAGCGGCCCGCTCGCCGGACTCTCCAGTCCAATCAGCACTTGTCTGCACCCGGCCTCATGCATCAAGTCGAGCAAATCCTCATCGTCGGCAACGGAAATGTCGGTTTCGGTAAACCACTTCACGCCGAAGCGGCGCAAGCTGCTGACAGAGCTGCCTTACCCCATTGCTTGTCCACGAAAGTGTTGTCGTCCGCAAACTCGATGAACGCTCGCGGGCGCATTGCCAGAATGGCTTCGATATCGCGGATCACGTCGCTGACTCTTCGCTTCCGATATCGTCGGCGAAGCATCACCGAGGACGCACAGAAGTCGCACCGCCACGGACATCCGCGCGACGTCTGAACCGTAAAGCGGTTGTAGGGCCGATCGCCAAGCAGGTCGTAGCGCGGCACCGGCAGGTGATTCACGTCGACAGGCGGCACCTCCGAATCGCCGAAAGATGCGCGGCGCTGAACCCGACTCGGCGGCAGCCACGACCGAGGGCCACACGTGCTCTCCCTCACCCACGACGACGTAGTCGGCGTGTGAAGCGGCCTCTTCCGGCAGCACAGACACATGCAGCCCGCCCATGGCTACTCGAACACCCGCCTGGCGGAGCCGATCGGCAATGGCATAGGCTTCGAACACCTGCGCCGAGAACGTGCTGATGGCGACGAGATCGCACGTCGTAGACTTCCGCGAGGCTCCTGACCGTCGGCTTCTGCCTCGAAGTATCGAAGGTCGTGCCCTTCTGGCGTGCACGCTGCAAGGTAGAGCAAGCCGAGACTTGGAAGCGACGCGATCGTCTTGCTGCGCTCGACAAATCCCGGCAGCGTGAGACCAAGTTCGAGCAGCTTCGGATCGTGAGCACGAATACCGCTCATGGCCAGGAAGCCAATCTTCACGGCGCGCCTCCAATCGTGAAGGAGACAGCAATCAGCAGTGCCAACACCGGGATGAAGAACAGCGTCCGGAACCCCGCTCGCCAGCCAGTCAGGAAACAGACCGCCGGCATGGCGATCCCGCCGACAACGAAGCCACAGAGACGCGACGCGTTGCGGCGGTCGTTTCGGGCACCGGCCACGAGGAGTAGGAAAAAATCACGTTCAGCATGCCCAACGCCGCGAGCGCAATGTGCCCCAGTCGGACAATCCGGCGGCGAAACGAGCTGTAGCCGCCAAGAAAGTCCTCGCGATGAAAGAAGAGCCCAATCCCGGCCCCTGTCACGAACGCCAGCAGGATGAGCCACCATCCAACCTGCCAGTTGAGAACGTGAGTGGGGCTGTCCATCATCCAAACCTTACGCGCGACGCCCTCCGGAAGTCGTGAGGAAACCCTGAAGAAAGGCGGAAAACGCGCCTTTCGCGTAAAGTCTGTCGAGTCACCGTGCGTACTTTCAGAATTGTCGAGGAGTGGACGGTCAGCCTGGCGCTGCTGACGATGGCGGTGCTGCCGATTCTCGAGATTCTCGGCCGCCGCTTCCTTGGTGTGGGCGTTCCCGGGTCTGGACCGATTGTTCAGCACCTCACGCTCTGGGTCGGCTTTCTGGGCGCGGCGCTAGCCGCGCGCGACGGCAAACTCCTGGCCCTTGCGACCGGGACCTTCATTCCCGCAGGCCGCGCTCGTCAGATTGCCGGTATCTTTTCGGCGGCGGTTGCGGCGGCAGTTGCGACTGTGCTCGCGTGGGGCAGCATCGATCTCATCAGGGCCGAGCGGGAGACCGGCACGATCATCGGAGCCGGCATTCCAGCCTGGGTCGCCCAGCTCGTGCTGCCGGTCGGCTTCGGCCTGATTGCGGCCCGCCTCGTGTGGCGTGCGAGCCCACTCTGGTGGGGACGTCTGCTCGCGATGGCGGGCCCGCGTCGCGGGCCTCGCCCTCGGCCGGAATGCCAACGCTCCTCGAGGGCCGCAGCCCCTGGCCTGCCCTCGCACTCGTCATCATTGCCGGCGCGCTGGGTGCACCCATTTTCGCGATTCTGGGCGGGGCAGCGGTGTTGCTGTTCATGAGCGACGGCATCACGCCGGCAGCAATCTTGATCGAAACGTACGCCCTGTCGGTTTCGCCAACGCTGCCTGCGATTCCTCTATTTACGCTCGCCGGGATTCATTCTTGCGGAGGGTCACTCGTCGGAACGGTTGCTCCGCGTCTTCCGCGCGCTGTTCGGCTGGATACCTGGGGGCACGGCAGTCGTCTGCGCGGTCGTCTGCTCGTTCTTTACGGTGTTCACCGGCGGGTCCGGCGTGACGATCCTGGCGCTTGGAGGCGTGCTGCTCCCGGCTCTTCTCAAGGACGGATACCGGGAACGTTTCTCACTCGGCCTGCTCACGGCTTCAGGATCGCTCGGGCTCCTGTTGCCGCCATCGCTGCCGCTGATTCTCTATGGCGTGGTGGCGCAGATCCCGATCGAAGACCTCTTCATCGGTGGCATCCTGCCGGGCATTCTTCTGACGACCATGATCGCCGCATGGGGTGTGCGGGAAGGAATCCTGACCGGCGCTGGACGTCATCCGTTCAGCATCAGCACGGCGTGGTCGGCTCTCTGGGAGGCCAAGTGGGAACTGGCGATGCCAGTGGTGGTGCTCGTCGCAATGTTCAGCGGGCTTGCAACCGCTGTCGAGGCCTCAGCCCTGATCGTCTGCTACGCCCTGCTCTTCCAAACACTCGTGCATCGCGACCTGTCAGTTCGAAGGGATCTGCGGCGGGTCGTCACCGAATGCGTCACGCTGATTGGTGGTGTCCTTGTCATTCTGGGTGTGGCGGTGGGATTCACGAACTACCTCGTGGGCGCCGAGGTGCCGGCCCGACTGCTCGCGTGGACCCAGATGCACATTCAATCGCCGCTCATGTTCCTCCTGGCGCTCAACGTGTTTCTGCTGCTCGTCGGCTGCCTCATGGAGATCTTTCCAGCCATTGTCGTGGTGGTGCCGCTCATCGTCCCGCTGGGCGCGGCATACGGCATTCACCCCGTTCACCTGGGCATCATCTTCATTGCCAACCTCGAGCTTGGCTACCTGACGCCTCTCGTCGGCCTGAACATTCTGATCGCCTCGTACCGGTTCAAGCGTCCCGTGCTCGAAGTCTGTTACGCCGCACTGCCCATGGGGGCGATTCTCGGGATCGGGGTGCTCATCATCACGTACGTGCCCGTGGCTCACGACCGGACTCCTACGGCTGCTCGGACGGTATCTAACTTCGCGATCTGGATTCGTGATTGGAATCGTTGGCGAGTGATGATTGGGATTGTGATCTTTCTCGTGATCATCTGATCGATGCACTCGTATTTCGCCTCAGTCGTATGGACTTTTCCTGAATCCTGGCCCACGTGTCCCTCAGACCGACGGTCTTGTTGAACACGAGGTGATCGGGGCGTGAATCGGGATCGACGCAGAAGTACCCGAGCCGCTCGAACTGGCACCGGTAACCAGGCTCGACGGTGGCCAGTGACGGTTCGACCTGACACGACGTCAGGATCTCGAGTGACGTGGAATTGAGGGATTCGAGGAAGTTCTCTGATTGCGCCGGGTCCTCCACCGAGAACAACCGATCGTAGAGCCGCACTTCTGCGGATCTGGCGTGGGCCGCGGAGACCCAGTGGAGCGTCGCCTTTACGCGACGGCCGTCGGGCGAGTCGCCGCCACGCGTGGCCGGATCGTACGTGCACCGCAGCTCGGTGATTTCACCGGTGTGCGGGATCCTTCACGACGCCCGTGCACTTGATGAAATACGCACACCTGAGCCGCACCTCACGACCCGGGGCGAGGCGGAAGAACTTCTTCGGCGGGTCCTCGAGGAAGTCCTCCTGCTCGATGTACAACACCCGTGAGAACGGCACTTTCCGGGTGCCGGCCGATGAATCTTCGGGGTTGTTGATGACGTCGACCTCTTCGACCTGACCTTCCGGATAGTTCTCGATCACGACCCGCAGCGGCCGCAGCACGCCCATGACGCGCGGCGCATGGAGATTGAGATCCTCGCGCACCGCATGCTCGAGCTGCGCCACGTTGATGATGTTCTCGCGCTTGGCCACGCCAATGCGATCGCAGAACGCGCGGATGGCCGCCGGCGTATAACCCCGTCGTCGCATGCCGGACAGGGTTGGCAATCGCGGGTCGTCCCAGCCGTTAACGTGACGCCCTTCGACCAGCTCCAGCAGCTTTCGCTTGCTCATCACCGTGTAGGTCAGATTGAGACGCGCGAATTCGATCTGCTGTGGATGGCAGGGCACCGGAACGTTGTCGAGCACCCAGTCGTACACGGGACGGTGATCCTCGAACTCCAGCGTGCACAGCGAGTGCGTAATCCCCTCGAGGGCGTCAGAGATCGGGTGCGCATAGTCGTACATCGGATAGATGCACCAGCGATCGCCGGTCCGATAGTGCGTTGCGCGGCGGATCCGGTAGAGCACCGGATCGCGCAGATTGAGATTGGGCGAGGCCATGTCGATCTTCGCCCGCAGCACGTGCGCGCCATCTTCAAAGTCGCCAGCCCGCATCCGCGCGAACAGATCGAGATTTTCGTCCACCGACCGATTCCGGTAGGGGCTCTCGCGGCCTGGTTCGGTCAACGTGCCGCGATGCTCGCGAATTTCGTCGGCGCTCAGGCTATCGACGTACGCGTGCCCGGTGCGGATGAGATGAACCGCGCAGTCGTAAATCTCGTCGAAGTAGTCCGACGCGTAGTAGAGGCCCTTGCCCCAGTCGAATCCCAGCCATTTGACGTCGGCCATGATGGCCTCGACGTATTCGAGGTCTTCGGTCGTCGGGTTCGTGTCGTCGAACCGCAGGTTGCAGCGCCCACCGTATTCGAGCGCGACCCCGAAGTTCAGGCAGATCGACTTCGCATGCCCAATGTGGAGGTAGCCGTTCGGCTCGGGCGGGAACCGCGTGAGCACCCGGCCGCCGTTCTTACCGGCCTGGCGATCTTCGGCAACGATTTCCCGGATGAAGTCGCGGGCCGGCGTTTCCCGCGGGCTGTCGGTACTGGTCATCAAAATTCGAGGTTCTAAGGTCCGCGGCGAGACGTCCGCGGATGGATAAGAGCGAGCCGGCTAAAGCGACGCTACGCAACCGGCATGCACGTGTGCCAACGTAGCATCGGGCCTTGCGTGTCGCCGAGCGACCGAGCTTTAGCCGGACGTCGAGGTCCGGCCGGAGCTACTTGACCTCTTTCAGCAGCGCACAGGCTTCGAGCGCCGCCGCAGGGTCGAGCGCTTCCTGAGCCTGGAAGACCTTCTGTACGACACCCTGACGATCGATGATGAACGTCGTCCGGCGAGAGATGACCGCGTTCTCGTCGAACACGCCATAGCTCTTGCTGATTTCGCGCTTGGAGTCGCTCAGGATCGGAAACTGCACGCCGAGCTTTTCGGCAAACGCCTGATTCGCCCAGCTGCTGTCAACGCTCATGCCCAGGACGACCGTATTGTTGGTGTTGAACTGTCCTGAGGTTTCCTGATACTTCGCCATCTCGGTCGTGCAACCGGGTGAGAATGCTGCCGGGAAGAATGCGAGCACGACGTTTTTCTGACCCTTGTAGTCGCTGAGCTTGACCGGCTTGTTCTGGCGCTTGCCGTCCACCATCGTAAAGTAGTTGGCCGTGAAATCTGGCGCCGCCTGACCGACTTTGACGCTCGGCGGTGGTGGCGGGGCCTGGTTGGGCGCCTGTGCGTGCGGGACCGCAAGGGCTAGCCAGGAGAACGCCAAAGCCAGGGGCAACGTTTTCAGCAACAGACGAGCTCTCATAATGTGACTCCCTTCATGCCTCAGGTCGGCCGAACAAAGGTCGGGACAACCCCTTAGACGCCCGGTCGGCCTGACAGGGTTCCGAAGATAATATGCCATTACGCGTGGGACTCGAAAACCTTAAGATTTTCGCCATGTCTCGCAGATTTTTGGTCGTTTCAATAAGACTTGCATCCTAGCAGTAACATTTCTTCGCAAGATATGCGCCTAACCCGGCCAACACGAAAAAGGCGATAGTCAGTCCACTATGCGTGGATACTTCAGCAACGCCAATGACTGCACCGCTATTCAAAACCTGAAATAGCGTGTTGAGCAAGCCGTAACCTGCTGATGCCAAAAAAATGGCAGCGAACGATAAGAACACGAACGCCAATAGCTTAAGCGTTCCCCTAAATAGAACGTTGGGCGAATATAGAGCAGAAAAACTCATAGCAGCTCCTGACATTACGTATGAATGCCCGCCCAACATCGAAGCCGGATTCCACCTAAAACACCTTACTCAGCCAATGTAAAACGTTAAGCGCAAAGCGGTAGTTCTCCCGCGCCTCCGGAGCGTTCATTCCCATCGGACGCCGATCAGGCCCTACCACTTGGGCACTAAACATTGCTGCTTCTCGGCCGACCCTGCGAGATTCGCAGCATAACGCCAAACCATCCACGCCGAGAATACGGCGTTCGCTGCGTCGGCGAGCAGCCCGTGGTGAAAGCCGTTTTCCAGCTGGCACCTACGCGACAGCGAGCCGCACCAGAGGCAGCTCGCAGCTGCCGTGACAGGCTGGTAACACGGCCTCGATACCGCATGGACACGCCATCATGAAATTCTAAATCGGCCGATCCGGAGCCGGGGCACGCTGACGAAAAGTTCAGACTGTCTTCAGAATTCCGGCATCGGCCGGAGTGCTACGATGGCCCGTGGTTTCGGAGACGATCTCGATAGGAGGAGGGTAATCCGATGAGAGTTGCGTTTCCCGGAATGGCCGTCCTCGCGGTTGTCATCGCGTCCGGTATCCCGGCGACAGCCCATCACTCCAATCCGGTCTACTTCGATATGGCCAAGGCAATTACGTTGGAAGGCGAGGTCTTGCGCGTGAAGTGGATCAATCCACACATCCTCTTATTTCTCCAGTCGAAGAATGAAAAGGGCGAACTGGAGACATGGACTCTCCAAGGCGCTTCACTGAACAACGCGATGCGTCAGGTGGGCTTGAAGGAGCGGCTGCAACCGGGCATTTCGATCTCCGCTCGCGTTTGGCCACCTCGCAACCCGCTGTTTCTGAACGACGCTCAGACGGTCTTGCTGACGCGTCCCGATGACGCCAGAAAATCCTCCCGCATCGTGGGAGGGGGGCAAATCAGGTTCCCCAACGGCGATGTTCTGGCCTTTGGCGGAGGACCAACATTCTGAAAAGGGCGGCGAGCACTTCTCGTTGATACTCCAGTCCGACAAGGCCGTACCAAGGTACGAATGTTTCGCTCGCTCCCAAACTCACCCACGCAAACCCACACATGCTATGCTCGATTTCGGCTGTAAAACCGCACGAAACTATCGGAACCCACGCTAGTCCTCATTCGGTGTGGGTCATATGACATCAGCGCCACTTTCGGCAGCGTCAAAAAGGTGGACGGGGGTTTGACATGTTCAATCCGCGAAAGACAGAGATGGTAAGTCCGGAGAAGGCCCTCAAGGGGCGCGTCGCACAAATGCCGGTCGCACCGCGGCATGCGGTTCTCGGAACCGCAATGGAGCCTCCCTTTTCGGGGCTGCAGTACGCCACATTCGGGCTGGGATGTTTCTGGGGCGCTGAAAAACAGTTCTGGCTCGCCCCGGGTGTCCATTCGACCGCGGTTGGGTATGCGGGCGGCTATACGCCCAATCCCACCTACGAGGAAGTCTGCAGTGGTCTGACCGGCCATACGGAAGTCGTGAGAGTGGTCTTCGACCCTCAGAAGACCACGTTCGACGCGATGCTCAGGATTTTCTGGGAAGCCCACGACCCCACCCAGGGCATGCGGCAGGGCGCTGACGTCGGCACCCAATATCGGTCGGCGATTTACGTGCACGGTGACGAACACCGACGAGCCGCTGAGGCCAGTCGCACCGCGTATCAGGAAGTGCTGACGAAAGCCGGCTACGGTCCCATTACGACGGAAATCGTCGATGCCGGTGATTTCTATTACGCCGAGGACTATCACCAGCAGTACTTGGCCAAGAACCCGCGGGGATACTGCGGACACGGCGGGACGGGGGTGACGTGCCCGGTCGGCGTCAGCGTTTCGTAGCTACCCGATCCGGTTCGGATCGACCTCGTCGTCGAGAAATTTCAGCAACGCCCGGGGAGCTCGAGGATCCGATCAGTCTGTTCGAAGGCTGGTTCTCCGAAGCCGTTGCAGCCGGCATCAAGCTGCCGGAAGCTATGGCGCTCGCGACGGCAAGCCGCGCCGGTGTACCGTCTGTGCGAATGGTGTTGCTGCGAGGGCTCGAGGACGGGCGCTTTGCGTTCTTTACGAACTATGAGAGTCGTAAGGGCCGCGAACTCGATCGCAACCCTCGCGCATCGCTGCTCTTCTACTGGCCGTCCCTCGAACGCCAGGTGCGAATCGAAGGTACAGTCCGCAAGCTCACGCGCCGCGAATCGAGCGAGTATTTCCAAACTCGACCGCGCGAGAGCCAGCTAGCAGCCTGGGCATCGGCGCAGAGCTCAGTCATTCCGAGTCGCGTAGCACTCGAGGCCGAGTTCGATCGGGCGCGGACGCGCTTTGACGGCAAGGAGGTTCCGTGCCCACGGTTCTGGGGCGGATATCAGCTCATCCCCAACCAGATCGAGTTCTGGCAGGGTCGCGAGCATCGACTCCATGACCGTCGTTGTTATGAGAAGCAACGTCGAGGCTGGAAGGTCGTGGTACTGGCGCCGTGAGCGAGCGTCATCGTGAGAAAAGCCTTAGAGGAGTTGCAGGAGATCAATAACGAAGAGTCCAACCAACCCCGAGCTTCAGATTCGGTCCGTTGTTGCCAACCCGAAACTCTGTGAAGAAGCCGTTGTCGTGCGTGAGTCCGAAGACCGCGCCAAGCCCACCGGTTGTTTCGGTGAAGGACGGATGATCGAAACGATAAAAGTAGATGGCGGGACCGCCGCCCTGGTAGAGCCTCCAGCCGCTGCCAAGCGGGAATTTATAGACGAAGTCCACATTGATGGCCGCGAGGATCACATCGTTGCCAAACCCGCCTTCGATGCCAGGTCGAAAGTGAATGTTGTATCCAAGCTCCCGGGTCTCGAAATGGGTGCCGAAGTACGCCTGCTCGGGATCGATGGTAAACCCGCCTTGGAAGCCAATCCCTTGGGCGTGAGCAGGGGATTCCAGAGCTGAGAGCGGTGTGAGCAGTACCAGAAAGAGGACGATGCGCCGGCCGAAGTGTCCTGTGCGGGCGACCAAAGTGGGCCTCCAAGGCAAACTGGCCCCGGAAGCTTCAAAAACCAGACCAGTTTGATATCCTTGGGCGCATGACCGGTCAGCAAGGCAGGCGGGTGGGCTTAATTTTCGTGGTGGGTGCCCTGGCAGGAGTCCTTGTCATTGCTCAAAGCGGCGAGCAACGCGTCACGCCGAGCGAAGTTCATTGGCCGAGCGCTGGCGCCGCAGGGGTTGGAACTTCCGGCGCCGCGGGGATCCAGACCGTCGTTCTCAAGGGGGACCCCACGAAAGGGGGTCTCTACACCCTTCTGCTTCGCATCGGACCGAACACCAGGATTGCTGCGCACGCACATCCTGACGATCGCGTGGCGACCGTCGTTTCCGGCACGTGGTATTTCGGCTACGGAAAAGAGTTCAACGAAGCCGTGCTGAAGGCACTGCCGGCTGGCAGCTTTTACACCGAGCCTCCGAACTCCAACCATTTCGCCATGACGAGACAGGAAGGCGTCGTCATCCAGATCAGCGGAACCGGACCATCTGGGACGACCTACGTTGATCCCAAGAACGATCCAACGCGAAAGTAGCCCCAAAAGCGTAGCGGCGGGTCTTTAGACCCGCCGACCCAAACTGATGATTTCGTTAACCCCTGCATCCCGATCGATTCTCCTGACAGCTTTCATCGCTGCGTGGGCATCGTCCGCGAACGCCCACCCCGCTCCTTTCAGCTATCTCGATTTGAATCTCGATGCGTCTCGGCTGCACGGCACGCTGGTGATCCACGATTTCGACGCAGCGCACGAGCTTGGGCTCGACAAGCCTGCCATGCTCCTCGATCCGGAAGTGGCCGTGCGCTACCGCGATCGACTCGTGGCCATTCTTCAAACACGTCTGCGTCTGAGCGCAGACGGACGCTTGTTGACTCCGACGTGGGGCGTTATCAACGTGCTGCCCGATCGTCAGAGCGTACGCCTGCCGCTCGACTTCGGGGCAGAGACACCAGGGTCCGTCACCGTGGACACGGTGATGTTCCCCTACGATCCGAATCATCAGACGTTCATCAACATCTACGAGAAGGGACAGCTGCGGCACCAGGCCGTGCTGGACGCCGCCAACGCGAAGCTCGACTACTACGCGGGTACGACGCAGGGCAAGCTGGCCGTCGTGCGAACATTCGTGGCATCGGGCATTCATCACATTTTGATTGGTCCGGATCACATCCTGTTTCTGTTCGGCCTTCTGCTCCTTGGCGGTTCGCTCACGCGGTTAGCCGGTATCGTGACGGCATTTACGGTCGGCCACAGCATCACACTCTCGCTGGCCGCGCTCGATCTGGTCAACCCGTCAACGTCACTGGTCGAGCCGGCCATTGCGCTGAGCATTGTGATTGTGGGTGTGGACAATCTGCTCGTGAGCGCGCAAAAGAAGCCAGACGCGGAAGCCACTGCCAAGCCACCACGCGATCTCAGAGCATGGCTTGCGGCCGTGTTCGGGCTCATCCACGGCTTCGGCTTCGCGTCGGTGCTGAAGGAGTTTGGCCTCCCACGAGAAGCGCTGGGATGGTCGCTCTTCTCGTTCAATCTCGGCGTCGAAATCGGCCAACTGGCCGTCGTGATCGCCTTTGCGTCTCTGCTGGCGCTCGTGCGGCGTCGCAACGCTCCACTCGGCGAGCGGCTGGCCTGGGCGGGTTCCGTTGTCGTCGTTCTTGCAGGGGGCTACTGGTTTGTTCAGCGAGTCTGGTTCACGGGAGCCTGATGAATTTTCACCTGCACTGCGGAGGAGAGTTATGAAACGAGTGTGTGTTCTCGGCGTTGTCGTCAGTGCTGGAGTCCTGGCCATGGCGGCCGCCGCGGGCCTGTCGGCCCAACAGCCGGCAGGACAAGGAGCCGCTCCGGCTGGACAGGGGCGGGGAGATGGACGAGGGCGAGGCCCGGGATTTCCACCGGTCACGTCGATTGAAAAGGTGGCCAACAACCTCTACATGGTGCCCGGACAGGGCGGCAACACGGCCGCGTTCGTGACGGCCAAGGGTGTGGTGCTGGTCGATACGAAGCTCGCCAACAACGGGCAGGCCATCCTCGATCAGGTCAAGACGGTCACCGACAAGCCCGTGACCCACATCATCAATACGCATACCCACGGCGACCACACGGGCAGCAACGACTTCTTCCCTTCCTCGGTGGAAATCGTCACGCAGGAAAACACCAAGGCAAACATGGAGAAGATGGACGCGTTCAAGGATCCCGCAAAGAAGCACGGGCTGGCTGACCGAACGTTTGGGGACAAAATGACGTTGCTCAGCGGCAACGAGTCGATCGACCTCTACTACTTCGGACCGGCTCACACCAACGGCGACGCTTTCGTCGTGTTCCGGGAGGCGCGGGTCATGCACGCGGGCGACGTGTTCGCAACCAAGGGACAGCCGTTCATCGACGGGAACAACGGCGGGAGCGGCATCGCGTATGGCGCGACGGTTGGCAAGGCGGCGGCCGGCATCAAGAACGTGGACACGGTCATCCCCGGCCACAGTGCTGTCACGAAGTGGCAGGACTTCGTGGACTTTGGCGAGTTCAATCGGCTCTACCTCGATCACGCGCGAGCCGCAGTCAAATCGGGCCAGACGGCCGAGCAGGCGCTCGCCAGCCTGAAGCTGCCGGAGAAGTTCAAGGAATACAACCTTCAGGGCGGCCGCGGCGGCCCCGGCGGAAACTTCAACGTGATCTTCGAGGAGCTGAAGAAGCAACCGTAGAGCCCGTCACTAAGGAGTCCGTTGTCGCAAGTATTGCCGAGCGACCAACGGTCGCGAGGTACAGGTCGCGGGGGTGCCGCCTTCGCCAAGGCTACGGCGAGCCTCGCCGGAGCTCGAAGAGCGTAGGCGAGGGGCCCCGCGACCAGCTAAGTTATGACTGACCAGCTTGACGCTTCGACCACTGTCGCCGATCCGCAGACACCGGGAGGGTGGCTGCTGCCATTGATTTTGCTGCTGTTCATCGGCAGTGGTGCCGCGGCGCTGATTTACGAGATCGTCTGGTTTCAACTGCTCCAGCTGGTCATCGGCTCGTCGGCCGTGTCACTTGGCGTGCTGCTCGGCACATTCATGGGCGGAATGTGTCTCGGCAGTTTCCTGCTGCCTCGTTTCGTCGCGGCCAGACATCACCCGCTCCGGGTGTACGCGTACATCGAGCTTGGCATCGGTGCGATCGGGTTGCTGGTGCTGTTCGTCATGCCGCTCGTTGGCAGCCTCTATACCGCCTGGGGAGGGTACGGGCTGAGCGGGTTCCTTCTGCGGGGCGTCGTGGCAGCAGTCTGTCTGCTGCCGCCCACGCTGCTGATGGGGGCCACGTTGCCGGCCGTCGCCCGATGGGTGCAGACCACCCCTGCCGGTGTTTCGTGGCTGGGCTTTTTCTACGGCGGCAACATCGCGGGCGCCGTGTTCGGGTGTTTACTCGCAGGATTCTATCTGCTTCGCGTCCACGACATGGCCGTCGCGACATACGTCGCGGTCGCGATCAACGTAGCCGTCGCGCTCCTCGCGTTGATCATCGCCTCGATGGCGTCGCACGCGAGTGTCGAGGAGGCGCTCGTCGACCGCTCGGCCGCGAACATCGGCCCTTCCGCGCCACTTCCTGCAACCACCAACGCGACGGTCGTCTATGTTGCCATCGCGTTGTCGGGGCTGTGCGCGCTGGCGGCTGAAGTGATCTGGACCCGGACACTGGGACTTCTGTTCGGAGCGTCCGTCTATACCTTCTCGATCATCCTCGCCGTGTTTCTGGTGGGGCTCGGCATCGGCAGCAGCGTGGGATCGCTGCTGGCGCGCACCAGCCGGAACCCGCGTGTGCTGTTCGGCTGGTGCCAGATGCTTGCGGCGGCGGCAGTGGCGTGGGGTGCGTACGTGCTGGCCGTGTCACTACCTTACTGGCCCATCAACCCTTCGATCTCGTCGAACATCTGGTACAACTTCCAGCTCGACCTGGTACGGGCATTCTGGACGCTGCTCCCGGCAGCCCTCTTCTGGGGAGCCAGCTTTCCTCTCGCCCTGGCCTCCGTCGTGTCGCGCGGACAGGATCCCGGCAGGCTGGTCGGCGGCGTTTACGCCGCCAACACACTTGGGGCAATCGTCGGCTCGCTTGGTGCAAGCCTCCTGCTGGTCGCCTGGCTCGGCTCACAGCGCGCGCAACAGTTGCTCGTGGCGCTATCGGCCATCTCCGGGCTTCTGCTGCTGACACAGGCCATCGATCGTTCACCTGTGGCCAGGTTTCGAAGTCTGGGTTTCGTCGGGCTCCTTCTGGTGGCCGGCGTCGCGGGCCTGGTCATTCGAACCGTGCCGCCAATGTCGCAGCTTCTCGTCGCCTACGGCCGGTACTCGGCAACCTGGGTCGGTCAGAGCGAGATCATCTACATGGGCGAGGGCGTCAACTCGTCGGTGGCTGTCTCGCGCCTGCGCAGCGGCGTCCTGAATTATCACAACGCCGGAAAGATTCAGGCGTCGAGCGAACCGCAGGACATGCGACTGCAGCGGATGCTTGGACACTTCACGACGCTGATGCCGCGCAACGCACGCTCTGTGGTCGTGATTGGCTGTGGGGCGGGCGTGACGGCAGGAGCCGTTTCGATCGACCCGCGAGTGGAGCGGGTGACGATTGCAGAAATCGAGCCGCTCGTCCCGGAAGTGGTCTCAACCCATTTCGCCGAGCACAACTTCGACGTCGTCCGGAACCCCAAGGTGCAGGTCCGAATCGACGATGCCCGTCATTTCATCCTGACGTCGAAAGAAAAGTTCGATGCGATTACGTCAGACCCTCTGGATCCGTGGGTCAAAGGCGCCGCGACGTTGTACACGAAGGAGTTTTTCGAGGCGGTCAGGGATCACCTCAACCCCGGGGGTGTCGTCACATTGTTCGTGCAGTTGTACGAGAGCAATCCGGCAGCGGTCAAAAGCGAGGTCGCCACGTTTCTGGACGTGTTTCCAAACGGCGCAATCTGGGGCAACACACATCAAGGCCGGGGCTACGACATGGTCCTGCTCGGCCAGGTCGAACCGCTCAAGATTGATGTGGATGAAATCCAGGCCCGCCTGAATCGCCCTGAATACGCTCCCGTGGCTCAGTCACTCCGCCAGATAGGTATCAATAGCGCAGTCGATCTGTTTGCCACGTACGCGGGCCGTCGGCCGGATCTGGATGGGTGGATGAAAGACGCCGTCATCAACCGCGATCGGAATCTGCGCCTGCAGTATCTTGCCGGGATGGGGTTGAACCTCTACGAGAACGGCGCCATCTACGACGACATGCTCAACTACCGGCGCTTCCCTGCCGACGTGTTTACCGGCTCCGACGCGAGCCTGCAGATGCTTCGCGCGTCTCTGCAGCGGATCGGCAACTGACGTCCGGCTGAAGCCGGACGTCAGCCGCGACCTGCCCCATCCCTTAAGTCGCGAGTTATTTCGCACAGGTGGTCGATAGCATTTTCACGTCGTCCACGTCTACCCGCCGGACGACAATGTTGTACTTCCGGTCGTCCTTGTCGCTCTCCTTATCGTCAGCGTTAGCGAGCATCGCTGTCGGGACACGTGCCTTCACTTCCTTGCCGTCGGCTTCGAATTCGATCTCGGTGAACTCGCCCTTCCGATCGAACTTGATCTCACCACTTTCGAAGTCGTTGTCTAGCTCGCCCGTCAGCTCGACGGACTGACCCACGTGCTTGCTCAGATCGTCCTCATCATCGAGCCAGTAGAAGATTGGTATGCCGCCACCGCTGGTGCCGACGACCCGGGCAACCTGCTTTGAGTCCGACGCGGGCTCGAATTCGACGACAGCATTCGAAAACACGACATCGCCGCGGGACCATACGACGAGCGAGCGGTTCCCACCACTGCCCTGATCGTTCGTGCGTATCACGCAACCTGTGATTTTGACTTTGTCGTTCGCGCGTGCCGCAGCGTCCCCGATCGCAACGGGCGACAGCAAGGTCGCAGCAAGCGCGGCCACTGTGAGAGTCTTCGGAAAGCCCATGTTCATTCCTCCTCAGGACCCGGACATGCAACAGGTGGGCCAAACACCAAGACTGCATTTCGATGCTACATGCAAAGTATCCGGACAATCCGGCAGAGCGTTTGACATCAATGGTTTCGTTGCTCTAGTGTCGGCCCGGGAGAGTGGACGACATGCGCGCGCTCGAACTGGTTCGCGACCGGGTAACGTTGCACACCGACAAGGCAAACCCCACGCCGGTTGGCGACGAAATACTTGTCAAAGTGCTGTGCGCAGGAATCTGCGAAACCGATCTGCAACTCATTCGTGGCTACATGGGATTCAGCGGGGTGCTCGGTCACGAATTCGTCGGGATTGCGCAAACGGGCCCGTTCGCCGGCCGGCGCGTGGTTGGTGAAATCAATTGCAGCTGCGGAAGCTGTACGACGTGTCTGCTCCGGCCGGCCCACGCATTGCCCCAATCGCACCGTGCTTGGAATTCTGAACCACGATGGTGCGTTCGCCGATCTCATTGCGGTGCCCCAACGCAACCTGCATCTGGTGCCGGAATCGATGGCCACAGAGGTGGCCGTCTTCACGGAACCGGTCGCGGCCGCGTTTCAGATTCCCGCTCAGGTGCCGCTGTCTCGGAGGGATCGCATCGTCGTGCTGGGAGACGGCCGGCTCGGCAACCTCTGCGCGCAAGTACTGGCGCGCACCTGCGAAGAAGTGCTGGTGGTCGGGAAGCATCCCGAGAAGCTGGCGCTCCTGAAATCCCTCGGACTCACGACCTGCCTGCTGTCCGACCTGGCCATGGAGCCACAGGCTGACATCGTTGTCGATTGCACCGGCTCCGACACGGGGCTGCCGACCGCGCTCAAGCTGGTGCGCGCCCGCGGCACGATCGTCCTGAAGACCACGGTGGCCGGAACTCAGACAATGCCGTGGGCGCCGATCGTGATCGATGAGGTGACGATCGTCGGGTCTCGCTGCGGTCCGTTCGATCGGGCATTGTCGGCGCTCGACGCGGGTACCGTGCAAGTCCTGCCATTGATCTCCGAACGATTCGATCTGTCGCGCGGGGTCGAAGCGCTCGACCGGGCCAGGACGAAACCGGTACTGAAGGTTTTGCTCGATGTGTCGCACTGAACATTCCTCGTTGCGTGGTGTCTAAGCTTTCAACGAGACAAAACGCTTTACTGAAAGCCCGCTTGCTTTTCTAATCACATAACAGCGCCGTTGAAGGGGGTCGACATGCCGATAGACATGTTTCAGCTCTTGGTGTGCCCACCGAGCGAATCGACACGTCGCTGGTACACCGTGCCGGTCTCGGCCGTTGGTGCCACCGCCCACACCTCGGGCCGCTGCACCGCGAGAACTGCCGTCCGCGGCCAGCCGGCTCGCAGCTCCGGTCGAAGCGCCAAAGGGAATCTCACCCGAACCGGCCATCGACTTCACCTTCGACAGTTCGACAGGTGGTGACGTCGTCGGCATCCCTGGTGTCATTGGGACCGGGGACAGCACGCTCATCGAGGCGCCACCTCCACCACCACCTGTCGAACAGCAGCCCGTGCGGCCAGGCGGCAAGATTCTTGCGCCAATTCGTACGAGGCAGGTGTTGCCGGCCTATCCGAGACTCGCGCAGATGGCGAAGGTCGAGGGCGATGTCCTGATCCAGGCGGTGATTGGACCGGACGGTCGGGTTCGCGAGGCTCGCATCCTGCGGTCGATCTCGCTGCTCGACGAGGCGGCGCTCGAAGCGGTTCGCGCCTGGGAGTACTCGCCCACGCTCCTGAACGGCCAGCCCGTTCCGGTCATCATAACGGTCACGGTCCGATTCAGATTGAACTGAAGATGCGGGCACCACAGTGCCCGCGCGACACGGCGCCCATTTGACTCCGGTGCCCCCATTGACAAGCATCTGAACATGCGAAATCCTTGCGGTTCACGTCCAGCCAAAACCGGACTGCGTCACCGCCGGCACTTCAACAGGGGGCCTTATGAAGCGGCTAGTTCCTGGACTTCTCATGGTCGGCGCTGTCGCGACCGTGCTTCTGAACGCGCAGCAGGGAGCAACGGCGTTCAAGTTGGGCACCTTCGAGCGACAAGGCAACCAGTTTGTCGGCATCGTCCTGCGCGATGCGGTGGTCGTCGACTTTTCAGCAGCCCACGCGGCGCTCGCGACACCTGGATCGAAGGTGGCTGTGCCCACCGACATGAAGGATCTCATCGCGCGCTACGAGTCTGGCGTGCGCGATCGCATTGTCGAAGTTGTCAAGAGCGTGGAGAGCGCTGGCAGCAACCGGCCCGCCTACGTGTATGACCTGAAGACGGTCAAGATACTCCCACCGATCATGTATCCGATGACGATGCTGAACGTCGCGGTGAATTATCGTGAACACGCGGTAGAAATGGCCGTGCGTGATGCCGGCGGCAAACCTCCGGCTCCGGGGGCAGGCCCGGCACCAGGCGCCGCCCTCCCGGGGACGAAGAGTGCGCCGGGCATTTGGGAGCGCAAGGCGGACGATACGCGGTGGAATCCTTATATGTTCATCAAATTGCCTTCAGCCATCATTGCCGAAGGCGAGAGCATCCGCCTGCCGCCGGGCCGAACGCAAATCGACTGGGAATGCGAGCTCGGAGTGGTCATCGGCCGGCGAGCGAATCAGGTCCCTGTCGCGAGAGTGCAGGACTACATCTTCGGGTACACGCTCGAGAACGACGTCTCCGATCGCGCTGGACGCGGTGACACTCGACATGGCTCCGACTGGCTGATCGCGAAAAACCACGACACGTTTGCGCCAATGGGACCCTTCATCGTGCCCAGGGAATTCGTGCCAAACGTGCAGAAGCTGGCGATCAAGTTCACGCTCAACGGACAGTTGATGCAGGATGCGAATACGTCGTTGATGATTCACGATGTGCAGGAGCAGGTGTCGTTCGCCTCCCACATCGCGACCCTTCGCCCGGGCGACGTCATCGCGACGGGAAGCCCAGCCGGTGTCGGCTCGGCGAGAAACCCGCCAGTCTTTCTGAAGGCGGGCGACGTGTCGGTCTGCACGTACGAAGGGATTGGAACACTCACCAATCCTGTGGCTGGTCCCGCTACGTCAACGGCGACGCGGTAGTGCCCGAGCGTCATGGTCATCAGTAGCCATCGGAGTGCGATCGGTGCGCTCCTGCTCGTCTGGCTGGCATCCGCCGCGCCTGGGGCGCAAGGCGGAACGTACCAGATCGATCAGACGGCCACGAGCGTGCTGATCCAGGTGGGCAAGGGAGGCCTGTTCAGTTTTGCCGCCCACGATCACGAAGTAGCCGCGCCAGCCGTAGCTGGAAGCATCGTGCTCGACCAGACCGATGTCACGAAATCGAAGGTCTCGCTCGCGTTCAATGCCACAGCGCTCAAGGTGACCGGCAAGGGGGAACCAGCTGAGGATGTTCCGGAAGTTCAGGCCGCCATGCTGAGCGATCGCGTGCTGGATGTACGGCAGTACCCCACCATCACATTTCGATCGAATCGCGTCTCGCTGGTGAACAAGGCCGCCGATCGCCTGACGCTGAATGTTACGGGAGATCTGACGCTCCACGGTATGACCCGTCCGGTTACGACACGGGTTGAAGTCAGTCTCAAAGACCCCTCGCTGACAGCCACCGGAACCGCCAGGATTCGCCAAACCGATTTCGGGATGAAGCCAGTAACAGCCGGCGGAGGCACCGTAAAGGTGAAAGACGAGATCGACGTCGTTTTTCGCGTGGTTGGGCGACGGGAATCCGGGTAACCGCGGAAAACCGGATCACCACAGAGGACACAGAGGTTCTTTTACACCGGCGTCCGATCCATCTGTTGGAGCGCACGGACGCCGGCCCGCATCGACAGCAGCCAGGTCGCAAGGCTCAACAGAGCCGCCCCCACAAAGCACAATGACATGAGCAGCTGTTCCAATCCCGACAGGTGCGCCCTTCGGACTCGATGCCAGAGGTACAGCGACGAAGGCCAGCCGACCATCACAATTATCACCAGGACGAACATCACGGCGGCGATCATGAACGCGACACCTCCAGACGATCCGGCCACTTGATTTGGATTGTCGGCACCAAACCTCGGATAGCAGGCGCCAAGCCCTGTGGCCAAGCCCACGAGCGCAAAGCTCATGAAGATGATGGCTGTTCCGGCGACAACCTTGAGGAAGGGATCCACGCCCAGAAACTCGTTGGCCGCAAGCGTCAACCCTTCAGTCAGCAAGAACACGGGCACGAGGCCCGTCCAGAACTTCGACCACAGAAACGCCCTCAACGAAATTGGCGCGGTGCGGATGATCCAGAACGACGCGCCTTCGGCCGACACCGCGGGAAAGACGAACCGTACGGCCACGGTTGCCATCACGAAACCAGCCATGGCGAGATTCAGGAAGGCATAGACGTTCTTCAGGAATCCACTCATGTAAGGGATGCGTTCCAGATCGAGCACGCTGAAGTTGTATAGGTACACCATCACCAGCGCGAGCAGCAGAAGCAACTGCGACCACTGGCTGACGTCACGCAGGAAGACCTTGATGTCCTTGATCAGCAGGTGCCGACTGACGACCGAGAATGGAAGCATCCGCGCAGCCGCATCGAGAATCTCGAGCCGCGTAAACCGCGCCTTCCGCGCTTCCTGCGCTTTGCTGAAGCCCGTAAAGTACCAGCGCTCGTTGGCCGCACGCAGCCCCACTGTCAACGCCAGGGCGGTCGTCCACAACGCCCCTGCGTGAAGGAAATCCATCCCTCCCTGCAGGCTGGCAAAGAGCGTTTCACCGGCCCAGAAGGATGGCAGCAACGGCGTGATGGGCGACTGCAGCGTCGCAAAGAAAGCCGTAACGTCAGGCAGCGACTCGACCTTCATGAGGCGTTCTGGCCGGATGAACCGAAGCAGCAGCACGATGCTGCCGGCGAACAGAAACCCCATGAGCATGAGGATGTCGCGCGCACGTCTTGCGGGAAAGGTGTTGACCAGCAGCAACGTAAGGGCTGTTCCCACTCCTACGGGAATGATGACGAACGGCACGACGGTCAGGATCACGGTGGCGTAGAACGAGGCTGGAGCACAGCGCGCGAGCCCCACGCCCAGCAGCGCCGGAATCAGGAACACGACCACCATCCACGACGACTGGCCAAGAGTGCGTACGAACCGCGCGTAGAACAGGCGGCGCGTGGCCACAGGCGCGGTGAGCAGGAGCCGCAGGTCCTCGGACAGGAAGAACGTGGACAGCGCAGTGACGATCCCGCTGAAAGCCAGGAACGACAGAAAGGTCAAGAACAGCCACGACAGCCCGAGACGGAGCAGATAGTCGCCCAGCTCGTCGTAATCCGACAGCTGCCACGTGAGCCAGAACGAACCGGCAAAGAGCGCGGCACAGACGCCAAGACCAATGACACCGAACAGGCCGGCGCGGAGCAGATCGCCGCGCTCACATCGCTTCGCGCGATTGCGGGAAGACAAAAAGCCTGGCAGCAGAAGATAGGAGAACGCGAAGCGCGGATTCGGGTCGGACGGGACGCGGATCAAGCGCGGATCGACCTCAGACCGGACGCGGGCTGCACTCGAATCGGGCATCAGACGACCTCGTCAATCTCCTGCAACCCGCTGCCGCCGGTCAGCTTGAGGAAGACCGGCGTCAGGTGCTCGTCCTGGCTCCCTGCCAGCTGCCGCAGCTCGTCGACCGTGCCGCGCGCGATGATGCGGCCCTTGAGGATGATCGTGATGTGATCACACATTTCCTGCGCCACCTCGAGGGTGTGCGTGCTCATCAAGATCGCCACGCCACGCTCGCTCATGCGTCGAAACACTTCCTTGATCAGCCTGGCGCCCCGCGGATCGAGCCCAACCATCGGCTCATCGACGAGGACCGCCTGTGGGCGATGAAGAAATGCGGCGCTCATGACGAGCCGCTGCTTCATTCCGTGCGAGAAGCTTTCGACCAGCTCGTCCTTCCACCGACCCAACTCGAAGAGATCGAGCATCTCCTGCACACGGCCGGCCATACCATCGTCATCGAGACCGTAGAGGCCGCCGTGGAACCGCAAGAACTCACCTGCTGTGAGCTTTTCGTAGATGAACGGCCGATCGGGAATGAACCCGAGCGATGACTTGGCGCCTTCGGGATTGGTCGCCAGGTCGTGACTGTTGACGAGAATGCGGCCCGCGGTCGGCTTCAACAGGCCGGCAATCATGCGGATGGTCGTGGTCTTGCCAGCACCGTTCGGCCCGAGGAAGCCGTGAATCTCGCCGGGCCTCACGGCCAGGCTCACGCCGTCCACCGCCGTGAATCCACCGTACGTTTTGACCAGATCGTGAATTTCAATCATCGCGCGAACCTCGGCATCAGCATTTCCGACCAGCAATTGCACGACTCCTCCGACGAGCGCTGCGGAGTCGGAATCATGGGAGCCTGCGCCTCGACGGCGGCGGTCGGACCAACAAGGATCGGGACAGAGCCTGGTGCCAGCTCCAGATCGAGCACCGTCATCTTCAGTCGGCCGATCATCGGCAGGATCGTGGCCTGCTTCTCGAGTCCGCCGCGAGCCAGCCGCAGATGCGTCGTGTCGGCTGGAAATTGATTGAACGTCGGATCAACCGGAAGCCACAAACCCCGGCTGACTCCCTCGTCCACGTACACTTCTGGCCACGCGTGATAGTAGAAAGCGCCGTGAACGAACACGAGCCCGACGGCAATGCGCGCCGGAAGGCCAATGGACCGAGCCATCGCCACGTACAGTGCCGTGTGCTCGTTGCAGTCGCCAATCCGGGTTCGCAGCACTTCGAGAGCGGACGGCAGGCTCACCGTCGGTTTCTTTTCGATCAGCCCGTTGACATATCGCGTGAGCGCCTCAGCGCGGGCGCGACTGCCGGTCACGCGATCGACGGCCTTCTCAGCCTCCGCGCGAATCTCTGGCGCATCGCTTTCAAGGAGCGGCTCGGGTGCAAGGAATTTCGTCGCCAACGGATCGGCTGGACCTGCGGTCAGCAATCCCGAGTCCCTGATGTCGATGGTGCTGCCGTCGGCACTCTGGCCCACGCCGTCGAGATCCAGGCCCGTCAGATCGACACCCTCCAAGCGCACGCGAAGACGCCGGACATCCCGCGGTTCGTCCAGACGCTGCTTCATCACGGGCACGACCGCCGCGGCCTGAAGCATGTCCGTTCGCATATCGCCCGACACGGCCAGGGCCGTCGCCCGGTCGGCCGTCTCGCGAACCGAGATGAGGCCCATGGGGCTCTCCTCGCGCACGACCTCGCCGGTATCGGTGACCCACGACGTCGTGCGCAGCCCGGCAAACTCGAGCTCAACGCGGAACGCCGGGATCGGGTTGCCGTCGGCCCGCACGATTTCACGTCGACCTACCTGCATCCCCACTGGCGCATTGCGAAGGGTAGCCGGATCGAAAACGGTCCACTGATGGCGCGCGCCCGTGATCAAGCCGCTCGAAGCGAGACGCCGGCCAAGATTCAGCGCGAGTGTCGGTGATTCTTCCAGCTCGAGCACGCTCGTGCGCGTGCCGGCCGCAGTCGTGATATCGAGCTTGAGCCGCGCCTTCGTCGTCCCGGCATTGCCGCTGCTGACGACGCCTCGGACGACAATGGGGCCTGTGCCGGGATCGAGGGAGAACTGGAACGATCGCAGCATGAAAGCGCGATCGACCTGTGCCGTCGTGCGAAGGCTGGCCACGGTATGGGCGCCAAGGAGCGTCATCTGCAGGCGACCGTCCTCCTGCAGCTCGAAGCCATCGGCTGTAGGGACGGTCTGGCTGACAGTGAAACCAAGCTTCTCACCGCGGTAGTAAACGCCGCGCCACTGGGCGGCCGATCCATATCGCGCGAGGTCGGCGGCAAGATTGACGGACGCCTGGAGATAGGACCGATTGACCAGGATGGTCATCTGGGCGACCCAGGCCACGAGTATCAAAATGGAAGCGGGCCTCGTGATGGCCTTTGGGAGCGGCCTGAACCACGTCACGATTGACCCTCACGAGCGGGCGTATCCATCACCGCCGTTATCGGCTGTACCGCCCTTAACAGTCCCTCCGTTCGCTGGTCCCTGCATTCATTCACGCGCACAAGCCCGTCGAACGCCAATGAAACGCGCGTGTGTTCCAAAGTGGAGCACGCTGTTTCACAACGGTTGTCCGAGTGACGGTCGGCAAGAGCACCAAATGGAGAAAATGCACGGTTTTTCGATTGCCCCGGCGAATCTTCGCTCTGGCCCTGGCTTTGCTCAAAAACGTCGTTTTGAACTCGGGCGGATATAGTCCCGAGCCACGAGGAAGGGCGGCTGAATGATTGCGAGCGCAGGCCAACAGGTCGTAGTGATTGCCAGCGTCCCCATGGTGTCGACCGTGCGGGCGCAGTATCAAGGCGAACTCAATACACGCGTATTTTCGGAGGCTGACTTCTTGTCGGCACTCGACGCCATCATTTCGGAGGTGCCACAAATCATCGCGCTGGATCCGGATTTTGCCGCCACCGCCCGTGGCGCAGCGCTGGTTGCGCGAGTCAAAGCCGACCCCCGTCTCCGAGACGCCGAGATCCGATCCCTGATCCAAAATGGAACACACGACGCCTCGCTGTCTGCACCCATTGAGGCAGAATCGCCCGCTCCATCCGCGGTGTTTCAACCGCTCGACTACTGCGGCACCCGCCGCGCGGCGCGCTACCCCATGAAACCGGTCGTCGAAGCCAGGATCAATGGCGCGCCCGGACAGCTCGTCAACCTCTCCACCACGGGTGCGCAGGTGGTGACGCAGATTCGCATGCGACCGACCGAGAGGGTGCGCCTCGCCCTGACCGATGCCACCACAGAGCTTCGACTGGTTGGAGCCGTCGCCTGGGCCAGCCTGGAAATCGGTGCGAGGGGGGGGCAGCAGTACCGGGCCGGTCTTGAATTGTGCGCCGCCGACGAGGAAGTCATGGAGCGCTACTGCCAACGGAACCGACGAGACTGAACCGAGGCAGTCTCCGACCCTGTCCCTGGTGCAGGCCTTCAGGGAATCCAGACCTAAAGGTTTTCGCTACGAGATTTCGCGGTGGACAGGGGACTCACATCGCGCGGGCGACGGAGTCGACGTTGGCGCGCACGGCGCTGGGCGGGGCCGGATGAAATTCCGGAATCAGTTCCACGAGACCCGAGTAGATGGCGGGGGTGTTGCCCTGCAAGGCTGCTTTCTCGAGCGCCTGAACGGTGTTCATCACATCCTTCCACGACCGTTGGGCAGTCGAGCAGACGCGAATGATCTTTTCGACCGTCCACGCCATGGACTCTTCGTCGGGACAGACCAGCTCCTCAGAGAGCTTGTCACCTGGGCGCAGACCGATGAACGTAATCGGAATCTCTCGTTCTGGTACGTATCCCGACAAGCGAATCAGGTCCCGAGCGACATCGAGAAGTCGCAGCTGCTCTCCCATGTCCAGAATGTAGGTGTCGCCGGTCTGCCCGGTGGCGGCTGCGTGCAGCACGAGCTGGACAGCCTCGCGGATGGACATGAAGTAGCGTTCGATTTCGGGATGCGTGACGGTGACCGGGCCACCCGCCTCAATCTGCTCGAGGAACCTCAGCACGACGCTGCCGTTGCTTCCAAGCACGTTGCCAAACCGCACGGTGAAGAAGGATGTATCGCTGACCGGCGTGAGGGCCTGCACCAGCAGTTCCGCGGCACGCTTGGTCGCTCCCATGATGTTGACGGGGTTGACCGCCTTGTCGGTCGAGATCATGATGAAACGGTCGACACCCCACCGTTCTGAAGCCTGGGCCACTAACCGAGTGCCGCGAACGTTGTTCTTCACGGCTTCGCACGGATTGCCTTCCATCAGCGGCACGTGCTTGTGCGCCGCCGCGTGGAACACGATGTGCGGGCGGTGTTCGGCGAAGACGGCGTCGAGACGGTTCTCGTCAGTGATGTCTCCAATCACCGGATGGACATTCTCGGCTCCATCGGCTCCGACGTCGTTGGCGACGGCATAGAGGCCGTTCTCGTACCGATCGAGCAACACGAGGGATTCGGGCTTCAGCGCGCTGACCTGCCGGCAGAGCTCGCCGCCAATCGACCCGCCGGCACCGGTCACGAGCACGCGACGTCCCTCGATCAGGTAGCGGAGCGGTGCGGTATCGAGGCCAACCGGGGCACGCGCCAGCAAATCATCGAATCGCAATCGCCGAATCTGTCTCACGCCGACCGAACCCTCGATCAGGTCGCGAAGGTTCGGCAGCGTCGTGATGTGCATCTTGAACGGCGATAACGTCTGGACGATCTCCCGGATGACGCGCGGCTCAGCGCTGGGAATGGCAATGAGGATTTCGTCTACGCCGTAGGTGTTCAAAATCCAGGGAAGGTTCTTCCGAGTTCCCAGGACGGCGACGCCATGGATCCGCCGTCCCACTTTCGCCTCATCGTCGTCGAGAAACCCGACCGGCTCGTAGTCGTAGGAGGCGTTGTTCTTCATGTCGCGGACGATCATTTCCCCGGCATCGCCCGCGCCAAAAATCACTACCCGTCTCGAATGACCCGCGCGTTTCACTTGCCTGATCTCACGGAAGATTCGGCGCCCCAACCTTGCGCCCCCGAGCAGGCAGATGAGCACGAGCGCGTCAATCAGAATCACCGACCTCGGATAGTTGATCACGCCGGTCGGCAACCAGAGCACCAGGACGAACAGCGTGGAGCTGACGACCACGCCAAACACGATCTGACATAAATCCCAGATGCTGCTGTACTTCCAGAGGCCTTCGTACAAGCGGAAAAAGACGAACACCGAACCCCGGGCCACCAGCAACCACGGAAGCATCCGAAGATGTACCGCCATGTGGGCCGGGGGAATGCTGCCATCAAAGCGCAACAGGAACGCGACATGGTTGGCGAGCACCACGAGCGCCATGTGCAGGCCGACGACGAACGGTCGGCGATGCTCGATGAGCCAGCGGCGAGCCGAAGCGAGATCAGGCCAGGACCGAATCATATCCCTCTGAGCGAGACGACATCCACATCCAACAAGTTGGGAGCTGTGTCTGCAGGCTTGTCCGTGCTGGGCGCGTACGAATTTCCCTTAGCCGGTCAACTCATCCGATCGTCGCGGACACCAAGCGCGGATTCTACACCTCGCTAAATCGGTGTCAAGCGTCGAATCACGAACAAATGCGGAGACACGTGTAGCAAGAAAAGGGCCCGGCGGCTTCAACCAGGACCGCTTGCGCTACGGATGATCAAGGGCGCGGAGTTTCTAGCATTCTGCAGTTTTCATCTCGCAGGCAGAACTTATTCTCCCTTTCTAACGTGAATCAATTCCCCTTGGAGTGAATTAATAGCCGACACATTCACGGATTTTTTCTCTCTCCAGCTGTCAGCGACGGACCGGTGACCCCAGTACCGAGTAGACCGAAGTACACGATTCACGGTTGAGGCGCTGAATCATGTGGAACCATACGTTGTAAGCCCTGATCGAGAAACCCTTCTCATCTATTCCGTGGTCTCCACACGAAATGTCGTGGTTGAACGGTGATATGACGGTCGGGCGACGTCGATGTAGCGCTCAAGCAAACAAGTTGCCGTGCAAACAGAAGGTTTCTGTGCAAGACGAAGCCCGGTCAAAGGGGCGCTCGAAACTCTTTGGTGAGTCGTTCAGCGTCCCTCGGAAGAGGGAACGCCTTCCAGCAGCTTCCGAATGAGGGTAGCCGTGCTCTTTTGAGCTCCGGCCGCGTTCTCGTACATCTGACGCGGGCCGGGTGCAAGGGCGAGATCGAGGGGGCTCTTGCCGTCCTTGTTCTTGACATCGAGCTTCGCACCGCTGGCCGCAAGAAACTCGACAATCCTGTTTGCCCCGGTCTGGGCGGCATAGTGCATGGCGGTGTTGCCGGCAAGGTTGGCGCTATTGATATCAGCGCCGGCCTGAAGGAAGAGCCTGATGGCGTCCAGAGGATCCGCACGGCCCTCGGCTTCGGTCACTTCCTCATCGCCACCACGGCGTGCCCCGAGGCCCGACGCGACCATGAGCGGCGTCGAACCGTCCTTGGTTTTGACGGATGGGTCCGCCCCTTTCTCCATCAAGAGCCGTACGACGACGAGATCAGTCGATCTGATCGCCCTGAATAAAGGCGTCGCACCCGGCGTGACGTTGATATTGCCCTGCGCCTGCCGAGGAGGAATGGTCTTGGTGTATGGCCGGTTCGGATCAGCCCCCCGTTCCAGCAGCAGTCTGACGACGTCCAGACTCGTCAACCGTCTGTCAACCTCGGGAGGGTTGGGCCTGTTGCTGTAGGTGGCGAGGTTGCGCATCTCGACGGCGATGTAGAGCGACCCGTCGTTGACGTCCGCCTTCTCCATGAGAAAGGCGGCCATATCGTAGTGACCGTTGAAGATGGCGGTCTGCATGGCCGTAAAGCCGTACTGCGGTTCGGCCACATTGATGTCGGCGCCTGCCGCCACCAGAACCTGCGCCGTCTCGATGGCGCCCTGGCGGGCTGCAAACATGAGCGATGTGAGACCACCCTGGGGACGGTCGTGGATGATGCCGCCATTCCCGCCTGTGAGGTTGGGAAACTCGTAAGTGACGGTGCGAGCGTTTACATCCGCGCCGGATTCGACGAGCAGCGCGGCCACGGCCGCGTGGTTTTCAACAGCGGCCCACATCAAGGCCGTTTGACCGCGCCAGGTCTCCCGCGCGTTCACGTGCGCACCGTTTGCGATGAGCATTTTGACGGCCGCAACGTTACCGGTGCGGGTCGCGGTCATGAGGGGCGTCTCGCCTTCACCCAGCGCGGCGTTCGGGTCAGCGCCAGCCGTAATCAGCGCTTCGATAATCGCGAGGTTGCCAACGGTGCTGGCTTCGTGGAGCGGCGTGACGCCGTAGCGATTGGCGGCCTTTGCGTTCGCTCCGGCTTTGAGAAGGAGACCAACCGTTTCCAGATCGTTCCAGTGCGCGGCCCAGTGCAGGGCTGTCATCCCCTCGACATCGGGGGTATTCACATTGACGCGCTGCCGAACGAGCGACCGCACGGCGGTCTTGTCCCGCTTCTTGGCCGCGTCAACAATCCGCACATCGGTCGTGGCCGCGACAAGGCTCGCGCCAACCCACACGACCGTCACGCCAAACGCGAGTGCCTGTCTCAGACGCATGTCGTTAGCCTCGGTCGAAAAGATTACTCACCAGTCGGTTCTCAAAAAACTCATCGCAGAGCCCGCTGAGGACGCTGAGGGCGCAGACACACCTGATATCGGATCCCTCGGCGCTCTCCGCGACCTCGGCGTCCTCTGCGGTTTGAATACTCAACGGACCTCAGAGATCGACGCGGCCCACGCTCTCCCCGAACTTGTCGGTGGGGATCCCGGCCTTGTCGAGCACCGTGATCCACAGATTCGACAGCGGCGTCGAGGTCTTCATTCTGACGTGCCGATCTCCCGCGAGCTTACCGGCACCTCCCCCCACCACCAGTGTCGGCAGGTTCTCGTGATCGTGAATGTTGCCGTTGCTCATGCCGCTGCCGTACACGATCAGGGAGTGATCGAGCAGATTTCCGTCGCCATCCGGCGTCGATCGCAGCTTTTCGAGATACCGGGCGAAGAGGTCGAGGTGATAGGTGTCGATCTTGGCCTTCTTTGCCACCTGTTCCGGCACATTGTTGTTGTGCGAAACGGGGTGATGACCGTCAGCGACACCGATCTGCGGATAGCTGAGCGTGCTTAGCTCGCGCGCCATCATGAACGAGGTCACGCGGGTGAGATTGGCCTGGAACGCCAGGGCCTGGAGCTCGAACATCAGGGCCACGTGCTCCTCCCAGGCCTCCGGCACGCCGACCGGTGTGGGCGGCACCTCGACTCCCGCCTCGTCACGCTGCTTCTCGGCCTGCAGGATCCGCCGCTCGATTTCGCGAACGTTGTCCAGATACTCAGCCAGCTTGACCCGGTCACGCGATCCGAGTCCTCTCTCGAGATCGCGCACGCTTTCGGCAACGCCATCGAGGATGCTGCTGTTCTGTTCCAGCCGGGCCAGACGTTCCTTGGCCGTTGCGGCTTCGCCGCCAAACATTCGCTCGAACACGACGCGAGGGTTGATCTCCATCGGCAGAGGCTGCGATGGTGTCCGCCAGGAGATCGTGCTCATGTACGAGCAGAGAAAATCGCCGGCGCAGCTACCGAGGTGGCTGGAGTGATCTTCGGTTGCAAACTCCATCGAGGGAAACGTCGTGCCCTGTCCAATCTTCTCGGCGATGATCTGATCGATGGTCGTTCCAAGACGAAGCATGCTGCCCTTGGCCGGGAACGTGCCGCTCAACCACATCGCCGTGCTGACGGAATGGCCGTTTTCACCGGTGCTCGAGAGACCGGTCAGCACGGTCACCTGCTCTCGGAACGGCTCGAGCGGCTTGAGGATCGGCGAGAACTCGAAGCGGGACCCTTCCTGAGCCGGTGTCCACTGCTTCATGATCGAGCCGTGCGGCACGTAGATGAAGGTGAAGCGCGGGGACGGCTGGGCAGCCGTCCTGGCCAGCGCCGAAAGGGCCGGCACCATGCCATCCAGCAGCGGCAAGGCCAGCGTCGCACCGATGCCGCGAAGTACGGTGCGTCGCGGGAGGGCCTTCTTGGTGATGATCATGACTCCGACCTCCTCATCTGAAACGGCACGCTCTTGACGATGCCCAGCACGAGCGATGAAAACCGGTAATCGTGTCGCGTGGATTCCTTCAGGATCGATCGGACCACCGGCATGTCCTCATGACCGATGCCCCGACCCAGCGCATACGTCAACAGCCCTTCGGTCATGGTGCCGACGAACTGTTCGGAGCGGGCCACCAGGGCTTGCCGAAGAGCCGACGGGCCGTCCACGTGCGTTCCGTCCGAAAGCACCTCGGCCGGATTGATTCTCGTCCCATTGTCAGCCATTCGCCACCGCCCGATACCGTCGAAGTTTTCGAGCGCGAGGCCGATGGGATCCATCAGCTTGTGGCAACCGGCGCAAGCCGGATTGGCGCGATGTTGTTCCATCCGATCGCGCATCGACTGCGCCTTCCCTGGCCTCTCGTCGAGCGGCGGCACGTTCTCCGGTGGAGGTGGCGGCGGTGTTCCGAGAATATTGGTCAACACGTACTTGCCGCGGTTGACCGGGGAGGTTCGATTGGCGTACGACGTGATGGTGAGAATGCTGCCTTGTCCGAGCAATCCCTTGCGGTAGTCGTCTTGGACGGCCACACGCCTGAACTGATTCCCGTACACATTCGGAATCCCGTAATGCCTCGCGAGCCGCTCGTTGACGAAGGTGTAGTCGGCTCTCAGCAGATCCAGAGCGCTCCGGTCCTCGAGAACAACGCTCTCGAACAGCAATTCCGTCTCACGCTGCAAGGCCTGCCGCAAGTTGTCGTCGAAATCGGGAAACACGTCCGGGTCGGGCACCTGGCTCTTGAGATTCCGCAAATACAGCCACTGGCTGGCAAAGTTGCTTCCAAGCGCCCGCGCCCGGGGGTCGGTCAGCATCCGCTTGACTTGCTGCTCGAGAACACCAGGACTCCTCAGCGTTCCCTTGATCGCGAGATCGAGGAGCTGGTCATCGGGGATACTGCTCCAGATGAAGAACGACAGTCGCGACGCCAGCTCGAGATCGCTGATGCGATAGATCGTGCCGGGCGCCACGTTCTCGGGGTCGCGCTCGAACCGAAAGAGAAACGGCGGTGAGACGAGCATGAAGGTCAGTGCTGTCTCAATCCCCGAATCGAAGCTCGCCCCCTTGTCGCGCTCGCGCGTATAGAACCCGAACAACCGATCACGTTCCGTCTCGGTGATGGGCCGTCGGTACGCCCGCCGCGCGGTCCTCGACAGAATCGTCCTGGCACATTCGAGCTCGTCGCTGGCGTTGGTCGGCTTGCAGGTAAAAATTCGGCGGCGGCTCGGGGAATCGCCCGGACCCGTCACGTTGAACGGACCCTCGATCGTCACCTTGTCGACTTCAGGAATCCCCACCGGTGTAATCGGGTCAATCCGCTCCCGCTGAAAGGGCTGCAGCAGCTCCATGCGTCGTCGCGGAGCTCTTCTTCAGGAACGCAACGCCGAGCGCGTGCGGGCCCGCCTTGACCGGGATGCGGATTTGAAATCGTCTGTCGATTTCGTCGCCAGCGGGGGTTGGATTCAAGTAATTGGCCAGCTCATCGTCGGCGCCCCCAAAGCGCGCGAGCAACACGCGCTCACCATCGAAGGTGATTTCGAGATCGTGGGGCGTTTCGAGACCACGAATGATATTGACGGTCTCTCGATATAGCTTTGGACTGATGATGAATTCGCCATCGACCGGAAAGTGATGACGCACGAGCAGGCCGCCCCGCGTGCCAATGGGCAGTCCTTCGACGTGATCGTGCTGCGACAAATCGCCACGAACCCGATACGTCTCGAGGCTCGGGGTGATCTTCACGCTGCCAACGACCTGGCTGCTGATCTTCCAGGCTGCCGCCAGGTAGCGCTCCATGAGGGACGGGGACACACCCAGCACGTCCGCAATGTTGTCGAATCCGTATGCTTCTTCATCGGGCGGAAGGAGCGACGCGACATCGACCTCGAGCCCAAACAGGTCGCGCACGGCATTGCCATACTCCGACCGGTTCAGCCGATGCAGGACGCGGCGACCGGGCGTTGGCGTCCGCAGCGCGGCCGCGTCGATGGATGTTTCCAAGTGAGAAGCCAGCTGGTCCAGCGTCGCGCGATCCGGCCGAGGCATGCCGACCGGCGGCATCATGCCGCCGCGGACTTTTCGTACGACCTTTTCCCAGACGACAGCGTCCTCTGCCACGTTCGCGAGGTTCAGCCTGTCGAGGGCGAGCCCACCGGTTTTGACGCGCTCGTTATGACAGGTGACACAGTACTTGTCGAGAATCGCCTTCTCTGACGACGCGAGAAGGGAGGGGCGCCGCATTCTGTGGGGAATCGGCCGCGCGTGGATGGTCCGACGCGCCGGAAAGAAGGATCGTCAAGCCTACGAGGAACCCGAACAGACCCTTCCCCAATTAAGGCCCCCTGCGGAAACCGGCTTTCGACTCTAGGCTTTAGATCATAAAGCCAAAGTTGGCCTGTTTGCCAGCTATCTCTCTGCGCGGGCGGCCGACAGGGCTTTCGACTTTAGGCTTCGGGCTTTAGACTTGCGCCTGATTTCAGTGTTCCGCTCTTCTGTCTTCTGTATTCTGTCTTCTGTATTCTGTCTTTTTAAGGAGCCCCAATGTTGAAACGTCGTGGAACCCTTCTCCTTGCGTTGCTTGTCGTGAGCATCGCTGCGACCACTTCGATACTCGCGCAAAGTCGTCCGGCGCCGCCCAAGACGCCGCGGCTCTACATTTTCGACGTTGGAGCCATCAAGGGCCTGGATCCCAAGCTGTTCAACTTCACGCGGGACGAGATCAAAGAGCCAGATTTCGTCAACATTGCGTATTTGATCGTGCACTCGAAGGGCACCCTGATGTTCGATGCGGGCGCCGTGCCGGACAGTGCGTTCAAAGGAGATGGCACGCCCGTCGTCGAAGGCATCATGTCGGCCACGCAACCGCTCAAGCCGCAGATGGCAGCCGCCGGGTATTCCGCGTCAGACGTCGATTTTTTCGCGCTCTCGCACTATCACTCCGATCACACGGCCAACGCGAACGACTTTGCCGGCGCCACCTGGATTGTGCAGAAAGCCGAGCGCGATGCCATGCTGGCCGACAAACCCCAAGGCATCATCCAGCCGAAGAGCTATAGCGCGCTGAGAAACGCCAAGACCAAGATCTTGAACGACGAGGACTTCGATGTCTTCGGCGACGGCGCGGTTGTCGTCAAGTCGGCTCCTGGCCATACGCCCGGGCACCAGGTCGTGTTCGTGAGGCTCGCGAAAACCGGACCTGTGGTGCTGGCCGGCGATCTGTATCACTACCCGGAAGAGCGCACGACCGGCCGCATCCCGACGTTTGAGTTCAATGCCGAACAATCCCGCGCGGCCAGGGTCAAGATCGAGGCGTTCGTCAAACAGACCGGAGCGCAGCTCTGGATCGAACACGACATCGCCACCCACGCCAAGCTGCCAAAGTCGCCCAAGTTTGTCGAGTAGGCGTGGACAGAATCCTCGTCGTGACGGGTGGCAGTCGCGGAATCGGCGCCGCGACGGCGCAGCTTGCCGCCGAGCACGGGTACGCAGTGGCGGTGAACTTCCGCACCAACCGTGAAGCCGCGAGTCAGGTCGTTCGAGCGATAGAGCAGGCTGGAGGCACGGCGCTCGCCATTCAGGCCGACGTCAGCTTCGAGCGTGATGTCTGTACGCTCTTCGAAACTGTGGATACGCGCCTCGGGCGGCTCACGGCGCTTGTCAATAACGCAGGCATCCTCGAGAAACAGATGCGTCTCGAGGACTTCACAGCCGAGCGTGTCAGCCGTATCCTGGCGACGAACGTCACGGGCGCGTTTCTCTGCGCTCGCGAGGCCGTGCGTCGCATGTCCACACGGCGCGGTGGTCAAGGGGGTGCAATCGTCAATGTCTCATCCGGTGCCGCGCGCTTGGGATCGCCCAATGAGTACATCGACTACGCCGCCTCGAAAGGCGCACTCGAAACCATGACGATCGGACTGGCAAGAGAAGTCGCGGAAGAAGGTATTCGTGTCAATGCCGTGCGGCCTGGTTTGATATACACGGACATGCATGCGTCGGGAGGCGTTCCGGATCGTGTCGATCGGCTGAAAGACATCGTCCCGTTGAAACGGGGCGGCAGGCCGGAGGAGGTTGCACGCGCCATCCTCTGGCTCCTGTCAGACGATGCGTCCTATTCAACGGGGACATTTATTGACGTTGCGGGCGGAAAGTAGCTCGGGCGCCCTCTGTATCCTTGATCTTGGCGTTGAAAGAGCATGGCGCGGGTCCTCGTGATTGGTGCAGGCGCGGCTGGGACGATGGCGGCAATCTTTGCCGCGTCCTCAGGTGCCGAAACATTCCTGCTCGAGCGGACCAAGGACGGCGGGCGCAAGATTCTCATCAGTGGTGGAGGCCGCTGCAACATCCTGCCAGCATCGGTTGATGAGTCCCGGTTTGTCAGCGACTCGCCGCGGCACATCGTTCGACGGTTCCTCCGGTCATGGCCTTTACGTGAGCAGATTGATTTCTTTCAGCGCGAGGCGGGCATTCCGCTGGTCGAGGAACCGGAATCGGCCAAGCTCTTCCCTGCATCGCAGAGTGCCAGGGACGTCCGCGATCGACTGTTTGAGCTCGCCAGACGCCGGGGGACCACCGTCCTCATGAACACGTGGGTGACGGGTTTGACACCACCCACCCCGCGGTCTGAAACACGCTGGCAGGTACATCGGCACGGCGCGTCCGCGCTGTACGGGGATGCTGTAATTGTCGCCACTGGTGGACTCTCAGTTCCACAGACGGGCAGCGATGGTGGCGGCCTCCGCCTCGTCGGAGAGCTTGGACATTTGATCAGGCCCACGTATGCGGCGCTTACGCCCCTGACGGCAGAACCGGCTCCATTCGCGAAGCTCGCGGGAGTCTCGTTGCCGGTCACCATCTCCGCCAGCGCCAACGGGCTGTCCGCCACCGCTAAGGGGGGATTTCTTTTCACGCATCGCGGCTACAGCGGACCGGCTGTGCTGGACGTCTCGCATGTCGCCGTACGCTCGCGAACCGAGGAGACAGCGCCGGCGCGCTTCAGGGTTCAGTGGACAGCACGCGATGATCGGGCGTGGGTGTCGGCTCTGCGAACCGGCGGCGCTCGCTCCGTTGCTCGAGTGCTCAGCGCCGAGATGCCGCAGCGACTCGCAGAGGCGTTGCTGGACGCTGCGAACGTCGACACGCGACGCACGTTGTCCACTCTCAGTCGCCAGGAGCGCCATCGGTTGATTGAAACCCTTGTGCGCTGCGACCTGCCGTGGACCGGGGATGAGGGCTACAAAAAAGCTGAGGTCACAGGGGGTGGCGTGCGGCTCTCAGAAATTGATCCGAAAACCATGAAGAGCCGGATGCACCCGCGCCTGTTTTTGTGCGGCGAGATGCTCGACGCCTTCGGCCCCATCGGGGGACACAACTTTCTGTGGGCGTGGGCGACGGGTCGAGCAGCCGGCCTCGCCGCCGCAGCCTCTATCGCTTGAAGAGCCCGTCGAGATTTCTCTTGATGACTTTCTCCGCTTCTTCAGTGGCTTTGTTGGTGATCGCGCGGGTCGCCACCTTCGTCATGTCGATGCGAACTTGCGGATTGTCGGCGGATCCCGTGATTGTGGCGGGCAACGTCACCCGACCTTGCTCCTGCGTATAGCGCACGAGATCTCGTCCGGCCTGCTGGGACAACTCGTCCGAAAGCTGTACCTGGCCGGCCAGATTGATCGCGCTCCCGTCAAGTCTGAGACCACCCGTCGCCGCCAGCAGAATATCGGGCGATTCAAAGCGGAGATCCTGCGTGCTTGCCGAACCATTCGCCACGGCCAGCGTTGCGCCCAGCCGGTCGAATGATTCGTCGCGTGGACCACTCGCACTCTTGGCTGGAGCGCCAGAGCGCCCGGACGTGCTCGTCACGACCGTCCGGACGATCCCGAGATTTTTCACGGTCCCTTTGGTGATATCGACGCGCGCAGTGCCGCGCGCCGAGTTGAGCGCGCTAGCGGCGTCCATGCCCCGGCCCGACAGTCTGAGCTTGCCAGACAGCCGGCCCGTGATGGTGTCAGGACTGCCCGCGAATTTGGTGGCCGCCGCCATATCTACGCCTGAAACCGCGGCATTCAGTTGGAAGTTTGGCGAACTGCCGAGCGAGAAGCTGAGGTTCCCGTCGTATTTTCCGCCGAAGATGCCGAAGCTGACGGGCTCCAGCAGCAGCGCGTCCTCGGTCACCCGGGCGCGGCCGGACAGCTTATCGAGCGCCAGCGTACCCATCGTGGCGCGGTCAGCATCCAGAGATAGGACAACGTTCATGGCCGGCGTCTTTTCGGCGGTGCCGGCGTGGGCCTTTGGCGCCCGCCCTGCGCTTGGCGCCCCAAGCCCGGCATGGCCTGCAAAGTCGGAGACGAAAGCGAGCAGCCGATCGAAATTCAGCGCCCCCGTCTTGACTGTCAGCTCACCGACGGGGCCCGCGACGTCAGTGATTTGGCCAGTGATGTCGATGGTGCTCTCCTCGGCGACGAGCGTGACCTTTTTGAGCGTCACACCATGACCTTGAGGGATCATCTCGATGTCGCCGCGCAACGTACGGGAGCCGCTTTTGATTTCGACATCGTTGAGAACGATTTCGTCGATCGAGACAATCTCTACCGGTGAGCCACCAGCAGGTTCACCAGGGCTAGGTTCAGACGATGACGCAAGAGCAAACTCTGGCAACGGCAGCTCGACCCGCGCGCCCGCAAGCCGCAACGAGGCATGCTCGATGCGCCGCGAGAGCAGCGCGCGAAAATCAGTCCCCACGTGCAGCGTCTCAACTTGAATCCTGGGCGGTTGTCCTATCGTCACGTCGCCAAGGTTCACCGTCACTCGTGGATAGATTGCCGCTCCGATGCTGCCCACGGTCACTGGCTGGCCGAGGGACTGTGAGAGCTGGTTCGCAAGAGTGGTCCGCACGGTGTCCTGGGTGAAGACGGCCCTGGCCCAGAAGAACAACCCGACTGACGCGACGAGCACGAACACCAGGGCGCCAATGACGATTTTCTTGACCATCTTGCTTCTCCTGAGCTGAGTAGACCGTCAGGAGATGTATCGGATCAAACGGGCGCGTCGCGCATTCGCTCCTGCACAAGGCAGCCCACTTCGGCCCCGCTACTTGATTCGCGAGAACTCGCCGTCCTCCGGCTTCACGTACGTCGTGGAACTCGGGCCGTACCCAATGAGCTGCAGAATGACTTCTTCGTCTTTGGCTCCATCAAAGTGGCGCTCGCCTCCGGGGTGCAGCATGTAGCTGCCGGGCTTGAGTCCAACAGTCTTGTCCGGCAGGAATTCTCCGCCCGTGCCGGTATACCACGTGCCCTGAATGACGAGGGCGTGCCGGTCTTCCTTGTGGGAGTGCGGCCGGCTCATGACGCCCGGTGGGAACTTGATCCGCACAACGTAGATGCCGGGTTTGCTCTGATCGCCGTACACGACGGCGCGCTGCACACCAATCTCCTTCGGGTTTGTCGTCCATTTCACCTGTTCGGGCGTCATGCGGAGGAACCCACGCGGGTCGGCTTGGCCTTGTACAGCCGAGCCGCGCAACGCGAGCACGCTCAGAGTGACTGCCAGGACCAACACCTTGCTCATGACCTTCGACCTCATCCCTCCCCCTTCCTGATTGGCGATCGTGGGTCCGAAAACCACTCCCGTCATAGTGATTTGCGCGGTGCCTCGGCCTCGGCGCCCACGCGTATACTGGCCCATGACCTCCTCCACATTCGCGCCTCGGCGATGGCTGTCGCTCGCGGCCGTGTTGGCGACGATAGGGCTCAGCCCCCTTGTGGCCCAGCAACAGGCGTGCGTGGATCATACGAACGATCCTTCCGGCTGTCAGCCTAGCACCTTCGACACCCCGATGGCGCAGATGCCGTCAGTCCGAGTAAATCGGCAGAGCGTGATTGACACGTTCTCCACGGAGGCCGACGCGAAAGCCGGGGCCTTTGCGGTAGAAAAGCGGCTGAATCTCTTCCGCAACTTCGAGCACCTCCATTGGGTGGTCACGGTGCCGTCCGAGAAGAACCCAGCGACCGGTGGATGGCGCAGTGGTGATCTCGACGGTGCAGGCGATGGGCGGGGGCTGGGCGTCGCAGGTTCCTGCATTTTCGTCGGCCACGCGAATGGCGCCGGTGTGCGGCACGCGATCAACATCTTCAAGATCCAACCGAATCCCGACCGGCAGCCGCCGGTCCAGGTAGGCGAGATTCCGGCAATGGTCGAAGGCAATGAGGGCTTTGATGATCGCGAACTGCGCGCGCTCGTGTACCGCACCTCTGGTGGTCAGGACCGCTACATCCTCGTGCGCAACGCCGGCACCAGCACGCTGGGTCGGATGGAAACGTATCAGATCGACATCAACACATGCCTGCCGACGGGGAAGAGCGAAGTCGTGGACTTCCACTCGCAGTCGCATGAGTTTTTCCTGTGGCACGACCACGCCAATCCCAATCGCATCCTCGTGTACATGACTAACTGGACGGGCGGCGTGCCAGACCCCGAGAACCCTGGTCTGAAAGTGCCGGACCTCATCGCGCTGGCGGTCACCGACGAAGAGACCGGCGAGATGCTGCCAAAACCGAAAATGCTGGCCGGTTTCACGCTGCAGGAAGTGGGAGGTCCGCCGATCGATGAGCGTCCAGACCCGAGCGGCCTGTTCTCGGACGGCCGTTTTCTGGATTTCAGCGATTCGAAGAACGCGCTCGGCCAAGCCGGTAACTTTCAGAACCGCGAACAGAACCGCTTGCATTCTGTATCAGTCACCGATGACGGCGAGCGCGTGTACGCAGCCGGCACAACGGCGGGGTTCTACGTCCTCAACTCCGAGGGCGTGGCACATGGGAAGGACGCTCAGCTCGCCGCGGGCACGGCGGGCTGCAACAAGCGCTCGACCATCGTTTCGGTGAATGGCGTCATCGACGCGAGCAAGCTGCCCGCGCTCGCGACTGACTGCCTTCACATGGTCGTGAACGACGACCCGGGCCTCAAAGCGTTTCTTGCGTCGAGCGCTTCTCCAGAGGTGAAGGCACAGCGGTACCTGGTGCTGTTGACGCGCTCGCGCTTCGACGTCTACCCACCGATCAACGCGTTGCCGACCGGCACGCACAGCGCGGTGTACGTGCCCGATCGCCCAGCGCGCGTGCGCGGTAACACGAACGGTCGACCGGCCTATGTGTGGCTCTCCGACGAAAACGGCGGCTGCCCGCTCAACTACGCACGCATGGTGTCGGTGGAATCGGAGCTGGTGCCGATAATGGTTGGGGCCTTCGCCATTCCCGACAACCTGGTGGACGAGTGCCTCACGCAGGCCACGACGGAACCCAACGGCCAACCGCGGCGACGGATCCCGCAGCAGAACCACAACCCCACCGTCTTCAAGAACCTCGTGTTCACCACCTGGTATGCGCACGGACTCCGCGCCATCGATATCTCGAACCCGCACAACCCGCGTGAGGTGGGACATGCCCTCACCGTGCCGCAAGGCGTCGCGCGCACGTATCCCGTGTTCAAAGATGGGCTCATCTATTGGGTCGACAACGACACGGGCCTGCACGTGGCCCGTTACACAGGTCCACGAGCCAATGAGTTGCCCGGACCGGGATCCGGCACCTACGAGGGCAATGCCACGAGCCCTCATCGCTAAGAGCACGACGACGGTCATCGTGGTCGGGACGTTGCTCGTAGCGCTGGCAATCGGCGCCGAGCAACGCGTCGGACCAGGCGTGACACCAGGTCCGGCGCCAGACTCCGGGGCGACCGCGTTCGTCTGCCCGATGCATCCGGACTACACCGGCGAGATTCCTGGCACCTGCCCGCGCTGCGGAATGGCGCTGGTCAAAGCGACGCCCTTCGACGTGCGGAATTACCGGGTGAACCTCCAGACTCTGCCGCCGGTCGTTCGGGCGGGTCGGCCTGCGCAATGGTCGTTTTACGTCTTCCGGCCCGACAGCGACGAGCCCGTCACGAGGTTCGAGACCGTCCATGAGCAGCAGTACCACCTCTTCGTGATTTCGCAAGACATGGAACACTTTGCGCACATCCATCCCACCCAACAGACCAATGGCTCGTGGGCGATCGATGTCACGCTGCCGAGGGCCGGTTATTACAAGGTGCTGTCGGACTTCATGCCCTCGGGAGGGGCGGCGCAGCTCACCGCGCACCCGGTCGTCACCGCAGGCTACGGCGGTGACCTCGCCAGCAGCCGCGCACGGCTCGTCCCCGATACCCAGCTCAGAAAGACAGTCGGGGACATCACGGCCACCGTGTCGTTCGATCCGCCAACGTTCGTCGCCGGACTCTACGGCCACCTGAAGTTCATGCTGACCGACACGCGGACTGGCCTGCCTGTCACGGACCTGCAGACGTACCTCGGCGCGTTCGGTCACACGCTCATCATGAGCGAGGACATGCTGGACGCCGTGCACACACACTCGCTCGACATCCTCAATGCTGGGGACGAAGACAGCGAGCCGGTATTCCTCATCCCGCCCGGCGCGGACCTCGAAGCCTTGCGCGGCGGCCCGGAGGTGACTTTCGACGGGCTGATGCCGAAGCCCGGACGCTATCGGGCATGGACGCAGTTCCGCCGCGGAGACACTTTGCATACGTTCACGACGACGTTTGAGGTTCTGGAGGCGGCGTTGTGAGGATGAACCGATGGGGGAATCCGGTGGTCATCGCGTGCGTCATCGTCCTGGCCTTCGTCGGGTCGCTGAGGGTTTACACGCACGGGTCGGTCAGGACCACTGTGCTCTTCGACCGGGAAATTGTCCGGATGCTCGAAAGCCGCTGCGTTTCATGCCACAACGAAGGTGGTCTTTCCTTCCCGCTCTCCACCTACGAGCAGAGCTGGGTGAAGCGCGCGTCGATGCGCACTGAGGTGCTTCGGCGACACATGCCGCCCTGGTCTGCCGTGGCAGGCTACGGCGAGTTCGCGAACGACAACGGCCTCACGCTGCGCGAAACGCAGTTTCTCATCTCGTGGGTGGAAGGCCTCGGGCCTCGCAACGCGGGCGCGACCTTTTTGAATGTGCCCGGTGCGCAGTCCGCTCCGCCGCCGGTGCGGGCGGTCGCGCATGTCGGGCACTGGTGGTTGGGCGAGCCCGACGTCACGCGACGACTCGACACGATCCGCATCGAAGCCGGGGCGGGCGACGTCGTGCGAAGGACAATTGTCGATCTCGGGCTGACGGCACCACGTTTGGTCAACGCCCTCGAGTTCATCCCCGGCAATCGACGGGCCGTCCGCGCCGCGATGTTCACTGTGGAAGCGACCGGACAGTGGTTGGGAAGCTGGACCCCCTGGTACGGGTTCGCGAAGCTTCCCGACGGCGTGGCTCATCGACTCCCTGCCGGCGCCCGCATCGTCGCAGAGGTGCACTATCGCGTGGGCAGCGAGCCCGTCGCCGACTCCGGGACGCTCGGGCTGTTTTTCGCACGCGGACGCCCTAAGGCCGAGCCGTCCGACCTCGTGCTCGAAGCAGGCCGCCCGTCCGGTCGCGGGGGTACGAGCACCTCACCGGATTCTCTTCGCGCGAGCGTGCGACTGACAGCTGATAGCACGGTCTGGGCGTTGAAGCCCGACGTGACGCCCGGGATTACCTCGATGGAACTCTCAGCGCGTACACGGGATGGCAGAACCGAGGTGCTGCTGCTGGCTCTGAATCCACCCGCAGCATGGCCGACACCTTATGTCTTGAAGTCACCTGTGCGGCTGACCCGCGGCACGGAGCTCAGGTTCGTCGTTCGGCGCGCCGCCGCGCGTCCGGCTCCGATCAGGCTCGTGCTGAGCCGCTATTAGCTTGCTGAACGGGAGGGTGCATGCCGTTGAAGGTAACTCGTCGCGAGTTTCTCAATTCCGCTGCAGCGACCAGTGCGCTGGCTGCCGGCGCACGGATAGGGCTTTCATCGCAGGCGCCGCGGCCGAACGTGCTGTTCATCCTGGCTGACGATCTCGGATATGGCGACCTCAGCTGCTACGGCCGTCCGGATTATCTGACTCCGGTCCTCGACGGACTCGCCCGTCAAGGCGTGAAGCTCACGAGCGCCTATGCGGCAGCACCGGTGTGTACACCGACGAGGTGCGCCTTTGTGACGGGGCAATATCCGCAGCGCACCGAAGTCGGACTGCACGAGCCGTTGACCGCCCGCGATCGGGACAACGGGCTTCCAGCGGATCAGCCGACGATAGCCGCACTGGTGAAAGCCAATGGGTACGACACCGCTCTCATCGGCAAGTGGCACCTCGGCTGGAAGCCGGAATTCGGGCCGAACCGTCACGGGTTCGACGAATTTTTCGGCATTCTGAGCGGTGCCGGCGACTACTTCACGCATCGATCGAGCGATTCTGGAGGCGCGGATCTCTGGGAAAACCTCGAGCCCATTCAGCGTGTCGGGTACCTGACGGACATCCTGTCAGACAGGGCCGTGGAGTTCATCACCCGGCGCCGCACGAAGCCCTTCTACCTCAGTCTCCACTACACCGCGCCCCATTCGCCATGGGAGGGCCCCGAGGATGAGGCCATCGGCCACACGACCCATGGCGAAGGACCCATGATCAATGGCGGTTCGCTGAAGATCTATGCCTCCATGGTCAAAAGCATGGACGCTGGCATTGGCCGTGTACTCGATGCGCTGCGTCGTGCGCGACTCGACCGCAATACGCTGGTGATCTTCACGAGCGACAACGGCGGAGAGCGCTACTCATACAACTGGCCCTTTTCATTTCAAAAGTTCTACTTGTGGGAGGGCGGCATTCGAGTCCCCGCGATCGTTCGCTGGCCAGGCACGATCCCCGCGGGTCGTCTCAGCGATCAGCCCATCATTACCATGGACTGGACCGCAACGATCCTGGCGGCCACCGGAACAGCGCCCGACCCAGCGTCCCCGCTGGACGGGGAAGACGTGATGCCAGTGTGCAAGGGTACGCGCCTGCCCTACGAGCGAACACTATGTTGGCGAACACAGGCACGGGCGGCGGCGCGCGTGGGAAACTGGAAGTATCTCAACGACTCCGGTAATGAATATCTGTTCGATCTCTCGCTCGACCCTGGTGAAAAAAACGACGTGCGCGGATCCCATGGCGACATGTTCAAACGCATCAGAACCCAATACGAAGAGTGGAACGCACAGATGCTGCCGAGACTGACTTGATAGGCGAGGTGCCACCCGCCGCAACCCGCCGAGCCAGCGCGAAACGCCCGCCTCGCCAATCTGCGCAGATTCGTAAGGTCAGGTCCTTGATTTGTAAGCGCTTTGCGAATGACGAGGACGTGAGCACCCAGTAACCTCCGGCCAGAGAGCCAATTCTCAAGAGTGCCCACCTCGGCACCCGGTTTGCCTATTCCGCAATTGGAAAGGACCCATAAGGGTCGCCGATCCAATCCATCCAATGGGTGCCACCATGAGGAAGCTTCAAGCTTGCAGCCCGCGTCTCCTATGGTTGTGCGTTCTTGTAATCGTCGCGACGGCATGCGACAACCGTTCGAATCCCGCGAGTCCCAGTGCGATGCTCGAACCCGGCGGAAACAGAGTCACGCTCTGCCATCGAACTAGTGGCGGGACCTTCATGCTGCTCGAAGTGAGTGCGTCGGCATACCAGGGTCACATGAGTCATGGGGACGGGATGCCGAACACCGAGGGGTACGACGGAAATTGCGTGGCGCGCAGTTCCGAGCCACCACCACCGCCGCCGCCACCTCCACCGCCCGACCCTCTGCCATTGACACTTGCGTGTGGAGCACCAGCAGGAGCGACGAATCCGGGATCGACTGTGTTTCCCGGCCCAACCGTCAACGCCACCAACGGCGCGACCTTGGATTTTGTCGTAACGGCAAGTCCTGCGCCTGCCGCCAATACTTGGATGGTTAGAGAGACCCGCGATACGCGACCTAGCGGCCTAACGGTCGTGCAATCTAACGTTCTGCTGTCCAACGGAAGATATCAAGGGTCCATCTTCACGTCTGGCCTAGGTTCCTTCCTTCGCGAGATTCGGTTCACGCTTGACGGCGCTTCGTGCTCGTTGTTTTGGAGCATTAATCAGTAATCGACAAGGCTCTTGACCCGCGATCTGGAATCCGCAGCGCCTGATCGCGACGAGTCTGCGATTTCGCAAGGGGCACCGGCGCCCGGTGCCCTTGCAACGCTTCAGGAATCGTCGGAATCGCGAGCTGATGACGGGTAGCCCTGTGCATATCCCGCGCAGGCGTGCACGGGCAGCTGCGGGTACTTAGGGAACGAGGGGTCGACGTCGGAATACCCGCACCGATAGAACACCGCGCCGCGCACGGACTCCACGCGGCGCGCGTGCCCACAACTGACGCACAATCCTACTCGCGCGGATTCGTTCGAGCGCTCTTTCACGGCACTTGATATTCTCCGCTAGCGCGTCCCCGAAAAACCAACGATTGCCGCCAACTTGGACATGCAGCCGGCACCCAGCTGCGCTAACATCGAAACCCGTCTCGCATGTCGAAGCGACGGACACCTTAACAAACAGGCTTGGGGGATGAACAATGATGCCTGAGAGACACCGACCGAAGGTGGGGGGCTGGGTGAGCCTGTTCGTGTTGCTCACGGCAGGTCCGGCGTTCGCTCATCATTCCTTTGCGATGTACGACCACACTCGCACCCAGACGCTCAAAGGCACGGTGACCAAATTTCAATGGACCAACCCGCACGCCTATATAGAACTCGACGTGCCCGATGGCAAGGGCGGCGTCCAGCACTTCTCCATCGAGTGCACGAGCATCAACATGATGCAACGGCTCGGCTGGCGCTCGAACATGATCAAGGCCGGGGACCAGGTGAAAGCCATCGTTGCGCCGCTTCTGACCGGTCAGGCAGGAGGACTGCTGCTCGAGATCACGCTACCTGACGGCAAGAAAATGGAGCCCGGCGTTCCAGCCGCCAATACATTCAAGAGAACTCCCGAACCTGAGTAGCACACGGGATTTGCAATGCATTCAAAGACACTGGTCATTACCTGCGTCCTGGTGACGTTCGCACGATTCGGTGCATCGGCACAGCAGACCGGCACCGCGAACGTCCCCGACATCACCGGCTCCTGGGAGCGCTACGGAGGCTTTGGACGTGGAACAGGCGGGCCGCAGAAAGATCCGTTGATACCACCTCCAGCCCCGCCCCCACCGCTCCGGCCCACGTATCACAAGGAGTGGCAGGCAAAAGTTCAAGCGGCCCGCGAAGCCGACGCAAAGGGGGAGCCGCTCGCGACCGGATCGACACACTGTCTGCCCGACGGCATGCCGGGCATGATGGGCGCCGTGTTCCCGATGGAGATTCTTCAGAGCCGGGGCCAGGTCACAATCATCGAGGAAGCCTATACGCAGGTTCGCCGGATCCACCTCGATCGACCGCAGAAAGCCGTCGATGAGGTCGAGCCTGGCTTTTACGGCCATTCAGTGGGACGGTGGGAAGGAGAGACCCTGCTGGTCGATACCGTCGGCGTCAAAGAGAGCGTTCGGTATCAGAACGTGCCGCACTCAAAAGATATGCGAATCAGGGAACGCATCCGGTTCGTCGCCCCCCAGATTTTGTGGAACGAAATCACCATCGAGGATCCCGTTACGCTCGAAAAACCCTGGACGATCACCTTCGCGTACAGGCGCATGCCCAACTACACGCTGCTCGAGTACATCTGCGAGGACAATCGTGAGTACGCCGACGAACGGGGGGTACAGAGAATAAGGGTCGGCGAACCAGTCAAGAAGTGACGGTCAAACAGCACAACGCTGAGGACGCAGCGGTCGCGGAGGTCGCAGAAAAACTCTCTTTGGGTAAGATTCTCTGCGCCCTCCGCGGCCTCTGCGAACTCTGCGTTGAAAGGTCTTACAGTTCCCGGAGCGCCGACGAGATGGGCAACCTTGCCGCTCGGATGGCCGGCAGTAAGCCGCCGATGAGACCCATGACCAGGGCGTACACGAGTCCCTGGACCAACAGTGCGGGCGTCACGGCAAACGCGAATGCCACCTGACTGAACGTTTGCCAGTTCATGGTTGACGTCTGATAGCCGTTGAACGCAACGTACGCCACGATTCCACCTATCACTCCCCCGATTGCAGCCAGGCCCAGTGCCTCGGCAAGAACGGAGATCACCACCGAGAAGGTATTGAATCCAAGCGCACGCAGCGTGGCAATTTCCCTCGTCCGCGTCGCCACGGCCGTGTACATCGTCAGGACGGCGCCAAATACGGCTCCAATGCCCATGAGCGTTGCAATGCCGAACCCCACCGTTCGAATGAGGTTGGTGAGCGTGATGGACTGCGCCGTGTAGTACTCGACTTCCGGACGTACGGACACGTTGACTTGCGGGTTCGAGGTCAACCAGTCCTTGAAGGCATTGTACGATTCGGGCGATTCGAGCCGCGCCAGCACGGACTGATAACTGTTACCTCTGCGGTACGCGCCTTGTAAGACACGTGCGTCACACCAGAGCTCGGTCTCTGAGACGCTGCCTCCTGTTTCAAACACGCCAACCACGGTCCAGGTCGTCTGACCAGACTTCAACTGCGAGCCGACCGACAAGCCTGTGAACTGTCGCTCGGCGGCACGGCCCGCGACAATTTCGTTCGTACCAAACTGCAGCATGCGGCCCTCGACAATCCTGGCTTCCTTGCGGACCTGAAACGTCGCTGGCTCGATGCCGCGCATCGGCACGTTCGCCGGCGTCAACGTGGACCGCTTCGGCACATCGATAATGACAAAGAGCTCAGCCGACGCGAGCGTGCGCTGGTCGTGGCGAAGGATGCCGGGTGCCTGCTTGATGATGTCGGCCTCTGGGCCACCGAGTCCGCTCGTCATTTCGTCGGCCGCACCGCTGCGCATCACCAGCGCGCGGTCTGCCGACCCGGCCCCCCGCATGGCAGCGTAAAAGCCTTCCGCCATTGACAGCACGGCGACAAAGACGATCACGACACCGGCAATCCCGACCACGGCGACCGTCGACGATCCGAGCCGCTCAGGAATCGTCCGCAGGTTGAGGGATGTGACGGCGAGGATTTGCGTGAGCCAGGACATGTCAGGCTTTCCTCAACGCCTCGGTGATTTTGATCCGCATGGCGTTCGTCGCGGGCAGCAACCCGGCCATGATCCCGACCAGAGCAATCAGCACGACGCCAACAATGAGGTCCCGACCTGGGAGCACGAAGATTGGAAGCAGGCCACCGGTGGGATCGCCGACAAACTGCACCACCGCCCAGGCCAACAGGAGACCAAGGCCGCCTCCTACCACAGCAATGAACAGGGACTCGGCAAGGACGAGGGTCAGGATCTTGGCGTCAGAGAAGCCGAGCGTCTTGAGAACGGCAAGCTCGCTCGTGCGCTCGCGGACGGCCTGCGCCATCGTATTGCCGACGACGAGCAGAATCGTAAAGAGCACGGCTGCAAGAATCGCCATCATAATGGAGCCAATGTCACCAATCTGTTTGGCAAATCCATCGATAAAGCCTTTCTCGGTCGTGGTCTTCGTCTCAGCCGGCGAATTGGCAAACATTTCGTCGAAGGCAGCCGCCATTTGCTGCGAACGGGAGGCATCGGCAATCTTCACGACGTACCAACCGACCAGGCCTTCACCAATCTGCCGGCCTTCGTCGAGATAGTCGTACCGGAAGAAGAAATTGGTCTTGTCCACGCCCGGCCCGCCGTCGTAGATGCCGACAAGGTTGAACTCCCAGGTATTGCCACTACTCTTGTGCTGGTAGATCGTGGCTTGAATTGGAATCCTGTCGCCGATCTTCCAGTCGAAACGGTCTGCCAGGTTCCGGCCAACCACGGCACCCTGCCGATCGGCGAGCCACGCTTTCATCTGCTCGGGCGGCAAGTTCACCTCCGGATACATCTTGAAATACGGCTCCGGCTCGAGCGCGATGGTGGCAAAAAAGTTCGTCTGTTCCTGATAGAAGCCGCCGAACCAGGTATTGTGCGTGACGGATTCAACCCCTGGGACCGTCTGCAAGCGACCCTGGTACGCCACCGGCAGCGGCATGATGATGTTGATCTTGTGAATCACCATGAGCCGGTCGAGGCCAGCCAGATCGATGCCAAATGAAAATGCGGCGCGGATGGTCATCAGAAAGCCGAAGAGCAGAAACGCGACGAAGATCGATAACAGCGTGAAGATCGTTCTGATCTTGCGCCGCCAGAGACTGCGCCAGACGAGAGGGAGGTACTTCATGCGGCAACCCCCAGCGAGCCCTTCTCGAGATGCAGCGTTCGCCTGGCCCGCTCGGCTGCGTGGGGATCGTGTGTGACCATCACAATCGTCTTGCCGTGCTCTCGATTGAGCGCTTGAAGCAGATCCAGGATTTCATCGCCCGCCTTTCGGTCGAGATCTCCGGTTGGCTCGTCGCACAACAGCAAGGTCGGGATCGGTCACGATCGCGCGTGCGATCCCGACACGCTGCTCTTGTCCACCCGATAACTGGCGCGGGTAGTGCTTCGCACGATCGGCAAGCCCCACGATTTTGAGCGCAATTGCCACATGCTTGCGGCGGTCGGCCTTCGACAACCTGGTCAAGAGCAGCGGCAGTTCGACATTGCGCTCGGCCGACAGTACGGGCAGCAGGTTGTACAACTGAAATACGAAGCCAATGTGCTGGGCACGCCAGCGCGAGAGTCTGCCGCCACCAAGCTCGCTGATGCGCACGCCGCCGACCTCGACGTGGCCGCCGGTCGGCGTATCGAGACCGCCCATGAGATTGAGGAGGGTCGTTTTCCCGGACCCTGAAGGTCCCATAAGGGCCAGGAAATCGCCTTTGGGAATCTCGAGGTTCACGCCTTTCAGCACGTCGATCCGCTCGCTGCCACGACTGAAGTGCTTGTGCACATCCGAGACGCGGACGAGCGCGTTGTTCTCGCTAGTCATAGTTTAATTGTCGCGGGGGCCCACCCCCGCGACCTGTACCTCGCACCTCTGGTGCTCGGCGGTTTTTTGGAACAGCGATCCGCTCTGTCGGCAGCTGGTGGGGCTCTGCCGCGACCTGTACTTCGCGCCTTTCACTTCACCGTGACGGAATTGCCATCCTGCAAATCCGCGGGCAGCGGTGAGACCACCTGCTCGCCCGATTGCAGTCCCGCGATGACCTCGAGCCGATCACCGTCGGCACCGCCAAGTTTGACGGCCCGTCGCTCGACGACGTTACCTTTCACGACAAACACGAGGTTCTGGCCACTCTCGGTACGGACGGCGACCTTTGGCACGATGACTGCGCGCACACGCGATGCGGCATCCTGGGTTGCCGTATCCTCTTCCTCCCGCAGGAACATTACCTTGACCCCCATGTCCGGCAGGATTCGCGGATCGAGCTCGTTGAACCCAATCCGAACGAGCACTGTGGCCTTCTGTCGATCGGCAGTCGGGACCATCGTGATGACCCGCGTCGGAATCTGCCAGTCTGGATAGGCGTCGAGGACGGCCGACACGCTCTGGCCTGGCATCACACGGTTGATGTAGGCCTCGTTGACGTCAACTTCAATCTCGAGCGATCGCATGTCGACGATGGTGCAAATTCCTGTGCGCGTGAAGCCTCCTCCAGCTGAGACGGGCGAAACCATTTCGCCAGGTTGGGCATCCTTTGAAATCGCGACACCACCGAACGGCGCACGAATCACGGTGTTGTCGAGATCGGTCTGCTGGACCGCGACCTGACTCTCGGCCACGCGAACCTGCTGGCGTGATGCCGCGATACGGGCGGTGATTGAATCCACCTCCGCCTGGGCCTGGTCGACCTCGGCTTGAGTGGCGAGCCCATCCTTCACGAGCTGCAGGCGCCGCCGGAGCGTGACGCGCGCCTCGGCCAGCCGGACCTCCGTTTCCGCCACGGCCTGGCGCGCGGCCTCGGCCTGGGCCTCAGCCAGCAGGAGCGCGGCGCGAGCATTGGCGTCATCGAGTCGAGCCAGCACCTGCCCTTCCCTGACCGCCATACCTTCTTCGACGTTCACTTCGACAACCTTGCCTGTGATCTTGGACGACACGGTGGCGCGTCGCCGTGCGGTCACGTATCCCGTAGCGTTCAGCACGGCGGCCTGGGCGCCGGTTGCGCGCTCAACGACCGTTGCCACCTGAACTTCCGTGGGCCGCTCGCGCGTAAGCCAGAACCACACACCCGTTCCGGCGCCGGCCACAACGAGCAGCCCTCCCACCCATGCCAGCCATCGTCGCGATCCCGCACGTTCCGGGCCACGATCAATCCGCAACGCCTCCAGGTCGTGCTTCAGGTTCGTCACAGCCGCCGTCAGTATAGTCAGGCTCCTATGGAAGGCCCAAGATCAGACCACTCATTGCTTCGTTCGAGCAGATATGTTATCAAGTCGGCTTTTCGCACTGACGCTTCATCACCTAGCTACGTCGGAATCGATCGCACGGTTCCGTTGCTCTGCAGATGACCGAAGCGAATAGGAGCTCTCTATATGATCATCAAGCGTGACGTGAAGCCCATGACTCGCCGCGAGCTGCTGCAGTCCACCGGTGTCGTTGCGGGTAGCACCGTTGTTGCCGGCATCTTCCAGGGTTCGCTGGTGGAACGCCTCCTGGCGCGTTCCGCCCAGCAGCCGGCGACCGCACCGCCCAGTGACCCGCTCGCGGCAATACGCGCCCAGATGGCCGCCGCGCCCATCGAAACCGTCAAGCTTGGCGGCAATCTGACGATGTTGTCAGGCCCGGGCGGAAACGTGGCCGTGCTTCACGGGGCGGATGGAAAGATTGTCGTGGACACGTTCGTATTGCCGGTGTGGTCCGCACTCCGGAAGACGATCGACGGCATGGGCGATGTGCCGATCAAGCTCCTGATCAATACACACTGGCACTTCGACCATACCGACAACAACGCGAACTTCCGTCAGGCTGGTGCGGGAATTCTGGCACACGAGAACACTGCCAAGCGTCTCTCGGAGTCGCACGACTTGTTGGGAATGCACTTTGAGCCAGCGCCTGCAACTGCAAGGCCGACGCAGACATTCAAGGACACCCATAAGATGCAGGCCAATGGCGAGGCCGTCGAGCTTGGATACATCCAACCTGCGCACACGGATACTGATATCTACATTCATTACACCAAGAGCAATGTGATGCACCTTGGTGACTGTTTTTTCAACGGCGTGTATCCGGTCATCGATGCCGGCACGGGCGGCAACGTCAACGGCATGATTGCGGCAGCAGATCGCGCTCTGAAAATGGGCGACAACTCCACACGGTTCGTTCCCGGCCACGGGCCACTGGCAGACAGAGCGGCACTCACGAGTTACCGCGACATGCTGGTCACGGTCCGGGACCGCGTCCGCAAGCTCAAGACGAGCGGCCGGAAGCTGGAAGAGGTGCAGGCATCGAAGCCGAGCGCCGAGTTCGACGCCACCTGGGGCAAAGGCTTCATGATGCCGAACGATTTCCTCGCGATGGTCTACAACACTCTGTGAAGACCATTGGTGATTTGCTGATCTGTGATTCGTGATTCGTTGGTGATCACGAATCACAGATCGCGAATCACTATTGTTTCCAAAGCCTTTCCCACCACTTGACGGACGATTCGGCCGGTCCACTTTGTGACTGGAGTCCTGTCTTTCTTCTAATGTCGTGGATGTTCCAGCCGGTCAACGACGCCAGCGTTTGCGATTCGCGCTCACGTCGCTGCTCGAGTTCCTGACGATACTGAACGGCCGCAGAACACGTCCCGGTGCCGGTCCATGGGTGACGGAGCACGTACCGAGCCTGGAAATTTTCGCGGTCCGCCGTTTCCTGGAAGACCAGGTCTTCTGGAAAGTGGGCGCCGTCATACCGCACATGCAGCCGCGTGATGAAAACGTTCTGAGGTGCCGGCCGAGGGAATATCGGAGCCACGCGGGGTCGACCCGGCGCGGGCATGGGCCCTTCGTCGAGCCAGAAGACACCAAGGTTGCGCAACTCATCGCGCGAGAGGGGATCCGCCGCACATGGGTCGCACCACCCCATGTCCCACGCATACTCCACAAAGACGGCACGCATGTCTTCTTGATTGACGTGTTTCGAGAACATGGCTTTGTAGAATGCCGGAAACTCCTGTTTCACGAAGATCGGAAGTTCCGCTCCGGTGGTGAGCCTTACCGTTCGATAGTTGGTGGCTTCAACACGACCCCGCCTGGTCAGTGCGTAAACAAAGAGTTCCTGCGGGCCGTCGGCATTCACCGTGCCGAGCCGAATTGGAAGCATGAATTTTGGCGATTCGTACGCGACCTGAAGGGGCCGCAAGTACGAGAACCCGGCCTTCGCGCGCTCCTTCAGGTTGACCTTCGCGACAAAGAACCGCATGTTCTGCCGAATATAGCTTTCGAGGACCGGAGCCGCACCGTTCGGAATCCGGTATCCGTTCTGACGCAACCATGTTTCAAGCCCGGCGCTCTGATTGGCTGACAGGATCAGAATGTCGTATTCGCCCACGGTGTATTGCGCCTCGATGGTGACGCCGAGGCTCCTGTCACGCGTCACACCCCCCGCAACGGCCTCCCGTGCGGCGCTCATCGGTAACGCATTCCTCGAGTCGAATCGACGAAGCTCGCACGGATTCTCGTCGAAGTATTCAACGAGGCGAGGTGCAGAAAAAGCATCGAGGTGATCAATCAAGGCCTTGTCACCCACGTGGATCTGCTCGCGTTCGATTCGGGTGGGGACAGGAATGACCACGGCAAAATCAATCGGGCTGCCACTGAAATCGTTGGCCATCGTGAGGACGGTACGATCGCCGTCGCGGACCAGCACGACCTGCGACGCGCGGTTGAAGAGCCTGGTGTCGGCCTTGGAGACGTAGAAGCCACAGAACGCATCGGCCGGCCTGGCCGCACACGTGAGAATCAGGATAGTTGACGCCGCAATGCCTGCCCGTTTCATGTTCGATGCTCCCTTCGTCTGTTGGCCGATCAGCTGAATCCAGTGATAGCGCCCGTCGGGTAGTACCCAGTCGATGACCGGAACGAACAGCGACCAGCCGGCAAGCGACCAGATGAGGCCGTTGGTTCGAAACAGCTTGAATTGGATATAGGCGGCACCCAGAGCAACCAGTGTGGCAAAGACCAGTCGGCCCGCGCGAGAATCGGGCGTAGTCTTCGGGTCGGAGATCATGAAAAAGGAGAAAAGCAGAAGCGCACCGCTCGCGAGCCGGTGCGTCGGTATGCTCAGCGGCTCGCCGAGCCAGAGCGATCGGCCGAAGATCAGTGCGCCGTAGACCGCCAGGAATGCGACGGTGACGTCACTACGCGCAGCTCGATTGACAACGAGCCCGCCAAGACACGCCATCAGAAAGGCGAACATCGCGGCGTTCCCCCATTGCCCGGGCGAAACCCATACCGTGTCGGTGACCAGCATCATGAACGCCAGTCCAAAATTCGTCGGGTTGAAGACGTGCTTGTCGCCAACCCGAAGGATGAACTTGCTCGTGACCGTGACTGCGGCCGCGACGAGGGCTATTGCGGGGTTGTTCGTGCGTAGCAAGAGGCATAACGAGAGGCCGGAAATCAAAGCGCTTCGTGGATCGAACGCGGGCAGGTTCCAGAGCGCGGTGCAGACGTACTGCGTGAAAAGAACGCTCGCAAGGATGAGCCCGGTCCGGGTCAGGCTGATTTCGAAATCGAGCCACCCGATTCCATACGTCAGAAGCGATGCGAGAACGGCAATCTGGTAGTAACGCGGATCCCAACCTGGTCGATGCGTAGACACTGCACCCTCCCCGCTCACCTGCGTGCACCGGCCCGGCCGATGCAGGCTCGCTGTGACTTAGAACGGAGAGCGAGGAATTCCTTGCAGGGTCAGCGCGCCGAGTGAATCATTCGGCGCAAATCCTTCATTTATAGGGGGGTTCGACGGAAGGGTGACGAGTTCATAGCGCGCACGCTTTAGCGTGCGCGGTTAGATATAGGCGTTGTTGAATGGTTGTCTGTCGGCGGGACTGTCGTGCAGGTTTTGCCGGGGCGAGTCTGGAGACCAGCGATCGATCGCCTCCTGCTCGGTCGCAAACAGCTTGAATACGGAGTCGAGCTTTGTGACCGCCAGGAGCTTTCTCACGCGCTCAGCCGGCGCGATGAGTGCCAGGCGCCCACCAAGACACTTCGCGCGTTTGAAACCTGCCACCAGCTCTCCGAGCCCTTCGGCGTCGACAACATTTGTACCGGCCAAATTAATCGCAATGACCAGCCGACCGCGCGTCAGGAGATCCGCGAGCGCGGATTTGAAGGTCTCGAGCTCGGTATCTTCCGGGCTCGCGGCCAGGTCCCCATACAGCCGAAGAATGGTGAGGTCGTTGATAACTCGTTCGCTCGTATGCACAGTGGGCATCCTCCGGCCGCTCTCCTATTAGTTACTAACGCAGATCGGGCCGGATTTGAACGGATTGCGGGAGGAAGGCTGCCGAACCAGGCCATTCTGTGACGCGGAACCACACGGATCAGCGGAATCTACGCGGATCTCCAGAACGTCAGCGCTGAAGGCTGACTGCCGATGGCTGAAGGCTTCTGATTGCGGTTTCGGCGCCCAGTCCGCGACGCTCGCCAATTTGCTGCCGCCACATCGCGTAGTACAGGCCTTTCTGGGCGACCAATTCTTCGTGACGACCGGTCTCGACAATACGGCCTCGCTCGAGTACGTAGATCTGATCGGCGTGGAGAATCGTGGAGAGCCGGTGCGCGATCAAAATCGTAATGGCATCACCATCCCTGGCCACCGCCTGTATCGTTTCGACAATACCTTCTTCAGTAAGAGAGTCGAGCGATGACGTGGCCTCATCGAAGACCAGCAGCTGCGGCCGACGCAGCAACGCCCTCGCAATCGACAGCCGCTGCTTCTCTCCACCCGACACCTTGACGCCGCCTTCTCCGATGACGGTGTCGAGACCACGATCGGCTCGCGCCAACAGGCTGTCGCAGGCAGCCTTTCGCAGCACCTCGAGACATTCCGCATCAGAAGCCGTGGGATTGACGAACAGCAGATTCTCGCGAATCGTGCCTGAAAAGAGCTGCGTATCCTGCGTTACGAATCCAATCCGCTCGCGCAGCGCATCGAGATCAATCTCTGTATGAGGGAGATTGTTATAAAGGATGCGACCGACCAAGGGTCGATAGAGTCCGACCAGCAACTTGACGAGCGTGGTCTTCCCTGCTCCCGATGGCCCGACAAAGGCGACCGTTTCGCCGCGCCGGACATTAAAGGAAATATCGCTCACGGCGGGCGACGAGGCCGACTGGTGCTGAAATCCCACCTGCTCGAATGCGAGCGCCCGCAGATCGGTCAGCGGCGAGGGATTGGCCGGCTTCGGTTCCTTGGAAATGCGCAGGATGCCCTCGAACACGTTCAGTGACGCCTCTGTTTCACGATAGATGTTGATGATGTTTCCCAGCTCCTGAAGCGGTCCAAAGATGAAGAACGAATAGATGAAGAGCGAAAAGAACTGGCCGACCGTGATCGCGCGCGTGTAAATCAGGTAGAGCATCAACGCCAGGATCCCCGTCCGGAGGGCATTGACACAGGTCCCCTGGATGAAGCTGAGACTCCGCAGGTACTTCACCTTCTTCAGCTCGAGCTTTAGAATTTTTGCCGTCGTCGCATTGAGCCGTTCAATCTCCTGCTGTCCCAGACCCAGGCTCTTCACGAGTTCGATGTTCCGCAGCGACTCCGTCGTCGATCCGGCCAGAGCCGTCGTCTCCGCCACGATGACTTTCTGAATCTGTTTGATGCGGCGGCTCAGCACCGAGCTGAGGAGTCCCAGGAGCGGCACGGTCAGGAAATACACAGGTGCGATCACCCAGTGCACGCTGAGCGCATAGATCATGACGAAGATGATGCCGACAAGCGAGGTAAAAAGGACGTTGATGCTTGCCGAGATCAGCTTCTCGACGTCCGACCGGACTTTCTGAAGCTTGCCGAGCGTCTCCCCGCTTCGCTGATCCTCGAACACCGAATACGGAAGCTCGAGCGAATGGCGAATACCGTCCGAATACAGTTGCGCGCCCAGCCGTTGTGTGACGACGTTGATGTAGTAGTCCTGAAAGTTTTTGGCCACGCGCGACACGAAGGCCACGCCCATCGCGGCGCCGAGCAGCAGGCTGACGCCTCGAAAGAACTCTCCCGTCGTGTATTCCTGGAATTTGGTCGCGTATTCGTCGATGACGTACCTGAAGATCAGTGGATCCAGCAGCGAGAAGACCTGGTTGATGGTGGCAAGCAGGAGTGCGAGGGCCACCAGGGCCCAATAGTTCCGCAGATAGGAATAGAGAAGCTTCATGCTGTTGAATTGTACTCTTGGAAGTGGGACTGGGTGCTTCGTGCTTCGTGCCTGGTGCCTGGTGCCGGGTGCTGTGCTGAGTGCCGGGTGCTGGGTGCAGTGCTGGGTGCTCGCACTCGTACGTAGCGCAGGCCTTCAGGCCTGCCATGGCATAACCTTAAGACTACGTCACAGCACCAAGGCGGCAGCCACAGCACCATTGGCACACCCGACACTAAGGACAGGCAGCACCTTGAAGTCCGGTCAATAGACCGACGCGACGAAGTTGTCGTCCTTCTCGCGTCCGTCTAAGTCGGGATGACCTCAACGGTCACATAGAGGAACTGCAGCCGTTCGTCCGAAGGAATCGAAGCAGTCCTTCCTAACCTCTCCTAACCCCTCCTAACCCCCTCCCCCGTGCGACCAACGCGTCCTTCTTCCTGCGTGGCCAGCGCTTCAGCTCACACTCACGTCTCAGCGCGTCACCGAGCGATTCGAACGTTTCGGAATAGACGAGAGACACGGGGCGACGCCCCGCTGTGTACCGAGCGCCGCGACCGCTGTTATGCACGCGCTCACGTTCGCGGGGATCGCGGGCACAGCCGGTGTACAGCGTGCCGTCGGCACAGCGGACGATGTAGACGTGATGCACCCGATTCATTGTAGACGCGCGGCGCCTGTGTCGCGCATCGACCGCCTGGTTCTCGTCACGGGCCATGCGTGGCGGATAGAATGGCAAGGACGAGGTCGCGTGACGTTCACGAATCGAGGAATCAGATGGCAGACGACGATCTGAAAACTGAACTGGAGCGGCTCAAAGCAGAAAACGAACGACTCAAAAGCCAACGTGGTCGCAGCGCCAGCCTCAAGGTCAGCGAGAAGGGCGGCGTGTCGGTCTATGGGCTCGGCCGCTTTCCTGTCACACTGTACAAGGAACAGTGGACGAAGCTGCTGGACATGGCCGACGAGATCCGGGCGTTCATCAAGGACAACGACGCTGACCTGAAGACGAAGCTCACTTCATAGGTGTTTCACACGCACGCTGAAGCGTGCGCTCTACTTCGCAGCTTCACCGCGGCGGACCCTCTCGATCTTGGCGTCGCGTTCCGACGAGAGGTGCTCGCGATCGCGGCGGTACTCCTCCTCGCGCGTGGCTCGCTCTCCAGGATCGACCATCGTCCGTAGCCGCCCGTGGTGCAGTACCTCGATCTCGGCGAGCTTCGCCGTGTAGAAATTTCGAATCTCGGCAATCTCCGCCTTCTGCGTTTCGGTCAACGGCTGCCATTCGACACCCGCCTCCTCGTCACTTTTCCGGAAGCGTTCCATCGCAAGGTCGAACGAGGACTTCAGACCTTTTTCGTCAGCCATACTGGCTATTCTAGGCCTGCTTCTTACTTCTACGGCTCAGCTTTTGACATAGACTGCGAGAAAGAGAATTCCATTGCGGTTGCTGGTGATCCTCATCTGGTTGGTATCGGCGATTCAGCAGGTGGCCGACCCGCTGCCGTTCCCGCGCCTCGAGATTGAAGCGCCGCCGACCCTGGCTGCCGAACGTACGCGGCTCCAGTCGTTTGACCCGGCGCGCTTGCGCGCCGTGATGCGGCTTGTGGGCCTCGACGATCAAGGACCTGCCATCCGCGTGGTGCTAGCGTCCGAGAGCTCGGAATGGGCTCGTCAAGTTCCTCCATCCACGGTGGGATTCGCCGTGGGTGCGGCAGGCGTGGTCGTCCTCTTTCCGTCTCGCGCGCCGGTCTACCCGCACGACACGCTCGAGGATGTGCTGCACCACGAAATCGCTCACGTCCTCATGACTCGCGCGGCCGGCGGACACCCGCTGCCCCGCTGGTTCCATGAAGGTCTCGCCATGGCGGCAGAGCGCAACTGGCGGCTCGAAGATCAGGTACGACTGTTCGGCGAACTCACCGCCATTCCCCGCACGGATCTCGATGCGATCAACGCGCTCTTCACACAGAACGACGCTGCGCGGACGCGCGCCTACACATTGGCGGGAGCATTCGTCCGAGACCTCCTCCGCTATCATGGGTCGTCTGCACCCGGAAAAGTGCTCGCGCGAGTGGCCGAGGGTACATCGTTTGAGCGCGCGTTTGCCGAGGTGATCGGCCAGACTCTGGACGATGCCGAAGCCGCGTTCTGGCACCGGCACAGGTTCTGGACGACGTGGGTTCCGTTCCTCACGACGCAGACGGCGCTGTGGATGGTCGTGACGCTGCTCGCGCTCTATGCCATCCATAGACGGCGGCGGCAACGCGCCGCGCTTCGCGAGCGATGGGCGGAAGAGGCAGTAGAATACGGGCCAGGAGCAAACCATGGCTGGCATGATGACGATGCGGTCCGGTAACCCGGCGCTGACGGCTGACACGTTCGCGAAGTATCGGACTGTTCCCAGTGCCGAGCAGATGACGATTGGCGGAACGGTCAACAAAACCGCACTTTCGCTGGTCATCCTGCTGACTGCAGCTGCCTACGTCTGGAACCGGGGTGCGGCCGATCCGAGCCTGGGGGCGTGGATCATGGTTTCAGTCGTGGCTGGATTCATCGTCGCCCTGCTCACAGTCTTCAAACAGAACCTGGCCCCTTACACGACACCGATCTATGGAGCGTTGGAAGGCGTCGCACTCGGTGGGATCTCTGTGGTGTTCGAGGCCCGATATCCCGGAATCGTCAGCCAAGCAGTGTTCCTGACGTTTGGAACCCTTGGCGCATTGCTCCTGGCCTACCGATCGGGCCTGATACGGGCTACGGAGAACTTCAAGCTGGGCGTCGTGGCTGCGACCGGCGGGATCGCCCTGCTGTATCTGGTGAGTTTCGTCCTCGGTTTCTTCGGGGTCAGCGTGCCACTGATTCATTCGAGTGGAACGTTTGGAATCCTGTTCAGTATGTTCGTGGTGGTAATCGCCGCCCTCAATCTGGTCCTGGACTTTGATTTCATCGAACAGGGCGTCGCACGGGGCGCGCCAAAGCACATGGAATGGTACGGCGCGTTCGGGTTGCTCGTCACGCTGGTATGGCTCTACCTGGAAATCCTCCACCTGCTCTCGAAGCTGCAGTCTCGACGTTAGAATAGTTTTCAGTTTTTAATAGACAGTTTTCAGTAAGTCGCGCTTGTCAGGTCGTCTGCCCAGAAAACGCCGGCTGCGGACCCTCGCGATATCCCCTCGCCTGCAAATTGAAGAGCGTGGCGTAGATGCCACCTTTGGCCAGCAGATCATCATGTGAGCCGGCTTCGACAACCGATCCGTCGTGCAAGACGATGATTCGGTCGGCCATGCGGACGGTTGAGAAGCGGTGTGAGATGAGCAACGTGATGCGATCGGTACCATGCGCTCGAAGCCGATCGATGGTCGCCGCCTCAGCGGCGGCGTCGAGCGCGGCTGTGGGCTCGTCGAATACCTGTACCGACGCCGGCCGGAAATAGAGGCGCCCGAGTGCCAGCCGCTGCCACTGACCACCGGACAACTGCCGGCCGCCCGGAAACAACCGACCAAGCATCGTTTCGTAGCGATCGGGAAGCGTGCCGACGACCTCCGTGGCGCCCGACTTGTGGCCGGCCGCTTCGATGGCCGCGTCATCGCCGAGCGCGTCAGTACGGCTGAGCCCGATATTCTCGCGGGCGGTCATCTGATACTCACCGTAATCCTGAAAGATGATGCTCATCTCGCGTTGAACGCTGCGAGGGCTGAAACGGGCGGCATCCAGCCCGTTCAGAAGGATACGACCAGACGAGGGCTCGAACAGCCGAGTGAGCAACTTCACCACCGTGGTCTTGCCAGCGCCGTTCTCGCCCACGAGCGCCAGGGCCTGGCCACGATCGATGCTGAACGACACGTCGGTCAGGACATCGCGATCGGTCAACGGATACCTAAAGCCCACGCGCTCGAACTCGATGCGCTCGATCGGCCCACGCCACGTTTCGCCGGCATCGAGATCTCTGGAAGGCAGCTCGAGGAACTCGAACAGATTGCGCATGTAGAGCAGGCTCTCGTAGATGCCGGACACGCTCGACAGGAGATTCGAAAACTGGCCCTGCACTTGAACGATGCCCAGGGCAAACAACGAAAAGTCACCGACCGTAATGGCGCCCTGGGCGGCTCGTCTCAGGACCGACAGTGTGGCCACCGCAATCAGGGCCGTCGAAGCGAGCGACGCGGCAAGACTCCAGCCGCTCCGTCGCGTGAGCAGTCCCACGAACTGCTGTCGGAAGGCGTGGTAGTACCGCTGCCAACCGGCCAGGAGATACCGCTCGAAGCCGAACAGCCTCACTTCCTTCACGAGCGCGTCTGAGGTCAGGAGCGATCCCAGGTAGTTCTGATGACGAGCCTCGGTCGCGCGACGGCGGATCATGCGATAGCTTTCGGCGCCGAATCGACTGGACACGATCACACCCGGAATGCTTGCAAGCAGGACGAGCGGCATCACCTGCGCGCCCAGTCGTGTCATCAGACTGCCTATCGAGCCGAGTGTGACGAGCGCTTGCCCAATCCCGACGAGCTGCAGCATGACGCCCAGCGGCCGCGACCCGACTTCGCCATACGCATTGCGCAGGGCGTCATACGTCTCCGCGTTCTCAAACCGCTCCACATCGAGCGAGGCGGCTTTCTGGAGAATCCGCAGGCTGATTCGATTCTGTACGGTGTCCCCAAGCAGCTCTCGCGACGCACCGTACAGGGTGCTGAGCAACACGGACGCGGCACCAATAGCGACCTGCAGGCCAAGCAGCATCGCCAGCTGGCGATAGGCGGTCTCTGGGCCCTGCAACCCACCCTGCACGGCTAACGCCACCTGGTCGAGGAGCAGCTTGCCGACCCAGAGCGTCGCCGCAGGCACGAGCGCAATGATCACGCTGAGAAGGACTATCAGAGAAGCCAACCCGGGACTCGCGGCCCATACGAGTCGCGAGGTAGCCCCAAGGTCGGATAGCATCTGGCGCGTCCGAATGGCAAACGGAATCGCCGGTGTCGGCCGAATGTCTTTCGGAGGGCCTGGGGGGTGTGCGGGAGGCATGGATGCTCACACTAGAGTACGTTGCGCAACTTTGAATAGAGAGCGCCGAACACACGGCATCATGGGATCATAGCAGCCATGTCCTCCCCTCGTGGGTATCGAGCCGGAGAGTCCATTGAAGACTTCTGCCGCGCGTGCAAGACGGATCGCCTGCATACCGTGATCGTCGTCGGCGAATCAGGCGCACCGCTGCGAGTGGTGTGCGGGTATTGCGGCAGCCAGCACAACTATCGTGGCGGTCCGCGGGTCGAGTCGGAGACGCCCTCGGTCTCGCGGTCATCCGCCGCGTCCGGATCCTCAGGGTCCCGGTCTTCCAACAGCGTCGCCCCATCACGTCAGGCACAAACACAACCGGATCTCTTTCCCATCGTCAGCGACCGCGAAAGGATGGCAGCACCTGTGACACTCTCGAACACAAGTACGGAAGACCTCGAGTTGCTGCTGCGACGCATCATTCGCGAGGAAGCCGGAATCACACCGGTGACGCCTGCCGCAAAGTGGCGCGGCGGCTTGCTCGTGCTGCGGCCTGGGACGCCAGGTCTGCAGGAGAAAACCTGGCCTATCGAAACCTTTTTCCACAAAGTGGTCATGCTGCGCAATCGGCTCCGCACGCTCGAGCAGCAGGTCAACGCGTCAGATCTGGCCGACGATGTCAAAGTGAAGCTTCAGGGGTACGTGAGCGGCTGCTACGGCTCGCTGACGAGCTTCAATGTGCTTTTCGCAGACGACAGCGATCAGTTCAAAGGGAGTGGCGACTGATTTCCCTCGATCACATCTCGATCGCCTTCGGCCACCTGCCCCTTCTTGACGATGCCAGCCTGCAGATCGAGGTAGGGGAGCGGGTCGGCCTGATTGGGCGCAATGGCACGGGCAAATCGACGTTGCTTCAGATCATCAACGGTAATCAGGTATCGGACAGCGGCAGCGTCCGGCGACAGCCTGGTCTGCAGATCGGACAGCTGCTCCAGGACGCGACTCTCTCAGCCGACCGTCCGGTCTTCGATGTCGTCTCTGAAGGCCTCGGCGATCTTGGGGACCTTGTCGCTGCCTACCACCACACCGCCGTGGAGGTGGCCGAGCGCGGCACGGACGCGTCGCTCGCAAAGCTGGGCCGCCTGCAACACGAGCTCGAAGAACGAGACGGCTGGCGCCTCGAACAGTGTGTGGAGCTGGTGCTCGCACGTCTCGACCTGCCCTCCGATGTGATTGTCGATAGCCTTTCGGGCGGCTGGCGACGCCGGGTGCTGCTTGCACGCGCCCTGGTCGGGCAGCCGGATCTGCTGTTGCTCGACGAGCCGACGAACCATCTGGATATCGACGCGATGAACTGGCTCGAGACATACCTCCGCGAGTATCCGGGTGCGGTGCTCTTCGTGACGCACGATCGGGTTTTCCTCCAGCGCCTGGCCACAAGAATTGTCGAGCTCGATCGCGGCCACTTGACGTCGTGGCCAGGCGACTACCGGACGTTTCTTCGCAAGCGGGAAGAATGGTTGGCGAACGAAGCGGTGGAGAACGAAAAGTTCGACAAACGGCTGGCGGAAGAGGAAGCCTGGTTGCGCCAGGGCATCAAGGCTCGGCGGACGCGCAACGAGGGCCGTGTACGGGCACTCCTCGCGATGCGCGAGCAGCGGGCCGCTCGCCGTACCCGGCCGGGTACGGTGCGCCTGCAGACCCAAGTGAGCGACCGTTCGGGCCAGCTCGTTTTCGAAGTCGATCGCATCAGCAAGTCGTTCGGCGTCGTTCCTGTCGTGCGAGACTTATCGCTGCGCGTGATGCGGGGCGATCGGGTCGGCCTCATCGGACCGAATGGATCCGGAAAAACGACGCTGCTCCGGCTGCTCATCGACGAGCTGCAACCGGATACGGGCGAAGTGCGGCGAGGAGCAAACGTCCAGATTGCCTACTACGATCAGCAACGGGAGCAGCTCGACCCCGAACGCACTGTGTTCGACACCGTCGGAGACGGCAACGACACCGTCACCGTGAACGGCCGACCGCGCCACGTGCATGCGTACTTGCGCGATTTTCTCTTCCCGACCGAGCGGGCTTCCTCCCCCGTCAAGGCCCTGTCGGGCGGCGAACGAAATCGCTTGTTGCTGGCGCGATTGTTCACAAGGCCGGCGAACGTCCTCGTCCTCGATGAGCCGACCAACGATCTCGACATCGAGACCCTCGAACTGCTCGAATCGTTCCTGATCGAGTGGCCCGGCACCATTCTGCTGGTCAGCCACGACCGGGCGTTCATTGACAACGTTGTCACGAGCACGCTCGTATTCGAGGGCAATGGCCATGTGCAGGAATACGTGGGGGGATACGACGATTGGCTGCGGCAGCGACCTTTGCAACGTTTCAATGAGATGCCGTCCGGAGACGACCTGCCGCCCCCGAAGGGACCGGACTTCCCTCACGTACCTGCCACCGCGCGCCCGAAGAAACCCTCGTACCGCGAGCAACGTGAGCTCGAGCAGTTGCCGGAGCGCATCGAGGAACTCGAGACAGAACAGCAGCGGCTGAACGCCGCAGTAGCCGACCCGTTCTTCTACAAAGAGTCCGGCGAGATGATCAGGCAGACGCTCGCGCGGCTCGAAGCTCTGCAGAACGAACTGCTCGAGGCATATGCGCGTTGGGACGAGCTCGACTCGCGTTCAAAAGGCTAAAACACCCGACCTTACACAGGCTCCGGTCGTTTTCGTGTGACAGCCGTCTTTGAGCCACGGGCTCTGCGGACGGGCGATTCGGCTGCCGCAGGTGACTTGCGCGTGCGGCGTCCCCGGGGCGCACGGGCGGCGGGCTCCTCGGAGGCCGACGCGTCCGGTTGATTCTGCTCCGGCGCCTCCGGCGAGATATCAGCCATCGCCAAGTAGGCGGCATCCGTGTCGCCGGTGGTCGTGGTTACCAAGCCAGCCGGCCGGAATCCCTCCTGCAGGTCTGGTTGTTGATCCTGGTTCACATCAACCGCGGGCTGTACGGCGTCCTCGCCGGCCAGAGGTTGGCTCACCGTGCCGACCGCGCTCGGCTGGCGCGGCAGGTTGATGCCCGGGAACACGCGCAGCACGCCCTTCCGGTCACGTTCGAGGCGGAGGACTCCTTCGCGCTGGCATGTCCGCAGGAACTCAAGGATTCCGTTGAAGCCCAACTTCCGCTCGTCGAAGCCCTCATCGATTCCGCGCAAGTACTGTTTCAGCTGGCGCACGTACATCGGCCAGCGCGGCGGCTGGGTCGCGCGTTGAAAAAGCTCTCTCGCATGCTGGATGCCCTGCTGCGCTTGCCCAGCATCCAAGACCGGTGAGGCTGTCTCACGCGTCTCAGCCGGCACGGCACTCGGGGGTGATTCGATCATGCCGGCCACTTCCCGCTGCAGCACGGACCCGCCGTTGGTGGGCCCTTCCGACAGGCTGTTGACGTCGGCGAGGTCGACGAGCAGGCTGCGCCCGGAGTGACGCAGCGTGAGGAGCCCGGTCTTCGCGATTTTCTCGATGAAGTCGCGGAACGTGCTCGCACCATAGTCGCGTTCTGAGAACGTCGAGTCCAGCTGGAGCAGCGTGCTCTTCAGGAGACCGAGCTGGGGTGAGACCTCGCGGTCCACGAGCACCTTGAGCCCGCGTTTCACGAGCGGGATTGCCTTGGCCATGTCGGTCGGCCCACTTGGGGCTGCACTCACCCGGCCTGCCTCGACGAAGCCGTGCGAAGTCGAGCGCTCCGTCGCAGCCGAGCGCCGCCCGCTCACGAGGTTCTCGTAGGCGATGAACTCATGGCAGTTCTTCTGCATCACGAGACTCGTAAACTGGCGCCCCCCGACAACGAAGACCTTCTTGTCGTATTGCTTCAATTTCTCGACGAGCGTGATGAAGTCGCTGTCGCCACCGACGATGACGAAGGCGTTGATGTGGTGGTGGGTGAACGCCATCTCCAGCGCATCCAGCGCGAGATTGATGTCTGCGCCGTTCTTGTCACCGCCCGGCGTCACGTTGCGCTGCACCATGCGAATGGCATGCTGCGAGAGGAGCCGCCCATAGTCACCGGCGCGCTTCCAGTCGCCGTAGGCGACCTTGGTGACGACTTCGCCACGCTCCTTGATCGCGTCGAGAATGGCCGCAATCTCAAACGGCTGGTTCAGAGTGGACTTGACACCGATCTCGATGTTGTCGAAATCAATGAAGACCGCGATTTTCAATTGTGTTTCTGTCAAGGTGTCCTATTCTTGCCCATCTTGGTCGAACTCCGAAACGCTATTCCATTCATTGGTCAATTTGGTCCATGACCCTCCCGAGAGTCGAACTATATAATCTCTGGCCTCTCTTGGCAGGAGTGCATCATGAGCGTTCGCACGGCGTCGGAGGTCGACCAAGAAGTGCCGGTCTTGTTCGCAGGAGGGGGCCTTGTCGGCCTGTCGACCGCGATGTTTCTTGCTCAGCATGGGATCGCGTCTCTGGCCATCGAGCGGCTGCGTGGAGGCTCTCCCGTGCCACGCGCCGCGTTCTTTCATATGCGAACGCTCGAAATGTTTCGCTCCGCGGGGATTGAGGAGCAGGTCCGGCGCCAATCCCTGAAGGAGTTCGCTCCAGAGGGAGCGATTGTGTTGATGGATTGCCTTGCGGGGAAGCAGCTCGCGGGCCTGATTCCGAGCCTCAACGAGGGGGTTGACGAGTTGAGCCCGTGCCGGCGGCTGTTCATCACGCAGCCGGGCCTCGAACCCATCCTGCGAGCACGCGCTGAGCAGGCTGGCGCCGCAGTGCTCGAGGGCATGGAGGTTGTCGGGGTCGAGCAGGATGCCGACGGCGTGACAGCAACAGTCAAGGATGTCGAAACCGGTCGCGAACGTCGCGCTGCGCGCGAAGTACCTGATCGGTACCGATGGTGCCCACAGCAGGATTCGCGAACTCCTCGGGATTGAATTCGACGGGCGCGGGGTGTTCTCGAACAGCATCACCATCTACTTCCACGCGCCGCTCGCGCCCCTGCTCGTGGGCAAGAACCTGAGCGTGATCTACGTCACGAATTCCGAGTTGTCTGGATTTTTCCGGCTGGACAAAGACCAGAATTCGGGCTTCCTGGTCATCAATACGGTCGGCGACACCTCGAAACCGGAGGCCTCCAGTCCCGCATCGGACGTCCGGGAAGCGCGTCTCATCGAGCTCGTGCGGGCGGCGGCCGGCGTCCCCGATCTTCCCGTTCAGCTTGATGGTGTCGCCCGATGGCGGGCAACGTCCGACGTCGCGCGGCGATTTCGCGACGGCCGCATTTTCCTGGCGGGAGACTCGGCGCATCTGATGCCGCCCAATGGCGGCTACGGCGGCAATACCGGCATCCACGACGGACACAATCTTGCGTGGAAGCTTGCGTTGGTACTGAAGAATGTGGCGTCCCCCGAACTGCTCTCGACCTACGACGTCGAACGTCGCCCGGCCGCCAGGTTCACGGTCGAGCAAGCCTATACGCGCTACGTGACACGATCGGCCACCTATTTGGGGGCCAAAGACTTTCAGCCACTCGCCAACGACTTCAACATCGAACTTGGGTATTTGTATCGTTCGGCAGCCATTCTCTCGGAGGACGATCTCGACAGGGGCCACGAGGACCCGCGTGAATCGTTTGGCCGGCCGGGCTCGCGTGCTGCGCATCTCTGGCTCGAACGGCGCAGCCAGCGCGTGTCGACGATTGATTTGTTCGGCCGATCGTTCGTGCTCCTGGTTGCAGGGGCAGGAGGAGCTGGGCGGAAGCCGCGGCTGGAGCAGCAAAGACGTTTGAAGGGTTCGACCTCGAGGTGCACGTGGTCGGCGGGAAGGAGCTAGCTGACCCGACCGGAACATTCGCGACAACCTATGGACTGACCGACTCTGGCGCGGCGCTCGTGCGACCGGACGGCTTCGTGGCCTGGCGCGCCAAGGCTCTCGTGCAGGATCCCGGAAGCACATTGGTCAATGTGATTAAGACTCTGCTGATGAGGGGATAGGTGTAGCGCACGCTTTAGCGTGCGCGCGGGTGTTCTGTTCGTGCGCGCGAGCGCAACTCCGCGATCAGCTCCACCATGTCCCTCGGCATTGGTGCTTCGAATCGCATGCGACGTCCGTCCTCAGGATGCTCGACACTGAGGCTCTGCGCATGGAGCGCCTGCCGGGAAAACTCCACGGGCCGCAATTCATCGGGCCCGTACGTGTATCGTTGCTCTCCAATCAGTGTGTGCCCGCGAAGCCGGGCCTGAATTCGAATCTGATTCCGTTTGCCCGTCCTGAGTTTCACCTCGATCAGCGCGGTCGTGTCAAACGCCTCGATGACGCGATAGTCACTGATAGCCTCTGTACCACGTGGATCGCGCGGGTGCGTTTGCTTTTGTATCAACGCCTTACGATCCCACACCAGATGATCGTGCCAGGTTCCTGTGGATGGCGTCGGATGGCCGTACACGACCGCGCGGTACACCCGCTCCGGCGTTCGCTGCAGGAATTGCCGCTTCAGCAATTGTTGGGTGGCCGGGTCCTTGGCAAAAAGGACGACCCCCGACGTGTCACGATCAATCCGATGGACGACAAAGGGGCGTCGCTTGCCGTGTGACCGCAGATGCGTTTCTATCTGCTCGTACACGGACGGTTCTCCGCGCTTCCGCTCGAGCGGTACCGTGAGGAGCCCGGCCGGCTTGTTGAGGACGATGACCCGTGAGTCTTCGTACAGGATGTCGAGCTCTTTTCCGCGGAAAGGACCAAGGCGGCGTTTTGCGCTGCCAGGCCGATCTATCCAGACCCGTACGACATCACCACTGGCCAGTCGCATACCATCGCCGCCACGACCAACCTCGGTTCCGTTGACGAACACTTTCCCTTTTTCACGTGCGGCTGCGGCCCGCGAGCGTGATCCGAGGCGGTCAGGAGCCGAAAGAAACTTGTCGAGCCGTGCCCCAGCTTCATCGGCGCCAACGATCCACTTCAAGTCTCAAGTCTCAAGTTTGAAGTCTGAAGTCAATTCTCAATTCGATTCTGCCGCACTTCGCTTTCCACATTGAGAAGGACCCGCACGCGGTCCCCGGCCTCTGCCCGACGGATCATCAAGAAGCGGCCGTCACGCGTGACGTCGTACTGGGTCCGGAAGAGATCCGCGCCCTGGGACAGCGTAAACGGAGAGTCGAACAGCACGGTCGGCGGCGAAATGCGGCCGGTGGCAGCGTCGAGCGCGGTCCGCACGATGCGGTTCGAGTCCCGATAATAGAGCTCGCGCCCGTCGCGCGACCACACCGGCTGCCAACCGGCCGATGTCGAAACAAGGATTCTTGCCTCTGGTCCGGACGTCGGGCGCAAGTAGACCTGATTTCTATCCGATTCGTTCGAGACGTACGCAATCCACCGGCCATCAGGAGAAAACACGGCATTGCGCGCCTCGGTTGATGGCGGCAACAACGGGCGCAGCACACCGTCCGCAGCCAGAAGCAGCACGCGACCGCGACCAAGGCTGGATGACTGCACGCCCTCTATGGTTTCTTCCGTTGCCGCAATGACGCGACCATCCGGCGAGACACTGTCTGCCTGCAATCTGCGATCGGTCGTCGTCACGATTTTCGGTTGCGCGCTCCCGTCGGCGGCCACCTCACGCAGCTCGCGACGTCCATCCTCAAGGGTCGTTGTCAGGAGCACCCGTGTTCCATCCGGCATCCATAGAGGATTCCGGCTCCTTCCATCGGTCGTGAGGCGAATCTGGGTTCCGCGGTCGAGATCGACGACCCAGACGTCGGTGCGATCCTCTATGGTGATGGTGACAGCCGCGTGGCGGTCGTCTGGCGACAAGCGTGGCCCGTCGTACGCCGAGCGCTCGGCCACGGCGGGTGACGCGCGGCCGCTACTGTCGACCCAAACCATTGACGACTCGCTGGAAAACGCTGGCTGATACGCCAGGATCCCGCCCGGCGACATGTCGAACAGCACACGGGGACCCGCTTGGCGCACATCGCTCGCCAGCACGACGGCCGATCCGGTCGCGGTCAAACGCGCGGCGTCAAATGGTGTCGCCACAACCGCGTTACCGCGCCCGTGGATGAGATGACCCGCCACCACGCCTGCCGGTGCCGTCCCATCGACCACCTTACGGTGCGGCCCGCCGCTCAGGGAAACCGCCGCAATATACGAGGTGTCGCGATCGAGGACGGCGAACAGCACCGTTTGACCATCGGGCAGGATGCGCGGTGCCCAATGGAGGATCTCGCCCTTTTCCGTGGCCACTTTGGTGAGCTCCATCGGGGTCCCGCCATCTTCCGAGATGCGCATCAGGCCCGTCGCGCCATCAAACACGATCGTGCTGTTTGGTCCCCATGTGGCAGTTCGGCTGCTGGTCGAGGGGCCAATCGCCACAGGCTGGCCGCCGCTCACCCGGACTTTCCTCAGTCTGCGATCCCTGCCAACGAAGCCGAGCCACTCGCCGTCCGGGGAAAAAAACGGTGAGGTCCCACCTTCGGTCCCCGGCAGCATGTGTGCGTCGAACTCGTCGCGCCGCTGCAAAAGGATCGCTGAATCGTCGGTTCCGTACGCGCCAATGGCCACGCGTTGGCCATCGGGCGACACTGCCAGGCCGGCACTCAATCCGACATATAAGGAATAGGGGCTGGATAAACGGAGCTCGAACCGGGTCGGTGCCGCCGCGGGGACCGCGGGAACACGGCCCCGGAACATCCATGCCGCCGTCCCACCAATCAGGGCCGTCACGGCAATCGCCGCAATCCAGGCTGGCCGGAACGGGTGGAGGGGCTCACCGGCGGCCGCCTCGCCTCGATCGGGTTCGGCCTCACCGGCATCCTCCAGATCGAATACCGCATCGCCAATGTCACGCAGTCGACGCTGTGGATCGCGAACGAGACAGCGGGTCAACAGCCGTCTCAGCGGGACAGGCGTGTCGGACGGCAGCAGTGTCCAGTCGATGTCTTCCCGCAGCACGGCGCCAATGACGTCGGACACGTTTCTCCCGGCAAACAACTGCTTGCCAGTCAGCATCTCGAAGAGGATGCACCCGTACGACCAGATGTCCGTACGCCTGTCCACCGGCATCGCACTCGCCTGCTCCGGCGACATGTAACTGGGCGTACCGACAATGATGCCGATTCCCGTCGACGAACCGCCCATCGTCAGCGCATCTGTTGGTTGCGTCTCCTGCGCGTCAAGGTCTGGGGGCACTGTCGGCATGGCCTTTCCCAGACCGAAGTCGAGCACCTTGATCGTCCCGTTGGGCGTCAGCTTGACATTGGCCGGCTTCAGATCGCGATGGACGATGCCGCGTTCGTGGGCGGCCGACAGGGCCCTGGCCATCTGAAGGGCCATCGGGACCACCTGGTCGTGCGGAATGGGGCCACGTGCGATGCGCTCGGCCAAATCCTCGCCCTCGACGAGTTCCATCACGAGCGCGCGCGTATCGCCATCATCTTCGAGACCGTGGATGTGTGCGATGTTGGGGTGGTTGAGCGCGGCAAGCATGCGGGCTTCGCGCTTGAAACGCGCTTGACGCCCGGGATCGTCCGCGAACAGGCCTGGAAGGATTTTGACCGCGACATCGCGTTCGAGCAGCGTGTCGCGGGCAACATAGACCTCACCCATCCCGCCAGCCCCGAGCTTGGCGCGGATTTCGTACGGACCGATCTTCTTGCCGATGGGGAGGCTCATGGGAGGGGCGTATTATACGCAGGGTCAACGTTCCCTGGCTGCCCCGCCAGGCACGCCGCAACGCAGGCCTGCCCGAGCCGCGATCATCCGCCTACCGAGGTCGCCGACCATCCCCCATGCATGCGAGCCCACTTCCGCAGGGCGATTCTGCGGTCGGGTTGCTTACTGCACGCTGATGGCAAGCGCCTGGGTGTAAGTGATTTCCACGCGATCACCTGTTTTAACACCCTCGAGGTTTTTCTTGTTCTCGACGCGGAAGCTCATCTTGCGCCCGTCATCGGCACGGACCGTGACAGACGGAACCGCCATGTCGATCGCGTCAATGGTGACGCTCGCCGTCACTTGCTGCGACACGGTGCCGCCGGGCTTCGGCCCTTCACTTCGCACGACCTCAGGCCCTCCGGTCGGTTTTGGCGCCGGAGTGCCCGGCTTTCGAATCTGATAGACGACCGATTCGTAATACCGAAAGGTCACTTTGTCGCCGACCTTCAATTCGTCAAACCGCTTGATGTCGGGGCCCGCGTATACAGTGTCTGACACGCCCGCACTGTCCTTCAGCGTGACGAGACGGGACTTGTAGTCAATGGCCTCAATTGTGACGGTCTCGCTGACCTCTGCACCCTTCGTCACTGCCTGCTGTGCGCGTACGGTCGTGACGCAGACGATCATCGCAGCCAAACAGGTGACCAGCAGTCTCAATCGCATTGTGTAACCCTCCTCCCGAAGTTAGTTCCAGCAGGGTGCCGTCGGTGACAGCTGCCCCGTAAAGTCACGATATCTCGTGACTTTCACGCACCATGTCGGTGCCCGGTCGTGGCGCTCGTCGGAATCCCCACAAGAATTGCAGGGTTTCACAAAGCCGTGCGCGTCGGCGATAGCCGGTTCACTCCGTTAGCATCTTCTGTTCCCCAACCGCGTCTCGACGGCGGACTGGTGGTGCGGCGACTGGCGTCAGCGCGGCAAGGGGTTGCCTGGGACGACCGTGGGCGCGTGCGATTCCCACCACTGTCGTGCCCGGTCTTCGGTCCACGGCTGCTTGAACGGCACGCGCGCCAGTTGGAGGTCGAACTGGAGCGCAGAAGACGGCCGCTTGACGGGATCTTTTTCAAGGCACTTCATCAGGATGGCCTCAAGCTCTGCGGGAATGGGAAGCTCCGAGACCTCTGACGGTGGTCGAGGGATCGTCTGGAGGTGATGGAGCAGCATCTGGCCCGGTGTGTTGGCTTGAAAAAGCGTCTGGCCGGTCAGAGCCCAGTACGCGGTACAGGCCAGAGAGTAGAGATCGGCCCGGTCATCCACGCGCTCACCCGACACGAGCTCGGGGGCCATGAACGCCGGCGTGCCCTGCACGATGCCCTGCGTCGTGAGCATCGTGGTTTCCTGCCCCGGTCGATCCTTGACGATTCCGAAATCAAGCACCTTCAGGTAGTCGTATTCCAGTCCAAGCACGGTGACGAAGAGGTTGGCGGGCTTGATGTCTCGATGCACGAGAGCATGCTCATGCGCCTCTGCAAGCGATCGGCACGCCTGCCGCAACAGTCCGACGACCCGCTCAGGCGGTTGCGGTCCAAAGCGAGTCACAATCTGGTGCAGATCAAGCCCCTGGAGCAACTCCATCACGTAGTAGAAGCTGCCGGTTTCGTTCACACCAAAATCGTAGAGCTGCACGGTATGCGGCGAGCGCAAGCCGGCTGTGACCTGAGCTTCACGCTGGAATCGCCGAATGAGCTGCTCGTGTGCGCCGCCTGGCTGCACGTCGGGGCGAATGAGCTTGACCGCTGCCGGACGCGCGAGGAGTCGATGCTTCCCCAGCCAGACCTCTCCCATTCCGCCCGCGCCGAGCCGCGTAATCAGGCGGTAGCTGCCCACCGCAAGCCCCTCGTCGATCAGCTCTTCATCAACGTCGAGCACAGTACTCCTTGAAACCAGCACGGCGCGTTCGAGAACCGAGCGCAGTTCCCGAATGTTGCCCGGCCACGTGTACTTTTGCAGTCGCTCCATCGATTCCGTCGAGACACTGTCCACCACCTTGCCGAGCTGCCGTGCATACCTGCGTACGAAATGGTTCACGAGAACCGGCAGGTCTTCCCGCCGGTCCACGAGGGCGGGCACCGCGATCACGCGTTCGGAGAAAAACCTGAGAATCGAGTCGTGCCCTCCGCCCGGTGCCTCGCGCGACAGGCCCCGTGTGGTCGAAGCAATGATGCGAACGCCGGACGTCCCATCGGTCGCAGGGGGCGAGGTCTGCCGTTCCTCGAGTAGCGCTTGCAGCGCACCCTGCAGTGCGGTGGGAAGCTCGTGAACGGCGTCCAGGAACAACGTCCCTCCGGCGGCAAGCTCGAGCTTGTGTGCCAGCAGCTCGGTTGCGGAGCGGGGTGTCGGGCTGGTATCGACGGGCGATTGGCGAATCTGCGTGTGAAGCTCGGGGCAACTCACGAAAATGAACGCACCTCGGCGGCCGGAGGCACTGTGAACGGCGTGAGCGACCGCTTCTTTTCCCGCTCCAGGGGGCCCTGCAAGCAGGAGCGGCTCCGAGCTCGCCGCCTGCCTGGCAACAGCTTCCCTGAGCTCGACAACGGCAGCGCTCTCGCCCAACAGTGGCCCGTCGACGCGGCTTCGCGCATCGTTCAACAGCGCCTCCGCCACGCGCAGTTCCCGCTCGAGCGCTGCCGTACGCTCTGCGACACGAGCCTCGAGGGATGCGTTGGCTGCCTGGAGGGCTTCGGCCGCGCGTCGCCGCTCCTCGTACAGGCGGGCGTTGTTGATCGCGCTGGCAATCTGATTCGCAACAATCAGGAAAAGCCCGCGGCGGTGCTCGCTGAACGTGCGCTGAAGAGGACTTTCAATGGAAAATACGCCAATGAGCTCGTCACGAATGACGAGCGGGATGGCAATCTGGCTTTCGGCATTGTGCAGACCCGGGACCGGAGCGGCGTCGCCGAGCTCCTCACCGCGGCCCGCTTTCATCATTTGTCGGCGCTGCGCCGCGGCGTACGCGCGCTGCTGGCCGAGGTTGCTCACGTGCAGCATCTTGCGCCGCTGGGCCACCACGCCAATCACTCCGGTCCCCATGCGCACGCGGCCGCCAGTCGCCTGATTTTCGTAGCCACGACTGGCCACCACGCGCAGCGTCTCGCCACCTGGCTCGACCAGCAGGATCACCGCATGGTGGAACTCGAACAGCTCGTCCATCGTGCGGAGGGCAATGTCGTAGATCTCTTCGAGGTCGAGCGTCGAATTGATTTGCGACGAGACGCGCTGCAGAATTTGCAGCTCCGCCGTCTTTCGATCGAGTTCGGACGTCTTGTCAGGCAGCTCGGCGTCGGGTTCGATGGGATGCCCTTCAGAAGGATCGCCGGCCGGACGAGTGTTCTCAGCCACAGGGTTCCGAATGTCCTCGGGCGGGTTGGACATGCCCCTCAGGGAGCGTTCCACTTCGGATAACTGACCCTCTCGACGGAGAGGACGTGGTAGATGTCCGCGCCCCGCAATTTGAAGATCCCGGACATTCCCGTTGCCGACGCGATCGCTTCGATTTGCATCTCCATCGCGTCGAAGATCGGGCCCTCGGTCTCCGAGTGTTGAAATTCCAGCTCCAGGATCCATTGCATGTGTCCGACCAGGTCCACCACGCAGACGTAGGCGCGCGGATTCTCCCGCACGTTCCTGATGGTTTTACTGAAGAACTGGAAGGAAAGCGCGACGTGGGTCTCGTCGACGTAATAGACCTGGGAGATGACGGTGACATTCGGCTTGCCATCGGTCGAGCACGTCACCATGACGGACGGAATGCCATTGTCGAGCACCGGCCGAATCTCAGCGGGGAGCCGCGCTGTCGCCGTACTCATTTCGGAAGCTCCTCAGGCGCCGGGACCAGCCGCGTTCCGGCGCCAGGGCCCGGCGTTTGCACATAGATCTCGAGCACGTCGAACTCCACGGCCAGGCTCGGCTTCACGATGAACGCTTTCCAGATATTTTCTGGTGCATCGGCATACAGCGGCCGCATGCTCTTCACGAACCGTTTGCGTATGGTCTCGAGAGCCTCGAGATCGTCACGATCAGCAGGCCGATGCCGCAGGTAGCGCCCTTTGAATTGATAGGTCTCGTGTGACGGAAACTCCTCCACCGTAAGCGCAAACTCCCCGTTGTCCTGAAGCGAGTCGATGAGCCGGGACGTGAACTGCTCAGGGATGAGTGCCGTCATCGTTCGGTGGTCGGCCCCAACGCGCCACCCGGAGACACGATGCCCGTATGGGACGAGGTGTCCGTCCCGGGTCCCCGCGAACGCGACGTTCGCATACTCGGCGAGGAACCGTACGATTTTCCCGGGGATCATAACTTAAGGTCAAAGCCCTTTGACCTTTGCCCTTTGCCCTTTCTATTTCGGTGGGAAGCGCCGCAGAAGGTCCCGCACGGCTTCACGCAGCAGCTTCTCCCGCTTCTCGGCATCGTCTTCCCACTTGATCTTGGCCTGGGCAATTCCTCGCCAGACGACGCGGTCATTCGCACTGAAATCCAGCACGAGCGATCCTTGTTCGGCGACCGTGAGGGACTGCGTCTGCGGGGTAAACGGCGGCAGACCCCATGCCGCCACCGGCGGCAGAAACTGCCCCAGGGTTTGCGCGGAGGAGCCAATCGTCAGGAGAAGGTAATACGTGAGCCTGAGGTCCGGATTCGTGTCGGTGAGCTGAAGCTTGCGACTCGCCAGCTCGGCTGCGACCGCCTCCTTGATAATCGGTTCCGCGCGTTTGCGGACAGCTTCGGGATCGTCGTCTGGTGTGCGGGCCATCTTGACCTGACCCGCACCGTCCGGATTCCATGCCCAGGTCCGGACCTTTGCGAAATCAAACTTCTTGTCGACGTCCGCGTGGACGTCCACGCCGGCTGCGCCAGGACGGGCAGCCATGAGCGTCGCCAATCCAAGCGCGCACAGAAGCAGGACCAGTTTTAGTCCTCGCATTGATCGTCTCACGTCTTCCCTCTCTCTCGCCATTCTCGTCATGGCTCCTTCTTCCACCTGCCCACTGAGAGTGCCTCACCCTTGTCGCCCTTGGTGGTAAGCGTCAAGACATCCCCCGTGACTTCCCAGTGACGTGGCCGGTTCACGGCGAGAGGGCCCGACGGCGCACCCACCGGTGGCTGACCCTGAAGGATGTACGTCAGCGTGCGGTTCTGCAGGTCTACTGCGGTGCGGCCTTCCGACGACAACACGCCCCCGCGGATCTCCATCCCGGCCCTCGTGAGCTGCTCTGCGGTTTTTTCATCCGTGCGGATTTCCATCCTCAGGTTGCTGAACTCGTCGTAGACGAGCGTACCCATGCCAGCAAGACGAATCGGTTGCCCCCCGGGCGGGAACACCTCGAACGACTCCAGCGTCCATCTTCCCTCGAGAAACTTTCTCGCGGCAGTCAGGCTCCCCGCTCCTGTATCCGTGGGTCCCGCTGAGACGGGTCGTAGGCGCGGGCCGCCGCCACACGCGGCAAGGCAACCAGTCAGGATCAGGACGATCAAAACATGCGGAAGGTAACGAGCATTCATTACAACCCTCAAAACTCTCTTCACAAATTCTGTCTGAACCGGGCGCAGGCCCAAACCACACACTCTATCACCTGTCTCGGGGAAATATACTCACCGGGTCCGTCGGGCCGGGACGGCCAAGGTGGCCCAAGTCCACTGCTACTGGCGCTATAAAGACGGACTGAGGAAGCTCATGCGAAACGCCCATACTAGTCACCGATTCTCCCTCGCCTTTGTGGCCATCATTGGCGTGGCAATGTCGTTCGCCCCGCGGGCCGGCGCGCAGACCACAGGCTCGCCAACGAGCGCCCTGACGAGTTCCCCTGCACCCGGAGACGCACGGCTCGAATTTGAATCCGCGGTCGCCGAGCTGCGCAGGTTGGTCGACGCGCAAGGGGCACAGCTCGAGCGGCAGGCGAGGATTATCGAGTCGCAGGGCCGCGACATCGAGTCGCTGCGAATGCACCTCGGCAGTACTCCAGGAGCAATCGAACGGCAGGCGTCGGCACCACAACAGGAAACCCCGCCGCCGGCGCAGCAAAGCCCCGCGCAGGAAGCCGAACGCGTCCCTGAAATGCCGACGGCCGTGGTGTCCGCGGGTGACTTCCCTCGATCCATTCAGATTCCGGGCACAGAGTCCGCCGTACGACTGGGTGGTCAGGCGCGCATGATGATCGTCCATTCCCTTGGCCCGCTGGGTTCGGACGACCGTTTCATCACCTCGTCAATCCCGGTTGAGGGCGAGCAACAGCCGGGTGAGGACAAACGCACGAACTATTCAGCCAACCCGTCACGTGTGAATCTGGACCTTCGTTCGCAGACTCCCGTTGGGTCATTCCGAACGTTCCTCGAAGCCGATTTCGCCGGCAGCGGGAACGCCATGCGCCTGAGACATGCCTTCATTCAGACCCGGCAATGGGTCGGTGGGCAAACATGGTCGACGTTCTCGGATCCCGAGGCCGAACCGATCGGGATCGATTTCGAGGGGCTCAATGCCATCTCGCTCTTTCGTCAGCCATTGATTCGCTATACCCATGCGCTGCGGCCGACGCTGCGCCTGGCGTTTGCGCTCGAAGACCCGGCGCCGGATCTGACCGGGGCACAGCCCGTGACCCTCACGCCTGACTTCATCGCGCGTCTGCGGTGGGATCCGGAACGGCCGCGCGACAGGCCAGGGCTCGCGCGCGCCGCGCACGTGCAGGCGGCGATTCTCGTTCGGGTCCTGCGCGGTGAGCTTCTCGACGAGCCAGAGGTCACTCTCGCGACTGGCGGGTTCGGTGTTAACGTCAGTGGAGTGTCGATTCCTCGCTGGGACGCCGAGGACCGCATCAAGTTTGCCGCCAACTTCGGATGGGGCATAGGGAAGTACATCACCGACCTCGGCACGCTAGGAGGACAGGACGCCGTGTACGACGCGACGACGAACCAGCTGCGCGCGTTGTCGGTTTCGTCCGGGTATTTCGGCTACGAACGGCTGTGGAAACCCAGGTTGACCTCGACGGTGACGTACGGGATTGTCAACGTCGGGAATCTCGACGTCCAGCCGGACAATGCGTTGCACCGCACCCAACGGGCGACGATCAACATCACATGGAGCCCGATCACCGATGCCGATCTGGTGCTCGAGTTTTTGAGCGGCACTCGCGTGAACAAGGATCGGAAGCGCGGAACATCAACACAGATTCAGGCGGGGTGGCTGTTCAGGTTTTGACAAGGGTTCTAAGGTTCTGGGGTTCTACTTGAACCTTGAAGCGAGGCGGTACAGATTATGCCATCCGTTGGTGCATGGCTGGCGTCCGGAATCATGAAGAGCTCGCCGCTTGGCGGCTTTCCTGGCAATTAAAGAAGGGGTCTTCGCATTTACTGCGACAGACCGAGTGCGACGAGATTTCAAGTTTTGCACTCAGATACATTCCGCATCGAACTCGGCGACCGACACGATCGCAGAAGGCTTCTACCGGTATTGGTCGAAAGACTTTGCCAGATTTCTGACGATGGCGCGGTCTTCGCTGGGCGAGGTGAAGAACCAGCTGCGTCATGCGCGCGAGCGAGAATATCTCGATGAGCCCGAGTTCAACGACTTGTGGACCCTCGCCTGCCGGGCTATGGCCGCAACGACAAACCTGCAGAAATATCTCCGGAACTGCCGGCCACGCCAAGCTCGCGCCCGGAAGCCAAAATGCAAAAAAAGCCCAGGGAACCCGAGAACCCTGGAACGCTAGAACCTTAGAACCTTAGAACCCTAGAACCCTAGAACCCTAGAACCCTAGAACCCTAGAACCTTAGAACCTTAGAAGTGAGCCCTGAAAACTGACAACTCCACTCGAAGCCGTCATCGCGCGCTATTGGGGATACACGACGTTCCGGCCGCTTCAGCGTGAAGCCATGGAGGCCGTGCTTGCCGGCCGCGACTCGCTGTTGATCCTTCCCACCGGCGGCGGCAAGTCCCTTTGCTTCCAGGCTCCGGCGATGGTCCAGCCCGGCCTCGCGCTGATCGTGTCGCCGCTCATCTCTCTGATGAAGGATCACGTGGATACGCTCGTGGGCAACGGGGTGCCTGCGGCGCTCTACAACAGCTCGCTCACGGCCGACGAACGAACATCTGTGGTGGCGGGGCTCCGTGAGCGACGCTACCGCCTGCTCTATGTTTCCCCCGAACGGCTCGTCGGCGATGGTCGCGACAGCTTCCTGGGACTGGTCGCGGACCAGATCAGCTTCGTCGCGGTCGACGAGGCCCACTGCATCAGTCAGTGGGGACACGATTTCAGACCTGAGTATCGACAGCTGGGGCGTCTACGCCAGTTGCTGCCGCGCGTCAGCCTTCACGCCTATACCGCCACCGCCACATCTCGCGTCAGGCACGATATCACCGAACAGCTTGGGCTGACCGATCCTCTCGAGTTCATTGGTTCGTTCGACCGGCCGAACCTGCTCTATCGAGTCTGGCCGAGGGCCACGTTGAAGCGGCAGCTGCTCGATGTCCTCGAACGTCATCGCCGCGACGCCGGAATCATTTACTGCACGTCGCGACGCGAGGTCGATGCGCTCGCGGGTTGGCTGACGGGCACGGGGATACCGGCCCTCCCCTACCACGCGGGGCTCTCCGACGCCGATCGCAATCGACATCAGGATGCGTTCCTCAGCGAACGAACCAACGTCATTGTTGCAACTGTTGCCTTTGGCATGGGGATCGATCGGTCCGATGTACGGTTCGTGATCCACGCGGGCGCGCCACGGTCGCTGGAACACTACCAGCAGGAGTCTGGCCGCGCCGGGCGCGACGGTCTCGAAGCGGAATGCCTGCTCATCTATTCGCCCGCCGATTTCATGAAGTGGCGATCGATGCTCGAGCAGAATGGCGAACTCACCGACGCCACCAGGCATCTCTTGCGAGAAATGGAACGCTACGCCACGCGCGTCGGTTGCCGTCACCGTCATCTCGCCGAGTACTTTGGTGATCGATATCTTCGGAACGGATGCGGAGCCTGCGACTACTGCCTCGACGAGCTGGAACCCGCGCCGACCCCCGTCGTACTGGCGCGAAAGATCCTGTCGTGCGTGGCTCGAGTGGGACAGCGCTTCGGGACCATGCATGTCTCGAACGTTCTTCGCGGACACACGAGCGATCAGGTACGCGCCAAACAGCACGACAAGCTCAGCACGTTTGGGCTTCTCGCGGACGCCTCAAATGCAGAAGTCCGCGGCTATGTCGAACAGCTGGTCGGGCTCGGTTTCCTGCGGCAGACTGATGATGCCTATCCAGTTCTGCTGCTGACGGCCAAAGGTCTGGAGCTGCTGAAAGATGAAACGCGTCACGGCGGATTGACCCTGGCACGACAGCGTGCGGTCAAGAAAGACACACCGCGAACGCGATCACGCGTCGAGGCCGAGTCCTGGCAGGATGTGGATGTGGAGCTCTTTGAGACGCTGCGGGCCGTCCGACTGCAGGCCGCGCGGTCTCGCGGCGTTCCTCCGTACGTGATTTTCCACGACGCCACGCTTCGGGAGATGGCGCGGCTGCGGCCAATGTCCGTCGACGCGTTGCTCACCGTCCGTGGCGTGGGTGCGCGCAAGGCCGACGAGCTCGGCGAGCTGTTCCTCGCCGCGATTCGCGGACATGCCCCGGCCGGGCATTCATCGTGACGCCCGGCAACATTCAGCGGTGGAACACTCGTTCACGCCGCTCTGACGTTTTCGCCTCTCGGTCCTTTCGGCCCCTGTCCCCGGTCGAACGTCACCGCCTGTCCTTCACGAAGATCCGCAAAGGGCGTCTGTGTGCACGCTGACTGGTGGAAGAAATACTCCGTGCCGTCTCCGGCCGCAATGAACCCGAATCCCTTGTCCCTCACAATACGCTTGATCGTCCCGCTCATCGTCGACATGTCGTCTCCTCCGTAGTCCTTGATCGTGTCTCCTAAGTCGATTGCGGTCAAGTCATGCCTTCTTCAGCCTTCAGGCCCCAGCCATCAGCCCTGAGCCCTAGGCCCTAAGCCCCCTAGGCCGACGGACAGACGTCGACAAACAGGGCCATTGCGCAGGCCAGCGCAAACCTGCCATCCAAGCGGCGCTCGGCATTGGGTGAGCAGTCGAGGACAAGCTGGGGCATAAGCACGTTGGACCAGGCAAATGTGCATACCGACGTGCTCCCGATGTGCGCCCGGTACATGGCCCTTCCGGTCGAAACGGCCCCCTGATCGATCGAACCGATTTCCCGTCCGTTTGCGTCGAAAATCCGCCAGTCCGCGCGGGAGATCTTCTTTAACCCGCCAAGACGCTCCTGTTCTGATGCCGCAACCTCGTATGTCGGCCACGGCGTGAAGTACCGGTTTCTCGTGGCCCTCACAATCTGCCTGGCCGCACGTTCCGACGAATAAACCTGAATGTGTCCGGTCATGGGCACCAGCTTTGCCGACAAGACCGCAGGGCTGTTCAGGTCCACGGCTTCAAGGGCGCCACCGAGAATACCCGCCACGTAGTTTGCGCGCACGACATATCTGGGAGCATTGTCAGCCGTCATCGCGTGCGCCGCTTCGCGCGGCTCCTCGACGACCGATCCCGAGGGCATGTGGATGGTGGTGTACCGGGATGGGGTCACCCAGGTCTCTGGCTGAACGACGAACAATGCAGCAGTGCGCGGCGACATGATCAGGAACGCCACCCAGACGGCGCTGGCCACAAGCAGACCTGTCTGGTTGCGGGCCACCGTTCGAACGGCCATCTGGTGGTCTTGAATGAGTGGAACCGCAGCCGCAAACGGATCCGTCACGGCCGACCCCAGATCGATGGCCGCGAACGCCATCAAGACGAAGCCGAGCTGAAAACCGACGAGGGTGATAAAAGACTTCGGGAACGCTGCGCTTTTCGACAGGAACAAGCCAACGATCGCTACGGCGCCAACGAACAGCCCAACAGTCAGGAGCGTCTCGAACATCGGCACCATGAGCTCGAACTCGCCGATTGGATTACCTCCCAGCGCAGGGTGTGCCTGTGCGAACCGGATGGCAGGAGCAGCCGCGCCCACAAACAAGAAAGGAAGCGCGGCCAGATAAGCGCCAAAGAGCATCAATGCGGGACCCCTCTCCGCGCGATCCACTTTGTGGGAGGTCGCCACCTGCGCACTCGGCCAGTGTCGGAAGAAGTACAGCAACGCCAGAATCGCGGTTCCAGCAACCACTGCCGTCAGTCCCATCTTCAACAACGCAGTCGCTGCCGCCCCATTGTCGAGCTCGTCCCGACCGACCAGTGGGAGCCACGTGCTGATGGTCGCAACCGCGGCAGCCATCAGCGTGATGCCCGCGACCGTCGTCGACACGCCAAAGAGCCGCCGAGAAATCGATGCGGCCATAGTTTCTCCTTTAGCCCTTGCGCTGCCCCTTTTGACTTTTGCCCTTTGCCCTTTGACCTTTTTTTAGGCCGCCGTCACTTGCGCCGAGGCCAGGAACTCCCGCAGATCGAGGCCTTCAATCGGTTTCAATGTTTCCGCGATGTGTCGTTCGTATTTGCCCGAGTCGTCCCGCGTGGCGGTGTCGATGCGTCCCATGGGCAGGTTCGTACTCTCGTCGATCGCCGCAAGCAAAGGGTGCAGCGGATCGCCGGGCCTGGTTTCCACGACGAGACCGAGCTCGCCACGATTGGTGCGAACGACCGATCCAAGGGGGAAAAAGGTGATGGCGTTAACAAAGCTCTTGACGAGCCCCGTATTCAGCTTGTCGCCCGCCAGCCGCGCAAGGACGAGGCAGGCGCGTTCCGGCAGCGTCGGGTCCTGATAGGAGCGCGCACCCGTCATGGCCTCGTAGATGTCGGCCACCGCCACGATCTGGCTCATCGGATGGGGAATTGCGTCTCCAAGATCGGGATAGCTGGTGCCCTTGACGCTTCGATGATGCTCGAGCGCGACGATCGGGGTCAGCGCGTGGAGCCCCTTGGTCTGCAACAGAATCTCCGCGCCGAACCTCGTGTGCGCCTCAATCAGTGACTGCTCCCGCTTGTCCAGCGCGCCTGGCTTCTTGACGATCTCGAGGGGAATCCTCGTCTTGCCGATGTCGTGCAGGAGCGCGGCTTCTACCAGCACGCGCAATGTCACGTCGTCCAGCCCGACCTGGCGCCCCAGCAGCAGGCTCAGCATGGACACATTCACCGAATGGCAATACGTCAGGTTCTCGTACTGCTTGATGGAAAGGATCTGAGCCATTGCGGCGCTGCTGAACGCCACTTTCGAAATGAGGAGCTGAACGAGGTCACGGATGGTGACGACGTTCAGCGGTTTGCCCGCAGCGGTGTTTTCGAAGGTCTGCTGGGCCAACAGGATCGATTCGGCGTAGGCCGGATCGAGAGGACCGGTCGGGGCATCGGGCCAGCGCTGCACGCGCCAGCGCGTGTCGAGCGGCAGTAGTTTGCCAAGAGTGATATGTCTCACGTGGCGCTCAGCCAGCTGCGCCGCCACCGATTTGCCGGGGTCTCGATGTTGCCAGAGGAATTCTGCGACGGTGCGAAGCTCTTCGAGCTCGACCCCTTCGTGGATGTGAATGCTGTCGATGCCGAGCGTCGAGAGTTCACGAATGAGCTGCTGATTCGACGGCTTCTCGCCGCTGGATGTCTCGCCATCGACACAGACTTCGCCCCGGATGACGTCAATGCGCAGCATCGGGTTGTGACGGACCTGGCCGTTGACCAGATCCCCGAGCTCTGTGAGCTTCTGCCTGATCATCGGGTGGCCAGCCGGATACGTCCCGGTCAGGCGTCGAAGACTGGCGAAGCCCTTGAGAATGGCGACCGGATCCAATGGTCCGGCCAAGGCGGACTTCTCTGACGAAGCGTGAGTCGTCGAGTTGGCAGTTGTCATCGCACCCGAAGCTCCCGCGCTTTCAGCGCGACACGGACAAGGTGAGGTTTCCAGAATCGGAACCGGAGCGGTTCGAGGCCCGCCAGCACCTCGTCGAGGCCCTCGGTGTGGGCCTTCGCCGCACGATCCAGGAGCCGCGACGCCATTTGCGGATGCTGGACGACAAAGTCACGGGACCCGAGGAACTGCCGTACTTGTGCCGCCGTTTGCCCCGGCGGGAAATGCCACAATGCCTCTTCGGCCGCCGCGCGCCTGCCGGTGTTCCCCTCACGGATCTGCCGAGAAACCAGTGTCGCGGCGGCAGTGGTCCCAATTCTCGCGAGCGCGCGCAACGCTTCACGGGCAACCTGGTCGTCTTCATGGGCGACGAGTTTTGCAACCGCCGCTTCATGACCCACGCCTCCGTAACCAAGCACTTTCACAGCCACGCGTGCCGCTCTCGCGCCGCACGATGGAAGCGCCGCTTCGAAAGCAGGGGCAAAGGCCGCTGCATGTTCGCAGAGCAGCGGGGTGAGTGCTCGGGCTCGTACCTCCTGCGCCGCATCGTCGAGCAGCGCCACGAATCCTGGCACCATGGCGCCGCCGATCGCCTTGATCACGTCCGTCGCGAGATCGTGACCCTGGGCATCGCGCTCGTGAAGCTGGATCAGCGCAAGGACGCGGCCCGGCGCGCAGCAGTCCGTAACAGACTTCACGATCGTCTCCGCCACGTCGGGTCGACGCTCGCTCAATTCGCTGGCCAGTTGCCCGAAGCTCGCAATCGACGTGGCAAAGTCCTGCCATCGTCCGGCGCGTTCGAGCGCGCCAAGCAGATCGCGGGCCTCACTGAGAAACGATTCCACGATCGTGGGGTTCGGCTCCAGGCGAACGAGCTGCCAGACGCACCGGAGACGCACCGACACCACATCGGTTTCGCCGATGCCATCACGAATACCCGCGACCGATGCCGCCGCATGGTCGTCTATTGAGAAGTCGAAGGCGGCGAAATCGGAAAAGTCCTTACCAGACTTCGCCTCGACTCGAATCAGCTCTCGAGCGTAGCGATCGAGACTCGACTCCTCGGCCAGTCGACCGTCGGTCGCGCCGCCAGTTTGTCTGGCACGCACGCGGTCGTCGATGAGGGGCACCACGGCCTCGCGACGCTCCGGCGCCAGATCGAGGCGGTTGAGCGCGGTGGCCAGTACTTCCGGCGCTGCCGCTTCCAGATCGAGCAGCAGGCACAATGAATCCGCCAGTTCCAGGTCGGGAAAATCACGCAGCACTGAGCCGTCTGGGCGATTGTCCAGCAGCCCCGGCAAGATAGTCCGCTGCAACAGGGTCTTGCGCCGTTCAGGATCCAGATCGAGGACCGCGCGGGCCAGCTTCTCGAACATGACGCGCGCAAGGCGCGGGTCGAGCGATGAGACCAGGGTCGTCACGTCACTGAACTTTCGCTCGAGCGCAGCCTGCCGCGCGTCAGGTCCAACGGGTTCCTCGTCGGTCAGCCGCAAGAGCATCGTGGCGACCTCGGTTGGATCCGCGACGAGCACGACGAGGTCCATCAAGGAGACGGTATCGAGCGCCTGGGATGGATCGAGACGGACCCATCCCTTGTCGGGGGGGTAGAGATAACTGACCGGGGCGTCGGGCGAGATCAGTTGTCGTCGCCTTCGCCGTTCGTGCTCCACGAGATCGCGGAGCGGTGATGACGGAGCGCCGACTTCCAGCACCTCCGGCCGAAGCGCCATGCCAGGCACGATGGTGTTCACGCCGTGCTCGGCCAGCCGGTCGGCGAACGTCGTTTTGCACTGCCCGAGATCCTCTGATTGAACGAGGTCTGCACAGAACCGCGAAACGTCCCGCGGCGACATCGCACGATCGATCTCGAGCGTCCTCACGCGCGCCCGGGAGAGCCGGCGACTCAGTTCATGCTCAATGATGGTGCCGCCGCCGATGCGGATCTCGTCTACGATGAATTCATTAGGAGCGACGCGAAGGACGAGACGGTCGCGGTGCCCGACGAGTGCCAACGACTCGTGGCAAGCCGTGACGGCGGTCCGGCACAGCGGGCTGGTCGGCGGGTAAGTGTGGAACTGACGAACGGCCCGGGCAAGCTGCTTGAGGAACTCCTCCACCGGCACGACGTCCACGGGCTGGAGGGATACCGGAAAGGCAATTTTGTCGGGTCGCAAGTCAGATCTGTTATTGGCCGGCAACACCAAGCCCACCATCCTGACGCTTCTTCAATGTGTAGCCTTCGCTAAGGCAAAATTCGGACCGTGTGTGTGCTCAATTTTGGAGCTCAGCCCGAATTGCGGCCGATGTAGGAGAAAGGACGAAGACGGGGCTCAGGCAAAGAGTCCGAGAGGCTCGAACCGGCCTTTCAAGACGGCTTGTGTATCCTCGTACCCAAGCCACTCCTTGATCATTGTTGCGTAGACGCGTCTGAAGTCTGTCGTCATCTTCATGTTGCCATCGTCGAGATCGGTGAGGCTTGGATGTGGACCGTGGAAGCCGCCCTTGACACCGCGGCCCACCACGAACATCGGCGTGGCGGTGCCATGGTCGGTGCCCAGACTTCCGTTTTCTTCGACGCGCCGCCCGAACTCGGTGAAGATCATCACTGACACGTCTTCACCTCGTCCGAGACGGTTCATGTCCTCCATGAAGCCTCGCACGGCGTCGGCTGTGTACATGAGCAAACGACTGTGCAGGTCCGCCTGCTGCACGTGGGTGTCGAACGAATTGCCCTGATAGGTGACGTAGTAGAGACGTGTCGGCATGCCGGCCGCAACGAGCGCCGCCACGCGCTGAAGGTTGCCCCCAATCCCACCACCCGTGCCGTAGTCCACCGGGGTGCGGTAGGTTGCCGATGCGCGCGCAACAAAATCTGAGCTCTCGGTCGCGTTTCGAGCTGTCAAGGACAGAAACTCGAGCGCCGGATTCGACGTCGCCCGTGGCTGGCTGAGCTCGGCAAGCGCGCGCTTCTCGACGTCCGTTCCCTCTCGCCGAAATCGTGCAGGGTCGTCGAATACCAAGGGCGAGTGCTCGCGGCTTCGCACCGCGAGCGATTGGGAATTGCCAAGATTCACAATCAGATTGCGAGTAGAAGCGTCGTAGGTGTTGTCCGCCAGACGTCCCAACCACCCGAGCGGTTCGCCGCCGTTCGGAACGCCCGTGTGCCAGTAGCCCATGGAGGAAAAGTGCGACAGGCTGGGATGCTCGTAGCCGCACCCGTGCACGACCGCGAGCAGCCCATCCTTGTATAGTCGCTCGAACCCGACCATCGACGGATGAAATCCGAACCCATCGGCCACCTTGATGACCTGGCGATCCTGAATGGCCAGCTTCGGCCTCGCCCGATAGTACGCCTGGTCACGGTAGGGGACGACGGTGTTCAAGCCGTCATTGCCGCCCGACAACTCGAGGACAACGAGAATCCGGTTAGGGTGCTTTTCAACACTCGTGCCCTGCAGGGCCTGGGCCGCAAGGGCCGCCGACGTACGGTTCAGAACGAGCGGCAACCCGGCGCCGACGCCAATGCCGTAGAGGCCCCGAACCAGGAAATCCCGGCGGGAACATTCGCACCCCCGGTGGGAATACCGCGAGTCTGTCAGGGCCATTTCGTCACCTCCGCGGGGGCTAAAGCCCCCGCGCTACGTCCTTCCTGCAATTCTGCAATTCCCCGGGTCACCCCAGCTGATATTCCGGTGTGCTCAATACGAGATAGAGCAGCTCCCGAAGCGACTCTTCCAGTCTCTCGCCGGCGCGAAGGCCGGACGCCCCGAGCCGAACACGCAGGAAGTCGGCAAGGACCGCTCGGTCCTTGTCGGCAAGCGTCACGCGCAGGAATCGTTTGGCCAGTGCATCGACGGCATCCTCCACGGTATCGACGCCCGCAGTCATCACGATTGCCGTCAGTTGGATCTCGGTCGCTCGTCTGGGGATCAACTTCGTTCGCTTGAAGGCCAGGAGGTTGCCTGCGTATCCACCGTAGCGCGTGTTGTAGTCCTCGTCGCGATCGACCATCTTGTTCGACTCGGCATCGCCTTCTCGAGTGGCTTCGGTAATGTTCATACCTTGAGCCAGCCGCTCCCCGACGCGCATGTCGGTTGCCGACATCGCCCGGTCTGGCGGGCGGAAGCCCTTGACGTCCGGAAACAACACGTCACGGAAAAGGTTTCCGCGCTGCAGAAGCGTCGACGGGGTAATCCACGTTCGACCGCCGGCCCATCCTGCCACGTTCGGCGGCTCTAATAGTGTCTGCCCCAGGCTGCCCGTCATGCGACCGAAGTCGGGAATGGTGGGCACCTCGTGCAAGCCCATTTTCCTGTACGTCGAGACCACGAGGTGCACCGGGCTCTTGATTTGGGTCGCAACGGAAGCAGGGCTGTAGAAATCTTTGGAGAGAAACATCCGCGCGAGCAAAGGCTTCAGCTGGTACCCGCTGTCCCTGAACGTGCGCCCCAGTTCCACTGTGAGGGTACGACCAACATCCTCCCGCACGAAGTATCGATACAACTTGCCAGCCACGAACTCGCTGGTGACCGGCTGGTCGAGGATGAGATCGATAATGTCCTCGCCGTTGAAAACGCCCGTTCGGTTGAGGAAGGTTTTGCTGCCGAAGTCGTGCTGGTCGCGATCGAACTTGAACTCCAGCACGTCGTTGGTCCAGCCGGTGAAGGCACGGGCGGCCTCGCGGACATCACGCTCCGAGTAATTGCCCACACCCATCGTGAACAGTTCGAGCAGTTCTCGGCCGAAGTTCTCGTTGGGGTGGTTCTTGACGTTCTCACCGTTGTCCAGATAGACGAGCATCGCGGGATCTTTCAGAATCCCGGTGAGCAGATCCCGGAGGCCCCCCGACGCGTGCTCGCGGAACATCCGGTTCTGCCGAAACATCATCCGGTAGTCCCGCACCTTGTTCTGACCGGTGGCAAAGTGCCCGTGCCAGAAGAGTGTCAGCTTCTCCTCGAGCGGCCGCCGTGTCGTGAGCATGCGGTTCGCCCACCAGAGACCCAGCCGCTGCGTCTCGATGTTGTTGGCTGTCAGACTGTAGAAAAACTTGTCGACAACCGGTTGGAGCCGCCGCGGCGACCCTTCCGGCAGCAGTTTCTCACCGAGCCCTTCGCCGCGCTCGCGCGCGAGCCGCACGGCCTCGGCTCGGCTCGGCGGAAACGGGTCCATTCCGGGGTCCCAGATCCCTGATTCCTCGAACGGCGGCTGGTGACGATCGTCGATGGATTCGTACTGCACGAGTTCGTCGACCGCTTGCCTGGGACTCATCGCGGCAACGCGTGCAATCTCCTCTGGGGTCGCGCCGAAACCGGCGCGTTCCAGGAGATGCGCGGCGCGGTGAGAAGTCCAGTCAGCAGGCGCGATCGGCGAGAGGTCGTCCACCCACGACGCCGGTCCGACACCCAAGGCCTCGTTTGCGCTCGGAGTAGGCGTTTGGGTGGTGAGCACGCGGGCCGCGAAAGGTCCAGCGATGATGCCAAGCAGAAGGAGGCAAGCGGCCGGCAGGCCGATGAAGCGCGGGCGGAGTGATCGGTCAACCATGATCATCCTCGCAGTCGCCGATTATACGCTCCGAGATGCCGCCACCAACCCCACGATTTATTCGTGGGTTACGACCGGAAGTCTCCGCTCGATCTTGTTCCTTGACGCGTCTTTTCCAAATTGTTGATCGACCGTCAGGGGAAGGGCGCCTACGACCGAACGCGGGCGAGCGTCGTGCCTTCGAGCTCCAGGACGAAGTCCGCGCCGAACGCCATGGAGGGCGTGTATGCACCCGGTGCGAGACGGCCTTCTATGACTTTCAGTGTCGCTGTGACGCCCGATTCGGCGGTCAGGGTATAGCCTTCGCGCGTACGCAGGCGCAAACCAACCCTGCGTCCCGAGTCATCCCAGGCTTCGCCGTAAAGATAGACCTCGTCGCGTGCGCGCTGCTCGTCGGTCGGGCCCTTCACGCGCCTCGCAATTTGTGCCCTTATGAATGCTCGCACCGGCGCCAGCCTCAGGAGCCAGCGGATGAACCCGGGAGTCTTCATTTTCCCGATCTGTGTTTCCGGCACGCCGACGAAGACTTCGATGTTCGGAATCCCGGTGGAGTAGTACGCGGTGGCGACGTCGCCCCAGGGAATGGTGACCGCGGTGGCCGAGAGACTCTCGGTAAACGGGATGGTTTCAACCTTGTACACAGGCGGGACCTTGACGATCCTGCCGTCCACTGCGAATCCTCCCGCCCTCGGACATGCCTTCGAGCATAGTCTTGGCGGTGCCGGGACTGAGTTTGCCGTAACGCGATTTGAAGGCGAGCTTGAGATGCGTGGCCGACGCATGCTCGCGTTTCAGCATGGCCGCGAGACAATCTGTGGGCACGACGTCAAAGCCGACTCCAGGAATGGCGACAATGCCGGCGTCCCTGATTTCCTGACTGCGCGAGTGGATGTCTTCGAACACCGCGATTTCTCCGGTGATGTCGAGATAGTGCGTCCCGGCGCGCAGACACGCGGCAAGCATCGGCCTACTGGTGGCGGAGAACGGACCCGCGCAGTGCAACACCGCCGCGACGCCTTCAAGGTTCGTAGCGGCAACCGCCGTGTCGGCGAGATCGAAAACGCGCGATTCAAAGCCCAGTTCGTGCGCGAGCGGCTGGATGTGTTCGATGTGGCGGCCGGCCAGAACGGGTCTGAGATTGCGATCTTTCGCAAGGCGCGCGGCGAGCCTGCCGGTGAAGCCGTTGGCCCCGTAGATCATCCACTTTCCACTCATGCATCCCTCACAGGAGAAGCGACCACGAGCAGATTCTGTCCTGCCTACGGGCTTTCACTCCGAAACGTTCTTTTCACAATGAAACATCGGCGGCCGACCTCAGCCATATCAATTCGCTGCGGGTCCGGATTGTCGCGGATCACTTCACGAAATGCCAAGGCCTAACAACTGGCACATTGAAAGTGGGAGCGCGCTAACTTTTTTCAACGGCGCGCGTCTTGCTGGATACGCCATGCGAACTCTGACTGTCTTGCTGAGCCTTCGGCACGATCCACCTCATCGGAGGATGACATGGTAATCCACGAAAAGCACACCTCAGCTGCGGCGCGGCTACCATCTAATACTGGTATTGCAACGTTGGTCTTCGTCACTCTTACAGCCGTAGCACTCGGCGGATGCGGAACCACGAAAACTCCGGAGGGCACACAGCCGACTGCAGCGGCGGCTCCGCCGGTGACGGAGCAGGATTCACCCGCCCTCCTCGCAGAAGGCCAGAAGATCTTCCGCTTTGATACCTTTGGTGACGAGCAGCTCTGGACCGATACGCTCCGCCTCCATGAGGTCGTCGAGAAGAACGTGGACCCGACGACGGCACTCAAGGTTGGACTCAAAGTGGACGCAGACGTGCTGCCCCCGGGGATCCTCGAGAAGGTGGATCTCAAGAGCCCGGCGACGACGGTGGCGCTGCTCAAGATGAACGCCGTCGTGGGCATCCAGGCCGCCGTGGACTCGAACAATCACATCACGCGGCTTGGCATCACCTGCGCGCTCTGTCACTCCACCGTGGATAACTCAGTCCTGCCCGGCATCGGCCATCGCAAAGATGGCTGGCCGAACCGCGATCTGAATGTCGGGGCCATCATTGCCTTGTCTCCAGTACTGTCTGCCGACAAGAAAGCGGTCTACCAGTCGTGGGGTCCCGGCAAATACGACCCGCGCTACAACCAGGACGGGAGAAACACGCCGCTCGTCCTCCCACCCGCGTACGGCCTAGCCCAGGTCACGAACGAAACGTACACGGCGGAGGGGCCGATTTCCTATTGGAATGCCTATGTGGCTGTCACCCAAATGGGCGGGCAAGGCAATTTCTCCGACCCACGGCTTGGGATTGACGTCAAGCATTCGCCGGACATGGTCAGTCCCAAACTCCCGGCGCTGCGCGCCTACCAGCACAGCCTGCTTGCGCCTCCACCTCCGACCGGAAGTTTCGATATCGCTGGCGCCGAACGTGGGCGCGCAGTGTTTGACCGGACGTGTGCCAGCTGTCACGTTGGCGGGGCCGGCACAGATAACAACAGCGGGACATTGCACCCGCCGGCAGACACCGGCGTCGACGGGGCGTACGCGGCGCGCACGGCAACCAGGGCATATCGCACCACCCCTCTGCGTGCGCTCTGGCAGCACCCGCCGTACTTCCACGACGGGAGCGCTGCGACGCTCGCGGACGTCGTGGCGCATTACAACCGAGTGCGCACGCTCGGTCTCAGCGCGGAGCAGCAGCGCGATCTCGTCGAGTATCTGAAGTCGTTCTAATCGTAAGCGTCTGGGCCGCTTCCAACGTTCGACAACAGTCGAAGCGGCCCCATTTCATCTCCTGCGAAAGGCGACCTCGAGATAGCCTACGATCCTTCTTGCTGGGGCCGGGAATACGCGTCGCGATGAAAGGGGCACACCTCTCCCTCGTATCTCTTGCAGAACCCCACAATGAGGCCCCCTGCGACGAGATTCACAGTCTGGACACCAACAAACACCGCGTCTCCAATCATCGTCGCATGAATCAAGAAAAGTAATGCTGCTGAGCACCAAAGAGAGAACGCAACGATGCTCAGGCCAGCGGTGCACCGTTCCTTGATGAGATGAACAATCTGCGGAATGTAACCCACGATCACCAAGCCTGTTCCCATGAAACCGAGGATTTGGGAGGTAGTCATCTCACCTTCTCGGACGTGTGTTTACCGACTCGCGTGCAATGAGCGCAAGTCAACGCCTTCGTCCTCAAGCTGTTCGAGATCCACCGCGCGCCGAGACTTGATGAACGGCATCACACGGCGCACGTCCTTCGCGCGGTTCAGACCGACCGCAGCATCGATTCGGCCCTCGTTGACGTAGCATGCCAGAAAGCTGCCCGAGTCCAGGCGGCCCCGCACGACGAGCTGCTCCCACTTCGTGTGGAATCCAGCGTACTGCAGGTTCGCATCGTACTGGTCGGACCAGAACCAGTGGATCTCGTCGTACGCGATGCGCTTGCCCAACATGTTGCGCGCGGCAGCAACGCCTTGCTTGATGGCGTTCTGCCAATGTTCCACCCGGATTCTCCGATCGAAGACGGGGTGATAGTGATTCGCGACGTCACCCGCGGCGTAAATGCCGCTGACGTTGGTCTGGCAAAACTCGTCCACGACCACGCCGTTGTCGACCTGAATGCCGCTTTCTCCGAGCATCTCGACCGCCGGCTCGATACCAATGCCGACGACGGCGAAGTCGCACTCGAGCCGCAGGCCTCTCTTGGTGACGACGCAGCCCACGCGTCTGGTTCCCTCGAAAGCGGCAACGGTGTCCTCGAAGATTGTGCGAACACCGTGAGCGCGATGAAGCTCGGCGAGGGTCTGGCCGACCGCCTCGCCCAGGACTCGGAAGAGGGGCGTCTTCGATGGGTCGATGGCGATCACGTCCAGACCCTTCTGCCGAAGCGACGCCGCGACTTCCGAGCCGATGAATCCCATGCCCACGACGACGGCTCGGCGACCAGCCACGATCTCCGCTCGAATGCGATCGGCGTCCCGGACCGTGCGAAGACCGTAGATGCCTTCAAGATCGCCACCGGGAATCGAAACGCGTCGGTTGCGCCCGCCAGTGGCGATAAGCAGCGCGTCGAACGGCACGCGACGATGATCTTCTAACTCCACGACGCGCGCTGACGGATCGATTCGCGTCGCACGTGTCCCGAACATGGCCTGGATGCCGTGTTCCCCGTAGAACGTCGGGGGCCGCACTAGCGCTTTGTCGAACGGCACATCGCCGCGCAGGTACGCTTTGGAAAGCGGTGGTCGCTCGTACGGCGGCTCATGCTCGGCGCCGATCAGGATCACGTCGCCGTCGGCACCCTCTTCGCGCAGCGTGATGGCGGCCGTGGCGCCAGCCAGGCTCGCGCCGACGATCACGTACCTCTGGGCCATCACACCTCGATTTGCAGGGCGTCCCCCTCAACTCGGGTGCGGTACGCCTTGACTGGCAGGGTCGCTGGAGGCGCGAGCACGTTGCCCGTCCGCACGTCGAACTCGGAACCGTGACACGTGCACGTGAGGGTCGTGCCAGCTAATTCCCCTTCTTCAGCAAGCGAGCACTGTTCGTGTGTGCAGGCGTCGTCAAATGCGTAGTAGGTACCGCCGACATTGGCCACGGCGATCCGCGCGCCGCGCACCTCGATTGCCGTGACACCACCCGCGGGGATCTCGTTCGTCTTGATTGTCGTCACAAATTCTGCTGCCATCCTGCGGCCCCCCCTCGAATGCCAAAGTGCAAGGCAAGCAACGCGCCAGGCGGTGGGCTTTCCTATCCACAGCTGTGAGATCAGGCTCCTTTCATTATGAAAGGTTGCGATTTCATTCTGAATCTCGGGATGGGATGGTCGAGGCGGCGCAACTCGCGTGGGCGCCCGCTCTACGCACGGGTCTCTGGCGCGCGTCGTGCAAGGAGTGATCCCTGATGAACCCACTCAAGGCATTGAGTCAACGCGGCCAATTCGTGTGGTTGGACTATATCAGCCGGAGCCTGATCACGGGCGGCGGATTGCAGCGATTGATCGACGAGGACGGCCTGGGCGGGGTTACGAGCAACCCGACCATTTTTCACAAAGCCATCACCGAAAGCGCCGACTACGATGCGGGGATGCAACGGGTGCTGGATGCCGGCCCTCATGTCAGCAACCGAGCCGCGGCCGAACGCTTAATCGTCGAGGACATCCAACTGGCTGCTGAAGTTCTCCGACCCGTGTACGACGGCAGTGACGGGGCAAACGGCTTCGTGAGCCTCGAAGTCTCGCCAGGCTCAGCACAGGACACCGGAGCAACTGTCGCGGAAGCTCGGCATTTGTGGAAGACCGTGGCGCGACCTAACGTGATGATCAAGGTGCCGGCCACGCAAGAGGGTGTTCCAGCCGTTGAAGTGCTGACCGCTGAGGGCATCAACGTCAACATCACGCTGATGTTCTCCCCTGAACACTACGAGGCGGTGGTGCAGGCCTACCTTCGAGGCATCGACCGGCATCCACGCCCCCATCGAGTCGCATCGGTCGCCTCGATATTCGTGAGTCGTCTCGACGTCGTCACGGATCGTCTGCTCGAGGCCATCGGTTCGCGGGACGCGCTATCTCTGCGGGGAAGAGTTGCCATCGCGAATGCCAAACGCATCTACCGCCGCTTCCGTGAGATTTTTGACGGCGAACCGTTCGCGGCCCTCATGCGACGCGGCGCACGCGTTCAGCGGCCGTTATGGGCCAGCACCGGTACCAAGAATGCCTCCTATTCCGATGTTCTGTACCTCGAATCGCTGATCGGTCCGGATACGATCACGACGGTTCCACTCGCGACGATGGATGCCTTTCGCGATCACGGACGCGTTCGCGTCACGCTTGGAACAGAGGAGAAGGAAGCGGAGACCGTATTGGAGAAAGCGGCGGCCCTTGGCCTTGACGTCCACGCGATCGCGGAACAGTTACAAGCGGACGGCATCAGCGCGTTCGCCACCTCGTTCGATCAGTTGCTCGCCACTTTAGCCGATAAGCGACGCCATATCCTTACGTAACGCTTTCAAGGGCCGGGGGGTCCTGAGCCAAGTCCAGGGGTTGCGAGATGGCGGATCAATCATTCAGGCTGCGCCCGATCATGCGTCAGGGAACCGCGTCCAGCATCCCCGAGACTTGGATTCGTTACGGATCGATTGAAAGTGCACGCGTGGGCGCCAAGCAGATGTATCACAACGATCGGGTATTACGCGTGATGTTGGTCGTCGATGGTCCTGGATCGTTCGTGGAATGGATCGAACGCTAAGGAGGAAGCCGTGGTGGACACCGAACTCGCCGTGGATGAGGTACTCGCGGACTCCTTTCCAGCGAGCGATCCCCCGCCTTGGACACTCGGCCTGGAACCTCCGCATCGGGCGCCCCATGCGGTCGCCGCCACATCGTCACTAAGCGCAGACCTGGCGGCGGCGTACTGGATCGACACAACTCATGTCACTAGAATGGGCCCACAGGTTGATGTGAAAAGACTGCCGCATGCCGAGCCCATGGATCTGCAGCACCTCGACCTCGCCGAAGTGCTCGATTTCCGGCCTGATCAAGGCATCATCCGGCTACACGAGCAGCGCGTCGTCATCCTGAGCGCGGCCGCCATGGGCCTGCTGCGCAAGGAGCTCATCGACACCCTGGGGCTTGAAACGGCAAGGCGGCTCATGCTGCGGTTTGGTTATGCAGACGGGTATCACGATGCCGTCAGTCTGCGCGACCGATCGCAATGGGCGAGCCCTCTCGACGGGCTTAAGGTCGGCGCGATCCTTCACACGCTCGAGGGCATCGTCCGGGCGGAGATCACAGAGGTCGATCACGACGCCACGACGGGTCGATTCGAGGAGAAGGTCGTCTGGCACGACTCCTACGTGGCCGAGCAACACGTCCACCACTACGGCAGGACCACCTCACCGGTCTGCTGGTCTCTGGTGGGTTATGCGAGCGGGTACGTGAGCGCCTGTCTCGGACAGGAAATCTACTTCCGCGAAACCGAGTGCCTGGCGCAGGGCGCGAAACAATGCTCGGTCGTTGGGAAGGATGCAGCAAGCTGGGGTGACGCGCTGGAGACGCTTCGGTCCGACTTTCAGGGTGCGGATCTGGGTCAGGAGGTCGAAAAACTCCGTGACGTGATGCACCAGCGGCGTCAGGAACTCGACCGTCGCGAGCGACTCCTCGAAAAACGGGAGCGCGAGCTGAACCTGCTGCGCGATCGGGTCGCCCGCCATGCGGCCGCGAAGCACTTCATCGCGGGCAGCGCCGCCATGGAAGAGGTGCTCGAGCTCGCGGCACGGGTGGCACCGCTCGACATGACGGTCCTGGTTTCTGGCGAGAGTGGAACCGGGAAAGAGTTCATCGTGCGGCTCATTCACGACCAAAGCCCGCGCGCGAGCAGCCCGTTCGTGGGCGTCAATTGCGCGGCCCTAACCGAAACCCTGCTCGAATCCGAGCTGTTTGGGCATGTGCGCGGTGCATTCACTGGGGCCGTGCGGGACAAGCCGGGCTTGTTCGAAGTCGCCGGGAACGGCACGTTGTTCCTGGATGAAATCGGGGAGGTGTCGGGAACGGTGCAGGCCAAACTCCTGCGAGCCCTGCAGGAACGCGAGATCCGGCGCGTCGGAGGGGAGCGCGACATCAAAGTGAACGCGAGGGTCGTTGCCGCGACCAATCGCGACTTGAAAGCCGCCGTTGCGGCAGGAACCTTCCGCGAGGACCTGTATTTTCGTCTCGGCGCGTTCGTGATCACAGTGCCCCCTCTGCGCGAACGCCGTGAGGACATTCCACCGCTCGTCCACGATTTCGTCCGCCGCGCTGCGACGCGCATGAAGAAGGATGTGAAAACGGCCTCCGCAGACGCCATGACCGCATTGATGAACTACCACTGGCCGGGCAATGTTCGCGAGCTCGAACACGCCATCGAACGCGCGGTCATTCTAGCCCACGGGCCCAGTATCCGAGTCCGCGAATTACCACCGGAGATCTCGCAGAAGACCCGCCAACGCGCCGGTGACAATAGCCTCGACCTTCAAGAGCAGGAGCGAGCAATGATCGAGCGTGCGCTCGAACGTTTCAGTGGCAATCGGCGCCAAGCCGCTGAGGCCCTGAAGATCAGCACCGTCACCCTCTGGCGAAAGATGAAGCAATACGGCTTCGGCGCCTGGCGAGTTGACGGCTCATAGAGTCGAGGATGACTTGATAGTCATCGGCACTCGACACTTTGACAGGTGGAGACCTGTATAGACGCCTCACGCGGATGGGCAGGCGCGCGCAATGATGAAGTGTTCGATGATGTCGTCAACCGTACGGCGGTGAGTGCGCCGGTCGTCACTCACCGTGGCCGCCGAGGTAGAGACGACCACCAGGTCCAGATCGGGTGCAAGGACGATCAGCTGGCCGCCAAAACCCCAGGCATAGTAGACGCGGCACCCGGCGATTTCGCGCATCCACCAGCCATACCCGTAGAGCCGCTCGCTGAAACGCGACCGGCCGCGCGGCACGAACGAATCGTCGATCCATCTCGCCGAGAGAATCCGTTGGCCATTCGCACGTCCTTCGTTCAGATAGAGCTCACCGAACATCAACATCTGTCGCGGCGTCATCAGCATGTCGTTTCCGCCGAAATAGATACCTTGCGGGTCGCGCGGCCACTGCGGCAGCGTGAACCCCAGCGGTCTGGCGAGCGTCTCCTGGGCAAACTGCCAGGTACTCTTGCCGGTCGCCTTGGTCAGGATTGCCGACAGCAAATGCGTATTGCCGGTGCTGTACACCATGAGCGTGCCCGGCGGGGCGAACAACGGCCGACTGAGCACGTGCCTGACCCAGTTGCGGCTTTGCACCCATGCGCCGTAGTTGCGATTGCTCGTCGATTCGAGGCCCGAACGCATTGTCAGCAGGTCTTCAATTGTGATGGCGCGCTTTGCCGCGTCGCTGCTTGTCGCCAGGAGATCGGGGAAAAACGTCGAGATAGGCTGCTTGACGCTCGTCACGAGACCGCGGTCCACCGCGATTCCAACGAGGGCGGAAATGATGCTCTTCGAGGCGGATTTGACGTTGGCGAGGCTCCCAGCGCGCTTGCCGTTGAAGTACCGCTCCAGGATGAGCTCACCGCGCCTGCTGACCAGGAGGCTGTGGAGTCGGGGCAGCTCAGAGGCGGCTTTGACAGCTTCCTCGAGCGCCGGGTAGACCTGCCGCTCCGTCGGGTGTGTTTGAGCGGTGATGCTTGAAGCGACCGCGACTGCCAGAACAACGGTCAGGATGACGCGCGTGCTAAGCATCGCCGCTCCATTTTATGTCGAGATCGATTCTGATCAGTCCTGTGGAAGAGAGACCGCATCAGCGAAGTCAACCTGAAAGCGCACCCTGGTTCACAAGCCGGCAGATGGCATCAGGTGTTCATCACTGGTGGGCGCTATACTTCGAGGAAGATAGGAACCATGCCAGGCCGAAGGCTCGGGCCGTACGTGCTGGGCGATCTCATCGGGTCAGGAGGGATGGGCGAAGTCTATCGCGCCCATGACGAGCGTCTCCAGCGTGATGTCGCAATCAAGCTGCTGCCGGTGGCGTTTTTGCAAGAGCCGGAGCGCCTGCAACGGTTCGAACAGGAGGCTCGCGCGGCTGCTGCGCTCAATCATCCGAACATTCTGTCCGTGTACGACCTTGGCGCTCACGCCGGAACGCCGTATATCGTGTCGGAGCTCCTCGACGGCGAATCCCTGCGCGATCGCCTCAGGAGAGGACCACTACCGCAACGCACTGCGATCGACTGCGCAATTCAGCTCGCGCGTGGCCTTGCGGCCGCCCACGAAAAAGGAATCATCCATCGCGATATAAAACCTGACAACGTCTTTCTCACTGCCGATGGCCGCGTGAAAATCCTGGATTTCGGCCTCGCGAAGCTCACCGAGCCGGTCGGCGGACTGAGTGCGGCACCGACCCGCGAAGCCGGAACGGCGGCAGGGGTCGTGCTGGGTACGATCGGATACATGGCGCCTGAGCAGGCGCGGGGGCGCCCCGCAGATCATCGATCCGATATTTTCAGTCTCGGCGCCGTCCTATACGAGATGCTGTCCGGCCGACGTGCGTTTCACCGCGACACGCCAGCCGATACCCTGAGCGCCATCCTCAATGAGGACCCACCAGCGCTGACGACCACCGACCGTGCGATTCCTCCTTCACTGGATCGTATCGTCCGGCATTGCCTCGAGAAGGAACCGCAGCAGCGATTTCAATCGGCCAGCGATATCGCGTTTTATCTCGGAGATGTCAACGAAATCCAAAGTGGCAGCCGAGCGGCGCTCGCGGAGGGCCCGCCGCGACACCGAAGGCTGTTACCCGCGGTGCTCGCCGCCACGGCCCTTGCGTTTCTCATTGCCGTAACCGGGTTCGTCCTCGGGGGCTCAGGCGCAGATGGGCAGCCGCCGCGAATCCAGCAAGTGACGTTCCGGCACGGTCTCGTCACCTCGGCGCGCATGGCTCCCGACGGGCAGACGATCGTTTATGCCGCTCGCTGGGATCAGGGCGAGTACGAACTCTACTCGGCACGCCTCGACAGCCAGGGACTACGGCCGCTCGGTGTGAAAGCGGACCGAATCCTGGCGATCTCGAAAACCGGGGAAGTCGCATTGTTGCAGGATTACACGAACGTCACGGGCTTTGCGGGGACAGGGACGCTGGCTTTTGTTCCACTGGGCGGCGGAGCGCCGCGTCGTGCCGTCGACGATGTGCAGTATGCCGACTGGTCATCTGATGGCGTTTCACTGGCAATTGTGCGTCGAGACCGCACTCGAGGCCTGTATAGTCTCGAACATCCCCCTGGCAAACCACTGTACGAAACATCTGGCTGGATCAGCGATGTCCGGTTTTCTCACGACGGCAAATTACTGGCGTTCGTTGACCATAACATTTTGGGCGACGATTTTGGTCGGGTCGCCACTATCCCCGCGGCCGGTGGCGACAAGAAGCTCCTCGGACCGGCGTGGGGTTCGATTCAAGGGCTCGTTTGGAACGCTTCCGATACCGAGATCTGGTTTTCCGCCAGCACTGAGGGTCTTCGCCGATCACTTCACGCAGTGTCGCGGTCGGGAATCGTACGTCCTCTGATGTCTGTGCCTGGCGGACTGGTCATGCAGGACATCTCGTCGAGTGGCCGCGTGCTCGTCAGCCACGCGATGGAACGTCGGATGCTGATGGTCACCGCACCCGAGAGCAGTGTGCAGCGTGATCTTTCCTGGCTCGATTGGCCGGTGGGCCTTCATTTCTCCAGAGATGGAACCCAAGTCCTCTTTACCGAGCAGGGCGAGGGCGGGAACTATTCCGTGTACTTGCGCGCGGTGGACGGCTCTCCGGCCGTCCGGCTGGGCGACGGAGATGCGGTAGCTCTGTCGCCGGATGACAAGTGGGTAATCTCGCGCCGCAAGACGACACCGTCGCAATTCGTGCTGCTCCCGAGCGGCGCCGGTGAGGCGCGACAACTGACCCACAGCACTGTCGAGCACATGGCCGGCGGATGGTTCCCAGACAGCACGCGCATCGTGTTCGTTGGTTCCGAAGGTGCCGGCCACCAGTCAAGAACCTATCTTCTGGCTCTCGACGGCACTGAGAAACCACTGACGCCGGAAGGGCTTGCGGGGACGCTGGTGACACCCGACGGCCGCTTCGTGCTGGTGCGCGACGAGACCACAGGCGAATGGCAGCTATTTAGTGTCGACGGGGACACCAACCAGAGGATCACCGGTTTGCAAGCCGACGATGTTCCTCTCCGTTTCACGCCTGATGGTCGGACAGTTTATGTCGCCAGGGTGGTCGACCTGCGAGTTCAGTTCTACGGCGTCGAGCTGCAGACGAGCAGCCGGAAACTGCTGCGGGATGTCGGACCTGACGATTTGGTTGGCGTGGCGATGGTCGGCTCGCCGGCCATCAGCCCCGACGGCCGGTCGTTCGGATATCAATTCCGTCGCACTCTTTCCGCGCTCTACGGAGTTGACGGCCTCAAATAGCGGATTACTTCTTCGCCGTCGCTGGGGCGACCTCGCCCAGCTTGACCTCTCTGGCCGTGACGGGAGCTTTTCCGTCGCCGATGTCGACGACAACGCGCTCGCCCGCCTTGAGCGCCGTCAGATCGAGTTTGGCCTTTCCGCGTAGAACGGCCGTCTTGTCGTTGAGGACGATCGTCACCGTTTTCCCGTCTTGAGTTCTGACCTGCAACTGATTGTTTTCATGCGCCGTCACAGTACCCATCACCTTGTGCACATGCCCACCGTGAGCAAGTGTCGCCACGGGGGAGGCAAGGATGACGATGAGAGCGGCACGGACGATGTGTGTTCTGAACATAAGCGTGACTCAATGAGCGTGCGGTTTTGCCGGCGGCGGTGATGAATGACCATCACCCTTGAGAAACCGCTCTTCTTCTATCTGTTGTCGAATCTCCTCCGGCGGCCTCGGGTTGAGGGCCTCCATCTGCTCGAGTTGGTCCTTCGTGAGCGTGGACAGTGTCCGTATGAAGTGAACCAGGTGCCAGCTTGCCTGCTCACCCTCGGGTGTGGCCGTCGACCAGGCAGGCATGCCGGTGAACCGAACCCCGTTCTCGATAATGTAGAAGAGTTCACCATCCGTCAACTGCTGCGTCGGCGGTTGTCGCATGTCCGGAGCTTTGGGGAACAGATTCTCCCCCATTTCCGTCTTCCCACTCCCATCGTTGGCATGACACGACGCACAGTGGTCGGCAAAGTGACTGAGCCCATCAGCCATCGCATCCGCCGACTTCGGCACGGGGTTGGCCTTCAGCCTGATTTCTCGCGGAATGGCCAGGGCGCGAACGGCACGCGCGAGGCGCGTCTCGAGAGCTCCCGGTTGGGCACGTGCGCTCAACCCGGTTGCCATGACATACCCGATACCCGCTGCTGCCAGAAGCACAACAACGAGCGCGGCAACGAGGACTGTCGTCAACACACCTTTCATCAAATACATCCCGGAGACGCAGAGCGCCTTCAAATTGATAGTAGCCCGGATGGTGGCACAGGGCCAGACCAGATCACGGGACGCGGATTACGCGGATCACGCGACCGGCGCCTGGCGAAGCCAGGCTCGTGGAAGGATGAACGACTGGGATAAGAACGCCTGATTTCCGGGACGAAGCGTTCTTATCCCGGTCGTTCATCCTTCCACGCGCGCCTGCGGCGCGCCGGTCGCCCGTGAACCGACGGCAAAACCGAGTCGCGTCCTCGTCCATCGCAGGTCGTGAAGAGATCCGCGTTTATCCGCGCGGATCCGCGTCCCGTGATCAGGCGGTGCTATACTGCTTCAATTGCAGTAGCGTGATGCTGCTGTGTTCAATTTCCCGGCATGGAGTCCGGGAAAAGAGGCGTTCATGAATCAGACAATCCTGCCCCCGTCGTCTTTTCTCCCGACATTCTTCGGAAGCGTTCGTTAACCGTCCGGGCACTCACATGCCTGGAGCACGGGCGAAACGGTCGAGGTCTTCTGGCGCGATCAGGGCTGTAGTGTCGGCCTCGGCCTCAATCCGCCTTCGCGAAGCACGGCGCTTCGTTGAGGGCCATGGTTCGGGCACTGAATTGCTGTTGGTTGGCCCGTCACGGGGGGCCGTTGACGATCTCGCGCGCTCGATCGCGATTGAAACCGGCGCAACATTCGGCTTGCACCGCTTGTCGTTCACGCAGCTAGCCGCGCGGCTGGCGGCAGCAGACCTGGCCGCTCGTGGTCAGTCGCCGGCCACCCCCCTCGGGCACGAGGCCCTTGCCGCCCGCGCGACGTTCGAAGCCGTCAAGGATCAAATGCTCGAGTACTTTTCGCCGGTGGCGGGCACACCTGGCTTTCCGAAGGCACTGGCGCGCACGCTGCTCGAGCTTCGACTCACGGGTGATACCGGGACGTCACTTGGACGGTTGTCGCGCAGCGGACCGGATCTCGCCGAGTTGCTCGAGCGCGTTGAGGCGCTTCTCGCCGAAGCGCACGCGAGCGACAGGGCTTCGCTGTTCGAAGCGGCAACACGGGCGCTTCGGTCGGCCGAGTCCGGATGGCCACCAATGCCCGTCCTGTTGCTTGACGTGCCGTTCGAATCCGAGTCGGAGACAGCGTTTCTCTGGACCCTCGCCGAGCGGGCTCCTCGCGCGCTCGTCACACTTCCGGCCGGTGACGGACGGTCGCTCGAGCAGATCGAGAAGCGCTCGGTAACAATCGAGTCGGTCGAGCTGGACGGCGACACCGATCTGACGCGACTTGCGCGCCACCTGTTTTCCACCGAACCTCCTCCCGAGCGAGAACGAACCGGAGAGCTCGTTTGGTTTTCGGCACCGGGGGAAGGGCGCGAATGCGTGGAAATCGCGCGGCGCATCCTGAAAGAAGCCACAAGGGGCGTTCGGTTCGACGAGATGGCGATCCTCATTCGTTCGCCCCAACAGTACGTCGGGGTGCTCGAGCATGCATTGTCACGTGCTGGTGTCCCCGCGTACTTCGACCGTGGGACACGACGCCCACATCCTGGCGGTCGTGCGTTTCTGGCCATGCTCAGTTGCGCGGTCGAGGATTTTTCGGCCCGGCGTTTTGCGGAATACCTCTCGCTGGCGCAAGTCCCCTCGCTGGATGCAGCGGTTGGAAAACCCAGCGACACGTTGGTCGCATCGCTTGACGAAGTCTTCGGCGTCCTCTCAGAG
>CAWBPA010000022.1:0-85439 GCA_963790545.1 Vicinamibacterales bacterium
AGTCGGGATTGCCGTGTCGGAGCGTCCTCCGCTCGCGGGGTCGTTTGCGATCCAGGACTCGATCACGAAAGTCAGCGTAAGGAATTTCGGCCTCTGGCGATATCACGTGTTTCCATGATGGACGCGGGGAGCGCGCAGGCCTTAGCCTGTGCGTGTGGACCCCAGAGCTCGAGGACAGCCGTTCAGGGTGAGGCCGATCGGAAGCGAGGTGTCTCCGGTGCGTGCGACAATGTCCCGATCCGTCCGCCCAGGGATCCCAATGGGCTCAGAAGACCACACCGTTTACGTCGTAGACGATGACGTTCGCATGTGTGAAGCGTTGCGTGAGCTGTTCACCTCACTCGGCGTGACGTCCGTCACCTTCGGATCGGTCGCCGAGTACATCGCGTACCAGAAGCCCGATCTGCCGGCCTGCCTCATCCTGGACGTGGAACTGCCGGACATCAGCGGCCTGGATTTCCAGCAACAGCTTGGCGACGCGTACCACCCGCCAATCGTGTTCATCACCGGACACGGCGACATTCCATCGTCGGTTCGCGCGATCAAAGCCGGCGCGGTCGACTTTCTGGCGAAACCGTTCAGCCAGCCGGACCTCATGGCGGCGGTGGACGCGGCCATCACGCGCGACCGACACGCACGGCTGGAGAGAGCCGAACGTGCTCGACTGCAGCTGCGCTACTCTTCGCTCACGCCGCGCGAAAGCCAGGTGCTCCCATTGATCGTCAGCGGACTTCTGAACAAACAGGCGGCGGCGGAGCTCGGTATCAGCGAGGTCACACTCCAAATCCATCGAAGCCGGATCATGCAGAAGATGGCGGCGGACTCGTTCGCCGATCTCGTTCGAATGGCCGGGCAGTTGAACATCGCGCTCGAGCGCCGGAAGCAGCAATGACATGGCCGAATCCACCCGATTCGTGGTGGCCGTCGTTGACGACGACCATCGGACACTCGAGTCCCTTGCCGATTTGCTGGAGGCGGCGGGCTACGATGTTCGTCTGTACACGTCTGCCAAGATGGTCTGGACGCGTGGCGGACTGTCTGACATCGACTGTTTAATCTCCGACATCGGCATGCCCGATATGGATGGATTTGAACTGCGGCGATTGGCGCTGTCGGAGCGGCCAGAGTTGCCGGTCATCCTGATTACTGGACGCCCCGAGCTCCGAGCGCAGGACTCCTCCAACATCGAACGCGATCGGTACTTTGAAAAACCGTTTGACGGTCGGCAACTGCTGGCGGCTATTCGTGCAGCGCTGGGGAGCGCGCGTCCAAAGGGAGGGGCATGATGGGCCGCATCTGCTCGACGGCGTGGCTCACGCTGAGCGCTCCGAAGCCAGCGGCAGGGTAAAACTGATTGTCGTCCCGGCGTCCTCGTTCGCTGTCGCCCAAATCCGTCCGCCATGCGCCTCGATGATCGAGCGAGAGATCGATAGGCCCATGCCCATCCCTGACTCTTTCGTGGTGAAGAATGGTTCAAAGACGAGCGTCGGGTCCTTGATGCCGACACCGTAGTCGCGGACCTGAATCAGGAGATGGTCGCCCTTGGCGCCGTGACCTGACCACGAGCGACTTCGGGCGAGCCATCGAGCACAGCCATCGCCTCCATGGCGTTATGGACAAGGTTGATCAGCGTCTGTTGAATTTGGACGTGGTCCCCCGCAATCCTCGGGAGATCGACCGCCAGTTCCGTTTCAACGACGATGCTGTTGTCACGAAGTTCGTCCGAGAGCACGCGGAGCACCTCAGCGACAATCTGGTTGATATCCAGGAGTGCTTTGACCGGTGCGGCTTCCTTGAAGAGGGCACGAATTCTCCGCACGACTTCGGCCGCGGAATGCCCGTCCCTGATGATCCGCTCGAGGGTCGCCTGCGCCCGCTCGAGATTCGGCGGATCGTGCGACAGCCACGTTTGGCACGCATGCGCATTGGTCACGACGGACGCCAATGGCTGGTTGATTTCATGAGCAATGGACGCGGAGAGCTCTGCGACCGTTGCGATCTGCATGGCAGCGGACAGCTTTCGCCGGGTGCTGCGCAGCGTTTCCTCCATCTCCCTGCTGTCGGTGATATCAAAGCCCACCGAATACCAGCAGACCACACGACCGTCTCGATCGAGCAACGGTTCGTTTCTCTGGTGGAACCACCGATACCCTCCGTCGGCCCGCCGCAGCCGATACGTGTATTCCCAGGGCTCTCCGGTTTTCAGGGCACGACGCCACTTCCGCCAGAGAGCGTATCGATCGTCCGGATGGACGAGTGCGGAACCCCAAGCGCCCCAACTCCAGACCGAAATAGTCGATCACGCGCCGGTTCACATAGTCCAGCTTGCCTTCGGCTGTCGTGCGCCCGACGAGGGCAGGGATCGTCTCCACGAGCAATCGGAGGTGTTGTTCACTCTCTCGGAGTGCTTCTTCCGCCCTCCGTTGATCATCGATGTCCGTAAACACGTAATACCATCGGACAATCTGGCCTCGATCGTCGCGGAGGGGCTCTCCCCGGACGTGGACCCATCGGTAGACGCCATCGAAGCGCCTCACGCGATGAACAAGGTCCATCGGTTGTCCGAGTGCGTTACACCGCAGCCACTCGTTCCTCAACAGCTCTTGGTCTTCCGGGTAGACGGTGGCCATAGGCCGATCGCTGAATTCCTCAGGAGTCGTGTCCAGATAGTCGATCGCGCGTTTATTGAGGTATTCGCTTTACCCTCTGAATTGGCGACCGCAATCATGCCGGGAACACTGTCGATCAGCTGGCGGAGTTCACGTTCGCTTTCTCGGAGCGCTTCCTCCGCGCGTTTTCGCTCATCGATATCCGTCACCAAGTTATACCAACGGACGATGCGACCTTCGGCATCACGCTGCGGACGGCCTCGCACGTGGAACCAGCGGTACACGCCATCGGCTCGACGGTTCCGAGTTTCAACATCAAGCGGCTCCCCGGTTTCGATCGCGCGCCTATACGCGTCGATCACACGAGGAAGATCATCGGGATGGTGAGCGTCGCCGATGGCCCAATTCTTCAGTTCCTCAGTAGTCTTGCCGAAATACTCCAAGACCTGGCGGCTGAGAAATTCGACCTCGCCTGCCGCATTTGCGGTCGAGACAAAGCCAGGAATGCTGTCGATGGTGAGACGCAGGCTCTCCTCATTCGACCGCAGGGCATCCTCAGCCCGCTTCCGATCGTCGATGTCAGTTCCCGCTGCATACCATCGGATGAGTTCTCCTCGTTGGTCTCGCAGCGGGTTGTACTGGATTAAGAACCACCGATACTGACCGTCCTTGCGGCGCACTCGTCGTTCGTACTCGAATGGGACCCCTCGCGAGATCGCCAGATCGCGTTGTTCGCGCAATCTCTCGGTATCCTCAGGATGAAAGACGTCGCCGAAGCTTTCCGTCCTCACTTCCTCTTTCGTCAGGCCCGTGTAGTCCAGTACGGCCTGATTCGCGGACAGAAATGTGCCGTCGGCCCTGAGCGTGACGATGAGCTGAGGGATGGCATCGATGATGGTTCGAAGTTCAGCCTCGGATTTCGCAAGCTCTTCGAACGCACTCGTGAGCGCCGCCTCGTTGCGCTTGCGCTCATCGACATCCGTTTGGAGGACGAACCAACGGAGGATGCCGCCTTCCGCATCCCGCACAGGGAGACCTTGCGCATGGAACCATCGGTAAACGCCATCCGCGCCCCGTTGGCGGAGCTCGACGTCGTACGGCTGCCCGCTCTCGATTGACCGCGTCCACACGGCAATGACCCCAGGGAGATCGTCTGGATGAACGGCGTCTGAGCTCGACCACGCTCTCATTTCTTCGAGGGTCTTGCCGAAGTAGTCCAGAACATGGCGGTTGACGATCTCGACCGCTCCATCAGGTGTCAGGACCGCGACGAGCGCGGAAATGCCGTCGACGATCTGGCGAAGCGTGAGTTCGTTCTGCACGGCGCCATTTTCTGCCATTCCGACGCCGCTCGGCCGCTATTCCCGCGTCGTGCTAGCCGGGGTCGCTGCATGTAAGGCGGGCGCCACGGCGGCCCCAATCGCGTCGATCGCGCGCATCATCTTGATCTGAGGCAACGACGCAACATTCATCTGGAAGGAGATTCGCGACACGCCGCCAAGCGCCTCACTGTGCCGAAGGATTTTGTCGACCACTTCGCTCGGGCTACCAATCAGCAGCGCGCCGTCAGGACCTCGCTGCGCGTCGAAGCTCGCACGCGTCATCGGCGGCCACCCGCGCTCCTTGCCGACATCCGTCATCGCCTTCGCGTAGCCGGGGAAGAAGGTGTCGGCGGCCTCCTGCGTGGTGTCGCCGACATAGCCGAGCATGTGGAGGCCGACCTTGAGTTGATCCGCGGAATGCCCGTGTTGCCGGCCGGTTTCTCGGTAGAGATCGATCAGCGGCCGAAATCGACGCGGCTCGCCGCCAATGATGGCCACCATCAACGGGAGTCCGAGCGCGCCGGCGCGCGCGAACGATTTCGGCGTGCCGCCGACGCCGAGCCAGATCGGTAGAGACTCCTGCATCGGCCGCGGGTAGACCCCTTGCCCCGTCAATGGAGCGCGGTACTTTCCGGTCCAATGCACATGCTCGTGCTCGCGGATCGTCAGCAGCAGCTCGAGCTTCTCCTCGAACAGGGCGTCGTAGTCCTCCAGCCGGAATCCGAAGAGCGGAAACGCCTCGATGGACGACCCACGACCGACGATCATCTCCGCACGTCCGCGCGAGAGCAGATCGAGGGTGGCGAAGTTCTGAAAGGCGCGCACCGGGTCCTCGGCGCTCAGCACGGTGACCGCGCTGGTCAGACGAATACGTTGCGTCCGCGCCGCGGCGGCGCCGAGGATGACGGCCGGAGCCGAATCCAGGAACTCGCGACGGTGGTGTTCACCAATGCCAAACGCGTCCAGGCCGACCGCGTCGGCATGTTCGATCTGCTCGACCAGGTGTCGCAGACGATCCGCTGGATTCAGCGCGCGACTGTTCTCGTCGAACGCCGCCGCAAAACTGTCAATACCCACTTGCATCGGTGTGCCTCAGAAGAAGGACCATCCAATCCGAACGAAGGGAAGGCGCTCAGCTCCGCCTCGACAACACGCTCGCCAGCTGGTCACGGCGTGCCCACGCGATCGCGAGGGATCCGGTGAGCAGCACGGTTGCGGGCACCGCAGACCCGCCGACGATGAACAGATGGGTGAAGACGGCGCCGACCATCGTGGGAATGAGCAGGAGCGCCCCGAACGCCGCCCAGGCCGGCACGAGGAGCGCCACGGCCGAGACGACCTCGATCGAGCCGGTCACGTAGCGGAACCACTGCCCGATGCCGATCGCGTCGAACAACGCGACCAATTCGGGCGCGCCGGTCAGCTTCAGTCCGCCGGCGAACAAGAACATACCCGCAAGGGCAATCTGGGTGAGCCAGAGCGCCACGAGAGCGACCCGTCCGCGCGGGATTGCGGGCGTCTGAGTGGCGGTCATGGCGGTCGAGGTGAGGGTGGTCATGATTCGGCTCCTTCCGTCTGATGGTTATGATCAGTTACTCAGATAGGATCCAATACCAACGGAGGGCGCGCAAGACGGCACTTTTACCTGCGTTGGTCACATGAAGGGAACCATCGGCCGAAATTCAAGCGGTATGATGGAGTTACGAATGTATACTGTGTGTGCAATCGATACCGGCGGCCAACACGGCCTGAGCCGCTTCAGAAATGACGGAAGGACCACGCGATGGCGCAGCGAGCGAAGAAGATTGCGGAGGAGAACAGCCACCACGACTGCGACTTTCGGGACATGCTGAGCCGCGTCGGAGACAAGTGGAGCCTGTTGGTGATCTTCATTCTCAAAGGCAGGCCTGCGTTTCGAGGGCGGTTCTCGGAGTTGAAGCGCAGCATTCCGGGGATATCCCAGCGGATGCTCACGGCCACCGTGCGCAACCTTGAGCGTGACGGCATGCTCACACGTCACGTCTACGCAGAGGTGCCACCCCGCGTTGAGTACCAGCTCACCCCGCTTGGCAGAGGGCTGACAGAACCTGTACTCGGCCTCGTCTCTTGGCTTCAGGCGAACTGGCCAAGTATCCGGAGCGCGCGCGACCGATTTGATGCGCGGAAAAATGCGACCCGAACGGCTGCCAGGCCCGTTGCCTCTGCAACCATCCGCGGCTGACGACCGCGAGCGCAATAGCGGTCACCGGGCCTTTGCCTGGTCGCCGCGAAGCACCGTGCAGGTCGACGTCGCCTTGGCGATCAGCTTACCCTCGGGATCCGTGACGTCGCACTCCACATAGCCGGTGTTCTTGCTGCGATTGACGACATGGGCGTCGAATCGCAAGCGTGCTTCCCACACTGGCCGGAAGAAATTGATCGTCAGGGACATCGTGGTGAACGACTCGTCCGGTCGCAACGTGGTGACGAAGGCTATTCCCATCGCCGCGTCCGCCACGTCGCACAGAATGCCACCGTGTACGGTACCCATCGGATTGGCGTGTCGCGGGCCGGCATCGAGCCATCCCAACGCCTTCCCGTCGCCGAGGGGCTCGATCGAAAAGCCCACGAGATCAGCGACCGGCACGCGTGACGTGCGTGCGCGATCAATCAGCGGATGGTCGCTCACACGCAGTCACTCCCGCTCCGGTCAATAAGCGAGCACATTTCACTCAGCTTTTGTGAACATGGCATTGCCACTGGCTGTGTCTGCGGCTGAGACTTCCTCCTGCATCACGTCCCAGTGTTCCACCAGTTTGCCATCCTTGACGCGGAAGATATCTACCGCGACCATTGGCTTTGGTCCCCAGCCGGTATATCGCCCATGAACCATCACGAGGTCGCCATCCGCGACGGCCATGCCGGGTTCATACGTGAGGGCAGTAAGGGTCGGAATCATCTGGGCAATGGCTGATGGGCCGTCTGGGATTACCGGGTTGTGCTGCTTGTAATTCACGCCAAAATACTGCTCCACGACCATTGGATCTCGGTCGATAAAGGCCCTTTTGAGTACTTCGAGCACGAACGCTTTGTTGGATGTGACCATGTAATCTCCGTCGTGATTCTCTCGCAATTGCAGCGCGGAAACACCGACACGAATTTCGGCTCTCGGCGGCCTCACGGCTTGACTGCGCGCGCTGAACTCCACAGCGCCCACCCTGGATTGACCCGGTTCGGATGGAGCTGCAGCATCCTGTCGTAAAGCTCCTGGGCGGTTTTCGTCGTTTCCGCTAATCGGTCGAAATCGCGGATGTATTGTCGGGTCTGTTCGATAATCCTGGCTGGCGTGCCGACGACGAGCGTTCGCTACAATGCCATCATCCACGACTTCATGATGCTGAATCCCGTCCGAGCGACGAAAGCTGCGACCGCGGCCATCGAGCAGGCAATCCAGGTCCTGCGCAAGGCGCTCGGGACGTGACCGAACTCCGCTGCCACCTATCGCTGAGTGTGAGTCGAGCGGCTCTCCCATGTCGAGGCAACCGAGGGAGAGAGGCTTGGTCAACCCGCGACCGGCAGTAGCACAGTCAACGTGCGCCGCCGAACGGAGCGCTGCAGCAGACCGGGGCAGCATGACGGTGTTCCAAAGTTCACGGTTCGGCGACGGCCCCGGCTGCCTAGCGGGTCGTTAGGCGGCCAAATCTCATGAAGATGCCGAAGCGGCCCGCGGCGGGTGCGTACCGTGCTCCTCGGCCCACGCCAGTGCATAGTCGGCGACCTCCTCCCACCCCTGCTGGGCGGGCATGAGATGCGAGCGTCCCGGGAATTCCCGGATTTCCGTGATCGTGTTCGACTTGTAGTGCTTCGCGTTCGAGTGTTGGACGGCGGGCGGCATCAAGTGATCTTCGCTCCCCGAGATGAAGAGAAGGGGCGCGCGAGCGTCGTTATGGTAGTCGACGGCGGTGTCCTGGGGCCCGGGGATGAAATTCGCCAGCACGCTGTCCCAGAAAATGCCCCCTGATGCCGGCACGTGATAGCGGTCGTAGGCGGCGCGCGCGTTCGCTTCGTCGAATGTGTTCGTGAACACGTAGCGCCATTGATCGTACGTGAACGCCACTGCTCTGTGGCGATTCGCGGGATTCCTCAGCACCGGGAACGACGATTTGAGCTGCGACAGCGGCGTGACGCGCACTCCTTCCGTGGGTGCGGAGTTGATCGCCACTCCAACTGCCCCATGGCCACGATCGAGGAGTAGCTGCACAAAGGCACCACCCGCCGAATGACCCATGAGGATTGGTGGCGCCTCGAATCGCCCGACGACGCCTTCGAGGTGCGCCATAATCGCGGGAACCGTGAGCCGCTCGACGGGCGATGGATCGCGGTTGAGCGCCTCGACCTCGGCCTCGAACCCCGGATACGCTGGAGCGAGGACGCGGTAGCCCCGGGCTTCATAGCGCGTGATCCAGTGCTCCCAGCTTCGCGGCGTCACCCAGAAGCCATGAACCAGTACGATCGTATCGGGAGGTTTCGATAGCGTGGGCATGGTGCGTCTCCTCGTGAGTTGCCTGCTGGTGCACGCTCCTGAGCGTAACGTAACCTAGTAACCGTTGGCCGTGCAACGCATCCGACCCAGTCGGGGCGGTCGGGGTCCGCATCGGGCTTGCCGCCGATCGGGCGCACGACACGGAAGTGGAGGAATCGATGGGAGACGATCTTGCCGCAACCAACGTCAATCGGTCGTATGTGCTGGCCGCGACGAACATCTCGATCTTCACATTCATGCTGTTCTTTCTGTACCCGAGGTTCGAGAACGGCAGGATCAATCCCTTGTTGTTTCAGTCGACGCTCGTCGCGATGGGTGTGGCGACGTTCTCACTCGTGTTCGCGTCGCTTCACTACTACCGGTCCTCGCTTGCCGGCCTAACAAGCGAAGACGAGCGGGCCCTGCACGCGCGGCGAGCCGATCGCTTTTGGCTTCTCGGTTACACCATGATGTTCCTTGCACCAAGTCTGGTGCTCTTCTCGGTTTCGCTCGTTGCCGTCGCATCTGTCTGGCTCGCACTCTGGCTGGTGTACCTGCTCTTCGTGATCCGCTACTTCCCAAAGGTCCAGACGCCGCGGGCGTCCCATTAGAGCGAGGACCGAGAAATGAAGGTCGTCGTGATCGGCGGGACCGGCCTGATCGGCTGACGATAGGAAACATTAGGGCGTCTTGCGGTTAGCATAACGTCCCACCGAGCCTCGGCGGCTCTCCTTGGAAGCGGCCGTAAGTGATCGCAACACATGAGGAGGTCTTACACAATTCGCGTCAGAGTTTCCGGAACCAACAGCAAACGGTCAACCGAACGGCGCCTCTCACAAGGAGCGTTAGCGCCAGCCGAGTTCCGGAGCGACGTACTTGAGGATGCTTTCGAGCACGTGAGCGTTGTAGTCCACACCCAACTGGTTCGGGATCGTGAGCAGCAACGTGTCGGCCACCTTGATCGCCTCGTCGCCCGCGAGTTGTTTGACCAGCACGTCGGGTTCCGCGGCGTACGAGCGGCCGAAGATGGCCCGCGTGTTCGCGTCGATGTAGCCGACCTGGTCCTGGTCGCGGGCGTCGCGACCGAAGTACGCCCGGTCGCGGTCGTCGACGAGCGCGAAGATGCTGCGGCTGACAGACACGCGTGGCTCACGCCGATGTCCGGCGTCCTTCCACGCCTCACGATAGGCTTCAATCTGCTTGCGCTGCTGTACGTGCAGCGGCTCGCCGGTCTCATCATCTTTGAGCGTTGAACTCTGGAGATTCATGCCCAGTTTCGCGGCCCACTTGGACGTCGCGTTGGAACTCGAGCCCCACCAGATCCGCTCGCGCAATCCTTCTGAATAGGGCTCGAGGCGCAGCAGCCCCGGCGGATTGGGAAACATGGGCCGTGGATTGGGTTCCGCGAAGCCCTCGCCCTTCAGCAGCTCGAGAAACACTTCAGCGTGGCGCCGCGCCATGTCGGCGGCCGTCTCGCCGTCACGCGGCGCATAGCCGAAATACCGCCAGCCGTCGATCACCTGTTCAGGCGACCCGCGGCTGATGCCCAGTTGCAGACGCCCACCAGCGATGACGTCCGCGGCACCAGCATCCTCGGCCATGTACATCGGGTTTTCGTAGCGCATGTCGATGACGGCTGTCCCGATCTCAATCGTCTTCGTGCGCGCGCCGACGGCGGCGAGAAGCGGGAACGGCGAGCCGAGCTGGCGTGCGAAGTGATGCACGCGGAAGTACGCGCCGTCCACGCCCAGCTCCTCGGCAGCTACTGCCAATTCGATCGACTGCAGAAGGGCGTCGGACGCGGTGCGCACCTCGGAATACGGCGCCGGCGTCCAGTGGCCGAAGGACAGAAATCCGATCCTCTTCACGCAAGGCCCCCAGAGACGGTCGAATCAAAACACCCGTGACTTACCGCATCGACCCCAACAACTCTCCTCGAATCATGGGCGGATGATCAAGCAGGTCGTCCTGTACCTCCTGGCAGCATGAGCGATCCTTGACCCTGGCCACCCAGCATGCTATAGACGCAGCGTACATTCCGATTGAATAGCGTAGAGCCAGGAGCGTTGCGCATGCGGACCCGACTCCGGGCGAAGCTCCGCCTTGAACCGACGAGAGGCTTCGCTAGACGGCATGGTTTACTCGCCCCGCGTTCGGGAGGCTCTTCTCGTCGTGCTTCCACCCCACCGCGCCCGCAACGCGCGTCAGGTCCCGGCTTGCGATCACTCTCTTGGAACAGCGCACGGATCCGAGCGTCAAAGTTGGGCGACCACGCTGGCGACGGCGCGTGACCGTCCACGTGCAAAACCCTGGAGTGAGACGGGAGGCATTGGATGCAGACTCGATTCATAGCCTTGATCGTCGCAGCTGCGGCGGTTGTTGCGACTGCGCTCTGGTTCAGCGCAAGCTCCACGCCGGGTCAATCGTCTTCGGATGCCGTCCCGCGGGCGGCGGACGGAAAACCGAACTTGAACGGGATTTGGCAGGCCCTCACCACAGCAAACTGGGATATCGAGACGCACGAGGCGCAACCCGGACCGCACCCGGAGATCATGGGTGCGTGGGGCGCGCAGCCCGGTGGACTTGGCATTGTGGACGGAGGCGAGATTCCGTACAAGCCCGAGGCCCGTGCGAAAAAAAACGAAAAACTCAAAAATCGAATGGTGGTGAAGGTAACCAACGATCCGCACCGGTTCGACACTGGCGAGCCGGAGCTTCAATGCTATCGGCCGGGCGTACCGCGCGCCAACTACATGCCGTTTCCCTTCCAAATCTTTCAGAACCGGGAGCAGATCCTGATCGTGTACGAATACAAAGGTGCGTCGCGCACCATCTACGTGGATCCGCACCTGGAAGCGCCGGCCGATTCCTGGATGGGCTGGTCGAACGGTCGGTGGGAGGGCGATACGTTGGTTGTCGACGTGACGGGGTTCAACGGGTCTGCCTGGTTCGATCGGGCCGGCAACTTCGCGAGCGACGCTCTCCATGTGATCGAGCGTTGGACGCCCAGAGGACCCAATCATCTCATGTACGAGGCCACGATCGAGGACCCGAGCGTGTTTACGCGACCGTGGAAGATCAGCTTCCCCGTCTATCGTCGTCTCGAGCCGAACACTCAACTCATGGAGTTCAACTGCGTGCCGTTCGTAGAAGAAATGATGTACGCACCCCTGGGACTGTATAGACCTCCAGATCGAGGCACCGGGGAGTGAACCAGGGCAACCGACGCGTTGGGACTCGCCAAGAAACAGGGAAAGGAACACCAGATGCGCACTCGAATCCTCATGTGCTTCGGTGCTGTCGCCATCGCGCTGGTCGTGGGACTGCTCGTACCGGCCCTGGTCGCGCAGGCACCCTCCGGCACGAAGTCATTTGATCAAAAGACCACCAACACCGATGCCGCCATCAAGGTGGCGGCTGAAAAAACCAGGGAGGCCGCTTCGCTCAAGAACTGGACGGCGCCTCGTACGGAGTGGGGCGATCCGGACCTCCGTGGGTATTGGCTGCTCGCGACCTACACGCCCCTGGAGCGCCCGGCAGAGCTGAAGGACAAAGCTTTCTACACTGAAGAAGAGGCAATTGCGGCCTTCAAGAAGGCCGTCGAAGCGGATGAGTCGGTCGACCCCCGAACCGTCCATTACGACTGGAAAGAATACGGGATGGAAGCCTGGCAGGCTGGGGCTACACCAAACCTGCGCACGTCGTTAATCCTGGATCCGACGGACGGGCGAATTCCTTCTCTCACGCCCGAGGCTGAACAGCGGCGAGCAACCGCGCGGGCCGCCGCCCTGGCGAGAAATCCAGCCGCCGGCATCACCACCTTTGGCAACATGTACACACGGTGCATCCTCGGGCTCGGAGCGGCGCCGCTTGTACGCGGCGGAAATCCCGGGTCGGATTCTGCCGCCCAGGCGGCCGGGGTGAGCGCTGAGTCTCATTTCATGCAGTCGCCCGGCTACATGGTCATTGTCACGCAATCCAACAGTGACGTCCGAATCATTCCAATCGACGGACGTCCGCACCTGCCGAACAACGTCCGACAATGGCTGGGCGATGCACGCGGCCGTTGGGATGGCAACACGCTCGTTGTAGAGACCACGAATTTCAAGGACCGCTCGCCCGCGACGAATTTCCAAGGGTCTACTGATGCCTTACATCTGGTCGAACGCTTCACGCGAATTGGTCCCAACACGATGCGCTACGAATACACCGTGGCCGACCCAAGGACCTGGACGAGACCATGGTCGGTGGAGGCGACGCTGCCGAGAATCGACCCACCAATCTACGAGTTCGCATGCCACGAACAGAATTACGGCTTGATCAACGTTGTGCGGGGCACGCAGATTCGGGAAGCCGAAGCCGCCGCGAAGACGCGTTCCACTGCCGCCGTCTCGCCTGCGGGCCAGCGATAATGCCAGGATCTCTTGAAGGAAGGAGCAGCGATGCGGATCACCATCAAGGCCGTCGATGCGGTTCTCTCACTCGGTTTGCTTCTTCTCGCGGTGCCTGCAGGCGCCCATCACTCGTTTGCTGCCGCGTATGACGAAACCAAACCGATCAATCTCCAGGGGACCGTGACAAAGGTGGAACTGGTCAATCCACATTCCTGGATCTGGATGGATGTGAAAGGCAAGGACGGCAAAGTCGTCAGCTGGGGGATCGAAGGCGGTCCGCCGACCAATCTTTTCAGAAACGGCATCACGAAGTCGAGCTTACCCAAGGGAACCGAGATCAAGCTCTTTGGCTATCAGGCCAAGAGCGGAGAGTCGAAGGGCGTTGGCGTGTTTGTGGAATACCTGGACGGACGCAAGATCTTCATGGGCGGGTCCGCTCCTGGCGCCAACGGCAAGCCTACCCGCTGATGGTCGACCAGCACGCGGCTGCGCGCCTGCGTAGAGTGTGGTGTCTCTCCTAGGCTTTTGCGAATGGTTGGCGAGCACGCCTTGGAGCGTCGCGCTGCACGAGTCGCACTACGTGTTCCTCATCGTCCTTACCGTCCATGTGCTCACCTTAACAGTGTTCGTCGGAACGGCTGTAATAATCGACCTGCGGCTCCTTGGTTTGACGCTGAGGCACCTGCCCGTCTCAGCGCTGATGACCGATCTCCTTCCGTGGACCCGAGCGGGCCTTCTGGTCATGCTCGCTTCCGGCATCCTGCTCTTCTATGCCGCGCCGGTGCTCAGATACGAGAATCTGTTCTTTCGCCTCAAGATGGCGGCGCTTGCTGCGGCGGCCGTGAACGCCTGGGTGTTTCGTCGCACGATTTATCGCAGCGTCGCCGAATGGGATTGCGATGACGTTCCGCCGCGACGCGCACGACTCGCTGGCGGAATCTCGCTCCTCTTGTGGGTTGTCATCATTACCGGAGGACGCATGATCCCATATCAGGTGTATTGGTTCGATTGACGCGGGCAGAGGGTGGGTCTGGATGTCTCTTCTGGAATTGTGCCGATGGGTGCAGTTTTCTCCACCCCTCGTTGCAATGCGAAGCTCATCGTGGCTCTTCCCGGTGATCGCGACGATTCACCTGATGGGATTGGCCGTGATCGGCGGTGCGGTGCTTGTCGTTGACTTGCGGCTGCTAGGGTTCGGGCGACACCAGCTGCCTGTGGCGCACTTGGCGCGCGATGCGGAGCGGTGGTTGATAGGCAGTCTGATTGTGATGGTGCCCACGGGCATTCTGCTGTTTATGTGTTTCGCCACCAAGTACTACCACCTCACGTTCTTCTGGGTGAAGATGGCGGCGCTCTTCCTTGTGGTCGTTTTTACGTTCACCGTCCGCCGCAGAGTGGCAATCGGCGCCGATACTTATAGTCCTCTCGTCACCAGGTTCGTCGCACTGGTCTCACTATTCTTGTGGACCACCGTGGCCGTCGGAGGACGCTGGATCGGCTTCCCGTGAGCAAAGGAATGACACAACGAGTAGCGAAGCCTCGCCGCCTCCGCTGCGCCGAGCGTAGGTGGGCCGGGCGCGCCAACTGACTGGTTCTTGCGAGCCTTCCGCGTAGATTTAGATCAGGCGTCGAGTGGTGATGACCCGCTCAATCGTCGTGTCGCCGCGTTTGAGCGTCAAGGCGAACCTCTTGCCCGGTACCCTGAATCGTTGGCGAAGATCGTTCAACGTGGTCGCCCGCACCGACGTGCCATCGATCGCTATCAGCAGATCGCCTACAGCGACCCCCGCATCAGTAGCGGGCGACTGTTCGATCAACGTGCGCACACGATATATCGACGGATCCGATGAAACGGCCGCAAGCGATATCCCGCTCATGTCGAATTCCATCGGCGCATCAAGCTGTGCATTCGGTTCGAGAATAATCCGCGACCTTGAATAATCCACGGTGACCGTGAAACGTCGAAGTACCTCTCCGCCAAGTAACCCCACAGTGCCGCCGCTCACGCCGGCGCCTTCTGCGTCAGGTGTGACATTCACGACCGGATTCGTCACCACGAACCGTCCCAGTCGAACCCCTGACATTCTCACGACTTCGGCGGTGACACCGCCGCTCAGAATGGCTCCCGTCCGAATCCGTAACCTCGGTTGCTGCGCTGCGATCAAGTGGTTCGTGTCAACGTACAGACTTGACGAGGGTCATGGCTCCCGTCTGGCCTGTGTCGAACTCCACCTTCGCGTCGGTCGTCTCGCCCGTAGGGCGTAGTACCTGAACCTGTACGAACGGAATCTGATCTTCAAGAACGATAGGCAGAACTGTCGCCTCCTCCGGCATCCGGTACTCTGTCGAATCGTGCAGACGCACTATATTTGCCGCGTAATCGATCCCCACGACGTAGCGGCGAAACACGTCATATCCGAGAATGCCATCGACCGGCCGTCCGAGGCCGGCTTGCAGCCCACTCAAGTCGATCGCGACGATCGTGACATCCGGAAGCGACATGTCTCCAACCAACATGGTGATCCCGGTTGCCGATGCCGTCTGCACGGAACCTCCACCCGTCCTGGCGTCCTCGCTGGCGTGCAAATCGAGTCCCAACCGTTCGGCGACCGTGCGATTCAACACGGTGGCCGACGCGCCTGTGTCCAAGATGAACGACAACGCTTCCGAGCTGCCGACTCGTACCGAAACGAACGGCAGGTTGTTCACGAGCTGCACTGGCAGATCGGCCTGCGTCACTGACGACATCGGACCCGGTGTGCAGCTGGAGGCGGCAGTGAGAGCGACGACGAAAGTGAGAATCGGCCATAGCGAACGCGTCGATTGCCGTAGTCGCGACGAGAAACAACGGTGCCAGGGGCTGAACAGCATGTTTACCATTTTGCCGTACGCTCCTTGACCTACGTCGCGGTACCGTTGGTTCTGGTGATCGCGACTGTCCTTGCCAGCTATTTGCCCGCGCGGAGCGCGGCGTCCGTCGATCCGGTGGAAGCTCTAAGGTCGGAGTCGCACCATGCGCTGGCTGCGATTCTTGCGGCACATCCGCGTGGCAGTCCTCGCAACCTGTTGACGGCAAACCGGCTCTGTCACAGGCACGCACCCTTCTAAGCTGGGGGCCGCAGGTTCGAGTCCTGCCCCAGGTCCTGAGCGAAGTCGAAGGGCCGGGCGCCAACCTTCGCTCCGCGTGTAATCATGAGCGAGCTTCGGCTGGCAAGCCAAGGCTCGCTCGTGGCGACGAGCCTGAGTTCGTCACATTGATGGCCGATGATATAGACTGCGCACGGTCGTAAACAAGGAGAGCAACGAGTGGCAAAACTGATGTCGAAGTCGGAGTTGATTGAGAAGCTCACCGGAAACTCGGGAGGGCTGAGCAAGAAGAACGTAAAAGGAGTCCTGGAAGGGCTGGCGGACATCGCGTACAAGGAACTCAAGAAATCTGGAGCATTTCTCGTTCCTGGCCTCGCGAAGTTCGTCGTCATCAAGAAGCCGGCGACGAAGGCTCGGGAGGGCATCAATCCCTTCACGAAGGAGCCGACGATTTTCAAGGCCAAGCCGGCGCGCAAGGTGATCAAGGCCCGTCCAGTCAAGGCGGCCAAGGACGCACTGCTCTAGCGGCATCGGGCGGAGACGTTCGCGCCTCCGCCCGTTCCCAGGTAACCTGAGGCGCGGGAAGTTCCAACGAGGCCCGAAGCTGGGCCTGGATTCTGACTGGCTGTTGGGGCAAGAGGGTTCGTTTATAGCCCAATGGCGAGTGCTAAACCTCGGCCGGCCACTCGTGATGGGATGCCGACCGTTAGGTGGACGTGCGCCGGACGTTCTCGGCCCTGGGGCCTTTCGGGCCTTCGCCGACCTCGAATTCGACGCTGTCACCCTCGCGCAAGTTGTCAATCCCCTCACCAAAGATGGCGCTTTGATGAAAGAAGAACTCCTTCCCCGCATTGTCCTTGATGAATCCAAATCCCTTTTCTGCCCGTAACGTCTTGATCGTTCCTGTCATTATTCACCCCTGCATCTCTAACCGATTCCCCGTGACGGCCGCCAGCGCGCGCCGTGCGGATCTAATGTTGACTCCCTAGCATCTCACGTTCTGGCCCGGAGCGCTGTCAGGCAAGTCCGTCAAGGACATTCAGGGCTGATTCTGCACCTTGTTCATGACAATCGCTCAGCGATGATGTGCCTTCGGTGCTCGAAACTCTTCCCGGAATAGTGCAGCACCACAAGATAGACGGCTATCACCAGCAACAGAATCATCGCTATCCCCAGGGCCGACAACGATGACTCGGAATGCATCAGGAACAGCACCATCACCCCGGGAGCACTGCCGATCGTCGAGCCGACCATCGTCGTCAGCGGGGCACCATTCGAAGCGAAGCGATAGAACTGCATCTTGAATGGCGCGGTGACCGACACCATGTTGCCCCAGGTGAGATGCGAAAGCAGAAGTACCACGGCTTCGATGATTTCAGCACCTGCCTCCAACAGACCGGATCGCCAGGCAGCGGTCAGGATCAGCAACGACAGCTGCGCCGCGACGATCATCGTCAGCCCTAAATTCTTGATGAGCAGCACTTCCTTGCCACGCAGTGGCAGAATGGCGTAGCGGTTCAGCTCGGCGCCCGTGTCCATGCCGAAACAGTTCATGATCGCATTCGTGTTCAGAACGAACACGATGAGAATGATCGACTGACGAACGATCGGTGGCAGTGGACCAAAGAGCGACGCGACACTGATTGCCAATACCAGCAGCAGGCCCGGCCAGAAGTCGAGCAGCTTGCGGAAATAGTACTGTTCCTTGCGTATCAGAGCGCCGAATCGGCCAGGAAACCAGAGCCGGCTATCAGCCGCGCGTCCCTCCGCTCGCTTGGCCGACTGGCCGAATAGACTGCGGCGAAAACTCCAAAAGAGCAGATAGCAGACCGGTGCACTGATGGCGACCAACGTGGTGAGTGGGATGAGGGTTGCTGAGGGGGTTGCGGCGACCGCCACGGCAGAGACCAGATGCGGCGGGGTGAAGGCCATACTTGCGTGCAGTGGCTCGATGCCCTGCAGCCCTTGGGCAAAGAAGAATGCTCCCAGGCCTATGCTGGCGATAGCCACGGGCGCGAGCAGCCTTCTTCTCAATTCAGCCACGCTGAGCAAAAGAGACGCGGTCATTGCCAAGCCGAGAGCCAGCGCAAAAAGCAGCAGCGCGGCGGCGCCGCCGAGCACAGTGTGGCGAGCAGAGAAGAACGGCCACAGACTGATCAGGGAACCAAGACCGATCAGCAACGCCACGGGCGAACAAAAGAGGGAGAGAACCCTGACGCCGAGCAATGGGCCGACGTCGATCGGGAATGTGCGCAGATCGCGGCTCGTCAGGCTGACGCTCGCGTCCTCAACGAGGACAAACAGCCACAGCACACAAAACGTCCAGAGCACTGCATCCATCGCGTTCGTCTGTCCTGCTGCCAACTCTTCGGCCGCTCGCGACAGGCGTGCCGGCAGTATGGCAAAGAACGCCCAACCGAGAACCGCCAGCACCGTGAGATAGAGCTGCGCTCGATGACGGGTGCGGATGAAGCGTCGCCAAAACGCTCGCCACTGGTACGTGAAGATCAGTGCGATCCCAGCCATACCAGGTTCCCGACCGCAGGTTTGCCAACGTACTTGAAGTAGACGTCCTCCAGCGTCATTCCCGTGCGCGTGACCTCCGCGACGGTTTGATAGCAGACGACTTCGCCCCGGATGATGATGGCAAATTGCTCAACGAGTCGCTCGACAACTTCGAGGATGTGCGACGTCACGAAAACCGTGACGCCCTTTTCCGTGAGCGTGATCAGCAGGTCTTTGATGTTGCGTGACGAGCCAGGATCGATGCCTTCGAACGGCTCATCGAGAAAAAGAATCCGAGGATTGTGCAGCAGAGCCATCGCCAGCGCGCACTTCTTGCGCATCCCGGAAGACGCCTGATCGATGTAGGTGCCGCTGTCACGCTCCAGATCCAGATGTCGCAAGAGCTGGATGGCGCGCGCCCGCGTTTCCTGACGGCTCAAGCCATACAGCGGCCCGCTCAGTTCCAGATGCTCCCAGATCGTCAGCGAATGAAAGAGGGCAGCATCTTCCGGCAGGATACCGATCACACGGCGTAGATCGATGTTTTCGGGCGAAACGGTTTGTCCAGCGACGCGCACCTCCCCCGTCGTCGGCGCAAGCATGCCAGTCAGCAGCTTGATGGTCGTTGATTTCCCGGAGCCGTTGGGCCCCAAGAAGCCAAAAAGCGTACCCGGCGCCACCTGAAGATTCAGGTCGCGGACGGCGGTCACGCGACCAAATGTCTTGGTTACGCCGCGCGCCTCGATACCCAGGGATAGATGGTCGGCTGGCACCGTCTATTCCTCCCGCGGTTTGCCGGTCGACCGGCGTTTGAGCCGCTCCTGATCCGGCCAGGCTTCTCCGCGAGACAACGTCGTCTTCGAAGCCGGCCTTTTCGGTGGAACCCTTGGAATGCGCCGAACCTTCATTCTTCATGCGAGCGGCTCGAAACTTCCGAGCGATCTCCTCGCTTCACGTGCGTTCGGTACGGCGAGCGACGAGCGCAGCCGAGATGAGAGTCGTCAACCAGAAGCTCCGCAAGGCGATCGAGAGCGAGGGCCGTGTTGCCCGCATCGAAGGTCTGTGGTGGCAGTTTTCAAGGAGAGGGTGCGCGTGACCCGGCCCGGAGGCAGGATCGTCATGGGGAACTGGATTCCCAATGATCCGACCTTGGTCGCGCAAATTCGGAAAGTCAGCGCTGGGTATTCGCCGCCACCGCCGGAAGGATTCGTCAGCCCCATGACGTGGGGGATCCAGAGCAACGTGATCGAGCGATTCTCAATGCACCCAGCAACAATTTCAGTTGGTGGCGGTCCTCGAGGGGATCACCATGGTGTAGTTGCGCTTCGGCACCTGCCCGACCTTGATTTTGGCCACTTCCTTCATCGTGGGGATGTCGACCACCAACGTGCTGTTCCCCACCGGGTCGGCCACGTAGGCCCTCTTGCCGTCAGGCGTCAGCGTCACCCAGGCGGCCCCCTTCCCGCTCAGATTGGCTGTTCCCAACAGCTTCAAATCGGGGATGGAGTACGAGTAGAGGGCGTTGTTGAGCCGGCTACAGACCACAAGGATTTTTTGATCCTCCGTGATGGCCATACCGTGAGATGCAGCGGAACCTGCCAGGAGGGGAATTCTCCCGGGGGCCAACTTCGGAAGCGAGATTCGAGTGACTTCCTTGCGCGTTTGGAAATCCACGACCACAAACCCGTTGTACTCGCCGACCTGGACGAACAGCGAGCGGGTCGAGCCATCAGTGTTCTTGGACATCGTCATCGGGCGGATGCCATGACCAAGCTTGATCGACCAGGAGGGCGCATCGGTCTGGGTGTCGAGGACGCTCACATGCCCCTCCCCGCCCGCCTCGCCGGCCACCACATACTTGCCGTCCGGGGTGACATAGAGGTTGTGTACGGGCCCTTCCGTACGGATGCTCTTGACCTTGGTGAGCGAGGCGGTATCGATGACGTCCGCGACACCCGGATTGTTCCCGACCGCTTGCCTGATTCCCACATACACCTTTCGCCCATCTGGAGTAATAGAGATGTTGTTGGGACGGCCCGAGAGAGGGATCTTCTTGATCACGTTCCGCGTCTTCATGTCGGCCACATCCAGCGTGTCGTCAGCTTCGTTACTGACGTAGATCCGATTTCCATCGGGGGACGCCGTGACCCCATGGACCGCTTCAACGCCTGGGATCTCTCCTACGACCGTGTTCGTGACAGGGTCAATGATGTGGACCCTGTCGCCGGCGGCATTGCTCTGGAGGATGCGAACCTGGCCCTGGGCCATCAATGGCAGCGGGAGAAGAACGATCGCCAGAGCCATCAGACAGCGCTGAACGTAAAGAATTGTCATCGTCAGGTCCTCGCGAAAATAGAGCCGGTTCCACAAGTCACTCTGCACATGCACCGGTCAACTCGACGAGCTTCTCGTCTATTTTTCGCCCGCACACCCAATTGGCGAGCGTCTGCCACTCCGGATCGAGGAATGAATTCCAGTGTTTTCCTCCGTTGTGGTAGAAGGTGCCACCCCCTTCGGCCACAAGTGGATGCAGGAGTAGTTTGCTCTGATTGAGGTTGTAGGGAACCACGCGCGCGACGACAACCTGAAAGTTCCGTCGGGATTGCTCGTCGTTCCAGGTGGTGGCGCCCGGCGAGAGTTCCTGGAAGCGCATCGTGGTGCCCTTGCTATGGCAGGAGACGCAGCGGGTGCGGCCCTCGCGCTTTGCCAGGAAGATGGGCTGTACCCTGGTCCTGAAGAACTCGAAATCCAGAGCTGATGCCGCTGGAGAGCCGGGGCCCTGGGCCCGCAGCGCGGCAGTGGCTGGGTATTGAATCAACGCAGCCGCGAGCAGAAGCAACAGGGCGACGGGCATGACGCTCCTTCTCCCCATGAACAGGCTGAGATGTCTGAATGGGCAGCATATAGGGATCGTGCGAGAAGAATCAATAGAGCGGAAGGTTAACCTTCTTGCGCGTGACCGGGACGCGTTGAAGAGGCGGCGTCACCGGTCCTCCAAGTGAATCCAGTGAAAAAGACGATGCACCCATGGAGCCAAGACGACACCAATAAGTGAATCAATGAGGCAAACCTGCGAGCGACCCTGACGGCCGTTGGCCGGTTCGCCGCAGTTCTCGGGCTGTGGCAAAATGGGCGGCCAAAAGGAGGCCATTCACGTGAGGGTCACTTTGAAAGCCAGCGCAGCCATTTGTGGCCTGATGCTGCTGACACCGGGCGTCGTGATGAAGGCCCAGGATCGCGCGGTCGACACAGACCGGAGCATCGGAACATGGAAGCTGAATCTAGCAGAGTCCCGGTTCCCCGGTCCCAAACCGCAGATGGAGGTACGGCGTTACTGGCTGCGTGAAGACGGCTTTCTCGTCGGATTGGCCATCAGTGTGGATGGACAGGGTAATCCCGCTTTTGTCCAGTTTGCGGCGAAGCCCGATGGGCGCGACTATCCTGAATACACTGCATCGACGTTGGCCGATCTCCAGGCGACCGGACGACACACACCTATCATGTACGCTCAGAAGAACGTAGACGCGTACGCCGCAGATGTCACACTCCGACGCGAGGGGCGGGTTACAACAACGGGAAGCAGAGTCGTATCCAAAGACGGCAGGACGATGACCATCATGCTGAGCACGATGAATCCCCAGGGCCAGATGGTCACCACTGTCCGCGTGTTCGACCGACAATGACTCGACTTGCCTTCAGGCCGGCCCAGGCAGGGCTGAAGCCCCGCCTACGCGCCACGGCGGTCAGTCCGTTCGCAGCGCGATCACGGGATCGACACGAACCGCTCGCCACGCGGGCGCGAGCATCGCCAGGGCCGCGGTCAGCGTCAGGGCGATCGCGACGGCCGCAAATGTCAGGAGGTCCAACGGACGCACGCCGACGAGCAGACTCGACAGAACCCGGCTGAAGGCTGTCGAGAGCACCAGCCCAATCACAACGCCGATCGCAACCAGCCGCGCGCCGCTCCCCGCAACGAGGCGGAACACGTCGCCCGCCGTGGCGCCGAGCGCACGTCGCACGCCGAAATCACGGACGCGCTGTTCGACCGTGTAGGCAAGCACGCCAAACACGCCGATCATCGCCAGCACCAGTGCGAGCAGCGCGAACGTTGCGACCAGCACCGCCCGGAAGCGATGGCGCGCCGTCGCGTCCGATGCGATGTCGTCGAGCGTCATCACGGCGTTGACGCTCGTCACCTGTTCGGGTCGACCTGCCAGATCGCGGCCTGAACCGGACGCGCGAGCACGTCCGCATTCCCGGAGTCCGGCCGGACGAACAGAAAGATGTCTCCCGGCGTCCTCTGCGTGAGCGGAACGTAGATTTGCAGGAAGTCCTCCGGCTCGTCGGGACGGCCCTTGACCTGCCGAACGACACCGACGATCTGCAGGACGATCGGGTCGGCCTGCGGCGCGGCCGCCGGCCGGATCGCCAGTCGCGCGCCGAGCGGCGACCGTCCCCGAAAGTAACCACGGGCGATCGCTTCGTTCACCATGCACACAGAAACGGTGTCGTCGTGATCCCGTTCGTCGAAGCTCCGGCCCAGCACGACGGGAAGATCGAGCGTCCGGAAATACGTGGAGCTGACGATCTGCGCATCGGCGAGCGGTCGTGTGCCCTCGTTGAACGGTGGAACGCCGACGATCTCGAAAAACAATGATCCCTGATACGACCGGCCCATCGGCAGCGTTGTCGCCCAGGCGACGTCGCGCACGCCGGGATGCTTCAGGATCTCGCCGGCGATGGCGTCATAGAAACGGAGCAGCCCGGCCTCGCCGTCGTGACGCGCGTCGAGCGCATCGACGAGCATCGTCAATACGCTCTCTGCGCGGTAACCATGATCGACCCGTTCCACGTTCAGAAGCGTGCGCAACAACAAGCCGGCGGCGAACAGCAACACCACCGCGGTCGCCACCTGTCCAACCACGAGTGAGGCGCGCGTTCTGCCGCCGCGCCCGGTGGCCGTCCGGCTGTCCGCGGCGATGACCTGCGACAGCGGCAGGTTGGACGCTTGCCACGCAGGCACCAGGCCGAACACAAGTCCTACACCCAATGCTGTCGCCGCGCAGAATGCGAGCACGCGCCAGTCGAACGAGAGCGTCAGCACCGCCGGCAGCAGATCCGGCGGAATGACGGACGGCGCGGCTCTCAGGATGGCCGCGCCGATCGCCACACCCAGCAGACCGCCCATTGTCGACAGGAGCAGGCTCTCGGCAACGAGCTGACGGATGATCCGCCAGCGATCGGCGCCGAGCGCCGACCGGACTGCCAGCTCGCGCCGGCGCGCCGTTGCCCGTGTCAACAACAGGTTGGCGATGTTCGCGCAGCAGATGAAGAGCACGAGACCGACGACGCCGAGAAAGAGAATGGAGGTCACGCGCAGTTCCCGGCCAAGCACCACTTCGCGCATCGGTTCGAGCATCACGCCGCGGCCGCGATTCGTGGCCGGGAACTCCTGCGCCAGGCTGGACGCAATACCCGTCATCTCGTCGGCCGCAGCCTCGAGCGCGACGCCGGATTGCAGTCGGCCGATGGCTTGCGCGAAGTGCGCGCCCCGAAGACGCGGCGGGGGCGTCGGTGGAAATGTATTCGTGGCGAGCGCCCACATGCTCGTCCGGCCGATGACCTGCGCCTCGTCGGGGACCACACCAACGACGGTGAACGATTCTCCGTCCAATCGAAGGGCGCGGCCGACGACAGCCGGATCCCCGTTGAAACGCGTTCGCCAGAACCGTTCGCTCAGGATCACGACGTTGGCGCGTTCGCTGTCATCTGATGGGCGAAACGTGCGACCGGCGACCGGCCGGACGCCCAGCACGTCGAAGATGCCGGAGCTGACCCACTGCCGCGGGATCGTTTCGGCGGTGCCGTCGTCAGTCGCCAGCACCATGTTGCCGACGTTGGGAATGAATCCCGCTATCCCTGTGAAGGCGGTACTGCGCTCATTCCAGTCCGGCAGATTGCCCGGCGAGACCGGCCCGCGCGACGACGTGGCGTCCCGCTCCCAGACCATCACCAGGCGGTCGGGGTCCGGGAATGGAAGCGGACGGAGGAGGATCGCGTCGACAAGCGCGAACATGGCGCTGTTGGCACCGATTCCGAGCGCCAGCATCAGCACGGCCACCGCGGCGAAAAGACGCTGCGTGGCGAGAGCGCGCACGGCGTAGCGCAGGTCGTGCCGGAGATCACGGAGTACGGAGATCGCTGGCAACCTCTTCATGCGGACTCTCTTCGTATCATCCAATTACGATCCATGCGCGCCAGCGGTTGCAGCCGGAGTCAGGCCAGCGCGCATAATGCGAAATTCTTGGAATGCCCTGCTAAGAACTTAGCAGCGACGTTCGCGTGCCGTCAATCTGCGGCGGACCACAGCCGCGGCGAAGTGCACCGGGCGTCAGCCTGCGGGGCTCGTGGCGGTGCGGGAGACCGGCCTGATGTGGGCGAACATGCTGCGGGCGTTCCAGGTGGGGAAAGCTCTTACCAGCGACGGGTGGCCGTCGAGTTGGATGCGGCCCTCGCGGGTGGCTTGGGCCCAGGTGAGCTGACCGGCGTGCCATTTGACGAAGGCTTCGGCTTCCGCCGTGATGTAGAGATCCTCGTCAATGCCGGGGTTCGTCTTGCAGATCTCGGTGTCTCCGAGCTCGATGAGGAGCCAATAGCGCTCACGGCGCGGGCGGGCAAGGAAGTCGAAGCGGATGACGACGCGTCGATCCGGGAGCCGGTCCCGACGGAGCGCGTTGCACATCGACCACAGGGCCACAAAGGGGTCGAGGTTCTCCGGGGCGATCTCGAGCCAACGCGCACCCCACTCGCCGAGCGACCGGCAGACCGCAAAGAGGTCGTGGCCCGCAGATGTGAGCTCGTAGTGGTGTCCGCGCCCGTCGGGCTTGGGTGCCGACGCGACGACACCGAGCCGTTCGAGCTGCTTGAGCCGCTGTGAGAGCAAGGTACGGGAGAGTCCGGGCGCGCCCTCCAGGATCTCACTGAAGCTTCCGCAGCCAAGGTACAGGTTGCGAACGATCAGCGGTGTCCAGCGCTCGGCGAAGATCTCGGCGCCACGGGCGATGGGGCAGGTACTCGACCGTACGTCCTCACAACGCCAGTGTTGCGCACCCGCCTTCGGTTGTGAAGTCCAGATTCTTGACTTTACGGGCCGCGGTCCGCGGTGGTCCGATGTGGTCATCGAGAAGCGCCTGCGGCCCGAGCGAGGCGCGAAGTCGCCGAGCGAGCGCGAGCGGGGGTGGGGCCCCGCGAGCATCGAGAGAGGAGGACACAATGACCACACCGACAACCGCGGAAGTCGGCCACCGGAGCAAGGAGCCAACCGTCCTGGAGATCGACGGGTTCCGAGGCCGGCTAATCAGTGCCGACCACGCCGACTACGACATCGCCCGTACAGTCTGGAACGGTGCCATCGACCGACGCCCGCGCCTGATCGCCCGATGTATCGGTACCACCGACGTGGTCGCGGCCGTGCGTTTCGCCCGCGACCACGATCTAGAGATCGCCATACGGGGCGGAGGCCACAACGTGGCGGGCACCGCCGTTTGCGACGACGGGATCGTCATCGACCTCTCGGCGATGCGGGCCGTGCGGGTCGATCCCGCCGACCGCAGGGCCTGGGTGCAGGGTGGTGCGCTGTGGGGCGACGTCGACCACGAGACGCAGGCGCACGGTCTGGTCACCACCGGTGGAATCGTGAGCCACACTGGAGTCGCCGGCCTCACCCTCGGCGGTGGCGTCGGCTGGCTGATGCGCAAGCACGGCCTCACGGTCGACAACCTCCTCGCCGTCGACGTGGTGACGGCCGACGGCGAGCGGCTGCGCGCATCCGAGGACGAGCACCCCGACCTGTTCTGGGCCTTGCGAGGCGGCGGCGGTAACTTCGGCGTGGTCACCTCGTTCGAGTTCCGCCTCCACGCCGTCGGGCCCACCTTCCTGGCCGGGCCTATCCTCTGGGACGCGAGCGACGCCAGGGAGGTCCTACGCTTTTACCGCGACTTCGTCCGCGATGCTCCCGACGAGCTCGGCACGGTCGTGAGGTTCGGCACCGCGCCGCCGCTACCGGTCATCCCCGAGGATCTGCACTGGCGCCCGGTGGTGATGGTCGGTACCTGCTACGCCGGGCCGATTGAGGACGGTGAGCAGGTGCTCCGCCCGCTCCGCGCATCGCGGACTCCTCTCCTCGACCTGGTCGGGCCCACGCCGTACGTGGGATTCCAGAGCGCGCTCGACTCGACCGTCGTCCACGGTTGGAACTACTACTGGAAGTCCACCCATCTCCCCGAGCTCCGCGACGACCTCATCGACGTGATCGCCGAGCACGCGTTCTCCTGCTCGTCGCCGCGGTCGTACGTGGCGATGTTCCATCTGAAGGGGGCGGTGAGCCGAGTGGCCGAGGGCGGGACGGCCTTCGGGAACCGGCAGGCGTCGCACGCGATCACCCTCGATGCTGTGTGGCGGCCTGGCGAAGACTTCGGCAACCGGGACACCGCTTGGACGAAGAGGTTCTTCGCCGCTCTCGGCCGCTTCCGCGAAGGCGTCTACGTCAACTTCCTCGGTGGCGATGAAGACCCCGACCGGGTCCGCGAGGCGTACGGCGACTCCGTCTACGACCGGCTGGTGGACGTGAAGACCACGTACGACCCCGACAACGTCTTCCACCACAACCAGAACATCCGCCTTCGCTCCGCGTCCGCTTGATCGGCACGGACGCGTAGAATTCGCGCCCTCCTTCTCACATGTTGACATCCGGTCGAAGCGATGGCAACAGCCGCTGCCGATTCGCGACCAGATCCGAGAGCTCCCTATACATGTCAGAGTTCACTGCTTGAGCGTACGGCAGAATGTAAGATCGCGTCTCTTCCAGGTACCGTTCGACAAACGAGGCATCGTGCACAAAGCCGAGCGCAGTAAGGTTGCTGATGCGATCGGCGAGCTTCAGCACTTTGGCCCGACGACTGCCGCTCGTCATGACGCGTAATAGGTAATCGGCCTTTGGTTCCTTCGTGCCGCCTACGGTCCGTATCGTGACCTCCAGCACCAGGGCGACGACAGCCGGTCCATCCGAGTCGATTAGCGCGATCTCCTGTTCGGAGACTCCTGGCAGCGAGCGCGCGTCCTCGAAGAGGTCGTGAATCACTGCCGCTTTGAGCAACACGGGATCGATGATCTTGTAATCGAGCAAAATCGCCATCGTGCTCAGCTGATGTCGAAACATGTTGCTCCCGCCGCGACGTCTCACGCCGATTAGCGCCATCGCCTTGACGATGTACGGTGCCATGGTAAGCCGACTGAGATTCGCTTCCAGATCGTCCATAGCGTTCATTGAGCCGCGTTACTTCTGTGCGCCCGACTCCAAGTCGGTGAGCCAGCCGCTACTTGAAGATAGACTTCGCAATCGTCGCGTGCACGCCCTTCGTTTGGTCAACAGCCTGGGTCACATGCAGATCGGCCGCCAGGGAACACAAGACGTACGCATCGTCTCGTGACAGGCCTTTCTCGACGGCGAGAAACTCGACCAGTTCGCGGGTTGCGAGCCGCGTGGCTTCGTCGAGATCCTCGTCGAGTCCCATGCTGATGTAGTGCGTGGGGGTCTCCGCACGCGGCCAGCCCAGCCGCTGCCCTTTGCGAACGTGCACCTCGAATGTGCCCCGAAGTGACGTCTCAAGGGCGGTGCCGGTGACTTCGCCGTCACCCTGCATGCCGTGGCCGTCGCCGATTGAGAGAAGGGCGCCTCGCACGTGTACCGGCAGATACAAGATAGACCCCGCCACGAGATCTTTGTTATCGAGATTACCGCCGTGCCACGCGGGTGGGCGGCTCGAGATTCTGCCGACGAGCGGCGGGGGCGCGACGCCAATCGAGCCGAAGAAAGGCGCGAGCCTGAGCGAGACGCCGGAGCCGAACTCGACACGGTCCGCACCGGGCTGCCAGCGCAGCAGCTTCGAATGCGCGTAAGGAAAGTCACTTGGAATGACGCCGCCACCGGGATTGAACGCAACGACGCCGAACGGGTGCAGAAACTCGATTGCCAGAATTCGGATTTCCAGCGTGTCTCCGGGCTCGGCTCCTTCAACCAGAATCGGTCCGGTCAATGGATGTACCCCCGGACCGCGCTCGGTGACGCGTAGCTCGATGGTCTTCAGTGATTCGGGAATCTCGGACTCGCTGATGCCCGCCAACCTGACTCGCTGCAGTCCGCCCGCGACCATCGTCTCGACCCGCAGACTATCCCCTGAAGCGATCCGCAGTACCGGAGGCACTCGTGAATCGTAGTAGCCCCAGTGTATGTGCTCGGGCGCCAGGCGGAGATCGTGCGTCCGTGACTGCTGCGTCCACGTGGTCTCGGTCGTCGCCAGCAGGACAAGAGCGATTGGGAAGGCTCGACTCATGATGGGCACCTCCGGCACTTGCGTCAGGACTGGCTACCGCTACTGTTCAGCGCGCCACACGATCGCACCACGGCATCAGCCGGCGTTTCCCGTCTGCGCCATTTCCTTCTTCATCTCCCTCTCACTGACGTCCTTGACGTGGGTCATTACGGACCACTCATTGCCGAAAGGGTCTTCGAATCGCGCATTGCGATCGCCGTAGAACTGGTCCGTGGGCTCTTGCAGCGAGCGCGCGCCCGCGCTCAACGCCTCGTTGTATGTCGCATCGCAATTTTTGACGTAGATCGCCAGGCAGGCCTTCCTTTGCGGGAACTGGGGCGGCATCGGGCTTCCCATCATGAGAACCGCGTCTCCGAATCCGAGCTCACAGTGCGCGACCGTTCCACCCGGCATGTCGAGGCGGAGCCGTTGCTTGGCGCCGAGCACATTCCTGTACCATTCGATCGCCCGCGGGCAATCGTCGAGCACGGTTACCGACGACAATACGGGGTAGCCCTTTGCAAGCCAGGAGACCTTTTGGGGCTTCCTCGCGACGCGTCTGGCCTTCCGACCACTCGAAGTCCCCTTTAGCTTCCTCTTGGTCTTAGCCATGATGTCCTCCAAGACAGGAATACTACCGTGGCCTTGCGAGTTCGGCGAGCTGATATCATCTTTCGCTTCGAGGGTATTGAGGCGCTGGAACGGGATGAGTGGGCGGACGATGAGTCGGCAGCATCGCAGTCCTCCTCAATGGTAGTCGGCGCACCGCACATCAAAGCCGACTCACTTTAAGATGGCGTCGAGGGAGGAACGTCATGGCGAATGAGCTTCAGCTCCGAGTGAACGAGAAGGTGTGGACAATCACGGCTCCGGGGGAGACGCCGCTCTTGTACGTTTTGACGAATGATCTCGCGCTGCAGGGACCCCGCTTCGGCTGTGGCCTTGGTCAGTGCGGCTCCTGCTCGGTCCTGGCTGATGGTGTTGAAATCCGGTCATGCATTACGCCTACCGCAAAGGTGGTGGGGAAGTCGCTGACGACCCTGGAGGGACTGCCTGCCTACTACGCAACGAGGATGAAGTTATCGAAACCTCCTGAATTGCATCCGTTGCAGGAGGCAATGATTGAGGAGCAGGCCGTGCAGTGCGGGTATTGCTACAACGGGCAGATCATCAAGGGTGCCGAGCTGTTGTTCAAGAACCCCCAACCTACAGAACCGCAGATCCGATCGGCCATGAATGGTCATTTATGCCGGTGCGGGACGTATCCGCGGATCATGTCGGCGATTCAGCGCGCCGCCAAGGCCATGGCGACCCCGAGGACTGGGGCCCTGAGCGAGACCGAGGAGGCGACCCATGTCTGAGCACGCCAACGACCCATCGACAAGCTCAGGGTCGTCCCGAGCACAGTCGAGGGACAACCAACCAACATTGGCTCGACGTGAGTTTCTGAAGACGACGGGTGCCGTTGTTGTCGGATTGAGCGTTGCAGAGAAGGTCGGCGCGCAGGCGCCGGCTGGTGACGCCCCTGCCGTGCAGCGTGGTATGGTCTCGGGTCCACCGGATCCCGCGCAGGTCGACTCCTACTTCGCGATTCACCCTGACAATACCGTGACGATCTTCGCAGGCTACGTCGAGTTGGGGCAGGGTGGGCCCACTGCGCTCCGGCAGGTGGCGGCCGAAGAACTGGACCTCGAGCTGGCGCAGGTCAAGGACGTCCGGACCGATACTTTCGTCTCCACCAACGGCTTCACCGCTGCCAGCCGGACCGCGGGCATTGGCGGCACGGAACTCCGCGCGGCTGCAGCCGAGGCCCGACGCGTACTTCTGGCGTTGGCGTCGGAACGGCTCAAAGCTCCCGCCGGCGATCTGATGGTGACCAGGGGCGTGGTGGCCGTGCGCAACGATCCGCAGCGCTCCATCACGTACGCCGACCTGCTGGGTAGCAAACCGTTCAACCGCACGTTCGAGCCGGTGTCCTATAAAGGAGGGATCGAGCTTCCCCGCAAGCGGGTTGACAACGCAATCCCCAAGCGACGGGCCGATTATCGCATCGTGGGGACACGTGTTCCGCGGCCGGACATTGCCGAGAAGGTCAAGGGTACCTATGAGTACGTGCAGCACGTCCGTCTGCCGGGGATGCTGCACGCCCGCGTGGTGTGGCCTCGGGGGCAGGGAGCGCATGGCCTCAGCAATCCGACGGTCGCCAGCATCGATGACGCGTCGATCGCGGGGATCCCGGGCGTGCGAATTGTTCGCCGGGCCAACTTCGTGGGCGTGGTGGCAGAACGCGAGTGGGACGCCGTCCGCGCCGCACGGCAGTTAAAGGTCACCTGGCAGCCATTTGCGCAGGCACTCCCCGGTCATGAGGGCTTGTTCGAGAGTTTCAGATCGGCAAAAACCAACGACGCGATTGACACCACTACGGGCGACGTGGCGACGGCGCTCTCCGGCGGCACCCACGTTCTGTCCGCGACCTATCGAGGTCCCTACCAGTCGCACGGAACCATGGCGCCGAACTGCGCGCTCGCGGACGTCACCAAGGACTCCGCGCTGGTGCTGTGCTCGGACCAGGGGATCTATCAGACGCGCAACGGCGTCGCTCAGGTGACCGGCCTGCCTGTCGAGAAGATTCGGGTTCAGTACTACGCCGGCTCGAACACGTACGGCAGCAGTTGCTATCGAGACGCGGCACAAGCCGCCGCCATCCTGTCACAGGAGGTCGGCAAGCCCGTCCGCTTGCAGTTCAGTCGCGAGGATGAATTCGGGTGGGACAACTACGGGCCCGCGCATCTCGCCGATCTCCGTGCGGCCATCGACGCCAACGGTAAGCTCGTCGCCTTCGAGTACAAGGCTTGGAGCCACTCGGCAGGAGGGATGGATACCGCGACGCAGTTGGCCCTCGGGACGCCTCCTCCGCCCAGCCCCATCGGCGCCGGCTTTGGCGCCCTCTTCCAGGTGCACCTGTCGCAGACCGACATGTACGATGTCCCGAATCGCCTGATCGTGAACCACCGCGTGCAGGGGAGCGGGTATCTGAGAACGGGCGCGCTGCGCGCGCCCATCGATCCGTCGGTGTTCTTCGCGCAGGAAGGGATGATGGACGAACTGGCCCATGCGGCCAGACTGGATCCCTACGAATTCCGCAAACGGAACATCTCCCATCCCCGGTGGCTGGGCGTGCTGAAGGCCGCCACGGAGGCGGCGAAGTGGACGCCGCACGTGGCTGCTTCCAACCTCTCTGACGGGAAAGTCGTCCGGGGGCGCGGCATCGGGCTCGGCACGCACCACCTGCCCCAGAACCAGGGGGATCGAGTCACCTATGCGGCGGCCGTTGTGGACATCGAGGTGAACAAGGACAACGGCATCGTGGTCGCCAAACACGTGTATGGGGCCATGGATTGTGGGCTGGCCATCAATCCGGGGATTGTCGAGAGCCAGATCGTCGGCATGGCCGTTCACGGGACCAGCCTCGCGCTGAAAGAGGAGGTGCAGTTCAACCGGACCAACGTGACGAGCCTGGACTGGAGCACGTATCAGACGCTGCGGTTCCGAGAACATCCGTCAGTCACTCCGATTGTCGTCCAGCAGATCAACGAGAAGTCGAGCGGTGCGGGCGAGGAAGTACTGCCGGCTGTGGTTGCCGCCATCGGGAACGCGTTCTTCGACGCGACCGGCGTGAGAATACGCGAATATCCGCTGACACCTCGCCGTGTCCTGGCGGCACTCAAGTCGGCTGCGAACAAACCAGGATGAAGTGCGTTGCGAAATTGCCGTACGACCCAATTTCGCAATGCACTCTACGCGAAAACATTTGGAGGCCGTCATGAGCCGGTTGCTGTCCGTTACCCGTGTCGCACTGATGTCGATGCTCGTCCTCGCGCTTGGATCGTTGACCCTCGCGCAGTCGCGTGACAAGGGACCGTGGTGGCCGTCGCCTCATGGGCCGAAGGATCAAGCGGGCAACGCCAATTACATCACCCCGCAAAAGGTGATGAAGGCCGCGCAGCTGGTGAAAACCGGCCAAATGTACAGAGCTCGGGCATATCTACGAAGCCAGCATGCCCGCATTCGGGAGTCGGCCGTATTACATCAACGTCGTGCCTGCCCCGGGTCAGGTAGGGAAGGAAGGCGCCGGTTCGGTCCACCAGGACTATTTCAATGGCTACATCGGGCAGATGGGGACGCAATTCGATGCGTTCGGTCACATGGGGCGAAGCGTCAAGATGGCAGATGGCTCCGTTCAATTCGTGTACTACAACGGGTTCACCGAACAAGATCTCACCGGCCAAAATCGCGGCCAGGGCGGCCTTGAAGCGCTTGGAGTGGAACACGTCAAACCAATCATTACTCGAGGCGTCCTCATCGACATTGCTGGTGCTAAGGGGGTGCCGACGCTCGAGGCAGCCTACGAAGTCATGATGACCGATGTGCGCGCGGCGCTGGCGCGGCAGAAGATGACTGAAAACAGCATCGAGCAGGGCGACGCAGTGCTGTTCAATTATGGATGGGCGGTAAACTGGACCAATCCATCGAAGTACAACGACGGCCGCGTGGGAGTCGGTGAAAACAAGGGCTCACCAGGCATCGGGTTCGAGGTTGCCCGATGGCTCACGGAGCGCAAGATTGCGATGGTCGGCGCCGACAGCTGCTGCGTCATGGTGATGCCTGAGTCAAAGGCCGGCAATGTCCACCATGAGCTGCTCCTCAATGGCACGTACATTCTGGAAAATATGAATTTGTTGGAACTGGCCCGCGATCAGGTCTACGAGTTCATGTATTCGGGCCAGACCCTCCGGATCAAGGGCGCGACCGGTTCACCGGTCAGACCCATTGCGATACGGTGAAATTTCCAACGGAAAACGGATACGGAAAACTTAATCTCTAGCGACATTCCGGCAGGAACAACAGATGGTCTGGCGTATCGTGATCGACCTCCGTCTTCAGGTACAGATGTCCTGAAGGTGACGTGGCGACTTCGACACTCACCACGTCATACACATCGAGTTGGATGAAGAAACTCCATTTGCCGTCCAGAATGCCTTGGATTGCATCGTCCAAGGGCAGACTCCAACGCGGTTTCTCGCTCACGGTCAGACCCCGTTTCCTGAGGTTCGCGATGAATCTCGAGGCGTCGGGCGGCGACACACCGGGCAGGTTGGGCCCGCCGATCCGGCGGATGCGCTGATAGGGATTCAACGAATGGTCTTTGCTGACGCAATCGATTTGCAGATGGCTCGACACAGTTCGTGCGGCCGGTGGCTGTCGCGCTCGTTGTTCATCGAGCGAGCGGCGGCAGCAGTGCCTTCCGATCCGGCGGAAGGTGCTGATCGACAGCATTCATCATGAAGCCCACTCTGAAGTAATCGCCCATGATCATCATGAGCTGCACCGTGTGCTGCCGCCCGAAATGTCCGATCATCTTTTGCCACAACGCGCTGCTTACCCGGTGCTCGCGATACAACGTGCGTCCAAAGGTGATGAGCGTGGCGTCCTTGTCGGATAGGCCCGTCACGTCCTTGTTGTGCTTGACGACGTCGATGACCGACGGCTCGAGTCCTTGCTTCAAGCCCGCGGGCTCGTGGGCGGACCACTGGTACTGCTGGTCGATTTCTCTCGCGATGATGAGCACCGCAAGCTGAAAGTACCGCGGGCCGACGGGGCTGTTCACCCCGGTGGGGATACCGAGGCTGCGCTCCCTGGGGCTGTAATTGGTCAGGTGTCCGGGTCCCGGCCCAGGCTTGACCGCTGGCCTTTGGGCCAACAGCTGCCGCCCTTCCTCATCCAGATCTTCCGGCGTCACCGGCGGCAGCCGCGACAATGTGACAGGGTTGATGTCAGGGGGCAGCGCGGTTTGTGTCTGCGCGATCGCAGGCAGGGATGCAAGCAGGAGTACGAATAATCGAACACTCATGAAGTCACCCTCCGGACTGGTCGCCAAGTACTTCGCCCGAGATCGTTACTACTAGTCAGGGTCAAGTCACCACCTGCGGGAGCTACCGTCCCACAGGTGGTGTGAGCCCGGCCTTCACGATCGTCGAGGCCACCTCGGGCGATGCGAGGAAGCGGAGCAGGGCGAGAGCCGCCTCGGGCTGCCGGGCTGCACTGGTGATCGCTCCGGCGAAAGAAAATCCTGGCTGGAGTTCGGCCGGAATCGCCCCGACAAAGGTCACGCCAGGAACGTGTATGAGCTCGCTGACCTGCTGAAAGCCGATCTCCACTTCGCCACGCGCGACCACCGCGGCCACTGGTTCGCCGGACGGCGGCCCGCGCACCTTTCGACTCTTGCCTGCCACCTGGTCCGCGACGCCGAGGTTCGCGAACAGCATGGTCGACAGATAGATGCCGCTGGCACTGTCCGAGTAGCCGATGGACGTCACGGCAAGCAGCGTCCTCCGGAACGCCTCGACGCTGCCGATATCCGGCTTCGCGGCGCCGGCGCGCACCACCATGCCGATCTGCGACCGGGCGAGATCGACCTTGCTGCTGGCGCGCACCAATCCGCGCTTCTCAAGTTCGTCGGCGGCACTGCCATCCATGATCACGACGTCGGCGATTTCGCCTCGCGCGAGGCGGGTGGGAATTGCCTCCGGAGAGTCGCCCATCGACGGGCCGCGCGTCGTGATCAGGCGGTGGCCGCTCGCGCGCTCGAACGCCGGGCCCAGCTCGGCATAGACCGCATAGAAACCGGCCGAGATCATCACGTGCACTTCGGCGGCCGACACCGAGCCCGTGACGAACAGCGCGACCACGCCAAGCCTGGCTAACCAGCGAGCGAGCGACCGTGCTTTCATAAGGCCCTCCATAGCCGAGCCGGCTCGATCAATCAAGGGATGGGTGTAGCGGCCTGACCCCGCAGTGTAGCCGATCGCTTCTCATGACACATCAGCGGGTCGCTTTGAGGTAGACGTCCACCGACCAGGTCCACGTCAGGCGTCGGCTGGCCAGCGTGAATCCCGCGCCGCGAATCGTGTTCGCCATTGCGGCCGCCGAATGCACGAACGTCCGAAACGCATTCCTCGCGAACCACCGTCGAGCATTCTCACCGACGACTGCCGCTCGGACGTACCACTGGTCTCTCGGGTACGAGAATGCGAAGCAACGGTCGGCATGTCGTGTGGCTTCCTCGAGAAGCGGCTCGTACAACGGATAGCAACAGACCACGCGGTCTAAGACCACCACAGCTGCGGAAGGCAGCCGTTCGCCTACTTCAACAAAGTCACCATGCACGAATTCGATCGTCCGTGTGCGTCCGCGACGCGCCGCCTCATCGCCTGCAGCAGCCAGGTAGGCCTCCGACGCATCAACGGCGATCACCTTCTTGACGCCACGGTCGAGTCCTTCAAACGTCATCGCACCGACACCCGAGCCGACATCCAGCATGAGACCGTCGAGGACGTCAGCATCGACCAAACCATCACGAAGGAGACGCGTGGTGGGTCCTGGCCCCTTCCGGCGGTAGCGTGCCAACTCCTCGGCGACCAGCTTTCTATTGAAGTGTTGTTCGGCCGTCTCGCCGAACGTAGAGCAACACGACGTCATCGGCATGCTTGGCAGCTTCTGGACTAAGGCTTGGCGGCGTGGAGGTGCACAGGGCAAGCAATCGCCATGACTGACTCCTTCGGTCAGGTTGTTGCGGGATGTAACGTCTCGCGCATACGAAACGCTGCAACGAACCCGGATAGAGCCGTAATGCCGGCCACGATCCACATCGCGCCGGACAGGCCAACGACGTCCGCGCTGATGCCCGCGAGAAGTGCGCCGACGGCGTACCCAAGATCTCGCCAGAAGCGGTACACCCCGACCGACGAGGCTCGCCAGGAGGGGAGGGCCACATCTCCGATCGCGGCCAGCAACGTGGGATACACCATGGCGGTTCCGATCCCGAGCAGCGCGGCGCCCATCGCGAAGCCAAGAAAGGTTTTCGAAATGACAATGACGCCAATGCCGACGGCCTGGATCCACATCCCGCCGACGATCAACCACTTCCGTCCAATTCGATCGGAGACGGCCCCCGTCGCCAGTTGCACGATCCCCCATGTGGCCGGGTAAATCGCCGCGAGCGTGGCAATCCGGCCCAGAGTCATATTCGCCTCGGCAAAGAACAGCGGGAACAGACCCCACGCCATCCCGTCGTTCAGGTTGTTCACCAAACCGGCCTGGCTGATGCTCGACAGGTCGCGGTCGGCGACGGTCGTTTGCCAAAACACCTCGCGGGGCGTCGGAGTATTCACGGATGGGGCGCGTCGACTCGATTCCAAGGCGACGTGCGACGCCGTTTCGCGCACAAGGAGCACCGACAGTCCAAGTCCCACCGCCACGAAGACGATACCCAGGTAGAACGGGTCAGGCCGCAATCCCGTCCGCGCCGCAATCCATCCGGTGGCGAGCGCCGCACCCGCGACCGCCACATATCCGGCGAATTCATTCAGTCCCATCGCGAGCCCACGGCGCTCGGTGCCTACCAGGTCAATCTTCATGATGACCGTCGTGGACCACGTGAACCCCTGGCTCATGCCAAGCAGCAGATTGGCCGCAAGGATCCAATTCCAGCTCGGCGCCCAGATCAGGAGGAACGGCACGGGCACGGCGATGAGCCACCCGGCCACGAGCACAGGCTTTCGCCCGACTTCGTCGGCAAGTCGACCGGCCAGGTAGTTCGTGAGTGCCTTCGACACACCGAATACCACGATGAAAGACAGAATGGCCGTGCGAGCCGCGAGATGGAACTCCTGCTCAGCGATCGCGGGCAGGATGCTGCGTTCCATGCCCACCATCGCCCCGACGAATGCGTTGACGATCACGAGCAGCGCAAACTGAGAGACGTTTTCTAACAGTCCCAGGCGCACGACCGCGCGCCGCCCGTCATGCGCCACGGTCGCCGTCATGCGTTGGCCTCTGCATGAGGGTCGCCGCGATTAAAGGCGAGAATGCGTTCCATCTCATCAGGTTTCGGCTGGACGTTCACCAATGCCTCGATAAACGACTGCCGATCCAGGGACAGCATCGGATTCCACCGTCGCTCGAACGCGATCGTGCTCGTGGGCTTCCCACTCAGGCCCGTTCCGCAGACAGATCCCGAGAAATGGCCCGGATAGATCTCGAGATCGCCGGGAAGCGTCAGGAGCTTGTCGTGAACGCTCGTGTAGAGTTCTGCCGCATTTTCGCGCGCGCGCCCCGGGAGATCCGGTCGGCCGACGGCGCCCACAAAGAGCGTGTCGCCTGTCAGCACGAACCAGGGGTCGGAACCGCGTTTCAGATCAGTCACCACGAGGCACACACTCTCGGGAGAGTGTCCAGGCGTGTGGAGGACCTTGACGCGGGTGTTTCCGAGCTCGATCTCGTCGCCGTCCTTGAGCGATGTGAACGGGAACGTGACATCGGCCGATTCGTGCAGACAGGTACCTGAGCCTCGGTCTGTCGCGCCAACTCAGGTCCTCCCGACCGATGGTCCGCATGCACGTGCGTGTCGATCACGTGCGTGATGCGCATTCCCTTGGTGGCGGCGAAGGTCGTGTACGCCTCCACATCGTCCACGCGCGCGTCCACGACGGCGCATCGGCCGAGTGTGCCGCAGCCAAAGAGGTACGCGGCGCAGCCGAGATCAAAGGAGTAGTAGGGACGGAGAATCATCTCCACGCTCCCGGCTGCGTGCCGCTCTCGACCGGGAAGCCAGCCGACCTCCACTCAGGAAATCCTTCAAGCAACCGTCGTGCACGACGGCCGTTCTTGCGGAGGATCTCCACCGCGCGATCGGCGTAGACGCAATACGGTCCGCGGCAATATGCGACGTACTCGTTGCCCCTGGTGAGCTCCTTCAGACGCCGCTGGAGATCGTCCACCGGCACCGAAATCGCTCCCGCGATATGGCCGGCCACGTACTCGCTCGCGGGCCGGGTATCGAGAATGACCACCTGTTTCGATCGCGCACGCTTGAGCAGTTCGGGCATCGATACAAGTTCCGCCGCGGCGCGATCGCCGAAATGATCACGCACGAGCCGTTCGAAATCGGCGAGCCTGCGTTCGGCCACCGATCGAATGACCGTCGACAGCTCAAACACGTCCGGGTCGACGAGGCGGTAGTGCACGAATAATCCGTCCTTCCGGCTTTCGACCAGCCCCGCCTGCCGAAGGGTTTGGAGGTGTTGCGAGGTATTGGCCAGCGACAGGCCCATCTCGGTTGCGAGCGAGTCCACGGTGCGCTCACCTTGAGCCAGGAGCTCCAGGATCTCGAGCCTGTGGGGGCTGGAAAGCGCCTTGCCCAGTCGGGCGAGTTGTCCGTACAGGCGGTCCTTGAAGGCACGATGGGTATCGGTCATGCTAAAGTAATAAATAGATTACTTGAATACTCGTTGTCAAGCGTCCGCGCATGGCTCCACGACCGAGCGAGCAGACCGGGAATAATCCGGCGGCTGAATCCGTCTTATCTCCGTTGCATCGGTGAGGAGGATGCCGTTTGGATCGCAACTGGACGAACGGGCACGTCGTCGGGAGGGCAGCGGTGACGGAGTCATCCGGGAATCCGGCTCAGGACCTCGGGCCCGCTGGAAAGGCGAGGTTTGAGGATCTCACGCTGTCGCATCTCCGGGCGGTGTACCGGCTCGCGGTGAGGCTGGTCGGCGACGTGCCGACGGCTGAGGACCTGACGCAGGAGACGTATCTGAAGGCGATGCAGGCCTTTCCCTCACTGCGCGATCACCAGCGCGTCAGACCATGGCTCTTTCAGATCCTCAGTCGCCTGGTCGTGGATCGGCACCGCAAGGGCAGCAGGGAGGTGCCAATCGACGAATCGATCGATCTCGATCGGTTCTCCCTCTACGATCGAATTGCCGAGGAAGATCCGTTTCCCTACTCGCAGAACCTTCACGAGGACTTCCTTGCAGAGTTCCGGGACGAGGACGTCCGGCACGCGTTGCTGTCTATTCCGGAAATCTATCGTGTGCCCCTGGTGCTCATATACACGGAGGAGCTGAGCTACCGCGAGCTGGCTGAGCTGTTGGCTTGTCCGATCGGCACAGTCATGTCACGTTTGCACCGGGCCCGAAAGGCCGTCGAGCACGCGCTCTGGGACTGCGCGCAGCGACGTGGATGGGTGAAGGAGTGGACGCCATGAGGCGTATGAGTTGCGAGGAGGCAGTCCGCGAGTTTTTCGCCTATCTTGACCGCGCTTTGTCGGGCGACGCGTTGGAGCTGCTGCAGGCCCACCTGCGGGACTGTCTCGACTGTTGCGATCGGCTTCAGTTCAGCCGCCAGGTCGACAGCGTGGTGAAGACGCGGCTGGCTGACGGTACCCTGCCCGAGGGCCTCGAAGGTCGCGTTCGGGAGCGCCTGGCGAAGCTCGAGTTCGGCGGCGGGATGGGTGACTTGTAGCGTGCGGTTTGAGCCGCATCAGGAGATTCAGACCATGCCGTACTTTGGCGATCAGGACGCGCGGGCGATCATCCGCGACACGTACACACAAGTGCGCCTCGGATGGCACGGCCGTGGCCGAGACGTTTTACGCGCAAGACGAGTTGGCAACGGTGCCGACCGAGGCCGTCGCGTTGGCACTCGGCGTCGGCCATCCGGTGCGACATGCTGCGCTCGAGCCGGGCGAGTTCGTTCTGGATCTGGGCTGTGGGGCCGGGATCGACACACTGCTGGCCGCGATTGGGGTCGGACCGACCGGCCGTGTCGTCGGCCTCGACATGACGCCCGAGATGGTGGACCGTGCGCGCCGAAACGCCGCGGCCGCCGGGTTTGACCACGTCGAAATCCAAGCGGGGCTCATCGAAGATCTCCCACTACCAGATGCATCAGTGGACGTTGTCATCTCGAACGGCGTCCTGAACCTGTCGACGCGCAAAAGCCGAGTGCTCGCGGAAGCCCTGCGGGTTCTCCGGCCGGGCGGCCGTGTCGCGATCGCGGATCTCGTCCTGACCGATGCGTTGCCCGAGGACGTACTCAAGAGTCCGGCAGCGCTCGCCGGTTGACTCGCCGGTACACTGGCGGAGCCAGTGCTGCTGAAGAAGTTCTTCAACGTCGGATTCGAGGCAATCGCGATCGTCGCGCAGCGACCTTTGGGGTTGGCCGACCTGTCGCGGTATCCGCTGTTTGCGCCCGAGTTTCTGGAATTCATGCGCCAGGTGCTGCCCCCGCAGCGCCACCACGAGCTGGTTCGTTCGATCACGATCACGGCCCACAAGCCGACGGCGCGCGACTGACGTCCCGCGGCCCGACACGTGAACTCTCAGCCCTTGAGGAGGAATTATGAGGCGAGCCCTGTCCGTCGTGTGCCTGCTCACCGTGGTGACGTCCGCGGCCCCACTGGAGATCGCGCAAGTTCCGCAAGAGGCGAAGAAGCCATCGCCCTCCCTGTACGATCGGCTCGGCGGTGCGTACCCCATCGCCGCCGTCGTCGATGCGTTCATCGAGCGCCTGCTCGTCAATCAGACGCTGAACGCCAACCCGGCGATCGATAAAGCCCGGCAGCAGGTACCGAAGCAGGGACTCAAGTTCCACGTCACGACGCTCGTCTGCGGGGCAACCGGCGGTCCCTGCAAATATGTGGGACGAGCCATGAAGGCATCCCACGCGCATCTGAACATCACCGAGAAGGAATGGCGAGCAATGCTGGCGGACTTCAAAGCCACCCTTGATGCCTTCAAGGTGCCGGCCCGGGAGCAGAAAGAGCTCTTCGAGATCGTCGACAGGTACCGAAGGCTGACATCGTGGCGCCGGGCAGGTGAGGTGCGGGTCGCTTGCGCGGAACGATCAGGCGGAAGATCCGGCTATGGACGGGCGGGAGCGTTCCCGGCGCGATCCATCGCCGCAGCGAGCGAACCAACCCAATGCATGACGACGTGCAGCTCGCGCGGCGCAACACGTTGGGTTTCGCTTACCATCACGAACCGCTGGGTATCCGACATCACGTCGTAATTCGGCGAATCGAGGCTGCCCATCGCGAAGTTCCCGCGGAAGATCACTCTGGGGGTGCTGACACGGGCCGTGGCAGGATCGACGCTGGCTCCCATCACTTGATCGCCGATCCGAAAAAAGAGTTCGCGTCCGCTGGAAGCCCAAACGGGTTCGGTCCCACCAGTGGTTGAAACCCTCTGGAAGCGGACAGGTCCCAAGTAGGATCGGACGTACACTTCGTTCTGCCCGGATTCGTTCGACACGTACGCGACGAGTCGACCGTCCGGCGAAAATCGAGGTGTCGTCTCGTCGAACATACCTGCCAGGAACGGCTGCGGTTTTCGGTTGCCCATCGTCAGCATCCAGATATCACGCCCCGCGGTCGGATGCCGTTCGACAAACGCGAGCGTGACCCCGTCCGGCGACCACGACCCAGGTACCTGCGTCAGTTCGCTCGGTGCCAACCTTTCCGGCGGCGACGCGCTTCCGAGTTCGGCCCGAAAAATGTTCAAAGGACCGGCTCGGTTGGAACTGAACACGACGTGCCGGCCATCCGGAGCCCACACAGGAAACGAGTTGCTCCCGTCGTGGGTGACCTGAGTAAACAGGCCCTGAGCGAGGTTGTACAGCCACAGCGACTCGCTGGGCCCGCCGACGGTCACAAGTAACTGGCGGCCATCAGGGGACAGGCGTGGGGCAACGTAAGGGCGCACGGGAGCAGCAAGTGGAATCACAGCACCAGACCGATCCACAGCCACCACCTGGCGTTCGGCGTCGCTGAAGCTCCCAGCAATGTAAACGAGATTACCTGAGCCGGAGACGCTGACCTGGGCCGCTCCGTCGGACGATTGCAATAGATTGTCCAGGATTGGTTGGGGTCTCCCGGTCACCCTGAGGGTCGACAGATCAAATGGGACTGCCAGCAGATTGCCGTTCCGTGCGTACACAAGATGTCCGCTCTTCACGAAACGCGGATTCGTTCCTCCCTCGACCAGGACACGCCGGGCACCGGTTGAGAGTGATTGCGCAACGATCTGGGCATCGTCCCAACTGCCAACTTTCCCGACTGTAAACAGCACCGTGTCGCCGTCGGGCAATAACTCCGGCCAGCGGTGACTGAATTCGCCAGCCGGGGCATCCAAGGTCGTGGCACGTGTCGGTGTACCGCCAGCTGCGGACACCTGCGACAGGCCGGAGCCGCTGGTTGGCGCAAAGACGATCACGTCTCGAGGTCCCCACGTGGCACCAAACCCGATGGGCGCATCACACAGGGTGACCGGAATCCCGCCGCCCACGGGCACCTTTTTCAGCTTTCCTTCCGAAAAGAATCCGATCCAATGACTGTCTGGGGAGAAAAACGGGCTGATCGCGTCCTCGGTCCCTGCAAGAGGCGAAACGTCGAGGCTGTGCATCGCTTTGACAAAGAGTCGAGGTCGACCACCGGTGCGAGCGACGAAGACTACCTGAGTCCCGTCTGGCGATATTGCGGCAGAAGGGAAATCCAGGTTGGCGAGCTCCGTGTTCGCCGGCAGAGATACCGCGAACTGCACGACCGGTAAAGGGGCTTCCCGGGTCCTGACCTGCATCATGGCGGCGGCGACGAGTGCTCCGACTGCGCTCCCAACCCCAAAAATTGTGATTGCGCGCGCGCCGATTCTTCGGTGGAACGATTGCGTCGTGTCGCTCGCGGTGCCGACCGGAGCAGCGAGGGCATCTTCGATCTCGAGTCGCGCGTCGCCGAGATCGCGCAGGCGTCGCGGCAAATCCTTCTCGAGGCACCGTTTCAAGAGCCTGCGGAGGTTGGGGGGAGTCGCTTTCGGAAGCAGATCCCAGTTTGGGTCGCGTTCCAAAATATTGGTGATCGTGTCCACGGCCGACTCGCCTTCGAATGCGCGTCGATTGGTGAGCATCTCGAAAACGACGCAGCCAAAGGCCCACACGTCCGTCCGTTTATCGATCGGACGACCGCGGGCTTGTTCAGGGCTCATGTATGCGGCCGTTCCGACGATGACACCAGTCTGCGTGTCGGTCGCTGTCTTCGAGAGACCCGCGCTCGAATCCTCTGCACGCAGTGTCTTGGCGAGACCGAAATCCAGCACTTTCACAACGCCGTCGGACGTTATCTTGATGTTGTTGGGCTTCAGATCGCGATGAATGATGCTCTTCTCATGCGCCGATTCGAGTGCCAGAGCAATCTGGCTCGCGACGCGTAAAGTCTCGGTAATGGAAAGTTGGCCCCCATCGAGCCGCTCGCCGAGGGTCTCTCCACCGACCAGCTCCATCACGAGAAACCAGAAGGAGTCGCTCTCTTCCAACTGGTGGACAGCTGCGATGTGCGGATGGGAGAGCGAGGCGACGATCTCAGCTTCTCGCCGGAATCGTCGAATGTATTCGGGATCGCGCCCTAGATGCGGATGCACAATTTTAAGCGCGACTTCCCGGCCCAGTCTCGTATCCCGGGCGCGATAGACGCGGCCCATACCCCCGGCGCCGAGCTCCCCGAGGATCTCGTAGGTACCGAGGCGAGTGCCCTCGCGGATTTCCATGGCTGTTCGGTGAGATTATCGTTCAGCCTCACGGCGACGAGGGCTGTTTGACGGCAGCGTGATACGTGATGGAATCAGAAGGGCCTTTCGCCTGGTTGACGGCCCCGATCAGTGCATCCACCGTTGTTTGGCGCGGGTCGTAGATCACGATCGCTTCGTGGCCCTCGAGCGTGACCTTCGCACGCGAGACCCCTTTCACGGCGAGCAGTGCGGACCGCACTGCGCTGAGACAGCCCTCTCAGATCATGCCATCAACGGTCAGTGTCACAGTCGAGCCGCGCCCCTGTGGCGGCTCTGGTTGTGGGTGCTCGCTTCGGCAACCGACGAGGGTCGCGAAGCCGATTGCCGCGAACAGTTCACGTCTGTTCATCAGTGTCGTCATATTTCCTCTGCTACCTTAAGTGGCGTCTCGGAATGCCGAGCTCGGCAAGCTTTGCTGCGATGGCATTCCCGTGGGTCGCGGGACTCACCAGCTTATCGACGTCGAGGATACGGCCGTCGGCGCCAATGTAGAAAGTCCATCGGGATGGAAACGGCTGATCCGCATCGACCACGCCGTAGGCCATCGCGACGCTTTTATCGGGATCGCTCAGGAGCGGATAGTCGATGCCAAGCGATTGCGCGAAGGCCTCGTTCGTGTCCGGCGTGTCGACGCTGACTGAAAAATACGCCACTTCAAAGGAGCGGATGTCGTCGCCACTCTCACGGAGTGACCGGCACTGCGCTGTTCAAGGCCCGGTAAAGGCCTTGACGAACCATGCGAGCACGACCGCCTGCTTCCCCCGATAGCTCGCAAGACTATACGTTTTGCCGTCGGAGCCCTGCAGGGAGAATTGAGGTGCCAGGTCCCCCACACTGAGCTGGACCGGCGAACTCGTGCGAGTCTCTCCGTTACTCCCCGCGTCGGACACGGATACGTTCCCATCTCGGCAAGAAACGACCATCGTGGAGACGAAGAGGACGCACACTGCGCCAACAAGTCTTTCCAAGCAGGCCATTGCGGCTGAGCATATCATCGCCGAATGCAATCCGATCACCGAATGCCCGCGTTTTCGGCGTTCACGCCATCGTGACGATGATCTTGCCCTTATGATCGCCTCTGCCAAAGAGACGAAAGGCTTCAGGCAGATCGGCCAGCATGTACGGCCCGTCTATGACCGGTTGCAGTTTGCCGGCTTCGAACAACTCATTCATGTAGGCGAGATCCTTGTTGGGCCTCAAGCCAACCAGGCGCACGTGCTTTTTGGACAGCCGCGATATCACGGGACCGAGGACCAGGGCCTGCAGCAGGCGCGGGATGCTGCCGCCGACGGTGACATAGGTGCCGTTGAGATTCAGTGCCCGTGCGTAGGCAAACGGCGACCGGTTGGTCTTCACATCAAGGATCAGGTCATAGCCTTTGCCACCTTCGGTGAAGTCTTCCTTGAGGTAATCAATGACGTGGTCCGCGCCCATGGCACGCAACATGTCCAGTTTGCCGGGCTTGTCGACCACGGTCACCTCAACGCCGTAGAGTTTGGCTATCTGCAAGGCAAACGTACCAACGCCCCCGCCTGCCCCGTTCAAGAGCACCTTCTGGCCGGACTGAATCCGGCCCGCATCAATGAGTCCCTGCACCGCCAGCATGCCGGCTTGCGGGATGGCGGCAGCTTGCTCGAAGGTCATCCCGGAGGGTTTGTGCGCGAGGCCCGCTTCCGGCGCACAGACATATTCGGCAAACGCGCCGAAACCGTTCATGCACAAATCGCCGTAGACCTCATCACCCGGCTGGAAGGCTTTGACACCTACGCCCACGGTTTCAACACGCCCGGCGATATCACCGCCAAGGATACGCACCTTCGGCGTGAAGAGACCGCTGAACATGCGATTGACCGGCGCTCCCCGCAGCAATCCCCAGTCCCAATCGTTGACGGACGCGGCAAGCACTCGAACCAGGACATGATCGGCTTTGGGCGTGGGTTTTGCCACGTCTCTCAGTTCCAGGACGTCGGGTGTCCCGTAGCTGTCCATTACGACTGCCTTCATGCGTGCGTGCCGATGGTGCAAAACTTACCAGATTTTGGACTTCTAAGTTTTCACTTCTAACTTTTCAATTGTTGGCTAATATTCCCGGCGAGACATCATTGGAGGGGCATATGACGAAGGCACGCCTGTCAACCTTGGTGCTGCTGCTCGTGGCGTCGAGTCCGGCCGTCGCCAGGGCCGATGTGGGATTGCTGCGCAGCTCTCAGGCTCTCGACGAGGCGCGTGGCTACTGCCTCGATATCGCGGGCTTCGGCGCGACGCTTCGTCTCGATGATCCGCTCCAGGCGCACACCTGCAAATACGGAAGCCAACTCGACGATCAGCAGTTCGAGCCGATCGCGAACGGTGCCATCAAGGCCAGCCTTTACGATCGCTGCCTGGCCGCCACCTCACTCGAGCCCGGCGCCAGGCTGGTCGTTCGCGCGTGCACGTCGGCGCCCCCCCAGCGCTGGACCTTTATATGGGGGCGGCTGAGCCCGGACTCGCGGCGCGATCTGTGCGTCTCGCTCGCAAACGCCAAGGGTGAGATCGCGGGTACGCCGGCACTCATCACGCCGGTCTACCGACGCCGCGATGTAACCTTGGAGCGTTGTGACGACACCGAGCAGGCACGGCAGTCATTCCGTTGGTCGCAGCCCGATGAACGCGGGCCGAGCAGCGCCAACGTCGTGCGCAACAGCATGCCCGCTGACGTGGCGAAGCAGCTCGCCTCGTTCGGGACCGAGTTCGACGGTGAGATTGCTGGCCAAACGGCAAAGATCTATGCGTCGCAGCTTCGCGTCTACGAACCAGGTGAAATCAAGGTCACGAAGAATCTCGCCTACGGCCCGCACGAGAGGCAACAGGTCGACATTCACACCGCGACGGTGCGGAGGTCCGATCGTCCCATGCCCGTGGTTGTCGTGTTTCACGGTGGGGGTCTCATCGGAGGCAGCCGCACGGCGACGACGAACGTCGCAGACTACTTCGCGAGCCTGGGTTACGTCGGCGTCAACGGCGGCTATCGTCTCGCTCCGGATTCGAAGTGGCCAGAGGGGGCGCGCGATGTCGGCGCCGCCGTGACCTGGCTGAAGAGCCACGCAGCCGAGTACCGGTGGCGATCCCGAGCAGATCTTCGTCGTTGGTCTCTCGACCGGCGCGTACCATGCCGCCACCTACGTCTTCAGACCGGAGCTGCTGCTCGCGGGCACCGCGCGTGCCGCGGGAGCCATTCTCCTGTCCGGCCCCTACTCCTTCGATTTTGCGTCACCGTCGAAGGGCGAGCTGGTGTATTTCGGCGAGGACCCGAAGCGATGGCCGGAAATGGTGATTCCCGGTCATGTCACCCGCGCCGACATTCCGGTGCTCTTCACGACCGCGGAATGGGACAACGCCCGGTATCTGTGGCCGCAAGCGGCGGTGTACAGAGAGCTGGTCGAAAAGCACGGAGCGCGACCACGTTACAAGCAGAGTCCCGGACACAATCATTCCTCGCAACTGTTGTCGATCGGCACGACCGACGCGAGCGTCTCAAGCGAGCTGGTGGACTTCATCGAACGCACAGTGCGCCGCTGATGACGAGAGCTGCCTTCTGACCTGAGGCAGCTGCACCTCCCGCCTGCCTCCATCAATCGAAGCGCCTGGCCTCAGGTCACTTGACATACATAGAGCTACAATGTATAAGACTTCTACGTATGGACTTGAGCAAAGACCTGGTTGCTGCGTCCGCCACGCCCCTCGTGCTCGCCATCCTTGCCGAAGGCGACAGTTACGGCTACGCCATCATCAAGCGAGTGGCCGAGTTGTCAGGCGGGCACCTGCAGTGGACCGACGGCATGCTGTATCCCGTGCTGCATCGGCTCGAGCGCCAAGGTTATGTCGCGGCGAAGTGGGCCGCCTCCGAGAGCGGCCGCAGGCGGAAGTACTACCGGATCACGAAAGAAGGCCGCGCAGAGCTCGCGGCCCATCGGGAGCAGTGGAAGGCCGTGGACGGCACCCTCCGGGGAATCTGGATGCAGGCATGCACCGTATGACCACTTTCGCCGATCAGCCAATCGAGGATCAAATCGCGCAGTGGCGGACGTACTTGCGCCGCCGGCAGGCCGTACACGGTTCCGACGTGGAGGAGCTCGAGGGACATCTGCGCGACCAGTTGACGGCGCTCTCAGAGGCCGGCCTCGCCGGCGATGAAGCGTTCTTGGTCGCGGTCAAGCGCATGGGCAACCTCGATGCGTTGTCACGCGAGTTCGCACGCGCGCATTCCGAGCGGTTGTGGAAGCAATTAGTCGTGGCGCCCGATACTGACGCACCGGCCAACACCTCTCGCACTGAGATCCTCGTCGTCTTGGGCCTTGCCATCGCCGCGGCGTTGGCCGTCAAGCTGCCTGCGTTGTTCGGTCTTCCGCTCAGCCCTGACGAAGAAGTGCCGGCGTTCTACTTCCGGAATGCCAGTCTGTTCGTCTTTCCACTGCTCACGATCTACTTCCTGTGGAAGCGTGGGTTTGGCGTCGCAGCCGGCCTCTGGCTCGCGCTGCCGTTCGCGGCCGCAGCTATGTTCGCCAACGTCTTTCCCTTCCACAATCCAGAACGGCTCGACAACTTCCCGGAGGGCAGCGACACTCAGGCGCTGACCGCTTTGCATCTGCCAATCGCGTTGTGGCTGATGGCCGTCGGTGTCGCGTACGTTGGAGGCCGCTGGTTCTCCTCCGGCCGGCGCATGGACTTCGTGCGGTTCTCGGGCGAGCTGGCCATCTACTACGTGCTCATCGCGCTCGGCGGGGGAGTCGTCACCGCCTTTACGGCCATGTTGTTCTCCGCGATCGATATGAATCCTGCCTGGTTCATCGGGGGCTGGCTGATCCCGTGCGGGGCGGCGGGGGCCGTCATCATCGGATCCTGGCTGGTGGAAGCGAAGCAAAGCGTCATCGAGAACATGGCACCGGTGCTGACGAGGCTGTTCACGCCGCTGTTTACGATTCTGCTCCTCGCGTTTCTGGCGACCATGGCGTGGACAGGCAATCCAATCAACGTGAAGCGGGAGATCCTGATCGGTTTCGATCTGCTGCTGGCCGTCGTCGTCGGACTCGTGCTCTACGCCGCGTCCGCGCGCGACCCCCAGGCCCCGCCGGACTTTTTCGACGGCCTGCAACTGCTGCTCGTGGTGAGCGCGCTCGTGGTCGATGTGGTGGCGCTCGCGGCGATTGCGGCCCGCATCTCCGAGTTTGGCTTCACGCCCAACCGAGTGGCGGCTCTTGGCGAGAATCTCATTCTGCTCGTCAACCTGGCGTGGACGGCCTGGCTCTATGCATCCTTCCTGCGTCACCGAGGCTCGTTTGCCGCCCTGGAGCGATGGCAGATCGCCTATCTACCCGTGTACGCCGTATGGGCGGCACTGGTGGTTGTTCTGTTCCCGCCCGTGTTCGGCTACCGTTGATGCCCTCCACGGGCACTCCACCGGCGGATCGTTACTTCGGTTGGATTTTCGAGATTTTGTTACCCTGGATGCCGAGACCTGCCATCAGGCCCTTTTGTCCGAAGACAAACGCGTAGATGTCGTCCTTGAGCGTGGTAGTGGTCGTGGTCTTCGCCATGCCCTCATCGACCATCACGACGCTCGGTCCGACACCCACCTCGAAGCCGTTCGCGTTATCGAGCTGCGCGAGGGCCTTCTCGTTCATGAAGAACATCGCGTAGCCGTATTTCTGCCCGCCAGCCTGAAGGCCGAACGAGGCGCCGGTCGTCTTGTAGTAGGCGGCCGCCTTTCCCCCCTTGAGGAGTGTTCCCTCTCCGTACTGACCACCGATGCCAAGCCCGGCTTTGGTGATCTCCGGAAATACCAGAACGGCGTGCGCCTTGGACTGCAGCGTCTTAGCCAACGGAGCGCTCGCGTCAAGTTGCGCCAGCGCGGTTCGCGCCTCGCTGGTGAGTTCTGCGGCCTCCGTCTTGCCCTTGTCCTGAGCGATGGATGGCCCAGTGGCAAGAACGAATGCCGTGGCAAGGAGCACGGTGAATGATCGCGTCGGGGATTTCATTGGCATTCTCCTTAATGTATGTGCTTGTTCCACGGCGAGCTTACGCCGGGAGTTTGAACAACTCAAGCGTGCGTCGACAACCGGCCCGTGCGGCAGACCTCGCAACTTGTTGAAACGCCTCGGCCTCCAAGACCTGCACGCTCCCTTGTCAGCGCAATCCCGCTCCTGCGGTAGACATCCTTCGCGCTCTCGTGTACAAGGTTCGACATGCTGCTCCGTCGCTTCCTGCCGACGCTTGTCGGTCTGACCGTTGCCGTCGCGGGGGCCAGCGCGCAGCTGCTGACGGTCGATCACCCTGGCCAGTACACGCGGGAAGACATCGCCAAGGGCGGCCTGCTCTACAACGCGCAATGTTTTCAATGCCACGGGCGGGACGGCGATCAAATCTCGGGGGTCGATCTCCGGCGCGGTCTCTTTCGCCGCTCGCAGTCCGATGAGGATCTGGGGCAGATCATTACGCGAGGGTCTCCTGGAGGGATGCCGGCATTCAAGCTCGAGCCCGCCGATCTCACGGGCATCGTTGCCTACATTCGTGCCGGGTTCGACACGAGCGCATCAATCAGAGTCGGCGACGCCGCGCGTGGCCGGGCGGTCTTCCAGGGCAAAGGCGAGTGCGGCACGTGCCACCGGGTGGCGGGGCGAGGGCCGCGCTCGGCACCCGATCTGAGCGATATCGGGGTCGCCCGGGCTCCGGCAATGCTCGAACGCTCCGTTCGCGACCCCTCGTCGGCGCTCGTTCCAATCAACCGGCCGGTGCGGATCGTCATGCGTGACGGCAGAACCATCCTTGGCCGGCGGCTGAATGAGGACACACACACGGTCCAAATCATCGACGAGCACGAGCGCCTGCTGTCTGTCATGAAGAAGGACGTCCGATCCTTCGACGTGGCAAAGGAGTCGGCGATGCCGGCGTACGCCGCGAGGTTGACCGACAACGAGATTGCCGATGTCGTCGCGTACCTGTTGACGCTGAGAAAGCCGTAGAGCGCGGGCTTTAGCCCGCGCGGGCGGGCGCGGAGGCTGAAGCCTCCGCTCTACGAATCATGAATCGGTGAAAGGTGCAGAACGAATGACGGGGACGAATCTCGGCTCATGGTTGTCGTTGATCGATGGTGCTGGCTTGTCTCTCGCGAAGGCGACGCGCAGGTCACCTCCGATCGTCTGCTTCGCGCCGCGGACGAGCCGCAGAACTGGATTACTTACTCTGGCGATTATGCGGGGAAGCGCTACAGCCTGCTTACCCAAATCACTCCAGCCAACGTGAGGAACCTCGAGCTCAAGTGGATCCTGCCCAACCAGGTCTTTGGCGCCTGGCAGTCCACGCCGATCGTCGTCGACGGGATCATGTACGTCACGCAACGTCCAAACGACGTCCTGGCAGTGGACGCAAAGACCGGCCGGGTGTTCTGGCAGTACCGTTATACCGTCTCGCCGGACGCGCGCGTGTGCTGCGGCGCCAACAATCGTGGCGTGGCCATTCTCGGCGACACGCTGTACATGGGCACGCTCGACGGGCACCTCGTGGCGATCGACAGAACGACGGGACGCTCCCTGTGGGACGTCGCTGTCGGAGATCCCAAGCTTGGCTACTCGATCACGATGGCCCCGCTCATCGTCAAGGACAAGGTTCTTGTGGGTTCGGGCGGCGGCGAGTACGGGATCCGCGGCTTCATTGCCGCCTTCGACAGCACCACCGGAAAGGAGTTGTGGCGCTTTCATACCATTCCCGGACCCGGGGAGAAGGGACACGAAACCTGGTCTGGCGATTCCTGGAAGTCAGGCGGAGCGTCGGTGTGGCTGACGCCCTCCTACGATCCAGCGCTCAATCTCACCTACTGGGGCATTGGCAATCCGGGCCCTGACTTCAACCCCGATCAGCGCCTGGGCGACAACCTGTACACGGACTCAGTCGTGGCGCTCAACCCCGACACTGGCGCGCTCGAGTGGCACTTCCAGTTCACGCCGCACGACCCCTACGACTACGACTCCGTGCAGATTGGAGTCCTCGCCGATCGTCAACTGGAGGGGCACGCCCACCAAGGCCATCCTCTGGGCGAATCGGAACGGCTTCTTCTACGTGCTCGATCGGACGAACGGCCGATTTCTCTCTGGTACGCCCTTCTTGAAAGTGAACTGGGCCAGCGGCATCGACGAGAAGGGGAGACCTATCCCCACACCGCAGCCGGAAGGACAGCCGACGTGGCCGGGAGTCCAGGGCGGCACGAACTGGTACTCGCCGTCGTACAGCCCGCGCACGGGGCTGATCTATGTCTCGGCGTGGGAAGGCTACGCGTCGATCTTCAAAAAGGAAAAGTCGGAGTATGTGCCGGGACGCAATTTCCTTGGCGGGTCCGCGACGCCTTATACCGGAGTGCAGGGCGCGCCCGGCGTGCGTGTCGGACGTGCGACGCCGATCAACACCTGGACCGATGCCGCCGGCAACGGCGCCGTCATCGCGATCGACCCGCAGACCGGGCAAAGGAAGTGGACCTTCAAGCAGTTCGACGTCACCGACAGCGGCAACCTGACGACCGCGACGGACCTGCTGTTTACAGGCGGACGCGAGGGCTACTTTTATGCGCTCGACGCCCGGACTGGCGCCGAGCTGTGGAAGGCGAGCCTGGGCGGTCAGATCGCGAACGGTCCGATCACCTACGCGGTCGACGGGAAGCAGTACGTATCGGTGATATCGGGTAATTCACTCATCACATTCGCGCTGCGCGAGTAGCGCCGCTCGTGGGTTCGTGCTAGCGGAGGAGGCTTTTGATGTCCGGAGATCACTCACGCGTGAGCCGGAGAGACTTCGCGAGATTTCTGGCGTTGAGCGGCTCGGTGTTTCTGCCCAAGCCTCTGCTCGCCTGGCCGGCGCCGCTGCAGCAGACGCCGGAACGGCCCGACGAAAAATTCTGGCTGTCGGTTCGCGCAGCAGTTTCTGATGCCGCCGGAGCTCGGCGTCCTGAACGCCGCCAACCTGTGTCCGTCTCCGGCGCCGGTGCTCGAGGCCATGTATCGCAGCACGAAAGACATCGATGGCGACCCGTCGTTCGACAACCGGCAGAAGATGAGCGCCGGAAAGGAAGAAACGCGACGGCTGGTCGCAAGGTTTCTGCGCGTCACGCCAGAAGAGATCGTGCTCACGCGAAATACGAGCGAGGCCAACAACATGGTCTCGAGCGGCCTCGATCTCAAAGCGGGCGACGAGGTCATCGTCTTTGCCGACAACCACCCGAGCAACAACGTCGCCTGGACGCAGAAGGCCAAGCGATTCGGATACACCGTCACGACCATCAGCCAGCCCAATCCGCATCCGGGTCCGGAGTATTACATCGACGCCGTCAGGAAAGCGATCACGTCGCGGACACGCGTGCTCGCGTTCACGCACCACACGAGCACGGTGGGTGACGTCCTTCCGGCCAGGGAGCTTTGCCGGATTGCCCGCGAGCGCGGGGTCATGACGCTGGTGGATGGTGCGTGCACGTTGGGACTGCTCGATCTGGATCTCAGTGACATCCAGCCGGACTTCTATACCGGCAGCTCGCACAAGTGGCCGTGCGGTCCCAAAGAAGTCGGCGTCCTCTACGTCAACGCGCGCGTACAGGCGAGCATCCACCCGAGCATCATCAGCGCCTATCCCGGCGCGGTCGGCATCGCGCGCACCCTGGAAGCGATGGGACAGCGAGACGAGCCCGCCATCATCGGCTTCGGCGAGGCGATCACCTTTCAGACCACAATCGGCCGCAAGGCCATCGAAGAGCGGTCGCGCTCGCTCGGCCAGGCGCTGATTGCCGGACTTCGCCGCATCGATGGCGTGCAGCTCTGGACGCATCCGGATCCATCGCGATCCGGTGCGGTCGTCAGCTTCCGGCCGGGGACCTTGGATGTGACCAAGCTCTCCGCCGCGTTATACCGCAACGATCGCATCGGCTGTGCGACCCGAGGTGGAACGGATCGACCTGGCATCCGTTTTTCGCCGCACATTTACAACACGATGGCGGAAGTCGATCGCTCGGTGGCGGCAATAGCCAAGTACATGCGTCAAGGAGTGTAGTTCGGCGTGTGGGCCGAATAGCGGCTAACGGCACCGAACTGAGGAGACGTACCACGATGGACACTGCAGTGCGATTCCTGCTCGCGGCGGCTGTCGTCGTCACGGCGTTGCCCGCCGCCACCAGCGCTCATTTCAAGCTGCTCACGCCGACACCCTGGCTCAACTCGAACGATCTCGGTGATCCGCAGAAAGTCGGCCCGTGTGGCGGCGATCCGATGGGACAGAACGAGAAGCTCCTGACCAAGGAGATTACGAAAGTTATTGGCGGGTCCAAGCTGCCCCTGAAGATTCAGGAAACGATTTTCCACTCAGGCCACTATCGCGTCGCGCTGGCGGTCAACTCACGGAATGAGCTGCCGCCGGATCCGTACACAGTCGAAAAGTGGACCGACCGCGGGCTGTATTCGGTGTGGGGTCAGATCCAGAGTCCGCCGCAAATCCCCGTGCTCGCCGACGGGTTATTCCAGCATTACAACAAACCGGGCGAGCCGGCTTCCGCCAAGCCGAAGACACCGATGCCACCCTGGGAAACCGACATCGAGTTGCCGAACATCACATGCAAGACGTGCACGCTGCAGGTTATCCAGTTCATGGCTGATCACATCTACAATCAGCCCGGCGGTTACGCGTACCACCACTGTGCGGATCTGCAGATCACCGCCGACCCTATGAAACCCATCGACACACGCTGGCCTGCGGCGACGCCGAGGAATTGAAGGATCGAAGGAGGTCAGTCAGGCTACTGGAGCCCTGCGTTCATTGAAGGCGTGTTTCCAACCAAGGAGCGTTCGCAGTCGATTACCAGGGAGGCCACCTTCTGACGAAGCCCTGCTCGTCACCATCAGCAGAGTTGCACCTGCGCCGATTACCGACCGGCCGGCGGCGTTCCCGACGACACGTCACTGACTGATTGCACCGTTCGGACCGACCGTTAAGGCGAAACCCGGTTCGTCGCCGTTGCCGGGCGTGGTGGTCTTCTGGATCAACCGCACGTCATTGGCGAAGACATTTCGTGTCACCGCTCCGGTCGGATTCTCGTCGCACGCGTTCTGATCGTTCACCCTGAAGAACACGCGGGTGTCGACAGGTACATCCGCAAACGAAATCTCGTATCGGTCCGCATACTGACAAAGAGAGTCCATTCGAAAGAGCCGCATGTCGGCTTACCATGTAAGGCCGTTAACGCGCACGGAATCAGTTCCAACTTTCCTTATACCGAGGCCTGCGGTGGGACACGAGATCAAAGTGCTGGTGATTTCGGGCTCAATGGGGTCCGGGAAAACGACCGTTCTGGCAGAAGCGTCAGACCTCCTGACCGCAGCTAACATCCCCCACGCGGCCGTCGATCTCGATGCGCTGGGCCTTGGCTATCTGCCAGCCGCGACGGCTGACGAGCTGGAGATCCGCAATCTGGCTGCCCTGTGGCGCAACTATGCCGCTTCGGGTGCCACGAGGCTCCTCATCGCCGGAGCGCTCTCTACGAGTGACAAACGTGCGCAGCTTCAAAGCGTGATCCGTGAAGCCACCATCCTCGTCTGCAGGCTTCGGGCCAGACTGAGCACGATGGAACGGCGCGTCCGAGCTCGCGAGCTTGGAATTCTTCAGGAGCGGCTGGTGGCACGGGTGACGGAACTCGAAACTGCACTCGACGCCGGGCAGGTCGAAGACTTCAGCGTCGAGAACGACGGTCGAACTCTCACCGACGTTGCACGTGACATGCTGATTCGAGCAGGCTGGCTCAACACCTGACCAACTCTCCGAAGCCGGAAGCGCTCTGCTGTCAGGCCGCCGAGGCTGGCTCCGGAATACGACCACTGCTAACGTGGTCTTCGCAAACCCATGAGGTCTCCCACTGACACCGCCCTTGTCGCGTCACCAATCGCTGAGGCACTCATGGCACGGCGGCCCGTCGTTGCGCTTGAAACGACACTGGTGACACACGGCTTCCCGAATCCTGAGGGCCTCAAGATCGCATTAGAGCTCGAAGCCGCAGTTGCGGCCGAAGGCGCACAGCCCGCGACCATCGGCATCGTCGACGGGCGAATCCGCGTGGGCCTCAGTCACGCGGAGCTCGAGCAATTGGCCACCTGCGGCGGCGCGGTCAAGCTGAATCTGAGCAATCTGGCTGCGCACCTGATACCCGGATCCTGGGGATCGACGACCGTGGCGGCAACGCTGTTGGTGGCGTGGCGCGCTGGTGTTCGCGTGTTCGCCACCGGTGGAATTGGGGGGGTTCATCGGAACGTGCCAGAAACCGGGGACGTATCGGCCGACTTGACGGCTCTCGCGCGATTTCCAGTCGCCGTCGTCTGTGCGGGCGCCAAGGCCGTGCTTGACCTGCCGCGCACGCTCGAACTGCTCGAGACGCTCGGTGTCCCGGTGTTCGGCTTCGAGACGGACGAATTTCCCGCCTTCTATTCCCGCGACAGCGGGTTGCCCGTCGATCGGCGCTTCGACGATATCGGTCTGCTTGCCGGGGCGGTGAGCGCGCACTTCACATTGAATGTGGGATCGGGCATCGTCGTGGCGAATCCGATCGCCCGCGAACACGAGCTTCCACGAGCGGTATGGCAGCCGGCAATCGAGCTTGCGTTGGCGGAGGCAACCCGGCAGGGCATCCGCGGGCGCAACGTGACACCGTTCCTTCTCGAACGACTCCGCGTTTTGACCGAGGGCGCGAGCGTCTTCTCAAATCGGGCCCTGTTGATCAACAACGCGAGTCTGGCCGGACGGCTGGCGGCCGCCTTGTATCACGACTAGCCCAACGCCCCAGACTATCTCGCCGGGACGGGCCGCTTCAGATCTTCCGTCCAGGGCAGGAACACGATAATGTCAGCGCTGGCGCTCACTCGCTGCGCGCCCAGTTTTCATTTCAGGCTGCGTTTTCCAGCAGCCCTGCCATCTGGCCGTTCTAAACTGGGCTCATGCCTCTCCTGACGATCGTCCTCGCTCTCGTTGCGCCAGGGCTCGCCCCGTTGCCTACGCAGCGTGTACCAACGCTAGAGGTGATGACGCTGCCAGCGGAAATTTCGCTCTTCCCGCTGCCCGAGGTGGTGCTCTTCCCGGGCGTGTCGCGTCCGTTCCTCATCTTCGAGTCGCGCTATCGCGAGATGGTCGCCGACGCCTTGAAGGGAAACCGCGTCATCGGTATGGTGCGGCTGCGCCCGGGATTCGAGAAGGACTACGAGGGGCGGCCGCCGATCTACGGGATCGGGTGTGCCGGTATCATCGAGGAGTACGAGAAGCTCCCCGACGGTCGATACGGCATCCTTCTTCGCGGTCTGACGACCTTTCGCGTCCTGGCGGAGGACCAGAGCAAGCCATATCGTATCGGCCGCATCGAGTCGATACCCGAGCTGCTGAAAGAAGAGGACCGGGACACGCTCAGCACGGTGCGGGCTCGCGTCGAGGAGTTGCTCTACACGGTATTGCCGCCCGGCGCGGATCCGCCGGATCCGTCTCTCGACGATTCCGAGTTCGTGAATATCGTGGCGCAGAACCTGGGGATGCCCGAGTCGGCACGACAGGATCTACTCGAGCGCAACAGCGTGCTCGAGCGGGCACGCGCGCTCGCCGACCTTCTCGAAAAGAAGTAGACCATCGGGTAATTCGCTCATCACATTCGCGCTGCGCGAGTAATGCAGATGAAGTGTCACCGCGAAAGGTAGTCCACCGCAAGGTTCGCCAGCGTGCGAACACCCAGAGGTAATACGCCTTCATCCACTTCGTAGAGTGGCGAATGATTGGCCGGAGCAGTCGTCGGGTCGACACCCGCTTTGTTTGATCCCAAAAAAATGAACATTCCGGGCGCCCTTTGACCGAGGAACGAAAAATCTTCGGCGGCCGTCACGGGAGGTGTAACGGAAACCTTCTGAATGCCGGCGACGCGTTGCAACGTCGGAACCATGGACTCGGTGAGGGCTGGATGATTGAAGGTGACCGGGTACTGGCGCGTGATTTCGACGGTCGCCGTCGCGCCCTGGCTCGCGGCGATCGACTCCGCTGTTCGTTTGACTCGGCGGTGCAGGTCTTCCTGGACCCGCTCACTGAACGTTCGAATTGTTCCTTCAAGCTGTATCTCATCGGGAATGATGTTGTTGCGGACTCCGCCACGAAAGATCCCGATGGTCACGATGGAGGGGCTCTGCGCGATATCGACCTGCCGGCTCACGATGGTCTGTAACCCGAGAACAATTTGAGCACCCACAACGATTGGATCGACGCCTTGCCAGGGCAGCGCGCCGTGAGTCTGTTTCCCCTTGACGGTAATCCGAAGCAGGTCGGCGCTCGCCATCGTTCCTTCCGGCCGATACATGATCTGTCCGACGTTACCCGACGACAGAACATGGAGACCAAAGACGGCATCCGGCTGTGGATTCTCGAACGCTCCTTCCTTGAGCATTAGCGCAGCGCCTCCTTGTTCTCCGGCGGGCGCCCCTTCTTCTGCCGGCTGAAAAACGAACTTCACTGTTCCGGGCAGTTGATCCTTCATTCCCGCCAGGATCTCCGCAACGCCCATGAGGATTGCGGTATGCGTGTCATGGCCGCACGCGTGCATCACGCCGACCTCTTGTCCGTTGTACGTCGTCTTCTCTTTCGATGCGAACGGTAAGTTCACCTGTTCAGTAACCGGCAAAGCATCCATGTCAGCGCGGAGCGCTACGACCTTACCCGGCCTTCCGCCCCGGAGCACACCCACGACGCCCGTGTGCGCGACACCCGTACGGACTTCTATCCCGAGACTTCGCAGATGGTCTGCCACGATCTTCGCGGTGCGGGTTTCACGATTCCCCAGTTCGGGGTATTGGTGAATGTCACGGCGCCAGGCGAGGACTTTGCCTGCAATCTGCTTTTCCCGGCGATCGATCTCCGAGGTGAGAGAACTCTGCGCGGCAAGGGTATCGCGAGAGAAACGAGAACGAGGATGGGCCAAATGGCTCTTCTCACCGCACGACACCTCCTGAAGTTGTGCCGTATTCTATGGCGGGTTCAAAAGAGAGTGCGGTGCGACTAGGGGGTATCCGTCTTTGACGTAGATACGTCTCTGACGTAGATACGTCTCTGACGTATACTACGTTCAGCGTGCTGACGTTCGTCGAGAGCAAACTGTTCACGTCCCTGGTCAACAAGTACCTCTCGGACGACGAGTACGCCGCGTTGCAGCAGGCTATCGCCGATAACCCCGAAGCCGGGGGCGTGATTCGGGGCTCTGGTGGAGTTCGCAAGCTTCGGTGGGGAGTGTCTGGGCGTGGCAAGCGCGGCGGGATTCGGGTCATCTACTACCTGCGGTCGCGGCAGGGAGAGGTCTGGATGCTCACACTCCACGCCAAGAACGAGGCCGACAGTATCCCCGCGCACATCCTGAAGAAGATCAAGGAGGAGATCGATGGCGGCGCCTAAGCGAAATATCGGCGCAGAGGTTCTGGAGGGGCTCCGTCAGCTCAAGCGGGGCGAGCACGGCCGCGTCGCAACCGTGCCGTCGGTCGCCGCGATTCGGGAACGCACGGGTTTGTCACAGCCGCGGTTCGCCGAGCTCCTAGGCGTGTCGGTCCGCACCCTGCAGGAGTGGGAGCAGGGGCGACGCGCACCGTCGGGAGCCGCGCGGACCCTGTTGATGATTGCCGCAAAGAACCCCCGCGCACTCGTCGACGTTGCCTGAGAACGCCAACTCGCCAAATTACTCGACGAGGGCCGGAGGGCGGCTCGTGGACGATCGCGAGGCGGGGATCGGCCTCGTCGGGCGTCGGACTCAGGAGTACGGCAAGATTGCCCCCTTCCGCTCGGCGGTTGATTGTGTGTTGCCGAGAAGGTACTTTGGAAGCGTGGCGCCAGTTCCCTTTGCTCGTTTGTTCAGCATCGCGGGCCGCCGCGCGGTCGAGTCGGTCGTGCCGCGCCGCACCTTCGACGACGTCATCCTGCCACCGGCGACGAGGCGAGCGCTCGACATGGCGCTCTCGCAAGTGACGCAGCATGATCTGATCTTCAACCAGTGGGGCTTGGCCGAGCGCCATCCTACTGGCCTCGCGCTCGCGTTCAATTTCGCCGGCCCGCCAGGCACCGGGAAAACGATCTGCGCCGAAGCCATCGCGCACTCGCTCGGGCGGCGTTTGCTGCTGGTGCGGTACGCGGAGCTTGAATCGCTCTGGATGGGCGAAACGCCGAAAAACGTGGCCGCAATCTTCAAGGCCGCACGCGAAGAAGGCGCCGTGCTGCTGTTCGACGAGGCGGACGCGATTGCCTCGCGGCGATCGACTTCGATCGATTACGGTTTCCAGCGGGAGTCGAACACGGTGGTGAGCGTGCTCCTGCAGGAATTGGAGTGGTACAACGGCGTCGTCATCTTTGCCACGAATCTGGCCGCGAACTTCGATCCGGCGTTCGAGCGCCGCATCCGAACGCACGTGCTGTTCGAGATGCCGGGCCCTGCGGAACGCGAGAAGATCTGGCGTGTCCAGATTCATCCATCACGCACACCGCTTGCCGATGACGTGGATTTCGGGTCGCTGGCAGAGCGATACGCGGTGAGCGGCGGCGACATACGAAACGCGGTGCTGAAAGCCGCGCTGGCGGCCGCGGCGGAGCCGGGCCCCGACTCGGCCAAGCGGATCCATCAACGGCACCTGGAGGCCGGCATCACCGATGTTGTCGCGGCGGAGCGCGTGATGCGGCAGTCGCTCTTTGCACGCGAGGAACGGCCAGCCAGCCAGATACTGCTGGCCGCCTCGGCCACCGCATCGCGCCTCAATTACGCCCTGGCCTTCGCTTGCGCGGCGCTCGTGATCGCGGTGATTGCGCTCGCCGTGGCGCTGCTTAAATGATCGACGAATCAGAGCGCACGGCCCTCGAATGAACTTTTCATCCGTCAGCTCCGTCTGTGCTCAGGGCGATCAACGAGGGAGGGCAGTGTGAGCCAATCGCTAAAGAAGGAAGACCGCGACGCGTGGGGCACTGCGCTCGTTGATCACCTGCGGCGCGATACTCGGTACGCAGCGCGGCGCCTGCTCCGCGACTGGCGCTTCACCACCTCGGCTGTCCTCATCCTCGGGCTCGGGATCGGCGCCAACACCGCAATCTTCAGCGCCGTCAACGCCACGCTCTTTCGCGAGTCGCTGTTCGCAAATCCGGACCGCCTCGTCGAGATCTATCAGAACAGTCGCGAGGGTGGACAGGGCATCAACACGTACCCGGCGTATCTCGACATGGCGGAGTACACCAGCGTGTTTGCGCAGATCATGGCCGCGAGCGTGCCCAACCCCGCAGCCTATCTCGATCGGGGTGCCGTCCGCAGCGCCGTCGTCGAGTACACGACGGCGACGTACCCGGCCGTTCTCGGGCTGCAACCAGCACGAGGCCGCTGGTTCGACGCCACTGACGATCGGCCTGGCGCGGACATCGTTGCGGTCCTCAGCCACCGGTCGTGGACGACCCGCCTCGGTGGGGATCCGTCGATCATCGGTCGCACCATCCGCATGGAGGGAGCACCTGTCACGATCATCGGCGTTGGGCCGGTGGGCCACAACGCGACGATCAACATCGGCTTCGTCACCGATTTCTGGCTGCCGATTTCCGCGGTGCCGGTCCTTTCGGGCATACCGCCGGCGGCCCTGGAGCGGCGTACCACGGATGCCGGTATGTTCTTCGTGAAGGCTCGTCTCAACGACGGCGTCACGGTCGCACAGGCGCAGGTCGCGATGGGCAGCCTCGGACGGCGGCTGGCAACCGAGTACCCGGACGAGGACGCTGGCAAGGGCATTACCGTCATCGCCTCGACCGAGGTGCGCGTCCATCCGCAGATGGATCTCCTGCTGACGGGGATTGCATCGCTCGTGCTCGGCGTCGTCGGGCTGGTGCTGGCGATTGGGTGCAGCAATCTCGCGACGCTACTCCTCGTGCGCGCGGCCGCCCGCGACGAAGGAGGTCTCGGTGCGGCTTGCCGTAGGGGCGACCCGTTGGCAGCTTATTCGTCATCTGCTGACCGAAAGTGTGCTGCTGTCGGTCACTGGAGGCGTCGTCGGCTGCGTGCTCGCCTGGTGGATCATCCGATTGCTGGGCACGATCGATCTGCCGATCGCGGTGGACTTCAGCCTCGATTACCGCGTGCTCGCATTCGCGCTCGGGCTTTCGCTCGTCACGGGCGTGATGTTCGGGCTGGCGCCAGCGTTCAAGGCGACGAGGGTCGACCTCGTGACGACCCTGCGCGACGACGGCCAGACGCGATCGGCGGAGCATCGCTGGCTCACGCTCAAGAACGCACTCGTCGTGTTCCAGATTGCCGTATCGGCCGTGCTGTTGGCGGGAACGGGCGTCTTTCTGCAGATGGTCGTTGTCGCCAGTGCCCAGCGCCCCGGCTTCGCGGTCGACGGTGTGGCGATGATCGAGACCGATGCGCGCTTCGCCGGCTATTCCGGAGTGCGGGCCGCACACCTGCTCGAAGAGCTGCGCCGCAGGGTTGCCGCGACTCCCGGCGTCCAATCAACCGCGCTGACCCGCGGAGTGCCGATGGACTCCAACAGCCTGCAGCTTGTCGTCGAGGGTGCCACAGCGGGGGGCGCTGCGCCCGTCGTCGACGGAATCTGGGCTGGGCCAGGCTTCTTTGAGACACTGCAGATTCCGATCCTGTTCGGCCGGGCGATCGACGAGCGGGATCGCGAGGGCACGCCGCCTGCGGCGGTGATCAGCGAGATGATGGCTCGGCAGTACTTCGGCGGCGTCAATGCTGTGGGCCGCCGCTTTCGGATCGGTGAGGACGCGAACTGGGTCGAGGTGGTCGGGGTTGCGCGCGACACGGGCACGGCCGACCCTTCGGGCGATCTGGTCGAACCCAAGCCGCATCTGGTCTACCGGTCGCCTGCCCAGTCAGGCATGCTTCCAACCACCGTGGTCGCGCGGACGTCGCTCGACGCGGCCGGTCTCGTCGGGTTGATGCAGCGGGAACTGCGTGCGCTCGACGCCGCGCTGCCGGTGTTGTCGGCCGCGACGATGGGGCAGCAGCTCGAGAAATCGCTAAGAGGTCCCCGGGCGGTTGCGGTGTTCCTCGGCGGGCTCGGCGCCGTCGGCCTGTTGCTGGCGGGAATCGGCCTCTACGCCGTGATCGCGTTCGCCGTCTCACGGCGATCGCGCGAGATCGGCATCCGCATGGCGCTCGGCGCGCGAAGCCAGCAGGTCGTCTGGAACGTGGCGCGTGACGTTGCCGTTTTGATTGGCGCGGGTACCGGCGTCGGGATGGCGCTCTCCGTACTCCTGATACTGGCCATGCGGGGGTTCTCCAACCCGGCACCAGGCGTCGGCAACATCGTCATCTACAGCCCGACCTTCGATCCGCTTGGAATGCTCGCGATCGCGGCGTTCATCGCGATCGTGGGGATGGCTGCGGCGTTCATGCCTGCCAGACGCGCGGCCAGGATGGACCCCCTGATAGCCCTTCGCCGCGATTGACCTACCGGACCGCCTGAGCCAGCATCCCGACGTCTATGTCAGCAGCACGACGGCGCCCGTGATCACCAGCGCGCCGGCCCATAGGCAATCGAGGTTGATCCAGGCCGTGCGCAGAAGCCTCAGACCCAGCTTCCGGTACACCACGTACGCCACCAGGCCCGTCACGAGTAGATACGCCAGCGTATGGATGCCAACCGCCATCGCATTGGTCCAGGCCACGCCGGTATCGTGTACGACGACGTGCTCGGCATGCTCGCCAGCCGCGACGGCCGGCGCTCCGAGGACAAACGGCAGCACCATGAAACCCGCCCCGTGCGCCGATGCCATCAGAAACGACCACACCGTCAGATCGCGAAAGCCGACTTGCATGCCGCCAAATCGCGGGTGACGATGACGCCACAGGCGGTGAAGCCCGAGCATTATCAGCACCGAAGCGACAGCGATCTTCAACGCATCGAGCGGTACGACGAGCCCTGCCAGCCCCGCCGCAAGCACGACGACTCCTACGGCCATCGCGTGCCCGAGCGCAATGGGCGGCAACGCACCCAACACGCCCCGCACTTTTTTCTGCTGCATCCCCAACGCCACGGCGAACAGCCACCCCATCCCGGGATTGATTCCGTGGTACGCGCCAAGCACCAGCATCACGTTCCATTCCATGACGACCTCGCCCTACAGTTCAGGCGTAGCAGTACGAGTCAGATGACGCGTCGCCGCCTTCGAGCCGGACCTGGTGCGGGCGCATACCGTCTGACTCGAGGAAGAACCGCTGGTCCAGATCCATGCCGCCCTCGGGTCGCACATTCACCTTGGCCATCCAACCGCGAATGCCCTCCGGGTAAAACTGCTCGTCCCACGGCGTGTACAGGCTGTTGGTGAAGTAGATGCGCTTGCCATCTCGGCTGATCTCGACCATCTGCGGACCGCCGTTCAGCATCTGCTCTGGCTTGCTGGGATGCGCCGCGCGGCTCACAATGCCGCCGAGTCTAATAGAGCCGACCTTCTTGGGTTTGAACGGATCGCTCACGTCGTACTGGATGAACTCGCCCGTGCCAAAACAAGAGACGTAGAGATACCGGTCGTCAATCGACAGGTTGATGTCCGTCACGAGCGGCGCCACTGCCTTGAAACCCTGGAGGATCGGCGGCAGGGTCACCGGATCGGCGGGCTCCGCAGGGATCTCGATCACCTTCTTGATCGCCCACTTGCCGTTCGGCCCGGCTGAGCCGTTCCCGCTTGCCTCGCGGTACCACAGCCAGATCGATGATGAGAGGTCCTTGAGGGACAACACCACGCCGGCAAACCCGTACGCGCGGGTCGGATCGTGCGCCGGGCGCAATTCCAGCGTCATTTGCTGCTCAGCGCCGAGTTCCAGCTCCTGCACGTGGCGTCGCCGCCGCAGGTCCCAGATGTGCAGCGTGTGTCCGTACTTCCCGGCGAGCAGGAGCTCAGGGTTGACGCCATCCTTCACCATGTTCGGCGTCCCCCAGGCACTGGTGATCATGGTGTCTTGTCCGAGATGCCACCACATGTCATACGCCAGCGTCTGTGGTCCCCGGTCGATTTCCCACCGACCCCGAATGTCAAACGTTTCAGGATCCATGATGAACGTGCCGCCGGGACCGTTGCCATCGGGCGCACCCAACGCACTCAGGAAGACGCCGTCCGGTCCGCAATGGACCGTGTGCGGTGCGGCGTAGCCCGTCCGCTGGGCAACCGTCTCGGGTTCGATCACCTTCACGATCTTCGGTTGGCGCGGATCCGGCTTTGTGTCAAGGATGTAGATGCGCGATGAATTGATCCCAGGAACGATCAGATAGCGCCGTTCCATGTGCGGGTGTGGCGCGTACGGGCAGAGGCAGGAACTGCAGGCGTTCCAGCCGAAGTGATGCAGTTCGTCGCCCGCGTGGGACATGTCCGTCTGACCAACCAGACGGCCGTAGCTCTTTGACTCGGGATCGACGTCTACAACCCCAATCGCATCGGGGCGTCCTTCCTTCAGGGGGTTGATGAGCGCCAGATAGGCGAGCTTTTCCGGTGGCGACTGCAGCGCCATCGTCGGCGACGGATAAAATGTCGGATCCGGTTTCAATAGTGACATCGGTTCCTCCCTGTCGATTGCTCTATAGGTCGTCGGGGATGGTCGAGGACGACGTGATCCCCCACGCGCACTGTTCCACCGCGCACCACGTCCGCATTGAGCGCAAGCCGGCCGCCGAATCGCCGGCCGATTTCGCGAAGCACCTCCGGATCACGCTCGAGGGTGTCTGGATCAACCGTCGTCATCACGCAGCGGCCGCGCAGCGCATCGAGCTCCACCAGCGTGTCAACAATGTGCAACCGCGCGCCTTCCCAGAGCGTCTCGGCCATCCCCGCGACTCCTCCGATGAGGACGTTCGGGCGCAGGCGTCGGATGTCCCGGCCGAACACCGCGACGGCTCCGTCGGTCGCTACGAGCAGCGGCAAGATGTCGAACCGCTCGAGACCTTCGTGCGCTTCGAGCCACGCATCGTTCCCCGCTGCGTTCCTAATGAGTGCCAGGGCCTCCAGGCTGTCCCACGGATGACCGTTGATGCGAGGACGCGCGTCGGGGCCCAGCGTCCCGAATAGTCCCAGCAGCCGATGGTGGCGGCGTGCGGTGCGAACGCCCTCGGGACCGCGCACGTGCACGACGCGGTCTCCCGGGATGCCATCTGGCGTGAGTGTCGCGACCGTTAGCGACTCGCCCGCCAGCGACTTCACGGGGTAGCGCCACAACCCGGCCACATGCAGTGTCATTTGAACCTTCCAGAGGTGAGATGCCGGGCTGGCGCTGAATGTGACAGCCGGTGATTCGTAGGCCACTCGTTCACTCGTTGTCACAAAAGTCGCCGACCGGCATCACAACAACGTGAAGCAGAGGGACCACGTCCCTGCGAAGTAGAATGACCCGCATGGCCGTTCCAGAGGAGGCAACGGACGAGGCGCTCGCTTCACGCGCCGCCCTCGGAGACAACCATGCGTTCGACGAGATCACGATCCGGTACCAGGATCGGGTCTATCGTCTCGCGTGCCGATTGGTCGGGAACGACGACGCGCCGGACGTCGTGCAGGAGGGGTTTCTGTCCGTGTATCGCAACCTCGCCTCGTTCCGGCATGAGTCGCGGTTCGGCACGTGGCTGTATCGCATCATCACCAACGCGGCACTGATGCACCGGCGGGCCCTTACACGCCGCCCGGTAGAATCCCTCGAGGCGTTTCTGCCCGAATTCGACGCGACGGGCTCGCATCGCCACGCGCCTGCGGAGCTGCAGGTCGCATCCCGTGCCGACGAACTGCTCGATCGGCGCTTCCTCGCGGAACAGGCGAAGGCTGCCCTCGGTCGACTGCCAGACCTCTATCGCAGTGCATTCGTGCTGCGCGACCTGGAAGAGCTCAGCACGGCCGAGGTTGCTCAAGTGCTCGGAATAGAGCCGGCGACGGTGCGCCAACGCGTCCACCGTGCTCGCTTGATGTTGCGCGGCTACTTGAGTGCGCTGGCAGGAGTGAAGTCATGACGAACATCTCCTGCCAGACCGGCGTCGAACTTCTGATGGAGTACCTCGAAGGGGTGGTGCCCGACGACATGCGCACGAGTCTCGACTCGCACGTGGCCGGATGCCCGAAGTGCGCCGCCTTTGTCGCCTCGTACCTGGCAACGCCTCGCATCCTGCGCGAGGCAACGGCCGCGGCCATGCCTGCTGAGCTTCAGCGATCGCTCCTCGCCTTTCTGCGTGCGCAGCGAGGCGATGGGCCACGTCAGAAGGACTGAAAGCCGATTACGGTGTTGGTGGATCGACGGTGGACATCGTGCGGTACATCTTCCAAGACCCATCCGGCTGACGCTGAAGAATGCGCATCAGCTTGCCGCTGGTACCCACCGGTTCGCCACCCGCCCTCGGCCGCACGGTGTAGTGGTACGTCCCCCATTGGAAGGCATGGTCACCGAGAACCTTGACCTCCTGAAAGTCGAACGCACCGTCGAGTATCTCGACAGCACTCGCCGCTCCCAGTAACACTTCCGCCGCGGCGCTGCGCCCCCGCAGTATCGGCCCCGCAGGCTGAAGCAGTACGATGTCATCCGTCCACTGCGACATCATCACAGCGGTATCGCCAGCCAGTGCAGCTTTCATGTCGCGCTGGTTGACTGCCTCGATGGCACGCAGGTCGTTTTCCACAGAAGACAAATCTGACATAGAGACCTCCTAGACTACACTCGCTCGAAGACGGTAAGTTGCTCTGGCGTTGAGACAAGGAGCGACCGCCCGTCTGCGGACATCTCGTACGTCGCCTTGAAGACGATTCGCTCGCCGTGCCTGGCGATGATTTCAAGCGCGCGAATGTCGGTCCACCTCGCGCGCAGCACGAGATCATCGCGGAACTGGACCGGATGGTCTTGACCGTCGACCGGAAACGCCAACTTCATCGCTGATTTATGTCCTGCGGGATCGGCCTCGATGTGGGTGAGTGTAAGGAGGTCACCCGACACGTCGAATGCCGTCACGACGTCCACCATAGGAGCTTGACGATGGTCACCGGAGCGCACTGGCGATCTCGCGATCCACGTGCCTACGATCGGGTGGCTCGACAGACTTCGGTGATTCTCGACGGCGGTTTTCAGCGGCTGCTCACCTGAGTTGCCAGCTCTAACTGTGGCAGGCTGTTCGGTCACCGACTCCACGTGGAGTTTGAGTTCTCGCCAGCTTTGGAAACCGTAGCCGCGAGCAAGGGCATGCTGCGCGTCAGCGAGGCGCCAAGGCGGCCTGCGGTGCTGACAGATGCGCAGGACGTCTTTTGCTTGCTTCTTCAGATGGGCCAGATTTGGCCGGGGCGGCAGACGCTGAGACATCGTTCACCCTTCGTCGCCCGTCGTCCGCTTGCGGGCATGAAAGGGTTGATGTTCAGGTTGCTGAACGCGAGGCAGGTGGGATAGTCCCTTTCCGCGGACGGGGGTACAGCCTGCAACTGCGAGCGTAAATTACCACAGCGAATCGAACACGGGCAAGACCCGATCCCGGGACCCGCATCATTGAATGGGAGGCATAAGATGTCGAATACCCTCTATCGCTCGCTGGAGACGTTGTTCCGCGAGCTCATCGACGGGCCGGATGCGAGTGCCGCATGGATGCTGAACGCCGGGGACGTTGGACTGCTTCGGTCTCTCGACAAGCTGACGGCATCGGCGGCCTCAGCCGCGCCAGTGGCCGGCGGAGCCACTATCGCCGCCCATGTCGACCACGTGCGTTACGGTCTGTTGCTGATGAATCGATGGAGCCAGGGTGAGCAGGATCCGTGGTCAACAGCGGACTGGACGGCGAGCTGGAACCGTTCCAACGTGAACGAACACGAATGGACGGCGCTGCGGCGTGCGCTTGGGACCGAAGCGCGCGCGTGGCTCGAAACACTCCGCGCGCCGCGCGAATACGCTGAGAATGAGTTGAACGGTGTCATCGCCAGTGTCGCCCATCTCGCGTATCATTTTGGCGCCATTCGCCAGATCGACCGCTCGATCCGCGGACCGCTCGCTACTTGACGGGTCCAATGCGCTAGAATGCCGCGCTACGGGTGAGTGACCACGCGCTGGACCATGTGGACCGGAGCCGCATGCACCGGCCTCGGCAATGATCGAGGAGGAGGCCAATTATGGATCCCATCAGACGCAAGCTCCTGGCAGCGGGCGCCGCCGCAACGGCTATGGCCGCCGCGCCGCGCATGTTTACGGAGCAGGCCGAGCAAGCTGGAGCTGGCATGTCCTTCTACGAGAGAGGACCGGTTCGCATCCGTTATGAGGAGGCGGGTTCCGGCTTCCCGTTGTTGCTCATCGCCGGCGGGGGATTGAACTCGTCAATCGCCGGCTTGAAACGCGGCAATCCCTTTAATCCCATCCAGGAGTTCAAGGGCGAGTACCGCTGTATCGCGGCAGATCTGCGCAATGGCAATGACGGCCACTCCTCCGGCCCGCTGGAGATCGAACGGCCGTGGGATGCTTTCACCGATGACCAGCTCGGTCTGATGGACCACCTGCGCATCGACAAGTTCATGGTGATGGGCTTCTGCATTGGCGGCCCCTTCATCTGGAATCTCTTGGAGCGCGCGCCTGATCGCATTGTCGCGGCCGTGCTGGCACAGCCCAGCGGGTCGCGTCCCGAGATGCGGGATCTCTTCTACGAAAACAACATCAAGGGTTGGGGGCCCGAGTTAGTCAAGCGACGGCCCGAGATCACGATGGAGACGGTCGACAAATTCCTGTCCAGGATGTACCGCACCAACGCCGACTTCGTCTTCACCGTGACGCGCGATTTCGTTCGCAATTGCCAGACGCCCGTCTTGATCCTGCCCGACGATATCCCGGCCCATCCGTACGCCGTGGCCATGGAGGCCGCGATGCTCGCGCCAAAGGCGGAAGTAAGCATGTACCCGTGGAAGGAGCCCAAGGAGCGGATTCCCCTGGCCGTGCGCCAGATACGATCCTTCCTTCGAGCCCATCGACCGGCTTCGACGTAGAGCACGCTGCAAAATCAGGTCGTAGGGCGGGCCTTGCTGTATAGGCCCGCCTGGGCCGGGTCCAAGAGCAGGACCCGGCCTACCTACCGTCGTTCTATTTCCCCACCGCCTTCCAGAGATCGGCCTTGGTCTGCGGATCAGCTGAAGCGTGCACGTTGATATACCGATCGAAGTCCAGCTTGAGCTTCTCCAGAATCGGCACCAGGGCTTTGACGTGATCGTTCCCCGGTTGCCCGGGTGCAGGCAGGGAGAAGTCGCCTTGGAAGACGATCTTCTCCTTTGGAATGTACGCGACCATCAACCCATTCGAATGAGGAACCGGAGAGACGTGGTACATCTCGACGGTTCGCGCGCCATCCGAGTAGACCTTCTTCTCTGCAACGGCTTCGACCCTGGCTTTCTTTGGATTTTTGGCGAGCGTGTCGTTCAGCAGGGTTCTCGGGGTGTTGAGCGCCTTCTCGAAGAACGCCCCGTTGTTCTGCTGCGTGACGATCGTCGCGCCTTCGGCGACCAACGCGGGCAGTCCACCGGTGTGGTCGGAATGCGCATGCGTGTTCATGACGTAGCGAATCGGTTTATTGGGAATGAGCTTCTTCGTCTCCGCGATATACGCAAGAGCCCGCGCCTCGGATTGTCCGGCCTCGAGCATCATGATGTGGTCTTTGAAATCCACAATGAGCGAATCGTAGCTGCCGGCTCCGGTTGTGAGCCTGTACAGGCCGTCGCCAAGTTTTTCAGAAGTCACGGTGAGCGCAGGTGCGCCCGCACCACCCGCCGGCGGTGGACCACCCGCGGGACCGCCACGGCCAGCAGCCGGTGGCGGTGCGGGAACCAGCGTTGCAGCATCAGGGGGGTTGGCTTTCGCGGACGTGACCTCCACTTCAAAAAACGGCCATCCGCCGCGAGTTTGCACGACCTTTGACGGCGCCATTGCGCCGCCGAAATCCTTCCACCCCGTGTAGGTGGCGACGATGTGCATGTCGCCCATGATGTTTTCACCCAGCCACGTTTCGACGCGTTCGACCATGTTGTTGTCGTTCACGTAGCCATTGATGGTGTAGGCCTTCCCTGAAGGCGCCTTGACCGCAGGGCTCCAGGTCAGGACCGTGAAGTTCTTGCCGTCCACCCTTCGGCGGCTGGCGGTCGCGTTGTTCTCGGCCGCACCTTTCAGGAACCCCCACGGCGTGATGTAGAACTCCACGGAGGTGATCCACGGTTGCGAGACGTCCGCTTGTTGCGGCGTGACCTGCTGGAAGAACGTTCCAGGGGTCACCGTCGTCGAGCCGCCAGGCCCGATGTTGTTCGTCGCTCCCGTGTGACGCGACGCAGGCGCCGTGAGATCGACGACGCGGACGTAGTTATTGATCGGGCGCATCGGATCGTGCGTCCCCTGGCAGATCATGGCGGCCGCGTTGGCACCGCACTGCTGGAACGCCACATCCTTCGCCGATCCCGAATACGTGATGGATTTCGGATCACCCAATGCCTTTTGCGCGTTGGCGACAACGGTTTTTGCGTCCTGTGCCATCGCGTTGCCACAGAAGCACGCGAGGCAGATTGCGACGAAAGCCAGTCTCTTCACCACGACTCCTCCTTACTTTAGAAGCTAGAAGACGAATTTCACCGCGAGCTGCACCTGACGAGGATCGCCCACGCCGAGACGCAGGAAGCCATCGAAGTTGAACAATGCCGGCGTGACCAGGGGGTTGATATTGTTCTTGTTGTTGAACGTATTGAACATCTCGAGCATCGGAATGACGTCGTAGCGGTTGCCGAGTCTGAACGGCCGCATGACCCGCCAGTCGAAACTGAAGAACTCGTTGTCTTTCCGGATGCTGTTACGCGTGTCGGCACTGCCCGGTGTCGGCGTGATCGGCTGCGCCGTACGCGCCTGGATTCGAGCGTTGCCCACGACCCCGCCGGGGAGGTTGCCGTACGTGAACAGGTTGAACTTGTGGCGGATGTCCCGATCGGACGGGGCATAGAGCCGGTCCAGCTCCGACAGCGGAACGTCGAAGCTCCGGTCGGTGAAGGGGTCGCGCTCGCTGGAGTCAGTGTCCATGTCCTTCGACAGCACGTAATTGGCCTCGAGTTGGTAGCCGCGCGAAAAGCGCTTGCGGACGGCAATCGTCGCGCCGCGATAGAGCGATCTGGCCCCGCTCGTATGAACGAACACGTCACTCAACTGCGGGCTGAACGGCGCTCCGCGCGCCGCGGTATTGATGTTGAGAAACTGGCTCAAATGAACACCCTTCGACCAGGTGAAGTCGACATACAGCGACACGTCCGGAGACAGCTGCTGCTCGAGGGCGATGTTTGCCGTGGTGATTCTCGGATTGCGGAAATCGGACGCGGTGACACGCACGGCGGTAAACAGTGGGAACTGGCCCGGAGGGAGGGCTGGAAGCTCCACGAGACTCGGCCAGGTCGGCATGGGAAGGACACCTGGGACCAGACCGGTGACGAGCCCGCGAACAGCTCCTTGGTTCTGAAGCCCGTTAGCGGTGACCGACCCCGCCTGGCTCAGCATGTTGGTACGCGCGTAGTACCTGGCCGACATTGCCGCGGATAACCGTTCGTTGGTTTGATTTGACGTCCCACGCGATGCCGAGGCGCGGCTGGAACTGCGCTGTCTGATCGGGAATCGTGCCGTCAGAAAGAAATGCCGGGTCGTTCACGAACTGCGCATACGCCGTCGTCGCTGGATCGATCGTGTCAGCCATCAGCTGAGCGTCCCAGCGAAGGCCGTAGTTGACGGTGACGTTCGGACGCACGATCCATTGGTCTTGAACGAAAAGCGCCAGGTCTTCGTTGCCGAGCGTCGACTTGCCGGGCGGATCGACATTTGGGAAGCCTGTTCCCGACTCCTGAATGTACAACAGCAGAGGCGTGCCAGCCAGTGAGCTGCCGGCCGGACAGGGCGTCGGGTGGGTGACCCACGCGCCGTTCGAGCAGGCCACCGCATTGGGGCCAAAACCTCCGGGTCCCGCCGATGAGGCGTAACGCATGAACCCACTCACGGTGCTGAACAGGTAACGGCCGGTGAAGAAGCCACGAAAGACCTGATCGTTGAGCGTGTGAAGCCACTCGCCTCCCGCTTTGAAGGTGTGGTTTCCCGACACGATCGACAGGTTGTTCTTGATCTGCGTGCGCCAGAGTAGCTCGTCGACGTTGGGCTGAATGAAGAAGGGACTGCCGAAGCGAAATGCGGGATCCCCCATGCCCGTGTCTGCCGGAACGTTGGACGAGATGGCGTTACGGGGACGCAGTTCCTTGGCGTAGGTCACGTGGAACTCGTTGAGCTTGTTCTGCGAAATCGTCGTAAAGAGATTGAAATTGGCGACGTTGATTTTGGACGGGCCCTCGATGCCATTCGACGAATTGCCGTAAGTGGCCACATCGAAGGTCTGGTTTGTATTCTTGGAGTAGTCGAAGTTGTAGGAGGCGTTGAAGGTGTTCGACGGGTTGAGCAGGGCATCCAGCTTTCCCAGGACCGCCGTGTTGCCGATTGTGTGATCGATCGGATCGCCTTCGACCTGATTCCGGCTGGTGGCGAAGAAGTTGAGCAGCGCTCGGCGCTGGCACTCGACATTGCTGTTGATCAGCCCTTCGTGCACGGGGTTCGTGATGACGGGCACGTCAGCAGGGCAGGTGCCGAGGGGCTGGCTGAGGTTGGCACGTTGGAGGTTCTCGTTGATGTGCTCGAGCGCGAAGAAGAAGAACACCTTGTCTCGCGTGATGGGGCCGCCCGCAGTCCCCCCGAACTGCTCGCGGTGGAAGTCGGTGGGCGGGGTGCCGTCCGAGGCGTCCGCCGTCAAGCCCTCCAAACGTTGGAAGTGGAACAGGCTGCCGTGCACGGCGTTCGTGCCCGACTTCGTGATGACGTTGACGATACCCCCGGCAGTGCGGCCGAACTCCGCGTTGGCCCCACTTGCGACCACCTGGAATTCCTTGACCGCCTCCAACGTGATGTCTATCGCCGCGCGCTGGCCGCCGAGCTGTTCGCCGAAAAAGCCGTTGTTGTAGTCACCGCCGTCGAGGCTGACGTTGTTGTACATGCCCCGCTGCCCGCTGAACGTAATTTCGTCGCCGTCCGGGCCCTGCACGATGCTGACGCCGGCAGTGAGGGTGAGCAGGTCCTCGAACTTCCGGCCGAGTATTGGCGTCGTGCTGACTGTTGTCTCATTGAGCGTGGTACTGACTTCCGTACGCGTGATGTCGATGATGGGCGAGGCCCCGGTCACTGTGACCGTCTCGGCTGTCCCGGACACTTTCAACACGGGACTCAGGTTAATGGACTGCCCAACGGTGAGAATGATGTCCTCCTGCACGTGTGTGGCGAAGCCCTGCAAGCTGACAGTCACTCTGTAGCGACCCGGCGGAAGCTGGAGAAAGACGAACCGGCCGTCATCGCCGGTGGTCAGCGTGCGCACGAAATTGGTATCGAGATTCCTGACTTCGACTCCAGCGCCCGGTACGAGCGCGCCGCTCTGGTCAGACACTGTGCCCTGGATGACGCCGGTCGTAATCTGCGACTGGGCCCAGGCCGGCACGGCGAGGGCTAACCCGATCCCAACGATAAGCGCGATGCGTCTCGACATGGGGCCTCCAGCGTAATTGATTGGCGTCACTTTCGCGGCGGGTCCGTGGGCTGCTCGATCGGAGGCGTGCCGTAGGTGTGAAAGCTTTCGATCGTTTTCAGTCCCCACGCCTGACCCTTCTTGCGTTCTGTTTCCGTCCAGACAACCGGCGCCCAGTCCGGGGCGAGAACAAGCCGCGCGCCCGCATTGGCCACTTCTACGCGGTTTCCACCGGGCTCGTAGACGTAAAGAAAAAACGTCTGCTGAATCGCGTGCTTGTGAGGGCCGGTCTCGATGGGAACCCCGTGCTCGAGAAAGATGTCGGCCGCCCGAAGCACATCCTCGCGGCAGTCAACCGCGTAGGTGAGGTGGTGAAATCGCCCCTTTGCGCGATAGTGATCGGCGGTAAATGCCAGGTCGTAGCTCTTATTGGTGGTCGTCAGCCAGACCCCGGCCTCATCGCCATTGTCGAGCACGATCATTTCCGTCGTCCTGATGCCGAGGACATCCTCGAAAAACCGCCTGAGCCTGGGCACATCGGCCGCCAGCAGGTTCAGATGGTCCAGCCGCCGCACATTGACGCCGCGAGCGGGGAACCGCTGTGCCTGGTTCTTGAGTGACGGCTTCAGCGAAGGGGGCGGCGAGTACCACTCGGTCTCATAGTAAATCTCGACGTTATGACCGTCGGTCGTTTTGAATGCATATGTACACCCGTGCCCGAGATCACCGTCGTTCCATCCCACGCCAAATCCAGAGGCCTCGATGATCGCGGCGCGATGCTCCAGCGCTTCCGGGCTCGTGGCCCGAAACGCCATGTGACCCATGCCAGAGGTGTTCGCGGCGGTCAGCTTGAGCGTGTGTCGTTCATAGTCGTCCCAGCCGCGTAAATAGACCGAATTCCCGCGCCGGCCGCTCTCGGTCATGCCCATGACTTCAGTAAAGAAACGCAGGCTTTCGTCGGGTTTTGAAGAGAGCAGCTCGACGTGCGCGAGATGCGCGAGGTCGAATGACCGGATGGTCGAGTTCATGGTTGTCTATTGTCCGAGCTGTGACTCATGTCGATAGCCCGGGCCAGCACTTCAGCGTTGCAAAATTGTTGTACGTAGGCCGGGTCCTGCTCTTTGGACCCGGCTCCAGGCGGGCCTATCAAGCAAGGCCCGCCCTACGACCTGATTTCGCAATGCGCATTTAGAGGTCAACGCTGCGTCAGACAATAACATGGTCTCATCACCCGCCTCACCACGGTTTGCGGTCGACGGTGGAGGATGCGATCATGGGCCGCGCCGCCGTAAACCGAGGCCAACGAAAGCTCCGCCGCTGCCGGCTGTGTTGACGCCAGCCGCACGGTATACTGCCACCGAGGAGCTCTTCATGATGGCGCACGAGCATCAGCGAGCACCTGCCAGGAGAGGCGAAGCATGAGAGCAAAGTGGTTCCTGACCCTGTTCACGATGACATCCGTGACTGCCCTCACGACTTGGACCACGTTCGATCCGCTGTCGACTGGTGTGTTTGCCGAGCAGGGTGGCCGCGGTGCGGTCCCACCGGGTGCCCCGGGGCCCGGACGTGGACGCGGTCCCGCGCCGGTCATCCAGGGACCCCCGGCCGGTGTCGAACCATTGCCCATCGATCTGTTTTCGTCAAAGAACTTCTACAAGGATCGAGCGAACTGGCTCGATAAGCGCTACTACCGATGCAACAATCCACGTCAGCTGTATGGCATGTGGGACCAGCAGCGCATCGGCCCCAAGCCTCCCGAATCGGCGTCGTGGGGCGACTGCAACGCCGACTGGAAACGCGAACAGATCGTGAGCCCGTACCCCTACAAGACGGCAAAGGAACACTACGATGCGTTGATGGCCCAGGCAAAAGCGGAGGGCGGTCCTACGACCTACACGAAGGCGACGGTACCCGACTGGGATGGCTACTACCGACGCGACGGGCAGGCGGACCGCGGCTCGGAGTGGATCTGGGGAGTCACGCAGGCGCCGACGGTCCTGTCACTGCTCACGCCGGAATACCAGAAACGGATGGTGCAGACGGCCTACCATGAGGCCGTGACCAATGCCCCGCAGTGGAGCGCCTCCTTCTGCTGGCCCGAGGGATTCATTCGCTGGTGGTCACAACCCTCGCAGTCGGGAAACTTCCAGCTCACGATGACCACATGGCAGGTCCAGTTCCTGTCGGGCATCGCAGACAACTTCCTGCGACAGGTGATGATCGGCAAACAGCACGTGCAGAAGGTCCCGCAGTGGTACGGAGAGACGATTGGATTCTGGGACGGCACGACGCTCGTCACCTGGACCGCGAACATTCAAGCCTGGCAGCTGTCGCACGCTATGTTCGAAACGAGCGAGAAGATGGAAACGGTGGAAACGTTCAAACCGGCGCTCGATGCGAGCGGCAAGTTCATTGGCCTCGATCACGAGACCATCTTCTACGACCCCGACGCCTTCGTCGTTCCCGTCCGCGCGTCGTTTCGCTTCGTTCGGGCCGCAACGACGGACGATCCCGCCCGCCGGTACACGTTCATCGAGTGCCTGAGCAACATCTTCAACACCGATGGGCGGCCGAAGCAGGTGACCGCGTCCGACCCTCGCTTCGTGGACTACTATGGCCGGCCGTGGGCCAAGAACTGGGAAGAGCACTTCGAGGCCGGTTGGGACAAGCCGAAGGAGGATCTCCCGGCGGCAATCATCGACATCTTCAAATAGCTGATCTTCGAATTTTACGGAGGAGACATGAAGAAGCACACGGTCAAAGCCTCGGCTAGGGCGGCGTGCATGGCCCTGCTGGCCGTGCTGTTCGCGATTCCGGTGTCGACACACCATTCATTCGCGATGTACGACCAGACCAAGGTCGCGACGCTGACCGGGGTCGTCCGGCAGTTCGTCCCTCAGGCCAACCACGCGGAACTGCACTTCATTCTTCTGGCGCCGGACCACAAATCGCTTGCGAAGGGCGCGGATGGGAAGTACGTCGAGTGGGGCGTTGAAATGGCGGGAACCGCCGCCGTCGCGCAGCAGGGGATTACAGGGACCACGTTCGGAGCCGGCACGGTGTTCAGCGTCAGGTTGAATCCCCTTCGTGACGGCTCGAACTTCGGCTCACGGGTGGGCGCCATCGCCAAGTGCCCTGTGGACGCTGCTACCAAGAAACCAAAGCTTCCCGAGGCTGGCAAACACTGCGACTCCGTTCAAGGCCACACGTTGACTGGTGGCACGACCTTCTGATCGTCGCCGAACGTGAAGTCATTCGCCGTCTGGTTGTCCACTACGCCTCCGAGCGTCTTCCTACAGGACCACAACGCCTGGGCCATCCCCGCGATTCAGTCGATTCACATTATGGGGATCGGGCTGGTCATGGGATCGGTGCTGATGATCGATCTGCGGATCCTCGGATGGGCGTGGACTGACCAGACAGTCCGGCAGACGACGAGCCGTTTCGGGCCCTGGCTGACGGGCTCGCTCTGGCTGCTGCTGGGCACCGGAATCCTCATGGTGATCGGCGAGCCGGTGCGCGAGCTCGTCACGTTCTCGTTCTGGGTGAAGATGGCCTTGGTCGCGTTCGGCGCTTTGGTCGCGACGATCTTCCAGAGGGCGCTCCGCCGGCACGACGAGCGGTGGGAAGACGCCCTCGTTCACAGACGATCCATCAAAGCGCTCGCTGTCCTGACCTTCCTGGTCTGGGCGTGCGTCATCGTTCTCGGACGGCTGATTGCCTATGACCACGTCTGGGGCAGCTGGTCGCCGGCGAAAGGGCAGTAGTGGACAGCGCCTCTTTGCTCGACTGGCTCGAGCGGACCAGCCTTGCCGTCCAGATTCGCGATTCGCTGTTCGCCTTTCCCCTGATCGAATCAGCGCACGTGATCGGGCTGACTCTGGTCTTCGGCACGATCGTCATCGTCGATCTGCGGCTGCTGGGCGTCGCCTCGACCCATCGATCGTTTCAGCGACTGGCGACGGACACGTTCAAGTGGACGTGGGGTGCCTTCGCCTTGACGGCGCTGACCGGGATGCTGATGTTCATCACGAACGCCGTGGTGTACTTCCACAATGTCTACTTCCGCGCGAAGGTCGTGTTGTTAGTGCTGGCCGGAATCAACATCCTCGTGTTCGAGCTGACGGCGCGGCGGACCGTTCATCGTTGGGATCGGTCTCCGTCAGCGCCAACAGCCGGCAAAATCGTCGCCACTCTTTCGCTGGTCATCTGGGTTGCCGTCATTTTCGCAGGGCGCATGATCGGCTTCACCGCCACGCGAAGCTCATTCGCCGAACCCGCACCAGTCGATGTCAACCTCGAAGAGTTGCTGGGGCTGCCTGCTGATAACAGCCAGGCTCCACCCGCAGATAAGGGCAAGTGATGCCCTTCTCCTGCTCCAACGGACACCCACCCTGCACCGAATTGGCCACGCGGCGCTCGCACCCCTCGACTTCGCTCGGGGTGCCCTGAGCTTGTCGAAGGGCAGTCGGGCTGTCCGCACCGCGCCGTCCTCGGGCGAGTCTCTGGCGCAGAGCGATTGATTCTGGCACTAAGTCGAACCAGGTGAACCTGCCTCGGCACATTGATGCCTCCGGATGTCGGAGGCGACCGATTCGGCGCAGGGGCGGGTGTCCGTTGGAGCACGGCGTCTTCACCGCGAAGCCGGAAATCGGGCGACGCGATTCATCGCCGCGAGTTCGGTCTGCGCGATCCGTGCCCTTTGAAATAGCAAGAGCGGTGCATGCCGCGGTGTGTGCCGTAGACCGAACCCCTACTCGCGGCGGGAGCGCAGGGTATCAGCCAAAGCCCGATTTCCCGCCGTGCGGAATCGGACGCCCGCCCCTGCGCTGAATTGGTCGCCTCCTCTCACCGAGGAATCTGCTTCAGCCGGTCCTACCGTCAGCTGTTCCAGCCATCTCGCGTCGACGCCAGGCCACGAAAATTAGGCGTAGCCGAGTGCCTTGCTGGCCAGCGCAGCCCCGTCGGCGAGCGCCTTGAGCTTCGCCCACGCGATTTGCGGATGACACCGGAGCCCGAGACCACAGTCCGTCGAGGCAATCACGTTCTCGCGGCCGACGATCTTCGCGAACCGCTGAATCCTCTGCGACACGAGCTCGGGATGCTCGATGAGCGCGGTCGAGTGCGTGACAACCCCGGGCGCCAGGATCTTACCCTCCGGCAGCTCGACCACTTCCCAAATCGTGTATTCGTGCTCGTGGCGTGCGTTCGCGGCTTCGAAGAGGTAGGTTTGCGCCTTGACTGCCAGCATGACATCGACGATGTCGGCGAGCGGGATGTCGTGAGCATGCGGACCGTGCCAGCTGCCCCAGCACAAGTGATAGCGGATCTGTTCTTCCGGCACGTTCGTGAGCGCGTGATTGAGCGCAGCGACGCGCATCATGCAGTACTTCCTGTACCTCCTCGAGCCCCATTCTCACGCCAATGCGATCCCACAGCGCCGCGAGCCAGGCGTCGTCGACCTGCACGAGGAAGCCAGCGTTGGCAATCGTCTCGTATTCGACACGCAGCGCCTCCGCGAGCGCAAAGACGAACTCTTCGTCGTCTCTGTAGTACTCGTTCTTACGCCCGACCTCTATACTTGCGGGCGCCGTGGTGGTGATGAAGGCGTCCCCTGGGTGTTGTGAGCCCAGCGCGGAACCGAGCAGGTCGATCTCACGCTGCAGCGCGGCCTGTCCCGTGTAGCGAATCGGCGCGCGGCACACCCAGTCCATGCGCCGATTCGTCTGGATCGGTGCGCTGCGCGTCTGCTCGAACAACGTGCCGCTCTCGAGCGCCTTCTGGTAGAAATCCGAGAATTCCTTCCAGTCTTCGCTGTCGCCGAGCAGCGCGAACGTCGCGCCGTGTTGACCCGGCTCGAATCCGGACAATCGCGAACTAATAAAGGCCACCCAGTTGCCACCCTTGGTGAGCTCACCCTCGTTGACGATGTCAATGCCGGCGGCGCGTTGTTTCGCGACGACGTTGCGAACGACGGACCCCAATTCCTCATCCGACAAGCCTTCGCTCCAGGCCTCCATCGGGCCAGGTAACGCGCCTACGTGCGTCGTCAGGATCTTTTCGCTGCTGCGTTTCACGGTCTCCTCCGGTAGCGGACGCTCGAGCAGCTCGATCATGCGCCGAACCGAACAAAGCAGCAATGGTTGGCATTGGTTCGGAGGAGGGGCAGCACTTGCCTGAATGAACGCCAACAGCTATCGTGCGGGCATGAAGCTTCCCAACCACAGGCCCGCAGACGCCCCGACAGACGAGCATAGACGGGCAGACGTCTACCTGTGGGTCGCTATGTGTGTCGTCGCCGTCCTGCCGGTGGTGCTCGGCGCGCAGGTTGGTGACACAGCGGTTGCTGATCGCGTGCGGGCGGTTCACGTCGCCGCCAGGCCGCTTGACGCGCACATCGACGTGCTCTTGCCGACGACGCCGGGAATCTATCGCACGGCGGATGGTGTGTCGCAGGTCACCGTCGAGAAGCTCGCTGCAGGCGGCCTGGCCACCGTCACGCTCGCGATTCAATCGCCGACTGGACCGAACACGCCCGAAGGTGTCGCCGCGGCTCGCCGCGAGACCGAGGTCAAGCTTGCGCGGATCCGCGAGCTTGTCGCCGCCAATCCCGCTCGACTGGCGCTCGCGCTCACCTCCGCCGACATCGATCGCGGTCACGCAGAAGGCAAGATTGCTGTGCTGATCGGCTTCCAGAATGCCTACGCGCTCGGAACCGACGTCTCACTGGTCGACCGTTATGTGGGCGAGGGTGTGCGGATATTTGCCTTCAACCACGCGGGGAACAACGCCTTCGCGGATTCGTCCCGCCCCGCCGTCCCCGGCGACGAGCCGCACGGCGGCCTGTCGGCTCTGGGCCGGGCCGCCATTCGCAAGCTGAACGATTTTGGCGTCGTGATCGATGTCTCGCAGCTCACGCCGAAGGGTGTGATGCAGACCGTCGAGCTCTCGCGCGCGCCGGTCATTGCCAGCCACTCGGCCGTGCGGGTTCTCGTCGATGAGACGCGCAATCTCCTCAACGAAGAGCTGGATGTGATTGCCGCCCGAGACGGTGTAGTGCACGTGCCGCCCTTCAACACCTATGTCGCGCCGAGGCCGCCGGAGTTTGTGGCGCGTCTCGGGAAGATTCGGGCGGACTTCGGGCTGCCGTCGCAGTTCCGCGGCGTGCTCGATGACGTGAACCGGCTCGAGGGCAAAGGGCGGGGCGATTACACTGCCCAGGCGCTGGCGTCGGTGCCGCGCGCGACCATCGAGGATTACCTGAATCACATTGACTACATCGTCAAGCGGATCGGCGTCAATCACGTCGGCATCGGCACCGACTTCGATCATGGTGCGGGCATCGTCGGGTTCCAGGACGCCAGCGAGGCACCGAACGTGACGCGCGGTTTGCTCGACGCGGCTACTCGGGGGAGGACGTCGCCAAGATTTGGAGTGGAAACTTCATGCGCGTGCTCAAAGCCGCCGAAGCCGCCGCCATGCGCTGACGTTCTGTAGAGGGCGGGTCTTTAGACCCGTCGTGTTTCAGGGCAGGAGCCGACAACATGACAGAGCGAGTTCAGGTGCACGACCCGCGGGGGTACCCCCGAAGGTCGCGGGCAAGCGCCTTGCCGAGCGCCTCGAGAGCCTCGAGGGGAGGACGGTCTATCTGGTCGACTGTCTGTTCGACAATTCCGACGTGTTTGTCGAGCAGCTCCAGCAGTGGTTCGCCGAACACCTGCCCGCGACAGACGTCCGTCTTGTCCGGCCGAGAGAGAGCTGGACCGACGATCCCGCGCTGCGTGAGCCGCATCGAGGCCGACGGGGACGCCGCGATCCTCGGCGTCGGACTTTGAAGCACGTGCAGCCCGACGGTCGTCGGGTTCGCCATGGCACTCGAGGAGGCCGGAGTCCCCACGTCGCCATCGACACCCACGTGTTCGCGCGTCTGGTGCGGTCGGTCGCGACAGCCAACGGCATGCCAGCCGTCCGCCAGGCGTTCGTGCCACAGCCCGTGGTTGGACGATCGGCCGCGGAGCTTCGCGCCTACATCGACGGCGCCGATCCGGTCAACCACCGCCCGTTCATCGAATCGGTGATCGGCGGGCTCACGGGCCCGCTCGACGAGAAGGATTTGGCTGGTGTTTCTTTCGAGCGCTCCACGGTCCGTCTGCTCGAGCCCGACAGCGAAGACAATGTGCAGCAGCTGTTCATCGAGAATCGCTGGACGGACTTTCAGCCGATTGTCCTGCCCACCAACGAGCGGGTGGCGGCAATGCTGAAGGGCACACACCGCAGTGCTGATGAGGTGGTCGGCCGCCTGCGACCTACTTTCTATCGCGAGTTCTGGGAGTTCACTGTGGAGAAGGTCGCCGTCAACGCCGTCATGGCGGGCGCGAAACCGGAGTACCTCCCGGTGATTCTCGCGCTCGCCGCCTCTGGTGTCTCGGGGCGCTCGAGCTCGACGACCTCGCAGGCGACCGTGGCGCTCGTCAACGGGCCGATTCGCGACGAGATCGGGATGAACTATGGCATCGGCGCGATGGGTCCGTACAGCCACGCGAATGCCACCATCGGCCGGGCGTTCGGCCTGTTCTCGCAGAACCTCCAGGGGGGCTCGGTGCCCGAGGTCTCCTTCATGGGCTCACAGGGCAACTTCCTGAGCTACAACGCGCTCTTCGCCGAGCACGAGCGCGCGAGCCCATGGGAGCCGTTCCACGTGCAGCACGGGTTCGAGGCCCACGAGAGCACGGTAAGCCTGTTTCTCGGCGGCTGGTACACAATTTTCGGCGGCGGGCCGCGCGAGACCTGGCAGGAGAAGTTCACGCGCTCGCTACAGGCCTGCGATCCGTACACGGGTCCGATCATCGCGCTCGACCCGCTCGTCGCACGCGGCTTCGTGGAGCTTGGCTTCGACACCAAGCAGAAGCTCATCGACTGGTGCGTCGACCACGCCCGCCTTCCGGCGCGGGAGTACTGGACAATCAGTGGATTCAGACGCTGCACTGCCCGCGCGCCCTTGCCGGCACCGAGCCCTACGCGACGATGCTCAAAGCGAAGCCCGACGAGCTCATCCGGATGTTCCGCCCGAGGACATCCACGTCGTCGTAGTGGGCGGCGAGACGGGCGCGATGTGGAAGATGATCGGCGGCGGACCGAGACTGACGATCAGCCGCATCGACCCGTGGCGTTGACGCACACGGGCGTGATTGGGACGCCAAGAAGGGTCAGGGATGCGCGCAATGAATTCAATGCGTAGAGCTTGGATCACGTTTGGAGCGGTCCTGACAGTGATGAGCCTGTTTCAGCAGTTCGATTCGCTGCTAGGCCAGGGTGGCGCACCCGGGCAGCTGCCGACCGGCACGAGCCAGGGGCAAGGTGCCGCGGTCGCGCTGCCGACGATGTCGGGGGAGATCACGGGGCCGGGACCGGTATCGACTCGATTCCGTCGCTGCCGCCGGGGCACGGGCTCGAGCGCTCCGGCTAGAAGCAAGGAGTACTTACGACACCGAAACCGCCAACGGCCAGCCGTACCGGACGTGATCGTGGTGCGCAAACCGGCGAACAACACGCGCTTCAGCGGACTGGTATTCGTCGAGGCGATGCACGGCAGCGGCGCCGCGCACATGTTCGAGTCCACGTCGATCTACACGATGACCTCTGGACACCCGGCCATCGAGATTCGAAACGACAGCCCGATGTATTTCGTGGGCCAAACCAGGCTTGACAAGGATCTGCAAATCGCCGACGGGCAGGCGAATGACATCCTCGCGCAAGTGGGCGCGCTCATCAAGAACGGAATGCCGCCGGGCGGTTTGGCCGTGCGGAAGATGGTGCTGGCGGGCACGTCACAGATGGGCGGTATTTCGATCAACTACCTGCTGGCACACATGGTCGACCGCATGCCGCAGATGCAACGTATCGACGACGGATCGATGCCCACATCGAATGGTTCGACGATGAGGACGTCGACGTGCCGATCGTGCATGTTCCGACGATGCACGAGGTCAGCGCGCCGAATATTACGTGGCGTCAGGATGGCGACGAGCCGGGGAAGAAGGACCCGTGGGACGAGTTCTCGGGGATGGCGTACATCGACACGCGCGATAGCGCGCGGATGAAGCCAAACCCGTGCGCGAAGATGCTCAGTATGTTCCCGTTACAGGCACAGTCCGTCGCGCTCGATCATCTGTTCCAGTGGGTTGAGAAGAGCGTCGTGCCGCCTCGCGCCGAGCGCATCTGTATTGACCGCAACCAGCATGCGACGGCTCGCCGATGGCGCTCCACGAGCATGGCAATCCGCGCGGCGGCATCCGCACCCCGTACGTTGACGTGCCGACGGTGGGACGGATCGGCCGGCGGCGGCCTCGCCGCCGATTCCAAATCCTGGCGCCTGGATTAAGGCGAACGGTCCGAACGCGGCCAGCCTGATGTGCGGGCTCAGCGGGTATCAGGTCGGGTTCTCCAAGGACGAACTGCGAAAGATGTACCGCAACAAGAAGAATTACGTTCCATGGTCGAGCGGCGCCTCGACGAGCTGGAAAAGGCGGGCTGGTCGCTTCCCGTCTACCGCGATTTGATTCTCGCGGATGCGGCAAGCGTCGACCTGTGA
>CAWBPA010000023.1:0-247680 GCA_963790545.1 Vicinamibacterales bacterium
ATCGTTTCCTATCGGTACTTCCACAAGCTGAGAAAGCAGTCGTCTGCCAGGCCCGTGAAGTCCGACGCTGCCGAACAAGGAGTGGCTCGTGAGGTTCTCGCCTAGCGCAGGTGAAATCGAGAGACCGCGCAGTCAAGGAAACAATCGCCGTGATGCTCCGCCCGCCCCGGGGTGTTTCGCGTGCAGGGGGGTCGCAGGGCGACGAGAGCCAGATCTCGCGTCGCCCCAGTCAGCGCGTTACACAGGGGGAGCGATAGGCAGTCAGTCCACAGCCGCAAGCTCCACGCGCGGGAGGTCGCTGGACGAAAGGCGCCGAACAAGCATCAGTTCTGACGGCTGGGTTGCAGGGGGGTGACATACGACTCTGGTTACGTCCCTGCCCCTGCTCATCTCCGTTTCGAGGCTTTGCTCAGACGCGCGATCGTCACTTCGGTCGACTTGATAATTGCGAATCGACTTCAGAATTTCACGCTATAAACGACTCTGAAGTTGCGACCCATTTCGAGTGCAAGGTCCTTTAGGTAGTTTAGGTGGTTGCGGTGCTAGGTTGTGTCCAATGCCAGATCGGGATCGCGTGGGTCACTGAATCCACCCGATGGCATTGCCCCCGAGGCGTTGCGTTGCTGCCAGTTGTTGATATGAATGTACGACTGCCATTCAACGTGATCTGGAAGAAGGGCAATGCCTCGCCGTTGCTGCAGAAATTCCTGGCTCAGGTACAAGCCTCGCAGCAATAGCGGTCACCGGGCCTTTGCCTGGTCGCCGCGAAGCACCGTGCAGGTCGACGTCGCCTTGGCGATCAGCTTACCCTCGGGATCCGTGACGTCGCACTCCACATAGCCGGTGTTCTTGCTGCGATTGACGACATGGGCGTCGAATCGCAAGCGTGCTTCCCACACTGGCCGGAAGAAATTGATCGTCAGGGACATCGTGGTGAACGACTCGTCCGGTCGCAACGTGGTGACGAAGGCTATTCCCATCGCCGCGTCCGCCACGTCGCACAGAATGCCACCGTGTACGGTACCCATCGGGTTGGCGTGTCGCGGGCCGGCATCGAGCCATCCCAACGCCTTCCCGTCGCCGAGGGGCTCGATCGAAAAGCCCACGAGATCAGCGACCGGCACGCGTGACGTGCGTGCGCGATCAATCAGCGGATGGTCGCTCACACGCAGTCACTCCCCGCTGCGGTCAATAAGCGAGCACATTTCACTCAGCTTTTGTGAACATGGCATTGCCACTGGCTGTGTCGGCGGCTGAGACTTCCTCCTGCATCACGTCCCAGTGTTCCACCACTTTGCCATCCTTGACGCGGAAGATATCTACCGCGACCATTGGCTTTGGTCCCCAGCCGGTATATCGCCCATGAACCATCACGAGGTCGCCATCCGCGACGGCCATGCCGGGTTCATACGTGAGGGCAGTAAGGGTCGGAATCATCTGAGCAATGGCTGATGGGCCGTCTGGGATTACCGGGTTGTGCTGCTTGTAATTCGCGCCAAAATACTGCTCCACGACCGTTGGATCTCGGTCGATAAAGGCCCTTTTGAGTACTTCGAGCACGATCGCTTTGTTGGATTTGACCATGTAATCTCCGTCGTGATCTCTCGCAATTGCAGCGCGGAAACACCGACACGAGTTTCGGCTCTCGGCGGCCTCACGGCTTGACTGCGCGCGCTGAACTCCACAGCGCCCACCCTGGATTGACCCGGTTCGGATGGAGCTCCAGCATCCTGTCGTAAAGCTCCTGGGCGGTTTTCGTCGTTTCCGCTAATCGGTCGAAATCGCGGATGTATTGTCGGGTCTGTTCGATAATCCTGGGATCGTCCTCGTTTTCCGGCCGCTTGTGTGACGCGACAACTGCGCGCGGGTTCAGCGCCTCAATCTTGTCCAGCGCGTCGATCCACTCCCGTCGTGTCTGCGCATTTGACTCAGCGAGGTACAGGTGGACGTCATTGTAAGCAGCGTCGCCAGCCACGACGAGGCCGATCGAAGGGATGTGCAAACAGGTCGTGTAGTCCGTGTCGGTATGACCAAGTTCCACGGCGACCAATTCATGCCCTTCGAGATCAATGACATTGCCCTTGAGCTCCTCCGCGATCACTAGCCTGTCTGGAATTTGTCCTGGGAATCCCACCTTCCAGGCCCCCTCGAGAGCTTCTGGCGAGGCATTCTGTCGCATCACCTTCACAGCGTTGGGCATGGCGACCGCTTTCGCATGTGGAAATCGCTCGAGGAGCGTGCCGACTCCAAACCAATGGTCCCCGTGACCATGTGTAATGTAGATGGTTGTCAGGTTCTTGCCTCGGCCAGCAACCCAATCTGCAAGAGCGTTGGCCTGCTTGACCGTCATGAACGTATCCACCAGGACGGCGTCGCGCACGCCATAGATCAGCGTCGACGCCGTCGCTTGAAAAAATGTGTCTCGAACGCCGGGAGGCTTGTCGCGAGTCACAATCGGGATGCCCGGCGTCACGAACACGTCCCAATGCAGATTGTCGGGCCGTGCGACATTCTCAAGGGTGCCTGCAGTCTTCTCTGTGTTGGCGTCTGTGCGCGACATCGCTTACCTCCTGGCACGTTGCTTCCGCTCGCCGTGTGAATAGCTGAAGACCACCTCGTGTCCTGCCCGGGGCGCGCCTTCACCGACGGTCAGCCTGCGAGGTTTACGCGGCGGCCGGGACCCCTGCGACCTGCCGCTCGAGTCCCTTCGGATCCGCGAAGAAGGCCGGGCCCGCGCCCTGGCTCATCTTGTCGGGAAAGATCTCCTCGTCGCCGGCGATGATGCCCGCGACAATCGCCCGCGCGGCGTCTGCCGGCGAGGCCTTCTCGAGCGTCAGCACCTCGCCCATCTTCGTGTCAATCGGGCCGGGATACACGCCAAACACCTGTGTGTTCTGCCCCCGCAGCATCGCGCGCGTGACTTGCGTGAGCGAGTGCGTCGCGGCCTTCGAGGCGCTGTACGCCGCGAGAATCGGGAAGCTGACGAACGAGGCCACCGAGTTGAGGTTGGCGATGGCGCCGCCGCCATTCTTCGCGAGCACTGGCGCGAAGGCCTGCGTGACCGCGAAGGTGCCGAGGAAGTTCACTTCCATCTCCTGTCGCCCGCCCTCGATCCACTTCGGATCCGTGAATTCGCCACCGAAAAAGCCGACGATGCCCGCGTTGTTGACCAAAAGGTCCACGTCCGCCGCAGTCGCGGCGGCCGCGGCGATCTGCGCGGCGTTGGTGACATCGAGCTGCAACGGCGTGATGCGGGAGCCGTGGCGGGCCACGAGCGGGTCGAGGGTCGAGATGCTGCGGGCGGCGGCGTACACCTTTCTTACGCCAGCGGCGAGGAGCGCGTCCACGATGGCTTCGCCGACGCCACGGTTGGCGCCGGTGACGAGTGCGGTCTTGCCTGAAAGTGCGTAACCCATGTCGAGACTCCTGACGGCCTCGCAAGGCGCGAGACGGAATGTGACAACCTCTAGCGGGACTCTGTGAACAGACCGGTCTGTCTATTCATGTCGTTGACAATAGACCGATCTGTCTGTAGTGTCAAGGGGTGCCGCAGAAAGCCCGGAAACGGGCAAAAACCTCCGAAATCCGCGTCCGAGACCGCCTCCTTGACGCGGCCGATCGCCTGTTCTATCGGGAGGGCGTGCGGGCCGTGGGGATCGACCGCGTCCTGGCGGAGGCCGATGCGGCGAAAGCGTCGCTCTATCAGCACTTCGGCTGCAAGGACCAGCTCGTGGCGTCGTACCTCGAGCGCCGAACCGTGGACGCCCGTGCGAGGATCGAGGCGTACCTCGTCGACACGCCTCCGTCACAACGTGCGCTCAAGTTTTTCGACTGGGTGGTGGAGTGGGCGGAGTCGAAGGACTTCCGCGGGTGCCCCTTGCAGCATACGGTGAGCGAGCTCACCGATGCGGCGCACCCGGCGCGCGCCATTGCCCACGGTCAGCGAGAGTGGTTCATGGAGCGTTTCCTCGAGTGGACGAAGGCGGCGGGAGTGAAGGACCCGAAAGCAACCGCTCGCGCGCTTGTCGTGCTGTTCGACGGCGCGGTCGCAGGGTCCGAGGTCGACGGGCCGCAGCGGGCGAGCGACGCTCGATGGTTGGCCAGGAAGTTGTTGGCCGGCTGAACGTGCGCGCTCTCCTCCCCTCTACGGAACGACGTTCGTCGAACTGCGGTAGCGCGTCGGCTTGGCCTTCATGTTCGACGACCGCGCGGCGCCGCACTTTGCGAGCGGGGCGAGATCACTGTCCCCACAATTGTCCCTGGGAGGCGCCAAAACAGCGCTTCCGGAGCCAACGGCAGCCAACTCGCTTGATCTGTGAAGAGATAGAAACGGAAGGATTTACGAGGAAACTCGAAGATGTCCGAGAGGCGGATTTCCGTTTAGCAAACCGTCGCACAGGCCGATTTCAACCAATTTCCAACATTTCAGTTCATCAGGATTGACCCGCGTCGGCATTTCATCGAGCGAGCAGCAAACGCACGGCTATACTGGAAAAGCCCGTAAGTGATCGCGGCAGATTGGGGGACGTATCACAATCGCCGCAATCGTCCTTCAAACGATGCTGTAAGTTGTTGATTCTAAACGGAGAGATGCTGGAGCGGTCGATCAGGCACGCTTGGAAAACGATTGCGGCGAGCTGCATCGAGTAGTACCGAAACATCTCTTCACGCAATCGATTCAACGACTTCCCGCCGCAGAATGCCTCTTAGTGTGAGCCCGTAAACGTCGGTGTTTGTGGGTGCTTTCGAGGCGACCTTACACAGTTTCTACACAGTTCCCAGCTTCACTTGTTCGAGTACGTCACGACGTTCCTTGGTACGCTTCGGGACGTCTGTCGAACCACCAGGTGAGATCACGAGCGAGGTCCTGGTCGGACTGATTGACGCGGCCCCTTATGGGCTTCGTTGGGGCCGACCGAGCACAGCTCTCCTCGTCCAGGTGAATGCAGGGGCCCGCGCAGATCGCGAAGCCCAATGCCGCCGTTGGAATTACTTCACTCTCTCGAAATCCGGCAGAATCCACGTCCGGTCGAAGTGGGCTTCGGTGGGGGCGTAGAGGCGGAAGTAGGGAAACCACGCCTTGCCGGGCACGGTGGGAATCCAGTTCTTCTCGAAACCCTTCGGCGCTTCCGGGCCGAAATACAAGTCGACCGAGCCGTCGGCGTTCTTTAACAAGTCCTGACGGGACGAGCGGTCCGTGATCTCTGAGTTGTTCTCGATCAGCGCGCGGGTGGACACGTCGTAGAGCGTGATCGACCAGAACTGTTTCGCGGGCGCATTCGGCGGCACGCGCAGCCGGTAGCTGCTGCGCCGTCGAGCCAGTTGCCGTCGCGATCCTTGTTGCTGCCGAGATAGACGGAGCCAACACCCGGTGTCTTGCTCACCATTCCGGCCGAGGTCGCGGTCGCCTCGTAAAACCACGAAGCGCGCTCGTCGAGCTGCGTGTAATGCGTCGTTTCCTGGCTGGGATCCAGACACAACTCAAAAATCCACTGCGAACCCTGAGCATAGGTCGCCTGCGGCATGTCGCGCTTTTCGTAATCGTTCACCTTGGCCATGGCCTCGCCGACAAGCGTGGCTTCGGTGAGCAACTTCTTGATGCGAGCATCAGGCTTGAACGGCTTGCCCTTTTCGATACCGAGCGACTTGAGCATCCCCATCATGATGCGGTCACGTTCCTGCACGGGCTCTTCGTTGACCCAGCGGGAAAGTTTCTCCCAATAGGCGAAGCCGCGCGGCGCGTTGGCGTAGGATGTCCCGGCTCCGATGGAGAGCACGTTGGTCGCGGGAGGGTTGGCGCGCTGGCTGAAGGGATAGAGGCGTATGTTGCCCCTCATCGTCTCGCTTTCCTTCGCGTCGGGCGAGAGCAGACGGACGAGCCATAGGTTATTGAATGTGGTGGACCGCACGACGATGTAGCCCTCAGCTCCCTCGGGCGCGGCCTGCCCAGGACCGAGCACGAGAAATTTGCCGCCCTGGCCTTTGTCTGGACCGGGGAAGCCGATGTCTGTCACGGGGCGTTGCCACAGAATCATTGACGAACCCGGCGCTCGGGCCGGCGGGCATTTCGATGACATACGGGCCGCTCTCTTGGAGGTTCAGCCAGGCCATCAAGTAGGGTGTCGTGGCGTTGCCGGTGAGGAAACGCTTGATGCCAGGGACGGTGTCGGCTCGCATGATGTCGCCGTGGGCTGCGCCGGGCACGCTCATCATGACAGCCTCTGCTTCGCCGAGGGAAACCATCGGCAGCGCCCAGAGGTAAACCTGGCAGGCGCGCTGGAAGTCGCGCTCGTCGTAGAGCTTCTCGACGGTCTCCTTGGTCGGATAGCCGTTGGCGAAGTCGTGCGTGAATGACAGCGTGCCAATGCGGGTCTCGATACTCTGTTCGTGGGAAACCATAATCTGTTCCTTCGTGGTTGTTCGTTCCATTGTGCTGTCCTTTTCGCGGGCTCACTTCAGCCACATTCGCAGTAACGTGGAGTCAATCAGAGCATCGCTGCCAGGCATCGAGGGACTCGAAGAATTGCTTCGATTCGATCGTCGAGTTCTCGGCCATGTACGCAAGCAGCAGTTTTCCGCGAGGTCGGGCCGGCTCCGCCGGCAATCCAAGTACGACCCGAGCGTGGTTTTGGCGCGGAGCTGATGGAAGGCGCGGGCGAAAGGTGCCTGAGTTCGTGGCGCAAGAGCAGTTCAACGAGGCTGTGGAATCCGGTCGAGATGGCGACTCTCAGCGGGGTCTTTCGGACTTCTTTCGGAACGGTGAGAGACCTGTCGGCGGCGGCGAGAAACCGCGGAATTCTGACGTATGCAAGCTGGAGCCGATGGCCTCGCGCGCGGCCAGTCAGCGCCTGGTCGTCGAGGCACGCGTGGGCGGCGCACAACCTGGCGATCGAGAAGACGGTCGAGCCCAGCACCGCCGGGGTCAGGCGGAGGATCGTCTCGACCGACAAGCGCAGGCGCCAGGACATCCGCGAGCGATTGTATGGCTTAGACTCGCCGCATGGGACTCTTGACCTTCAGCATCAACGTCACCCTGGACGGCTGCGTCGACCACCAGGAGGGAATCGCCGACGACGAGACACACGCCTTCTTCACCCGCCTCATGGACGAGGGCGGGGCGATGCTGTGGGGCCGCGTCACCTACGAGATGATGGAGAGCTACTGGCCGGCGGTCGCCCGCGGCGACGAGGAGGCGCCGCCGGCGATGCGCGAGTGGGCGGTCAAGCTGGAGGCCAAGCCGAAGTACGTGGTGTCGTCGACGCGAAAGGACTTCCCGTGGACCAACAGCCACCACATCGCCGGCGACCTGCGCACGGGCGTGCAGAAGCTCAAGGACGCGACCCCGGCCGGCGTGCTCCTCGGTAGCGGCAAGCTCGCGACCGAGCTGGACCGGCTGGATCTGATCGACGAGTACAAGTTCCTCGTCCACCCCAGGATCGCCGGCCACGGCCCGACCCTGTACCAGAGCGGGCTGCCCAGCACGCGACGGCTCGAGCTGGTCTCGGCGAAGCCGCTCCGCAGCGGCGCGGTCGCCATGCACTACCGGCGCGCGCGCTGACTCAGAGCAGCCCCATCGCGCCCAGCTCGCGGGCCAGCGCGTCGTCGGGAGCCTTCTCGCCGCGCAACACGGCGTACCCGCTGCACGAACCCCGTCTTGAGCATGACCGGCTGAGCGGTGCAGGGTGCAGGGGATGGCGGATGCAGCTACGTGGAAGAAGCATGTGGCGGCCTGGCGTGCGAGCGGAGAGACGGCCAGCGGCCGCCAAGCCTCAACTTCATACAGCCTTCCGGTCTCGCAGGGACGGATCAGCTCCTTGGCCTCAAAGGATGACAGCGGGCTCAACATTGCACCTGTGGTTCCGGTCGTCACAACAGCCTCGACCGATGACGGCTTCGCAGTTTATGCGAGGGAAGCCTGGAGCGTACCTGCGGCCAGATCCCGCGCGCACTCATAATGCCAGTTGGTACGGGTGGTGGTCCGGTAGCGCACCAACTCGAATCCTTGCGGCAGATCCGGTTGCGTCCGTGAATTGAAGAAGACGACCTTCCGTGCGCGTAGCGACGCGGTCAGCGTGCCGAAGAGGGGCAGATAGTCCTTGCCGCCGACGAAGGCGATCGGATCATCATCGTTCGAGAGCATGCAAAAGTCTTCATAGCGGTCGCCTTTGCGCCGCCGTTTCCAATCATCGGCTGATGCCGTAAAAGTGATGTCGTAGCCTGGCGTCAGGAAGCTCGCAGGGATGAGCCCCCAGCCCGCCGAAAGAATGAAGATTCGCTCAAGGCCGAACCGACCCACCAGAGCGCGGTAGACATCGTGCGCGTACAGTCTGTAGGCCGGGAGCAGATTGAGGGGATTGTCGGAGGCCGCATTGTAGGCCACGAGCCGCTCGCGCCACGTGCGTCCATCATAGGAAAGATCGTCCGGACGCGCGTAGTAGCGATTTGGATCCGCCGGCGCGAGCCTCGGGTGGGCGACGAACAGCACCTCCCGCGCATCTGCCATGCGCAAGCTGCCGGCAGACGCGTCCTTTCTGGCGGCGCACTGGATGACTACTCTCATCGTGCGCCGCTCGCATTTGCTAAACGCTCAAGCAGGTCGAGGAAGGCTGAATCGTACGCCTCGTCCACATGGTTCTGATTCCAGAGTCCCGAATCCCTAACGCGCCCCTTGCCGCGGTCACACGCACCCCCGCGCCAGTTGGCGGATGGCGGGTCGAGCGGGGGTTTTGAAAGATTGCTCAACAGAGCGATGGCGTTACGCTCGACAAACCCGCGCAAGCTCCCCGCGCCGGGAGCATCATCGATTTCCAGCCATAGAAACGGCATGGCGCCGATGATCCTGCTGACTTCCCGTTCAAGAGGCTGCTCGAGCCCGCGCACGTCTTGCGGCGCACTGTTCTTGATTCCCCAGGTTGGGCAGGCCGCGCCGGGTCCTTTAAGCAGTGTCGAGCCAACCAGCAGACGGAAGATCGAGCCCCGATGATTGCCGCCGCCGGAAGCTTTCTGGCCCTTGTGCTGCGACAGTCGTTTCCAAAGCGTCGTTCGCGACGACGAGGTGAGCGCGTGGGTTCCCACGCGCACGACGCGCAGGCCGCCGCCGCTGTCGGTTCGGTATTCGCCGTCCTCCATGAAAAAATACACACCGCGCTCCGGCCATCCGGAGCGGCCATCGGAGGATGCAAGTAGCCGCCGCCCGCCGATGCGCCGCTCAAGGCGGTCCAGGATCGAATAGAGGCGGATCAGATCGTCAAGGCGGCGTTCCATCGCCTAGAAGGATGCCAGCGGTATCGAGGTAAAACAAGCTTGCGATCTTCGCTCGCGCGCAGTGAACAGGAGCATCTATTTACCTCGGCGTGATTCCTCTCTGTCATCATTTTCTTCAGATCGGTCGGCGCCCTTCTGCATCAATCGAGGGCCACCATATGTCGGACCCAACGCAAAAAAAGTCCGCCCGCCAAGGAGTTCGACGCAGGCAGACGAAGCCGCCAAGCAGCTTGCCTCCGATCGTGTGCTCCCGCTGCGCCGGACCCATCGTGCGAGGCCAGCACGTTGCACCGCTTTTCTCGGCCAAGCTGGTTCGATGGTCTGAGCATCCGGTGCTATCCAAGCCCCCGGTGATTAGGGGAATCATCCCGACCGATGGCTCGCCTGCGCGGGTGGACATGTCCGTCGGAGATCAGCTGAGACAGCGAGCCGCGATGGGCGGTGAGAGGGAACGCGCCGAACTCGCCGCGTTCGAGGCGCTGCTGTCGAAATGCATCGCGGAGGCGCTTGTCGCGCAACTGCGGAAGGAAGCTGAGGCGCACGGAGTAGACGTGGTGACGTGGCTCATGCGCGACAAGAGCACGGACGAATAGGGACGCTTAGGGTCCTGGGGATCGCCGAGTCGATCGAATCTGCATCGAAATGAGGTCGATTTGGGAGTGAAGGCGGCCGGCAACCCAGCGCGCGCTCAGCCTCCTCTTGCATGCCGCTAGTCCGTGTGTTATATACTGAACCAGATGGTTCAGTATTCCCGGACCGGCTTCGATGCCTCGTTCGCCGCGCTCTCGGACGCCACCCGACGCGGCGTTCTGGAGCAGCTCGGACGTGCAGACGCTTCGATCACGGACCTTGCCGAGAAGTTTCACATGACGCTCACGGGGATGAAAAAGCACGTCGGCGTCTTGGAGCAGGCGGGGCTCGTCACCACGGAGAAGGTCGGGCGCGTGCGGACCTGCAAGCTCGGCCTGCGCCGGCTGGAGGAAGAGGCGGCATGGATCGAGAGGTACCGCCAGCTCTGGGACGCACGCTTCGACGAGTTGGATAAGGTTGTCGAGAAATTGAAACGGAAGGAGAAGGTCGATGGACGCAAGAAGAGGAAGTGAGCCCACACCCATGAAGAACCGCACGACTGTGGAACGGAAGTCCGAGCGTGAGCTCGTCGTCACTCGAATTGTCAACGGTCCGGCGCGCATCGTGTTCGAGGCGTGGACCAAGCCCGAGCTGTTCAAGCAGTGGTGGGTGCCGAAGTCGATGGGTATGTTCCTGCGTTCCTGCGAGATGGATGTTCGTGTCGGGGGCAGCTACCGTTTGGTGTTCGGCCACGATGCCTCAAACCCTGACGAGTTCTTCGGTAGGTATATCGAAGTGACACCGCACTCGCGCCTCGTCTGGACCAATGACGAAGGTGGTGACGGTGGGCCGGTCACCACGGTGACCTTTGAGGAAAAAGGTGGCAAGACGCTGCTGGTCATGCACGAGCTCTATCCCTCGAAGGAAGCTCTCGACGCTGCCGGCACCGGGGCGGCGGATGCGATGGGCGAGACGTTCGAGCAACTGGACGAGCTTCTCGGCACCCTGGGCGCGAGCGTGGGACGGTCATGAAGTCGTCGATCTCGCGGTCGGCCGCTTGAGGATCAGCGGTTTCAACTGAACCGGAATGCGCCGCTGCGTTCTATACTGGAAGGCCGGAGTCGGACGGTTGTGCTACGCCAAGCCTCGGTTCGCCGAGCGCGGGCCGAATTGCCGTAAGTGATCGCGGCACATTCGGGGATGTATCACAATCCGTATCACAATTCGGGGCTTAGGGCTGAACCGCTCGCCCTAAACTATTGATTCTAAAGACACGGAGAGATGTCCGAGTGGTTGAAGGAGCACGCTTGGAAAGCGTGTGTAGGGGAAACTCTACCGTGGGTTCGAATCCCACTCTCTCCGCCATTCGACTCACCTGGCGCCCTGCCTTCGGCAAGCCGCCAGGTTCGCTCATGGCAAGCCAGTGTCAGGGAGAATGCCCTGAGCGAGCGCAGCGAGTCGAAGGGCAACAACCTTCGCTCACGCTTGCCCACGCGCGCGTGAGCTACGGTTGGCAAGCCACGCGAAGGTTGTCCGCCGTAGCGGCGCTAGCCGCGAAGGCGGACCTCGAGCTGGTCACCCCAGCACAGAGCTGTCCCAGGCCGTGGCTACTGACTTCGCCACCGCGCCGGGCGCTTTTGCAGAAATGCGTCCATCCCTTCGGCGGCATCTTCGAGCAGCAGAGTACAGGCCATCGTCTCGCTGGCGATGTCATAGGCTGACTCGAGGGTGTGATCGATCTGGCGATAGAAGGCTTCTTTTCCCAGTCGAATCACCGCTGGGCTTCGCGCCACAATGACATCGGTGAACGCTCGCACGGCAGCATCGAGCTCGGAGGCAGGGACGACGCGGTTGACGAGCCCCCACGCGAGGGCCATCTGCGCGTCGATGGGCTCACCAGTCAGTAACATCTCCATCGCGCGCTTGCGGCCTATGTTGCGGGCGACACCGACCGCCGGCGTCGAGCAGAACACGCCGATATTGATGCCCGGCATGGCGAACGTGGCAGTGTCGGCTGCGACGGCGAGGTCGCACATGGACACGAGCTGACAGCCGGCGGCCGTCGCGATGCCGTGAACGCGCGCGATGACAGGCTGTGGCAGCGCTGCCAGCGTCATCATCATCCGGCTGCAGTCGTCGAATAACTGGCGCTGCCAGGTCTTGTCGCCCGCGTGGGCCTTCATCTCCTTCAGATCGTGGCCCGCGCAGAAGCCCCGCCCCTCGGCAGTGATAGCGACGACGCGCACCGTCGGATCTCGGGCGATCGCGTCCAGCTCCGACTGGATAGCCGCGATCATCGACGAGGAGAGCGGATTGAACCGCTCGGGTCGATTGAGAGTCATCAGGGCAACGCCGCCCTCCCGTCGGCTGAGGACGAGGGGCTGCTGGGATGTGGTCGTGACATCAACGCTCATGGCATCGGCTCCCTTCAAACGCTCACTCGATTGCCGCGGCTGATCTGGCCCGCTGCCGCAGCACAAACTTCTGGATCTTCCCGGTCGCGGTCTTCGGAAGCGGTCCGAAAACAATCGTTTTCGGCACCTTGAAGCGAGCGAGCCTCGCACGACAGTGCTCGACGAGCTCTGCTTCCGTCGTCTCGGCGCCGAGCTTCAATTCGACGAACGCGCAGGGCGTTTCGCCCCACGTCGGATCGGGCTGCGCCACAACGGCCGCCGCCAGGACCGCGGGATGCTGGTAAATCGCATCTTCCACCTCGAGCGACGAGATGTTCTCACCGCCCGAGATAATCACATCCTTTGCACGATCCTTAATCTTCAGGTAGCCGTCCACGTGCGTGACCGCGAGGTCACCGGAGTGAAACCATCCGCCCTGAAATGCTTCGTTGGTCGCCTCCGGATTCTTGAGGTAGCCCTTCATCATGATGTTCCCACGAAACATGATTTCACCGACCGTCTCGCCGTCCCACGGCACGGGCTGCATGGTCGCTGGGTCGAGCACGGCGACTTCCTCTTCCAGGATGTAGCGCACCCCCTGCCGCGCATTCAGCGCGGCGCGCTCCTCAATCGAAAGGCCCTCCCACTCCGCCTGTTTTATGCACACCGTGGCTGGCCCGTACACCTCCGTGAGGCCATACACGTGCGTCAAATCGAAGCCCATCCCTTCCATTCCCGCCATTAACGTCGCCGGGGGTGCGGCGGCTGCGACCATCGCATGGACGGTGTGCTTGATACCCTCGCGCAATGCGGCCGGAGCGTTCAGCAGCGTGTTATGCACGATCGGGGCGCCGCAGTAGTGAGTGACGCGGTGTTGCTTGATCAGGTCGAAGATAACCGCGGCATCCACCTTGCGCAAACACACATTTGTGCCCGTCATCGCTGCCATGGTCCAGGGGAAACACCAGCCGTTGCAATGGAACATCGGGAGTGTCCAGAGGTACACGGCGTATCGGGGCAGGCTCCAGGTCAGGACGTTGGCGATGGCGTTGAGATACGCGCCACGGTGGCTGTAGATCACGCCCTTCGGATTCCCCGTCGTGCCAGAGGTGTAGTTGAGCGCGATGGCATTCCACTCGTCGGAGGGCGGGCTCCACGCGTATTCCGGATCGCCCGTCGCGAGCAGCGATTCGTAGTCCATTTCGCCAATTGCACGTCCGGCCCCGTCGGTACTCCGGATCGTTCACATCGATGACGAGTGGCGGGCTTACGGCCTTCTCGAGAGCGGCGGCGATGGTTCCGGAGAACTCGCGATCAGTGATGACCACTTTGGCGCCACCATGATTCAGCATGAAGGCAAGCGCGTCTCGGTCGAGGCGCGTGTTCAACGTGTTGAGGACTGCACCAGCCATCGGGACTCCGAAGTGGCACTCGTACAGTTCGGGAGTGTTCGACAGCATGACGGCCACCGTGTCGCCGACGCCGATGCCGCGGCTGGCGAGTGCAGAAGCGAGGCGGCAGCACCGGGCGTAGGTATCGCGCCATGTGAACCGTCGCGATCCGTGGATGACGGCCACCCGTTGCGGGCAGGCGTGTGCGCTCCAGGCAATAAAGGTCAGTGGTGTCAGCGCCGCAAAATTGGCCGCGTTCCTATCCAGCGCAACATCGTACGGATTTGACGCACCGGGCGTCATCCTGCCTCCTTCCCGGTCGGCGGAGCAGCGCGGGAGATCGTCGAGCGGCGACAGCACTCGCGTGCTGGCTGCCAGCGTGGCGAGCGTCGCGCCTCAGCCCGAACGTCGTGCTCAGAGCGGACTAGGCTAGCCGGGGTCGTGTGGCAGCGCGATCGCGCCGTTTCACTTCACGGAGTATTTGGTAAACGCGCCCCCCGCCTGAGTCAGCGAGTTCGGCCCTTCCGCCGCGTAGATATTACCGTCCGCGTCGACGGCGACGCCTTCGCCAGCCGTGCCTTGGTACACGCGGTCTTCGCGCTCGAACGGCGGAATGAACGCGGTGATGCGATCCTCGTCGAGGGGACCAATGCGCACACCATCGCGCCAGTTCACGTGGTTCAACGGACCCGACTCCGAGTCGATCGCATAGACCATGTCGCCCTTGATGAAGATCCCGCTGATGCGCCCGTACATGTAGCGGGACTCGAGGTAGTTCCCCTCCTGGTCAAAAATCTCGAGCCGATGGTTGCCGCGATCGGCCACCCAGAGACGGCCCTTCGCATCAAAGACGAGTGCGTGCGGTGTCCGGAACTCTCCGTGTCGCACGCCGATCTTGCCCCAGGATTTGATGAACTTCCCGTCAGGCGAGAACTTGCTGATCCGCGCCGTTGCGCCGCGCTTGATGCCCTCGGCGATCGCCGCGTTGGTGGTCATCCCCTGGCCGTCGTGCCCGTCGGAGACGTAGATGCTGCCGTCCGGCCCGACGACTACGTCGTTGGGTTGATTGAACTGGCCATCGGCGTTGCCCGGCTTGCCCTGAGTGCCCAGGCTCAGAAGCTTCTCGCCCTTTTGGCTGAACTTGTGGACCTGGTGCCCCTTGGTCCCGGCCTCGTTGCCCGCGAAGTCCGCCATCCACACGTTGCCCTGCCGGTCCACGTGGATGCCGTGCGGCGTCACCATCACACCCTTGCCGAAATTCGCGAGCACCGCGCCGGTATGGCGGTCGAACTTGAAGATGGGATCGACGAGGTTGGTCTCGCACGTGACCCCTGCGCCAGCGGCCCCGCCAAGCGTGCCGGCCCCGCAGCGCTCGTAGGCCCAGATGTGTCCGTCAATCGGATCGATGTCGACACCAGCCGACGTGCCCCACTTGCGGCCGGCCGGAAGCTGACCCCAATTGCGGGTCACCTTCGGTGCCGGGTTCGGCAGCCCCTCGCCGGTGATGGGATTCGCCACCTTTGCGGCACCCTGCATCGCCGATAACGTCGCGCTGATGCCCGAGTTGCTGTAAGCCGTGAGCAGAAAGATGGCGCAGGCACCGAAAGCGAACACCAGGATTTTCGGCGTGGTCATGACCCCTCCTCGTGAGCCGAATGAAAAGTAGTGAGGCGCTGGGCAGGTCTAAAGACCTGCGCTACGTACGACGTCCGGCGAGCATCACCGCCTGTCGACGACGACCTTGCCTTCCTTCAGCACCACCTTCGTCTTGAGCATCTCGTAGATGTTCAGCGTCGGGTTTCCGTCGATCAGGATGATGTCGGCGAGCTTTCCCGCCTCGAGCGTGCCGATCTGATCGGCCATGCCGACAAACCTGGCGGCGTTGGGACCGATGATTTTGTGGATGTCCGCCATCGAGAACACGATGCTGTACGACTTCAGCTCGTGCTCGAGCACCAACAGGTCGGCGAAGTTCTGGTCGGTGGAGTAAGAAATCGTCGTGTGGTTCGGGTCGGCGTCCCAGATGCGTCGTGCGTTGATGATCGTGTAGCCGCCTTCGGTGCCGGTGGCCCGGCCTTTCGCGTCGCGGTTCGCGCCGGCAATCGCCTCGGGCCACGGCTTGCCGTCGCGGAAGCGCGTCGTGTTGTCGCGCGGGAAGGTGACGGCTGCGGGCGGGGCCGATTCCCGGTCGATGTTGGGTGCGCCAAAGGCAATCAGGCCGGAGACGATCGAACCGGTCTGAGCCACCCTCTCCGCCGCCTCGTAACTCGTCCAGTCCTTGTTCGGGAGGTGCACCAGGCGACGCACGCCGGCATCGACGGCCGCGACCATCGCCGGGGAACTCACCGCGTGCACGTTCACCTGCACGCCCGCCTTGGCGGCCTCGTCGACGATCGCCTTGAGCACCTCGATCTCCGCCTGGGGCGGAGCGGGCTCCGGGGTCAGTCCGATTTCGCCCGTGTGCTTGACTCCCTTGGCCGCCAGCGCCTGGACCGCTGCGCGCGCTTCTGCCGGCGTCTGCCGGATGCTCACCTGTCCTGAAGGAATGATGCGCGGGCCGTTAATCATCCCCGAGTCGATGTGATCGCGAAGCGCGATGTTGTTGTCGGCCTGCCCGCCGCCAGCCAGAATCGTCGTGTAGCCCGCTTCGAGCAGCGACTGCATCTGCGCCTTCTCGTTGGGTCCGGTGTTGACGTGCTTGTGGCAATCGATGAACCCGGGCATGGCGCTCATGCCCTTGGCATCGATCACCTTCAGTCCTGCCGCGGGCGCGGGGCCGGCCGTTACGGACGCGATCTTGCCGCCGCGAACGATGATGGTGCCCGAGTCGATGACCTGGCCGCTGCCGACGATGATCCGGGCGTTGGTGATGGCCACGTCCTGAGCCATGGCCGAAGTCGGAGCGACCACTCCGATGGCTGCCGTCAAGGACGCCAGCAGGCTAGACACACGCGTTGATTTCATTTGTCTGGTCCCCCTAAAAGTACCAACCAATCTTGCAGGGACTTTTGAGTCGCGAGTGTAATGCAAACGCGCGATGTGGCACACTCCCTTTTCCTCGCCCTTCGTCATCGATGCGCACGCCGAGACGCCACTATGGATGAGATCCTGACTCGTTTCGTCGACGATCTGGTGGGACGGCTCACTGGACCGCTGACGGTGCGGTTGTTCCTGCAGCCGTCGGTGGCCGGCTTTTTCGCCATTCGAGATGGCGTGAAGGATGCGCAAGAAAACCGGCCGCCTCACCTCTGGCGACTGCTGACCGGACCACCTGAAGCACGGCATCGTCGCGAGCAGGAGACTTGGAAGGCCGTGTTCAAGGTGTTCATCCTGGCCGTCATCTTTGACTGCGTGTACCAGATCATCGTCTTCCGGTGGATCTATCCGGTTGAGTCGATGGTGACGGCCACGATCCTTGCCATCCTTCCGTACTCGCTTCTGCGTGGGCCGGTGAACCGTATCGCACGAATATGGATCCGGCCACATCCTCGCACTTGACGGCGGCCCCTTCTGCTGCTATGAACATCGCAAAACGTCCCCGACATTCTCGCAGCCCGGCGTACCCATCTGCCATCAGCGTGTGACCCAGGTCCGTCGCGCGCCTGATGAATGGAGGAACCATGAATTGGCGCTCTGCTGTCGCGATGTGTGTCGTACTCCTTGTTGCGGCGTCCGCGGACGCGCAGTTCGATTCGGCACAGGTTTCCGGCGTCGTGCGGGACACGACCGGGGCCGTCCTTCCGGGCGTTGACGTCACGCTCGTCGATGCTGGCACGAGCAACGAACGAAGGGCCGTGACCAATGAAGCGGGACTGTACACGTTCCCGAATGTCCCGGTTGGCGAGTACAGAATTACCGCGACGATTTCGGGCTTCAAGCCAATCACGAAGTCAGGTGTCCAGGTCAGTGCAGGCCTCAACATCAGGGTTGATGTCTCTCTCGACGTCGGCGGGATCGCCGAGACCGTCCAGGTCGAGGCGGCGGCGACGCTGGTCGATACGTCGGTGATCGGCCGCACTGTCCGTGCCGAACAGATTGCCGAAGCGCCGCTCAGCGGAAGACGGGCGTCTCAGGTCGCCCAGCTCACGCCGGGAGTCGTTGGCGGCAACATCGGCGGCTCCATGCCAACCGGGGTCAACACGTTCGCGACTGGTGTGACGTCGATCAACGGCGGTCGCGCCGACGAGTTCATCACGACGGTTGACGGTGCCCCGTCCATTCGGGTGCGCGCGGCGGGTGGCTTCATGATGGGCGCCCAGAATTTCGATACGGTGGCCGAGGTGCAGGTGCTGACGACGAACTACCAGGCGGAGTTCGGCCGGTCGTCAGCGGGGCAGCTGCGCCTGGTCACGAAGAGCGGCACGCAGAGTTTTCACGGCAACGTCTTCTGGACCCACCAGAACGACGCGCTCGACTCGAATACCTGGACCCGTAAACGAGTTGGACTCGAAAAATCACCGCACACCTACAACGCCTACGGGTTTACGCTCGGCGGGCCGATCTACATTCCCGGGAGGTTCAACGCCAGCCGGCAGAAGCTGTTTTTCTTCTGGGGGCAGGAATGGCAGCGGGATCGATCGGTGGAAGAGCAGATGGGGATCGTGCCAACCGCGGCAATGCGCAACGGCGACTTCAGCGCGCTGCTGCCCGGGCGCGTCATTCGTGATCCGCTGACCGGCCTGCCGTTCCAGGGCAACATCATCCCGGCAGGTCGATTCAGTCCGCAGGGAAGCGCACTACTCAACGCGTTCCCGCAGCCCGTTCCCGGTTTCCAGCAGGGCGCGAATAACTGGATCGGTTACCCGGCGGTCTTCAACAACCAGCGGAAGGACAGCATCAAGATCGACTGGGTACCATCGTCGAATCATCGTCTCGCGGTACGGCACACGTGGTTGCCCAACGTCTGGAACGATCCCGAGCCGCTCACCGTGTACTCCACGATCTGGGATTACCCGGGCCGTACCCTGGCCGCAACGCTGACCAGCACACTGTCGCCGACGTTCAGCAACGAGTTCTCGTTCTCGTGGGGGTCGACCAGCCCGTCAAAGTACTTCGGGCAGCGCAACTGCGACTACTGCCCCGGCGGAACGGAGGCATTGCTGTACCCACGCACAGGAGATGTTGGCATCAGCTATCCGTATCTCTTTCCTGGAACGAAGCTCGACCCGGACAAGATTCCTAACATCTCGCTCGAGGGCTTTACGGCTATCAACAATGCCGCGTACCCCGGTTCATGGAACGACTTCGTGTTTCTGTGGACCGACAACGTGACGAAGGTCACGGGCAATCATGTGTTCAAGGCCGGCATGAGCATCGAGCGATCGGGAATGAACGATCGCATTCAGCTGAGTTTTGCTCAGGCACCGGCAACGACGAACCAGAACGGCTCCTTCCGATTCTTCAACGCCACTCGGCCAGACGGCACGGGCTATTCGACCGCCAACGCCTCTTGGGGCTCTTTGACGACTACACCGAATTCGGGAACAAGCCGAACACCAAGTGGCTGGCGATGGCGTACGATTGGTACATCCAGGACAGCTGGAGACCCACCCGCGACCTCACCCTCGAGCTCGGCCTCAGATACTCCTTGTGGCAGCCGTGGGGCGTTTCCACCAAAGCGATGGCATCGTTCGACTCGGCGTTTTACAACCCTGCTACGGCCGCCGTCATCAGTCGGACCGGCGGGTTCGTCGTCAGCGGCGACCGATATAACGGCATTGTCCTGCCCGGTGACAGCCCCACCGACGAGGCAGTTGCGGAGTTCCCCAATCTCGCGGACCTCCAGCGCCTGTATCACGGGCTTCCGAACGGCTTCTCGACGACCCCGGAGGACGGCCTGCAGCCGCGGCTTGGCCTCGCGTACGTCGTCGATGAGAAGACGACGTTCCGGGCAGGCGTCGGCAAATTCTTGAACCGCGTCCAGATCAACACCACTGCGGCCTACGGCTTCAACCCGCCGCTCTCGGAGATGCAGACCGTCATCAACGGATCCGTCGATGCCCCTGGCGGTGCCGTCACACGCAACTTCCCTCTGGTGATGGCCATGCAGTCTCCCGATTTCACCAACCCGCGGTCGTGGGCATGGAATGCCACGCTCGACCGAGAGCTTCCCTGGACGATGCACGGGACCATCTCCTACGTCGGCCGCTCGGCCTCGAATCTCGAGCGGGCGCGGAACATCAATCAGCTCCAGCCGGGTACGGTGCAGGCAAACCCGGGTGTCAACCCCAACGCGCTTCGGCCGTTTCTGGGCTTCGGCAGCATCACGCTCTACGAGACGACCGGCAGGTCTCGCTACAACAGCCTGCAGACGCAAATCGAGCGACGCTCATCTCGCGGCGTCGGGTTCAGGGTCGCCTACACGTTCTCGAGGACGAACGACGATGCGAACGGGCGCGGTGACATTTTGCCGAATGCCTACGACGAAACTGGCTACTACGGCATCTCGGACCTCGATCGACCGCACGTCTTTGGGGCACAGGTGCGATATCCGTTCCCCAGGCTCGAGTCGTCCGCGGCGCCTCTGCGGTGGGTGCTGGGAGACTGGGACGTCGTGGGCGTTTTCCAGGCGCAGTCCGGCGCACCGTTCGACGTACGGACCCTGGTTGACATTGCGGGCGTTGGTCCCGGCAGCGGCCAGCAATTCTATGATCTCGTTGGCGATCCCAAGAGGATTCGGACTGATTTCGATCCCGTCCTGGGGTACGCCATTTGGTTCGACACCAGCGCATTCAAAGCCCCGGCTCCCGGGACGTTTGGAAAACAGCCGCAAAACACGCTGCGCTATCCGGGCTCCTGGATCATCAACATGGCGCTTCGGAAAGGTATTCCCCTCGGCAACGGCCACCGCGTGGACTTCAAGTGGGAAGCCTACAATGTTCTCAATCAACGAAGGTTGAACGACGCGATCATTGGGAACAACGTCAACAATCCAAACGTCCCGAACGACTTCGGCAAAATCACGTCGCTGACCGGCAATCGCACGATGCAGGTAGGGCTCCAGTACATTTTTTAACAGAGATTCGGAAGGCCTTGGGGCCAATGGTTCTCCAGGTCAACGGTGTCGACCTGCACTACGAAGCAGTTGGAGAGGGTGAACCGCTGCTCTGGCTTCACGGCTTCATGGGTGCCGGGCCAGACTGGAAGTACATTTTCGACGCCGGGCCACCGGCAGGCTACAGACTTATCGCGCCGGATCTGCGTGGCCACGGTGCGTCCACAAATCCGTCAGGCGAGTTTTCGTTTCAGCAGGCCGCCCGCGACGTGTGGGCCGTTCTCGATCACCTGCAGATCGAACGCGTCAAGGCAATCGGACTGAGCGGTGGCGGCATTGCCCTGTTGCATCTTGCGACGACCGCTCCCGCGCGAGTCAGCTCGATGGTGCTCGTCAGTGCGCCGCCGTACTTTCCAGATCAAACGCGTGCAATTCAGCGCCAGTTTTCGGCGGCAATGATGAGCCCGCTCGACATGGAGCTGATGCGCCAGCGCCACAAGCACGGCGAGCCTCAAATCGAACAGCTCTTCGCATGTGCGCGAGCGATGGCGGACACTGACGACGATGTGAATTTCACGACACAGTCCCTGGCTCACGATCACCGCGGAGACACTCATCGTGTTTGGCGATCGCGATCCGCTGTACCCGGTGTCAATTGCGTTCGAACTGCATGCAGGGATTCCGCGTTCCTATCTCTGGGTGGTGCCCAACGGTGGACATGGCCCTGTGTTTGGAGAGTTCGCGGCAGCATTTTCCAAGACCGCGCTGTCCTTCCTGCGGGGAGATTGGCGGCAATAGAGGCACAAGACCTGCTCGTTTTCAGTTCTCCGTATTCCGTTATCCGTTCTTGTAAATGCGCAATCGAGTCAGGTTGATCGAGAAACGCCAGACAGAAACGGAAAACGGATTACGGAAAACTGAAAACCGGACTAATTCGCGTTCTGAATCACGAATCGCTGCGCCCGCCGATTCGTCACAATCTCCGCGGTATAGAGATTCCCCTTCGAATCGGCGGCCATATGATGAACGATATCGAAATCGCCCGGCTTTGGCCCGCGGATGCCAAAGGCACCAACCTGGGTCAGCGTTTCTCGATCGAGAACGACCACCCGCATCGGCCCTGAGTCCACGACATAAAGGAACTGCTGCTTCGCATCCGGCGAGAATGCAAAGCCAGCCGGGACCGGTACCACGCTGCCATCGGCCACGAGTCGCACCTGGCGAAGATACTTGCCCGCCGTGGTAAACGCCTGCACGCGGTTGTTGGGGCGATCCGCCACATACACGGTGCCGTCGTGCGACACTTTCACCGCGTGCACCAGGGCGAACTGTGGCGGTCCATCGCCGTCGGTGCCGGTGGGAGCAGATGCTCCTCGCGCCCCAGCCGCTGCGGCGGCGCCTCCGGCACGTTCCCGAACGCCCCCCACATCCGCTTGAACTTGCCGCTGTCGGCATCGAACACGACAACCCGATGATTCCCGTAACCGTCTGCGACAAACAGCTCGTTGGTGGGTGTGTGAACGAATACGTCTGCGGGCTGGTGGACGTTCGTCGTATCCTTGTCGCCGCCGCTCTGACCACGACGCCCAATCTGCAACACGAACTTGCCGGCCGGGGTGAACTTCAGGATCATGTCGTCCGTGCTGCCGCCCGGGGCCGGCTTCGGCCATCCGCCGTTGCCGCTAATCCACACGAACCCTTTCGCATCGACGTAGATGCCATGCTCGCGCTCGGGCCAGTCGAAGCCGTCACCGGCCCCGCCCCAACTTCCCAGCAGCTTGCCTGTCGTATCGAACTCGAGCACAGGAGGTGCCGCGCTGGCGCGCCGCTCCTCGGGAATGGACCTCGGCCGGTGAAGCACCCAGATGTGGTCGCGCGAATCGACGGCAATCGAAGTCACTTCGCCCAGCACCCAGTTATTGGGAACCTTCGGCCAGTTCGGATCGACCTGAAACGTCGGCGCGCGCAGCGTGGTCGATTGCTGCGCCACGGCCGTCACGACGAGCCAGGACGGGACCGAGACGGCCATCATGGCCACCCCAAGCGCCGTGAGCGGTCTGAGATTTCCTACGAAAAGCATGCCCCGGCTCCTCAATTGATCTTGTCCAGACCTTCGGTCAGCTCGATATAGGTTCCCCACGGGATCGGTGATGAACGCGATCGCGATTCCAAGCGCCGGCACCTGCCGGTAGGCCACCGCCAGTTTGATCCCCTGCGATTCGAGCTTCTTGGTAAACGCTTCGAGGTTCTTCACCTCGAACCCGATATGATCGAGCGCGCGCCCCTGCGTTCCCACGACCGGTTCCTTTGATGCGGTGAAATTCATCCCGAGCCCAGGGAGCCTGGCAGACAGAAACGCCGGGTTGGCCGACGCTGATGTCGTCGCGCCAAAGATCTTCATGTACCACGCGTGCATTTCGGCCTGGGTGCCAAAGAAGTGGAGGTGATGTGAGGCGATGGGAACGGTTTGCGCCTTCATCTCAACCAGCTCGACCTTCACCTCGTCAGGGCCGAGCGCGTACGCAATGCCCGTGACGGGCCCGCCGCCTTCGACCACGCCAACATCGCCTTTGACCGGCACGTTGGCAGGCGCTTCGGAGGCCGTGACCATGCGGAAGCCGCCGGCTTTGATGCGATCAATCACCGGAGGCAGGCTCGGTACGGAAAAGCCGATGTGATCGAGCGTGGTGCCTTTGGTTCCGCCCGAGGGCTTCTGAGGCGCGCATAAAGAGCAGCGCGTTGGGAAACTTGATGATTTCGAGGTTGTTGGTGCCGACGCGTGTCAGGACGCCACCAAGCGCATCCACCCAGAACTTCTTGTGCTCGTCAGCGTTCGTCGCGTTCACGTGGTGGTGGCCGTACACGATCGGTCCGTCCTTGGCGGCCACCAGCTGCGCCGAGGAATCCGAGGCACGCGACAGCACGAGCAAAGTCAGGATGGCGACAGTCACGATTCGGTTCATAAGGTCACTCCAGCCTTCGCTCATGATGTGAGCTTCGGCTAGGCAAGCTCCGTCAATCGATTACAGCGCAGTTTATGCTAAATTTCCTTGCGAGGAGCCCACATGATTCTGCGGCGTATCGCAACCTGCGTGGTCACTTGTTGCCATAGTTGCCACGACTTCGACTGGCCCGAATCTCGACTTTCCGCTCAAACGAAGGGCGCGGCCGAATCGTCAGCCGCCGCGCGCGTCGATCCGTCCTGGAAAGTCCCGCGTACGGCTTGGGGCCATCCCGATCTCGAAGGGGTGTGGGCGAGCGACGACATGCGAGGGGTCCCGATGTCGCGTCCCGAAGAATTCGGCACGCGAGCATCCCTCTCAGATGAAGAGTTTGCGGCACGCGCTCAACAACGTGGCAACGCCCGGGAAGTGCAGGAAGGGGCCGTGGGTACGTTCCGGAACGAAGAGGGGACCCGGTCGTTCGGCTACACGTCGCTCGTCATTGATCCACCAGACGGCCGGACGCCGCCGATGACGCCCGCAGGACTTGCCAGAAGGGCTACCCGCGATCAGGGCTCGTTTGGTGTCGGCCCGTTCGACAAGCCCGAGGACTTCACGCTGTACGACCGGTGTATTACTCGTGGACTGGTCGGATCATTCCTGCCCGTCGTGTACGGCAACGGCGCTCGAATTCTCCAGACGCCCGATGCGGTGGTCATCAGCCACGAAATGGTTCACGATACGCGGATCATCCCGCTCGATGGCCGGTCCCACCTCGGTTCGAACATCCGTCAGTACATGGGTGATTCGCGCGGTCGCTGGGAGGGCACCACCCTCGTCGTTGAAACCACCAATTTCACCGACCGAACGAGCATCGGTGCGAACGGAAACGGCACGCGTCACAGCGAGGCGATGCGAATCGTCGAGCGCTTCACGCGAGTCGATCCAGAGATGATCGACTATGAAGCGCGCATCGAAGATCCGATCACCTACACCAGGCCCTGGACGATCCGGATGACCATTACGCGGCAGCCCGGCTATCAGCTGTTCGAGTACGGGTGTCACGAGGGCAACGGCGCCGTGAAGAATGCCCTGAGCGCCGAGCGCGCTCACGAGAAGGCGGCCGCGGAAGCTGCTGCCAAGGGCCTGCCGCCACCCGAACGAGTCTTCGAGCGTGTCAACGGTCCCGATCGCGCACGGTAGAGTTATCAGGAACAGGAGATCAGGAGACAAGGAGACTGATCGGGAACAGAGAGATCGAGCAGAGAGACTCAAGAGAAATCATTAGGAGAAATCGCAATTACTCCTGATCTTCTGATCTCCTGTGAAATCTTCCCGCGCGATGGGCGTTTGAACGAGCTGAAGCAGGAGAAATCTTCTAGGAGATTACTCCTGATCTTCTGACACTCCTGTGAAGTCTTGCGGTGATCTCGATCTATCTTCTCCAGAGGCCAGTACACTTCGGTTTTCCAGTCGGCGGGATCTGGAAAATCCGCGGGGTCGGTGATGTACGACTCCCATGGCGGTCCGCCAATGCGGAATCCGTTTGCTTCGATCCACCGTTGGAGCGCGGCATACGTCTCTACAAGCTGATCGTAGGACCCGGCGTGCATGGCCACGGCCACTGGTCCACCTGGGAGAGAGCCGGCTTCGACCTCACCTTTGCCCGGCCCCGCCGAAGCGATGGGGATGCCCACCTCGATGCTGAACAGTCCTGGCCCCGTTGACAGATAGCGCGTAAACGGGCGCCCCGCAATGGCAAGCCCAGCGCTCTGCGTGTACGGGAAGACCTTGCCCAGACCTTCTCCAATCGCGTCGGAAAGCTCATGGCGTCCGGGTCGCAGGCGAGCGAACAGAATCGGTTGCGCCGCAATCTCGCGGCGTTCGATCGAAAGCGTTGGCATCGTGACACTCCGGCGTGTGGGGTTGGTTGAAAGATGGAAGAGCGCCACGCACGGCCCGGCCGCCTCGATCAACGCGGCGTGACGAGCACGCGTGACGGTTGATGCCCCGGGGAGCGCGGCCGTGCGGTAGCTTGCCGGGGTCTGCCCGAACTGGCGCCGGAATGCGCGAGTGAACACCTCGTGACTGCGAAAGCCTGTGGCCAGCGCGATGTCGAGCACGGAATCGCGTGTCGAGACAAGCCTGGCCGCCGCGCGCTCGAGCCGGAGACGCAGGGAGTAGCCTTTCGGCGTCTCACCGACCATTTCGCTGAACGTCCGATGAAGATGGAACGGTGACCACCCGGCACGTTCCGCCAGCTGCTCGAGCGTCAGTCCGGCGTCGTGGCGGCGTCGAACTTCGCGAAGTACCTGCAGGAGTTCGCGTTTGGAAGGCATCTGACCCGAGAATGATAGCCGTGCGGAGGACCAGCTTCTTGATGTTTCTTGCGATCGTGCGCGGACTATAATCGGGGAGTCAATTTTGAGGAGAACTTCAATGTTACGGAACCTGCTGGCGTTTGTGCTCGCGGTGAGCGTTGGCGTGGTTGTGACGGTCCCGCTCGTTGCTCACCACTCGGAGGCTGCGGAGTACGACGCCACCAAACCGGTGCGCGTGACCGGAGTGGTCAAGAAAGTCGAGTGGACGAATCCGCATATCTGGTTCTACGTCGAAGGGACGGACGAAGTCTCGGGCCGGACGGCGGTCTGGGGGTTCTCTGGTGCCGCGCCCAATGGGTTGAGGCGCAGGGGGATTACAAAGGAGTCCCTGAAGATTGGCGACACCGTCAAGGTACAAGGTGTTTTGGCCAAGGACGGCTCGCCAAACGCGGCGAGCAGAGGCGTGACGTTCTCAGACGGCCGCCAGGTGTTCACGGCCTCGGCCGAGACGCCAACGCCAAAGTAAGCAGCCCCACCTGAAGGAGAATTCATATGAGGAGAGATGTCCGCATCAGGGCTGCCCTGGTTCGATTGCTGCCCGGTGCCGTTGCGCTCGTGGCCTTGACTGCGTTGCCTCTCAGTGCCCAGGGAACCAAACCGGCGCCGCGTCTCTCGAATGGGAAACCGGATTTCACCGGCGTCTGGGATCATCCTCGCGTTGGAGATATCTCCAGGAACGTGGACGGACCGTGCGCGGCGGGATCCCAGGGCTGCAAGAACATCGTGTCCGGAGAACTGTCGTTCACACCGGTGGGGAAGATGGAGTGGGACAAGAACAACAAACCGACCACGTATGACTATGGGTCTCATTGTCAGCCATGGGGATTCGTGCGTGCCTACAACACACCCTACCCGCACGCGTACGTGCATCATCCGAACCGCCTGGTCATTCTCTGGGAGCAGGACAATCGATTCCATGTCGTGCCCACCGACGGCCGTGAGCTTCCCAAGGATCTCGAGCCGACCTGGATGGGAACGTCGGTCGGCCGCTGGGAAGGAGACACGCTCGTCGTTCAAACGGCCGGGTTCAACGGCCGCACATGGCTCGATACGGCCCAGCATCCGCACAGCGACGCGCTGCGGTTGACGATCCGCATGACGCGCCCGGACTATGACCACCTGAACTGGGAAGTGACGATTGAGGATCCGAAGTACTATGCGAAACCGATCAAGAACGTGCGGACGTTTGTGCTGATGGCGCCGGGCCAGGAGCTGTTCGAGTATTCGTGTTCCGAGAACAACCGGTGCGAGGGAGGGAAATGCGTCCAGGCTGACGTGCAGAAGGACGTACGTCAGTCAGACCAGTCAGTACAGCCAGACAGTCCGGCAGTAAGCCGAAGATTCAAGGACCGTGATCTATGCGTACGTTCACGCGAATCATCTGCGTCGTGGCAATCCTGACGACCCCGCTGCGGCGGAAGCGATAAATACCCCGCGGCCCGCGGTGGGGACATCGAGATCACGCCCGTGCTTCATTCGAGCGTGCAGCTCGAGCATGCCGGCGTCGTCGTCCAGGTGGACCCCTGGAGCCTTGCCGATCTGTCTCGATTGAAGGCGGCGGATCTGATTCTCATCACCGACGATCCGGCGCACCATCTCGACATCGCGGCGATTCAGCGACTTGCGAAAGCCTTCTGCGCCTGTCGTGATCACCGCCAAGGGAAGGTGCGCTTTCCCGAGGGGCTCGTTCTGGCGAATGGAGCGTCAACAACCGTCTCGGGTATTCGCGTCGAGTCCGTTGCCGCGTACGACCTGACCCCAGGTGCGCCCGAACATCCCAAAGGTGAAGCGAGCGGCTATCTCGTGACGATAGGAGGACGGAGGATCTATTTCGCAGGCGTGACCGAATGTGTGCCAGAGTTGCGCGCGCTCAAGGATGTCGACGTGGCGTTCATGCCCATGAACATCCCTCCCCGTCGGATGACGCCGACTGCGGCCGCCGACTGCGTCAAGGCGCTCAAACCAAAGGTCGTCTACGTCTACCACTACGACCAGGGTGAAGCGGCTCGCTTGACCAACTCGAAGCCATCATCGGACTGGCTGCCGAGCGGGATGACCGTTGCCGAGAGCCTGCAGGCATTCAAGAATGCCCTCAAGAACGAGCCGATCGAGGTGCGGCTGCCGGATTGGTATGCTCGAAAAAACTGAAAACTGGCGCCCTCCGCGAGCTCTGTGTTTGGATTTTGAAACTGAGTCTTGAGAACTGAGGACCAGTGACCGGAGAGAGAACGATGACGGACGACCATGCCATTGCCAGTGTCGCGGAAGCTTCGCGAATGTTACCCGAAGCGGCCGCAACGAGCGAGCGCGACGAAAAGCTCTGGCCAGGCTCGATACCCACATGCGCAACTTCATCGCGCGGTCGCCATTTCTGTGCATGGGCACGTCGAGCGACCTGGGTGCCGATGTGACACCGCGTGGAGACCGGCCCGGCTTCGTGCACGTCCTCGACGACACGACAATCCTGATTCCGGACTGGCCCGGCAACAATCGTCTGGACTCTCTGACCAACATCGTCTTGAACCCTCGAGTCGGCCTCCTCCTCTTCATCCCTGGCGTCGACGAGACGCTGCGCATCAATGGCGTCGCGGAAGTGACGACCGATCCGGACTGATTCGCCGCTGGGACGTCAACGGAAAGCACCCGAATCGGTCTTGAAAGTCACGGTGCAGCAGGCATTCCTGCACTGCGCAAAAGCCTTGATACGCTCGCATCTGTGGGGCAGCGAATATCGGATCGACCGCAAGGAGCTGCCGTCGTACGGACAAATACTTAAAGACCAGACCGGAGTGTGCTGAGACGGTCCAGGAGATTCAGTCGGCGATCGACCATTCCTATCGAGAGACTCTGTACTGAGAACACACTGCGAAATTGGGTCGTAGGGCAGGCCTTGCTTTACAGACCGCCTGGAGGCCGGGTCCAAAGAGCAGGACCCGGCCTACGTACTGCCATTCCGGATTGAGGACGTCATGCCATCACGACTGTTGACCGGCGCGTTCGTACTTGTGGGGCTTTGTGCGACCTTGGCGGGGCAGCAGACAGGTGGGCCACCGCAGAACATCCCACCGGTGGCGGGTGCTCGTGCGCCGCGCAACGCCGCAGAGCTCGACGAACTGTTCCGGCAGGTGTCGAACTGGGGTCGCTGGGGAAAAGACGACCAGCTCGGCGCCGCCAATCTGGTCACCGACGCCAAGCGAAAGCAGGCGGCGTCGCTCGTGAAGAATGGCGTTTCCGTGTCGCTCGCTCACAACCCGATGACGGAGAAAGCGGTCGACAACAACAACCCGTTCGAGCACACGATGATTCCGGGGTTCTTCATGGACACCTACAAGGTGTCGTATCACGGCTACGCGCACAGCCACATCGACGCGCTGTGCCATATCTTGTACAAGGATCAAACCTACAACGGCTATCCACGCGCTGAAGTGAATACCGAAAAGGGATGTACAAAGCTTGGCATCGACAACCTGAAGAACGGCATTGTGACGCGCGGTATCCTCCTCGACATGCCGAGACTGAAAGGCCTCGCGTATCTGGAACCGGGCACCGCGATCTATACCGAGGATCTGGAGGCGTGGGAGCGCAAAGCCGGCGTGAAAGTCTCACCCGGAGACGCCATCTTTCTGCGCACGGGTCGGTGGGCGCGCCGCGAGAAGCTCGGACCCTGGAACATTGCCCAGAATGCGGCGGGTGTCCATGCGTCGGTCGCGCCCTGGGTCAAGGCACGAGGCGTGGCGTTCGCGGGAAGCGATGCTGCGCTCGATGTCACCCCGTCGCTCGTTGAAGGGTCCAATCTGGCCGTGCATGCGCTCTTCATCACCGCCATGGGCATCCATCTCCTCGACAACCACGATCTCGAAGCAGTAGCCCAAACAGCCGCCAAACTGAACCGCTGGGAGTTCATGGTCACGATCGCGCCCGTGCCGGTGACGGGCGGGACCGGATTTCCGGTCAATACGATCGCGACTTTTTAGGATCTTGCGAGCGCGGGTTCACCACAGAGGCCACGGAGGACACAGAGAAAACCGAAATTACTCTGTGACCTCTGTGACCTCCGTGGTGCGAAGTTGAGCCCGTATAGATTCGGACGACCTACGTCGTCGCGCCCAGAGGGCCGACGCTGCGAGGCCGACTCCAAGGAGTGTCACTGAAGCAGGTTCCGGAACGGGAGTCGACGGATCCGACTGAGGTCCCAGTGTTGCGCCTACTCTGATGGAGCCTCTTTCGTACTCACCAAACTTGCAGGCCTGTAATCTCCCCTGTAGTTTCCGTTGCACGGGTAGGCAATGTCCTTGATGTAAAGAGCCGCATAAATCTGACCGTACTTGTCGAGTTCGAGAAAGTCGGTCAGTAGCAGGTCCACGTTCGAACGTCCAGCCGTGTATTTCGGCTTCCTGCGGCCGTGGTCGGTCCAGCCATAGAGGATCGTGCTGTACGGCCCCACGCCGCTGTACGACCACCCCTTACCATCGTCATCGCCGACGTCGAACCGTCCCTTGTACGGTCGCACCCTGAAGTCGTTTGTATCCAGTTCGAGCCTGACGGTCCAACGACGTGATGCGTTCGGCCGTGCCTGAGAAGTTCAGCATCAGGTGCCGGAATTTGTCGTAGCTGCCCTCCAGGTCGAGCGTCAACAGCAGATCGCCATTGCCGGGCGAGTCGCTCAGAGTCAGCGTCCCGTACACTGCGGATGGTGAGCAGGTCTTCTTGCCGGTGAGAACGCAGTCGAAGTCGAAGGTGATTTGGGCCGCGAGGGCGGGGGAACCGCTCACCAGAAACAGGGCAACAGCAAATGCTGAAATCGTTCTAGCCACGGGATCACCGATTCATCAGTCTAACAACCGTAGGACGGGAGGTCTCGATACTCTTTGAGACACGGCTGGTTTTGTGTGCAACTGTCGGGCCAGGCCACGAAAAGACCCGCCAGCATCTCTTCAGACACATGGCGGGCCACCAGATGACGCGGAATACTACAGGCCGAGCGGCCCGTTCGACTCGCTTCGCTCGCTCAGGGCAGGCAGAGCTACTCGAACGGATCGCGTGTGATGTCGTTTTGCGGATCCTTGCGCGGTCTGACTATCCCTATTTTCAAGTCTTCTTCGATCGCCTTGTCCTCGGCACGCTCCGCGCTCAGGATGTACTTGATGGCGCCGTTCCCTTCGTGGCATTCGTACGGAAGAGTCTGAAAGTCAGGCGGCGACACGAGTGGCACCGATAGCGTCCAGGGTTTCGTATAGGTCTTCGGATCGTCGAGGGTGATTTCGTACTGAAGCACGTCGTCGGCCACGCGCGTGAAGCGTTCCGTCATCCGCATCTCTGCGCTATGACGAAGACCGTTGCCGTTGGGACCGATGCTCGTCTGGTCGTTGAAATTGGTCGTTTCGACAACCAGCGTGTTCCCTTCCCAGCGCCCGCGCGAATCGCCGAGGTACGGACGGATGTTCTGTCCGAGGTGCGGGCGCCCGTCGACCGGAATGAGTCGCGTGTCGTGGATCATTTCGTACGTGATCACGAAATATTCGGGCGTCTGTAGAATTCGATTGCCGTTGCCGTAGGGCACGGGCAGCACGCCGCCAACGATGCCGCGCGTGATGCAGCGATCGTAGAGTGTGAAATCTTCCGGGCCGTGGAAGGGGCCGAGTCCGAAGCTGCCTCTGTCCCGGGGCGCTCGTCGCAACTCTGCCTGCGGAGTGACGGCCGGCGTTCTCCCGTTTGGCGGATCGATGATGAGCGAGGTTTGACGAAACGTCTTGGTGAGAAACGCGCCGTCTCGACCGCCGGTCTGCACGCCGGTGGCATTGCGCGCGTTCTGTCGAACCTGTTCGTCTCTTGCCTGCTTGGCGGCAAACTCTTCGTCGGTCAGGAGCGCCCTCGTGCCGAACTGTTCAGGGCGATCCCGTGGAATGCCGCGCGCGCCGTCACTCGTCCATGCTCCCTGCAGATCAGGATGGCCCCATGCCGTCCGTGGTGGCGTCCAGTTCGATGCAGCCGTTCCAGGATTTGCTGCCGGCGCCTGAGCTTCCGCAAGCCCCGTTGCCAACAGCCCCATTATCAGGATGGCCAATAGGGTCGGCACTCGTCTGATCATGTCGATCTCCTCGGCGGACTGAGCAGGCCGCGTATTTCGGCGGACCTGAAGGTCCGCCCTACGTACTGTCACGATAGCTTACCAAGAAAGACAAGAGCGGTACGTAGGCCGGACCTTCAGGTCCGGCAAATGGACACGAAATAGACGAGAAGCTCCGGCTCTGAGCCGAAGCCCAGAGCCGAGATCCGAAGTCCGCCTAAAAGTCGTACTGAAACGTGATCTTTGCCGTCCGCGCCGTGAGCACGGTTACTGGCACCTGCCACCGGCCATTTGGCACGTACGTGACCACGTTGTTCACGGCGTAGTTGAGGACCGTGTCGAGGTTGGGGGCGTTGTAGAGGTCGAGTGCGATAAGTGCCCGGTTCCCGCCGAACCGAAGGACTTTTCCCACCCGGAAGTCGAGGATGTTCACCCTATCGGTCTGCATCTGATCGGGCGCGAGCAGGTTCACACTGACGTTCGGGCGCGTTACCTGAGAGCGGCCGACCGAGCGACAGCGCTGCCACTGCGCTCGGGACCTGCCAGTCCGCACGCAACGGAACGCCGGGGCTGCTTGTAAAGCTAGCGGCAAGCTGCACGTCAATCTTCGGAACGGTGTACGTGCCAGCGGCCGTCCAGCGAGTCGTGATTCCTGGCGCGACATAGCAGTACGGATTCGCAGGGTCGTACGGGATACCGCCCTGTGAGGACACTCCGGTGGAGACCTGTTCGGGTAATGCGGCCCGCACGCCGCAGGAGTCGATCACCTGTTCCCCGGTGCTCGTTCCCCCTTGCAGCTGCAGGCCGTTCCGCAGCCGCGCGTTCACGCTCACGTCGATGCCGTTGTAGACCATCGACACGTCGCCGTACGTCGGCGAATACGTGCGATTGTTGTCGGTCTGCCCGAATTTGTCGTTGTTGACATTGTAGAGTCCGGAGACAACGTAGCCGCCACCGCCCGGCAGCCGCGGATCGAGCGGCGCGGTGACGCTGAACTCGGTGAAGTCCGACGGGGACACGGCACGGTTGTCGGTCACCGTGAAGTTCTGCAGCCAACGCCGGAGATAGCTTGCCTCCACAGAGATCCGCGGCAAGATTTCGTGTTGGACGGTCAGTCCGATGAGCCAATCGGACGGCCGGTTGTACCAGCCCTTGAGGATCTGTTCGTCGTAGGAGAGGCTGTACACGTTTTTCCCGAAGTTCAGATTGCTCCAGGCTCCGCACAAATCGCCGCCACTGGCCCGAAGATCCTGCAGGGTCCCAATCATCAGATTACAATCGGGCGTGTAATTTCCGTTGGTGTCGGTCCACGCCCGCGTCACGCTGGTGGAGATGCGCGCCTCCGGCAGGAGTGCCGAGTAAGGGCCGTTGCCGTTGACGGCCGCTTCGAGATATCGGCCCGTGTTGAACTTGATGGCCGTCTTCCCGTCACCGAACAAGTCGTACGCCACGCCTATCCGTGGGTCGATGTCGTGGTACCCAATGACCCCCTTCGACTTCGGGAAGACGAGCGCTGTCGGGAGGTAGTTTGTCGGGCCGATCTGTTGCTCAGGGTAATAGCTCCACGCATGGTCGTAGCGCAGCGCACCCTGCATCGTGAGCTTTCCGCGAGTCCACTGATCTTGCAGGTAGATCGCGTCGTATCGGGTGCGCGAGTCGGTCTGGTACGGGGTCAGTTCCTGCGTGAGCTGGTTCGGCACGCCATTATTGAAGCGGTATTGCAGGTTGTAGTTGTTCCTGTGCGGGTAACGCGTTTCCCAGTGGTGTACTCCTTGATAGCCGAGCTTCACGCTGTGCGCGCCGGTGACATAGGTCGCCGACGCGGCCATCCGGGTCGGCTGCATGTAGTCGGCTTGCCAGTTCTGCGCGCGGTAGGTCAGGTTCGCGAGGTTGCCGTTGTTTGGACAGCCCCCAGCGCATTGTTCGACCACGCGAATCAGCTCGCGATCGTTCCCCGGCCGTTCGCGCCCGTTCCAGTTCTGTTGATACATCCCGATGCTGGCCTCGATTAAAAGCCGGTTCGTCATGGTCGAGGTCCACTTCGCCTGGTACATCGGCGAGCGACCTGATCCACCCACAGTGCCCGTCTCAGGCGATGCCAGACCGGCGCCGCCGACGACACCTATTTGCGGGGTATCACTGAGCCTGAAAGCACCGGCGTCCCCGAAGAGGTTCAGCTTGTCTCGGGAAGTGAGCTGGATCGTCAGACGCACGGTCGGGTTGAGGGCTCCTTGGGAGGTGTTGTTGGCAGGACGACTCGTGTCCGGATCGTAGTTCCACTTGGTTCGGTCACCGGCGTTCTTGTTGAAAAAGACGCCCGCGCCGAAGTCGGTGCCGGTTCCGTTGTACCGAAGGGCGAAGAAGAACCACGCCCGATCTCGCTTCAGGGGGCCGCCGGTCATCCAGCTCGTGTCCCACAAATAGTTGGTTTTGGACGGTGCCTGAAGCCCCGCGTCTTTCAGTTCCTGCGTGTAGTTGCTGGCTTGCCACGAGCCCGTCATGCCGGAACCCTGGAAACGGTGCTGAAATGTGTTACCGCCGAGCCGTGGGACCAGGTTGACGACGGGTCCACCCACCTCGGCTTCGCCCAATCCGGCGCCGGTCGTCATGACTACTTCCTCAGTGGTGTCGAGCCGCCCGTAGCCCGAGACTCCGCCACCGTTGATGGCCGCTCCTGTGCCAATTCCATCCGTCTGGGCCATCCCCTCGTTGCCGCGTCCACCTCGGCCGCCAAAGACGATCATGCCGGGGTTCAGCTGGACGTTGGGATTGCCGCCACCCGATTGAATCATCGACGGCATCAGGACCATCACTGCCGCGTAGCCTTGCGCAGTTGGCAGGGCTTCGATCAGGCTGTTGTCCAGCGTGCGCTGGCGCCGCGCGCTCTGCACGTCCACAATCGGGCTTTCACCCGTCACGGTGACCGTTTCCTCGAGCGTGCCGACGCGCATCTCGACGTTGACTGTGGAGACAAAGTCTGCAGGCAGCTCGAGCGCTTCACGTTTGAGGGTGGTGAACCCCGTCAGTGAGAAGGTCACGGTGTAGGTGCCCTGCCGAAGCTCGAGAATGCGGTACTGACCGCTGCCGTCAGTTACGGCAGAGCGGACCTTCTCGATGAGCGCATCGCTCGCTGCTTCGACCGTCACGCCCGGCAGTACCGCGCCGGACGTGTCTCTGACCACACCAGTAATAGAGGACTGAGCGGTGACGAGGGCCGGGATCAGAAGAAACCCGACCAAGGTAAGCACGAGCCGCACTTCTGCCATACGTCGCATAACGGGCTCCCTTCACTGCAGGTTTTCCCAGCGCCGGCATGACGTGAGGACGCGTGAGGCGTTGACCACGCGACCTCAGAGAAAGAGTGCGACAAACGATTGTAAAAGTGACCTTCTTATACGCCCGTAACCCGGGTAGGTCAACACACTTCACGGCGGCTGAATCACGGCGGGGCTTAAGCCCCGCCCTACGTACTGCCCGTGACGGTACGTAGGCCGGACCTTCAGCGGTACGTAGGCCGGACCTTCAGGTCCGGCAAATCTGTGAGTGAAAAACGAAGGGATGAAATTAAGGAGCTCCCGGCTCTGAACCGAAGTCCAGAGCCGAGAGCCTTAGAGCCGAAAGCCGCCCTAGAAGTCGTACTGCACGGTCAGCTTAACGGTCCGCGCCGTCAGCACCGCCGTCGGCACCAACCACTGGCCGTTGGGGACGTAGTTGAAGTTCTGCGTGATCACGGTGTCGAGATTGAGGAAATTGTACATGTCGACTGCGACAAGCGCTCGATTCGGGCCAATCCGCATGACTTTCCCAAAACGGATATCCCAAATGTTGACGCGAGGGGCCGCCAGTTGATCGGGCGCCACGAGGTTCACGACGACATTTGGTACGCTCCCCGAGAGCGGCCGACCGAGGGATTTCGCCGCCTCGGTGCTCGGGACGTTCCAGTTGGCCTGAAGAGGCACCCCCGGGCTGCTCGTCAACGTGCTGGCGACCTGCACGTCAATTTTGGGAATCGTGTAGCTGCCAGCAGCCGTGAGTCGTGTTGTCACCCCAGGTGAGTTCAGGCAATGGGGGTTCGTTGGGCTGTACGCAATGCCACCCTGCGAGGACGCACCTGTAGAGACCTGCTCAGGCAATGCGGCTCGCACCCCGCAGGAATCGACCACTGTTTCGCCAGTGCTCGTCCCAAACTGCATCTGCAAACCGTTGCGCAGGCGTGCATTCACGCTGACATCCACGCCGTTGTACACCTGAGAAACATCCCCGTACGCTGGTGAGTACGTCCGGCTGGTTGTTGGTTTGCCCGAACTTGTCGGGGACAACGTCGTAGAGTCCGGACACGACATAGCCACCACCGCCTGGCAGCCGGGGATCGAGTGGCGCGGTGACGCTGAATTCAGTGAAGTCCGACGCGGCAAGTGCGAGGTTGTCGGTCACCGTAAAGTTCTGGAGCCATCGTCGGAGGTAGCTCGCTTCCACGGATACACGCGGAATAATTTCCTGCTGGACGGTGACCCCAATCAGCCAATCCGACGGCCGGTTGTACCAGCCTTTGAGGATCTCCTCGTCATACGAAAGGCTGAAGACCTCCTTCCCGAAGTTCAAATTGCTCCACTGGCCGCATTGGTCACCGCCGCTCGCGCGGAGATCCTGCGCCAACCCGTTCATCAGGTCACAATCCGCCACGAAGTTTCGGTTGGCGTCGTTCCAGGTCCTCGTCACGTTTGTCGGGACGCGAGACGCGGGCAGAAGCTCCGAGTAGTTTCCGTTGCCGTTGACGGCCGGCTCGAGATACCGGCCAGTGTTGAACTTGAGCGCCGTCTTGCCGTTGCCAAACAGGTCGTATGCAAGGCCGAACCGTGGATTGATGTCGTGGTACCCCAGGACGCCTTTCGTATCCGGGAAAACAAGCGGCGTCGGGAGGAACCGCGTCGGTCCGATTTGCTGTGCCGGGTAGTAGCTCCGGGCGTAGTCGTAGCGCAGCGCTCCCTGCAGCGTCGCCTTCCCGCGGGTCCACTGGTCCTGCACATAGACGGCGTCGTACCGGGTGCGCGAGTCGGTCCGGTAATCAGCCAGACGCTGCGTCAGCTGGTTCGGCACGCCGTTGCTGAAGCGGTACTCGAGGCGCTGGTCGTTGTGATAGGGGGCACGATAGTCCCAGTGGTGTACGCCCTGGTAGCCGATCTTCACATTGTGCGCGCCGGTGACGTAGGTGCCAGCCGCGTGCCACCGTGTCGGCTGCATGTAGTCGGCGTTCCAGAGTTGGGCGCGATAGGTCAGGTTCGCGAGATTGCCATTATTTGGACAGCCGGTGGCGCACTGTTCGACAACCCGTATCAGAGAGCGGTCGTTTCCCGGTCGCTCGCGGCCGTTCCAGTTTTGCTGGTAGATCCCCAAGCTCGCTTCGAGCAACAGCCGGTTGGTCATCGTCGAGGTCCACTTGGCCTGCCACATCGGGGAGCGGGTTGTGCCACCGACCGTTCCTGTTTCGGGCGCTGCGATTGCAGCGGCTCCCACGACACCTATTTGTGGGCTATCGCTGAGCCTGAACGCACCCGCGTCCGCGAACAGGTTCAGCTTGTCGCGGGAGGAAAGCTGCATCGTCAGACGGATCGTCGGGTTGAGCTGCCCCGAGGAATCGTTGCGGGCGGGACGGTCCAGGTCCGGGTCGTAGTTCCACTTCGTCGGATCACCAGCGTTCTTGTTGAAAAACACGCCGGCCCGATCTTCGCCAATTCCGTTGTATCTCAGTGCCAGGAAGAACCACATGCGATCTCGCCTGATAGGTCCGCCGCTCATCATGCTGGTGTCCCACAGATAGTTGGTCTTGGCCGGAGTCACCAGCCCGGCGGCTTTCAGCTCCGCAGTGTAGTTGCTGCTCTGCCAGGCGCCCGTCATGCCCGAGCCTTGGAAGCGATGCTGAAATGTATTGCCGCCGAGACGTGGGACCAGGTTGACGATGGGGCCACCCATTTCTGCCTCACCCAAACCGGCACCGGTGGTCATGACAACTTCTTCGGTCGTGTCGAGTCGCCCGTAGCCCGACACGCCACCGCCGTTGATGGCAGCGCCCGTGCCAATGCCATCGGTCTGCGCCATGCCTTCGTTTCCGCGTCCGCCGCGGCCGCCGAAGACGATCATCCCAGGGTTCAGCTGGACGTTGTTATTGGCGCCCCCGGATTGGATATACGACGGCATCAACACCATGACCGACGCGTATCCTTGTGCGGTTGGAAGAGCTTCGATCAAACTGTTGTCCAAGGTCCGCTGTCGGCGTCGCGCTTTGGACATCCACGATCGGGCTTTCCCCCGTGACCGTTACCGTTTCCTCGAGCGTGCCGACCCGCATGTCAGCGTTCACGGTAGACACGAAGTCGGCGGGCAATTCGAGCCCTTCGCGTTTGATTGTGCTGAAACCCGTCAGCGAGAAGGTCACCGTGTAGATACCGGGCCGCAACTCGAGAATTCGATACTGGCCCGTGCCGTCGGTGACTGCTGAGCGCACCTTTTCAATCAGTGCGTCGCTCGCCGCTTCGACGGTCACGCCCGGCAGCACGGCGCCGGACGTATCTCGAACCACGCCTGTGATGGACGATTGCGCGGCTGCCAGCGCTGGAACGAGAACAATTACGAGCAACGCCAACACGATTCGCATTGCCACTCGTCGCATAACGGACTCCCTTCCGTGCGAGGTGTTGTCCAGCGCCGAAAATGACGTGAGCTCGCGCGAAACGTCGAACGCGCGAAACCCCGGGAAAGTGATGAACGACTGGAAAGGTGTTCATCCTTATACGCCCGTCAATCTCGGAAGGTCAACAGACTTCAGGACGCTTACGATTCAAGAATTTGAATGTGTCGGACGTTGATATTGATGAGCAAGCGGAGGGAGCGGCGGGCTGAAAGCCCCGCCCTACGTACAGTTCGTAGGCCGGACCTTTAGGTCCGGCAAGCCGAGAGCCGAAGCTTACTCTTCTCGCACTGGCAAGTCGGTCGTTGGCGGCGGCGGAGGAGGAAGCCCCTTGGCCAGCGCTTCTTTCACCGCATTCTCATACTCGCGGGCACCACTGAGTGAGTATTTGACGGCACCGTTTGCCTCATGACACTCATACGGCAGGATCTGGAATCCAGGCGGCGAAATGAGCGGAAGCACCATCGTCCACGGCTTCGTGTACGTCCCCGGATCGTCCATCGTCACGTCGTACAGCAGGAAGTTCTCGGAAATGCGCGTCAGCCGTTCCGTGAGGCGCATGGCCTCCGTGTGCTTGAGGCCGTTGCCGTTTCCTCCGATGCTCGTCCTGTCGGTGAAGTTGGTCGTCTCGACCACGAGGGTGTCGCCCTCCCAGCGGCCACGGGGATCCCCCATGTGCATACGGATGTTTGCCCCGAGGTGCGGTCGGCCATCCAAGGGAATCAGCCGCGTGTCGTGAATCATCTCGTAGTTGACGACGACCTGCCCTGGGGTCTGCAGAATCATGTTGCCATTGCCGTACGAGACCGGGAGCACCGAGCCGACGACGCCGCGGGTGACGCATCGATCGTACAAGGTGAAATCTTCAGGTCCATCATGTGGACCATCACCCCAGGTACCGCGAATGACCCGCCGATTCTGCGCCTCTGGCGTCAACGGAGGAATTCTCCCATTCGGCGGGTCCATGATCATCGAGGCAATCCGAAACGTCGTCTTGCCGCGCCACGCCCTGTCGCGCCCGTTTGTGTTGGGGCTCGACGCGTTGAACGCTGCTTGACGCGTTTTTTCCTCGCGTCCGACTCGTTCGGCGTACTCCGCGTCATTGAGAAATGCCCGCGTGCCGAACTGTTCCGGCCGCTCTCTTGGAATCCCGTGAACGCTGTCGCTCGTCCACGATCCCTGCAGGTCCGGTTCCCCCCACGCGGTGCGCGGCGGCGTCCAATTCTCCGCGACGCCAATCTGGCTCCGGATGGTGCGCACCAGCTCCTGGTGACGAGCGAGCGTCCAGCCTTCCGCGCCGCTCGTACCGACCGTGGCCGAGGGCTCTTGCGCGGAAACAGGCACCCACATCGATGATCCAGTGGCGATCAGAATCGCCACGCCGAGCGCTGTGAGAACTCGATGCGTCATATGAACACCTCGTTCAACTTGAGACTTCAGCTTGAGACTTGAGCCTTCAGACTTGAGACTTCCTAAGGCTCCGGCCTCTCATCCGGCGCACCAATCCCCGACGACCCGACAAACAGCTTGCTCCCGTCAGGGAACGTGACGTCCCGGCCGTTCGCCCGCAGCTGTCCGTCCTTCGCTTGAAACCCCTCGACGAGGATTTCCATGCCGGGCGGGAGTGAGCTCTTGTTCCAGCCTCGGCGGATGAGGGAGTTCGGGGCACCTGCTTCAATCATCCACTTGCTAATCGAGCCGTCGGTGTTCTTGACGTCGATATGAATCCACGAGTGCGGATTCACCCATTCCATCTTCGTCACAGTGCCCCGCAATTTGACCGGTCGGCGAGCGTCGAACTCGGCTGCAAAGGAATGATGCGCCACCACAGGCCCGGAGCTCGCCAGCATCAAGCCCACGCCGAGGGCGAGAATCGAGAGCGTCTTGTGCATCGGACCTACACTCCTTTAGAGAGGACGTCCGGCTGCCCGGACGCGACGTGCTAGACGGTCGACTTCAGGCGATGTGATATAAAGCTTCCACACCAAAAAAAGGATCGAATGGTCGGCAGGACTGTCACTCTATCACTAGAACGTCAATTCGGAAACTGCCGAGGAAGAGTCATCATGAACGCTGATTTGGCCCGTCGTCCCGTCCGTCCAACGCGCTCCAGCCATGCCGCTCTGGTGGTTCTTGGGCTGTTGTTGATGAGTTTGCCGCTTGGCACTGCGGGGTCAGTGGCGACCGCAAAGCCGGAGGAGGTCGGTCTCTCGACGGAGCGCCTGCTGCGAGTGCGTGAGCTCGCGCAGCGTCATCTCGACGCGCGAAACGTATCGGGCGTGGTCACATTGGTGGCCCGACGCGGTCGAATTGCGCACTTCGATGCGCAGGGCATGCAGGATATCGAAGCCAGGAAGCCCATGCCGAAGGACGGCATCTTCCGCCTCGCCTCGATGTCGAAGCCGATTACGGGCGTGGCCATCATGATGCTTGTCGAAGAGGGCAAGGTGCGGCTGAACGATCCGGTGTCCCGGTTCCTGCCCGAGTACAAGACCATGAAGGTGGCCGTCGCCAGACCAGGGCGCCGGACCGGCAGGTGGCGGCCGCGGCGGCGCTGGGGGTCGCGGAGGAGCCGGTGAGGGGGAGGTTACGTACAGACGTCGTCTCGGCGAGCCGGGAAATCACCATTCGCGATCTCCTGACGCACACCTCCGGGTTGCTGAGCGGCGGACTTGGTGCGGCGTCGGCAAACACCATCGCCCCTCGCAGCGAGACCGACAGCCTGGCGTCGTTCATTCCAAAGCTTGCCGGCGTTCCGCTGGATTTTCAGCCGGGTACGCTCTGGCGATACAGCGGTCAGGCCGGCTTCGACGTGCTCAGTCGCATCGTCGAAATCGTGTCGGGACAGACTTTCGATCGATTTCTGAAACAGCGTATTTTCGATCCGCTCGGTATGAAGGACACCGGGTTTGTCCTGACGCCGGAGCAGTCGTCTCGATTGGTCACGATCTATCAATCGACACCGAATGGTCTGCAGCCGGCAAACCGGCCAGCCAGCACGACCTATTTTTCTGGCGCCGGCGGCCTCATGAGCAGCGCGGAGGACTATCTGCAGTTTGCACAGATGCTCCTCAATGGTGGCGAACTGAACGGCAAACGGCTGCTTGGCCCAAGAACGATCGAGCTGATGACCGCCAACCATACTGGCGACATGGTCAACGGACAGTTCGGACGTCCTGCGCACGGGATGGGCTTTGGTTTGAGCGTTCAGGTCGTGCAGGATCCGGTGGCCGCAAACCTGCGCGTCTCCAAAGGGGCTTATGGCTGGGCGGGAGGCACCGGTGTGAGTTTCTGGATCGAGCCCGAAGAGAAGATCGTGTCAATCTACTTCGTTCAGGGTGGCTCGGGCGGCGCGCTCCGACAGGACTTCGAAGGAGCGGTCAGGTACGCGATTCTCGAATAGCTCGAGCGGGAACGTAGGATGGGCGTTCAGTGTATCTCTACAGATGACTATTCGCCCACGCCGGGCTCGAACAAGACCCCAGCCCCGCCCGAGACGTTGACGACGTGATAGCGGACCCAGTTGATTCGTGGGCGCGCAATCTGCCGCGCGCAACTTCGAAGCAACGGGGAAAACTGCGGCGCCAGGAGAAAGATTCTCGGTTGGACCGAGAAGTTGATTCCCTGGTCCGCGTACATGCGTCGCACGAGCGGCAGATTGTCCACGATCCAATGGAAATGACCGATTCCGCGAACGAGAATCCCGTCCTGTGGGGTCGGCTCGAAGTCGATAATCGTCAGTTGGTTCGCCCGGTCCACCGCAAGGACGTCGATTTCTCCGCACGGTTGGCACGGCACCGCGGCGTCGATTCCTCGCAGCCCCTCCTCTAGAGCTCCCTCGAGACCCCGCAGGATAGCCGCCAGCTTGTCCCTGGTGACCGGCATGTGGGGCTGCAGCAGCACGGTTCGATCTTGAGGATTCTGCGTCGCGATCACGAGTCTCGGCACGCTCGGACCTCTCGCCGAGCGGTTGTTCGATAGCCAGGGCCCCATCCGTCCTTTGCGACAGGAAGAGATGAGAGATGTCCTCTAAACCTCGCCCGAGCGGTTTCTCCGCGCCGCCAAAGGGCTGTTCCCGGTTCCGGGCGCCGGCCTTGTGCTGATCAGGGTGCGTGCGCATGGATCTCTTATCGGCGTCTCGGAGCCTGTCGATAAACGTGCTGTCGTCGATCTCGATAAGTCGTCGTTTTCTCGACATGGTTAGTTCTCGAGAGCCTTGTTCGCGAATCTTTCATCCAGGATCAGGACCGAGTTGTCGCCACCAAAGGGAGAAGGTTCCGATAGCGGGTTCATGGGATCGCTCTGCCAGTGACCGTCCACGACGTACCTGGTACTGGTAGCGCCCCGGCGCACAGCCTCACAGTCTTCGTCCACAGCTTTCCCGCAGGCTGCATTTCATTGCCTTCCAACTGCCACCCGTTGAAGTCCCCGACGAGCTGAACCCGGTCGGCGCCCGCTGCTTCGAGTGAAAACACAACCCCCTCAGGCGTGACCGTCAGGCGGTGACGCGGAAGCCGGAATCCATTCTTCTCGCAACACCTCTGCCGTGAGGGCCTGATAATCGTCAAACCCTGCACAGTGCCGACAATAGTGCGCGATCGGCAGACCGTGGCTCGCGGCTTCCGCAAGTTTGACGCTGTACCTGATGGTGGTCTGGAAATGCCGGCCCGACAGGTGGGTGTGCATCTCGTTGACGACCGCCTTTACAAACGGAGTCCGACCCGGATAGAGCGTCACGAGGACGCGGGCTCGCACGTTGTGTCCCGTTTCCCGGGCCAGAAGATCGAAGGTCTCGAAGACTTTGCCAATGCCGTGCAATGAGAAGAAGCTGGGATCCATTGGCACGATCGCTTCCGAGCAGGCTTTCAGGGCGTTGAACGTGAGGAGACCCACGTTCGGCGGGCAATCGACCACGACGTAATCGTAATCGCCGCTCGCGTTGGCGACAGCTTCTTGCAGAATGTTCTCCCTCCCGGCGACACCTGCCAGTTTTTCCGGAACGGCGCTGAGAAGAATGTCGGCGGGCGCCACATCAAGGTTTTCCTGAGCGGCATGGGTGATGTCGCGCAGACCGGTCACGTGCCCGTTGTCGCGCAGGAACACTTCGTACATCGTCCTTGCAGGCTGAGTCGAGTTGGGAAGCACCCCGAGGGTGGCGTGACCCTGCGGATCCATATCGACGAGCAGCACTCGTTTCTTCTCTCGCGCCAGGAACGCCGACAGGTTGATCGCCGTGATGGTCTTTCCGACACCGCCTTTCTGATTCACGACGGCTATCGTGCGCATGTTGTGCCCCCCCAATTTGGCGAGATCAAAGGGTTGTCGACGCTGGCCACCGCACAAGGGTGCGGGTTCGCGGCTCAGTGCGAAGACACTGGCGAGCGACGTCAAGGCTTCTGATGGCAAGAAACGTCTTCGAAGTAGCGAGGGCACAACGATAACAAAACCGTAATCGTCAGGCAACTATTACTTGGGTGTCTGTACGAGTGAGCCACTAGATATGGGCGATCCGGTTTTCAGAGGACCTTTTTCCGCCTCGGGGATGACATCTCGGCCCCCGATCGCAAAATCTGCGCAAAAACGGACCAGTTTGGTGGCTTGTGGCTTGCACAAGTCCCCGTGCGCCGGAAGATGGACGACTCACACGCCCCCTTTGACAACCTGGAAAGTGCTCGCCAGTACGTGGCGTTGCTTTGCGAAGCGCTCGAGGATGCGCGGCGTGGCGTCGAGTGGGACGTCACCCTGGCTCAGGATGAACGAGCCGGCCGCCGCGTTGAAGCCCTGCAGCTGGTGAATTACAAACTTGACCGCCTCAAGTATCACCTCGACAACAGCCGCCGCCTCCTGAACGACCTGCGAACCTTGCGCCGGTTGTTGCTGGGGGAGCGCTCCGTGGAATCCTCCAACGCGGAAGTTCTGTAGCGGGGGCTAAAGCCCCCGCGCTACACAAGAAACTAAAGCCTCCGCGCTACCCAAGAAACCCGCGCGACACACAAAAACGTAGCGCGACACACACAACGTAGCGCGGGGGCTTCAGCCCCCGCGTTCCCCAGAATGTCACCAGTCCAGATGACTTCTTCGAACGCAGATCTGAAAGGTTGAACAAAGTCATCTGTCCGGGAGCCTTTTGAGATGCCTTGGGCAGTGTTCTCGCGCGGAACAGACTCTAAAGCCCACTCTCACAGAGGTTTTGCGGATTGGCCTGCCGGGCACCCGATCCGGGAAGGGTTCTTGCTGACCGTTGTTCGGGATTTTCACGTCTCGAAAACCAGAAGGAGCCTGATGCTCGTCCAAGACTCACTTCATCGAAGTGTTGCCCGAACGCCTGACAAGGTGGCGCTCGTCTGCGACGGATCACGACTGACGTACGCAGAAATCGAGGCCGCGGCCAACCGGCTCGCGAATGCGCTACGCGAGCACGGCGTCCGCCGAGGCGATCGGGTCGGCATCTTCCTCAACAACTCGGTCGAAGCCGTCGTGAGCATCTTCGCGGTGCTCAAAGCGGGGGCGGTGTTTGTCGTTATCAACCATACGACCAAGGAAGACAAGCTCGCCTACATTCTGAACAACTGTCGCGCGACAGCGCTCGTCGGGGACGCGCAGAAGCAGTCCCTGTTCGATTCCTTGCTCGAACGGGTGACGTCGCTCCGCTTCGTCGTTCTGACGGGCCGGCCCTCGTCGGCACGCTCGGTGGACGGCAGGCTCCTCGACTATGCCGAGATTCAAGCCTCCTGCTCGGCAGACCGTCCACAGCAGGTCAACATCGACGTGGACCTTGCCTGCCTCATTTACACGTCGGGCAGTACGGGCGACCCCAAAGGGGTCATGTCGGACCACAGCAATGTCGTGTTTGCGGCAACGTCCATTACGACTTACCTGCAGAACGTCAAAGACGACGTCATCCTGAGCGTGCTGCCGTTGTCGTTCGACTACGGTCTCTATCAGCTGCTCATGACGTTCCATTTCGGTGGGCGGCTGGTGCTCGAGCGGTCCTTCGCCTATCCCTCGGCGGTGTTACAGCGCCTGGAGCAGGAACGCGTCACGGGATTCCCAGGCGTTCCCACGATGTTTGCGATTCTCGTCGGCATGGACCTGACGTCGTACGATCTTTCGAACCTTCGGTACATCACGAACACGGCGGCGGCCCTGCCACCGAGCCACATCACGACACTGCGCCGCAAGTTTCCCACGGCCACGATGTTCTCGATGTACGGCCTGACCGAAACGAAGCGAACGCTCTACCTCCCGCCTGATCGGCTTGATTCGAAGCCAGGCTCTGTCGGCATTGCCATTCCTGGCACCGAGGTGTGGATCGCGGACGCCAACGGAAATCGTCTGGGCCCCGGCCAAACGGGCGAGCTGGTCGGTACGCGGCCGTCACGTCATGCGCGGGTACTGGGAGGCACCCGAGGCCACAGCCAACCGTTTCCGACCCGGTCCAATTCCGGGCGAGCGTCTCTGCTATACCGGCGACCTGTTCTCGATGGATGACGACGGCTGCTTCTACTTCGTCGCGCGCAGGGACGACATCATCAAGAGCCGGGGCGAAAAGATCGCGCCGAAAGAAGTCGAGAACGTTCTCTACAGTCTGCCAGGCGTCATCGAGGCCGCCGTGGTGGGCGTGCCCGACCCCATCCTGGGCCAGGCTGTCAAAGCGTTTGTCGTCGTCAACGGCAGCCCGGTCACGGAAAACCAGGTTCTCGCGCACTGCAAGGCCAACCTCGAAGACTTCATGGTGCCAAAGTTCGTCGAGTTCGTGGACGAGCTGCCAAAGACGTCGTCGGGCAAGGTCAAGAAGCTGGCGCTTGTATGAGGGACACCCACGTGATGGATGCGACACACGCCCCGTTTTCAGCCGATGTATTGGGTATCGACGCCGAGCAGGTGACCGCTCGAATTGCCGAGGCCATTTCGTCACAGGTGCTCGGCACGCTTCGTCGCCGAGGCGTTGTGGTCGGATTGTCGGGCGGCATTGACAGTTCGGTGTGTGCGGCGCTGAGCGTTCGGGCGCTCGGGGCCGAAACGCGTGCTTGGGGTGTTGATGCCCGAGCGCGACTCGTCAGACGACTCTTTGTATCTGGGAGGCCTCCTGGCCGGTCTTCTCGGGATCGAAACCATCGTCGAGAACATTGCACCGCCGCTCGTGGCGGCCGGCTGCTATGAGCGACAGAACGAAGCCATCAGGAGTGTCTTTCCCGAATATGCGGACGGGTGGAAGTGCAAGATCACGCTGCCGTCGTTGCTCAACGGTGATCGCCTGAACATCTTCAGCCTGACGGTGATGAGCCCGGACGGCGACATGAAGACCGCACGACTGCCGCTGTCTGCGTACCTGCAGCTGGTTGCGGCGACGAATTTCAAGCAACGCATGCGGGCCACGATGGCTTACTACCACGCGGATCGTCTGAACTATGCGGTGGTGGGCACCCCGAACCGTCTCGAGTACGACCAGGGATTCTTCGTCAAGGGAGGCGACGGTGCGGCCGACCTCAAGCCGATCGCCCATCTTTACAAGACGCAGGTCTACGAGTTGGCCGCGCACGTAGGCGTGCCGGAAGAGATCCGGCGGCGACCCCCGACAACCGACACGTATTCGATGCCGCAAACGCAGGAGGAGTTCTACTTCGCCTTGCCGTACGGCGCGATGGACCTTTGCCTCTACGCTCACAATCACGGGATCCCGCCGCAAGACGTGGCATCGGTTCTCGGACTGACGGAGCCGCAGGTCGCGGCCGTGTTCAAGGACATCGACTCGAAACGGCGGACGACCCGTTATCTGCACCTTTCGCCGCTCCTCGTCGAAAAGGTCTCCGAAATCTAGACGGAGCTTGACGAGATCATGTGCGGCATTGCCGGTGTCTATTCGCTTGGTGAGGGATTAGCCCCCCCTGAGATCGATACGCTGACCACGATGATTGGCGCCCTGCGTCATCGAGGTCCTGACGAGTTCGGCGTCTACCGCGATCACCGTGCGGGTCTGGCGCATGCACGGTTGTCGATTGTCGATCTGTCCACCGGCCAGCAGCCAATGTCCAACGAGGACGGCACGCTGTGGATCGTCTTCAACGGCGAAATCTTCAATTTCATCGAGTTGCGCGCTGAGCTCCTGGCGCAGGGACACCAATTTCGGACGAAGAGCGATACCGAAGTCATCGTCCATGCCTATGAGGAGTGGGGGCCTGCCTGTTTCGAGCGATTCAACGGTCAGTGGGCGGTGGCCTTGTGGGATGCCGCGAGGCACGAGCTCGTGCTTTCCCGCGACAGGCTGGGCGTCCGGCCACTGTATCTGTGCGAACACGAGAGACGCCTGTATTTCGCGAGCGAAGTCAAAGCCATTTTTGCCGCCAACCCGGCCATCCCCCGAGCGCTGGATCCGATTGGCCTCGAGCAGACGTTCACGTTCTGGACGGTAGTGCCGCCTCAGTCAGTCTTTCAGGGCATCGAAGAGCTGCGTCCCGGACACACCAGAATCTATCGGGACGGCCACGTGCGGGACATCTGTTTCTGGGAGGCTCAGTATCCTCTCGAAGAAACCGGTGACGGACGCGCCGGTGAGTTCCGCGGATCGCCTGCAGATGCCGCCGCTGCCGTGCGCGACGCGCTCGAGCAGGCCATCTCTCTGCGTATCCTGCGCGCGGATGTCCCTGTCGGTTCGTACCTCTCCGGCGGCCTGGACAGTTCGCTGGTGGCGGCGCTCGGTCTTCGCGCGAAGCAGGAAAAGTTTCACACGTACTCGATTCGGTTCGAAGACGCCGAATACGACGAGACCGAATATCAACGCGCGATGGTCAAGGCCATCGACAGCGACCATCGCGAGGTGGTCGTCTCGCGTAAGGACATCGCCGAATGCTTCCCTCATGTCGTGGCGCAGACCGAACGGCCCATTCTGCGAACGGCACCCGCGCCTCTGTACCTGCTCTCTCGCGCGGTCCGGCAGTCCGGTGTGAAGGTGGTGCTCACGGGAGAAGGCGCCGACGAGATGTTTGCGGGCTACGACCTGTTTCGTGAGGCGCGAATCCGCCGGTTCTGGGCGCGCCGTCCCGACTCGGAGATGCGCCCCCGCCTGCTGTCGCGACTCTATCCGTATCTTTCGCGTTCTCCCGTGGCGCAGCAGGCCATGGCGCGTGAGTTTTTTGGCGCCAATCTGGCCGGCTGGCAATCTCCAGGGTTCTCGCACGGTCCGCGATGGCGAACGACGGGAGCTCTCAAGCGGCTGTTTCGACCTGAGCTCCGGGCTGCCATTGCGGCCAGCGATCGGCCGGACGTGGTGGATGAGCTGCTGGGTCAGTTGCCGGCAGACTTCGGCCGCTGGTCCCCTCTCGCTCAGGATCAGTACCTCGAAGTACGCACGTTGCTCTCGGGCTATCTCCTGTCGTCGCAGGGCGACCGGATGCTCATGGCCCACTCGGTTGAAGGGCGCTTTCCCTTTCTCGACGCCAATGTCGTCGCGCTCGCGAATTCGCTGCCTGCCTCGTACAAGCTTCGGGGACTCAGCGAAAAGCACGTGCTCAAGCAGGCAAGCGAGGGTCTCGTTCCGCCTGCCATCATCGCGAGAAAGAAGCAACCCTACCGCGCACCGGACGCCTTGTCTTTTGTTGCTGAAGATGCTCCCGAGTGGATTGCCGAGGTGCTCTCTCCGGCGGCCGTTCGGGACGCAGGTGTCTTTGCGCCACGCGCCATTGAGCAGCTGTGGGCGAAACTCCGTGGTCGACGGGAGAGCGGCCAATATTCGAACTCGGACAACATGGCCATCGTGGGCGTGTTGTCAACGCAGTTGCTGTTTCGACAGTTCATCGACGCGACACCCGAACAGGTTCAGCCGGACGAGCTGACGACCGTCGTCGATACGCTTACGCTTGCCGGATCGCAATCGACAACAGGAGCGGGCCATCGGGCCCGGTAGAGGCCATCAACACATGAGAGAACAACTCCGTAGCTACATTCTCGAGAACTTCATGTTCGGCTCGTCACCTGAAGAGCTGGATGACAACGACTCGCTGCTGGAGACGGGCGTGCTGGATTCCACCGGAGTCCTCGAGCTGGTCCTCCATCTCGAGCAGACCTACGGCATTGCCGTAGACGGGAATGAGCTGGTGCCGGAGAACATCGACACCGTCACTCGACTGCAGGCGTTTCTCGAGAAGAAGGGTGTGGTGGTCGTCGGCTGAAAATTCTTACCCACCGGTCACGGCAAGTTGCTCTTCGGTCGTGACCGGGGTAGTCCGCGATCCGATTCGTCGCGCCGGGTTTCCCGCCATCACCGAGTAAGGCTCGACGAACTTCGCACCCACCACCGATCCCGCCGACACGATGACGCCATCGCCAATGTGGGCGCCGGGCATGACGAAGGCGTTCGCCCCGATCCACACGTTGTTGCCGATGATGACAGGCTTGTGCTCGTAACCCTGCTCGATGATGGGCCGATTGGGATCGGCGAACACGTGGTTCACCGACCAGATTTTGACTCCGGGACCGATGAGCACGTGATCCCCAATTTCCACACCGCCATGTGCCTGAATGGTATTGTCCAGACCAATCCAGCAGTGGGCCCCGACTTTCAGGTGCTCCACTCCGAATAGACGCGTCCCTGGGAACACTCGGAGACCCGGTCCAACCCGCTCGAAGCGGCCTCCGAGTAGCCGCGCCCGGATTTCGAAGCCAAACTCGCCCGGGATCTGTCGCAGCATTTCCTGCAGCACCAGGAAGCGCCAGGACGATTTGCGCAAGTCTGTGAAGAGGGCCGAAATGAGTCCCATGGCGGATCCCGCGACGCGGCGAAAAGATTTCACCACAGAGGCCACGGAGGACACAGAGAGAACTAAACCAAAACCACTCTGTGACCTCTGTGTCTCTGTGGTAAAGAGCTATTTTCAGCATCCGCTAGACTTTTATCGGCCCGGCCGGTCGAAGGCTTGAAGGGCCGATCCGCGATAGCATGCCGCGCGTGACTACTGCCGGAAAACCAAAACTCTTCGTCTGGGTGCCAGCCTTGTCGATGATGCTGGTGTCCTTCATCAGTTACGTCGACCGCAATACGCTGGCACTGTTGGCTCCCACGATCCTTCAGGAAATGCACCTGAGCGCAGAACAGTATGGCTTGGTGGTTTCCGCCTTCTCAATTGCCTACATGATCAGCAACCCCATCTGGGGGCATTGGCTCGATCGGTTCGGGCTGCGGTGGGGAATGATGACGGCTGTCGCGGCGTGGACGCTGGCGTCGGTATCTCATGCGCTGACGCGAGGGATGATTGGACTGGCCGCCGCACGAGCCGCACTCGGGTTCGGAGAGGGCGCGACGTTCCCCGGCGGGCTTCGGACGGTCGTGCAGACGCTGCCCGTCGAAAGCCGTTCTCGGGGTGTCGCGCTCGCCTATAGCGGTGGATCGCTGGGCGCGGTCATCACCCCGGTCATCATCACACCCATCGTCGTGGTGTGGGGATGGCGGGCCGCGTTCTGGTTCACCGGGCTCATCGGATTCGCATGGATCGTGTTGTGGTGGTTCGTCAGCCGGTTGCCGGCCGTGCGTCACGTGCCTCCCTCCGTGAATCGCGAGGCCTTCGGGACGACGTCGCCGCGCTTCACGGATCCAAAACTATGGAGCTTCATTTCCGCGTACGCATTCGGAGCGCTGCCACTGGGGTTCATCTTGTACGCCGCGTCGATTTACCTCAACCAGGCGATGGGGAAGAGTCAGGTCGAGATTGGTCGGGTGCTCTGGATTCCTCCGCTCGGTTGGGAAGTCGGGTATTTTTTTTGGGGCTATCTCGTCGATCGGGGACTTCGGAACGCGCATTCTTCGTTCCACCTTCATCGTCGTCTCATGGGGCTGGCCCTCGTCTTCAGCCTGCCGCTCGCCCTGACACCTCGCCTCGATTCCTTCCCCCTCGTGATGAGCGAGCTGTTTCTCGCCATGTTCGTCGCTGCGGGGTTCATCATCCTGTCCGTGTCGTACGCCTCATCTGTTTACTCCGGGGAGCATTCCGGCTTCATTGCCGGCGTCGGTGCGGGCGCCTGGTCGGCAGTGGTTGCGGTCGTGATGCCGTTGTTTGGTCGGTTGTTCGATCGGCAGCAGTACGAGGCCGCGTTTCTGCTTGCCGCCGGGTTCCCTGTGCTGGGGTTCGCGTTGTGGTGGATGTTGGGCCGCGAACGGAACGGCTCGTAGGCAGAGGTCACGTAGGCGCGGATCTTTGGTTTGGTTCCGCCAGGCGGGCCTGATAGGCCTGCTGTGCGTGAACCGCGCGTGCTCACGACGTGGGCCATAAGAGTCGATGTATACGTTCGTCGCAGGTTGTCCAGCGTTCGCCCCACGGACTCTCGAGCGACACGGTCGATCAACGGCTCGACCACGAGACGCAAGCCCAGAGGCACATCGCGGCTGAGCGTCAGCGACTCGAGCTCTACGATGACGCCGCCCTTGACCTGTTCGTACCGCCAGTATGAATTGAGGCGCCAGAGAAACCCGCGGTCTTCGCCCGGTGGCCGTTCTCGCGCATCCGGCGTGCCCGCGGCGTCAACCTCGGCGATCTTTGTGGCAACGCTTCGACTCGATGCGCGCATTGGCCCGTGGCGCTGATAGGTCACGTCATGCTCGGTGTGATAGGTCACCGTGACGATCTTCTTGCGCGTCATGGCAATGAAAAGCTTCAACCGATCTGGCTGCCGCGCGAGCACTCGAAGGGCCAGGACGTCCTCCTGATGGGGCCCCCGCTCTGAGGGATTCTTGAGTCGCGTCAGCAGTCCTTCGAGTGTGACGCCTGGCACGAACACACTCCCACGCCAATGATGGATCAGGCCGCCGGGAACGGCGATTGTGCGGCCGTTGCCATCGGTCGCGCTCATCTCTGCAATGGCAATGTGTCCGGCGAGAACCTGTTCGCGAGCTTTGCGGCCCGTATCGAGAAAGTCCTGCGCCAGAAAGCTCGATCCGTTCGACACCTCACGGGTGATCCGTGTTTCGGTGGCGGCCACGTATCGATTCCAGGCCTCTATGGTTTCGGGCTCGAGAGTCGCGGCCGCCAGGCTGGTGGGCCGGACGAGAGCAACCAGTAACGCCAAAGGGAACAAGAATACGGTAGAACTGCGCATCATGTCCGACTCCCTGGAAAGACGGCGAAGCTTGCCATCAATAGGGAATGCGACAAGCGGGTGTTGGGGAGCTCAAGGCCCGGGATTGGCCGGTTTTCGTTACCGAACAGGCACCCGCCGAGCGTCTGAGGGCGCTAAGATAGGTGTATCAACGTGTACGTTCGAGCCATCACCATCTTCCTGATTTCTGTCGTCGCCCTGACACCGTTTTCGGCGACCGAGGGCGCGCTGCGCGCGGCAGCGCGGGGAAGGCGGCGACCTCGCGACCGAGTGGCTGGGCGACCAGGGCCTGCTACCACCCGTTCTCGTCGCGACGCTGCGACAGGATCCCTATGCATTCTTCCGGCGCGTGAACAGGGTCTGGAGCGAGCGCGTGTGTCAGGCGTTTAGCGCCGAGAAGATCCCCAGCGTCCGGTTGCACGGAGATGCGCACGTCGAACAGTACGGCTTGACGAGCACAGCGCATGGCCTCGACGACTTTGACGATTCGGCCGAGGGTCCGGCGGTCGTCGATCTGGTGCGCTTTATCGGGTCGCTCGATTTGGCGGCGGCTCGGCGAGGGTGGCAGTCGCGCGCGAACCATGCCATCGATCAGTTCTTGAAGGGCTATCAGCAGGCGTTGCGAGATCCATCATACGTTCCGCGCACCCCGAATATCGTTGAGCGCCTGCGCGCTCGGCAGCCACCAAGCTCGGCAGCATTTCTCGCCTCTTCTGACCAACGGATGGAGCCCGTTTCGCCGCTCGTTGACTCGCAGGCACGCGCGGCGCTCGCGCTCGTCGCGGCCGAGGATACGTCGAAACCACCGGGGTTCTTCACGCTCAAGCGCATGGGGGCTTTACGGATGGGTGTTGGCAGTTACACGACGCCAAAGTACCTGATGCGGGTCGAGGGGCCATCGCCGGCGGACGACGACGACGCTATTCTCGAGGCCAAAGAGGTGAGCGACCTCAGTGGCGTCTCGTGCATTACGACGCCTAATGACGGGAAGGCCGTGCGCGTGCTCACCGGCTTACGGCAGATTGGCCGCCTGCAGCTCGAGGTGCTCTCGGTCATTCGCGGGTTATCCGCCGCGCGCGAGTGGTGGCTCCGAAGCTGGGATCGCACCTACGTCGAAGTGCGTATCCCAGACCTGCGATCGAGCCGAGACCTCGAGGAGCTGGCCCTCGATGCCGGAGCACAGCTCGGCAGGGCAAGCCTGCCTCCAGCCTCCGCAACGGCCGCCGTACGTGAGCGGGAGCGCGCGACAATTGCCCGACTGGAACCGCGAATCCGACAGGTTGCCGCGGATCTTACCCGTGAGATGCGTGCGGCCTGGGAGCAGTTTCGCGTCGCGAACAGCCCACCCGTATCTTCGAAACCATCCCCGTAGCCGTCCCGCTTCGGCCCCCTCCACTTTGTAGCGGCCGGCTTTAGACCGCGGCTCGTGTTAGTCATCCAGCACGAACGTCACCATCATGTTCACCTGATACTCGGTTATGCGTCCCTTTTCGAGACGCACCTGCTGTTCTTTGATCCACGCGCTTCGCATATCGCGAAGCGTCTTTCCGGCGCGCTTCAGCCCCTGTTGAATGGCATCTTCGAAGCTGACGGTTGACGTCGCGCTGACTTCAGAGACCTTTGCGACTGACATGGTGTCCTCCTTTTGTTAAGCGTGGGGCCCCTGCCCCCAACGAAGCGGCTCACTTCCTCCCTTCGGCACGCTCAGGGCGCCCCGAGTGTTGTCGAGGGGGGCCGTGGTAAAGAAGCCTTTCTTGGTATTCTGCTAGAACGGGAAGCGCAGATTGACTGAGCTCGTGCCGTCGAACTCGCTGTCGCACAGCAACCACCGTGGGGCCTCGTGAACGGCCGTGAGGTAGCAGGTGCCCTGGGTGTTTTCCGTCTTTCCGGTTGCCTTGATAGTTGATGTCCACCTGCAGGACATGGTCACGCAGGCATCGCCGGAGCGGGAACGGAAAGGGCAGACCCCGCCAAAATTGATTCGCACCGTGGGCGTGCCGATGTTGGATGCCGTGATGGTGCGGGTTGACCGGGTGTCCTTGACGTCGTTGAGCTCGGCAGACTTGCCCGCGCAGTTGTCGCTGAAGTTTCGTACGGCTGTCTCTGGCGCCACGCTGTTATTCGAGAAATCAGCAAGGAACTGACCGGCCACATCGGCCACTTCCTTCGATGAGTTGTGCACCTGCACGACTACCGTGCCTGTCGTTCGATGCTCTCTCGTCACCACAGATCCACCCGTATCTACCGTCTGGTACTGTTCGATGACCGTGGCGGTCAGCGTGTAAGCCACAGGTGTTCGATCGACGTCGCGAGGTGCGCGCCACCTGATCACACGCCCCTCGCCGCTGAACGTTCCACCAGAGGGACTGGATGACCACTCGAATCTGAGTTGCGGGATTGGCGTTTCGTTGTCAGACACGTCGACCGAGACTTCGATATCTTCGTCGAGGTCCGCGTATCGGGAAGGTTGATTCTGGTACTTCGTGCCCTGCGCTCGGACGGCACTGATCGTCGGGGGCTGGTTCTGGACGTCCATGTACGTGAAGCCGCCGGGCAAGGTCGCGCCCCGGCCGCCCGATGAGACCGTGACGTCGGCCGGTCCTCCCACACGAGGCGCGGTCGTCGCGGAAATCGTCGTCGCATCGACGACCGTGACATTCAAGGCATTGCTTCCGCCGATCGTCACAGTCGCGCCGGCGGCAAAATTCTCGCCGGTTACGGATAATTCGGGTGCCGCCAACGGTAGGGCCGCTCGTTGGCGAAACGGACGAGACTGCAAGGATGGGCGATGTGGGCTCATTGGGATTATCGCCGCAGGACATCGTGGCCGTCGTGATCACTGCAGCTATCGCGAGGCGAATGGCGGAAACGTGTCTGATAGTCCGAGCCTCCTGACAAACCTGAATTTAGAATTATACCTAACGGGCAGAGCAGTGCTGATCACGGGACGCGGATTGTCGCGGATTCAACGAAATACAGCTTGATGCCGGCCCGGGGGCCAGGCGGGCGACCGGCCGCGCCGCAGGCGCGCGCGGAAGGTGAACGAACGAGGATAAGAACGCCTCGGGGGAATGGTCCAGCGTTCTTATCCTCGTTCGTTCGCCTTCCAGGAGCCTGGCTTTCGCCAGGCTGCCGGTCGCTCCAATCTAGACCGTGTCGTGATCCGCGGTGATCAGCGTCCCGTGAAAAACGGACGGCCTTATTTCAAGATTGTCGCCTTCACCTCCACGGTCACGGTTCTGTCTGTGAGGGGATCTGACGATGTTGAAATCATCAGCGGCTTCCCGCTTTCCAGTACGACGTTGACGACGCCGCGATAGGCGGTTCCCCCTTGGTCCGGTAGTACGCCCGGTTTGAACTCCGGTTTGAACTCGCTCACGTCGAAGTCGAGGTTGAGGCTCATCTCGATCTTCCCGTCGCGCAACAGGCTGGCGTCGACAGTCCCGTTCAGGCGCCGTACTCCTCCCGAGGCTTGTGCCGTCAGCGTCGTCCTACGACGATCGGCCACGAGCATCGTCATCGTCTTCGAGATCGGCGTACCCGTTCCCCCCTTACTCTGAATCGTCACGTCCACCTGAACGTTGACCGACTGACGCGTCACCTCGGCTGGCGGGGGAGGCGCCGGCGGTGGCTTGGGCGGCGGTGCCGCGGCACCTGGAGCATCTGGGGCTTTGGGCGGTTGTGGAGTCCGCTGCTGCTGTTGGGGAGGTGGCGCAGGCGGCGGAGTTGGTGGCGCCTGCGCGGCGACCAGTATCGGTTCGGCAAGAATTGGCTCAGGGGCGGGAAAGGGTGTCTGCGCGAATGTCGACGCCGACATCGTCCCGACGATTGCGAGAGCCCCGAACAAGACTGGGCGTGTCATGGAGTCTCCTGTCTAGGGATTCCCACCGGCTCGATCCTGATGGGTGAGAGTTCGAGACGAGCCACGTCGATTGCCGCCATCTCAATCGGATCGAGGGTGATCGACTCGATCTCGATTGGGGGCACGGTTGGAAATGGCTCCGGTGCGGGCCGACTCTGAACGGTCAAGGGCGTTGAACGCATGAGAGCCACATCCGCTGCGACGACTTGGGCCGGGGGTTCAACGCTGGGTGAGCTGACTGCGTGCGCTCGTTTCAGACAGGTTGTCTGCGCTGAGAGGGTTCGCTTGGAATCGGCCCCTGAACTGTCTGCCGCGAAGAGAGGAACAGCAGGAGGACTGCCAGCGCGAGGGCTCCGGCTGTCGCGAACCGCCAGGGCGACCAGAGGGGCCTCTGCGTGCCGGAGGGAGGGTTGGCCCGCTCGATGCGATCGAGAACCCCGGCGGCAAAAGCTGCTGAAGGATTGCCGCTCGTCATCTGACGTGCCGCCTGGTCGATAAGATCGTCAACACGATCGTCTTCCATCTTCATCTTGGATACCTGATGCCTTGTCGCCGCAGCTGCTCGCGCAGTTGGCGCCGCGCTTCGAGCACGCGCCAGCGCAGAGTGCCCGGTGGTATCTCCAATATCGCCGCCACTTCTTCAGAGCTCATTTCCGATCCCGTCGACAGCAGTAATGCATCACGGAGCTTCGGCGACAGGCGCTGAATCAGCCGGCGCACATGCCCCAACAGATCGGCGCCAATCACCGTCGTTTCCGGCGACGGCGCCTGAGAAGGCATCACAGACTCCACAGCCGGGTCGATCGAGAGCATGTGCCTGAGACGGCGCAGGGGGCCGCGGCGCCGACTCAACGCCAGACGCCAGCCTATGGCGACGAACCACGTCCTGACGCTCGATTCTCCTCGAAACCCGTCGAGTTTCCGGAAAGCCAGGACGAATGCCTCCTGAGCGACGTCTTCGGCGTCCGACCGGGAACCCAGTGCCGCAAGCGTCGCACGATATACAGCGTTTTGATGGCGTCTCACCAGCTCGCTGAAGGCATCGTTGTCCCCCGCACGCGCCAGTCCAACCAGCTCGCCATCGGTCACACGCTCTATAGACGACAGCCGTAAGGCCGCTGTTGGCTGTCTCGCACGCATCATGCTGTCTGTTTTACAATGCCGCCGATGCCCGATTCCAATCCCACAACACTGAATCTCGCCAGCGTTCTCGACCAACACCTCATCAAAGGACCCGCCAGGACGGCCATCGTTTACGGCGACACGCGCTTGACCTACGCGCAGCTCAGCGCCATGTCTTCACAGGTCGCGGGTGGGCTCTTTGCCATGGGTATTCGTCCTGGCGATCACGTCGCGCTGATGTGTCCGAATCTGCCGTATTTTGCAATGGCTTACTTCGGCATCCTCAAAGTTGGTGCGGTCGTGGTTCCGCTGAATGTATTGTTGCGTCCCCGTGAGATTGCCTACCACCTCCGAGACAGCGACTGTAAAACGATTCTCTGCTTCGAAGGCACCTCTGAGCTGCCGATGGCACAGATGGCCAAGGCCGGCATCGATGTCGTGACGTCATGCGAGGATCTGATCGTCATGACGATCGATCCGACGGCGACCAAGAGCCCTATCGACGGTGCTCGAACGCTCGCGCAGCTGATGCATCGTCAGCCAACGGAATTCGAGACGCACGCGGTCGCGGCCGATGACACGGCCGTGATGTTGTACACATCGGGCACGACGGGTCAGGCGAAGGGTGCAGAGCTGACGCACCTCAACATGACGGTGAACGCGATGGTGGTGCGAGAGCTCACGCTCCCGGTCATTGGGGGAGACGTGGAGAACATCACCGCCGTGACGTTGCCCCTGTTTCATTCCTTCGGTCAGACGGCGCAAATGAACGCGGTGCTTTACGCGGGCGGCACGCTCGTGTTGCTTCCCCGGTTCGATCCGGCCACGCTCATCGCCGCGATCAAGCGCGAGCGCGTCACCCACTGGGCTGGTGTGCCGACCATGTATTGGGGTCTTCTCGAGCACGTGACGAAGAACAATGTCGACGTGTCGGACATCAGCGCATCCCTGCGATTGGCCATCTCGGGGGGCAGCCCGATGCCGGTCGAGCTGATGCGAGCATTCGAGCAGACGTTCAATGTCCGCATCATCGAAGGTTACGGCCTGTCCGAGACGGCGCCGGTTGCGACATTCAGTCATCTCGAACGGCCGACCAAGCCGGGGACCGTAGGGCAACCGGTCTTCGGAGTGCAGGTACGGTGCGTGGACGACAGCGACGAGCCCGTGCCCGTTGGCACGCCCGGCGAGGTCGTGATCCGCGGAAACAACGTGATGAAGGGTTACTACAAGCGGCCGGAAGCAACCGCCGAGGCGCTTCGCGGCGGCTGGTTTCACACGGGCGATATTGGCTCGTTCGACAGCGAGGGCTACCTGTCCATTGTCGATCGCAAGAAAGACATGATCATCCGAAGCGGTCTCAACGTCTACCCCCGTGAAATTGAAGAGGTGCTGTTGACGCACTCGGCCGTGTCTCTCGCCGCGGTCGTCGGCGTCCCCGACTCGCGCCTTGGTGAAGAGATCAAAGCGTTCATCGTCTTGAAGCATGGGATGACGATTTCAGCCGAAGAATTGCTGGGATGGTGCCAGCAACAGTTTGCGGCCTACAAGTATCCGCGCCTCATCGAGTTCCGGACCGAACTGCCACTCAGTGCCACGGGCAAGGTGCTCAAGCGAGAGCTGCGGAGCGAGAGTGCCCCAACGGTCACTCGCATCGACGAGCATCGCACGTAGGAGGCCTGTTCAGGGTTCTACGGAACCCTGTAGAACCCACTCCCGACCTCCTTCATCGTCTAATCGATCGAGCGCTATTCCCAAATCCCGGAGACGAATCCATGGGTGTGTCTTTGATTGCCGGCGACGACCGTTTGGTATCTAACCAGCCGTTGCCCGACGACAAACCTGTCGCGGCAGACGAGTTTCTCCACGACGCCTACTCGCGTGCGGTTGTGCGGGTGGTCGACATGGTCAGTCCAGCCGTCGTGACCGTTGACAGCCGTTTCGACGGCCGTCGCCCCAACGACCAGCCGTTGCCTGGCGGTCGCGGCGGTACTGGTTCTGGCTTCGTATTCACGCCCGATGGGCTTGTGCTGACCAACAGCCACGTCGTGCACAAGGCGGGCAGTATCACAGTGACCCTGACTGACGGACGTCGATCCAGTGCGGAGCTCGTCGGTGAGGACCCTCACACCGATTTGGCCGTCCTGCGAATTGGCGCGTCGAATCTCGTGGCGGCATCGCTTGGCGATTCGCGTCAGGTGCGCGTGGGTCAGCTCGTGGTGGCCATTGGCAATCCCTATGGCTTCCAGTGCACGGTCACAACCGGCGTGGTCAGTGCCCTTGGACGATCGTTACGCACGCGCACTGGACGTCTGATGGACGAGATCATCCAGACCGATGCCGCGCTCAATCCTGGCAATTCCGGTGGCCCGTTAGTCGACTCGCGGGGTCAGGTGATTGGCGTCAATACGGCCGTCATTCTGCCTGCCCAGGGCATTTGCTTTGCCATTTCGAGCAACACCGTCCAGTACGTGGCCGCATCCTTAATAAAGGATGGGAGAGTGCGCCGTTCCTGGGTGGGGATCGCCGGTCAGAATACTCCTCTCCCGAGGGCTATGGTGCGGGCGCACGGCCTTCGAACCGAATTCGGCGTTCTGGTAATGGGACTCGAGCCCAACAGTCCCGCCGCACAGGCTGGCGTCAAGGAGGGTGACATCATCGTCGCCTTCGATGAGCGGCCCGTCGAAGGGATCGATGCGTTTCATCGGCTGCTGACGGACCGGTTGATTGGCACGCCGTCGCCTCTCGCGGTGATTCGAAGTGGTGAGCGACGGACGCTGCGCATCGTGCCGCAGGAATCGCCGAACGCGGATTTGCGCGGATAATGCGGATAAAACCCCTGTGCTAAACTGGGCATTCGTCCTTCGACGAACGCTCAGCACGATCTGAGCGTGCGCGAAGGCCGGGTTCCATTGCGGCCCGGACCCTGTGCAAGCTCGGCCTGCGAACCGCGTCAGGGCCGGAAGGCAGCAGCGCTAAGCAGTTACTGACCTGTGCCGCAGGTCCTTCCGGGCCGCAGTGGAGTCTTCGCTGACGCAGAACGTCCGGCTAAAGCCGGACGCTACACTCCGACTGATAGCTGAAGGCTCCTGATGCCCTACCAGGTTCTTGCCAGAAAGTGGCGTCCCCAGTCGTTTGACGCGGTCATCGGTCAGCCGGCTGTCACGCGGACGCTTCGCAACGCGGTTTCCGGCAGCCGTATTCATCACGCCTTTGTGTTTGCGGGTCCGCACGGCGTGGGCAAGACGACGACCGCACGGATTCTTGCCCGCGCGCTGAACTGCGTGAAGGGTCCGACCGCCGAGCCGTGCGGCACGTGCGAATCCATGTCTGGAAATTGCGGAAGGGCGGGATATCGACGTTCTCGAGATCGATGCGGCCACGCACACTCAGGTTGAGACCGTTCGCGAGGTCATCATCTCCGGGCTCGCGATTAAGCCCGTGCGCGACCGTTACAAAGTGTTCATCATCGACGAGGTGCACCAACTGTCCGACTCGTCGTTCAACGCCCTGCTGAAGTCAATCGAAGAACCTCCGTCACACGTCGTGTTCATGATGGCGACGACGGAGATCGGAAAGATTCCCGAAACAGTTCTGTCGCGAGCCCAGGTGTTCGAGTTTCGCACGATCCCGTCGCGCGCGATTGCCGCGCAACTGCGAGTCGATTGCCGATGCCGAACGCATCAGGTGCCGGATCAGGCACTTTCGCTGATCTCCCGGGCGGCCGAAGGCAGCATGCGCGATGCCCAGAGTGCCTTCGATCAGGTCATTGCTTTCGCTGGCGACACCATTTCGCTGGACGATGTCACAACGGTGCTCGGACTGGTGGGGCGCGATGTGCTGTTCGACATCGTGCGGGTCGTTGCGGACGAGGACGCACCAAGGGCATTCGAGCTGGCGGCGCGGCTCGTCGAGCAGGGCAACGATTTGCGACTGGTGTGTCGCGAGCTTTCCCGAGTCGTTCGCGACCTGCTGGTCATCTCGGTCGATCCCGAGCGCGTGAACGATCCGGAAATTGCCGGCGAAGATGAGCGCGACACTCTTCGCGGACTGGCCGAACGGTTCTCGCGTGAGGATTTGCTCAGGGCGTTCGACGTGTTGACACGGGCCGAGGCCGAAGTTCGCAGCTCCGCGGAGCCACGCTACAGCCTGGAGATGGCTCTGCTGCGATGGATTCACCTTCGGAAACTGGTGCCGCTGACCGAGCTGCTGGAGAGCCTTGGCAAGGGTAGTCGGCCTCAGCCACAGTCGCCTCCCGTCGACCGCCCGTCCCGCCGGTCCTGCTCCAGGACCTGAGAAGGCACCTGCAAAAGCATCCGCCGCCACCCGCACGCGGTGGCGACGCGACCGATAGCGTCAAAGACAAGTTTCTCGCGGAAGTGCGCCGGGCCAGAGCGGTGCTGTACAACACGGTGATCGCCCAGGCGCAGAGAATTGACATCGACGGCAGCCGCATCACCTTCAGTTTTCTACCGACGCATCGCACCCTGCGAGAGAAGCTGGACCAGAATCGCACCTGGCTCGAACAGGCCGCTTCGGAAATGGCGGGCCGCAAGATGACGATCGTCTCGGCCCAGCTGGAAGCCGGTCAGCCGGCGGTTGACGCTGCCGCTTCATCGGCCGGACCGCCGAAGCTGGCCGATCTCAAGGCCGAAGCCATGGCCGACTCTGCCGTACAGGCCATGCTCGACGTGTTTCCGGCGGAAATCAGAGACGTTGAGGAGATGTAGCCGACGTGAATATCCAGCAAATGATGAAGCAGGCGCAGCAGATGCAGGAGCGCCTGCAGAAGCAAATGAATGATTTGCGCGTCGAGGCGTCCTCCGGCGGCGGCATGGTGACGGTCGTCATGAACGGCCAGAAGCAGGTGCAAAAGGTGCAGATCGATCCCGAATGCGTGTCCAAAGACGACGTCGACATGCTGCAGGACTTGATTGTGGCGGCGTTCAACGATGCCGTCCGTAAAGTCGACGACGAATTGGGGCGACACATGGGCGGGATGCTCGGAGGCTTGAAGATTCCCGGACTCTGACGTGATCACTCCCCACTGGTCACTGCCTTGTCCTACCCTGATCCGCTCGTTCGTCTCATCGATCAGCTTCGCCGTCTGCCAGGGATTGGTCCCAAAGGGGCGCAGCGTCTGGCCTTCCACATCCTGAGGACGCCGCGCGAGGAAGCCGAGCGGCTGTGCGAGGCGGTGCGTGACGTCAAAGACCACGTGACGTACTGCTCGGTGTGCAGCAACACGACCGACATCGACCCTTGCGTCTTCTGCAGCAATCCCGGCCGCGATCAGCGTATGATTTGCGTCGTTGAAGAGCCGCAGAACGTGACGGCGGTCGAAAAGACGCGCGAGTTCAAAGGAACCTATCACGTGCTCATGGGGGCGTTGTCGCCGCTGCAGGGCGTGGGTCCCGACGACCTGAAGATCAAAGAGCTGCTCGTTCGCGTCGAGAAAGGCGTCGATGAGGTCATCCTCGCCACCAACCCGAACGTCGAGGGAGAAGCGACGGCGTTGTACCTCGCGCGCCTGCTCAAGCCCATTGGGGTCAAGGTGACCCGCATTGCGATGGGCGTCCCCGTCGGCAGCGATCTCGAGTACGCAGACGAAGTGACCATGCACAAGGCGCTCGAAGGGAGGCGGGAGATCTAACACGGGTGCCGGGTGCTTGGTGCCTGGTGCCTGGTGCTGTGCAGGGTGCTGAGTGCTGGGTGCTCACTGCTGGGTGCTAGACGTCGCACCGCACCCGGCACAGCACCCTGCACCCGGCACAGCACTAGGCACAGGCACCCGGCACCAGGCACAGCACCAGGCACCAAGCACCAGGCACGCGGCACCCTTTGTATATGCTCCCCCTGACCTATCAAACTCCTGCGGCGGCACTGCTCGTGGTCGGCGGCCTTGTCGCGTGCTTTGCTGGATACCGGTTTTTCCGTATCGTTCTGGTTCTCTACGGATTCATCATTGGTGCGCTCGTCGCGACGTCCGCCATCGGGGCGGGCAGCACGACCGAGCTCGTTCTCGCCGCGATTGCCGGCGGGCTCATTGGTGGGCTGATTTTCTATACGGCCTACTTCCTTGGCGTGGCACTCATAGGGGCAGCAATCGGCGCGTTGATCGTCCACGCCGCGTGGGCACAGATTGGAACCGATCCGCATCCGGTTGTCCTGATCCTCTTTGCGATCAGCGGGGCCGTCGCGGCCATGATTCTGCAACGCTATGTGATCGTGGTTGCCACGGCGTTTGGTGGCGCCTGGACGCTCGTCATCGGCGCGCTCGCCATTGCGGGAAACGAGCGCGCCCTCAAGGCAGCGGCCGGAGACGTGTGGGTTCTTTACGCGTTCAGCCTGCAGCCGGCAGATCGAGGGTTGCTGGTCGTCTGGCTCGCGCTGGGTCTGGTGGGCTTAATCGTTCAACTGCGCTTTACAGGCCGTGGCAGGTCCCGGGCCAAGCGGTGGAAAGCTCAGACGGCGTAAAAGAAACTGAAAACTGAAAAGTGAAAACTGAACAAGTGAAAACAAAGTGAAAACTGAAAACTAGTCAGAGGCACTCGCCATGAGTATTGCGGAATCGTTGCTGCCGGAATTTGATCGAGAGACGGGCTTGACACGCCAGCTGCTGGAGCGGGTCCCGAATGACAAGGCGAGCTGGAAACCGCATCCAAAGTCGTTCTCGCTCGGCGATCTGTCGCTGCATATCGCAAACCTTCTCACCTGGGCCGTGTCGACGATGAAGCAGACAGAATTCGATATCAACCCTCCGGGCGGGCCGGGTTTCACGCCGCTGAAATTCGAATCGGTTGGGACGACACTGAAAACCCTGGACGAAAACGTCCGCACCACTCGAGCCGTGATCGCTGGTGCTACCGATGGCGAGATGATGGTGATGTGGACGTTCAAAAACGGCGGGAAGACGGTGTTCTCGATGCCCCGCATTGCCGTGCTGCGCTCGTTCGTGATGAACCACATGATTCATCACCGGGGACAGTTGACGGTCTACTTGCGCGAGCTGGACGTGCCACTTCCGCAGATGTACGGCCCGACGGCCGACAGCCCGATGTAGTTCCACGAGCGACTCTTCCACGTGGTGGATTCAGTGCGGGTGTTTAGCGGCGATCCGGGTGCGGGGCTCGGGCGCATGCGTGCGCTTGTCGTTGCGTGCCTCTGTTCCTTGCTGGCGGCCTGCGCGACCCCTCCCGCACCCACGCGCCGCATCATCGAGTTTCGTGGTCCGACGATGGGGACGACCTATTCGGTGAAGGTCGTCACGGGACCTGAAGGCCTGAGCGACGCTGCCAATCTCGATCGCGAGATTCGTACGAATCTCGAGCGCATGAACGCGCTCATGTCGACCTGGGACGGCGAGTCGGAGTTGTCGCGCTTCAACCGTTTTAGAAGCACAGATTCGTTCACTCTGTCTCGAGAGACGTTCGAGGTGTTCCAGTGGTCGCAGAAGATTGGGGAGTTGACCGGTGGCGCCCTGGACGTGACCGTCGCCTCGCTCCTCGACGCATGGGGATTCGGACCCGGTGGCAAGCGAGACCGCGTGCCAGATGAGGCCGAGATCGCACGGCTCCGCGAGGCGGTGGGTACGCACATGTTCGAACTGGACGAAGCGACGTTGACGGTTCGAAAGAAGCGGCCCGACGTTCGCTGCGAGCTTTCCGCCGTCGCACCGGGCTATGCCGTCGATCGGCTGACGACTCGGTTAATGGCTCGAGGCTTCAACGATTTTCTCGTGGACGTGGGCGGCGAGTTGCGAGCGCAGGGCCGCAACGAAGGGGGCCGTCCCTGGCAGATTGCCATCGAACGGCCGGATGCCGGGGGAGCGATCGGTCAGCGATTCGTCCAGCTTTCGGACCACTCGATGACAACGTCCGGCGACTATCGAAACTTCTATGAGGTGGACGGCGTACGGTTGACCCACATTCTCGATCCCCGGACGGGCCGGCCCATCACCAACCGTCTCGCCTCAGTGACCGTCATCGACGACCTCTCGGTGAGGGCCGACGCATTCGCCACCGCACTCATGGTGCTCGGTCCGGACGAAGGCCTGGCCCTGTCGGAGCGATTGAACCTGGCCGCCCTATTTCTGGTGCGCGATGAGCATGGAGGTTTTCTGGAGCGCACCTCATCGCGGTTCGATACGTTGACGAAGGCATCGGGACACCCGTGAAGAATCGTGACTGGAGGAACACGGAATCTGCCTATTGTGCCTGGTTTGATACATCTCAAGTCCACCACCAGTTTGGCGATCCCTGTTCTACAATGGGGTCTCGATCGTCCAACGAGAGGCGCTCCCAACCTCTCCGCGCAAGGGGTATGCATGGCGGAATGGCGCGACCTTCGAGAGGTCATCGAGGCGGCGGAGCAGGCGGCTGCTGACGGCGACTACGCGTCAGCGGAGCAACTGCTGCGTGAGGCGGCCGAGCTGCAAGAGAGCAGCCTTGGTCCCACAGATCCGAACCTCGCCAACACGTTGAACAATCTCGGCGTCGTGTGTGAGATCACCAAAAAGCCCGTCGAGGCCGAAGCCTTCTTTCGAAGGGCCTACGCGATTGCGACGGCCGCCCTTGAGCCCAATCATCCCTTCGTGTTGACGAGTCGCAAGAACCTCGAGGACTTCTGCAGCGCTCGGGGAATGGCTGTCGATGTCACCGGTATCGACGAGGTTTCGCTCGAGCAACCGGTCGAAGAAATACGACCGGTCGAATCCAGGGGATGGTCGCACCCACTCGCCGTCGGTGCCGTGATTGCCGTCGGAGTGTTCCTGGGGTTCATTGCGATCGCGGCATGGTTCCGATCGAATGACGCGGTCGAATTGCCCACGGAAACCTCGCGTGCATCATCAAAGAGCTTGCCGACCTCCTCACAGTCCCCAAAAACCGGTGTGAAGACCGCGAGACCGCCCGACGAGCGGCGAGTCAGCGAAACGCTTCCGCCGCCGGCCGCGAGTGCGAAGGCACCGGCCAGAACCGCGAAGAGCTCGAACACCACACCAAAGAGCGTCGGCACGACATCGTCTGTGCCGCAGCCGCTGGTCGTCGCCGCCGCGGAACTGTGCGGAAATTTCTCAACACGAGACTGGCGATGCGTCTCTCCTCGTCAGCCGGTTGGTTCCGGCTCCATCGTCTTCTACACGCGGCTCAAGTCTCCGACGGTGACAGCGGTCCAGCATCGCTGGTATCGTGGTGATCGTTTGCACCGGGTGGTGAACCTTCCCGTCCGCGTCAACACCGCCGATGGTTACCGTACTTACAGTCGAACCACCGTCGACACCAAGGGGGGCAGCGACTGGCGGGTCGAGCTCAGAACCAAGGACGGGGCCGTCCTGCACGAGGAGCGCTTCGTCGTTCGTTAAGCGAGTGTCGCGCGGGCTGAAGCCCGCGCGCTACATTGCCGTATGCTACTGATAGCCAGTGTGCGACATATTTACGTCGGTTTCGCGGGGCAAAGCCCCGCTCTACGGGGCAATATGCGAGCATTGATTCTTGTCGCGGGCCTTGCGTGGATGTCTGTTTCGGCTCAGGCGCAGAGCGCCGAGGATCGGACCCAGGACAGAATGGCGTTTCCCGCTCACAAGATAATCGGAAACATCCATTATGTCGGCACAGGGACACTCAATTCGTACCTCATCACCACTCCTCAGGGTCACATCCTCATTAACACCAATTTCGAGGAGACCGTACCTCTCCTGCGGGCATCAATCGAGAAGCTTGGCTTTACGCCAACGGACATCAAGATCATCCTGGGCAGCCACGCCCACGGGGATCACATGCAAGCCGACGCCATGGTCAAGGAGTTGACCGGCGGTGCCACGGTGATGGCCATGGAACAGGACGTGCCGGCACTCAAGGCCATGAAGGCGCCGAGCGGGAAGGCGCATCCAATCGACCGCGTGCTCAAGGACGGCGAACAAGTCACGCTGGGCAATACGACGCTTACGGCCCACCTGACTCCCGGCCACACGCGCGGATGTACGACCTGGACGCTGAGAGTTCAGGACGGCGGCCGGACGCTCGAGGCCCTGATTGCGTGTGGCGGTCTCCAGGAGAACGCTCGTCTGGTCAACAACAAGAACTATCCCGAGATTGCCGATGACTTCGCCAGAAGCATCAAGAAGTTCAAGATGCTGCAGCCCGACGTGTTTCTCGGCGCTCACAGCTGGTTCTTCGACCTGGGCGGGAAGTACAAGAGGCTTGGAGGCGCCACAAACCCGTACATCGATCCCGCTGGCTACAAGACGTGGGTCGACAACATGGAAAAGAACTACAACACCACGCTGGCTGAACAGAAGAAGAACCCGCCCGCTGAAAACTGAAAACTGAAAACTGTGAACTCGCCTCACTCGTAGCCGATTTCGCTCGACAGAGGAATGCGACTCCGGACAAAGAGTCCCGTTGCCCTTCCAATTTCTCGATCCTTGTGAATCGAACAGCACTGATTCGGCGATGAACTGGCTGCGGTTCTGGTTCACGACCTTTCCCACAGCTCTCACCTGACCTTCAGACACCGGACGTGTGAGATATGTCGTGAAACTTGTCGTCAGGACGAACACGTCTTCGACCAGAGAATTGACGGCAAAAAACGCCGCGTTATCCAACGCAAGAAAGTACATGGCGCCGTGCAGGGCTCCGGCCGAATGAAAAAACTCACGTTTCACCGGCAGCATGATTTCAGCCTCGCCGTGCCTGATGGCAACCCGCGCCCCCGTCACCTTGATGATTGGGGCCGAGTGCATCATGTTTTCCAGCTTCTGGAAGTGAGTAGGAGATGCCATAACCACTCTCGGTGACTGAAAGGTGATTCGACATTGTCTCCCAAAGAGGCCTTTGCAACCAGGCAGGCCCCGTGACAGACTTGGTCCCCTCCGGATAGAGATTGGACAAGGAGAATCAATATGGTGCGAGGACTCTCGATTCTCGTTGCGGTGTTCGGGTTGTCGGTTGCGAGCCTGTTCGCCCAGGAGGTTGACGCTCGCGCGGCCCTGCTCGCGTCGGCCAAGGCCATGGGTGCTGACAACCTGAAGACCATCGAGATCTCGGGTGCGGGCTCCTCGTCGCTCATTGGGCAACAGTACGACGTGAACGGCAACTGGCCGCAGTTCGAAGTGGCCAACTACACGCGCGCGATTGACTTCGACGCCAAGTGGTCGCGCGAGGACTACACACGGCGGCAGGGCAACTTTCCGACGTTCGGCAGGGTGCCCATGGCCGAACAACGCATCACGGCCATCGTCAGCGGGTCCCACGCCTGGGACATGCGCGACGGCATGCCGGTCGCGCTCACGCGGCCCTATCTGGACGGGGTGCCGTTCAACGAACTCCGGCAACTCGAGCTCGCGATTACACCCCACGGGTTTCTCAAGGCCGCCCTTGCCGCGTCCGATGCGAAAGCCATCAAGATGCAGTTCATCGGCGCATCAGACTTCGGGCTGTCGCAATTCGGCCGGAGCGTGACGATCGTGTCCTTCACCTTTCTCGGCAAATATAAGATCAACGGCACGATTGACGACCGCAATCTCGTGGAGCTCGTCGGGACGTGGTTCCCAAACCCCGTCTATGGCGACATGGACTACGAGATGCGCTACACGCAGTACAAGGATTTCGGCGGGGTGATGTTCCCGATGTTGCTCCACACCCATCAGGGTGATCCCAGATTGAATGTCGCGCACAACTATTACGAGTACCGCGTCACGAGCGTGAAGCCGAATGCCCCGGTGACCACGATGCCGGTGCCCGATCTGGTGCGCACGGCCGTTGTTCCGCCGGCCAGGGTGGAAAGTCAGAAGCTTGCGGAGGGGGTCTGGTTGCTCGGCGGCGGCACGCACAACAGCCTGCTCGTGGCGTTCAAGGACTATGTGGCCGTGGTCGACGCGCCAAACAACGAGGCACGTTCGCTGGCGGTGATTGCGGAAGCCGCGAGACTCGTTCCTGGTAAGCCGGTTCAGTACGTCATCAATACGCACCACCATTTCGATCATGCCGGCGGGCTCCGCACCTATCTCTCGCAGGGGACCACCATCGTGACGCACGAGTCGAACAAGCAGTACTACCTCGACATTCTCTTCCACCCTGCGCCGCGCACGCTCCAGCCGGACCGAATGGCTTTGTACAACCCGATGTACTGGATCAGCCGGCGGCCGCCGCCGATTGAAACCGTGGCCGGCGAGCCCCGTAGTACGGCGAAATACGTGGTGACGGACGGCGAGCGAATTCTGGAGGTCGTCAAGGTGCAAGACGTGGCGTACGAGCTGGGGGACAACTCGTACCGGCAAGGCAATCACAGCCTGGACATGCTGATTGCGTACCTGCCAAAGGAAAAGATCCTCTTCAATGCAGATCTGTACTCGCCGCCCGCACCGGGAGCGAAGCCCGCACCGCCGTCGCCCGGCATGCGCACCCTGAACCAGAACATTCTGAAGTTGAAATTCGACGTGGCGCAGCACGCACCCGCGCACGGCCGCATCGGCACGCACGAAGAGTTCCTTCAGATTGTGAAGGGAGCGGCGCCGACGAGTGACACCGCGGCTGCGCGTTGAGTCTGGGTCAGATCTGATTTTTGCGCGCCCATGCGGCCGAGCGCAAAAATCAAGATCTGACCCCTTTCATTTCGCGCGCCCTTTATATCCCTGCGCGAGCAGCTGAATCGCGTACACCTGCGCGGCGTTGGCGACTTCAGCGCCGCTGGCATCCGTCGCGCCCCGGGCGAGGACGTATAACGTCTTCTTGTCTGTGCCGCCAAACGCGGTGCTGATGACGCCGCGAGGGGTGGGAATGATGCCCAGATATTTGCCCTCGCGGCTGATCACCTGGACGCCCGCGTTCGTGGTGACGTAAACGCGGCCCTCTGAGTCGATGGCGCTGCCATCACCCTTGCCCCCGCCCTCGAGACGCGCGAACTCGCGCTGGTTGGTCAGCGAGCCGTCAGGTTGGACGTCGAACGCCGCCAGCGTCGGACCATTCGTGACGTAAAGAGTTTTCTCGTCCGCGCTCAGGACGATGCCGTTGGGCGTGATGTTCTCGCCGTACTTCATGACCACGCCCTGCGCGTTGGCGTAGTACACGCCGCCCATGGTGAAGTAGACCCCGCCCTTGCTGTCGGCCGTCAAATCATTGAGGACTCCGCCGATGCAATCGAGCGGATCGCCTTGATAGGTGTTCGCCAGCTCTTTCTTCTGCGGCGCAAGCTGCACGACTGCCGCGCGCAATCCTCTCTTGGCGATGAACACCGCCCCCTTCGTGTTCATCGAGAGCGATCCTCCCGTCAGCGTGTCCGAATAGGCCGTTGACGCCTTGCCGTCCTTGTCGAGCTTCACGACCTTGCTGTTGTCGTTCTGCGCCAGAAGCAGAGCGCCATCGTTCGTCCCGACAATGCCGTCGCCATTGTTGCCCGCCTCCTGCCAGATGAACTTCCACTGTTGCCCGGCGGCAATGACACCCGGAATCGCCTGCACGGTGTACCTCTCGGGGCCCGGGCGCCTGGGCAGGCGGGCCGCCTCGGCCACCCGCACCTCCGCGGCCTCGTCCTGGAGGCGGCGGTGTCTTGCAGGTGGCAATGAGTGCGGCATAACCAGGATCCGCGGGTGCCTGAACCGACGGCGCTGGTGGATTTGCCGGCGCCGGCGGCAATCGTGGCGGCTGGCTTTGAGCCGCGACAGCCAGTGAACCCAGGAAACACGCCGAGATGGTGAGCATGCCCTTCGAGATCATCAGTCCCGCCCTCCGCAATGCCCGGCCGTCAGCCGGCGCTTATTTGAGCTCTTTCGGCGCGACATAGCTCTTTCGAGCGCGGGGTTTCATGCCCCGCTCGGAGACCCGCACGTCGATCTCGTGGACCTTGCCGTCGCGTTTGGGCGGAGCGTAGCCGATGAGGTACTGGTTGTGCAACTCGTCGGCCACCTGAGCAAAGGCTGCTCCGAGATCCTGACCGAATCGGATTTCGGTGTAGCCGCCGCCGGTCTCCTCCGCGACACGCGCAAGGCCCGGATCCGGCATGTCGGCCATGAGCGCGGCCTGGAGGCCACCCGGACCAAGGCCCGGTACCGGCCGCTGCATACTCCGACTTCGCATGGCGACGGCGTACACCATGACATCCTCACGGCGTGCGCGCTCGATGACCTCGACCTGGCTGACGTAACGTTGACGAAAGCCGATGGGGCCGCTGTCCTTTCCATCGCTCAAAACCAGGATCACGGGGCGGCCATCCGCATTGCCTTGATCCGCGCGATCCGCGTTCCGTCGATCCGTTTGATCCGCGTCCCGTTGATCCGTTTGATCCGCGTCCCCGAAGGCATCTATTCCTTCGTCGATCGCACGCCAGAGGGGAGTCGGTGCATCGGTCGCAATCGATCTCGGGAGTGCCGTCAGAAGCTCAACAGGATCGCGAGTAAATGAAGGGCTGATGGTGATCTCGTGCCCAAACGTGCCCACGCGGGCTCGATCCTCTGCGAGAAGTCGCTTGAAGAGCTGTTCAGAGGCCCCTCGCAGCAGCGACAGATTGCCTTCCATGCTCCCCGAGACGTCCAGCATGACGATCAGACGGACTGGCTGGGGGCTCTTGTCGAAGAGCGAGATAGGCTGAACCTTCCCTTCGTCCCGGATCTCGAAATCCTTCTCCTCGAGCGTCGTCACGAGCCGGCCGTCTCGATCCGTCACGGTCACGAAGACGCGTACAACGTCGCTCGTGCCGCGAAACACCGGTTGTTGCGCCCCGGCAGCCGCCAGACCGGCGAGAACGCAAGCAGTAAAACATCCGTACCTGAAGAGGCGAGTCATGCACATCCATCCTTCGGTCGCAGGCCAGGCAGTTCACCACCAGTCATACCACAATCTTCGCCACTCCATCAGCGTTACTCCCGAACCCAGCGCCGGATGACACCCGCAACCCGGCCATCCGTGAAGCACACGGCACGCGCGCGGAAGTAGCCCCCGTCGGGACTGCGGCTGAACAACCAGCACGTGTCTCGAGGAGCACCGAGCGCCTGTTCCACCGCCGCGCGCGACAGACCGGGGCGAATGCCACGCGCACGGCAGGGATCGCCGGGCTGGGCCGCCACGACTGAGTTTCCTTCGACGCGTATGACCCCACAGCCGTCTGCACGATTGCCGTAGCTCATATATTCGCGGAACGGGACACCCAAACGGTCGCGCACATCCTCAACGGTGTGTCCGCGTGCGATCGTCCCAAGTTTCGTGTCCGAAAAACCGTCCGTGAATTCGGTGTCATCCCACAGCACAACTCGGACGACGCGCTCGCGAATGGAATCGCTGCCGGTGAGCAGCCAGACACCAATCACCCACACCACAATGAGGATTGCGCGACGGCCCCACCGCTGAGGAGCAGTTCGTGCCTTCGTGGAGCCCCGTGGGGTCCCAGAAAACCAGAAGAGCGGCGCGAACAAGACGAGCTCGGCCATTGCGACGAAAAGTCCGTAGGGCGAAAAGACGCCCAGGCCGATTGGCGAGACCAGGATCGGCGTCCAAGGGGCGAGGTACCGTGTGAGATCGAACGGCCAGAACAGCGCACATCCAAGCCCGCCGTTCGTCAGCGTGTCCAGTAGTGGGTGACTCGCCAGGACGAGGCTCGCGGCAAGCCCCGTGCGAACGGCAGGGAGCCGAAAGCGTGGCCCGACCACGCCCATGGCGGCGCCGAGCACCAGGGCAAAAAAGAATGAGTGTGTCGCTCCGCGATGGCCCCATTCGTCTTCGTACCGGACGCCCAACCCAAAGCCGATCACGTCGGCATCGGGCAGAAACGAGAGTACCGACCACAGGACGATCGCGGTCCAGGACACCCGCCCAGCGGCGCCCCGGGTGGGGTAGATGCGGGCGGCGGCCATACCGACCGCAAGGTGACCGAGGCCTGCCACGTCGGAGTCAGACGCTGTTTGGAGCTCGGAAGTTCATTTGGTAACCTTGCATCGTTCCGCAATCATTCGAGCTCGGTCGAGGAGGAGGATCCATGGGCGCCCATTGTCCCGGAACCGCGCGCGCGAACGGTCTATCAGCCTTGGCACGTCTGGCCTGTGTGATGGCCGTGGTGTGCCTCACCGCGTCTGCCACACACGCGCAATGGCTGAACTATCGAGCCCCTGGAGTTCCCCGAACCCCCGACGGAAAGGTGAATCTCACGGCGCCGACACCCCGGACGCCCGATGGAAAGCCCGACCTTTCCGGGACATGGGAAAGCGAGGCCGGATACTTTGGCAATCTGGCCAAAGACTTGAAGCCTGGCGAACTTCTCATGCATCCGTGGGCGGACGCTCAGGTCAAGGAGAACATCCGCAACCTGCACAAGGACGATCCGATGGTCGCATGTCTTCCCCCCGGGGTGCCTCGTATCAACATGGGAGGGAGCCGGGCGATGCCGCATCCGTTCAAGATCGTCCAGACGCCTGCGCTGGTCGTCCTGCTGTACGAAACCTCGACCAACCAGACGTTTCGGCAAGTCTTCCTCGACGGCCGTCCGCTTCCACCCGATCCTCAGCCGAGCTGGCTGGGCTATTCCGTCGGGCGGTGGGAAGGGGACACGCTCGTCGTGGAAACTACCGGATTCAACGGTCGCGCCTGGGTTGATACCTCGTCAGGCCATCCGCAGACCGAGGTTGCGCGCGTGACCGAGCGCTTCACGCGTCGCGACTTCGGCCACCTGGAAATCGACATTACCATCGACGACTCGAAGGCCTACCTGAAGCCCTGGCGCGTCAAGGTGCCAATCAACCTGCTGCCTGATACAGACCTGATTGAAACGTTCTGCGAAAACGAAAAAGATCTGGGAAAGATGGACCGAACAGGCAAGCCGTGAGCGAGTGTTGAAAAAGCTCTTCACCACGGAGGTCACAGAGGTCACAGAGTGGTTTTGGCTTAGTTTCTCTGTGTCCTCCGTGACCTGTGGTGAAAAGTTCAGCGGGTCGCTGTGGAGGGCTTGGTGAGACTCCGATACACGGCTTCCACGAACATGTCAGTCGTCCACGCACCTGTCGTCGCGCCGTAGCGCGAGTCGTAGTCGAGCGTGGGGCGAGCGGTCTTCACCTGCTCGAGCGTCATCCCTTTCTTGATCATGGCCTGAATCCGGTCTCGCACGATCGTGACCATGTCCCGGTACTCGAGCACATCAAACTCGTCGCAGATGCGGCCATGGCCCGGGACGATGAACGTGCCGCCTTCTTCGTGGTGTGCAGGTACCGCAAGATCCAGCACGAGGTTCAGGCCGTCAATCACGCCTTGAACGCTCCCGCCTTTTTGAAGATTGATGACCGGATAGCTGTCGGTCCTCAGGATGTCGCCCGTTGCGACGACATCGGACTGCCTGAAAAAGACGATGCTGTCGCCGTCGGTGTGGGCAGTCGGCACGTGATACACGAACACAGGCTCACCGTTGAAGTAGAACTCCTTCTCCCGGCCAATGAACGTCTCCGTTGGCCGCGCCGTCACCGGGAGCTGGCTCATGCGGTCGAGCACCTTGTCGTGAGCGATGATTTTGACGCCGGTCTGCGTGGCGCCCGGCGTGTTGACGATCTCCCAGTTGTGCGACGAACCGAGCACCTCGGCCAGCTTCTCGTTTCCGCCCACGTGGTCCGCATCGGCGCTCGTATTGAGCACGTACCGCACGGGCTTCCCGGACGTCGAGAGCTTGTCAATCTCTGCCAGCATCTTCGCGGTCAACGGTCCGGATTTGGAGTCGACCATGATCGACCCTGAGGGGCCCACCTGCACCGTCACGTTGCCGCCACCGCCCGCGAACAGATACACGTTCCGCTGCACGCGCAACATTTCGATGTCTCCGCTGACAGCGTTGCGGGCTTGACTGACACGCGGGGCTGCAGCCGTGCTGGCCGTCGGCGTTCCTTGCAAGCGCTTCCGGTATTCGGGATAGATCGTTTCGGGCCCACCGCTGACAGCTGCCGCGGGTACACCCGTCCGCTCGACGAACTCGGCGAGGAACGGATTCTCGCCCGGGAGGTAATGCGGAACCTCATCCTTGGGTCTGCCGGTTATCTCATCCACGTATTCACACGGCCAGAGCCAGGTGGCGTTGTCTTCGGTTGCGAGAGAAAAATCGGTGCTCCGAACCATCGGCTCTGCGAGATACACAGGATCCGAAATGATGGCGAGTTGCGTCAGCACCTTGTCGTGCCGCACGAAATACTCCACCATCGTCGTCAGATCGCTTTCCGGCACCCCATTGCGTCGCAGCCAGCCCTGCTTCAGGTGCGTGGTTGTGACGACGAGCGTGTTGCCTTCCCAGCGGCCGGTCGAGAAGCCCATGAAGGTGTGCGGCGCGTACGCGGATGGATGTGGACGGCCGTCCATCCAAATCGTGCGTGTCTGCTCGTAGGTGCTGATGTAGTTCTTGATCGCGACCACCTGCTGTGTCTCCGGGTCTTTCTCCTCCCAGATTCGCAGGTTCAGGGGGCCGCGGAAGATGTACGGTGCGACGTGGACGCGGCACTGATGCTCTCGAAGCGTGAGGCGAGACGCGTCCCAGCTTTCGGCAAACAACCGCCCGGCGTTGTTGATGGGGATCCCGAGGTAGTCGCCGAGGTCAGGACCGGGCCCACGGTCCTGTTCGTCCTCATGCGTTCGGTAAGGAATCCAGTTCCCCGCCAGGATCACCTGTGCCGAGGCCGGCACACTCGACAGGACGATCGCCAACAGCACCAGCGGAATCGCAATCCGTTTCGTCATGAGTGTGCCGTGCCCAAAAAAGAGGCGGGTCTAACCAGCCTCCGCCAAGGCTTCGGCGGTCCGCCGTAGCTTCAGCGAAGGCGGAAGACCCGCCTCTACAACTACACCAACTACCGAACTAGAGCGCGAGCCGGCCCGTACTGGCACCGATCGATTCGACCTTCGCATTCGCGAGATCGCCCAGCGCAACGAGCAGGTTCGCCGTTGGCTCGTCCTTCTGCGCGACGATGTGACGATTGCCCTTGAGTCCACCGCATGCGCCTCCGACGAGAACCGCAGGCGGGTTGTTGCGATCATGAGCGTTGCCGTTGCTCATGCCGCTGCCCCAATAGAAGACCGACTGATCGAGCAGCGTCCCATCACCATCACGCGTGGTCTTGAGTTTCTCCAGGAACTCGGCGAACTTCATGATCTGATAGGTTCCGATCTTGGCGTACTTGGCGAGCTTCTCGGCATCGTTGCCGTGGTGCGAAATGCTGTGGTGCGTTTCGGGGATCCCGATGTGGGCATAGCCCCGGTCGCTCGCCTCGTGTCCGACCATGAACGTGAAGACCCGGCTGATGTCGCCCTGAAACGCCAGGTGCATCAGGTTGTAGGTGACCGTCATGTGATCGTCGAACGCCTCGGGCATCCCGAGCGGTGCTTCCGGCGCACCGGTGAGGGTATCGAGTCGGGTTTCCATTCGATCGAGCTGCTGCTCGACCTCGCGGATGTTGCTGAGGTATTCGTCGAGAATGGCGCGGTCGGGCGCTCCGAGCGTCCGTCGGAGTTTCGCCGTTTCCTGCGTGACCGAATCAAGCAGGCTCTGCTTCTCCTTGAGGCGAGCCGCCCGCCGTTCCGCTGAGTCGGTTTCACCGAACATCCGCTCGAACGTCACGCGCGGGTTGATGCCAACCGGCAGTGGGCTCGTCTCGTCGCGCCAGGACAGCGTGTTGAAGAAGGTGCACGGGAAGCCGTCGCAGGCGCCTACCGCCGTGCCCATGTCCTCCGTGCCGACCTCGATCGACCGTAGGGGAGTGTCTTCTGCGACCTGATCGGCAATGTGCTGATCGATGGTTTTCTTCGATTGGATCTTGCCGAAGGCGTCGCCGGTGCCCTCTCTGGCTCCGACCGGCCCGACGCCGTTGAGAAACGCCGAACTCGCGCCAACGTGGACAGATTCGCCCCAGGGTGCCTTCATCTTGCTGATGGTCACGAGCTGATCGCGGAACGGTTCGAGCGGCGACATGACCGGCTTGAACTCGAAGCCGCTCCCTTCCTTGTCCGGATGCCAGGTGTCGGGAAACACGCCGTTCGGCAGGTAGATGGCGCCAAACCGAAACGCCGATTTGGCTGCCGTGCGCGCTGAGGCTGTGAGCGCCGGCACCATGGCGTCCAGCAGGGGCAGCGCGACCGCGGCACCGAAGGTACCTTGTAAGAACATCCGACGGGACAGATGCTTCTTCGTGATGATCATGGCTACTCCACTCTCGCTCGCGCGACTCTATTGACGTTTTCCCCGGGTTCTAATTTGGTCCGCATCTGGAACGGCGCACTCTCGACAATGCCCATGACAATCGAGCTCAAACGATAGTTGTTGAGCGCCGCCTTTTTCACGATGTTCCGAATGACAGGCATGTCCGACGGTTCCACGCCACGGCCCAGCGCGTAGGTCATCATCCGTTCGGTGAGAACCGTGACGAACGCTTCGGGCCGGCTCAGGATGGCAGTACGCAGCGCCACAGGCCCGTCCACTTTGGCTCCGTCGGCCAGCACACCACCGCTGTCGATTGGCGCGCCGTTCTCGCCTGTCTCGCGCCACTGGCCCACCGAGTTGAAGTTCTCGAGCGCAAAGCCCGGTGGATCGATGATGCGATGGCACCCGGCGCAGGTTGGATTGCTCCGGTGGACCTCGAGCTGTTCACGCACCGTCTTGGGCTTGGCGGACGCTTCCTTGTTGCTCTCTTCGAGCGTTGGCACGTTCGGCAGCGGCGGAGGCGGCGGCGTGTTCAGGAACGTCGTCAGGACGAACTTGCCCCGGAACACCGGCGACGTCCGCGTGGCGACCGACGTGAGCGACAGGATGCTCCCCTGCCCGAGCAGGCCTCGGCGGTTCGGATCGGTCAACTTCACCTGGCGGAAACGCGGACCATAGACACCGGGGATGCCGTAGTGTCGCGCGAGCCGCTCGTCCACGAACGTGTAGTCGGCGCTCAGGAGTTCGAGCGCGGGGCGGTTCTCGCGCAAGATGTGGCCGAAGAACAGCTCGGTCTCCCTGCGGAATCCCTTCCGGATGTTGTCGTCGAAATCCGGGAACATGAGCAGGTCTGGCGCGACCTTCGACTCCAGGTTGCGGAGCTGAAGCCACTGACCCGCAAAATTGTTAACAAGAGCATCGGCGCGGTCGTCCGCAATCATGCGGCGGACCTGCGCGGCCAGTACACCCGGTTCGCGTAGTCGGCTGGTCGCGGCCAAGTTCAACAATCGCTGGTCCGGGATGCTGCTCCAGAGGAAGAACGACAACCGCGAAGCCAGATCGACGTCGCTGACCGGCTGTGCCGTACCTGCACGCGCGCCGGCAAGATCACGTTCGATTCGATAGAGGAACAACGGGCTCGACAGAATGCGCGCGAGCCCGGCGCGGATGCCCGCGTCGAAGTCGCCGCCCGTCTGCCGGGCGTTCTTGTAAAACTCGATTGGCGCCTCGACATCTGCGACGGTGACGGGACGACGGTAGGCGCGGCGCGCCATATTCGTGAGAATCCTTTCGGCGCATGCGGGCTCTTCCGAGGCCGATGCGGGGCGACACACGAAGATCCGCTCACGGCTTGGCGTGGGGCTGATCCCAGTCACCTTGTACGGACCCTCAATGCCGACGGTCCTGAGCTTCGCCAGGCCGCCGATCATGTGGATTTCCTGACTGTCGCGCAACGAGGGCTGCCACACGTCCTGCTGCTGGAAGGGTCGCTCGCGCCACGTGAATCCTACGTCGTGCGGACCTGCCGTGAGCTTGATGGGCGGCGAGGTCATGCGCGCGTCGATCAGCACCTTCGCCTCGTTCATGTCCTTCGCCTGCACCTCGTGGTCTTTGGGTCCGCCGATCTCGGCGGAGTACACCTCGGTGCCGTCGACGGTGATGACGAACGTATGCGGCGTGTCGTGACCCTCGACGCCGGCGTACCCTCTTCGACGCCGCGGACCAGCCGGCCAGACAGCTTGTACTCGCCGTCGGCTGGAAACACGTGACGGATCAGCGTGCCGCCTCGCGTCCCGAGCGGAAGCCCATCGATGTGTCCGCTCTGGCTGAATTCACGGCTGATCGAGTACTCGGTGTTCCCGGCGCGCACGCCCGTATCCCCCACGGCCAGCATGCTGACCCGCTGCGCCGTGCTGAGGTACCGCTCGAGGAGAAGTGGCGAGGTATTCAAGGCGGCCGCGATGTTGTCGAAGCCGAAATCCGCGCCATCGCTTGGCAGCAGCTCGGTGACATCGACGTCAACCGCCAACAGATCCCGAATGGCGTTGCCATATTCGGTGCGGTTCAAGCGATGGGCGACGTACCGGCCGGCGTTGTTTCGTCCCGCCCACGCGCGGTCGAGCGATCCAGCCAGCCAGCGGGTAAACGCCACGTACTCCGGCTCGCTGGGATGCGGCGTGTTTTGCGGCGGCATCGCGCGGACACTGAGCTTGCGGAGCACGCGCTCCCACGTTGCGGCATGCGGGATCGAGATCGTCGAGACTGGCCGACTGGAGATTCACCGGCTCGTTGGAAGGTTGCGCTGAGCGGTCGCTGTGACAGCCGACGCAATACTTGTTGAGCCAGGCTCGGTATTCTTTCGCCCCTGCCTGCGCGGCCGCGGGAGCTGCGGATTGCGCGCGTGCAGGGGGCGCCGAAGCGGTGCGCGCCGGTGCCGAAGTCGAACCGCGTGTGGTGGGCGAAGTCGAACCAGATTGAGCCAGCACGACTGCCGCGCCTGCCCAGACAAGAGCTGCACCCACCAACACTCTGTTGGAAGTCATACCTCGCGCACGCCGACCGATTTTCATTGCGCTTCCTCGTCGGTCTTCTTCTCGTCCTTCTTGTCTTTGTCGTCGGTCTTCGGGAGCGGCGGCGGCACCGGCGCCGGATCATTGGGACCGAGTCCCATCAGCTCGCGCAGCGCGGCAATCACGTCTTCTTTCGAATCCTGCTTCGGTTTGTACGCGTCCGGATCCATCATCATGTCCGCGCCTGGCTTCGCGGACGGCGGCTTTTCTGCGAGGAGCAGCGGCGTCAGATTGTCCTTGTTGACCGCATCGAGCTTTGCACCGGCGGCCACGAGTGTGCGAATGATGGCCACTTGTCGCGCCTGCACGCCTTGGTGCAACGGTGTGCCGCCGTCGGGCGCCTTGGCGTTCGGATCCGCACCCGCCGCGAGAAGAACCTTCGTCGCTTCGAGCGGGTCACGGGTCGACGCCTCGCGGTACGGAGGTGGTCCGAGTCGGTTGAATCCGGGACCGCCCGCAAAGGCAGCGCCGCGACCGCCGACCAATGCCACCATGATGGGTGTCTTGCCGACGTTCGCGTTCATTCCACGTCCGCCTCCGCCACCCGTCGCGCTCTTGCTTTCCTTTTTGACCTCGGTGGGACTCCATTCGACCTTGGCTCCGTGTGCCAGCATCAGCTTGAGCACTTCGACGTCCGAAGCTATTGACGCGCGGAAGAACGGTGACGAGTTGATTTCCTCGCCGCAGCACAGCGTCGTCGAGTGCAGCTGTCCGACAAACGGCTTGTTCGGATCGGCACCGCGATCCAGCAGCAGCTTGACGAGGTCCAGAGCCGTCAACTTGTTGGGATGATTGGCGCGCAGCCGCGATCCGTCGCGCGCGCGCATGTCGGTGGTCGCGTCGTGCATGTCCACCGCGAAGTACAGCGACCCGTCGTTCGGATCGGCACCGATGTCGAGCAAGGTGCTGGCCAGATCGAATCGGTCGTTCACGATGGCCACGGCCATCGCGGTCGCACCGTCGCCATTGGTTACCTTCAGATCGGCCCCGCCCTTGACGAGCGCCTTCGCGGCCTCCTCGTGACCGTTCCGCACCGCATACATGAGCGCGGTGAAGCCGCCGGTTGCGTGGTCGGCGTGCTTCCGGTCATCGATCGTCGAGACCCGGGCCTTGCGATTGGGTTCCGCGCCCGCCTCGAGCAGCATCTTCACGGCGTCGACGTGGCCGTCTGCAGCTGCCCACATCAGCGGCGTCTGGTGCTGATAGGTGTCCGACGCATTCACGTCGGCGCCTGCTTCGAGCAGCAGTCGCACCGCGTCAACGCGGCCCGTCCGCGAGACGGCCATCAATGGCGTCTCACCGTCGGGATGCATGGACGAAAGTTCGGCTCCCGCTTTGAGCAGCGCGGCAATCAGCGCCACGTCTCCAGTACGACTGGCCTGAAGCAGCGGCGTGACGCCGTAGCGGTTTGGCGTGTTGACGCGAGCGCCTGCGGCAATGAGCGCACGCGCCATCTCGACGTCGGAGTGATAGGCCGCCCAGAGAAGCGCGGTCGATCCGTCGGGCGCAGGCTCGTTGACGTTGGCGCGCTTGGCAATCAGCGCGCGAACGGCCTGCAGGTCACCGTCCTTGGCGGCGGCGACGAACGGAGAATCGCCGGCCGCTTGTCCGCGAATGGCGGGAAAAAGAGCGACGATCGCGAGCAGGAAAATTGGCAACCATCTCGTCAACCGTAGGGTGCGCATCTTGGCCTGCCTCTTCAAAAAGTGCATCAATTCAAAAGTGCACCAAACACGCCACTGAAGGGTACGCGACACTGAACCGCTCGGGAGACACATCCCCGGGAGGCACGATGAACGCGTTCGCGCGCTATGGTCGCGATGCCATTAATTATGACATTGGCGGACCGAGCGGGCGGAAGTCAAAAGTCAGGCAAAACCGGACAAACGCTTCCGCCGGCCAAATGTGAGGAAACGTCCAGAAACCCCTGCCAAATAACGGGCTAGGGGCACGACTCGGCGACCCGGTTTATGGTCGTGACGTTGATGCCGTCCGCGCCCCCCGCGCCCATCAAAATTCCGCTCACCGACATGCGGTGCCCCACGAACGTGTCGAGGCGCGTCAGGACGAACTTGAGGGTGGCCTTCCGTTCGCCCAGTTGCCGCGTCGCATCTTCCGGTCCGACGCCCGTCTTGTCGACACGTTCCGGCATCGTCGCGCTCGTGAGCACCCAGTCGCTGCCCTCCCGCGCCAGGCAGCCCACCACGCGGACGAGCGTGTTGGCAGGAAGTTCGCCGGGGCCGTCCTTCGGAATAATCTGCACCTTCGCGATTGACTCTGGTGTGACCTCGGCCGTCCCGGCCGGGAACCCATTCGACCTCAGAATGAGCGCCACGACATCGTTGTAGCTGGCGGCGGGCAAGGTGCCGGGGTTGTTGTTCGGCATGCTGGTGCTGACAAACGTGAGCAGGTCGCCGACGGTCTTTTGGGTGAAGCCCTCCCAGAATTTATCGCCGGACAGAGGCCGATTGCCTTGAGCCCCGAGCGTGTGGCAGTTGGAACAACTCTGCCCGAAGACCGCACTGCCGCGTTCGGCTTGAGCATCGGTGTACACGCCATCCCAGACGGTTGGGCCTGTGGCTTTGGGAGCCTGCGCTTCCACGAGTGCGCTCCCGAGCGATGCGAGGAACACGGCCGCGGCCAGAAGCCATGCTCCGGTGGTATGAGCGTTATGCATGTCGGCTTGCCTCCATACTCACGTGGGGCTCCGCCCCACACCCCGGCTCGGTCGCTCGCGGGGACCCCTGCGCCCCGCGCCGCTCCCTCGCAGGCGCGCCGTGCGCGCCTAACCGAAACGCGATCGCCAGACGTCGCGCTCGGCGGCTATTGTAGTCGAGACGTGTGCCCGTCGCACCAGAAGACGCGTACTTGCCGCAGGTCGTCGACGGTCGCGCCTGGTCGTGATTCCGCATACGATGTTGTGTCATGGAAGTCCGCTATTTTCCGAACTCCCGGCGGCCCGGGGTGGGCATGACGCCGCGACGTGAGGCGTCGCGACCGCTCTTGCCCCAGCATGCTCGTCATTGTCCCGTGCTCGAAGCCGGCAGTGCGCTCGGCTACATGGTGTATGCGCCGCTCGAGCCGAAGGAATCGCTCTACATCGAGTACGAGGGCGATGGGCGATACAAGTTCGTCTACTACATGCAAACGCAAGAACACAGCCGCACTCCCATCTTCCAGGTCACGCTCAGCCTGCCGGTCGGCGGCGTCGGTATGGTGAAAGAGGAGGTGACGTTCGTGGGCAACCCGCTGCTGTCGCGCGAGGCGGCGCTTGCCGTGATGCGCGTGTTTCTGGTGCCCGAGGATATGGGCACGCCGCCAGGCGCGATCGCACTCCGAGGTGCGACAAATTTCCAGACGCCTTCGGGATGGGATACGGTCTACACACCCATCTTCAACATGATCGAGCGGCCGGTCGCGCCGATGCTGGTCGTGCGCGTCGAGACCGATTGGTACACGCACGAAAGCGAGTTTCGTTATGTCTTGCAGGCGGGCGAAGGGATCACCCTCGTGCACAGCATTCCAATCGGGCAGGTGTTCTTCGTGCCGCGGGAGCAGATCAACGATACGCGCGTGCACCAGCGAAGAATTGAAGGCCATTGAGGAATCGCGCGAGGAATTCAGCCGTCAGAAGGCTGCGGCAAGTCAGAAGACGTCGTACGGCCTCACCTATAGTCCGCACTACATCCGTCAGAGCCGCGCGCAGAAGTCCGAAGGTTAGGATCTTGCCGCCTGCTGGCGCGCAAGGATGTCGGCTTTGCGCTGGATGATCAGCCAGTGCGGGCACTTCTTCGTGTCCGCGTACAGGCGCTCGCAATCGTCGCAGCGCACGCACTCGGCCTTGATGATCTGCGGTCCCCGAATGGCGCCCCACTCGCAGGCTTTCTCGCAGATCAGACAGGTGTTGCACTCTTTCCAGCGTTTGATCTTGAACACGGTGAGGCCCGACAGCAGCCCCAGCGCGGCCCCCACCGGGCAGAGAAACCGACAGTACAGATTGCGGATGAAGATCGTCGCGATGAGGAGCACACCCAGCCCAATCCACAGCGGCGCCGACGCTTGAAACGTGAACATCCAGAACGGCTCGATGTAGCGGTAGAAGGTAATCTCGCGCGTCACCAGAAAGTACGCGATCGCTCCGACGAGCAGGCCGTACTTGATGTACGCGGCGCGCCGCTCGAGCTGTGCCGGGACCTCCACGCGAAACCGTGCCGGCACCACCCGGTCGAGGAGCTGTGTGAACGCACCAAACGCGCAGACGCGGCCACAGTAGAGGCGGCCCCACAGCACCGTGGATGCAACGGTGAAGATCGCGAAGCTATACCAGGCCAGGTTGTACGAAAAGACCGGAAGGTTCGCCGTGATCAGCCCGAACACGTTGACGATGGAAATCAGCTGGCTCTTGTAGATGCCAAGATAGAGGACAGACGCGACGAGCGTGACGTACTTCAGGCGTTCGCTCTTGCGGAAGAAGCTGACCATGGCCAGCACGACGAACGCCATGAACAGGCCGACGTCCACTGCCTGCGGCCGTGCGAGCTCGAGAAGCGTGGGTTCGGCGACTTCCTCGTCCGCAAAGTCCCAGGCATCGTCTTGCACGTTGGGTTGCTCGACTTGGGGCTGCGCCAAAAGGGGTACGGTAAATCCCACCGCGCACAGCGCGGCCAGGCAAATCGCGACGCGTGCTGCTCGGAGCAGACTCACCGCGGCGGCTCGGGTGGGGTGAGGAGCGCGCGGGCGATTCGCCGGGAGCTGTTCCTGACGGCGCGGCTTGCGCTGGTGATGGTAATCGTGGCTCGGGAGACCGCGTCGATATCCGCGCCGACACGGAACGAATCGCGGATGTTCTTGTTCTTGAACTGCGCGGCAAATTCGGGCCGGTCCACTGAGAAGTCTCCGTAGGGTTCGCGGTGCTCGGTGACGATGACGCCGCGCAGGACGCCTTTCGTGTCCATGCCGACGAGCATCTTGATCGGGCCGTCATAGCCACGCTCGAGCGGCTCGAGCTCGGTGGTCCAATACACGAGGCCCAGCAGTTGTGGTTGCTTGTCTGCACCTGCCGGCCCGAACGCCTTGACGTGAGGGGGAGACCCTCCCTTTGGTGAGAAGCTCTCCGCATCGGGGAACAGTTTCGTCAGCTGCGTCCGCAGAGCAGCATCCGGCGCCTGACCGAGAATGACAGTCAGCCCGACCGAAACGAAGGCAAGAGCGACAACGGCGGCTCGCAAAAACGATGACCTCAACCGGCTAGTGTCCTGCGCGCTTGTTCGACTCGATCGTGACACGCTTCAATGCGCCAAGATCCCCACCGAGCTCGGTTTTCCCCGCCGGCCAGCCGTTGGCCTTCAGCATGAACGCGATGACGTCGACATTCTGCTGACGCGGCAGCTTGCCGGGACTGTCGAGCGGCATCGTAAGGCGGATGCGCTCGAACAGATCGCCCAGCGTCAGGTCGTTCCAATTGGAGGTGAAGCCCCCGCCGACGAGCGGGGGCGTCATGTCGCCACCTTCGAGTTCTGCTCCGTGACAGGACGCGCACTCCTGCCGGTACGCCGCCTCGCCTCGCCCGGCCTGCTCATCGGTGAACACACCATCCCAGACGGAGATGCCGGCCGACTGAGCTCGGATGGCTGAACCGAACATCAGACCTACTGCAACGATCGCGAGGTGGGCACGCCACGTGTTCTTCACTACTTCGCACCGCCCGTGTCGACGTCGGACGCCGGGAGCGAGAAGGCGATGTACTCACCGGAGTAGTTGCCACCGCTCACGGCGATGACGATGTACTGCCTGCCCGCCACGCGATATGTCATGGGCGAGCCACTCACGGGTGCCGGCATCCAGACCGCGCCAACTTCCTGGCCGGTATCCTTATTGTACGCGCGCATCATCGCGCCGCGTGGATGGTCTGGAGTGGTGGTGACCTGTGGGTCGCCGGCAATCACGATCGTTTTGGTGACGAGCACGCCAACACTGCCACCCTGGCCCGTCTTCGGAATATTCATGCCCTTCAATTTCGGGTGGTTTCGGACGACATCTGGCGTATCGCCGTGCGGAACCTGCCACTTCAACTCCGCGTTTCGGAGGTCGATCGCGGCGAGCACGCCGTAGGGCGGCTTGACCATCGAGAGACCTTCGACGCTGTTGAAGGATCGGGCGGGCTGAGCGGGGGCTGCTGCGGCGGGCGCGCGCAGCCGGCTCGCGCGGCCGCGGCACGTCCGCGTATGTCCCGGTTCCCGCGGCGACGCGCAGCCGGAACGGCTGGCCAACCACGCCGGCCTGATACGGGATGTCCGAGAACCCTGGTGGCGGTGGCGACACCGACTCGGGGGTGAACGCCGACATGTTCGCCTGTGCGTACACGATGCCTGTTTCGGGATCTGCGCCGGCTCCCGGCCAGTTCGTTCCGCCACTCGCATTCCCCAGGTTGAGTGCGCCGAGCAGGCCATCGACATTGCCGACGATGGGCGGGTTGTAGAGTGTCCCGCTAAACGGGTAATTGCCTCCCCACTTGTATCGCTTCATGTTCCCGAGCGCCTGCTCGCGCATCTCGGGTGTGAAGTCGATCAACTCGTCGGGAATCCTGAGGCCGGGGCGCCCGTACGCCGGAGGCTTGCTCGGGATCGGTTGGGTTGGCGCGTACCACTCGCCGGGAACATCGCCCGGCGGGACCGGCGTCTCGACGATTGGCCAGATCGGCTCGCCCGTCACGCGGTCGAACACGTACAGGAATGTTTGCTTGCTCGGCTGCGCAACCAGCTTGCGGGGCTTCCCGTCGATCGTCACATCCAGGAGGATTGGGGCCGATGAGATGTCGTGATCCCAAATCGGATGATGCACGAGCTGGAAGTGCCACTTTCGCTGGCCCGTCTTGAGGTCTACGCAGACCAGGCTCTCGCCAAACAGGTTGTTTCCCGGACGTTTGCCACCGTAGTAGTCGGACGAAGGCGACTCGACGGGCAGATAGACGAGGCCCAGTTCTTCGTCGACCGTGATCTGCGTCCACACGCCTGTGTTGCCATTGATGGCCCAGGAGCCGTTGAGCCAGGTGTCACCACCAACCTCGCCCGGACGAGGAATCGTGTTGAACGTCCACTGCAGCTTCCCCGTCCGCGCGTCGAAGGCGCGCACGAGTCCTTTGGTGTTGTTGTGGGTCGTGATCGTCATCCCTTCCTTCATCGACGATCCCACGATGATGGTGTCCTTGACGACCGTCGGTGTGGAGTGCAGCCCGATCTCGCCTGTCTCGAGATCGATCTGCTGACCGGTTCCGTAGACCACGCCCACCTTGAGATCCACGACTCCATCCTTACCGAACGACGGGATGGGCGCGCCTGTCTTCGCGTTGAGCGCAATCAGCCGGTAGCCTGGTGTGACGTACAGCACTCGATTGTCGCCTCGCCCGTCGGTCCAGTAGGCGAGACCACGGCCGGAGAGCTGTCGCGGCGCAGCCGCGCCGCGCGCTCCTTCGGGGTACCGATGCACCCACAGCAGCTCGCCGCTCTGCGCATCGAGTGCGACGACCGCTCGGCGAGTGCCGCCCGTCGTGTACAGCACGCCGCCCACCATCAGTGGCGTGCCCTCCAGCTTGTATTCGGGCCGCGTACCGAGACTGTCCGTCTTGAACCGCCACGCTATTTCGAGCTTGTTGAAGTTGGTCGCGTTGATTTGATCGAGCGGTGAGTACTTCGTCCCGCGGAGATCGGCGGTGTAGTGGGGCCACTCACCATTGCCGGTCGAATGCGTGGGACCGGACTGACCGGACGTCCCGACCGAAAGCCAGAGCACGCCGAGCGCCAGGGTTGCGAGCGCGATGCGATGCACGGGTCGAAACATGATGGGCTCTCCTTGCGAATCGAACGGATTAGGTCGTAGAGCGCTGCAATTTCGCAATGTGCTCAAAAGGCCTGCGCTGCGTACATTTGGTCGGGCGAGCCTGTCGCAAAGGAAATATACCGCATGCGGTCGTTTTGTTGACGACGAGTGTGGCTTGGGCACACAATCAAGGAACCGGGTATTTTGGCGGGCATAATAGAGGAGCGCGCCGATGGACGCGACACGAACGGCGGCGGCGTGGCGGGCTTGTGGTTCGGGCGCGGCAGCGCTCCTTGGAATCCTGTTCATGGCCTCGCCGGCACTGGCCGAAGGGTCGGTGAAGACGCCCGTCTTTACGAAGGACGTCGCGCCAATCCTCCAGGAGAAGTGCCAGGCCTGTCACCGGCCGGGCTACATCGCGCCGATGTCGCTCGTGACGTTCGAGGAGACGCGTCCATGGGCGCGATCCATCAAAGCCCGTGTCCTTGCGCGCCAGATGCCACCTTGGCACATCGACCCCTCAGTCGGGATCCAGCGCTTCGAGAACGACCGATCGCTTTCTGAAGACGAGATTGACACCATCGTCCGTTGGGTTGACGCGGGCTCGCCGCCGGGCGACCCGAAGGACATGCCCCCGCCAAAGATCTTCGCCGACGACGATGTGTGGAACTTTGCCGGTCGTTTCGGGGGGCCGCCGGATCTCATCGTCAAGTCACCGGCGTACAGCACGCCTGCACAGGGGCTGGACCAGTGGTACAAGCCGGTCGTCGACACCGGCCTTACCGAGACACGTTGGGTGCGCGCGATCGAAATACGACCCTCAACTGTGAAGGGCCGCCGAGTCACGCATCATGCGCTGGCGAGACTGCAGCAGGACGATCCCGATCAGAACCCCGCGTCAGATGGGGGCGGGGCCGGGCTTTTCATGGAGTGGGCCGTCGGCAAGCAGGGCGAGATGATGCGCCCGAACAGCGGCAAGCTGATGCTGCCGGGGGCGAGGATCATCTTCGAGGTTCACTATCACGCCGTCGGTGAGCCGATTACCGATCAGGTCGAGCTCGGCATCTACTTCTATCCGAAGGGCCAGGAGCCGAAATATCGACAAGTGCTGGCCTCACTCAGCAGCGTGGCCGGCGGCGCGCGAAACATCGATATTCCGCCAAACGGCACGTTCGTGAGCCAGAACTTCCACGTGATGAAACAGGCCGGGCGAGTCGAGAACTTCCAGCCGCACATGCACCTGCGCGGCAAGGCCATGTCGATGGAGGCCATTCTGCCGAACGGCACCACACAAATCCTCAGCCACGTCAACAACTTCAATTTCAACTGGCACAACAACTACGTGTACGCCAGCGATGCGGCGCCGCTGATGCCGAAAGGGACGATCCTCAAGATCACGTCCTGGTACGACAACACGACGAGCAACAAGAACAATCCCAATCCCAATCAGTGGGTCGGCTTTGGCGACCGGACGGTCGACGAGATGGGGCATGCCTGGGTGAACATCACCTACATGAGCGACGAGGACTACCAGGCAGAGCTCGAGAAGAGGAAGGCGTCCGCAGTCGGTACGGAATCCGCGGCCCCTTAGCCAGGATCGTCACCGGATGGGACCATCCCGCAGGTCATCGGTCATCCTGATCGGTAGTGCCACGCTTGTCGTCTCGATCGCCGCCATGGCGGAGCGTCAGGTGCCGGCGCAGCTGCCGCTCGAACCCGTCCGTGAGACCGGCCAGAGTGTCACTGGCGCTTTCGAAGGATGGTACGAGAATCCGGACGGAAGCATCAGCGTGCTCGTCGGCTACTTCAATCGAAACCAGAAAGAAACCCTCGATATCCCTGTTGGCCCGAACAACCGCATCGAGCCCGGCGGTCCCGATCGGGGTCAGCCCACACACTTCTTGCCGCGCCGCCAGTGGGGTGTCTTCGTGGTCAAGGTGCCCAGGGACTTCGGAAAGAACACACTGACGTGGACGATCGTTGCGAACGGTCACACCACCGTCATCCCGCTCAACCTCGATCCGCTGTGGATCGTGGCGCCATTCAAGGATGTGGCACTGGGGAACACACCGCCACGCATCAGGTTCGAGGAAAACGGCCCTGCGCATGAGGGGCCGCCAGATGGCATCAGTCAGTCCTACGCGACAACGGTGGCTCGTCCGCTCCCGCTGTCAGTGTGGGTGACCGACGATGGGGTTCGCCCGCCGGAAGGGCGGCCTCGGCCGTTGACGCCCAGCGTCACATGGAGCAAGTTTCGCGCATCCGGCGATGTGACCTTCGACAAAGCGCAGCCCGTTGTGGACGAGAAGACCGGTAGTGCGACGACGACTGCCACGTTCGCGACCGCCGGTGACTACATCTTGCGCGTGCAGGTGAACGATGCGACGGGTGAGGGCGGAGGCGGTTTCCAGTGTTGCTGGACGAACGCCCACGTGAAGGTGACGGTCAGCGATCGCTGAGACGCTACGACGGCAAACTTCGAGAGGTGTAGCGTCCGGCTTCAGCCGGACGGAGCACTCCACTTCTACATCCAATCCAGCGAGCGGCCGACGGCCTTCGTCCATCGTTGAAGCATCTGCTGTCGCGCCTGGTCCTCCATCTGGGGATGCCACCGGTGGCTCTCGACCCAGCGCACTCTGAGATCGTCGACACTGCCGAAGGCGCCGATGGCCAGACCCGCCGCAAACGCCGCGCCCAGCGCGGTTGTCTCCTTGATCTTCGGCCGCACCACAGCACGATTGACGATGTCAGCCTGAAACTGCATCAGGAGTTCGTCGTCCGTCATTCCCCCGTCGACGCGCAACGTCTCGAGGCTCACGCCGGAGTCCTTTTCCATCGCCTGGAGGACCTCCCACGTTTGAAACGCCGTCGCCTCGAGCACGGCACGGGCGATGTGTCCCCGATTGGAGAATCGTGTGAGACCAATGATGGTGCCGCGGGCGCCGTCGTTCCAGTGCGGCGCGTAGAGCCCTGAGAAGGCCGGCACGAAATAGACGCCGCCGTTGTCCGGCACGGTCAACGCGAGCGTCTCGATCTCCGAGCTGCGCTGGATCAACGTGAGATTGTCGCGCACCCACTGCACGAGTGCGCCGGTGACGGCGATGCTGCCCTCGAGCGCATAGTGAGGCGCCTCGCTGCCAAGCCGGTACGCCACCGTCGTCAACAGCCCGCTCTTGGAGCGGACGGCGGATTCGCCGGTGTTCAACAGGAGAAAGCAGCCAGTACCGTACGTGTTCTTGGCTTCACCCGCACGAAAGCAGGTCTGACCGACGAGCGCCGCCTGTTGATCGCCAAGAATGCCCGTAATGGGCACGCCTTCGATCGGCTCGGCGCGCGAGGTCCCGTATCGTTCGCTGCTCGAGCGGATGGACGGCAGCATGGCGCGCGGAATATCGAACGTGGCAAGCAGGTCCGCGTCCCAGTCGAGCGTATCGAGGTTCATCAACTGGGTCCGGCTGGCATTGGTCACGTCGGTCACGTGCAGTCCGCCGTGGACGCCGCCGGTCAGCTGCCACACGAGGAAGGTGTCGATGTTCCCAAACAGCGCGTCACCCCTGTCGGCAAGTTCGCGCGCGCCGCTGACGTGGTCGAGAATCCAGCGAATCTTCAGGCTGCTGAAATAGCTCGAGAGCGGCAGGCCGGTGCGAGACCGAAAGAACTCCACGCCAGGTCGTGCCGTGTATTTGGGCAGGTATTCGGCTACGCGCGTGTCCTGCCAGACGAGTGCGTTGCCAAGCGGTGTGCCCGTGCGCCGATCCCAGACAACGGTCGTCTCACGCTGATTCGTGATGCCGATGGCCGCGAGATCGCTCGGCTTCAGTCCTCCCGACCGAAGGGCTGCGGCAATCACGGTCTGCGTGTTGCGCCAGATCTCGATCGGATCGTGCTCCACCCAGCCCGGTTGCGGATAGATCTGCGCGTGCTCGATCTGGGACTCGGCGACGATACGCGTGTCATCGTCGAAGATGATGAAGCGGGTGCTGCTGGTGCCCTGGTCGATCGCGCCTATATAGGTCGGCACGAATGTCTCCTCGTGTCAGCTCCGGTAGCGCGGCCAGCCCGGCACGGAAAAGGGCGGTAAGCGTTGCACGAACTCAACGCCTGTCGTTTGCGCGTGCGGATGTCCGCGCCGGTGCCTTCCCGGGCGCTTCACAGCGAAAGTTCTCAGCGGCGTCCACGCTCCCGCGGCCCGTGTAACGAGCCACGTTCGGATACGCGCAGAGCGGTCGAGTGCGATCGACCACGCCACTGCTGGGGGCATGCGACGCGACGACACGCGTCGGCGCGACACCGCGTTCCACCCAGTTTTCGAGCGCGGTCAACATATCGAACCTGTTGGGTCCGGGGCCATTGCCCTGGCAGTGATGCATACCCGGGACCATGAACAACCTGGCAAACCGATCGGTCTCGTCTCGCCCGCCCGCCGCCTTGACGACCTCCTCGTAGTAGCGGAGCGTGCCCAGGGCGCTGATGCCCGGATCCGCCCATCCGTGATAGAGGATCAGTTTTCCGCCACGCTTCTGAAGTGCGCTGAGGTTCGAATCGGTCGGGCTGAACGTCTGCGCCTGCTGAGCGAGTTTTGGCCAGTCGCGCGCCAGGCTGAATGCCTTCAGGTTGAAATTCGGGTCATCCTCCGGGTAGCCGAGGAACCTCATGTACCCGTCCTGGAAACGGAAGCCCAATGGTGCTGTCGGGCCGAACGTGAGGCTGCCGTCGGCACCCACGACCGGTTCGCCGGTCCCGGTAATCCACGCTTGCCAGCCGGACGTCCCGTCTTCGTGACCAGGCGGTATTCCAGAAAGCACCGCGCCGCCGGGACCTGGCAGGTCCGCATAGATGGCTTTTACCGTTTCGAGCTGACCGGCCGTCAGGCAGTCGGGACCGTCGGCGCCCGAGCACTTGAGTGTCTCGGGACGGAAATCACACGCACGCGGATCGTCGATCAGTCCGTCGACCAGACCGTCCTTGCCGTCACAGCTGGCGAGCGCCGCTTTCGAGACGAGGGTGAGCTTCGATGCCGGAATGGCCCGCTCCGGTGATGCGAGCATCGCCTGATACACGAGAGTGCGGCGCAGGGACCCCAGCGTGCCGAACGATGGATCGCCGGCGATGATTCCGTCGAAGTCTTCCGGGTATCGCTGCGCCTCCATGAGTGCCTGCCGTCCGCCGTTGGAGCACCCATTGAAATAGCCATAGCGAGGCGCGCTGCCGTAGTAGGCCTGCGTGAGCGCCTTCGCGGCGACGGCCGTCACGTGTGTGCCGCGGTGGCCCCAGTCGATCTCTTTTGCCGGATTGTTGAGAGCCCAGCGTGCATCGGTGGCCACGCCTTGATGTCCAGTGTCGGTCGAAGCCGATGCGTATCCGCGCTCGAGCCCCGCTCGAAGTGAACCAATCGATCCGGCGAAGCCACCGACGCCTTCAAAATAAAATTTGCCGTTCCATGCCGCGGGCAGTCCGAGCCGGAAGTTGACCGTGTTGCCAGGTGTCGCCACGTGTCCGTCGACGAGGCAGTGCTGTGGAACGGTGTCGGATGCTGGCACGATGGATGCCCCGGTCAGGGTCGTTCCTGCGGGCGCTTTCGCCTCCAGGTTTGCCACAGCGCATTCAACAACATGGCTCACGGACTGCGCGGACGAGAGGCTCGCGGACGCTGCAGCCAGCACGAGTGCGGCTACGCTCATCGGGGAGACACTTCGCATGATCAGTTCCTTTCTACCGACCGGTCGGACGGCACTGATCCTACCATCGCTCGAACAGCGCCGCCGCGCCCTGCCCCCCACTGACGCACATCGTCACCACGCCGAACCGCGCCCGGCGGGCCGTCATGGCGCTGGCCAGGGTGCCGACCAGTCGCGACCCGGTCATTCCGAATGGATGGCCGATCGCGATCGACCCGCCGTTCACGTTGAGCCGCTCCATCGGGATGCCGAGCCGGTCGCGGCAATACACAACCTGGCACGCGAACGCTTCGTTCAACTCCCACAGATCGATATCCTCGACACGCAGACCGTGCCTGGCGAGCAGCTTTGGCACCGCAAACACGGGCCCGATTCCCATCTCGTCGGGCTCGCACGCGGCCACCGCGAATCCACGGAAGACCACCAGCGGCGTGACGCCAAGGGCTGCCGCGCGTTCGCTCGACATGAGCAGCGTCGCCGAGGCACCGTCCGAGAGCTGCGACGAGTTGCCGGCTGTGACCGTGCCCGCCCCGCTGGTCGTGTCGAAGACAGGCGGCAGCTTCAGCAGTCCGTCCAGCGTGGTGTCCGGCCGGTTGCACTCGTCGCGATCGACGCACACCTCTTCATCGCCCGTCTTGTCGCCTGTCTTCTTGTCCACGATCGCGCGCGTCACGCGGATTGGAGCCACTTCGGCAGCAAAGAACCCCGCAGTCTGTGCATCGGCTGTCCGCCGCTGGCTCGCGGCGGCGTATTCATCCTGATCGCGCCGGCTTATCGCATAGCGCCTGGCCACCACTTCTGCCGTGTCGCCCATTGCCATGTATATACCTGGGTACTTCTCGTGCACCCATGGGTTGGGGGAACTGTCGCGCTTCAGCATCGTGATCGACTCGACGCCGCCGCCGATGGTCGCGGCCGCGCCTTCCTGCAGGATCATGTGGGCCGCCTGTGCGATCGCCTGCAGTCCAGAGCTGCAGAACCGGTTCAGCGTCAGGCCCGGAGTGGTGACGGGCAGACCCGCGCGCAGCGCGGCAACTCGGGCAATGTTGTGGCCCTGCGCGCCGTGAGGCTGTCCACAGCCGAGGAGGACATCGTCGATTTCGCGCGCGTCGAGCTGTGGCACCTTGCGCAGCACATCGGTAATGCAGTGCGCCGCGAGATCGTCGGGGCGCGTCATGTTGAACGAGCCACGATGTGACTTGGCCAGCGGCGTGCGGCTGCTGGCGACGACAACGGCTTCTCTCATGGATGACTCCGGCGCATGTCGTATATGATGCGCGTCCGACGGCTGGATTGATCGACGCCCACGGCCCGATGACGATCCATGACGATGTACGCCCTGTTCGATCGGCCGAGCAACTCGACTGGCCGCGTCTCGCGTCGTACATCCGCGAGCATGCCGCCGTGCTCGGCATGGCCAGTGCGGATCTCACCCGTGACATGGACGTGCAGCAATTTGCGGGCGGGCACTCGAACCTCACATATCGTCTGAGTTTCGGCGGCGACTCTGAGCTGGTGCTGCGTCGCGCGCCATTCGGCCCGGTGGCGCCGACGGCGCACGATATGGCCCGCGAATACCGTTGGCTCGCCGCGCTGCATCCGGGCTTCCCGTTGGCGCCGCGCCCGCACCTCCTTTGCGAGGATGTTGGCGTGCTTGGCGCCGTGTTCTATCTGATGGAGCGGCGGCACGGCTTTGTCGTGCGAGCCGAGGAGCCGCCCGTCCTGGTCGATCAACCCGATCTCCGGCGGCGTGTCAGCGCTGCGATGGTCGACACGCTCGCGGATTTGCATGCGATCGACGTTCACCGACACGGCCTGTCCGCCCTCGGGAAGCCCGCAGGTTTCATGGCGCGCCAGGTTCGTGGATGGACCGAGCGCTGGCAACGAGCCAGGACGAGCGACATCGCCGACATGGATTCGGTGGCCGAATGGCTGCGGACGCGCCTGCCAGGTGACCCGACGGTGCCGTCCGTCATCCACGGCGACTTCAAACTCGATAACGTCATGCTCGACACATCCGATCCGGGGCGGCTCGCGGCTGTGCTCGACTGGGAAATGTGCGCGCTCGGCGATCCGCTGGTCGATCTCGGAATCCTGCTGACGTACTGGTCGCATACCCGGCCCGGCGATGCAAACGATGCGCTTGGCTCGGTCACGAGCCGACACGGCTGGTTCACCCGCGATGAGATCATCGATCGCTATGCACGGCGCACCGGACGTGACGTGTCGGACATCCGCTTCTACGAGACGTTCGCGACGTTCAAGGTGGCCGTGATCATTCAGCAGATCTACATCCGTTACGTGCACGGACAGACCGACGACCCGCGATTCGCACATTTCGGTGCCCGCGTCGAGCAACTGGCTCGCGAGGCGCGCGCGTTGTCGAGTCAACCATGACGCGCATACGGCCGCGACACTGACATGAGCCCACGCCCCCATGCTCACTTTGCGCCGCGGCGAGACGGCTTGGCCGGCGCCAGCGATCGCGGCTGGCGGACGACGCCAGCAACCGCGAGATTGGCGATCTCGATGGCAGCCTGTTCGCTATTCAGCCGACCGCCCTGACGGAACCATCGCGGCAGCCACAGGATCATCCCGATGATGCTGAACGCCGCTACGGTTGGGTCGACGTCGCCCAGCCGTCCCTGGGCATCCAACTCCCGCAGGGTACCGCGGATCAGATCGAAATACGCGCGATTGAACTGCTTGATGCGCTTGCGCGCCACTGGAGGCAACGCCCGTACCTCGTCGATGAGCTGCGCTACCGCACCATGCGCTCGCGTCGAGATTTGGGCGTGCCGGACGACAATCTTCCGGAGACGCTCCTCGGGATCGGCGATCGCATGTGCCGGCACCATGACCTCCTCGTACACGCGCTCGCTCCCGAACGTCATGATCTCGAAGAGCAGGGCTTCCTTGCTGGGGAAGTAGTGGTAGAGCCCGGCCTTCGTCATGTCCAGCGAGCGGGCGATATCGTTGACCGAAGTCGCATCGAAGCCGCGGTCGTGAAAGATCCGCGCGGCGGTGCGGAGGATCTCGGTGCGGCGCGCGTTGAGCCGAGAGTCCGGCACTCTTTTCGCTGATGGCTTCGCTGGCATCGGTCTATCCGCGAAAGTTCCGGGAGACTGGTGACTCGGGATCCGCGATTCTGGATTGTATTGGCGATTCACGCGAAAAAGCACCAACACACTCAGAAATGACTGTTCGCGACCTCCGATCGCCCCGTGTTATGCTCCCGCGCAGCTGCACGACGACATGGTCACGATGAAGGGAAAGGTCGTATTGGCCCTCGTTCTCTGCGCCGCTGGCACCGCCGCCGCGCAAACGGTCGATTACGGTGATGCGGCGGCCTGGCTCTGCCGTCCGGGGCGGGCCGATGCGTGTGCCGTCGATATGACGTCGACGGTCATTCGCGCCGACGGCAGTATGACGCGCGAAGAGTGGAGCGCCGATCGCGACGCGCCCATCGACTGTTTTTACGTGTATCCGACCGTCTCGACCGACCCGACGCCGAACAGCGACATGTCTGCGGACGCGGCCGAGTTGAACGTCATTCGCCAGCAGTTCGCGCGGTTCGGATCGGTGTGCCGCCCGTACGCTCCGCTGTACCGTCAAGTCACGCTCGCCGGATTGCGCCGGATGATTGCCGGGGCCGGTGGGACTCCGCTCGGGGGCGGGATGCAGCTCGAGGATGTGCGGAACGCGTGGAGACACTACCTCGAGCACGATAATCGCGGCCGTGGCGTCGTCATTGTCGGTCACTCGCAGGGCTCGTTCATCCTCGCGGAGCTCATTCGCCAGGAGATCGACGGTAAGCCGATCCAGTCGCGGATCGTCTCGGCAATCCTCCTGGGCGCAACACTCTCCGTCCCCCGTGGGAAGGACGTCGGCGGTACATTCCAGCAGATGCCAGTCTGTCGTTCGGCGGGGCAAACCGGCTGTGTCATCAGCTACGTCTCGTTCCGTTCAACGGCGCCGCCACCCTCCAATTCGCGGTTTGGACGAGTCTCGGATGGGAACATGAGTGCCATCTGCACCAACCCGGCAGCGCTTGCCGGCGGGACGGCCGACCTGCACGCCTACCTTTCGACAGCCGGTTCCACCATCACGGCGACCACGAAGCCACGACCATGGGTTATCCCGGAACGCGCGGTCGAGACGCCGTGGGTGAGCGTTCCCGGTCTCCTGACGGCGCGCTGCACCGCCAACGAGTACGCCACCTACCTGGAAATCACCGTGAACGGCGATCCAGCCGATCCGCGCGCGGACGACATCGTCGGCGATCTGTTCGCGGGCGGCCAGATGTTGCCGGACTGGGGCCTGCACCTCATCGACGTCAATCTCGCCATCGGCAACCTGATCGACATCGTCCGCCAGCAGTCGAAGACCTGGATCTCGCGGTCTCGCTAACCGGCGTCCCCTCTCCAGGAAATTGGTTCCGCGGGGCTAACCAGCCTCCGCCAAGGCTACGGCGGTCCGCCGAAGCTTCAGCGAAGGCGGAAGCCCCCGCGCTACGTTCTCGTCGCCTAGTCGCGTTTGGTTCGAGCGGGGCTCATTGGCGACGTGTCGGATCGGGCGAGACACGAACCAGGAGTTTGCCGAAATTCCGGCCCTCGAGCAGCCCGGCGAATGCCTCCGGTGCGGCGTCGAGACCATCTACGATGTCTTCGCGATAGAGAAGGTCGCCACTTCGCAGCCAGCTGGCGCAGTCGTGGATGAATGCATCGAACCGATGAAAGTGATCGAAGATGAGGAAGCCTTCGATGCGCGCGCGATTGACGAGCAGCGGCGCCAGGTTTGGGCCGGGCGGCACCGGTGTGCGGTTGTATCTGCGAGATCAGTCCACACAGCGGAATCCGCGCGCCGACGTTGATCAATCCGAGCACGGCCTCGAGCACGGGGCCGGCGACATTGTCAAAATAGACATCGATCCCCTTGGGGCACGCCGCGCGCAGCTCACGCCGGAGATCATCGTTCCGATGGTTGACAGCCGCGTCGAATCGCAGCTCGTTCACGACATAGTCGCACTTCTCTTTCGTGCCCGCGACGCCTACCACGCGACATCCCTTCAGTCGCGCGATCTGCCCGGCAATTGACCCGACGGCGCCCGACGCTGCCGACACGACGAACGTCTCACCATCCTGAACTTTGCCGATGTCGATGACACCGACATAGGCGGTCAGCCCCGGCATCCCAAGTACACCGAGCGCCGTCGAGATGGGGGCGAGCTTCGGGTCGAGCTTGCGCAAGCCTGTCGGCGGGGACGAGGCAAACTGCTGCCATCCGTCCATGCCGACGACGAAGTCGCCCTTCGCGAACGACGGATGGCGTGACTCGACGACCTCGCTGACGGTGCCACCCACCATCAGCCCGCCAACCTCGACGGACGGCGCGTAGGAGCGAACCGCGCTCATTCGCCCGCGCATGTACGGGTCGAGTGAGAGGTACACAGTCCGCCGCAGCACCTCACCGTCTTGCGCGATCGGCAGCGGCGCATCGACGATCGAGAAGTCGTCTGCTGTGGGTGCGCCCACGGGACGCTGTTTGAGATGGACGCGACGATTCATCATAGCGATCGGGGTTGACAGTTTCTCCTACACTGCCGGCGGTGCGGCCGTAGCGCAGGCCTTCAGGCCTGCTTTGAGGCGCTGGGCAGGTCTAAAGACCTGCGCTACGAACGATCTTGCAACCCACTCTAATCTAAGCGTTACATGTAATAGCGCACGATCCATTCGGCGACGCAACACGGCTTCGTCTCGTCCTGGCGCTCGAGGGTGACCGACCACGTCACATCGACGGCGTCGCCGTGGCGTTCGACGGCGAGCGGGGTAAATCGACCACGCACCCGGGATCCTGATGGAACGGGCGAGGTGAAGCGCACGCGATTCATCCCGTAATTGATTGCCATCCGGATACCCGAGAGCCGAATCGATTGCCGAAGCAGTGTGGGCGCGAGCGACAGTGTGAGAAAGCCGTGCGCGATGGTCGTGGCGAACGGGGATTCGCCAGCAGCCCGCGATACGTCCACGTGAATCCACTGGCGGTCGTCGGTGGCCTCGGCGAAAGCGTCTATGCGCGCCTGAGTCATCGCAATCCAGTCGCTGACGGCAATCTCTTCGCCCAGGCGACCTTCAAGGCGCTCGATGTCGTCGATCTCGATCATGTCGCCGTCGGCTCCGGGTGCACCACCGAGTGGAACCCATGGCCCTCCGCCACGAGGCGTTCGATGATCGGTGCGGGGCGCCAGTAGTCGCCGAACCTCGCGCGGTACTCTTGAATCCGGGCGAGAATGACCGGCAGGCCGACCGTGTCGGCGTAGAACATCGGGCCGCCGCGATATCGCGGGAAGCCGAACCCGTAGCTGTAGATGACATCGATGTCGCCCGCCCGGCTCGCGTACCCCTCCTCCAGAACACGCGCGCCCTCGTTGGCGAGCGCCGTCGTGATTCGCGCGATGATTTCGTCGTCGGCAACCGGCCGGCGCGCGATTCCGCGGCGCGCCGCCGCTTCCTCGGCCAGACTGTCGATCAGAGGATCGGGAATGCGGTCGCGGCTTCCAGACTCGTAGCGGTACCAACCGGCTCCCGTTTTCTGTCCGTACCTGCCCATTTCGAACAACCGATCCGGAATCTCCGACTGCGGTCCGTCGGCCCGAGTCTTTCCAAGGGATCGCAGGTACTGCCGAATCCGCGCGCCCACATCAATACCGGCGATATCCTGCATGCCGAACGGACCAACCGGCATCCCGAACGCCGTGAGCACACCATCGATCTGCGGGACGCTGGCGCCTTCCTCGAGCAAGAGATACGCCTCGCGGACGTAATACGCGAGCATTCGGTTGGCGACGAATCCGAAGCAGTTGCCGACGACCACACCCACTTTGCGGAGTCGTTTTGCCAGATCCAGGGAGGTCGCGATCGTCTCGGCGCTCGTCTCGCGCCCGCGGACGATCTCGACGAGCTTCATCACGTTCGCCGGACTGAAGAAATGATGACCGATCACGCTCGGAGGACGACCGCTGGCGCGCGCGAACTCGTCGATGTCGAGCGTCGACGTGTTCGTGGCGAGGATGCACTCGGGCGCGGTCACCCGTCCGAGGTCGGCGAACGTCTGCTTTTTGAGGTCCATGTCCTCAAACACCGCTTCGACGACGATATCGATCTGATCGAACCCGTCGTAGGTCGTCACCGGGGTGATGAGCTGCATCGCCCGCTCGAAGGCCTCTTGGGTCATCCGACCTTTCGCCACCGATGACTGGTAGTTGCGCCGGATGGTCATGAGCCCGCGATCGAGTGCCGCCCGGTCGATCTCCTTCAGCAGCACAGGAATGCCGGCATTGACATAAGTCATCGCAATGCCGCCGCCCATCGTGCCTGCACCGACGACCGCCGCACGCGCCACATGCCGCTTTGGCGTCCCGCGTGGCACGTCGTGGACCTTTGCCGCCTCGCGCTCAGCGAAGAACAGATGGCGCAGCGCTTTCGACTCGATCGAGACGACACGCTCGGCGAACAGCTCGCGTTCCCGTCGCGACCCGTCCTCGAACGATCGTGTCAGACCGGCCTCAATTGCATCGACCGCCGCGTGCGCGGCGACCGTCGCCCGGCTCATCGGCCCCAGCGTCGTCCGCATCTCGTCGCAGGCGGCGATGCCGATCGCGGGATCATCAATCTGGTCGCGCCGATCCCGTGTCTTCCGCACCTCGTGGGTTGCGGCGCGTTCCTTCGCAAACGCGATCGCGGCGGTGCGGAGGTCGTCGTCCACGATGCGATCGATGAGACCGGCCGTCAGCGCCTGCGACGCGGTAATGGGTTGGCCGTTGGTGCACATGCGCAGGGCTAACGCTGGCCCGCACAGCCGTGGCAGTCGCTGCGTTCCTCCAGCACCCGGAATGATGCCGAGCAGCACCTCGGGCTGCCCGACTCGCGCCTCGCGCTCGGCCACGCGGTAGTGGCATGCCATCGCCACCTCATGGCCTCCACCGAGCGCATGGCCATGAATGGCCGCCACGATCGGCTTGGCACAATCCTCGAGGCGACCGAGCAGCGCATGGATGCCGGCCGATCGCTGCAGCGACTGGTCCGGCGTCTCGAGCCGGTCAAAGGCTTTGATGTCTGCACCGGCGATGAACGTCGCGCCTGCCCCGATGAGCACGACGGCGTCAGCGTGAGCGTCCGCTGCGGCCCGGGCGACTGCCTGATCGAGGGCCGCCCACACGTCGGCGCTCAGCGCGTTCACGGGAGGGTTGTCGATCGTCACCACTGCGACACGATCGACCACATCGTACCGAACCAGGTGCGTCATAGATCCACTATCATCCTCACATGAACTTCAGGCGGTCGGAGCGGTCCGAAGCGCTCGCCCAACGGCTCATCGCGTTCATGGACGAGCACGTCTACCCCAACGAGGCGACGTTCCGCCAACAGATCGCCGGCGGCGATCGCTGGGAGCCCACGGCGATTGTCGAAGAGCTGAAGACGAAGGCGCGTGCAGCCGGGCTCTGGAATTTGTTCCTGCCCGAGAGCCAATACGGCGCTGGGTTGACCAACAGCGAGTACGCGCCGCTCTGCGAGATCATGGGACGCTCGTCGTTTGCGCCGGAAGTCTTCAACTGCTCGGCGCCCGATACGGGCAACATGGAAGTGCTCGTGCGATACGGAACGGCTGAGCAGCGAACCCGGTGGCTCGAGCCGCTCCTCGCGGGCTCGATCAGATCCTGTTTCGCGATGACCGAACCGGCGGTCGCCTCGTCGGACGCCACGAACATCACGGCGAGCATCGTTCGAGACGGTGACACCTACGTGCTCAACGGCCACAAATGGTGGATCTCCGGCGCCGGGGATCTCCGGTGCCGACTCGCGATCTTCATGGGGAAGACTGACCCCACGGCACCGAAGCACAAACAACAGTCGATGATCCTCGTTCCGATGGATGCGCCCGGAATCACCGTGCGTCGCATGCTGTCTGTATTCGGGTATGACGACGCGCCGCACGGGCACGCGGAGATTCTGTTCGAGAATGTCCGAGTACCGGCGTCGAACATGCTGCTCGACGAGGGGCGCGGCTTCGAAATCGCGCAAGGACGACTCGGGCCAGGCCGCATCCATCACTGCATGCGCCTCATCGGGCGCGCCGAGCGGGCGCTCGACGCGATGTGCCGCCGGGTAACGTCGCGCGTGGCATTCGGCAAGCCGCTCGCCGAGCAGGGAACGATTCGCGCCGACATCGCCGAGTCGCGACTCGAAATCGAGCAGGCACGCCTGTTGACGCTCAAAGCCGCTCACCTGATGGATACCGCCGGCAACAAGGCCGCGCGTGGCGAAATCGCGATGATCAAGGTCGTGGTGCCACGCATGGCGCTGCGCGTGATCGACCGTGCCATTCAGGCGCATGGTGCCGCCGGCGTGTCTGAAGATTTCGGGTTGGCCTCGGCGTGGGCCCACGCCCGGACGATCCGCCTGGCCGACGGTCCCGACGAAGTGCATCGGGAAGCGATCGCGAAACTGGAGTTGGCGAAGGTGGATCAACGCGAGGGCTGACGCCCCCGCGCTACGAGCGCGCATTGTCCCCATCCCGCAGCACCCGATACAGGATCTTTCCGACGGCGCTCATGGGAAGGCTCTCGCGGAACTCGACGGAGCACGGCCGCTTGTATTCAGCAAGGTGAGCGGCGCAATGTGACTGGATCTCGGCCTCCGTGACTGAAGTCCCTTCACGCAGGACGAGGCATGCTTTGACGACCTCCCCGTGATAGGCGTGCGGGATGCCGATGACCGCTGCCAATTTGACCGCCGGGTGGGAATAGAGGACACCTTCGACGTCGGAGGGGTACACGTTGAACCCGTCGACGATGATCATGTCCTTCTTGCGCTGCACGATGGTCGTGAAGCCGTCCTCGTCGATGCGCGCGATGTCGCCGGTATGAAACCAGACGCGCCCGGTCTCGTCCTCGCGCAGCGCGTTGGCCGTTTCGTCCGGACGATTCCAGTAGCCCTTCATGACCTGGGGTCCGCAGACGCAAAGTTCACCCGCCTCGCCGGCCGCTAACTCCCGCATTCCGGTCTCGACATCGACGATCTTGATGTCGGTGTCCGGCATCGGCAGGCCGATCGAGCCTGGCTTCCGGCGCGCCAATTGGGGCGTCGAGTGTGTGACCGGCGACGTTTCGGACAGGCCATACCCTTCCTTCAGCGGCCGACCGATGCGACGCTCGAACTCCTCGAAGACCTCGAGCGGGCACGGCGCGCCGCCGGTGTTGAACGTCCGCACCATCTCCAGACCGAACGACTCCACGCGTGGGTGTGCCAACAGCGACACGAAGATGGTCGGCACGGCGGGGAAGAACGTCGGCCGATGCGCCCGAATCGCCTGTAGAACCTGTTCGACGTCGTATTTTGGAATGATGATCTGCTGGGCCCCGACCCACGTCGCGGACATCATCCCAACCGTGAAGGCATAGATGTGGAAGTAGGGGATGACCATCAGGTAGCGCGCTTCGCCACGGATGTAGGAGCGATACAGCCAGGTTTCGTTCTGGACCACGTTCGCAAAGATGTTCCCGTGGGTGAGCATCGCGGCCTTCGGCGTGCCGGTTGTGCCGCCGGTGTACTGAAGGATGGCGATGTCGTCGCTCGCAATCGACGTGGGCGGCCGTCCGGCGTGGTCGGTGGCCTCGATCAAATCCGTCAGACCGAGCGTACCATTGACGCGTGCGGGCGGCCCCTGCTGCGCTGAGTACTCGGCCAGCGTCGTCACGATCACGTGCTCGAGGGCCGTCTGAGCGCGCACGTCAGCTGCCAGCGGCGCGAGCACGTCGAGCGTGATCAAGATCCGGAGCCCTGAGTCGGCGATCACCCCTCGCAGCTCGCGTGCGGTGTACGTGGGGTTGATGTTGACGATGATCGCACCGATGCGAAGCACGGCGAACGCGGCGATGACGTATTGCGGACAGTTCGGCAGCATGATGCCGACGCGATCGCCCTTCGTGATTCCGAGTCCGGCAAGCGCGGCGGCGCACCGGTCCGATCGCCGTTTGATCTCGCGATACGTCAGGTCGGCCCCGAGAAACACGGTGGCCACGCGATCCGGAATATCAACGGTCGCGGTGTCCAGAATGTCGCTCAGCGGCCGTGCCGGGTACGTCATGTGGGCTGGTACCCAGTAGTCGTAATGACGCAGCCACGGTCGCGACGGGTCGACGGATCGCGCCGGGTGCGTCTCTCTCACGGGCCCTTCCTCAGGAAATCGATCGGCCACCGTCGACGACGATGACCTGACCGGTGATGTAGTTCGACGCGTCCGCGGCGAGAAAGACGGCGACGCCCTTCAATTCGCCGGCGGCACCGACGCGCGGAATCGGGCTCGAGGCCTTGATGTCCGGTTCGACAACCGGAATGGCGGCGTCTGCCAGCCGCGAGTGAAAGAAGCCCGGCGCGATCGCATTGACCCGAATGCCGTGGCGGCCCCACGAAGCGGCCAGTTCACGCGTCAGTCCCATCAGGCCGGCTTTGCTGGCGGCGTATGCGGCGTAATGCGGTCCCTGCACTGACGCCTGGAGGCCGGCGACCGACGCCACATTGATGATGCGCCCGTACTCGCGCTCCAGCATCACGCGTCCGGCCGCCTGCGAACAGAGGAACGCGCCGGTGAGGTTGACGTCGATCACCTTCTGCCACTTGTCGAGCGGCATCGCCTCGGGGCGTGCGCCCCAGGACACGCCGGCGTTGTTGACCAGGATATCGAGGCGGCCGTACTCCGCGAGCGTCGCGTCGATCATGGCCTGCACCTGGCCGGCATCGGCAACATCGCAGACGGTACCTTGCACGCGGATGCCCCGGCGACGCGTTCGGTCAATCGCCGGCGTCAGCCATTCCTCGCGGCGCGCGCAGAGCATCAGCGCGGCGCCGGCTTCGCCGAGGCCCTCGGCCATCTCCAGGCCGAGTCCGCGCGACCCCCCGGTGACCACGGCGACGCGGCCGGCCAGATCAAACAATTCGCTGAGGGCGCGCACGGCACGAAGCTTATACTGACCGGTCGGTAGGTGTGTCAACAGGGAGAGGCCGATGACCTTATCCGTTCATGACACGCTCGGTGGCGGACAGTTTCTCACGCAGCCGGCGCGTGCCGAGGAGGTCTTCATCCGCGAGGACCTTACCGAGGAGCAACGGATGTTCGGCCAGACCGCGGCCGAGTTCATGCGCCACGAGGTGCTGCCGCGCGAGGAGGCGCTCTACGCCCACGACTGGACGCTCACGCGCGAGCTGCTCCGCAAAGCGGCCTCGCTCGACCTCACACGCCTGGAGATCCCCGCCATGTACGGCGGGCTCGAGCTCGACAAGATTAGCGCGGCGTACGTCGGCGAGCAGATCTCGGTGAATCCATCCTTCGCCGGCTCGCTTGGCGCCCACACGTCGATCGGCACACTGCCCCTCGTGCTACTTCGGTACCGACGAGCAGAAAACGCGATACCTCCCGAGGCTTGCGAGCGCGGAGCTGATTGGCGCCTACGCGCTGACCGAGCCCGGAGCGGGCTCCGACGCGCTGGCCGCGCGCACGACGGCGCGCCTCTCGCCGGATGGCCGCCATTACCTGCTCAATGGCCAGAAGATGTGGATCACCAACGGCGGCTTTGCCGACCTCTTCACCGTTTTTGCCAAGGTGGACGGTGAGCGGTTCACGGCGTTTCTCGTCGAGCGCCGCATGGGCATCGTCAGCGGAGCGGACGAGCGGAAGCTTGGTCTGGATGGCTCCTCGACCACCGCGGTGATGCTCGACAACGTGGCGGTGCCCGTCGAGAACGTGCTCGGTACGATTGGTGAGGGACACAAGGTCGCCTTCAACGTCTTGAATGTCGGGCGCGTGAAGCTCGGCACGCGTAACATCACCGGCGCGAAGCGGGCCGTGGATCAAGCCGTCGGGTACGCACGCGATCGACACCAGTTCGGTCGGCCGATTGCCGAGTTCGGCCTCATCAAACAGAAGCTGGGCGAGATGACGCTGCGCTGCTGGGTGGGCGACGCCATGGTGTATCGTGCGCTCGGCGACGTCGACCGCGCGCTCGAGTCGCTGGCGTCCACGGATGCCCAGGGGGCCCTGAAGACGATCGAGGCCTTCGCGATTGAATGCTCGATCAACAAGGTCTGGACGAGCGAGACGCTCGCGTTTGCGGTTGACGAGGCCGTACAAGTCTTCGGCGGCAACGGGTACTCGCGCGAGTTTCCGGTAGAGCGCGGCTACCGCGATGCGCGGATTACCCGCATCTACGAAGGCACCAACGAAATCAACCGGCTCATCGTGCCGACACGGCTCGTCAAGCGGGCGCCGGAGCTCTTCACGCCGAGAGCGCGCGCGGCGCGCGCTCTCGGAGCGAGCGCCGGAACCGGTGCACGGTCCCCTCGCCACAGAGCACGTGCTGCTGGCCGACGCAAAACGCCTGGCCATTGCGGCGCTCGGATACGCGGTCGACGCGTACGGTGACGGGCTCAAGGAAGAGCAGGAGCTGCTCGGTCACGCGGCCGACATGGTCATGGAGATTTATGCGATCGAGAGCGCTGTCGCACGCGCCGAGAAGCTGTTCGGGCGCGACGCGGCTCGCGGCGGCATCGGCGTCGATATCGCGCGAATCTACACCAACGATGCCGACCGATCGCATTGCGGTGTCGGCGAAGCGGATCGTTGCCGCGCTCTCGGCGCGAGGGATGGGCTGCGCCGATCTGGCCGAAGCGGTCGGCCGCTCGGCGGCGCGGCCGAGCATCGACACGATCGCGGCTCGTCGCGCCGTCGCCGACGTCGCGATCCGCGCGGGACGCTATCCGTTTTAGTCAACGGTGGATGGAGCGACGACATGCTGCAAGCGGCGCCGGGCGCGACGTATGCGCTGACCGTGCTCTTTGCGATCAATCTGATGAACTTCTTCGACCGCCAGATCATCGGCGGCGTCGGCGAAGGCATCCGGCGTGAGTGGACGCTCAGCGACACGGCGCTCGGACTGCTGGGCACCGTCTTCACGCTCCTCTACGCTGTGGTCGGGCTTCCACTGGGCCGGCTGGCGGACAGGGTCGAGCGGCGGAAGCTGCTCGCGGCCGCCGTGTTCATTTGGAGCGCGCTCACGGCGGCTTCGGGAATTGCCCGGAACTTCGGCCAGCTGATCGTGGCTCGCCTCGGCGTCGGGATCGGCGAGGCCACCTGTTCACCTGCGTCCACGTCGCTCCTCGGCGATTTCTTTCCCGCGGCGTCTCGGGCACGCGCGATCGCGATCTGGATGCTCGGCTTACCGATAGGGCTCGGTCTCGCCAACGGCGCCGGCGGATGGATCCTGCAGAACTGGGGGTGGCGGAATGCGTTCTACATTGCGGCCATCCCGGGCATTGTCTGCGCCGTTGCGGCCCTGTCGATTCGCGAGCCGCAGCGGGGCATGGTCGAAGCCCACGCGGTCGGCACGAGGCGCCGGCCCGGGTCGCCTTACCGGCTCATGCTCTCCATCCCGACCATATGGTGGGTGATTGCGTCGGGAGCTCTGCACAACTTCAACATGTATGCGCTCGGCGCCTTCCTGTCGCCGTTCCTGGTGCGGGTCCACAAGATGAACTTTTTCGACGCCGGATGGGTCGCCGCCGCCGTCTTCGGTTTCTCCGGAATCGTCGGTCTGGTTGCGGGCGGCGCGCTGGCCGATCACCTCTATCGCCGGCGTGTGGACGGTCGTCTCATCGTCGGGACCGGATCGATCGTCATTGCCACGCCCGCTGATGTTCGTGGCGCTGCGACAGCCGGCTGGAGACGTCCTGGCGTTCGCGCTGTTGATGGGGACGGGTATCGGCATCATGTACGCGTACTATTCGACGGTGTACTCGAGCCTTCACGATGTCGTCGAGCCGTCGCTGCGCGGGTCTGCCATGGCCTTGTACTTCTTCGCGATGTACGTGCTCGGTGCATCGCTCGGACCGGTGGGCACGGGACTCGTGAGCGATTACTTCACGTTCCAGGCGGCGAGCGCGGCTGGCGCCGTCGAGCCGCTGCCATTCGGGTCGCTCATTTGGGCAGAACTGCGGGGGCTGGTCGGCGGGCCCAAGGGATTTGATGTGCGCGCGCTGGAGCCGTTCAGAGGCCAGGGGCTGCACACCGCGATGTACATCGTTCCGGCGCTGGGTGTCGCGCTTGCGCTCGTGTTGTTCGCCGCCTCCCGAACTGTGCGTGGCGACGTGGCGAAACTGCAGGCGTGGATGCAACAACCCGCATCCGCACGATCGGAAGCCTGACGTGCAGATCGATGTGGATCGTTCACCCCTGCTGAGCGAGAGCCGTGTCCTGCCGATTCATCGGAAGATCCTCGCGTTCTCGTTCATTGGCTGGGTCTTCGACTTCTACGATCTGCTCCTCCTGACATTCCTCGTGGCCTCGACGTCAATCGTGGCGGACCTCGGGCTGTCTCGTTACCAGGTTTCCGTGCTTCTCGGCGCCGCACTCGCCCTGACGGCCGTTGGAGGCCTCGTGGGCGGCGCGCTCGCGGACCGCTTTGGGCGCAAGCCTCTGCTGATTGCCACGATTCTGGTGTACAGCTGCGGCACGCTGCTGTCCGGTCTGGCCACGGGGATGGGTTCGCTGCTCGTCGCGAGAGCAATTACAGGTCTCGGCGTCGGCGGTGAGTGGGCCGTGGCCAACGCGCTCGTCGGTGAAACCGTCCCGCCCCACGTGCGCGGGCGCTACGGCTCGTACCTGCAGAGCGGTGCCGCCGTCGCGCGCTTCCTCGCCACGGTGGTGGCGTATTCACTGGCGCCGTTGATCGGCTGGCGCTGGAGCTTCATCCTCTCGGCGCTCCCGGCGCTGATCGTCGTGCTAATCCGGCGTCAGATGCCCGAATCCGACGTGTGGCTGGCGAGTCGGCGCCGCATGCAACAACAGCCATCGGAGGTCGGAGGCCTTCCTCGGGGGCTGACGCAGATGCTCGGGCCGGCGCTGCGAAGAACAACGGTCCTGGCGTTCACCGTCACCACGCTCACCATGGCGGCCTACTGGTTCAAGACCATCTGGCTGCCGACGTACTTCAGCGAGATCCGCGGTCTTTCGGCTGGAGAGGCGACGCGCCTCTTCTTTATGGACCAGCTCGGTTCGATCGTCGGCTACGTCTCCTTCGGGTTCGCCAGCGACCGTTTCGGACGCCGACCGAGCTTCGCGTTGTTCTCCCTGCTGAAGGCTGTCGGCATGGTCGTGATCACCGTTGGCTGGGACGCCGCCGAACCGTATCCGGGAATGCTCCTCGCGTTCATGTTCCTCGTCGGGGTTGGTGAGGGGAACTGGGGGTGCATCGGACCGCTCTTGAGTGAGCTGTACCCGACGTCGGTACGTGCTGCGGCACTGGGGATCATCTACAACCTGGCGCGCGGCGTGCAGTTTCTCGCGCCGGTGATCATTGCCTGGATCGCGGCGTACTCCTCATTCGGCGCCGGCATCGCGCTCGCCGCTCCATTCTCGGTGCTTGCCGCTCTCATGGTGTGGACCCTGCCGGAAACGAAGGGCGTTCGCCTGGCGGCTTGAGGCAACCGCAGGAACACTTTTGCGGCATACTTGGGCCGTGATGTCGCGACACCTTCAGCCGATTTTCGTGTGCCTTCTCAATAATGATGTCCCTGCTGGCGGAGACTGCCTTCGGACAGGGGGCCGCGCTGCAGCAGCGGCTTGCCAAAACGACCGAGTTGAACTGCACCTTTTCGTCGAAAGCCACGGGGACCTGGGCCGACCCAGGACCCACCGCCGAGGTGGCCGGTGCTCAGATCAAGGTGGCCTTCAAGAATGTGAACGTTGACGAAGGCACCGCCGATGCCGAAGGCGCCTTCGGGACGTCCTACATCGTCGTCCGTTATTCGGGCGACTATCTGCACCTGGTCCAGATGCACTTGTCGGGACCGCTTTATACAACGACGGTCCTGGCCAAGCCGGCAAAGGATGGCCGTCTCCTGGCCATCCACACGCGGCACGAGTATACGGACATCCGCCTGCCGGGCTTCACATCGAGACCGGAAATGTATCTGGGCGATTGCGCGCTGACCGAGAGGCCGTAAAGGGTCGAGGGTTCAAAGGTTTATGGTGCTGCACGCGATCAACCAGAAAGGCTTGCTATCGGAAGAGAATTTCACTGTAGATAGCACGTAGCTCGAGGTCTGCGCCAGGCACAAGAGTGTAAAAAGAAAGGGCAACACAAGGCGACCGCACGACGATAACAAGAATCCGACCGTGAATGTTCACGAGGAAACGAGTAGGAACGACACGCACGAGTAGACGACCGATACCAACGCCAGACTATATAAGAAGGCCGGAAGCCAGGAGGCCAAATTGGAGTATCTAGGGCGTCTGGTGACAGAGATAGTTACGTGCTGATCGTCGACACGGCTGTGATCGCCGCGACAGAAAGAGAAGAACGGGACGCGGCGATAGTCCTGCAAGGGTAGCTGTCGTGAACGAGTCGTCGCATCACCGTCAGCGCGGACAAGTTAATAACAGGCGAGACTGAATCGCGGCGGTCCGGACAATGGGCATCACGTCCCATGGGGCGCAGCATGGTAGGATCCGCGGACGCAGAAAACTGCTAAAGTTCAAGGTTCTACGGTTCGTTTGATCCTCGTGAACCGAGAACTCTGGAACCCTTGAACCTAGAACCTAGAAATTCAGTACTTCGCCAGTAGTTTGAGCAGCGGTGTGGAACCCGTCGGAGGCGGGACGGCGCCTGTTATCACATCGCGAGTACCAAGGTCCTTCCCGTAGAGCGCCTTGTTGGCATCCCGATCTTCGCGCAAGGTTGAACCGGAGAGCGACACGCCGGCAAACACGCCTCGCGTTTTGGACCAGGCCAGGATCTCGGCTCTCATCGTGGCATCGGTCGCAGCATTTGCGGTTCGTCCGACCGGTCCGGCTGCGACGGACGCATCACCGCCCAGCTTGAACTGGTTCGACATCAGGCGATCGGCGCCTTTCTCGATTCATCACGAGGAGCACGACGTCTGTCTCGCTGCCTCCGATTTGAAATCCCACGCTTCCGCCTTCCATCCGGATTGCCGCGGGCGCCGACCATTGCTGCGCCTTCGCGCTGCGACACGATACAAACCCCTTCCCGTATTCGCCGCCGACGATGAACGCGCCTTTTTTCAAACCAGGGACGACGGCGACGCAATGCGCCTTTCGAAGGAGGTCTTCAGGGATTCCCTTGTCCGGAATCGTCAGGATTTCCTGAAGTGTCTCTCTGGCCGCATCGAGCCGCTCGGTCTCGTCGCTTGGCGAAGGCCGACGCCCCCTGGCACCAGTCCCAACACCAGACTCAAGACTAAGTCAGTGAAAGTCGATTCCTCATAGTCCTATCCTCGATTTCCTGTCCTCGATCGTCCCCAAGCCGTATCTCGGATTGAGACACCATGTCCATGTCCCGAACCATTCGGGCGTGGTTTCCGCGTCCCGGGGTGTCGTGGTGCAAGGAGAATGCCGAACATTCGCAGGCGCGTTGACCGTTTTGTAAGGTTTTCGCTAGTATTGAAGGTCGCTTGCAGGGCAATGTCCCATGCAGGCGCTCGCCGCACTGCCTGTGTTCCTCAGTAGCTCAATGGCAGAGCATCCGGCTGTTAACCGGAGGGTTGCTGGTTCGAGTCCAGCCTGAGGAGCCATCCTCCGCTCGCGCTTCGCGCGAGCTACGGCTAGGCAGGCTGTGATCCACACCTGCCTGGCGAAGGCGAGCACTCCATTGCGGATGGTCCGCCTACGGTTCCTTCGGAGCTTCGGCGAGACACATGCGCTTCTTTCTGACTGCGATCTCGATTGGATATTGCGAGAGCTGCGTACTTCCAGGCCATCCCAACTGAATAGCGCCGGTTTTACACTCCCGAACCGTGCGTCGTCGCGCACCATGCACGGAATCGAAAAGCGAATCGTCTACATCCTGCGGAGCGGCGCCGACCCGGCGCGACACTACGTTGGGATCACAAACGACGTCGCCGGCCGCCTGCACTGGCACAACAACGCTCCCTCGGGCTACACCCTCTCGCACCGGCCCTGGTCCATCGTGGTGTCGATGGAATTCTGCACTGAAGGAGACGCCGTTCGCTTCGAGACATACTTGAAATCCGGTTCGGACCGAGCGTTCACAAAACGGCACTTCGGGGCTGTTTAGAGTACCTCGACGCGCGCGTGAATAGGGACGTCGCCATCTTCTCGCCCTCGAGCAGGCGGGCGACAAACCGGAGCCGCTCGTCCATGACGTGACACTCCTTCCAAGGCATGCCCCTCCAGCAGAACCGGCAAAGTGTCACCCATGTCTCCGGAATACGGAGTTACCTATCTCTCAGGAAGGACAATCTGGGACATTACGGGACAGTCGCAATCGTCTTGGTGGTGTGATTCACGAGTACGTTCTGGCAGTGTGACGATATTTTCGCACCCTACAGCTCCTCAACTGCTACCGTCGCGCGGCGTGATGCTCAGGTCGTATCGAAGGCAGTTCAGAAGTGGACACTACGACATTGGAGTCACGCTAATGGAGTTCGTCGTGGAATGGAAAGGGGCGAACACTGGCGCCCACGGGCATGAACCAGAGGTTCATTTCGTCGACCCGCAGATATTTTCCAACCGTCACGTAGCGGCGCTCGGCGAAATAATCCACGATCTGCTGGCGTACCTCAGGATGAGCCTCGACGCACACAAGCGCTGGCTTGAAGCGCGCCAGATCGAGCCCGGCAAGCGCCTTTGGCTCGGCCAGTTCGATGTCCATCGACAGGAAGTCGAACCGTTCGATCCCAGCGCTTTCGAGCAGGTCGTCGAGTGAGACGGTCGGCACTTCAATAAATCCCTGCACCGGTCCGTAGCCGGCCGTAAATTCCTGGCGCGACGATGACACGCCCTTCTTCGAACCGAAGAAGAGCCTGGCTGTGTTGGCGGACCGGTCAGATACAAAGAAGTTGAAGAATCTCGTCGATGGACGATGTCGCTCGAATCCTTCTCGGTATTGGTCAAGGGCGTCCACGGCGACACCTGACCACCCGAGAGCGGTTTCCAGATACCAAGTGTTGTTGCTTTCCCTGTGGTCGCCCGATCCGACGTCCACAAATACGCCACCCCGCCGATCGTCGAAGTAATCGCGGATGATCCATTCTTCGGGACCGAATGACTGTCGCTCCGGTCCATAGCGCTGCTCGAGCCAGTTCGCCTCGGAACGATCGCGTACAACTCCGAGGCTTCTTGCTCTCAGCTCGTAGATCGGATGTCCGGGAATCCGGCTGGCGCGTGTCACCCAGACGGTTATGACACCACCCAGAACGGCGCCGGTGCCGACGAGGAGAGCCACGCGGGCAAGCTGCTTCATCGGTGCATTTATCGGCGCACGATCACGCGTTCCACATTGCACATTCACGGAACTGCATGGTTTCGATCCCACGGATGCGGGCAGGTCCATGCCGCTCGGCACCAGAATCCCGAGCTGCTGGAAGGCGAGTGGCGCGCCAGCCGACCACGCCAGTGCGCTCGTCGATGATGTCCTGGCGGAAGCCGCGCAGGCGCGTCACCGTGCCGACAAGTCCGACCTTCGCGAGCGGCTTCTCGACGGCATCCTCGGTCACGCGCAGCGTGTCGGCCACGGGGAAGCCGCTGACGTCGTGTTTCAACAGCCCATACAGCAGCTGCGTCACCTTTCCGCGCAGGCATTCGCGGTCACAGGTGGTAGAAGCAAGCTGCGCCGCGCTCGCGTCGGCACCCCATGCGCAACACGCCAGCAGCAGTCCGACGATCGCCCTGTTCTTCATCGTCATTCCTTTCAATCGCACGCGTTCGTGTGGACCGGTCGCTGCAGTGAGAGCGATCGGTTCTTACTTGTTGACATCCGGCGGAAACATCTCCTCGAACTGCGGGTCACCGTGGAGAAGCACAAGGTCGGGATCTTGGCGCGCCCATCCGGTGTGCGGCCGGAACCCGGCGTTCAAGGCGTCTTTCAGAGCTTTCAACGCTTCCCCTTTCAGCCCGAGCAGACAAAGAACGCACGCCGCGTTGTAGAGCAGCACCCCGTCGTCCGGCCGCAAGCCCAGGGCCAGTTTCAGCTCGCGCTGGGCCTCCTCGACTCGACCCAGACGTGCATAGTCGCCCGCCAGGAGCACGCGCGCGCGCGCGTCCTCTGGCACTTTCTCGACCTGCCTGGTGATGACTTGGAGCTCGCGCTGCAAGAGGATGCGCTCATGATCCTCTCTGCCGAGAGCACGACACGCATTGAGAACCGGCACCCAGATGTTGTAGTCCTCGGTGGCATGAGCAAGAGCTTCTTCGCTGATGTCCATCAGCTGGTAGTACTTGCCCGCTCCGAATAGAACGCGCGCAAGAAGATAGTAGCCGCTCTCGACGTCGGGATTCCTGCGGATGGCCTCGCGCACCCATGCCTCTGCCTGGTCGAACTTTTTCTCCGCCTGAGCGAGCCACGCCTGAGCCACCAGCACCTCGGGAGAGTCTGGAGCGAATCGCAAGGCGACAGCCGTGGCCTCCCTTGCCCGGTCCATCCACTGCTGCGAGCGATCACAGAAGTAGAAATATTGAGCGGCCGTGGCCGCGATTGCGGCATGAGCGACACCAAATGACGGGTCGAGGCTCACGGCATTTTCGAACATCCGCATGGCGAATTCGAGATCGACCCGAGACAGCCGGCGGACGTAGTTCCGACCCCGCAGAAAGAGGTCATAAGCCTGAAGATTCTCCGTCGGGCGGAAGGCCAGCGCTTCCCGCTCCTCAGGGGAAAGCGTGATCCGCATCGCCTCAGCGATGCGGTTGGCGATCTCGGCCTGCACGTCGAAGATGTCCTGCAACTCGCGGTCGTAACGCTCGGACCAGAGCGGGTAGTCGGTCTGTGTGTCGATCAGCTGGGCGTTGATCCTGAGGCGGTTGCCGAGCCTGCGGACACTGCCCGTGAGGACGCGCGCGGTCCCCAGTTTCTGCCCTACCTCCGCTGGAGTCACTGGCCTGTCGCGGAAGGCAAGCACGCTGGCCCGTGACCGCGTCTTCAGCTCGCGGATTTTCGAGAGCTCAGTGATGAGGTCTTCGGTGATTCCGTCGCGCAGGTACTCGTCCTCCTTCCCGCCGCCTAGATTGTCAAAGTACAGCACTGCAACCGAAGAGTCGGCTGCCGACGGTCGGGGCGCGGACGGAGGAGCCGACCTTTCGTCGCGGGGCTGGGCCTCGACCTCACGCCGCAGCCGCAGCAGCGCGGTCCTGAGCTCTGACGCGCTCTGGTAGCGGTACTGCCGATCCTTTTCCAGTGCCTGCGCGAGAATGCGATCGAACTCCGGCAAGAGAGACGGTACGAGCTCGCTCGGCGACACCGGATAGTGGTTCAGCAGGCGCTCGAACACGAGCGCCACGGTCTCGCCATGAAAAGGGAGGACTCCTGTCGCCATCTCGTAAAGCACCACGCCCAGGGAGAAGATGTCGCTGCGTGCGTCGGCGACTTCTCCGCGCGCCTGTTCGGGAGACATGTAGGAAACGGTGCCAAAGGCGGTGCCAGGCTTGGTCAGCTCCTCGCGAGCCATCGTGATGTCCGCGGCGTCCGCACCGGAGATGTCGAATCGGGCGAGGCCGAAGTCGAGTACCTTGGTCTGACCCCGCGCTGTGAGGAAGACGTTGGCCGGCTTGAGATCGCGGTGAACAATTCCCTTGGCGTGTGCCGACTCGAGCGCATCGACGATCTGCAAGGCGATGGCGAGCAACTCGGCGATCGGAACAGGACCGCGCGCGATGCGGGAGGCGAGTGTTTGGCCTTCCAACAGTTCCATCACGATGAAGTGATCGTTCTCGTGCCGATCGACTGAATGAACCGTGCAGATGTTCGGATGGTTGAGTGCCGACGCGGCGCGAGCCTCGCGCTGGAGCCGTCGCAGCCCCACCTCGTCGCGCGCGAACTCGGGCGGCAAGAACTTGAGGGCGACGCGGCGTCCGAGCTGCAGGTCTTCCGCTTCGTACACCACACCCATACCGCCGGCACCAAGCCTCATACTGACTCTATAGTGCGAAAGCGTTCGGCCGATCCTGGCTTCTGTGTCGGTCATGCCTCGTAGTCCAGCAAAAACTCCACGTCTTGGGTCAGAGGGAGGACCTCATCATGCCGCACAATCCGGCTCGATGCGCACCACACGTCGGGTTGTTGTCAGACAGCTCGCGCTCCGGCTGGACATCGGAGAACGCCACGGTGCCCGGTGGGGTATCCATCACATGTGGCGTAATATCGATAGTCGTAAAGAATGGCTGATCTCGACGGCATGCTACTATCGGCCCGAAATCACGGAATGGAGCAGCAACCATGAAGAGACTTACCGTTGGGTTGGTCACACTGTGCGGATTCCTGATGGTCGGCGCCGGGCTCGAGGCCCATCATGCCGTGGCGGGCGTGTACGACTTGAATAAAGAGATAGTCCTGCAGGGCCGGCTCAAGAAGTTGAACTTTACGAATCCGCACGCGAGCATCGAGCTCACGGTCCCGAACAAGGATGGCAAGGGGTACACCGACTGGGTGCTGACGACCGCCTCCATCACGAACCTGACGCGGCAGGGGTTCAACAAGACCTCCATCAAGCCTGGCGATATCCTCAAGGCCACGATCCTTCCAGCGAGGAACGGGAACCCGGCGGGATTCATCAGGTCTCTCGATCTCGGCGACAGAGAGTTCAAGTTCGAAATCGACTAGCTGAACGACGGGGGAGCTCGCAAATGGGTTTTCGACGCGCTGTGGCGTCGGCCGTGTTCCTGGCCGTCGTCGTGATGCATCACGGGCCGGCAGGCGCGCAGGCAGGCCCGCCGCCAGGAGGTCAGGCAGGGCCGCCAGGACGGGGAGCAGGCGCGCCTGATCCGGGAGCCGGAGGGCCTCCTCCGGGCCGGGGCGGTGGCCGAGGTGGTGGCTTTGGCGATGCCGGGGCATTTACGCCCGCAGCCGGGGCCAAAGACCTGAAGTCGGTCCTCTTCAACTGGGCCTGGCATATGGGGATGCTGCGGAGCGGGGCCGAGTCCGAGCTGATCAAGACGCTCGACTACCACGCTGCGGGCGGCACCATTCAGGTCGACGGTCAACCCTGCACGCTGGCGAAGTATCGCATCCAGGCCAACTACCAGGTTCCGGGGTACCGGGTGGATATCGAGTGCACGTTCAAGAACAAGAAGCAGTACAAGAACGTTGAAACGCTGAGCGGGGATTACGCCTGGGACGAAGACATGCCGGGCGCTGAACTCGTTCCCGGCAAGGGCAAGGCCACGCCGCGGGAGGCAACGCTCGAGGAACGGCGGATTCGTCTGTGGGCGAGCCCTCATGGTGCGCCAAAGGCCGCCATCGCTGGTGCGGCCGGCATGCCGCCGAGCGAGTCATTCGGGGAGAACCCGGCCGTGCTGCTCGATACCCAGGCTAAGGCTGGAGCGAAATCGGTGACGACCCTGGAATGGCAGGGGGAAAAAGCCGTCATCACGTTTCCGATTCCGGACGTCCCCGGTGCGATGGCGACGGCCACACTCGTCAACTACCTGCCCGAGAGCGTTGTCGTGACGCACGGTCCGAACAAGACCGAGTTCATCTACGGCAAATGGGCGGACTGGAACAATCCCCTGTTCAAGATCGAGGCGTTGTACGCCGGCACCATCGTCGAGCGCCGGAACGGCACGGTCGTTCGCAGTGTGAATGCGAAGGTCACGGAGATCGGCCAGATATACGTCATCATGCCCGTGCCGGAGAGTGTGCGGAAGGCTGGAAAGTGAGGATTGCGATGAACAAGCAGCGAATCAGCGGCGCGCGCATTCTCGCGTGCACCACGGCGGCAATCCTTGTTCTCATCGGTACGTCCCCGGTCGTGCAGGGCGGGTTTGGACAGGGCGGTCGCGGCGGCGGGGCTCCGCAAGGAGACCCGGCGGCAGCGCCGACGCCCAGACTGGCCAACGCGAAGCCTGACCTGACTGGATCCTGGGGTGGAGGCCTGAGTTTTACGGGCGCCGGCGCCCCGGGTACGACCGTAGGCAGCATGTTCCGGCGATGCACACCCTTCCAGTCGAAGAACTGTATGGAGTGGACCAACCAGAGCGCGGACTGGGTGTTCATGTCGACAGCGCGCCTCGATATGCGCGTGCCGATATACAAGCCCGAGCACTGGGACAAGATGATCGAGATGGATCAGTGGACGAACAGGGACGACCCGGTCATGACCTGCCTCCCGCTCGGAATTCCGAGACAGGGACCGCCAGCGCGAATCTTCCACACCGACACCGACATCACAATGCTCTACCGAGGCGGCGTCGACGGCGCAGGAGGATACGCGGAGCATCGCATGGTCGCGCTCGACGGGAAGCCACACGATCCCAAGCGTGCGTTGCAGTACACGTATATGGGGTACACAGTGGGTAAGTGGGAAGGCGACACGCTCGTGCTTGACTCCATTGGGTTCTCCGACGAGACGTGGCTCGCGCGCGGCGGATACTTCCACTCCGACCAGATGCGCGTCGTCGAGAAGTTCACACGAACCGGGAACCAGATGCTCTACGAAGTCACGGTCGAGGACCCGGAAGTGCTGGTCGAGCCATGGGTCATGCCTGCACGGACCCTGCGGCTCGCCAACAACAACGCGATCATCGCGGAGCGGGGAAGCTGCACGGAGAGCGAATTGAAAGAGGTCAGCTCCCAGATGCGGCACTGAGTAACTTTCCAGTTTACGAACACCGTCCTCAGGGTGGGCCAGCGAAGAGCTTACTTATCGCTCAGATACGGCCTCAGCGTGGCGTCGAGATCCTCGCGGAGCCTCGTCGCGGCGGAGCCTTCCCGGTGGAGCGTCCAGGCCAGGAACGAGCCGCCCAGCGTCACCTCGATCATCCGCGCCAGCGCCTGAGCGTCGGTTCCGGCCCGGAGTTCGCCCTGCGCCACGGCATCGGTCACGAGCTGCTCGTAGCGCGCCCGTGCCGCGCGCGCGTGCCGCAGCACCTGGCGGCGCAGCGCCGCGTCCGCCCAATCGCTCTGCATGTAAGCGAGATTCCGCAGCGCCGCGCGCGGTGAGCTTGCCAGCCTGGCGAACATGGCCGCGGTGGCTCGCAGCGCCTGCAGTGGAGAAACCGCGCACGCACTCGGATCCGGCGGTGTGCCAGCGGCCCCGGCCGCGGCCTGACGCCAGTGCGCCAGCATCAGCTCGCGCTTGGAGCCGAACCGCTGCACCAGCGCTCCTGCGGTCACGCCGGCCTCCGCCGCGATTGCGCTGAGCGTCAACTCCGCAGGCCCGACGCGCCGCATCACACGCCCCATGGCCGCGAACACGTCCGCATCCTCCGCTTTCCGGCGCCGTGGGCTCATCGCGTGATTATGACCGGTACGGCCTCGACGTTGACATCTCGCGGTGCGCGCTCTAAACTAAACGCGTGTTTAGTTTCAGTGGTCACGGGGTCATGGCGGGACTCGTCGTGGCTGCGCTCCTCGTCCCCGGCAACGCGAGCGCGCAGGTCTCGACCGTGACCGATCCGTCGAAGACCATCTATGGCGAGAGGAGCCCGCGCGCTCCGCGCGAGCTCGACGTCTTCGCGTTCCTCATCGGCAAATGGGACGGCAGGGGCAGGACCAGGCTTCCGGATGGGAAGGTGGCCGAGTACCCGGTTGCCTGGGTCGGCCGCTACATCCTGGACGGGACGGCGATCGCCGACGAGATGCACGGACCCTATCCCGACGGCACTCCCTTTCTGGGGATCACCTTCCGCCAGTACGACCAGAGCCGGAAGACGTGGGTCATCGAGCATCTGAACGTCTCCGAGTCGTTCCTGAGGCGGCAGGTGCATCACGGCACTGGATCGGTCGCCGTGAGCGGCCGCACCGTCACGGTCACCTCGGGTTCACCAGGCATCGTCGTCCGCGAGCACTACGTGGTGCCGGACGCCGACAACTGGGTCTATCGGCTGGACTCATCCAACGACGGTGGACGGAGCTGGAACGAGGGGGCCATCGAGTTCACCTTCCGCCGCTCGAAGTAGCGCCAGCCTTACTCCCACCCGCCGTTGCGTTTCTCTATCGGCAGGATCCGCATGAACGCTTCCACGGCGTGGATCTGGCCGTCGTAGACCTTGAACATCTCCCACACCGTCAGCTGTTCGCCGCCGCGCTCGCGCACGCCCCAGGCCATGCGCAGCCACACGATGCCCATGCGCTCATCAGCGGCGATGACGCGGGTCTGCACGTCACCGAGGCGCTGGAAGATCGCGAGCGACTGGGTGGAGATGTTCTGGCAGCCGGGAGCGAACTTGCAGTCTGGTCCGGCCATCACCTGGCCGTTCTCGTAGCGATAGGCGTCGGGCGCGAAGGGTGCGTTTACGGCGGCGAAGGTCTTCGCGGTATTGAGCCCTTGCGGGTAGTGCAGCGCCGCTTTAATCGCGTCGTCGCGGGTGGGGAGCTGTCCGGGACGGGGCGCGTAGTTCATCATGGCACTCGACGCGCTCAGCCCGTCGAGGTTGAAGATGAGCCCTTCCGCGCGGGTGCGTGTGGCCACCAGCTCGATTTCGCTCAGCTTGTCGGCCACGACCTTCAGCCGCACCACCAGCAGCACGGGCGCCCCACTCTCCTCCACCACGACATGGGCGCCCACCACGCCAGTGCGCTCGTCGATGATGTCCTGGCGGAAGCCGCGCAGGCGCGTCACCGTGCCGACAAGTCCGACCTTCGCGAGCGGCTTCTCGACGGCATCCTCGGTCACGCGCAGCGTGTCGGCCACGGGCAAGCCGCTGACGTCGTGTTTCAGCAGCGCATACAGCAGCTGGGTCACCTTTCCGCGCAGGCATTCGCGGTCACAGGTGGTAGGAGCAAGCTGTGCCGCGCTCGCGGCGGCACCCCATACGCAACAGGTCAGCAGCAGTCCGACGATCGCCCTGTTCTTCATCGTCATTCCTTTCAATCGCCCGCGTTCGTGTGGACCGGTCGCGCTCCCATTCCCCCAGTCGGTCATGACTCGTAGTCCAGCAAAAACCCCACGTCTTGGGTCAGAGGGAGGACCTCATCATGCCGCACAATCCGGCTCGATGCCCACCACGCGTCAGGCTGCAGGTTGTTAGACAGCTGGCGCTCCGGCTGGACATCGGAGAGCGCCACCGTGCCAGGTGGGGTATCCATCACATGTGGCGTAATATCGGTGGTCGTAAAGAATGGCTGATGGCACGAATCGACCGCCATGAGAGAGGGCGAGGCCAACAGCAAAATCGACAGGCGGAAACGCAAGCATGCAACACATCACAACTACAGCGACACTAGCGGTTGTCATCGTGATCGCCACGGTGCTCCTGGCGCAGACTCCCATGAAACCAACCGCTCCAGGCACGGCCGGCGATCCGACCTGGCAAGGCATCCTTCGTTTGAGCGACGGGCGTACGTTCGTCACCGACGGGGGTCTGGCCATAGACGCGGCGCTCGCCAAACCAGCAAGGCTTCCCGACAGGGAACTCGCCGCCAAGGTGCTGGAGAGCTACCTCGGTGTCTCGCATAAGGATGAATACGGTTTCAGCGATCTCAACGCGGCTGGGTCTGGCCGCACCTATACCGCACCCAGCGGCATCGTGCTGAACGCAACGTACATCAATTACTTGCGGCGCATTTTGCCGACAGGTTCTGTACGCTTTCGCATGACCGAAGGACTGCAACCCGTCGTGGTTCTTGCCAACGGGAAGGTCGTTGGTGTGCTCATGCCGGTGAAGCAGTAGCAATGTATCTTACGCATGAACAGCCGCTCGGGTCCTCCTGCCGAAAGGAATGTGATGAAGACATCGAATCGATCGACCGCCAGGGGCTTGTGGCGCTCGGTGGGCGTCATCATGTTTCTTGCAGCGTGCCTCGCCGCGCAGGGCGCGTTGCAGGGGCAACGGCCGACCGCAGGTGAAATCGCGGGCGTCGTGCAAAGCAGCCAGGGGCCCGAAGCCGGCGTCTGGGTGATCGCCGAGACCCGGGACCTGCCGACCAACTTCATCAAGATCGTCGTCACCGACGATGCGGGGCGATTCCTGGTGCCGGATTTGCCGGCAGCCACCTACAGTGTGTGGGTGCGAGGATACGGCCTGGTCGATTCCGAGCGCGTGCGGGCAACGCCTGGCGCGAGCCAGCTCACGCTGACGGCGACGCTGGCGAAGACCCCTCAGGAAGCGGCAAAGGTGTATCCGGGCAATTACTGGTTCTCGCTGCTCGAGCCACCGCCATCGAGCGACTTCCCCGGCACCGGTGCGAATGGCAACGGTCTCGGTACGAGGATGGTGACCCAGAACCACTGGATCAACTCGCTCAAGTCGGACTGCAATTTCTGTCATCAGCTGGGCAGCCAGGCGACGCGGACTTTGGATCACGTGTTCAAGGCGAAGCCCGAACTGAAGACCCATCGAGAGGCCTGGGAGTGGCGCCTGGGAACGGGTGTGCGCGGCACGTCGATGTACGGTGTCCTCGGCACGCAGGGGCGGGATCCGTCGCTGAAGGTGTACGCCGACTGGACGGAGCGAATCGCCAAAGGCGAGGTGCCGCCGGCACCACCCCGGCCGACCGGCATCGAGCGCAACATTGTCGTGACGTTGTGGGACGTCGGGGACGACCACTCGTTCATGCACGACGAGATCGCAACCGACAAGAACCGTCCAACGGTCAACTCGAACGGCCCGATCTACGCTGTCTCGGCGGGCCACGGCCAGCTCGTCGTGCTCGATCCCGTCGAGAACCACACGTTCGCGCTCGACATTCCCACGCGCGAGCCAAGAGAGAAGGTGCCGTCGAGGTTCCCGGCGCCGAACCGTCCGTCGTTCTACTGGGGCAACCAGCATCTGTGGGCGAACCCACCCTTCAACCCCGCCGACCCGCACAATCCGATGCTCGACAGCAAGGGACGTGTGTGGATGACGTCCAAGATTCGGGGTAACAGCGACCCGTCCTGGTGCAGCGACGCGACGAACCGCTTCGCCGAGTGGTTCCCGTTGAAGAGTAGCGGACGGCAGGCCTGGTCCTACGACCGCGCGGCCGGGACGTTCACGCTCATCGACACGTGCTTCTCCACGCACCATCTGCAGTTCGACAACGACCCGAACGAAACGGTGTACTTCAACGAGCTGGTCGGTCCGATCTTTGGCTGGATCGACACGAAGGTGTACGACGCGACGAAAGACGAACAGAAGGCCGGCGGCTGGTGTGGTCAGGTGCTGGACACCAACGGCGACGGGAAGATCACCAGGCCGTGGAACGTGGTGATCGATCCGGCCAGCTCGATCCTGTACGGCGGAGACACGACGGGAGGCGCGGCGGTCGCGGGACGCGACCAGGCCGTCGATCCGAAGCTGGATACGATGGCTGGCTACAACCTGTATGCCGTGATTCCGAGCCCGGTCGACGATTCGGTTTGGGGCGTGAGCGAGGCCTATCCCGGGTATCTGGTCCGGCTCCAACGCGGCTCGAACCCGCCGTCATCCTGCAAGACGCAGATCTTCCGGGTGCCCGATCCGGGCTTCGATCCTCGCGGCGTGGACATCGACACCAACGGCATCGTCTGGACGGCGCTGGCCGGTAGCAGCCACCTCGCCAGCTTTGATGTACGCAAGTGCAAGGACCTGAACGGCCCGGCGAAGATCGACGGCAGCCAGTGCAAGGAAGGGTGGACGCTCCACCGGACGTCCGGCCCCAGGCTCCGGGGCACGGAAGTCCCGGCCGATTTTCACTATTTCAACTGGGTGGATCAGCACAACATCGCGGGCCTTGGTGCCAACGTCCCATTCGTCACCGGATCGAACTCCGATGCGCTCGTCGCGCTCGATCCGCGCAACAACCAGTGGATCACGCTGCGCGTGCCGTATCCGCTCGGGTTCTATTCGCGGGGTATGGACGGCCGCATCGACGATCCCAGCGTCGGCTGGAAGGGACGCGCGCTGTACGCCAACTACGGCACGCATTTCGTCTGGCACATCGAGGGCGGCAAGGGCACGAAAGGCAAGATCGTCAAGTTCCAGATCCGTCCGGATCCGCTGGCCCGATAGCCGTTGCGCGAGGTTCGCTGGGCGATGGCATCGCGCATCGAAGACTACGCGTTGATAGGGGACTGCGAAACAGCCGCCCTCGTTGGGCGCGACGGTTCGATCGACTGGCTCAGCTTTCCACGATTCGATTCTTCCGCGTGTTTCGCCGCTCTGCTGGGAACCCCCGATCATGGCCGTTGGCTCCTGGCACCCGCCTCCAGAATTCAAAGAGTCGAGCGTCGTTATCGTCCGGGAACACTGGTGCTCGAGACCGAGTACCAAACCGAAGCCGGGTCGGTGAGACTGATCGACTTCATGCCTCTCCGCACTCGGACGCCCGAGCTGATCAGGATCGTTGAGGGAATACGCGGCCATGTTCCCATGGCTATGGATCTCGGGATCAGGTTCGACTACGGATCGGTCATCCCGTGGGTTCGGCGCTCGCAAGGGGGTATTCGGGCAACGGCAGGGCCGGAAACGCTGTATTGCCGTACTCCCGCACAGCTTTCCGGTCAGGACCTTCGGACGGTCGCAAATTTCACGGTCGCCGCCGGCGAGCGTGTGCCGTTCGAGCTAGCGTGGTCAGCCACGCACGAAAGCGAGCCCGAACCGACCGACGCGCAGCAGAGCCTTGAAGACACCGAACAATGGTGGATGGCGTGGTCAGGTCGCTGCACATTTCACGGCGAGTGGCATGACGCCGTCGTCCGCTCGTTCATCACGCTCAAGGCGCTGACCTACGCGTCCACCGGCGGGATCGTCGCCGCTGCGACTACCTCTCTCCCAGAGCTGATCGGGGGTGTTCGAAATTGGGATTACCGCTACTGTTGGCTGCGCGATGCCACGTTCACGCTCTACTCGCTCATGGTCGGCGGCTACACCGAGGAAGCGCGTGCCTGGAGAGAGTGGCTGGTAAACGCTGTAGCGGGAACGCCCTCGAGGTTGCAAATCATGTACGGCCTTGCTGGCGAACGGCGTCTCACGGAATTAGAGATTCCGTGGCTCCCAGGATACGAGGGTTCGTCTCCGGTCCGAATCGGAAACGCCGCCCATCAACAGCATCAACTCGACGTGTACGGCGAGGTGATGGATTCACTGCACCTGGCACGTCGGTCCGGACTGCCGCCGAGCGATTACGCGTGGCGAGTGCAGCGTGCGCTCATGGATTTCCTCGAAACCGATTGGCAGAAGCCCGATGAGGGCATTTGGGAGGTGCGGGGGTCCCAACGCCAATTCACGCACTCCAAAGTCATGGCGTGGGTTGCGATGGATCGCGCGGTCAAGAGTGTCGAAGAATTCGGGCTCGAGGGTGAGGCGCCCAAATGGCGGCGCCTGCGAACTCAGAATCCATGAGGAGGTCTGCCGCGAGGGTTTCGATCCGGCCGTGAACTCTTTCGTTCAGTCCTATGGGTCGAAGGAGCCGGATGCGAGCTTGCTGATGCTGCCGCTCGTTGGCTTCCTGCCGGCTACAGATCCGAGGATGCTGGGAACGGTGGACTACATTCAACGACGACTTGCTCGCAATGGTTTCATTGACCGTTATGTGCCCGCGCCCCACGTGGACGGATTACCGGCAGGAGAAGGGGCATTCCTGCTCTGTACTTTCTGGCTTGCCGACAACTTTGCCCTCCAGGGCCGGTACGACGAAGCGAGGCAGATTTTCGAGCGGCTCCTCGACTTGCGCAATGACGTCGGGCTGCTGTCGGAGCAATACGATCCGGAAGCGCGGCGGCTGGTAGGGAACTTTCCTCAAGCGTTCTCGCATGTAGGCTTGATCAACACCGCGCGCAATCTGACGAGGCGCGGAGGGCCCGCTGAGGATCGACCAAATCCCACTGGTTCGCACACCGGTTGACGTTGAACTTCGTCAGTCCTCCTCGGGCGCACCACCTCCTGCCCGGGCCACATCCTCCTGTTTGATCCGCTCGACGTTGAACTTCTGCGCGCTGGCGATGATTTTGCCGAGCGCTTCGTCAAAGTCGAACGACGTGGCCTTTGAGAAACGCGTGTAGTTCACCCGCGCAACGACGAACGGCTTGAGATACGGACTCGTCAGGCCGCGTGCCTTCAGCTTCTCCACGGCGACACTGACGGCGTCATCCAGTTTCAGGATCGTCTTGCCTCGACGCTCGCGCTCCTTGATCGACTTTCGCACCGGCTCGTCGAGAAACTCGTCCACGCGCCGGAGGATCGACTGGTACGCGCCACCGCTGAAGCGCGGCCGCTCTTCGTAACAGATGCCGAGCGTGAGGAACGCCGGCTGCTCGATCTCGAAGACGAACGCCGTTTCCGGCTCGTCGCCGCGCTCTTCCGTCAGGGCGCGCAACATTCGGATTGTCTCGAGCGATTTCTCGCGCAGGTTGTGCGCCTTCTCGGTGTTGAGGGCAAGGATCTTGAATGCAACGTCCGCGTCGGGTACGAGGAGTGCAACGATCGTGCGGACGCCGAGCTTCTTGAGCGCTTGCAACCGATGGTTGCCGTTCGGCGTCCAGTACCGATCGTCGTGACGCACGGCCACGATCGGATCGAGGAAGCGGCCCAGAGTCTCCATGACACCCATCAGCCGCTTGACGTGCGCGTCCGAGGGATCGCGCTGGTACGGCGTCGGCTCCACCTTTTCGACCGGCAGCGCGGCGATGACGAGCGGCTTACCTCCGAGGGGATCGTTGTACCTTCCGATCACCGCGCCGCCGTCACGCTCGACGGCGGACGACAGGCGATCGAGCTCCGGCCCCGTTGCATCCTTAACTTCGGCCGTGGTCAGACCGCGCGACGAGGGAGCGACCTTCCTGCGGCGCACCGGCTTCTTGCGTGGCGGCATGCGCCGATCATACAGGGGCTGCCTACGTCTTGTTTTGATAGGCTCATGATGCCCGGGGACGAGAAGGGGCTAGCAGAGGAGCCGAACATGAGTGACCTACGGTATCCGAACGAAAGCCGAAAGTATCGCGATGCGCGCGACTCATTGCTCAAAGACGAACAAGAGCTTGTCGACAAAGTGAGGTCTGTGGCAGAACGACGCCGCAACCTCCCTCCCGGCGGGCAACTAAAACAGGACTACGTCTTCCAGTGGGCCAACGATGGAAAAGTGGGGAAGAGTGTGAAATTCTCCGAGCTATTTGGAGACAAACACACGCTGCTGCTGTACTCATTCATGTACGGTCCGAACTGGGACAATCCCTGTCCTTCTTGTACGTCGCTGGTTGATGGGTTCGACCGAACCTGGTATCAGGTCACTCGAGAGGCGGCGTTCGTCGCCATTGCCAAAGCCCCGGCCGAACGAATCAATGCGTGGGCCAAACAACGTGGATGGTCGCAGATTGGGCTGGTGTCCGGATCGGCGTCTCCCTATCAGGCGGACTACAAGTGCCAGGGAGCCTCTGATGATTTGCAATGGCCAGTGATGCATGTATTCAGGAGGCAGGACGGACAGATCTTTCATTTCTGGGGAACTGAATTGTCGTCGAATCATCTCGACACGGTCTGGCCGTATTGGAATCTCATGGACTTTACGCCAGAGGGCCGGCCAGACATTCCCACTCCGCCACAACAGTTCAGGTCCGAATTCCTGGAAACACACTATCTGAACAAGAAGTAGAGCCTTGATTCACGAATCGTGCGGGCCGCCGGCCATTTCGAGCCAGTCGAGTTCTTCTTCTATCAGATGAAACGCATCGTCGCCGATCTCGTTGTTGGCACGCATGGCCAGAACAGCTCGCCGGGCTGCCGCGAGCGCTCCACGATGGATTTCGCTCTGTGGCGAAAGCGTGGGGTCGCCCGCGTCGGCGTTCGCTCGTTCGTATCCGAGATGGGCTGTGAACTCCTGGCGGACTGCGTCCGCGATCGGTGATCGGTCACTCGCGAAGCTCTCGAGCCCCGCTCGCAACGCGCGTTCACGAGCCGCACCGAGCTCGCTGCCGACAGGATCGTTGTCATGCAGATCGAGCGCGCGCAAGAGAGGCTTGAGCGTGAGTCCGTGGATCGCCAGCGTACCGACGACCACAGAGAACGCGGTCAGCACAATCAGGTCACGATACGGAAACGTTGACGGAAGCGCCATGGCTGCAGCGAGCGAGACAATGCCCCTCATCCCGGCCCACGAGATAATCAAACCGCTCCCGATGGTTGGCCTGAGCATCGGCCTTGGCGGATGGAAACCGAAGCGACGGTCTCGCCACCTGATGACGGCATTGAAGGACATGTGCCAGGCGAGGCGCACGACGATCACCGTGAGCAGGATGGCGCCGGCGGCCGCGAAATATCGCTGACGGTCGGCTGCTTCCAGGCTCTCGAGAATTGGCCGAATCTGCAGGCCGATGAAGATGAAGGCGAGGATGTTCAGCGCGAACACGACCGTCTCCCACACGGCATACGCCGGGATGCGTATCCGTGCGGAAATTCGCTCAGGCGCCGTCTGTGCCACGGTCATCGCGTAGCACACCATCGTTAACACCGGCGAGAGTCCAACATGTTCGGCGAAAATCCACACGCCGAACGTGGTGACGAACTGCAGAATGATCGAGGTGGGCACGTGCTCCACCCGATCCATCACCTGCAATGTGAGCCACCCGAGCATCGGGCCTACGATGACGCTGCCGGCAACCGCGAGCAGGAAGGCCGGGGCAACTTCGGCGATTGAGAAGCCACTCACTGCGACGGCGCCAACGGCGAGACGGTAAATCAGGAGTGCGCTGGCGTCATTCAGCAGGCTTTCGCCTTCGAGAATTGTCAGGATGCGATGAGGAGGTCGCAATTGCCGGAGCACGGCCGTCGCGGCCACGGCGTCGGGTGGAGCAACGACCGCGCCGAGCACAATCGCCGGTGCCCACGGCATGGTCGGAATGAGCGCGCGGGCGACGAGCGGCGACGGCGGCGGTCGTGAATCCGACCGCGAATATGGTCAAACCCGCGACCGGCGCCCAATTGTCTCTGAGATCTCTGAGTGAGGCGTCGTACGCCGCGTCGAGCAGTATGGGTGCGACGAAGAGCGCCAGCGCCAGCTCAGGAGGGACGCTGAACGACGGCGCTCCTGGAACAAACGCGAGAAGAGCACCGCCCAGTGCCAGGAATACCGGATATGGCGCTCCGACACGGCGTGCCGCACCCGCCAGGAGCACGGCCGCGAGGAAAAGACCGAGTAGTTGTTCGAGTTCCCTCATAGGGCCAGGACGTCCTCAGGGTAGCAGCCCGTTCGCCCATTTTTCCAATACACCAGCCCAGGCCTCCAGTACAGTTCCCGACATGAGCCTTCAGGACAAAGTTGCTGTCGTCACAGGAGCCACAAAAGGCGTTGGCCGAGGTATCGCACGCGAGCTCGGTCAACGAGGCGCCCGGGTCTTCATCACGGGCCGTTCAGCGCCAGACTACGCACATCTCGACGAGCGAATCACGGCCATCCGCTGCGACCATCGACAGGACTCCCAGGTCGAGCACGCGTTCCAGCGAATTGTGCTCGAGGGCAAGACGATCGACGTCTTAATCAATAATGTGTGGGGTGGCTACGAGCGCATGGTCGAAGACGGTCATTTCACGTGGCCCAAGCCCTTCTGGGATCAGCCGCTGTGGCGTTGGGACGCGATGTTCGGGGCGGGCGTTCGTGCGTACTACCAGGCCAGTCAGCTTGCTGCGCGCTCGATGATTGCCGAGCGTCGGGGACTGATCGTGAACATCTCCTTCTGGGCGGCGCAGAAATTTATCGGAAATGTCGCCTATGGCGTGTCGAAAGCTGCGACTGACAAGATGACGGCCGACATGGCGAGCGAGCTGAAGCCGTATGGCGTCGCCGTTGTGTCGCTGTACCCGGGACTCGTCCGGACGGAAAAGGTCATGGAAGCAGCTCAGTTTCTCGACTTGACCAACTCCGAATCCCCCGAGTTCATCGGGCGAGCCGTTGCCGGGCTCGCGACGGATCCTGATGTGCTTCGTCACACTGGAAAAGTTTTGGTGGCGGCTGCCCTTGCGAAGGAGTACGGCTTCACGGACGTGGACGGCAGGACTCCTCGTCCGTTGACGCTCGCCGATGTCTGACACGTCCGAACGCGGGGTCCTGTATACGGAACACTCGGGTCTCCGAGTAGGGACCTGCCTGGGATCACTGTGGTCGTATGAAACGCACCCACGCGGCCGCAACCGCCGCCGTGTCGCGCAAAACCCAGACGGCAGTTACGAGGTACTGGCTTGGCAGATCAGATCCCCTGCTGAACACGATTGTGCCCGGAGTAGGCGTCTCGTTGGTCATCAACTTTGGAGACGTGTGGGCCGCCGGCCGGTCCCTCGTCACCTCGGGGCTCGTGCCACGTGTGTAGTGTCGTCGGTCCGGTCACTCAGGCGCGAATCCTTCGAGTGGGACAATCAGTCCGCGCGATCGGGATGGGCGTTCAGCCGACGCTGACCGAGGACCTGTTCGGAGTCCCGGCGTCAGAGCTCGTTGACCGGATTGTGCCCCTCGAGGACCTGTGGACGCGCGAAGAGGTCGAGAGGCTGTTCGACGCACTCTCCTGCCTGGAAATCCGTCGTTGTCTGTCAGCGCTGAGAGACGAGCTGCTGAAGCGCATCGGACAACCGAAGGGCCGCGAAACAGTTGAACAGAAGGCGTCCGAGCTCATCACTCTACAATCCGGACGCGTCTCTGTTGAATACCTGGCAAGAAGTCACGGCCTGAGTCGCCGTGAGTTCTCTCGTCGATTCTGTGCCACCGCGGGGTTGCGACCGAAACTGTTCGCACGGATTACTCGCTTTCAGGCACTGGTTCACGCCCTGCTCTCAACTGATGTCTCGCAGTGGGCGTCGATGTCTCCAGAGGTCGGTTACTACGATCAAGCGCACATGATTAATGAATTCCGTGCGTTTGCCGGTGCATCGCCGACGGTTTTCTTTACGCCGCAGGGCGACGACATCAATCCATTGATGGTTCAACGACGCGGTCGGCCCAGCGAATGGGTTTGGCCGCCGTCGGACGGTGCGGGTGGCAAGAGGTCCTCTCCCCACGTCTCCACACCCGGCGGCGAGCCCACGCGCTCGAGCAGGGCGACAACCGCCTCCAGTGACTTCCGGGCGTCGCCGATCGGGTAATAGAACGCTTCCCAATTGTCACTGTCTTCGCCGTCGTGATTCGGAATCACATACTGAAAACGCCACGCGTCGGTCAACTCGCGATAAGCGCTGCGCGCGCGCGTTTCGATATTCTCCAGATCGGCGAGCGACAGCTCGCCCTTCTGACGCCGAGCCCGACGGAGCAGCTTCCGCCGCATGACGTCCGTCACAAACTCCGAAAGCGAGATGTGTCGCTCGGGTGCCTTCAGATACCTGATCTCCTCCTGTGACAGCGGTGAGAGAAACATGCTGAGGCGGTCGACATGGGCCAGGAGGGGGTGCGCCTGGAGCAGCCGACCGACGAAGGGATTTCCTTCGAAGAATGCATCGTTTCGCCCGAGCAACTCCGTTACCTCCTCGAGGTCGAGCGCCTGCAGATCGCCGCGCACGTCGAGGACGGCATATCGCTGCTGCGATTTCAGGGCGTCGATGTGGCTCCGGGAGCGCCCACTCAGGATGACCAGACGTCCGGTCTGATTGGTGCCCACGTGGTCCCTCCGGTCTTGAAATTCAACGATCTGCAGAATAGTGGATTCGCGATTCGAACGGACCGATCGGCGGCCCCATGAGAGCGCCCGGAATGTTCAAATTTGTCCCTTTGCTGAGCTTCTGCGTTCTCAGCATGCGGACCTGGCGCAGCCGCAGAATTTCGTCGCTGGCGGCAAAGCGTGAATCGACGAGTGGGCGGGGCGCGACGCCGAAGCCGACCAACGTGATCACGAGCGCGGCAAACGTCCACGCTTCCCGTCGCGTGAGCCCGAACTGCAGCCCCGAGTGGGCAAGCGGATCGGTGCGGCCGCAGAAGAGCGAAAAGTACATCCGAAGCACGGCAAGGCCGGTCAGCGCCGAGGCAATGACCACGGCAAATCCCATCACCGGGAAGGTCTCGACGGCGCCATCCACCAGGAGTTCCTGGCCCACGAACCCGAGCGTCCCCGGGAAGCCCGTGCACGCGAGCCCCATCGAGAGGAAGCTGATCGCCAGCACGGGCATACGATCGTACCCTCCGTGGTAGGAGGACAGATTGAGCCGACCGCGGCGCGCCTCCAGGACGAGGACGCATCGGGCGAGTCCGGCAAACGCCAACCCGGCCGACAACCACACCAGCAACCCGCCCGCCAGCGCGCTCGCGCTCGTGCAGTCCAAGCCCGCCATCACCAGTGCAGACTGACTCATGAAGAGGTACCCGCATGCCCGGCGCGCACTCGTCTGCACGAGCGCGAGCGCTGCTCCGTAGACGGCCGTCCCGAGCGCCAGGATGGCAATGGTCCGCAGCATCTCCGGCGAAGCGCGCGGCACAATCAGCACGACGGTCATGTACGCCCCCAACTGCGGGGCGCTGAACAGAATCGCGGGTCCCAGCCGGCCGTGGTCGAATACTTCTGGGACCCACGCGTGGAACGGCACGATTCCTTTGCGCACCAGCGCTGCGATGACGATCAACCACATCCCTGTCGTTTCGATCGCCGCGTGGTGCACGACGGGAGCGACGAGGAGCGCCACCCCGACACCAAAGAGCAGCGTCGAGAAGCCCAGATACGCGGCGGCGACGCGGCGCTGATATCGATGGGACGGGTCAGCCAGCGCGGCAAGAAAAGTCCAGACCGAGGCCATCGACAACATCAAGAGCACGACCGCGCTCTCCGTGAGAAACGATGCGAGTGTGATCAGCGTGGCAAGCGCCGTCCGGCGCAATCCGCCGCGATCGAGCGCCGCGCGGGGCGTCACCGCGACGGTGAGCAGCCACAAACCCGCCGCCAGGGGCAAGAGGACGGCGGAAAGCGTGTTAATGCGGATGATGGCTTCTCCCTCGGCCACCCAATTGAGCGCGGAGGTGTGGACCGAGAACGTGCGCAGATCCGGCGAGACCCCAATCACGAGCGCTGCCTGCAGCATCAAGGCTGCCGACGCCACCGCCAGCCGCCGGAGATGTTCGACGTCAAGACGAAGAAAAGACGCGCCGATCACAAAAGTGGGCAGCGCCATAAGACAGGCGAGCCACAGCCGGGCGTCACTCATCGCGATCCTCGCCCCCCTCGACGGCCACGGGCCGCGTCGGCAGAACGGCATCGCACAGCCACGCATCGAGACGTGTGAGTTGGCGTGCGAGTCGCGTAAAGGGTTCGACGACGAAACGGTCCAGGATACTGTCGAGGAATCCGCGTTCCAGCGCGATCAAGAACAGGTGGCGACGTATCCGATCCGACGTCACCATGTCGAGGTAACCGCCGCGGAGAGCCGGGCGGTCGCCGATCGCGTCTTCCATCCCGTGTAGATCGTGGAGGACGTTCGGCGCGCTCAGGAACTGCAGCAGTCGAAAGCAGGCGTGTCCGGCCAGATGGACGAACGCGATCGTGTACCAGCCGATCGCGATTTCGACGACGATGATGCCGACTTGCGTGAGGGATGCAAACGCCAGCGACGATTTGACGTCGCTCTGCACGCGCGTCGTGATCCCCGCGAACACGGCTGTGGCCGCGCCGAGGGTTCCCGCGAGGAGGCGGGCCGCAGGCGCCTGTTCGAGCAACGGCGCCGCCCGCAGCAAGAGAAAGCATCCGGCGTGAATGGAGAGCGATCCATAGTAGACCGCGCTCGACGGCGTCGGTCCTTCCATCGCGCGCGGGAGCCAGCTCGAAAACGGCAGCAGCGCACTCTTGCCGCCGACGGCCACGATGAGGAGGACTGCAATAATGGTTGCGTTGGCGCCGGTCAACCCGACAGTCGAAGCCGCGCCGGCATCACCAAACAGCAGGGCCAGGCTGTCGGTGCCCGCGACGTGGCGGAGCAGTACCGCCGCCGACAGCATCGCGGCGTCGCTGATGCGGTAGACCGAGAACACACGAAGAGCATTCGACACCGCGGCGGGTCGGTCGTGAAAAAACGCGACGAGGAGCGCCGAGCTGAGGCCGACAAACTCCCACCCGACGAAAAGGACCGCAACGTTGCCGGCCAGCGCCACGAGCAGCATGCCCGTCACGAACATCGCCAGGAGGATGAAATAGCGGTTGTAGCCAGACTCGCGGTGCAGATATCGATTGGAAAATGCCGACACGATGCCGGCAATGGCCGCCGACAGCGCGGCGAACGAGAGCGACAGTCGATCGACGAGGAATTCGATCGCAATGCCGCCTTCGTGAGGCGACGACCATGCGCCGTAGGAGAGGAGACGGGCCCCCGTTCCGGTTGTTCCGTACACCGCGAGCGCCACAGACAATGCGGCCCACGAGATCGTCATGCACCCGCCGGCGAGCACACCCGTCCATCGCTCCGGGAAGGGTCGGTTGACCAGCGACGCGACGCCGAGCAGCGCGAACAGCAGTGCCGGGGATCCAACACCGACGAGCACTATCAAGCCGAGTGCGGCGTTCGAATTCATCCCGACAGCCCGAGCTCGGTCCCGCGCGCGTCGAGCCCGGTTGAGGGCGCCTGCACAATCGTGGCGGGGGGTAGGAATCCGCGTTTGCCCTGATACCAGTCGGCAGACTCGCCGGTGATCACGACGAGTGCCTGTTTCGTCGTGTGCGGGACGAAGCCGGTCGACCGGAGCTCCCACAAGGCGCCGGATTCGGAATCGAGGCAGGCCAGCCAGATCCAACGGTTCCGCACGAGCCGCTCCGTGTCCGGATTTTCCCGCACGACACGGTAGACGCGATCAGGGTTGCCCTCCACGACGATCGCCAATCGCGTGGGCTCGTGGATTTCGACCATCTGCCACGGAAGGCCCGTGCGCAGATCGCTCTGCGCGCCATCCATCACGCCCAGAAGCGCCGTGACGTTGTGCGGCAGTTTAGTGCCGCATCCGTAGCCCGAGGAATCGACGTAGCTGAAGTAATACTCGAGGCTGATACCGGCCAAGACCGGTACCACGGCCGCCATGATGCGCGCAAGGATCGCGCCATCATCGTCCCGGGTAGGATCGTACGAAACCAGAAACGCTCGCCGATCGAGGAACAGCCCGCGTGTCCGCGCACGCCGGCCGATGACGCAGAAGGCGTTGGTGGCATGGCCGTACTCCGGCCGCGGCTGCGCCAAATCGGCAGCGCGCCCCTCCACGTGGGCAAGCGCCGCCAGCGGTGGGTACCAGCGCGGGACGGCATCAAACCGCCGGCAACGTTCGTGCGCCTCGCGTCGCCTCGCCGTCTCAATCGCCTCCTTCGCTCGTTCAAACACGGGCTGGCACGCGGCAGGCACGAGATCCTCGTCGAAGAACGTGACCTCGTTATTGCAGGTGTTGCGTTGCGCGCCGACGAACCATGTCGCGTCGATCGACAGCCCTTCGGCCGCCAAACGCTCACGCACGCGCGGATCGTTGGCCATTTGCGAGAAGGCGCGCGCATTCGGTCCCCCGCGTCCACCCCCGCACGCTCCGCAGTCGTGAGCTGACTCGTGAGGATTGTTGAGACTGATGGATCCATGTCCGACGATGAGCACGAGAGACGACAGCCGGTCGCGAATCCCGAGATCCTCGAGGACACGGCGCACGATATCGGCCATCTCCCGCACCGTGAAGCCGGTGTAGGTCCCAATGGGCGGCGGTCCGTTCTCCCGATCCAGCTGCAAGCGTGTTCGAACTGCCGCAATCGACGTCTTCTGCACGCGGCTCCATCGGGAAGAGAGCCACGGGAATACCACGCGCAGGACCAGCGGGACGAGCGCGAGCCAGCCGAACGCCGTCATCAACAGCGCCCCGCGGACGGGCAGCCGGCTTCCCAGATGCACGTTGTAGCCGAGGAACCCAGCCGCGCGCCGTTGTAGGCGCCGCGAGCGCCCGGTGAGGCGACCGCCGTCCGGTTCGATTTCGGCGACGTAATGGTGGGGACGTATGCCGACAGGGCAGAGCGGCCGCGGGTGCGCGTCGGTCACGCCCCGGTGATACATCGCCACGTTGAAGAATCCCGCCGTGCTGAAGGTCTCGCAGGCCGGTTCGACTTCCTCCAGATGGCGGCGGAACGATTCCTCCCGCTCGTCGATGCAGAAGACCGCTTGGAAACTTGGCGGTCCGGGAAGCTCTCGCGGCGGATGACAAATCAACGCGTCGTACAGGCGATGACGAATCGCTCGCTCGAACGCCTGGTGAAGGATGCGGCGTTGACGCACGGGATCGAATCGTGCAGTTCGGACTCGAGCTCCGCCACGTGGCGGGTAGTCCATTGATTCACCATCCACGCATCGACGCCGCAGAGCTGCGCCACGTGGAAGAGCGGCCACGCCCGCTCGAGCGCCGTCGGTGCCGATTGGCCACGAAGGCGGTTCCGCAGCCAGGGGCGGAGTTCCGTCAGCGGGCCGGCGAAGGAGACTTGACGCGCAGCCTGATCGAGCGCCGCCCGCACGAACAGTAAGCGGACCGCGAGGTATCCGCGCAATGTCACCGTCAGGTCCCGAGCCGGCACGCGGTCGGGCCTCTCTTCGATCTGGCGCACGATGCCGGCCCATCCTCGCAGGGCGAGGAGTTCGGCGGTCAGATAGTCCGCGCATTCATGATCGGCGACACCCAACTGGATAAGGGAGTTCGCAATCGAGCTGAGCGCGCTCCGCTCGGCGCTGCGGTCTCCGGCAACGACCTGTGGCAGCGTTCGTGCCCAATTGCCGCATTGCGCCGCAAGCGACGTGCCGTAGATCTCGAGGAAGCAACCATGGATGCCTCGACTCCTCTCGGGCATGGACCAATGCGCGAGGCCCTGGTCGAGGTAGCCCGCCAGGAATCGAATGAGCGATGGGTGGATCCAGGCATCGATGTCGATGCCGTGCACGGCCTGGAGCCAGTCGCGATGGCGAACCGGAGGGGCCGCTGCAGGAACCGTCGACTCTCCGGAGCGACCTACGGCCTCAACGCAGGCGTTCCACAGATCGTGCAGTGCTAGCCGCTCGTCATCCAGGCGATCGTCCCGCTCACTGAGCCCGGCCGGTAGGGACCTGGCGTCGGCCGGCACGTCGGTTCGAAACCGGGACAACGCCGGCGTTTCTTCCAGGATCCACAAGAGCTCGCGGCCCGTCGCCGCAGGAATGCCGTGCAGCACGAGTGCCCGCCAGAGATCGAAACGGGAGCCGACGCCCGCTACATCGCTCGCGCCTCTGGCGCCAAGCTGTTCGGTGAGCAGCGCCTCGACGTCCCTGGCAAGGATGCGACCCGATGCGAGCTTCTCGCGATACCGCGACTCCGCCAGGAACGGCTCGCGGCCCAGCCGTGCGGCGGCGTGCTCGACCGCCTCTTCGAACGGCAGGTGCTCGAATGCGTGCAGCGTGTTGTGGTGGATGAAGATGCTGATGGGCCCCTGCGCCGGCAGCAGGTGTGCCAGCTCATCGATGACGCGGGTCAGGGGATGGTCGGGCGAGCCGGAATCGGATGAGGTGGCACCGGACGACATGGTCAGCTTGTGAGTATAAGCTCCAGACCTTCAAGGCCCGGTTCTTCCGCGAGGGCTGCTGAGCGAGTTTACGGCGGGAGGGCCGTCGAGGCTAAGTCAGGATGACAGGGCCGACGGTAGCCCAAATAACGGAAAAAGATTCTCGGTATCAAGGAATGCATTCCACGCGGCAATCTGCTCGCCCGCGAGCTCCAGGACAATGAGTGCCCAGGGTTGGTGGTTCCTGCTCGGTCCCCCCGGCCGATACTGCCCGAACGCCGGGGAGCCGCATGCCGACGTCGGCACGAGGCGCGACCCGCGGCACCCGATTCCGCGACCCAGGAGCCAGGCCCGAATGGCATCCGGACCGCGGAGCCACAGCGTGTACGGCGGCATTGACAACGTTGCGTCTTCGCGCATCAAAGCGACCAGACCGTCGACGTCGTAGCGATGGAACGCGTCCACGTAGCGGTCGAGGAGCCTTGACTGCGTCTCGGACAGCGGCTCCGCGGAATTGCCCCCTGCCTCACGAGTGTCGAGGGCCGTCCGAGCGCGCTGGATCGCGCTGTTCACTGCGGCAACCGAGGTATCGAGGCATTCAGCCACTTCAGCCGCGGATAATCCCACGACCTCGGTCAGCAGTAATGCAGCTCGCTGGCGGGGCGGCAGGTGTTGAAGGGCCGCGACGAACGCCAGACGTGTACTCTCGCGAAGTACTGTGAGCTGAAAAGGATCCGTATTGGTAGGAAGGGAACGCGCGTCGGGGATCGGCTCGAGCCAATGCGTGCGCGGTCGCACCTCGAGAGGGTCATCGACCGAGCCGGCTGTCCTTTCTTCCATCGGGCGGACACGGCGCGCGCGCTCCGACAACGCATCGAGACAGACGTTTGTGGCGATTCGGTATAGCCATGTCCGGGGCGATGCACGTCCGTCGAAGCGGTCGAGACTCCGCCAGGCGCGCAGCATCGTGTCCTGAACGGCATCCTCGGCGTCGAAGGGGGAGCCCAACATCCGGTAGCAATGCCCAGTCAGGGCAGCGCGATGGGTTTCCAGCTGAGCTGCGTCGAACGGCATCTCAACTCCTCACATTAAACACCACGGCCTTTGTTCGGCATGCAAAGACACGGCCGACCTGTGCCGGAGGCCGCGCGATGACTTTCGGCCTCCCGGACAGTCTGTACATTTGTAAGACTTTTGTTCCTCAGAAGGAGTCACGTCTCTCCAGCCCGGGAGGTTTCAATGACTATTGCCAGTTCAACACTACTCGGACGTCCCCTCTGGTACGAATTGATGACCACCGACATGAAGGCCGCCGAGGTGTTCTACAGGACCGTGATCGGCTGGACGTCGGCGCCATTCCAGCACGCACCTCGACCCTATAGCAGGTTCAATCGGAGCGGAGGGACTCCGGTTGCAGGTGTCATGACCAGGCCGGAAGGGATGAACGCGCCGCCGTTCTGGGCGATGTATGTGGGCGTCCCGCACTTCGGCGAGGCCGCGGCCAACATCAAGCGACACGGCGGCAGCGAGTGTTCACCGGTCATCGAGGTGCCGACGGTCGGGCGCATGCAGATGATGAAAGACCCGCAGGGCGCTGCTTTCTACATTTTCGAGCCGGCGAGCACCGAGCAGCGGCCAGAGACAGCGGCCGAAGTCGGCGAAGCGTCGTGGCACGAGTTGATGACGACGGACGCATCGGCGGCGATGAAGTTTTACAGCGAGGTCTTCGGCTGGCAGCCAAGCGAGGCGCTCGACATGGGTCCGATGGGCAAGTACCAGATGTTCAACCGCCCTCACGGGATGATCGGCGGCATGATGAACAAGCCGCCCGAGATGGCACACGTGCCGCCCAACTGGCAGATCTATTTCCGCGTGCCCGACATTGCAGCGGCTGTCGAGCGGGTTAAAGCGAACGGCGGGCAGATCCTCAACGGGCCCATGGAGGTTCCTGGCGGTGACTGGGTCGTGAACGCCATGGATCCGCAGGGCGCCGCGTTCGCGCTTCATGCCAGAAAGGCAGGGTAGGGCGGAGCCTCTCCACGGTCTGAGGCGAAGCCTCGCTAGAGGCTTGACGTCCCGTGCGGGCGGGTCTCTAATTGGCGTTCAGATGAAACCATCGTTGCTAGTGGGGCTGGTACTGCTCTTTCTTGCGAGCGGTGTGGCGCTAACGCAGTCGAACACGTCACCAGCCCCGACGAGTCAGACCGGGCAGGGACCGATCACCTTGCCCGCACCGTCCACCGTGTCGCGGTGGTGGTCACCCGGCGATGGTGCGCCGCTGGCGGCGTATGTGACGTATCCCAATGCCCATGGCCAACTCGGCATCCTGAACACGAGCGGTGCCATCAGTACCAAAGGGCATCCATTCTTCGAACCGATTGGCGAGAACGGCCGTGCCTGCGTGAGTTGCCACCAGCCCGCGAGTGCGATGTCGATCTCGGTCGCAGCAATTCAGGAACGTTGGCGGGCGACACAGGGGAAAGATCCGATTTTTGCGCCCGTCGATGGCATGAACTGTCCGGACTTGCCCCGTGGGGATCCGACGTCTCATTCGCTACTACTGGAGCGCGGGCTGATCCGCGTGTTCCTGCCGTGGCCGCCCAAGGCGGCAGATGGGACCGTCGTCGAGCCGGAATTCACGATTGAAGTCGTACGCGACCCGACCGGTTGCAATACGAACCCGCGGTATGGCGTGAACAGCCCCACACCGACGATCTCGGTGTACCGGCGGCCGCGCCCTGTCGCCAATACGAAGTACCTCACCCATCACAATTTCGGCGTGTTCGCCTTCGTCGGCAAGGGACCAATCGCGACGGTCCGAGACCCGGAAACAGGACTGCCGACGTCGATGAACATGATGGCCGATGCGCGCCTCACGACGCTCAAAACGCAGGCTGTGAACGCGGCACAGAGCCACCTGGAATTCCGGGGTGTCCCTGACGAGGCGCGGCTCGGCCGGATCGTCGACTTCGAGAGTCAGGTGTTTGCGGCGCAGGCGAGCCATCGCGTGGCGGGAAACCTGATGGAGCCATCCGGTCCCCCTGGACTTGGCGTTCGCAACGTTGCCAACGGGCGCGCAGGCGTATTGGGTAACAACACGACGGCGTGGGTGTTTCCCGTCGGTGAGGCGTGGAAGAAGCTGCCTACGCCGAGCGACACCGATGGGGCCGAGCGGAACCGCATGCGCGAATCAATCGCTCGTGGCCACGATGTCTACATGTTCCGCACGTTCTGGATTCGCGACGTCATGCATCTGACGACGGTCGGATTGGGCAACCCGACCAAACGCACGTGTTCCACCTGTCACGGCATGCACATGACGGGCATGGACGTGGCAAACGGATGGATGGACCTTGGGACGACCAACCTGCCGTGGGCGACCGAGGAGCCGCAAAATCCGTGGACTGCTCGCAAGCCGCAGATGCCGCTCTTCAAGATCACGTGCAAGCCGGACGTTGCGCCACATGCGTTCCTCGGACGCGTGATTTACACGCAGGATCCGGGACGCGCGCTGATTACGGGCAAGTGTCACGACGTGGGCTCGATCGTGATGCAGCAGTTTCGCGGCCTGGCGGCCCGCGCACCGTATTTCGTCAATGGCTCCGCAGCTTCCTTGCGCGAACTGGTGGATTTCTACGACCGCCGCTTCAATATCGGGTTCACCGACCAGGAGCGCGACGATCTCATCAACTTTTTGAGCGTCCTATGAGCACCAGTGCACGGCGGGCATCGGGGGTCATCATCGGCTTGCTGACGACCATGAGCACCTATGCGGTGGCGCCGCCAAACCACCGCAACTTCGTAGCGTGCCCGATTGTGCGCGACACCCCAACGGTCCCCTGTTGGCTGGCCGAGTACGAAGGGGAGCTGTACTTCCTCACCTTGCAGACCGATGTCAGCGCGCCCGTGAATCCGCCATGGTTGGGACATCGGGTGCTGGTCGAAGGCGTGGTTTCGGAAGAGCCGAACATTTGCGGCGGCAGAGTACTCAAGCCAGTCGTGCTGTCAGTGCTGCCCGAGCTCGATGCCTCCTGCAACACGATCCTTCCCGCCGAGGAGCGCTATAACCTGACGTTCGAGCCGCCCCGTCCCCCTGGACCGAGCGGCGGCCGTCTGGCGTTTGGCGACCCGGCGCCGCGCGGTGCGACCGTGACGCCGGCGGGGCCGAAAACGTTCACCCTGCAGTTCGACTTCGACTGGACGGTGATGTTCCGTCACGCGCAGACATTGCAGCAGATTCTTGATTTCGCCGAGCAGAGCAAGGCCGGCCGCGTGGAGGTCGTCGGGTACAGCGCCGCATCGCTGCTCTCGAATGGCACGACGATGACCGAGAACACTCGCATCGGACAGCGACGTGCAGAACAAGTTGCGGAGCTGCTCAAGACCGCCGGTCTGAAGAACGTCGAATACCAGGTCCGCTGGCAGGAAGCCCCCCGCCCGGATGGAATCGGCGACGCCGCGTATCGGCGCGTCGAGGTCACCGTCGGCGCGAAGTAATGGCAATGACGGCGGGTCTAAAGACCCGCCTCTACACGCAGTTTAGCCAGCGCGCGCCGCTCGTTGCCCCACGGATCGTTGACGGCTCGGGTCTCCGAGTTGAAAACCATCGTGGGCCACCGCTCGGGGTTCCACGGCTCCCATCGTGGAATGCCGTCGTGGTTCGGATTTCCGGTCCTTGCAAACGCGACCCACGCCTCACTCATGTTCTTCGCCAGCTCGTAGCGGTCGCGCCCGGTCCCCGTCATGAACTGGATCAAGTCCGGGTGATCGAAGACGAACGGCAGCTCCATGCAGTGCATGCAGCGCAGCTTGCCGCCACGTACGGGTGACCGCCAGTTGAACGAATAAAGATAGACGGGGGCGCGCCGCTGCGAGAACTTTCGCTCGGCGATCGTGTACGAGGCCTGCCGCAAAATCGAGACGTCGCCTGCGACAACAGCCGCGAGGTCGCCGGCTGAATCCCTGGGACGCCCTGCCCGGTAGAGCGCGATCAAGCGGTCGGCGGCCGAATCTCCGATTCGCATCATCTGCTTCATCCGATCGCGCAGCTCGGCATCGCTCTGGGGCTCGGAGGTCCAGTAGGGGTCGTTGGGATTGGCGTAAGGAATGCCTTCGCACTCGTTCGACCCGGTGAGGATCGGAATGTCGGCGGACAGTGCCGACGCCGGCTGGAACGGGTGTGCAGGCAGAGTCTTGCCATCGATGACGGGAACATAGCGCAGCGAGATGTCCTGCGCCGGGCCGCTTTGACCGGCCTGTCCGCCGGCCACGCCGCCACCGGTGAGCGCGGCAACGATCTGATCGGCGGGAATGCTCTGCAGGCGTTCCGCCTCTGACGAAGGAATGCCGAGACGTGCCAGTAGCAGCTCCGCGGCTTCGACGGCACGCTCCGGCTCGAGTCCGGTCACGGCCGTGTCCGCCAAGGTGCTCATGATGATCGCGCGGTGAAACAACCCCTTCGCGGCGGGGAAAGCTGTCAGCATGGCGGTCTTTCCACCACCGCCTGACTGCCCGAAGATTGTCACGTTGCTCGAATCGCCGCCGAACTGGGCGATGTTGTCGCGCACCCACTCGAGGGCGAGCACGAGATCGCGCAGCCCCAGGTTGACGGTGTCGCCGAACCTGCTGCTGACCCCGCGAAGCCCAGCCAGCCACAGATAAGCTAACGCGTTCAGCCGATGGGTCGTCGTCACGACCACCACATCGTGCTTTCGCGCGAGGTCCTGGCCATCGTAGAAGATCGAATTGCCCGAGCCGGTTCGTTGCCCGCCGCCGTGAAACCACACCATGACCGGTCGACGTCCGGCTCCGGTCGACGGCGTCCAGACGTTCAGCCGGAGGCAGTCCTCGCTCATCGGACCCGAGCCGGTCAGCGCATCGCCGATTTCCGGAATCATCGGGCGGAACGGCTGAAACGCCCGTGGTCCGAGCGCGGTCACATCGCGCACGCCGGTCCACGGCTGTGGCGCACGGGCGGGGAGAAAGCGGTTGGCGCCGGCTGTGTCGGCCCCGTAGGGGATACCTCGGAACTCGCTGACGCCCTCGTGAATGGCGCCGCGGATCCGCCCGCTGCGGATCTCCACGATCGGGCCGACCTGGCGCCCGGGTTGCGCGAACGGCCGCGCTGGTAAGAGGGCCGCTAGGACGGATGCGCCGCTGACTCCGAGAAACGCGCGTCGATTCATCGTTCCTCCAGGCGTGGCATAGCGGAATATATAAGGATCGGGCCGCGCAGTACGCCACAAATCACTGTCGCGCCTGCCACGTCTTGGCGATCTGCAAGGTGCGGTCGTGGACAGGAGCTACAAACTGGCGGACGAGACTCACAGCCTCCGCGCCGGCCGATGCCGGTGACCCGGCGTTGAACGGTGGCTGCGGGTCGTATTCCATGGCAAGCTGCGTCATCTTCGCGATCGGCTCGCCGCGCAGCTCGGCAAGAAGCACGAGCCCAAAGTCGATCCCGGCGGTCACGCCGCCGCCTGTCATGCGGTTACGATCGGTGACAACCCGCGCGGCTTCGGGCGTGACGCCGAAGGCGGAGAGCACATCGAGTGACGTCCAATGTGTCGTTGCGCGATAGCCCTGCAGGAGGCCCGCAGCCGCCAGAATCAGCGAGCCGGAACAGACTGAAGTGATGTAACGGGCCCTTTCCGCGCGGCTTCGGAGAAACGCCAGCAGCTTCGAGTCCTGCATGGCTTCCGCCGTCCCCTCGCCGCCCGGGACGAACAACACATCGAGTTCCTTCGGACACTGCTCATACGTGGTCGTCGGGAGGAGAGCGACTCCGGAGTCCGACGTGACCGGCTCGAGACGCTCTGCCACGAGATGAGTCACCCCGTGCATTCCGAACACCGTCTGAGGACCGACGAGATCCAGGAGCGTCAGTCGTGGGTAGATCACCATTCCAATCTGAAGCGGCGCTGGATTCTGCGGGGGGTCTGGACGGGAGAACGTTTGCGCGGTTGTCATCTTTCACCTCCTGTCGCGACTGAGCGACACGCCGATGGTAGTGAAGGTTTCAGGTCCTGACGAGTGGCCTAAATGACAATCTTCGACTGTTTCTAGACAGACACCGCTGCGATCAGGCCAATTTATTGGTCGTCTCTGTGGCGATATTACGTCTTAAGGTAATATTCAGCCATGCACTCTATCGGCGTGCTGGCGCTTCACGGCGTGATCCCGTTTGACGTCGCGATCCCCTGTGAAACGTTCGGAAGCGTTCTGGTCCCGGGCGTGGCCGAAGCGTATGTCGTCCGTGTCTGCGGCGAATCCCGCGAGGTCAAAGCCGGCGCTTACGATCTGCGCGTGACGTGGGATCTGCAGCAGCTCGAACGGGCGGACACGATCATCGTCCCAGGCATCCGCCAGCCAACGATGCCGATCAGTGACGAGATCGTCGACGCGCTGCGCGCGGCGGCGCAACGTGGCGCGCGGATCGCGTCGATCTGCACTGGCGCGTTCGTGCTTGCGGCGGCGGGCCTGCTGGACGGCAAGCGGGCGACGACACACTGGCGCGCCGCGCGCGAGCTTGCGGAGCTCCATCCAACGGTGATGGTCGATCCGAACGTGCTGTTCGTCGATACCGGCCAGATCCTCACATCCGCGGGCGCCGCGGCCGGAATCGATTTGTGCCTGCACATGATTCGACGCGACTACGGCGCGGCAGCAGCGGCCAGCGCCGCGCGGCTGGCAGTCGTGCCGCTCGAACGAGACGGCGGACAGGCGCAGTACATCACGCACGAACCGGCCGCGACCAATACGACGCTCGAACCCGTCCTGCGGTGGATGGACGCCCACCTGCAACACGGTCTCCCGCTCGCCCAGATCGCCGCGCAGGCACGCACCAGCGTGCGAACACTCAGTCGCCGATTCAAGCAGCAGCTCGGCACGACACCGCTCACGTGGATGCTGCGGGCTCGAGTTCGGCGCGCCCAAGCGCTGCTCGAATCGACCGATCACACCATTGAAGAAATCGCAACGCAGGCCGGCTTCGAGTCTTCCGCGACTCTACGTGTGCATTTCCGCCGAATCGTCGGAGTGAGCCCGACCCGGTACCGGCGAGCGCTTGGGACGGTCACGAGTGGAGCGCCCCGAAAGCCATCGGTGAGTCCCAAGGCAGCCGTCGGAACGTCGATGGGAGTTGGGCGGGAACTGCTGAACTCACCGCGTCGAGCTTAACCACCGCGGCGTGGGACAACCTCGTGGAAACTTGAGACTCAGTAGAAGCGGGTGGGATACCGGGCAGTGAGGTACACGTGCCCGCTATCCTCAATGTCGTCGTGTGCACGGAAGCGCGATGTCAGTTGAAGCACTGCCAAAGCCTCGCGCCCAGCGTCTTCTGAGTCGCGACGACGCGGAACCTTGATGATTGGAAGGGTTCCTGGGCGTTCCCTCGCGGCCTTCTGACGCATTCAGCACCTCTCTGGTTCTACGAGAAATACCCGATTGTGACAACGGTGTAACGAGGGGCTGCTAGACTGCGTCCGCTCGAGTGGTCAGGAACGCGAATCGTCCCCGGCATTCTAACAGAGTCTGGTTTCGACCGGCTGCCCAATATAATCGCTGTCGCGCAGCTGAGGATGGCTGCCAATCACGATCGCACTGGAGACAGCACGGAACATGACACACACTCAGCGAACCCCTTTCGACGGACGCATTCTCATGATCGGCTGCGGATCCGTCGGCCGGTGTACGTTGCCGCTCGTGCGCCGCCACGTCGACATGCCGGCCCACCGTATTACCGTCGTGGACTTCGAGGACGTGCGCCCCAAGATCGAAGACTCGCTGCAGGCCGGAGTGGGGTTCAAGCAGGCCCGGTTGACGCAGGACAACTACGCGTCGATGCTGCGTGAGCTCGTCGGCCCCGGCGACATCATCGTGGATCTTTCCTGGAATGTCGAAACCTTCGACATGCTGGCCTGGTGTGGCGAGCACAACGTGCGCTTTCTCAACACCTCCCTCGAAGAGTGGGATCCCTACGGCGACATCGCGAACAAATCGCCGTACGAGCGCAGCCTGTATTCACGCCAGATGCGAGTCCGCCAGCTGAAGGCTCGGCTCAATTCACGCGGGGAGCCAAGTCCGACAGCCGTCATCGACCACGGCGCGAATCCTGGCCTCGTGAGCCACTTCACGAAGCGAGCGCTGGTCGAGATCGCCACGACGATGATCGAGAAGGGGCTCCCCGCGGCAACCGGCGTGAACAGGAAGGCGTTCGAGAAGCTGATCACAGGTGCGGAAGGCCAGGCGGAGGGAGCGTTTGCCCGGCTCTGTCAGGCGACCGGCACCAAGGTGATCCACATTTCCGAGCGGGACACGCAGGTGTCCTCGGTCCCGAAGGCCGTCGACGAGTTCGTCAACACCTGGTCCATCGAGGGTTTCTACGAGGAAGGCACGGCGCCGGCCGAGCTCGGATGGGGCACGCACGAGCGCCGCTTCCCGAAGCACACGCACACGCCGATCGGCGGTCCCGGCAATCAGATCTTCCTCGCTCAACCGGGCATTCGCACGTTCGTGCACTCCTGGGTCCCCGCCGGCGGGCCAATTATTGGAATGGTGGTACGCCACGCGGAATCCTTCACCATCAGCGACTACCTGACGGTCTGGGAGGACACGATCGAAGGGAGGCTCCCCGTCTATCGTCCAACCGTGCACTATGCCTATATGCCGTGCGACAACGCAATCCTGAGCCTCTATGAGCTCACGATGCGCAACTTCCAGCTGCAGCCGCGGTTGAGAATCATGTCGGACGAGATCACCAGCGGGGTGGATGAGCTTGGGGTTCTCGTGATGGGCCACGGTCTCACAGGCTGGTGGACCGGGTCGCAGCTGGACATCCACGAGGCGCGCCGGCACGTTCAGGGGCAGAACGCAACGACGCTCCAGGTCGCGGCGGCGGTGCTCGGCGGGTTGGTCTTCATGATCGACAACCCTCGTCGGGGCATCCTCGTTCCCGACGAACTGCCCTACAAGGACGTTCTCGCCGTCGCCAATCCTTATCTGGGCCCCTGTCCGTCGGTCCAGACGGACTGGACACCACTTGAGAGCCGGTCCCGCCTGTTCGGGAAGTGGGGCACACCACCGGTCGATGACGCCGACCTTTGGCAGTTTGCGAGTTTCGCGGTGGAACCTTGACGCCAGCCGATCTCGCGCCGGCGTCGGCGATGGATTGGACACGACTTCGTTACTTGACACATGACAGCGCGGCAAGAATACTCGTCACAATGGAACTCCGGTCGTGGTTCTCGAGAATGCATGTTCGGCATGGGACCGCACGCCGCAGTTGCTGAGACGTGAAGCTGACCGATCTGCGGGGCATCCTGCAGTACATCCCGCAATTCCGCGACAAGACCTTCATTCTGGCGATTGATGGCGATATCGTCACGGACGACAATTTCGCGACGTTGTTGCTGGACGTGGCGCTGCTGTGGTCCCTGAACATCCGCGTGGTGCTCGTCCACGGCGCGTCCGCGCAGATCAAAGCACTCGCCGAAGATCGCCGCGTCAAAGCGTCGGATCTCGACGGCGCCGGCGTGACCGATGCGGTCACACTCGACCTGGCGCTCTCGGCTGCCACCCGGCTGACCCACGAGATTCTCGAAGGTCTTTCGGCCATCGATCTTCGCGCAGTGTGTCCGAACGTGATCATCGCGCATCCCCTTGGCATCATTCAGGGCGTGGACCATCTGTTCACGGGCAAGGTCGAGCGGGTCGACGCCGATCTCCTCCAGCTGCTGCTCAATCAAGGGGTCGTGCCGGTCATTCCGCCGCTCGGCTTCGACGGCGAGGGGAAGACCTACCGCGTGAACTCCGACGGCGTGGCACTGGCGGTGGCGGAACAGCTGAAGGCGATCAAGCTGATCTTCGTCACGTCGCAGGATGGCGTCGTGTACCACAGACAGTTGGTTCGACAGATGCTCGTCGCTGAGCTCGGCAGGCTCGTGCAGCAGGACGGGGCCGGTTTCCAACCCGAGATGCTCTCGAAAGCGCAGCACGCGATTGCCGCGTGCAACGCGGGCGTGCCGCGTGTTCACGTGATCAACGGGACGATGGACGAAGGCCTCCTGGGCGAGGTGTTCTCCAACCATGGCCTGGGCACGCTCATTTATGCCAATGAGTACGAGGACATCCGGCCCGCGAAGAAGAAGGACGTGCGGGCCATTCAGATGCTCACCAAGCAGGGCGTCGAGGCCGAGGAACTCGTGAAGCGCAGCAAAGCGATAATCGAAAAGAGCCTCGGCGACTACTTCATGTTCGAAGTCGACAAGAATCCCGTCGCGTGCGTCGCGTTTCACGTCTACCCGGAGCAGAACCAGGGCGAGCTGGCGAGTCTGTACGTGAGCTCGTCGCACGAGAACCAGGGCATCGGGCGCAAGCTGATCCAGTTCGTTGAAAACAGGGCGCGCGAGCTCGGTTTGCGCGAACTTCTGGCGCTATCCACGCAAGCCTTCACGTATTTTCAGTCCAAAGGGGGTTTTGCGGAAGGCACGCCGGACGATCTGCCACCGGCACGCCGCGAGAAATACGAGCAGAGCGGGCGGAACTCCAAAGTGCTCGTGAAGAAGTTGAAATGATCGGCGCTTGAGGAGAGCGCGGACGGCATGGAGACTTTTCCCAATCGAATTCTGTTCGTCGGTTTCGGCGCGGTCGCCCGGTGCACATTGCCCATTCTCCTGCAGCACGTCAACGTCGATCCGAAGCGCGTCACGATCATCGATTTTGAGTCCGACGAGGTCGCGCTGAGGCCCTGGGTTGAGCAGGGGATGACCTTCGTCCAGAATCGCGTCGGGCCTGAAAACATGGGGGCACTCCTCGGCGAGCATCTCTCGGCTGGCGACCTCCTGATCGACCTCGCGTGGAACATCGACTGCGGTGAGATCGTGCAGTGGTGCCACGACCGGGGCGTGCTGTACGTGAACACGTCGGTGGAGCTCTGGGATCCCTACGCCGGGGCAGCCAACAAGCACCCAACCGAGCGGACTCTTTACTGGCGCCATATGAACCTGCGGCGAATGATCGCCTCGTGGCGTGAGCCTGGACCGACGGCGGTGCTCGAGCACGGCGCGAACCCCGGTCTCATCAGCCATTTCACGAAGCAGGCCTTGCTGGACATCGCCCGGCAGGCGCTGGCGGATCGGAAGTTCCAGGGCGTCCAGGCGGAGCGGATCGCTCAACACGTGACATCACTCGAGTTCAATCACCTGGCCCACCTGCTCGGCGTCAAGGTCATTCACTGCAGCGAGCGCGACACGCAGATCACCAATCGGCCGAAGGAGGAAAACGAGTTCGTCAACACCTGGAGCGTCGAGGGGTTCCGCGAGGAGGGCACCACGACGGCCGAAATGGGCTGGGGCACACACGAAAAGGAGCTGCCCGCCCTGGCGTTCGAGCATCCGACCGGTCCAAAGAGCCAGATCTGCCTTGCCCGCATGGGCATCAACACGTTGGTGGTGAGCTGGGTGCCGCCGGATCACCACATCGTCGGCATGGTGGTCCGCCACGGCGAGGCCTTCACGATTACCGAGAAGTTGACGGTGTGGCAGGACGGCAAGGCGCTCTACCGTCCGACCGTCCACTACGCATATTGTCCGTGTGACTGTGCGATCGCATCGCTGTACGAGCTGCGGGGCCGCGATTACGATCTGCAGCCCCGTATCCGCATTATGACCGACGAGATCACCGGCGGCGCCGACATCCTGGGCGCGCTCGTCATGGGTCACCCGTATCAGTCGTGGTGGTGCGGCTCTGACCTGGACATCGACGAATCCCGGCGCCTGGTGCCCCATCAGAACGCGACCACCATGCAGGTCGCGATCTCCGTCGTCGCCGCGTGCATGTGGATGCTCGAGAATCCGCGGCGGGGGTTGTGCGTGCCCGACGACCTGCCGCATGACTACGTCCTGCAGATCAGCAAGCCATATTTAGGTAAGTTTGTTTCCGTGGCATCCGACTGGAATCCGCTGAAGGGCTACTCGAACGTCTTCCAGGGCTTCAACCGACCACAGGTCGATAGGGAAGACCCCTGGCAGTTCAAGAACTTTCTCATCACCGAAGGGGACTAGTGGACGAGAAGGCGCTGCTTCGCCTGGCCAAGACGCACGGCACACCGCTCTTTGTCGTCGACCATAAGGCGTTACGAGAGAACTATGGACAATTCCGGAAGTACTTGCCCCGCGTGCAGGTCTACTATGCCGTCAAGGCCAATAGCGCCCCGGAGATCGTACGGACCTTTTATGAAGCGGGTGCGAGCTTCGACGTGGCCAGTCTCGCCGAGTTTCTGACCGTCCACGACAACGTCAAAGATCTGCCAGAGGAGCAGCGGCAGGCATTTATCTGGGATCGCATCATCTACGCCAATCCGATAAAGGCGACCGAAACGCTCGAGCAGCTGGACCCGTACAAGCCGCTCGTCACCTACGACAACTATGAGGAAGTGATCAAAATCGCCCGGCACGCGCCGCACGCGGGTCTCGTGTTGCGGTTGCGGGTGCCGAACACGGGCTCAATGGTCGAACTCTCTAGCAAGTTCGGGGCGCTGCCTGGCGAGGCGGTGGATTTGATCGCGTTTGCGCACAATAACAAGCTCGAAGTCGAGGGGTTGAGTTTCCACGTCGGGAGCCAATGCACAAACGTCCAGAACTACATCCAGGCCTTGCACCTGACCTCGAGCGTGTTCTCCGAGGCAAGAACCCGTGGCTTCGAGCTCAAGCTCCTGGATATCGGCGGCGGCTTCCCTGCTCACTACGACGACACCGTCCCGGCGTTCAAGAGCCTGGCTCGGGCGATCAACCCGGAACTGGACCGCCTCTTTCCGAAGCCGATCGAGATTCTCGCGGAACCCGGGCGGTTCCTGGTGGCCTCCGCTGGCAGCGCCGTCGCGCAGATCATCGGCAAGGTCGTTCGCGAAGGTAAACTCTCGTATTACGTCAACGACGGTGTCTACCATACTTTCAGCGGCGTCATTTTCGACCACTGCCAGTATTCTCTGAAGAGCTTCAAGAAAGGTCCGACTCAACTCTGTTCCGTGTTCGGCCCAACCTGTGACGCGCTCGACACGATCAGTCTCGCGGAGCAACTGCCCGATATGGAGCTCGGGGATTTCATTTACGCCCGGAACATCGGAGCCTACTCCGCGGCCAGCAGCACGTTCTTCAATGGTTTCCCGCCTGCCCGGGTTGTGCATGTGAACGAGTGAGGACCGACCAAGGGCGCAAAATCACGCGCACTTGACATATTCCCATATAGGAATATATAAGAGATCTATGCCGCGCGCGTCCACCACGTCGGATCCGTTCAACGCCGTTGCCGAGCCGCGGCGGCGCCACATTCTGGAGTTCATTGCGGCCGAGGAGCGATCGGTGGGGGAGATTGCCGACGCACTCGACTTGGAGCAGCCGTCAGTGTCGAAGCACCTGCAGGTGCTTCGCAATGTCGGTCTCGTCACAGGGAGGCGCGACGGCCGGCGGATTCTGTATCGAACCAATGCCGAGACCCTTCGGACGATTCACGACTGGAGCGCGATGTTCGCCCAATACTGGCGTGGACAACTCAGGCGCATCAAAGCCCACGCGGAGGAGAAACGATGACTACCACAGCACCAACCGCAGAAAACCAGACATTCACCATCACCGAAGAAATCAGCGTGCGCGCTTCGCCGGAGCAGACCTTTGAGTCGCTCATCGCGCAGATGGGGCGACTTAACCAAACACCCGAGGGTGGTCCGCTGCCGATGATCCTCGAGTCCTATCCTGGCGGCCGCTGGTATCGCGATCTGGGCGGCGACAACGGGCACCTCTGGGGTTTTGTGCAGAGCATCAAGCGGCCCGCGTTGCTCGAGATTTGGGGACCCCTGTTCATGTCGACCGCTGCCACGTCGAACCTGCTCTACCGGTTGACCGAGACACCCGAAGGCACGCTCATCAAATTCACGCACACGCTGGTGGGACCGTTCCCCGAAGAGCATCGGTCGCGGCTGGCGTCGGGATGGACGGCGCTGCACGCGCGCGTCCGCAAGGCCGCCGAATCTGGTGGCGACTAGGAGGATCTCATGAAACTGATCGACGGACTACTCGCAGAGCTCGAACAGGAAGCTGTCACGACGCGCCGAGTGCTCGAACGAATACCGCAAGCGCACTTGTCGTGGAAGCCGCATCCGAAATCGATGTCGCTCGGCCAGCTCGCGCTGCATGTGGCAACGGTTCCCGGGAACGTTGCCGAGCTCGCGGCGGTCGATACAATTCCAGAACCACCGAGCTTCGTTCAGCCTGAGGCCGCGACTGCGTCGGAACTGGTGCCTTCGCTTGCAGACAGCGTCGCGAAGGCGAAGCGGGCGCTGGGCGGATTCGACGATGCGAAAATGAGCGCGATGTGGCGGCTGCAGGCAGGCGGCAAGGACATTATGGCGATGCCCCGGGTTGCATTCGTTCGAGCGATCATGCTGAACCACTGGTATCACCATCGTGGCCAGTTACTCGTTTATCTGCGGCTGCTCAATCAATCGGTGCCGTCGGTCTACGGTCCGACCGCCGACGAGAATCCGTTCGCGGCGTGAAATTCTCGCTCGCCTGTGTTGTAAAATCGTCATTTCCGATTCACGCACAGGCCGCGAGAAACGAAATGATTAAAGTCATCAACATCGAGAGTCAGGCCAGGGTCCCGGTTGCGGAAGGGCACGTCAGAAAGATCCTGGGCCCCTCAAACGAGGGGACCCGGGTTCAGGTCACGATCGAGGAGGTCAACCCGGGCAAAGCATGTCGTCTTGCTCCCGGCGATCGGACCCAGGTCGCTTACATCCTGGAAGGCAAGGACGCGAAAGTTACGCACACGACCGCAGGCAAAACAACCGAATACACGGCTCAGCGACGAGCGGGCGTCTATCTGGAACCCGGCGAAGAAGCCATCGTCACGGCTTCTGGAACTCCATTGGTGCTGCTGCTCGTCGCCGTGCCGAAGCATACCGGCAAGCCCACACAGAACGACTCACCGACCGGCTACTTTTTCGAAGAGGCGCAGCTCAGATCGCTGATTGACGAGAAGCGTTTCCGGGAGCGGACCTTCTGGGTCAACAAAGAAACTGGTCTTTCCGGCTCATGGGATCTTCAGCTCGGCCGCATGGCCTATGCGCCGCGTGCGCATTCGCCGCGGCATGTGCACAATGCCTCGAAAACAAGTCCCGTCACGCCGGAGCACTTTTACCTGATCGAAAAGGGCACGGGTGAAGTAAAGCACGATACAGGCAGTCTTCCCGTCGGGCCCGGCAGCCTGGTCCTCATTCCGGCTGGCGAATGGCATCAGCTCGTGGCGTCCGAGACGGGATTCGATTACATCGAATTTCAGGCGCCTTTCGACTTCGTCACTACGATGGATCACGATCCGCTGGGCAAGAACTGGTACATCAAGGGGACCGACGACGGAACAGGAAAGCCCAAGCTGTGGGTTCAAAGCTGACGACGACGTTGTTTACCTCGCATCTCGATACGGTGTGAAATCCCCCCAGATTTGTTCGATCAGCTTGGAATCGACCACCCGTGTCTCCCCCTTCTCGGGCTGCTTCTCCGAGTACAGCACGAACTGGACCTTCCCACACGCGGGCCCTAGCGTGTCGGGATCGAACACGTAGAGACCTTCGTAGATTGCCTCCGTCTCCGAGATGCGCTGTTCGAGCTTGAACGGATGAATCGGCGTGACCTCGGCGTCCCCACACACGGCTCGCATCCGCAGGAAGCCTGATTTGACGTGCTTCATGGGCGGCAGGACGACGCCCTTTGTCTGCGCTGCGCCGCGTGCCACCTTCGTCCAGAAACCCTCGACCATTTTCGGCGTGACACGGACCAGCAGCACAGGGTGAAGGTCCGCCACGTACTCGGACCAATTGCTGAATTCCAGGAGCGGACGGACAACTGACCGGTCCGCGACCGACGGTCGTGTGCCTCCGCTCGTCTCGCGGGCACTCATCTTTTCCGACAGGTACTGGGTGCCATAGATGTGCAGTGGAGTTATGAACGCGATGTCAAAGTCGGACGTGGACATCTGGTAGGGGTTCAGGCTTCCCACGCGGCGTTCGGCGGCATCCTTGAGTGCGCTCGCGGGAAATGGCCGTACCGGCTCAACCGGAAGGTACATTCCGCTGGGTTGCGCGGCTTCTTTGATCTTTTTCTCCGCAGACGCCACGACGTCGCACACGTTGTGTTTGCGGACGACCCGGGCGGTCCCGCGCCTCAAGCCAACCTTCTCATCCACCAGAGAAGTGAGCCCGACGACGACGCCGGCCGCGAAGACAGGGCCGCCGGAGCTGCCAGTAGGAAGAACGAAATCGGACGCGATGTTGTGCGGACTCACACGGATCGCGGTTCCGTATTGGGTGCCCTTTCGCTGACGGAGTGGCACTCCGATGGTGACAATTTCCTGCCCGTCGGGGACGGGCGGCGTGTTCGCCTGCTCGCATCCCAGCGCCACGGGCCGCATCGATGCGGTAAGCTTCGGGTCGATCCAAAGGACTGCTACATCCCGTTCAGAATCTGCCTCCAGTATGGTCGCCGCCACCTTGACGGCCGGAGTGAGCTGCACCTCGACCGACGTCGCCGTCCCGATCACGCGCTGATTGGTCGCAATCAGCCCGTTCGCGCCAATCACAACACCAGACGCATGAGTGGTCGGCGTCCACAACCCGACAACGCTGTCTTGCCATTGAATCAGGAGCGAGGAGGAATCAGCGTCTGGCGGCGCGGGACCCGTCGCGGCGGGGAGGGGAACCACCTCTGCGTTGGCAGTTGTCAGCTCGATTGCCGCGTCGCGGCCCGCGACGATATCGACCATCTGCGTCCATAGGTACGCCTGACCCTGGAACACGACGGGCTGGTCGGATTCCACGGTGTAATTCCCGGGGCGAAGTCGGACGTTGGCGGTGCCGTCAAGCGCCGTCAGGATCCGGCGGGGTGGTGCGCTTGCCGGGTTGTCACTGATGAGCAGTGCATGTTTCGGCACCGGCGTCACCTTCCGCTCGGCATCCAGCAGAACGACCTGTATGTGAAGGGTGCTTGGTGCCTGAAAACCGGCGGCGCGCGGGAAAGTCGCGAGGAAAGTCGCCGCGGCGAGCGTGGCAATGACCGGCGGGCGGAACAGGCTCGTCACGTCAAAATTATCCCACTTTAAGGCCTTTGACGTGTTTGGGATGGACCCAATATCTATGGACCCCATACATAAGGATGCTTAAACTGGATCTGACGAATCGTGGCTGAGCAACGCGGTCACACCCGGAGACAGATATTGAAGGGCGCGATTGGCGGCGCCGCAGGAATTGCTCTAGGCGCGCCGGTTCGGCGCCTTTTCGCTGCCCAGACAGTCTCTGACGGCTCGAGCCCGCTGCGACTCAGCGACAACCTGTTCCTGGTCAGGATGTCCGGAGAAGCAAATGTCGTCGCGCTCACTGGCGCGAACGGCGTCCTGCTCGTCGACGGGGGCTCGGCGTCCGGGTCCGATGCGCTGATGAAAGCGGTTGCCAACCTGCCCGGCAGCGGCCCTGTTCACACAATCTTCAATACGCATTGGCACCCTGAGCAGACGGGCTCGAACGAGCGGCTGGGTAAGGCCGGCGCGACGATCATTGCGCACGAGAACACGCGGTTGTGGCTGACGACTGACGTCACGTGGACCTGGAACGGACAGCGCTTCGAGCGCCTGCCCAAGATCGCGCAGCCGAACAAGACGTTCTACACGACCGGTAAGCTGGATTCAGGTATCCGTTACGGATATATCCCGGATGCCGCGCACACTGACGGCGATCTCTACGTGTACTTCCCCGAGCAGAACGTGCTCGCCGTCGGTGACATCGTCACGGGGCAGGGCTGGCCCGTGGTCGACTGGGCCACCGGTGGATGGATCGGCGGCATTGTCGGCGGCATTCAGCGGCTGCTGACATTGGCTAACGAAAAAACACGGATAGTGCCTTCGCGCGGCCCGGTACTAAGCTTGGTGGACCTCAAGATGCAGTCCGAGATGTACGCAACAATCTACGATCGCTTGACGCAACTGCTGAACAAGGGACGGGGGCCGAGCGAGGCGGTGGCGGCGCAGCCGACGAAGGAATTCGATGCGCAAATGGGAAACAGCGACGAGTTCGTGCGACGCGCATTCGAGAGCCTATGGGCGTACTTGTCTCCGGATGCCTAGGGAAGGAATCGAAATCTGATGTAGCGCGGGCCTTTTTTTAAGGCCCGCGACGCGGACCCTGAAGGGTCCGCGCTACACCGGGAACTTAGACGCGACGCATGAGTAAAACTCCATCACGTCCCACACTGGTGATTTCGCTGGCCTGCGTCGCGCTCGTCGCCTCGCTGACCCGTGTGTTTACAGCCCCTCAACAGACGACGGCCGCCCCTCAGGCACCGGGACCTCAGGGACAGCTCGCGACGATTCAGCAGGTACCTGCGTCGGCTGCCACAACGACCGCGCGAAGGTCGCGGGCGTCAGCTTCGAGGGACTCACCGCAGAGAGCATCGGGCAACACGCCGAGGTGTTCGAGAAAGCCGTGCGCAAGATGCGCGGTCGCGTCATGCCGCCGCCTGGCGCCAGACAGCCCGATGCCGCGGCCATCGACTCGCTGGTCGCCTACGTTGAAGATTCGCTGGACCGGACGGCAAGAAGCGCGCATGTCCCGGATCGTGTGGTCCTACATCGACTCAATCGCAAGGAGTACGCAAACGCGGTCCGCGATCTCCTGGCTGTCGAATTTGACTCGACCGAAGTTCTGCCCGCAGACGACGTGGCTGAGGGATTCGACAACATCGCGACGGCGCTGCAGGTGTCGCCCTCGTTTATTGAGCAGTATGTGATCGCGGCCCGCGCCGTCGCCGTGAAGGCGGTGGGCCGGCCCGATGCAAGGCCGGGCGGGTGGACATTCCGCGCCGGACCGGGTACGCAGCTCACCCACGTGCCGGGTCTTCCGCTCGGCACGCGTGGGGGCATTCTCGCCAAGGTCGATCTCCCGTCGGATGGCGAATACGTCGTCGACATTGCCGACATGGCCACGCACATCTGGGGCAACGGCATGGAGTTCGAGAACCCGCTCGTCGTCACCCTTGACAACAAGGTCGTGTACGAGACGGTGATTGGCGGGGAAGAGGACATGAAGCTCTACGATCAAGTGCAGAACGGGGCACTCGATCGGGTCAACGCTCGCCTGAAGAACATTCGCTTTTTTGCACCCGCGGGACCACATCGGATTGGTGTGGCGTTCAAGCGGCGGACGTTCGCCGAATCTGACGATCAGTTGGAGATATTCGCGCCCGGCGGCGGCCAGGATCGCTTGTATCGCGTGGGCTCTTTTCAGCTTCAGGGGCCATTTGACGCGAAGGGGATCAGTTCCACGCCGAGCCGCGAGCGGATTTTTACCTGCCACCCTGGCGCAGCATCCGTAGAGCGCGCGCTTCAGCCCGCGCGTCAACAGGGAGCAGAAACTCAGGAACGCTGTGCCAAAAAAATCATCACGTCTCTGGCCACACGTGCATATCGGCGGCCAGTTTCCGCCGAGGACGTGAACGAGCTGTTCCAGTACTACCAGGAAGGCGCGAAGGAGGGGGGCTTCGAGGCAGGCATCCGCAGCGCCATCACCGGCATTGTGGCGAGCCCGTTCTTCCTGTACCGGGGCGAGCGCATCCCATCGGGGCTGCGCCCGGGCGAGACCTACGCCATCAGCGATCTCGAGCTCGCGTCGAAGCTGTCGTTCTTCCTCTGGAACACGATTCCAGACGAGGAGCTGCTGCAGCTTGCCGTGAAGGGGGGACTGAGCGAGCCCTCCGCTCTCGATCGTCAGGTACGACGCATGCTGGCCGACTCGCGTTCCATGACGCTGGCGAGCAACTTCGTCCATCAATGGCTCGACATGAAGCGACTGGACGAGATCGTGCCGGACTCGGTGGTGTTCCCATATGCCTCAGGGCGATCGGATCCGCGAGAGGATTTCCGCACCGAGCTCACGCTCTTCGCCGACAGCGTCTTCAAGGAAGACCGCAGCGTCGTCGACCTGTTGAGAGCGCACCACACGTTTCTCAACGAGCGTCTCGCGCTGCATTACGGCATTCCCGACCTGAAGGGCGATCGCTTCCGGCGGGTCGAGCTCGAGCAGTCAGCGCGTTGGGGGCTTCTCGGCAAGGGCGCCGTGCTGATGGCGGCGGCGTACCCGAACCGAACGTCGCCGGTCTTGCGCGGCGCGTTCGTCCTCAAACACATCCAGGGTGTGCCTCCGGCGATGCCGCCCTCCAACCTCACGATTCCGACACTGGACGAGAAGGACATCGGCACGACGAGGGCGCTCACCGTTCGCGAGATGATTGCCAAGCACCGGGCGAACCCGGTGTGTGCCTCCTGTCACGCGGTCATGGATCCGCTCGGGCTGGCGCTCGAGAACTTCGATGCGACTGGCATGTGGCGGGATCGCGACCGCTACGCCGGGGCCGCGATCGATGCCTCGGGGGTGCTACCCGATGGCACACCGATCAACGGTCCTGACGATTTGCGCAAGGCGCTGCTGCGGCGCCCCGACCAGTTTGCGCAGACGTTTACCGAGGGGCTGCTGACCTACGCGACCGGGCGTAAACTGGAGTACTACGACATGCCCACGGTGCGACGGATCGTGCGCGGGGCAGCGGCGGACGATTACCGGTTTTCGGCGTTGGTCCAAGGCGTCGTTCGGAGCGATCAGTTCAGAATGCGTCGTGTGCCTCAGCCTGATGGGAGTGGCGACCAGGTCGCCGTTGCCAATAAGTAACGAACGGCAAGCGTGGAGATCCGATATGTACCTGTCCAAGAAGCACGTCTCACGGCGAACGGTGTTGAAGGCCGTCGGGGCCAGCATCGCGCTGCCGCTCCTGGATGCCATGAATCCGGTCGCCACCGCGTGGGCCCAGACGGCGGCCGGCTCGACCCCGAAACGGCTCGCCTTCGTCGGGTTTCCGCACGGCGCCATCATGGACCGATGGTCGCCGGCGCAGACGGGCACGACCTACGAAATGTCGCCGATCCTCCAGCCGTTCGAGCCACTCCGGCAGCACCTGACCATCGTCTCGGGGTTGCGCAACAAGCCCGGCGAAACGCCCGAGCCGCACGGCTATATCGAGATGACGTGGCTGACCTGTGTGAAGCCCTGGGACCGGGGCGTTGCCGGGGCGGATTCGGGTGTCAGTGCCGATCAGTTTGCGGCGAAGCATATCGGTCAAGACACGCGGCTGCCATCGCTCGAACTCACGACCGCGCTCGGCGGAGCGCGGCTGGCGTGGCGAACGCCGACGCAGCCGTTGCCGCAAGAAGGCAATCCGCGTGCGGTGTTCCAGAAGCTGTTCGGCCAGGGCGATACGGACGCTGAGCGTGCGGCGATTCTCCACGAGACCGGCAGCATCCTGGACCGCGTCAAGGGGCAAGCCGCACGGCTGCAGGCAAGCCTCGGTGTTCGCGACCGTGTCGTCGTCAGCGACTATCTCGACTCGGTCCGCGAGATCGAGCGGCGTGTGCAGATGGCGTCCCAGCAGGACATGTCCCGACTGGACATTCCGGATGCGCCGGTTGGCACCCCGAATGATCTCACCGAGCATTTCAAGCTGATGTTCGATCTCATGGCCCTCGCGTTCCAGGCAGACATCACTCGCATCATCACGTTCTCGATGGACCGCGAAGCGAGCATGCGCACGTACACGAACCTCGGGATCGCCGAAGGGTTCCATCCGCTGTCACATCACGGGAACAATTCGCAGAAGCAAGACAAGCTCGTGCAGATTCAGAAGTACCACACGGAAGTGTTCGCCAAATTCGTCGAGCGGCTGTCAAAGGCACAGGAGGCCGACGGCACGGTGCTCGATCACTCGACGATCCTGTACGGCAGCAACATGAGCAATAGCGACAAGCACAACAACGACCCGCTGCCGTCGGCGATTCTCGGCCACGCCCACGGACGCATCAAAGGCGGTCAGCACCTGAAGTATCCGCAGGACTCGCGTTTCGCCGATCTGCTCGTGACGCTGTTCGACCGGAACAACATCCCCGTGGAAAAGATCGGCGACAGCGGCGGGATCCTGTCTGAGATCTGATATGCGCAAGCTGTGGGTTGCGACGCGGGGGCTGTGTAGCGCGAAGGCTTTAGCCTGCGCGTGGATCGTGACGCGCGGGCTGAAGCCCGCGCTCTACATCCCGGTGTTGTTCGCGACGGCTTGGCTCGCGGCTATGCCGATGGCAACGGCCGCCTTGGGCGCCGAAGCCTTGGCGAAGGCGGCCGCGACAACACTGCTTGAGGCGGCCGAGCATGGCGACCGCGCGACTGCGTTGCGCTTGCTGGCCAAAGGCGCCGACCCGAATACGCCCGGACCGGATGGGACGACCGCCGTTATGTGGGCCGCGTCGAACAACGATCTCGAGTTGGTGCGCGCGCTCATCAAGGCCGGCGCAAACGTCAAACTGAAGAACCAGTTCGGCACCTCTGCGCTGACCGAGGCTGCCATCATCGGTTCAGCGCCGGTGATCGACGTGCTACTCAAGGCGGGCGCCGATCCCAATACCAGGAATCCAGAAGGTGAAACACCCCTGATGGCCGTCGCGCGCACCGGCAAAGTCGATGCCGCCAGCGTGCTGTTGGAGGCCGGTGCCGACGTCAATGCCAAGGAAAACTGGGGCGGGCAGTCGGCCCTGATGTGGGCCGCCGCGCAAAGTCAGGCCGAGATGGTGAAGTTGCTGGCCTCTCGAGGCGCCGACGTCAATGCGCGCGGCGTCATCCGCCAATGGGAACGCAAGGTCATCACCGAGCCGCGTCCGAAGGACATGAACAAGGGTGGCTTCACTCCCTTGCTCTATGCCGCGCGCGAGGGCTGCGTCGAATGTGCGCATCACCTGATCGCGGCCGGCGCCGATCCGAATCTCGAGGATCCGGAACGGATCACGCCGCTCAACATGGCTCTGCTCAATCTGCATTTCGAGTTTGCCGCGTACATGATCAAAGCCGGCGCCGATGTCGACAAATGGGATCTGTTCGGCCGGTCGCCGTTGTACATGGCTGCTGACGTCAGCACGCTGCCGGTCAAGGGGAACGGCGCCATGGCCGTGCTCCCGAGTGAGGATTCGGTCGCTGCGCTCGACGTCGCCAGGATGCTATTCGAGGCCGGTGCCAATCCGAATCTCCAGCTGAAGCGTCGACCGCCGTATCGCGACGTCCCGCAGGATCGCGGCGGCGACACGATCCTGGCCCAGGGCGCAACGCCCCTGCTGCGGGCTGCGCGCGCGGGCGACGCGCCGTTCGTCGAATTGCTGTTGAAGCACAAGGCGATGGTCGATCTGCCGAGCAAGGAAGGTGTCACGCCGCTGATGGCCGCCGCGGGCGTCGAATTCGGCGACCGCGTCACGCGCGGACGCAATCGCACCAACGAAGGCGTGCTCGCGACCATGCGGCTGCTCCTCGACGCCGGTGCGAACATCAATGCGAGGATGGTGGTGGAGCCGGGACGCAACCCGGCAGATGGCTTGTCGCAGGCCGCGGTGTTTGCCGTGGCCCTTCGTCGCCCCAGTCAAATACCGAGCGCGTCGGCCGTGCCGCACCAGACGGCCCTGCACGGCGCGGCGCAGCGCGGTTTCACCCCATTCGTGAAATTCCTGGCCGAGAACGGTGCCGATTTGCAGGCCAAGGATGCCAGTGGACGGACGCCGCTCGACCTGGCGAAGGGTCTCGGCGTGCCGGGCGTTCGTCAGGCGGCGCGGGAACCGTTCCCGGAGACCGTCGCCCTGCTCGAATCGCTGATGGCCGCAACGGGCAGCGGACGATCATCTCCGTAACTGGCAGGCTATCCCCGTTTTCAGTTCTCCGTATTCCGTTATCCGTTCTTGCAAATGGGCAATCGAGTCAAATCGGTCGAGAAGACGCCAGACAGGCATGGAAAACAGACTACGGAGAACTGAAAACTGCTCTAGGCACCGTCGTAGTTGCCCAGCAGCGAAGGCTCTAGTGCGGCACCGCACACCGATAATGACCGATGTCCAAATGGATCCCTGCCGGCTGGCACAGCGTGACCCCCCGATTGGTGGTGCAGGACGTGGCCGGCCTGGTCGACTTCCTCAAGCAAGCCCTCGAAGCGAGTCGATCCCTCACCGGCTTCTCCCATCCCCCTCCCGTTCAAACTTGTACGAAAAGGCCAGTGCGCTGGCGGCCGCGATGACGCAGTCGGCCTGCCATGAAAGCGACGTCATCAGCCGCCACAGCAGCGACACGATGACCACCATTGCCACAACGGCAACGATTCGGAGCGCGATGATCAGTCCGCGGATGTTGTGACCCACAATGTTCCTCCGGCACTAGCGCGAAAAGTAATTCGCAATGCACGTCACTGGACAAGGTGTTCGGATGGTCCATGGCGCGAACAACGGCACGCTGCAACCCGCTGATAAGCACGACGACGGTGTTGACTAGAGAATAAAGCATAGCCTCCACTTAGTGGCGCCGATCAGGCGGTGACGACCTCAACTGGAATGACCTGCACAGCGGCGTCCGGTACTTCCCGTAGAAAGCGATCAAGGGTGGAGCCGTGCACAAGGACCTCCCACCGCGATCGCTGGCTCTGTCCAAAGATGACATGCGTGATGCCCTCTCGACGGGCGAACTCGATCAGGCCGTCCGCTGGTCGCGTAGCCTTCACGCGCACCACCGTTGCCCCGAGGCTCTCGGCAAGGGCGATATTCTTCGCGAGCGCTTCACGGTCTCTCGGATGAATCCGGGTTGGACGCTCTCTCGGTGTCTCCACGTACACCGCATACCACCGGGCACCGAGCCGCCCGGCGATTCGTGCGCCGTTACGAACGACCCGAGTCGCTTCCAGGTTCGAGCTCATGCAGACCATGACTCGTTCGGGAATGCACGCCGGCTCGAGCCCTTCTTTGGCCCGGTACGAGGCCGCCTTCTCGCTCACTTCGTCGGCGACTGCACGCAAGGCCAGTTCGCGGAGTGTCGAAAGATTGCCCTTTCTGAAGAAATTCGACAGCGCCTGCTCGACCTTTTCGGGTTTATAGATCTTTCCCTCTCGCAGTCGATTACGTAGCTCCTCGACGGTGACATCCACGTTGATGACTTCGTCGGCGCGGTCGAGGAAGGTGTCTGGGACCGTCTCGCGTACGCGCACGCCCGTGACTCTCGCGACGGCGTCGTTGAGCGTCTCGAGATGTTGGATGTTCACTGCGGTCATGACGTGGATGCCGCCCTCGAGGATCTCGAGGACGTCCTGGTACCGCTTCAAGTGCCGACTGCCCGGCACGTTGCTGTGCGCCAGTTCGTCGACGACAACGGCGGCCGGGTTGCGCCGGCGAATGGCGTCGACGTCCATTTCCTCCATCTCAACGCCGCGGTACGGAATCTTGCGCCTCGGAACGATCTCGAGATCGCGGATCTGCGCGTCAGTTTCCCGGCGACCGTAGGTCTCGACGAACCCGATAACGACGTCGAGTCCACGATCGCGCAGCGCATGGGCATCCCGCACCATCTCGTAGGTTTTGCCCACACCTGGAGCCGCGCCGATGTAAACCCGCAGCCGCGCTCGCTCGCGGTCGCGTAGCCGTTCGAGAAGTTGATCGGGCGTGGTTGGGCGGGTTGAAGCCATCATGAAAGCCCGGCAGCAACCACGAAAAGGTCGATCACCTTGATCCCCACGAACGGCAGCACAACGCCCCCGACGCCGTAGATCAGCATGTTCCGCCGCAGGATCGCCGCGGCGCCCAGCGGTCTGTACACCACACCTCGCAGCGCAATCGGGATCAGCGCAATGATGATCAGCGCATTGAAGATGACGGCCGAGAGAATGGCCGATTGTGGAGTCGCCAGCCGCATCACATTCAGCACCGCCACCTGCGGAAACGCGAGCATGAACATCGCCGGAATAATCGCGAAGTATTTGGCAATGTCGTTCGCAATGGAGAACGTCGTCAGTGCACCACGCGTCATCAGGAGCTGCTTTCCGATCTCGACAACCTCGATCAGCTTTGTCGGATTCGAGTCGAGATCGACCATGTTGCCCGCCTCCTTCGCCGCCATGGTTCCGGTGTTCATGGCCACCCCGACGTCTGCCTGCGCGAGCGCGGGAGCGTCATTCGTGCCGTCGCCGGTCATCGCGACCATGCGGCCGCCGCCCTGTTCTTGCCGAATCAGCCGCAGCTTGTCCTCCGGCGTCGCCTGGGCGAGAAAGTCGTCGACGCCAGCCTCGGCGGCGATGGCGGCGGCCGTCAACGGGTTGTCGCCCGTGATCATCACGGTGCGGATGCCCATCGCTCTCATGTGCGCGAACCGCTCGCGCATTCCACCCTTCACGATGTCCTTGAGATGCACGACGCCGAGCGCGCGATTGTTTTCCGCCACGGCGAGCGGTGTGCCTCCCGCTCTGGCAATGTGATCCGCCTGGCGCTTCAGTTCCATGGGGAGCGTAGCGCCCTGTTCGCCGACGAATTGTGCGACGGCGTCCACGGCGCCCTTCCGGATCCGGCGTCCATTGAGATCGATTCCGGACATCCGCGTCTGCGCGGTAAACGGGACGAAGGTCGCCTCGAGCGAGGCGAGCTCGCGCGCTCGGATGCCGTACTGCTGTTTGGCCAGCACCACAATCGAGCGACCTTCAGGAGTTTCGTCAGCGAGAGATGCGAGCTGAGCTGCGTCCGCCAGCGCGCCATTGCTAACGCCCGGCACCGGGCAGAATTCTGTCGCTTGCCGATTGCCTAACGTGATCGTTCCCGTCTTATCGAGCAACAACGTGTCCACATCACCGGCGGCTTCTACGGCACGTCCCGACATTGCGAGCACGTTGTGCTGAACTAGCCTGTCCATACCCGCGATTCCGATTGCAGAGATGAGGGCACCGATGGTCGTGGGGATGAGACAGACAAGGAGGGACACGAGCACAGGCACCGGAATCGACGTGCCCGCATACCAGGCGAACGGCTGCAGCGTGACGACCACGAGCAGGAACACAAGCGTGAGGACTGCCAGCAAGATGTTGAGGGCAATTTCGTTGGGCGTTTTCTGACGCACCGCGCCTTCGACGAGCGCGATCATCCGATCGAGGAACGTCTCGCCCGGGTTCGATGTCACACGAATCTTGATCCAATCGGACAACACCCGCGTGCCAGCCGTCACAGCGGATCGGTCCCCGCCAGATTCCCGAATCACTGGCGCCGACTCGCCGGTGATTGCCGATTCGTCGACGCTCGCGATGCCCTCGATCACCTCTCCATCTCCCGGGATGACTTGCCCCGCTTCGACAAGAACAATATCGCCAGCCCTGAGGACGCTGGCGGGCACCGTCTCCCGCGCATCTCCACGGAGGCGCACAGCCACCGCCTCTGCTTTCGTTCGCCGAAGCGTAGCGGCCTGCGCCTTGCCACGGCCTTCCGCCATGGCCTCGGCAAGGTTGGCGAACAGCACCGTAAACCACAGCCAGAGTGAAATCTGGCCGGTGAACAGAGACGTTGCCGCCGGTCCCGTCAACTCACTCAGGAAAGCCACAGTCGTAATCACGCTTCCGATCTCGACGATGAACATCACGGGATTCTTGAATTGGACTCGCGGATCGAGCTTCCGGAACGAATCCAGGACGGCCTGTCGCAGGATTGCTCGGTCCCACAACGAAATTCGATGACCACGTTCTGCCATACGCGAATGACTATTGATCCGAGCCTTTACTGACGCCGGGCCCTGATTCGCGGTCAAGCGTCAGATTCAGTTGAAGAACGTTGATACGAGTCCGGCCCAGGAATCCGAGCGTCGGAGCCTCGGTGTGTTGCCGAACCAATGCGCGGGCGCGGGATTCGGCTATCCGCCGCGCGCTTGCCACGCGAGCAACCTGAATCTCGGCTGCCTCCGGTGGAATGTGTGGATCTAATCCGCCTCCGCTCGCCGTAATCATCTCGGAAGGCACGCGAGACGGCGCAGCACCTTCGCGCCTGACGATCGCGGCGAGCCGCTCGCGCGCAGCCTTCAGATGATCGGGATTCGAGGGTCCGTAGTTGGTCCCGCCAGTGGACGCCGCGTTGTAGTCCACAGCGGATGGACGAGGCTGGAAGTATCCCGGGCCCGCGAACTTCTGCGCGATCAGTGTCGAGCCGACAATCCGGCCATCGACGCGGCGTACCAAGCTGCCCTCGGCTTGGTCTGGGAACGCAAGTCGGCCAACAGCCCAGAGCACCGCGTGATACCCCAATCCGAACAGGACCATCGTCACCAGTGTGAATAGGAGACCGCGTTTCAAGTCCTGCAGCATCAGTCCCTCGCTATCGCAATGCCAGGTGCTCGGCGATCGGCCCGAGCACGGCCACGGGCATGAACATCAGTAACCCAAGTGTGATGATGACGACTCCCAGGGTGATGCCAAACGTCGCCGTATCCGCTCCCAACGAGCCGGCGGTCTCGGGCGCCGCAGGCTTGGCGGCCAGGAACGCTGCCAGCGCCAGTGGCGCGATGATCGGAATGTAGCGACCGAGCAACATCACGAGCCCGGTGGAGACGTTCCAGAACGGTGTGTTATCGCCGAGGCCTTCGAATCCCGAGCCGTTGTTCGCGGATGCCGACGAGAACTCGTAGAGCATTTCGGAAAACCCGTGAGGTCCGGGATTCTTCAACCAGGCAAGTGCGGTACTCGGATCGGTGGTCGTCGCCCACGCATAGCACGCGACCGCGGTCCCGCCCAGAACGAGGAGCGGATGCAGCAGTAAGGCGAGGCTGGCAAGTTTGACTTCCTTCGCTTCGACCTTCTTGCCGAGAAACTCCGGCGTGCGCCCGATCATCATCCCCGCGATGAAGACGGCGACGATGATGTAGATAAGCATGTTGATGAATCCAACACCGACGCCGCCAAAGACGTTGTTGAGCCACATGCCGATCATCGGTACCAAACCGCCGAGCGGCGTCAACGAGTCGTGCATCCCGTTCACCGACCCGTTCGATGTGACGGTGGTCGAGGCCGCCCACAACGCCGTGAGCCCTGCGCCAACTCTCACCTCTTTTCCCTCCATCGAGCCTGTCGTCTGGTCCACACCCAACTCGACGAGAGCCGGATTGCCGCCGAATTCCTGCTGCACGGCCGTCGCCACGAGCGGCAGGTAGAGCACCAGCATCGTCAGGAATACAACGGCCGCGAATCGCCAGCGGCGGAGCATCGCGCCGAGGGTCCAGACCATTCCCATGGGGATGATGAGAATCGACCAGGTTTCGACCAGGTTCGCGAGCGGCGTCGGGTTTTCGTAGGGGTGGGTTGAGTTGGGCCCGAAGTACCCACCACCGTTGGTGCCCAGTTGCTTGATCGCCACTTCGGCCGCCACTGGACCACGTGCGATGATCTGCTCTGCGCCTTCGAGCGTCGTCGCCGTGGCGGCGCCGTTGAACGTCATTGGCGTGCCTTGCGAAAGCAGAAGCGTTCCGACCAGTAGCGCCAACGGCAGCAGCACGCGCACCGCCGCGCGTGTGCAATCGACGTAGAAGTTACCAACCGTCGTCAAGCGGTTGCCGCCGAGCGCCCGGATGATCGCGACGAGCGCAGCCATGCCCGTCGCTGCTGTCACAAACTGCAGAAAGGTGATCACGATCATTTGCGAGAGATACGACAGGCCCGTTTCCCCGCTGTAGTGCTGCAAGTTCGTGTTGGTCGTGAAACTCGAGGCCGTGTTGAACGCGAGTGTAGGCTCCATGTTCGCGATACTGTCCGGGTTGAGCGGCAGGTAGGCTTGGACCGACACGACCGCGAAACCTGCGAGCCACATCCAGGCGTTCGACACGACCAGGGACTGCGCGTACGCCTTCCAGTCCTGCTGCTCGGCATCGTGCGCGGCGGACAGTCGTAACACCAGGCGCTCGACCGGGACGAACAGCGGATCGAGCCAGGTGCGCTCACCCGCGAACACCCGCGCCATGTACAGGCCGATCGGTACGCTCGTGACGCACGCCAGGACCACAGTGAAGACAATGGCAACTATCTCGAGGTGCATCGTCGCTCTCAGAAGCGCTCGGGTCGGATCATGGCGTAGAAGAGATACACCCCAATGACCAGGCTCAGCAGCAACAGGAAGAACTCGAGCACCTGTTACACCGCGTCGCAGAATCCGATAAACGCCAGCATGACTGCCAATGTCCCCACGCCTAGCGCGATCACTCCGACCACCAACATCATTCGCCTCCGCGTCACCGACAAGAAGATGACCTGCAAAACAGGTTAGGGATAACGGGCTAAGTACGCCGGAAAAAGTTCGTAAGAGTTTCGTAAGGCAGGCTCACGAGAGAGAACGGGAGCGACGCCAACCGCTCAGTCAGGTTCGTCGGCAAACCGATACCCAACCCACGGCTCGGTCAGCAGGTACCGTGGGTTAGCGGGATCAGGTTCGATCTTCTTTCGAAGCTGGCCCATCAACACGCGAAGGTGCTCTGGCTGATCGACGCCGTGGGCGCCCCAGACCGCCTTCAGGATGGATCGGTGCGTCAACACACGGCCGGCGTGGGTCACGAGGAGCGTCAGCAGGTCGAATTCTTTCGGTGAGAGCCTGATTTCGAGTTCGCCTCGGTGGATCCGCCTCCGATCGAAGTCGATCGTCAGGTCGCCTCGCGTCAACTGGCCGTGCAGCGTGTCCTCGCGTCCGAACGCTCGCCGAAGCGCCGCGCGGACGCGCGCCATGAGCTCCTCCGGCCCGAATGGTTTCGTGACGTAGTCGTCGGCACCTTGATCCAGTGCCGCCACTTTGTCTTTCTCCTCGCCGCGCGCCGACAGAATTAGAATCGGCGTGTCGGCGCGGTCGCGCACTTTGCGGCAGACCTCGCTCCCGTCCATATCCGGGAGCCCGAGGTCGAGAATCAACAGGTCGGGGCGATCGCGCTCGAACATGTCCAATGCCTCGCGGCCGCTGCCCGCGATGGTGACCGTGTAGCCTCGCGAGCGAAGAAGTGGCGCCATGGCGCGCTGAATCGACACTTCGTCGTCCACCAACAGGATCTGCACAGGTCGGGTCACAGACTTTCCTCTTCGACGGCAGCCGTGATTCGGCTCTCCACCGGCACGGCCATCGTGAAGATGGCGCCGCCCTCAGGGTGATTCTCGGCCCACACACGCCCGCCTTCCGCCGCCAGCAATCCTCGCGTGATCGCCAGCCCCATTCCGGTTCCGAACCGTTGCTGGCGTGCTTCGACGCCGCGATAGAAGCGTTCAAACAAGTGATCGAGGTCCTCTCGAGCGATTCCGGCGCCATGGTCGCGCACGGCAACCTGAAGTTCATCAGACGAGAGCGCTACCTTCACGGTGATGGTCGAACCAGGCGGTGAGTACTGACCGGCGTTCTCGAGCAGATGCGCGAGCGCAGCGGAAGTGAGTCGCGGATCGAGTCGCACAAGCGCTGTATCACCTCCTGCGTCAACCTCCAGCTTGTGGTGCGTCAGGGCACGTTCGACCTGACCTGCCGCCGCCTCAACGATCTCCGCTGGCTGAACCCATTCCCGCTCGGCGGCGACCGCATTGGTTTCTATTCGCGCCATGTCCACGATGTCCTGGAACAGTCGATTCAATCGCCCCAATTCCAGTTGCACGATCTCGGCCTGCTCCCGTCGCTGCTCCGTGGTCAACCACGAAGCATCCAGATTGTTCGCCGCGACCGTGACGGCCGTCAGCGGGGTCTTGAGATCGTGGCTGAGCGACGCGAGCAGCACGGATTTCAACTCGGCTCCTCGCCGGACGATTTCTGCCTCCTTGCGCTCCTCCAACAGTTGCGTTCGCTCGATCGCGATTGCCGTCACCCCCGCGATGGCGTCGCGCGTGCCTGGCTCCAATTCCTCGCCTTCGAGCGCAAGCAACCCGATCGGGCGTGTACCGAGCCGCAGCGGGACGAGCCAGGCGCTGTTGCCGCTGCCGGTCTCGATGCGGCTGTGGCCGGCATAGGTGCGTTCATGTGCGTCGAATTCGAGCCGCGCCCGCGCGCCAGCCAAAGCCGCATCCAGTCGGACGGTGTCGACCTCGAAGGTTCGCTCGCTGGAGTGATGAAGCTGCCATCCACGCGCTTTTGGCAAGCAGATCGTGACAGCCTTTGAGACCGAACCGCCGGGCGATGTATCGCGCCACAAGCGCGACCGCATCCGCCGTGTCCGTCGTCAGGAGGATGTCGCGCGTCAGATCGAACAGCCGTGCCAGTTCGTCGCGGCGTGCCGTCGCTTCCTGCGCGCGGCGGCGTACTTGAGCAGAGAGATGGCTCCCGACAATACTGACGGCGAGCAGCGTGAACAGCGCGACCCAGTTCTCTGGATCGGCGATCATCCAGGTTCCAACGGGCGGCAGAAAAAAGTAGTTGAAAGAAAGGAACGCCATCAGCGAGGTCGTGATCGCAACCCATCGTCTCGAAACCGCCGCCACAATCAGCACGATGAGCAGAAACGAGAGCGCAACGATCGTCGGGTTGGTCACGCGGAGCCAAGCGAAATACACCGCTGTCAGAAGCCCGATCGCGCTCAGGCTCACCAACAGCGCTCCGAACCCGGCGGGGGGAGGAAGGCGACGGCGAAGATGGACGGGTGGCAAAGCGAGCGTCCTGGCTACTCCAATCCTGCCGTTGGGACGCCTGGATATCAAGTCGAGGTATGACGTTCGAGCCAGATGCACCAGGACACCGCGGCAATGATGGCCAGGCCGAAGCTGACAAGCGCCGACGTCCAAGCGACCATTGCCAACGACCCGATCGCCACGAACGCACCAACAATCCTTTGGACGAGCTCGGGTACTTCGCACATCTCGCACTATCCGCCGAGACTGCATAACAGAGCGCTAAGAGCTCGGTAAGAAAGTCGTAATTCTTACGGTTTTCTTATGGCTTTCCGAGGTATCAAGGGTGCAGAGCCTAAATCGCCCGCTAGGGCGATGCGGGGGAACCAGCCGGACGCCGCCTTCGCGCAGGATTCATGCGCGCTTCGGCGAGACGGGCAGATGTCCGTGGGGCGAATTCCGCCATAGCCACAGGCAACGGCGGATAGAGAACTTCCAATCTCGAGCCCGTCAGCTAACCCCGCCGGCCGTTGGAAGGGCGATGCCTGAAGAAGGGCTACTCTCACAACTCAAACAACTCATCGTCGGGAAGCCGATCCCATCTCACCTTGCCCATCACGAGCGATTGTCGCGTTTCACGGGCCTTGCGGTGCTGTCCTCGGACCCGCTCTCCTCGGTGGCATATGCCACTGAGGAAATTCTGCGGGTCCTGGTTCTCGTCGGCGTCGGCGCGCTCAGTCTTTCCAGCCCGATCGCGTTCGTCATCGCCACGATTCTCGCGGTTGTCGTCTTCTCGTACCGCCAGACCATTCACGCCTACCCAAGCGGTGGCGGCGCCTACATCGTCGCCAAGGACAATCTCGGCGAGACGCCAGCCCTCATCGCCGCCGGTGCGCTCCTGATCGATTACGTGCTGACCGTGGCCGTCAGCATCGCGGCCGGCGTTGCCGCGATCACCTCGGCATTTCCAGAATGGCATCTCAATCGAGTCGAGATGACACTGGGATTCGTGGTCATCCTCATGCTCGGCAATCTCCGTGGCATCCGCGAATCGGGACGAATCTTCGCGCTCCCTACGTACTTTTTTGTCGTTAGCCTGTTGGTCCTCATCGCGGCTGGGGCATGGCGTGCGCTGAACGGCACGATTCAGCCGGTTGAGGCTGTCACTCCGATCGAGCCCACGGGCCAGGCGTTGACGTTGTTCCTGCTGCTGACGGCGTTTTCCAACGGCTGCACGGCCATGACCGGTGTTGAGGCGGTGTCGAACGGCGTGCCCGCCTTCAGGCCGCCCGAGGCGAAAAACGCCGCTGCGACGATGCTCACGATGGCGGTGCTGTCGATCACGATGTTCGTAGGGATTACGTTACTCGCGCAAGCGTATCAGGTGACGCCGAGCGAACAGGAGACCGTCGTCTCGCAGATTGCGCGCGGGGTCTTCGGCGGTCGAGGGGTGCCGTACTACCTCGTGCAGGCGGCCACGATGCTCATCCTGGTCCTCGCGGCGAATACAGCCTATGCCGATTTTCCGCGACTCGCCTCGATCCTCGCGCGCGACCGCTACGTCCCGCGGCAACTCATGAACCAGGGGGACCGACTGGCCTTCTCGAACGGCATCATCGGGCTGAGCATCTTCGCGGGCATTTTGCTCGTGGTGTACGGCGGCGACACCCACTCGCTCATTCCGCTCTACATGATCGGAGTCTTTGTTTCGTTCACGCTGTCGCAGGCGGGCATGGTGGTGCACTGGCGGCGACTCCGCGGGCCAGGCTGGAAGACGAGCGCCTTGATCAATGGTTTCGGCGCCTTGGTCACCGGCATCGTCCTGATCGTTGTCGCCGTGACGAAAGCCCATGAAGGCGCCTGGATTATCCTGCTCTTGATTCCTGTTCACGTGTTCTTCTTCCGCATTACGAAGCAGCATTACGATGTCGTGGCGGCACAACTTTCGCTAGATGGGTGGGCGAACGGCATGCCTCGCCGTCAGAACACCGTGCTCGTCCCCATCAGCGGCGTCCATCGTGCAGTCGTTCAGGCGGTCGAGTACGCGAAAACCCTGTCACCTGACGTTCGCGCTGTGTACGTGAACGTGGATCCGCTGGTCACCGAACGCCTGAGGTGCGACTGGGAACAGTGGGGCCAGGGCGTACCGCTCGTCATATTGGAGTCGCCGTATCGATCACTTATGGAGCCATTCCTGGAGTACATCGAGCAAGTCGACGTGGAACGTCCGGATGACTTTCTCACCGTCGTGCTGCCAGAGTTCGTGCCGGCGAAGTGGTGGCATCACTTGTTCCACAATCAACGCGCGCTGCTAATCAAGGGCGCGCTGCTCTTCAAACCCAATGTCGTCGTGACGAGCGTGCCGTTCCATCTGAGGCGGTAACACGCCTGGGTGTGCGACGGAGGGCTCCGACGTCACGGGCTCATGTCCAAGCCCACTGACACAGGGCTACATAGCCGATGCTGATGACGAAGAAGAAAATTGTGAAGCCAACGAAGATCACGTCGAGCACGAAGCACCTCGCTATGAGCTTAGGAACCGCCACCTATTCTTCAGGAACTTCTCAGGCCATTCTGGGGCGCCGTCGTTTACGTTCTTGGTGATCACAGCTTGACGGCCACAAGATGACCGGCCGAGGAGTGTCCCATGTCACGTTCCTGCACAGGCGCGCCCTTGCGGCAATCGCCCCGGCCATCCAATTGCGTCGTCGCCGCCCGGTGGGTCGCCGTCATGGCCGCAACCTTGACAGCGGCATGCATCAATACGCCGGCGCTGCTGACGCAGCTGGTGGAAGCGCGCCGGCTTGCATCTGATTTGCATGTCGAGTTCACCCGAGCGTCAGACGCCGCCAACAGAGCGGTGATGGCCGACACCGACGAGGCTTCCGCCGCTGCGGCCGATGAAGCCAGACAGGCCAGGCAGGCCGTGGAACGCGATCTTGAAGCGTTACAGCCGATGCTCGAATCACTCGGATACGGCGAGGACGTGAAATACTTGAAGGGATTCAGAACGCGCTTCGATGAGTACCGACGGTTGGACGACGAGATTCTGCCGCTAGCCGTTGAGAACACAAACCTGAAAGCGCAGCGGCTATCGTTTGGCCCCGCGCGCGAGGCCGCTGCCGCCTTCCGGATGTCGGTCGAAGCTGCTGTCCGAGCGAGAGCAGTGAAGGACACCTGCTGCGCCGACGCGCTTGCGACAAAGGCGGTGGCCGCTCTGCTCGAGATTCAAGTCCTCCAGGCGCCCCATATCGCGGAATCCGAGGATCAGGTGATGACCCGTCTGGAGCAGCGGATGGCAACCTCCGAGGCGATCGCTCGCAAGGCGCTGGCACAACTGAGGGCCATTCTTCCACCGTCCGCGGCTCCTCAACTCGCGTCAGCGGGTGCGGCGCTGGATCGCTTCAAGGCGATCAACGATGAACTCATCGTGCTGTCACGTCGAAACAGCAATGTCCGCTCGCTGGCCTTGTCGCTGGGACGAAAACGGATGGTCGTGGCCGAATGCGAGGATCAACTACGGGCGCTCGAACAGGCGCTCGCAAAACACGGGTTTACCGCCACGCGATAGCTTTCATCAGCACCCTCACGAGGTCTCGGTCACGAAACGATATCCGACCCACGGCTCGCTGACGAGATACTTGGGGAGGGTCGGATGACCGGCCGATCGGCGCTAAATCTCGACTTGCACGCCGAGTTCGACCACACGTTCTGGCGGCAGTTTGAAAAAGGTCGGGGCCCGAACAGCGTTCCGAGCCATGAGCACGAAAAGTCGCTCGCGCCACATCGCCATACCCGGCGCCTTTGTGACGATGAGCGTCTCGCGTCCGAGAAAGTACGTCACGTCGTCCTCGTCCAGCTCCAGCCCTTGCTCGTACGCGCGCACGAGCGCCTCGGGCACGTTGGGATCTTCCATGAAACCGTACCGGGCGACGACGTCGAACACCCCCAGACCCAGGGGGCGAACCGTGGCTCGCTGATCGGCCGGCACGTGCGGAACAGGCAGAGTCGATACCAACAGCGTGACGACATGTTCGTGCAGCACTTTGTTGAAGCGAAGGTTATGCGCGAGTGCCGCGGGCGTCCCTCGGGGCTGCGCCGTCATGAACACGGCCGTGCCTGGAACGCGGGCGGGATTCGCTTCCGCCACCTCAGTGAGAAAGTCCTCCAACGGCAGCGCACGCGCCGTCAGTCGCGCCGCCACGAGCTCGCGTCCCCGCTTCCACGTCGTCATCAACGTGAAGAGCAGCGCGCCGATCACCAATGGCAGCCACCCGCCATGAGTGATCTTCAGCGCGTTTGCCCCGAAGAAGGCGAGATCGATTGTGAGAAACAGACCGGTCACGGCGTACGCGAGGGGGCGCGGCCATCCCCAACGCTCGGTCGCGACGACCTGGAGCAGGACCGCGGTGATCACCATGGTCAACGTCACCGCAATCCCGTAGGCAGCCGCCAACGCACTCGACGAGCCGAATCCAATCACGATCAGAATGGTGCTGAGCATCAGCGCCCAGTTCACCTGCGGAACGTAAACCTGGCCAATCTCCTGATGAGACGTGTGCTCGATGTCGAGCCGCGGGCTGTAACCCAATTGGATTGCCTGTTGCGTGAGCGAGAAGGCGCCTGAGATTAACGCTTGGGACGCAATGATGGCCGCGGCGGTTGCGATCACCACAAGCGGCACCAGCGCCCAGCTCGGTGCAAGCAGGAAGAACGGCTGTTCTGCCGCTTTTGGATTAGACATTAGCAGTGCACCCTGACCGAAGTAATTCAGGAGGAGGGCAGGCAGTACGAGCACGAACCACGCGAACCGGATAGGCCGCTTTCCGAAATGTCCCATGTCGGCGTACAGCGCTTCGCCGCCCGTGACCACCAGAAACACAGCCCCCAGCACCGCGAAGCCATGCCATCCATGCTCGCGAAAGAATGAGACCGCGTGTCGAGGGTCGATGGCAGTCAGGACCACCGGTTGTCGTACCAGCCAGACAATGCCCAGTACCGCAATCACGACGAACCATGCCACCATGACCGGGCCGAACAGTCGCCCGACACGGTGTGTGCCGTGCTGCTGAATCGTGAACACGGCGACCAGAATCGCCACCGCGATGGGCACGACATAGCGATCGAACAACGGTGTCACGACGGTGAGCCCTTCGATGGCGCCAAGGACTGTAATTGCCGGCGTGATCATCCCGTCGCCGTAGAGCAGCGCCGCACCGAATATGCCCAGCAGGACGAGGCCAGGCCAGCCAGGGCCATTCCCGTGGCGCTCGGGCAGGAGCGCCGTCAGCGCGAGAATCCCGCCCTCTCCCTGGTTGTCGGCGCGCATCACGATCGCGATGTACTTGACCGAGATCACCAACAGCAGCGAGTAAATGATGAGCGAGAGCACACCCAGAACGTTGTCGGGGGTGGCAGGTACCGAATGTGAACCGAAGAAGCACTCGCGCATGGCGTACAACGGGCTGGTCCCGATGTCGCCGTACACGACGCCGATAGCCGTGAGCGTGAGAGGAAAAAGTTTGCGGGGGCTTGCGGCGCTGATCGCCAGGATGCCTCCAATCCGCCGACGGGGTTAGCTGACGGGCTCGAGGTTGGAAGTCCTCTTCCGGAGATCTCTTCCGGATGCGCCCCTACCGATTGGTTCCCCCGCGACGCCGACGTTCGGCGTCTTAGGCATGTGCGACGTCAAGACTCTTATACCCCGAAATGTGTCAGGACGTTGTCAGAATCATGGGAAAACGTGATGAGGCGGCCGGGCGGTGCCACGGAGTCACGGCCTATCTCCCATCGACAAACGATGGGGGTTGACACGCTGCACGCGGTTGCCGCATAGTTCCCATCGATAAACGATGGGAGACGCTACCTCGCCCGATCTCCTGCCAGGGACGCTCGATCTTCTGATCCTGCGAAGCCTCAGAGCCGGTCCGATGCACGGTTACGGGATCGCGCAGCACCTCCGTTCGAGCTCTGACGATGTGCTGCAGGTGGGGGAGAGCTCGCTCTACCCGGCATTGCAGCGCCTCTTGCTCAACGGCTGGGTCAAGGCCGAGTGGGGCACCTCGGACAACAATCGTCGCGCCCGCTACTACACGCTCACCCCGACAGGCCGCAAACGGCTGGCGATCGAAGTTGAGGAGTTCGATCGGATGATTGTCGCCATCCACAAAGTCCTGAAGGCGACGTAGATGCGACTGAAGAGTCGACTCTGGTACATCGTGACGGGTCGACGGCACGAAGCCGACCTTGCCGATGAGCTCGCCCTTCATCGGGAGATGAAGGCGCGGGAGCTGCGCGACCGGGGAGTCAGCGAAGCCGAAATCGATGCGGAGACAAAGCGGGCGATGGGCAACGAGCTCGTTGCCCGCGAGCGCGCCCGCGACGTGTGGGTGCCGCCCTGGCTGCAGGACGTCACCCGGGACGTGCGATTTGGCGCGCGGATGCTGCGGCGGGAACGTCGTTTTGCCGCGACTGCGATCCTGACCCTGGGTCTTGGCATCGCGGTGTGCAATGCGGTCTTCACAATCGTCAACGCAGCACTCTTCCGCGCCCTGCCCTTCGAAGACGCCGACCGACTCGTCATGATTCGTACCCAGGATGCCCGCGGATTTCCGTCGGGCGTCTCGTACCCGGACTACCTCGATTGGCAACGTCAAACGACCGTATTCGAGGAATTCTGCGCCGAGCTGAGCGAGTCGGTGGCGCTCAGCGATGCCGCGCACGCGGCGGAACGTTTGAGCGCGACCTACGTGACCCATCGATTGTTTCAGACGCTCGGTGTGGCGCCGGTTCTCGGCCGCGACTTCGTTGCCGGCGATGACCGAGACGGCGCGGCCGGCGTGGTGATCCTGAGTCACGACGTGTGGCGGACTCGGTACGGCGCCGACCCCACGATTGTCGGCCGTGACGTCCGTGTGAACGAGCAGCCGGCCACCGTCATTGGCGTCATGCCCGAAGGGTTTGGTTATCCGTTGGTTGCCGACCTGTGGCTTCCGCTCTCGATGGTGCCGGGGCTTCGTGATGCCGTCCGGACCTCGACACCGTTCTGGATTCTGGCCAAGCTCGAACCCTCGGCGGATCTTCCGCAAGCAAAATCCGAGATCGAAACGATTGCCGCGCGCATCGTCCGTGAGCATCCCGGCGCCTTCCGCGATCGCAAACTGCACGTCTCGTCGCTGAAGCACGGGTATCTCGCCACCGGGGCCGGCACGTTGCTGCTGACCCTGCTGGGAGCCAGTGCCGTGGTCCTGTTGATCGCCTGCGCCAACGTGGCCAACCTGTTACTCGCGCGGTCGTGGCACCGCTCGCGGGAGATGGCGGTGCGTCTGGCAATGGGTGCGACGCGCTGGCGTGTCGTCCGACAGTTACTGATCGAGTGCTCGTTGATAGCGGCGGGCGCCGCCATCGTCGGCGCCTATCTGTCGGTGTTTGGCATCAATGCGATCTCGCGTGCGTTCAACGTGATCGAATTCACGGCGCCAGACCGGCCGAGACGGCCGTACTGGTTCGATCCGTCGATGGATGGCGCCAGTTGGTTGTTCCTGGGACTCGCTTGCCTGGTTGCAACCCTGGGCGCGGGGCTCATTCCGGCTCTTCACCTCTCGAAAAGGGGTGTCAACGACATTTTGAAAGAGGGTGGTCGCACTGATCGATTGACGCATCATTCCCGACGGTGGGCAGGTGTCCTTGTCGTCGGCCAACTTGCCCTTGCACTCACGCTGCTCGCCGGTGGGGTGTTGTTCGCACGCAGCTTCTTCAAGCTGTATTACACCGATCTCATCGTCGACACCCGGGATGTGGTGTTGATGCGCATCGCGTTGCCTCAACAGAAATACAAGAAGGTTGAGGAGCGCCAACTATTTTTCCGCCGACTGGACGAGCGGCTCACGGACACCCGGTTGTTCTCGGCATCGACGTTGAGCAGCGATGCCCCGCTACAGCCGTTCTTTGCGGTTCGGCGAACGCTGTCGATCGATGGTCGTGAGCCCGTCGCGGGCGAAACGCCGCCCAACGCGGTGTACATCACCGTCGGCCCTCGATACTTCGAGACGTTGAGGCTGACACCTTCCAGGGGCCGGTCGTTGTCGTCGGCTGACGGCTTGCCGGGCCGGGAGGGAGCGATTGTCAACGAGCGATTTGCATCGCTGTTTTTTCCAGGAATTGATGTGATTGGCAAGCGAATCCGTCTGGTACCGGCGACCGAGCCAAGTGCATCGGTGCCATGGCTGACCGTCGTTGGTGTGGTGCCGACGTTGCCTGCTTTTCTGCCGAATCAGCCGCCGGACCCGCTGGTGTATGCGCCCCTGCTTACCGAGCCCATTCCCCCAAACAGCATCTCGGTCGTTGTTCGTGCCCCGTCCAAGACTGAAGCCGCATCGACACTCCGCGAAGAGATTCGGGCTCTGGATCCTGATCTTCCAGTGTTTGCAATCCAGACGCTGGACGAGGCCGTGTCACTTACGCGAATGGGCGCCCGCATGGTCGGATCGTGGTTTCAGACGCTGGCATTCATCGCGGTTGCCCTCGCCTCGGTCGGACTCTACGCGTTGACCGCTTTTGGCGTCTCACAACGGACGCAGGAGATTGGCGTTCGCATGGCGCTCGGGGCGAGAGTGCGCCGGGTCATCTGGCTGTTCGTGCGGCGGACGATCGTGCACCTTGCCATTGGCTTGCCGCTTGGACTCGCCGGTGCGCTGCTGATGGGCCGCCTGGTTGCAGCGTTTCTCGGTGACGCCAATGCTGAAGATCCGGTGACGCTCATCGTCGTAACCATTGCGCTCGTGGCCATCGCCATTGCCGCGAGCATGTCGGCTGCGCGCCGAGCCGCGCGGGTTGATCCCGTGGTGGCGTTGAGAGCCGAGTAATCCCACTTGCCACACCAACCGAAAATCTGGAAGTCTGGTTCGGTTAGTCGTTACTGAAGTTGCGAGCCGCACGGAGGAAGCGATGGCGAAATGGATCCCTGAAGGCTGGCACAGCGTGACCCCGCGGCTGGTGGTTCAGGATGCCGCTGGCCTGGTCGAGTTCCTGAAACAAGCCTTTGGCGCGACAGGAGAGTTCCATCTGGATAGGCCGTCGGCGATGCGGATTGGCGACTCGATCGTGATGGTGAGCGGTGTCGGCCCACGCGATCCGATCTCGAGCTTTCTCTACCTCTACGTACCAGACGCTGACACAACCTGCCGTCTGGCGCTCGAAGCCGGAGCCGTTTCCCTCGAAGAGCCAACGGATACGCCCTATGGTGATCGGCGAGCCATGATCAAGGATCCGTACGGCAACATCTGGCAGATCGCGACGTACGCGAACAAGATTTAAGCGGGGCGGTACCATAGGACCACGTTCCCGTTGCTGAACGTGCGTGCCTCCTTGAGCCTGAGGCCTACCCTGTCTTTGAGGCCGCCGAACATGGTCCTTCCGTCCCCGAGGACGATCGCGTTCACCACGACCTGATACTCGTCAATCAAGTGGGCGTCCGTGAACTGGGCGACGATGGTGCCACTTCCCATGATCACCATGTCCGGACCGGGTTCAGCTTTCAGCTTTCGCATGGCCTCCACGATGTCACCTTTGATCAGGTTCGTGTTGCTCCAGGTGGCTTTGTCGAGTGTCCTCGAAAAGACGATCTTCGGCAGGTTGTTCATCCGCTCGGCGACAATCGGGGTATTCTTCGCTGCCTGCGGCGTTGGCCAATAGCCGGCCATCAGATCGTAGGTAATCCGACCAAAGACGAGCACGCCGCCGCCGCTCGCATTCTCGGACGCGAACGATTGCCATTCGGGGTCCTGCTTGTGCGCCCAGCTCATGTCGCCTTTGTTGTCGGTGAAGTAGCCGTCGAGCGACACCTGGTTGAACACACCGAGCTTGCGCATGGCCATGCTCCCAATCTGATAACGACGGTCGCCAAAAACCGAACTGGAAATCTCCGGTATCCTTGCACGATTCATTCGGGAATGGTAGGAACGGTCTGTCGTCTATTGAGAGTACGGAGACCGACATGAGATTTGCCAAGATTGTCTTCATCGTTGCCGGCATTTGGGGCATCGTCGTTCTGATGCCACTGTACCGGCTCCTCGATGTGACGGGACGTCGGTACGGTCTGCCAGTGGACTATCCGCAGTTCTTCTATGGCTTCGTGTGCGTTGCCATGGCGTGGCAGATCGCCTTTCTTGTGATTGGGTCGGACCCGGTGCGATTCCGTCCCCTGATGATTCCGAGCGTTATTGAAAAGCTTGGCTACGTCGTGACGCTGGCCGTGCTACATGGCCAGTCGCGCATCTCGGCGGCGGATGCACAGGCCGCGGTGCCGGATCTGCTGCTGGGCGTCCTGTTCGTTGTCGCGTTTGTGAAGACTGGGTCGTCGGAGAGGCGCGCTAATTGAGCGGGGGCGTCTTTACTTTCTCTTCAGCTCGAGGTCCCGCAGTTTCTGGAGTTCCTCGAGTTCCTTGTTGTTGGTGCAGTAAAACTCGTAGATCTCCCCATTGCCGAGCGTCCAGCGGCGAGGACCGGATTTCCATGGCTTCTGGAGCACTTTCGGATCATCGACGGTGATCTCGACGATCAGGTAGTTCATCGAAGGCCGGGTGTAGCGCTCTGTGACGCGCAGTTCGTCGCTGTGGAACCACCCGTTCGGCAGGATGTAGGTTCGGTCGTCGAAGCCGATCGATTCGACGACCAGCCAGTCGCCTTCCCAACGCGCCGTGCTGGTGCCGTGAAAGAAGGGCTCGGGATTCTTGGGGAGCGGTCGTCCATCCAGATGAATGACGCGCCAGTTGTTGAGGACTTCGTACAACTGCACCAGCAGGCCCGGTTTGTGAACCATCATGGTGGTGTAGGGATTCTGCAGCCAGATGGCTGGAACCCCGCGCGGCAGGCAGTTCACCGACGACTTCGACAGTTCGAGTTCGGTCGGCGTCATCGCGTTGATCTTTGCGAGCGCCCAGGGCTGAAACGCTGGTTTCTCCTCGGGCGTGACCTTGGGATCGAACGTCCCGAGTGCGGCCGGGTCGACACCGTAGCGACCGCTGACACCCTGACCGGCGCCATTGGGAAACCAGTGTCCGGACAAGTCGGGATGTCCGTCAGCGAGCCGGGGCGCCGGGCCTCCCGGAGGCAGAACAGTAATCGTGTACTTCGGATCCTGTGCGGTGGGGTGCACGGAAAACAGGCACACAACGGCGAAAGCCACGAGGCCGGCGACTGCACGATGTGCGTGTGACATGGTCTTCACGGCTGCTGACTCCATCTAATCTTGAATCTGGCCGACCAGGCGCACCACGCCATCCGCGAACTTCATTGTTCCCGCCGCGGCCGCATTCGGGGTGCCATTCTTTGCGAGACACCCTCTGACCCATACCTCTTTGCCAACGTTGTCGAGGAACACCTGCCGATCGGTGCCGTTTCTCCTGAGCGTCACGGGTGAGTAGGCCTGGAATGACCAGCTCTCGACCTTGCCGTCGGCCTCTTTGACGTCGACGTAGAAATACGGGTGCGGGTTCTGCCAGTCGAGCCTCGTGAGCTTACCGGTGAAATCGCGGCACCGCTTGCTGTCCCATTCTGCGGCGAAGGAGTGGTGGGCAAACGACGATGTGGCGGGCAGAAGGAAGCCGCAGATCACAGCCGCCGCGCGTAGAACGCTCGCAATCTTCATCGGACCCTCCATCGCGTCATTCAGGCTGATTATAGGCGAGGCTTAGCAGGTTGTTGAAAAAGCCTGCAACCTGAACTGAAAAGTCAAAACTGAAAACTTAGACGTGCGGTTCCACTCGCTCGCATCGCAAGACCTCGTATATCCTGTGGTCATACTTGCCTGACCCGTGTCGGGAATCACCGAAGGGCTGAATTCAGGAGGGATGGAGATGGCGGGCGTACCGACACTGGCGCCGAGTCCTCGGTGCGGCCTTGATCAGCGGGGTTGCGGGATCGGTCATCCTGGCGCAGTCACAGCCTTCGTCGTGGACGCCGGTTCCGGCCGAGCGACTCAGCACCCCAGAAGCCGGCGACTGGATGAATTACCGGCGAACCTATGACGTGACGGCCTTCAGCCCTCTCCGTCAGATCAACAGAACGACCGTGCGCCAGCTTCGTCCTGTCTGGTCCTATTCCATGCGAGACAACAGACGTTGGTTGCCCACGCCGCTGGTTGCCAATGGGCTCATGTACGTTCCCGAAGGGAGCGGTCGTGTGGTCGCGTTCGACGCGGTTTCCGGCGACGTCGTCTGGATTCACGAACGGAAATATCCTGAAGATGTCTCGATGTCCGAAGCGTTCCCCCGTCATCGCGGTGTTTCCATTCTTGGCAACACGCTGTATTGGGGAACTGCCGATTCTTATCTGGTCGCGCTGGACGCCCAAACCGGCAAGCTGCTGTGGGAAGTGCAGACAGGAGACTACCACCTCGGCGAAGGTCACAATCACCCGCCGCTCATCGCGGAGGGAAAAGTATTTCTTGGTCATGCCGGCGGCGATCTTGGGGCCCGCGGCAAGTTCCGGGCGTTCGATGCACAGACTGGACGCCTGCTCTGGACGGTCTACACAGCCCCCGGGCCCGGCGATCCGGGTTACGAGACCTGGACGCACCGGGACGTTCCGCCGCTTGGGGGTGCTCCGTGGAATACCGTCAGCTACGATCCAGAACTGCGGTTGGTGTATTTCTCCACGGGACAGCCGGCTCCGTGGTCGACGGCGGTGCGGGGCCCCGGCGATGCGTTGTACACGAACAGCGTTGTGGCAGTCGACCCGCAAACCGGTACCATCCGTTGGCACTTCCAGTTGAACCCTGCGGACGACTGGGATCGAGCCGCGTACGAGAACATGCTGGTCGATCTCGTCATCGATGGCCGCACTCGGAAAGCGCTCATCCAGACCGGCAAGATCGGGTGGGGTGTTGTCCTCGACAGGCAGACGGGCGAGTTTCTGCATGCGTTCAAGACGGCGTACGACAACGTGATCACCGAATGGACACCCCAGGGGCGGCCCGTCATCAATCCGGGTTCGGTGCCCACACCAGCGGATGTCGATTCCGGCAAGGTCTTCGAGATTTGCCCGCATCTCCACGGGGCCAGAAACCTGCAGGCCCCAAGCTACAGTCCACTCACGCGGCTGTATTACCTCGGCGTGAACAACAGCTGTATGGACGCCAAGGTAGTGTCCACGAAGTACGTGCCTGGTCGCAGCTATACCGGAGTGACCTACACGCCGAAGCGCGCTCCAGGCTACGACCACGTTGGAGAGTTCGTTGCGTTCGACCCTCTGACGGGCAGGCGCGCGTGGACGTACCGTCAGTCCGAGCGGCGCTGCGATGACCGCTTCGGCATTGGCGACCGCGGGCGGTCTCGTCTTTGGAGGCACTGCAGACCGCCAGTTCTTTGCGCTGAATTCCGATACGGGCGACCTCCTCTGGCAAATGCGCTTGAACGGCGACATCTCAGGAGCACCCATCACGTTCGCGATTGCCGGGAGACAGTACGTCGCGGTTGGCGCCGGGGGCCGAACCGGACCGACGACATCGTTTGCCCCGCTGACGGGCACAGACATTCCGCAGGGTTCGGGTGTGATGTGGGTGTTTGCCGTGCCAACGGAGCAGGACAATCGGGTCAGTCTTCGGACGTCTCCCCGCCCCGTGATCATGTCGACGTCCGGTGTCCCGGCACCAGCGTCCGACTCGAACGCTCGCAATGCAGCCGGGGCAGCCGGGAGCGGCGCGGCCCGAGCGGGGGAACCACTCGCGCCTGCTGGACCGTCTGTGTCCAACGGTGTGTTCTCGAGCGCTCAGGCCATTCGCGGCGAACAGCGGTTCAACCAGGCCTGCGTGAGCTGTCACAAAATTGAAGAGCAAACCGGCGCGACGTTCAGAGGCAAATGGGGAGCCGGGACGCTCGGTGATGTGTTCACCCTGATGTCGACCACCATGCCGCAGGGCAATCCAAGCAGCCTGACAGCCGAGGAGTACGCCAGTATTCTGGCGTTCTACCTCAGGCAGAGCGGGTATCCAGCCGGAGGGGCGGACTTGCCGGCTGATCCAGCGGCGCTCTCGAGCGTGCGTGTTGACGCCTTGGCGAGATAGCTCCTGAAATCCAGGTCTCACCACAGAGGACACAGAGCACACAGAGAAATTCAGGCCAAAACCGCTCTGTGACCTCTGTGAACTCCGTGGTAAAGATTTCTCTTCTCGTATCCTGCTAGCTGTCGTGACGCCTGTTACCGCAATCCGCAGCACGATGATCGTGGCGACCATCGCCTGGGCAACGGGCGAGGTGTTGATGCGCCGCTCGGCGAGCCACGATCGACTGGCGCGGACGATCTGGACCATCGGCCTTGCGCTGGCCCTGCTCCACGTCGTCGTGGCCTTCCAGTTCGTCTACGGTTGGAACCACGAAACGGCTATTGCCGCAACCGTACAGCAGACAGCCGACCGCTTTGGACGGGGTTGGCGAGGCGGGATTTACGTCAACTACGTCTTTCTGCTGATCTGGTGCGCCGACGTGTGCTGGTGGTGGATCGCGGCAGCGTCGCACGCCTCGCGGACGCTCAGGATTGAAGTCGCACGCGTTGTCCTGTTTCTGTTCATGTTCGTCAACGGCGCCGTGGTTTTCGCAACGGGCGTTGGTCGTCTCGTGGGGGTTTTGGCCGTGACGGTGGTGCTCGTGGGATGGCTTGCCCGAGGTCGCGGAGTCGTCGCGCGAACGACGTAAATCGATCGACCATTGAGTTGTGGGTATCCTGGTCCTCCTCGTTTCGCTGGTTGCTGCGGGTCTCCTATACCAACAGTTCGGCATCCATCGTGATCGCCGGGAGCTGACGCCGCCCGGGCTGCTTGTTGACGTTGGTGGCCACCGGCTCCATACCGTGTGCGCGGGAAACGGCAATCCCGCCGTTCTACTCGAATCTGGTATTGCCGCCTCTTCGCTGAGTTGGACGGTTGTGCTCCCGGCAGTCGCGAAATTCACCCGCGTCTGTGCGTACGATCGCGCCGGACTTGGCTGGAGCGACGCACCTTCCTGCCCAAGAAGCTTCGAGCGCATCCTTGATGAATTAGATACGATCCTCGAACGGCTAGGAATCGGGAAAGCGTGCGTCCTCGTCGGCCACTCCTTTGGCAGTCTCGTTGTTCGCGCGTACGCCGCGCGTCATCCGGGACGAATTGCCGGCCTCGTGTTGATCGACCCGCCAACTGAATGGCTGACGATGACCCCGGAGCGTACTCGGATGCTTTGGGGCGGAAGGTCGTTATCGAAGCTGGGAGCCGTGCTGACGCATCTTGGAGTTGTCCGCGTCTGTCTGGGGTTCCTGACCGGCGGTGCACCAGGCGTGCCCAGACGGTTTGTGAAAATCTTCGGTCCCACGGCAGCGAGAACACTCGAACGGCTGGTTGGAGAAGTGCGGAAGCTTCCACCGGAGGTTCATCCGGTTGTTCAGGCGATCTGGTGCCAGCCGAAGTGTTTTCACGCGATGGCCGATCACCTGCGGACTCTCGAGCGAGATGGCTTTTCGATTGGCGCCGAGATTCCGCCTCCCGATCTTCCGGTGGTCGTTATTTCCAGCGGCGACCAGCCGCTGGAACAGGTGACTGCCCAGCGCACCCTGGCAGCCAGTTCGGCCCGTGGCCGTCACGTCATCGCGACGCGAAGCAGCCACTGGGTGCAGTTCGACGAGCCGGAACTGGTTGTCGGTGCCATTCGAGAGTTGGTGGAAAAGACCTGACGGGGTGCCGGGTGCTTGGTGCCTGGTGCTTGGTGCTGTGCAGAGTGCAGGGTGCTGAGTGCTGTGCCGGGTGCTGGGTGCTGTGCCGGGTGCTGGGTGCTGTGCCGGGTGCTGAGTGCGGGCTCGGGTGCTGGTGCCGCGGGTTCGGGTTGCCAGCCATCCGGCAAACAGAACGAAGCGCCCTGCTCAGCACCAGGCACCCAGCACCCTGCACAGCACCCAGGCACCCGGCACTCAGCACCCTGCACAGCACCAAGCACCAGGCACCAAGCACCCGGCACCATGTAGTTGCTTCTACCTTCCCAACATTTCCGCTTCACCGCTCAGGCGACGGAGCGTGACCTGCGTTTGACGCTCCTGCCCCTGCACGATGGTGGGAGGGAATTTGAGATGGATTTCGTCTCCGACAAATTCATACGAACGTCGGAGCAGGTTGCCGCCGCCGGGGTTGATTGTGAGGAGCTGATGATGAATCACCTCCCCGGGATGAACGTTCAGCACGGCGGTGTAGCCCACATATCCTGCGATGCTCGCGCGCGCCTCTTCTGGTGTCGGGGTCGGTCCCGCAAGGCGTTTGCGATTGGCCGGCACAAAGTGGACGCCAATGAGACCTGCCGGCGAGTACACAATGATGCTGGGATCTCGTTTGCCTTCGGTGATCGTTGCGCCCGTGGCTGTGGCCACACTCTTTTCACCCATCCATTGCCAGAATCCAATGACCTTCCGGTAGGTTGGCGAGAGGTTTTCGATCGGCGGTATGCGCTGCCACGTCGACCGTGTGGGTCCTGGCGCGTCCAAGTCGCCCGCGCGTGACGTGATGACGAGACGATCGCCTTTGAGCTCGTAGTCTCGCACGAGCTCCTGACCCATCAGATTGGGGTTGACCGCACCTCGGGGGCGGTATTCGAATCCGGCCGGCTTTCTCGTCGGCGCGAAAGGTTCCCCAGAATCCAGCGAAGGTCGTGAAGGCTCCAAGCGCCTCTTCCGGCGTGGGTGGGTTTTTGGCATAAGGCAGTCGTGGGCCGCGTGTGACGACCTCGACCACGTGGCCGGCCGAGTCGAAAATGAGCAGACCCCGCGGGTTCGGGACAGGCGCGCCTTCATCGACCCGTTCGGCATTCAGGATGGTCCAGCTTCCAACGAGTCCGGGCACCGTGGTTGGCGATTGCGCACGAGTGGACGGAGATACACAGAAACAGCTGGCGACAAGAGCCACGCTCAGCCATCGCTTCACCATGGCCCGACTCCTTCCGAGAGCGCTTGCATGATCCTCGTTGGGATTATCCGCTAAGCTGGCCATATGGACGAAGATCTTGCTGCTCTCGATCGAGAGGCGCTCGTCATCGAGGTGAAGCGGCTGCGCGCCGGGATCCGCGAGCACCGCGACAGCTCCGGGCATCAGCTGTGTTGGCACCATCCAAACCTCTGGGGGCTGCTGCCCGAGAAGAGCGATCCCGTGCCAAGCGTTCCGGCGTGGCCGCAATTCCTGAGGGGGTGCCTCCAATACCGGGAATCACTGGACAGGCAACTGCCGGATGCACCGCGGACGGAAAACGAGTTCGAGCGGGAACGGTGACGATCAGAACGCCAGGCGGGCGCCGAACTGCATTTCCCGCGGGTTCTTCGCGCTGAAGATGCGGCCGAAGTTGGGGGTTCCGAAGATTCGGCTCGGGAGATCAAAGTTCGAGCGATTGAACAGGTTGAAGACTTCCCAACGGAACTCCAACTCCGTGGCAGGGCCCAGCGCCCATGTTTTCGCCAATGCGAAATCAACGTTCGCGAAGCCCGGGCCGACGACACTGTTGCGGGGCGCAGTCCCGAACGTAAACGGGGCCGGCAGGGCAAAAGCGGCGGTGTCGAACCAGCGCTCAGGCGTTCTTTCCCCGCCCGAAAGGTTCGGGTTGCGGAGCTGATCCGGCCGCTGAGCAGGGCCGGCGCCGATATTTGCCTGATCGACTCCGAGGTTGACCGTGAAAGGGGCTCCCGATTGTGCGGTGAGGACCGCGTTCGCCCGCCATCCAGCCAACAGTGCCTGCGTCAGGCCGCTCGACGAACCAAAAAACGGCAACTGGTAGATCCCGCTGGCCACGAACAGGTGCCGGTGATCGAAGCTCGAGTACGCCCACTCACCCGTATCACTGAAGATGTTCCGCACGTTCTGCGGGACGTTCGCTTCCGACTCGGTTGGCCCCGGGCTCGATGCATCGTCTTTCGAGGTCGAGAGGGTATAGCTGACATTGAACGCATAGCTGTCGCGGAGCCGTCGTTCGGCCTTGAGGGTGACGCCGTGGTAAATCGACCTGCCGTCGAACCGGATCGCATTGATGCGACTCAATTGGGGGATCGGCCGTCGTGGTTGAATTTCCCCGGGGCCCGGCTCCGGCACATTGTGAACGGTCGCGTTGTCGGCTCCGAGCGTCCAGGTGCCGAGGTAGGACACCTCAACGGCAGTTGCCGGGGACAACTCGTGCTGCAGGCCGCCGCTCCACGACTGGCTGTACTCGACGTTGTACTGGAAATCCATCGTGCTGGCGCCAATCGTTCCGGTGGCACTGCTCGTCAGCATGTCCGCAGTCCGAAGCGTGGGCACTCTCACATCGACGGGCACATCGATCTGCTTGGTAAAAAAGAACGGTAGATTGCGTGCGAATGCGGTCTGAACGCTGTATGCCCACTGGTTCAGGAAGATGCCGTACCCGCCCCGAACGACCGTGCGCGAATCGTTCAAGCTGAGCGCGAATCCGAGCCGCGGCGCCAGGCGGACAGCACTGGGATCCAGCAGCCCGCGTCCCCATCCAGCTTCTTCGGACGTGACAGAAGGGATCGGGATCAGCGGCAACAACGGCAGCGCGTCCGGGTGAATCTCCCCGTTCTCGTTGCTTGCAATCACGAACCGGCCACCGGGCGTTGCCAGATCGATGGACGATAACCGATTGTCGACGTCGTGCATGTGCTGGTTGTACTCGTACCGCAAGCCAAGATTGAACGTCAGGTTGTTACGCCACTGCCAGTCGTCCTGCGCGTAAAGGTGCAGCCAGTTCGTGCGTCCATCCTCGTCGCCGCGTCCGATCCCAGAGACCGCGGACGTCGGGTAACCGAGCAGAAAATCAGCAAGCGGATTGCCTGTGAACTGCCCGGTGTACGTGAATGCTCCGCGCGCGTTGTCTGGCTGTTCGGGTCGAAGCTGCAGGTGAAAGTAATAGGCACCAAACTTGACACGATGACGGCCGCGATCCAGCGTGACATTGTCGTACAACTCGAAATGCCGGTTGTTGCGAAAGATGAACGACGTGGGATCGCCCATCGTGCTGTACAACCCGCGCGTCGAAATCTGGGGATACCCCACGTCACGCGGATCGCGCGTGACGCCCTGCAGACCAACCTGGCCGGCAAAGTCCACGCCACGATTCATGCTCACCTGGCCCCCTCCAACGCTCATCCACCCGAACCGCAATTCGTTCAACAGCGACCCTCCGAAAACGCGGAGATAGCTGGCCGCGAGATTGCGCGTTCGCGTATTGAGATTGCGTCCGAAACCCGGCACGAGCGTCTCCTGGAGCACGCTGGTTCCGAACGGCTGAGTTTCTTCGGCGTCGAAGGTGCTGAACCGGGCGAACAGGGTGTCGTCGCTCGTCAGCCGATGATCGAGTCTGATGCTGAACTGGTGGTTGTGACGGTCCTGTTCTTCGACCGACGTCAAGTTCTGCAGGGCCGCGTCCGTTGTAGGCGGGGCAATACGCTCCAGAAACGACGTGGCGATCGGATCGATACGGTGAGCCGGAATCTGATTGTTCGTAAAGGGCTGGCACGCGCCGGTCGATTCGCTGGTGAGCGGATCGCAGACCGGGGCGAAGCCCGACAGATCTCCGCGGCGAGCGGCCAGAGTGGGCACAGAGAACGTCTTTGTCAGCGACCGGCGCATGCGAAGACCTTCATAGCTCGCGAAGAAGAACGTGCGATTCTGCACGAGGCGTCCACCGAGCGCGCCACCAAATTGATTCTGACTGAGCGGTGGAAGAGGGTCGCTCACAGGATGGAAATAGTTAGGGGAATCGAACGCTTCGTTGCGAAAGAATTCGAACAGGCTTCCGTGGAACTCGTTGGCGCCGGATCTGGTGGCGACGTTGATGAGCGCCGATGCCTTGCCGCCGAACTCGGCCGGGTACATCGATTTCTGAATCTTGAATTCTTCGATCGAATCCACAGACGGGTTGATCACCAGATTGTTGAAGAGCTCGTCGGTCACCTTGGTGCCGTCGAGGAGGTAGATGTTGTGGCCGGAGCGTTGCCCGCCCACATTCGGCAGCGGGCCTGCCTGCTGAAGCGCCTCGCCGCGAGTACCGCCGGGAGGAACCACCACCGCGTCGCTCAGTTGTGCCAGCGCAAGAAAATTGCGGCCGTTGAGAGGGATCTGCACGACCTCGCGGTTCTCAATGACATCGCTGATCTCGGCTGTGTGGGTCTGGACGAGTGGCGTGCGGCTCTCGACCGTGACTCGCTCGGTGAGACCTTCGAGGCCCAGCGTCAACTCCAGATTCAGCGTGCGGCCGATCTCGAGGATGATTTTCCGGGTTTGCAGCGCAAAGCCCGGCAGCACCGTCGTGATTTCCCATTCGCCAATTTGCAGCGCCGGGAAGAAGAATCGCCCTTCGGTGTCTGTGATTCGTTCGACCAGCAGGCCGCTCGCGGGATGCCTGACGCTCACCGTCGCGCCAGGCAGAACGCCCCCTGAGTTGTCTCTGACGATGCCCCTGATTTCGCCGGTGTTGAACTGGGCGAATGCCGGGGTCGATGCGAGGACCACGAACAACAACAACCACGCGAGCAGGGGAGTGCCGCGCGCCCGGCAGGCCCATGGGACGGACGCGTAGGGACGGTGTGGTGTCATCCGTCCCCTCAGTCTAGCAGCGAAGCCAGCGGATAGATTTCAGGTCAGGCCAGAAAACCTGCTGCTCGGCGAGCTCAGACTTCAGACTTCGAACTTCAGACTTCGGGTGGCTGGCTTTTTCAGCAACCTGTTACGGTCGCACCTGGACCCCGATCACGGCCCAGTCTGCCGTGCCGTTCAATGTTCCGTTCAGCGGCAGCGATGTCGTGGACGGCACGGACCGGTCCACGATCGCAATTCTCACCACTTCACCTGCCGCGCCCTGCGCGGCTTCGGTCCGTTCCGAGTAGCCAGCCCCGGGTGAGTTCGTTCTGGTCCGAGTCGCCACCGCCCCAAACACGACCGCGTTGTTCTGGGTGGTGGTCACGTTGAACGAGTAGGAACTCGTATCCGAGCCACCGCTGCAAGCCCCATTGATCCCATTCGTGTTGCCGGCGACGAGCATGGCAACCGGATTCGCTGCTGCAGCGCCCGAATAGCGCGCAACCACCATGACGGCAGTGGCGGCGGTCGATTGAAGCGTCGCCGTAACCGTTCCGGACGTCGCGTTGCCCTGGGCCCACCAGACTTCGATGCCCGTTTGCTCACGCGCGCCGCACTGTGCCGCCAGGCGAGTCCAGGTCAGGCCCATGCCGGTAACAGTGTTGACCGCTACATTGAATCGCGTTGAGACGGCGGCCAGATACAAGTGACCCGCTACGGCCGTCATGTTCGTGACCGCGATACTGATCGAATCAGACGAGCCTCCCTCACGCACTTCCTCGAACGTCGGTGGCCCGGAGCTGGCAGCGACTCCGGTGCCGTCGAGCGAGACGAGCAAGGGATTCTCGTTGGGATCGGTGCTTGGGATCGACAAGGTCGCGCTCTTCGCCCCTTCGGTCAAGGGGCTGAAGCGCACGTCGATGATGCCCGTTGCCCCCGGCCCGAGCGTGAATCCGGATTGGCCGTTCAAGATATTGAACGCCGCCGCGTCGGTGCCTGCCAGAGTCGACGCCCCCACAACCAGGTCGCCGGTCCCAGTATTTGAGACCGTGAAGCTTCTCACCTGGCTGTTGCCGACTGAGACGTTCCCGTAGCTGTGGCTCGTGGGTGTGATGGCTATGTCTGGAGTCGTGGTCCCGACACCGCTCAACGCCACATCGATCGAACTCTCGTCTGGGTCATCGCTGGCAAGACGAAGTGTCGTGGTCTTGGTCCCACCCGATGTCGGCGTAAATCGAACATCGAGATTCCGCGTCGCTCCGGGCGCAACCGTAAAGGGCGCGCCGCCTTGCGTAATCGCAAACTGACTCGAGTCACCACCAACCAGACTCGTGCTGCTCACCTGCAGAGTTGCATTGCCGACGTTTCTAATCACAAAGGTCTCTGTCACATTGCTACCGACCGACACGTCACCGTATGCGTGCGCGGCGGGCACGCCGTCGATGTCAGGCACCGGCGCGGCCGCATGTCGCAGCTCGACCCCAATGACCGCCCAGTCCACGGTGCCGCTCAACGCTCCATTCAACGGCAGCGACGTGACCGAAGGAACGGTCCGATCGACCAGGGCGAGGCTTGCCATATCTGCAGCTGTCCCCTGTGCCATCTCGATCCGCTCCGTGTATCCAGACCCTGGGGTATGCGTCCGGGTCCGCATGGTGACGGCCCCAACGACGACCGCGTTGCTCTCATCTGTCGTGACGTTGAAGGAATAGCTGCTGCTATCCGTCCCTCCCGTGCATTCGCCATTGACGCCATTGGTATTGCCGGCCACGAGCAGGGCTACCGGGTTCGTCGCTGCCGCGTCTGAATACCGGGCGACACTAATCGCGGCATTCCCTGGCGTGGATTCCAGCGTGGCCGTGACATTCCCGGTCGTGGCTGGCCCTTGTGCCCACCAGAGCTCGAGTCCGGTTTGATTGCGCCCGGCGCACTGCGCGGCAAGCCGCGTCCAGGTGAGACCCAAGCCGGTGACTGTGGTGACTGCGTAATACGGTTTGCTCGAGACAGCGGCAAGATACACGTTGCCAGCCACGCCCAGCGGACTCGTTGTGGTGGTGACGGTGTTGGAATTTGCTGAACCGCCCTCTCGCACTTCCTCGAACGTTGGAGATGTTGAGCCTCCGCCACCGACCGTGCCCGCACCCGTCAGCACGATGAGCAGTGGACTTTCATTGGGGTCGTTGCTCAGAATATTGAGCGTGGCTGTTTTCGGCCCCTGTGTCGAAGGGGTGAAGCGGACCTCGATGAGACCGCTCGTACCTGCCGCGAGGGTAAATCCGGATTGACCTGTCACGATGGCAAATACGGCGACATCCGCTCCCGTAAGAGAGGACGCCCCGACAACGAGGTTGCCCGTCCCGGTGTTGGAAACCGTAAAGCTCCTCGTCACGCTGGTGCCGACCGGCACATTCCCGTAGTTGTGACTCGCAGGCGCAACGGCAATGTCGGGCGCTGTTGTCCCAACGCCGCTCAATGACACGTCAAGTGGGCTCTCATCCGGATCGTCGCTGGTCAAACGCAGCGTGGTCGCCTTGGTTCCGCCAGACGTCGGCGCAAAACGAACCGAGAGGTTGTGTGTGGCGCCAGGCGCGACCGTAAAGGGAGCACCGCCTTGAGTGATCGCAAACTGGCCGGAATCACCACCGCTGAGGTTGGTCCCGCTCACGTGCAAGTCGTCGGTGCCGACGTTGCGGATCGCGAACGTTTGCGACGCATTCCCACCAACTGCGACGTCACCAAATGCGTGTGCTGATGGTACGCCGTCGATATCGGGTGCTGGAGCTGTTGTGCCATGACGTAGCTCGACGCCAATCACCGCCCAGTCCACCGTTCCACTGAACGTCCCGTTCAGTTGCATTGATGTGGCCGTTGGAACTGACCGGTCGATCAGCGCGAGGCTTGCCGCGTTCGCATCGGTCCCCTGCGCCATCTCGGCCTGTTCCGTGTAGCCAGGCCCAGGCGTGTGCGAGCGTGACCGCATGGTGGCAGCGCCAAACACTACCGAGTTGCTGTCGTCCGTGGTCACGTTGAACGAATAGTTGTCATCGTCCGCACCCGCGGAGCACTCGCCATCGACCCCGTTCGTGTTCCCGGACACCAACAAATCCACGGGCGTCGTCGACGCGACGTTCGAATAGCGCGCGACCGCAATCAATGCATTGCCGGGCGCCGATCCAAGCGTGGCGGTCACATTTCCAGTCGTGGCGGATCCCTGCGCCCACCAGAGTCTCGACGCCCGTCTGATTACGCCCTGCACACTGTGCCGCCAGTCGCGTCCAGGGCAGACCCAGGCCAGTCACGGTGCTGACCGGCGTAATACGGTTTGCTGGAGATAGCAGCCAGATACACATTCCGGCAACACCCAAGAAGACTCGTCGCGGTCGTCACGGTGTTCGAATTTGCCGCTCCCCCCTGCTGGACTTCCTCGAACGTCGGTCCTGTGGCCGTCCCGCCGCCTGTCGTTCCAGTCCCTGTCAACGGAATGAGAACCGGATCTTCATCAGGGTCGTTGCTCGGGATGCTCAACGTAACGCTCTTCAATCCTCCTGAGGTAGGAGCGAAGGCGACCTCAATCTGATCGCTGGCGCCGGGCGGAAGCGTGAAGCTACTGTTCCCGGTCACGATTTGAAACTGCGACGTGTTTGGTCCCGTCAGAGTCGATGAGCCGATGGCCAGGTCATCGTTCCCAGTATTCGAGACCGTGAAGCCTTGTATGACCGTGGATCCGACGGGCCGAGCGCCGAAGTTGTAGGATGTCGGGGTCACGGCAATGTCGGGCACCGGCACGCTCCCACCCGATCCGCTGACGGTGACTTTGACGCCCACCCAGTCGATGTCGAAATCGCGCGACGTCGAGCTCGAGATGCTCACGACGCGCACTCGAAAGTTTGCGTTGCTGAAATGGCCAGGCGACCAGGTCCGGCTCCAATCGTCTGTCGCACCGCCAAGGACATAGCGATCCTCAGTCGTACCCAGCGTCGAGGTGGTTTTGGCGCTCGTCCAGCTTCCTCCGCCATTCCACGACAGAGCTGCGCACAGCCTTGGTGATCCTGAAGTCGAATCCGCTTTCGCGTCGAGGAGCACCTCGATGCCTTCGAATCGTGGCGCCGCTGGGGATCGCGAAGTTGTAGTTGTAGAAGAGGTGCTTGTCCTTGGTGCTGCCGGTGCAGCTCGTGCTCGTCCCGCTTCCGCTGTCGGTGTCGCGAGCAAAGACGCCGTCGTCCGCATACGCGTTCGCAGGGTTGCTTTGGAAGCCGTCCTGGTCTCCGGCGCTACTGGTGATCGGTGCATTGGCCGTCGGGCTGTGAGCGCCGCCGCTCGCGCCTCCTTTAATAATGGTGAAGGTGTCGCGGATGGTTCCATTCGACTGGAGAAAGGTCGCATCGAGCCGGTTATCGTCAATGTCCAGAATCAGCGAGCCCAACACGCTGAGAGAATTGAACATGGCCGGATGGTCCATCGACCCATTCGAGGCGAGCTTGCCGGAGCTTCCCGCGACCGTATAGACGGTCCCTTGATGTGGGTCGGGGCCTACCGAGGGCTTTTCGTAAGCGCCGGTGCCGGTGGGGCGTCCATCCCCTGGATCGAGAATCATGCTGGGTACCAGCGTGCCGGACGTCCCGTAATGCCCATCGATCAGGAAGGACCGTTCATAGGAGTGACTATGTCCGGTCAGGACGAGATCGACCCCGAAGTCTTCGAGGATCGGCAGCAGGTTCTGCCGCATCTGGCTGGATATCCCTTCCGAATCCGAGTCGTGTGAGCCCTTGCTATAAGGGGGGTGGTGCCAGTAGGCAATAATCCAGTCCTGATGCGTTGCGAGCAAATCGTCACGAAGCCATTCTGCCATCGCGCCCGTGGGGGTTCGCGGGGAGTCGAACGAGTCCAGCACGACGAAATGGATGTTTCCGTAATCGTACGAATAATAGGCTTCCGTCCCGGACGGCACACCACCGGATTCGGCGTTCCTCGGCAACGAAAACATGTTGTAGTAGGGACCAGTCTGTGTGCTGGAGCTGGACGAAGCCCCGTCGTGATTGCCCAGGGACGGCCAAAGCACGGACTTGCGCAACATTTCCGGATACATGTTGAACACGCCCGCCTGATATTCGACGTCGGTCCCGCTCTCGTAGGCATTGTCGCCCAACATCAGCCACAAATCGGTGTGACGGGTTCCTGTGAATTGGTAATAGGAATCTCGAACGGCCCGGGCATTTGCGGTTCCTGAACCGGAATCTCCCAACACCCAGATCCGAGTGGCTTTGGAATTGCCAACTTGTGGAGAGGTGACAAAGAAGTGGTTCGCGTCGTTGCCCGCCAATATCAGCGTGGTGGTGCCGACGGCGTAGTAGTAGCGCGTGTTGGGGGAGAGGCCGGTCAGTATGATTTCGTGTTCCGTTTTCAGCGTCGCGTTGACGGATAACCAGCTCAGGCACCCTGTCTTCCCTTGGCAAAGGCCGTAGCTCACCTGGCTGTTGGTGGCCACATCGGTGCGCCATCGCACCACGATTCTGTTGTGGGATCCCATCTGAAGGTAGGGGCCTCGCGTCACGACTGCGGCTTCGGCCGTCGTTGCGGCAGCGAGCACGAAGGCGACGATGACCAAGAAGGTCGAACACGTCCGATTCCACCCGGTCATCGAAGCCTCCTCATAGTCGTTCCGGACCTAACGCCGAAGTTGCAACAGCGCGCCTTTCGGGCACGCTTCGAGATCTGGGGTAGCCCTGGTGCGACGGTGACGCTCCGGAGGCGCGTCGATTGTGGCGATGGCCTGTCCGTACGCGGCGCAGGCCGCCACGATCGTTCCGGCCTTTTCCGGAATCTCCCCTTGGCGACCGAGCCAGACTTCGGGCCGGCTCGATTGACGAGTGGCCGACGCCAAGCGGAAAAGCGGAGGCCCGCTGCGAGGCGCGGCGATCAGGTGTGCGCGCTCGAGGTCGTGGTCGGGCCTGGGCCGACTGAGTTGCGCGATCGCTTGGGCATAGTCGGCACTGCTGGCGTTGTTCTGCCCGAGCGTGGCAATTGGTCCATGAGCAGCCGCAGGTGCGGACACCAGCAACGCATACGACACCATGAACACCACAGCGTTGCCGAAAGCTCGTCCGACCTTGGTGCGGGCTGGCAACCGAGTCCTCACTTTCTCCAGAGTGCTTTGCAAAATCGTACATAGCGCAGGTCTTTAGACCTGCCAGCGCCTCAAAGCAGGCCTAAAGGCCTGCGCTACGTACTGCGTACCTACGGCCGCAGCTGAACGCCGATGACCGCCCAGTCCACGGCGCCGCTCAACGTTCCGTTCAGCGGCAACGACGTGGGCGTCGAAACTGCCCGGTCGACGAGCGCGATGGACACCATGTTTGCGCCGGTGCTCTGGGTCATTTCGGCGCGTTCCGTGTAACCGGCTCCCGGCGTATTCGTCTGGGTGCGCATGGCCACGACGCCAAACACCAGCGCGTTCGCCTGGTTAGTCGTCGCGTTAAAGGAGTAGCCGGCGCTGTCAACGCCATTCGCGCACGCGCCGCTTGTTCCGTTTGTGTTACCGGTCACGAGCGGTGCCACCGGCGTTGTGGTCGACACGCCCGAGTACCGCGCGACGGCAATCAGCGCGTTGGCAGGCGCCGACTCCAGGGTCGCCGTCACCATTCCGGTCGTGGCGGTTCCCTGTGCCCACCAGAGCTCGAGCCCCGTCTGATTGCGCCCGGCGCACTGCGCGCCCAGGCGCGCCCAGGTCAATCCCAGGCCCGTGACCGCAGTGACCTGGCGGTGCGTTTTTGCAGAAACAGCAGCCAGGTACAGAGTGCCCCGTCACGCCCGTCACAGCTGTAGCCGTCGAGACCGTGCTCAGGTTTGCCGAACCGCCTTGTCGCACGTCCACGAACGCAGGTGGCGTAGCTGGGCCGCCGGTTCCTGAGAGGTTGATGACGACCGGATTTTCATCCGGGTCGTTACTTGGGATGGTCAACACCGCGCTCTTTGCCGCCTGCGTCGTCGGGCTGAAACGCACTTGGATGGTGCTCGTGGCGCCCGGCGCGACCGTAAACCCGGCTTGACCGCTCACGAAGGCAAATTCGCTGACGTTCGGCCCGGTCAGGGTTGACGCGCCCACGATCAGGTCGCCCGTCCCGGTGTTCGAGACCGTAAAGCTCTGCGTGACGCTCGAGCCGACGCCCTGAGTTCCGTAGTTGTGGCTGGCTGGCGTGACGGCGATGTCGGGCACGAGGACGGTTCCCGTTCCGCTCAGGGCCACATCCACGATCGGCTCGTCCTGGTCGTCGCTCGTCAGCCGCAGCGTCGTCGCTTTGGGTCCTGTCGAGGCGGGTGTGAAGCCGACGACGAGGTTGTGTGTGGCGCCCGGCGCAACAGTGAAGGGCGCGCCTCCGGAGGTAATGGCAAACTGAACGGAGTCGCCCCCAACCAGAGTGGCACTCCCGACTTGCAGATCAGCACTGCCTGTATTTCGGATGGCGAACGTCCGGGAGGACGTGGTGTCGATGACAACCAGGCCGTAACTGTGCGCCGTTGGGACGACGTCGATTTCTGGCGCCGTCGTTGCGGTGCCGCTCAGTGCGACATCGATCGGGCTCTCGTCCGGATCGTTGCTCGTGAGGCGCAGGGTTGTGGCCTTGGGTCCGCCTGAAATCGGTGAGAAGCGAACATCGAGGTTGCGAGTGGCTCCCGACGCGAGCGTAAAGGATCCGCCGCCAGCGGTAATGGCAAACTCGGCGGCCTGGCCGCCGACCAGACTGGTTGCCGTCACCTGCAGATCCACACCACCTGTGTTGGTGACGACAAACGTCCGGAGGGCATTCGAGCCAACCAGGACTCCGCCGTAGTTGTGCGGGTTCGGTGCGACGTCAATGTCAGGAGGTGTGTTCCCTGTGCCACTCAACGATACGTTAAGTGGGTTCTCGTCGCTGTCGTTGCTGACCAGCTGCAACGTCGTGCTCTTCGGCCCTGTGGATGTCGGCGCAAACCGGACGTCGATGTTGTGCGTTGCACCGGGCGCGACCGTAAAGGCTCCGCCTCCGAGCGTGATAGCAAACTCGCCGGACTGGCCACCGACCAGGGTTGTGCTGGTGACCTGCAGTTCCGCGTTGCCGATGTTCCTGATGGCAAACGTCTGAGTTGCCGTCGCGCCAATCAACGTCGTGCCGTAGTTGTGTGAGGCCGGGACGACGTCAATCTCGGGCGCCGTGGTTCCTGTGCCGCTGAGGGCGACATCGAGTGGGCTCTCGTCCGCATCCGTGCTCGTCAGACGCAGGGTCGTGGACTTGAGCCCACCAGACGTGGGTGTAAATCGAACGTCGAGATTACGTGTAGCTCCAGGTCCGAGCGTAAAGGGCGCGCCGCCCTGGGTGATAGCAAACTGGCCCGCATCACCGCCCGTCAGCGTCGAGGCACTGACCTGGAGATCGGCTCCACCAAGGTTGCGGATCGTGACCGTGCGAGTGGCATTCGTCCCAATCAGCACGTCACCGTAGCTTTGGGAAGCAGGGGAGACGTCAATTTCTGGCGGCGTGATTCCGGTGCCGCTCAACGACACGTCAAACGGACTTTCGTCCGGATCGTCGCTGGTCAGGCGCAGGGTGGTGGCCTTGGGCCCGGCGGATGTGGGTGAAAACTGAACGTCAAGGTTATGGGTCGCGCCAGGAGCCACGGTGAAGGGGGTACTGCCACCCTGTGTGATGGCAAACTGGCCCGCGTCACCGCCGACGAGGCTGACGTCAGACACGTCGAGATCGTCATTGCCCACGTTCCTGATGGCAAACGTTCGGATCCGTTCGCACCAATCACCACATTGCCGTAGGCGTGCGATGGCGGGCACGCCGTCGATGTCAGACATCGGCACGCTCGTGCCGTACCGCAGTTCGACGCCGATGAGGGCCCAGTCTTGTGCGCCGCTCAGCGTTCCGTTCAAGGGCAGCGACGTCACCGTCGGGACCAGCCGATCGGTGAAGACGATCGTTACCGCATCCCCGCCACTGCCTTGTAGAAGTTCGGCCCGTTCGGTATAGCCTGAGCCCGGCGTATGCGTCCGGTTCCGCAGCACCACCACACCCAACACGACGGAGTTGGTCTGCGTCGTCGTCACGTTGAACGAGTAGGCGGCGGTGTCGGTGCCGTTCGCACAAGCGCCGTTGACGCCGTTCGTATTGCCAGAGACGAGCAACGCCACAGGACTTGTCGGTGACACATTCGAATATCGCGCGACTGCAATTGATGCGGTGTTTGGTGCCGTCGACAGTGTCGCCGTGACCGTGCCGGTTGTCGCGGCTCCCTGCGCCCACCAGAGATCGAAGCCAACCTGACTGCGTCCACCGCACCGGTTCGCCACACGAGTCCACGTCAAACCAAGGCCCGTGACCGTGCTGGACGTGATGTACGATCGCGTGCCAACAGCGGCCAGATACAAGTGGCCGGTGACGCCCAACACGCTCGTGGCGGTCGTGACGCTCGTAGAACCCGCCGAACCTCCCTGTTGCACTTCCTCGAATGTGGGTGGCGCGGCAGGACCGCCAACACCGTTCAGCGGAATGAGGACTGGATTCTCATCCGGGTCGTTGCTCGGGACTGTCAGCGTGGCGTTCTTGATCCCCTCCGACGCCGGGGCGAATCGCACGTCGATGATCTGACTGGCACCTGGCGCGATCGTGAAGCCGGCTTGCCCGTTCATGATGGTGAAGGCGCCCGCGTTCGGTCCGGTCATGGTCAACTGACCCACGACGACGTCACCATCGCCCGTGTTCGAGAACGTGAAGCTCTGCATCACGCCGGTGCCAACGGGCTGAGTCCCGTAGCTGTGGCTCGTTGGTGTGACGGCAATATCTGGGATCAGAATCGTTCCGGTGCCACTCAATGCGAGACCGACACTCGCTTCGTTCTCGTCGTCGCTCGCGAGCTCCAGCGTCGTGGTCTTGGGTCCGACTGACGTCGGAGCAAACCGAACGACGACACTGTGCGTCGCGCCTGGCGACACCGTGAAAGGTGCGCCGCCCGACGTGATGGCAAACTCGCCCGCGTCACCGCCAACCAGGTTTGAGGCGATGACGTGGAGATCGGCACTGCCCACGTTGCTGACGGTGAACGTTCGAGACGCCGTTGCGGTGACGATGACGACCAGCCCGTAGTTGTGCGCCGCGGGATCGACCTGAATCTCGGGCGCCGTGGTGGCCGTTCCGCTCACAGCCACATCGAGAGGGCTCTCGTCGGGGTCGTTGCTCGTCAGCCGCAGCGTCGTGGTTTTGATGCCACCGGACGTCGGCGCAAAGCGGACGTCGAGGTTGCGGGTGGCGCCAGCTGCGAGCGTAAAGGACCCGCCCCCGAGCGTGATTGCAAACTGCCCGAGGTCACCGCCGACAAGGCTCGTGCCGGTCACCTGGAGATCGGCGCCGCCCAGATTCGTGATGACGAACGTTCGGGTTGCCGTCGTGCCGACCAGCACGTCACCGTAGTCGTACGGACTCGGTGCCACGTCTATCTCCGGCGGCATGATCCCGGTGCCGTTGAGGGCGACGTCGAACGTGCCCTCATCCTGATCGTTGGTCGTCAGGCGCAGGGTGGCCGTCTTGGGCCCGGCTGACGTCGGCGCAAAGCGGACGTCGACGTTGTGCGTGGCACCCGGCGCGACCGTAAACGGCCCGCCGCCGAGCGTGATGCCAAACTGGGTCGCGTCGGCACCGACTACACTGGTCGCAGTGACCAGCAGGTCTGCGCTGCCGATATTCCTGATAGCGAATGTTCGTGACCCGTTGGCGCCTACCCAGATCACACCGTAGTTGTGTGAGGTCGGCACGACGTCGAGCTCCGGTGCCGTCGTCCCCGTGCCACTAAGCGCCACGTCGAAAAGACTCTCGTCGGGGTCATTGCTCGTCAGGCGCAGCGTCGTGGCCTTGGCCCCAGACGTGGTCGGCGCAAAGCGGACTTCGAGATTGCGTGTGGCGCCGGCGGCCAGCGTGAACGGCGCTCCGCCTGACGTGATCGCAAACTCAGCAGCCTGACCGCCTACCAAACTGCTGGCGGTGACTTGGAGATCCGCGTCGCCAAGATTCGTGATCACGAACGTGCGAGAGGTATTCGTCGTGATGAGCACATCGCCGTAGTTGTGTGTGCCCGGCGTAGAGGCAATATCTGGCGGGGTGATCCCGGTGCCCGACAGTGAGACATCGAAGGTGGCCTCGTTCTCGTCGTTGCTCGCCAGCCTCAGCGCTGCGGTCTTGGGTCCGACAGACGTCGGGACGAAGCGAACGTCTACGTTGTGCGTTGCGCCGGGCACGAGCGTGAATGCGCCTCCGCCAGACGTGACGGCAAACTCACCTGCGTCGACGCCGACGAGGCTGGTCGCGGTGACCTGCAGATCGGCACTGCCAATATTCCTAATCGCAAACGTCCGCGAGGCGTTCTGGCCGAGCCAGATGACACCGTAGTTGTTTGCAGCAGGCACGACGTCAATCTCGGGCGCGACAACCGCGTTGCCGGTGAGGGCGACATCAATCGAGCTCTCATCCGGGTCGTCTGTCGTCAGCTGAAGCGTCGTGGACTTGGCACCGCCCGACGTCGGCGCAAAACGAAGATCGAGATGGTGGGTGGCACCTGGCGCGACGGTGAAAGGCGCGCCACCGTTTGTGATGGCAAATTCTCCGGCCTCACCACTGACCAGCGTGCTGGCGCTCACCTGCAGATTCGCGCCGCCAAAATTCCGAATGGCGAACGTCCGGGACGCCGTTGCTCCGACAAACACGTCGCCGTAGTCGTGCGCTGGATTCGGATCGACGTCGATGTCGGCGATCGGCGCACCTGTATTGGGTCTCACCTGGACGCCAATCACGGCCCAGTCGGTCGTGAGGTCCAGCGTGCCGTTCAATAGCAGGGACGTGGGCGTGGGCACTGCCCGTTCCACGAGCGCGAGTCCGGCTCTGCTGGTACCGGTGCCCTGTCCAACTTCGGCCCGTTCGATATAGCCCGCACCAGGCGTGTGTATCCGTTGGCGCAGGGCAACCGCGCCAATCACCAGCGACTGGTTGGATGTCGTGGTCGGGTTGAACGAGTAAGCCGCGCTGTTCGTCCCTCCGGAGCACGCGCCATTGACGCCATTGATGTTTCCTCTGACGAGAGGGGCGACCGGGCTCGTCGATGCGACGCCTGAATATCGCGTCACGGCAATCACGGCGCTGGTCGGCGCCGTGGCAAGTGTTGCTGCCACATTGCCGGTCGTGGCGGCCCCCTGCGCCCACCAGAGCTCGATGCCCGTCAGATTCTGCCCGCCGCACTGCGCGGATACGCGCGTCCAGGTCAGACCTAATCCCGTGACCGTATTGACGGTTCGGATGGGTCTCGTCGATATCGCAGCCAGATACAGATCGCCGATGACTCCCGTCAGGTTGGGGGATGTCTGGACGTTCACCGAGCCGGCCGATCCGCCCTGTCGCATTTCCATGAACACCGGCGGTGTAATCGGACCGCCGGTGCCCGTGAGCTGGATCGAGATGGGATTCTCATCCGGATCGTTGCTGGGGATGGTCAATGTCGCTGTCTTGGGTCCTTCCGTTGGTGCGTTGAAGCGCACCTCGATGACGTTGCTGCCGCCTGGCACGACCGTGAAGCCGTTCTTTCCGCTGACGAAGGCGAAGGCGCCCACGTCGGGCCCCGACAATGTCGAGGTCCCCACGACCACATCACCGTCCCCGGTGTTCGACACCGTGAAAGCTTGCGTCACACTCGTGCCGATCGAGTGGAGTCCATAGTCATGGCTTGCGGGCGTGACGTGGATGTCAGGTATGAGAATCTTGCCGGTGCCGGTCAGCGCCACGTCGAGAACGCCCTCGTCCTGGTCGTCGCTCGTCACTCGGAGCGTCGTGGCCTTGGGCCCGATCGTCAGAGGATCGAATCGGACGTTGAGGTTGTGCGTGGCGCCAGGCGCCAGCGTGAACGACCCTGCCCCCGACACGATCGCAAACTCGTCGATCTGACCGCCGACCAGGCTGCTGCCGCTCACGTGCAGATCGGCACTGCCCACGTTTCGGATGGCAAAAGTCCGCGTCGCCGGCACGCCAAGCACGACCAAACCGTAGTTGTGCGGACTGGGTGTGACGCTGATTTCCGGGGCCGTCGTCCCGGTCCCGCTCAGAGCAACGTCGAGTGGAGCTTCATCTGGATCGTTGCTGGTTAGTCGTAACGTTGTGGTCTTCGGTCCTCCAGACGTCGGTGCGAAGCGCACATCGAGATTGCGCGTGGCTCCGCCACTCACTGTGAAGGGCGCACCCCCAGCCGTGATGGCAAATTCGGCAACCTGCCCACCGACAAGGCTGCTCGCCGTCACCTGCAGATCTGCCTCGCCCAGATTCCTGATCGCGAACGTCTGCGTCGACGTCGTACCGACTGTTACTTCCGGCGTGCCGACCAGCACGACCCCAAAGTTGTGCGGTGTCGGAGTAGCGTCCACATCGGGTGGCATGATGCCGGTGGCGGTCAGCGCGACATTGAAGCTCGGCTCGTCCACGTCGTCGCTGGTGAGCTGCAGCGTCGTGGTCTTCGGGCCGGACGACGTGGGCGCAAATTGAACGGTGAGGGTGTGCGTCGTGCCCGGCAGTACGGTGAAGGGCGCGCCACCCGAGGTGATCGCAAACTCGGCGAATTGCCCCGAGACCAGGTCGCTGGCGCTCACGTTGAGATCGGCGGTCCCGACGTTTCTGATCGTGAACGTCTGCGAGGCGTTCGCATTGACCCAGATCACGCCGTAGTTGTGGGTCGCAGGCACGACGTCAATCTCGGGTGCCGTCGTCCCGGTTGCGGTCAACGCCACATCGAGAAGGGTTTCGTCCGGATCGTTGCTGGTCAGGCGCAGCGTTGTGGCTTTGGGCCCGCCGGACGTGGGGGTGAAGCGGACGTCGAGGTTGCGGGTCCCGCCGGCCGGCAGCGTGAACGGCGCGCCCCCGAGCGTAATGGCAAATTCAGCAGCCTGACCGCCAACGAGTGTGGTGGCGCTGACCTGCAGAGCGACTTCACCCAGATTATGGATGACGAACGTTCGGGTTGCCGTCGTGCCGACCGTCACCTCAGGAGTGCCCACGAGCACCGAGCCGAAGTCGTACGGCGTCGGCGTGAGGTCCGCGTCCGGCGGCATGATGCCGGTGGCGGTCAGGGCGACATTGAAGCTCGGCTCGTCCACGTCGTTGCTGGTGAGTTGCAGCGTCGTGGCCTTCGGACCGGACGACGTGGGCGCAAATCGAACGGTGAGGGTGTGCGTCGTGCCCGGCAGCACGGTGAACGGTGCGCCACCGAAGTAATCGCAAACTCGGCGAATTGCCCCGAGACCAGGTCGCTGGCGCTCACGTTGAGATCGGCGGTCCCGACGTTTCTGATGGTGAACGTCTGCGAGGCATTCGCATTGACCCAGATCACGCCGTAGTTGTGGGTCGCAGGCACGACGTCAATCTCGGGTGCCGTCGTCCCGGTCGCCGTCAATGCCACATCGAGAAGGGTTTCGTCCGGATCGTTGCTGGTCAGGCGCAGCGTTGTGGCTTTGGGCCCGCCGGACGTTGGGGCGAAGCGGGCGTCGAGGTTGCGGGTCCCGCCGGCCGGCAGCGTGAACGGCGCGCCCCCGAGCGTAACGGCGAATTCAGCAGCCTGACCGCCCACGAGTGTGGCGGCGCTCACCTGCAGATCGGCACCACCCAGATTTCTTATAGCGAAGGTTCGGGTTGCCGTCGTGCCGACCGTCACTTCAGGAGTGCCCACGAGCACCGGGCCGAAGTCGTACAGCGTCGGCGCGATGTCAACGTCGGGCGGGGCGATGCCGGTGCCGTTGAGGATGACATCGACTGTGGGCTCGTCCGGATCGTCGGTTGTCAACCGCAGCGTAGTCGTGTTGGGCCCGACCAACGTCGGTGCGTAACGGACATCAAGTGGGTGCGTGGCGCCTGGTATCACGGTGAACGGAGCCCCACCCAGCGTGATGGCAAACTCGGTCGCCTGTGGGCCAATCAACGTGGCACTCGTCACCTGCAGATTCAGATTGCCGACGTTCCTGATCGCAAACGTTCGAGTTGGCGCTGAGCCAAACCACACCACGCCAAAGTCGTGGGTGGTTGGGAGCACGTCAACGTCCGGCGCCTCCAGTCCGGTGCCGCTCAACGTCACGTCGTAGGGGTGCTCGGACCCATTGACGCTCCTCAGGCGCAGGGTCGTGGCCTTGAGCCCGACTGAGGTAGGCGCGAAGCGGACGTCGATGTTGCGTGATGTTCCTGGCAGCAGCGTGAACGGCGCACCGCCAAGCATGATCGAAAACTGGCTCGCCTGACCGCCGACCATGCTGGCGCTCGTAATCTGCAGGTTGGCCGGGCCAGGGTTGCTGACGACGAATGTTTGCATCCCTGCCAAGCTCACCGGCACGGTCCCGAAGTCGTGGTGCGGGTTTGGCACCACGCTGATGTTGGGGATCGGAGCGCTGGTGCTCGGTCGAAGTTCGATCCCGATGAGAGCCCAATCGGTGGAAGCGCTCAACGTTCCGTTCAGCGTCAGCGACGCAATGGCTGGAACGAATCGGTCGACAAAGGCAAGCCCTGCCGCCGCAAGTCCGACGCCCTGTCCCAGTTCAGCGCGCTCCGTATAGCCGGCACCTGGAGTGTGTGTGCGATCTAGCCGCGAGACGGCGCCGACCGCCATCGCTTCGTTGACGGTCGTCGTCACGCCAAATGAATAGGCCAGGTTGTCGGCGCCTCCCGTGCACGACGCGTTGACACCGGCAATGCCGGTCGTATTGCCTGCGACAAGCGACGCGATTGGGTTGGTCGCGGCCACACCTGAATAGCGCGCTGCAGCAATGACGGCGTTGGTCGGCAATGCTGCAAGCGTCGCGGTGACTTGTCCGGTCGAGGCGTTCCCCCGTGCCCACCAGAGCTCGACGCCAGACTGATTCTGCCCGCTGCACTGCGCCGCCACGCGGGTCCAGGTAAGGCCAAGGCCCGTCATGCTGTTGACCGCGACGTACGGCCTCGTCGAAACGGCGGCTAGATACAGATGACCTGTGATTCCTGTCAGGCTGCCGGTGGTCGTGACATCGATCGCACTTGAAGCTCCCTGTTGGACCTCCTCGAAGGTCGGCACTGTGGTGACGATTGCCGTTCCCGAGAGCGGAACGAAAATCGCCGTGTCGGTCGGGTCGTTGCTCGGAATGACCAGCGTGGCCGATTTGGAGCCTCCCCAGAGCGGGAGGAACCGCACTTCGATCACGCTGTTGCCGCCAGGCGCGACGGTGAAACCGGACTGCCCGGTGATCATGGAGAACGACGTTGCGTCGAGGCCAAGCAGGACCGGAGCGTCAACGACCAACGGGCCACTGCCTGTATTCGATACCGTAAGGAGCTGCGTCACCGTCTCACCAACGCGACGGGCGCCGAAGTCATGCGCTGTGGGTGCGACCACGATATTGGGTATGGGGTCGACTCCGGTTCCACTGAGCGCGATATCGAAAATGCTTTCGTCCGGATCCGTACTCGTGAAGCGCAGCGTGGCAGTCTGGAACCCACCCGACGGACTAAAGCGGACATCAACATTGCGGGTGGCACCGGGTGCCAGCGTGTAAGAACCACCTCCGAGCGTGATGGCAAACTCGCCCATCGGGCCACCAAAGAGATCGGTGGCTGTCACATGCAGGTTTGAACTGCCAAGATTCCGGACGATGAACGTCCGGGTAGTGGGGCTTCCAATGGGAACCACACCGTAGCTATGCGTGGTCGGTGTGATGTCGATGTCCGGCATCGGCAGCGAGTTGCCGTGCCGGATCTCGGCGCCGATTACTGCCCAGTCCGCTACGCCACTCAACGTTCCGTTCAGCAGCAGCGATGTGGCGGTCGGGACGATCCGCTCCACGAGCGCGACGCCGGCTGTGGCCGTTCCGGTGCCGCGTATGGCCTCGACGCGCTCGGTGTAGCCAGCGCCTTGCGTGTGGGTCCGATTCCACCGCGCGATCGCGCCGAACACGACGGCCGGGTTGACGCTCGTCGTCACCCCCAGCGAATAGGGGGCTGTATCCACACCTCCCGCACAGGCCCCATCGACCCCCAGGGTATTGGCGGCCACGAGCGGTGTGACGGCGTTGGTTGACGCCACGCCTGAATAGCGCGCGACGGCAATCACGGCATTGGTGGCAACCGACGACAGAGTGGCCGTGACCGTACCGGTCGTGGCGGGTCCCTGCGCCGACCAGAGCTCCGTGCCGGTTTGGCTGCGTCCGCCACACTGAGCGCCCAGGCGCGTCCAGGTCAGACCCAAACCTGTCACGGTGCTGATCGTCCGATACGGCGTCGTTGCGATCGCTGCCAGATACAGATGGCCTGTCGCGCCCGTCACCGGTGTCGAGGTCGAGACCGTGATTGCGCTCGATCCTCCCTGCCACACGTCCATGAATGTCGGCGTTGTGTTGACGCTTGCCACGCCCCGCAGGGTGACAAGGACCGGGTTCTCGTTCGGGTCGTTGCTTGGGATTGAAAGGGATGCCAGCTTCGGTCCGCCCGTCAGCGGACTGAATCGCACTTCAATGATGTGAGTGCCGCCAGGTGGAACCGTCGCGCCCGCTTGCCCGCTCACGAACGCAAACGACCCGGCGTCGGGTCCCGTGAATGTCGAGGCTCCCACAACGAGATTCCCGATACCCGAGTTGGAGACCGTAAACGTCTGAGGCGCGGTCGACGTCCCAGCCACGACCAACCCGAAATCGGCTGCCGTGGGAGCCACATCGATCTCGCCGGCCATCGTGACGGTGATCGTGACGTCGTCGCTCCGGAGGAACGCACCGCCGTCATTGGCCGTCAGTCGCAGGACATATGTCGAGGCTTCGGAGAAGCTGACGGTCGTATCGATTGCATTGGGATCGGCAAAGGTGGCCGTGCCCGTACCACCAACCTGACTCCAGGTCGTGGTGACCATTCCGGGCGGGTTCGGCAAACCGTCATCGGTGACCGTTGCGTCAAGAGTCGCGGAGTTTGGAAGGTTGATCACCTGGTCAGGGCCCGCATTGACGACGGGCGGGATCGGGCCAGCCACGTACTCGATGTGCAGCAGGGCAGCGTCACCGGCCGAACCATTGAACGATGTCGCAGTCCTCGTCCCGGTTCCGGTGATGATGAACGCCATCGAATTGCCGCTGACCCATCCGTTGCGCTGGACCAGGCTTTGAACGATGGCCGTAAGGCTGGGCGTTCGCTGAGCGGATCCGACTTCTCCGGTCGCCCATGCTGGCGGGGACCAGTTGACGAAACTCGTTGTCCGGGGTCGTGACGAGACGTCGGCCGTCGCGGTCGTAAATGTCGTGGGGCTGTCGGCCTCCTGACCTCGGATCGTCAAGGACACCGGGGCCGAGGCCGACCCGTCGGCGTGGAACTGGATCCAGGCGTTGAGAATCGTTGCCCACTGAGGCACGACAACGCCGGTAAACCGGAGTCCGACGGTCTGATTGGTCGAGTCCGCTACGAGCTCGAGGTCCCCGCTGCTGAGCGACACAGCGCCGGTCGCGCTTTCCTCGGCGTCATCCGTGCTGTTCGCGACGCGGACATCGATGGTCGTCGGCCCGGTGGGCGGACCGATGATGTTGACAACGACGACCTGGGTGCTGGTCGCCCCCGCGCTGTCAGTGGCCGAGGCGGTGATGGTATGCAGGCCCGCCGAGAGCGTGGCTATTGAAATCTGACCGCCAACGCCCAGAGTGCCGTCGCGGTCGGATGTCCACGTCATCGTGTCAGTGAGGTCGCCATTCTCGATATCCCACGACCAGCCCATGAACGTGACGGCGTCGCCGAGGTCGTAATTGGAGCCACTCGGTGGGCCGATGATGTCGATCACAGGCGGTGCGTTCAGTGATGTTTCGACAGCGACCGACACAATGTCGCTCGTGGCCAGCGCTCCGTCAAATGCGGTCAGCTGTAGCTGGTAAACCCCTGCGACGCTGAACTGGGCGGATGTCGTCAGAGCGCTAGCGTTAGAAAAGGACGCGATGCCGGGCCCGCTCAGCTGCGTCCAGTTGACGGTGAGGTTGGCGGGGGCCGGATCGCCGTCGTCGGTGGCCACGCCATTCAGGACGGCCCCGGTGGAAAGCCCCGCCTGCACGTCTGGACCTGCATTCACGCACGGCGCTCTGTTGTAGACAGGCGTGCCGGCCGGCCACGGGTTCTGATTCAACTGGAACGTCGTGGGGTTCATCGTCACGGTGACGTGCACCGGGGGATGCTCTTGCGAGCCGCGATTGACGACGACTTTCGTGATGTTCGACTCCAGCCACGGACTGTCAACAGCCCAGGAGTGCAGGTCGCCCATGATGTAGAGCACCGGCTTTCCAAAGGCGACCGCGTCATTGCGAAACTGGGATGTGAACGGATCTGACGGCGCGGCCTGCGCGAAGATGACGGCAGCACGCACGCTGCTGCCCTTGGTTTGCATATGGAACGTCACCCAGTCCGCGTCTTGTTGGCGACGCGTCTGTTCTTCGCTTGAGCTAATGCCACCATGGACCATGTTGATGCCGATGAACAGCACTCCGCTCTTCACGAACGCGAAGTTTTCTGGCCTGACGCTCTGCCGTTCAAAACTCGGCGGAACCCCGCAGAAGTACTGTTCCAGGGCCATCAGGTGGGTGACCCAATACGTCCACGCCTCGGTAGGGTTGGCGCAGTCGTTCCATTCGTTGTCACCCGGGATGATGAACGCAGGGACCGACAGCGACAGCAGGTATCCCCTCATCTCCGAATACCAGGATTCGGGGCACGATCCAGCCGACTTGATGTCGCCGAGATGCACGAGAAACTCCGATGGACTGTACCGATCGTGGTCGTCCATGTGTTGCTGGAATTCCGATTTCTCGTTGTCCGAGTAGGGCACGTCTCCGACGGCGGAAAAGGTGATCGGCTGACCTTGCGCCCAGGCAATGTCGGACACGCCAAAGATGCTTCCTATGAGGGTCGCAGCAGCAATGAGTACGTAGACGTTGAAGCAGACCGTGATCGCGGCACTTCGAGTGCGGTTGTGGAGTTCGACAAGCTGACGCATCGGCAACCCAGACCCTGACGGAATTCCATGTGCGCCGTTTCCCGGTTCGTGTCCCGGCGCAAACGTGACTTGATCGCCCGATTCAGTCGATGCAAGTCCTCGCGATTAGTCGATCGAGGTCTCGACTGCTTCGCGTGAGGTCACAGCGAAGAAAAACGTGAGCTTTCGGAGACTAGCACGCGAGATCTGGCGGGGCGTATGGCCCGACGGTGGGGGGCCGAAAGGTTCATGGCGAAAATTGCAGAATTGCAGGATTGCAGAATTGCAGAAAGGATTGGAGACATTGACTGAAGAAAGTCTTCCTTTCTATCTGCAATCCTGCAATCCTGCAATTCTTCTGCTTAGGGCGCACTTCGCAGTTCGACGCCGACGATCGCCCAATCCACGGCACCGTTCAACGATCCGTTCAACGGCAGTGCTGTTGCAGTGGGAACTGTGCGGTCAACCAGTGCGATGCCGGCCATGTTGCCGGCGGTTCCGTGAGAGATCTCGAGTCGCGTCGTGTAGCCAGACCCCGAGTTGTGGGTCTTGTTCCGAACGGCCACGGCACCGACGACCAGAGAATTGCCCTGCGTCGGCAACACGTTGAACGAGTACGACGCGGTGTCGGTCGCAGTCCCACATCCGCCTCCGATGCCATTCGTATTGCCCCGCACGAGTGGCATCAGGGGGTTCGCCAGTGCCACGCCACCATAGCGGGCCACGGCAATGACCGCATTGTTGGGCGCCGACACCAGCGTGGCGGTCACCTGGCCTGAGCTGGCGGCCCCCTGCGCCCACCAAAGCTCGATGCCGGTCTGGCTGCGCCCGGCGCATTGCGTTGCGACACGCATCCAGGTCAGGCCCATTCCGGTCATCGTGCTGACCTGGCGATGGGGTTTGGTTGACACCGCCGCGAGATAGAGATGGCCGGACACGCCCGTCAAACTCGTTGCCGTCGTCACGGTGCTCGCGTTTGCCGATCCCCCTTCTCCTGCTTCCATGAACGTGGGCGGCGTGGTCCCCTCGAGCGGGATCAGTATGGGATTCTCATCTGGATCGTCGCTCGGGATCGTCAAGGTGGCGGTCTTGGGGCCTGCCGTTGTCGGGCTGAAGCGAATTTCGACGAGACGTGTGCCGCCGGGTGCGATCGTCAATCCGCCCGAGCCGGTCATGATGGCGAACGATTCGGCGTCGGGACCAGAGAGCGACGACATTCCCACGACCAGGTTTTTCGTTCCGGTGTTGCTGACGACAAAGGCCTGTGTCACCGCGGTGCCGACCGCGCGAGACCCGTAGTTGTGGCTTTCAGGCACAGTCGCAATGTCCGGGAACAGGACAGTTCCGGTGCCATTCAAGTGCACATCAACAGCGCCCTCGTCGGGATCGTCGCTTGTGAGACGGAGCGTCGTTGTCTTTGGGCCTTCCGATGTGGGCGTTAGACGAATCTCGAGGCTATGTGTCGCGCCCGCGACCACCGTGAAGGGTGCGTGGCCTTGAGCAATTGCAAACTCAACAGCGTCGCCTCCGATCACATTCACAGTGGTCACCTGGAGATTGGCCCCACCCAAATTTCTAATGGCGACCGTCCGGGATCTCGTCATGCCGACGACTACTTCGCCGTAGGTCTGCTCGGTTGGGGTCGCGTCAATATCAGGCGGCATGATGGCGGTTCCTGCCACAACGAGATCGACGGCGCCTTCGTCCTGGTCGTTGCTTGTCAGTCGCACCGTCGCGGTCCTTGTGCCCACCGCGGCAGGTGCGAAGCGGACGTCGAGATTGTGTGTGGCGCCGGGGACAAGCGTGAAGGGCGCCGCACCTTGCACGATCGCAAACTCGGCGGCCTCGCTGCCGCTCACAATCGAGGTCACTACTTGCAGGTCGGCACTGCCCACATTTCTAATCACGAACGTCCTGGAAACATCCGCACCGACCCACACGACGCCATAGTTCTGGGTGGTGTCACCACCTCGAGCTCGGGCGCCGTCGTCGCGGTACCGGTGAGCACGACATCGATCACGCTCTCGTCCTGATCGTCGCTCGTGAACCGCAGCCGTGTCGTCTTGGGGCCGGCCGACACGGGTGCAAAACGGACGTCGAGGTTGTGTACGGCACCTGGAGCCACGGTGAACGGGGCGTGACCTTGAACAACCGCAAATTCACCAGCATCACCATCTGTCAGGCCTGCAAGAGTCACCTGCAGGTTCACGTCCCCCAGATTTCTGACCGTGAACGTTCGAGACGCCGTGGAGGCGAGTAACACGTCGCCAAAGTCGTGGGCCATCGGTGCGGGGTCAATGTCAGCCGGCATCATGCCGATGCCGTTCACACTTACGTCGATCGTGGCCTCATCCGCATCGTCGCTCGTCAGGCGCAGCGTCGTCGTCTTCGAGCCACCAGATGTGGGCACAAATCTGACCTCGATGGTATGGGTCGCGCCCGGAGCCACGGTGAACGGCGCTGCCGCGATGGCAAACTCTCCAGCTTCTCCGCCGGCCAGGCTTGCTGTCACATGCAGATCGGCGCTCCCTACGTTCTCAATAGTGAGCGTTCGGGAGCTTGTCGTGCCCACCAACGTTTCGCCGTAGTGGATGGACGTCAGCACGACAGCCACCTCTGGTGCCGTGGTTGCGGTGCCACTCAAGGCTACGTCGACCGCGCTCTCGTCTGAGTCGTCGCTCGTGAGTCGAAGCGTTGCCGTCTTGGGCCCCCCTGACGTGGGTGCGAAGCTGACCTCGAGGTTGTGCGTCCCACCTGGAGGCACCGCAAAGGGTGCGCTTCCCAGTGCAATCGCAAACAGACCGGTATCACTGCCCACGAGACTGGTCGTGGTCACCTGTAAAGCGACGTCCCCCAGATTTCTGATGACGAACACCCGCAATGCCGTCGTACCAACGAGCACGTCACCGTAGTCATGTGGCATTGGTGCGACGTCAATATCCGGCGGCATCATCCCGACGCCGTTCAGCGGCACATCGACGGTGCTTTCGTTTGGATCGTCGCTCACTAGTCGCAGGGTTGCGCCTTTTGGTCCCCCGGATGTCGGAACGAACCGAACCTCGAGACTGTGCGTCGTACCGGGCGGGACCGTAAACGCGGTTGCGTCGTTCAGAACGAATTCAGCCGACCCCCCTCCCACAATGCTGGCCGCAGTCACGTGTAGATCGACGTCGCCCAGATTCCCAATGACAAATACCCGCGGAGCCGTGGTACCGACAATTGCTTGTCCGTAGTCGTGTCCGACCGGTGCGAGGTCGATGTCTGGCGGCATCAGTCCTCTTCCAGTCACGACGACGTTCACGGTGTCTTCGTCCTGATCGTCACTGACCACGCGGAGCATCGTGGTTTTCTGGCCGGCTGAACCAGGCGCGAAGCGCACGTCCACGGAATGTTCCGAGCCTGGCGCGACGGTGAAAGGCGCCGCTCCCAGGGTTATCGAGAAATCGGCGGCTTCACCGGTTACCAGGGTCATTGCGCTGACCTGCAACGCGACGTCACCCAGGTTCCGAATGATGACGGTGTGAGAGGCCGTCGTACCGACCACGACTTGACCATAGTCATGCGTCATCGCGCCGATGTCGATGTCGGCGGGCATCAATCCGTTCCCGTTCAAGGCCACGTCCACAGTGGGCTCGTCCGCATCGTTGCTCGACAGCCGCAGGCTGGTCGTCTTGGGCCCCTCTGTTGAAGGCGCGAAGCGAACGTCTAAGGTGTGTGTGCCACCAGGAGCGACGGTGAAAAGTGCTCCCCCTTGCGTGATCGCAAATTCATTTGGCTCACCGTTCACCAGCGTAGAGGCGGTGATTTGCAGTTCCACATCGCCCAGATTCCGAATCACGACCGTTCGCGACGCCGTGGTGCCAACCACCACCGGACCGTAATCGTGCGCCGTCGCTGCGAGGTCGATGTCGGGTGGCATCAACCCGGTCCCCCGGAGTGCCACGTCCACCGTGGCTTCATCACCATCGTCGCTAAGGAACCGAAGCGTTGCGGCCTTCACACCACCCGACGCTGGCGTGAAGCGAATATCCAGCGTATGCGTGGCACCGGAAGCGACCGTAAAAGGCGCGCCCCCTTGTGTGATGAAAAACTCGCTCGCCTCTCCTCCGACCAGGTTCGCAGCGGTCACGTGCAAATCCACGTCACCCAAATTCCGAATACCGATCGTCCGCACCGCGCTCGTGCCGACGACGATCTGCCCGTAGTCGTGCGCCACGTCCGCGAGATCGATGTCGGCGGGCATCAATCCGATCCCACTCAGGGCCACCTCGACGGTCGGTTCATCGGCGTCGTCACTGATCAAACCGAGCGTGGTCGTCTTGGAACCGCCAGACGCGGGCGCAAAGCGCACGTCAATAGTATGGGTCGCACCAGGTGCAACCGTGAAAGGTGCACCCCCCTGGCTTATGGTGAACTCGTTGACCTCGCCGCCTACGAGGCTCGCAGCGGCCACCTGCAAATTCACGTCACCCATATTTCGAACGACAATTGTCGATGCGGCGGCCGTGCCGACGACGACTTGACCATAATCGTGCGTCGTCGCGGCGAGATTGATATCGGCGGGCATCAATCCGATCCCGTTCAGCGCCACATCAACAGTGCCCTCATCGGCGTCGTCGCTCGTCAGGCGCAACGTCGTGGCCTTCGGACCGCCTGATATCGGCGCGAAGATGACATCCACGTTGTGACTCGCGCCGGGAAGTACCGTGAAAGAGGCGCTTGCCGGGCTGACGGCAAATTCGGCAGCATCCGCGTTTACGACCAGTGCTGCTGCCTGTAGCGCCACATCACCAAGATTCCTGATGGCGAACGTTCTCGACGTTGCCGCGCCAACCAAGACCTGGCCGTAGTCGGGCGGTGTCGGCCCCAGCTCGATGTCGGCGGGCATCATGCCAATGCCAGCGACGGCCACATCGATGGTCGCCTCGTCCTGATCGTCGCTCACAAGCCGCAGCGTCGTCGTCTTCGGTCCACCCGACGATGGCGCGAATTGGATGTCGAGGCTGTGCGTCGCGCCGGGCATCACCGTAAACGATGCGGTCCCTTGCGCGATCGCGAACTCGCCCGTGTGGCTATTCACCAGGCTAGGGGTCACCTGCAGCTCCACGTCGCCCAGATTCCTGACGACGAACGGCCGTGACGCCGTTGTGCCGACCACGACCTCGCCGTAGTCAGGTGGCGCTGACGCGAGATCGATGTCGGGCGGCAAGAGCCCATTGCCGCTGAGGACCACGTCGACCGCATTCTCATCAGGATCGTCGCTCGTCAGGCGCAGGGTCGTCGTTCTAGGTCCACGCGAGGCAGGGGCGAACTGAATCTGGAGGTTGTGCGTTTGCCCAGGTGCGACGACGAAGGGGGCGGCGCCCTGTGTGAGGGCAAACTCTTGCGCCTGGCCTTCGATCAGGCTCGTGCCGGAGACCTGCAGCTCTGCACCGCCAAGGTTTCTGACGATGAAGCTCTCAGACGCTACCATCCCAATGACGACATCGCCGTAGTTGGGCGTCGAGACGACATCCACATCGGGCGGCATGATTGCTGTTCCGCCCACGAACAAATCGACGACTGGCTCGTCCTGATCGTCGCTTGTCAGGCGCACCGTCGTGGTCTTGGGACCGGCCGAAAGCGGCGCGAAGCGAACGACGAGATCGAACGTTGCACCCGGTGCGAGCGTGAATGGTGCCGTCAGTTGTGCAATGCCGAACTCCGCAGCATCACCACCGACGAGACCGGCCGCCAGAATCTGCAGATCTGCACTTCCCAAGTTCCGGAGGACGAACGTCTGGAATGCATCCCTTCCGACCCACACCACACCGTAGTTGTGCGTTGCGGGCGACATGTCAATTTCTGGTGCGGTGGTCGCCGTGCCGCTCAAGGTCACATCGAACGCACCCTCGTCGGGGTCGTTACTGGTCAAACGAAGCGTCGTGGTTTTAGGTCCACCCGTGGTGGGCGCAAACCGAACGTCAACGTTCTGCACTACTCCCGGAGCAATGATGAATGGCGCGCTGCCCTCCGCAACGGCGAACTCGGTTGCATCGCCATCGACGACATTGACGCCAGTGAGCTCGAGATCATCGGTCCCTATGTTCTGGATGGTGAACGTCTGGACACTCGTCGTGCCAACCAGCACGTCGCCGTAGTCGAGCGCCGTTAGTGTGACGTCAATGTCGGGCTCGGTCGTCCCGATGCCGCTCAGAGCCGCATCCACCGGGCTCTGGTCCGGTTCATCGGTCGTCAGACGCAGCAGCGTAGACCTGGGGCCTTCCGACATGGGTGCAAAGCGAACGTCGATGGTGTGCGTTTCGCCGGGCGCGATCGTGAAGGGCGCCTCGCCTTGCACGATGCTGAACTCGTCTGCCGCATCACCGAAGAGGCTTGGCGTGACCTGCAGATCGACGAGGCCGCGATTTCTGACGTCGAATGTGTGGACAGCATCCGTCCCGACAGCCACGGCGCCGTAGGCATGGAGATTGGGTGTCACCTCGATATTGCTCGGAGATCCTTTCAGAATCGTAAAGGTGTCCCGCACCGTTCCGGTGGATTGGAGGAATTCGGCGTCGAGCCGATTCCCGTTCACGGTCAACACGAGCGATCCCAGAACTTCGAGCGAGATGAACATGGCGGGATGGTTCAGCGTCCCCTCGCTGCTCAGCTTGCCCGAGCTTCCGGCGACCACGTAGACCGTGCCTTTGTGGGGATCGGACCCGCGCTGTGGCTTGGTATAGGCGCCACTCCCGTCGGGATTTCCGCCGCCCGCGTTGAGAATCATCGCGGGGACCAGCGTCGTTGACAGGCCGTAATGTCCGTCGAGCAGATGCGAGCGCTCGTAGGCGTGACTATGGCCCGCCAGAACGAGATCAACGCCGTAGTCTTCGAGGATGGGCAGCGCGTTCTGCCGCATCTGCCTGAGGGCCGTTTCGGTATTCGAGTTGTGCGATCCCCTGCTGTACGGCGGATGGTGCCAATACGCAATCGTCCAGTCCTGACGGTTGGCCTCGAGGTCCGCGCGAAGCCATGTCAGCATCGCACCGTCAGGAGAACGGTCCGATCCGAAGGAGTCGAGCACGACGAAATGAATATTTGCGTGATCGTACGAGTAGTAGGCCTCCGTACCGGACGTCACCCCTCCTGCCTCGGCGTTCCGAGGCAGTGTGAAGATGTCGAAATAGGGCCCGGTTTGCGTGGCTGCTTGCGCTGAGGCCCCATCGTGATTGCCGAACGATGGCCAGAGGACGGACCTGCGCAGCATCTCGGAATATTCGTTGAACACCGCCGATTGGTACTCTAGGTCGGTTCCGCGGTTGTACGCGTTGTCGCCGAGCATCAACCACAGATCGGTTTGATCGGATCCGGGGTGCGCGTAGTAGGCATCGCGAACCTGGTGGGCGCTGACGGTTCCGGTCCCGGAATCTCCGAGCACCCAGATCCGTGTGCGTTTCGAGAGCCCAACGGGCGGAGATGTCAGGAAGGAATAGGTGCTGTCGTTGCCCGACAACAGTTCGGTCGTGGTGCCGATGGCGTAGTAATAGCGAGTGTTGGGTGCAAGCCCGTCGAGGAGCACTTCGTGTTCGGTCGTCAGCGTCTGATCAACCTTCTCCCAAATCAGACAGCTCGGCTCTCCGAAACACAGCCCGTAGCCGACACGACTGTCGGTAGGCACATCCGTGCGCCACCGCACCACCATCCGATCCGGAGTGCCCATCTGCAGGTACGGACCGCGCGTGACAGTAGCTGCCTCTACAGCAGACGGCACGACGAGTGCGATCGCCAGCAGGATCGTACCTGCAGCGATAGCACCAGAACCACGCAAAGCATTCTTCGAATGCATCAGTGTTCCGATCTCTGCCGTCGATGGCCGCACACACCGCCGCATCACGTCACGACGAGGAAGCAGACGACGGCCGGAGCCGAGTGTCAGGACACTAACATGTCGATAGAAGCGCGACGTATGGCACGAAGGTGGATGCCGAAAGAGCGTAGGCCAGGACTACTGTCCCGGCTTCAGTTCGACGCCAACAACAGCCCAGTCCGCAGCGCCGTTGAACGAGCCGCCCAAGCTGAGTGTCGACGCGACCGGAACGACGCGATCAACGATGGTGAGACCAGCGATATCTCCGCCAGTTCCCTGCGTGACGTCTACAACCTTCGTAAAGCCCAACTCGGGGATGTGGGTCCTGTTTCGGAGGGCCAGGACTCCAAGAACAACGGTGTTGTTCTCGATGGACGTCATGTCGAACGCGTACGCCGAGGTGTCGGTGCCGCTCGTGCACGCACCGTCGACGCCATTGGTGTTGCCCGCGACCAGAGGAGTGAGCGGATCGATGGCAGCCAGACCGGAATACCGCGCGACTGCAATCGCCGTATTGATTGACGCGGACGCCAGAGTCGCGGTGACCTCGCCTATGCTCGCATCGCCACGGGCCCACCACAGATCAATGCCAGTCTGGCTGCGTGCCGCACACTGCACGACCAGCCGGTTCCAGGTCAGGCCGAGACCTGTCACCTGGGTGACCTGGCGAAATGGCTTGGATGAAACGGCCGCGAGATACAGATGCCCGGTGACTCCGGCAAGACTCGTCGCGGTCGTCACCGTGTCCGAACTGGCTGAGCCTCCTTGTGCAACCTCTTCGAACGTCGGAGGAGTGGTTCCCGAAATAGAGACCAGAAACGGGTTCTCGTCCGGATCGTCGCTTGGGATCGTCAAGACGGCGTTCTTAGGCCCGCCCGTGAGCGGGTTGAAGCGAACCTCGATGGGCTGGCTCGCGCCGGGCGCAATCGCGAAACCGGCTTGTCCGTTCACGACGCTGAAGGAGTCTGCATCTGGTCCCGTCAAGCTCGGTCCGCCAACGAGCAGGTTGGCGGTCCCGGTATTCATGATGACAAAGGTGTGGGTTGCACTCGTGCCCACCTCATGGCTCCCATACCCATGCGTTTCAGGCGTGACGGCGATATCCCGGACCAGGAGAGATCCGACACCGTTCAGTGCAACATCGATGAGGGTTTCGTCCGCATCGTCGGTCGTCAACTGAAGCGTGGCCGCTCGGAGTCCCGACGACGTGGGAGTGAAACGGACGTCTATCTGATGGGAAGCGCCCGGCAGAACGACGAAGGGCCCTTGCGCGACGGCGAAGTCATGAGTGTCAAGACCGATCAGGCTTGTGCCGCTCACATGCAGTGCGGCTCCACCCAGATTCCTGATGATGAATGCCCTGGAGGCCATCGTTCCCACCAGGACCTCTCCATACTCGTGGAGCGTCGGTGTCACGTCGACCTCAGGTGGCGTGATCCCGGTACCGCTCAGAGCCACATGAACGACGCGCTCGTTCTCAGTTGCACTTCTGAGCTCGAAGGCCGCGAGCCTTTGGCCAGCCGAGAGTGGGCCGAATTGAACCTCGATGTTGTGCGTGGCACCCGAGGCCAAGAGGAATGGACCGCCGCCCTGTGCGATCGCAAAGTCAGCCGCTTGATCACCGACGAACCCAGTGGCGGTAACCTGCATATCCGTACCGCCCAGGTTCCTGACGACCAGTGTGCCCGACGCCGTTCTGCCGAGGATGACCTCTCCAAAGTTGTGTGATGTTGGCGCAACATCAATGTCTGCTGGCATTGCACCAGTGCCAGTCAGGGTCACGTCGAACGTCCCTTCATCTTGATCGTTGCTCGTCAGCCGGAGCACGCTGGACTTCGGACCAGATGACGTGGGCGCGAAACGGACGTCGATCGGGAATGTACCGCCGGCAACCACCGGTACTTGGGGCGCTCGCCTGGACGATTGAAAATTCTCCCTCCCCGCCCACAAGGCTTGCAGCGGTGACTTGGAGATCGGCGCCACCGGCGTTCCTGAAAACAAACGTCCGGGACGTCGTCGTCCCGACCGTCACCTCGCCGTAGTCGTGCGACGTCGGCACGAGATCGATGTCGGGAGGCACGATTCCAGTGCCGCTCAAAGACACGTCGACGGACCCTTCGTTCGCGTCATCGCTCATCAGCCGGAGCGTCGTGGTCTTGGCACCGGGCGACATGGGAACGAACCGCACATCAACGGTATGCGTGACGCCCGGGCCGATTTTGAAAGGAGCGCTCGGGGGCACAAGGGCGAACTCGCCCGGCGTGCCGCCAACAAAGCTGATAGCGGTCACTTGGAGATCGGCACTCCCGACGTTCCGGACTGCTAACGCCCGGGACGCGCTCGCCCCGACCCAGACGATGCCGTAGGTTTGAGGTGTGGGCGTCAGGTCAATCTCTGGTGCCGTCGTGCCGGTTCCACGCAGGGACAGATCGACTGCGCTCTCGTCCGGATCGTTGCTTCTGATTTGCAAACCGATCGTTTTCAGTCCGGACGAGGTTGGTGCAAATCGGATCTCGACGTTGTGGGTCGACGCAGGGGGCAACTGTGAAAGGGGCAGCTCCCTGTGTGACGGTAAACTCGGCGCCCTGAACACCTGACAGGCTGATAGCCGTGACCTGCAGGCCAGCGCTCCCCACGTTTGCAATGGCAACCGTGCGGGATGTCGTCGTACCTACCAAAACCTCGCCGAAGTCCAGCGGTGTCCGCACGACGTCCACGTCGGGTTCCGTGGTTGCCGTGCCGGTCAGGGCGACGTCGTGAGTCGGGCGGTTTGGATCATCACTCGTCAGGCGTAACGCAGCGGTTTTATTGCCGCCCGATAACGGCGCAAAGCGGATCTCGAGATCGTGTGTTTCGTCCGGGCCGAGCGTGACCGGAGTGCCCGCTTGCACGATGGCAAACTCCTTGGCATCGCTGCCCACCAGGCTGGCCGCGGTGACCTCGAGATCGGCGCCGCCCACATTGCGGACTGCAAATGTCTGGGACTTCGTCGCGCCGACAACCGTGTTCCCGAAGTCGTGTGGTCTTGGCGTGACTTGAATCTCGGGGATGCCCGTCCCAGTACCGCTCAGCGCGACGTTGAAACGGCTCTCGTCCGAGTCGTTGCTTTCAACTCTGAGTGTTGTGTCCTTCGGCCCGGTTGAGGTGGGCTCAAATGCGACCTGCAGGTTCCTCGTCGCGCCTGGCTTGAGGGTGAAGGAACCGCCACCGCTTGTGATCGCGAACTCCCCACTCTCCCCACCGGTCAGCCTCGGTACTGCTCACTTTGAGGTCGGCACCGCCGACGTTTCGAATCGCGAACGTCTGGACTTCGCTCGTTCCAACTGCCACAGGTCCGTACGAATGCGGGCTGGGTGTGACATCGATATCGCGAGGGGTCGGTCCTTTCTGAATCGAAAATGTGTCCCGCACGGTGCCGTTGGACTGAAGGAACGTCGCGTCGAGGCGATTACCGTTCACGTTCAACACGACGGATCCCAATACGCTGAGCGACACGAACATCACGGGATGGTCGAGCGATCCACCGCCCGTCTTCCCGGAGCTTCCAGCCACCGTGTACACAGCACCTCGGTCGGCGGCCTTCTTGTACGCACCCGTGCCGTTTGTACGTCCGTCCCCTGCGTCGAGAATCATGTCGGGCGTCAGCGTGGTGGAGGTGCCGTAGTGGCCATTCAGGAGGAAGGAACGCTCGTACACATGGCTATGCCCCGACAGCACGAGATCGACGCCGTATTGTTCAAGAATAGGCAGGGCATTCTGCCGCATGTCTCTTTCGGCCGCCCCACTGTCCGAATCGTGCGTGCCTTTCGAGGTACGGCGGGTGGTGCCAGTACGCAATGATCCAGTTCTGAGTGGTCGCCTGCAGGTCCGACCGAAGCCATTTCATCATCGCTCCGGTCGGCGACCGGCTCGAATCGAAGGAGTCGAGCACGATGAAATGAATATTGCCGTAATCGAAGGAGTAGTACGCCTCTGTGCCAGACGGAAGGCCGCTGGCCTCGGCTTTCTTCGGCAAGGTGAAGCTTTCGTAGTAGGGCCCCGTCTGCGTTCCGGAATTCGCTGACGCGCCGTCGTGATTGCCCAGCGTCGGCCAGAGCACCGACTTGCGCAACATCTCCGGATACATGTTGAACACGGCCGCCTGGTACTCCGAATCAGTCCCTCTCTCGTACGCGTTGTCGCCGAGCATCAGCCACAAATCAGTGTGCAGTGATCCAGTAGCTTTGTAGTACGCGTCGCGAACCGCTCTGGCGTTTGCATTCGCGCTTCCAGAATCGCCCAGCACCCAGATGCGTGTGGCTTTGGCTTCACCGACGCGCGGGCTGGTCAGAAAGAAATGATTGGCGTTGTTGCCAGCCAGCTGTTCCGTGGTACTGCCCACCGCGTAGTAGTAGCGGGTTTTCGGTGAGAGCCCTTGCAACAGGACCTCGTGTTCCGTGCTCACTGTGGGGTTTACGGCTACCCAGGTCATACAACTCTGCTGGCCCTGACAGAGGCCATAACTGACCTGACTGTTGGTCGCCACGTCGGTTCGCCAGCGCACCACGATCCGGTCGTGGGATCCCATCTGCAGGTAGGGCCCGCGTGTGATGGTCTGGGCCTCGGAGGTGATCGGCACGACAAGTCCGACGACCAGCAGCAGCGCGCATCGCAAGCCCACAAGTGATCGACAGAATGCGCTCATGGATGTCTCAGCCTTCTGATCTCTGCAGGCGAGCCAGTGCAGTCCGCACCTGCGCTTCGAGCTCGACGATTCCCCGGGTGGCACGGTGGCGAGGCGTGAGCAGATTGATCGCCGCGACCGCTTCTTCGTACGCCGCACGTGCCGCATCCGTTCTTCCGGCCAGTTCCAGGATCTCGCCCAGTCGGGCGAGCAGCGATTCACGTCGGTTTGAGGAGGACGCCAGGGACTCCAGTCGGACGAGCGCATCGTCTGTACGTCCACGACTCAGTTCCAGCTCGATGGCGTAGAGCTGCAATGTCGCCAGCGTGCCCAACGTGGCGATCCCGTCATCCAGTCCATGCAGCGCGTCCGGAACATAGGCCGGCCCGCGCGCGGCACTCGCATATGCGCGCTCGAGGTAGTAGTCGGGATTTGGCGCCCCTAATTGCGCCAGATACTCGATGGCCTGGCTGTAGTCCGCAACGCTGGCATCCCATCGACCGAGCTGCGATAACGTTCGTGCCCGCAGGATCCGCGCTTCGGGATGGATGGGTTCTTTGGCCAGAAATTGATCGAGCGCGCTCTTTGCCGGTTCAAATTGTCCGGCGTTGTAGAGCGTTCGGCCCCGCGCGAGATCGATGAGTGTGAGACTCGAATCCAACTGCCCGGCACGCTGAAAATCGTCGAGCGCAGACTTCCAGTTGCCGTGGTCGCTGTAAAGCTCGCCACGTCTGACATACAGGTCCGCGTTGCGGGGATCCAGGCTGATCTTGATTGTGAGCGCGGCTATCTGTTCGTGAGTTGCACCGTGTGCCGACGCGGTAGGAGCTACCGCGGTCACAGCAGCGAAAAGAAGCAACCCGACACGGACCCAAGACAAGGATGGCCGAGGGGTTCCGTGGAGTTCGGTCAGGGGAGCCAACCGCAACCTCACAGTCTCTGCTACCGACGAAGATCAAAAATCTCGCTTGGTATATATAGCTGTCGTCCGCGTGTCGCAATTCCCCGAAAGTGGTGTTACGGTCGCAAGACGACACCGATGACCGCCCAATCCACTGTGCTGGCCAACGTTCCGTTCAGTGGCAGCGACGAAGCGCCGGGGACCGCACGCTCGACAAAGCTGATTCGAACCGCGTCCCCGCCGCTCGTTCCCTGCAGTGCTTCGACACGTTCGGTGTAGCCCGCACCAGGTGTGTGCGTGTGGTTTCGCGAGGCAACCGCACCAAACACCAGCACGTTGCTTTGTGACGTGGTCACGTTGAACGAGTACGCCGCGCTGTCGATCCCGTTCGCGCACGCGCCATTGACGCCGTTGGTATTGCCGCCCACGAGCACCGCAACCGGATTGGTTGCCGCCACGCCCGAGTACCGGGCAACGGCAATGACCGCGTTGGTGGGCGCTGACGCGAGCGTGGCTGTGACCGTTCCCGTGGTCGCTGTTCCGCGGGCCCACCAGAGCTCGACCCCCGTCTGATTGCGCCCGCTGCACTGCGCCGGCAGCCGGGTCCATGTGAGACCCAGCCCTGTCATTGCGGTGACCACACGCGGAGCCTTTGAAGAAACGGCGGCGAGATAGAGGTGTCCGCTCACGCCTGTCACGGCTGCATTTGTCGTGACCGTCGTCGAGCTCGCTGAGCCGCCCTGTCGCACTTCCATGAAGGTTGGCGGTGTGGCCCCACCGACAACCCCGCTACCAGAGAGCGGAATGTTGATCGGACTTTCATCGGTATCGTTGCTGGAAATCGTCAAGGTCCCGGTTTTCGGCCCCTCTGTTGTCGGAGAAAAGCGGACCTCGATCGCGCTACTGGCACCTGGGGCGAGTGTGAAACCGTTCTGGGCGCCGACAAACGCGAAGTCGGTTCCCGTCAGCGTTGGGGCCGAGACCACGAGGCTGACGTTGCCTGTATTCGAGACCGTGAACGCTTGCGTGACGCTCGAGCCGATCGACTGTGCACCGTAGTTGTGCGTCAGTGGCGACACGGCAATGTCCGGCGCTGTGGTTCCGGTACCGTCCAAGGGCACCTCGAACGAACCCTGGTCCGGATCGTTGCTCGTCAAGCGTAGAGCCGCAATCTTTGCCCCGTCTGCGGTGGGTGCGAATCGCACAGCAACGCTGCGCGTCGCGTTGGCTGCCAGCGTGAACGATCCTCCTCCTGACGTGATGGCGAACTGGTTCGCATCCGTGCCGGTGAGCGTGGTGGCGCTCACCTGCAGGTTCGCTCCGCCGGTATTCCGAATCGTAAAGGTGCGCGAAGCATTCGAACCAACAGGTACCAAGCCGTAGTTGTGCGAAGTTGGTGTCGCTTCGATATTGGCTGGCGTGGTGCCGCTGCCGGTGAGGGCAACATTGAATGTGCCCTCATCCGGGTCGTTGCTCGTCAACTCCAGGGTTGCAGTCTTGGATCCGAGCGAAGCAGGGAGTAAAGCTGACGTCGAGGCTCCGCGTTGCGCTAGGAGCAAGGGTAAAGGTCCCGCGCCCTTGCGTGATGGCAAATTGACTCGCATCGGTGCCGGACAGATTCGTCGCGGTCACTTGCAGGTCTTGACTCCCCACATTCGTGATATGACCGTCCCTGACGCCGTTGCGCCGACGACCACGGGTCCAAAGCCATACGGATTCGGGGCGGCATCGATATCAGGTGCCGGAACAGCCGGGGCTGACTCGATGTGCAGCAACGGTGCCGCATTCGCGACGCCGTTGAATGACTCCGCAACTCTCTGACCGGTTCCCGTAATGAGGATCGCCAGTCGAATTGCCGCTCGACCAGCCCGTGCGATTCACGATTTCCTGAATCACCGTTTTCAGATTGGGGGTTCGTTGCGCCTCGAGCGCCTCTCCCACGGTATTCCAGGGCACTGGCGACCATCCCACGGCGGCCGTTGTCCTTGGACGCGCCGAGAGATTTGCTGTCGCTGTGGTGAAGGTGGGCGCATTGTCGGCCGCCTGACCGCGAATGGTCAGCGAGGTCTGCACATTGCTCGCCTGGTCTGTTTGAAACTGGATCCAGGCGTTGTTGATCGTGGTGCCTTTTTGGATCGTGATGCCGTTGAAGCGCAGCCAACCGTCTGATTGCTTCCGTCTGCCACGAATTCGAGATCGCTGCTGGTCAGCGATACCGATCCGGTTGCGCTTTCTTCGGCATCATCCGCTGCTGGAAGCAACGCGCACGTCGAGGGTCGGCGACGATGGCGGGACAGTCGTCGGATCGACGATCGTGATGATGATGTACGCCGAGCCCGTTCGTCCGCCGCTGTCAGTGACGGACGCCGTGATGGTGTGTTCGCCAACTGAGAGCCCCGAGGTCGAGAACGTGCCGCCCGCGCCGATGTTTCCGTTGATACTGGAGGTCCAGCTCAGCGAGGCGGTGAGCCCGCTGTCGACGTCATCAGAGGCTGAGCCAATGAAGGTGACGGTCTGGCCCAGATCAAATTCCGATCCGCTGACGGGGCTGCTGATGTCGACGGTCGGCGCTGCGTTCGGCGCGACGCCCACGTCCACGACGACGGTATCGCTGCTCGTCAGCGCTCCATCGGTGACCGTCAACCGCAGCGTGTGACTGCCATCGGCGGCGAACTGCGCCGTCGTGGTCGGTGAATTTGGAGTGCCGAACGTGACGGTGGTGCCTCCGGAGACATGCGTCCAAGTCGCCTGGAGTTGAGGTGGAGTGGGCTCACCGTCATCCGACATCTTTCCATTCAGCACGGTGCTGGCCCCCGACGCGATCTGCTTGTCTGGGCCTGCGCTCGCGCAGGGACGTTGGTTCAGCGGTGTCGCGCCTGACGGCCAGGGGTCGCGGTCGAAAATAAAAGCGTTGTTCGGATCCATCGTCACCGTGATGTGGACGGGAGGATGACTGATCGAGCCGCGGTCGACCTGAACGCGCGTGATGTTTGGTTCGAGATACCCTTCGTTGTACGTCCAGCTGTGCCCATCACCGTGGATGTAGAGCACGGGCTTGCCAAAGGCGCTGGCGGCGGCACGAAATTGGCTCTCGAGGGGACTGCCGGAGGGCGAGGCTTGCGCGAAGACCACGAGGGCCCGAACGGTGCTCCCTTTTTGTTGAAGTTGCTGCGAGATCCAGTCCGCATCTTGTTGCAGGCGCGTCTGGGTCTCTCCGCTGCCCAGACCGCCCGAGACTTTGTTGATACCGATGAACAGCACGCCGCTCTTCACGAAGGCAAAGTTTTCCGGTCGCGCGGACTGGCGTTGGACCACGGGGAGTCCGCAGAAGTTCTGCTCGATCGCCATCAAATGCTTCACCCAAAGTCCCCATGCCTGCGTCGGATTGGAGCAATCGTTCCATTCGTTGTCGCCGGGGACGATGAATGCCGGAATCGATAAGGTGCGCAGGCTTGTCGCCATCGACTGATACCAGGATTCGGCGCACGTACCGCCACCCGCCTTGATATCGCCGAGATGTACGAGAAATTCAGACCCGCTGTACAGATCGAGGTTGTCCATGTGCTCCTGGAATTCCGATATCTCACCGGTCGAGTAAGGCACGTCACCGACTGCAGAGAACACGATGGGTTGACCCTGCGCCCATGCTGACTGAGTGGCGCTGAAAACAAGGCACATCAGGAATGCGGTCCGGATGAGCACGTTGATGTTGAAGAGAGCCGTCGCGATCCCACTTCGACGACGGTCGCGGTGTTGTTGGGGCTGGGAATGCTGATTCATGAGGTCACCTGTGCGGCGAAAGGATGTTTCGCCGGAAAGTGGGGGAGGGAAGAAAGAGCGCTCGTGACCCGGTCCACGCAAGTGGTACGCGTGAACTCACGAACGGGCGTGTCACAAAAGTGCTGATCGCGAACGCGAGCGATCGCTTTATGGCCAGAAATCTGAAGCGCTCACTCAGTCGATCGATCGGCACTCGCGGAATCTAGCACGCACGTGTAGGCGGGCTGTATGGCACGGAAGTGGGGGGCACGAAAGATCAAGCGCCTGATCGGGGGGTGCCTGAAAGAGGAGGGCTCCGCACCTATCCGCTCTTCGACCGGCGTGGTTGTAAGGAGCTTGGTGACGCGCATAAGATTCTCTGTCATGCGATACACATGCATCCTCGCGTTGATCTGTCTGTGCTCTTTGCCACTCGCCGCACAGTCACCGGCGGTGACGCTGGCACCCACTGGAACACTTCGCGCCACATTTCTTGCCGGTAACCCGGTGCAGGGCCGCATAGACGCTCAGACTGGCGAGGCCAGTGGACCGGCGCCTGATCTCGTCAAGGAACTCGCCCGCAAACTTGGCGTGCCGTATGCGATCATTCCGGCGCAGGACGCCAGGGCCGTCATTGACGCGTTGAAAAACAAGGCTGCCGACATCGGGTTCCTGGCGTACGACGAAACCCGTGCACGCGAAGTCGACTTCGGCGCTGCTTTCGTGGTCATGTTCAACAGCTATCTCGTACGGGCGAATTCGCCCTTTCAACAGAGCGCCGACGTCGATCGCGCCGGGGTGAAGGTCGCGGCCGTCAAGGGTCAGACGCAGCAGCTGTTTGTCAGCGGCCACTTGAAGAATGCTCAAGTGCGCGTGTTCCCAACCATGCCAGCGCAGCCCGAGTTGGAGACGCTCTTGACGAGCGGAGAGATCGACGTCTTCGCCATCAACCGTCAGCGATCGCTCGAAGCTCAAGCGGCCTCAGGCACCAAACTCCGTGCACTGCCAGACAATTTTCTGGAAGTTGATCAGTGCTTTGTCGTGGAGAAAGGCAACCGCGCCAAGCTCGACGCGATCGACCGATTCATTGATGAGGTTCGCACGTCGGGTTTCATCAAGGCGTCAATCGAGCGGGCTAAGCTGACGGGAGTCGACGTCGCGTCGGGCAAGAAGAGCCAGTAGGACATACATCTCTCAATGAGGTTTGCAGCCATGATTCGGAGCGCGAGCTGGATTCGAACGTGCGGAGTGATTGTGTCAATGGCGTTCGCGCAGTCTGCCGTCGCACACCACGGTGGCGGAACCTTCGACAACAGAAAGGAGATCGAGCTCACGGGCAAACTCACACGCCTGGATCTCATTAATCCGCATTCCTGGATCTATTTCGATGTGACCGATAAGGATGGGAAAGTCAGCGCCTACCGCTGCGAGATGCGATCGGCGACGGTCCTGCGTCGCTCGGGCTGGACGAAGGACATGTTTCGCATTGGGCAGCGAATCACGATTCAAGGATCGCCAGACCGGCTCGATCCGAACTCGTGCTACGTCAACACGATCATTCTCGAGGATGGGAGCCGGACGGATCGGTACGGCCAGTTCACGAAAGGTCCTGCGCCTGCTCCCAAGCGTGAATTGAGACGTCCGAATGGTGACCCGAATATCTCCGGTGACTGGGCGCCGGAACAATTGGTCATGACCGACCCGCGTGGTCGCGGAGGCGCCCTGGTCCCGCTCAGCACGGTCAGTCAATACAAGCCCGGCGAAGGACGAATTGGCGGCGGCGGACCTGCGGGGGGTCGAGGAGTTCAACAACGCTACCGCGGCGCCGAGCTGACGGAGCTGGGACAGAAAGCCGCGGCAAACTTCGGCACGTTCACGGTTAAGGACAACCCCCGCATGCGCTGTGAGACGACCAGCATCATCTTTGACTGGACGTTTGACGGACCGATTAATCGCATCACCCAGACCAAGGACACCATCGTTCTTCAATATGGGCAGCTGGGGTTCACTCGCACCATTCACATGAACCAGGCCAAGCATCCGGCCAAGATCACAGCAAGCCGCGCGGGCCACTCGATTGGCCGTTGGGAGAACGATGTCCTGATGGTCGATACCGTCGGGTTTGCACCAGGTGTGCTGTCACCGCCGGTCCAGCACAGCGAGCAGCTCCATGTCGTCGAGCGGTTTTCGCTCGACACGAAGGCCATGACGCTGACGCGCAGTTACGCGGCTGAAGATCCGGTGTACTTCAAGGGGCAATACGCCGGCTCCGAGGTCGTTCAGGTGGCCGACCTTCCGTACAACCCGGATCCGTGCAAGGAACTGGGGTTTGTCGACTATTCGAAGGAGAGCCAAGGGCGAGGATCGAAGGCGGAACAGAAAAAGCCCTGACCTGCCACACGCGCCCATCGTCCGGTTTGTCGACTATTCGTAGGAAGGGCAGGGGTTCAGGCAGGCGCCATGTTCGTCGTTGAACTGATCTACAAGGCAGAGCTCAAAGAGATTGACGCGCACATGGCTGCGCACGTCGTCTTTTTGAAGAAGTACTATGCTGCCGGCAATTTTCTGGTCTCCGGTCGGAAGATTCCGCGCGATGGCGGGATTATCGTCGCCGTGGCCGAAAGCCGCCAGGAGATCGAAGCCATCATCCGGGAAGATCCGTTCTACACGCGAGGTCTGGCGGACTTCCGGATTATCGAGTTTCGAGCCAGCCAGCGCGCGGACGACATTCAGAAACGAATCGAGCGCTAGAGCAGTGTTCAGTTGTCAGCCGTCAGTTTTCAGTTCGTGCTGGCGGCTCGGTCAACGCAGAGTTCGCAGTGGCCGCTGAGCCCGCAGAGGACTTTGTCTGAGCATTCTGCGCACTCCGCGTCCTCGGCGTTCCTCGGCGTTGACTATTCAACGCTGTCAGTGGTGAAAAATCGGTACTTGCCAGCGCCACACGCGCCCATCGTCCGGGTCAATCACTTCTCCCACGAACGTCATCCCGACTCGCTCCAGAATTCGTGTTGATGCGTTCATTTCCGGCAGCGTGTGGGCGATCACCTGCCGGACCTCTGGCGAGCCACCCGCCAGTTCGATGAGTTTGCCGGCCATTCCGGTGGCGTAGCCTCGCCCTTCGAATCCGGGGTAGGTGAAGTAGGCAATTTCCACCGTGCCGTCCTTCGTCGGTGGGGTCTTGAACGCGCAAGACCCGACGACTTCGCGTGTGTCCTCATCAACGACGAAGTAGCCGCCCCATTGCAGTTCGTCGACGCTGATGGGGGTCGCAACCAGAGTGCGCCCAATCAGTCGATGCACCAGGTCAGCAACACGTGGCCAATTATCCTGAACGAGGGCGTTCATGTACTCCGAGTCATCCATGAGGGTCTTCTCGAGGGCGGGGTCGAGCCTGACGAGCTGAATGTTCGGCATTGCGTTTCAACGAAGTACGCGAGTTCGAATGACATAGTACATCGTGGCTGCCACGAGCATCGCTGCAACCGCAGCGACTTCGGTAGGTGTCGAGTGCGACAGGAGCCACAGAACGGCTCCCGCCCCCAGGAGGGGAACGACGGGACCCGCGGGCGTCCGAAAAGCGCCCGATTCCGGGCCTCTCATCCGACGCAACTGCAGCACCGCGAGGCAGACGACCAGGTAGATCAGAAGTTGTGAAATGGTGGCGAGGACGGCAAGTGGTCGGAATGCGCCGGAGATCGTGAACGTAAACACCAACGTTGCGTAGATGATGATCGCAACATACGGCGTGTGGAACCTGGTATGCACCATCGTCAGTCGGGCCGGAAGAAGGCCCTGATTGGCGACGGCGAAAAACGCGCGAGGGGTATTGACCATGTCAGCGCACACGGAGCCAAAAATGGCGATAGCCGTGCACGCAAGAAGGAGATTGCGGCCAGCCGAACCGAGGAGCCGATCAGCAACCGAGGCGAGGGGGGTGCCGCCCTGTTGCGCGAGTTCCTGTCCGAGTACGCCCTGACTTACGACCTGAAGCGCGATGTAGAGCACGACCAACGTGGCCGCCGTTCCCAACATCGCACGCGGTACAGTGCGCACAGGATCTCGGATCTCTCCACTGGCAGTGAGCGCACCCTCTGGCGACATGAAGATGAAGAACACCAAGAGAGATGCCTGGCCGATCGCAGGATATGATGGCCAGCTCGTCCATCGGAGCTCGGGCCAGTGGATGGCAGGCAGCCCCACGGCGATGAGCAGGATCAACGGTGCGAGCTTGGCCAACGTAGAAATGACCGAGAGCCCGCTTCCATACCGTACCCCCCGCACGTTGACCGCGGCGAATCCCGCGAAGAGGGCAGCAAATCCCGCGATCCTGGGCAGTCCGTCCCGCAGTGGAGTCACGCCGGCGGCAAGCGCATCCATGAGCACATGCGCGATCGCGGCGTCGGCAAGCGCGCAGCACCCGATAGCGTAAACCGCCCACGCCAGGAAGCCTGCGAGTGGGCCAAAAGCATCCCGCGTGTAGGCCATCACGCCACCCGAGCGGGTGGTCACACTGCCCAACTCCGCACAACAAAGGAGCACGCACGTAATCGTGATCCCGCACGCGACGTACGCGATGAGCGCGGCGGGACCCAGTAGCGCCGCGACGGCCGCAGGCAGCGCGAAGACCCCCGCTCCGACCGCCAGGTTCACAGCGTTGGCACCAAGCGCAAAGGGACCAATCGCGCGGTCGAGCCCCTCGTCTGGCCGCGTGTTGCCGGCCGACGCGGAGGGGGCAGCAGCGATCACACGCATCGTGAAGAGGAAGGATGGTAACACGACGACGTGGACGCTCCGTGCCCGCTGGGCTAGACTCGTGGCCTTCGAGGTTTCAGGATGAAAGAGGTCGTTGCGTTGGTACTCACGCTGTCGTTGCTCGGTGTCATCTCCGGGCAAACCAAGTACCCGAAGGGCGTGGTGTCACTGGTGACCCACTCGAGCCCTGGCGGAGGAAGCGACGTCTTTCTGCGCGAGATGGTGCCTCACCTGACGAGAATCATGGGCGTCACGTTCGTGGTCGAGAACCTCCAAGGTGGCAGCGGCGCTAAGGCCATGGCGAGCCTTGCGAAAGCGAAGCCCGATGGCGGCATGTTCTACGCGGCGACACCGACCTTCATCTACACTTCGCTCCTGAGCAGGCCGGCAGCAAGCTACACAGACCTCGAACCGCTGGTAAACATCTTCTATGACCCAGAGGTCCTCTATACCGCGGCGAACTCACGGTTCAAGACACTGAAAGACGTGCTGGACCGCGCGAGACAGGGTGGTGGCCGGTGGGGTGCGGCCAATCCCGCGTCGCTCGAACGTCAGGCCATGGAACGTGTGAAGCAGAAAGCGGGCGTCAGTCCTGCGATTGCCACGTTCGAAGGCGGTGGCGCGCTGTTGATCAACGTGCTGAATCACACGCTCGACATGGGTATTGGCGAATTACAGGAAATCCGGACACAGCTCGAGATCGGGAAGGTTCGTGTGCTCGCGGTTGTCGGCGACCAGCGCTTGCCGCAACTGCCAGACGTCAAGACCGCGAGGGAGCAGGGCATCGATGTGGCCGTCCGCAAGTTCAGAGGGCTTGCCGGTCCCAGAGGAACGTCGCGTGAAGTGGTTACCGCATGGGATGCGGCCATCCCCAGGCTGCTCGAGGATGCCAAATACAAGCAGTTGTACACTGCAAACGGCTTACAACCTGGCTTCATGCCTCACGCCGAATACGTCAAGTTCATGGACGGCTTTGCCAGAGAGACGACAGCTTTTCTGAAAGAGTCCGGCGTCATCAAATAAATGCCAAGCAACCTCGTGTTCGGCTGCGTCATGCTCGCGGCGAGCGTCGGTTACTACCTGCTGGCCACAGCCATCCCCCAGAGCCTGCTGGATGACGTCATTGGCCCCCAGGGCTTGCCGAAAGCGTACGCGCTGTTACTGGCCGGCCTTTCGATTCTGCAGATCATGCGTTCGCTGCCTCGGCGCCGCGCTGGCGCGATGATGTTTGCGGTGTCGCGAAGCGGCCAACTGCGAGCCCTGTGGCGGGCGGGTGGCATGCTGGCCATTGGCGCTGGCTATCTCGTGGTGGTGCCCTGGATTGGGTACATCCCATCCATTGCTGGTCTTGTCTTTGTCACGATTCTTTACCAGAAGGGCGGCAGCCGCCGTCGTGCGGCGGTGGTTGCGGTATCCGGTGCGCTGTTTTTCTGGCTGCTCTTCGTCCTGCTGCTGGGCATTCCACAACCGGCCGGATTCTGGACATCGCTCCTGCCGAAGTGAACGATTTCCTCGTCGCACTCGTCGGCTCGTTGACCTCGTCGATAGTCCCTGCAGCCTTTGCCGGTGTGGCCTGGGGCATCCTTGGCGGCGCCCTGCCAGGGATTTCGCCCTCGATCACGATGGCACTGCTGGTGCCGTTCACCTACAGCCTGGATCCCGGGGTCGCCGTTGTCTTGTTGGCGTCAACCTATGTGGGCGCCGAGTACGGCGGATCCATTCCGGCCATTCTGATCGGCACGCCGGGCACTAACGCCGCTGCGGCAACCGTGATTGACGGGTACAAAATGAAGCAGCAGGGCAGGGCGGACGAGGCGCTCGGCATCTCGCTGTACTCCGGCTTCGTGGGAGGCTTGATCGGACTGATCGTGCTGGTCTTCCTGACCGAGCCGCTCTCGAGGCTTGCCCTCGCGTTTACCCCGGCCGCGTACTTTGCGCTTGGAGTTCTCGGTCTGAGCATCATTGCCTCGCTGTCTGGCGAGTCGCTGCTCAAGGGGCTCATGGCAGGGGTCCTCGGGCTGATGATCGCGACGGTTGGAACCGATCCCGTGACAGGCATCAACCGGTTCACATTCGACAGCCCCGAACTGCTGTCCGGCATTGCGCCGATCCTGGTGATGATGGGTTTGTATGCCGTGAGTGAGCTGCTCCAACAGAGCGGAGAGCCTGAGGTGGGGACGTCCGCCGCGATCCGCACTCGCACCCGGATTCGATTTCCGAGTCCGGCTCTTTGGCGGCGTATCGCATTGCCGCAGGCCATCGGATCGGTCATCGGTACGGTCGAAGGGGTGATGCCAGGCTCTGGAGGAACGATCGCGTCGTTTCTTGCCTACAACGAAGCGCGGCGATGGTCACGGCACAAAGAGGAATTTGGAAACGGCTCGCCGGAGGGTATTGCTGCGCCTGAAGCGGCGAACAATACCGTTGCCTGTACGGCCCTCGTGCCGATGTTGAGCCTCGGCATCCCGAGTTCGAATTCTGCGGCGGTCCTGCTCGGCGGATTCCTGATTCATGGCCTGGTCCCTGGACCGATGCTGTTTGTGAAACATCTGGATGTCGTGAACGGCTTGTTTGCGGGCCTGCTCATCGCCAACGTCGCCATGTTGATTGTCGGCTATCTCATCATGACGCCGTGCTTGTGGCTGGTGAGTCGCCCGAAGCCGTACTTGATGGCATTCATCTATGCACTCGTGGTCTCAGGTGTGTACGCCATCGAAACCAGTCTGTTTCAGGTTGGCGTGGCTCTGGGGTTTGGAGTGCTCGGCTATGCTATGCGGTATTTCAAGGTTCCGCTGCTGCCGATCGTGCTCGGCGTCGTCCTGGGATATCTGGTTGAATCGAACTATCGCCGCGCGCTGGTGCTTTCGAGCGGCAGCCATATGACGTTCGTCGAAGATCCAATTGCGTTCTGGCTGCTCGTTGGGGCGCTCGTCTTCGTCCTCGGTTCGCTCGCGCGTCACATCCGCGCTACCATGCGCCAGCCCGGGCAGCGCGACAACATCGTATGACCGCGCACGAATCGCTTGGTAGAGACGGGTCTTTCGACCCGCCGACAAGTCAGCCTGTGGCGGAGACAATCGCCAATTGGCTTGCCGCGACCACGCCCGACCAGCTGCCGGCCAACGCGGTCGAGACCGCGCGGAAGCTATTTCTGGACGTCGCCGGTCTGTGCGTTGCCGCACGTCGTGAGCAGTACGTCAGGTCAACCGTGGCAGCTACCGATCGGGGAGCCTGCACGGCTCTGGGACACGCCGGCGGGTTCGACGCATTTGGCGCGGCGCTCGTCAACGGTACCGCTGCGCATGGCGAGGATTACGACGATACCTTCGAGGGTGGGCCCGTTCACGCCGGGGCCGTCATTGTCCCGGCGGTACTGGCGGCGTGCGAACGCGAGCAGCTCGGCGGTGACAGGTGCCTCCTTGGTCTCGTCACGGGAGCTGAGCTGTTGTGCCGCCTCAGTCTGGTCGCACCCAAGGCCACCCATCGCGCCGGCTTTCATCCGACCTCGGTGTTTGGCACCCTGGCGGCGGCCGGCGCTGTCGGATCGGCGCTGCGGCTGGCGCCACCTACGATTGCGTCGGCTCTCGGGATTGCCGGCAGTATGGCGTCCGGCATCATTGAATATCTCGCCGAAGGAACGTGGACCAAGCGGATGCATGCCGGCTGGGCCGCGCAGTCCGGTCTGCGCGCGGCGCTCATGGCGCGCGCGGGCTTTGTTGGACCACGTACCGTGTTCGAAGGCGTGCACGGTCTGTATCGGGCGTTTGCGCCGTCGGTGAAACCAGACTGGACGTCGCTCACAGGAAGTCTCGGCAGCGGCTGGGCCATGCCAACGATTGCGTTCAAGCCCTATGCGTGCGGCACCATGACGCAGCCGTTCATCGACTGCGCCATCCGTCTCGCGGAGGACGGTGTGCCCGCAAGTGAGATCGTGGAGATTCTCTGCGAGGTCGCGGAAGCAACGGTGCACCGCTTATGGGAGCCGCTCGCCGTCAAACATCGACCGCCCACACCCTATGCGGCAAAGTTCAGTACGCCGTTCTGTATGGCGGTGGGCTTTTTCGATCGCAAAGCAGGAATCGAGCAGTTCGACGAGGAGAGGATTCAGGACCCTTCGGTCCTCGCGTTGGCTCGAAGCATCCGCTACGTCATCAACGAGCAGGACGAGTACCCCCGCAACTTTTCTGGCCACCTGCGCGTGACACTAAAGGATGGCAGCACACGGGAATATCGTCAGCCCCACCTGCGCGGCGGTGCGCAGGCCCCGCTATCGGTGGCCGAACTGGAAACGAAGTTCATGGACAACGCACGATCCGGCGGCTGGGATCGATCCCTGGCCGATCGACTGCGCCTGTTGTCCCGCGACGTGTTTACCCTTCCGCGATTGACCGTGTTCGAGGAGTTCAGAACATGAACGGCAGAGGAGATCTGGCAGGTCGGGTCGCGCTCATTACCGGCAGCGCGCGGAACATCGGCCGCGCCATTGCACTCGAACTGGCAGGCGCTGGCGCCACGATCATGGTGAACGCCCGCACATCCGGCACGGACGCCGAATCGGTGTGCAACGAAATCCGGCATATTGGCGGGCGGTCGGCATTCAAGCTTGGAGACGTTGGCGATCCCGGCGCGGTCGCTGCGCTCGTCCAGGCAACCATCGAGTCGTTCGGTCGCATCGACATTCTGGTCAACAACGCGAGCGTTCGGCGCGAAATCGATTTCGTGGACCTCGACTATCAGGAGTGGCGGGAGATTTTGTCGACGACGCTCGATGCGGCGTACTTGTGCAGCCACGCTGCGCTGCCGCACCTCATTCAATCTGGCAGCGGCTCCATCATCAACATTGGCGGGCTGTCTGCGCACACGGGCGCCGCCAGGCGCGCTCATGTGATTGCCGCAAAGGCCGGCCTCGTCGGGTTGACACGCGCGCTGGCCCACGACCTGGCCCCCCACGGGATTACCGTCAACTGTGTGGCTCCCGGGTTGATTGATACGCGGCGCGCATCCACGGGGCAGCCCGCACATCACGCGCTCCACGCACCGCTTGCAGGCCGTTTGGGGAAACCCGAAGAAATTGGAGCGCTGGTTCGGTTCCTGTGCGGCCCGGAAGCTCGCTACATCACCGGCCAGACGATTCACGCCAATGGTGGCGTCTACTGTTCCTAATACTCCGCAAACGCATCATCCACGAAACAATACAGCCACCGCTCACCGGGCTCCGCTGATGCAATGACCGGATGACCGCTCGCGCGCGCGTGCGTGCTGGCGTGGTGATTCGGCGACGAGTCGCAGCAAAGCGTCATTCCGCAATCCTGACAGGTGCGCAGGTGCACCCAGCGGGACGCGATCTTGACGCACTCCTCACACTCAGTGCGCTTGGCACGTTTTACCGTCTCGACGTCGCCGATGTGAGAACACCCTTCGGTCATGCGCGACTAGCGTATCATGGCGAACATGACTGTCGAAGGCTGGCCAGCCCTCACCGAAGACACGTGGAAGGACACCTACCGAACGCTGCACATGTGGACGCAGGTGGTTGGCAAGGTCGCGCTTGCGCAAGCTCCACCAATGAATCACTCGTGGGCGATCGCGCTCAAGGTCACGCCGCGGGGTCTCGTGACCCGCACGCTACCGCACGGTACGCGGTCGTTTACGATCGAGTTCGATTTCATCGACCATCAGCTCTTGATCAAAGCATCCGACGGCATGATCCGCACGCTCGCGCTGACTCCGCAGTCCGTTGCCGATTTCTACGGACGAGTCATGGAGCTGCTTCGGGAAATGAAATTGCCGGTGAAGATCTGGCCGATGCCGGTCGAGATTCCGTCACCGGTGCGGTTCGATCAGGACACCCTTCACAACGCATACGATGCGACGAGTGCGACGACGCTGTGGCGCATCCTTCTGCAGGTCGACCAGGCCTTCAACCGGTCCGTGTCGCGGTTTGTGGGCAAACGCAGTCCCGTGCACTTTTTCTGGGGTGGCTTCGATCTTGCCGTGACCCGGTTCTCCGGGCGACCTGCGCCGCCACGTGACGGGCCCGCTTTCATGCGCGAGGCGTACTCACACGAAGTCATCAGTCACGGGTTCTGGCCCGGCAGTGGTCCCATAGTGGAGCCCGCGTTCTACTCGTACGCCGTGCCCGAGCCGCCGGGTCTCAAGACCGCGGCGGTGCAGCCGGCCGAGACCTACTATCACGGGGATCTTGGCGAATTCATCCTCCCCTACGACGCCGTCCGACGGGCCGTCGATCCAGCTCGACCCTTCAGCTGTTCATCGACAGTACGTATGAGCGAGCGGCCACCCTTGGTGGCTGGGATCGGGCGGCGCTCGAGCGATGATACTAGTCGTCCCATGCGACCTATTCCTCGCGCCGGAGCACGAAGAGCGCCGCCGCAAATGAGACGACCGTAAAGGCCACGAAGCCAGCCGACTCGAGTGCCACGTGTCGCGCATCTCCGAGACCGATCGTCGCAAACCGCATCACGTCCACATGCCAGGTAATCGGGTTGACGAGCGCAACAGCTCGGAACGCCGCTGGTAGCGGATCCACCGGATAGAACATCGAGCTGGCAAACAGGAACACGAAGTAGAAGATCGAGGTCACCGTGTTGAACGCATCGTTACGTCGGATTGCCAAGGCAAAAATGGCATAAAAGAAGAACCAGCCCGACGTGCCAACGATGACGGCGGCCGCAAGCAGCGGCAGGCCCTCCGGACGCAGCGGCACACCGAGCAGGGCTGCCGCCAGAAGGACCGTGACGAACGCCTGAGCCAGCCCGATCGCGACATTGAAGAGGACCTTCCCAATCAGGTACTCCGCGCGACTGATCGGATAGGTCAGCATCTCGTAGAAAATGCCATTGTCACGGTCCATGAAGAAGGACCACGCCGTATTTGACGCGATACCAAAGCTCGCCATCCCGAGAACCCCCGCAAGGAAGAATTCGTGGTAGTCGGTCGGCAGGCCCGAGAAGCCCAGCGCTTCGTTCATGCCGACACCAAACACCAGCAGATACCCGAGCGGATACACCACGTCCCAGAAGATGAACAGGCCGTTGGTCGCCCTGATCTTTCCCTCGCGATACATCACCGCTGAAAGCCCACTCACGATTGCCCTCCTTACTAAGGTGGGGCTCCGCCCCACACCCCGGCTCGGTCGCTCGCGGGGACCCCTAAGCCCCGCGCCGCTCCCTCGCAGGCGCGCCGTGCGCGCCTAGTCGTCAAGTCCGTGTCACAGTCCCATTTCGCATTCCGTTTCCGCGATATCCGCATCTACAAACGGTTTGCGGTCTCGACCGGCATCGGCAATCCTCCCTGCGTCAGCTCGACGAAGATGTCCTCCAGGCTCGCGCCGCCGATCTCGAGTCGCAGCAGACGGCCGCGCGCCGCCAGAGCGCTGACGACGGCCAGGATGCCGCGGTCGTCCTCTTTCAACGTCACCTCGACGGTGTTCTGAGTAATCGATAACCGTACCGGCATGCGCGCCGCCAGCTCTTCCTCGATCCCCGGCGGCAGTCGCTCGAACGTCACCGTCACGTCGTACACCCCCTGTGACAGCAGCTTGAGCGTGTGCAGGTCGCCGCGCGCCGCCTGACGGCCTCGGTTCAGGATGAGGATGTCATCGCACAGCTCCTCCGCCTCGCCGAGGATCTGCGTGGTGAGCACAATCGTTCGACCTGCGGCCGCCTCACGACGCAGTTTGTCCATGATGCTCCGCTTCAGGATGGGATCCATCCCGGTTGAGAATTCGTCGAGAAAGACAACCGGCGTATTGACCATGAAGACCTTGGCCACTTGCACGCGCCGGCGAAACCCGCCGCTCAAGTCCTGTACCTTGCGGTGTGCTTCGGGAGCGAGACCGAAATCCTCGAGCACGCTCTTCGTGCGCTGCTGAATCTCGGCGTGATCGAGACCGTGGAATCGTGCGAACGTGCCGAGATTGTCCCGCACCGACAAGAACAACTCGGCGGCGCTCTCCTGAATCACGACAGAGATCAGCCGCCGCACCTCGAGTGGCGCCGCGACCACATCGTGCCCGAGCACGGTGGCCGTACCCGTGGTCGGCCGTGCGAGCGTCGACAGGATGCGCAAGAGCGTCGTCTTGCCTGCGCCGTTCGGGCCGAGCAGTCCGAAGATGGCCCCGCGCCGAACGTCGAACGTCAAATTGTCGATGGCGCGGACAGTCGGGTGTCCGCGACGGGCAAAGAGCTTGACCAGATTTCGGACACGAATGGCCTGTTCAGACATGGTGGCACCCGTCCAGTACGATGCGGAGTTGTGGAGTCGGATCGTCCGGATTCAGCCGCGAATACCGGACCTATGAAGGCGCGACGGCTCTTCTAGAACGCGAAGAGCTCGACGGCCAAAGGAATGATTCTGCAGGTTTTCATCGCGGGCCTGACTGGACACTGTACGTCAACGCCGAGTCGAGCGCAAGAGGATGCTCGAACTGCCCGTGTAACAGGATAGTAGAATTGAGTATCTACGATCTGAAACTCGTGCTTCCGCTCTTGCTGTCGAATCCGCGATATGGGTACCACGTTCGTTTCAACCGACCTTGCCGCGCGGATCGACCGCGCTGAGGCGCGACTCTCCGCTTCGATTGGTCAGGCCGTGTGCGCGAGAAAAACGAGCCGTGACGCGTTTGTCGAGGAGATCGGAGGCGGCGTCGCCGTCTATACCGGGCCTTCCTCGCCCATGAACAAGATGATTGGCATCGGCTTCGGCACGGCGCTTCCGGACGACGGGTTGGAGCGTATTGAAGAGCAGTTCAAGAGCCGCGACGCCCCTCTTCAGGCCGAAGTGTCGACCCTGGCCGATCCGGAAGTTGCAGCGCGGCTGACACGGCGCGGATACTTCTTGCAGGGCTTCGAGAATGTTCTCGGACGAGCCATCGCTCGTCATGATGCCGATGGAGACCGTCGGGATGCGATTGACATCGGTTTGAGCCGGGGAGTCGAGGATGATGTGCGATGGCTGGACGTCGCCATCACTGGCTTCCTGCATCCCGATCACCAAGGAGTGCAGGCCGAGCCACTTCCACCGCGAGAGACGCTCGAGGCAGGCCTTGGGGATTTCACTGTTGCTCTCGGCTTCCGTCGATATTTCGCCCGGGTTGGCGGGGAGGTTGCCGGCGTGGCCACATTACGGCTTGACGGAGGGCTCGCCCAGCTGTGTGGAGCGGCCACGCTGCCAGCGTTCCGCCGACGCGGCGTTCAAACGGCGCTCCTTCGACGACGTCTGGCCGACGCGTTCGACGCGGGTTGCGACCTTGCGCTCCTGACAACGGCACCTGGCTCCAAGTCGCAACAGAATGGCCATCGTCAAGGATTTGAACTTCTTTTCAGCCGGGCCCTGCTGGTCAAGCCTCCGCGGTGAGAGATTCATGAACAGGGCTGGGAGATGTCGGCCATGGAACGTGACCGTCGCGAGTCAGACCAGGTGATTGGCGAAACACTGTCCCGTTATCGCGTCATCGCGCACCTGGGGTCCGGGTCGATGGGTGATGTGTATCGAGCGGAAGACCTGCGCCTGCGTCGTCCTGTTGCGCTCAAGGTCGTAAGCCTGACCGGCGACGCCCCGGACGCGTCACATCGCCTGCTGGCCGAAGCGCGCGCGGCATCGGCGCTCACGCACCCGAATGTGGCTGTTGTGTATGAAGTGGACGAAGTTGACCGCGCTGGTGCGCGGGTTGGCTTCATCGCGATGGAGTATATCGCCGGCCGCACGCTGGCCGAGCTGGCTGCGAACGGACCATTACCGCTCGAGACGATTCTCGACGTCGGCCGACAGGTGGCGGATGCCCTCGCCGATGCACACGCGCACGGGCTCGTGCACCGGGACATCAAGCTCTCGAACGTCATGCTCTCCGATACGGGACTGGTGAAGGTGCTCGACTTTGGTGTTGCGCGATGGGCAGCCACTGCGATTGATCCCGACGCAGAGACGATAGCCGCGGATCTGTTCGAAGGCACAGGAGGCGTGGTTGGCACCCTGCCGTATATGTCTCCGGAGCAGGCGACGGGGCGGTCGCTCGATGGGCGCAGCGACATGTTTTCGCTCGGCGCCATGATGTACAACTGCTCTCGGGACGCCGCTTGTTCGAGGGGGAAACTCTGGTGCAGGTGCTCGAAGCGCTGCTTCAGCAGCCGGTGCCGGCGCTGACCGCTCACGTCGATGACCCACGACTCCCAGCTATCGAACAGATCCTCCGACGGATGCTCGAAAAGGATCCCGCTGACCGCTACGAAGATCTGCATGCTGTCGAAGTGGCGCTGGCAGCCGTACAGCGTGGGCACCTGACGACCGACTCGAGGGGAGAGTCGGGGCCTCCAATCCTTGCCGTGACCGACTTTCGGAATATCACCGCGAACGCTGAGGATGATTGGCTGGGTACTGGCATCTCGGAGACGGTGTCCGCCGACCTGAGAGGATTCGAAGGTGTCACGGTGGTCCCGAGGGGACGTGTCCACGAGTTGATGCGAACGCTCGGACAGCAGACCGGGGACGCCGATGACAGGTTGCGAATCCGTGCTGGCCGCGAGCTTGGCGCGCGATGGGTCCTGACCGGCAGCTTCCAGCGCGCAGCAGACGCCGTGAGGGTTACGGCGTCGCTACTGGATGTGGCCACCGGACACGCCGTCCATACAACGAAAGTGGATGGGCGTCTGAACGAGATTTTTTCGCTGCAGGACCGGCTCGTCCGCGACGTGGCGGAAGGACTACGCACGGCCACGAGCTCGAGCGGTGTGGTGGCCCAGGAGACCGGGATCGTTGGTGCTTACGAGGCGTTTTCGAAAGGACTCCTCAACCTGCGCGCGGATAGTACGAGTCGCTCGATCGCGCGGTCATGCTGTTCGAGCGCGCCCTCGAATTTGACTCCCTTCACGCTCGTGCTCATCTCGAGCTGGGCGCAGCCTATGCCACCAAGGCCGACTACCTTGGGATGGGCGATCTGCGCGAGCGTGCCGAGGCCAGCCTGCGACGCGCTCTCGAACTGCAGCCCGACTCGGTACGAGCGTGGCGGGAGCTGGGCCTCGTTCTGATTGCCAGAGGGCGCGACTCAGAAGGATTCGACGCGCTTCATCGTGCGATCGAGCTCGATTCAGCCGATGCTGGTGCGATCGGTGCCATGGCCCGGGCGCTGTTCATCGGCCGTGCCCAATTCGATGAGGCCGCATCGTGGTACGAGCGCGCACTCGAGCAGAACCCGAAGGGGGGATGGTTCGCGCTGCAACTCGCGCACTGTGCCGCGCTCGTTCGCGATTTTTCGCGCGGTGAGGTCGTGGCACGGCGGGCCATCGCGCTGCAGCAGGCATTCCTCTCGGGCCATGAAGGCGTGCTCATCGTCGGAGCCCACATGCGGCTCGGTCATCTCGAGGCGTTGCAAGGTCGGCACCAGGCGGCGGTCGAACAATTCCAGCGAGAGCTCGAGTTCCTCACGATGGTCGACCACGGGTTACGGAACCGGGTGGTGGTCGAACTCAACATGCGCCTGGGCGGAGCATTCCTTGCGCTCGGGCAGACACGCCAGGGGCAAGCCGCGCTTGGCGTCGCCATCGAGGGCTTCGATCGTCGCGTGCGGTTAGGCGCCGAGGACCCGTTTACACGGTACTACGCCGCAGGTTCTCATGCGTTGAAAGGCGATTCAGACACGGCGATAGCGTTTCTAGCGCGCAGCGCTGGATCGGCGTGCCTTCACACTGGCTCGCGCGCGAATCGAACCGGAACTCGAGGGCCTGCGGAGGGACGACCGCTTTCAGCGATTGCTCGCCACGATGCAGATCCCGACTCGAGGCGGCATCATTCCTTCTTCGGCGCAGGCGTCACGTTGACGAGGAGCGATTCGTAGTACCTCACGGCAACCGTGTCACCAACTTTTACGCTCTGGAGCTGCTTCGCGTCGCCGACAGGCAAAGTCAGGACACGTCCTTCGGGCCCCTTGACCGTGACGAGGGTGCCGCGGCGTCGATCGCCTGAACCGTGACCGTGACCGTTTGTTCCCTCCTCACTTCCCTCCCGGCTTGCAATCTTCCGCGTGACGCTTGTCACAGGTGCGCTCGACGAGGCGGGGATCCGGCTTGCGCATCCCCAGGACGACCGCCTCGAAGTAGTCGCCGATACCAGATCGCCCACCTCCAACCGACCAAAGCCTTACATCTGGATCGGACGTCTGACGTCGATGCGTTCCCTTTGGGCCCCTTCAATGTCACGACACGCGTCGTTTTATCGATGGCTTCAATCGTCGCAGTGACGTCACAGGCGGGGCTTCATACACACCCCTCTGTCCAGCATTGGACCGGATGGGGAACAGTCAAATCGTCGGACCGCAGCAAAAAAGAACGAGGGCTTCATCATCGCCCTCTATACGATACGCCGTTGTCAGGTGGTGTCGACCTCCATGCGCATGCACTCGAGAAAGGCCGGGCGTCTGGCGACTGGCGCGGGACTGCTCTTTGCGGCGCTCGGAGGAGCCGCTGAAGCACAGACCGTGCAGGTGGCGCCCATCTGGCGGCTACCGGTTTGGTGGTAATCTGTTCTGGTCAATAGCTGCCACAGCACTCGACATCGACGGCGCCCCGAGCGTCGGCGCCACGAGTGACCTCTTTGGCGACTACGGACTCGCGGTGACGTTCATCTTTTTGCTTCGCACCAGCAAGCGCATGTCAGCGTTCCCTCTATCGGCGTGCAGCCCGTTTTTCGTGTCAGGCTCTCCATCAATCATTGGCACGTGGGCGGCACACAGGAAGTAGGTCACGGCCACGTGCGCCCGTTTTATGTTCGGAAGCCTCGGACTCACCCGGTTTGGCGGCGCCGACGACTCAGAAGTCCGTTCTTCGCTCGGCGCCGGGGGTGGCGTCAAACTGATGGCCTCTCGACACATCGGTGCGCGTCTGGACGGTCGCGTTTATGCCGTGTTTGTCGACGGAGAGGCGACGAGTGGCTTCTGCACCCCCGGTGCCTGCTTTTTCGGGCTCGATGTTTCGTGGCCTGGCAAGTCGCGTTTAACGCCGGCTTCATCGTTTCGTTTTGAAGGCAACGCGCCTCAAGACTTCGCGACCTTCACATCAAAGACGTGATAGCTCCAGGGCGTCAGGTCGGAGGATGAGAGCCCGTGTGACGCGACGTCGGTCCCGGCACAATCGTAGCGGGCCGGACCGGTCAAGTCTTCGAACACCAGCGATAGGGCGGGCCAATAAGGTGAACGGCAGCCGGACGTAACACTGACTCTGATTCGCGGCGTAGTTCACGGTCACGAGCAGCCGCTCACCACGCGGGCCCTGCCAGCAAAACGCCACGAAA
>CAWBPA010000024.1:0-850352 GCA_963790545.1 Vicinamibacterales bacterium
CTGGCTTTACGATACCTAGTTGTAGACTGCCGATAGGCGATCACCTTTTTGTCTGCGCGAACGTTTTACCTGGTGGTGCCGTAATCCAGGCGAGACCGTGCACGAGACGCTCATCAGGGAATGCTGTGAGCTTCCCGACGAGGCCCTCGTCACGCTCAGCCCGGAGCACGCTGATTGTCGTTATTTCAGTCTCGAGGAACTGACGCCAATCCAGCGAAGACGCGTGGAGGACTGCTTGGGTTTCGATGGATGTGCGCGAAGCCATCGATTCTGAACCCGCGAGTCGTTGTCGCCCGCCAGTTGTGATTTTTAGGATGGCCGCTGTTCAGAATGGATTCGCTGTATCCCGAACTCTCGATCGGCTTTGGCTAAGGTGAGCGGCCCGAGGAAGGCGAGCTCGTTCTCTGGGATGGATTCGACCAGCCGACAAAGGAGGACGCAGTCCGGTTCTACGCGGGTAAGAACTGGCAGGACGTTCTCACACACTTGCGAAAGCTGAAGGATGAGCCAGTCTTTGGCGGCGCATACTTTCTCGAGGAGTGGTCGGTTCTAAGCCCGCGGGCGCTTGCGGACCTACGCACGGGCCCACCTGGATTTTCTGCGGGAAACGCTTGCAAGCCCACAACCCAATGAGGAGTTCACATTCCACTTCCTCGGGCAGCTGTACCAAGTGTTCTACATGCACAAGGGAAGCCCATTCACTCTGGCTCAGACGAATCTCCTACGGCGAGTCGTTCAGAGGATAGCGAAAAGGCGGGGACACCCGGCACATTCGACTACTACGCGGACGATGTCCGACTTCAGGCCGAAAAGGTCCTGACTCAGATGGCGGCGCACGACGACTAATTGCCGATAAGGAATCCTGACAACCCTTGCCGCCATCCCCGGCATGCGGCGCGAACTTAGAACACCAAGCCCCGACGATTAGCGGACAGCCCGGAAGCCGACGAAGGAAGAGGGAGCCGACGGGTCGTTGGCCGTTTGAATCGCGAAGACCCCGGCAAACGGGGCGTGGCTGTTCCAGTTGCCGCCGCGAGTCAAGGCCGCAGGAAGGTTCGACCCCGAGCCGGGCCCTCCCACGCAGCTTATGTCGCTACCGAAGTCGCCGGACCAGCTCGCACAGCCATTAGCGAAGTCGCCCCACTCGGCCCCCCATTCCCAGAGGTTCCCCACCATGTCGAACGCGCCGACATCTGAGACGCACGCGCTGCGCGATCCTGTCGCGGCCGCGCCCGAAGAATCGATGGCGCACGTCGTCGACTCGTCGTCGGCCGTATCCGGGGTGCCCAGGGCGGCCACCTGCCACTCTTGGTTGGTCGGGAGCCGTTTGCTCGAGTTGCGCGCCGCGGCCGCCGCCTGGAACCACGTGACCCACGCCGAGGGCGTCACCCCAGGGATAGAGACGGCATAGACGTCGAGGCAGCCGTTCCGGTACCGGGACAGCCGTTGGCCGCCAAGTCGCCGAATGCCAGTCCGAGCTGCACCGCACCGGCGCTCTGAAGGTTCGCGAGCGTCGCTGTGCCTTTCCGGATCTTGTTAATCAGCCCCCTTTCCGACGGCGCCACCAGCCACACGCTTGCTTGGTCCTTGTCCATACACACTGTTCCCGATTGTACGGAGTCCGCCGGACACTCCGCCGCGACGACGTCCCCGACCAACCCCAAACACACGACAAGCGCCGCAACGGTGAGTGCGCATTTCATCGTTGGCTCCTCTCTGTTCCGGAAAAACTCCGCAGACGTGGGGAGCGCCATTATGGCCAATTGAATTTGGCTTGTGCAACGGAACTAGCCTGAGGCTACGCCGGCATCGTCGACGAGCATCTTGCGGTCCGCACACGGGCCGCCATCTTCGACGTGAGCCACATGGGCGAAATTGAAATTGCCGGCCGCGATGCCCTGGCCGGCGTCGCTTGGTTCCTGTTTCCAGACAGTCATTTCCCTTTGGCATTCCTGCCTATTTGGCGATAATCGGCCGCAGACAGGGCTTTGTCCGCGCGAAAAGTCAAAGGATGTCCATGACCCGTGTGCTCGCATTCGTCGCGTCGCTCACGATTCTGTCGTCAGTGGCCCTTCTCGCGCAGAACGGGCCGAATGAGACACGCGCGAAGGAAATCTTCAAGCAGCTGGTCGAGATCAACACCACGCAGTCCGTTGGGAACACGACGCAGGCGGCCGAAGCGATGGCCGCTCGCTTCAGAGCCGCCGGCTTCCCGGAGGCCGACGTGCGCGTGCTCGGTCCATCGGCGAAGAAGGGCAATCTCGTCGTGCGCTATCGAGGGACGGGCGCGAAGCCGCCGATGATCCTGCTGGCGCATCTCGACGTCGTCGAGGCGCGGCGCGAGGACTGGTCGGTCGATCCCTTTGTCCTGACCGAGAGGGACGGGTACTTCTACGGCCGCGGCACCGCCGACGACAAGACGATGGCCGCGGTGTTCGTGGCCAACCTGATTCGCCTCAAGTCGGAAGGCTTCGTCCCCGCGCGCGACATCGTTCTGATGCTGACCGCCGACGAAGAAGGTGGGCCGGAGAACGGCGTCAAGTGGCTCATCACCAATCACCGTCCGCTCATCGACGCGGAGTTCGCCATCAACGAGGGTGGCGGCGGCGTGATGCGCAAGGGCACGTACGTCACCAACGAATACAGGCGGCCGAGAAGGTGTATCAAGATCTCCGCCTCGAAGTCCGCAACAGCGGCGGCCACAGCTCGCTGCCGGTGAAGGACAACGCGATCTATCGTCTGTCAGCAGGCCTGTCCCGACTGGCTGCATTCGAATTCCCGCCGCAGCTGAATGAGATCACGCGGGCCTATTTCACGCGCGCGGCACCGGCGCAGCTCGATGCCCAGACGAGGGCCGACATGCTTGCTGTCGCCAAGGAGCCGATGGAACGGCCAGCGGCCGAGCGTCTGTCAGCGCAGTCCGCGTATTTCAACTCGCTGCTCCGTACGACCTGCGTGGCCACCCGGCTCGATGGTGGGCACGCGCCGAATGCGCTCCCGCAGCTGGCGACAGCGAACGTGAATTGCCGGATACTTCCGGGTGTGCCAGTCAATGCTGTCGTCACCGAGTTGACGAAAGTCCTTGCTGACCCGGCGATTCAAGTCTCACTCGTGGCCGAGGCGACGCCCAGCAAGCCGGCCGTGCTCAGAGAAGACGTGATGACCGCGACCGAGACCATCGTGAAGTCGATGTTTCCCGGAGTGCCCGTTGTGCCCGTGATGAGCACCGGCGCGACCGACGGTCTCTTTCTTCGCAACGCCGGTATTCCGACGTTTGGCGTGGACGGTCTCTTCGACGACATCGACGACGTCCGCGCGCACGGCCGCGACGAGCGTGTCGGTGTCAAGCAGTTCTTCGAGGACCTGGAGTTTCAGTACCGGCTGATCACGACATTATCTCGTTGACCTGGAAGCGAAGGCCTCCGCTCTACACACTGTAAAGCGCAGTTCGAATGAGGGGCTCGAGGGATGTCGCGTTGGTCAGATGCACAACAGGGGAGCCGAGTCCAATTCAGGCGGACGTGGCCTCCGCCCGCTCACGACCAACATTGCTACAGCCCATGTCTGAGGCCGCTGAACGTCGTAGACCGCGTCGCGCGTCGGTCCAAACGCCGTGCTTCGGTAGGCACAAACGGGACTGGTGGGTGTCGCGCCCTCTGTGATGGCAGCCTAGAGTCGCCCGGTCAGCGCCAGAAGCAGCAGAATCAGCAGGATCAATCCGACGAGACCGCCCCCAACACGTGGTCCGCCCGCATAAAACCCTCCGCCGCCCAGCACCACGAGCAGAATGATCAGGATGAGCAGTAGGCTCATAAAACGCTCCTCACTTGATTGCGAGCCTTGCCCGCAACCGGCATGTCGATGTGCCTCGTCGCGTTGTTCGGATGAGTCCACATCTTATGTCCCTGCCAGTGTCAGTGTTCAAGATTGCGGCAGCAGAGCAGGGCAGCTCATTGCCATGAAGCAACATTGGGGCCACGCGGAAGGTCTGGTCGTCTTCTTGCAGAAGTCTCCGTGGCGATGCTGCACGACAACTCGGTTGAGCACCGTTCGACAACCGCGTCACGCCAGACGGCGTCGGATCGGAATATCAGTGCTATCGCGCGTCTCGAGCACGCGATTCTGGACACACGTTCGATCGCGGATCGCCTGGCTGCGCGTATTACGCGAATCGCCGGCAGCGGACCGATGATTCTTGCTCACCTGATTGCTCTGGCGGGCTGGATCACCATCAATATGGGCGCCGTCCCGGGAATCGCACGATTCGACGCGTTTCCTTTCGATCTGTTGACCACACTGGTGTCCATCGAAGTGATTTTTTTGACGCTCTTCGTGCTGCTGAATCAGAACCGGATGACGATCGAGGCAGATCGACGAACTCATCTCAATATTCAGATCGACCTTCTCGTCGAGCGGGAGATGACACTGATCTTGCGGATCTTGAACGAGTTGTCACTACGCGAGGGCGTGTCGAATCAGTTTACGGCTGAATTGCAAGAGCTCCTGAAAGACACCAATGTGAGGGAAATCGCGGACAAGTTGGACCAGGCGTTGCCTGACACGTGAGCGAAGTGGGCGCCGCCAAGGCTCATCGCCCGACCCGTTCGAAGCGATGGATGGCTAAACGCCAAACTGATGGCGGAATTCATGGCCAGAGAAGCCAACTCGGTCCCGGAGGTCGCGCTGATGGTCGATCACATGATCGCCGTAGAGACCGAGAGTCGTAAGACTCATACCATGGCGGTAAAGCTTCGAGAGGCCCGCCTGGCCAGGGTGGCACTAGAGTGCGCGGGAGTCGCACCTGGACGGTGATGCGCCCCGAAGGAGGGGAGCGATAATCCGGCGCTGTAGTGGGTCTGATGTTCCCGTGATAGTCGACATCATCAACGACGCCGCATCTGCGTACCGTGGCATCATCCCAGCTGACTGCTGGCACGAACCCTACATGGAGTCTTCTCACCTGCTTGCCGAACTTGCTGCGAATGTCGAATTCGAGGGCTGGGACGAAGCTGGTGTTCTCGTCGGGGTGATGGGACTTCAGAACGTACGAGATGTCACGTTGATCCGCCATGCGTATGTTCGCCCGTCATATCAGAGCCGGGGTATAGGCGACGCCTTACTGACACATCTTGCTGCTCGTACCCGGGGACCGTTGCTTGTAGGGACTTGGGCAGCGGCAGAGTGGGCCGTTCGATTCTATGAACGGCACGGCTTCCGTCTCGTCGCATCTGAAGAAAAAGATCGACTGCTCAATACAGTACCTGGAACATTTCGCCGCGTCAGCAACAGACGTCGGTGGTCCTTATGCGCTCTGGCTAACCAGCCGTAAGTCGTCCAGTTGACTCAGCGGCTCGTCCTTACTGCCAACGTCTTCTTGCCGGCGGCTGCTCTCCGCGCGGGCTTTGCAGCTGCGGACCGTGTGGACACGGGCTTTTTCTTCGTGTCCGCGGCCGACTTCTTCACTTGCGTCTTCGCGCGACCCTTCCCCGAGCGACTGGCGCCCCCCGGCCACCTCATTGAGCTCGGCACTGCGGCGTCGGCCTCCTTGCCGCGACCCGTCGATCCTTTCATGCGTTCGTCCCAGTCCGTGGCGGTTTTGGCCATGCCCTGTTTCATCCGCTCGCGTGCCAAGTCATCGGGCGCTAAGCGTCCCGCGACTTTGTAATGATCGGGATTGACCTTGTTCGTCCGGCTCATTGAAAAGCTCCAGCTTGATTGAACATCAGATTCTGAAGCGCAGCGTGGCACCCACTCCGCCGTGCTCAAGAAGCAACTCCGAATCTTCGATGATCCGCACGCGCGCGCCCGTTTGTTGTGCGCGGGTCACGAGGTCGTCCGAGAGCTGCAGTTGCTTGTCGCTGGCGGCATTGGGGGCCGACGTGTCGGTCGTCATGGGCTCTGAGGCATCGCCCAACGGCTGCTGAACCGGCTTGAGCGCGTCGGCGGTCGCCACGATCAGAAGCTCCTCGACCTGCCCCATCAGCAGCGCTCGCAGCGTGGCCTCGGGTCCGACGACGCCGAGGCCGCCCCCGCGCCAGGCATCGACGAGCTCCGCCACTTTCTCGCGATCCGTGGCGGCATCGTTCTGCCGCCAGAATCTCCATCATCGCGGCGACGATGTCTTCTTCGCTGGCGTGCCCATCCACTCGACCGACGTCGAGCAGCTTTTCTCTGAGAGGCGGGGGCAGTGCTTCCTTGAGCAACGGCACGACGACCTCGTCGCCGAGGACGATGATGTGCTGGATGTTATCCTCGCCGACGACACGATCGAGCGTCTCGACCACTTCCTTGACGTGGTGGAGGTGGAAATTCTCGGCGCGGCGCTGATAGCGAGCCTGCGACCAGCCGCCCATTGAGTTGTGGCGCGTCTTGACGCCTTTGACCTCCTCGCGCCTTTCGATCGTTCCGAGACCGAACACGAGAATGCGTGCCTGGTTCGTATCGAGTACGACGGAGGCGTAACGCGGATACTGATCGATCAGCCGCACGAGGGGATACAGGTGCGGCACGCGGCTGATGAACAACCAGTGGTCGTCGATCGGCACGCCCAGCTGGACCGCGACGAAATAGTCGCCGGCTCCGGCAGACGAGAAAATCGCCAAGCCGTTCGCGGAGGGCCTCACTTCGTTGGCGAGGTAGGCGGTGATGCGCTCGACGTCGCGCCCCAGGCTGGCGTGGTCAGCGGGATGATTCTTCAACGCACGCAGCTGATCGGCGAATGCCTTGCGACAAAAGGTCTCGTAGTTGTCACGTCCGTGCTGGTCAGGAGCCAGATTCAGATACAGGCTGACCACCGGCGTGTCCTGCGGTTCGAACGCGGCCAAATTCCGAAGATGGCCGGCCAGCGGTGTGTCCAGCGAGGGTGAAGACTTCATCATCACGCACTTCGGTGCAAACAATGTTCCACTCCACCACCCAGTCCCAATAGAAGTGATGCACAGTGACGGAGTAGGCTCTAGGCGCAGAAGACAGGAGGCTCGACGCAGGTGGGATTCGACGACCGGTACCGATTCAGTGCACACGCAGTCATTACAGACACTCAGGGTCGGCTGCTGCTGGTTCAGGCGACATACGGGGATCGATCCTGGAGCTTTCCTGGTGGTGCTGTCGATCCCGGCGAAACCCCGCTCGACCAGCGAAGACCCGTGGGGGACTGCTTGGGTTTCGATGCGGATCTGCGTCCCCTGAGGCGTCATGTGATCGTCACGAGAGGGCGACTCCTTCGCAGAGGAGTCGCCCCTTCTGTTATCCCCGGTGCTTAGAAATCGAACGTCACATTGAACCGCGCAAAGCGCGCATTCAGCACCTGAGTCGGCGCCAGCCACGTCGCGCCGTTGGTCACGGGGTCGTACGTCTGGTTGTAGACGGTTCCCGTGTTGCTGTTGAACAGATTGTAGACATCGATGGCCACGTTCGTCCGCGTTCTGCCGAATCTCAGGTTCTTGCCGACGCGGAGGTCGAGTGAATTGAGACGATCAGGAAACGTGTGCCCCTGTAGCAGCAGATTGACTGTCTGGAACGTCAGGCCCGGCACCAGCGGACGCCCGGTCTGCGCCAGCAGAATCGCGCTCGTGACGTTGTAGTTCGCCGCCAGCGAGTTGCCGTTGCTGGCGACAACGTTCCCGGCTGGCGCCACACCCGGTATCGAGCGGAACGAGCCGCTCACCAGGACGTCCAGCTTGGGCACGGTATACGACGCCAGGCCGCGGATGCTCGTCAGCCAGTCCTCGCTGATCGCGCACGATGCCACCTGCTGATTGACGAGGATCGACAAGGGCGTCGTGTACACTTCCGGAAGCTTCTCCGTCACGGCGCAATAGTCGCGCACACCGCGGCCGCCGCTCGAACCGAGCTGCAGGAACAACTGGTTCGTCAGACGAGCGCTCACCTGCGCGTCCACGCCGTGCCAGTAGCTCGTCACGTCGCCGTAGTCGCTCGCGGACGTAAAGTAGTTGTCGGTCGCGCCGAGCGCTGTTCGCGCGTTGCGCGTCAGGAACGTCACGGGGTCGCCGCCGCCGTTCGGAAGATTCGGATTCTGCGGCGCCGCGATCGTCACCTCGTCGAAATCCTGCGGCCCCAGCGCGAGGTTATCCGTGAAGAAGTGGTTCCCCCACCAGCGGCGGTTGTAGCTGACGTCGATCGCGACCCGAGGGACGATCTCGTGCTGCACGGCGACGCCGAACTGCCAGTCATGTTGCCGAACACCCCATCCGTGCTGCACGTCGGGGTTGACGCGCGTGGTCACGAACGGGTTGCCGAAGTTGGAATTGTTCCAGACGCCGCAGTTGTCGCCGCCCGATGCCAGATTGTTTTGCGCGGCCGGATTCATCAGATCGCAGTCCGGGGTGAAATTGCGGTTGCCGTCGGTCCAGCCCCGCGTCGTGGTCTGCTGGAACGTCACCGCCGGATTGTTGGTGGTATAGAGGCCTCCGTTCTGCGCGGTTTCCAGGTACTTGCTCATGTTCACCTTCACCGACGTCTTGCCGTTCCCGAACAGATCATAGGCCGCGCCCATGCGCGGCGTGATGTCGTGGAAGCCGGTCACCCCCTCCTGCCGCGGGAAGATGTACCGGCTGCCGAACTGGTTGTCCTCGAGGATGCCGTTCTCGCCCTCAGGGAACCAGCTCCACGCGTGTTCGTATCGCACCGCTCCCTGCAGCGTGAGGCGGCCACGCGTCCATTGGTCCTGGGCGTAAAACCCGTCGTAGCGCGTGCGGTTGCTCTGGCCGTGCGGGCCGATGCGCATCGTGAGTTGGATCGGGTTCCCGTTGTTGAACGTGTAAGCCAACTGGTTGTCGACGTTCTGGATCTGCCGGTAGACCTCGTAGGCCGCCTGGTAACCGACCTTGAAGCTGTGGGCGCCAGTCACGTAGGACAACGACGCCCGCCAGATGTTGTGCTGCTGATTGTTGGAGGCGGCCGAGTTCCAGCCACGATAAATAAAGTTGGGGGTGGGGACGCCGGCCGCCGTGCTCTGTTCGGTGACGGCAACGAGATTCGTCTGCGATCCAGGCGGAACGTATCCACCCCATTTGCTGCTGAATGACGAGAAGCCGGCCTCGATGAGGATGCGGCTCGTCGCCGGCGACGTCCACGTCGCCTGCGTGATCTTTTCCCGCTCCGGCCACATGTTGCCGGACTCCGGCGACGTCGACGTGGCACCGATGGCACCGAGGGCGATCCAGTCGTCGCCGCGATCGCGGCATCGATCGCCCGTGTTGACGAGCGCCGACCCGGCGCAGTTCGCCTGGTATTCCCAGTAGACCCCCAGCTTGTTCTTCGGTGTGAGCTGGCCGGTCAAACGAATGGCTTCGATCTTCTTGCTCCCCGCCGACCGCGCTTTCACGTTTGGATCCCTCACGTAGTTCCACTTCGAGGCGTCGAGGGCGTTCGCATTGGCGTACAGCCCTGGAATGTCCTGGTGCGTCCCGTAGGTGCGCAGGTTATTGAAGAACCAGAGACGATCGCGTTTGATTGGGCCACCGACCGCGAGGTTCGTGTCCCAGTTCTTGATGAGCCCCGGCGGCTCCGTGATACCGGCGCGGCGCAACTCATCGTCGAGGTTGCTGCCCTGCGACCACTCGCCCGCTGTACTGCCGAACGCAGTGCCGCTGAACGTGTTGCCGCCGGTCTTGGGAATGATGTTGAACGCCGGCCCGCCGCGGTCAACCTCGCCCATGCCGCCCGCGACGGTCACCTGGACCTCCTGCGCGTTGACGAAATCGTAGGCGAAGCTCGAAACGCCGCCGCCGCCGAACGCCGACCCGACGTTCATGCCGTCCACCTGGACCGTGCCTTCGTTGCCGCGCCCGCCCCGCGACGTGAAGAAGAAATTCGTGGCGGTCCCTCCAACAGACTGGGTGGAGTTCACGTCGAGGGTCAACGACTGGACCCCGGGCACCATCGCGAGGACACTGCCGTAGGTGCGCGTGACCGGGACCGCGGCGAGCACGGTGTTGGAGAGCACGACCTCGCGCGCTCGTCTGTGTCGACGACGGCGTCGCGGTGATTCTCCTCGACTGAGGTCGTCGTCGACCTGCGCGGTTTCGACGGTCAGGTCGCCAGGCAGGATCGGTCGATCCAGGTGCTCGGCATGCGGTTTGGTGGCACGCTGCCGCACCGAGCCTCAGAAAACATCGTGAACTGCTCGTTCATGGTGAAGGCGCCACGACATCTCGTGACCCTTCGTGTGAAGTTCGCGAGCGAGGTGGTCCCCGAAACACTACGGACGCTGCTGGTGGGGACTACCCATTGTTCGAGCGAGACAGAGAAACGTGAAGCTGGAGGGCCCTATGGCAGGACAACCGAAACTTACGCTCTCGGCGGCGTCGGCATTGTTGCTGGTACTGACGGCATGGATGGCGAGTTCGCCTCCCGCGGTGGCCGACCAGGCACAGGCCAGGAGTCTCCTCAAAGCCATGACCGACTATGTCGGCGCCCAGCAGTCCATCGCGTTCGACTACGACGCGACCCTCGAAGTCGTCACCAAGGACCGGCAGAAGCTCCAGCTGGCCTCATCGGGAATGGTGTCGCTGGCGCGGCCCGACAAGATCCGCACCACGCGATCGGGCGGGTTCGTGGACATCGAGACCGTGTTCGATGGAAAGACGCTCACCTTGTTCGGCAAGAACAAGAACGTCTACACGCGGGTCGAGGTACCCGGCTCGCTGGACAACCTGGTGAACGAACTGCAAAAGAAGTACGACCGGCCCCTACCCGCTGCCGATCTGTTCCTCACCCATGCCTACGACGAGATGACGGCCGGCGTGACGGACGTCAAGGACCTTGGCAGCGGGGTCGTCGGCGGCATCGAGTGCGACTACTTCGCCTTCCGCGCCAAAGACGTGGATTGGCAGATCTGGGTGACGCAGGGCGCGAGACCGCGTCCGTGCCGGTACGTCATCACGTCCACGGGAATCGCCGACGGGCCGCAGTACACCGTCCAGCTTCGGAACTGGAAGACCGGCGGCGAGGTCGCCACGCAGGACTTCGCGTTCAAGCCACCGTCCGGTGCTAAGCCGATTAGCATCGACGAGCTCAAGAAGGTGAAGGACCTGGGTGAGTTACCGAGCCATTTCATCCTCGGAGGCAAGTGATGAGCATCACCAGAACACTACGCGCGCTGCTGCTGCTCGTGATCGTCACCTTGGGTGCCATCGAGCTGGGTGACCGGATCTCGATCCCGGTCCTCACCGGTCTCGCCACGAGGGTGAGGGCTGAGGTCGGGCGTCCGCTGACGCCCGTCAGCGTCTCCGGCGTCGCGCGTCGCACGGCGCGCCGCAACTGATCGGACCGCCCACACGTCTGGTCCGTCATCCGAAGCTCCGGGCGTTCATCGCCCAAAGGAGGAGAGCCCTGGCGTCGCGAGACCATCGGGAGGGACGAAGCGGAAACTGCGACACACGCCGCGCAGCCGGGCTTTTTACGCAGCCGGTTCTGCGTCGCAGTTGATTTCCCATCGGATCCCAAACGGATCCCGGACGAGGCCGTAGCGTGGCGACCAGTGCGTCGCCTGTAGTGGCATGATCACTTCGCCGCCCTCCGCCAAGCCTGCGAATACACGATCCGCTTCGTCGGCGTTCGCCACTCCGAGCACCAGCGAAAAGCCGCGAGGAGTCTCATAGTCGCGCGGCAGCGCGTCGCCGCCCGTCACATCGAGTCCTCCGGCACGCAGCCGCGCGAACCAGACCTTGTCACGCCATTCTGGGGGCACTTCCCGCGCGAGGGGCGACTCGGCATACGTCAGCATGTTCACGATTTCGCCGCCAAATAGCGATGCGTAGCGGCGGAACGCCTCGCCGCACGTTCCCGAGAACATCAGCGACGGATTTATTTTCACCATGTCAGACCTGTTCGTGGGCGGTCAACAGCGTCGGAATGGTATCGATCGAGGTCGTTCAGCGTCAAACGGGGGCCTCCTCACTTCGCGGCCGTGCACCTTCCGCGAGACCGCCTCCTGACTCAGATGGCTGCGACATGTTCTTGACCGTGCCGACAACGGCATAGTACCGTCCGCGGTCGATACCGATTTCGACCACGTTCTCACCAATTCGACTCATGGAACAAACCGTCACCCTCAAAAAAACGGCGCTCAACGCGAGACATCGTACGCACGGCGCCCGCATGGTCCCGTTTGCCGGCTGGGACATGCCCGTCGAGTATTCCGGCATCGTCGACGAGCATCTCGCGGTCCGCACACGGGCCGCCATCTTCGACGTGAGCCACATGGGCGAAATTGAAATTGCCGGGCGCGATGCCCTGGCGGGAGTGCAGCGCATTACGAGCAACGACGCGTCGCACCTCAAGCAGGGACAGGCCCAGTACTCTGCGCTGACCACGCCTGCGGGCACGTTCGTTGACGACCTGCTCGTTTACCGGCTTGCGGTGGAGCATTACATGCTCGTGGTGAACGCAGGCAACACCGAGACGGCGTATCGATGGATTGCGGAGCAGACCAAATCGGCGGGCGACGTGGTCACGTTCAACGCCAGCTCGCGATATGCCCTGCTGGCCGTGCAGGGGCCGCAAGCCCTCGGTGTGCTCCAGGCGTTAACGGCCGTCGATCTCCGCGCGGTTCGAACGTACTCGTTTGCTCATGGGGAAGTGGCCGGCGTGCGCGCCATGATCTCGCGAACGGGCTATACGGGGGAGGATGGATTCGAGCTGTTCGTGCCGCCCAACGCCGCCGAGCGGGTGTGGATGGCAGTGCTCGACGCTGGTAAACCGATCAACCTCGTGCCCGCCGGCCTCGGCGCCCGCGACACGCTGCGGCTCGAAGCGGCGATGCGCCTGTACGGACAGGACATCGACGAGAACACGAGCGTGCTGGAAGCGGGGCTCGGCTGGGTCGTCGCCTGGGACAAGGGCGATTTCGTCGGTCGCGATGCGCTGGTCGAACAGAAGCGTGCCGGTGTTTCGCGCAAGCTCGTGGGCTTCGAGCTGATCGACGCGGGCATTGCCCGGCATGGGCACGAGGTCTTTGTCGATGGCGAAAAAGTGGGTCTCGTGACCAGCGGCACCCAGACGCCATTTCTCAAGAAGGCCATTGGTCTGGCCTATCTGCCCGCCAATCGCAGCACGGCCGGCACAGAGTTCGAAATCGACATCCGCGGCCGACGCGCGCGCGCCCGCGTGGTGCCGCTGCCGTTTTACAAACGCGACAAGTCGGCTTCAACCCTTGAATGAGGCCAGCAGTTGCTTCGCCTGGTCGGCACCCTTGAAGTCTCGGGCGAGCGTCAACGCCCGCTCGAGAGCGAGGCGCGCCTTCAGGGAGTCACCCGCCTTGGCGTGCGCCAATCCCAGATGGAAGGAGTACACAGGATTATTCGGGTCCAGCTCGACGCTTTTCTGAAACGGTTGAATGGCCAGGGCGGCCAAGCGCTTCTTGTAGTAGATCCACCCCAGGGTATCCTGAATCGGAGCACTGCCTGGGAGACCCCGGGTTGCCGTCCTTGCGAACTGCAGGGCTCTGTCCAGATTCTCGCCAGCTTCGGCGTACATCCAAGCCAGTTTGTGGGACACCACTAACGCTTTGGGATCGATGGTCAGCGCCATCTCGTAATGCTTCCTCGCCTCTGGTGCTTTGTGCTGAGCTTCGAGAAGTATGCCGGCGAGCGTATGCAACTGGACCGAGGGCGGCTCGCGTTTTGAGAGCTCTTCGCACTCCTTCAAGGCCTCGTCGAGTCGCTTCTGCGAGATGTACTGCCGGGCAAGCATTTCATAGGCCGGCAAGTTCGCCGCATCCACCTCGATTGTTTGCCGCAACACCTGTTCGGATTTCTTCAGGTTCCCGGTGGATTCATGAATTCGCGCCGCCAGCAGCAAGAGCCCTGCACTGTTTGGCTTCGTCTTGAGCCGCCCCTCCACTCGGGCAATGGCAGTTGCGGGATCCTTCCGAGAGAGGTCGAGCGAAACCAGAGCGCCAAGGGCTTCCAGGCTACCTTCATAAAGACCAAGTGCGTTTCCCAGCAATCGAGCTCCGCGGTCGGGATCTCCCGTGAGGCCTGTGACGATACCTGCCTGAATTAACACTGCGGTGTGGTCTGGATAGTGCGTGAGCAATGCATCAATCTCGCCTTTTGCCTGTCGGTAGTCGCGTTTGGCCACGAGGCCGCGCACGTGCGCAAGCTCGGCGTCCGGATTGGCGCGGGCATTTCTGAGCCCCTTCCCGGTCGGCTGAACGGCATTTTCGGGATGGGCTCTGGCAAGCTCGGGGCGAGACAATTCCTGCTCTGCCGTGACTATCCTGGGATTGAGTCGCAAAGCCTCCTTGAATGCCTCGATCGCCTGTTCGGGTTCGTTCCGGGTGAGATAGGCTCGCCCGAGGGCGACGTGGGGTTCAGCCGACCGCGGATTGACGGTCACGGCGGTCCGCAATGTCGTGATGGCTTCGTCGACCTTCCCCTCAGCCGAGAAGAGTCGAGCTTTCAGTGTAAGCACACCCGCATGGTCAGCCTCGTGCGTGGCAAGCTCGTGCAGAAGTGAGAGGGCTTCTTTCGACCGACCCATAGCGAGGTAATAGTCGGCAAGCACGAGCGTCGAGTCTGGACCCTTCGATAACGCTGCCAGGTTTTTCAGAGACGGTTCGGCGTCGGCAGGCTTTCCGGTCGCAATCGCGAACAGCGCAACCATTCGATTTACAAGCGGATGCTGCGGCGCAAGCGTAAATGCCTGCTGCAAGGTCTGGCCAGTTTCTGCAATCAAGCGCATGGCCCAATAAAAATTCGCCAACGCCAGATGAGCGGCGACCGACGCCGGGTCGGCCTCGATGGCTTTCTTGAACGCGGCTTCCGCTTCGCTCGAGTGGCCCGCTGCGCGCTCGAGGGCGCCAAGGCTGAGGTACCCCGGTGCATTTCCAGGATCCAATTTGATGGCTTCCTGGATTTCCTCGATGCCTCTGTCGAGACCCGTGAGGCCAACTAGCGCATTGCCGCGCAGAATGTGGCCCTCTGCATTCTTGGAGTCGAGCTCCAGGGCTTTTTCGGCGCGTGTCCTGGCCTCGTCGAACTGCCCGGAGAGCAGCAGGAGATGTCCCGCTTTCAGCTGCGCCTGGACGTCCTTGGGCAGAAGATTCGCGGCTCTTACGTACTCTTGCGCCGCCAGCTCCACTTCTCCATCGCGGACATAGGCGTTCGCGAGCCTGGCGCGCGCTTCACCGGACTGTGGATCCTGCGCCAGCGCTTTTCGATACTGGACAATCGCTTTCTTGACCTGGTTCTGGCTCAGGAACTCGTCGCCGCTCGCCCAGTGTTCACGCTTGGCAATTTCAGGATCGCGAGAACACGAGATACCTAGGGCGAAGAGAGCCAGGATCGCTGCAATCGGACGCCAGTGCATCAGTCACCCCATGGAAGGGCAGGCCAACACCCACAGTACGGATCGGATACCGATTGTTATCGGCGCCTGCAGCAGGCAATAGCAGGGCTTTGCCGATAACCCCTTCATGCGGATGGGACTGATCGCGGCCGCGGCGCTGGCTCTTGCCGTGCTGTCGGCCCGCTGGTTCGAGGAGGGCGACTACTACGATCCCGTCAGGGGAAGACGGCACTGCAGTGCTCCTCCGTCCGCGATTCAAGACTGGTCGTCCACCGGCCGAACCAGGCGGCCTGCCGATCGGATCAATCTCGACGGCTGGCTCGAGCAAAATGGGGAAGAGGTGAATCGGTTGTTCGGGGCGTTCTGTCTGGCGCCGCTACACACCGCCGCAAGATTCGGCCGCGAGGATTTAACGGAGCTGCTCATCGGCCGCGGCGCCGACGTCCATACGCCTGCCGAGCCGGCCGGCGATACAGCACTCCATCTGGCCGCGCAGTACGGTGAGGCACGCGTGGCAACGGTCCTCGTCGCGAGGGGCGCCAGCGTCAACGCCACGACAAAATTCGGACGGACGCCCCTGCACGACGCCGTATTCGGTCTTGCCGGAACGTCGGATCTCGAGGGACGTGTCGCGGTGGCGAAACTGCTGATTGCACGCGGGGCCGACGTCAACGCGCGCGAGCGCGCGAGCAATCGGACACCTCTCGACTATGCCCTGGCAGACTCGATGAATCCCGCCAACCGCGAGCGGATGTCCCAGCTGCTGCGCGCAGCCGGCGCGGGCCAGTAAGACCCATCGGAAATCTTGAACGCTCGCCGTGCTAGTGTAGTGTGGCCATGTATCCAACAGACAGGAAGTACAGCAAAGATCACGAGTGGGTCACGATTACTGGCAACCGCGGACGCGTTGGCATTACCGACTACGCACAGCAGCAGCTCGGCGACGTGGTGTACCTCGAGCTTCCCGAGGTGGGAACGGAGCTGCAGCAGGGTCAGGTGTTTGGCTCGGTCGAATCTGTGAAAGCCGTCTCGGAGCTTTTCGCCCCCTTGTCCGGTCGCGTCGTCCAGATCAACAGCGCCCTTCGGGAGCGACCTGAAGCGATCAACAGCGACGCGCACGGCGCCTGGATGATCGACCTCGAGCTGACCAAACCAGCCGAAGCGAAGTCGTTGCTCGATGCCACTGGATACGAAGGACTGACAAACTGAACCCATGAAAATTTCAACGCTGTGGACGCAGAGGTCGCGGAGGCCGCAGAGGAATTCCTTCCATAAGATCCTTAGCGTGCCGCGGCGGCCCCTGCGAACTCTGCGTTGAGCCTATGCCTTTCAACTCGACCGACCACTTCCAGAACCGCCACATCGGCCCCGACGATCGCGACCGCAAGACCATGCTCGAAGCCATTGGCGCCTCGTCGCTCGACGCGCTGATTGACGAAGCGATCCCGACAAGCATCCGCCTGGATCGGCCGCTGGACCTGCCCGAGGGCGAAAGCGAATACGACTTTCTCGAGCGCCTGCGCCGCATTGCCGCCGAGAACCGCCGCTACCGGTCGTACATCGGGACGGGCTACTACGGGACGATCACGCCAAGCGTCATCCTCCGCAACATGCTGGAAAACCCCGGCTGGTATACGCCGTACACACCCTACCAGGCCGAGATCGCGCAGGGGCGCCTGGAAGCGCTGCTCAACTTCCAGACGATGGTGAGCGATCTGACGGGCACCGAGGTTGCCAACGCATCGCTGCTCGACGAGGCCACCGCGGCGGCCGAAGCCATGACGATGTTGCATCGCATCCAACAGCGGCTCCCGGGTGCGAAAGACGGGAAAAAAGATCGGAATACGTTCGTCGTGTCGTCGCGATGCTTTCCGCAAACGCTCGAGGTGCTGCGCGGCCGCGCCGAGCCCCTCGGCTTTACGCTGCGGATTGCGGAAGGAAATGCGCTGGAACTCGACGCGTCGGTCTTTGGCGTCCTGCTGCAGTACCCGGACGATGACGGTCTGGTAGAAGATCCCAGGCCGGTTATCGAACGTGCGCATCAGGCGGGAGCGCTGGTGGCCGTTGCCACCGATCTGCTCGCTTTGGTGCGTTTGCTACCGCCGGGGGAAGCCGGCGCCGACGTGGTGGTGGGCAGCGCCCAGCGGTTTGGTGTGCCGCTCGGCTACGGCGGACCGCATGCGGCGTTCCTGGCCACGCGCACGGAGCACGTGCGCCAGATGCCGGGACGGCTCATTGGGGTTTCGGTCGATTTCGAAGGCCATCGTGCGTATCGAATGGCGCTCCAGACGCGCGAGCAGCACATCCGGCGCGAGAAGGCGACGTCGAATATTCTGTACTGCGCAGGCGCTCCTGGCCAACATGGCCGGGATGTACGCGGTGTACCACGGTCCCGCGGGCCTCACACGCATCGCGCGCCGCGTCCACGCTCTGGCGTGCGCGCTCGAACGCGTGCTCAAAACACTCGGCCTCGCGCAGATCAACGCCGCGTTCTTCGACACGCTGAAGGTTCGGTTGCCCGACGGTGGGGAAGGGGCGCGCCGGCTTCGAGAGGTGGCGCTCGAAGCGCGGACGAACTTCAGATATTTCGCCGATGGCCACATCGGCATTGCGCTCGACGAGACCACCTCGCTCGAAGACGTCCAGACGATTGTCGATATCTTCGCGCGCGCCATGGGCGAGCCATCGAAACCCGTGGAGTTAGTACGTAGGGCGGACCTTCCAGGTCCGCCTCCTGTGTCGGTACGTAGGGCGGACCTTTTAGGTCCGCCTCACACGGACCCTCCAGGTCCGCCTCATGCCGACAGGCTTCCCGTGTCGCTCGAGCGGCACACATCGTTTCTGACGAATCCGGTGTTCAACCTGCACCATTCCGAAATCGAAATGATGCGCTACCTGCGCAACCTCGAGCGGCGCGACATCGGCCTCGACCGATCGATGATTCCGCTGGGGTCGTGCACGATGAAGCTGACGGCCGCCACCGAAATGCTGCCGATCACGTGGCCCGAGTTTGCCGGGCTTCATCCTTTTGTGCCAATCGATCAGGCGCTTGGCTACGCGCGCGTCACTCGCGGGCTCGAGCAGGCGCTCGCGCGAATTACGGGTCTTCAGGCGGTGTCGTTGCAACCCAACTCCGGCGCGCAGGGAGAGTTCGCCGGCCTCATGGTGATTCGCGCGTTCCACCGCGACCAGCGTCATGCGCAGCGAGACGTGGTGCTGATTCCGGCGTCCGCCCACGGCACCAATCCCGCCACCGCCGTGGCCGCGGGCATGCGCGTCGTGGTCGTGCGGACGGACCAGCACGGCAACATCGACGTGGACGACCTCAAGGCCAAGGCGAAGGAGCACCGCAAGCGCCTGGCCGCGCTCATGATTACGTATCCCTCCACGCACGGCGTGTTCGAGGATCGCGTCCAGGAAATCTGTAACATCGTGCACGAGTACGGCGGTCAGGTGTACATGGACGGCGCCAACATGAACGCGCAGGTTGGCCTCACGAGCCCGGGAAAGATCGGCGCCGATGTGTGTCACCTCAATCTGCACAAGACGTTTGCCATCCCGCATGGCGGGGGAGGGCCCGGCATGGGACCGATTGCCGTGGCCGCCCATCTCGCGCCGTACCTGCCCGGCCACCCCGTTATACCTGTGGGTGGTGAGCATCCGATTCCAGCAGTCTCGGCGGCGCCATGGGGCAGCGCCTGCGTGCTGGTCATTTCTTATGGCTACATCCGCATGCTGGGCGCCGAGGGGCTGACGGCCGCCAGCCGCCAGGCCATTCTCAGCGCGAACTATCTGAAGGCTCGTCTGCAGCCGCACTATCCGGTGCTTTACACGCGCCCGAACGGACGCGTCGCCCACGAGATGATTCTGGATTTGCGCGGGTTCAAGAGTGCGGGCGTGGACGAGCAGGACGTCGCGCGACGATTGATGGACTACGGCTTTCACGCGCCGACCGTATCGTTCCCGGTTCCCGGCACGCTCATGATCGAGCCCACCGAAAGCGAGCCCATTGAAGAATTAGACCGGTTCTGCGAGGCCATGATTCACATCCGTCAGGAAATTCAAGCCCTCCTGGACGGCCGGGCCGATCCCAACGACAACGTGCTCAGAAACGCCCCCCACACGGCCACACAACTGACCGCCGAGAACTGGACTCATCCCTACTCGCGCGCTGATGCGGCGTTTCCGCTTCCCTGGGTGCGCGTTTACAAATACTGGCCCCCGGTCGCCCGTATCGACCATCCATATGGCGATCGCAACCTGATGTGCTCGTGCCCCGACATCAGCGAGTATGAAGAGGGAGGCGGTTAGAATATGACGATGAAGAATGGAACGTTGCGGCGAAGTGCGCGCATCCTCTTGACGGCGTTGTTGACCGCGTTGGTCACCAGCCTGGCCGTCGCGGGCACGGCCCAGGAAGATCACACGCCATTGCCCCCCACGGCGTGCGCGAGCCTCCAGGGCCTGTCGATTCCCGCGTCTTCCATTGGTTTGCCGACCGGCGGGGCGCTCGTCCAGACTGCCGCTCCCGTCGCGGCATCGGACAAAGACAACCCGAACGGCAGCTTCTGCAAGGTCATCGGCATCATCAAGCCGCACAACGCGGCCTCGCCAAGCATGGAATTCCAGGTCAACCTGCCGGCCGCGTGGAACCGGCGCGCGCTGCAGATGGGCGGCGGCGGCTACAACGGCACGCTGGTGACCGGGCTGGCCGGCTTCACCTTGCAGCCCGCCTTGGTCGACAACCCGCTGAAGCGGGGCTTCGTCACGCTCGGCACCGACGGCGGCCACAAATCCAAAGCCGGGTTCGACGGCAGCTTTGCGATGGATGACGAGGCGCTCAGAAACTTCGGTAAAGAGTCCGTCAAGAAAGGCCACGACGTCGCGGTCGAGATTATCAAGAAGGCGTACGGCCGTGCGCCCGAACGCTTCTACTTCATCGGCGGCTCGCAGGGAGGGCACGAAGCGCTCGATGCCGCCGCACGCTATCCGAACGACTACGACGGGGTCGTCGCGCATTACCCCGCCTACAACGTTACGCTGCTTCATCTGGGTTCGCTCAATGCGGGGCGCGCCTTGTACGAGGGCGGCGGCGCCGGGTGGATGAACCCGGCGGAGGTGAAGCTGATCACCGACGCCGTCTATGCCAAATGCGACGGCCTCGACGGCGTCACAGATGGGATCGTCGGCGACGTGCGGACGTGCAACACCGCGTTCGACGTCAAGACGCTCCGTTGCGCCAACGGTGCCGATGCCGGCGACACGTGCCTCTCCGACGCACAGTTGGCCGCCGTGGCGCGCATCACGTCCGACTACAAGCCTGGGTTCACGATTGCCGGCCTGGACTCGTTCCCGAGGTGGCCGCTGCTCGAAGGCGCGCTGTTCCAGGGTCGGTCGAACTTCGGCCAGATACCGCAGCCCTCGAATCCGCTGTCGGGCAAGGAGCCCTTGCTTTACACAGCCGGAGATCAGACAGCGAAATTCATCATCAGCCGCAACCCGGCGCTCGACACGATGCAGTTCGACCCACGGCAATTTCAGACGCGCATTGCGACCGTGGCATCGATCATGGACGTCTCCGATGTGAGCCTGGAGCCTTTCAGGAAAAAGAGCGGCAAGATCATCCTGACCCACGGCACGGCAGACGATTTCATCACGCCGCACAATACGGAGCTGTACTACCAGAGGCAGGTCAAGCAGTTCGGCCAGGCAGGAGTCGACAGCTTCATCCGCTTCTACATGATTCCCGGATTCGGCCACGGCTTTGGCCCGTTCAACGCCAAGTTCGACAGCCTCTCGGCGCTGCAGCACTGGGTTGAAAACGGCCGGGCGCCGGTCGCGCTCACGGCTGTTGACGGGAATGCCGACGCCAAGCGTTCGCGCCCGTTGTGCGAGTGGCCGAAATGGCCCAAGTTCACGGGCGCGCCGGGCACGGAAGACAGCGCCTCGAGTTTTGCGTGTGTGGCGCCTTAGCGCGGGCTAAAGCCCGCGCGCTACTTCTTCTTCCAGTCGTGGGCTACTTCCTCGACAGTCCCACGACTGCGCCCACGGTCGCGCCTGTACCCGCGCCAATCCCTCCCATGACCCACCCATTGAATCCGGCCGTAAAGTCGTCGAAGACGCCGTCATCACCTGGCAGGTACCCGATCAGAAAGCCGCCTGCAAAACCCACCAACGCGCCAAACAGTGCGGGGTGGCGACCGATCCAGCTGCGCTTCTCCGGTCCCGGCTGCCGGACGAGCAGCCATCCAGAATCCGCGAAAGCCGTCGAGGGCTTCAGACGGCGAACTTCGCGCTCAGCTGCTCGCTCGAACCAACCAGCGCTCACGATGGTGTCCTCAGCTCGCACAATCTGTTGAGGCTCTTCGAATGTTCGCGCCATCGTTTGCGCTTCACCGCTTGCAGGCCACAACGCTATCGCTGCCACTGTGAGCCCGCTCAGCCAGAGTCGATGTGAACCGATCATGGCAGTCCCTCCCTTGACGTTTGTACTGCGCAAAATGTGGTGCAATCGGCTCACCGGTGGTCGGCAACATCGGCTGTCGCTATCAACACCTCGCCCCTCGTAGAATCTCCCCAATGTTCTGTCCCGCCTGCGGCGCCAAGATTCAGGGCACGGCGCGCTTTTGCCCTGCTTGCGGACAACCGATGTCGCCGGCGCCGCAGACTGCCGAATCTCAGCAGGGCACGCGTCCCGAGGAGGCTGCTGTTTCGCAGGCCGCCACACGTTCGGTCCCGCCTTCCGGCCGGACGCCATCTTCCTCGAGTGGCTGGCTTTCTTCGTCCGATTCCATCGATCACGGACGCTTTGAGCCAGGTGTCATCATCGACGAACGATACCGGGTAATCGGACTCCTGGGGCGCGGGGGGATGGGAGAGGTCTACCGCGCGGACGACCTGCGACTCGGGCAGCCGGTTGCGTTGAAGTTTCTTCCGGAGGGCATTCGAAACGACCCGGTGCGCCTCGCGCAGTTTCACAACGAGGTGCGCACGGCACGACAGGTCTCGCATCCCAACATCTGCCGCGTCTACGACATTGGCGAAGTCGACGGCCATCCGTACATCTCGATGGAGTACGTTGGCGGCGAGGATCTTGCCTCGTCACTCCGTCGGATAGGCCGCTTCCCCGAGGACAAAGCGCTCGAGCTGGCTCGCCAGCTTTGCGCAGGTCTGGCCGCAGCGCACGAGCGCGGCGTGCTCCATCGCGATCTCAAGCCAGCCAACGTGATGCTCGATGGCGCGGGCAAAGTCCGGGTGATGGACTTTGGGCTGGCGGCCGTGGGTCCTGTTGCCGACGTGCGCGCCGGAACGCCCGCCTACATGGCGCCCGAGCAGCTGCTGGGGCGCGAAGTCACGGCGCGCAGCGACATTTTTGCGCTCGGGCTCGTGTTGTACGAGTTGTTCACCGGCCGACGGGCGTTTACAGCCACGACAATTGGCGAGCTGGTCAACCAGCACAAGACGCGTGCGGCCACGCCGCCCGCGCAACTCCTCAGCGGGCTCGATCCCGCCATCGAGCGCGCGATTCAGCGCTGTCTCGAACCCGATCCCGCACGACGTCCCTCGTCCGCCCTTGCAGTTGCCGCAGCGCTGCCTGGCGGCGACCCGCTGGCGGCCGCGCTTGCCGCGGGTGAAACCCCTTCACCGGAAATGGTTGCGGCAGCGGGGGAGGGCACCGGGCTCAGCGCCCGCGTGGCCATCCCGGTGTTGGTGGCGATCCTTGCGGGTATCGTCGGCGCCTTTGCGCTCGCGGTGCGCGCCAGCCCGCTCAACCGAATGCGACCCGAATACTCCGGAGAAGTGCTGGCGCAGAAAGCGCGGGACGCGATCCGTCAGATCGGTTACACCGACCGAGTCCGTGACGATGCGTACGGCTTTCTCTGGGATGATGCCCTGATCGAATACGCACGAAACAACGAGAAGCCGGCACCTCGCTGGGACGAGGTGCTCACACGGCAGCCGTCACCGCTGATCTTCTGGTACCGACAGAGTCCGTTTGCGCTGACCGGTCTCGAGTTCCATCACGACCTGCTGACCCCTGGAATCGTCAACGCGGAAGATCCACCACCGATCCTGTCGGGCATGGTTCACGTGGGGCTGGATCACGAGGGTCGCCTGAGGTTTCTCGAGGCCATTCCGCAGCAGCGGCAGGAACCGGCATCGCCTGTTGCGCACACGACCGACTGGGGGCCGCTTCTGTCACTTGCCGGGCTCGATGCTTCGCAATTACAACCGGCAGAACCGATCTGGACGTGGCTGGCCACATCCGATACCCGGATGGCGTGGACGGGAACGTGGCCCGAGAGCAAGCAGCCGCTACGTGTGGAAGCCGCATCGCTCCGCGGCAAGCCTGTAGGATTTCTGCTCATCGCGTTGTGGACGGTGCCGTGGCGAACGCCGCCCCCTTCGACAGGCCGTGACACCCTTTTCGTGGTCGCGATCATCGGGCTACTCATCGCCCTCCTGGTTGCTGCCGTCCTGCTGGCGCGAAAAAACCTGCGCGAAAACCGCGGAGATCGCCACAGCGCACGGCACCTGGCGTACGGGATGACCGGACTGCTCCTGGCACTGTGGGCGAGTCAGGTCCACGTTGTCGCGTCGCCCGGCCTGTTCGGAACGATGTTCGTTGCCATTGCGACGGCTGTCTTTTACGGAGTGCTCCTGTGGACGATTTATCTGGCACTCGAGCCGTACGTGCGCCGTTATTGGCCTCAGACGCTGGTGTCGTGGACGACCCTTTGGACCAACGGCGCACGCGATTCCATCGTGGGACGGGATGTGCTCGCCGGCATCGGGTATGGAATTACGATGGCCATTCTGATGAAAGGCGTCGAACTGTGGCAGGGTGCCACTGCCATGTCGTACCCGGGCTCGACGGACGTTCTGCTTGGGAGCCGAGGCACTGCAGCATTGATTCTGCTGCAGGCGGCCTACGCCCTGCGGAGCACCTTGTTGTTCTTCTTCTTTCTGTTCCTCCTTCGAGTGCTCTTGCGTAATCAGCAGGTCGCAAGCGTGGTGTTTGCGGCGGTCTTCGGTGTGCTCGAGGCGCTCGGCAGCGAGAACCCGCTCATCGATGGCGCCCAGTCGTTCTTTTACTTCGGTTTGGGCGCCTTCGTCGGTACTGCGTTTCGGATTGCTATCCCTGACTGTTGCTCTTTTGATCGCCAATCTCCTGATCAACGTGCCCGCCACTCTGGATTTTTCTGCCTGGTATGCCCCAAGCATGTTCCTGATTGTCGGCGCCGTCATCGTGCTCGCCGTGCGGGCGTTCTACGTGTCTCTTGCTGGACGAGTGTGGAAGAAGGATTTGTTCGCCTGAGATTAATCAACAAAGCACCACAGAGGTCACAGAGATCACAGAGTAGATTTGGTTTGTGTGTGACGGCGGACCTGTAAGGTCCGCCCTACGTACAGCACGTACAGTCCGTGGGTACGTAGGCCGGACCTTTTAGGTCCGGCTCACTGAAAATTCGCCACCTTCCTCGCATCCCCGGTCAACTCGAGAATGTGCAGACCCGTGTTTGCGCGGTCCACGATGTAGATGTAGCCGCGATCGTCCACCTCGACGTTGTTGGTTTGAATGGCCGTCTTGCAGCGTTCCTCCGGACCCTTCCCCACGCAGCGTTTGTCGGTCTGCTCGGTGATGGGCGGAATGAAGTGCGCGATTTCCTTGGGGGCAAGCGGATCGCGAATATCCACCGCGCGCACGCCGGCGTTGAAGTGGGCGAAGAACATCACGCGCTTGTAATAGATCGGCGTGAAATTCTCCTGCGAGGAATGCGTGCCAAACCGCCCGCCTTTGCTGCAGAAGCCGCCGCTTTTTTCCGGCACGGTCCAGTTCGACATGCCGAACGGCGTCGCCTCGTTGGTGATATCTGCAATCCACACCATCTGCCTCGCTTCGAGGCATTCGTTGGCGGTTGACTCGTTGGTGATCACCACCACGTCGCGGCTCTTTCCATCCCTCGCGGTGGCAAACTCGGCGATCGGCATGCCCAGAACCGGGAAGACCGTGTGCGCGCCGACATTCGGGGGAAGCGTGAGCCTGCTGATTTCCGGATACCGAAGGTTCTCGTCAGTCGGTTCCTTTGGACCGTTCAGAAGCTTGTCGCGATCCACGATTTGCAGGATGCCGCCGCGACTCGTGCCGTACCCAAAGTACACGCGGTTGCCTTTCGGTCCCATCGAGACTGGTCCGTGCAGTTCGGTCGGCACGGGACCTGTGGCGTTCGCTTGCTGACCCGGCAGCCCGAAGTCGCGAATGAAGACGGGCGCAGCCGGGTTGCTGAGGTCGTAAATTTTCGTCATTCGGTGCGCGCGCCACGCATGATCGCCCGACACGAGGTACGCGATGCCGGTTTCGCACTCCCACCAATTCTTGTGCGTTCCGTGCAGCCCCTCGACGATGACGGTAAGGCGGCTTGGCTTGGCGGGATCGGTCACGTCCCAAATCTCGTGGGCGGCGTTGCCGAAGGTGCGCAGCAGGTACACCTTGCTCTTGTCCGCCCGCGGGAGGTCGCTGCCATTGCACGCCCGGACCATCTGGGCGCCACCATCTTCGGCGACGCCGGACTGGCCGGGAATATGCGCCAGGTACCTGGGCCGTTTCACGTCGGTGACGTCGATGATTGACGTGCCGTTGGGCTCCTTCTGGCCCGTCAGGTGATTGAACCCCACGCCGCCGTGATGGCCGATGTACGCAATCCACCGCTGCCCCTGGCGATGAATGATCGGTTGATAGGCGCTCCGGCTCTGGAGGTCGTCGTACGCAACGAGCTCCATGTTCTGTTTTTCGGTGCGCGCCTGCTGCTGCGCGGCGACACCTGCGGTGAGCGCGATGCCCAGCGCCACGACCATGAGAGAGGAATACCTCATGAGGATGTCCTTTCGTCTCTTCGTGAGTGCGCCTATGTTACTCCTGATTTTGCCGCGCTGAGAAACCACTCCAGAATCTGCTCGCCAGTCCAGAACACGACTCCCGGATGAGAGTGAATGTGCTCCAGGGCTTCCCGGAAGTAGCGCATGCGATGCGGAGCGCCCATGATGTAGGGGTGCACCACCAGCGCCATAACTCGCGCTGATTCCCTGGCGTCGGAATACAACTGCTCGAATTGATCGATGGCGCGGTCCTTGTACTCGCTCGCCTTGTGGTGCTGAAGAAGGATCATGGCCACGTCGTTGCATTCCTGCGTGTACGGCACGCTCACAAGCGAGCGACTGCGTGTCTTCAGGAGGACGGGCTGATCATCGAGTACCCAGTCGCAGATATAGTCGTAACCTTCGTCCGCCAGAATGTCCGGCGTCTCCCAGGTCTCCGTCAGGCCGGGCCCAAGCCACCCGCGCGGCGCGCGGCCGGTAAAGTCACGGATCACCGCCGTCGTTTTCGCGATATCGGCTCGCTCGTCGGGAACCTTCTGCATATTCTTCTGGCCGAAGCCGTGGCCGATGAACTCCCAGCCACGGTCCAGGGCCGCGCGCGCAATCGGCTCATACGCCTCGATCGCCGAGCCGTTGATAGCCAGCACGACAGGGGTCTTGACGCGATCCAGCACCTCGAGCATTCGCCAGAAGCCGACGCGATTTCCGTATTCGTGCCAGGACCAGTTGGGAACGTCGGGTATCGGCGAACCACCGGCCGGCGGCGTCAGCACCGTCCGTGGCAACGCCTCCCGTGGATTCCATTCCTCGACATTCACGATGATCCAGACTGCCAGGCGCGCACCCCCCGGTAACGTCAGACGCGGCCGGCTGGAAATAGGTGAGTAGTCAATTCGCTCGGATGGCAACATCGTCAGGACTCCATGTAGTTCTGAGCGCGGTGCATGTTACTCCCGTCGGCCGGGCCCTTCAGCCTTCAAACTCGTTGATATTTTTCGATTCCTGACTCATGCTTCATGCTGATCACATGACATCCACTCGGGCGATGCTGGCGTGCGGTCTGCTTTGGCTCTGCGGCAGCGCCTTCCCCCTGGCCCAGGATCGCCCCCCGAAGAATCCTCACGAAGGCAACGAAGAGTCCATCCGCAGTGGCATGGGCTTTTTCCGGAGAAGTTGCGCGGACTGCCACGGGATGGACGCGCGCGGATACCGCGCTCCGGATCTGACCGAAGTGGTGGCAGACGGCGCGACCGACGATCGGCTGTTCACGACCATCCGCAAGGGTGTGCCCGGTACGGAGATGCCGTCGAGCAACGCGATGGACGATGAAATCTGGAAGCTCATCGCGTATCTTCGCTCGCTCGGCACGCCGGCCGCGTCGCCGGGCCCGAGCGGCAATGCCGAAGCTGGCGCCAAGGTGTTCAAGGTCACTTGCAGTACTTGTCATGTCGTCAACGGCGTCGGCGGCCGCCTGGGGCCCGACCTCTCGCGAATCGGTGCAGCTCGATCGCGAGTCGCGCTCACGCGCGAGATTCGCACCGCTAGCGAATACATCAGGCCGGGCTACGAGCCGGTCACGCTGGTCACACGCACGGGCGACCGCATTCGCGGCGTGAGGAAGAACGAGGATTCGTTCTCCATTCAAGTCATGGACACGCGGGAGCGCATCCAGGGATACGTCAAAGCGAACCTGCGGGAGGTGATCAACGAGCCGCGCTCACTGATGACGGACTACACACCCGAACGACTGAACGATCGCGACCTGAACGACCTGGTGACCTATCTCAGTGGCTTACGCGGTGAGGGCCAGGTGCGGCCCTGAAGTACGTAGGCCGGACCTTTAGGTCCGGCTGACTCGGCGGGGCTAAAAGCCCCGCCCCACGTACGACAGATGAGGGACATATGCGCATAACGATCGCTGGCATCCTTCGGCTGGCATTCTTGATGGCCCTGCTGTGGCAGGTGCCGCTCGTCGCACAACAGCCCGCCGCCCCTCAGGTGACCTCGCAGGATCTGGTCGGCGGGCTGAACGATCCGACGCGCTGGTTGACCTATTCTGGCGACTACAGCGGCCAGCGCCACAGCCCGCTCAAGCAAATCACGCCCGCCAACATCCGGCGCCTGACCGCGCAATGGACGTTCCAGAACGACGTGCCGGGTCGGTTCGAGGCCACGCCAATTTTCCTGGATGGCGTCCTGTACATCACCGGGCCCAACAACACCGCGTGGGCAATCGACGCGCGTACGGGCCGGCAGATTTGGGAGTACCGCCGCCAGCTACCAGAGGGCATACGGCCCTGCTGCGGGCCCGTCAATCGCGGGTTCGGTGTGCTCGGCGATCGGCTGTTCATGACCACGCTCGACGCCCATGTCGTCGCTCTCGACATGAAGACCGGTGGAGTGGTCTGGGACGTGCCGATGGCCGAATACGAGAAAGGCTACGCGGCGACGGTCGCCCCGCTCGTTGTGAAAGACAAAGTCATCGTGGGCGTCGCGGGCGGCGAGTTCGGTGTGCGCGGCTTCATCGACGCCTACGATGCGCAGACGGGCAAGCGCTCCTGGCGTTTCTATACCGTGCCCGCGCCAGGAGAGCCCGGCGGCAATACGTGGAAGGGCGACTCCTGGAAAACCGGAGGAGCGGCAATCTGGGTCACGGGCGCCTACGATCCGGACCTCAACCTGACGTACTGGACCACGGGCAACCCCGGGCCCGACTACTACGGCCGCCAGCGTGAGGGCGACAACCTTTACAGCGATTCTCTAGTGGCGCTCGACCTCGATACGGGCAAGCTCCGATGGCACTATCAGTTCACGCCTCACGACGTGCACGACTGGGACGCAACGCAAATCCCTGTGTTGGGCGAGGCCACGATCGGTCCCGGCCGGCGCAAGGTCGTGATGCTGGCGAACCGCAACGGCTTTTTCTACTCGCTCGACCGAGCCACCGGAGAGCTGCTCAAAGCCACGCCGTTTGTCGAGACGACCTGGGCCCAGGAGATTGGCCGCGACGGCCGGCCCATCCTCCAACCCAACAACACGCCCAGCGAAACCGGCGCACGGACGTGCCCCGACATCACGGGTGGAACTAATTTTATGCCCCCCTCGTTCGATCCGAGCCTCGGGCTGTTCTTTGTCACCGCGCGCGAGGCCTGCGCCACCTACTATGCGTGGCCGGTGGAATTCAAAGAAGGCGAGCGGTTCACCGGCGGCGGCGCCCAACGCGAGCGCAGTGTGGAGAAGGTGTACGGCGCCCTGCGCGCGATCGATCCCACCACAGGCGAGCGGCGGTGGGAATTCCGCCACTTCACGCCCGCCATGGCGGGCGTCATGTCCACCGCTTCAGGTCTGGTGTTCAGCGGCGACGCGCAAGGCAACTTCATGGCCTTCGATTCGCGAACGGGGAAGAACCTCTGGCGATATCAGATGGGTTCGGCCATCCATGGAGCAGCCGCGATGACCTATATGCTCGACGGGCGTCAGTACGTGCTCATTCCCGCCGGCGCGGCACTCACGGCATTTGCGCTGCTGGAGCCTTAGGCAGTCCGCAGTTGGCAGTTGGCAGTACGTAGGGCGGGCCTTGCTTTGTAGGCCCGCCTGCAGCCGGGTCCAAAGAGCAGGACCCGGCCTACGTACTGCAATTTCGCAACGTCAGTCGATCGAACTGATTATGGAACCGCACGAAAGCCGTCGGATTTCGCGTCGATCCCTGCTCGTTTCTCTGCCAGCGCTGATGATGGTGCCGCGCCGAGCGGCACAGACTCGCAGCGCGGAAATACGCGTGAGGGGCATCAATCATGTCGCGCTCTCGGTGGCCGACGTGAAGCGCTCCGAGGAGTTTTATCAAGGACTCTTCGGCATGCCTGTGATCAGCCGGCAAGGATCGGCCGCCAATCTTCAGGTCGGTAACGGACCGGAATTCCTTGGCGTCAGCCCTGCCGGCTCGAGCCCGCCGAAGATCGATCACATCTGTCTGGGCATCGACAATTTCGACCTTGACCGAATCGTCGGCATCCTCGAGCAACACGGCATCACGAAGAGTGACACTGTGGGCCCAATGCGGTGGCTCGTGAGGAGGCGCGGCTCGGGCGCGGCCGGAGCCAACGAAAGTATCGCCGAGCTCCATTTCGGCGATCCCGACGGCATCGACATCCAGTTGCAGGATTCACGGTACTGCGGTGGATCGGGCGCGCTCGGCACAGTCTGCCCCATGCCCGAAACATCACCGAAGCCAGGGCTGCTCCGCGTTCGCAGCTGGAGCCACTGCACGAACTTCGTGTCCGACGCGGCGCGCTCGAACAAGTTCTACCAGGAGCTGTTCGGGTTTGGCGTTCAAGCGTATCAGGGCCCGAACGCGCCGCTACTGGGCATCGGCGAGGGCGTTCAGTTCATCATGTTTGCCGGCGGCGGAGGTGGCCGAGGCGCTCCCAGCAGTGCACCTCGTCCTGCCAGCATCAATCACCTCTGTCTGGGGATGGACGATTTCAATCCTGACAAGGTCATCAAGTCGCTCGAAGGGTACGGGATCAAGCCAAGAGCAAACCCGCAGGGTGCGCCGGGACCGCTGGTCCACTACATCAGCATGCGCATGGAAAATCGTGGTGGCGCCAAGGAAGGCACGCCGGAACTCTATTTCACGGATCCGGACGGCCTGCTGATTCAGCTTCAGGACGTCAAGTATTGCGGCGGCGCCGGTGTCCTCGGTGATGCGTGCACCTGAGCGTCGACTATTCATATCTGAGCGCAATCAACGGATCCAATTCGGCTGCACGGCGCGCCGGGATGATGCACGCGGCGGTCGAGGCAGCCACCATCAACAAGGCAATGGACCCCAGCGTCAGGGGATCGCGCGTGCTCGTCTGGATGAGGAGTCGCTGGAGGAGCTGACCCACGCCAAAGGCGCCGGCCAGACCAATGGTGAGCCCAATCGCGACCTGGACCGAGGTGCGTCGAAGAATCAACGTGACGACGTCACGTGGCCGAGCCCCCAGGGCCATGCGCACGCCAATCTCCTGGGTGCGCTGCGTCACGCTGTACGCCGTAATGGCGTAAATGCCCACCACCGAGAGCACCAGCGCGATGAGCGCGAAGATCGCAAACATCGATCCGAAGACTCGGAACGGCCAGCGCTGACGCGCCAGGCTTTCGTCGAGCGACCTGATGTTGAACAGCGGCAGGTCGGGATCGAGGGCGCGCAGTTCTTCGCGAACGAGCGCCGTCATCTTTGCCGGATCCGACCGCCCCCGAATGATGAGAACCGTGCTTTCCCCAAGGCCGCGATTGCCTGTGTAGGGCACGTACGCGATCGGATCGGTATTCACATCTTCCATGTTCCGCTGCCGGATGTTGGCAACCACACCCACGACGGTGAACGCGGCTGTGATCGCGCCTTCGGGCCGGTCCTCCGTCAGGCGGATGCGCCTGCCGACCGGGCTGACGCCGGCAAAATGCATATCGACGAGTCGCTGGTTGACGATCGCGCCCTCGCGGCCTGTCGTCGCATCGTCTTCGCGGAACGGGCGACCGCGCAAAACCGGCAACCCGATGGTTGTCGTGTAGCGGTGCCCCACGCTGAGCATGGTGACCTGCGGCAGGGTGTCCTGCTTCGGTGCGCCATCGAGCTCGAATTGGCGAACGGCTCCACCGCTCAAGGGCCAATTGCTGGCCGTCGTGGCTGCTTCGATGGCCCCAATCGCAGCCAGCCGTTCGTCGACGCGGCGGATGAACGCGTTCTTTTCTTCTGAGCTTTTGTACCGGCGCTCGGGCAGCACCAACTGCATGATCACCAGGCGCGACGTATCAATCCCGAGGTCCAGCCGGTACAAGTTCAAGAAGCTCCGCATCATGAAGCCGGCACCTGCGAGCAGCACCAGCGTGAGGGCCAGCTCGAAGACCAGCAGGGCGCTCATCCATCGCCGTGCGTGTGACGTCCCCGTGTTGCCGCGTCCGCTCTCTTTCAGCACATCGTTCACGTTCGTCTTCGAGACGTGGAGCGCAGGGGCCAGACCAAACACGATCCCCGTCGCCAGACACAGCACGGCAAAGAACGTGAAGACGCTGACGTCCATCGTGAATTCCATGAAGTACGGTTTACCGACATCCTGGGTGGCCGAGTCGAACCAGCCGGATCCCGAGAACCGACAACGGGAGGCTCACAATCCCGGCAACGATGGCGACGAGGACGCTTTCCACGAGCAGCTGACGCACGAGCCGCCACCGGGTGGCGCCAATCGACACTCTGACAGCAATCTCCTTCGATCGCTGGGCTGCGCGCGCGAGCAACAGGTTGGCCACGTTCGCACACGCGATGAGCAAGACGAAGACCACAGCGCCCATGAGCGACCAGAACACCAATTCGAGCTGACCGCCGTTCGTGCGCTCGAGATAGGTCTGCACGATCGGCACGAAGTCCTTGTTCGTGTCCGGATACGCCTTCGCGAGATTTGCGGCAATCGCGGCCAGCTCCCCCTGCGACTGTTCGATGGTCGTGCCATCGGTTAACCGGCCCAGCACCATGTAGTTGCGGACCTGGCGTCCCTGGCTCTTTGCCACGATTGAGGTTCCAAGCGGAATCCACAGGTCGCTGTTGGGAGGAAACTTCATGCCGTTCGGCATGACACCCACGACCGTGGCCTGCAGGTCGTTGACCCTGATGGTTCGTCCGAGAACGGCCGGGTTGCCGGCGTAGCGTGATTGCCACATGCCGTACCCCAGCACGACCACGGCAGGGGCATCTGGTGCATCGTCTGCCGGCTGCAACGTGCGGCCGATGAGAGCCTTTTCGCCGATGAGCTGAAACAAATTCGCAGAGACGACCGCCCCTGCGAAACGCTCCGGCGCGCGACCTTCTTCGCTAACATTGAAGGTCGGCTGCGCCATGAGCGAGATGTCGGAGAAGCTCCGAGCCTTCTGCCAGTCGAGAAAGTCGAGATACGACACGCCGAGGTCCATGTTGCGCGCATCGCGCGTGCGGAGCCCCACGACGCGGTCGGCTTCACGGAAAGGGAGCCCGCGGACGAGGACCGCATTCACGAGCGTGAAGACGGCGCTGTTGGCGGCAATCCCCAGCGCAAGGGTCACGACGGCCACGAGCGCGAACCACCAGTCCTTACGCAGCAGGCGCACGGCAAAGCGGAGATCGTGTAGAAGGCTCATTGGAAACCTGGGCCGATGGACAGTTGTCGCGTCAGATGGCAGTCAGACTTAGTCCGTTATTACGGGGAAGTGAGGTGAGAGGTTCACAAGAACCGACAATTGCACCCCGGAGCCGCCTGCTAACGTATTAGCACACAGATGAACCATTTGTGCCGGCGGCACGTCAAAAGCTGTATCGAAATGGCTTGGCTCGTCGACGTTCGTTGGCCGTTCGTCCGTCTGTTCGCGACCGCACTGTCCGTTTTTGGGATTTACACGTCCGGGTGGGCCCAGGACAACCCGGCGCCCGAGCTCCGCGCCAGTCATGCCGCAGTTCCACCAAAGATCGACGGGATTCTCGATGATGAGGTGTGGTCGGGCGACGCGTTGCCAATGGACAAATGGGTCTCATACAACCCGATGCGCGGCGAGCCGACCCTCCAGCGCACCAGCGTCTGGGTCGCGTACGACGAAAAGGCCATCTACTTTGCATTTCGCTGCTACGACACCGAGCCCGATCGCATTCGCACGACAATCGCCAAGCGTGACAACGCATGGAACGACGACTGGGTCGCGGTGAGTCTCGACTCGAGCCGAACCGGCCAGGTGGCCTATCACATGTTCGTCAACCCGAGCGGCATACAGATGGATGCGCTCAACAGCGGCGCCAACGGCGAGGATACGGCGCCCGACTGGGTGTGGGACAGCGCCGGCCGAATCGATGGCGAAGGTTATGTCGTCGAGATGCGGCTGCCGCTCGAGAGCATCCGGTTCCGCAGCGGCACCGACGTCCGCATGGGGATCATGTTCTTCAGGCGGATCAGCCGTCTTGGTGTGTCGTGGTCGTGGCCGGAGATGGCGCCGGGCCAGTGGGTCTTCGAGACACACGTGCCCGTCGTGTTTTCGGAGCTGCGGCAACGCCGGGTTTTCGAAGTCATTCCAAGCGCGGTGTTTTCGCGCAATGAGGCGCGGCTCGCCTCTGGCCCCTGGCTCGACGCCCTAAACAAGAGCGACTTCGGGGCAAGTATCAAGTACGGCTTGACGTCAACTGTCACGCTCGATACCACCATCAACCCCGATTTCAGCCAGGTTGAAAGCGACGCCTTTGAAGTGGAAGTGAATCAGCGGTTCCCGGTGTTTTTCAGCGAAAAGCGGCCGTTCTTCATGGAAGGGCTCGGGTTGTTCAACCTGGCGGGCACCGGCTACGACTCCAGCATGCGTACGGCCGTCCACACACGGCACATCATCGACCCGGGCGCCGGCGTCAAGCTCACAGGAACGGCCGGACGCCAGACCTTTGCGGTGCTGTCGGCAAACGATCAGTTTCCGCTGGGAGAGAAGTCGCGCATTTTTACGATTGGCCGCGGCACTCGAAACTTTGGTCCAGGCGAATACGCGGGGATTCTCGTCACCGATACCGAATTTCGCAACGAGTACAACCGCGTTGGTGGCGGCGATATCGCCCTGCGACACGGTGAGCATTTCCGCTGGAACGCGTCGTTTCTGTCGTCGTACTCGAGGGCGCTCGAAGGCACCTCGAAAGAAGGAATTGGCACTCAGGGCTCGGTACAGTTTCAGCACGCGACGGGTCAACATTTCAGGGCAGCTCGAGCACTACGATCGCGGCTTCCAGATGGACACGGCCTTCATCAATCGCGTGGGGGTGACGCGCGGCTGGCAGTACCAGGAGTATCAGTTTTATCCCGATGCCACTGGCACGGGACGAATCAAACGAATCGCACCCTTCTTGTGGTACGTGGAAGCACAAGACCGCGTGCAGGGTGGCTCCGAGCGCTTCGCCCTGCCCGGCATCCGGTTCAATTTCACGCGGCAGGGCAACCTGCGGCTCGATTTCGGCCGGGGTCACGAAACATTTGCCGGTCAGCGTTTCACGATCGGACGGGTGCACGCCGACGGGGGCGCGCAGTTTCTGCGCTGGCTGAACGTCTATGGATCGTTCGACCGCGGCCCTGGCATTTTTTATGATGTCGTGAATCCATTCGGGGGCACACGAACGTCGACGTTTCTTCGCGTCACGCTTCAGCCGAATACGAAGCTGAGCCACAACCTGACCTACAACTTTGCCGATTTCTCACGACGTGACACAGGCGAGAAGGTCTACGACGTCCACGTCGTCAACCTGCGCAACACGTATCAGTTCAACCGGCATTTTCTCGTGCGGGTCATCGCACAGCTCGACACCTCGCGCCACCTGGTGCTCGGCGATTTCCTGGCGTCCTACGAGCTCATGCCGGGGACGGTCGTCCATCTCGGATATGGATCGCTGCTCGAGCAGCTCGTCGGAGATAATTACACGCCGGTCGCCCGAGCCCTCTTTTTCAAAGCATCCTATCTGGCGCGCTTCTAGCCCGTTTTTGAACCACGAAGGCGTTAACCACGAAGGCGCGAAGGACACGACGTCGCCCACGATCGTGGTAGCCTGTCGCGCCAAATGGGTCGCGTACCGGCGACGTTGGTCCTTCTGGTGCTCGCCACACACGCGTTTGCGGCAGGGCCGGTTCAGGTGCGCCTCCACGTCGATGCCAGCGACCGTGTGAACGCGGTGTACCATCTCGCCTGTCTTGCCGGCTCGATTGCCTGCACCAAGGACAATTTCGAGCGGTTCTGGAAGGGCGATCTGGGCTGGACGGCTGCGGACCAGGCAGCGCTCGACGCGTGGCGCGATGTGATGAAGGACGTCACCGAGCAGGCACCGCCAAGACAGCCGGCACCGCTCCTCCCGAATACCCCACGATTTCACCCGGGGCAGAGCGCCCGCGAGAAGGTGCTTGCCGCTGCCGTCGAATCCGATTCATCGCGCCGTCTCGTCGAGCGATCCGGGGGCATTCTCAGCATGGCGACCGCTGAACGGATCGAGTCGGCCATCGATCATGTCGAGCGCCGGATTCGTTCCTGGTGGAGGTCGTCGAACGGGAGAAAAGCCATCGAAGGGCGTGTCCGACAGCTCGAGCAGGCCGCCGACCGATCTCGCTTTGCCGAGATGGCGGACCGGATGGCGACGTTTCTGGAGGCCGAGCTGCCTGGCCCCGATGTGTACATGCACGCCATCGCGCCCCCCGATCGCCGCGCGAAAGACTACACCGCGACTGTCTTTGGAAATCATTTCGTCCTCGAGGCTGTCGAGGAAGCGACTGTGGACGGGATTCTGTCAGGCGCTCTCCACGAGCTGACCCACTACATGTACGATCGAGCACCGCCCGCCAAACATCTCGCGCTCATGCAGGAGTTCGTCCGATCCGACGCGCAGTCCTTTGCCGGCCTCTATACCTACCTGAATGAGGCCGTGGCGACGGCTGCGCCGGGGCTCACCGCCACCACGGAGCCCGAGCCCAGCGACCAGTCGTACAACCACCCTTATATTCAGCCGCTCAGCATCGCCACGGGGCCTTTGCTGAAAGATGCCGTCGCGAGAGGTGAGACGCTCTTCTCAGGGTTTGCCGAACGGTACATTGCAGCCGGCACCGCCGCGTTGAAGGAGAAACTCCTGCAGCCCCAGTTCGTCCTCTCTCAAGTGGTGCTGCTGCTGCCCGACGACAGCGAACGTATCACGCCGGCTTTCTTCGGAGCCTTGATTCCGAGCGCCTCGGCTCAGTTCGGCAGCGAAGCCGACGTCAAGGCTTTTGCCGAGGTGAGCGTGGTCAGGTTCGTGCGGTACGAGACGCTGGGAGCTCTCGGCGACGTGATTCCTGACCTTGCTTCGCTGCGTACGCATCGCGGTTTCGCGTACGCGACGAACCGGGGTCGCCAGGCAAGAACCTACACGCTGGCCGGCCGCGACACGGACGCCATCATTGACCTGGTTGAAAAGCTTGGCATGCTCGACACGTTGAACCAGGATGGGCTGCTTTTCGTCCTTGATTGATGAGGAGTGGGACTGATTTGTTACGGACCGGACGCGGGGTCTAAAGACCCCGCGCTACTTTTGATGTCTTCGTCAGCGCCTGCGCTTGATCGCGGAACGTCTGCAGCAGCTTGCGTGTCACTGGCCCGGGCTTGCCGTCGCCGATGACACGATCGTCCACGCGCACGATGGGCACGAGTTCGCGCGTCGTGCTCGTGAGAAAGGCCTCGTCCGCCCCAAACAGATCGTCGTCTCGAAGCACGGCATCTCGCACGGGCACGCTCTGACCGGGACCTAGCTCGAACAGGAACTCTCGTGTGATGCCCGCCAGCAGTCCCGCGTCCAGCGGCGGCGTGAGCGCCAGGCCGTCCTTGACCACGAAGATGTTGGCCGTCGTGCACTCTGAGATTTCGCCGCGATAGTTGCGCATGACGCCTTCGAACGCGCCGCGCCGCACGGCTTCCTGCATGGCCAGTGCGTTGTTGAGCAGGTTGTTGGATTTGATGAGCGGATTGACCGTTCCGGGATGATTCCGCATGACCGACACGAGCACGACAGACACGCCGTGCTCGTACATCTCAGGCTTCGGTGCGTCGAGCGGCTTGACGATGATGACGACCGACGGGGTTGGACAGGCCGCGGGATCGTACGTCAGGTCACCGACGCCGCGCGTGAGAAGAATGCGAATGTACCACTCGGATGGGGAAGATGGGGAGGATAGGCGGATGGGGAAGAGCGTTGCGCTGCCGCGTGCACGGTTTCCGTGAGCCGTGCGCCAAACTCCTCGTTGTTCAACGGAACATCCAGAGTGATCATGCTCGCCGACGTCCGCAGGCGCCGCAGGTGGCGTTCGAGCAGGAACGGCCGGCCGTTGTAGGTGCGGAGCGTCTCGTAGACACCTTCGCCGAAGAGAAAGCCGTGATCGAAGACGGGGATCACGGCCTCCCGCCCGTCGGTGATCGTCCCGTTCACATTCGCGATCGCCGCCATCAATCGCCTCCGTTGGGCTCGCCCCACGACGCTGCGCACGCTAAAGCGTGCGCGCTACACGCGGCGTGGTGAAACCCGACCGCGCGACCGGTCGAGCGTACTTCGTGTGCTAGACTGCGCGCAACTCATGCGCGTGCTCAATGCCGCCCAAATGCGCGAGGCCGATGCGCGCGCCATTCAGGAGATTGGCATTCCGTCGATCGTCCTGATGGAAAACGCCGGGCGCCAGGTCGTCGCCGCGCTCGAAGCCCACTACAGCGATCTGCTGGCCCGTCATGTGGCCATTCTGTGCGGCCGCGGCAACAACGGCGGCGACGGCTTCGTCGTCGCGCGTACCCTTCATCAGCGTGGCGTGGATGTCTCGGTGTTCGTACTTGGCTCGATCGGCGACGTTCGCGGTGAGGCTCGCCTCAATCTCGAGATCCTCGGAAGGCTGGGCTTGACGGCAGTCGAGATTGCCGACGAGCAGGCCTGGGAGCTGCACTTCTCCGAGATCGCGGAATGCGACCTCATCGTGGACGCCATCTTCGGCACAGGGCTCAAGACGCCCCTCTCGGGCATGATGGAAACCGTCGTCGCCGACGTCAACGGCTCCGGGATTCCGGTTCTCTCGATCGATCTGCCGTCAGGGATCTCTGCGGACACACCTGAGCTGATTGGTGACTGCATTCACGCATCGATGACCGTCACGCTCGGCGCGCCCAAGCTGCCGCTCGTGCTGCCGCCCGGTGAAGGCCACGCCGGCAACGTCGTCATCGCCGACATCGGCATTCCTAGCGGGCGTGATCGACAGCGTGGACGGTCCGCGTCTCGAACTCTTGACGCGCGAAGACATGCGCGAGTTGGTACCACCGCGTCAGCTCGAGTCTCACAAAGGCGACTACGGTCATGTGCTCGTGGTGGCTGGCTCACAAGGAAAAACGGGTGCGGCGTATCTGACGGCCATGGGTGCCCTTCGCTCGGGCGCCGGGCTCGTCACCGTGGCCACCCCCAAAAACTGCCAGCCTATCGTCGCGGCCATGGCGCCGGAGTACATGACGATTGCACTGGGCGAGGACGTGCAGGGTCAAGTGAGCGCCGGGGCCGTGGATCAGGTATTGGCGACCGAGCGCGACGTGATTGCGGTCGGTCCAGGTCTGGGCACCGGCGAGGCGGTTACCGCGTTCGTCCGCGCGCTCGTCGAACGAGGGACAGTGCCGCTCGTGATCGATGCCGATGGCCTCAATGTGCTTGCGGGCAGGTCCGACTCGATCAACGGCGGCGACGGTAGCCGCGATCTCATCATTACGCCGCATCCCGGAGAAATGGGTCGGTTGGCGGGCATCTCCACGACCGACGTGCAGGCCAATCGAATCGAGGTCGCGCGCAACTTTGCCACGAGGCACCACGTGTACGTGATCTTGAAAGGTCACCGAACGCTCATCGCCACGCCGGACGGTAAGATTTTCATCAACCCTACCGGCAACCCGGGCATGGCAAGCGGCGGATCCGGCGATCTCCTCGCAGGAATGGTTGCCGGGTGGCTCGGTCAGCTCCTCGACACCGAGGCGGCTTGCAAGCTTGCAGTCTTTCTTCACGGCCTGGCCGGCGACCTGGCGGAGGCGGACGAAGGGGAGCAGGCCATGACCGCATCGGACATTGCCAATCACCTCGGAGATGCGATCGCAGAGCTGACGGCCAGACGACGCGTTGAAAAAGACAAAACGTAGCGTCCGGCTTTAGCCGGACGAGACGAGATCGTGACCGAAACCTCAGGTCATCACCACACGCTCGGAGCTGGAAACCACCAACCTCGGCGAAAGGCTTGGACGTTCGCTCGAGCCCGGCTCAACCCTGCTGCTCGTTGGAGACCTGGGGGCGGGCAAGACCACACTGGTGCGCGGCATCGCCAAGGGTCTTGGTGTCGACCCCGACGAGGTCAGCAGCCCGACGTTCGTGCTCATCAACGAATACCGCGGGCGCGTCACGCTGCACCACGTGGATCTCTACCGCATCGACGGTGCCGCTATCGACGACCTCGGACTCGAAGAGCTCTCCGCAAGTGGGGGAGTGGTCGTCATTGAATGGGCAGACCGGCTGCCGCGGCCCTTTGCCGGCGCGGTCCGGATCACAATTGCCGACAAAGGGGAGAGCGTGCGGGAGATCGTGGTGGAATAATCAGCCGAGGCGCGGACCCTCAAGGGTCCGCGCTACAGCTGCGTTGTCGCTGATAGTGATGGCTGATGGCTCAGTTGCCCGACCGTCGTGAATCGCCGGCGGCTGGCGCTCGCGATGCCGTGTAGGCCGCGAGGTTCAGCATGTCTTCCGCCGACAGCTTCTCGACAACCGGCTTCATCAGATCGGCCCACACGCCCTTACGCGCACCGCTCTGCATGTCGTAAAGCTGGCGCGCCGTGTAGCTGGGAGAACGTCCGGCAATTCCCGGAACCGGGCCAAGCCCTTCCAGGTCGCCGCCGTGGCACACCGCGCACTGACCGGTCTTGGCCAGCGCCTCGCCCTTCTTGACGCTGCCGCGCGGCACGTACGCGATGAAGCCGGATCGCGGATTGCGGAGAAGTTCTGTTTCCTCGGTTTTTTCCGGCGTCTCGATAATGCGTTGACCGATCGGCTCCTTCCCGGCCTCAGCGCCCTCGAGGACCAGGAACATGCCTCCCGCAATGCGCGTCTTGGGCACGGTGTCGGTTTCAACGACCCTGATCCACGGCGTCCACTTCATCTTCGAGAAGTACTCGGCCGACGCCTTGATCTCATCGTCTGTCATGGCCTTCACAAAGGCGATCATCCGATTGGTGTTCGCCTTTCTGGGATCCGAGCTCTTTCTCTTGTCGTTCTTGAAATCGAGCATGGTCTGAACGAAGTACTCGGTACGGCAGTCCCGATACTCCCGAGTTTTCAGGACGACCTTTCCCGTTCGGATAGTGGCACAGACTGCAGGCGAGCACTTGTTGCTCTTTCTTGCCGCGGGCCACGATGTCGGGCATTGCCGGGTGGTCCCCAGGGAACCAGTCGGCAGGGCCGTACGGGTTCCGAACCTCTGCCAGGGTGAACGTGGCCGTGCTCCCTGCCAGTTTGTGCGGGGTCGGGTCCGGAGCGGCGGCGGGCGCGGCGGGAGCCGCCGCTGGCGCAGGAGGCGCCGGAGGTGGACCCGGTGGCGGCGGGGTCGTGAACCCGAACGCCCAGGGTGGCGGCACCCCAGCTGATTGCGGCGCCTGAGCCGCGAGCACGCCCAGCGCCATCACCCACGCACACGCAAGCGTCACGGCGACGAAATTTCTCATCGACCCCTCCTTTGAACTTCTAAGTTCAGGTTGCTGGCTTTTTCAGCAACCTGCTAACGTGTCGCGCTGCTTCGAGTCGTGGTGTGCGACAGGTTGGTCGCGAAGAACGGCAGCACCTTGTGCTCGATCCGTTCCCCAACCTTGTTGACGTGATCGCCGTCGTACACCTCGAACGTATGTGCAACGCCAAAGCGCGTCAGCGCCTCGTCGAGCTCCCGGTTCGATCCGATGAGGCCGTCCTTGTCGCCAATGTCGATGGCCAGCGCGCGCAGGCGCTTCAAGCTCGGCACGTACTGATCGAGCATGGCCAACGGCGCATTGGCAACCCATTTCGCAACGATTGCCGGTTGAGTCTCACCGTTCTTGACGGGCAAATCGAAGTACAGCGGCGGATTCTTCGGATTCGGTGACCAGGCGGCGGCCTGCGCCAGCATGACCAGCCCCCAGCCACCGCTGCGCCCTCCTCGCGGCTCCTGACCCACTCTCGCGACGTCTTCCCTCGTGCGGATAGCTTCGGCCGCGGCCATCGTCTCGGCTCGCGGGTTGATATTCGGGCTGAGACAGCACGAGCTCAACGCGTAGAGGCTGGAGAACACGTCGGGGCGTTTCATGCCAATCCGAATCGCGCCGTAACCACCCATGGAGTGCCCGGCGAGACCGCGGCTCATACGATCCGGGATCGTGCGATAGGTTTTGTCCACGTACGCCACGAGATCGTCGGCGATGTACCCCTCCCAGTTTCCAGTCGTCACCGAGTTGGAGTACATGCTGCCCGCGTACATGTTGAAAGCGTTGGGCATGACCACGATGAGCTCACGAGCCGAACCCACGGCAGCCAGTTTGTCCGCGCTTTCCGGAAGATTGGCAAGTCTTCCGGTCCACGTGGAATCGGTGCCGGTGTATCCGTGCAACAGGTAGACGACAGGGTAACGACGCGTCCGCTCGGCCGCATAGCTGGGCGGCAAGTAGATCGTCACTTCCGGGGCAGCCGTGTCGTTGGCAAGATTCCCTTCGAGCGACGGGCCGTGCACCTTGATGCGATCAACGGTGCCCTTTTTCATAGGGTTTTGCGCCGAACCGACACCGGACACTCCGCCGCCCATCGCGAGCGCCACCATCACACCGACCGGCAACGTCCACGGTGTCTTCATGCGCGCCACACCTCCTGCTCTGGAAAACGGACACCATTCTATACCTTGGGAGCCGATCCGGCGCGGGTACGAGACGCGCCCTTTTGCCGTGATATCTCCTCCCAGACCCGCCGCAAACCAGCTGTTACAATTCGGGGATCCCCCGGGCGCCCTTGCAAGCAACAACTATGGCCACCGTCCGGCTGTCGCATGTCTCCCGATCCTTCTCAAAAGGCCACCGAGCACTCGCCGACGTGTCCTTCGAGGTGGCCGACCGCGAGATGGTCACCATCGTGGGGCCGTCCGGCTGTGGAAAGTCCACGCTTCTGCGCATCGTGGCCGGACTCGATGCGCCCACGTCTGGTGAGGTGTTCATCGATGACGAGCCCGTGACCCGGGTCGCGCCGCAGGATCGCAACATTGCCATGGTGTTCCAGTCCTACGCGCTCTATCCGCACATGACCTGTCGGGAGAATCTGGCACTCAGCCTCAAGCTGAAGAACACCGCAGAATCCGAAATCGAGCGGCGAGTCCGGGAAACCGCCGATCTCCTGGAAATTGGCGATCTGCTGGCCAAGCGCCCGCGCGAGCTCAGCGGCGGACAGCGCCAGCGTGTGGCGGTGGGCCGCGCGGTCATCCGGAATCCGAGACTGTTTCTGCTCGATGAGCCATTGAGCAACCTCGACGCGCTCTTGCGTGAACGAGTACGGCATGAATTGAAGGAGCTCTTCCGGCGGCTGCACGCGACCGTCCTCTATGTGACTCACGACCAAACGGAAGCCATGTCGCTGGCCGATCGAGTGGTCGTGCTCGACAGGGGGAACGTGCAGCAGACCGGGCCGCCAATCGACTTGTATCGACGTCCGGCCAATCGATTCGTCGCGTCGTTCATTGGCTCTCCGTCGATGAACCTGTTCGAGACCACGCTCGAAAACGGGACGCTTCAACTCGGACCGACGCGCTTCGGCACGAACGTTCCCGTCTCAGGCGCAACGGTCGTCGGGATTCGACCAGAGGCGATTCACATCGCGAGCGGCGATACGTGCCGAGTTCTTTGGACCGAGCATCTCGGTTCTCACGTGCTGTGCGGTCTCCGCTGCGGCAGCTTGACCCTTACCGCTCTGGGCGGCGAACCACCGTCATCCGACCAGGTTGCTATTCACGTGGCTCCGGCCGACATTTACGTATTCGATGCGAGCACTGGCAAGAATCTTGACGATGGCTCTCGTTGTCGGGCTGGTGGGGCTTAGCCTGCACCAACCGGCTGGAGAAGCGGGTTCCCTGTCGATCCTCATGGAACCGGACGCGACGGGTGTCTGGCGCGATCTGTTCGATCAGTTCGAACAACAGAACCCGGGTCTTGGCGTGCAGTTCGTCGAGGGACCGCCGGCGACGAACGCGCGCGAAGACATGTACTCGACGGCATTCCTCGCCGGACGGGGCGGCTTCGACGTGGTGTATGCCGACGTGGTCTGGGTTCCCAAGTTTGCGGCCGCAGGCTGGCTGATGGATCTGACGGATCGGATTTCGGTTGAGGACCGTCAGGATTTTCTGCCGGCAGACCTTCAAGGCAGCACGTATCGAGGACGGCTCTACCGGATACCGGCGCTCACGGATGCCGGGCTTCTGTACTACCGTAAAGACCTCGTCGTTCAACCACCCGCCACCTTTGCCGACCTCATCGCACGTGCGAAGGAACACCAGAGTCCCGACCGGTGGGGATTCGTCTGGCAAGGAAAACAGTACGAAGGTCTGGTGACCTGCTTCCTCGAGATCTTGTGGGGTCACGGAGGCGAATGGATTGACGCCGAGACGCGTAAGGTTCGACTCGACGAACCGGCAGCGGTGGACGCCCTTCGGTTCATGGTCGATCTGATCGGCGATCTGTCACCTCCAGGCACGTCCACCTATACAGAAGAGGAGACACGGATCATCTTCAGAAGTGGGCGGGCAGTGTTCCTTCGGAACTGGCTGTACGTGTGGGGGCTGATGGACCAGGACGGTACGATCGGACGCTCGCAGGTTGGATTTGCGCCAATGGTCCATGCGCCTGAAAAAGACAGTGCGTCAACTCTGGGAGGGTGGGGATTTGCCGTTTCCCGGTTGACCAAAGATCCCGATGCCGCGTGGCGGCTCGTGGAGTTCCTGACGCGTCCAGAGTCCCTGGCACAGGTGCGCGACCGCATGGGTCGCGTTTCGGCCCGGCAAAGCCAGGTGCCTGCGGATCTCCTGCCTGTCCTCTTGAAGGCGCGGCCGCGCCCGCCAATTCCTGAATACGCCCAAGCATCTGACATCCTGCAACGTTGGTTGAGCGCGGCGCTCACCCGACGTGCGTCGCCCGCCGAAGCGCTACGCAGGGCTGCCTTGGAAACGCGTTTGCTTCTCAACGTGGACTAGCCGATGTCAGCAGCTGGATCGCGACGCCTCGCGAAGATGCTGTGGATGCTTCCGGCAGGTGTGCTGATTGGCGGTGTCTTGTTGTTCCCCGCCGTGCGAGCCGTGTGGCTGAGCCTGACGCATCACAATCTCAGCACCGGCTTTACCGCGGAGTTTGCGGGCCCTGACAATTTTCTCCGCCTGTTAGCCGATTCCAGACTTCGAAGCGGCTTTGTGGTGACGAGCGTGTTCGTTGCGGTATCGGTCGTGCTCGAGTTCGTTCTCGGACTGGCACTCGCACTGGCGGCGAGCCGACTCATCCGCGGACAGCACCTCGTGCGCACGCTCCTGCTCGTGCCGTGGACGCTGCCAACGGCTGTGGTCGGCGTCCTGTGGGCATGGATTCTCAACGATCAGTTCGGGATTCTGAACCATCTGCTCGTCACGACCGGTGTTCTTGCTGAAGGTGTGGCGTGGCTGGCACAGCCCTCGACGGCGCTGGGTTCGATGATTGTGGCCGACGTCTGGAAGACGGTGCCGTTCGTCTTTCTGATTTTCCTGGCCGGTTTGCAGGCCATCCCTGCCGAGCTGTACGAAGCCGTTGCGATGGATGGGGGAGGGCGACGAGCGGCGTTCCGGTACGTGACGTGGCCACATCTGGTTCCGTTCGCCTTCATCGCGTTGATCTTCCGGATCATTCAGGCGTTTGCCGTTTTCGATCTCGTGTACGTGCTGACAGGTGGGGGGCCGGGCGGCGCGACAGAAACGCTGTCGGTCTACGCGTATCAGACGACGATGCGGTATCTGGATTTCAGTTACGGTTCGACAATTGCCGTGGCGCTGGTCATTCTGCTCGCGCTCGTCGCATTGGTGTTGCGGCGCCTCCTTCGTGAGGTCACGGCATGAGGGGCAAGAGACTTGGCGCGATCATGGTCACGCTGATCTTTTGCCTGCTGGCGATCGCGCCGCTCGCATGGCACGGTCTGTCATCGGTGAAGAGCGCTGCGGAATTGACGCGCATCCCGCCGCGCATTCTTCCGGATTCGCCAACGGCCGCCAACTATACGGAGCTCTTGGCCCGCAGACCTCTTGCCGCATATTTCCTCAACAGCTTCGTCATTGCGTCGCTGGCCACGCTCTTGTGTCTTGCGGCAGGCACGTTGGCAGCCTATCGCCTCGTGCACCTTTCCGACCGCATGAGCTCAGCGCTCGCGGGTGGGTTGCTGGTCCTCAGTTTCTTTCCGCCCATTGTGTTCCTGTTTCCCTTGTACGAGCTCGTCCAGGTGCTGGGCGCTATCAATCATCCCTGGTCGCTGATCGTCACGTACGCCGGCCTCAATCTGCCGCTGACAATTTGGCTGCTGGCCGGATATCTGCGGCAGATCCCTCACGAGCTGGAGGAAGCCGCGGCCATGGACGGGATGACGGAGTTTCAAACGTTCCGGCGGGTCCTGCTGCCGCTGGCAGGCCCGGCTGTTGCCACGACCGGCCTGCTTGTGTTCATCTTTTCCTGGAACGAGTTCATGTTCGCGCTGACGTTCATGAATCTCGAAACGTCGAGGACTCTCACGGTGGGTGTCGCGACGCTCAGCGGCGCCGCCATCAGCGAGGTGCCCTGGGGTCTCCTGACGGCGGGCGTGGTGGTGAGCTCATTGCCGTTGATTGGTCTCGTCCTGGTATTTCAGCGGCAGATCGTCGAGGGTCTCACGGCGGGTGCCGTGAAATGAGAACGTAGTGCGGGCCTTTTAAGGACCGCCACACGCGGACCCTGAAGGGTCCGCGCTACAGGAAGTCGCCGACCAGTACGTAGCGCAGGCCTTTTAGGCCTGCTTTGGAGGTACATAATGCGGCTGCTGGCAACCTGCTTGTGCTGGATCCTGACTGTCGGTCTGCTGTCTGGACAACAAATTGTGCACCGGCCCGCAGACGACAAGGCCGTTCGCGACCTGATTGCGAAGTACATGGAAGCGCGTGAGCGTCGCGACCCGGGTGCCATCGAACAGCTCTTCACCGCCGATGCTGATCAGCACACCTCGTCGGGCGAGTGGCGGCGGGGACGGGCGACCGTGGTCCCGGGCACGCTCGAGTCGTCCAAACGAAACCCTGGAGCGCGTGCCATCAAGGTTGAAGCCGTCCGTTTTCTCACCCCTGACGTGGCAATCGCGGATGGCCCCTACGAGATCGGGACAGGCTCGAACATTCGACCGATGTGGACCACGATCGTGGCGACGCGAACCTCTGAGGGCTGGCGCATTGCCGCAATCAGAAACATGGTCGCCGACGACAGCGGCTGGCACGGCCGGGCGTTGAAAATCAATCTGCGTAACCCCTGCACTTACAATCGACAGACCGACCGTCATGAGGACGTTGAGCTTGATTCACACGCAAGGAGTGGATGGATGACGAGGCGAATTCTTGGTTTCCTGAGTCTCTCCGCAGCGCTCGCCGCGGTGGTGATCTTCTTGTCGGTTCCGGCATCCGGACAGGGGAGCGGAGCGGTTGCGCCACCGCTCGTCATTACCGCGTACAACGGCGGGACGCCTGCACCTTACACGGTGCCGCGAACGCCGTGGGGCGATCCCGATCTCCAGGGTGTCTGGTCCAGCGACGATACGAGCGGCATCCCGATGTCGAGGCCTCAACAGTTTGGCGATCGACTCTATCAGACCGACGAGGAATTCGACGCCCGACGCAAACAGGTCGAGACTGGTATTACGCGCGCCGAAAACGCCGAGGGTTCGTTCCGCGGCGACTTTGCGAGGAGGGCCTTCCGGCAGACCTCACTCATTATCGATCCACCTGACGGCCGCACACCGGCCTTTACACCTCGCGCCGAGTTGCGCCGCGCACCGCGCGACCAGGGCACGTTCGGCAACGGCCCCTTCGACTGGACCGAGGATTTCACGCTCTACGATCGCTGCATTACACGAGGCGTCGTGGGCTCGGTCCTGCGGGTGATCTATGGCAACGGGAACCGGATCGTTCAGGCGCCAGGGATGGTGGCGATCTCGTACGAGATGATTCACGACACACGCGTGTTCTACACCGACGGCCGTCCGCACCTCGGGCAGAACGTCCGACAATATCTGGGCGATTCTCGCGCGCGTTGGGAAGGGGAGGTCCTCGTGGTCGAGACCACGAACCTGACCGACAAGACCAGCATCGGGCTCAATGGGAATGGACTTCGCCACAGCGACCGGATGAAGTTGACCGAGCGCATCAAACGTGTGGCGGAAGACGTGCTGCAGTATCAGATCACGATCGATGATCCAATGACGTACGAACGGCCGTTCACGTTGTCGATGCCACTGACGCCTCTTGATGGCAACAGACTGTTGCCCTACGAGTGCCACGAGGGAAACTACGCCGTCCGTCAGTCGCTTGGCGCCGAACGTGCCGAAGATCGGGCCTTGGCGGAGGACCTGGCCAAAGGGATCAAGCGTGCGCGGCGCCCCGTGCAGGACGGGCTTGGGGTTGGCGGACAGCCGATCGGTCGAGGTGCGGGAGCCGGACCCGGAGCCGCCCCAGGGCCTGGTGCCGGGCCCGGACCAGGTGGGCCACCCCAGCCATAAGCGGGAATCCGGCATTACAGAATTGTTAATAATCAGTTAATTAGAGACCCGAGAGCCCAAGAGCCGAAATCCGAGCCCCGGTGTGGTAAGCTACTTCGGTCATGGTTCTGGCCTCGGTGCGGCCCCACTCGATGCTTTCTCACGCAGCGGTGGTGTCGCTCTCGCTACCACTAGCGCTGTTGTTGGGCGTCGGCATTTCAGGGCCGACGACAAGCGGGTGATGTAGCCAGGTCAAAGCGAAAAACGCGTTCAGTCAAAGGCCATCACCCGCACGGTGATGGCCTTTTTGCTTTTGAGGAGTCCGATCATGAAAGCCAGAGAGCACGAACAACCGCCATCTCAGAACGAGACCAACGCCCGCCCGGCGTGGGTGCGAGAACCCGACGAAGCGGAGAAGAAGAAGCAGCAGAACCAGGCACAAAAGGCACGCGACGAAGGACAGAGTCTGGACGAACCTGGTTACGGGCACGGCGTGTAGGGATTCCCCCATCCCTGCGCTCTCGCGCTCCTGCATCCCCGAGCGCGAGGCCGGCAACCGTCGAAAGACACCATCTCCCACTCGCGTCTGAGTCTGCCTCCGGCTACTCCCAAGACCAAAAAACGTGCAGCGTCCCGAGCGTCGGGGTTTACACTACCCGCCGTCACAGGACACTGAGAAGATCTTCGACATGAGCGGTGACCGAGCTCGTGGGTCGTCTGTCGGGCTCGCGTTTCGGAGCCTGTTCTGGACGATCGTCCTTCCGGGCTTCTTCGCTCTCTACCTCCCCTGGAGGCTCTCCAGGCCCGACGGTGCTGGCGTCGATCCAATCAGAGGAGCGCAGCTCATCGCTGTCGGCCCGGCGTCGCTCCTGGGCCTGCTGTTGATCGTGGTGGGTGTCGCACTGCTTGCCACCTGCATCTTTGAGTTCGCGCGGAGCGGGAAGGGGACGTTGTCGCCAGTGGATCCGCCTCGTCATCTGGTCGTTCGCGGCCTCTACCGCTACGTTCGGAATCCGATGTATCTGAGCGTGACGACCATCGTCTTCGGCCAGGTGCTCCTCACTGGTTCGCGCGTGCTGCTGGGCTATTGGGCGATCTGGTTTCTGGTCGCGAATTTGTTCGTGATTGGTTACGAAGAGCGCACGCTGCGGCGGCGGTTCGGTGCCTCGTACGACGAATACACTCGCCGCGTTGGACGATGGATTCCAACGTTCCGAGCTTATACGGGACAATCCTGATGAGCGGTCAGAAATTCGAGTTTCCTGAATACTCCGACGACAATCGTCGAATCTGGAACGCGAACGCGCAGTGGTGGGACGACCGCATTGGCGATGGCAACGACTTCCAGACGGTGCTGATCGAGCCTGCCACCGAGCGGCTCCTGATGGTCAGTGCCGGCGATCTGATCCTGGATATTGCCTGCGGCGCCGGACGTTTCGCTCGACGCATGGCCGAGCTTGGCGCCCGTGTCGTGGCGTTCGATGACAGCGCGAGCTTCATCGAGCGGGCCCGTCATCGCACGCCTAAAGACGCTCACATTGAATACCATGTGCTCGATGCCACTCAGGTCGCGGGCCTGAGGTCGGCGGGCGCAGGCCGATTCGACAAGGCCGTTTGCACGATGGCCCTGATGGACATGCCGGAAATCACGCCGATGTTCTCAGCCCTGTCACAGGTCCTGAAACCCGGCGGTGCGTTCGTGTTCTCAATCACGCATCCGTGCTTCCACTCGGCGGCGATTCGGCGCTTCACCGAAATCTACGAAGAAGATGGCGGTCGTCACATCGTCCATTCCGGCGTCAAAGTATCCTCGTATCTGTTCCCGTTCGCGCGGAAGACTGAGGGAATCATGGGTCAACCCGAGCCCCAGTGGTTCTACCATCGGCCAATTTGCGTCCTGTTTCAAGCCGGGTTTTCGGCTGGATTCGTCGTGGACGGCATCGAAGAGCCCGGATTCCCAGACCCTGGCAAGACGCACGCAGGTGTCCGGTGGAATGACATGCCGGAGATTCCACCCATCATGGTGGTGCGAATGAGGTTGACATGACGTTTCGACACTCAATGGTGGGAGATTTATGAACTGCTTCGTTCACAGTGGGTCTGCCGCCGTGGGGATATGTATCGCTTGCCAGAAGGCGATCTGCCACGAGTGTGTCGGCCGTGACACGCCGCGGCTGTTATGCCGTACCTGCATCCAGCAGCAGCCGACCCTTGGATTCGAGTTCCGCTCGCAAGCCAGCATTGCCGGGTGGCCGCTCATTCACATCTGTGCGGGGGTTGACCCCGCGACAATGCGCCCAAGGGTCGCCAAAGGGATTATTGCCATCGGGAACATCGCCGTCGGGGTTGTGGCCATTGCGGGTCTCGCCTGCGGTCTGGTCACGGTCGCGGGACTTTCTGTCGGTTTGCTCTTCGCACTCGGCGGTGTTGCTCTGGGCCTGGGTCTGTCAGTTGGCGGGTTCGCTGTCGGATCGATCGCGTTTGGTGGCTTGGCGATCGGCTTTCTCTACGCGATTGGCGGTGCGGCGTTCGGCCGGGCCATCGCCGACGGCCGACAATGCGATCCGGCGGTGCTCGACTTTGTTCGTCGGTGGCTTGGTTCCCGCGGTCTCCCTCCGAGTTGTCAATGACCGGACCGCACCACGGGTGGGGGTAGCCTTGGCCGCAAGCATCGAACTACTCATCGGCGATTCACAGGCCCAGCACGTCCTTATACGACCGCTCTCCAGGAAACATCCGGGCTTGTTCGATGACCTGGACGGCAACTGGATTGATTGCGAACTGGAAATTGTGGCGGGTGGATTTCGCGGGGCATTTCGCGCCGACCTCAGAACTGACGAGTTCAACGCATTCCTCGAACAAGTGCAGGGACTCATTCAGGCGCTCGACGGCTCGGCGGGCTTTACCACGATGGAGGGCCAAATCGCGCTCTTCCTGACCGGTGACGGAAAGGGAGCGGTTCATGTTCACGGTGAGGCCATTGACGAAGCTGGCGGTACCAATCGGCTGGAGTTCGCGTTCGACCTCGATGCGGCCTATCTGGCTCCGATTTGTCAATCATTGGAGCATCTGCTGGCCGCCTTTCCCGTCCAGGGGGACGTCTGAAGATTGAGCCTTTGTGAGGGGGAACCGATCACGACGATTTACCTCGTCCGCCATGCTCATGCGGATTGGCGGGATGACGAAGCTCGCCAGCTCTCAGAGTCTGGCCAGGCGGCCGCGCAGGTCGTCGCCGACCTTCTGTCGGCGCTCCCCATCACAGCGATCTATTCAAGTCCTCATCGCCGATCGATCGAGACGGCGGCTCCCCTGGCCACCCGTCTGGGCATTGGTCTGGAGCTCATGCGCGATCTGCGCGAGCGGGAACTACCCGTCGTGCCGCCCGGCGAGTTCAACCGCGCGGTCGAGGAGACCTGGCACTCACCGGCGAGCGCCGTGGCCGGAGGAGAATCCAACCGCGATGCCCAGACCCGCGGGCTGGCCGCCGTCCGGGGTATTCTCACGCAGCACCTGGGTCAGCACGTCGTCGTGTGCACGCACGGAACCCTGCTCACGCTCATCCTCAACGGCCTCGATTCGACCTTCGGATTCGAATTCTGGCGCCGGCTTTCGTTTCCGGACGTCTACCGGGTCGAGTTCGAAGGTCTGACACTCGTGCGCGTTCAGCGCATGTGGGGCTACTCACGCCAATCTTGAGCGAACGCAGCCTTCCAGTCGGTCTCCCGACATGCATCAAACAGTCACAGAACGAATCGTCGCCTGCTTGAAAGGCATCGCAGCTGGTGACGCCATCGGCAAGCAGACTGAGGGGCTGTCGCACGAAGACGTTCTCCACTGGTATCCAAAAGGAGTGCGAGGCTTCGAGGGATCTGCGGGATCGCCCATCCCACGATACGTCGGGAACACAAAGCGTGAATGGCGGATTGGCGAGACCACCGATGACACGGAGCGAACGATCGCGGTCGCACGGGCAATTCTCCAGGATGGCGACGTCCGTCACGTGAGCGTTGGGCGCGAACTGCTCAAGTGCCAGAAGTGTGTCCATCCCGGCGTCAAGTCATTGTGGGAGTTCCACCAAGCTGGCGACCCCAGGCGAGTGGCTCAGCGCCACGATGGATGCGGCGCCGCTATCCGCGTCGCGCCCGTTGGAATCCTCTACAAGTCAGACAGGTTGGAAGAGATTGTGACGGGCGCCCGGCAGGCCTCGATATCGACGCATGGTGGCGCTCTCGCAATCGCGGCCGCAGCGGCCACCGCTGCATCCGTTTCTGCAGCGATTGACGGCGCCTCGCCGACGGATATCTTTAGGCTCGCGGAACGGGCAGCCGCTCAGTCCGAAGTCCAGGGTGCGGGTCACGCCGCCGCGACTTTTGCAGCGGCACTGCGCAACATTCGCGAGGATTTGCAGGAATGGCCTGAGATTCTGCCCGCGCAAGTCGCCACGAGATACTTCCCGCACAGTCCGGTAATATTCTCAATCAGCTCGTGACCCGCAACGGTTTCCCTGTTCTCGATGATCACTTCCAGACATCTGTGCCGGGGCTGTTCATCACCAGCATGCCCGCCACTCAGGACTTTGGGCCCTTCTTTGCCTTTACGGTTTCGGTACGTGCCTCAGCACAACTGATCTGCGAAGCGATCAGTGTTGTGAGTGAGCGGGGGCGCGAGCAGACCAGACGATTACATCCTGCTCGGTCGCGCTGAGGGGACGAGTCTCAGTCGGACCGCAGTGCGCCCGCCGGTTGCGTTGTCGATGCGCGCCACGCAGGAACGCCGCACGCAATCAGGCTGGTGACTGCGAGGAGACCAACAACCGACGAATAGGTGAGCGGATCCGCCGGGCTGACGCCATAGAGCGCATTCGCCATCAAGCGCGATAGACTCAGCGCGCCTGCCATGCCGAACATCATTCCGGCTCCCACCATCAGCATTCCACTACGAAGGACGAGCCGCAGCAGGTCGCGGGGCGTCGCGCCGAGCGCGAGCCGCACGCCGAACTCGCGTCTCTGCTGGCTCACACCGTACGCGACAACTCCGTAGATGCCGACCGCCGCGAGTACCAGTGCGAGCGCGCTGAACAGCGTCATCACGGCCACCGACGTGCTGCGAATTAGCATCGAGTCGCCCACGAGCGCCTCGAGCGTCTTGACGTGATACACGGGCTGAGCCGGATCAATCGCCTGAATTTCCGCCCGGACGGCGCTGCTGAGGTCTTCGGGACGTGTTGCACTCCGAATTGCGAGCATCATCATGGCCACCGGCGCCTGCGCCAACGGCACGTACACTTCTGGATCAGGATCATCGGTGAGCGCAGAATGGTGCACATCCCCGATCACGCCAACGATCGTCAGCCATGGCGCATCTGCGTCACTACCGAGTTTCACCCGACGACCGACTGCTGACTGTCCACCGAGATACCGGCGCGCCAGCGTCCGATTGACCAGGGCGACAGGCGCCCCTTCCGCGCTGTCGCGACTGTCGAAGAACCGACCTTCAATAAGCGGGATGCGCATGGTCGCGTGATAGCGCGGGCTGGCGATGCGATACGACGCCGAAGGCTCGCGCCCGAGTTCAGGCGTCGGAGCCCCGTCAACCGTCAACCGCGTGCCGCCATCATAGGTGCTGAACGGCAAGACGTTGACGAATCCAGCGGAGCGCACGCCACCTAGACGTTCGAGTCGGTCGATCGCCTCGTTGTAGAACTGCCGGCGCTGGTACGGCTCGCGATACTTGTCGTCCGGCAGCGTCATCGTCATCGTCAGCACGCCCGCCGGATCAAAGCCCGGGTCGACGTGCTGAACGCCGCTGTAACTGCGGACCAGCAAGCCGGCGCCGATCAACAGCAGCGTCGACAGGGCGACCTCCGCGACAACCAAACCGGTGCGAAGCCGCCGGGTGCCGAGGCTTCCGCCGGTTGACGCCGATTCTCTGAGGCCGTCCTGAAGCTGCTCGCGCGTCGCGCGCCATGCCGGGAGAAGGCCGAAGACCACGCTGGTCAGGAGCGAGATGATCAGCGTGTAACCGAACGTGGTGCCATCGATTCCGATTTCTTCGATGTAGGGTTGGGTCGTCAGCAGGATCTCTGGGAGAGATGCGCGCAACCCGCTGAGCACGAGCATCGCGAGCAGACTGCCCGCCGCTCCGCCCGCGAGCGCCAGCAGCATGCCTTCGATGAGCAGCTGACGCCCGATGCGCATGCGGCTTGCACCGATGGCCGCACGTACGGCGAGCTCCCGGCGACGTGACACTCCGCGCGCCAACAGGAGATTCGCGACATTCGCGCATGCCAGGACCAGAACCATCGCGACGGTGACGAGCATGATCGGAATGGCCGGACCCGCCTGTTCTTCGTCCAGCCTTCCCATCTCGATGAGACGGGCACCCAAGCCGCGGTTCGTGTCGGGATACTCGCGGGCGAACGTACGCATCAGGACATCGAGCTCCGATTGCGCCTGCCCGTATGACACTCCCGGACGAAGTCGTCCGACGACCGTGGCGCCGTCGGTCGCGGCGGCCTGGCCGCGCCCTGAATCTCGCATGCGCCAAGGCATCCACACATCGCCTTTGAAGTTGAACACCGGGTACTCGAACCGCGGTGGCATGACGCCGACGATGTCGTGTGGCTGGCCGTTCACCACGAGCCGTCGGCCAACGATCGACGGGTCGCCACCAAAGCGGCGCTGCCACAGCCCGTGACTGATCACCGCGACGTCGGCTTCTCTATCCGCGTCTTCAAATGCGCGCCCTATCGCCGCGGGCACGCCGAGGAGCGAGAACGTGTTCGGGGTGACTCGGTACGCCTGCACGCGCTCGGGCATGTCTCCATCGGTGAGGTTGGCGCTGAGATACGTATATGCCGCCACCGACTCGAGTGACCTCGCCTGACGCTGCAAATCGAAGAAATCCGCCTGTCGAAGATTGAAAAGCATCTCGCCCTCGTCGACGTCCCATCCCAGCACAAAGGCGACGCGCGCAGGATCGTGATACGGAAGAGGCTTCAGCGAGAATACGTTGAGGACGCTGAAGATGGCCGAGTTCGCGCCGATTCCGAGGGCGAGTGTCGCGACGGCAGCGAGCGTGAAACCCGGGCTCCTCCACATCAATCGACATCCGTAACGCACGTCCTGCAGCAGGGATTGCACGGCACTGTCTCCTGTTCGTGGCGGACTGTCCGGCGCGCGCCGATACGTGTCCGGGCGAAGCCGATCGATGCAGCAGGCGACGATCGATCGCAGGGCGAGATTCCAGAAGCGCAGTCGCGAGGGATGCCGCGACGCGTTCCATTCCTCTTCGAGGTCGCCGCCGATCGCTTCCCGCAGGCACGTGGGAGCAGGACATGCATCAGCAGCACGGCAAAGCGCGGCGGCCTCGCGCTCACAAGGCCTCAAGCTCCGGGCTGACACCACGTGCCATCCGGGCGAGCGCTCGCTGCGACTGCCGCAGCAGTGTCGCACCAGCCGATTCGATGCGGTAATAGCGCTTGCGCTTGCCCCCGCGCTGCTCCGTCGGATCGCCAAGTCGTGAGGACACGAGATTGCGGCGCTCGAGCCGATCGAGCGCGGTGTAGACGGCGCCGGGAGAGACGGTACGTCCCGTGCGCTTCTCGATCACCGCTCGAATCTGGACGCCGTACACCTCATCCTTGGCCTGTAGAAGCGCCAAGAGCAGGAGAAGCTCGAACTCGCCAAGGTGCACCCTCATAGTCTAAGTGTAGGTAATATACGACTTCTGGCCGAAACGTTCAAGTAGACGCCTGAAGCAGGGTCCAAAGAGCAGGACCCGGCCTACGTACTTACGTTTTACGAAAAAATGGGGTCAGACCCCATTTAGCACGCTGAGAAACGACAGGGTGACAAAGAAGCCATAAAAGAGGGCCATGGCAACAAGCGCCGCCCGGCGCCAGAGCGGCGGCCGAACGTGCGGCGGCAGCAGCCGTGTGTTGATGTAAAGCAGGTGCATCGACGCCAGAATGAAGATGGCGCCGGCGACATTCGCGCCTATTTTCAGTAAGACGATCGGTTGGGCGAGGCGCATCGCCACGAGACCCCACACGACCACCGCAGCCAGGACGCTGTAGTAAACGGCCCGTACGTCACCACCGCGCCAGGCCCGGACGCGGCGGCTGCCCGTCCACAGGATATCGGTGATCGCGCGTACCATGGCCTCGAGATTGTCCAATTGTGTCTTGAACAGAACCCAGGCCCCCAGAAACGCGATGATGCCGGCGACCATACCACCCACGCTGGTGCCAACCGCGGATGCGAGTGCCGCACTGATGCCGAGCCCTTCGATGTTGGTACCGCGGGGAAGGAACGTCACGTAGAGCAGCGCGGGGAGCACCATGCCGAGAATCGCGCCCACGAAGAACACGCCCCACTGATCGACGCGAACGATACGCCACCACCCTCGCCATCGGCGCATGGCCTCTGGTCCGGGTCTGAACATGAAGCCGCTATGCGCCAGGTTCACTTTCCGCCCCCCGACGGCGGCGGGTATGTAACCCGCCCGCTCGCCCATCCCGTAGCCTTTGTCACGTGCCCAGTTCGCCAAGGTCACGTTGACGACACCACCGGCGCCGGAATAGGCGACGAGCGCACCCAGCAGGAAGAAGTCGGTGCCAGCGGGAAAGAAGTTGAACGCACGACCCGCCGTGTCAAAACCGACCAGTCCGGACAACGCCGCCAGCCACGTCGCGCCCGGCACGAATAGAGCGGCAAGCACGAAGAACCCACCCAGAATGGAGACGACAAGGACCCAATTGAGCATCTCGAGCGTTCGCTCGATGCGGCGTCCGACCGAAAGCACGACGACGCACGCCAGAAACGTGCCGACGCCAATCAGGTAAATCGCTCCTTCGTCGAGCGGCCCGGCAAGACGTCTCGCAACGAGAAAGAAAATGGCGCCCGCCGCCGTGCCGGCCCATGCGGGCCAACCGACCTGGAGAAAGTAGAGCACCGCGTACACGCTGGCCCAGGCGGTCGAAGAGGGACGCGTCCGCATGAACCCCGTAAACACCGGTTCACCGGTGGCGACGGTGTATCGCATCAACTCCGTATTGAAGATGGTCTGGAGGAATACCGCGACGACCGTGACCCAGAGCAGCGACAATCCGTACCGCACGAATGCAGCCGGCCCGAGCAGGAACTCACCGCTGCCAATCGAGACGCCCAGGACAATCACGCCAGGCCCGACCACACCGACCCAGCCGAGGCCCTGTGGCATGGGCGGCACTGGAAGATCCGCCGGCACCCACGGATCCAGTCCCGAGCGAGCTTCCGGGGCATCGGTGGTGGCTCGCACTGCGGACGTCACGGTCATCAGATGTCGTGGGAACGGACCGCACAGCCTACCACAGCGATGCTGAAGTTCTCAGTTCTAAGGCTCCACGCCGAGTTCGCAGAGTATCCGCAAAGGCCGCAGAAAGATCCGTATCTATGGCATTTTCTGCGACCTCTGCGTCCTCTGCGTCCTCAGCGATGAAGATTCATAGCTCTTAGAATCGCACGGACAGGAGCACGCCCTTGCGTTCGCGCGTCACCAGCGGCGAGATGGTCAGCCGCGCCGAGTTGCTGGGCTTGTAGTAGATGATCTGATTGCTCAGCATGAGCGCATCGAGACCTGCGCCGACGCCAGCCCCGAGGCCGCCGTACACCAACGCGAGAATTGGAATCAACGCGCTGGCATTTCCATCTCCGCTCGCAATGGCCACGCCGGCCGCAAGTCCGAGGCCGGCACCAATACCAAGTCCCCACTTGGCACCATTGCCAAGAGAGTCCTGGCGATCCTGGCGGATCGTCGTGATCTCGACTTCTGTCAGATCGCGTCGGCCACCCTCCACCAGCAGAGCCAGAGACGATGACGACAGGCTTGCGATCTGACCTTTGAACTCACGGCCCGTATTGTCGGTCACGCTGATCGTGTCGCCTGGCTTGACCAGAACTTGCAGCTGCTCGAACGAGCCGGCCATGTTCTGCGCCTCCGCGATGGGGGCGGCGGCCAGAAGGGTCAGCAGAAGCAACGTCGCGACGTAGGGCAGTGGCTGGGTCAGCATAGGCGCCTCATTTTTTGGTTCGCGTAGGGCCCCACCCCCACGCGCAGCCGTCGTCCTTCGACGCTCCGGATCTTGCGACACACGCTCGGCATCGAGTGTGGGGCCTCATCATCGTGATGCGTTAACCGCGGGCAAAAAGGCCCACGACCACGTACTCGACCTCAGGCTACCGCCCCTGTAGGGACGAAGTCGTGACAGATCCCTGAGAAAATTGTGAAAAAGGGAGGACGCGGACCCTAACAGGCTGCTGAAAAACGCAGCCTGAAGTTGGAAGTCTGAAGTCAAAAGTCTGAAGCGTGAGAATTCTGGCCGAATTCCGAAGCTCAGACTTCAACTTCTAACTTCAGACTTCAGGTTGCTGGCTTTTTCAGCAACCTGCTAAAGGGTCCGCGCTACGGCAACACGTGGGCCACGCTACGCAATTATGGATTCTTGCCGGGCTACCTGCACGCTTTCCGCAAGACGACGAATGCCCTCGTCAATCTCGGCAGGTGAAAGTGCACAGAAGGGGAGCCGGACGAATCGCTCGCCGCCGCCTTCCGGGAAAAACGCCAGGCCGTCGGCGAGATTGAGCCCACGCGTCGCCGCTTGCGCTCGGACGGCCGTCGTTAGAACACCCTGGGCAAGCGTCAGCGAGACAAAGAATCCCCCTTCGGGACGTGTCGCACGCGCATCGGGTAGGTGCTTGTCGAGTCCCGCGAGGCAGGCATCGAGACGCGGCGCGTAGAGGGCTTTCAAACGTTCGATTTGCGGGACGAGGAGACCTTGACGGCACCATTCGTACGCAATGCCCTGGGCAAGATAGCCGGGCGAGATGTAGGTGTCCTCGGCCACCTTGCCAAGCTTTGCCACCAGCGACGGCTCGCCAATCAGAAACCCCATGCGAACCCCGGGAGCGATGAGCTTGGTGAACGAGCTCATGTGGAGGGTCCGTTCCGGGGCCATTTCGTACAGCGTCGGCTCCTCTTTGCCGCGATAACGAAGCAACCGGTAAGGCGCATCTTCGACGAGCAGGAACCCGTACTGCGACGCCAGCTCGACAAGCCGCTTTCGCTTGCTCGCGGAACACGTCGAGCCAGCAGGGTTCTGGAAATCCGGGATCACGTAAAAAAACTTCGGGACCTGCTTCTGGAGCGCCCGCTCGAGCGCTTGAATGTCCGGCCCGTCAGCTTCGATTGGAATGCCAACGACCTTCCCTCCGTGACGACGGAGGATGGTGAGCGTCCGGTCGTAGGTGGGGGACTCGGTGAATACCACGTCCCCGTTCTTCAGCATCAGCAAGCACAGAAACTCGATAATCTGCAGCGAGCCGTTGCCAGTCAGCACCCGATCGACGCTCACGCGCTGCCATTCCGCGAGCCATTCACGAAGTGGCAGGTACCCCAGCGCTGGACCGTACTGGAGAACGGCCGCCCCACTCGACTTGAGTACCGAGCGTGCAGCCTCGATGACCTCTGGTATCGGAAACGACTCGTTCGCTGGAACGCCTCGCGTGAAATTAATGGTCTCCATCGGCCAAACGTCCTCTTTCAGTTCTCAGTTCTCAGTTTTCAGCTCAACGCAGAGTTCGCAGTGGCCGCTGAGGCCGCAGAGGATTTTTATCTAAAGAATTCCCTGCGCACTCCGCGTCCTCGGCGTTCCTCGGCGTTGAAATATTCACAGGCTGTCAGTTTTCAGTGCTGTTGATCCGCGTGATCCGCGTTTAAAACATCGCTATCGGGTTCACCGGCGAGCCCGTTCCTTTCGGGATGGGCAGCGGTGCGACCGTCAGCATGAACTCCCAGCGACTACGCGCCGCGGCCGCTTCGCTCAACGCGTCGAAGTCCGCTCGGTCGATGAGATGTATGCCGAGGATCGTCAGCGTGAAATCATGGAGCGCCAGTCGTGGGAGATCGCCCGGGGGCTGCGGCACATAGCCAGGCGTCTCCCATCCGATGAGCGCAACATCACGTTTCTTCAACCAGGGAATCACCGAGTTATCGAGCCCCGCGGCACCTTCGTCAATCGGCCACAGTCCAAGTTTGGCGCGACGAGCCCATCGTCCCCACCGGACCAGGAAGGCGTCGCCAGGCCCCACGCGAACGCCGGCCTTCTTTTCCCAGGCTTCCAAATCTTCCGGGAAGATACGAGTTCCCGGCTCCAGATACGGCACACCCTTGAGGCGCGGAATGTCGTACAACACGCCGCGCGTCACGATGCCTTGCTTCATCGTCAGGATCGAATTCCTGGCCGCGCCACCGCTCAGCGTGACCAGGTCTGCAACAGGATAGCCGTTCCACATTTTGCCGTTGAAGAATCGATGCGCAAACGAATCGAGGTGCGTCGTGCCGGCGCCATGAATGCACGGATATCCGATTCGATCGGCGGCATTGGCCTCTGTGGCCGTGATCATCGCCCATTCGACGGGGCAGGGCACGTCGGGTCCCTTCTCGGTGCTGGCGTTGGACGCGAGCGATACCGTCACGCCTTCCCGCACGAGCGCCGCTGCCGCCTTCCGTTTGGCCGCCGAAATCAGGTTGAGCGTGCCCAGCTCATCCTCTTTGCCCCATCGTCCCCAATTGGAGAGCTCCACTTGCCAGCGTTCGTACTCCGTTGGCGTCACGAGGGGCCGGGTTGCTGGAGCCTGCGCCATCGGCTTCGGCACGTACAGCGCCACGGCTGCCACCAGGCCGACGACCATCAACGCCAGTGAGCTGACGAGCCGCGTTTTCATTGGCGTCTCCATGCCGGACCTGAAGGTCCGGCCTACGTATCGCTGACTTTGACCTTTGACCTTTGACCTTTGACCTTCTTAAGGCCAGCGCGCGAGCATTTGTCGCAGTTCATCGCGATGGTTCGACTCGTCGGCAATGATCGTGTCGAGCTCCGCCGCGAGGCCATGTTCACCAGCCGCCTCTGCCTGGCGTCGCCGCGTGATGTAGCGCGCGAGCGTCTCGATCTCGGCCTTAAGTGCCACCTCGAGCATGGCCTTGGCATCGGCCACGACGACCACGGGTGTCGGCGCGGAGGCGGGCGTCCCGCCCATGGCCGAGATTTTGTCGGCGAGGATTTGCGCGTGGGTCAATTCTTCCGGAATCTCGTTCGCGAAAAACGTACGGAGCTCCTGGCGATACGGCCCCTGGACCATGCTCGCATAGAGACGATACATGATGATGGCTTGGAACTCTGCCTGGAGATCCTGGTTGAGGCCTTCGAGCAGCTTGTTTTGCTTCACATTCGTTTTCTTTGCCACGTTTCCCTCCTTCAGGTCAGCATACCTGTTTCGTCGGCGACTCTCGAGTCACGCCACGGTGCGTCGGATTCGATCGAGCTGACGCAGATGCAGAAGATCGTGACCCGCGTAAAGTCGAATCAAGTGCTCGAGACTCTCGTTCGCCACGCTCCTCATGGACACCAACGCGGCGAAGATCCTCGTCGGATGACCGTTCCAGCAGCCGAAGATTGGCCCCGCGCAACACACTGAAGCGAACGACGGCTTCCTGAGGGTCCGCGTCGCGATAGGAGAGCCGCTCGGCCCAGAGATCCTGGTCGTATCCCTCCAACCGAGGCCGATCGTGGGCCAGCACCATCCGGAGCCGATACGCCCAGACGGTTTCAGAGTCGGCCAGGTGCTGCAGCACTTCATTCATCGACCACTTACCGGCAGTTTCCGGCTGGCTGAGCTGCTCGGTCGGGACTTCATCGAGCAGGCGCGCGAGCGTGGATGGCGTTTGGCGAAGTACATCCGTCGGGTCGCTGTCGCCCAAAAGGCCGAGCACCGCCGCGACATACGCTTTCGCCTGCTCGCCAGCCGACGAAGCCGGGTTGGTGAATACGGACATGGGGATCTCCAAGTCTCAAGGCTCAAGTCTGAAAGGCTCAGACAGCCGAGGCTCAGGTTGCGCCGTTATGATAGCCGACCCGGCGCCAACCTTCGGCAGGAAGCGGCCCGTTCGCGCCATGTACGCTCGGTACTGGTCACCAAACCGTTCGAGCAACTTGGCTTCCTCGGTTTTCGTCCGGATCACCATCAGCAGGAACACCAATATGCCACCGAGCAGCAGGAACCAGTTCGCGGCCGCCAGCGCATTCCCGATGACGGCCAGGAGGACTGCCACATAGAACGGATGGCGGACCCAGCGGTACGGACCGCTCACCACCAGTGTATGGTTCCGCCTCGTCACGACGGTGTCAGTCAGATTCTTTCCCAGGTTGCTGAACGCCCACACAATCAGCACCCCACCAATCACACCCATCCCAACACCCATCCAGCGAACCCATACCGGCAATGCCAGTGACGACCAGTCCATCCAGGACGGGTCAATCAAGTAGGCAATGAGCCCGGCCATCGTTGCCAGACCGATTGGACGAAGCGTGAACAGGATGAACGGGCCCTCCTGCCATCGATCGAGCCTTTCACGCGTGGCCTGCGACCGGATCCGGTAGTAGAGCAAGACGGGAAACAGGATGACCGCGGCTGTCGTGAGGACGAGTCGGAATGTCTGGTCGGAGTTCATGAAGGACGGATATCCCTCGTCAGATCGAGCTCCATGTACGTCACGCTGGGAAGCGGGTTTGTGTAGTACCGGCTCGATCGAATGGAAACCGAGCGATCGATACAACTCCTGGGCGGTGTGCATGGAAGGAAGCGAATCGAGAACTATCCGGTTGAACCCGAGCGCACGCGCCTTCTCGATGGCGGCCAAGGTCAAGCGGCGGCCGAGCTTCTGGCCGCGGGCTGCCGCACGCACGTACAACCGCTTCATTTCACAGACATCGTTCTCCAACGGGCGAAGGCCAACGCAGCCGATGAGAGCGGCTTCCTCACGTCGCGATGAGGAGACATCCCCGCGGGGGACCGTACATCTCCGGCAGGTGCGCCAACTCGTGGGTAAAGTTCTGAAAGCACAGATCGACTGCAACGTCGGCCGCGTACTCTTCAAAGAGCGTCCGCGCCTCGTCAAAGTCCCTATCGGTGCGGGCCTCGACTATCTGGGCCGGCCCCATACACTAGCGTGATGGATCCGATTCGACCTCAGGCATTGCACGCAACGACCGGGCAACGAGACCGATACCTGCGGCGAGCAGTCCGAGCATCATCAGGGTGTCGAAGAGCGAGGTCGGCTGGAAGTAGATGTGTAGATTGGCCACGATTCCCACAATGATGATGAGAGCTCCTGCCGCGGTGAGCAACCAGCCCGGCACGGAACGACCGTTGTAGAAGAGCATGCCAATGCCAATCAGCAGGGGGAACAGCGAAAGCCCGAACGCGTTGTAGCCGTAAAAGTGCCAGCCGCCGCTGACCACACTAACGCGCGCGAGCAGCAGGTAGCCACCCGCAATGACCATCGCGGCACCGGCAAAGAACATCCCGACGCCGCCGCTGGTCCCGCCCGCGCCTTTCATGAGAGACGGGCTCATTCCGACCGATAGTTCGGCGCTTCCTTCGTGATTGCCACGTCGTGGACGTGGCTCTCGCGGGCGCCTGCCTGCGTAATCCTGATGAGCCGCGCGTCCTTGTGCAACATGGGGATCGTCGCGCATCCGCAATACCCCATTCCGGCCCGGAGCCCCCCAACGAGCTGGTAGATCATGGCGGCCACGCTGCCTTTGTGGGCGACTCGCCCCTCGATGCCCTCTGGCACGAGCTTCTCACCTTCGGTGGATCCACTTTCAAGATCGAAGTCGTCCTGGAAATACCGGTCGCGGCTGCCGCGCCGCATGGCACCAATGGATCCCATGCCCCGATAGTCTTTGAAACTGCGGCCCTGGTAGAGAATCAGCTCGCCGGGGCTCTCGTCGGTGCCGGCAAACAGGTTGCCAATCATGACGGAACTGGCGCCCACGGCTATGGCTTTGGTGATATCCCCGGAGAACCGGATGCCACCGTCAGCGATAACGGGCACGTTGTGCCGACCGGCCGCCCGCGCGCAATCGAGCACCGCCGTCACCATGGGCACCCCAATCCCGGCAATGACGCGGGTGGTGCAGATGGACCCTGCACCAATGCCGACCTTGACGGCATCGACCCCCAGGTCGATGAGCGCCTCGGTGGCTTCGGCCGTCGCCACGTTGCCCGCGACCAATTCCACGTTCGGATGCGCCGCTCGCACGCGCTTCACCATGTCGAGCACGTTCTGGGAGTGTCCGTGGGCCGTGTCGACCACGACCACGTCAACGCCGGCTGCCACAATCGCGGCCGCCCGCTCGAGCGTGTCGCGGGCCACACCCACTGCCGCCCCTACGCGCAGGCGCCCGAGGGCGTCCTTGCACGCGTTGGGGTACTTGATCATTTTCTGGATGTCTTTGACGGTGATCAGGCCCTTCAGCATGAACTGGTTGTCGACGACCAGCAGCTTTTCGACCTTGTGACGATGGAGAATCTCGCGCGCCTGATCGAGCGTGGTCCCAACCGCGACGGTGATGAGGTTTTCGCGCGTCATCACTTCCGAGATCTGTCGGTTGACGTTCGTCTCGAACCGGAGGTCGCGATTGGTGAGGATCCCGACGAGCCGGCCTTCCTTCTGGCCATCTTCCGTGATGGGCACCCCAGAAATGCTGTAGTGCTTCATCATGTCGAGCGCTTCGTAGATGCGGTGCTGCGGCGACAGCGTGATCGGGTTGACGATCATCCCGCTTTCCGAACGCTTGACCCGATCGACCTCGACGGCTTGTTCTTCGATTGAGAGATTCTTGTGAATCACTCCCAACCCCCCGTGCTGCGCCATTGCAATGGCCAGACGGGATTCCGTGACGGTGTCCATCGCGGCGCTGACGAGCGGGACGTTGAGCCGGATGTTGCGGGTCAGACGCGTGCCGACATCCACGGCATTCGGCACCACCTTCGAGTGCCGCGGCACCAGCAGGACGTCGTCAAATGTCAGCGCCGTGGCCAGCTCGACCGCCGTCTCGAGGGCTCCCAGCTGCAGGACGGGTGATTGTGGAGTCATGAGAGAACCTCAAGAACGTTTCGGCGGGTCGAAAGACCCGCCTCTACAAGAGACTTTCAGACTTCAGACTTCAGACTTCTGATCTTTCTATGTCGCTCCGTGACACTTCTTGTACTTCTTGCCGCTGCCGCATGGACACGGATCGTTGCGGCCCACTTTGGGTTCTTCGCGCCGCACGGTCCGGACATCTGCATCGTCACCGCCGACACGGGCGGGGTTTCGCGATGTGGCCGTCGCCGTCGATCCCGCTGAGGCCACCCGCCCGTGCCCCTGCAAAAGCCGGCACGGCTTCCTCGCCGCTATTCAGGACGAGCGGCGCCCGCGGGCGCTGGGCAGGTCGTGCCGCGGCCGGGCGCGCGGAAGCCGCCCGCTCTTCGGGACTGACCGGCCTGATCGACCACAGATAGCGCACCATCTCCTCATCGATCCGCGACTTCATGTCCTGGAACAGATCGAAGCTCTCTTTCTTGTACTCGACCAGCGGATCGCGCTGCCCGTACCCGCGCAGGCCAATGCCTTCTTTCAAGTGATCCAGGCTGTAGAGGTGATCCTTCCACTGCTGATCGACAATCTGCAGCATGACATCGCGCTCGATGCGTCCGAGGAGCTCACGCCCGACGAGCTGTTCCTTCTGCTCGTATTTCGAGACGATCCGCGCCCACAGCGCATCGCGAATCTCATCGGCGCTCTTGTCACCAAAGTCAATGGCGGCGATAGTCAGCGCCGTCGAGGGTAAAGAGACGCGCGACCTCGAGCTTGAGCGCCTCGAGATCCCATTCCTCGACGTCCATCTCGCGGCCGCAGTAGGTCTCCATGGTCGCATCGAAGAGATCCTCGGCCAACGCCATCAAATACTCGCGGGTACCCAGCTCCTCGTCTTCGGTGTACTGAATCTTGCCGTCGAGCAGCTCACGGCGGAGCGTGTACACGCTCTCCCGCTGCTTGTTCATCACGTCGTCGTATTCGAGGAGGTGTTTGCGGACTGAGAAGTTCTGGGCCTCCACCTGACGTTGCGCCCGCTCGATGGCCTTGGTGACCATGCCGTGCTCGATGGGCACGCCCTCTTCCATGCCCAGTTTCTGCATCAGGCCGGAAATGCGATCCGACCCGAAAATGCGCATCAAATCATCTTCGAGGGACAGATAGAACCGCGAAGACCCCGGGTCGCCCTGGCGTCCCGCGCGACCTCGCAGCTGATTGTCGATCCGGCGGGCTTCGTGGCGCTCGGTGCCGACGATGTGAAGGCCGTCGAGCCCGACAACCTCGTCGTGTTCGGCGTCGGTCTGGTGCCTGAAGTGCTGGAATACCCGATCCCAGTCGCTCCGCGGCGCCCGATAGAAACTGTCCAGGTGATGGAAATAGACGTACTGCTCGTCGTCGACGAAGCGTTCCTCGCCCTTCGGCAACCGTTCCGCCACTTGTTCGGCGAGCAGTTGCTGCCGAGCCATGAATTCGGGGTTGCCGCCAAGGAGGATGTCGGTTCCGCGGCCCGCCATGTTGGTGGCAATCGTGACGGTGCCTCTCCGGCCGGCCTGCGCGACGATTTCGGCTTCCTGCGCGTGATACTTGGCGTTGAGGACCACGTGCTTGATGCCGCCATGCTTCTTGAGCATGCTCGACAGGCGTTCCGACTTCTCAATTGAAATCGTGCCGACGAGCACCGGCCGCCCCATCTGCTGCTTCTCGGCAATGTCTGTGACAATCGCGTCGTACTTCTCGCGGGCGGTCCGGTAGATGAGGTCTGGCTCCTCGACGCGACGGAGCGGCCGGTTCGGCGGAATCACCACGACATCGAGGTTGTAGATCTTGGCAAACTCCGCGGCCTCGGTGTCCGCCGTCCCCGTCATGCCTGACAGCTTCTTGTACTTCCGGAAGTAGTTCTGGAACGTGATGGTCGCGAGCGTCTGGTTCTCACGCTCGATCTTGACCTTTTCCTTGGCCTCGACGGCCTGATGCAGCCCGTCGCTCCACCGCCGGCCGGGCATCAGGCGCCCGGTGAACTCGTCAACGATGACGACCTGGCCGTCCTTGATCATGTAGTCGACGTCACGCTTGTACAGCGTGTGGGCGCGCAACGCCTGGTCGACGTGATGCTTGATGTGCGCGTTCTCGAGGTCGTAGATGTGTCCGCCATTGAGGCGGTGAACGAGCAGCTTCTCCGCCTTGACGGTGCCGCTCTCGGTGAGGTTGACGGTCTTGTGCTTCTCGTCGACCAGATAATCGCCGGTCTTTTCAAGCTCTTCGCGCTCTTCGGCTTTGGCGTCGCCGCGGGTGACGGCTCCCGGCGTCAATCGGGGAATGATGCGGTCGACTTCGTAATAGAGATCGGTCGATTCGTCGGCCGGTCCCGAAATAATCAGCGGGGTTCGCGCCTCGTCAATGAGGATGCTGTCCACCTCGTCCACGATGGCAAACGAGTGCCCCCGCTGGACGAACTGGGCCAGCTCGAATTTCATGTTGTCGCGCAGGTAGTCGAACCCGAACTCGTTGTTGGTTCCGTAGGTGATGTCGCAGCCATACGCGACCTGCCGCTCCGCGTCCACGAGTTCGTGCTGGATCACCCCGACCGACATACCCAGGAACCGGTAGATGCGCCCCATCCATTCGGAGTCGCGGCGCGCCAGGTAGTCGTTGACGGTCACGACGTGCACACCCTTCCCGTCGAGGGCGTTGAGATACGCCGGAAGCGTCGCGACCAGCGTTTTGCCCTCGCCGGTCTTCATCTCGGCGATCTTCCCGCGGTGCAGCATGATGCCGCCCACGAGCTGCACGTCGAAATGGCGCATGTTGACCGTGCGCCGGCCCGCTTCGCGCACCACGGCAAACGCTTCGGGCAGGACATCGTCCAGCGTGGCTCCCTGGGCAAGGCGAGCACGGAACTCCGCGGTTTTCGCCCGGAGTTGGTCGTCCGACAGGGGCTGAATCTGGCCTTCGAGGGCGGTGATCTACCGCGACCAGCGGGTAGACGCGCTTGAGCTCCCGCTCGTTCTGTGTGCCTATGACCTTCGCGAGGAGAGTCCCCAGCATGTAGGTGAGAGCAAATCTTCAGCGGATATTCAGACGATTATACCGGCCCTTACCGGAATCCGTCAAGGAACCGGGAACGCCAATCTGACCGTATCTACAACGTCGGCTTTGAGAAGAGCAGCTGCAGGGGGTTGAGAATCCGGCCGTTGACCGTGACTTCGTAGTGCAGGTGGGATCCGGTCGCGCGGCCGGTTGCGCCAACAAAGGCGATAAGTTCACCCTTCTTGACCTTCTGTCCAGGTTGGGCCACAAAGCTCGACAGATGGCCGTAGCGCGTCATGATGCCAAAACCGTGCTTGATGACCAGAAGATTTCCGTAGTTGCCAACGAGGCCGACCGACTCGACGGTCCCATCCGCAGTGGCGTAAACGGGGCGTCCCTTGTCGGCCGAGATGTCCAGACCCGAATGGAAGTCAGGACGACCGTTGAACGGATCGCGTCGCATGCCATAGCTGCCGGACAGCCACCCATGAGTCGGCCAGATGCTTGGTGTCGCGGCGGCGAGCGCCTCCCGTTTGTCGACATCCTTCTTCACGACCGTCAAATTACTCTCGAGGCCCTTCAACAGATCGCGGAGCATCCCGAAGGTGTCTTCCGGTGATCCAAAGGAGGGTGCGAACAGCGCCGATGGCCGCATGATGGCCGGCGGTGTGCCTCCACCAACCGCGCGTTCTTTCACGGAAGGAGGCAGACGGTCCATGGCTTTGGCGGCAGACGGATCAATTTGAGAACGCGCACCCAGATCGTCCACGGCAGCCTGCAACGCCTGGATCTGCGAAGTGAGCGCTTCGGTCGCCGCACGATAGCTCGTGTTTTCGACTTCCAGCGAAGCCGTGCGCGTACAAAGCGTCGCGATCTCGTAGAGCGCGCTCCATCGAGCACCGAGCCCCATGAGCACCGGCAGCGACAACGTGATTCCGAGCGTGTAGACCGCGACGCGCAGACCAATGGTCAGCCGGCGGACCACACCCGTCCCACGATTAGCGATTACAATTGTGTAACGTGTTCGCGCCATTTACACGGGCAGAGGAATCTACCATAGGGTCTATCGGCCTGGGAACCCCCAGGAACACCTTATAGAGAACAGAAGGCGAACATCCTGACGGGTGACAATGCCGGCCAGAATCCTATTTATCCCCTTCCATTGGCCAGCTCTGCTGCGCAACCACGTAGCCGAACACCGCCGACAATCCGGCAACACCCACGAACGGGTTCAACACGTACAGGGCAAGCAGGACGACGACCGCAAGAACCCGAGTGCCAAGTTCGACTGAAATCACGATGCCTCCAGTCTGTGATGGATGGGGGAGCCGCCCCCTGATTGAGCAATCCCGCTGCCAGGAGCGTGTCTTCCTGCTAAGCCTTTCGTGTCACAAGCTTTATCAAAATCAATGGTTCGATCGACTCGCGACCGCGTGCTTCAACTTGGCACACACTCGCGCGTGACGATCGAGCCATGTCCTTGATTCGCAAATAGTTCCACCGCGTTCTCAGTTTTGTTGTCGGGTGTGCTTTTGTGCAACCACAAAAAGACAGAATACAGAAGACAGAATCCCGAAGGCGGAGTGACGAAACTGTGAGACTTCAAAGGTAGGGGCACGTGCTCGAGTCGACGGATGATGGTGTGCTCCTGACCGTACGTGTGATTCCACGCGCTCGCAGAGCCGGGCTTGCAGGCACGCGCGACAATGCACTCCTGGTGCGGCTCACAGCGCCGCCAGTTGACGGGGCGGCGAATGCCGAACTGATCGAAGTTCTGGCCAGGGCGTTTGGTACCTCGAAGAGGCACGTGACGATTACCGCCGGCGAGCGTTCTCGCACAAAGCGCGTGCGGCTTCAGGGAGTGAATGTCGAAACCGTCAGGTCGCAAATCTCCGCGTTCAACGCCGAAGGGGATTGAAACCCATCGTCGTTGCTAAAACCAAGAAGACACGAAGAAATGCTTGAAACCACGAAGAGACTATGAGCGGGCCGCGCGATTAAGCTCCTGAGGTGTTCGAAGCCAAAAGGAGGCTGTGATGATCGCAACGACCCGCACGGAGATGAGTGTAAGCGAGCCGACGTTGTATGTGGCGTTCGAGTTGGGAAGAAAAGAGTGGAAGCTGGCAATGACGTCCGGATTCGGCATCCAGCCGTGGCTGCGGAGTGTGGCGAGCCGCGATTGGCGGGCCGTCGAGCGCGCGATCGCCCAGGGCTGCGCCCGGTTCGGCCTCTCCGGCGCCGCGCGCGTGGTGACGTGTTATGAAGCGGGCCGCGACGGATTTTGGATTCATCGAGCGCTGACGGCGTTGGGGGTCCTGAATCGGGTGGTGGATTCGGCGAGTATCGAGGTCAATCGGCGCGCGCGGCGCGCCAAGACGGATCGCCTCGATGCGCTCAAGCTGGTGACGATGTTGGTACGCGTCTGTTGCGGCGAACAGCGGGTGTGGAGCGAGGTGCGGGTCCCGACGGTGGCGGCCGAAGCGGCGCGCCAGGTCAGTCGGGAGCGGACGGCGCTGACGCAGGACCAGACGCGGCTCGTCAATCAGATGCGCGGCTGGGTGGCGACGTGGGGGTCGGCTCTGCCTTCGCGTCGGCGTGGCGCCTGGTGGACGACCGTACGCGATTGGGCCGGTGCGGCGCTGCCCGTCGAAGTGCAAGCGCGGCTGGCGCGCGCCGAGGCGCGTCTGCAGAGGCTCGAGGGGCAAATCGCGGAGCTCGACGCCCAGCAGCAGGCCGCCGTGACGACGGCCCCGACGCTTGGTGCCCTGCGGCAATTGGTGCAGTTGAAGGGTGTCGCGACGACCAGTGCCTCAGTGCTGCTCGATGAGGGCTTGGTCTGGCGGGAGTTCCGGAATCGGCGACAGATTGGCGGCCTGCTCGGGTTTGCCCCGACACCCTACGACAGCGGGGAGTCGACCCGGGAGCAAGGGATCAGTCGCGCGGGCAATGCGCGACTCCAGACCATCAGTATTCAGCTCGCCTGGAATTGGGTGCGGTGGCAACCGCAGAGTGCACTGACGCGGTGGTATCGGGCGAATTTTGGGAAGGGCAAACGCGCCCGCCGGATCGGGATCGTCGCGGTGGCCCGCAAGCTGGTGATTGCGCTGTGGCGGTATGTGACGACCGGCGTTGTTCCCGAGGGCGCGATCGTGAAGGTCGCGTAGGCGTACGCGCGCGAGTCGCGACATCTCACGCGCGCGGTGCGTACAGGTTCGTGTAGGGTTGCGCGCGACGCAACCGCCACGAAGGAGGTACCGCCGCTCACGTGTCCGGACTGAGACTGCACAGTCTCTGGGGGCCGCGCGCTTGCGTGCGAGCTCGGATAGAAGGCGAGGACTGGGTCATGGACCCAGACGTTGCCCGGACCCGCGTGACGATAGAAGCCGATGACGCTTATTGAGAGGGAGCTTGACAGCGGCCCGCAACATAGAAGGCACGAAGTCCACGAAGAATTTGCTTGAATGAGACGTCGTGGTCGCCGTGTAAAAATCAGGAACGCTGCGCAGAAGATTGGTTGTAGTAGTCAGGATTTGATCCGACAGACACTCGAGTCGGGTCGTTAAGCAATCTGCTTCTCTGTGGCCAGCCCCACGCTGTCCAGAAACGTCTGCATCGGGGTCTTGCCGTAGCACCAGCGGCCCTGATGCGGACGCGCCTCGTTGTATTCCTGCGTCCACTGATCGAGATCGCGCTGCAGCGCGTCCAGGCCCGGATACAGCGTCCGCCGCAGGACGACCTGGTAAAACTCATTGAGCACGGTCTTTTGAAAGCGCTCGCAGATCCCGTTCGTCTGGGGGCGCTTGATCTTCGTCCGGGTGTGCTCGATGTCGTTGACCGCTAGGTAGAGCTCGTACGGATGGCGGTCGTGCGCCCCACAGTATTCCGTGCCGCGGTCGGTCAAGATGCGGGTGAGCGGGATGCCGTGCTCCTCGAAGAGCGGGAGCACCCGATCGTTGAGGAGGTCGGCCGCCGTGATCGGCGTCTTCTCGGTGTACAGCTTGGCGGCCGCGACCTTCGAGTAGGTGTCGATAAACGTCTGCTGGTAAATCCGGCCCACGCCTTTGAAGGTGCCGACGTAAAAGGTGTCCTGGGCACCGCAGTAGCCGGGACACTCGCTCTCGAATTCACCGTGCGCCTCTTTGGCGCGCTGCCCCCGCTCGAGTGCCACGACCTGCGCCTCGGTCAGAATCACGCCCTCCTGCGCGACCTTCGCCTCGAGCGCTTTCAGCCGTTTCCGCATCGTTTCGAGATCGTGGCGCTGCCACACGACGCGCACACCCGCTTGGGAGATGCAGATGCCCTGCTTCGCGAGCTCGTTCGACACCCGCAGCTGGCCCCATGCCGGTTGGTCGATGGCGATCGCCACCACCGCGTTCTCGATGCGCGCCTCGACACGGTTCTTGTGATTCGGGCGGCGGCGGCTGATCTCCTGCAACGCCTCCTCGCCGCCTCTCTCGTAGAGCTCCTTGAATCGATAGAAGCTGTCGCGGCTGTAGCCCATCATGCGGCACGCGTCCGCGACGTTGCCGAGCTGCTTCGCCAGTTCCAGCAGCCCGACTTTCGTCTTGATGACTTTCTGTGCAGTCGTCACACTCGGCCTCCCTCTGCGGGACCCGTTACTCTAACTGACCGTCAGATTTCATCCTAGCTACTGCAGATTGGTTTTGTTCTTGGGGGTCTTTCGTGTGAACTCGTCTTTCTTCGTGTCCTTCGTGCCCTTCGTGGTTGATCCTGTCTTCTTCGTGTCTTAGTGGTTACATGCGGTACCGGAACGCCTCGGCCGCACATTCGGCTCGGCTTTCGTCTGACACGTTATTCCACGATTTGCACCTTGATCCATTCGGCGACGCCCTTGCCGCGGTCGTTGCCCTCGAACTTGATCTCAGTGAGTAAACCCGTTCGAAGGTCGGCCAGCGTGCCCTTCCTGTTGGGAGATCGTTGCTTGCTGAGGTCTACATAAATCCTGGTGCGTTCGGTAAGTCGCACGGGATGGGTGCCCGACTCGTCCGAGGCCGTGATCGTTCGATTCTGAGTGTCCACGGACGTGATTTTGCCGATGAGGGTCACCTTCCCCGATAAGCCGGTGGACTGGCCGATCGGAATGAAGACTTCAGTCGCCTTCTGCCCCTGCACGCAAAGCGTGCCGCACCACACGCAGGCGGTGACCAGGATAGCCCGCACGATTGATTTCATGGCACCTCAAATCAGTTTTCAGTTCTCAGTTTTCAGTTTTCAGTTCTCTAGGGAGCGACCAGGTCCTCACGCGCCCGCTCCAACGATCGTATCGCTTCCTGGATCGAGTCCGAGGTGTACGCGGTGATGCTTCGGTCGATGAGGCGCAGAGCCGTCTGCAAGGGTAAAACGGTCTGTGGATGCAGGCCACCCCCTGCTAGAACTCGAATGGCATCGTCGGTTTCCGCGCGCGCGCGCGTCAAGAGGTCTTGCGGATCCTCTCGGCGGGGTGGCGGGCTTGCCAGCCGATCCCGGAGCAGCTCGACAGCCTGTCGAATGTTCTCCAAAGCGTTGATCACCCTGAGGAACGCTGCGACGGCTACGACCTGTGTCGCATCGAGCCGTATCGCCACCTTGTTCGGGTCAATCCCGGCCAGGAACTGTCCGCTCGGCGAGTTCCTGAAGGCCTCACCGTTGTAGAACGCCACCGCCCCTTCAATCGTGTCGACAGCATTGTTGTGAAAGAACGGCCCCGAGTCAGCTGCTTCCACGAGTGGCGGAGTGTTGAAGGTGCCGTCTCCGGGTATCCCAAGACCATCGTCAACCGGCACTCGCTCTCCGGTCAGTTTTTGTGGAATGTCGGGGAGGTTTTCAACCCCCGTGTTGAAGTTGGCGTTGCTCGGATTGACGTTCGGAGGAATGACGGCGTTCGCGCCGGCGTTCAGGTGACAGATGTTGCATTTCCCGAGAGCGTTATCGAGAAAAATCTGCTGTCCGCGCTGCGCGACGATTCCCTTGAGTTGCAACGGCAACGCGAGGTCCTGCTGTCGGCCGAGCGAGAGCTGAAAGGCCGCGAGCGCGTCAAGCTCCTCATCGGTCGGCAGGCGGAAGTCCACACCAGGAATTCGACCAAGCGTCTTCGTAAAGTGCTGGATGACGGCCCCAGTCGCGAACGAGCGGATTGAACCGTCCCCTGGCGCGCCATCACCGGACCATCCGGTGCGAGGCCCCTCGGAACTGTTGACAGAAGCCCGAAGTCCCAGAACGTGAGGTACACCCCGCATCGTGAACTTGTTCGGGGGGTCATCAAAGCCGTCAAGATTCTCGAGGATGAGCCCGAACGTCCGCATGAGTTTCGGGTTTTCAAAATTCTCCCGCAGCGCTGGTGTGAACTCAGCAACAAACAGCGGATTCTCCGGCGGCAAGGTGGCAATGAACGAAGCGTCGAGGGCAAAATTGTTTGCTGCCGGGTGACACGTCCCGCACGTACGACCGTTGCCATCGAACGTTTCCTTGAAGAACAGGTCTCGTCCCTTGGCGATGAGCTCCTGCTCGGGAGGAATGGGCGGAGGGACAGGGGCAGGGCAGCCCAGGACCGCGAGAAGCGAGAGGCCAAGCGCTCCCAGCGCCAACGGACGTGCCCCGGTGCCGAGCATCCACTTCTCCTGTCGTGATCGAAGCCTGAGGGGAGCAGATGGGAAAGGCGGTGCTCGTCGGCTGGGTGGAGCAATTTTATCATGCCCGAGGAATGCAGAAAGGCGTGTGTACTTTTGTGCAACAACGTTAAGTCGCACATCTCGGGGTCAGCGCCGAAGGGAATTGAAACGTGGTTAGAACTTACGTCATCCGATACTGCAGCGCCTCGGCCGCATGTTCAGATCTGATTTCGTCTGAGTTCGCCAAATCCGCGATCGTGCGGCTCACCCGCAACACTCTGTAGTAACCCCGCGCGCTCAGTCCGATGCGTTCGGCTGCGGTTTCGAGAAGTCGTCGAGTCGCGGGCTGGAGGCAAGCGATGTTGAACTCCAGCATTTGGTCGACATCGCCAGTGAACGGCTGTGATTGGCGGCGCGTGTCGCGGCGATCGCGAGCATGCATGACACGTCCCCGGACACGAGCGGACGACTCTGCCCGCGCCGGCTCGCCGAGCTCTGACAGTGGAACGGGCGGAACCTGGACCACGAGGTCGATCCGGTCCAGCAGGGGGCCCGAAATGCGCAACCGATAGCGATTGACCTCCTGCGGTGTACAGCGGCATTCATGTTGAGGATCCCCTCGATAGCCGCATGGGCACGGGTTCATTGCGGCGATGAGCATGAACCGGGCAGGGAAGGAGACCGTACGCGACGCACGCGCGATCGTCACCCGTCCTTCCTCGAGTGGCTGCCGCAGCACCTCGAGCACGCGACGAGCGAACTCGGGCATCTCATCGAGAAACAAGACGCCGTGATGCGCCAGGCTGATTTCGCCCGGGCGAGGGATGCTGCCGCCGCCAACGAGCGCCACATCCGAAATGGTGTGATGGGGTGCCCGAAACGGCCGCCGCGTCAACAATCCTGAGCCCGGGGGCACGAGGCCCGCAACGGAATGGATTGAGGTGCATTCGAGCGCTTCATCAAACGAAAGGCTCGGCAGAATGCCGGGCATCCGGCGGGCGATCATGGTTTTCCCCGCGCCAGGGGGACCGACCAGCAGCAGGTTGTGGCGGCCTGCAGCCGCAATCTCGAGCGCGCGTCGTGCAAGCGCCTGACCGCGAACGTCACTCAGATCGCCAGCACATGCGGGATCGTCCGGCACGAGACCTGGAGGTGGCGGCTCGGCAGCAGAGTCGGGTTCGTTCAGCGCGCGAACGGCTTCCTCCAGACACTTGACGGGGAACAGTCGCAGGCCAGCCACGATGGCCGCCTCCGCCACATTGGCTGCCGGCAACAGCAGTCCGGCAGCTCCGGCCCGCCTCGCTGCCGCCGCGACGGGCAGTACGCCTCGCGTCGCCTGAATCGATCCATCCAGAGATAACTCACCAACGAGCACCACATCGTCTATGTGACGACGGGAGACGACTCCGCTGGCAGCGAGGATTCCCAGGGCAATGGGAAGGTCGTACGAGGCACCGGCTTTGCGGACGTCGGCAGGCGCGAGATTCACGGTGATGCGGTAGGCAGGAAACTCGAAGCCGGAATTGCGAATGGCCAGACGGACCCTGTCGCGGCTTTCGCGGACGCTCGCATCCGGCAGGCCGACCATGGTCACGACCGGCAGGCCGAACGAAACGTCCACCTCGACGGACACTGGGAAGGCTTCGACCCCAAAGACGGCAGCGCTCTTCAGGCATGCGAGCATGCGGCCGAGGGTGCAAGCTTTCGACCGGGCGCGGTGCCTTGGTTTCGGCGCCCAAGTCGGACGTTCGCCTACGGCTCTGGCAGAAACTACCAACCCCGGAGCCTGCCGGGGGTGCAATTCCGAGCAGTCACGAGACTCGCGCGCGCCAATCTGGGACCGATAAATTGGCACGAAGGCCGAACGATTCGAACGAGTTCAACGTTCCGAACGCCGAACGATTCGAACGGCCCGAATGATTTGTAAGGAGACAGGCCATGCTCGACGCCTTCAAAACACTTGGTTCCGGTAAGGGAAAGCCGTCCGCAGCCACCGAGCTGCAGACCCTCATTGCCAGCGCGCGAGAAGAGCGGGCCGCATTGAGCGAGATGCTCACTCAGATCTCCCTCCGGACTCAGAAGCTGACCCCGATGGGGAAGTCGCTCGAGCAGGTTGAGAAGAAAACGACCGGAGCGGCCGATCGCATCGACGAGCTGGCAGAGCGCCTCACCAGCCTTGACGAGCGCGTGCGGCGCGTCGACGAGATCGACGCGCACGTATCCCAGCTGGTCGAGGCCGTCAGGCAGGCCCAGCTCAGCGTGGAGAAGATCAGCGGCCCGGACAGCGAGCTGCAGAAACACCGGGAAGCCGTCAAGCAGCTCTCATCGCAGGCACTGCAAACCCAGGCCGGCATTGAGACGCTCAAGAAAGATCAGACGACGTTCCAGGAACTCCGCGCCGAGTTGCGGCAGGCGCATGGAGATGTTCAGCGCTCGCTCGGCCTGTCAGGCTCACTCAAGAACGACCTGGATCAGGTGCGGGCTCTCGCGTCCCAGTTGACGCAGGACTTCGCCCGCATCCGCGAGACCTCCCGCGAATCGCGCAACGACAGCAGCGCGGCGATGGAAACCGTGAAGGAGGTCGAGAAAAAGCTGGCCATGCTGGGCGCGCTCCAGGAGTTGACCAAAACCACCGAGGAACGCATCACGGCGCTCAATGCGCTGGCCGAGCACGTCACCCACAAGGCAAAGGCGATCGAAAGCCAGAAACACACAGTCGAGCGGGCGGTCGTCGAGGCCAATCGCCTCAACGAGCTGGTCTGGGCGATGGACTCGCAGGTGCAGAAGCTGACCGACGGCCAGAAACAGGTCACGCGCACCGAGGAGATGCTCGCGCGGATCGAGAAGCTCGCGCAGGAGACGAGCGGGCAGCTCGATCTCGCGACCAAGGCCAAGGAAGAGTTCGGACGCGAAATTGGTCGCCTGCAGAAGGACTCGAACAACCTGGCGGAATCGATTGGCGCCCACGTCGAGCGGCTTGTCGTTGAAAAAAAGGAGTTCGAAGCGTTCGACGAACGGCTCAACGGCCTTCAGGCGGCGGTCGCCGAAGCCGAAGCGCGCATGGAAACGCTCAGCGCCAAGGACAAGACGGTCGTGCACCTCAGCCAACGCGTGGACCACCTTGCCAAACATTTCGACGATCTCGGGACCCACGCCGATGAATTGTCGAACAAGTACGCGGCGCTCGACACGCTGCGCGATCGTCTCGCGCAGGTGGACGAGCTATCGAAGGCCACCACGGCGCAGCTCGGCAGCCTCGCGCACAGTCGGGCCGAACTCGACGAGCTGCGCAGTGAGATTCATGCCTTCCACAAGGAGTACGCCGAAGCGCTTCAACTGCGAGACGGGCTGGCGTCGGATCGCGCGGCCCTGGAGGTATTCGCGAATCGCATGTCGGCGCTCACGCTGAAGACGCCGGAGCTCGACTCGAAGATGGACGCGATCCTTGCCAAGTTCAGCCTCATCGAGGACGGGACGGAGAACGTCAATCGCGTGAGCGAGCTGGCCACGGAGCTCGATACGCAGATGGGCCGCGTCACCGCAAGACTCCATTTCGTTCAACAGGTCGAATCGCGCCTGAACGCGCTCAACACGCTGAGCACCGATGTGGATCGCAAGCTCAAGGATCAGCTGGCGCGACGGGCGGAGCTCGAGAGCCTCAAAACGCAGTGCGACGGCGGCGTACGCCTCCACGCACGATGCTCAGCAAAAACTGGAGTCAGTCACGGCCCTCCAGGCTCGGCTCCTGCCGATGACAAACGAGGTGGCAGGCCTGCAAGGCGAGCTCACCCGAGTGGCTGCCCAAATCAAGGGCATACAGCGCGAGGAGGCAGTGCTGACCGAACAGGAACGGCGGCTGGGCGAGCTGGTGGAAACCGCCAGAGACCCTCTCGGCTGACGTCGGTGAACGGTTCCGTCAGATGCACGGTCTGAGCGAAGAGCTGAATCGATCGACCGCGGTGAAAGAGGAGCTCCTCAGCGAGCTCGCACGCGTGCAGGTCCGACAGCGCGACGCCATCGCACAGATTGACGCATCGGGCGATCAGCTCAAGCGGGTTGAGGCGCTCATGGCGCAGATCGAGCAGCGCCGCGCGCAACTCACCTTCACCGAACGCAAGATTACCGGGTTCGAAGCGCGGATCGGCGAACTCAAGCAGCTGACCGATGACGTCGACAGGCAAATCGAGGCCATCACCAGCCGGCAGGCGCTCGTAGCCGCCGTCAAGGCCGAGGTGGAAAGCGTCCACGAGATTGGCGCCCGCAGCAAGGCGGATCTTCAATACGTGGCCGAGCACCGCGGCGACGTCGCCGCACTTCGGAACTCCGTGGAGGGACTCCTGTCTCTCATGGGGCAGACCGACGACAAGCTCACGCTCATCGAAGGCCGCAAGAAGCTCGTGGACGAGGTCGAAGCAAAGAGCACGATGATCGTCAACCTGCTGGAAGACGTGCGCGTGAATCTCGAAGCGCTCGGGGAGCAGAAAGCGCTCATCGACCACGTCTCCGAAAAGCTCGCGCGCGCCGATTTCGTGTTGCAGGAAGCGCAGAACACCTTACGGTCGCTGCATCAGGAACGTGAAGTGGCCGCGCGCATCGAGCAGAGCATCAAACAACTCCGCTCACGGACCGAACGCACACCAGAGGAGAAGTCGCAGGAAGGAAAAGAGAAGAAGACGGCTTAAACAAAGTCTGAAGTCTCAAGGCTGAAGTCTGAAGTTAAGGTCTCAACCCTTCAGACTTGAGACTTTGAGCTTAACTTGAGCCTTCAGCCTTCAGACTTCTGAGACTTATCTAGTGCCTGCCGGGATGCGCGTGGCGAAAATCACGAGCCGATCGCCGGCAGCAATGCGCGTGCCCTGGATCTTGCTGTTCCACCGCTTCAGTGCTGCCACCGACGTATCGAACAACCGCGCAATCGACGACAAGGAGTCGCCTCGCTTCACGCGGTAAACGACCCGCGTCAGGGTGGACTCTGCTTCCTCCCGGGCGGGCGCTTCCTCCACAACCGTAGCCGGTGACACGATAGGACGGGCCTCGACCGTATTGGACGCAAAGAGCGGCGTCGGCCGCTCGGTCCGGGCCGCCAGAAGCGTGGTCGGCTCACGCGGGACGATGAGTTTCTGGCCCGTCTTGACCTTGCTGCGCGTCGTCAGATAGTTGGCCTCGGCAAGATCCGCCGAACGGACTTTCAGCTTGCGTGCAATGGACGCCAGCGACTCACCCTTCTTCACCGTATGCCAATTCAGGGCTACCAGTTCCGCCTGTTCCTTGACGGCCAGTTGCGCCGTGACCAACTCCCCGGTGCCGGCTGGGACCTTGATTTCGTAGTCCGTGTCGCGCAGGGGCGTGGTCCACCGGCGCAGTTCGGGATTGAGCGCCTGAATGTCGTCGATCGACGCGCCCGTCCATTCGGCAATACGCCGCAGGTCTACAGGGGTGGACAGCATGACCCGTTCGAACGCGGGTGGCGGCTCGCTCGGCGCCTCGAACCCATACTCGACGGGATTTCGGGCGATGATGATGGCCGCAAGGATCATCGGCACGTACTCGCGCGTCTCGCGAGGAAGGACGCGCCCGCTGGACAGCGACCAGAAGTCATCTTGTCGAGTACGCCTGATGGCACGCTGCACGCGCCCGGGACCGCCATTGTACGAGGCTAGGGCGAGATGCCAGTCGCCGTCGAAGATGTCCCTCAGCGTCTGCAGGTACTTCGCGGCCGCCTGTGTGGCTTTCTCGGGATCCGAACGCTCATCGATGTACCAGTCGCTCTTCAACCCGTTCTCGGCTGCCGTGGGCCGCATGAACTGCCAGATCCCCTTGGCCTTGGCGCGCGAGAGCGCCGTGGGCTTGAACGCGCTTTCGATGAGCGGGATGTACGCGAGGTCCAGCGGAACCCCTTCGGCTGCGAAAAACGTCCTGAATCATCGGCAGATACTGGCTGCCGCGCTGAAGTCCGGCGTTGAACCACTCCCGAAGCCGCCCCTGGAAGAGCTCGACATACCGGAGCACTTTCGTATTGAGAGGTATCGGGATGTCGTGCTCGGTTCGCTCGAGGTCGGATTTGATGGTTTCCTCGAGCTCCGGTGCGGGTGGCGGCGCCGTCTCAAAGGTGGTGGAAAGAGCCAGCAGTTCGTCGAGAGACGCCGGCTCCGGGGTCTTCTCGGCAAAACCGTCGCCCATGGCAAGCGCCGTGATCTCGTAGGCGCTGATTCGATCGACCAGTCTGTCGAAGTGTTCCCGAATCCGGGATTCGCCGCGCGCTCCGTACGGAGATTCCAGGAGCACATCCAGCGCTTTGTCGAACTCCCGTCGGGCCTGAATCAGATGTCCGAGCTCCAGCTCTTTCTGCCCCGTTTCGAACAGGCGCTGGGATTGCTCGATGAGGAGTTCAACAGGATCCGGGGGAGGGGGTGTCACGACCGGCGGTGGGGTTGGGGCGGTGGCGACTTGCGTGGGAGCCAGCGTTGGAGCCTGCTTTGCGCCAGACCCGCATCCGGTCCCTACGACCCCGATAAGAACGGCTGTGATTCCCGACAGCCCTGCACGCCGCATCTTCACCTCTCAGGATACCTTCACGAGGTACCCGCCAGGCGCTGCACTTCCGCCAACGAGTTGTTTTTCCGGGGATACCGGATAGGAAACCGCTTGGATAGTACCACCATCCTCCGCGACCGGTCAACCCTTAAGTCATTTCAAATCAGTAATAAGCGTCGTCTTTATGATACGGACCGAGAGGTGGCGACAAAGACCTGGCGACTTTCGCCCAGGTCCCGGGCCGCCGGCGTCACGATCGTGCGATCCGACACGACGATTTTGCGCCCTGCAGCCAGCGCGGTCCGGACGTCCTCTTCGCAGACGAAGTCCACGGGCGCCGGGCGATCTTCGCCCCGAGCGGCGCTCTGGTAGGGCGGATCCCCAAGCCCACGACCCGACAGAAATTCGTCAATCCGCGCGCTCAGAGACGCTGCCGCAATGCCTCCGGAACTTGGTATCGGCAGGCGCCGCGTATCTGACAGGGGCGTCGTGGTCCTCGCCTCTGGCCCCCGCCCGATGTCGTGGCTGGGCTGGGCGGGGCGGACTTCATACGCGAGCCGCTTGATGTTCAATAAATGACGCGGTGAGATGTTGTCGGACGTGATGTTGCCGCCATACCCACCACACCCGAGCGTCATGGCCGGATCCAGTCCGGTGGTCAGTCCAATGGATCCGTGGGTCGCTGGTGTGTTGACGCAGATTCGGAACGCGGGTTTGCGAAGGCCGAATTCCAAAATGATGTCGTCGCTGCGGGAATGAATGGACATCGTGTGCCCGGTGCCGCCGTAGCGCAGAATCTGCTTGCACCGCTCGCACGCGTCGCGCCAATCCTTCACCACGTAAAACGCAAGAACCGGGCACAACTTCTCGATGGATAGTGGGTAATCGCGGCCCACACCGTTCAAGGGGGCCAGCAACACGCGCGTGTGTGCGGGTACCGAAAACCCGGCCTTTTCGGCAATGTAGGTGGCGGCCTTCCCGACGAGCTTGGGATTCGGCAGCCGTTGTTCGGTGACAAGGACCTTGGCCACGGCGTCGGCTTCCTGCGCCGACAGGAAGTGGCCGCCTTGACTCACGAACTCCCGCTTGACTTCCTCCGCGACGGCCTCGTCCACGACGACGGCGTTTTCCGACGAACAGAGGACACCGTTGTCGAATGTCTTGCCCGTGATGATGTCGCGCACAGCTTTCTTGAGGTCCGCAGATCGCTCGATGTACGCCGGCGCGTTTCCCGGACCCACGCCGTAGGCGGGTTTCCCGGCACTGTACGCCGCACGGACCAGCCCCATTCCTCCGGTCGCCAGGATCACCGCGACGTCGCGATGCTTCATCAACTCCTGGGTGCCCTCGATGCTGACGGTGCTCATCCACCCTATGGAACCGTCGGGCGCACCGGCACCTCGAGCCGCGTCATTCATGATTTCAGCCGTTCGCGTGATACAGCGAACAGCCGCCGGATGCGGGCTGAGAACAATGGCGCATCGCGCCTTGATGGCAATCAGAATCTTGTAGGCGGCCGTGGAGGTGGGGTTCGTCGAAGGCACAACCGCAGCGACCACGCCAAAAGGCTCGGCAATCTCGATGACCTTTCGGTCCTCGAGCCTGTTGATGACACCGACCGTTTTCATCGGCCGGATGAATTCGTGGACCCGGTCGGCGGCAAAAAGGGTCTTCTGAATCTTGTCCGCCACGACGCCGTAACCGGTCTCCTCGACGGCCAGGCGGGCGACGGCCTCGGCCTGGGGCCTCAAGGCGGCAGCCATCGCGTCCACAATGGCATCGATTCGGTCTTGCGAGAATTCGGCGAGCTGGAGCTGCGCCTGCCGAGCGCGCTGGGCGAGCGTCCGCGCTTCCTCTATGGATTTGAGATCCCGGTTCATGGAAAGCTCAAGTCTGAAGTCTGAATCTGAAGTCTCAAGTGAAGTGACAAGTGGCAGGTGGGGAGTCACTTGGTACTACTTGAGACTTGAGACTTCAGACTTGAGACTTCGGAAGGATCTTTTCGACCTCCGCGTGGGGGCGCGGAATGACGTGAACCGAAACGAGCTCACCAACGCGCCGTGCCGCGGCAGCGCCTGCATCAGTCGCGGCCTTCACGGCGCCCACGTCGCCTCGCACGAGCACCGTGACATAACCGGCGCCAATATATTCCTTGCCCACGAGCACGACGTTCGCCGCCTTGACCATGGCATCGGCCGCTTCGATTGAGCCGATGAGGCCCTTGGTTTCAACCATGCCGAGCGCTTCGAGGGCCATATGGGTCAGTTTTCAGTTCTTAGTTTTCAGTTTACTGAAACCGCGGTGACTGTACCAGATTGCCGTACGAGCGGCAACTGGACTAATATCCGCACCGCGTGAGACCTGCCGCATACGAGTTGCCTTCATCTCTGTCGTCGCGCTCTTCCATCGCACTCTTTCGCGCAGCTGTGCTGAAGGTGGTCGTCGGTGTTGTCGCGTGCGCCACACTGGCGGCGTGCGGCTCGAGCGAGGAACCGGCGCCTCCCGTTGCGACACCGAGCTTCCAGATGAACCTCACCCGGGTGCCGCTTGGTAGCCCGGTTGACATTACCTATCGGTTTACCGTCGAGCCCAACGCCCCACCGTTCGCCAAAGACTATCTGGTGATGGTGCACGTGCTCGATTCCGACGAAGAGTTGATGTGGACCGACGATCACCAACCTCCGACTCCAACACGCCAGTGGAAACCCGGGCAGACGATTGAGTACACCCGCACCGTGTTTTTCCCGGTGTACCCATACTTGGGAACTGCCAGCATTGAAATGGGGCTCTACGCGCGAGACACGGGGGAACGGCTCCCGCTCGCGGGACAGGACACCGGCCAGCGCGCTTATCGCGTCGGCACGGTCGAGTTGCTGCCCCAAACAGAAAATGTCTTTGTCATCTTCAAAGAGGGCTGGCATCCACCCGAAACGGCGGAGAACAACGCCACGCTCGAATGGCAGTGGATGAAAAAGGACGCCGCGCTGCAAATGCGGAACCCGAAGCGCGACGTCCTCTTCTATCTGCACGCCGATCACCCTCGCAGCGTCATGACCGATCCGCAACATGTCGTCGTGACCATCGGGGATCAGACGATCGACGACTTCTCGCTCAATTCGGGCGACGAAGTCATCCGGAAAGTGCCGCTCACGGCGGCCCAGCTGGGATCGGGCGAGACGACCGAGATTCATATCCGCGTAGATCGAACCTTCGTTCCGGCCGCAATTGCGCCCGACAAAACCAAGGACCCGCGCGAGTTGGGCCTTCGGGTGTTCCACGCCTTCATACAGCCACGGTAGGGACGCTGAACCCTTGTGTCCTGTTTTGAGCCTTGAGTCTTAAGTCATAAGCCAGTTCTTGCTACACTGAAGGTCCGTGTTTCTCCACATCCTTAGGTCCCTGACGGCGGCCGCCGTGTTCATGGCGGCGTTTGCCGCCAGAGATGCGTCGGCCGACCTGGTATTTCTGGCAAACGGCCGGCATCTCTCGGTGAAGGGCTATCGCCTCGAGGGCGACTCGATCGTGCTCGTTCTAAGGCAGGGCGGAGAAATTGTGTGTGAGCGCTCGATGGTGACGTCGATTGCTCCCGACGAGGTGCCATACCCGGAACCCGTCGTGGAGGAAGCGGAAAGCAGCGAGCCTCTGGCGGCGGTCCCGTTTGGGGATCTCATTGATGCGGCGGCGACGCGCCACGGCGTCGATGTGCGGCTGGTGCGGGCGGTGGTCCAGGTCGAGTCGGCGTACCGTCCCAACGCGCGATCGAGGAAGGGCGCCAAAGGACTGATGCAGCTCATGCCGCAGACCGCACGGCAGTATGCGGTGAACAATCCATACGATCCCGCTTCCAATCTGGACGCAGGTGTGAAACATTTGAAGTCGTTGCTCGAACGCTTCGAGTTGAAGCTCGCGTTGGCGGCATACAACGCAGGCGAGGCAGCGGTTCGGCGATTTGGCGGCATTCCCCCATTCCAGGAAACCCGGGACTACGTACGACAAGTGCTCGGCATTCTTCAGGCTCCCCGGCCAGCGCTGTAGCGACGCGTCGCTACGGACCTCGGTGGCACCGCGGTGCCATCGGCCACCTCACTAACGTGTCAAGTTTTCAAGCCTCCCCGGCAGGCCATTCGTCTGCAGGGGCGGTCTAACTGAGTTGTTGATGGATCCCGCTATCAGGCAAGCCAGCAACCCTCGGCAGCGGTATAATTTAGCGGCTGTCCGCGACCGATACGGGAATTACAGAATTGCAGGAAGGTCAGCAGCGGAAGGTTCCCGGGTCACGAAATTGCCCACTAAGGCGGCGGCAAGCGCGCAGGAGGTGGGGGCCCCACGAATCGATCACTAAGCAGCAAGGCGACTAAGTCAAGATCCGGAGCGTAAGCGACCCTTCGACAGGCTCAGGGTCGTCCTGAGTGTAGTCGAAGGACGACGGCAAGCGCCGGGGGTGGGGCCCCACGCGAACTAAATTATGGAATTTCGCTGCAGGCTGGTCACCGCCGCTGGAGAGATCATCGAAGGGGTCTATTCAGCCGAGAACGAGAGCCGCCTGCGCTATGAGCTCGAAGAAAAAGGGCTGCACGTTTTGGCACTGCGCGCCCGCGGCCAGGCCGCGGGCTGGGTGCCGGCCGTATCGGTCCGCCGACGGATTCCGCGCCACGAGTTCCTCGTCTTCAACCAGGAACTGGCGACGCTGCTCAAGGCCGGGATGCCGCTCGTGCAGTCGCTCGACTTGCTGCGCCGACAGGCCACGCACACGGTATTTCGAGCCGTGCTCGATGCCGTTCACGAGAAGGTCCGCGCGGGAACCGCGCTGTCGGACGCGTTCGCCGAACATGGCGAGCTTTTTCCGCGCGTCTACACCGCCTCGCTCGTGGCAGGGGAGCGCAGCGGCAACCTCGATGCTGTCCTGCGACGATACGTGGCCTACGAGAAAGTCATCGACGCCGTACGTCGTCGGACCTTGTCCGCGCTGATTTACCCGACCATCCTGGTCATGCTTTCAATCGCACTCGTGCTCATCATCGTATTAAAGGTGGTGCCCGCCTTTTCCGATTTTTACGCGGGCTTTGGCGCGGAGCTTCCGTTCTCGACGCGGTTGATTGTGGGGATCTCGGATTTCGTGCTCAGCAATATCGTCCTTTTCCTGGCTGGCGCGGCCGTTGCTGCGGTGGCCTTGTCGTTTTGGTTCCGTCAGCCGGGACAGCGGACCCGTATCGACCGTGCTCTCCTCAAGCTGCCGTTCATCGGCCACAGCTTTCGCAAGTTTGCCACGGCACAACTGGCTCGGACGCTGTCGACCCTGCTCGGTGGGGGCATTCCGCTGGTCAACGCGCTCGAGGTGTCCGCACGCTCGATCGGGAACCGCCATATGGCGCGCGTCCTCGAGTCCGTCACGCAGCGTGTCCGCGAAGGCGAAAGCCTGGCAACCTCGCTTGCGGCACGTGCCGTGGTTCCTGACGTGGCGGTCAAGATGGTGGAGGTCGGCGAGTCCACGGGCGCGCTCCAGGACATGCTGGCCAGTCTTGCGGATTTCTACGACGAAGAGATCGAGACCGAGGTCAGCCGTTTCGTCACGCTGATCGAGCCAATCATTCTGGTCGTCATGGGCATCGTCATCGCCGGTCTGGTGGTTGCGCTGTACATGCCGCTTTTCCGGTTGTCCACGGTGATGTAGGGAGACGCGGGGTCTAAAGACCCCGCGCTACACATTGGGTGAAGGTCGCTGCGAAATTCCTGGGTGCAATTGTAGAGGCGGGTCTTTAGGCCCGCCGACAGTGGTGTTCGCTTGAGTCCATCAAACGTCCCTCCGGCCGGTCAGAACCTCGCAGACGATGCGCCGGTTCTGGACCATGCGGCCGAACTGGCGTCAGCGCGCCGGTTGGCCGATCGTTATCGACTCGAACTGGTCGACATGGACCAGTTCCGAATCGACCAGGAGCTCTTCCGCGCGATTCCTGCGGATCTGATGCTCCGATACGGGTTCGTGCCGTACCGACGCGACGACCACGCGCTCGTGATTGTCGTGTCGGATCCGACCGATCTGCCAATGATCGACGAGCTCTCCCTGTTGCTGGGGGTTCCCATCAAGGTCACGGTGGGCGCCCGTTCGTCGATCGAGTCGATTCTGAAGAAGAGCGAGAGCTCGCAGCGCGTGCTGGACGAAGCCACCGAAAGCTTCCAGATGCAGCTGCTCAAGGAAGAGGAAAACGGGGAAGACAGTCTGACGGTCGAGCGGCTGACGAGCGACATCAGTCCCGTCATTCGGCTGGTGGATTCGACGATCTTTACGGCAATCCAGCGGCGGGCGAGCGATATCCACATCGAGACACAGGGCGATGCGGTGCATATCAAGTACCGCATCGACGGCGTGCTCCAACAAGCCATGCGACCGATCGCGAAACAGTTCCACAGTTCGATCATCTCGCGGGTCAAGGTCATGGCCGAGCTGGACATTGCCGAGAAGCGCGTGCCCCAGGACGGCCGGTTCAAGCTGCGTCTTCCCGACAAGACCATTGATTTTCGCGTCTCAATCATGCCGAGCGTCCATGGCGAGGACGCAGTCATCCGGATTTTGGACAAGGAATCGATCAGCGAGCAGTTCCACGAATTGCGACTCGATATCCTGGGATTCCCCGAGAGCGAGCTCAAGCGCTTTCGCAAATACATTGCCGAACCCTACGGCATGGTTCTCGTCACCGGACCAACCGGCAGCGGCAAGACGACGACGCTTTATGCGGCGTTGTCCGAGATCAAGTCGATCGAGGACAAGATTGTCACCATTGAGGATCCGGTCGAGTATCAGCTGCGGGGAATTACGCAGATTCCCATCAACGAAAAGAAGGGGTTGACGTTCTCTCGCGGGTTGCGCTCGATTCTTCGCCACGATCCCGACAAGATCATGGTCGGTGAGATTCGCGACCCCGAAACGGCGCAAATTGCCATCCAGTCGGCGCTGACCGGTCATTTGGTCTTCACTACCGTGCACGCGAACAACGTCCTCGACGTCCTCGGGCGGTTTCTCAACATGGGCGTGGAGCCGTATCAGTTCGTCTCGGCCCTCAACTGCGTGATGGCGCAACGTCTGGTTCGCCTGATTTGCTCGCACTGCCGACGGCCCGTCAAAGCGAATCCGGTCCTGCTGGAGGAGTCCGCGCTCGATCCGGGGCTCGCCGACACGCACACGTTTTACGAGGGCGCAGGGTGCATCGAATGCGGCGGAACCGGGTTCAAGGGGCGGACGGCCATCTGCGAACTGCTCGACTTGTCCGATCAGATACGTGAGATGATCCTGGCACGCCGGCCCACGTCGGAAATCAAGAAGGTCGCGCGGGACGAAGGGATGCGATTCCTTCGCGAGTGTGCGGTCGAACGGGTGTTGATGGGTCTGACAACCCTGCGCGAAATCAACAAGGTGACGTTCGTCGAATGATTCGAGGCCTCCTGTCCGCGTCGCTTCCCTCGGTTGCCGTGGAGATTGCTCCGCGGCGCGTCTCGGCCGCGGTGGTGACACCACGAGGCGGGCGGATGGCCGTCACCGCCCATGCCGCCGAAACGCTCCCCCCGGCCTCGTGACGCCTGTGGTAAACGCGCCCAATATCGCCGACATCGGGGCGTTGACCGTCGCGCTCCAGCGAGTGTTCGAGCGCGTGGGCGGACGACCGAGCCGTGTCGCGCTGGCCATCCCGGACAGCGCGGCGAAAGTGTCGCTGTTGCGCTTCGAAAAAGTCCCTTCGCGGGCGGAGGATTTCGATCAACTCATCCGCTGGCAGATGAAAAAGGGAGCGCCCTTCAAGTTGGAGGACGCGCAGATCAGCTATACCCCTGGCACGTCGACGGGAGGCGAGCACGAATTCGTCGTCGTCGCTGCGCGGCGAGATATCGTGCGCGAATACGAGTCTGTTGTCGAAGCGGCGGGGGCTCAGCCTGGCATCGTGGACATCAGCTCGTTCAATGTCATCAATACGGTGCTGGCCGGACCCCATCCACCCACGACCGACTGGCTCCTCGTCCATGTCACCGCGGAGTACGCGAGTCTGGCGATTCTTCGCGGCCAGGATCTGGTGTTCTTCCGTAATCGTTCTCACCAGGCAGAGGGCAGTCTCGCCGACATGGTCCATCAGACCGCGATGTACTATGAAGATCGGCTGAGCGGCGGCGGGCTGGCGCGCGTCGTCCTGGCCGGCGCCGGATTGCTCGCCAGTGACCGGACGGATGGGTGGCGGAACGCCGACCAGGCGCGCCGGATGGTGGAGGAGCGACTCGGCACGCACGTCGAAGCCATCGACCCGCGTGGCGCGGCAGAACTCGTGGACCGCATCGTCGCGAGCCCGGAACTGCTCGACACGCTGGCACCTCTCGTCGGGTTACTCGTGCGGGAGCGAGCCGCCTGAACCATGTTACGCGCCAATGTTTCCACGCGGCCTTTCTACAACGAGCGCATCGTCAATCTCCTGCTGCTCGTCGCAGCCGTGCTCGTGCTCGGTCTGACGGTGTTCAACGTCAGTCGAATCCTCTCGCTCTCGAGTCAGAATACCCGGCTTCTGGCGCGCGCCGGTGAAGCGGAGATGCGGGCCCGTCAGCTTCGCTCGGCAGCTCAGCAGATGCGAAGGACGCTCGACGTCAAACAGATCCAGACCGTGTCGGCGTCAGCGCGCGAGGCCAACGCCATCATCGACCGACGATTGTTCTCCTGGACGGAATTGTTCAACCACTTCGAGACGACGTTGCCCGCCGAGGTTCGAATTGCCGCCTTTCGGCCAAAGGTCGACGAGTCGGGCGACGTCATCCTGTCTGTGACGGTGGTGGGCCGGCGCGTGGAGGACATCGACCGCTTCATGGGGGCGCTCGAGGAGACTCGCGCGTTCACTGGCGTGCTCTCACGCGAGGAACGCACGACCGAGTCGGGCGAATTGCTGGCCGTCCTGGATGTGCGGTACGTGCCGGAACAGGCATCTGCACCGGCAGGTGAGGCGCCGCCGACTCCGGAGAAGCAGCCATGAGCGTCGCCATCACGCGGATCTTCTCGGAGAAGCGGGCCTGGCTGGTGCCCCTCGCTATTGGGCTTCTGGCTAATGTAGCGGTCTACGTGTTGGCCGTCTATCCGCTCTCCATCAAAGTTCGTGGCGCGGAGGCCCGCGAGCGTGCGGCGGCGGCGGAGCTGACAGCCGCCCGGAGCGATCAAGCCAGCGCGCAGGCGGCGCACACGGCTCGTGACCGCGCCACGGCGGCGCTCAGTTCTTTCTATACCGACGTGCTGCCGCGCGACCTGACCGGTGCACGTCGTGTCACATATCTGCGGGTCGCGCAGCTCGCAGAGAAGCTGGGTCTGCGCGCGCAGCACCGGACGTACGTCCCGGAAAAGCCGGAGCGCGAAAGCTCGCTCGGCAAGCTCAAGACGGAAATGACGTTCGCGGGCGACTACGAAGAGATCCGCCAGTTCATTTACGATCTCGAAACGGCGCCAGAGTTCGTGGTCATCGATGATTTGACGTTGGCCGAAGGCGGTGAACCGGGCGCGCCGCTGATGCTGACACTCTCGCTGTCCACGTACTATCAGGTCAGTTCGGATGGCACCTAAACAGCTTCGTCTCGTCCTGCTGGCGGGCTTGATCGTCGTCCTTCTGGCGATCGTCGTCGGCCAAACTCGTGGGGGACGATCAACGGGCGACGGGAGCTCCGCGTCCAACCCAACCCCACGCGGCGGCCAGGCGCCCCGTGGGGGCAAGACAGAACAGGCAGAAGTCGTCAAACTCGATGAGTTGAGGGCCCCGCGCCCCGAGCCGGTGGACGGCGACCGCAACCCGTTCCGCTTCGGACAACGGACGGCGCCACGCGCGACGTCTTCCGAGTCTGAGCGTCCGCCTGTGGTGGACCAGCCGCAGATGCCCGTCACGCCGTTGCCGCCTCCGGGACCGCCTCCGATCGCGTTGAAGTTCATCGGTCTCGTGGAAGCGCCGACACAAGGCGGCAAGCTCGCGGTGCTCAGCGATGGACGATCGGTGTTTCATGGGTACGAAGGCGCGATTATTGATGGTCGGTACCGCATCGTTCGCATCGGCGTCGAGTCGATCGAGATGACGTATGCGGACGGGCAAGGGCGGCAGACAATCCGCCTGACCGGACAATGATGAAGGCCAAGTTCTCAAAGTGGACACCACGATGACCCGAGCGATCAGACTGACGTGCTTGATCCTGCTGGCGGCCACGATTTCGGGCTGCGCGGCCGGTCGAGCGTTCAAGCGTGGCGAGCAGGCCAGCCTGCGCGGCGATTGGGATGCCGCGGTCGTGTATTTACGCGAGGCCGTGCAGAAGGCGCCAGAGCGGGCCGACTATCGCATCTCGCTCGAGCGCGCGATGTTGAATGCTTCGAACCTCCACGTGGCGCTCGCGCGAGATCTGGAGGCCAAGGATCAGCTGGATGCGGCGTTGCTCGAGTGGAAGAAGGCCTCCGAATACGATCCCTCCAACCGGCAAGCGGCCGCAAAGGTCAACGAGCTCGACCGTCTCATTCGTGAACGGCTCGAGGCAGCCAGGCCCCGGCCACCAATCGAGCAGCTGCGTCAGCAGGCTCGTCAGGCGGCTGCCGAACCAACCCTCAACCCGCGTGAGCCCCTCGGCGCGGTGCGATTCGTCAACACGTCGGTACGCGACATCCTGAACTTCATCGCGGACGCGACGGGGATCAACGTCACCTACGATCCGACGTATCAGGATCGCGCCTACAGCATTCAACTCGACGGCGTCACGCTCGAACAGGCCCTTCGTCAGATTCTTTCGGCCAACAACCTGTTTTTCAAAGTCCTCGACCAGCGAACGATCATCGTCGTCCCCGAGACGCCACAAAAGCGGATCCAGTACGACGAACAGGTGATTCAGACGTTCTACGTCTCAAATGCGGATATCACCGAGCTCGTGCAGAACCTCACGAACCTGACCCGGCTGGCAAACCTGCCAATCGCGCCGCGTGATTGTCCCCAATCGAGCGGCCAACACGATTACCGTGCGCGGCACCACGACGATGGTGGCCATCATCGAGCAGATCATCCGCGCCAACGACAAGCCTCGCGCGGAGGTCCTCATCGACGTCGAGATTCTGGAGATCAACCGCGAACGGGCGAAGCAGTACGGGTTGAACCTGGCAGCGTACGGCGTCGAGATGTTTTTCTCCCCGGAGCAGCCGCCAGCGCCGGCAGCGGGAGTTGGCGGTGGCGTGAGTGTCAATCCATTCAACCTGAACACCATTTCGCAGGGCATCAGCCTGGCAGACTTCTATCTAGCGGTCCCCAGCGCTATCGTCAGGTTCCTCGAAAGCGACTCGACGACCAAGCTCCTGGCCAAACCACAGCTGCGCGGCGCGGAAGGCACACGCTTGACGCTCAACCTCGGCCAGGACATTCCGGTGCTGTCGACGACCGTACACGCCGATTGCTACAGGGGGAGCGGGCACCAACCCGCTCACGTCCTACAACTACCGATCGATCGGGTTGAACGTCGATCTCACTCCACGAGTCACGTACGAAGGCGACGTCATCATCGAACTGACACTCGAGAGCAGCGCGCTCGGTCCCAGCATCAACGTCGCAGGCACCAGTGTTCCCAGCTTTCCCTTGCGCCGGGTGACCACGAAGCTTCGGTTGCGGGACGGAGAATCGAATCTGCTGGCGGGCTTGCTTCGCGAAGATGAACGGAAGTCGATCACGGGTTTTCCGGGCATCGTCAACGTGCCCGGTTTGCGTGCACTCTTTGGCGCCAACGACAACGCGATTCAGCAGTCCGACATCGTCATGCTGCTCACGCCGCGCATCATCCGGACGCACGAGCTGACGCAAGAAGACATCAATCCCATTTTCATCGGTTCGCAGGGCAATCTCGGCCTGACAGGGCCGCCACCGCTCATCGCGCCGGCGGCTGAGCCTGAGCCCGCGGCGCAGCCGGCGCCGGCGCCGACGGCCCCGGCTGCGCCCCAGGGGCCGATCGCGCCTCCGGGCAGTTCACCAATCCCGGGTACGATCGTGCCGCCACCACCGCAGCCGAACCCTGGCGCGGCAGCTCCGCCCGCCCCCGACGCCGCCGCCTGGTCAGGCCCCGGCTCGCGGTAAGACCCTCGGCCGCAAGACTCTCCCCCACCAGCCCAAATTCTGGTGACGTCGCCTACGCCAGACATTCGAGTCGCGGGCGGACCTTACACAATCCCCATTTCAATTGCCGGAGCTTCGCGTGTGTCGACCGTGTCAATGACCGTGAGCTTCAACCCGCAGGCCCTCAGAGTCCGGACGATCCAGGAGGGGAGCTTCATGCGGCAAGGTGGGCTGAATGCCACCTTCACATCGGAAGTTGACGCGTCAATCGGTCGTATCAACATCACGATCGCCCGGACGGCCGACTCGGTTGGTGCGTCGGGCACCGGCCTCCTGGCCGTGGTGCTCTTTGACGCGCTCGCCCCAGGCTCGTCCACCTTCACGCCCAACGGCGTGGCTACGGCACCCGAAGGGACAGCCGTTCCGCTCACCTTCGTGCCCGCGACGGTGACAGTGCGATGACGATGACCGGCTGGTCCGGATCGCGGAGAGGGTCAGCGGGCTACACCTTTATCGAAGTGCTCGTGGTGGCCGCAATCCTCGCAATTCTGGCGTCGGCGGCCATGCCCTTGACCCGGGTGACCATCCAGCGACATCGGGAGATCACGCTGCGCCGCGCTCTCAAGGAAATGCGGACGGCCATCGATCGATTCAAGGAGGCCGCCGATCAGGGACGCATCGCGACGATCGACTTACCGGCAAAGGGGGAAGGCTATCCGCAGGATCTCGAGACGCTCGTCGAAGGCGTGCCGATGAACAACGATGCCTCGGGCATCAAGTTGAAGTTTTTGCGGCGCATTCCGGTGGATCCGATCATGCAAACGAGGGAGTGGCAGCTTCGTTCGTATCAGGACGAGCCTGATGCGAAATCCTGGGGGGGACAGAACGTCTTCGACGTCCGCACCAGAAGCGAAGCACGCGGGCTTGATGGAACTTACTACAAGGACTGGTGATGAAACTCGGAACCCGGGCCGGTTTTACGCTCATCGAGTTGCTCGTCGTGACCACGCTCATCGTGATTCTGGCGGGAACCGGGCTGGCCATGTACTCGTCGAGCGTGACGCGCGCCCGCGAAGCGACACTCAAGGAAGATCTGTTTCGAATGCGGGATGCCATCGACCAGTATCACGCCGACAAAGGCAGCTATCCACCTGCGCTCGACGCACTGGTCAGTGGCGGTTATCTCCGTAAAGTACCCGACGATCCTTTTACCCAGTCAGCAGAGACATGGGTGCCTGTACCTGCCGAGCCAGACCCCAATAATCCCGTCGCCGAACCGGGTGTCTTCGACGTGAAGAGCGGATCGGAAAAGATGGGCCTGGACGGATCGAAGTACGCGGATTGGTAGGGTTCTAAGGTTCTAGGGTTCCACGGTTCTAGGGTTCCACGATTTTCGACCCGTCCGAACCGTAGAACCCTAGAACCTTAGAACCCTAGAACCCTCTATTGCACCCTCACTTCAACTCTGCCCGGCGCCGACGTGTTGCCATCCGTCGTGGTGACGGTCACCGTCACTGCGTAAGTCCCAACTGCTGCCGTAGCCATGGCTGGTGATGGTGCCGCTGGTACTGGTGGTCACGCCATCCCCGAAGTTCCAGTTAAAGCGTTCGACAGCTGTCGTGCTAGGCGTTACAGCGGCGGTAAACGTCACCTGCGCGCCGACGGTCGCTGGATTTGGACTGGCCGTGAGATTGACGTTGACAGGCGCCGACGGCAACACGATGACCGAGGTGCCGCCCGAAACGGATTCGCCATTCGAGTCGATGCCAGTGACGCGCACAGAGTACGTCCCCGATGACTGATAAGCGTGCGGAACCGTCGTGGCACTCGAAATGGTTCCAAGAGAAGTGCTGCTGCCATCTCCGAAGTCCACCACCACGTTCCGTACGACGGCGTTTGTGCCAATCGGTGCCACACTGATGGTTGTCACCGCGCCAGCCAGCGGGGCAGTGGCCGGAGGCGTGACGCTCAAACCGGTCGCCGGCCGAACGCCCACGACGACCTCCGATGAAACCTTTGTGCCGGCCCGAGCCGTCACTCGTGATTCCTGGTTGCTCGTCAAGGTCGAGCGAGCTTCGCCAAGCGCGTCGGTCACGGCGGTGGACGGGTTCAGGCTCCCGGTTGTGGCTGAGAACGTCACTGGAATACCCGCCAGTCCCTGCCCTCCGGTGCCTCGCACCGTGGCAAGCAGGACGACGAATCCGCCAAGCGCCGGAAAGGTACCGGGGGTGGCCGACAATGAGACCGTGTCGGCGGCCGCCGCACCCACCGTGATTTCAAGAGCCTCGGACCGCGCCCCGCCCGAGGACGCAGTCACCCGCGCCACACCCGACGAGCCGTTCGCGTTCAGCCGGACGTTGGCTCTTCCGTTGTTGGTCCGCGCTTCGGTGAGATCGAGCTGACCGAGCGTCGTCGTGAACACCACCAGTGTCCCGTTGTGCACGGGAGTGCCCCCGTTCTCGACAATGTGCGCGGTGAGTTCCGCCGTCTCACTCACACCAAGAACGATGTGAGAGCTCGTCAGCGTGACCGTCGACCCCGACGGCGCGAGGAGCGGAAGCTGATCGCAGGCTGCCAGGGCCAGCGCCCCAACGAGGCCAAACCGAAGAAGGGCAATCCGTGTTACCATGGGCCTTAAAGATAATAATTCCATGCAGTTAGAGGGTCAAGGCATCGCCGACAATCGTGGGTATGCGATGGTCATGCTGCTGGTGGCCATGGGCGTGATGGCGGTGGTCTGGACGACCGCTCTGCCGGCCTGGAGCCAGCTGGCAAAGCGTGAGAAGGAAGAGGAGCTGATTTTCAGAGGCAACCAGTACGCCCGTGCCATCGGTCTCTTCCAGCGCAAGTACGCGAACCAAAGTCCCCCCAGCCTCGACGTGTTGATCGAACAGAAGTTTCTTCGAAAGAAGTACAAGGACCCGATGGTCCCCAACGGTGAATTCCAGCTCTTATATCAGACGGTCCAGCAGCCCGGATCGACGGGACGCGGCGGCGAATCGCCCGGACGGTCGTCCCAATCGCAATCTTCTACCGGGCGGTCGTCCCAGCCGGTGCAACCCCTTCAGCCCCAGCCGTCCGCTGCCGTTGCCATACCGGGTCAGGTCAGCGGTGCTCCAATTATCGGCGTGACGAGCAAGAGCAAAGAGGAGTCGCTCCGGGTGTATAACGGCGCCACCCACTACAACGAGTGGCAATTCATCTACCTGGCCACGACACGACAGCCTGGCGCACCCGGCGGCGTCGAGGGCCCAGGCGGAGTTGGCCCCCCCGGCGGTCGAGGCAGGGGGAGCCGCGGGGAGCCCTTCGATCTTGGCGGTCGCGGGGGACGGGGAAGAGGCGCGCTCGAGCAGGGGCCTGATGGCCGACGAATGTTCAGGCTCGACGACCCAGAGAATCCCGGTCGCGGGCGCGGAACAGGTCAACCCCCACGAGGCGGCGTCGCGTTCCCACCGTCCGACAGTGACTTCAATTTCCCGCAACCGCCTCCCCAGCGTTAAAACAAAGTCTCAAGTCAGACTTTCCATTATTTCGTCGTGAAGACCCGCCCGAATCGGGCGAATGGCTTCGTTGTTCCGAGTGGGATGCACGCGGTTGGTCAAGAGCACCACGTAAACGTTGTGGACCGGATCGATCCAGAGTGACGTTCCGGTAAAGCCGGTGTGTCCGAACGCTTGGGGCGACATCCGTGAGCCGCACGATGAGGTCGGCAGCATCGTGTCCCATCCGAGCGCGCGGGAACTGCCGGGCACGCCGGTCTTCGTCAGGAACTGCCGAAGCGTCGCAGTCGATGCCAGGCGTAACGCGTCTGGTGACGACTGAGACGTGACCTCGCGCAATACGCGCTGCGCAAACTTGCCAACCGCCACTACCGATCCAAACAGTCCCGCGTGGCCTGCCGCTCCGCCGAGGGCCCAGCAATTCTCGTCGTGCACTTCACCGATGAGCTGTCGCCCTCGCCACGGATCGACCTCGGTTGGCGCCGTGCGATCGCGCCACGATCCGGGGGGATGAAAAGCCAGCTGTCCGATTCCGAGCTCGGTCATGAGCGCCGTACCTTGATCGCCGAACGACCGTCCTCCCACGTCTTCGAGAATGAATCCAAGAATCATGAAGCCGAGATCGCTGTAAATCGATTGCGTCCGAGGCGCGTATTCGAGTGGCAGCGTCGCGATGGCGTGTTGGTACTCGCGACGCCCGACATGATCGCGAAAGAGGGGAAGCCACGCTGTGAGGCCGCTCGCGTGTTCGAGAAGATCCCGAACCGTCACAGTTTCCCGGTCGTGCCCCCTCCACTCGCTGATGCGACTCCCGACGGTGTCATCAAGCGACAGGCGACCCTCGTCGACGCGACGCATGGCAAGCGATGTCGTGACGATGACTTTGGTGAGCGAGGCCAGATCAAAAATCGTGTCCGATGTCGCGACCGGGGCAGCTGGATCGTACAGAAGAGCGACCGAACGCCTCACGCCAGAGGAGTTCATGGCCCGTGCCGACTTCTACGGCCGCAGCGGGGAACGCACGCGTCGCGACGCCCTGGATCAGGACCGCTCGTGCACGATCGACGTTGAGGCGGGTCACAAAGGAAAAAGGGGTCGGGAGTCTTTTTCTGTTCGTACGAATCACCGGAAAAAAGACTCCCGACCCCTTTTTCCTCAGTGAATGAACGCCGCGCGCCCGATGTCTGACAATGCGTCCGATTGGCCGGGAAATGTTGCGAAGTTGTCGTACGAGAACAGCACCACGCCACGCGCCCCAATCTCGCGCGCCGTCAGAATGCTTTCAATCGTCTCGGAGGACGACAGTCGATACGCACCAATACCGGCCCAGACAGCCTTGTCTCCGGCCAGAACTCGCGCGGACTCAATCTGGGCCCGGAAGGCGCTCGGATCGGTTGTGTACGCCATGGGACAAATGACATCGAGCAGCCCACGCCCCATCCAGAGCGGCCAGTCCTGCATCCGCCGCGCCACGGCGTCTCGAGCGTCCGGGAATACGGCAGCACTGACGGTCGCGGTCGGGCGACGTGATTTGACGGCCGCACGCAAACGGACGAGAAGCGCCGTAAGCCTGTCGCGTCGAAACTCCCGCCAGCGCTCAGGAAACGCCTCTGCGTAGATAGTCGGTTCCGCCTTGAGCCGCGCATCGAAACGGTTCCGCTCGGTCCGCGTCAAATCGGAAACCACGTCGCGTCGAAACCGCGCCAGGGCGGCCGCGCTGTGATCGAAGTCCTCGTTGGGATAGCGGATGTAGTCGAAATGAACGCCATCCACATCGTAGCGTCTGGCAAGGTCGTCAACCACCGATGTCGTGTACGCCGCCGCCTCGTCTGGAATGGGAGACAGGGTACAGGCCCTCGACCTGGGCGGATAGGGCCCTGACGGTTCGAACGAGCTTGTCGACGTATTCGGGACGTTTCGGATCGATCCCGGCAAGCTCTCGAGTAAGTGACTTCGGTACCATCAGCCATTCTGGATGACGATGAACGATGTGCTTCCTGACGGAGGGCAGCTCGTTGACGTTCGCCACCAGATTGACGTTGATCCACGCGTGCACGCGGAGACCTTGCGCGCGGGCCAACCTGAGGACGGTTGCCAGGGGATCGAAATCGGGCGTCTGACCAGCAAGCGCTGCTGCCCGCGGCTCGACGCCGTTGCGGAAGAACGCATCGCCTCGGCCTCGAACCTGGACGAGCAACGTATTGAAACCCGCTGCGCGCGCAGCGTTCACCATCTGCGCGATCGCCTCGGGACTGGTCAGGCTGGCCCTCTGGACCCACAACGCGCGGACTTCGTCATCAGCCAGCTCACCAGGGGACTGCCGTGCCCACAACGTCTGAACGGCGGCGGCAACGACGACAAGAACGAGGAGTCGCGTAGAGCGACGACGCGAACGATGAAGAAGAGAAAGTAGCGGGCCCTTTGCCAAACAGCGCGACTGTAACAGTGGCTGCCGTACGTGTCAAACCCGGCTCTCGGATTTCGAGAGCCAAAAGCCTCGCCCCGAGCCCCGCCCTTCGAGATCCGAGAGCCTTGCGCCGAGTCCCGCGTTTATAATCGGCCGACATGCCATTCCTCTCGTCCTCAAAGGAACAATTCTGAGCCTCACGCACGTTGTTGGCCTCGACGTCGGCAGCTCGAAGACGCAGTGCTTTCTCGCCGACGGCGATGGCCGTGTGATCGCCCGCGCTGAAGGACCCGGGGCAAACATCCGGGTGTTCGGCAAGTTCGAGACCGAGGCGGTCCTGCGCTCGGTCATCGAGTCGGTCGCTGGGATTGAACCGATCCCGCTTGCGGCGATCTGTGTGGGAATCGCGGGTGCCGATCGCGAGGAAGATACGACTGTCGTTCGCCGGATCGTCCGCCGGATCGTCAAAACCGAGCGCATCCTCGTTGTCAACGACGCTCTCATTGCGCTCGAAGCCGGCGTCGGCGATGCCCCCGGCATCGTCATCATCGCGGGCACCGGATCGATCGCGTACGGACGGAATGAGCAGTATCGGGCGGCGCGCGCGGGCGGTTGGGGCTACGTGCTCGGCGACGAAGGCAGCGGCTACTGGATGGGACGCCTGGCGCTGCGATCGGTCGTCCGCGCCTCGGACGGTCGCGGCGACAGGACGGCGCTGTCGCCGCTCATTCTCAATCACTTTGGCGTCACACGCGCGCGTGAGCTCGTGCGTGAGATTTACACCCGAGAACTCGGCCCCTCGCAGATTGCACCGCTGGCGAAGTACGTCCAGGCGGCCGTCGAAGAAGGGGACCTTGTCGCCCGTCACATTCTGCAAGCCGGAGCGCGCGAGCTCGTGGCAGCTGCGGGCTCAGTCGCGTCACAGTTGTCGATGACGGAGGAGTCGTTCACGTTCGTGCTGGCCGGAGGCATTTTCCGGGCCGTGCCGTGGCTTGGTGACGATCTGCCCAAGCGGCTGCCGGTGGTCGCTCCCCGCAGCCGCACCGAGCTACTCCAGGAGGAACCAGCTCTGGGCGCGATCAGGCTCGCGATGGCGGAAGCCAGAGGCAGTGCGCGCATCCCAACCTACGGCGACTGACGCGCCAGCAAAGCCGCACGATTGTCACTAGCAAGATCCGGAGCGTAAGCGACCCTTCGACGAAGCTCAGGGTCGTCCTGAGCGCAGTCGAAGGACGACGGCAGCGCGTGGGGTGGAGCCCCACGCGAACTAATAGAAGGCCCGCGTCTCACCCAGCGTTCAGCAGCTCTTTGAGGCGCGGCTCGAGATCTTCCCGGATGGCTTGACGCACCGAGTCGTCCGCTTTCTTGAGGCGGACAAGGGCCTTCGGGTAGGTGAGATCCGCTTTGTGCATGACAATCGCGGCTTTGGTGTTCCAGCGGGCGCTGCGTAGCAGCTTGTCCGAGTCGTCGTACTCCAGGCCTGTGACAATCATGACAATCCGGCGGGCGCGATCGCGCAACTTTTCCGACCCCGTCTGAACATCGACCATCAGATTGCCGTAGGTCTTGCCGATCCGGACCATCGCGGCCGTCGTCAGCATGTTCAGCACCATCTTCGTGGCGGTACCTGCCTTGAGGCGCGTGGAACCGGCAATGACCTCGGCGCCTACCGCAGGGGCAATGGTGAGATCGACAAACGTCTGCAGCTCGGTTCCCGGGTCGCACGTCACGAAAATGATCTTCGAACCGGCCTTGCGCGCAAACGTGAGAGCGCCGCGAACGAACTGCGTCATGCCACTGGCCGAAACGCCCACAACCACGTCTCTGCGCGTCGGACGCAGCCGCTTGATCGATCGGGCACCATCGTCGTACCGATCCTCGACGCCCTCTTTGGCATGCAGGACGGCGTTGCGTCCCCCCGCCATGATGGCCTGAACCATGGCCGCGGGCGTGCCGAACGTCGGCGGCATTTCAGCCGATTCGAGAATGCCCAGACGACCGCTGGTGCCGGCACCGACGAAAATGACCCGGCCGCCCTTGCGGAAACTCTGGACGATGATGTCCACACCCAGCGCAATACGCGATTTTTCACGGTGGACGGCCGCCAGGACTTTGCGGTCATCCTGCATCATCAACTCGACGATGTCGCTCGAGGAGAGTTTGTCGAGCCCTAGCGTGGCGGGATTGATCGCCTCGGTGGGAAGTTCCTCCCACTTCGACCGATGAGGCATTTCTACAGAACCTTCGCTCGTCGCGAGGTGCGGCCTCGCAGCCGACAAGTAACCGCGCATAGTAGCGCCGGGCTCCCGGGTGTGTCAACCTAGGGCAGTTTTCAAAACGACTTCCATGGTTGGTCCCGAAACATCAGCACGGCTCCTCGAGACCTATCTCGACCATCTCCGGATCGAGCGGCGCCTTGCCGATCACACGCTCGAAAGCTATCAACGGGACCTGCTCAAGCTCGCCCAGTTTGCCGCCGGTCGAAGCCAGACGCTCGAGTTGCTGGATCGGCACGATCTGGATCGGTTCGTTCAGGAGCTGTCCGGGCAAGGTTTGTCCCCGCGCTCGGTAAGCCGGGCCGTCGCCGCGGTCAGAAGTTTCTACCGGTTCGTGACCCTCGAGCGCCGGCGCGATCAGAACCCGGCCGAAGATCTCCAGGCACCGCGCGCGTGGCCGGCCCTTCCGAAGTTCCTCTCGGCTGAAGAGGTCGACCGCCTCATTCAGATACCCGACACCACGACGGTGCGCGGGCTTCGCGATCGCGCACTCATCGAGCTTCTCTATGCAACCGGCCTCCGCGTTTCGGAGCTGGTGCAGCTGCGGGTGACCGACGTCAACCTCGAAGCCGCGTACCTGTCGTGTACGGGGAAAGGCGGAAAGCAGCGCGTCGTGCCGATTGGTGACGAAGCCAGCTCCTGGGTCAGCCGCTACCTTTCCACGGCGCGGCCGGCGCTCGTGGGCCGGAAAGCGCACGGGAAACCTGGCGGGGCGGAGCGCTTGTTCGTGAACGCGCGCGGGGGTCGCGCGCTGTCCCGCGTCGGGTTCTGGAAGATCCTCAAGCAGTGACGCCACAAAGGCGGGGTTGGGACGAGCGTTGAGTCCACATGTGCTGCGCCACTCGTTCGCCACGCACCTGCTCGACCGCGGCGCGGACCTGCGGGCCATCCAGCTCATGCTGGGTCATGCGGATTTGTCCACCACGCAGATCTACACCCACGTACTCGAGGCGCGCCTTCGAGTCGTCTACGACAAATATCATCCGCGTCCGTAAGAGTGTGATGCGAAATTACGTCGTAGGGCGGGCCTTGCTTTGTAGGTCCGCCTGGAGCCGGGTCCAAAGAGCAGGACCCGGCCTACGTACGGCAATTTCGCCACGCGCGTCAAAGAGTCCGCGCTGGGGTCCGCGTCGGTGAAACGAGAAAAGCATCAACAGTGCGTCAAAACCCACATTTGTTGGACAGCTTTAGCGTCCTTTGATAAAGTGTCTCGGTTCTGGAGGGCCGTAAATATCACCCGTATGGGTGGTACGTGCGCCTCCGCCGCACATAACTTCACCAGCGCTGGACGACGCGACCGACCCCGGTGTGCGACGGACGTGCGCGCCTAGCTCAGGAGTTCTACGCAATGCATCGTGACGGGCGATATCTGTTCACGTCCGAGTCGGTCACCGAAGGTCATCCCGACAAAATCGCCGACCAGATTTCAGACGGCATTCTTGATGCGATCCTCGCGCAGGATCCCATGAGCCGAGTTGCCTGTGAGACGCTGGTCACGACGGGGATTGCCATTGTCGCCGGTGAAATCACCACCAAGGCGTCAATCGATTACCAGAAGATCGTCCGCAACACCATCAAGGATGTCGGCTACACCGACGCCAAGTTCGGATTCGACTACGAAACCTGCGCCGTCCTCTCCTCGATCCACGAGCAGTCGGGCGACATTGCGATGGGCGTGGACACCGGGGGCGCGGGGGACCAGGGGTTGATGTTCGGCTTCGCGTGCACCGAGACGGAAGAGCTGATGCCGCTGCCCATCATGCTGGCGCACAAGCTCTGCAAAGGGCTGTCCTGCGCTCGTCGCGATGGTGTCATGGACTACCTGCGACCCGACGGCAAGTCGCAGGTGACGATCGAGTATGAAGGCAGCAAGCCCGTCCGCGTCGATGCCGTCGTCGTCTCGAGTCAGCATAGCGCCGAAGTCACCAACGACCAGCTGCGCAAGGACGTCATCGAGAAGATCGTCAAGCCTGTCGTGCCTGCCGAGATGATGGACAAGGAAACCAAGATCTACGTCAATCCGACCGGACGGTTCGTCGTGGGCGGCCCCCATGGAGACGCGGGCGTGACCGGACGCAAGATCATTGTCGACACATACGGCGGGGCGGCCCCGCACGGCGGCGGCGCGTTCTCGGGCAAGGATCCCACGAAAGTGGACCGGTCGGCCTGCTACATGGGCCGTTACATTGCCAAGAACTGCGTGGCCGCTGGTTTTGCCGATCGCATCCTCGTACAGCTGGCGTATGCCATCGGCGTCGCGGATCCCGTGTCCGTGATGGTCAATACCTTTGGCACGGGCCGCATTCCCGACGAGAAAATCACTGAGCTCGTGCGCGCGCAGTTCAAGCTCACCCCGCGCGGCATCATGGAGGAGCTCGAGTTGCGTCGGCCCATCTACCGCAAGACAGCAGCCTTCGGGCACTTCGGTCGGACGGAACCTGAATTCGCGTGGGAGCGGACCGATCGGGTCAACGCGCTCCGCGCGGGTGCTGGTCTCTAAGCACGGTCATTCGCTCTCCGAAGGCGGGTCGCTGGACCCGCCTTCCTATCTGGCTCTCATCCTATAGACTAAAAGGTCTGCGCTACGCTGGCGCGAGACGCGCTACGATGGCGAGGGCATGAACCCGCTTTCTTTGTCGCGGCCACCCAGCCGTAAACGGAAAGCGTTGCTGACGGCGGCGGTCATGCTCGCGGTCGCCGGCAGTCTCGTCGTCTTCTCGCTTCCACCCCAGCGTCTCGATCTCACGACACGACCCGGCGTCGGGTCGACTACTGTCGCCGGCGTCTTCCATGTCCACACATCACGATCGGACGGCACTGGAACGCCTGAGGAGATTGCTGCGGCGGCCGCTCGTTCCGGGTTGCAGTTTGTGATCTTCACGGACCATGGAGACGGCACGCGCGCGCCCGATCCACCGCAGTATCGCCATGGCGTACTTAGCGTCGACGCGGTCGAGATCAGCACCACCAACGGACACTATGTTGCACTGGGGATGCCCGTTGCACCGTACCCGCTCGGCGGCGAGGCACGCGACGTGGTCGAGGATGTCGAACGACTTGGTGGATTCGGAATCGTGGCCCATCCCGATTCGATGAAGGAGACGTTGCAATGGCGCGAATGGGCGACGTCGCCTCCCGCGATCGAGTGGCTGAACGCCGACACGGAATGGCGGGATGAAACGTACGCACAGCTTGGCCGTGCGCTGATGACGTATCCCATACGGCCCGCCGAATCGCTGGGGTCGCTTCTCGATCGACCTGACAGCACGCTGCGGCGCTGGGACGAAATGACGCGTCACCGGAGAGTTGTCGCGCTACCGGGAAGCGATGCACATGCCCGACTTGGATGGCGGAACGAAGCGGACGACCCTTATAGCAACCGGATCCTGCTTCGGCTTCCGTCGTACAAAAACATGTTCTCGACGTTCTCGATGCGTGTCGAGTTGGATCGTCCTCTTGCCGAAAATCCGGTCGCCGATGCCACCGCGCTCATCGACGCCCTGCGAGGTGGCCGTGTGTACTCGGTTGTGGATAGCTTTGCCGGACCCGCGCAGTTCGATTTTCTCGTCCGCAGTGGCAACGCGCAAGCTCGACAGGGAGAGTTCCTCCAGCCCGATGATGGGCTTGTCGTCGAAGTGCAGGCGAATGGTCCGCCTGAATCCACAATCGTGCTGCTCCGTGACGGTCGGCAGATTGCCGAAGCGCCAGGACCAGGATTACGGCATGAGTTGCCGGGATCGCAGGCCGTACTGCGTGCTGAGGTGCGGCTGGCCGGACGACAAACGCCCTGGCTGTTGAGTAATCCGGTTTACGTCGCGCAGCAGACGGCACCGGTCGATCCACTGCCGCCGCCGGTTACGGCGACCAGAAAGCTCGATGAGCCGGATGCGGAGCGTCGCTGGCACATCGAACAATTGTCGGGCGCGAACGGGGTGTTGGAACGCTCGGGCAGTGGTCCCACCACGTTCCGCTATAGCCTCGCTCCAGATACTCGCAGCCAGTCGGTCGCCCTGGTGATGCCGGAGGGCGCCACCTTGTGGGAGTACGATCGCGTGTCATTTCGGGCGAGCGCGACCATGCCGATGCGGCTGTCAGTGCAGCTTCGACAGCCCGGCGGTCAGGACGGTCAACGGTGGCGTCGCTCCGTGTACCTCGACACTGTGGCTCGCAACGTCACCGTTCATTTCTCGGACCTCCGCCCGGCCAGCTCCACGGGAGGATTGAAACCTGATATGGCGCAAGTGGACGATCTGCTGTTTGTGGTCGACACCGTCAACACGAAACCTGGAACCTCCGGCGCTGTGACCTTCGAGGCCCTGTCCCTTCAACGCTGACCGCTCCTATACAGTTTGGCAGGCGCACTACCATTCGGGCCGAATTGCTGGTAAAATCTCGGACGCTGAGGAGCGTTGCACTCCCCGACAGGGGGACCAGGCTCAGTGTAATAAACGGCGCTCGCACAGTTAATTCGTGCGGGCGCTTTTGTGTTTTCAGCCACACAAGCGAGCCGCCTCGTGGGTCAACCGCCTGCGTGAGCTTCGGCAAGCCTCGCCGCAGCATCAAGAGCGGAGGCTGGCAATCCCCACGAATCAAGAGAGGAGTCCAATCGTGTCCACTGCCACCACGTCCGCAGACTACAAGGTCGCCGATTTGGCCCTGGCCGACTGGGGTCGCAAAGAAATCCGCATTGCCGAAGGTGAAATGCCCGCGCTGATGGCCATCCGTCAGGAGTACGCCGCTAACCAGCCGCTCAAGGGTGCCCGGGTGGCCGGCTCGCTGCACATGACCATTCAGACGGCGGTCCTCATCGAGACGCTGAAGGCGCTCGGTGCCGACGTGCGCTGGGCTTCCTGCAACATCTTTTCGACGCAGGATCACGCGGCCGCAGCCATTGCCGCCGCCGGCATCCCGGTCTTCGCCTACAAGGGCGAATCGCTCGACGAGTACTGGGAGTTCACACATCGCATTCTCGAGTTCGGCACTCAGGGTCCCAACATGATCCTGGACGATGGCGGCGACGCGACGTTGCTCGTCCACCTGGGTATCAAGGCCGAGAAGGATCCCTCGGTGCTCGATCACCCCAAGAGCGACGAGGAACGATCGTTGTTTGCTTCCATCAAGAAGCGTCCCAGTGGTTGGTATTCGAGAATTGCGCGAGAGATCAGGGGCGTCTCCGAGGAGACCACCACGGGCGTCCATCGCCTGTACCAGATGCACAACGAAGGACGACTGCTGTTCCCCGCCATCAACGTCAACGATTCGGTGACCAAGTCGAAGTTCGACAACATCTACGGTTGCCGCGAGTCGCTGGTCGATGGGATCAAGCGAGCGACCGACGTGATGGTTGCCGGGAAGGTCGCCGTGGTGTGCGGGTACGGAGAAGTGGGGAAGGGGTCAGCACAGGCACTGCGCGGCCTTCAGGCCCAGGTCTGGGTGACGGAGATCGATCCGATCTGCGCGCTCCAGGCCGCCATGGAAGGGTTCCGCGTGGTGACGATGGAGTACGCGGCCGACAAGGCTGACATTTTCGTCACCGCCACCGGCAACCTCCACGTGATTACGCACGCACACATGAGGGCGATGAAGAACAACGCCATCGTGTGCAACATCGGCCATTTCGACAACGAAATCGACATTGCGAGCCTCTCGAAGTACAAGTGGGAGGAGATCAAGCCACAGGTCGATCACATCATCTTCCCCGACGGCAAGCGGATCATCATGCTGGCACAGGGACGACTCGTGAACCTTGGTTGTGCCACAGGCCATCCGTCGTACGTCATGAGCTCGTCATTCGCCAACCAGGTGCTGGCACAGATCGAGCTCTTCACGAAAACCTCGCAGTACCCCGTAGGCGTTTACATCCTGCCGAAGGCACTTGACGAGAAGGTCGCCCGGCTGCAGCTGAAGAATCTCAACGTGATGATGACCGAGCTGACCGACGAGCAGGCCAAATACCTCGGCCTGCCGAAGAGCGGACCGTATAAGTCGGAGCACTACCGGTACTGACGACATTTGCGATCGAGCGAATAGTGAATCGATGGTGATTGGCGATGAGCGACTGGTGATTTATTGGAGATTCACGGTGAACGTCAATAAATCGCCAATCACCATTCAGAATTCGGAAACGATTCGCAAATCGCGATTCGCGAAATCTTGCTGCAATTTCCTCACGTCCTTACCGTCAGAACCAGATACATCGCAGCACTCGCAAACAGGATGTTGGGGGCCCAGGCTGCCAGCAGCGGCGTAATCAGCCCGGCGCTGCCAATGGCGCCAAACACGCTAATCAGAATCCAGTAGAGAATTGCCAGGACAATTCCTGCGCCAATCCCATACAACGCTCCACTCCTGCCCATCGTCACGGCGAACGGCACCGCGATCAGCGTCATGACCAGCGTGACGAACGGGAACGCCAGCTTCCGGTGAAGTGAGACCACGTACGGCACGACGTTGAACCCGCCAGCCTGGAGCGCCGAGACATAGTCCCGCAGCTCCGAATAGCTCATCAGCTCGGCATCGGGCTCCTCGCTCGCGAAGTACCGCGACGATTCGAGTCTGAGACCGCGTGTGTCGAATTTCTCGAATCGCGCTTGCGGAAGGACCCGGCGGACCCAGCCGTTCCGGCCTTCCCACGGCACGCTATCGCCCTCGTGACGGACCATCTGTGTCGCCTGTGCGGCAAAGGTCACGCCCGCGATGGTCCGCTGTTGACGATCCAGGTCGTACACCGACAGGCTGTGGAGCGCACGGACGTCGCGATCGAAGTACACGTAGTGGTAAATGCGGCTATCACGTCCGACGAGCCATCGACGGTTGAGAGAATCGGATGATCGAGGACCCCGGCCGCGCACCACGTTGTTCAGCGTGTCCGCACGGCGATTTGCGAGCGCCAGGACGCGCTCCTCGAGCAGGAAGAGGGCGCCGCTCCCCACCACAGCCAGCACGAGCAGGGGGGCCGCAACGCGGTAGAGACTGATTCCGCACGCCTTCATGACCACGAGCTCGCTGTTCTTCGTAATCGTTCCAATGGTCACGAGCGTGCCGATGAGGACGGCCAGAGGAATGACGTAGTACAGGTACTGTGGAGTGCTGAACCACAAAAGGGTCAGAATCATCCAACCTGTCGTCTGGCCCTTGAACAGCTTGTCGGACAAGTCCAGGAACGTGGCGATGTAGAACAGCCCGAGGAAGATTCCGCCCGCAACGAGAATCGAGCGAGAGGACGCCTGCACGACGTACCGATCCAGAATCGAGGGACCAGGCAGCGAAAAGTCCGGGACGCGGATCACGAGGATGGTCTTTCCGTTGCCGTTAGCCGCAGCCGCCGGTTTCGGAACGCTGACCTCAGACTCGACGGACGAGGGTGAGGATCGCCGGCGCCAGAAGGGAAGTGCGATACGAATTTGACGGTCGGCCGTCCCCATCCGACGCAGAAACAGCGCGGCCCCAATCACTCCCAGGATGATATTCGGCAGCCACGCCGCCAGGGTCGCCGGCACCTGGTGTCCCTTCGCCAGCGATCCGCTGATGGACATCACGAAGTAGTACAGGCAGATGACGGCACCGCCCAGCACGAAGCTGCCAAGCTTGCCTTCTTTGCGCGTAGATACCCCAAGGGGCAACGCAATGAGCGCAAACACCAGACATGCCACCGGAAGTGAGAATTTCTGGTGGATAAAAATCTGCTGATTGTGCGTCGAGAACATCGTCGCGCAACGCTCGGGCGTCTGCTGCTTGGCCGCGATACAGGCTTGCTCGTCGCGACCCATGTTCTTCATGTCCTGCCGCAGCTCCGCAATGGTCTTCTCGGGTTCCCCCTTGAGTACCGCCTGGTTTTTGAAGATGACGGCCGGGTCGAGCGTGAGCACGACGCGATCGAACTGCGTCGCCTCGTATCGTTCCGGCGTGCGACGATCGATAAAGTGCGTCTGACCGCGCGCGAGCACCATTTGCACCGTGCGCTTCATGCCGTCCACGCGAATTTCCCCGTGCTCGGCCGTGTAGATTCTGGGAGACTCAGGCTGGCCGGTATCGGCTACGAAGACCTCGCCCCAACCGCCCGAGGATGAGGCGTCGCCGACGTACACGACCATGCCGGGAAAATCCTGGAAGAAGATGTGCGGACGAATTTCTCCTTGTGTCCACGAGCTCACGACCCGATACGTCAGTTCACGGAACGCTTGATTTGCATCCGGCACCGCAACGATCATGACGTACATCGTCGCGGCCCACGCGGCAACCGCGAAGGCGCCAATCGGTCGAAGCAACCGCAAGAGGCTCACGCCGCAGGCCTGGAGGGCCACCACCTCACGATCGGCAGACAAGCGCCCGAGCGCCATCAGCAACGCGATGAGAAGGCTCATGGGAATCGTGATGCCGAGCGCTTGAGGCACCAGGAGCAGCAGCACCTGGGAAATGACGCTGAACGACGCGCCTTTGGCGATGAGCTTTTCGCCCTGGTCGATAATGACGGGAATTTCGAGCACGAACGTGAGCACGAGCAGCACCAGGAAGAATGGCACCAGGATCTCGCGGATCACGTAGCGGTCGAGGGTGGATCTCATCTTTGGGGGGTTGGGGTCGGGGATTGCCCCTTGCCCCAAACCCCAGTCCGAAGATAACACATGACTAAGGTCGCCATTCTCTGGCACATGCACCAGCCGTACTACGAGGACCTGGCCACGGGCGAGCACATCATGCCCTGGGTGAGGCTGCACGCACTCAAGGACTATTTCGGCATGGTCGCGCTTCTGCGGGAGTTTCCAAAGGTTCGAATGACCTTCAACCTGGTGCCCTCGCTGCTCGTTCAGATTCAGGCCTTTGCCGACGCCAACGCCCGGGATCGGTTCCTGGAACTCGGGCTCAAGCCCGCCGCGCAGTTGAGTGACGACGACCGAACGTTCGTCGTGGCGAACTTCTTCCACGCGCAACGTGCCCGCATGATTGAGGCTTACCCCCGGTACGCCGAGCTTTTCGACCAGCGCGAGCGCGCCCGACGCATGAACCTGACCGGCGACTCCGGCCCCCGGGAACAGGCGCGCGTCTTCGACGAGTCCGATCTGCGAGACCTGCAGGTATGGCAGAAGCTCGCGTGGATCGACCCGATGTACCGCGCCGAATGATCCCCGTGTACGAGCCTTGGTCAAGCAGGACCGGGGGTTCAGCGAGGACGACAAGTTGACGTTGCGGGCCGTCGAGCTCGAGCTGCTGCAGCGCGTGATTCCGGAATATCGAGCGGCCGCCGAAAGGGGACAGGTCGAGCTCTCGGTATCGCCGTTCTACCACCCAATCTTGCCGCTCCTGTGCGATACGGACGTCTACCTGCGAAACGACCCGCAGGCCAAGCTCCCTCGCCAGCGATTCCATCATCCGGAGGACGCGCAAGAGCAGTTGAATCGTGCGGTGACGTACTACGAAGAGCTGTTCGGGCGACGGCCACGAGGACTCTGGCCCTCGGAGGGGTCGGTCTCGGACGAGATGGTTCCGCTCGCGGCGGAGGCCGGCATTCAGTGGCTGGCCACCGACGAAATCATCCTTGCCCGTTCGCTCGGTCGTCCGATGCCACGAAGCGGCCACGACCGTTTGGAGCATCCGGAACTGCTGTACCGCCCGTATCGAGTGTCAACCCCGCAGGGCGATGTGACATGCCTCTTCCGCGATCATGCGCTGTCCGATCTCATCGGGTTCAGCTATTCCAATTGGTCTCCTCACGACGCCGCGCGCGATCTGATCGAGCGACTGGTCGACGCGGGCCGCCGGTATTCGGAGCGAACCGGCGGGGAAGAGGCGACCATTTCAATCATCCTGGATGGGGAAAACGCCTGGGAGCATTACGAGGGCGGAGGACGCCCATTCCTGCGGGCTCTATACCAGGGGCTTTCGGAGCATGTCGACCTGAAAACCGTGACCATGGCCGAGGCGGCCACCGGACCGGCAGAGCGTCTTCGATCGCTCTACCCGGGTTCCTGGGTCAATGGGGACTTCTACATCTGGATTGGCCATGCCGACGATCGGAAAGCCTGGGGTCAGCTTGCCGAAGCGCGTGACACCTATACCCAGGCAGCCGAGTCACCGACGGTCGATCCGCAATCCAAAGCGCGGGCCTTCGAAGAGATTCTCATTGCGGAAGGCAGCGACTGGTGCTGGTGGTACGGCGACGATCACTCGTCCAGCCACGACCTGGAATTCGACGACCTGTTTCGCCGACATCTTCGGAACGTGTATCGACTCCTCCGGAAACCCGTCCCCGAGGAGCTGTACGTCAGCAACATCACGTCCCCGCCGACTCAGGGGACCGTCATCCAGCCCGCCGGCTTTGTGCGCCCGGTCATCGACGGGGAGGTCTCGAACTACTTCGAGTGGCTTGGCGCAGGCCTCGTGGACGGCCACGATCTGGCGGGAACGATGCACCAGGCCGACGCGGCGACGACCCACCTGGTCAACGCCCTGCACTTCGGGTTCGACTTGACGCGACTCTTTATCCGAGTGGACCTGGTTCGGCGGGCGGCCGATGTCCTGGGCTCTGGCCGGTTCGTGTTCCGGGTCATCTTTCTCGTGCCCACAACACTTGAGGGTGGACCTGACCCGCCACGGCTCCGCCTGGCACCGGTGGTGGCTCCGGCCGAACCCGACCAACGGGAAACTCTCCCTCCCAGCCTCGCTCGACGCCCAAGCCTCCGTGGGTGACATCGTCGAGCTTGCCATCTCTCTTGAAGCGCTTGGCGTCAAGCCGGGCGACCCTCTCGCGTTCTCAATCTCGGTCCTGGACGACGGGATCGAGGTGCAGCGGTATCCAGGCTTCAGCGCCATCGAAACCCACGTGCCAACGTCCCAGTTGGAAGACCTGAACTGGCGAGCGTAGCCCCAGGAGCGGGACTCGGGATCAGGGCGCTCGGGTCGGAGTCCGCGGCCCATCAATCCCCGAATCCCCGCGTTTTCCGGGGCCTCCAACCGTTGGGTCCGATAATAAGTGTTATGTTAACTAACGTGGGGAATGGCCTGAGAGTCGGCTTCAAAACGACTCTCTTTGCGCGGACGTCCTTCCCGCCCACGGATCGAACACGCGCACGCTGAAGCGTGCGCGCTACACACACGAACCAACCCAGCGTCGCCGTCATGTAGCGCGCAGGCTTTAGCCTGCGCCGCACCCAAAACCCCGCACTCTCTTTTGAGACTTCAGACTTCAGACTTGAGCCTTCAGACTTATATTTGCTACCGCTGCGCGCGGAGCTCAGCCAGGATTGCCTCGAGCGCGCTGATGATCTCCTGGCGCTCGACCTGCCCCTTCTTGAAGCGCAGCTTGAGATTGAACGCCTTGCTCGTCGGTCGGTAGTTGAAGACGAAGGCCTTCGGGCGCCCAGCCTTCGGCTTGGCGGTCTCTTTTCGGACCTCAGCGCGCGTCGCGCCGCCCTGGCTCACGATCTTTTCGACCAGTGCCGCCATTTTTTCAGGGTCAGGCTGCCTAACTATCTGTAATAACAATGATTTAGAGGAAATGTCGGCCAGCCGACAAAGGTTCTTGATGTCCTCGGGCATCGTGTGAAGCGAAAGCGACTCCGTAACGGCCGTCCGGGACTTCCCCAGCCGGCTCGCCAAGCCTTCGTGCGTGTAGCCCGTTCGCTTGACCAGCGAATGCATGGCCTCGGCTTCTTCGAACGGCGTCAGATCCTTGCGCTGCAGGTTCTCAATCAGCGCCAGCTCAATGATCTCCACGTCGTCCACGTCGCGGATGACGACCGGGAGCTCCCGCAGCCCCACCTGCACGGCGGCCTGATAGCGCCGCTCACCCGCAATAATCTGGAACCTGGCCCCGCGCTGGCGTACGACAAGGGGCTCGATAACCCCCTTCTCGGCAATGGAGGCCATCAACTCCGAGAGATCGCCCATCACCTGACGCGGCTGGTTGGGATTGGGGTCGATGTGCGCGATCGGCACGAGCCGCCCGATGGGCGTTCCCGCAGACGAGGCCAGAGCCTCGACGTAGTGCTCGTCATGCCGCATCCGCACGGTTACTGGGAGTCCTCGCTTAGGCACGGTCGATGACCTCCTCACACAAGCTGTAGTATTCGGTCGCGCCCGTCGAATCGGGGGCAAACGTGAAAGATCGATTCCTTGTAGGCCGGACTTTCCTCGAGGCGGACGCTCTTGGTGATGACCGTCTTGAAAACTTTCCCGCCAAAGACCTTCTGAATCTGACCGCGGATATCGCGGGCCAGCGCGGTCCGCTTGTCGTGCATCGTGATGAGCACGCCAAGAATCCGCAGATTCGGGTTCGGCCGCGCACGCACCTTTTCAATGGTCTCGAGGAGGTCGTCGGTGCCTTCAAGGGCGAAGTATGACGACTGGATGGGAATGAGCAGGTGCGTGGACGCGACCAGGGCGTTGACGGTCAGGAGCCCGAGCGTCGGCGGGCAATCGATGACGATATGCCGGAAGTGTCCCAGGACCGGCTCGAGACGGTCTTTGAGCCGATAGTGGGAGTCGATCTCCCCCACCAGCTTGGACTCCAGCTTCGCCAGCGCGATGCGCGCGGGTGCCAGCGAAAGGTTTGTGAGCCCGGTACGCTGAATGACGTCGGTCATCGGCACGGCCTGCTCCGCCAGCGCGTCGTACACGCTCCGGCCGATTTGCGTGATGTCCAGAAACGACATCGAGCTGTTGCCCTGGGGATCGAGGTCAATCAGAAGAGTGGGCTTTCCACGCAGTGCGAGTCCCGCCGCCAGGTTGATGGCGGTTGTGGTCTTCCCTACCCCGCCTTTTTGGTTGGCAATGGCAACAATCATTCGCCGGCGAGCATGAAACTGACGTTTAACGCGACTGGCGGATTCATGCTGACTACGCGGTTGCTCATGGATTCGCGTAGATCCGCGTAGATCCGCGTTGGAGAGCCGCGGGTATTCTACGGACGCCGATCGAGAACTGTCAAGATAAGAATCGCGAGAAATTCGCTATAAGGCGGGCAATCGAGCACCGACTCCCCTACATCTTGTATTTCCCAAGCTCCTCGGGATCGAGGCTCTCGAGCCACTTCTGAAGGCGATCGGTATCGGGCTTATCTGCAGAAATGTCGACCGTCTTGGCGTTGTCGATGACGGTCTCTTCCACGAAGATGGGCGCTCGAGCGCGCAGCGCCAGCGCAATCGCATCGCTCGGGCGGGCATCGATGGCAATCGTGTCGCCGCTCGTGGCCAGGTAGACCAGGGCGTAGAACGTATTCTCCTTGAGGTCGCAGACGACGACCTTCTGCACCGAGGCCTTGAGGTCGGTGATGATGTTCTTCAGCAGATCGTGCGTCATCGGACGCGGCGTGCTGATGTTTTCAATCTGCAGCGCAATCGCGTTGGCCTCGAAAATGCCCACCCAGATGGGCAGCACCTTCTGACCGTCCGAGTCGCGAAGAATAATGATGGGCATGTTGGTGATGGGATCGACCATCAAGCCCTTGATTGTCATCTCGATTTGCATCACTACGCCCTGCTCTAAAACTAGGCCCCGACTGACAAGCTGTCAAGCGTCGTGTCGAGGACACGCTCGCCCGACAAGCTGTTGGGCCCTCCGCGCGTAATGCGCACGTGCACGAAAGCGTCCGACCGAGTCAGGCGAACCGGCGAAATTCACGACCGTATTGCCGCTCGTGCGCCCGGAGACCTCCCAGTGTCGCCGACGACTGGTGGAATCGACAAGAACTTCTTGCTCGCTCCCCACGGCGGCGGCGTGCAAATCGAGCTGGATGGCGCGCTGGCGCGCTTGCAGCTCCACGATGCGGCGCGTCTTCACGTCTTCACTCACGTCGTCCGGCATCCGCTGGTTCGCCAGGGTGTTCGGACGAGGCGAGTATTTGAACGAGAACATGCTGTGGTAGCGCACGCGCTCGACCAGCGAGATCGTGTCCGCAAAGTCCGCCTCGGTCTCGCCGGGGAACCCGACGATCATATCGGTCGAGAGCGCGATTTCCGGAAGAGTCTCCCGCAAGCTGTCCACGAGCCTGAGATAGTCATCGCGGGAGTGACGGCGACGCATGGACGCCAGGACGCGGGTCGAGCCGGACTGAACGGGCAGATGCAAATGCCGGCAAATCTTGGGTAAGTCATGCATCGCCTGGATCAGTCGGGGCGTCACGTGGCGTGGATGCGGGCTGGCGAACCGGATTCGCCGCACGCCAGGCGTTTCATGCACGGCTTCGAGCAGCGCCGCGAAATCGCAGCCAGGATCGTCCGGCGCCTGGTAGTGATTGACGATTTGGCCGAGCAGGTGGATTTCGGGGTGCCCGGAATCGGCGGCCGCTCGCACTTCCTCGAGGATGTCCCGGCGCGGCCGCATCCGCTCATGCCCGCGCGTATACGGCACGACGCAGAACGCGCAGAACTCATTGCATCCTTCAATGATGGTGACGTACGCCTTCACCGGATCCGTCCGGCGCACGACCCCCAGAGGAAACGACACATCGTCGTAGGGGCTGATGTCGATGAACGGACCCGGAACGTCGCGTGCGCTTGCCTGCTCGATGAGCATCGGCAGTCGTTTGGCTCGCTGCGTGCCCAGCACGACGTCGACATTGGGGGCACGTTCGATGATGGCGGCCCCATCCTGCTGTGCGACACATCCGGTCACCGCGACGACGGGTCGCGACGTCGCATCCCCGAACTCGCGCAACTCCCCCAGGCGCGTATAGAGTTTTTCTTCGGCCCTCTCACGGACGCTGCACGTGTTGATGACGATGACGTCGGCGTCCTGTTCGTCGTGCGCGAGCTCGTATCCGGCTGACTCGAGCAGACCCGCCATTCGCTCGGAGTCGTGCACGTTCATCTGACAGCCGTACGTTTCAATGAAGTATCGTCGCGCCATGGAATTCAGTCTCCTATCCTAACGCTTCGTCGAGGCTGTTTCGCCTTCGCCCTTTCGCTTTCGCCTTTCGCCTTAGATTCGTTCTGCGCGAGGTGCCACATCTCCTTCGCGCTCACTCGCGCGTTCTCCGTGACGCGCGCGCCGCCGAGCATGCGCGCCAGTTCTTCTACCGCTTCGGTGTCATCGAGCCGACTGACGCGCGTGAGGGTCCTCCCCTGCCGCACTTCCTTGCTGATGCGGTAATGAGAGCTGGCATGCGCGGCAACCTGTGCAAGATGTGTGATGCACAGTACCTGCGCGACGCCACCGAGACCGCTCAGTTTCCGACCAACGACATCCGCAACTCGTCCGCCAATGCCGGCATCCACCTCGTCGAAGATCGTGGCCCGGCCAGGTCGATCGGCCGCTGCCAGGGACTTGATGCCCAGCATGATTCGCGAGAGCTCTCCACCAGACGCAATACGCGCAAGGGGCCGCGGATCTTCGCCAGGGTTCGCCGAGAGGTAGCATTCCGCGCGGTCGATTCCGCGAGCGGTCCACCCCTGCTCGATTCCATTCGTCGCGAGTGGCGTGTCGGCTCGCTCGAGCCGGACTTCGAAAGAGGCGTGTTCCATGGCCAGCTCGGCAAGCGTCCCCTCGAGTGCGCGGGCGAAACGTGCGGCCGCCTGCGCCCTCTCGCGAGACAACGCGCGCGCGTGTCGCAGAAATTCCTCGGATGCCGCCATTGACCGCATCGGTAAGCGATCCGATGCGTTCCTCGGCGTGCTCGAATGCCTCAATCTGAGCCACGAATGCGTCGCGCGCGGCAATGGCCTGGTCCAGCGTTGGACCGTACTTCCGTTTCAACCGCTCGAGCAGCGCCAGACGCTCTTCAATGTGTTGCAGCCGTGCAGGAGACGCATCAATGCCGGGCCGCATAGTCACGTGCAAAGAATGCGAGGTCTTCGAGCTGCCCCTTGACGGGATCCCGCAGCTCGACGAACGGCTGGAAGTGCGGCTCAATTGAGGCAAGCTCGGTGAGCTTCCGCCAGACGTGTCCGAGCTGAGGCAGCACGCCATGGTCGCTCTCGTACAGCGTCGCGTAGCGTTTCTGCGCAGAGCCGCTGCAGTCGTTCTGCACTCGCGAGCACACGCTTCGATGCGGACAGTTCGTCATCCTCGCCGGCACGGAGGGCGGCTTTCTGAAGCTCGCCAAGCCTGGAAGCGCAGCAGGTCGAGGCGAGCCGCCTTTTCACGCTCGTCGATCTGCAGGCGCGCCAGCTCGTCGCGTCGATCGCGCCAGGCGCGCGAACGCCACCGCGACGGCCGCGCGACGCTCCTCGAGGTGCGCGTACGAATCGAGCAGATCGAGGTGGCTCTCCGGGTTGAGGAGCACCTGATGTTCGTGCTGTCCGTGAAGCTCGACGAGCGATGTCGTCGTTTCTTTGAGCGCAGCCGGCCGAAACCTGGGCACCATCAACAAAGGCACGGCTGCGTCCCTGGGCGGTCACCTCGCGCCGCACGACCACGGTGCCGCCCTGCGGGGTTTCGAATACCGCCTGGACTGCGGCCTGGGACTTCGCCGGTTCGCACCAGGTCGGACGATGCGCGGTCGCCCATCAAGAGCCCCACGGCCTCCACGAGCATCGACTTGCCGGCACCGGTTTCGCCAGTCAGCACATTGAAGCCCGGCTGGAACTCGACCTCCAGGCTTTCAATGACCGCGAGGTTCTGGATGTTGAGCTGGCGGAGCATGCCGAGAAAGTGGAGAGATGAGCAAAGCCGAGAACTCCAATCCTACCATATGTTTGACAGTGGTCAGGTCACGTGCTACTCTTACCCGTTCGCGCTGTCCCAGCGGCGCTCTAGCCATGCCTCGGAGGCCCGTTTGCGCACGCTTGGATCCTTTTTCCTCGCCTTGCAGGCGCAAGGTGAGGTCACGCCTGAATCGGCGCTCGACGGAGACATTCTCGGACTCGTAAGCCGCGCGACGCCCGTCTCGTGGGCCGTGCTCGCCATCCTGCTGCTCTTCTCGGTCACGTCTCTCGGCATCGTGCTCTACAAGTTCCTCACGTTCGGGCGAAGCGCGCGCCAGACGAAAACGTTCCTGGACGTCTTCCGGCGAAGCAGCAAGTTTTCGGAAGTGCAGGCTGTCTGCCCTTCTCTGGCCGCGAGTCCGTTGGTCGGCATGTTCCAGGCGGGCTACGCCGAGCTCAATCTTCAACTCCGACAGGGCGCCACGCACTCCGCCGCGGTCGGTGGCAGTCCGGCAGCCGTGCCGGGACGTCCAACACTAAAGAGCCTGACAGCTGTCGATCGGGCACTCTTGCGTGCGGCAACCATCGAGGTGAACAAGCTGGAACATGGCGTGTCGTTTCTGGCGACCACGGCCAGCATCACGCCGTTCATCGGGTTGTTTGGCACGGTCTGGGGCATCATGAGCGCGTTTCAGGGCATTGCCAGCGTGGGATCGACCAATCTCGGCGTCGTCGCCCCGGGCATCGCCGAAGCGCTCGTGGCCACGGCGGCTGGATTATTCGCGGCCATTCCAGCGGTGTTCTTTTACAACCTGTTCACCCGGCGCATCAAACTCTCTTCAGCCGAAATGGACGACTTCGCCATCGAGTTTCTGAATATCGCGGAACGGAATTTCACGTAAGCGAAGTAGATCAGTATTCTGTCTTCTGATTTTTAGATGCCCACGATTCAAGCTGATCACGAGGAGAGTGGCACCGGTCGCTTGCGGCGAGGGCGGCGGGTGTCCACCTCTCTCTCCGAGATCAACGTCGTCCCTCTCGTCGATGTCATGCTCGTGCTGCTCATCATCTTCATGGTCACAGCGCCAATGATGCAGCGTGGGATCGACGTCAACCTGCCCGTTTCTCGTCGCGCCCAGCCAATCACCGACGAGCGGCTCTTCGTCACTGTGCCCCTCAGCTTCCGCAAAGATCAACGCGTCCTTCTCGGTGACGAAGCTATCAGCGTCGACGTGCTCCACGAGCGCATCAGGCAGGCGCTGTTGACACGAACCGACAAGGATGTTTTTCTGCGTGGGGATGGTGCCATTCAGGTTCAAGAACTGGTGTCGGTCATGGATCGTCTGAAAGATGGCGGCGTCGAACACGTGGCCATCGTGTCCGATCTCCCCCGCCGCCGGTAACGCATGAACACGAGCATGGAGCCCGTCACCGAAGTTCTCCAGGCGCGGGCCCGGCCAGCCGGAGGGATGGAGAGCATGTTGATGCTCTCACTGGTGGCACACGGAGCGGTGCTGGCCGCACTCGTGCTCGTGGCGCCGTCGTGGCGCGGGACGCAGACCGCGCCGCGCGAAGTCATGCAGATTAGTCTCAGTGGCTCGGTGGGCCCGCCAGACAGGCGGGCTGACGCCCATCGCGGGGAGACCCGTTCAGCAGGCGCTCGACACGCCCCCGCGTGCGCCGGTCCGGCCGCCGGCGGCCAGCGAACCGGAAATGACGGTGCCGGCACCAAACGTGCGGGCAAAACCGCCCGTGCAGAACCCGGCTAACACGCGCGGCAAGACCCCGACGACCGGCCCGGAGGTCAAGACGGGGTCAGCCATCACGGAAACGGGTGCGAAGGGTGCCGGGCTTCGGGTTGTCGAGCGGCGGGGGTCAGGGCACCGGGGCTCAGTTGGACGTTGGCAATTTCTGCTGCCCGGAGTACCTCGTCACGATGCAACAATTGATCAGGCGAAACTGGAACGAGAAGCAACCGAATGGCGGCGAGGTCATCGTGAAGTTCACGATCCAGCGTACGGGAATCATTTCAGATATCGTGCTCGAGCGGTCGAGCGGGTACGCGGCTCTCGACCTGGAATCCCAGCGCGCGCTCTCACTCACGCGGCAGCTTCCCCCGCTGCCGGCGCAGTTTCCGGACTCCACATTGACTGTTCACCTCAGCTTTCAGTATCAACGCTAATGATGCGGTACTTTCCCTTCTTGTCGATTGTCCCGTTGCGACAGGTCTTACTCTGGTCGCTGCACAGAATCCTCCATCGCCGGGATCGGCGCAGGCGCCAACGCCCCCTGCGCCAACGCAGAGTCAGTCCGAGATCAGCCTCATCATCAGTGCGGACGCCAGTGCGCCTCCACGGTATGCCGTGCCCGATTTCATCGCGTTGTCGTCCGATGCCGAGACGGTTGCGGTGGCGAAGACAATCGGTCAGGTGCTGTGGGATGACCTCGAGTTCGAGCGCGAGTTCTACATGATCCCGCGCGATACCTACCGCACCATCCCGACATCGTCTACGGTCAGCGACGTGCCGTTCGATCGCTGGCGCGAGCTTGGTGCTGACGGACTGCTCATCGGCACCGTTCAGAAGACGGGCACCATGGTGCGCATCGAGGTCCGCTTGTACAACGTGCGGACGCGACAATCGGTTTTTGCCAAGGAATACAGCGGTGGCGCCGGAAACCCCCGGCTGTACTCGCACACGATCGCCGACGAAATCCATCACCAGCAGCGCGGCTTGCGGGGCGTGGCTCGAACGAAGCTCACCTTCTCCTCCGATCGGGACGGCGATCGCGTCGTCGGCACCGTCGAAAAACGAGAGGTCAAGGAGATTTACATCAGCGACTATGACGGCGCGAACCAGCGTCGGATCACGGTCAACCGCAATCTCAATGTCTTTCCGGTCTGGACGCCCGACGGTAGAGGCATCTTGTACACGAGCTTCCTTCGCGGGTATCCTGATCTCGTCCTGTCGCTCATTTATGAGGGCGTGAGAAGGGAGCCTGCGGCAAAACATGCGTCGGATACCAACGGCGATCGACCTCAGAACCGACTCGGCGTCGTGTCCCCGGACGGCAAACGCATCTGTTTTTCGTCGAACCGCGACGGCAACCCCGAGCTTTACGTCATGAACATCGACGGCACCAATGTGTTCCGGTTGACGAATCATCCGGCGGCAGACATCACGCCGACCTGGAATCCGCAGGGGACGCAGATTGCTTTCACGTCCGACCGGCGCGGGCAGCCTCAGCTCTATTTGATCGGCGCTGATGGCACCAATCTCTCGGCGCTCACGTCAGAGTCGTACGCCGATCGACCGACATGGTCGACACTGGGCACCGAGATTGCTTATGCAGCACGGACGGGACCGGGGTTCGACATCAAGATGATCGACCTGGCAAATAAACAAGTGCGGCAACTCACATTCGGCGAAGGCTCGAACGAGAGTCCGGCTTTTGCACCAAACGGACGCCACATCGCGTTCATGTCCACTCGTGCTGGCAAGTCTCAGATTTTCAGCATCGCGCGGGACGGCAAAGACGTAAGGCAGCTCACAAGGACGGGAAACAACACGGCACCAAACTGGTCCCAATAACACGCGGGGCCCAGAGAGCCCACGATGCCCGGACCGATCACGACTGATCAGGTGGCATCGCCACCATTAGAGGAATCTACTATGCGAACGCGCATTTTACGACGCGGCTGGCCAGCTCTCATGCTGGCAGCGCTCACGCTCACAGCGGCCACCTGTTACAAGTCGCCGAAGCCGGTGGTGCGCCCTCCAATTCCACAACCACCGGCGTCGGCGACCACAAAGACGCCCGCGCCGCCTACACCGGTCAAGGAACCGATCCCGGTGCCACCCGAACCGGTGCTCGAGGACTCCGTGGCCTCGAAGTCTATTGACGATTTGAACCGTGACTCGCCATTACAACCTGCCTTCTTCGAATACGACAGCGCCGATCTGACACCCGATGCGCAAAAAGTGCTCGACGCCAATGCCGGGCTGCTGAAGAAATACTCAACCTGGATGATCAGCATCGAAGGGCACACTGACGAGCGCGGCACCGCCGAATACAACCTTGCGTTGGGCGAACGCCGGGCGAGTGCTGCACGGAGCTACCTCGTGTCGCTTGGAATTCCGGCTTCCCGGTTGAGAACCGTCAGCTACGGCAAGGAGTTCCCATTCGAGCCAGCCCACGAAGAAAGCGCCTGGTCGAAGAATCGCCGGGCGCATTTCGTCATTACCACTAAATGACTGAAGTGAATGCAATGGTAACCAACGTCATCGTGCGCCGATTGTTGTTGAGCGCGCTGGTCGCGCCGCTTGCGCTCGTTTCTCCCGTGGCGGCTCAAAGCCGCACCGAGCGTCAGATCAATGCCGACATCCGCATGCTGCAGGAACACACGCAGCAACTGCAGCTCGTCATCAACACCTTGAGCGAAGCCGTCCAGGCCATCTCACAGAAGCTGGACGAGCAGACCAACATCGACCGAAAAGCGTTTGCCGATTTGAAGCTGCTCTCGGATAACATCTCCGGCGACGTCCGGATAGTCCGCGAGAAAGTGGACGAGACGAACGTCCGGCTCGGGACGATCGGGCAGGAGATCCAGGCGATTCAAACCTCGATTCAGACGCTCAAAGTTGCACCACCGCCGACGATCTTCACCGGAGAACCAGGGGCAGCCGATCCGGCGGCTGGAGCGGCGCCGCCCGACCAGGCGGCGCCGACTTCGGCCTCTACCGCTCCCCCGGCGCCTCCGGGCGTCTCGCCCACACAGACGTTCGACAGGGCGCGCGGGGATTACATGGCCGGCCAATATTCCCTGGCGGTTCAGGGCTTCGAGTCCTACATCCGGACGTTCCCGACGCTGCCGACGGCCGCGGATGCGCAGTACTACGTCGGCGAAGCGTATCGTCAGGATGGCAAGCCTAAAGAGGCGCTGGCGGCCTACGACAAGGTGATTGCCAACTATCCAACCAGCTCAGCCCTGCCGGGCGCTCGCTTCAAGCGCGGCGACGTGCTCGAAACGCTTGGACAGGTCGACGCCGCAAAGGCGGAATACGAAATCGTGCTGAAGAATCACCCGGAGAGCTCGGAGGCCCGGTTAGCGAAGCAGCGGCTCGACCGTTTGCTGCGGCCAATCAAGTAACTCAGCGTCGCGGAAGGATTGTCGATGGGCAGCGTCAACAAAGTCATCCTGGTCGGAAACCTGGGCCGCGACGCGGAGCTTCGGTACACGCCTGGTGGTGCGGCCGTCGCAACGCTCAATCTCGCCACGACCGAGGTCTGGAACGACAAAGGTGGTCAACGGCAGGAACGGACCGAGTGGCATCGCGTGGTGCTCTGGGGTAAGCCAGCCGAGTCGCTGGCCGACTACCTCACCAAGGGCAAGCAGATCTACGTCGAAGGTCGCCTCCAGACACGGCAATGGGACGACAAGGACGGCAACAAGCGATACACCACCGAGGTGCGCAGCGACAAGATTGTGCTGCTTGGTGGAGGTGGCGGAAAAGCGGGTGCGGATCGCGGAGAAGCCATGCCACACCCGGATGCGATCAAGGAGCCGGCTGAGCTGACAGACGACGATATTCCATTCTAAGCATCACTTAAGCGGATAGTTTTCGATATCAAGATCCGGAGCGTAAGCGACCCTTCGACGAAGCTCAGGGTCGTCCTGAGCCTGTCGAAGGACGACGGCAGCGCGTGGGGGTGGGGCCCCACGCGGATCAAGAAATGACCACCAAAGTCGACAAACCTTGGGGCTACGAGCTCCACTGGGCGCTCACCGATCGGTATGTCGGCAAGGTGTTGCACGTGCGCGCCGGGCACGCATCTGAGTCTTCAGTATCACAACCGTAAGGACGAAACGATTCTCCTGTGGTCGGGCAAGATTCTGATGGAGGTTCAGGAGGGCGACAGTCTGGTCAAGCGCGAGATGCAGCCCGGCGATCGGCTGCATATCACGCCAGGCACGATCCACCGTATGACCGCCATCGAAGACAGCGACATCATGGAGGTCTCAACACCGGAACTCGACGATGTGGTGAGACTCGAAGATCGCTACGGACGGGTGGAGAAGATTTAGCGATTCGTGATTTCTGATTCGTGATATAGAACTCAAGCCTACCTATCAGCGTTGTCGCCGCCAGGCCGACGCTGGCCCGCCCGAACGAACGTTGACAATGCCGGATTCCTGGATGTAGCGTCACCTCGCATGCTCCTCTACGGGGCCATCGCGGCCTTCGGTTTCCTGTTTCTCCTGATCATGCTTCTTGTCGGAGAATTCGTTGGTGCCGACCACGACGTCGGTGCGCATGACGTGTTGGTGGAACATGGGGATGCCGATCATGGCGGTGGCCCGAGCGTCTTCAGTGTGCGGATCATGGCAGCATTTCTGACGGCATTTGGGGTGGGAGGCCTGGTCGCCCGCTATTACAACCTCTCGCACCCGGCCGCATCAGGAGTGGGGGTCGCCTCAGGCATCGTGTTCGCCGGCGTCGTGTACCAATTCGCGAAGTTTCTGTATTCGCAGCAGGCCTCCAGCGAAGTGCGGATGACCAGTCTCGTCGGCAAGTCTGCCCGCGTCTCTGTTGCCATCCCGCAGGGCGGACTCGGACAGATCACCCTGACGTTTGCTGGAGAGCGAAGTGAACACATCGCCCGAGCAGCGGATGGGCAGGCGGTGCCCAGAGGCGCGGAAGTCGTGATCACGAACCTGCAAGGCGATTCGGTGGTGGTTGCGCCAGCAAGCGAGGCTTCGCGCGGAGGTGCCAGGTGAGTCTGTTTGGCTTCGAATTTGCGGCCGTCGGCGTCGCGATCGCCATCGTTCTGGGGTTGTTGGGTCTGTTTGCAGCGATGGCCCTGTTCGCGCGGAACTACATCAAGGTTCCACCATCGACGGTGGCGATCTTTTACGGCCGCAAACACACGATCACGGACGACAAGGGGAACCGCTCGACGGTCGGCTTCCGTGTTGTGCGAGGTGGGGCGGCCTTGCGGGTCCCCTTGCTCGAGCAGGTGGCGTACCTCTCGCTCAACATCATTTCGATCCCACTGAAGATCCAGCGCGCATACACCAAGGAAGGTGTGGCGGTCACAGTGGAGGCCGTCGCCAATGTCAAGATCGCCGGCGACGACATGTCGTTGCGTGGCGCGTCCGAACGCTTCCTCGGCATGACCACGGAGCAGATCAAAGGGGTGATCTTCCAGACGCTGGAGGGCCACCTGCGGGCGATCCTCGGCACGCTGACCGTGGAAGAGATCAATGCGGACCGCCAGGCTTTCGCGCAGAAGATGACCGATGAGGCGGCCGTCGATCTGAAAAAGATGGGTATCAACATCGACATTCTGACGATCCAGCAGATCAGCGACGAGCAGGGATACCTTGACGCGCTCGGCAAGAAGCGCACGGCGGAGGTGAAACGCGACGCCATCATCGGCGAGGCCCTTGCCCAGCGCGACGCCACAATCAAGTCCGCCATGGCGGATCAGGAAGGCAAGACCAAGCGCTACGAGGCCGACGTCGCCATCGCCCTGTCGCTGCGCGACAAGGAGTCGAGGCAGGCCGAGTTCGACGCCGCGGTGCAAAGCAAGCAAGCGGAAGCTGAGCAGGCCGGGCCGTTGGCCACTGCTATTGCACGGCAGCGGGTTACCGAACAGGAGACCCGCATCGATCAGGTGCGTAAGCAGCAGGAGGTGCTCGTCCAGGAGCAGGAGGCGGCCCGCCGGGAGAAAGAGCTGCAGGCGACCGTCGTGAAACCAGCTGAGGCCGAACGGCAGGCAGCGATCCTGCGCGCCGAAGGGGAAAAGCAAGCCACGATCATCCGCGCCGAGGCCACACAGAAGGAACTGGAGTTCGAGGGGGCCGGCGAGGCGGCAAAGATCGAGAGAATCGGCAAGGCCGAGGCGGCCAAGGTTCTGGCGGTGGGCGAGGCCGAGGCCGAGGTGATTAAGAAGAAGCTGCTCGCAGAGGCCGAAGGGCTTCAGAGGAAGGCGGAGGCCTGGAAAAACTTCAACGAAGCGGCCGTCATCAACCTCGTCGTGGACAAGATGCCGGAACTGGCGCAGGCGTTCGCAACTCAGCTCGCGGGTATCGACAAAATCAATATCATCGAGATGGGCAATGGGTCCCCCGGCTCCGGCGGTGTCGGTCGACTGATGAACACGGTAGGCGGTGGGATGACGGCCATGTTGTCGATGCTCAACGATCAGTTCGGCATCGACATCGCCCGGCTGATGAAAGCCAAGAGCGACGCAGCCGCCGAAGAGGCCGACAAGAAAGCCGGGAAGCATTGAGTGCGACTGCCCGGCCGATTTACGAAAGCGATCTTCTCTGGGACCCGGAGCGGCCCGACACGGTTCTCATCACCTGCGTGGACGGCCGCTGGTACCACCACTTTCAGGAGTTCGCGCGACAGCATCTCAAGGCCGGATCGCGCACCGATTTTCTGGCCGTGCCCGGCGGCATCGAGCCCATGACCCTGGCCGACCTGGTCCCGAAGGACTTCAACTTTTTCCGCCGGCGGCTCGAGAGTCTGATTGCCGCGCACGGAACGCGACGCATCGTGGCTATCGCTCACCAGGATTGCGCCTGGTATCGCACGCGGAAGATCGGACCTTCGACGGTCGACCTCAAAAACAGACAAATCGCGGACCTTCGGAGCTCCGCCTCTCGACTACGCGAGATGTTCGAAGGTGTGGTGGTCGAAATCTATTTCGCCCGTCTGAGTGGAGGCAACCCGGAAACGGTGGTGTTCGAGACGGTCTAGAGTTCAGCCGCAGGTCTGGCGCTGGGCAAATGAGGATTTGCGGATTCAGCGACTTTCATACCATCTGAGGTTGAAGGGAGCCGTGCCGTCAATGCACGCCAGGTCCATTTTCTTGTCGCCATTGATATCCGCCACCGTGCAACTGTTTGCCGCCAGATCCCCATCAACCACTGAACGCTCCCACGTCTGACCGTCCGCCGCCATTCGATACATGTAGACGTTCTTGGGGCCGCGCGTGCCGCCTGCCACAATTTCGTGGGCGCCGTCGCCATCGAAATCCACCACCTGCAGGGAATGGCCGTTCGACAACTCACTGTCTATCACCTGTCGCTGCCACTCGCCCCGGCTGTCTTGCCGGTACACCACGACCATGTTGCCGTGGAACGGCTCGATCGTCGCGTAGAAACGCGCCTTATTGACGAAACCTGTCCCCACCTCACTCGCTCCCCCATCTGGATATGGGGCGGGATTGCCTTTCGCGATCTCCGTTCGCTTCCACGTGCCGTCCTTCCCGAGACTGTGGGCATGGATACCAAGACGTCCCGCCGTGAGCACTTCCTGCCGCCCATCGCCGTCGCGATCGACAGCCAGAAGCCCATGGACCACGCCCTGGTTTTCCACCGTGATGGGTTCGGCTTTCCACGCACCCGGACGGTAGAGCACGAGAGGTGTCGGGAGACGATCGGGGTCGGGAAACCCCGTCGCTTTGGCATGCAGGATTGGCGCGTTCACCAGAACTCTCCGGCCATTCCCGTCCACGTCCGCCCAGCGGACGCGATGTGACGTCGGAATGGCATCGATGTCCTTGAGCGTCCAGGGTGCGCGCGGATCCCCGGTGGACTGAAGGATGGCAATCTTGCCGAGGCTCTTGCCCGGATTGGTGCTGAACTCGTACGCGAGGCCGATCTCGGGAACGCCGTCACCATCGGCGTCGGCCGCGTCCATGTTGATCATGCGCGACGCGGCGGTCGTGATGACATGCCGCTGCCATCCGGGATTCTCGAACCAGACGAGCTCGGCCATCTGGCTGCCCAGCGCCAGGAGGTCGGTGCGTCCATCGCGGTTCAAATCGGCGGCGACCACCTGGTAGCCGCCACGGATCTCGGTGGCCACGGTATGAGCCGCAAACTGGGCCGACGCATCGGCGGCCACGAACGTCAGGACCACGACCAGGAAAGCGGATCTCAGGTTGCCCATGTGTCCCTCGCTGCTCACGCGGATTGCTGACGCGGGCCCTTAAAGGGTCCGCGCTACAGGTCACTTGTCACTGGACCGACCGACACGCCCCCGAGTGTCGTCAACAGGTACCGTTCGATGTCCGGTACGCTCGAGAGCCGAAGCACGTGCGCAGCCACGCGGCGCAACTGCGACGCATCGGCTTCCGCCAATACCTGCCGGGCGGTCGGAATGGCCGATGGGGCCATGCTGAACGACGTGAGGCCCATGCCGACCAGGAGCGCCAGCAGGACCGGGTCGGACGCCATCTCACCGCACACCGACACGGCTCGTCCCTGACGCGAGGCGGCGCGCCGCACCATGCGGATGAGTCGAAGAATCGATGGGTGAAGCGGCTCGTACAGGTGTGAGACCCGGTCGTCGGTGCGATCGACCGCCAGGCAGCACTGGATGAGATCGTTGGTGCCAATGGTGAGAAAGTCCGCCTCGCGAGCCAGCAGGTCCGACGTAAAGGCGGCCGATGGCACCTCGATCATCACGCCAACCTGAACGGCGGCCATCGATTCGCCGCGAGCTTTCAGTTCGGCCATCGCATCGGCGAGCACAGCTTTCGCTTCCCTGAATTCCTCCACTCCCGAGATGAACGGGAACATGATGCGAAGGTCCCCATGGCGGGCTGCTCGCAGGAGCGCGCGCAGTTGGCGTCGCAACAGTTCCGGCCGTTTCAGCGCTAACCGGGTGGCGCGCAGCCCCAGACGAGAGCGGCCGTGCTCGGTCGGCTCACTCCAGGATGGTCGGACCATCGCGTGGTGGCGCGCGACCAGCTGATCTTCGTCGATGTCGAACGTCCTCACGGTCACCGGTCCGGGGGCCATGCGCTCGAGCATCTGACGGTAGACTTCGAACTGCACATCTTCGGTGAGCTCTTTCGCCGTCCGATCCATCAGCAGGAATTCGGAACGATACAGGCCGACGCCATCGGCGCCCTGATGCCGGGCCGAGACCACATCGGACAGGAGTTCGATGTTCGCCTCCAACCTGATCGACACACCGTCCCGAGTCTTCGTCTCTTCGCCAGCGGGAATCGTGCGGAGTTCGGGCCTGGCGCTCGCCTGCCGCTGGACGTCGGTCACGAGACTGGCCGGCGCGTCCAGCACCAGTGAGCCCTCGCTGCCATCGATGACCACGAGCGTCCCCGGTACGGCTCGCCGGCTGGCATCGTGCAAACCCACGACGGCCGGAACATGAAGGGAGCGCGCCAGAATGGCCGTGTGATACGTGCGACTGCCGGCATCGGTCGCAAACGCCCTGATGTGCGACCAGTCGAGCTGAGCCGCCATCGACGGCGTGAGCTCATCGGCAATCAAGACGCACGGCTCGTCGAAGTCTTTGAACAGATCACGGGGACTGGAGGCATCATGGCGCAGGTTCATCCGCAGGCGCCCGACCAGATCGCTCAAATCCTCTTTCCGTTCGCGAAGGTACGGGTCTTCGACCGCGCTGAACACGCTCGAGATCTCGTCGAACACCCGTTGCACGGCCCATTCCGCATTGACCCGCTGCTCGCGAATCATCGCCACGGCGCGGGTCAGCCACATGGGGTCGTCGAGCATCAGCAGGTGAGCATCGAACAGCGACGCCAGCTCATGTCCCGCGCCGGACGACAGCCGATCCCGGATGGCGGCCAGCTGCTGCCGCGAGCTGGCGCGCGCGGCCTCGAGGCGGCCCAGCTCGCGTTCAACGCGTGCCGCAGAAATCGAAAACCGCAGAACCTGGGTGAAGTGGGTCAGCACGACGGCCCGACCCGCCGCCACCCCAGGAGAAACGCCAATGCCTTCGAGACGTTGCACGATCTATTCACCAAATCCTGATTCTACGAGCCGGCACAGGGCCTCGACGGCCGCCTGTTCATCCTGGCCGTCGGCTGAAATCGTCAGCCACGTTCCCCGTGCGGCCGCCAATAGGAGAATTCCCATGATGCTCTTGCCGTCCATGGCCTTATCTTCGCGCGACACGCGCACCTGCGACTCGAACCGTGTGGCGATCTGAACGAACTTCGCTGCCGCCCGCGCGTGCAGGCCAAGCTGATTCACGATGGTGACGCGGCGTGAAATCACTTGAAGCTTAAGCCTTGAGCCTTGCGCCTTTATTAGGTTGCCCGCATCAGATCAGATGCAACCCAGATGGCGGTTTTGGCGTACTTCGCCAGCTCACGGGCAACCGCCAGCAAATCGGGTGCGCCCCGGAGATCCCTCGCCTTGATCAGCATCGGCAGATTGACACCGGTAATCACCTCGACCTTGCCGGCTTCGAGCAACGGGATGCAGAAGTTCGATGGCGTCCCGCCGAACATGTCGGTGAGGATGAGCACGCCCGATGGACTCCTAATCCGATCCACCGCCTTCGCAATTTGCTCCCGCGCGTCGTTCACGTCGTCATGCCACCCGATCGACACGGCCACGCACTGGGGCAGCTCGCCGACGATCATTTCGGCGGCATTGAGCAGCTCGGTGGCCAACCGTCCGTGCGTTACCACCACGACGCCAATCATTTGACTTTTAACCTTTGCCCTTTGACCTTTGCCCTTTGACCTTTCAACTGTCCTTCAGAATATCGCGATGCACGACGCGCGTGCGAACGCCCGCGACGGCGCCGAGCGGCGTGCGCAACGCTTCCGCGACCATCACCGATCGATGCCGTCCACCCGTGCAGCCAATCGCGATGGTGAGATAACTCTTGCCTTCGGCGACGTACTGCGGGAGCACGAACATGAGGAACGACGTGAGGCGCGACAACAGATCCTTGGTGGACCTGTAGCGGCGCATGAACCGCACGACCGTCGGGTCGCGCCCGGTGCGCGGTTTCAGTTCGCGAACGAAGTGCGGGTTCGGCAGAAAACGCACGTCGAACACCAGATCGGAGTCGACCGGGACGCCAAACTTGTACCCGAAGCTCAGCAGGGTGACAATGAGCCCGGCCTGCTTTTGCAGACCGGCAGCGAACGCCTTGAACGCCCTCCGCAAATCGTGCACCGTCATGTCCGAGGTGTCCAAAATAACATCCGCGAGGCGACGAATCGCATCGAGGCGCGCGCGCTCGTCGCGAATGCCCTCGGCCACCGATCGGGTTGGCGCGAGCGGATGGGGGCGGCGGGTTTCGCTGAATCGCCGCACCAGTGCGGCATTGCTGGCATCGAGAAAAATCAGCGCCGGGTGAAGCCCCTTCATCGCGCGGAGCTGGCGCAGAACCCTGGGAAAATGATCGAGGAATCCTTTCTCGCGGATATCCACGACGATAGCCACCCTCGAGAGGCCCTCTCGCCGCGCCAGATCCGCCAGCGTAGGAATCAGTGTTGTCGGAAGATTGTCGACGCAGAAGTACCCGAGGTCTTCGAGCGCGCGGACCGCTTGAGACTTGCCGGAGCCCGACAGGCCCGTCAACACGACAAACCTCGAGCCCCCGCCTCGAAATTGCGGCTTTCGATCGCCGATCTTCTTGGGCTTCTTGGTCACGACAGCGGGCGGGGGGTGGCCTGCTGCACTTACGCCTCGGGCTCGATCAAGCCGAAGTCACCGTCCTTTCGCCGATAAAGGACGTTGATTGAATCCGTGCTGGCGTTTCGGAACACGAGCAGGCCATCCCGCGCGGCGTCCACTTCACGTGCCGCCTCTTCGACGGTCATGGGCTTGGCGGCATAGCGAGACATGCGCACGATCCGCGGACCCACTGGTTCGGGCGCGGGCGCTTCCGACGCGGCCGCGCGGCTGGCAACGGTTTTCGCCGGTGTCGCGTGTCGTTTTCGCTCCTGCCACTTCCCTTTCACCCGCTTGCCCTGCTGCACGACCTTCTCGACCGATCCGGTCAGCGATTGTTCCCACGACGCATGATCGGCGGCACCGCGCAGCATGTGATCGCCGCGCGTGTGCACGACGAGCTCGGCCACGCGCCGATGCTTCTCCCGCGTCAGGATCACCTGCGCCGAGACGATGGCATCGCCAAACATGCGATCGAGTTTCGCCAGCTTGCGATCGACGAGTTTCCGAATGTGGGGGGTGATGTCGACGTGTCGTCCGGTCAACACGAGGCGCATGGTTCTCGCTAGTACAGCACCTTTCGCTGGTTGGAAGTGGGAATCTTCAGCTCTTCGCGATACTTGGCAATCGTCCGCCGCGCGAGCACGAGCCCCTCGTGCTGCAGAATGCTGACGATCTTCGAGTCGCTGAGCGGCCGGCGTGGGTCCTCGTTCTCGATGATCTTTCGAATGCGATTCTTGATCGTGACCGAGGAGACGCTCTCGCCGTACGAGCTGCTGATTCCGCTGTGGAAGAAGTACTTCAGCTCGAACACCCCCTGCGGGGTGTGCATGTACTTGTTGGTGACCACACGGCTCACGGTGGACTCGTGCATGCCGATGTCGTTGGCCACATCGCGCAACACCAGTGGCCGGAGATGTTCGATGCCGTAGTCAAGGAAGTCGCGCTGGAAGTTGATGATGCTCGTGGCCACTTTGTGAATCGTTTTCTGGCGCTGCTCCACCGATTTGATGAGCCAGAGCGCGGAGCGGAACTTGTCTTTCACGTACGCGCGGGTTTCGCTGTTCTGCTCGGTGTTCTTGTCGAGAAGACGCCGGTACACGGGGCTGATGCGCAGCTGGGGCAGTCCCTCCTCGTTCAGCACCGCGACGTACTGATCTTCCACCTTCATGACGTACACGTCCGGAATGACGTAGTGCGCCTGTGAGGGGTTGTACCGGCTTCCCGGCTTCGGGTCCAGGTGCTTGATGATCTCGACGTGCTCTTTGAGCTCATCGATCGACAGTCCAAGGCGACGGGCAATTTCCGGAATTTGATGATTCTGCAGGAGACGCAGGTGATCGACGACGATTTTCTCGGTCGGCGTCCCTTCGAGCCCGATGTGCCGGATTTGCAGCAGCAGGCACTCCTGCAGGTCGCGCGCAGCCACGCCTGTCGGGTCGAAGCGCTGAATCAACTGCAGCGCCTGCTCCACATCGGCAACCGGCCACGGTCCCATCCCCGCAATCTCGTCCAGCGAGGCCACCAGATACCCATCGTCATCGACGTTGCCGATGATGGCCGTCCCGATCGCCCGCAGTCGCTCATCGTCGCTCTGCATGGACAGCTGCCACATCAGATGGTCGGAGAGGGAGGTCGAGGTGGACAGCGTGTTCTCAATTGGGGGCAGCTCTTTGACTTCCTGCGGTGTGCGGGGCCGGTAGCCATCGTCCAGATAGTCACCGAAGAAGTACTCGTAGTCGCTGTCGTCCCAGTTGTCGCCCTTTTCCGCCGCCGCAGTGGCCGCTTGTTCTTCGCCCAAGGTCTTCTCGGCCTGCGCCGCGGCTTCGGCCGGCTGCAGTTCCTCGGTCGGGACCTCCTCCAGCATCGGGTTCTCGACCATTTCCTGGTTGAGCAGATCGACCAGTTCCAGCGTGGACATCGGCAGCAGCTTGATCGCCTGCTGGAGCGATGGCGTCAGAATGAGCTTTTGAACGAGTTTGGTGTGCAGCTTCTGCGAGATGGCCATGGGTCTGTCGCCGCTCGATGTCCTCTCCCTAATCTTAGCTCAGTCCAACCGAAAGTCGGCTCCAAGGTAAATTCTGCGCACTTCTTCGTCCGCCGCCAGACTGGCGGGTGTACCGCTGCGAAACATCACGCCATCGTGCACGATATAGGCGCGATCCGTAATCCGGAGCGTTTCCCGCACATTATGGTCGGTGATGAGCACGCCAATGCCGCGCTCTTTGAGGTGAAAGATAATGTTTTGAATATCGGTCACCGCAATCGGATCGATGCCTGCAAACGGCTCATCGAGCAGGATGAAGCGCGGCGAGATCACGAGCGCCCGCGTAATTTCGGCGCGTCGACGCTCACCGCCCGAGAGCGTGTACGCGGGCGCTTGCGCAAGAGGCGTCAGGTTCAGCTCGGCGAGCAGCTCGCGGAGCCTCGTCTTGCGTGCCGTGGCGTCGAGATCGAGGGTTTCCAGGATCGCGAGAATGTTCTGCTCCACCGTCAAGCCACGGAAAATGGACGGCTCCTGCGGCAGGTACCCGAGTCCCTTGCGGGCCCGCAGATACATGGGGGCCGAGGTCACATCTTCGCCGTTGAGCACGACGCGGCCCGAATCAGGTGAGGTCAAGCCGACCGTCATGTAAAACGTCGTGGTCTTGCCGGCGCCGTTCGGGCCGAGCAGGCCGACGACCTCGCCCGACTGCACTTCAAGGCTCACACCGCGTACCACCGTCCGCCCGCCGTAAGACTTGGTGAGGTCGTGCGTCCGGAGTGTGGACATGGGTCAGCGCGCGGGGGTCGGGGCGGGTGGGCGGCCTTTGTCCGGACAGTCGCCGCCGCTCTTCGTGCGCGTTCGAGTGATCTGCTGACCGTCGACGAGGATACGATCGACCGCCTTGTAGAACGTCAGCATCCGGCCTGTAGTCTCGCGGCACTCTTCGACAATCCGAACCGGAATGCCTGTCATGTCGTATTGCTCGCCGGCGGCCAGATACGAGAGTCGGTCGCCGGTGGCCGTGCGGCCCGACTCCCGCAGGGTGACCGCTTCGTATCCTTCGACGCGCTCGAGCTCGTTGTCATCCTGGCCCAGATACAACTCGATCTTCCGCGCCACGAGATCGCCTTGAGGGCCGTTGAGGCGTGCGTCGGTGGTATAGGTCGCGCGACGAGCCTGATCATCGTAGTCGAGCACGCGCGAGGTGGCGATCGTGGGAACCTTCTTGGCTTCTTTCGTCTTCGCGTCGGTCTGCTGCACCATGAGCGTCGAGCGCACCGACCCCTCTGCTTTGAGATTGCCAGACCGGCTGTCGACCGTGATCGTATCTCCCAACACGACCGACTCATCCTGCCAGAGCCGACCGTTGCCGGTATACACCGCGCGTGAAACGGACCCGTCATAGTCCAGGGCGTCGGCCGTGACGTTGACCGGCTGATCGTCCGCCAGAAAGCCCGGGACCTTGACTTCATCCGCCGGTGCCGCACCTCGGGCCTGGGGTGAGGGTTTCTGGCCACGCGCTGACGCGCCGCGGCCCCCTTTTTCTTTTTCCGGCCGAAGCTCGCTCCGGACGTTTTCCTTCGCCACGATCTTCGGACCCTCGACGGTGAGGACGATACGACGTGCGTCCACCCGCATACGCGCGTCCGTCACGCTCGGCGGCACGTTCGAATCACCAGCCAGGTCCATGACGCCCCGGTCGACGCGATAGGCGGCCGTGGCAGCCGTTGCGCGCAGTTCTCCCTCCTCGAGCCGAACATTTCCGGTAAAACGCGCATCGGTAATGCCAGCCATACCCGACGTGAATTTCAAATCAAGCGCCCGGGCCCGGACGATGCGAGGCACGGGCGGGGTTCCTACGAGCTCCCGATATTCAACGTTGTCCGTGAGCCGCGCACTGCTGAGCGTCCCGTCATTTCCGGCGGCACCGTCCAGCTGCGCTGCCGTGACTGTACGAGGTGGCGTCGTCGCTTCGGCCGGGAAGTCGAGGCGCACGCCCTGACGACCGGTCAGCGAGGTCACGGTCGTGCCGTCGGCACTGAGGCCCACGTCGAGCACTTCTCCGGCAACACGCCGTCCGGGTTTCTGGGCTTCGCCGGCAATCTCGATCGAGCCGTCGCCCACGAGCAGCGCATGCTCGATGCGCTCACCATCCTCGCCATACTTCACATTGATATCGCGCGCTCGCATCGAACGAAGCGAGCCGGCGGCAGCGGGATCGGTTTCAATAGACGACTGCCCGCGCAGTTCGAGCGCCGTCAGGTGCGACTCGTCTTCGGTCAGATAGCCGACCGTCGTGTCGGCCTGGATTCGGCGAGTGTCGCGCTGGATGCGCACGTCCTGTTCGAGCCGCAGATAGTTCTCTTTCCGAGCCAGTCCCGCCTTGCCGGCGGTGGCTTGGAGCTGCCCGGTGCCTTTCTCGTCGGGCGCAAGCGCGATCTCCGCCTGGTTCAGGATCCACAGCACGTCTCTGTTTCGGTCGTACGTCATCCCCACCCCACGACCTGTGAGGCGCGCGCGCGAAAAGGTGACAGGCCCCGGCGCCCGCACGATGCCCTCTCCACTTGCGTATGACGCTTCCGACGTCTCGAGGGTCAAGCCATCGCTCGCCACGAGCTTCACTCGACCTTTCAGGAAGACGAAGTCCTGGTTCGGGCCCGCTTCCCCTTCGTCGCCGGTCGCCACGAATTTCCGCTGCCCTTCACGGTCGTCGACGTGAACCGTGACCCCTTGCAGCTTCAGACGGCCGTCAGGATAGCTGAGCTGGCGCTCGGACTTGACGGTGAAGTTCTCGTTCGCGCCGCTGAATCGGCTGGAGGTCGCGCCGGTAATCTCCACGTCAGCGCGTGGGTCACTCGGCGCCAAGGGAGTCGTGTCGGTCGGGCGCTCCCGCTGCCGGATGGCAAAAAACACACCCACCGCAAAGGTGAGCCCGACGAGAGCCACGATCCAGCGTGCCCGCTCGGCCCAATGCGCCATTGGTCTGATTATGGTGCGATTTGCGACTCCAGGGCGGTGAATTTCAACGCAGAGAGCGCCGAGGTCGCGGAGTTCGCAGAGAATTCATCATTACAATCTCTGCGTCCTCCGCGGATTCTGCGAACCCTGCGTGGAGTCGTGGAGTGTGAAAAATCGGGTAGTTCAATCGAGAGGGGTCCGCGCATCGGCGACCGTCAACTCCAGGTAGGTGTCGCCGTTGTACATGCTTTGATCGAGCGAGAACGCAAAGTCGAGACGCGCGCGATGCTCCTGGAGGAACGCCTGACGTTCGATGGCGCGCCAGGCCACGGCTCTGAACGTGCGCCCGTCCTGCCGCAGCGTCATCTTCAGGTGCCGTTCCTTGAGTGCACGTGGACCGTCGATGATTTCCACACCCGCGGCGGCAAAGAGCGGTCGCGGGTTGCCGGCGCCGAACGGCGCAAGCTCGGTCACCTGGTATGCCAGATCGCCGTTCAACCCCCGGAACGACACCGCAGCATCAATTCGAAGGCGCGGCCGCAAGTCGTCGGGCCCCAGCCGCGTGTCTGCGTGCCGGTTGATGGCCGCACGCAGCTCTTTCACCCTCCCCGCCTCCATCGTCAGCCCGGCTGCCTGCTGATGCCCGCCGAATCGCATGAACAACGGCGCGCAGCTCTCGAGCGCCTCGAGCATGTCGAAGCCCGGGATGCTCCGGCACGACCCGTGTGCGATTCCATCGCCCAGCGACAAGACCACCGCCGGTCGGTGAAAGGCTTCGACGAGCTTTGACGCCACGATGCCAATGACGCCGCGATGCCAGTCGTCACCCGCCACGACCAGCACCGTTTGCGCGCCCACGTCGGGGTCGGTTTCAACGATTCGGCGCGCGGCCGCCGCAATGGCCGCCTCTTCCTGTTGGCGGCGGGTGTTTTCGGCATCCAGCTGTTCGGCCAGCGCCTTCACCTCGGTGGCCATCGCGGCATCGGACGCGAGCAGGAGCCGCGCGGCAATATCGGGCGTGCTCATCCTGCCCGCCGCATTCACACGTGGCGCAATCGCAAACGCCACGTGTGAGCTCTCAATCGTCCTCCCCTCGAGACCCGCCACATCGAGCAACGCGCGCAGTCCAACCTTGTGCGGGCCTTTCGAGAGCATCTCGAGTCCGAGCTTTGCAATCACACGATTCTCGCCTACGAGCGGAACGATGTCGGCAAGGGTCCCGATGGCGGCCACCTTGACGAATGCCGGCATCCACTTCTCACGATCGCACCGTGCGCAGAGCGCCTGAACGAACTTCAGCGCGACGCCAACACCAGCCAGATGTTTGTCGGGATATCGACAATCGTGTCGCTTCGGATTGATGACGGCCAGCGCCGGCGGCAGCTCCGCACCAGGCTCGTGATGGTCGGTGATGATGAGGTCCAGGCCCAGGTCACGTGCCCGACGGGCCGCGTCGATGCCTCTGATTCCACAGTCCACGGAGATCACGAGGCGCGCGCCCTCCGCATGGAGCCGCTCAATGGTCTCGGGCTGGAGCCCGTAGCCATCGCGCAGGCGTTCGGGAATGAAATGGACGACATCGGCACCTAGCAACTCGAGCGCGCGCCGCAGGATGACGGTGGACGTGATGCCATCCACGTCGTAGTCGCCGTGAATAGCAATCCTCTCGCGACGGGCTATTGCGGCCAGCGTGCGCTCGACAGCCGGCAGCATGTCGGCGAGCATCATCGGATCGTGCAGGTGGGAAAGCGACGGTTTCAGGAATCGCGCCGCCGCGTCGGGATCGTGGTGACCTCGTAAACACAGCACGCGCGCGACAATCGGATTGACCTTCAGCGCCAACGCCAGGGCTTTGACCGCCTCTTCGTCGCAGGACCGGTGGTCCCACACGTAAGGAACCATCAATCGACACTCCGGCACATTTTTTGCTGCAATCTTCTCCTCGCAGAGGTCGCGGAGCGCGCGGTGGACGCAGAGAACGTTCCTCTTAACAGAGACGTTGCCAACGAAATCACAGGCACAATCCTGGAATGTTCCCTACGCATTCATTCAAAACTTGGACCGGGTTTACTGGAAAGCGTCTACCAAGCCTGTCTCGAACACGAGCTCACCAGAGCGGGCTTGAGCGTCCGGGCTCAACTCCTGCTTCCCGTTGTTTACGACGGTCTTCAAATCAACGCCGGCTATCGAATCGACCTGTTGGTTGCAGATATTGTGATCGTGGAGGTCAAGTCTGTTGAGCAGATTCTGCCTGTTCACTTTGCGCAGCTCCTCACCTATTTGCGGCTGGCCAATAAGCGAGTGGGACTTCTCATCAACTTCAACGTGGCTCATTTGCGGCAAGGTGTGAAACGGATCGTCAACGGATTTTGAAACGCAGAGGACGCAGAGGACGCTCCTGTCCGCGGCCTCTGCGGTTGCTCTGCGGCCACCGCGAGGAGCCTTGTCGATTAGACGCTACGGGCCACCTATGGCCCCCTCACCCTCGTCCCGGAAATCAATCCCCAACCTTCCCATGTTGCGAAACTTCTGGTACCGGTTCTCGACGCGCGCGGCGGCATCGGCACCACGTAATTCAGCGAGCGTCCGGTTCAGCGCCTCGTCGAGCAGCGCCGTGGTACGATCTGCATCGGTGTGGGCACCGCCAATGGGCTCGGACACGATTTCGTCGATGATGCCCCGCTCGAGCAGGTCGGGCGCCGTCAACTTGAGCGCCTCCGCCGCTTCGACTTTCCGATTCGCATCGCGCCACAGGATGGCGGCACACCCTTCCGGCGGAATCACGCTGTAGATCGCGTGCTCGAGCATGAGAATCCGATCGCCAATGGCAATACCAAGGGCCCCACCGCTCCCCCCTTCGCCCGTCACGATGACCACAACCGGCACGTCGAGCGTCATCATTTCGCGCAGGTTGAACGCGATCGCTTCGGCAATCCCCCGCTCCTCGGACTCGACACCCGGATAAGCGGCCGGCGTATCGATGAACACGACAATCGAACGTCCGAACTTCTCGGCCAGCCGCATCAGCCGGATCGCCTTGCGATAGCCCTCGGGCTTCGCGTATCCGAAGTTTCGATAGATCTTCTGTTTTGTGTCGCTGCCCTTCTGGTGACCGACGACCATGACAGGGTCACCGCGGTAAAACGCGAATCCTCCCACGATGGCGCGATCGTCGGCAAAGCGGCGGTCACCGTGCAGCTCTGTGAACTCGGGAAACAGGCGCTCGATGAAATCGAGCATGTTCGGCCGATTCGGATGCCGGGCCACGAGCACCCGCTGCCAGGGGGTCAACCGGCTGTAAAGCTCCGCTCGTGCGGTCTCAAGACGTTTGCGCAGTCGCTCCAGCTCGTCGTCGCGAGCCGGTGTTTTCGGCAGGGCCGAGAGTGCGTCCAGCTCCTTGAGCAGGGGAGCAATCGGTTCCTCGAAGTCGAGGAGTTCAGCGGGCATCAGCGCAGGACCACCGATCCCTGGCCACAGATCTTTTCAACTTCGCTGAGGAGCTGCTCGGTCGGCCGGATCCGAACCTGGCTCGCCAGATCGGCTCGTACGCGCAGCGGTCGGGAGTGACCGCGCAGCTCGAGCTCGAGCGAAACCCGGCGATCCCCGCGATGTGTGGCAAACAGCCCCGCAAGCGCCTCGAACGTGTCGCGCCCATGGGGAGGGACCGCCACACGAATTGCCACCTCGTGTGAAAGCCGTTCCCCAATCGCCTCGATCGGAATCACCTCCGACGAGAGCAACCGCATGAGCTCCTCGTCGCGTTCGAGCTTGCCCCGAACGACAATCGTCGCATCGTTCTGCAGGAGCGAGCCCGACTTGGAGAAGGCTTCTGGAAACACGACGACCTCGACGCTGCCATGCGGGTCTTCGAGGTTGAAGACCGCCATGCGATCGCCTTTGCGCGTCTTGAGCTGCCGGACTCCGCTCACGATGCCCCCCACGCAGACGTCCGCCTCACCCGTGCGCCCGGAGCCGTTGCCGTTGCGGGGGGCCGCCTCGACAGTCGCAAGATCGGCCAGCGTCTTCGCCCCATACTGTTTGAGATCGGCGGCATAGCGATCGATCGGGTGTCCGCTCCAATAGAGTCCCAGGGCGTCTTTCTCTCCGGCCAACTGTTGCGCGTCGGTCCACGGCTGGACATCGATGTGGGAAAGCGTGTCGGGCACGTCGCGGTCCGCTTCACCGTTTTCGCCACCCTGTTCGAACAGGCCCCCCTGGCCGCGATCGCGATCGCGTTGCAGCCGGGCGCCATGTTCACAGGCGACATCCACGGCCGCGAGCAGCTTCGCCCGAACCAAGCCGCGGGGTGAGGCAACACCATTGGATGGGACGAGGGCGTCGAACGACCCAGCCTTCACCAGACTCTCAAAGACACGCTTGTTGACGGCGCGCAGATCGAGGTCCTCACACAACCGGTACAGCGACCGGATGCGTCCGCGCGACCGCCTGACATCGAGTATGGCGGCCACGGCTCCTTCGCCCACGTTCCGGACGGCGGCAAGACCGTAGCGCACACCTTCTGCCGCAACCGTAAACGCCCACTGACTTTCGTTGATATCCGGCGGCAGCACCGGGATCCCCCGTTCGCGGCACTCTCCCAGGTACAACGCCAGTTTTTCGGTGTTCTGTGACTCGATGGTGAGGAGCGCCGCCGCAAAATGCCAGGGGTAGTTGGCCTTCAGGAAGGCTGTCTGATAGGCGAGCACGGCGTACGCCGTCGAATGCGACTTGTTGAATCCATATCCAGCGAAATGCTCCATCAAATCGAAGATCTTGGTGGCCTTCTTCTCGGAGATGCCCCTCTTGCGTGCGCCGGCGACGAACTTCTGGCGCTGGGCCTGCATCACGTCGGCCTTCTTCTTCCCCATCGCCTTCCGCAAGATGTCGGCTTCGCCCAGCGAGAAACCCGCCAGCTCGCTCGCAATCCGCATCACCTGCTCTTGGTACGCGATGACGCCGTACGTATCCGCCAGTACCGGCTCGAGCTGGGGAACCTCGTAATTGATCGCGACCTTTCCATGCTTGCGCGCGATGAAGTCGTCCACCATGCCGCTGCGCAACGGCCCGGGTCGATAGAGGGCGTTGAGTGCAATGAGATCGTCCAGACGCTGCGGCTTGGCCTTGCGCAAGATGTCGCGCATCCCCGAGCTCTCGAACTGGAAGATGCCGTAGGTCTGGCCATCGGAGAAAATCTGATAGGTACGGCTGTCGTCGAGCGGGATAGCATCGAGGTCCAGCACCTGGCCGGTCGTTCGCCGGATTTCGTCCACCGCATCGCGCAGCAGCGTCAGCGTGCTCAGGCCGAGGAAATCCATCTTCAGCAGCCCGACGCGCTCAATCTCTTTCATCGCCCACTGCGTCGTGATTTCACCCCGCTGCCCTTTGTAGAGGGGCACGAACTCCGTCAGCGGCCGCGGCGCAATGACCACCCCTGCCGCATGCACCGACGCGTGGCGCGTCATACCCTCTAACCGTCGGGCCACGTCGAGCAACTCCTGCACCCGCTGATCGTTCTGCTGGAGCTCTTTGAGGGCTGGTGACTCTTCGAGCGCCTTGTCCAACGTCATATCGAGCGTGGCCGGAATCTGCTTGGCGACCTTGTCGACGTCGGCATACGCAATGTCCAGTGCGCGGCCCACGTCCCGCACGGCCGCCTTGGCCTTCATGGTCCCGAACGTAATGATTTGGGCCACGTTCTCGCGGCCATACTTCCGCGTGACGTACTCGATGACCTCTCCTCGACGCCGCTCGCAGAAATCGATGTCGATGTCGGGCAGCGACACCCGCTCCGGATTCAGGAAGCGCTCGAAAATCAAGTCGTACTCGAGCGGGTCCACGTCTGTGATGCGCAGACAGTAGGCCACCAGACTCCCAGCCGCCGACCCACGCCCCGGTCCGACCGGAATCCCCTGCTCGCGCGCGTACCGGATGAAATCCCACACGATCAGGAAGTACCCGGGATACCGCATCCGCCGGATCATTTCGATTTCGTACGACAGCCGCCGCTCGTACTCCTCTACGGTGTGCCGCAGGACACCTGCCGACGCCAGCGCCTTCAGCCGCTGCAGTCGCGCCAGAAAGCCTTCGCGGACGACGTGCTCGAAGTACTCGTCGAGCGTGTACGGAACCGGAACTTCGAAATTCGGCAGGTAGTTTTCTGTGGAGTCCAGGTTGACGCGGCACCGTTCCGCAATGCGCATCGTATTGGCGAGCGCATCGGGGACATCCTTGAAGATTGACGCCATTTCGTCAGGCGTCTTGAAGAAAAACTGATCCCCGTGATAGCGAAGACGATCGCGGTCGTTGACAGTCTTGCCCGTTCCAATGCACAACAGGATGTCGTGCGGGCGATGATCGTCCTGCCGCAGATAGTGGACGTCGTTGGTGGCCACGAGCGGCAACCCCAACTCCCGGGCAATCGGCAGCAGCCCGTTGTTCACCACCAGCTGCTCCTCGATACCCTGGTACTGCATTTCGAGGAACAGGTTCTCAGCACCGAGGATGTCGCGGAAGGTCGCGGCGGCCTCGAGCGCCTTCCGTTCGCGCCCGGTTCGGATTTCGCTCGCGACCTCACCCTTCAGACAGCTCGTGAGCCCAATCAGTCCCGTGGCGTGCTGTGCCAACAACTCCTTGTCGATCCGCGGCCGATAGTAAAACCCCTCAGTATAACCAGCCGAGACGAGCTTGATCAGGTTGTGGTAGCCCTCGCTCGTCTCCGCGAGCAGCACGAGATGGTTGGCAGTCTCGCTAATCGGCCCGCCCTTCGTGTGGCGGCTTCCCGGCGCGACGTACACTTCACAGCCGAGAATCGGATTGATTCCCCGCGCCCGCGCATGATCGTGGAAGATCACCGACGAGAACATGTTGCCGTGCTCGGTGACCGCCAACGCCGGCATGTTCAGCGCCGCCGCGTGGTCGAGCAGCTCATCAATCCGGCAAGCGCCATCCAGCAGCGAGTACTCGGTATGAAGATGGAGATGAACGAAATCGGACATATCAAAGACTCAAGTCTGAAGTCATGAAGGCTGAAGTCTGAAGAAATTCTGACTTCAGACTTCAGCTTCTGACTTCTGACTTGTCCTATTCCCACTCAATCGTCGCCGGCGGCTTCGAGCTGATGTCGTACACCACACGGTTGACACCGCGCACCTCATTGACCACGCGCGATGAAATGCGGGCGAGCAGCTCGTGCGGCAGCCTCGCCCAATCGGCCGTCATGCCGTCGCGGCTTTCCACGGCCCGGATTGCGGCCGTGTACTCGTAGGTCCGCGCGTCTCCCATGACGCCAACACTCTGGATTGGCAGGAGCACGGCAAAGCTCTGCCAGAGCCGCGTGTACCACCCGGCGGCACGAATCTCTTCCACGACAATCGCATCGACCTCTCGAAGAAGCGCCAACCGTTCTTCCGTGACCTCACCGAGAATACGGACGGCCAGACCCGGCCCGGGGAACGGCTGCCGGACGACAAACGTCTCCTCCAGGCCGAGATCGCGACCGACCGAACGCACCTCATCCTTGAAAAGCTCTCGCAGCGGCTCGACCAGCCGAAAACGCATCCGCTCAGGCAGACCGCCAACATTGTGATGGCTCTTGATGGCGTGTGACGGGCCCACCACCGAGACCGATTCGATCACATCAGGGTAAAGCGTGCCCTGCGCGAGGAACTCGAATCCTCCAAGTTCTTCCGCCTTGGCCTCGAACACTTCGATGAACGTCGCGCCAATGATTTTTCGCTTCTGCTCCGGGTCGGTGACGCCGCGCAGCCGATCGAGAAACAGCCGTGAGGCGTCCACGAAGACGAGCGGCAGTCGCATTTTCTCGGCAAACCGCTGACGTACCTGCCGCGCTTCGTCCCGCCGCAACACGCCGTTGTCCACGAAAATGCAGGTCAATCGCTCCCCGATGGCTCGATGCACGAGCAACGCGGCCACGGTGGAATCGACGCCACCGCTGAGAGCACACACGACACGGCCATCCCCCACCTGTTGCCGGATTCGACCGATGGCTTCATCGATGAAAGAGGTGATCGTCCAGTCACCGGTGCAGTGACAGACGTTGAATGCGAAGTTCCTGAGAATCTCGTCACCGCGATCGGTATGCGCGACCTCGGGATGGAACAACAAGGCGTACAGATTCCGATCCGCATTCGTCATGGCCGCAACCGGGGCGTTTGCGCTCGTGGCAACCACCGCAAACCCCGGAGGGGCCGCCGCCACGAAATCCCCATGACTCGCCCAGACTCTCAGTTCCTGCGGCAAACCGTCAAACAAAGACATCGGCCGGCCAGGATCCAGCGCTGCCCACTCGACCGGCAGCATTCGTCGGCGGTCGAAGATCTCACCTGCACCAGGGCGTGTCCGTACTCGCGCTGGGGCGCGTGACCGACCTTCCCGCCTAGCGTCTCGGTCATCAATTGCATGCCGTAACAGATGCCAAGCGTCGGGATGCCGAGCTCGAACACTCCCGGATCGCACTTTGGCGCGCCGGGCTCGGATACGCTTCGCGGACCGCCGGAGAGGATGATGCCAACCGGTTGTCTTGCGGCAATTCGTTCGGGCGGCGTGTCGAACGGAAGGATTTCGGAATAGACGGAAAGCTCGCGCAGGCGTCGCGCAATCAACTGCGTGTATTGCGATCCAAAATCCAGGACGAGAATGGTTTGATGAGCCAACGGTGGAGGCCGGGATACGGAGGTCCGATCCGAGATTCGGGATATTATAACGGGGTGGGTCAGCTTCGCACCACCATATATTGTGCTGCGCTGACCTTTGTGACCGCTTCCGCCGGTTCCGGTCACGCACTTCGCGCAAGCCCCCGCCTGCTACGGTGTTTGAGTCTCGCTGGAAGGTGACGCTTCCCGAAAATCCCGCGGCGCCAGCCGCGTTCGACGATGCGCACGCGTACGTCGCGCTTCGAAGCGGCAAGCTGGTCGCGATCGCTCTCGAGAACGGCATGAGCGTCTGGACATCCGACGTCCGGACAATGTGGTCACCAGCCGCCGGCGGCGGCCGCGTCTTTGTGGCAAGCGGATCCCAACTCCGTGCGCTCGACGCCGCAACGGGTCGTGAACAGTGGCGTACGTCACTCGATCAGCCTCTGGCCGTTGCGCCCGTGTTCGACACCGGCTGGTTGTTTGCGGGCACGACGAGCGGGCTCCTCTTTGCCCTGCGCGCGACCGACGGGGCTGTCTTGTGGAAGATGGACCTGGGCGCCCCCCTGAGCGCGCCACCAGTCCCTTCCGAGCTCCACGTTTACCTGCCGCTCGTCGATGGTCGAATCGTCGCGGCGGAGCTGTCGCACGGAAAGGCCGTCTGGACCCACACCCTTCCTGCCAGGCCCTCGCCCATGCTGGCCTTCAACGACCGGCTGTTCGTCGGCACCGAAGACAACTTTCTCTACTGTCTTTCGCGCTCGGACGGCGGGGAAAAATGGAAATGGCGAACCGGCGGCGACATTGTCAGCGCGCCGATCGTGGATGGTGAGCGCGTGTTTTTCTTATCGATGGATCACATGCTGCGAGCCCTCGATCGAGACGGCGGTTCATTGCGATGGCAGCGCCCGGTCCCGAACCGAACGATCGGTGGCCCGTTGCGCATTGGAGCGCTCGTGGCGGTGGCAAGTCTCGTCACCGCAGCTGCACGCCTTCAACGCCGCTGACGGCAAGCCCGTCGGATCGACGCCGGCACCAGAGGGCGAGGCCCTTTTCAGTGCGTTGGTTGCCGAGCCTCGATAATCTCCTACGGAGACCACGACGGGATTGCTCTGCTCACGCGCCAGGGACTTCTCGAGGTCTTCACGCTCAAGGGTGAGATCTGATTTTTGCGCTGGTCGCGATGCGGTCAACCTGCAGGCATCGAATGCGCAAAAATCAAGCGCCGGCGACCGCATAAGGGCCCACGCGCTTGGATTCCGAGTAGGCTCGATACAGACGCAGATACGCGCAAAGCGCCGTCAGGCCCACATATTCGAAAACAAAACCTCGCACGACCCACGCCAACGCCTGCAACGGAAAAACGGCCAGCCCCACGATTGGCACAAACGCGACCAGACCAAGGCCCGTCGTGGCCAGCACGGACACCGTTGTCGTCAGGACCACCATGACGAGCACGACGCCGAACACTCCAGCCACCTCCCGAAGCTCTTCTTTCAGGAACTGAGCGATCCGCCCCATGGCCGTTCGAACACCGATGTCCTCAACCGCAATGGCTACCTGCGCGAGCAGATAGATCAGGTTGACGATGGTGATCCACACGACGAAGGCGCTCGACCAGACCGCGGCCATCATCGTCCAACCCAGGATGAGTGCTCCCTCCGAGGCACTCTGGAAACTGCCGAACATGAGTGCAAGATAGACGGCGCCCGAAATCGCGTACGCCACCATCAACCCGAACCCCAGCGTCAGATATCGCCGGAACAAGATGCTGGCAGCCCTGGATGAAGAGCTCGGGTGAAAATGCGGCTGGCGCGTCGAAGCCCTTCGAGGCGCCATGGGCCCTCGTTCGATCACACCCGCTCGCCGGTCGCCAGCCACGAGCACGGTGACCGTCCCCCCCTTGATGAGGAACATGAAGATCGATCCGCCTGCGAGCGCAATCACGAACGCCACCAGAAAGGCCGTCAGCGCCACGGGCCGGGCGATGAGGACGGTCGCCACTTCTGACAACCCTTCCCGAACGCCTGCCCCCAGGAGTTGGATCGCATTGCCGCCAACCAGCACGACGACGAGGAAGGCGCCCCCGATGACAGGGATGGTCAGGAGGATCTTGACGGCTGTCGCGACCACGAACTGCACGGCAATGACGGGCCAGTTCGCGGCCGCCAGCAGTGCACCGCGTCGCAGCAGCAACCGCAGATTCATAAAAAGACAGAATACAGAATACAGAAGACAGAATGACAGAAAACAGGGAGACGCCTCATCTTCCTCATCCGCCCTATCTTCCCCATCCGCCCCACCCCCGATGTATCCTCCAAGTAAATGGCCGACGTGCGCCTTCGTCGCATCGTCCTGGTCGGTTTGGGCTGCGCGCTTGCAGCCGTGGCTGCTCGGGGGCGGGATCGAGCGGATCCGGCTCGGGGCCGACGACGAGGCGGCGTTCGCGCTCGTCGAGCGCGATGTGCGCGGGCGCTTCGACGCGATTACCGCCGCGCTTCGGTCGGTCAGCCGTTCCGTTGCCAGAGCCGATCTCATCGATTCCGCCAGCCAGTCCCGCCAGCGTGCGCGAACTGATGGATCTGGCGGCCGCGGCACTCGAGACCCATCCGAACGAGGTTGTCGCGGTAACGGTGTTCGGGCCCGAGCCCATTCCCATCGCGTGGAGCGGGCCGCCATCAACCCTGCCTGCCGAGCGCATCGGCGGCGCCGAAGCTCTTTTTCTCACGCCAGGCCCGCTCGGCTATCGTCTTGTTCACCTGCTGCCGGTGACGAGCGCGACCGATCTGCGCCGCGTCGGCACCGTCGGCACCGAGTGGGCGCTTCCAGCCAGTGCGGGAGGCCCGAACACCAGCGACACGATCCTGTTCGACTCGCTCGTACCAGTCTCGCTGCGGACGCGGTACGAAGGTGCGGGTGAGTTACGACGCGCGAATGCCTTCATCATCGCCGCGCCGGGCGGCGAACCCCTGCTCGAAGCAACGGTCTCCACCAACGACTTGACGGCTGCCCGAAGCCGGTGGCGCCGCGGGGTTGTGAACATCGTGCTGTCAATCGTGGCGATCACGCTCGTCCTCGTGACAGGCCCGGTGCTCCGGCGCCGTCGCTGGGCCCGAACGAAAACGACCTACATCTGGCAGACCGTCACCGTGATGGGCCTGCTGCTGGCTGCGCGAGCCATTCTGTGGTTCGCGCTGGAGGGTCCCTGGGCACAACCACCCCTTCTCGATCCGCCGCCAACGAGTGCGCTGGCGCGGCTGTTTCTGAGATCCGGTGTCGATTTGCTGCTGACCGCCTTGTTTTGCCTGGGCGCAACGGCAGTTCTCGCGGACTCGCTCGAACGGTGGCGTCTCGCCAGGAGCCGCCGGCTCACGTGGAACGGACGGACCGGACGCGTCTTGCCTTTCGTCCTCACGCAAGTCCTCGTCGGGATGGTTGCTGCGCAACTCATCGGGACCTACAGCCGCTTCCTCGTCGACGCGCTCGTCGGCACCCCCATCGACATCGTCCATTTCTCGTTGAGTCCGTGGAGCCTGCAGCGTGTTGCATTTGCAACCGGATTGATCGGCCTGCACGCCTCCGTCTTATGGGTGGCCGTGCTGCTCCTGCGGTGTCGCGGTCACACCGTGGCGGCTCGCCTGGCGTCACGCCCGCACCCACGTTCTGGTAGCTGCCTGCTGGCTGGTGGGCATCCTGACCGTGATTGCCATCAGCACCCCCGAAGTCGTACCCGCCACACCCATGCTGACCGGTGCCGGCGCCGCCGTGCTGCTGGCGCTCGCCATCGGCTGGGGACGGGCGCGGTACCGGCACGCGTCACAAGGCCTTCGTCTGATTGTCGGCGGGCTGGCAGTCATTCTGCCGGCCATGGTCATGTACCCGGCTGTCTTGAACGTTGCCACCCGCGCGACCGAGCAACTCATCGAACGCCAGTTCGGACCGGAGGCGCTGCTGCAACGCGAACAGATTCAGGATCGGGTCAGACGCTCACGCGATCAAATCGACCGCCTGCAGGGCCTGGAAGATCTGGCCGCGGCCAACGGGTCGCTATCTTCGCGGGCCGCGTACACCATCTGGGCGAACACCGACCTGGGCATGTTCCTGTTGACCTCATCGGTTGAGCTCTACGGTCCCGATGGCTCCGTCACGAGCCGTTTCGCTTTCAACCTTCCGGAAGATACGGCCGGAGTGTTCGCTGAATGGACTCAGGAAGGCTGCGATTGGCAAACCTACGAGGAAGTGTCGCCGTTTGGATCCGAAGAACGACGGTTGCTGTTTGCCGGACGGGGACTTTGTCGGCCTGATGGAAAAAGTGCCGGCGCCATTGTGATCCGGGCGATGCTCGATTACGACGCGCTCGGTTTCATCTCGGCCCGGAGCCTGCCGTACGAACTCTTGTTGTCCAATCAGTCGCGGCTCCAGGAAGGATTCTCGGGCCGCGACGTCGAGTTCGTCATCTACGGCTGGAGCCAACGGCCCATCTACACCTCCACGGGGAGCGCCTGGACACTCAACGATGAGACCTTTGCGCGGCTGACGCGTTCCCGCGACCCGTTCTGGGTCACCGCTGCCAGCGGCGATCGTCAATATCAGGTCCACCTCCTCAGCGACCGCGCAGGCATTTACGCCGTTGGCTATCCGCGAGTGACGCTCCTTGGCCACATCATCAATCTGGCGGAAGCCGCGGTGCTGGCCGGCATCATGTACGTGCTCATCCTTGCCGCCGCGACGCTTTTTTCCATGACGACAGGGTTTGGCCCGGCGTCCGGCCGCGCGCTGCTTCGTGAGATTCGCGCGAGTTTCTATCGCAAGCTCTTCCTGGCCTTCGTGCTGGCATCGGTCATCCCTGTCGTAACGCTGGCATTCGTCACCCGCACCTTCATTGCGGCGCAGGCGCGAAGCACGCTGGAGGCCGCAGCTGTGCGCACGGCCGCGACCGCACAGCGGGTCATTGAGGACTACTCGACGCTGAGCCAACGTGATGCGACGGCCCTCCCCAACCTGGACGATCTCGATGCCCTCATGGTGGGGATCAGTCGAACCATCGACCAGGATCTCAACATTTTCGAAGGCCCCACGTTGAGGGCGACGAGTGAACGGTTTCTGTTCGAGTCGCGACTGCTGCCCGAACGCACCCCGAGCGATGTGTACCGCGCGATCGTCCTGGATCGCCGATCGACGTTCGTGGACCAGGAGTCGCTTGCTGGTTTCCCGTACATGCTTGCCGCGGCGCGCGTCCGCCTGGGTACGCGAAACGCAATCCTGACCATTCCCCTGACGCTGCGACAGCAGCAGACCGAGCAGGAGGTGGACGCCCTCGATCGGCGAATCCTGCTGGCGGCCGTACTGTTCATCCTGCTTGGCGCCGCGATCGGCTATTCGATGGCGGAGCGGATCGCGGATCCCGTCAACCGACTCACCCGTGCCACGCGGCGCATCGCGCGAGGCGACCTGGAGGCGCGGGTGCTCGAAACTTCGTCTGACGAGCTCCGAACCCTGATTGGCGCGTTCAATCGGATGGCCTCGGAGCTGCGGCATCAGCGGGCCGAGCTCGAACGCACGAACCGTATTGCCGCCTGGGCTGAAATGGCCCGGCAGGTGGCGCATGAAATCAAGAACCCGCTTACGCCCATTCAGCTCTCGGCCGAGCACCTGATGCGCCTCCACCAGGACCGCGGCAAACCATTGACGCCGGTGCTCGAAGAGTGTCTCACCGCGATTCTGTCCCAGGTGCGACTGCTTCGACAGATCTCGTCCGAGTTCTCGGCATTCGCCTCGTCGCCCACGCCACATCCTGCCCTGACGTCGCTCGGCGACCTCATCCACGAAGTCGTCGGCCCCTATCGCACCGGGTTGTCCGAGCGGATTCACATCATCGAAAACGTGTCGCCCGATCTTCCGCCGCTCAGCCTGGATCGCACGCTGCTGGCACGGGCATTGACGAACGTGATTGAGAACGCCCTCCATGCCATGCCCGGCCGCGGTTCACTCGCGCTGACCGCCGCTCGAGCCGACGGTCGCGTGCGCCTGTCGATTAGCGACACGGGCGAAGGCATGGATGCCGATGCGCTGCGCCGGGTGTTCGAGCCCTACTTCTCCACCAAAACCCGAGGCACGGGCCTCGGTCTGCCCATAGCCAAACGCAATGTGGAGTTGAATGGCGGGACGATTGCCGTTGAAAGTCAGAAGGGCGTGGGAACGACGGTGACGATCGAATTGCCAGTGTAAGATGCAAGAACGACAGAAGCTACACCCTGTCTTCCTGCATTTTGATGTCCGGGCTGCGATGGCGCAGGCGTTGAACGGCCATCTCGACGAAGGCGGAAATGGTGTAGGTGTAAGCGAGAATCAGCAACGCGCCCTGCGGATGCGCGAAGATCGCCGCAATCACCACGGCAATGACCATCAAGACCGTGTAGGAATGCGGGGCCTGCAGGTCGATGGTTTTGAAGCTTCGGAATCGAATCGTGCTGACCATGAGGAACGCGGGAATGAGCACGAGCGCAATGACCGGCGCTGCGCCTGATGTTTCGCGAAATCCAGCCGGATAGGCAAAGATCGTGGCGGCCACCACGCCGGCAGCCGTGGGACTTGGCATGCCGACGAAATACCGTTTGTCCACCGAGCCGGCCTGCACGTTGAAGCGCGCCAGCCGCATCGCGGCGGCCGTCACGTAAATGAACCCGGCAGCCCAGCCCCAGCGTCCGAACGAGGTCAACCCCCAGGAATATGCCAGCACTGCGGGCGCGAGGCCGAACGACACCATGTCGGCCAGCGAGTCGAACTCCACACCAAACGCGCCTTCCGCGCGCAACAACCGCGCAATGCGGCCATCCAGTCCATCAAGTATGAAGGCAAAGCCGACGAAAGGCGCCGCCGTCGCATACTCGCCCCGCATGGCGTACACGATGCACGCGTATCCGCAGAAGAGATTCCCGAGCGTCATCAGTCCGGGAATCAGATACACGCCACGACGAAATCGGCGCGAGGCGAAATCGGATTGTCGCCGCCGCGGTGGGAGCATGGCCATGTCCTGATATTACATCTCCTGCCGCTCGACCGTACTCCCCTTCGAAACACACCGCATTTCCAAGTTTTGCGTTCGAGCTTTTCAGTCCCGTTGCGGGAGCCGGGCAATAACCGTCTCTCCACCTCGCACATGAGCCCCCACCTTCACGCAGAGGATCGCGGTCGAAGGAAGGAACACGTCCATGCGAGACCCGAACTTCATCACACCGAACCGGTCCCCCGCCGACACCTGGCGGCCTGGTTCCAGGCGACATACCACCCTGCGCGCCAGCACTCCGACGATCTGCCTGAACACGATCGGCCGACCGTCGTGATCGATCCACACTTCGCTGCACTCGTTCGATCCCGCGGCTTCCGGACGATACGCCGCCAGGAATCGACCGGGACGATAGGTCACGCTCGTGACCCGGCCCGTCGCCGGAACCCTGTTGACGTGCACATCAAGTGGCGACAGAAACACGCTGACTTGCAGCCAGTCGCCGGGTGGCGCCACGCCGGGCTGCGGTGCGCCCGCAACGAGCACCCGTCCATCGGCAGGCGACACGATGGCCGCCGGATCGCTGGGGCGGGTGCCGCTCGGGATCGCGGAAGAACAACAGCAGCACCACCGCAAGGATGAGCACGGGAACGGCGACCAATGCGCCACCCGCCCAGGCCACGAGTGCTGTGAGGATGAGCGCTGCGCCGACAAACGGCCATCCTGCGGGATCGATCTTCATGGTGGAGAAATGCGGCAGCGGGAGTTCAGCGGACCCGAACGAGAGCGTGAGGGTTCCGAGAAGCGGGTTCCAGACCCGCCTCTCGGATACGCGAATGCTGTCTAGTGGGTGCTCGGCGCCTGCGACGCGGATTCCTGATCGCGCGCGCGGTTCCGCCGAAGAATATTCTCCATGCGGTCCTTCAACGCCAGCTTCCGCTTCTTCAGCGTGACTTCTTCGACTTGTTCGGGTTCTGACAGGTAATGCTTGATGGCGAGATCGTGGAGGCGACTTTCAAGTTCGGAGTGCTTGATCGCGAGTTGACGGAACTCATCATCAGTGCGCAGCAGGAGCTCCTTCAACTCTTCGGAGTGTGTGGGCATTCTCCGCCTCCCTGTAGCTGATGTTCTGGTTCATAAAAGGTTGGACTGCGTGTAACACGAACGTAACATAAGGGCTCTTGACGTTCAAGACCCCATTAGCGCGGCCCGGCGGCTGGCAGGTCGGGACGCCACAAAATTAGGGCATCTTCGGTGGGTTGTGCGTAATAGTTGCGCCGAATACCGGCCGTTTCGAAGCCAAGCCGCTCGTAAATCCGCCGCGCCTCCTCGTTGGACCGCCGGACTTCGAGCGTCGCCCGCCGCGCCCCCAGGCGTGCCGCCGTGTGCATGGCATGCTTCAGCAGGGTCGTGCCGATTCCCTGCCGACGGTAGGCGGGATGAATCGCCAGGTTGTTGATGTGAAGTTCGTCGAAAACCAGCCAGAAGGAACAAAAACCCGCCACAATCTCGATGTCGCCGCTCGGCAGACGCAAGATGTAGATGTGCGAGACCCGGGGATTGTCCATTTCGCGCAAGTACATCTCGCGCGTCCACGGATTGGTAAACGAGAGCGATTCGATCTCCAGCACCGCTTCCAGATCGCGATCGGTCACCACTCGCTCGATTTTCCACGAGCCGCCCGCGTGGTCGTGTGTCATCGATTTGCCCGGACCTTGTCGCGGTCGCGCGCCAGCTCGGCGTCAGGACGACGGATGTACAAAGGACGAATCGTATCGGGGCCGGGAGCCGGAGCGGTTTGGGTCCGCTCGGCCGCCATCAATCCGATGGCCGGTGCGATGAGCGGTGTCGGCTCCAGCAGAAGATACCGCGCCACGAGCTGCCGGTACGCGATCGCGCCGTCGCCGACGAACCAGGTGCGCCGGGTCGCCAATGCCCATCGTGTCAGGACGTCGTCGGGTGGAGCGACGAGCGGCCCATCCACGAGGGAGAGATTCTGGCCCTCGTAGAGGGCCGCAAAGACTTCGCCCCGCTGAGCATCCATCCAGACCGCCAACGCATCGGGTGCCGCGGTGTCGACCATCTGGCGCCGGGCGCCAAGCGCAAGCGCATCGAGCGCAGACAGTCCGATCAGCCCTTTCCCGATGAGCCACGGCCAGCCCCTGCATCGTCGCGATGCCAACACGCAGGCCTGTGAACGATCCTGGACCAGCAGCGACGGCAAACACGTCGATGTCCTTCAGCCCCACGTGACACGTCGCGAGGAGCCGCATGATGTCGGCTGGCAGGCGTTCGCCGTGCGTGCGCGTCGGGTCGCCGGCTTCCACGGCTACGAGCGCGTCACGATCGACGAGCGCGACGCTTCCGCTACGGGTCGTCGTGTCGAGGGCAAGGATCCGCATGTAGAATGAAACAGTCCACAGTCGACAGTCCACGGTCGACGGTCGACAGTCGTTGACTGACGACTGATGACCGACGACTGACGACTGACGAGCACTATTGTATGCCCCAGACATCCTCGCTGCCGCCCGCGTCGAGCGCGACTCCGGCGATGCGGCAGTATCTCGAAGCCAAGCACCAGTATCGCGACGCCATTCTGCTGTTCCGAATGGGCGACTTCTACGAAATGTTCTACGAAGACGCCCTCGTGGCTGCACGGACGCTCGAACTCACCCTCACGTCGCGATCAAAGGACGGTCACGGCGGAGGTATCCCGATGTGCGGCGTCCCCCACCACGCCGTCGATGGTTATCTGGCACGACTCGTCAAGAAAGGGTTTCGCGTCGCCATCTGCGATCAGGTCGAGGATCCCAGGAAGGCAAAAGGGATCGTCCGGCGCGAGGTCGTCCGTGTCGTCTCGCCGGGAACCTTCACCGACGCGCAGTACCTCGACGCTCGAGAGCCGGCATTCTTGATGGCCCTTGCGCCGTCGGGCGACCGGGATCACGTGATCGGTGCAGCGTTGCTCGACCTCTCGACCGGTGAGTTTTCTGCCGCCGAGTACGCGGGCGCGGAGGGTGTGCAGGCGCTTGGCGACGAGCTTTCGGTGCTCCGTCCGCGCGAACTGGTGGTTCCGGCCGGATTGGACACGGCCGCCTTCACCCGCGACAGCGGCATTCCTGTGACGACCATTGAAGGCTGGATGTTCGAACCCAATGCCGCGCGCCGAACGCTCCTCGAACAACTTCGCGCCCATGGGCTCGAGGGCTACGGTCTCGAAACACACGTGGGCGCCATCTGCGCGGCCGGGGGCCTCGTTCATCATCTTCGCGACACGCAAAAGGCCGATCTGGCTCACGTTCGCGACATCACGTTCCGCACCTCTTCGGAGTGTCTTGTGCTCGACCCGATCACGCTCAAGCACCTCGAGATCGTCGAGTCGACGGACGGGACGCGAGCGGGATCGCTGCTCCATGAGATTGACCGCACCTGCACCCCCATGGGTGCGCGCCTGCTGCGCGGCTGGCTTCTGCGCCCGCTCGTCGCGCTCGGTCGCATTCAGGATCGGCTGGACGGGGTCGAGGAGCTGGCCTTCAACACCACCGAGCGCGGCAAGTTTCGCGAGGTGCTGAAAGGCGTCTACGATCTCGAACGTCTCGTTGCGCGCGCCGCTCTCGGTACGGCCGGGCCCCGCGACCTCGTCGCGCTGAAGCAGTCGCTTGCGGTCGTTCCGCGCGTGCGTCTCATCCTTGAAGCCCTGCAAACGCCGCTCATCTCGAGCCTGGTAGCCGAGCTCGACGACCTGGTGGACGTTCGTGATGCCATCGAGCGGACGCTGGTCGACGATCCCCCCGCGATCGCGCGCGAAGGCGGTCTGATTCGCGATGGTCTCGACGATGAGATTGACGGCCTGCGCCGGATCAGCCGTTCCGGCAAGCAGGTGATCGCCGAGTTGGAAGACGCCGAACGCCGACGTACCGGCATCGGGTCTCTGAAAGTTCGATACAACCGGGTATTCGGGTACTACATCGAAGTGTCGAAGTCGAATCTGCATGCGGTGCCGTCCGACTACATCCGCAAGCAGACCATTGCCGGGGGCGAGCGTTTCATCACGCCGGCGCTGAAAGAGTACGAAGAAAAAGTCCTGGGCGCCGATGAACGCATCGTCGAGCGTGAAATCGAGCTGTTCGACGGCCTTCGGGCTCAGGTCGCAACCGAAGCCACCAGGATCCAGAGTACAGGCCCGGGCGCTCGCCTCGCTCGACGTGCTCGCTGCGCTGGCCGAAACGGCCACGCTCGCCAATTTCGTCAAGCCCTACGTGCACGAGGATGATGAGTTGCTGATTGGCGAGGGACGCCATCCCGTGGTCGAGAGTCGCTCGGGCGGGTCTTTCGTGCCAAACGACATCCGGCTCGACAACAAAACGCATCAGCTGATCGTATTGACCGGTCCGAATATGGGCGGGAAGTCCACATACCTGCGGCAGACGGCGCTCATCTGCGTGCTCGCGCAGGCCGGCTCGTTCGTTCCGGCCGCGCGCGCCAAGATAGGCCTCGTCGATCGCATCTTCGCGCGTGTTGGGGCATCCGACAACATCGCTCGCGGGCAATCGACCTTCATGGTGGAGATGCAGGAAACCGCGAACATTCTCCACGGGTCAACGGGGAGGAGTCTCGTCGTCCTCGATGAGATCGGCCGCGGCACCGCAACCTTCGACGGGTTGAGCATCGCGTGGGCCGTGGCGGAGTACCTCGCGACCAACACGCGCGCCCGACCGAAGACGCTGTTTGCGACCCACTATCACGAACTGACGGACCTGGCAGGAGCGTTGCCCGGAATCGTCAACTACCATGTGACCGCCCGAGAATGGCGCGACGACATCGTCTTCCTGCACAAGATCGAGCCGGGCCGGTCGGATCGCAGCTACGGGATCCAGGTGGCGCGGCTGGCCGGTTTGCCCGGTGCCGTCATCACGCGAGCCAAAGAAATCCTGGCGGCACTCGAGCGTGACGAGCTCGCTCGGAGCGGTCGCCCCTCGCTCAGCGAGACGCCCCACGAGCCGCAGCAGCAGCTCGGACTGTTCCAGCAGTCTTCGGTCCGCGAAGAGGCCATTGTCCGGCGGTTGCGCGAACTGGATCCAAACAGGCTGACACCGCTCGAGGCACTCGCCCTGCTGGCCGAGCTCAAGAAGGAAGCGGACGCGTGATGCGCCCGCGACCCTCAGCAAACAGCCTTCCCTCGTCAATTCTCAGCCAACGATCATCGACGCTCGCGGCAGTCATCCTCGCGGGGCTGTTGAGCGTGTCCTGCGGGGGAGAGGCACCGCCGGATCCCGACGTCATCACGATTGCCATGCCTTCGTCGCCTAGTAATCTCGATCCGCGCGTGGGTGTCGATGAGGCGTCGGCCCGAGTGCACCAGATGGTGTACGACTCGCTGTTCGAGAACGACGAGAACCTGCGTGTGGTCCCGGGGCTCGCGACCCACTGGGACATGCCGGATGAGCTCACCTATGTGGTGCACCTGCGCGACGGGATTCGATTTCATGATGGCCGGGAACTCACCGCGCGCGACGTGGTCTACACATTTCGGTCGTTTCTCGACCCTGAATTCGTTTCGCCGCGCAAGGGGGCGTTCACGCTCCTCAGTTCGGTGCGGGCCCTCGACGCACGCACCGTCGAGTTCAAGCTGAAACAGCCTTTTGGGTCGTTTCCGGTCAATCTCGTCATGCCGATCGTGCCGGAAGGCTCTGGACCTTCGCTGAGCGATCGGCCCAATGGCACCGGTCCCTATCAGTTTGTCAGCATCGCCCCCGACGACAAGGCCGTTTTCAAAGCCAATCCGCACTACTTTCGCGGCGCGCCGCTGAACAACGGTGTCGTTCTCAAGGTCGTCCCTGACGAGATCATGCGCGGCCTCGAGCTGCGCAAGGGCACCGTGGACATGGTCATCAACGACCTGCCACCCGATGTCGCGTACCAGCTGGATCAGGATGAGAAGCTGCAGCTCGTCACCTCGCCCGGTACGGACTACATGTACCTGGGACTCAATCTGCGTGACCGCGCATTGAGCGATCTTCGGGTGCGACAGGCCATCAGCTACGCGATCGATCGGGATGCGATCGTCAAGTATTTGAGGCGGGGCTTCGCACAACCGGCCGTGGGGATTCTTCCGCAGCGGGCCTGGGCGTTCGAACCCAATGTCATGACCTACCCTCACGATCCCGCTCGCGCCAAGCGGCTGCTGGACGAAGCCGGATTCCGAGATCCTGACGGGGATGGTCCTCTGCCGCGTCTGAACCTCTCGCTGAAGGTCTCTACGGTCGAGCAATACCGCCTGCAGGCCACCGTCATTCAGCAGGACCTCAAGCAAGTTGGCATCAATCTCGACGTGCGCTCGTACGAGCTCGCCACGCTCTTTGCGGACGTCCTGAAGGGCACGTTTCAGATCGTGTCCATGCAGTGGGTGGGGATCACGGATCCGGACGTGCTTCGAAGGGTCTTTCATTCGTCGCAGGTGCCACCGAGCGGATGGAACCGGGGCTACTATCACAACCCCGAAGTCGACCGTTTGATCGACGCCGCCACGGTTTCAACCGACGAAGCCGAACGACGCCGGCTCTATGCCCAGACACAGCAACTGATCGCAAAAGATCTGCCGTATATCAGCCTCTGGAACAAGACAAACATGGCGGTCGCACAGTCGAATCTCGAAGGCATCCACCTCCCACCCGCGACCGATTTTACGTTTCTGAGAAGCGTCCGACGGGTCGGGCGCCCGTCTGGCTGAAGCCGGACGCTACACACGCGATCGGTCACACCGTTGTAGTCACACCGTTGTAGCGTCCGGCTTTAGCCGGACGTCACCTCAGGTAGAATTGCCCCGTCATGGCCAAGAAGTCACGATTCCTGAGCGTGCCTATCGAGCCGTTTCGTGTCGATCCGCACCTGCGGGCCGACGAGCTGCTGCAGCGGATGGAGCGCATCTCGTTCCAGGGACGCAACCTTGCGACCGCCCACCGCGTCTGGCAGAAGATGCTCGACGACGATGTGACGATCTTCCTCGGGGTCGCGGGCGCGCTCAGTGCAGGCGGCCTGCGTATGGTCATCGCACAGCTCATCGAACAGCGGTTCGTGGATTGTGTCGTGTCCACGGGAGCCAACCTGTATCACGATCTCCACGAAACGCGCGGGCGACATCACTATCTCGGCTCGCCGAGGGCGGATGACGCGGCGCTCGCGTCGGAGCGGATCGATCGCGTGTACGACACGTATGCGGATGAGGAAGAGTTCATCGACAACGATAACTGGATCGCTGACTTTGCCACGAGTCTGGCGGTTCGACCGTACACGAGCCGCGAATTTCTCCACAGGCTGGGCGGTCATCTGTGGGAACAGACGCGGAGCGAAGGGATCCTGACGGCCGCGTATCGCGCAGGCGTGCCGATTTTCTGTCCGGCAATTGCTGATTCATCGATTGGGATGGGTCTCTCGCAGGCACGGCAGAAAACACCAGGAGCCGGCTACATCGACATCATCGGCGACATCGTCGAATCGGCGAACCTGGTCATCTGTCGGCCGCGTACGGCGTCGGTCGTACTCGGCGGGGGCACACCCAAAAACTTCATCAACCAGGCGTGCGTGCAGGCGGAGTTCTACAGTGATGAAGTGGGGGGACATCGTTACGCGCTGCAGATTGTGACCGACGTCCCCCACTACGGAGGGGCGTCCGGTTCGACCCTGGAGGAAGCACAAAGTTGGGGGAAGGTGGCCACCGATGCCGCTCAGGTGACCGTCCACGCCGACGCGACCATTGCCCTCCCACTATTGGCCTCCGCCCTCGCCCGCAGCGCCGGCAGCCGACTGGCGAACCGGATGCGGCCGGCGTTCGAACACGACGGACGGCATCTGCGGGTGGATGGTGCCACACTTTCCAGCGATCGTTTCGAGGAACCGCATGAAGCCTCCCGTTGAGTACCGATCGGATCGACCCGCTGGCCTTCGGCGGAACCAAGCCTCAAACACTGACTTACGAGGACTCGGCGGTTGTGGTGCTGCCGGTTCCGCTCGATCGCACGACCTCGTACGTTCCCGGCACTCGAAATGGTCCCCGCGAGATTCTGACGGCCTCTTCGCACCTGGAGCTGTACGACGAGGAGGTCAACGCCGACGTTCATTCCATCGGCATTTACACACTGCCGGAAATGGAATTCCCGTTCGACTCTCTGGACGATGTCATGACGGAGATCCGCCGTGTGGCGACCGCCATTGTCAACGACCAGAAGTTCCCCGTCATCCTCGGCGGCGAGCATTCGATTACGGCACCCATCGTGGCCGCCGCCGCCGCCCGTCATCCGGGTCTGTCGGTGCTGCAGATCGACGCGCACGCCGATCTCCGCGATACATACATGGGATCGCGCCACAGCCATGCGTGTGCGATGCGCCGCGTCCTCGAATACGCCCGCTGCACGCAGGTGGGCATTCGAAGTCTCTCGCCAGAAGAGGCGAGCGTCGTGCACACGCTGCCGACGGAGATCTATTACGACATCAGTATGCGAGGGGACGAGGACTGGATCGATCGGATCGTCGACTCGCTGGGCGAGACCGTCTATATCACCATCGACTGCGACGGGATGGATCCCGCCATCATGCCGGCCGTGGGAACACCGGAACCAGGAGGGTTGTCGTGGTACGAAATGCTCGTGCTGCTGCGGCGGGTGATTGAGCAGCACCGCCTCGTGGGGTGCGATTTGGTGGAGCTGTGTCCGATCCCCGGGCTGGTGGCGCCCAACTTCCTTTGCGCAAAGCTGATCTACAAGATCCTCACCTATCGATTCCACAAAGAGCTGGAGTGAGAAAGATGGACGCAGAGTTCAGCCTTGACTGAGCTGGTCGAACTCCCTCTTGGCTTCAGTCACGAACGGTGATTGCGGATATTCGTCGAGGAGCTTGCGAAATGTCTGGCGGGCTTCGGTCACCTTCCCGGCAAGGAGATACACGCGTGCCAGCTGCATCAACATCGCGTCGGCCGGAACCTCGCCATCTTTGTTTGCCGACAAGCTCTGAAACGTCGAGATGGCTTCGTCAAACTGCTTGACCTGCGCCTGTGCGCTGACCTTTCCGAGACGCGCCATTTCGTAGTAAATGCTGCCCTGCCCGGCCAGGTCCATCACTTCCTGGTAGCGTTTGATGCCTTCGGCCGGCCGGTCGAGCAGCACCAGAAGCCCCGCGGCCTGGTTCCGTGCCAGCAGTCCCGATTCACTCTTGGGATAGGCTTCCGCCGCCACCACGAATTTTGCCAGCGCAGCTTCGAGCCGTGCCTTGTCAGTCGGATAGCTGCCCGCCGGCGCCGGCTTGCCGGCCGCGGCCGCAGCCACCGGTGAATCGAGGACAGACATCGCATCGCCAAAGAGCGCGCCGCTCTTGCTGGCTGTCCTCGAGCTCCAGAACCAGTATCCCGCGGCCGCGACGGCCACCAGAACAATGGCCACGGCCACGCCGAGCACGCGCTGCCTGTTCGCGCCCCAGACCTCCATGGCGTGATCGATCATGTAGGCGACTTCGTTCCCCTTGAGCCGATGCCGTTCTGTGGTTTTCATGCCTGTAATCTCTCTTCCGCACGACGCAGGGCCTGGTGTAGCGGTTCCCGTCCGAAAGGCTTGGTCACATAGTCGACGGCGCCATCTGCACGGCTACGCATGACCGTCTGCAAATCCTGCAGCGCTGTGGCCATAATGACGGCGGTCTTTGGCCATCGCTCCCGCACTTCTGCGAGCAACGCCAGACCGTCGCGGCCGGGCATCATGACGTCGCAGAGCATGATGGAGGCGGGTTCCTCGGACATGACGGCAATGGCTTCATCGGCGTTGCCAGCGGCCTTGACCGTATAGCCCCATGCCTGCAGCCAACGTGTCAAGAAGTCCCGAATCGAGGCTTCATCGTCCACAATGAGCACGTACGGCATAACGTTGAATTGTATCGCAAACTTCCTGTCGCGATCATCGCAAGCCTTGTCCGCGACGTGTGCGAATGTGTCCTACAGCTGTGGCTACCGCTCGTCTGACATCTAAACGATCCAGGTTCCTGCTCGCGGGTCTCGCAGCAGGAGCTTTCGCATTTTCGCTCTTCATTGCCGTCACAGGTGGCTTCACCACCTACGTTCTCGGGATTCGCATGTCGTCGCATCGAATCGTGCCCGCCATGACGATCGGCTGGATCGCGTGGCTCATGCTGGGGAGCGATGCCGTGCGGACACAGCTCGTCCGGACGGGCACGCTGCTGCAACGTAACAGTCGAATCGTGGGCATTGGCATGGCCGCGGTCACGCTGATCGTCGGGATTTCTTGTGGGGCGTTTACAGCCGCGGGGGCGGATCCGTACGGCTACGTCAGTCAGGCCAGGCTGTGGACGGCCGGCTCCGTCGTGCAGCCCCAGAACCAGCTCGCGCGCGACGCCCCGTGGGCGAATGCCGCATGGTCCTTCAGCCCGCTCGGGTATCGACCCGGCAGTGACCCGAGCGATGTCGTGCCCGCGTACCCAGCGGGGCTTCCTCTGCAGATGGCACTGGCCATGAAACTGGGCGGAATGGCCGTCGGTTATTTCGTGGTGCCGATACTTGGCGCACTCGCAGTGTGGCTCACGTTCGTCCTCGGTCGACGCGTCTCGGGATCAGGACACGGACTGGCCGCTGCGTTGCTCTTCGCCTGCAGCCCCGTCTTCTTGTTTCAACTCGTTCAGCCCATGACAGACGTTCCGGTTACAGCCTGGTGGCTCGCGGCCATCGTCGCCGCGTCGTCCGGCCGCATCCCTGGCGCGGTGGGTGCAGGCCTGGCTGCTTCAGTGGCTGTTCTGACTCGGCCGAATCTTGCGCCTTTGCTGCTGCCTGTCTGCGCTTATGCCTGGGCTTCAAGAGCGCCGGGAAAACGGTGGCACGCGCTCGTCGCCTTCGCCAGCGCGACCCTGCCAGGACTCGCCATCAGTGCCCTCGTGAACGCACTGCTCTACGGCAGCCCGCTTCAATCGGGATACGGTGGCATATCGGACATTTTTCATCTCTCCAACCTTGGCCCAAACATTGCGCGCTACCCCACTTGGGCCGTTCAGACTTACTCACCATTCCTTTTTCTGGCCTTCGTCGCACCGTTCCTCAAGCGCACGTCAGAGCCTTTCAAGCGGACGGCGTGGCTCACGTTGAGCTTTGCCGTGGTCCTCCTGGTGTTGTACGTGTTCTACACTCCATTCGATCACTGGACGTATCTCCGGTTTCTCCTGCCAGCCACGCCTCTGCTCTTCGTCATGGCCGTCTCGACTCTCGACATGCTGCTGAGACGATGGGAGCGAGTCCGCACGATTGCGTTTGCCGCGATCGTTTCAATCCTCGCGCTGAGCTATGTCCATACGGCCGTGCGAGGAGATGCATTTGCGATGAAGCGCGCCCGGCGGACGAGCTACGAAGACACCGCTCGGTTCGTCACGCAGCGTTTTCCCGAGCGTGCGGCATTCGTGTCAGTGCTGCAAAGCGGAAGTCTCAGGTTCTATGCCAACAGGCTGACGATTCGGTTTGACGTGCTCGAACCGTCGGCACTGCCGCAGGTTGGTGCATTCCTCAGGGCCAAGGGGTACGACCCGTACATCGCCATCGATGGCACGGAACAGGAAGCCTTTCAACGGAAGTTTGGCGGGCAGCCGCTGGAACTGGTGGCTGTCTTCTATGGTGTCTACTTCTATCGCGCGCCGTAGTGACTACTCGTATTTGAGCGCAACGATTGGATCGAGCTCGGTTGCGCGCCGGGCGGGAAGATAGGTCGCCAGCAACGCGACACACGCGAGGAAGATCGCGACACCCATCAATGTGATTGGGTCACGTGGCGTGACACCGTAGAGCAGGCCTGACATGAGGTGGCCAAGCGCCAGCGCCAACGCGATCCCAATCCCGATGCCGATTCCGGTCAGCAGCATCCCACGCTGCATGATCACCCGGAGCACGTCGGTGTGCTGCGCGCCGAGGGCCAAGCGAACGCCGATTTCGCGCGCACGCGCGGTTACCCCGAAAGCAATGACGCCATAGAGCCCGATGGCTGCCAGGAGCAACGCCGAGGCCGCAAAGCTGCCCAAGAGCAGCATCGTGAAGCGCGGCTGTGCGAGATCGGCGGAGACAAGCTCGCGCATCGCACGAACCTCCGCGACCGGCTGGTTCGGGTCGATTTCTCGTACCTGATTCGTAATGGCCGCTGCCATCGCCATGGGGTCACCTACCGTACGCGTGACGATCGTGAGTTGGCGAGCTGGAACCTGGGGGAACCACCAATAGGCGGTTGCCGGAGGAGCGACGGCCATCCCTCCCCAGCGCACGCTCCCCACCACGCCGACGACTGCACCACTCAGGGGCTCGCTTTCGTTCGCCACCTCATCGTCGCCCGCATCCACGCCGCTGATAACCTGCTGAAGGCCCTTGGGCCAGGTAATTCGTGCGCCGATCGGATCCTGGTCCGGCCAGTAGCGGCGGGCCAGCTGCTCGTCGATCACGAAAACGGGTTCTGTGTTCTTTGTATCGGCATCGCTGAAGAGACGGCCGCGAATGAGCGGAATCCCCATGACATCGAAGTAGCGACCGCCTACAACGCTGATCCAGGAACCTGGCAGATCCTCAGAACGCACTTCAGGACGTCCTTCAATCTCGAAGACGGCCGCTGCACCGAAACGGCTCATCGGCAAGTAGCCCACTGAGCCGACGCGCGAAACCCCCGGCAGATTTTCGATGCGTTCGAGAAGCGCTCCGCCGAACGCCCCGACGCGGTCATCCGTCTCGTATTTGGAAGCAGGGAGCGTCGTGCGCAGCGTGAGCACTTGCTCCGCCTGGAATCCCGGGTTTACGCGACTCAACGCCCAAAAACTGCGGCCGAGAAGACCGGCGCTCGCAAGAAGGGCCACGGCGAGAGAGAGTTGCGAGATGATGAGGGCGGCTGCCAAGCGGTTCCAGTGACGGCTCAACGACGAGCCGCGTGTGACATCACGCAGCGCCGACTGCGGTGCAGACCGCGCTGAGATCAGCGAAGGCACCAACCCAAAAAGGATCGCCGTGAGGATCGTCACGAAAAACGCGAAGCCGAGAACCCTGATGTCGATATCCACGTCCCTGCCTCGCGGAAGCTCGAGCCCCGCAGGAAGAATCGGGATAAGAACGTCGAGCCCCCACTTGGCCAACAGCACGCCAACGGCCCCTCCGGCCCCAGCCAGCACGAGGGCTTCTGTCAGCATCTGCCGTACAAGTCGTGCGACTGTCGCACCGAGCGAGCGTCGAATGGCCAGTTCAGCCTGGCGCCTCGCGGCGCGGTTCAGCACCAGGTTCGCCACGTTGGCGCACGCGATGAGCAGGAGGATCCCGACAGCCGCAAAGAGCATCGACAGGGCAAGGCGTACGTCCTGTACCGTGGCGTCGTGGAGCGGCACGACCTGCACGCCCCAATTACGACTGTACGAAGGATACTGTTCTTCAATCCGCTGAGCGATCGAGGAAAGTTCCGCTCGTGCCTGACTCGGGTGTGGCGTCGGGGGCGAGGCGGGCAACGACATTCAGAAAGCCTCCCATCCCTATCCGATCTCCCGGGACGAGGCTGAACGGAATCCACAACTCCGCGCGTGATTCGGCCAGCTCTGTCGTGCGAATGGTGAAGCCGTCGGGCATCACGCCAATGATGATGAAGCTCTCTCCGTCCAATCTGACCGACTGGCCCAGCACACGCGGATCTCCGCCGTAGTGACGTTGCCAGAAGCCATGGCTCAGGACAACCTCGGACGCCACGTCGCGCAAGTCTGCACCAACGGTGAACGTGCGACCCAGAAAGGCGGGCGTGCCAAGCACGCTGAAGAAGTTCGGTGTCACCCTGTCCGCGAGAACCTCGAGCGGCTCGTCCCCACCCGTGAGGTTCACCCGCACGTCGTGCCAGCCCGTCATGTCGTCGAACGCCCGACTCTCGAGACGCCAATCGTGCAAATATCCTGGCGAGAGACGTGAGCCCGAGGTCGGCCGAATCATGGTGAGACGCTGCGGTTCGGCGAAGCTCAAGGGCTGGAGAAGGACCGCATCCACAACGGAGAAGATCGCCGTGCTTCCGCCTATCCCCAGAGCGATCGTGGCAACGGCAACCGCCGTAAACCCAGGCGACTTGATCAGAGTGCGTGACGCGTAACGCAGATCTTGAATGATGCCAATCATCGCGCGGTGCTCCCCGAAACGGTTTCTAGCGACTGAGCAAGAAGAAGGCCGTCGAGCGACTGTCGCAGATCACATCCGTGCAGGCAGAATGTTCGGCATTCTGACAGAGTTTGTCCGCTGGTGGGACCGGGCGTCCCGAAAGCGAAATGCAGAATCTGGCAGGATTTGCCGAACCTTTTAGTTCTACGTTCTAAGTTCTCACTTCGTTTGCGCTCTCCCCGACTCCTGCGGCCGGTTCGCAACAGGCACATGATGGCGCGCGTGCATCCGTCGGAAGACCGCGGCCGGTCTGCCGCTGAAGACGCTCGGTGTCTTTTCGAATGGCGTCAACATGCCCCAGGGCGTGGGTCACGGCTTGCTGAATGGTGCTGACGACGGGATCGGCCGACGAAGCCAGACGGTAGTGCACCCACAACCCGTCCCGGCGCGTAAGGACGAGCCCGGCCCGTCGAAGATAGGCCAGATGCCGTGATGCTTTTGGCTGGGACATCTTGAGGCTCTCGTGGATGTGGCAGACGCACACCTCACCTGTCGTCAGCAGACCAAGGATCCGAAGGCGGGTGCCGTCCGCCAGCGCTTTGAGCAGGGTTTCGAGATGCCCCATCTGATTCTTCATATATATGCCTTGACAGATATAAATGGCTTGCCCTACTCTCTGAGTATACGCGAAAGCGCATATAGGAGGAACGTATGAAAAATCCCGAGGTTCGACAGGCCGTTCAGGAACGTTACGGAGCCATTGCCCGCGGCGAGGCCGCGACAGGCGCCTGTTGTGGGCCTGCCGCGTGTGGATGCGCGGATCCCATCACGTCGAATCTGTATTCGGATGCCGAGACGTCCGGCGTACCCGCTGAAGCGCTGGCTGTGTCCCTGGGTTGTGGAAATCCCACTGCTCTCGCCCACCTGGGACCTGGCGGAGATCGTCCTGGATCTCGGTTCTGGCGGTGGCATCGACGTCTTGCTCTCCGCAAAAAGGGTCGGGCCTACCGGCAAGGTGTATGGACTCGATATGACCGACGAGATGCTGACGGTTGCCCGCGAGAACCAGCGACGGGCGGGAGTGATGAATGTCGAGTTCCTGAAGGGTACCATCGAAGCAATCCCTCTGCCCGAAAACTCGGTGGACGTCGTCATCTCGAACTGTGTCATCAATCTCTCATCGGACAAGGAGGCTGTTTTTCGTGAGGCCTTTCGTGTCCTGAAGCCGGGAGGCCGGCTTGCCGTGTCGGATGTGGTCGTCCGTGGACCGGTACCCGCAGCGATTCGACAAAGCGTCGAGCTCTGGATGGGGTGTATCGCCGGGGCCCTTGACGAGTCCGCGTATCGAGACGGGCTCGAGGGTGCGGGCTTCGAGTCGATTGAGATTGAGCCGTGGCGCGTTTACGACGTCAATGACGCGCGTCGGTTCCTCTCAGGGTCCGGAATCGACGTGGATGCCGTTGAATCCGCCGCGCATGAAAAATTCGCCAGTGCGTTCATTCGCGGCCAGAAGCCTGCATCAAAGGCTTGTTGTGGCCCAACGTGTTGTGCATCCTGATGGTTGTTCAGCTCATTTCTTCAACCCCGCCGACCAGTTGAGGACGACGGTGATGGGCGTGGGCGAGACTTCGATGACGGGCTTCAAGAGAAGAACGCGTTGACCGTCTGGGGTGACCCTGTACCGATCCTGGAGGAGACTCACCGGCAACCCCGTGTCGAAGAGTTCGCGCGGAGTGCTCGAGTCGAGCTTCGGGCCCGTCGTAATCTCCGCCGCCATCAGCTTCCCATCGGGAGCCAGATAGTAAAGTTCTTTCCCATCCTGTTTCCATCGCGGCTGCCCGCCGCCGTTCGTGGAAATTTGACGTTTCTGGTCCAGCGCTGGAAATGAAATCACGTAAATCTGGAACGACCCCGACTCATTGGAGGTGTACGCGACCCACTTGCCATCGAACGAGAAATTCGGCTCGTTCTCCTGAAAAGGCGATTGGACGATCGGGAACGGCTGTCGGTCGCCAAACAGTGGAAGGACATACAGATCCTGAGCCGGCGTTGAAGTCGGCCCCAAGTCCAACGCGTACAGGATGTACCGTCCATCCTTGGACCAATCTTCCAGGACTTCGCGATTCGGTGAATCGAGGAGCAGGATTTCCTCACCAAGACCACTGGCGCTCTTGATGGCAATATCGCGGTTCCCTTTCTTGAAGGAACTGAATGCGAGCCGCAGCCCATCGGGAGACCACACCACATCACGCGGTCCATCACCCACGCCCCGTGGTGCATCAAACGTGAGCCGGGTTCGAACACCGCGTGTCGAGTCGAGCACCCAGATGTCTCCCGCAGCGCTTGTCTGATCGCCCTGCGTCACAGCGATCAGCTTTCCATCAGGAGAAAGGTCAAAGTGGGGGGAATACCTGCCTTGTTCGCCGGCGGAGCTTAGCAGTTTGCCTGTCCGGTCGAACCACTGGAACTGCGAAGGGATGGACGTCTCACTACTCCCATACACGGTAGGCAAGCACGCCGCTCTGGGACACGGCGAAAGCGGCCTGCGTGTTTACTACCAGATACGCAACCCCATCGGCGATCCGAGCGGGCGCCCCTGTGAACTCGATTCGGTCCGCGTCAAACGGCTGCGCGAAAAGAGTACCCTCCCGATTGAACAGGAGGTAGCCCGGCTCAGCGTAAATCGCCTTCGACTGACCGACCAGGAGCCGCGTCTTTTCCCCGGAGTCGAGCGATCCGACATAAATCGCACTCTGTCCAGACATCGTGGAGTAGAGATAATGACGCCCGTCTGGCATGAAGGAAGGGGCCGTGTGCGCAGTTTCCTGTTGTGACAGATCGAGGGTCGTGATTCTGGCCGGCTCTCCGCCCGTGGCGGAGACACGATGCAAGCCGGAATTGGAGCCAAACAGAATCACCCCCTCGTTGCTCCAGGTTCCGCCCTGAAAATTCGCCACCTCGCAGAGATTTTCTGGTGGTCCACCTGAAACATCGACTTTCTTTAATCTTCCACCGGCCACGAACGCGATGGAGCGGCTGTCGGGGGACCAAAAAGGTGTCCCTACGGGACCTGTTCCTCCTGCTGGGCCTACTGCTCCAGGGCCGGCTCCTCTAGAACCCTCCGTTCCAGCGAGTTGTTGCGCTGTCAGAGAATCGATTGGACGGACGAACAGCGCACTTGTCTCCGCGGATGCAGCCGCGATAAAGGCGAGCCAGCGGCCGTCGGGTGAGACCGTCAGCGCCGCTGGATTCGGCATGGCAGGCACGGATATCTCGAAACGCATTTCTGGCGTGTCCTGCCGGCCTCGAAGGTAGAGGAACGCCGGCACCGCGAGCGCGATTACCAGCAGCGCGGCGATCGCGCCGAGAACCCAGAAGAGACCCTTCGACATTCGACGTGACGACGCTTGTTCGGAAACGGCAGTGCCGGTCCGTCCGTCGGCGATCCACCTCAATTCGCGCCAGACGTCGCGCGAGGTCTGCCACCGATTCTCGGGATCTTTTTCGAGACAGACGGCAATGAGGCGATCCAACGCCGGCGGTGCCTCCGCCTGCACCATCGAAACGGGCTTGGGGGTGTCCCTCAGAATCGAACCAATCAGGCTCGCCTGACTGTTTCCCTCGAATGCCTTCTTGCCCGTCAACATCTCGTAGAACGACGGCACCGAACGCGAAGAGGTCGGTCCGCGGGTCGGCCTCTTTCCCTTCCAATTGTTCGGGGGCCATGTATTGCAACGTCCCGACGATCGTCCCCTGAGCCGTCATGGGCGGCGTGGTGGGTAGCATCGACAGCGTGGAACCAACAACTGCGGGCGCGGTGGCTTTTGCCAGGCCAAAGTCGAGCAGCTTCGCGCCCGACTTCGTGAGCATGATGTTGCCGGGTTTCAGATCGCGGTGAACGATCCCCTGGCGGTGCGCCTTGTCCAGCGCGTCCGCGATTTGGATTGCATACTGGAGCGATCGGTCGATCGGCAGCGCGCCCATCTGGAGCTGTTCGTCAAGGGTCTGTCCTTCCAGATGCTCCATGACCAGGTAGTCGATTCCCTCCTGCCGGCCGACGTCGTAGAGCGTGCAGATGTGCGGATGATTGAGCTGTGAGATGGCTTTGGCTTCGCGCTCGAACCGCTCGCGAAACTGCGCGTCGGCGGCAAACTGCGCGGGCAGAACTTTGATGGCGACGGTTCGGTCGAGCCGCGTATCGCGCGCACGATAGACCTCACCCATACCCCCGGCGCCGAGGGGCGCGAGGATTTCATACGGGCCGAGGCGGACACCAGGAGTCAGCGACATAATTTGGGCGAGGACGGCAGTCTATACGGTGCGGGCCTGGGCGATCACCAAAAAGGACACGTGCTCAGGCACTGAGCGATTTGCGTTCCGTGGCTAACTCAGTTGCAACCGGGACCTGTCGCAATTGCAGGCCCCATCAATTCACTGAGAGTCTCGACGACGTCTCCCGAGCATCCGACATAGAGGACATCAACCTCTAAAGTGTGGAGCGATATCGCCAACGGCGTCGGTGCCCTATCGGAAGTGTGTGTCGAAAGCCTTCAGCAGCGCTTCGTTGACGTGGACGTCTCGCGATGAAACATTGAAATAACCGTTCCTCGCCGGCGAATTTTCGCTCCCGACCGATACAGCCCGCCCTTGTGCACGTAGGGCATTCACAAGTTGGTCGACGGTTCCAATCTCGCTTGGCACGGTTACAGTTTGAGAGCACGACAAGATCGACATGCTTAGCGCTCCTATCGTCATCGCCTCAGCAATCACGTGTCGCCACATTTTCACGACTCCCAGGTATAGGTGACTCCGGCGCGCTCAAAAGCCCTCTGTCAAATCAATAAATCCGAGTCCTCCAGGGCTCGGATGGTTCTGGCTCGCCATGACCGAGGCCTTCGACGTTGCTCAGGCCGAGTCGAATGGGGACCTGGCTGCCCTTCATAAATCTTCAGGAGCGAGACAAGGTGAGAGCAAAGGCTGAACCCGGAGGTCCGATCCGCTAAAGCTACGGCGGACAACCTTCGCATGGCTTGCCAACCGTCCACCTTCGCGCTTCCGCTACGGCGGACAAGTAGCTGGCTTGCCAGCCGAAGCTCGCTCAGGATTGCACGCGAGCGAAGGTTGGTGCGCCCGGCCCTTCGACGTTGCTCAGGGCTCGGATGGTTTGGCTTGCCATGAGCGAGCTCGCCTTCGCGGTGCGCCCATCCGCGAGTCGAATGGTGCGCCCGGCAGGTCTCGAACCTGCGACCCCCGGTTTAGGAAACCGGTGCTCTATCCTGCTGAGCTACGGGCGCGTGTGATTTTCTTCTGCGAAAGCCCCTACATCGATCCACGAACTCCTGCGTCCACGACATTGTATCGCCCGCAGATGCCTGGTGTCTTCGCCCGACGATTCCCAACTTGCTGCGGCGGCCAATAATCGGCGCTCCAAAAGAAGCGCGCGACGCGAATCTCACTACCAAGAAGACGATCCGCAGCGCCTCGCATCCCCGAAAGGCGTTCTCTCGACTCTTCCTGTTCTGCTGGGGACTTCAGGTTAGTATCTCCGAAGTGAGGACCACTGACAGTCAGCGATGAGACGGCAGCTGTACGGAAAGACGAGGATTGGCGTTAATCGAGGCAAGGGAGGTTGCTGTGAAGTTCGCATCCCTTATCCTGATCAGCCTGACGTGTCTCGGATGCGCCGTAGACAGTGGCCCGATTGCTAGTCCGACTGCCCCGACTGCTCCTCGTCCGACCATTCCGAAGCCTACGACACCCAGTCCGGTGGCCTTTCTCTCTGGGATGGTCATATCGACCGGTGGGGGGTGTATCAACGGCGCGACCGTTGAAATCGTCGGCGGGCAAGGCATCGGCCGGAGCATGACGCAGACTATTCCTTGCTCCTGGTGGGATTGGGACGATGGCTTCGAATTCAGAGAGCTGATACCCGGGGTGGAGTTGACCCTTCGCGCCTCGGCGCCCGGCTACGCTCCGAAGGAAGGGACCTTCCTTCCATCATTAATGAAGGATGGAAGCGGCAGATATCAAGCGGTCTTGGAGCTGTCCAGCATCCAGTCCTCTATCCGCTGATCAAAGACGGCACGCTCCAGCCCCTTTTCTTTCTTTGCATAATCCAACACTGCCCACGTGTCGTGAACGGACCGACAGGGAGAGGCTCCTCCTAAACCGCAGCATCCGGCAGCGAGGTTGAGAAACCCAAGTCGGTGGTGGGTCAGCCTGAGATTCAGAAGTGATCAGGGTGACAGCACGACCGGGCTAGTGCCCAACCGTCAAACCGTACGGATGCGTGCCCTTAGTGCACCCAACCCGTAGGTACTGGACCGGTTCGCTGCACGAGTTGCGGGCAGATGTTCGACCTCGCCTTTCCACACTGGCACGTGCACTGCGATCTGGCCGTCGGTGACTGTCCCGCTTGCGGGGCGCGGTACGTATCACTTTGCATTTGCTAACTGGCAGTCGCGGTGGGCTTCCGGCCGATCCCTAACCCCTCGATTCAAAAACGAAAAAGTCGATGGTTTCAGAAACTGGCCCTGCCGCGCCACGAGCGGCATAAGCCCGCAACTCTCTCAAACCGGCTGCGAATTCGTCAGGACTGAGCGCGGCCAGTATCGAGTCGGCTCCCGTCGCAAGTTGATCGGCATAAACGGCAACACTTGGTGCAACTTCCTGAGTGACGAGCCCACATTCCATGGCCTGAAACCCTGCCGCTTCGAACGTGTCTCGTATGAAGCTCCTGTGGTTCAAACGCGTTTCCAGGATTGGCACCGCCGTGGGGAAAAAGCGCACATAGGGATAAGAGGAAATCTCCTCGACGGTACCAGCACGGAGGAACAGCACCGCGTGCTCACGAAGCACGCGCCGACACTCTCGTGCCGCCGCGACCGGATTATCGAAATGATGAAACACCATTGAGATGAAGACCAGGTCGACGGAGTCGGCTGCCAGAGGGATGGCTTCGGCGCGACCGAGACCGTATCGGATTCGTGGATCAGTTGACTTGCGTCGAGCCTCTGCCAGCATTTTTCTTGAAGGGTCAATCCCAATGACTCTCGCGTCGAAGTGAGAGGCAAGCGCAGGAGAAAAGCGACCCGTTCCGCAGCCCAGGTCAAGGATTGCCCCGATCGTGCGGCCTGGCGTGTGCGCCGAGACGGTTTTCATCCAAAGCTCGAGGACCTCGGGCGTGCGAACGCGGGCTCGGTCGTAGGAAGCCGGGATATCTGTTTTGTCGTAGTCCACCACGACGGTTCTCAGGATGAGCCCACAAAGCTCATTCGTACCGCAGCGCCTCGATCGGATCAAGCCGCGATGCATTCACCGCTGGGATCATGCCGAAAAGGACACCCACGGACGCTGAAAAGCCAATACCAAGGGCAAACGACCACCAAGGCAAGGACACGGGAAACCCCGACACAAAGTGCACAGCAAGCCCCACGGCGCTCCCGAACAGAATGCCCAGCACACCGCCGATGCTCGTCAACGCCACGGCTTCGATCAGAAACTGCCAGAGGATTTCCTGCCGGCGCGCACCCAGGGCCTTGCGCACGCCAATCTCACGGGTTCGTTCCGTCACGGAAATCATCATGATCGCCATGACACCAATCCCCCCCACCATCAGCGCGATCGACGAGATCACGACCAGACCGAGGAACGTGGCCCTGCTGATTTGATCCCAGACGGCCAGCACCGCGTCCTGCGTCAGCAGATCGAAGTCGTTCGGCTCGTCGAGCCTCAATCCGTGCCGCACCCGCATGATCTCTTCGAGTTGGCGCATGGCCTCCTCGCGCGTCGCGCTTTCAGAAGGCACGGCAGCGATGAAGATGTTGCGGAGCTCGCCGCGGGGGCCCACGCGTATGGCCCGAATCCCGAACTGTTTCTGATAGGTGGTCTGCGGGATGATCGCAATCTCATCCTGGCCGCAGTTGAGGCCGCCCATGCTCGGTCGAGGCCCGAGGACTCCAACCACGGTGTACCGTTCGGGTCCAAGTCGCACCACCTTCCCGATGGGATCGGCACTCGGAAAGAGCGCCTGCCCCGGAGTCTGCCCGAGGACAATCACCGGGCGCCGATGTTGAACCTCCGACGCGGTGAAGAACCGGCCGGTCGCCATCTCGAGGAACTGCACGTCGGGAAAATTCTCAGTCGTCCCGATAATTTGCACCGGTGGCGTCCGCTCGTTTTCGTAGAACAGCCGCTCCTGTCGTTGCTGTCCCGGTCCACCGGCGCCACCCAGCATGATATCGACGAGGTGCACGGCCGACGCTTGCTCTTCAATGGCACGCGCGTCGGAAACCGTGAGGGAAGGGCGCTTCAATAACTCTTCGACATCGCGACCGGACGCGATGCTCACGCCGCTGAACTGTGCCACGAAGATCGTGTCTGGTCCCAGCGTCCGAATACTGTCGCGCAGCGACTGGTCGAATCCTCTGATGAGGGACGTCATACCGACGATGGCGGTGATGCCAATGACGACGCCGAGCACGGTGAGCGCCGATCGCAGTTTGTTGGTCCGCAACGTGTCCATGGCCATCAGCATGATCTCGCCGAAGAGGCCCCGATAGACACGCATGGCGTCTGGGTAGGAGTTTGGAAGGTCAGCCGGCTGCCGGTGAGTCCAGCACCGGGATGAGGTCAATCAATCGACGAACCTACTGCGACTGCCCGTTCTCGACAATGTATTGCATATGACAAGCCGTGCAGACGTCGTAGATTTTCTCGCCGGTCTCGAGAATGTGCTCGGTGTTCTTCGCGCGTGCCGCCTCGGCTGCGGCCATCGAGGTCTCCGCCAGTTGCTGGGAGAACTTCCGCCAGTTGCCCGTATCCTTGGCTCGGCCCTCCATCATGAGGAGATTCGAGGTTTCCGCCAGGGCAATCGCCGCGTGTTCGACAATCTCCCATTCGACATCGTTCTGTGGAAAGTGTTCGTGAACGCCTTTATCGTCAACGATCGTCGAAACCGAATCCCAAATGACTTCGGCTGGGGGTGTGACACTCCCCTCCATGACCTCGTGCATGGTGGCAATCACCTTGAACGGTGGTGGGTCCTGCCTGGCGCATCCGGCACCGCCGAAACAGAGGAGCACGACCGTCGACAGGAAAAAAGCTGGTCTCATAGCGTGGATTGTACGCGAAGGCGTGGCCCCGGGAAATCTGAAATATTTCTGAATTCCTGGTCAGATAGTGCCTGATACGTCCGGCTAAAGCCGGACGCGACGCTGTCTTCGTGCGGACGTCCGCTGTCTCATGATCCGGGTTCGATTAGCGCTTGAAGTGCCTTGGCCGCGCGAATGTACTCCTGATACCGCTCTTGATACCGCTCGAGCTTTTCACGCTCCAGCGCGGCGACTCTGGCACGGCCTAGAGGTGTGGCTACCTCTCCAACACGCGTCAGCTCTTCCTGCAGGGCCGACGCTTTCAGTGCATATTCACCATCATGCGATCGCTCCCATGCGAGCCAGCTGGCGGTCCATCGCGCGTGAGCATCCTCGACCTGAGTCTGAGTGAACGGAAAAGTACGGCCGATTGCGGCATCGAGGGCCGCACAGGCCTCAGGAAAGAGTCGGCGGCTGGCTTGCGCCAGCGGATACCAGGTGAGCAACTGGTGCGGATCACGCTCGACCGCCTGAAGCGCGGGCGCAAACATGGCCTGCAGATGGCAGATTGTCTTCGTGCGGCTGGCCCGGTTGATGGCCGTCACAACTTGCAGCGCGGCGTATGTGACACCCGCCACGATGACGACCACCAGCGTAACGAGGGGAAACACTTGAGCCTTGTCAGTACCTGCAGAACCGTATAGAGCTTCTCGCCGGCCAGTTGCGCCCGCCCATTCAGTGCGACCAGTTCGACGAGAAATGCCAGGCCGACGATGTCCCCGCCCAGCCTACGGACGAGACCCGCAGTCGCCTTGGCCGTTCCCCCGGTTGCAATGACATCGTCAACGATCAGGACCTTCTGACCACGTTCGACGGCATCTTCGTGAATTTCAAGTGCGTCGGTGCCGTACTCGAGCGAGTAGCGCTCCTGCACGGTGCGCGATGGCAGCTTGCCAGGCTTTCGAACCGGACTGAACCCCGCTCCCAGGCGATCCGCGACGGCCCCGCCGAGAATGAACCCGCGGCTCTCGATACCCACCACAAGGTCGACCCCGGACTTGTCGTAGGGCTGCGCGAGCACATCCACGACCTGTTTGAACCCTTCTGGATCGCGGAGCAACGTGGTGATGTCGTAAAAGAGAATGCCTGGCTTCGGAAAATCGGGAACGTGGCGGATTTTCGTTTTGAGCAAATCGATGGTTGGCGTGCTCATAGTCGGGACTCGGGATTCGGGACTTTTTATCCTTTGATTCTGAAACTGACGAGGCCTGCGGGCTCGACCGGCTCCGTTTCGACCTCGTCCACACGCGCCCCGCCGGGGCCGCGACGAATCGCACGCTCGAATCGAAGCACGGCTTCGGCATCGCCCTCTGCCAGCGCTTCCACCCGACCGTCGGGCAGGTTGCGAACGAACCCGTTGATGCCTTCCAACTGCGCCATTTCCTCGGCGAAATACCGGAACCCTACCTGTTGAACCCGGCCCCGCACCAAGAAACGCCGCGCGATGATCATCGGACAAAAATCGAACGGCAGATTATATGCCGAAGCGGGACGGACGGGCCGTCCTCACTGCAACGTCTCGCCACCGGGACCAACGTAGTTTGGTTGGGCATCCGGCCTGAGAACGAAGGTGCTGAGCAACGCCTGCATCCCGTAACGGCCGTTGGGCAGACGAACGACGCCGAGCGCCTGCTGTGTCCGGATGTGCCAGTCGTACAGCTGCTCCCACACGGTAATCCCGATTTCGATGTACTCGGGAAATTTCTGGTTCGTCCGCAAGTACACGCGCTGTATGTCCCTGATGTTCTCCAGCAGTGCTGGATCCCCGTACGGCCGCAAAACCGCAGCGATATCCCCCAGCGCCCTGGCCATGTCCCGATAGTCGCCGTCAGACGGCCCCGACCGCTGTGCGGCTTCCGCCGGTGTATCCGCAACCAGTCCCGCCGCCGGCAAACCCATGATGAGTCCCCCCGTCATTTTTCGTCGCGTGAGCTTCATACGCGCCTCCCGTTCACACAGTCGTCCGGCTGAAGCCGGACGCTAGGATCTGTTCATTCAGTTATCGAGCGTTCAGCAGTCACTGGTCAAGCTCGATGAAACGTCGATCACGAAACTGGCAACGATGCTCCCTCGCGCTGTTCATTTGCGGCGACAGTGAAGAGCGATGACGAGGACACTTTGTCTCACAAAGTCTCGGAAGGCGCCAGAAGTTGCCGAGTCATGGCTGGCATGGGAGTTGGAGTGATGAACGGCAGCGCATCCCCCAGGAGGTCGGTCATGTATTTACCAAGTCTTCGACGACCGGGCACGCGAGCAATCGCCGTTGTGGCGTTGGGCTCTATTCTTCTCTTGCAGGCGCCGTGGTTGGCCTCGGGTAATACCGCGACGCAACCGGCCACCGTTGCCGTCAACTGTGAGCCGAATCAGCAGGCCGTCGTGCGTCAGACGATGGTAAACGGCGAGGTGCACGTCAACATTCAGTGCGTCGGGGCGGGTGGTCCCCAGCAGGTGATCTACACCGACCAGTACGGCCGACCGTTGCCCGTGATGCCAGCAAACGGCGTCGCGCCAACGCCGGTGGCCTACGCTCCACAGCAGGCATACGCACCGGCACCGGTCTACGCCGCCCAGCCGGTCTACGCTCCACAGCCGGTCGTTCGCACGGTTCGGTCCGAGCAGCGCGTGGTTTCGGAGCGGGTGCCTCAAAAGAAGCGGTCGTGGCAGAAGGCCGCACTCCTGATCGGCGGCTCCGCCGGCACGGGGGCAGGAGTGGGCGGACTGGTTGCCGGAAAGAAGGGAGCGCTCGTGGGTGCCGCGATTGGGGGCGGAGCGGCGAGCATCTACGAGGGCGCCAAGCGCTAGACGATATAATCGAAGCCAGGCCGCATTCGGGGTTGGGACGATTTCGTCCCAACCCCTGCGCACGTACGTTCCATGTTCTCACTCCATCCCCTGCTTGCAGACTGGTTCGATCGTCGATTTTCGGGCCCGACGGAGCCGCAGCAGCAGGCCTGGCCTCTCATCCAGGCTGGCCGCGATGTCTTGATCTCTGCTCCGACTGGTTCGGGAAAGACGCTCGCAGCCTTTCTCATCTGCCTCGATCGTCTGGTGCGGGAGGGGAACGAGAAGGGACTGCCGCATGAATCCCACGTTCTCTACGTCTCGCCGCTCAAGGCGCTGAGCAACGACGTCCAGAAAAATCTTCAGGGACCGCTGGCGGAAATCGCTGCGCTCGCACTGGAGCGTGGTGTCGCGCTTCCGGCTATCACCACGGCACTGAGAACCGGCGATACGCCTGTGTGGGAACGCCAGCAATTTGCCAAGCAGCCAGCGCACATCGTCATCACCACACCTGAGTCGCTGTACATTTTGCTCTCCGCCGAGAGGACGCGCGCGGCACTCCGTACTGTGCGAACGGTCATCGTCGACGAGATCCATGCGGTCGTGGATGACAAGCGTGGCGCCCACCTCGCGCTCTCGCTGGCCAGGCTCGACGATCTGGTGGTCAAGGCTGGCGGCGCGGTGCCACAGCGCATCGGCCTGTCGGCGACCGTGCGCCCGATTGAGGACGTGGCAGCGTTTCTCGGGGGAGGAAAAGGGGTCGGGAGTCGTTTCCCGGGGGCCTTATCGGAAACGACTCCCGACCCCTTTTCCTCCGGCATACACATCATCGACAGCGGTCACCGGCGCAAATTGGACGTGGCCGTCGAGGTTCCCAAGGACGAGTTGGGTGCCGTCGCCTCAAACGAGATGTGGTCCGAGATCTACGATCGACTCGCCTCGCTGATCCACGCACACCGCACGACGCTCGTGTTCGTCAATACTCGACGCCTGGCCGAACGGGTGACGCACCATCTGGCCGAGCGTCTCGGCGAGAGCGCCGTACTCGCTCACCACGGCAGCCTCTCGCGACGGCTGCGTCTCATGGCCGAAGAGCGGCTCAAGAGCGGCGAGCTTCGCGCCGTGGTCGCCACGGCATCACTCGAGCTGGGCATCGACATCGGATCGGTCGATTTGGTTTGCCAGATCGGGTCTCCCCGCTCGATTGGCGTGGCGCTGCAACGGGTGGGCCGTTCCGGCCACCATGTCGATCCGGCCAGTGTCCCAAAAGGACGACTGTTTGCGACCACCCGCGATGAACTGATCGAATGTGCGGCTCTGGTACACGCGATTCGGATTGGCGAGCTCGACCGACTGCGCATTCCCGACTGGCCGCTCGATGTGCTCGCACAGCAGATCGTGGCAGCGGCGGCCAGCGAGGCCTGGTCCGAAGACGAGCTCTTCGCGCTCGTCCGGCGCACCCATCCATATCGAGCGCTCCCCCGCCGAGACTTCGATGCCGTCATCGACATGCTTTCCGAGGGCATCGATACGCGACGAGGCCGTCGGGGCGCACTTCTCCACCGCGACCGGGTCAACAACGTCATTCGCGGGCGACGCGGCGCCAGGCTGACGGCGATCACCTCTGGCGGTGCAATCCCGGACAACGCCAACTACCTGGTCGTCTCGGAGCCCGATGGCACCACGGTCGGAACCGTGGACGAGGATTTCGCCGTCGAGAGTCTCGCGGGCGATGTCTTCCTCCTTGGCAGCACATCGTGGCGGATTCGCCGTGTGGAGGCCGGCCGGGTTCGCGTGGAGGATGCACACGGGGCCGCTCCGACGATTCCGTTCTGGCGCGGCGAAGCCCCTGGCCGCACCGACGAGCTGTCTGTCGAGGTATCACACATTCGACAGCGAATACTGGACGCATCCACCCCTGAGGCGTCAATCGCCTTCCTCGAGGCCGAGTGCGGTCTCGATCGGGCGGGTGCCGAACAAGCCACCATATATGTGCGGTCCGCGGCGGCGGCTCTTGGGACATTGCCGACCCACAACACCGTGGTGGCCGAGCGATTCTTTGACGAAAGTGGCGGCATGCAGCTCGTGCTGCACGCGCCGTTTGGCGCCCGCATCAATCGTGCCTGGGGGCTGGCACTTCGCAAGCGCTTCTGCCGGTCGTTCAACTTCGAGCTTCAAGCCGCCGCGACAGACAACGGCATCGTCATTTCGCTCAGCGACCAGCACAGTTTTCCGCTCGACGGGGTGTTCCACTACCTCAAAACCCAGACCGTTGACGATGTACTGACGCAAGCCATGCTCGACGCGCCCATGTTTACGGCACGGTGGCGATGGAACGCGTCGCGGGCGCTGGCCGTCCTGCGCTTTGCCGGGGGCAAGAAGGTCGCACCGCCCATCCAACGCATGCGCTCCGACGATCTGCTCGCCGCAGTATTCCCGGATCAGGTGGCCTGCGCGGAGAACCTGGTCGGCGATATTCGCATTCCGGATCACCCGCTGGTCAACGAAACGATCCGCGACTGTCTCCACGAGGCCATGGACCTCGATGGTCTCAGAAAGCTGATCGAGCGGATTGACAGCGGGGACCTCCGCGCGGTGGCGATCGACACGGCAGAGCCGTCGCCGCTTTCGCACGAGATCCTCAACGCCAATCCCTACGCGTACCTGGACGACGCGCCGCTCGAAGAACGCCGTGCGCGGGCGGTGCAGATGCGCCGAACGCTCGGACCCGAAGCGGGCGAGATTGGCGCGCTCGACCCGGCAGCGATCGCCGAGGTTGCCGCCGAGTCCTGGCCCGTGGTGCGTGATGCCGACGAGCTCCACGACGGACTTCTCACGCTCGTCGCCCTTCCGCCGGTTGCTGAGTGGACCCCCTTGTTCGAGACGTTGGCTGCGGGCCGGCGTGTCACGACGCTACAGGTCGGCGCGGCCTCGTTCTGGGTGCCGGCGGAGCGACTCGCGCTCGCCCGCGTGCTGTATCCCGACGCCAGGATCTGGCCTGAAATTGACGCGATCGACCGGGGGCCTGTTCCAGATCGAGAAACTGCGGCCACCGAAGTCCTTCGAGGATGGCTCGAATCGACTGGTCCCACGACCGCATCGGCGCTGGCCGCGCGACTCGCCTTGCCCCGCGATCTCGTCGAGGCCTCGCTCGTGAGACTCGAGTCTGAAGGGCAGATTTTGCGTGGCCGTTTCGCCCCGACCGCACAGGACGAAACGGAATGGTGCAACCGCCGCCTGCTCGCGCGCATCCATCGATTGACCATTGGGCGGCTGCGACGGGAAATTCAGCCGGTCAGCGCTGCCGAGTTCACGCGGTTCCTGTTCCGCTGGCAGCATCTTGCACCGGGAACCCAGTTGCATGGCGTCGAGGGTACGCTGCACGTCCTCGCGCAGCTGCAGGGCTACGAGATCTCGGCGGCGGCGTGGGAAAGCGATGTCTTGCCGCGCCGGATCGCAAACTACTCCCCGGAGCTGCTCGATCGTTTGTGTCTTTCGGGAGATGTGATGTGGGGAAGACTGTCTCCCCATCCTGCGTTCAGTGTGATCGAGCCCCAGACCGCGGCGACAGACGCGACAGGACAGCGCACCGGTCGTCGCGTGCGGCCAACGCGGGTGGCGCCTGTCACGATCTTCCTGCGTGAGGATGCGCGGTGGCTGCTCGATCTCGGCCACGATCGAGAGGAGCCCTCACTTTTCGGATCGCCGCTCTCACATCCAGCGCGCGAGGCTTTCGAGGCCCTGAAGAGGCTGGGTGCGTCCTTCATGGCGGAGCTCGTCCGCGCGACCAAACGCTTGCCGAGCGAAATCGAGGACGCGCTGTGGGAACTGGCCGCCGCCGGAATCGTGACGGCTGATGGCTTTGAAAACCTGCGCGCGCTCGTGGATCCCAAGCGTCGACGCGGCGAGGGCCGCGACCGGCTTCGACGCCCTCGACATGCGGCGGGTCGGTGGGCGCTGCTCTCCCCTGACAGACAAGCCGGAGCCGATCGACCGGAGTCGGACTCAATCCTCGGTCCCGATTCCCGGTCGGCGGAACGAGCCGACGCGTTTGCGAAACAACTGCTGCTCCGTTGGGGCGTCGTGTTCCGCGATCTGCTCGCGCGCGAGACACTGGCCCCGCCATGGCGGGAACTTCTGGTGTCGCTCCGACGCATGGAAGCGCGCGGCGAGGTACGGGGGGGACGGTTTGTCGCTGGTTTCCTCGGCGAGCAGTTCGCCCGGCCGGATGCGGTCGACGCGTTGCGGGCGAGCCGTCGCATGGAGGTCCCGCTGACGGCCCTGCGCGTATCTGCTGCGGATCCCCTGAATCTGGTCGGGATCACGACACCGGGCCCACGGGTCAGCGCGCTCGCCAATCAGATCGTGGACGTCTTGCCTCAAGAACCAGCCGATGCTATCGCGTTGACGCCTAAACGTGATGCGGTCGGTTACGGTCCAAGGCAGGCCTGAAGGCCTGCGCTACGTACGTGGGTGGCTACTTGAAAGTGTCCGCACCGAAGCCGGCCTGCCTACCGTACTGCCGTAGCGCAGGCCTTTAGGCCTGCTCCGGTTTCTCGGTTCCTGGTTTCACCGTCGCTTCTGCCAGGTGCGCTCGCACCTGTTCGTCCGACGTCTGGGAAAAGTCGTCGTACCAGTCCCCAACGGCCGTGAATATCTGCGGCGTGCTGAGACAGACCATGCGATCGACTTGCCGCCGAAGGTCTTCGCAGGTGTCAACCGCCGCCACCGGCACGGCGACCACTATCTCAGCAGGGTGTTGACCCCGCAAGGCGGCCACAGCGGCTCTCATCGTCGATCCAGTCGCCATGCCGTCGTCGACGAGCATGACGACCCGACCCTCGAGTTGAGGGAGCGGTCGGACGCCGCGGTATTCACGCATCCTCCGATCCAGTTCCTGCGCTTCGGCGGCAGCGACCGCGTCGAGCACGTGCCGCGGAATTCCGTAGGTGCGCACGACTTCTTCGTTCAGGACCTCAATCCCACCGCTGGCAATGGCGCCCATCGCCAGTTCGCGATGCCAGGGCACGCCGAGCTTCCGCACGAGAAAGACATCGAGAGGTGCACCCAGCCGTTGGGCAATCTCGTGAGCGACCGGGACCCCACCGCGCGGCAGCGCGAGGACCTGCAGGTCGGAACGGTTTGCGTATTCCGCGAGTTGTTGTGCCAGCAGCCGGCCCGCTTCGGCACGATCTCGAAAGCGAAGCTCGGAGCTCATGGACTGTCTAACCGCAGACAGGATGTCGCGCTATGCTGCACTTGGCGGAATCGATCGGCACGTCAGACGCGATCGTCAACACCCACGACACCGGCTTTCTTCGCGCAGTGGGCACAGCAGTAGAACGTGCCCTTGGCCTCGATACCATGTCCGACGATTCGGCACTTGCAGTGCGCGCAGGTCGGCGCCAGTGCGTGAATCGCGCACTCGAAACTGTCGAAGACGTGGGGTTTTCCGGCGTGAATCACCTCAAAGGACTTGTCGTAGTTGTTTCCGCAAACTTCGCATATGGCCATGGCATCCTCCTCGTGGCGACCGGTCACACCGGGAGGTAGCAACGTGTGTACCCGAAACGAAGTCTCGAGTCACGTTGCAGACTTGAGACTTGTTACCTTTTTACCGTGAAACCCACCCACAGGCGGGTGGTTTCCCAATCGAGCTGCAGCCGTCCGCCTCCCCCGCTTCCTGGAGCCGGTACGGCCGCGATCGTGAGCTGTTCAACGGGCTGGGGCAGGGTGTCGATCGTGGGATCGAGCCGCGCGAAGTCCTGCTCCTCGCTATAGACCGTGTGGAACTGGCCTGTCTGCTTGTTGATGATCAATTTCCAGCTCGTTTCACCGGTCAGCGTATAGAGAGAATACGACCCGGCGGGCAGCAGGAACTCACCGAACTGCAGATCCTTGGTAGTCTGGATAATCGTGGCTTCGTCGGCGCCAGGCATCCAGATCCGGCCGTAGCTGATGAGGCCGCCAAAGATCTTCCGCCCACGCATCGATGGCCGCCCGTAGGTAATCGTAATCGTCGCGCCGTCAACGATGCTGCTGTGGGTCTCGTGTGGGCTGACGCGTGCCTGCTGCGCGGTGAGCGACGAAGCGAACGCTGCGACACACAGCGCAACAAGGGTCCAACCGAGGGCGTTGTTCTTCATGGATCCTCCTCAATGGCACGCGTCGATACGTATCGGCCGCAGTTCGGTCATCGCCTACTTCGGGCGCTCGTGTTAACCGGTTTGAACGCGTCGTTCAAGAAATCAATCAACGTCGCCCAGTGCCGTTCCGAAGCTGCGCGGTCGTACACGGGATGCCCGGTCACCGCAAAGCCGTGACGCGCGTCCGGATAGGTCTCGAGCGTGTACCGAACGCCGCCAGCTTCGAGCGCGTCTACGAGCCGCTCTTTTTCTTCAGGCGAGAAGTTGTGATCGATGGCCGCAACGCCGATATACACCCTGGCTCGCATTACTGGCGCGAGCAAATGCGGACTGTCGGGGCGGTTGGTGGCGAGCGCGGCCCCGTGAAAAGAGGCGGCCACTGCCACCGTGTCAGGAAACGTGCCGGCCGCCATGAGCGCCTGACGACCTCCCATGCAGTACCCGACGCAGCCGACCACTCCTTGCGCGACGGTCGACTGCCTTTGCAGGAATTCCAGGCACGCGGCAGTATCTTTCATCACAAGCGCGTTGTCGATTGCGCGGAGATACCGCAACATGCGATCGCGTTCGGGACCTTCGGTAAAAGCGGCGGCCGGGTCGAAAGGAGCGTGGGGTCCTGTTCGATAGTAGAGGTTCGGAACAATCACCACGTATCCGTGGGACGCGAGACGATCGGCCATGCCGAGCAGATCGGGACGAATCCCCAGGGCATCCATGTAGAACACGACGGCGGGCCACGGTCCCGCCTCCGCTTGCTCGCTCTCATCGCGAGCTTCGGCGCGCCCATCGGGCCGATGGACGTAACAGTCCATCACCCCTCCGTCTGTCGTCAGATCGATCCGCTCCTCGTTCACCTCCAAGATGATAGCCGTAACCGTGGCGCCCGGTATCGGGATTTGGGATTCGGGGCTCGCCCGAACCCCGAATCCCGAGCACTGCCGACTGTCTACTGTCTCGCCATCGCTACGCGCATCTCGGCTTCGCTGTCCTTGATGAGCTCGCCGGTGACATCTACGACCAGACTCAGGATCGTCCCGGTGAACATGAACGGTGGCTTGTACATCTCGACGACGGGCGAACCTCCGTCGGCTCCCGCCATGACACCCCCTCCCAGGCCCATCGAGAGAGGAATTGTCTTCGGGAGCTCCAGCTGCCCAACGAGCGCATCGTCGATGTACAACTGCCCGCGGCCACTCGCACCTAGACCTTTCTTGACGTCGGGCTTGCCGGTCATTTCGAACTCGTAGCGCAGCTTGTGCCGACCAGTTGGGACGTTACCCTTCGACTCGAAGTGGAAGATCGTGTCGGCCACGTAGTTGTACGCGTAATGGAGCTTGCCCCCTTTGATGAAGAAGACGAAGCCGCCATCGTTGCCGCCGTGCGACAGCAGAACTCCCTCGGCGCCGTCCTTAGGAATGTCCACCTCTGCTGTGATGCTGTACGACCGGTTCAGCGTGTTCACCGCCGCGTTGCCCGGTACCGACTGCGTGCCGGGGTAGGTACGTGTACCGCTTTCGGTCCACAGCAATCTGCGGACGTGGTTCGCCCAGCCGCAACGTGCCGCGTGCGTCGATCGGCAGCACGTTGTACTTCCCCGCTTCGACGTACCACATGCCGATCATCTCGATGAGCTTCTCCCGATTCGTCGCGGCGAGGTTGTGGTTCTCGGCAAAGTCCTTCTCGAGATGATAGAGCTCCCAGTGTTTGCCATCCTGCTCGGTCAGGGTCTTGGCGTCCATCGTCGCTCCAAAGCCCTTGCCCGCTTCTTTGAACGACGTGCCAGGCCACGGACAGACGGCACGCCAGCCGTCGTGGTACAACGACCGGTGGCCGAACATCTCGAAATACTGTGTGAGATGTTTGGTCGGCACCTTCGCGTCGTTGAACGCGTGCGCAAAGCTGAGACCCTCGATGGGCGACTGGGTGACGCCCTTGATGGTCGTCGGGGCTTCGAGACCCAGCGCCTCGAGCACCGTTGGTACCATGTCAATCGCATGCGCGTACTGCGTCCGAATCTCGCCCTTGGGCTTAATACCCTTCGGCCAGGACACGATGAAGGGGTCGCTCACACCCCCGCGATAGGTCTCGCGCTTCCAGCGACGGAACGGTGTATTGCCCGCGAATGTCCACCCCCATGAGTAGTGGTTGAAGTACTTGGGCCCTCCGATGTCGTCGATCGCGGCCAGGTTCTGCTCGAGGTTGTCCGGCACGTTGTTGAAGAACTTGTTCTCGTTGACCGATCCGCTCGGCCCGCCCTCGGCGCTCGCCCCGTTGTCCGAGATGAACATGATGAGCGTATTGTCGAACTCCCCGATGCTCTTGAGGAACTCGAACAGCCGGCCGTACTGATTGTCGGTGTGCGTCAGAAAACCCGCGAACACTTCCATCATGCGCGCGTAGAGCTTCTTTTCGTCGGCGCTGAGATCCTTCCATTGCGCGACGTCTGGATCGTGACGCGACAGCTCGGCGTCCTTCGGGACGATGCCCAGCTCCTTCTGGCGGGCGAAGGTTTTTTCGCGGTAGACATCCCAACCTTCGTCGAACTTTCCCTTGTATTTGTCGGCCCACTCTTTCGGCACGTGATGCGGCGCATGCATCGCGCCGGGACAGAAGTACATGAAGAATGGCTTGTTCGGAGCTACCTGCTTGGCGTCAGCAATAAAGCCGATAGCGCGATTCACCAGGTCTTCAGTCAGGTGGTAGCCTTCCTCGGGCGTCTTCTCCGGTTCGACCGCGTGGTTGTCGTAGATCAGCTCCGGATAATACTGATGCGTATCGCCGCCCAGGAATCCGTAGTAGCGCTCGAATCCGCGGCCCAGTGGCCATCGATCGTACGGGCCCGCGGCGCTCGTCTGCTCGCTTGGCGCGAGGTGCCACTTCCCCAGCGCGTACGTGTTGTACCCGTTCTGCAACAGCATGTCGGAGAGGAACCCGTTTTCAAACGGGATGTACCCATTGCCGCCGGGATACCCCGTTGAACCTTCAGTGATGCATGACATCGCGTTTGAATGGTGATTGCGGCCCGTGAGAATGCACGAGCGTGTGGGCGAACAGAGCGCGGTCGTGTGCATGTTCATGAAGCGCAGTCCGCCGGCAGCCAGCGCGTCGAGATTCGGCGTGGCGATCGGACTGCCATAGCAGCCGAGCTGGCCAAAGCCAGTGTCGTCCTGAACGATGAAGATGACATTGGGCGCCCCATCCTTCGCCCGCAGCGGTTGCGGCCACGAAGGTTGAGAGACATCGAACGTGCGCCCGATGACTCCGTTGAACGCTGATCCGGGTTTGTACTCTTTTAAGGCCATACGAAGCTTCTCCTAACAGGATGGGTGCCCGCCTATATCCCGGGCATCCAGTGGTTTGTGTGCGTTCTGCGCCGCCTTTTTTCCCAGTTCAGGCCGGCGTCTGCAGGCAGGCTTGTCGGCGGCCGATACAATCTCACATGAAAGTCACAACGCTCGCCTGTGTGTTCGTGAGCAAGGATGGGCAGCTCTCGATTCGCCTGGTCGAACCGCCGTTGCCACTCGAATACCAAGTACCGACGATCCCCCCCGGGATGGCCCATGCCGCCCGTGCCCTCGGTCTCCCGGCGGAGATTCGAACCTTCAAGCGGACAGCGGCTGACGGCATGCCGATGTACGAAGAGGTCTGACCAGCATCCCTACCCTTCTCGCTCGAGCGGCTGCCGCGCTTTAACCAGCAGGCGCAGCTGTTCGTCTGACACCGTCGGCATCTTCAAATCGAGATCCCTCAATTGACCGTATGACGATCGCCGACACCGGCGGCACGGTCGCTCTTCGTCTGACGGTCCCCAGCAATGACTACCTGCTGAACGAGCGGCCGAGTATGCCAATCACATCGTCCACCATTGATCCGTCGCGGTTTTGATCGAGCGTTGCCCCCAGCATGCCCATGAGACTGCCGCCCATGCCGCCGGTCGATGCTGGCGTGAAACGACCGCCAGCCGCCGGCGATGCCTGACGCGCCATAGCTCCCATGACGAGGGCTGCCACGATTGGCAGCATGCCTTTCAGCACATCCGGGCTCAGACCCGTTTGCGCCGCGGCACGGCTGGCCACCTGCCGGCTCGCTTCCTTGCCGCCAAACACGTGACCCAGGATCCCGTTTCCATCGGCAATGGCATCAGGTCGGCCGAGGATCGCCGGGTCATCGAGGTACTGTGTGTGGCGCCCTCCCGACAATGCCGACAGCAGGCCTTCCAATCCGCCGGTGCTCTGCGTATTGCGCTGGAATCCGGCGGCAAGCGCCGGCACGAGAGCCGCAAGGGCCGCCGTCGTCTCGTCGCGTCCCAGCCCAAACTGAGACCCAATCTGTTGCACGGCCGCACCGTTCTGTGAGTTGAGAATCGCATCGACGAGGTTCATGGCTGGTTCTCCTTCCCGTGGTCGCCCGGTATCACGTGTTCGACGGGCATTCGACCGGATTCAAGACGCACTCCAAGGCGGAACAGGCGAAACTCGTCTCATCAGGCAGCAAACACTGTCGTCCGCCGGACGCGTCACGGAATGTCGTGGGAATGATCGGGGCTCGTGGTGGGAGCTTGTGGGTCAGGTCGCGGGGTCGCTAGTGGCCCGAGAGCGCGAGCTTAGGAAGAGGGCGCCGACTGCCATGCGGCGCCCTCTCGAAGAGACGCTAGTTTGGGAGAACGACCGAATCGATCACATGGATGACGCCGTTGGACTGGAACACATTCGCCTGAGTGATCCGGGAGACTTCTCCCTTCTCGTCTTTCAGCACGATGTCCTTGGAATCCATCATCGCCCAAAGCATGCCGCCGCTCACCGTCTTCAACGTCGCTGTGCCGCCGCCTCTCTTGATTTGCTTTTTGAGCTCATCGACCGACAGCCGACCCGAGACCACGTGATACGTGAGCACCTTGGTCAGCATGGCCTTGTTTTCTGGCTTGAGCAACGTCTCCACGGTCCCGGCCGGCAGCTTCGCGAACGCCGCATTGGTCGGCGCAAACACGGTAAACGGTCCAGGACCCTGCAGGGTGTCAACGAGGTTGGCGGCTTTGACGGCGGCCACCAGAGTCGTATGGTCTGCTGAGTTCACGGCGTTCTGAATGATGTTCTTGCTGGGAAACATTTCCTGCCCGCCAACGATGGGATTCTTGGCCGCCGCGCTGGTTGTTGCCAGGGCAACAGCCATCGTCGCAACAGCGCACAGTCGCATGAATGTCATGGTCTCGTCCTTTCTGGCGTGGGCGCGTTGGCCCGTTGTCATTTCTCTCTACGGGCGCGGAAGGCGTTTGGATGACCCGCCAAAAGGAACCCGGCAATCTAACACCCCATCCGTCGCCCACCCTCGTCACGGTGTACTCGGGCAATACGCTTCCAGCGAGCCGCTGTTCAAGCCCGATTCACATGCTGATAGAGCGAAACACTTGCGCCACAGTCGTGGTCGATCTCGCGCCAATTCCGAGCTAACGTGAGAGATTCGATCTGTGCAATCAACGACCGAAGGTATGCACGAGAGGAGTCGGGTGGAATTTGTCTTGCACGTTCCGGCACCGCATGCGATTTCGTGACCCCCTGACCAATCGATTCGATCGAAACGCGCCCGCGTGCGCGCCTCGCGAGGTCCCGACATCATGATTCGCAAACTCTCGTCAGGCCTGTACCGTCTCTACTCCCGAAAGACCAGCCGTCGGACCGGCCGACGACGGCTGTTGGGAACGTTCTGCTCACGACAGGCCGCGGCCTGGCACGAGCTCGCGGTTCAGCTCGCAAGGCGTTGGTGACTCTCCCAGCCCCCAGCTCCCGATGAGGTGAGCGGCGAGCCCTTCGCCGCTCCCACCGGCCCGTCGTGCCTTCAGGCCCTCGGGGCTGCTCGCGCCCGCCGATTCAGGCATAATTCTCCGTTGTCAGTTATCAGTTTTCAGTTCTCAGTTTTCAGTTTTCAGTTCATCTGGTTATGTTCGACCCCGCTCCTCGTCCGCCGTTCGACACGTCTAAGGCCGAAGCCTTTGCAGGCACGCTCCTCCAGCATCTCAACCACGGGGCCTGGTGTCTGATGGCTTCGATCGGCCACCGTACGGGTTTGTTCGACACCATGAGCGATCTACCGCCGGCGACGGCCTCGGATATCGCGCGTGCTGCCAATCTCAATGAACGCTACGTCAGGGAGTGGCTCGGCGCCATGGTCACGGCCGGCGTGGTCATGGTCGATTCAACGAGTACCCTGTACTCTCTGCCGGCTGAGCACGCCGCAACCCTGACGCGGGCGGCAGGCACGGACAACATCGCGATGTTCGCGCAGTACATTGGAATGCTCGGTGGCGTTGAAGACGACATCGTGGCGTGCTTCCGGAACGGTGGCGGCGTTCCGTACGAAAAGTTCTCGCGGTTCCATACGGTGATGGCCGAGGACAATGCCGTGATCTCGGCCCTCGAACCACATGTTCTGCCGCTCGTGCTAGGTCTGACCGGCCGATTGTCCGCGGGCATCCGCGTGCTCGACCTCGGGTGCGGTTCCGGGCGCGTGTTGAATCGCCTGGCCGGGTTGTACCCGAGCAGTCGATTCACAGGCATCGATTTGTCCAGCGAGGCGATCGAGACCGCGCGCGCCGAAGCATCCAGACAAGGTCTACGGAACGTCGAGTTCGTGACGCGCGATCTCAGCGATTTCGACGTGACGGCCGGGCCGCCAGACTACGAGTTCATCACGACGTTCGATGCCATTCACGACCAGGCCAAGCCACTGAATGTGCTCAAGGGCATTTACCGCGCATTGATGACCGACGGTGTGTACCTGATGCAGGACATCAAGGGCTCGAGCTTCGTTCACGGCAATCTCGAGCATCCGTTCGGCACATTTCTGTATACCGTTTCCGCGATGCACTGCATGACGGTGTCGCTGGCGCAAGGCGGTGAAGGACTCGGCGCGATGTGGGGCGAAGAAAAGACGCGCGAGTACCTGACGATGGCGGGGTTTCGGTCAATTGAGAAGCACGAACTGCCGCATGATCCCATGAACAACTGGTACGTGGTGAGAAAGGGCGTCGCGTGACGGCGATAGCGTCGGCTGCGTGCTATTCCGGTTCGGCGCAGGAGAACTCACGAAAGCATTTGCGCGATCTCGATCATGAGCCTGACGAGGAGTACTAGCGGTAGACCAACCAGCAGGATGAGGAGGGGCAACGCGAAGACCGAGAGAATGATTTCAAGCAGGCCTCGGAGGGCCCACCACAGGCTCGAGACGTAACCACGCGGGTTTGACCCGGACAATTGCTCAGCCTTCTGGGTGCGTTCCGCGGCGATTGTTGTGGAGCCACTGCGCGCTGATGGTGCCCAGGTCGCCCCCCCGCGGGCGCCAAGACCCGCGCACCGGAATCAGGACGGCGATGGCCGCTCCGAACCGCCGAAGGTATCGAGTGATGTTTCTGAGAGCCCAGCCTGGTTGAGAACCTGCAGTCCGACGCACGCGTGTCTCTCTTTCCGGGCGTCCTCAGCCCATCCGATCGCCATCGATCGATTTGGTCCTCGGCCAAAGTGGTGTTCGAGGCACACGATTTGTGGCCGTGGGCCCGTTTTCGAGTCGAGCGATCCGCTCCTGGGCCTTCTTCTTCAGCAACGCAGAGTCGCGGGCGATGTCCTGCTCGCCGTAGCGTTCGATCTGCGGGACACGCCGATCGAGCGCCGCAATGAGTTCGCGCAGCTCCTCGACGAGCTCCCTTCGACTCTCACTTTTTTCCGTGAGATTGGTCGTTCGTCCGGACGTCATGTTCGACCTCTTAGAATCCTCAGCGCAGCAAGACAGAAAACCATATGACCCCGATCGTTATCATGAGCCCCAGAACGACCCGCATGTTCCGTGAGACACGCGCGTCATGGCGTGCCCCTTTCTCTTCCCACCGGGCCCACCGCTCCTCAAAAGTGAGGGCCGTGGCGGTCCCTGCGGGCGATGGGCTCACTGCGAGAACGCTTCTGGATTCACTCACGATGTCATCTCCGATCACAGTGCGGTTTCGACGTCGCTCCCGACGACCATCACTTGGTTTGCGACGTCTCAGTGTGATGCAGCACCTCGGCTACTGTGAGAGACGGTTCTCTCGACAGGATCAGCAGGATGGCCGGAGGTACGATGCCCACGAGGAGCAGCAGCACGCCCGTCGCCACCGTCATCGGCCACTCGAACAACGCGACGACCACGAGCACGGCGATCCATGCGGGAATAATGGCCTTGGTCCGGAATAAGAAGGGCATAGGGTCACTTTCTTCGATTTCTGTCAGACAACCAATGTCTTTCAGATAACCTGAGTTAGTTCAGGTCACCTGCAGGGACTGAGAATTGGCTCAATCCGTGTAACCATTATTGGTTCATTTACTCACGCATGTCAAGTGAGTTGTGCGATAATTCATTTCAAGGGGCCATAACTTAACATTTAGAGGTTAATCACATGGATTTCCCGCTCCTCATCCGGCATCGGCTCAAAGAGCTCGGAACCGAACAGCGGGATCTCGCGGCCGCGGTCCAAGTGACGGAGTCGTACATTTCCCAACTGCTGACCGGGAAGAAAGCCCCCCCTGCGCCGGGACGCACGGATATTTACGACAAGATGGAGGCGTTCCTGAGACTGCCCGCCGGGAAGTTGGCCACGCTGGCGGACGTTCAGCGCATGGACGCCATCAAGAGAAAACTGGCGGACCCACCTGCGCCGTTGTTTAAAGAAGTACGCGAAGTGATTCTGGGCAAATGCGAGCCCGGCAAGGCACAGCCCATCCGTGCGATGTTCGAGAAGGAGCCCTTCGGAGCCCTTGAACGCCTCATCACCCAAAAGCTGCTGGACGTGGTCAAGCGTGTGGTGAAGGAGGAACTGGTTGATGAAAACTGGCTCCGTCTGGTCGCTCGCCTCACCGACCGAAGCTTCCAGCAGATGCGAGTCATCGTGATCGAGTTCCTGGAGACCGATGTCTTTACTGTCTCGGCCGACAACTGCATCACCTTTCTGGATCCCCTCATCGAATCCTGGGACATCGACCTCGCCACATTCGCGATGGAGATCGTCCTGAACCGTCGGTTGGCCCCCGGACACCCGAAGAGATTCGAGTTTGTGGAACGGGAACCCACCCCACGCGTGATCGAAGAGCCGGGACTCCGGGCGTTCCTTCAGGATCCCTCCCTGAGCGGCGATGCGACCGCCGAGGAAATCGAGTTCCTCAAGAAGTTGCAATTCACGCGAAAACGACCGACGCCCCTGTACTATTACCGGGAACTGCAAAGCCTGCGCGACCCGCTCCATTTTCGCCGCGCGTCGGCCGAGGAGAAGGCCTAGCGCGTTCGCCACGATCCCCTCTTGCGCATTGCGACTGGAGCGTCTCGTTCGCGTCCAGAAACTTTCCGTCATAGTCGATTCGGCAGATTCCGTAGGCGGGGTTTTCCATGAGCGCGCGGTACTGCTCCTGCGACGGCTCGACCTCCTCCCCGGTCTTCACGACGCCTTCGGTCGCCGCCAGGACACGGCGTTGTTGCGCCATCGCCGCCCCGTGGGCTGCCCAATGTCGCGGACCGTCTCCGGTTTTGCATCGCTCCAGAATCGACATCTCGGTCTTCACACAAACTCTATGGCGTCCGGGACAGAACCCTGTTCAGTCTTGGACGGCTTTCAGTCCCGCCGTTTCCGCAGCTTGCACAACTTGACCGATATACAGCTGCGCCCACAGGTTCGTGGAAGCTTGAGTCCAGACTCCACTCCGCTGCTCGAGCTCGTGCGCCAGGCGCTGGGCTTCGTGGACCTGTCCCAATACCCAGTCCCAGCGCGGCGCATCAGCCTCGAGGCCGAGTCCCTCGAGTCGCCCTCGGGAGCGTTGCAACAGACGTCGGGCATCTTCCAGATGTCGGGACGCATCGCGGAAGTTGCCGCTGTCGACATCCAGACGCGCGGAGAGAACCGACCTGTGCGCTTCAAGCAGGCACTGTCGCAGCTCGGCGACGCGGACGACGCGAACCAGCTCCCGCGTATCAGCCGTGCCCCACAGCCATCCGCCAAGAAGCGCGACAAGCAGTGTCGTAAACACACCCAGGCAGGCGCGCGTCATCTCGGCAGCCTTGGTCGCTCCTTCGGGGCTGCGGACACAGCACCGAGATGCCACGAAATCCGGCGAGTCGGAGCGGGAACACTCCCGCTTCCGCGCGGTCGCGGTCGCGGATCGAGTGCAGGCCACACACGCCGGTGTCTAACCATGCCACGGCTCCTTGGGGAAGTACTGCGACCCAGGATGATGCGCGAGCCCTGGGTCGTGGGAACCGGCGCAGGTATTACAGAATTGGTTGTCGTCGACCGAGGATGAAACCAGTCAGACACAATCCGATCGCGCTCAACCACAGAGCATGAATGGACGCGCTTATGGTGTAGCCGTTCACCAGACTTATCAACCACGTGATCAAGAGAACGAAGCCGATCGGGTACCACATGGATGTCCTCTCCTCCAACCGCACAAGCTGGACGCGACTGTTCGCACCGACCCTCAGAGCGCAGGATCCTCCGAGCCTCCACTCACCTTCATCGACGACCGATGACCGGACGCTCCCTCTGGCTCTCGATCGGGCCCTGTTTTGCCACCAGTGGTGTAGGCTTCGACTTTCTGTGCGCTGCGCGCAATTGTGTTCCACACGTGACCACTGACTTCCTGACCGCTTTCAGTCAGCTCAGCGACCGCCTCGTCAACGCGCTCGCGGGCCTGACGATACCGCCGAGAAGCGTCGTTGCGGAGGCTCGTCGACAGGCCGCCCACCTGACGGCGCAACTCTGAGCCGGCTCGCGGAGCAAAGAGCAGCCCCAGCCCAACCCCGACGGCCGCGCCGGCAAGGACACCAATCAGAAAGCTGTTTCCATGTCCGTTCTGCGGGTTCTCTCCGTGTGTCATGCGTTCTGCGGTGCGTGTTGAATCCCTATTCATCGCTCCCTCATGTGTGGCATCGCCACCAAGTCAGCCGGCACCAAGGCCCGAGCGGCCCGACTGAAGAACCCTGTAGGTGCGGTATCTTGGGCCTCTGGGGCAGCTCGTGCTGCTGCGACAGCTGCGTCGCCCACCCGAGCCACTCCTCCCCGTCGAGCTCCTCGACCCAGCGCTGCTGTAACCATCCCATCAGGATCGATGGGAGTCGCGTCGCGCGCCGGTGTGGATCGCCTGCGCAACGCAGGACATGCGCCCGTCTTGGCAGGTCTCCCGGATCGGGCCGCGCCAGCAGCCTCGAAAAGGCGTCGAAGCACGTCGGGTCGAATTGAATCATCACCCACCTGCCGTTCTGGCCATGAATGACATCTTCGCGGCGCGGACGATTACGCATTCCGGCCCCAGCCCCGACGTCTCGCCTGACCATGAGGACTGTCTTTGCCGATGTCGATGTTCGTAACCTTAGGAGCGGCAGGCCCATGCGCGCTGTCCCCGATTGCACAGGCATTGTGTGTCCCTACGCGAAAGCCTGTGCAATGAACTGGTTCGCGAGCTAGGGCGCGTTAGACGAGCCTGACGTTCTCACCTCTCGGGCCTTTCGGACCCTGCCCTTGTTCGAACGTCACCGATTGTCCCTCGCGAAGACTATCGAACGGCGTCTGGCTGCAAGCCGACGAGTGAAAGAAGTACTCGTTCCCGTCGCTCGTCGCAATAAAGCCGAATCCTTTGTCGCTGACGAGCCGTTTGATCGTGCCATTCATCGTTGCCATATCGTCTCCTCTGTCCCGTTGCGATGCACTACACTCGAACCTTGCCGTCGAGACCCGGCATCGAGTGACTACCTACGCGCGCAGGCTCACTACCGTTCGCTCCACTCGACGAACGTCGCCGCGCGCTCACTCCGGACGATCATCACCCGCAGCACCCGCTCCTCGCGCAGAAGTACCGAAGCGCCGGCCCTGGCAGCCTCGATCGTGGAATACCGGGCCCATGCGGGCCCGAGATCCGACGCGGTGCCCCGCCTGACTGTGGCGATTAATCTGAACATGGTTTTCTTTCAAGAATACAGGACTGCAGGGCTCCGACCTGCTGAGGTCCTTTGGTTACGCCGCTGCCAACATGGGCGGTGCCTGGAATACCGTGACGAATTCCTCGAGCGCCGCATCCAGGATGACGGTCATGTCATCGTCGATATGCTTCTTGTCTGCGAGCGCAGCAAGGAGCGCCGAGTGCCGGGTCTCGAGAAATCGATACAGATCGGTCTCATAGCGGCCGATGTCGGCCGTGGCGGATCTGTCGAGCCATCCGCGGGTGCCGGCGTACAGGATCACGATCTGCTTTTCGACTGACAGCGGTTCGTATTGGCGCTGCTTGAGCAGTTCCACCAACCGCTCACCTCGATTGAGCTGGATCCGCGTCGCTCTGTCGAGATCACTGCCGAACTGCGCGAACCCTGCCAACTCTCTGTACTGGGCCAACTCCAGCCTGAGCGTGCCGGCCACCTGCCGCATGCCCTTGACCTGAGCCGATCCGCCGACCCGTGAAACCGAGTTGCCCACATTGATCGCCGGCCGGACACCCTGGTTGAAGAGATCCGATTCGAGAAAGATCTGGCCATCGGTGATCGAGATCACGTTGGTAGGAATGTAGCCCGAAAGATCGCCGGCCTGAGTCTCGATAATCGGGAGCGCCGTGAGCGAGCCGCCGCCGAGCTCGGTCCGGAGCTTCGCCGCACGCTCCAGTAACCGCGAATGCAGGTAGAAGACATCGCCGGGATACGCTTCACGTCCGGGCGGGCGCCGGAGAAGCAGCGAGATCTCCCGGTAGGCCTGCGCGTGCCTCGACAAATCGTCGTAAATGCACAGGGCGTGACGGCCGGCGTCGCGAAAGTATTCCCCCATCGTCGTCGCAGCGTACGGGCTGATGTACAGCATCGCGGCCGCCTCTGACGCACCGGTGGCGACAACGATGGAGTACCGCATCGCGTCGGCTTGCTCGAGCGTTGTGACGATCTGCGCGATTGTGGACTGCTTCTGACCAATCGCGTTGTAGATGCAGATGACCCCCGTGTCGTGCTGGTTCAGGATCGTGTCGATCGCAATGGCCGTCTTCCCAGTCTGCCGATCCCCGACGATCAACTCGCGTTGTCCCCGGCCGATCGGAATCATCGCATCGATGGCTTTCAACCCGGTCTGCAGCGGCTCCCTCACCGGTTGCCGATCGACGACGCCCGGTGCCAGACGCTCGATCGGCGCACGCGTAAACGTGGCGATCGGCCCTCTGCCGTCGAGCGGCTGCCCGAGGGCGTTCACCACACGTCCCAGGAGCGCGTCTCCGACCGGCACGGACAGGATGCGTCCAGTCCGCCGCACGGTATCGCCTTCCTTGACGTGCTCGCACTCCCCCAGTAGGACAACGCCGACGCGGTCTTCTTCGAGATTGAGAGCCAGACCGTACAATCGACCTGGAAACTCGAGCATTTCGCCCGCCATGGCACCGGCCACGCCGCTGATCCGCGCGATGCCGTCTCCGACCGAAATCACCGTCCCGACTTCCGCGCTATCCAGCGTCACGACGTGGCTGCCGATCTGCTCCCGGATGATGCGGGACACATCGTCAGCATGGATCGGTCGTCTGTGTGCGTCCATCTTTCTACCTTTTTCAGCTACAGCATCCTGACAAGCCGCAGCCAAGATGTCTGTGCTGTTCTGAACAACATGGCTCCGGCAAGGGTCTTATAGTGACTTGACGCGTTGTGAAAAGTCATTGGCAGCATGCGTTGGAAGCGATCGTGATGACGGAGAAAAACATGGCAACCAGTAGTAGTGCGCTGACCGTAGACGATGTGGTGGTCTCGAAGGTCGAGGACGGACATCTGCTCCTGATCGTGACCCCCGATCCGGCCGATCGATTGTCGCTCTTGTATCGAGGAAATGCCTGGAACGTCCAGTACGCCGTGGCTAGAGGCGCGAGACTCGCCAGTCGGAAGGGCGGCAACCTCTGGTACACAAGTCCGATGCCTCGACGACGCTCGAATATCTCGAAACCTTCCGTGGCGATCCGCGGCTCACGCATCCAAGTTGATCACGAAGCAACAAATCCTCAGAGCATTGAGGTGGACGCCCAGATCACCCCGAGCGTCAGCATGATAGCCGCCGCCACCAGCCCCATGTTCCGTTCGACCCGGTAAAAATCGGCCGTCTGTGCGACGGATTGGCTCGGCCTTTCGGAATCCATACTGTCATCTCCCATGTTCGTGGCGTGCCGTCGACGATGCCGGTTCAAGACACCCGGCACTCCGAAATCAGACTGTTGAGGAATCTGCATGGTCACTTCTTTCTTGTCTCGCGTGCCTCGCGTGTCGCGGGCGATGAGGAGCAGGGCCGCGCTTCACCTGCTCCAATGCGTTTGAACGCTCTGCTACTGGGCCTTACGCGGCGACTTCGACCTTGATCTGCTTCGGCTTCGCGTCCTCGCGCAGCGGCAGCCTGACCGTCAGCACGCCGGCCTTGTACTCGGCCGTGACCTTGCCAGCATCGACAGTCGACGGCAGCGCGAACGTCCGCGCGAATGTGCCGTAACTGCGCTCGATCCGATGGAACTGCTCACCCGTGACTTCCGTGTCGAGTTTCTTCTCGCCACGAAGCGTGAGCGTGTTGTTTTCAACCGTCAGCGCGATCTCCTCTTGCTTCATGTCGGGCAACTCGGCCTTGAGCACGACCTCGTACGGACCGTTGCTGTAAATGTCGACTGCCGGGACCCACGCGCTGCGCGCGAGGTCTGCTTGAAAACGGCTGTAGGATGAGCCCTCGAGCATTCGGCTCATCCGATCCTCGAATGCCGCGACGTCACGAAACGGATTCCAGCGAACAATCGTCATGATGATTCTCCTCTTCTGCGATATAACAGTCGCGACGGGAGGTTCCCGCCGATTACATGACCCTGGCGGTGTCGACTAGGCTGCCGCCGCGCGAGCGGGGAGCTTGTGGAAGGTCGAGTTCGACACCTCGTACGTCTCAACCTCAGGCGTGGCCTCCACCAATGGCTTCAATGCCTTCAGCACCCCGGGATAGGCGCGACGGGCATATGCGACGGCGTCTTCTTTCAGATCCCACAAACTGATCGCGACCGCGTGTGCGCCGCCCGGCGCGACGAACGCGAGTTCGTCCTGAAAGCCTTTCTGCTTCCGAAGCACCGGAATGACGTCCTTCTCGACTAGCTGGGTGAATTCCGCAGCCCGACCGGGCTTGAGATGAAAGGAAACACTGCGAGCATACATGTCAACCTCCAGGTTGGCGTGCTAAGGAAGGAAAGCAGATGACCTGACTTAGTTCAGATAACCTGAGGACTGAGAGGAAGGCCCAATCTCATTAGCTAGACTACGTGACTTTACTAACTTTGTCAAGTCAAATTGGCTGCTGGGGACATTACTTAAATATTTTAGGTTAATTCAGCCATGAGTGTCAGAGATGCTGAGTATGGCAAGGTATTAATGCTGCGCTCCGGTGGACTCGGCTCGCCCTCTTGGTGTGCTGGAAATGATGGTCAGTTCGGTGCCACGCGGCAGAGCCAGCTGGTCACGTCCTTCAACGATGATCGTCCCTGCCCCCGCGCCCGCGCCGATGACGGCACCAATCCCAGCGCCTTGCCCCCCGCCAGCGACTGCGCCAATGATCGCGCCGACGGCGGCGCCGATCGCGCCCCGCTGAACGATCTTTTCGGTCTGACTGTGCTCTTCTTCGACCGTGCCTTCGTTATCAACCCTGATCGCATCCCCACCAGGCGTGCGAACATTCTCGATGACTCCCGTGAACTGATACGTCCGGCCATCGCGCAGACGGATGCTCTCGAAGACGAGGGCCAGGTCCGCTCGGCCGCCCAGACGTCCCGACGCGTTTACGCTCGAGACGAAGGCTTCAATGACGGCACCCTCATATCGCGATGGATTGCGGGTGGTCATCGTCAAGCGGTCGCCGTGATGTGCACTCTCTGTAGTTACGGCTGTATCAAGCGTGACCATCACCCGGGTGCCACCGGGTACGAGGAAATTGCTGGTTGCCTGACCCCGATTAGCTGGAACTCCCAGGGTTCGCGTATATAGCTCCCACTGTGCTTCGTCCGAAGACCTTCGGTAGAAGCTTCGAACCGTCACCGGTTCACGGAGATCATCATCGAAAATACTGCGGGTCACTCGCAGGTTGCGCCCGTCGTCGATCGGCTCGAACGTGACCGTGAAGTCGCTTCCTGCGTCGCCGGTGGTGGTCGTCACCACTAACTGATCACCATAAAACGTGGCGCGGGTGTTCATTGTCCCGCCAGTCGGTCCCTGTTCTGTGAACGCCTGGCCATCCGCCTCGAACGTTGCCCGCTGTCCGCGTGAGGAACCAATCGTCACGCTGTTTTCGTTGCGGTCGATCGCGATGACAGCCGGCGCTTCCAAACGAGTGATCAGGCTTTGATACGTACCGAGGCCGTATGTCAGACGGAACAGCGCGGACAGCCTGCTCAGCAGCCTCACGCGGATTGTCACCACGGCTGCTGTCGAGTTGGTACGTGCCCGTAAGGCGATGATAGCGATCCGCCGGCGTGAAATAAGGATTGCTCCAACTCCATGCAACCTGGTACGCGCCCGCCAGCTCATCTAGATCACGGCGTACTGTTGAGCCAGTCGTCTTCCGCCTGGAGCGTCAATTGATGACGGCGCATGAAGTCGTCGATGCTCACACCGCGTCGCAGGACTTCTTCCACATCGTGCCTGACGACCTGCCGGTGGTCGAAGCGATCTCTCAGGCGGTCCGTCGTCTCTGCAAATTCTGTGACGAACTGGTTGATATTGTCTTCGTCTCGCGAGCCCTCGATCCGGCTGCGATTCAGGGCCTGGTCGAGGCTACGGCGAAACTGGTCGGCATTCTTCTCGATCTGTTTCAGCAGTTGCTCGACCTGCTGATCGTTGACCCGAGACGCCGTACGGTTGCTCGTCCAATCCCAGGCCACGCCGTAGGCACGCGCGAGCTCATCCAGATCCCGCCGCAAGGCCTGCCAATCGCGCCCGACAGCGGTATCTTGATGGTGAGCCGTCACGACGCTGTCGATAAGGGAAGCGCGTCTCAGCACGTCTTCGACATCGGCAGTACCGGATCGTCGATTATTCACTCGTTCACTGAGCCGATCGGTCGCCTGCTCAAAATTCTTCACGGATTGGATCTGGGTGTCCCCCTCGGTCCGCGTGCGGTCGACCGCCCGATCGAAACTCGCGGTAAAGGCATCGGTGTGCGTGTCGATCCGGCTCACCAGATCCTTCACCTGTTGATCGCTCAAGCGGTAGGGCCGTTGTTGAGCTGCTATGGTCATACTGGCACTCATGATCGTCAACACCGCCGCTGTCACGACGATGCGTTTTATGATGGTCACGGATGTTCACCTCGGACACAACGGTAACAGGCCGGCTCAGACCCTGCTGTTCAAAAGCGCTCACGCCGGCGAGCGCGGCGTGCCGGGTGGTGTCCCATTGTGCACAGTCTGCAAACGTTGGACGTATATAGTGGTCCGTAGAGTTTTCCAGAACTGAGCCAGCCAGCGTTCGAGTAGTGCTCCTTTCTCACAGGATGCGCGCCGACGGGCCCAAGTCTTGGCCCTCTGTCGGAGCGCCCATGAGATTACCTGCTCACAACCTATCGTCCGCCGCACCGGACACCGGGGTCACACGGAAGGCCGTCGTATCGGCCTGGTTCATCGTGTTCGGCGATCTTCGCGCTGTCCGGCTCCGGGATGAGAAGCGCGGGCGGACTCCTGCTGTTGGCAGGCGGCCTCATGGCATTGGCGATCATCGGTCCCATGGACTGGAGCCCGCGCCGCGCGCCTGAGCCGGCGACCCAGCACGGATGAAGGCCCGTTCGGTTCGACCGATGAACACGACCTCGTGCGGATGGACAGCGATAAGGGATAGCGATGAAGGAGATTCCATGATCAGCGTGAAGCGTGTGGGTACTCGCCGTGATCGGCTCTGTGCTGTCGGCGCAGCTGCTGTCTGCACAAGACCTGTCCACGTACCGGAACTTTCATATCGGCATGAACTTGGCCTCGGTCACCACACAGACAACCACGACCCAGCGCGACGTCAGGTTGATTCATCAACGTCCGGCCCTGATTCAAGAGCTCGCCTGGGGCCCTCGGCCAGTTGGCACCGAGCCTTCACGTCAGACGGATCCCGTTCAGCAAATCGTCTTCAGTTTTTACAACGATGAGCTCTTCCGCATTGTCGTCACATACGCGCCGGAGAAGATCGCAAGGGCTGACGGCGGAGGACTTCGTCGAGAGCATGTCGGCGATGTACGGAGCGGCGACCAGGCCGGCTCCGCCTGTCACCAGTGCTTCTCTATCACAGACCTCTCGCGATACCGGCGACAACGTCATCGCGCGTTGGGAAGACGGGCAATACTCGGTCAACCTCCTCCGATCCACATACGGGTCCTCACTGAATATCGTGATGTTTTCCAAGCAGATGGATGCCCTGGCTCGGGCCGCGCTGACGGAAGCCGTCCGGCTCGACAAACAAGAGGCGCCGCAGCGCGAAGTCGAACGACAACAGCGGCAAGAATCCGACGATCGCGCCGCTCAAGAGAAGGCACGGGTCGCCAACAAGGCGCCGTTCCGCTTCTAGTCTGGAGTCACAATCATGAATGTCCGACCACTATCCGATCGCCTCATTGTCCAGCGCCTCGAGGAAGGCGAACAGCAAGTCGGGGGAATCATCATTCCGGACACGGCCAAAGAGAGGCCGCAACAAGGCAAGGTCATCGCCGCAGGCAACGGAAAGGTGAAAGACGATGGCAAGCGGGTCGCTCTCGACGTCAAGGGGGGCGACCAGATTCTCTTCGGCAAGTATGCCGGCCAGGAGATCAAGCTCGACGGCCAGGAGTACCTCATCATGAAAGAGGATGACGTGCTGGCCGTCATCGAGGGCAACGGCAAGAACACGCTCGTCGGGTCACGGGCAAGCCAGACGAAGACGAAGCGGTGACACGTAAAATTCGGGACAGGAGCCAAACGTAATGTCAAAACAGATTGTGTACGGCGAGCAGGCGCGCCAGACCGTCCTGCGTGGCATCAATCAGCTGGCCGACGCGGTCAAGGTGACCTTGGGTCCAAAGGGCCGCAATGTTGATCCTCGACAAGAAGTTCGGGTCGCCGACGATTACCAAGGACGGCGTCACCGTCGCCAAGGAAATCGATCTGAAAGACCCCCTCGAAAACATGGGGGCGCAGATGGCGCGCGAAGTCGCGAGCAAGACTTCCGATAGCGCCGGGGATGGCACCACAACCGCCACCGTGCTCGCCCAGGCCATCTATCGCGAGGGCGCCAAGAACGTGGTCGCCGGCGCGAACCCGATGGACCTCAAGCGAGGCATCGAGCGGGCGGTTGAGGTGATCAGCGCCGAACTCAAGAAGATGTCGAAGCCGGTCAGCGGGAAGATGGTGGCCCAGGTTGGGACCATCTCGGCCAACAACGACGAGCCCATCGGCAAGATCATCGCCGAGGCCATGGACAAGGTCGGCAAAGACGGCGTGATCACGGTCGAAGAGGCGAGGACGATGGACACGTCGCTCGAGGTCGTCGAAGGGATGCAGTTCGATCGCGGGTATCTATCGCCATACCTCGTGACCGATCCCGAGCGAATGGAAGTCGTGCTCGAGAATCCGCTCATTCTTGTCCACGAAAAGAAGATCTCGAGCCTCAAGGATCTCCTGCCGGTGCTCGAGCGCGTCGCGCAGAGCGGCCAGCCGTTGCTCGATCATCGCCGAGGACGTGGAGGGCGAGGCGCTGGCGACGCTCGTCGTGAACAAGTTGCGCGGGACACTGAAGGTCGCGGCCGTCAAAGCGCCAGGGTACGGTGACCGGCGAAAGGCGATGCTGGACGATATCGCCGTCCTCACGGGCGGCCAGGCGTTCACTGAAGAGCTCGGCCTCAAGCTCGAGAACCTGAAACTCGAGGAGCTTGGCAGGGCGAAGAGAGTCACCATCGACAAGGACAACACGACAATCATCAAGGGTGCTGGTACGAAGCAGGCGATCGAGGGTCGCATCAAGCAGATCCGCACGCAGATCGAGGACACCACGTCCGAGTATGATCGCGAGAAATTGCAGGAACGACTCGCGAAACTCGTCGGCGGCGTGGCTGTGATCAAGGTGGGTGCGGCCACCGAGACCGAGATGAAAGAGAAGAAAGCGCGCATCGAGGATGCCATGCACGCCACGAAGGCGGCCGTCGAAGAAGGCATCGTCCCGGGCGGAGGCGTCGCGCTGCTCCGCGCGTCGAAGGCGCTCGTCGGGCTCAAGCTCAGCGGCGATCAACAGATCGGCGTCAACATCATTGCTCGCGCGATAGAGGAGCCAATGCGCTGGATCGCCAACAACGCCGGCCAGGAAGGCTCCATCGTCGTGGCCAAGGTCAAGGAAATGGGACCCGAGGAAGGCTACAACGCGCTGAACAACAAGTACGAGAACCTGGTGCACGCGGGCGTCATCGACCCGACCAAGGTGGTGCGGTCGGCGCTTCAGAACGCGGCGTCAATTGCGTCGCTTCTGCTGACGACCGAGGCCCTTGTGTCCGAGCTGGCCGAGAAGAAGGCGGGGCCGGCGGCTGGCGCGGCCGGCATGGGTGGAATGTACTGAACGGCGGCAGATCGGTTTCCTATCTTCTGCATGGCGGCCGGCGTGCCAGCTGTCGGATCGTCGGCCTGCAAGCGCCGACAGCTAGGCCGTCGGTTGTGCGACCATGAGGGCGGGAAAGAAGGGCGGGCTACCAAGGTAAAGGTCCCTAACTGTGGTTATTCCCGTTGCCTCGATTCGAGAGCTTGAGAGGCGGCAACGGGGCGAGGGCCGATGAACGACGGTCGATCGCGTCTTTTGACAGATCCAGTTCGGCTTGAATCTGGGCGATGCGCTTGAACTGAATGTCGAGCGCGGCTCGAAGGCTCGCCATCTCGTCACTTACATACTGCTCAAAGCGATCGTTCCTCCGACGACGCAGTTTTCGGTGATCGGTCATGCGTTCAGATTCCGTCATGCTGCCCTCTAATCTTTCGAACCGCCACGGCCCGGAACGAGGGAAGGCGCTCAGCAGAGCGCATGATAGCGGGGTGCCGAGAGAGAGGCTGTCCCGTTTTGCACAGACATACAAATGCACAGTTTGGCGCGGAGCTGTGGACCAGGATCGGGCTGTGTTTTGGGGGAATACCCGATTGCCGTCAGTCGCGGAGGTTCACTCGTGGAGCACGACGCTCAGCAGGGACGTGTTGATCTTGAGGCCGCCGTTGTACTCGATGAAGCCCAGCTTTCTGAACTTGTTCATGAAGAAGTTCACGCGCGACCGAGTCGTGCCGATCATTTCCGCGAGCACCTCCTGTGAGAGCTTCGGCAGCACCCGGTGTGGTGTATCCTCCTTGCCGTAACGCGCAAGCAGGAGGAGCGTGCGGGCGAGGCGTTTCTCGCTGGAATTGAACAGCTGATCGACGAGATCCTCTTCGATGCGGAGGTTGCGGGAGAGCATGTACTGGATGAACCGGTCCGAGAACCCAGGCTCCTCGTGGAGCAGTCGAGTCATTTGCTGTTTAGGGAGGATCGAGCACGGTGCTCGTGGCGACGGCTGTGGCGGTCCCCAAGCGGACCGGTTGACCTGCGAGGGCCCCTTCACCGAGGAAGTCGCCGGGCCCCAGCATCGCCACGATCGCCTCTTTACCGGAGTGGGAGAGCACCGAGAGCCGCACCGCGCCCTTTTGAATGTACATGACGTTGTCGCACGAATCCCCTTGAGCGAAGATGACCGCCGCACGGCGGAATTCCACGACCTTCCGCGTGATGTCCGCGGAATCCAGAAAGGCTTGAGGCTCGAAGGCCGGCCTTATCGATTTCGCCTTGCTTAGCTTGCTTTTTGCCATTTAAACGATAACACGTTTATTTTATCACCGTCATCGTTGCGATGCAACCCGCTATTCGTGCAGGACGACGCTGAGCAGTGAGGCGTTAATCTTGAGCCGACCGTCACCTTCGATGAACCCCAATCTCTTGAATTTCTTCATGAAGAAATCGACTTTCGAGCGCGTCGTGTCGGCCATCTTCGCGAGCGTGTCCTGCGACATTTTCGGCAGGACTCGCTGTGGCTTCCCTTGCTTGCCGTAGCGTGCGAGCAGTAAGAGCGTCCGAGCCAGCCGTTTCTCGTAGTGGTTGAAGAGCTGGTCGATCAAGTCCCTCTCGATGCGAATATTCGTGCCGAGCAGGTGAGCGATAAACCGGTCGGTCAGCTCCGGCTTCTCGTGGAGCAACCGAACCATTTTCCGCTTTTTGAAGCACCAGAATCGTGCTCGGCGTGATCGCTGTCGCGCTCCCCACCCGGACCCGTTGCCCCGCCAGGCACCCCTCGCCAAAGAAGTCGCCAGGCGCCCGCACCGCCACCACGGCCTCTCTGCCCAGCCTCGGAGAGCACCGAGAGCTTCACCGCGCCCTCCTGCACCTGCATGACACTTGTCGGGGCGTCGCCTTGCGAGAAGATCACCTCGCCCCGTCGATAGGCCACAATTTTCGGCGGGATACCTGCCGAGTCGAGAAACGCCGGCGCATTGAAAGCGGGCTTGCTCTTGGACTTCATCGTGCGATGGTTGCACGATCTGCGCGGCGAAGCCTGTTCAGAAGTGGACATCGGGCGGAGTTTGCCGGTGCCAGTCGGACGGGGCACCCGACCGGACACAGGCGACCCGACCGTCTCAGGAGGTCGGGATCTCCAGTTGCGGCATCGGCGCCGTCACAAAGAGACGCCGGCACGGACGAGCGAGCCATCGTGCCCAGCGTGTGGATCGTGCCGTCCGAGCACTGTCTGTCGCGATGCCCGTGTTCGCGTACATCTGGCGATAGAGTTTGGAGATGAGGAGGAATGCGACTCTGGCGCGCAGTGACGTGACCACCTGCGAGCGTGCCCAGATCTGCGGCAGGCTATAAAAGCGATCCCACACCTCCTGGGTGCGTGCGCGAATCTCATCGGCCGACAGGGTGGGATGCGGGGTATAGACCTTGGGCCGACGTTCCTGGGGAATGAGCCAGTGTCGCGTGATCGGGATGCCGTCGATGTTCGCGCCCGTGCTCGCCATCTCCTTTTCCCACTTGGCAAAATCCACCGTGCCCGGGAACGGCGTCAACATGACGAATTGCGCGAACGCCAGATCGGAGCGCTCCGCAAGCGCCGCCGTCGCCTCGAAGGTCTCGGCGCGATCGCTGGACAGCCCGAAGATGAACGACCCAAGCACATGAATCCCGTGGCGCCTGAATGCCTGAAGCCGGGTGACCAGCGCGTCGCCATACAGGTTGAAACCTTTGTAGACGTCCTTCAGTCCTGCTTCGGTGACCGACTCCACACCGACGAGCGCGCCGCGGATGTGCGCCCTGCGCATCGCATCGAGAAACGCCGGGTCCTCGGCGGCCTCCATCGTGATCTGCGTGTAGAACACGAGATCTGATCGGGAGCTTGGCCAGCTGCGCCATCAGTTCGAACCGCTCCGCGCGCAGATCCTGAAGCTCGCGCAGACGGTGATGGTCCGAGCGTCGCGCGGCCATCTCCAGATCCTGCAGCGTGACCGGGTAGAAATTGTCGTCGGCCAACGCGATGAAGCGAAATCCCAGGCGCCGCAGTTCGACCACCTCACGGACAACGGCCTCCACGTTCCGCTGGCGTGGCTCCTGTCCGTCCGTTCTCCACACCGAACAAAACGAGCAATGCTTCGGGCAGCCGCGCACCGTCTGGACCGACGCCCACATGTAGCGATCGGGCGGCAGGAGATCCCATCGTGCGGGGAGAAAACGATCGGCGCCCACACGACCGCCTTCGTAGACGTGCGCAAGGTGGCCGTCCCGACAATCCTGGAGCACGCGCGCCCACACCACGTCGCCATCCCCCTTGACCACGCTGTGAGCGGAACCCCGTTCGGACGCCTCTTCCGGGAACAGTGTCGCGTGGATACCGCCGAAGACGACCCAGGCGCCTCGGCGCCGCGCTTCGAGACCTATCTGATACCCGCGCAGCGCGTTACTCGTGTGAATCCCGATCCCGACCACATCGCCCGGCTGCACCCGAGCGAAATCGACCGGCTCGAGCGTTTCGTCCACAATGATGGGCTCGCCGAAGTCAGATGGCGTCGCCGCCGCGATCACATAGAGCCACCGAGGAGTAATCACCGCCGTGCCGAACGAAATATCACTGGGGTTGACCAGGTGAACTGCCATCAATGAGTCCTCGGCAAAAGGGCAACGGCTCAGGGTCGCTCATCTCCTGATATCGACGAGCCCCAGCGATGCCACCTAGTCACACGACGTCGGAACAAACATTTCTCGTCGGGGCAAGCCTCTCCCCGAGAACCATCCTAAGGGCCTCAAAAGCCGAGCTTCTGTTCACTTTTGAACACTGCCGCTGACCGCCCATGGGATCAGCGGCGAGCCAGCACGACCTGTACTGTTTCGGACACCCCGCCGCTGCGCTGCAGCATACGATAGGCGCCACTGGGAGGAGTCTCCTGCTCCAGGAATTCATTACCGTTAATCGCGAGGTGATCATCAGGCGGTGCAGGGGCAAGGTGGCCACGAGGTCGGTGCCACCGCCCACCGACGCGGGGATCGATCACGGGGTGCCCGTCTTCCTCGATCAATTGGTGGACGCATTGCGCCTCGGCCTGACATCAAGCCCCGCGATTGGCAGGAGCGCGCTCCAGCATGGGCATGACCTGCTGCTGTCAGGGGTTCACCGTGTCGCAGGTCGTGCACGACTATGGCGACGTCTGTCAGGCCATCACCGAGCTGGCGGTGGAAATGAACGCTCCTATTAGCACCGAGGACTTTCGCACGCTGAACCGCTGCCTTGACGACGCCATCGCGGGCGCCGTCACTGAGTACGGGCGCGAACGAAATCAGTCCACGCTCGATGGAGAGACCGCGCGCGGGAGCGAGCGCCTCGGGTTCCTGGCTCATGAATTGCGGAACTTGCTCAACACTGCGATCCTGGCGTTCGAGGTTCTCAAGACGGGGAACGTCGGAGTCGCAGGGAGCACCGGGGACCGTGCTCCATCGCAGCCTCATGGGATTACGCGCGCTCATCGGTCGCTCGCTCGCCGAGGTCCGTCTCACGCAGGGCGTCCAGAATCGGGAGCGATTCCTCGTTGTCCGGATTCATCGAAGAACTCGCGCCGGCCGCAACGCTTGGAGGCCAACGCCCGGGGCATCAGACTGACCGTGATGCCCGTCGAAGATGGGGTGGCCATCGAAGCTGACCGACAAATCCTCGCGGCGGTGGTGGGAAATCTGTTGCAGAACGCCTTCAAGTTCACCCGGCCTCGTACCACCGTCACGCTCAGGGTCGGCGCCAGCGCCGAGCGCGTGCTCATCGAGATCGAGGACGAATGCGGCGGTCTCCCGGTTGGGAACGTCAACGAGTTGTTCCGCCCGTTCGAGCAGCGCAGCGTCGATCGCACTGGCTTGGGCCTTGGCCTCGCCTTCAGCCGATGGGGCGCCGAAGCCAACAATGGCCGGATCTATGCGCGCAACCTGCCTGAGAGGGGATGCGTCTTCACCGTCGACCTGCCGCGGCTCCCAGCTCGCGCCGTCACGGCGGTGCGCCGTAAGGCCGAGGGTTTGGACGAAGCATAAGCCGGAGCGTCATCTTCGATCGGAATTACGGGTTGGGTGGATCAGGCTCTGCCGGATCGAACCGCACGATCAGCAGGGTGATATTGTCACGGCCGCCGCCGTCGTTCGCCTTCGCCAGCAACTTCTTGCAGGTGACCTCGGGATCCGGCTCCGCACGAAGGGCCGCCGCGATCTCGTCGTCTGGCACCATCTCGGTCAATCCGTCCGAGCAGAGCAGCAGGCGATCACCGGCCTGAACTTCCAGAGCGTGAGCTTCGACGTAGACGCCAGCGTCGGGGCCGCCCACGACGTTCGTAATGACATGGCGCAGTTTGTGGCCTGCGACCTGATCGGGGCGAAGCTCCCCCCTGCGGACCAGGTCGGCCGTGACCGTGTGGTCGTGCGTGAGTTGGTGCAGGTTGTCACCCCGGTACAGGTACGCACGGCTGTCGCCGACGTGGACGACACACAGCTGCGCATCAAGATGGTACGCCATCGTCAAGGTGGTGCCCATGCCGCGCTGCTCCGGATGCTCCGCCGCTTCCTCGAGGATGCGTGCGTCGGCCTGACGCAGCGCCGTCTGGAAGAGCGCGAGCACTTGCTGCGCTTCGGCTCGGTTCGCGTCAAAGAACCACCTGAACGTATTGAGCGTGAAGTACTCGATCGCGCCGACGGCCAAGGCGCTGGCGTGCTCGCCCGCCTGGTGCCCTCCCATACCGTCGGCGACCAGAAACAGATGTCCGCGTTCGTCGCCGAACTGCGCGAGTGGTTCTGGGAGGCTCGTCTGCCAGATGCGCATCGCCTTGGAGAGCTCGGCGATGAGGAACTGATCCTCGTTGGACGGGCGCACGCGCCCCTTGTCGGTGAGCCCGAAGGCCTTCACCGTCAACGGACCGTGTTGAATCTGTGTGACGATTTCGGTGTTTGTCGGCATGGCATGCTCCGTTCGTGCGGCGATTTCATCGAACCGCTAAGGGGCACAGCTATTCGCAGGAACGAGCACTACGAGCCATCGCAGCGTTTTCGAACCCATACACTCTCCTTCTCGATGACGAGGCGTTTCCCGACGGAACCCGACCGACGACACTACGAGTGGCTGCGTCGACGGGGCAGCCACTCCAAACCGTTAGTTGCCGTGACTGGCGAGAGCCGCTTTCAGCGCGCCGACGCCGGCGGGAGACGTCCCCGCTCGCTCGAAGACGATATCCTCGGATGAGAGAGTCTTCTCATAGAAGCGCGTATTGGCGTCCACGTCTTCCTTGATGACCGAACCGTTGACCGTGACTCCGGCAAACAGTCCCCGGCTGCGGGAATAGCTGAGAATCTGGGCGTGCAGTTGCAGGTCGGTTGATGCTTCACTCGCCCTGCCGACTGGTCCCGCAGCGGCAGAAATTTCAGCGCCCAATTTGACCTGGTTCGACAGCAGATGCTCGACGCCGGACCGGTTCATGATGACGAGAATCAAATCGATCTCGGTTCCACCAATCTGGGCTCCGACGCTGCCGCCCGTCATTGTCAGGAAGGCCGGCGACGACCACTTGCGTGTGTTCGCGTCACGCACGCTGATGATGCCGCGTCCCCATTGTCCGCCGACAACGAACCCGGCTTTCTTCACTCCCGGGAAGATCGCAATCGCTTCAGCCTTTTCCAAGATGCTTCCTGGAATTTCCTTGTCACGCGCAGCCATCATCTCGTTCAGGACGGTGGTCGCTGCGCCCACCCGCTTGACTTCATCCGTTCCTGCGGCGGCGCGGACCGTAACGTTCGCCACGACGACCCAGATGCACACTCCTAGAGCTACGCCTTTGGCTCTCATTGATTGACCTCAGAGCAACCTTAGTCGGTTGTTCCCGTCAGGTCTGTTCAATAGAGCGCATGGTGACGGTCCTCAATGTCCGATTGAGGACATCTCTCGAGCGGCGCAGCTGGTACGCTTGACGGGTAAGGTAGATTGAACATGAACAAGCCCATCAGTTCTACATCGGGGTCGGAGGCTGCCAGGAATGAGGCTGAACGGTTCAGGCAGCTGGCAGAGGATGCGCGTCACGTTCGCGATCAGAACCGCGAGGCGAGCGAAACCATACGGCAGGAGCGAGAGCAGCTACGGGAAACCGCTGAGACGGCGCGCTCCGCCAGCGAGGAGGCACGGACCGCGGCCGAGGCTGCGCGTCAAGCGGTGGTAGACGCGGTGAGTGCCACGGCCGATACCCTGAACGCGACGCTCGAACAAATGAAAGTCGTCGAGGAAATGCGGCGGACCCTCCGTGAAATGAAGGACCTGAGCAAGCTCGACTCCAACTAGTGTCCCGTCGTCCCCCATGATGTGGCGCGGCCCGTCTCCTCAATCGTTCGAGAGGGGCGTGCCAGCTTCATGCGGGTCAACAGCTGAATGATCGGCCAGCTCGGATCGATTTCACCTGATCGCGCGCTGAACTTGGGACTGCGGGGAAAGCCATGATGATTGTTGTGGAACCCCTCACCACCCGTGAGGAGCGCCAGCCATCGAATGTTGGTCGCCGTATTGTCGAAGGTCCGATAGCCGCGAGAATGGCAGAGACCGTTAATCGACGATGAAAGGAAAAAAACGTAGATCACGGCATGCAAGCCGGCCGCGAGTAGTCCCCAACCCACGCCGATGAGGGCGCAGAGGGCGACCGTGCCGGCAACCGGGCCGACCAGTCCGTAGTTGAATAGCAGCCGGTCCCACCGATCCGCCTTAATGTCGCGCGCGTACTTCTCGACGGTCTCTAGGGTGTGCGCCTCCCGCACGTAATAGAACACATTACCCAGCTGCACGGGCCAAAAGCCCTTCAACTGCGGGCTGTGCGGATCGCCCTCTTCATCCGTAAACGCATGGTGCTTGCGGTGGACAGCCACCCACTCCTTGGTCGACAAGCCAGTCGTGACCCACAGCGCGAATCTGAAAAGCCATGCAATCGCCGGATGCAGAGTCAGCGCGCCATGCGTGGCGCAGCGATGCAAGTAAATCGTGGTACTGAAGGTGGCAACCTGGGTGAGACAGATGGCGATCCCGAGGCTGATGAGGAGTGATAACACCACGGCGACACCTCCCCTGAGAAGTCTCCTCACTGTATGCCGCCTGCCTGGGCGTCGAATGTCCCCAATTGCACAGTCCACAACTGAACAGCGGGCGCTCGTTCCGATCGCGCATAGTTGTGCGCAGCATGGGCAAGGTTCGCAGAGTCACCCGTTTCACGAGCCGCTAGTCCGTGCGAGGGCGGCGGATCGTCGCCGCCCTCGTTTTCAACGCGGGCGACACCCTCGCTGGAGAATTCACATGCTGTACACCATCGCCGTCATTCTGTTGGTCGCGTGGTTCCTCGGGATCGTCGGAACCTACACGATTGGCTCGCTCGTCCATGTACTGTTGGTGGTTGCAATCGTGCTGGGCGTCATGGGAATGCTCAGCGGGCGGCGCCTGGCATAAAGGCGCCGACACGTGCGCGGCTCAGGGCCGCGTTTGGAGGGCTGGCATTCTGGCCGTCAAGCCACGATCTCAATCCATGATCTGGATCGATCCCACGACTCGGCGGAACGTGCCTTCGTAGTCCGAGAAGCGGTCGCGCGGAGCGACCCCGAGCACGTAGAAGAGGTTGGCGTCACCTAGCAGCACGGTGAACAAAGCGATGCGTTCTTGCTGGCCGGTCGCGTCCGACACGTTCGAAATCAGCGTGTGGAGGCCCTGCCGGCCGCCAATCGTCGCCCGGTCGTAGCCGGAGGGCCGACCGAGATTTGGGTTGGTGCGCGCCAGCGAGGCGACGAGCTCATCGGTCGCGGTGCGCAAGTCATGCGTCTCGTTACGGGCAACTCCGATTTCCACACCGTGAGTGAAGACACTCTGCTCGCCCGCGTTGCTGTAGGCCCCGTCGGGCGCGAAGGTGACGGTGTTGCTGCGTGGCAACTCGCGCCAGTTCGATGGCACGCTGACACGAAACAGGTCGCCTTCCGTATACACGGTGTACGTCGACGAGGGTGGCGCCACTCGACCAGGATCGAGCCTTTCGTCAGGGTGCTGAGCCGCGACCGGCCGCCTTCCGCATCGCCTCTTCGGTGGTCGGCGCTGGCGTCATCCGGCGCAGGCGCGCCTGCGCCCGCGTGAACGCGCGCGTATCGCGTACCGGGTCGCGCACCTCGAGCAGCTCCGCTTCGCGTGTGATGTACTCGTAGCGGTCTCCTGGATTCGGATGGTCGCTGAGCCACTGTGGGCCACCCGAGCCGCCCTGCTTCTCGATCGTCTTGAACATACTGGCCATCTCGAGCGGGTCATACCCGGCCGCGGCCATGACGTGCGATCCCAGCAGATCGGCCTGGCGTTCGAACTCGCGGCTGAATCGCAGGAATGCCGTGCCGAGCCCGAACTGCGTGCCCTGCGCCACGGCGCTGCCAACCTTGCCGCCGATGATGGAGCCGACGACCGCACCCAACAGCGTCCCGATCTCGTATTTCGTCGCCTTGCTGGCCTGCGCCGTGCCGTGCCGCAGCGCGACGTGGCTGAGCTCGTGGGCCATGACGCTGGCGACCTCGCCTTCGGTGTGCGCTGCTTCAATCATCCCGCGATTGAGGTACATCGGTCCGCCAGGCAGGGCGAACGCGTTGATCTCGCGCGCATTGACGACCCGGTATGAATAGCGGAACTCGGGATGCTCCAATTCCTGCGGGATGGACTCGACGAGCCGCCGTCCGATCGACGCCACTGACGAGGTCACCTCTTCATCGCGCAACAGCGGCAGCTGCTGTTCGACTTCCGCGGCAGCCTTTCGGCCGAGCTCCACGTCCTGCGCCGGCGAGTACTTGTTATTCGGCGGTGTGATGACGGTCTGCGCACCAATCGCGATCACGACAGCAGCACGCCGACGGCAGTGAGGACGCGGGAGAAGCGTATGTTCATGAGGGGGTTGCCATTGCTGGACGACAGCCGACGTAGAGGAGCGTAGGAGCAGTGCCCGGCCGCGGTCTGTACCCGATTGCACACGCGACGTGCGCACTGGTCGGATTGAGCACGCGCCGATGTGCCGGCGCTTCGCCCGCGGCCGGACGATTGGCTGCCGTGTGGCCGATGCGAGCGGTGTTCACAACAACACAGACACGTCTGGGCCTCTTCCGACATGCTGCGTGACGTAGGAGACGAACATGCCCGATACCACCAGACGGAATGCAGGCCTGACGCAGATGCTGATCGAACGGCGGCGCGAGCTGCAGGACGACGTCCAGAGTCGCATCCGCAACGGGCGAACCGACCGACCGACCGAAGTGCGCGATGATCTCGAAGTGTCCGATGCCGACATCTCGGAAGATATCGAGTTGGCTCTGCTCCAGATGAGGGCACAGACTCTGACCCGCATCGACGAGGCGCTCTTCCTGCTTCACGCGGGCGAGTACGGGTCCTGTGTCGACTGCGACGACGAGATAGCTGAACGACGACTCCGAGCGCTGCCCTTCGCGGTGCGTTGTCAGGCGTGCGAAGAGAGACGAGAGGTGGGGCAAGCACGGGCGCGGCAGCTCGCTCAACGACGCGGCAGCCTCTCGCTGTTCTCGGATGCGGTCAGCTCCTAGCTAGTCCCAGGGACCACTTGGATTGACGTGGATCAAAACAGACTTTTCCTGGGCGTGAGCCGCGGGAAGGGTCGGCCGACTTCGGCGGGTGACGTGCGCAGCGGCCTCACGCTGAACACGGATGCCACAGCATCACCGGCGACGTCTATCGCGAGCGGCGGAGTGGGCGGCAGCAGCGAGGCCGTGATGCGCCCTTCCATCCGGGCGGGAAACGCCGGCGCCTCGCCCATGATCTTGTCGCGGTACACGCCGAGCATCAATTCCTGAAACACCGGCAGCGCTACTCTCCCCCCGGTTTCTCTCGGTCCGAGAGAACGGTTGTCGTCGAAGCCGATCCTGACGGCTGCGGTAATGCCATCGGGACCGTATGTCGAGCCCACGAAGATCGCATCCCTGAACTCATTAGTCGTTCCGGTCTTTCCCATGATGGCGATCGGGAACCCGTGTGACGCCAGGGCATGCGCTGTGCCGGTAGGCAGGCGCACGACACCACGCAAGCCTTCCTGGATGAGCGAGAGCGCATGGGCGCCAATAGAGGTCGGCACTGGACCACGCCGGGTCACGGCCACTTCCTCACCCGAATCTCGGACGATCGCCCGGATCACATACGGCTCGGCCATGACGCCCGAGGCCATCGTGCGGTACGCGTTGGCCAGCTCCAGGAGGTTCATTTCGGACGCACCCAGAGCCGTCGTGGGATAGCGTTCGAGCCTCGTCCGGACCCCGAGACTCCGCGAGGTCCGCAGCACGCTGTCGATCCCGATTTGCTCGGTGATCCACACGGCCACTGCGTTTCTGGACTCGGCGAGCGCTTGACGGATAGGGATCAAGCCCTTAAAGCGGCCATCGTAGTTCGAGATCCACTTCAGCGGGCGCCCGGTTCCATTCGAGACGCCGATCGGTTCGTCGGGTACCAACGTCTCGAGCGTGAACCCGCCGTCCCGAAACGCGGCGAGATACACGATCGGCTTCATCGCCGATCCGGGCTGACGCAGGGAACGCGTGACGCGGTTGTAATCGCTGTAGGAGGCCGAGCGTCCGTTGAAGACCTGCCGGCCGCCCGTCTCGGCCAGAATCCGTCCATCGCCGTTCTGCAGCACGACGACCGAGCCCTGGATCATCCCTCGGGCCTTCGGATGTCGCTGCTCGTACCGCGCGAGACCGTGCTCCAGCGCGTCGTTCACGATGTCTTGCACGCGGGCGTTCACAGTCGCGAAGACGTGAATCCGTCCCTGCAGAAGGTCTTCCACACTGAGCTCGGCGTGGCGGACTTTGAACTCCGCGAGGACATGCTCGACGACGGTAGACGCCTGGAGCGCCTGTCGTTTGTCGTGGCGCACAATGTCAAGCGAGCGCCCCTTGGCGTGCGCCGTTGCCTCCGGCGACAGGAACCCATTCGCTTTCATCAGGGTCAGCGTCTGGTTTCGCCGGCGTAAGACTATTCCTGTGGCCCTGGCGCTCGGCGCGTAGTCGCGAGGCGATTTGGCAATGCCGGCGAGCAATGCGGCTTTGTCGGCATCATCGGCGGTGAAGGTCGTGAGTCGCCGGCCGAAATAGTATTCCGCCGCCCTCGCAAACCCGTACTGACCGTTGCCCATGTACACGGAGCTCGCGTATCGCGCGAGAATCTCTTCCTTCGCGCGGCGCTTCGACCCGAACCGCTGACGCATCTCTTGTTCGAGCCACAGCGAGAGCCGCATCTCTTCTCGCTTGCGAACGAGCATGTTGACACTGCGCGCGCCCATGACTGACGCCAGTAGATAGGCCACGAGCCCGGTGTGCCGAAGCTGGTAACTGTTTTCCTGTGCCGTGACGCGGCGAAGAAACGTGCCTCGCACGAGCTGTTGGGTAATCGTCGATCCGCCTTGCGGGAAGACCTTCACGCCATCCATCTCGTCGTGACGGCCGCCCCTCATCAGCCGTCCCACAAGCATGCCGCCTCTGACCTTGCCAAGCACGCGAGGTACGCTGAGGTAGTCGACCCCGTTGTGGGAGAAGAAGCGCTTGTCCTCGGCGGCGAGGATCGCGTCACGAACAATCGGTGGAATGTCCTCGTACCGTGCGATCTCGCGGTACTCTCGGGCCAGCTCGATGAGCGGTTTGCCGGCGGCGTCGTAGACGCGACCGATCGTTGGGAACTCAAAACGTGTGAAGGGCCCGAGGTCGGGCAGGTTGTGGCGATTGAAGTAGACGTGATGGAACTCGGCGGCCGCCAGGAGAATGGCGAGCACGGGCGCGGCGGCGAAGATGCCGCCACAGGTGAGAAGGAGGATGACACGCCTGGTCCAGCGTGTTCTCCTTGTACGACCCGGACTCCCCCGCGCCGGTGCGACCGCGGCCACACCGGCGACCACCGACATCCCGTTCACCACGTCACCCCTCTCGTCAAAACCGGCCCGACAGCAGCATGATGACCAGAACCACCAAGACGACACCGAGGCCGCCGCTGGGGTAATAACCCCATCCCCGGCTGTGGGGCCAGGCTGGCATCGCTCCCAGCAGCATCACAGCAACGACGACAAGCAGAATGGTGAGCATCGTTTCTCCTTTACCGAATGACCGTTGACGACTTACCGCCTCGACAATAGCAAGTCACGCGGTGATCCGTCTGTGCACAAACGCACGTGCGCTCGCAGCACTCCTAGTGCTTGACGACCTCGACCGGCGCGACAGGCTCGACTCGGGCGGTCGGGCGGTCCGTGTTGCCAAAGTCCCCTTTGCTCTCACCAATCGAGGAGATGTCTTCGGCACCCGTTTGCTCGAGAATCTGTTTGCCCTTGCCCGCCCACTCCTGATCATCCGCGTGCACCGACAGCAGAATCCCGCCCTTCCTCATCCGCCCCTCGTACCGCTTGGCCTGATACTCCGGAATCCCTAATCCGATGAGTGCGCCGGTCGTGCCGCCGATGGCTCCGCCGGCGCCCATGCCCGCAAGGGCCGCCACGATGGGCCCTGCTGCGATGAACGGTCCGACGCCGGGAATCGCCAACATGCCGATGCCCGCCAGCCATCCCAACGCGCCGCCGATGACTGCGCCGGTTCCGCCGCCGGCAACGGCGCCTTCAGCGGATTTCGTGCCTTTCTCGTGGCCAAACTCCTTCGAGCCAGGGTTCTGTGGAAACAGCACCGACACGTCGGTGTTCCGAAACCCCTTGGTTCTCAACGTGTCAACGGCCGCGTCTGCACTGTCGTGGGTCGGGTAAATTCCAAATACTGCGGTGTTCTTGCCAGACATGTCGCCTCCAGTGATGGTGACCTCGTGCTCTGGACTCTACGGAGTCGCAGCGCGACGCGGCCGATTACATTGTGATTTCGATTAATTCGACGATGCGAGGGAGTTAATTCGACGATGCGGTCGAGCGTTCCTCGTATGCTGCGAAATGGGTGCGCGCCGACCAGTACGTTACGCGCATCGGTTGAGTCTGGCTGTTCACAACCGAACAGCCGCTTATCACATGGCGGGACGGGCTTCAGTGGACGCGAGCAATCGTCTCAGCGATCGATCCCGTAGTGCTCCTTCACCTTCGCGACGATCTGCGGATCGGTCAGCTTGTCCGTGGTCTCAATTCCGACAATACGCTCGGACAGGATCTTGGAGCGGCTGAGACGCTCCTTGAGTTGCAGCTTGGCCTCACCCGGCCCGAAGATGAGAAGAGCCTCGGGTTGCCCCAGCTCACTGATGACCTCGTCGTAGGTACTGGTCAAGATGCTGATCATGGCGGTCCTCGTATTTCTTCTCGCCTCCGCCCTCCCGCGGGCCTGAATATCGGCCGTGCGGTCCGACCTCAGATTCCAGGGTCTTGGCAGTGACGCCACCCGCTGAGGCGGACACGATGACCGCCTTCTTGTGGTCGATCCAAATCCCGACTTTGTGGTTCATAACACCTCGTAAGGGCGTCTGCCCGGGCTGCTACGCAGCCTGCGCGCCGGTTGTCTCCGGAACTGGGATCCGCGGGATCTCCACGAGCCCAGCCAGGTACGTTCGCGTATCCATCAGCGTCGAGGCCACGAGAGTCGCCCCGGAATCCCGCAGGAGCTGCGTGCTCTCGTCCGCCAGCGCCGACGGTGCCCAGCGCCCGACCAGGATTCGCACCTCGGGCAATGCCGCGCGGAGCCTCTTCACGAGATAGCGCGTCTTTGACGGCGGGCTGGGTGGCAGATCGGCGAGGCACACGACCGAGAACCCTTGCTCTTGCACGAGCGACAGCAGGTCCGAGGCCTGCATGCGCGTCCTGGTAATTTCGACGGCGATGGGCAAATCGTCCAGCACGTGGGCGAGCATCGCAAGCGCGAGCTCGTCGGCGACGCCGTTGGTCGCGTAACCCAGCACGCGGAGCGGTTCGCGCGGTCCGGGAAGTGGTCGATCATCGGGCGGTGCGGCTGGCTCCGGATTCAGGCGCCGGATCGACTCCCCGGCGTCCGACAGCAGCTCCCGCGTCGCATCGATGACGGCCGTTTCTTCGTCTGGCGACAAGCGCTGCTCCAGGCGGTCGCGTTCCGCATAATTGAGCGCCGGCAGCAGCAGGGCGTCGTACACGGAGCGCGGGGACTCGGTCTTGATGTGCCGCTCGATGAGGTCGGCCGCCTCGCTCTGATCGCGGGCCAGCAGGCGCTGGTAATAGCCATACTCGGGGGCGAGCGCGGGCGTGTCGGCCAATAGCGTCCCGACAAACTCGAGCCCTGGCACGTGCTTGCCGAGCACGACCAGGCACACGGTCAGCGGTGTCGCAATGAGCAGGCCGAGCGGCCCCCATAGCCACGTCCAGAACGCCACGGACGCGAGCAGCGCCACCGGCGAGACCCCAGCCGCCCCGGCATACAGCACGGTTTCGAGCACGAGATTCGTGAACAGCTCGAGCACGACAAACAAGCCGGCCACCCAGAGCGGTCCGGCCCAGTCCTCGGCGGCCGCAAGGCTGACCAGGATCGGCGCGCCTGCGCCGAGCACAGGCCCGACGTACGGAATGAAGCGGAGCGCCGCACCCAGCGCCGCCCAGACCAATGGGTACGGCACGCCGAGGAGGTAGAGTCCGGCACCGGCGGCGATGCCGTAGACAAGATTCACCAGGGACTGCATCAACAGCTGCCGGCTGACGCGAGTTCCCGCCTCGTCAAATGCCTTCGTCGTGATGGCGAGTTGGCCGTGCCCGAACAGCCCGATCAGCCGATCGCGCAGATCCCGGCGTTCGAGCAACATGAAGATGACCATCGCCAGCACGAGCCCGGCCGTGCCCAACGGGCCGACGACTGGACTGAGCCACGTGAAGCCCGAGAAACCCGTCACCTGCTCAGGAGTGACCACGACGGGCCGCGAGACTCTTCCTCTGGACACCTCTGATTTTCCAAGGTCAGTCTTGATCTCTGCAATCGTCTCCTGCAGCTTCTCGACCGACCCCCCCTTGCCCGCGCTGCGGACGTCCGCGATCTTCGCCAGGATGTTGACGCGGTAGCGCGGAAGGTCTTCGGCCAGGTGGTCCATCTGCCGTGCCAGACCCCAGCCGGCGAGACCGAGGACCGTGAACACCAGCATGACGGTCGCGAGAACGGCTGGGATGCGGCCGATCCAACGTTCAAGCCAGGAGACAGGAGGAGTCAGCACGAACGTGAGCAGGATGGCGAGTGCGATCGGCACGAGCACGGCCTGCGCCCAGTAAAGGACGACAACGACGAGCACACACCCCGCGAACGTCACCCACGGTTTCAATGTCTTCGACGTATCATCCATCAGGCCCAACCGTTCGTCGGCTATGTTGCGCAGAGGCAGATCGGCAAACGTGCCTCCGGGAGCTATATGCGTGGCGCTTGAATCGAAGCTGCCGCAGGTCGACGGCGGTTCACGTCCGCACGTCGCCGTATCTGAAGGTACCGTTCCTTCGCTGCGGGGCGCTGTCCGATCTGGGACAGCTCCTGTTTGCACCGAGGAAACAGCCGACTGTGCTCAACCGCACAGACACGCGACATCGCCGCTGCTAACCTCTCCAGAGACGCAAACGCATAAGAGGAGAGACAGCCAAATGAACATGAACACCCTACTCATCATCATTGTTGTGGTGCTACTACTCGGTGGCGGCGGATTCTATTTCGGGCGCTAGAGGATGAGCGCATGAATGGCCGGTGTTGGAAGCGGTCTACGTATGGGCCGGGCGCCGCTTCCACTTGGATCGACGTTCAGCCTTTGTGAAATGCAACGGTCGCCGAACGTGACGTAACCCTTTTCTGTCCGTGCAAGACACCGAACCACGACGAGGCTAATCAGGGAACCTGACGCGACCCTTTTCAATCAGGATGTCCACCTGTTTCTGAAGCGCAGCGATCCGCTTCAAGTGGAAGTCGAGCACTCCTCGCATCTCGATCAAGAGATCTTCGATGCGGTTTAGTCGCGTGGCGACCGGCCGGATCACCGTCGCCACGACGCCGGGCCGCTTGGCACTGAGCTTCTTCTTTGTGGGCATCGGCCGCCACATTACTCGCGACATCAGAACCAGACCTGTACCAAAGTGAACAACACGCAGGATCGTTGGTCAGTCATGAGCCTGCGTGAGGTCTCACATTGAAGATTCTGATCGGCATCGCGCTCGCAATGATCGTCGGGTCTTTCGGCACGATGGACACAACAACCTTAAGGCTGAGTGGCTGGGTCAGCGACAAGAGCTGCGGACGGGCTCACATCACGCCTGAGAGGGAATCGTGTGTCGCGAAGTGTCTCCGTGGCGGCGCCAGCGTGGGTCACCCCGAATGGCTGCCACAGCGCATGGGGTTGGTGAGCGATGACGGGAAGACGACATGGATCGTAGAGAATCCAGCGTCTCGTGCTTCACAATCCCGCGCCGAGCACCAAGCTCGTGCATTTGTGTGACTGTGCGAAAGGGTACAGCCCCTAGTGTGCGCTCGCCGCTATCCTGATCGAACTTTGGCCCCCCGCCAAGGTCTGAGCCGTTACCAATCGAAAGAATTGAAGGGCACCATGACGACGGAATCCCGAGTCGATCATCGAAACGTTCGTCGTCGGGCCGATCGCTTTGCGCAACACATGGTTGAGGAAATCGCGAGCCTTCGAGCGGCCCTCGATATTCAATTCATGCGAATCGCTCAGATACAAGCCGAACTCGATCTCTCTCATCGATCGGTCACCTTCAGGCAGCGAGGTTTACTCGCGCCCCTGACGCTCCAGCCGAAAGGCAACGGTCACGGCCACGGTGGTTGATCAAGCGACAGCAATATTACAAAGAGCGAGCACAGCAAGTACGAGAAGTACCGCCAGACCGAGCGTTCTGAACCTGCCTTGAAAAGTTTTGGGGCGTGCTCGTGGGGTTTTTGAAGGAAAGTGCCCCTGAAGCTTTGAACTTTGGTCGGGGCGAGTGGATTTGAACCACCGACCCCTCGGTCCCGAACCGAGTGCTCTACCAGGCTGAGCCACGCCCCGACCCTGACGTGTGAGCCGAACACTTATCTTACTTCAATTTGACGTGGGGGTTCGACCGAAGTCGAACCCCACGTCGCGGCGAGCCTGGTCTTGCGCCACTATGGCTTTGGTGAGCACTCACCAGAAACCGGACGGATGACCGTGCCGCGAATCTTCACCAGATCATCCGCAGGCCCTCGGTCCAGGTTCTCAAACGTCCCTTCGATCTGCACACGACGACCCAGGTTGTCTTTGAGCTCTGACTCGTTGATGCCGGTTACTTCGAACATCGCCTGCGCCCCGGACGTCCCGACGGGCGTCTCGCCCGGCTTGGCCGCTTGTGCTGAACCGCCTGGCGCCGAGCCCTTCACGACCTTCGCACTCGTCACGATGTAGTCTTCGGTGATGCCAGCACGTTCGGCAACATTGGGCTTGCGTCCAGCGACGTCAGCCTCGCGCACGAGACACCCTTCCACCGTTGCCATCGAGGCTGAATCCTTCGCAGCGGGCGCCGCAGGCCTCGGTGGGTTCTGTGGCGGGTTCTGTATGCCGGGCGGCGGATTCTGCGCTGGATTCTGGACGTTGGGCGGCGGATTCTGCGCTCCCACGCTCGCCGCGAGCATCAGGATAATCACACTTCCTGCGAAATACCGTTTCATGATCCCTCCTGTCTGCTTTCTTTGCAGTAATGCCCGTTCACACGCAGCGCCTGCAAGTCCGACGCCTCGGCGCTCGCCAGAATGTTTTGTACACGCCTGATACTCACCACCCCGGACGATTGTTCAGAAGGAAGGCAATCGGCGCAGCTCAGCGCATTCCCGCGAGGGGTTGGGCCTAGTTCCGGCGACACACGACGCACAGCGATCGTCGACTGGCGGACACGTCGAGTAAGTTAGAACCTCGAACTGAGAACGAGCGGGAGGGTGAGTGGGAAGTTTCTAGGTCCTCGTTCGTCGTCGGCGTCTGGCAGCCGAATGAGCCTGTCTCGAGAGGGCTCTGGTGGACGCGGCCCGTCGAGGTTCGCGCTTGAGCCGGCGCAGCGATGCGCGTGACCGGGCCGCCGATGGCTTGTGTTTGCGACCACCCTGGCGGTACTCGCGTGCTGCACTCGCCCGTGTCCGGGCCGACGCTTGTCCCTTTCTCGGCGGCGGCAACCGGACGCCCGCTCGGCGCGCTTTCGACAAGCCGATCGCGATGGCCTGTTTGGCCGACCTCGCGCCATGCTTGCCTTCTCGAATGTGCTCGATTTCCTCCCGCACGAATGCGCCAGCCTGCGTCGTGGGCGACTTCCCCTCGCGCTTAGCCTTTCTTGCTCGCTCGAGCGTTTTCTTTTCAGGCATGCTTCGACCTCGCTGACGAAATCTCATGAGATGTATGCATGAAGATTGCCACGATGACGACTCGCGAGCTATTTCGCATCCAACTCGACGGCTTGCTTGATGTAATAGCGCAGCGCGGTCTTGTTGACATCTTTCAGTGTGCTCATCCGAACATTCTTCGAGACTTTTCCCACACCTTCCAGCAATCCGTACTTGTCTTTGAACTGAGCGCCCCGTGAAAACGCAAACGTGATGCCTTTCTTCGTGGGGCTGATGACCGCGAGCATTCGCTGTCCTTTGTAGCCTGGAATCCCGTAGCTGATGATCTCCGTGGCATCCGGAGCGCATTCCCGCATGAGCTCGCGAAGGATCTTCACAATGCCGCGATACTCCGGCAGAACTCTGGTCTTGACGAAGAGATCAACAGAAGACATACGCGTCACCACGACAAAGGACAAACGACGGCGGGTCTAAAGACCCGCCGCTACGGATAATAATGCACAGATGCTCGTCACGATTCCATGCGAGCGGAGGCGGGGCCCCGCAATTGCTGACTGAAGCAGCAGGACGTCGATCGCAAGATCCGGAGCCTAAGCGAGGCAGCGCCTGAAGGTGGAGATTCCCCAATGCTGACTCAAGTGGCAGGGCGCCGATCGCAAGATCCGGAGCGTAAGCGACGGCAGCGCGTGGGGGTGGGGCCCCACGCGAACTAAATAAAGAACAGCGCCAGCAGGAATCGCCGCATCCAACGTCCGGATCGGATGGCTGGGTTGGTCGCCCGGGTCACGTGAAAATTCTCTGGTGTTTCAACACGAGAATCCTGGTGAATGTCAGGTGCGAAGAGTCGCTCGTAGACTTCGTCGGCAAATGCGGGTGACGTCGACACGATGCCAGCTTCCTCGTCGAGGATGTGACTTCGCTGCGTCGCATTGGACGAGCCCACATAGGCAAGCCCACCGAGGCCAGGTTCGTGGTCCACGAGCCAGGCTTTCGTGTGGAGCATCTTGGTGGCCGACCAATTCCGGGCAGGATCCCAGCGGTAGATCTTCACCCCGAGGTGCAGCATCTCGTGGAATTCTGAAGTCGCGACCGTGTCCAGCACGGGCTTGTCCGACGCACCTGGCAGGATCAGATGAATCTGGACGGCCTGTCGTCTGAGCTCGGAACACTCCACGGCCGGGACATCCCCGCAGTTCACGCGCGCTCGGAACTCTCTGGCCTTGCGAATGAGCATGCGTGGCACGATCGGATCCGAGAAAAACGACGACTCGAGATAGATGTTGTCCTGGGCAGCCGCGAGGGCCGACAGCAGGGCCGCCCGATAATTGAAATCCGCATGCTCAGGGTGAGTCGTGATGAACCAGGAGGGGTTGCGCATCTCATCGCTTGAAGCGTTCGCGACCTGCCCACGATAGTCGCCGTAGGCAAGCTCCTGGATACGCACGCCCTTCGACCCGGCGTTACCCGAGTTGTTCGTTCGTGCCTGATTGAAAATCCAGACGAAATAGTCGTTCGCATCATTCACGATGGGCCCCTCGATGACGACGCCCATGTCGTGCCAGGTCTTGAAGTCTGCGCGCTCGTTGTTGTACTTCGACCCGATACCAAGCCCGCTCTCCATCGCTTCGCGCTCGTTCGAGAAATGCTTGACGTGCGTCACCATCGCCCACCAGTTTCGCGGGTCGGTGGCGGCGGCAAACTGCAGAAAGAGGCTCATGCCGGTGCCAGCCCAGCCGAAGCCAGGCACGGCCGCCAGCCAGGGATACGGGATAAAGGGCATCGGAATCTTGCCGAACACCTTTCGCCCCGGCACAGGTACCGGCCCAATGTGCCACGGGAACTCCAGCACGCCCTTCCAGAGGACGACCTGCGCACCAAACTCCAGCAGCGGTTCGTACAGGTCGTTGATAGGTGTGTCGCGAATATAGGGCGGATCGCCGGCAAAACCCCAGCTTGAATTCATCAGCAGGCTCTGCTTCCCGTCAACAACGATGTTGATCGGCAACGGTGTACCTGGCTTGTCGGCGCGATGGAGCCCAAACCTGTTCACGAACCGTCGGACATCGTCGCCATCGTTCAGGTACGCAGAGAGCGAGGTGCGTGGCTTCGTGTCGCTCCAGTCCGGTTCCTTTTCTTCGAACAGGCGTTGAAGCGTGCGAAACACTTCCCACGCGCCGGCATAGGCAGGGTCGGCGGCGGCCCGTTGCGCGTCGTATTTGCGTCCCGCACGTTCGACCAGCGGCGACAAGTCGCCGCAGGCCTTCGTCGACGGAACACTCGAAATCCTTCCCTTCGCGCCTGAGCGTGTCGCGGACTACCGCAAAGTCCGGAAGCGGCGATGTGTCGAAGAGCTGATAGACGAGCAGATTCTTCATGAGCGGCGCCGGAATGTCGTAGAAGCGCGTCGATTGCGTGTCGTCAGGATCGAGAAGAATTCCTACGCCGAAACGTTCGAGGAACTCGTCGAAGTCCGCACCCGCAATTCCAAGCTTCTTGGCCATCACGCGATAGGTGAGTCTGCGACCGCCCGCATCGCGCTTCCAGTCGAAGCCGGCGATGTTCACGAAGTTCTCCGCCCGATCGATGATCCGTTCCGCCGTCGCCAGATGCTCCGCGCCGTCGTGGACGAGCTGAATCCGGGTCGCCTCTTTCGCCTCGTAGTTCTGCTGGGATTTCTTGTTCTTCGGCGAGATCTCGTTCATGAGCTCGGCAAACTCCCGGCCGTTCACGCCACCGGGCACCCACAGCTGAATCGGGACGGTATTGCCGAAGAGAAATCCGCCAAACAACCAGCCGACGGCACCGGCTTCGGTTCCCTGATGGAACTTCCCGTCAACACCCTGACGGCTCTCGAGCTCGAGCATCATCTCGCCGGCATTACGAAGATACGCGGCGAGGCGCTCGCCTTCTTCGGTCGGATTCGCCTGTCGCACTCGGTCGAGATAGGCATTCAGTCTTTCTGCTTTGACCTCTCGCATGAGCTCGAGGCCGGCGCCCACGAGATGGCGATCGATCGACCCTCGAGCCTTATTGGAATCGGCAATGATCCAGCGATACACGTCAATCGTCGAGATCGTGTCCGTCTCCTGCGGACTCTGGACAAACGTCACGAGCCTCGCCTTGGCCGACGGCGTCAGGTCGGCCTTTGCGAGCAACTCAAGCGCGTACTGGCGGGTCACCGTCGTTTCTCGAAGCTCCTGCTCGAGCGCTGCATATTCGTCGCTGAAACTGCCGGGAATTCGCGATTCGAAAAGATGGGTGAGAAATTCGGCGGTCGGCTTCGCCCGCAGCTGATCGAGCGAGAAATCGACGCCATCCGTCAGTGTCAACTTCGATCCGATGTACGGCCGCGCGGCTCTAGGCAGTCCACCGGTCTGCACGAAAAACCAATACGCCGAGAAGGGATTGTTGAAGAGCGACTTTTCGATCGACGGGAGGGCATCATCGGTAAACCATTGGTCGACAATCGCGTTCACGCCAGCAATGGTCCGGTCGGCGCTCTGGTGCTGGAGAATCGCGAGTGCCGCTTCCGTTGGGAAGAGCGAGGTATCGATGAGCGTCTCCAGGTGATTCACCTGCTTTTCTGGAATGCTCGGTACGCAGGGCACTCTCAAATTCGTCGGTTCGTGCATGAACGAAGGTGCGGATGCGGGCCGGCTCCGCCGCACGGTCGATGTATGCGTTCATCCGATTGAGGAGGGCGGACAGCTCCTGCTCTTCCCGGGTCGAGGGATCGGCGTCGGGAAGTTCGGCCGGCTGACGAAGATCTGACTCGAGGTCGGCCCGCAGGTTCGACGGTGCCTCTGGTCCAGCGGCTACTTGAGCCGCTCGCCTCTGCGCCACCTGACGTGACGCGACCCGCTTGAGCCGGCGCATCAGATCGCGTGGATAAACGAGCGCGCGCCGGGATTTCTCTCGATCGAACGTGCGGTAGCTCGCCTCGGCTCCCTGAACGGCGTGATTGTGAAACCCGTGTTCGACCTCGCGCAGCACCGTCTCGTCGGCCAGGCTGGCGTCAGCGGGCGCCTTGGCAGCGGTCAGGCGAGCCTCCGTGAACGGCACGTTGAAGTAAGCGAAAAGGAGCGTCGCCTGAAACGCCTCCATCTCACAGGCCGTCGCATCGGCGAAAAGCAGTTTCAAGCTTTGTTGCAGCGGATCCGGGCCCTGAGCTCGCCCGGCATCGCCGGGGCGCAACGAGACAGCTCTGTCGCCGAGAAGAAAGAAGCTCAACCGCGCGAAGTACCGCTTCTGTTCAGCGGCAAGGACCTTGGCCCGCGCGCGACGTTCTTTCTCAGGAAACGTCAGATCTTCGGCAGACCGTGGGTGTTCGTGTGCCTTACGCTCGAGTTCGACCAGCGCGAGCTCGTCTCGCTCCCGACGGTCGAGACAGCGCTGGAGCAAGGTCGTGGACCATTTCGCCGCCGGAACTTCCTGTTCCAGGGCCGCCGCGGGCTGGGCCACAACCGTGCGCGCCTCCGCCAGCAGCACGCCCGTCGCCAGAAACGCGGCCGGCAGAACGATATGGATTTGCATGATTGCTCCTTCGACGCTTGCAACAGACCGTCGCGAAGGCGAGAGATCGACCGCTATGGGCTATTTCGGCCGATGCTTTGAAAACTGGAGAGGTGAATTCAGGATGTGAGCCTGAGAAAGCCCCGCATTCGGTCGAGCTCCGCGTCGAGCTCGCGGCTGAAGACCCGATCCTTGGGCCTGGACTCGAGGGTGCCCAGGATAAAGTGAAGGTCGCCGCGGGTGACCGAGACATTGCCCCAGCCCACGATGCGATCCCTCCACAGCAGCGGTAGCGCGTAATAGCCCAGCTTGCGTTTGGATTCGGGTGTATACGCCTCGAACCTGTAAGCCCAGCCCCACAAGAGTGCGAAGCGCCTGCGGTCCCACACCACTGGGTCAAAGGGCGCGAGTAGCCGTACAGCCTCAAGCGCCGGGGTTGCAGCGACATGTTCCCCGGCAGGCCAATACCACTCGATACCGTCGACGCGGGTCCGCGCGAGCCGCTCCCTGGCGCGCTGCAGGGCTGTCTTCAACTCCGATTGCCGGTGTGGTACGGCATACCGAAGCCGGCTGACGACGGTCGCCAAGCTCGCCCCAGGCAGCGGCGCATATTTGCGCACAACCACATCAATCAGCGCGTCGATCTGCCCCTCGCGCCGAGCGCCATCGGCAACCCCGGCCGGTTGCTCACGAGCGGCGTAAATGCGGATGCCGCCTTCACGCCGCGCCACACGAAGGAGGCCGCAGTAGTGCAGGGCGTCGAGCAAGTGGGTGGTCGCGTTCGACGAGCCACCCCAGTAGTTCTTGACCTTCCCATGAGAGAAGTGACTGTGCGCCTGACGCGGGTGGACGGCCCCGTGCTCGCGCACGAAGTCCACCAAGGCTTCTGCCCGCTTCCTGCGCGCGGCCGGCCACCGCGACGTCCCCTCGCGGGGATGCATCAGGTCGTACACCGATCTCGGTGACGAAGCCGTAGTTGATGAAACAGTCTTCCTCGACATCGAGCGTCGAGTATCGACGTTCGAGGTCGCCGGCCAGGTAGCCCTTGACTCGATGACGGAGCGTCAAGTCTTGCGCGCGGGCGGGCGCACGGATAGGGTCCGCCTGTACAAATCCCAACCGATCCAAGGCCTTTTTCAGTGTCGTCGGGGTGAACAGGCTGCGGGCAACGGCAAAGCGGCGCAGGTGGTCAACAGTGATGGACAACTAGCTCACTTCACTCGGGGTCTCGAAGGACAACTCCTCCACGGCCGGCAGCACGGAGTGGGCGGTCATGTCGGGATGCAACGGAGTGACCGAGATGAATCCCTCGACCACGGCCTGGTAGTCGGACCGGTCGTGCGACTCCCAATGATTCTCGCCTTCCTCAATCCAGAAGTAAGCCTGCCCCCGTGGATCGGTCCGCTCGTTCACCGTCGTCACATGATTCCGTCGACCCTGGACCGTCACGCGGAAGCCCTTCGGTCGACGCCTTGGCACGTTGATGTTGAGAAACGTGCGGGCGGGCAGGCCGCGTTGCAGCACGGCGCCCGCGACAATCGCGGCCGCGCGCGCCGAGTCCCGGAAGTCGAAACCGTGCCGGCTCCGCTCGAGCGACACGGCAATGCTCGGCACACCAAGCAGTGCACCTTCCAGGGCGCCTGAAACCGTTCCCGAATAGGTCACATCGTCGCCCAGGTTCCATCCCTTGTTGATGCCCGACACGATGAGATCCGGCAAGCGTCGCAGGACCGTTGTCACCGCGATGTTGACACAGTCGGTTGGGGTGCCATCGACACCAAAGGTGTTGACATCGAGTGTTTCGAGCCGGAGGGGACGCCTGAGCGTGAGCGCGTGCCCAATAGCGCTGGCCTCCTGCAAGGGGGCCACGATCGTGATCTCCCCGAGTGGGCGAAGCGCCTCGGCAAGCGCTTTCAAACCGTCTGAGTGCACGCCGTCGTCGTTGGTCAGCAGAATAGTCATTCGTTGAAAAGCCGCTGATGTGTGGAAGTAAGCGATCTTAGCACGCGATTTCGGTGCCTTTGAATTCCCTTCGCCCGAACTGTACAATGGTGACAGTTCTCAGTTGTGCGCGTCGCGCGGACGCTTTAGGGGTCCGCGTTCTCAGGTTTGCACCATGGCGACCCTGCAAGACGTCTTATCGGCGCGAACCCGTGATGGCGAGTTGTACGAGCCTCTCGCCAACCACTGGGTACACTGCTACGCCTGCGGGCACGACTGCAAGATCCCGGATGGCGGTCTCGGTGTGTGCAAAGTCCGGTTCAACCAAGGCGGCCACCTTCGGGTGCCGTGGGGTTACACCGGCGGCACGCAGTGCGATCCAGTCGAGAAGAAGCCCTTTTTCCACGCGCACCCCGGGGCGCTGGCGTACAGCTTCGGCATGCTCGGGTGCGACCTCCACTGCGCCTACTGTCAGAACTGGGTCACGTCGCAGGCGCTCAGGGACTCGGCCGCGCTCGCACCGCCCATCGACGCGACCCCCGAGGCGCTGGTGAAGGACGCCGTGAGGCTCGGCGCCAAGATCCTCGTCAGCACGTACAACGAGCCCCTGATAACGAGCGAATGGGCCGTCGCCATCTTCAAAGAAGCACGGGCCAGCGGTCTCATGACGGCCTTTGTCTCGAATGGAAATGCCACACCACGCGTGCTCGACTATCTGCAGCCGCACATCGACTTGTACAAGGTGGATCTCAAGAGCTTCGACGATCGGCACTATCGCCAGCTTGGCGGTCGTATCCAGCCGATTCTCGACACGATTCGCCGCCTCCACGCCATGGAGATCTGGGTCGAAATCGTCACGCTCCTCATCCCCGGGTTCAACGATTCGGACGACGAGGTGTCGAAGCTAACGGAGTTCCTGGCGGGTGTCTCGCCCGATATCCCGTGGCACGTCACCGCGTTTCACGGCGACTACAAGATGACGGATCCGGAGAACACAACGCCGGCGATGCTGCAGCGCGCCGCTGCAATCGGTAAACGATCCGGTCTGCGGTTTGTATACGCGGGTAATCTTCCCGGTTACGTTGGTACGCTCGAGAATACCTACTGCGCAGACTGCGGCGAGCTGCTCGTCGAACGGTATGGATATCTCATTCGCGGCTACCACCTCACGGCAGAAGGTGCCTGTCCCTCGTGCCGGACATCCGTCCCGGGTCGCTGGGGCTCGCGATTCGAAGGACAGCTGACATCGCGCCCGTTCCTGCCGGGCAGTTCGCGTCGGCTCGCGGTCGTCTCGCGGACATGACAGCCATGTTGCATGACGTCTTCCATCGCCCGCTCCGCAATCTTCGGTTGTCGGTGACCGACCGTTGCAACATCCGTTGCCAGTACTGCATGCCGGAAAAAGAGTACGTGTGGCTTCCAAAGAACGACATCCTTCATTTCGAGGAGGTCAGCCGGCTGGTCGATACCTTCATGGATCTCGGGGTCGATAAGGTGCGGTTGACAGGGGGAGAACCGCTGCTTCGTCGGGATTTGCCGGCCCTGGTGCGGACGCTGTCCGCCAAGCGCGGGCTGAAGGACCTGGCGCTCACCACCAACGGTATCTTGCTGGCCGAACAGGCACAGCCCCTTCACGAGGCCGGTCTCCACCGTATTACGGTCAGTCTGGATACGCTGCACGCTGATCGGTTTGAAGCGCTGACTCGATCGACGGCGCTGCATCAGGTCCGCGAAGGGATCGAGACGGCGGCGCCACTATTCCCAGGTCTGAAGCTCGATACGGTCGTCATTCGAGGCATCAACGACGACGAGCTGGTGCCTCTTGTCGAGTACGCCAGGGAAATGGGGGCCGAAATCCGGTTCATCGAGTACATGGATGTGGGCGGTGCGACCGACTGGTCGATGACCAAGGTCGTTCCCCGTCACGAGATGCTCGAACGGCTCACTCGGCACTACGGGGCTATCGAGTCAGTAGTGGAAGAATCCTCTGCACCGGCCGATCGCTTTCGACTCCCCGATGGCACGCTGTTCGGCATCATCTCATCCACGACCGAGCCGTTCTGCCGGGACTGCGATCGAAGTCGACTGACGGCCGATGGCGTCTGGTATCTCTGCCTCTACGCAGCCGAGGGCATGGATCTCCGTGGACCGTTGAGGGCTGGTGCGACGGACGCGGATCTGAAAGCGTTGTTGACGGCGCGCTGGAAAGCCCGGGACGATCGGGGCGCGGAAGAGCGACTCTCCGTCCGAAATCGCTCTTCCCTCATCCCCCTGAGCTCGCTCAAAAAAGACCCGCACCTCGAAATGCATACCCGAGGGGGGTAAAGAAAGTCTCAAGTCTCAAGGCTGAAGTCTGAAGTCTCAAGCCTTGTGCTTAGGCCTTCTGTGCTCCGGCTGGCGAGCACAGCCGGTCGAAAGCATCCGTCAGGACGAACGCGATAGCCTCGGCGTTCTGATTCTCGATGTGCCGACGCTCGAGCATGTAGACGAGCTTGCCGTCGCGCAACAGCGCAACCGAGGGTGACGAGGGCGGGAAACCGGTAAAGTAACTTCGTGCGCGGTCGGTCGCTTCGATATCGGCCCCGGCAAACACGGTGGCAATGGTGTCTGGTTTCACCGCGTGTTTGAGGGCCATCGCCACACCCGGCCGGGCCTTGCCCGCGGCACATCCGCACACAGAGTTCACGACGATCATGAGCGTTCCGGGCTGTTTGACGGCCGCCTCGACCTGCTCGGGCGTCCGCAATTCTTTGACGCCATGCTGGGTCAGTTCTTCGCGCATTGGAGCAATGAGAAACTCGGGATACATTCGGGTCCTTTCGATACTGGGGATTCGGGAATATAGCGTAGCACAGCGGCGGTTTCGTGACTTCGGCCGCTGGCGATAGAATGTCTGCAATGGGCAGCACACTTCTGCAAAAAGTCTGGGATCTCCACAAGGTGCGGCAACTGCCGACCGGGCAGACCCAGCTCTTCATCGGCTTACATCTCGTGCACGAGGTCACGTCGCCGCAGGCGTTCGACATGCTGCGCAGCCGAGGCTTGCGCGTGCTGTTTCCGAATCGCACATTTGCGACGGTCGATCACATCGTGCCAACGCTCGATCAGCGCCGCCCGTTCCTGGACGTGATGGCCGAGGAGATGATTTCGTCCCTCGAACGCAACTGCCGCGAATACGGCATTCCCCTGTACAACATCGACAGCGGCAGCCAGGGAATCGTCCACGTGATTGGACCCGAGCTCGGCCTCACGCAGCCTGGCTTGACGATCGCGTGCGGAGACAGTCACACCTCCACGCATGGCGCCTTCGGTGCGATTGCGTTCGGCATCGGCACCTCACAGGTGCGTGACGTGCTCGCGTCTCAGTGCCTCGCGATCGAGCCACTCAAGATCCGACGGATCCGCGTCAACGGCACGCTGCAGCCGGGCGTCTACGCGAAAGACGTCATCCTCGAGATCATTCGGCGCCTTGGCGTCAAAGGCGGCGTGGGCTACGCGTACGAGTATGCGGGCGACGTGCTCGATCGCATGTCCATGGACGAGCGCATGACAATCTGCAACATGTCCATTGAAGGCGGCGCCCGCGTTGGCTACGTCAACCCGGATGCCACGACGTTCAAGTACCTGGAGGGACGGCCGTTTGCCCCGCAGGGCGAGGCGCTCACCCGCGCGCGTGCCTGGTGGACCGCCATGGCCTCCGACCATGATGCGCGCTTTGACGACGATGTGATGCTCAAGGCGGAGGACATTGAGCCCACCGTCACCTGGGGCATCAATCCCGGGCAATCTGTGGGCGTCAGCCAGCGAATTCCCGATCCGGCACGTGCGTCTCCGGACGAATCGGCCGGCATTGCCGAAGCGCTGGAGTTCATGGAGTTCCGCAGCGGCGAGCCCATCGCCGGCACGAAAATCAACGTGGCATTCATCGGGTCGTGTACCAATTCGCGGCTCTCCGATCTACGCGAAGCCGCTCGAATCGCACGCGGCCACCGCGTCGCCTCGCACGTCAAAGCGCTCGTGGTACCGGGCTCACAAGCCATCAGGCAGGCTGCCGAGCGCGAGGGGCTCGATCAGATTTTCAAGGACGCGGGTTTCGAATGGCGGGGCGCCGGCTGTTCCATGTGCCTGGCCATGAATCCGGACAAGCTCGAAGGGCGCGAGATTTGCGCCTCGTCCTCGAATCGCAACTTCAAAGGTCGCCAGGGGAGCCCGACCGGAAGGACGCTCCTGATGAGCCCGGCCATGGTGGCCGCGGCTGCGATTGCGGGCGAGGTCGTGGACGTGCGGAAGGTACTCGAACCGGTTGGTGCCAAGACGTCCGGCTAACCAGCCGGCTTTACAACCCGAGGACGCGATGAGCTCACGACAGATCGATCGGGTGCACGGTCGGCCGGTGCCGCTGCGGGGGCACGACATCGATACCGATCGGATCATTCCGGCGCGGTATCTGAAACAGGTCACGTTCGAAGGCCTCGAGAAAGGGGTGTTCGAAGACGACCGCAAGGCACTCGCGTCACGCGGCACGCTGCACTCGTTCGACGATCCCCGGTTTCACGGGGGGTCGATCCTGATCGTCAACAGAAACTTCGGGTGCGGGTCGTCACGCGAACATGCGCCGCAGGCGCTTCAGCGCTGGGGCATCAAGGCCATTCTGGGTGAATCGTACTCGGACATTTTCTTTGGGAACGCGCTGGTCATGGGGCTCCCCTGCCTCACCCTGAGCGCCGACTCCATCGAAACCCTCATGGCCGCGGCCGAAGCGAACCCGGAAGAGGAAATCTCGATCTCACTGACCGATTCGAGCGTGAAATCGGGCGGGCGCACGTTCAACGCTGCGCTTCCCGCCAGTGCTCGCGAAGCGCTCCTCGCCGGGACGTGGGACGCAACGGGGCAGCTCCTGGACGACATCGAGCAGATCAAGGCGGTCGCCACGGGCCTCCCCTACCTGCGCGAGTTCTAGGTAGTTTTCAGTTTTCAGTTTCAAGTTATCAGGTTCTCTGCGACCTCCGCGGTCTCAGCGTGATCAGCGTGAACGTTCGCAAGCTCTAGTGTTGAAACGCGCTCGCAGATCCAGGTGCGGCCCGCTTGCGCTCGGTAGGTCGAACCTCCATGCTCGGCCGGCTCGATCTTGTCGGCCTGACCGGCAATCTGCCGGACCATCTCGAGAAACGCGGCAGCCGCATGCGACAGCTCGCCGCGTCGGCGGTAGACCAGTCGTACCTGTCGGGGCAACCGCACCTCGGGTACGCGAACCGCCACGAGAGTGCCCCGGGCAATTTCTGTCAACGCACAGCGACGAGGCAATAACGCGACACCCATTTGCAGTTCGACCGCGCGTTTGATTGCCTCGAGACTGGGCAGGGCAATCTGAATGTTGATTGGAGCGTGCCGGACTTCGGACACTCTCAGGACGCGCTCGCGTGCCGGTGATGGATCGCTGTGCGCGACAACGGTCTGCTGGCCGAACTCGGCCAGCGTGACCTTCGCGCGCCCTGCCAGCGGATGGCCGGGATGCACCAGCAGCACCATCTCGTCTGCGCCAATGGTCAGGGCCTGCAACGCCCGCTCGGGAGGCTGGAAGGTCAGGATGCCAAAATCCAGCGTTCCCTGCCCGACCTCGACGGCCACATGCCGTGCCGCGACGCGCCGGACATCGAGCACGACCGCGGGGTGATCGCTCCGGAAACGATCGATGAGCGGCAACAGAATGTGAACCGCCGCCTCGTTGACACCAATCAGCACGCGACCCCGGTGGAGATCGCGCAGTTCGCGGACCGACGTCTCGGCTTCCTCCGTCAACCGCAGGATACGGTCCGCATAATCCTTGAGGACACGGCCCGCTTCGGTCAGCGTGCCGTCTTTCGAGGACCGATCGAAGAGCCGCTCGCCGACCTCGTCTTCAAGACGGCGGATGGCTTGACTGATTGCCGGTTGGGTTCGGTGGAGCTTCGAGGCAGCTCTGGAAAAACTTCGCTCGGTTGCCACGGCGAGAAAAACGCGCAACTCGGTCAAATCCATAGGGATGCTCCCAAAGGCACGAAACGGCCCGTGCTGGGGGTGCTGGCAGCCTATCATAATCGAATCTAATAACAACTTCATGAATATTAGGCTTGACGACAGCCCCGGCAAAGCCGTACAAGCGAGAGTGGAGGGCCGGGCATGACCCAGGACCGCATCACGATCTTCGACACGACGCTCAGAGACGGGGAGCAGGCCCCGGGATTCTCGCTGACGACGGCCGAGAAACTGCAGCTCGCGCGTGAGCTGGATGCGCTTGGTGTGGACATTATCGAGGCGGGCTTCCCCATCGCGTCCGAGGCCGACTTCGAGGGCGTGCGTCAGGTTGCCCAGCATGTTCGACGCCCCGTGATTGCCGCGCTGGCGCGCAGCCGCCCTCAGGATATCGAGCGGGCCGGGGAATCGCTCCGCGGCGCCGACCGTGCGCGAATTCACACCTTTCTGGCCACGTCCGATCTGCATCTGGTTCACAAGCTGCATATCAGTCACGAGGAGTGTTTGTCGTCAGCGGTGGCGGGCGTCAAGCTCGCCCGGAAGTACACCGACAACGTGCAGTTTTCCGCCGAGGATGCGACCCGAACCGACATGGACTTTCTCTGTCGCGTGGTCGAAGCCGTGATTGCCGCCGGCGCGACGACCATCAACCTGCCCGATACGGTGGGCTACGCGACCCCGGACGAGCTAGGCGACTTCTTTCGGACCATTCTGGAACGCGTGCCAAACGCGGACCAGGCGGTCTTCAGCGCCCACTGCCACGACGATTTGGGTCTGGCCGTTGCCAACACCCACGCGGCGATCCGTGCCGGGGCGCGCCAGGTCGAATGTACGATCAATGGGATTGGCGAACGGGCTGGCAACGCATCAATGGAAGAGATCGTGATGGGCTTCAAAGTCCGGAGCGACCGCCTGCCCTTTGAAACCGCCGTGTGCACGCAGCAACTCTTCCCCGTCAGCCAGCTGCTGGCCGCACTGACCGGCCAGAACGTTCAAGCCAACAAAGCCATCGTCGGCCGAAATGCATTTGCGCACGAAGCCGGAATCCATCAGGATGGCTTTCTCAAGGATCGACGCACCTACGAAATCATGCGTCCGGAAGATGTGGGTGTGCCCTCGAGGACTTTGGTGCTCGGCAAGCATTCGGGACGACACGCCGTGCGGCACCGCTGCGAAGCCATCGGCATTCAGTTGACACGTTTCGAGCTCGACCAGGTGTATCAGAAAATCATCAGCCTCGCCGATGCGCAGAAATCAATCACCGACGCCGACCTGGCCACCGTCGTCCGACAGGTTCGCAGCGCTCCGCGATCACCAGCAGCCGTCTGATCTCCGGTCGATGCCTCGACGACGCCACGCGCTCCCAATCTTCGTGGGCACGCTGGTCACGCTGTTTGCCGTTGCCGTGCTGACGCTCGGCCAGGCAGCGCAAACTCCAGCAGACAAACCAGGCAGTAACGGACATTCCTCATGGCTCGCGCCATACCGCGGTCCAGCGCAGCGCATCCTGCGCGAAGCGCAGGCTGACGATTTCGCGTGGACGCGGCTTGCCGAGCTGACCGATACGTTCGGACATCGGTTGAGCGGATCGCCGGCACTTGACGACGCCCTCAGGTGGATTGCCGACGAAATGCGAAAGGATGGCCTGGACAACGTTCGGCTCGAGCCCGTCATGGTCCCGCGCTGGGTCCGAGGAACCGAGAGCGCGGAGATCGTGACGCCCGGACGACACACGATCGCCATGCTCGGTCTCGGCGGCAGCGTCGGCACACCGCCTGAAGGCGTCGAAGCTGAAGTGCTCGTCGTCCGGAGTTTCGAAGCGCTCGATGCCAACAGCAGCGCGGCGCGGGGCAAAATCGTGGTGTTCAACGCTCCATACACGAGCTACAACGACACGGTGCCCTACCGGACGGCAGGCCCGGCGCGCGCGGCCCAGTACGGCGCGGTCGCTGCCCTGATCCGCTCCATCGGCCCGACCGGACATCGCACTCCTCACACCGGCTCGACGAGCTACGCCAATGCGCCACGGCGGATCCCTGCCGCCGCCATCTCCGTGGAAGACGCCGAGCGCCTGCAACGATTACAGGATCGCCGAGTCCCGGTGGTGGTGAGATTGACCATGTCTGCCCGCGACGAACCCGATACGCCTTCCGCCAACGTGATAGGGGAACTATCGGGAAGCGACAGGCCCGAGGAAGTGGTCGTGATTGCCGGTCACATCGACTCGTGGGACGTAGGGACTGGCGCAGTCGACGATGGCGCTGGCTGCGTGGCAGTGTGGGAAGCCGTTCGACTTCTCAAGAAGCTCGGCCTGAAGCCACGCCGTACGATTCGTGTGGTGCTCTTCACCAACGAAGAGAACGGGCTTCGGGGCGCATACGCGTATCGTGAGAAGTACATGCTGGAGCTGAAGAACCACCTGATGATGCTGGAAACCGATACGGGGCTGTTCCCGCCGATTGGTTTCGGGTTCAGTGGCTCGCCGAAGGCTCGTGCGCGCATCACCGAGATTGCCGAGCTCTTGCGAGAGGTAGGGGCAAACCGTGTCGCCGCGGTGGGGGGCGGCGCGGATATCGGCCCCAGCGTTCAGGCAGGTAATATTCCCAGCATGTCGCTCGATGGCGACGACAGTCGGTTCTTCTTCCTGCACCACACGGCTGCCGACACGGTCGATAAGGTTGCACCCAAGGACATCGCTCGCGCCGCCGCCAGCATTGCGGTCATGGCGTACGTGGTCGCCGACATGCCGAGCAGGCTGGATCAGGAGTAGATCGGTCGGCGGGTCTTTAGACCCGCCGGAAACCCGCCGGCAAGCCTGCTGTGTTCTGCCCGATGTTACGATGAATAGAGAGGACTATGTCCCGCTCGATCATCGCCATCCTCGCACTCATCGGGCTCATCGCTGTGGCCGGTCAGCTGCCCCTTCACACTCAGTCGACAGCCGATGACGCTCGACTTCCCGAGCCGATTTATCCCGACGTCGTTGCGTTGTGGGAGGCTGGGCAGCACGCCGAGGCACTGGCGCTACTCGATCGAAAGGTTCCGGCCTCGGGCACTGACGTACCGCTCGAGGCTCTGGTGCTGCGCGCCCGTCTGCTCGCAGCAAAGGGTGAGCACGCACCGAGCGCACTGGCCTGGGAAGACATTGCGGCCCGCGCCGATGCGATCGAGCCGACGGCGTTTCGATTTGCGGTGGACAGTCACATTCGAGCCGCCAATCTTGCGCGCGCCGAAGAGCTGCTGGGTCGTCAGCCGATCCGTGAGTTCGGGGATCTCTGGTCTGCGTTGGCAAGCGCGTATCGTGCAGCGGGTCAGCTCGATCGCGCCGCGTCCCTCTACCGGCGTGTGATTGCGGAAGCGAGCTCAGCATTTGCGGTCGATCAAGCTACGTTGAGCCTGGCGGTCACACTCGAGCAAGCCGGTGATCGGGCGGCCGCACGAGCCACCGTGCGAAACCTTCAGCTTCAATCACGGCAGGCAGCCACATTTGCGAGGGCACGGGCGCACGCGGTCAAACTGGCGGACGCGCTCAACGTCTCGGTCGAACCGTTTGCCGAGCCAGACTACCGCCGACTGGCCGATCGGCTTCGCAACGCGTCGCTCTTCGACGATGCGGTGACGGTCCTGGAGGACTGGAAGCGCGCCTATCCTGCCAGTACTCCGGAGATACAGGCACTCACCGCCGACACGTTCTACCGCGCGCGGGCCAATTCCGAGGCGCGTGCCGAAGCCGACAAGTTTCTCGAGCTCTATCCAGCGCACCCTCAAGCGTCGGACGTCCACGTCTTGCAGTACCGCCTCGACGTCAGAGAAGGTCGAACCGATGGCGTGCGGGCTCGAGGAAGAGCCTTGTGGCTCGGGGACATCCCGGGTGTGCCGCTCGACGACCGCCTGAGTCTGGGCCGGCTGCTCGCGGCGTACCTGGTCAGCGTTGGGGAGCTTGCAGAAGGCCTCGATATTTACGACCGCCTCTATCAGACAGCGAAGGCGCGCGATCTGCGAGTGGATGTGTTGTGGCGGGCCGGAGTGGCGGCCATTCGTGCGGGTCAGCTGGACCGGGCCGAACGCATCTTTGCCACGATGCGACGGCTCAAACCGGGCCCCGAAACGGTGCTCATCGCGGACTACTGGACGGCCTGTACTGGCCGGGCGCCGGAATCGTCAGGATGAAGCTGTACTTTCATTGACGGTGCTCGCGCGAACCTCGCCGTACAACTATTACGGGATTCGCGCGCGCGAGCAGCTGTCGGCCCTGAAGGCCAGACTACCTACGCCGTCCGCCCGGGCAGTCTTTCCGCCGACACTGCTTCGCGACACGTCTCGTGCGCACGTGCGGTTTCGGGGCGCTGCACTGCTCGCACGTGCGGGCCTCAAGGCCGAGGCGGCGCAGATGATTCGCCAGCTCGGCAGCGACGTCCGCAACGATCCGGCACTCGCGCTGATGACGGCTCGCGCGCTCACGGCCGCCGGCGAGTACCGGCAAGCTGTCGGGATAGTGGAAACGAGGTTTGGCTCGTTTCTCGAAACACCGGCTACCGGATTGCCCGAGGATTTCTGGCGTCTTGCGTATCCGCGCGCATTCTGGAACGTCGTGCGCCCGGCCGGCGAATCGGCTCGCGTCGATCCGCTTCTTCTCCTCTCGCTGGCGCGACAGGAATCCCGATTCGATCCTTCAGTGCGATCCGTCGTCGGCGCGATCGGGCTGTTTCAGATCATGCCGTACACGGCCGACAACCTCGCGCCCAAAGTTGGCGTCACGATTACGGACCGCGCGATGTTGCTTCGACCGCAGACGAGCGCCGCCTTCGGCGCCAGGCTGACGGCAGACCTCCTGCGCGAATTCGACAACGAAGCGGTCCCGGTGATGGCGGCGTACAACGCCGGTGAGGACCGGACCATAGAGTGGTGGAAAGCGGCGCGCGGCGTATCGCAGGATTTGTTTGTCGATACCATTCCGTACGCAGAAACGCGGACCTATGTCCGGACCGTCTACAGCAACTACGTGATGTACCGTCAACTGTACGGGGATAAGTGACGTCAATGCGACCCGCCCATCTTGACGAGCGCCACACCTCCCAGGATCGCTACGATCGCCATAGCCGTCCGTAGCGTAAACGGTTCGCCCAGCAGCGCAGTCCCGAGCGCAACGGCCACCACCGGATTGACGTACGCATACAGCGACACAAACGACACCGGCAGGTGCTTGAGGGCGTAGTTATAGGCCACAAAGGCCACGATGGAACCCGCCAGCACGAGGTAACCGAGCGCTGCCAGCGTGCGGGTGCTGAAGTGCAGGTCGGCCCATTCGCCATGGATCGTTCCCACGGCAAGCATGAATGCACCGCCGAAGAACATTTGCAGCGCCGACGCGCCAAGTGGATCTCCCCCGCTTGCATAGCCCTTCGAATACACCGATCCCACGGCCCAGCCACAACACGCCGCTTGCAGCGCACCGACGCCCAGCAGAAACCGGCGTCCGGTCGCGTCCGAGAGTCGGATATCGGACCAGACGAGCAAGATGATTCCGGCAAACCCCAGCAGCAGTCCGGCGGCATGGCGCCAGCCCAATTGCTCGTTTCTGAACCACAGCGCCTGAACCCCGACCATCCAGAATGGTAGTGTGCCGATCAACACGGCCGCGATGCCGCTCGGCACCCATTGCTCGGCAATAATCACACCCCCATTCCCAATGCCCAGCAGCAGTATGCCAATCACTGCCATGGCCGGCCATGTCCGCCGTTCCGGCAGGCGTGCCCTGAAGGCCATCAACCCCGCGCCCAACAGTCCAGCCGCGGTGATGAAACGGATGCCTCCCATCAAAGCCGGAGGAATGGTCTCGAGACAGATTTTGATGGCGAGATACGTCGTACCCCAGATCACACAAATGGCGATCCACGCAAAGTACGCCAGTTTTTTATTGGAAGTCGCCATGCGGCGGGTCGTCACGTAGCTTACTCTTCTTGACAGGTCCGAATGATTACTTCAGCATGACTACTTCATACCGTGTTTCACACCTGGCGGTTCTGAATCCGCCAACAAACCGTGGGCGCTCAACGACCGATGACTCGACACCTGATCGCTCCCCTCGGACGGGCCAGCCTGTGCCTGTGTCTGGTGGCATGGCTAGCCGTGACCGTGCAGGCACAGCAGACACAACAACTCTTCCTCAGCATGCTCGACCCGAGCGGCGCTCCTGTCACAGACCTCCGGCAGGATGAGGTGACGGTCCTCGAAGATGGCATGAAGCGAGAGACCTTGAAGATCGAACCCATCAACTGGCCCATCAAGCTTGTCGTCCTGGTCGACAACGGCGCGTTTGCGAACAGCGGACTCGTGCTGCTGCGCAATGGCCTGCGCGCGTTTTTTGAAACGCTTCCCGACGGGATTGAGATGTCGCTGGTCACGCTCAATCCGCAGCCTCGCACGGTCGTGCGCCCCACGACCGAGCGACAGAAAATCATTCAGGGTGTCGACCTCGTCACACCCGATTCCAGTGCCGCACGCTTTGCCGAAGGACTGCTCGAGGCCGTCAACCGGTTCGACAAAGACAAGTCCGAGCGCTTTCCGGTCATCATGGTCGTCGGGACCGACGGACCCGAGGGGAGTTCGTTCCGGGAACGAGACGTCGAGCGATTATCAAAGAAGATCACCGAAAACGCGGTAACCGTTCATGTTGTGATGCTTTCTATTGGGGGCGATCGCGCATCGACGGTAAGCGGCGCCCTTCAGGTTCAGCTGGGCCTTGCGCTGACAGAGCAGACCGGCGGCTGGTACGAGAACATTGCGGCCGCCACACGGCTCCCCACGCTGCTTCCCGAATTCGGCGAACGCATTGCAAAGAGCCATCTTCGACAAAGCCAGCAATATCGCATTACGTATGTGCGCCCGGCTGGAGCCGGCGTTCCAAGCCAGGGCATTTCGGCGACCACAGCACGTGAGGGTCTCGTCGGCACGATGTCACTCGATGGGCGAGTACCCGAACCCTAGTCCAGTGGGGGTAATGACGTGACGCTCTTTCTTGGAGTCGATCAGCGTCGGACCAGGCCAACCAACACGACCCGATTACTGCTGGTGGCCTCGCTTCTCGTCTCGCCGGTCGGGAGGGGGATCCTGCAGGCGCAGGATGAACACCAGATCTTCCTCAGCCTCGTCGATCGCTCGGGTGCACCCGTGACCGACCTCGCGCTGGACGAAGTGACAATCCAGGAAGACGGTCAGCCGCGTGACACGCTCCGGATCGAGCCGGTTGATTGGCCGACCAAGCTGACGGTGCTCGTCGACAACAGTCAGGCCACCTCCAACGCGCTCGTCCAGCTTCGCGAGGGATTGCGTGGTCTGTTCGAGGAGCTGCCCGCCGGGGTGGAAATGTCGCTGCTGACCCTGGCGCCCCAACCACGGTGGATCGTGCGACCGACGCGCGACAGGCAAAAGGTCATCGAGAGCATCGGACTGCTCTCGCCGGATTCCGGGGCGGCCAAGTTTCTCGATGGGCTCGTCGAGGCGGGCAACCGCATCGCCAAGGACGAAGGCGAGCACTTCCCGGTCATCCTGATCGTCGGATCCGACGGCATCGAAGGCAGCTCGGTGATTGAACGAGACATCGACCGGCTTGCGAGGCAGATGGTGCAGCATGCCGTGACGCTGCACGTGGTGATGCTCGCGCGCGGCGGACGTCGGACGCTCAACAACACAGGGGCCAACCAGGTGCAGGTCGGACTCGGGTTGACGCAAATGACGAACGGCCGCTACGAGAACATCGCAGCCAGCACGCGCTTGATGACATTGCTGCCCGAATTTGGCCGGCAAATTGGCGACAGTCACGTCCGTCAGAGCCAGCAGTATCGGATCACCTACTCGCGGCCACGCATTTCGTACGCGAAGCCGAGTGGCCCGCAAATCACAGCAACCACGACTCGGCCCGGACTGACGGGAGTCCTGACCTACGACGGACGCATTCCGCAGCCCTGAGGGCGTCGCGCCTTCATTCCGGGCAGCCTGACGCGCGCCCCGACCACTCGTCTCACCATCTTAAGTTCCTCCGTGACCTCTGTAACCTCTGTGGTAAGCGTGCCATCCGATCACCCGCCTGGATCCGGAATCAGCACGCGCGTGCTCATCATCATGGCCGTCGGTGCGGGCCTGACGGTGGCGAACATCTACTACAGCCAGCCGCTCCTTGCGAACATTGGCCGTGCGTTCGATGCGTCACCGGCCGCTATGGGTGTGATTGCGATGCTGACGCAACTCGGCGTCGCAACCGGCATCGTATGCCTCGTTCCCCTTGGAGATATCAGGGAACGACGACACCTGATCATCACGCTGCTCGTTGCGGCCTCAATCAGCCTGATTGGCGTGGCCCTGGCACGATCGTTCGTCTGGCTGGGCGTGGCCAGTTTTCTGGTGGGTGTGTGTTCAGCCACTCCCCAAATGCTCGTGCCGTTTGCCGCCCATCTCGCAACGCCTGACCGACGCGGACGAGCCGTTGGAACGGTCATGAGCGGGCTCCTCATTGGCATCCTGTTGTCGCGAGTGGCCAGCGGCTATCTCGGGACCGTGCTCGGCTGGCGCGCGATGTATTGGATCGCAAGCTTGATCATGCTGATCCTGGCGTTCGTGCTCGCAACAGCTTTGCCGCGCAGTCAGCCACCCATGCGGCTGCCGTACCCGCAGTTGATGCGGTCCATGGGGCGCCTGATCCTGACCGAGCCCGTCCTGCGCGAGTCGGCGATCGTCGGCAGCATGCTCTTTGGTGCCTTCTGCGCCTTCTGGGCCATGCTGTCCTTTCACCTCGAGGCGCCGCCGCTTGGCTACGGCAGCCGCGTCGCGGGCCTCTTCGGCCTCATCGGCGCCGTCGGTGCGGCGACTGCGCCGCTGGCCGGGCGCCTTGCCGATCGCCTGAACGCTCGTATGAACCTGCGCATCGCCGTGTGGGTCGCTGCGAGTGCGTTCGTGCTGGTGTCGGTCCTTGGACACACCCTCACGGGCCTCGTCGTGGGGGTCATCCTGCTGGATGCGGGCATCCAGGGCGGGCATGTCATCAACCAGTCACGAATCCACCGGCTTCTGCCGGAGGTGCGCAACCGTCTGAATACCATCTACATCTTCGCGTTCTTCCTTGGCGGGTCGGCCGGCTCTGCACTCGGGGCCGCGGCCTGGCAACGGTGGCAGTGGACCGGTGTCTGCGGTGTGGCCATTGCCATGCTGCTCGTCGCGGCGGCCACGCTGTCGACCGCGGCACCTCCGGAGCACGCGTGACCACTCCCCTTTTCCATTTGGGATCGGATAAGATGCAGCCCGCAATGGAGGAGTTGTCATGAACATGAGATGGACACGATCGGTTCTAGCCGCTCTGGCGGTGTCGCTGATGCTGGGCTCCTATATGGCCCTGGCACAGCAGGCGCCGGCGCCGCCGCAGCCGCAGGGACGGGGACAACAGGGACCGCCACCGCCGATGTCGTTCTTTGTGACCAGCGTCGGCAAGGGAGATGGGGGAAACCTCGGAGGACTGGCCGGTGCTGATGCATACTGCCAGATGCTTGCGACTGGTGCGGGCCGTGGCAGCGCCAAATGGCAAGCGTATCTCAGCACGCAAGGCGCGGGTGCTGTGAATGCGCGTGACCGAATCGGCAACGGACCCTGGTTCAACGCGAGGGGTCAGCGCGTGGCAGAGAATGTGGCCCATCTCCACGGGGACACGTTGGAGCAGGCGCGTCTCGGAAACACGCTGACGAGGGCCACAGCGTTGAGCGAAAAAGGGGAACCCATCAAGGGCGTTGGAGACAAACCAAACGAGCACGACATCCTGACCGGCTCACAGCCGGACGGCAGAGCCTACACCGACGGGATGGATCACACCTGCAATAACTGGACGAGCAACAGCACGGGTTCGGCACAGGTCGGTCATCACGACCGCACCGGCGGCCCCAACACGTCCTGGAATGCGGTGCATCCGAGCAAAGGCTGCAGTCAGGAGAACCTGGTCGCGACGGGCGGTGCCGGCCTCATCTACTGCTTCGCGACGAATTAAGGTGGGCTAAGGAGGCGCCGTTGCGTAGTTTGATCGCACCAACGTTCGGCGCCTTCGCGGCCTTTCTCATCGCCTCGACGACCGCGGCCGCCCAGACGGCCGGGCGCGATGCTGCTGCGTGTGCTGCCCTTACCAAGCTTCAGATTCCCGGTCTGTCACTTGCCATTACAAAGGCCGAGTGGGTACCAGCTGGCACAGCGCCACCTGCGGGTCGCGGTGCCCCACCGAGCAGCGCAAAGTTCCCGGCCTATTGCCGACTTGACGGAGTGTTAGACCGACGGACCGGCGCTGACGGCACCGGTTACGGCATTGGCTTCGCGTTGTCGTTGCCGGCAGAGTGGAACGGCCGTTTTCTCTTTCAAGGAGGCGGCGGCCTGAACGGTTCAGTGCAAACGCCGATTGGCGCGGCCGCAGCTGGGGGCACTCCCGGCCTCGCCCGCGGGTTTGCCGTCGTCAGCACCGACACTGGCCACACCGGCCAGGTGTTCGACGCCACGTTCATGCGGGAGCAACAGGCAAGCCTCGACTTTGCGTATCAGGCTGTCGGCCGCGTCGCGGCGCTTGCCAAGCAGATCATCGCGCAGCACTATGCGAAGCCCGCGACACGATCGTATTTTGCGGGCTGTTCAACCGGTGGGCGCGAAGGGATGCTCATGGCGCAGCGGTACCCCACGTATTTTGACGGCATCGTGGTCGGAGCTCCGGCCATGCGGACTAATTTCTCCGGCATTGGTGATCAGTGGGTGGCGGTCATGCTCAACCAGGTGGCACCCAAAGACGCCTCGGGCAAACCCATGACGCGCCAGGCGCTCTCGGAGAGCGACAAGAAAGTGGTCATCGACGGGTTCCTCAACGCGTGCGACGCGGGCGATGGATTGAAGGACGGAATGGTGTTCAACACGCGCGCCTGTCGCTTCGATCCAAGGACGCTCGTGTGCCCAGGAGCCAAGGCGGATGGGTGTCTGTCTGCGGCGCAGGCGGCCGCGCTCGAAAAAGGATTTGCCGGACCCAAGGATTCCAAGGGTCGGCAGGTGTATACAGGATTTCTTTTCGACACCGGCATTGCCGCGACGCAAGGCATTCCCGGGTTGCTCCACGGTGGATTGAATCCAGTCGGCCCCCCCTTCACGGCAATTGAACTGGATGTCGATCGGATCGCAGCGGAGGCAGCGGCCGATCCGCAAGCGATCCTGACCGCGACATCGAGCTGGACGAACTTGAATACGTTCTCAAACCAGGGTGGGAAGCTGCTCTTCTATCACGGCGTGAGCGATCCGTGGTTCTCGGCACTCGACACAGTTGATTACTACGAGCGCATGACCGCCGCCAACGGAGGCGTCTCACAGGTGATGAACTGGAGTCGACTCTTCCTCGCTCCCGGCATGGGACACTGCGGCGGCGGAGAGGCGCTCGATACGTTCGACCTCCTTGGCGCGATCGTTGACTGGGTCGAAAAGAGCACGCCGCCGAATGGCGTGACGGCCACTGGACGTGCGCTGCCGGGACGAAGCCGCCCGCTCTGCGCGTACCCGCAATATCCCGCCTACAAGGGATCTGGCGATCCCCAGGACGCGCGCAATTTCGAGTGCCGGAACTGACAGGCATCCGCAACAACCTCCCGGCATTTCTCAGCGCATCTGTCGCGCGCGCCTTTTAAGGCGCGCTCAAGCCTTTTCTTCACGCTGATCTCCCCGACATTCCGCGGGCCTTCGACGATACACGCGCACATATCAGCGCAGTATCGTGGCTCGCAAGAACGAGCCGTCGACGGTGTGCCGATGCTGCCACCGTGAGATGCCGTGGTGACGTGGAAATGCCGTGGTCACGACGCCATGACGTTGACGCTCGCCATTGTTGCCATGATGAATCGGCTGCGAATCGCTGGCGTGTGACTGCGAAGACGATGGCACGTTTGTCGCACAACCAACGTGCGACATCGAGAGGCCGCAAGCTTTTCCGATCGGCAGCAGGCACTACATGCAGGACCAATCACGAAAGGCCGCGGAGGACTTCAGTCAGACGGTCGACGATGCGACGCGCGAGCGTTCCGACATCGACGACGCGTCAAGCCAAGGGGACGTTCTCGTCATCCCTGTTGTGGCCGAGGAGCTTGAGGTTGAGACCGCTCGCGTCGCCCGTGGAGCCGTGCGTCTCCACAAACGGGTCGAAACGAGCAAGCAGACCGTCGATACGCCACTTGTCCGCGAAGACGTCATCGTGGAGCGCGTGGTGGTCAACCGGCCTGTCGAAGGCGCGCCGCCGGAGTCACGCGAGGAAGATGGCGTGCTCGTCATACCGGTACTCGAAGAAATCGTGGTAATCGAGAAGCGGCTCATCCTGCGGGAAGAGATCCGCATTTCCCGGCGCCGCACCATGACGAGCTCACCTCAAGTCGTCACGCTGCGCCGTGAAGTCGTGGACGTGGAACGTGTCGTGCCGATACCGGCACCGACCGGAATCCGTGACAAGGATCAGTGACGGCAGTTTGAAAAGGAGAGGGCAACCATGAAAACAGTCATCGGCTTGTTTGATCGGGCGGAAGAAGCCAAGCGCGCCTTTGCCACCCTCGTTGCAGAGGGGTACGCGAAGGCCGATCTCGACATCCTGACCAACGACGATCAGGACGACGTCCCCAAGTTGGCGAGAATGCACAGCTGGATTCCGGAGCCGGACGTCGACATCTATCTCAGAGGTGTTCGTGATGGCGGAACCATCGTGACCGCCAATGTGGGCGACACTGCCGTCGCCCGGGCGGCATCGATCCTGGGCTCGTTCGACATGGTCAATATTGGAAAGCGGGCCGGCGACCTCGCCCGAAAGGTCGCCCCGGCGGCAATTGCCACGGCCGGAGCAGCAGCCGCAGCCGCGAAACAAGCCACCTCAGCGGTCCCCAAGCAGGTCCCGGTCGCCGCAAAAGTCCCCCCGAAGGAGGTGGCACTCACAGACGCCGCCAGGAACGACAACGTGCTCGAGGTCATCGAGGAGGATTTGGCAGTCGGCAAGGAACAGGTGGAGCGCGGTCGGATGCGCATTTACAACGTCGTGACCGAGCGCGAGGTCGCCCAGAACATTGCGCTGAAAGACGAAACGCTTCGTGTACAACGGCGCCCGATCAACCGAGCTGTCGAGTTCAGCCCGGACCTGTTCAGGGCACGCTCGTTCGAGATGGTCGAGATGGACGAGATTGCGCAGGTGAAGAAGACGGCGCGCGTGGTCGAGGAGGTCACCCTTGGGAAGGAAGTGGTCAACAAGATCGAGACGATCAAGGAGACCTTGCGACGTCAGGATGTTCAGGTCGAAGAGATTCCGGCGGTGCGGCCTTTCGACGCGTACGGCGACGAGTTCAAGAACTTCTACACGAAGCAGCTGGCGAGTACCGGCGTGACGTACGAAAGTCTCACGCCCGCGTTCCGTTTCGGACACGGTCTGGCCACGCGCGAGCCATTCCGCAGCAGCCCGTGGACAGCTGTCGAGGCGGATGCCCGCCACATCTGGGAGGAGAAGAACCCCGGGACGTGGAATCAGAGCAAGGCCGTGGTCAGGTACGCGTGGGAGAGTGTGCGTAGCGCTCGCTGAGCGTGAGGCCACTCGCCACATTCATCAACCGGAAAGGAGCCTTCAGCATGGCCGTGAATCTTATCAAAGCGCTGGAGAACGAATTCTCCCTGGACGCGATCGCGAAGATCGCGTTATTTGCAGGGGAGACTCTCCCAAACACGCAGACCGCGCTCGGGCATGCCATTCCGGCCATTCTGGGGGGGCTGGCCCAGAGCGCCCAGACGACGCAAGGGGCCACGGACCTGTTCGGGATGCTGCAGCGTGGCGGCTTCGACGGAGCGACCTTCAGGGGCGTCGGTAGCCTGCTCAAGTCCGGGTCCGGCGCCTCGGACGCGCTGAAAGTCGGCGCGCCTCTGGTCTCGTCGCTTTTTGGCACCCGTCAGACCGGTCTGACGGACTGGATAGCGTCCGCCGCCGGAATTCGTCCGCAGTCGTCTGTCTCGTTGCTCGGCATCGCCATGCCGTTCGTCCTCAGTCTGCTGAGCCGCGAGGCGACTGCGGCTGGCGGCTTCAACGCCTCCTCCATCGCTAAACTCCTCGGTGAACAGGGGGCATATCTTCGAAGCGTTGCTCCGCCAGGAATGGCGAGGGTGCTGGGATTAAGCGGATGGGAAGAACCCGCACGAGCCTACGAGCGTGCTGAGGCCGCGCGAGCCTACAGTCCGCCCGTTCGCCCAGCGGGTGTCTATCATCGGCCGGGAGGTCTCGGCTGGCTCAAATGGGCGTTGCCATTGCTGCTCCTGCCCCTGCTCGTCTGGGGTCTCAGCGGACTGCGCACCCGGGAACCGAGGCGGGACGTCGTCGGCACGGTCGGCACTGCTGCGCTGCCGTTGGTGAAGCACTTGCTGAGCTGCGGTCAGGAGCTCGAGGTTGCGCCGAACGGCGTCGAAACCAGACTCGTGGGGTTCATCAACGACAGGGCACTCACGGTCGACAAAGTGGAATGGGTCAGCTTCGACCGTCTCGAGTTCGAGAGTGCCTCGGCGACGCTGAGGCCGAGCTCAGAGGCGCAACTGCGGAATATCGCCGACATCCTCAGGTGCTATCCAAACGTGAACCTGAAGATCGGTGGGTACACAGACAATGTCGGCGATCCCGCATCGAACCTGAAACTGTCGCAGGCGCGGGCCGAAAACACAAGGCAAGCCGTAGTCCGCCACGGAATCGACGCGCGGCGCCTCGAGGCCGAAGGCTATGGCGAGCAGTATCCGGTGGCGACCAACGACACCGAAGCGGGCCGCCAGCGCAACCGAAGGATCGACGTCCGCGTGACCGGCAAGTAGCGGAAGCTGGGTCGGGCACGGGCAATGCGCGTGCCCGACTCAGCCGCAGGTCGAGCTCGCCCGTGACTCCGAACAGTCTCTCCCCGCCGGCGTCGTCACTCCTCGGCATCTGGCACATCGTCTCAACGCTCACGGTTGTCGGAGTCGAGCTCGCATTGCTCGCTGCGCTGACCGCAGCGCTCTGCGCATCGGTGACATGGTTGATTCAACGGGTCACCGTACTTCGAGGTGACGCCGGCGACTCGACCCGTGCACTCCGGACCAGAACGGGCACGAACCGTTCCCGGCCCTCAAGATCGTCTGATGGAATCAGCGACCGACCGGAGGACGTGTCGTCCAGCTTTGCCGCAGCGCAACGGCCCGGCTGACGTAACCTCTGACGTCGGAACGCCGTCGGCCGCAGCAGGAAGACCTTCGCGTCACTCACGCCATATCTCGCGCCAACCCGCTACGTCAATTCGAGAAAACTGATACTATCCCGGGGTTTGCCCAGACGACTCACGACTGCTGAGGAACCAATATGAGACTGGCGATTGTCGACGACGACGAGGATGTGCGGGTGGCGCTCGCGCGGCTCCTGCGTAGCATGGGCCATGACGTATACGTATTTGGGTCGGCCGAGGACTTCGAGGCGGAAACCGTCGCTGTCGACTGCCTGATCCTCGATGTGCGCCTGCCGCGTCTCAGCGGCCCCGAACTGCGGGAACGGCTTCGGAGCCGCTCGAGGCCCACACCTGTTGTTTTCATCACCGGCGACAGCGATCCGAAGGCTCGAGACATCTCCCCTGCCGTCGATACCCCGTCTGTCAGCAAGCCGTTCGACGACGTCACGTTGATGAAGGCCGTTGCGCATGCGATCTCATCGGCCGACACATTGCACGAACGCCATGCACGCTGACGATCGGTACCGGCGCGCGGCAGCGGCCGGCGGCGTGGGAATCTGGGATTGGCATCTCGCGACAGGCGAGATCTATGTGGATCCAGTTCTCAAAGAGATGCTCGGCTACCAGGATCACGAGATCCGCAATCACCTCGACGACTGGAACCGTCTGGTGCATCCCGATGACAAAGCCACTGGTCTCGAGCGAATTCGGGCTCACATTGCGCGTGAGACCGCGTTCTATGAGTTCGAGCATCGGCTGCTGCATCGGGATGGCAGCATCCGATGGTTTCTCGCGCGCGGCTCCGTGGCCAGAGATGCGCACGGCACCGCCGTCCAGATGTCCGGGACCTTCACCGATATCACCGAGCGCAAGCGCGGCGAACAGGCGCTTCGGCAGGCGGAGGAAATCAACAAGCGGATTGTCGAGAATACCGGTGATTGCGTGAAAATTCTCGACCTCGACGGCCGGCTCCTCTATATCAATCGCGAAGGCCTGCGCCTGCTCGAAATCACGGATACCGCTGAGGTGCTGAACCGCCCGATTGCGGGGTTCTTCGAGGGAGACGCTCGCCGCTCGGTGGAGGAAGCGGTCGCGGAAGCAATCAAGGGGGGGCATGGGCGTTTCCAGGGCCTCCTGCCGAAACGCCTCAGGCACGGGGCGGTGGTGGGACGTTGTCGTGACGCCGATCACCGACGTGAACGGCGCTGTGGTCCAGTTGCTGGCGGTCTCACGCGATATCACCGAACGGCGCCGAGAGGAGGCGTTTCGCACCACCCATCATCAGGTGCTCGGGATGATCGCCACCGGCAGCGCCCTGGGTGACGTGCTGGACTGCCTGGTCCGCCTCGTCGAGCAGCAGTCCAACGGCATGCGGTGCTCCGTGCTGCTGCTCGATGACGACGGCATCCACGTGCGGCATGGTGCCGCCTGCAGCCTTCCCGACGACTACGTGCGCGCGATCGACGGCTCGCCGATCGGTCCGCGCAGCGGCTCGTGCGGAACAGCGATGTTTCTGGGCACACAGATCATCGTGACGGACATCCTCACCGACCCGCTGTGGGAGGATTACCGTGATCTCGCGCGGAAGTATGGACTGCGGGCATGCTGGTCGACACCCATTTTTTCGCCGCACCGGAAGGTGCTCGGTTCGTTTGCCATGTACTACGACGACCCGCGCACTCCCAGTGACGAAGAACTGCGGCTGATTGAGTGGGCGGCCAATGTTGCACGAATCGCCATTGAACAGCAGCGCGCCCACCAGGCACTGCGGCACAGCGAAGCACGCAATCTGGCCATTCTGCGGGCGATTCCCGACTGGATGTTCCTGACGACGATCGAGGGCGTCTTTCTCGACTATCACGCCAGCGACGCGTCGAACCTGCACGCGCCCCCGGCGGCATTCCTTGGCAAACGCGTCACGGAGGTGCTGCCTCCTCCAATTGGAGAGACCCTCGCGCAAGCCTTCCTGCGCGTGGGGGCGTCGGACGAACCCGAAAAAGTCGAGTACACGCTCGGGTCCGATGACAGCGAGCGTTTTTACGAGGCGTGCATTGCCCGCTGTGACGGCGACAAGATCCTCAGCATCGTCCGGGATATCACCGATCACAAGCGCGCCGAACTGGAGGCCGGCGCGCAACGAGTGCAACTGGCGCATTTGAGCCGGGTCACCATGCTCGCAGACCTCACGGGTGCGCTCGCGCACGAATTGAGCCAGCCGCTGACGGCTATGCTCAGCAACGCGCAGGCAGCACGACACCTGGTGAATCGCGATCCGCCGGACATTGAGGAGCTGCGGGCCGCGCTCGACGACATCATCGGGAACAACAGGCGGGCAGCCACGGTCATCGATCGCTGGCGCGCCTTGCTGCGGAAGGAGGTCACTGCGCTCCAACCGGTCAACATGAACGAGGTTGTTCGGGAGGTCGTCGATCTGGCACGCAGCGAAGTCGTGTCGCGGCGCATCACCGTCACGAGCACGCTGATGCCCGATATTCCACTGGTGCTGGGCGATCGCATTCAACTACAGCAGGTGGTGCTCAATCTCATCCTGAACGCGTGCGATGCGATGAGCGAGACGCACGTGGCGAAGCGACAGATTTCGCTCGCGACGACGTGGGAGGATAGCTTCGTGCAGCTCGCCGTATCTGACCGCGGTGTCGGCATTACGAACGAACAGCTTGAACAAATATTCGAGCCATTCGTGACGTTTCGCGATCAGGGCCTCGGCCTCGGGCTTGCGATTAGCCGATCGATCGTCAGCACGCACCGAGGATCAATCAGGGCCGAGAACAACGTCGACGGCGGCGCGACGTTCCGCTGCTTTCTGCCAGTTGCCGATGCCAGAGCGGTGCAGTCCGACCTAGAGTTGGACGGGTTACAAGGCGAAATTGGTCGGGATGGCCGGATTCGAACCGGCGACCCCCTGACCCCCAGTCAGGTGCGCTAGCCAGGCTGCGCTACATCCCGATCTCTGAGTCCTACAACTGAAAAATGAAAACTGAAAACTTAGAAGTGAAGAATGAGCGCCAGAAGGGCTTGAAGTTCTGATTTTTCAGTTTTGAGTTTTCACTTTCGGGTCAGTGCCGCTTCCGGCGCGGTGGCCTGGTCTTCCTGGCGCTCCTCGACCGGGCCAGGGTCTTGGGCGGCAATGTCGTGCGCCTTCCGTCCGGCTTACTGGACGCCTTCTCCGGAGCCGCAGCAAGTCGAAGAGCGGGCAATGGCTCGGTCACGTCTTCTCGAGAGAGCAGGTCAAGAATACCTTGCAGTCCCCGCTTGACTGCGGTCAACCGTTCGCGAGCGTTCCGGCCCAGCAACTCGTTCAACGGGACGTCTTCGGCCACGACCGGGGAGGCATCGTCCTCAATCCGACGCCGGATTCCTGCAAGCGTCAGACCCTCCACGAAGAGGAGGTGCTTGATTTGAAGGACGCGCTCCACATCGGCGCGCCGGTACATGCGCGCCGCGGCGCCGCCGCGCGTCACCCCGAGATCGGGGAACTCAGCTTCCCAGGATCGCAGGACGTACGGCTGCAACTGGGCAATCTCGCAGACCTCGGCCGGCTTGAACAGCGCCCGGTTGGGAATCTCGGCAGAGGCTTCGATGAGCGAACGTTCGTACGTTAACGACATAGAGGGCACGTACTCAGCGCGTGCAAAGTATATCACGCGGTTGCACGGCCGGCACATCGTTCTACGGCTTCCGCGACCGTCGTCTCACCTGGAGCCGGATGGGCGTTCCTACGAAACCAAACCGTTCGCGAAGCTGGTTCACCAGGTACCGTTGATAGGAAAAATGGAACGTGGTGGCGACGTTGGTGAACAGCACGAATGTTGGCGGGGCGGCACTGGTCTGAGCGGCGTAGAGGATCCTCACATGTTTCGAGCCGGGGCTCACCGGCGGGTTCCTCGCGGTGACCTCGGCAATGAACCGGTTGAGTTCAGGTGTCTTGACGCGCAGTCGCCGCGCGCCCGCGACTTTGTCGATCAGCTCGAGGAGCCTGGGCGTTCGCTCGCCGGTCAGGGCCGACAGATGCACGATTGGCACGTAGTCAAGAAACTTCAGCTGAAAGCGCAGTCGATCGTCGAACCGGGCGGCTTCCGCCGGCTGGCCCTTGAGCAAATCCCACTTGTTGGCCGCGATGATGAGGCCTCGGCCCGCCCGCTCAACCTCACCAGCAATGGCTCCATCCTGGTCTGTCGCCCCTTCCGTGGCATCAATCACGAGCACGACGACATCAGCCTGTTCGATAGCCTTGCTGGCAGCGAGAACGCTGACGGCTTCAATCTTGCCCCCTTTGGCGACCCGCCCGCGGCGACGCATGCCGGCCGTATCGACAATTCGGAAGCTCCGCCGGTGCCACTGGAGAACGGAATCGACCGCGTCACGCGTCGTGCCCGGCATGTCGCTGACCAGCATTCGCTCTTCGCGCAGCAACCGGTTGACCAGGGACGACTTGCCCACGTTGGGACGCCCGACGATGGCAATGCCCGTGTCGATGCGGTCCGTCGAACGTGCTTCGTCGGATTTCGGCCGTCGGTCCCTGCAGCTGGTTGGCGATTTCGTCGAGCAGTTCGGCAACGCCGGTCCCATGCTCGGCGGAGATTTCAAACACGGGTTGGAATCCGAGACTGTGGAACTCGCCGCTCGCGGCGCTCGCTCGTCGGTCATCCGTCTTGTTAACGGCCAGAAGCACCGGACAGCCAACCGTGCGGACTGTTTGAGCAATGATTTGGTCGCCGGGCAGCACGCCGTCCCGACCGTCCAGGACGAATACAATCAGGTCGGCGAGCCGGAGCGCCTGCCGACCGTGCTCGAGGACGAGTTCACGCAAGCGGATCGTCGCTCGCGCCAAACATTCCCCCGGTATCGGTAAGCGTGAACGTAACTCCTTGCCACGATAGCAGGTTGCTGGATAACATCCCTGGTCGTGCCGGCCACCGGCGCAACGATGGCGCGTCTGGAGCCCACGATCCGGTTGAAAAGCGTGGACTTGCCGACGTTCGGGCGGCCGACAAGAATGACTTTGGGGGCACGAATTGGCACTTAGCACCAGCCTTGACAGCGTAAGTGACTCTCTCTATGATAGTTGCGCGTTCTGAGGAGAGCCTAAGCATGATCAAGGTCGACATCGTGAACGAGGTTTCCAAGGCCGCCGACATCACCAAAGTCAAAGCCGAGGTGGCGGTGGACGCGGTCTTCGACGCGATGCGAGTCTCAATGCAGCGCGGAGAACGGATCGAGCTCCGCGGTTTCGGCGTTTTTCAGGTCAAGCCCCGGAAGCGTGGCATCGGGCGAAACCCCCGGACCGGCAAGGAAGTGCGGATCCCCCCGGGTCGGACGATTCGGTTCAAGCCGGGCAAGGACCTGCAGAACATCACGTAACCGATCCCAAACTCACGGCGCGGTGACGCGTCCGCCATCCCTGAGGATCCACGTGCCGGGGCACCCCGACGTGCCGCTCGACTCGAATCAGCCGTACGAATTTGGGCCGCCGACTGTGGGCGGGCCTGATGAGTATGCGATGCCGCCCCCGAGGCGGAAGTTCCAGGACCGCCGGTGGCTCCATCTGCTCCTTCTCTTTCTCACTGCCGTCAGCACGACGTTCTTCGGCGGCGGCGTCGCCTACAGCGTGACGATTCTCCTGATTCTCGGCGCTCATGAAATGGGGCACTATCTCGCGTGCCGATATTATCAGGTTGACGCATCGCTCCCGTTCTTTATCCCGTCGCCTTTGCTGTTTGGAACATTCGGCGCGTTCATCCGGATTCGCGAGCCGATTCCTACCAAGCGAATGCTCTTCGACATTGGTGCCGCGGGACCGTTTGCGGGTTTTCTGGTCGCGGTGCCGGCGCTCATCATCGGCATCTCACTGTCTCAGGTCGAAACGATCCCGGCGCGCTATTTCGGCCCGTCGTTAGGTGAACCCTTGCTCTTCCAGGCCGCCACGCGCGTGCTGCTCGGACCGGTGCCCGAAGGTTCCGCGGTGTTCCTGCATCCCATCGGGATGGCTGCATGGTTCGGCCTGCTCGCCACGGCGCTGAATCTTTTTCCAATCGGCCAGCTCGACGGTGGCCACATCTCGTATGCCGTCCTCGGGCGCCGTTCAACCATCGTCACTCTGATCATGACGGGTGTCGCCGTCTGCCTCACGGTGTTCTTTTCGCGCAGCTGGCTGGTGTGGACGGTCCTGCTGGTTGCCATGATTGTGAGCCTCGGCCCACGGCATCCCCGTACGCTGGACGAGGACGAACCGATCGACCCGACGCGGCGGCTGCTGGCGGGTTTCGCGCTGATCATGCTCGTGATCTGTTTTACACCGAGACCAATCGAGCTGGTGGATTTGCTGAGAGGACAGTAACAGTCGGCAGTCACGTCCGGCTTTAGCCGGACGGCAGACGTCAGAGCACGCTCAGTGGATCAACATCAACCGTGATGCGCTTGCGAAGCTCTGGGCGCGTGGCAAGCACGGCTAGAAGCGCTTCGCGCATTGCGACCCGTTTGGTACCTTTCAGAAAGAACTGGACGCGGTATTCGCCCCGAAGACGGCCGAGCGGTGCCGGCGCTGGTCCGAGAATGCGGAAGCGTTCCTGGCCGTTTTGTCGCAGGCTCGCCACGAGATCCGAGGCCTCATCCATCGCCTGGCCGAACGTCGGTGCACGAACGATTGCGTTAATCAGCGCCACGACAGGCGGATAGCGCATCGCCTGCCGGAATCGAATCTCATCGTCGAAAAATGCGCCGTACTCCTGCCGGCATGCGTGCCGGATGCTGTAGTGGTCCGGGTACAGCGTCTGAATGACGGCCTCGCCGGGGGTGTCACCACGTCCGGCCCGTCCGGCAACCTGCGTCAGCAACTGAAACGTGCGCTCAGCCGCCCGAAAGTCCGCCAGGCCGAGCCCGACATCGGCCGAAATCACGCCTACCAGCGTCACTCTCGGAAAGTCGTGACCTTTGGCGATCATCTGGGTGCCGACCAGCACATCGATGTCGCCGCCAATCACCTCGGACAGCAGCTTTTGCACGGCACCACGGCGTCTGGCGGTATCACGGTCCAGGCGGCCGACCCGCGCCTCGAGGCCATAACGATTTGATTTCGGTTTCCACGCGTTCGGTACCGAATCCGGCGCGTTCCAGATAGGGGCCTGCGCACTTCGGGCATGCCTTTGGTACGACGGAATAGTTGCAGTAATGACATCTCGCGCGGTGCGTTCCGCGTCGTTCGGTATGCACTGTCAGCGACACGCTGCAGTTCGGACATTCAATGGTGCTGGCACATTCACGGCAGAACACCGCTGTCGCGAAACCGCGACGATTCAGCAGCACCAGGGTCTGCTCTGCCGCGGTTCAACCGATCGTCGATGGCGGCTCTGAGCTGCCCGCTCAGGATGACCTCGGTTCCGTGTTCCGCATACTCCTCGCGCATGCTGACGATGCGCACGGACGGGAGTGGACGATCGAACACGCGTCGATCGAGTCTGATGCGCTCGTAGCGCCCAGCCAGCGCATTCTGGTACGTTTCGATGGCAGGGGTCGCTGACCCGAGCACAACAAGCGCGCCAACCTTCTTCCCACGAACGACCGCGACGTCGCGGGCGTGATAGCGGGGCGCCTCTTCCTGCTTGAACGATCCGTCGTGCTCCTCGTCCACCACAATGAGGCCGAGTTCGGAGAGCGGCGCAAACACCGCCGACCGCGTCCCCACGACGATCGAGACGTCGCCGCGTCGAATTCGCTGCCACTGATCGGTACCGCTCTCCATCGGTGAGGCCGCTGTGCTGGATGGCCACACGGTCACCAAACGCGGCACGAAAGGTCGACGCAACCGCGGGGGTGAGAGCGATCTCGGGAACCAGGACCAGTACCCGACCGCCGCTCCGCTTGTACGAGGCTGGCAAGCCTTACATACACTTCGGTCTTGCCGCTCCCGGTCACACCGTGCAGCAAGGCAACCTGAAACGCTCGAGTAATGGCCAATTGGCTCAATCGATCGACCGCAGCCACCTGTTCAGTCGTGAGCGAACGCCCCACCAATGAGGCTCCTGCCAACGCGCACCTTTCCGCAACGCCCGCAAACGGATCGCGGTCCACCCGCTCGTGGCGGATTGCGACGAGGCCTCGCCGCGCGAGCCTGGCGATGGTCCCCGATTGGCATCCTCGGACCGCCAGTTCTGGAAGTGATAATCCGTCCGGACTCCCGGACAGCATCGTCAGCGCCTCACGTTGTTTGCCGCCAAGGGACGAGACCGAGCCAGCCTCGAGGCTTTCGCGCCCCTGGACGGTCATGGCCGCAATCCGAACAGTCTTGTGCGCCGACGCGCCGCCACGGAGCGCTCGCGATATTTCCACCAGACCGTCACGCTCGAGCGCGCGTATCGCCGAGGACAACGTCGCCGGCAACTCCACGGAACGATTCGCCCCGGCCAGTGACGACCCCAGCACGCTCACGCCTACGGGATGATGCCGCGGCTGCAGCGCAGCCAGGATGCTCGCACGAATTCCCCGAGCGAGGTTCCCTTCGGCGGCCAGCCACTGGGATCCACGCTCGGTGATTTTCACTTTTCGTTCACTTTGGACCGTCGCGCGTGGGGGCATCGCTGCGCCAACAGCGTCACCGGCACCACAGGCGTAGTACTCCCCCACCCACAGCGCAAGGTCGAGCACCTCGTCGGGCAGGAACGGTTCATCATCGAGCGTGTCAGCAATCGGTTTGATGGACGCGAGGTCGGAGGGTGGTTCCGCGGTGCTGATCACGATGCCGGTCACAAGTCGTGGGCCCAGCGGAACCACAACACGGGCCCCGCGCACCGGCTCTTCCATTTCGTCCGGAACGCCATAGGTGAGTTGATCGAGGAACGGAACCGGGACAGCGACTGAGATGAAGCGCACCGGGAGATTTACGCGCCCACGCCTACGGCTCTTGCAGGATCGCGCGCACCTTCTTCATGTCTTCCCAGACCTCGCGACGACAGGCGGGGTTGCGCGAGCAGGAACGCGGGATGAAACGTCGGGATCAGCTTGGCGCCTCGATAGTCGTAGACGCGACCGCGCAGCCGCGAAATCGGATCCATGGTCTTGAGCAGCGATCGAGCCGCAAACGTGCCGAGCGCGACGATCGACCTTCGGCCGAATCGCGTCAATCTGGCGAAAGAGAAAGGGTTCGCACGTCTCGACTTCATCGGGATCGGGATTGCGGTTTTCCGGAGGCCGGCATTTGATCACGTTCGCAATGTAAACCTGATCGCGCGTCAGGCCGATGGCCTCGATGATTTGCGTGAGCTTCTGTCCCGCCCGACCCACAAACGGTATGCCCTGCAGATCTTCATCCCTGCCTGGCGCTTCCCCGACGAACATGAGGTCGGCATCGGGATTTCCGACTCCGAAGACGATCGTGTGGCGCCCCGCTTTGTGCAGCTTGCAACGGGTGCAATCACCGATATCATTCCGAATGCCCCCGAGCACCTCGTCGGATCGCACGAGAGGCACGGCACGGCAACTGGTAAGTTCGTGTTTTCTTGGGAATTGGCTGCCGAGGGCGTCTCGACCGGTGACCCGATTGAACGTGTGGTCCATACAGGGTCGCGGCTGGTGCCCGTCACACCCAGCTCACTGTAGAACTCGAGATGTTGGGCGAGCTGGTCTCGGATATTCATTCGTCGTTCTGAGTTCCAAGCTCTCAACGGTAAACGCAGTGTTCGCAGAGGCCGCTGAGGTCGCAGAGGAACTCAGGCAAAGAATTCTCTGCGGACTCTGCGACCTCGGCGCCCTCAGCGTTGAGATGTGGGTTTCGTGGTCACGCTTCCGCCGGCGTTCGGCTCAACATCGATTCCACGCGGTCCAGAATTGCCCGTGCCACCCCGGCCTTTGGTTGCAAGGGAACGGCCTGTTCGCCGTCTGCCGCAATCAGGGTTACCGAATTGGACTCGCTCTCGAAGCCGGCATCCGTTCTCGACACGTCGTTCGCCACAATCAGATCCACGCGCTTCGCCTGTCGCTTCGACCGGGCTTTCGCCAGCACGTCGTGCGTTTCGGCCGCAAATCCGACGAGGAGCGGTCGCTCCCCGGAGCCGCGCTGACGGCCCAGCCTGGCGAGAATGTCCACTGTGCGCCTGAGCTGAATCGTGAGCGTCTCATCGTCTTTCGCAATTTTTTCGGTGGCAACCTCTGCCGGCGTGTAGTCCGCGACCGCAGCCGCCATGATCACGACATCGACGTCGGACGCGCGCTCAATGACCGCGCGATACATCTCAGCCGCGCTCCGGACGTTGACAACTTCCACGGTGCCAACTGGAGGTTCGGCAGTCGTCGGCCCGGCCACGAGCGTGACGGTGGCGCCGCGCCGTGCCGCTTCGGACGCCAGCGCAAATCCCATTTTTCCACTCGAGCGGTTGCCCAGGTACCGAACCGGATCGATAGGCTCGTAGGTCGGTCCGGCCGTGACGAGCACGCGTCGTCCTCGCAGCGGTCCAGCCGGTTGAAGGACCTGCAGCGAGGCGGCCACGATGTCGTCCGGCTCGGCCAGCCGCCCTTTTCCTATCCAGCCACACGCGAGATAGCCGGAGCCTGGATCGACGAACTGCACGCCACGATTCATGAGTCGGGACATGTTCTCGCGAACCGACGGGTGCTCGAACATGTTGGTATTCATGGCCGGCGCGATGAGGACCGGTGCGCGCGTTGCCAGATAGAGAGACGTCAGGAAATCGTCGGCGATCCCGTTGGCGAACTTGCCGATGAGGTTCGCCGTGGCCGGCGCCACGAGCAGGAGATCGATTTCGGACGCAATGGAAATGTGCTCGATGTCGGCGTTGACGCCGGGCGCAAATTGGTCGGTGATGACGCGGCGGCGCGTGATCGCTTCGAACGTGACCGGTCCGACGAACTTGCGGGCCGACCGCGTCATGACGGCCACGACATCGTGCCCGGCCTTCTGCAGGCCACGCGCGACTTCCACGGCTTTGTAAGCGCCGATTCCGCCGGTCACGCCGAGGGCGATCAACATAGGCTTTAGACTTTGGGCTCTAGGCTTTGGGCTTCAGGTCGGCCTTGAAGCTTTCAACAATCCGACTCGTTCGCACGCTCATGGCGGTCAACCCCGCGCGTTCGGCCCTGACGATCGACTGCAAACGTTCGACCGCCCGATCGACTTCGTCGTTGATCACCACGTAGTCGTAGTCCACCACGCCACCGACTTCCTGTCGCGCCACCTCGAGCCTGCGGGCAATGGCCGCATCCGAGTCCTTGCTGCGCCCCCGCAATCGTTGTTCGAGAACGGCAAACGAAGGCGGCAGCACAAAGATACCCACGCTGTCCGGGCGTAGCCTCCTGACCTGCCGCGCCCCCTGGACATCGATCACGAGGACCAGATCGCGGCCCGTGGACAGGCACCGATCGGTATCGGCGGTCGAGGTGCCGTAGAGATTCCCGAACACCTCGGCCCACTCCAGGAACTCGCCCCGCTCCGCCATCGCTTCGAACCGATCGCGGCTGATGAAATTATAGTCGACGCCGTCCCTCTCACCCGCGCGCGCCGCTCTCGACGTATACGACCGTGACATCGTCAGGTCGGGCAGCACCTGCACCAGCCGCTCGACCAGCGTCGTCTTCCCGGTGCCAGACGGGGCGGAGACGATGAACAGAATGCCGCGGCTCATGATTCATGTGGGGATCGGGGATCGGGGATTGGGGATTGGCAATCTTTGATCCCCAACCCCCAATCCCCGATCCCCAATCCCCAGCTACTCCACATTCTGCACCTGCTCCTTCATCTTCTCCAGCTCGGCTTTGGCCGCAATGATTACCTCCGACACCTTGAGACCGTCTGCTTTCGACCCCATGGTGTTGACCTCGCGGTTCATTTCCTGAAGCAGAAAATCGAGCTTGCGGCCGCACGGCTCGGCGCCCGCAGCCAGCTGCTGCCAGTGCACGACGTGGGCTCGAAAGCGCGCCAATTCTTCGCTGATGTCCGACCTGGCCGCAAACCGGACCACTTCAAGCGCAATAGCCGCCCGATCCACCTGAATGTCAGCCGTGAGCTCCTGCACTCGCGCGGCGAGACGTGCTTGCACGTCCGTCTGGCCGTCGATTGCCGCTTTGGCAATCTGCTCCACCATTTCGGCAACGACCGTTCGACGCGAGTCGAGGTCGGCGCCAAGATGTTCCCCCTCAGTCACCCGCATCTTGTCGAGCTGGGTCAGAGCCGCATCCACGGCGACGGTGACCAGTGCTGCGACCTCCACCATGACGGCAGGATCACGCTCATTCGAACGCTCGCGGATGGCGAGTGCCTGGGGCAGCCGCAGCAAATCGCCAGGGGTCATGGAACCCGTCACCAGCCCCCGATCGCGCGCCACGTGCAATGCGGCGGTCAATGCGGCCCCCAGCTGTTCATTGAACTCCACATCCACGGCCGGGGGATGCCGAAACTGCACCGCCACCCCGCACTCCACTCGCCCACGAGCGATGCGCTGCTGCACCAGTTGTCGAAGGGCAGCCTCGAGCTCACCAAGACTCCCTGGCAGCCGTAGTTGGAGATCGAGAAATCGGTGGTTGAGGGTTCGGACGGTCACGCTTACCGTCGCGGTCTCGCTCTCGCGGGTCACGGAAGCAAAGCCGGTCATGCTCTTGATCATGGAGATCTGCAGCGCAGCTCTTTACCGCCCGGTGCCGGTCTTCTGTTGAATCGCCGAATCGCGTTCCTGACGCGGGCGAACGGCGCTTTCCTTTGGCGGAGGGTTGTTGTCCGCGCCAACAGGTTCGACGAGGCCTCCCGCCAGCTCAGGCTCGTCACTCGGCCGTGGCTCGAGAAGCTGCAGCGCGTAGAGGTTCGCGTACACGCCGCCTCGCGCCAGGAGATCGTCGTGCCGCCCGACTTCGGACACCCGGCCCTTGTCGAGCACGATGATGGCGTCAGCTCGACGAATGGTCGTCAGCCGATGGGCGATGACAAACGATGTCCGGTTGAAGAGCAAAGTCGTCAGCGCATCCTGCACGAGGCGTTCAGATTCCGAGTCGAGCGACGACGTGGCTTCGTCGAGAATCAGGATGGGCGCGTTCTTGAGCAGCGCTCGCGCGATCGCGAGCCGCTGGCGCTGACCGCCAGACAGACGCTGTCCTCGCTCGCCAATCCGCGCGTCGTAACCATGGGGCAGGGCCGCGATGAACTCGTGCGCATGAGCCGCTCGGGCGGCGGCCTCGATCTCCTGCCGGTTGGCGCGCACATGTCCGTAAGCGATGTTGTTTGCAATCGAGTCGTCGAACAAGAGCGTCTCCTGCGTCACAATCCCGACCTGGGCGCGGAGTGACGCGAGCGAGACATCGCGGATATCGTGACCGTCGATCAGAATGGTGCCCCTGGTGACATCGAAAAAACGCGGCAGAAGGTTGACGAGCGTTGTTTTGCCGGCCCCGCTGCGCCCGACGATGGCAACCATTTCACCGGCTTTGACCTCGAACGACACGCCCTTGAGAATCGATCGGGGCCGCGACTCTTCGTATGCAAAGGTCACGTCGCGGAAGACGATGGAGTCAGTCAGGGGGGAAGAGGCGGCGCGCCGGGCCGTTCGGGGACCTCGCTGTGCGTATCCAGCAGCTCGAAGATGCGTTCGGACGCCGCGATTGCCTGCTGGAGGTTCGCGTTGACCCGGCTCAGCTTCTTGATCGGACCGTACATCAGGAACAACGCGCCCAGGAACAGCGTGAACTCGCCGGCCGTCAGTTGACCCAGTGCGATCGCGCGGCTGCCGTACCACAACGCTCCCACCATGCCGAGCGCACCCAGAAGCTCCATCGTTGGCGGAAGCACCGACATGATGGAGGTGACCTTCATGTTCGTCCGGTACAACTGGAACAGCGCACGGCCGAACTTCTCGCTTTCGCGTCCCTCGGCACCGAACGCTTTGACGATTCGATGAGAATTGAACGCTTCAGCTCCGACGTGCGAGACGCGCTCGAGCTGCTCCTGACTCCGGCGTGTGGTCTTGCGCACGCGCCGACCGAGTCGGACGAGCGGATACACGACGAGGGGCGCGCCCGTGAGGCAGACGAGCGCCAGCCGAGCGTCGTAGTAGAAGAGCAACGCCAGGTAACCCGTGATGGCCAGCGACTCGCGCAGGAGATCGCCAATGGTCTCCGACACGGCCCGCTGGACCTGCGCCACGTCGTTGGTCACGCGCGACAGCAGCTGGCCCGTCGAGTGGCGCGCAAAAAACGCCGCCGATTGGTCGAGAATGTGACGATACAACGCCGTGCGCACATCCATCACGACCCGCTGGCCGACATCCGCCATGTAGTAGTCGGAGAGATACCCTCCGATCCCCTTCAGGACGTACGCGCCAAGGATCGCGAGAGACGTGTACAAGAGGAGCTCTCGCTTGGGCAGGACCTGGTCGAAAATCGGCTTGATCAGCGATGCGAGATACATCGACCCGCCGGCATACACCAGCATGGCCGCAATGGCCCACACCAGTCGCGTCCGGTAGGGAGTCGCATAACGAAGCAGGCGCTGAAAGGCGTTCACTCGATGAATCGGTACTTCAGGAGGATCCAGAGCGCAACCACGCCGTCGCGCCATGTAATCTTCTTGCCTTCGTCATAGCCCCGCCCATCGTAGGTAATGGGCACTTCGTAGACGCGGTATTTCCGCTTGAAGATCTTTGCTGTAATCTCCGGCTCGATCCCAAAACCGTTCGACTGCAGCGCGAACGATCGGAGCACGCTGACCCGCATCACCTTATAGCAGGTCTCCATGTCCGTCAGCATGGTGTTGTAGAGGACGTTCGCGACCAGTGTCAGGACCCGGTTGCCCAGATAGTGAGTAAAGAGAAACACCCGGTGCCGGCCAAGAAACCGCGACCCGTACACGACATCGGCCCGGCCATCACAAATGAGCTCGATGAGCAGTGGGAAATCTTCCGGCGAATACTCGAGGTCCGCATCCTGGACGAGGACGATGTCTCCGGACACCCGTTCAAACCCGCGACGGAGAGCGGCCCCCTTGCCCTGGTTGCGCTCCTGCAGCAGGAGTTCGAAGCCAAACCGCTGCTGGAGATCGTTCAGAACGTCGCGCGTGCCGTCGGTCGATCGATCGTCGACCACGATGAGCTGAATCCGCAACGGGACCGCCAGAACGCGCGTGACGATCTCTTCAACCGTCGCCCGCTCGTTGTAGACCGGCATGACGACCGAGATGAGCGGGTCGGTCATAACGCCGCGCGTGCCCCGTGCCCCGCCGCTCAGGTGGCGCCCCCGGGACGGCCGACCGCCTCAGGGCGGCCGACCGAGACGTAGGTAAAGCCCAAGGCCTTCATCTGAGCCGGCTTGTAGAGGTTCCGGCCATCGAAGATGATCGGCGAACGCATCAACTTGCGCATGCGATCGAAGTCCGGCTCCCGGAACTCGTTCCACTCGGTGATGATCGCCAGTGCGTCCGCGCCCTTCAGCGCATCGTAGGCCTTGTCGGCCAGCTGAATGCGGCTGCCAAAAATTCCGCGCGCGACACGTTCAGCCTCCGGGTCGAACGCCTGGACCTTCGCACCAAGCGTCAACAGTCGATTGATTACGGTGATCGCGGGCGCCTCGCGCATGTCGTCGGTGCGCGGCTTGAACGCGAGACCCCAGACCGCCAGGGTTTTTCCCTTGAGTGGGCGAAGACGCCGCTCGATTTGATCCACGAACCGGACTCGCTGGTCCCGGTTGACCTGCTCGACCGCCTTGAGAATTTGAAAGTCGTACCCTTTGTCCTGAGCAAACCTCCCAAGCGCAGCCACATCCTTGGGAAAGCAACTCCCGCCATAACCGATCCCTGGGAAGAGAAAGGACGACCCAATCCGTCGATCGGCTCCGATCGCCCTCCGCACCTGATCGACGTCACCGCCACAGACTTCGCAGACGTTCGCGATTTCGTTCATGAACGAGATGCGGGTGGCCAGAATCGCATTGGCCGCGTACTTCGTCATTTCCGCGCTGGCGCAATCCATGACGAGAATCGGTGCACCCGTGCGCGTAAATGGCGCGTACAGCTCCATCATGAGGTCGGCGGCACGCGGATCTTCGACGCCAACCACCACGCGATCCGGTTTCAGGAAATCCTCGACGGCCGCACCCTGCTTGAGAAACTCCGGATTGCTCACGACGCTGAACGGGTGCGTCGTTTCCCGGCGAATGATCTCACGCACCTTCGCTGCCGTGCCCACGGGGACGGTGCTCTTGTCCACCACGACCGTGTAGCCTTTCATCGCACGGGCGATGTCGCGGGCAACGGCGACAACATGCTGCAGGTCGGCTGCGCCATCCTCGTCCTGGGGCGTGGCGACGGCAATGAACACAATCGTCGAAGCGCGGACGGCGCGCGGCAGGACTGTCGTGAAGGTGAGCCGCTTCTCGCTCTGGTTGCGTCGTACCAGCTCTTCGAGCCCCGGCTCATAGATTGGCATCACCCCGCGGCGAAGCGACCGAATTTTTGCCGCGTTCGAGTCGACACAGATCACGTCGTTGCCCGTCTCGGCGAGGCAAGCTCCGACAACCAGGCCGACATAGCCCGTTCCAATGACACCGATTTTCATGCGCTCTGCTCCGGGTTCCGGGGACTGTCGGAAGCGTCCCGCCCAGTCCTGCGGTCCGACCGCAGGACCTTAACATAACGAGTACCGACCTGTCAACTTATTGAATAACAAGGAGTTGCGGCTCATCATCATCCACGATAGCATGTGTCTCCGGTATGCGGATCCTATTAGACTATCGGCCGGCGCTTCGAGCCCGGACCGGGGTCGGCGAATATCTGCATCAGCTGGCACGGCACCTCGCCACGGGAAAATTTGGCGACTCGCTCACGCTCTTTACGAGCTCCTGGAAGGACCGGCCCGATCCAAATCTTCGGCGAGACTGCCCGGGCGTGCGTATCTCCGACCATCGCATTCCTGTCCGGCTGCTGAACCTCGCGTGGCACAACCTCGAATGGCCGCCCGTCGAGTTGCTGGGCACCGGCGACCAGGACGTGGTGTGTTCGGCGCATCCGCTGCTCACCCCGACGCGGCGCGCGGCGCAGGTGGTCACCATTCACGACATCGATTTCCTGAATCATCCCGAACGAACGCAGGCGGAGATTCGACGTGACTACCCCCGTCTGGTCGGTGATCATGCCCGCCGCGCGGATCGTATCATCGTGTCGTCGCACTACACCGCCGCGGAACTTGGACACACCCTCGGTATTGAGAAAGAGCGGATCCGTGTCTGTCCGCCCGGGGCGCCACGCATGGCATGACGCGCCGCGGGCGTGCACACCTGAAAGCGGCTATCTCTTGTTCATGGGAACGCTGGAGCCCCGTAAGAATGTCGGACTGCTCCTGGCCGCCTACGGACGGCTCTTGTCGCGTCGTCCCGACATGCCGAAACTGGTGCTGGCCGGTGGCGCGACACCCGAGGCACGCCCGTGGCTCGACGCGATAGCACAGCCGCCACTGGCGGGACATGTCGAACACATTGGCTATGTTTCGGAACTCGACCGTCAGCGTGTGTATTGCGGTGCGCGCGTCCTCGTCCTGCCCTCGTGGAACGAAGGGTTTGGCATCACGGCGCTCGAGGCCATGTCGCTCGGAATACCGGTGGTGACAAGCGATCGCGGTGCCCTGCCGGAGGTGGTCGGCGATGCGGGTCTGTTGATGTCCCCGGACTCTGAAGACTCACTGGTATCAGCGCTCGATCAGCTGTTGTCAAACGGCTGGCTGGCAGATGCGCTTTCCGCGCGCGGGCGCGAGCGAGCGACGCGGTTCAACTGGCCATCCACGGCAGCTCTTGTTCGTGCGGCGTTCGAGGAGGCCGCCCACGTCCGTGCTCATCGGAATTGACGCAAGAGAGATTTGCGGCAAGCCCACCGGCGTCGGACGGTACCTGAACGCGCTGCTCTCCGAATGGGCCGAGATGCCGGCTGCCCGAAATCACCGGTTCGTGCTGTTTGCCCCGGAAGCTCCTCAAGCATATCGCCGTCGCCGCCATTCGAGCTGCAACTCGTTGCTGGCAATGGGGGTACCGCGTGGGAACAGGGGGCCCTCGCACGCGCTGTGAACCGGACGAGGCCGACGGTGTTCTTCGCTCCCGCGTACTCCGCTCCCCTTCGAGTTTCCGCGCCCATCGTCCTTTCTATGCACGACGTGTCGTTTGCGGCTCATCCGGAATGGTTCCGGTGGCGAGAGCGCGTCCGACGCAATTGGCTCGCGCGGCGATGCGCGCGGAAAGCCCGGGTCGTGCTGACGCTGTCGGAGCATTCACAGCGTGAAATCGTCGAGCGTTTGGGCGTCTCTTCTGGCCGCATCCGGGTCATCCCGCTCGGGGTCCGGCTTCCGGTGCCGTCAAGCCCCTCCGAGAATGCTCCTCCCCGCGAGGCGCTGATTCTTTTTGTCGGGTCCATCTTCAATCGGCGGCACCTCCCCGATTTGATTCGCGCGTTTGCGCAAATCGCGCATGAGCATCCGGAGGTGCAGCTCGAGATTGTTGGCGAGAACCGGACGTATCCACACCAGGATCTGAGCCGCCTGGTCAGCGGTCTCGAGCTCCACCAGCGAGTACGCCTCCGATCGTATGAACCCGACCATGTGCGTCGCGGAGCTCTACCGACGCGCCGGTGTCTTTGCCTTCTTGTCGGAATACGAAGGGTTTGGCCTGCCGCCACTCGAAGCGCTCGCATCCGGTATTCCGGTCGTGCTCACCGACACCGCGGTCGCGCGCGAGGTCTTTGGCGATGCCGCGCGCTATGTTCCTGGCGGAGATATTGACGCCACGGCTGATGCTCTCAATCAGCTGCTGTTCGAGCCAGCGTGCCGTGCAGACCTGCTGGCTCGAGCACCGACGGTGCTCGCTCGCTACTCCTGGCATCAGGCAGCCCGAGAGACGCTCGCAGCGCTGGAGGAAGCCGGCACGTCAGGGAGAACCTGAAAGCTGGTGAACATTCTCAACGCCGAGGACGCCGAGGTCGCGGAGCGCGCAAAGAACTCCTTGGATAAAGATCCTTTGCGGCCTCCGCGGACACTGCGACCTCCGCGTCGAACTCCAGGCCCAGAATGAACACTGAGAACTCCTTGACCGACCTCACCATCATCATCGTGAACCACAATACGCGCAGCGATCTCGATCGCTGCCTGCGCTCGCTTCACGATGCGCCGCCGCACGTACCGCATCAGATTGTCGTGGTGGACAACGGGTCCACGGATGGCAGCGCCGAGCTCGTTCGACGATCCTGGCCAGCGGTGCGGCTCATGGAGGCTGGTGGCAATCACGGCTTTGCGCGCGCGAACAACCTTGCCATTCGCGCGACGACGAGCGACCTGGTTTTGCTGCTCAACAGTGACACCGTCGTCCCGCCCGGAGCCATCGATCGCCTGGTGGACGAGCTACGGACGGATCCGGAAACTGCCGCGATTGGCCCGCGCATCGTGGACGGGCAGGCGCGAGCCGAACTCTCGTTCGGCAGCGCAACCGGTCCCTGGCCCGATTTCCAACAGAAGATTGCTCGACGGCTCGCGGCGCGTGGCGTCGGGCTCGGCGCTCGAGCTGGATCGATCGTGAGACCCGCCAACCGAAACGCGTGGCCTGGGTGACCGGCGCGTGCCTGCTCGTCAGACGAGCGGACGCCGAGTCGGCGGGTCTGCTGGACGAGCGCTATTTCATGTATTGCGAAGATATGGACTTCTGCACGGCACTGCGCGCCAGGGGGCGATACGTGCGGTTCTCGCCATCTGCCGAGATCGTTCACTTTCGCGGTCGATCCGTGGCCACCACACCCACGACAGCTGCGGCCGCATACCGGAGCAGCCAGGTGCTGTTCTATCAGAAGCACCACCCTCGGTGGCTGCCGTGGCTCAAGATGTACCTGCGCTTCCAAGGCAAGCTACCCCCAGAATCGGCCGATAAGAAAGGAAATGTCTGACCAGGCCCACTCGTGGAGCTGTCCGGCCTGCGACCGTCGAGTGCCCGGACGCCTGGCCACGTGCCGATGCGGATACGAGCGGAATCCATCAGAGAGCCGGCTGGACCGATGCTGAAGAGTCGACCGCCCAGGGCGGTTCGACGTTCACCCCCGCACGCATCATCATTGTCGTCCTGTTCGTCGTTGGTCTCGCCGGTCTCACGGCATCGCGCATGTTTCGCACGACGAGCGACGTGCCTGCTAGCGAACCCTTGAGCCTCGACACCTCGACGCCGGCCACGACGGTTGTGGAGACGCAACCCACGACGACGGAGACGCCTGCGAGCGCGATTCCGGTGCCGAGCCCGAGCGCATTTGCGCCAGCTTCGCCGGCGCCGGCGGTGGACCGAACGCTAGACACGCCCGGATCCCTCGAAGACGTGATCAGCCGTGCCGCCCCGGCCGTGGTCTCAATCGAGACGCGTGACGGGCGCGGCAGCGGATTCTTCGTCGGCCCCGGCGTCCTCGTCACCAACAACCACGTGGTGGGCACGAATGCATCGGTCACCGTGCGTCTCTCGTCGGGAAGCACCGCGCAAGGTCGCGTCGAGCGGACTTCGCCGGAAGCCGACCTCGCGGTAGTCCGTCTGTCCGATGCTGCGCCGGCGCAACCAGTCCTGCCACTGGGATCCGCGGACGAAGTGCGCGTCGGGCAAGAAGTGATTGCCATCGGCCTGGCCATGGGTCAATTCCAGGGCACCGTTACACGCGGCATCATCAGTGCCGTGCGACGGACAGGACCAGGCTCGAACATCGTGCTGCTACAGACCGACGCCGCCATCAATCCAGGCAACAGCGGCGGTCCACTCATCAATCGTCAGGGACGGGTCATTGGCATCACGACGCTGAAGGTCTCAGGAGCCGCCGAATCAATCGGGTTCGCCGTCGCGGCCGATCATGCGCGGGCTTTCCTCGCGGGCAACAGCTCGCAGTCGCCGACGGTCCCATCCGGGGCGACAGCGGCTCCGCCGCTTGCACCCGCCTTCACGCAGAAATCTCAGGTCGACATCATGCGCGAGCAGGGACTTCAGGCATTCGAGCAATCGCTGAAGACGGTCGCCACGCGCGCCTCGCAGATTGACAACTACTGGATGCAGGTCAAGCGCGAATGCGGCGGCCGCATTACGGGGGTATACGACCGCGAGTGGTTCGCGCTCTTTGAGAACCGGCTCACGGTGACCAGCACCGAACCGGGATGTCTCTCGGCCCTCAACTCCATACGAGACGCGGCCGGAGAAGTCCGAACGGCCCTGGTCACGCTCCACGAGAATGCGCGACGCGCGTCGGTCTATCCCGGCGATCTCCGACAGATCCGCGCAAAGTTCGATCTGGACTGGACCGGCTGGGAACGGTAGACAAGTCTGAAGTCTGAAGGCTCAAGTCTCAAGCAAGTACCAGGTCCTCCTGCCACCTCCCACTTGGTACTTAACTTGAGACTTGAGACTTCAGACTTCAGACTTGTTATGCTGAGTCGTGCGCGTCGCGATTGACACCCGCAAACTGCACGATTTCGGGATCGGCACCTACATCAGGAACCTCCTGCGCCACCTCGCGCGACTCGATCGCACGAACGAGTACATCCTGCTGTGCCGGCCCGACGACTGCCAGACAATTCGCGCCCTCGGCGCCAACTTCCGTCCCGTCATCGATCGTTCGGGTCATTATTCGATCAGGGAACAAGTCTCACTGCCGCTCGCAGTAGCCCGCGAAAAGGTCGACGTCTTTCACGCCCCGCACTACGTGTTGCCGACACTGATCCCTGCGCGAAGCGTGGTGACGATCCACGATTGCATTCATCTCATGTTCCCCCAATATCTCCCGTACCGCCTGGCGCAGGCGTACGCGCGGGCCGTGATGTACTCGGCCACCTCCCGGGCGAGCCGAATCCTCACCGTCTCTGAGAGTTCCAAGCGGGACATCCTGCGCTTTTGTTCGGTGAGCCCGGAAAAGATCACGGTGATCTACAACGCCATCGACGAGCGGTTCCGGATTGCGCCCACGGAAGAGGCGATGACCCGCGTGCGCGAACGCTATCAGCTGGAGGATCCGTTCGTGCTGTACGTGGGGAACGTCAAGCCCCACAAGAACGTCGAGCGCCTCATCGAGGCATTCGCGCTGGTGCGGGAGCAACGGTCCGACGGCCTGAAACTGATGATTATCGGGGATGAAATCTCGAAGCATCAGATGTTGAGACGCGCGGTTCACACACACAAGCTGCACAAACACGTCCGATTTCTGGGTTTCGTTCCCGAAGTGACGTTATCGGTGCTGTACCGGCTCGCCGGCGTCTTCGTGTTCCCGTCGCTGTACCAGGGCTTCGGGCTTCCCCCGCTCGAGGCCATGGCCTGCGGAGCACCGGTGATCACATCGAAGGTGTCCTCGCTCCCCGAGGTCGTGGGTGACGCGGCTCTCCTGGTCGATCCACACAACTCAGAAGAAATTGCGGCCGCCATCTGCAACGTGCTCTCCGATGCGGCACTGGCCGCCGATCTCCGGGCCAAGGGTTTCACGCGAGCCCAGGCATTCTCGTGGCCCCGGTCGGTCACGCGCACGTTGGAAATCTACCGGGAGGTCGCGAATTCGTGAGAACCGCACTGGTCCACGATTGGCTCACCGGCATGCGCGGCGGCGAGAAGGTGCTCGAGATGCTGTGCGAGCTCTACCCCACCGCCGATCTGTACACGCTGATTCATCGTCGAGGCTCCACATCCCCCACGATCGAGCGGATGCACCCGCGCACGTCGTGGCTCCAGCGCCTTCCCGGGATCAATCGCTACTACCGGGTGTGCCTACCGCTTTTTCCCTTCGTCATCGAGCAGTTCGATCTCGCCGGCTACGACCTGGTGATTAGCTCGAGCCACTGCGTCGCCAAGTCCGTCATCCGACCGCCGCACGCGCGCCATGTCTGCTACTGCCATACGCCCATGCGCTACGCCTGGGACCAGTTCGATGCGTACCTGGGTCCCCAACGGGTCGGCCGGGTGGCGAGCGGCCTGGCTCGCCCGGTCATGGCCGCCATGGCCCGCTGGGACCAGCGCACCGCAGGTCGGGTAGACCGCTATGTGGCGAATTCCCAATACGTTGCGCGGAGGATCCGCCGATACTATAATCGCGAGGCTGTTGTCGTGTATCCCCCAGTGGACACTGCGTTCTATCACCCTGACAGCACTGTCCCTCAACCGTGGGTGCTGATGGTCACAGCGCTCGTTCCCTATAAACGCGTCGATCTCGCGATCGAAGCCTGCCAGCGTGCCAAGGTGCCTCTCCGTATCGTGGGAGACGGTCCCGAACGGGGCCGACTGGAACGGATTGCGACGACCGGCGTGGAATTTCTGGGCGCGCAGCAGGGCGACGCCGTGCGCGCGTTGTACCGCGCTGCCGCCGCCGTCCTCCAACCGGGGGAAGAGGACTTCGGCATCGTACCTGTCGAAGCGCAAGCCTGTGGACGCCCCGTCGTCGCGCTGGGCCGCGGTGGGGCCCTCGAGACCGTCGAAGACGGGATCACCGGCATCCTCGTGTCTGAACCCACCGTCGAGGCGTTTGCGGACGGACTGCGCCGCGCGCAATCCGTGACATTCGATCCCGCGAGGATTCGCACCCACGCTCTGCGCTTCGAGCGGTCGCGGTTCGCTCGCGAAATCCAGACGCACGTGGCTGACATGTTCCAGCATGCTCAGACGGTATAACCGCCTTCTCGTCACCCTCTACGTCGTCTCGGACGCGTGTCTGGGCGCGCTTGCGTTCGTGTTCGCCTATGTCATTCGATTCGAGTCCGGGCTCCTGCCGTTGACGAAGGGGCATCCGCCGTTCAGTCAATACGCCAACCTGCTCCCCTTCGTGGCCGCACTCGTGCCAATTGCGTACCAGCTGCAGGGCCTGTATCGCCTCCGCCGCGGGCGCTCCCGTGTGGACGATTTCTTTGCGGTCTTCATCGGCAGCGTGGTTGCCGTGGTGCTCGGCATCGGCGGTACCGTGCACTTCCAGGTGTACTACGGATCCCCGGAAGCGCAGGACGTCGGCGCGTACCAGGTGTCGCAGTGGGCATGGGTCATCTTTCTCGTGCTCAACGTCACGTTCACCTTTGGTTCGCGCGAGCTCGTTCGCGAGCTGCTCGAGCGCCGTTGGCGCGCGGGGATTGGCCTCAAGCGGATTCTCATTGCCGGCGGCGGCGAACTCGGACGGCTGGTCGCCGACAAGATTCTCGGGCATCAGGAGTTCGGGTTCCAGGTGATTGGATTCGTGGACGATCGCGCCGGCGGCGATCACATGAGCTACCGCGGCCTCCCGGTGCTCGGCACGCTCGCTGAAGTTGGCGAAATCATCCAACGCGACCGGGTCGACCAGCTCTACGTGGCTCTACCCCTTGGTCAGCACGTGCGCATGCTCGAAATCGTCGAGACCGTCAACCGCGATTGCGTGGATGTCGACGTCAAGGTCGTGCCCGATCTCCTGCAGTTCATCGCGCTGCGAGCCGGCCTCGAGGATCTCGAGGGCGTGCCCATCATCAATATCAACGACGTTCCGCTCCAGGGCTTCAACGCCATCGTCAAACGCGGCATCGACATGGCACTCGGCGGAGCCTTCATGGCTGTGCTGGCGGCGCCGTTCTCCCTGATCGCGCTCACGATCCGCCTCACATCCCCCGGCCCGGTCTTCTACCGTCAGGAGCGGATGGGTCTCGACGGCAAGGCGTTTACCGTCTTCAAGTTCCGCTCGATGTACCATGACGCGGAGCGCGACACGGGTCCGATCTGGGCACGCGACGACGATCCCCGATGCACTCCGATCGGACGGCTGCTGCGCCGATTCGATTTGGACGAGCTCCCACAGCTGTGGAACGTCCTGACCGGAGACATGTCGCTCGTGGGCCCCCGTCCGGAGCGCCCCTTCTTCGTGGACCAGTTCAAGCACAGGATTCCGCAGTACATGCTCCGCCACAAGGTGAAGTCCGGGATTACCGGGTGGGCACAGGTCAACGGCTGGCGGGGGAACACGTCGCTCGAAAAACGTATCGAATACGACCTGTACTACATCGAAAATTGGTCGGTCTCTCTCGACCTCAAGATCATGTGGTTGACGCTGGTGCGCGGCGTATTCCAGCGGACGGCATACTAGAACTGGCAAACTCTTTAGGGCTTTATGTCACAACGTGTCGTCATCACTGGTGCCGCGGGCTTCATCGGCTCGCATCTTTCGGAAACCCTGCTGCAGCGTGGCTATTCGGTCATCGGGATCGACAACCTGCTGACCGGGGACGTCGCGAACATTGCCCACCTCATCAATCAGGACTTCACGTTCATCAAGCATGACGTGACCAACTACATCTACATCGACGGGACCGTGGACTTCGTGCTGCACTGGGCAAGCCCGGCCAGTCCCATCGACTATCTCGAACTGCCGATTCCCACCCTCAAGGTCGGGGCCTTAGGCACTCACAAAGCGTTGGGCCTTGCGAAGGAAAAGCGGGCGCGATTCGTGCTGGCGTCGACGTCTGAAGTGTACGGCGATCCGCTGGAGCATCCGCAGAAGGAGACCTACTGGGGCAACGTGAACCCGGTCGGCCCGCGCGGCGTGTACGACGAAGCCAAACGGTTTGCCGAGGCTATGACGGTAGCGTATCACCGCTATCACGGTCTCGACACCAAGATCGTCCGGATCTTCAACACGTACGGCCCGCGCATGCGAATCAACGACGGCCGGGCCGTGCCGTCGTTCATCGGGCAGGCGCTCCGGGGCGAGGATGTCACGGTGTTTGGAGACGGCGGCCAGACGCGCAGCTTCTGCTATATCGACGATCTCGTCGACGGAATCATCCGTTTGATGCTGTCCGACCTGAACGATCCGGTCAACATCGGAAACCCGCACGAAATGACCATCGAACAGATGGCGCGCACGATCATCACGATGACCGGTTCGTCAAGCAAGCTCGTGCATCGCCCTCTTCCCACAGACGATCCCAAGGTGCGACAGCCCGACATCACGTGTGCGCGCGAATTGCTGGGCTGGGAGCCCAAAATCCGACTCGAGGACGGACTCGTCAAGACGATCGAGTATTTCAGGAACAAAGTGAAAGCCACGCCGGTCAGCAAGTAAACACGTGGCTCACGTGGTCATGGTTGGTCGCTCGTCGGTTTGTTGATAATCCTCCCGAGATGACTGATGTAGTGGAACCCTGAAATCAGCGTGATCGCCAGCACGGCATAGATCCAGAAGTCGACCCAGAACGAGTATTGACCCCGCCAGTTCTCGTACAGCACCACCACACACATGCCGATGTCGATGACGGTTGCGGCCTTGCCGAATATCGACGGCCGGAACGTCCGCGGCCCCATCGCAAGGTTGATGATCATCACCGTTAACACGATCACGACATCCCGGCTAATCACGAGGACGGTCAGCCAGACGGGAATCCGGTTCATCAACTCGAGACCCGGCAGGGTCAGCACGATGAACGTCGTGACGAGCAGCAGCTTGTCGGCAGCAGGGTCGAGCCAGGCGCCAATCGTGCTCTGCCCGGTCCTACGCGCGATGAGGCCGTCGAGCGCATCGGTGACCCCCGCCGTGACAAACGCCACGAGCGCCCAGCCGAAATAGCGATAGACGACGAGAATGACGAAGGCAGGAATCAACAGCACGCGGACCAGCGTGAGCTGATTGGCGGGCGTGAGGACGGTCATGGAATCAGCTTTTCGAGCCGATCGACCGCGGCCACGGCCTCGGCGCCGGTCACCGACCGCGACAGCTGAAATGTCCCATCGTTAAAGAGCGGCAGCACGCCTGACGAGACCGATGCCGACACCGCCCCGTAGCTCAGGTGCGTGGCGCTCACGTCGGGAATCTCCCGCCGATTCTGCCACCGTTGGGCGGCTGCCGGCTGGCGTTGGGCAATCAATTCGAGCAGTTGACCCACGACGCGGGCCAAATCGCTGCGTCGAACGGTTTCCTCGGGTTGGAACGTGTGGTTCGGGTAGACCTCCATGACACCGGCGCGCGTCACGGCAAAGATCCAGGGTGCCGCCCAGTGATCCCGCGTATCGGTGACCACGACCGCGCTGCGGGTGCCAACGCTGTCGAGCAGCGGGCCAAAGCGCACGCCAAGGAGGGCAGACAGATCGCCGCGCGTGAGCGTCTCCGATTCAGGGATGCGCCGGGTACTCGGCCGGAAGCAGCGCCAGTGCCAGAATCCCCTTCAAGCGATCGATGCGACCCTGAACGGCCGCACTGGGTTCACTGGCCATGGCCCGGACATACGCGTCGATCGCAGCCGCGTGCTCGTCGCGCTCTTCGAGCACCTCTCCCAGCTCGCGCCAGGCAGCGCCATCGTTCGGGTCGAGCTCCACGGCCTTCCGATACTGCTCGATTGCCGCATCTCGATTGTCGCGCCGCCGCTCAATGGCCCCAATTTCCCGGTACAGAAAGGCGCTTTGTGGGGAGGCCGCAATAGCCTGCTGGTATGCCACTATCGCTTCGTCGTACCGTCCGGCGTCTGCGGCTCGACGGGCACTCGACAGCTCGGCTTCGAGGACTCGGAACTGGAGCAACTCGACCCGGCGCTTCGGCAGATCGAGTGTGTTGTCGACGCCAAGCGCCGCCTCGAAACTCTGGAGGGCATCACGATCGCGTTTGAGCGCCAGGAGCGCTTCACCGCGACCGGCAAGGGCCGGAGCATAGTTACTGGATTGCTTGAGCACCTGATCGAAACGCTTCACCGCGTCTTCGAAGTCCTGGGTCGCAAGCTCGACAAACCCGAGACCCGCCTGCGAAGGATAGAACCCCGGGGATTTCTTGAGCACGGTTTCGAACTGGCGCTCCGCCGTGCGTGGATAGCCCGCCTGCAGCCACTGCCAGGCGAGATCGTGAGCGGCGGTCACAGTGGGGGCACTTAAACCTGGCGGCACGCTTGGAAACACGAAATCCTGATAACGCGGTGATGGCGGCGTAGGCGGCGCCGTCAGTCGCGGCGCACAGGCTGGAAGCCACAGCAGCGCCACAATGGCGACCGCCAGCCACGCGCCCCGGTGCCTGGAAACAATTCCTCTACCCATCTGTCGTTGAGCTCTCGAAGCGGCTCAGAAGCCGGCGCGGGACGTCGGCTTCGATCGACACGCGATGGTCCACGGCCACGTGACTGAGAACCCTGGCATGGCGATAAACCCGGGCAATGCGATCTCGATCGGCTTCATTGCGACTGTCGAAATCAAACCGCACGCGTCGCGTGTCGAGTGCCAGTCTTGATGTCACCATGTCGAGGAGTTCGGCTCGCCCCTCCCCGCGCAGTGCCGAAACACATGCCGCAGTCCGATCGCTCGCCTGCAGCCGTGCCCGTTCCACTGGCTCGAGCTTGTCGCACTTGTTGAAGACGTCCAACCTTGGTACGTCGGCGGCCCCGACCTCGTCAAGCACGCGCAGGACTGCGTCGACATGGCGATCCCGTTCGGGATCCGCGGCGTCAATCACGTGCAGGATCAGATCGGCTTCAGCAACCTCTTCGAGCGTCGCACGAAACGCCGCCACCAGCGTATGGGGCAATCGCTCGATGAATCCAACCGTATCCGAGACCAGCAATTCGCGTCGATCTGGCAGCCGGACCTGCCGAACCAGCGGATCGAGGGTCACAAACAACGCGTCCGAGGCTTCGGCCCGCTCGCGCGTGAGCAGGTTGAAGAGCGTGGTCTTGCCTGCATTCGTGTAACCCACAAGAGCCACCGTCGGTACGGCGGTCTTCTGCCGTCGCCCCCTCAAGCTCCGTCGGCGTCGCCGAACGTGATCGATCTCACGCTGCAGAGCGTGAATGCGATCACGCACGCGCCGCCGGTCGGTTTCGAGCTTGGTCTCACCAGGGCCTCGAGTGCCAATGCCACCGCCAAGCCGCGACAGGGCTGTGCCAGATCCGACAAGCCGCGGAAGCAGATACTTGAGCTGAGCGAGTTCGACTTGCCACTTCCCTTCCCGCGTGCGCGCTCGACGGGCAAAAATGTCGAGGATCAGCTGCGTGCGATCGAGGATCTTGCGATCGACCTGGGCTTCGATCTCTCGAAGCTGTGCCGGGCTCAGCTCGTTGTCGAAGATGACGAGATCGATAGCAGCCGTTTCGCACGCGCGTGCCAGCGTCTCGATCTTACCGCGGCCCAGAAACGTTGCTGGATCGGGGGCGTCACGCTCCTGAAACATCCGAAGCGCAACGGTCGCGCCGGCGGCAACCGCGAGGCCTGCCAGCTCTTCGAGCGACCGCTCGAGGTCGCGGCGACCGGCCCGTCGCGAAACCAGCCCCACCAGCGCGGCGCGCTCGCCCGACGCGGTGCCCGCAGTCCTCGTCACACGTCCGTCGATGGAGGGCACTTCACAAATTCTAGCACGCGCGCCCACGCCACCACGCCCGCTCGGATGAGCGTTGGTGTGTTGCCAGTGACGTCAACAATCGTCGATGGCAGTCCACCGATCGTGGGTCCGCCGTCGAGCACGAGATCGATTCGCCCGGCGAGCGTGCGCGACAATTCTGTCACCGTGGTCGCTGGCGCTTCACCAGCAAGGTTCGCGCTGGTGGCTGTGATAGGATGCCCGGCAATGCGCGCAAGCGCGCGCGGTAATGCGTGGGCGGGAACTCTCACAGCGACGCGTCCCGTCGCCGCATGCACCCGGGTATCGAGCGATGGCTGCGCGGGGAGCACGAGTGTGAGTGGGCCTGGCCAGAACTCGCGAGCCAGCAAGCGTGCGAGCGGCGTCAGCGAGCCAACTTGCTCGGCAACCTGGGTTTCATCGCAGGCAATGAGCGGCAGCGGCTGGTCGAACCCGCGTCCCTTGACCGCGTACAGACGTTCCACCGCGTGGGCATTTCTCGGATCCACCGCCAGACCGTAAAGCGTGTCGGTCGGAAACGCGACGACCAGACCTGCGGCCAGCGCGGTGGCGGCCTCACGCAGCGCTTCCGGGTCCGGGTTCAGCGAATCGACCGCCAGCACGTGCATGGCCTCACTCTACCAAAGCCTAAAGCCGAGACCCCAAAGCCTATCCCGTGATGTCTCACCTACTCCAGGTACTGCTGCTTCTGTCGTTGATCCTGGCGGCCGCCAAGCTTGCGGGTGCGATCTCGAAACGGGTCGGTCAACCTGCCGTCTTTGGTGAAATCCTCGTTGGCCTGTTACTGGGGCCAACGTTGCTGAACCTGCTCGGTTGGCCGATCTTCAGCGAGCCGCCCGGTGCGGCCGAAAGCCACGGTCCGCTCCTCGGCCTCATTACGGACCTGGCTGAGATTGGCGTCATCCTCTTGATGTTCGTCGCAGGTCTCGAGACCGATCTCGCACAGATGCGTCGGGTGGGGCACGTCGCGTTCTGGTCCGCTGCGGGTGGTGTCGTGCTCCCGATGGTGGGCGGAGTTCTGACGGCCGCCGCGTTTGGCTTGCCGGTATTCTGGCAAGGAATTTTCGTTGGCACGATTCTCACGGCAACCAGCGTCAGCATTTCCGCACAAACGTTGCTGGAGCTGGGTGTGCTCCGCTCGAGAGAAGGGATGACGATTCTTGGAGCAGCGGTGATCGACGACGTGATGGGAATTGTCGTGCTGTCCTTCGTCGTGGCCTTCGCGGAGGCCTCGTCCGGCGGTGTCAACCTCTCGCAGGTTGGATTGATCGTCCTACGGATGGCGCTGTTCTTCGGCGCCAGCCTGGCCGCAGCCCGATACCTCGAGCGATTCGTCGCGTGGGGCCAGCGGCTTGGCGTCAGTCAGGGACTGCTGGCAACCGTGATCCTCGTCGCATTCCTGTACGCCTGGGCGGCGGAATACGTCGGTGGCGTCGCGGCCATAACCGGCTCATATCTTGCCGGAGTGCTCTTCACGCGTACAGAGTTCAAGAGCCAAATCGACGAAGGGATCCACCCGTTGACGTACTCGCTCCTGGTGCCGATCTTTTTCATCAGCATCGGTCTTCGGGCCAACGGCCGGGAGCTTGGCGATCAGATCTGGTTCACGGTCACGCTGATCGGCGTCGCAATTCTCGCGAAGGCGCTTGGATGCGGACTGCTGGCGAAGATCTGTGGCTTTTCGCGCATTGAATCGATCAGGGTGGGCGTGGGCATGATCTCGCGAGGTGAGGTCGGGTTGATCGTGGCAGGCTATGGCCTCAGCCATGGCCTGATCGGCCAGGATGTCTTTTCAGCTTCTGTGATTATGGTGCTGGCGACCACAATGGTGACCCCGCCTCTCCTGCGGCTTGTGTTTCCACCTGTGAAAGAGCTTCATGTGGAACCGTTCAGCGAGACGATCGCGAAAGTGCCAGACGAAATTTAGACCCAACGAGCCGCAGCACGGAAAAATCAAGATCTGACCCCGGCGGGTGTCCGGTCCTGAACACCGACGACGATTCGTTTCCACTGTTCCTGCCTGAAGCGGACCACCGACAGGGTGCAGCGGGTAAAGTGTCCCAGCACAATCGCGAGCCACACGTCCTCCGGCGCAAGCCCGCGCCAGGCCTGCACCATCGCGCAATAGCCGAGCGGCACCGCGACCTGTGACAACAACGAAATGTAGAACGGACTGCGAGTGTCGCCGGTTCCCTGCAAACCGCCTGTGTAACTGAGCGCGACGGCAATGAAAAGCCCAGAGACACTCAGGTACGCCAGCAACTGCCGGCCCAGCTGCACGACCACGGGATCATCCAATCCAAAGATTCCCAGAAGCGCGCGCGGGAACAGCAGGAAGATCGCGCCAACCGTGCCGGCAATCACCAGGCCAATGCGTGAGGCGAGATGCACGCCGTGAATCGTGCGGTCCGGCCGTGCGGCCCCGAGATTCTGGCCGGCCACCACGGCCGCGGCACCCATCAAGCCGTTGGACGTCCACGTAATGAGGGAAAACAGTTCGGAATAGCAGACCGTGAACGCCGCCTGCGCCTCTGCACTGTACTGGAGCGAGCCGATGAAGCGGAGCATGAGGACGCCACCGACGTTCATGACGATGCCCTGGAACCCGGCCGGCAGCCCGAACCCAAAGAGCGAGCGGATGATGTCCCAGTCGGGCGTCCAGGACATCGACCGCGAAAATCGAACCGGCAAGCGATTGGAAAACAGCATCACTAAGCCGATGAGGGCCGCAACACCCGTGGCGATGACCGTGCCGATCGCAGCGCCCCTCGTCCCATACGCCGGAATGGGACCAAGACCGCGAATGAAGACCACATTGAGCGCGGCGTTCAGCACGGTGATGAAGAGGCCCAGATAGAGAGGCGTCCTCGCATCGCCCGCGGCGCGCAACGCGCCGCCCAGCATGAAGTACATCAGCATGCCAATGCTGAAGAGAAACATGATGCGCAGGTACGGCAGGGCCTCGACGCGCACGGCCTCCGTGGCGTTGACCATTTCGAGCAGCTGTGGCGCGAACAAATATCCGAGGGGTGCGAGAATGCCAGCGGCCAGGATGACGGACGTCAGGAAAGCCTGATAGACGACGCGGTTGACCTTTTCAGAATCGTGCGCGCCTGCATATCGTGCCACCAGCACCGCCATACCCGTGTACAGGCAGCTGACGAACACGATGACGACAAGGAAGATCTGCCAGCTGACGCCTATGGCGGCGTTTCCGGTGAACCCCACATAGTGGCCGACCATCGTGTGGTCGATGATCCCCTGCAGCCCGGCGATGCCGTTCTGCAGCATCGTCGGCCACGCGATCTTCCACACCGCACGGAGAATCGGGCCCTCGGTAATCGTCCGGTCAAACCGCTGGGGAGGCGCCGCCAACGACCTAGAACCTGACTTTCACGTCCGGCCGCGAATCAACGTGAATGCTGTCGATGAAGCGAACCCGGTGAGGATGGGTCTGCATGATGACGGAACTCGTGCGAATTCCATCTCCGAAAAACCGGACGCCTCTCATGAGCGTCCCTTCGGTGACGCCGGCCGCAGCAAAGATCATGGATTCGCCGGAGGCGAGGTCCGCGGAACGATAGATCCGCTTGGTGTCCTTGATTCCCATGGCGTGGCACCGCTCTTCGTGCTCTGGTTTCGTGACGACGAGCCTGGCGAGAATCTCTCCGTTGAGGCAACGCATGGCCGCTGCCGTCAACACGCCTTCAGGCGCACCACCAGTTCCCATGACGGCGTGGACGCCACTGCCCGCGACCGCCGCCGTAATGCCCGCGGAAAGATCGCCATCCGAAATCAGGCGAATTCGAGCGCCCGTCGCCCGGATATCGTTGACCAACTTCTCGTGCCGCGCTCGGTCCAGCACGATGACCACAAGGTCCTCGACCTTGCGGTCCAGACGTCGAGCGATGGCTCGGAGATTGTCGGCCACCGGCGCATCCAACTCCACGACATCCTTGGAGCTCGGTCCGACGACGAGCTTCTCCATATAGAGGTCGGGTGCGTGGAGCAAACCACCTCGAGGTGACGCGGCCAGCACCGCAATGGCGTTCGCTGAACCCGTGGCGCAGAGATTCGTCCCTTCGAGCGGATCGACGGCGATATCCACTTGCGGCAGCCGTCCCCAGCCGGGTCCACTGCCCGCGCGGGAGTTGGCCAACCCGACTTTTTCTCCTATATAGAGCATCGGGGCTTCGTCGCGCTCGCCCTCTCCAATGACGATGGTGCCATCGATCGCGACGGTGTCGAGCTCTTGCCGCATGGCCTCGACGGCAACCTGATCTGATCGGTGGCGGTCGCCCTGTCCCATGGTGTGGGCGCAGGCAATGGCCGCTTGTTCGACAACGCGAAGAAAATCGAGCGAGAGATCAGAATCGATCACTTTGTGCCCCTGTATGGTGGAAGCTGGCAGCGCAGCGGACGGTCCACACGGTAGCCGAGCAGGTAGTCGGCCTGCATGATTTTGTGGATCTCCCGCGTGCCTTCGTAGATCACCGCGCCTTTGCAGTTGCGATAAAACCGGCCGGCTGGATACTCGTCCGAATAGCCGTTGGCGCCGTGGATCTGGACACAATCACCGGCCGCACGCTCCGATGCGACCGTGGCAAACCACTTCGCCAACCCTGTTTCCTGCGTATTGCGACGACCGATGTTCTTGAGCCACCCGGATCGCAGCCACAACAGCCGTGACACCTGATAGTCCGATTCCATCTGCGCGATCATTTCCTTGACGAGCTGGTGCTGGCCGATCTCGACGCCAAAGGCTTTTCGGTCGAGCGCGTACTTGACGCTCGCATCACGGCACGCCTTGATGAGCCCCGTCGCACCCGCAGCCACGGTAAAGCGCCCCTGGTCGAGCGCAAACATCGCAATCTTGAAGCCCTCCCCCGCTTTTCCCACCAGGTTCTCCACCGGGACCTCGACGTCGGTCATCTTGAAGAAGCCCGTGTTGCCGGCCAGGATGCCCCACTTCTCCTTGAGCGTTCCGCTCGAAAAGCCTTTGAACGCGCGCTCGACAATGAACGCGCTCATCCCGGAGGGGTCCTTGAGCTTTTTCTTGTTCTGGTCGCTCCACGCAAAGACGAGAAACTGGTCGGCAACGTCAGCCAGCGAGATCCACATCTTCTCGCCGTTGAGAATCCAGCGGTCCCCCTTCTGGACAGCCGTGGTCTGGATGCCGCGCGCATCGCTCCCAGCCGCCGGTTCCGTGAGGCCATAACTTGCAATCCGCTGGCCTTGTGCCTGCGGGACCAGGTATCGCTGTTTCTGATCCTCGGTACCCCAGGCCAGCAGCGTCAGGCTGTTGAGCCCGGCATGGACCGAGAGAATGACCCGGAGTGACGTGTCGATGTACTCCAGCTCTTCGCTCGCGATACCGAGACTCACGTAGTCCATGCCCGCGCCGCCGTACTCCGCCGGGACAGAAACCCCCAGCAGCCCGAGCGAGGCCATCTGCGGAAGGATGTTGCGATCGAAGCGATGCTCCCGATCGAGGTCGTGAATGCGCGGTGCGACTTCGCGGGCCGCCCAGTCGCGCACGGTGTGTTCCAGCAGCCGGTGTTCCTCGGTGAGTTCGAAACTGATCATGGGAAGAGGCGGCGGAATGCTAACACGACCCTATATCTTCGTTATCGTCACGACCGAACCGCGCGTGAGACCGAGCCCTTCGGCCGCACTTCCTGCGTTGATGGCAATCTCCACCTGGTCGGTGCTCCCGAGCAGCGCACAGACCTCCCCTGGCGCGGCTTCCGTATACGTATTGACGAAACGTGCCACGGGCCGATCGCCGGCCACGATCTGAATGGCTCCGGCCTGCGCGAGCTTCTCGAATGTTTTCCGATCGATGTTCGTCACCAGATTGCCGAAGCGGTCCACTCGCAAGACCTGCCCTTTGATCTCGTCGCTCGAGACGGTGGGCACAGGAATCTCGATCTTCACGTAGTCACCCGCCGGGCGACCGAGCGCCGTGAGCTCGATGCCTTTCGCCAGCCACGCTGCCGCGGGCGCGAACCGGTCGCGGCCTTCGAAGGTCCGACTCACGGTGGGACGCGCATACCTGCGCTCGGTGAGCTCCACGACACGGCGCGGGGGTGTTTCCCGCAGCACGGCCGTCAACACACCATTGTCGGGGGCCACAAACCGAAAGTCGGCGGTTTCCGCTGCAATTCCACGACGAGCCGATCCCACGCCAGGATCGACCACGGTCAAAAAGACGGTCCCAGGTGGAAAGTAGCGGTAGCTCGCCGCCAGCTCGAGCGCTGCCGTCAGCACGTCGTGGGCAGGCACGTCATGAGTAATGTCTACCAGTGTCGCCTCTGGACATATCCCCAGGGCGACCGCTTTCATCGTACCAGCGTAGTGGTCACGAGTGCCAAAGTCGCTCAACAGAGCGATAACGGGACGAGCCATGGGCACTATCTTACTCAGAGACAGGTTAGGAGGGGTTAGGAAGGGCTAACCTTTCCGCGCTCCGGTCGGGCCAAGGTATCCGGGCTTTCGGAACAGAATCTCCCGGACGTTGGTCTTGAGCAGAAAGGACTCGGCCACGCGGAGGCCGTCGAACAGCTTGAGAATATCGCGGTTGAGGAGCACCTGCTGTTTCGGCCGTCCAGCGGGATACGGCCGCTGCCGGAGGTTGCTCTGATCGGCAATGATGTATTTGGTATAGCGAGCGTCCTGAGTGGGCAGCGTGGCAAAAAACCCCAGCAGTGAGCCGTCGACGCTCAAGAGGCGCGTCAGCTCTCGTGCGAGCACCTGGGCGCACGGGCGATCGAGATAGTCGAAGAGGTCCCAGCACAGAATCCCGTCGACGCTGCCATCTGCCTGCGGAAATCGCTGGGCGAGAAATTTGCTCAGATCGTCGAGCTTCTTCTGCCGAATGTGCTGATCGAGATCGCGGAAGAGGTCTTCGATGAAGATTTTGCAGCCGAGCTGCTCCCCGAAGAACGTCAGATTCGGTCCGACGACCGGACCGAGGTCCAGCAGGACAGGAGCGGACCGCGACGCCAGACTCGAAAGGAACCGATGCAGCGCTTTGGTCGGGAACGCCGGCTCGTCGGCAGTCGTCTCCGGTGCAGCCTGGTCGTCCGCGGCGCGTCGTTGTCCCAGAAGGGAGAAGAGATCGGAGAGCGCGCGTGTTCCTCCGTCGCCTGGCACTATGCTCCTCTGAACGAGCGGGTGGGGATCGCCTGCCTGTGCTGGGCTGGACCGCCCACCCTTCGCGTCACGAATTCGCCGAGGCGCCGACGCGAGTCACTTGCGCGGGTGACGCTGCCGGTGTTGACTGTGGAATCGACACAGGACCTTTCTGCTCCGCTTTCTGATCGCTGGCGGCGGCTTTCGGCTGCGCGGGTTTTCCCGCACGCTGCATGTCAACGCTGCCGCGGAACAGCGCGCCTTCGGCAATTGCGACACGGGGCGACACGATGTCACCCTCCACCGATCCATTGTCGCGGATGTCGACCTTCTCCGCGGCGGACACGTTGCCGACGACCTCGCCGAGCACGACGACAGACTTGGCAAACACCTGCGCTTTGATCTTGCCGTTGGCGCCGATCGTCAGCACGTTGTCTCGCAACTCAATCTTGCCTTCGACGTGACCTTCGATGGTCAGGTCTTCGCTTCCGGTCAGCTCACCTTTGATGACGACGGACTTGCCGATGTTCACAATACCCCTCTCGATCTGTCGTGGCGCCACAGGAGGCGCGGTTGCAGCGGTCGAAGGCGGCGGTGCTGATGGCGTCGCCGGCGTTGGGGTTGTCGTATCACGACCGGGAGCCGGCCGCACCGCTTCATCCTTTTTCCACATGTGACCTCCGCCTGTATCGACGTAAAAGAGAACTGGGAGGAAGCACCGGCCAGTATAGGTGACGGTTCACAGCGTTGTCTAGGGCCTTTTATTGCCGAGGGTTAGGGGCGATGCTATGATCGCTACAGGGCTTCGCACTACCGCACGGCCTCCCGTCTCCCTGGGACATTCGAAGTGCGCATCTATCTCGATCACAACGCCACCACGCCCGGCGATCCGCTGGTCCTCGACGCGATGCTGCGGGCGGCCACCGACGATTTTGGCAACCCGTCGAGCGTGCACCACTTCGGCCAGCAGGCGAAAGCCCGACTGGACGAGGCGCGCGGCCTCGTCGCCACGTTGATCGGGGCCGAGCCATCGGAAATCGTCTTCACGAGCGGCGGCACCGAGGCCGACAACTTCGCGATCCGCGGCGTCGCGGAAGCGCTCGCGAGCACGGAACGACGCCATCTGATCACAAGTGGGATCGAACATGAAGCGGTGCTGAATACATTCAAGGCTCTCGCGCGACGCGGATGGAAGACGACGCTTCTTCCGGTGGACTCGACAGGCATTGTCGCCCCTGCCGCCTTGCGTGAGGCCATCTCGAACGAGACGGCACTGGTCTCACTGATGCACGCCAACAACGAGATCGGATCGATTCAGCCGATTACCGAATTTGCCGCGATCGCTCACGAGCATGGTGCCGTGTTTCATACCGACGCGGTGCAATCGGTGGGTAAGATTCCGGTGGACGTGCGGGGGCTGGGCGTCGATCTGCTCTCACTCTCCGCTCACAAGTTCTACGGGCCGAAGGGTGTGGGAGCGCTCTGGATTCGTCGCGGTACGCGGCTCGTACAATCAGCGACCGGCGGACGGCAAGAACGGAATCGGCGGGCCGGCACGGAAAACACACCCGGCATTCTCGGTATGGGCGTTGCCGCCGGATTGGCGCGCAAGCACATGTCTGTCGAGGGGCAGCGTCTGGCTGCGCTCAGAGATCGGCTCGAACAAGGCGTGCTGGCGGCCGTGCCACGAACGGCCGTCAACGGGGCGCGCGAGCCGCGGGTGCCCAACACCACGAACATCAGCTTCGAGCGGATTGAGGCTGAATCGTTGCTGATTGCGCTCGATCTGGAGGGAGTGGCGGTGTCAACCGGCTCGGCGTGCTCGTCGGGAACGCTGGAGCCGTCACACGTGCTGCGGGCAATGGGATTACCTCCGCATCGGACCCAAAGCTCAATCCGGTTCAGCCTCGGCGCGTCGAACACCGACGAACAAATCGATCGTGTCATCAGCGTCCTGCCGCGTGTGGTCGAAAAGCTGCGAAGCCTGGCAGGCGCCGGGGCGAGGGGGTAGAACAGCCGTCAGCTACGTACGTAGCGCAGGTCTTTAGACCTGCCTCAAAGCAGGCCTGAAGGCCTGCGCTACGACGTGGGGCTGGCAATTGTGCAAGCGCACTCTTAGCCCATTTTTCTGACACTCTCTTATGCGCATCGTCGTTGCAATGTCGGGTGGGGTCGATTCGTCTGTGGCAGCGGCGCTCCTGGCCGAACAGGGCCACGAGGTGATTGGCCTGTCGATGCAGCTGTACGACCACCGTGACGGTCAGGTCAGCTTCGGCACCTGCTGCACCATTGATGATCTGCACGATGCCCGTCGCGTGGCGTCAAACCTGGGTATCCCCCACTATGTCATGAACTTCGAACGGCAGTTTCAGGACCAGGTGCTGTCGAACTTCGTGTCGGAGTACCTGTCGGGACGGACACCAATTCCCTGCGTGCACTGCAACAGCGATTTGAAGTTTTCCACGCTGCTGGATCGGGCCCAGGGCCTCGGCGCCGACATGGTGGCCACGGGTCACTATGCGCAAGTCGATCGCGGTGCGGACGGCCGGCACATGCTCCGTCGAGGTCTCGACCGCACCAAGGATCAGTCGTATTTCCTGTTTTCGCTGACGCAGCCACAGCTTCGACATGCGCTGTTCCCGGTGGGTGGCTGGCGGAAGGAAGACGTCCGCGAGTACGCGCGAATGCGGAACCTGCCGGTCGCGCAAAAGCCCGACAGTCAGGAAATCTGTTTCGTGCCCGATGGCGACTATGCTCGTTTTATCGAACGGCACCAAGCGGCTGCGGTTGAGGAGAACGTGCCGCCCCATCGGCCCGCCGAAGGGTTCATCGTCAACCAGACCGGGGCGGTGCTGGGTCAGCATCCAGGCGTGCATCACTTTACGGTCGGGCAGCGCAAGGGACTTGGGCTCGCGACCGGAACTCCCCTTTACGTGCTCGAACTGCGACCTATCGACAATCAGGTCGTCGTTGGACCGCGCGACGCGCTCGAGGAAACGACGCTGACCGCATCGGGCGTCAACTGGATTGCGGGCGAACCCCCAGCCGAGTCCATTCGTGTCCTGGCGCAGATTCGTCATCGCCATGTCGCGGCCAGCGCACGAGCCCGGGCGCTGCCACACAATCGCGCGGAACTGGAGTTCGACTCGGCCCAGACCGCGATTACTCCGGGGCAGGCGGTCGTCTTCTACGATGGCGATCAGGTCGTGGGCGGAGGGTGGATAGACTGAAAAGGGTGCCTGGTGTCGGGTGGTCAGTTCACCTTCGCAAGCGTTTGAAGCGCCTCCCCAGTCACACGAAAGACGGTCCAGTCGGCGAGCGGTTCGGCGCCAATGCTTCGATAAAACCGAATCGCCGGCTCGTTCCAGTCGAGCACCCGCCATTCGAGGCGACCGTAATCACGCGCGACGGCCACGCCCGCCAGATGTTCCAGGAGCTTCCGCCCGATTCCTTTTTTTCGCGACGACGGGCGCACGAAGAGATCCTCGAGGTACAACCCGGGTTTAGCCAGGAATGTGGAATAGCTCTGGAAGAACAGGGCAAAGCCCGCGGGGTCGGTATCGTCGTACGCAATGACGATCTCCGCCGCCGGATCCGGACCAAACAGCGTCCGCCGCAACGCCTCGTCAGTCGCTCGAACCTCGTGAAGTAGACGTTCGTACTCGGCCAGTTCGCGAATGAACGCGTGGACCAGCGGCAGGTCGCGCTCGGTAGCTGGCACAATGCTGATGGACACGGAGCGAATCCTATACTGAGCGTGACGTCCTACGTTAACTTGAGCCTCGAGACTTGAGCCTTGAAAAAAGTGCCGCTCGAACGCGCCTTGTCGAAGCTCGGGCTGGCCTCCCGCACCGAGTCACGGGCCCTGCTGCGTGCTGGACGAGTTCGAGTGAACGGCCGCATCGTCTGCGATCCGCTCGAGCCCGTGGTTCCGGAAACACTTCGGCTCACCATCGACGAAATCCCCGCTCGCCGACCGGCACCGGTTCTTATCGCGTTCAACAAGCCGCGCGGTGTCGTGACCACGCGCACCGATCCGAACGGCCGGCAAACCGTGTACGACTTTCTGAAGAATGTCCCCTCGCACGTCATCCCGGTCGGCCGCCTCGACCTCGCGTCAACGGGTCTTCTTCTGTTGACGAACGATACCCGACTGGCGGACTGGCTCACCGACCCTGCCAATGGACTCGTTCGTCGGTACCTCGTCACCGTCCGCGGCGAACTCGGCGATGACGCGGTTTCGCGTCTGGTGCAGGGGATTGATGACCAGGGGGAACGGCTGACGGCTGCCCACGTTGCAATTCGCAAGCGGTCAGGACGCGAGACTCATCTGGTCGTCGAGCTGGTAGAAGGCCGCAATCGCGAGATTCGCCGCATGTTCCGTGCCCTGGGTCGAGAAGTGACACGGCTCAAGCGGGTGACGTTTGCCGGGATCGAACTCGGAGACCTCGCTCCTGGGCAGTGGCAATACATCAGCCCGGACCAATATCCGGACAGTCTGCCCAAAATCAGGTCAAGACCCCGCCGACGCAATGGAGGGACCGGTCGTTCGAGCGGTCGACAATCCAGGGATAAATGAATGCGCCGGAGAGAATGCCCCAGCGCCTGTGCCTGGCTAGCTGGCGTGCTCCGTTTTCTTGGGGTCGGCCTTCTTGCGGACCGTGCGCTTCGCGCGAGCCCCTTTGGCGCGGGCCGGTGCCGGCTCGTTAGTAGGCTCGAGAATCACCCGGTCGGTCACAAACGTGCGAATTCCGTGCTCGTCGAACTCAATGACCGTATGGTACGCATTGGCTTCCGTGACGGTGCCGGCGCCGTAGTTGGGTTGGGTGACGCGATCGCCTTTAGCGAAAAGTCGCATGAAGGTCTCCTTCTAACGGTCACGCATGCGGAGCGATGCTAGGAAAGCGCGATCGGCTCGAACGCGGGTCCAGCGTGTGGGCTAATCGTCCAAGAGCCGCCTAGTCTACGCGATTATGGCCTGTTTTTCAACGCGCCCCGTCTGCTGTCGCCGGCCTGTCTGGATGACCGATCACGAAATGACCGCAGATTCGCGCAGATCCCGCGCGAAATTTAATGCGTCACCAACGGAACCTTCGGATTGGGTGGTGGGTCCTGGACTGGCACTGGCGGAGGCTCATCGAGCGGCGTCTCGGGGGCTTCATCGTCGTCTGGATCCCCGTGATCGGGCGGAGGCCGATCCGCCGGGGGGATCGGCGGATCGGACAGTTGAGACCACCGAACAGTCACCGACGCGCCCCGGTCGGTTCGCGGAGCTCGGCGCGAGGTGTTTCAATCCGTGGTACCTCCTCGCCGAGGGCCGTGGCCAGATCGATCTGGTGTTCCTGCTCGTTCCTCAAAATCTCCCGGATCTCTTCCGCCATGGCGTATTCACCAAGGGCCTCGCATTGGCGGATGCGCATGCGATAGTTCCGCACCGTCTCGTTTTCGTTGTCCAAATCGAAGCGCAACATCTCCTGTGCGTCGTCCGACATCTTGACGGGACGTGTCTGGTGCGTGGGCGTCCCGCCCAGATAGTCGATCTGTTTGGCGATCGTGATTGCGTGCTTGAGCTCCTCGCCAGCGTGACGCTCCAACTCTTCGGCGATGGTCATATAGGCCGCGCCTTTGAGTGTCTGGGAGTAAATCACATAGGCAATAATCGCCTGGTACTCCCGTGCGAGGTCCCCGTTCAGGAGCTCGATGAGTTGCTCTCTCGAAACGTCGACAGAATCCGCCTTTTTGGCATCCACGCCGCCACCTCCCGCCCGCTCAGCGTATCGGGCTCTTCCTGGCTCCGGCTACAAGCATGATGATGCCTGCCGCCACAGCGATACCACCCACGACCGGCGGGAGCGGCAATCGGTGTTTTTCTTCCTGTGTGACCTCGACAGGTCCGAGATCCACGATTTTGTCGCGGGTCGTCATCGTGATGCCGCCATACGCAAGTGCAACGAGGCCCAACACGATTAGCAGAACGGCAATCACTTTCACGTCAGCACCTCCTCGACTCGGCGGCCGCTCTCAAACGACCCGCCGGCCGGAAATCAGCTGAATCAGAACCGCGACGATGGCAAGGACGAGCAGCAGGTGGATGAATCCACCGAGCGTGTACGAACTGACCATCCCGAGAGCCCACAGCACAAGCAACACCACGAAGATTGTCCACAGCATGTGATTCTCCTTGCGAGTCCTGGTTTACGACGCCTTCACCTCACTGTTACGACGTCTGCACCTCGCCGCTCGCAGAACGTTCTGGGACAGAGCATGTCTCATGCCACTGATCCACCCCCCTGAGCCATAAGATCGGTCGCATTCGTGCCTCACGATTGGACGTGGCTGTCGTGGGTATCGACACTGTGTACTGAACGGCTGCAGCTTCGACGAACACAGGGCTTCGCAGCGGTGGCAAACCCTTCGCATGATGACTTCGAGCACGCGCCCCCCATCGTGTGCGCAGGAGGACCAGCATGGAAACACGGGACACACGCCCGAACACGAGCAAGGACGATCCGCAGCGACCGGACCGTGCCAAACACGACGAGCTCGGTCGAACGACGGCGGCGCACCCTGCGCGTTCCAGTCCCCGCGAGCAACCGGCCAAGGCCGGTACACCAACCGGAACAGCAGCCCGATGGTCGGCAATCGACCGAACATCCCGGTCGTCCGGCCGATGACGATCAAGATGTCGCGAAGGGCGCCGTGGAGGAGTGAAGACGTGGCATAATCCCCCACACTTCACATCGTCTGGGCCGTGGCACGCACGTCACACGAGCCAGTACGTTTTGCAAAGAGGGGGACCGATGCTGCTCAAGTACGGGACGACCGCAGGACTCGTGGCCTTGGCTTTCACGTTGGGGATCTTTGTTGGTCACGATGCGCGCGTGGACGCGCAGGCGCAAGGCAAGGTATTCGAGCTGCGGACCTACACCGCGCCGCCCGGCAAGCTCGACGCGCTGAATGCCCGGTTCCGCAACCACACACGTCGAATTTTCGACAAATACGGGATGAAGAGCGTGGGCTACTGGGTCCCGGCCGACGAGCCGCGGTCCGGGGATACGCTGGTCTATATCCTCCAGCACGACAGCCGCGAAGCGGCTAAGAAATCGTGGGATGCGTTCCGGCAGGATACCGAGTGGAAGGGCATCGCAACCGAATCCCAGAAGGACGGACCCATTGTTTCGAAGGTTGAGTCCGTCTTTATGAACCCGACCGATTACTCTGCGATCAAGTAGTTCGGGATTCCAGGGAGGTGAGGCGGGTCTCAAGACCCGCCTCTACACGATTCAGGGTCGGTGCTGGACTGTTGAGTAGTGCCGCTGCAGCAGGTCCTCGCCAAAGTCCCCGTTGAAGTCGCGCCAAACCGCGTGGATATGGTTCGCCTGATTCTGGACGTTGTCCAGCTCAATCAGGAACGTCGGACCCTGCACCCGATAATAATGCGGATCCTTGCGGGTCTGCCCACCGGCCCAGGCAAAGTGGACCTTGTCGAAGCCGGCATTATCCAGTCTCTTCATGCGTTCCGTCGCCAGATCGTCGGCCATCCGCGACGCGAACTCGGTGACCAGGTTTCGCAGAACCTGCTTTTGCGCAGCCGTCATCTGACTGGCCGGTACGCCGTCTGGCGAAAGCGGCTTCACACGTCTGGAATTCGTGGTCACGATTTCCCTGGGCGCCTCGTTCTGCAGAACGGCCACTTTCCGCTGCTCTTCTGAGAGCGACTGCACGAGCTGAAATCCGAGGTCCTCTTCCACCGAGAGCACTCGCAGACCCTGATGCGGCCCCTGCCGGACTTCGGCCGGATTCGCTCCCAGGAACTCAGGGGTCCACGCGACAAGTTCGCCCTTCAAGAAAGCGAAGTTCAAGGAGACGTGATGTCCTTCGACCCGCCATCCCCATCCGCTGGCATCACCGGGTGTGCCGAACACCGTGAAGTAATACAGCTCAGGATCGCGGATGGGACTATCGCCGCGCCCGGCTTCGAGTTCTTTCAGCACCACTTCGAGATCGCGAATGACGTGGTGGACCTTCTTCAGTCCACGAGCGCTCAAGGCAGAGGCCAGCAGCTTTTCGGCTGACTCCCGTTGTGCAGCCGTCATCTCCTTGAAAGGCACCCCTTTGCGTTCGCGCGGGATGTAGTGCCAATCGAAGCGCTGCTCGTCCGCGAACGCGAACGTCGCCTTCGAACGCTGCTCGGGCTGGAGACTCGACAGAAACTGCTTGGCCGCTTCGGTCATCGCCGGCGCCGACCGGCGCTGGCCGGCAAGATCCACGTGACCAATCAGCAACCCGACAAATGCCAGAAGCAGGCCGATTCGAACGAGATCGACAACTCTTCTCGGGCCAACCAAACCGGCCCGGGTGCCGATGAAGCGACGGAATCTCATGCGCGCATCCTCCCCTCTGAACCCGATGGGGCCCCGCTGTTCAGGATGTCGCCATTATCGCCCAAGATCCCCGAATCGCAAGGGCTTGCTCGCTACGGGACGCGGATCACCGCGGATCACGCGGATGGGCGACGCACAGCTTGGCGAAGCCAAGCTCGTGGAAGGGTGAGCGACCGAGATGAGAACGCCTGGTTTAGGTGGTTGGCGTTCTCATCTCGGTCGCTCACCCTTCCACGCGCGCCTACGGCGCGGCGCGTCGCCCCCCACGTCGACCGACGTCGGCTGACTATTTTGCGGGCAAAGATCTGCGTGAATCCGCGTGATCCGCGTCCCGTGAGTCTACTGGGCCGCGTCTCCGTTGATGAACGCCACGAGAGCCTCGATTTCGGCCGGGCAAGATCCAAATTGGGCATTTTCCACGTCGATGGGCCCTCGGATGTCTCGACGGGCGCGCCAGGCAGGAAGCTCGGATCGGCCAGAACGCGTCTCAGGTAATCGGGCGGGTACCGTTTTCCGGTGAGGATGGGGCCCACAGGTGACGGATGGTTGGAAGGCGCACTTGCGTGCACATGACAGGTCATACACCCTTTGACCACGAACAGACGGCGTCCGTGCTCCGCATCGGGTAGGACCGGCCGTGTTTCGCCCTCGGCCACGACGGTCAATGGAAATCGCACCACCCCGCCACCATTGGTGCTGTAGCCACTGTCAACCGTGATCTGCCACTCACCTGCTTGGGGGAACAGCAGTGTGGCTGAATAGGATCCGTGCTCCTTGGGCTCGGCCTTCGCTCGCACCAGCTGGCTTCCCGAACGTGCCTCCACAAACCCCGCGAGGCCATCGGCGAGACGCTGACCATGGGACCGAACGGCAAAGGTCAGCTGCACGGGTTTACCAGCGATGACGTAGGCGGGAAGATCTTTGACCGTCACCACGGCCCACCCACCCGCCCACGCTGTCGCGACGGCCAGCGGCCAAATGACCGCACAGGACCAGCGGAACGCTCCGTGCCGTCATACGTTCCTCCTTGTCATACCTGTCACGTCAGCGAGAATAGCAGCGCGGGTTCCAACCTGAATAATTGTTAATTGTTCAATCAATACACTTTTTGTCTGTATTATCATCGCGGTGGTGCCGGCTTCTCTCCCCCACCTCAGCACGGACCAGGTTGCGGCGTTCGTGGAGCTGTCGCGACATGGCCAGATTCGCGCGGCCGCCGGCACGCTCGGCCTCAGCGAACAAGGGCTTCGCAATCGCCTTCTCGCGCTCGAAGGCACCCTGGGCGTGCAGCTTTACCGGAAAAGCCGCGGCCCTCGCCGAATGACCCCGCTGACCGATGCAGGGAGGCGGTTCTTGCCGCATGCCCTCGCGTTCCTCGAACGTGCCCACGAGTTGTGTCAGACGTTTTCGGTTGAGACCGGCAGAACAGGAAGTCCGCGTCGCGGGCAGCCAGTATCTGATTCGTTATCTCTTCATCGACATCCTCAAGCAGTTTCGCAGATGGGCACCCGCCATCCACGTGCGCGTGAGCACGATGACCGAGCTCGAAGTCGAAGAAACGCTTCGACGAGATCTCGAAGTGGCGTTTGGCCTGGCAGCGCCCTACGAGCCCTCTCCGGATCTGGAGTATCACGAGCTGTTCGCGATGAGCTGGAGTCTGATCGTCCCACCGCAGCACGCGCTTGCGCGCCGGCGCGTGCGGCTCGCCGACGTCGCCCGTGAACCGCTCATTCTGTACGAACGAGGCTCGACCGGTCGTCAACATGTCCTCGATGCCTTCCATGCCCTCGATCTGTCACCACGGGTCAGGCTCGAAGCCACCAGCACCGAGACCATCGTGAGCATGGTGGAGGCCAACCTGGGTGTGTCAATCGTCCCGCTGCTGCCCGACGGGTCTGTCACACGCGGACGTCGGGTCGCTGTGCGTCCGCTGAGCGGATCGATTCGGCCGATTCACTCGGGCGTACTGCTGAGACGCGGCGAGATCCTTTCGAGCGGGGCCACCCAGCTTCTCGAGTTCACCAAGTCCCGCTTCCAATCTCGCATCACGGGAATCAGGAAGCGCAGTTCTCCTCGACGCGCGAAGTTCAGGTGACGTTCGGCCTCAGGCTGTATAATCCGCGGAACATACCTATGCATTACTTCGGCACATTTGCGAGCAGTCAACTACTGCCCCATCCGACCTATGCCAATCGTGGCCAGGGCTATACCGAAGCCGCATTGGTCAATCACGACAGCGGATCGGTGCACACCGGGTTGAGCATCAGCGAGCTGGCTCCCGCCGGGACCGTGGCACCGCACCTCCACTCGTTCGAAGAGAGCTTTTATCTGATTTCCGGCCACGCGGTGCTCGGCGTGAACGACCAGACGTATCTGCTTCGCCCTGGCGACTACGGCGTGATCAAAGTTGGAACACCTCACGCCTGGAGAAATAATGGATCGGTCGCGGCCCGGTGGCTGCAGATGGCGGCCCCTCAACCCAAACCCCAGGGCAAGGAGCGCGACACGTTTTTCCTCAAAGGTGCACAGGCCCCGAACCAGGGGGGCCCAGTCGATCTCGAGGATCTGCAGGGAAATCTGCTCGGTCATTTCGACGTGGGCCAGATTCCGCCGGGAGACGAAGGCCGCATCGTCGCTGGCGGATTGAAGGGCGTCTTCCTCAAGTGGCTGATTGACGAAAAATTCGGCGCTCGACACCATCGCCTGCTGTTCATCGAGTACTTGCCCGGCGTCGGCATCGGTCTGCACGATCACACCTACGAGGAGGCGTACTTCATCCTGAGCGGCGAGGTTGAAGCGACGATGGACGGCACGCGATACCTGGCCAAACCGGGCGACGTGCTGTGGACGAGTGTGGGCTGCGTGCATGCGTTCAAGAACGTGGGCACCGAACCGGTACGATGGCTGGAAACGTTCTCGCCGCAGCCGCCGGCTGAAAACGTCTTTCGATTCATGGCCGAATGGGAACAGAAGGCTTCAGAGCTGGAGGGATAGCGACTATGAGCGCGAACGCCGGCCGGACGCGGCCGTATACCGGTGCGGAGTACCTCGAAAGCATTCGCGACGGGCGTGAAATCTGGATTTACGGGGAACGGGTCAAGGACGTGACGACCCACCCGGCCTTCCGGAACACGACGCGAATGATTGCGCGCCTCTACGATGCGCTGCACGATCCGGCGCGCCAGAAGGTCCTCACGAGGGAGACCGACACGGGTAACGGCAGTTACACTCACCGGTTCTACCGCGCGACCGAAAGCGCCGAAGAACTCGTCGCGGCCCGAGACGCGATTGCCGAGTGGGCCCGCGTGAGCTACGGCTGGATTGGCCGCAGCCCCGACTACAAGGCTGCCTTTCTGGCCACCCTTGGCGCCAACGCGTCCTACTATGCGCCGTACGACGAGAACGCGCGGCGCTGGTACAAGAAGGTTCAGGAGGAGGTGTCGTTCGTCAACCATGCCATCGTGAATCCGCCGGTCGATCGCGACCGGCCGCTCGACGAGGTGAAGGACGTGTACATGCACGTCGAGCAGGAAACGGACGGCGGCCTGGTCGTGAGCGGCGCCAAGGTCGTCGCAACGACCTCGACCTTGACGCACTTCAATTTCATCGCCAACAACGGCGCGCTCCCAATCAAGACCAAGCCTTTCGCCTTCGTCTGCATGGTTCCGACCGATGCGCCGGGAGTGAAGCTTCTCTGCCGGCCGTCGTACGAGATGACCGCGGAGGTCATGGGGACGCCGTTCGACTATCCGCTCTCGAGCCGGATGGATGAGAACGACTCGATCCTCATCTTCGACAAAGTGAAGGTGCCCTGGGAAAACGTGTTTGCCTATGGCGATATCGAGAAGGTGAACAACTTTTTTCCCCGTTCGGGCTTCCTCCCGCGGTTCATGTTCCAGGGCTGCACCCGCCTTGCCGTGAAGATGGACTTCCTCGCAGGTCTGCTGCTCAAAGCCGTGGAAGCCACGGGCGCCAAAGAGTTTCGGGGCGTGCAGGCGCAAGTGGGTGAAGTGCTGGCCTGGCGCAACCTGTTCTGGGGCCTCACGGATGCCATGGCGCGCACGACGATCCCCTGGACGCCAGGCTACGTGTTACCCAATCTCGATTACGGTCTTGCGTACCGCGTGATGTCCAGCATCGCGTATCCGAAGATCAAGGAGATCATCGAAAACACACTGGCCAGCGCTCTCATCTACCTGCCTTCGAGCGCTCTGGATTTCAAGGTGCCGGAGCTCCGGCCCTATCTCGACCAGTTCGTTCGCGGTTCCAATGGATACACCGCCGAACAACGCGTCAAGCTGATGAAGCTGATGTGGGACGCGATCGGATCGGAGTTCGGCGGCCGTCATGAGCTCTACGAGCGAAACTACTTTGGCAACCACGAGAGCATCCGGTTCGAGACCCTGCTTGTCTCCGACGTAACCGGTGCGAGCGCCCGCTACAAGGGATTTGCCGAACAGTGCATGGCCGAGTACAACCTCGACGGCTGGACGGTGCCCGACCTCATCAACCCGAGCGACGTCAGCGCCATCATGAAGAAGGTCGGGCAGAAGCAACCGGTGTGATGTGGTTTCTCAACGACGAAGACCACGAGAGGCAATTTGAGCCACGAAGGCACGACGAACACGAAGAACCAAGAGATGGGGTGTGGTCGAACGAGTAACCATGTCGATTGACGCGCGAGCGTTCCGGCAGACCGTCGGACGATTTGCAACCGGTGTGACGGTCATCGCGACCGAGTTCAACGGCTCAATCAAGGCGATGACGGCGAACTCGTTCACGTCGTTGTCGCTGGATCCGCCTCTCGTCTTGTTCTGTGTGGGCACGAACACCAAGATGGGCCAGCTCATCCACCAGGCGACAGGATTCTCGGTCAACATCCTTCGTCAGGAACAGGAAGAGCTCTCGGCCTACTTCGCCGGCGTGTGGAAGCAAGCCGATCCGCCGCTGTTCTCGTTCGTCAGCTGGGACGGTGGACCGCTGCTCGAGGGTTGCCTTGCCGCACTCGGATGCGCGGTCGAAAAGATCTACGAGGGCGGTGACCACTGGATTGTCATCGGCCGGGTACTGGCCCTCTATCGAAGCGAAGAGGCCCGTCCCCCACTCCTCTTCTGCGGTGGTCGTTACGTGGCACTGGGAGATCCCTGAAACCGCTATGCATGCCGCCAGAATCTGTTCGGGGTTGCTCCTGCTCGGCTTGGTGCTCCAGGGGGAACTGGTCTTCGCGCAGCACGAGACCGCGGCCGATATCGAGGACGGGGGCCGCGCGTTTCGCGACAGCTGCGCAAACTGCCACGGCCCCGACGGCGACGAAATCCAGGGTATCGATCTCGGACGCGGCCAGTTCCGACGGCCATTGTCGAATGACGAGCTGATTCGCATCATTCGCAACGGGATTGCCGGAACGCCCATGCCGCCGAGCAATTTCTCCGACGAACAGGCCGCGCGCATCGTCGCCTATCTGCGATCGACCGCGGCTTCCAAACGTAGCAGCTCGGTACCGGGTAATGCCGACCGGGGCAAGGCCGTGTTTGAGGGCGCGGGCACCTGTACGAACTGTCACCGGGTGAACGGCCGAGGCTCGCGGCTCGGTCCGGACCTCAGCAACATCGGTCAGCTTCGTCGGACGGTGGAACTCGAAACCTCCATCCTCGAGCCCGATACGGAGATCCTGCCTCCGAACCGGTTCTATCGTGTCGTCACGCGTGAAGGCGTGACGATCACCGGGCGGCTCCTCAACCTCGATACGTTTTCGGTGCAGATAATGGATGCAAAGGAACAGCTCAAGTCGTTTGCCAAATCAAATCTGCGCGACCACGGCTTCCTCGAGAAAACCACCATGCCGTCCTACCAGAACAAGCTCAACCCGCAGGAACTGGCGGATGTGGTCAGCTATCTCGCATCGCTGAAGGGCAGGGGCAATCCATGAGGGTGCACGAGTTGAGAGTCGTCAGTCATCAATCGACAGTTGTCAGTCGTCAGTCGTCGGTCATCGGCCGTCGACTCCTGGCCCTGGTCGGGGTCCTGGTTCTTGGAGCGGTCGTTTCAGTTCGCGCTCAAGTGTCGTTCGAACGCATCCTCGATGCCGCGGCCGAGCCGCAGAACTGGCTGAGTTACTCCGGAACCGTCTTCAACGAGCGATACAGCCGGCTCACACAAATTACGCCGGCGAATGTCAAAGGTCTGGAGCTGCAGTGGATCTGGCAGGCGCGATCGCTGGAGAAATTCGAGGCCACCTCACTCGTGGTCGACGGTGTGCTGTACACGGTCCAGGCTCCCAACGACATCGTGGCGCTCGACGCCGCCACCGGGCGAGTGTTCTGGACGTTCGCGTACCAACCTTCGGCGGACGCGCGCACCTGCTGCGGTCGGGTCAATCGGGGCGTGGCGATTCTCGGCGATACGCTTTTCATGGGCACCATCGATGCCCATCTGCTGGCCATCGACGCCAAGAGCGGTCAACTGCTCTGGAAAACGCAGGTGGCCAGCTCGGCGGCTCGATACTCAATCACGCACGCGCCGCTCGTCGTCAAGGACAAGGTCATTGTGGGGACCGCCGGCGGCGACATGGGCATCCGTGGATTGGTTGCCGCTTTCGACGTGAAAACCGGCAAGGAGGTGTGGCGGTTCTACACGATTCCCGGACCCGGGGAGCCCGGGAACGAGACGTGGTCCGGCGATTCCTGGAAGACAGGTGGCGCCGGCGTATGGAACTCGGGCGCGTACGACCCGGAAACCAATCTTACCTACTGGGGCACCGGGAATCCGGCGCCGGACTGGGATGGGCGTCAGCGCCTTGGCGACAATCTGTACAGCGATGCGGTGGTCGCCCTCGACGCGGATACCGGCCTGCTCAAATGGCATTACCAATTCACACCCCACGATGAGCTCGACTACGACTCCACGCAGGTGCCCGTTCTGGCGAACATCGATTGGCGCGGACGGCCGCGGAAAGTGATGCTATGGGCCAACCGCAACGGCCTTGCGTATGTGCTCGATCGCACGACAGGCGAGTTCCTGCTGGGACGCCCGTACGTCAAAGTGAACTGGATGGAAGGATTCGACCCGAAGGGGCGACCCATCCGGATCCCCGGCATGGTTCCAACGCCTGAAGGCACGCTCATCATGCCGACGGTGCTGGGCGCCACCAACTGGGCGCCTCCCTCTTTCAGCCCAAGAACCGGCCTGTTCTATGTCGCGTTGTGGGAAAACACCGCCACAGTGGTCACCGAAGGAGGAAGACCGCGAGGGGTTGGCAACACTCCCATGGGACAGGCAATGCTGACGCCGAATTTCAAGAAAGAAGAGGAAGGATACGGCGCCGTTCGCGCGTTCGATCCGCAAACTCTCGACAAGAAGTGGGAGTTCAAGATGAACGACATTACCTGGGCGGGGGTACTGACAACGGCTTCGGATCTGTTGTTCAGCGGTGGCAAGGAAGGATATTTCTTTGCTCTCGATGCGCGTACGGGCGGTCTTTTGTGGAAGGCCGCGCTTGGGGGACAAGTCAACAGCGGTCCGATGAGCTACGCGATCAACGGTCGACAGTACATCACGGTTGCGGCTGGCAACTCGCTCTTTGCGTTTGCGTTGCGACAGTAAGCGGACGGGGGGATTATGACCTGGCGCCTGTGGCGATCGGGGTCGGCGATAGGTGCGGTAATGCTGGTGCTTCCGGGCGTTGCGACCGGTCACCCACGTGGCTTGCCAACCGAAGCTCGCGTTGCCCAGCTTCCCGCTAAGGCTGGGCCACAACAGAGCGAAGGCTGGGTCCCGCCTCGCACCGCGGACGGGCAACCGGATCTGCAGGGGGTGTGGTTGAGCAATAGCGCGACGCCTCTGGAGCGACCCCAGGCTCTTGAGGGTAAATCACGACTCACCGACGATGAAGTGGCCGAACTGCAACGGCGCGCGGATCGGCTCTTCAAAGGCGGCGCAAGCGACTTTGCCGCAGGTGATGGGATCTTTCAGGCGGCGTGGACGAATCCCGCACAGTACAAGAACCCAAATGCGACCCATAGTTCCCAGGACATGGTCGACATGGTGTTCGACAATCGCACCTCGCTCGTCGTGGACCCTCCCAACGGCCGAATACCCACGCTGACGCCAGAAGCACAGGCCAGGCAAGCTGAGACGACCGCGGCCGGGCGACTCCCTGCGGGTCCCGAACACATCAACAACGCGTTGCGCTGCATCTCATGGAGCGTGCCACGGCTTGGCGGGCGCTATGGCGCCGGCGATTTGGCGTTCTACCAGATCCTGCAAGCGCCCGGCTACGTGGTGCTCTATATGGAGACGGGCCACGAAGCGCGGATCATCCCGACCGACGGGCGTCCGGAGCTGTCACCTCACATTCGGCTTTGGAACGGCGACTCTCGAGGGCACTGGGAAGGGAACACACTGGTCGTCGAGACCAAGAACTTCGCTCCCACCAGCAACTTCATGGGAGCTGCAGAGCAGCTGCACGTGATTGAGCGCTTCACACGCGTTGCGCCAGACATGATTCACTACGAGATGACCCTGACCGATCCGACCACGTGGACGAGGCCATGGAAGGCCATGATGCCCCTCCGTCAACGATCTGACCGGCTCTTCGAGTTTGCCTGCCACGAGGGAAACTTCCACATCATGTCGGGCATGTTGGCGGGAGCGCGCGTCCAGGAAGAAGCCGAGGCAGCGAGTGTCGGTCGTTAGCTGACGAGTCCGCACTGTTCTGGTTCCCACGCCGAAGAACCATTCATGAAACGCGTTTGTGTATTCACCGGCTCGAACTCAGGTTTTCGTCCAATCTATCGGAAGGTTGCTGAAGAGCTGGGGCGTACGCTCGCGGAGCGCCATCTCGGCCTGGTCTATGGCGGTGCTCGAGTCGGCCTGATGGGAATTCTGGCGAATGCCGTTCTCGGTTCCGGAGGTGACGTGACGGGCGTGATTCCTGCCGGGCTCGTGGAGAAAGAGGTCGGGCACAACGGCGTGGCGGATCTTCGGGTGGTTGGGTCCATGCATGAACGTAAGGCTTTGATGGCCGATCTCGCCGACGGTTTCGTCGCGTTGCCGGGTGGATGGGGAACGTTGGACGAGTTTTTCGAGATCCTCACCTGGGGGCAGCTGGGACTCCATCAGAAACCGTGCGGCTTGCTCAATGTGCAGGGCTATTTCGACTCTTTGCTTTCCTTCGTCGAGCATTCAATCACAGAGGGATTCCTGAGGCGAGAGCACGGCTCGATGATCCGGGTATCCACTTCTCCCGGTGCCATACTGGACATGCTGGCTTCGTACGAACCGCCGACCGTCGAGAAGTGGATTGATCTTGGAGCAACCCATGGAACGACAAGCGATTAACTTGACGGACAAGCTCTCCCGGTTTTCGGATCACTGGTCACCGAAAATCATCGCGCAGCTGAACGACTACCATTTCAAGTTGGTGAAATTCCAGGGAGAGTTCGTGTGGCACACCCACATGGACACCGATGAAGCGTTCCTCGTCCTTGAGGGTGCCATGACCATTCAGTTTCGAGACGGGGATGTCATCGTGTCGGCTGGTGAAATGCTCGTGGTCCCGAGAGGCGTCGAGCACAAGACGGCGGCCGGCCGCGTGTGCAAGGCGCTCATCGTGGAAAAAGCGGGTACCGTGAATACCGGCGACGCAACCAGCGACAAAACGGCGCCTGCCGACGCGTGGATCTAGGCCTGTTCGCGGTGAACCATGCAGCAGTTGTTCGTCGTGATTCGTCGTCGAGGCCCTGCCTGGAACACATCCACATCCCTAGAGGACCAGAAGGACTGGAATGCGCACGCATCGTTCATGGATGCCCTCGAGGGAGAGGGGTTCGTTCTGCTTGGTGGCCCGCTTGAAGGCACCTCCGATGCGCTGCTTGTCGTGCGCGCCAGGAGTTCCGAGGAGATCGTCTCTCGCCTTTCGGCAGATCCGTGGACCGCGACCGATATTCTCTACACCGTCCAGATCAGTCCATGGACCTTGCGGCTTGGATCGCTTCCATCAAGACGATGATCCGCGCAGGTCGGGGTGTCCGCGATGATCTGCGTCGATCCGCGTCCCGTGTCATCCAAGATGATCCGCGTTAATCCGCGTCCCGTGTCGTCCAAGAGGATCCGCGTTAATCCGCGTCCCGTGTCGTCCAAGATGATCCGCGTTAATCCGCGTCCCGTGTCGTCCAAGATGATCCGCGTTAATCCGCGTCCCGTGTCGTCCAAGATGATCCGCGTTAATCCGCGTCCCGTGTCGTCCGTGATCAGCGGTTAGTGACCCGGCGTCATGATGTGCGCGGTGCTGGTTCCCGCATCCATGATCCACGCTCCGCCCTCTTTTGGATTGTCCGGTAGGCCCGTCGTCGCGGTTGTTGCGCCGGGAACGGCGATGGTCGTGTGTCTCCGGGCCGTCGCCCGGTCTGGACCATTCAGCGAGATAAACACTGAACCGTACTCTGGCTTCACACGAGTGCCATCCTTCTCCGCTGCCGCCAGCCGCGCCTGCAGGGCTTTCGCGTCGGCGCTTTCCATCTCGAACCGCCGGTTTTGAGCGACTCGCTCGAGGTTGCCAAGACTCGTGCACTGCGCTGCGAAGGCTGCTTCGCCTTTTTCGCCGGAGCGGTCGTAGCACACCAGGCGATTGGTCCCTTTCTTGAGCGTTTCGTAGGTGTAATCCGCGTTCCACTTGATGACGGTCGCCCCTTCGCGAGCCCGGTCGGGGGCCGCCGCGAGTGCGCGGTCGATAATTTCCGCGGGCGTTTGCGCAAATGCGCCGGTCGAAGCCGCCAATATGCCAAGAGCGATAAGGACGAGGTGCTTCATGGGGGAATCTCCTCTTACGCCGGACGCACGGCCGGCAACGCTTGTTAGGACGACGACAGATTATAGGCCTCGAATCCTGAACGTAGGCGCCTGAATTTCTTGGGGTTAGAATCCAGTCACGTGACCAGCATTGAAACGCTCATCGGAACGTACGAAGGGTCTGGAACCTGGCACGACGCCGCGGGAGCATCGGCGGCCTACACCATCACGCAGACCAATGTGGTCACCAACCTTGGGTTCGATGTGACATTCAGACACGACTTCGAAGACGGCAGCGTCGTCGAGGCTCGTTTCAACATGATCTGGATCGCGCCGTCTATCTTTCGGGTTGAGGCTGCCGGTTCACCGCTCGGCCACGGGTACGTCTTCGACAGCTACTGCCATTACCACATGAAGGTCGGCGAAGCGTTTGTAGAGGCGAGTTATCGCGGAAGCGGCAATGATCTGGAAGTGCACGGATCCAGTACCAGGAACGCGGACGGCAACTACATCGCGTGGAAGGAGACCCTACGTCGGACGTCAGCGTCACACGGTACTTAAGAGTCCGAGCCTGAGCGACCGGCGGGGCTAAACACCCGCCTCTACCGAACCCGGTCAGATCTCTTCGTACAACGCCAGCGGGCCACCCGCCGTGCGCCTGAAGGTTCGGATCTCTGGCGCCAGCCCTAAGGCACGCGTCGCGTGCACCATACCGGGTGGAACCGTCGTCAGTTGATACTCAGGCGGAAGCGGCGGCTCGAGCAAATGAATCGCGAGCTTGCCGTCTGCGCTGACAAACAAACACGCGAGCGTGGTGACTTTCATCATGGCCGACTTAGTCACCGCGCCTTGTGCGATGACTCCTCCATCGCCTGCTCCGAACCTTCTGTATTAGAAGCAAGCTCGCCCGGCAATAGTGCAACTTGCGTGCCCAGCTCAAGACGAGATTTTTGGACAATTTCAAGACACACGAAGCACACGCCCTGTATCCTATCGATTCCCTACTCGTTTTGAGGACAGTGCGCTCGCGCCAGATCCGCTTTTGAAAGCTGTCGCCCAGTCGCGCGTGCGATCCAAGAATGCGGATCCGTATCGGACGCTGGGCTCAATTTGTGTGTTCTCCCACCACTCGTTCCAGCTCGTCACGACAACCCAGTCGGCGGCAGTGCTGACCGCGGCGCCCCACTGCTCATCATAGACTCGGCCATTCGCCCGATCGACCAAGCGCCCTTCGCGTCCAACAAGCTTCGTATCGTCAAAGCCGGGACTGACGGAGGCAATCCAGATTCGCCGGGGTGACCGGGGCCGCAGGAGATGGAACGTGCGGACCCGAAGGCTTTCGACTCGATCGATCCGTGACACCTCATCAGGCGGGCGGAGGACGTTGGTGTACTGATACTCGCCCTCGAACGTCTCGAGCAAGGTGGACTGGAAGAACTCTCCAATCACGACGGGATTGCGACCGGTGGCGCGCAGGCGCGCGAGCACGAGGTCCCACTGCGCTTGAGGGAGGAGCGACACCGCGTACATGAGAATCACCGGCCGGCCATCGACCCGCAGGTACGCGGGATGGCTGCCGAACATGTCAACAATGTCCACGAGCCAGTCGAATACGACGTCTGGATCGATCGGAATGCGGGGGTCGTTCCCCACGTTGGCCACGTATGTCTCGGTGTAAATGCAAGCCTTCAATCCTGCCCTCCGGGCCGCCTCGAGCACCAGTTGCATCCGCCGAACGTTGAAACCATTGCCGGCTTCTTTCCCCTGCCAGGACACCACGAACGCATCGATGCCGGACCGAACGGCCTGCCGCGCCTGCTCGTCGACATCTTCCCGACTATCACTCGAGTAGGCACGCAGGGGGGAATCCGCCATTTGCGGATCGCTCCAGGTATCGATCGTGTACCAGGGGTAGTAGTGTGCAAGCACGAGTCTTGGTACGGCGGTCGCGCCGACGGCTCCTCGCGTCAGCTGAACGGCAGGCGTCGAAAACCGACTACTCGGTACCGGTCGCCTCGAAACGGTCCACGAGGCGCGGCCGTTCGAAGTCGGCTAGCGAATACACCTCGAGCTGCGCGTCAGCCACAGAAGCAAGTGCGAGGTTCCAATTCACCAACCCGCGCGAGGAAACGTCGGCCAGAATCATGTCGAAGCTGGCTTCGGCGGACTGGCCGATGACGTTCCGTGAGAGGCGCAAGGTCGATCCTGTCTGGCTCGTTCGGACTGCGGGCGCACCACGCAGAACAGTCGATAAGTAGCTCGCGACTGTCGCCCCCGTGACGGTGACGTCCGCTGAGGCCGCGGTTGTCGTCACGATGAGACGAACTCTGCTGAGATTTCGAACAGGGTCGGTCGGAGTGGCTGCAACCGGTTGAATGACTGCGCAAGCGGCAACCGGCACAGCCAGCCAACGGTTCATCCCGATATTCTAGCGAAGCTGCGCCTAAACCGACGAGAAGAGGCTCCGCTTCGGCTAGCTCCGCCGCAAACGAGTAGAATGCGGCGGGGAATGAGAAATGGACTTGGTTTCATGAACGTCAGTCGGTTCGCATTCGGCGTCGCTGGACTGCTTCTGCTGGGCAACGGCTCGGTCCAGGCTCAGGACCGCTCCGCGGCAGACTCTGCGGAATCCATTCGCACCGGGGCCGTTCTCTTCCGCGAGCGCTGCGCCGAATGTCATGGCTCTGACGGGAAAGGCGTTCCGGGGCACGATCTGACCCGGCTGTGGGCATCGGGTGCGGCTGACGACCGGGTGTTTCAGACGATTCGGTCTGGCGTACCCAATACGCTGATGCCGTCCAGCACGGCGCCGGATGATGAGCTTTCGTCTCTCGTTCGGTACCTGCGTAGCCTCAACACCGTGGCGTCAACGGAGATCGCTGCAGGGGACGTCGCCAACGGTGACCGGATCTTCTGGGCCATGTGCGGGAGTTGTCACGCCGTGAGTGGCCGCGGCGGCCGTCTGGGACCCGATCTGTCGCAGATTGCCCAATCGCAGTCGCGCGCACAGCTGACGCTGGCGATTCGCTCTGCTAGCGACTCGACGGCCGCAGGATATCTTCCGGTGACCCTCGTCACCAGGGACGGGCGACGGATCCGCGGCGCGCTGAAGAGCGAGGACGCGTTTTCCATCAGGATCATGGATACAGAGGAGCGTCTTCAGGGATACATGAAGTCGACGTTAAAAGAGATCATGCGCGAGACAGGCTCCCTGATGCCCGAGTTCGGCTCCGATCGACTCAACGAGAGTGACCTGAACGATCTGCTGGCGTTTCTGAGCACTCTTCGCACGCAAACGTCCGGCCGCCCATGAAGGGACTCATGCTGAACATATTCGCTCGAGGCTCTGCGGTCGCCGCCATCGCTGCGGCCGCGCTCGGCTCGGCTTTCACTGTTGCGCAAGAGCGGCCCCATCTCGGAGTGACCTACGAGGACATTCTTCAGGGTTACAAAAATCCCTCGAGCTGGCCCACCTACTCGGGCGACTACACGGGGCAACGGCACAGTCCCCTCAAACAGATCGCGCCGGACAACGTCCACCGACTGGCCGCACAGTGGACGTTTCAGACGGGAATCATCCCACGCCGGGGATTTGAAGGGACGCCGCTCTTCTCCGACGGAGTTCTGTATGTGACCGGTCCGTTCAACGCGGCATGGGCACTTGATGCGCGCACGGGACGTCCGTTCTGGCGGTACCGCCGGGAATTGCCCACTGACCTGACGTACGGGGCCACCTCGCCAGTGAACCGCGGATTCGGCATCCTTGGTGACCGGCTGTTCATGGTGACGCCCGATGCGCACCTTATGGCGCTCGATGCCGGGACGGGCACGGTTCTCTGGGATGTGGTTCTCGCCGACTATCGCGTTGGCTACGCCGCGACCGTGGCGCCTGTGGTCATCAAGGACAAGGTCATCATTGGGAACTCGGGCGGCGACTGGCCGACTCGCGGGTTCATTGACGCGTACGATCCAGCGACCGGCGCGCGGATCTGGCGTTTCTACACCGTGCCGGGCCCCGACGAACCTGGGAGCGAGACATGGCCCAACTCTGAAGTGATGGTCCGTGGCGGTGGAGGCGCCTGGGTCACGGGCAGTTACGACCCCGAGCTGAACCTCCTCTACTGGGGCACCGGCAACCCGAATCCTGCGTACTACGGCACAGACCGCAAAGGCACCAACCTGTACACAGCCTCAATCGTGGCACTCGATGGGAACACGGGTGCCTTGAGGTGGCATTTTCAGTTCACGCCGCACGACCTTCACGACTGGGATTCGAACCATGTGCCCGTGCTCGCGGATCTGATGATCGAGGGTCAGCTTCGCAAGGTCGTCATGGTGGCCAATCGCAACGGCTTTTTCTACGTGCTCGATCGCGCCACCGGCAAGTTCCTGCACGGAAAACCATTCACCGATACGAACTGGGCCCGAGAGCTCACGCCGGACGGCCGTCCGATCCTGCTGAACGACGATGGCAGCAAAGGGTGTCTGCCCGACCAGTGGGGCGCCACCAACCATATGCCCCCCTCGTTCGACCCGACGCGTCGGCTGTTCTTCGTGACCGCGCGAGAAACCTGTGCGACATATCTTCCTGTCAAACAGGAAATCGTGCCCGGCCGCGCGTCGAACGGCGGCACGGTGCAGCGTGACACCGCGCGCAGCTACGGCGTTCTACGGGCGATCGATCCGACAACGGTGGAACGCAAGTGGGAGTTCAAATATCCGACCCCGACCATGGCTGGCGTGATGTCCACCGCGTCCGGACTTGTATTCGCGGGTGACGATGAGGGCAACTTCATGGCGTTCGATGCCCGCACCGGGAAGAACCTCTGGTTCTATCCGACCGGCTCGGCAATCTGGGGAGCGGCAGCCATGACCTTCATGCTCGACGGCCGGCAACACGTCCTTATCGGATCGGGCACGAATATCACGGCATTCGCGCTGCCGGTGTCCGACGTGCGGCCGGTATCGTCAGCGCGCTAGGCACACTTCGCGGCGATCGTCTTCACGGATTGCACGGTCAGTCGCGGCGTTCGGTTCGGTGGCTCGTCGGCGGCAGTGCTCGAAGTCGGCGACTGCCAATCCGATCGCCCGACCACCTGCACCTTCTCTCCTACGCGAGGTCCCAGATTGCCACCCCCCTCCAGAATCCATTTCTTCGGCGTGGCGGCAACGCCGGGTGCAGCGGACGCTCCTTGCGGGGTCATCGGCTTCCCGTCAATGGCATCAACCTGCGCCTCGTCCACTTGGTACCCCGCATAGCCACTGCGTAGCAGGCACCCAGAGACCGTGATCTCGCGTTTGCCGTCTTCGGCAGACGCTGCCGGCGCCTGCGCGGCCGGCATGATCACCGGCACAACGACCAGAACAGCGACCATTCCATTGAACATCATGGCGCCCCCCTGGGCAATTGTGCGCTGTTGGCTCGCCCGGGCAAACAGGAAAATCAGGGGACTCATTGACACCGTTGGTCCCGTCATTTACGGTAGAGGGACCATCCACGAAGAAACGGTACGAAGTTCGCCGCAAGATCCGGAGCGTAAGCGACCCTTCGACAGGCTCAGGGTCGTCCTGAGCACAGTCGAAGGACGACGGCAGCGCGTGGGGGTGGGGCCCCACGCGAATTAATAAACGGAGGCCAATATGTGGCGGTATTGCGTCGCGGGCCTGTCGGTGGGGCTGGCAGCACTCGTCGCAACCGATGGCGGGACGTCCGCGGCCGACACGCCGCTGACCTTCACGAAGGATGTTCTTCCGATCCTTCAGAAGAACTGTCAGTCCTGTCATCGCCCCGGTCAGATCGCACCAATGTCACTGCTGAACTACGAGGAGACGCGTCCGTGGGCGCGTTCCATCAAGGCAAAAGTGGTGGCGCGGCAGATGCCTCCATGGTTTGCCGACCCCCAACATGGCAAATTTGCCAACGATCGATCCCTCGCTCAGGGTGACATCGACACGATCGTCAAGTGGGTCGACGGCGGCGCCCCCCAGGGCGATCCGAAAGACGCACCGCGGGCAATCGAGTGGCCGGCCGACGGCTGGACGATCAAGCCGGATATCGTCGTGAAGGGTCCCGAATTTCGCGTCCCGGCTCAACCGCCACAAAGCGTGATCGAGTGGACCACGTACATCATTCCAAGCGGGTTCACGAAAGACACGTGGATTACGTCTCTCGAAATCAAGCCGAGCGACTTCACCGTGACGCACCACATTTGCTTCACGTTCCAGCCGCATCGACCCGACGTCAAGTACTACGTCCCTGTCTGGCAGGAATCGGCACGCGATGAAGACGGCGTTGCCGTGCGGGAGGAAGGCCAGCAGATTCGTTCAGGGCCGCCGCCAGGCGGTGGGCCGCCTGGCCGCGCGGCCGTCGGTGGCGGCTTCTCGTGTTATGTGCCGGGCCGGCCCGCAGACGACTTCCGACCGTTCGGTGCGGGCAAGTTGATTCCGGCCAATAGCGACATCTCTTTTCAGGTCCACTACACGCCGAGCGGCAAGGAAGTGGTCGATCGACCGCTCATCGGCTTTACCGTGGCACAGACACCACCAGAGAAGCAGTGGATCTCGTACGGCATCGTTGGTGGCGGACCGACCTTTGCGATTCCGCCGAACGAGCCGAACTACACAAGCCCGCCGTTCGACCTCGAGTTCACCGCTGACGTGCAACTGGTCGAGATGATGCCGCACATGCACCTGCGCGGCAAGGACATGATTTACCGTCTGACGTATCCCGACGGGCGAGACGAGATCATCCTGAACGTGCCAAAGTACGACTTCAACTGGCAGATCGTCTACCAGCCGTTGAAGCCGATCGTGGTGCCAAAGGGGACGAAGCTCCATGTCGACGCGCACTACAACAACTCGTCGACAAACCCCTTCAACCCGGATCCGAACCGAACCGTGTATCAAGGCCGGATGACGTGGGAAGAAATGATGGCGCCGTTTTTTGGCATCATCGTCGATAGCCAGACCGATCCGAGGACCATTCTGAAGCTGGGTCCGGGTCTGTCCAACGGAGGAGGGGCATAAGAAAGTGAAAAGTGGAAAGTCAAAAGTGAAAAGTTAGAACGGAACAGTTGGAACGCAGAGTGATGTTCAACGTGATTCGCTCGGTTGCCACCATCGCCGTGCTGGGCCTCTTGACGGTCAGCGCGAGTGCGCAGCTCACCGATGGCAAGCGGCGGACTGGAAGCCCCACTCCTGGAACGCCACAGCCTGAGCCCCCGAACCTTGCCGACCGTGTGACGTTGACGGGCTGCATTCAGATCGCAGCCGGGTCGCAAACCAGCGGGAACAGACAGACGACCGATCCCAACACGCCGAGCGATTCCCGGTACCAGCTCACCAACGCGGAGCGTCAGAACAACGTTCCTGCGGGTACCGGAGGATCGCCAGCGACAGCCAAGACCTCGAGTCGCATTTATCGGCTCGAAGCGATTGACGCTCAACTTTCGCCGTTTGTCGGCACGAAGGTCGAAATCTCTGGCGAGATCAAACCGGCGTCGGCGCCCGCGTCAGGTGAGACCCGCGCCAACGACCCGACCCTGGTGGTCGAGTTCGTCCAGAAAATCGCGGCAACCTGCCCGTAGTCGACAGCCATCGCCCCCCAGCTTTTTGCAGCTTATAATGCGCGGTCTCGCTTGGGTGCTCGTTCCGGCACTGGCTCTGACCCTTGCCAATTGCGCGGCGCGGTCGAGACCACCGGCAACTCCCGGTAGTCTTGAAAGCCATGTGGGCCTCGCCACGTACTACGGGCAGCGTTTCGATGGCAAGGTGACCGCAAGCGGGGCCCGGTTCGACATGAACGCGATGGTTGCTGCGCATCCCACCTACCCCTTCGGGACGATTGTCCGCGTCACGAACCTGAGGAACAATCGATCCGTTCAGGTACGAATTCTCGACCGCGGTCCAGCGCCAGGTCCACGGGCCGAGGGCGTCCTCATCGATCTGTCGTACGGCGCGGCTCGAACACTGGATTTCATCCAGGCGGGTCGCACGCGCATTCGGCTGGAGGTCCTGCGTTGGGGAAAGTGACAGTCCCGACAGTGACAGTATCGTTTCAGGCGGCCGGCGTGAGCGTCACGTGCGGGCTTCTGTGACCGCCGGCCGAGACGACGTTCGGCCGCCGCCGATTAGCCTGGGCGAATTCGTGGCCTTGATGGCCACGATGACGGCCCTCGTCGCCGCTTCAATCGACATGATCCTGCCCGCGCTGCCGGCCATTGGTTCGACGCTTGGGGCAGGCCGAGCAAACGACAATCAGCTCGTCATCTCATTCCTGTTCTTCGGTTTTGGCCTCGGCCAACTGTTTTTCGGGCCGTTGTCGGACAACACCGGCCGGAAACCGGCCGTCTACGTCGGCCTCGGCTTCTACATCAGTGGCTGCCTGCTGGCGCTCCTGTCGCAAACCTATTCGATGATGCTGACCGGACGGTTTCTCCAGGGCCTTGGTGTTGCCGGACCGCGGGCAATGACCATTGCGCTCGTGCGTGACAAGTTCGAGGGGCGATCGATGGCCAGGGTCATGTCGCTCATCATGACCGTGTTCATCATGGTCCCGGTCATCGCTCCGACGCTCGGACAAGCCGTGCTCAGCATCTCGGGATGGCGGACGATCTTCGGGATCTATCTGACGATGGCGATCGTGGCGTGTGTGTGGTTCGGGCTGCGTCAGGAAGAAACCTTGTCGGTGGACCGCCGCATCCCGTTTTCCCTCGAGCGAATCCTGGGTGCCGTTCGCGAGGTGTTCGCCAGCCGACTGGCCTTTGGCTGCACGATGGCCGCAGGATTCATCTTTGGTGCGTTCCTCGGGTACTTGAACTCGGCGCAGCAGATCCTTCAGCAACTTTACGGGCTGGGCCCAAGGTTTCCGCAGTACTTCGCGGTGCTGGCCGTCGCGCTGGGCCTCGCGTCATTTTCCAACGCGCGCCTCGTCATGCGGCATGGCATGCACCGGCTGTCGGTGTGGTCGTTGAGGGCGGTTTGTGGGCTGTCAATTGTCTTTCTGGGAGTCGTCCCTGGCGCTATCCGGGCATCCGCCGCTTTGGGCCTTCATGACCTACATGATGCTCTCGTTCTTCGGTATTGGGCTGTTGTTCAGCAACCTGAACGCCCTGGCCATGCAGCCTCTCGGACACATTGCAGGCACAGGTGCCGCGGTCGTCGGTGCTCTCTCGACGCTGACGTCCCTGGCCCTCGGAACGCTCATCGGCCAGAGCTACAACGACACGGTGTTGCCGCTCGTGACCGGCTTTGCAATTTTGAGCGTCTTGTCCATGCTGGCGCTGCAGTGGGCGGAATCAGGCGAAGGCGTGAAGACTGAGAGCTTGTGACCTTTTTTTCAACGCCGAGGACACAGAGGACGCGGAGCGCCGCAGAGAATTCTTCATTTGATTTTAGTTTGATCCTCCGCGCCCTCCGCGGCTGCTGCGACCTCGGCGTTGAGCTCTACTGTCTGGTAAAGTCAATTCCGTCCTTCAGCAGCTTTTCATACCGCGCCGGATCGAGGTTATTCTCGGGACACACGTACTCCTGCAGACGCGTGCCTTCCCGCAGCATCATCGTCGATGAGATGATCCACGGTTTGGTCAGGACGACCGGATCTTCGATCGTCGCCTCATAGTTGATCTGATCCTTGTCCACGCGGGTATAGCGCTCGGTGATGTGCAGCATCTCCGAATGAAACGTCCCTGTGCCGTTGAGCCAGGTCTTGTCGTTGAAGCCCACGACGTCCACCACCAACGTGTCCCCTTCCCAGTGCCCGACTGAATCTCCCATGTAGGTCGGGATCGAGATCGGCAGGATGCTTCGTGCCGATCGGAATTATGCGAAAGACGTTCATGTACTCGTAAAGAACGACTACCTGCTGCGCAGTGTGGATGATTTGCATGGGAAACAACCCCACGAGGTTCGAACGCGGCAGTCCCGCTGGCAGACAAAATCCTGTGGGATCGTCGATGCCTCTCCTGTTGAAGAACTCGAGGACCTTCTTTGCCGCCCAAGGTTGGTACGGAGCAGGCTCGCGTACGAGTTGGGCCACTGCTGCAGGCGGCGCGGCCGGATCGCGCCCCGTGCCGCCGACACCCAGTCCTGAGTTTGCTTCTTCCCAGCTTCCACGCCGCGTGCTCCCACCCTGCCAGACGCCGGTCAGATCCGGTTTCCCGTCAGACGTCCGTACAAGGCCGCGACTCGCGTCGGAGGAAGCAGGCTTGCCGCCCGGCGCCGCGGTCTGTGCTGAAAGACCAGCCGACAGCAACGCCCCGGTGACGAGTGCCGCTGCACCTCGGCGCATCATCGCACCTCCACCGCGGGAGTGGCCCCGCCATCGCCTGTGCCCGCTGGAGGGCCGAAGAACAACTTCTTTCCGTCGGCAAACGTCACCTCACGGGCATGCGCCCAGTCCGTGCCGTCCCTGGCGCGCCAACCAAAGACCGTCACCTTGTCGCCGGGTTTCATGGTGACTTCGCGCTTCCAGCCGGTCCTGTAGAGCGCGTTTGGAGGATAGCCTTCGAACTTCCAATTCGCGACGGTGCCTTTGTCGTTGGTGACATCCAGGAAGAAGTGGCTGTGCGGGTTCGTCCACTCAATCTTGGTCACGACACCCGTTACCGTGACGGGCTTGTTGGCATCGTATTCCGCCCCAAACGAGTGATGCGCTATGAGGGGAATCGTCACCAGCCAAGCGGTGACGAGCACGCACCCTGCGGCAGACAACAATTGACCCATGGTCACCTCGGTGCCCCAGATTACCGTATCCGGCCGGGGTGAGCTCAAGTTAATTGATGAGGACGAGCCTGCTAGAACGAGACGCGAATAGCGGCGTGCACCGTTCGTGGCGCCAGCCAGAACTGCATGACCGCTCTCACCGCGCCGCTGATTGGTCCGGCAACGTCTGTGCGATCGCCAACGCCGCCCAGCTCGTGCCGGCGGTCGAAATCCATTGATGCCGGCCGAACGGAAATCCACTTTCGAAGTACCGCTGCACCGGGAAGGAATGAGTCTTCACGAGCCACGTGCCATCCTGATATTGGGACCCGAGCAGGAATGCCACACCCTTGCGGTAGGCCTCGTCTGACGGCGACACGCCTGCAACGTGCAGGGCGTAGAGCGAGAGCCCCGTCGCATACGCGTCGGGCTCCGTGCGCGCAAACTGCGACCATCCGCCGCTTGCGTCCTGCTGCGCTCGAACATCGCGGATCGCGTCCAGCACGCGCGAGCGTGGTGCGTCGGCCCACTTGAGACCCATCAGGCGCATCGCCCGCTCTTCGGCCGACTTCGCTTGCGCGGCCAGCAGCCATTGTCGAGCCCGCTCGATCCGTTGCGCCGTTTCAGTCCTTCGGCCGGGAAGAGGATACGACATCAGTCCACCGACCGCGATGGCGGTGTGACTGATAATGCTGTACTCGGAAGGTGGACGGTTGAGGCCATTGCCCAGCCAGCGCCCATCAGGCATCTGTCGCGCGAGCAGCCAATGCGTCATGGTCGCCGTCATGTTGTCGGGTGGATGTCCTTCCGCCGCAAGGCCCAGCTGCGCGTAGCCCGTCGTGAGCGCCTCACCGCCCACGGCCGGATCGCCCAACATCATTCGCGTCGACGCGCTCTTGAAAAACCCCAGCAGATCGTCGATGTTCGCGCGCGCACGTACCTGATCGACCTCAATGCCCTTCCTTCTCACGGTCGCGGCGGCCATCGCCGGCAGCGTGTTGTGGTGGCAGGAAATGCAGGACGTTTTCGCGCGAAACGACGGCGCCACATCGAGCACTCGGGCGACGCTCTTGTTCAGGGAGATTCGTGGATCCGCGATTCCCCCTTTAGCGGGCGGAGCAATCTCCTCCCGCCGCGGCCCGTTGCCCCGGGTCGCACCGCGCTCCTCCAGCACCGCAATCTTGGCTCGATCACCTTTGTAGATGGCCCAGTCGAGCGCCGTTTCGCCTTCCGTCGTCCGCGCGTTCGGGTCAGCGCCGCGATCGAACAGCAACTTCAGCGTGTCGGCGCCCTCCGCTTCTGATGTCACGGCCGTCATCAAAGGGGTTCTCGCGTATTGAGCCGTATTCGTCGCGTTCACGTTTGCGCCCAGCTCAATCCAACGCGCCACCAGCGCGGACGGCTGCCATGTGGCCGCTGTTCCCAGCAGATCCTCAGCTGGCGCAGGTGCCTGTGCCATCAAGTATTCGGTGGTTGGAAGATCGTAGCGCGCAAATCCTGCTCGTCGCGCGCCGGCCGAGAGCGCTTTCGGATCCAGACCCCGCTCGACAAGGAAGCGGACAACCTCGACGTCCGCCGATCGCACGGCAAGCGCCAAAGCTGTCAGACCGGCGCGGTCCTGCGCTCGAAGATCGGCGCCACGATCCAGCAGCAGGCGCAGCACCTCGACGGTTCCCGGGTATGCGGCAGCCACAAGCAGCGGGGTTCGCTCCGATTCCGACCGAGCGTTGACATCGGCACCGCGTGCCAGCAGGAGCCGGACTTTTTCGACGTCGTGTGCCGCCCACATCAGCGCCGTCGCGCGCGAGGCATTCGGCTTGATTGGCATCCGCGCCGTGTTTGAGCAGGATCTCCACCATCCGCCCGTCGCCGTACAAGGTCGCGGCCATCAACGCCGGCGTGCCGTCACCGTCGACAAGCTTGGGGCTGACGCCGCTGACAAGCAGCCGCTCGACTTCGCCGACGGCTCCGCGGTGCACGGCTGAGAAAAGGGCATCACGGGACGTGTCGGTCTGTGCCGACGCGGCAACGACGAACAAGACGACGACCGTTAGCCTGAGGAACATGGTGGCGGCCCTCATAGGTTCAATGACGGTCCCTCATGATATAGCCTTCAGCCTTCAGCCGCCAGCCGGAACATGGCTGGATGGCTGATGGCTGATGGCTGATGGCGATCTGATCGAAACCCACTACTTACCTATGCCGATCATGTGAGCCGGATCGATATTGTTCTCCTCGCAGATGTGTTCGATGAGCTCGTCCTCGGGCAGCAGGCGAAATTTATGCGTCACCATCCACGGTTTTGTATAGGCCTTGGGATCGTCGATGGTAATTTCGACGTCCATCTGCCCCACGACTGCGCCGCGTGTAGCGCTCGGTGACGCGAAGCGCTTCGGTGGCCGGGTGGCCGCTCAAGTCCAGCCACGTCTCGCCATTGAAGCCCGCCGTCTCTACCACGAAGCTATCCTTGTCCCACCTGCCGACGGAATATCCCTGCCAGGTCGGCTGTGCGTCGGGCGGTGGAAGTGAACGGCCATCGACGAAGACTTGTCGATAGATGGTACGAGACTCGAAAAGGAACAGGACCAGACTCTGGGGTTTGAACGATCTTGAACGGGGCCGGCACAAAAAGCTTCTCCGGCATTCCAGACGGCAAACAGCGCGCGCCAGGATGATTGGCGCTGTGGTTCGCTTGCCGTTGTTTCAAGAGCTCCTCGGCCCAAGGACGTAGTGGGACCTCTCCGGGCTTCAAATCTGCAGCAATGTTCAGGAGCAGCCGTGGGGCTTCGAACTCGTTGGACGACTCCCACAGGCCGGCCAAGTCTGGTTTTCCATCTGGTGTGCGTGGAGCGGGAGCCTTCAGATCGACGTTTCCATCCGCCGTGCGGGAGAGTTTTGATCGATGAAGAGGCCACTGGGCTTCTGCGGGGACGGCAATCCCCCAAAGCGTCACGATCAGGCCGATCGCGACCATAGGTCCCGCTTGCCATTTGCTCGAATTCATTTCGGTTCCTCGCGCAAAGAGACTTCTTCCAGTTGTCGAACGAGCCGTTCCAGCTCGTTGAGGAGCGGACCCGAGAAGCCGGCAGTGCGATACGCCTCGAGCGCGGTCCGGTAGTACCACAGCTGGTCGTGTTTGGGGGCGCTGAACCTCGACCAGAAGGGCTCCCCCAGCCGGCGGTAATCGGCCAGAATGGCGCGAAGGTTGTCGACCTTGTCGGCGATAGTCACACGCAGGAGGCTGGGATCGGCCTGCGGATGGTGTCGAGATATCCGTTCCTTGCGCTGCCGCCACGGCGGCTTCCGTCCTCCGCCGAAGTCAGGCGGGGTGTCGGTGGCAATCACCACAATCGAAGCAACCTTGGGCCCAAAAGACTCTTCGATCTTGGCAACGGTGATCTGCTCCGGTTTGTCCTCGAGCGCATCGTGGAGCAGTGCGGCAATCGCTTCGTCCTCATCCCCTCCATCGTGCTGCACGAGCGCACACACGCCCAACAGATGGGCGAGCATCGGGACAGGACTCTGTTTGCGTGTGTCGTGACCGTGCAGCCGTCTGCCGGCAGAGTGCGTCCTTGAGTCTGGGACTGATGGCATCCTTAGCGGCCATGTGGAACCGTCCCCGATAGCAGGGCCTATTTGCCTGGCTTTATCGACAGCCGCACTGGTGCCGTGGCATAGTCGTCGAGGATACACCGGCCATCCGGCCCCGGCTTGACTCGTGCGGCAGCCGCCATGGTGCCCTGGCCGTTACCCTGTGCATCGAGGTCGAGCTCGATAATCCCAAGCTCGTATCCGGCCTTCGGCTTCGCATCGGGAGCGCCACCGCCCACGAAGAAAATCGGCCGATCGGTCACGAGCACCAGACTAGGCTTGCGGTCCTTTCGCTCGTGTGCGTACTTCAGGCTGGTCTTTCGATCTCCAATCTGAACGTACCCAATCTCGGGCAGCTTGCGGAGAGCAGAAAGAGCACCCGGATAGCCGCCGAACTTCAGCCCGTCTGTCACCGCCTTGAAATCAAAGTCGGGCATCAGCCGCTCCATTCGAATCGTGAGCGTGCCCGTCAAACGCTCCAGCATCCCCGGACACTTCAGCTCTGGCAACAAGCGTCTTCGGGTAGGATTGTGCCTGCGCAATGATTGAAAGACAGACAATCGCCAAGCCCACAAGCACGCATCGAGTTGTGAACTTCGTGACCATCGTTTCCTTCTCCAGTCCCGATCGATGCGCTGGCCGCACCGATTGAAGCTGCCATTGTATCCTCTCCTTTGCACCGCAACTGGTTGCAAGGATCTCACACGTGACATCCCTCGCAAGCCCGAACGAAACAGCCGAGCCGGCTGCCGCATACCGGGAAACTGTCGCCAAAGTTGCTGCGGCGCTCGGGACCGATATCGAGCGCGGGTTGAGCGACGATGAAGCGCGATCGCAGCTCGAGCGGTACGGGCCGAACGAGCTTGCCGCCGAGAAACCGGTGCCGGCATGGCGGCGACTTCTGGCGCAGTTCCAGGAGCTCCTCGTAATCCTGCTGCTCGTGGCCACAGCGATCTCGGCCGGATTGTGGGTTTACGAGCGCAACGGCGCGCTCCCTTACGAGGCTCTGGCCATCTTTGCCGTCGTCCTGCTCAACGCCGCCATGGGTTTCGTGCAGGAATCACGTGCCGAAGCGGCACTGGTGGCGCTTCGAGCCATGTCTGCGGCTGATGGTGCGGTGATCCGAGGAGGCAAACGCGGTCGCATCCCCGCGCGCGATATCGTTCCCGGCGATCTGATTCTTCTCGATGAGGGTGCCGCCATCCCTGCTGACGCGCGGCTGGTGGAATCGAGCGCCCTTCAGACGACCGAGGCCGCGTTAACCGGCGAGAGTCTACCGGTCGCCAAAGATACCGCACCAATCGACGAAGAGGTGGCGCTGGCCGATCGGCACAACATGGTGTTCAGCGGCACGGCTGTCACGTACGGTCACGGAAAAGCCATCGTCACAGCGACCGCGATGCGCACCGAAATGGGCCGCATTGCAGGTCTCCTGAAAGAGACGCACGATGAAGCCACTCCTCTCCAACAGGAATTGAACAGGATCGGCAAGCTCCTCGGCATCATCGTCGTCGCAATCGCCATCATCATCATCTCGACGATCGTCGTGGTGGAGGACGTTCGCAGTGTCTCCTCGTTGCTCGACGTCTTGATCCTTGGTGTGGCCCTGGCTGTTGCGGCGGTCCCCGAAGGCCTGCCGGCCGTTGTCACGGCGGTGCTCTCGATTGGCGTGCAGCAGATGGCCAAACGCAACGCGATCGTCCGTCGTCTTGCCGCCGTGGAAACACTTGGATCGGCAACTGTCATTGCCTCCGACAAGACCGGAACGCTCACCAGGAATGAAATGACGGTGCGAGTCGTCGTGACCGCAAGCGCGCGCTTCGCATTCGAAGGTACGGGTTATGCGCCGAACGGTGGGGTTCAGAGGGAAGGCGGAGGACCCATCGACGGGGTGTTCCGGATCGAGCTCGAGCATGCGCTCGCAGCAGCCGATCTGGCGAACAACGCCACCGTCCAGGAGCAAGATCAGCGCTGGATCGTCCACGGCGACCCGACCGAGGCAGCGCTGTTGGTGGCCGCACGGAAGGCAGGGCTACGACCCGAGACCCTCAACGCACGGTTACCACGCGTTGGCGAGGTGCCCTTCTCGTCCGAGCGCAAATTGATGAGCACCGTCCATCGAGATACCGAACAGCAGGAACGAGGAATCGTGTTCACCAAAGGTGCCCCTGATGTGCTCCTCACGCGTTGCAGCTTTGAGGCGGTGGGCGAAGAGCGGCGGCCGCTGACCGCCGAGCGCAAGGCGGAAATCCTCAAGACCAACGAGGCACTTGCTGGGGACGCGCTGCGCACGCTTGGGGTCGCCGGACGCTGGCTGCCTGCGGAGGCGCTCCTACAGGACGGCAAGACCAAGCTCGACGAACGAATCGAGCAGGATCTCGTGTTCGCAGGGTTGATTGGCATGATTGACCCGCCCCGGCCCGAGGCAAAGGATGCCGTGGCCCGGGCACACGCGGCTGGTATTCGTGTGTTGATGATTACCGGCGATCACCCACGCACTGCTGCCGTCATCGCAAAGGAGCTCGGCATCTCCCAGGACGGTCGCACCACGACCGGCGCCGACCTTGAGAAGCTCTCGGAAGAAGACAGAGACCGCACCGTCGCCGAGGTGTCGGTTTACGCGCGCGTCAATCCCGAGCACAAGCTTCGCATCGTGGATGCCCTGAGGCGTGCAGGAGCGGTGGTGGCGATGACCGGTGACGGCGTCAACGACGCCCCGGCGTTGAAGAAGGCTGACATCGGCGTCGCCATGGGCATTACCGGAACCGATGTGTCGAAAGAAGCTGCGGATATCGTCCTCACCGACGATAACTTTGCCTCAATCGTCGCGGCCGTTGAGGAAGGACGCGCGATCTTTGCAAACATCCGCAAATTCCTGCGCTACCTGCTGTCATCCAATATTGGAGAAGTCCTCACGATGTTTCTGGGCGTGCTGCTTGCGAGACGCATCGGCCTGCCATCCGACGGGAAGTGCCGTGGTTCTGCCACTCGCCGCAACGCAGATTCTGTGGATCAACCTGGTGACCGACGGTCCCCCGGCGCTCGCACTTGGCATCGATCCTGCGGAACCTGGTCTGATGCGTCACACGCCACGGCCGGTCGGCGAGGGTGTACTCACGGCACGTATGTGGCGAGGAATTTTCTACGTGGGCGCCATCATGGCGGCCGGCACACTCTTCATGCTTGACGCTTCCCTTCCTGGCGGCTGGATCGAGGGGTCGGGCAATCTGCGCTACGCACAAACCATCGCGTTCACCACGCTGATGCTGTTTCAGATGTTCAACGTCATCAACGCGCGATCCGACGAGCGAACTGCGTTCGATCGGCTGTTCACGAATCGCTGGTTGTGGACCGCGATCGCCTTGTCGCTCGGGCTTCAGCTGGCTGTGGTGTACGTGCCGGTGCTTCAGAGGGCGTTTGGAACCGTCGATTTGAGTTTCTCAGACTGGGTCCGCTGCGCCGGGGTCGCGAGCTCGGTCTTGTGGCTGCGCGAAGTCAGCAAGCTGCTTGGCCGTTGGGGCAAGCACAGATCGGGCTGACCGGCCTCGGTCCTGCCGCGTGCTCCGACGCCGTCCTGGCGGGCCCAGCGGGGGCTAAAGCCCCCGCGCTACAGGTGAGCGGCTGCTGTTGTGGTTACGCAGGGACCTGTTGGGCTCCGGTCCGGACCGCAACGGTCGGCGGCGTCGCCTTCCTTCCGGCGTACGCACGGCCGACGAGAACGGCCAGACCAAGAAACGCGGCCGCCAGCGCGACGTTGACCTTGGCGAAGCCGGCTGCAGTCAAGCCTATGTTCGTGCCGATGAAGACGAGCGCAGCCGACATGACGTCGCCCATACGGAAGAAAAACGAGTCGATGGCCTGCTTGGCGCTGTACTTTTCTTCGCGAGTGCAGGGCAGGAACAGCATGTTCCGAACGGTATTGCTCAGTGAGTAATCAGTGGCCTTTTCGGACACCTTGGCGGCTTGCACGGCCGCCAGGGCAGGAACAAATGCGAGGACGTTGTACGCCATGAGCGAGAGCGCCGGCAGGATACAGACAGCCGTCGAGACGCCCAGGTATTTGACGATGCGCGAGACCACGAACAGCTGAAGCAGCAGGCTGGTGATGTTGATGAGCGCGAAGTATCTGGAATAGAATGCGCCAATGATCCCTTCGACTCCCATGCCACCCCCGCGACCGGCCGCGACATCTGCCCGGGCGGCCGTCCGTCACAATGCTGCCGAGGATGTACTCTCCGGTTGCGTCGACCGTGGAGTTCAAGAGCAGCATGAAGGCAATGAGCAGCAGGTACGGTGTTCGAAATACCATCGCAAACGGGTTGGTCGGCTTTGAGCCATCCTCGACAGCTTCTGCCTTCTTCGACGGCGGTTTTCGCGCATCTTCGTGAGCCGATGTCTTCCGATCCACGTAGTTGGTAATCTGCAGTTGCGCCGCGAGAAGGACCGCCCCAACCAAAAGCAGCTGGTAAACCCCCAGCGGTTTGATCAGCCAACCAGCCACGACGGCACCAAGCACGGCGCCAAGTGACGCGCCGAAGCCGACGATGGGAAAGAGACGTTCTCCCTCTTCCCTGGAGTAGAGATCGTTCGCGAACGACCAGAACTGCGCCACGATCATCAGATTGAAGACACCGATCCAGAGAAAGTACGGGATGCCGACGGGCAGGCCCCCTTGCCCAAGAAAATAGAAGCCGACGAGACATGCAACGAAGAAGTACGTGACAACGTTCAGCAGCGTGCGACGAGGAAGCCGACTCGCCAGGCGCCCATAGTAGGGCACGGCCACCGCCAGCAACGCGACCTGACCCACCGACAGATATGTCTTGAGCTCTGGGGATCCCTGCCCGAGAATCAGCGCCTCTCGAACAGGCTTGAGGATGTAGTAGGTCGTCAGGAGCAGGAACACGTTCAGGGCCAAAAGAACCGCCAGCGCTCCTTCGCCTGGACGGACGTCCGCAAAGATTCGAAGCGCGCGATCGAACAGGCTGGCTTGCTCAGGCGTATTCATCGACCTCTCCCCTATTGCGCCAGCCCAGTCAAACAGCGATACGCTGAGCTGCGAAATACCGCGGGGTGCCGGCATAACTAAATCCGCCAATGTCACGCCAACAGGGCGAGACGCCGGCGTATCCGTCGACTGATCCAGCGCAGCACAACACGTGCCGCGCCGTCCGTGTAATGCTTCAGGACATTTCCACCGCCGGCCAGAAGGATCCAGGCGGCCAATGCCGCCATCTTCTGCTCAGCCCGCCATCCGCCGGCCGATTCCCGACCGAGCGCGGCCAGCCTATCGCGAAGCCGCTTCTCCGGCAGCTTCAGACCTGTCGCCGCGACACCGTAGAGGTCTCGCTCGCGCCAAATGGAGCAGGACAGGCACTTCGCTTTGGCCGCGTCGTTCACGACGCCCGAAACAGGCGACCCTCAAGCGCATGGATCCTGATATGGTCGTTCGCAATGCGCTCGGGCTCGATCAAGCTGCCCACGACCACTCCAGCGCCTCGCACGCTGGGACCAAGGGTCTGATAGTGGCGAATCAACTCTGTCACAGACCGTCGTCCGTACCGCTTCACGGACGTCACCAGTCGGGAGAGACTCTGGTCCGCCTTTCGAGCGGTGCCGAATCCAGCATGGTACGGTTGTCGAGATTCGGGGACGGCCGGGTCACTCAGCTCGACCCTGCGGCTGTCCATGACGCGGGGCGAGTTCGCAGGGCCACTCAGAAACACAGCACTGGCCCACCCGGACTTCACGGTAAAACCGATGGTCGCGGGCAACTCTTTCAGCGAGCCGGACATGGCCCATATCGTAATGACAGAAGGGCAAGACGGGAATGGGGTGTTTTCAGGCCGTCTTCATGCGGGTCCACGAACCGGAACATCTCTATCAGCCCAGAGAAGGGCTGCGATCGAGATCACAATCGACAACACCCAACAGTAGTAACCAATCAAGAGTTGTTCCACGGCAACGCCCAGGCGCATCGGAACGTCGGCTGCAATGGACGCCGCACAGACGAGCGCCAGGGCCATCGCAAGACGGTGACCGGCCGGGGCTCTCCCTTGAAGGATACGCCACCTGAAACGTGGGCCAAGCCAGACAACCAGGTTGCTGGCGTACACAGCGGTCATGTACAGACCAGATCATTGGTCGTGTCAGGAACAACGGGTTGACGATGAATAAGGGGAAGCTGATGACAATCTCCCACCCGTACGTTGCCCGAGACGCGTTGAGTGTGGTCGAGTGAACGGCCGGCACCACAAGTGCCGCCGCATACATGACCCATGAGGCACGCAGCAGCATTTTAGACATCGTCCTTGAATCCTCGCGACCGAGCTTCGAGTCCAGCGTCCCGCCCTATTCGCCCACGAACGTCCCATCGGGCGCGAGAATGAAATCGTCCGTCAGCGGCACGAATGCCCGCCACCCTCCGTCATCGATTGACGCGGCAACTCGAATCGCGCCATTCGGCTTGTCATCCCAAAACACCGACACGCTGCCCTGATACGAGGTTCCGCTCTGGCTGGTCGTCTCGAAGTGTCGCGACACACCAATTTCGCTACACAAGTCGGCGTAGGATCGTTCCCGCCATGGCTGCAGCTGATCGTGTAACAGGCGCCGCGCCTCGACCTTGTTCATAGCCAGGTTATCGACCAGGCGGACAGCTACTCGTAGGGCGGGCCTTGCTTTGTAGGCCCGCCTGGAGCCGGGTCTAGAGAGCAAGACCCGGCCTACGTACTGTAGTTTCGCAACGGACCGGGTCCATAGAGCAGGACTCGTCCTACGTACTGAGGCTGTTGCGCGCGATGTTTCAGAAAAAAAAGGGCCAGGATTGCTCCTGGCCCTTCGTCATGCACGCGGATGGTTGCTTAGAAGTTCACCGTGAAATTGAAGCGCACGAACCGCGGATTGTAGATGCTGGTCGGAGTGCTCCAGCCAGCGGGACGCGGCGTGTTGTCCGTGGTGTAGATATACGTTGTATTGAAACCCGTGGCGTAGTTGGTGTTGAGCATGTTGTTCAGGTCAACCCCGATATCGGTGCGCGTACCGCCGAATCGGACGATCTTCGCAATGCGCATGTCGATCTGCGTCCGGCGCTCGCCCGAGTAGATGCGCCGGTCGTTGTGGCCGATCGGAATCGTCGTGTTGCCGGTCGGGGTGGCTCCTGGCGGGAGGTGGCCAAGCGCCGCCGCGATGACGGAGTTCGGCACCTGCCACTGCGCCGTCGTGTTCGCCGTCACCGGCAAGGAGCGCTTCCGGCTGCGATCGGACGATGCCGCTGATGCAGAACGTCGATCTTCGGGATGGTATAGCTGGCCAGGCCGCGCCACGTTGTCTGCCACGGCTCGACGTTGTGGCAACCCCTCGGGTCGGGACCGAGGGTCACTTGAACGATGCCCGTCTGGACGTTGTTGAAATTCGTGATTGTCGAGCAGGTGTCTACTAGCCCGCGGCCTTGGCCAAAGCCGACCTGCGTGTTCAAGCCGTTGCGCAGCCGCGTGTTGATCGTGACACCGTATCCATCCCACCTGCTGTCGCGCTCCGGACCAAAGTCGGTCTCGCGCGTCATGTAGAGCCGCGGGGCCACTGCGTTCGCCGCTGCCGTCGGGACGTACACCGTGATTGGATACCCGCCGCCGTCCGGAAGCCGCGGATCCTGCGGCGCCGTCAGCGTGTAGGTCTCGTAGTACGACTGCACCCCACCTGCGCGCCGATTGAGGTCATCGGTCACGAAGAACCCGTGGAAGGTACGATGTGTGTAGGTGAAATCCGCAGATACGCGCGGCATCAGCTCCTGTTGGACCGTCACCGTGTACTGGCGGTCCCTCGGCCGCACGCCCCAGCCGCTGAGCACGGCAGGATCGACCTCCGTCGCTGCGCCGAGCCTGCCGAAGTTCACGCCTGGACCGGTCGCGGCCGCGCACTCGCCATTGGCTGCCGGGTTCAGCAGGTCACAGTTCACGACCAGGTCGCCGTTGCCTCCCGCCGCGAGCGTCGCGTTCCACTGGCGGTTTTGCACGTCGCGGATGACCGTGAAGCCCGGGTTGGTGGAGGTATACGGCGGGTCATTCGCGGCGTAGGCAAGGTAGGTGCCCCAGTTGAACTTGAGCGCCGTCTTGCCGTTGCCGAACAGGTCGTAGGCCACACCCACGCGCGGCGTGATGTCGTTGTACGCATCGACACCGGCCGTCTTCGGGATGGTGATTGGCGTCGGAGCCAGGAAGTTCGTGATCGTGGTGCCGTTGCCTTCGACGGGAGCGTAACTCGACGCCCGGTCGAAGCGCAGTGCGCCCTGCACCGTCAGCCGGTCACGCGTCCAGCTGTCCTGGATGAAGACGCCGTGCAGGGTCGTGATCGTTCGACGACCCATGTCAGGCAGCCAGTAACTGACTGCGTTCGGCGCTCCTTGATTGAAGCGATACGACAGTCCCGTCTGGTTGGAAATCGTCTGATCGAGCTGGTCCAGCCGATTGCCCTGGTAGCCGACCTTCATGTTGTGGGCGCCAGTGACGTAGGACGCCGTCGCCTGCCAGCCATCAGTCTTGCCGACCGCCCATCCCCACTGCTGCACACCCCGGTAGGTGTAGTTCGCCACCGGCGCATACGGCCGGCCCGTCGCGGCGTTGATCGCGTTCGACTGCTCTGTGACGGGGATGAAATTGGTGATGCCGTCTGGCGGCGGGTGACCAAAGATCGGATTGTAGCGGAACATCGTGTAGCCGGCCTCGAAGAGCAGCCTGCCGGTTGCCGGCATCGTCCAGTTCGCCTGATTGAGGTAGAAGGGCACGTCGAAGTAGCCGCGCGCGGCCGTCGAGGTCGCTTCCGGCGACTGGAAGGGCGCGCCATTGTTGCCGAGGCCGATCCAATCGTCACCGCGGCTGTGACAGCCCGGGGTGTCGACACTGAGCGGGGTGCCCTCGCAGCGTTTCTGGTTACTCTGAGTTGAACCGGATGCGATGCGCGCCGATCTGACTCGTCAGACGACCGATGATCATCTGGCGGTCCTGCACAAGGCGCGCGCCGATCGGTGAGCCGACCCAGTCCCAGCGCGACGCGTCGCCAGCGTTCGCGTTGGCGCTGATCCCTTCGAGCTGCGTCTGGGTGCTGAGTGCGCGATAGCTGCCGTAGAACCAGAGGCGATCACGCATGATTGGCCCGCCAAATGAGCCGCTGGCGTCGTGCGCGTGGTTGATGCCGGGGTTCTCCCGCAGGTTTGGATTGAGAGCCTGCAGCTCTGGAGTCAGGTTGTTGCCGCGCGACCACTCGCCCGCCAGGTTCAGAAACGCGGAGCCGTTGAACGTGTTGCCACCCGAGCGCGGTACCAGGTTCATCACCGGGCCGCCGATGTCGCTCTCACCGAGGCCGCCACCAACGACGACCGCGACTTCTTCCGCGTTGGGCGTGTCGTACACGTACGACGACACACCGCCGCTGCGTGCGGCCGCGACGGTAAACCCGTTGACCGTCATCCGGCCTTCACCAGCGACCGACGTCGAGTTAATCGCGCTCGAGTTCGCGTTGAAGAACGTCATAGTCGGCGACAACGCGGACCCGTTGCCGTCGACATTGAGACCAGGTGTGGCGTTGAGCAACGCACCGGCCGCGCGCGCAACCGGCAGCGTCTGAATCACGTCGCCCTGCATGACCATTTCGCGACGCGCCGTCTGCACGTCGACAACCGGCGACTCGCCCAGGACCGTAATCGTTTCTTCGAGGGCCCCGACCCGCATTTCAGCCGGAATCGTCAGCGTCTGCGAGCCGGTCAACTCGATACCTTCCCGCTTCACGGAGCCGAAACCGACCAGCACGAACGTCACGGAGTACGTGCCGGGACGCAAGTCGACGATCCGGTACTGACCAGTGTCATCGGTGATCGCCGTTCGGACCCTCTCGATCAGCGCGGGACTCGCCGCCTCGACGACCACGCCCGGCAGCACGGCGCCGGACGTGTCGCGGACCGTGCCCGTCAGGGACCCCTGGGCCAATACAGTTGTCGGGAACAACAGAATTGCAACCAGCGTCAGACATTTCAAAACTGTTCGCATACAGAGCGCCTTTCCCTTAATAACGGCAAGAACCGGGGCGCAGCCGCGCTTACCGCGGCCGAGCGCGCAGTACGGCCAAACGAAGGTCATTGCATACAGGAAGATTGAAGAATAAGCGGCCTCGATTGAAAATGTCAAGAAATCAGCGGCTTCTTGTGATACGAATGATACTAGCTCGGCCGTATTGCATGCAGCAGCCGTCGGATTTCGTGCAATCCATACCTCATTTATCGGCTCGAGAAGGGATTCCAAGATGTCGAACGAGTCTGAGCTGCTCACGCCCGGCTCCTCGGAGCCGCGGAGCCCGTCGGACGTAGCCTCCCAGACCGCGCGGGCACTCTTCAGGCTGCGCGAGTCGCTGATCCATGGTGAGTTCGCCCCGGGGGAGCGGATGGCCGAACTGCCGCTCGTCGCGCGGCTCGGCATGTCGCGGACGCCCATCCGGCTCGCGCTCGAGCGTCTGGCGCACATGGGACTGCTCGACGTCAACGCCAGCGGCGGATTCACCGTACGCGGATATTCACCTACGGAAGCGCTCGACGCGATCGAGATCCGTGGCGTCCTTGAAGGCACCGGCGCACGGCTCGCCGCGGAACGGCTCGCCGACATCGAGGAACTCGCCGACCTTCGCCGACTTGGCGAGGAGATGGATCGCCTCGAACGCCTCACGCTCGACTCGTTCGGTCACTATATGGATCTCAACGAGGCGTTTCATGCCGCAATCATCGACCTGGCGAAGAGCGCAATGCTGAAGCGCGCGCTTCAGCACGCGGTGTCTCTGCCGTTTGCATCACCAAGCGCGATGGTGTTCCCGACGTCCGCCCTGTCCTACGCCGCAGACGCTCTGGCTACCGCCAAGGAGCATCACCGCGGCCTCGTCGAGGCGATCACGAAACGTCAGGGGACACGCGCCGAACACCTCGCGCGCGAGCACGCCTTCATCGGCCGGCGCGTCCTCATGATGGCGCTGTCCGATGCCGACGCCCTCAGCAAGGTTCCCGGAGCATCGCTCATCAATGTGTCGACGCTCGGAGACACCCGAACTGGCTAATGTAAGAAGCCGACGGCCGGTTGATCCGTTCAAGCCTGCGCCGATAGACTTCATCAGCCCTGAGAGGGCGTTGCGAAATTACTGTACGTAGGCCGGACCTTTTAGGTCCGGCAAGACCGGCGGGGCTATAAGCCCCGCCCTACGTCCACCGGGAGGGTGTATGCCGGGCGTGTCCAACGTCGAGCGGCAAACAGTGACGGTCCGTATCGACGTGCTCGTGTTCGTGATCATCGCCGTGCTGGGTGCCCCAGTTCTCGGGTTTGCCCAGTGGCTGCACTATCCAACGGCCGACGTGCCCAGAAAGGCGGACGGGAATCCCGACTTGACTGCACCGGCCCCTCGACTCCCAGGCGGGAAGCCGGACCTCTCAGGCATCTGGCACACAGCGGTCCGTAACCCGTGCACCCCGGCCTCGAGCGTGTTCATCGAGTGCGGCAGCGAGATCGGGGGCTCACCTCTCGCGGGCAACCTCGGCAGAAACATGCCTGGCGGCCTCCCGTATCAACCGTGGGCGGCCGCGCTCGTGAAAAAGAGGACGGCGGATCTCAGTAAAGACGATCCACATGTGCGATGCCTGCCCGACAATCCTCCGCGCCCCTGGGGATTGCCTCACCTCACCAAAGCGGTGCACACACCGCGACTACTGGTTTTGCTCTACGAAGTGAACGCGATGTACCGCCAGATCTTCATCGACGGACGGCCCCACCCCGTCGATCCGACGCCCAGCTGGAACGGGTATTCGACCGCCACCTGGGAGGGTGACACGCTCGTCATCCAGACGATCGGCTTCAACGACGATCTGTGGCTCGACACGGGCGGCAGCCCGATGAGCAATGCGGGCAAAATGACCGAACGGCTGCGGCGACCGAACTATGGGACGCTCGAAGTGGAAATTACCGTCGACGATCCCAAAGTGTATACGCGCCCGTGGACCGTCTCGATGACTCAGGGCATCAAGCTCGATACCGAATTGATCGACGAGTTCTGTCTCGAGAATGAGAAGTCGTACCAACGAATGCAGGCAGTCCCAGCGGTGAAATGAGCGATGAGAGGAATCCCTGTGCGTGGCGTGTTGGTCCTCACGGTCGTGCTCGCGCCGGGAATTGCCGCCGCGCAGAATAGGCCGCACACGCCGGCGGCTTGCGCGCGGCTCGCCTCGCTCTCTCTGCCGCACACAGCAATCACGTTGGCGCGGGTGGTCAACGCGGGCGAATTCGCGGCGCCCGTGAATCCAGCGACACCAGGCGGAGGCGGCTCTTCTGCGCTGGCGGGTACTCTGGGTCCTGTGCCGGACGTGCCTGGGAGAGTGACGGCCAGCACGGCTGGTCTCGGCCTTGGGTACAACGGCGGGCGCGGCGTTCCACCGTTCAGTGCGCTTGCAGCGTTCTGCCGCGTTGCCGCGACGTTGAAGCCCTCCCCGTCCTCCGACATTCGCATGGAAGTGTGGATGCCGATCGCCGGGTGGAACGGCCACTTCCGTGGAACGAGCCCAAACGGTCTGGGCGGCGTCATCAACTACAACGCAATGGGAGTCGGCCTGACCGACGGCTTCGCCGTCGCCAGCACCGACACAGGCCATCAGGGCGGCGACACCGCCTGGATGCAGGTTCCGGACAAGGTGACCGACTTCGCCGGCCGCGCCATGCATGAGACGACGGTCGTCGGAAAGGCGCTGGCCACCGCTTACTACGGCACGGCGCCCAGGTACTCCTACATGATCGAGTGCGGCGGCGGCTCGGCCGCAGCCTTACACGAAGTCCAGAAGTACCCCGCCGACTACAACGGCATCGTCGTTGGCGGCCACGCCGCTCATTTGACGCGCCAGATCTTCGGACAGTTCTGGCTTTGGCTGGCGACGCATCCAAACGGCGACGCCATTCTGCCGAGGGCGAAACTCACTGTCATTCACGAGGCCGTTCTGGCCAAGTGCGACCTGCTGGACGGGGTCAAAGACGGACTGCTCGAGAATCCGACTCGCTGCGCATTCGACCCGAAAGAACTCGAATGCAGATCGAGGGGTGACGGACCGAACTGCCTGACGACGCCCCAGGTCGACGCGGTTCGGAAGATATACGCAGGACCAACCAATCCTCGGACCAGTGAGCGGATCTGGTCGCCGCTCTATCGCGGCAGCGAACTGGACTGGAGTTTCTTCAGCGACGCGCCGAGCCCCTACGGCATTGTCACGAGCACGCTGCGCGTCATTCTGGGAGATTCGGCCTGGGACTCTCGGACTGTCGATTTCGACCGTCACGTCGCGCTGGCCGATCAATCGGACATCGGGCGCGTCAACGCCTCGAACGCTGATATCTCGGAATACGTACGGCGCGGAGGCAAGCTGATTCTTTCGGGTGGGTGGAACAACGCGCTAGTACCGGCCGGAGCCGTCCTCGACTACTACAACCGCGTTGAATCCGGGATCGGCATCGAAAACACGCGGCGGGCGGTTCGTCTGTACATGGTGCCGGGCATGATTGAATGCAATGGCGGACCGGGCACCGACACGTTCGACCTACTCGGTGTCATGCGACGCTGGGTTGAGGGTGGTCAGGCGCCGAACGAAGTGATCGCGTCGCGCGTCGAGCACGGGAACGTCGTGCGCACGCGGCCGCTGTGTCCCTACCCGCAGGTGGCAACCTACCAGGGCAAGGGGAGTACGGACGACGCGAGAAACTTCGTCTGCAAAAGAGAGAATTGACGAACTAAGGAATTTTGTCCATCCCCTTGGACCGCGTATCCCAGTTCGGATTTGTGCACAGTGAGCAGTCGTCGCCGACGAACATCTTGGCTGCCGCTTTGTCGCTCTTGAACTGCCACCTGAGCCAATTTGAGACGACATTGGCGAACTCGCCGCCACCCGGGTGGTCGACTGTCGCGGTGTGACCGGCACCGTGGCGCGCGCCGTAGAACACGGGCACGTGGCCAATCGATTCGAAGTTCGCGGCCGAGACGGCCATCATGAAGTCCCGTTCGTGCCCGTTGATCAGCAGTACGGGCCCATGCAGCTTCGCGAGCGCATCCGTCGTCGGAAAAGGAGATGTCGGCGCGTTCGGGTTCGCCGGCTGAACGCCCGAGTTGAACACGCCGATTGTGTCGACGCGCGGATCGGCCCCGAGGCTCACAGACAGGAAGCCGCCGCAGGACTGACCCATGACGGCCATGCGACCGGTGGCGATCTTGCCCTTGAGCGGCGAGCCGTCACGCACAGCTTCGGCCTCGACCCAGTCGAGCGCGGCACGCAGATCGTCGGCCGTGGATTGCCGGCGGGGGGCGCCTTCCAGGGCGGCGGTCGCCAGCACGAGAACGCCATGCGAGGCGATGGTCGTCAGGAATCCTCCGTAGCGCGTGCTGTTGATGGCGCACCCGCCGTTGCCCCAGATCATCACGGGCAGCGTGTCCCGCGCCGGGAACGCGTCAAGATCGGTGGGCCGGAAGACGACGTGGCCCGGCGAGCCGAAGGCCGTCTCCGACATGACCTTGTACGGACCGGGCTGGGCCAGCGGCGCGCCTTCCACGGGCAGTGCCGTCGCGATCATGGCCGGCGTGATGCCCGGCGGCTGCGCGGGGCTCGGGCTGGCGATGCCCAAGACGGCGACGATTCCACCAATCACCGACAAGATCTTTTTCATGATGTCAGCTCCCACCTAATCGTTCGCGTATAGTCGCCGATTGGTCGTCGTCCGCGCAAGCCGCACGGTCGGCTCAGTCGAGCGTTTTCGCGACCCGGAAGCCGAGGTAGTTGCGTCCGCGTCGTGTCGACGGATAGGGCGCGCCGCGGCGGGCCGAGCGCTGCATGTACGGATTGCTCAGAAATGTGCCGTCGCGAAAGACGCGGTTGGCGCAATTGCCCTGCCTGTTGGCAGATCCATCCGTCGCCGCGTGTGCGAAGTCAGCCTCGTAGCAGTCCTCGACCCACTCGAACACGTTCCCGTGCATGTCGTGGACGCCGAAGGCGTTTGGCGGGAACGACGCCACCGGCGCCGTTTGATCGACCCACTCGTCACGGCCTTCAGCCTTGCCGCCGAGGCCAGGTCCTGGCCCGCCGAAGTTGCCGTAGTTGTGATCGAGCTTGGCACCCCAGTGATAGGCGGTCGTCGTGCCGGCACGCGCCGCGTACTCCCATTCAGCCTCGGACGGGAGCCGGTAGGCGTCGTCTTCATCCGTCTTCCAGTTCAACCACCCGACGAAGGTCTGGGCATCGAACCAGCTCGGCCCCACGACCGGACGTGTACCGCGCCCCCAGTCGACGAACGACTTGTTGGGCGTGCCGTCCTCATTGGTCGTGAGCGCGTGCTCGACGCCGACGCCGTCGCACCAGCGGTCGCGCACGCATGCTTCCCACTGGTCCCACGTGATCTCGGTCTTGCCGATGGCGTAGGCACGAGCGATGGTGACGCGGTGCTGGCGTTCGTTGTCGCGGCGATCGGATTCATCGGCCGGCGATCCCATCATGAACGAGCCTGGCGGGATCACGACCAGCTCCGGGCAATTGCGGCACTCCTTGAACGTCTCGCCAGGCTTCCTCACCGTCCTGGCGTTCGGATGCGCTGACTGCGCACCGCCGGACGCCATTGCCAGCAGCACCGCCACCAGGATTAGCGCGATTCTTGAAGTAACCATATGACCAGTCTCCAGCTCATGGCGCGACGCACCTGAAGTTCTTCGCCTCGTCCGTGCTCCCTGAACCGGTGTATCGGGCAACTTGCGGATACGGACATAACGGCCGCGACATCGGCGACCCTGGCCCGCCGGAGTCCTGGGTCGAAGGCGGCCCGCTCCGACCGGTAGGCCGCGTCGCGATGATGTGACCAGGCGCCACGCCCTGCTCTCTCCAGCGTTCGAGTGCGCCGAGGAAGTCCGCCTGGTCCGGCCCGACTCCGCCGCCGCAATGGCCAACGCCTGGCATCAGAAACAGACGCATCCAATCGTCCTCGTGGCCCCCAAGTCTCCTGTTTACCGCTTCGAGGTAGTTGACGGTGTTCTCCGGCGCCGGCCCGGGATCCGCCCAGCCGTGATACAGGAGCAGCTTGCCGCCGCGCGCCTTGAACTTTGCAAGGTCCGGATTGGTGGCTTCGATGAAGCCGCCGTGCTTCAACGCCAGCGCGAGGTCGGTTTCCAGCTCGAACGTCATCGGGTCCCAGTTTGGCTCCTGCCGTCCGACATAACGCGGCATGTCAGCGAACAGCGGATTGACCGGTGCTCCCGGAGTCGGGATGCGCCAACCGGATTCGAAGCCCGGCGACCGTCCCGGATAGACCAATGCGCCATCCTTCCTGGTCACCGGCGCGTACGCGCTCCTGGCGTTCTCGACCTGCTCAGCTGTGAAGCAGTCGGGGGCACCCGCCGCCTTGCACGCCAGCATCGCGGGATCGAACATGCAGGCGCGCGGCTCGCTGACGATCCTGTCCTTGACGCCGTCCCGCGCGTCGCACGCCGCCAGCACGGCAGTCGCAAGCAGCGTCTTCTTCTCGGGCGGAACCAGCCGCGTCGGGTTTCTCAACATGTCCACCTGCACCGCGACCTGTGAGACGTTGAGGTGCACCATGTTGTGGACGGGCGCGCCGGCGATGATGGCGTCGAAATCCTCCGGGAAGCGCTGCGCCTCCATCAAGCCCTGGCGCCCGCCGGTGGAGCAGCCCTCGTAGTACGAGAGCCGCGGGCCACGACGGTAGAAGGCCTGGATGATCGCTTTCGACTGCACGGCCATCTCGTGCATCGCACGATAGGCAAAGTCCACCAGCTTCTCGGGATGACCGACAGCGAACGCCGCGCTCGCGCCCTTATGGCCGGTGTCGTTCGAGGCCGTGGCATACCCTTTCCTTAGCCCGCTTGCCATCGCGTCGAACGAGATGCTCCCCGCCCACCCGCCGTTGCCAACGGCCAGAAACTTGCCGTTCCAGGTCTCGGTCGGCAGCCACAGTTCCATCTCGATGTGCGAGTCAGCCGATGGCGTCAGCGTTGCGGCGAGCCTACAGTGCCCAGGCAGCGGCTCCGCTGCCCCACCACCTCGGCCGGCGCCCCCCGGTCGCGCCGCACCGGCCGCGACGAATTCGACGGCGGTGATCGTGACGTGGGGTCTGGAGAACGTCTTCAGCGCGTCGCACGAGGGCGATTGCAGCAGCGCTGAGGCAGCCATCACAGCGAGAGAACCGATCATGACGAGCCTCCTGGCTGTTCGTTCGAACTGCTCCCGGCCCTATACTCACACAATCCAGCGGATTCGAATGAAACTTCCGCCGGTAATCCGACATACTGCTCCGCAAGACTGGTCATCGCGGCACGCGAACCGGTGATGTAGTCGAGATCGGCGATCTGCCGCTGATGGTCGAACGCGCTCTCATCCGGAGCGCGGTGCAGCGTCGATGTCATCCACCAGGAGAACCGCTGCGCCTTCCAGACCCGGCGCAGGCAGACGTCCGAGTATTCGTTCAACCACTCCGTTCCGCCGCCCGCGTAGAACGCTTTCATGGCCCGCGCCAGCACCAGGACGTCCGAGGCCGCGAGGTTCAACCCCTTGGCGCCAGTCGGCGGGACGATGTGGGCGGAGTCCCCCGCGAGAAACAGTCGCCCGTGGCGCATCGGCGCCGCGACGAAGCTGCGCATCGGCGTCACGCTCTTCTGGAGGATGCGACCCACATTCGGCTGCCAGCCGTCTCGCGTCGTCATGCGCACGAGCATCTCGTCCCAGATCGCCTCGTCGGACCAGTGCTCGATCGACTCCTCCGGAGGCACTTGAAAATACAGGCGCGTAATCTTCGGCGACCGCATGCTGAACAGCGCGAAGCCGCGCTCATGGCACGTGTACACGAGTTCGTCCGACGAGGGCGCCGCGTCCGCGAGAATCCCGAGCCAGCCGAACGGGTAGACCCGTTCGTAGACGGTCAGAACGCCCTGAGGAATCGACGGACGGCAGATGCCGTGAAATCCATCGCAGCCGGCGAGGAAGTCGCAGTGAACCTCGTGATCCGTACCCTCGTGCTGGAAGCGGAGCACAGGGTTGGAGGAGTCGAGCGCGCTGACCGAGACGCGCTCGGCCTCGAAATACAGCGGGCGCGTCGTCGCAGTGCGCGCTTCGATCAGATCCCGGACGACCTCGTTCTGTCCGTAGACGGTTATCGCCTTCCCTCCGGTCAGGTCCGCGAGATCGATCCGGTGCCGCCGCGCCAGAAAGCTGATGAAGAGTCCCTCGTGCCGCAGCCCCGCCTGTCGAAGTCCCGCACCGACGCCCATCGCGTTCAGCAGGTCTACGGTTCCCTGCTCCAGGACACCCGCCCGCACACGGTCGATGACGTACTCGCGGCTGCGGTTCTCGACAACGACGGAATCAATGCCGTTCAGGTGCAGCAGATGCCCAAGCAGCAGTCCCGCTGGACCTGCACCGACGATTCCGACCTGCGTCCGGAGGGAACCCATGCTGGCTCAGAACCCGCTGCTACACACGAAGTTGGCCGCCTCGTCTGTGCTGCCGTTCCCCGTCAAGAATCTGACGACGCTCATAGGCTGCATCCACCGACAACTCGAGAAACGGCGCGGACCCAGCCTATTTCCCCCGCATCCGCTGCGACGACTTCTCGTTCTCCAGGCACATCTCATCGATCAATTCGGTGTCGAGCGTGATCTTCTGGGGCATCTCGACCGTCCATGGGCGCGTGTACGCCTTTGGATCATCGATCGTGATCTGGATCTCCAGCGTGCCGTAGTTCGGCCGTCGGATCCGTTCGGTCATCCTCGCAGCGTCGGTCATCGGACTTCCGGCCATGTCGAGCCAGAGGCCGTCCGTGAAGCCGATCGTCTGGACCACCAGCGTGTCGCCGTCCCACGCTGCAGATGAATAACCGTTCCAGGACGGGTTCGGATCGACGGGCAGCGGCCGCCCGTCGACGAAGACCTGCCGATACATCGCGTTGACTTCATTGAGCAGCACCAGTAGAGGTGGCGTGTGCACCGCCTTCGTCATGTGCGGCAGTCCGTACGGCCGCGGAGGATTGTCCGGCAGGCAGCGCGCGTGCGGGTCGTCCTTGCTGTAATCGGCGGTTCTCTGCTTGACGAGCGCTGCCGCCCACGGCTGGTACGGCAGACCGCCCGGCATGTCGGCGCCGATATTCAACGCGAGCGGCGAACCGCCGATTTCGAGGCCACACTCGACGAACCGGCTGAAATCCGGAGTGCACGGGATTTTCCTGGCCGATTGCCAGATCCCCGAGAAGTCCGGCCTGCCGTCGGGAAGGCGCGGCGGCGGCGCCATCAGGTTCGGCTTGCCGTCGGCTGTTCGAGGGACGTCTGGGGTGGGATAGTGCAACCACTGCCCAGATGCGACATGGGGCGCGCACATCAAGGCAATGGCGATCGCCAGGATCGACTGGTTCCTCATAGTCCACCTTACTCAAGGACGGGACAAGCCCCACTCTGTGAGCCACGCTTTCATCTTGACGATCTCGGCGCGCTGCACCACCAGTATCTCGTCCACCAACACGTCAATCCCGTAGAGCTGGCGGCCGCTTTCGTACTGCCGGCGTTGCTGCGCGCGCCCCATGGTGAGCGCGCCCTCGTGGTGGACGATCATCCCCTCCAGCCACAATCGTTCGAACGGCGCCCCATGTGCCGCGGTCAGCGCCTCCATCTGGGCTTTGGACAGGAGGCCGGGCATCGGTGGGTCGGCGTGCAGGTCGTGATGTGGAACCGTCATCCCTCGATCTGCGGCGAGGGCGAGCAGCGATTCCATCTGATCGATCTCGGCTCTCTGCACCCCGTCGATCTGCCGGGCGAAGCGGATGAGCTCCTCGCGCCCGGTGCGGGAAGCCACGAGCGCCGCTAGTTCGAGGCCCTGCTCGTGGTGGACGATCATGTGGCGCAGGAAGATCAGATCCTCAGGCGTGTAGAGCTCTTTCGCGCTACGCTGCGCCTGGGCCGAAACGCTGGCGACGACGAGCAGCAGGCAGGCGACCCGCCATCGGGCTCTCATCTTCTGCCTGAACGCGGCGGGCCCGACGGGTGTGGGCTGGTGCGATTAGACGAGTACACGACGTTCTTCGGCACCTCCTCCGCATGTGGCCCCGAATACTTGAGCACGTGTAGACCGGTGTGGTTGTCGCCGACGTAGATCAGTCCGTTGTGGATGTCGGGGTAGGTAATGACGTCGCCCCACGGGACCGGCCTCGCGTGACCGACCTCGCGCGGATTGAACGGATTGGAGATGTCGATGGCGCGGACACCATGGCCCAGCCAGCCGACGAACACGAGGTTCTCGAGGACCGTCGGATTGTGGGCGTGCATCATCGGCCGGATCGCCGCGCCCGGCACCTTGGCCTGCGCGAGGCAGTTCTGCACGAGGCTGTCGGACTGCGCGAGGGCGCCGATCATCATTGGCGTGATCTCCGACTCGACATTGATGATCCTGAGGCCTCGCTCGGGGCACGGGCCGAAGGGCCACTCCTCGGTGATGACCATCCAGGCCGGACGCTTCTTCGGGTTCTCGCGTGACAGCGTCGGGCGGCTCGGCACAGGCACGGCACTGTGCACGCCCACCATCGCGACGAGCGGCGGGGTGAAGCTGAAGCGCGAGCGCGTCTCGAGTCGCGTGTAGCGCGCCAGCTTGTCCGCGTCGGAGCGGTCGGAGCGCAGCATCGCGAGCACGCCGGGATCGGAATTGAGCACCGGGTGCACGCAGTCGTTCGACACCTCGGGAAGCTTCCTGACGTCGACGACGCCTCCGACCTTCCCGTCGATCCACACGTTGGTCGAGCGCTGACGGCAGGCGCCACCCGACGCCAGTTGCGCGTTGGTGTTGTTCACGATCCGTTCGGTGTTCAGGATGTACGTCCCGGCCGTCGTGCCCGCGGCGTAGAAGCGCTCGCCATCATCGGACATCGTCCCGGAGTGCAGGCTGTTCACCGTGGAGGTCTGCGTGGCGCCCGGCCGGCCCCACTGGTCGGTCAGATGGCGGAAATCAGCGAACCGGCCGCCCGTGTAGAGGCCCGTGGAATCGGGACGTTCGTTCTTCACCGGACCGCCGACGCTCTCGAGCGTGAAGGACGCGACGAACAGCGGTTTCTCCAGCACCTTGCCCGTGTTCTCGTCGGTGATCGCGGTCACGATGAGATCCTCGTCCTGCGATCCGTAGGTCTGGGAGAGGACGAGCAACCGGTTACGATTGCGCGGGTCGTGCCAGAGGTAGAACTCGTGCGCGAGTACGCCCTCGGCCTTTGCGCCGCCGTCCACCGGAAGGCACGACTGGGGATCGAGCGTGTAGGTGATCACGTCGCCGCCCGTCCCGGTCGCGGCACTGCGGACCATCAGCATCCGTTCGACGCCGTCGATGGACGTGTAGTTGTAGGGGCGCAGCTCCCGGTCGCGCACGGCCGTTTCGCCGTTGTCCACCGTAAACTGGGGCATCTTGCCGACCTCGACCGGCGGGTTCTTCTCCGGATCGGCCTGAATCCTGAAGATCCTCACGTCGTGGGTCACACGCGGGCCGGTGGTATTGGTGGAATTGCTGCGTCCCCAATACAGACAGTCGCCGGCTATGCCGAGACCCGTCAATCCCCACCCGGTTGGAAAGCCGTCGAGGTCGCCGCCACGCCATCGACCCGTCGCGGGGTCCCGTGTCGAGGGCGCCGTGGGCACCCAATGCAGCCATTCGAAGTTGCGGAACAGCCCCAGTTTCTTCGCGGCTACGAACGCTCCCGCGTGCGCGTCTTTCGGCGACGAGGTCGGGTCTAGGTTACCCTTCGCATCCATACGACCGCCCGGCAGCTTGTCGAACGGGATGTCGAAGGTCGTGAACGTGGCCGGCAGGCAGTCCGCTGGTTTCCCGCTCGCCCGGTCCGTGCACGACGTGTTCTGGCCGTTCACGCGGGTCGCGAGCGCTACCGCTGCGACGGCTGCAAGCAGGGCAAGACAGAGAGTTCGAGCCATCGGCTTGGATCTCATGATGTGTTCCCGGTTCGGAGGACGCGCGAAATTCCCAACCTGTTCGCTTGGAGGATCTTCCGCCCCGTTTTGCACGGGGCAAGCGCGGCCGCGCGCCACATTTCGTTTCATTGCGCCACTCTCACCTCGACGATGATGCCGCTGTTGTCCGCGAAGCGGACGACGTCGGCGCGATAGACCTCACCGATGCCGCCCGCGCCAAGCAGCAACAGGACTCTATATGAACCGAATTGGCCGCCGAGCAGCGACGAGACTGACTCGCGAGTCAAATGATCGTTCCAGTCTGGCATTCTGAACCGCCGATGCGGCATCGACTGGTCGGCGTGGCGAACATCCGTGTCCGGCTAACGCCCGCGCTTCAGCCGCGAAGGCGCGCACGGCGGCCGCGGTTTTTCGTCGATCTCCGACGCGCCTTCGTCGGCTGCAAGCGCTTGTTAGGCGCCTGGCTGATCAGCGGGTATTTCTCCGGATGCTCGATCGACTCCACGGCAAGATCGATATCAAGATCTGGCCAGTACAGATGGTGCGGACTTGGACGCTGAACATTCGTGATTTCTCGAATGGCCGCGTCGCGGAACCACGGAAAACTCGTTGAATGCGACGAACAACTCTCGCTCGCCTACGAACACCCAAAAACCATGAGGTGAGACGTTAGTGACTTCCACCGGGGAAGTGCTTGCGCCAAGCACTGCGGATTTCATTGAGGTGCTCCTCGATCAGATTCTGCGCCTCACCGACCTGTTTTGGCTTCAGGCTGAAGTTGGCCGCCAGCTCGACGACTGTGGTCACCGCTTGACCGGTACCCTACCACCGGTCACCTCGGCAAGCCAAGTGGTGTGGTCCTCCAGTTGACGCCTGCGCTGATCAAAACACGCAGCCTAACGCTTGCGGCTGACCCGCGGCGGCCGCCCACTGATGACGAATCAGCTCGTTCGTCGCGTGGCGGCCGGCGGGTCCAGCCGCTGTTAGGCAGACTGTCACCGCCCAGCGCCGCCGGCTGCAAGGCGTGGTTCGCTGGCTCGCCTTTGGAGCCTGGCAGTCTTTAGGTTGCGCCCGGCATCTGTCTGCAATGGTGGCGAGTGTGCATCGCGCTAAACCTCGCGTAGTCTTCGACCGACACCGTACCGAAACCGGTGCTGACGGCGTGTTGGCCACTGGCGGCCCGTCTACGACATTCCTGGTCGAACCTGGCGAGCGCCCCTTCCAGGCGGACGCGCGCCTGAACCGGCGTGGCCGGTCCGCTAGCAGGGTCAAACGCCTTGTTGGCCTTCCACCCCTTCGAAACACGCCCTTCTTCAAGATCCGATTGAAGTACAGTCTGACCAGCGGGCGCAGGAAAGCGGGGGGCATCGGGATCGACGGGGCCCCAGAAACGACGTTGGCCGCTTCTTCCAAGACCACGCGCCACATGCTCCACTACCTGGCTCGGCGACCATTTCCCCGGCGCACACGGCGTAGTCCAAGTCGTCGCTGATCTCTCCGCAGCCGCGACAAGGTCGATGACGGCGGCGCGATTGGCCGCAAGCACATCATTGACATCAGCCATGGGACCTCCAGTGAACGGTAATCGACCTGAATGAGCCAGCTAACGCGCCGGAGTTTAGCTGCGGCGTGCAGCTTGACCGGCGCGACTCACTCTAAGTAACGACCAACGCGCCACGCGCTCAACCCAACGACTCCGCAGCGCCGTCAGCTACAACTCCTCGTTAAACCGCGCGCCTATGGGCAATTCGTCCAGCACTCGTTGGCGAACCAGCTCAAACTGTCCAGCGGCATACACCGGTCCCTGAATCAGACGAGGGTTGATCGGGCCACCCTCGAAAGGATCCCCACGATACCTTGGGAAAAGGTGGAGGTGTAGGTGGGGGACAGTATTGCCATGGATCTCGTAGTTGAGCTTTATCGCTTCAGTCGCAGCTCCAATGGCGCGTGACGCTCGCCGGATATCGCGCATGAATGCTGCCCCTTCTTCATCCGTGAGATCGTGAAGTTCAACAACATGTCGGCGAAAGGACAGCCATCCGTATCCAATCATTGGCGCATCCTCGCCCATCATGAGCCGGGAGACCTCGAGTTCTGCGACAGCCACGTCGTCGGCGACGCTTCGGCAGATTGGGCAGTCTTCGCCACGGATCCACTTCGCCCACAGATCCGGATCGCGCCAGCGGCTCATCTAATAGGATGCCTGCGTCGGTCTAACGTTTCGCGCTCAGCCGCGGGCGACGCGTACGTGCTTTTTGCAAACAATGATGCACACCGGCCGACAGCTTCATCGGCTGGTTAGGCGGTGCCATGGATGAAGTCGATTTCGCGGCCCACCCCACGCTGGCGGGCGGACTCGTATACGCTCCAGGCTGCCACCACGTCCTGAAACGCGAGACCAACTCCCCCATAGACCGTTACCTGTTCCGGCGTCGACCGACCAGGATGGGCCCCGCCAATCACCTCACCCAACTCGGCTGCGATAGCGTTGAGACCAAGTCCCACTCCGGCGAGTGCTCCCATCTCGACCGCGAGCTCTCGGTCGTCGCAGATGAAGAGGGCATTCCGGACGATTTCGGCAGCCACTTCCGCCTTGCCGGGTTCGTCAGGGCCCAGCGTGGTTATGTGGGCGCCGGGCGAGAGCATGCCCGCCACGATGAATGGTTCGCGCGACCATGTCGCTGTGAGTCACGATGCCAGCTTCGCGAACAGCAGCGGCGACTGATGTCGTCGGCTCCACCACGATGCCGAGTTCCACCGCCATGTCTCGCGCGAACGCCACTGCTCGGTCTGGAACCACGTCGTAGACGAACGCGTGTGTAAGGCGCCGAAGCGTAGCGAGGAAGCGGAGCTGATAGCGACCTTGAACGCCGGCACCAGCGACAGCCGCAGTATTCGCATCAGGGCGTGCCAGCACGTCCGCGGCCAGGGCACCGGCAAGGCCCGTTCGTACCGCCGTAAGGTACGTCGAGTCCATGATGGCTAGAAGATCGCCGGTATCTCCGGCGTGGAGACAGAGTACTCCTCGAATAGCCGGATTCTGGTCCGGGAACTTGGCATGAACCTTCACGCTATAAGCAGGAATGCCCGGCGTGACGCCCGGAAACAAGACGGTAGCCGTGCCGGGGCCTGGAAGGCGCGAGCGGACGCGGCGCGCCCGCTCATTCCGGTCTGCGGAATACGCCACGAAGGCTTTCCGAAGCGCTGGTAGCAACTCGGTGGGTTCAAGGAGCATTTCTACTTGCGACCGAGTAAGCAACAGCGTGCCCATAGTCTTGTGGTGATCCGCCTAACGACCGGCGCTGAGCCGCGCGCCGCGGCGACACGTTAGCACGGACAGAAGGTGCGACGGCTCCAGCGCCAGGTTAGGCGGTACTCACGTTGAGTTCTCGGTCCGAGCCTGTTCGTCAGCGTGATAGCCGGCAAGTATGACGAGGCCAGCTCCGAGCATGATGGCCATGTCCGCCACGTTGAAAATGCCGGTTCGCAGTGGGCCGAGCCCAACGTTCATGAAATCGATGACACTTCCGCGTGTCATGCGATCCACGAGGTTGGACGAGCCCCCGGCGATGAAGAACGCCAGGCCGAACAGTGCCAACGTGGGCCAGCGACGCCTGATGGCCAGGGCGACCACTGCAAGAAGAAGCACTCCATTCCCGATTCCGAAAAACGCCGTCCGAACCGCGGGCGGCCACTCTGCGCCAAGACCCAAGAACGCCCCCGTATTCTCGACGTATTCAAGGCGTATGGTGTCCGCCATGAAAGATTGCCGCGGCATTCCAACGAGCTTCGCCTCCGCTATCTGTTTCGTCACCCGGTCACAGCCGATTGTCGCGCCAATGGCTATGACCAGAACCACGCGTGTCCCGATCTTAGCGATTCCTGATCTGATCGATGACCGAAGGTGCTGGTTCATATCCGCCTAACAAGTAGTCGGCCGAACTGCATAGTTCGATACCGCTTGCATCTGCGCAGTCTATTCCGGTTGCCGCGTTGCCATCAATTTCCGGGAAAACGTTGCTAGGGAACGGCCTGGCCTCTTCCGGTTATTGAGAGGGTCCGGAAATAGGCCGACCTCGATAACACCGCAGAGGACCTCGACGCTCGCGGCCTATTCAGCCTCGGCGCCCGGTCCGGACGTGCCGAGCTGATCGAGCGGACTTCGTACATCGCGTCCGCCCTGGTTGAGCACATGCGTGTAGATCATGGTCGTGCTGACATCGCGATGACCGAGCAGCTCCTGGATTGTCCTGATATCGTACCCGGCCTCCAGCAGGTGTGTGGCGAACGAGTGGCGCAGTGTGTGACACGTAGCAGGACGCGATAATCCCCGCTGCCTTCACTGCTTCCTTGACCGCCCGCTGAACGACCGACTCGTGCAGATGGTGACGGCAGCGCTCGCCGGTCTGCGCATCGCGATAGAAGCGCGTCGCCGGAAACACCCACTCCCGCGGCGCTTGAGGGTATTTCACGCGCAGCACACCAGGCAGGGCAACCGCTCCGCGGCCGGCAGCAAGATCTCTCGCGTGCTGCGCCTTCACCCTCGCAAGATGCCCGGCCAGCGGTCGCTTCAGCGCCACCGGCAGCATCGTCACCCGATCCTTGCCGCCCTTGCCGTCGCGCACCGTCAGTTACACCGAAAGCGGCGGTCATCCGTGGGAACTCGGCTGCGCGCTACATCTTCATTGCGCCACTCTCACCTCGACGATGATGCCGTTGTTGTCCGCGAAGCGGACGACCTCGGGCTCGTCCGCGACTGGAAGCATGCGAGTGCCGAGTTCCCGCAGCCGAGTCTCCAGCGCGCTGCGGTCGAACGGCGCGACCTTGATCGCGTAGTGGGCGATCGCAGGCGCCTGCGCCCGCGACGCCTCCTCCAAGCCCAGTCGGGTGTTGCGCGCCAGATGGAACCAGACGCGCCCGTTGGAATCGCGGGGCCGTTCACCCGCAGTGCCGTACACCAGCCGGTAGTCCGGCAGCGATTTCTCGAGGCTGCTGACACGGAGGAGCACGTGATCAACGCCGCTAGGCACGAGCGGCCCGTCGCGCTCGATGGGCAGCGGCGACGGCACAGCCGCCGTCACCAGGCCCGCCGGCGGCTGAAACAGTTGCAACTCGAGCCGATCCGGATCCGGCCACATCCCGGTCGGCCCTGCCGCGGCGACGTCAAAGCCGGCCGCTTGCAGCGTGCCGGCCACGCCCGCCCGGTCGTAGACCTTCGCCAGCACGCAGTAGTGGCCGATTGCCGGCACCCGCCCACCAGCCGCGCCAATGGCGATGTACCCGACCTGTCGATCGGCTGGCAGGTCGCCGAGCAGGACGAAGTAGCGCAGCGTGTCGCGCACGGGCTGCTGGTGCAGCGCGGACCTGAAGATCCGTGCATAGAACCGCGCCGATGCCGCGGGATCCGGCACGATGATGTCGAGATGTTCGAGGCCCAGGTTGTCGAGCGGCAGGGCCTTGGACGCCGTCGTTTGCGCACGGACAGCGAGACTCAACGTGACGAGGGCCATACCGGCCACGAGCGTGGCGCGAATCATCTCCACCTCCACTGAGAGTGCATTGCGAAATTGGGTCGTAGGGCGGGCCTTGCTTTATAGGCCCGCCTGGAGCCGGGTCCAAAGAGCAGGACCCGGCCTACGTACGGCAATTTCGCAACGCGCTCTAAGGCACTCTGAATTCCCCGAGGGCGGGTGGGGTGACGCGCTGCTCTCTGGGCGTCATGAGCTGCGGAATCCAACCGTACGGGACGCGATAGGCGCGGTACACGGCGTTCGATGAGTTGGCGCCACTGAACAGCGGATACATGTATTCCCAGACGATCGCCCCCTCTGTTGTAACTTCGAATACCCGCCCCCCGGCCCCGGCGGTGACGAGCGTGTTGCCGTTTGGCAGCCGCTGCGAGCTGCTGATATTGGTGCTGAAGAACCGCGGATTCGAATAGGACCAGACCAGCTCGAGCGTCACCGGGTTGATTTCGAGCACGCGCGAGGTCGCGCGCGCGAAGGCACCTCTGCCATCAGGCGCGATGGGATTGGTGAACCCGTAGCCGCTCGCACCGCCGTTGTCGAACACCAGCAGATTCCCGGCGCCGGGCAGGCCTTTCGGGATGAGGTGCGCATGATGCTGCCCGATGATCTGGCGAATCGCGCGGAGTTCCTTCGATTCGCTGAAGTCGGGACCGAGCCGCCAGACGATCGACCCGTCACGCGCGACAATGGCGAGCAGGCTACCTTCGCGGCTGCTGATGATCACGTTGTTCGGCGCAAAGCGCTTGTCGCCCTGATCAAACCACCGGTTCGGCCCGACATACGTCGCCGAGTTGACATGCAGCCAGTCGAAGCTGCCCCGCGCGGCGTTGAACGCCGACGCGGCCTTGATGACCTCTCGCGCATCGGCGGAGAAACCAAGCTCGTCGATGTGGTCGCTCGCCATCCACTCCCACACGATGTCGCCGTTCCACGACACCTCGATCAGGCGGTCGTCCTCGAGCAGAACGTTGGCAACCCGTGGTTGCTTTCGTTCGGTGTGGGCCAGAATCAGCGTGTTGCCGCCTTCGACGATGGGCGTGCTTTCGGGTGAGTAGTAGCCGGCCGGGAAACTCTCTCGCTGCCAGTCGTGATGCTGGCGCGCCGACCAGATCGTGCTGCCGTCACGTGTCGTGATCTGCTCGTTGCGGGAAAACCGCCAGACGAGGTTGTCTGCGAAGTCCCGCTGGACGAGCTCCAGTGATTCCTGGTGCGGCGGACGCACGCCGCTGGCGGCGACGATGAAGCCGCCCGGCAGGACGCGCGCCGGCCCGCCGGCGGAGTTGTTGTAACCCTCCCACCGCTTGACGAGGTTGCCGTTCATGTCGATGACGAGCACGGCCTGCGTGGCCAGCGGCGACAGCACGGTGTACCCGTTCCACGCACGATCCGGGTCGTAGATGGTGGTGCCCGTGGGATAGACCGACTGGGCCCGGGGCAGCGCAACCGCATGCACCAGGATGACGGCGGCACATGCGCACGCAAGCCGCGTCGGGCTCGTGGATTCGCCGATCCGAAGAAGCTTGACCTTCATCGCTCGAGGAAGCGCGCCGCGGAGAGCATATTCGACATGCCGTAATTCGCCTCGTGACACGCGTACTCGAACACACCGAAACCGGCCGGCCGCGCCTTCAGGTCGAGCGCGGCGGTCCAGGGTGCGGTCCACGTCGCCGGATCGACGAAGGTGACCTCGTACTTGATCGCGTCACGCCCCGTTCGCGTGAAGCGCTCGATCAGTCGGAGCCCCGGCGACGACCCGCGTGTGTTCGCTTTGAGGTGGCTCGTTTCGACGACCAGCGTCGTGCCCTCCCAGCGCCCGCGCGCGTGGCCCACATATGTCCGGATCGCCTCCGACAAGGGGGCGTCCTGCCGCGGCACAGGGTCGAGCGGGATGACGCGCGTATCATGAATCAGCTCGTAGCTGATCGCGACGAAACCCGGGCTCTGGAGGATTCGCATGTTGGCGTTGTAGACCGCCGGGAACATCGCATCCGGAAAACCTCCACCATGGACGATACAGCGGACGCCGAGGCCATAGTCCTCGTACGAGTCGCACGGCTCGCCGCGCTGCAGGCTGCCGCATCGCTGCACGGGAATCGGCCTGGCCTCCGGGGTTCGCGGAGGGAAACGTCCATCTGGCGGATCGATGATGAGAGACGTACGGCGCGAGGTCGTGTTGTACTCGCGCCAATGGGGGATCGGCGCATTCGGCGCGTCCACCTTGCCGGAGAGCACATCGACACGCGCCAGATCGCGCTCGTCACGGACCCGGACCTCTTCGAGCCGCTCGCCATACTCGTCGTCGGTCAGGAACTGTCGCGTGCCGAACTGCGGCGGCCGCTCGAAGGGCACACCGTATTCCCCTTCACTCGTCCACTCCCCCTGTAGATCAGGGTCGCCCCACGGCGTCCGCTCGAGCCACGTCCCTTCGCCGCTCGCGCGTGCGCCGGGTGTGCTCTGTGCAATCAGATGTGCCGATGCGGCCATCGCCAACAGGCTTGCAGTGATCCCGAGGCTAAGTCGGGTTCTCATGTCATCGCTCCCCGTCACCGATTCTACAGCTCGAAGTGGTTGGAGCCTCATCGAGGTCCTTTACATCCGATCCGGGGTGCTGCTACCGTGCGGCACCTCGAATTGGACAATAGAACCTTATGAACAATCAGGCGCAGCTGATTGCGTACGTCGATCGCTTTTCCGGGGGAACGTTCCGCGACCTCGGAAACCTGCTCGAGGGTCCCTTCAAGGGCGCGTTCGGGGGCGTCCACGTGCTCCCCTTCTTCCATCCCATCGACGGCGCTGATGCCGGCTTCGACCCGATTGACCACACCCAGGTCGATCAGCGTCTCGGCACCTGGGACGACGTCGCCGCACTCGCGGCACGAATGGATGTGATGGCCGACGTGATCGTCAACCACATATCCTGCCGGTCGGCCCAGTTCCAGGACTATGACTGGCGTGGCAAGGACTCGCCCTGCGCGGGGATGTTTCTCACGTATCCCCGCGTGTTCCCTGACGGTGCTCGTGAGTCAGACCTGCTCGCGCTGTCCACGCCGCGCCCGAGCCTTCCATTCACGAAGTACCAGACCGCGCACGGCGAAGCCGTCCTGCTTTGGACCACGTTTACCAGTGAGCAGATCGATATCGACGTCCACCATCCGGAAAGTCGCCGCTACTTTGCCGACGTCCTCCATTGTCTGCACGCCGCAGGCATCCGTGTGATCCGCCTCGATGCGGTTGGACATGCGGTGAAAAAGGTGGGCACGAGCTGCTTCATGATTCCCGAGACGTTCGACTTCATCGCCGATCTGACGGCACAGGCGCACGCACTCGGCATCGAGGTGCTCGTCGAGGTCCATGGCTATTATCAGGACCAGATCGCCGTCGCGGACCGCGTCGACTGGGTCTACGACTTTGCGCTGCCGCCGCTGGTGTTGCACACACTGTACGCACGAGACGCGACGCACCTGAAGCGGTGGCTCGACCTACGCCCGCGGAACGCGGTCACCGTCCTGGACACCCATGACGGAATCGGAGTGCCGGATGTGGACGCGGACCGCCAGCGGACACGCGCTCCGGGATTGCTGCCGCCGCCGGACATCGCGGCGCTCGTGGAGACGATTCACATGCGCTGCCGCGGCGAAAGCCGCCTGGCGAGCGGCAGCGCGGCAAGCAACGTGGACTCGAGCCACATCAACTGCACGTTCTACGATGCGCTCGGCCGCCGCGACGCCGACTACCTCATCGCACGCGCCATTCAGTGCTGCGTTCCTGGCGTCCCGCAGATCTACTACGTGGGGCTGCTCGCCGGCGGCAACGACATGGATCTGCTTCGCCGCACCGGCGTCGGGCGAGACATCAATCGTCACTACTACACGGAGTGCCGAACTGGAGCGGGAACTGCAGCGGCCGGTCGTTCAGACGCTACTGGCGCTTCTGCGAATTCGAAACACCCACCCGGCATTCGGCGGGAGCTTTCATGTGACGCCGTCGCCTGCCGACGCGCTCGTGCTCGAGTGGACAAACGGTGCCGAGTTCGCTCGGCTGGACGTGAACCTTGCGCAGATGTCCGCGTCGCTCACCTGCTCCGGCGCGAGTGCCGGAACCACGGGCACGCCGGTGTGGCACACGTCGGAGGCATGACGGACGAGCTGCTCATGCGTCACAATACAAGCTGGAGGAGCGTCACCATGCGAGAGTCACATCTCTTCTTACGTCCGCTTGCGATCACTGTCGGGACCGCGTGCCTCGCCGCTGTCGCGGCCGCGCAGCAGCCTGCGCCACCGCCGGCCGACCGCGCGGCGCTCGAGCGGCGAGCTGAGATCAACAAGCTGCCCGACACGCCGGGCACAGGACGCTTCCCCGCAATGAAGGAGGAGGTCCCTTCGCTGCCACGGCACGTGGTCTACCGCCCCAGCGACCTCGCCGCCCTGGGCGGACTGAAGCTGGGCCTGGTGGCCTGGGGCAATGGCGGGTGTTCGGACGACGGCGCCAGCAGTCGCTTCCACTTGCTCGAAATTGCCTCGCACGGGTATCTGGTGATCGCGAGCGGCCGCATCCTGAGTGGTCCTGGCGCACCGCCGCCGGAGCCCCGTCCCGCGACGCCACCGGGTCAGCTCCCGGCGCCGCGCACACAGGTGTCTGATCTGACCGACGCGGTCAACTGGGCACTCGCCGAGAACCAGCGTGCCGCCAGCCCCTATTTCGGCCGTATCGATCCCGCGCAGATCGCGTATTCGGGTTGGAGCTGTGGCGGCCTGCAGGCACTCCAGGTTGCGAAGGACCCACGCGTGAAGACGCTGGTGATCCACAACAGCGGCGTGCTGAACGGCGGTACCACCACGATCCCGGGCATGGATGTCGGCAAGGAGGTGCTGCAGACGCTGCACACGCCCGTGATCTACATCCAGGGCGGACCCACCGACATCGCGTATCCGAACGGCATGGATGACTTCAAGCGCGTCGCGCATGTGCCGATTGCGATGGCCAACCTCCCCGTCGGGCACGGCGGCACTTTCCTCGAACCCAATGGTGGCGCTGCCGCGTCGGTCGCGGTGAGCTGGCTCAATTGGCAACTTCGCGGCGATGCCGAGAGTGCCCGGCGGTTTGTGGGCGAGAACTGCGGGCTCTGTCAGGACACGCGGTGGTCGCTGGAGCGCAAGCAGTTCCCGGCAGCGAGCGCCAGCAGATGATCCTTCTACGACTCTGTCGGCGGCCGGGCACGCTTCGACTCGCTGACCATCACATGCGGAGGCGCCCATGAAACAGGTGGTGATGCTGATCGCCGTACTGGCCTTCGCGCGCGCGGCCGCGGGTCAGGACGCGGACGATTATCGCGGCGGCTGGAGAACGGATAGCGGCGAGGCCCACACCTACGAATTCTCAATTCGCGGTGCGACGGTCAGGGGCGTGTACTGCACCTATTGCGCCGATGCGACGACGCTGGCGTTCGTCGATGGGAGCGTTTGGACCGGACGGGATCAGGTTCGAGGTCACCCATGTGAACGCGGACGGTAGCACGGCGTACAAGGACAAGGCGATCGCGAAGTTCAGCCAGGGCCGTCTGACCGTGACGGGCACGAGCGGCGCGCCCGGCGGCGGCAACTTCCAGCGCGTGCTGATCAAGGACCCGCGGGGACCGGATCCGATTCCGGTGATGGTGTCGGTGCTGCCGAAGGGTCGTCCTCCCGTGCCGGGGAATCCTCTTCGTCGGAACCCCGACGGCGCAGACGGCCTGCCCTACATTCAGCCGGGTCCGTGGAAGTCGAAGCTGACAGAGAAGGATGTGATCGGCGTGTGGCTAGGATTCGGTGTCGGGGCGCCGAAACAGTACTTCATCATCAAGAAGGTCGGCGACAAGCTTCGCGGCATGGTGTGCGGCACGTGTGACAACCCATACACGATGGCGGCGCTGGACGATTTCCGGATCGAGGGTGACATGTTGACATTCAACATTCTCCACGAGGATTGGGGTGACGGCGAGCTCCCAACGTTCGACAAGCACGTGACCGCGCACGTGGGCTGGAACGAGATGCGGTGTACGACGGCCGCAGACCACCAGCCGCCACCGCCCCCACGCCCGCAGACCGCCGGCTTCGTCCCGGGATTCTCGCTGCAGGGGCCGATTCCGATTGAGGCGACATCCGGCAACGTCTGGCCCGAATGGCCCCCGAAGAACACATCGTCGCCACGCTAGCAGGGGATAAGCTCTCTGTCGCCAGCGGTATACTGGGGCCGTTTTTATGAGGTGATTCGACCATGCGGCTCTCACACACTCAATATATCGCCTGGTTCTCGATCAGCACCGCGTGCGTACTCGCCGTCCAACTAGCTGGCACCGCGCAACAGACGGTTCCTTTTGAAAATGGTACGCCGATCGCGCCGGCTGGATTCGAACCGCAACCGATCCCTGACACACCGATCGAATACGACACTGCCGAAGTCATGCGAATCCGGGTGGTCCCCGTGGCTCGCGGGCTTGTGAATCCGTGGAGCCTGGCGTTTCTCCCAGGCCCCTCGACGCCGCTCGAGGCCCCTCGACTTCGCTCGGGACAAGCGGCGTGACAATGCTGGTTACGGAGAAAGACGGGCGCCTGCGCATCATTCGCAACGATGTGCTCGATCCGAAGCCCATTCCAGGCGTACCGGCTGTGCGCGTGCAAGGCCGCTCGGGCCTGATGGACGTGGTGCTGCATCCACAGTTCGCCACGAATCGATTCGTCTACTTCTCCTATTTGAAGCCTGTCGGCGCCGAGAGACAGGCTGCATTGACCGTCGCTCGCGGGCGCTTTGACGGATCCGCAATCTCTGAACTCCAGGACATCTTCAGTTGCGGGCCCGGCGTGAGCGGCCCGTCGCGGCTCGCGTGGGGGCGCGACGGTAAGCTCTACGTGACGACACCGAGCGGCGGAAACGGCAGCAGCTCGCAGGATCCGAATACGTATTCCGGCAAAGTGCTTCGCTTAAATGACGATGGCACGGCGCCGGCGGATAACCCGTTCGTCGGACGCACCGGACACAAGCCGGAGGTCTACTCGTTCGGACACCGCAACTCGCTGGGACTCGCCCTCCATCCAGGGACCGGCGAGATGTGGCAGAACGAGATGGGACCGAATGGCGGAGATGAGATCAACATCCTGAAGCCGGGGGCCAACTACGGCTGGCCCATCGTGAGCCTCGGCCGAAGCTATCCCGGCCCGTGGCAGTCGCCGACGTTCTCGAAAGAAGGGTTTGCATCGCCGGTCGTCTACTGGATGCCGTCCATTTCGTTGTCCGGCATGACGTTCTATACAGGCGACAAGCTTCCGAAGTGGAAGGGCGATATCTTCGTGGGCGGACAACGGACCGGCGAGATTCCCGGGACGGGCCGCCTGGAGCGCGTCCTTATCAACGAGAAACTGGAGGAACTGCGTCGCGAGGCACTGCTCGTGCCGCTCGGGATGCGCATCCGCGACGTGCGCCAGGGTCCTGACGAGCTCCTTTACGTCCTGGTCGACCACGAGAACGGAGGCGTCTTGCGAATTGAGCCGTCCGCGACCCGACAAATCCCGACGACCTATTCGGCGCGACCGCCCCGCTGAGATAACCGCTGCAACCGCTGGTCTCGGCTCGCGTCTGCAGGTCGCACACTCGGGCGACCGTTTACCGCGTGACGGCAATGTCGTACAGATTGCGATATCCGCGGAGGTAGATGTGGTCATCCACCAGCGCTGCTGAGGCATCGAACCCATCGTCAAGCGTGTTCGTCGCCAGCACTTCGAACGACGCACCATGCCGGATGACGAGCGTCGTCCCGTCTCGCCCCGTAACGTAGACGCGATTCTGCGCGGCGACCGGAGACGAATAGACCTCCGGTATTCCCGCAAGGCGCTGCAACTGATAATGCGGCCTGCCCGTCTTCGCGTCGAAGACCGACAGGATTCCCGAGTTGCTCTTGAGGACATACAGAAGGCCCTCGTACAACAGAGGCGAAGGCACGTACGGAGTGTCACGATCCAGGGTCCACACGATGGCGTTGCCGCCAGTGATGTCTCCCTTGGCATCCGCCAGGCGGATTGCCTTCAGGCGACTGCCCTGGAATCCGCTCATCGCGAAGACCATCCCGTCCGAGGCCACGGGAGACGGGATCGGGTTCATCGTCAAGCCATCGCTCTCCCAGACGACCTTGCCTGTCTCGAGGTCGTAGCTTCTGATGCGGTTCTGCGCGGTCGTCACCACCTGAGCGCGGCCCGCGTGCTCCACCACGACAGGCGTGCTCCACGAATCGACTTCCTGGCGATCGGCACGCCACACCTCCTGTCCGGTCCGGGCGTCGAGCGCCACGACAAAGGACGCGCCTTGATGGTCCCACGCGATCACAAGACGGTTGCCATGCAGAACAGGAGTGCTTCCCGACTCGCCCACGTCGGCAAACATCTTTTTCTCGCCGAGATGCTTCTGCCAGAGCAGGTTCCCTGCCATGTCGTACGTATACAGGCCGCTGGATTCGAAGAAGGCGTAGACGCGTTGACCGTCGGTGATGGCAGAACTCGAAGCCCAGGTGCCGTCCTTCATCGAGGGCTGGCGAGGGCGCTCTTCGCGGGCGGTCCGTTCCCAGACAACGCGTCCGGTACCACGGTCGATCGCCAGGACGATGAACCGATGGATGTCTCGAGGCTGGATGTGACCTCTGGGCTCATGCGACGCGACGCCCTGAGTGCCCATCGGGACGGCGGACAGCAGGAACAGCCGATCGCCCCACACCACGGGTGACCCCGATCCTCGGCCGGGGATCTCGACCTTCCAACGAACGTTCCGGGTCTCACTCCATTCCGTGGGTGGATTCGCTGTGCTTGATGCGCCGGTCGCGTGCGGCCCGCGCCATTGAGGCCAGAAACGCTCCGCCGACGTGCCAGTCTGTGCCGCCACAGACGCCACGAGCGCGGCGACCGCCACAACCGCCAGCACCAAGACTGCCGCCATCGCTGGAATGGGCACGAACGCCCGGCGTGAGAGCGTCACTGTGATTTCATTTCCTCGTAGTACCCGCTCAACCCGCCTTTGAACGCCACCGTGCTGACGGTGTGGTCCCAACCCAGATCCTCGAGCCTCAACTGGCCGAACACCTGGTCGAGCGGCACGTTCCTCCGCGCCAGATCCGCCATCCGCCGGTTCATCGTCACCAGCTTGTCCCGATCGGATCGAATGCGCTCCCTGGTCAGGAGCGGTCCGTGACCGGGAATGACGACGTCGAACTCGAGAGCGAGGATCTTGTCGAGCACGGAGACCCATTCCACCGCACTGGCGCCATTGCGGTAATCCATCACCGGCATCCCCTCGGTGATCAGATCCCCGGTGTGGATGACCCGCAAGTCGGGGAAGTAGATGACGGCGTCGCCGTTGGTGTGGCCGCGGCCCAAGTAGTAGGCACGAACCTCCGCTCCGCCGAGGAACACCGATGCCTGGTCGGTGAACGTCACGCGCGGCGCCCCCGGTTGCTTGTTGCGAAGGAAGTTCTCGCGCACGTTCCGGTGCGCGATGATCTCGGTCGTCGTGATGAACGTCGCGTCGCCGCCGGCGTGGTCCGTGTGATGATGGGTGTTCAACACGTACTTCACCGGCAGCGGACTCACGCTCTTGACCTTTTCCAGGATCTCGGCGACGTTGTCCTGGTACTTGTTGTCGACGAGAATCAGCCCCTCGGACGTGACGCGAACGGCCACGTCTCCCGCCTCGTGCAACAGGCCATCGTCACCATAGGCCCCGCCACAACCGTTGGGCGCGCAGCGGTTGAACGGGCCCCGGATGAGATAGAGGCCGTCCTTCACCTTCTCGATCTGCATGGGCGCGGCAGGCCTGACCTGTTGGGCCGACAACACCACCGCCAACAGCAACGCACTAGTCGTTCCGATGACAAGCCCGATCCGGGCAAGACGCAGCATCACGGGTTAGTCCTCTCGTTCGGCGCTACTTCGCCGAAATCCTTCGAAATTCGTGCCTCTTGAATGACGAGTCGCACCGCACCGAGCGCTCACGGCTGCCGCGGCGGCGGGACTGGCACGATCGTCGCCGGCAGCGGCCAATTGCCGTCGTATGGCGGCCAATTGGGGACAGCGAGCTCGGCGGGGGGATAGAACATCGCAGTATAGATCGTCCGGATCTTCGCCTCGTCAATCACGAACCATTCGCTGAACACATTCCGCGGTGTCGGCGATCCTGGACGTCGGATGAACACTGCATAGGCGAGGACCACCTGCGCCTCTTCGTCCACCAGCGGCATCCTTCGCGCGACGACCATCTGAAGGTTGAAATTCGCGAGGCCTGACACGCAGTCGTTGGTCGCGGCGGTCGGCGGCGCCGTCTGTCCTGATGGCGGGTTAGGGGGTGCAACAGGCGGCAGGAAACGCCCCGCCGGAGCTGGCGTGCCGTTCTCGACCCGCCCGCAGCCCGCATGAGTGAGCGCAACAGAGTTGTCGTGCGACGTGATCGCGTCAAAGTAGCTCTCGACGATGCGCGCGAGCGCGGTGCGGTCGGACCGTTGGTTGGAAGGAACGACCCGATCGGGTGGTGGATTCTGCGCCAGGTATTCCGGATTGTGAAGATTGGCTGGCGGTCTCCCCGGCTGTCTCGGGCCGTTCAGCCCGGGATCGTCGGCACGCGCAATGTGCCATTCTGCTTCAGTCAGCTGCCGATTTTCGACCCGCACTCGTACTGTTACTACAGCGGTGTTGGTGCCCTCCTCCACCGTCCCGTAATAACCCGCCTGCCCGGTCACCGGATCTAAATAGCGCCGCTGCACCTTACCGAGGCCGGTCACCGTCTTCCATACACCACTACCAGGCCGCACATTGATGGCGTTCTCCGTCTGCCGGAAGCCAATGACGAGCGGAGCGCCACTTGGATCATGTTTGACGACGGCGGCGAGATACCGATCGAGCATCCCGCGCAGACAGCCCCGATCGCATGCGTCCTGCGCCAAGGCGTGCGCCACGGCCCCCGCTATCACCATCGCTCCACAGACAATTCGCCGGATGTGTCGCAACATCACGTCCTCCCCAATCTCCCGTACTCCTCCATCCGATCAATGGGTTCCAACGTTAGATCGGGCACGATCGGGCTGCCGGCTGCAAAGCGCATGTCAGGTCGCGTCGGTACGAGCCTCGATCCAGTACCGTCGTTGGGACTTCGCTAGATCCGGTCCGCTGATGACATTTTCCAGCACCCCGCCGTTCTTCTCGATCGTTCTGATCGAACCTACGTTATCGTCGTCGCATGTGACCAATACCCGGCCAATGCCAAGCGTCTCGTGCGCAATCTGAAGGGAGCGACGAAGAATAGCCGTCGCATAGCCCTGTCGCCGGAACTCGGGGACCACCACATAGCCGATATGCCCGCCGACGCGCAGGAGAAACTCGTTCAGTTCATGGCGGATGGACACTCGCCCAACAATTCTCGAAGCCGCAAACGCAAACAGGAATGTCGACGGAACGTGATTCGACGGAAGATTCTCACCTCGTGCGTGTTCTGCAAGCACCTCGAGATAGCGGGCAAGCGGCATTCCCTCCTCGTAATAGTGCAGAAAATTCGGGACTTCTGGCGTCGTCGCTCTGTGAGCGCGCAGGAATTCCTGTTCCTCGTCTTCCCTCGGCAGCCGAAGCACCAGCACGTCTTTCATCGATGGCCTTGGGCGAGAAGTTCTGCGGTTGCCGCGACTTCCGCCGAGTGTCATTCCTGAGAGATAAGGTAACACCGGATTCCGGAGACATGCCTTGGAAGGAGTGTCACGTCATGGCGTAAGCTACGCTACACTCAGCGCACTGTCGAAACTTTCGTGCGGGACTCAGCGAGCGTGTCGCAATGAAGCCAAGCGGCCATCTGACACCGAGTGCATTCAGGTGCTACGACATCGTTTCTATGGCTGCCGCGTGGATGCGGAACCCCCGTTGGGTGGTCTTCGTATGCCCACCCGTGAGCCCTCCAGACAGCTGGCGCCGACGTCAACTCGTTAGAAGCTGCCTCTGTTTCTGGGCCGGTCTGCTCTTCCAGCTGTTCTCGCTCCTCCTAGTTACCCCTGGAATGGCATGTGGGCAGTCGTCGAACTCCCGAGCGGTCAGTGCGGATCAGCTGGCGGGCAACTACCAGCTGCCCAATGGCATTGTGCTGGGCATCAATGCTTTCTCGGGGGGTGGTGGGCCACCAGCACCGTTATTCACAGACTATACGACCGGCACCTGTACGAACCCTGTTTCCTGTGGAGGGCCAGGGCGATCGATTCGGAATGGGTCCGAGTTTGGGAGTGCCGTCTCCTATCGAGCGGACTGTGCGCGTTGTTCGCGACAGCTCCGGTACCATAAGTGCGATCGCGCTTCAGCGACCTAACGAAGACGAGGTCATTGCTAGGCGGCTCCCAACAGACGAGCAAGAGGTTACCTTCAGCAGCGAAGACGCCACGCTTAGCGGCAAGCTCTTGCTGCCGACCACGCGCGGACCGCATCCAGCAATTGTCCTGATGCATGGCTCAGGGCCACTGACACGATTTTCTTTCGGGCCGTATCCTCGTTTCTTCGCGTCGCTAGGCTTTGCTGTCTTGATCTACGACAAGCGCGGGACAGGCGCGTCGACCGGCACGTTCTTCCCCAGGACCGCGTTCTATCCGGAGCAATATCTGCGCGATGCCGTCGCGGCCGTGAAGTTCCTCAAAACCCTGAGTGATGTCAATCCCGGTCAAATTGGGGCCTGGGGGACCAGCGAAGGAGGCATGCTCACGACCCAGCTCGCAGCTGTCGAGAGTGTCGCATTCGTGATCAACTCGTCGGGTTTCGTGATGCCGTTGTGGGAACAAGTGCTCTACAACATCGAAGCCCAGCTCCGCGCAGACGGCTTATCAGCACCTGAAGTCGCCGATGCCGTGAAATTTGAGACTCTGGCGATTGAGGTGATGCGGACGGGGAACCGATGGGAGGAATACCACCAGGCTCAGGCCGCGGCGGTACAACAGAAGTGGTGGGCAGCGTACTTTGGTTCTTGGAAGGGCTTTTCGTCTCTTGACGACATTCGGTGGCAATGGGAGCACGCCTATCGGTTCGATCCGCGGCCGGCCCTTCAAGGTGTGAAATGCCCTGTGCTTGGCCTCTTCGGCGCCCTCGACACGTCGACACCAGCGCGGCAGGCGGCGAGCAACATGGAAGATGGATTGCGCGCCGCTGGAAACCGCGATGTGACGATCCGGGTCTTGGCGCAGGCCAACCACCCGCTGATGGACGCACGAACCGGAGGGAACGCCGAGATCCCAGGTCTTACCCGAATGCTCCCAGAGGTCTTCGAGACAATCCGGGTGTGGTTGTCGAGCAGAATTCGAATAACGCCTGCTCAGTGATTCTGGCGACTCGTCGTAGCGCTTCCAGCGATCTGAGCCATTCACCTACCCACTTCACCCGATTCGCAGAGCGATCTGGAAGGCGAGAACATGGGCCCGCCAGAGTAGGACGGTTGGCTAGCGGAAATGGCGCTTCGCGAAAGCAGCGCGGAAACTAGACGCAGCTTCGATCAAATTGGCCGGCGCGTCGGCTCCAGTTGGAGCTTAGCTTGGCACGTCGGTCTATCTCGGGGTTTATTGTGTCGAGAAGTACTTGAGGAGCGCCTTCGGCTTGTATCCAATCACAATGAAACGAACCTTGATATTCGGGATGCCTATGTTCCAACGCCCGAGCCCGGCACATTTTTGCTATGTGGCGTCGGCCTCGCCGCAGCGTACGCACGCTGACGGCGACGCACCCAATAGCGCGCGATCTAGAATCTGACCGTGCCAGACACAGAACTCTGGCGCTTGTACGGCATCCGCTGGACGGCCGGCTATCCCTTCCCGCCGGACGCCGTACCCCCGGCGCCGCCCATCAACCTTTCTGCCACGCCCGGCGATGCCGTAATCGATCACCCACTTGAGTTAACTCCTTCAGGCTGCAACTTTCCGGCAATTGATCCCCATGCACGCTTCTAGAAGACTGGCGTATCGAGGAAACGCCGCTGAGCATCGTCTCTGATCCTTGGTCTCTGGTCCCTCGTCTAACCCCTCTCGTGCGCCAGGAGTGCCCACACGCGCAGACGAGAAGGAGGTGGAATGTGCAGCCTACACTGCTCACCGTCGTCAAGGCTTCCGCCGCCATCTTCATATCTATCGCCGGAACGGAGTTGAGCCCGGCGTGGGCGCTGGCCGCGGGAAAGGTACCCGGAGATGTGACCGTGACAGTGGAAGGCGGACACCTGATCATTCGGGGCGACGACGGTGACAACAACATCATTGTTACGGAGGGCAATGTGGCCGGGCGCGCCGGTACGACCGTCAATGGCAAACCCAATGAGATGGTCTTCGACGTCACCGGTGACATCAATATCAGGATGAACGGCGGCGATGACTTTGTCAGGGTTGAATTGCCTGGTTTCACCCTTGTTCCGAACAATCTTTGGATCAGCATGGGTTCTGGAGACGACATCCTCGAGCTCTTGCAGGTCGTTGTAGCTGGTGCCACACGGATCTTGACCCGGGCCGGCCACGACGTCGTATTCATCGATGGCGTGCTTCGCGTGAATACGTTCATTAGCTCGGACTTCGGAGGCGGGTTCGAGGTCGAAACCGGTGGCGGTCAGGACCTTGTCGAGATAAACCACGCCATCTTCAGGGATCAGGTGAATGTAAAGCTGGGCAGCGGGAACGACAACTTGTGCGCCACCTTCGCAGCGGAATTTCTGGAGCCCGGCCAGGCGACTTTCAACGGAGGGACCGGGTTCGACGGCTTCCTGGACCAGGCCATCGGAACGGCCAATTTTCCGCTGGCCTTCGCTAATTTCGAGAAGAACCCGGATGACTGCTCCTTCTTGGGCGGCAGACCGTAGCTGCTTCGCGGTGAAGACATGACGGCTATCAGGGTTCGATGTGACTGCTTAGAGCTTGGAACGCGCCCAGATCTGGAGGATGACTTCGCGAGCATGGTCCCCGTCTCGCCCCAAGAAAACAAATTTGGTCGCGGTGCGGCGCTTGCCTTCTTGAATGGCGACGGCATCGAAGACATTGTAGGTGGTCTTTGCGACGTGAACTACGGTGCTCCACGGAATCTCCAGCGCCACCTCCCCAACGAAAGTCAGACCGTCGTCCCGAACTTCCAACATGCCCGTCTGTCGCTTGTGCTCGACCTGACACCGAAGAAACACCTCGTGGCCGCTCGCGGTACGCTCGATCACTTCGGGGCCGTACTGAGCGAGCGCCTGCATGCGTTGATGCTCAATGAGTCGTCGGACTGCGTCCGTCTCGGTGAGGCCGAGAGCGCGAGCCTCGGCGATGAACGCAGGGACCGCGCGGTCCTCGATTTCCGTCGCTGTCAAGAGGCGCTGAAGGAAGTCGAGCCGTTTGATAGTCGGATGGTCGGCGAGGTCCTCCGTCTTGGCCCGTTCGAGCAATGCCGCCCGAGTCGCAAGGTCACGCGGACTATTCGCGAACGCAGCGTTCGCTCGTTGTGTCCGCTCCAACTCCGCGCCGCACTGGCTCAGAACTTCTCGTTGTCGTCGTTCACGAAGGAACTTGAACATACCCGCTGGTAGTTTACCGCCCCGCCACACGCACGCGCAGACTCACTGCGTCGTTACGTTGAACGCTGCTGATTGCTCTGTGAGGTGTAGGACAAGGGCTGATCCGTCCGCACACTGGCGGCCGTCGGCTCGCGTAGGTGACCGTTAGGTGACCTTTTCGCGTTTTCCGGCTTGGCAGTCTGACCAGATCGTCGAAATCATTCGGAAAATTTGGAGGCGCCGTCCGGATTTGAACCGGAGATGGAGGTTTTGCAGACCTCTGCCTTACCACTTGGCGACGGCGCCTTTTTGACTGATCAGCAGGAAAACGAACGGATCGGTCAGCGGGCCTGGCAGCCCGAGCTACAGCGTTCGACGAGACGAGCGTGGGCGGTCAACAACATCAGATTTCTCTTCAGTAACCTTCGCGATGACGGCTGGCTCGCCAACCGAAGCTCGTTCAGTGACAGAGCTAGGCCCACCTTCGCGCTTCGCGCTACGGTGGGCAACGCTTCGCCTGCATTCGTGAGCGAAGGTTGGAGCGGGAAACGGGATTCGAACCCGCGACTTCGACCTTGGCAAGGTCGCACTCTACCACTGAGTTATTCCCGCTCGCCCGACCGTTAACGGTACTATACGCCCAAAAATCGGGCAAGCCCTCGCGGGGTCTGAAGACCCCGCGCGACGAACACATCGCCCAGCCGCGTACCTGATCCGCCGCCTCTCACAGTCTCGTTTCTCGCAGCACCTTCGCGGCCTCTTCAGGAGCGACCGGATTCAGATGAAATCCTCCGCCTCGCTCGAACCCCACAGCATTCGTCAGTGCCGGCACGATTTCCACGTGCCAATGGTAGTAGTCACCCGTCGGCTCGTAGAACGGCGAACTGTGGACGATCAGGTTGTACGGTGGCGTCAGCAGCGCCTTGTTCATCCGCTGCAGCACATCCTTGATAATGCGCGCCAAGCCCGCCAAACTCGTGCCGCGGCGCGTCCTCGAAAAACGCCCGGTGATGGCGCGGCAACACCCAGGTTTCGAACGGAAACCGCGGCGCGTAGGGAGACACGGCGACGAACTCCGCCACTTCGCGTCACGACGCGCTCCTCTGCTCGAAGCTCCTGATGCACGATATCGCAGAACACGCAACGTTCCTTGTACTGATAGTGCTGGCGCGCGCCGTCCACCTCTTCGCGCAGGTGTTGCGGCACGAGAGGGAGCGCGATGAGCTGCGAATGGCTGTGGTCGAGCGCCGCACCGGCCGCGGCGCCATGATTCTTGAACACCAGGATGCAGCGCAGCCGCCGGTCCTGCTTGAGATCGGCCACGCGGTCGTGAAACGCCCACAACACTTTCTCGATCGCCGCCTCCGACATGTTCGCCAGCGTCTGCATGTGATCCGGCGTCTCGATGATCACTTCGTGCGCCCCAATGCCGTTCATGCGATCGAAAATGCCGTCGCCCCGCCGATCGACAAACCCCTCGACCTGCAGCGCGGGCACCCGGTTCGGCACCACACGGACGTCCCAACCGGGCGAGTTTGGCGGTCCTCCGTTATGCCGATAGGCGAGCACTTCGGGAGGCGTCTTGTCCTCGCTGCCCGCGCAAAACGGACAGAAGTGCACAGGCCTGGGCTCGGTCGGCTCGATACGAAAATCTGACGGGCGCTTCTGCCGCTCGGTCGTGATGATGACCCATCGGCCGGTGACCGGGTCTTTGCGGAATTCAGACATTTCTGAGTTTTCAGTTTTTAGTTTTCAGTTATCAGTTTCCGTCTTCCTGTATCGAACGTCAGTGGCGGCCGGCAAGTCTAACAGACCTGACCGCTGGCACTCTACGTTGCTCGGAGAAACCACCGTGCGCGCAGATCATCGTGTTTCTCTGGGAAAGCACGGGGAAGAGTTGGCGTGCAGGGTGCTGCGTTCCCGCGGGTACGCAATTCTTGACAGACGTTACCGCACGCGACGTGGAGAAATTGACATCGTTGCCCGCGACGGCCTCATGCTCGTGTTCGTAGAGGTCAAGGCCAGAGTCAGTGACGCCTGCGGCACCGCACGCGAAGCTGTGACCGCACGCAAGCGGCACCAGCTCATCCGGATGGCCGCTGACTATCTCGCAAAGCAGCGGCTCTCAGACGTCGCGGTTCGATTCGACGTGGTCACGATCGATGGCGCGCCGGGACAGACCCCGAAGATTGACGTCATCCGTCATGCGTTCGACCTGAACGACGTCTGACGAATCTCCCGGAGACCAGGCGCAGCCTAGTGACGTGACTCGATCTCGGTGAGCGACGCATCGAGGATCTCGACCGCCGTGTCGGCTTGCGCGCGTGTCAGGACCAGCGCGGGAGACAGGCGAATGGCGTTGCGCCCGGCGCCCAGCAGGAGCAGACCGCGACGAAATGCGGCCATGACCAGCGGCGTCGCGCTCGGCGTTGGCCCGCTCCTTCGTCTGGCGATCGCGGACCAGCTCGATCCCAATCATCAACCCGCGGCCACGGACATCGCCGATGAGCGGGTGTTTGTCAGCCAGCGCACGAACACCGTCCATCAAATGCGATCCCACGTCGGTCGCATTGGCCATCAGCGTGTCGCGCAGCAGCTTGATGGTGACGAGCGACGCGGCACATGCCAGGGGATTCCCGCCGAACGTGTTGGCGTGGGTACCCGGCGGCCAGGTCATGACGTCGGCCCGGGCGGCCGAGATCCCGAGCGGCAACCCGGACGCGATGCCTTTGGCAATGGCCACGATATCGGGCTGCACACCGAAATACTCCATCGCAAACATCTTTCCGGTGCGCCCCATTCCCGTCTGCACTTCGTCGGCAATGAGCAGCATGCCGTGACGCCTGGTGAGCTCGCGAAGTCGCTCGTGGAACTGCGCCGGCGGAATGATATAGCCACCCTCACCCTGAACAGGCTCGACCACGATGGCCGCAACCTCGTCGGGCGACACCAGGTGCACGAGGAGCTGCTCTTCAATGAAGTTCAGACATTCTGCCGCACAACTCTCGGGCTTCAACCCAACCGGACAGCGGTAACAGTCCGCATACGGTGCGTGATACACACCGGGCATCATCGGACCGAAACCGCGGCGCTGCACCGCTTTGCTGGCAGTCAACGACAGCGCGCCCAGCGTCCGGCCATGGAACCCGCCCAGAAACGCGATGAGATTGAAGCGACCGGTGTGATATCGCGCCAGCTTGATCGACGCTTCGATGGCTTCGGTTCCGGAGTTACCAAAAAACGACCGCACCGGACCATCCATCGGCACGATGTCCTGCACCTCCTCCGCCAGTTGCACCTGTTTCTCGTAGTAGAAGTCGGTGCCCGACATGTGCAGGAACTTCTGCGCCTGCTCTGTGACGGCCTTGACCACCTCCGGATGCGAGTGCCCCGTCGCCACCACCGCAATCCCAGCCGAAAAGTCGAGGAAGACATTCCCATCGACATCCTCGACCAGCGCCCCCTCACCCCGCTCCATCACAAACGGATAGCCACGGGTATAGGACGGCGACACCACGTATCTGTCTCGCTCGATGAGCGCCTTCGCATTGGGGCCCGGGAGAGTGGTTTTAATCAGCGGACCCTTCATAAGTAATGAAGACAAAATTCACTTCCTCTTCCACGTCGTTCCGGTCGCGCTGTCCTCGAGGACAATCCCCTGCGCCTCGAGCGCCTGGCGAATCCGGTCGGCCTCGGCAAAATCGCGACGACGACGGGCGTCGTGGCGCGCGGCGATCTGACGATCGATCCCGGTACTATCGACCGAGGCTCGCGACTCCTCGGCGTCGCGGAGCGTCAGCACGCCAAGAACTTTGTCGAACGCGTCAAACGCCTCGCGAATCGTCGCCGACATCGGGTTGACCCACCTGGCCCTCGTCTATCGCCGTATTCAGCGCCCGCACCAGATCGAAGATCGTTCCAAGCGCGCCCGCGGTGTTGAGATCGGCCGCCATGAACGCGGCAAACTCCGCCGTTGCCTGCTTGACCCGTTCGATCGTCGCTGGATGCGACTCGGGCGATGTGACGCGATCGAGGCGGGCGAGAAAGTTCGTCAGGCGCCCGATCGATTCCTCGGCCTGCTGCAGGTTCTCCCAGCTGAACTTCAGCTGTTTGCGATAGTGAACCGACAGCAGGTGATATCGCAGCGTCGAGGGACGGAAGCCGCGCGCCACCACGTCCTGCACGCTGAACACATTGCCAATCGACTTGGCCATTTTCTGGTCGTCGACAATGAGATGCTCGACGTGCACCCAGAACCGGGCAAAGGGCTTGCGCGTCGCCCCCTCGCTCTGGGCGATTTCGTTCTCGTGATGCGGAAAGATCAAATCGATGCCGCCCGCGTGCAAATCGATGGGGGACTCCCCCAGCAGCCGCAGCGCCATGGCCGAGCATTCCAGGTGCCATCCGGGCCGGCCGGGCCCGAACCCGCGATCCCAGATCGGCTCCCCCTCCCTGGTGGCCTTCCACAGCACGAAATCCCTCACATCCTCCTTATCGTATGTATCGGCATCTACCCGCGCGCCCGGCTTGATCCCCTCCCGATCAAGGCGGGCCAGCTTCCCGTAGTCGGGAAACGTCGAAATCCTGAAGTAAACCGACCCGTCGCTGTTATAGGTGTGGCCATTGGCCGTCAGCTGCTGGACGAGCTGCCCCATGGCGTCCAGATTGGCCTCGTCGGTGGCCCGGGGGTTCTCCTCGACCGGCTCGAGGCCCAAAGCCTCCGCATCCTGATGAAACATCGCGATGTATTGATCGGTGTATTCCCGAAGCGGCATTTGGGCCTTCAGCGAGCCCGCAATGGTGCGATCGTCCACATCGGTGAAATTCATGACCTGCCGGATCTGATACCCGAGCTGGTAACTTCAGCGTCCGGCGTAGCACATCCAGGCACACGAATGTCCGGAAGTTCCCAATGTGACCGCGATTGTAGACGGTCAGACCGCACGTATACATCCGTACGGTGTTGTCGTGCGACGGGACGAAGTCTTCTTCCCGGCGAGTCAGGGTGTTGTAGAGGCGCATCATCAGTCGTCAGTCTCGTAGCGCGGGCCCTTCAGGGCCGCGTCACGGACGCTGTCGCGTCACAGAGACATCGAATCGAACAGGGCGCGTGTTTGCGCGCAGTCGGCGGCAATCTGCGCCTTGAGTGCATCCACGCTTTCGAAGCGACGCTCGTCCCGCAGTCGTTGGACGAACTCGAGACGAAGTCGGCGGCCGTACAAGTCCTGGTCGAAATCAAACAGGTGTGTTTCAACCGTCACCTGCTCCCGGCCAGGATTGCCATCGTCCGCAAATGTGGGCCTGACGCCGACGTTGGTCACTGATGGATAAAAGACCGCATCGATCTGGGCGATGGTGGCATAGACGCCGGCAGGCGGCATGAGCTCGTTGTCGGAACAGAGGTTGGCGGTCGGAAATCCCAGGAGGTGGCCGCGCCGCTGGCCCTGGATCACCGATCCATCGACGTAATAGTGATGGCCGAGCAGGGCGCCCACTTCGTCCACGCGCCCCTCGGCGATGAGCCGGCGGACTCGCGTGCTGCTGACGACGAAATCCTTGTAGCGAACCGGATCGATTTTCTCGGAACGAAACCCGTACCTGGCGCCAAGCGATCTGAGCGTCGAAAAATTGCCGGACCGATCGCGGCCAAACAGAAAATTTGCACCGACCCACACCTCAGCCGCCCGCATCCACTCGACCAGCACCGTGCGCACGAATGTCTCCGGGTCCCATCGCGACATCTCGCTCGTGAATCGCACGATGGCCACGCCCTGAATGCCAGCCTTCGAGAGGGCCTCCAGCTTCTGCGGAGTGGTCATCAGGAGGGGCGGCGCCTTGTCGGGACGAATGACGCGAGAGGGATGTGGATCGAAGGTCATGGCCACGGCAGACGCCGCACGCTCGTCGGCCACGCGGCGAACGCGTTCGGCAATCTTCACGTGACCACGGTGCACGCCGTCGAAATTGCCGAGCGCAAGCGCGGGATGACGCCAGTGCGGCGGCCGTGATTCATCGGGATAATACGCAACCTGCACGATATTCAGGAATCTCCACTTCCGTCAAACTCGATCGCCAGCCCATCATATGCCAACTCCACACGGTCGGGCAGGCGAGCGCACGTGGCCGCATGAGGCAAGTCGTGACACACGTGCGTAAAGTAGGTGTGGTCGGGCTGCAGACGATCCACAACTTCGAGCGCCTCCGCGACCGTGAAGTGCGTGGGGTGCGGTCGCTCGCGCAGGGCGTCGAGGATCAGCATCCTGACGCCCTGGAGCAGCGGCCACGATGACTCCGGGATGCCATTCGTGTCGGTCAGATAGGCAAACGATCCGATGCGGAATCCAAGAATCGATCGCGCGCCGTGGAACACCGGCACCGGGACGATCTCAGAGCGGCCAAGACAGAAGGGTCCGGCGATCGAGAACAGGTCGATTCTGGGAATACCCCCACCCCACCTGGCAGCCGGCTCGAAGACGTAAGAGAATGTGCGGCGGATGTCGGCGACGGTGCGGCTGTCGCCATAGCACGGCATCGGGGCTTTTTGCAGCATGTTGTAGCGGCGAACTTCGTCGAGCCCGAGGATGTGATCGGCGTGACTGTGCGTGAAGAGGATGGCGTCGACCTTGGTGACGTGAAAGCGAAGCGCCTGGGCCCGCAGGTCGGGCGTGGTATCGACGAGCACGCGAACTCCGTCTGGCAGTTCCAGATAAATCGACGGACGCCACCGCTGATCCCGCGCATCGTCCGACCGGCACACGGCGCACTCGCACCCGATCATGGGTACGCCATGTGACGTCCCGGATCCGAGAATGGTCACACGGCCAGGCCGCGCGCCGGAAGTTCCGCTCACGGCAGGGGATGATTGAAGACGAATGCCAGGCCGGAGGCCGATCGCGGTTGAGCGGATCACGGCTGGATGATGCGCGGCGCGTCCTTTTGCGTTTCGACGTTACCGCAAACGCAGCTCGTAGAGGACCTGATCGAGCACCGAGCGCTCTTCCGCGGTCAGGTTCCCGCGCGTCTTCTGTTCCAGCAGCGCGAGGATGTCAATGAGGTGCGATGCGGCCTGAAGATTGGGCGGATCGGTGCGGCCCGTCTGCGGGTTTGGCATGTCGCCAAAATGCAGGGCCGCCGTCGCCGCAAGCGACAGGACGAAGCCCATGAAGGTGACCGCTTCTTCCTGTGGATCGTCAACCATACGCGATTACCATCCTACATGTCGGAGATGTCATGACGCAATCGGCCGGAGAGCGGTTTGCTCGCCTCGTGGAGGTGATGCGCACGCTGCGCTCACCCGCAGGCTGCCCATGGGACCGCGAACAGACGCTGCAGACATTGGCGCCGTTCGTGCTCGAAGAAACGTACGAAGTGCTCGATGCCATCGAGCGAGGCGACCTGGGCGCATTGAAGGAAGAAGTGGGCGATCTGCTGTTTGAAGGGGTGTTCCTCGCCCAGATCGCGTCCGACCACGGCGCCTTCACGGCCGCCGACGCGCTCCAGGCCGTTGCGGACAAGCTGGTCCGGCGACACCCCCATGTCTTCAAAGACGATGGGAACGTGCACGACGCCGAGTCGAAGGAGCGGGCGCCATCCGCGACGGCCGCCCTCGAACGGTGGGAGTCGCAAAAGGCCCGTGAGCGCACCAAGGCCGGCCAGGCCGACGGCGCGCTCGCCGGACTGCCGGTCAGCCTGCCCGCGCTCCTGAGAGCCTTCAAGATTGGCAAGCGGGCTGCCGCGGTTGGCTTCGACTGGCCGCACACCACCGACGTCGTGGCGAAAATCGAGGAAGAGGTCGTCGAGCTCCGTGATGCGATCGTCCGCGCGCCCTCCGACCACGCACACATCGACGAAGAGATGGGCGACCTGCTCTTCGCCCTGGCCAATCTCTGCCGAAAACTTGGCATCGAGCCTGAGGCCTCGCTGCGACGTGCCAACGACAAGTTCACGCAACGCTTCAACGAAATGGAACGACGGTTCGCGGACCGGCAACAACGGCTGGACGAGCTCACGTTGGACGAAATGGAAGCCGAATGGGCTCGCGTCAAGCGCGAAGAACAATAACAGATCGTTCGGAACGTTCGGCTCGTTCGAACCGTTCGAAGAATCGTTCGGATCGTTCAATTTGTCAGAACGATCCGAACGCCTCAACGGTCCGAACGTTTCGAACGATCCGAACGATTCGAACGATCATGGTCTCGCCGTGAGTTCAACGGTCTTTCCAACGTAAGGGTGAATTGTCACCGTCTTGCCGTCCGTCTCCAGCGATATCTGCCCATGCTGATCGGTACGAAAGATGGTGGCCCCGACGTCCTCGACGCGGCCGAGGACCTGTGGCACGGGATGACCGTACGGATTGTCGCGTCCGCAGGAGAAGACGACGACCGACGGACGGAGCGCCTTGAGGAACTCGGATGAAGTTGATGTGGCGCTGCCGTGGTGGGCGGCTTTCAGGATGCGAAGGCCCGCAGGGGCGAATTGGGGCGCAAGGAAGCGCTCGACCGCGGCGCCGATATCACCAGGCAGCACGATCGACACAGCGCCGTAGCGAATCTCCAGGACGATCGAGTCGTCGTTGCGGACCTTCTGACGCTCCCAGTCCGGGAGGGGCGGGTTCCAAACGTGCACGTCTGCGCCCCCGAAACGAAAACGGTCGCCGCGTTGCAGCGTTTTCCACCGAACGGCTCTCGAATCGGCCAGCTGACGGAACGCGCGCATCGCTGTGTGTGGCGGCACAGGCACGCCGTCCCACACGCCGCGGGCGGCAAAGTCGCGGAGCACCGAGGGCGCACCTCCAAGATGGTCTGGATCACCGTGCGTGATTGCCAGCGTCGCGAGTTGGCGAACGCCACTGGCCCATAACGTCGGCGAAACGACGCGGGCACCCAAGTCGAACTGGTCGCTCCCGCCCCCCGCATCGACCAGGAGTGAAGCCCCGCCCGGAAACCGCACCAGGGTTGAATCGCCCTGTCCAACATCGACAAACGAGATTTCCAGCCGCCGCCCCCGACCAACCGAGTCGGTAATGGCCGTGACCGGCTCCGTCAGGATCCACAGCCATGCGAGTGCGGCGACCGAACCGGCCGAGCGTCGAATGACCTGTGCCCGACCGACCGGCCAGCCAGATTGTGCCCACGGCGTCGCGGCCAAGAGATACGTTCCAAGCGAGGCGTAGTAGGTCATGACGGTGAGGGGTGCCGGAGGCGGGAGCCGGTACGACACCCACGGCATGAGCTCGACCCACCCGGCACTGCGAATCAGCGCAGCTGTGGCAAGGTGTGCAATCCATCCGACCTGGGCCGCCACTGCCGTCTGGATGGGTGCGAGCGCGAGAACCAACAGGCCGGCAATCTGTCCCACCACCATGAGCGGCACGGCCATGAAGTTCAGGACCAGCCCTGCAAAGGTGACTCGCGAGAAGACAAACACGTTCACGGGAACCAGCGCCATCTCGGCGCACAACGAGGCACGAAACAAGACCAACGGCGCGGCCAGCCAGCCACGGCGAGGTGCGAACGACCAGCACCAGCGCGCACCCAAGACGATGCCGAGGGTTGCGCCGCAGGTCAAAACGAATCCCGTATCCGCAATCGAGAGTGGCGAGACCCACAGGATGGCCGCCACCGCGACGGCAAGCGCATTGATCGTGTCGGTCCGGTGGTCCAGCACGCGGGCGGCCAGGTAAGCGACCGCCATCATCGTCGAACGACTCACGGACGACTGGAGACCCACCAGCCACGCGTAGGCGATGAGCAGGAAAATCGCGACGGCAGCCCCGGCTCGTGGTGGCAAACGGACTGCACGGAACACGGCGAGCATCAACAGGGTGAGAATGGCGATGTTCCCGCCGGAAATGGCAATCACGTGGTACGTGCCTGCGGTCTGCAGCCGCCGTTCGAGGCTTTCGTCCAAGCCGGATCTGTCGCCAATCAGAACCGCCGTGACAATCGCGGCAGACACCTCGTCCCATTGCCCCACCGACTGAGCGATGCGCTGGCGAATCCAGTGTCGAAGGGTGGCCGCCGCTTCCTCGTACCAGGGCCCGAACTCGAGCACTTCGACCAGCGCAGCGCTCTTGACGCTGCCAACCAACGTGACACCGCGCCAGGCAAGAAGCACTTCGTCATCGGGAACTCCACGATTGAGGTAACGCGACGGCCGACGAAGCTGTACAGGGAACCTCACGCGCCGCCCCGCTCGCCAGCCGTTCATGTGTGCAGTCACGAGCGAGCCGGTCACGCTCGCGCGAAGTCCGCCCGACGTCGTCCTCCAGGAATTGCCGAGGTGAAGACGGTGGACATGAACCGTCAAGCTGGTGCCCCACGGCCGAGCGGTGGCATCCTCGCGCAGCGTGCCCTCCACGCTGGCTGCGATCGTGCGCTCGAGAGGAAACCGTTCCTTCTCGCGTTCAAACTCTGTTCGAAAGGGTGGGTGCCGCGCCCTGGCGGACGTCGTGGCCGCCACGGCCCAGCCGCTGACCGCAAAGGCCGCCAGCAAGCACACCGTCAGCACGTCGCTGCGCTGACGCACGAACGCCACCACCACACTTCCCCACCCTAGAACGACCACGAGACGCAGCACACTTTCGGGTGGCGCGACGAGATAAACGCCAGCCGTCGTGCCCGCGATTAACCCAACGGCAGGGATGAGGGCAGGCTGACGCACGCGACGGTTCGTGCAATTGCCGCAGCCGGCTAGTCAGTGGTCAGTGGCCAGTGGTCAGGGTGAGTAATTAGCGGCCGTTGGAGAAACTTCATTGGGAGTGGACGTGTGACGTCGCAGAACTTGCGCTGGCAGGCCTCAAGAGTGGGGTGCAAAATCGTACGTAGCGCAGGTCTTTAGACCTGCCGGCCAACAAAGCAGGCCTGAAGGCCTGCGCTACGTACGAGGTTGACGTTGCGGAATTCGGTCAGACGCGTCCAGCGGCAATTTCGGCGTGATAGTCCTGAAGCGCCCGGACGTCGAGGCCCTGCGTGCGCAGGGCGCGGATGGCGCTGACGGTGGCCGACGCGCCCGTCAGTGTGGTGATGCACGGGACGTTGTGAATCATTGCCACGCGCCGGACGGCCCGGTCGTCGAAGAACGACTCGCGGCCGAGGGGCGTGTTGATCACCAAATCAATCTGACCGTTCAAAATCTGGTCCGCAACGTTCGGACGTCCTTCGTTGACTTTATACACGACCTCGACCGGTAACCCATGGGCGCGCAGGTACGCCGCCGTGCCACGGGTTGCCACGATGCGGAATCCCAGATCGACCAGATCGCGGGCCACCGGCAACACGGTCGGCTTGTCGCTGTTGTTGACGCTGATGAAGGCGCTTCCCTTCTCGGGCAGTCGCTGACCCACAGCCAGCTGCGCCTTGGCAAACGCGACACCAAAATTCGACGCGCCGCCCATGACCTCGCCAGTCGATTTCATTTCCGGCCCGAGTATGGTGTCGACACCGGGGAACCGCACAAACGGAAACACCGGCGTTTTCACGAAGACGCCCGATACGTCGAGGTCACTCGTGAGGTTGAGTGATGCAAGCGATTTCCCGGCCATGACGAGCGCCGCGACCTTGGCCAATGGAACGCCCGTGGCTTTCGAGAGATAGGGCACTGTCCGCGACGCACGAGGATTCACCTCGAGCACGTACACGGTATCGTCCTTGATGGCGTACTGAGCATTCATCAGTCCCACCACCTTCAACGCCCGCGCGATTCGTCGTGTGTAGTCCCGAATGGTCGCAATGTGGCGTTCGGCAACCAGGAACGGGGGCACCACGCACGAGCTGTCGCCCGAGTGGATGCCCGCCTCCTCGATGTGCTCCATGATGCCGCCAATCACGACGGCGCCCGTTTCGTCGGCAATGGCGTCCACATCGAGCTCGAACGCATCTTCCAGGAACTTATCAATCAGGATGGGATGTTCGGGCGAGGCGTCCACAGCCGTCGTCATATACCGATCGAGCGTGGCACCGTCGTACACGATCGCCATGGCGCGCCCGCCCAGCACGTACGACGGTCGCACGACGACCGGGTAGGTAATTGTCGACGCCACGTCGCGCGCCTCTTCAGAAGAGGTCGCGGTACCGCTGGCCGGCTGCGGGATGCCGAGATCCCAGAGCAACTGAGCAAATCGCTGCCGATCTTCTGCCAGGTCGATTGAGTCGGGCGAGGTGCCGAGGATCTTGACGCCGGCGTCCTGCAGTGCCAGAGCCAGCTTGAGCGGCGTCTGGCCACCAAACTGTACCAGACAGGCCACCTCGCCTCCACCGCCCGTTTCGCGGACGATGATCGACATGACGTCCTCGAAGGTGAGCGGCTCGAAGTACAGACGATCGGTCGAATCGTAGTCGGTCGAAACGGTTTCCGGATTGCAATTCACCATGACCGTTTCGAGGCCTTCGTCTCTCAGCGCAAAGGCGGCGTGACAGCAGCAATAGTCGAACTCGAGCCCCTGCCCGATCCGGTTGGGTCCGCTGCCAAGAATCACCACCTTCCGCCGCGTCGTCGGGGCGGCTTCGCATTCCCGTTCGTACGTGCTGTACATATACGGCGTAAACGACTCGAACTCGGCCGCGCACGTGTCGATGCGCTTGTACGCGGGCACGAGTCCAGCCTCCAACCTGCGCGCGCGAATGTCTGGCTCGCTCACACCGTACATGACCGCCAGCTCACGATCGCCAAACCCGGCCCGTTTGAGCGTCCGCAACAGTTCCGTTGACGCTTCGCGGAATTCGCCCAGCACGGCGGTACGACGGAGCTCGGAAATTTCGAAGAACTGCTGCAGGAACCACCGATCGATACGGGTCAGCTCGTGAAGGTCCTGGACCGACCACCCTCGCTCGAGCGCCCGGAAAAGAGCCCAGACACGGCGATCGTTTGGGACCACCAGCCTCTTTCGCAGCGTTGCGTCGTCTTCGTCCTCGGGGAGACGGCTCTTGTCGAAGAGCAGCCCGTCGCGACCCAGCTCCAGGGAGCGAATCCCCTTGAGGAAGGCTTCCTTGAACGTGCGACCGATCGCCATCACTTCCCCCACAGATTTCATTTGCGTCGTCAGCGTGCGATCGGCCTGCGGGAACTTCTCGAAGTTCCAGCGCGGGATCTTGACGACGATGTAGTCGATCGTGGGCTCGAAGGAGGCCGGCGTGAGTCGCGTGATGTCGTTGGGGATCTCCTCCAGGTGATAGCCGAGCGCGAGCTTGGCCGCGATCTTGGCAATGGGAAACCCGGTCGCCTTCGAAGCCAGCGCCGAGGAGCGCGATACGCGCGGGTTCATCTCAATGGTCAGCATTCGACCATCGAGAGGATTGACGGCAAACTGGATGTTCGATCCGCCGGTTTCGACGCCAACGCGCCGGATAATCCGGCGCGCGGCATCGCGCATACGCTGGTATTCCTTGTCGGTCAGTGTGAGCGCCGGGGCGACGGTAATGCTGTCGCCCGTATGCACGCCCATCGGATCGACGTTCTCAATCGAGCAGATGACGACGAAGTTATCCGCGGCATCACGCATGACCTCGAGCTCGAATTCCTTCCACCCGATCACGGATTCCTCAATCAGGATTTCGTGAACGGGGCTCATCTCGAGGCCACGCTCGACCAGCTCGCGAAACTCCTCGACGTTGTACGCAATACCGCCACCAACCCCGCCCAGCGTGAACGACGGGCGCAGGATTGCCGGGAACCCGACACGCGTGACGAGTGCGAGCGCTTCGTCCAGCGTCCGCGCCAGCCCGCTGGCTGGCACATCGATGCCAATCGATTCCATCGCGTTCCGGAACGCCAGGCGATCCTCGGCCACCTTGATGGCTTCAATGGAGGCGCCAATCAGCTTCACCCCATGAGCCGCGAGCACACCTTGCTCCTCGAGGGCCACGGCAAGATTCAACGCGGTCTGGCCGCCCACTGTCGGCAAGAGCGCGTCTGGACGTTCCTGCTCGATGATGGCCGCCACGGCTTCCACGGTCAGCGGTTCGACGTACGTGCGATCCGCGAGCTCGGGATCGGTCATGATCGTCGCCGGGTTGCTGTTGACGAGCACAACTTCCAGACCTTCCGAGCGCAGCGCTTTGCACGCCTGGGTGCCCGAGTAGTCGAACTCGCACGCCTGGCCGATCACAATTGGACCGGACCCGATGACCATGACGCGTTGAATGTCCGTTCTGCGGGGCATGAGGCTGTCGGCAGGCGGCCGTCATTATATGACGGGCACGCTCACACTAGGTTCGGCGCTCCATCTCCTCGACAAACTGGCGGAACAGGTAGTCGGCGTCGTGAGGTCCTGGCGACGCCTCAGGATGATACTGGACCGAGAAGAACGGCTCGCTGACATGGCGCAAGCCTTCGACCGTTCCGTCGTAAAGATTGATGTGCGTGACCTGGACGTCGGACGGGAGCGATTCCGGATCCACGGCAAACCCGTGATTTTGCGAGGTGATCTCCACCTGCCCCGTGTCCATATGCTTCACGGGATGGTTCGCGCCGCGGTGGCCGAACTTGAGCTTGAAGGTCTTGCCTCCCATCGCCAGACCCATAATCTGGTGACCCAGACAAATCCCGAAGACGGGTACATCGCGCTTGAGGAGCTCTCGGGTGTTCTCGATCGCGTAGTCGAGGGCTGCCGGATCCCCAGGACCATTGCTGAGAAAGATGCCATCGAGCTCCGCGGACACAAGATCAGTCGCGGGCGCGGACGCGGGAAACACCCTGACGTCGCAACCGTAGGTCGTGAGCCGCCGCAGAATGTTCCATTTGATCCCGAAGTCGTAGGCACCCACCCGCAGCCGACGCCTGGCCCGACGTTGGGGCGCGAGCGTCAGGCCCGCAGTCTCGGGCGCTTCCGCCGGCGGCATGCCAGGCACGCTCGGCCAGTCGAACGCTTCCCGGCAGGTCACCTCCTGCACCAGGTCGAGCCCTTCCATCTTGGGGATGTTGCGCGCGCGCGCGACCAGTTCGTCCACGTCGACTTCCCCGGTGGCGATGACACCCCGCATCACTCCAGCCGAACGCAGGTTTCGCGTGAGCGCTCTGGTATCGATGTCGGCAATTGCCACGATATTGTGGGCAATGAGGTAGTCGCGCAGGGTTCCGGTCGCGCGCCAGCTGCTGGCAACGGGCGACGCTTCGCGCATGACGAAACCCGCGACCGTCGGCTTGGTCGACTCCGCATCGTCTGGCGCCACGCCGTAATTGCCAATCTGAGGCGATGTCATCGTGACAATTTGTCCGGCGTACGACGGGTCCGTCAGCACTTCCTGATAGCCGGTCATGCTGGTGTTGAAGACCACCTCTCCCTGGGTCTGACCAGTCGCGCCAGCCGACACGCCTTGATACCAGGTACCGTCTTCGAGCGCGAGCACCGCGTTCATTGTGCCGTGACCCTCTCGAGCGACGCAGCCACGCGCTCACGCGTGCCGGCCGTCACCTGAACTGTGGATGACCACGATCTGTAGCCTGCCAGTTCGAGTCTGACCGTACCCGATCCAACCGGAAGGTCGGTGACAGCGAGCGGCGTTTGACCCAGAGGCTTGTTGTTGAAATACACGGTCGCTCCCGCCGGGCGCGATTCCACGACGAGTGCTCCCAGCGGTGCCTGGCTTGGCGCGCTTTGCGTTGCTGGCGTCGCCGGGCCCGCCCCTTCCTGCAGGTCCACCTCCACCGACTGCGCCTCGCGATCCGCGGCAAGGACCACCCGGTGATCGCTCGGCGCGAATCCCGTCAAGGTGATGCGAATCGTATACGATCCAAACGGGAGATTTCGCAGCACCAAAGGTGTCACACCACTGGCCAGACCGTTCACCGCAACCTGCGCACCAGCTGGCGTCGATCGAATGAGCATTCGTCCGGTAGCCGCAGGCGGTGCAGCTTTTGCCGGAGGAACCGCCGGAATCTTCGTTGCTGCGGGCTTGGCCCGGCTCGGGGATCCTGCGGCGACCGATGGTGCCGGAGGCTTCGTCGGACTTGGCACAGAGGATGCCGGTGACGCCGGCGTAACTGGTGCTGGCGTCTTCGAAGAACTTGTTTCTGGCGGCGCCGCGGCGGGCGCTGCTGGTTGGGAAGCCGCCGGTGGCGCCACCGTGGTTTCGGTAAAGGGTGTGCCCGTTTCCGACTGTTCCTGCGCCGTCCACCAGCCGGAGCGCGCTACGGCCAGGTAACCCAGTACGGCTGCCGCGGCCACCAGGACGGCGCCCAGGACCAGGACAAGTCCTCTCCTCTTGGATCGGACGTCGCCGTCGCGTGGGCTTCCAAACATACCGCCCTGACTGACCGCCACTCTGTCGTCCTCGAAATCCGCCCGGAGGGGTATCTGGTGCTCCGCCGCATCCTGCAATGACACCGAATCCAGCATCTTCAGCCTCGTCGCCGAGACTCATCGTGGGCGGTGGTGCCGGATGGACCCACAATCGCCCTGACGGAGGCGCCGCTTCCAGCGAATCGAGTAGCGGGAGAGACGAACCCGTTCTGCTCGCCCCGGAGAGCGCAGCGTCCAGGTCGCGCACGAACGCTTTCGCCGTTCGATGGCGCCTGTCAGGCTCCGTCGCAAGTGAGCGACTCAAGACGTCGCCCACGGCGGCAACGTCCACGCCAGGCAAGTCCTCGGGATGAATCGCCAGCTCGCCGGCTTCACCGGCAAAGCGTTTATTGAGCAGCAGTTCGTACGCCAGCACGGCAAGCCCATAAATATCGGCCCGAGCGTTCCAGCTCGACCCCTCCACGAGCTCCGGCGCGGAGTATGGCCGCCGCACCGGAAGACGTACACCCACGCGCTCGAGGACCCGGCCGACTCCAAGACCTGTGACACGGGCGTCGGAGTCGGTCACGAGCACGTCCCGGGGATGCAAGAGGCCGTGCTCGGCACCCTGCCCCGCGCCAAAGTCGATGGCCTCTGCAACCCGCCTGATAATCCACGGCACATCACCCGAGGCGGCCGTGCGTGGTCGCTTGGCGACGATATCCAGTGATTCTCCCGCCACATATTCGGACGCGAGAAAGGGCGTGGCACCCTTGAGGCCGGCCCCAACGGGGGCAGTAATGGCTGAATGCGTCAAACCTTGCTCGACAAGGCGCTGCAGCTCCGCTGCTAATGACGCCGCACGCTCCTGTACGAGATCGATTTCGAATACTTTGAGCGCGACGAGCCGTCCGCTCTTGGGATCGTGGGCTCGGAACACAGGTCCCAACGTTCCGGCCCCGATCTGGTGCAGCACCCGATACGGGCCAAATGTCTCCGCTGAAGAAGATGAAAAGGAGGGTTCCTGTCTCAGTGTCGAGCTCCGGCTACTCGCGGTCGCTCGATGCTAACACGTACACATTACCCGTTCAACGCGTTAGACATCCATCCGGCGGTGCGAGGCTTGACAGCATGGTATCCGCTCTGAGACAGTACGGTCCCGGTGCCGTCCGACTCAGTTCCCCGTTCCGCCGTTGCTCAGCGCATCCCGGTCGATGTGCGTCGGTTTCCCTGGATTCGCAAGCTCGCCGCTGACTACGCGTTCGACTTTCCAGCGGTCTCGCGATTCTTTTCCGGCGATCCTGCGCAGGCGCAGTCCTGGCGTGATGCAATTGCCCACACGCAGGCAAGTCAACGGCCGCGTGCCGAGGTCGTCGACCTGCTCCTCGAGCAGCAGTCGCGGCGCAACGCCCCCGCGCAGGCCCGTGCCGCAACGAGCGTCCTCGCCGATCCAACGAGTGTGGCCATCGTCACCGGGCAGCAGGCCGGACTGTTTGGTGGCCCCCTCTTCACGCTGCTGAAGTCGCTGACCGCGCTGAAACTTGTCGAAGAGCTTCGCTCGAGGTACGGAACCGCGGCGGCGGCCGTCTTCTGGATCGACGCCGAAGATCACGATTGGGACGAGGTCAGTTCCTGCACCGTTCTCGATGCAGATCTCCGGCCGCGGACGATCACGCTGCCGGCGCCACCGGGAGCCGGCGGGCTCCCGGTGGCATCGGTGCGGCTCGACGACAACGTGTTGAAGGCAATCGCGGAGCTCGAAGCGGCATTGCCGGCGACAGAGTTCACGCCCCCGCTCATCGCGTCACTGAGCGACGCCTACCGCCCGGGGAGAGGCATGGCCGAAGCCTTCGGGCGATGGTTGGAAACCACTCTGGGGCCCCGAGGTCTCATTGTCTTTGACTCGTCGGACCCCGCGGCAAAACCTCTTGTCGGAAGGGTGTTTGCTCGCGAGCTCGAGTCCCCGGAGCGCACATCACAGCTGGCGGCCAGCGCTGGCGCCGAGCTGGTGGGCCTTGGCTATCACGCGCAGGTCATGCCGCAGGACGGGCCAGCGCTCTTTCATCTCGACGGACGTCGGCATGCCGTCCGGAAGGATGGGAACGCCTACATCGTCGGGGCCGAACGTTACGCCGCCGACGCCCTCAAAAAAAACGCCGTCACCGACCCCAAATCCTTCAGTCCTAACGTCCTGCTTCGGCCGATAGTACCAGGACACGTTGTTCCCGACGGTCTGCTACGTGGCTGGCCCTAACGAGCTCGGCTACCAGGCCCAGCTTCGGACCGTATTTGAACACTTTGGGCTTCCGATGCCTTTGTACCATCCTCGAGCGAGCGCCACGGTCCTTGATTCGGCCGCAGCCCGCTTTCTGGCACGGTACGACTTGCCCCTTGAGTCGCTGCAGCCACAAGACGATGGCGCGCTGAATCGCTTGCTCGAATCACAGCTGCCGCCGTCAATCGAAGGGGCGCTTCAGGATGCGCTGCACGCGGTCGACGAACGCATGAGCGCGCTCGCCAGTGCGGTCCCTGCGCTCGACCCGACGCTGGAGGGAGCCGTCCGGTCCACGCTCGGCAAGATGCAGCATGAGCTCAAGGCATTGCACTCCAAGATCATCCACGCTGCCAAGCGGCGGGACGAAACACTCCGACGGCAGTTCGAGCGCGCGCGGGCGCAGGCGTTCCCGAATGGTCACCCTCAGGAACGGACGGTTGGGTTCGTCTCGTTTCTCGCCAGGTATGGCCCCTCGCTGGCGGATCGGCTAGACGAGGAACTACCCCTCGATCTCGGCCACCACTGGGTCTTTACGATTTAGGTAAACACGGGGTCAGACCCCATTTATGACACGAGCCACAGAGTGGCAGTCGTCGCTACGCGCCACGTGGGTCTCCTGGTGGAATACGCCGTGGAGGCGCCGCGCCATCCTGGCTACGGGCGCCGTCGCGGCGGGTCTCATCGTTGTCTTTGGGTATTACTACGTCGTCCTGGGGCGTCAGATCGACGAGCGCCTCAACGGCGAACGCGAACGCGTTCTGCCCCGTGTCTTCGCACGACCGCTCGAGCTGTACCCGGGACAAGCGGTCAGCGTCCGTCAGTTGTTCGATCGACTGAACGATCTGGGCTACGTTCAGAAGAGTCGCGCTGAAAACCCCGGGGAGTTCGCGGCTGTCGACGAGGTCGTCACGCTGGTGCCGCGCGGGGGCACGCATCGGAATCGTCTCGTCAGGGCGACCTTCCGGCGAGTGCGGCAGCGGAACTCGAAGCAGAAGCCGATGGTCCGGGCTGCGGAAGACCTGACCGGACCCATTACCCGACTCGAGGTCTGGTGGCAAGCCATCCGCCCGCGTGACGCTGGAATCGCCTTTACTGACCACCCTCATCAATGCCAGCCGTCAGAAACGGCGTCAGGTGCCGCTCTCGGCGATCCCCACACGCATGGTTCAGGCGGTTCTGGCAATCGAGGATCGCCGCTTTTACGCCCACCCCGGCATCGATCCCATTGCCATCGTCGGGGCCGCCATCACCAATGTCTTCGGTGACAAACCCTATCTGTCAGGCGCGAGCACGCTGACCCAGCAACTCGTCAAAAACTTTTTTCTGACGCCTGAGAAGTCGCTGAGACGGAAGCTCCTCGAGCAGTTCATGGCGCTCATCCTCGAGCGACGTGCGTCCAAAGATGAAATTCTCGAGCTGTATCTGAACGAGGTCTATCTCGGTCAGCGGGGCTCGTTTGCCATTCATGGGGTCGCGGAAGCCGCGCGGCTCTTCTTTGGCAAGGATGTCGGAAACCTCACGCTGGCTGAGTCTGCTACGGTTGCCGGCATGATCCAGTCGCCACCGGCACTCTCCCCGTTCAATGCGCCGCAACGCGCACGCGATCGGCGCAACGTGGTCCTGCAGGCCATGGTGGACGCCGACTACATTTCGGCAGATGCGTCAACCCGAGCCTCGCATGAGCCCATGATGGTGGTCGCGCGGGCGCTCGACGCCGAAGCCCCACACTTTGTCGATGCCGTGGGCGAAATGCTGGCCGAGCGCTACGCCGAGCTGACGGCCGACACCCAGGGGCTCGACGTGTACACGACACTCGATCTCCATTTGCAGCGGGTAGCCGAAGACGCCGTGCGGGATGGCCTCAAGCGTGTTGACACCGCTCTTTCACGTCGGCGCCGTAAGGTCGGGCCGGCGCAAGCTGCGCTGATTGCCGTCGATCCGCACACGGGCGACATCCTGGCCATGGTCGGGAGGCCGGTCCTACAACCAATCGCAGTACAACCGGGCAACCCAAGCCCGGCGGCAGCCAGGCTCGGTGTTCAAGCCCTTCGTGTATCTCGCAGCATTTGAGGACGCGGCCGAGCAGGGACGCACCGACATCACCCCCGCGTCGATCGTGCTCGACGAACCAACGACCTTCCTGGACGGGGAGAAGGAGTGGGCCCCGACCAACTACGAGAACGAGTACGACGGTGCGATCACCTTCAGGCGCGCGTTGGCGATGTCGAGGAACGTGGCCACGATCAAGGTCGCCGAGCAGGTCGGATTCGATCGGGTGGCCGCGCTGTGGAAGTTGGTTGGCGTGGGGACGGCGCCACATGCGTATCCGTCAATCGCGCTCGGCGTCTTCGAGGCCACCCCCTACGAAATCGCGCAGGCGTACACGTTGTTCCCGAACGAAGGCGTCGTCCGCGAACTGCGAATGCTCCTCCAGGTGACGCACGGCAAGGACACGATCAGGATACCGGCGGCCAAGGCTCGAACCGTCGCCAGGTCGGACGCCACCTTTCTCGTCACCAACATGATGCGGAGCGTCATCAACGAAGGTACGGCCGCAAGCGTGCGCGCCGCGGGCCTGAGAGCCGACGTAGCCGGCAAGACCGGTACGACCAATGATCTGCGCGATGCGTGGTTCGTCGGTTTCACACGCGATTTGCTGACCGTGGTCTGGGTAGGGCTCGACGAGAATCAGGGGCTCGGACTCAGCGGTGCGCAGGCTGCACTTCCCATCTGGACCACCTTCATGCTGCGCGCGCTGGCAGGCGAACGGGAAACGCCATTTCCGGTGCCGCAGAACGTGTCATTTGCCACGATCGATCACGACTCTGGAGATCTCCCCACACCTTATTGCCCTCGTGTGCTGAACGAGGCCTTCCTCGTCGGCACCGAGCCCACGAAACTCTGTGAGTTACATCGAGAGGGCGCACTGGAACGACTGGAGAGATAAGGGCCGACGGGGGCCAGGGCGATGGGGCTATAATTCACCTGTGAACCAGGAAGTGTTCTCGGCTGTTGCGGCCGCACTGGAACGAGGGCGAGGAAGCGGCCCTCGTGACCATCGTGTCGGCGCAGGGATCGACGCCCCAGCGGGTCGGCGCCAAGATGGTCGTGTTTGCCGATGGCCGAACCGTCGGCACGATTGGCGGCGGTTGCTACGAGAACGATGCCTTCTGGAAAGCGCGCGAAGTCCTGACGACGCACAAACCACAGGTGGTCCGATACGAACTGACGGACGATTTTGCGGAAGAGACGGGCTTGATTTGCGGGGGCCAGATGGAGGTCTACATCGAGCCGGTCGAGCCCGCTCCACGGTTGTATGTGATCGGGGCTGGACATGTCGGTCTTCACCTGGCGCGGCTCGCCAAGGCGACCGGGTTCCGCACCTACGTGCTCGACGACAGGGAGAAGTTCGCAAACCGCGAGCGCTTTCCGGACGCCGACGAAGTCGTGGTGGACAACATCTCCGACTGGCTGCACCGCACCGACTTCCCCGCCAATGCCTACGCCGTGGTCGTGACGCGCGGACACCGACACGATTTGGACGCTCTCCGCGCACTGGCCGCGCGGGATCTGCGGTACGTCGGCCTCATCGGCAGCAAAGCCAAGGTCAAGCGGATTTACGATGTACTCCTCGAGGAAGCCATGCCGCCTGAATGCCTCTCACGCGTGCATGCGCCAATTGGCTTCGATATCGGCGCTGTGACACCAGAGGAAATTGCGGTGAGCATCCTGGCCGAACTCATTGCCGTGCGCCGCGGAAAGATCGACGATCCACATGTGGCCGCCGTGTCGAAACGATGGGGAAAGGCGGTCCACAGTCCACAGTCCACAGTCGACAGTCCACAGTCGTCAGTCGACGTTTCACGATCGAGGCTCGACAATCGCTAGTCGGCGCATCCTGCTCGGCGTCCCGCTATCAGGTCACGCGATCCGCTGTGTTGTATACTTGTTAGCAGTCGAGCCAACTGACTGCTAATGTCACCGAGAGCCATTCCTGATCGCGCACGGCAGATACTCGGCGTCCTCGTGCGCGAGTACATCCAGACCGGCGAGCCCGTCGGATCCATTCTGATCTCGCGTCGCACGTCGCACAGCGTTTCGTCGGCAACGATCCGCAACGTGCTGGTCCGCCTCGAACAGGAAGGCTACGTGTCTCAACCCCACACGTCCGCGGGGCGCGTGCCAACCGATCTCGCGTACCGCGTGTATGTGAACCAGCTGCTGGAGTCGCGCCGCTATACGCGGACGGTTCCCGCCGTGGAGGCCCGACTCCGCGAGCAGGCCGGGACACCCGCCCTCCTGGACGATGTCCTCAGCAGTGGGTCGCAGGTGCTCTCGCGAATGTCTCGCCACGTCGGGTTTGCCGTCGCGCCGTCCAACGAACGCGCGGTGTTTCACGAGATTGATTTCGTGCCGCTCGGTGGATCGACCGTCCTCGTGGTCGTCGTCGCACGTGGTGGACAACTGTCGAGGAAGGTGATCGACGTCGGCGAGTCCCTGAAATCACACGAACTGCGTCAGGCGGCCAATTACCTCAACAAGGAGTTTGCCGGCCGGCCACTCAGTGCGGTGCGTCAGGCCATCGTGGAGCAGATCAAACACGAACGGATGCTTGCCGACGCGTTGTTCGCACGCGCGATGCGGCTGGGCCGTTCGAGTTTCGAGGAACTTCCGTCGGTGACCGCACTCTTTATCGATGGCACGGCATCGCTCGTCGACGAGGCCTGGCAGCATACCGGTGGGGTCTCGCGTCCCATGTTGAGTGCGCTCTTGAAGATGGTTGAGGAAAAGCAGCGCCTGGTGCGAATTCTGAACGAGTACCTCGATGGTCCTGGCTTGACGGTCGTCATCGGGACGGAACATTCGACGCCCGATCTGCATCCATTCAGTCTGGTCCTTTCCGCGTACGGTGATGGATCCGGCACGGTCGGCATCATCGGCCCGACGCGCATGCGCTATTCACGAGCGATCGCCGCGGTCGACGGCGTCGCACTCGCCGTATCCCGCGTACTGAACGAAGGCAATTGACATGTCCACCAAGAACGCCGCCAAAGGCCCGAAGGTCGCCGTCGACGCGGCCCAGCAGGCGGATCAGATGACCGAGGAGGGCGCGCCCGATTCCGCCCCTCAGGATGCGTCCGAGGCGCTTGTCGCCGAAATTGCGGAGCTCCGACACGAACGGGACGAACTGCGTGATCAACTTCTGCGCAAGGCCGCCGATTTCGATAATTACCGCAAGCGCGTCGAGCGGGACCGCCGCGAGATGGTCGAGCTGGCGGCGCAGGATCTGCTGAGCGAGCTGCTGCCGGTTCTCGATGACTTCGAACGAGCACTCGAGGCCGACGTGGCGCCGGGCGCGGAGTCGTACCGGGATGGGGTGGAGCTGATCTACAAGCAACTGCAGGACCTGCTCAAGAAGCGCAGCGTCACACCCATTGAGGCAGTCGGAACCGACTTCGATCCCCACGTCCATCAGGCTGTCGTCCACGAAGACAGCACGACTCATCGCGACGGCGAAGTCATCGCCGAACTGCGACGCGGATATCGACTGGGCGATCGTCTGCTCCGCCCGGCAATGGTGAAGGTGGCCAAGCGTGAGCAAGCGTGATTATTACGAGGTCCTGGGCGTAGGACGCGACGCCAACGACCAGCAGATCAAAAGCGCGTACCGCAAGCTCGCGCTGAACCACCATCCAGACCGAAACCCGGGCGACAAGTCGGCCGAAGAAAAGTTCAAGGAGGCCGCGGAGGCATACGCCGTGCTCGCCGACGCCCAGAAGCGCGCCGCGTACGACCGCTTCGGACACGCAGCAGTTTCCGGGGCGGCTGGTGGCCAGGGATTCGATCCCACCATCTTTGCCGATTTCGGCGACATCCTTGGCGGTCTCGGGGACGTCTTCGGCTTCGGAGACCTCTTTGGTGGCCGGCGGCGCGGCGGACCGCAGCGCGGTTCCGATCTTCGGTACGACCTGGAAATCTCGTTCGACGAGGCCGCCAAAGGGACGGAAACGACGATCCAGGTGCCTCGTCTCGAAACATGTAGCACTTGTCATGGGACTGGCGCGGCATCCGGCACCTCGCCGGTCACCTGCCCGCAGTGCCGAGGCACAGGCCAGATCCGTCGTCAACAAGGCTTCTTCACCATCGCTCACACCTGTGGCCAGTGTCGCGGCGCGGGACGTATCGTCCAGAAGCCGTGCCCGACATGTCATGGCGCCACACAGGTCCAGGCCGATCGCAAGCTCACGGTCAAGATCCCGGCGGGAATTGCGACTGGACAGCGCCTCCGCCTGCATGGCGAGGGCGAACACGGCATGGGCGGCGGTCCACCGGGCGATCTCTACGTCGTCATCGGCGTCCAGGAACACCCCTTCTTCCGGCGTGACGGGAACGACCTCGTGTTCGAGATGCCGGTCAGTTATCCGACGTTGGCACTGGGCGGCGAGATCACCGTTCCAACCCTCGACGGAACCGACAAGCTGAAGATCCCTGAGGGAACGGCGGCCGGATCGACGTTCCGGTTGCGCAGCAAGGGGATGCCAGACGTATCGGGACGCGGGCGCGGCGACCTCTATGTCAACCTGCAGGTCGATGTCCCGAAAAAACTGACCAAGGACCAGAAGGCACTCCTCCAGCAGCTGGCCAAGGCCCTGCCCACGGACAAGTTCGAGCCTCGGGCACAGGAGATGGCAGAGGACAAGAACCTGTTCGATCGCGTGAAAGACATTTTCGGGTGATAAGACACCCGACCCGGACGTAGCGCGGGGGCTTTAGCCCCGCGTAAGAGAGCCTGCGTGACACGCCTCTGGCCGGCACTGGAAATTCAACTCCCTCACGACTCTGATCACACTCTTTCCGAGCTCCTCCTGGCCCGCCTCGACGATTTTCAGCCAACAGCCATTCAGGAGCACGATCAAAACCTCTGGTGCGTGTTCTTCGCGGCTGCGGAACTTCGCGATGAAGCCGGGCGTGCTGTCGCTTCGGAGTTCCCAGCACGCGGGATCGTGTGGCGCATTCTGGACGTCGATGACGAAGACTGGGCCGTCCGCTCGCAGGCACGATTGCATGCCGTCACTGTTGGCAAGCTCGTGGTCGCCCCACCGTGGGACATCCCCCCATCCCCGGCAGGCGCGTCGACGATTATCGTGATCGAACCCTCGATGGGCTTCGGAACCGGTCATCACGCCTCGACGCGGCTCTGTCTGGAAGCCCTTCAGAAGCTCGACGTCTCTGGCCGTCGAGCGTTGGATCTTGGAACCGGGAGCGGCGTGCTGGCCATTGCCGCCGTGCTTCTCGGCGCAAAGGATGTCGTGGCTGTTGAATCGGATGCAGACGCCTTGGACTCGGCGCGTGAAAATGCCGCACGCAACCACACTGACGCGGCAACCACGTTCGCACTCGCGGATTTTCGCGTGGCCACTCTATCGCCGGCTTGGCTCGTGATGGCGAATCTGACCGGAGCCATTCTGCTCGGCACGCTGGAGCGGGTCTTCGATTTGGCCGAGCCGGATGGAATGCTGATTCTGAGCGGCTTTACGTCAGAGGAGCTGATCGCGCGTCAGGATGGTCCTGTCGCCACATCTCCGCACGTTCAGATCGTCGATCAGCTCGACGAAGAAGGATGGCGGTGTCTGGTGCTCAGAAAGCAGGCCTAAAGGCCTGCGCTACGTACGTAGGCGTGACCCCAGGAGTGAAATCGGCCCATGTACGTAGCGCAGACCTTTAGGTCTGCTTTATAGATCCCCGCCTGTCAGAGCAGCCCAAAAAACACCCAACAGATAAACGCTCCGACGAGGGTCATCGAGAGTCCCCAGGCGAGCAATTTATTGAAGAGCAGACGATTGTCGGTGCCAAGGGGCGCCGCAGCCAGGCACAGCGCACCGGTTGTCGACAGCGGCGAAATGTCGACCAGGTGCGCGCCAACGTTCATCGACGAGACGAGCGCCATCGTGTCCCCGCTGCCGAGCCGCTCGATGAGGCCGGGCACGGTGGGAAGAAATGCCGGCAGCACCACACCGCTCGTACTGCTGTAGATCGAGATGAGGCCGGTGAAAAAGGCGGCGACGGCCGTGGCGCTCGCCGGTGTGGCCATGCGCGCAAGGAAATCTACAAACAGTTCCATCCCTCCGGTCTTTTCGAGCAGGCCGATCAGCACGGTGACGCCGGTGACCATCATGATGACCTTCCAGGGCATCTTGCGAATGGCCTCCGTCTCGTCGGCCGCGCGCGCCAGCGTCAGAAGGATGGCGCCGGCAAACGCGCCCATGCCGACGTTGAGCTTCAAGGTGATGACCGCCACGATGAGCGCAGCAATCACGCCAAGCGTCAGCCAGTGGCGCAGCTCGAATCGCTCGCTCTGAGCCTCCCCGTCAGGCAGTGCCCCGACCCCGACAACGGCGTCGGCCTGAACGTGCGTGCGTTGTGCGAACAACCGCCACCCTCCCAGCAGGAAGTAACCGCCAAACGCCACCGCAGCGTGCGCGATGAGATTGTTCAGGTAAATGGGCCACTGCACGTCGACGAGGCCGATCTTGGGCAGAATGCCAGCCACGATGATCCCGGTTGGCGCAAAGGGTGAGAGCGATCCGGCGCTGGCGCCGTTGCCAATCATGATGGCCATCAGAAAGGCGGAGATGCCGTACCGGCCGGCGACGGCCATGCCCATCGGCGCGATCAAGGCGGCCGAAGCAATGTGGCCAGGTCCGATCGAGGCGAGGCCGGCCGTGAGCACGAAAAACATCATGGGGATCACGCCGGCATTCCCGCGGCACAAGCGAACCGCCCGGTGCGCAATGCGATCGAGGGTCCCGTTGACCTGCGCCTGCGCAAAGAGCAGCGTCACGCCGACCAGTGTCAGGAACAGGGACGTCGGAAATCCAGCGATCACCTGATCCACGCTCATGCCACCGAAATACACGCCCACGATCCAGGCAAGGACAATGGCCAGGAACCCCACGTGCACGCTGGAAGTGCAGCTGACCAGGAGGGCCAGAATCAGCGCAGCAACCGAAATGGCGGCAAGACTCATGACAGGTCACCCCAAATAAACTGCAGCAGGGTCAGCGCTGCAACGGGCGTCGCATCCGCACGAAGTGTTCTCGGGCCAATCCGCACGAGGCGAAAGCCGGCACCAGCCAGCAGATCAGATTCGGTGGACGTCCATCCCCCTTCTGGCCCGACCAGCACGAGGGCGGCGGACGGACGTGGCTCGTCGCGAAGGGTGTCGACTGAGCGTCCTTCAGGGAGTGAGGGCTCGACCAAGACCAGCCGAATCCCCTGGTCGGCTGTGTTCTCGACAAGACTGGTCAACGTGACCGGTTCGCGCACGCTCGGCACGACGGCGCGCCCGCATTGCTTGGCCGACGACACGGCAATCCGTTTCCATCGCTCGACCCGTCGCGCCCGGAGAAGCGTCTCCAGGCTCGTTTCGGTGCGAGCTGACACGACAGGCAGCACTTCGGCCACGCCCACCATCACCGCATCGCGCACCACGTTGTCCATTTTGTCGCTCTTGAGGACCGCCTGGGCCAACGTCACGGGAACAACTGGCTCCGGCACCGGATCGCGCGCCTCGAGAAGCGTGAGACGGACGCGCCCGCGTTCAGCGGACTCGACGCGTGCCGAAAACTCTCCACCCCGTCCGTCGAACACGGCAACCACGGCCCCAGGCGGCAACCGGAGGACGCGCGTCAAGTGCTGCATCTCATCGACTGGCAGGACGACGGTCGACTCGGTCGGCGTCAGGTCCGGAGCATAGAAACGATGCACGGGGGATTATGGATCGGGTGCCGAGTGCCTCGTGCTTGGTGCCTGGTGCTGTGCATCGTGCGGGGTGCGGGGTGCTGGGTGCTGTGCGGGGTGCCGAGTGGATAGAGCTCAGCGCTGTTTGCTCGCGCCCTATTCCGCGTGGCAGACAGCATCCAGCACCCGGCACCCCGCGCCCAGCACAGCACCTGGCACCAAGCACGAGGCACTCGGCACCCAGCGATTCATTCCTCCGTGTATACTCCCCCCAACCGAATGTTTTTTCGCGGTCAGCAGGTCGGCAAGTTCAAGATCGTTTCCGCGCTTGGAAGCGGTGGCTTCGGTACGGTGTACCTGGCCGAAGATACCTGGATCGACAAGAAAGTCGCCATCAAAGTCCCGCATCGCCAGAGTGCTGATTTCACCGAACTGCTGCACGAACCTCGTCTGCTCGCCTCGCTCAATCACCCCAACATCGTCTCGATTTTGACAGCCGAGAAGCACGACAACATCTTTTTCGTGGTGATGGAGTACGTGCCGGGTGAGACGCTCGAAACGCTCATCGCCCGCGAAGGAAACCTGGATCTGACCCGTGCCCTCGATTACATCTGCCAGGTGTGTAATGCGGTCGACCATGCACATCGCCACGGGATCATTCATCGCGACCTCCGGCCTGGCAACGTTCTCGTCACGGAAGGAGGCATGGCCAAGGTGGCAGATTTCGGTACTTCGCGGTTTCTCGAGATTGCAGCCCATGGCACGACCGTGATTGGAAGTCCTCCTTACATGGCACCCGAACAATTCCACGGCAAAGCCGTCTTTGCCTCGGACATCTATTCGCTCGGGGTCACGATGTACCAGATGGTGACCGGGACCCTGCCCTACGAAACTCCCAGTCCAGCGGACATCGAGAAGCTGAAAACCGGTGAGCTCGTGACCGCACCCCGCATCCGAAATCCTCAGCTCACGAAGGCGGTCAACGACATCATTCTGCGCGCGATGGCACCCGATCCCATCGCGCGGTACCAGCGTGCAGGCGACTTGCTGAACGACCTCCTCGCCGAACGTGGAAGGATCGTGACCCGACGCACGTCCCGCACCCCGACGCCGCCCGCGGGTATGCGCCAGGGGAACGGGTCGGGGCAGGACATCCAGTCACGACTGCGCGCGCGCGAAACGCCGCAGCCACGGTTTTGCTGGCACTGTCGCAAACCCTTGCATGCCCGCTCCGATCGATGCCCTTTTTGTGGCGAAGCCCAGTAGATGCTAAGATTTTGCGCATGAGCTTCAGTGGCCGCGGCAAAGTGTGGATGAACGGCTCGTTGGTGGAGTGGGCGGACGCCAAAATTCACGTCGCCTCGCACGTCATCCACTACGGCAGCGGCGTCTTCGAGGGCATCCGTTGTTACGACACGCCAAAAGGGTCGGCATGCATGCGGTTGACGCCGCACATGAAGCGGCTCTGCGACTCCGCCAAGATCTACCGCATGCCAATTCCCTTTGGTGCCGAAGAGCTCGAACGCGCTTCCCTCGAAACGATTCGGGCCAACGGTTTCAAGGCCTGCTACGTGCGTCCCATCATGTATCGCGGCTACGGTGCTTTGGGCGTCAACCCTGTCCCGTGCCCGATCGATGTCGCGATTCTGGTGTGGGAATGGGGCGCGTACCTTGGCAGCGAAGCGCTGGAGAACGGCGTGGACGTGTGCATCAGCTCGTGGACGCGCATGGCCCCGAATACGTTCCCCGCGCAAGCCAAATCCAGCGCCAACTACGCCAACGCGCAGCTCATCCGCATGGAGGCCGAGGTCAACGGCTACACCGAAGGCCTGGCGCTCGATGTATTCGGGTACGTGAGCGAAGGCTCGGGCGAGAACGTGTTCGTCGTCCGCAACGGCACGCTGTACACGCCGCCCATGGGCGGCTCCATTCTGCCCGGCATTACGCGTGACTCCGTAATGACCATCGCTGGCGATCTTGGATACCAGGTCAAAGAGGAACTGATCCCGCGCGAAATGCTCTATACAGCTGACGAGCTCTTCTGCGTTGGCACGGCCGTTGAGATTACGCCTGTCCGTTCCGTTGACCGAATTACCGTCGGTCAGGGGCGGCGTGGACCAATTACCGAAGCGATCCAACGGCGTTTCCTGCAGGTCATCAGCGGCGAGGCCCCCGATACGCACGGCTGGCTCACATTTGTCAATCCCCGTGAGGCGGCCGCCACAGCCGCGCCCGGGCAAGCGGCCGCCAAAGCTCGCTAATCCCCCCTTCTGCGGCGACCGATAAATTCAGAGCGGTCGTCGTGTGCATTGGAGCGCACCAGGCACCCAGCACCTGGCACCAGGCACCAGCACCCGGCACCCAGCACCCGGCACAGCACCAGGCACGAGGCACCAAGCACCCGGCACCCTGATTATGACCATCAACGATCTGCTGAAAGCCGTCGTAGAATACGGCGCCTCCGACCTTCATCTCAAGGTGGGGGCCTACCCGATGATGCGCGTGCGCGGCTCGCTCGTCCCGGCGGACACGGAAAAGCGGTTGAATCACGAAGATACGGTCGAGATGGCGGCCATGGTCATGACCTCGGCCGCCCAGAGGCAGAAATTCAAGGATTCCCAGGAAGTCGACCTCGCCTACAGCGTGCCCGGGCTGGGTCGATTCCGCTGCAACGTGTTCCAGCAGCGTGGCACGATCGGCCTGGTGCTGCGCGTCATCCCGATGCGCATCAAAACGATCGACGACCTGCAGCTCCCTGAAACCCTGAAGAGGATCGCCCTCGAAGAGCGCGGGCTGGTACTCGTCACCGGCACCACCGGCAGCGGGAAGAGCACCTCCCTTGCCGCGCTGATTGACCACATCAACGAGACACGTGACTGCCACATCATGACCGTCGAAGATCCGATCGAGTTCCTCCATCGGGACAATCGATCGATCATCAATCAGCGTGAAGTGTCGGTCGACACGCGCGGCTTTGCGTCCGCGCTCCGCAGCGCGCTGCGTCAGGATCCTGACGTCATCCTGGTTGGCGAAATGCGCGACTTCGAGACCATCGAGACGGCACTGCTCGCAGCCGAGACCGGGCATCTGGTCTTCTCCACCTTGCACACGCTGGACGCCACCGAAACTATCAACCGCATCATTGCCGTCTTCCCACCCCACCAGCAGAAGCAGGTGAGACTTCAGCTGGCGAGTGTCCTGAAGGCGGTCATCTCCCAGCGGTTGCTGCCGAGAATCGACGCGAAGGCGCGTGTGGCCGCCTGCGAAGTGATGGTGACGACGGCCTTCATCCGCGACTGCATCATCGACAAGGAGAAGACACATCTGCTCCACGGAGCGATAGCGGCCGGCACGTCTCAGTACGGGATGCAGACGTTCGACCAGGCGATTCTCGCGCTCTTCCAGAAAGGGCTCGTGTCGGTACGAGGAAGCGATTCGTTGGGCGTCCAATGTCGATGACTTCAAACTCAAGGTGCAGGGTATTGCCACCACGGCGGACATGGCCCGGGACGACATGGCGAAGATCGTGACCGGTACGACCGTGCCGGGACTGACAAGATTTGGAAGCTAAAAGACAGAAGCCTCCCACCGACCCCTACGGTCTCTCCCTGAAATGGCTCGCGCTGCGCGAGCTGACCGAGCGACAGCTTCGACAACGACTGGCCGCACGTCAGGTTCCTGGCGGCTCAATTGACGAGGTCGTGCGCACTCTCCAGAGCAATGGGACGCTCGACGACCGGCGCACCGCGCTGGCCGCTGCTCGGACCGATGCATTGGTCAAGCGGCACGGGCGATTCCGCGTCAGCCAGCACCTGGCGGCGCTTGGCATTGCTCGCGATCTTGCCCGACGCGTCGTGCAAGAGGTATTCGCCGAGATTGACGAACAGGAGCTGCTGGAACGGGCGCTCGCACGTCGTCTCGGCAGGACGCGCCGCTCGGTGAGAGACGCGGCCGAGTACCCGGAAGCTGTACGGCTATCTCGTCAGACAAGGCTTCGAACCATCGGCCGTCGCCACCTTGCTTCGCGAACGAGCTCGCCCTGCGGCCCTGCCGGAGGAGTAATCGCAACAGGAGGCCAGGAGTTCAGGAGGACTACCGGCTATCTCGCAGTTACGGCGACCGGCAGCCTGGCGAAGGCCAGGCTCGGGGAAGGTGAACGATCGAGGATAAGAGCGCCGGACTGTTCTCGAAGCGCGCTCTTATCCTCGATCGTTCACCTTCCCAGCGCGCCTGCGGCGCGGCCGGTCGCTTGCTGAGTCGGCGCTGAGCGGTATGTCGCGGCGTGGGCTTTTTAGACTCTTCAGCGAGAAATCCGCGGCGATCCGCGTCCCGTGATCTCCTGAACTCCTACCCTCCTGTTCAACATGACAGGCAGTGCCCAAGAGTACAATAGCCAACCATGACCTCGAACGAGATCCGCGCGTCGTTCCTCAAGTTCTTCGAACAGAATGGCCACCGCATCGTGGCCAGTTCACCACTGGTACCGCACGAGGATCCGACGCTGCTCTTTACCAACGCCGGGATGAACCAGTTCAAAGACGTGTTGCTCGGACGCGAGCAACGAGACTACCGGCGCGCGACCACGTCCCAGAAATGCATGCGTGTGAGCGGCAAGCACAACGACCTCGACAATGTAGGTCCGTCGTTCCGTCATCACACGTTCTTCGAGATGCTCGGCAATTTCTCGTTCGGCGACTATTTCAAACGTGAGGCGCTGCAATTTGCCTGGCATCTTCTGACGGACATCTGGGGGATGTCGCCGGACCGGCTCGTCGTCTCGATTTTCAAGGGCGAGCAAGGGATACCACGGGATGACGAGGCGTACGACATCTGGCGGCAATACGTTCCTGCCGGTCGAATTCTCGAGCTGGGGCTCGACGACAATTTCTGGCAGATGGGAGAGACCGGCCCCTGCGGCCGTTGTTCGGAGATCTATTTCGTCCGCGGCTCCGGCACCGACCCCGAAATCGAAATCTGGAACAACGTCTTCATGGAGTACGAGCGGAGTGCGGACGGCACGCTGACGCCGCTTCCGGCCCCCTCGATCGACACGGGAATGGGCCTCGAGCGCCTGACGTCTGTGCTCCAGGGTAAGGACTCGAACTACGACACGGACGTGTTTGCGCCGCTCTTGCAGCGCATTGGCGACTTGAGCGGCCACAAATACGGCGGGTCGATGTCGGCAACCGACGTCTCGATGCGCGTGGTGGCCGACCATATCCGGGCGACCACGTTTCTCATTGCAGACGGCGTGATTCCGTCGAATGAATGGCGTGGGTACGTTCTCAGGAAGATCATGAGGCGCGCGATGCGCCATGGCCGGCATCTCGGGCTCACTGAGCCCTTTCTCCACTCGCTCGTCAGTGGGCTCGCGCGTGAGATGGGCGATGCCTACCCCGAGCTGCGGACACACCGCGAGACCATCGAGAAGACGATTCTGGCAGAGGAGCATCGCTTCGACGCGGTGCTCGCCGATGGGCTCCCGCGGCTCGAAGCGGAAATCCAGAAAGCGCTCGAATCTCCCGACCACGTCCTGCCGGGTGAGGCAGCGTTCCGGCTCTACGATACGTTCGGCCTGCCGTACGACTTCATCGAGGACACGGCGGTCACGCTTGGCGTCAGCGTCGATCGCGGTGCGTTCGAACGCGCGATGGAAGGCCAGCGGGAAAAGGCACGCGCGAAAAGCAGGTTCGAAGGCCCGAAGGGAGAGGACTTTACTTTCTCGGCCGCCGAAAACGAGCAGGTCTTCCGGGCGGCGGGCGACCGCTTCGAAGGGTACACGGCGACCACTGTCAAGGGTGTTCCGGTCGTGGCGGCTTTCAACGAGAAACGACAACAGGTCAAAGAAATCACCGAAGGACAGCCTGGGTATCTTGCACTGGAAAAGACGCCCTTCTATCTCGAGGCTGGAGGTCAGGTCTCGGATTCTGGCGTCATCTACCGCGAATCCGGTGGTGGCGAGGCGATCGTGGAAGGGCTCGTTCGAATTGCCGGTGGCGCACCGCGCCTGCATCGCGTTCGTGTCCGCTCAGGAATCCTTCGAGAGCGCGATTTGGTCACAGCGGAGGTGGACGTTGCCGCTCGGGATGCCACGCGGCGAAATCACACGGCGACCCATCTCCTTCACGCGGCCCTTCGGCAGATTCTTGGCGCGCACGTCAAGCAGGCCGGTTCGCTCGTCGCTCCCGACCGGCTGCGCTTTGATTTCGTGCACTTTGCAGCGCTGACACCCGACGAGCTGACGCGAATCGAGCGCCTCGTCAACGAGCAGATCCAGCAAAACAGTCCGGTGCAGACCGAAGAGCGGTCCACCGAGGAGGCCATTGCCGGCGGCGCGATGGCGCTCTTCGGCGAAAAATACGGCGATCGCGTCCGTGTGGTGTCGATCCCTGGCTTCAGCCTCGAACTCTGCGGCGGGACGCACTGCCTGGCAACTGGCGACATCGGGTTTTTTGTCATCACCAGCGAAGGGGGCGTGGCTGCGGGCGTTCGCCGGCTCGAGGCGGTGACCGGAGAATACGCCGTCGCGCGGTATCAGACCGACCGCGCCGCGCTTCAGCAGCTTCTTCAGACATTGAATGCACCGGCCGAGACGGCCGTGGACGTGATCGAGAGGCTCCAGGCGGACAACAAACGGCTGACGAAAGAAGTCGGTCAGCTTCGCACAAACGCGGCCCTGGGGACCGGAACCGGGGCCGCAGGTGCCGACGCGCTGCATATCTCAGACGCCTCCGTCATCCGTATGCAGGTGCAGGGTGTCGACCGCGCCGGGCTTCGTTCCATGGCCGATCAGCTGAAAGCGCAGATGTCAAAGAAAGGCGAGAAAGCTGTCGTCATTCTGGCAGCGTCGGATGGCGAGGGTAAGGTCTCCATGGTCGTCAGCGTCGACCGCGAGCTCTCTAAACGGCTTCCCGCCGGTGAAATTGTCAAACGCCTTGCCCCTATCGTCGGAGGGAGCGGCGGCGGGAGACCCGATTTCGCGGAGGCCGGCGGAAAAGATCCGTCCAGGATCAATGATTTGCTCGAGCAGGCTCCCGCTATCGTCAGGCAGCTGCTCGGCGTTGAGGTGCAAAATGTCGAAGGTGCGTATTCGGTTTTGCCGTGTGTGAAACTATCGTCCGCGCGCTGCCCGTGTGGCAGCCGTGATCAAACAGGAAACCGGCCTGGACACGGAGCTCGTTGAAGGTGGACGGGGTGAGTTCACCGTCTGGGTCGGCGACACGCTGGTGGCTCAGAAAAATGCCGACGGGTTTCCATCCGAGAGCGAAGCCCTAGCCGGCGTTCAGCGTGCCTTGGCGAGCCATTGACCCTCCTAGCCCCTCCTAGCCCTCTTAACCTCTCCTAACCCCTCCTAGCCTCTCCTAACCTCTCCCAACCTCTCCCAACCCCTCTCAACCTATCCCAGCCCCTCCCAACCTCCCTACTCCCTTATCCACCCCGCGCCGATACGTCACTTAAGGTATTGACTGTGCAGAGGTTAATTACAATTCTGATAGTGCTCGCCGGGGTGATGGCAGCGACACCTTCAGAGGCGCAAATCTACAGCTGGCGCGACGCCAATGGGCACCTGGTGCTGTCAGATCGTCCCCTGGTCGACGGTGCGAGGTCGTTTGCTATCTCTTCGGCCTCGACCGTCCGCACGACAATTGCCATCGTCAGACCGCCCGCGAAGGGGTATGACGACCTGATTAGGCACCATGCGAGCGAGCACCAGGTCCGCCCCGATCTCGTCAGGGCGGTCATTCAGGTCGAATCGGCTTTCAATCGCTACGCGCGCTCGCCCAAAGGCGCGATGGGTCTGATGCAGTTGATGCCCGCGACAGCCGTTCAAATGGGTGTACGCGACCCCTACGATCCGGCGCAGAACATCCGTGCCGGCGTGGCGTACCTCCGGCAACTGCTGGATCGCTACAACCAGAACGAGGAGCTTGCCCTTGCGGCCTATAACGCGGGACCGGTCGCGGTGGCAAGGTACGGCACCACCATCCCGCCTTACCGGGAAACACGGAATTACGTGAAGAAGATCAAGGGTATGACCGAAGTGTCCGCTCAGTCACGAAAACGCGTGATTTACAAAACCGTTGACGTCGTCGACGGCCGCGAGGTTCCGCGCTATTCGGATACCAAGCCCGCCTCTGGCCCCTACGAGATCGTCTCAGCGCGCTAGACTAGAGTCGTCTTCTCCTATCCGCCGCTACACGGGACTCGCCGATACGGAAACTCGATCCGCCGCGCCTGGCCCTTATTGGTTCCCTCGATCCAGGCGACCAGCGAGCTGCCCCCTTCGCGTCGGTAGCCAATTCGCTGCGGGAAATCGTGCTGCGGATTCTCGAAGAGCACCATCTCATCGGACACCCTGGTGGAAAGGAACGTGGCGGAGCGTTGACCGGACGGATGGGATTCGGTACTCGAGCCGATCGCCGGCTTCCCGTAGAAGCAGGAACTCGTAAGACACCAGTGTGTTCCCTCGCACGGTTCGGCTCATGCCCACCATGTTGGTGCCTCGTGGGGCCATCCAGTGCTCTTCGATGGTCCGCTCGCCGGTGGACGTTTCCCAACAGCCCTGGAGCCACGCCACGCGCCCGATGCCACGTGGCTGAGCCATAGCACCGGCACCAAGAGCGATGAACACGATGAGAGTCGAACGAGCTTTTGTCACGGCACCATCCTAGCAGCCAGTGCAAAAGTTCTGAATTAGCGATCGACACCTCGTGCGCGGCTACACACGCTGCGTCTTCCAGGTCCCCCTGCTGAACATCCGGGCGCTCACGAGGGCAAGTGTCGAAAACCCCACGCTCACCGCAATGAAGATGCCTGTCGGTCCCAGCCCCACCGGATACGCCAAACTCGTCCGAGACGCGGCGCTAAAGCGCCCGCGCTACGCGAGTGAGTGTAGCGCGGACTCTTCAGGGTCCGCGAAAGTCCGATGTAGCGCGGACCCTTTCAGGGTCCGCGGCGGCGTTAGTTGTGAATGTCGACTCTAGCGGGCAGGTACGTACACTTCCGTTGCTGCAAGCACGTCGCGGGCTGCCAGACCGTCGGGAATACAGAACGGCCGTTCGGCCGCCCCGCCCGTTTCAAGCATCGATGTCGGCAGAGAGAGCAGGCCACTGACCACCCAGGGGCAGAACTGGCTGCCGGCGCGGCGCGCGATGAACGCTCGGGCCGCATCAATGGACATCGGCTCCCGGGCGACCGGATACGCCAGCGAGTCGAAGGCATCCATCACGCTCACGATGCGGACCGGCCAGGGGATTGCCGAGCTCGCCATGCGATCGGGATACCCTTGCCCATCGTACCGCTCGTGATGGTACAGGATGATTTCGCAGGCCCCGTGGGTTGCGCCGGCTCTATCGGCCAGTTCCACGCCCACCTCGGGGTGTCCGGCCAGTTCTTCCCATTCGCTCCGGCTGAGTCCGCGGCCTTTTTTCAAAATGTGCGGGGCCACAAACAACTTTCCTACGTCGTGCAGGAGCGATCCAACGCGAACCGATTCGATGGCCTGCGCCGACAGTCCATACTGCGAGGCAAGTCGAACCGCGAGCATCGACACACGCCGCGAATGTTCCGCGACCTGCGGTCGCTGAGTTTCGAGCATCGACAACAGATGGTCAAGCCGCTGGGAGGCCGGGATCTGCATACGACCCCTGATAGGGCAACGGCCATGCCCAGCCGGAGGGAGAGGTGCCAAGCGTGTCTAAATCCCTGTGGACGCACGCGTTGCCGGAAGGCGATTCACTTTGAGACGGCACGCGTTACACATCGTGGCCAACCGGAATGTTACAAAATCTGCCACTGTGCGCGAGTTTCGTAACCCGTACTCGAATCGAGCCACGTTTTGTCGACCCGCCGGTATCTCGTGCTAACATAACGGGTTCTTTCGCAACAGCGGCTCGCCGCGGAGCGAAGGATTTCCGTAAGTTAACCTCGCATCTCTGAAAGGGAACGGCCACGTGGCAAGTCACGCATCGGCGCTGAAAGCGCATCGCCAGAATCTGAAGCGACGGGAGCACAATCGGGAATTTCGTGCCAAACTCCGCTCGGCGCTCAAAGCCATTCGCTCCGCGCTCGACGGAAAAGATGTGGCGGGCGCCAGACAACAGCTCAACAAGACGGTTTCACTCATCGACAAGCTGGCCGGCAAGGGCATCATCCACCGCAACGCAGCGGCCCGATACAAGTCAAGAATCCGGACGCGTCTCACCAAGGCGAGCGCCGCCTGACGGTCACCGGTTCTCACCGCCTACGCTGCACAACTCGACGACCAGCCGCTCGAGCAAGACTCTTGGGTCTCCGGCCGAGCTCTTCAGGGCGAGGTCCGTCTGAAAAACCGCCTCAATGGCACTCGGGACCCGTCGACGATCCAGCTTCGTCCTTACGCACCAGGCGACCTGCCCAAGAATCAGGAACGGTGACACCCCGGCATCGATTTGGGCGGCCAGCTCTCGCAGCGCTGCCGCGCCGGCACCTCGTTCGATCGCGTTCGTCACCGCCCACTCGCCGCTCGTGAGATGGGCGTCGGTCGTCATGGCCTCGACATCGGCCGTGGAAATTTGGCGCTGGTCCGCGGCGTAGAGGAGCAGGCGTTCCGCATCGGCCCGCAACCGCATGGGGTCGCCAGCCGACCGGTTGATGAGAAGCTGGACCGCCTTGGGCTCGATCGTCATGCCCTGCTTCCCGGCTGCCTCGCGCAGCCATCTCGCCGCCTCCGACGGGTTACCCAGGCCGTCGCAACGAACGACGGAAGCGGTTTTCAGCAGCAGCTTGGACAGGCTGCGTCGCTCATCCAGGTCACCCGTGACGAACACCATGCAGGCATGAGCCGCCGGCTCCTTGACATAGGCCGTCAGCGCCTCCTGGTCCTGATCGGTCGCTTGAGTCTCTCGCCTGGGCACAATGACCAGCTCGGCGCGAAGCACGATGATGATCCGCCGCGGCGCCATCAGCGGCAGCGTGCGAGCCGCGTCTACGATTGCCGCCGCCGAAGCGTCGCCGCCGTAGAACCGGTCCACGTTGAACGCGCGCAAGTCCTCCTCGACGCTCGCCGCGAACTCGCCAGCCAAGGCGCTCTTTTCCGCCTCGTCGGCGCCCATGACCAGATAGACGGGGTCGAGCTTCCCCGCTCCGATCTGCTTTCTGACGGCGGCTGAAGTGAGGAGCGCCACGTCGTGTCGCTAAAACGCTTCGAGGATCGAACTGACGACCGTGCGGCCGAACTCAGTGGAAAGACGCTGGAGGGCGTTCGTGCTCTGGCCAAAGAAAGCCGTTGGGATCGAGTGCGTCGGTGCCGCTTGCCGCGTCGAATTCTTCCCGCAACGTGAGCGACGGGTTCTGCCAAAGCACTTTGTTGTCCGCGGTGTCACGCAGCGAGATATTCGCCGTGACAGTCGCGACATAGCGCGACGCCTGCTGGTCCTGGGTGAAGCTGACCGGGGCAATGGCCAGCCCGGTAATCTGGCCCGACAGCACGGCGTCGACGCCAGTGGTATCGGGCAGGACCTTGTAACGACCGCGGCCAATCAGCTCCGATCGCACCTTCTCGGTGAAGATCTGATCGAGCTCGAAGTACGGGTCGAGTTGGTGAACGTCGGGACACCAATCACCTGAATGTGCGCCGGCAGGAACGAGCCTCGTCCAGCAAGCGCATAGCCACACGACGCTGACAACGGGCCAACGACAAGCGCCATCATCAGAGCTGCCATCGGCTTTCGAGAATGGTGGTTTCATGTTTCTGCCTGCTGCCTGCTCCCTACTGCCTACTGTACTACGACATTGACCAGTTTACCTTTTGCGACCACGACCGTCTTGATGGTCTTGCCGGCCGTGTGACTTCTCACCGCCGGATCGGCCAGCGCTCGCTCCCGCAGCTCGGCCTCTGTCAGGGTCGCGGGTACGGTAAGGCGCGCGCGAACTTTGCCGTTGACCTGCACCGGCACCACGATTTCATCGGCCTTTGCAACTTCCGGATCATAGACAGGCCACGCAGCCTTCACAAGCCCACCCGCATGCCCGATTCGCTCCCACAATTCCTCAGCCGTATGCGGCGCAAACGGCGACAGCATCAGGATCAGCGCCTCGATGGCTTCCTTGAAGACGGCCATTGCCTGGGTCTTTGACCGGGAATCAGGGGCCGCCTGACCTGCCGCGACATCGAAGGCATAGAGCTCGTTGACAAGCTCCATCAGCGCCGACACGGCGGTGTTCAGATGCTGGCGTTGTTCCAGATCGGCCGTAATGCGCTTGATCGTCTCGTGTGTCTTGCGTCGAAGCGCACGCTGGGCGTCGTTCAGGGAAGACTGGTCAATGGATCCCAGGTCGCGCGACAGGCTGTCGGTCCACGGGTCGATGAGGCGCCACACCCGCGCCAGAAATGTGAAACTGCCTTTGAGGCCGCTGTCGGTCCACTCCACTTCTTTTTCAGGCGGGGCGACGAACATCACATACAGGCGCAGCGCGTCAGCCCCGAAATTCTTCAGCATCTCGTCGGGATCGACGACATTGCCTTTGGATTTCGACATGACGGCACCTTCCTTCAGCACCATGCCCTGCGTGAGCAGATGCGTGAAAGGTTCGTCATGATCCACCATGCCGAGATCCCGAAAGAGCCGGGCGAAGAACCTCGAGTAGATCAGGTGAAGGATGGCGTGCTCGACGCCGCCACTGTAGAAATCCACCGGAAGCCAGTACTTGACTTTGTCCGGATCGAACGCCAGGCGATCGTTATGCGGATCGCAGAAGCGGTAGAAGTACCAGGATGAGTCCACAAACGTGTCCATCGTGTCGGTTTCGCGCCGGGCTGGCTCGCCGCACCTTGGACACGTCGTGTTGACGAACTCCGGGACCTGCGCCAGTGGCGAATCACCACGGCCCGTAAAGTGCGCTATTTTCGGCAACACCACCGGAAGCTGGTCATCGGGAACCGGCACCGTTCCGCACGTCGGGCAGTAGATGATGGGGATCGGCGTGCCCCAGTAGCGCTGCCGCGAAATCCCCCAGTCCTTGAGCCTGAACTGGATCGTGCGCTGGCCGATCCGTTGTTGCTCGACGAACTGTCCCATGCGGCTGATGGCTTCTGGCGACGGCAACCCCGAGAACTGGCCGCTGTTGACCACGAGACCCTCGTCAACATAGGCCGCCTCCAGCGTCTCGCCGGACAACGTCTTCCCTTCCGGCTGAATCACCACGTCGATTGGCAGGCCGTACTTCCGGGCAAACTCGAAATCACGCTGGTCATGGGCGGGCACCGCCATGATGGCGCCGGTGCCATATTCCCCCAGCACGAAGTTGGCAATCCAGATTGGGACCGCCTTGTTCGTGAACGGGTTGATGGCATAGCGCCCGGTCGAGAAACCCTCCTTTTCAATCTCGCCACTCAACCGGGCCGCCCGGTCCTGCGCACGAAAGCGATCGACACGCGTCGCGCATCGCCACCGGATCCTCCGACTCCTCGATGAATCGACGGACGATGTCGTGCTCGGGAGCGAGCAGGACGAACGTCGCCCCGAAGATCGTGTCAATTCGCGTGGTGAAAATCTCAATACCGTCGGCCGCCGCCGCTCCTTGGGCCGTCTGCAGCGGAAATCTGACGCGCACGCCCTCGGACCGCCCAATCCAGTTGCGCTGCATCGTCAGGACTTTGTCCGGCCACTGGGTCAGGTGATCCGCCGCCTGCAGCAGTTCATCCGCATAACGTGTGATCCGGAAGAACCACTGGTCGAGCTCGCGGATCGTCACGGGCGTTCCACACCGCCAGCAACCGCCATCCACGACCTGTTCGTTCGCCAGAACGGTCTGACAGCTCGAACACCAGTTGACCGACGAACGTCGCTTGTAGGCGAGATCGCGCTCGAACATCCGCACGAACAACCACTGGTTCCACTTGTAGTACTCGGGCAGACACGTCGCTATTTCCCGCTCCCACGCGTAGCTGATGCCCAGTCGCTGGAGCTGCCCCTTCATGTGGGCGATGTTGCCGAAGGTCGATACCTCGGGATGAATGCCGTTCTTGATCGCGGCGTTCTCGGCCGGAAGCCCGAACGCGTCCCATCCGAACGGATGCAGCACGTTGTAGCCACGCATGCGCTTCAACCGCGCAACCACGTCGCCAATGATGTAGTTGCGGACATGACCCACATGGGCATGACCTGAGGGATACGCAAACATCTCGAGACAGTAGAATTTCGGCCGCGACGGATCGGCCTCTACTTCAAAGACGCGCGCGTCAGCCCAGCGCTGCTGCCACTTCTTGTCGAGTTCTTGGGGATGGTAGTCGGCCATCGAGGGTTGTCAGCAGACGCAGATCGTCACCGATCTCAGATAGCTCACGGGACGCGGATCAGCAAGGATTTCCGGTATGATCCACGAGACGCGGATTGTCGCGGATTTCGAACGATCGGATCCGCTACGAGAACGCGGTTAGCACATCAAGGTTCCGATTTCCCGCCGGTCGAGGCATTGCTGGCCTTACCGACGGCATTCGGATCGACGCGCGCAAGCGATTCCAGCGTCGGACCTTCCTCACCACGAGCCAGCAGGCTCGGACCCGACCGCAGAAACACCTTCTCCGGCGCCGTCGAAACGGGGAAGAGCACGCCAATGAAACAGTTGCTCATCTCGTCCCAGTTCTGAGGACCCCAGAGAACCTTCGTCGCTGGATCCGGATTGAACCGGTTACCGGACGAGTTGTCGAAGTGCGAGATGAGCTGAAGTTTCGACCCCTTGGGCAGCGATATCGGCTGCGCGTACTGATATCCCATCTGCCAGTCGAAGTTCCACACACCCTTGAGCACCGTGATGATTTCCTTCGACGGGGAGACGACACGCAACTCGAAATCCTTGCCGCGCAGATGCATGTGCGGCTGCGCGTATACGAGGGATGCGTCCTCACCGAACGTAATCTCGCTCACCACCTCCGCATTGTTGTGACCGGCTGGAATGGCGAGATTCATGGCCGTGGGGCCCGCGTGGAAGAAATACCGCGTGCGAGGTGCCTCCTTCGCCAGCACGAGACCCAGCTTCGAGACGTCTGAGGTCGGCTCGCCCGACGTCGTGTAGTGCAGCTCGAAGACGAGATCGGATCCTTTTGGAATGAGCTTCGCTGCCCCATTCATGTCGAACTGCTGCGCACCCAGGCCCGGGTTGAATTTGCCGAGGATGTCATTTCCCTCCTCGATCATGTTGTTCCCCATGATGTCGCGATGGCTCTCGCGCTCGTAGGCTTCGCCAGGCACAGCCTTCGCCATCCACGTGGATCCAGACGGGCGAACCCAGACTTTCCCGTGATGGAGCACCTTGGCGTTTCCCGGACGCATCTCTGCGGCGGTCACCCACAGGTCTTCCTTGAAGTTCGTTTTCACGACCACGTACTTGTAGTTGATCGTTCCGGAAGCCGGCAGCTCGAACGCTTTCGGCATCTCGACGATGATGTCGGGCGTGAGGTTCCAGCCGTTTTCGAACGTCCGGGGAGGAGGCGCATCGCTTTCCTTGCCGGCTGGCGCGCCACCGTCGACCCATGCGCTGATCGTTTCGACTTCGCGGCTGCTCAACCGGCGTTCGTTCGCAAAGTGCCCGTAGCCTGGATCGGCAAACCACGGCGGCATCTTCTTGTCGAGGACTGCCGCTTTGATCGCGCGGGCCCAGGGTCTGGCATCCTCGTACCCGACGAGCGACATCGGGGCAATTTCACCGGGGCGGTGACAGGTCTGACAGTTCGCCTGCAGAATCGGCACGATGTCCTTGTAGAACGTTGGTGTGTCGGCTGCGGCCAGGGGCGCGGCTCCCCAAAGAATCCCGACGAGGACAATCAGGCCTGTGCGCATGGCGGGCGCCTCCTTCGGCGTCTGTCGGCTTGTCACCAGTATACGTGGAACCCGGTGTACCGGGAACCCGGCCACACGTGTCGGAGCACTGACGTTGGGCCGATAGGATTGGCATGCTCAACACACGACCCCTTATCGGCCTGGTCATTGCCATAGGCGTGGCGCTGGAACTGGGCATTCACGCTCTGAGCGGTCGCCGCGAAGCCTGGGACAGCCCCCTCTACTGGACGCTCGGGTTACCGGCCGCCGGTGTGGCGTCAGTGGTCATTGGGTTTCTCTCGCGCGGAGGCGACTGGCGATGGGCAGTCGCCATTGTGCCAAGCCAGGTGATGACCATGATGGTCAGAAGCGGAGAAATCAGCGGCCTCTGGCCTCTGATGCTGATCCTCTCGTCAATCCTCAGCACCCCGTTTGTCATCGCATCGTTCGTCGGGTCGCGGTTCCGTTCAAAACGCTGAACGCCCGACGAGAGGAACAAACGCGAACCTACAGACGTCTGATTCGACTAGAGTCTCCGATCACGACTGCGACGACTGCCCTAATCCCACAGAGGTAGGTGATGAAGAAACGGCTTGGACTCCTGGCTGCGGTGGCACTGCTGGCGCTTTGGTCGCGTCCCCGCCCTGGCGCAGACGGTGGACGACATCATCGAGAAGCACCTGGCAGCCTCCGGTGGACGCGCGGCGTTGAGCAAGCTGACGTCCAGGACGGCGACTGGGACGATTACACTGACCTCACCGGTCGGGGAGCTCAGCGGAACCATCGACGTGTTTGTGAAGGCGCCGAACAAATCTCGCACGCTGATCAAACTGGACTTGAGCGCGGTCGGCGGCGGACAGGTGGTGTCGGACCAGCGGTTCGACGGCGCCAGCGGTTACGTGATCGACACGTTCAACGGAAACCGCGAGATCACGGGCAGCCAGCTGGATGCTCTTCGAAACGCATCGTTTCCAAGCCCGCTCCTCAACTACCGGGAAAACGGAACCACCGCGGCTTTGGCCGGCACCGAAAAGGTTGGCGACAAAGATGCGCACGTCATCCAATTGTCACCGAAGACCGGGCCACCGCTTCGCATGCTCATCGATGCCGAGAGCTTTCTGATCGTGAGGACGGTCATGTCCATCAACGTCCCACAACTGGGCGGCGATGTCGATCAGGTACAGGAGTTCTCCGACTTCCACGACGTCGATGGAGTCAAGGTGCCGTATCTCGGTCCGGTCGTCCACTTCCGTCCAGGTCGTCAAGGCAACGGTCTCGGACGTGAAGCACAACACCGAGATCGACGACAGCTCCTTCTCGAGGCCGGCCGGTCAATAGCGACACACCTTGTCGCGGGGGAAAACACGGTTTCACCCTGATTGTTTTCGGCGGCGTGTCCGGGCTGGCTTCTTGTGACGGGTCGAAACGAAGTCCCAGGCCATCCGCACCAGATCCCGCAATGCGTCAGGGTGGACGCGGGACAGCCGCACGAGCACGCATGGATAATTCACGTAGTGGTCCGTGAGGTAGTAGATATCTGGTTCTGCGGCAATCAGCTCGTCGCGTTGTGCGAAGTCCATGCGAACGACGAGCGAGTTCGGCTCCGCCGATTTGTTGATGGCCACGCACGCAAACATCCTTCCACGAACCTTGAGAGCTGGTGACCCATAGGCCGTCGCATCCTCCACATCGGGCAGCGCAAGCCCCAGCTGTCGTACGGTGTCGAAGGTGATCGTCGTTCGGGGCTTGGGCATTGCCTCACCGGCTCCTTAGTCGCAGATCTGTAACAGGATGAACGAGACGCAGATCGACGACGCGGATCCTTTCATGACCATTGAGACGGGACGCGGATCTGACGCGCGGATTCCTTGCATCCTTCGGACGGGACGCGGATTGACGCGAATCCTGCATCCCATCGGACGCGACGCGGATCGACGCGAATCCTGCATCCCATCGGACAGGACGTGGATTGACGCGGATCCTGCATCCATCGGACGGGACGCGGATTGACGCGAATCCTGCATCCCGTCGGACGGGACGCGGATCGACGCGAATCCTCCACACATCAGACAGGACGTGGATTGACGCGGATCCTGCATCCATCGGACGGGACGCGGATCGACGCGAATCCTCTGCCGACACTCTAATGCACCCATCCTGGTTCCGGCGATGTCAGGTCCGCGCCCGTCCAGGGGTCGCAGCGATTGCGAAGATCTGCGGCCATCGCCGTCCCGTCACGATCCGTAGCGATCCGCACCGATTCGCGTCCCGTTTGATCTATGGAGATCCGCGCCGATCCGCGCCCCGTTGATCCACGGAGAATCCGCGCCGATCCGCGTCCCGTCAATCCTTGAAGATCCGCGCCGATCCGCGTCCCGTCGACCCATGGAGATCCGCGCCGATCCGCGCCCCGTTGATCCACGGAGAATCCGCGTCGATCCGCGTCCCGTCAATCCTTGAAGATCCGCGTCGATCCGCGCCCCGTCAATCCTTGAAGATCCGCGTCGATCCGCGCCCCGTCAATCCTTGAAGATCCGCGCCGATCCGCGTTCCGTCGACCCATGGAGATCCGCGCCGATCCGCGTCCCGTTGACCCATGGAGAATCCGCGCTGATCCGCGTCCCGTCGATCTGTGGAGATCCGCGTTCATCGGCGGCGCCTCACAGCCGCCAGTACTTCGCCTGGGCCGCGCGAACAGCCTCGATCGCACGCTCTGCGGCGCGTCCAGGCGACGCCTCGACGCGCGGGCAAATCGCGCTTCTTCCCCGCAGCCACGGCCACCGTCAGTTCCAGACAGCTCTTCAGGGCTGCCAGGTCGTAGCCTCCCTCCGAGACGAGCACGAGGCGCCCCTGACAACACCGGTCGCTTGATCGCACACAGCTCCGCCGTCAACGCGCCGTAGCCTTCGGTCGACATGCGCATCCCAGCCAGAGGATCCCGGGCATGCGCGTCGAAACCGGCTGAGATCAAGATGAGATCTGGACGGAACTGGTCGAGGACCGGAACCACGAGCGCACGGAAGACCGCAAGAAAATCTGCGTCGGTGGCTCCAGCCTCGAGGGGCACGTTCAGCGTAAAACCCAGCCCCTTGTCCCGCCCAACATCATCCGCCGCGCCGGTGCCTGGATAGAACGGATACTGATGCGTGGAAACATACAGCACCCGCGGGTCCTCATAGAACATCCATTGGGTGCCGTTGCCGTGGTGAACGTCGTAATCCACGACGGCCACCCGCGCGGCGCCCCGTTGAAGGGCGTGGGCCGCCGCGACCGCCACGTTGTTGTACAAGCAGAAGCCCATCGCGCGGCTTCGTTCGGCGTGGTGCCCGGGTGGCCGAACGAACGCAAACGCCCGCTTCAGGTCTGGCGACGTGGTGAGAATCCGATCGATTGCCGTCAGCGTCGCCCCGGCCGCCAGCAGTGCCACGTCGTGCGATTCCGGCGACGTAAAGGTGTCGGGATCCAGGCTCACCGCCCGGCCGGCGGTGGCCGCAATGCGATCAAGGTAGCGCGGGTCGTGAACCCGCTGCAGTTCTTCGCGTGTGGCCGGCCTGGGCTGAACCACGACGCCACCGGTGCCGCGCCAGGCCTCGGCCACGGCGTGCATCACTTCGGCTCGCTGCGGACGTTCAGGATGGCCTGGTGGGGTGGTGTGGTCGCGAAAGCGCTCCGAGGTGACAATGGCAAACATAAAAATGAATGCGGAATACAGAAGACAGAATTCAGGAGAAGGACACGAACCGATTGAGTTTGAAATCCGGCGCATCCGGTCTTCTGTCTTCTGTCTTCTATTCTCTTAAGCATCTCTTTCGCCCTGATCTCGAGCAGCCCGAGCGAGTGTTCAAGTTCCTCACGCTTCCGTTCGATCATCGCTTCGTCAGGATCGCGCGGGACGGGGATGGGAACTCCAATGGCCAGGGCCGTCGTGCTGAACGGTCGTGGAATCTGCGTCCGATCCCAGCTGCCCAGCGTCCAATGGCGTTCGGCTTCGATGTGGAATGGCACCAGCGGGTTCTCCGTGGCGCCGGCCAGCCAGATGGCACCCGCCTGGGCGCGTCTGGCTGGCCCCGTGGCCCGTCCAGCGTAAAGGCCACTGCCCTGCCGGTCTCGAGGACGCGCTTCATCTGCAGCAGAGCACGTCGCGCCCCCCGCGACGTCGATCCGCGAGCCGTGCCATAGCCAAAACGCTCGATGATCCGGGCAATCCACTCGCCGTCGAAGTTCTCGCTCGTGATGACGACGATACCGCGGCGGCGGAAGTAGTACGTGGCGGGAAGAATGCGACCGTGCCAGAACCCCAGCACTGGCGGGCGCCCCGAAGCGGTCAGCGCGTCCAGGTGCTCGGCGCCGTCAACCTGCCAGCGCAACGTGCGACCGAGCAGATTGACGAGCGGATAACCCACACCGGCAATCACCGAAATCTGAGCACGTCGCCATGTCGACGTGCGCCAATCAGGTTTGGGGTTCAACGCTCTTCATTTTGCCATCGACATACGTCATGAGGTCGACCAGGCCGATTGCCGTCGTGGAACTGGCCTGAGCCCCACGCAGCATGATCGAACAGAACGGACAGCCCATGACAATCGTTTTCGCGCCGGTGGCCACCAACTGATCGAACCGCTCCTGGCTGATCCGTTTGCCTTGTTCTTCCCGGTCCTCGAACAGCAGTCCCCCGCCAGCGCCACAGCAGAACGTCTCCCGTCCGTGGCGCGCGGGCTCCGCGACGCTGGCGCCAAATCGCTTCAGCAGGGCACGAGGAGCCGCGGTTTCACCGATATAGCGCCCGAGGTAACACGGATCGTGGAAGGTGACCGTTTCGTCGTCGGCGGCCGAGCGTTGGTCGCGGGTGAGCGTTTCCACCAATATCGAAGAGTGAACCACCGTCGCGTCGAAGCCGAACATCTGATAGTCGTGACCGAGCGTCTTCACGCAATGAGGACACGACGTCACGACCTTCTTGGCACCAGCCGTGTTGAGATCCGCGATGTTCTGAGTCGCCAGCTCCTGAAAGACGAACTCGTTGCCCGTCCGTTTGGCCGGATCACCGTTGCACCGTTCCTTGCTCAACACACCAAACGTGAGGCCTTTGGCGCGAAGAATCGCAAAAAGCGACTTCAGCGATTTCTGGTAGTCGGCTTCGAAGTTTCCGGCACAGCCAAGCCAGACCAGATACTCGTGTTTGGAAGGGTCGAACACTTCGAGCTCGGCCGCGGCCATGAACTTCTGGCGTTGCGTGGAGTCCAGTCCCCAGATGTTCCCGCGACGCTCGAGGTGATTGTAGACCGCACCCAGATAGGCGGGCGCCTCCCCGTTCGACGTGAGGCCGCGTCTGGCGCCAATGACGAGCGGCAGGTGCTCCACGCCAACGGGACACGCATCCTCGCAGGCACCGCACGTCGTGCACTGCCACAGCACCTCGGGATCGTAGAGATCGACCAGCTTCTGGTCGAACCGTCCAGCCAGCAGGGCCTCTTCGTTCTGCAGGATCAGCTTCTTGGGATTGAGCAGCTTGCCGGTGGCAAACGCCGGACATCGTTCCTGACAGCGCCCGCACTCGACACAGGTGAACGCATCAATCACTTCCTTGGCTTCCAGATCCTTCACGCGCTCATACCCGACTTCCTCCTTCTCGAAGTCGAGGTTCTGGACCGTTCCCAGTCGATCGGATTTGAGGAAAAGGGTGACCGGCGATATCAGCAGATGAAGATGCTTCGAGTTCGGAATCAGCACAAGAAAGCCAAGAATCACGAGCGCGTGCACCCACCAATTGACCCGGGCGGTCGTGGCTTCGAGCCGAAAGGACAGCAGGAACGTCACCATCAGCGTCGCAATGAAGACGCCGATCAACAATGATTCCCTGGAGACGCGGCCGCTGAGCGACAGCACGGCAGGCCGAAGCAGGCCACGCCGGACACCGAGCACGATCATCCCGGCCAGCACGGCAACGGCAAACGGAACGAGCAGGCGCTGGTACGCGTGAAACCAGGCCGTCTCGGTCCAGTCCGCTATACCCAGGCCCGAGAGGAATTCCACCGCCGTATAACCCCCGAACGCCACGAAACCCCAGAAGACGAACGCATGAGCCAACCCGACCACCGGCTTGGCCGCAATCGTCTTGCTCTGAAAAACGACCTCAAAGAGGAGACGTCGCAGACGAACGGGCCATCCGTCGAGTCGAAGATTGTTCTTGGCACGAATGACGAGCCGGAGGCGATGGGCGATCTGGACGCCGAAGGCGACAAGAGCGGCCAGGACGAGAAGGCGGAAGATCCAGACAGACCAGTCGAACATTTAAGATGTGTCGATTACTGATGTCTGATTCGTTGACGATTTGCGAATCGCGATTTCTGATTTATTGGACGATTGGTTGCTGACCTGGTTATTTGCTCAATTCGGTCAGTAACGCCGGCACCACCTCGAACAGATCGCCGACAATGCCGTAGTCGGCCACTTCGAAGATCGGGGCGTCGGGATCCTTGTTGACGGCAACAATCGTTCTCGAGCCTTTCATGCCAACCAGGTGCTGGATGGCTCCGGAGATCCCCAAGGCCAGGTACAGCTTTGGTGCCACGGTCTGACCGGAGCTGCCCACCTGTCGTTCCATTGGGAGCCAGCCGGCGTCACAGATGGGTCGGGAAGCCGCCAGCTCGGCTCCCAAGGCTGTCGCGAGCTTACGGACCAGCTCGAGATGCTCCTGGCCCTTGATGCCGCGCCCCACCGACACAATCCGCTCCGCCTGCGAAAGGTCGACGGCCTGCTTGGCTTCCTGAAACGGCGCCTCCGGCGTGACGCGGATGGCGGCCACATCCGGCGAGAACGGAACCGCGGTCACCGGAGCCGGTGCCGATCCTCGGACCGCGGCGTCAGCGCGAAAAGCTCCGATCTGAAACGTCACAAGGTATGGAGCTTCCCCTTCGGGTACAACCTCAGCAGCGAGCTTGCCCTGGAACATGGGGCGAACGAACGACCAGGCGTCGCCAGTTCGCTTCAGCGCGACACAGTCGGTCAGCAGGGCCCGGCGCAGCCGCGCGGCGAGCTTTGGCGCGAAATCGCGTGTCTGGTACGTATGGGGAAGGACCACCCAAAGGGGCGCAGCTTTTTCAATGGCTGCGGATACCGCCTGGACATGCCCTTCTGGCGTGTATGACTCCAGCGCGCCGTGATCAATGGTCAGCACTTCAGCCACAGCGGCCTGGGCGAGCTCGGTGGCCACAGTGCCAATTCCCGAACCGACAATCAAGACGCACGCGGTCTGCCCGTCGGCCACCAACTGCTGCCCGGCGGCAATCGCTTCCCATGAGGCCCGGTTCAGCTTCCCGGCACGCTGCTCGGCAACGATGAGGATGGGCCGGTTTGTCATAGAACGCGTCGTTCATCACGCAACTTGCGAATGAGCTCGGCGGCAACCTCTGCGGGCGAACCGCCAATCATCTCCGTCCGTTTGGTCTTCTGCGGAACCGACAGCGCAAGAATGCGCTGAGACGGCTTGAGCCCGGCGGGCACCGGCACTCGACGAATCTCCTTCTTCTTGGCCGCCATGATGCCCTTGAGCGTGGCGTATCGAAGCTGGTTGATCCCGCTCTGGATCGTCAGCACAGCCGGCAGCGGCATGCTCACCCACTGAAACCAGCCGCCCTCCAGCTCGCGCTTGACGCGCACATCAGGTCCCGAGACCTGAACCTCCATGACGATGGTGGCATGCGGCAGCCCCAGCCGTTCGGCAACGATGACACCCGTCTGGGCGAATCCCTGGTCATCAGATTGAAGGCCCGTCAGGATGAGATCGAACTTCTCGTCGCGCGCCGCGGCCGCAAGGGCCTCGCCGACCACGGCGGCGTCCGCGGACGCCAGCCCCTCGTCCTCGACGTGGAGCGCGCGATCGGCGCCACGCGCCAGCGCCTCGCGGATCACCTGTGCGACGCGCGAGGGTCCGGCCGAACACACGACGACTTCCCCGCCCTGGGCCTCTCGCAACCTTAGTCCCTCCTCGAGCGCGTACGCGTCCGGCTCGTTCATCTCGTAACTGGCTTCTGACTCGCGAATCCATGTGTGCGACTCGTTGAGCTTCGGCTGCCACTCGCGGGTCGGGACCTGTTTGATACAGACGGCGATTTTCATGGCTGACGCATGTGAGTCGGCAGTGGGCAGCAGGCGGCAGGCAGTTTGACAAGCGTGATCCGCTGCCAACTGCGCACTGCCGACAGCCTACTCCTCATAGCGCTTGAACAGGAGCGCAGCGTTCGTGCCGCCGAAGCCAAAGGAATTCGAAAGGGCGTGTCGAACACGTGCTGCGCGACACTTCCAGGGGACGTAGTCCAGATCGCATTCCGGATCCGGCGCGTCGAGGTTGATGGTTGGAGGCAGCGTCTGGTGGTGAACGGCCAGGGCGGTAATGCCCGCCTCGAGTCCACCCGCGGCACCCAGCAGGTGGCCCGTCATCGACTTGGTGGACGACACGGCCATCTTGCGGGCCTGGTCGCCGAAACAGGTCTTGATCGCGGCCGTCTCGATGCGATCGTTGTAGGGCGTCGACGTCCCGTGGGCATTGATGTAGTCGACATCGCGTGGCGAGACACCCGCCTCCGCCAGAGCCATTTCCATGACACGCACGGCGCCCTCACCACCTTCGGACGGCGCAGTGATGTGGAACGCATCCGCTGACATCCCGTATCCCACGAGCTCGGCGTAAATTTTCGCGCCACGGCGTCGCGCCACCTCGAGCTCTTCCAGGATGATGACCCCGGCGCCTTCCCCGATGATGAACCCGTCGCGATCTTTGTCGAATGGACGGCTCGCCCGTGACGGCTCGTCGTTGCGCGTGGACAACGCGCGCATGGCAGCAAACCCGCCGACGCCCATGGGCGTGATAGCCGCTTCGGACCCGCCGGCAATCATCGCGTCGGCCGCGCCGCGCCGGATGATCTCGAACGCATCGCCCACCGCGTGCGCCGATGCCGAACAGGCCGTGCAGGTGGCAGAGTTGGGGCCCTTGGCGCCGAACCGGATCGAAACCTGACCGGCGGCAAGATTGATGATGGCAGAAGGAATGAAGAACGGTGAGATGCGCCGCGGTCCGCCGTCGAGCAGTGCCTTGTGTTCCCGCTCGATCGTCGTGAACCCGCCGATACCGGAAGCGATATACACGCCAACGCGATGGCCGTTGTCCGCGGTGATCGGGAGGTGCGAGTCATCCATGGCAAACTGAGCGGCCGCGATCGCAAACTGGATGAAGACGTCCATCTTCTTGACGTCTTTCTTCTCGATGAACTGCAGCGGATCGAAGTCTTTGACCTCGCCGGCAATCTGAGTGGAAAACCCAGCCGCATCGAACCGGGTAATCCGCCCGACCCCGCTTCTCCCCGCCAACAGCGCTTCCCAGTTGGCCTCGGTGCCAATCCCCAGCGAGGACACCAGCCCGACGCCTGTCACCACGACTCGCCTGCTCACGCAACCTCCACCCGTGCTCCGGGGACCTCTCGACCCCGGAGGGCGCGCCCGCCCGTCACTTCTTGGTCTTCGCGTGCGATTCGATGTAGTCGATGGCTTCCTTGACGCGAGTGATCCGTTCGGCCTCCTCGTCTGGAATCTCGATGCCGAACTCTTCCTCGAACGCCATCACCAGCTCGACCGTGTCGAGCGAATCCGCGCCGAGGTCGTCGACAAACGAGGCATCCGGCGTGACTTCTTCTTCGTCGACCCCGAGCTGCTCCACGATGATGCTTTTGACCTTGTCAGAAACCGCCATTCAATCCTCCCTCTCTGGTGAAACCTGCACCGCCGACCTACATGTACATCCCGCCGTTGACCGCCAGCACGTGCCCGGTAATATACGACGCCTCCTCGGACGCGAGAAAGCGTACCGCCGAAGCGACCTCCTCCGGCGTCCCGAGTCGTCCCAGTGGGACCTGCGCGGCCCATTTGGCCCGCACGTCTTCTCCGAGCGCGTCGGTCATATCCGTGGCAATGAGCCCGGGCGCCACCACATTGACCGTAATGCCACGCGACGCCAGCTCGCGTGCCATGGACTTGGCAAAGCCGATCAAACCGGCTTTCGAGGCGGCATAGTTTGCCTGACCGGCATTGCCCATCTGTCCGACGATCGAGCTGATGGCAATGATGCGACCGCTTCGCTGCTTGATCATCGGGCGTGACACCGCCTGCACGCAGGTAAACGTCGCGGTGAGATTGGTGGCAATCACCGCGTCCCAGTCCGCCGGCTTCATTCGCAGCAACAACTGATCGCGCGTGATGCCGGCGTTGCTCACGAGCACGTCGAGCCTACCATGGCGGCTCAGCACGTCGGCAACGATCTGCTCGACGTTGGCCGGCACGGTGACGTCGAGCGACACGGCCTCCGCACGACCCCCGGCCTCGCCAATCTCCCGCGCAACCCCTTCCGCGTGGTCACCACGGGCCGCCGTCACGACAATGAGCCCGGTCGCGGCAAGCTGACGTGCAATGGCGCGGCCAATTCCCCTCGAGGCGCCGGTCACCAGCGCCACGCGTCCCGACGGTGCCTGCATAGTCTGATTGGCTCCGCTCTGTCCCGAAGCCTTCGTCGTTCATCACTGAGACGCAAACAGCATCTGGACCTTGTCGAGCCCGGCCGGATCCTCGAAGCTGGCAACGACAGCGTCACGATGAATTTTCCGAACCAGCCCGCTCAACACCGTACCCGGACCCACCTCAACATACGCGCTGACGCCCTCGGACGCAAGGCGACGAACAACCGCTTCCCATCGAACCGGAGACGAAACCTGGCGCACGAGGGCTTCGACGGCAGCCGGGCCGTCGCGTTTGGGCTCGGCATCGACGTTGGCCACGATCGGTACCCGGGGATGACGCGTTTCGAGACCGCGCAACTCGGGGCCCAGTCGATCTTCGGCAGGCTTCATGAGCGCGCAGTGGAAGGGGGCGCTGACAGGCAATGGAATGACTCGTTTGGCCCCTCGTGCCTTGGCACGTTCCCCGGCGCGGCGCACGGCAGCGGTGGCGCCAGCGATGACCACTTGTCCGGGAGCGTTCAGGTTGGCCGGAGCCACCACTTCTCCGTCCGCGACTTCTTCGCAGGCACGCGCGACATCTTCTGCGTCCAGGCCGAGAATCGCAGCCATGGCACCCTCGCCAACCGGCACGGCCTCCTGCATGTAACGCCCCCGGCGGCGGACCATCCGAACGGCGTCCGGAAACGACAGCGTGCCGGCCGCGACATGGGCTGAATATTCCCCAAGGCTGTGACCCGCGGCAAACGCCGGCTCCAGGCCGTTCGCGCTGAGGAGTCGATACGCCGCAACGCTGACCGTCAGGATCGCGGGCTGGGTATTCTCGGTCAGCATCAGCGTGTCCTCGGGTCCTTCGAAGCACAGTCGGCTCAGCGGCTCGCCCAGCGCGGCATCGGCCTCCTCGAAGGTCTGTCGACAGACGGGGAATGTGGCCGCAAGTTCGCGACCCATGCCAACCTTCTGCGAACCCTGCCCGGGAAAGATGAAGGCGGGAGTCAACGATGCAGAACCGACGCCGCGGCGAGATCCCGCTCGAGGCGATCGATCAGTTGATGTGAGGCAAAACGATAGGCCATGGCGACCGCGTTGCGAACGGCTTTCGACGATGAGCGGCCATGCCCAACGATACACAGCCGGGCAAGACCCAGGAGTGGAGCGCCGCCGTATTCGGAATAGTCCACACGCTTTTGAAAGCGCCTGAACGCACGCCGTGAGAGCAACGAGCCGACCATCCCGCTGAACGTTCGCGAGAGCTCCTCACCGAGGAGGGCTTCAATCGTCTCGACGAGTCCCTCGCTGATCTTCAGCACGATGTTGCCCGTGAAGCCATCGCAAACAATGACGTCGGCTTGACCGGCGTACACGTCCCGCCCTTCGATATTCCCGATGAACTGAATCGGCGCGCCCTTGAGCAGCTGATGCGCCTCGCGGACGAGCTCGCTCCCCTTGGTCTCCTCCTCACCGATCGACAGCAGCCCCACTCTGGGTCGCTCCAGCCCGAGCGAGACTCGAGCATAGGCCGACCCCATGACGGCAAACTGCACAAAGTGGGAAGGGCGGCAATCGACCGCGGCGCCCGCATCGAGCAGCACGGCCGATCCGGTCCGCGTCGGGATGGTCGTCGCGAGTGCGGGCCGGTCCACGCCCGGCAGCATCCCGAAGGCACCGAACGCCGCCATGATTGACGCTCCGGTGTGCCCCATGCTGACGAGAGCGGCGGCCTCCCCTCGCGCGACTGCCGACGCGGCAACTTTCACGGACGCACCGGTTTTCCGCCGCAAGGCCGCGCTCGGCGATTCGGCCATGTCGATCACGTCTGGCGCTTCCAGGATGGCCACGTTGAGGCTGTCGAGATCGGCATGACGGGCCAGCTCGGCCTGCAGAGCGGACGTCCGGCCGACGAGCACCAGGCCCAGATCGAGATGACGCGCCGCCGCCAGAGCACCGTCGATGATGACGCCCGGGCCATGATCACCGCCCATCGCGTCAACGGCAATTTTCATGGGCTTTGGACTCGGGGCCTGCTTCTCAGGTCTCCTCGATTTCCCTGACCTGACGGCCGCGATAGTAGCCGCAGTGCGGACACACGCGGTGAGGCGGCTTGGCCTCGTGGCACTGCGGGCATTCGCCAGGGCTCGCGGGTTTCAGCGAGTCGTGCGTCCGTCGTTTTGCAGTGCGTGTTTTGGAGTGTCGACGTTTGGGATTCGGCATCGGATCTACTCTCTATCCTTCAGCAGTGACTTCAGGGGTGCGAGCCGCGGATCGTCCCATGTCGCCCGGCACTCGCAAGACCCCGCGTTCAAGTTGGTCCCGCACTGCGGGCATAGTCCGCGGCACAACTCACGACATAGCGGCTTCATGGGAAGCGCGAGATGGAACTGTTCGGCCATGAGCTGGCCAAGGTCGATCTGATTGTCGACGTAGTAGGCCGTTGTCAAATCGTCTTCTTCGATCTCTACTTCACCTTCGCCCGTGTTGGCCGCTTTCGGCAGGTAGCGAAGGTCGAAGGGAGCCGCGACATCGAGGCGAAAGGGCTCCAGGCAGCGGCCGCACGTCATCTCCAACGTCGTCCGCACGCTTCCGTTGAGGTGGAACCGTTGATCGTCCTTCGTGACGTCAAACGCCAATAACACCGGCGCCGCCACCTGATACAGCTGATCGTCCACCCCGAATGCCGAGGCCTCGTACCGCTTCTCGAAGCGGTCGTGGTCCCCTCGAACGTGCGTGACGTTGAAGAACATCAAAACCCCTAATTATACCTTGGCGGGGCGGAAAGCTGGGCCGGCGCTGTCGCGGCCCCGGAAGGCGACGGGGAATTGACGGCCGTTGAACGCTGGACCCGCTCGATGGTTCCTGCATCCACGATCCGGCCGGTTCGCGAGATCGCTTCGAACTCCATGACGTCGCCCGCGACCTCGACCAGCATGAAGCTCTGATCTTGATCGTAGCCTTTCACCGTGAGCCCCGACTCGCGGAGATTCCCCCGTCGGAGCTGGCCTGCGGCGCCTGAGACAAAATGGTGAATCCCCTTCTGCGGAGTGATCCGTTCGTAGAAGTGATCATGACCCGCGAAGACGACGTTGATCCCGTATTTCACGAACAACGGCTCGAGTCCATCTTGAAGTTCCGGATCTGACCCGTGGCGTCTGCCGGATGAGTAGAGCGGATGATGAAAATACGCGATTTTCCAGTCCTCGTTCGACGTCTTCAGTTCCTGCTCAAACCACTCCACCTGCTGTTTCTCGAGGTAGTTGGTATCCAGGACGAAAAACCGGACGTTTCGCTTGGAATATGTGTAAAATCGCTCGCCGTTCATGTTCCATGGCTCATAGAATCGCCAGTTCACACTATCGTGATTGCCGAGCGACGCGTAAAACTTCACGCCGGCGTCGAGAAGCGTTTTGTACGGGCGTTCGAACTTGTCGACCAGATCCTTTGGCGTCTGGCCGCCGTAGATGTTGTCTCCCAGCATGATGACCAGTTCGAACGGAAACGTGCGACGCGCGGTCACCATCTGCTCGGCGACTTCGAACTGTGGTTTCTTGCCCGTTCCGTTGTCGCCAATGACCGCAAACTTCAGAGAGTCGGGCTTGCCGGTCAGCAGCTTTTGCTGTGCGGCCGTGCTCGCCCAGGTGAGCAGGGCCCCGAGAACGAGAAGAATCGTGCAGCCACGGTATTTCACAGTTTGGTTACCTCGCAGTGAGTGGCCTGGCGCACCTCGCAACGAGCCTGCGCCAGACGTCACTTTACATTAGGATACTCGCCTATGAAACGGATTCGAAAGATCTTGCAGCAGCTTATCGGTCCCTCCGGGCCGGAAGATTTCGCTCAAGGATTACGACCCCGAGTGGACGGCCCACATCCGCGATAAGAAAGAGGCGACGGAGCTTCTGCAGCGCGGCGTCAAGCAACTGGCTCGAGCAGCAGGACCGGCTGTACGCACAGGACACCTATGCCGTGCTCTTGATTTTCCAGGCCATGGATGCCGCCGGCAAGGACGGGACCATCAAACACGTGATGTCCGGCGTCAACCCCAGGGGTGCCAGGTATTCAGCTTCAAGGCGCCATCGGCCGAAGAACGCGATCACGATTATCTCTGGCGCTCCATGAAAGCTCTGCCGGAAAGGGGCCGATTCGGCATTCACAATCGCTCGTACTACGAAGAAGTCCTCGTCGCGCGCGTCCATCCGAAGATCCTGGAGAGTCAACAGCTGCCGAAGCGCGCCAAGCACAAAAAGATCTGGGAGGACCGTTTCAATCACATCAATAATTTCGAGAAGTACCTGGTCGAGAACGGCATCATCGTGATCAAGTTCTTCCTGCACGTGTCGAAGAAGGAGCAGAAGAAGCGATTCCTTGAACGCATCAACATGCCGGAAAAGAACTGGAAGTTTTCGGTCGCCGACGCGCGTGAGCGGACATTCTGGAAGGACTACATGCGCGCCTACGAGGAAGTGTTCAGCAACACGAGCACGAAGTGGGCGCCCTGGCACATTGTGCCCGCCAACAACAAGTGGTTCATGCGACTGGCGGTCGCGGCAATCATTTACCAGACTCTCGAGGATCTGAACTGAAGTATCCCAAGGTCACGAAGGAGCACAAGAAGGAACTGCTGGCCACGAAACAGCTGCTGCTCGCGGAAAAAGACTAGGTACTGCGGCGGACCTGAAGGTCCGCCCTACGTACTACATCACAGTACAGACGAGTACGTAGGCCGGACCTTCAGGTCCGGCTCAACACGCGAGGCAGTCACTCAATCGCAGGCAGACGCGAGTCGGCGCCGACCCATGGCTTGGGGATGAAGAGGCGCTCGAACAGCGTCACGGCGTAGCGATCGGTCATTCCCGCAACAAAATCGCGCGCGGCGGCATCCACACCCTCGGCGGCCATTGTCCGACGATCAAGAAACTCGTCGGGCCGGGCGCGCACCTTCTCCCACAATCCTCCCAGAATGCCCGATGCCTTGGTGAACTCGGCGGTGGAAACCTCGTTTTCGTACACCGCCTCAAAGAGAAACCGTCGGAGGGCGAGGGTATTCTCGAGCACCAGCGTGCTCATCCGAATTTCCGACAATCCCCCGTTGAGCGTCTCCATGACGACGTCCGTCACCATCCGGCCGATTCGCTGAGACGAGGTCGTGCCGAGAACCTTGACCGCTTCGGCCGGCAGGTCAGCCGGCGTCAGGAGGCCTGCCCTCACGGCATCGTCGATGTCGTGATTGACATACGCGATCAGGTCCGCAACCCGCGCGACCTGCCCCTCGAGCGTGCTGGCCCTCTTTTCGGGCGGCAGTCCAACCGGTGAGCCTTCTTTCCCTTTCGAGTGCCTGGCGATGCCGTCCCGCACCTCCCACGTCAGGTTCAGCCCCTGTCCGTTGTTCTCGAGGACGTCAACGATCCGGAGGCTTTGTTCGTAGTGATTGAACCCACCCGGCACGAGTCCGTCGAGCACGTGTTCGCCTGCATGGCCGAACGGTGTGTGGCCAAGATCGTGGCCGAGCGCAATGGCTTCGGTGAGCTCCTCCTGAAGGCGCAGGACCTTGGCAATGGTCCGGGCGATCTGGGAGACCTCGAGTGTATGCGTGAGCCGGGTACGGTAGTGGTCGCCGGCGGGAGCAAAAAATACCTGGGTCTTGTGCTTGAGGCGACGGAACGCTTTGCAGTGAATGATGCGATCGCGATCGTGTTGGAATGCCGGTCGAATGTCATCTTCCGGCTCAGGACGCAGCCGTCCCTTCGATTCGGCGGACTTCGCCGCCCGGGCTGCCAGGAACTGTCGTTCGCGTGCCTCCAGATCCTCTCGAATCTTGCCCATCAGGTCGCCTGTGCCACGTCGGTCAGAAAGCTCGTCCCGTACGCCAATCCAGTCACGCCGAAATTCTCAGCGAGAGTCTGGCCGAGATCCGCAAAGGTGCGGCGCGTCCCAAGGTCCACGCCCGATCGAACGCGGGGCCCGGTCACGAGCAGTGGCACGTACTCGCGTGAGTGGTCGGTACTGGGAGTGGTCGGATCGTTTCCGTGATCGGCGGTAATCACCAGCAGGTCGTCAGGCTCCAGCCGCCCCAGGACTTCGGAGATACGGGCATCAAAGCGCTCCAGGTTGACCGCATAGCCGCGGAAGTCGTTTCGATGACCGTACAATGTATCGAAGTCTACCAGGTTCGCAAAAATCAACCCCGATTCAGTATCGCCCATCACCTGCTCGACACAATCCATCCCTTCGTCGTCACTTGTCGTGTGCAGCCGGCGGGAAATTCCACGTCCGGCAAACAGATCGTCAATCTTGCCAATGGCGACAACGGGGAGTCCAGCGTTGTGAAGCAGCTCGAGCAACGTACGACCGGTCGGAGGCATCGCGAAATCCCGGCGATTGGCCGTGCGCTCGAAACGTCCTGGAAGACCGACGAAAGGCCGGGCGATGACACGGCCGACACCCAGACCGTGAACGACGATTTCATACGCAGCCTCACAGAACCTGTACAACTCGTCGGGCGGGATGAGGTCCTCGTGCGCGGCAATTTGAAAGACACTATCGGCGGAGGTGTACACGATGGGCCAGCCCGTCTCCAGATGCGCAGGTCCCAGCTCGTTGAGGATCTCCGTTCCCGATCGCACCAGGTTTCCCAGGGTGCGTCGGCCAATCCGCACTTCGAACGCCTCTATCGTTTCACGTGGAAAACCCGAAGGAAATACGGGGAAGGGGCGGTCCAGGACCAGCCCCATCAGTTCCCAGTGGCCCGTCACGGAGTCCTTGCCCGCAGAGGCCTCCGCCATGCGGCCGAAGGCTGCCTGAGGCGCCTTCTCCGCCGGTGGACCGGACAGGTCCACCAGGCGGTCAAACCCGAGGGCACGCAGCGCTGGAAGCTGCAGCCTGAGCCGACGCGCGATATTTCCGACAGTATTGCTGCCTGCGTCGCCGTAGGCGGAGGCGTCGGGCAGTTCCCCGATGCCCACGCTGTCAAGGACGATCAGAATGACGCGCGCGTAGCGGGCAGGCGGCACGCCCGGCTACTCGGAAGGATAGTTGGGCAACGATCGAGGCATCGTGATCGATGCAATCGCGTGCTTGAAAATCATCTGGTCGGTGCCGTCGAAATCGATGATGACCGCAAATCGGTCGAATTGGCGGATGCGACCCTCGAGTTCGCGGCCGTCCATCATTTGAATCCGTACCGACCACCGCTCACGCCGAGCGTGATTGAGAAAGCCGTCCTGAATGTTGCCCGGAACGGATGCGGTCCTCGTATCTGGCGTCTGCTGAGGCATCAGCGAAATGTCTCCTGGGCTCGTGCCGCAAGGGCCTCCTCGACCGCCGCGCGCGTGCTGGGCTCATCACCCGTGCCCTGGAACCACACTAGATTAGGCTCTTTGCGGAACCAGATCAACTGGCGACGTGCGTAGCGGAGGTTCTCGCGGACGATCAGCGCACGCGTCGCAGCCTCATCACGCACACCGTGAAGCCACTCGAGCACCTGTCGATACACCAGCCCCTTGAACGGCTGGGCGTCTTCGGGCACCCCGCGCGCCAGGAGACCCCGTACCTCATCAGCGATGCCGCGAGCGAACTGCGCCTCGACGCGTCGCGCCACGCGGTCAGCAATTTCCGACATTGGCGGTTTCAAGGCCAGCGTGACAATGGCCATCCCCTCCAGCGGCGAGACCGTATCGGCGAAGTGATCCGTAAGGGGGCGTCCCGTAAGGTAGAAGACCTCGAGCGCCCGTATGAGACGCTTCCGATCCCGAGCTTGTATACGGTGACCCGACTCGGGATCGATGCGTCTGACCATTCGATGGAGCGATTCGACACCTCGCCGATCCGCCACCCGCTCCAGTCGGTTTCTAAGGGGCTCATTCCGACCGGGTCCCGGAAACAACCCGCGTGTGAGCGCCCTGTAATAAAAGCCGGTTCCACCGACGAGAATCGGCCAGCGACCACGTGCCTGAATATCGCGAATCACCGCCGCGCTTTCGCGCGCATATCGTGCCGCCGAATATTCTTCGGTTGGATCGGCGACGTCGATCAGATGGTGCCGGATGCCCTGCTGTTCGTCTGACGGGACCTTGTCGGTCCCGATATCGAAACCTCGATAAACCGCCGTCGAATCACAGCTGACGATTTCACCGTTGTGCCGTGTGGCGAGTTGAAGCGCGAGACTACTCTTTCCCGAAGCCGTCGGACCGAGAATGGCAAGGAGATATTTGGACAAGTCTCAAGTCTCAAGTCTGAAGTCTGAAGTCTGAAGTCTGAAGTCTGAAGTCTAAAACAACTTGCGCCTTGAGACTTCACTTGAGACTCGAGCCTTCAGCCTTCAGAGTTGAAACAATGCCCAGCCTACCAGGATCGTCAGCAGAATCAGAAGGCCAAGCTGCTGTGAACGGGTGGGAACGAGCGACATGATTGCCCGTCAGTAATCGGGCGGCACCTCGTTGTAATAGAAGGTCACCGTAAAGAACGCTCGATCGGCTGGATATTCTGCCGGCAACGGGAAGGTTGGGTTGGATCCGACGAGCGCATTGGCCGCAGCGTTGTTGAAGCCGTCAATCGACGACGGCCGCTCGACATGGATCTCTGTAATGGCTCCGCTCTTGTGGACATTGAAAGTCATGACGACGTGACCACGCATCGTCATCGCCGCCAGTGGCACGATCCAGTTCCGCTTGATTTGCGCGATGAACCGGCGAATCCACGGACCGAACTCAACGCCCTTCGTATCGAACTGGATAGAGGGACCAAATCCGCCACCACCACCTCGCGGGTTGTTGAACGCTTCGCGGTCGACATACCGCTGCAGATTGCGCAGCGCTTCACCCAACGAGCCGGCGTTTCGAGCTGTCTCGTTTGACAACCGGGGGCCCAGCTGACCCTCGGGGAGCGTCGAAATCGCCTGCTTGTCGCTCGCATTCCCTTCGGTCTGTTCACCAAGAGCCTGACGCCCCTCGTCCGGTGTCTTGGTTGGTGTCTCAGGGGCCGGCTGCTCACGCTCGCGGGCGACACGGTCGTCAGCTTCGACCCGCTCAACCGAATTTCCTCGGGCGAACGGAAGAGCATTTTGCGGATCGGGCGCCCGCTCCGGTGCGCGCGCCTGCCGGTCCTTGTCCGAGAGGTCCGCTCGTTCGGGAGGACGACGGGCCTCCAGGTCTACACGAGGCTGCACGAACACGAACCGACGCCGCTCTTCATCCGGCTGTTGCTGTTGACGCTGCAGTGCCAATTCCTCGGCCCGCTTGATGGCTTCGAGCCTCCGCGCCTGCTCGAGGGGGGCAAGCACGAGGATCAGCACGACGAACAGCGCATGCAGCACGATCGACAAGAGCACGCCCTCGCGCTTCGATATTGCCGAATCGATGCGCGGGGTATCTGGCCGATAGTCCTCGAAGTCGAAGTACATCTTGAACTTACGATTATAAGCGGGATTCGGGGCTCGGGATTCGGGATTCGGGACTCAGGGCTCAAGGCTCGGGATTCGGGGACTCGGGGTTCGCCATTCGAGACTTGGTGGCGTTGTACAGATAGACGATACCGAATGTCAGACGGCTCGCCGCCACGTCAACGAATCCGACGTCTTTCAGGAGCCCGGCAAACTCATCAGGTGTTTGAAAGGCGTCAACCGAGGCGGGCAGATAGGCATACGCCGTCGAGTGATGGGACACCAGTCCCCCCAGTTTCGGCAGCACCCGCGTGAAGTAAAAACGATACACGCTGCGAACCGCTGCCGTCTGAGGGGTGGCAAACTCGAGGATGGCCAGCCGGCCTCCTGGTCGCAGCACACGGAGCATCTCCTGACATGCCGCGTCGGGATTGTCCACATTCCTGACCCCAAACGCGACGGTCAGCGCATCAACGCTGGCCGTCCGGACGGGCAACCGGGTCGCGTCACCTCGCAAGAGTGCAATGGAGTCCTGCTCCCCTGCTTGATCGATTTTCTCATGTGCAATCTTCAGCATCGCAGCCGCAAAATCCACCCCGACGATCCGGTGAGCCCTCGCTGAACCGCGTCGAGCGGCCAACGCGACGTCGGCGGTACCGGTGCACAAATCGAGCAGGATGTCTCGCCCGGTCAACGCCAATGAACGGATCGCACGACGGCGCCACCGACGGTCGAAACCCGCACTCAGCCACTGATTGAGGAAATCGTAGCGAGGTGCGATCGCATCGAACATGCCGGCAATTTGCCGGGCATCCTTCGAAAGAGGTGCCGACATTCAGGCCACGTAGAGCGAGATGGCGGTGACGATGAAGTAGAGGATCCCCACGTACCCGTTAAGATCGAAGGCCTGCTTCACGCGAGAGAGATCGTGCGGGCTGACGAGCGATTGCTCGTAAAAGAGGAGCGTGGCTACTGCCGCGACGCCGGCGAGATAGACCCAGCCAAGGGGCACAATCAAAGCCAGCGACGCCAGGCTGAGAACGGCTCCGACGTGCATGAGCCGTGAGATGACGAGCGACCGGGCAATACCGAAGCGAACAGGAATCGACTTGAGTCCTTGCTGCATGATCGACGGCGAGATCCTGGCAGGCATACAACACGTCGAATCCACCGACCCACAAACCAATGGCCAGCGCGAGCAGCCAGGGTTCAATACCCCCACGACCGCCGGCCGCGAGCCATCCCCCCACTGGCGCGACAGCCATCGCAAGACCGAGGAAGAGCTGAGTGGACCAGGTGAATCGCTTTGCCAGCGAGTACCAGAACACGATCGCCAACGCGACGGGCGAGAGCATCAGGCACAGGGGACTGAGCTGAGAGGCACAAAAGACGAACGTGAGCGACGTAATCGCAACGAACAACACGGCCTCGCGACGTGACATCCTGCCACCTGGCAGCTCGCGTGCGGCAGTGCGTGGATTGCTGGCATCGAATCCGGCATCCACGAGACGATTGAAGCCCATGGCCGCGCTTCTCGCACACACCATAGCCGCTATGATCCAAAAGATTTGACGAGCGCTCACCTCATGTGTTCGCGATGCGAGCAGGGCCCCCGTCAGCGCAAAGGGAAGCGCGAAAACGGAATGGCTGAACCGGACGAAAGAAGCGTAAGTGCGGAGACGAGAGAACATGGAGAGCCCAAACTCTAAAGCCCAAGGTCACGGATGCTGCACTTCCATCGAGTAGGTGACCGCTTCACTGAACTTGCCAACGTCGTACAGCTGAACGCAATAGTCGCCGACGATCGCGGTGCCAGTGACTACGGTCGAAAACGTCGCGCTCTCGTTCTTCACGACCAGTGAGCACGATGAGCCGTCCCAAGTGCCCACAGCCAGACCCCCAACGGCAGTGACATTCGTATCCGCACCAACCAACGAGTTCAGAATGACCCTGACGGCGCCCGCATTCTTGACGGGGAAAGGCCCGACGAACACGCCTGCCTGCTCCAACCTTCCATTGAACGTCACTGACTCTCTTTCGACCGGTGTCGGCTCGGTGTACTGCTCGCAGGCCGTCATGCCGATCAGAAGCGCCATCATGCAGATGAGGCGCGCATTCACCATTCCGTTCATTCCGTCCTCCGACAAACTACGTCTCGATCCATCTGACTTGGCCGGGGTCAATCCCCTCAACCAGGTATTGTTCCACATCCGCGACATCATCGGGGACAGCCACGGCAATCAGGGCTGCCCGTTTACCAACTTCAATCGTCCCAAAATCCCTCGACCAACCGAGCGCTCGCGCGCCCTGCCGGGTTGCCGACTCGAGCAACAGTCGGGCGGGTACCTGGGGTGCCAACCGTTGCAACTCGGCCAACTCGCTGAACACATTCAAATCAGGCACGCTGGCCAGGCTGTCGGTGCCCACGGCCACCCGCAGCCCCGATTCGTAGAACGCCTGGACGGGCGGCGCGCCCGCGCCTGTCAACCGATTCCCACGGGGACAGGTGACCACGGTTGCACCCCGCCGCGCAAGGCGATCGAGGGCGACGGCGTCGAGGTGCACGCCGTGCACGCACAACAGACGGTCATCGAGAAAGCCGATCCGGTCAAGATACTCGACAGGGTCGCAGGCCGGGGCAACCCACGTCTGGTCCCAAGCACCGAGTTCCTCGAGCAGTGTCTGCCACGGTCCACCGCCCTGTTCGAGAAAGACGACTTCATCGCGCGACTCGCCCAAATGAACGCTCGATGGCGCAACATCATGACGCGCCAAGGCTTCCTTGATCGCACAAAACAACGCTGGAGACACGGAGTACGGCGCATGAGCAGCCAGTGTCATTCTGACGTTCGGAGCGGCCGGTTGGTCGGCCAGGTCAGCCATGGCCTCATCGACCAGCGCAGCGGCACCATGGGTGTTGAAGCCGATCAGCTCGCGGAAAATGACCGCATGGAGCTCGCTCGCCGCAAGAGGCTCCCTGGTCATGGCCGTATTGGCAACGTCGCCCACCAGGGCGGTGCCGCAACGACGGCATTCGGCAACAGCCTCGTGGATCGCATGCTCGATCACGGACCGACCTCCCGGCGGTCCGTCCCGTCGGTGCGCGATGACCGATCGAATCCAGTCTGGAAACTGCTCGTGGCCAGACGCCATTCCCCGCATCCACGACAGCTCCAGGTGCGTGTGAGCATTGACGAGACCCGGCAGGACGACGGCCGACCCAAGCTCGATCTCTTCTCCCGGACTCTCAGGACCTGGGCCCTTCGGGAAGCGCTTTCCGTCCTGACGTGTGCCAACCGCAACGACCCGCCCACGATCGGTGGCGATCCAGCCATCGCGAATTGGCGAGGATGCAATGGGCACAATCCAGGACGCGTGGAACGTTTCACAGCGCAAATCGTGATACCGGATCTTCAGCCGCGAGGCGCGCACGGAGCGACGCGAGAGCAGTGTCTCGGAGCAAGGGACACTCTGTGACCTCCTGAGCCGGCTGTGGGGCGGAGCCCCACCTAATCGTGCGCGCACGTTTGCCGGCGCGGCTACGGGCCGGATACTGCTGCAGCTCGGACGGCACCGTTCGGTCTCCCTCCAACCGTGCGGTCGCCAGGCTGAGCATGCGCGGGATGTCACGCGCGCGGAAGAACGGATCGCCGAGGATTTCATAGTGCATGTTGCGCCGCTTGGGAACAAAGCCGGCGTCTTCGATGTTCCGAACGATCTCGAGCTCGTCCATGCAGTAGCTCGCGCCCGCGGCACGAACCACGTTTTCTTCGATCATGACGCTGCCCATGTCGTTGGCGCCGAAGGCCAGGCTGAGTTGCCCCACCTTGCCGCCCTGCGTGACCCACGACGCCTGCAGATTGTCGAAGTTGTCGAGGACGATGCGGGCGAGCGCCAGCGTTCTCAGATAGTCAATGCCCGTGGCTTCGATACCAGCCAGCTCCGTATGATCCGGCTGATAGCTCCACGTGATGAAGGCTGTGAATCCCCCCGTTTCATCTTGCAGATCTCGCAGCCTCAGCAGGTGTTCCAGGCGCTCCTCGTCGGTTTCGACACTCCCGTACATCATGGTTGCCGTCGTCTGCAGCCCGCTTTCATGGGCGACCCGCATGATGTCAATCCACTCGTCGGCGCTCGCCTTCGTGTAGCAGTGCAGCAGCTTGCGCACCCGATCCACGAGGATCTCTGCCCCGCCACCGGGGATACTGTCGAGTCCCGCGGATATCAAGCGCTCGATGACCTGCCGGACCGACAGCTTCGACAATCGCGAGATGTGGAGCACCTCGGGCGGCGACAGGGCATGCAGTCGGAAGTCAGGGTAGCGATCCTTCACGGCTCGAAAGAGATCTTCGTACCACTCGATCGGCAGGTCCGGGTTGTGACCGCCCTGCAGGAGCAGCTGCACACCTCCAACCGCAATCGTTTCATCAATCTTGCTGAAGATCTCGTCGAAGCCGAGCACGTAGCCGTCTGGCGAACCGACATCCCGATAGAACGCACAGAAATTGCACTTGGCGACGCAGACGTTCGTGTAGTTCACATTGCGGTCGATGATGTAGGTGACGATCCCGTCGGGATGCTTGCGACGACGAACCGTGTCGGCAAGGCGCCCCAGCAGATGAGTCGGACGCGCCGCGATAGAGCGCGAGCGCCTCGCCGGCGTCGAGACGGGCGCCATCGAGCACTTTGGCGGAAGCCTTGTCGATGAGCGATGTGGGCTGATCCACGGCAATTATGGTACTTCAAGAGTGAATCGTTGTCGCAATGCTCGCCGAGCGACCGGAGGTCGCGAGATCCGGTCATGGCGGCCCCGGCGATTGCTCACAGAGTGGATCGCTGCCACGAAGTACGCCGACCCTTCGACTGCGCTCAGGGTCGTCCTGAGCAGCGTCGAAGGACGAGCGCCAAAGGCGCGAGGTACAGGTCGTGGGGGTGGGGCCCCACGACAAGCTAAGAATAGAAGCGCAACACCCCGGCGCTCGGGACCAGGCCCAACTCCGCCGCAAGACCATAGAAACGGCGCAGGCCTTCCTGCTCCGCTTCTTGCAAATCGAAACCCACGTTCTCGGTCAGGTAGCGGGTGCCGATGGCGACCTTTGCGTCATCGGGGCCGAAGTATTCACGCGCAACATCCTCGACGTGTGCTGCGCCAGCCATTTTCGCCTCGCGCAACCGCACGACGTCGTCCGTTGCCACCGCTCCCGGCCAACCCGCCCAGAACGCGTACACGAAAGGCAGCCCGGTCATCGCACGCCACTCGTCGCCAAAGTCGATCTTCTGCACGCCAAGCGCGACAGGGTCGGCGAATAACGCCGGGTCACCAATCAGCATGGCGGCGTCGTACCGGTCAAGCATTGTGGGCAGATCTGGCGGCGTCTGGCGCAGCTCAGGCTTGATGTGAAAATGCCGCGCACACAGGATGCGAAGCAGCATGCTCGACGTCCGAGAACTGGTGTCGACGGCAATGGTGCGGATCGAGGAGACGGGTCGCGAGCTGAAGAGCGCCACAGAGGCGACCGTGCCATTCGAGGCGACGGCCACGTCGGGCACGATGTGGTAATCCGGCCGGTGCAGATACTCGATCGAAGGAATCAGTCCGACTTCCACCGTTCGCTCGTGAAGCAGCGCGGCACAAGTCGACGGCACGTCGAAGCGGATTGAGAATCGTCTGGTGTCGGACTGCAGGCCATAGACAAGGGGTCTGGCGTTGAGATAGGTGACGGCGCCGAGACGAATGGGCATGAAAGCTTACGGCTTCGGCTAAGGACTAAAGGCTCAGGGCGCCGTGAATTGCCAAAGGGCGTTCCGCTCGACCGGAACGAGGCCCGCCGCCTGAATGTTTCGACGCACTTCCTCGATCGTCGCGCGCCGCGGACCAAGCGACAGATCGTCGACCGCCGGCACGTCGTCCAGATCGTCGGCGCCAAATGTCAGCGCCACCTGCGCCAGTTTTGGGCCGTAGAGAGACCAATCCACCTGAATCGTCTGGATGTTGTCTGCGATCACCCGAGCCAGGGCGACCCGCTTCAAGTCTTCGTATCCGGTGGTCGGCGCCGCGGAATCACCCGTCGGGGCAAGGGCGCCAACACATGCGAACCAGGTATTCGATCGAGAAATAGCGTGAGCTGTCGGATTCTCGCCAGCCAGTCGTCGGCCGCGTCGTCGAATACCAGGTGCGACACGGTAAGATCGGCTCGCACGATAGTTTCCAGCCCCCGCTCGAAGCCCGGGCTGTCGAGTGAAACCTCTGCAATCCGCTCGAGCCCCGCGTGCTTCAGCTCGACCAGACACTCTGCCAGCGGCACTCCGACACCACGGGCGAGACTGTCGAGCTCGGCGAGGGAGAACGCCGAGACTGGTATCGCTCCCGCCCGCGCAACCACGGCCCGCACCGCGGCCGAAGCCGCCTCGATTGATGTCGGGGAGTCCCTGAGCCGGACCTCTCCAGCTGAGCCGGGCAATGGACCGGGATCAGCGGCGTTCACCAGCGGGACATGCGCCACGCGCAGAAACGTCACACGATCGCCATGACGGTGCGCGTCGCACCCCTTCGGCCAGCATGCCCAGCCCGATGATGTCCGTCATCGAGGCCAGGGCGCTGATCTCGGCTTCGGTCAGCCGCTCGCGTGCGTCGATCTTTGCCGACAATGTGTCCAGCATTACTTGCGTGGTTGAATCGAACTCCAGACCTGCAGCGCCCGCCGTCCTGCCGCCTCGCTGGTCACGACGCGCGTCGGCCATTCGCGTTGAAAGCCTTCAGACGCCCACTTGCGGGTCGCATCAATTCCCATCTTGCTCCCGTAGGCAGGCAGATCGGATGCATTCTCCAGATCGTCGAGTGGCCCCCGAGTGAATTGAATGTCGCGCTGCGGATCCACGTGCGTGCCCACGATCCAGGCCACCTCCCGCACGTCCTGGACATTCACATCCTTGTCCACCACCACGATGATCTTGGAGAACATGAGCTGCCCAAGCCCCCAGAAGGCGTTCATGATCTTGCGGGCGTGGCCAGGATACCGTTTGTCGACGGAGACGATCACGAGATTGTGGAAGATCCCTTCCGCCGGAAAGTACATGTCGACGATCTCGGGAACGGTCTTGCGAATCACTGGGAGAAAGATCCGCTCGCTCGCCTTGCCAAGGTAATAGTCCTCCTGCGGCGGAATCCCAACAACCGTCGTGAGATACGTTGGGTTGCGGCGATGCGTGATGCACTGGATATGAAATACAGGGAAGTCATCGGCCAGCGAATAGAAGCCGGTGTGATCTCCGAACGGTCCCTCTCGTCGCCGCTCGCCGGGCTCGACGTACCCTTCAAGCACGATGTGGGCGCTGGCCGGGACCTCCAGGTCCACGGTCACCGCCTTCACGAGCTCGATGCGGCGGCGGGACAGAAATCCCGCCAGCAACAGCTCATCGAGCCCCTCTGGCATGGGCGCCGTCGCCGCGTACGCAAGAACGGGTGAAGGGCTCAACGCCACGGCAACCTCGAGCCGCCGACCGAGCCGCTCGGCAACGCGATAGTGTTGGGCTCCCCCTTTGTGACGCTGCCAATGCATGGCCGTCGTGCGGCCATCGAAGACCTGTAACCGGTACGCGCCAATGTTCCGGACACCGGTCTCGGGATCCTTGGTGATGACCAGCGGGAACGTGATGTACTTTCCGCCATCACCGGGCCAGCACTTGAGGATTGGAAATTCGTCGAGCGTACCGTCGCGGCGCACCACTTCCTGGCACAGCCCGTCCTTGACCGTTTTGGGCATCAAATCACTCAGACGAGCGACGAGCGGCATCATCCTGACCGCATCGAGGAACCCACCAGGCATTTTCGGGGTCATCAGCTCGTCGATCTCACGCGCGAGATCGTCGAGCGACTTGACGCCGAGTGCCAGACACATCCGCTCGAGCGATCCGAACACATTGGTCGCAACGGGTATGCTGTAGCCCGACGGGCGCGCGAAGAGCAGCGCCGGACCGCCACCAGGCGACTTGCATGCGAGGTCGGTCACCGCCGCAATCTCGAGGTCGGGGCTCACGGCCTCCTGCACACGCGTCAGGAGCGACCGCTTCTCGAGATCCGCAAGAAAGTCCGTGAGATCGTGATGCATAACAAACAAGGTCAAAGGGCAAAGGTTGACCTTTTACCTTTGACTTTCCATGTGCTCCGCAATCCGATGTGCCAGTGCCATCGCTCGCCGTCCGGCGGCACCGTCCACCATCGGCTGACGCCGCGCCCGGGCCGCCTCGACGAAGTCCATGAGTTCCATCCGGAGCGGCTCCTGGCGAGGCGACGTCAATCTTCCCGCCCTCAATCCTGGGCTGGTGACCGTCGCTGCGCACCAGCCGCCAGTGCTCCAGTTCCTGTTCGGCGTAATCGATGGACACATACGCGTCGTGCTGAAACCAGCGGATTTTGCGCACCCGATCGCGGCTGATGCGGCTCGCCGTCAGGTTTGCAATACAGCCCGAGGCAAACCGCAGCCTGACGTTGGCGATGTCGATCCGATCGGTCAGCACGGCAACCCCCACCGCCTCGATTGACGCCACATCCGATTTGACCAGAGAAAGAATCACGTCAAGATCGTGGATCATCACGTCGAAGATCACGTCGATGTCGAGGCTGCGCTCTGGGAACGCACCGAGGCGGTGCACCTCGATGAATTTGGGCTCGGTCATCAGCCCGGATGCCGCCCGCACGGCCGGATTGAAGCGCTCGGTGTGGCCGACACCAAGCGTGGCCGAGGTCGAGGCCGCCGCTGCAATCAGCTCGTCCGCCTCCGACAGCGATCCCGCGAGCGGCTTTTCGACGAGCGTCGCGACGCCATTCTGAAGAAAAGGCCGCGCAACCTCGAGGTGGGCGTGCGTCGGCACCGCCACGCTCACGGCATCGACTTCCCGGAGGATGTCCCGCGCATCGTAGGCAGCCCTGGCCCCCAGAAGCGCCGCGCCCTCATCCGCACGACTCCGGTCGATGTCGACGATCCACTGCACCTCGACATCGCTCAACTCGGAGAGAATGCGGGCATGATGCCGGCCCACGTGGCCGTACCCTATGACGCCCATACGCAACGCTGTCGCGTCACCCATGTTGTGTACGGCCCACGATGGCGATACCGCCCTCATCCGCCGACGCTCTCACCGCGTCTCCATCGAACACCAGGGTCTCTGCCCGCATCGACCGACAGCGCCGACGCACCGGCCACACGCATCGCCTGAACTGTCGCCAGTCCAATGACCGGGACGTCGAATCGCATGTCCTGCTTGGGCTTCGCCACCTTGACGATGGACACGCCGGGACCTGCCAGATACCCGGCCCGGCCGATGACTTCGTCGGTCCCCTCCATCGCTTCCACGGCCACAACGGCCAGATGTTTCACCGCAATCGTCTGGCCGATATCGAGCGCGGCAATCGCGTCCGCCATCCGGTATCCGAACTCGAGATCCTTCTGCTCGGCCTCGTTGGGCCCCGGTCAGTCAGAATCCCTGGCCGCGCGAGCAGCGGTCCCAGCAGCGCCGTCGAATCCATGAGCTCGATGCCGTGATCGCGCAAGACCTCGGCCACGGCACCGATGAGGCCATCCGTGTTGCGGGACGACAGCTTCCGGAGCACGCTCAGAAACGTGAGGTCCGGAACAATCCCGCCCGCGAAAATTTTCGTGTGTTTGACCTGACCGGCCATCACCGCGTGTGTCACCTGCGCTCGTTTGAGCAGACTCAAGCAGGTGCCCAGCTGACCGATCGAGATCCAGTGAATGTCGACTTTTGCTCGCGCGGCGGCGTCATTCAGATCCTTGAAGGTTTCTTCCTTGAGGGCAATGATCGTGACGTCATGCCCCATGGCGCGCGCGGCGTCGAGGACCAGAAACGGGAACCTACCGTTGCCGGCGATCAGCCCTAGGCGCATGCGTCAGTCATCCACCACCATTTCTTCGGTCCGCCGGGTCGGCCGTCGCAGCAGAGCCCCTCGCTGCGAGGAGCGGATGAATTCGATCAGGTACTGCACATCCGGGCAGGCAAGCGTCGCGTCTCTCTCGATTTGCGTGAGCGCACGGCTCGTGTTGAGCTTCGACTGCAACAGGTACCGAAATGCGCGCTTCAGCTTGGTGACCGTGTCGGTCGAGAAACCCCGCCGTATCAGGCCAATCGTGTTCAACCCGTAAATCCGCGCGCGATTGCCCACCGTCTTCGCAAACGGCAGCGCATCTTTGGTGACGACCGAGTAGCCGCCAATGAACGCATGGCGTCCGACTCGGCAAAACTGATGCACGCCCGAGCCGGCGCCAATGTTCGCGAAATCCTCGACCACGACGTGACCGCCGAGCGTGGCCATGTGGCCGCAGATGATGTCGTGGCCGAGCCGACAGTCATGCGCAACGTGGGCGTACGCCATGAACAGGTTGCGATCACCAATCTGCGTCATACCGCCGCCGCCCTGGGTGCCACGGTGAATCGTCACGAACTCCCGGAAAATGTTGTGCTCCCCAATCACGAGCTTCGTCAGTTCGCCCTTGAACTTCAGGTCCTGCGGAATGAGACCGATCGACGCAAACGGGAAAATCTCCGTTTCGTCACCAATCTCCGTCCAGCCGTCAATCACGGCCGACGCCCCGATCCGGCAACGACGCCCGATTTTGACGTGCTCGCTGATCACCGCGTGCGGGCCGACCACCGTCCCTTCACCAATCTCGGCTCCCGGATGCACGCGAGCGGTCGAGTCGATGGCCGTCCGGTCTGCCGCGAGACCGAGCAGCAGCTCCGCTTCGGCCACGATCTGCTCTCCGACATACGCCACCGCTTTGGCCTTGGCCATTTTCGATCGTGCCCGACCGAGGGTGACTTCAAGGCGGAGCGTGTCGCCAGGCACCACCTGCCGCCGGAACTTGGCGTCGTTGACACCACGCAGTGAGACCCGGGTGGCAGGAGTCCCATTTTCGCGATGCAGCAGCAGAATGGTCGCCACCTGCGCCAGCGTCTCCAACATGAGCACGCCCGGCATCAGCGGGTTCCCGGGGAAATGTCCCTGGAAGAACTCTTCGCTGACGGTGACGTTCTTCAGCGCGACCAGGCGGCGGCCAGGGTCGTACTCCGCAATCGCGTCAACGAGGAACGACGGATACCGGTAACAGAGACGGTCCAGCAGGACAGGGATATCGATAGGCACGGAATTGGCGGTGCTCGATGCACCGTGCACTACGCACGGTGCCTCGAACCTTAACACACGAAGCCGGATTCGCGCACGCGGCGCTCAGGGCTTCGGCGGCGTTGCAGGCGGCGTCGTTGGCGGGATCGTCGGAGCAGGCAACGTCGGCTTCGGAGCTGGCGCGGGCGTCGTCGGCTTCGCACCCGCCGCCGGGGGAGGAGGCGCGCCCGCCGTCGCGTCGAAACGTTTGATCAGGTCGTCGGTCAAATCCAGCGATGGATCCGCGAACACGATACCCGCTTCGACCCGGCTGAACAAAAAGTTGATGTTGCGTTCCTTGACCACGCGCTCGATGATGGGCGAGAGCTTCTTCATGAACTCCGCCTGAAGCTCCTGCTGCAGCTCCTGAAGTTCCTGCTGTGCATCCTGCTGCATCCGCTGAAGGTCGACGTTCAGGCGCTCGACCTCGCGCTCCAGCTGGTTGCGGGCCGAGTCGTTGAGGACGGTTCCGCCCGCCTGCAGCTTCTGCTGCGTCGCCTGGAGCTGCTTGTTCTTTTCGCCAAGCTCGCTGCTCTTTTTCTGAGTGAGCGCCTGGACTTTGGCACTGGCAAGCTTGCCTTCGGCCGAGGTCTGGACGATTCGCTCGAGATCGACCCAGCCAATGCTGATAGGCCGGGCCGGCGCACCTGCCGGCGCTGCGGTCGGTGCCTGCTGAGGAGCCTCACCCCCGGCCGGCGCCTGTGCCGCTCGCGCGGGTGCGGCCAGGCAGATCATCCCCAGAAAGACAGCGGTGTATTTGCGCATCAGGCGATTTCCTTTCACGGACTTAGAAGGCTGCTGAAACACACGGCTTCACCACGGAGAACACAGCGCACACAGAGAAATCGGCCCAACCCGCTCTGTGACCTCTGTGGGCTCCGGGGCAACAATCCTTTCTTCAGCATCCTGTTAGAAGGTGGTGCCGACGTCGAAGCGGAACTTGAATGCCTTTTCCTGCTCGAGGTTGTTGTTGTACACGCCCTCGCGGTTGCCATTGTATGCGAAGATCAGCCGGAATGGCACGTTCAGCACGGGCATGAAGAAGCGGATTTCGGCTCCAGTCGACGTCTTGAAGGCGCCGGTTTCTCCCGTCTGCCGGATTCTGAAGGGGTCGAGCGGCAACGGCGTGATGAGCTCTGACGTATCTCCCGGGCGCCGGGACCCACGGCACGACCTGCTCCTGACCCAGAACCGGCATCTTCCACGAGAACGGCACCCCTCGCGCCCGAACCTGACCGGCATCGGCGAAAAGGATGAGCCGGACGGGCCCCGCAATCGTGATCAGATACTCGAGGTTGAAGAGAAGACTCTTGTTGCCACCGAGTACCAGCCCCGTCTCCGGATCCGTCGGACCAATCGATCGAATGTCGTAGCCTCGCACGCTGTACCCACCACCGAGGTACAGGGTCTCGAAGATCGGGATGTACTGCGTGCTGCCGAGTGGCGACAGGTACGCCGCCTGGGCCCGCAGGCCCAGCGACGTCCGCGACGTGTGCCGGAAGTACGCCACGAACTCTGCCTGAGGCTTGTAGAAATTGGTGTTTCCGCCAAAGCCCGCCAGATCGATGGATGCCGAGAGACGCTTGCCCGACGTTGGGAAAATGGGCTGGTCGACGGTGTTGAACACGACGCTCGGGGTGATCTTGCTCACGGTCCGGTACCCGTTCTGGCCGATGAGCAACGAATCGTACAGGTACGGATTCCGAGCGAGCAGGTCGGGCGCCCTCTCCTTGATCTGACTCAGCTCGATCTGCGAACATCCCAGTTCGCTGAAAATACAGTTCGGATTGAGAAAGGCCTCGTTGAAGTCCTTGACCGTGACCTGTTCGTAGCTGTAGTTCACGAATGCCCGAGTGAAGTCCGCGAGCGGCCACCCGAATACCAGGTTGCCGCCCCGCGACGACTGCGTGAACTGCCCGATGTACTCAACTTCGCGGTTATAGACGTCGACGCCGCCGGTGATGGCTCGATCGAACAGATACGGCTCGGTGAACGCAATCTGATAATTGTGGGCCCGGGCGCCCGTCTGAATGTTGACGCCGAGCGTCTCGCCGCGGCCCATGAAGTTGGCCGTCTGGAACCCCAACTGGACGAACACACCGTCATACTGTGACACGCCCGCGCCAAACGTGAGCTGGTTGCGGTTCTGCTCCTCGAACTTCAGCGTGACATCGACCTTGTTCTCGCTGTCGGGGGTCTTGTCGACCTGAATGTTCTTCTGATCCTCGATTGGCTTGAAATACCCCAGCTGGTTCAGCCGTCGCACGGTGTTCTTCAACGCCTCGGTGTTGAAGACGTTGTTCTCATAGAGACGAACCTCGCGCCGGATGACATTGTCGCGCGTCGTCGTGTTGCCCAGGAACGTGATGCGGTTGACGAAGTACTGCTTGCCTTCCTGGAGCCGCACCGTCACGTCAACTTCGGGGCCCGAGCTTCGTCGCGCACTCGAGCCATTCGAGCCTGCTGGATTTTCAGCAGCCGGCGCGAATGTCGGCACCGCCGTGAACTCCATGTAGCCGCCGGCCCCGTACACTTCCTGGACCTTGTTGATGCCGTCTACGAAGCGCTTCTGGCTGTAGTACTCCCCGGGTTCTACCTTGAAGAAGGGTCTCAGCGCCGCGCTGCTGAGCACGGTATTTCCATCGAAGGACACATCGCCGACCCGGTAACGGTCGCCTTCGTCAACCGGGATCTGCAACTCGATCTTGCGGGTCTTGCCGTCGCTCGATTGACTCAGGGTTTTCAGTTCGGGTTGGCCGACTTGTGCGTAGATGTAGCCGTTGTTCCGATAGTGCGCCTGAACTTTTTCGGCGTCTTCCTCGAACTTGGCCTCCTGATACGTGCCGCCTCCCGTAATGAAGGACAGGAAGCCCCGCTCCTTGTTCTCCTTCATCTTCTTCTTCAGGGTGCCGTCTGCAAACGCCTTGTTGCCGACGAAATCCACACGTTCGATTCGGATCTTCGGACCTTCGTTAATCACGAAGGTGAGGTTGACGAGCTTCGGGCCCACCCTCGACGGGCTTGACCTGGTGCTCGATGCTGACATCCTGGTAGCCCTTCTCGGCGAGCAGCTCCCGGATCATCGTCTTCACGCGCCGGATCTGCCCATCGTCCACGAACGAGTCGAGGCGGATGGCCACGCCCTGGTCACGCATCTTTTCTTCGAGCTTGGTCTGCTCGAACTGCTTGGAGCCCGTGTAGTTGACGATCTTGATGCGCTCGCGCTCCTCCATGTTGTAGACAATGAGCTTGCCGACAACACCGTTCGGAAATACATAGTCCTCAGAGACGACCGACAAATCGGTGAGGAAGTTCGTCCCCCACAGTCGACGGAAGTCCTCGAGCGCGCGCTGTTCGGCCGCCGCATCATAGGGAACCCACCGGTCCTGCGATGGCTGACTGCCGCGCGTCTGGATATAGAAGAGATAGGTCTCGGGCTCGATGACAGACGTGCCGCCCTGCTTCTCGAAGCACGGGACGATCGCCAGGATGACGGGGCCCGAACCGGCTGGCGGTTCCTTGGCGGGAGCAGGCTGCGTTCCCCCGCAGACCACGAACGGTTTCAACCGGGACGACGGGGTTTGTGCTGCGGCCGGCCAGCTCATCAGTACGCCCGCCACAGAGCAGGGCGCACGCGAACAGATTACGGCACAACTTTGACATTCTCATGCGCAGACGACCAAGGCTGCCAGACAGGCGCTCGAATGTGCGACAGCCGCCGAAAACAGTTTACTGGTAATCAGACGTTCTGGGCTAGCTTACGGCCTGCCTGAAGCTCGCCCGCCGGCCGGTAGGCCAGAACGCCACTGTCGAGGTAGACGTCGACCTCTCCACCACGCAGGTGACCACGAATGAGCTCCTCGGAGAGCGGGTCCTCGATATAGCGCTGGATTGCCCGACGAAGGGGTCGTGCACCGTACGAACGATCTTTGCACGTGGCATCGATGATCCAGTCGATGACCTCGCGCATCAGCATGATTTTCAGTTGGCGGTTGACCAGATTCTCGTTGAGCTGGTCCACGAGCAGCGACATGATGCGCCGCAAATCATCGTCCGACAACGCCTCGAAGACAATGATCTCTTCGATGCGGTTGACGAACTCGGGGTTGAAGGTGCGTCGCACCTCGCCCAGCACCATGTCGGATACGCTCTTGTTGATCTCGGTCGAATCGGTCGACTGGAATCCCAGCGAGGCCTTCTTCTGGATGAACCGGGCCCCGATGTTCGACGTCATGATGATGATCGTGTTCTTGAAGTTCACCCGGTTGCCGAGGCCGTCCGTGAGATGTCCATCCTCGAACACCTGCAGCAGGATGTTGAAAATATCCGGGTGCGCCTTCTCGATTTCGTCGAGCAGAACGACCGAGTACGGATTCCGCCGGACTTTTTCGGTGAGCTGACCGCCCTCTTCATGTCCGACGTATCCAGGCGGCGAGCCAATCAGCTTCGACACCGAGTGCTTCTCCATGTACTCGGACATGTCGAAACGAATCAGCGCCGCGTCGCTGCCGAAGAGGAAGTTCGCCAGCGCCCGCGCGAGCTCGGTCTTGCCGACGCCCGTCGGCCCGAGGAACATGAAACTGCCGACCGGCCGATTCGGATTCTTCAGACCTGCCCGCGATCGGCGGATCGCTCTCGAGACGGCCGAAATGGCCCGCTCCTGACTAATCACGCGCTTGTGAAGGTCCTGCTCCATGCGGAGCAGCTTGTCGCCTTCGTCCTGGTTGATCGACGTGATGGGCACGCCGGTCCACGTCGAGACCACTTCATCGATGTCCTGCTTGCCAACCACGACACGTCGAGCGCTCGACTTGACGTCGAACTTCTCGCGCACGAACTGCAGGTTCTCTCGCGCCGTCACTTCCTGCTCGCGATAGAACTGGGCCTTCTCGAAGTCCTTCTGCGAGACGGCGCTTTCCATCTGCTCGACCGCGACGCGAATACTCTTGTTGATTTCGCCGAACTCCTCGCTGTAGCCCGCCTCGCGCAGCTTGGCGCGGGCGCCGGCCTCGTCGATGAGGTCAATCGCCTTGTCCGGCAGGAACCGGTCGGTGATGTACCGGCTCGATTGATACACCGCGGCTTCAATGGCTTCGCGCGTGTACTCGACGTGATGAAATCCTTCGTAGCGATCTTTCACACCGGTGAGAATCTCGATGGTCTCGCGCTCGACTGGTGGGTCGACCTTGATGGCCTGGAATCGGCGCTCGAGCGATCGGTCCTTTTCAATGTACTTCCGGTACTCGGCCGGCGTCGTGGCGCCAATGCAGCGGATCTCACCGCGCGAGAGAGCCGGCTTGAGGATATTGGCCGCATCGAGTGAGCCTTCGGCCGAGCCAGCCCCGACCAGCGTGTGCAGCTCGTCGATGAACACGATGATGTTGGGGTTGTCGGTCAGCTCCTTCATGATGGCCTTGAGCCGTTCCTCGAACTGACCGCGATACTTCGTGCCCGCCACAATCAGCGAGATGTCCAGGGCCAGGATGCGCTTGTCGGCGAGGAAATGCGGCACGTCGCCGTAGACGATCTTCTGGGCCAGCCCTTCGACGATGGCGGTCTTGCCGACGCCAGGCTCGCCAATGAGGACCGCGTTGTTCTTCGTGCGGCGGCAAAGGACCTGCTGGACGCGCTCGAGTTCGTGCTCCCGCCCGACCAGCGGGTCGAGCTGGTTCTTCATCGCCGACTCGGTCAGGTCACGGCTGAATTCGGCCAGGAGCGGCGTTTCCTTCACGCGCGTCAGCGTCGACTTCTCGTTGAGCAGCTGGACGATGTCCTCCCGGACCGTGTTCAGCCGCATGCCCTTTTCCATCAGAATCGATGCCGCAACCGAGCGTTCTTCTCGCAGGATGCCGAGCAGCAGGTGTTCGGTGCCGATGTAGTTGTGAAGCAGCCGATCGGCTTCTTCTGCGGCAAATTGCAGCACGCGCTTGGTTTCGGCGCTGAACGGAATCTCCACCGACGTCGACACCTTCTCCCGGAAGACGGTCCGACCTTCGATTTCCTTGCGGATGTTTTCGAGGGACAGGTGGGATCGGGCAAAAATCCGACTGGTCAGCCCTTTGCCTTCGCGAATGAGACCGAGCAGCAAGTGCTCGGTTTCAATCGAAATGCTGCCAAGCTGACTGGCTTCGTACCGCGCGAAGAAAAGAACACGACGCGCTCGTTCCGTATAACGTTCGAACATCCGGACGACCTATAAGAAAGGATGGGAGTTCAGCCGCACAGGTATCCTATCGGCATTATACGGCATCGGGCCGACATGAACCACTGCTCTTTTCGATTAAGTTCGTGTAAGAAAGGAGCTTATCAGCTCAAGCGGGACGGAGTTGCCCACCTTCGAGCGCGAGCACTCGGTCGCAGGCCGCCGCCAGGCGGGGATTGTGGGTCGCAATGATCGAGGTCAGCCCGTGCTCCCGGTGCATTTCACGCAGCAATCCATGAAGCGTCTCAGCCGTCGGCTCGTCGAGGTTGCCCGTAGGTTCATCCGCTAGCAGAACATCGGGCCGAGCCACCAGCGCCCGCGCCACCGCCACACGCTGCTGCTCGCCGCCCGAAAGCGTCGCCGGCCGATGCGTGAGCCGCTCGCCGATCCCCACACGGGCGAGCAGTGATGAAGCCCGCGCACGGGCGTCAGGCACAGCCATCCGGGCAATCCGCAACGGCATCTCGGCGTTCTCGAGCGCATCGAACTGAGGCAACAAATGATGAAACTGAAAGACGAAGCCGATGTGCCGGTTGCGAAACGCGACCAGCTGCCCGTCGGTGAGGGCGCGAAGATCCGTCTCGTTGACACGAATGGTTCCTCCGTCGGGTCGGTCGAGACCGCCAAGCAGATGCAGCAATGTGCTCTTCCCAACTCCGGACGCCCCGACAATCGCGATCATCTCGCCACGCTCGACCGCCAGCTCGAGGTCGCGCAGCACGTGGAGTCGGTTCGTCCCGACCGCGTAGGTCTTGTTGAGGGATAAGACTTCGATAAAGGACATAACGGTCGTCAGTCGGCGGGTCTCAAGACCCGCCTCTACAAGAGTTCGTCGTCTCCCTATCCGTACCTCAACGCTTCAACCGGGTCGAGACGCGCCGCCTGTCGCGATGGATAGATGGTGGCCAGAAAACAGGCGCCGATGGTGGCCAGGATCACGATGGTCAGGCTGAAGGGCTCGACCACGAAGGGGACGTGTTCAATTTGATAGACGTCCATCGGTACGCGGATCAGCCGGTACCGATCCAGGATCGTCGCCAGGCTCACGCCTCCGATTGCTCCAATGGTCGTCCCGACGAGCCCGATGATCGTGCCCTGCAGCATGAAGATCCCCATCACACTTCGGGCGGAGACCCCCATGGTTTTGAGGATGCCGATGTCCGGGCTCTTCTCCATGACCAGCAGCACGAGAGACGAAACAATCTGGAGTGCCGCAACGACAACAATCAGGAAGACCGCAATGGCCATGGCCACCCGTTCCATCCAGAGCGCCGAAAACAGCGACTGATTGATGTCGGTCCAGTCTTGCGGCAGGTACTCCTTCCCAAGCCGTTCCGGAATTGTCGCTGCAATCTGAGGGGCATCGTCGAGATTGTCGACGCGCAGCTGGATGTACTCGACATCGCTTCGATTGAAGAGCCGTTGTGCCACCGGCAACCCAATGAACCCCCAGGAAGAATCGACCTCGAAAAGGCCCAGGCTGAAGATCCCCACGACCCGGAACGGCCGCGACCGAGGCAACATGCCCATCGGTGATAACGTACCCTGCGGCGTCAACAACGTGACCGTATCGCCCACGAACGCCCCGAGCTTCTCCGACAGCCCCTTGCCGATGACGATGCCCGGTGGGACGTCGGGGTGCGAGCGGCAAGATCGGTCAGACGCCCGGACTCCATCCGTGTGCCAATCTCGGTCACGTCCGGCTCGAGTGCGGGGTCTATCCCTTTCAACGTCACGAACGCTTCCGCGCGGGCACTGGAAACCAGCGCAACACCGAGCAATGCCGGTGCAGCACCTTCAACACGCGGAATCGCTCTCAGCTTCGCGGCTTCCTGGCGATAGTCGATGATGCCGCCTTGCTTGAGCACGTAGATGTGCCCCTGCGACCCCAGAAGCCGATCGCGCAGCTCCCCTTGCAGGCCGGTCATGAGGGCCAGGACCACGATCACCGCCATGACGCCGACGGCAACGCCCAGCGTTGAAATCAGGGATATCAGCGAGATCAAGGCCTGTTTGCGCGGGGCCAGCAGGTACCGGAGCGCGATGAAGATCTCAAAGGGCATTTCGACAGTGGTCAGTGGTCAGTGGTCGGTTCGTGACAACCCCGCGTCAATGTCGCTCTGGTCACTGGTCGACGGTCTTCCTGGCCACCGGCCACTGGCCCCTGGCCACTGTCTTTTCTCGGCTTCATCAGCGGGAACAGGATGACGTCGCGGATTGACGGACTGTCGGTCAGCAGCATCACGAGGCGATCGATGCCGACACCCTCGCCGGCTGTCGGTGGGAGACCATACTCGAGCGCGCGCACGTAATCCTCATCCATTTCGTGTGCTTCCTGATCACCGCGCTGGCGCTCGGCCAGCTGCTGCTCGAAGCGCCGTCGTTGCTCAACGGGGTCGTTCAACTCGCTGAACGCGTTGGCGACCTCGAACCCGCCGATGTACAGCTCGAACCGTTCGACCGTATCCGGGTCGTCTGCGCGTTGTTTCGACAGTGGCGAGACCTCGGTTGGAAAGTCGAAGACAAAGGTAGGTTGGACGAGCTGAGCCTCGCACAAGGCCTCGAACAGGCTCGTCGTGACCTTACCGGCTCCCTGTCCCGGCTTCACCTCGACGTTGAGCCTGGCTGCGATTGCCGCAACCGAATCACGGGAGCGGAGATCTGCCTCGCTGACTTCCCGCCCGAGCTTGGCCGCCGCCGCAGCCCTGACGGCATCACGCAGCGACAGGCGCCCGAACGGCGGACGGAGAGAAATACGATGAGGCCCGAATGCGACTTCCTCGGCACCAATCGCCTCGCGCGCGACCTCGGACAGCATCTCTTCGGTGAGCGTCATGAGATCGTGGTAGTCGCTGTAGGCCTGATAGAACTCCAGCATCGTGAACTCCGGATTATGCTGGGTCGAGATCCCTTCATTCCGGAAGTTACGATTGATCTCATAGACGCGTTCCATCCCGCCTACGACGAGTCGTTTCAGATAGAGCTCGGGCGCCACCCGTAAAAACAGGTCGATGCTGAGCGCGTTGTGCCGGGTGACGAAGGGACGGGCCAAAGCCCCTCCCGGCACCGCTTGCATCATGGGCGTCTCAACCTCGATATATCCCCGGGCATCCAGAAAGCGCCGGAGGCCGGCAATGACGCGCCCGCGCACCTCGAACACACGTCGGGAATCCGGATTGACGATGAGATCGAGGTACCGTTGGCGATAGCGGGTCTCGATATCGCTCAGCCCATGCCACTTCTCGGGAAGCAGTCGCAGGCACTTCGACAGAAACTCGAGCCGGCTGGCGTGAATGGTGAACTCGTTGGTCTTGGTCCGGAACAAATACCCGCCCACACCAATGAAGTCACCGAAGTCGAGCAGCTTGAAGATTTGGAAGTCCTTCGCCGGAAGGGCATCTTCGCGCACGTAGACCTGAATCTTCGCGCGGCCATCGCTGAGCACCAGGAAGTTGGCCTTGCCGAAGCTGCGGATCGCCAGGATCCGTCCGCTTGTCTCGACCGCGATGCGATTCGCCTCCAACTCTTCACGGCTCTTCAGGCCGTGCTGGCTGACAAGGGCTTCGATCGTGTCGGTCCGGTCGAATCGATGCGGGTAAGGATCGACGCCCAGCCGCACGAGCTCGGCCAGGTTTTCGCGCCTCTGGATGAGTTGGTCGCCTTCCTGCGTCATGACTGGAGAATCGGGCTTTTTCTGCAACGCCTTACCCGGCGATGTGCCTGGCAATCGCGTCGAGCACACCATTGACGAACTTCGCCGAATCCTCTGTGCTGAACTTCTTTGCCAGCTCGATCGCCTCGTTAATCACGACCGGTCGCGGCGCATTCGTGTGCAGCAGTTCGTAGACGGCCATCCGCAGGATGAGCCGGTCCAGAACCGCCATTCGAGACAGCCGCCAGTGTTCGGCATGCTCGGAAATCAGCGGATCGATGACCTTCAAGTTGGCGGTCGTGGCTCGGGCCAGCTGCTCGGCGAATGCCCGGACGGCCTCGGATGGCGCCGAGCCGGGCGCTTCGTGCTGGGCATAGACCTGGGCAACGGTTTCGATGTCGCTCTGCCCAACCTCCCACTGGTACAGCATCTGTAGCGCGACTTCGTGAGCGCGTCGACTGCTGCTGACAGGAGTACCGACACCGGTATCGCCGTCGCGCGTTCGGCTCACACTCGTATCCCTGGAGCCGCGCGACGACCAAGTTTCTTGATCGTCGTTGTCATCTCGATTGCGGCCCGTGCGGCTTCCCAACCTTTGTTCGACGAACCGCTTCCCGCACGCTCGATCGCCTCCTCGACCGAGTTCGTCGTCAGGACGCCGAAAGCCATCGGGATGCCGGTCGCCGCTGCAGCACTGGTAATGCCGTGCGCAACCGCGCTCGCAATGTACTCGAAGTGTGGTGTCCCTCCACGGATCAGACAGCCAAGACAAACCACGGCGTCGAACTGGCCCGTTTCGGCAGCACGCTGCGCCGCCAGCGGGATCTCGAACGCGCCCGGCACTTTGATGACCGTAATGTCGTCCGGCAACACCTCCGCTTCATCGAGCGCCGCAAGCGCTGCGGCCTGCAAACGATCGGTCACGAAATCGTGGTAGCGCGACACGACCAGCGCGAATCTGGCGCCACGGGCTTTACTGGATCCCTCGATCTGATGCATAGGGAATTGAGAATTAGGAATTGAGAATTAGGAATCGACAATCAGGATTAAGAATTGAATTTTCAAATTTTTCAATTCTCAATTCTCAATTCCTGATTCTCAATCTCGCCTCGTGAGTATACTCCAGACCCACAGACCAACTGCCGCGGCGCAGGCCCCGACTGCATCCGCTCCGAGATCGCCGAGATTGGAATCGCGACCCTCGACAAATGATTGGTGGAACTCGTCGAAGGCGCCATAGACGACGGCGATCAATAGAGCACCAATCGCGTGCGCAGCACGGATGTCGTGCCATCGTCCTTGAGCGAGCGCCCGGACTGTGACCGCTCCGAGTCCTGCGTACAACAGGCTATGAATGAGCTTGTCTGAACCGGCACGAGGAAGTGCGGGAGGATTCGAAATCGACGAGAGAACGAACAAGACCGCCATGTACGCGAGAACAGCGCCCCAGCGGCCCATTGCTGGTGGCGGGGATCGAGCGTCACAACGGGAAGGGGTACATCATCCAGCCAAGTAACACGGCGGCACCGACCAAGCCACCGAACATCATGGCACCCAGCCGCATCTGTTCGCGAGGTTCCTCGCGCAGCAGCACCGCAAAGACCAGAGCCACGAAAAACGAGAACAGTAGCAGAAGCAGAAAGTGACTCTGCATCGCGCTACTTGCGCCCGGATGCGATGTCGAACGCGTCAATGACCACGAGAAGGTTCATCAGGCCGGCCACGATGAGGAAGGCATTGCCATACTCGTAAGTCACAGCGACAACACGCCCGGCCCCCAACCCCAGGCTGCGCGCGATGAAATAGGGGATTCCAATCCCAACGTCTGCGATGGCGGCCAGCGCGACCAGCGGTTGGGACGGTTCGAACGGAAACAGCCGGCCCTCGAGCGCAATCCCGATGGCAAACATGAGAGGGAGCGCGGCCAGGAAGACGATGCCCTTCCGTCGCCGCAACCACAAATGGCCCGATCCAGGAATGGCCCAGGCCGCAAGGCAAATCAGCGCCTGCGTAGGACGTTCTGATTGTTGTTCGCGCGTCACCGCCACCGCGACAGTCTACCGCACCCCGCGCGGCTTACCGCAAGTCTCCAACAGCGACGGCCGTCACGGCTGCCGCAACCGCCGCACCGAGCACACCGCCTGCAGCCGCGCGCACGACACCCGAAGTCATCTCTCCTGTCATCCACTCCCACACCAGGGTCATCAGGGTCAGGATCGAGGCCACGACGATGATTCGCTGCCACGTGCGGCGTGACGCGATGGCCGTTCGATAACGACGACGGAGGGCGACCAGCCAGGCAATGCCGAACGGCGCTGCCAGATAGAGACCTTCGCACCTCGCGCAGACCGGGACCTGCACACCAGCACAGTCGAAACGAGCGCTCCGGCCGCTGGTGACAGATGAAACTCGCCAGCGCATAGACGACAGCCGCCGCCCGAAGGACGGGCGCATCGTCTGACACGCGGCTGACGATGTAGGGCGCGGCGACGAGCGTGGCCGCCCAGATGAGGCTCGCCAGCAACAGCGCGACGACTCCGATCTGAAAAGAAGGCGTCATAGTGTGCAGTCCCGTGCACTGTCAGCACGCGCATTGTAATGCCCGTACGAGTCATGTCGATAAAAGCTATGCATGAGACGCATGGCATCGACACGCGCCGCAGCCGCGGATCGCACCTTCGCCGTCAACGAGCAGGCACTGACCATGTTGCGTGCGTTCCGATGGCAGGGACGCCGCTCAACGACGGGCACAACGGCCGTCGAGGCGCCGAGCGGCCGCATCGCCATCGACACGCTCACAAACGAGTTCTGGACCAGCCGGCAGAGGGCTGCCAGCAGCCTTCATGAGATCTCGTATCGCGCGTGCTTCAAGCCGCAACTTCCCCGCTTCTTCATCGAGCGGTTCACGCAACCTGGCGACGTCGTGTACGACCCGTTCATGGGCCGCGGCACGACCGTGCTGGAGGCTGCGCTGCTCGGTCGGCAGGCGATCGGCTGCGACATCAATCCGCTGAGCGCCATTCTCGTCGCGCCGCGTCTTGTGCCACCGTCGCTCGACGCGGTGCGCGCACGTCTCGACACGATCGATTTCACGCGGTCCACGCCACGACCCGACGAGCTGCTGGTCTTCTACCATCCCGACACGCTCCGCGAGATTTGTGCGCTGCGCGAATACTTGAACACCCGCGCGCAGTTCCGGCGCGCTGGACACCGTCGACCAGTGGATTCGAATGGTGGCGGTCAATCGACTGACCGGCCACTCCAGCGGATTCTTTTCCGTCTACACGCTGCCACCCAATCAGGCGCTGTCGCTCGAATCTCAACGTCGCATCAACGCCCACCGTCGGCAGATACCCCCGCGCCGGCATGTTGCGGCGCTCATCCTGGCGAAAAGCCGCGCACTGCTCAAGAGCTGTGACGACAGGAGCCTGCAGCTTCTCGCACGGACCGCTGGCCGACACCGCATCCTGACCGGCTCTTGTTCGGCCACGCCGCAGATTCGTAGTGGCTCGGTCGATCTGGTCGTGACGTCGCCGCCGTTTCTCGACGTGGTGGACTATGCGGGCGACAACTGGCTGCGCGGCTGGTTCTGTGGCATCGACACCGCCAGCGTGAAGCTGACCGTCGTACGAAAGCTCGACGAGTGGCAGCAGGCCATGACCGATGTGTTCGCCGAGCTCGTTCGCGTGCTGCGGCCAGGCGGGCATGTCGCGTTCGAAGTGGGCGAGGTACGAGGCGGACGCGTGAAACTCGAGGAAGCCGTGCTGCCCTGCGGTCTCCGGGCTGGACTGGAACCTCACCTCGTGTTGATCAACGCCCAACAGTTCACCAAGACCGCAAACTGCTGGGGTGTGAGCAACAACCGCAAAGGCACCAATACCAACCGCATTGTCGTCTTTAGAAAGCCCGAACGGGCCCGGCTGCCCGACAAGGCGCACACATGGAAGAAAGTGGAAAAGTTCAAAGTTTAAAGTGCAAAGTAACTTACTTCTTTCCACTTTGAACTTTGAGCTTTTCTACTTTTCAACTGACCGGCATCGGGCCGAAGTGCTTCGCGTACCGTTCTCTGAATTCGTCCCAGGTGTATGCGTGGCTCTGGCCGCCAAGGTGCTCCAGGGCCCATGTGGCCGCAACGCTGCCGATCCGGGCGCAGACCTCGTAATCGGCGCCGGCCGCCAGCCCCTTCATGAAGCCTCCGCGGAACGCATCACCGACACCCGTCGGATCGACGATGCGATGAGGCGTCACCGCCGGAACATCGATGCGGCGGTCCTTCTGAAGCACCGATGACCCTTTTTCCCCGCGCGTCACGACCAGCGCGTCGGTGTGCTTCAGAATCTCGGCTTCATCCATGCCCGTTTTCTGGCGGATGATCTCGAACTCGTAGTCGTTGCAGATCAGGATCTTCGAACCTATCAGGCCGTCCCGAAGCTCGTCGCCGCTCAGTCGTGCGACCTGCTGGCTGGGATCGAAAATGTAGGCAATTTTCAGCGCCCGGCATTCCTCCGCATACTGCACCATCGCCGACGGATCGTTGGGCGCAATAATCGCCAGGTCGCACCCGTGGGCCGTCCGAAACGAAAGTTCCGCGGCATGCGCCATGGCGCCGGTGTAGAACGAGGCAATCTGATTGTTTTCGGTGTCCGTGCTGCAGAAAAACGACGCGGTGAACTTTCCGTCGACCTGCGCCACCAGTGAGCAGTCGACGCCGGCCGCCTTCAACCACTCGCGGTACTCGCCAAAGTCCTGACCCGCCGTCGCCATCAAGCGTGGTCGCTCGCGGAGGAGGGCCAGCGTGTACGCGATATTGGGAGCGCACCCGCCACGACGCTTGTCCATGGAGTCCACCAGGAAGCTCAGGCTGACTCGCGACATGTGTTCCTGGATGAAGTGGTCGGTGAACTTGCCGGGAAATGACATCAGATAGTCGAACGCAATCGACCCCGTCACGACGAGCTTTTTGTAGGCCTGGTTATGAGACATATTTGCCAATGATGGGCGCCAAGTCCTTTTTCACCTGCGCGGAAATGGTTTCGGGTCTGGTGATGATGGCAAATTTCAGGGCGGACGCACACTCGCAGTTTCGTTCCGCCGGCAGACGCCCCACGGCATCAGCAATCGCGTTCTGAGCCGTCTGCGCGTTCTGCATCAAGTTGGCGACGATTATATCCACGGTGACCGACTCGTGGTCCGGATGCCAGCAGTCGTAGTCGGTCACGAGAGCCATCGTCACATAACAGATCTCCGCTTCGCGGGCAAGTTTCGCCTCCTGAAGGTTGGTCATCCCTATGACGTCCATACCCCACGATCGATAGAGCTGCGACTCGGCCAACGTCGAAAACTGGGGTCCTTCCATGCAGACGTACGTGCCGCCGCGATGAACGCGCGCTCCAGTCCGTTCAACCGCGTCGGCCATGATGGGGCGCAGCGTCTTGCACACCGGATGCGCAAACGACACATGAACGGCCAGCCCGTTCCCGAAAAACGTACTAATCCGGTTTCGCGTGCGATCGAGAAACTGGTCCGGAATGACAATGTCGAGCGGGCGGTACTCTTCCTTCAGGCTGCCGACGGCGCTCGCAGACAGGATCCGCTCGACACCCAGGGTCTTGAACCCAAAAATGTTCGCGCGAAAGTTGAGCTCGGTCGGCAGCAGCCGATGCCCGGCGCCGTGCCGCGCGAGAAAGGCCACCCGCTTTCCACGCAGTGTGCCAACGACGTACGGCGACGAGGGGTCGCCGAACGGCGTCTTCACGCGGACCTCCTCCCGCTCGGTCAGCTCCGCCATGTCGTACAACCCGCTACCACCAATAATGCCAATCTGAACGGTCATAGGCTCCCTTCAAAACAGTCGGCAGTCAGCAGTCAGGCAGTCGGCAGCCCGCACCCGGCACCCTGCACGGCACCCAGCACCGCACCCGGCACAGCACCAGGCACCAGGCACCAAGCACCCGGCACCCTTAGAGCACAGCCTCCACCACCCTCTTTCCATCCTTTTCCCTGATGTATCCAGCCGCAATCGTCGGATCGTGTTCGAAGAAAATCAGGGTATCCCTCGCAATCGCCTCCGGGAATGAACACCTGCTTGCCTGTAAACGTGTCCATCGGATACAGGTCGTAGCCCATCACCCACGGATCCGGAATGTGAGCCGTCGTCGGCACGAAGTCGGCAACGAACACGGCGGTGCGACCTTCGGACTCGATCAGAACCATCTGGTGATGTTTGGTGTGTCCTCCCGTGCGGCGTACTCGAACACCCGGCATGATGGTCACGTCGTCGTCGACGAGCTGCAGCACGCCGGCGTCCGCGAGGGGCTTGAAGTTCTCGGCCAGATAACTGGCCCGGTTGCGATCCGTCGGCGCGATCGCATCTTCCCACTCACCGCGTCTGACGATGTACTGGGCTTTAGGGAATCGAGGGCGTAGTGCGCCCCGCTCGTCCCGCTCGGTGAACCCGCCGGCGTGATCGAAATGCAAATGCGACGCGAGCACGATATCGATGTCGTCAACCGACACACCGGCTTCCGCGAGTGCATGATCGAGATGACGTGCGCGCTCGACGCCGTAAATGTCCACGTGCTTTGGCGGCAGCTTGTCACCAATTCCTGCGTCGATAATCATCGTGCGGGTGCCGCGCACGATGAGGGGCCGTAACCCGAGTCGGATGCGGTTGCGAGAATCGGCTGGTGCGTGTTGTTCCCACAGCGGTTTCGGCACGACACCGAACATGGCCCCGCCATCCAGTCGGAAGAAGCCGTCACTCAGTGAGATGAACTCGAGCTTTCCGACCGTAGTCCGCTTCGCGAGCGTGGCCTCAGCGGCCGGGGCGTGATCCGACCGGTTGTCAGCGGCGCTGGTGGCGGCCGGCTGCTTGAGCTCGACGAGCACACCATGCGCGCTTGAAGGATGAACGAACGCCACGAGCGCGCCTTCGGCTCCCTGTCTTGGCCGTTCGTCAATGAGTCGAACACCGCGTCTTCGCAAATGTCCGAGCGCGGCGCCAATGTCATCGACGCGCAAGGTGATGTGGTGTAATCCGGGCCCGCGCCGATCGAGAAACCGGGCGATGGGCGATTCTGGCGCGGTGGCTTCGAGCAACTCGAGAGACGACTCTCCAACCGGCACGAAATGCGCACGGACGTGCTGTGACCGAACTTCTTCAGGCGCGTGCACCTCGAGGCCGAGACCCTCGCGAAAGAACGCGAGGGCCGCCCCTAAATCGCTCACCGCAATCCCGATATGGTCGAGAACAGCCTTCATAACGCTCGGCAGTCGACAGTCATCAGTCGTCAGTCATTCGTCGTCGGTCCTCAGCGTTTGTCACAGAGTGTCAGTCATCACCGGTCGTTCGCTTTTTGACTGTCGCCTGTGGACTGATGACTGTCGACTGTCTTGACCAACCGGTCGAGAATCTCGGACGCGGCCGAATACGGGTCGAGCGTGCGCGATCCTATCCGATCTATCAGGGCGTTCAACTTGGCCGTGTCGAGGAGACCAGTCTCTATGTAGGTCAAGAGGCGGCGCGTCAGCAGATCCCGAAGTCTGAACTCGGCGCGGGCCCGCCGGCGCGAGGCTTCGAGCGGGCCTGCTTGCACGCGGAATGTCTGAACGGCACCCCAGAGTTCCGGTACGCCAATGCCTTCGGTGGCCTGGGTGCGAGCGATGGGTGGCCGCCATTCTCCTTCGACCCAGGATCGCAGACCCAGCATCGCTTCGACCGAGCTCGCGAGCCGGTCGGCGCCGTCGCGGTCGATCTTGTTGATCACGAAGATATCTGCAATCTCCATGATGCCAGCCTTGAGCGCCTGCACGTCGTCGCCGGTGCCCGGCACCAGGGTAACAAGCGAGACGTCGGCCATGCGCACAATGTCGACCTCGTCCTGGCCAACCCCAACCGTCTCGATGAAGATGACGTCGGTACCGGCCGCATCCAGCACGAGCACCGCATCATCGGTTGCGCGGGCAAGTCCTCCGAGATGCCCACGCGTGGCCATGCTGCGTATGAACACCCCCGGGTCCTTCGCATGGACCTGCATGCGGATGCGGTCGCCGAGAATGGCCCCGCCACTGAAAGGGCTGCTGGGATCGACGGCAATGATGCCAACTTTGTCGCCCGACGTCCGCACGGTCGTCGCGAGTCGATCGACGAGCGTGCTTTTGCCCGCCCCTGGCGGCCCCGTGACGCCAATCACGAAAGCATGCCCAGTACGAGCAAAAATCTCGCGGATGAGGGCGACGCCTGCGTCGGTTTCGTTTTCGACGAGCGAGATGGCGCGCGCGACCGCGCGGGGATCCCCGAGGAGGAGGCGTTCGGCAAGAGTGGGACCGGTCGCGGTCACGGCAGGCTCAGGATTTCTCGTGCGATCACGACACGTTGAATTTCGCTCGTGCCTTCGCCAATGGTCGTCAGCTTGACGTCGCGAAAGAACTTCTCGGCGGGATAGTCTTTGACGAATCCGTAGCCGCCATGGATCTGAACGCATTCTTCGGCGGCCCGGACGGCCGTCTCGCTCGCGTACAGCTTGGCCATTGCCGAGTCGAGGGTCGTGCGGCGGTTCTGATCTTTCAGGTACGCAGCGCGATACGTCAGCAATCGAGCAGCCTCGATGCGCGTGGCCGTATCGGCCAGTTTCCATTGAATCGCCTGAAACTCGCCAATGGGCTTCCCAAACTGCCGTCGCTCGAGCGCATATGACCGCGCGGCTTCGAACGCACCCTGCGCGAGACCCACCGACAGGGCTGCAATCCCAATGCGGCCGGCGTCGAGGACCTGAAGCGCGTTCACGAAGCCCTCCCCTTCCGCTCCGACCAATTGATCGCCGGCAACGTGGCAGTCGGCGAACACGACCTCACTCGTATCGCTGGCCCGCATGCCCAGCTTGTCTTCCTTGCGGCCGGCCGACATGCCAGGCGTTCCCCGTTCGACCACAAAAGCTGAAATGCCACGATGGCCTCGGGAAGGATCCGTAATGGCCATCGCCACCATGACGTCCCCGACGCGACCGTGTGTCGTAAACGCCTTGGATCCATTCAGAACCCACCCACCATCGCGCCGAACGGCCCGCGTCTGCAGCGCTGCGGCATCGCTTCCTGACTGGGCTTCGGTCAACCCCCACGCACCGACCTGTTCACCCCGCGCAAGCCGCACGAGATATCGCTGTTTCTGGTGCTCGGTACCGAACATGAAGATGTGCGCGGCACACAGCCCGTTGTGTGCCGCGACCGACAGGGCCACTGCGGGATCCACGCGCGCGAGCTCCTCGATGCACAGGCAATAGTCAATGGCCGACATGCCGGCGCCACCGTACTGTTCTGGGAACTGGATACCCATCAGGCCAAGCCGGCCCAGCGCGGGGACGAGCTCTATGGGAAAGTGCTGATCCCGATCCCACTCCATGACGTGGGGCGCCATTTCCGCCTCGGCGAATTCACGAACGGTTCGCCGCAGCAGCTCCTGCTCTTCGCTGAGACGAAAATCCATGACGGGATTCTAAACGTAAAGCGGGCGGTTCGCCGAGAACGCCGGAACCTGTCGGCAGGTCTGAAGCTGAATCGGCTCAAGACCCGCCCTACAGCGTGGCACTTGAAGCCTTGTAGAGGCGGTTGTAGACTTCAGACCCTGCACGACATGAGACTTCGCTAGTGATAGACCGTGACGCGGAAGTGTCCTGAATTATCGGCAAGGTAATCGTCGTTGATCCCAAGGTAGAGGCGGCCAGACTGCCGCATGCGCACCGGCCCTCCACCGTCCCCAATGAAAAACGGATCCTCCCCGATTCGCCCGATCAGGGCGGCGCCGGGGCGACTCGGAATCGGGCGTCCGTCACGCAGAATCAAGGTGTCTGCCTCGAGCCATACTCCGACGAGCACGAGTGCGACAACGACGGCAACGGCATGCATCTGTCGCATATATCTTGTTGTCGGCCCGCACACACTCTCCCTATAGTTCGAATACGTTTCCGACACTTGCACGCGGCACTGCCTTCGCGGGATTATCCGACCATGAGATATCGCCTTGGTGCCACGACCGTTCTCCTCGTTTTGATCGCGAGCGTTCCCGCGAGCGCGGACGCCACATTGTTCATTGGAGCCACGACGACGCCGACAAGTCGACCGGCGCGTGGCTTCGCGATCGGTGCAAGTCTCGTCCTCGTGGGCTTCGAGTTCGAGTACTCCTATACGTCAGAGGACCTGGACGAGCTGGCGCCGTCGCTCACGACGGGAATGGGGAACGCGTATGTGCAGACGCCATTCGGTAAGATTCAGTTCTACGGATTGCTGGGCGCGGGTTTTTACCGGGATGGATTGGGCGGCGAACACGAAACCAGCACCGCCACAGCGGTGGGCGGCGGAGCCAAGATCTCGCTGGCAGGTCCGTTGCGAATACGGTTGGACTACCGCCTCTTCAACCTTCGAGGTCAGCCCCGCCATGACCAGGTCCACCGGGTCTATGCGGGGCTCAACCTGATGTTTTGATTCCGTTCGTCGCTCTACTTACTCAGATCGACTATAAGGGTCATTGGAACAATGGACTGACCGCCAAACGCTTCTTTGTACTGACTGAAGATCTCCTGCGCTTCCATCGGAAACGCATCGTAGAGGATCTTCATGACGCCGTAGTCGGCGTTGGCGGCCGGCGGATCGATCAGATGGATATAGAGCGCGTTGTTATTGGCCAGAGTATCCGCCTTGTACACCTTCCAGCCCATTGCAGCCTGCTTCAGCTCTGGCTTGTCCGTTTTCTGCAGGGCTTCCTTGAGCTTGTTCATCACCGCCTCGTAGGCAGCCGTCTTATCCGGCTTGATGAGCACCTGGATGAGGCCCGGTTTCGAAAACGTCGTGCCGGCGGGTTTCTCTTGCGCCAGTGCGATCAGCGAGAATCCCGTCAGCGCTGTGCCGAGCGCCAAACCAACGACGGCCGGCCGGCGGAACGCCGCCAGAAACTTGTTCTGCATTCCATAGCCTCCTTCGCGAAAGAGCGATACTTTACCGTACTGATTCCGAAAGACAACCCGAAAATCCATCATGCACTTGCGCGAACGCCCGCCTCTAGGTTCTGACTTCCGGCTGCGGCCACCGAGCGCCTAGACAAATACTGCCATCACCTCGTGCGAAAGCAACATCCCGTGGCGGGTCAACTGCAGCCGCGATCCCTCGCGACGCACGAGTCCAGCCGCCATATGCGGTTCCAGCGCCGCTCCGTACCGTTCCCAGGCATCGACGCCATAGCGCGCATCAATCGCCGCAAGATCCACGCCGTCGGTCAGGCGCAAGCCCATGAACAGCGCCTCCTCGACCATTGATTCGGGCGTCAGTACGCGCCGCTCCGAAACGACATCGTTGTCCGAGGTAATCCGGCGAACATAGTCCTCGGTCGCGCTGACATTTCTCCACCGCACACCAGCCCGCGTGGAATGCGCGCCACATCCGAAGCCCAGCCATTCGCCGTCGGACCAGTACTTCAAATTGTGACGCGATCGGCGCCCCGGTCGGGCCACATTCGAGATCTGGTACTGTTGATAGCCAGCCCGTTCGAGGCGACCCATTGCCGCCTCGTACATGCTGGCGGCCTCATCGTCTGATGCAAGCTTCTCGCCGCTTTCTTTCATCAGCTCCCGCAGGGGGGCGTTTGGATACAGTTCAAGCAGATACAGGGAGGCGTGGTCGGGGGCCAGGTCGATGAGCGTCTCGACCGACTCCATGGAGTCCTGCAATTTCTGACCAGGTAACGACAGCATCAGATCCAGGCTGACGTTTTCGAAGCCGGCCTGCCGCCCCCACGCATAGGCGTGGGTGGCTCGTTCGGCGTCGTGAAGGCGGCTCAGCCTCTTCAGTTCGTCGTCGCGAAACGACTGAACGCCAAAGCTGAGGCGGTTCACGCCGGCCTGTCGAAATGCGGCAAGCTTCTCGACCGTCACGGTCTCCGGGTTGGCCTCGATCGTAATCTCGATCTCGTCCGGCATGATGAATGCCGCTCGGCAGGCATCGATGACCGATCGGATTTCGTGTGGTTCGAGCAGTGATGGTGTGCCGCCACCGAAATAGATCGTGTCGGCAGCAACCGCTGTCGTCATTGAAGTTGCCCGACCGCGGGTGGCGGCGCGGATCTCCCGGAGCAGCGCCTCCACGTAACGCGTCTTGAGCTCCTGATCGAAAAGACCCCGGTTGAAATTGCAGTAGTTGCAGATTGCGGAGCAAAACGGAACGTGGACATAGAGACCCAGCATGGTGGACCTTGGGCTTTGGGCTTTTGGCTTTAGGGGCTGTCGGCTTTGGGTGGCCTACAGCCAAAAGCCCACAGCCTAAAGCCTCTTTACGATCCAGCCCGCCCGCCGGGCCATTTCAGATCGGCTTTTCCGTCGTTGCGAAGTTGGGCCTTGGCTTGTCGCTGTGTGCGACCCGGCTGAGGGATCCGGCCGCGCATCTGGCGTTCTTCCCAATTGCGCTTCAACGCCTCGGGGCCCTCGTTCGGCATGAGCATGCGATAGTCGGCCCCTTCGAGCTCGAGAAAATCGCACATCTCGTGGAGTCGGGACCGCATGCGGTACCCAATCCGGCCCAGCAGCGAATCCATTTCGCCATCCGCAACCGTGTCCGGATAGTCAGGGTAGTTCGACGTGAACATCGTGACGCGCCGCTCGTTGTATCGCGTGTTCACGATGAGATTGAGGGTCTCTTCGACCCACTCGGACGTCTTCTCGGCACCCAGGTCGTCCAGTACGAGCAAGTCTACCTCCATCACCGGGCGCAGCACTTGCAACTCGGTGGTGCGTACAACCGGATCGTAGGGTACTCCGTATCACTCGTAACAGGTCCCGGGTGTCATAGAACAAACCCCTCGCCCCACGGGTCAGGATGACTTGCTTCAGCACGGCCGTGGCCAGATGCGTCTTGCCGACCCCCGGAGAGCCGAGGAAAAACAGCCCTCGTCCCCGATCGACGACCGGGAACTGATCGGCGAGACGTTTCGACCTCGAGAGGGCTTCCTCGAGCGATTCGTTGTCATAGGTCACGAAACTCGTCAGATCGCAGTGCTGGTATCGCTTCGGGATGCGCGCCGCGCCGAGCAACCGTGTGGCTGTCTGCTGACGCCAGCAGTCGCAGCGGATGACAGCCGATCGGCCGTCCCGTTCCACTGTTTTCCATCCCGATTCGTTACAGACCGTACAGGGCATTCACAGTGATCCTTCAGCCGGCTCGTTGCTCAGTTGGCGAACTTCAGAGCGTACTGCACGGTCGCACGTCCCATGTGCAGCGATGATAGCGCAATCGTGAATAGAAAGAGATCTTGACTTGGAGGACTTGATCAGCTTCGTTTTCGCACGGGCTCCGGCGAAGCGGTCTCTTCAGAGGCCGGCGGTGTCGCGGGTGGGGGCGACGTACGCACGAGATCGGACGGCGTCGCCTTGACGAGCGCCGTGCTCAAACGCTGTTCCCAATCGCCGAGGCCCCGGGCCAGCTCCCGTTTCACGTACTCCATGAACTCGTTGACGTCGTGCTGCATCTGTTCCATCTTCCGGCGCATGTTGAGGATGATCTCCACACCAGCGAGATTCACGCCCAGGTCGCGCGTGAGTGAGAGGATGGTTTCGAGCTGTTCCAGATCCTCTTCGGAGTAGAGGCGCGTATTGCCTTCCGTTCTTGACGGTTTGAGCAGCCCCTCACGTTCGTACAGACGCAGCGTCTGCGGATGAATGTTGTACTTCTGCGCGACCGCACTGATCATGTAGTAGGCTTTGCCCGCTCGTTTGGTGACCATAGCCGTGTTTAGTCCGACCCTGACCCTGTCTTGGTCAGGTCTGCCCGTACATCTTCCGTATTGACGCGTCCGAATTCCCGCAGCAGTTCCTTGGAACGCTCGTCGAGCAGTTTCGGCAGCGTCAAGCGCACTTCCACGACCAGATCACCACGCCGACCCGTACGGGGCGACGTCACACCCCGTTCGCGCAGCCGAAACCGCTGGCCCGACTGCGTCCCCGGCGGCACACGCAGGCGTACAGGGCCGTCGAGTGACGGGACGTCAATCTTGGCGCCCAGCGCGGCCTCGTGAATGGCAATCGGAACCACGAGATGCAAGTCGTCGTCTTCGCGCCGGAACAGCCGATGAGCTTCGACGTGGACGATCACGTGCAAATCGCCGTTCGGCGCTCCACGACGGCCAGCATGCCCCTTGCCCGGCACTCGCACGCGCGCGCCGTCGGCGACGCCTGCCGGCACATGGAACGCGATGCTCTCGACCTTGGCTTCCACGCCCTCCCCTCGACATCCGGGACACGCCAGCTGACGCTGCCGTCCGGACCCTCCGCACGCCTGACACGACTTCGCGAACACCATGTGCCCGCGAGTCGACCGCAGCGTCCCCGCACCATGGCAATGGCTGCATCGCGACTCAGCCGTGCGCAGCACGCCGCTGCCCCCGCAGGACTGACAGACGTGGTGCCGCGTCAGCGCAATCCGTCGCTCCGCACCGCGTAGCGCTTCCTCGAAGCTGAGCGCCACCGTCGCATGCAAATCGGCCCCGCGCGCGTGGCCTGCAGCGGGCGCCTGCCCGAACACCTCCGCAAACAAATCGCCGAATGTCGGCGCCTGCGCCCCGCTGACGCTCACGGAAAAATCGAACCCTTCGAACCCGTACGAAGAAGTCGTGACCTCCTCGACAATCCTTCCACCCGACAGGTCATAGCGTTGCCGACGGGCCGGATCGCTGAGCGTTTCGTAGGCTTCGGTGATCTGACGAAACCGAACCACGGCGTGGCCGTCGCCGGGGTTGATGTCTGGATGGTACCGACGGGCCAGCCTCCGGTACGCGCGCTTGATCTCCGCCAACGTTGCGGCATTTGTCAGACCCAGGATGGTATACAGATCCATACAGTGGCCAGTGGTTAGTGGCTAGTGGCCAATGGTCAGCGACGCGGTTTCACTTGCCGTCAAACTAACCACCGACCACTGACCATCGGCCACTGTCATTTGTCATCCACGACCTCGGCGTCGATGACCTCATCTTTGGGCGGCGTCTGACCTGACTGTCCGGCGGCGTCGCCCCCGGGCTGCGAGGGTCCCGTTCCCGCCGCCTCTCCGGCCTGCGAGCTTCGATACAACGCTTCGGCCGCCTTGTGCTGCGCGCGAGTCAACTCTTCCATCGCGCGGGTGATGGGCGCGATGTCGCTGGCGGCAATCGCTTTCTTGAGCTCGTCAACCGCATGCTGAACGGCTTCCCGTTCTCCGGCCGGGAGCTTCTCTCCGGCATCCTGGAGCATTCGCTCCGCACCGTACACCGCCTGGTCCGCGCGATTACGTGTTTCGATCTCCTCGCGTCGGCGTTTGTCTTCGTCCGCGTGAGACTCCGCCTCTTTCATCATGCGATCGACCTCGTCCTTGCTGAGGCCGCTCGAAGCGGTGATGGTGATCTTCTGCTCTTTGCCCGTGCCCAGGTCTTTCGCCGACACATTCACGATGCCATTGGCGTCGATGTCGAACGTCACCTCGATTTGCGGCACCCCGCGCGGCGCCGGCGGCAGCCCCACCAGGTGGAAACGACCCAGCGTGCGATTGTCGCGAGCGAGCGGGCGTTCTCCCTGGAGGACGTGCACTTCCACGCTCGTTTGATTGTCGGCGGCTGTCGAAAAAATCTCGCTCTTGCGCGTCGGAATCGTCGTGTTGCGCGCAATCAACGTCGTCATGACCCCGCCGAGTGTTTCGATGCCGAGCGAGAGCGGCGTGACGTCGAGGAGGAGCAAATCCTTGACCTCTCCAGCCAGCACGCCGGCCTGGACGGCGGCCCCCACGGCAACAACCTCGTCGGGATTGACCCCCTTGTGCGGCTCTTTGCCAAAAAGTTCGCGCACGAGCTGCTGCACGCGGGGGATGCGCGTCGATCCACCGACGAGCACGACCTCTTCGATCTTCGAAGGGTCGAGCCCGGCGTCGTTCAACGCTTGCTTCGACGGCCCGATGGTCTTCTGGAGAAGATCCTCGACGAGCTGCTCGAATTTCGCGCGGGTGAGCTTCATCGACAAGTGCTTGGGCCCGGTTTGATCGGCGGTGATGAACGGCAGGCTGATGTCGGTCTCCATCACGGTGGAGAGCTCCATCTTCGCCTTCTCGGCCGCTTCCTTCAGACGTTGCAGAGCCATGCGATCCTTGCCGAGATCGATCCCGTCGGTCTTCCTGAATTCGAAGATAATCCAGTCGATGATGCGCTGATCGAGATTGTCGCCACCGAGATGCGTGTCGCCGTTGGTCGACTTGACCTCGACCACGCCCTCCCCGACCTCCAGAATCGAAATATCGAAGGTGCCCCCGCCAAAGTCGTAGACGGCAATCGTCTCGTCTTTCTTTTTGTCGAGACCGTAAGCCAGGGCGGCGGCCGTTGGCTCGTTCACAATCCTCATGACTTCCAGTCCGGCAATCTGGCCCGCGTCCTTCGTCGCCTGGCGCTGCGCGTCGTTGAAGTACGCAGGCACCGTGATCACCGCTTTGGTGACGGGCTGGCCGAGATACTCTTCAGCGGCCTGTTTCAGCTTTTGCAACACCATCGCAGCCACTTCAGGCGGCGAGTACTCTTTGTCCCCCGCGGAAATCCGCACATCGCCATTCGTGGCGCGGACGACGCGATACGGGACCATCTTCATTTCCTCGCTGACCTCGTCGTACTTGCGACCCATGAACCGCTTGATCGAAAAGACGGTGTTTTCAGGGTTGGTCACGGCCTGACGCTTGGCCACCTGTCCAACCAGTCGCTCGCCGGTTTTGGTAAAGGCCACCACGGAGGGCGTGAGGCGACTCCCTTCCGGATTCGTAATGACGGTGGGTTCCCCACCCTCCATCACAGCCACCACCGAGTTTGTCGTGCCGAGGTCGATGCCAATGATCTTGCTCATGCGTGAATTCCTCTCCAGAGAACGCCAGGGGGGTTCCTCATCTTATGGTTCTTATGGCGTCTCTATTATGAAATGTGAGTCTGTTACTGGCAACAGCTGGATGCCTCCAGGCTCGGGGACCGGCGTAAGTCGCTCCATACACACGGACTTTTGGCTCTGCGTGTTATACTCACAGATGCCTGCCTCCTCGGGTCTCCGTCGGCTGGCCGAAGCCACTCGGTACGAAGCCCCTTTGAGGGACATCATGCCCCGCCCCCGTGTTGCTCTCTTCACTCTTCTCGCGCTCGTCGCTTCGAGCTGGTCGTTCGTCCACGCGCAACAACCGGACCCGGGACCCGCGCCGGCGGCGCACGTAGCCTTCGTCGACGGTTTCGCAACCATTGAACGTGACGGCGAGGTGGAACCCGTTGACGCCGGGATACCGCTCGCGGATGGCGACCGTCTCGAAACCGCGTCGGGCCGCCTGGAGCTGTTGTTCGAAGACGGCTCCACGTTGTATGTGGACGAGTTCTCGAGGCTGGATGTCTTGTCGGCGAGGTTTCTGCGCCTCGGGACCGGAGGCCTGACCTTCGAGGTATCTGCGAGCGGCGGCATCCCATCCGGTGTCTTGTATGAAGTCGACACGCCGGCAGCCTCGGTTGCCGTCAACACGCCTGGGGAGTACCGGATTCTCGCGCAGGAAGACCGGGCTCGGACCGTGGGTGTCCCTGGAGCGGTCGACGCCACAGTGACGACCGTAGAAGTCGTGCGAGGCTCTGTGGGGCTGACGAGCGACGTCGGTCGCACCGATCTTCGAGCTGGTGAGCAATCTATCGTCCGTAATGGGGAACCTCCCGGATTCCCGGTGCGGTTCAACTCGGCACAGTGGACGCCCTTCAATCATTGGATTGAACTTCGTCGCAGCGACCGACGAGATGTCAGTGCCTCACGTCCGTACCTCCCTCAGGATGTACACGCGTATGCAACCGAGTTCGATCGCCACGGAACCTGGGGGGTCGAGGCGGAGGTGGGCGCCGTTTGGTACCCAACGGTCGGTGGAGGCTGGCGACCATACCACAATGGACGCTGGTCGTGGATTCCGCAATACGGCTGGACTTGGGTTGGCCACGATACCTGGGCCTGGCCTACGCACCACTACGGGCGGTGGGGTCTCAACAATCACGGAAGCTGGTACTGGATTCCCGGACGGCACTGGAGTCCAGCGTCGGTGAGCTGGGCGATCGGGTCCACGTTCGTGAGCTGGTGCCCTCTTGGACTCAACGGTCAGCCGGTCATCGGCTTCTCGACCGGCCCATCGTATGTGTACAACCGCGTGTTCGATCCCGACTTCGCATGGACCACCATTCCGGGTCAAGCGTTCGGAACGAACGTGGTCGCAGGGCGCATTGCCATTGCAGGTCGGCGTTTCGTCGATCGGCATCATGAGCCGTACGTTCTCCAGCACTGGTCGCCACCTCGTCCGCGTCGCGCCAGCCCCCGATTCACGACGCGTCGCGACGGTCCCGAGTTTACGTCCCGACGTTTCGGTCCCGATCGAGGACCCGCCGGCAATCGAAGCCGCGGCGGGAGGAATCGCAACGATCAATCTGGACCGAACCAGCCGCGTGCAGTGCCGAACCAGCCGGGTGTTGTCCCTCCAACACGATTCGCGGTACCGCGTTCTTCGATTGGCATGCCGGCATCCCAATTGCCACCAGCCGGCGATGGGCCAAGGGGCGCCGGGCCGCGCGTCATGACCCCGAGAGGTGTCTACACACCTGCGCCACAGGTAAACGGGGGGTCACCGTTTCCGCCGATGGCGGCGCCGGGCAGTTTGCCGCAAACACGCTACGGTATTCCGCTCGGGCTACCTCCACTGACGCCGCCGGCAACTATTAACGGTCCCGCGACGCAGCCTCGCCAGACGCCGCAGGGGGCTTCAGGTGAGCAGGGCGCTCCGGCACGAATGGCTGTGCCCCGGTCTCAATCCGGATCGGCACCGGCCAGCCCGAGGTCGGCCGGCATGCCTGCGCCTTCGACCGGCGGCACCGTCTCGGGCACGTCGCGCGCAGGGTCGCGCTAACCCTTGAAGTCCAACTACGTTATTCGCATCGCCCGCCACGCCGTCGTTGCCGCGCTCTTTTGCACGGCGGCGTTGCTGGGCATCGTCAGTGGTCTGCTGTTCGCGTACGCAGGCGATCTGCCGCGCGTGACGGCGCTCGATGACTACGCACCGAGCACGATCACACGAGTCTACGCGGCGGGTGGCGAGGTGGTCGGTCAGTTTGCCACCGAGCGGCGGATGGTGATTGGTTACGAGGACATTGCGCCTCGCCTGCGGCAGGCGATCATTTCAGCCGAGGATGCCGGATTCGACTCGCACGTGGGTCTCAGCATGTCGCGCATCCTGATTACGGTCGTTCGCGACGTGTTCGACGGGATCCGCGACATGTTCGCGGGGCGTTCGTCGCGTCCGGCCGGAGCCAGCACGTTGACGCAACAGCTCGCGCGCAACCTGTTTCCGGAGGACATCGGCTTTCAGGTCAGCCTGGAACGGAAGATCAAAGAAGCCATCGTGGCGGTGCAGATCGAGAAACGCTACACGAAGCGCGAGATCCTCACGTTCTACGCGAACCACATTCCGTTCGGTCATGGCACCTACGGTGTCGAATCGGCCGCGCGGCTCTATTTTGGCAAATCAGCCAAGGACGTCTCCCTTGAAGAGGCGGCGCTGCTAGCCGGCATCGTGCAGCGTCCCGCGCGGCAGAACCCGTTCGTGGACGTCACAGCGGCAACGCGCCGGCGTAATTACGCGCTGCAGCGCATGGCAGACGAAGGCTACCTGTCACAGGCAGAAACTGATGCGGCAAAGCAGAAGCCGGTCGTCGTCAAGGGTCAACCACGACCCGAACGGTCCGAGGCGCCGTTTTTCGTGGAGGAGATTCGGAAACACCTCGAGCAGCGGTTCGGCGCCAAGCAACTCTACGAGAGCGGACTGTCGGTTTCGAGCTCGTTGGATTTGAACCTGCAGCGCGCGGCGAACCGCGCTGTCGACCGCGGGCTGCGTCAACTCGACCAGCGACGCGGGTACCGGCGCTCGGCCGTCAAGAACATCCTGGCCGACGGGCAGCGGCTCGACAAATACCGGAACGACCGATGGGATCGACCCATGGCGCCAGGCGATATCGTGCCCGGGCTCGTCATGGCTGTGACACCCACCTCGGCTCAAGTCCGCGTGGGCATCTATCGCGCCGAACTCGGCCGCGGCGATTTTGCCTGGACGCGCCGGACGGACGCTACCGATCTCTTCAAGCCAGGCGATCTCATTGAGGTCTCCATTACCAACCTGAACGAAGCCTCGCGGACGATGGGGCTTGCCCTTGAACAGACACCGCTTGTGGAAGGCGCGCTCGTGGCCATTGACAATCGGAGCGGGCAAATCAGGGCGATGGTTGGGGGGTTCAGTTTCGAGCGCAGCAAGTTCAATCGGGCTGTCCAGGCGTACCGGCAGGTCGGATCGGGATTCAAGCCATTCGTTTACACAGCAGCCATCGATCGGGGCTTTACGCCCGTCTCAACGCTGACCGATGAGCCGATGAGCTTCCCGACCGGCGCGGGTCAGGCTCCGTATACGCCGAAAAACTACGACGGTCTCTACGAGGGTCCGATCACGCTCCGACATGCGCTGGAAGATTCCCGAAACGTCCCCGCCGTCTGGATGATGAACCAGCTCGGGCCAACGCAGGTCGTGGCGTACGCGCGCCGATTTGGCTTGAACGGAACGCTGCAGCCGTTTTTGTCTACTGCGCTCGGGGCAGGCGAAGGCACCCTGGTCGAAATGACGAGCGCCTACTCCGTCTTTGCCAATCAGGGGATCAGGATGACGCCGTATTCAATCCTGAAAGTGTCGGACCGGGAAGGCAACGTGCTCGAAGAGAACCGCCCCGAGTCTCGCGACGCCATTCGCGCCGATACGGCGTTCGTGATGACGAACCTTCTGCGTGGTGTCATCCAGAGCGGCACGGGCGCGAAGGCAGCGGCCTTGAAATGGCCCCTGGGTGGCAAGACCGGCACGACCGACGATAACAGCGACGCCTGGTTCATTGGCTTCGACCCCGAGATCACCGTGGGCGTCTGGGTCGGTCACGACGAACGCAAGCCGCTTGGCCCGTCCGAAACCGGTGCGGTCGCAGCGCTCCCGATCTGGATCGAATTCATGCAGGCCTATCTGGCCGACAAAGATCGCGAGAACCCGCCGCAGTTTGCCCGGCCGAGCAATATCGTGTTTCTTGCGATGGACGGCTCCAGCCAGACACCCTCGAGCGCTGTCTCAGAAGCCAAAGACGTTGGCGAGGCGTTCATTTCCGGAACTGAGCCGCAGGCCACCGAGTGGCCCGGGTCGACGACGACAACACCGCAATAGCGCAACCTTCGTAGAGGGCAGGCCTGAAGGCCTGCGCTACGTACGGCAATTGCGGTTTCAATCGTCGTCCGGCGCCGGTTGCCCCAGTGTTCCCGATGCCTTCTTCATCAGATACGTTTTGATGAGCCCATCGATGTCGCCGTCCAGAATCCGGTTGACATCGCCAATTTCCATTTTTGTCCGGTGATCTTTGATGAGTTGGTAGGGGTGCAGCACGTAGCTGCGAATCTGACTGCCGAACGCAATGTCCTTCTTGGTCCCGCCCAACTGGTCGAGCTTCGCCTGCTGCTCCTTCGTTTTCAAATCGTAGAGCCTGGCGCGCAGGACGCGCATGGCGGCGTCACGATTACGATGCTGTGACCGCTCGTTCTGGCACGAGACGACGATGCCTGTCGGGAGGTGCGTGATACGGACCGCCGAGTCGGTCACGTTCACGTGCTGACCTCCCGCGCCACTGGATCGAAACGTGTCTATACGAATCTCCTTATCCTCGATTTCGACGTCGACGTCCTCGGGCAGGTCGGGCCATACGAAGAGCGACGCGAAGGACGTGTGGCGACGCGCCGCCTGATCGAAAGGCGAAATTCTGACGAGACGGTGGACCCCTGCTTCGGCCGACAGCAGGCCGAACGCGTAGTCACCGGCAATGGTGAGCGTCGCGCTCTTCAGCCCCGCTTCATCGCCTGGCTGATAGTCAATCACTTCACGTTTGAAGCCCCGGCGTTCCGTCCATCGCAGGTACATGCGCAACAACATCTCCGCCCAGTCTTGCGACTCCGTCCCTCCGGCACCCGGATGAATCGTGACAATGGCGTTGCGGCGGTCGTGCTCACCGCCGAGCATCTTCTTGATTTCTCCCGCTTCGACCTCACGGCCGAGCGCCTCGAGCCCGTCGCCGAGCTCTGTCAGGGCACCGGCGTCTCCCTGCTCGGCCCACTCGACGAGCACTGCCAGATCGTCGCTCCGCCGGCGTAACCCGGCTATCAGCTCGCGATCTTCCTCGACTCGCCGCCGGCGTTGCAGCAGCCGCTGTGCGGACTCCTGATCCTTCCAGAAGTCCGGAGCGGCAACTTTCGTCTCGATTTGCTTCAGTTCTTCGTCAGGTTTCGAGGCCTCAAAGATAGCTCCGCAGATCGGCCGCCCGCTTGACGAGATCCTCATACCGGCGCGTCAGTTCATCCAGTGCCAGAGCCACAGGTGTCTCCTTCGTAGTCGTCAGTCGTCGAGCACGAACGATTCTCTCATGTTCCTTGCCGCTTGTAGTGCGCACGCTCTAGCGTGCGCGACCATGCAAATACAAGGGCCACGAGCGTCAGTATCAGGCTCGCGTAGGCGGCGAGATCGCCGATCCGTCCGTAGACGGTCAAGTCCGACAGGAGTCGAACTTCACCGTGCAGAACGGTCGTTTCGAAGAGCGCCGAACGCGCGAGCACTCGACCGTACGGGTCCACGATGCCGCTGATACCGGTGTTCGCCGCGCGGGCCAGGTAACGCCCCTGCTCGATTGCCCGCATGGAGGCCTGAAGAAAATGCTGATGAGGCGCCGACGAGTAGCCGTACCACGCATCGTTGGTAATCGTCGTGAGTAACTGGCTGCCTTCGCGAATCGCCTGGCGTACGAGTCCCGGGTACACAATCTCGTAGCAGATGGCCGTTGAAATGGTCTCGCCGTCGACTGGCAGGCGCACCATGGCTTCACCCGGTGAGAAATCCGCCACGCCTTCCACGAGCGGGCTGACAAAGAACAGCAGGGACTTCAGCGGGACGTATTCCCCGAACGGCACGAGCTGCATCTTGCGGTAGACGGCGGCCGTCTCGCCGTTCGGCTTCAACACGAAGGCCGAGTTGTAGAACCTTGGTGGCGTGCCCCGCTCGACCTGGTCGCTGCCAAAGAGCAACGTGACGCCGGTCTGCCGGACCATCGCGCGGACCTGGTCGGCGCCCGCCGGGTCTTCTTCGTAGTAGAACGGCGTGGCCGATTCGGGCCAGATGACGAGACGCGCCCCACGCCGGGCTGCCTGCCGTGTCATGTCAAGATACCGGTCGAGAATGCCCTGAGCACGAGCCGGATCCCATTTCTCGTTCTGAGGTACGTTCCCCTGCACCAGGGCGATCGATAGCGGTTTCCCCTCGGAGGTCAGTCGTGCACTCTGGAGGCGTGCACTACCCCATACCGAGAGCACCACCACAACCCCGATTGGAACGCTGGCGGCAATCCACCCTCGACGGCTCGGAGCGATGACCGCGGCCGCAAGACCGGTTGCGACCGTTGCCACAAGTCCCGACAGGCCGAAGATGCCGACCAGGCTTGCAACCTGCGCTACGGGCAGGACCGTGGTCTGACTGTATCCAAGGAGCAGCCATGGAAACCCGCTCCAAAAGTACGTCCGCCCAAGCTCGCTCGTGACCCAGACAGCAGGTGCGAGCCAGATCGCACGAAGGCCGAGACGTTTCATGATCCAGGCAAGCGTCAATGCGAACAGCGCCGGGAACATGGCCAGGTATGCGATAAGCAACGCGGCGACGAGCAGCGACACTGGCAGGCTCAAGCCACCGAACGTCCGCACCGTCGCGCCCGTCCAGTAGACCGTTCCAGTGAAATACGCCATGCCCGCCACGAGTCCCAGGCCGAACGCGCGGCGCGGCGCGACGGGTCGCGCCGCCGGCGCAAGCGCGACGAGCAATGGGGTCAGAGCAATCCAGCCGAACGGCGGGTACCCGAAACGCGGGAAACTCGCCGCCAGCAGTACGCCCGACAGGAGTGCGAGCGGGTAGCTCAGAGCGTGAACCAACGAAGATGTGGGACTAGCGGCTAATCCAGGGCTTGAACTGCTCTTCTCTTTCCAGTCGTGCGGCCACTTGTTCGGCTTCACGCCGGCTCTTGGTACTTTCCGACACGCACACGGTAGATGGGCGCTGATGCTCCCGATGCCGGCGCGGTCACGTACGCAGGATATCCCTTTCCGGAGAGACGCTTCGCAATCGTATCTGCCTCACCACGTACCTGAAGGGCAGCCACCTGGACGACGTATCCAGGTCCACCTGGTTCGCCGGTCGTAGTCGCCGCCGACGGTATAGGGGTCGGAGGTGGTGCCGCGGGCGCCACTGGTTCAGGTGTGGCAGGGACAGGTGCTGTCGCAGGCGCTGTGGCAGCCGCCGGAGGCGTTGAGCGCGTGACGACAGAAGCCGGCGGAGGCGGCGCTGGCTTCTGTCGCCGCGTCTCAGCAGGCTTGAGTGTTTCTGCGGGTGGTTTGTCCTTCTCGAGCCGCTCGTAATACGTAAGTTCATCAGCCGGAGTTGGCGGCGGTTCTACCGCTTCGGGCTGTGTGGTTGCCGGTGGCGTTGCGGCGGGAAGCCTCAACAGGGATTTCGGTGACGACCGATTCTGCCGAAGCCGCCGTCGCAGGGTCCGCGGAAACGGGCCGCGCGCCCCGTCCGACGAGCACCCCACAAAGGAAGATCACGACCGAGACAACGGTCGCGGCCATGAACAGAAAGACCAGTTGCTTGCCGTTCAGCTGAATTTCACGGAACCCATCGTCGGATGATGGATATGCCAATCGCAGGACCTCTCAAGTATTTTCACGGACCTGCCGCCCTGGCAACGGACGACCGGCGGAACCACCCTCAGACCTCAGAGATCTTAGCACGGTCAACCCGCGGTGTACAGCTATCGACGCGAAGAGGCCTTAGCTCGTCCTTCCCGGCTTCAGAAGGTTCAACAATTCGATGGGCAACGGAAAAATGATCGTCGAATTCTTCTCAGAGGCGATCTCGGTCAGCGTCTGTAAATAGCGCAGTGTGATCGTGATCGGCTCTGCAGCAAACACACCGGCGGCTCTGACCAATGCTTCAGACGCTTGTAATTCTCCTTCAGCGTGGATGATCTTCGCGCGCTTCTCACGCTCGGCTTCCGCCTGACGAGCCATCGCGCGCTGCATGTCGGGCGGCAGATCGACGTGCTTCACTTCGACCGCCGAGACCTTGATCCCCCACGGATCCGTGCGCTGGTCCAGAATGTGCTGGAGTTGCTGATTGAGGTTCTCCCGCTGACTGAGCAGGTCGTCGAGATCGGCGCCGCCGAGGATGCTCCGCAGCGTGGTCTGCGCCAGCTGCGAGGTGGCGTAGTGAAAGTTCTCGACCTCGACAATGGCCCGACGCGGGTCCAGGACACGAAAATAGACGACCGCGTTCACCTTCACCGACACATTGTCGCGTGTGATCACATCCTGCGGCGGCACGTCCAGGACGATCGTGCGCAAGCTGACGCGTACCATCCGATCGATAGGCGCGAACACCAGGATGACACCAGGCCCCTTCGGCTGCGCCAGCAGCTTGCCGAGGCGAAAAATCACGCCCCGCTCGTACTCCGCCACGATTTTGATCGAACTGATCAAATAGAAGAGGACGATGGCGACGACGATCAAGAATGGAGAAAACGTCATGACAGCTCCTGGTGACGCGGTGCATCGTTACGAGGGCGATTCCGGCCGTACCGTAAGCACCAGCCCATCAACCGCGGTCACGCGCACGCGAGACCCCGGGGCGATCGGTTCCATCGCCACGGCCCGCCAGATTTCACCGTGAGTCCGAACCTGCCCTTCCGACTCCGGCCCGACCGCGGTGATGGCTTCGCCGAACTCGTGGAGCATACCCGCTTCCCCGGTCTCTGGGCGCTTCATTTGAGCGGTGACTCCCAGCCTGACGAGAAAAATCAGGATACCGGCCAGCGACACGGTGACGGGCACAATCAGCCGCAAGCTCACCCGCAACTCAGGCAATGAAGAGTCCACCAGCATCATCGATCCGAGCACAAGGCTGATCACGCCGCCGATGGTCAGCAGGCCAAAGCTCGTGATCTTGACTTCAAGCACCAGCAGCACGAGCCCCAGCACCATCAGCAACACGCCGGCGTAGTTCACCGGCAGCACTTGAAAGGCAAAAAACGCGAGAAGCAGGGAGAGAGCTCCCACCACGCCCGGAAGGATGGACCCGGGGTTCCACAGCTCAATGGTGAGTCCCAGCGTTCCGAGGGTCAGCAGGATGTAGGCGATGTTCGGATGCGCTATCGCGCTGAGCACACGCTGGCGCAAGTTCATCTCAACCGGCACGACGCGCGCACCAGCCGTGTGCAGAATGACCTTGCTGCCGTCAAAGCGCGTAATCGATCGACCGTCGAGTTGCCGCAGCAGGTCATCGACATCCGTCGCCGGAAGGTCGATGAGCGGCGGTTTCGCATTCAGCGCTTCATCCTCCGTAAACGCACGACTCTCGCTGACCGCCTGTTCGGCCAGCATGACGTTCCGCCCTCGCTTGGTCGCGAGCGTGCGGACATAGGCGGCCACATCCGAGACGGCCTTCTTGGTCATCACATCGTCGACTTTCTCGCCGGTGCCCGACACGGGATGCGCGGCGCCGATGTGTGTACCTGGCGCCATCGCGGCGACGTCCGCCGACAGCACGAGAATGAACCCTGCCGATGCGGCCCGCGATCCCGAAGGGGCTACGAACACGGCTATCGGCGTGGACGCGGCGATGATGCGTGAAACGATCTGGCGCGTCGAATCGACCAGACCGCCAGGTGTGCGCAGCCTGAACACCAAAAGCGCCGCGCGTTCGGCATCGGCCCGTTCGATCGTTTTGATCATGTACTCGGCCGACACGGGATGGATGATGCTGTCGACGTCGGCCGAGAGCACGAGCGGCGCGGCAGGATCAACCGTCGATCGTGCGGCGGTTTGCGCCAGCACAGTGACCCACCCAGCACAGATCACCACGCCGAGCACACCGAGCAATGGGCGAGGAACCATTGAAGTGTGACTTCGCCCGATTATAGCGGGTCTGGGTTGGGAGTGTCCCGCCCCTACCGGACAGCTTTCTTCAGGCTCTCCTGCAAGGACTTGGCTTCGACAAGATCCGGGGCGAGCATCAACGCCCGGTCCACCTCTCGTTGGGCGGCCACGCTATCTCCACCAGCGAGGTACGCTTCGGCGAGCGTGACCCGGGCAGGCGCGGTCTCCTGGCTCCAGAGGGAGATCGTCAACGCATCGATGGAATCGGCGATACGACCGTTACGGAGATAGAGGCGACCAAGGAGAAGGTGCGCCTCGGTCTGGTACGGTGCGAGGTACAGCGAACGCCGCAGCTCGGCAATGGCCTCGCGATCCTGACTCTGCTCCGTCAGGCGGCGACCTCGATCGAGGTGGAACTGAGCGACCTCGCGCTGTTCGCGCTGTTCGCTCGCCAGCAGGGCCACGTCGATGGCATCAGCGAGCGGCCGGTCAGCATGGAGGCTGATCCGTTCGAGGCCACGGGGCACGGGCTCTGTGGCGGCTGACGGGCGTTTTTCCCACTCGGCAACCTCGGAGGACAGCTGTCGTGCCAGTTCACGTTCGCGGGCTGCTTCCGTCACCGCGCCCGAGGCTTGCAGCGCCGCGGCGAGCACGCCGTGTGCTTCGGCGTCCGCTGGATTCAGACGAACTGCCTGCCGGAGCCAATACGCCGCAGCCTTCGAATCGCGTTCGAGCCAGTAGGCGTAGCCCAGGTTGAAGGCATGATCTGAGTCATCGGGCACCAGCTTCATGGCCTGGTCAAAGAAATACGTTGCCCGACCTGTCGTCGACGTCGCGCCGCGACGAAGTTGGACGATTCCGAGATTGTTCAGGACGCCCGCCGATGGGACCTGGCTCTGCAAAGCCTTCAGCCGCGCTGAGGCAGCTTCATTCCTGGCCAACCGAATTTCCGAAAGCGCCGCACGGAACTGCGCCTCGCGCCACTCCGGCGACGAGGTCGCGACCTCGAGGCTGACGGTGAGCGCCTGGGTGTGATCGCCCTCCTCTGTGTGAAGGCTCCACAGAGCAAGGCGCGCCTGATCGAAGGTCGGCTCCGCCTTGAGGGCGGCTTGCAGGTACGAGTGCTGCGCCGTCGAGCTTTCCGCCACCAGGCCCTTGACGAAATTCTCGAATGCTGCCGGCATTGGATGCTGGTGCAGCGATTTCGCTGTACTGTTTTGGGTGGCGGGAAGCACCCGGGGCGCGAGACGCTCGAAAATCGGATAGAGCTCGGCTATCGGTCCGGCTTCAACGTGCACTTGATCCATCTTTCCAGAGTCGAGCTGGATACGACGGGCACGGACTTCGAACGTATTCCCAGAAAGCGCGACGGATCCGGTGACAACTTCAGCGGCGCCGACGAGCTCGCCGAGTCGGATGACGCTCGCGCGGCTGAGCGTCGCAACGGGCGGTACCTGGAGCCGTTGAAAGGCTGCCAGGCGCTCATCGCGGCTGATCGCCGCAGTCCCGCGTGCCGACAGTTCCTGCGTCAGCAGGAGCGACGCACCTTCAGAGAGCCAGTACAGTCGGGGCTCACGTGACGGGTTGTCGAACGGCAGAACGAGTACCCGGGGCGCATCCGCCGCCGGCGGCGATTGAGCGAACGCAGACGTAGACCCGAGGATCGCTCCGCACACGACAACGTGACGCATCAGCCGCGTTTGCATAAAGCCTGAACCCCGGAGATAAGGTCCGATGATCCTAGTCTACGGCTCTTTCGGTAAGGGCCGAGGAACCTTTAGCCGACTGTCGAAAACGTAACCGGTCTGACGTTTCCGGTTACGTTTCGGGGGGAGCGCTGACAGATTTGCTGATTGAAACTGCAATGCGACAGCCGTTGTCGCCAGCGCCGCGACATTGCGCGGTCCGCGCGAGACCGTCAATCTCGCACAGTGCCAACAGGCGTGTGACCGTGGTCGCGTAAAAGATGCACAATGGCTGCGGCACCGGCTCACGCACACCGCAGAAGATGGATGAGTGGACGTCGAACGTCCCCTCGCCCCGGCGAAGGCGTGCGGTCGCGGAACTGTCACGGTAGGTGCGCCGCACGACTTCTCGCGCGAGTCGGAGAGCCATACGAGCGCGCATCGCGTGAGGCAGTGACTTCGTCGTTGCACGGCGGAAGCCTGAAAGACCATTGAAGGTCCATTCGGCCGCGTACTCTCCGGCCCTGCCCGTGACGAGTTGATACGGCTCCCCTTCCTGTCGAAGGAAGCTCAGAACGGCAACGAGGGGGGCGATGCCAATCGATCCCTCACGAAGCCCGGACGGACGGAGCCAGTTCTCATAGAACTCGAGTCGCGACGGCATCACGTCGGCAATACTTTGATGCAGGCTGGCCACGAGCAGACGACCGATTCCCCCTTGGTCCATTTTTCTGTGATAGATTTAGGACGCCTTTGAGCACTCCCGCGATCGCGGCATGTGGAGCGCGGCTATCCTCGCGGGCGGACGTGCGCGGCGCCTCGGAGGCCGCGACAAAGCCGCCCTTCGGGTCGGTCCCTCGGCCATTCTCGAGCGGCAGCTTGCCCTCCTCCGTCCCCTCGTCGATCGGATTCTGATCGTGGCCAACGACGCCCGGTACACCCGCCACGGGGTACCCGTCGTCCGCGACCGCGTCGAAGGCGCCGGTGCCCTTGGCGGTCTCTATACGGCAATTGATGCCGCCGGAACACCCCGCACCCTCGTTCTCGCATGCGATTTGCCGTTCTTGACGAACGAGTTTCTGACGAAGCTGATGACCGAAGGGCGCAATGCTGACATCGTGCTGCCGCGAACACAGGATGGGTTCCACCCGTTGTGCGCTGCCTATTCGGATCGAGCTGGTACCGCATTCCGCGTGCAACTGGCCGCGGGCGTCCGTAAGATTACCGACGCCATCGAGCGCTCCGACGGACTCATCGTTCGCGAACTTGGCCCCGATGAGTTGGCGCCGTACGATCCGCGCGGCACGCTCTTTTTCAACGTAAACACGCCTGACGATTATGCGCGGGCGATCGAACTGGGAGCTGATGTCGGAGACGATCACGATGCGTGACGGCAGTTGCCGTATCGCGTCGAATCGTACCGCAGCCCCACGAGGTAGTCAAACCACGTTGCGATGATTCTTCCCGTACACGACGCCATTCGCACACGACTCTGGCAGCTGCTTACAGATCTGTATCAGCTGACCCCCGAAACTCTGCCTGCGCTGCCCCTCGAGTCACCGCCAAACCGTGCACTCGGCGATCTGGCGACACCCGTCGCCTTCGAGCTTGCGCGCCGTCTGCGCAAAGCGCCCCGTGCCATTGCTCAGGAACTGGCCGGGGCGATCGGCCCGCTCGAGGGCGTGCGCCGTGTCGAGGCGACACCCAACGGGTACCTCAACATCTTCCTCGATCGACCTGCCTTTCTGACCGCACGGCTGGCCGGCAAGACGGGGCGTTCATCGCCGCCGACCGAGGCCAAGACGATTGTCGAGCACACGGCCATCAACCCGAACAAAGCTGCACACATTGGCCATCTGCGCAACTCGGCTCTGGGCGACACCCTCGTACGCGTGCTGCGCTTCCGCGAGCAGGCGGTCGAAGTCCAGAACTACATCGACGATACAGGTGTCCAGGTGGCGGACGTGGTCGTCGGGTTCCGTGAGCTCGAGCACCAGACGCTCGATGGCATCCGCGAGATCGCGAACAGCACCCGCTTCGACTACTACTGCTGGGATCTGTATGCGCGCGTGACTGACTGGTACACGCAGGACAAGGAGCGGCTCAAAATCCGTGCGGCGGCGCTGCACGACATCGAGCACGGACAGTCCGAGGCGGCTGCCATTGCCGCCTTCACTGCGGATCGCATCGTCCGGTGCCATCTCAAGACCATGGCCCGGATGAACGTCGACTATGACCTGCTCACGTGGGAGGGTGACATTCTACGCCTCCAGTTCTGGGCGCGGGCCTTCGAGATCCTCAAACAGAAAGGCGCAATCTACCTGCAGACCGAGGGGCGCCTGGCTGGCTGCTGGGTCATGCGGATCGAGTCTGAGGAGGCACCGGAACCACAGAGCGACGATGCCGACGCCGCCCCGGCAACGGAGGGCGACGACAGCGACAACGAGAAGGTCATCGTTCGATCGAATGGCACGGTGACATATGTCGGCAAGGATATGGCCTACCAGTTCTGGAAGTTCGGTCTTCTTGGACACGACTTCCGCTACCGGGTATTCGGCGACCGGGCCGAGGGCGGACCTTTATGGGCCACGACTGCCGTGGCAGAGGACGCGTCAAACGGCCACCCGCAATTTGGTGCGGCGGGCACGACGTACAACGTCATCGATGTCCGCCAGTCCTACCTGCAAAAGCTCCTGAAGCAGGCGCTGACGACGCTCGGCTACCGCGACCAGGCCGAGCACTGCATCCACTTTTCGTACGAGATGGTGGCGTTGTCGCGACAGACGGCCGCCACGCTCGGCTACATTTCCAGTGAAGGCGCTGCCGACGAGGACAAAGGGTTCGTCGAGGTGTCAGGGCGCAAAGGCCAGGGCGTCAAAGCCGACGACTTGCTGGATGCGCTCGAGAAATATGCGCTGACTGAAGTGGTCAAACGCAATTCCGAGCTTGGCACGCAGGAATGCGAGCGCATCGCGCACCTGATTGCCGTGGCGGCCGTCCGCTACTTGATGATCAAGTACTCGCGCACGAAGGTGATCGCGTTCGATCTTGCCGAAGCCCTGAGCTTCGAAGGCGAAACCGGACCCTACCTGCAGTATGCCGTCGTACGGGCCCAGAACATCTTCAACAAGCTGCGCGATCGCGATGGATTGCACGAAGCCGAGGTGCTTCAGGGGCTTGCGGGGACTCCGGCCTCGGAGCTCGAAGGGGCCGACGGCTCACACGATCTGTGGGCCTTGGTGCTCGAAGCGGCCAGACTGGACGATGTGGTCGAGCAGGTCGTGCGAACGCTCGAATTTTCCGTGCTCGCAAAATACGCGTTCGGGCTGGCGCAAAGCTTCAATGCGTTCTACCATCGGTACCCGATTTTGAACGAGGAACGCCCCGAAGTCCGGCGGTGGCGGGCGGCAGGTGTCAGCTACTTTCGACGCCAGCTCACGCGCACGCTCGATTTGATGGGCATTGCGGTTCCGCCAAGGATGTAGGGGATGGGTCCAATCATCGGCATCGTTCGCGGCCATGCCGTCGGCGACTATGTCGAGGCGATTCGACGGGCAGGCGGAGAGCCGCGGGTTCTGGAACCCGAAACCGACTCCCCCGAGTCGGTCATCGCGGAGATCGACGGACTGTTGCTGACGGGGGGAGCCGACGTCGATCCGGCGCTGTACGGCGAGCAGACACACCCCAAGACCACCATCGTCCCACCGGTGCGTGACCGCTTCGAGCTCGAACTTGCACGGCTCGCCATCGAGCGCGACCTGCCATTTCTCGGAATCTGCCGGGGCGAACAGGTCATGAACATCGCGGGAGGCGGCACCCTCATTCAAGACATCCCGTCACAGGTTGGCGGGGCGCTGACGCATTCCATCGACGCGCCCCTGAACGCCTCCGCGCACGAAGTCTGGATCAACCGCGGCACACGTCTGTGGCACGCAATGCGCGAACAATTGGAGGATGGTGAGACCTCTCAGGTCAACAGCCGCCACCATCAAGCCGTCGATCGGGTCGGCGAGGGCTTCGACATCTCGGCGACTGCGCCGGACGGGGTCATTGAAGCCATCGAAAAACCGAATGCCCGGTTCTGCGTGGGCGTGCAGTGGCATCCCGAAAATTTCTGGAGAACCGGGGAGTTCCGCTCGCTCTTCGAGAGCTTCGTCGAGGCGTGCGAGAAGAAGTCGTGAGGCGGGGCTGAAAGCCCCGCCCTACGTACTGTACGTAGGCCGGACCTTCAGGTCCGGCAATCTACCGTCTGCTGATCACACCGGTCGTAAACGCTTTGTTGGCTGGTATCTGGATCGGTTCCGCATCGCCCGCGTTCTTGTCGTTGACCTCCGTCCAGGTCATGTATACGGAATGCATCTCCTCCCAGATTTGCTGGCCCCACGCCACCGGTGACCTCGGATCGCGGTTCAGGGGGTTTGCCGGCGAGTTGTCGTAGTTTGCGACGTACTCCAGGATCGCACCCTTGGGAACAGGGGCGGGCTCCGAGAGGATGTAGTAGTTCTGCCACGAATCATCCCACTTGGGGACGTGCAGCAGGACGCGGCGCAGACCATCCGGATACACAAGAGAGGCCGAACCGGTTTGTGCCAGCAAATGCATGTGCGGCCGCAAGGCATGTACGCGTGCGTTTACCGGGAATTGAAACGCCGCAATCGCCTCGTGCTTGTGCACCATCGGCGGAATGAGCAGCGCGGTATTGGCAACGATGACCGTGTGGACCTGCGTGTGCACGGGCTTTCGCGCAAATCTGAACCCGACCTTGCTCTGATCGGTCGTCTCTTTGCCAATCGCGTTGTAGTGCATGCCAAATTCAATGCGGGTCCCTTTGCGAATCAGCTTGCCGTACCCGTCGCGCCAGACGATGGCTTCGAGTCCCGGCGAGTAGAGGTGCAGGTTCTCGGCGCCCGTGGCACGGCCTTCGCCAGGGGCCACCGCACCAGCCACGGCATGGTGGACGACTCGGCGATTCCCGGGACGAACTTCGATGGCCTGGATCCAGGTGTCTTCGGGAAACACGTACTCGTTCGACGGAAGATTCGTCCACGGGATCGTACCGGTCGCCGGCACCGTGAAGGGTTCCGCCATCGTCAACACCAGGTCGGGTGTCCCAATCTGCCAGCCGTCGGCAAACTCCGGCGGCGAGGGCATGTCGGCGGGATTGCCTTCTTTGGCACCTCCATCGACCCACCGAACGAGCGTTTGAATTTCTTTCTCGTCGAGCATCTTGTCGTTGCGGAATTCACCGTAGTGGGGGTCTGCCTTCCACGGCGGCATGCGGCGCTGCAGGATTTCCTGCTTGATCGCCCTGGCCCAGGGGCGTGCGTTCTCGTAGGTCAAGAGCGACATTGGCGCGATCTCACCCGGCCGATGGCAGTACACGCAGTTCTCAAAGAGGATTGGCGCCACGTCCTTAGAGAACGTCACCTCCGTCGCATCAGCGCGTTGTCCCTGGCCGGCAATCGTGAAAGGCCAAACCAGCGCCAGCACCACGACAGCCGCAACCGACAGCATTCGCCACATATCGCCTCCCTCAACACGCGTCACGATTCACCACGGAGGACACAGAGGACACAGAGAAAATCAAACCCAAATTGCTCTGTGTTCTCTGTGCCCTCTGTGGTTAGAAGCTCTTCCCACTAAGTTAGTATCTCGATCGCTTCCGGCTCAGCTCGTACGTGAACTTGAGCCACTTCACGTCGTCCATCAGAACGTCGGCCGTCCCCACGAGTTCTGTGCGTTCGGTCCTGAAGTTGAACAAGATCCTGACATTGTCTTTCCAGCCACCGCGAAGGTTTTTGGAAAACGTGGCCGCATCGGTCGAGGTCTGGGGCTTGCCCATCGCGCCCATGACGCGGAGCTCTTCGCCGACGATCTGACCTCCAACAAAGCTCGCCCCGTCGGCTCCACCGAAAAACGGCGTGATCGTGCCGACGAGCTTTCCGTCGATGGTTTCAATCGTGAGCACCACGGGTTGATCTTCCTGAGCACCGGGGGAGGGCTTGTCGATGGCCCAGCGTTGGACACCAACCCAGGTACCCTCGAAGCGGGTTGAGGGCACATTCTGGGCCGCCGACAGTCCTTCAGGCCCCGGGGCCACGAGCAGGCTCAAAACGGAGCAGACCGCGATCGCTCGCATGGGAGGATCCCCCTGTGAGGCCTTCGTTACACTGAATGAAATCTGTACAGGTATAACCGGTTCAGGGTTCGACGAGCAATGAAAATCATTGGCGAATTAGCGCTGCGTGATTTCGCGAATCGTTGGCGAGTGGTGAATGGGAGATTCACGATTTATCGCTCATTCAGGGCCGGTCGAGCACGGCAATCATTTCAACGTGAGCGGTGTTCGGAAACAAATCGAACGCCTCGATGTCCGCCAGTCGATAACCTGCCTGCACAAGCTCCTTGACGTCACGTGCGAGGGTCGCCACATCGCATGACACATACACAACCCGACGGGGCCGCCCCGATCCCAGGCCCGCCGCCGCTTCGCGCGACAAGCCGGTGCGCGGCGGATCAAGGACGACGGTCTGCGCTGACAAATCGCGTGTCCGACGGAGAAATTGCTCGACGGAGAGGTGATGTGACAGATAGGGCCTCTCACAGGACGCGGCGTTGACGGTGAGATCGAGTGCGCTGGTGGCATCGCCTTCGACCGCCACCACCTCGTCGCGACGAGTCGAGGCAAGCGACGCGGCAAACAGACCCACGCCGGCGTACAGGTCAATGACCGGTCCGTCCCCCACGTGTGCAAGGACCTGTTGGACGAGCTCTGAAAGGAGGTAGCGATTTCCTTGAAAGAACGCCCGAACATGCCGCCGTATTCGAATCGGCTCTGGCTTTCCTTCGAGGGGCCGGATGTCCAATCCGTCCGTCACGTACGGAATCCCCATGACGACTCGCGTCCGGGCGTCCGCCGGCCCGGACCAGCTCAATCCAGTAAGAGTGGGGTCGACGTTCTTCGCAAGTCGTTCCGCCGCACGCTCGTCGCGCAGCTCCACATGGATCGCCCGTGCATCGGCTGCAATGTTTTCCGCGAGCTCGATCCCGACCACCTCATCGGCGCTTGCATCCCCGGCCAGTAACTCGCCAATCGCCCGTACGGCTTGAATCGCATTCGGTTGGAGTTGGCCGCTCGTGGCCGGGTCACACAGATCGTGCGTCGATTCTCGATAGAACCCGACATATCGTCCGCGAACGTGGAACCGGGCGCGCATCCTGTAGCCCCGCTCCGGCGATGGAGCCACCGCAATACTCTTCGGGAGCGTCACACGGGCTATACGCGAAAATGCATCGGCCACAATCTCGGCTTTCAACGCGAGCTGTCGTTTGTACGTGATGTGGGCAAACGTGTTTCCACCACAGGCGGGGTCCACAAGTGGCTGTCGACGATCGGTGTGGGGTTCGAGGACGTCCACGACAGCCCCGTGCAGCACGTCGCGCGCGACGCGTTCAATACGAGCTCGAACACGTTCGCCAGGGATCGCGCCGCGCACCAAAACCACGCGGCCCTGATGCCGGGCGAGCATACGGCCGCCTGCAACGGCTTTCTCAGGGACGAGAATCAGCTCGGAACCGGCAGTCAACATGGCAGTCGTCACCTATCCGTACGCAAGAACCGGCAAGCCGAATTTCTCCCGTAACGCGCGGTCAGCTGCGGCGTCAACGGCCTGCTGGAAGACCGTCGCCTCCATCCGCTGGCGAAACGGCTCGAGGTCACCTGCAGCCTCCTGCGCTATCGCAGCGTGGAGCTCGACCGGGCAACTGCTGCGGGCAGCAGCCGCCAGCGCGCGATCCATGGCTGTAAGGCGCTCGACGAGCTCGGCCCGCGCCAGACCCCTGGCGGTGGCGGCCATGTCTCGAATGGATTCGAGCTGCTCGATCGTCCGCGAGATTTCGGCATCGAGGACTGGGGTCGCCGGGTCGGTCTGTCGCGCAACGAGGCGGCCGATCGCACGATCGATGTGGGCAACAAGACTTTGACGAGGTTTCGCGGTACCTGTGACATCCTGTTCGTCGCGGCCGGATGACCGAGGAACGTGGACGCCAACCGCGCGCCGCCATTCGTCGAATGCGTCCAGCACGTCGGCTTCGCAGAAATCGATGCGGACGGGCCGCCTGCGCGGACCTTTGGCGTAGTAGCGCTCGAAATAGCGATCGACGCCATGCCGCACGACCTTGGCCGGAATGCCTCGCGAGGCCCATCCAGACACCAGCTCGAAGGCAGGTCCGACAATACGTATCAGGTGGCCGTCATTCTTCCGGCAGAGATATGTTTCGACGTCGCGGCAGACAGGTTGCTGAAAAAGTCGCAACCTGAATTTCGAAGTCTGAAGTCTGAGCTTAGGAATTCGGCCAGAATTCTCAGGCTTCAGATTTGTGACTTCAGACTTCCAACTTAGGCTGCGTTTTTCAGCAGCCGTAAGTCCACCGTTGCGTTCCCAGACAATGCGAAGGCCCCGCAGCGTGAGTTCCGGATCGACTTCCTGGATCGAGGTGGTCTCAGGGGAAATCACGTCGGCCAGGCCACCGGTTGACACGCAAATCGCCGTCGCACCAAGCTCGGCGCGCATGCGCTGAACGAGGCCTTCGACCATTCCCACGTATCCGTAGAAGAGGCCCGATTCCATCGAACCTACGGTCGTGCGACCGATCACCTGTCGGGGTTTCCTCACATCGACGCGCGGCAGCCGGGCCGCCCGCTGAAACAGGGCGTCTGCTGAAATCTGGATGCCCGGACAAATCACGCCGCCCAGATACTCACCCTTGGCGGTGATGGCATCGAACGTCGTGGCCGTTCCGAAATCCACCACGATGACGGGCCGGCTCTCTTTCCGCCCGTAACGCTCGTACGCGCCAATCCCGTTCACGATGCGGTCCGCTCCGACCTCCGCCGGATTCTCGTACAGAACGGGCATCCCCGTCTTGGTTTCGCCGTCGACCACGAGCGGTACCAGTTTGAAGTACCGCTCGACCATTTCCGTTGTCACACGGGTCAATGGGGGAACGACCGACGCAATGACGACAGCACGCACTCGACTGGTTTCGATACGACTATGTTCGAAGAGCTGCGTAATCCAGATGCCCAACTCATCAGATGTGCGCTCGCGCCGAGTTGCAAGTCGCCAGCTCTGCTGCAACTGCTCGCCGGCGTACACACCAAGCACGATGTTGGTGTTGCCGACATCAATCGCCAGGAGCAGGTCAGCCATGGGGAGTTTTCAGTTTTCAGTTTTCAGTTTCTATTTCCACCTGACCTCACCCGCCACGAGTCGTGTGACGACTTCGCCTGTCCGTGCCAGGAGAGCGCCGTCATCGTCGAGATCGATCGCATGCCCGCGCACGATACCTTCTGGGCTGTCCCACTCGATCGGAGCCCCGCGTAGAGAAGGGGCAAACGCGCGCCAGGCGCTCAGAATAGCATCGAAGCGTGCGTTTCGGAGTTCCTGGTACCGGGTGGTAAGCGCCGCAAGCGTCTCCACGAGCACCGGCGCGCGATCGATTGGGCGACCGAGCTCGGCCTCGAGTGAGGTCGCCACGCTGGCCAGGGTGAGCGGATACGCCGTCAGACGAACATTGATGCCGATACCGACTACGACGGCTGGATGTTCAGCGCCTGTCGTCGACATCTCCGTCAGAATGCCACCCAATTTCCGCCGGCCCACGACCAGGTCATTGGGCCACTTCAACTCGACTGGCAAACCGGTGCTGGTGCGCACCCCTTCGGCAAGCGCCACACCTGCCGTAACGGTGAGCCGCGACGCAATCCAGTGAGGAAACTGTGGCGACTCGCCCCGAGGCCTCAGAACCACCGATACGTAAATGCCCGACCCCACCGGTGAGAACCATTCGCGGCCCCGACGGCCGCGTCCAGCCGTTTGCGCGTCCGCCAGAATGACGGTGCCTTCATCGGCACCGGCCTCGGCAAGCCGCATCGCGAGATCATTGGTGGACGCGAGCGTCGAGAAACAACGAAGCCCGACCGCAAAGACACCAAGCCGTGCGCCCGCTCGGTCCCAGGCATCCTGGATTTCCGGCGGAACGCCCGACGGCGCCGGCAGAGTCCGCATGTCAGGCCGGTTCGATTTCAAAGCTGATGTCGGCGGCAGCGGCCGAGTGGGTCAGAGCGCCACTCGACACGAAGTCGGCGCCCGTGCAGGCAAGCTCGGGAATGCGATCGAGTGAAACCCCACCGGAGATCTCGGTTTTTGCGCGACCACGACAACGCCGGACGGCTTCCTGAATATCTGCCGTCTCCATGTTGTCGAGCAGCAGGATATCGGCACCGGCCTGCAGCGCCTCATCGACCTCGTTCAGATTCTCCACTTCGACTTCCACCGGGTACGGAAGTTGAGCTTTTTTGACGCGGGAGACCGCTACGCGAACGCCGCCGGCAAGCCGGATATGGTTGTCCTTGATCAGCACTCCATCGTCGAGGCTCATACGGTGGTTGGTGCCGCCACCCGCGCGAACGGCGTACTTCTCCAACGTTCGAAACGTCGGCGTCGTCTTGCGGGTGTCGAGCACGACTATCCGACCTCGACTGGCCTCGACGAACCGGCGCGCGAGCGTGGCAATGCCCGACAATCGCTGCAGGAAGTTCAACGCAGTCCGTTCGGCGGTGAGCAGCGCCCGGGCGCTGCCGGTGATTTCGGCAATCGACTCGCCTGGTTCGCACCACTGACCGTCACGCCGCAAGACCGTGACGCGGGCGTCGGGATCGAGTTGCCGGAACGACTCGATGGCCACGTCGAGCCCGGCCACCACGCCTGCGGACTTCATCACCAGCACACCTCGCCCTCGTGCCTGCGGGTCAATGGCGGCCTGGGTGGTGACGTCGCCGCGACCCGCGTCCTCCGCGAGCGCCCGACGGACCAGATCCTCATAGTCGCGTGGATCGAGTCCGACAGGCTCGGCGCCGGTCATGTCCCGGCCCCTCCGGGTGCGGCTTCAGCCAGCTCCACGTCGACACTGTATTCTCCCTGAGCCGTGTCGAGACGTTCGATGAGCCCCGCTGCCATCAAGTCACGTCGCACGTCGTCGATCAGGCCAATTCGTTCCGGACGCTCGCGGACGACCACGCGACGGGCGGAGGTTTTCATGGGGCGCTGCTCTTCGGATTTCTTCTTGCGCACGTCGCCGAGGACCATGGCCGCCATCTCCAGCGCCATCACCCCGCGATCGTCCCCTCCACCCGACAACGCAAGGAGCTCCTGGAAGATGGCCATGTCGCGCGATGCACGGAACCGGGCTGCCACCAGGACCAGACTTCCTCCGTTACGAACGGCAGAAACGGCGCAAAGAGCCGAAGCAGCGTCGACAGCGCGGCCAGCAACGCGCTGTTGGCCGATCCGGCAGCTGCCTCGCCGTGATCGCCGTATCGTCGCGATTTCACCAGTTCGAGGTAGTTGTCGCAGAAAAACCAGAAGAAGCCCTCGGAGTGCTCGAGCGCGCGTGTGTAGTTGTAAGACTCGAGGTCGGAAGTCGCCTCGTCAACGAGCTTCGCCAGCTTCGTCAACATCCCGCGGTCGACCGCGTGCGTGACGTCTCCGCACGGCTCGGTCTTCATGAGAATAAACTTCGACGCGTTCAGCAGCTTGATGGCGAGACGCCTTCCGACCTTCATCTGCCCCACGTCGAAGGCCGTATCGGCGCCCGGCCCTCCCCGGGCGGCCCAATACCGTACACCGTCCGAGCCGTGTTCCTCGAGCAACGCAAACGGCGTGACGACGTTGCCCTTCGATTTGGACATCTTCTTGCGATCCGGATCGAGTATCCAACCCGAGAGCGCCGCATTCGTCCACGGCAGGCTGTCGTGCTCGAAGTGCGAGCGCAGCACGGTATCGAACAGCCAGGTGCGAATGATGTCGTGCGCCTGCGGGCGCAGATCGAATGGGAACAGCCGCTCGAAAAGGTCAGGGTCCTCTTCCCAGCGTGCGGCAATCTGCGGTGTGAGGGATGAGGTCGCCCACGTATCCATGATGTCGGGATCCGCGGCAAACCCGCCCGGTTTGTCGCGCTGAGTCGGATTGTAGCCGTCAGGGAGCTCCGTGGACGGATCCAACGGGAGCCGTGATTCATCAGGCAGGAGTGGATCGGTAAACCGGATCACGCCATCGGCGCCAATCGGGTACCACACGGGAAACGGCACGCCAAAGAACCGCTGGCGGCTGATACACCAGTCGCCCGCCAGTCCGGTCACCCAATTCTCATAGCGTGTCCGCATGTACTCCGGGTGCCACCGCAGTTGTCGTCCTCGCGCGAGCAACGCCTCACGAAATTCCATGGTTCGAATGAACCATTGACGACTCGTGATGATCTCGAGCGGCCGATCTCCCTTTTCGTAGAACTTCACGCTATGCGTGATGGGCCGCACATCACCAATCAACGCACCAGCTTCCTTCAGCTGTTCCACGATCGCCGTCCGCGCTTTCGAAACCGACAGACCCGTGAGGCCGGTCGTAGCTGCTCTGCGCGCTCGCAGGGTTGTCGGATTCCCAGCCGGCTTCACCCCACCGCACCGGTCGAAGTGTCCCGTTCGGCTGGAGGACTCCGCGCACCGGCAGCTCGAGCTCGCGCCACCACACGACGTCCGTCACATCGCCAAACGTGCAAATCATCGCGACGCCGGTGCCCTTCTCAGGATCGGCCAGCGGATGGGCCTTGACCGGGACGCGCGCGCGAAAGAGCGGCGTCAGCACGTGCTGGCCAAACAATGGACGGTATCTTTCATCGTCCGGATGCGCCACGAGCGCGACGCAGGCGGGCAGGAGTTCAGGACGGGTGGTTTCGATCTCGATGGCGCCCCCATCGAGACGATCGAAACGCAGCCGATGATACGCGCCTTCGCGTTCACGGTCTTCCAGCTCTGCCTGGGCCACGGCCGTCCGGAAGTCAATGTCCCAGAGCGTCGGCGCCTCGAGCTGGTACGCGAGGCCGCGCTTCAGCAGCCGGATGAACGCCAGCTGCGAAACACGTTGGGCACGGCGATCGATCGTCGCATAGCCCATCGACCAGTCCACCGACAAACCCAGATACCGCCACAAGTGCTCGAAGGCTTTCTCGTCTTCGACCGTCAGCCGATTGCACAACTCGATGAAGTTCGGGCGCGAAACTGGAATGGCCTGCTTCCCGGGTTTCTCCGGCGGCACAAACGCCGGATCGTACGGGAGCGACGGATCGCAGCGAACGCCGTAGTAGTTCTGTACTCGCCGTTCGGTTGGCAGGCCGTTGTCGTCCCACCCATCGGATAGAAAACCGCCTTGCCACGCATGCGCTGGAACCGGGCGATGAGATCCGTATGCGTGTAGGAGAACACATGACCGACATGCAGCGATCCGCTGACCGTCGGTGGCGGCGTATCGATGGCGTACACGTCACCGCGCGGACGGCTGCGATCAACTGGTAGGTCTGCTCCGCCTCCCAGCGCTTCAGCCATTTGGTCTCGAGTCCTTCCAGCGCAGGTTTTCTGGTACCTGAACAGGCCGATGGATCCGGTCGCGTCGGGCATGACGGGTAATGGTAGTCGGTGGCACGAACGGAGGGAAGAGCCGAGGGAAATCTAGCGAATCGCGATTGCGTGAATCGTGATTCGTTGGTAATTGGTTCATTTCTGATTGGGCGATTTATTCGAGAGATCGCGAGTGACGATTCTTTCGTGAATCAGCCGATAAGTCACCACTCGGAAATCAGTCAATGGTCAACGATTCACGAATGACGAATCGCTAATCGCTCAATCTACCGGTTCTCTTGATGCGGTCGATTTCGTCGCGCACCAGGCGCTCGGCAACTCTCGACGACCGTGTCCCGGACGACCGCATCGTTGAGACGGCTGAGCACGCGCTCTGAGACGCGGTCGACGAGCTCATCGGTGATGGCGACCGGGCCGGCCGCAGCGGGTGGCGCAAACATGCGGGTATCGTCAGGGTTTCGCCCTGTTCTGCGGCGAGCAATGCCACAAACGCGTCGGCCATTGGCACAGACACGACGGGTCTCGGAATTTCAGCACTGGCAAACGAGGGCTCGTCGAACGTGACTGTCGGTTTCGGAGAGCTCTCGACCGGGGACACGACCGGTCGTGACGGTGTGCTTGGGATTTGCGCCACCGCTGCCGGCTGATGCGCAACGGTCGTCGCCGCCGGTTCACTCACCCGAACGGGGGGCGCAGGAGATGCCGCCGACGCGACTGGCTTGGGCGACACATCGGTCAGTCCGGAGAAGTCGAGGTCCGCCGCGCCAGACACTTCGGCAGCCTGCTTGGCAATCCATTCGAATTCGTTCGGTCCCGCGCCAGGTGTCCGCGTCAGTCCGCTCGGTTTCTCGACTTCGGGAGCGCTTGGTGGACGTTCCGGGGCCCAATCCAAATCATCTGGGGTGCCCGCGGCCGGCGTTGGCGCCGGCGGAGCCGGGGCGGCACCCGCACGCTGCGACGCATCAAGATTTGAAAACGCCGCATCGAGCTGATTGAAATAGTCGTCGAGGGACACCTGCGCGTCGACCACTCGGCTTTTGCTGCCGGGTTCGCTGGACGTCAACACGCTTATGGGATCGACGACGGGCGCGGGATAGGCAGGCTGAGGCTCGGATACCCGTACGTCAGGGGCGACCGGCGCTGGGGCCGCGGTCTGAGGCGGCGCCGCGGACTCGGTCGGGGGCTGGCGGTTCCGCCAGCAGCCTTGAGTAATTGTTTGACGCGACTAATCACCATGTGCGGCTCGAACGGTTTGGCAAGGACTCCATCGCATCCCACTGCCGTGGCGCGCCCGATCAACGGGCTCGAACGCGCCCGTCAACAACACCACAGGAATATGTGCCAGTGCCGGTCGGCTCTTGACGTAGGCGGCCACATCGTAACCATCCCGCTTCGGCATCCCGACGTCAGCCAGAATGATATCGGGAGGGTCGGCTTCGATTCGGTCGATGGCCTGCTGGCCATCGCCAACGGCGGCCACGTTGACGTCCTCATCGGCGAACGTCAGCTCGATCACGCGCTGGATGGTGATGCTGTCGTCCGCCAGGAGGAGCTTGTGAGACATGACCGGATCGCCTTCTACGAACGGAGAGAGCCCACCACCCTAGCTGTTTCGGACGAAAAGCGCGCGAAGGATAGGCCTGGCATGGTCGATTCAGCCCCGATCGGCGCGCTTTCGGCCCTGGGACCCCACAAATTCGACGATCTCGCGCATAGGGGTTCCGGGCAGAAAGACGGCCGCAATCCCCATCTGCTTGAGCGCCTCGGCATCCCGATCGGGAATGATCCCCCCCACGATGACCTGGACGTCGTCCAGTCCCTGCTCCCTGAGGCGCCGCAGCACCTCCGGGCAGATGTGATTGTGCGCGCCGGACAGAATCGACAAGCCAATCACGTCTGCATCTTCCTGCAGGGCCGCGGCCACAATCTGCTCAGGCGTCTGGCGGAGCCCCATGTAGATCACTTCCACGCCCGCGTCGCGCAACGCGCGCGCAATGACTTTGGCGCCGCGGTCGTGACCATCGAGACCAGGCTTGGCGATGACAACTCGGACCTTTCGCATGAGGGGTTCTAGGGTTCTAAAGTTCTAAGGTTCCAGGGTTCTGCAGTTCGCGGCAAGGGGTGATGATCTCCATGGTTCCACGTAGAACCTTGGAACCTTAGAACCCTAGAACCTTAGAACCTTATATCGTTGCTTCCTCCTGATACTCTCCCCAGACATCCCTTAGCGCATCGCCCATTTCGCCGACCGTTGCGTACGCCGCGCGCGCCCTCGATCAGAGGCGGCATCCTATCCACTGTCCGGCAGCCGCCTCCGCAGGCGATCGAGCGCACGACGCACGCGCTCGTTGTCCCGGTGCCGCCGCAGAGCTTCGAGCTTGGCCATCTGTCGTTCGCCGACGCTCTCATCATGTACAGCGTCGGAATCGGCGCTTCGTCCGGTGACAGAAACGCGTTCACGCCCACACAATTATGTCCCGGGCCTCGACGTCGCTGAAACCGGTATGCGCTGTCGCCAACTCCCGCTGGGGGAAGCACCCTCGATCGCTCGACCATCCCCCCCATCGCATCGATCTTCGCGAAGTAGTCGTAGGCCTCACGCTCGAGATCGCGTGTCAGCGCCTCGACCAGATATGAACCCCCAAGAGGATCGACGATTTCGTCATGCCTGTTTCGTGCGCCATGATTTGCCGCGTGCGAAGGGCCAGGGTCGCCGCTTGCAGCCGTTGGAAGCGCGATGGCTTCGTCGAGCGAGTTCGTGTGCAGGGAATTTTCCGCCCAGGACGGCCGGCCAGCGCCTCGATGGGCCGTGCGCACCACATTGTTTTGCGGCTGCTGCGCCGTGAGAGAAACGCCGGCAGTCTGAGCGTGGAAGCGCAGTTTCCATGACCGCTCGCTCTTTCGCGCCAAAGCGGTCGCGCATGACGGTGGCCCAGATGCGGCGGGCGGCCCGATACTTCGCGATCTCCTCGAAGAAGTCGCTGTGTGCGTTGAAGAAGAACGACATCCGCGGGACGAAGGTCATCGACGTCGAGGCCGGCGTTGACGCCGTACTGGACATACTCGATTCCATCGCGAAGAGTGAATGCGAGCTCCTGCGCAGCGGTCGCGCCCGCTTCACGGATGTGATAGCCGCTGACGGAAATGGTGTTCCAGCGCGGCATACCGGTGCGCGGAGCAGAACTGGAACACGTCAGTGACGAGCCGCATCGACGGGCGGGGTGGATAGATGTATTCCTTCTGCGCGATGAACTCCTTGAGGATGTCGTTCTGCAGCGTTCCGGAAATCCGCTCCCCAGGATGCACCCTGCTTCTCGGCGACCACCAGATACATCGCGAAGATGATCGATGCCGGCGAGTTGATGGTCATCGACGTCGTCACATCCGCGAGCGGGATGCCGTCGAACAACGCCTCCATGTCTGCTAGCGAGACCACGCTCACTCCGCACTTGCCCACCTCGCCGCGCGAGAGTTCGTGGTCGGGGTCGCGCCCATGAGCGTCGGAAGATCGAACGCCACGCTCAAGCCGGTGCCGCCGGCTCGAAAGCAGCTCTTTGTAGCGCTGGTTGGTTTCCGCCGGGGAGCCGAATCCGGCAAACTGCCGCATGGTCCACAGCTTGCCGCGGTATCCCGAGGCGTGGATGCCGCGCGTATAAGGGAAGCTTCCGGGGGCCTGGCTCGACCGGGCACGGTCGACGTCCACAAGATCCTGACCGGTGTACAAGCGGTTGATCGGACGGCCCGAAATGGTCGTGAACGGCACCGCCCGCTCAGGCGATTCCTTCAACGCCGGCTCGAGCGTCTGGCGTGCCCACTGCTCGCGCCCGGTATCTGCCTTGCTCGAGGTCGTCTTCATGCGCGTGAACACCCGGTCCGTTCCATTCGCGTGTGGGTCCGCGTTTCCTGATTATACTGCTCGTCTCCGCGCCGCTTCGTTGCACAACGGCGCGATGTGAGCAGTGATGTGAAGCGTCCGTTTCTTGACTCCCTGTTGGCGCCACGCTAGGCTCGCCATCTGATGGCCTACGGTCCCGTGTTCGCTGCCATGCTGGAAGAGTTCGATAGCGCCGCGCGTGTGCTCAAACTCGACGCGGGCATCTGGAAGATTCTCACACATCCGAAACGCCGGATCACCGTGTCGTGTCCCATCCAGATGGACAACGGGAAGATCGAAGTGTTCACCGGATATCGGGTTCAGTACAACATCTCGCTCGGCCCCGCGAAAGGCGGGATCCGCTTCCATCCCGACGTGTCCCTCGATGAGGTCACGGCGCTGGCCGCCTGGATGACCTGGAAGTGTGCCGTCGCCCAGCTTCCGTTCGGCGGCGGCAAGGGTGGCGTCGCCTGCGATCCCACCGAGATGTCTCCACGCGAGCTGGAGGCGCTCACGCGGCGTTACGTGGCAGAGATCATCGACGCCATCGGTCCCGAGAAAGACATTCCGGCGCCCGACGTCAACACGAACGAGCAGATCATGGCGTGGGTGATGGACACCTACAGCATGCACGTCGGACACACCACGACGGCTGTCGTGACCGGCAAGCCGCTCGAACTCGGCGGGTCGCTTGGCCGCCGTGAAGCGACGGGGCGCGGGGTCATGATCGTCACGCGCGAGGCGGCCGCGCATCTGAAGCTCGAGCTTCGCAACGCGACCATTGCCGTGCAGGGATTCGGCAACGTCGGGTCCGTGAGTGCCCAGCTGCTCGTGGAGCTCGGTGCCAAGATCGTGGCGGTGACCGACTGGAAAGGCGGCGTCTACAACGAGAACGGCCTCGACCTCGGGAAGCTGCTCGAGCTACGTCCGTCGTCGCAAGACCGTGGACGAGTTCCCTGGCGGCCAGCCGTTCGATCAACGAGGAGCTGTTCAAGCTGAAGGTGGACGTCCTGATTCCGGCCGCGCTCGAAAATCAAATCACGACGGAGAACGCATCGGATGTCCAGGCGACGGATCATTGTCGAGGGCGCCAATGGCCCCACGACGCCCGACGCCCACAATCTCTTGCACTCACGCGGCATCTTCGTGGTTCCCGATATCCTCGCCAACAGCGGTGGCGTGACCGCGTCTTACTTCGAATGGGTGCAGAATCGCTACGGCTATCACTGGAAGGAACAGGAAGTCAACGAACGGCTCGAATCCAAGATGTGCGAAGCGTTCGATTCCGTCCTGCAGACCTCGCTCAAGTACAAGGTCGACCTTCGCACAGCCGCGTATATCGTGGCCATCGACCGCGTCGCAACGGTGACGCGAATGCGAGGGATGTATGCGTAAGCAGGATCTAAGGTCACCAGGATGGCCAGAGGTTCTACAGTTTCCAAACTTCTCGGACCTCAGTACCTCTGTACTCTAGAGCTGCATTCTAGAGCAGCCTGCTAAGCTCCCACCCGGACCGCAATCAGTTCTTTCTTCTGGTCGGCAGCAATTTCGATCGAGTACTCGCCAGCGGCAAGCCCGGAGAGCGCCAGATCGAGCTGGTGCATCCCGCCGCCGATTCCAGCGGGCTGGACCTGAAGATCGCTCATGGGTTCGCCGGCACGATTCAGCAGCCGTGCCGTTGGCGCGATCGTAGCGGGACCATACACGTTGAAACGCACGAGCAGACGCTCGCTGCGGCTGAACTCACGCGTGATCGTGGGAACGGCCCTGGGATCGGCCGCCAGTGCCTGCCATTCCCGCGCGGTGCGCGCCCGGAAGACCTGTGGCGTTGCGACCAGCACCTCAGAGCCCGTCAGGTCGGGCACCGAGATCTCCTGGCTGTCCTTATCGAGCACCTGAGCTTGACCATCTTCGACCGTCAGCAACAACTGGACCTTGCCAGGCGCAGCCTCGAAGGTAACTTGTGCCGGGCCACGGGCAGCCGACGGTTCGATTCGCAGCCGAGGGCGGCACTCCCACGCTGGGAGACGCCGGTGAACCACCCGGCACCGGACCTCGGAAATAGGGACTACCCTGCGCTCCAGCAGCCAGCATCGTGACGCGCGCCGCCTCTTCACGACGGCCCGTCGACGCGGGCATGGGCTCCCACACAAAGGTCACCCTGGTCTTGCCGTTTTCGCCGCGGGACATCCCAACCCAGGTTCGAATCAAACTGCTGCGCGGGGTTGCCGAAAGCGACCCGAGCGCTGCTTCCACCGCCGGCGGCGGCCCCGGCTTGGGGGGTGCTGTCGCCTTGGCCGCGTCCTCGGCGGTCAAGGCCCAGTATCCGGGACGCGCGCGCACCTGCATACGCGGACGCTTGACGCGCACCTCGATCTTGTGGAACTTCCCGTCCTGCGGCGCCGTCGTCGAGTTGTAACCGAGCAGGTAGTACGTGGCGGAATCTGTCAGCATCTGCTGCAGACCCTTGCTGAGATCGTTCTGATTGACGATCGCCCGCCCATCCGTGTTTTCCGCAAGAATCCGCAGCGTGTCCATTGTCTGATTCAGGAATCTCCGATCGGTCGAGTCGTGGACGTTCTCGTCGATGCCGAATTCCTGACCGGCGAGCCCGCGCGGATCGAGTGTGTAGAACGCCGTATTGTTCCGATTGGCCACGTCGTACACTTCCTGCAGATCGCGGTGGATATCCGTTTGCGCAAAGAAGTCTCCGGTCGTGTCCCCGGCGCCCGCAAATGGATTCTGCCTGTTCGGGTTGTTGAGACCCGGTTGATCGGCAACGGGATCGGCCAGCTGGGCCGGGAGGCGTCCGACAAACCCTTCGCTCACCACCAGCATGGCTTTGCGCCCCTCGCGCAGGCCGCCCAACCGGATCGCCAGCGCCTTCATCGCACCCATCGTGATCTGGGTCCGAATCCGTTCCACCACGTTGGCCGGGTAGTGCGCGTACTGCGCTTCGATGTCGTTCATCGGTTGATAGTCGAACTTACGACCCTCGAAGCGCGCAATCGCGGACGCGACGCTGGCGTGATTACGCGTAAGCCGCACTTCCGTGAGCGGGGTCAGCGGATGCATGACCGCCAAAATATCCGTCGGCGACAGCCGGTTCTGGATGAACTCGAGCAATGGCTGGCGCACCTTCATGCTGTTGATGCGCCGCACGTGATAGTCGTCGAGGAAAATCGCGATGATCCGCGCATCGTCCCGCGAGGCCTCGACTTCTTCGTCGTTGTTGGTTCGAATCTGACGGGGCGCTTCCTGTCCCGGCACTTGAGTGGTCCGGACCTGGACGAGCTTGAAATTCTCGATTGCCTGCGGCTTTCCGTCCTCGAAGACCTCGAAATCTTTTTCGGTCAGGTCGAGCACGCGGCTTGCCGTCCCGTGCGGACACGATCACGTCAACCCGAACGTAGTTGACCCCCGCACGGAAGACTGGCTGGTCCGGCGTGGGCGGCGCGGGTGGCGGATCCTGCGGCGCCGGGGGCTGAGCGGCCGGACGGGGTTGCTCCTGCTGCGGCGCGGCACCCCAGGGACTCGCGATTCCCACGAGCCCCAATGCCAGAATCAGCGCCATCGACCGAAAGCTGCGAACCATAAGATCTGACTCCCGGTTTGATGTCCAAGCCCAGATCCCGAGGACGGATCCCGAAGTTTTCCAATGATAACATTGTCGCCCCTGGGACCTGTCCATGACAAAACCATCACCTGAGCTGCCGGTCCCGCTCACCACGCTGACAGACGACGAGACACTGTTCAGGGACAGCGTGCGTCAATTCGCCGACCGTGAGATTGCGCCGCTCGTGCGGGAAATGGATGAGCACGGAGCGATTCCCCGTCCTCTGATTGGACAGCTCTTCGACCTTGGCGTCATGGGCATCGAGATCCCTGACCAGTTCGGAGGCAGCGGCGCGCGGTTTTTCCACGCCGTGCTGGCCGTCGAGGCGTTGTCACAGGTCGATCCGTCGGTCGCGGTGGTGGTCAACGTTCAGAACCGCTCGTGAACAATGCGCTCATGCGTTGGGGAAACGCGGAACGAGAAAAAAGCGCGCTACCTACCGAAGCTCGCGAGCGAATGGATAGTCGGCGCGTACGCGCTGTCGGGAGCCGGGTCCGGCTGGACGCGTTTGGTCTGGCGACGCGCGCCGTAGGCGCGACGGCAAATACGTGCTGAATGGTCGAAAAATGTGGATCACGAACGGCGCCGAAGCGGAGATCTATGTCGTCTTCGCCAACACCGACCCGACCGCCGGATACAAGGGGATCACGGCGTTCATCGTGGAGCGTGGCTTCCGGGATTCTCGGTCGGCAAGAAGAAGACAAGCTCGGCATCCGCGCACCAGCACGACGAGCTCATGCTGGACCACTGTGAGGTGCCCGAGGAGAACGTGTTAGGCACGTCGGGCAGGGATACAAAGTCGCCATCGAGACGTTGAACGAGGGGCGCATCGGCATCGGCGCGCAAATGATTGGCGTCTGGAGCAGGCGCGTTGGCGCCACGCATCGACTACGTGAAGGAGCGCCACCAATTCGGCAAGGCCGATGGCCGAATTCCAAGCCGTGCAATTCCAACTGGCGCAGGCGGCGACCGAACTCGAGGCCGCCCGCCTGATGGTCTACAACGCGGCGCGACTCAGAGACGCGGGGCATGATTCGACGAAGGAAGCGCGCGATGGCGAAACTCTTCGCCTCGCAGGTGGGCGAGCGGGTGACCTCGTTATGCGTTCGAGCTGTTCGGCGGGTACGGGTACACCAAGGAGTACCCCGTTGAAAAGTTCTATCGCGACGCCAAGATCGGCGCGATCTACGAAGGGACGTCGAACATGCAGCTGCAAACGATCGCGAAGCAGATACTGCGGGGCTGAGTCGGCAGTGATGAGTCGGCAGTCGGCAGGTCGGCAGTGCTAGCACTGAATTCATGACAGAGAATCTGAAACTGCGCGTCACTGGAATGACTTGCGGCGGGTGTGAGAATGCCATCAAGCTGACCCTTCGTCAGCTCGACGGCGTTGCATCGATCGCGGCTTCCTTCAAGGATGAACGTGTCGAGGTGAACTACGACAACGAGAAAATCTCACCCGGCAAGATTACCCGCGCGATTGAAGATCTCGGATATCAGGTCACTCCGTAGCTCACGGCGATCTAAAGACCCGCCTCTACGAGAACTGCTCTACTGCAGCTCGCCCTCGACGCCTAGGATCTGCTCCGCAATGACCATCCGCTGCACCTCTGAGGTTCCCGAATAGATTTCGGCGGCGCGAGCGTCGCGAAAAGATCGTTCGACATCGGAGCCCCGCTGATATCCGGCGGAGGCCAGAATCTGCAGAGCCTTGTCACCCGCGCGGTGCGCGGCCTGGGACGCCTGTAGCTTGGCCATCGCGGCCTCGAGAGACACTCGAGGCTGCACCTCACGGAGCGCCGCCGCTTTCAACGTGAGCATTCGTGCCGCTTCGAGTCGGTAGCCATATCGGCCAGCATCCACTGGACACCTTGATAGCGCCCGATTGGCCGCCCGAACGTCTGCCGCGTCCGCGCGTGACCGAGCGCCAGCGTGAGTGCGGCATGCCCCACGCCAAGCGCTTGAGCCGCAATATCCACGCGTGCACTATCGAAAGCCCAGAGCGCCGCTTTGAAGCCCTCATCGCGCTGGGCGAGCGCCGCATCGGCATCGGCCATGACGCGCCGCATGGTCAGGTGCCGGCAGCCAAGTCCCCGTATCCCAAGCGAGTCGAGGGTCGGGGACGCCGTGAGGCCTGGGCTGTCCATGGGTACCAGGAACGCCGTCATGCCGCGCTCCCCCTGGCGGAGAGACGTGGCCGCAATGACAATCACGACGTCTGCCGCTTCCGCATTGGCGACCCAGACCTTCCCGCCGTCGATGCAGAATCGTCCATCCGCAATAGTCGCCACGGTCCGCTGGTTCTCAACGTCGCTGCCGGCATGCTCCTCCGACAGCGCGAACGCGCCGACAACGTCCCCCCGTGCGACACGTTTGAGCCAGCGTTCCTTTTGTTCTGCTGTCCCGTGCTGGTGGATGAAATCGACGACGAGCGAGTTGGTCACGACGAGGACAACGCTAGCGTGGCACTCACCTTGCCGATTTCTTCCACGGCCAGGATGTAGCTGACGAAATCCGGCCGGCCCCGCCCCATTCCGGCGGGATGGTGACAGCCAGCAGGCCTTCGGCACCCGCCTGCCGAACGAGCTCGCGCGGAAAGCGATTCGCCTCGTCAATCTGTGTGGCCACGGGACGGACGTGCGTCTCCCAAACGCCTGCGCCCGAGCCTGAAATTCTTGCTGTGCGGGTGAGAGATCGAAATCCATCAAGGTTGAACAGAAGATCAGGAGAGTTAACAGGAGCTGAAGAGGCCAAGAGAAATTCTAATATTAAAGAGAATCTCCTGGTCTTCTAACCTCCTGTTCCAAACCTCTTACTCTCCTGAGCTCCTGTTCAGGCGATCGAAGATCGGCCGCAGCCGAGCGGCGGTCGTCTCGAGTTCCTCGGGCAACACGCGGACCTGGCCGACGACCGAGATAAAGTTCGTGTCCCCGTTCCAACGAGGCACGACGTGGACATGCAGATGATCGACAATCCCCGCGCCGGCCGGGCGTCCCAGATTGAGTCCGATATTCAAGCCTTCGGGACGGTACGCTTCATGGACGGCATGCTCGGCGCGTTGCGCGAGCACCATGAGCTCGTCACGCTCGCCCGGGCTCAGGCTGCCCAGTGATGCCACGTGACGATTCGGGACAATCATCAAATGCCCGTTGTTGTAGGGAAACAGATTCAAAATCACGAAGCAGGTCGGGCCGCGAAAAAGAACAAGGGACGCGGCCTCAGCGTTCGTCAATGCTTCGCAGAAAATGCAGCCTTGGGGGGCCTGTCCGCCGGTGACGTACGCTAGACGCCACGAAGACCAGAGGCGTTCCATGGGACGGCCGCGATCAGGATTGGACTGGGGCGCTCTCGGGTCCGGGGGCAAGCGGCGTGGCCGGCGCATCTGCTTCGCGGTTGATCAGCTCCTTGAGCTCTTTGCCTGGCTTGAAGTACGGCACTTTCTTGGGCGGCACGTCCACCTTGTCGCCGGTTTTCGGATTCCGCCCCTTCCGCGGCTCGCGGCGGCGCAGCCGGAAGCTGCCGAACCCCCGCAATTCGATCTTCTCCCCCGATGCAGCGCGTCGATGATGCTCTTGAAAACCGTGTCGACAATGACCTCAGAGTGCTTCTTCGTCAGATCGGACACTCGCGACACTTCCTCCACGAGCTCCGCTTTGGTCATGCTTCCGGCACCTGTCACGGGGAACTCCTTGAGCTGGGACACGAGGTCCTGGGCTATTCTTTCTGCGCCCTGAAGTGATCGCCGAGCGTCGCGTCACCGCTTCCCTGCTGTTCGGCGTACGATTCCCAGTCGCTCCGGTAATCATCGGACTTCAGCGCCCGAATGCTCAATCCGATCTTCCGTTCTGCCGGAGTCAACTTGATGATCTTCATCTGATAGGTCTCGCCGACTTTCAATTCAATCTTGTCGCTGTGCGAATCGTCGAATTCCGACACATGAATCAGGCCCTCGATGCCCTCGTCGAGCTCCACAAACGCGCCGAAGTTCGTGATCCGGACGATCTTGCCCTCCACCGTCACGCCCGGCTGGTGGCGAGCAAAGAAGTCCTCCCAGATGTCGGTCGCCAGCTGCTTGAGCCCGAGAGACAGGCGATGGTTTTCCGTCGATGTTGAGTCAGGCTTCGACGCGCTCGCCTTTCTTCAACACTTCAGAAGGATGCTTAATCCGAAGGCGCGGCGAGATGTCCAGAGACATGGACCAGGCCATCAATCTCCTATTTCAACTTCGATGAAAGCGCCGAAATCGGTAAGGTTGCGAACACTGGGGCCGGCGATGACCGACCCGATCGTATAGCGCTCAGGTAGAAAGTTCGTCCCACGGGTCCGGTTCTGTCTGCTTGAGACCCAACGAAATGCGGCGGTTCTCCATGGAGTCGAGATCCAGCACCACGCTTCAAAAATGTCCTGTCCGACCTGAAGCGGTTTTGAATGGAGTGCTTCACCCGTTTGTCCCGTCGACGTTCCGACACGTGGATGAGCCCTTCGACGCCGGGTTTGAGTTCAACAAACGCGCCGTAATCGGTCAGATTCACGACTTTGCCGGTAACGCGCATTCCCACCGGATACTGGTGCGAAGCCACCGACCAGGGATCCGGCTGGAGCTGTTTGTACTCCAGCGAAACTCGTTCCTTCTTCAACAGATCGTACTTCAGCACTTTCACCGTGGATCTCGTCGCCGACATTAAACATTTCGGAAGGATGATTGACCCGTCCCAGGAAAGGTCCGTGACATGGAGAAGTCCGTGAGATAACACCAAGGTCGATGAAGACCCCATACATAGGTGATGTTTTTCACCGTTCCTCGGGGGAACTTCCGCGTCCTTCTTTCAAGACCAATCCAGCGTGAACGCCTTTTTACGTGCGTGTTCAGGTCTTCAAGCACGATCTTGCGCGACAACACGATATCGCCCCGCTTGCGGTTCAGCTTGATCACCCGGCATTCGATTTCCTTGCCTCGCAAAGGGAATCCAGATTCTCACCGGGCGCACGTGGATCTTGGGATCCTGGAAGAAAAGCGCGAACGCCGATGTCTACCGAAAGCCCGCCCTTGATGCGTTCGATAACCCGGCCTCGGATAATGAGGTTTTCGTTGTGCTGTTGCGCGTTCAACGTCTTCCCGGAATTTTTGACCTTTTCGGCTTTCTCTTTCGACAGGACAATGTGGCCGTCGTAGTCTTCGGTATTGCGCCTCCAGCAGTACATCGATGACGTCGCCGATGTTGACGGTGATGTTGCCGTTGAGTCAATGAACTGGGTGACAGGAATAATACCTTCAGATTTATACCCGATATCGACAATCACGTCCGTGCCTGTGATCTTCGGTACGGTCCCCTTCATGACTTCGCCTTCCGCTATGTTGCGGAAGCTGCTATCGTAGACATCAAGAAGTTTGGCGTATTCGTCCGGCGTGACGCCGTCCTGATCTGGATCGCTCGACGCCCATTTTGCGCGTTGGATTGGCGCGGGCCGCGGCTCTCGGCTTCCCCGTCGGGTTTCGGGGGCGGTTGCGATCACCCCGTTGGAATCGTGTGTCTGCTCGTCTTCTACGTGCGCCATGCGTTGCAGAATCCTCCTGTTCGTGCTATTGCCGGCAAGCGTTTCAGGGGCCGGCGCCCTGGATTGTTCGCGTCTGGACCCGACAGTCTGGGCTTCTATTCTGTCGATAAGCAGTAGAGTCTACGTCACTTATCGGTACACTGTCAAGGTTCCCGGCACCGGTTCTCAATTGCCTCGCGCTGCGGGGTCGCCGTCTGGACGCAACGTCAGCTCACGAGTCCGGGCGGCTAGGAGCAATCCCACATGGCCAAACGCAAGACCAGGGCGACACGCAAGGCGAGTCTCAAAGCGCAAGTCTGGCAGGAAGCAGGTCAAGGCCCGAAAGCCGGCAGCTCGGGCAAAAAAGGCTATCGGCTCGCTCTGCGCGAAAAGTGGCGACTCGGCGCACGGCTGCTCGCCGACGCGTGGCCGCGAGGACGAAGAACTGCAAAACCCCGCGTACCCAGGGTCTCGACCGCGAGACCAGCTTCGGGAAGTGCCCGTCGGGGCCCGGCGCCCGGCTTGCAACGACCACGACGGATTCTCGACGACAACGTTCCGACCCCACCGTCCTCCCTTGATCTCGACCGCCATGCCTCGGCGGCCAACTCCGGCCGCGCGGAAATCCTGGAAGCACTTCGTGCACATACCGAAAGCAGTCCAGCACTGACCGGCGGCGACGTGGATGCTGATTGGGCCAAGGCCTACGACTCCGGCGACGAAGCACCTGGCGGCGACAACCCGACACCCGATCAGGATATCGTCGACGAGATCGGCCGCTCTCTGGGGATTCAGTACGAAGATGTGGAAGAGCTGAAAGGCGCCGACAAGGTCACCCAGCGCGATCGCCACCGCTGGGAGCTCGATCCCGCGTCCTCGGAGGACTATCCGGACAGGCGGAAGCGGTAAAACGACAGAAGCCAGAAGACGGAAGTCAGAATAGGAAGACGTTCGAAGTACATTCTGTCTTCTGTCTTCTAACGTCTCTCTCGCACTCACCTCCACAACTCTCAATACCTCCGCCACGACTTCCTGAATCGTGAGCGTCGTCGTGTCGATGCGCGTGGCGTCAGGAGCCACGGTCAGCGGTGAGGCCGCGCGTGTCCGATCGCTCGTGTCCCTCGCCTCGAGCTCACTGGCAACGTTCGTGAGCGACCCGTCACGGCCGCCCGTGTGCGCCGGATCGCTCGCCCGTCGACGGGCCCGCTCGTCTGGAGACGCATCAAGAAAAATCTTCACGTCCGCTCGAGGGAAGATGACCGTGCCCACATCACGGCCTTCCATGACCACGCGACCACCCTTGCCCAGTTCTCGCTGGCGTGCCACGAGCGCTGCTCGAACGCGCGGCGAGTCGTGCCGCTGCGGCCGCTGCGCGGTCGATCTCTGGCGTACGGATCGCATGCGCGACATCGTGACCGTCAATCCTGATCACACCGTCAATGGCCTCGATGAACACGCGTTCAGCCAGCGCTCCCACGGCCGTTTCATCGTCCAGCGGCAGACCTTCCTGCAGCGCTTGCCACGCGACCGCCCGATACATCGCGCCCGTATCGACATGGCGATACCCGAGGTGGGCAGCAATCGCTTTGGCAACCGTTCCCTTGCCAGCGCCTGAGGGACCATCAATCGCGATAATCATGCTCTCGTAGCGCGCACGCTTTAGCCGTGCGCGGGAGCGCGCCTGAGTCGGCCGAACGCTGACGGCTAATGTAACATGCGCCATGATGCGGTTTCGGGTGATGCTCTTCGGGATCCATTGCGCCCATCGCCATTGTGGCCGTCCTCGTGTGGCCCTACGTGCTGGCCGTCTCGTTTATCGCGAGGGGCGTCGCGCTCGGCGGCTGGCTCGAACGGAGCGCACGGGCGATCACGCCCGGATGCCGTCGAGCAGCCGGAAACGGTCCCAACGCGGTACGGGCCGATCAAGGCGCGGCTGTATCGACCTGTTGCGCGCCCGACTCGAGCCGCGCTGCTCGTGGGTGGGGTCCAACCCGCCGGCATTGACGAGCCGCGCCTCGCACACTTTGCCCGCGAAGTTGCCGCGAGCGGCTGGGCGATCGTCACTCCAGAGTTGCCGGATCTGGTGACGTATCGTCTCACGCCCCGCTCGACCGACATGATCGAGGACGCGGCCGTCTGGCTGTCCGCGCAGCGCGATCTGACCATCGACGGTCAGATCGGACTCGTGGGGATCAGCTTTGCCGGCGGTTTGTCTATCGTCGCGGCCGGGACGCCCATCGCTGCGCGACCGTACGCGGTTCGTGTTTTCGTTTGGCGGACACGGCAATCTTCCACGTGTGTTGCACTACCTGTGCACCGGCGTCGAACCTGACGTCGACGGTACGCGCGCGACGCGGCCGCCTCATGACTACGGGCTTGCGGTCCTGGCGTTCGGTCTCTCGGAACGGTTGGTCCCGCCAGAGCAACTGCCGGAGTTCCAGCGGGGCGTCACGACCTTTCTTCGCGCATCCGGGCTTTACGCCGCGAATCCTCGAGAATCGGCAAACCTGTTTCGAACGGGCCCGCGAGCTGGGACAGGTCCTTCAGGAACCGTCCCGAACGCTGATGCATCTCGTGAACGAACGGACACGTGGGCTCTCTCGGAGCACGTCTGTTGCCGCACGTGGGGACGTTTGGCGACGATCCCGCCTTGTCGCCCGAGCGATCGGCCCCTCCTCGCGCCACTGGTGTACTCGCTCCATGGCCTCGATGACAACGTCGTGCCAGCCGTCGAAACACGACTGCTGTCGCGATGGCTGACGGGCAAAACGACGCGTGCACTCGCTGGTCACCCCGCTGATCACTCACGCGGAAGTGAACCGGCAGGCAAGGTTGGGAGAGTATTGGGAGCTGATCAGATTCTGGCGGGCCCTGGTGGAGAGCCGCGTGAGTCCGCATGACCGAGCACACTGCCGAGCGTCTGCAAAAAATCCTCTCCGCCGCGGGTGTCGCGTCTCGTCGGGCGGCCGAGCGATTGATCGTGGATGGGCGCGTGTCGGTCAACGGGTCGGTCGTTCGGGAGCTGGGCAGCCGGGCCGACGCGGAAGCCGACGACATTCGCGTGGATGGCCGCCGAATCAGTGCGCCGCGCCGCATCTATCTGCTGCTGAACAAGCCTCGGGGCTTTGTCACGACCCGCTTCGATCCGCAGGGCCGCCCGACCGTCCTCGATCTGGTTCCGGGTCCGCGCGAGTACGTCTATCCGGTCGGACGACTCGACTACGACTCGGAAGGGCTCCTGCTGCTCACCAACGACGGCGAGCTGGCCGCGCGGCTGATGCATCCCCGTCATCAGGTCGATCGAGTCTATGAGGCGCAAGTACGGGGAGTGCCCAATGAGGCGGACCTGCGCCGGCTGGCGCGCGGCGTCGTGATCGATGGCCGCAAAACCGCCCCGGCGACGGTACGGACTGCGCGGCGCTCGAAAGGAGGACGACGCCGTCCCGGCCACCCTCGAAATCACCATCCACGAAGGGCGCTCGCGCCAGGTGCGCAAAATGTGTCTGGCAATTGGGCATCCAGTGCTGCGGCTGCGACGCGTTCGGATAGGTCCAATCGCCGATTCCGTCACGAGGCAACTCTGGAGCTGCAGACCTTTGACGACCAGGGAGGTCGCGATGCTCAAGCACTCGGCTCGGCCTGGAACCGCCGCGCTGGAACTATTCGCTGGTGACGGGTTCGGTCTCGATGTCGGGCTCGACATCGACGAGCTCCGGCTGGCTTGGCTGGTTCAACGCCGCGGTAGACCTCGAACCCGAGCGCTTCGGCCATCTCTTCGATTTCTTGGGAAGATTGGGTGAGGTCTTTGAGGCCGAACCGAATGAGAAATTCCCGTGTGGTGCCGTACAATAATTGGCCGTCCCACAACGCGCTTGCGTCCCGTCGACCTTCACGAGACGGCGATCGACGAGGGTCCCGAGCACGCCTGACGTGTTGACGCCCCGGATTTCAGAAACCTCCAGCGCCGTGACCGGTTGTTTATAGGCAATCACCGCGAGCGTCTCGAGTGCCTGAACCGACAGACGCTGGGCGCTGCGTTCCTGGAACAGGCGCCGCACCCACTCGTGCAGTTCGGGCTTCGTGACGATCTGGTACCCGCCGGCCACCTCAACGAGCTGCAGGCCGCCTGGCCGTTCGTAGTCTCGCTTGAGTAGCTCAAGGGCGGCATTGACGTCTTCGTTTGGTTCGCTCTCGAGCAGCTTGTAGAGCGCTTTGGGCGTCAGCGGATCCGGCGACGCAAAAATCAGGGCCTCGACGATGGGATTCAGTTCTTCAGACATCAAAAGGTAGAAGACAGAATACAGAATTCAGAATACAGAATATAGGAGCCAGAATGACTGCACCGGTTCCGGCCATTCTGTCTTCTGTCTTCTTTCTTCAAGATGATTACGTCCCCAATCGGGTGCGGCGCATCGGCGGGCCTGGCCCGATGGGAGATGTGGATTGGGCCGAACGGGCTGGCCTGGAACACGCGCACGAGCTTCAACCGAATCATCTCGAGCAGGGCGAGGAACGTCACGATCATGTCGCCACGAGACAGAGACGTCGGCAAAGAGATCGTCGAACCCGCAGGCTTCGAGGTCCGACAATCGGGCCAGAAGTTGCTGGATGCGCGTTTCCACCGAGATCTGCTCGACCGGGAGCGGCACCGCGGGCCGCTCTTTCGCCCGCTCGAGCACGTGCTGGAAGGCCGACAGCAGGCTGAACAGATCAACTTCGAGCTCTCCTTCCGATCTTCATCGCCCGCCAGGCCTGCAACCCGCTTGTCGGGACGCATCCATTGAGCCCCGCGCACGGTGGCCCTCTCGAACAGCAACTCCGCGGCCGCCTTGAACTTCTGATGCTCCAGGAGCCGGCGAACCAGGGCTTCGCGGGGATCCTCCTCGGGATCCTCCTGCGTCGGATCGGGCCGCGGCAGCAACATTCGCGACTTGATGTGGATGAGGGTCGCCGCCATGACCAGAAACTCCCCCGGCCAGGTCCAGATTCAGCTCCTGCATCAAATCGATATATTCGAGATACTCTCGTCGTAATCAACGCAATCGGAATGTCGTAAATGTTCACCTCTTCGGTCTTGATGAGGTGAATGAGCAGATCGAGCGGTCCCTCGAACGTGTCGAGCTTGACCTGATACGCGTCTGGTGAGCTTTCGAATGCTCCCCTCCATGTCAGTGGTCAGTGGCCGGTGGTCAGTTCTTCTTTTAGTGACTGGTATTGGTTTCCGCGCTTTCGCGAGTCCGGCCACTGGCCACCGACCACTGGCCACTGCTCTAGCGATAGCTGATCTTCATCGCGTCGCGCACGACGACCATCCTCTCACCGGCAAGGCGCCGGGCACGCGCCAAGCTCGTCCATGGCGAGTTCCCGCAGCCGCGTGGGCGTCGCCAGCAACTCCGTCCGACGGGCCCTCATGGGATCGAGCATCGTGTTGATGGCGGCTGCCAACTTGCTCTTCACCTCGACATCACCCACCTTGCCCGCCCGGTACCGCGTCTTCAAATCCTCGACTTCCTCGTGATTGGCATTGAACGCGTCATGGTACAGGAAGACCGGGTTCCCCTCCACCGTTCCGGGCACGTCGGCCTGTACCTGCTTGGGGTCCGGTGACATCTGCATGACCTTCTTCTTCACCGTCTCCGCATCGTCCGAGAGGGCAATGGAGTTGCCATAGCTCTTGCTCATCTTGCGATTGTCGAGTCCCGGCAGGCGCGAGGAGGCGCGTCAGCAGCGGCTGCGGCTCGAGGAAACACGTTTCCGTAGAGGTTGTTGAACCGGCGAACGATCTCACGTGAGAGCTCGAGATGAAGCCACTTGATCATCGCCGACAGGCACGAACTGCGCGTCGTACATGATCACGTCGGCGGTCTGCAGCAGCGGGTAGCCCAGAAACCCATGCGTCGCCAGATCTCTGTCTTTGATGCTCTCCTGTTGCTCCTTCTACGTTGGCACCCGCTCCAACCAGGAATGGGCATTATCAAAGAGGGTAGTCAGTGCGGGCTCCAGCGCCTTCGGTAGAAGATGCGGATCAATGACCCTCGTGGGGCGATGTCGGCGTTCAAATGCCTTCTGCAATCCAGTCCCGGAGGTTGTTGACGCGGTGACTCTTGAGCTGCGAGGATCAACAGACTCGCTGGAGAGCGTGGCGGGAAAATAAACGATAAAGCAGAAGCAGTTGTACTTGTCCTGCAGGCCGACCCAGTTACCCAGCGCACCCACCAGGTGGCCGAGGTGGAGCTTGCCGGTCGGGCGCATCCCCGACACGACGTGCGCTCGTGTGGAAACGTGAACTGCAGCCATGACATCAGGACAAAGAACAACGGCCCAATCAGGGACCAAAGCGTCCCGGTGAGCATCAGCGCATAGATGATCAGGAATCCGTACGGTCGAAGCCCGTCGATCACGTCGGCCAGCTGAGCGGGCACCAGACCGGCGAGCACGTTGCCCCCATCCAGCGGGGGAACAGGAACCATGTTGAACAAGGCCAGCAACACGTTGATCTCGATCGTACGCATGGCGATGCTCGCGAAGAGTCCCAGCGGCTCGACCCCCTCGACAACCGCCGCCGGTCGTGGGCACCAGGTGCAACAAGCTCGAAGCCAACACCGCCAGGATGAGATTACTGGCCGGCCCCGCGGCTGCGACCAGCACGTAATCGCGCCGGTGGCGACGCAGCCTGGCGATATTGACGGGAACGGGCTTGGCCCACCCAATCAACGGGACCGGACTGAACGCCCCGAGCAGCGGAAAGAGCACGGTACCTATCGGGTCGATGTGCACCAACGGATTCAAGGACACGCGGCCAAGCAACCTCGCAGTCGGATCCCCGAAGCCGATCCCGCCGTCCACGCATGCGCCGACTCGTGAATCGTGAGCGAGAACAGCAGAATCAGGAAGGCGGTGAGGAGCTGAACAACATCAATGCCTTGCAAGCGCCTTAGGTTAGGGCAGATAGGACGACAAGGCAAGTTCGGAGGGTTAGGAAGGGTTGGGAAGGGGGAGGGGTTAGGAGCGGTTAGGCGGGTCCGGGTTTTTGTTAGAGGCTCTGAGAAAGCTTGGCAGGTTGGTCCTTCAAGAAGCCCGGCCCGAAAACCGGCCTGCCCGCCAGGGCTGTGAAATGGTCGCTCAGGAGTCCGCAAATCTGTAATACGGTCATCAGGCTGGTCATGATGATGAATCTGCCTGATGATCAAAGACAAGACGATCAGCGCGACGGAGTTCAAAGCGAAGTGCCTGAGCATTCTGGAACAGCTCGACTCACGCGGCATCGTCATTACCAAAGACGGGAGGCCGCTCGCCAGGGTTCTGCCCGCCAGACCTCACGCGAACGAGCGCCTGATCGGATCGATGAAGGGACGCATCAGGATCAAGGGCAACATTCTTTCCACCGGGTTACGCTGGGATGCTGACGCTGGATACTCACATCGTGGTGGCGCTGCTAAGCGGAGATCTCACCCCCCGTGAACGCGAGCTCGTCATCAACGACTCGCTGGCCATTTCCGACATCGTGCTGTGGGAGCTCGCAGAGTTGGTGGAACTCGGCCGCCTCGAACTGGATCTCGAGGACGTCGAGTTCCAAATCTTCCTTCGGAGCGTGACGATCGTGCCGATCACTCTCGAGATTGCCCGCATGAGCACGGAGCTCGACTTCCAGTCGGATCCGGCGGACGAAATCATCGCTGCCACGAGCATCGTGGAGCGGAGCGCGCTGCTGACCCGCGACCGCCGCATCCTGAGGTCCAAGATCGTTCCGCGACCCGCGTGATCCAAGCCGCGACAAACCCCCTAACCTCTCCTAACCCTTCCTACCCTCCCCGCTGCGCAAAGTAACGACAGCACCAGGTCGGCGACCCGCGGGCCGACAACGGACGTGAGCTCTTCGCGACTGGCGCGCCGGACCCCGGCGACACTCCCGAAGCGACGGAGCAACGCGCTCCGGCGGCGCGGTCCGATGCCGGCTACCCCGTCGAGCTCCGACTGAAGGTCGCGCATCGTGCGCGCGCGCCGGTAAACGTACGGCAAACCGATGCGCTTCGTCGCGGATACGCTGAAGGAGCAGCAGTCCGGCCGAGTCGGTCGGCAGCGCAATCGGCGCCAGCGACTGTCTCGCGTAGATCAATTCCTCCTTCTTGGCCAGTCCAACAGCCACCAGGTTGGCCAGGCCAGCGCTCGAGTGCCTGGTACGCTGACGAGAGCTGCCTTTCCCGCCGTCAATCAGGATGATTCCGGGAAAGGCCCGCCCTGCTCGAGGATTTTTCGATATCGCCTAGGACGACTTCGGACATCGCGGCAAAATCGTCCGACCTCGAAGAGCATTTACCACAGAGGACACGGAGGACACAGAGTGCTCTTGTTTTCTTGTTTAGGAATGTCTCTGTGGCCTCTGTGACCTCTGTGGTGATCCCGTTGAGGGTCTCTGAGACCGGCGCGTCGGCCCTGCGCCCTCCGGGTTGATCCCCTTGATACGGAACTTGCGATACTCCCCTTTCTTCATGCGGCCGGCTTCGCACACGACCATCGAGGCCACGGTTTCGCTGCCCTGAATGGTCGAGATGTCGAAACACTCGATACGCCGCGGAATACCGGGAAGCGACAGCACCTGACGCAGCGTCTCCAGCGCCTCGTAGTTGGCGACCGCGGGCTCGTTGAATCGGCCGTCGTAGGCGAGCGCGGCGTTCCGATTGGCCAGCTCGACGAGACCACGGCATCTCCGCGCTTCGGCACCGAGACGGTAACTTTCTGCCCGGCCTTCAGCGACAACCAGGCTTCGAGCACCTCGAGCTCTGCAGCATCCGGCGCGAGAGGCAGATGAATTCGGGCGGCACGTCACGATCCTCGTAGAACTGCTGCACCGAGGCCTGAAGAATTTCGGCGTCGCTCGTCGCCGCCCCCGTCTCGGTCGTCAGTTCGATCCGTTCGATCACACGGCCGCGGCGCATCTGAAACACCTGCAGGACGGCCCCGGCCGGCCCCACCTTGAGACCGAACGCATCCCGATTGCCGAGTCGCGCCGTCGCAATCTTCTGTTGTCGCTCCTGCAGCGTCTGCACGGTACGGATCGCATCGCGCAGATGGGCGGCCTGTTCGAATCGTTCGCTGGCTGCGGCGTCCTTCATGCGACTGGTCAGGTCGGCCACGAGTCTCGGTGCGACCGGCGAGAAAAACTGTGTGTTCTGAACCGCCTGCGCGTACTCCGCAGGTGAACAGAGCACCTCGACACAGGGAGCCACGCACCGTCCGATGTCGTACTCGAGACACGGACGCCCTCGATGGCCGGTGATGACTTCATTGCACGATCGGATCCCAAACAGTCGATGGGTCAACCCCATGGTCTTGCGAGCCAACGAGGCCGGGAGAAACGGCCCGGCATAGAAGTTGCCATCGCGCTCCACCCGGCGCGCCACGAGCACGCGTGGAAATTCCTCGGTCGTCGTCAACTGCAGGTAGGGATAGTTCTTGTCGTCCCTGAGCAGGATGTTGTACTTGGGGGTCCGCTGCTTGATCAGATGGTTTTCGAGCGCCAGGGCTTCGACCACCGAGTCGGTGACAATGACTTCCAGGCGGGCGGCCTCCTCGAGCAGCGCGTCGGTCTTGGGGTCGACCCCGGCCGCGCCAAGGTAGCTGCGCACCCGGTCCCGCAGCGAGCGGGCCTTCCCCACATAGATGGATTCGCCCTCAGAATTGAAGTACAGTAGACCCCGGGCTGTTCCGGGAGCCTGGCAATCTGACTCTTGAGATCCTGGACGGGCATGGGCTACCATTCGCCACTTGCAATTTCTGGAGGAGCCGTACTTATAGCTTACCCTGACGGGCAGGAGACCCGGCCGCGACGATGACCTTTACCGGCGCTATCGGCGCGATTTGCCTCTTTCCTCTTCGCGCGATCATTGCTGCGTGCGTCGCGCTGCGCATCCATCCCAACGTCCTGACGTTCACTGGTGTCATCGTCAATGTGGCGGCGGCCTGGGCGCTGGCGGTCGGCCGCTTTGTGACCGCCGGCGTCCTGATGGTCATCGCGAACATTTTCGACTTCATCGACGGCAAGGTCGCGAAAGACCTGAAGATGGAATCGAAGTTCGGCGGCTTCTGGGACTCGGTGATGGATCGGTTTTCGGATCTGTCGCTGTTCATCGGGTTGATCGTGCTCTACGCGAGGCTCGACAGCGCCCAATACATCATCATCACCGCCCTGGCGACGATGTTCTCGGTGATGACGAGTATACGCGGGCACGGGCGGAGTCGCTGATTGACAAGTGCAAGGTCGGGTTCATGGAACGGCCCGAACGGATCGTGCTGTTCATGATTGGCGCCTTCACGAATCGAATGGCCGCCGTCCTCTGGGTCATCCTCGTGTTGTCGATCATCACGGTTGCCGACCGCATCTACTACACATGGCGCGAGCTGAACGGCAGTCGAAACGTCGAGGAAACGTTGACGGCCGAGTGGCGACAGCAGAAAGCCCGGCGGCAGCAACGGCAAAGGCGGGTCTCGTGAAAAGGCTGATTACCCTTCCCCTGTTGGTACTGTGGCGGGCGTTCTTCTGGACCTACGATCGCGCGACTGGCAGGACCGATCTGATGGTCATCGCAATCCTGGCCTTCGTCTGGTTGACGCCGCCGAGTCTGCTTGGCGACCCGGCGGCCCAAGGTGACGGCTGCTCGGCTGGATCCTCGAAAAGCTGAAGAATAGGGCGGACGTCAGGCCCCCTACTTTATCCCCGCGCGCGACGCTTCCCTTCTGCGCGCGCAGCCGGCTGCTTCACCGCGGTCACGCGGGCCTGAGTCTTTTTCGACGCGCTCACCGAATCCAGGCTCTTTCGAAGCGCGTCCATCAGATTGACCACCTTCGGCGGCGCCTCAATCTCAGGCGCGACGACTTCCCGCCCGGCGATCTTGGCATCGATGACCTTGCGGAGCTCGTCTTTGTACTCGTCCTGGTAGGACGCGATATCGAGCGTCTTGTCGAACGTGCCAATGACCTGCTTGGCAAGCCTCAACTCGTCGGCCTTGACCTGTTTGGGAACGCTCTGCAGTTCGTCGATGGTATCGATGCTCCGAATTTCCGCCGCGTGATGGAGCGTGTACATCACCATTCCATTACTTTGCGGTCGCACCGCCACCAGATACTCGCGACCGTACAAGGCAAGCTTGCCCACACCGGCCTTACCGGCCATCCCCTCCCGCATGACGGCAAAGGCTTCGGCGGCAACCGGGCCATCGGGCGCCAGATAGTAGGCCCGGTCGATGTAGATGGGATCGATCGCCTTGTCGTCGGCAAACTGCTTGAGCTCGATCACCCGCGTCGAAACAGGCCGTACCTTGTCCACGTCTTCTTCCGTCAGGACCACGTAGTGCCCTTTTTCGAACTCGTAGCCCTTGACGAGATCGGTATTGGGTACCTCGCGCTCACACTTGGGACACCACCGTTTTTGCTGGATGCGTGTCCGGCATTCCCCATGAAGCTGGTTGAAGGAAATCGTGCCGGCAGACTCGGTTGCCGGATAAACCTTGATGGGAATATTGACCAGACTGACCTTCAGATACCCCTTCCAAGTTGGACGCACTGCCATCATTTACCCCCTGTGTCAGTTAGACGACAGTATGCGCCATTTCAGGCAAGGAGGGGGGTTAAGGGTTAGGAGGGTTGAACACTTAACCCCTCCTAACCCAACCCTTCCTAACCCATCTTCTAGTTGGCGAGCTTGATGTCGGGATCGCGGCGAGAAGGTGCGACGTACACGCTGACCAGGCTTTCGTGGCCGCTCGCGTCCACGGCAGCAACGCCAATCACGACATCGTCGATTGAGACCTGGCGCAGGACGAATTGTGTGACGTTGCCGACAAGTTGCTGATGTTGCCAGTCGTTCTCCCACGCGTCACGCCAGTACACGCGATACGCGATCGCCCCGGGGGATGCCACCCATCGGAGGTTCGCGTCGTACCCGGACGGTTGACGTCCGATGAGCGGCTGTCCACGCTCGGAAGTCACAGCAGGTGCCGGAGGCGCGAGCGCGAGCGCCGCGATGGCTGCCGCGTTCACGCGCGCGTTCTGTGCCAGATAGGCGAAGTCCACACCGTCCAGCGTATCGCTGGCCGTATGCTGCCTGTCGAGGTTTTCATTCGATTCACGAAACACGATCGCCGGATAGCCGAATTGATTGAAGGAGGAGTGATCGCTCCCGCGGCTGAATCGATCTGGACGCGCCATGAGACGGATCCCGTGAGAAGGGACATAGACGGCCGAGACCCTTCGAATGTAGCGCGCCAGCGATCGAGACATGGAATCCTCAGGACCCTCTGAGTACACGCGGACACTCCCACTGTTGACAACTCCGTTTCCGCCGCGCGAGCCGCCGACGATATCGTTATTGAAGACAGCCTCGACGACGACGCCGTCCGCCGTGATGCGCCGCGCATGCGCACGCGACCCCACGAGGCCTTGTTCTTCGCCCGCCAACAGCATGAAGACGAGCGTTGCATCGAAGTCGATGCCGCTCTCCGCAAATCTCCGCGCCAGCTCCATCGCGAGTACGGTGCCACTGCCGTTGTCGTCCGCTCCCGGAGCGTCCACGTCGTAGTCCTGGCCGGGCTGCTCCATCGCGCTGAAACCAGGTGGCGGCGGCACTGGCGTCACCACCGCCGCGGTTTGTCCGGGAATGTTCAGCGAATCGTAATGAGCGGTGACGTAGATCCGGCGCGCACTACGGCCCGGCAAAATTGCCATCACGTTGTGCAGCTCCAGCTCGCGGGTGACCCGTCCCTGGGGCGCGAGCCGATAGGTGTCGAGCCTCACCTGGAGCTTTGGTGTCGAGCCCCTGAGCTCGTCGAAGATCCATTGCCGAGCGGCGCCGATGCCCCGCGTGAGCGATAACGGATTGGATAACGTACTGCGGGTGCCGAACGACGTCAGCGTCGTCAGAAGCTGGCGCAGTCGATCAACCGAAATCGATCCCACAAGCTGCTCGATGCGCAGGTCCGCTTCAGGCCGCGGACCGTCCTGCGCGGGCAGCGAGCGAGTAATTAACAGGAGGACAAAAACAGCCAGTAGCAACCGGTTCACGGCCCCATCCTCCCTTTAAACGTCCTCCCTCTCATCGTGCGTTTCGAGATTGAGGCCGGTGCCGCTGAAGTGAATGTCGTGGGCGGCAATCTTGTCGTGCAGCAAGCGCCGGGCCGCAGCGTAATGACGGCCAGGCACGGTGAGTCGGCGCGCCAGCTTTCGGATGCGCGACACAATGACCAGTGTGGGCTCCCGTTCCTCGCGCCAGGTGATGCCGCCAATGTTCGAATAAGGAATGAATCCGGTCTCGGCCCAAATGCCGTCCTCGTAAAATCCGCGCCCAATCATGCGGCTCAGCGGAGAGGCGCACGCATAATAGAAAAACATCATCCCGACGCCAAACACCTGGATTGGCGACCACGGCAGGACGACGACGTCGATATAGAGCAAGAGACCGAGGACAACCGCCATCACAAGTAGCAATCCGGAGTAGGGCGGCCGACGACCAGGCCAGGTCAGCAAGGCCTTGGAACGGCGTTTCAGAAATCGAAGGCTGTCGACAAAGATGCGCAGGTTGGCCGCAAGGTATCCGAGGCCGAACAAGAAGAGCGCGGGGCCAACAAGATCACCCAACACACGCTAATAATAACAAGAGCACTGACGAGTGACGAGTGGCCCTTATCCTTTGACCTTATCCTTTGACTGCCCGGCCAGCGTGGGATCGAAACATCGGCGACACCGTGCTTCGTACGTCCCTTGCGCGCCGAGCAGGACTCGCTCGCTGCTGGCAACGAGTCGCTGCGTATGACTCGCCGGGTGGCCGCAGACGACGCAAATTGCATGGGTCTTGGTGATGTACTCGGCAATCGCCAGGAGCTGCGGCATGGGCTCGAACGGCCGACCGAGGTAATCCTGATCGAGTCCCGCCACGATCACCCGCGTGCCTCGGTTCGCCAGCGCGTCGCAGACGGCCGGCAACCCGACGTCGAAGAACTGACCTTCGTCAATGCCCACGACTTCTGTGTCGGCATCAACCGCATCCAACAGCTGGGCCGAGTTCGAGACGTTGCGCGATTCCATCCGCATTTCGCTGTGCGACACGATCTGGTTCTCAGCGTATCGGTCGTCGAGCCCGGGCTTGAAGATCTGCACTTTCTGGCGGGCGATCTGGGCGCGGCGCAGCCGGCGAATCAGCTCTTCGCTCTTGCCGCTGAACATGCTGCCGGTAATGACTTCGATCCAGCCGTGGGTGGTGTGGTGTCGGACATCCATCGGAGACATGCGTAGCGCGGACCCTTGAGGGTCCGCGTGTCGCGGGCTTTAAAAGGCCCGCGCTACGTCTACCCTCTGTCCTCTACACTCGAGACTGATACTCTCCAGTCTCCGTATTCACCCGGATCCGATCGCCGGCATTGACGAAGGGAGGCACCTGGACGACCAGGCCAGTCTCCAGGCGGGCGGGTTTGACCTGTGCGCTCGCCGTCGCGCCCTTGATGCCAGGCACCGTGTCCTCCACCAGGAGATCGACGGTCTGCGGCAGCTCGATGCCAACCGGCTCGGTTCCGTAGAACTCGACTCTGATCGACATGTCGGCGATGAGGTAGTTGACCGAATCGCCCAAGACGTCGCGATCGATGTGGATTTGTTCGTACGTCGACGTATCCATGAAGTGGTACGACGACCCGTCCGCGTAGAGATACAGCATTTCCCGCTCGTCGAGCGTGGCACGTTCGACGTCGTCCTCCGACCGGAACTTGTGGTCGCTCAGCGCCTGTGACCGAATGTTGCGTAGGCGAGCCTGCACCATTCCGCGCTTGTTGCCCGGCGTCAGATGGTGGAGGTCGAGGATCTTGAAGAGATCCGACCCCATTTTGATGAGCATGCCTTTCCGCAGTCGAGTCGCTTGAATCGAAGCCATCAGAATTGTCGAGGATGAAGTTGAAGGTGGCGGACGAGCAACCTTGTCTGTATATCCTTGCAATCGTAGCACATATCGTGAGGCTCGACCAAAACATGCTACGATTTGGCGTGGCATTTGCGCATTGGGATCCGTTCCGCGATCTGCTGACATTGCAAGAACGACTCGACGCCCTGACGAGTGAACGGACTGCAGGCTGGGCTCCGCCGGTCGACCTCTTCGAGACGGCGGATCACTATCAAATGATTGCCGAGGTCCCGGGGTTGACGCGAGAACAGATTCGGGTGCAGGTCCAGAACGGTATTCTCACAATAGAGGGTGAACGATCAGTTGCATGTTTGCCGTGCGAGCAGCACCACCGGGTCGAGCGCGGTCATGGATGGTTTTCCCGATCTTTTCAACTCCACGAACCCATCGACTCCGACGCTATTGACGCCGACCTGCGTGATGGAATCCTGACCATTAGGGTGTTGAAGCGGTCCCAGGAAACTCGCCGGATTCCGGTGCGATAGCTCGTTGGTCGGGGTCGGTCGCGCGATTCCCTCAGTGCGCCTGCCGTGAGAATCCGAGTGCCTTTTCCTCTGCTATAGTGGGTTTCTCGCCCGTCTATCCTCAGGTGACGCTCATGGGTGATGATGATACGACGTGCTGCTCTCGCGATTTTGCTCGTCGGCGCCGGGCTGGTGGCCGGTCTCGTTCTCACGGGACGAATGCGTTCAGCGGAAGACGGAACTGCGGCCATCCAGAACTCGACCGGTGGGACCACCAGTCAAGGACCTGCCGCAGCCAGTGCCCGTCAACCCGCGGTGCTGCCCGATTTGAGCAGCGTGGCCGAACGGGCGGTCAAGGGTGTCGTCAATATTTCGTCCGTCCAGTCGGTGCGTCGCCGAATGCCGACGCCATTTGAGTCGGACCCATTCTTCCGTCAGTTCTTCGGAGATCCGAATGACCTCTTCGGCCCACGCAGCCGGCGGGCACTCAGTCTGGGTTCGGGAGTCATCGTGTCATCGGACGGCTACGTCGTGACCAACAGCCACGTGGTCGGGCAGAACGATCCTGCGGTCACGGTGTCCTTCGGCGACAGACGCGAGATCCCCGCGAAAATAGTCGGGTTGGATCCGGCAACCGATCTGGCCGTGTTGAAGCTCAACGAAAAGAATCTTCCGATCGTTCCGTGGGGAAGTTCGGACACGCTGAAAGTCGGTGAGTGGGTCCTCGCCATCGGCAGCCCGTTTCAGCTGAATCAGACGGTGACTCTCGGTATCGTCAGCGCGCTAGGCCGGGCAAATGTCGGTTTCGCCGAATACGAGAACTTCATTCAAACCGACGCGGCCATCAATCCCGGAAACTCGGGCGGGGCGCTCGTCAACGTTCGCGGCCAGCTCGTTGGCATCAACACCGGAATCGTCAGTCAAAGTGGCGGGTACCAAGGTGTCGGGTTCGCGGTACCGAGTGAGCTCACGCGACGTGTGATTGATGACCTGATTCAGCATGGCGAAGTTCGACGGGGGTCGTTTGGCTACATCGAGGTGGAACCGGTCACGACCCTGCTCGCCACGCGGCTTGGACTCAAGGATACGGTGGGTGCGCTTGTGACCGGCGTCCATGTCGCCAGCCAGGCGTACAAGGCGGGGATGGAAGCGGGCGACGTCGTGGTCTCCTTCAACGGTCAAAAGGTTCAGGATCCTGGCCACCTCGTGCGGCTGGTTTTCGACGCGCCCATCGGCAGCACGGCTCGCGTCGGTGTCGTTCGGAACGGACGAACGATTGAGTTGCGCGTGGCCATTGGCGCGCAACGGGAGATCTCACGATGAACGTTCGGATTGCCGTTGCCGCGATTGTCCTGGCGTTTACCGCACTCGCCGCCCACCCCGCCTTCGGGCAGCGCCTGCCCGCAACGGTCGTCCCCGAGCACTACGACCTTCATTTCGCGCCCGACTTCGACAAGAACACGTTTGCCGGGAACGAAACGATTCGAGTACGGCTGATCCAACCATCAGACCGTATCACGCTGCACGCCGCCGAGATCGAGTTCCACGACGTGACAATCGTCAGCGACGGAAAGCCGCTCGCGGCAACGGTCAGCCTCGATTCTCGGAGCGAGACCGCGACATTGACCGTCCCGATGCCCTTGAACGTCGGGACCCATTCCATTCGAATTCGGTACACGGGGGTGCTCAACGACAAGCTGCGCGGCTTCTACCTGAGCCAGGCGAACAACCGGAAGTACGCCGTCACGCAGCTCGAGGCGACCGACGCGAGACGTGCGTTCCCTTCGTTCGACGAACCGGCATTGAAAGCCACCTTCGACGTCTCGCTGACCCTCGACCGGCGCGACACCGCCATTTCGAACGGTCGGATCATCTCGGACACTCCGGGCCCGGGCGCAGACAAGCACACACTGAAGTTTTCGACCTCTCCCAAGATGTCCACCTACCTCGTGGCCATGGCGGTGGGCGACTTCGAGTGTCTTTCAGGAACCGCCGACGGCATTCCAATTCGTGTGTGTGCAACACCCGACAAGAAACATCTAGGCCGGTTCGCGCTCGAAGCAGCCGAGTTCACGGTGTCGTTCTACAACAAATACTTCAGCATCAAGTACCCCTTCGAAAAGCTCGACATCGTCGCGGTTCCAGACTTTGCTGCGGGGGCAATGGAGAACACCGGCGCCATCTTCTATCGAGAGCGTCTGCTGCTCGTTGACGAGTCGAAGGTTTCGGTTGATGCCAAACGCAGCGTCGCGTCGGTGCTTGCCCACGAGATCGCGCATCACTGGTTTGGCGACCTTGTCACCATGAAGTGGTGGGACGACATCTGGTTGAACGAGGGGTTCGCAACCTGGATGGAGAATAAACCGGTGCGCGATCTCCGCCCCACCTGGGGTGCCGATCTCGTCGAGGCATCAGATACCCAGCGAGCGTTGAACCTCGATGCCCTTCAAGCCACGCGACCGATTCGCGTGAAGGCCGACACGCCAGACCAGATCTCTGAGCTGTTCGACGCGATCACCTACGAGAAGGGGGCGGCGGTCCTCCGAATGGTCGAGAACATGGTCGGTCCCGATGTGTTCCGCACCGGGGTGAACAATTACCTGAAGAAGTACGCGTACGGGAACGCGTCGGCAGAGGACTTCTGGGCTGAGATTGCCGCTGCCTCCGGTACGCCGGTGGCGCGGATCATGGGGAGCTTCGTGGACCAGAGCGGGTCGCCCCTCATCAACATTCGCACTGAATGTAAAGATGAGCGTCTCACGGTGACCGCCACCCAGGAGCGCTTTTCGTTTGACGCCACATCGTCCGGCAGCGGGACTCGAGAGTGGCAGATTCCGGTGTGCATGAAGTGGCCGAGGCCGGACGGCCAGCTCCAGCAGTCGTGCCGGGTGTTTTCGAAGCCGGTCGATACGTGGCAAGGCGGCTCTTGCTCCAGTTGGGTGTACGCCAATGCGGGCGGGATGGGTGCGTATAGAACGGCGTACCAACCAGACATGCTGCGGCGCATCGCTGAGGTGGCAGAGGCATCACTCCTGCCGGTCGAGCGCATTTCACTGCTTGGTGACGAATGGGCCCTCGTTCGTCACGGGAGTCATACCATCTCCGACTATCTGTCGCTTGCTGAACGATTGGCTCGCGACCGCGCTGGACAGGTGGTGAGTATGCTGACGGGACGGCTCGACGAGATCTCCGACTATTTCGTCAGTGAGGATTCACGGCCCGCTTACCAGGCGTGGGTTCGGCAGTTGCTGCAGCCGGTGTCCCAGGAACTTGGATGGAATCCGCCGGCGAACGAGCCCGAAGATCAACGGGAACGTCGCGCCAGCATCGTGTACACCCTGGGCTGGGCTGGCGCCGATGCAGCGACCCTCGAAAGGGCGCGCGATACAACAAACCAGTACCTTGACCGCAAGGTGATGACGATAGACCCCACACTGCTGTCAACGGCTATTCAACTCGCCGCGACCAACGGTGACACGGAGCTCTACGATCGAATGCTGGCGCGCATGCGTACAGACCCCGAACCCATGGAACAACAGCGGTTCCGAAATGCGCTGGGCCGCTTTACTTCGCCGGAGCTCATCCGGCGGACCGTCGACCTCGTGTTCTCAGAGGAAATCAGGACCCAGGACAAAACGACGATGCTTGGAATTCTGATGGCAAATCCAAGCGCGCGGGCGGCGACTTGGCAAACCATCAAGGACCGCTGGTCGGATCTCGAAGGTCGCCTCGGCGTGTTTGGCGGGCTCTCGAGTGTCGTCGCTGCAACGGCGGCCTTCTGCGACGCATCGTCGCGTGACGATGTCCAGCGATTCTTCGAGACGCACAAGGTGCCCGCCGCAGAGCGCGCGCTGCGTCGGTCGCTCGAGCGCATCGATTCGTGCATTGCACTCAGGAATCGAGCGGTCGCGCCTCTATCGGCGTTCCTGAAGTCCGCCTCGACGCGTTGACGTCACGGACAGCCTTTATCGAAGACCACCTTCCATCGACCATCGGCTTCGCGACGCCAGATCGAACTGAATGTCCCGATTTGTTTGCCTCCGGGATCCAGCACCGGCCCGCTGGTGAGACCGAGCGTTCCTGAAGCAAGCACCTCGACGGTTTGAGGCGCCCAGGAAAAGGGCGCTGTCGCACCCTCGAAGTACCGCTTCCATCCGGCGACAACTGCGCCCTTTCCGCGCAGGACGTCCTTGGCCCCGAAGAACAAGGCCTCTTCGGCCAGGTGCGAGGCAAACGAGTCGAGATCGCGTTTAGCCATGGCACCGGCAAATGCCACTTCGGCGGCACGTACTTGCGCGACGAGTTCTTGATTGGTTTGACTTCCGGCCGACCTCGTACCAAGAACTGACAGGATCAGGCCCAGGATAATTGTGCGTTTCACGGGTACCTCCTCAATCGGCCTCTGCCTTGGGCTTGCCCGACACGGCCGCGCTTCCCACGACATGCGCACGCCAGTGGTGCTCGGTGCCGACACGGATGCCAATCCGTGGGGTCCAGAGGATTTCCGGCTGGCTGCCACCACGGTCTTCGATGTACAGGCGGTCTCCGCAAAGATTTCGACGGTTGTCGCGCAGCGTGATGCTCATCGCGCGCGTGAGATTGCCGGGACCGCGGCACAATCCCTCGTCCGGAATGCTCTTCACCGAAACGGTCCCCTTGTTGGTCCGGCTCCGTCTCCGGCGCATGATTTCGATGCCCTCGACGGGCTCCAGACCACGAATCAACACCGCCGCTGGAGCGCCTTGCGGCTCGGTCACCACGTTCATCAACGTATGGAGGCCGTAGTTCAGGTACACATAAGCAAAGCCTGGATGCCCGTAGAGCGGCTCGTTGCGCCTCGTGAGCCCGACGGCCGCGTGGCAGGCCGGATCCGATTCGCCGATGTACGCTTCTACCTCGACGATGCGGCCGGCTGTCACGTAGCGACCAATCTGATGGACCAGGACTTTGCCGAGGAGCTCCCCGGTGACATCAAGTGTCGGACGATCGTAAAAGTCACGGGGCAGTGGTGGCACGGATGGAATGATTCAGGACCTCTGCGCGTACACCTGCGTCCGGCCGTTCGCGAGGACGTCCTGAAGAAACTTGCCCGTGTAGGATTCGGGCACCTTGACGACCTGCTCGGGCGTCCCGGACGCCACGACGTAGCCGCCATCCTCGCCCCCCTCCGGGCCCAGATCGATCAGGTAGTCAGCGGTCTTGATGACGTCGAGGTTGTGCTCGATGACGAGCAGCGTGTGCCCGGCATCGAGCAGCTTGCGGAATGCCGCGAGCAGCTTCGCAATGTCGTCGAAGTGGAGGCCGGTGGTCGGCTCGTCGAGGATGTACAGCAGCCGCTCCCCGCTGCGCGAGGCCAGGTGCGCGGCAATTTTGATTCGTTGCGCTTCGCCACCCGACAGCGTCGTGGCGGGCTGTCCGAGTCGAAGGTAGCCCAGGCCGATCTCGTCGAGCACCTGCAGCCGCCTCAGCACCTTCGGTGAGCTGTTGAAAAAGGCCAGCGCTTCGCGAACGGTCAAGTCGAGGATCTGGTGGACGTTCTTGCCACGGTAGGTCACTTCCAGAATCTGTGGCTTGAAACGTTTGCCGTCACACTGATCGCACGGAACGAACACATCGGCGAGAAACTGCATCTCGACGCGGACTTCGCCTTCGCCCTGGCAGGCTTCACAGCGGCCGCCCGGCACGTTGAATGAAAAGTGGCTGGCGGTCAGGCCGCGTGCCCGAGCATCTTTCGTCGCCGCGAGAATCTCCCGGATTGGATCGAAGGCTTTCAGATACGTCACCGGATTGGAACGCGGCGTCCGGCCGATGGGCGCTTGATCGACCAGCACGACATCGGTGATGTACTCGGTGCCTTCGAGCTTGCGATGACTGCCGACGCGACGATCCCACTGTCCTTTGGCCTTCTTGATGGCCGCGTAGAGCACGTCGTGGACCAGGGTGGACTTGCCCGACCCACTGATTCCCGTGACGCACGTGAGCATGTGGAGTGGAATCTCCACGGCAATGTCCTTGAGGTTGTGCTCGGTCGCGCCCAGAATCCGCAGTTTCTGGCCGGTGCCCCGGCGCCGCGTGGCGGGTACGGCAATGCTGAGTTCCTGCCGGAGATACTTGGACGTCAACGACCGCATTTCCTGCGTCAAACCGGCGAGCGTGCCGGCAAACACGACCCGTCCGCCCTGCTCGCCGGCGCCAAGCCCCAAATCCACGACGAAATCGGCGACCTTGATCATGTCGGCATCGTGTTCGACCACGAGGACGGTGTTGCCCTGATCGCGCAACTGTCGCAGGATGTCGATGAGTCGCAGGTTATCGCGTGGGTGGAGACCAATCGATGGCTCGTCGAGGACGTACAGCGTGTCCACGAGCGCAGACCCCAGCGAGGTTGCCAGATTGATGCGCTGAGATTCGCCGCCCGACAGCGTCGACGACAGCCGGTCGAGGGTCAGGTATTCCAGACCGACATCGCTCAGAAACGTCAGCCGCCGGCGTATCTCCTTCAGGACTTTCTCGGCGATCGCCAGTTCCCGCGGGCTCAGCTCGAGCGTGGCGAGAAACGTTTGCGCCTGCCGGACCGTCAGCGACGATACGGCGTCTATCGTGCGGCCGCCAACCCGGACGTCGCGCGCCTCGCGACGGAGGCGCGCACCCCCGCAATCGGGACACGTCAGGTATCCCCGATACCGGCTCAGAAACACGCGTACATGAACTTTGTACTTCTTGCGCTCGAGCCAGCGGAAAAAGCCGCGGATGCCCTCGGTACTCCCCGTCGCCTTCGATGACGAAGTGCCGTTCAGCGTCGGTCAGATCCTGCCAGGGAACGTCCAGTCGTATGCCCTGGCTGCGTCCGGCTTTCTTCAGCTCGGCGAGCTGCGCGCGATAGTGCGTCTTGCTCCAGGGTTCGATCGCACCTTGGTGTATCGAGAGCGCTGGGTCCGGCACCACCAGGGCCATGTCGAGCTCGATGATGTTGCCGAAGCCATGACAGACCGGACACGCCCCGAACGGGTTGTTGAAGGAGAAGAGTCGCGGCTGCGGGGCTTCATACTGGATGTTGCAGGTCCGGCACTCGAACCGTTCGGAAAACACATGGACGACCGGCGGGTCCGCCACTTCAATCGCAAAGGCAGCTCCCCCGCCTTCGAGATACGCGGTTTCGATTGAATCGGTCAATCGAGTCTGAAGGTCGTCGTCTACCTTCAGTCGGTCCACGATGACCTGAAGCGTGGCGCAATCCCTCAAAAGGGAGGGCTGGATTTCGTCGAGCGTACGGGCCGCACCGTCGACGAACAATCGATGAAAGCCCTTCTTGCGAAGGGCCTCCAGCGTCGCAACAACAGGATCTTGCGCGTTCCCACGATTCGGCCGCACCTGTCGCGCAGACCCGTGTAGCGCGGACCCTTTAGGGTCGCGCCGGGATCCCTTCTGCGGGGCTCAAGCGGCAGGGCGGCGTCACCTTCGATCGACGCGATTTCCTCGACCGGCTCGCGCTCTTCGACAGCCGACACCCCGACCACCGGCATGTCGAAGCCCAGGAGCAACCGCGTGCCTTTCGGCAGCGCGTTCAACCGCCTGGCCACGACCTCCGCGGTCTCGCGCGTCACCTCCTGACCGCAGTTTCGACAAAACGTGCGGCCCACTCGCGCGTACAGCAAGCGCAGATAGTCGTGAATCTCGGTGGTGGTTCCAACGGTCGACCGCGGGTTCCTGATCGTGTTTTTTTGCCGAATCGCAATGGCTGGGCAGATCCCTTCGATGCGATCGACATCGGGCTTTTCCATCCGCTCCAGGAACTGGCGCGCATAGGCGGACAGCGATCCGACATACCGGCGCTGCCCCTCGGCGTAGATGGTGTCAAAGGCCAGCGACGACTTCCCCGATCCGCTCACGCCGGTCACGATGATCAGCTGCCCGATGGGGAGCGACACATCGATGTTCTTCAGGTTGTGCGTGCGGGCTCCGCGCACGACGATCGCATCCACGGCGGCTGGCTGAGGCATGACTGCAGCGATTTTCGGGAAGTCCGTAAACTCTGTATGTTAACTGACCCATCCGGAATCTTCAATCGGTGTGCAGCCCCACGCGCGCCCGAAGCGCTCTTGGCGCGAATGTTGAATGCACGCAACCGCGTGAAGCGCGGGCTCGTCGTCGTTGGAATCACGTTCGTTTCGGCCGCCGCGCTCGCCTGGGCGCTGTGGCCGCCGTTCCACACGAGCTTTCGGACCCGCTTGATGACCGCCCTTGAAGACCACTTCAAGACCGACGTGGAGCTGAAGACCCTGGATGTTTCGTTCTTCCCGAGAGTCAAGGCGCATGGCACCGGCCTGGTCATCAAGAACCCGGATCCGCAGGGATCGGCTCCCCTGATTGCCATCGACTCCTTCGATGCCGAAGCCGATCTGTTCGATCTCGCGCGCCGGGCGCTGCGCGTGAAACGCGTGACGCTTCAGGGCCTCGCTCTGCACATCCCGCCAAAGCGCGCCCGTCAACGCTCGACGCTCGATGCGAAACAGGTCACCTACTCGAAATTGATCATCGACGAGCTCGTGGCCAGCCACAGCACTCTGACCATCGAAACCGAAAAAGAGCGGCGAATTCCGCTGGTGTTTCAGATCGATCGTCTGCGGCTTCAGGGGTTCGGGTTCGATCGCCCGACCGCGTTTCAGGCCACGTTGATCAATCCGGTGCCTCCGGGGGAAGTCCAGGCGGAAGGTCGGTTTGGTCCCTGGGTACCCGACGAGCCGCGACTGACGCCTATTGCGGGCAATTACCTGTTTGCGAAGGCTGACCTCTCGGTCTTCGAGGGCCTGGCAGGCATTCTGTCGTCACGTGGGTCGTTCGACGGGCACCTCGAGCGGATTGGCGTCAAGGGCACGAGCACGACCCCTGACTTCCTGCTGACCAAGACGGGACAGCCCGTTCAGCTCGATACCGTGTTCGAGGTGGTCGTAGATGGCACCAACGGCGACGCTATCCTCAAGCGCGTCACGGCAGCCCTGCTCGAGACCGCCATCGTGGCGGAAGGCCGTGTCGTCAAAACAGACACTCCACAAAAAGGACGTCTGATTGAAGTGAACGCCGAAATCCAGCAGGGGCGTCTCGAAGATGTCATCCGACTGGCCGTCAAGACCCCAAAGCCACCGATGATGGGGCAACTCGGGTTGAAGATGCGAATGGTCCTGCCGCCAGGGAAAACTGAGGTGATCGAACGTCTCGAGCTTACGGGTCAGTTCGCGGTGCGCTCTGGACAATTCTCGAATCCGACCGTGCAGCGGAGGATTGGGGATCTCAGTCGGCGCGGACGGGGCGAGCCCGAAACTCCGATTTCGGATCGCGTTTTTTCGAATCTGAACGGATCCTTCACATTGCGCAATGCCGTCCTGGCCTTATCCCCGGTGACCTTCGCTGTAGATGGCGCAACCGTTCGGCTGGCTGGTACGTACGGTGTGAAGAAGGAAAGGCTCGACTTCAACGGCGTTCTTCTTTTGCGCGCCCGGCCGTCTCAAACCGTGACGGGGTACAAATCCTTCCTGCTCAGGCTGGCCGATCCGTTCTTCAAGGGCCGGGATGGCGGCACCGAACTTCCCATCACAGTCCAAGGTACCGTCCACCAACCCAAGCTGGGTATCAACGTCCGACAGGCCCTGTCGAACGCGACGTTCTGACGCCTGCTACCACAGTGAGAAGCTTTTTACTGCTTCCCGATACAAAAGATTTCGTTGTCGCTGCGCAGGAAAATCTGGCTGCCGGCAATGGCCGGGGAAGCGACGCTTCGCACACCCAGATCGTTGCGGGCCAGCAGTTCGGGTGAGCGACCAGCCTTCATGACCAGCGTCTCGCCGTTCTCGCTCACGAAGTAGACCTTGCCATCGGCCGCGACCGGTGAGGCGGAAAACACGCCTTCGAGGCGTTGCTGCCACACGCGTTGACCATTCGACGCGTCAACGGCTGAAATAACGCCAACGTCGCTGGCCATGTAAATCAAGCCGTCGTAGTGCACGAGCGAGGAGATGTAGGGAGCGCCGGTTTCGACCCGCCAGATGACGTTCGTGGAAGCGATGTCGCCGCGGCCCCCCGGCCTGATGGCCATGAAGGGTCCGCTACGATAGCCGCGACTCGTGAACAGGACGCCGTCGCGATAAAACGGTACAGGAATAGGGAACCTGTTTGTCTCTCGGAAGTGCCACAGAGCCGCACCCGTTCTTGGATCGGTACGCATCCAGGCCCTCGCTCGAATTGACGATCAGCTCGGGTCCGCTTTTCGGCTCGATTGCAAGTGGCGTGCTGTACGACATCCGGCCCTTGCCACGATCCACTTTCCATCGCTGCTGCCCGGTCCGCTTGTCCACGGCCAGCAGATAGGACGCCGGGGCGTGGTCACACAAGAGAATCAGCAAATCGCCGTACAACATGGGGGAGCTGCTGTGTCCCCACTGAATATCAAACGGAGCGATCTCCTTTCCCAGATGGCGCTGCCAGGCGACCTTTCCATCCATGTCGAGCGCGACAATCTGGCCGGTGCCGAACCACGCATAGACGAGTTGGCCATCGGTCACCGGACTGGGAGACGCGAGGTTGTGTTTGTCGTGAACCGGCTGCAGGGGGCCCTCCGATTCGAGTCGGTGTTCCCAGAGCCGGCGCCCGGTTGCCCGATCGAAGGCTTCGACGACAAACACCGAGCGCGCGCTGGCGTCACCTGTCACGGGCAGCGCACGCTCGCCTTCCGCCGCCGCATCCCGCCCCTGGACAAGTCGAGGATGGTTCCCAGGGCTCTTCACGCTCGCGCCGGTCTGCGAGGTCACGAACACGCGACTACCTGACACGATAGGAGACGAGACGCCGAGGCCCGCTAGTGAGGCCTTCCAGACGACATTCTGGGTTGCACTCCACGACACCGGAACGTTTGTATCGGTCGATACACCGTCAGCATTGGGTCCACGCCAATGCGGCCAGTCAGCCGCGTTCAACACGCCCCCGAGAGAAAGAACCAGTGCGAGCGTCACCTTGCACGAAGAGCGCATCTCAACCTCCCGAAAACAATTCCGCGATCGTACCACGACGGACCCTTTAGGGTCCGCAGTATCATCTCGCGATGCGCATTGCCATGACGCGCGAAATCAGTCCGGCAATTGTTCACTGCGAGCTGACGCACCAGCCTCGCGTGGCCATCGACTTCGAGCTTGCCCGGAAGCAGCATGCCAAATACGAGCAGTGTCTCGTCGCGGCGGGATGTACCCTCGAACGCCTCCAAACAACCGCCGATTTCGCAGACTCTGTATTCATCGAAGACATTGCGATTGTCTTTGCGGAACTGGCAGTCATCACACACCCAGGTGCTCGGTCTCGTCGACGCGAGATACCAATTGTTGCCGATGCGTTGAAACAGTATCGGACGCTCGAGCGGATCGACCCACCGGCAACGCTTGATGGCGGGGACGTGCTCGTCATGGGGCGCCGCGTGTTCGTGGGACATTCGCAACGCACCAACATCGAAGGCATCGATCAACTACGACGCATTCTCGCACCCCGGGGCTACAGCGTGGAACCTGTGCGGATCGAGGCATGCCTGCACCTGAAATCAGCGGTGACTGCCGTATCGGACGACACAGTTCTGATCAACCGTGAGTGGGTGCCCGTGGACGCATTCACGGGGCTGGCGCTTCTCGACGTGAATCGAGAAGAACCATGGGGCGCGAACGCCTTGCGCATCGACCAAGACATCATCTACCCGACCGATTGGCCCAAAACGCTGGCACTTCTGGAAGCTCGGGGGTTCCATGTCCGGCCAGTTGACGTCGGAGAGCTTGCCAAGGCAGAAGGTGCGGTCACCTGCTGCAGTCTCGTGTTCGAAGTGTAGAATCACACAGACTCGAACATCCGAAGGACGGAGGCATGGTGATCCAGCGAACCGTCATCGTCCTGGTTGCTGCACTGGGCCTGTGGAGCACCGGTCCAGCAGTAGCCCAAAGCAATAAGTTCAAAGCCCGACTGACACCCGTGCCGGTGGAAGCGGCGACGGTCGCCGCCGTGACCGGTTCGGGCTCAGCCACGGCCGTGCTGACCGGCACGAGCCTCGTCGTCAGCGGGACCTTCGAGGGACTTCAAACCCCTGCGACAATCGCCCAAATCCACCATGGCCTCAAGGGCATCCGTGGACCTGTGGTGTCTGACCTGACTGTCACAAAGGCGGTCAGCGGCATGATCAGCGGCAAAGTGACGCTCACCAAGGAGCAGGTCGAAGCCGTCAGGAGCGGAAAATTCTACATTCAGATTCACAGCGAGAAACAACCTGACGGAAATCTGTGGGGCTGGCTGCTCCCATCATAGTTCTCAGTTTTCAGTTCTCAGTTTTCAGTTGTGCTGTTAGGAGTGGTCATGACGTTTTCGCACTGTGCTCGCGTGCTGGCGCTCGCGGGACTGGTCACCCTGAGTCTGACCGTCACGGCAGGTCAGCAGCCCGGACCGGCAGGACCCTACACAACTGCGCAGGCCGCGGCTGGCCGCACAGCCTACGAGGCCAGTTGTGCGGCATGTCACCGTCCTGATTTGGGGGGAACGAATGAAGCGCCACAACTGGCCGGAGGCAACTTCATCAACGCGTGGGGTACTCGCACGACGCGCGATCTCTTCGACTACATCCAGAATACGATGCCGCCGACAGCGCCCGGGAGTCTGAGCCCGGCGACGACAGCGGACATCATTGCCTACATATTGCAGGCGAATGGCACAAGCCCCGGGGCTCAACCCCTATCGCCCACGTCGGCCATTGTGATTCGAAGCGTGGCCATGGCACAGGCTCCGCAAGTGCAGGCCCCCGCGACAGCTCCGGCTGGGCCCGGCCGCGGGCAAGCCGCTGGTGCACCGGGTCGCGGCCAGGGACCGGGTCAGCAGACCCCTCAACCACGACGCGGGATTACGGTGGCTGGGGAAGTTCGAAATTTCGCGCCGGTGACCGACGCAATGCTGCGCAACCCCGATTCGGGCGACTGGTTGATGGTGCGTCGCAACTACCAAGGGTGGAGTCACAGTCCGCTCGCGCAAATCACGCGCGACAACGTGCAGAACCTCAGGCTCGCCTGGGTCTGGGCCATGAACGAAGGCGGCGCGAACCAACCGATGCCCCTGGTTCACAACGGCACCATGTATCTCGTGAACACCGGGAACATCGTTCAGGCTCTCGACGGGAGGAACGGGGACCTGATTTGGGAAAACCGCCTGGGTCCCGAACAGGGCGGGGCGATGCGGAACCTCGCCATCTACCAGAACAACATTTTCGTGACCACAACCGATGCCCGCATCTCGGCGCTTGACGCGCGCACGGGCAAGCTTGTGTGGGAGAGTCGCATTGCCGACCCGGCAAAGGGTTACGCCGCCGCCACCGGCCCGATCGTGATCAACGGCAAGCTCATCCAGGGACTCAATGGCTGCGACCGCTTCAAAGAAGACGGATGCTTCATCAGCGCCTTCGATGCGGCAACCGGAAAGCTGCTGTGGCGATTCAACACCGTTGCGCGTCCCGACGAACCCGGTGGCGACACTTGGGGCAAGCAGCCGATGATGTTCAGGGGCGGCGGTGAGACGTGGATCACGGGCAGCTACGATCCCCTGCTCAATCTCACGTACTGGGGAGTTGCGCAACCCAAGCCATGGGTGCCGGCCAGCCGCGGCATGACGGCGCTCGACAAGGCGCTCTATACCAGCTCGACCGTCGCACTCAACGCCGACACCGGGAAGCTCGCGTGGTACCTGCAGCATGCACCAGGTGAAGCGCTCGACCTCGATGAAGTGTTCGAACGCGTGCTGGTCGATGTGGATGGGCGTCCGCTGGTCTTCACGATTGGCAAGCCGGGAATTCTGTGGAAGATGGACCGCAGGACCGGGCAGTTCCTTGGGTACAAGGAGACCGTGTTTCAGAACATCTTCAGCTCCATTGATGCCAAGACCGGCACCCCGACGTATCGGGCCGACATTATCGAAGCCAAGATTGGCGAGTGGATTACGTCATGTCCAAGCACGTTTGGGGGGCACAACTGGCAGGCGATGAGCTATCACCCTGAAACCAGCCTGCTCATCATTCCGCTGAGTCAGACGTGTCTCGAAATTGCGGGACGGGAAGTTGAGTTCAAAGAAGGTTCGGGTGGTGCGGCCGCGGGGCGACGATGGTTTGAAATGCCCGGCAGCGACGGCAAGCTCGGCAAGCTTGCGGCGTTTGACGTTCGAACGATGAACGAGGTCTGGAGTTACGAGCAGCGCGCGTCGTTCCTGACCTCGGTGCTGTCGACCGGCGGAGGACTCGCCTTTGCTGGTGACCTCGACAGGAATTTCCGTGCCTTTGATGTGAAGACCGGCAAGATTCTGTGGCAAACGCGACTGGGCACGTCGGTTCAGGGCTACCCGGTCTCGTTTGCCGTTGACGGCAAACAATATATTGCCGTGGCGGCTGGTCTCGGCGGCGGGAGCCCTCGGCTCGTGCCGCGGCTGCTCTCGCCGGAGATCAATCACCCGGCAAATGGAAACGCGTTGTACGTGTTTGAACTGGTTAAATAGATTTGACCTGCCTGCTTTCTTCGGACCAGTGACTACTGGAAAATAGCGCCAGTTATCATCAATACGCCGGCCTTCTTCGGGCCCTTCGGAGAGACCGGCATCACTCCATCAAAGCAGTGCAGCTCTGCGCCACTGCCAGAAGTTCGATGCTATGTACAGACAGTCGTTGAACCAGGGACTCCGCGGGTCGGAGGTCGCTGGTCCGCCAGCATAGCACCAGGTCAAGCGCGTGCGTTGCAGCAAGGTCAAGGAGCCGTTGCTCATCGCTCTCCACGATGGCCACGGTCACCCAGCCCATGGCACAAGCGTATCGTTGGATCGCCGCCAACTGGTTGGCCGCCAACGGTGAATCAGGACGGGAAATGTAAATTGCGATGCGCCGAGTTGACGGCGCCGGCAGATGGTCCATATCTTCGATCACAGGCCAGACTTTTTTGGGCGGCCAAGCTTCAACATCTGCTTACTGCCGGCCGGGCGCGCGAAGAAACCCGTGGCTCGCGGCATAGCTCACCTCGACGAAGTATTTCGTCCCATCGAGCGCTTGGATCGGACGAGAACCGTCCTAGGCGTTCTGGGATTATAGGCGGGTTCATACTCCGGTCTTCGTTGGTGTTCTTCCTGGTCAGCGGAAGCCGGCATCGCCGGTGAGCGCCCCCCTGTGAAACTGGCTGCACAGCTCGTTTTGAATTCCAGCGGTGTCAAGTATCCGAGACTCGAATGCGGGCGGACCTCGTTGTAGTGGCGGCGCCATTGCTCCGTCCCGACCTTGGCGTCGACACGATTACGAAACCATTGCAGCGTCAGGAACTCGTCGCGGAATTTGCCATTGAACGACTCGTCGGCGCCATTCTGCCATGGCTTCCCCGGATCGATCAGCGTCGTCTCGATGCCGGCCTCGTGCTCGCCCATGGGATAGGCCGACCAGATAACATCACGAGTGATGTCAAGGCTCGAGCCGTCTGCTAAGTATCCCGTCGCGGTCAGTTGGACGCTTGCACCGGGTGTCAGGACCAGGGCCGGCGAGGAAGGGTCGCCGGGCAGATAAGTTCGATCCGGCGGAAATGAAGCGGGCAGTTCTATCTCGATCCGCTGAAACACGGACCCCGCCGCAGGCGTCGGTGCAGTGGGCGGCGCGCTGTTACACGCCAATGAGCCGTGGCCAAGACGATGATGGGAGCGGCAAGGCGTGAGATGGCGTGCACCTCACCCGCTAAAACGGTTAGAGGAAGGGAAAACGGACAACCGATCGTAAATCGCTACTCATCAATAAATCGCCAATCACAAATCACAAATCACCAACGATTCACTAATCACTAATCGCAAATCCCCAATGACGATTGTCACCTGGCTTTCTCTAGCTCACTCTGTTCGGCCGACGCGGTAAAGACCCGCCGACCGTCGGTGAACGTCACGCTGCCACCTGAGGCGTTGTTCGATCCGTCTCTCGCTCGAAAGCCTTCCACCACAACGAGGTCACCGATTTTCAGGCTCGTCCGCGAGATTCCTCGCCGCTGCATGACGCCAGGAGGGCCGCCTGAAAATCCCCAGTTGATAACCTTGCCCTGCTCGTCTTTCACATCAACGAAAAACCAGATGTGTGGGTTGGTCCACTCGACCTTGGTCACAGTGCCGGTCACCTTGACCGGCTGCTTCGGGTCGTATTCCGCGACCAGGGAGTGGTGCGCCTGGACAGGCGCCACAAGTGCAGATAACAGTGTGACCACCCCAACGAGCAGCTTGGCTCTCATACGGATGCCTCCAGGAAGCACTCATTCTAGCTCGACCTTAGAATCGTCCGGCTCGATAGTCGGCGTACGCCTCGACGAGCTGCTCTTCGGAGTTCATGACGAAGGGACCGCGGGCGACGACAGGTTCCCGCAGCGGTGGTCCGGCCCACAGCACCGCATGGAGCGGACCGTCGGCGTGGACCGTCACTCTTGACGTGTGTTCGCCGGTTGTCGGACCGAACCAGATGGCCTGACCAGCGCGGCCCGGCGCCTCCCCAGCGCCAAACCGTCCACTGCCGTTCACCACATAAATAAACGCGTTGTCACCCGCTGGCAGATCTTGCGTGACCGTGGCGCCGGCCTCTGCCCGAATCTCGACCATCGTCACCGGGACATGGTTCGAGGTCTTGGCGGTGACTTGGCCGGACGAGCCGGAAAATACGCGAAGGACGGCACCGGTCTCCTGCCGGACTGGCATTTCAGCGCCCCGAAGATCCTGATAGGAGGGTTCGGCGAGCTTCTGCGAAGCCGGCAGGTTCAGCCATAACTGCAAGGAATGCACGGGGGCTCCCACGGGATCCTCGATGTGAATGATGCCTCGGCCAGCCGTCATCCACTGCGCATCGCCGGGACCGAGCACGCCGGCGCCCCCATGGTTGTCCTGATGCTTGAGCTGCCCTTCGAGCACCAGTGTCACGGTTTCGAATCCGCGATGGGGATGGGGACCGAAGGTGCCCGGGGGGAACCAGTCTTCAGCCAATAACAAGAACGGATCGTACTCCGCCCAATGACCCGGTTCGAGGATGTGCCGAGCCCGGTGCTCGGCGTTCATCCCGGAGCGAATGGGGGCTTCCGTCACACGCGTCGTGCTGCGTTCGACCGTCATTCGGACATCATACTGCCCCTTCAAAAGGTTCTGAAGTCTGCCAAACGCAGAACTAAGTTCTCGGGTTCGCGCGAATACGTCTCCACGAAAACTACCGACCCTTACGGTTTGTCGAACAAACGCCGCTTGCGATGCTGCTCGGGCGTAACCCTCTGACGGCGCAACATTTGCTCACTCTCAGTGAACACGCGTCCCAATCCCCCATGGGAGATCGATGTGATCAAACAACTCTTCATCGTCCTCGCACTCACCGGCGGCCTGACCATCGCGGGGCCCACGAAAGTTTCATCTGAAGTCGACCTCAGCGGCGTCTACGAATGCAACGGGGTCGGGCCCGAGGGCGATCCCTATAAGGGCGTGGTCGAGATCGTCAGAAAAGACAAGACGTACTGGGTCCAGTGGACGCTGTCTCCCCAGGACGTCAACCACGGCTTCGGCATCATCCAGGGCGACATGTTCGCGGTCACCTTCTTCGGAGGCACCGCCGGAGTCGCGCTCTACAAAATCGAAGCAGGCTCTCGCCTCGTCGGTCAGTGGACCATCGTGGACGCGGACGGGGGAACTTACCCGGAAACCCTCACCAAATCGAGCTCGCAGGTTGCGCAACCGCAGGTACCACCCAAGAAGACCGCGCCGACCCGCTTCCATACCGTCGCCCTCTCGAATCTTTTCGTCTTCTGAAGCGGCGGGGCGACTTCAGCTCGCCCCCTGCGCTTTTCAGCGTTCTTGGCGTCCGGCTAAAGCCGGACGCTACGCTTGCATAGCGACCCCCTGCATAGCGCCTCATTGCTTTAGAATGTAGCGTCCGGCTTTAGCCGGACGTCACCATGCCCCCGACCTCGTTCCGCGCGCTTCTCTCCGAAGGGGTGCGCAAAGACTACCGCACCGATTTCAAGCAGATGACCGACGATGCCTTGCCGCCAGGCGAGGTGCTGATTGATGTCGTCTATTCATCGCTCAACTTCAAAGACGGGCTGGCGGTCACCGGCCGCGGTGACATCATCAAGCGCTTTCCCATGGTCTGCGGTATTGATCTCGCCGGCCGCGTCGTGGAATCCACGTCACCGGAGTTTCGAGCCGGCGACGAGGTGCTTGGCGTCGGCCAGGGGCTGGGTGAATCCGTCTGGGGCGGCTACAGCCAACGTGCGCGCGTGCCAGCCTCCGCAATTCTTCGACTGCCCGCAGGCTTGGATCTGAAGCGAGCGATGGCTATTGGCACAGCCGGTTTCACCGCCATGCTATGCCTCATGGCCCTGGAGCATCAGGGTCTGCAGCCGGGAGAACGTGAGGTGCTCGTCACCGGTTCAGGGGGCGGCGTCGGATCCGTTGGCGTCGCGCTGCTCGCCGCGCGCGGCTACAAGGTCGCCGCGTCAACCGGTCGCACCGAGTTGCATGATTACCTGCGAAATCTCGGGGCGGGCACGATTGTGGACCGTACGACCCTTACGGGCAAGACCCCACTTCTCTTGTCCGAACGGTGGGCTGGAGCGATCGACACGGTTGGCGGCCAAACGCTGGCTACCGTGCTCGCAGCCACGTCCGCCAACGGAGCCGTTGCAGCCTGCGGCCTGGTCGGGGGCGTGGAACTGCCGACGTCGGTCATTCCGTTCATTCTCCGCAACGTGGCTCTGCTGGGCATCAACTCGGTGCAGGCACCCAAGCCCACCCGCATACGAGCCTGGGATCGGATTTCCAAGGAACTGCCACTCGACAAGCTCGACCTCATGACTACCGTGGAGCCGTTGTCATCGATTCAGGATCTCTGTGAGCGGATTCTCGCTGGCAGGATTCGCGGTCGGGTGGTCATCGACGTCAACCAGTAGGGTGGATGGAGAGGATAGGCTCGAGTCATAATCGGGTGCCGGGTGCTTGGTGCCTGGTGCTGGGTGCTGTGCCGGGTGCAAGGTGCCGCGTGCCGTGCTTGGTGCTTCTTGCCTTGTGCTTGGTGCGGTACGAACTCTGGGTGCTAGCACCCAGCACTCGGCCTGCACCAGGCACCAAGCACTCAGCACCCCGCACTGCACCAGGCACCAGGCACCAAGCACTCGGCACCCCATCATGACTCGATCCCAATCCGCCCTCTTTTCTGAGCCATGGCTGAAGCGCGTTCAGGAGCGGGTCAATGCCGACCCTGAACTGCGAGTGATTGGCGACTGGTTCACGACCGCCTTTTCTCTGACGAGTGGTGACACGCGCTGCATTCTGCGGTTCGAGCGCGGTCGACTCGCCGAAATCATGCCTGCACCCCGACTGGACGTCCGGTGTGCCTTTGGTTTTCGCGCCAGTCCCGACGATCTGGGCCCGATTCTTCTCGAAAGCGCCCGAGCCGTTGTATCACGATTTTTTTGCCATGCTGATGCGCGTTCCCGGGTTCGTGCTCGAGGGTGACACGCTCGTGGCCATGCAACATGCTCGGGCCCTGCATCGAGCCATGAACCTCATGCGAACCGTGGGCGCCGAAGAGAACTAATCGCATGCCGCACGTGGAACCCATTGTCGGCCACTATCTGAACGTCGACGTCGAAGGTCTGACCTACCGCCTGTACTTCGAGGAGGCCGGCAAAGGGGTTCCGCTGCTCTGCCTGCATACGGCTGGTGCCGACAGCCGGCAGTTCAGGCACCTGCTCAACGATGAGACCGTCACGAAGCGCTTTCGCGTCGTCGCCTTCGACATGCCCTACCACGGCAGGTCGAATCCACCCGATCGCTGGTGGCTTCGCAAGTACCGCCTCGAAACGGCCACATACCTGGCCCTCGTGCGGGCCGTCTGGACAGCGCTCGATTTGGCGCGGCCCGTCATCATCGGGTGTTCGATGGGTGGCGCAATCGTGCTGAAACTCGCAGCCGAGTATCAGAAAGAGCTGCGAGGGGTCGTCGGACTCGAGAGTTCGGCGTTCGCACCAGGTCGGTTCAACGACTATCTGCACCACCCGGCCATTCACGGCGGCGAACTCGTTGCAAGCTACACGTACGGCCTCTGCGCACCCGCAAGCCCTGAGTCGAGCGCCAGAGAGAACTGGTGGTACTACAGTCAGTCGGGCCCAGGCGTCTATGCCGGGGACGTGCATTTCTACAGTATCGACTGGGATGGGCGACAAGATCTGGCGCGGATTGATACCCGGGTTTGCAAAGTGTCGTTGCTGACGGGTGCCTACGATTACTCGTGCACACCTGAGATGACGCGCGAGGTGGCCAAAGCGATTCCGGGATCGCGCGTGACAATCATGGAAGGTATGGGGCACTTCCCCATGATTGAGAACTACCCGGTCTTTCGAAACTTCCTGTTGCCGGAACTGGATCTGATGGCGACCGCCTAGCCAAGCGACCTTCACCTGTCACGAATTCAACAGGAGAACACGAGGTCAGGAGACCTTTTCACAAAATATCTCCTGACCTCCTGCCCTCTTGTTCAAATGTCTGGCGACCCTGGTTTCAGGATCTCCTGACCTCCTGGCCTCCTGTTCAAATGTCTCGGGCGGCGCACCCGTTTTCAGAACGACCTCGGCATCTCCAGAACGTGCTCCCCGATGTACGACAGGATGAGGTTGGTCGAAATTGGCGCGACCTGATAGAGGCGGGTCTCGCGGAACTTGCGTTCCACGTCGTACTCGGCAGCAAATCCAAACCCACCAAACGTCTGCAGGCAGGCGTTAGCCGCCTCCCACGACGCATCGGCCGCCAACAACTTGGCAAGATTCGCCTCTGCGCCCGACGGCTTGCCATCGTCGAACAGTCTGGCGGCTTCGTACCGCATCAGGTCCGCTGCACGAACGTTCGCGTAGGCGCGCGCGATTGGAAACTGAATTCCCTGGTTCTTTCCAATCGGCCGGTCGAAGACCGTCCGCTCACTGGCGTAGGTGCGCGCTTTGTCGATGAACCAGTAGCCATCGCCGATGCATTCAGCCGCAATCAGGATGCGCTCGGCGTTCATCCCGTCGAGGATGTAGCGGAAGCCCTGGCCTTCCTGACCGATGAGGTTCTCTGCGGGGATTTCGAAGCTGTCGAAAAATACCTCGTTGGTCTCATGGTTCACCATGTTACGGATCGGCCGCACGGACATGCCCTGGCTCCCCTGGCCGTTGAGCTCCACGAGAAAAATCGAGAGCCCTTCCGTTTTCTTTTTAACGTCGGGGAGCGGCGTGGTCCGCGCCAGCAGCAGCATCAGATCCGAATGTTGCACCCGCGAAATCCATACCTTCTGGCCGTTGACGATGTATCGATTGCCTTTGCGGGCGGCGAACGTGCGTATCTTGGTCGTGTCGGTGCCGCTGGTCGGCTCGGTCACGGCGAATGACTGCAACCGCAGCTCGCCAGACGCGATGGCGGGCAGGTACTTTTGCTTCTGCGCTTCCGATCCGTGCCGTACCAGCGCGCCCATGATGTACATCTGGGCGTGACAGGCTCCCGAGTTGGCGCCCGAGCGGTTGATCTCCTCGAGAATGACCGACGCCTCGGTGACGCTCAGCCCGCCACCGCCATATTGTTCAGGAATCAGGGCTGCAAGCCAGCCGGCATCGGTCAGGGCTTTGACGAAGGCCTCGGGGTAACCCGCTCGCTGTTCGATCTCCTGCCAGTACGTGCTGCCGAATTGACTGCACAGCTCGCGGACGGCTCGACGATACTCCTCAAACTGACTGGCTCGAGGATTGATATCGGTCATCACGTCAAATCCCCAGAAAGGCCAGCCAAGGGACGATAATGCCGACGTAGACGATGAAGAACACGAGCCCCATGACGAGGCCAAGCACGAAGAAGTCTTTTCGCTTGATGTATCCGCTGCCGTAGTAGATCGCTGCCTGCCCGGACCCATAGGTTGTCAGGATGCCCATCAAGCCGAGTGAGTAACCAAGCAGCAGTGCCCAGCGGGTCGGGGACACGCCGGGGATCTCAACGGCAATCGCCAGAAACACGGGAAACAACGCCGCGGTGTGCGCCGTAATGCTCGCGAAAAAGTAGTGCGTGAAGTAGAACGCCGCCAGCAGACCAACGATCGTGGTGTAGAGACTGAGCCCCGAAAGGGCCGGTGCGATCGACTGTGAAAACCAGGCCACGAATCCAGTTTCTACGAGCCCACTGGCGAGTGTCACGAGCGTCGCGAACCAGATAAGGACATTCCATGCCTGGGCATGCCCGATAATGTCGTTCCAGGACACCACCCGCACCAGCACCATAAGCACGACGACCACAATAGCGCCCATCGCAGCATCGAGGTACGCCGTCGCGCCAATCCAGAGCGTCAGTGCCAAGATCACCAGCACAAGGAGCGTAATTTCTGGTCTCGTAACGGGTCCCATCTGCCGCAGCTGGTCCGCCGCCCAGCGCGGCGCCTCAGGCGCTTCCTTGATCGCGGGAGGATAAATCTTGTAGAGCAAGATCGGGGTCACCAGGAGCAGCAGGATGCCGACCGGCGCAAATCCCTTGAACCAGTCCAGCCACGGAATCGTGACGTTGATAATCTTCGCGATGAGGCTCATGGCCAGGGCATTCGGAGCAAGCGCCGTGACGAACATGCTGCTCGTCACCATGCTGGTCGCCACAGCCGAGTACAAGAGGTAAGCGCCGATCTTCCGCGCGCTCTCATCGTTCGGTTGAGATCCGTACAACTCCGGAATGTTGCGGATGATCGGGTAGATGGTCCCACCGCTTCGCGCACTGGCCGACGGCGTAAACGGAGCGAGCACCAAATCAGCCAGCGTGATCGCGTAGCTGAGACCCAGGGTCCGGTGCCCCATCACTCGAATCAGCTGCAGCGCAATCCGCCGGCCCAAGCCCGTCTTCGAGTAGCCGAGTGCGAACATGTAGGCCGCGAAGATGAGCCAAACAGGACCGTTGGCGAAACCACTGAGCGCCCAACTCGTGGCTTCGGCCGGGCTCGCACGGACGAGTCCTAAGACGGCAGCAAGCGCGATACCAGCTAAACCCAGAGCCGCGCCAGGAAAGGGCTCTGCGATGATTGCCACAATGACCGCGGTGAACAGCGCGAAATAGTACCAGGCATTCGGCGGAAGGCCGGAGGGGACGGGGGTGAGCGCAATGGCGGCGCCAATGGCCAGCGGGACCAACACCCCCGGGATCGAAGGCCCCGTGTTCGCAGCTGGGCTGGTCAAGGGTTAACGAGCAAGGTTCTAGAGTTCTAGCAGGGTGCTGAAAAAGTGAGTTCAATACCCGGGTTTCCGCCTCGGTGAAGTTGTCGCGTTCAAGACGATGACTCGAATCCATCGGTCGGGGCCTCGTTCACGCGGGTTGGGCCATGAGGTTGCGCCAGCGCACCAAGTTGTACGCTGCCGCGCCGAACGTGAACATCCAATCCACGAGGCGTCCGCCACGGTGACGCAGTTTGCGGAACAAGCCCACGGTTTTCAGCCAGCCGAACGCTTGCTCGATCAGCTTCCGCTTCCGTTGACTCTGGGCGTAGCCCGGATGTCGCGTCGTCCGACCGTCAATGGCACTGCGGCCGCGGGCCCTACGATGCTGCGCGACGTGGGGCGTGATGCCCATCGTACGGACCGCCGCGATCCAGTCCCGCGTGTCAAACAGCTTGTCGGCGCCGACGGTGATGCGACGACTCGTCAACGGCAGCTCCCCGAGCAGGACGATCGCCGCGTCCCGTTCGGCCCGGCCTGTCGCGGCGGTGACAGCCGTGTCGACGATCAGCCCGTGGCGATTCTCAGTGAGCAGATGCCCGAGATACGCCAATTTGGCCGCCTGGCCGCCGGCCTTCTTATAGAGTCGGGCGTCGGGATCGGTCGTCGAGGCGTGCGTGTCGTTCCGACGCGTTTCCCCGTGAAAATTCACGGTCGGATTCTTGGGATCGTCGGGCGGCCGCCGGGTGGTGCCCTTCGGTTTAAAACTCTTGTGGCTGGCCCAGGCCTCGAGCAACGTGCCATCCACGGTGAAATGCTCGTCCGACAGCAACCCCTCCTGCTTGATCGCGTCCAGCACCTCGGTGAAGAACGCGTCGGCGATGTCCCCATCAAGCAGGCGATCGCGGTTTTTCGTGAAGGTCGTGGCGTCCCACACCGGGTCATCCAGGCTAAGGCCCACGAACCACCGATACAGCACGCTGTAGTCCAATTCCTCCATCAGCAACCGCTCACTGCGGACGCTGTAGAGAAATTGCAGCAACAACGCCCGCAGCAACTTTTCCGGCGGGATCGAGGGCCGGCCGCTCGTCGAATACAGGCGGTCAAACCGCGGCGACAATCGCTCCAGCGCGGCGTCCGTCATCCGCCGGATCGGCCGCAGCGGATGATCCGGCCGCACCCGCGCTTCGGGCGTCACGTAACTGAACATCGAGTCGTTGCGCGGATCGTCTCCTCGCATCGGCACGCTCCCTTCCAGGTGGTCAGGAGCATCGTAGTACGCGGGGATCAACATGTCGATCCCTTTGGGGTCACTTTTTCAGCACCCTGCTAGAACCCTATCTCTTCTTCCCCTGCGCGTAGTCGGCTGCGAACTGTTTCAGTGCGGGGCTGGTGAGACCAAGTGCCGTGGCCTCTTTCGATGCGCGATCCATGTCCCACTGATCGACGACCAGCCGCTTGATCAGCCACATGGCTGCCGCACGGTTGCCTCCGGCGCAGTGGATGAACGCTGGTTCGCTGCCCTTTGTCGTGATTGCCGCCAGGAACTGGTCGGCAGCATCGGGGCTCGGGGCTTGGGTGTTGAACGGGATGTGATAGAAGCGCAATCCTGCGGCCTTTGCGGCGGCAGCTTCCGCGTCGATGGCGGCGCCCTCCTCGTTGGCTCGCCGCAGGTTGATGATGGATGCAAATCCCATCTTCTTGATTTCAGGAATCGCCTCCACTTGCGTTGCGCCGGCACAGGCAACTGTGGTTTCGAGCCGCGCGAGATTGGTGATGCCGGGGACGTTTTCCTTGGTCACTTGTTGAGCTCCAGCCTGATGGGCGCCCAGCGACATCAAGGCCAGGACACCCGTCACCATTCGAAGATATGCGCGCATGGTCGATCTCCTTCGAACGCAATCATAAACCAGGGCAGGCCCTGCCCTAAGTTGCCGACCCTCAGAGCTCGTTTTTTGCCACCCTCCGCCGATACCGTCCTCAGAGGGGGTTCGTGCGTCTAACCAGATATGAGCAGGATTTGACCCTGCGTTTTTGGAAAGAGGTTCAACGACCTATGTACAATCGAGACTTTCATTTCCGCGGACGCGCCCGGCGAGTTGGACTCGCGCTGGCAGCCTCGGCGCCTCCTCGTGGCGGGGGCCTCGTGGCACGGGCTCGCTGCCAACGCCCCAGCGGCCACGACGACCGCCACGGCTCAGGCGCGCGACCGTTCCACCGATCTCACGCGCTCAGGCTGTCGGACGCGACTCCTACGCTGATGTCGTCAAGCTGGTCACCCCGGCCGTCGTGACGATTCGCACGGAACGAAAAGCGCAAATGTCGCCAACCCAGTTTCAGGGTGACGACTTCTTCCGGCGGTTTTTTGGCGATCGCTTTGACGAAGGTCCGCGGCCTCCACGCTCGTACCGGCAAGAGGGCCTCGGCTCCGGGGTCATCGTCACTGGCGATGGGTACATTCTGACGAATCACCACGTGGTGGACGGCGCGAGCGAAATCACCGTTGAACTGACGGACGGGCGGACGGTCAGCGCCAAGGCGATTGGATCCGACGCGCCGAGCGATCTCGCCGTGCTGAAGATCGATCTCACGAACCTCCAGCCCATCGGGCTCGCAAATTCAGATGCGGTCCAGGTCGGAGACGTCGTCCTTGCGATTGGCAACCCGTTGGGAATTGGCCAGACCGTCACGCTCGGAATCATCAGCGCCAAGGGCCGGGCGACCGGCGTCGGCGACGGCAGCTACGAAGATTTCCTCCAGACTGACGCGCCAATCAACCGGGGAAACTCCGGAGGTGCGCTCGTCAACGCCAAAGGCGAGCTCATCGGGATCAATTCTCAGATCCTGTCGCCGTCGGGAGGCAATATCGGCATCGGATTCGCCATTCCGGCCAACATGGCGCGTCATGTGATGGATCAGCTTCGCCAGGACGGCCGTGTCCGTCGGGCACAGTTGGGAGTCACGATTCAGCCCGTCACCTCGGAGCTCGCAGAGAGCTTGGGCATCAAGCAGATTGGTGGCGCGCTCGTCAGCTCGGTCGAGCCTGGCAGCGCAGCCGATCGCGCAGGCGTCAAGCGAGGTGACGTGATCAAGTCGTTCAACGGACAGGCCGTGCAGGACACCAACTCGCTGCGCAATCGTGTCGCCAGCACGCCGCCAGGATCGAACGCCACCGTCGTCGTGCTTCGCGACGGCAGCGAGCGCACGCTCACCGTCAAGCTCGGCGAGCTTGCAGAGTCGAAGACCGCTCGACGAGATGTCGAGGGCGACAACGAGTGATCGGACGGCGCTCGGCGTGTCGGTGGCTCCCTTGACGCCCGAGCTGGCGTCGCGCGCGGGCGTGCCGAAGGACGTTCGTGGTCTTCTAGTGCAGGAGGTCAATCCCGACGGTCGCGCCGCAGAAGCCGGCATTCGGTCTGGAGACGTGATCCAGGAGGTGAATCGCAAGCCCGTCGAAACCGTCGAGGAACTTCGAGCGGCTGTGAAGGCCACGACCAATCGGCCAACGCTGGTGCTCGTCAATCGCGAAGGACGAGACTTGTTTGTGACCGTGCGCGCGTCGTAACGAACAACTGGTAGCGGCGGTTAGACCCGCCGCCTTTTTCCACTGGTCCCGCCCGTACCGCTCATCCCTTATCTGCCTGTTACCTAACCTCGCCTCACGACCCCCGCGACGAGCGGCGCGGGGGGAGTGGGGTCACTCGCTCACGTCCAGCCCGACTGTCCGCATCAGGGCCAGCGCGTTGCTCCGCGTCACCGGTCCTGGCCGCATCCGATAGTCGAACGCGAGTTCGCCATGCTCGAATTGATCTTCGAAGTGCACGTTGACGGCGCGTCCCTCGAAGTGCGTCTGCCATCGACGTGAGTGCGAGGTCGTGTGTGGTGATGAGCCCAATCGCGCCGTGCGCCACGAGGGTTCGCACCACGGCGGCTGCCCCAATCGCTCGGTCGTGGGAGTTCGTGCCCTGCAAGAGCTCGTCGAGCAGAAAGAGCAACGGGGCTGGGCCCTTGGCCAGCTCCACGATTCGGCGAACCCTCGAGATTTCCGCAAAGAAACGCGATCGGCCCGCCTGCAGTGAATCCTGAATTCGCAATGTGGCACCGAGGTTGAGGCGCGTCAGGGCCACGCGTTCGGCCCGAACAGGCGCGCCTGCCAGCGCCAGCACGACATTGATGCCCACTGTCCTCAAGAGCGTGCTCTTGCCCGACATGTTGGAGCCGCTCACGATGAGCAGGCGGATGTCCGCAAGCGTGCACATCGTTCGACACCATCTGCGCGGCCGGAACGAGTGGATGTCCGAGGCCGATGCCCTCAAACATCCCGGGACCTTCGTCAACGAAGGCCGGGAAGGGGTCCGCGGGATGCTCATAGGCGTAGGCAGCCAAGGAATCAAGCGCTTCGTATTCCCCAAGCGTCTGGATCCACTCCGGGACGTGCGAGCCGAATTCGCGGCGCCAGGCTTCAATCGCCAACGCGATCTGAGTGGACCACAACAGGAACGGCGCCACCATCCCAAACAGCAGATTGTGCTGCCACTCGTGCATCTCGGAGAGGCGATGAAGACGCTTGATTGCCTTGGAGGCTGGGACGTTGTGGCTTTCGAGGGTTCCGCGCAGCGTCGCGAGTCGTCTCGAGACCACCGGCTCCCGCTCGACCAACAGGAGTGCCTGCACGAGGACGTCGAGCTCTCCCGACGGACGATCGACGCTGTGGACAATCTGATGGATTTTCCTTCCGAAAGATTGGGCGAAGATCGCTTCGAGCAGGCCCACCACCACGAGCGGTCCGATTGAACCGCCCATCATCCACGACAGTCCGGACCAGACGGCTGCAATGCGCCAGAAACGGGGCCACGATTCGCGCCCAGGTGGCATGCAAGAGCGCCGGCCGGGTCGCCCACGACGAGAGCGACTCGGTGTCGACGCCACTGATTTCGGCGCCCGCCAGCGCAATCGCTTCGCGGAAGTCCAAGCGGCCGCGAAGTTCTTCGACGGCTTCCTGCCGGAGCCTGAGCTCGGAGAGCGTGGACGGCGACTTGAGCCACGCGGCCAGGCTCTCCTCGCCCGCGTGCGTGCGCGCGATCGACAGCAATTCGAAGAGCGAGGCAGGCCCGAACAAATCCAGATCTTGAGCGTAGAGGTGTTCCTCGTCCCGGAACCGAAGGCCCGGGTCGCCGCCACCCGCCCAGCGATCCTCGATACGCGAAATCCCGCGTTTGTAGAATGTGATGGCTCGTGCGGTCGCGTCGCGGCCACGAATCACGCGATCGTGCCACACGGCTAAGGCAATGAATCCGACAACCGGCAGCGCAATCCACCAGCCAGCAATGACGCGCATCCAGAACGCGAGCCACCCGAGCACGACGATGGTCCCGACAGCCGCCAACCGGGAATAGCTCAGTCGTTCGTCGAGGCGCAGCCAACGTCCATGTGCCGCAGTCCGTGCGGCCAGCCGTGCCCGGTACTCATCAAGGGGAGGAAGCAACGACAGAGCAGCGAGCCCGGTATGGCCGGGCCCACTGGATCAGTTAGTTGGTTGCGAGCGCCCGATCGATGGCGGAGCGCAATTCGGCGGATTCCGGGGTGACGGGACTTGGAAAGAACGCGACGATCTTGCCGTCTTTGCCAATGACGTACTTGCTGAAATTCCACGCCGGCAGTTTGCCGGACGTCCCGAGATACTGGTAGATGGGAGACTGATCGGGACCGGTCTTCGTGACAAGCTTCGAAAACATCGGGAACGTGACGTCATACGTCAGGCGGCAGAACTCGCCAATCTCGGCGGCCGTGCCCGGCTCCTGACCTCCAAAGTCGTTGCTGGGAAATCCGAGCACCGAAAAACCACGACCTTTCAGATCGCGATGGAGTTTCTCGAGCCCTTCATACTGCGGCGTGAACCCGCACTTGCTGGCCACATTGACCACCAGCGTCACCTGACCCTTGAAGGCGCCAAGGTCCGCAGGTTTGCCATCAAGATAGGTCGTCTTCAGATCGTAGAAGGAGTTCACGGCGCCCTTTCCAGTGCCCTGCTGGGCCAGGCTCGGCCGCGAGGCGATCATCACAATACCCGACACAATCGCCATGGACGCCACAACCCAACTGCAAGTACGGCTCATGAGACGACCCTCCTCAGCGGCCCACGTTACCCTACTTGACGTCTGGCCTGCAATTCCTGGTCGAGCCTGATCGCCACAGCCTGGGCAATCAGCCACGCGATCTCTGTCTGCACCGCCAGGCTGTCGCCGAGCTCCCGATCGTACACTTCCGCCCAGGCGTGGGTCTCATCTCCGGCGTCGACGAGCTGCGCCGCAATTCGAACTCGTCGTGCCGTCGCGTCGGACGCTGCCCTCGAGCAGGTAGTCGGCGCGAAGCGTTCGCCCAATCTCAGCCATGCTTTTTCCACGGCATTCCACGAGCCTCACCGACGTGCGGGCGATGACGCCGACGGCGGGTGGAGAATGTCGGGCGAGCTGGGTAATCGTTTCATCGGTCAACCCGTCACTGAAGAAATCCTGCGATGGTTCCTCACCAAGCCTCGCAAACGGCAACACCGCCAACCGCGCCCGATCGGGCGCCGCCGACACGGCTATGAAACCCGCGCCAGTCTCCTCAGCCCTCAGCTTGTTGACCGGCGCCACGAACCGGTAGCCACGCCGGTGCCAGGTCTCGACGAATCTCGGAACGTCGGCATCATCGCCAAGCGCCGTACGAAGCCGACGGACCGCGGCGTTCAAGCTGTGCTCGTAGTCCACGAACGTCCCATCGGGCCACAGGCGAGCCTGCAGCTCCTCGCGCGTCACGACATCGCCGGGCCGCTCCAGAAGTGCCGTCAGCACGCGCAGGGGCTGCTCCTGAAACGCCTGTCGAACACCCGCCTTACGGAGCTCGCCCGATCGCAGGTCGACCTCGAACGACCCGAACTTGACGATGCGTGTCTGCGGATCTGATGCCATAGGTGACACCCGACCTTTCGGCTCCTGTGATGCCCGCTCCTGGTATACCTTGGCCCGTCGGGCGGGACTGGCCATAACCGGACGTGAATCTCGACCCGAGACAATGACGTCAGCCCAAGTACATACAATTCACGTCGGGCCGACTTGCTGTGTTATTGCATCGATAGTAGGGTTGACCTTACACCCTGTCAAGTGACATATTGTATGTATGACAATCGTCATCCCGCGCAAGGGTGAGCGGCGCCAGCCGATCTATCGGGAAATTGCCGATGCAATTGGCAAAGAGGTGCAGTCAGGACGGGCGAGGCCTGGCACACGCCTTCCCACGCAGCGCGCGCTGGCTCGACAACTCGGCGTGACGCTGACGACCGTGACCCGGGCCTATGAGGAAGCGCAGCGACGAGGGCTGGTCGCGGGCGAGGTGGGGCGCGGCACGTACATCCAGGCCCAGCGGGTCCATGATGAGCCTGGACTGCACGGGGAGTCGGACATTGTCAATCTCAGCACCAACTCACTGATGCCGCTCGCGCACGCTGCCGAGCTGGCAGATCGCCTGACGACAGCCATTCCGCGATCCGCAAGTTTGAGCGTCTTCGACTATCAGCCCGCCGCCGGCGCAAGACGGAACCGGGTGGCGGGCGCCACGTGGATCGCGCGAACGGGCATGGACGTCAGCGTCGACCGCGTGCTCGTGACGAGCGGCGGGCAGCATGGAATCTTCATCACCCTGCTGACGCTCACAAAGCCCGGAGACGAGATTCTGGTCGAAGAGTTCACCTATTCGAACCTTCGGAAGGTGGCGAGCCAGCTCCAGCTGCGGCTGAAGCCGGTTCCGATGGATGCCGACGGTCTCATTCCGCAGGCGCTCGATGCCGCGTGCCGTTCGGGCGGGAAATTCCTGTATACGATTCCGACCCTGCAAAATCCCACGTCGTCCGTCATGCCGGAGGCTCGCCGCCGTGAAATAGCGGCCGTCGCCCGCAAGCACCGCTTGTTCGTCATCGAAGACGACGTGTACGCGTATTTGGTGCCGGAGGTCACTCCCCTCACCAAATACCTGCCCGAAGATCAGGCCGTCTACATCACGAGCTTGTCGAAGAGCATCGCACCGGGTATTCGCATCGGGTATGTGGCAGCAGCGGCCAACCTCATCGAGTCGTTGGCTGGCGCGGTTTCGAGGACGGTGGTCAACGCGCCGCCCGCGATGGCAGAGCTCGCGAGCACCCTCATCACCGATGGAACCGCCGTGCGAATTGTGGATTGGAAGCGCAAGGAAGTGGCCGCGCGCCAGGGAATCGTGAATCGTGTGCTCGCTGGCCTGCGCCTACAAACGCATCCATACAGCCCACATGTATGGCTCTACCTGCCCGATACCTGGCAGACCCACACGTTTGTGTCACAGGCCAAACAACGTGGCGTCCGCCTCAATGGCGCTGGCGATTTCGCGGCAGATCCAGAAACTGCGGTGCAGGCCGTGAGGATCTGCATCGGACCACCTCGGAACCGCGCAGTGCTCGAGGATGCCCTGTGGCGCCTGACGAGAATTGTCCAGGGCACGCCGGAACTGAGCGAGTTGATTGTGTAATTGAAGACCGCGCCGGTTCGAATTGCTTACTGAAGCGGGATTCTCACGGTACGGATGGCGGCCGCGCCGTTCTCAACTTCCGGCCAGACGACCAGGAGCTCGTCTTTTCCCTGTCCTAATCGCGGAGCGCGTCCCTTCGACATGTCGGCCAGCGTCAGCGCGGGCGATCGGGCGCCGGTCGATTCGATGCGCCTCAGTTTGGACTGCGACGGTTCGGCAAATTCGATCCAGGTCACCGCGCTCGATCCGTCCGGCAGCAGCTCGACATCGACTTCTCCGAGAGAAGCCTTGTCGTCGACGCGAATCGGTGGATCGAACGTCCGGGCGCCGTCACGTGAAAATGCGACGAAGGCTCGCCCATCGTCATTCGCCGCCGTGAACCACGCGACGACCACGTCGCGGCCTCTCGCGCTGATCGCTGGCCCATTGACGGGGCATCCGTCGATCTTCCAGCCATCACTATGCACCGCAACCGGCGCGCTCCACTTTCCACCTTCAAGTCTTGCCACATAGGTGTCGCGGATCTCCTCGCTCGTCCGGTCTCTATATGCGACGACAATAGCATTCGGCCGTCGCGGCGACCGACAAAGGGCAGCAGTCGCACACTTGCGGATCGACGGCCAGTTCGCTGAGTTGATTGCCATCCGGGCTGTACACGGCCGTCCACAAGCTCATACCGCCCGGATTGCCGTCAGCGGCCACCGTCGCTCTACCATCGAGCCACACCAGACCAAGACCTGCTCCCGGAGCCTGAAACAGCGAGGCAAAGCCATGTTGAACCCGCTTGCCGTCGTGATGCGGGATAGACGGGAGCCGACCAAGTCTTGCCCGAATCTTTCGACCACGAGAGGGGCAGCTTGTACGCCTCAGGATCGGAGCCGTCCCGTTGCAGCCAGTGTGCGGCGAGCGTGCCGTCGGCAAGAGCCACCACCGACGGCACATCGGCCGTATTGACGATGAGATCGTCGCCTTCGAACACGGTCCGTGCCGCGCTCCATCCGGTCGATGTCCGCTCGGCAAATTGCAGTGAAGTCCGCGATTGGTTCAGAACCAGCCAGCTCAGTATCGCGCGCCCCGATTGGACCGTCAGCTGTGGTGAGACACTGCTGAAACTGGCAGGCGATCGTACCTGTTCTACTTTCCAGCCGGGATCGGCTCCCACCGAAACCGGCGTTTCGGCGCGAGACGTGGGTGCCGCCTGCTCGGCGGTCTTCGACACCGTCTGTTCGCTCGAACAGCCGAGTGCCGCCGTCAGAAGGACCGTCGAGAGCACTCTCGTTCGCATGATTTCGAGTTCTCAGTTTTCAAGGCCCAAACACAGAGGTCGCAGGGACCGCAGAGGCACGCTGAGGAATCCTAACCTTCAAGAATTCTCTGCGTTCTCCGCGTCCTCGGCGTCCTCAGCGTCGAAAGATTTGTTAGCTCTCAGTTCTAAGTTTTCACTTTTCAGTTTTCAGTTTCTTACTTCGAGCCGCTCGCCGTGCGCCCTCGCTGCTTGGCCCACAGCGCGTCGTAAAGGGCCCACCGTGGCGTGTCTGGCGAGGACTCCGGCTCCACCGTGGGGCCCAGGATCATCGCGCGACCCGTGGTCTTGTCCTTGTACGCGGGCCAGGCGGGCAGTCCCTTGCCGTTTGGGTCACCCTTCGTGGCAAAGTTCACCCAATACGACGACATCTGATCGGCGAGCCTGCGATCCGCCTCCGGCCATTCCCGATTCGACGCAAGGTTGTTGAAGGCGTATGGGATTTCGGCCGTGTGGGTTGCACCTCGTGAGGGCTGGTTCCCTGCCGGTGGAGGTTCGTGGGTGAAGTAATACACGTACACCCTCGACTTGCCGCGACGGGCCTGAAGCTCGGCCCACGTCCGCATGTGCCACGACAACTCGTCTCGAAACGCGGCGAGTTGCGACGTGTTGCTCTCGGCCTCGGAACCGGCTGGATACAGCTTCAGAAAAGCATCGGCTTGCTCACCCCAGCGTTCTCGCGTCGCGCTCCCGAACCGCTTGGCGCTTTCGGCATTGACGCCGAAAAAGGGGAACGTCCCCTCGTCCTTGTTCGAACCGACGAGCACGTCGGCTTCGTGTTGCCGCCCTTGGGCAAACGTCGTGGACAGAATCCTCGCGAATGTACCAGCCATCGACGATCGGCCGCTGCCCGCGCCCACCCTTCTGCAGTTCTTCGGCGCTCTTGGCGCGCAGCTCAGCCAGCGATGTCGCACCCATCGACGAAGCCACCTGAGTGCCCGATTGTTCCGCCTCGGCCAGCGTCATCATCGGCGCTATGCTGACACCCATCCACCCGCCACTCTCAGAAATTGCGCGTTGAAACAATCCCTTGGCTTCGGGCGAGCCCAACAAGGCAGCAACGAGGATCCCACCGGCGGATTCGCCGAAAATCGTAACGTTCCTGGGGTCCCCTCCAAACGCGGCTATGTTCCGCTGCACCCATTTGAGGAGCGCAATCGCGTCCATGAGCCCCTGATTGCCTGACGCATTGTGACCAGACTCCTTGCTCAGCTCGGGATGAGAAAACCAGCCGAAGGGACCGAGGCGATAGTTGTAGGTCACGACCACGACACCTTTTCTTGCCAGGTTCTCGCCGTCGTAGCCAGGCAGTGAACCAGCGCCACCAGCAAATGCGCCGCCGTAGGACCACACCATCACAGGCCGCCGCTCGGAGGGAGATCGCGCGCCGGTCCACACGTTCACGAACAGGCAGTCTTCGCTCATCGGCTGCCCACCCGGTCCACCGCCTTGCATGCAGCGTGCTCCGAATTGATCCGCCTTGCGCACGCCCTCCCAGCGGGCCGCAGGCTGCGGTGCGCGCCAACGCAGTGCTCCAACCGGCGGCGCTGCGAAGGGGATGCCCTTATAAACTCGGATGTCGGCACTCGTACCGGACGTGCCGGAAACCAGACCGGTGTCAAGGCGTACAGAATCGGACGCCGCGGCCGTCGCACCAGTGGTTGCCTGTGAGCGGAGGTGGGCAGGTGTCGCACCGATCACGGCCATCAGCAACCCAAGGGCCACGAGTGGTGAGAATCGTTTCATGATGGTCCCTCGCAAAATGACGTCGACGAGCGGGAGTATGGCAGCCCAGTGCCGCAAGCGTCAATTCATCGACGGCCCGCAATCTGGTTGCAGCGCCGCCCGGACGTGGGGTACCGTCGGCGTTCCACAAGACTGGAGGATCCCATGCCGAAGTATCTCTTGCAGGTCACCTACACAGCGGAGGGGACGAAAGGGTTGTTGAAAGATGGCGGCTCGAAACGCCGGTCCGCCGCGCAGGCGCTGATAAAGAGCCTGGGTGGAAACCTCGAGGTTCTGTATTTTGCGTTTGGCGAACCAGACGTCTACGCCATTGCCGACCTGCCCGACAATGTGTCCGTCGCGGCAGCATCTCTGGCACTGGGCGCCAGCGGAGCGGCAACCGGTAAAACCGTGGTCCTGCTGACGCCTGAGGAGATCGACCAGGCCACGAAGAAGTCGGCCAGCTATACGCCGCCGGGACGGTAGGGGACTGTAAGAGCTGTCCACGGAGGTCACAGAGGTCACAGAGGAAATTCGGTTCAGCCCGATACTCTCTGCGTCCTCCGTGTCCTCCGTAGTGAAACGTCTAACTACGCCCTCAAGAACGCCCGGAGCTCGGCAAGCGTCTGTTCTGGTAGTTCTTCCTGGAGGTTGTGCCCGCCCGGCATTCCCTTCCCCGTGACATTCGACGCGCGCTCGCGCCAGATTGCAAGAGGATCGTACAGCCGTCCGACGACCCCTTTCAGACCCCACAAGACCAGCAACGGGCACGAGATCTTCTTGTCGAGATCCGCTTCGTCGTGCTTCATGTCAATGGTCGCCGCCGCGCGATAGTCCTCGCACATTGCGTGAACGGCCGCGGGATCCTTATAGACACGCAGGTATTCAGCGCTCGCGTCCGAACTCCCCCGCCCGATCCATCTTCCCAGATCGTTGGTGATCACGTTTTCCGGGAACGGTGCCGGTTGGATGAACAGGAACCAGTGGAAGTAGCTGTTGGCAAACTCGAGCGTGATGTTCTTGTAGAGGTAATACGTTGGAACGATGTCGACAACCGCTGCCTTGGTCACCCGGTCCGGATGATCCAGCGCCATGCGATGTGTGACACGTCCACCCCGATCGTGACCGACGACCGCAAACTTCTCAAATCCGAACTGGCGCATGACCTCGACCTGGTCGAGCGCCATGGCACGCTTCGAATAGTTGGCGTGGTTCTCGCCGTCGGGTGGCTTGCTGCTGTCGCCGTAGCCGCGCAGGTCCGTCGCCACGACGGTGTACTCCTTTGCCAGCTCAGGCGCGACGCGGCGCCAGGAAATGTGGGTTTGCGGGGCGCCGTGCAGAAGCAACAGCGGCGGCCCCTGGCCGCCAATGACGGTATGGATGACGGCGCCGGATGTCTGAACCTTGGACGTCTTGAACCCGGGGAAGAAGCGATCGCTGCCACCAGGATCCTGCGACGCCTCGGTGCTTCCAAGACCGCCAACCGCGGCTCCCGCAATCAGCGCCGTCGTTTGACGAAGCATGTCGCGTCGATCAATAGGACCAGCGATACGACCTTCGTCGTCCTTGTCGCGAACGTCCGACAGTGATTGAGACATAGGCTGCAACCGTTACTTCATGCCGGCGAGCTTCGCCAGGTCGGTCGCCTGCGCAAGGTCGTAGAGAACTTTGGTGCTCTCGATGCCGTTGCCTTCGAGCGTCAGCAGGAAGCGCTTGGCAACGACGGCGTTGAGCTCGCCGTCCTTCCCCTGGGAGTTCCATTTCTCCCAGCCCGGGTGCTCCCCCACTTTGACGGATTTCTCGTAACCGTCCTCGGTTTCCTTCTCGTACCCCGCGCTCAGGAACATCGTAAACGGCGCCATCAGAATCTGGTTGAAACCGGAGTCGACGATCTTGGCGTCGATGCTGGCATCACCCTGCCGGTACGTCACACTGGCTTCCGAAAACGCAACTGGCGCGGTCATCCGCTCGCCGGTGGGTTTCCCCTTCTCCCAGCCCTTCAGATCGCCAAACGCCGTCTGCAGATCGCGGAAGCTGACTGGATCGACGGGCTTGACGTCGGCGTTCTGCGCCAATTCTTGAAACCCCTTAGCCAGCCCTTCCAGACCTTTGGCCACCTGCTCGGCGCCTCCTGCCACGTTCTCCGCGGCCTTCGAAGCTTCGCTGGCGAGCGTTTCTGCACGTTGTTGCTCTTCAGACTTGCCGCACGCCGCGGTGCCGACGATCAGACAAGCGACGAGCAAGACCTGGTATCGATGGAACATGTTTCCTCCGGCCGGCTAGAAGTGGTTGACTCCAAAACTTGCAGCAAATCAGGTGATGAATCTGAAGCGAAGCCTCGTTAGGATAACATGCCCTGTCGCTGCAAGCCGTCATATACTGACTTCACACGCCTGCTCGAGGACCAGATGACCAGCCGTGTTCGTGTTGTGATCGGCGTGTGCTCGTTGATGGCGCTGGTCGTGACCGTTTTCGGTCAGGGGTCAGACCAGCCGCCGCGGCCCACCTTCCGCACCGAAGCCAACTACGTCCGTGTGGACGTGTTCCCGACACGTGACGGCCAGCCTGTGCCCGATCTGTTGCAGAACGACTTCGAATTATTCGACGAGGGTGTGCCGCAGAAGATTGAGCAGTTCGAGCGGGTTGTGATCAGTGGCAACATCCCGCAACAGGAGCGGCGCGAGCCCAACACTGTTGCGGCGTCCCGCGCGGAACTGAGCGATGGACGCGCACGCGTGTTCGTGCTGTTCCTCGATGCCGGGCACGTGGGACTTGGGGCGTCGCGGACGATTCGGAAGCCCCTAGTCGATACCCTCGACGACCTGATCGGTGCCGATGACCTCGTCGCCGTGATGACATCGGAGATGTCCGCGGCTGACCTGACCTTCGCGCGGAAGACCACCACGATCCAGGGCTTTCTCGAGCGCAATTGGTGGGGCGCTCGCGACCGCCTCAATTCGGCCGACCCGAAAGAAGAGGATTACAAGCGTTGCTATCCTGATCGCCCCGCGTTGGTGCAGGAGATGATCGACCGCCGCCGTGAAAAGCTGACGCTCGATGCGTTGGAGGATCTCGTTCGATTCGTCCGCGGCGTCCGTGAAGAGCGCAAAGCGGTTCTCATCATCACTGAAGGCTGGCGGCTCTTCCGCCCCAATAACGCCTTGTTGACCCGCGACTCGGGCGACGTTCCGGGCCCGCCGCCAGTCGGGCTCGATCCACGCACCGGAAAGCTGACGATCCTCGACGGGCGGAATGCGCAGCTGGACCCGCTAGCTGAATGCGAACGGGATCGCATGATCCTGGCACAGGCCGATCACGAGCAGCAGTTCTACAGGCTTCTCGACGAAGCCAACCGTGCCAATGCGTCGTTCTATCCTGTCGATCCCAGAGGGCTGCCTGTATTCGATTCACCGATTGGGCCGGCCCCGCCGCTTCCCCTCCAAGTAGATGCGGCGATGCTGCGGACCCGTCAGAACTCGCTTCGTACGCTGGCCGAGGCCACCGATGGCCTTGCGCTCGTCAACACGAACCAGATTGCCGGAGGTCTCAAACGAATCGTCACCGATCTGTCGTCTTACTATCTGCTTGGGTATTACGCCTCGAACGTCAAGATGGACGGGAAGTTCCACAAGATTACCGTTCGGGTAAAGAGACCCGGCGTGCAGGTGCGAGCGCGACGCGGTTACCTGGCGCCAACCGAGTCGGAAGTTAATAACCCTTCGACGACGGCCGCCGCCTCGGGCGACAGTACGTCTGCCGCGGCTGCTGCCGAAGCGGCCGCCATCGAGACCGCGCTCGGCTCGCTGGGTGGATATTCGCGCGAGCTGCCTTTGCGCGTGCAGGTGGCCGCCGGCTGGAAGTCGGACACCGATGCCGGTATCTGGGCGATTGGTGAGCTCGGGTCCGGACCAGACTGGAAAGCCGGTGGCGAGGTCGAAGTCACGGCGGCCAGTCCTGGTGGAGCGACCGTGGCGACCGGGCGCGCCCGGGTGGAGCCGGGCAGCCGCAGTTTCCGCGTTGCCCTGGAGCCTTCCACGCCGCTCGCGAGCGGGGAGTACGTCGTGCGGGTCCGCGTCCGTGGTCTCGCCGCAGAAACGATCCCCGCGACCGACATCGTTCGCCTGCAGTTGCCCAGCGCGCCGAGCGCGGTCGGGGCGGTGTTCATTCGTCGCGGTCCTCTGACGGGTAACAGGGACGTCGCGACGGCCGATCTCCGCTTTCGTCGGTACGGAGCAGCTTCGAGTGGAGGTTCCAACGACGGCAGGCACAGACTGGACGGCGAGACTCCTCGACCGAACGGGCAAGCCGATGGCAATTCCGGTAACGGTGGCCCGGCGCTCCGATACCGATGGGCCGTCGTGGCTCACGGCGCAGCTCGCCTTGGCGCCCCTCGCAGTCGGTGACTACATCATCGAGCTGGCAGCAGGGAGCGGCGCGAGCCGGACGCTGCTGGCGTTTCGGATAGTTCCCTGACGAACTTCACCACAGAACTTCACCACAGAGGACACAGAGGTCACAGAGTATTTTGTTAAACGTTCTCTGTGTCCTCCGTGGCCTCTGTGGTGATTTGTAAAACAGATACCTATTTTTTCTGTAGCTCTTTGTACGCCACCTGGATGTTGTTGCTGATCCCGCCCAGGAACGTGCTGATCGCGTAACCCTTGTACTTCGCGGGAATCTGGAACTCCATGGCCGATTGCTCGACAGTCTTGCCCGCCTTGATCTGTCCCTGCACCCAGGTGATGAAGTCCTGATTGAAGTCCGCGTACTCCTTGAGGTCGGCTGGCGTCATCAGCGGGCTGTGGCCGGTGATGATGGTATCGACCATCTTGCTCGTCGCCGCGTATGCCTTCGACACGGTCTGCGGGTATCCGACAGCACTCCCTCCGTTGTTGCTGTCGATGATTGGCGACGTCTTCCCTGCAAACAGATCCCCCGTATGCATCGTCCGGAGTGCCGGAAACACCACGAAGGCGTCGCCGTTGGTGTGCCCGGGACCGAAGTAGTACAAGTCGACCTGGTCTTTACCGGTTCCTAGCGATAATTTGTCTTTGTAGGTCCGCTTTGGCAGGAACTTCGCCTTGTCCCCTTTGAAAGCGTCCATCCTCTCCATGTTGACCTTGGTATTCTCGTGCGCGACGAATTCGACGGTCACCGGGAAGAACTCGTTGCTCCCGTTATGGTCGCCATGCGTGTGCGTGTTGATGATGGTCGTCACAGGCTTGTCGGTCACGGTCTTGACCTTGTCAAGGATCGCTTGACCCCAGTTGGCCAACTTGGTGTCAACGAGGACAACGCCATTGGCTGTCAGGAACGCTGCCGTATTGCCCCCACCGCCGGTGATCATGAACAGGTTGTCCTTGACCTTCTCAATCTGCGCAACCGGCGGCCCCTGCACCCCTCGTCCCTGCCCCGCGGGTGGATTCTGAGCGCCTGTCAGCGTAAGAGACAGTCCACCAACTGCGATAACTGCTCCGAGGACCAAAGCCCGTCTCATCAAGACACCTCCGTAAATAGTTTTCAGTTTTCAGTTTTCAGTTTTTTGTTACTGTTCCGGCACGCACGCAAAATTTGCCGCGTCGTCGGTACTCCCAGCGCCCTTCCACCTTGCCACACGCCCGAATGGGCAAAGCGGTCGCGTTCGATCGACTCGTCCGGCCGTCACATGAGACGCCACGATGTGGCCGGGCGCCTGTCCCTTCTCAACCCATTCCTCCATGACGGCCATTTTGTCGAACGTATCAGGTACCTGTTCCGCCCTGGCAATGATTCATGCCCGGCACCATATAGAGTTGGATCGATTTTCCCACGACGGAGCGGCCCAGCCGTTCGACGACATTGTTGAAGTAGATGACGCTGTTGTCAGGGGCCACTTGCGTGTCGTTCCAGCCGTGATAGATGAGCAGCTTGCCACCACGGTCAAAGAACGGCTTCAGGTTGGCATCGGCTGTACCGAGAACCCCGTTGTCTTTCTTGTCAGCGAAATCGACGTCCGTGGCCAGATTGAACCGGCGCCAATCCCAGGTGGCATCACCAAAGACCACGTACTTGAACGCACCAAGCGCCGTGTTAATGGGCTCAGGCCCGCCGATGACCCCGAAACTCAGCTCCGAGCCGTGCCGCACACCCGGGTAGATCACCGCGCCGGTTGCCGGATGCTTGACCGACCCGTAGAGCGCGCGGACCGATTCCACCTGCGGTTCGGTCAGACATGTGGGATCGTCTGCACCCTTACACTGCAGGACTTTCGGATCGAAACGGCATGGCATCGGGTTCTCGAGCACGCCATCTTTCACGCCGTCCGAGCCGTCGCACGCCTCGAGCACCGCCTGGTGAATCACCGGATATTTCTCTGGAGGCACATAACTCTGAGGCGTCCTGTTGACGACCTGATTGACAGCAAGTCGTCCGGCATGGAGATGAATGTTGTTCCAGGCCGGGGCCCCGGCCACGACGCCATCGAAGTCGGCCGGATAGCGTTGAGCCTCGGCGAGGCCTTGCCGTCCCCCGAGCGAGCAGCCGTTCCAGAATGACAATCTCGCTGCTTTCCCGTAGTACGCCTCAATGACCGCCTTGGCCTTGATCGTCATTTCATGAACGGCCCGGTACCCGATGTCGATCACTTTCTCGGGATGTCCGAGCGCAAACTCCGCACTGTTGCCCGTGTGACCGGTATCTGTGCTGGCAGCGGCATAGCCAGCCGTTACGGCGGCGGCCAACGGACCATACGAGATCGATCCGGCCCACCCTCCGTTGCCGACGGCTTGAAACTTTCCGTTCCAGCCAGACTCCGGGAGCCATACTTCAATCTTGATATCGGAATCGCTGCTGGGCGTGAGCGTCGCTGCAAATCGACAGAACACCGGCAGGCCGGAATAGACGTTGGCGCCGCGACCGGCGCCCGCCGCACGACCACCTGCCTGGCCGCGCCCACCGGCGGGCGGGGCAAATGCGCCTGCCTCGACCCTCTGCGCTGATGTGATTGTCGCCTGGGGAAGCGTGAGAGCTGCCAGGCGTTCGCAGGAGGCGGATACTGCGTGGCCCACTGATTCCTGCCTGGGGGCTGCAACCGGTGAAACGGTCGCATATGCCAGAAGACCGAGCACCGCGAGACATCGCATCCTCATGGAACCTCCAGCTCATCGACCGTCGCGCACGCGCACGCTAAAGCGTGCGCGCTACTGGAACACGATCAACGCTGTGGCAGTGCAAACACCAGGTACTGACCTTCACCCGCAGGCGCCTGCTCCCCCACGCGTGGGGAGAAGAGCCCGACTCCGCCGACGCAGATGGCGACGAATTGCCGTCCGTTGACCTCGTACACAGTCGGGACCCCTTCGGAGGCTGCCGGGAGATCGCGCTGCCAGAGCATCTTGCCATTGTCCTGATCGTAGGCGCGCAGCTTCCGGTCTGATGAAGTCGCCACAAAGATCAGCCCACCGCCGGTGACCACTGGACCACCGCGCGGTGCGTGACTTCCCGCAACAGCCGCGCCTTGTGCGCCGAGTTTGGGGACCTCACCGTTTGGAATCTGCCAGAGAATCGTGCCCTTGTTCAGATCGTAGGCCGTGAGCTGCGACCAGGGGGGGCCCATCGCTGACAGTCCGTTGCTCATCAGCATGAAGTCGTACGGCGAGTTGTAAGCGTTGAAGCCGGGCCCGGCATTTGGCGGCTCCGGCGGTGGCCCCGGTGGCGGACCTCCTCGACCACGTCCGCCGGCTCGGCCACCTCCACCACCTGGACCGAGTGGGCCTCCCCCAACAGTCTCGACACCGGGCGGGAGCAATTTGAGAAGGGTGGGGAGCTCCTTCGACACGATGTAGAGCGTCCCTTTGACAGGATCAACGGCCGAACTGCCCCAGTTGGCTCCGCCGTTGTGACCGGGCAGTTGAATGGAGCCCTGGAAGCTCGGCGGCGTGTACACGCCTTCATTGCGATAGGTGCGCAGTTGTTCGCGCAGCTTGGCCTGTTCGTCTGCAGGCAGGAAGGGATTGATGTCCTTCTCGGTAAATGACTGCCGCGCGAACGGCGGCGGCGCGGTCGGGAACGGCTGCGTCGGCCACGTCTTTTCGCCCGGGACATCTGATTGCGGAACCGGGCGCTCTTCGATTGGCCAGATTGGCTGGCCGCTCACCCGATCGAACACGAACACGAATCCCTGCTTGCTTGGCTGGGCGACAATGTCGATGTTCTTCCCATCCTTGCGGATAGTCAGCAGCTTCGGCGCAGTTGGAAGGTCGTAGTCCCACAGATCGTGGTGAATGGTCTGGAAGTGCCAGAGCCGCTTCCCAGTCCGCGCATCGAGCGCGAGCAGGCTGTTCCCGAACAGGTTGGCCCCGTGCCGGTTGCCACCGTAGAAGTCGAAACGGGCCGTCCCCGTTGGGACGTACGCAATGCCGCGCTGGACATCGACCGTGAGCTCGCTCCAGTTATGGACGCCGCCGATACTGTCCAGGGCACCATCGGGCCATGTATCAGCGCCGTATTCGCCGCGCCGCGGCACGGTATGAAAGACCCACTTCAGCTCTCCCGTGCGTACATCGTAGGCGTGGATGTCGGCGGGATTCGCGACGTAGGACGCCCCCTGCGCGGGTAGAGAAATGATGATCAGGTTTTCGAAGACGCGTCCCGGGTTTCCGGTCTGAAGCGGTCGCAGATTCGGAATCTCGCGACCAAGACCGCCTCGCAGATCCACTCGACCTTCCTTGCCAAAGGCGGCGACCGTCTGACCGGTGCGGGCATCGATTGCCGTCAGGAACCCCGCATTGAGATAGAGAAGGCGTCGATCGGACCGATCGGCGCTTTCCCAATAATTGATGCCGCGGTCTCCGACCGCCCCCTCGTTGGGATGGGTCCAGATCGCTTTGCCGGTTGCCGCATCGAGCGCCACGATCGCGCGGTTCGCCGCCAGAACTGTACATGACGCCGTCCACCACGATGGGACTGAACCGCGACGAAGCCTCGCCGGTCGGGTACGTCCACGCAACGTCGAGCCTCGTCACGTTGGACTTGGTGATCTGATTGAGGGAAGAGTACTGGGAGGAATCCGATCCCCCGAGATACTGATCCCACGTCTTGAAGTCGGGCGCTGTCGGGGTCGATCGCTGCCCGCCGACGGCAACGGTGGTGGCCATCAGCAAGCCAATGGCGATCGCATGGACGTTTCTGTGCATGGGCCGGTTTTTCTCCTGCATCTCACCAGGAAAAGCACGTTGGAACGGGTGCCAGATGCCGGTTATTGTATCAGCAGCGGTGAAAGGGGCTCGCGAGTCCCTCCCTCTTTTTCCAGAGGAGCGCCCAATGACACGCACGATCACCACCGGAATCGTTGTGGTCCTTGCAATGGTCTCGTGGACGACGTCGGCCGACCAGCGCGGTTCGAGCGCGCCGGCCGTTCAGGGCAGCCGGGCTCACACCCCCTACTTCCCCGAGCGCCTCGACTGGCAGCACAAGCGGCCGGAGGAGGTCGGCATGTCGTCGGCGCTCGTGGCCGACGCCGTGAAGGCCGCGGTAGGAAGCGAGCTCCCGACCAACCGCGATCTTGCCACTGAGCTCGCCACGAGTTTCGGCAGAAACGAACCGTTCGACACGGTGATAGGCCCCACCAAACCGCGAGGCCCGGCCAGCGGTCTCATCGCCCACAACGGCTACATCGTTGCCGAGTGGGGTGAGCCACGCCGGGTGGACATGACGAACAGCGTAACCAAGACTTTTCTCACGACAGTCATTGGCCTGGCCTGGCAGCGTGGCCTCATCAGAAATCTGAACGACTACGCCCGTGACTACATGCCGCCTCACGTCGAGTTGTTCGAAGCGGAACACAATCAGAAAATCACCTGGGAGCACTTGCTGCGCCAGACGAGCGACTGGCAAGGGACGTTGTGGGGAAAGCCCGACTGGGCGGATCGACCCGAAGGTCAGAGGCCTCAGGACTGGCCGAACCGGCCGCTCAGAGAACCTGGAACGCATTTCAAGTACAACGACGTGCGCGTCAATGTCATGTCGCTCGCGGCCTTACAGGTCTGGCGGCGTCCGTTGCCGCACGTGTTACGCGAGGAAATCATGGAGCCGATTGGTGCGTCATCGACGTGGCGCTGGTACGGCTACGAGAACTCGTGGGTCGAGATCGACGGGCAGAAGATTCAATCGGTGTCCGGCGGCGGCCATTGGGGCGGCGGGATGTTCATCGACGCGTACGACATGGCGCGCTTCGGCTATCTGTTTCTCCGTAACGGCAAATGGAAGGATCGGTCGATCGTGTCGGAAAAATGGATTCAGATGGCCCGGACGCCAGGACCGGCGAACGCCACTTACGGCTTCGCCAACTGGTACCTGAACCCCGACCGCAAGCCTCTACCTTCGGCTCCCGCGACCGCAGTCCAGTTCGTCGGCGCCGGCAATAACATCATCTACATTGATTGGGAGAACGATCTCGGTGATCGTGACGCGTTGGGCAAGCGGGGTGAACGACATCGTCGGCAAGACCATCGCATCGCTCAAGCCGCCCGCCACGACGTCGTCGCGTTAACCCGTTGCACGGGGGCTTCGCCTCTCGAGATAACCCGTAGCGCGGGGGCTTCAGCCCCCGCGATATTGTGCAGAACGCCGAACGAGACCGGCGACCGTGTATACTGTCGTTGGTCCGCTTTCCTGAGCTCTGTTGCTCGCCCCGGCAGCCCGGCCGGGACCCAAGCCCCAGCCCTCATTAAAGCCGAATAACAACGGCGCACGCCTGGCGCACCCGGCCTCGAGTCCACTCGATGTGTCCGGCCGCTGGACGAGCGTCACCGACGAGGAGGGGAAGATGGTCAATCGACCGGAGGATACGAACTCTTTTGAGTTCATCGCGATGGCGACACTGCGGACTGTCCAGCTGATGCAGGGGTGCCTTCCGCGCGTTCCTCAGGGGCACAAACCGACGACCACCGCACAACTCGAGATCGTCGCGGGACACATCCTGAAAGTCGAACGGTCAGAGCAACAGGGAGGATGAAATGTCAACCAGGACTTTCCAGTGGGTAGTAATGACGTGCTGGTCGGCGATCCTGGTGGCCTTCGTGACGCTTGTCATCTCGCAACGCATCTCGACGTCAGGCGCGAGGTGGGTTGGCGTGTGCTTTCTGATCGGTCTGGCGACCGTTCTGAAGATTATCGGGAACGGCACAGCGGCCGCTCCCGTCTCACGACTCCTGCACGATAAGTTCTCAGGGTTCTAGGGTTAGAACCCACTAGAACCCTATCCGCTATTTGACTTCGTCGTACACAACCTGCACATTGCTCTTCAGGCGCGCGGGCATCGGCGCGGTGTAACCCGTGTACTTGGCCGGCATCGCCCAGCCGTTGGCGATGTCGTCCACCGACTTTCCGGCCTTCTTGCCCTCACGGACGGCAGCGAGAAAGTCGCGATTGAACTGCGCATAGTCCCGTAAGTCTGCCACCGTCATCTGCGTGCTGTGACCCGTAATGATGGTGTCGATCTCCTTTGCCGCGCTGTCTGCGGCCTTGGCCAGCGTATCCCCAATCAACACACCGCTGCCGCCGTTGTTCGCGTCAAGGAGAGGAAGGTTCTTTCCGGAGAAGATATCCCCGGCGTGCAGGATCCGGAGCGCCGGAAAGAACACCCAGGCGTCGCCGTCGGTGTGACCCCTGCCAAAATAGCGCAGCTCGATTCGTTCGTTGCCACTGCCGATCGTCATCGTGTCTTTGAAGGTCCGCTTCGCCATGCCCTTGCCGTTGTTGGCCTTGAAGATGTTCGGGGGAGGCCCGCCAGCCGGCGGCGTGATGCCGGTGACCGCCCGCATCTCTTCCATGTTCTTCTTCGTGTTTTCATGCACGACGATATCGACCGTGGTCGGGAACTCGACGTTGCCGCTCACGTGATCGCCATGAGTGTGGGTATTGATGATCATCGTGATGGGTTTGTCGGTGAGCGTCTTGATCTTGTCCAGCAGCGGCTGACCCCATCCCGGGTTCTTCGTATCGACGACGACCACGCCGTTCGCGGTGATGAACACGCCGCTATTACCACCGCCGCCTCGAAGAACGAAGAAATTGTCCTTCAGTTTCTCCACCTCGACGACGCGAGGGGCTTGAGCGCCGGCTGGCGCCTGCTGAACTGCGCCCACGGCCATCGAGAACGCCCCGAATGCCACGAGGGCAACGAGCACAACAGTCCTTCTCATAACATCCCTCCTCACCGTAGTTCAGCCAATGCCCCGTCCAACGAGACATTCAGGTGCAAGTCGGCCCAATGGAACTCGGTCTGCAGCATCTTGGCAATGTCCGCGCGTGGTCTCTTTTGAACGAGCATGTCGTGAATCCGAGTGCGCAGGGCCACCGTGCTGTCGCGGAATTTTCGCAGTTCCTGTTTCGTCGTCACCCCGCCATGCCCGGGAACGACGGTGTCGAAGTCCAGTTGCAGGACCGAATCCAGCGTCCTGGTCCATTCCTTGGCACTGCCACCGCCGGCGTAGTCGATGAGCTGTGGCGTCGAGTCGCCAAACGTGAACATGTCGCCCGCCGCCAGCACACGGTGGGCCGGGAAAAGTGCCACCACATCCCCGTTGGTGTGCGCGCGCCCGAAGTGATAGAGCTCCACGTTCTTCCCGCCGAGATAGATGTGGGCGTGGTGTTCAATGGCAATGGTGGGAAGCCCCGGCTGTTTGCCATCGACCATGTGCTCGCGAGCCTGTTCCGAGGCGAGAACCTGCACGTTCAGCTGCTGCAGCTTGGCATTGCCCCCGCTGTGATCGCCGTGATGATGCGTGTTGATCACGTACTTGACCGGTTGACTGGTCACCTTCTTCAACTCCGCAAGGATGCTGTCGTGATCGACCTCGAACTTGTCGTCCACCAGAACGACACCCTCATTCGTGATGAGTGCCGTGACATTGCCCGGAACGAAGTCGTTGTGAATGACGTACAGATCGTCTTTGACTTTCACGAGATCGAGCTTGGACGGCTTCTGGCCGAACTGCGCCTGCACGTAGGCAACCCCGAGCCCACTCGCAATGAGGGCCCACACCAGGAGGCGGGCCGACGTCTTGTTTCGCATGCGGCAGAGTATACTGGCAAACATGTCAATACGCCCCGTGAAACGCATTCTCAAACCCAAGCCGACTCTCGAAGGCGCGGGCGTCAAGCTGCAGCGCGCGTTTGGATTCGGCGACCCAAAAGAGTTCGATCCGTTTCTGCTGTTCGACGATTTTCGCAACGACAACCCCGAGGAGTATCTGGCGGGCTTCCCGTGGCATCCGCACCGCGGCATTGAAACCATTACGTACGTCCTGGCCGGTACCGTGGACCACGGGGACAGTCTGGGCAACCGCGGCACGCTTGGCGCAGGCGACGTGCAATGGATGACGGCTGGCAGCGGCATCATCCATCAGGAAATGCCTCAGGGCGATGCCCAGGGGCGCATGCACGGCTTCCAGCTCTGGGCAAATCTCCCCTCCTCGCTGAAGATGACGACCCCGCGATATCAGGACGTCACCGGCACCAATATTCCCAGCGTCACAGACGATGATGGGACGGCCGTGCGGGTCGTGTGTGGAAACTTCTGGGGCACCAGCGGGCCGGTCGACGGCATCGCGGCGGATCCCATCTATCTCGACGTGTCCGTTCCCCCTGGCCGTCGAAAAACCCTTCCCGTCGAAACATCGCGGCATGCGTTTGCTTACGTCTTTGCGGGATCGGGCACTTTTCGCAATGCGTCCGATCCACGCGAGATTAAAACGGACAGGATTGGGTCTCACTCTGCAGGCGTGGAAGAAACGGGCAACCGCTCGCTCATTTTGTTCGACCGTGGTGACGAGGTCACCGTGCAGGCAGGAGAAATGGGCATCCGCTTTCTGCTCGTGTCGGGCAAACCCATCGAGGAGCCAGTGGCCTGGTACGGTCCGATCGTCATGAACACAGAGGCCGAATTGCGGCAGGCCGTGAGCGAAATCCAGCAGGGCACGTTTATCAAGCATCCCTGAGCGGAAGTCGATGCGCCAACTATGCAAACCTTTCCTCATGCTCTGGCGCTCCTCGCGCTCGGGAGCCTGCCATCTCGCGAGACACGAACGAGTGGCCGCGCTTCCGTGGCTTGTCCGCCGGTGTCGCCGACGACGATCCGGCGCTGCCCGATACCTGGAGCCCAACGGAAAACGTCGTCTGGAAGATCGATATTCCCGGCATTGGCTGGAGCTCACCCGTCGTCTGGGGCGATCACATTTTCCTGACCACCGTCGTCAACACCGCGCAACAGGAGCCACCGAAGCCCGGCTTCTATCTCGGCGACTGGCCCGCGTCGACGGCGCCCCACCGCTGGCTGGTGTACGACGTCGATTTCACGACGGGCAAGATTCGCTGGGAGCGGGAAGTCAACAGCAGCACTCCACCTGGGCGTCCAAAGCACCTCAAAAACAGCTACGCCTCGGAGACGCCTGTCACCGATGGCGAGCGCGGTGTACTTCTATTTCGGGAACGCCGGCCTCTTCGCGTTCGATCTCGCAGGCCGTCCGCTGTGGTCGCAGAAAGATCGGGCCGTTCAAGACGCGCAATAACTGGGGTGCTGCGGGTTCGCCGGTCCTCCATGGCGATCGCGTCTACGTGCTGAATGACAACGACGATCAGTCCTTTCTCGCAGCCTTCGACAAGCGGACTGGCGCGGAGATCTGGCGGGTGAACCGCGCCGAGGGTACCAACTGGTCCACGCCGTTCGTCTGGGAGAACGAGCAGCGGACGGAAATCGTGACATCCGGCTCCGACCGCGTGCGCTCGTACGATTTGGCCGGGAAGCTGTTGTGGGAGCTCTCAGGGATGTCCACAATCAGCATCCCGACGCCGTTTGCCCGTCACGGGCTTCTCTACATCAGCTCAGGCTACGTTGGCGATGCCCTGCGGCCTGCCTACGCCATCCGACCCGGTGCGTCTGGTGATATCTCACTCAAGGGCGACGAGACCACGAACGCGCACATCGTCTGGTCATCGCGGACCGGCGCCCCCTACAATCCGACGCCCAATCGTCTACGGCGACTACTACTACACGCTCTTCGACAGAGGGTTCTTCACGAACCACGATGCGAAGACCGGCAAGGAGATTTACAGCCGGCAGCGCATCACCGCCGATGCGAGCGGCTTTACTGCCTCGCCCTGGGCCTACAACGGCAGGATTTTCGCGATGAGCGAGGACGGGGATACGTACGTCATCCAGGCAGGCACCGAATTCAAAGTCCTCGGAAAGAATTCGCTCAACGAGATGACGCTGGCGACGCCGGCCGTCGCACGTGGCAGTCTCATCGTTCGAACCGCGTCGAAACTGTATCGGTTCACGAAGTAAATCGGTAACAGCTGCAGCCGCCAGACCTTCACCACCGGAATACGTTCCCACCGCACGACCGAGTCTGCCCGGCTCGCTTCGAAAACGCGACTCATTTTTCCGCGCCGATCGAGCGGTTCGCCGAGCCGCAATTTCCTGGCCTGTGGCGTGCTCGCCGATGGCCGCGCGGGAGCTCTCAGCGAAAGAGGAAAATCGACGTGATCGCCGTCAGCACGATGATCAGGATGTCGAACGAGCGCTGGGGGATGCGTGGAATCGCCCAAAAACCGCCAGCCGCCCCACACACCACCGCCGGCACCATCAATAGATCGAACAGCAGCGACGCAGGGCTGAAGAGGTGGTGGGCCCCGTAGATCGGAAGCTTCGCCACATTCACGACAAAGAAAAACCACGCGCCCGTTGCGACGAACTGCTCCTTCGGCAGGCGCCGCATCATGAGGTACATGTTCATCACCGGACCAGCCGCCGTGGCAACCGTCGTCGCAAACCCCGCGGCAATCCCGTAAAACGATGGATGGATGCCGTATTCGAGACTGGGTTTCCAGCGGCGGAGGATGTTGAGCGCCAGCATCGTCAGGACGACGACGCCGAGCAGCCGGCGCAGCACCTGTTCGTCCAGACTCAACGCGAGCCCACCGCCCGCCATGCCGGCTGCAACCCACGGTGCCAGTGAGAACAACGCACGAGCCTCGGCGCGGCGCCGCCAGTAAATGAGCGCGAAGATGTCGCCGGTGATGAGAATGGGGGCGCTCCACGCGACGGCATGTTTGGCGTCGCCAACCGCCATGACCATCAGCGGCACCGTCAGCGTGCCGAGTCCCGGAACGCCGGTCTTGGCGAACCCGATGATGAACGCGCACGTGCAGCCGAGGAGCCATTGCCAGGTGGCCAGATCAGGCATTCGCGAGGCCGGGAATAATGACATGCATGGTCCTCAGCTGCGGAGTGATTACCCCGCGAGTGCCGAGGAGTACTGACAGGGAGGCCGGATGAACCAGTCTGTTCTCGTCCTCGTGGGAGCACTTGCGGCCGCGAGCTCGATGGTCGTGGCGGTCCGGTCCGGTGCTTGGCCATCCGTCGCGGCGGCCACCAAGAGACGACGAACGCCTGGACACCGCCGCGTACCCCTTGGGGCGACCCCGATCTCCAGGGTGCCTACACAAACAGCGACGAAAGCCTCACCCCCTTCGAGCGTCCCGACAAACTGGCCGGACGTCGTCTGGGGGACTTTACGGAGGCGGACCTGATCGCGCTTCGGAAGGAGCGCAGCGACGAGCGCGTCGAGGCGGACCGGCAACGGTGGGAGCTCAGGAGTCCCCTGCATTGGTTCGAGAATCATGATCCGCAAGAACAGTCGCGCGTGGCTCGTCGTCGATCCACCAGACGGCAAGGTGCCGGCCCAGGTCCCGGAAGCCACCCTCCGCATAGCCGCCCGCGAGGCGGCACGCCGCGGACGAGGTCCGGCAGACTCGTACGAGGACCGCAGCTTGTACGATCGCTGCATCTCACGTGGTCTCCCCGGGTCGATGATGCCGGCCATCTACGGCAACGCGTATCAGATCGTTCAGGGACCAGGATACGTCGCCATCATTTACGAGATGGTGCATGAGACTCGCATCGTCCCGCTCGACGGACGACCGCCGCTGGGCTCGGCGATTCGACAATACATGGGCGATGCACGCGGACGATGGGAAGGGGCGACGCTCGTGGTGGAAACGACGAACTTTACCGACAAGACGCCCTATCGAGGCTCGAGCGAGCACCTGCGGATTGTCGAGCGCTTTACGGCCGTGGCTCCGGATATCGTCGAGTGGACCGTGACGTTCGACGATCCTCACACGTGGACACGTCCCTGGACGTTCGCGATGAACCTCACGCGAAAGGACGACTCGCAGCAGCCGTTCGAGTACGCGTGCCACGAAGGGAATCTCGGCCTCGAGTTCATCCTGAGGGCGGCGCGCGCGGAAGAGGGCAAGTGATCGCTCTGGGCCCGGTGCCAAAGCCCAGAGCCCGAGAGCCCGAGAGCCTAGTTCGTGGGCTGGGGCACGATCCTGATGTACGGCTTCGGCGATTTCCAGCCCTGCGGGTACGTCTTCTTGGCGTCGTCGTCAGAAACTGACCCCGCGATGATGACGTCTTCGCCCTGCTTCCAGTTCACCGGCGTCGCCACTTTGTGCTTGGCCGTGAGCTGCAGCGAGTCGATCACCCGGATCACCTCGTCGAAATTGCGTCCGGTCGTCATCGGATAGACGAGCACGAGCTTGATTTTCTTGTCCGGTCCGATGACGAACACGTTGCGCACCGTCTGGTTGTCGGCGGGCGTGCGCGTCGAGGCGTCGCCACTAACACTGGCCGGCAACATCCCCCAGGCCTTCGCAATCGACAGGTCAGGGTCGCCGATCATCGGATAGTTGGGCGCAAACCCCTGCGTCTCCTTGATGTCGTTCGACCACAGCGAGTGCTTGTCGACCGGGTCCACCGAGAGACCAATGATCTTCACATTCCGCTTGTCGAACTCCGGCTTGATCTTGGCCATGTATCCAAGCTCGGTCGTGCAGACCGGCGTGAAGTCTTTCGGATGGGAGAACAGAACGGCCCAGCCGTTGCCAATCCATTCGTGAAAGCGAATGCGGCCCTCGGTTGTGTTCGCCTCGAAATCCGGTGCCGTGTCGTTGATTTGTAGAGCCATAGGTTATCTCCTTTGAGCATTCGTGCGCCGGGACGCTAATCCATCGCAATTACCAGCGTCAAGCAATCTTCACTTTCCGCGGGAATTGCGAATTGTCTTCGAGAAACGTTTTCTTCGATCTCCAACTCCTCCGCCGTGGGTTGAACCTGTCCGTTGACATCGATCGCTCGCGAACACGATCGTGTGCTCGCCCGGCGTGGCGCCGTTCCAATCGTAGGTGAACAGCTTCCAGGAATACTTGCTGCGCGTAGACAGGGTCCATGGTGGCCGGCTGCCACAGGCCCATCGTCCACGCGGACGTCGACCGACTTCAAAGGCGTGCCATCGTTCAGCGCCACGCCAAACACTTTGTGACGGTTGCCATCGCGGGTGACCCGCGCGACAAACGATTTCAGCTGCAGATGCGTGATGGCGGTCTCCTTCCACTTCATCTCACCGCCGATCATCTCGCCCTTCAGCGTCCGGTACCAGCGCGCCTGATACTTGCCGAGGTACTGCTCCTCCTGAACGTGGATTTCTGAAAGCCATTTGACGTTGGCCACGCCGTACCAGCCGGGAACGAGCAGCCGGAGCGGAAATCCCTGGTGGCGCGTGAGCGGTTCCCCATTCAAGGCGTAGGCCAGAAACGGATTCGGGCGACAGGGCTTTTTCGCGTGTGAGACTTCGGCCGAATTGCTGATCGACCGTGTACTTCTGCGTCCGGAACTCAACTTCTTCTTCCCCATGGTCCGCACCGAGGAAGACGAATTCCCGTGCCTGCCGTTTGACGCCGGCCCGATCGAGCACTTCCCGAAGTGGAACGCCGGTCCACCGGCCGTTACTGCAAAGACCCTGGAGAGGACGACGGTTGCCCGAGCATTCGAAACCAGAAATCAACTCCTGGCTTCCCATGCGCCGAAGTTCGTCGAGCGAAAGCGACTGCGGCCGGTCCACCATTCCTGAGACCTTCAACCGGAACGTCGCCGGATCGATCTCGGGATGGCCGTAGTGCTGCGTCGTGAAGAACTGATCCTTCGGCGTGAAGGGCCCATCGATCTTCCGAACATCGATGATTCGACGATCTGGAGCGGTCGCCAGCGGAAAGTTCTCCGGCATGTCCGTAAAGGGCACAAGCGTCTCGCCCTGCGCCAGAGCCGGCATTACCCACTCCGGGATACCGGCCCGCGCGAGGAGGCTCAGCCCTGCGACCGCCAGGCCACCTTCGAGAATTTCGCGACGAGTGCTGGACTTCGGCATGTTCGACTCTTCCTCTGTTAAGAAGTGATGGTCGGAACCGGGCAGAACGTTACCTTGTATAGACGAGAAAAAACTTGTCGGGAAAGAGATCGACTTTCTCGACCTTCGCAAATCCGACAGCTGTCATCCATCGGGTGACCTGCTCTTCAGAGACTATCAGATTGGGCTGGTCCTTGTGCGGACTCTGCTCGGGCTTGAGATCGATGACCACGACTCGTCCCGCCGGCTTGACATAGCGCGCGAGGTTCTTCAAATAGCCCGCCCGATCGTCGATGTGGTGCAGCACATCGTGAAAGAAGGCCACATCGACATCTGCAGCCGGCAGTTTCGGATCGCTGAACTCGCCCAGGACCGTTTGAACGTTCGTCACTTGAGCGTCCCTGGCCTTCTCCCGGATGATGCCAAAGTAATCCTTGTCGACTTCGACCGCGTACACCCTTCCGCCGGGTGCGACGGCTCTTCCCATCGGGATACTGAACAGTCCGGTGCCCGCGCCCAGGTCGGCAACAGTCAGACCAGACTTCAGGCCAATTCTGGCAATGACCTCCTCGGCTTTCAGTCCCGCAATGCGACCGGGTTGATCGAGGGTCTTGCTCCATTCCTCGGCGGGACGCGATGCCAGCTGTCCTGCCGCCGCTGACGACAGCATCACGAACACGGAAAACGCCCCGATTGCGGTTGTCATGGGGTATCTCATAGAGACTCGACCTCGCTGCCCTACGGTTTGGACGTGCGCAACCCGCCGGCGGTTTCAGCCGTTTGTGATAAGTTGCTCCGGCGAATTGCCGCAATTCTACCCCCGATACCCACTGAGGCTTGAAAACAAAGGAGGCCGCAATCATGGCGAAATTGATGCCCGATACGACGTTTTATCCCTCTCCCACCTTAGCCATGCAGGCGCCGCCCGAAACGATTGCCTATGTGGCCATGCTGAATCCCGGGGGCGGGCCCGATGCACTCACGGTCGTGGACGTCGACCCGACGTCCAAGAACTACGGCCGCCAGGTCAGCCAGCTCGACATGCCCAACACCGGTGACGAACTGCATCATTTTGGCTGGAACGCCTGCAGTTCCTGTCTCTGCCCCTACGCTCCCCACCCACACATGGAACGACGCTTCCTGGTCGTTCCGGGTCTGCGATCGTCGCGAATCCACATTCTGGACACCAAGCCCGATCCAAGCAAACCACGCCTGGCCAAGGTCATCGAAGCCCAGGAAGTAGCCGAGCGAACGGGCTACTCGAGACTGCATACGAGCCACTGCGGTCCCGACGGCATTTACATGAACGCGCTGGGTGCTCCAGACGGCGGCGGGCCCGGGGGCATTTTCATCATCGATCCGGAAACCTTTGCCATCCAAGGTCGCTGGGAGCAGGATCGCGGCCCCCAGCAATTCGCGTACGACTTCTGGTGGCATCTGGGCCACGACACGATGATCACGAGCGAATGGGGCACGCCGAACATGGTCGAGAACGGTGTCAACCCGGAGCTGCTCCTTGCCGGCAAGTACGGCCACGCGCTGCACGTGTGGGACCTGCAGAAAAGACGGCACAAGCAAGTGCTCGACCTCGGTGCCGAGCAACAAATGGTGCTGGAGCTTCGCCCGGCTCACGACCCCAGAAAGGCGTACGGCTTTGTCGGCGTGGTCGTCTCGCTCAAGGATCTGTCCTCGTCGATCTGGGTGTGGCATCAGGACACGGCTGGCAACAATGGCTGGAGCATCAAGAAGGTCATCGAGATTCCCGCGGAGCCTGCGGAACCGGACGACCTGCCACCGTTGCTCAAAGGGTTCAAGGCTGTCGCGCCGCTCGTCACCGACATCAACCTGTCACTCGACGATCGGTTCCTTTACGTCTCGTGCTGGGGAACGGGCGAATTTCGTCAGTACCGACGTCAGCGATCCGTTCAATCCCAAGCTGACTGGCTCGGTTCACCTCGGCGGCATCGCCCGCCGGGCGCCGCATTCATCGCGCCCTGACCGTGCGCTCAACGGCGGGCCGCAAATGGTTGAAGTGAGCCGCGACGGGCGGCGCGTCTACGTCACGAACTCGCTCTACGCGTCGTGGGACGCGCAGTTCTATCCGGACGGAGTCCGGGGATGGATGGTCAAACTCGACGCTAATGCAAATGGCGGGTTGAGCCTGGACAAGAATTTCTTCCTCGAGTTCGATGGTCTCCGCCCGCATCAGGTGCACCTGGAAGGTGGCGATGCGTCATCTGACTCGTACTGCTTCTCGTAACCTGTCATGACGTCCTGGCCCGATGCGTCGTGGGTCTCGTGGGGAACCTTGTTGTTCCTCGGAGCGTTCCACGGGCTCAATCCCGGCATGGGATGGCTCTTTGCCGTCGCGCTGGGGATGCAGGAGAACCGGGCCACAGCGGTGTGGCGAGCGCTTCTGCCCCTCGCGATCGGTCACGCCTGTGCGGTCGCACTGGCGATCCTGGCCGGAATTCTGGCGGGTGTCGTCATGCCAACGAACAGGCTGCAATGGCCGATCGCGGGCATCCTTCTCCTGCTCGGTGTTCGACGCCTTCTGCGCCACCGTCACCCGCGCTTTGGTGGTATGCGCATCGGCATGGGAGGGTTGACCACCTGGTCGTTTCTGGTGGCAACCGCGCACGGGGCGGGGCTCATGGTGCTGCCCGTCTGGTTGGGAATGTCCTCCGCCGCTTCCGCCGCCACCGCAAGCGCAGCGCTTGGTCATTCCGCGCACACCCATACCGCTGCCGCCGATTTCACGTCGGGCCTCATCGTCACGGCGGTGCACGGGGCCAGCTATCTGTTGGTAACCGCAGTGATCGCGTGGGCGGTTTTCACGAAATTCGGCGTGGGCCTGTTGCGAACGACGTGGTTCAATCTCGACGCCGTGTGGGCAGCGGCGCTGCTCATCAGCGGTGGATTGATCCTGGTGTTGCCCATGTTATAGAAAGTTCTGTCTGGTCCCCAACTGATTTTTCGTACTCAAGCTGATCGAATCGTGTTACGCTGCACGTCCTCCTCCAAGCCGTCGGAACGTCTTCATCATCAACGGTCCTGACGGTCTGTAACACCTGCATCGGCTCCGCTCCCCCGTATCTGCGTCCAGCTCCCCCGTACTTGACCCGTCCATCGACGAGGGAGGCTCGACGTGCATCTCCGAACATTCATCCTTCTTGCCCTGACGAACTGCGCGCTGGCTTGGCCACACATCTGCCAGGCCCAACCCACCATCCCCCAAGGAATCTGGATGGACCGGGCGGAATTGCTGAAACTTCCGACATCCGGTGCGGCCTGGAGCAATTTAGTCAAGAAAACCCAGGCACCCTGCCCAGTGCCCAACCTCAGCAACCAGGACGATCCCGCAAACGTTTGTGTCATGGCCAAAGCCCTGGTATTCGCGCGACAGGGTAATTCGGCATATCGTCAGCAAGTGGTCGACGCGATCTGGGCCGTTGTAAATGGCGGTCCATACGTCGGCCGAGCGCTCGCGCTCGGACGAGAACTGGCCGCATACGTGATTGCGGCGGATCTAGTCGATTTGAAGGTGCACGACCCTGGCCTTGACGCCGACTTTCGCGACACGATCAAGGCCCTACTCACGACGCCGACTCTTGACGGTCCCTCGAGCCTGATCGAGTGTCACGAGAGACGGCCCAACAATTGGGGAACTCACTGTGGCGCTTCTCGCGTCGCGGTCGCCGCTTACCTCGGAGACCTGACTCAGCTGGCGCGGGTGGCAAAAGTCTTCAAGGGCTGGTTGGGGGACCGCTCGTCCTATTCGAGCTTCTCGTACGGGGAGCTGTGGTGGCAGTGCGACCCCACCAAGCCCGTCGGCATAAACCGGGCTGGTTGCACGAGAGAAGGACATTCAATTGACGGCGTGCTCCCCGAGGAGCAGCGCCGGTCGGCCACGGCCGGCGGAGCTTTCACATGGCCACCGCCCAAGGAGAACTATGCGTACGGTGGACTGCAGGGGGCGCTTGTCCAGGCGGTGATTCTGCGTCGTGCCGGGTACGACGTGTTCGAGTGGGAGAATCGGGCGCTCTTGCGGGCGTTTCACTGGCTGCACACCCAGGCGCAGTTTCCTGCTACTGGTGATGACACGTGGCAGCCGCACATCGTCAACTATTACTACGCCCATGTGCCTGCCTCTTTCCCTGCGCCCATCCCTTCCTCCCCGGGCAAGAACGTCGGCTGGACGGACTGGACTCATGCTGGAAAACCGCCTGTGAGTGTTCCGGGCATTCCGACTGCTCCGCCCGCGACCGAACGGAGCTTCACACCCGTCGCCGACACGTTCGTCCGGGGCGGCACGGATGCTTCGAGGAACTTCGGATCGTCCAGGAATCTGGAAACGAAAGACGCAAGCAATGAAGCGTTCGATCGCCGGACCTATCTCCGGTTCGATCTCACAAGCGGCGGGTCTGACACCTCGAGTGCAGTCCTCGGTCTCTATGTGAGTGGGCTTCCCAATGGTGTGCCTGTCTCGGTTTGCGCCTCGGGCGTGAGCTCCGATAGTTGGACCGAGTCCACTCTCACCTGGCGAAACCAGCCCACTTCAGGCGCGACGCTCACGTGCCAGAACGTGGGTGCGACTGGCTGGATTTCCTTCGACCTCACGGCCTTCATCAGAGAGGTCTTGAAGGGTGACAAGGTCGTCTCGTTAACGATTCGGGACACCGGCCTGGCCAACCGGCTGGTGCAATTCGACAGCCGTGAAACGTCGAACAAACCTACACTGACCGTAAAGTAGACTCGCGCAGCTACGGACGCAGGCGCTTCTGCGCGTCACGGAAACGGGAGGATGAGGAGGGGACGCGGGCGTAGGCACCGCGAGCGTTCGCTTCATCGTTCAAGCGCTTGTCGTACAACTCGGCAGCGGCAAACCACGCATCGAACTTCGTGTCGGGATAGCGGACGGCGAGGTCGGCAAAGGTCTTCGCCGCCAGATGGTACCGTTTGATTTCGACATACGCGCGCCCGAGCTTCCAGAGTGCCGTCTCGGCCACCGCAACCCCCGCGTATTGGGTAGCAACCTGACGGTAGGTTACCAATGCCGACGGTACGGCCGTCGCCAGCTCGTCGTCGCGCTGGTAAAACCGCTCGCGCTCTTCCAGGTCGGCTCGGGTCATCAGGGCACGGGGCGCCCAGGTGCTCTGTGGATAATCCGTAACCACTTGAACCAACAGCTGACGCGATTCGCGTTCTTTCTCGGGCCGTTTCGAACGCAGCGTACTTTGCGCCATGAGGTACAACGCTTCTGGCGCTCGAGGATGGTCTTTGTCGCGGTTGACAATGTCGAGATATGCGGCCATCGCATCCTCGATTTTCGATTGCCGTTCGTAAATCGACGCCATGAGGAAGCGCGCCTGTGTTGCCGCCTCGCCAACGCTGTCTTTGGCGGCAACACCGTGCAGCGTGGTCAACGCCTGGTCGTACAGCTTCGCATCGAACTTCGCCTGAGCGACGCGCAGTTCTCCTACCGCCCAGGCTGCATTGGCCGGCGGAGCCGCTGGAACCTCTGCCACTGGCGTGGGCGTTGGCTCCGGTGGCGGCGCACCACGCCTGGTGGCTGCACCGGTAAACAGGGATGGCTTTACGTTCCGGGAACTTCGTGATGTAGCTTTGCCCGGCACCGTGGCGCCAGCGACCATGTTTGACTCGGATTGGCTGGGCAATGAGGGACCCGCCACGGGCGCTTGCGCCGAGATCGGCGAGTCGACCGGGTTGACCAATTGGAGCGGCGCGGGCGCGACGTTGGCCGCGGGAACTGGGGCCGGTAGCATGGACGACGGAGCTTTGCGCGCCATCCGAACACCGGCAATGGTCATTGCGACCAGCGCGCCTCCAACGAGCACCCCTCCAGTAATGGCAGCAGAGCGCCATGGCGACGATGTTGTCACCAGTTTCTGGATGCGCGCCTTCCCGCTCGCGCTCGCGGGCTCAGCGACACGACGTGAGCTGACGGCTGAGGCCGAATCCAAATCACGCTTCAGACGCTGCAGGTCAGCTCGAAGATCGGACGCCGTCTGAAATCGAAGCTTTCGGTTTTTCTCGAGGGCCTTGCTGATAATCCGTTCGAGCTCTGGAAGGATCGCGGGATTCAGGTCGCGCGGTGGGACGGGCGACTGGCTGACAATCGCATCCATGATCGCCGGGTTGTGCACACCGTTGAACGCACGCCGTCCCGTGACCATTTCGTACAGGACGACGCCGGTTGAAAAGAGGTCCGATCGAGCATCGAGCTCTTCACCGCGCGTCTGCTCCGGCGACATGTACGGGACCGTGCCACCGGTCATGCCAGACCTCATGACGGTCGTCTTTGGACCCGCCGGGCCGGACGGCAACAGCACCGCGAGACCGAAGTCCAAAATCTTCACATGGTCGCGCTGGGTGACGAAAATATTGGCCGGCTTGATGTCGCGGTGCACGACATCCTCGGCGTGCGCAGCGTCCAGCGCGTCTGCAATCTGAATGGCAATCTCGATCGCCCGGTAGCTTTCCATCGGACGACCACCAATAATCTTCGACAGCACCTGGCCTTCGAGCAGCTCCATCACGATGAAGTGCCGGCCCTCGTGTTCGGCAATTTCGTAGATCGTGCAGATATTGGGATGGTTGAGGCTCGACGCCATCCGCGCCTCGTGCCTGAACCTCGTGAGGGCGGCGTAATCGGCGGCAAGCTCGGGCGGGACCAGCTTCAACGCAACGGGTCGGCCGAGTTCCAGATCTTCGGCCTTGTGGACGACGGCTGTTGCCCCTTCGCCAAGTTTGTCGAGAACTCGATAATGCGAAAGTATCTCGCCGGTCATATCTCTGAAGGTGACCCTGACTCCAGGACGCCTTGCGCTGCCGAAAGAGGCCCATCCGGCAGCCCCGCCGGAACTTCCGTCGTACTCTATCGGCTCGAGGAGCCGGAACCTTTGGTGCCCGCTCTCCCCCGCCGATGGCCGTTTTTCCGGCCTAATTGAACGCTTCTCGGGCCCGCGCTACACTGCGTTGACCGCGCAATTGTCCGCTTTGAGCCATCGGTGTCTACGGCTGGTCGGTCAGTGAGATAAAGGAGACTTCATGCGTGCGCCTAGATGCGGCGTCCTCGTGTGCGGCGTGGTCGTGCTGGCGACAGGCGCGGGCCGGGCACAGGATCAGGGTCAGGCTGTCATGGCATCGATCGAAGCGCGCCGCGATCACTATGCGCAGCTCGCGCGTCGCATCTGGGACCTCGCCGAAGTGGGCTACCGCGAAACCGAGAGCGCGGCTCTGCTGCAACAGGAGCTGAAGTCTGCGGGTTTCCGCATCGAGACCGGTGTGGCGGGAATGCCAACGTCATTTGTGGCGTCGTACGGTGAAGGCCAGCCTGTCATTGCAATTCTTGCCGAGTACCGACGCACTCCCTGGCATTACGCAGGACGCCGTAGCCGATCGGAAGCCTCTCGCCGCGAAAGACGCTGGTCACGCGTGCGGCCATAACCTGTTTGGAACGGGCTCAACCGCGGCGGGCATTGCCGTCAAGGACTGGTTGGTGCGATCGGGGACCAAGGGGACAGTCCGCGTGTACGGAACCCCGGCCGAGGAGGGCGGCGCCGGCAAGGTCTATATGGTTCGCGAGGGACTGTTCCGTGATGTTGACGCCGTGCTTCACTGGCATGCCGGCGCGCGCAACGACGCCAGTCCCGGGAGCTCACTCGCAAACTTGTCAGCGAAGTTTCGCTTCCGCGGCGTGGCCGCCCATGCCGCGGGCGCTCCCGAGCGCGGCCGTTCGGCACTCGACGGCGTAGAGGCCATGAACCACATGGCCAATATGATGCGCGAGCACGTGCCGGAGGACACCCGCATCCACTACGTCATCACGAACGGCGGCGCCGCGCCGAACGTGGTGCCAGACTTCGCAGAGGTCTACTACTACGTTCGCCATCCCGAAGCGAAACAGGTGGCCGAGATTTTCCCTCGGCTTCTTCGGGCCGCCGAAGGTGCAGCGTTGGGCACCGGGACAACCGTTGAGCACGAAATCATCCACGGGGTGTACTCCATGCTTCGGAACGATGCCCTTGCGCGGGTGATGGATTGGAACCTCAGGAAGGTCGGCGGCGTCCAGGTACTCGCCAGAGGAACTGATGTTTGCCGACCGCATCCGACCGAGTCTCGGAAGCGGTGTGCCCCCGGTGACCGAGGCCAACAGGATTGAACCTTTTGAGTTGAAAGAAGCCGGCGGTTCGACCGACGTGGCCGACGTCAGCTGGGTGGTCCCAACGACTGGTCTCTACACGGCGACGTGGGTTCCTGGAACACCGTCGCATTCGTGGCAGGCACTTGCGATAAGCGGAACCAGCATTGGTGTCAAGGGTATGCTCGTCGCCGCGAAGACGCTGAGCTTGACGGCCATCGATCTGCTCCGAGACTCGCGGACGTTGAGCGAGGCCAAAGCTGAGCATCAAAAACGCGTCGGCTCAGACTTCGTCTACACGGCGCTCGTCGGCAACCGACCTCCACCGCTGGACTATCGCGGGAAGTAAGGAGCAGCCTGACTCTGACGGCCGTCTCATGCCTCGATTAGTTGCTCTGTCCACCGTGGCGCTTCTTGCGCTTTGCTGGTCGTTCATGACTGTCTCCGGCGCCAGCTGGAGTCCCGAGCTGGCTGCTCGCTATCTCGACGCACGGCAGAAGGCCTGGTTCGAGTGGAAGCCAGCCGCGTCTGTCGACGGTCCGTGTGTCTCCTGCCACACCGGAATGACCTATCTGCTGGCTCGCCCGGCACTGCGGCGTGCGCTCGGAGAAGCAGAGCCGACGATGTACGAACGCGGATTGATGGATCGGCTGCGCGCCAATGTCGGCGGGAAGCGCCCGTCAGCCTTACAGGAAGTCGAGGTCATTTTCACCGCGTACTTCCTGGCCGACCGGAGCGAGGCGCTGGCCATGGATGCCGACGTACGCAAAGCGTTCGATCAGCTCTGGCAACTGCAGCTCCAGAGCGGGGCCACGAAAGGGGCCTGGCGGTGGTATCAGGCCAACCTGGATCCGTGGGAGAATCCGGACTCCTCGTTCTACGGTGCATCGCTGGCCGCCCTGGCAGTGGGCACGACGCCGGCCGACTATCGGAGGGATGAGGCTGTCGCCGAACGGACCGGCGCTCTGGTCTCATTTCTCCAGGGTTCTCCGACATCACTCCGGTCGCTTCACGATCGCCTCGCTGCACTGTGGGCCTCATCCAGGCTCCCGGCAGCGATGCCGGAGGCGGCGCGACAATCACTGCTCGCCGAGGTGTTTGCCAGGCAGTCACCTGATGGAGACTGGGCTATCGCTTCTCTGGGCCCGTGGTCGGCACATGCAGATGCCCCGCCCGCCGCAGGGAGCGATAGCTATGCGACAGCGTTCGTGGCCTTTGTCCTGGGAAGAGCGGGAATTCCGTCTACGCACGCCGGCGCGGCCCGCGCGCTCGATTGGCTGCAATCGCACCAGGACCCACAAACAGGAGCCTGGCCCGCGAGCTCGATGAACAAGCGCTATCCACCAAACTCAATGGAAGCGTCCTTCATGCAGGATGCCGCCACCGCATTCGCGGCGCTCGCGCTTGTTGAAGCCAACCGGTAGCGCTCGGGTTCGAACAGGAGACGAGAAGTTGAGGCCTCCTGTGACCCTCATCGGGCTGCGGAGGCGACGATCCTCGCGAATTCAGTCGCCGCTAACTGCCGACCAAGTTCGTTCAAGTGTCCACCATCCGTGGTGTAACCGGGGAAGAGCGCCGCGGCAGCGGTCCCGTCCCGACCCTTGAAATTCTCGAGTGAACCGTCGGGACGCGTGGATTCAATCCGCGCCAGATCGAAAAGCGGACGGCTCCTGTACAGCCTCGCGCAGGCGATCGTTGAAAACGGCGCGGCGCGCGTTTGCCTCGTCCTTCCGCACCGTCCGTCCCAAGAACCTCTTCACGGTGTCTTTGAGACCACCCGGGCGCGTCGTCAAGGGCACCGTCACCGGCACGAACGTGACGGTCGGATACCTGCGCTGCAACGACGTGATGGCATCCTGGTAGCTCTTGAACAACGTCTCGCTGTTGGTCGACGGCGAGAAATCGACGTAACAAAACTTCATCAGGGCCACGTGTGGCAGTCGAGCTTCTAGGCTTGCCATCGCATCAATGAAGTACTGAATTTTGGACTCGGGATGGCCATTTCGACCCGCCATCCCTTGCCAGATCCCGGGGGCGTTCGTGTGCTGGTTCGGAGGGTCGACGTGGAGTGCAATCCCCGCCTCGTGCGCGAGCGATGCAAGACCGTCGAGAATGTTGCTACCGACCGACTGATGGGCGAAGTAGACGCGAAGACGCTGTAAGGTGTTGAGGTCGCTGCGCAGCTGTTCCGTCAAAGACATCGAGGTCTCCAGCCTCATGTGCAAACTACGTCATAATCCCGCACCATGTCACTCCAATTCCATAACGGAGCGATCGCTGCGCTGATGGCGGCGCTCGGTATCGCGTGCGCCAGTGGTACGTCGCAGCGCCGAATCGGGACGCCCGAGGCTCCGCCCGCCCCCGTGCTTCTGGCCGACGTGGTCAACGATGCCCGGCAGCTCGATCAACGATCCAATGCCGATCGCCTCGATGCCTTGCAAGCGCTGCTGCGCAAGCGCGGACACACCTTCATGCTGCAGCCGTTTCCAAATATGTCACGGCAGCGCGATCCACGCGACCAGGGCCAGAATGTGGTTCTGGACGAGCTCGGACCTCGGAGTCCTGAGATTATCGTCGGCGCACATCTCGATGCCGTTCCGCTCGAGCACGGCGGTCACAGCCACGGCATGGTCGACAACGCGGCGGGCGTGGTCGTTCTCACGCGTCTGGCCGAAACGCTGCGAACTCGTCGCCTCCGGCACCGCATCCGCATTGTCTTTTTCGACATGGAAGAGAACGGCCTCCAGGGTTCGAGACACTTTGTCGGCTCGCTCGATCGATCGAACATCCAATCGATGGTGAATGTCGATATCGCGGGCTACGGCGATACGATCCTGAGCGGCCCCACGGCCGCGGCCGGCACGACGACGCTGCATCGCGCGCTTGCGCGTGCGTGCGCGGCCCGGGACTACAACTGCCTTCGGCTTCCCGCTTTCCCGACGGGCGACGATCGCAGTTTCCTGTCCGTCGGAATTCCGGCCATCTCGCTTGCCGTTCTTCCAGCGCTTGAAGCGCACCAGGTGTGGCTCCTGCTGAACGGTGGCAAAGGCTCTGGTCTCGCTCCCGGTTTCACCCCGCCAATTCTTCGGACGATTCACACGGCAGAAGATACGGCCGACAGGCTCACGCCGGCTGGCATGACCTTGATTCATGACGTCGTTACAGGCCTGATACTCGAACTGGACGCCGAGTAGCATGGAGAAAGAGGCTCGGGCGCTGCCGCCATATGTCACGGACACCGCGAATTCTCGTGGCGTTCCCCCGCGCGGTGGCCTCTAACTCACGTCAGTTCAACGCCAGTGGCGTCCTGCCGTGGTGGCAGTGCACATGCAGTCGAGTCTCACCTGTGACCGGCACGGAAAAACGGTTGCCGACATCAATTCGCGTTCACTCACAGCGGAGGTGGTATGTCCACGAGGAACGATTACAGCGCCGAAGAGTGGAAGGCCATTGCGGCTGCGCCGGTCGTCGCGGGCCTGTTCATCACCCTGTCAGACGCCAGTGGCCTTGTCGGGACGGCAAAAGAAGCCATGGCTGTCGGTCGAGCCATCACAGAATCGGCCGCGAATGCGGCATCTGAGATCGTGAAGTCGGTCGCAGACAGCGTCCGCAGTTCCGGTGGACGACCCGAGTTGCCGGACATTCCGAAAGTCGATCGCGCGCAGATGAAAACACGACTCATCACGCACTTGAAAGCTGCCGCAAGCGCCGTCGAGGCAAAGTCGCCATCTGAAGGTGCTGCGTACAAAGCGTGGCTGCTCTCTGTCGCAACGAACGTGTCGCAGGCTGCCAAGGAGGGGGGCTTCTTTGGCATCGGCGGTACGCCTGTTAGCACCGAAGAACGCGAAGCACTGACGCAATTGGCGCAGGCGCTCGGCGTCCAGGCCACCGAGCCCCAATGGCACTCGGACAAGTAGTACCGGTTCCGCAGCCGCCCCGCAGGAGCCGGAAATCTTAGGGGGGGTGTCGACGCCCGTTCCTCCGTGCGCTTACGCGCAACGCGGCGTCACGCCAGGACACCCCCCTTTGCGCACACCTTCCCACAACCCCCGGCGAAATTGTTGTACGATTTCGCAGCACCCACCGCCAAACCAGTAGGAGGCTCTCAATGCAGACCGGCCCGATTGTCGTATCCGTCGCTCTGGCCGTCGTGCTGCTTCAACCGGCAGCGGTCTTGTCCCACCACAGCAACTCGGCTTACGAAGTTCAGAAAGTCATCACCATTACGGGAGTCGTGAAGGAATTCGTCTGGTCCAATCCGCATACCTGGCTGCACGTGATTGTGGATGACGGACAAGGCGGCAAGGCGGAATGGGCCTGTGAGGGCCGCGCACCGGGAATACTCCTTCGCGCAGGTTGGACGAGACAGTCACTGAAGCCTGGCGAGACGGTGACGGTCGATATGAGCCCTGCAAAAAACGGCAGCAAGACCAGCATCATTGCGCGGGTGACCAAGGCGGACGGTACGATCCTCAGTAATCAGCCGGTCTTCCAATAGCGGCTGGACGGCGGAGGTTCGGCCCGGGTTGCGCGTATGCGGAACGAAAGGACGGATGACCATGTCCAGAACCATGGCTTCGATGCTGTGCGCGATGTTCGTGTCCGGTTTGATCGGATTCGCGTCCCCCGCCACTGTCCAGGACCCCACGACCGCAAGTACGACGCCGCCTGATTTTTCCGGTGTGTACTACCCTGTCCAGCAAGGACGCGGCGGCCGCGCGGGAGCGCCTCCCGCCACAGGTCAACGCGGGGCTCCGCCACCACGGCCGACACAATCTGCCCCCCTGAGCGACCTGTCACAAGGGCGCTCGCCTGACGCACCGTTGCTGACGCCCGAGTACATGTCGAAATGGGAAATCATCCGGAAGTCGCGCATGGCGGGCTCCTACGAGTTCGACAACACGGCCAAGTGCCTGCCTCCGGGCATGCCAGCCATGATGGGCATGGCCTACGGCATGGAAGTGATGCAGTCGAAAGACCGCATGACCCTCTTCAGCGAGCTGAACGACGCGATGCGTCGCGTGTACCTGGACGGGCGAAAGCCGACGGAAAAGATCCTCGACGACCCGACATATGCCGGCTACTCGACGGGCCATTGGGAGGGCGACACGCTAGTCGTCGACACGGTCGCGCTGAGCACGAAGTCGTTCATCGATGGATCGTCCCCTCACAGCGAAGAGATGACCATCAAGGAGCGTATTCGCTTCATCGCCCCGGGCGTGCTTGAAGATCGGATCACGGTGACCGATCCGAAGGCGCTTGTGAAGCCGTGGGAGATCGTCCGAACCTACCGGAAGGCTGCGCCGCCAAATGACCAGCTCCGCGAGTTTGCGTGTGCGGAGGGGCTGGCGGAAGCCAAGTGACGACCGGAAGCACCCCGCGTCGCGTGGCGATCGCCAGCGCGATTGGCACCACCATCGAGTGGTACGACTTCTTCATCTACGGGACCGCCGCGGCTGTCGTGTTCGGACCGCAATTTTTCCCCCGTGTCTCCGAACTTGCCGGAACGATGGCGGCATTTGCAACATTTGCGATCGGGTTCATCGCGCGGCCCCTCGGCGGGATTGTCATGGGTCATTTCGGGGATCGGCTCGGTCGAAAGTCCATGCTGGTGTGGTCGCTGATGCTGATGGGCCTTTCCACGTTCGCGATTGGCCTTCTTCCCAATTACGCGCAGCTTGGGGCGTGGGCGCCCGCACTGCTGGTCACGCTTCGATTCATTCAGGGAGTGGCCCTGGGCGGTGAATGGGGCGGGGCCGTGCTCATGTCGGTGGAGCATGCGCCGCAGCAGCAGCGCGGGTTCTTTGGAAGCTTCGTAGCGCTCGGCGTGCCGGGCGGTATCATTCTGTCGAATCTCGTATTCCTCGTCGCGTCCATTCTCGTAACGCCCGAACAGTTTGCGGCATGGGCCTGGCGGATTCCGTTTCTGGCGAGCGCCGCACTCGTGATCGTCGGTCTGTACGTCCGTCTTGGGCTATCCGAAAGCCCGGTGTTTGCAGAGGTCCAGAAGGCGCGGGGTGAACGGCGGATGCCCATTCTCGACGTCTGGCGTCACGATTGGCGGACCGTGCTGCTGGCGGCAGGCTCCTATGTCGGCATCAGCGGGCTGGGATATATCGTGATCGTGTACTTCGTCTCATACGCGACCAATCAGCTCGGTCTGCCCTTGATCACCACGCTGGCTCTACTCCTCAGCGCGGCGGTTGTCTTCTCGATTTCAATCGTGGCGTTTGGCATCTGGTCGGACCGTTTCGGCCGGCGCCGCATCATGCAATGGGGCTGTGCGGGCCTGGTGCTCTGGTCGCTGGTGTTCTTTCCATTGGCTGATACGAAATCGATTCCGCTGATAGCGCTCGCGTTGTGTGGGATGCTGCTGCTCCAGGGTGCCTACATGGGCCCGCAGCCTGCGGTGTTCTCCGAGCTCTTTCCGGTGTCCACTCGGTATAGCGGCGTGTCGCTCAGCCTCACCCTGGCCACGATTCTGGGCGGCGCCCTGGCACCGTTCATCGCCACGGCGTTGTTTGGCGTGACGGGGAACTCGCGGCTGGTGACCGTATATGCCGTGACGTTGTCGTTGATTTCCTGGGTGAGCGTGCTCGGTTTGAAGGAAACCTACCGCCACGATCTGTCACACGGGGTTCAGTACAGCCCGCACTATACGCCTCAGAGCCGGTCGCAGAACACGTGACGCTACGTCAACGACTCCTTCGCCAGCCACAAGGCGTGTGGGCTCGACGGGCCCTCTTCCAGGTTCACCTGTGGACCGGCATCGGCGTTGGCATCTACGTCTTCGTCATCAGCGTCAGCGGCAGCGCCATCGTCTATCGCCGCGAAATTGCGAAGTTCTTCTGGGAGCGGCCGACGGTGACCGTCTCGGGCCCCTTGATGACACCCGACGAACTGCGCGCAGCCGTCAAGAAGGCGTATCCGCGTTTCGAAATCGAGCCGGTGACGATCCCAGACCCGAACCGCGCCGTCATCGTCGTCATGACGCGCGCGGAACGACGCCGGGAGCGAGTGTTCAATCCCTACACGGGAGAGGACCTGGGAGAGGTGGCACCCGGAGAGCCGGAGTTTCTTTCTTGGCTCGTGCGGCTGCACGACGACTTACTCGCCGACCGGACGGGCCGCACCGTGAATGGATTGGGGGGACTTTTTCTCACCCTGCTTTGTGTCACGGGCGCGGTGATCTGGTGGCCTGGGACCTCGCGATGGCGCCGGAGCATGCTGGTGCGCCGGAACGCGGGGTGGCGGCTCGTCAACTGGGATCTTCACAGCGCGATTGGATTCTGGATGTTCGCGTTCGTGTTCATCTGGGCGATGAGCGGGCTGTATCTGTCGATTCCGGGACCGTTCGGCGATCTGGTCGACTACCTGCAACCGTTGTCGCCCGACGAGACCGAACCTCGCAGCGGCGACAACTTTCTCGCCTGGCTCGCGCGCATCCACTTCGGACGTGCGTGGGGAACGACGGTCAAGGCCCTGTATACCTTCTTTGGCCTCGTGCCGGCTGTCTTGTTCGTGACCGGTGCCGTGATGTGGTGGAACCGCGTGCTTCGTCCGGCGTTTCGACGGACATCTGCAACCGTGGAGACCGTTGAGCCCGAAATCGGCGCGAAGGTCTAATCCTATTCCTTTGCCACGATGCTCGTTCGCCGGGCGGCAATCTCGCTCGACTCCTGGGCGATGCTAATCGCAACGTTCCACGTACCGCCCATCGACAGCTGGCTGGTTCCGCGGTAACGACCCTGGCCCTCGTGTCGCAGAGCCACGTCGCTGCGCATGGCCGGCATGTTCATGGACGGCATTGCGGGCATCGAGAACACCGTCGTGACGGTGCCATCCGTCACCGGCGAGCCATCGGCTCGCCGGACCGTCACCTCGATGGTGTTATCCCCTCTTGCCGGCGGACTTGGATCCGTCCGAAACGTTACGACCAAGCCGTCGGCAGCCCCTCCGGAAGGAATCACCTGGCCGGAACCAGCGTGAGTGTTCCCTGGGTCCGCTTGCCCTCCGCAGGCTGCGAGGACGACCGCAACAAGCAGCAGCGGGCCGACCTGACGATAGCCGCGATAGCCCTCTCGGATCACTGCGATTGGCTTTCCAGTACTGCGGACCGCGCGGGGAAACGCTCGGGCCAACGATGGCGAATGTCGGCGCCAATCGCAAAGAGGCATGGAATGAGAAAGAGCACATAGACCGTTGATGAAATCATCCCGCCAAATGTCGGCGTCGCAATCGGCTTGGTGATGTCCAGCCCCGAACCCGTTGAGAACATGATCGGAAGAAGGCCGAGGACGGTCGTGGCGACCGTCATCAGTTTGGGCCGAAGCCGTGCGACCGAACCTTCGATCACTGCTTCCACATACGATTGGGTGTCCGGACGACGTGCAAGCGCCTCGCGGATGAACTCGATCATGATGATGCCGGTCTGAATGGCAACGGCAAAGAGCGACACGTATCCGATGATGACTGCCGTGGTCATCGAATGCCCGAGTACCCACTGCAGGAAGATGCCCCCGACGAGCGCAAATGGCGCCGACAACATGATGAGCGAGCTGTCTGCAACAGACCTGAATGCCGTCAGGAGCAGCCCGAACATGATGACCAGTGTGATCGGCACCACAATCCGAAGCTTCGACCGGGCATCCTCCGCATATTGGTAGAGGCCCGTCCATTCCAGCGAGTAACCCGGGGGCATTTTCACAGCCGTCTGGAGGTGCGCGCGCGCGCGGTCGACGTAGTCCGGAGCTGTGATGTTTTGGAGGTACACATAGATGTAGCCCGCCAGCTCGCCGTTGTCGTTTCGAATCATCTCCGGCGCCTCGCGTACCGCCACGTCCGCGATTGCGCTCAGTGGCACCGACCGGCCATCTTCGGTCACGACCGGAGTGTTCCGAACCTTGTCCAGCGTGTCGATGTACTCCGGCGAGTATTGAATGGCGAGTGGCACGACCGTCTTGTCAGCCTGCCGGATTCCCACGACGTTGTCGCCACCGATCGCGAAACGGACAGTGGGCAGCGCCTCGTCCACTGTCACCCCGTGCTCGGCCATTCGCTCGAGATTGAGCCGGGCATCGACGAAATACCCCTGTGAGATCCGTTCGGCGATGACCGCCTGTGTGCCGGGCACGTCCTTGAGCTGCCGTTCTACATCCTGAGCAATCTGCTGCACGACGACCAGATCCGTGCCCTTGACTTTGATCCCAACCGGAGTCTGAATGCCGGTGTCCTGCATGATCACGCGGGTCGCGATCGGCTGTGTCCAGCTGTTCACGTAGCCGACGATGTCCATCGACTGGTTCATCTCCGCGATCAGCCGGTCCTTCGTCATTCCCTCGCGCCACTCGGACCTCGGCTTCAGCATGACCGTGGTCTCGATCATCTCAACGGGCGCCGGGTCGGTGGCGGTGTCGGCACGCCCCAACTTTCCGAAGACCCGCTCGACCTCGGGAACTGCCTTCAACTTTCGGTCCATCTGCTGGAGGATCCATCCAGCCTCGCGCGATGGAAGCCCGGGAAGTGTTGTCGGCATGTAGAGGATGGACCCCTCGTCCATCTCCGGCATGTAATCTTTCTGAAACCCGAGCATGACGACACCGGCCGCAATGAGCAGGGCCGCGCCGAGGCCGACGATGGCATAGCGGTAGCGAATCGCGCGAGTCAGCATGCTGCGATACGCGCGGACAAATGTGCTCTCGCGCGTGCTTTCTCTCTGCACAACCGGCCGCTTGAAGATCCAGACGATCACAATCGGAAGAAGAAGCAGCGTCAGAAGCGTTGAGAACGCCATCGCGAACGTCTTGCTGAACGCCAGCGGATTGAACAGCCGTCCTTCACGCTCGCCGAGAAAAAAGATGGGCAGAAAGGACGTCACGATGATGAGCATCGAAAACAGCAGGGGGCGCGTCATCCTTGCCGTCGCTTGGATAATCGTTCGCCGTCGCTCGGCAGCCGACGCGTTCGACTGACGCGCGAGCTGCGCCGTGCAGTTCTCTACGATGACAATGGTCGCATCCGCCATTTCGCCAATCGCAATCGCGAGCCCTGCCAGCAGAAACAGATTGATCGTCTGATCGAAGGCGCTCAAGGGCAGGGCTGTGAACAGGGTTCCGAACAGGAGCACACAGATCGGGGCAACCGCCGCCCGCCCGTTCTTCAGCGCCACCCCAATCACGAGGATCACGACGATCAGCTCGTAGACGATGGCCCGAAAGAAGTTCGTCAGCGTGTCCCAAATCAACGTCGAACGGTCGTAGGTCGGCAGGAGTTCCACACCGGCAGGAAGCGACGCCTTGACGCGTTCGAGGTTCGCGAGGAGCCCGCGGGTCACAGCCAGGGCGTTCTGCCCCTGTTCCATGATGGCAATCCCGCCCACGACCTCGCCGGTCCCATCGAGATCGGCGATCCCGCGTCGCAGGTCGTATCCGACCTGAAGATAGCCGACGTCCTTCAGCTGAACGGGCTGGCCGGCCTTGTCGCGGCCGAGCACCAGGAATTCCAGCTTGTCGACCCCTTCGGTGCCGACACTGCCACGAAGTTGATATTCGCGGCCCGTCACCTCGATGGTTCGCCCGCCCGCCTCCTGAAAGACGTTCTGCAGCGCGCTCAGCACGCGCGGCAGCGACAGCCCACGCTCACTGAGGAGGGGCGGAAACAGCTTCACCTGGAACTGCTTCTCGAGCCCGCCAATCGACGCTACTTCGGCGACACCCGCTGCCGATTGCAGGGCCGGCTTGACGACACTGTCGTTCAGCAGCCGGAGCTCGCGGAGGTCGCGCGTGCCCTGCCGATCGACGAGCGCGTACTGGAAGATCCAGCCCATGCTGCTCGCATTGGGTCCGATGGTGATGACGGCGTCCTGCGGCAGCTGACCGCGAATCGCATTCAGACGATCGGCGACGAACTGTCGCACGATGGCACGGCGGCCGGGGTCCTCGAGAATGACGTAGACGAAGGAGTACCCCATGTGCGACGTCCCGCGAAGCGCACGCACGTCCGGCGATCCCGCCAGAGCTTTGATCACCGGTTCGGTGACTTCTGTCTCGATCACCACGGGACTGCGCGGCCACTTCACGTACACGATGATCTGGGGGTCGGAAATATCGGGGATGGCATCGAGCGGCGCCGTCCGGAGGGCGTAAATACTGAGCACGGTCAGTGCGGCGACCGTGCACACGACAAACCAGCGGAAACGGATGACACGCTCGATGATTACGGTAATCATGCGAGCCTAAAAGCCTCTCAATTTGTGTTCGGCATCGATGAAGAAACTGCCGATCGTGACCACCTGTTCCCCTGGTTTCACGCCTCCCAGCACTTGCGTGTACAACTCGCCCTGCACGCCGACCTGAATCTCCCTGGGCGTGTAGTCGCCGCTGCCCTCCGGAACGTACACGACCTGCTTGCCAGCGGCTTCGATGATGGCTTCGTTCGGGACCGATAGGAATTCTCCCTCCTCCGTCACGATTTCCAGGATGAAGTAACGGCTGGCTTCGAGCGGTTGCCCCGCGAGCGACGCCCGCACCGTCGTCAATTCACCGTGTGGAACGACAGCAGCGACCGTGGCCTGATGCATACGCGAACGGGACTGGGGCGAGAACGCTCGAACCCGCTGGCCCACCCTGACCCTGCGGCTGTCGGCGCCACGCAGTTCCGCGGTCAACGTGGTTCGCGTCGTGTCGATCACGCCCGCCGTCCGAATCCAGATCTGTATCGGGCGGACGGCTACCGCCGTGAGCGTCAGGGTGAGCTCACTGGCCTGCGACTCGTTGACCGTCGTCTGCCGGCGCGGACCTGGACGAGTGCGCTCGCGCTGAGCGCCCATGGATATGGTCGCAATGGCGACGGCCGTCGCTATACTCCCGATTCGAAGAACGATGGGTTGCATCGAAGTCTGAAGTTCGAAGTCTGAAGTCTGAGCTTCGGAATGCGGCCAGAATTCTCAGGCATCAGACTTTTGACTTCAGACTTCCAACTTCAGGCTGCGTTTTTCAGCAGCCTGTCTAGTGGCAGTAGTTGTCCTTACTGTCCATGATATGCGTGCCCCAGGGGAAGAGGCCCACATTTCGCACGCGCTCGATGGCGTGCGTCCTCGCATTGATGATGACGACCTCGTGATTGGTGGACTCGGCGAGGTACAGGTTCTCATCCGCGGCGTCCGTCGTGGCCGTTTCCAGGGCAATGTTGACCCCGACCCGTATACGTCCCGCGGGTTTGAGGCTCTGCATGTCGTACGCGTAGACGAAACCGCTCGACGAGCTGATGACGAATGCCTTTCCCGCGGCGAAGTTGATGCCTGTCATGTCGGGGCCCGCCTCGAGCGTGGCCGCCACACTGTTGGTTCGAGTGTCGATGATGGAGATTGTCTCGTCGCCGTTGTTGGCCGTAATGCCGTACTTCCCGTCGTGGCTCATGTAGATTCGCCACGGGTCGCGCCCCACGCGAATGGTCTTGATCACCCGATCCTCAACTGTGTCGATCACGCCGACAACCCCCAGGTCGCTGTCGGCGGCGTAGAGGTAGCGCCCGTCGTTCGACAGCGCGGCGATGTTGATCCCCTTGATCTCCCCGAGATACTTGTCCGGATCGAGCCTCGCCACCCCGGGTACGGCCGCGACCTGGATTTTCTTCAAGAGCTCGTGGCGCCGGACGTCGATAACGCCGACCCAATGCGCGCCGTAGTTGCCGATGTACGCCTTTGAGCCGTCAGGCGAGAAGGTGACATTGAGCGGCTCGACGAAGCCCGGAATCGTCTTGATCTTCGACAGCGACTGCATGTCGATCACCGAAATCGAGTCGCCGTCGGGGTTGCCCTGGTAGTACCACCGCCCATCGGGTGAGAAGGCGAGATGCTCCGGCGCCAGATCGACCGGAATCGTCTTGATCAGCTGCAACGTGCGGGTATCGATGATGAAGGCCTTGTTCGCCCGGGTCCCGCCAGTGACCACGTATCGCCCGTCGGGCGACATCATCACCATGTGCGGGTTGACGTTGTTGCCGAGGAACGTACGGCCGATCATCTTCCGCGTCTTGAGATCCATGAATCCGATGTCGTTCGAATCCCGATTCACGATCATGAGCACGGATCGTGGATCGGTCACCTTGACTTCCTGCGCATACAGACCAATTGCCAGCGTCGCCAGGACTGCAACAATCAGGGCGTTACAAACAAGGACTATGTGTCGTTTCAACATGGCTCCTACCTGAACTTAAAAGTAAGTTTTCACTTGTTAGAACGCCGCCTGGAACCGCACGCCAGGAAGTATGTACCCGAAGCTGGAATCCCCCTCGGGGCGGTCGAGCACGTACGTCAGATGAAAGGAAAGCCGCAGCCGTTCCGTCAGGTGAAAGTTGTAGTACCCCTCGGTCAGGTGTTCATTGTCGCCGGTGCCGAGATCCATGTAGGCGTATCCGAGGCCCCAGGTATCCAGTGGGCTGACGATGAGCCCGTTCTGGAATCCAAGGCCGACGCTGAAGAATTTGTCGCGGTCAAAATCGGTCTCCTGACTCCCATAGCGCGCGAACAATCCGACCACGTTCGTGAGCTTCTGGTCGAGGCTGAGGCCAACACCCGTGCGAATCGCGTCCGGGGCCGTATTGTCCGTTCGAAACCACACGCGGTAGGTGCCTTCCGGCAACGCGAACGGCGTGAGCGTATAGCCGACTTCACTCAGCGTATACAGCGAGTCAGACAGGTTCAATGCCTGGTCGTTGCTCTGCTGGAAGCCGAATTTGAAGCGAAGCCCGGTCTTCGGGTCGAACTCGGCGGCCACTCCCGTGCCGTTGCTCGACAGGCCCAGCATCTGGTTGTTCACGAGCGCGTCGCCGAGGAACTGGGTCGTCTCGTCGTTGGCAAAAGCATTCTGGTCGAAGTAGTTGGTCAGATCGAGTCGCCCGGCCGTCAAGGCCAGTCGTTGGCCGAACAGTTCAGTGCGCAGCCACGCCTCGCGCAGGTTGATTTCATTCTGGGCGACCAGTCGCGCCGTGTAGCCATTGAGGAGCGTCAGCGACGGGATCTCGGTATCGGGCGGCGATCCGCTCAGGCCAACAACGCTCGCGAAAAATATCGTGTGCTGAGCGATGCCGGCAGTGAAGAACAGATCGGCCGACGCCAGGGCATACGCATCTCTATTGGCGTCGAGACTTCCTCTGGTTCGTCGGGCGTACTGCGTCCCCATGGCCGCGTCGACCCCGACCCCCACCCTGTTGTTCTCGGCGTCTTCGAGGGCTTCTTCGATCTTTTCGTTGATGGTCTGACGGCGATAGACCCGTTCCCGTTGGTAGGTGACCTCCTGCACTGCGCCTGGCACCGGTTCGTCGTGGACGCCGCCGCTCGGGTCGACAAAGACCTCGACGCGCCGGACACGCGTTTCCGGATCCGACAGCACGGTGCTCGACTCCAGGTCGGTGATGCGCTGCTCGAGGGTCACAATCCGCTGCAACAGTTGTTGGCGCTCGAACTCGGCGGCCTCGGCCGCACTCGCCGCCGTGACGGCAATGTCGAGGGGCTCGGTACAATCGGCCACGACCTCGACGCCGGTACGTCTGAACGTCGTCAGGCCTGTCGGCGAGACAATCGAAAGCTCGTATTTCCCGGGCGGCAGCGCAGCCAGGGAATATGCCCCTTGAGCGTCGCTGGTGGCCGTGAACTGGGCCCCCGTTTCCATGTTGGTCGCGGTGATGGTCGTCCCTGCGACGGCAGCGCCGCTCGCGTTTCTCACCGTTCCCCTCACGCCGCCGCGGTGATCGGCCATGTCCATAGGCTTGGGGGGTGCCTGCGCCTGCGCGGCGACGGGAGGGGCGTACCACAACGCGACCAATGCGAGAACCACAACCCGAACGACTACCATCTCGCCTTCCTTTCCGGGCATCGACACCCAGGGGGACAAACCTTGTCTGAACTGTTTATCAGAGCCGTCCGTGACTCGCACCTGAAGAGTTTCTGAACGATTCGTCAGAACTGCTCGGATCGGTCACTCCACGTGCTCACAAAGGGCTCCAGTTCTTGCAGATAAGTTTGAAAGGTGCTTGACGCGGGATAAGGGTGGCGAAGACGTCACAGACGGAACAGCGTCCGCACACCTTGGAGAATCAGTTCGTCCAAGGGAATGACGAACAGGACGAGCGGCAGTGCCGGCACGATTGCGGCCGCGACCAGCAGCACAATCTGCGACCCTGCCATTGGGATGATTCGCATGCCGCGGATCACGTCGAAACTGTTGGCCAGATCGGCCAGGGACTGCAGATCGGCGGACCCCAGCAGGGGCTCGGATTGCGGACCGTGGCGCGTCAGCCGCCACTTTGCGTCAAACGCGACAACATAGTCCTGCGCGATGACCCCGTACTCGAGCACTCCTCGCTGCTTCACCTCGAGCAATCGCGCGGTAAAGAACAGGAGGGGCGCGACGAGGGCAAACGAATTCCCAACGATACTGGCTGTCAACGGCATCACCAGACGCTGGACGTCCATGCCGCCAAACCAAATTTCTTCGACAAAGGTCGCCACGAGCGTCAGGATCACGGCGAAATTCAGGGGTGCCAGGGTGACATGCACGACCCCGAGCAAGCCGAGCCCCCCTGCTCGATCCGGGTGAGTCGGGATCATTTGAAGCTCGAGTCGACTGATGCGCCACAATAGCTGCCACCAGATGAGCAGCCGCACGCACCATCGCCAGAACAGGAACTGAAAGGCAGGAATCGCGACGGTGCTGTACCACCAGCCTGCGAGTGTGGGCCGTACCTCGGTGGCGGAGCGCCACGGGGAAATCTCACCACCCACATCACCTCGGATGCCGCTCCATACCAGGACCAGTGTGAGTACCGCCAATGCGGCTTCCACGATCCACGTGTCTCGCCACGTGAGGGCCGCTCGAAGAGCGGCGTTGAAACGAGGGAGTTGCTGCTCGGTGATGAGGCGTCCGGTTACCATCAGGCGAATGGCCTCTCGGACGCGCGCGTTGAACATGCCCTCCGCAATGAAGAACAGCGGGATCGCCACGAGCAGCCGCACGTGGGTTCCGAGGCTATAGAGGAATGGGAATATCGAGCTGCCAGAGGTCAGATACGCGATTCCGGCAAACGCGAAGAGGGGTAGCCAGGTGAGAAGAGCGATGATGAGGCCCAGTCGCACGAAGCCGGGGCGACCGTCTGGCAGGCCGATTCTGCGTCCAAGGCGGTACAACGGGCCGCCTTCCATGAGCGAGAAGTCGCTCCAGTAGTCATGGTCTTTCATTGCGGATGACAGTCGGGGCACGTTGAGGCCCGCAACCGTCAGGCAACTATAGAGATCTGAAACGTCGATGGCTATAGCTTGGCAGTTCCGCGGTGAGCGGGGGCGGTCCTTAGCGGGTTACGAACCGGCGTCATTTGCGCCGCGTCGGTCCCGGGACCCGAGGCGCTGTCCATTGATCGTTTCGTACTGGTAAGTCATCGTGAAACTCGACGCGCCCGCCATCTTGACCTGCGCGACCGATTCCGTGCGAACAGGGACACGCACACCTTCGAGCCGAACATATTCCCGGATCACCTGAACACGGCCGGCCCAGAAGGATGGAGATTTCGCAAGACGTCCTTCGACTCGCACCAAGTCGCCATCCTCGCCTTTCAACAGAATCGTGCCGTCGATGAGCAGGTCGTCCTGACGTTTCGGTTTCACCCTGACCCGTATCAGGCCTTCGGGCTCTCGCTCGGCCGCAAGGAACTGGTAGTTGTCCGTCGTGAGGCTGGAGCGCGCCGCGAATCGGCCGTTCCAGATGGCCTGCTCTCGCTCGAGCGCCTTCTTCAAGACTCGATTGCAGATGTACTCGGAGCCCCCTTGACTGACGATCTCATATCGAAATCCGGTTTCGTCGGCGTCCGTCCAGACTTCCAGCCATGCATCTTTCTTGAATTTGTCATTCGACGCCTCGAGGCGGCGAAACGCGCGATAGCGCAGGAGCGGCGTCTCGTCACCTGTCAGGAATCGCTGCACCGGGGGAAGTTCTTCTACGTCGCTCATTGCCCCCACATGAGCGTGAACTGTCACGATCAAGCAAATTGCCGCCATTCGCATCACAGCCGGTGTATGCCAATGGTCCATGGCTCCTCGGCCCTGCAAAGCATCGGCCAGACAGCTGCTGTCGCAAGTCATGACCAGATGTTCAACTCGGCCGATCGCCACCATGGCCTACGGCAGCGGCACGGGAGTTGCGTTCTCATATTGAGAGATGAACCGCGGGATGCCATGCTAATCAGAATTACGAGAAAGCCAGTCGGCTGTATAGACGGGATTGACGTGAATTCGCTCCACGTCGGGGCCATTTACGAGGTTTCACCGGAGTTAGCGAGCGCTCTTCTGCTTCTGGGGTACGCGCGGGTCGAGATGCGACGCTGGAAAGATCGCCGATCGAGCACCAGAACGACTTTCGAACGCCGTGCGGCATCAGACCGTCACTCTCATACTAGATAATCTTTGCCCCGGCCCTCGAACCTTCACGCAGCGATCGATGTCGAAGCATGCTGTTCACGCGGTGTCGCGCTCCGCATCGCCCCTGTCGCAACGTGCGACATCCGCATTGGATGCATCATCAGGCAGAACACTGACCAGAGAACGACACGCGCTCCGGCAAGCGCGAGGGAAAAGGACAGAGCCACGACTGCGGCCATGAAAACGAGATCCATACCCCTTGCTCGTGCAAGAGCGACGCCAGCCCGTACTGCACCTTGGAAATTGCGTGCATCTGTCGACTACAATCCAGCTGATGAAGTCGAGAAGCGTGCTCTTCGCTTTCACATGGCTTTGGTCCAGCACTGTCTCTGCTCAGACAGCGTCACCTTCGAACCAGCCAGACCAGGAGCCCCCACCACCGCAATTCCGCGAAACGATTGAGGTCGTCGGCGCAACCCCGATTCATGGCCTTGGCATCGATCGCAACAAAATCCCCAACAACGTTCAGGCCGTCAACGCTGCCGATTTGGCGCGAACCGGCGCCATCTATTTCGGCGAGCAGCTGACGACCGCATTCGCCAGCGTCGCCGTGAACGAAACCCAGACGAACCCGTTTCAACCCGACATTCAATTCCGCGGATTCGCGGCGTCGCCGCTCCTCGGGTTGCCGCAGGGATTGGCTGTGTATCAAGACGGTGTGCGCCTCAACGAACCGTTTGGCGACACCTTGAACTGGGAACTCGTGCCGACGAACGCGGTCGCGACCGTGAACCTGATGCCGGGATCGAATCCTCTGTTCGGCCTCAACGCCCTGGGTGGCGCCATATCCGTGCAGACAAAAACGGGATTCTCACATCCAGGTCATGCCGTGAGTGTCTCTGCTGGATCGTTCGGACGCCGTTGGGCCGACGTCCAAAGCGCCGGACATAACTCGCGCCTCAGCTATTTCGTGACGGGCCGCGTCCTCGCCGAAGATGGCTGGCGGGACTTTTCACCGTCGCGCGTCCGCCAGGTGTTTGGCAACGTGGAATGGCGCGGTGCGTCATCGATGCTGAACGCCTCGGTGACGGGAGGCAACAACCGGTTGATCGGGAATGGTCCGGCCCCGATTCAGCTGCTCGAGGTTGACCGCAACGCGATTTTCACGCACCCCGACGAAACAAAAACAGAGATGGCGCTCGTGACGCTTCGAGGCCGGCACACCGCCGCCCGCGACGTCAGCCTGGATGCGGTTCTGTTCTATCGACCCACCACCATTCGGACGTTCAACGGCGACGACACTCCCTACAACGACTGCACAGGATGTGGGTTTCGAAGGGTTGTTGTGCATGGACGACGGTGGCGGTGGTCCCGTCATCGATCAGTTTGGGGATTTCGTGCCGGTGGACGACGAGAATCCGCTCGACGGCACGAACAACACGTCAAGAACACGCACGCGGGGATGGGGCGGTGCGTTTCAGACCACGGTCACGCGCCCGGTCGCAGATCGCGCGAACTATCTCGTCGTTGGCGTCGGCTTCGACGGCGCTCAATCGCGCTATGAATCGGATACCGAGCTTGCGCGGCTCACCGACGACCGGGGGACTGTCGGAGTCGGTATCCTCGACGCTGAGGCGGCCGTTCGACTTCGAACCAACGTCCGGCATCTGGGGCTGTATGCGGCTGACTTCTTCACGCTGACACCCAGACTGACGCTCATGGGCGCCGCCCGGTTCAACGCCAGCGACGCCGAGGCTGCGAGATCAACTGGCCGACGATCTCACCGGCGACCACGAATTCTCCCGCCTGAACCCAAGTGGCGGTGTGACCTATGAGCTTCCGCGCGCCGTGACGGCATATGGCAGTTTCGGCGTGGCCTCCCGTGTTCCGGCCCCCTCCGAGTTGAGCTGTGCGGATCCCGATGATCCTTGCCGGCTCCCGAACGCGTTCGTGGCCGATCCACCGCTGGAACAGGTCGTCGCTCGCACATGGGAAGCCGGAGCCAGAGGACGCCTGCGCACGGTCAATTGGGCGGCATCGTTCTTCCGCACGTCAAATCGGGATGACATCATCTTCGTCAGCAGCGGCGCGCTCACCAACCTGGGGCATTTCGAGAACGTCGGCGATACCCTTCGTCGTGGGTTGGAGCTGAGTGCCTTTGGCGCGCTGCGGAATACTCTGCGTTGGAGTACGGCGTACACTTACCTCCGGGCAACCTTCGACTCGCCGCTCACCCTGAGCAGCCCCAACCACCCTGAGGCGATGAGCGGAGAGATTTTCGTCCGGTGCCGGCGACTCGATCCCTGGGATTCCCCGGCACAACTTCAAAGCCGACGTGTCGGTGAACACTGGACCGGCAACGATTGGCGCCAGCCTGGGGGTCATCTCGAGTCAATTCCTGAGGGGAGATGAAGCCAATCTTCTCAGCCCCGTCGACAGCTCCGCGGTGGTGAACTTTTCGGCAAGCTATGCTCTTCACCCGCGTGCCAGGCTCGTCGGTCGCGTCACCAACCTGTTCGGAACCGACTACGCAACGTTTGGATTGCTCGGTGAGGCCGACGAAGTCCTCGGCGATGAGTTCGACGACCCGCACTTCCTGAGTCCGGGCGCGCCGCGAGCGGCGTGGATCGGTGTGGAGTTTTCGTTTCGCTGAACTGACAACCGGCGCGAGCAGTCACGTCAACGCCGTCCCACTTTAGCAAGTGGCGAGCGCCACCGCTATACTTACACTGCTTCGGAGGAATCCCGATGAAACACGGCTCGTTGTATGCGGTGATGATGCTGATCGCGGCTGCCGCCATTGCAGTTGGGGCGCAGGGACCGTCGCAGGCCGGTGGCCAGGGTGGGGGCGCCGGTCAAGGCGGAGGACGCGGGGGCCGCGGCTGCCCGCCACCGGCGATTCCCGCGGCCGAAACGTGTATCGCGCCGGCCGGACCGAACTGGGCAGACCCGATCCTCCCCGACAGTCCGATCGTCGTGCAGTCGGCGGTTAACCAGCACCGCGATCTCCGTGTGTTCGTCACCAAGGGGCTGGTGCAGCCGTGGTCGATGACCTGGCTGCCGGACGGCACGATGCTCGTCACCGAGCGTCCGGGTCGGCTGCGTATCGTGCGCAAGGGTGTGCTCGATCCGACGCCGGTCGCCGGCGTGCCAGAGGTTCACGCCCAGGGCCTTCAGGGCCTGATGGACGTCGTCCTCCATCCGCGGTTTGCTGACAACCGTTTCATCTATCTCTCGTACCACAAGCCAGTGCCCATCACGACCGCAAACGGCACGAAGGGACTGGGCGGCGCGACTACGATCGCTCGCGGCACGTGGAACGGCAGCGCCTTGGTCGATGTCAAGGACATCTGGCACGACCCGGCCGCCGTTCGCACCGAATCGTCGCGCATCGGGTTTGGGCGCGACGGCATCTTGCACATGACGGTCAGCGCCTCCGGCACCGGGCCGGACGTCACGCGCTCGGCAGACCCCAACGACCATGCGGGCAAAACCATTCGGCTGCGCGACGATGGGACGATTCCGCCGGATAACCCCTTCGTGAACAAGCCCGGGTACAAGCCGGCCATCTATACCCTCGGACACCGGAACGGGCACTCCATGCAGCTTAATCCCGAGACGGGCGAGTTCTGGGTGACCGAGCAAGGACCAAATGGGGGTGACGAGATCAACGTGCTCAAGCCCGGCGCCAATTACGGTTGGCCGTATGTCAGCCATGGCCGCAACTACATGGGGCCCCGGATCTCGGAGAACCCGTGGAAGGAGGGCACCGAGCAGCCTGTCGTCGTGTGGGTGCCCTCGATTGCCGTCGCGGGAGGCACCTTCTATATGGGCGACAAGTTCCCGGGCTGGCGACGCAATTTCTTCGTCGGTGGTCTTCGTGAGGGCGAGATTCCACGTACCGGTCAGATCCAGCGCATCGAGTTCAACGAGAGATGGGAAGAGGTCCGCCGCGAACCGATGCTGCGCGAACTCCACCAGCGCATCCGTGACGTCAGGGAGGGTCCGGACGGATATCTCTACGCGCTCACCGGCGAGGGCTGTGACTATACGGCCGAGCAAAAGGCGAAAGGACTGCCCCTTCCGGCGTGTTACATGCAGGGGGCCATTCTGCGAATCGAGCCCGTCGCGCCGCCGGGGCCCCACTAAGGGCCGGGTTCAGTCGACAGGCGCGCGCGAGTCAGCGGGCACTCGTGACGCAGCAAAGCTTCGTAACCACACGGTGACTCTGCCCGCGCACGGAGGCAGCGGATCGCCTGCCAGCAGGTACAGGACAACCGTCGTCAGGGCGATGAGCGAGTAAATCAGGAGAAAAATTCGCAGACGAAGGTTGACGTACACGAACAGAACCGGCCCCACGAGCAGGACGGAAAGCGTCAGAAACACAATCCGGAGAGGCGCATCTTGAATGCGCCTTGGGTTTCTATAACCCTTCGCAACCCGCCGATAGGCATTGTTCTCGTATGTTTCGATAGGCTCTTTGAAGATCGTTTGTGTCAGGAGGTACAACAGTCCGCCGCAGAACAATCCCAGGACTATCCGGGCCACGACGTGGCGGCGGCCGAAATACACATTAGGCCAGACGAAGTACACGATGAAGTAGACGATGATGCTCAGGTTCGTGAGCTGAAGAGCCAGCCACACGTTCGTCCGGCCTGTCAGCCGCTGAAACTTGTGACAGAGCCACTCGACGAGGTTCAGGATTCCCTGGTCGATGTAAGTCATCTCGCCGAAGTCTATTAGACACCGATCCGGGATACGCCGCTGATAGACCTATATCGGTGCCTCAGGCTGGGGTCGTCGAGGTGCTGCCCGAGCGAGCTGCGTAAGGAAGCGTTTTCGGTCAGGGAGTCCGGTCGTCGTCCGGCTCCACCCCGAGGGCCCGAAGCTCAGCATCAATCTCAGCCTGACGCTGTTGAATCAGGTTGGTCTGTCGCCGGTAGAACCAATCCTGAGTGGTCAGCCCGAACCCCTGAACACCCTTTGCCGCGATGTAGGGGAGGTGGAAGATGAACCACGGTAAGGGGAGGATGAATTTGTCGATGTATTCGTTGATGAGTTCGTCGAGTTCGTCGAGCATGCTCTCAGGGTTATCGGTCCCTGAGGGCGCCGCAGCATGCCAGCCCGCCACTCTTTCGGCTGCCCGGACTAACAAGCCTACACAAAACACGCCCCGGTCGAGTCTCGCTCGGGTCCTGACCGATAACTCCGTGGGGCTGGGCGTCTTCTGGGTTACGGGTTACACACTTTTTCCCACCACTCGGTTGCCGCTTTCCGCCCCATTGGCCTAACAGCTGGCGAACCTTGAATCTTTCAGCGTTTTCGTGACAGTGGGTCCAGAGTTTCGCAAGCTCTGAGACGCAAGTCTAGTTATGCAGGTCGAGGTGCGCTAATCGTCGGCACCGGCCGAGTTATGAACCCGCTCACTCTCGGGTGCCGTCAGCTTGTCGGCCCGGACGTAAAGCAAGGTTGGCGTCTCGAAGCGTCCGAGCGCGATCGTTTTGTCGGGCGCCGCGAAGTTGCCATATGCCGAGCGACGCATGGTCGCGAAGGACACTTCGGTCACGCGGTTGTCTTCCTTGCCGAAGCGATACCAGACGTCTGTGACTGCTGTTGTCATAAGCCCTCGGTTTGTCCGCCGCGTGCTTGAGCCGATCGCGCAGCCGGATGGCCTGCGCCGCTTGCATCTCGAAGATCTGCGCGAGCCGGGCTGCGCCGAGTCGCGCAGCCACGGGTCATTGGTCGAGATACACCGGAAGCACGTCGCTCAAGAGAAGGTCGAGATCGGCCTCATCAAGTGTAGCGCGACATTCACCCATCCTACTTCGCCTTCCTGTGCGGTGGTGTGAAGGCTCATTGAAAAAAGAGGAGACGAAACAGCAAGGATAGCTATCTCGTGTTCGACGAGCACCAACCGCTGCGCCGCAACGGAAGTCGAGACGCCAGGGCCGCGAACGACAATAAGGGAAGCTGCCTCGTCACATGCACTTGCGGCGACGGCCTTCGCCTAATTGCGGGAGGCTGTGGGTGTCCTTCTTGGACGAAGGTGTCCTTCCTGAGACAGAGGTAACAGTTTATTCCGGAGACATAGGTGACACTCGGTCCCTCTTGAGGAGGGGCCATGCCTTGGAAGGAGTGTCACGTAATGGACGAGCGACTTCGTTTTGTGGCCCGCCTGCTGGAGGGCGAGACGATGGTGGCGCTATGCGAGGAGTTCGGGATTTCCCGGAAGACAGGCCACAAGATCTACCAGCGGTACCGGCAGATCGGGGTTCAGGGCCTCACCGATCGCAGCCGACGACCGCATCGCCACGCGAATCAGCTGCCGATGGTGGTCGAGAAGACGATCGTGAAGATCAAGCGGGAGTATCCCAGCTGGGGGGCCCCCAAGATCCGCGAGCGGCTCCGGCAGCGCTGGCCCGAGGTCCACTGTCCCGCCATCAGCACGGTGCATGCGGTCCTCGACCGTCACGGGCTCGTGACCCGACGGTCGCGGCGATCACGCCGACGCCTCACGGGGACGCCGCTCTCCTGGCCGGCGGCCCCCAATCGACTCTGGTGCGCCGACTACAAGGGCGAATTCCTGCTCGGCAACCGGCGGTACTGCTATCCGCTGACGATCACCGACTTCGCCAGCCGCTATCTGCTTGCGTGCGAGGCCCTCTCGACAACCAAGGAACGCTACGCCTTCACCGTCTTCGAGCGCGCATTTCAAGAGTACGGGCTCCCCGAGGCCATTCGCACGGACAACGGCGTGCCCTTCGCCTCCGCGCACGCGTTGTACGGGTTGAGCAAACTGGCCGTCTGGTGGCTCCGCCTCGGCATCGGCCTCGAGCGGATTGCGCCGGGGCATCCTGAGCAGAATGGCCGGCACGAGCGCCTGCACCTCACCTTGAAGACCGACGCGACACGCCCGCCGTCCACGAATGTCCTTCAGCAGCAGGCCCGCTTCGATACCTTCGTCCACCAGTTCAACCACGAACGGCCGCACCAGGCGCTCGAGATGGCCACGCCCGCCAGCCGCTATCAGCCCTCCGCTCGCGTTTATCAGGGCCTCGAGGAGCTCGAGTATCCGCGTCACGACTGGACCGCCGTGATTACCACCTGCGGACGCATCTGCTACCAGCGACGCAAGGTCAACGTGAGTCAGGTGTTTGCCGGCCAAAAGGTCGGCGTCAAACAGACCGACGACCACATCTGGCTCGTGACCTTCATGGACTATGACTTGGGGTATTTCGACGATGAGACGTGCCGCCTCGAACCGATCGATAATCCGTTCGGTTCGAAACTGTTACCCATGTCTCCGGAATAGGGTGTCACCCATGTCTCCGGAATGGACCAGGGTGAATCTGGAGCCGGCGGTCGGACTTGAACCGACGACCTGCTGATTACGAATCAGCTGCTCTACCAACTGAGCTACGCCGGCCTAAGGTGGGAGTCTCGACGCAAAGAAACAGCCATGTTAGCACAGGCCAGCGCGGCCAAGGACCGGCCTACCGCGAGGTCGATGCGTTTGAATCGCGTGCCCGATGCAAGCGTTGAAGCACGTATGCGACAAAGAGACTCACAAGAATCAGGCCGGCGCCCTGCCACTGTTCCAGAGCCGCCACGATCTCACCGTTCATCACGTCGTTCATGCCGCTGCTCCGTCTCACACAGGGGTTCTCAGCTTATCGCTCGCGCTCCCCTTCCGCGGCCGTGGGGATATCGCGGATGGTCGTGCGGCGGCCCTCTGTGACGGCGCGTTCGTCGGCTCTGGCTGCGCTGAGAATGTTCGCCATGGCGCGATTCCCCTCGTGGCAGGCGTACTCCATGATCTGCTCGCTGGGGTTCTGCGTCAGCGGCATCGCAAAAGTCCAGGATCGCGTCCAGGTCGTGGGATCGACGACCTCGACCGACCATTCGATTCGGTCCGGCGCCACGCGCGTGAAGCGCTCGACGAGACGCAACGTGTCGGGATTGGCTCCCCGGTACACGCTTTCGTTCCTGAAATTTGTCGTCTCGACGACGAGCGTATTACCGTCCCAGCGGCCCCGTGCATCGCCCATGTGCTGGCGGATGGTGCCACCCGCGTGCGGGCTTCCACTCAAGGGGATGATGCGTGTTTCGTGCACCATTTCGTACCGAATCGCGACGTATCCTGGTGTCTGCAGGATCTGATACGAATTGCCGTAGATCGCCGGCATCATGGACCCTGGCAAGCCCCGCGTGAGACACCGATCGTACAAGCTGCGATCTTCCCACGAGTCGGCGGACCCGCGCCCACGCCGAGCTGCCTGGCGAGCCGCGGTTCGTTGCTGAGCCTCCGCCGTGGTTGGAGGAATCTTGCCGTCGGCGGGATCGACGACGAACCACGGGCGACTGCCACGAGTGACTTCGAACTGATCCTGCCAGTGCAACGGTCCCCCGAGATTGCCCGCCGGATCGCCGCCAGCCAGCGTGACGCTCAACAACACCCGGTCCTGGCGGTCCTGGACGATCTCAGCCAGCTCGGCGCCCTTGATTTCCTCGATGCGCCGCCCCGCAAATTCGTCCGGACGTTCGAACGGTGTGCCCTGCTCGTACTTGTTCGTGTAAATACCCTGGAGATCCGGATCGCCCCAGGACGTGCGCGGCGCTGTCCAGCTGCCCGTCGCGGTCGCAGCGCGCGCCGTGACGGTCGGCGACTGAGCCGCCACGCGCACAGTCGTCAGAGATGCCGCCGCGATCACGACTCCCGCGCACAATGGGACGAGGCATCTTCGCGTCATCGGGATCTCCTTCACTGATAACTACTTTACGATTTCCGATACAACAGCGTTTGACGATTCCTGCCCATCGATCTCTCGATGGTCAGCACATTTCCAGCGACACCATAGACGTCTTTGACTTCGACGCTCATGTCTCCGTTTGGTCCAGGGATGCTGCGCCTCGTCGTCACGACGAGCTTGTCTCCTTCCCACGCCGCCCTGGCCTTTGTCTCCCAGCCCAGCGGACCGGGCACCGCGTTCTCAGTGCCGTCCAGCTTGTAGACCGAGGTTTGCGTCGTTCGCGCCGATCCCGTGTCGGTGTCGATCGTAACCGCTTCACGCGACACCTTGATCACCATCGTCGTGGCGATCGGGATGCCGGGAACACCACCGCGTCCGCTGCCGGTGTCCTCGGCTTTCCAAGTGCCTGCTAACTCCACGTTTCCCTGCGCCGATGTGTGCGCAGGCAGGAACAGTCCGAAGATCAACGTCGCGATGAACGCGTGTTTCATGATCATTGACCTGGCCGAGCCAGGGCGCGTGATTTGTTTGATCGAATTATACAAGAGGGAGCCAGTGCCGGACCCAAAGGGTCCGGCCTACGTACAGGCAGCCGCCGGACCTAAGGGTCCGGCCTACGTACATTCAGGGCGGACCTTCAGGTCCGCCGACGATCCAACAGGCGCGGTACGTCAATTGCTCGGTGTAACTACCGTGTCGCGTCCGCCACGCGTCGTCGGGTTTGCTTATACCGGCCCGTATCGCTATCTCATTACATCCTCCACACATCTTCGTCGTCCGGTTCTTGGCGATGACGGAGCGGCCGCCCAGACGCTCGAGCAATTTCGTCTCACAGCGACTGAGGATCAGTTTGCGATTATTGCGTACTGCCTGATGCCTGATCACCTTCATATGCTGGTCGAAGGTCTCACCGATCGGTCTGATCTTCGGCGGTTCATCCGTGTCGCGAAACAACGATCCGGCAATCGATATTCCACGCGATCGGCAGCGCGGCTCTGGCAGGAGGGATACCACGATCGCGTCCTCAGACCAGATGATGACGTCCGGGTATTTGCGCGATATGTCCTGGAGAATCCGGTCCGTGCGGGTCTTGTAGACGCCGTCGGCAATTACAAACATGCCGGGTCAGATGTATGGTCGATAGCGGAGATTCTCCAGGATCTGCCGGACCGCCGGACCCAATAGGGTCCGGCCTACGTACAGGTCCAGTACGTAGGGCGGACCTTCAGGTCCGCCGGTCAGCTTGCCGGACCCAAAGGGTCCGGCCTACGTACTGTACGGACGGCTTCAGCGGATCGCCGAGAGGATCCGTTCGAGCACCCGATCGGCACTTTCTTCGACGGGCTGCTTCACCACGTCAACGACGAGATCCGGCTGTTGAGGCGGTTCGTACGCGATGGTGGCATTCTGCAGCGGCGTCTCCAGATACACTTCGCAGAACGGTGCCCCTTCCCCGCCGGCTTGGACGATTTCCCGAGCGCGCTGCCGATCTTCGCGACGACGTGACGTAAAGGTGGTGATGCACACCACACCGGCCTCCGCGAAGAGCTTGGCAACCTCGGCCACGCGCCTGATGAGCTCCGTCCGGTCGGCAGCAGAGACTCCCAGATCGGCGGAAAGACCCGATCGGAGGTTCTCGCCAAGGACAAAGACCTGTGTGCTTCGCTCGAACAAGTGTCGTTCGACAATTCGCGCGAGCGTGGCCTTTCCGCTGCCTGGGAGTCCCGTGAGCCAAATGACGGCTCCCCGATGGCCGTGTCGGAAATGACGTTCTCCTCGGACCACCTGCGTGAGATTGGCCGATGCATCAATGGCCACCGCCCGCTGCTCGGGGACGTCGACGATCGTGCCGCCGCCCGCGACGTCGAACCCATCGACCAGCACCAGCCGACCAGTCGTGGGAATTCGCTCGAACAGGTCCACTGCGACGGGCCGCCGGGTGTGAATCACCACCTTCGCGGCGTCGTTGGTGCGTACCGACGTGGCGCCGGGAATCGTCTGCACCGTGGAGGCGTCCACGACTTCTTCAATGGCCTTGATCTCGCACTCGGTCTCCTGCGTCACCAGCTTCAACTTGTACCGTCGGCCCGTCGCGAGGGGCGTGCGTCCCAGCCAGAACACCCGGGCGGTGAACTCGGTCGTGAGAGCCGGGGCGTTTGAGGCGTGACACGCGACCGCGCCACGCTCCACGAACAGCTGATCGGCCAGGGTAATGCCAACCGGTTCACCCGCGCTCACGGCGCTGACGACGGGCGCATTCCAGCGTTCGATGGATCGGACCACACTCGACCGTCCCGAGGGCAGGAACAGGATCTGATCACCGACGCTCACAGTGCCCGATTCGACCCGACCCGCAAGAATCCGTCGGTGGTCGAACCGATAGACGTCCTGGATCGGCAGCCGAAGCGCGTCGCTCACGACCGTGCTGCGATCGGGAATCGCTTCGAACGCCTCGAGGACCGTCGGCCCGGTGAACCAGCTCAGCGCGTCACCGCGTTTCGCGATGTTGTCTCCCTGACGCGCCGAGATGGGGAGAATTTCAGACGCCTCGAGGCCGATGCCAGCCAGGAACTCGCGGTACTCGGCTGCGACGCGCCCGAACTCGTCGCGCGAGTACCCCACGAGATCCATCTTGTTGACGAGCACGAGCGCCTTTCGCAGGCCAATCAGGCGCAGCAGATATCCGTGACGACGGCTCTGCTCCTGGACGCCCTCGCTGACGTCGATCAGGATGACGGCCGCATCGGCGCGTGCGGCCCCGGTCACCATGTTCTTGACGAACTCCTTGTGACCGGGTGCGTCGATGATGACGTATTCGCGCGTCTTGGTGCGGAACCAGATTTGCGTGGTGTCGATCGTGATGTTCTGGTCGCGCTCGGCCTGCAGGGAGTCCATGAGGTTGGCGTACTCGAAGGGTACGCCCCTCCGCTGGGCGATTGCGACCAACTGCTCGTACTTGCCCTCAGGCAGCGACCCCGTGTCGTGAAACAGACGGCCGATGAGCGTGGATTTGCCGTGATCCACATGGCCGACCACGACCAGGCGTAATTGACGACGTGACGAAGGAGCCGCTGGCTCTGATGTGTCGACGGGATTCACGGCGGCGTCACATGTAGCCGTCGCGTCTGAGTTTTTCAAAGGCGTCTTCGCTCTCTTGATCCTGCGCGCGTCCGGCGCGCTCGGGAACACGCGTGGCTCTGAGCTCCTCGATAATCTCGTGCACTGTCCGGGCCTTCGACGCAATCGACCCCGTGCACGGGGCGCACCCGAGCGACCGATACCGACGCCCCGTCCCGTCGTCGAAGTACAACGGGATCACTGGAATCTGTTCGCGCTCGATATACTCCCAGACGTTGAGCTCGGTCCAGTGCAGAAGCGGATGGATGCGGATGTGGGAACCCTGCGCAAAGTCGGTCTTGAACTGATTCCAGAATTCGGGTGGCTGGTCGGAGGCATTCCATTCCATGCTTGCGTTGCGCGGAGAGAAATACCGCTCTTTCGCGCGGGTCGGGTCCTCATCGCGGCGAACCCCGACGACAATGCCTGTGTATTTGTATTGAGCGATCACATCTTGTAACGCGTCTTTCTTGAGCAGCGTGCAGCATTCGACCCGGGTCGCGCGGCCGTTCGGGTACGTCCGTCCCTCGGCCAGCACCGCCTCGTTCTTGCCGACCACCAGCTGCAGGTTCCACTCGCGAACCACGCGATCCCGGTACTCGATCATCGACGGGATTTTGTATGTGGTATCGATGTGGACGAGCGGAAAGGGCACGTGTCCGAAAAACGCCTTCCTCGCGAGCCACAGCAGGGCCGTCGAGTCCTTGCCGATACTCCACAACATCGCAATGTTGTCGAACTTGGCGAAGGCCTCGCGGAGAATGAAGATTGACTCGCTCTCGAGTTCGTCCAGATGGTCACGCCGCATGTAATCCTATTGATCTTACCGGTAAACTTACGTCGTTGGCTACCACCCCCGGCGCCGTATTCGTAGCGGCGGGTCTTCCGCCTTCGCATAAAGCTTCGGCGGACCACCGTAGCCTTGGCGAAGGTGGTTAGACCCGCCGGGCCTCACCGCATTCGTAGAGCCGACAAGCGAGTGACATGCCCCGATACAGACTCCTCGTCGAATATGCCGGCACGCGGTACAGCGGCTGGCAGATCCAGAAGAACGCGCGCACGGTGCAGGGCGAGATCGACCGGGCCGTCCGCAGCGCCACACGCCAGAAGACATTCGAGCTGTATGGTTCGGGGCGCACCGATGCCGGCGTCCACGCGCTCGCGCAGGTCGCTCACCTCGACATCGCGACCACGCTGCCGCCCGAGAGTTTGCGTATGAAGATCAATGAGGAGCTACCGAGCGACATCAACATCCTGAACGTCACGAGTGTCCCGCACCGCTTTCATGCGCGCCACGATGCGGTTGCGCGCAGCTATCTCTATCAGATTGCCAAACGCAGGACGGCATTTGCCAAGGCCTTCGTCTGGTGGGTCAAGGAGCCGATGGACATCGCTCAGATGCGTCGCACGGTCCCCGTGTTCAGCGGCATGCAGGATTTCCGCGCCTTTACAGACGACGATCCGGATCACAAATCGACGGCCGTCCTGATCGAGGGCATCGAGATAGGTGAAGAGGGGGACCTTCTGCTGATCCGCGTGTCGGGGTCGCACTTCTTGTGGAAGATGGTGCGTCGTCTGGTGGGGGTCATGGTCGAAGCAGGCCGCCGGGGACTCACGCCGGACGAAGTTCGAGAATTCCTGAGCGGCTCCTCGGACGCTCCTGCGCGACTGACCGCGCCGGCATCGGGGCTGTTTCTCGAACGCGTGTTCTACGAAGGTGAGCCGCGCACGTTTCCGCTCAGAGCCGCGATTCCGGTGGGCTTTCCAACTCCAACGCGTCGGTGAGAAACTCCACCAGCGGATTCATGCGGCTGCAGGCTGATGCAAACTCGGCCAGGAATCCTGGCGCACAGACGCGGCGATCGGACAGCGTGACCACGCTCAGGAAATCCTTGCGCTTGAGATCGTCAATAAACGGATGCTCAGGATCGTAGCCGCGAGGCGTCGTCCGGAGACTCTCACCGCTGTTTACAATCCCCGTTCGCCGGACACGAGCCCAGTCAGCCGGACGGTCCACGATCGCGTTGCGCACGGCGCGCAGCGTGGGCGCGTCCGGGTGCCACAAACCGGCACCCGCAAAGCAGCCTCCCGGCTCGAGATGAAGATAGTAGACGGGCGCGTGCACTCGTTTGTCGCGTCCGACCTGCCTGTGGGGGAAATGGATGCCGACGTGCGTTTTATAAGGGCGCTTATCGGACGAAAAGCGGGTGTCGCGATAGATACGAAAGAGCGACCCGCCGGTCGCCTTGGGAATGGCCGCAAAGCTGGGTGCGAAGCGCTGCAGATGCGGTCCGAAATCGGTAATGAACCGCAGGCTCGGGTCGCGCACGTCACGTTCGTACTGCTCCTTATGAGCCAGAAACCACTCCCGGTTGTTGTGGCGCTTCACGGCCTTGAGAAATCGGAATAATTGCACCGAAAAATGCGGCTGTTTTCCCATGCTGTCGTCTTCGGGCCTACAAACCCGGGGGGTAGCGGCCGAAACTATCAGCGTGAAGCCTGACGGCTCTCCGCTCGTACTGGTCCTGGACGATGAGGAGAACGTGCGCCGGTCGATGTGCACCTATCTGGAGCGGCATGCGTACGAGTCACTCGAGGCGTCCACGGTCGAGGGTGCCGTGCAAATCATGCGAACCCGGCCCGTTTCCGCGGTCATTTTCGACGTGCGCCTCGCAGGTTCGGCCTCGGGCCTCGAAGCGCTGAACGCCTTGCGTCGCCTTCCGGAAATGGCCACCGTCCCTGTCCTCATCATTACGGGCGGCATTTTAAGCGAAGACGAAGAGCGTCAGATCGCGCGCCAGCGCGCACATCTCGTCTACAAGCCGGAAGGCTTCAACACCATCGTCAATTTCCTCGATCAACTGACCGGCCGGGACTACAGTCACTAAGCCGAACTGAAAACTTAACTTTTCAGTTCCGCTTGCGGTCCAGGGGTGGATCCTGGTCTGGCAGGGGCTTCACGTCGACGGGCTCACCGGCACGGTGGAGCAGATCGCGACAGGCGGGCGCTCGAACATCCAGAATGGCGATGGTCCGGGCGCCGTAGGTCTCGTAGAAGCCGACGAGGCACCCACAAGGCAGGCTGAGACTTCCAACCCCTCGCAAGATTCTCATCTGGGACGTTGTCTTAGACGTCCGAGACTTCGGTTTGGTTTAATAAACTGACAGGATAGAATCCGTCCCAATGCCGACATTTCTGTTGCACTGGTTCGTGACCGGCGTGTCGCTTGCCGTGGCGGCCTGGATTCTCCCGGGCATTCATGTCACGTCGCCGATGGCGCTCGTGATCGCGGCGCTGGTGCTGGGCTTTGTGAACGCGGTTATCCGTCCCATCCTGTTCCTCGTCACGCTCCCCATCACCCTGCTCACGCTGGGCCTCTTCTATCTCGTCGTCAACGGTGTGGCTTTTGGGCTAGCCGCTGCCATCGTGCCGGGCTTCACCGTCGATTCGCTGCTCTGGGCCATCCTTGGGGCGCTCGTCGTCGGCCTCGTGTCCTGGTTCGTGGGCGCACTGTCAGCTTAAGTGTCAGACAAGTTCTGACACGTCAGAGGAGCTCCATGCCAATCCGTCGCAGAAAATCTTCACGACTCTGGCTGCTTGCCATCGCCGCGGTCCTCTTCCTCGGCGTCCCGTCGTTTGCCGATTTCATCCTCGACTGGATGTGGTTCGGTGAGGTCGGTTATCAGCAGGTGTTCATTCGTGGACTCTCAGCGAGCTCGATCCTCGGTGCGTCGGTGTTCGTGGTCGTGTTCCTGGTTCTGTATGCCAACCTGCTCCTCGCCCTGTCGAGCATCGACACCCCGTACGTCGTCCTGGGTCCGATGACGGGTGGAGTGCAGCCTCCTGTGCTTCAGAGCCGGCAACTCCGGGGGCTTGCTGTCGCTGCGGCCGTGGTAGGAGGCCTTCTGCTTGGCCTGGCCGCCTCGAGTCAGTGGCTGTCCTGGCTAAAATTCGTGAATGCCGTCCCGTTTGGCGTTTCCGATCCAATCCTGGGCCACGATGTCAGCTTCTACGTATTTACCCTGCCGGTTCTGACCCTTCTCCGCAGCCTGCTGATTGCGCTGATCGGCCTCTCGTTTGCCGGAGCCGCCGCAATTTACGTCCTTGCCGGCCTCGTGCGCTTCACGACGCGTGCAGGAATTGCCGTCGGAGGGCGTGCGCGTCGCCACTTGTCGCTGCTCGTCGCCGCGTTCCTGATCGTCCTGGCGTTTGGGGCGTGGCTCGACGTGCCCAACCTCTTGCTTTCTCCCGCTGGCAGCGGCGTCGTCCATGGGGCTTCCTACGCCGATGTCGCCGCGCGATTGCCGGCCCTGCGCCTGCTATTCGTCGTGGCCCTCGCGGGAGCCGCACTGGCTGTCTACCACGCGTTTTCGTTCCGCATGTGGCCCATATTTGCTGCCATCGGTCTCTATGTGATCGGCGCCGCCGGCGGCGGCATTTACGCATCGGTAGGTACAGCGCCTCGTCGTCTCTCCGAACGAGCAGGCCAGAGAAACGCCCTACATGGAGCACAACGTCGCGGCAACCCGGCGCGCGTTTGCGATCGATCAGGTGGAGAAGCGCGCCGTGTCGGGCGACGCGACGCTCAGCAAACAGGACATCGAGCGGAATGCCGAGACGCTTGCCAACGTGCGGCTCTGGGATCATCAGCCGCTTCTCGACACCTTCGGTCAACTGCAGGAAATCCGCACGTACTACGATTTCTTTTCCGTAGACAACGACCGGTACGAAATCGACGGGCGCTACCGCCAAATCATGCTGTCCGCACGCGAGCTGAACTCGGCAAGCCTTCCGAACGCGACATGGATCAACACGCATCTGACATTCACGCACGGCTATGGCCTGACCCTCGGCCCGGTGAATCAGGTGACCGGTGAAGGGCTGCCAGTCCTGTTCATCCGCGACATCCCGCCCGAGTCCACGACCAACCTCAAGGTGACCCAGCCGGCCATCTACTTCGGCGAGCGCTCGAGCGGGTACGTCATCGTCAAGACACGGACGCCCGAGTTCCACTATCCCAAGGGCGACGACAACGTGGTGACGACGTATGACGGCAGCGGCGGCGTGCCGATTGTCAGCTTCTTCAGACGCCTTCTCTTCAGCATAGGCCTTCCGTCGTACCAGTTGCTGTTCAACACCGACATCACCAGCGAGAGCCGGGTGTTGTACCACCGCGACATCCGGAGCCGCGTCGAGAAGATTGCGTCATTCCTTCAATACGATCGGGATCCGTATATGGTCGTCTCTGACGGGCGGCTGTTCTGGATTATGGACGCGTACACGCTGAGCAGTAACTACCCGTACGCAAGTCCGATTGGAGGCGGGGTCAACTACATTCGCAACTCGGTGAAGATCGTCATCGATGCTTACAACGGGACCACCACGTACTATGTGGCCGACACAGAGGATCCCGTCGTCTTGACGCTCGGTCGCATCTTCCCCGAGCTCTTCCGGAGCCTCGACCAGATGCCCGCCGATCTCCGCCGCCACATCCGGTATCCCGAAGACATTTTCACCATTCAATCCGCGGTGTACTCGACCTTTCACATGACGAACCCGGCGGTTTTCTACAACAAAGAAGACCAGTGGGAAGTGCCGGCCATCGACGTCGAGGGAAATCCGGTCGCAATGGAGCCTTACTACACGATCATGAAGCTCCCGGGGGCCGACAAGGCGGAGTTCATTCAGATGCTGCCGCTGACGCCACGACGGAAGGACAACCTCGCGGCCTGGATGGTGGCCCGAAGCGACGGCGAGCATTACGGGCGGTTGATGGTCTTCGAGTTCCCGAAGCAGAAAGTGGTGTTCGGGCCGCGACAGATTGTCGCCCGCATCAATCAGGATCAGCTCATCTCACCCCAGATCACGCTCTGGAACCAGCAAGGCTCGCAGGTCATCCAGGGGACGCTCCTCGTCATTCCCATCGAGGAATCGATGCTCTACATCCGTCCTCTCTATCTTCGCGCCGCAGGTGGACGGATCCCGGAACTGAAACGCGTCATCGTCGCCTATCAGAATCAGATTGTGATGGAGGAAACACTCGACCGTGCGCTCGATCGACTGTTTGGCGGACAGTCGTCTCCTGCAGAACCCCCGTCGGCCACGCTCGTCGAGGCGGATGCGGCCAAACCGCAGGCGCCGGCGCCCGTCTCACCGTTGGCGCAGCAGGCCCTCGATCACTATCAGCGTGCGTTACAGGCGCAACGAGACGGCAACTGGAGTGTGTACGGAGAAGAGATTCGACGGGTCGGCGAGCTGTTGCAGAAACTGTCGAAAGAATGACACGACAGAAGTCAGAAGCTAGAAGTCAGAATGGCTTTCTTCCAACATTCTGTCTTCTGACTTCAGACTTCAGACTTCAGACTTCTGTTTCCTAGATTTCGTAGTCCACGACTCGACGTTCTGTTCGCAGGTCGTGGCTGAAGTCGACGAACTCCTTGTGTGCGGGATGCTTCTGATACGCGTCGAGGGCCTCCCGATTTGAGAACTCGGTGTAGAGCGCCATGTCGCTCGACGATTCCGATTGGAGAAAATCGAGTCCCACCTCGAGGTGCAGCAGTCCAGGCACGACCCCGCGAAGGGCTTCCAGCCGTTGCTTCAGGGTCCTGGCAATCTCGGCCTTGCCGTGTCCATTCGCACGATCCTTCAGTCGCCAGAGGACAATGTGTTTAATCATGGAAGAGAGAAATCAGAAGTCAAACCTCACCTCACCTGTCACTGAGCGGCGCATCAGATCGCCAAAGACGTGCTGCTGCACGGTCTGGTCGAAGAGATTATTGCTCTTGACGATCGTCGTGATTTTTCCGTCCATCCACCGAACACCAAAGCTGCCATTGACGAGCGTGAACGAGTCGGTAAAGCCATGGAACGCGGGCGTGAGCACATCGCTCCAGAACGCATCGTCGGTAAAGTTGAGGGCCAACGATCCGAGAAAACGACGGCCCACATAGGAGCCGCCGATGTTGAAGCGATTGGTCGGGGGCAACGCCAGCTCGGTCAGCGGGAATGGATTCGGGTCGTCGAGCACCTGCGGGTCTCCCTGCCACGAATAGTTGGCAAACCCGGACACCTCGGTTGAAAAGCGGTGGTCAATCGACAACTCGACGCCCTTCTGACGCGTCGGCCCCAGGTTCAGGTAGGTGAACCCGGTGCGTGGCAGAAAGATCCCGAGCTGTGCCAGCAGTGTCAGCGTGGCTGGCGGCAATGGCCAGCCTGGGGGAGGATTCGCAGCGGTGTACGGATCCAGATTGGGCGGCAGCGTCACGAAGTTGATGTTATCGTCCATGTCGTTGATGTAGAACGCCACGCCAACGGTCGTTCTGTCCCGCACCACACCCGTATAGGCGAACTCGTACGCGGTCAGCGATTCTTCCTTCAGCGGCACTTGCGGCGTCGTGCCAATCGGCAGCTCGCTGCCGACCGCCTTGACGACGAGAGGAAACGCGGAGAGGGCCGGTGACAGGGCCGAAAGATTGACCGGAGCGACCAGCGCAATGTCGAGATAGTTGTTGATCGTGGACGGCGACCTGAAGGCGCGATTGAACGACACCCGGAGCGAATGGTCAGCGGTCGGCTGGTAGATCGCGCTCAACCGAGGTGAAAAGACCGCATCTTCGATGTTCCCGAACTTGTCGACACGCGCGCCAAGCGAAAAGCGAAACCGATCGACAAAAATTTCGTCTTGGACATAGCCGCCAATTTCATTGCGATCTTCCGCCGCCGGCGCCAGCGTAATGTCGAAGTTGTTACGCCGGTAGTTGCCGCCGTAGCTGAGCGCGTGCCGCCCGGCGAGCACGACAGAGTGCCCGAGTTCGACGTCATAGGTCTGCGACTTGAAGTTCAACTGCAGGGGCGCCCGTGTGGTCGGATCCGGCACGAGGAGGTTTGGCGCCTCGGCGTTGACGACGTTCAGGAACATCCCGAACTTCAGCGCTCCGCGCGAGTAAGCCATCTTCCCGTAGGCCATCACCGAGCCCGGTTGAATGTCGAACGGCCCAATGCCCGTGTAAATCGTCCCTTCGGTTCCGGCAACGCCACCGGCGTAAGTGATCCGCGCGTTTGTCAGCTCCTGATCCACACGGGCGTCGAATTTGGGCTGGCTCGTACCGCTGTTGGCGTAGGCCGTCCCCAGGGGGCCCGTGGTATCGGCCGGATAGAACGCGCCGCCGACTGTCGTCCGTCCGGTCGGATCTCGAGGATCGGGAACGATTGGAATCTGTCCGACCGGGCGCGCAAATGGATCGGAGTTGAAGTATCCGGCGCTCAGCCGATACGACCAGCGATCGTTGGCCACCTGCGACGTGCTCACGGCCGCGCCGAACGTCGCCCCGACGCCGCGCCCGACAGTCGAACCGGCATCACGATTGAACCACCCGGCGTTGAGCGTGACGTTGGTCGCGCCAGGAGTCTCGCGGGGCGACTTTGTGATGATGTTCACCACACCGGTCAGCGCGTTGGCGCCCCACACCGCCGACGCGGGGCCCCGCACCACCTCAATCTGCCTGATGTCGTTGGGATTGGTCGGCAGAAAGTCCCAGAGAATCAGACCGAAAAAGTCGAGATAAATCGAACGGCCGTCGAGCAGCGTGAGCTGCGACGTGGCAAGTGTGCTCGTCGCCTGCCGGCTCGTCAGGTTGATGTCTCGCGCCGACAGTTGAACGACGTTCATACCCGGCACGGTGCGGAGCAGATCGCCGTAGTTCTGGGCAGGTGAGACAGCGAGCACGCTTCCCGGCAACACCGTCATCGTTGCCGGTGCGTTGAGCAGCGTCGATTCGACTCGTGACGCGCTGACGACGACGACCTCGCCGAGTCCGGCGAGAGCGAGCGTGATCGCCGGCACGGTGGTTTCCCCCGCTCCCACGACAATGCCCTCACGGGTGACAGGGGCAAAACCGGACAGCGACACCGCCAACTGGTATGTGCCGGCGGCCACGTTTGCAAACCGGTACTCGCCGCCGGATCCGGTGATCGTCGTGGCCCGGCTTCGCGGGCCGGTCAGCGTGACGGTGGCGCCGGGCACGACGCCCCCGGATTCGTCCACAACGGTGCCGGAGACGGTACCGGTTTGGGCGTAAGCGGGAACGGTCAGCGCGCAGAGCACGCTCACGGCCAACAGCAGGCGGATGCCCATGAGGATCCTCCCCGACGATTTAGGTTTTGCGACTGGTGAGCTACGCACCGACCTTTTGTCGTACGACTTCGGGCTTCCCGAAGAACTCTTCGTGCACGGCTTTGACCGCGCGATCGAGTTGGTCTGTGGTGATGATGCAGGCGACTTTCATCTCGGACGAGCTGATGCAGTCGATGTTGATGCCTTCGTGCGCGAGGGCCATGAACATGCGGGCGGCAAGGCCGGGGGTGGAAGACAGCCGTGATCCAACGATGGCAATCTTGGCCATGTTTCGAGCGACGAGCCCGTCACTGGCGATGCCCTTCTTCTTCCATTCTCGAATGAGCTCGGTGGCCCCGTCGGCAAAGTCATCATCGACAATGAACGTAATGCGGGCGCGCTCTTCATTCGAGGCGCTTTGAATGATCAGGCGGATATTGATCTCGCGGTCGGCGAGATCCTTGAAGATTTCAGCGGCGATGCCTGGTCGGTCCGGCACCTCGAAAAGCGTGACCTTGGCGATTTTCTTGTCGCCGCTGACTCCGACCACTGACGGCTGTTCCATTGCCGACACTCCTTGACGAATCCATGTGCCCGCTCGGTGATGGAAGCTCGACCGAACGTGGATGGGAATCCCATAGTCCATGCAGATTTCGGCCGCGCGCGGGTGCAGCACCTTCGCGCCGCTCGACGCCATTTCGATGGCCTCTTCATAGCTGATCTGCGGCCACAGCCGCGCCCCGGGAACCAGATTGGGGTCGGCCGACAGAACGCCGTCCACGTCGGTGCAGATTTCACAGACAGAAGCCTTCAACGCTGCAGCAACCGCAGCACCGGTGATATCGCCGCCGCCACGCCCGAGCGTCGTCACCTCGTCGCCTTCGGTGACGCCCTGAAACCCGGCAATCACGACGACTTTGCCCTTCCCCAGTTCTTCCAGGATGCGGGTCGTGTCGATCGACTGGATACGAGCACGATTAAAGGCGTTGTCCGTCCGGATCTCGCACTGTGCGCCGGTCAGGGCAATTGCGGGCGTGCCCTTGTCCTGGAGTGCCAACGCGAGGAGCGATACCGCCACTTGCTCTCCCGACGCGAGCAACAGATCGAATTCTCGGCCTCTGGGCTTCCCGCTCACCTGCCTCGCCAACCCGACGAGCTGGTCGGTTGCCTTACCCATGGCGGATACCGCAACCACGAGACGGGGATGGTCGGCCCGGCAGGTGATCACGCGATCGGCAATCTGCAGAATCTTTTCCGGCGTCGCAACGGACGACCCGCCGTACTTCTGAACGACGATCGGACTGAACGACGGCGGCTGATGCCATGTGACCTTTACTCGTTGCACCACCGCCGGAGACTGGACCCGACCGTTCAGAAAGCCGTCGAACTCCTGGAGCGAACGGCCGAGCGCGGTTGGCCTCACGACGCGGTCGCGCACGACCTCACCCGTCTTATAGCCATTGCCGGTAATAGCCACGACAATTGACTCATCGCGCGGAATGATCCCGCGTTCAATCAGCTGAATCGTGGCCGCCAGTGTGGTTCCTCCTGCCGGCTCGGTAAAGATCCCTTCAGTTTCGGCGAGCAGATGGATGGCCGCCAGGATTTGCTCGTCGCTCACCATCATGCCGCACCCGCCACTCGTCCGGACGGTGCTCAGCACCTGGAACCCGTCGGCGGGATTGCCAATCGCAATCGACTTCGCGATCGTGTTGGGCTTGACCGGTTCCGGAAACTCGAGACCTTCTTCGAGCGCGCGAACGACAGGGGCGCAACCCGCCGCCTGTGCCGCATACATTTTGGGCAGCGTCCCGTCGACGAGACCGACGTCTTTGAATTCGCGGAACCCCCGCATGATCCTCGGCAACAACGTGCCGCCGGCCACCGGTGACACCAGGTGCTGCGGGAAACGCCATCCCAGCTGCTCGGCAATCTCGAAGCCGTAGGTCTTGGCGCCTTCCGCGTAATAGCTCCGCAGATTGATGTTGGCGAATCCCCACCCGTACTTCTCCGCAATCTGCGTGCACAGGCGGTTCACATCGTCGTAGTTGCCACGAATGGCGACGACCTGCGGGTTGTAGATTGAGGAGCCGAGAACCTTGTTCACCTCCAGATCGTCCGGGATGAACACATAGCATTCCAGGCCGATGCATGCGGCATGCGCGGCGACACTGTTGGCCAGGTTGCCGGTGGAGGCGCACCCAAACACGTTAAAACCAAGCTCAACCGCCCGCGTGGCCGCAACCGAGACCACACGATCCTTGTAGGACAGTGTCGGGTGGTTCACCGAATCGTCTTTCAGATACAGCTCGTCGACACCCAGCCGCGCGGCAAGACGCCTGCTCCGAACGAGCGGCGTGTAACCCGAGCTCAAACCGGTCTGCGGCTCGCCCTGGATGGGTAGCAGCTCGCGATACCGCCACAGGTTGCGCGGTCTGGATTCGATGAGGGAACGGCTGATCCGTGCTTTGATGCCGTCGTAGTCGTAGACCACTTCGAGCGGTCCGAGGCATTTCTCACACACCCACGACGCGTCCGCCTTATACGGGGTCTTACACAGATGACATTGGAGCCCGGTCAGGAAACTCATGAGCGTCCTTCGCTCGTTCCCCCCAGCCGCTCGGCATGAATGAGGATGGGGACGTTCACAGGAGGCTGCACATGGAATGGCAGGGCCTGGATTTCTTCGAGTGCGCTTTCGACCACCGACACTGGGCAGGCCTCCAAGGTCACCACAAACGGCAGCCGGGACTGAGGATATCCCGGTAATTGCAGAACAGCATCAATATTAATCCGATGGTGCGCCAGTATGGTAGCAAGTGAGGCGATGATCCCAGGTCGGTCGTCCACCGTAAACCGCAGATAGTGCGGCGCGGTGAAGTTGGCGCTGACCGCATGATAACCGTCGCCCGCCGTCAGGCGGGGACCGGCAAACATCGGTCCCGTGCGTGTAATCGACAACAGGTCGGAGACAACCGCAACCGCCGTCGGATCGCCTCCCGCCCCCAATCCAACAAATGCGGTTTCCCCACCCCATTCGCCCTGCACCGTGACGAGATTCTGGCTCCCTTCGACCTTCGCCAGCGCCGACGAGAGCGGAACCAGCGCGGGCCGCACCGAGGCGTACAGCGTTGACCGATCCTCGCTGGCGCGCTCGGCCCACGACACCTGTCGAATCGTACAGATCGAGCCGCCGCGCGTATGTGAAGTCGATCGGCTCAATCGGTCGAATCGATCCGCGATGGATGTCCGATTGCTGGACGCGGCACTGCAGCCCCACCGACGTGAGGATGACCAGCTTCGCCTGGGCATCGTGACCATCGATGTCGGCCGTCGGGTCGGCCTCGGCAAACCCACGCTCCTGCGCTTCGGCCAAGGCGTCGTCAAAAGCAAGACCAGACGACTCCATCCGGTTCAGGATGTAATTGCATGTGCCATTGAGGATGCCGGCAATACGAAACAGCCGATCGCCCGCAAGCCCTTCCTGTATGGCGCGGACTACGGGAAGACCCCCGGCAACCGACGCCTCGTACAGGAGCTGCCGATCCTGCACACGCGCCAAATCCAGGAGTTCGGCACCATGCTGGGCAATCAATTGCTTGTTCGCGGTCACGACCGCCTTGCCGGCACGGAGCGCCCGCCGAATCAGATCTCCCGCGGGCTCCAACCCACCCATCAACTCGACGACCACGTTCACATCGGGCGCCAGCACATCGTCGAAGTTCTCGGTCCACCTCACCGTCGACGGCAGCCAATCAACACGTTTGCGCTCGACATTTCGGTTACAAACACACGTCAGCCGCAGCACACCATCCGGCCTTGCAGCCAGAATCTTCGCAACAGAGCGACCCACCGTGCCAAAGCCCACAATGGCGACGCGCGCCGGAAAGACCGCCGCATCACGAGTAGAAGGGACTGACTGGGTCTGCATCAGTTCTCAGTTTTCAGTTCTCAGTTTTCAGTTTCCGTCTTCTGTCTTCTGTCTTTTATCCTTGCATGTCCGGTCGAACGTGTACCGGATCAAGGAACGGCATCATATCGCGAAGCTTCGCCCCCACCTTTTCAATCAGGTGCTCTTGCTCCTTCGCACGTATTTCCTTGAACCAGGGGCGACCATTTTCGTTTTCGGCAATCCAGTTCCGCGCGTAAGTTCCATCCTTGATATCGCACAACATCTTCTGCATCGTCTTTTTCGTCTCGGCAGTGACGATGCGGGGTCCGCCCGTGTAGTCGCCATGCTCGGCCGTGTCGCTCACGGAATAGCGCATGTAGTTCAGCCCGCCTCGGTACATCAGGTCGACAATCAGCTTCAGCTCGTGCATGCACTCGAAATACGCAATTTCAGGTTGATAACCGGCCTCGACAAGCGTCTCGAACGACGCCTTGACGAGCGCGCTGACGCCGCCACAGAGCACTGTCTGCTCGCCGAAGAGGTCGGTTTCGGTTTCCTCTGCGAACGTCGTCTCGATCACGCCTGCGCGAGTGACGCCCAGAGCCTTGCCGTACGACAACGCGAGTGCCTTTGCCTGACCGGTCGCATCCTGGTGCACGGCAAGCAGCGCCGGCGTTCCGGCGCCTTCTTCGTACAGCTCACGGACACGGTGCCCAGGTGCCTTGGGCGCAATCATCGTCACGTCGACATCGGGAGCCGGTTGGATGGTCCCGAACCGGATGTTGAACCCGTGCGCGAACATCAACATCTTGCCCGCCTTCAGGGCCGGCGCGATGGCTTCGCGATACAGCTTGGCCTGCGTCGTGTCGGGCGTGAGCATCATGATGACGTCGGCCCAGTCTGCGGCCTCACGATGTGATCGCACGGTCAAGCCGCCCGCCTCGGCCTTTGCCTTGGACCGGCTGCCTTCCTGCAGGCCCACCTGGACCGCCACGCCGCTGTCCTTGAGGTTCAGCGCGTGAGCGTGCCCCTGCGAGCCAAAGCCCATGATGGCAACCTTCTTTTTCTGAATGAGTTTCAAATCTGCCGAATCGTCGTAATACATTTCAGCCATCGTCAATCCCTTTGCTGTTCCGCGTCGGCGGGTCTAACCACCTTCGCCAAGGCTACGGTGGTCCGCCGAAGCTTTATGCGAAGGCGGAAGACCCGCCGGCATCAGACCGAATACGATACGCCCTCGTCGTCTGCCTGACCCTGTACGGCGGTCACCTGGTTGGCCCCTTTCACTCCCCGGGCCATCCCCACGCGGCCCGTGCGGACCATCTCGATCACGCCATACGGCCGCAGCACCTCGAGCAAGCCGTCGATTTTATCCTCAGTTCCAGTAATCTCAATCACGAGAGAATCCGGGGACACATCGACGACCCTTGCCCGAAAGACGTCGACCAGTTGCATGATGTGGGTTCGCGACTCGGCCGTGGCCGCAACCTTAATCATGGCAAGGTCGCGGTAGACGGATGGGATCGCGCTGATGTTCTCTACGCGCCGCACGTTGACGAGCTTGTAGAGGTTCGCCTCGAGCCGACGCCCTCCAGCCTCATCGGTGTCGACCACGATGGTCATCCGCGATTCGCCTTGACGATCCGTATGCCCGACCGTCAGCGACTCGATGTTGAAGGCACGCCGCCGGAAGAGCGACGCCACACGGTTCAGCACGCCCGGCTTGTTGTCGACGTAAACAGCAAAAGTGGTCAGCATATTCTTGAGCCTTCAGCCTTCAGCCTCAGCCTCAGCCTTCAGCCTTCAGCCTTCAGCCTTCAGCCTTCGACGACTTTCAGATCACGTCTGCGCCGGTTTCCACAATGGGCGCCGGGCTCGGGCGCCGAATCATCGCGTGCAAATCGGCTCCGGCCGGCACCATCGGGTACACGGAGTCTTCCTGCTCGACGCGGAAGTCAATGACGACCGTGCCACGCCGCGCACGCGCTTCTTCAACCGTGGGTACGACTTCATCGCGCTGCGTCACGGTGCGCCCCTGAAGTCCGTACGCCTCTGCGATTTTCGCGAAGTCCGGATTGATGAGCGGTGTTGCCGCATAGCGCCGTTCGTAGAAGAACTCCTGCCACTGGCGCACCATCCCGAGGTACCCGTTATTGATGATGGCCACCTTGAGGTCGATGTTTTCCTGCGCGATGGTGGCGAGCTCGGCCATGGTCATCTGGAATCCGCCGTCGCCGGCCACGACCCAGACTTCCGCGTCGGGCCGCGCGATTTTGGCGCCAATGGCCGCAGGCAGCGCGAAGCCCATCGTCCCCAGGCCGCCAGAGGTGATGAGCGTTCGCGGCCGCTCGTGACGGTAATACTGTGCCTCCCACATCTGATGCTGTCCCACGTCGGTGACCACCACCGCCTCACCCTTGGTTGCATGCCAGAGGTCGTGGATGACATGGGCGGCCCAGAGGTGCCCGCTGTCCGGCAGGTTCTTGATGTCGCGGACCGCCGAGTCGCCGCGCATCTCGCGGATGTAGGCAATCCAGGGACCACGGTCCCCGCGCTTCACACCTGGCATCAGCTCTTCGAGAACTTCGCGGAGATCCCCCACGAGACCCACGTCTACCTTGACGTTCTTGTTGATCTCCGCGGCATCGATGTCGATGTGCACCTTCTTGGCATTGAGCGCATACGTCTTGAGATTGCCGGTGACGCGATCGTCGAAGCGCATGCCGAACGCCAGCAGGAGGTCGGCCTCCTGGATGGCCGTGTTGACCCACGCCTCACCGTGCATCCCCATCATCCCGAGATCGAGCGGATGTGACGCCGGGAACGATCCGATGCCGAGCAGCGTCGAGCTCACGGGAACGTCGGCATGTTCGGCAAACCGCCGCACGATATCCATCGCGCCCGACATCATGATGCCGTGCCCGGCAAGAATGACTGGTCGTTCGGCGGCGTTGATGAGCTCGAGCGCCCGTGCGAAATCCTCTCTCGCCGGACGCAAATCCGGCCGGAACACCGGCGGCTGCGGGGCGGCGGCATCCCAATCGAACTCGCACGTGCTCTGTTGCGCATCCTTCGTAATGTCGACGAGCACCGGCCCGGGCCGGCCCGTCTTGGCCACTTCAAACGCCTCGCGGATGGCAGGCGCGACCTCGTCAGCCCGCGTGACCAGGTAATTGTGTTTCGTAATCGGCAGCGTGACGCCCGTGATGTCGGTCTCCTGGAACGCGTCCGATCCAATCAGTTTGCTCCCGACCTGACCGGTGATGCAGACAATGGGTGACGAATCGAGCATGGCCGTCGCAATGCCGGTCACCATGTTCGTCGCACCGGGGCCCGATGTGGCGACGGCCACGCCAACTTTCCCGCTCGCACGCGCATAGCCGTCGGCCATGTGCGTCGCACCCTGCTCGTGGCGGACGAGAATGTGTCGGATGGGATACTCGAGCATGGCGTCGTAGGCGGGGAGGATCGCTCCACCCGGATACCCGAACACGTCGGTAACGCCTTCTCGAACCAGACTCTCCCAAATGATATGTGCTCCAGTTTTTTTCATTACCTCTCAGCTCCGATTATTTAATTCGCGTGGGGCCCCACCCCCACGCGCTTGCCGTCGCCCTTCGACTCTGCTCAGGGCGACCCTGAGCTTGTCGAAGGGTCGCTTACGCTCCGGATCTTGAAACCGACATCCTGCTGCTCAGTCAGCAACCTTGTGTGGACCCCATCCCCACGCACTGCTGACTGCCGACTGCCAACTGCTCTACTGCGTCACAGCTCCTGTCGCCGCCGATGAGACGAGCCTCGCGTACTTGGCGAAGACCCCGGCTTGATATCGAGGTGGCGGTGCCTGCCACGATGCCAGGCGCGACTTCAGATCGCCGTCGCTCAGTTCGACCCGTAACTCACGTTTTGGGATATCGAACACGATCATGTCGCCTTCGCGAACGGCGGCAATCGGCCCACCCTGTGCCGCTTCCGGCGCCACATGTCCGGCCATCAGTCCACGCGTGGCACCCGAAAAACGCCCATCCGTCAAGAGCGCCACCGAATCACCAAGCCCTGCACCAACGATTGCGGCGGTGACGGCCAGCATCTCCCGCATGCCTGGCCCGCCTTTAGGCCCCTCGTAGCGAATGACCACGACATCACCGGGTTGGATACGACCCTGCGAGACTGCTTCGAAGGTGGCTTCTTCGCTGTCGAACACCCGTGCCGGCCCCCGATGGTGCTCGGTGGCGTACCCGGCAACCTTGACGACCGCCCCTTCAGGCGCCAGGTTCCCGTGCAGAATCACCAAGCCCCCCGTGGCCTTGAGCGGGTTCGACAGGGGACGCACGACCTCCTGGCCTGGCTCCTCGAGCGCCAGCTGAGCTTCCTCGCCAATCGTCTTGCCAGTGACCGTCAGCGCCCCGGCATGCAGGAGGCCGGCTTCCAGCAACCGCTGGGCGACGAGTCGCGTACCGCCCGCACGGTACAGGTCCGTCGCGACGAACCGGCCGCCAGGTTTCAGATCCGCCAGCAGTGGCACTCGCGCGCTCACCCGATCGAACACATCGAGCTCGAGGTCGATACAGGCGTCGCGTGCGATGGCCAGCAAATGGAGCACGGCGTTGGTCGATCCGCCGGTCGCGGCCACCGACGCAATGGCATTTTCAATCGACTCACGCGTGATGATCTGCCGAGGCCGCACGTCCCGTCGGAGCAGATCGACGGCTATCCGACCGGCGTTGCGCGCGACGTTGTCTTTATCGGCGTGAACTGCGGGCACGCTCGCGCTGCCCATCGGCGAAATCCCCAGGAACTCGCACACGGTGGCCATCGTGTTGGCCGTGAACTGACCGCCGCAGGCACCGGCGCCAGGACAGGCGCCGTTCTCGATCGCCAGAAACTCGGCGTCGGTCATTCGGCCAGCAGCGTGCGCCCCGACCGCCTCGAAGACATCCTGAATCGTGACATCGCGACCATTGACATGACCCGGGGCGATGGACCCGCCGTACAACACGAGCCCCGGAATGTCGAGCCGCGCCAGCGCCATCACGGTGCCCGGAATCGTCTTGTCGCAGCCGGACAGCGCCACAACGGCATCGAACTGGTTGCCCCGGGCGACGAGTTCGATCGAGTCCGCAATGATGTCGCGGCTGACGAGCGAAGCCCGCATGCCCTCGCTCCCCATGGTGATCCCGTCGGAGATCGAAACGGTGTTGAACTCCATGGGTGTCCCGCCGGCCTGCCGCACGCCTTCCTTGACGAACTCGGCGAGCCGACGGAGATGGAAATTGCAAGGACCGATCTCGATCCAGGTGTTTGCAATGCCAATGAGCGGCTTGCGGAGGGCTTCGTCATCGAAGCCGACAGCCTTCAGCATGGCGCGCGCCGGGGCACGGCTCGGACCGTCGGTGATGGCCGCACTACGAGGTTTGAGCGGATTTGGCATTTTCTCCATCTTCTCTGTCTGCCCCGCTCTGCATCGCCGGCTCTCTCCAAGCGGGATAAGAGCCAAGCGTGCGCATCGAGCGTGCGAATTCCGCCAGATGGACGAGCGCGCGCGCGCATTGCAGATCCTGCCGCGGCACCGAAATATCAACGTAAAAGAGATATTCAAACGCGCGTCCCTGGATTGGCCGCGATTCAAGCTTGGTCAGGTCGATGTTCCTCAGAGCAAAGACGCTGAGCGACTTGAACAGCGCGCCCGGTTCGTTGTGAAGCGTAAAAACCAGCGATGTCTTGTTCGGGTCCCCAAGCGGCGTCGGCGAACGGCTGATGATGAGAAATCGTGTGATGTTCTCCTCGAAGTCCTGGATCCCCGACGCGAGCACGCTAAGTCCAAACACGTCTGCCGCCCGGCTGGAAGCAATGGCCGCCGCCTCGTGCCCATGCTGATCGCGAACCAGCTTCGCGCTTCCAGCCGTGTCGTACGTGGCGATAATCTCAACCCCGGTGAGCCCCTGCAGGTACCGTTCGCACTGCGCGAGAGCCTGAGGGTGGGAGTAGATGCGTTTCACCTGTTCGAGCCGTGTGCCAGGCACCGCCATCAACTGATGCGTCACGAACAGCATCACCTCGCCGACGATGGGCAACTCGTGCTGCACGAGCAGGTCGTAGTTGCGATGGATGCTCCCGCCAATGGAATTCTCGATGGGGAGAATGCCGTAGCCGCTCTTGCTGCCCTCGACGGCCGCAAAGACCTCCTCGAAGGTGCTGCACGGAATCACGTCGGCCGCAGGATTAAACCGCAGCGCGGCTGCTTCGCTGTAGGCGCCGGGTTCTCCTTGAAAAGCTATGCGCACGGGTCGAACCCCCAATCTCACCGCTACAACAAAAAGGGCCATCATCCGGCTTGCGAATGATGGCCCCTGAACGGTTTTGCTGTAGTGGTGGCTACATCATTCGCTGCCCGTTTCCGGCGCCAAGACGCCAGAAACGGTGACGGTAACAACCACCGTAAAAACGACCGGAAGTGCCAGCAACAGCGTCATGCGGTTATGGTTGATTGATCCAAGCACTCTAACTATTTGCGACACAAGGCGTTCTGATTACTGAAAACGTCCGAGCCTCACAAGTTGTACCGCCCCACCACTATAAAGTCAAATGGATTTTCCTTACGTTTGCATAAGGTCCACTAATAGTTGGGGTCGCAAGCCTGTGCCCTGTCAGCTGACGTCTTTCACGTGCAGCCCGCACTCCTTGGTTTCCGGATGCTCCCACCACCATCGACCGGCGCGCAGGTCTTCACCCGGCTGGATGGCGCGTGTGCAAGGTGCACATCCAATGCTGGGGAACCCGCGGTCGTGAAGCGCATTGTAAGGGACGTTGTGCGTCCGGATGTACTTCCACACATCATCCCAGGACCAGCCCGCGAGCGGGTTCAGTTTGACGAGCTGATGGTCCTCGTCCCACTCGACTCTGCCAACGATCGTACGGGTGACGTTCTGGTCTCGCCGCAAGCCGGTCATCCACGCCTCCAGCCCGGATAACGCACGGCCCAGGGGCTCCAGCTTTCTGACCGCACAGCAGAGCTTGCGATTTTCAATCGAGTGATAAAAGAGATTCAGGCCCTTTTCGGACACCATCTCCTGGACATCGTCTGCCTTGGGGAAGAAGACCTCGGTGTGCAGTCCGTACCGCTCGCGAACGGCGTCGATCACGCTGTAGGTTTCCTGCGGCAAACGACCGGTATCGAGCGTCACGACGCGCGCGCTCCGATCGACAGCCATCATCATGTCGATCAGCACGACGTCTTCTGCCCCGAAACTCGAGGCGAGCGCCAGCCGGCGCCCGTACCGCTCGAGCGCCCAACGCACGATTTCCTCGGCGGTCATTGCCTCGAGACGAGGCAACAGCCGGTCCATTTCCTCCCGAACCGCTACCGTGTCTGCCGTGCCGCTTGTCCGCATGAAAGTCACTCAGCTTCTAAATATCCCACGTAACAGGACCCTTTCACCCATTCCATACCGATTTAGCATGATGACTTCGTAATTCATGCAACCCTGAGATATTATCATTCCCATGGACCTGCGCCAGCTCGAGATTGTGCAGGCCGTCGCGGAGACCGGCTCGTTCACCGGGGCCGGCCGCAAACTGCACGTGTCGCAGTCGGCCATCAGCCGTCAGATCCTGCTGCTCGAGGACGAGTTGCACGAGCCGCTGTTCCTGCGCAACGGCCGCCGGATTCGCATTACGCCTGCCGGCGACGCGCTCCTCAGTCTCAGCCGGCGTGTGTTTACCGACGTCAAGGAAACCGTGACGCTGATTGGCGAAAGTCAGCAGACGCTGACCGGCAACCTCCGGCTGGCCGGTGGCATGACGGTCTGCCTCTATGTATTCCCCATCCTGCTGAAAGAATTCCGGCGCCTTCACCCCAAAGTTGACGTGAAGCTCATCACGGGCAGCTCACAGCGACTGCTGCAGGAGCTGCGGTCGGGTGGCGCAGATCTCGGCTTTCTCACCCTGCCGGTCAACGAGCCGGACATCGTTGCCGTTCCGGCCATGGAAGAAGAGCTGCTGGTCGTCACGCATCCGTCGCACCCTCTCGCCAAGAACAAGCGCATTGTGTCGCAGGATCTCGTCCGCCAGCCGTTTGTCCTGTTCGAAAGCGGCTCGAATACGCGGCGGTTGATTGACGAGTTCTTCGTGCGAGAGATGATTCAGCCCGAGATTGTGATGGAGACGGAGAACGTGGAGATCCTGAAAGCGCTCGTGCGAACCGAGATTGGAATCACGATTATCCCGTACGAAGCCGCCGCGCGCGAAGTGCGAAGCGGTCAGCTGTTCTGCTCGCGCATTGCGGGAGTCCCCCTCGCGCGCCAGACCGGCTGGATCTTTCAGCGCTCCAACCGTGTTCCGCGAGCGTTCGAGGAAATGTTCCGCACGTTCCAACGCATCCAGCCGCGATTGAAGGTGGCGTCCGAGATAGGCCTCCTAAGTAAGGCCTTAGGGCTGCTAGGTCTTCAACAGATATTCCGCCAGCTCGACGTACTGGTCCGCCGCCCGGTGGAGGTCAGGGATTCGTACGTGCTCCTCGTCCGAGTGGGCGACGAGGATCGATCCAGCGCCAAGCAGGAACGGTTGTCCCCACCGATCGAGAAACGGGATGTCAGTGGTATACGGAAAGGCCGCGGTCTCGAATCCGGGGACCTTCGTCATCGTCACGGGAGGGACTTCGACAATTTCCTCCCACGTCACGAGCGGCTCGAGCGATGTCAGCGACGCTCTGAGCCGATCGACATCTCTGACCGTTCGGAACACGACTTCGGCGTCGGCCTCTGGCGGAACGACATTCGGCGCGAGGCCGCCGGCTATCACGCCAACGGTGTAATGCGTTCGACCCATAACGGGGTCCTCGGGCATATCCATCGTACGCAGCCGGACGATCGCATCGACCAGCTTCTCGATGGCAGACTCTCCGAGCTCGGGATATGAGGAGTGTGACGCACGTCCACGAGCGGTGAGCCGCACACGCAGCACACCGCGGGTTGCTACGCCAAGCCGATTGTCGGTCGGTTCACCGTTGACGAGAAACCGCGACCCTCCATCCAGCGTGTTGGCCGCCTTCGCCCCGTCGCTGCCGCGCTCTTCGCCGACGACGAACAACAGGCCGATGCGTCGGTGGCCGGCGCGGCGCAGTCGCTCGGCGGCAACGATTTGGGTGGCCACGCAGCCCTTTGCGTCGCAGGCTCCGCGGCCGTACACCCGATCCCCCTCCTGACGGCTCGGGAAGAACGGCGGCACGCAATCGACGTGCGTCGAAAACACGATCTCGGGAGGATCGAGCGTGGCGAGGATGTTGAAACGGTCGGCCTCGACCGCCTGCTCGAGCACGTGCCATCCGCGACGGCGCAGCTCGTCCGACACCCAGCGCGACACGGCGGCTTCTCGCCCTGTGGTCGAATCGATGTCGACGAGCGTCCTCAGCAACGCCACGGCATCGGGCGTCGCTAGCGGATCCATGCCTCGAGATTTGTGCGGGTGTCGGTCTTTTCGTCGCGGTACTTGACGATGACGGGGGTCGCAAGCGACAGCCCCCAGGCGGGGCCCGGCCCGACGGTTACGGCCCGGGCGCCGGGCACGACGACCGCGCCTTCTGGCACAATGAGCGGCTGCCCTTCCGTTGGCGTAATCACTCGTCCATTTGGCAGGTCGTACACCGGGGTGGATCCCGTGAGGATGGTTCCCGCGCCAATCACCGCGCGCGACCTGATCACCGCCCCCTCATAAATTCCCGTATTGCCGCCGATCAGGGCGTCGTCCTCGATAATCACGGGGAGCGCACCCACTGGCTCGAGCACGCCACCGATCTGCGCTCCGGCACTGACATGAACCCGCTTGCCCACCTGCGCGCAGGATCCGACAAGCGCATGCGAATCGATCAGCGCACCGTCGTCAACGTAGGCGCCGAGGTTGATGTACATCGGCGGCATGCAGATGACCCCACCGCCGAGGTAGGCGCCATCGCGAACGGCAGATCCGCCGGGCACGAGGCGCACACCGCTGGCTGGATCGATTCGCTTGAGGGGCAGCACGTCTTTGTCGGTGTACGACACACGACCGTGGTCGATCGAACAATCGACGATGTCGCTGTGGCGGAAGCCGAGAAGGATGCCCTGCTTCACCCACGCGTTCACCTTCCACCCGGTAGGAGACGAGGGATCCGGTTCCGCAGCCCGTACATGACCTGCTGAAAGGGCGCGGCGCAGCTCGGTGAACACGGCACGAGCGGCCTCGCGTGGCGCTTCGGTTCCCAGCGCAAACACCCGCTGGATTTCATCGGAGAGATTCGCAATTTCCGTGGTGGTCACGCGCTGATCTTCCCGGCTGGCATCGCAATGAGCTGCATCTCGCGCAGCACTCGCAGAATCTTTTCCTTCGACTCCGCCCTGGGCGCCACGACCGGCAGGCGGTACACTTCCTCGAGAAGGCCCATTGCCGCCATCGCGGCTTTGACTGGCTGCGGGTTCGCTTCAACGAAGTTGATCTGCATGAGCGGCATCAGGCGCTGGTGAATGGCACGCGCGGTCTCGAAGTCGTCGCGCTCGGCCGCTTCCACCATCTTCGCCATCCCGTCGGGAACCTCGTTCGATACCACGGAAATCACACCTTTTGCTCCCACCGCCATCGCGGGAACGGTCATCGCATCGTCGCCCGACAACACGATGAACCCGTCAGAGAGGAGGTGACAGATCTCGCAGATCTGCGCCATGTTCCCCGAGGCTTCCTTGACGCCAATGACGTTCGGGAGCGTCGCCAGACGGACGAGCGTGGCGGGATCGACGTTGCATCCGGTTCGTCCAGGCACGTTGTAGACGACTATCGGCAACCTGGTGTTCTCCGCGAGCGCGCGGTAGTGCTGGTAGAGTCCTTCGGGAGTGGGCTTGTTGTAATAGGGCGTCACCGAGAGGAGACCATCTGCGCCAATCTGTTGCATTTCGGCGGCGAGCTCGATGACTTCGTGGGTGTTGTAGCCACCCGCACCGGCAAGGACGGGCACCCGGCCGTTGACCTCTTCGACGACCAGCTCGGCCACTCGTCGATGTTCGGCGCGGGTCAGCGTCGGGTTCTCGCCGGTCGTCCCGCACGGCACCAGAAAATGAATGCCGTTGTCGACCTGACGTCGGGCGAGCCTGCGCACGGCCGCCTCATCGAGCGCGCCACTCCTGGTGAACGGCGTGACGAGCGCGGTGCCACATCCGGTAAAGCGAGTGCGCATATTGGACTCCTTCGGCGAGCTTCTGGCTTCTAGATTTTATTCCAGTCCGAGCACGTCTTTCATCCCAAACCACCCGCGCCGGCCGACGACCCATCGAGCCGCTTCGAGCGCGCCACGCGCGAACGCGCCCCGGTCGCGGTTCGTGTGGGTCAATGTCACCGTGTCCGATGAGCCATCAAAGCCGACGATGTGCGTCCCGGGGATCGATCCGGCTCTGGTCGACGACACGTCGAGGCCTCTCGTGTATCCAACACCTTCCATCGCCGCCTTCAGCGTCACTGCCGTTCCAGACGGCGCATCTTTCTTGGCGGCATGGTGGGCCTCATAAATCCAGGCGCCATAATCCGCTTGACGCGCAAATTGCTTTGCTGCGTACTCGACAATACTCTGAAATAGATTTGCCCCAAGCGAAAAATTGGACGCGGCAACGACACCGACTTGTGTTTCGGCAACGATGCGACGCAGCTCCGGCTCATGCGCATTCCATCCGGTCGTTCCGACCACCATGTTGATGCCATGACGCGCAAGCAGCGGCAGGTTCTGAACGGTCGCCTCTGCGGTTGAGAACTCGACCGCCACGTCGGCTGCCGGAGGCGAAGCCAGCGCGCCGGCCGTCGGCGTTGTTGTCGATGTCGAGGATTCCCGCAATTTCAAAGCCGTAGGCCGGGCTGAGACTTTCGATCAGCCGGCCCATGCGGCCATATCCAATGATGAGAAGACGCATAACTTAGAGCATGCCTTCTGCGGCCATGAGCTCGGCATTGAGCACGGCGGCCCCCGCCGCCCCGCGCACGGTGTTGTGGCCGAGCGCCACGAACTTGTAGTCGAGCAACGGGCACGGACGCAGCCGCCCGATGAAGACGGCCATTCCCCCTTCCCGTTCGACGTCCAGTTTGGGCTGCGGCCGATTCGATTCATTCAAATAGACGATTGGCTTGGAAGGCGCGGTTGGCAGCTGGTGCTGCTGCGGTCGGCCGCAGAACGATCCAAAGGCGCGGAGCACATCTTCCTGCGCGGGGGTCTTCTCGAAACGCACGCCAATCATTTCCGTGTGACCGTTGGCGACCGGCACCCTCGTCGTTTGCGCGCTCACGATAAGAGGATGGGGCTCGACATGGCCGTTCTGGAGACTTCCAAGAATCTTCCGCGTTTCACTCTCGAGCTTCTCTTCTTCACCCGAGATAAACGGCACGACATTGCCCAGGATGTCCAGCGAAGCGACGCCAGGATAGCCGGCACCAGAAACAGCTTGCAGCGTGGTCACTGAAGCCGCGGTCGGGTTCAATTGACGAAGGGCCGCGAGCGCGATGGCCAGAAATATCGTCGAACAGTTCGGATTCGTCACAATCGCGCCCGTCCATCCTTTTGCCTGCTGCTGGGCGGCCACCAGTTTCAAGTGCTCGGCATTGATTTCGGGCACGAGCAGTGGCACGAGCGGATCCATCCGATGATTGCGCGCGTTGCTCAAGACAACGTGACCGGCGGCCGCAAAAGCCTGTTCGATCTCGCCCGCCACGCTGGCATCGAGCGCAGAAAACACGAGGCGCGGGGCATGCCCGGGCTTCGAATGCTCGACGGTCAGGTCGGCCACTTCCTCAGGCATGGGCGTCGGCAACCGCCACGTCAGGTCCCGATACTTGTGCCCTTCGGAGCGCTGACTGGCTCCGAGCCACGCAACACGGAACCAAGGGTGCCGGGCAAGCTGAACGATGAACTGTTGCCCGACCATGCCGGTCGCTCCCAAAACCCCTACATCAATCTTCTTGGCCCTTTCAGCGGATCCCACGATCGTGTCCTCCCTCTAACGGCCGCCTGACGGGAACGAGGGCAAAAAAAAACCCGCCAACTCGTTCATGTCGGCGGGTGTTTGCGGTTGCTGATTTCTGGCGAATCAGGCCAGGACTAACGGCACACCACCGACCTCGCGAATCCGGGTAGTCCCGGTTCGCTTTCGAGTCGTCTTGGTGGTCCGCTTCGTCATTGGTCCGGAGTATAGGCGCCCCCGACCAGCCTCGTCAACCGCTAAATACTGGTGTTTCCATGCCTTGACGCCCTTTGAAAGCCGGGTGATAATATAGGACCAATTAGGTCGGATATTTATGATCCAGATATCGGAGAACGCCGCCCGTCAGATTCTCAAAATGCTCACCAAGCATGGCTTGGAGGGCGGCGGCCTGCGCGTCGGGCTGAAGGCCGGAGGGTGTTCGGGTTTCGAGTATGTCTTTGCATGGGAACGCGATCCGCGGGCAAACGACGAAGTCTTCTCGGGGCCCGATGGCAGCCGCGTGTTTATCGATCCCAAGAGTTACACCCTGCTCAAGGGCACCGAGCCTCGATTACGACACGAATCTGATCAGCCAAGGCTTCATCTTTCACAACCCGAACGCCAAGAGCACGTGCGGATGCGGGTTGTCGTTTAGTACGTAGCCATCAGCCGTCAGCCATCAGCTAAGGGCTGTCACGCAGCTGTTAGCTGAGGGCAAGCTGAAGGCTGATAGCTGATGGCTCCTTTGAGGTCTTCCTCATGTCCACTGCGACGCAAACCATTGAAGAACTGACAAAGCAGCAATACAAGTACGGATTCGTCACGGATATCGAAACCGAATCGATTCCCCGTGGGTTGAACGAGGACGTCGTCCGGCTCATCTCGGCCAAGAAGAACGAACCGGCATGGCTGCTCGAATGGCGGTTGAAGGCGTACCGTGCGTGGTTGAAGATGAAAGAGCCGACGTGGCAGAACGTCAAGTTCAACCCGATCGACTATCAGGACATCATCTACTACTCGGCGCCCAAGCAGAAGCCGAAGCTGAACAGCCTCGACGAGGTTGATCCGGAGCTGCGCAAGACCTTCGAAAAGCTGGGAATCCCGCTCGAGGAACAGAAGCTGCTCTCGGGGGTCGCCGTGGACGCGGTGTTCGACAGCGTCTCGGTTGCCACCACGTTCCGCGCGAAGCTGGCCGAGCTTGGAATCATCTTCTGCTCGTTTTCGGAAGCGGTACAGGATCATCCCGAGCTCGTCCGCAAGTATCTCGGGTCGGTCGTGCCCCACACGGACAACTATTTCGCGGCGCTGAATTCGGCGGTATTTTCCGACGGGTCGTTCGCCTTCATCCCGAAGGGCGTCCGCTGTCCGATGGAACTGTCGACGTACTTCCGCATCAACGCAAAGAGCACCGGGCAATTCGAGCGCACGCTCATCGTCGCTGAAGCGGGTTCCCATGTCAGCTATCTGGAAGGCTGCACGGCGCCCATGCGCGACGAGAACCAGCTTCATGCCGCGGTCGTCGAGCTGGTTGCGCACGATGACGCCACGATCAAATATTCCACGATTCAAAACTGGTATCCGGGAGACGCGCAGGGCCGTGGGGGGATCTACAACTTCGTGACGAAGCGTGGCCTGTGTGCCGGGACGAATTCGAAGATCACATGGACGCAGGTGGAAACCGGTTCGGCCATCACCTGGAAGTATCCGGGCTGCATTCTGCAAGGTGATAACTCAATCGGCGAGTTCTATTCGGTTGCCACGACGAACAACTGGCAGCAGGCCGACACCGGCACCAAGATGATCCATCTGGGGAAGAACACCCGCAGCACGATCGTGTCCAAGGGTATTTCTGCCGGGCACGGCCAGAACACCTATCGCGGAATGGTCAAGATCGGGCGTCAGGCCAAGGGTGCACGCAACTACTCGCAGTGTGACTCGCTGCTCATTGGTGACAAGTGCGGCGCGCACACGTTCCCGTATCTGGAAATCAAGAACACGTCTGCGCGCGTGGAGCACGAGGCGTCCACGTCGAAGATCGGCGAGGACCAGATTTTCTATTGTCGGCAGCGTGGGCTGGCCGCCGAGGATGCGGTGAACCTGATCGTCTCGGGGTTCTGCAGGGAAGTATTTCGAGAGCTGCCGATGGAGTTTGCCGTCGAGGCGCAGAAGCTGCTGGGTATCAGCCTCGAAGGTTCGGTCGGGTAAAGGCTAAGGCTGAAGGCTGATAAGGAACTCATACATGCTTGAGATTCGCAATCTGCAGGTTCGCGCCGCGGGAAAAGACATCCTCCGCGGTATCGATCTCACCGTGAACGCCGGCGAAGTGCACGCCATCATGGGACCGAATGGATCCGGCAAGAGCACGCTGGCCAGGGTCCTGGCCGGGCATCCGGAATACGAGATTGTCGGCGGCGACGTCCTTTACGAGGGCAAGCCACTCCTGGAGATCGATCCGGAGGAACGCGCCCGCCAAGGCGTGTTCATGGCGTTTCAGTATCCCGTTGAGATTCCTGGCGTCAACAACGCGTACTTCCTGAAGGCCGCACTGAACGCGGTCCACAAGCACCGGGGATTGCCCGAGGTCGATGCCATGGAGTTCATGACGCTCGTGCGCGAGCGAGCGAAGCTGCTCGACCTCGATGCGAGCCTTCTCAGTCGGCCGGTCAACGAAGGCTTCTCGGGCGGTGAAAAGAAGCGCAATGAGATTTTCCAGATGGCAGTCCTGGAGCCGCGACTGGCGGTCCTGGACGAAACAGATTCAGGGCTCGACATCGACGCGCTCAAGATCGTGGCCAACGGCGTGAACGTGATGCGGTCCCCTGAGCGGGCATTCGTCGTCATCACACACTATCAGCGTCTGCTGACCCACATCGTGCCGGATTTCGTCCACGTTCTGCAGGGCGGACGAATCGTTCAGTCGGGCGACAAGGAGCTCGCGCTGCACCTCGAGGAGAAAGGCTACGGCTGGCTCGAACGTGAACCGGCCGCGGCCAATCGGTAACCGCATGCACGAAGAAACACTCACACAGACCGTCGAGGGCGCCGACACGAGCCAGGCACCAGCGCGAGCCTCGGAACGGGCGCGCGCCGTTGCTCGGTACGTCTCCGAATTCGAGCGACTCGAGCATCAGGTATCGAGGGAGCAGCCAGCATGGCTGGCCGAAGCTCGGCGAGCTGCAATCGCGCGGTTCAGCGAGCTGGGCTTTCCGACGACACGCCAGGAGGCCTGGCGGTTTACGAGCGTTGCCCCTCTCGTCGAGCGAGCGACCGCTCTGGCAACTGATGGTCTGTCGTCGATCGGTCGAGACTTCGTGCCACGCCTTACGCTCGAAGGGGTCTCCGGCCTCATCGTGCTCGTCAACGGCCGGTTCGTTCCACAGCTGTCATCCCTGGCTGGTCTGCCGGCCGGGATGGTCGTTTCGTCGCTCAAGGCGGCGCTTCGGTCACGCGCGGATCTCATGGAGCCGCATCTGACGCGCGTGGCGAGCGGTCACAATCATCCGTTCACCGAGCTCAACACGGCGTTTCTCGACGATGGGGCGTTCGTGTGGATCCCGGCGCACACGGTGCTGGCGGCTCCTATTCAGCTGTTGTTCGTATCGACCGGCCAGTCCGACACGACCTCGGTGTCGCATCCTCGCGTACTTGTCGTGGCCGGCGAGCACAGCCAGGTGCAAATCATCGAACGCTACGTAGGCTCCGGCGACCGCCCGTACTTCACGAACGCCGTGACGGAGGTCGTTACCGAATCGGATGCCGTCGTCGATCACTACCGGCTGCAGCAGGAAAATTCACAGGCGTTCCATATCGGCAGCGTGCATCTCTCGGCACACCGGGCCAGCACGTTTTCCTCACACTCGCTGGCGCTTGGAGGCAGCCTGGTCCGTAACGATGTCGTGGCCAAGCTTTCGGGCGAAGGGATTGACTGTACGTTGAACGGGCTCTACCTTGCGGGTGGGACGTCGCTCGTGGACAATCACACGACGATCGACCACGCGACGCCCCATTGCGGCAGCCATGAGGTGTACAAGGGCATTCTGTGGGGTCGGGCCCGCGCGGTGTTCAACGGCAAGATTATCGTCAGGCCAGACGCGCAAAAAACCGACGCCAAGCAAACCAACAAGGCCCTGCTGCTTTCTGACGACGCCCAGGTCAACACGAAGCCTGAACTGGAAATCTTCGCCAACGACGTGAAGTGCACGCACGGTGCGGCAATTGGCCAGCTCGACGACGATGCAATCTTCTATCTGCGAACGCGGGGGCTGGGCTACGACGAGGCCCGGGCCATGCTGATTCACGCGTTTGCGGGCGACATCATTCAGCGAATCAAGATTCCAGCGTTGCGGGCAGAGCTCGAAGCGACGCTCGCAACCGAGTTGCCCCAGGAAGCCCCATGAGCGGCGTGACCGCGGTGTCGAGGCCACCGGCCGTATTCGACGTCCGGCGCATCCGGCAGGACTTCCCCATCCTGCAGGAACGCGTACACGGCAAACCGCTGGTGTATCTGGACAACGCCGCGACCGCCCAGAAACCGCAAGCGGTCATTGACACCATGGTCCGCAGTCTCGCGGAAGAGAACGCCAACATCCATCGCGGCGTTCATGCCTTGAGCGAACGGGCCACGAAGTCGTTCGAGGACGCCCGGACCAAGGTCAAGCGCTTCATCAACGCCGCCGATGCGCACGAGATCGTCTTCGTGCGCGGGACGACTGAAGCCATCAACCTCGTGGCTCAGACGTTCGGACGCACGCGGCTGAAGGCGGGCGACGAGGTGCTCATCTCGGGCCTCGAACACCACTCCAACATCGTCCCCTGGCAACTGCTGGCCGAGCAAATCGGGATCCGTCTGACGGTCATCCCGATCACCGACGCTGGCGAGCTGCGGCTGGACCGGTATGAGACGCTGCTGACAACGCGCACGAAGCTGGTGTCGCTGGTGCACGTCTCGAATTCGCTGGGAACGATCAATCCGGTACAGGAGATGATTGCCACCGCTCACGCGCGCGGGATTCCCGTGCTGCTCGACGGTGCGCAGGCCGTACCGCACCTGAAGGTCGATGTGCAGGCGCTCGACTGTGACTTTTACGCGTTTTCCGGACACAAGATGTTCGGACCGACAGGCATTGGCGTGCTCTACGGCAAGCGCGCCCTGCTCGACAGCATGCCCCCCTATCAGGGTGGCGGGGACATGATCTCCTCGGTAACCTTCGAGAAGAGCGAATACAACATCGTGCCGTACAAGTTCGAAGCCGGTACGCCGAACATCACCGGCGCGGTGGGCCTCGGTGCGGCCATCGATTACCTCGACGGACTCGATTGGCCAGCTGTCCAGGCCTACGAACACGAGCTGCTGGCCTACGGCACGGAACAGCTGTCGAGGCTGACGGGAGTGCGTATTCTGGGAACTGCGGCAAGCAAGGCCAGCGTCCTGTCGTTCGTGATGGAGCACGTGCACCCGCACGATATAGGGACTATCCTTGACCAGGAAGGCGTTGCGATTCGGACCGGCCACCACTGCACCCAACCTTTGATGGAGCGGCTGGGTGTACCGGCAACCGCACGCGCATCGCTGGCGTTCTACAATACGCGCGACGAGATCGATACGCTCGTCGCGGCACTCGGCAAGGTGCAGGAGATTTTCACGTAATGTCCGATTTGCGCGAGCTTTATCAGGAGGTCATCCTCGACCACAACAAGCGGCCGCGGAACTTCCGCGCCATCCAGCCTCCCAGTCAGAAGGCCGAAGGCTACAATCCGCTCTGTGGCGATCGCATCACGGTGTATCTCCGTCTGAAAGGGGATGTCATCGAGGATGTCGCGTTCGAAGGGTCGGGATGCGCTATCTCCAAGGCTTCGGCCTCTCTGATGACCGACGCGCTCAAGGGGCGCACCATCGTCGACGCGGGAAGCTTGTTCGAAGAATTCCACCACATGGTGACCGCGCCCGCGGACGCGGCTGTGGAGATCGGACGCCTGGACAAACTTGCGGTCTTTGCCGGCGTGCGCGAGTATCCGGTCCGCGTCAAGTGCGCCAGCCTGGCGTGGCATACGTTGCGGGCCGCTCTGGAAGCCAAACACGATGTCGTCTCCACAGAATGACGCTGCGGATGCCGGGCGGATTATTCCGGTGATCCCCGACGCACCCGAGTCCGCCTCACCGCAGCCTGGCGCCGGCGGCCGTGTGCCGCTCACGTCGGATCCGCTCAACACGCTGAAGCTCAAGCCGCAGATCGTCCAGGCGCTCTCGACGATTTTCGATCCCGAGATTCCGGTCAACATCTACGAGCTGGGGCTCATCTACGACATCATTGTGGATGCAGAGGGTTCGGTCGAGATTCGCATGACCCTCACATCACCGGGATGTCCGGCCGCACAGGTGCTGCCCGTCCAAACCGAACAGCGCGTGCGCGAGATTCCCGGCGTCAAGGACGTGCACGTCGAGATTGTCTGGGATCCGCCCTGGACCAAAGACCTGATGTCAGAGGCTGCCAAGCTCCAGCTCGGGATCTTTTGAAAGCCACAGGCGGACTCTGACCAGCCTCCGCCAAGGCTACGGCGGTCCGCCGAAGCTTCAGCGAAGGCGGAAGGATCCGCGCTACGCGATTCGACCATGGCGTCAATCGGCCCCTCCGCGCTGATCGCGCAGATCGACGCCGGCACTGCCCCAACCATCCTTGACGTCACGATCTCGCCGGGAGTTTGTCGACGGGCACGTTCCGGGTGCTCTTCATTTTCCATTCTGGACAATGCTCTTTCGAGCAGCAAGAATTCCCCGTGCTGAACCGGTGGTCGTGTATTGCGGCCACGGACCCCGGGCGCGCCTGGCAGCGGCGGCCATGCACTTGTACGGATTCCAGCGGGTGATGTACCTTGACGGGCACATGGCGAAATGGCGGAAAGAAGGGCTCCGACAAGAACGGACAATTGATAACTGAGGCGTACGTGAATTTTTCAACGCTGAGGACGCCGAGGACGCGAAGGCCACAGAGAATTCTTAGGTTGATCCCCAGCGATCTCAGCGGCCCCCGCGAACTCTGCGTTGAGTCTTCGAGAACTCACAACACTCATCAACCCGCATGAGCACGATCCTCGTGACCGGCGGCGCCGGATTCATCGGATCACACCTCGCCGAGGCACTCAGGCGACGGGGCCACGGGGTCGTCGTCCTCGACGATTTGAGCGGCGGGTTCGCGGACAATCTCACCGACGGCGCAAGGCTCGTTCACGGAAGCATCCTCGATGTCGAGCTGCTGAATCGACTGTTCGACGAACATGCCTTCGACTACGTGTATCACCTCGCGGCTTACGCCGCCGAAGGGCTGAGCCACTTCATCAAGCGGTTCAACTACACGAACAACGTGATCGGCAGCGTCAACCTGATCAACGCGGCGGTCAACTTCGACGTCAAGGGTTTCATCTTTACATCGTCTATTGCCGTGTACGGCGACCGGGCCCAGCTGCCGATGGACGAGACGACGCGTCCGGAACCTCAGGATTCCTACGGAATTGCGAAGTTTGCCGTGGAGCAGGAGCTGCACGCCAGTCGCGACATGTTTGGGCTCGACTACATCATCTTCCGGCCACACAACGTGTACGGCCCGAAGCAGAATATCGGCGACCGGTACCGAAACGTCGTCGGCATCTTCATGAACCAGATCCTCCAGGGCAAACCGATGACCATTTTCGGCGACGGCACGCAAACCCGGGCCTTCAGCTACATTGACGACGTCGCGCCTGTCATGGCCGAAGCCATCGAGATCCCATCCGCGTGGAACCAGATCTTCAACGTCGGCGCGGATCAGCCATGTGCATTGAACGATCTCGCGCGGCAGGTGGCCGCCGTCATGAACGTCGAGCCCGATATCGTTCATCTGCCACCTCGGCACGAGGTACAGCATGCCCATGCCACGCATGGGAAGGTGCGCGACGTGTTCGGCAACCGCCAGCAGACCACGCTCGAGGAGGGGCTGCGCACCATGGCAGCGTGGGTCAAGATCCGAGGAGCCCGGGCAAGCATGCCGTTTCAGGAGATTGAGGTGCCGAAGAACCTTCCTGCGGTGTGGCTCGGAGTATGAGGGGCTCAGTCTCGGTGCACGCCGGGCGTCACTATCACGAAGTCCATTTGACGAGGCACCCGGCCAGAGAGACGGTGTGGAAGGTCCTGGCCGACTTCGTCGCCCCGTGGATACCTGCCGACTCGCATGTGCTGGAGCTCGGCGCCGGCTACTGCGACTGGATCAACGCCGTGCGCGCCGGACGGAAAGTCGCGCTCGATTCCTGGCCAGAATTCCCGTTGTATGCCGCGCGGGATGTCGAGCCCATTGTCGTCGACGCCGTGACGGGGCTTGGCGCCTTCGGGGTCGAAGCGTTCGATGTCGTGATCGCGTCCAACTTTCTCGAGCACTTCGAGGCCGACGTCGCCTCGTCGCTCGTTCAGGGCGTCACCCGTATTCTCAAGCCCGGCGGCCGCTTCATCGTCATCCAACCCAATTTTCGATACGCCTATCGGAACTATTTCGACGACTACACGCATCGATCGGTATTTACCGACACGTCACTGGGAAACCTGATGCGCGCGCACGGTTTGCGTGTCGAGCTGTGCCGGCCGAAGTTCTTGCCGTATTCGATGCGCGGGATCCGATCGTCTATTCCGGCCTGGCTGATACGCGCCTATCTGCGATCTCCGGTCAAGCCTCTGGCAGGCCAGATGCTCATCATCGCGCGGAAAGACTGAGCGCCGAGCCTGATGTACGGGTCAAAGCGGGTCAGCGTCGTCCTGCCGGCCTTCAACGAAGCGCCGTACATCCGCTCCGCGGTCGAGGATTTTTCAATCCCCGCGGTGGTCGATGAAATTATCGTCGTCGACAACAACTCTCGCGACGGAACCGGCGCCGAAGCCGCAAGAACGTGCGCGCGCGTCGTCACTGAGACGGCCCAGGGATACGGGCATGCGCTTCGGCGGGGTCTGCACGAGGCCACCGGAGACATCGTCATCACGGCCGAGCCGGACGGTACGTTTCTGGGCCGCGATGTGCTCAAGCTGCTCGCGTACGCCGACGATTTCGATATGGTGTGCGGCACGCGCACGACCCGCGAGCTCGTCTGGGCCCAGGCCAACATGGGCTGGTTTCTCCGGATGGGCAACTGGATCGTTGCCAAGATGATTCAGGTGCTGTACGGCGGTCCGTCGCTCAGTGACTGCGGCTGTACGCTCCGACTGACCCATCGGACCGCTCTCGAGGCCATTCGGGGTGATCTGACGGTTGGCGGATCACATTTTCTTCCGGAAATGGTCATCCTCGGCCTCAGACGGGGTCTGCGAATCATCGAGGTTCCCGTCAATTACCGGGGACGCGTCGGAGACTCCAAAATCACGGGAAGCTTCAAGGGCACGCTCCGCACCGGGTTCAACATGATTGCCTTGATCGTGAAGTACAAATTCAAGTGACACTTGGTGCCCCCGAGTCTCGGTCTGGCAACTCGACGCTGGCAATCCTGATCGTCTGTCTCGCAGCGGTTCTGCCCTACCTGCTGACGGTGCGAGACTACTTCGTCGCCGACGACTTCGGGGTCGTGCAGATTCTTTCTCAGAAACCTGCCTGGTACTTTCCGCGCTGGTTCGTCGGTTCGTGGATGGAGACCGTCTTTGGAGTCCCACCGCAGGAGATTCGCCCGTTTCCGGCAGTTTCGTACCAGTTGACCGCGCTCGTGGGTGCAGCCGCGCCCACCGTCCATCACGTGATCAACATGCTCATTCACGCGGTGAACGGCGTTCTGGTGTTGACCATCGCTCGTCGGGTCGCGGGGCTGTCCATGCCGGGCGCCACGCTCGCTGCGCTTCTGTTTGTCATTCTCCCTGTCCAGGTCGAAAGCGTTGCCTGGATTACCGGTCGCGTCGATTCGCTCCCGGCATTCTTCTACCTCGCCTCATTTCTCGCGTACGCCACATGGCGCAGCACGGGGTCCAACCACCGCGTGCCCTATCTGATCTCTGTCGGGCTCTTCTTCGGAGCGTTGTTCAGCAAGGAAAACACCATCACCATGGTCGGCACGCTGCTGCTCTACGACGTGTTGGCAGCGGAAAGGGGGGCGAAGCGCCTCCTGGAAAAGGCCTCGGTCGTATCTTCCGTATGTTCCCTTCGCGTTGCTGACGGGCATGTTTCTTTTGCTCCGATACGTTCTGTTTGGTGATCTCGTGCGGGAGAGCCAATTGCCAACAGGAGCGTTTACCGCGTTCGCCAACCGGATCGGACGTCACATCGAACGAATTGTGCTGGGAGGCGTCACCATGGGGCCGCCGCTCGCATGGACTTCGCTTTTTGCCGCGGTTGGTCTCGTGCTCGGGCTTTGGTGGATGCAGGCGAAGGGCGATACGCGGCGAACCATCGGCTCCGCGCTCTACTTTGGACCTGTCTGGATGCTCATGGCGCTCGTTCCGACAATTGCCGCCGGGTACGAATCGCCGCGTCACTTGTATCTTGCCGCCGTCGCATGGGCAATGATGCTGGGATTTGCATTTCAAGCGGCGTGGAAGCCTGGTCGCTCGCCGCGCTTGCGGATTGCTGCCACCCTGGTCGCGGCAGCCATGACGGCAGCGTATCTCGTTCCTCTTCGCGCGGCTCTCGGCAATCTCCATCGCGCTGCGTCGATTTCGAAGGTCGCGGCCACGGATCTCCATCGGGAAGCGTCGTCTGCTGCGCCCGGCACTCTTTTGATCGTTGGCGCCCCCCTGCGAAGCTGGGAATGGGCGATGCCACTCGTCGCTCGCCCGCCGTTTGCCCCTGAGGATTTGACGCGCCGGGTGCACATCGTGTCGCCGTGGCTCCTGCACTGCTGTCGCACCGAGTGGCTCGGCGACACACACCAGACCCTTCGCGCGTGGTCCGACCAACCCGCTCCCGGACCAATCGTGGTTCTTCACTGGGACGGTGTGACCGGACGAATGTCTCGCCTGACCGATGCTGAATATCCCGATCTGCGAACGGCGATTCCAGTCCTGCTGGAAGAGGACACGGTAGATTATCTCGACCGCTTGATTGTGCGCCTCACCAACCTTGCTCAGGCTCCTGTAGAGCGCGGGCTTTAGCCCCCGCGTGACCAAGCGGTGATTGGCGTGATATCCAGTGTCGCTGACGCTACGGTTGGGACGGTTCCGTCCAGAACTGGACTGGCACCGACATCAGCTGATAGCGCCTGCGCAACGCAATGACCCGTCCGGAATAGTCGCTGCGCGGAAACTCTTTCCGAACGAGGCAATCGCGAAGCCGTCGGAGCTCGTACCGATACAGGTCATTGAGAAACTCTCTCAACCGTTCCGGGGACGTCGTCGGCTTCGGGACGAGACCGTGCCGCGCAAGCGCGTCGAGCACGTGCGTTTTCTGGTACTGGTAGGTTCTCCCGGTGGCGCCGTCAAGGGACATGCCGAGCGCATGATACGTCACTGTTCCAGCCGCGTCGGTCGTCCGATACGACATGGGACTACGCTCGGCGGGCCGACAATGGCGGATCTCAAGACCCGCCGCTACAAGAGTCGACGCATTCCAGTTGTGACCGACATCAAGAACACACCGACAACCGGGGCAGCGGCCCGCCGCCGTCATTCCCCATCACCGGCGGCGGGTCGATCGGCAGATGGGACGGACCTGCTCCAGGTACTGGTCTTCTACAAGATCCTGCGGCCCGATCAGATTGAGATCGTTCGCCGGACCGCGCGGCTCAAGTCGACAACCCTCGAACAAGCCATCGTCGAACTCGGCATTGCAACCGAAGTGCAGATTGCCCAGACGCTGGCCACCTATGCCGGGCTGCCGTTCGTCAAGATCAACCCGCTCGATCTCGATCTCGATGTCGTGACGACTGCACTCTCGGGTCCGTTCGCCCGGAAACATGGACTGATTGCCATCTCGAAGACCGAGACCACGCTGACGGTGGCCGTCCACGATCCGCTGGCCACGTTCCCGTCGGACGATATCAAACGGGTCACGGGGCTGGATGTCGCGCGCGTGGTTGCCACGCGCGGAGACGTGGAAGCCATCAACAAGAGCTTTTACGAGCTCAAGACGAGCCTGACGCACGCCGAAAAGCAGCTGGCGGGAAGCTGGCTGTCGGTTGATCTGGGCAACCAGGAGTTTCTCTCGACCGAGACGGCGGAGATCGACCCTGCGGCGGCGCCGGTCGTGCGCGCGCTCGACCGCATCCTGGGCTACGCGTTCGAGCAGCGCGCCTCCGACATCCACTTCGAGCCCAAGCGGCAGGCCACCCTGGTCCGACTCAGAATCGACGGCGTCCTGCACGACGTCCATCTGATCCCGCGCATCGTGTATCAAGCAATTGTGTCGCGGGTGAAGCTGCTGTCCGGCTGCAACCTGGCCGAAAAGCGCCGGCCACAGGACGGGCGGATCAAGCGCGACCAGGGCGGACGGGAGATCGAGCTGCGCGTCTCGACCATGCCCACGGCATTCGGCGAAAAGGCCGTGCTGCGCATTTTCGATCCGGACGTGCTCTTGAAACGTGTGGACCAGCTCGGCTTCTCGGAGCACGAGCTGCCCATCTTTCACGACTTTCTCTCGAAACCGACGGGCATCATTCTCGTGACGGGCCCCACGGGCAGCGGCAAGACCACAACGCTTTACACGGCGTTGAAATTCCTCTCAAAGCCTGAAGTCAACATCATCACCATCGAAGACCCGATTGAAATGGTGCACGACGAGTTCAACCAGGTCTCGGTCCGCCCGCAGATTGACGTCACGTTTGCGAATGCACTGCGGACCGTGCTCCGTCAGGACCCCGACATCATCATGGTCGGCGAAATTCGCGACAAGGAAACGGCCGAATACGCCGTGCAAGCCGCCCTGACCGGTCATCTGGTACTGTCGACGCTGCACACCAACGACGCGTCCTCCTCGATTACTCGGCTGCTCGACCTCAAGGTCCCGCACTTCCTGATTTCCTCGACGCTCATCGGCATCCTGGCCCAGCGCCTCGTCCGCGTTAACTGCAGTCATTGCTCGGAAGAGTATGCCGCGACGGTGGAGGAAGCCGCCCTGCTCGAGCTTCCTCGCGAGGCGCTGCGACTGCGGCGTGGTTCGGGATGCCTGCACTGCCGCCAGACCGGCTTCAGCGGCCGTGATGGGATCTTCGAGATTCTGCCCATGACCGATCAGATTCGCGCGCTGGTGGCCCGCCACGCGGATTCAGCAGAGTTGTTCCGCGCAGGGCGTCAGGCTGGCATGCGGACGTTGCGCGAGGCAGCAGCCGAAAAGGTCGTCCAGGGCACGACGACGGTCACCGAAATGGTGCGCGTCACGGGCGCCTGAAAAAGGGGGCGGGAGTCTTTTCAGCTTCCCCGGATTTCGTCGACGATTTTTTGTGCGAGCGGCGGGCTGATCGCGCATGACGCGTCGTTGATACGACACTGCGCAATCGTTAACTTACAACCGCAGGTACAGCCTTCCTGGTTGAGCCGTTTCAGCGCGGCCGTCTTTTGCTCGGCGCTGAGCGCGGACATGTCGAGACCGGGAATCTCCGTTGCCAGCGCGGCATTCGAGAGCAGGACGCTGCCGGTGTCTTCGACCTGCTCGACATTGACATCTTCCGAAAGTCCAGCAAGGACACGCGTTTCGAGCTCGTAGATCTCCGGGTTGATCAACCCGACATGTTTCTGCACCGTCTTCAATTGCGGATCGACGACAAACGTGGTGGGCAACGCGAACACGCCGGGAAAGCTCTTGTGGAGCTCGGGCGTCTGCATCACGATCGGATAGTTCATCTTGTGCTCGCGCGCAAACTGGCGGACTTCGTCGAGCGACCCCTCGTCCATCGACACACCGACGATCAACAGATCGTCTCGATACTTCTCCTGCATGGCCACAAATGCCGGAATCTCCTCACGACACGGCGGGCACCATGTCGCCCAGAAATTTACGAGAACGACCTTGCCTTTCCAGTCGTTCGTCGACATCGTCCGGCCGTCGATATCCCGGAACGTCATCTCGGGCACCGGCGCCGGGTTCTTGACGAACTGCACCGTGCGCGTCGGTCCGCCGGACAGCGACGTTCCGACGTTCCTCGTGTAGCGCACGGCAAGCGCGACCAGCGCAATTGCCGCCATTGCCGCGGCGGCACCCAAGACATACCGCTGTGTGTTGGTCATACCGATCAGTCTAGCAGGCCTAAGGGCCTGCGCTACGTACTGAGGCCGAAGCCCCGCGTTCGATCGGTACGTAGCGCAGGCCTTCAGGCCTGCTACAACAAGTTTACAATGCCGACCCGCCGGCGCGCGCGGGAACCGCGGGCACGACCTTCGGCAGCTCCGGCGTGAAGTCTTCGCCAGGGTTGATGAAGCGATCCCGCTCCAGGCGGTACTGCTTGTCGTACAACTGGCGGTAGCGGCCGTTCGTGCGCGAGGAGCTCGTCGTGTGTCCCGCGCTCGACAATTTCCCCGGCTTCCAGGACGAGAATCTGGTCGGCGCTCTGGATCGTCGAAAGGCGATGGGCAATGACGAACGTCGTCCGGCCACGTCGCAGCATGCGAAGCCCGTCCTGTATCATCGCTTCACTTTCGCTGTCGAGACTCGAGGTGGCTTCGTCGAGGATGAGAATCCTGGGATCGGCAAGGATGGCCCTGGCAATCGCGACACGCTGCCGCTGCCCGCCAGACAGCTTGATACCCCGCTCTCCAACAATCGTCTCGTACTTCTTGGGAAACTTCTCGATGAATTCGTCGCAATGAGCAATGCGACTGACGCCCTGCACCTCTTCCATCGTGGCATGCGGCCTGGCGAATCGGATGTTCTCCGCCACGGTTCCGTCGAACATGAAATTGTCCTGCAGGACCACGCCGAGCTGCGCCCGGTAGTCACGCAGCCGGACACCGGCCAGATCGTGACCATCGACCAGCACGCGCCCGGATATCGGCCGGTTGAAGGCCATGACCAGGCTGATAAGCGTGCTCTTACCCGAACCACTCGACCCCACCAGCGCCGTCGTCGATCCGGCCGCTGCCTCGAACGAGATTTCCTTCAACACTGGGAGATCGGTCTCGTACTCGAATGACACCCGGTCGAACACGACCTCGCCGCGCACCGTCTCCAGTTGTTCACGCTGCGCGTCCTCTTCGTCCTCGGTCGCCATCCGCTTGATTTCGCGAATCCGATCCAACCCGGCCAGGGCCTCCGTGATCTGAGTCCCGATCGACGCCATCTGCACGACGGGCATCGCGAGCAGTCCCACGAAAAAGATGTACATGAACAAGTCGCCGAGCGTCATGGTGCCCGCCAGAATCGAGCGACCACCCATGACAATCATCACCGACCCAATCGCGCCGACGACGACGCTGCCGAACGCGGTGGTGGCCGAGACGCCGGTCATCGACTGGGCAATGTTTCGAAACAGCCGATGAATGCCCTGGGCGAAGACGCGCTCTTCGCGCTTCTCGGCAATGTACGCTTTGACGATGCGAATGCCCCCGAGAGATTCGGCCAGACGACCCGTGACTTCGGCGTTGATCTTGCCGCGTTCGCGAAACAACGGACGAAGGCGGGTAAACGCGGTCGCCATGACCGCGCCGAACGCAGCAAGGATGAACAGGTTGATGGTGGTAAGCTGCCAGTTGATGTAGAAAAGCACCCCAAGCGCAATGAATGCCGTGACCAGGCTGCCCGCCAGCTGCGCCAGACCGGTCCCGACCAGGTTTCTGATGCCTTCGGCGTCGCTCATAATCCGCGAAATCAGCACCCCCGTCTGCGTCGAGTCGAAGTAGCGGATTGGCAGCCGGGTGACATGCGCCTGAATGCTCTTACGCATGTCCGCAATCGCCCGCTGGGCGGCAACCCCCAGGACCTGCGACAGCGCGAACGAACAACTGGCATCCACCAGGGTCGCGGCAGCCACCGCCAGGGCCAGCGGCATCAACAGATCATGCGCGCGTTGCCGATGACCTCGTCGATCAAATACTTCGACGATGCCGGCAAAACCAGACCGGCAAGGCGGCTGACCAGCATCAGCACGAGGCCAAGTGCCAGCCGTTTGCGATGCTGCCAGATGAGCTGCCGCGCTTCCTGCCAGGCGCTCTTGAGGTTGGGGTTCTTCTTGGGTTCTGTCACGGTGATTCGGTTTCCTCCGTCGGCGGGTCTATCATTAATGTGTCGCGGGGCCCCACCCCCGCGACCTGTACCTCGCGACCTTTGGTCGCTCGGCAATTTGGGTCCTCTTCGTTGGACGCTACGTCCTCGTCAGCTTTCGATACTTGATTCGATGCGGTTGATCGGCCGCCGTTCCCAGCCTCCGGCGTCGGTCGGCTTCGTAATCCTGGTAATTGCCCTGGAACCAGACCACTTGACTCTCACCCTCGAAGGCCAGCATGTGCGTGGCAATCCGGTCGAGAAACCATCGATCGTGGCTGATCACCACCGCGCAGCCGGCAAACTGCAGCAAGGCGTCTTCGAGCGCCCGTAACGTGTCGACGTCCAGATCGTTGGTTGGCTCGTCCAGCAGCAGGACATTGGCCCCGCGCCGGAGCAGTTTGGCCAGGTGCACGCGATTCCGCTCGCCGCCCGACAGTGACCCGACCTTCCGCTGCTGATCGCGGCCTTTGAAATTGAACCACGACACATAGGCGCGTGACGCGACGGTCCGCTTGCCGACCAGCAGCTCGTCCTGGCCACCACTGATTTCCTCCCAGACGGTTTTGTCGGCGCCGAGCGCATCCCGTTCCTGGTCGACGTAGCCCAATTGAACGGTCTCACCAACACGCAGCGTCCCACCGTCCGCCTTTTCCTGGCCAGTAATCATCTTGAACAGCGTCGTCTTGCCGGCACCATTGGGACCGATGACGCCAACGATCCCGCCGCGAGGCAGCGTGAACGTCAGATCGTCCATGAGCAGGCGATCGCCGTACGCCTTGCGCAAATCTCGCGCCTCGACAACGACATCACCGAGCCGCGGGCCTGGCGGAATGTAGATTTCGACGGTTTCGATCTTCTGAGCCGTGTCGGCGTTGAGCAATTCCTCGTACGCGGTCAATCGGGCTTTGCCTTTTGCCTGACGCGCGCGTGGCGACATGCGTACCCATTCGAGCTCGCGCTCGAGCGTGCGCTGCCGCTTCGTTTCCTGCTTCTCCTCGACCTCGAGCCGGCGCTTCTTCTGGTCGAGCCAGGAGGAATAGTTGCCTTCCCACGGGATTCCCGACCCGCGATCCAGCTCGAGGATCCAGCCGGCGACGTTGTCGAGGAAGTAGCGATCGTGGGTCACCGCAACGACCGTCCCGGGATAGTCCTTGAGATGTCGTTCGAGCCAGGCCACCGATTCGGCGTCGAGGTGATTGGTGGGCTCGTCGAGCAACAGCAGATCGGGCTGCCTCAGCAGCAGCCGGCACAGGGCCACTCGACGCCGCTCACCGCCGGACAATGTCGAGACATCGGCATCGGGAGGCGGCAGGCGCAACGCGTCCATCGCCAGCTCGAGCCGTGAGTCCAGATCCCACGCGCCCGCCGCCTCGATTTGATCCTGAATACGCCCCTGCACCTCGAGGGCCTTTTCCATCTCGTCGGGGGTCAGGTCTTCTCCGAGTCGCGTGCTCACACGATCGTATTCGTCCAGCAACGCACGCAGCGCGGCAACCCCTTCTTCGACGTTTCCGAGCACCGTTTTCGATGCGTCGAGTCGCGGCTCCTGGTGGAGATACCCGGTGCTGATGCCTTCGGCAGGAAACGCCTCGCCAAGAAACTCGCGATCCTCGCCGGCCATGATCCGCAGCAGCGAGCTCTTGCCGGCCCCGTTGAGACCCAGCACGCCAATCTTGGCGCCCGGCAGAAACGACAGCCAGATATCCTTCAGAACGAACGCGTCGGGAGGATACGCCTTCCCGAGCCCTTTCATGGTGTAGATGAACTGGTGAGGCACTTTTAGTTCTCAGTTTTCAGTTTTCAGATCCAAACACTCAATCGCAGAGTTCGCCGGAGGGCGCTGAGGCACGCTGCACACCTTAAAAGAGTTTATCTGCGGCCTCCGCGCCCCTCGACTTTGCTCGGGGCGCCCTGAGCGATCGTCGAAGGGCGATCTCAGCGTCCTCGGCGTTGAAAAGGTTCACAGGGCTCAGTTCTCGTTGCTAGTTCACTCGAACGCGACGGAGTTCGATCCGGGCCCGCGGAGTTTCTCCGTCCACTTCGGCCCCTTCAATTTTCTCCACGACGTCGAGTCCGGTCACGACGCGGCCGAACGCCGTGTACTGGCCGTCGAGCGCCGACGCCTCCGCCGTCACGATGAAAAAGGACGTGGACGCACTCGCGGGATCGCTTCCGCGAGCCATCGACAGGATGCCCTTCACATGTCGTGTATCGTTAAACTCGGGCTTGAGTGTCCGGACGAATCGCTGCTGCCGCTCGTTGAGCGGTTCGGCCCGCGTCGGCAAAAATCCGGTCTGAATCACGAATCCTCGAGCCACACGATGCACCCCCATCCCGTCATAGACGCCGGCGCTCGCCAGACGCAGAAAGTTGCGAACGTGTTCCGGAGCCTTGTCCGGGAAGAATGTGACACCAATCTCCCCCATCGAGGTCTCGAGCGTCGCCCGCATACCTGAAAGCTGCTGAACCGTTTCCGTCGAGAACGGATCGGCCTCGGGAGGCGGCTTATCGCGAACGGTGACTCGACGGATTTCGATACGATCGCGGATCCGCCCCGACTCGTCGACCGCAGCTTCGGAAATCTTCTGCACGACGAGCATACCCTCGCTCACGCGCCCAAACACGGTGTACTTCCCGTCGAGCGCGGGCTGATCGGCGACACAGACGAAGAACTGCGACCCGGCGCTGTCCGCATTCGACCCGACGAGAACCGCCGACACGGCGCCTCGCGTGTGACGCTCGGCATTGACCTCGGACTTCAACATGTTGAGGCCACCCGTGCCGTACTGATCCCGCTTGGCGGGATCCTTGGAAATCGGATCGCCACCCTGAATGAGCCCCAGCCGAACCGCCCGATGGAACGTCGTGCCGTCGTACGCGCCCTCGCGGGCAAGCTTGATCAGGTACCCGACGTGGTTCGGAGCCGCCTGTGGCAACAGATCGATGACGAACTCCCCCATCGTCGTCTCGACCACCACCTGCTTGTTTTGCATGTCAGCCAGGCTGAGAGGCGTCGTGAAGGGAGTGGCCGGCCGCTGGCCGACCGCGAGAGCCAGCGCGAAAATCAGGACACGCATGCGATGAGACCGACTGCTGCCGCCGCTTCGAACGTCATATCCGGAAAACTGTACAAGACCCTGACGCCCCGGGGCAAGGTGACGGAAAGTGGGCGATAATTTCTCGTGCCAACCGACCTGGCCACTTATGGGTGGAACGCCAAACTGGCCGACCAGTTTGCGCCGTACGCGGCTGAAGGCCTGACGCCGGGGCGGATCGCCCGTGAGCACACACACATCTACAACGTGCTCACGGCTCTCGGCGAGGTGCGTGCGCGCGTCACCGGCCGTTTCCGTCATGATGCGCGCGGCCGTCAGGATTTTCCGGCTGTTGGCGACTGGGTGGCTCTCCAGGGAGCGGAGAGCGGTGGAGAGGCGCAGATTCATGCCTTGCTCGACCGCCGCAGCAAGTTTTCCCGCAAGGTTGCCGGCAATACGGTCGAGGAACAGGTCGTCGCCGCTAACGTCGACACGATTTTCCTGGTGTCGGCGCTCGATCACGACTTCAACCTCCGTCGGCTGGAGCGCTATCTCGTTGTTGGGCGCGAGAGTCAGGCCCGGCCCGTCATCGTGCTCAACAAGGCTGACCTGAGCGACGACATCGGGAGCGCGGTTGCCGAGGTCACGATTATTGCGCCTGACGTTCCCGTGCATGCCGTGAGCTGTAAACGTCAGGATGGCCTCGAGGCGCTGCACCAGTACCTGCGGCCAGGTGAGACCGTCGCGCTGCTCGGATCGTCGGGGGTCGGTAAGTCCACACTCATTAACCGTCTTCTGGGGGAAGACCGCCAGCGTACGCGCGATGTCCGCGCGAGCGACCAGCGAGGTCGTCATACGACGAGCCACCGCGAATTGATCGTCATGCCCGATGGCGTCTTGATGATCGATACCCCGGGTATGCGCGAACTGCAACTCTGGGACACAGACGAAGGCATACGCGAAACGTTCGACGACATCGAAGCGCTTGCGTCAGAGTGCTTCTTTCGCGATTGCCAGCACCAGGACGAGCCACGGTGCGCTGTCACGACCGCCGTCCAGGATGGCCGGGTGGCCCCGGAACATCTGGCCAACTACCACAAGCTGAAACGGGAACTCCAGTCTCTTGCCGCCAGACAGGATCCGCGTGTCGGGCAGAACCAGAAGCGGCGTTGGAAAGCGCTCACAAAGGCGGCTAAGCGACACAAGCCACGACAATAAGGGTGCCTGGTTACCAAATCGCCAACTAATCACGAATCACTAATCGCCAAATCACCAATCCCCTGTCTTTTCACCAGTCCTTCCAGGCCGAAGATGATGAGCCCCGCCCAGACCATGGCGAACCCGACCAGCTGGGTCCGTGCAAACGGTTCCCGGTACAGAAACACGCCAAGCAAGAGCTGCATGGTCGGCGCGATGTACTGGAGCAGGCCTATCTGCGACAACGGCACGCGCTGCACCGCCGAGGCAAAGAGCAGCAGCGGAGCCGCGGTCACGATGCCCGTACCGACGATCAAAATGGCTGACAGGACGCCGGTGCGAAAGAAGGCTCCGCCACCGGCTTGTTCAAGAAGAAGCAGATAGCCGATCGCCGGCAGAAGCAGGATGGCTGTCTCGACGGTGAGACCATGAACAGAACCGAGCGGTGCCGTCTTCTTCACCAGCCCATACACGCCGAACGAGCTGGCCAACGTCAGCGAAATCCACGGCAATACGCCAAGCGTCAACGTCAAGTACAGCACCCCCAGCGCGGCAAGGGCCACGGCGACCCATTGGAACGATCGCAGGCGTTCGCCAAGCACCATCACGCCAAGAACGACGCTGATGAGCGGGTTAATGAAGTAACCCAGGCTGGCGTGCACAACGCGCCCGGTGTTGACCGCCCAGACATAGGTAAACCAGTTGATGGCAATGAACAGGGCGGCCAGCGCGTAGAGGCGTATGACGCGCGGCGTCAGGGCCGCCATGAATGGCTTCCATTGACGTGACAGCACCACCACGCCACCGAGCATCAGGGACGACCACACGATGCGGTGACCGATGAGCTCCAGGGCGGATACATGGCTGATCCACTTCCAGTAGATTGGAAGGATGCCCCAGAGCAGGTAGGCTCCGATGGCGTACCAGATGCCGCGCATTACTTAGTGAAGAACGGGGGTCCGCATCGAGTTAAGAACGGGGGTCCGCCCGTTTCGGGCGCATGTTGGCCATCAGGATTTCTTTCGCAGCCGGATGTTCTGGGGCGTCACCTCGACGAACTCATCGTCGTTGATGAACTCGACAGCCTGCTCGAGGCCGAGCCGGCGGGGGGGAATCAACCGGATGGCTTCGTCGGCTGTTGACGCGCGCATGTTCGTCTGCTTCTTTTCCTTGGTGACGTTCACGTCCATGTCGTTTGGACGGGCGTTCTCGCCGACGATCATGCCTTCGTACACCGGAGTTGCCGGCTCGATGAAAATCTCGCCGCGTTCCTGAAGGTTCGAAATGGCGTACGCGGTGGCGACACCCGCGCGGTCGGCAACGAGCGCACCCGCGCTACGGGCTGGAATGGCGCCGTGCCACGGCTCCCACCCTGCAAACAGGTGATTCATGATGCCTGTCCCGCGCGTGTCGGTGAGAAACTGCGACCGAAAGCCAATGAGTCCACGCGTCGGAATCCGAAACTCCATCCGGACCCGTCCGCTTCCGTGATTGACCATCTTGGTCATGGTTCCACGACGGCCTCCGACCTGCGCGATGACGACACCCTGGAAATCTTCGGGGACGTCGATGACCAGCTCCTCCACTGGCTCCACGACTTTTCCCGACTTTTCCTTGGTGACGATTTCCGGGCGTGAAACCTGCAGCTCGTACCCCTCGCGCCGCATCATCTCAATCAAGATCGAGAGTTGGAGCTCTCCTCGACCGACGACCTTGACCTGTTCCGGAGCCTCTGTGTCCTCGAGCCGAATTGACACATTGCCGAGCAGCTCACGGGTCAATCGGTCGCGCAGGTTCCGCGACGTCACGTACTGCCCGTCCCTGCCGGCCATGGGAGACGTGTTGACGCCGAAAATCATCGAGACCGTAGGCTCATCGATCGCAACGGGAGGGATTGGGATCCGTTGCTCGGGGTCTGCGATCGTTTCGCCGATGGTGATATCGTCGATCCCGGCGAGACACACGATGTCGCCGGCCGCCGCCTCGTCGATCTCAACCCGTCGAAGCCCGTCGAAGGCGTAGAGTTTGGTCACCCGCGTTTCCTGCACGAACCCATCCAGCTTGCACACGGCGACGGGATCGCCGATGCGCACCCGTCCATTGAACACGCGGCCAATCGCAATGCGCCCGAGGTAATCGCTCGAGTCGAGATTGGCAACGAGCATCTGCAACGGATGCGTGGCATCGCCGACCGGTGGCGGGACGTGTTCGACGATGGCCTCGAACAACGGCCGCAGCGTCTGGCCGCTTTCGACGTTCGCCGGGTCGCGACTGGCGATGCCGAGTTTGGCGTTGGTGTACAGCACCGGAAACTCCAGCTGGATCTCGGTGGCATCGAGGTCGATGAAGAGGTCGTAGATCTCGTTCAAGACCTCAGCCGGACGGGCGTCGGCCCGGTCGATCTTGTTGATCACGACGATGGGAGGCAGGCCCCGTTCGAGCGCTTTGCGCAGGACGAATCGGGTCTGCGGCAGCGGTCCTTCGGACGCGTCAACCAGCAGGATCACCCCGTCGACCATCGAAAGCGTGCGTTCGACCTCGCCGCCAAAGTCCGCATGCCCGGGCGTGTCGACGATATTGATCAGAATGTCCTGCATCGCTTCCGGCCGGTCGATAGTGAACGGCCGTGTTCTTGGCCAGAATCGTAATTCCCCGCTCGCGCTCGAGATCGATGCTGTCCATCACCCGCTCGGCAACCCGCTCGTTGCTCCGAAAGATCCCGCTTTGGTGAAGCAGCCCATCGACGAGCGTGGTTTTGCCATGGTCGACGTGCGCGATGATCGCGACGTTTCGCCTGAGCGGATTCGCGATTGTCTGCGCGGATTTCTTGAGCGTGGGCATCTTCCCAGTATAACCTCTACAAGGTCCCTGGTCGCTCGTCACAGCGCGGTTGCTCGATCGAGCACGTCTTTGCATCCTCACCAGGACAGACAGGACTCATGTTTCGAAGACAGCGTTCAGGCTCGGTGGTGTGCGCGTCGTGCGGGTCGCTCGTCGGTGTGAACGACGAGCAGTGCTACACGTGCGGAAGGCGGAATCCCAGCCTCTGGGGCTTCGCGCCGGCGCTGCGCGGTCTCGGAGGCGATCTCGGATTCGTGACGTTCGTGGTTGGCGCCTGCGCGGCGCTTTACGTCGCAATGCTGGTCATGTCGGGGGCGGGCATGCGGATGAACGGCTTGCTCTCCCTGCTATCTCCCAGCACGGATGCCTTGCTTCTGTTCGGCGCCAGCGGTGCGATCCCGGTTTTCGGGCTCGGCCACTGGTGGACCGTCGCCAGCGCATCGTGGCTTCACGGAGGGTTGCTCCACATCGTCCTCAACATGATGGGGGTTCGTCAGCTCGGTCCCGCGACTGCCGAACTCTACGGCGCTGCGCGAATGGTGATTATCTACACGATTGCCGGAATCTGCGGCTTCCTCCTCAGCTCGGTGGCTGGGCGATACCTGTACTGGATGCCGCTGCCCTTCCTTCGCGGGGCGTCGTTGACCATCGGGGCGTCGGCGTCGATTTTCGGTTTGCTCGGTGCGATCGTGTATTACGGCCGAAGAGGCGGCAGCAGCGCAGCGCGCAGCCACGCGATGAGCTATGTGGTCGCGATGGTCATCTTCGGACTGATCGTTCCGGGTATCGACAATTACGCGCATGCGGGTGGCTTCTTCGGAGGGTACCTTGCCGCACGGTGGCTGGATCCCCTTCGCCCCGAGCGCACCGACCACATCGTCGGCGCGGTGGTCTGCCTTGGAATTTCGGCAGTTGCCATTCTGCTCTCCATCCTCAAGGGGTTCGAAGCACTGGCGGCAGCGGCGGTACGCTAGCAGGTGTTGCCAGTTCATGGAAGGACCTTCAACCCCCGCAGCTCCAATTGGCATCTTCGACGCGCATCATCCTCCCTCGCGGGAGCTTGTCGACGACTGCGTGCACTGCGGCTTTTGCCTGCCGGCTTGTCCGACCTACGTGCTGTGGGGCCAGGAAATGGATTCGCCCCGCGGCCGGATTTATCTGACGCGGATGGGCCTCGACGGGCGGGCCAGCTTTACAACGTCGTACCTCGAGCACTTTGACGCGTGTCTGGGCTGCATGGCCTGCGTCACGGCCTGCCCGTCGGGCGTCCAGTACGGCGCGCTGATAGAGGCCGTGCGCCCCCAGCTCGAGCGCCACGCGCCCCGATCGTGGCTGGACCGCCTCTTCCGGCGCTCGCTGTTTGCGCTCTTCCCGTATCCAAGCCGTCTTCGCCTGATAGCGTGGCCGTTGTGGATATACCAGCGCACCGGGCTGCAGCGACTCGTCCGGGCGTCGGGAGTGCTGCAGCTTCTGCCACGGCGGATGCGGGCCATGGAATCACTGGCACCACCCTTGTCGTTTCCAGGTGGAACGAAGGACATTCCCGCCGAGAACCCGGCGCGCGGTCCGAGGCGACTGCGCGTGGGACTGCTGCTCGGCTGCGTTCAGCGCGTGTTCTTCGGCGAGGTCAACGCCGCCACGGTCCGAGTCCTCACCGCCGAAGGCTGTGACGTCATCGTTCCAAGAAACCAGCAATGCTGCGGCGCGCTGATGGTGCACTCAGGAAGGGAACGTGAGGCGCTCGACTCCGCCCGTGCGCTGATCGACGCATTCGAGCGTGCCGACGTCGACGTCATTGTGACGAACGCCGCCGGTTGCGGGTCAACGCTGAAGGAATACGGGCACCTGCTTCGCGACGATCCGCGATACGCGCAGAAGGCGGCCGCGCTTGCGTCGCGCGCCCGCGACATCTCGGAAGTGCTGGCGGAGCTCTCCCCGCAGGCCCCGCGTCATCCCCTTCGACTGCGCGTCGCGTACCACGACGCGTGCCACCTGCAGCATGGGCAAGGCATCAGCGCACAGCCTCGACGCGTGCTGCAAAACATTCCGGGGTTGGACGTGCTCGAGATTCCGGAAGGGTCTCTGTGTTGCGGTTCGGCGGGTATCTACAACCTGGTGGAACCGGAACCAGCCCACGCGCTCGGCGCGCGCAAAGCGGCGAACATCCTTGCCACAGGCGCCGAGGTCGTGGCGTCGAGCAATCCAGGTTGCCTGCTGCAGATTCGGACCGAACTCGCCCAGACGGGCAAATCGCTGCCGATGCTGCACCTGGTCGAGCTTGTGGATGCATCCATCCGCGGCGTGTCGATCACGATGGAACACGAGGTTAAGAGGTCATCATAACGCTTAGTGCGTGAACGAATCGCCCTTGATCAGGAATTTTCCATCGATGAGCAGCGGGATCGACTTCGGAACCAGCAATCGCACTGAGGATGCTGGACATCAGGTGAGGATCCTGAATCCCGCGATCATTCATCACTACACTAAGAGTCGGCTATCGCGCGCGAAAACCGACCCGGTGGACGCTGACGTGCTCGCCGACTATGCGGCGAAGGAACATCCGCCCGCCTGGACGCTGCTGCCGCGGGAGATGCGCGACCTGCAGGCCTTGGTTCGCCGGCTCGACGCGCTGCTGGGGATGCAGACTGAGGAACGCAACCGCGCGCAGGCCGGCTGGCTCACCCCTGCCGTGGCAGCAGTCGATCGAGGCAGTCTCGAGGCACCTCGAGGCCCAGATCGACAAGTTCCGTCAACAGATCCGCGCAGCATATGGATCAGCACCCGGGGCTGCGCGCCCAGCGCGACCTGCTGACCAGCATTCCGGGGATCGGGGAGGCGACGGCGGCCCTCCTCTTAGCCGAGCTCTTTAACAAAACCTTCGCCTCCGCCCGCCAGGCCGCGGCGTTCGCCGGCGTGGTGCCCCGGCCGCGTAGCAATTCCCCTGGCTCATCCTGGCCTAATCCATAGGCTATCCTGCAGTCCGGTCTGGCTTTTTATCTCGACACCGGTTCTTATCTCGCCCGCGTGTCAGCTGCTTCCACGTTACCCAGTTGTCCGATATCAACTGACCCGGAAGACGTCTTCACCTCGACCAGTGGGCCCCCGCCCCGGACTCGTCCCTGCAGACGGTGTCGTGAGAACGAGGCCGTGCCTGACAAGGTCTGGTCCGTACGAATATGGCCGGAGGCGGTCCGGACGTCGAGATCGAATGCGGCCGTCTCCGGCACCCGAACGGTCACGTCGCCGGATGAGGCTCCGAGCGTCCAGCTGCCGATTGGTTCTCCTTCGGCGACGACATCGCCACTGGCCGCTCGTATCCAGAGCGGCCCGCGGGCGCCCGATATGTAGACGTCACCGGATCCCGTTGTGACGTCGACGCCACCTGTGGCGGTTTGCACGACTTCAACGTCTCCGCTGCCGGTACGCGCCGACACAGCGCCGGCCACCGCTGCTGCTCGAACAGAACCGCTCCCCGCACGGGCCACCAGGCTGCCCCCGGCACTTTCGACGTCGATATCTCCCGATCCAATCGAAACCTGTACGTCCTTGTTCGTGCGACCGATGCGAATCTGACCCGAGCCGGCACCGGCATCGACGGGGCCGCGGATTCCGTCGATCCATTGATCGCCCGATCCGCTCCGGGCGTGGAGACGCGTCTCGACCGGCACGGTGAGCTCGTAACTAATCGTGACGTGATTGAGCGACCACCAGTCTCCGAGACCGCCAACTCGGATGCTGTTTCCGGATTGGTGGATTGGCGGGTCCGATTCCACGCGCGTGACCTGCTCGCGAGCATCCGGTCGCGCCCAACCGTTGGCGGTGATACGACCTACGATGCGAACGGTTCCCTCGGGACCGGTGCGAACGCTGATGTCGCCGGACCCGGTTCTCACGTCGAGGCTCACCGGCCCGTCCACCTGGAGCGTTCGATCGAACGAACCCTCCACACGAAACGAGCGCGCGTCGAGTCCGCACCCGGTCGCCAGCAGCGCCAGGATACCGATGCAGATCAAGTGGGTCGACACACGAATGGCCATAGGGAGCTCCCTGCCTGATTCCCTGATATAGACGAGAAGCAGACAGCGGAAGTTGCGTACATTGAACCGCTAAATGCGCGCTGCGAAATTAGCAGGGCTGCTAGAGTCCCCCAGCTCCGAGTCCCGGGTTGAGAATACCCGCTGGGTCGAACTGGCGCTTGATGGTCTGCATCAATGGAATCGCGTCACTACCCGCGCCCAGTGCGGCCAGTCGGCTTTTGAGCCCGGGACTGGCACGCAGGGCCGTGATGAAGACCTCGCCCGGCCTGAATTGGGATCTCAGTTGGCCCACACATCGTTCGATCTGGTCGTCACCATCGTCGAGTCGCAGCAGCAGGACGCCAACGCCAGCTCGTCCGACGAGCTCCCACTCGGTCCCGGACTGCGATTCCCGAAGCCATTCCGCGAGGGCCGTGACCCTGGCGGGCAGGAAGCTGAGCTTGATCACGCTGCCGGGCTTTTCCCACGGACGTCCCTCGTGCCCCTGCCACAGCTCCGTTTCGGCAGCACCATCGACGATTTCGCACCTGGCGCCGCGTGCTGAGCCCTGGGTTGCCACATCCAACGCCTGTTGGTGCGACCCGCGTTCGGCAGCCTGAAACCTGATCAACAGCCGTCCTGGTGGAATCTCGAGTTCGACGGCGCTCGGCACGGTCTGACCTGCGGCCAGATCGGTCAGCACGAGTCCCAATACGGCAAAGCTGTTGGCGCTCACGATGACCGTCCGGGAGGACGAAGCCATGGGAGCGAGCTTGAACGTCGCGTCCACGATGAGGGCCAGTGTGCCGTAGGACCCCGTGACCAGACGGGCCAGGTCGTAGCCGGCCACGTTCTTCACAACGATTCCACCCGCCTTCGCGAGCCGTCCGTCCGTGCGAGCAAGCGTCACGCCGATAATCAAGTCGCGCGGCGCCCCATGTCGGTGCCGGCGGGGGCCGCTGTCGTTGGTCGCAACGATTCCGCCAATCGTCGCGGTATGCCCCCAGGCGGGATCGAGTGGAATCCACTGCTGGTGCGCGCTGAGTTCACGGTTGACGCGGTCGAGCGGTGCACCCGCCTGCACCGTTGCGGTCAGGTCGCCGTGACGATGTTCAACCAACGAATCGAGCCGCCGGGTCGACAGAATCAGGTCGACACGCTCGAGGGGCGGGCCCCAGGCCGCTTTTGTACCGCCCCCTCGAATCGCAAGCGGGATGCCGTCTCTCGAAGCCCACGCGAGGACGGCAGCTGCACGCTCGGCATCCGGTGGTTCGATGATGACGAAGGGTGGGGCCGCGTGACCGGGCTCCGAGGTACTGGGGACCATTCGAGCGTGTTCGTTGCCAACCACGCCTGAAGCCATTTGGAGGATCGCTTCTGGTGCTCGGCGCTCCGCCATTACAGGCGCTCGGCGAGACCCGCGAGTTCGGCAGGGTGCTTGCGATACGGTCCGGGAACTTCACCGCAGAGGCGTGGTGTTGGAAAGACCTTTCCGGGATTGCAGAGATTGACCGGGTCGAATGCGCATCGAAGCCACTGCATCGTGTCGAGATCGTCGGGGGTGAACATTTTCGGCATTTGAGCGGCCTTGTCGGCGCCCACTCCGTGCTCCCCGGTAATCGAACCGCCTGCCTCGATGCAGTACGTGAGGATTTCCGACGCAACCGACTCGGCGAGCTCGGCTTGACCGGGCACGCTCTCGTCGTAGCACACGAGTGGATGAAGATTTCCGTCGCCCGCGTGAAAGACATTGCCAATGCGCAGCCCGGACCTCACCTCGAGGGCACGTATGCGCGCGAGCACTTCCGGAAGCTTCGTTCTGGGGATGACACCATCCTGCACGTAGTAGCTGGGTGACACGCGCCCCATCGCGGCAAATGCGGCCTTGCGTCCCTTTCCAGATCCGCGCACGCTGGTCGTCCGTCTGCGCGACCTCAATCGACCACGCACCCCGGGCCCGACAACGCTCCTCGACCAGCAGAAACAGTTCGGACACTTCGGCACGTGGTCCGTCGAGCTCGACGATGAGCACGGCCTCCGCAGCAGGAAAGTTCGGGTGCACGGCAGCCTCGGCCGCCTGGATCGTCAGCCGATCCATCATTTCAACCGCGGCGGGAATGATGCCGGCGGCGATGATGTCTGAGACGACATTGCCGGCGGCCTCGGTCGAATCGAACGCCGCCAGCAGGGTCTGCACCGTTTCGGGTTTGCGCAGGAGCTTCAGGATCACCTTTGTGACGATGGCCAGAGTGCCCTCCGAGCCGACGAGCACCCCCACAATGTCGAGCCCCGGCGGATCCAACGCCGAACCACCGACATGAATGAGATCTCCGCTCGGCAGCACCGCCTCGAGGCCGAGCACGTGATGGACCGTAAAACCGTACTTCAGACAGTGCGCGCCACCTGAGTTCTCGGCTACGTTGCCGCCAATCGAGCAGATCAGCTGGCTCGACGGATCGGGCGCGTAGTAGTAGCCGTACGGTGCCACCCGACGAGTCACTTCGAGATTGATCACACCCGGTTCGACCGTGATGCGCTGATTTGGAATGTCGACGTCGAGCACGCGGTTCAACCGTGTGAGGACGATCAGCACGCCGTCTTTGACCGGCAGGGCGCCGCCGGAGAGCCCGGTTCCGTGTCCACGCGCCACGAACGGGACGCGACGGGTGTGACAAAGCCGGACCACCTGCTGCACTTCGTCAGCGGTATCTGGAAGAACCGCCACGGCCGGCGTGGACCGGAGTCGCGCGAGACCATCCGACTCGTAGACGTGCAGCTCGTTCGGGTCGCGCACCAGGCCTTCGCTACCCACGATGCGCTCGAGCTCGGCGACGAAAGAAGGCTTAAGGCTCATGGCTTAAGGCTCACGGCCTCGCATATTGATCGATGATCGTGCCAATAGCCCGGCGGCACACGCGGCAGAAGCCAACGGGGTCCCGGGTGAACATGATGCAGTCGGCTTCCGGACGATAGAGACCTTTGGTTTCGTAGCCGGCCCCCTCGAATGCCCCCACCTTGCCCGAGTACTTCATCGACGACAAAAACTTCAAATCCCAGGCCATCTGATCGCGAAAGTGCTTGTCGATCTCGGCCTCGGGCACACCCTTGGCTCGCAGCTCACGGCGGCGCGCCTGGACCTCGCGGCTCTTCGTTTCGTACGCTTCTTTGTCCCAGGGTGTGGGCAGCGGCGTGCCGGGTTCGACCAGGTCGCGCCACTTCAGCTCTTTCGGGTTTTTCAAGGCCGTGATGTTCCGCTCCCACGGTTCGGGCTGATCGGCGGCGCCGGTCTCGTACGCCACATCGGACGTGTAGTATTCGTCGGCCAGCCCGGCAAAGTGGTGACCGAACTCGTGGATGAACACGTACTCGGCAAATCCCGTGTCAACCGCGGAGGTTGCCTGGTCGTTGAAGATGCCGCCTCCACCGTATTGCTGCTCGTTGACGAGGATTTCGATGAACTCGTAGGGCGCCGAGGCTGCGGCGTCGCGGAACGCTCGATTGTCGAGCGTCAGCACGTACCGTTCGGAATCAAAAATGTTGTACTCGGCGGAAATTGGCGTCCTCCGGAACGATCCGACGTGGGGACGATTGACCCCGGACTGGGGCGATGGCAGGTCGAGGCCCCGCACGTTGAAGTCGCTCTTGCGGCTCCGAAAAGGCTCGACGGCAAACAGCGCATCGACGAGCCGTTTGGCATCGGCATGGAACTTCGGTAGTTCGCCCGCTGTGTATCCTTCACTGATGAGCAGGATGTCGACTTTCTGTGCGGCCGGCCCGCTCTCGAACAACGTCCAGACGGTTCCGGCCTTGGGCGGGGTCGCACGATTGACGAAGCGCGAATTGGGGTCGACCACGGTGGACCAGAACTCGTGGAAACTGTTGTCGCGATCGCGCTTTTTCAGCACCACCTGGACTGGCGCCTTCGGCCAGGGAAAGCGCAGCGACTCGGAAAATGATCGATGGATCCGCCGATATTCCGGGGTGGTCTCCCACTCACCGTATACAGAAGCAAATCCGCGTGAGTAGATCGTGCGGTTCGTGGCCCGATCAATCACTTCGAACAGATACTTTCCGAGATTCAGATCGTCCACCAGGCGGGTCCGGCTTCCGGGCCAGGGCCCATCGGAGACCACGCGATCGAGCGCGACAATCTCCTGTCCCAGGCCACCGGAGTGGACAACGTCCACACGCATCGTGTCTTCAGCTGAAGAAAGTGTCGAACGGCGACGACTGCGTGACCGGAACCGCAATCGACACGACGGAGGCGACAAGCAGGACCGTAACGAAAGCGAATGCCCTCATGATGGGCATTCTAGCAAGTCTCAAGGCTCAAGGCTGAAGTCTCAAGTCAGTTCAGGCTTGAGTTTTGACATTTGAGCCTTCAGACTTGAGCCTTCAGACTTGAGCCGTGAGCTGGAGGTTCCCGTGTCGCCCACTTCAGACGATCTGATGGACATCGCCCGGGCGGGCGCCGACAGGATCGACATCGAAGGCGAAGCCCGACAGTTTCCGAGCTTCAGCGATATCGAAGACCAGTGTGAGGATGAATACGGCGAGCTGCTCGAGGCGCTGCACGAAGACGAGCTATTCGAACCGGTCAGCCTCGAGCGCCAGGAGGAGCTGATGAACACGATCAAGAACGCGCTCGCGTCCGACAGCCGTGAGCTGGTGGACGAGCTCGTCGATAATCTGTCCCGCCACATCTGGTTGCACCAGGAAGCGGCATTTCACCTGGGGATGGCCGTGGGACTTCGCATTGCGATGGGCCGGCGGCAATAGTCCATGCCGATGGAAGCGTCATGTAGGACGATCGAAGCATCACGTAGCGCGGACCCTTCAGAGTCCGCGAGTAAGCGTGTGCGGCCGCTGCTGAAATGGGCCGGTGGCAAACGCCAGCTCTTACCCCAAATCCGTCGTTTCTATCCCGATTCGTTCAACCGGTATTGGGAGCCGTTTCTTGGCAGCGGCGCCGTGTTCTTCGACCTCTATGGTTCCGGACGACTCCTCGGACACGATGCCGGACTGGTCGACAACAACCCGGACCTCATTGCGTGCTACGACGCGGTCCGAAAAGCTCCGGCCGGCGTGATTGCCGCCCTGCAGCGTCTGGCACACGAGCAAGGCCAGCATGGAACCGCCCACTACTACGATGTCCGCGATCGGCGTTTCAACCCGGCTCGCGTTCGTCGTGCCGGGGCGAATGGAGCGCCGCTGCGGTACACCGCAGAAATGGCAGCCATGCTCATCTACTTGAACCGCACCGGGTTCAACGGGCTCTTCCGCTTGAATTCAGCCGGCAGGTTCAACGTTCCCGCCGGGCGGTATCGCAGGCCGAAGATTTGCGACGCCGAAAACATCCGACGGGTGGCGGCAGCCCTGAACGAACCCTCCGTCACGTTGATGCACGCGGACTTCGACCGATTGCTCCTCGCCGCGGCGGCGGGTGACTTCATTTACATCGATCCGCCGTACGCGCCAATCAGCAAGACAGCTCATTTCACGTCGTACACTGCCGGCGGGTTCGGCCATGACGAACAGCAGCGCCTCCGGGATGTCATCGTTCAGCTCGCAGAGCGCGGGTGTCAGATTCTGGTCAGCAACTCCACGGCCAGCGAAATCGCCGATCTGTACGAGCGAAGCCGGAAGGTGAAAAAGGCGGGGCTGCGGTGTGTGCGGGTACCTGCCCGCCGGGCGATCAATTCAAACGCCACCAGACGCGGGCCGGTCATGGAATTTCTCATCACCAATATCCCGGCGCCCTAGGCTCGGTTTCAGTGTTCCGTCGTAAAATAGACGTATGCCGATTTACGAGTATGCATGCAAAGGATGCGGCCAGCGGTTCGAGGCCCTGGTCAATGGATCGATTAAAGCCCACTGTCCCGCGTGCCAGAGTGAGGAGCTGGACCGGATGTTGTCGGTCTTTGCGGTGGGCGGGAGCGGCCAGAAATCGACGTTCAGCGAGGCTCCCGGCGCGTGCGGCACGTGCGGCGACCCCCGCGGCCCCGGTTCGTGTTCGATGAACTGAAGCGTGTGCCCTACTTGCCCGTCCTCAGCTGTTCCGCGGTCACAAAGACTGGTTCGATGTCCACCGGCACGGACTTCAGCCGATCGAGCACGCGCTGAACGGGAGGACGCACCACTCCCAGCCGTTTCAGAAGGTCGCTCGCCTTGCCATAGTTCCCTTCGGCCTGCATCGTCATGATGTCGCCCGTGAGGTTCCTGACGGCGTCCTTGATCTTTTCGGCGACGACGCTGAAGGTCCCATCGCTCGCCACCGTTACCGCGCCGGCATCCAGCAGATAGTTGAGCTGTACCGCGACGCCCTTGCCGTGCGCTTCGTTGATGCCGAAACGAATCGACCGAAACGCAGACGCCAGAAACGTCGTGTACATCGTCTGCTCGAAGCGCTTGTCGAGCACCCCTTTGTCGACGAGGTACTGAAGCGCAAAGAGCCCGGAAATGTCCGCCTTGGCCTCCTCAATCGCGCTGGAAGCCTCCTTCATCTCCTGCCGAACGGTCGTCGCGCGACCGCCCGCCGAGATGTTGTGCGGTCCAAGCCCGTGCATGAGCTCGTGCATGAGGATGTGGGTGAAGAAGGCGTCGAACGCCACGTCGCTCTGGAGCGGCCCTGGAAGGGCCACTTTGGAGATTGGCGCCAGGACCAGCTTGAACTTGGCTTCCTGCACATTCTTCAGCATGACGCGCTTGGATCCTTTTTCGCGGACCACGCGCTCGTCGTTGGGCAGGTTGAATGCGGCAGTCTGCACTCCCCGGTTGCCGTCACCTGAAGCAAAGATCTCATTCACCACGCGAATCGGTGCCATGGCGCCGAGCTTTGGATTCCTGTGTTTCGGATCAATCGGCAGATGGTTCTCGATGTCCTGCAGCTCGCCCCCGAATTTCGTCAGCTTCGCGGTTTCCACGTCGTCCCGGATTGTGATGAACGCTTCGAACGCCGCTTTGTAGTTGAACCATTCGTCTTCGTAGACTTCGTACGGTCCAATGGTCGGTTCGATGCTCGCATCCAGCTCCATCCAGGCGACGTCGCTGTCGAAATAGTCATTGCTGAGGAACGCATCCGCGCGGCTCGTCAAATATCGCTTCAGCGTGGGCTGTGTGGTGAGCGCGGCAGCCTGGCGAAGGAGATCGGCTGCCAATGCCAACTCACCCTGGTATTCCACGTTGTACGGAACAATCGTGAATTGTCGCGCGCCGGTGGCTGCCTTTCGGATGGTCGTGAAAAAACCGGTGGCGTCGGCTCGCTCCCGTTCCGGACGTGTTTTCAACCAGGCTTCCACGTCGCCCTTTGCCGCGTCCGCCGGATAGAAGTTTGCGGAAGGCGGGCTTGGCCGGCACCCCGGGAATGAACGCCGCATCATGGTCCAGCCGCGACCATGGTCCCTTGTTGATGAGGAAATAGTGGAGACGTGCCTGACCGAGCGGGGTCGTGTCCCTGACCAGGTCGAGCAACAGCGCTTCGTTTCCCGCCCAGACCTGGCGCAGGAACAGCGCATCCATGACGCGGGCCGCCTCGATGATCTTTCCGAGCGCTCGTCGTTCGTTTTCGGGAAGTCGAGACACATCCGCGCCGACTTCGACGCGCGCAAATCGGGACGCCATCGTCTTGAGCCGCAGCGACGTCGGGCAAAGCTGGCTGCTGAGCACCGGTGGTCGAGCCCACGAAGGCAGACGCAGCAAGCAGCGAAACCAAGGGCTTTTTCGTCATAGGTGAAATTCTCGCACGAATATCTGAAAAGGCTCAACGCAGAGTTCGCAGAGGCCGCGGAGACCGCAGTAGATCATCTTATAGAATGCACTGCGAACTTCGCGCCCTCGGCGTCCTCAGCGTTGAAAATATTCTCAAACTCTCAGTTTTCGGATCGCCCAAGCCACGTGCTCCGCGACATCGGAGTCCTGGAGAGATTCATCCGGTCGCTGCTTCTCGAGAGCTGCAGCGGCGGTCGCCTCTTCGGAATTTCCAAGCGCAACGGCAAGATTACGCCGCAACCCCCGCAATTTTGGCCTCGTCAACGGACTTCCGTGCGTGATCTCCCTCAGCTCTGCGTCGGATCGCATCCAGAGATCAACGAGCCTCGGTCGATCGAAGGAAGATCTCGGCTCCCAGGAGGGCTCGTCTGAAATGGGCGGCCTCGCATTCCAGGGGCACACGTCCTGGCAGATGTCGCAACCAAACACATGACTGCCGAGAGCGTCTCGCTGGCCGTCGGGAATCGAGCCTTTGAGTTCGATTGTCAGGTAGGAAAGGCAGCGCGTTGCGTCGAGCAGCCAGGGTTCCACGATCGCACCCGTCGGGCACGCTTCGAGGCAGAGCGCACACGTGCCGCACTGATCGAGCGACGGTGTGTCGGGCTCGAGTGCAAGGCTGCAGACGATCTCTCCCAGGAAGATCCAGGAGCCGAGTGCCGGGTTGATGACGCAGGTGTTCTTGCCAATCCAGCCGATACCCGCGTGCTGCGCATAGACCCGTTCCTGGACAGGACCGCTATCCACATAGGCCCGCGCCTCGAAGGCGGCTCCATGCCGGTCGCGCATCCATTCCAGCAATGCGTCCAGCCGCCGTCCCACAACATCGTGGTAATCGTCGCCCCAGGCGTACCGTGCGATGGATGCCCGCGATGAATCCGAGCACTCCGTCGAGTACGGCCGATCGACGTTGTAGTTGGTGGCCGTGACAATCACCGATCGTGCGGAAGGAAGTATCGAGCGGACATCGGCCCGCCGGCTTGCCGATCGCGCCATGTAGTGCATCTCACCGGCGTACCCGCGATCGATCCATTCACGAAGCCTCGCAAGCTCGGGAAAGCCCGCGGCCGGTGCGACGCCGCACAGATCGAATCCCAGCTCGGAGGCCCGGGTTTTGATTGCGGCGGTGGTTAGCATCGATCTTAAAGCCCGTTCTCCGTTTTCCGTTCTCCGTATTCCGTTATCCGTTGATGCAACGCATGATCGAGTCGGATCGTTCGAAGAAGACGCCCAGACAGACACGGAAAACGGACGACGGAAAACTGAAAACCTTCTACCCCCTCCCGGCCAGCTGTCGGAGCACGTACGGAAGGATGCCGCCGTGACGGAAGGACTCGAGCTCTTCGGGTGTGTCAATCCGCAGGACGACCGGAAATTGCCTGGTCGATTGGTCCGGCGTTGTCACCTGGACGGTGACCTGACCACGTGGCGTCATGGTGGTGACGCCGAGGACGGCGTACTCCTCGCGGCCGGTCAGCCCGAGGGATGAGGCGGTCTCGCCGCTGCGGAACTGAAGCGGCAGCACGCCCATGTTGACGAGGTTGCTTCGATGAATTCTCTCGAACGACTCGGCAATGACGGCTCGCACGCCGAGCAAGACGGTCCCTTTGGCCGCCCAGTCACGTGACGAGCCCGATCCGTACTCCTTCCCCGCAATCACGAACAGTGGCACCTGGGCCGCCTGGTATTTCATCGATGCGTCGTAAATCGTCATGACTTCATCTGCGGGCTGATAGCGCGTCCACCCACCTTCGGTGCCAGGCGCCATCTGATTGCGCAGTCGAATATTGGCAAACGTGCCGCGCACCATCACCTCGTGATTCCCGCGCCGCGCGCCGTACGAGTTGAAGTCCTTCGATTGCACGCCCAACCCGATCAGATATTTTCCGGCCGGGCTGTCAGCCGGAATCGACCCCGCCGGCGAAATGTGGTCGGTCGTGACGCTATCGCCGAGGATGGCGAGCACGCGGGCCCCCCGAAGGTCCGTCAGCGGTGCGGGCGTTCCTGCCAGGTTTTCAACGAACGGCGGTTTACGGATATACGTGGAAGTCGTATCCCACTGGAATCGATCTCCAGTAGGAACCTGCAGCGACTGCCAGCGTGCATCGCCTTCGAAGACGTTGGCGTACTCCTTCTCGAACATCTCGCTGCGGACCGATCGGAGCATGGCATCCTGGATTTCCCGCTGGCTGGGCCAGATTTCGCGAAGATGGACGGGGTGCCCCGCCGTGTCCATGCCGATGGGTTCGGACGTCAGGTCGATCGTCATTCGGCCGGCAAGCGCGTACGCGACGACCAGCGGCGGCGACGCGAGGTAGTTGGCCCGAACCTGCGGTTGAATCCGGCCCTCGAAGTTGCGGTTGCCGCTCAGCACCGCGCACACGACCAGATTGCGCTCTTTGACGGCGGCAGAAACCTCTTCGGGCAACGGTCCGCTGTTGCCGATGCAGGTCGTGCACCCATAACCCACCAGATTGAATCCCAGCGCATCGAGGTACTGCTGGAGGCCAGCGTCTTGCAGGTACGACGTGACCACCTTTGATCCGGGCGCCAGGCTCGACTTGACCCACGGCTTTCGGCTCAAGCCGCGTTCGACGGCCTTCTTGGCAAGCAAGCCGGCTGCGATGAGCACACTGGGATTCGAGGTGTTCGTGCAACTCGTGATCGCGGCCACGACGACGGCGCCGTGGTCCAGCTGCTCCGAGATCTGCGGTGGGGCATCGAGGACCGCCACTCCGGTCGAAGCAGCCGCAGCAGGACGAGCGGCTCCGCCCTTGCGATCGACCATCATTGACGGGAGCGCCTGTTCGAATTCTGATTTGGCACTCTTCAGCGACACCCGATCCTGCGGTCTCTTCGGCCCCGCCAGGCTCGGCTCGACCGTCCCGAGATGTAGCTCGATGGTGTCGTCGTAGTCCGATTCGCCGGCTGACCCGCGGAACAGGCCCTGCTCTTTCGCGTAGCGTTCGACCAGCGCGACATGGTCGGCGCTGCGACCCGTCAGGCGCAAATAGTCGAGCGTCATCCCGTCGATAGGGAATATCGCAACGGTCGCGCCATATTCGGGACACATGTTTCCCAATGTCGCGCGATCGGCCAGCGTCAGATTCTCGAGCCCGGGCCCGAAGAACTCGACGAACTTCCCGACGACGCCGTGTTTACGAAGTCGTTCGGTAATCGTGAGCACGAGATCCGTGGCCGTGACTCCTTCGGCCAGCGTGCCCACGAGCTTGAAGCCGAGAACCTCGGGAATGAGCATGGACATCGGCTGGCCCAGCATTGCAGCCTCGGCTTCAATGCCTCCCACTCCCCAGCCCAGCACCCCGAGGCCGTTGACCATCGTGGTGTGTGAGTCGGTTCCGACGAGCGTGTCCGGATAAGCGAGTCTCATCCCACCGACAGTTTCGACGAACACCACTCGAGCCAGGTACTCTAGATTGACCTGATGCACGATGCCGGTATCTGGTGGGACCACACGGAAGTTGCGAAACGCGTTTTGCCCCCATCGCAGGAACGCGTACCGCTCGCGATTGCGGGCAAATTCAATCTCAGCGTTCAATTCAAATGCCGTCGACTGGCCAAAGTAGTCCACCTGCACCGAATGGTCGATGACGAGCTCCACGGGCTGCAGCGGATTGACACGATCGGGATTGCCGCCAAGCTGCACGATGCCGTCGCGCATGGCGGCAAGATCGACAACGGCCGGCACACCGGTGAAGTCCTGGAGAAGTACTCTGGCCGGAGCAAACGAGATCTCCTTTTGAAGTCCCGCCTTCGGCCGCCATCCCGCGAGCGCTTCGATGTCTGCGCGGTCCACGAATCGACCATCCTCGTGTCGCAGCAGGTTTTCGAGCAGAATCTTCAGCGAAAACGGCAAGCGGCTGCTGTGTGGGAACGCCCGTTCAAGCGCCCGCAGGCTGTAGATCTCCAGGGAGTCCGGTCCGGACGCCAGAGTTTGACGAGTACCAAACGAATTCATGGGATTGCCTTTCGAGTCGGAGGCCGATCGATAGATCTTACCTTAACGTCAAAACACGACGAACCCGCCGCCGCCGAGCACGAAAAACGCACGGCGCCCGCCCTCGTCGAACGATAGCCCGCCTTTCCTGAAGCCCGCGCGCAGATCGAGCCGCACGCCAAAGTGTTGACCGACGAGTTGCTTGATTCCACCACCGATCTGATACACCTGTCCGGTCTCAACGGATTGTCGCTCCTCGGTGAGTTGGCGGAGATAGCCCGCGCTGGCACTCAAGAACGGCACCCCCCCCCTGTTGAAGCGCAGGTTATCAAGGTGCAGCACGACGCCACCGTCGATGAAGTACTCATGCAGCGAGGACCCCTCGAGGGTGAGATCGAGCGATCTCTCGAAGTCGTTCGAGATCGACACGGCAATTGTCGGACGACTGTAGACGAACTCGCCTTCCACCGCGATCGAGGACGTCAGGTTGAACCCGATTCGACCGCCGATCCCCAGAGCCGAACGAAGGCGGGCGCTCGTCTCGAACAGCGTAATGGAACTCGTGCTCCCGGTCTGATTCTCCGTTTCTTCGGCGGTGGCCGAGCCGGCGTCCGAGCCGCCGATCCACAACACGCTGCCGCCCAGCTCCAGCGATCCGCTTCGCGGATAGCTTTGCGCATCGAGCCTGGCTTGCGCCACGCAAAGAACGAGGACCGTCGCCAGGGTGACGAGTCCCGGGCTTCGTCTTGCGACCCCAAAGCCCGTCATTCCGGCCGCACCGCGATGTCGGCAACCTCAGTGTTGCCGCCGGACGGCACGACCGCCAGCTGATCGAGATACGTCACGACAAAGCGGGTCTCGGGTGGCGGTGACTCTCCAAAGAAGCTGTCGATTGCCGCATCATCCAACGGCTCGACTCGTATGATGTGTGGCCCGGGCATCAGGCCCGCGATGACGAATTCGCCGGTGTTCGACAGCGTGAACCCCCCGACCAGGTTCCCACTCACGGGTTGGAAGGCCACGACGTGAGCGCCAAAGATGCCGCTGCCATTTCTCGTCACGCGCCCCTGGACACTTCCTGTTCCAGTCCTGAACCCTCCGTCAGGATAGACATCCGACATGCCCGCCACGTCGTCGGCTCGCAGCGTTCGTCCTGCAACGACACCGGCAGAAAACGCAATCGGGAACATGACGGCTTCGGCGGCGATGACACGGCGGCGCCCGGCAGTCATTTCGGTTTCGCCAAGGAGCGAATGGCTGAGGCCGGCCAGGTGACCGATTTCATGTAAGGCAATCGATTCCACGTCGAATCGGCCAGACTCACCGTCCGCGGCCACCGACCACTGAAATGAACCGTTCAGAAAAATGTCTGCTTCGAGAATGTTGCCGGTGAGGACATCAATGATGAACCCCGTCGTTCCAAGCACCCGGTCGAGCTCGGGATGGTTCTGAAACCCGATGGTGACGATGCCATCTTCGTCAAACGGCTCGGCGCCAGTAAACCCCACCGACACAAATGAAACAGCCGATGTCGGGACGTTCTGCCAGCTCTGGGCCGCCCGGTCCACGGCGGTTCGGAGCTGCGTTGCGCTGACGCCCGGCACTCCGCGGTTCGTCACGAAGTAGCGTATGGGTTGTTGTGCCCACTGCAGCGATACGATCTGGCCGCCAAGGCTGGCCCCCAGTTTCAAATAGGCATCGGCGCGCGTGGTCCAGGTTCCAACCAGTACGACAATCAACAGCCAGGTCACGAGCAGTCGGTTCAAGGCTGACCCCTGAGAATGGCTTGTACGTTCGCCGCAAAATCGGTGAGGAGAATGGGACGACGCGAGGAATCACCACGAACCACGCGCGTCCATTCGCTCCCTTCACCTCGAACGGGGGTTGGCATCACACGCCGTTCGCCCGAGCTGGAATCACTGGTGACGCGGAAGACGCCCTGACTCAAGCCGAGCACGTACGGCACCGACGGCCCTCGCGAGCCGAGCAGCAGGACGACTTCGTCGCCGGGCACAAAGTTTGGCGCATCGAGGATGATGGTCCGATAGCGCCCCAGTTGTCCGCCGGGAACGCGAAATACGACGGTCGATCCCAGACTGCCCTTCAGATACGTAGCCACCTGAAGGGTGACCATCGTCTCGACGCGTCGTCGGCCGTCCGACAACTGCGGCTGTACGTCGATGACACGTCCGTGAGCAATCGCTCGCGCCGCCAGCACCAGCTCACTGAAATCAGCTGGCGCGAAGGTCGTGGCTCGCGCGGTTGGCCCCAACACCACCAATGCGACGAGCAGTGCACCAACGTGAATTCTCCTCATCGATCGAGTGTACTCCAGAATCTCAAAAGGAGATTAGAAGGTCAGGAGATTTTAGACAATCGAACAGAAGATCAGGAGATCAAGAGTTCTTGATCTCTTGATCTTTTGATCTCTTGTTATCGTTCGCGCACCAGATGATCTCTTGAACTTGTGGACTCTTGTTGGTTTTTGACCAGGTCCAGAATTGCCGCGGCCGCCCTCGCGCTCGCTCCACCACCACCAAGACGGCTCCGGACCTCCGCAAGCGAAGTTCGCACATGTCCGGCATGTGACGGGTCGGTGAGATAGCGGACAAGCTCCGCCGCCACTTGCTCGGGGTTGCAATCGTCCTGAATCAGCTCCGGCACCACTTTCCGGCCCGCGATCAGGTTGACCATCGCGTAGGTCGACACGCGCACGAATCGTCGACCGAGGGCGTAGGTGAGCGGCGACAGCCGGTACACAACGACCATCGGCGCGCCGTGGATTGCGGTCTGGACGGTTGCGGTGCCGGATGCCGTCGCAACCACGTCTGCGGCTGCCAGGACATCATCCGTCCTGGCCGTCACGATCGGAGGTGGCCGACTTCCGATCGCAGAGGCACACGCAAAAAGACGGTCGTCGAGATGTGGAGCGCGTGCGATCACGAATTGCACGCGCGGAACGGCCGTGGCCACTCGGGCCGCTGCCTCCCAGAGCACCGGAAGGATTCTCGACACCTCGTTCGGCCGACTCCCGGGAAGCAGTGCGACCAATGGCGCAGTGAGATCGAGACCGAACTCCCGACGGAAGGACTCCCGGCTCACGCTTGCTCGCGCCAGATCGACGAGTGGGTGGCCAACGAACTGAACGGGAATACCCGAGCGCCGATACAGCTCTTCTTCGAACGGAAAGATGACGATGACGCTCGTGGCAAACTGCTGGATGTCTCGGATGCGCCCCTGTCGCCAGGCCCAGAGCTGCGGCGGGATGTAGTACACCACGGGAATCCCAAGCCGCCTGACCCGTCGAGCCACTCTGAAATTGAAGTCTGGAAAATCGATGGCGACGAACACGTCCGGCCGTTCTGACCGCGCCACGGCAAGCAGCCGACGGTAGGCGGCAAGCGACCGTGGAAGCACGCGCAGGGCCTCGGTCAGCCCCGTCACGGACAGACCATGATAGTCGTCGAGCAGGCGCCCGCCGCCGGCCTGAAAGCCCTCGCCCCCGAGCCCGAAGACTTCGGATCGCGGGTTCAGCCGGAGAATCTCCGTGGCCAGCGCGCCAGCGTAGAGATCGCCGGAGGGCTCGCCGCACGAGATCAGAATCTTGGGCAAGACCGGGAATGAACCTTGATGCGGGGCCGAGGCCGCTCAGGACTTCTTGAAGTCCGCTGCGAACAAATCGAGGTCCTGGAGCGGAATCACTTCATGCTGTCCGAAGCCCGCACGCTGCAGCTGATCCTTGAACGCCGCGGCGTTGCCAACCAGCACGACCGACAACCGATCCGGCTGAAGATAGAATTTGGCCACCCGCTCGATGTCGTCGACCGTCACGGCATTCACGCGCTCACGGAATGTCTGGAGCTCGTCGAGCGACAGTTCGTAGAAGAGCGCATTCAGAATCTGCGTCGCAATCGCGTCGGGGGTCTCAATCGTCAGCGGAAACGTCCCGCTCAGGTACGCCTGTGCATCGCGCAACTCCCGCGGGAACGGACGTTCGCGCTGAAGTTTGAAGAACTCCTCGACAATGAGACGCAGGACCTCGCCCGTCGCATCCGACCGTGTGTCGGTCTCGGCGACGAAGTCTCCGCTGCCCTGGAACGTGTCCATGTTGGCGGACGCGCCATAGGTCAGGCCGCGCTCGGTCCGCAGCACACGGTGCAAACGATTGCTGCCTTCCCCACCGAGAATCTTGATCGCGAGGTTCAGCGCCATGTAGTCCTGGTGCTTGCGCTGAACGCCCAGATGGCCCACCCGCACCTCGGTTTGTACCGAGTCGGGCTTGTCGATCACAATCACCCGTCGTGTGGGCTTCGGGAGCTCCGGAAACACCGGCGCGGTGATGGTGCGACGTTCCCAGCCGCCAAACACGCGCTGCGCCGCCGCGAGTGCTTCGGCCGCGGTGACGTCCCCGACAATCGCCATCAGCGCGTTGTTCGGCGCGAAGTAGCGACGATGAAATTCCTGGATGTCCGCACGGGTAATCGTGGCGAGCGACTCGGGTGTGCCGCCGATTGGTTTGCCGTATGGATGGAACCCGTACGCCAGTCGATCGAAAACCGTATTCGCGATGTACTCCGGATCCTCGTAGCTGACCTGCAGACCAGAGAGCGCCTGCTGCCGCTGTCGCTCCAGTTCGGCCGGCTCGAACGCGGGGTTCCGCGCCACGTCTGACACCATCTCCAGTCCGAGCGAGAAGCTGTCTTTCATGACGAGCGCGCTGATGAACCCGAGGTCGGACCCCACCCCGGCGTTGAGCGTCCCGCCGATGAAGTCGATGGTCTCGGCAATCTGTTGCGCGCTTCGGTTGGTCGTGCCCTGATCGAGCAACGACGACATCAGGCTGGCAACACCGGCTTTTTGCGGAGGATCGTAGGCGGCGCCAGCCCGCACGAGCAGCCGGATACTGACCGCCGGTTGCTCGTGGTGCTCCACGACAATGATTTGAAGGCCGTTCGGCAGCGTGCGAACCTCATACGGCGGGAATTTGACGGGTCGCTGCGCCAATGAGGCCGGAGGGCGTTCCGAGGGCCACGGTCGTGTCTGCGCCAGCGCGAGCGCCGACAGCAGCAGGAGCACACCCGACACGGCAAACAAGCTGGCGCGCAATGCTCGCATCAGCTCACCGCGCGGCCCGGTTCGCACCGGCCTTCGGCATGATGGTCAGCACGAGTCGGGTCTCCGGCGTGAAATAGGTCTTGGCGACTCGTTGGACGTCGGCCGACGTCATGCCCATGAAAATGTCGAACTCCCCGTCGGCAGTCTTGACGTCGTTGTGGATGACGACCGCATGCGCCAGATGCGAGGCTTTCTCCTGGTTCGTTTCGCGGCTGGCAATGTAGTCCCGCGCGAACTGATTCTTGGATCGCTGCAGCTCGTGCTCCGAAACCGGCTCGCGCTTGAAGCGTTCGAATTCCTCAATCAACGCCCGCTCCACGTCCGCGGGCGACTTGCCCGGCTGAACGATTGCCACCGCGTAAAACAGGTTGGGGTCTTCAATGATGTTGCCGCCACCGAACGCGGTCAGCGCAAGACCCGTCTCGTACACGAGCTTGCGATAGATCCGCGAACTCTGGCCGTCGGAGAGAATCTTCGAGGCGATGTGGAGCGGGTACGAGTCGGGGTGGCCATCGTACGTGATCGGATGAGCAACGACCACCACCGGCAGCGGCCAGCTTTCCGTGAGCGTGACCCGCCGCTCCTTTTCCGGCTTGGGTTCCTTGGGAATATCGCGAGGAACCGGCTTGAGGGCTTTCGGCACGCGTCCGAGGTACTTCGTCACCAGCTCCAGCGCCTGCGTCGAGTCGAAATCACCGACCAGACTGAGCGTCGCATTGCTCGGCACGTAGTACGTCTCGTAGAACTCGCGGACATCGTTCACCGAAGCGGCCTCGAGATCGGTCATGCTGCCAATCGTGGCGTGCTTGTAAGGATGGACTGTGAACGCGTTCTCGTAAATCAATTCTGACAGGCGGCCGTAGGGCTGGTTGTCCACCCGCATCCGGCGCTCTTCCTTCACGACATCGCGCTCGGTCTCGAACGTCTCGCGGTCGATGCGGAGCGTCGCCATGCGGTCCGCCTCGAGCCAGAGCACGAGCGGCAGCGCATGAGAGGGCACCGTCTCCCAGAACACCGTGATGTCTTCCGTAGTGTACGCGTTGCTCTGCCCGCCCAACCCCGCAATCATGGAGATGTGCTGCTCGCGATCGACGTTCTTCGAACCCTTGAACATGAGGTGCTCGAAGAGATGCGCGAATCCCGTCCGGCCGGGTCGTTCGTTTTTCGAGCCGACGTGATACCACAACTGCAAATGCACGATCGGCGTGGAATGGTCTTCGAGCAGCACCACCGTCAAGCCGTTGTCGAGTTTCGAAATCTGGTAATCCAGTCGTGGAGGACGAACCGCCGCATCGAGCGACAGGCGGGAGACACCGGCCACCGCCAGGAGGGCCAGGGCTGCAGCAAGCGAGACGCGTCGGATGCCGAACTTGACCCCTCGGCGACGCCGGTTCGCAAACATGTGTACTAATTATCCTACTACAGCTGCGGAAGGACTCTCGGTGTCGGCCGGTCTAAAGACCCGCGTCTACAAGATCGACTGGAATTACACCGGTAGAGGCGGGTCTTTAGACCCGCCGACAGAGACCCGCTGACGTCCGCGCTATTTCCGCCGCGATCCCTGCCCGGGTGTGAGGCTGCCTTCCAGCTCGGCAATGCGCTTCTCCAGCTCGGCAATGCGTTTTTTCAGGGCCGGCAGCCGATGGAACACGGCGGACGCCTTGCGCCAGTCGCGGTTGTCGATGGCGGGATATCCGGAAACGAACGCTCCGGGCGGCAGCGAGTTCGTGATCCCGCTCTGCCCGACCGCCACCACGCCCTTTCCGATCTCCACGTGCCCGGCAATCCCGACCTGCCCGCCGAGCATCACGTCGTCACCAATCGTCGTACTACCCGCAATGCCGACCTGGGCGGCCAGCAAGGCATTGCGGCCGATCGTGACTCCGTGGGCCACCTGCACCAGATTGTCGATTTTCGTCCCGGCTCCAATGCGCGTCTCCCCCACCGCCGGACGGTCGATTGCCGTATTGGCGCCAATCTCGACATCGTCTTCAATGACGACAATGCTGGTCTGAGGAATTTTCTGATGCGTCCCGTCGGCACGCCTGACGAACCCATAGCCGTCACTGCCAATCACTGCTCCGTTCTGAATGACGACGCGATTGCCGACGAGGACGCGCTCACGCACCGCAACGTGCGAGTGAAGGATGCAGTCGTCACCCACACGGGCGCCATCGCCTATGCAGACATTTGGGTAAACGGTCGTGCCGCGTCCGATACGGGCACCGGCACCAATCGTCACAAACGGGCCAATCGACACGTTCTCGCCGATCTCGGCGTCCGGCGCGACAGCCGTCAGCCGATCGATGCCAGGCGCAGGACGGGGAGGATCAGCGAAAAGCGCCACGGCCCGCGCAAAGGCGAGATAGGGCTCTGGGGTGTGCAACATGGCGCACGGCGCGGACGCGGTGGCCTCGTCGACGATGACCGCGGTCGCTCGAGTGGTTCGAAGGGAGCTCGTGTAGCGGGGATTGGCGAGAAAGGTGAGGTCGCCCGGCTGTGCGCCGTCGATGCTTGCGACCCGGTGCACCTCCAGCTCGTCATCGCCTTCGAGCCGGCATGCCAGACGCTCGGCAACCTCGCGGAGTTTCATGAGTAGCTATCAGCCGTCAGCTATCAGCTTCAACGATAATCCATCGGGCCTGGCGGCGATCAGGCGGTAGGGTTCAATATGAGCTGAAGGCTGAGAGCTGACGACCAAAGAATATCACGCGTTCCAGTCGGCGGTTCGTTTGAAGAAGCGCGGCAGATGTGCGAGTCGGAGACGCTCGGCAATCTTACCAACGTACTGCTCCCGATCGCGTCGAGCGATGGCCCGAACGCGGCGCAATTCCGTCAGTGGTTCGCACGACTCGTGCGTCCAGCGGACGCCGTGCAGGCCGTGCCGGGCACCCCTCATCGACAGATAATGGCCCACCAGGCGGAACGCGAAATAGTACGCGATGATGTTGGGTCCGGGCACGAAGAAGAAAATCCCTGACAGCACGAAGGCAACCGCGTGAAAGATCAGCCAGAGTCGATGGCGATCCGCGTCGCGCTGCAGAAGCTGCCGGATGATCGTGGTGGCCTCGGCTTCGGACAGATCCTGCGGGTAGAACGCGCGCGCGGCCGGATGCGTACGCAATCGCCACAGCAGCCGCTGCTCGGCAACCTTTTCCGCCATCCACCGCATGGCCCGGTCGCGCAGTCGCCGGGTCCATCCACGCCGTTCGTTTTCGACGTCGCGATCTCCGGCCTGATGCCGATCGAGTCGCCCCAGCATCACGCGGAAGCGCTCGAGCAGCCCGCCGAAAAAGCCAGACGAGGCCTCCTGGCGTGTCTCGTCACCGTCGTCGGCGGGCTCGCAGTACAGCTCGTATCGATCAATCGCGCAAGGGATGACGTACACGTCCATAGACACGTGAGGGGCCTACCTCTGAAAAGCGCGCCCGCAGAGCCTGGCACACGTTGGCAGCCCCGCACTACGCTCCCTCTGAACGACGATAGCACACCAGATTCGATACCTGCGCTGACGTGCCAGCCTTTGCGAACCAATCGTTGCGGGAATGGAAGCGGTAAACTTGTGAGGGCCCTGATGCTGTCCCAACGGTTTCCGCTTCGGCTCCTCGTTCTCGTGGTGTTCGTCACACACGCGCCCGAAAGTCTCCAGGCAACCGACCTCCAGGACCGGACGCGCCAGGCCTTCGAGCGGTACGTCGAGGTGACCGAAGCGCGGATCGAACAGGAGTTGCAGGAGGCCGGGCGGGGACTGTGGGTCGATCGCCTGCCGCCGGCTCAACGGACCAATGCGGAACGGCAGCTTCGCGCGGGCGAAGTACTCGTCGCGCGGCTTGAATCACGCGCGGTGGGCAAGCCGATCGACATCCCGGATGGCAAGGTCCATCACTGGATCGGCACGGTCTTCATTCCCGGGGCCACGCTGACCCGAACGATTCAGATGGTTCAGGATTACGACCGCTACCCGCGGATCTATCAGCCGGCGATCCGCCAATCGAAGATCGTTCGGCGGGATGACTCGCGATTCAAGGTTTCGATGCAGATGTTCATGAAGAAGGTTATCAGCGTCGTGCTGAACGCGGATTTCGACGTGGTCTATCGGTCGCTGGGGCCGACCCGGATGTACGTGCCCAGTGTCGCCACCCGTATCGCGGAAGTGGAGAACCCTGATACGCCACAGGCCCGCGAGAAACCTGTCGGGCGCGACAACGGCTTTCTGTGGCGCTTCAACAACTATTGCCTGTTCGAAGAGCGCGACAGCGGGACTTATATGCAGTGCGAGTCGGTCTCGCTGAGTCGCGCGATTCCCGTCGGGCTTGGCTGGCTGATTGGACCATTCGTGACGAGCATCCCGCGGGAATCGCTCACGTTCACGCTGACCGCGGCGCGGCGACACCTCACCGATAAAACAGCTGTCAGCTTTCAGCCGTCAGCGATCAGCCATCATTCGACCACCGCGGCGTAGACGAGATTCTTGAACAGCATGCGCGTGTCGACGCGATTTGATGGCGACTGGGCCATCAGGATCCCGACGAGCCGTTCTTTCGGATCGATCCAGAAGCTGGTTCCCCAAGCCCCCGCCCACATCGCATCGCCCTTGGACCCCGGCACCCAGGCGACGCCGTCATACAGCCGCACGCCAAAGCCCAGCCCGAATCCGTAACCAGGTCCGGTTGTCGCCACGGGAGAGCCGCCAAGGCCAACGATGTGATCCGACAACATGAACTCGACGGTTTTCTTCGACAGCAGCCGCACGCCGCGATACACGCCGCCGTCCAGCATCATCTGGGCAAACTTCAGGTAATCGTCGGCCGTTCCGGCAAGCCCCGCACCCCCTTTCAGGTAGCTGGCGCCGCCGTTCGTCAGATTCCGATAAGACACGAGCATCGTGGCTTTCTGGCGGTCGGTGTCGAGCGCTTCGGCAAGTCTGGCAACCTGCGCGGGTGGCACGCGGAAAGCCGTGTCTGCCATGCCGAGCGGCTCGAAGAGCATGTCGCTGAAAACCTTGTCGAGCGGTTTCATGGTCGCGCGCTCGATGAGCAGGCCCAGCACGTCGGTGGCAATCGAATATTCCCAGAACGTTCCGGGCTGGTGGGCAAGGGGAATCTGGCTCAGCCGCCGCAGCATCTCGTCGCCGCTGATATCCACCTCCGCAGCCTCGATGTTGGACTTGTCGTACAGCTGTTTGAGGCGTGGAGAGCTGGTGCGGTCGGCGTACACGAGCCCGGCGGTGTGGCGCATCAAATCCTGGACGGTGATTGGGCGATCGGCGGGCACGTCACCGCCGGAGGTTTCGACCTTGGGATCCTTCAGCTCGGGGAGCCAGATCGAGATGGGATCGTGCAGTTTGAGCACTCCTTGCTCGACCAGCATCATGGCCGCCACGGTCGTGATCGGCTTGGTCATCGACGCCAGCCGAAACAAAGCGGGCTTGGTCATCGGCGTCGTTTTCCGAGCGTCGAGGAACCCGTGCGCCTCGAAGTGGACGACCACGCCCCGTCGCGCAACCAGGGTCACGGCGCCTGGAAACACGCCTTTGTCGATCTGTTCCCTCATGACTCGCGAAATCCGTGCGAGCCGCTCGTGCGACATCCCCGCCGTCTCGGGCGGCGACGACGAGCTCACGGCCTGGGCCAGCGCTCCATGCTCGAAAAGCGCCGTCACGAGAACGCCCATCAAGCCCCACCACGACGGCTTTCTTGCAGTCACGGTGTCCTCCTCTATTGATCCGCGTGGGGCCCCACCCCCACGCGCGGCCGTCGCTTACGCTCCGGATCTTGCTAAAACCGACGGAACGCTTGGTCAGCGATTCGCATGAGACCCCACCCCCAGCGCGGCCGTCGCTTACGTCCGGATGCTGCTTGTGACGCTCCCAGGCGATCATCCTTGCTAAAACCGACGGAACGCTTGGTCAGCGATTCGCATGAGACCCCACCCCCACGCGCGGCCGTCGCTTACGCTCCGGATCTTGCTAAAACCGACTTCCCCTTAGCGGTTTAGTCAGATTACCGAAACGTCATCAGGCGCAAACACGAACAGCTCGCTCAGCAGAAAGTTGAGGATACAACAGACCGCAATACCAGCCAGGTTTGCGGCGATGTACGGAACGTTCATCCAGTCGGTCAGCAGCGCCACGAGCGATGCGTTTCCGGCCAGAGAAACAGCGCCGTTTGTGAGGTTGAAGCGGACAAATCGTCCGAGCATCTGCGCCGGCATGGCCGCGCGATCCATCCAGGTCCAGCGCACGTGCCAGATAAAATTGTGGACGACCGCAAGCTCGGTTGCGACGAGCGTGGCAACCACGAACGGCATGTCGCCCAGCTCGACACACAGCCACACGGTGCCGAGTTGCACGACGAATCCCGCGGCGCCGACGGCGTTGAATTTGACCCAGCGATTGAACATGGGGCACTTCACGTCACGTCAACTCGGCGCACTGCAGACCGGCGGTTCGGGCACGCTCGTCGGGCAGCGGTTCGGCTCTATAGAGCGTGGCGGTGTTCTTCAGCGCCGACACGATCGTCGTGGTAACGAGCAAGACTGCGGCGACGATGCCGCCGACGTCGAAGAGGAGATACTGCCGACCAAACAACACCGCGTGTGGGTGGAACAGCAGCACGATGTTACCCACACACAACAGCAAGCGGAGCTCGGTGGGTCCCATCTTCCAGTACGACAGCGTGAACCGGCCCAGGCAATACGTTGCAAGATAGACGTCGATGGACAGAAGAAAGTACGCGATAAGCACCACCATCGCGATCATCGGGCTCATGTAGCCGGACAGTCCGAGCCCGCCGACGAGCAGCAGCGCACCGAATACGTCGACGATATGATCGACGTAGAAGCCATATCGCGGCCGCTCGTGCCCACGCACACGCGCCACTGTGCCATCGAGGCTGTCGCCGAACCAGTTGACGACCAGCCAGCCGTTCACGAAGAGCAGCGCAATGGGATGTTCCCGGGCCATCCAATACGACAGACCGGTCATGAACATCGCGACGAGCGCCAGCAGGGTCAGATGATCTGAATTGATTTGCCGAGGCAGCCGCGCTGCCATCCAGCGAAGGCATCGTGTCTCGGCTCGGGCCAGAAACGATGTCGATATGCGATCGGCCTTGACGAACTGCGTCCTGGACATGCCACTCTCCTGGAAAAACGTCCTCATCCAGGAAATGCGCAGAACGGTCGCAAATCGGCTCTTTTGCGGCATCCCCGCGACGACATCACGGGACGCGGATCAACGCGGATCGCGATGGGCGACCGGCGCCTGGCGGAGCCAGGCCGGTGGAAGATGATCGATCGGGGTTAAGAACGCCCCGTCCGAGCAGTCCGGCGTTCTTAACCCCGATCGATCATCTTCCACGCGCGCCTGCGGCGCGGCCGGTCGCTCATAACCCACCAAGAGCCGCATTTCCCCGCAGATGCACAGTCTCAGCGAGTAATCCGCGTGCATCCGCGTTGATTCGCGTCCCGTGATTCGGCGTCCCGGTGACCCAGGAGACTTAAGAACCCGACTGAGGCGTGCGACGACGGGGGGGGGTGCCGCGTGACCCGCGCGGGAACGCAGCCCGGGTTCGTGCCGGTTCAATCAGGACGGAAGCGACAAGGCTTGCCACTGCGACAATGAGGAGTGTCGTGGTCGTGACCGGGTTGCTGCCGGCAGCGTACAGTCCAAAGCCCGTCAACAGCACGGCGACCGCCCAATCGGTCACCCGAACCGGCAGCCGAAGGACGTTCCGCTCGCGCGTCAGGCGGCCGGGATCGAAGCGCGAGGTGAACCACAGGTGAAGGCGCAGGCTCACGGCGGTCACGACCACGATCAACAGCAGAAAGAAGAGGCGCGTACCGAAGTTGCTGGGCATCCCGCGACGAACGCGCCACACCAGATAGAGCGGGCTCGCGTAGACCACCGAAATGGCAAGCTGATGGAACTGCCACCACCAGAGTGGACCGAGAGCGGGCGATCGATCGTCGGGCGTCCGCGATCTCTTCGTCGCTGAGTCCACCGAAAGGGGTGTGGGATCCCGCAGCGCGCCAAGATCGGTCACGAGATCGGCCGTGCGACGGTATCGCTGACGCGGATCCTTCTGCAGGCAGACCCGAATGACGCGATCGAGCCGGCCTGCCAGACGAGCATCCAGACTCGACAGCTGCAGCGTCGACAGATCGGGCGGGTCATAACTCTGAATCCGGGCAATCGTGGACTCCGAATCGCCGCCCTCGAACGGATGTGTGCCAGACGCCAGTTCGTACAGCATCACACCGAAGGTGAACACGTCAGCCGCCGCGTCAACGTCGCGACCTTGAAACTGCTCGGGTGCCATGTAGGCCGGCGTTCCGACCACGGTCCCGTCTCGCGTCAGGCGCTCGTCGCCTGCGGCGGCGAGCTGACGTGCCAGGCCAAAGTCCAGGATCTTGACGCCTCCCTTGGCGGTGACGATCACGTTCTCCGGCTTCAGATCGCGATGGACGACACCGTGCTCGTGGGCTTCGGCAAGCCCACCGGCGACCTGCGTGGCAATGTTGAGCAGCGCGTTCGGCTCGAGCGCTCCCTCCCGGCGAAGCAGCTCCCGCAGCGTTTGCCCCTCCACATACTCGGTACACAATCCACAACGCGCCGTTCAGCTCTTCCAGCGCGTGGACGGTGGCAATGTTGTCGTGGTGCGACAGCGCAGCCGCCGCACGTGCCTCCGCCTTGAGTCGCTCGCGTCGACGCGCGTCGAGCCTGAATGCGGCTGGCAGCGTCTTGAGAGCGACCTTGCGCTCGAGCTTGGTGTCGCGTGCGAGAAAGACCACGCCCATGCCGCCTCGACCGATTTCGCGCTCGACGACGTACTGGCCGATGTGCTCGCCAGGTTTGAGCACGTCTTCCCCGCTGGCGTACGTGGTAACCGGATCGGCAGTCGTTGCAGGCGGGCTGAGAAAACCCTGCCGGTAGCTTTTCAGCAGGCTGGCAACTTCGGCCCGCAGCTCGGGATCCCCTGCGCATTCGCGATCGAGGAATGCTTCGAGGTCTGCAGGGTTATGTTCGAGGGCTGCATGAAAGACCGCTTGAACCCGCTCCCAGCGCTGCGTGTTCACTGGCCGCCTTGTCCGTCGAGCTCGCGGCGAAGCCAGGCTTGCGCAGCGGTCCAGTCTCGTTTGACCGTGGCGACAGAAATCTTGAGGACCTTGGCAACCTCTTCGTTCGTCAGCCCGCCAAAGAACCTCAACTCCACGATTTGCACCTGACGCGGGTCGAGCGCCCCGAGCCGCCCGAGCGCTTCGTGCAAGGCCAGCACGTTGATTTCAGCGGCCGGCACCGATGCCATGCCTTCGTCCAGGGTGATCCGTTCGCGGGCACCGCCACGCTTCGACGCATTACGGGCGCGGGCGCGCTCGACGAGAATTTCGCGCATCGAATGGGCGGCAATGGCCATGAAATGAGGACGATTCTGCCAACGCAGGCCCTTGTCTTTGAACAGCCGCAAGTACGCTTCGTGGACGAGCGCCGTTGCCTGAATGCTCTGCCCTTTCCGCTCGCGCCGAACGTAACGCGCGGCGAGGAGTCGCAATTCCCGATACACCACCGGCAGCAGCGTTTCCAGCGCGTCGTGGTCCCCGCCGCTGGCACGCTCGACCAATTCACGAAGATCCTGGCTCGCCATTCCTTAATCACCCGCCGGCCTTCGGGGCCGACTCAACGCGTCCGCTTCCGCTGCACCGGCCGAGGGGGATCGAGTGCAACGACCGGCCTGCCAGCCGCCTGCCATGCAGTCGTGATGGCTGATGCCACGGCGGCAATCGACTCACCGAGCCTGCGTTCGAGCGTCGGTTGGGTGGCGGCAAAGAACTCGTCGTAGTAACGGTCGTCGTACTGGTCCCGCGAACCGATTGCCTTGCGATCCGCTTCCAGTACGTCTGGGACGAGCTGGACGCCCGTCAGCAGCGTCTCGAACACGAAATCCCTGATGTCCGGGATCGATCGCATTGGAGGAGGCTTGATCGTCAGCCGCGGCTGATAGCGCGTGAAGAGCTCAGATTCCCAACGGGCATGGATGCCCTCCTGCCCCGTGAGTTGACCGTCATAGTTCAGGACCGCATGAAACGGCACGTGTCCGTCAGAGACGTAATGCCCGAGGATCGCGCTGTGCAGCTTGACCTCGGTCGCACGCGAGGGATTCTTGGCCATCTCGACAAACGCGCGTCGGAGCCAACCCATGACCTCGGCCGTGCGCCAGGGTAGCAGGCCGTTTCGTGAGAGCGTCTGAAATCCGTGCTTTTCAAGCGCCCGGTCGTAGTCGCGCGGCAGATCTTTGAACGGGTAAGGACCGTACGCGTCAATATCCAGGAAGTGCCGCGGCGACTCGTCGGTGAATCCTGCAAGGCGCCACAGATCGGGATCGATCGTGTGCTCGACGAGGAACTGGCGATTGGCCTCGAAGAATGCACGAATCTCCGAAGGAAGCTGATCGATGGCGCGGCTCATGACAAACTGGTGCGCCTCGAAGCCCCATGCGTGGAGCCGTGCGGGCACGATCATCGTGAGCGCCACGACGAGAGCAATCGCTATTTGTCGCATAATCATCAAAGCTCGTCAGAAACGCGTGTGAGATTGTGCTACCGATAGTGACACCTGACAACTGAGAATTGTGGACAATCTGACCCATTCTCTGTTTGCGCTCACCCTCGCGCAAACCCCTCTCAAGCGCGCGGGACGCGGGACCACGCTGACCCTGCTCCTGGCGTCGAATGCTCCAGACAGCGACATCGTGGTTGCAATTGCGCGCGGCGGCGAAGCGTATCTCAGCGCCCATCGGGGCAGTTCGCACGGTCCCTTGGGGATTCTGACATTGGCCGTCGTCGTCGCCACGCTCATCTATGTCGTGCGGAAGCGAGGACGACCTCCGACGCCATTTTTCAGGCTTCTGGGCGTCGCGCTGGTTGGAACGCTTGGGCCACGTGCTGATGGATGTGCCGACGTCGTATGGAACCCGGCTGTTCAGCCCCTTCATTCAACCTGGTATGCGATCGATCTGATGCCAATCATCGACGTCTACCTGCTGGGGCTCCTCGCAATCGGGTTGATAGCCGGCCGGATGATGGTCGCGTTCCGCGGTCAGGTCGCGGTGGCTGTTTTGGTACTGATGGGTGTCAACTACGCATTCCGGACAGTGGTGCACGCGATGGCCCTTGGGCGGGCCGGCGGCAATCGCACCGATATCGTCAGTTCATGGCCAGATGCACCCCGGCCAAAACTCCCCGAGCGATTACTCGTGCCGGGCGGAACCGTGCACGCTGGAGATTGCGGCTATTCCGACGTTCGTCTCACCCTTTTCGTGGCGGATCATTCGACAGCTGTCGAACGGGTACGACATCCGCGAGATGGATCTGCTTGCTGGCGCCGAGCGGCCAATCGCCTGGTTGCCCAATGATTCGGCTCCGGCCGTGCACGCGGCGCGACAGGAGTCTGCCCCACGATCGTTTCTGGCATTCAGCCGGTTTCCCACCGCTCGCGTCAGAACTCACAAGCGATGAAACAGTCGTTCGGATCCTCGACGTCCGATTTCTCGATTCCCCCTTGGGCGAAGGCGACGAAGAGCTCAGGGGGGGTGGACTCTTTGGCGTCAGGGTGCGCATCGATCGTCAGGGCCGCATCCTTGACGATCGGTTGGGGAATTGACGTCCACGTCGCAAACGCCGCGTCTCGGCGCCCACATGTCCATCGCCGGCGGCCTGCCACGGGCGGTCGCGCGAGCCCGCCTGCACGGCTGCGAAAGCCTCCAGGTATTTACGCAATCGACAGGTCAATGGCGCGCGCGCACGATCCCCGACGCGGAGGCCATGACCTTCCGTACCGACAGAGCGCAATCCGGCATCGCCCCTGCCGTCGCGCACGCGAACTATCTCATCAACGTCGCCAGTGGCGACGCGACCCTGCGTGGGCGATCAATCGCGTCTCTCGCTGACGAACTCGACCGTGCGGAACGGCTGGGGCTGCTCGGCGTCGTCTTTCATCCAGGCGCGGGCCCCGAGGTGGAAGGGTTGCAGCGCATCGGCGACGCGCTGCTCGAGATCCTGGCGGCGCGCCCTGCGCACCGGGCCCTGGTGCTTCTGGAACAGACAGCCGGACAAGGGACCTCGCTCGGCTGGCGCTTCGAGCAGATTGCACGGATTCTTGGAATTGACGGCCGAGACGCCGCGTATCGGCGTCTGTCTCGATACCTGCCACCTCTTCGCAGCTGGCTACGACATCTCCACTGAAAACGGCTATCACCAGACGTTCGAGGATTTCGATCGCATCGTGGGTCTCGCCCGCGTGCGGGTGTTCCATCTCAACGATTCGAAACGGCCTCTCGGCAGCCGGGTCGATCGTCATGAACACATTGGCAAGGGACACATAGGGCTCGAGGGGTTCCGGCGCCTGCTCAACGATCCTCGGTTCGCTGGCATGCCCATGCTCATCGAGACTGAAAAGAGCCACAGGCGCGAAGGATCCCGGATTGTGATCGATCCGTTCGACGAGATGAACCTGCGGACGCTGCGAGGACTCTTGAGGATTGGGGATTAGTGATTTCGCCGATTCGTGAATCGTTGGCGATTGACGAAGGGCGATTTTGGATTTATTGGCGATTGACTATTGAGGATTACGCGGTTCCCCGAACACTTCCGCTTCGAACGAGAAAATTTCGGCGCCGTGCTGCCACGCCGTGGCAGGAAGCCCCGCCTTGACGCATGTCTGCGAGAGGAACGTTTCGCGGCTCCATGCCCATTCGGTTGCAACTTGTGGCAGTAACAGGCCTCGGCGATGGTCCTGCCGAACGACCAGACCGTGTCGGCCGATCACGATGGTTGCGACGTCGGCGACCGGTTCAATGGGCCCGAGAACCGAAATTTCCAGGGTGACCCGATCCAGCTCCTCCGGGGTCAGTGGTGGAAACCGCGGATCGTCGGTCGCCGAAGAAATGGCACACCGTGCAACCACGTCGATGAGCTGACGATCGGTCTCGATGTAGCCGATGCATCCTCGTAACTTCTGCTCGGCCTCCACCGTCACGAAGGCTCCGCTGCGTCGATCGAGGCCCCCTGTTGCAGCGAGCTCTGGCAGAGCGCTGCGTGTCAGGTGCGCAGCGATCGTCTGCCGGGCAAACCGCAGAAGACTCGAACGCTCGGATTCGTTCAGCAGCATCACCGGGCGGCTGGAGAGGTTCCGAATGCCGCAGCCAGATACCCCACCACCGCGTCCTTGTCTCCAGAAACGTCGCCGGAATCGGCGTACTTGAGTACGCGGGCGTGCCGAGCACCAAGGGAACGCGCCGCGCGCATGACGGCCACGGCGGGGCCCCCGCCGCAGGCGTGCTCCGGGCACGCATCGAGTGCGTCCTGCAGCCCGTCCGCATCGAACACCGCAACATGGTCCATGACACGGCCGTCGAGCCGCGCCGCCGTCACGGCATCGTGGTAATGCGAGAGATCTGTGCTGGCGACGAGGAGGACGGCTCGTCCCGCCAGTGCGGACGACAGTCCCTCGGCAAGATCACTGATCGTCGCGTGGGTCTGATAGCCCATCACGAGCGGCACGATTGGGGTATCTGGCAGCACCCGCTGGAGGAAGGGCAGCTGCATCTCGAGTGAATGTTCACGCGTATGCGCTGTGGGATGCTCGTGGACGCTTGGTGATGCCCTGGCGATGGCATCGGCACACGATTCGGCAATCGGGATCACGCCCAGCGGGGTTTCAAACGTGCCTCGATGGCAAATTGCCACGCCGTCAAACCCGACATAGTGCGACGGTCCGACGAGGACTGCCACGTCGTAGCGTCGTCCCGCAATTAACTTGTACGCGTACGCAGCGACCGGTCCCGAATAGCGCAGCCCGGCGTGCGGCGCGATGAGGGCGGTGATATCGCCTTCCCATGCGGGCGCCGCGTCGTTGAGATGATGATCCACTTCTGCGGCTAACCCGTCGAACGTTCCTGGATACCACGTACCGGCAACCGCAGCCTTGCGGATAGTCATAAGACAGTGGTCAGTGGTCAGTGTCGGTGGTGGGTAAATTCGCTCCCTCTGGCCACCAACCACTGGCCACTAACCCTCATGTTACCATTCACGCCTTATGCCGGATTCGCTGACGCCTGCCGACGTGGACCGTGTGGCCGCATTGGCACAGCTCGAGTTGACGGAGGAAGAACGGCGCGCCTTCGTTGGCCAACTGAATGAAATCCTCGGCTACGCGCAGCAGATTCAGACGCTCGACACCACGGGCGTCGAGCCCACATCCCACGTGCTCAAGAACCATGTGGCTGACCGCGCAGACGAACTTCGGCCTTCTCTGCCACTCGACGAAGCGTTGGCTGACGCCCCGGAAGCCGCGCCCGAGGCCGGGCTGTTCAAAGTTCCACGCGTGATTGGCACAGGCGAATGACGAGCGCATTCCCGTCAACGGCACGTGAGATTCGAGATGCCGTCTCGAGCCGCCGCGTGTCGGCGGTTGAGATCTGTCGCCACTATCTCGACCGCATCGAACGGTACGACGGCAAGCTCGGGAGCATTCCGTACAGTAGCCCCTGAGCGCGCCATCGAAGAAGCCTCTGAGGTCGATCGCAGGAACCCGTCACTGCCGCTTGCAGGAGTTCCGGTCGCCGTCAAAGACAATCTTTGTACACGCGGCCTCACGTCCACGGCTTCGTCTCGAATTCTCGATGGATACGTTCCTCCGTACGACGCAACGGTGATTGCGCGCCTGCGGCTTGCAGGGGCGATCATCATCGGCAAGACCAACTGCGACGAGTTCGGCATGGGGTCCTCGACGGAGAACTCCGCCGTACGGGCCGTCCCGTAATCCCTGGAATCCCAACCGGATTCCAGGGGGATCGAGCGGCGGTTCCGCGGCGGCGGTTGCGGCGCGGTTGGCGCCGGTCGCACTGGGATCTGATACCGGCGGTTCCATCAGACAGCCCGCAGCGATGTGCGGCATCGTGGGCCTCAAACCCACCTACGGTCGAGTCTCACGGTACGGGTTGTTGGCGTTTGCCTCGTCACTCGATCAAATCGGCCCTCTCTCGCGCACGGTGTTCGATACGGCTCTTCTGCTTCAAGCCCTGGCCGGCCCCGATGCGGCTGACTCGACCTCAGCGTCAGCACCAGTACCGGATTATTGCGAGGCGCTGACCGGAGACGTGAAAGGCATTCGAATCGGCATTCCCGCAGCGATCCTCGACGACGGCATCGACGCCGACGTGCGCAGGGCCTTCCTGGAATCTCTCGACGTGTTGCGTAGCCGCGGGGCCACGCTGGTGGACGTCGAGCTCCCGCATGCGCGTTACGCCATCCCCACGTACTACCTGGTCGCAACGGCCGAGGCGAGCTCGAATCTTGCCAGGTACGACGGCGTCCGATATGGCTTTCGCGCCGCCAACACGGGCACCGATCTGCGCAGCATGTACTCTCGGACGCGCGCCGGCGGGTTCGGCACCGAAGTCAAGCGGCGCATCATGCTCGGCACGTACGTGCTGAGCGCCGGCTATTACGACGCGTACTACCTCAAAGCGCTGCAAGTGCGGACGCTGATCCGTCGTGATTATGACGAGGCATTCGAACGCGTCGAGCTGGTGGCCATGCCGACCAGTCCAACACCCGCGTTCCCACTCGGTGAACGCGTCAAGGATCCTCTGCAGATGTACCTGGCCGACGTCTTCACGGTGAGCGCACCGCTCGCGGGACTGCCCGCCATCAGTGTTCCGTGCGGGTTCTCGGCCGAGAAACTGCCTGTCGGCCTTCAGTTGATCGGCCGCCCGTTCGATGAACCGATGGTCTTGCGCGTGGCCGATGCGTACGAGCGGGCGACCGCCTGGTGGAAAGAAGAGCCGACGCTTAACCTCGACGCGACAAAGATTTGAACCGAGGTCGAGAAACTAACGCGTTCTGCGTTGCTCAAGCCAGTCTTCGAGCTTCGCCTCAAATGCCGCCTCGCTCGCGGTTGCCTTTTCGAGAAGCGGGGCCACGGGAGGAGGCACGGTCTCGGGGACACGCGCATGGCCGAACATGTTCTCGCCGCGCACGGCGCGGAGAATCAGATCGGTGAAGCCGTCGATCCACCATGCCTCGAACGCTCGGCCGTACGCCGCCGTTGCCCTCGCTGGAGAAGAGAGATAGCCCTGCCAACCAGGTGCGGTCGCAATGTCGCGCAACTCCTCAAGAGAGTGCCCCGCTCGGCTCGGGAGCGTTTTGTAGTTGGAACGAACCAGATCGGGTCGGACAGCAAGCATGCCCGATGTTTCGCCAACGCCGGCATGAACATCCATGCCGAAGGAGGCAAGCTCTGCAGCCGAAAAGTGTTTGGCTTTGATCCGCTCTCCGTTCGATTGAATCGCCGCATCAGCCCGAAAGAGTCCCGACAGGTGCAACATCGTCACGCGAAACGTTTCGCTGACGAAGTCGCACGCCTCGTTGATGGCGATATTGTGTGTAGGTGAGCCGTGGCCGTTCATGACGAAAATCCATCTAAAACCGTTCTGCGCGAGCTGGCCGCCAAGATCGGCGACAACTGATCGCAACGTCGATTGTCGAATACCGTACGTCCCGGGATGGACCAACTTATCGCCCATCTCATTGGCTCCGCTCTGCCCGTAGTTGATTGCGGGCATCATGACGACGTTCCACTCTGGCAAAGCTCGGCTCACACGCCTCGACGCGCCGTCTGCTTCGTGGGTGACGCCAAACGTGTCGGCGCCAACTGGCAGATGCGGGCCGTGTTCCTCGATCATTCCCACCGGCAAAATGAACAGCGTCCGCTGACGATCAAAGGCGTCAATCTGGGGCCAGGTGAGCTCTTCGAGCTTGTAGATTCTCGAACGAGGAGCCGAGCCACTGCGTTGTGCCACTCCCTGATCCTGCGCCGCCGCTGCGGATCCACTGATCACGCAGGCGATCAGCACGATGAGTGCTTGATTCATGCGTTCCCCCTTTGTCGTCCACTGTCCAGCCCAATACAACGGAACGGGAAGATCGACCCGGCCCTCCCCTCCTATTTTTCTACCGATGCAGTTCGAGTCCGACATCCGGGCGCTACATGAGTTGCACAAACCACCCACACGAGGACGCCGCCGTCCAATCGAAAATTTGAACCACGAAGTCACGAAGACAGAATGATTGTGATCGGAGAACCTTTTGAGTCTCTTCGTGATCTTTGTGTCTTAGTGGTTTGTTCTGGTGCGTGGCCGTCGTGCCCGCGACGTCACGAAGATTGGAACCACGAAGTCACGAAGACAGATTTTCAAGAGAGGATCTTTTTCGGTTACTTCGTGTTCTTCGTGTCTTAGTGGTTGTTCTGATGCGTGGCCGTCGTGTCCTTCGTGGTCGTGACGACTTGGGCTTTGCCTCAGACGCCGGCTGCGGCCGGGTGCGACACGAGTTGCACGACCACCCACACGACAACCCCGACGAGTAGTAGCGGCACGAGTTGCACCGCGACCACCGCGAGGGCAGCAATGAGAGCCAGTGCCATCGCGACACTCGCCACGACGATTACGACAGGAAGAAGGAACAGGGTAAAGGCGATCTTGAGGATGAGGAAAGGAAGGAACAGCACGTACAGAACCAGCCGGATTGGCCAGAGCACGAGCTTCACGAGGAACCCGATGACCAGGGTCGTGGCAACCACCAACGCGACCAGTACCCCGACCAGGATCATCCCGATCAACGTACCAACCATGTCAGCGCTCCTTTAGGCTCACCTGAGGCCCAAAGTCAAAACCGAAAGCCTATTCAAGGCGATTTACGAGGAGCGGCTTCGAGAAGTTCCGGCGTGCGCAACTGATCGGCTGGTCCGCGCGGCGCGTTGGGCGGCAGGTATTTCGCGTACTGACCCTGCCCCACCAGCTCATCGAGGCTCCGGTTCACCATGCTGCCCTTTCCGGTGGACCGGAGTTTCGGAAAGTCCCAACACGACGCAGAACCCGATGAAGAGCGCGAGCAGAAAAATGGTGCTGGCCAGCACGCCCGAAAGCGTACCAAACAGGAGATTCTGGATGTCTGGGGTCACTTCTTCTTACTGCTCGGCCACGACAGGTTTGAGCGGGGGCAGATGGTACTGCACGAGCCCGCGACGAACCTCCTCCATCGCCACCCGCTCTGGTTTGTGCGGGATGTCCCGGTGGCTGGCAGGTTCGGGCGGACCGTCGAGACGTGGTAAGGCGCCGCGGCGCAACTGTTTCGCCCGCAGGGCCGCTATGTCCACGTAAAGAAACCGGTTGGTCACGGGCGGCACGATGACGCGGGGCTGTGTCTCGGCCGTCTCGACGTCGTTCATCTCGATGTCCATATCCCGACAAGGATAGGGCGATCAGGCCTTTGAGGGCAAGGCCCGAACAGTAAGTAGCGCAGGGCTTTAGCCCTGCTCTCTCCCAAGCAGGCCTGAAGGCCTGCGCACGTACGCCGAGGCAGGCCTGAAGGCCTGCGCTACTGTACGGAGGCAGGCCTGAAGACCGACTGTTGCGGCCGTCAGGCCGCGACCTCGACCTTGATCTGCTTCGGCTTGGCTTCTTCGCGCAGCGGAAGCGTGACGGTCAGGACGCCATCCTTGTATTCGGCGCTGACCTTGGTGACATCGACCGTTAACGGCAGCGAGAAGGACCGACTGAACGACCCGTAAGTCCGCTCGACACGATGGAACTGCTCGTCCTTGATCTCCTGATTGAACTTCTTCTCGCCACGGATCGTCAGGGTCTGGTTCTCGACGGTGACGTCAATCTCCTCGCGCGTCATCGCCGGCAGCTCGGCCTTGATCACGAGCTCCTTGTTTCCGTTCTCGAAGATGTCTACCGGCGGAACCCATGCACCGCGAGTCATCACATCGTCATCGTGACGATTGTGAAACTCGTTGAAGAGCCGGTTCATCCGATCCTGCACTGCTGCCAAATCCTGAAAAGGTGTCCAACGAATGACTGCCATGAGCGATATCCTCCTGTAACTGGTTCTTGACTCGTCCGTTCTCTTCTTACTTGTCTGTGCCCACGTACTCCGCATCGATGACTTCACCGTCTTTCACACCGTTGGCTTCCTGCGACGGTGCTTCGGAAGGCGTGCCAGCCTGGCTCCCCTTATAGAGTTCCTCCGCCAGAGCATGGGACGCTCGCTCCAGTTCGCCGGTCACCCGGTTGATGAGCGCCGCGTCGTCGCCTCTGATCGCCTGGCGCACCGACTCGATTGCCGTTTCAATCCGCGCCACATTCGTCGTGTCGAGACGATGACGGTTCTCGTTGAGCGTCTTCTCGACCTGATACGCCAGAGCGTCGGACCGGTTCCTTGCGTCAATCAGCTCGCGCCGCGTCTTGTCCTCTGATGCGTGGCGCTCGGCATCGGCCACCATCCGGCCGACATCGTCTTTGCTGAGCCCCGAAGAGCCCTCGATCGTGATCTTCTGCTCCTTCGCGGACGCACGATCCTTGGCCGTCACGTTGACGATGCCATTTGCGTCGATGTCGAACGTGACCTCGATCTGCGGGACGCCCCGCGGCGCCGGCGGAATCCCAATCAGCTGGAATCGGCCGAGCGTGCGGTTGTCGCGCGCCATCGGGCGCTCTCCCTGCAGAACGTGCACTTCGACGTTCGGCTGGTTGTCAGCCGCGGTCGAAAACATTTCGCTCTTTCGCGTCGGAATCGTCGTGTTCCGCGGGATGAGCGTGGTCATGACGCTGCCGAGCGTCTCGACGCCCAGTGACAGCGGCGTCACGTCGAGCAGCACCACGTCCTTCACATCCCCGGTCAGCACACCGCCTTGAATGGCTGCCCCAATCGCCACGACCTCGTCGGCGTTCACCCCCTTGTGGGAGTCCTTTCCGAAGTACTCCCGCACGAGCTGCTGCACTTTCGGCATGCGCGTCGAGCCGCCCACGAGGACCACCTCGTCAATCTGCGACGGCTGCAACCCCGCATCCGCCAGCGCCCGCTTGACCGGCTCCATCGTCCGCTGCAGCAGATCGTCGACCAGCTGCTCGAGCCGCGCGCGCGTGAGCTTCAGCGACAGATGCTTGGGACCGTTCTGGTCGGCCGTAATGAACGGCAGACTGATGTCGGTCTCGATCACCGTCGACAGCTCGATCTTCGCCTTCTCCGCGGCTTCCTTCAGTCGCTGCAACGCCACTCGATCCTTCGTGAGATCGATGCCGTCGGTCTTCTTGAACTCCTGCGCAATCCACTCGATCACCCGCTGATCGAGGTCGTCGCCGCCCAGGTGCGTGTCGCCGTTCGTCGCTTTGACCTCGACGACGCCCTCGCCCACCTCGAGAACCGAGATGTCAAACGTGCCGCCGCCAAAGTCGTACACGGCAATCGTCTCGTCCTTCTTCTTGTCGAGACCGTACGCGAGCGCCGCAGCCGTGGGCTCATTGATGATGCGACGGACGTTGAGCCCCGCAATCTGGCCCGCGTCCTTGGTCGCCTGCCGCTGGGCGTCATTGAAATAGGCGGGAACCGTGATGACTGCGTCCGTGACCTTTTCGCCGAGATAGTCCTCAGCCGCCTGTTTCAGCTTCTGCAGCACCATCGCGGAGATTTCCGGCGGCGAGTGTTTCCGCCCGCGCACCTCGACCCATGCGTCACCCGATTCGGACCGAACCACCTTGTACGGCACACGTCCCGCTTCCGGCGCCACTTCGTCGTCCTTGCGGCCCATGAAGCGCTTGATCGAGTAAACCGTGTTCTCGGTATTGGTGACGGCCTGTCGCTTGGCCACCTGACCAACCAGGCGCTCGCCCTCCTTGGTGAACCCCACCACCGATGGGGTCAGGCGGAATCCCTCCTGATTGACGATGACGGTCGGCTGGCCATTTTCGAGAAGCGCGACCACCGAGTTGGTCGTCCCCAAGTCAATTCCAATCGTTTTGCCTGCCATGTTCTTCCAGGACCTCCGTTACTCCAACGACTATACGCCGTACTATTAGTGTATGTCAATAATATTATATTAGTGTATATACACTCATATCTGCACCTGCCCGGAGTCCGCCTTCCCAGTCCCTTCTAATCTTTGACCCGTAAGCTCTTACCGGCAGGCCTTGAGTTGTGCCATGATGGGGCGTCCGCTCCAGGTCTGCCGCCTATGCGTCGCCTGAACCCCTCATTCCCGCCCACGGACGTCAACTCCGCGGCCGAAGACATTCGTCAGCTCTTCGAGGAGCTCGAACGCGCCGCACGGGGCTCGAGCGAGTATTCGACGGGCGAATACACACCGCCGCTCGACGTTTTCGAGACCAATCGCACCTTCGAGGTACGGATGGACGTGCCAGGCGTGCGGGTCGAATCGCTGCGAGTCGTCTTCAAGCACGGCATGCTCATCATCGTGGGCGCCAAAGCGCGCCATCGCGAATCTGCCGCCGGGCAGCGCGACATTTCATCTCGTCGAGCGCGAGTTCGGCCGGTTCGCCCGCGCGGTACGGCTGACAACCGCCGTGGACGTGTCGCAAGCGCGGGCACGGCTTGCCGAAGGGGAACTGCGCGTGACCGTGCCGAAGATTGCCGACCGGCGTGGACAGGAGCTTCAGGTTCCCATCGAGGTGGAACGATCCGCGCCGGGAGCCTCGCGGTGAATTCGGGAACGCTTCGCATCCTGTTCATTGGCGACATCGTGGGTCGCCCGGGACGCGACCTCATCCGACACGGTATCAGTCGCTTGATCGATCACCTCGGTTCGGATCTGGTGATTGCGAATGTGGAAAACGCCGCGGCGGGCTACGGGGTGACGCGCGAGATTGGCGAGGCGCTGCTCGGGTACGGCATCGATGTGATGACGACCGGCAATCACGTATGGGATCGGCGTGAAGCCATCGACTATATCGGGACGAGCCACGTCTGCTGCGGCCGGCCAACTATCCGGCCGGGACGCCTGGAAATGGAAGCTACCTTGCTCGAACGGCCCAGGGACGGCCCGTCGGGGTGGTCAACCTCATGGGTCGCGTCTTCATGGCGAACCTCGACGATCCGTTCGCGATCATCACGCGCGAGGTCGAGGCGCTCAAGCAGCGGACGCGCGTGATTGTCGTGGATGTTCACGCCGAGGCGACCTCGGAAAAGCTGGCGCTGGGCTGGTATCTCGACGGCCAGGTTACCGCGGTCTTCGGCACGCACACGCACGTCCAGACGGCGGATGAGCAGATCCTCCCGGCTGGGACTGCGTATCTCACGGATGTGGGCATGACCGGTCCGCACGATTCGATTATTGGCATGGAGAAGACGGCGGTGATCGAGAAGTTTCGAACAGCCATGCCGGTCAGGCTGGAAGCCGCCACTGGCAACCCGCGGCTCAATGCCGTTGTCATTACTGCGGATGAACGCACCGGTCGGGCGTTGACGATCGATCGCGTGAGTCTGAGTGCAGAGCAACTGGAGCGGGCCGACTTCACCGCATTGGGGGCGGCGCAGCCGACCGAACCCTTGTGAGCAGGCTGTTCGACTTGCCGTTCGATGAGCCGGAGGCCGAGGACGATCTTCCTGCGGCCGCGTCACCGGCGCCCGCATTCCCCCCGGAAGGCGCGGGAGCGCATGCGGACGGTCTACACCGTCAGCGAACTGAACGCGCGAATTCGCGATCTCCTGGAAACCACGTTCATCGAAGTGTGGGTCGAGGGCGAGCTTTCGAACTGCCGCCTCTGGAACACCGGGCATCTGTACTTCACGCTGAAAGACAGCTCGGCACAGCTCAAGGCGGTCATGTTCCGCTCGGATGTCCGCTATCTCAAGTTCAAACCCGAAGACGGTCTCCACGTCATCGCCCGCGGGCGCCTGAGTGTCTACGAACCCAAAGGCGAGTATCAGTTCGTGTGCGCGCATGTCGAGCCCAAGGGACTTGGCGCGCTGCAGCTGGCGTTCGAGCAGCTCAAGAAGCGGCTCCAGGCCGAAGGCCTCTTCGACGCGTCGCGCAAGCGGCCGTTGCCGGTGCTGCCGCGCAAGATCGGCATCGTGACCTCGCTCGATGGGGCTGCCATTCGGGACATCATCAAAGTACTGCGGCGGCGGTATCCGAACGCCCACTCTGGTGGTCAGCCCCACGCGGGTGCAGGGCGACGGGGCGGCCGAGGACATCGCCCGCAGCGTGCGGATGATGGGCCGCGTGCGCGATGTCGACGTGATTATCGTCGGTCGTGGAGGTGGGTCCATTGAAGACTTGTGGGCATTCAACGAAGAGGTCGTCGCGCGCGCCATCATCAAGTCGCCCGTTCCCGTCATCTCGGGTGTCGGTCATGAAGTGGACGTGACGATGACCAATCTTGTCGCGGACGTGCGTGCGCCAACCCCTTCGGCGGCGGCTGAACTCGTGGTGTCGCGACGGGACGATTTCTGTACCTTCATCGATCGCCTGACCGGCCGGCTTCGAGGCGCCATCGACGGTCGCCTGGCCCGCCTTGGCGCGCGTGTTCACGAAGTGATGCGGCGGCCAGCCATTGGTGGATGGCCTGCACGGCTGGCCATGCGCGGCCGGCACGTGGCGGAGCTGCACGCGCGATCTGCACCGCGCCGGTCGTTCCGTCACGTCTCGACGGTTGCGCCGTTACCAGGTGCTCCGGGCGCAGCTCGAAGCGCGCGACATCCGGCGCAAGCTGGCTGATGTGCGTCACCGTTTGATGGGTGTCAGTAGTCTGCTGCAGGCGGCCGTGACGAGGCGGTATCATCGGGCCGACGCGCGCTTCAAAGGCGGAGTGGCACGCCTCGAAAGTCTCAGCCCGCTTGCCGTCCTGGGGCGTGGGTATGCCGTTTTGTGGAATGCGGACCGGACGGCGATTGTCCGGGATGCGCGAGCGGTGTCGCAGGGTGACCGAGTGCACGCGACGCTGCATCGTGGTGAGCTGGAATGTGAAGTGAAGGCGGCCGTCGCGAGCGAGGACTCGGATCAGGAGCCGGTCCCCCCAGGTCGTTAGGCCAAATCGAAGGTTGTCATGGATTCGACCGTCAAGGATTTCGAAGCGGCAATTGGCGAGCTCGAAGCGATCGTCAAGAAGCTCGAAGAAGGTGACCTGTCGCTCGAAACCTCGCTGCAGCTCTACGAGCGCGGGGTGCAATTGTCGCGCTTCTGTCACGCCAGGCTCGAGGAAGCCGAGCATCGTATCGAGATCCTCAACGAGCGCGGCGAATTGAAGCCGGCCCCGGGAGGCCTCGGACGCGACGATTCAATTGACCCGACCGAGCGCGAGAAAAATCGGTGAACCGCGTCGAGACCACGTCGCTCGCGAGCTATCTCGAGTCGCGTCGCGTTCTCCTTGAAACAGCACTCGACCGCTATCTCCCGCGTCCCCCGGCAGTCCCTCCGATCATCAACGCGGCCATGCGGTACAGCCTCTTTGCGGGTGGTAAGCGTCTCCGCCCCGTTCTGACGCTGGCAACAGCTGAAAGCGTGGCGGAGCGCGGAACCTCAGACCCGAAGCTCGCCTGCGAACGGGCGCTCCCCGCCGCGTGCGCGCTCGAGATGATTCATACCTATTCGCTGATCCACGACGATCTCCCGGCGATGGACAACGACTCCCTTCGCCGGGGACGTCCGACACTGCACATCGTGTACAACGACGGCATTGCCATACTTGCCGGCGACGGTCTGCTGACCGAAGCGTTTGCTCTGCTGGCACGTGAACCTGACACCGCGCACGACGAGGACCTGACCGCCCGGAAGCTCCGGGTCGTCGCCACGATTGCAACGGCCGCGGGCGCTGCCGGCATGGTGGGAGGCCAGGCGATCGATCTCCAGGCGCTCGGCTCGGCAGCCGAGCTCGATCGTGATGGCGTGGACGACATGCATCGTCGAAAAACTGGCGCGCTCATTCGCGCGTCGGCGGTCGCCGGCGCCATCATGGGCGGGGCGTCAGATGAGGTGACGGGTGCGATCGATCGGTACGCGACACACCTCGGCTTGGCGTTTCAGATTGTTGACGACATCCTCGACGTCGCCGGCGAGTCGACCGAGCTGGGAAAAACGGCTGGCAAAGACGCGGCGGCAGGGAAACCCACCTATCCGGCCCTGTACGGCCTCGAAGAATCTCGCCGCAAAGCCGATCATTGTCTCGAAGAGGCCATCTCGACGCTGGCACGCGTCGGGCTCGCACCTGGCCGCTTGTGCGACATTGCTGAATGGGTCGTCAAACGCAGAAACTAGAATAGCCATCAGCTTTCGGCCTTCAGCCCTCAGCTAACCCAACTCTCACTGGCGCTTCTAGCTGAAAGCTGACGGCTGAAGGCTGATGGCTCTCTAATGCCCCGAGTCCGACTCGATGCCCTGCTCGTCGAACGAGCTCTGGCGAGCTCTCGTGAACGGGCCCGCGCGCTGATTCTGGCCGGACAGGTCAAGGTCAACGGAGCGGTCGCCCAGAAGGCCGGTCAAAGCGTTCCCGCTGACGCCACGATTGCCCTCGCGCAGCCGGATCACCCGTATGTCGGCCGGGGAGGGGTCAAGCTCGCACACGCGCTCGAAACCTTCCGCATCGCGGGAGTTGGGCGGGAGGCCCTCGACATTGGCGCGTCAACGGGCGGTTTTACCGACGTGCTCCTGCGCAATGGCGCTCGCCGCGTGGTCGCGTTGGATGTTGGCCGCGGACAGATTGCCTGGGCGCTTCGCACGGACCCTCGCGTGGTCGTGCTCGAGGGTGTGAACGCCCGAGCGTTGACGCGCCAGCAGCTGCCGGCCGCGGTCGAGCTCGTGGTCATCGACGTATCATTCATTTCCCTTCGTCACATCCTCCCTGCACTGCCACCGTTGCTCACACCGGCGGCCGACATTGTCGCCCTGGTGAAGCCGCAGTTCGAGGCCGCGAGACGTGAAGTCGGCAAGGGTGGGGTGATCAAGGATGCAGCCGTGCAACAACGAGTCGTCGAAGAAATCATTGCCGCGGCTTCTGAAGTAGGATTGTCGCACCTCGCGACGACCGAATCGCCGATCACCGGCAGCTCGGGCAACCGCGAGTTCTTCATTCACCTGAGGGCCCCGTGATCGCGCGCGTTGGTATCGTCGCGAAGGCTCACCTGCAGGCCGCCGGCCCGCACCTGCTGGAGATTGCCGCATGGCTTCGCGCACGGGGTGTGGAGCCGCTCTTCGATTCCGAGACCGCCGCTCTTGCTCCAGGCGCCGGCGACGTCCACAAGGCCGACAAGGATGAGTTGGTCAAACGGGTGGACCTCGTGCTGGTCCTCGGCGGTGATGGAACCTTGCTGGGGATGGCTGGTCGCATCGGGCAGGCCGGTGTCGAACATTCCCATTCTCGGCGTGAACTTCGGGGGACTCGGGTTTCTGACGGAGGTCACACTTCCCGAGCTCTATGCGACGCTCGAAGCGGCTTTGAACGGCAGCGCCCAGACCGACGAGCGAATGACGATGCGCGCCATCACGTCGCGCGACCGGGCGTCGTTCGACGACCGGGTCGTGCTCAATGACGTCGTGCTGACCCAGGGCACGCTTTCACGGATCATCGACCTGTCGGTGACGGTGGACGACCAGTTCGTGACGCGCGTTCGGGCGGATGGTCTCATCGTCTCGAGTCCGACCGGCTCGACGGCCTACAACCTCGCTGCGGGCGGTCCCATCCTGCACCCACAGGTTGACGGACTGGTGATCACGCCCATTGCCGCGCACACGCTGACGAATCGACCGCTCGTCGTGCCGGGCTCAACCGAGGTTCGCGTGCTGCCGCACATGGACGGAAGCCGCGACGAGGTGTACGTGACCTTTGACGGGCAGTTCGGCTTTCGACTGATGGACAAGGATGTCGTGTCGGTTCGCCGCAGCGCTCGACCCATTCGCCTGATCCGCGCAACCGCGCGGAGCTACTTCGAGATTCTCCGCGAAAAGCTCAAATGGGGGACACAGGTAGAACATTCGTGAGTCGGATTCGTGATTCGTGAGTCGTTGGTGATTGGCGATTGCCGAGTTCTGATTTATTGACGGCAATCAATAAATCGCTGAATCACCATTCGCAAATCGTCAACGATTCACAAATCGCGAATCGCCAAATCACAAATTTACTGTCCCCGTTCTCTCGCGAAAGTACTGAACCTGAAATTCCTGCACGTTCCGGTTGTGTTCGCGAAGCGTGGTCGCGAAGACATGTGAGCCGTCGTTCCGACTCACAAAGTACAGGTAGTCCACAGGGGCGGGGTTCGCAACGGCCGCGAGCGACGCTCGCCCGGGAGCGGCAATCGGGCCGGGCGGAAGTCCAGGATACCGATAGGTGTTGTACGGAGAATCAAAGTCCAGATCCTCGCGCCGGAGATTGTTGTTCCTGTACTTCCCCGCCTTTCGAAGCGCGTAGATCACGGTCGGATCGCACTGCATGGGCATGCCGATTCGCAGTCGGTTCAGGTACACCGCGGCCACGATTGGCCGCTCGTCATCGCGCGCGGTCTCTTTTTCCACGAGCGATGCCAGCACGACGGCCTGACGGACGGTCAGGCCGCGCGCTTCGACGGCCTGCCGATGCTCTGGCGGGAACGCCTCTTCAAAACGATCGACCATGAGCTCGATCAGACGTTCCGGAGGTGTGCCCCGTGGCAGCGAATAGGTCTCGGGGAACAGGTATCCTTCGAGATCCCTGTGCCTTCGGATCGAACTTGGCCACGCGCGACGGGTTCTTTGCTGCCTTCACGAAGGAGGTCGGCCGCACCCAATCCGCGCGCTTCGTACAGAGCCGCCATCTCGGGAATGATCAGTCCTTCCGGAAACGTCACGCGTCTCTCGTAGACCTCGCCACGACTGATTTTCTCGATCACCTCCACGGCCGTCATCGGACGATCGAAGCGATACTCGCCCGCTCGCAGGCTCCGCGCCTGGCCGGCCCGCCACAGCGTGACTCGAAACGTCAACAGATCGCGGACAACGCCCGCCTCGACCAGCCGTCGCCCGATGTCGGGGGCACTCGATCCAGTCGGAATCTCGACAAACAACTCATCGGCCGGATACCCCTTGAACGGCTCCATCGTCCGGCGATACATCGAGGTCCCCACGACGCCTGCCGCGACAATGACGAGAAGGATGATCGCGCCAAGCGCGAGGAAGGAGACCGCTTCACCTTTGACCTTTGACCTTTAACCTTTGTCCTTTGCCCTTCCCTGTTCATCCAGCCAATCCTGAAGCACGACGGCGGCGGCGGCGGCGTCCAACCGGTCTTTTCGTTTTCGCCAGTCGCGCTGGCGAAGCGCCAGTCGCTCCTGGGCTTCGCGGCTCGACAGCCGCTCGTCCTGCAAATCGGTCGGCAGCCCGGTACGGCCCGCGAGTTCGATAGCCAGCATGCGCACGCGGGCGGTCAAATCGTTATCGCTCCCGTCGAGCCTGCGCGGCAACCCGACGATGATCCGCTCGATCGGATCGTCGTGCGCGAGATCGTCAATCGCTTTGACAATCAGTGTGACGGGATCGGAGGCGGAGCTTCGTCGATCGATCGTCCGGACCGGGCTCGCCAGCGTGCCCGATCGATCGCTGACGGCCAGTCCGATCCGCCGTTCGCCGAAATCAACGCCGAGAACGCGCATACCGCATCGTAGCTGTCGACGTGAAGCGCGCGCAACTTTGGACTCGTGCATGAGTTCCTGTGTCGAACCATGCAGCCTCGCGAAGACCGTCTGCGACGCGATGGTACAATGTCAGATACCACCTGATGCATCGCGGCTTTCTCATGCTCTTCATCGTCACTGGGCTCCTGACAGTGGCGTCGGACGTACGCTCGCAAAATCGCTCGCACACCGAGGCGCAGGCACGGCGGGCCACCGATCGCCTTCAGGCACTTCAGCGCGAAGCCGACGCCCTTGCCGCCCAGGAAAAAACGCTGCTCGTCGAGTTGCGCCAGCTCGAAATCGAGCGCGAAATCCAGTCCGAGAAACTCAGACGCGTCGACGCCGACCTCGACACGGTCACGCGTCAGATCGAACAGACGAATACCCGCGTCGAGACGCTCGAACGGCAACGCGAATCGACACAGCCTGCTCTCGAATCCAGGCTCGTCGAGTTGTACAAGCTTGGGAAGCGGCGGGTACGCGCGCCTGCTGCTTGGCGTGAACGACCTGCGACAGTTTGGGCGCGCCTATCGGACCGTCGCGGCCATGGCTGAACTGGATCGCCAGCGCATCGAGGAGCATCGTCGAACGCTCGAAGACGCTGCGAACGGAGCGGGGCACGCTCACGCGAGCGCCAGGTCATCGACGGCCAGACTGCAGCGCGAAGCAGGGCCGCACGCGCTGCGCTCGACCGCGCAACGATGACTCGCACCGCGCTCGTGGCCGAAATCGATGCGCGCCGCGATCTCAACGCCCGCCTCGCCGGCGAGCTTCAGTCGGCCCAGCAACGGCTCCAGCAGATGCTGTCCGGAGTGGCATCGGCCCGGTCCGAGCCTGTCACGCTACCCTTGCGCGCGTTCCAACACGATCTCGATTGGCCGTCGCCGGGCCGCGTGACGGCACGGTTTGGACGACGAACCGGTCTCGACGCCACCAGCTCGCTCAACGGCATTGAAATTGGGGCGGGCGAAGGGACTCCCGTGCGCGCGATCCACGAGGGGACGATCGCCTATGCCGAGCCGTTCACCGGGTACGGCAATCTCGTCATCGTCGATCACGGCGCGCAGGCCTATTCGCTCTACGGCTACCTCACGTCGCTGCAGATTGCGCGCGGTGCAAGAATCGAGCGCGGTGAGCTCGTTGGACATGCCGGACAGACGCCGACGGGCACCCCGGCCCTCTATTTCGAGCTGCGAATCGACGGCAAGGCGGTCGATCCGGTAGAATGGCTGAAACGGCGATAAGTCCGTTGTTCAGCCACGAGATCCACCGGCCGGCCATCGGCCACTGACGGTTACGGCTTATGACGTCAAAAACGCGCCTGTTCGTGCTGCTCGTTTCGGCTCCCATCATCGCCTTTGCCATGGTTGGCGGGGTGCTGGGCAGTGCAATCGCCCGGGACGACACCTACCAGCAGCTCCGCGTGTTTCAGGATGTCGTATCGCTCATTTCGTCCAACTACGTCGAGGAAGCGAATCTGTCACGCGTCATGACCGGCGCCATGCGCGGGCTGGCTGAAGGTCTCGACCCGGACAGTTCGTATCTGTTGCCTGCCGAAGTGAAACGGCTCGAAGCCGGCGAGACGCTTCCGCCCGCTGAGACCGGACTGGAAATTACGCGTCAGTCCTATCTTCGCGTCGTCTCCGCGCGCGACGACTCACCCGCCGCGCGGGCGGGTCTGCGGCCCGGGAGATCTGATCCGCATCATCGACCAGAATTCCACCCGCGACATGTCGGCCTTCGAGGGCGTCCGCCGACTTCGTGGTGCCCCTGGATCAAAGGTGACCCTCACAATCATTCGTGGCAACCAGGCAGAGCCGCACGTCGTGGAGCTCACGCGCGAGGTTCTCAACCCGGTGGACGTCCGCGGTCGCATCCAGTCGCCGGGTATCGGCTACATCCGGGTCAGCGCCTTCGGTCGGCGCAGCGCGAACCAGCTCAAGACGGAAATCGCCAACCTGTCGCGGGACGGTGCCACGTCACTCATCGTCGATCTGCGCGGGACGTCAACCGGGGAGTACCGAGGAAGCCATCAATGCGGCCCGGTTGTTCGTCGGCGCCGGCACTCTGGCTGTCCGCGACACGCGTGGCCTGGAAAAGCAGACGGTTTCCGCTGCGACGGGCGACGGTGCCATCACGATGCCGGTCGTGCTGCTCACCGATCTGGGCACGTCAGGACCGTCCGAGGTGTTCGTCGCCGCGCTCGACGCCAACAAGCGCGCCGAGTCCATTGGCGAACGAACACTTGGTCGCGTCACCCTGCAGAAGCTGGTCAAGCTGTCGGATGGCAGCGGGCTCTGGCTGACGGCTTCACGCTACCTGTTGCCGTCCGGCCAGCCGCTACAAGGGCTTGAACCGGACGTGACGGTCGACCAGCCGGAAATGGAATTTGGGGCACCACCGCCGGCAACTGACGAGACACTCCAGCGCGCCACCGAACGACTCTCCAAAAAAGCGGCCGCCTGAAGGTCCGGTCTACGTGCTGCGGCTCTTGCCCGCGATGGTGCTATACTGGCGGTTCTCGTAAGGCCTCAATATTCAAGGATGTAGGCGCGTAGCTCAGTTGGTTAGAGCGCCTCCCTGACACGGAGGAGGTCAGTGGTTCGAGTCCACCCGCGCCTACCAACTGCTTGCTAGAATCAGCCGCACCACTCTCCTTCGCGATGCCCATGTCTCAGACGACGGTGACACTGCCCGACGGCTCGAGCCGCGCGGTGCCTGCCGGTACAACGGTTGTCGCCTTGGCGGCCGAGATCTCGCCGAGGCTCGCCAAAGCGGCACTGGCGGCTCTCGTTGACGGGGAGATGGTGGACCTGTCGTATCCGCTGCAGCGTGACGCGAAGGTCCGAATCCTCACGGCGGACGCGCCCGAAGCTCTTGCGCTCTATCGCCACAGCACGGCACACCTGTTGGCCGCGGCCGTGACGAATTTGTTTCCGGAAGCGCAGTGCGGCATCGGCCCGCCGACCGACGAGGGGTTCTTCTACGACTTCGTGGTCAACCGGCCGTTCGTGCCGGAGGATCTCGACGCCATTGAAAAAAAGATGCGGGAGCTCGCCCAGGCCGATCTCCCGTACGAGCGCCAGATGTGGCCGCGCGACGAGGCGATGGAGTTTTTCCGCCGTCGCGGTGAGCCGCTGAAGGTCCAGCTCATCGAGGAAAAGACAGGCGGACAGTCGCACGTCTCGTGCTACACGATCAAGGACAAGGAAACGTTCGTCGATTTCTGTATCGGGCCGCACGTGCCGTCGAGTGGCCGGCTGAAGGCCTTCAAACTGCTCAGCACGTCGAACGCATACTGGAAGGGGGATGCGCGCAATCAGCCGATGCAGCGCATCTACGGAACGGCGTTCTTCAGCGAGGGCGAGCTCAAGGCCTATCTGACACGCCTCGAAGAAGCCAAGAAGCGTGACCATCGCAAGCTCGGCCGTGAGCTGGGGCTGTTCATGTTCCATCACTGGGCGCCGGGAGCCGCGTTCTGGCTTGCCAAGGGAACGACGCTTTACAACACGCTCGCCGAACTACATGCGTGGCGTGCTGTTCCCGGCTGGCTACATCGAGGTGAAGGGGCCGCTCATCTTCAACAAGGCGCTGTGGGAGACGGTCGGGGCACTGGGAGCACTACCGGGAGAACATGTTCCTCATCGAATCGGAAGACGAGACGATGAGCGTCAAGCCGATGAACTGTCCCGGCCATTTCCTGACGTATGCCAGCGAGATTCGAAGCTATCGCGACCTGCCGATTCGGTTCCACGAGCAGACGCCGCTGCACCGGAACGAAGCCTCAGGCGTGCTGTCGGGTCTGACGCGCGTGCGGCAGTTTTCGCCAGGACGATGCGCACTGTTTCGTGACCGAAGAACAGATTGGTGAGGAAGTCGAACAGCTCATCCGTCTGGTGCATCGCGTCTATGCGGATTTCGGGCTCGAATTCTCGGCGAAGCTGTCGACGCGGCCCGACGAGTTCATTGGGGAGATCGCGGCGTGGGACAGTGCGGAGGCGCAGCTGAAGCGCGCGCTCGGGCGCGCGCAGATGCACTTCACAATCAACGAAAAGCGACGGCGCGTTCTACGGTCCGAAAATCGACTTCGACATTACCGATGCCATCGGCCGCAAATGGCAGTGCGCCACGATTCAGCTCGACTACGCGCAGCCGGAGAACTTCGATCTCAAGTACATCGGGGCCGACAACAGCGAACATCGGCCTGTCGTGATTCATCGTGCAATTTTTGGGAGCCTGGAGCGCTTCATCGCCCTGCTGATCGAGCACTACGCGGGAGCGTTCCCGCTCTGGCTGGCACCCGTGCAGGCTATCGTGCAGCCGATTGCCGATCGACACCTCGAGTATGCGAAGATGGCGCGCGAGCGTCTGGTCGCGGCCGGGCTCCGCGTCGAGATCGACGGACGGCAGGAAAAGATCGGGTTGAAGATCCGCGAGGCGCAACTTCAGAAGATCCCGTACATGCTGGCGGTCGGCGACCGCGAATGCGCAGAAGGCACATTGTCTGTGCGCGACCGCGTTCACGGCGTCATCGGCGCCTGGCCCGTCGACAAGTTCGTGAGCTGGGCCCTGACGGAGATCGAGTCAAAGGGTCGTCAGACGGTCAAGGCATTGGCGGCGTGAACGTGGAGTGTGTCGAGCACGGCGGTCCCGCGTCAGTAATTTCGAGGAGGTAGCTTATCGCTTTCGACAGAGCGCCGCGCCGCGACGATCGCGTGCGCGTCAACGAACGTATTCGGGTTCGCGAAATTCGTGTCATCGACGATACGGGCCAGCAGCTGGGCATCATGGCGCCGCAGCAGGCCCTCGTGATCGCGCGGCAGAAAGGCCTGGATCTGGTCGAGATTTCGGCGACCGCGGTCCCGCCCGTCTGCCGGATCATGGATTACGGGAAGTATCAGTACCAGGAGCAGAAGCGCGCGCGCGAAGCCAAGAAACACCAGAAAGTGATCGAGGTCAAAGAGATCAAGTTCCGGCCGAAGGTCGACGAGCACGATTATCAGTTCAAGAAGAAGCACATCGAGCGTTTTCTCGCTGAGGGCGACAAGGTGAAGGCGACGATCTTCTTTCGCGGCCGTGAAATGGCTCACCCGGAGATTGGTCGGCGCATCCTCGAACGGCTGATCGACGAACTCGCGGACGTGGCGATTCCTGAAAACAACCCGCGCCAGGAGGGGAACCAGATGCACACGATTCTGGCGCGGAAACCGGGCGCAAAAATCACGACGAAATGAGAGACAGATGCCAAAGCTGAAAACCCATCGTGGCGCGGCCAAGCGCTTCAAGAAGTCCGGCACCGGAAAATTTCTCCGGGGCAAGGCGTTCAAGCAACACATCCTGACCAGCAAGACCACCAAGCAGAAGCGTGGCCTCCGCGGCACCGTCGTGGTGGCCGCCGTTGATGCCGCCAAGCTGGCGAGGATGTTGCCTTACAAATAGTCGGCAGGGGGGCAGTGGGCAGGACGTGAACAGCGTGGCAAGTCACATTGCGAACTGCCGACTGACAGGAGCTTTTCAATGCCAAGAGTGAAACGTGGAACGGTCCGGCGGGCGAAGCGGAAGAAGCTGCTCAAACGGACCAAGGGTTTCTATCAGACCAAGAGCAAGCTGTACCGATCGGCGAAAGAGTCGGCCGATACGGCCCTGAAATACGCGTTCGTGGGGCGGCGGCGCAAGAAGCGCGATTTCCGCCGCGTTGTGGGTCATCCGCATCAATGCGGCCGCGCGCGAAAACGGCCTGACCTACGGACAGCTCATTCATGGCCTCAAAGCGGCCGGCGTCGGGCTCGATCGAAAGATGCTGGCCGACCTGGCGGTGACGCAGCCGGACGCGTTCGCGAAGCTCGCCGCGCAGGCGAAGACCGCCGCCAAAACCCCCGCGACGGCATGACCGACGCCGCCGAGATCGACCGCCTCCGCGTCGAATTCGGCGACGACCTTGCGCGCGCGACGTCCGACCGCGAGCTTCAGGCGCTGCGGGACAAATACCTTGGTCGTAAGCAGGGCGTGGTCGTCGGCCTGTTGAAGGCAGTCGCGAGCGCCCCACCCGCGGATCGACCGACGCTCGGAGGCCTCGCCAACACATTCAAGCAGGACATCGAAACCGAGCTCGCCGAGCGGCGGGCGAGCCTCGCCGCTGGTCGCCCGCCCGTCGGTTCGGTCGATATCACGCTTCCCGGCCGCGATCTGACCATCGGCCACCCTCACCCGCTCACGATTCTTCGCGAGCGCGTCGAGTCGATCTTCGTGCGGATGGGGTACCACGTCATCGAAGGGCCGGAAGTCGAAGACGATTACCACAATTTCGAAGCGCTCAACATCCCCGCAGAGCATCCAGCCCGCGACATGCAGGACACGCTCTATCTGTCGAAACCTGTCGGCGGAGGCACGCTGCTGCGGACACATACGTCCGGAATGCAGATCCGGTACATGAAGGCGCATCGCCCTCCGGTGCGAATCATTGCCCCAGGGAAGGTCTACCGTCGCGACAACTTCGATCCGAGCCACACGCCGATGTTCCACCAGATCGAGGGGTTGGTCGTCGGCGAAGATGTGACGATGGCAGACTTGAAGGGCACGCTGGTCGGCTTCCTTCGGCAGCTGTTCGGCCCTGACACGCCCGTCCTGTTTCGGCCGACGTTCTTCCCGTACACCGAGCCGAGCGCCGACATCTTCATCGGCTGCCTGTTGTGCAACAGCGTTGGCTGTCCTGTCTGCAAGCGGACCGGGTGGCTCGAGGTCCTTGGCAGCGGGATGGTCCATCCCGCCGTGTTCGAGGCCGTCGGGTACGATCCCGAACGCTATACTGGGTTCGCGTTTGGCGTCGGAATCGAGCGCCTTGCGCTGTTGATGTACAGGGTGGACGACATCCGGGCCTTCTACGAAAACGACGTTCGCTTTCTCGAGCAATTTTAGTCGTGAAACTCCTCGTTTCCTGGCTTCGCGACTTCGTCGATGTCACGATTCCCGCTGACGAGCTCGGCAGCATGCTTTCCATGCGCGGCTTCGAGCTGGCAGCTGTCGAACCGGCACCCACCCCGGCGTCGCCAGACGATGCGATCATCGACCTCGAAATCACCGCCAATCGTCCCGATTGCCTTGCGGTCATTGGTCTTGCGCGTGAAGTGGCGACGACCTTCGACCGTCCCCTGCGCCAGCTGTCCCGTACGGCTCCGGCACCGCTCGGCCTCGCGCCCTTGGAGGTGGGCACCAACGATCGTGTGCGCGTCACGCTCGAGGATGCGGCACTGTGCCCGCGCTATGCGGCTGGCGTGGCCGAGGTCAAGGTCGCCCCGTCACCAGCCTGGCTGGCAGCCCGCCTGCACGCCGCCGGCATTCGCCCCATCAACAACATCGTCGACATTACGAATTACGTGCTGATGGAGCTCGGGCAGCCCATGCACGCGTTCGACCTGGCTAAGCTCGCAGGGCAGGAAATTCGGATCCGGCGCGCGCGGGCGGGCGAGAAGGTTCGAACGCTCGACGGTGTAGACCGCGTGCTGACGCCGGACATGCTTGTGATTGCCGATGGTACGCGCCCGCAGGCCATCGCCGGGATCATGGGCGGCGCCGATTCGGAAGTCGGCTCGTCGACCCGATTGGTGGTTTTTGAGAGCGCGCACTTCGAACCCAAGTCGGTTCGCATCACGAGCCGTAAGATCGGACTGAAAACCGAAGCCGCGGCCCGATTCGAGCGGGGGGCCGATATCGGCGCGCCGGTGACGGGAATCGAACGCGCGTGTGCTCTGCTCGAAGCAATCGGCGCGGGTCGGGCGGTGGGTCCGGTGGTGGATTGCTATCCTGCGCCGGCCAAGCCACGAGAGGTCACGCTTCGCCATGCGCGAATTACACGCGTCCTGGGCGAAACGATCGACCAGACGAGCGTCGAGCGCTTCCTGGTTGGTCTGGGCTTCAAGACATCCAGGAAGGATGGCGGCTGGGACGTCGAGGTCCCGACGTTCCGGGTCGATATTGCCCGGGAAACCGATCTCATTGAAGAGGTGGCGCGCCATTACGGCTACGACAAGCTGCCGGTGACTTTTCCCGAACTCCGAAAACCCCCGGCCACTCCCCTGCCCGCCCTCGATCGAGAACGTCTGGCGAGGGAAACGCTCTTGAAGGCCGGGTTCACCGAGGCCGTCACGTTTTCGTTCATTGAAAGGCGCGTCGCGGAATTGTTTGCCGGGGACACGGAACTTGTGCCGGTCGCCAATCCCCTGTCCGAGAAGTTCTCGACCCTCCGCCCCACACTCCTGCCGGGCTTGCTCGAGTCCGTCCGCCACAACCGGCACCATCAGGTGCGCGATGTGCGACTCTTCGAAGTTGGCCGCAAATTCACCACGTCCGGTGGCGAGCAGCCCAGTGTGGCATTCGTGTGGACGGGCGCAGCCAGGATGGATCATTGGAGCACCGATGCCGTGCCCGTGAGCTTCTTTGACGCCAAAGCCGTTGCCGCGGTGCTGAGCCGCGCGTTCAGGGTGAATATGGCGGTGGAACGGGTTCAAATTCCGTACATGATTCAGGGCCGTACGGCTCAGGTCGTCGGCACGCCGGCCGGTTCAGCGTCCGAAACGAGGTCTGTCGGCTATGTTGGCGAATTGGCGCCCCGAGTCATGACGGCGTTGGACCTGCCTGAAGGCGATCCCGTGTTCGTGGGCGAATTCGATTTGAACGCGCTGGCAAGTTTTTCACCCGATGTCGAGTCTCGGCGAGTCGAACCGCTGCCGAGATTCCCGTCGATCGTACGTGACATCTCAATCATCGTTGATGAATACTTGCCCGCGGCGAAAGTTCGTGGCACGATCCGGTCGGCCGCGCCGGCGACGCTCGCTGGTGTGCGTGAGTTCGATCGTTATCAGGGCACAGGTATTCCGGATGGGCGCACGAGCCTGTCCCTTCGGCTGACATTTCAGTCCCCTGAGCGGACCTTGACCGATGCCGAAGTGCAAGAGGCCATGGAGGACATCCTCGCCGCATTGATCAAGGAACACGGGGCAGTTCAAAGATAGCAATTCGGGTAGGAGACGCTGACATGGCGAAGCCAGCCACACGTACTGTTGACTTGGAACCTATCGATCGGCTCGAAGAAAAACTTCGAGTGCTCATCTCGACCGTTCAGCGCATGAAGACCGAGCTGACGAAAGGGGCAGACGAGAATGCCCGGCTGCAGCGGGAACTCGAACTGGCCCGAAACCGGATCGCGGACGTGGAAGCCTCCGGCGCGGAGATGACGAGCCTCCGAGAGGAACGGGAGCTCATTCGCCACCGCGTTGCCGACATGCTCGACCAGCTGGAGGCGCTCAATCTCTGATGCAGCGGGCAGCGGGATAGACCCAGGCAGGCAGCCGGCTGCAGTCTGCTTGCCGCCGTCTGTCTGCTGCCGTCTGTCTGCTGTCAAGTGAGGGAGTCGTGTCCAACCACACCGGCATCGTTCCGGTCCAAATCCGCGGCCAGCGCTACCCCATCCGCAGCAATCTGGACCCACGCTACATCGCCGAGCTGGCGAGCTATGTCGACGAAAAGATGCGCGCCGCCGCCGAATCGAGCCCGACGACGGATGCGCTGCGTCTGGCAGTGCTGGCCGCGCTGAACATCGCCGACGAGTATTTCCGGTGCCAGGAAAACCATCAGCTCGGGAGGGGCACGCTCGCGGAACGCACGACCAGAATCGAAGAACTCGTCGATCAGGCCCTGCGCTTGGCAGCCGACTGATGAAAATTGTAGGATTGCAGACCCTTTGACCTTTTTGCCTTCCTTCCTGCAATCCTGCAATTCTGCAATCTCTTCCCTATGCCCCCCGAATGGACTAAGATCGCTGTCAGTTTCTCGAGCTCCCTGCTTTGCGCGTGATGGTTACGAGGCTCGCTTGAGCCAACGTTAAATCAAAGCGAATCGCGACGCTGCGTGGTGTGCATGCCTCTGCAACGAGGAAGCCTGAAGCGCGGCTCTCATAGCGGTTCCACCTGCTCACGCAGGTTCATGCGACCTCGCCACACGGCAAAGCGGGGCCTTTCTGCCGTCTCCTCCCGAGTTTTCAACCTTCTCGCGGGTTTCTCCCGCGCAATCCCGGGTGAACAACCGCGATCCGGGAGTGTGGCAGCGCCAGGTGTAGGATCGGTGCAGAATTCTCGAAGGGTACCCCTATGAGCCCTTGGCTTGGCTATATCGTGACGTTTCTCGTCACGGTGGTTGCCGCAACCGCCGTGTTCTTTGTCTGGATCGCCAATCGCAAGCGTATCGCCGCCGAGACGATCGGCCGCGCCGAGGAACAGGCGCTGCGGATCATCCGGGATGCCGAACGCGAGATCGACACCAAGAAGAAAGAGGCGCTGCTCGACGCCAAGGAGAAGGCGCACGACCTGGTCGTTGCCGCCGAGCGCCAGGCGCGGGAGCAGGAGCGCCAGACGGCCGACGCGCAGCAGTCACTCGCGCGCCGCGAGCAGTCGGTGACCGATCGGCTGGCATCGCTGGAACGGCGTGAAAAAGAGGTCCAAAGCACGGCGCAGAGCCTGGCCGAGCGTGATCGGATCAGCGCCGCAAACGCCGCCCGCTACGAAGAGCTCGTCAAGTCGCAGCAGCACGAGCTCGAGCGTGTGAGCGGCCTCACCGCGGACGAGGCGAAGGAACTGCTGCTCAAACAAATCGAGTCCGACGCGCGCCGCGATGCCGCCAATCTCGTCAAGCGCCTCGACACCGAGGCGCGCGAGCTGGCATCGGCCCGCGCGAAGCAGTACATCACGGAGGCCATCCAGCGGAGCGCGGCCGAGCACACGATTGAAACGACGGTCTCGGTGGTCGACTTGCCCAGCGACGACCTGAAGGGACGTATCATCGGACGTGAGGGCCGTAACATCCGCGCCCTCGAGACCGCGACGGGCGTGGATTTGATTGTCGACGATACACCGGGCGCGATCATCCTCTCCGGCTTCGATCCCTACCGTCGCGAGATTGCCAAGCAGTCCATCGAACGCCTGATTGCCGACGGCCGGATCCACCCGGCGCGGATCGAAGAGATTGTCGAAAAAGTGAAGGTCGAAATGGAAGAAGCCGTCAGGCGCGACGGCGAAGCTGCGGCCTTCGAGCTGGGTCTGCACGATGTCCACCCGGACATCCTCCGGCTGATGGGCCGGTTGAAGTTCAGAACCAGCTACGGTCAGAACGTGCTGAATCACTCGAAGGAAGTGGCGTACCTCGCCGGCATCATGGCGCGCGAGGTGGGCCTCGACGCGCACGTCGCGGTCCGGGGCGCGTTCCTCCACGATATCGGCAAGGCCATCGACCGCGAGATGCAGGGCACCCACCTCGAGCTTGGCATCGACTTCCTGCGAAAGCACGGCGAGAGCGAAGCGGTGGTCATGGCCATGGCGGCGCACCACATGGACATCGATTGGCCGTCCCTCGAAGCCATGATCATCCAGGCCGCCGATGCGATCTCGGCCGCGCGACCTGGCGCGCGGCGCGACATCCTCGAGTCGTACGTCAAGCGGCTCGAGAAGCTCGAAGACATTGCCGATTCCTTCAAGGGAGTCTCCAAAGCGTTCGCGCTGCAGGCGGGACGCGAGATCAGGATCATGGTCGAGAGCGAGAAGATTACGGACGAAGAGGCCGTGTGGCTCTCGAAGGACGTCGCGCGACGAATCGAGAACGAGCTCGAATACCCCGGTCAAATCAAGGTGACCGTGATTCGGGAAACGCGCGCGATCGACTACGCGAAGTGACGCGTCAGGAGACGGACGGCACCTGATGAAGTGTTCTGCCAGAGACGATGTCCAGCTCGAGCCGTCGAATGCCGCTCCGTCCGGAGCTCCCGACGTCAGGCCGTCGCCACCCGGCCCGACGGTCGGCGACATTGGCGAGCACCTGCTGATCGAGCGCATCCGGGCGCGCGTGCCGCCCGCGCCGCTGAATTTCGTGCCCATCGCCATTGGCGATGACGCGGCGGTCATTCAGCCAGAGCGGAACGCGCTCGAAGTCGTCACCACGGATTGCCTCGTCGAAGGCGTGCATTTCGATCGCGCGTTCGCCGCGCCTTCCGACATTGGTTACAAAGCGCTCGCGGTCAACTTGAGCGATCTGGCGGCCATGGGCGCCATACCACGTGTGGCGCTCCTTTCACTGGTGCTCCCCGACGCCTGGCCGGTCGCCGATTTCGACGCGTTGCTGGACGGGTTGCTGGAGCCTGGCCACGAAAGTCCGGATCTCGCTGGTTGGCGGAAATATCGCCCGCTCGCCAGGTCCGCTCGTCGTCGATCTCACCGCGATCGGCTCGGTGAAACCCCGTCGCGTGCTCACGCGTGCGGGCGCACGGCCCGGCGACGAGTTGTACGTCAGTGGAAGACTGGGCGCGTCTGCGGCCGGTCTTGCGTCGCTCCGAGCGTCGCTGGTGAACCGCACAGCCGAACGCAGATCCGAGTGTGAGCTGCGACATCTGCGACCCGAACCACGGCTGCGACTGGGCTCGCTGCTCGGACGGACGAGAGCGGCTCGAGCCTGCATCGATCTCAGCGACGGACTGGCCGACGGCGTCCGCCAGCTCGCTCGCGCATCCGGGGTCGGCATCATCATCGAGGCGGATGATCTTCCGATTGATTCGGACGCGCGTGACTGGTTCGACCGCCACGGAGGCTCGGCCCTCGACGCCGCCTTGAGCGGCGGGGAGGACTACGAGCTGCTGTTTGCCGTTGCACCGAAAAATCGGCGGCTTCTGACCTCGGTGCAGAGGATGCTGCCCGATCTGCCGATAACGCGCGTAGGACGAGTGATGCAGCCGCCACGAGTCGAGCTCCGGCGCAACGGACGGACCCTCGAACTTCCCTCGGGATTCGTCCATTTCTCGGGAGAATCGCCGTGATGTTCATCTGGCGGCGCGGTCTGCCGATGCTGCTGGCCGTGACGGCATTCGTCTTGCTGTACGAGGCCACGGTGTCGGATTCCCGGACGGCGGAGCTGTACGAAACCACAGCCCAGCCGGCACCAGGCGCCCGCCTCCGATTCTCCGCCACTGCTTACTGCAAGGGAGCCGTCACCGCGTCCGGGGTGCCGCCGCGCACCGGTGTTGCGGCCGCCGATCCGGATCTCCTCCCCGTCGGGTCCGTCATTCAGGTCGATACTGGCGAACAGAAGTACAGCGGCGTTTACACCATCATGGACACGGGTCCCGCCGTTCAGGGACGCGAGATTGACGTTTACATGTGGAGCTGTCACGAGGCGCTGAAATTCGGACGCCGGCCGATTCGGTTGGTCGTGCTGCGGCTTGGGTGGAATCCTCGAGCCAGCACGCCCGGAGTCACGCAGTCTCTTTTCAAGCAGCGCGAGCGCGCGCTCGAAGAAATGCCCCTGCCATCAACGCCATTGCCGGTCGCGCCGGTCATTCCCCTCGAGCAATCGACGCCAGCGCTCGGCAAGTAACGACCGTTACCGTCTCTTAAACTCCTGAACTCTTGTTCACGTCACGTTCACACGTCAGGCCTGTCTCAGAACACGTAATCGACGCCAACCACCGTGGTGACCCGGCTCCGAAGACCGGCACTCGTGAGCGGGAACAACACGCTGCCCGAAATGAGCAGGTTGCCCGTGGGGTTGAACTTTACCCCGCCAGTCCCGAGCAGCAGCGTGAGATCGCCGGAAACGGGATCGAACTCGTCCAGAGCAATCGACGTGCAGACGCTCCCGGGGATGCCGGCGCACACGGAACCTGGCGTCGTCGATGGGAGATTGTGTTCAAAATTCTTGCTCACCAGCTCGAGTCGTCCAGCTCTCCGCAGCGTGCGGCCGACCACGTCGCCCATCACGGTGACGCGCGGAGAAGCGGCGAAGTCCACGCCGCCCGAATAGTTGATCTCGTCGGGAAGAGGTGCAGCTAAGAGTCCAGCAAACCCGCCCCCGACTCTGCCTTCTGCAACCGTGTAGCCGAAGTTGACGTGGGGCCCAAAGCGGCCCCGCTCGTTCGACGCAACGAAAAGGAACTTCGCCTGCAAGCCGCCCGCGCCGAGCAGTTCGTTTTCGTCGCCTGTCGGCAGTCGAAGGTCGACGGCTGCAGCCAGACCGCCACCTTGCGTAGGCAGAAAACGGTATTTCGTCCGCAGCACGAGATCGCCAAGGCCGGCCGAGTGGCCACTGCGCTGAACGGTTCGAGTCGCAGTGGGATTCCCGACCTCGAAGGTATGAACGTTTGGAGCCACGGCGGTGACCAGACGGAGGATGCTCGCCTGCACGCTGGCATCCAGACTCACCCGGAGGAACGGCACAGCAAGACCGATGTCCCACCGGTCGGTCAGCCCGTAATTGACGAACACAGCAGTCGTGTGCGTGGTTGCCTGGAGTGAAAGCGCGGCTTCGATGAGGTCCCCCTCCAGCGGCGGATTGAGACGGGTGCCGTTAGGCTCCAGGGTCAGGCTGAACCCCGGAGGTTGTGGCGTGGTCACGACCGTGCAGCAGTCCTCATGTCGAAGATAGAACTTGATTGAACCGTTATCCAGGTCTTGCCCTTCGAACTTGTCGTACGACGTGCGCTGGTAATTGACGCCTGCGTTAAGCTTCCGCCGGCCGATCGTAAAGGCGCGCTCGGCAAACGATGGTCCGAAACTGCTGCTCCCGCGTCGGAACGTCCCAACCGATTCGTCGAACACGTACGTCAAGCCCCCTGACGATGATCCGAGCGGGAAGGTCGAGAACTGCGTCGCCATTTGCGTGTTGAAGCTTTGCACGATGCCAACGACCGGATTATTCAGATCGTTGACCTCGAGGGGGCTGAAGTGAGCCGTGTGAGTAAAGCCTTGCGGAACGCCGGGGATTCCAGCGGGCGCTGGAGGACTCTGTAGTGCGATCTCACTGAGGATCAGGCGCGGCAGCACCTCCGCGAGGGGCACGTCCTGCGCCCGAGCCGACGTCGAGGTGACCAAAACACAAACGATTGTCGATGCGGCCGCTAACGCTGCTTTTTGAACACGCATATGACTCTACCTCTCGAACCCGTCAATCACCCAGCCGTCTGCCTCGCGTCGCAGTCGCATGACGCGCGTCACGGCAGTCGTCTGTCGCGACCCGACTCTCGGAGTCAGCGTTTGCGTCACACGGCAGCTGACGCGGGCTGTCGTTGTATCGGCTGAAAGGACGGTACCGCGTCAATATCAACCTTCAGCTCGCGCATATCCTTGAAGGCTTTGGCAAGGTTCTCGACTGGGACGGACGGCTGGATCTTTTTGACCGCGTTCGCATCCAGGCTCTCGAGCGCATCTGAATAACGTTGGAGGGCCTGACGCATGGCGGTCTCATCAACCTGCCCCTGCATGAATCGCCCGGCGGCGTGAACGATGGAATGATCGCTTACGTGCCCCCGCGAAACCAGAAGCACCGTCACCACCGATGCGGCTGTCAGGTATCGTCGCATCATCGGCTCTCACCGGGCGTGCGTGCCGCGATGTCGCTGAACCAGTTGAGCACCAGATTGAGCGCGCCCGGCGACAATCCCCGATCGCTCCTCGGCACCACAAACCAGGTACCATCCGGCGACACGTCATAGTTCGGGCCGTGGTCATCGGCATCAAAACGCGCCTCGAACAGCCGGCGCGGACGCCCGGCCGACAACGAAGCTCCTGCCACCACCGACACGGCCATGAGTTGGTCATCCTGGCGGTAGAACAGGTCGGGGCCGTCTCTCGCCCAGACGGGATCGACTCCGCCATCGGTAGAAATGAGCCACTTGGGTCCGGGGCCGGGAAACGGCTGGACGTACACTTCGTCGCGTCCAGATTCGTCGGAGACGTATGCGAGCCACTTGCCGTCGGGCGAGAAGCGTGGTGATCGCTCGTCGAAAGGCGTCAAGAGAAACGGCTCGGGATTGCCGTCCGCTCCAACGATCCAGATGTCCCGCTCGCCGCTGGGCTTTCGTTCGTGGAAGGCCAGGGCCGAGCGATCGCGGGTCCAGGAGAGAGGAAACTGCGGATTCGCGCCGGTTAGCGTGGGCGGCGTACCTGGGAGGAGGCCGGCCCCGACACTCGGCCAGGTGGTGACCGATGCCGCACTTGAGCCCTGAAGCAACGGCTGCGGGTTCCCGCTTTGCCCGAGTGGCATGGAGAAAAGATTCCAGGGTCCGGGCGCCGCGGACTGATACGCCAGTCGTGAGCCATCGGGCGCCCACACCGGAAACGCGCTCGTCCCACCCGTGGTGAAGCGCACCCTGGTGCCGCGTGTCACGTCGACCAGCCAGATGTCGCTGCCCGTCTCCGATGCCATCGTCACCGCGACTTGTCTTCCATCAGGAGACACGACCGGATGTTCGTATCCGCCGCGCGCTTCGAGCAGGGGTGTGGCTCGACCCTCTCGATCAACCCGCAATAAGGTCCGGCTGACCGGACCACCACTGGCGGGCATGTAAACGAGCGATCCGACGTCGGCTGCAATCGCGAAGGGCGCTCCCCCGAACCGCGAGGTTTCAATCCGCTCGAGGAGCGGGATCGGCGCCGCATCGAGCGTGCCGGTGGACGCCTCGAAGCGGGTCGCGACCAGCCCGCCCGATTGCACGGAAACCAGATGCCCGGTCGGGAGAAACCGCGCGCCCTCGCCAATCACCCGCCCATTCCCGACAATCCGCCAATCGCGATCGGCCAGCGAGAGCAGCGCTGGTTGCCAGCCGTTGTCGCCAAGGACACTGAAGAGTACCTGGGTTCCGCCAGGCAAGATCTGCGGGTATCCGTGCTCGCTCTCGCCCGGCCTCGGTTTCGTCAACTGTGCCGGTTCGCCACCATCGGCCGACACGGTCCACAGTCCTGACCCGGCCAACGTCGTTGCAAACACGATGCGGTCCCCGGCCCACGCCGCGCTCCACACAGGCGGGGTCTCGCAAATGGTGATCGGCACGCCACCAGCGAGCGAGATTTTCTTGAGAGCCCCATCGGCATAAAACGCGACCCAGCGGCCATCCGGTGAAAACAGTGGCGTGTTGGCTCCGACGGTCGTCGGCATGGGACGTGTGTCGAGCTCGTCGAGCCGCCGCAGGTAGAGCTGCGTCTGCCCTCCGCCGACGGCGGCGGCGTAAACGAGCTGTCTGCCATCGGGCGACAGCGCGATGGATGTATAGCGCCCTCGTTCCAGGGCCTGCCCGGGCGGCAGTTGAATCGTGACGCGGGTGAGTGCTGAGGACGGTGTGGCTCTCTGACTCAACCTCGTCACCACCCACACGCCAAAGGCCCCTAGAACAGCGGCCGCCAGGAGCGGCCACGCGCCTGGCCGCACGATCCACTCGCGCGGGCGCGCGGCCGAGAGGGCTTCAGCCGGCTCATCCAGCGGCTCACTCAGGGTTTCATCAATCTCGATCCGCGCATCCGCGATGTCGTGCAATCTCAGCCGCGGTTCTTTCTGAAGGCAACGGCGAATGAGGCGCTGCATCTTCCGCGGCGCAGCCGTAGACAGTCCCGACCAATCGGGCTCCTCCCTGAGCACCGACGCGATCGTATCGGTGGCTGTGCGTCCATGGAACGCGCGACGGCCGGTGAGCATTTCGTAGAGCACACAGCCGAAGGCCCACACATCGGCACGGCGATCGACCGCATCGCCGCGGGCCTGCTCGGGGCTCATATACGCCGGGGTGCCCACGACCAACCCTGCCTCGGTGGGCGCGGTTGCAAACGTTGCGGATTCGCCCGACGGGGCCTGACTGTCGTCCGTCGAAACCATCTTTGCCAGCCCGAAATCGAGGATCTTCACCATGCCCTGCGGCGTGATCATGATGTTTGCCGGCTTCAGGTCCCGGTGCACGATGCTCTGACCGTGGGCGGCCTCGAGGGCTTCAGCAATCTGTCTGAAAAGGGGCAGCGCCTCCCTCAACCCGATCGCCCCGCGTGCGATTCGGTCGCCGAGCGTCTCGCCACGTACCAGCTCCATCTCGAGGTAGTACATGTCGTCGATTTGTTCGAGTGCATGGATGCCGGCGATGTTCGGATGATTGAGCGATGCCAGCAGCCGCGCTTCTCGCGCGAGACGGGCCAGGCGATCGGGATGCTTGGCAAACGCGTCTGGCAGGACCTTGACGGCTACTTCGCGGCCGAGTGTGCTGTCGAGTGCGCGATAGACGTCTCCCATGGCTCCCGCTCCCAGCAGCGCGAGAATCTCGAACCGGCCAAGACGAGCGCCCGGAGACAGCGGCATGGGATTTCGCCGAGAATTATACGTCTCGGGCGTCAACCCACCCAACCCGATTGCCGTCACAATGACGACGAGAGAGAATCCCAATTACAACGCCGATTGACCGGGAGCCCTCGCACGTGAACGAAGCGCTCCCCCGAAGCGAGGCCCGGTGCTATAGTCCTGCTATGCCTACTTCCCGCCGCGAGTTCGTCAGAATCGCGAGCGTGGCAACTGCCTGCGCCGCGCTGCCTACGCCGGCATTCGGTGCCAACGATCCAGCGCTCGGGCTCATCTTTCCGCCGAAGGACTACCCGATTCCGCCCGACGCCAGGCGTCTGTATCCAACCGGGGTCGAGTTCCTCGGTGACGGTGTCGGCCTGCCCGGCGGCATGACGCTCGAGGGCTACGAGGAAGCCATCCCTCGCGTCGTGCCCGTAGCAGAGGCGCTGGTGAAGCGCGGGGCAAAGGTGATCTCGGTCTTCGGATCTTCGCTGACGTTCTACAAGGGCGCCAAGTTCAACGAGGATCTGACCCAGAAAGTCACCAAGGCGACAGGGGTGCCGGCCACGACGCAGAGCAACGGACTCATCGACGGTTTGCGCACGGTCAACGCTCGCCGTGTGGCTGTGGCCACGGCGTACACCGACATCGTGACCGGTCGGCTGAAGGCATTCCTCGAGGAGCACGGCTTCGAGGTGACGTCCGCCAAAGGACTCGGCTACGAACGGATCCCCGAGGGCGCCGCGACGCAAGAAATCCTGTTCAAACTCGGCGCCGACGCCTACGCCAACTCCAAGAAAGCCGACGCGCTCGTCGTTTCATGCGGCGCGTTGAGAACGCTCGATCTGATCGTTCCGCTCGAGAGCCTTATCAAGGTTCCGGTTGTGTCATCGACACCGCATGGCCTGATGAACGGCGTGCGGCTGCTCGGCGTCAACGCTCGCGTGCAGGGATTCGGCATCGTGTTCGCGCGAGCGTAGCCGACCCATCGACGGTCACAAGAGCTCAAGAGAACCTCCCCACCTGTGTCTTCATAGTGCAGGTCTCCTGATCTTCTACCCTTCTGTTCCATCCCCTGAGCAATGCCACCCACGGTCACGATCACAACAAGAGGACAAGTGCAGCCAATCTCCTAACCTCGTGTTTCACAAAGTTAAGTCTCCTGATCTTCTATTCTCCTGTTCCCGAGAGACGATTACGACTCGTCTCACGGCGTGGCGGGTTGCCTCGACGCGAACTGCAGCTGAAAGAGCTTGTAGTAGATGCCGCGCGCCGCGAGCAGTTCCTGATGGGATCCCATCTCACGCAGCTGGCCGTGGTGCAGAACCAGAATCTTGTCCATGTCCTGAATGGTCGACAGGCGATGGGCAATGGCCAGCGTCGTACGCCCTGCCATCAGCACTCGCAGCGCATCACGGATGAGCAGCTCCGTTTCGGTGTCGATACTCGACGTCGCTTCGTCGAGGAGCAGGATGGCCGGATCGAAAGCTAAGGCCCGCGCAAACGACAAGAGCTGCTTCTGACCGACCGACAGCGTGGCACCCCGCTCGGCAACGGGCGTCTCGAACCCCTGCGGGAGGGATTCAATGAACCGGTCGGCATGCACCGCTGCCGCGGCGCGCCGCACCCGCTCGTCGTCCAGATCCGTCCGACCGAGACGAATGTTGCTGGCGATCGTGCCGGAGAAGAGGTGCACATCCTGCAGCACGAGGCTGAAGAGTCCCCGCAGTGCCTGGAGATCCAGGTCACGCACGTCTACGCCGTCAACCAGAATCCGGCCGCGACTGACGTCATAGAATCGAAGCAACAGGCTCATCAACGTTGTCTTGCCAGCGCCCGTCGCCCCGACGATCCCGACCCGCTGGCCCGGTTCGACCTCGAAACTGACGTCCCGCAGCACAGCGTGCCTCTCGTCGCTCGCTCCGTATCCAAACCACACATGGTCGAACACGATGTGTCCTGGGCCGCGGTGACGGTCGATCATTGCCGGTTGGCGCGTGGCAAGCCGCGTCCCGTCCGGCTCGCGTGACGCGCCGGCGCCTGGACTCGCGATGACAATCGGCGTGTCGAGCAGCGTGAAGATGCGTTCAGACGAGGCCATCGCAGACTGCAGAACGTTGAACTTCTCGGACATGTCGCTGATGGGCCGGAAGAAGCGCTGCGAATACTGGAGGAACGCCACGAGCGACCCCAGCGTCAACGTGCCCTCGAGCGTCCACCCACCCCCGAACCAGATGATCAGACCCGCCGCGAGCGCGCCGATGAGCTCGATCGCCGGATAGAAAACGGCGTAGTAGAAAATGGAGTCGATGTTTGCGTCGCGATGACTGCGGTTGATCGCGTCGAACCGGACGAAATTCTCAGATTCGCGACGAAACAGTTGAACCGTCGCCATGCCGGTGATGTTTTCCTGCAGGAACGCATTGATGCGAGCGATCCAGGCGCGGACGGTTCTGTACGACTCGCGGACGTTCTTTCGAAACCACTGCGTGACCACCAGGATGAGCGGCAGGACCGAGAACGCCACGAGCGCCAGCCGCCAGTCCATGACGATGAGCACCACCATGATCCCCACGAGCGTGAACATGTCTCCGAAGGCGGCGACCACGCCTGACGTGAATAAATCGTTCAGCACGTCCACATCTGTCGTGACCCGTGTCATCAGCCTGCCGACGGGGTTCCGGTCGTAGAATGCGACGTCGATTCGCTGCAGATGGCCGAAGATGCGCATGCGCAGGTCGAACATGATGCGCTGTCCCGTCATCTGCATCGTGTAGGTCTGAACGAATTCCAGCCCGAACGACGCGACGAGAATGACCAGGAACAACAGCGAGAGCCCCGCCATACCCGACAGATCGCCGCGGGCGATGTGTTCGTCGATGGCAATCTTCAGCAGATAGGGCTGCGCCAGCTGCAACGCCGACGCGCCAATGATCGCGGCCAGTGCCACCGCGACTTGCACGGTGTACGGTCGCAGGTAGCCCATCAGGCGCCGCATCAACCGCGCGTCGTAGGCCTTGCCAAGGACTTCTTCTTCGTGAAAAGACATATCATAGACTTAAGACTTCAGACTTCAGACTTCAGACTTCTTTATGACGCCGCCAGCTCCTCTTCGAGCAGCTGCTTCTTGTAAAGCTCCGCGTACAGGCCATTCCGTTCGACGAGATCCTCATGTCGACCACGTTCGATCAGGCGGCCTTGATCGAGCACGAGGATCTGATCGGCATCTCGAACGGTTGAAATCCGGTGCGCGATGATGAACGCCGTACGACCCTGGCGGACCGCGCGCAACCGCGCCAGAATCTCCTCTTCCGTATACGTATCCACAGCCGACAGGGCATCGTCCAGGATCAGAATCCTCGGATTGACGAACAGTGCGCGGGCGATTGCCGTGCGCTGCTTTTGGCCGCCAGACAACGTGATCCCGCGCTCGCCGACCATGGTGTCGTACCCTTTCGGAAACCCCGCGACATCCTTGTCCAGTCGCGCGACGGCCGAGGCGAGCTCGACCGACGTCTGCAAGGACGCTTCTGGCTGAATCGGCTCCGGACCCGAGAAGGGCCGTGAGCCGAACGCCACGTTGGCCCCGACCGTATCCGAGAACAGGAACGGCTCCTGGGGCACGAAGCCGATTGCGCCTCGAAGGACCGGCAGCGGAATTTCGCGAATATCGACGCCGTCGATGAACACAGTGCCAGGCGGTGGATCGTGAAGTCGTGGCAGCAGATTGACCAGCGTCGATTTCCCCGACCCGGTCAGTCCCACAATCGCCACGGTCTGCCCGGCTTCGACCCTCGCCGAGATTCGATCGAGGACCACCCGCCCCCCGTACGCAAAGGTCAGGTTCCGGAACTCAACGTCTCCGCGAATCGTAGGCGCTGGCTGATCGGACTCCGGCGTTTGTGTCTCGTTGTCCGCTATCGCGGGAACTGTATCGAGCACCTCCAGCATGCGCTTCCACGACGCCATTCCACGCTGAAGCATGTTGCTCACCCAGCCAAAGGCAATCATCGGCCAGGACAGCATGGCCAGGTATCCATTGAAGGCCACCAGATCGCCAAGCGTGATGCGCCCGCGGATCACCTCGCGACTTCCCAGCCAGAGGACCAGGAGTGCGGCAATCCCGAGAAACAGTCCCATGCTGGGGAAGAACATGCCCTGCAGCTGGATCAGACGCCGATTGCGGACGACGTATTCGTGATTGGTGTCGGCAAATCGTTCGAGCTCCGGCTGTTCCTGGCTGTAGGCTCGAATGACGCGCACACCGGCCAGCGATTCCTGCACGAGGGCGCTCATCTCGGACAGTTGCGCCTGAACCTGTTCAAACCCGCGATGAATGGCGCCGCCGAAAAACCGCGCCGCGACGGTGATGAACGGCAACGGAATCAACGCCACCAGGGTCAGCCACGCGTCAATTTGCACCATGAAGGCGACGGCAAAGAAGAACGTGAGGACCGTGTTTGCCGAATACATGACGGCCGGGCCAATCATCATGCGCACGGCGTTCAGATCGTTGGTCGCGCGCGACATGAGATCGCCGGTTCGCCGCGCCTGGTAGTACGCGAGTGGAAGCTCCTCCAGTTTCGCGAAGAAGTCATTGCGCAGGTCGTATTCAATATGACGTGACGCGCCAATCAGGATCCGGCGCATCAGGAAGCGAAAATATCCCGCGACAATGGCAATGCCGACGAGCAGGGTGGCGTATTGAAACAGTTTGACGCGGGTCACGCCCTGCGTGAGGTCATCGACCGCGAACTTCTGGACGCGCGGCGCGAGCAGCGTGACGGTCGAGTTCACCAGGACGCAGGCAAGGCCAAGAAGAAACGCGCGCCGGTACCGAAGAAGGTATGGAAGCAGCCGCCGAAAGGGTCCCACAACGACAATTGTAGCGCGGGCCGTTCAGGGCCCGGGTCGACACCAATAGAACGACGCCACCACGTCGGGGGCGTACGCGCAGTTGCCGCTAATGGCGCGCGGGACTCCCAGCCGCCTGCTCGATGAGCGCAAGCTGTTCCTTGATGTGTCGCTGCGCGTCAGGCGACAACGGTCCAAGCGGCGCGCGCGAAGGACCGCCAATATAGCCAACCTGATCGAGCGCAAACTTCAGACCTGAGATCCCATGAACGGCACCCAGCAGACGCGCAAGCCCGGTCAATCGCTGCTGCAGTGCCCGGGCCTGATCGAAGAGTCGCTGCTGGACGAGCTCGTACAACTGGACGCACTGGTCGGGCAGCACGGCCGAAAGCGCGAGGACGCCCCCCGACGCTCCAACGGAAAGGGCTGCAAAAAATGTCGTGGCCGATCCGCCCAGCACTCGAAAGTCCTCGGGGGTCCGGGACACGAATTCTCCAAGTTGCGCGACGTCACCACCCGATTCCTTGATGCCGATGATGTTCGGGTGCTCCGCCAGCCGGGCCACCGCGTCAGGCAACATGTTGACGCCCGTATACATCGTCACGTTGTACAAGAGCACCGGCACCGGCGAGACATCACTCACGGCTGTGTAGTGTCTGACGAGCGCGTCGGTATTCATGACGTTCTTGAAAAAAGAGGGGGTCCGTACCAGCACTGCATCCGCACCCAGTCGCGCCGCCCGTTGGGTGGCAGTGATGGTCGCCGCCGTCGATTCGCGGCCGGTGCCGGCAATGAGCAGCCGCCCGCTTGGGACCGCTTCGCGAACGGCCGCGATGGCAACATCGGCCTCGTGATCCTCGAGCAGCGGAGCTTCGCCGTTCGAACCGAGGACCACAATCCCCGACAGCTTCGTCTGCATCCACTTGCTGACATTGCTCGCCAGGGCGCGCCGGTCGATGCCCTGATCGGTGAATGGGGTGGGAATCGGCGGGAAGACACCGTGGACATCCATGGCCGTCATGGTGTCACAAGGCTGTTTCGGATGACCAGATCATCATTCTTCAGACCATCGTCCTCGAGACCACCGTCCAGACCAGGGCTGGACCATGAACGAGAACCTGTAAGTCATAGCTACCGAGCTACTTATGTGCTAATCTTACCGTGCCACCTTATCGGGCACCCTCGTGCAGTTCCTGGCCGAGCTGCGCGGGCTTCAGACCTGGCCCCTGCCGGCCGATAATGTCAATGGGGCGCCCTGTGACGCGATCGTCAACAGGACCGCTGCCAGGTCACGTCTTTTCGATTCCCCGCACGCGGGAATCCAACAAGGGGACAGACGGAGAATGAACATGAAGAGGGTTTTGGTTTGTACGGCCGCCGTAATTGCGTGGCTCGGCATAGCCCACACGGCGTCAGCCCAAGTATTCCTGCCGAGCGACAGTCCGGTTCTCGGCGAGCAATATCATATTGAAGCTTCCGGCAATCTGTGGATGCCCTCGGCCAACATTGTCGTGGCCAGCGAGGGTTTTGGCATCCTCGGTGACGATGTCGATCTCCAGAGAGATCTTGGCGTCGGGAGTCGCAAGAACTTCCGTACGTTCAAGGTGGTCCTCCGACCATCGACCAAACACAAGTTCAAGATCCAGAACGACCCGCTGTCGTACAAAGGCTCGTCGACACTGGTGCGCGAGTTCAAGTTCAACGGCCTCTTGTATCGCGTCGGATTGCCCGTAGAGACGCAGGTGGACTGGAAGATGTGGCGCATCGGGTACGAGTACGACTTCCTCTATATGGACCGTGGCTACGCCGGATTCACCGTGGACGCCCGATTCATGGATGCCGGGTTCTCGCTCGACAGCCCCATTGGCGTCGAGTTCGCCCGCGCGCGGAGCCCCGTGCCCGCGATTGGCGGGACGGGCCGCTTCTATCCGCATCCGAATATCTCGGTGACTGGCGAGATGAGCTTCTTCAGGCTTCCGGAAAGCCTGGATCAACGCTATCAGGCTTCGTACACCGATTTCGATATCTACGGGACGGTCAACTTCGTTCGTTGGGCCGGCGCACAGTTCGGGTACCGCCACTTCAACATCAACTACAAGTTCAAATCTGATACCGGCGACCTGTCGATTGGCGGGCTGTATTTCGCGGGAGTGATTCGGTACTGAAGAACGGTTCTTCCGAGTACAGTACGTAGCGCAGACCTTTAGGTCTGCTTTGACTCCGCTGATTCTGGCAGGCCTGAAGGCCTGCGCTACGTACGTAATGACTTCTGTCTTCCTTTATTTGATTTCCACCCAGCAGCCCAAGTACCTGACGTCGGTACTTCCGGCTTCACTTTCCGAAGGCCGAAATCCGGAAGCCGTCCTGAAGCTCACGACCACATCCGTGGTCGCTCGCTTTCTGGGGATGACCAATGTGGTCTCTTCGCCAGGATGTAAACCCGCTTCACGGCGATCGCCTTCCACTTCGACGGCGATGGTGTTCTCGACGGGCGCGTTTCGCAACAACAGCCGAAGCGGCGCCGCGTAGTTCGAGATGACCACCCGCGCCTCACCGTTTCCCTCGAGCCAGAAGCCGCCGGCCTCCGGGTACGCGCCTGCACCGAGAAAGTAGATCGCGGCCATTCCATAGCGCGCCGCGCGATCGGCCGTCCCACTCGAGATGGCGGACTGCACATCCTCGGCCGCCCATGGTTGGAGGCTGACGCTGGTGACCGCGCGACGGATGCGGTCGTCGGCCTCGACGTACAAAGATTGCACCTCAACGGGAACGCGAAGGGAACGGCTGAACGCGCCTCCATGCGCCTCGGCGAGCGTCCAGAGATCAAGCGGCGGTGAATCGCGGCCGATTCGGACGACGATCTGTCCCTCTGCTGGCCCAGACGTCACGATGTGAAGCAGGTGTGAACCGGCCGGAACCTGAGGCACAGCCAGGATCGGCCCACGATTCGCGACCGGACGGCGGCTCGAGGGCCTCAACCGCAACGTTGACAAGAGCGTGCGGGGTTCTTCGAATCGATGCGCCGCGTAGTCGTACGCCATCGGTCTCAACGTCGGATCTGCGCGCATCATCAGACCCATCGCGGCCGTCTCCGGCGTCAATGGCCGGAAGTCATCGACTCGCCAGACGAGCGAGCACGCCACCATCACGGAAATCGCGACCGACCAGGGCGTGGCCCACGCCAGGCTGCGCTCGACAGCCCGTTGGTCGGCACGGCGGGTCATCAGCCGCAGCAGAATCCATCCGGCGGCGGCACTGGCCACCCACAGGGCCGCCTTGAACCAGGCCTGCAGAGGCGTGTCACGAAACAGGCTGGGCAGCCCGCGCGGAAGGTCTACAAGGTCGTTGGCCCACTCGAGCCAGAGCGCGACGCCGTCACGAAAGTTAAAGAGCAACCGGCCGTGATCGGGGATCACGAGCGCGGCGGAAATGAAGACGCTCACGGCAAGGAGCGAGCCGGCGGCGGCTCGCGTGAGGGATACCCTCGATTCGTGCCACAACCGTGCCGCAGCCACGCCAAGCAACGGGCAGATCGGCGTGAGAAAGCGCGCAGGCACGCTCGTTCCGCCCCACCACATCTGAAACATCCCCACGGCAGCGATGTACGGAACGGCAACGGCTACGATCACCCACGTCCATCTGCGCCCGCGGATTGCACCCCACATCAAGCCAGCCAGGACAAACGCATAGACGGGAGCCGCGGCAATCAGCCCGAATTGCTGATCGAACAACAGGCCCGGCGCTCCCCGCGCCAGATTGGCAATGGCCGTCTGGGTATAGTGGCCGTACGGTGCTGACGGATTGAACGTGCCGTAGATCAGGAAAAAGTGGCCGAACCATGCGGCGGCACCGAGCGCTGGCAGCAGGAAGAACGGCACGATACGTCGTGGACTTCGAAGGTGGATCGCAACCAGGACGCCGGCTACACCAGATAACACGGCAAACCGCGTGTGCAGCCATGGCAGCGTCGCGAGCGCCGCGCTGGAAACGAGCCACGACCATGCCGTCGGCCGCGGTTCGAGGATTGGCAGCAGTCCGAGAAGCAGAACGGTCGCGCCGATACCGTCCGGGAAAATCTGGGTGGCCAGAAACACGAACGGTGTCGTCAGCGCGCAGCAGGCCCACCCAAACCACGCAGCCCCAGCGCTGCCGGTCGCGCCATAGCCTAGACGCCAGACGAGAGCGGCACCCCACGCTGACACCAGCGCAAGAAATGCCAGGGTGCCCGGATACCCCAATATCCAGAACGCGGGCAGAACGAGCGACGGCAATCCGGGTGCATGAATCGAGTAGATTGCCCCGTCACTTCCCCGGCGCAGGTAGTCCGGTTTGAGCACGCCCGAGAAGTACTCGAGGTAGTCTCCCCGCTGATGGTTGTTCTCGATGCGCAGGTCGCCGTCTTTGAGCAGACTCTGAGTAATGACCAGATAGTGTGGTTCGTCGCCTCCGGGAAGCCTTGGTGACAGCCACCACGCGATCGTCCCGTACAGCACGACGGCCAGGACCGCGACAACGACCGGCGCACGGTCAGGGTCGCCGATCCAACGCAGGCGGAAGCGTGATGCATCCCGTCGCGCGGACCCTTCAGGGTCCGCGGCCATGACACCCACGACGACCGCAATCCAGACGAGCGGCACGAGCCCGCCGGTCCAGAGGAGCGCAGCGGCGGGAAGCGGAACCGGCAACCACGGGAGGATGAGCAGTGCAGAAATGAACAGCGGTGAGACTTCGGCCGACGAGAAACGGCCGACCCGCAGCACGATCCAGGCTGCGACGACCAGCACCGCCAACAGCCACCAAGGCGGGAGCAGAGCGATCCGCGCGCTGACCGAGCTGGCGCCAGCGATGCCAAGTGCGCCCAACGAACACCATGCGGCGATCCCGACGCAGGCGGCGGCACAGACGGCTTTCATCGACGGCGCGTCATGCTACCATACGCGCACATGGCCTCCCGGCCCACGGCCGAAGCCGTTGCCGTGTTCCTGCTGTCAGTCCTCGTCACGATTCTCCTCACCTACCCTCTGGCATTTCGACTCGGCCAGGTCGGTCGTCTCGAACTTGATGACGGTCGCTGGAGCATCTGGGTGACGAACTGGGTCGCGCGAACGCTCGTCGCGGATCCGATCCATCTCTTCGACGCGAACATCTTCTATCCACACGAGAACACGCTGGCGTACTCGGAAATCAATCTTGGAGGCGGGCTTCTCGGCGTTCCCGCGTACCTGCTGACACGAAATCCTTATGCGACCCACAACTTCGTCGTGTTGGCGGGCTTCGTGCTCTCGCTCGTCGGCATGTACTACCTGGCACGGCGACTCACCGGTCACCGCGGCGCCGCGGCCGTTGCTGCGGTGACGTTCGCGTTCTGCCCGTACGTCTTCGGGCGGACAGCGCATATTCAATTGATGTTGACGGCCGGTCTACCGTTCAGCATGCTCGCCTTTCACCGTCTCGTCGATCAGCCTAGTACATCGCGAGGTCTGGTGCTCGCCCTGGCCATCCTGCTGCAGACGATCACGTGCGGGTATTACGGCATTTTTGTCGTGCTCATCGTGGGGTGTGCCGTGCTCTTTTTTGCGGCCACGCGTGGACTGTGGCGAAACGTCCAGTTCTGGCGGGCCTTGGTCGTCGCGGCGTTCGCCTCGCTCCTGTTCGGACTGCTCGTGTACATGCCGTATGACCAGCTCCGCGAAACCACGGGCTTTACGCGGACACTGGATGATGCACGCGCCTACTCCGCCGACTGGCGCTCGTACCTCGTTTCGAACGCCCACGCGCACAGTTGGATGCTGCCGTGGTTGAAGCGCTGGGCCGACGTGCTCTTTCCCGGGTTCCTGGCAACAGGTTTGGGATTGTTCGGCCTTGGGCTCTTATCGGTGCGCGCCCCCGGGATCGCGCGCGACATCCCGATCTTCTACGCCGTCATCGCACTCGGCGCGTTCTGGGCGTCGTTCGGCCCATCAGCGGGACTCTACACCGTGCTGTACAAGGTGGTGCCGGCCTTCTCGCTGATGCGAGCGCCAGCTCGCTTTGGAGTCATTGTCGTCTTCGCACTGTCGGCTCTGACCGCCTTTGCCGTGGCCTGGCTGGCAAATGGCCGACGGCACGGGAACTGGATGGCAGGACTGCTGACCGTCGCTGCGCTGGGCGAGCTGGCCATCATTCCGATTGACTGGCGTCAGGCCCCGCCAGTGCCTGCGGCCTATCGATTACTGGCGACGTTGCCTCGTGGACCAGTCGTCGAGCTGCCGTTTTTTTATCAACGGCACGATTTTCCGCGGCACACCATCTACATGCTGTTCTCGACCTACCACTGGCAGCCGCTCGTCAACGGCTACAGCGATTACATTCCGGCGGACTTTCGCGACATGGTCGTGATCGTCAGCTCGTTTCCCGCTCGCGACTCGTTCAAGCGTCTCGAGCCCATCGGGCCGCGCTACGTCGTCTTCCATATGAACATGTACGACCGCGTCAACCGCCCTCGGGTTGAAGCACGAATCCACGAGTTTTCGCAGTACTTGAAGCTCCTGATCCGGGATGGGGACGTCTGGCTGTTCGAGATCACCGGTTGGCCCCCGTGAGACGTCCGGCTAAAGCCGGACGCTACGCGGACGTCAGCGGCTGGCGCGGGTCTCGCTGCCGTACAAACGGCGATAGTCTTCGGATGTGCTGAGGATCTTTCTGACGTAGGCTTGCGTTTCAGGATACGGGATGTCGTCGATGAAGACCTCCCGAGGGAGCTTCTCGCCAGCCCGTTCCGCAATCCACCGGGTCACCCGCGAGTCACCGGCGTTATACGCCGCAAGCGCGAGGTGCGGCTCGCCGAATTTCTCGACGAGGTCCGCAAAGAGCGCGCTGCCGATCGTCAGATTGGTTTTCGGCGTGGTCAGCATCGAGCTGCGGTACCCGCCAAGTCTCAGGCGCCGCGCGTAGCGCCGGCCAGTCGCCGGCATCACCTGCATCAACCCCACGGCGTTTTTCGCCGACTTGATTCCCGGGTCGAATCCCGATTCCTGTGCGATGAGCGCCGCCAGCAGGTAGGGGCTGAGCTTGTGCCGCGCGGCTTGGCTCCGAATTTCATCCCAATAGCTGATTGGAAAAATCACTTTCAGTACATCGTCCGGCAGTTGCTCACCGCCCGACGCCATGTACTGCGGGTAGGCGCGCTTGAGGTTCGCGATGGCGCGTATCTGATCACCCTGCTGACTGTAGACCCACGCAATCGATGCCTGCAGGACCGAGTCTGCACCCCACGTCCGTTCGGCATACCGCAACTCGTTCAGCGCCTCATCGTACAGATCCAGCGCCAGGAGCCGCCGAATCAACTCGTCAGTCGGACGCTTTCGTGGGCTGGGTCCAGATCTCCCAGCCTCTTCCGAATCTGTCGCAAACTGAAGGGTCGTCGGCGCGACGGCGCGTCCGGCGCGCGCGAGACGTTCCGCCGCCAGACGACCGTAGTAGGTATTCAGGTAGTCGGTCGTCGCGAGCGTGTATCGGGCGTAGGCCGTGTCCATATCGCCCATCGCCTCGTGGGCACGGCCGGCCCAGTACAGGAATGATGGGCGATAGTCGGACCTTGGGAACTGGCGCGCCGTGCGCTCGAAGTAACTGATCGCTTCCGCATGCCGTCCGCTGCGATACGCGCGCCAGCCGATTTTCCAGCCTGCGCGTTCGGCATACCGGCCGCCGGGAAACCCTGCGTATAGCTCCCGCAATACCACGTCGGCCGCCGCATCATCGTCGTTTCTGATGTGATACGTGGCCAGGTCGTTCAGGGTGTCTTCCGCCCACGCGCTGTCAGGACCGGCATCGACGAGATCGCGCGCCAATCGAAGATATTCGCCCGTGAGACCCAGCTCGCGTAACGTGCTCGCGTAGAAGTACTGTGCCTCGACCCGCCGCGGGTGGTCGTCGACGAGCGGCTTCAGCGCTTCTCGGGCGAGGCGGTGCCGCTTTCGAAAGAACTCACACTCCGCGAGTCGGAGCGCAATGAGGTTCTTGTCATCCCCGACCGCATACGGCTGGAGCGAGGTGAACGTCGATTGCGCATCGGCACATTGCCTTGTGGCGAACAAGCGCTCGGCACGGCCCAGGTCCAACCGGTATCGCGCGCTCTGCGGAGACAGCGGCTCCAGCGCTCCAAGCCGATCGAGCTCTGAGCGTGCCTCGAGAGCGACCTCGCTGAAAGGAAACTCGTAGTAGACGCGCGCGAATACTTCGGCCGCCCGGCTGCGATCCTCGGGAATGCCCGACTGTACCGACGCCCGTCCCAGTCGCATCCAGTTTTCTGCTGGAGCCGCAGTTTTCAGTGCGGTCAGCTTCCGGTAGATCTCAACCGCATCGGTGTATTGCTGCTGCTCTTCCGCGAGGCTCCCTTCGGCAATGGCTGTGGCTTCGGCCAGGTAGCCTTGCGGATTTCTGGTGCGCAAATCTTTCAGCAGTCGCTCGGCCTCCGAGGTGTGACCCAGCTCGAGTTGCGACATCGCGGCGTAGTACGTGGCATAGGCCGCAAGCGACCCCTCCAACGACGAAGCCCCTGTCAGCTGCTTGATCGCTTCCGAATGACGCCCCTCTTTATGGGCTTTGATGCCGTTTCTGAACGCCGGATCGGCCGTATCCACGATGCGCCGACGTACATCGTCCGTTGGTACGAGCCACAGCGAGGCCGCGGCGCGCGAGACCGGGGGGTGGAATGTCGGTGCCAGAGGTGGAGGGTTCGAGACGTCGACGGACGCGGCCGCCGTGATCAGTCGCACATCGATCGTGCCGACTGCCCACAGCACGAGGCATGATGCAATCGTCAGATTCCGTCTCACCGCCGTTCGAGCCTTTTCAGGAATGAAGTGTGGACGCTCACCTTACGCGGTGGACAGCACAGGCTGGAGAGCTTCCACGCGGCGGGCCGTCAACGACTCGAGCGAGCGTCCCGCATGCCGAGCCAGAATCTCCACCATGTGCGACCAGCCGGTCAGTTCGGGGCTTGCCTGCGACGCTGCGGCATCGTCCGCATACAACACAGCCACAATGCGTCCCCCGATCTCGATGGGAGCGGCGAGCGCGGCGCGTCCCGGCGGCGCCGGCGCAAACGCAAACCCGCTCAGCTCGGCGCTCGCGGCTTTCGCCCGCTTGGCGCGCACGGCTTCAACGATGAGGCCGCCACCCTCGAGGCTCATCTCCACCCCTTGCGCGTCGGGAACCTCACCATCGAACCCCCTGAATCGCCAGCCACGAAGACGATCGTTTCGGACCAAGAGGAGCGCCACGCGATCGGCCTCGCGCGACGCATGGTGCACCAGCGCGTCCAGTACATCGGTGAGCGAGCGCGCCTCATCCAACGCGCGGACTGCTTCGAGCAGACGTGTCGGCCCGGCAAGTGCCGTTTCGCGCTCCGCAGCGCGCGCGCTCGCAATGGTTACGGCAAGCGTTCGAGCCGCCTCTTCACGCGCCTCGTGCACGGCTGCCGCGATGGCTCGGTCCCTCTCGGCTCGAGATTCCTGCATGGCCGCCGCTAGAGCGCGGTCGCCATCGGCCTTGACCGCAACGAGCGCCCGTTCGGCTTCGATCTTCGCCGCGGCCAGAATCCGTTCGGACTCGGCTTTCGTGGCGGCCAGGGCCTGTTCCACCGCCTCTCGCGCGAGAGCGTGCGACGAGGCGCGGGCTTCGGCAACGGCGGCCGTCAGTGCCTGCTGGGCTTCCGCGCTGGCCTGTTTCACGGCATTTGATACGGCTTGCTCGGCATCGGCAGCGGCTTTCCTCAGCGCCAGGACCAGAGCTTGATCGGCTTCCGCCTTGGCGGCGGCCAGACGTTCTTCCAGGAGCTCCTGCGCATTTGCCTGAGCGACGGCACGAGCTTCGGCAACTTCGGCCTCACTGTCAGCAACGGCCGTCTGGATCAGCGTGTTGACGAGCCCGTCCAGCGCCACCGCGCGCTGCTGATGAAACTGCTTGAGGGCATCCCCAATGGCTTCGCGAATGCGGGCTTCTGCAGACATAGCAATACTTGTATCGGTCGCAACACTTGGAGCCGTAACCGCATTATCGAAACCCCCGCCAGTCCTGTCAAGACCTGATCTCAGGCAACCCTCATATTTTGAGTGGTTTGCCGCCGCCCCCTTTTTATCTGGCCGCGGCCGTCAGGACCCCCGGACGCCAGACGTGCCCGCATCGACGGCACTCACACCAGAGTCGATCGGCTTGCCGGCCGAGGCCGTGAACCTGAAGGCTTTGGCATCGCACGCAGACAATGGGATGAGGCAGATCGGTGACGCGACGGCCACCACGCGGAAAACGTCGGCGATCCAACCTGTCCAGCTCTCTCCGATTGTCATCAGGCCATGTCGTATCCATGAACACCCTCATAGGTACGCCCTTTGGGGAGAGGGCAATCAATCGCACCGGGCCGTCGCTCGGCCGAACCGGCTCGCCATTCCTCTTGACTCAGCCGCGCGCCCAAGCTTAGATGCTATTGTGCGCAAGGTACTCCTTTTCGTAGTCCTCTGTACAGCGGCTTTTCACGTTGGTGCCGCTCAAACCCCCACACAGACCCCGGCCCCTCGTCGCGCGGCGACGACGGCGAGCATGCGGATCCATGTGACAAATGCCACCGGCCTTCTGCTGGGGGGTGTCCGTGTCACGGCGCAAGGTCCGACGTCGCGTGATGGCGTGACGGGTGACGACGGAGCACTGCGGTTCATCAATTTGACCCCCGGCAACTACCGGCTCCGCTTCGCTCACGAGAAATTCATCACGCTCGAGCGCGACGTGAACGCTCGGACAGCCGAGACCGCCGTGGATGTGACGCTCAGTGCCGCGCCTGAGCCGCCGCCGAAGCCGCCGGAACCTGCGCCAGCTCCGCCGCCGCCCGCACCGAAGCCGCTGCCGCCCTCCGGTGATCCGAAGACCACGGCGCTTCCGGCATTCATCGAAAGCAATTTTGTCGGACGGGCCGCGCGGAAGGATTCCGAACTGGGCTGCACACCGAGCGGAGCGGCTGCTCTTCATCAGCTCCGGGAACCCTGGGCCAGTCACACGCACGACACTGTCGACGAGTGGCTTTACGTCGTGGCGGGAGACGGCGTCCTGCTCGTCGATGCCGCCGAGCAGAAAATCCAAGCCGGTTCGTTCAGCCTGATCCCCCGCGCGCATCGTCATGCCATCCACCCGCAGGGCAGGAACCCGCTGATTGTCGTGTCCGTCCTGTCGGGCGCTCCTTGTGAGTCTCCGGCGCCGACCACGGGTTCGGCACCTCGCTGAACACGGCTCGGCTGTCGAGCTGTCCGGGCCTTCGCGCCGCGCAGGGCGGCCGCGATCACACTTCCGGGAACGACCATGTGGCGCCGTTTGCTATGCCTGATCCGCCGAAGGCACCATGACCTGGTGCGACAGGCGGATGGACAACTGTTCCTGGAATGCACGCGGTGCAGGCGGCGCACTGAAGGGTGGACGCTCGTGGGTGTCCCGAGACGACCCGCTGCAACCGCGCTGCGCCTTCTGCTGGACGAGTCCGCCGATGTGGCCGGCGCTGGGTTTGCCATAAAACCCGGCGGACATCAGCGGTGGCTGGACTGGGAACGACGAACCGAAATTACCCTCGAAATCTAGGCAGTAGAACCTTCCTACATCGTTGCCACTTCAAACTGATCGACGAGCTGGCGCCAGGCCCCCGTCTTTTCAGGGTCGGTTTCCGCAAGAGCTGCGCCGTACAACATGCCGCCCGACGGAGAACGATTCATCCAGATGACAGAGGTGTCGATCGATACGCCAAACGCCGGCACTTCGATCCGCATTGGCGCGTGACGCCGCTCGAGAAAGGTCTCTTCGTTCGTTTCGAGCCGGAGACCGCCGTAGCTGAGATCGATCATGCGCGCGACCGATTCGTTGACTGTGACCTGGATACCGTCGGCAATGCGCTTGCGCGGCCACCGGCGCCGGCGGCTGGATTCCTCGAGCAGCTCGGTGACGAGCAAGACGAGGTCGTCCGAGGTGACAGGCCGGGTGACGAACGCGGCCTCATGTCGCCGGGCATCCTCTGCCAGGATCGGATCGGGACTCCCAAGCATGACCGCCACGAGGCCCGAATTACGGCCGCGTCCGAGAATCACGAGGTGAAGGCCATGAAATTCACCAAGGTGCGCCTCGGTAATCAACACGTCGGGCGCTTCCTCGATGAGTCTCTGGCGGGCGTCAGCAAACGTCGACACGGCGTCCGTCACGAAGCCGGCATGCTTGAACCAGACGACCGTGCGGGTTCGTGTCTGTGCGTTCGGATCGACGATCAGGACGGTGCTCACGATCCAGCTCCTGGTCGACAAAGTACGAAGTTTGTAAGCACAACGAGACGATGATGACTAAGCAATTTCTGAACCACGGTATCGCCGAACCAACACAGCCAGTTTACTCGATGATTGCCAGCCTGCGGCCGGGCAGGGATGTGAAATCTACATCCATGCATTGGACTAAAGGTGATCGAGATTGCGATTTTGTATTCGCGTACCATCTTCGCGCATCGCTGCGTGCTCTGGCACGCCGATCGCCGAATACAATCTTGTTATCGTCAGCAGTGCCAATTTAGGACATGGAAATCAGAGGAGAACTTCTTGACAGGCAGGCAACAGAGCGCGATGATCAACAAGCTTCGTCACACGTCCTCAAAACCGTATTTCCAGCTCAACTTGTCGCGATGTGCGACAGCGGATTTTCCGCTCTCAGGGAATGAGCGTGTCGGGAGCTGCGGCGAAGCATCGATTCGACAGATCGCTCATGCTGTACAACGCGCCGATGAGTCAATTGATTGGGGCAAGTCCCGCCATTCAAGCACTCCGTGAAGAAGTCGAGCTGATTGCTCACTCCGAAGCGAAAGTTCTCATCACAGGTGAAAGCGGAGTCGGCAAGGAAGTGCTGGCGAAGCTCGTCTATCAGCGTGGTCGTCGTCGTCACGCGAAGCTCCTCACGCTCAACTGCGCGGGCCTCAGTGAGTCGCTGCTCGAGTCCGAACTGTTCGGTCACACCAAGGGCAGTTTCACCGGCGCCGATCGCGACAAGCCCGGACTGCTCGACCTTGCCGACAACGGTACGGCCTTTCTGGATGAAGTCGGCGAGATGTCCGCGCGCATGCAGTCGTTGCTGCTGCGTTTCATGGAGACGGGCGAAATTCAGCCGGTGGGCGGCATCACCGCCCCGCGCCACGTCAACGTCCGCATAATCGCGGCCACCAATCGCAGCTTGCAGGAACAGGTTCAGGCGGGCAGCTTTCGCAGCGACTTGTACTACCGTCTCAACGTGATCCACCTTACGATTCCTCCGCTGCGTGAGCGCCCGGAAGACATCGTCCCGCTGCTCACGCACTTTCTCATGACGCTCAGCGAGCACCATCGTGTGGCGAAGCCCGAGCTTGCCGCGAGCACCGTCGAACGGCTGGTTGCGTACGCGTGGCCGGGGAACGTACGAGAGTTGAAAAACGTCTCCGAACAGCTGGTCGTCCGACGAGGAGGCAAGCTCGTCAACCCCTGCGATCTCCCTGCGACGTTGTCCGTGACCGAACCGAAGTTCGCCGTGGCGGCAACCCCGGCGCTCGCGCAAAGCACGCCGATTGCCGACCAGCTCTTTGACAAGATGGTGGTGGACGGCGAGTCTTTCTGGTCGGCCGTCTATCCAATTTTCATTCGAAGAGACCTGACGCGGGACAACCTGAGGCAGGTCGTGCAGAAAGGGTTGCGTCAAACGCGCGGCAACTACAAGCTGCTGGTCAACCTGTTCAACATGGACGACCAGGACTACCGGCGATTCCTGACATTCCTCCGGAAGCATCACTGTCAGGTGCCGTTCTGGGAGTTCCGAACGGCTGCCTTGAAGTCGCGCAGGGAAGCCCAGAACGTGTCGCGGGCGAGCTAATCTTCAGTTTTCAGTTTTCAGTTTTCAGTTTCCCTCAAGAGTTCACCACGCCAAACTCACGGCGCGGCTCTCGCCCACCCATTTCCAGCGTCAGCGCGTTCTGGTCAATCCGCTTGAGCAGGTCCCGGGTCTCGGGCCGGCAGGTGAACAGAAAAACCTGACCCCCGCCCGCAATTTCTGCCAGCACTTCCGCCGTGGCCCGAGCGCGATTCGGGTCGAGATGGCCGAAAATATCTCCCATCAGAAGCGGGAGTCGGGATCCGGACGTTCGCAGCTCGCTGACAGCCCCAAGGCGCAACGACAGGAAGAGCTGCTCTCGTGTCACCGCGCCGAGTTCGTCGACCGGCCGCATGCGGGCATTGGCATCCCGGACCGTGATCGGGGTTCTTCCGCTCGCCTGCACGACCTGCTGCGGGCGCGAAGAGGTGACAGCGGAATAGAACCGGGAGGCCTGCGCCAGGACGGGTGGTTGATGATCCGTCCGGTGCTCGTACAGCGCCAGCGTGAGCAGAGCTTCGGCGACGACGAAGGTTTTCCATGTCGCGACCTTCGCCATGAGCTCCGCGCGGAGCGCGGCGTGCCGCGTCTCGAGCAACGGTAATTCACGCGCACCGTCGTACGCCTCCCGCGCGGCTGTTTCTGCCTTGTGCTGCTCACACAACACCTCGACCTGTTCCTCGTCAAGGCGTCGCAGGAGCTCACGGACACCAGCCAGGCCTTCCCGCCACTCGTCGGGATGTCCCGTCGCCAGCAGCTGTTGCAGTGCATGAGCATCGGCGGAGCGTTCCAGCCGGTCGCTGAGACGGCGCTCTGCCAGTCTGAGGTTCTGGGTGAGAATTTCGCGGCGCCCCTGCGCCACGACCATGGATTGAAACGCGGCGTCGCTCAGCGCCCCGACACGGTCGAAGAACTCCTGCACGGCTGCCGCGCACGACTCGACGCGACTTCGGTTGATCCGGACGCGCTCACGGAAATCCGCCCGCTCGTCGGAGAGCCTCAGGCGTGCCACGCGGGTCTGCTCGTCCTGCAGGCAGCGCTGTTGAAGCCTGGTGAGCGCGCCCATGAGCGGCTCCCCGACCATCGTGGAGCCCTCTTCGTCCTCGGCCACCATGAGACACGTCCGGACCCGCGACTCCCAGTGGTCGATCGAGTCCTCGAGTGTCGCGCGCTGCGCCCGAAGGTGTTGAATGGTCTGGACACGATCCTGAGCGACTCGAACGCGATCGACAATCTGCAGCGCTTCCTCTGGCCGAGTCAGTCCAGTCAGTCCCAACATCCCGCGCCACTGGTGCCACTGCGACACCGTTTCGCGAGAAGCCCGTCGAGCTTCCGCAAAGCCGGACCGCTGACGCGTCTCGAGCAGATCGAGCTCGGCAAGCTTCGCGTCGATGTTCCGGCGCGCCTGCGCCGCCCGTTCCCACCGGCGACGACCTGCCTTGTCCTCGTTCGAAGCGGTCTGCCGCATGTCGAGATCCCGCGGCGTTGGAAGCACGGGCAGACCAAGTCTCGTGGCATCGACTCCCAGAGCAAACTCGAGCCGTGACGAATGTTTCTGGTGATCGATCAGCTTGCGCGCGGCGGTGTCGTAGCCGTGACGGTTCGAGCTGGTCTCTCGACCTCGCTGCTTGTTCAACGCCGTTGCGTGTGACCGCAGATACCGGCTTCCTTCTGCCGCAATGAAACTGGCCGCGGTCAGCAGCACCAGCACCACCGGCGGAATACCAAAACCTCCAAACATGGCCGTGTGAGCCCAACCCGCGCCACCGGCCAGCGTCACGCACCATCCCAGCAACGGCACCCAGGCGGGAAGCACACGGACCCGCTCCCTGGGCTGCCGCAAGGCCTTGGCGTATTGCGCCACCGTCTGCTCCAGCTCCGTCGTTCGGCGCTGTTCCTGCGCGAGCGCGAGAAGACCATCGCGAACCCTCCGCAACAGCCGCTCGGTTTCCTGAATCGCGGCATCCGACAAGGGTTCGTATCGTTCGAGCAGGGCTGACACCACCTCGCGGCTTCGCTCGAAAGCCACACGGCGCCGGCGGACCTTCAACCAGGCTTTCATTTCGGCGCGACGGCGGGCGACCCCCTCCGCGAGGGCGGACTGCCAGAGATTAATCTGACGCGTGAGCTCGCCAATGTCGGTCGTTTCGATCGACCTGGCGAGCAACACCGGCAGTTCGCTGAGCGCGTTGAGCTGAACTTTTTCCGTTTCGGCGATTTCGGCGTCGATCCGGCTGGCCATGCTGCAGGCGACCAACCTGCTCAGGGATCTCCCGTACGAGCGCCTCGACATCGCCCCGTACTTCGAGCGGCTGGGCGACCGGCATCTCGTCGAGCTGCCGCCCTAATTCTGCCTCCTGCGCGAGCGTTTCGTTCAGACGGTACTGAGCGTCGGAGATGGCGCTGCGCAACCGATGGAACTGTTCGGCAGCATCCTCTGGAAAATTCTCCGGCAGGGAAATCTGATCGAGCTCGGTCTGGAGTTGGGACCGGTCGCGCCATGCGGGCCAAAGCTCGAGCAGGGTCTCGTACGTCGTGTGTTCGGCACGGAAGCGCGCCACCCGGCCCTGCAGATCGGCAACCGAGGACCTGAAAGACCGCAACTGACGCTCCAGCTCACCGTGGGCATTGGACGCCTTGCGTGTCTCTTCGAGCCGCGCGCCGAGCGCCTCGAGCTCGTCGAGTGCGTCGCTGATCCCGCGGCCCCCTTCCGACCTCAGCGTCTTCGATGCATGGCGCCAAAGCCGACGCCGCGCACGCCGTTCGAGCTGTTCCCCTTCGCTTCCGGCCGTCGTAAACAACCGGGTCGCCAGCCCGGTGCCTGCCAGGGGTTCAAAGGAATTGAGCTCACGCGGCTCGACGACAAAAATCGAGCGATAAGAGCTCAGGTCCGGCAGCCCGCAGAGCTCTTCGAGCTCGCGCTGCGTGGCCGCTTCGCCGTTGAGATGCAGCGCAAACCGATTCCAGGCCCGGCGCTCGAGCACGGCCTCGCCGTTTGGACCCGCCAGGACAACGCGTCCGCCCTCACTGCGATCGTATCGTCGTTCGGTGACGTCGGAGGATTGAGAAGGTCCAAATCCGAAAAGCATTCCGGACAGGAACGACCTGACCGTGTTCTTGCCCGAACCGTTGGGGCCGAAGACGATGATGAGTCCCGGCGGAAGATTCCGGACTTGATACTTGTGCAGGTTCCCAAATCGTTCGATGTCCCAGCCTCGAATCACTGCTCGGCCCCCTCGTCGTTCAGGAACCGAGCGACCAGTTGCTCGGCCTGGACGAGAAGCGCGGCTGGATCGCCGCCGTCGAAGCCCAACGCTCTGAGACGCTCGTCCATCTGCGAGGCGCCCCCGCGAACCGCGGCGGTCAGGCGATCGGGATCGTTGCGCACCTGCTCGACGGCACGGGCCAATGCCGAGCCAAACGCACCCTCGATCGGCCGTTCGTGCTGCCCCGTCGACGTGACCTCGGGCCGCAGCGAGTCCCACCACAGAAACGGGTCGGTGGCCTGCACCTGGTCGGTGCTGCGATCTGTCGCTCGCCGCAGCCGATCCAGGAGCTCGTCGAGCTCTGAGTCCTGCAGCCAGGCTCTGACTTCGACTGGCATTGACGATCGACACGGCGACTACGATACTCCGACCCTCGTGCTGAAGGCGAAGCGAATGCCCCTGGCGCATGAGCGCCTGCCACAGCGCTTCACGGTCGGCAAGACCAGCGGCGTTCACCTGGATCCTGACGGCTCGGATTCGATCGAGCGGGTAGAACGTGGCCTGTTCAACGATGCCATCACGGCAGTCGACAACCATCGCTCCTTTTTGTCCGTCACCCTCGGTTTCAATGCTGCGTCCCTGAAGCGCTCCTGAATACACGATCCAGGGCTGCATGTTGGAAATGCATTGATAGCCAGGCTGCCCACCGAGCGCCCAGTAGTCGACACCGTACTCGGTGAGGCTTTCCGGAGACTCGCCAGCCTGGTAGCCATCGGCCGCGTGACGGCCGGGCAGATATTTCAGCCCGATGCGGAGGCCCTGATTTGCGAGATGGAGCGGGTGTCTGCCAACGCCCGGCGCGGGTGCGGCCGGCGGCCGCGTGCCGTAAACAGTGGCGACGCGCATACCGTTGACGACCACCGCCGCGGGTTCGCTGTTGGGATGGAAAATCCGGCCACCCCCCGCCTCGACGAGCGCGCTCAGCCAGTCCCCGTCCTGGACGTCCTCGTCCTGCAGGCCAAAGACCGGAATACGCTGATTGGCCAGCTGACGCAATCCTTCAGCGAGCCGCTGGCGCACGTGGACGTACGGCGTCCCGTAGCCAATTCCTCCGGCCAGCAGCAGGCAGGCCGCCTGCCGATCCACCGTGAGGCGAACGAGGCTGTCCCAGGCATCGACGGCTGCGCTCGTGAGCGCCTCGGCGACCCTGGGCGAGGTACGCCCTATCCCCTGCCACGGGCGATCCAGACGCAGATCGGCTGCGTGGACGAAACAGAAGGCGGTCATGCGCGCCCTATTCGACGGTTACACTTTTCGCCAGATTTCTCGGCTGATCGACGTCGCATCCTCTGTGCACAGCAACATGATACGCGAGAAGCTGCAACGGAACAGCCATGACGATGGGCAGGAGGAATGGGCTGGCGGCGGGGACCTGGATAATGGAGTCTCGTGCGGGATCGAGCACACCCGAGAAACGGTCGGCGCAGGCATCGGTGACGAGCACGACCGACGCCCCCCGAGCTTTGCTTTCCTGGACGTTCCCGGCAACCTTGTCGAATAAACGGTCGGCCGTCACCAGTGCAATGACGGGAACATCCTCGTTGATGAGGGCAATGGGCCCATGCTTCATTTCACCCGCGGGATAGCCCTCGGCGTGAATGTACGACACTTCCTTCAATTTGAGTGCGCCTTCAAGCGCGATGGGATACGTGCTTCCACGCCCCAGGTACAGCGCGTTGGCTTTTTGATAGTGACGACGCGCCACCTGCTGAACGGCTGCGTCGCACTCCAGCGTGCGCTCGATCAGCCCCGGCAAGCCCTTGAGCGTATCCAGGTGCTGTTGGATTTCATCGCACGACAAAGCCTGGCGCGCTTCGGCCAGGCGGAGCGCGAGCAGGTACAGCGCGACCAGCTGTGCGGTGAAGGCCTTGGTCGAGGCGACGCCAATTTCCGGTCCGGCGTGTGTGTAGAACGTGCCTTCGGCTTCTCGCGTCGCAAGGCTTCCCACGACGTTGCAGATGGCCAGCGTGGCCGCCCCACGTCCGCGCGCCTCCCGCAGAGCCGCCAGCGTGTCGGCCGTTTCACCCGACTGCGTGATGGCCACGGCGAGCGTGCCTCGATCGAGAATCGGATCGCGATACCGATACTCGGAGGCATAGTCCACTTCGACGGGAATCCGCGCGATCTGTTCGATGAGAAACTTTCCAACGAGTCCGGCGTGCCATGACGTCCCGCAGGCCACGATTTGCAGGCGCCGCGTCTCCTGAAGCCGAGCCTTCGACAGGCCGACCTCGGCGAGCGTCTGGTGTCCGCCAAGCGTCTGCCGGAGCGCGAGCGGCTGCTCGAAGATCTCCTTCAGCATGAAGTGGCGATAGCTGCCCTTCTGAACGCTGGAGGCATCCCACTGCACGCGCTGCGACTGTTTCCTCAGCGTCTGCCCCTCGCGGTCGAAGAATTCGACCGTTCGCCGGCGAAGGACGGCCATCTCCCCGTCTTCAAGGGCCACGATGTCACGGGTGTACCGAAGAATCGGCGGGATGTCCGACGCCACGAGAAACTCTCCGTCGCCAATTCCCACGACGATGGGTGGACCTTCACGGACGGCGACGATCTTGCCCGGGTCGTCCGCGCAAACGAACACGAGACCGAAGACGCCGCGGATCGATCGGAGCGCGCGTCGAACGGCGCCTTCCAGCCCGTCGCCGTTCCACTCCTGTTCGACGAGGTGCGCCACGACTTCCGTGTCGGTGTCGGTCGTGAAGCGATGGCCCGCCGCCTGGAGTCGGTGCTTCAGCTCGAGGTAGTTCTCGATGATCCCGTTGTGCACGACGACAATCCGGCCCGAACAGTCGCGATGCGGATGCGCGTTGTCGGCGGTGGGCTTGCCGTGCGTCGCCCACCGCGTATGGCCGATGCCGTAGTCCCCCTGGAGCGGATGGGCGTTGACCGACTCGACCAGGCATGACAGTTTGCCGGCGCTGCGGCGGACTTCGACTTCACCGTCGCGCACCAGCGCAATACCTGCCGAGTCATATCCGCGATACTCGAGACGCCGAAGACCGTCGAGAAGAACGGGCACGACTGGCTTCGGACCTAGATAACCGATGATTCCGCACATAGTGTTTTGAGGGGGGCACTCTTACGCGCCGAACCAGATTGGTCCAGCCTTCGATGGATCCGCCGAGCGGCCCGGCAGTGCACCAAAGCAAACTCCAAGCCATGGCTCGCCCGTCGTTCTCGCGTTCGCCGACTCACGGCCGCACGAATGCCGTGAGCGACCTCCCGCAGACAACGTCAGGCGACCGCTTCTCCTTCGGTCTGGTGCAGCCAACCGCGTGCTTCCAGACGGTTTGCGCTCTCGCGGGCGGCCCTGGCCAGCTCGTCGGCGGCTGAAAAAACCTGAAGATGAAGGAGCTCGGCGTTGAGGGTCACTCGCAGCTCGAGACCAGCCTGGTGGGTCTCCACCGAATATTCAATTTTGTCGCCGTGGGGATGCGTGAACGCCCACCTGATCAACCGCACCCGACGAAAGCTATGGCTCACAGTACGAATGACTTGAGCAAGAAGAATACCGATCGTTTCCGCGCGCATTTGGGCTCCGGTGTGGAGGTAATCCGGGGTGCTCCTTCGCGGCGGCGACCAATCTCTCTATTTCGCAGCGGTGGCAGACAAAAGTCTGCTTTTGTGCGCACTCCTGTTGTTGGCGCGAGGAGGGACGAACCAGCGGAATCGACGGGAAATGCAAGAAATCAGACTGTTTGCCGTCAAACGGCGAGGGGTACGGCCTTTGCCTTAGTCCGGCCCCGTGGCGACATTTGGACGCCACGGAGGTGACTTGTGAAGATTAGACGTCCACTCTCGTACGGCGGTGCCACACTGGCCCACCAGGAACTTGCCAGTGCGGTGATTCACCGCGCGCTGCTCGACATCAACAATCCCCGTCTCTCGGAAGCAGCCCGCGAGAGTGCGCGCCGGTTCGTCACGGGATCGCCGGAATGCGTCGAGTGGTGTGCTGTCGCCGGGCTCGATCCGCAACTCGTCATCGAGCGCGCCCGCCGCATCCTCGAAAAGACCAACACCGTCAAAGCGTAGTTGCGTCCCGGCGTCCTGCTTCACCACAGAGGCCACAGAGCACACAGAGAAAACTTCTGAAAGAGTTGCTCTGTGCCCTCCGTGGTCTCTGTGGTGAACTTGTGTCCTGCAACCCCTAGAGCCGGAAAATGTGCGCGCTCTGGATTCCCCGCAGCGCATTCCGCGTATCGACCACGAGCGGGCTCCGCTCCGCAATGGCCTGGTAGTCGAAGCATCGGTGATTGGTCGTAATCACCGCGCAGTCAATTCCGCGCTCGAACGCCGTGTCCGTGTCGATACCCTCCAGCACCGACCCTCCTTCTCGCAGCGTTCGCACGTACGGATCCGTATAGGTCACAATTGCGCCGCGACGATGAAGGAGTCCGATGATGTCGAGGGCCGGTGATTCCCGGACATCGCCGACGTCCGGCTTGTAGGCCACGCCGAACAGGTGGACCCGCGACCCTCGCACCGCCAGTCCTTTGCTGTTGAGCGCTTCAGATATGCGCTCGACCACATGCTCCGGCATGGCCCCATTGACGTGGCCCGCCAGCTCGATGAATCGACTCTCGAACCCGCTCTGGCGTGCCTTCCAGCTCAGATAGAACGGATCCACCGGAATGCAGTGGCCGCCGAGCCCCGGGCCCGGATAAAACGGCATGAATCCGAACGGCTTCGTGCTGGCCGCCTCGATCACTTCCCACACGTCGATCCCGAGCTTGTGGCTCATGAGCGCCAGCTCGTTGACGAGCCCGATATTGACCGCACGGAAGGTATTTTCGAGAAGCTTCACCATCTCGGCCACGGCCGGCGAGCTCACGGGCACCACACGCTCGATGATTTGTCTGTAGAGCGTCACGGCCACGTCCGTACTCGCCTTGTTGATGCCGCCCACGACCTTGGGAATCGTCCGCGTGCTGTAGGTCGGGTTGCCGGGATCGATGCGCTCGGGCGAAAACGCCACGAAGAAATCGACGCCCGCCTTCAAGCCTGTCGCTTCGAGGATCGGGCGGACGACCTCTTCGGTCGTCCCTGGATAGGTCGTCGATTCGAGAATGATGAGCTGTCCCGCCCGGAGATGACGCGCCACCGCTTCGACGGCCTGGACGACGAACGACAGATCCGGGTCGCGAGTCTTCCGAAGCGGAGTGGGCACGCAGATGTCGACGATATCGACGTCGCTGAGCGCTGCCGGGTTGGCGGTGGCGCGCAAGGTGTCGACGACCGCCTGCAGCTCGCAGTCCTCCACATCCTCTATATAGCTGCGGCGCGTGTTGACCCGGTCGACCTTCGTTTCGTCCGAGTCCAATCCGGTCACCGAAAATCCGGCACGGGCAAATTCCAGGGCCAGAGGCAGCCCAACGTAGCCCAGTCCCACGACACCAATGCGCGCTTCCCTGGTGAGGATTCGCTCGTGAAGCCGTGTGTCGTGTTCCGGTAATGTGCCTATGGGGTTCAGGGTCGTTGGTGTCATCCCAGCAATGTCCTCCAGCAAGACTCGCCATCGCGAGCCACGTTATTCCGCCACGCGAACTCGATTCCTTCCTTCTGCCTTTGCAACCAGCAGCGCCCGATCGGCGCTCGCCATGAAACTCTGAGCCGTCGCGTGAACGTTGCGCGACAGCGATGCCAGCCCGATGCTCGCCGTGACTTGTACTGATGACGGGAGGCCCAGCGAGCGTTCCGGACGCCAGCTCTCGATGCGGCTTCGCAGTCGTTCGGCGCTCTGCATCGCGCTGACGCGTCGTCCCTGCATCAGGATGACGAATTCGTCTCCACCCTGGCGGGCGGACACGTCGAAGACTCGGATCGAACGCCTGATGACGTTTGCCACGCCACGCAACACGGCGTCGCCGGCCGCATGACCGATTGAATCGTTGATGGCCTTGAAGCCGTCCAGGTCGATCACCATCAGGTTCAGTTCCAGCTCTTGCCGCAGCGCCCGGTTGAGTTCTTCGTCGAGCCGGACCTCGAACGACCGGCGATTGAAGAGACCAGTCAGGGGATCGGTTGCGACCAGCTGCTCCAGATTCCGCTTGTCCGCCTGCAGCCGCTGGGCCATCAGCGCCAGCGCGGCCGGTGCGCCAAGCGCCCGGGCCGTTGTCAGGTCGCTCCGGTTGAATGCCTGCCCATCCAGGCGATCTGCCAGGCTGACCACCGCGATCAGCCGGCCCCCGGCCATCAGCGGCAGCAGCAGACAGGACGGCGTGCGATACCGCGGCCTCCGCCGTCTTTCCCGCGATTCCTTGGCAACGTCCGTAATGATGCGCGCGTGCGGGGACGCCAACACATCGCCAATCAAACCCTGGCCCGTCGTCACAAACCGGTCGCTCACGAGCTCGACGGGATATCCTCGGCTCGCCTGGAACTCCAGGTGCCCTTCCCGCTCGTCGTACACAGCGAGGGACGCCTGTTCCGCTTTCACGGTCCGTGCCAGTGTTTCCACAATGAACTGCGAAAGGCGATCGCTGCCGGCCAGTCTGCGCGAGTCGACGAGCAAACGCGTACGACTGCACGATGAGCTCCTGCGTCGGCTCGCGAGGCGCGTCAGCACCGGAGATGCCCGGAGTCGGCGTACCCGATTCGGCGTTCACCACTGTGCGTTCACCATCGGGGTCTCCGTTGCACTGACAAACATCGTCCGTCCACCAGACAAACCAGCGCTCCTACGACCCATGAGCGAACTCGAGCTGCCATGGACGGAAATCCTGCTCACGATGCGAAGCTCACCCGCCAGGGCGATTTTCTGGTCCTCGAGCGTGCCACTTCCGTGGTTCAGCTGCCTTTTACTCTCACACTTGGAGGACAAGAGTCTGTTCTCCGTACGACTTGCGTGTCGTTCACCTCGGTCGGAGGTGTCCTGACACCGAGACGTCACATCACGTGTCTCAATCGGGTACACGGCTTGCACAACCAGGTATCAGGGAGACAACCCTCATGGACATCCACTTTGTGTCTTCACTGACCGAGGATGATGAACAGCGCGTTGCAGCCGCGATCCTCGCTGCCGCCGAAAAGCTGCTCGCGCACACGGCGCTTTCGTACTCGCTGCGTATTCGTACGGCAGGTGGCAAAGTCTTCGAAAATTGCCGCTTGAACCAGCCAGGGCAAGGGCGCTCGTCGGCATCGTTCGAGCATCCCGAGAGTTGGCAATCCACGACATAGGTCTACGAACCCGAGCCGTTCGAAAACGCCAGCGAGCCCAATCCCGCAGAGGGGCCGGAGAACATGCCGGCCCGATGCGCCTCCCGCAATACGTCGACAATCCGGCGCGACGCTTCACCATCCCACAGCTTGGGCCGCCGAGATTCAGCTGTGGAGGCCTTAATCCGTTCCCACCCCTCGATAATTCGATCCGTCTCCGTCCCGACGAGCTGGTTGGTGCCTTCGGTAATCGTCACGGGGCGCTCGGTGTTGTCTCGCAGCGTCAGACACGGAACGCCGAGTACGGTCGACTCTTCCTGAACGCCGCCTGAATCGGTCAAGGCGGCCGCACTCTCATCGAGGAGTCCGACGAACTGGAGGTACCCGGTGGGGTTCAGCAACTGCAGCCGGCCGGCTTCAATCAACGCCGTGGCCCGGCTCGACGCAAGGGTCACGCGACGGGTACGCGGGTGCACCGGGAAGACCACCGGGACGTCCCGAGCCACGTGCTCCACGGCGCGCATGATCCGCTCGAACACATCGCTCTGGTCCACATTGCTGGGACGATGCAGGGTCAGGATGGCGTACTCCCGGCTCGAGAGTCCGAGGCTCTTTGGAACCTGCAGCGCACGAGCCGGCTCCCGGCAGGCCAGGAGCGTATCGATCATCACGTTGCCGACGAAATGGATGCGTGATGGCTCGACGCCTTCGTTGCGGAGGTTTTCGACCGCGGAGGGCTCGGTGACGAAAAGCCAGTCGGAGATCCGATCGGTGAGGACACGATTGATCTCTTCGGGCATCGATCGATCGAAGCTTCGCAGTCCGGCTTCGACATGCGCGACCTGGATACATTGCTTGGCCGCGACCAACGCACAGGCGAGGGTCGAATTCACGTCGCCGACGACCAGTACCAGATCGGGTTGGATCTTCGTCAGCGCTTTCTCGAATCCCACCATCACCGCAGCCGTCTGTTCGGCATGCGTTCCGGATCCGACCTGCAGGTTGATGTGCGGTCGGGGCATGCCCAGTTGACGAAAGAAGATGTCGGACATCTCCTCGTCGTAGTGCTGGCCCGTGTGCAGAATGATCGAGGAAAAGTCTTGCGGGGCACGCGCAAGCTCGCGCGCAATCGGCGCCACCTTCATGAAGTTCGGGCGGGCACCGACGATTTGAACAATGCGGAGCGGCTCAGGCACGGGGCGCAACCAATGCAACGTTCAGGCCGCTCGGACACGGACGGAGAGTTCGCGGCTCGAGACGGCGACTTGAGGCACTCCTATTCTGCCTGCGGGCGTATTTGCGGTCTCGTCTGCGTCGTACCGACGCCAAACAGCACGCCCGGAAGGCCCGTCGAAAAACCTCCAGCAGGAAGACAACGTCCAGAACGCTGACTATCTGCTGCCTCTCGATGGTTAAAGCAGGCTGAGTTGATCGTGCAAGTCGCAAAAATCCGGCGAGTTCCTTCGAAAACCGGTCCGACGCCGAGCTGGTATGAGTTTGGCGTAACGGAAGCGCTGTGTCTGACTCATCTCCCAGAAACCCGCGCTCCGCACGAACGTACTTGTGGACGGCTGCGAGCATCCTCCTCCTTGCTGCAACGGCCCTGACAACACCGTTTCCCCTCGCTTCCGAGTCCGCGACGATGTTTCTGCTCGGGGGGGCTCTGATCGTCGCCGGCAGCGGCATGCGCCGGCTGAGATCCGAACGCACATCCGAAGACGAAGCAGGAGTCGCCGAATGATACCGGAGATCGGACGCCTTGGGAATTGGGCCCAGCGAGTCATGACGGCTCGTCCAGCCCTTCCCGCGCGTTTCGACCCGAGCGGTTCGGACACGTCCGTCGAGCAGAAGTATGTCTTCGCCGGGATGTACGCCGACCTGTTGAACTCGTGGCTGACCACGCACTGCGATCTGGATCCCGAGTTCCCGCTCGGAACGATTTCGTCCCTGTACTACGACACGCCATCGCTGCAGTTCCTCGAAGAGAAACGCAACAGCGATTACCTGAAAACCAAGGTCCGCCTGCGCTGGTACGACGCATACGACGAGTCGTGGACCGACAGTGCGCCCGACGAGGTGCGCTGCTTCCTGGAAGTCAAATCCAAGATCGGATCGCTGCGCACGAAAACCCGCGTCGCCCTGTCGATGCCACGTCGGCTTCTGCTCGAGAATCCGTTCCTCCGGGACGAGATCGCGGAGCTCCCGCGCCGGTCGGGGATGGACAACCTCGATCTTCCGGCTGCGTTGTTGCCGATGCTGTTCATTCAGTACGAGCGCGCGCGATTCGTCGATTCGGTGACAGGCTGTCGAATCGCGCTGGACACCAGAATCAGGGCCGTTTCGGCGCATCCCCACTACGTGCCTGCGCGGTTCCCCGTCAGTCTGTCTGTCGGCGTGTTGGAGGTCAAAGGAGCGGAGCGCGAATTTCCGGAGTCTCTGGGTCCACTCGGCGGCTACGTGACGAAAGCCGCATTCTCAAAATACGCCACATGCTGGGAGCAGACTCTGCAACCAGCCGGCGTGCGGATGTAAACCATGAACGATTTGTTAGGCAAGATCGCACGGCTCGTTCGCGACCCGAGTGTCAGCGTGGACATGACGTCCTTCATCTTCGCGCTGTGCATCTCGGTCGTCGCCGGCATCGTCGTGTCGCTGCTCTACCAGCGCTTCTACTCGCAGCGGGCGACAGGCTCCCAGGTTCATCGTGCGTTTCTCCTGATGAGCCCGTCCATCACGGCGCTCTTCATCGCCATTCAGTTCTCACTGCCCCTTTCACTCGGTTTGCTCGGCGCGCTGTCGATCATCCGGTTCCGCACGCCCATCAAGGAACCGGAGGAGGTTGGCTTCATCTTCCTGCTGATTGCCAGCTCCGTCGTCTGCGCCACGTTCCAGTTCGTGCTGCTGTTCGTTCTGCTCGGCCTCGCGGGGTTCGTGCTCGCACTTCAGCACTACGTGCCCCGTCTGGCGCAGTCGGCGCGCGCCGACGGTTTGCTCCAGATCACGCTGAACGGCGACACCGATCCGAGCGGGAAAGAACTCGTGCTGCGTGAACTTCAGTCCACCTTCACGCGGGGACAGCTGCAGGGATACTCGAGCCACGACAAGACGACGACGATTCATTACACGTTCACGGATCTCGATACCGAGCGGTTGACGAACCTGCAGGCGAGCTTGAACCAGATTGCTCCCGCGCACCGGTTCAACGTGTTCTTCAATCAGCAAGGGTCGTTGCTCTGATCACATGCGCCAACAAGCCAGGATGACACCAGCCGCAAAGCTCATGGCGGCAGCGGCGCTGCTCGTCATGCTGGTGGCCGTGTTTGCAATCGTGCCAACCAGAGCTGCGATCCTGTCGCAGCTCTGGGGTCTCAACCAGGTGTATTTCGCCGAGTTCCGGCGAAAACTCGAGGCGCGCACCGCGCCGAACCTGGACGAGCCGTTCTTTCGGGCGGCGACCGTGGCCGAAGCTCGGGTTCCTGCCGCCAGCTATCAGGGTGGACGGTACGACGGCCCGATCTCCGTGACGCTCGACACCAAAGACGCCGCCATCACCTATACGCTGGACGGCAGCATTCCGACGCGTCAGAGTGCTGTCTACCGCGAGCCGTTACCCATCAACAAGACCACGGCGCTCCGCTTCCGCGCGTTCCGGGAAGACATGCATCCGAGCCCCATCGTGACGCACACTTACGTCATCGGGCTCAACACGAGGCTGCCGGTCGTCTCGGTGGTCATGGATCCGGTCGACCTCTGGAATCGCTACACCGGCATCTACGACAACCCCGAAGAAAAAGGCAGTGAGTGGCAGCGAGCCGCGCACATCGAACACCTGCCGGTCGAGGGCGGCCAGGTGATTCGGTTCCCGTCCGAGATCAGGATTCACGGCCAGACGTCTCGCAGCCGGCCCAAGAAGTCCTTCCGCTTCACCTACGAGTCGAAATCCGTCGAACCTCATGGCGTCGGCTCGCTGTGGCACACGCGTCCGGGCGAAACCAGTCGAACGATGGTGCTTCGCACGGGTGGCGCCTATCGCCTGCGAAACGAGCTCTTTCAGACCTTGTTCCAGGAAGTCGGCGGACTCGGGTCCCCCGCAACCCTGTACGTGATGCTCCTCAATGGAGAGAACTGGGGACTCTACAACGTCCACGAATACATCGACGAAAGCTTCCTTGTCAGGCACTTTGCCCCCGGTCAGTACGATCTCATTCCGGACGGCGGGGATGTCACCGCCGTGTCCGGCGACAAGAAGGCGTGGAAAGAATTCGAGGCGTTCTACAAAACGCACGACGGGTCTGACGTGCAGGCCTTCCGGAAGTTCGCAGAGCTGATCGATCTGGACAACTTCACCGACTATTGGCTCTTCAACGTTTACGCAGCCAATTTCGACTGGCCACATCACAACACGCTGGCGTTCCGCGATCGAACCGGGGCCGATCGACGCTGGCGCTGGATCTCGTGGGACGTCGACGCGGCGTTCGATTTCGACCGTCAGGGTCTCCGTCACGACACCGCAGCCTGGGCGCTCCGCGACGGGCTACGTCACGATCTGCGGTTCAACCATCACAAGGGTCTGCAGGATCAGGAAGAGTTCGTCGTGGGAACGCTCTTGATGCGACAGCTGGCCAGAAACGCTCAGTTTCGGCAAAAGCTCGCGACACGGATGTGCGCTCTGCTGGAGACCACGCTCAAGCCCAGTCACGTCGAAGGGGTTCTCAACGATCTGCTGCGTGAAACGGGTTCCGGGCTGCCGATCGATTTGACGCGCTGGTCGATCGAGTCGAAGACGTACTGGGAGGAAGTCGGAGCCATCCGTCGATTCGTGCGGGAGCGTCCGGACCTGGTCCGGTCCTACCTCGGACGAGCGTTCGGACTGCCTGCGGATTACTGCTCGGGTCCTGCTTCCGCGGACCCTACAGGGTCCGCGCTACAAGTCGCCCTACGGCCGTAGCTTTATCTCGCCGGACCTGAAGGTCCGGCCTACGTACCGTCTCCAAGCAGCCTTTTGAGGTCCCCCAGGCAGCCTCTGTCGACGCCGCGTCAGAAGTCGCCATCGGGCCGGACTAGTTGTTCGGCTTTCCGGTGACAAGTCAGCCTCTCGGATGACTTTAGTCTGCCCCGGCAGGACCGCGAGGATGTTTCGGCCTCGTTACAGGACCGTAAATCATTGATTGTAATGGCTTTATAAGGCAGGACCAGGACGGGTCCGGTGGCTGCCGTCTTGCTTTTCCTGACCACTGCGCGCGAATGGAACAGCTCATCACGGCGTCTCGGAACGTGGTCGACGAAGATCTGGCCGACCTCTGTACGCAGCTGACCAGCGAGTTCTCGGTGCTCTCGGGCCGCAGGTTGCTGATTACAGGAGGGGCGGGCTTCCTCGGCTATTACCTCGTCCAGGCCCTCCTCCACTGGAACGCTCGCGGACGCTCGGCCCCCATCGACCTCGTCATTCACGACAATTTCATTCGTGGCGTCCCGGCATGGCTCGAACGTCTCGATGGAACCGCCAATCTGACGATCACGCGTCGCGATGCCACTTCCCGGCTGCCGGCCGATGCGGGTCCGTTCGACTATCTGATCCACGCCGCGTCGATTGCCTCGCCCACGTACTATCGACGGTACCCGCTCGAAACGCTTGACGCGAACGTGCTCGGGCTTCGCGTGTTGTTGGACTACTGCCGAGACCAGCACTCCGCCGGCCATCCTCCTCGAGGATTCTTGTACTTCTCGAGCAGCGAGATCTACGGCGATCCTCCGGCCCATGCCATCCCGACGCCCGAAACGTATCCGGGCCAGGTTTCGTCAACGGGTCCACGCGCGTGCTACGACGAGTCGAAGCGGTTCGGCGAGACCTTGTGCGTGACCTACGCCCGGCAGTTTGGCGTGCCGGTCACGATTGTCCGCCCCTTCAACAATTTCGGGCCCGGACTTGCGCCCGGTGACAGACGGGTCATTCCGGATTTCGCCCGGGACGTGCTGGCCGGCAAGGATATCGAGCTGTTGTCCGATGGCCGTGCCACGCGCACCTTCTGCTACGTCGCAGATGCCGTGGCCGGGTACTACAAGCTCCTCGTCTACGGGCGACGAGGCGAAGCGTACAACGTCGGGGCCGCCGGTCCGGAAATCACCATCGGCGAGCTCGCCGACCGCATGGCCGCGCTTGCGAGAAACCTCTTCGCGTATCAAGGTTCCGTCCGACACGGCGCCAGCGACGACTGCGACTATCTCACGGACAACCCTCAACGCCGCGCACCCGTCATCACGAAAGCCTGGCAGGACGTGGGGTACGCCCCGCGCATCGGCCTCGACGAAGGACTCCTGCGCGCGCTGCTCTGGTATCGGTTCCATCCGGATGGACAGTGGGGAACGGCATGAAGGTCGCCATTGTCGGATCCGGGTATGTCGGGCTCGTCTCTGCGGTGGGTCTCTGCGAGAAGGGACACATCGTCACCTGCGTCGATCTGAACCGTCACGTTGTCGATCGGATCAACGAAGGGTCGTCGCCAATCCACGAAGACGGGTTGCCGGAACTGCTCCGGTTCCACGCAGGGACCGGGCTGCGCGCGACGACCAATCTCACCGAGGCCGTCGTGGCGTCGGACCTGACGCTGGTAACCGTGGGAACCCCGTACGGCGGCCAGGGAATTGACCTTTCGCAGATTAAAGCCGCCAGCATCGCGATTGGCGACGCATTGAAGCAGCGCGAGGGCTACCACGTCGTGGCCATCAAGAGCACCGTGGTCCCTGGCACGACCGACGATGTGGTCACGCCGCTCGTGGCGAAGCACTCCGGCAAGATGCCGGGCCGTGATTTTGGAATTGGAGTCAATCCCGAGTTTCTGCGCGAGGGTGAGGCGGTTCAGGACTTTCTCAATCCCGATCGCATTGTCATTGGCGGGATCGACGGTCGCACCGTGCAACTGCTCGGCTGCCTCTACGACGGGTTCCGCGGCGTCGACCGTATTGCGACGACCAACCGGACCGCCGAGATGATCAAGTACGCCAGCAACGCACTGCTGGCGACCATGATTTCTTTTGCCAACGAGATTGGCAACCTCTGCGGGACGATTGGCGGCGTTGATGTCGTCGACGTCATCCGTGGCGTCCAGCTCGACCGGCGACTGAGTCCGCGCCTTCCCGGCGGACAGCGGATTCGTCCGGGGTTTCTTTCCTATCTCGAAGCGGGCTGCGGGTTTGGCGGCAGCTGCTTCCCCAAGGATGTGCAGGCCCTGGTCGCGCACGGCGAACACCTCGGCAGCCGCATGCGCCTGCTGAAAGCGGTCATTGAAGTCAACGATCACCAGCCGAAAAAGCTGCTGTCGCTGCTTCAAAAGCATTTTCCTTCGCTGGAAGACAAACGAGTGGCGGTGCTCGGCCTCGCCTTCAAGCCGGGCACTGATGATCTGCGGGAGTCACCAGCCATCCCCATCGTGCATGAGCTGATCGCTCAGCGCGCAATCGTCACCGCCTACGATCCGGTCGCGCAGCCTGCCGCCGAACGGCTGTTCGGCCCCAAAGGAGTCGTGTTTCCCGGTGGCCTGGCTGAAACGATCGAGAACACCGATGCCATTCTCCTCGTGACGAGGTGGGATCTGTTCAACACACTTCCGGGGTTGCTGGCCGATCGCGATCCGCAGCCGCTCATCGTTGACGGACGCCGCATGCTCGATAAGCGGAGCGTGCAGCGGTACGAAGGCATCGGTCTGTAGCCATGCGTTTCTCTGGAACTTCGGTAGACGGCGCCCGGCTGATCGAGCTCGATCGTCACGAGGATGCGCGCGGCTTCTTCGCGCGCCTCTGGTGCCGGAACGAAGTGGGCGTGCAAGGCATGACGGCGTCTGTCGCGCAAGTCAACGTCACGTGCAATCCGGCGAAAGGCACGCTGCGCGGCCTGCACTGGCAGGAGTCTCCACACGAGGAAGCCAAAGTCGTGTTCTGTGCACGAGGGGCAATTTTCGACGTGGCGGTCGATCTGAGGCCATCCTCTCCAACATACGGCCAGTGGTTCGGCGTCACTCTGCGGGCCGAGGAATTTCGCTTGTTCTACATCCCGGAAGGGTGCGCACACGGCTACCAGACTCTGCGCGAGGAGACGGTGGTTGTGTATCAAGCGTCCGAGCCGTATACCCCCGACTACGAGCGTGGTGTGCGCTGGAACGATCCGGCCTTCAATATCGACTGGCCGCCGTTCGCCGACCTGACGATCTCGGCCAAGGACCTGGCCTGGCCCGACTACCAGCTGGTGACGCCGCCCGCGACACGTGAGAGCGCGACGTGTGCGCTGGGAGAACGCGCGTGATCATCGTGGATACCGCGCTCGAAGAACGCCGCCGCCAGGGAAACCCCGTCCGGGTGGCCATGGTGGGCGCCGGCTACATGGGTCGTGGTATTGCGCGGCAAATTCTGACGGCAATTCCAGGAATGCGACTGGTGGCCGTGGCTGCGCGAGTGCCGACGCAGGCCGAGCGGGCGTATCGGGAAGCCGGCGCCGACAAGGTGTGCATGGTCGAGACCCTGCACGCGCTCGAGAATGCCATCTCCAGCGATGTGTACGCGGTCACCGCTGACGCCAGCCTCCTCTGCGCCTCGAACCAGATCGATGCCGTGATCGAAGTCACGGGCGACGTCGAGTTTGGCGCACAGGTGACACTCGAGGCGATTGCGGGCCGGAAACACGTGATTCTGATGAACGCGGAGCTCGACGCCACGATCGGTCCGATTCTGAAGTATCACGCCGACCGTGCGGGCGTTGTCTTCACCAACGCCGATGGCGATCAGCCAGGCGCGATCCTGAATCTGTTTCGCTTCGTCCGCGCCATCGGCTATCAACCCGTGCTGGCCGGCAACATCAAGGGGCTTCAGGACCCCTACCGCACGCCATCGACGCAACAGGCTTTTGCCGCCGCCCACAACCAGCGGGCGCACATGGTGACCAGCTTTGCCGATGGCACCAAGATCGCGGCCGAAATGGCGGTCGTTGCCAATGCCACCGGCTTCAAGGTCGGCAAACGTGGGATGTACGGACCTCGTTGCGGACATGTGCGCGAAGCCTTGTCGCTCTTCCCGCTGGAGCAACTTCTCGCCGGCGGAATCGTCGATTACGTGCTTGGCGCGGAGCCGGGGCCGGGAGTGTTCGTGCTCGGCTACAACGACGACCCGGTCAAGCAGCCCTATCTCGATTATTTGAAGATGGGATCCGGACCTCTCTACGTTTTCTATCAGCCGTATCACCTGTGCCACCTCGAGGTGCCGTTTACCGCCGCCCGCGCTGTGCTCTTTGGCGATGCTGCGGTGACACCCCTGCATGGACCGGTGTGCGACGTGATTACGGTGGCCAAGCAGAACCTGCGCGCCGGTGACGAGCTCGATCGGCTCGGTGGGTTTTCCTGCTACGGCGTCCTCGAGAATTCGGAGATCAGCCGTGCCGAGCGTCTGCTGCCGATTGGCCTCGCACCGGGATGTCAGCTGACGCGCGACATTGCGCGTGATGAACCCATCGGGTATCGCGACGTCGTCCTTCCGCACAACCGGCTGTCCGACCGGCTCCGGGCAGAACAGGATCGCGGTTTTTCTGATGCCTTTACTTCACTGGCGCATCGGTCGTCGCGCAGTCCTGGCAGTGGTGACGTTGCTGTCCGCATGGCAGTGTGTCGCTGCCGGCACGCAGTCGACTCTGCCCACCGCGCCACCGGCGGCGAGCCCTCTCGCCCGGGGCGTTCACCCCAGGCTGTTTTTCGAACAAAGCGAGCTGCCGGCGCTGCGAAACCGGATTGCCAAGCACTACCGCAGCGAGTTTCAGGACTTCGTCGGGTTGCTGAACGACCCCAGCCGGCTCTCGCGCAGGCAGCAGAGGATTGAACCCTTCTGGGGAAGCATGAACTACGCGTTCGTTGCAGCGCTCGATCCGCGAGCGATGCGCGAACTGGGGTTCTCGTTCGATGCGTCGCTTGATACCCCGGAAGAGTTCTGCGCGCGCGCGATGACGTACGTCCACGCCCGATTGCCGATCATGTTGGAAGGCAAGGGCAATCAGGAGCACAGCGGGCTCTCAACCGGCTACGCGACGGCCGCCTATTTTCCGGTCGCGGCGGCTTATGACTGGTGCTATCCGCATCTGAGCGAAGCCGATCGCAAGGCCATCGTCGACACCTTCCTCGAGGTGCACAAGAGATGGAGCGGGGTCGAATCTACTGACGGCCTTCGGCCGAAGCAGCATGCTCGCCAACAATCAGTCCTCGGCTGACATGCACGATGCGCTCGGTATCCTGGCTTTTTACAAGGACCCGTATCCCAGCGCGGAGATGCAGGCAGAGCTTTACAACACCTTTCATGCCGTCTGGTTCGACCGGATGATGACCGAGCTCAACCACTTCTACGGTGCCGGGACGTTCTGGCACGAGGGCACGGGAGGCTACCTGGCGGATGCTCTCGTGAACATCGGCATTCCGGTCGCGATGTTCTCATCGGCGCTCGGCACGAATTACTTTGCGACCACTCCCTTCTTCTCCCGGTACGGAGAGTTCGTCGTGGGCAACATCAAGCCTCACGGCCTGCAGGACGGCTGCCGCTCCGGGGAGTGTCCGAAGTATTTCGAGCGCTGGGGCGTTATCGGCGGCGGGATCCAGGGGATGGCGTGCAAAGGACCGCAGGTGATTTCGGGCATGCTGCGACGGGCCAACCATCCCGACGCGGGACTGATGAGATGGGTCAACGAGAATGTCCCTGGGCGTGGCACGTCCTGCGACCGACAGACGGCCGATTACGGCGGCCCCTGGGCAAACGCGGTCCTCTATTGGTTCCTCTACGGAGATCGCGAGGTCAAGGCCACCCCTCCCACCATCGCGAACGTGCCGACCAGTCTCAAACTGGGACTTGGCGAGTACGTGCTGAAGTCGGGCCACGAAGCCGATGCCTCGCAGGTCATTGTCTGGGCGACGCCCTGGGAGATGTACGGTCATCGTCCCCAGACCGGGGGAGGCCATTTCACGCTGCACAAGTTCGGCAACCTCATTTTGTCCGCAGCCAATGCCAAGAGCGGTGAAGGCGTGATCGAGGGCGGGGGCAATCTCTTTCGCAACGTGATTGGCCTTCTGGGCGAGGGTCGACCCACCCTCGCGTACGACCGGTTGAACACGTTCGACCCGTTCTGGGAAGCCCGTGGCATCCGTCAGATTCGGATGATCGGGAAGGCGCTCGCCGAGGATATCGGCGGCGATGGTTACGACTACGTCGCCTATGACAGCTCGTTGTCCTGGTCCCCCTCGCGGGCCGACGTGGCCCAGCGCGAATTCGTCTACCTGCGGGGTCCAGTCGACAAGGAGTTCCTCGTCATCCTCGACCGGATGAACGTGAGGGCTCCGGCAGACAACAAGAAGATCTGGAAGATCTGGGTACCGGCGGAGCCGAAACAGGACGCCACGAACCTCGTGAGCATGACGAACAAGTACTCGGATCTGCGCTCGGATGATTTCGAGTCTGCCCCGACGCACGGGAAGTTTTTCCTGAAGACGCTCGCGCCCGAGGATGCCCGGATTGCGCTTCGGGGTGGCCCCGGACGTGAGTTCCAGAGCGGCGATGGGAGCGGAGAAACTCCGTGGGGGGCCCCTCCCATGACACAGGCGATCCGGGAGTACCTCGGTTGGGGTCGCATCGAAGTGCACCCCGGGGCGGCGCGTGAGTACGACCTCTTCCTCAACGTGATTCAGTTTGGCGATGCAGACTCGCTGGGTCAGATGGCACCGGTCACGCGGGTGCAATCGGCCGATGGAACGATGATCGGCTCGCACATTGCGGAATCCACCAACGAGTGGGTGACGCTTTTTGCGAACCGGCCGGTCGACAGCGGCGTCCAGACCATCCGCTATCGGTTCTCGGCGGCCGGCCGGGATTCTCGGCATCTCTTAATGAACGTCGCGCGGGCGAAGACGTTCTTCGTCAGTGCGAGCGGCGACGGCTCTGTTGCGGTGACCCTGCAACCGGCGCCCAATGCGGTGAGCGTGATGTCCACCGATCAAGGGGTCTTGTACTTCGTGCTCAGCCAGGGAGTCGTGCGGCCTGGCCCGCGGCCACCAGCCGATCAGGCTGGAAGTCGGGGCGTGCAGTAAACGTGCGGGATCGACAGCGAACACACGGCGTGATGCATCAACCTCTTTGAGGACGGAAACACAATGTCGAAACGAGCTCTTGTTTGGCTCATCGCGTATCTGACGGGTGTGGCGTTCACCTTCCATGAACCGTTCTGGGGGGTTGCGACCTACCTCATCGACTACTACGTCCATCCGCCGCTGCAGTGGTGGGGTGACGAATTGCCCGATCTGCGGTGGTCGCTGCTGCCCGCATCGGCCTTGCTGGCGTCATATTTCCTGCACGGACGAACGCTGTGGGACAAGAACATTCTCCGTCACGCGTCGACGACATGGCTGCTCGTGTTTTTCGGGCTCGCCGCCGTCCTGACGCCGTTTGCGCTGGATGAGACGCGCAGCCTTCACTATCTGTCGATCCTCGGCAAGTACGTGCTGCTCTACCTCGTCTTGGTGGGGTCGCTTCGCACGCACCGGCAGTTCCGCTGGTTCGTGTGCCTCATGATGGTGGGCAGTATTTTCTGGGGATACGAAGCGCTCGGCGCCACCCGATCGGCCGGGCGTCTGGAGGGTGTCGGCGGGCCGGACGCAGACAGCGACAACGCGCTGTCGGCGCACCTGCTGCCCATGCTGCCGCTGCTGGCGGTGATGGTCTGGAAGGGCAATCGCTGGGAGAAGATCATTGCCATCCTCGCGGCACCGTTCGTCCTGAACACCATCATCCTCGCCAACAGTCGAGGCGCGACGGTTGGAATTCTGATCGGCGCCACCGCGGCACTGCTCCTGTCGCAGTGGCGCATGCGGGTGCGCCTGGTGCCCTTGATGGCGGTCGGCGCGCTGCTGTTCTGGACGCTGACCGACACGACGTTCATCGAGCGGCAGAGCACGCTGCTCGACAAGGATCCCAAAGGGGCCTCAGACCGAATCGAACTCTGGCAGGGTGGCCTCGCGCTCATCGACGATTACCCGATGGGACTCGGCGGCGGTGGTTACGACAAGCTCAGCCCGGTGTACGTGCCGCGGGCGGTCAAGGAAGCCGGCGGTCAGGAGCGAACCGTTCACAATACTTACCTGTGGGTTGCCACCGACTGGGGCCTCCAGGGACTCGTGGCCTTCTTCGGTTTCATCGGGGCCACGATCTTCAGCCTTCACAGGATTCGCCGACGGACCGCGGACCAGCACATCATGCTCGAGTCGTTTGCGCTCGAGGTGGGCCTCTACGCGTTTCTCGGTGCGGCATTCTTCGTGAACCGGACGTATAGCGAAATGCTCTACTGGATTCCGGCATTGACGGCGTCGTTGGCCAACATCCAGGCCGGGGCCTGGGCTGAAGAAACGGCACCGGCGGGTGCCACGGCCTCTTCGGGACCACAGTCACCGGTCATGCTTGGCGGCCACGTCGGGGGCGCTGCGGCGGCCCGCATGCGCGAAGGGGGATCCGGTTTCCCGCTCGCGGGAAATATGTAAGGAGTGATGGAATGAAAGGTTCCGCCCTACGTTAACAGTAGGTAGGGCGGACCTTTTAGGTCCGCCGACCGGCTTTTAGGTCCGCCGACCGGCGCACGCTAAAGCGTGCGCGCTACATTTCACTGATTGCCCGCCCGCCGCAGCCTGCTCGAACTCGGTCGAGACCACAGCCACACTTACCCGCCACAATTCGGCCCAACAGGAAGAATCTTCATCCGAGCGCGGTCTGGCAGGTGTACCATGCGGCCGAGCAAGGGTCGCCAAATGCTGCCGATGCCCTTGAAATGTCCACCACTGGAGACCCGCTAATGACCCGGTCCATGCACGTTGCGTCCCTCTCCATGTTCGCGGCCCTGGTGCTGAGTCTTGCCGCCTGTTCCGACACGCCGGAGGGCACCGGAACCCAGTCGCGCAAGCCGGACGTCGAGAAGGGCCAGGGCATGGTGCTGCTGCGCGGTCTGCCCACGCTCGGCACCAGGCACAGCGTCGCCATCGTGGAGCTGGATCCGGAAGGGGCGAACTTCGGTGCGATGGTGCAGGACTTCGAGCTGCCGGACCTGCAGCTGCCGCTGCACCACCTGTACTACAGTCCCACCGGACGGCTGTACTCGACGGGTCTCGATCCCAAGTGCAGCCTGGCCGAGGTCGGCCTGTCGCGTAACGCCGAGGGGGCCGCGGTTATCAAGGGGGTCACCTGCCTGAACACCAAGGGCCAGCAGGTTGGCGAAGATATCATCTGGCACAGCGTCAACGGCAAGGAGTACATGTTCGTCACGTTCATGGGTGGCACCGGCGTGGATCAGCCTGACGGGGGCTCGATCGGCGTGTTCGACCCGCAGAGTAACGCCGTGGTCAAGATCATCGAGGCCCGCAAGAGCAAGGTGGCCGCCGGTGCACCGTACCTCATGTATCCGCACGGCATGTCCGCGTATCAGGATCGGATGGTGGTCACCTCCACGGTTCACCCCGATCTCGCCACCGGCGTGGGCAACGGGATCACCGTCATCGACCTGAACACGCTCGAGCCGATCCAGAACATCGTCACCGAGAACGCGAAGCCGGTGGGCTTTCCCTCGTCGCCGGTCGAGCTGCTGTTCGTGCGGCCCACGATGGTCCCGGGCGTGGCGCCAGCCGTGCTGGTCAACACCATGTTCGGCTTCGAGACCTGGAAGATCCCCTATCAGGAGTCGGATAAGAGCTTCGGTGCTCCCACCAAGGTCTACGACGGCGTCAAAGCGGGCACGGGCGTCCCGCTCGAGTTCTATGGCAATGACACTGAACTCTTCGTCAGCCACGCGCTGCCGGGCATCGTGAAGCGGTATCGCCTGTCGAGCCTGCCGGAGCTCGTTTCCTCCGGCGAGGACATCAAGGCTGAGGCCGGCGCACACCACATGATCTTTTACTCGTCGGCCTCCGGTCGCAAGCTCGTTGCCGTGCAGAATAACCTGCTGAACCTCGGCAATAAGGCCGACGGCGATCCGACCGATGTCGACTTCATCGCCAAGGTCAATGACCACTCCATCACCGTGCACGACCTGCAAAGCGGTGAACGCCTTGCGAAGCTCAGTTTCAAGGATCGTTACAAGAAAGGTGTCGAGAACGTCGAGGCGCTGTTTGGCTCCGGCTTCGTCCATCACCACTGAGGCGCATACGTACGTATGCGACGCCACGTGGCTTCAGCGCCTCGGATCCTCGCGCTGATCCTCGTGATGGCGACGTCGGGCTGCGATGCTCCGCGCCCCGCGCCCACGGAGCTGTCAGGCTTTTCGGCGCCGTTCGTGTTCGGCCGCTTCCAGCTGCCCGCGGACAACCCGCTGACCGAGCCGTCGGTGGCGCTCGGCCGCCGCCTCTTTTACGACCGGCGCCTGTCCGGCAACGACACGGTCTCCTGCTCCACCTGCCATCAGCAGCAGCTCGCGTTCACCGACGGCCGCAGGACCGGCATCGGCGTGTCCGGCAAGCCGATGGCCTTCAACAGCATGAGCCTGGTCAACCTGCTGTGGGGCCCGCCGCGGTTCTTCTGGGATGGCCGCGCGTCGACGCTCGAGGAGCAGGCGCTGGTGCCGATCCGGCACGCCGACGAAATGGCACAGGACGTCGACCGGCTGGTGGCGGAGCTGGCGGTCGACGTCACGTACCGCGCGCTGTTCGACACCGCCTACGGTGGGATCAGCGCATCGGCCATCGCGCGCGCGCTGGCCTCGTTCGAGCGCACACTGATCTCCGCCAACTCGCGCTATGACCAGTTCCTGCGTGGCGACGTCATGCTCGACACCGAGGAGGAATGGGGTCGCAAGCTGTTCATGGCTCACCCGGATGCCAAGGTCAGCCTGCGCGGCGGCAATTGCATCGACTGCCACAGCCAGTTCCTGACCAGCGGGTTCAGCACGCGCCTGGACGGGTTTTCCAACAACGGCCTCGATGACGAAGAGCACCTGCAGCCCGGCCTCCAGTCAGTCACCGGCGACCCGGCCCATCGCGGGATGTTCAAGGTTCCAACGCTGAGGAATATCGCGCTGACCGCACCCTACATGCACGACGGCCGCTTTGCGACCCTCGAGGAGGTGCTGCGGCACTACAACGGGGGTATCCGCACGAGCCGCACACTGAGTCCACTAATCGCCGAGGCGGACAACCAGGGCGAATCATCGCAGGAAGGGATCAGCCTGCACCTGACGGACGCGGAACAGGCGGCGATCATCGCCTTCCTGCACACACTGACGGACAACGGTTTCGTGACGGCGGAACGGTTCTCCGACCCGTTCGTGCGGAAGTGACCCGAATGAACAGGACGACGCTTGTGTCGGTCGTGCTCGCGGCGCCGGCCGTACTCTATGCAACGGCCCGGTGTCTTGACCACCCGGCCCAGCCGGTCGCGCTGACGCTGCAGTTTCATGCCTTCGTGGGCGCGGAGCCGCTGGTCCCGAACGAACTGCGCTATCCCAATCCCGGCGGAGAGGGCAGTTTCGAGGTGCGTGACTTCCAGTTCTTTCTGAGCAACATCCGGCTCGCCGGCGACACCGGCGCATACGCCGAGCCCGACAGCTACCACCTGGTGCGGTTCGACCGCGCGCACGCCCCCTACGTCGTCAGGCTGCAGAACGTGCCCCGCGGGGACTACAACCGTATCCAGTTCGGCATCGGCGTGGATCCGGCAGCCAATCGCTCGATCGAATCACGCGGCGACCTGGACCCGAACGGCCGCATGGCCTGGACCTGGGACGTCGGCTACAAGTTCGTGCTCCTCGAAGGGGCTTTCGTGCGTGACGGCGCCCGCAAGCCACTCGTCTACCACGTCGGCTTCGACGAGAACTACAAGCGGATCTCGACCGCGTTCGATGCGGAACTCTTGGGCACCCGAGACGCGACTCTGAATTTCCGTGTGGACCTGCTCAAGATGTTCACCGGGCACGGGAGCTTTGACATGGCGGCGCTGTCGAACGTGAAATTCGATCGGCACGATGCCGCACGGCTCTCACGCAACTATGCTGAGATGATCAGTCCGATGTGATCGTTCGATGTGCTGACGGCGGTCGACACGCGTCGGACGATGCCACGCTGACAGCGCTCCTGCTGAGCGTGGGATAGCCTCCTGAATGGCGCCTCAATGCGGTTGGTGCCAGCCGCGGTCCCAGACTCAAAGGTCCGCCCTACCTAGGGTCGGTTGGGCAGACAGCCCAGGTACGTAGGCCGGACCTTCAGGTCCGGCTTGTAGAGGGCCCTGGCAGGGGCCCCATACGAAAAATGTAATCCTCGACCGTATCGCTGCCGATACACCGGGCATGAGCAACTCCTCCCCCACGAAGACGCTCTGGCTGGATGACGTTCCAATCATCTTTCAACAACGGCGGAAAGGGGCCGCGACCCGGCGCAGCGTGTGGCGCGGGGGTCGCAGGGACTCCGACTGGACGGACCGGCCGCCGGACGCATTGAGGCATCTCCAGCGGCGTCGGCTGACCGGTCGGTGGCTCTCGCGGCTGTCGCTCTGGTAGCTCGGGCCGCCGACTTCTTGAACTCGCGGCTATTGGGGCCTGCAGTGCGGGCAGGGCTAGGAGCGTCTTCCACCCTTACGCCGCGGAGGTGGCAGCGTTCGGGAAATCCCGGCTGTTCCGTGCCCTGACTAACGAAATTTCCACGTCGCTCAGCCTCCAGAGGCCCAGTGACTTGTCTGCGTACTCGCCTTCCGCTTCGGTGCATCCTTCTTCGAGCACTGCAATCGGCGGCGGGAGACGGAACGGGGCTTGTTCCAGGATTCAGGGTGCGCCATTTCCCGGTCGCAATGGGCACGTTGATCGACCGCGAAGGAAAAGTCGTGGTGAGTAAGTACCTGCTGCCGCTGGCGCAGAGATTCTCGAGGGCTGTGAAAATGTCGTCGAAGGAAAAGTGCACGAGGCAGTCACGGCAGAGAATCAAGTCCACCTTCGGCAACGGATAAGCCAGCAGATCCATGTGCCGGAAAGTAATCCCGGTCGCTGCGTACCGCTGATTCTTGACAACGAGCTCCCGCACGATGTCGGCACCGACATAAGACAGACCGTGCAGGTCGACGCGCTGCATCCAGTGGAAGTCACCGCACGGGATGTCGAGCAGCGACCGGATTTCGTGCTCGTCTATCACAGTTCGCAGGTTGGCAACGAGTCGTGCGGTCTGAGAGGCATCGGAACCTGGTCCCGAAACCGAATCTGCTCCTCCCCAGGCATGACGCTGAAAGATGCTTGTGAAGATTTCCTCAGTGGACCGTTGCCGGGTGGCGGGGCGCAGCCGCTGATGGACCCGGCGAAGCCCCGGCCCGACGAGGGGCAGGCCCTTCACGAATCTGTTCACCCACTCCAACATTGTGAGCTCGGTTTTTTAACGCGCCGGTGCGGTTCCAAGCTGGAGCCGGTCGGGCATCGGGGGCGGATGCGCGACCGCTCGAGCGCGAAACAGTGAGACGATCACATTGGCAACCTTGACATGCCCACGCTCGTTCCAATGGTCATCGTGATCCAGGTAGTCCGCGGCACCGAGGTGGCGCTTGAGCGGCACGAAAGGAATGCCCAGGCTTTCGCACACGGCGCCAATTCGTTGGTCCGGATAGTCAGGATCCACGTCTTCGCGCCTGGTCTTCCCCGGGTCGAGCGCGAACGGTGAGGGGACGGTCATGACCACGAGTTCCGCACCCGCCGCCCGGCAGAGTTCACGGCCCTGCGCAATCAACCATCCGCACGCGTCGTACGCGCGATCGGATAAATAGTTCGATCGATGTAGGTTTGGCGCCAATGGTTGACGACGGGCCGCATGGCGCCCGGCACTGCAGGTCCACGGGGCAGGGCTCACATGGCTGGAGACGACCTCCCATTCGCCGGCACTCGTCTGTCGTACAAATGGCGTGCGATATCCATCCATCTGCGGGGACAGGTTGTCGTACAGATCGTTGGCGTTGCAGATCAGCCAGATGACCAGCTTCCCTCGAAGCTGAGACGCCATGTCCTGCATCAGCACAAATTCCTGAACGAGGTTGTACCCGGGTGCCCCGATGGCTTTGACCGGCACATCCTGACCGCAGAGCCGGAAGTACGCCTTCGCATGGTCGACCCCATAGCCGAAAGCATTGGAGTCGCCGAAGACAATGACTTTGGCGTCGGCGGGCCGAAGCGTCCCCGACCAGCCTTCCTCGTCGGTCGTCACGTGAAACACGTCAACCGCTTCGCACGATGCCACGACATCCGGCTGCAGCCGCCAGCCGACCTTCGCATCGTGCCGGACCAGGTGCTGCCAATGCAGAATGCTCGGTTCGAAGAAACGGCGAGCCCTGCGGGTCGTCGCCGCCACGAACCAGAACGGTAGCCAGACGGCAAGCACCGGCACCAGCAGGGCCAGCCCCACGAGGCAGCCAGCAAATGACAGCAGAAAACGAAGAAATGGCATCTCAGGCCTTTGTAGCGCGGACCCTTCAGGGTCCGCGTCTGGCGTGCCGTCAGTACAACGTGTAGTTCCCCGCTGACACCGTACCTTCATCCTCGAGCTCGACCGTGGAGAGAATCATCAGAAACGGCAACAGGCACCAAACCCACAGGTTTGCGGCGGTCGTCGCAAAGGACACGCAGTTGCGCACCCATCCGTTGGGTCGTCTCTTCGTTGGCGACTTCCACAACGAGTTGATTTCGAGAGGGCCACGTGGCCGCCATCCTGAAGTCGGGCCGTCAGGCTTCCCCTTCTGCAACCTCGACCGAACCAGGCCCGCACCGGCGACGACCAGGTAGAAACACACCAGCCTGACAGCGGCCGCGGTGAGGTGACTGACCATCGAAGACAGTTTGTTGAAGACGCGGTACGGCAGGAGGAAGCTCTCTGGGCGCCAGACGCCGAGCGCAACCGACATCGCGGACGCAAGTGCTGCGATGGCGATCGGCCAGACGAGTCCCGTACCCACTGTCACGCCCGCGGCCAGAACGCACCAAAGCATGGCCGTCGCGACCACGAAGCCTTTCAGGTCGGCGCGCTGCGGAGATCGCTCGAGTCGGATCTTTGCCATAGCTGACCTACTCAGTCCTATGTCCCGGACAACTGAACACTTCACCTAGTCCGGTGAGAATTCCATTCGATACGCCTGTGCGTCTTGTACCGCCGCTCGTGGCTGCTCGTCTTTCATCAGGACGTAGTTCTCGATGACGAGGCAGTCGATGTTCGTCGCAAGGAAACACCTGTACGCGTCCTCGGGCGTGCAGACGATGGGCTCGCCGCGGATGTTGAAACTCGTATTGACGACGACCGGACACCCCGTGGTGGCGTGGAACCGGCGGAGCAGGTCGTAGAACCGGCCATGGCGCTCTCGGTCCACGGTTTGAACGCGGGCCGAACCATCCACGTGAGTAACCGCCGGAATGCTGGATCGCGGCACCGCCACGCGCACCCGTAGATCCGGATCCTCCAGTTGACGCCGCTCTTCGTCGGACAACGCGCGGCGCAGCTCGTCGCGTACCGGGGCGACCATCAGCATGTACGGGCTGTCCATGTCAGAAGGGGTCACAAACATGGATGCGACCTCTTCGCGCAGGACACAGGGGGCAAACGGACGAAAGGACTCGCGAAACTTCACCTTGAGGTTGAGCTCCTGCTGAATGCGCGGCGACCGGGGGTCTGCGAGAATGCTCCGCGATCCGAGAGCTCGGGGGCCGTACTCCATGCGCCCCTGAAACCACCCCACGGTGTTCTCCGCGTCAAGGAGCGAGACAATCCGATCGAGCATCTGACGTTCATCCTCGAACCGCACGTATCGCGCCCCAATCGAATCGAGGAACAAGCCGATTTCATGCGAGTCATACGCGGGGCCGAGCAGCGATCCCTGCTGACTGTCCTGCGGCTGTGCGGTTCGCGGCTGTCCGAGCTTGTCGTGCCACACGAGAAGCGCGGCACCCAGGGCACCTCCGGCGTCTCCAGCCGCTGGTTGAACCCAGATGCGCTCAAACGGACCTTCGCGCAGCAATCGCCCGTTCGCGACACAATTGAGCGCGACCCCACCCGCCATCGTCAGGTTCTTCATCCCCGTGAGATGGTGGGTGTGACGAGCGGCTCGCATCACCGCCAGCTCGCAGACCGCCTGGATCGAGGCGGCCAGATCCATGTGCTGCTGGGTAATGAACTCCTCCGAACGCCGTGGCGATCCTCCGAACAACTCATGGAACTTCGGGGACGTCATGGTCATACCCTGGCAGTAGTCGAAGTAGGACATGTCCAGCCAGAGTGACCCGTCATCGTGAATGTCGACGAGCTTGTCGAGGATGACGTCGACATAGCGCGCCCGACCGTAGGGCGCCAGTCCCATGAGCTTGTATTCGCCGGAATTGACCTTGAAGCCGGTGTAATACGTGAACGCCGAGTACAGCATTCCCAGCGAATGGGGAAAGCGCATCTCATGTGTCAGTTCGAGTTTGTTGCCGCGCCCGATGCCGATGGAACTCGTCGCCCACTCGCCCACCGCATCAAGTGTGAGAACCGCCGCTTCCTCGAACGGAGAGGGAAAAAACGCGCTTGCGGCGTGCGAACCGTGATGGTCGGTACACCAGAACTGCCCGGCAAACCCTGTCAGCGGGCCCGTCAGGAGAAGGTTGGGAAGATCGAGCTTGAGGCCGGCCCACTGGCGGATTGCCGCGCTGAACGATCGGTACCCCTGTGGAGCGTACGAAAGATAGGTCTCGAGCAGGCGTTCGAATTTCTGTTTGGGTTGCTCGTAGAACACCAGATGGTCAATCGAGGAGACGCCGAGATCGGCTGCGTCAAGGCAGTACCTGGATCGCACGCTGGGGGAATCGAGCGTCGCCCTTCTGTCGGGTAAAGCGTTCCTCCTGGACGGCGGCCACGATTTCGCCGTCACGAAGGAGCGCTGCGGCGGAGTCGTGATAGAACGCCGAAATGCCGAGGATGTGCGTGCTCATGATCTACGCGCCGGCGGCCGCGGATTGGTCCGATCCGTCCGATCCGCGTTCGGCAATGGTGTCTCGATAGACCTGGAGATACCGGCGGGCCTGGACGTCCAGGCCGTGCTCGGCAACGGCGATTTCGCGGCATTGCCTGGCCATGCGGGCCCTGCGAACATCGTTCTCGAGCATCTGCACGAGGGCGTCGCACAGGGCTGGTGCGGTGACAGCCGATGCCACGGCGCCTGCGACACCCGGACGCAGCACTTCCTTGAGGCCACCCACGTCGAAGCCGACAACCGGTGTGCCGCACGACATGCTCTCGAGAGCCACCAACCCGAACGACTCGCCCCGACTGGCACTGATGAAGACGTCGGCGGCCGAGTACGCAATCGCCTTCATGCGATCGCTGCCGACGTAACCGAGTCCCACGACCGGCACGCCCGTCAATTCCGCCAACCGCTCACCGCCCTGCCCCATCAGCAGCAGCACTGTGTTGATCTTGAGGTGATCGGGCAGGTCCCGGAGCGCGTCGATTAACAGATCGACACCTTTGGCTTTGTTTGGTGCACCGGTGCGGGGATCGTCAATCCGCGTGCACGCAAACCCCAGCACACGGCTGTTGGAGGCAATGCCGAGTGCAGCCCTGGCCGACGCGCGTCCAACGGGACGGAACACGCTGGTGTCTACGCCATGCGGGATGTAGAAAATGGGAAATTCGTTCAGAAAGCTTTGCCTGGCAGACATCACCATCCACTGGCTCGGCGCCACCACCGATAGCCGCGACCGTCCAAACGCCCAGGACTTGAGGCGCCATTCGAGATGCGTCGCATCGCGGCTCACCGACGGATAGGCATTCGGATACGGGCAGCGACCGCATCCCTGAATCCAGCGGTCGCAGTCCTGACTGTTCGCACAATGCCCCGTGAACGGCCACATGTCGTGCAGCGTGAGCACCGCAGGTTTGTGCCTGGTCAGCGATGGCAACGCCAGATAGTTGAAGAACCCGCCGTGGATGCAGTGAAAGTCCAGGACGTCCGCTCGCCGATACGCCTCGAGTCGTGGAATCTTGAACGTTCCAAGGCGATGGACGTCGTTCAAGCCGATCTGTCTCGTGATTCGGCGAAGCGACGCCTCGAGACCGCTGAGCCCCGACGCGCCGGGAATCGTGGCAGCTTCTGCTGCGGGGCCGTTTCGCGTGGCACAGAGGACTTGTGACTCGACGCCCTGTTCCCGCAACGATCGACGCAGGCGACGCATCGAGATGAGGCCGCCGGCTTCGGTCGCGTGCTGATCGGTGGAATGAACGAACAACACGTTCACGCGCGCGCTCCGCAGGTAAACGAGTTACCACGAGGGTCACAGAGGCGCCGTTCACACATACAGTTCCTCGATCGTGGAATGGTCCGCGCCGGTTGGTGAATCGGGGTGCAAGATTCGCCAGGGCGCTTTGCCCGTCGCCCACAAATCGTCGAGGTAGTTCTTCTCTTTGATCGTGTCCATGCACGACCAGAAGCCCGCGTGCTGATAGCCCATCAGCTCGCCGTCTCGGGCAAGCGCTTCCACGGGCTCCCGTTCCCACACCGTCTTATCGCCGGCGATGTAGTCGATGGCTCGGGAGTGGAGGACGAAAAAGCCACCGTTGATCCAGCCCTCGCTGAACTGCGGCTTCTCGTAGAACGACACGACCTGATCGCCGTTGAAACTCAGGCGGCCAAAGCGCTCGGGAGAGCGCACGGAAGTCACCGTCGCGAGCTTGCCATGCGACTCATGAAAGGCCAGCAGCGCACGAAGATCGATGTCTGCGACGCCATCGCCGTACGTGAGCATGAACGTCTCGTCCTCGCCCAGCCACTCTCGCAGACGTTTCAGTCGCCCGCCCGTCTGCGTATGGAGGCCTGTATCGACCAGGTGCACACGCCACGGCAGGCGCTGCCGGTTGTAGACCCTGGTCTGGCCGGTTGCGAGATCGATCGACAGGTCGTTGTTGATGGCCGCGAAGTTGAGGAAGTAGCTCCTGATGACTTCGGCTTTGTACCCGAGCGCGAGCAGGAACTCGGTAATCCCGTGGGCCGCGAAGATGTGCATGATGTGCCACAGGATCGGGCGGCCGCCGATTTCGACCATCGGCTTCGGCTTCAGCACGGTCTCTTCGGCGAGGCGAGAACCCAGGCCACCGGCCAGGATGACGGCCTTCATGCGTTGAACCCTCCAGCGGGAACGCACGCCCTCCCGCTCCGAGCGCCCGTGCTCGGTCAAACGGAAGGACGGTGTCCACAGCTGGAGCAAGGACCCAGCCAGAACGCTACCCGGGTGCCATGCCGTAAGATATTGAAATATAGGCGCTTATAGAACAGGACCTCTCCCGGCGACCGCGGGCAGGCCCACGAAGGCCGCTCGGAGAAGATCTTTAGTCATTCGCAGACCAGACGACCGTGGCTGCCGACTGCCAGGAGCGCAGGAAATGCTGATCAATCTTGTGGCGACGTACTTGCTTTGCACCAGTTAGGGTCCGTGACAACGTGCGGCACCCATCGTCTGCAACAGATGGCCACTCGTCCCCGGCTCACCATCGGACTGCCGGTCTACAACGGCGGGCGTTATCTTCGAGACGCGCTCGACTCGCTCCTTGCGCAGACGTTCCGCGATTTCGTGCTCATCATTTCCGACAACGGTTCCACCGACGACACGCAGGCTATTTGCGAGGAATATGCGCGTCGCGATGACCGGATCCAGTATCGGCGGCAGACCGAAAACCGTGGCGCATCCTGGAATTTTCGTCACGTGTTCGATCTGGCCGAGACCGAGTACTTCAAGTGGAGCTGCCACGACGATGTGTGTCGTCCGGAGTTTGTGGAGCGTTGCGTCGAGGTTCTGGATCGTGACCCCGGGATCACGCTCTGTTTCTCGAAATCCAGCCTGATCGACGAGCACGGTCGGCTCATTGGACCTTACGACAATCGGTGTCTCCCGACAGCGTCGAGCGCCCACGAGCGGCTCTCGGAGGTGTTGTCGCGTCTCGGCCTCTGTCACATGCAATTCGGGGTCATTCGCACCGCCGTCCTCGCACGCACGTCGCTCATCGCCGACCATCCCGGCGCCGACCGGATCATGATTGCCCAGCTGGCGCTGCTCGGCCGCTTCCACGAAGTTCCTGATCGTCTCTTCGAGCGCAGAGATCACCCATCGATGTCGGGGCGTGCCCATGCCACGGCTGGCGCGCTTGCCGCGTGGTACAACCCGGTCGGCCGGCACAAATCGAAGCTTCTCAAGTGGCGCGTGCTGACCATGCTCTCCACGTCCATCTTCGACGGCAACCTGTCTCTCCGCGAGAAGCTGCTCTGCGAGTTGCGCCTCGCGCGCTGGTGTCGCTGGCAATGGGAAGCGATGCTGGGTGAGCTGTGGGCCGCCCGCGACATGCTGTTCGATCGTCTGCCGTCTTCGCCAGAGAGGTCCCGGTGACGGCGCAAGGTCTGCCGTCCTGGCTTCAGCCCGCCATCGGTCGCAAATCTGCCGTCCGGCGGGCCGCGCGGCGGCTTCTCGGATTGCAGAAGCCGGCTCGTAAGCTGGCGGAATGGTCCATTGGCATTTACGGCGGCACGAGCCCGTTCGATCTTGCCCCGCTGAAAGACGTCCAGAACCCCGTCCTCACGTGCCGGGATATATCCGACGTCGACGCCGAACTGGTGGCCGATCCGTTCATGATTCAGGTCGACGGGTCGTGGTTCATGTTCTTTGAGGTGCAGGGCGGACGCGCGCGCAAAGGATCGATAGGCCTGGCCACGAGCTCGAACGGGCTGACATGGCACTACGAACGAATCGTGCTGACCGAGCCATGGCACTTGTCATACCCGTACGTATTTCGTGAGGGCACGGACCTGTTCATGGTGCCCGAAAGCTGCGAAGCTCGGACGGTCCGGTTGTACAGGGCCACGAATTTCCCGTATCGATGGGAACGTGTTCACACGCTCCTCGACGGCGTTGAATTTGCCGACGTCTCGCCGTTCTGCTATCAGGGAGGCTGGTGGCTGTTTGCGAGTTCGGGAGAACCACGGCGACGCGCGGACAATCTGCATCTCTACGGCGCCGAACGCTTGACCGGCCCGTGGCAGGAGCATCCCATGAGCCCCGTCATTCAGAATGACGCCCGGCGCGCGAGGCCTGGCGGGAGGGTTCTCGTTCATGAAGACCGCGTGTACCGGTTCGCGCAGGACTGTTATCAAGCCTACGGGTTGGAAATTCGAGCGTTCGAGATTACAACGCTCACCCCACAGGTCTACGAAGAGCGCGAACTGGCGGCCAATCCCGTCATCACCGCCAGCGGCACCGGCTGGAATGGCACCGGGATGCATCACATTGACCCTCACCAGTCCGTCGATGGTTCCTGGTTCGCGTCTGTCGACGGCCGGCGCGCTAGAGTTCCACTTGCTTATTAGCCGCGTCGACACTCTGGACCAGTTCGATCGGCTCAAGGAGAGCTGGTCGGCCGCCTACGCCACCGACGCTCACGCAACCGTCTTTGTCTCGTGGGCCTGGCTTCGGGGATGGTTTGCCGCCACCCCCTACAAGTGGTTTGTGCTGGTCGGCAGGCGCAACAACAACTCCTCACCCGTCGCTTTCCTCCCTCTGGCTCTGGACGGGCACCGGCTGCTGATGGGAGGAAATCCTCTGGCCGACTACACCGGCTTCGTGTGTGCTTCCAATCACGAGGACGAAGCGGTTGCCGGGTTCGCTGCCTATATCCGGCGACGAGTGCAGTGGGAAAAGTTCTATCTGAGAAACGTCCTCGACGGGCGGGTCGATCGATTTCTCGAACAGTTTGCGGGTGCGAAATTCTCCGTCGAAGTGAAGGCCCAGACCTCGTGCCCTCACGTCCGTCTCCCCGACACCTGGGAGCAGTACTTGCGGGAAACCGTGGGCCCCACGACAGCCAGAGACATTAAGCGTTCGCTGAAGAAGGTCGGCGAAGTCGATCGATTCCGCGTGACCTGTGCGGGGCTCGACGATCTGGATACCCACGTTGAAACCCTTCTCGACCACTGGCAGGCGCGGTGGGGCTGCCCTGATTACTATCGGGATGGGTTCCGCGAAATCTTCCGTCGCTCCTTCGAGGACAACCGGCTGTGGTTGTCAATTCTCTGGGACGGCCCGAAGCCCATTGGCGCGCTGTCGGCCTTTCTCGATCCGGTGCAAAAGACCATGACGGCGTGCATCACGAGCAGCGACCGGACGTATGCGCAGCTCAGGCCGGGCAAGGTCGTCTATGCCTACGCGATTCGGTACGCGATTGAGCACGGGTACCAGATTTTCGACTTTACGCGGGGCAACGAGGATTACAAGTTTTCTTTTGGCGCCGTGGAACGGTTCAGCCCGAGCATTGCGATTGCCCGCACCGGGTTCCCGGTCACCGCCCGCAGGTTCGTCCGGCGGCTGCAGCGCTATCTCGAGCCTGCCAACTCGTACGCACCGACGTCGTAGCCGGCGCCTTGCGGACGCCGCGTCCCGTCCCGATCGACCACCACGCTCGTCTGTTGACCGGCGTCAACGGCAGGTGACCCGGGCACGAGCCGATAATCGCCATCGGCGGCGTTCCTGAATGCCTTCGGCCCAACGGCGAGGTTGCTCGGGCCACTGACTTCTTCCGGAAGCTCATCGGCCAGAAACAGCAGGTTGCGTGTATTGAATGCCTCCTTGACCGCTTCTGCCTTGTGGAACGCGCGGCCGACGCGGCCGAACGTGCTGTTCCACAGCTGGATTCGTTCGATGTTGTCTTCGTAGCGAACGCCAATGTCCACGCGATCGATGACCGCATTCTGGATGTCGACGAGGGCGGGGCCACGCAGGCGAAATGCGATTTCGGAATCGGTGACGGTCACCCGATCGACGACGGCATGAACCAGTTCCTTGAGGTTGAACGCGGCCATGTGACGGACGAGCGGTCCCCTGAAGCCTCTCGCAACCGTGTCACGGATGGTGATCGATCCCCGGCCGCTCGTAGTCGAGGTCTTTGTGTCGATGGCGTTCTCGCCGGGCACGACTCCCACGGCAAACCCGTTTTCAGGTTCTTCGAGCGGGCGGAGCCAGAAGAGGCACCGTTCAACGGTCACGTGGTTCCAGCCGGGCGCCGCGCGTGCGGGGTCGAGTTGCAGGCCGTCGCCCGAGAACGTGTGGAACTCGCTATCACGAATCGTGAAGTTCTGGATGGCGCCCGCCACGACGGCGTGGGCGTCGGTTCGTCCCGATGCAGCGTTCAAACAGTGGTGGACGAGCGAACGCTCGATCAGCACATCATGCGGCGATCCGATATCGATGCAATCGCGAGTCGAGTGGCGCACTTCAACCTGCCGCAGCACCAGGTAGTGGGCAGCGGTCCGAACCTTGACTGCATCGCTTTGTGCGTACTGCGCATCGAACACCATGCCCTCAAACACGTGGTGGGCATGCTCGATGGTGAGAACCGTGTCTCGACTCGTGACAATGACATCGCCTGAAACACTGCGGACCACAATCGGTGCCCCCGGCGAGCCGTCTCGCGCTGTCCGGAGCGTTTCGAGGTAAACGCCCGGGCGCACGTTGACGACGTCTCCAGGTCCGGCGAGATCGAGCGCCTGCTGGATGCGACCAAACGGGTTCGGGCTCGTGCCTGAACCGTGCTCATCGGCCGCGACGAACCATTCGGTCGCCATGGCGGCCCGCGGCGCTGCGAGCAGACACAACGCCACCAGCAACAGTCGAGCCCAGACGCGCATAGTGTCTCTTTGCTTGGAAGACATTCGTGTCTTGGCGAAGCCTTCAGCTGTCAGCTATCAGCCGCCACACGGCGGACCTAAAGGTCCGCCCTACGTACTGTCAGCTATCCTCGTCCTGTCAGCTATCAGCCACAGTACGTAGGCCGGACCTTCAGGTCCGGCGCTGGCCGACGTCCGACGGCTGACAGCTGACCGCTGCGCTAAGTGACCGGACGCAGCCGACGCGTGGCCACTTCAGACTGCACCGCGCCCGGCGCCTGCTCGACGAGGCTGATGACCCGACGTGCGTTGTCGAGCCAGGTGCGATGACGTTCGATTTCCTTCCGCGCGTTCGTTCCCAGCCGGCACCGGAGACCCGCATCGTCGGTCGCGCGCGCGAGCGCCTTCGTCAGCGACGTCGCGTCTTCGGGTTTGAAGAGAATGCCGTTCCGGTCGTGCGTCAGCAGGTCCCGGATGTTCTCCATATCAGGAGCGACGATGGCCTTGCCCATAGCCATGTATTCGAGGATCTTCATGGGCGACGAGTAGAACGTGGCGCGAGGGCTGACGGCAATGTCCATTGCGGCAACGAGCCGGCGCACCGCGTCGTGCGGCACACGCCCCGTTACCGTCAGCCGCGCCGAGAGACCCCGATCCGCAAATGACTGCTCGAGTGCCGCACGGCTCGGGCCATCTCCCACGATCAGCAGGTGCAGATCCGGATGGCGTTCGGCAATGCGGTGAAAGGCCTCAGCCAGAAGCTCGGGCCCGTGCCAGGGTCGAAGCACTCCCGTAAACCCGACGATGAGCTTTCGCTCCAGCCCGTACTGGCGGCGGATTTCGGCGTCGCCAATCAGTGGATGGAATCGATCGGGATCGACGCCGTTCGGCACCACGACGATGTGGTCTTCCGGAACGCCAATTGTTGTCAGGACGTGCTTGAGCGGTGTCGACACAGTCAACACACGCGACGCGGAGCGGCAGATGGTGCGCTCGAACCAGCGGCACAGCTTTGGAAAATAGAGCCGCTCATCGAACGTCTGCTTTTGCAGTGAATACGGTGAGTTGACTTCGAGAACGACCGGAATGCCCAGTCGCTTTCCGGCCCAGACGGCGGAAAAGTTGTAGCTGACGTACCGGTCATAAATCAAGTCGGGTTGAAATCGTCGGATGGCCTGCGAAATCCTCGCAAACCCCGGCCCGTTGTACGCGAGTTCTCCGAGCTCATAGCAGGCGCCCGGCAGGAGCCGGCTGACGCGCGACCAGCGACGCTGTGACGTCGACACGGTGTTGGTCTCCTCACCGATGAGGGAAATGACCTGCACGTCGTGCCCGAGCGTTCTGAACGCTTTGATCATCTCTGCGACGTGGATACCCTCCGCGCCGTCGCCAAGTGTTCGATGGTGGTAGAGGATTTTCATGCAGCACTCATAGTTGGGGCCCCGCTCAGCAGCAAGGCTTCGTCAAGAACCGTGTCGCGAATTTCAGGTTGAGGAATCCGTCGGCGCACGTCGTCGTATGCGCCCAGTACGTCACTGACCTTTGCGGCCAGATCGTTCGGGTCGTTCGGGGCGAAGGTGACGACACCCTTCGGACGGGTGCCGTTTTCGCTGGCAACGACCGGCACCGACAACGACAAAGCCTCGAGAACCGAGGAACAGACACCGTCTTTGCTGGGCGTGCGGATGTACATCCGCGTTCTCGTCAGCAACGACAGAAACTCGTCGTGGGGAAGATCGCCGGCCAGAATGATGTTGTTCTGAAGCCCCAGGGAGCGGATCTGCTCGGCAATGGGTTCCGAACCGGCATCCGAGCCCATCACGATCAAGCCGAGGCGCGGGAAGCGCTCGACCAGGAGCTTCATCGAGTCGATGAGCGACTCGAGATAGAACTCCGGACGGAAGAATGCGTAGGTGCACAGCACCGGGTCGTGGTCGCGAATGAAGCCCTCGACACGGTCGGACAGCTGTACGCGATGAAACTGCAGGTACTGCCGGCTGAAGGCCGGGATCGGGACGATTTTGTCGGGGTCGATGCCGTACAACACGATCTTTTCTTTCACGGCTTCACTGTTACAGACGATCTTGCGCGGAATCTTGAACACCAGCCGGAACACCGGCGCGAACATCCGGCTTCGCTCCTGCGGAAAGTACTTCTGGAGTGGACCGGCATGGAACGTCAGGACACACCGCCGGCCACAGAGCAGGTTGATCATTTCGGCCAGCAGGGTCAGCACCAGGCCCTTGGGGGAATCCCCGTTGACGTGAGCGTGAACGGTGTATCGATTGCGGCTGAACCGAACGACCTTGCGGACATAGTCCAGGCCGTTTTCAACGGTTTCGTATTCGTCGCTCTTGATTTTCCGGCTCTTGCCGGTGTTCAGCACGACGCAGGTGTGTCCCATCGTCTCGAGCTGCTCTTTGACGTACTGCACGCGCACACCCCACCCGGCGCGTGGCGGCGGATAGGACGTGATCTCAAGAATTCTTGCGGCGCTCATGGTCTCCTTTGACCTTTGACCTTTGACCTTTGTTCAGACAGCGGGGACTAAAGCCCCCGCGCCACGTTTGATATGGTCCGTCAGAGCCAGCGTTTCCGCCGGATCGGAACACTCGATGACCTCGGTCTCTTCACGTTGTGTGAATGCGGCAAACGACACGCGTCGAATGGCCTGCAGCAGGATCTGACCCTCGGACGCGAGCAGGAAGCCATCGACCATGGCACAGGCCGTCACGCGGTCCGGTTCGCCGTGACGGACGCAGGCGACACGAGCATCGGTCTCGAGCGACGGCGTCACGACCAAATCGCCGGACCCTGTGAAGAGCACGTGATCGTGGACCGATCCGTATCGAATGACGAAGCCACGGTTCAGCGAGCGATCGAAACTGCCGCCGACGAGAGGCGTCACGTCGATCCTGGGCGGCGTCCCCCGGAACGGCACGAGCAGCGTGTGCAGGACAGTCGGTCCCGCGATTCTGGTACGGAACGAAAAGGCTGGAGCGCGGCGCCGCTGGCCGTACCCGGTTGCCACCCACCCGTCCTCGGGCTGATCGCCCTCGGTCCAGAGGTGCGTCGTCAACGCGTCGTCCTCGAGAGCGATGACGAGCAGGCCGACACCTTCGCCATCCCGTGCACTCACGCGGTTTCCAAAGACGGTCGGATTGAAGTCCGGCGCGAGATGAAAATACCGATCGATCTCGTGCGAACCTTTCCCTATCAATTCGTCCCGCAGGAGCCAGTAATCCGGCTTCATGAAGAGAACACCGCGGCGATGCTGCACGGGACTGGCCAGTCGCGCATAGCCGTCGTGAGATCCTTCCGCGTAGTCCATGCAGGCGGTGCTCACCCAGTGATGAGGTTTGGCCCGATAACCCTGCGCCCACCGAAGACGGCCGCGGTACGTGGCCTGCGACTCACCGTCCACGACCACCGTGTTGTGGGCGGCCGTGTCACGGAAATAGCGGTGCCATTCGGCTGCACCGTTGTACGTGTAGAACCCTGGATCGATAAGGGCTGGCCGCCCCTCGACCGAAACTTCGATGGCCAGCGCATCAGCGTGCCCGTGGGCAGCCGACGGCACGTCTGTGTGCCGAACGCCCGCCGAGATCTCGCCACAATCAAAGCAAAGGTACTGGGCATCGCTCTCCCAACCGCTTCGGAGGACGTAGTACCCGCTTGACGCGAGGTCCTTCGAAGTTGACTCGGGTGGGCAGTCGGGTAACGCGTCGTACTCGTCCCATCCCCTTCGTCCGACAACCCATGCCAGGTCGGACGGGAAGGTTCCGGCAATTCGCTTGAAATCCCCTCGACCGTAGAGTGTGGCCGCCAGCGCGAGGAACACCCGGAAATCCCACAACGAGGCCTGCTCGAGATCGAACGCCCGGCCTTCGTCACCGTCCCCGATTGCCGGCGTCGATCCATCCGGCCGCGTCAGGTACATCGAGGTACTCGCTGGCACGCTCGAGCGCAGCCCAGACGGGTTTGTCAACCGGCAGCCCCACGCGACGGCGCGCCAGAGCGGCCTGCAGGTAGAAGCCAAGCGTGAAGTGGTGGTAACCCGTGGCCTGCTCGACCGACCCACCATCGGGGTGGAATTGGCGCATCGCTTCGGTCACCAGCGTCTTCCACGCCGACTCCCGCCACCGCGACGCACCACGCAGAGCAGGCATTGCCGTCCCCAGAACACTCAACGCCGCGGCTTCGCCAACGAGATGGTTGTACGGACTGAAGTACGTCGAGAGATGCCGCGACAGATAGCGACGATGCGCGTCGAGTGACGTCAGGATCGTCCGGCGCCGCCGACCGTCGAATGGCGCCGCACCTTCAAAGAGGCCACAGGCCTGAAGCCAGGCGAGCGCACGGATCGCAACCTCGAGAGCACTGGCCCAATTGATTCCGAGGTGGTACGGGTTGTCCTTGATCCAGTCTCCAATCAACTGCACCCCCGCGGCGACATAGCGCGGGTCTCGCGTGAGGCGATAGGCCTTGCCCAGCGTCGGCAGGAATTGGTGCCGATTCAGCTCCCACACGTACTTGACGTCGCCGTAGCGGGCGGCACCACCAAAAATATCGATACGTGCGTGAAACACGCGTGGCCAGTCACGCCCTGTAATCGGGTCGGCGTGCCACCGCACCTGGTGCCCATAATCGACCGTCGTGCCGAGCAGGGTCAGCGTCCCCCCGCAGATGGCATCGGCGCGGGTGACGATGTCGTCTGCGTAATCGGAGCGGCAGAACCTGAGCCGCTGGGCCGCTTCGTCGAGCGACGCATTGTCGAGCCACGGTGTTTCGAACACCACGGCCCCGTCGGGCATCCGCACAGGAGCACTCGAACGGCCCAGAATGAACCGGCCTTCGTCCACAATCTGTTGCACGCCCGACCAGGCCCGGTGGCCAATTTCGGCCGGGCTGGTTTCGGCGAGCCGCCGGGTCAGCGCCACGAGTGACTTAGGCGACACTGGCACGGTCCATCCATTCTTGAAGCCGGGCGACGAACCAACGGTCGACAATCGTTCGGTTGAGCAGGCCGCCGGTTCCCATCAGCGAGAGAGACCGCTGGAACCTGACGTACATGGGATTGCTCTTGCCGCCGCTCCATGCGCCGAGCCGGCGATGCCATTTCTTGAGCAGGCATTCGATGACGTAGATCGGCAGGACCGGATCGATCGGACCCTGGTAGTACTCTTCCAGAAACGCATCGGCATACGACGTGACGCGTCTCACGTCGGCGAGCGGATTTCCGAGACGCAGCAGCTGAATCTCGACCAGGAACGCCGCCACGTCGCGACAGCAATCCCCCTCGTGGGTATTGCCAAAGTCGAGCGCCTGCACACCATCTGGCGTTGCCCAGACATGTTTGAGCTTGTAGTCGCCGTGAAGGGTCGACCACCTCACGGGCTGTGCGGGCAGCGTCGCGGCAAGTTGCTCGAGCGAGGAGAGCAGTGGATCGAGCACCCGCAGCGGAACGCCACGATCGACGAGCGGCCGTCCCCGCTTGTGCATCAGCTCGTGGACCTCGGACGGCGACCAGGTGCGCAGACGAGATGAATGAAGATCGTGGTGGAACAACCGCAGCCATCGCCCGCATCGGGCGAAGGCTTTGGCGCAGCCGGGGTCACGCGATGCCACCAGGACGCCCAGGTCGCGGCCGGCGGCATGCTCGACGGTCAACACGTTGCGCTCGGGGTCGTAATCGAGCGGTCGTACCGACGCCCAGCCCGGTGTGACCGGCCGAGAAGTATCGATACGCACGGGCGAGACCCTCGTACTCCGCACGGCCGAGTGCCGCGGCCGTGACCGTCTGCTGGAGCTGATCGAACGCATCGTTGACCGAGTCGCGCCGAATCTTTGAAATGACGCGCGTCGTGGAGCCGTCCGTCCAGTTCAACGTGAACTCGAACCGAAGCGAGAACCCCCGGTCGATCGTTCGGGTGCACACGATTTCCGGCACGCCCTGGTCGGCACGTTCCGGGTAAATCGACGGGGCCTGACATCGAAGCCGGTTCTCGACTTCGTGCCGGAGACCAGCCACCAGATCGGGAGCGTCCGCGTGTTGTTGTCGTACTTGAGGCTTCACGTCTGTACACCCTCCCTCAACACGGGTTCAGGTTCGTGCGCGTCCGCATACCGGTACGCGGCCATGTAAACGCGCTCATAGTCGCGCGCCATCCGATCGACGGAAAAGTGCGTCCTGGCCCTGTCGCGGCCGCTTCGTCCCATGGCACATCGCGTCGACGGGTCTCGCAGCAATGCCAGAATCGCGTCGGCCGTGACGTCCGCCGTTCGAGGCGGCACGAGCCAGCCGGTCTCGCCATCCTGGACGACCAGGGGATTGCCGCCCACTCGAGTCGCGACGATCGGGATGCCGGCCGACATGGCCTCGAGAAGCGCCAGCGAAATGCCTTCCGAGAGACTGCAGAGCGCGAATGCGTCCAGGCACGGCAGGATTGTGGACGCGTCGGTCCGCCATCCGAGAAAGCGCACGATCTGCTCGAGACCCATGCTGCGGACGAGCGCCTCGAGGTCGCTTTTTCCGGGCCCGTCTCCGATAAACGCCAGACGCGCCTGAGGCGCATTGGTGTGCACGCGGGCCATGGCCTGCACGAGCGTCGGAAAGTCTTTGACGGGTCTGAAGAACCCCATCGTGCCCACGACGAAATCCGTGTGTCCGAATCCGAGCTGCCGCCTCCGGGCATCGCGCTCGGCACGCGCGAGCGGCTGCGATTCGAGAGGGACTCCGTTGAGGATCACCGAAACCTTGTCCTCGGGCACCTCCCACTCGGCAAGCAAGGTCTGTTTGACTTCCGGCGAGACGGCCACGATATGCCGAAGCCATTTCGCGATCAGGCGCTGCGCGACCAGACGAAATCGCCGGTTGCGTCCGTGCTGGGACGCGCCGGTCTCGAAGTGCAGGCCATGCTGCGTGTGGACGACGCTCCGAACGCCAGCCAACCGGGCCCCGACGACGCTTTCCATCAGGGTGCTCCAGTTGTTCGCGTGCACGACGTCCACGTTCAGACGCCTGAAGACTCGAGCGAGCGACAACGTCAGTCGCGGATCGTTTCCCCGTCGCTTGTTCATGACAACGATGGGGATCCCTTCGTCACGGATCCGCGCGCTCAGCGCCCCCGAAGCGCCCAGGGAGACGACCACCGGCCGCCAGCCGTGGTCGTATAGCTGGTTTGCGAGCGTCACCACACACTGCTCGGCCCCGCCACCCTTGAGATTCGAGGTCACCAGCGCGACGGTGGGCGTGTCGCCCCCGCCTCGTTCGATTGCCGGGGGCATCATCTCGAGCTCAAGCGGCATCGTGCACCGCCTTCATCTGCTGCCACAGTCCCGACAACTGGGCGGCAAAAACGAGCCGCGTGTGGCCCCGACCGATGTTGACGCGCCGGAGCGCGAATGGATCGCTGGCGAGATCGTTGAAGCCCGGAATCTGCGTGGCCGCGCCCATGTAGCCGACCTGCCGGAGCACCCGACGGTCGGTGTCCCCAAAATCTCCGACGCCACCGTTGGGATAGCTGAACACGCGGCAGGGCTGCCGCAGCTCTCGTTCAATCGTTTCTTTGGAGCCGACGACTTCTTCGAGGCGCTGACGTGCGTCCAGGGTGGAAAGCACCGGGTGGTGCACGGTGTGCGAGCCAAACTCGATCCCGGCACCCGCCATGGTCCGAACATCGTCCCAGTTCAGAAACTCGTACCGCTCGCGCGCCGTCGGCTCGTCCTCCTGCCCGGCCTGCTGCACCAGTTCGGCAATCTTGTCCTCACGAAGTCCCACCGGAAGCCGCTTGAGCAATTTCAGGAGGGCACTGGCCGTCTGCTCACGTTCCTCTGACGACCGCAGCCACCAGAGTCGAGCTTCGTCACCGAGCTCGAGCCGGATGACCGGGCGCTTCATACTGCTGATGAGCCGAGCGACACGCTCGGTCCAGAGAAGATGCATGCCGCGGCCGATGTGGCCCGTCGTGAGGAAGATCGTCGCAGGCACCCCGCACTCCATGAGAACCGGGAAGGCCTGCGTGTAGTTGTTCCTGAACCCGTCGTCGAACGTCACCGCCACCGAATTCGGTGGGAGCGGTGTCCCATGGCGGAGGCGCGCCACCGCCTGTCCCAGCGTCATGCACGTCGATGTTCGGGCGAGGTACTGCATTTGCCAGTGGAACGTTGCCGTGTCGACCATGTTCCGGTTCAGCCATGCGTCGGGCCCATCGGTCGACTCCATGACCCCGTGGTAGGTCAGCACCAGAAGCCTGTGGCGGTTCAGTCGGCGCGCCAACCGAAATGCACCGCCGGCCTGAAGCAGACCCGACAGCGATGTCTTCGCGAACTTTCGAACGAAGTGTTGTGCTGCCATCAGCTCACCGCTATTTCGCGCGAGCCTCGAGAACGCCGAAGAGAGGTTGGAGATCGCCCTTCAACTCCCTGAACAGCGCGTCGAGCGCCTCGTCCCGCAACAGATACAAAAGGGAAAAATAGGTGACTCCGCCAGCGATCAACGACCCTGCGAGGACCGCAATCGTGTGCCACCCGAGGGAGTGCAGCAGCCAGTGCCGGATCGCAAACTCGATGGCCATCATCATGGCGGTAGCCATGAGCGGAACGGTTTGCGGGGTCCAGAGGTCACGGAACCTCACGGTCGATCTCGCCAGCAGGAACTGCAGGACTCTCACCATCAACACGTAATTTCCGACGGCAACGGCCCACGCGACGGCGCTGACGCTCCACCAGCTCGCCACGAAACAACTGACGGCAAGCAGCACAAACGCCTCGACGCGCCGCCGGGCCTCAGCACCAACCTCGGCGGTGGCGCCGAGAACAGACGACCCGAGCACCGTGAAAATGCGCGCGGGCCCGGCCAGGCACAGAATCTGGAATGGCACGATGGTCGCGACCCACTTCGGACCGTACAACACGCTGATGATTTGCGGTCCCAGCACGATCAGCGTGCCGAACAAGGGATAGCCCGCGGCCGAAAATGTCATGACCGTCTTCCGAAACGCGGATCGGAGGCGGCCACCGTCTTCATGAATCTGGGAAAAGGCCGGAAACAGAATCGCGCTCGTCCTGTGGCTCAGCTCCTTGACGGGCAGGTCCATCAGCTTGTAGGCCTTTTCGTAGAACCCCAGCGAGGTGACCCCCAGCCACTTCCCGATGACGAAGTTGTCGACGTTGTTCGAGAGGTGGACCAACGTGTCTCTGAAGGAGACGGTCACGCCGAATTTCAGGAGGTCCTGCATCGCAGGACGAGACGTCCGCAGGCTCGGTCTCCAACCCGAGGCACGAATGAGGAAGATCTTGTCGGCGATGCCTCCGGCGATTTCGCCGTACACCAGACTCCAGACACCGTATCCCTTGAGCGCCAGGATCGCGGTCACGCTGAGCTTGACCACGTAGTCCATGATGCTCGCGGTCGCAATGGCCTTCGTGTTCAACACCCGACGCAGCATCGTCGACGGACAGGCGCCGGCAATGCGCAGCAGGAAGTTCACCGACATGAACGCCAGCACCGGACCGACGATGGGACTGTTGAAATAGGCGCCGATGTACGGCGACAGCGCAATCAGCGCCAGGAACACCGCACCGTTGGTGATCGCGGTCAGAATGAACAGCCCGGCCAGATGCTCGGGGGTGACGATGGGACGCTGAATGACCGCCATCCCGAACCCGAACTGCACCATCCGGCTGGACAGGCCCGTAAACATGACGACAATGCCCATCACGCCAAAGTCCGAAGGCGCGAGCAGGCGGGCCAGGAGCATGCTGGACAGCAGGTTCATGCACTGGACGGCGCCGCGATCGATGGCCACCCAGATCACGCTGTCCTTCACGAGTCGATTCAACGGTTTCGAGGGTCTATTCAACATTGGAGCATCAATTCAGCGCCCGCGCGACCGAAGCCAGCGGCGCAGACACTGCGTCACGTACCAGCTGTAGGCCCCGCTCAGGCGCCCCACCGGCTGCGTCGTCAGCTTCGTCAGTTTGTTGATTACGTGCTGAAGCGTCAGCAGCTCGAAGAGCGGCCGCTCCGGGCTGAGCGTCGGATCGAATCCGACGATCGTGGCCTCGAGCAGCCGATCGAGCGCCGACGGCTTGAACCAGGGCTTCAGCTTTCGCAGTTCGATCTGGTGATAGATGCGGGACAGATCGTGAAACACCGATCCGGTCCGCCACATCTCGAAATCGAGCACCGTGACGTTGGTGCCGGCAATCATCACGTTGCTGGGGCTCAAATCCCCGTGAATGACCACCTCCTGCAAATCCCCCTCGTCGACATCGGCGCGACGGTCGTCGAAGAATTTCAGGATGCCGCACCGCTCCCGCGCGTCGAGCCCACCGTGGCGGACCAGGCGCACCAGCCGGACGTCGAGGTAGTCCCTCATGCCGTCCAATGAAAACCGCGCATTCGACACGTCGAGCGTCTGAACCGTGCGGAGCCATACGCCAATACGCGCCATGACCGTGCAGAGGTCGTCGAGCGTTTCCCGCTCCGGGTACCATCCAGCCTTCCGGGTCAGCAGCTGTCCGAGAGTTTTTCCGTGGACCTCCTCGGTCACGACGGCCAGGTGGTCAGGGAGAAACGCAATCGGCCGCAGTGTGGAAATGCCGGCCACCGACTGCATCAGCAGATGAACCCGTCGGGTGGTCTCAAAGTCCCTGACGCCCCGCTGTCGCATCTGCTCGATGTAGTGAGGCGTACATCCATCGACGTTGTAGAGCTTGATGTAGGCAAAGAACGACTCCGAGCTCGTACGCACCCTGACCCGGAGCAATCGAGAACCCTGACGCACCATGCAGCTCAGGGGCTCGATCACGACGCTCGTGCTGTTGAAGTGCTGCTGGCTCTCCTCTCGCAGCTGTTCCAGCGCCGGGCCGAAAACGGCCAGTGCCGGGCTGTCGAAGGTGGGCCTCGAGTCGAACGCAATCATGCCTGGTCGGTCTCCGTTCTGGTCTTCAGTCGCGGAACTTGACGACTTTCGCGGGCACGCCGCCGGCAATGGCGAACGGTGGAATGTCTTTCGTCACCACGGCTCCGGCTGCCACGACCGCGCCATCACCAATCGTGACGCCGGCGGTGATGATGGCTTTCGATCCAATCCACACCTCCGACCCGATGCGAACGTCTTTCTGCACCATGGCCTGTTCCCGAATCGGCTGGTCGCGCTTGAGCCCGTAGTTCGAGCTGTAGATCGACGCGCCGGGTCCCATTCGCAGGCCGTCGCCAATGAAGATTCGCGAGTCCGTGTCGGCCTGGATGCACCCCATGTGGTTGATGTGGCAGTGGCGGCCGATGGTGATGTTCTGCGGGTTCGTGAACTTCACCGTTGGCTCGATCCAGGTGCCCGTTCCCACTTCCTTCAGCCGCCACACGGTCGAGACGTGATAGCGATAGTTGAATTCCAGCCACCGCACCAGCCAGCGGTACGTGCGCACATCCGTCACGATCCGAAAGAAGACCAGCCATTTCTTCATTGCGTCACCAGAGAATTGAAATCAACGTTCATTCCCGAGCGAACCAGTGTTCGGACACGCGCGTGATACTGACCGCGCAGGTAGCGCTTGTAGGCCGCGTCAAAACGGCTCTTGGGCGGCCGCGTCGCGAGCTTGGCCACTTTGCAGATGAGATGCTGCAGCACGTTCAGCGCAAAGAGCGGTCTCGACGGGCTGAGGGTGCAATCGAAGCCACGGAGCGTTGCCTGCAGAAGCCGTTCGACTTTTTGCTGGCTCACCCACCGTTTGGTCCTGTCCGACTCGATGTGCGTGTACATGTGCGTCAGGTCGGTGTACATCGAGCCGGGGCGGGTCATCGCCAGATCGAGCACCGTGATCTCGCTGCCGGTGACGAGCACGTTGCCTGGACACAGGTCACCGTGAATCGGCACCTCGACCAGATCCGATGCCGCCACGTGCTCTCGCTGCTCGTCGAAATAGTCGAGAATGGAGCCCGCGCTCGTCCGCCGAGATCGCGTCGACCTCTCGAAGCCGCATGAGCCGGACATCGAGGTAGCTGCGCATCTCGTCCAGTGAGAAGCGTCCAGGCGGCCCGTCCATCGTCTGCACCGCTTTCAGCCACTGCCCCACCCGCTCGAGCGCGGCGCAGAGGTTGTCGAAATTGCGCCCTCCGGACAGCCATGCCGATCGTTTGAGCACGCGCCCGAGGAGCTCGCCAGGCGCCTCTTCGGTGATGACGGCCAGCTGATCGGGGAAACAGGCAATCGGCCGCACCGACCGCAGCCCCTCGCGCCCTGCCACGAGACGATGAATCCGCTGGGTCACCGCAAAGTCGGTCTCGACCCGCGCCGTCACGAACTCGCGTTCCGCGGGGTCCGCCGACTCGAGGCGATAGCGCTTGACGATACGCGTACACGGCGCCAGACCCAGCGCGAATGCGAACCTTCAGAAGCTCCGACCGCCGCCTTTGGAAATGGGCCAGAGGCTCGATGGCAATCGTCGACGCGCCGAAGTAGCGATCGGCGTCGCGCTCCAGGCGCTCCAGAATCGGGAGAAATCCTTCAGTCGGAACGAACCCTTCAGTCAGCATGGACCCCTTTCTCCATCACCGCATCGTTGAACACGGTGGCGAGTTGCTCGGTCAGGCGTTCACCATGAAATGCCTCGAGCGCTCGCGAAAAGCCTCGGTCACCGAACGACCCCTGCTTGAATCTGGCGTGGAGGTCGGCAACGGCTTCGGCAATGGCCTCGGCCTGATCTGCCGGAACCACGAGACCCAGACCGTACCGCCGCACCAGGTCGGCCGTCGCGCCCGGTCCGGTCAGGGCCAGAATCGGCCTCTGAAAAAAGACGTACTCGAACAGCTTTCCTGGCACCTGCAGATGGGTATCCGGCTGAATGACCAGCAGCACGTGCGAGCGCGCGAGCGCCTGACAGCTTTCCGCGTGCGTGACTGGTGGATTGAGCGACACAAATTCGTCGAGCTCTAGCTGGCGCACGACGTCGTGCGCCTGAAACTGCTCGTCGATATGACCGGTCAGGTTGACCAGCAGCTCCCCCGCCCGGATGACGCCACGATCGCGCAGCATCGCAATCGCGCGCAGCAACGGACGCGGATCCCGGCGTCGATAGAGAGCGCCCGTGTGCGTGATGGTGAACGGCGCACGTGTCGGGACGGGCCCGAGACTTCGCGGTGGCAGCGCTTTCGGGTCGTAGCCGTTCGTGATGGCCACGCACTTGGCCGCCGGAAGCTGCCAGCAATCGCGAAAATCCACCGCCATCGGCTCGGTGTTGGCCACGAGTCGATCGCAGTGCCGCATCACCAGCTGTTCGAGCAGCTGCTGCAGCCGGTAACGCGGACCGCGCTTCAGGTCCGACGCGAGCCACGGCCGTCTCGTCCAGGGATCGCGGAAGTCCGCGATCCAGGGCAACCCCGTAATCCATTTGAGCGCCAGCCCCACGAGGTGCGCCGAATGCGGAGGGCCGCTCGTGTAAAGGACCGCCGGCTTCTCCTGTCGAACGACCTGCCAGCCTGCCCAGATCGCCGGCAGACACCAGCCAATGGCGTTATCCGGCGTGGCCATCCAGAGCTCGACCCAGTGACGGAAGCGGCCGAGCGTTGACAACTGCCGGATGCCACCCTTTGCCGAGCCCGCGCGATCGCTCGAGCCCTCCGGGCTCCTTTCCTGAGAACCGCGGCGGAACAGGCCCTTGATCCACTCACCTGTCACCTCGAAAGGCTTCAGCACACGCGCCCGATGCACCACGGTCGATGCGGCAACCGGACGTTCGTCGCTCGCGTACCGGCCGAGATCTTCCAGCCGAATCGTCAGGACAACCGGGCGCCAGCCGTGATCGGGAAGGTAGCGCGCAAATCGCATCGAACGCTGCGCCCCGACGCTGGACGAGGGTGCGAAGTGATACGCAATCAGCAGCGCCTTGCGCTCTTCACCATGCTCAGGGCGTGCTGAGCTGTCTCTTGACGAGGCTCGGGACGCGACTGGCTCCGCGATCCCCTGTACAGCGGAAGGGGACCATGCCGGTGGCCCGCTGGTCTGGCCGTGGCAACCTTGTGCACGGCTCTGAGGTTTTGCGATTTCACACTCTTGAGTGGCATGACGATTACGCTGCCGGAGCAAAAGCAAAACGCTCGACTTCGAGGGCAAACGCGAGATCTTCGACACGCTCCGCAACCTGGATGCGTTCCAGCGCGTACGGGTCGCTGCCCTGCCCCGCAAAACCATTCCGGGACGTTGCCGCACCGAGATACCCGGCGGCACACACGGCGCGCTGCAGGTCCTCGTTGTAGTAGGTCTCTGCCCCGCCGTTCGGATAGGAAAACTGCGTGACTTCGGTTCCAAGCTCCTGTTCGAGCCGGCGCTTGGCGCCGACGATCTCAGCGGTCGCATCCGCCAGCCCCGCGCTGGGCAAGTTCGGATGCGTCAGCGTATGGGCTCCCATCGACATCCCGAGAAGCTGCATCTCGCGAACTTCGTCCCACGTCAGCATCGGGCTCGGCAACGGCTGCTCGAGACCCGCAACGGCTCGAAGCTGGACTCGAAGCTCTTCTCGCTGCGGGATGGTGACCGACTTGAACAGCCGGGTGACGCCCTGGATGGCCGCTTCACGTTCGTCCGCGTCACCGAGCGGCCAGTCGAACCTGCGATCGCCAAGCTCCAGCACCAGACGGGGCACGGCCAGACGAGGGACGATCTGGCGCACTTCCGATGGCCAGAACGGTTTGCCACCCGCCAGGCAGTCGGCCGTCAGGTAGAACGTCGCAGTCGCCCCATGCTCGTGAAGAATCTGCGCGGCGATCAGGTTGTCCGCGTAGCCGTCGTCAAACGTCAGCACGACGGCGTTATCCGGCAGCGATCGTTCCCCTCGCAAGGCCTTGACCGCTTCGTCGAGGGAGATCACGGCGTAGTGGCCGGTCAGATATTCGACATGCGCGCGGAACGCATCCGCGGAGACGCAGATGTGCGGATCCGCATAGTCGTAGCCCTCAGGGCCACAGACCGCGTGATACCGCAGAATCGCCACACGCTGGTTTGGCCGGGTGCGGCGGATTAATCCGTACACTCCGGTCCGGAAGAGCACAGTCTTGGCGGCCGGTGCGACGGCTCGCCTCAGTCGCTGGAGTGGCGCGCGTGTCTGACGGGTAGAGGTCATCGCTGCGGTCCTAGGGTCGGGGCCGACAATCCGGACGCTGTCGGTGCCCCGGAAGATTGGGTCTTGGGGGATCGCCGCACAATCGACGCGAAGCCGCGCTTGATCGCCTTGACGGCCAGCCGGGCCCCCATCACGAACGCAGGCATCGGGTCTTTCCAGGAAAACCAGGCGTAATACCGAGGACGACGGTAGCTGCGCATCCACGCGCCGAGCGACAGCTCACCTCGACCGACGCGGACCATTCCTGACTGCAGATCGGTGTACTCGTTGATCCAGACCGCTGCACGCGGACGCAGTCGGATCCGGCCGTGATCGAGGCCGGCAAGATCCGAGTACGCAATCCACGTGAGGTTGACACCATTGGCCGTGGCCGTCTCCGACTGCAGATTCGCCCGTCCCACCGTCGGTTCCATGATTTTGAAATCGCCCGTCCGCGGATCGCGCTTGAACTCGACAGAGCCCAGGCCACGGAACTTCACCGACTCGAAGAGCCGCACGGTTTCCTGCTTGATGCTTGGAATACCGGAGGACTCGGCAAGGGACGTATTGCCGGCCGCAAGCGGCCATTGGCGGAGCTTGCGTCCGGTGAAGGTCGCAACTGCGCGGGACTGCTCGTCGAAATAGGCCAGGCAGAAGTAGATCTCCGAGTCGTCGCCGGGAATCCATTCCTGCGCGACAAAGTTGTCCTGCACGTCCGAAACCTGACCGTAAGCCCCTCTGAGCTCAGCGGCCGTCTGGCAGACAAATCCTTTCGGGTACCCGCGCTCACTCCAGGCGGAATTGCGATAAATGGGCTTCAGCACGCAGGGGAATCGCAGCCCGGCGAGAGCCGGCTCGAGATCGTCCGCGCTGCTGATGGCAAACGTTCGGGGCACGTTGAACCCGTGACGCTGTCGCGTACTCGCCGAAGCGGGACTTGTCCATCAGCAGATCGGTCACCTCGGACGACGGCACCAAGAACCTGTAGAACGACGACAGCGTGTGCTGATGCCTGGCCACGGTCAGCACGGCCAGATCCTGTGAGAGCAGCAGCACGGGCCGCTCTGCTCTGCGCCGTCCGACCTCGATCAGACAATCCACGAGCCCTTCACCGTCGACGTCCGGGCAATGCACCTTGTCGCACAGCCGCGTGTACGCCGTGGCTTGCTGCAAATCGGAATCAATGGCCACGATTGGCATCGAGAACGGATTCCGGTGGTGGCGCAGCGAGCGCACCATCCCGAGACCCGTCAATCCAATCCCGACCACGACTGCTGGAGGACCCGTTCGCTGCGATGCCATCGTCACCTGCCCGACTGCACGTCGGACTCTCCCACCACAAGCCGGGGCGCGGTGGTCCACGTCCCCGACACCACGCCAAAGATTCCCTTGATCACGCCAACGAGCGATGCGGCCTGGATGACCAATGCGTAGAGCGGCAGCGCGAGCCGCTGCCGCCAGCGCGCGGACACGAGCGCCGCAAGGCCGAGAACCGCGACCGAGCACCAGGGCGGCCATGATCAGGACCTGTTGCGACAACACGAACTCGAGAATTCCCGCCGCGCACACGGCCACGAAAAGACCCGACAACCAGCGCAGCATCTTGTGAGACACGATGGAGATCGTGAAGAAGCCGACGCGAAATGGATTCAGCACGCCGGACGCCTGCCACACCGCACGCCAGCTCCGGCTCACGATCCGAACCCGTCGGCGCCACTCGGTGCGCACGTCGCCGGCGGTCTCTTCAAATCCCCTGGCCTCTGGCGCATAAATGGCACGCCATCCCGCTTCGACAATCTGCAGCGGGTTCAGAAAATCGTTGATGGCCGTCTCGGGCAGCGTTCGCCAGAGAGCCCGTCTGATCGCGTAGAGCGCGCCGTCGCCCCCAACCGTCGACCCGACCGCTGTCTCGAGCCGCTTGATGCGACTCTCGTATCCCCAGTACGTCCGCTCGCCGGCGTCGGCGGCAGAACGCCCCTCGAGGTACTGCGTTTCGCCTGTGATGCATCCCACCATCGGATCGGCAAAGCCGCGAACGATTTGGCGTAGCGCATCGGGCGCGTACAACGTATTGGCGTCCGAGAACACCACGATGGTTCCCCGCAGTCGTGGCACCGTCCAATTGAGTCCCGCCGTCTTGCCTTTCCTCGTCGGCCGTCGCTCGAGACGCACTCCCCGAGACGCAAATTCGGCGACGATGTCATCGGTGCCGTCCGAGGAGGCGTCGGAGACGACCACGACCTCCAGCCGTTCTCGCGGATAGTCGAGCTCGAGCACGTTCTCGAGCTTCGGTCGAATCACGCCCGCCTCGTTGTACGCAGAAATCACCAGGCTCAGCGCCGGAACGGCTTCGCCCGTTTCAACCCGGCGCGCGCCGCGGCAGAAGACGACCGCCCGCAGCAGGAGCGGGTAGCCGACATAGACGTACAAGAGCGCGACGAACGCGATACCAACAGCGATGGTCATAGCGTCTGACGGTTCTAAGGTTCTAGGGTTCCAGGGTTCTAAGGTTCTAGGGTTCTAACAGTCGCTGGAGCTCGCCGCACCAGAACCCTGGAACCCTAGAACCCTCTAAGGGATATTCCTGACGACCCAGGGGCCCACGATTTTCGTGACGTTGACCGGCAGCTTGCGCCAGACCGCGATGGCGGTCGCAAAGCGCGCGTTGTCGGGACTCAGGTTCGGAAGCGACTGCCCGTTCGCCAGCCAGTATTCCCAGCAGAGCTCGTGCGGAACGGCACCCCACTGCGCCTTGAAGCGGTACGTCCCGGCGTCCGGCGTGCACCGTCCGAAATCAAAGTGCGTGCACCCCTGCTCCACCGCAGTCCGCAACATCTCCCAATAGAGCAGCATGTTGGGCGCGAGGCTGTTGAACTGCGCGAGCGCCGACGCCCAGGGGACCTCCATGCGATCACGATTCCGGAGGACGATTGACGCGGCAATGGTCTGGTTTTCCAGGTTCGCGCAGAACACACGTGCGTCCGCCGGGAACGCCGTCAGCACTTCCCGGAAGAACGCCTTCGTGTAGACGGGCGTTCCCAGGTCGCGCATGTTCGTGGCAAAGACGTCGTAGAAGGCATCGAGCAGCTCGAGCCCTCCGCTGGTCATCGAGATGCCGCTCTTCTGTGCCTTCCTGACCTGATTTCGAACCTTGCGATCGAGCTGCGCAAACTGCTGATCGGGCGTCGAAGCCAACGGCAGCACCATCGCGACCTTGTGCTTCTTCGATGGCAGGCTGGGAAAGCACTGACGCGTGTGGCGAAGTTCGACGTGCGACACGCCAGCCGCCCGCGCCTCGCCGATGGCCGCGTCGAGCAGGGCGCGCTCCGCGTCCTCCGTGGCGGCCACGACCCCGCCGTAGTTCAGAAATGGCAGCGACACCAGACAGCGTGAAAACAGCCGGCTCTTGAACAGGACCAGCGGGAGGACGCCGACGAGTTCGTTGCCTTCGGTGGCCGCGAGATACCGGGTCTCGTGGCCAAACGCTTTCGTGAACACGCCGGCCCACGCCGAGCGGTGATAGATCGTGGCGTCGGACCGGCTCATGACAAAGCGATCCCAGCGAACGGGATCGATCCCGGTGCGGACTTCGAGTGACTCGACCGTCGGTGCGTAGGCGGCAGCCTGCATTAGACCCTCGTGGGAACCGCGACCGGGCGCCCCATGCACACGTACGGAATCCCGAGGGCCTGTGCCTGGGCCGGCTCGAGGACATTGCGAATGTCGATGACCATCGGCGATCGCATCACCACCATCAGCTGCTTGAGGTCGAGATTTCTGAACTCGTTCCACTCGGTCATGATGACGACGGCATCCGCGCCGGTCGCAGCCAAGTAAGCGTCGGAGTGCGTCGAAATCGTCCCTGACAGTCTCGCCAGCTCGCGGACGGCTTCGTCGGCCGCAACGGGATCGAACAGCCGCAGATGCGCACCGGCGGCAATGAGCCGCTCGCAGATATCGAGCGCCGGCGATTCACGCACGTCGCTGGTGTTGGGCTTGAACGACAGGCCGAGGATGGCAATCTCCCGTCCCTTGACCCCTTCCAGCGCGCGCTCGATCTTCTCGAACACGACCTCGCGCTGATGTTCGTTGACCGCAATCGTGGCCTCGACGAGTCGCTGGGGGGCACCGAACTGCCGGCCGATCGCGGCCAGCGCGCGCGTGTCCTTCGGGAAGCACGAGCCGCCGTAGCCAGGCCCCGGGTGCAGGAACTTGGGTCCGATGCGACGGTCGAGCCCCATTCCCTTGGCCACGACGTGCACGTCGGCGGCCGCGTTGTCGCAGAGGTTGGCCACTTCGTTGATGAAGCTCACCTTCATGGCCAGAAACGCGTTCGACGCGTACTTGATCATTTCCGCCGTCGCGTTGTCGGTGACGATGATGGGCGCTTCAATCAGGTACAGCGGGCGATAGATTTCACGCATGATGGCGGCCGCCGACGGGCTGCACGCACCAATGACCACGCGATCGGGCCTGACGAAGTCGCCAATGGCCGAGCCTTCCCGCAGGAACTCGGGATTCGAAACCACATCGAACGACGAGGGGCTCAAATTCTTCGAGAGGAGCGCCCGGATGCGCTGACTCGTTCCGACCGGCACCGTGCTCTTGAGCACGACCACGCGGTAGTCTTCGATGTGACTCGCGAGCGCCTGCGCCGCGGCCTCAATCTGTGAGAGGTCGGCCCCGCTGCCATCTTCCTTGTCCGGGGTCCCGACGGTGATGAAAAGGACGAGCGATCCCCGGACGGCCTCGCCGATGTCGGTGGTGAAGTGCAGACGGCTGGCGGTCATTCCGCGCTGGACGATTTCCGGACAGACCCGGCTCGTAGAACGGCATCCGTCCCGCTCGGATCTCGTCGAGCCGCCTGGCGTCGACGTCCACACAGGTCACCGTATGACCAAAGTCCGCAAAGCACGCACCTGCCACGAGACCGACATAGCCGGTTCCTACGATCGCAATGTTCACTGGAGTGTCCCGTCCGTGCCCGTTGATCTGCCGTCCAGAATCGAGCCGATCGAATCGAAGCGGAACTCGCTCAGCAGACGTTCGAGTCTGGGCACCGTTTCACTGAGGTTTCGGTAATGGCGCAGGCGCGTGAGTTGTGACGCCGGCAGCCTCGGTTGTTCGGGGTCGAGCTCCCAGGGGTGGATGTAGAACACGACCGGCTGTCGTTCGAGCCGGTTGACCCGTGCAATGCCCAGACGGGTCCAGCCGTACGGCAGCAGCCGGAAATATCCGCCTCCCGCAATCGGCACGTTCATTCCACTGACGCGCGTCGTCGAACCCGGCACCTCCCACAGCGTGCCTGCGGGGCGGGTGATCGTATGAATGTGACGCGGCGCCGACGGCAATCCGTACCGATCGTGATGAATCGGAAAAATGCTGGCGTCGTACGCGTAGCCTTCTTCAATCAGGATGTCGAGCGCCCACAGCGACCGGGCCGTGATGGAAAAGCTTGGGGCCCGGTAACCCCGGACCTGCACGCCGGCGGCGGACTCGATGGCGGCGCGGGCGCGTCGCAGATCGGCGCGGAATTCCTCCGGGGTGAGGTCGAACACGAGCCGATGGTCGTACCCGTGGGACGCGATTTCGTGGCCGCGATCGGCAATCTGCCTGACAAGCGCGGGATACCGCTCGGCGACCCAGCCGAGCACGAAGAACGTCGCGCGCGTGCTCCTCCGGGCGAGGGTTGCCAGGACGCGCTCCGTATTGGCCGAGACCCGGCTCTCGAAGCGGTCCCACTGATCGCGCGAGACGGCCTGGTCGAAGGCGGACACCTGGAAGTAGTCCTCGACATCGACGCTCATCGCGTTGACCACACCTGGTACCGACTACGGGACCGAAAGTGATCACCGGACGCCTCGCCGCGCGACGACGGTCTTGACCGTCTTGAAGATGATGAAGAGGTCGAGCGGGACCGACAGGTTCTTGATGTAGAACAGGTCGTGCTGCAGCTTCTCCATGGCGTCCTCGGCGCTGGCGCCGTAGCGGTACTTCACCTGGGCCCAACCGGTCAGGCCAGGTTTCACTTCGTGCCGCAGGCCGTAGAACGGGATGGACTTGGTGAGCTCGGACACAAATTCGGGGCGCTCCGGACGCGGTCCGACCAGGCTCATGTCGCCCTGGAGCACCTGCCAGAGCTGCGGAATCTCGTCGAGGCGCGTCGCCCGCAGGATACGGCCCACGAGCGTGACGCGATCGTCTGCAGCCGCGGCCCACACGGCGCCGGTTGTGGCTTCCGCATCGGCCCGCATCGAACGGAACTTGTGGAGGGTGAACTCGTGGCCGTGCTGTCCGACGCGTCTCTGGTGATAGAAGACCGGCCCTGCAGACGTCACCTTGATCGCAATGGCAATCAGCGGCATCACGGGGGCGAGCAGAACCAGCCCTGCTCCCGCGGACACCACGTCAATGCTTCGCTTGATGCCGGTGAGCCAGGGCGATTTCGAGAATCCCGACGAAAACAGCAGCCAGCTGGGCCGGAGGTTTTCAATGGCAATCTTGCCCGTGTATTCCTCGTACACCGACGCCAGGTGGTTGAACGTCACACCCTTCAGGCGCATGTTCAGCAGCTGCTCCATCGGCAGTCGCCCGCGGGCTTCGTCGAGGCTGACGACGACGCGATTCACGGCGAGCATCCCGCACGATGGCGGGGATCTGTTCGATGGTGCCCACGACGCCAGGGTTCAGCACCGGCTGACCGATCTTGAGGGGGTCGGGATCGATGAATCCGACGATTTCAATGCCGAGCTCCTTGCGCTCGTAGAGCTCGCGCGCCAGGGTCACCGAGGCCGGCTGCGTCCCGACGAGGAGGAGCCGTTCGCGTTGCCCGAGCCGGGTCGTGAGCCAGTCGAAGCAGACGCGCCAGCCGAGCACGCCGCCCACGACCATGATGGCCACGAGCGTGAACACGCCGCGGCCGACGACGAGAAAGGGAAACCAGAAGTAGACGAAGGCGAGGACGAGCGACGCCGCACCGAGCGCCTGGAGCGTGCGAACGATGAGCTCCCGGCGATCGGTGACGAGCGGCAGGTTGTAGAGGTCGCCGTAGTAGAGACACATCTGACAAACGGACGCGATCAGGATTCCCTTCGGGAGCACGTTCTCGGCTCCCACCATCTCCCAGGCGTCATCGCCCAGGCGAAGGTACGTGGCTGCGACGACAGCCCCGAAAATCAACGCTGTTTCGCAGGCTATGAGCGTGACGGGGCGCCACGTCACACGCTGCTGAAGAATCCTGATCATGTCGTTTGCAACGCATCCGTCCTACTGACGTTGGCCGTACCGGCTCCCGTAGTACTGGTAGTAGTCGCTCGTGTGGCTCGGAAACGTCTCGTTGACCCGGTTGAGCACGCAGCCCATGATGCGGTCTGCGCCAATGGCATCGACCGCGCGCTGGACCATCTTGAGCGGCGTCCGGCCCGCATCCACGACGAGCACCGCGCCATCGGCCATCGTCGCGAGCAGGTTGGCGTCCGGCAGCAACCCGACGGGCGGCGTGTCGATGATGACCCAGTCGAACTTCGCGGAGGCCTCGTGCAACACCTGCCGCATACGGTTCGACGTCAACGCGCTCATCGGATCGCTCTCCGGTTCGCCGGCGGTCAGGACCGCCAGGTGCTTCGTCACCTGGATCAGCTCGAGCTTCTGCCCCGCCTCTTCCTTCAGTCCGACGCTGAGCCCGAGCAGGTTCGGCACCTGCAGGACCTGGTGGGTCGTGGGTCGCCGCAGGTCGCCGTCGATGAGCAGCACGTTGCGGCCGTAGGACTCGCTGAAGGTCAGCGCCAGATTGACGGCCGTGAGCGTCTTCCCTTCCGAGGCCAGGGCGCTCGAAACGAGGATTTTCTTGATGCGGTGCTGCAGCTGCCGGCGGTGCAGGGCTGCGGCCAGCCGACGGGTACTGCTCGAGCGCCACCGGCGAGATGGCCGGCACGACGACCAGCCGCTCGGCTAGATTCGGGTCGAACTCCTGGATGCGCGCCGCCGCGGTCTGGGCGTTCGACGACGAGTCGGCCACGTATGACCCGCTCGTGGTCTCGAACACCTGAGATGACATCGTCATCTCGACGTTTGATCGTTCACTCTGACTCTCGTCAGCCACGATCGGATTCGATCCGTCCGTTGCCTTGTTCATCGCGTCTGCCAGACGTCCCATGATTAACCTCGTGTCTTGATTATTCGATTACGTCAGAGCAGCTGAAACAGCTGCAGGAATCCGGAGCGTCGCCGTCCGGTAAACGAACTGAAAAGGTCGCTGCCGTTTTCGTCCGGCTGCCCGACGGCGGCCTGGGCACCCTCGCCCCCGACCGTGACCGGTGTCGGTTCATTGTCAGATTCCCTGCCTGAGAGCTCGAGCCCCGACGGCCACGCAGGTGAGGCCGCCGTCGTCCGCTTGAACTCGACCCGGCGGTCGGCCGGATCGAGGTCGAGATCGGTGCAGACTTCGTCAATCGTCCCCGCGCTGACGACCTTCTCGTCGGAGGCAAATCCGGCGATGAGGGCGTTGTCGCAGATGACGTTGATCGTGCGCGGGATCCCCCGCGCCTGTTCGTGAATGATCTCGATCGCTTCGTGCGAGAAGAGCTCGAGATTCTGTCCGCTGGCCACCCAGAGCCGGGCCGCGATGTACGCCGCCGTCTCCTGCAGATCGAGTGGGGTGATCTCGCAGCGAATGGCCACGCGCTGTTTCAGCTGTCTGAGGTTCTTCTGATTGAGTCGATCGGCCAGCTCCGGCTGGCCGGTCAGAATGATGTTCAGCAGCTTGTGCGTATCCGTCTCGATGTTCGCGAGCAGACGGATTTCCTCGAGCAGCCCGTCGGGAAGCACTTGCGCTTCGTCGACGATGAACGCCGTCGCCCCGCGGCCCAGGTGCCGCTCGAGGGCCGTGCGCTTCAGCTCGAGAAGAAGACGGGTCTTGGAGGTCGCAGCCTCCGGACCCAGATCGAACCCAAACGCCACGAACTCCAGGAACTCCGCCCGCGTCAGCGTCGGATTGTCGAGGCACACGACCTTGCAGTCCTTCAACTGCAGGTCGTTGAGCGCCGACCGGATCAAGGTCGTCTTGCCGGTCCCGGCATCACCGGTGACGACTGTGACGCCTTTGCGCGCCGTCAGCCCATACTGCAGGGTCGCCAACGCTTCCCGGTGCTTCTGCGACAGAAACAGGAAGCGGGGGTTCGGCGTCAGGTCGAACGGACGTTCCCGTAGACCGTAGAACGATTCATACATTGGGTCTCTCGCTCCTCTCGGTCATCGAACAAACGTGATCGCCGCCACCACGAGGCCGGCGAACATGCCGGTCACGATCCCAAATCCGAGCTTGCGGCGCTTCCGCTGCGCGAGCTCCGCCGTGCTGCGCATCATCGGAATCGATGCGAGCGTGGGCAGGTTGAGCGCGAGCATGATGTCGTCCTCGGTGCGGAGCGTCGAATCCCAGGTACTCGAGGAACGCCGCGAGACCGATGCCGAAGGCCAGTCCGAACAGCAGGCCCAGAATCACCAGGCGCTGACGGTTCGGGGCGAAGGGCGAAGCCGGCAACTGAGCCGGCTCGACGATCGAGAAGTCCGCCGACACCGATTCGTTTTCCAGCTGCTCGGCCATGCGCGAGTTCTCCTTCTTGCGGAGGAGGTCGGCATAGACGAGTCGCAGCGTCTCGTGACCGCGGGTCAGCGTGGCCAACTCGGATTCACGCATCGGCTGCGCGTCGATCCGGCGCTGATACATCGCCTTGGTCTGGAGGAGTTCCGCGCGGTCGTTCTCCTTGTCGCGGATCCGGCCGAGGACCATGGCCAGCTCGGCCTTGCGCTCGTTGAGCTCGGGCGAGGGCACGACCGGCTGGGCCGGTGCGCTTGCCGTCGCGGGAGGTGGCGGCTGCAGTGAATTGCGCAGCGCCGTCTCGAGATCCCTGATGCGGCGATCCGCACGAATCACGGCGGGATGCTCGGGCTTGAAGCGCGTTTCCATCTCGCGGCGCTCGTTGCGGGCCGCGATCAGTTCGAGCTCGAGGGCCGAGGGCTGAACGCCACCGCCGGCTACCGTCGAGGCCGCCAGCGGGTTCGAGCCGCGCCTCTCGAGGTCGGCAATGATCCCCTCGAGCTGCTTCTGGCGCTCCACATCCAGGCGCATCGACTGCAAAAGAGCCTGCAGCTGGACGTCTGCCGTCTGAACCCCACCCACGTTGGCTTCGAGCTGGGTGGGCAGTTCGCCGGCGTAACGGACGTTGAACGCCTCGAGCCGCTGTTCCCCTTCGGCGAGCCGGGCACGCGCGTCCTCGAGCTGCTTGTCGAGGAACGCACCCGTCGACTGCGCCACTTCACCGCGCTCCTTGACGTTCTTCGCAATGAAGAGCTTCGTCAATTTGTCGGTGACCTGGAACGCTTCCTGCGCGTTCGGCGACTGGAAGCCGATCTTGACGGTCGTGGCGTCCTGGTTCTCCGGATCACCCTTTTCGATGGTGACCGACGTGTCGGCGCGCATGCGCGAGACGACGTCCATGTCGGGATTCTGCTGACGCTCGGGGTAGAGGTTCATCTCCTCCACCACGGCCTGCAGCGAATCACGGCTGAGCAGCTGCTGGCTGATGCCGTGCAGCCGTTCCTCGATGCGCGGGTTCACAGACGGGCCGACGAGATCTTCCGGCGCGTTGTGAGCAGCTACGAGGATGGTGGTCTCCGACCGGAAAATCTCGGTCATGGAGTACGACGCCGCCAACATGCTGATGCCCGCGACGACACAGGGCACCACAATCCACCACTTACGGCGCCACGCGATTTCAGAGAGTTGCTGGATTTTGTATTGTTTGCCGGGTATCACATTTCACCTCAATGACCAAGAAGTGGAACCCACATCGACAGGCCCACACGAACCGCGTTGCGTTCAAACGCTACTGGAATGCCCGGGAGGAACAGTCCGCCCTGCGGCAGGTACTTCACGTACAGGTAGTTCAGATCGAGCGCCAACCGTTGAGAGATCGGATACTGCAAGAGCGCCGACGCGTCGTACACGTTGTAACCCCGGCCTTCGGTCGAATACCGCAGGCCGCCTTGCGTATAGCTCGTCGCCATTTCGAAGTGGAGACGGTTGGTGAGGTAGCCACCGATCGCGGCCGTCACGGCGTCGGACGCGAACGGCTCCGGAATGCCGACGATGTACTGGAAGCCCCGCTCGTAGCCGAGGTGAGCCTGCCAGGTCCGACCCATCCGGTGATTCAGGTCGGCAGCACCAATCAAACGAAGATAGGTATCCGGCCCCTCCAGGGACGCCGGCTGGTCCCGACGGGTGGTCATCGAGCTGCCGGTGCGGAAGCCAAACGTCGTACGGCGCGTCACGTTGAGGGTCTGCCCGTAGTCCACGCCCAGATCCACGTCGTGGCGATCGAAGGGAATGGTCTGGTCCTCGCTGAGATGGCGGGTAAACGCGTACCCGGCCACCAGGGCGAGGTTGGGCGCCACCTGTCGGCTTGCCCGCGCGCCGACACTCTGTGTGGTCCAGTTGAACTGCGGCTCCCTGGGGAAGTCCGTGAAGTGGCCGCTATAGAAGGTGGCCACCTCCGTGCGGGAGTCGATTTGGTGGGCCACACCGACCTCAGAGATGTAGCTGTAGGCGCCCCGAGACACGAGGAAGAAATCGCGCGCCCCCACCGACAGGGTCTGAAGGGCCCCGCCGGTTGTCTCGAGCGTCCGGAAGTGATGGAAGGGTGAATACGACACCGTCTGCGACACCGTGAGATCGGTGTGTGAGGTCAGTGCCATATTCAGTTCGGCGACACCCGCATGGCTGTTCGCCGTGAGCGTTTCCTGGGATCCCTGACGCTGGAAATCCGGATAGTGGACCACCGCCCCGAGATACCCCGTGCGAAGCGTAAAGTTCTGCCCCGAGCGGAAGTAGGTCAGACCGGCAGCCCCCTCGAAGACCTCGCCCTCGATACGGCGGTTGTTGCTCTGACTGAACTGCGGCAGCGCGGTGTCGTAGCCAGCGAGGAGGTCGGCCGTGAGATCCAGGAAGTTCGACCCTGCGCCGGGGCTTCCTGCACGACCGAACACCAGCTGCACGCCGGGCTGCCCTTCCGCCATCTGGGCGAACGCCACACTTGACGTGACGAGCAGCGCCACGGCAAGGCTGAAGACGATTCGGACCAGTGAAGTCACCACTGCGCACCTGCCTCTTGAATCTGCATGAGCGGTCCAACTACGGCACGACAATCGTGTCACCAGGCTCGAGCACGATGTTCTGCTGGAGCTTCTTGCCACCAATCACGTCTTTGTAGTTGAACTTGTGGCGGACCTGACGTCCGTTCTCGCTCCGCATCACGACGATCTCGATCCTCTTCGGCCCAGTCGGTCAGGCCCCCGGCCAGCGCGATGAGCTGGAGCACGGTGGTCGGTGCCGTCAGGACGTAGGGCCCGGAGCGCTGCACGCGACCGGTAATGAAGACCTTGCGGCTGTTGATCTGGCGCACGACGACGGTCGCGTTCGGCGACTCGAGGTAGCGGGCGCCCGCCTTCATGAGCGAGTCCCGAAGCGCCTCGGGCGTCAGGCCGGCGGCCTGGATGTCGTGGAGAAGCGGAACCGAGATCTTGCCGTCGGGCCGCACCACGACGTCGCCGGTCAGGGCCTCATCGCCGAAGAACACGATCCCCAGCACGTCGTCCGGACCGATGACGTAGTTCGGGGGAAGATTGGCCGCCAGCGTGGCGGCACCGGCGGCTCGGGTTGTCGGAGCGGCCGGCCGCGCGGAGTTCTGCTGCGCGGACACTGCTGGCGCAAGCGCCACGATCACCATGAGAGCGAAGAGCACGTTGAGAGTTGATCTGTTCATGTTCATGTCCCCGGCCTTAGCGGAAATCACTGAAAGGAAGTTGACAGTTGTGCTTACGAAGAAAGTTCAGAAACCGCTTGTAGTCCTGTGGCTCCATGTTGAAGAGCTTGGCGACGATCCGGTAGTTCCCGCGCGCTTGTTCAAGTCCCCGCCGGACGACTTCCCGAACGGTGTCCCGCGTGATTTCACGCTGGATGTAGAGCGGATAAACGGCGGCCCAGAATGACTGCTGATCCTCGGTGAGTCGTTTGTAGAGATCGTCGGCCATGGTCCGTCGCCGCTCGCGACGGGGTTGCACGGTGACGTGACCTTTGGCACGCAGCTCCTCGGGAAGGTCTTCGAAGCGGATGACCTCCGCCTGCGTTCTCACCATCAGCTGCTCGACGGCGTTCTCGAGCTCGCGGACGTTGCCGGGCCAGGTGTAGTCCAGCAGCGCCTTCATCGCCTCTGGAGCGAACTTGCGAGCGGTGTACCCTTTGCGCACGAAAATCTTGAGGAAGTGGTCGATCATCGGGGCGATGTCTTCCTTGCGCTCGCGGAGGGGCGGGATCCAGAGATGGATGACGTTCAGTCGATAGAAGAGGTCTTCGCGGAACCGTCCGTCGGCAATCATTTCCCGCAGGCTGCGGTTGGTCGCGCCGATGACGCGAACGTTCACGGTGCGGGTCGGGCGGTCGGTTCCCACCTTCTGCAGCTCTCCGCTTTCGAGAAACCGCAGGAGAATGCCCTGCATGCGCAGCGTCATTTCCCCGACTTCGTCGAGGAACACCGTGCCGTTGTCGGCGATTTCGAGCTTGCCCGGTTTGTCACGATAGGCGCCGGTGAAGCTGCCCTTGACGTGACCGAAGAGCTCCGATTCGAGGAGCGTTTCCGGAAGGCCGGCACAATTGACCGGCACGAACGTGCGTCCGTTCCGGCCGCTCCACGAGTGAATGGCGTTGGCGACGATTTCCTTGCCGACGCCGCTCTCACCGGTAATGAGCACCTTCGCGTCCGACGGCGCGATGCGCTCGATTTCCTGTCGCAGGTCTGTCATTTGCGCGCTGGAACCAATCAGCTCGCACTGGAGATCACTCCTCATTCCTTGTCTCGTTCCTCGCAATGAAGCGTGGTCAATGCCGCCACGCGATGCATCCGCTTGTCCGTCCATTACCGGCGGGCCCTTTCGAAAAGTTCGTCAGGTGTTTCTGCGTCGCCTGGAAACGAGGCGTAACCGACCCGCAAGGCCGGCAATGCCAGACTTCGTGCAATGGCTTCAAGCGAGCGCTGCAGCCGCGCTCCTGCCGAGTTCACGCCTTTGGCGCCGGTGTGCACCAGCACCGCTACCAGCTCGCCTCCCGCCAGCCACCCGAGCACATCGGAGCGCCGCAGCTGCCGTTGCACGGCCTTCGGCACTTCCCGGGTCGCGCCTGCTGACCAGGCTCGCCCTGGAGTTCCGGCGGCACCTGAAACACCAGCAGGCCGAGCTCGAGCTTGAATCGCTTGGCTCGCGAGATTTCCTCTTCGATCCGTTGTTCGAACATGGGTTGACGACCACGGCCGCGGCCGAGAGGTGGCGCGCCGCGCGTGACGCCCGCCGCCCAAATCCGGAGGATGGCCATCGCCGCTTCCATCAATCGGGCATGACTCACGGTGAACGTCTGCTCTTCGGTCGCGCGCAGCTCGAGCACGAACACGCCGTCAGTGCCGACGGGCGCTGAAAACGCCATGGAGGTCGGGGTGAGCGTGGGCTCGCCCGTGATCGTTTCGGGGCCCGCGGCCGATTCCCAGCTCTTGCCCTTTGCGGCGATTGCCTGGAGACCGGCGTCCAGCTTCACGAAGAGACGCCCTTCGGTCGCCTGAACCGTCAACATGAGCTCGTCGAGGAGCCCGGCCACGAGCGCGGTGAACGACTCGCCGCGTTCGATGAGCCGGCGCATCACGCGTTCCCGAAGCTCGACGGCGCGTCGAATGGTCAGCTGTTCGAGGAGAATGCCCAGAATCCGGCTGAGCATCAGGATGGGTGCGGGAACCTTCGCAGTCGCGCAGATCGGTAATCGTGAGAATCCAGACCGGCGGTGCCTGAGGGTTCGCGGCAATCGGCAGCAGGACGAGCTCGCCGGAGAGGCCCTGCCACCCCAGCTGCTCCTGCTCGGTCAACGAAGAAATCTGGATGACGTCGGTTTCGGTTCCCATCGGCGGCGCGGTGAATACGCGCGGCGACAGTGGGAGCTCGGTGCCGGAGAGCCAGATGTCGAGGACGAAGCGGCCGTCGACGGCCTGCCGGTACGCCCGCACGTCCAGGTCGTACCAAATGGCAATGGCCTGCACGATCGTCGTCACGAGCTCGCGCTCGCGGCCAACCTGTGCGCGCTCGATGAGCGCCTGCACAGTGGCCATCAAGCGGCGCAGCTGTCGATCGTCAGTAGAGTCCACGCGTCCCTCGGGGGCGGGTGTCTCTACTTCCGTCAGGACGGACAACGTCATTATGCAAAGCCACCAGGTTGTAGTTGTCGTTCAATGCACGGGGGCGACTGAATGTCGCCGTGAATCTCTTGGCGCCCGCAAGTCGTGTCGCGGGTCAGAGGCGTTGGGCAGCTACCATCCCGAACGGGCCATCCCAGCCACGCTTCAGAACAATCGCCACACAGACCGCAGACTCTGACCCACAACACTCAAACTCACGGGCGCAGGCCTCTTGTGCAAGGGAGACGCCACAGGCAGAATTCCGCGCCGATCGGCCAGAATCCAGGAAAGTTCGCGAGCGACCGCGCGCGCGTCTGTTTTTCGCGCAGAAAAGGTCGCCGATTTAGAAGACAAAATGTTCTGAAAGTCAGAACTAAGATCAGAAAAGAGCGAATAACGGCGGGCTCGGGCGTGTGGGGCAACGATTTAGGTAACGTGAGCATGACGAAAGCGCGTCGGGCACGCCGAAGGAAGTCAACCAGAATCGCACAGAAGTCCGCGGAGTCTGGTCTGGAACGGAACATCGACGGCTGCTAAGTCCATGAAACTTGCGGTGTCGTGTTCCAGTTTGAATCTGACCGTGTCTGATCCATGCGGGTTGTGTTCCACATCCAGGGTCGGATGTGAGCGGGTACGAGGAAGGGAGACTTCTTCGCCTGCCCCAGTCAACCCGTTCGGTGGGTGACTCGTCTAAGCACGACGTATGGATGCGATTCGACGGGAGCTCACGCACGCGTCGCGGCGGCTTGTGCGGAGTCCGGCGTTCACGTTGGCAACACTGACGACGCTGGCACTGGCGATTGGCGCCAACGTGGCCATCTTCACCCTCGTGAATCGGGTGGTGCTGAATCCCCTGCCTTACCCGGAGTCGGACCGGCTGATCGACCTCGACCATGGCGCGCCGGGAGTGAACGCTCCAAGCGGCGTCGCGATGACTCTCGGACTCTATTACTACTATCAGGATAGTGCGCGCACGCTCGATGCGGTTGCGCTCTACGACACGGGTGAAGCCACGCTGACCGGCAGCGGCGAGCCCGATCGCATCCGCGTCGTGCGAGCGACAGAGACGCTGGCCGCCGTGCTGCGCGTACCGCCTGCACGGGGCCGATGGTTTCTCGAGGAAGAGACGTTGCCGGGCGGTCCGCGGGTGATTGTCCTTTCGCACGGGCTCTGGATGCGACGATACGGCGGCAACGTGAGCATTCTCGGCCGGCCCGTCGTACTCGACGGCATGCCGGCGACCGTCGTCGGCATCATGCCTCCTTCCTTCGCTTTTCCCGATCCGCAAGTGCAGGTGTGGATCCCCCGGCAGGATGCGCACAGCATGGTGTTCGACGATTTCAGCTACAACGGGCTCGCCCGGTTGCGCGCCGGTGTGACGCTCGCCGACGCTCGCACGGAGTTGAGCGGCCTGATCGCTCGCCTCCCGGCCATTTACCCTGACAATCCGGCCACATCAGGACTGGTGAACCGCGCGAGGCTCATGTCTGTGGCCAGAACGCTGAAAGACGCGAAGGTCGGACGCATCACGCGGGTCCTGTGGGTCCTTCTCGCGTCGGTGGCCTTCGTGCTTCTGATTGCGTGTGCGAACGCCGCGAATCTGTTCCTGGTTCGCTCCGAAGCGCGTCAGGCCGAAATCGCCCTCCGGCGGGCGCTTGGGGCCGGCCGCGCGGCGGTTGCCGGCTACTTCGCGGCGGAGAGTGCGTTGATCTCGACGATGGGTGGAGCTTTCGGCCTCGCAGTCGCCTGGGGTGCGGTGCGTCTCCTGGTGAATTTCAGCCCGGCCAACCTGCCCCGGCTCGAGGAGGTCTCTCTTGACGCAACCGCAGTGAGTTACTCGTTGATGTTGATACTGGTCGCAGCACTTGCGTTCAGCGCGATCCCGCTTTGGCGCGCCGCGCCAGTCGCCGCTTCGTTACACGCGCAGGGGCGTGGCCACACGGCGAGCCGAAGCCGCCATCGGACTCGCCACTTGCTCATGGGCGCACAGGTGGCGCTGGCCCTCGTGCTGCTCGTGGCATCGAGTCTCATGGTCCGCAGCTTCCAGAAGCTGCGCGCCATCGATCCGGGATTCGATCCATCTTCCGCGCTCATGTTTCGCCTCGGGCTGCCGGACCATGGGTTCCCCAACCGGGCTGCGGTGGTTGCCGCTCACCACGCAATCCTCGATCGACTCGCGGCGCTTCCAGGCGTGACCGGTGCCTCCGCATCGACTCGTATTCCGCTTGCCGATCTGGGCCGTGGCTTCAGCAGTCCCATGCGTGTGGATGGAAGGCCCGCCCCTCAGGGGACGATCCCTCCGATCGTGGCGTTCCGCGCGGTGGCTGGTGGCTACTTCGAGACGATGGGCATGCGACTCGTTCGCGGACGTGGCATCAATCGAGGCGATGTCGAGCGGCGTGAGCTTGTCGCCGTCGTGAACGACGCGCTTGTGAAAGCATATTTCCCCAATCAGGATCCCATCGGTGCGCGCGTGGCACGGGGCACCGGCACGGTGAACTCTTCCTGGCTGACCATCGTGGGAGTCGTGCCCAACACACCGATCGGGTCTCTCACTGAAGCCACGGCAACCAGCGCCGCTGCCGAGCTCTACATGCCGATGTCGATTTCTGGGCCCCCGGAAACACCCGGCCTGTCGGCAAACGGCCCCCCTGTTGTGGCGATGAGCTACGTCGTTCGAGCCGCGATACCGCCGCTGGGATTGCTCCCGTCAGTGCGTCGTGTCGTCGATACAGTGGACGCGAACCTGGCCATCGCGCAGGTGCGCACGCTTCAAGATTTAATCGACGGCGCGTCGGCGCAGATGGCCTTCACGATGGTCCTGCTCGCGATTGCAGCCACTGTCGCCCTGATGCTCGGTGTGGTCGGGATCTATGGCGCCGTCTCCTACATCGTGAGCCAGCGGACCAAAGAGATTGGCGTCCGTATGGCGTTGGGTGCCGAACCCCGGGGCGTCGCGGCAATGATCGTTCGGCAGGGAGGCCTCGTCACCATCGCCGGCATCAGCGTTGGTCTGGCTGCGGCACTCGCGGGAAGTCGCCTGATTGAAACGCTGCTCTATGACGTCAGCCCACGCGACCCAGTCGTGTTCGTGGCGGCAATGCTCGTCCTCTTCGCGGTGGCGCTCGCCGCCTGCTGGCTGCCCGCCCGGCGGGCGGCCTGCGTCAGTCCCGTCGATGCCCTGCGTGCGGAGTAAGTCGCACCCGCTTGCTCGTCCCCGCGAATCTCCTTCAGAAACTCAGCCACCGTCGCCGTCTGCGGCGGAAGGATGTGCCCGGCGTTCTCGATATAGGTGACCCTGGCGTTCCGCACGAACCGCTCCACTCGCTCGCGCGTCTCTGGTGAGTTCAAGAGCGCGTCGTCACTTCCCACAACCACCTGCACGGGCATCGACAAGCCCGCGAGATCAGTGTCCGTGAATCGCGGAATTCGCCCCATCCGTGGTCTGAAGTGCCGGAAGACCATGAGCAGCGCGTCGACTATCGGCTTTGGAAGAGCGGCTGTTCGCCCGGACACGAGCTCGAGAGATTTCACGAGGCCCCACGTACCAAACAGGCGCAGCACACCGACCTTCAGCAGCAAGATGTAGTTCTGCCGTCCGATTCCGGAGGGAGAAATAAGTGAAAGCGACCGAACGCGATTCGGGCGACGTACGGCGAAGTCGAGACCAAGCCACCCCCCAAGAGAGATGCCGACAACGCTGGCCTTCTCGAGGCCCAGGCCTGCCCACACATCATCAAGCCATTCGGCGTACGCTGACGAGGCAAGCGGTGGTCGTGATGGAGCACTGAGTCCAGGTTCGCCGATCATGTCGACGGCGTACACACGATGGTGCTGTACCCAGGTTGCCACATCGCGCATCCACGACGCCGAGTTCCCGCCCGAACCGTGAAACAGCACAAGGGGCGGCGCCAATAGATCGCCACAAGCGACGACGAACGTATCACCCTGACGTGTCGACACGATGCGCTGTTCCCACGCAACCGGCCAGCGCTCCAGGACACGGCGATACTGACCCTCGACCGCGTGCCGGCCAGCCTCTGATTTGTAGATAACCGTCATGACCCTCCCCTATTCCTGTCAACCGCGACTGGGTTCCGCCAGTGCGGCAATCGTCTGAACCAAATCGCATGTGAGCGTCGGGCTCGCCGTGATCATCATTCGCAGCCGGCCGCGGTCGGCATCGTAGAGACTGTCGACGCGCGGGAAATCCGGTTCACCACGGCGGGTGTTGAGGCTCGCCATGATCAGCGTGGTGATCCGCTGGCTATCCTCCGGGCTGATGGCATCCACATCGACGATGCTGGAGACGAGAACCTGCCGAGTACGCGGAATCGGCGCGTCCCCAGGATCCGTGGCAGTCCCAGCAAACTCGTCCAGCGCCGCACGCGTAATTCGGTACTCCTTGCCGATGCGTTTTGCCGGCAGTCTGCCCTCGCGAATGAACCGCCGAACGGTCTTGACGTGGAGGTTCAGGCGTCCGGCGACCTCCTCGACCGTGAAAAGCTGTTTGCTGCTTAAGCCGCTCTGCATGAGCCGTATTATTCCTTATAGTTCTCTATTATGTCAATTAATAGACCATTTAGAGGTCTTATTGACCTCACTGGAGGCAGTTCTCTCGGCGCGACAGTCTTCGGACTCGATCGCGCGTCATCGCTTGACATCAATTAGCCGATCGGCTAATTAGTTCGTCGCGTGCCGACAGATCTTGCTTTCCGTGCGCTGGCCGATCCGACCCGTCGTCGCATCCTACAGTTGCTTCGCGAGCATCGGCGCACGTCAGGTGAGATCGCCGAGGCTTTCTCGAGTAGCTGGCCGACGATCTCGCGACACCTTGCTGTGCTCCGTGCCGCGCACCTGATCGTCCGTGAGCGGCAGGGCTCGTTCGTGCAGTACGCCGTGAACACAACCGTGCTGCAGGAAGTCATTGAATTCCTGCTTGATGCTGTGCCTCAGAGGAGTCATCGATGGCGATCGAACGTCTTGCGATCTTTGCCCTCTCCGTCTCGTTCACCACGTCGTTGATCTTGTATCCGGACCTTCCGCCGGACATTCCGCCGCGGGCGGGACGTTACGGACCGTTCGTGGGCGGACCGTTCGTCGCGTTCTTTCTCCCGACTACGGCGATAGCGGTGTGGCGGATCCTTGCGGCTCTGAATCGCGCTCCCCGGCCCGTCGCATCAGGCGTGGTCCGTGCAGGGGCGGTGACGACGCTCTTCCTGTCTGCATTTCACCTGATCATGCTCGTGGCGTTCGTCGGAGACCACCCATGGCTCGTCCGGGTGCTCGGCGCCCTAGTGGGCGTCTTCCTCATCGTGACGGGAAACGATCTTCCTCGAGCGCGCCCCGCGATGATTTGGGGCAGTCCGTCGGAAAGCGCTGATGACAGTGATCCGACCGACGTGTGGCGGTTCCGACGGGTCGTTGGGTACGTCCGGGTTGCGACCGGGCTTGCCCTGTCTTCGGCAGCCCTCCTCGGTGTGCCTGGGTTCTGGCGCCTCATCATTCTGGCCGCCGGTGCCGAAGGCGTGTTGCGCCTCGCAGCGGGTCTGTTCGCGCGCCGCGTCAGACACGCCGTGGCGACCGGCGTCGTGATTTCGTTTGCCGCGGTCGGTGCGATCGCGAAGGCCCAGGAAATTCCTCTCGAACGCATCGAAGCACTCCCTCCTTTTGTCGATACCACGGTGCCGAAATTGATGGAGGCGGGACACGTACCCGGTTCTGCGGTCGCTGTCGTATACCAGGGACGCGTTCTGTTGCTGCGCGGCTACGGACATTCGCAACTAGAACCTGACGCACGAGTGGATCCAGTGCGGACGGCATTCCGGATCGGCTCGGTGTCGAAAACGCTGACGGCACTCGCCGTGCTCCAATTGGTGGATGCCGGGATGCTCGATCTTCAACGAGACGTTCGGGAGTACCTGCCAGACGTGCCGCTTCGGTACGGCGCGACGATGCACCAGCTGCTGACGCATACCGCGGGTCTCGACGAGCGATTTGCAGGCGCCTATACCGACTCGCCCGAACACCTCGAAATGCTGTCCGAACACGTCCGGCGACATCCTCCGGAGCAGTTCATTCCACCCGGGCGTGTCTACAGCTACTCGAACTACCACTACGCGCTGGCGGGCGCCGTCATCGAGCGGCTGACCGGCGTGCGGTACGAGCAGTACATGGCCGATCGTGTGTTCAGACCGCTGGGAATGATGGGAACCACCGCTTATCAGCCGCCGCTACCCAGTCCGACCCTCGAAGTTGCCCGGGGGTACGAATGGCGTGGGGGAAGACAGGTAGCCCTCCGGTTGCGGTTCACGCACGCCAGTCCGTCGGGCGGCTTGACCACCACGGCATCTGACATGGCTCGCGTCATGCTCGCGCTTCTCGGCGATGGCTCGGTCGATGGCCAGCGGGTCCTTTCCGAGGCTTCCGTGAAGGCGATGCTGGCACCGCAGTACACCCCCGACCAGCGCATCCCTGCAACAGCGTACGGCATGACCCACTGGTTGACCCACGGGCAGCGGCTGCTGCACAAGGACGGCACACTGGGCGACCAGATCGGGGTGATGGTCTTGGCCCCGGCGAGCGGACTGGGAATCTTTGCCGTGTCGAATGCGCTGCCGGGTGTGGCGAACCAGCTCTTGGAGCAGCTTCTGACCCACTTGTTCGGTCCGGAGACACCCGCCGTGCCGCCGGTGCCTATGTCCGTCACGTCAGATAATGCGAGCCGGGCTGTTGGTACGTATCGAGACTTCCATCACACGCGGAACGACATGTCGCGACCGATCTCATTGATGCTCCAGTCGCGGGTCAGCGCGCAACCCGACGGAGCCATTCGTTGGCGAGACCGTCGCTGGGTGGAAGTGGCACCGTTGGTGTTCACAAGCACCGACGGTCGAGCCACGATCGTCTTTCGGGAGGACGCCTCAGGGAAGATCGTGACGCTTCATGCGTGGGGTGCGACATACGAGCGTATTGGTTGGGCGCAGCAGGTTGGCTTTCACGCCGCCTTTCTTGCGGCGTGCGTAGTCGCGTTCCTCGCGTACCCGTTGTCCCGAGGCGTCGCGATATTTCGGCGACGTCCGAACTTGCTTGAAGGGAGAGCGGCCCGTCGCTGCGCCGTGGTGGTCGCCCTCGCGAATCTGGCCTTCATCGTGTGGCTGGGCTTGTCACTAAGAGGCCTTGGAGCCTCCGTGCCTCTCGCGCCCGCTACGATTATTTGGCTCTCGGTCCCTCTTGTCAGCGCCGCCATGACGGCGCTACTGCCTGGGTGCGCGGCCATGGCTTCGCGGGAAGGCTGGTGGACGTTCCGCGAGCGCGTCAGCTACGCAGCGTTCGCGGCGGTCAGTGTGGCATTTATGGTCTTTCTCAACTACTGGAAAGTGCTCGGCATCCGTTACTAAACAAAGGCGTCAGTCGAAACTGATCAGCTCCTTCTCCGGCGGTCGCTGCATACCCTTCTCGTGGTAGTCCTCCCAGATCTGCGCCCATGGGCGGTCATACATGTTGGGCACCTTGTATGGGATCACGGTACCCGCGATCACCGGCTTGGCGAGCCCGTTGATTGGGTAGATCGTCTGAACGCACTCGATGAAGGTGTAGGGTTCGCCCTCTTCGAAGCCGCTGACTCGCAGGAGTGTTCGGGTCATCCGGATTGGTTCCACGAGCGCCTCGGGGTCGTAAAAGATGCCTTCGTGGTTGAGACCGAGGAACCTGCCCGATTTGTCGCGGTTCGGCGTGTAGATTTCGATGGTCTGCAGCTTGCCGGAGAACTCCGGGTTGCCGTGCACCTTCCAGCCCTGGATGTTCGACGTCCAGGTGATCAGTGCGTCCCCATCCCAGAAGCCGATCGTGTCGCCGTACCAGCGCGGGACTTCTGCGCCAAGACGCGGTACGGCACCTTCCAGGTTGAACGAGCGGCCGATGTGAATGTTGGTGATGAAGTTGTCGGCGTCACCGGCCAGGAACTGGACCATCGTGGGCGTGACGATGACCGAGTGGGGCTGGTTCGTGACGGCATGGTAGTGCCAGCGACGCATGAAGCCCTCGGGCCAGCAGGTACTGCGCCGGCCACTGCGGCGCGTTCGTATGCGCGTCGTGATAGGCCTCCTGCACCATCCGTGTCTTGTACTCGTCGGTGAGCAGCGAGAGAAGCGTCGGATACTGATTCCACAGAAGCTCGGCGTACCAGTTCTGTCCCCGGTGCCACACGTAGCGCCCGCTCCAATCGCCCGGCACCGTGGCGTAGGTGTGTTGGGTCGGCCCGCCACGGCGGCGCGCCTCGTCCAGCAGCGCTTCGTAGTGGGCCTGTGCCGTTTTGAATTTGTAGGGGCTGACGATCGACTCGCGCGGGTAGTCGCGATCGCAGAAGCCCCACGCGGCCGACGCCGGTGGCTTGTCCCCGATCATCCCTCCACGCCACTGCTGCTCGAGCCCATAGGGACTGTTGCAGCGGAAATACCGCTTGTCGGTCCACAACGCGCGGTCGGCATAGAAGTCCTTGGACGTAAAGACGTCCACCTTCAGCGGCTCGATCCCGTCGGGTACGGCTCCGTTGCGGGCCGCACCGAGGAACCCCTCGAGCCTGTTGCCGGTCGCGGGGCCATCGAGCGGGCCCACCAGCCAGTGACTGCTCCGGGTAGCCGTTGATCTCTCGCGGGGGAATCGCCTCGATGTCCTCGGCATTCCGCCACATCTCCCAGGGAATGGCCGGGGCGACGGGCGCGCCGCGGCCCTCGCTCGTGAATGGGGCTGGCGGCGTCTCGGCACGGGAGCACGACATCACCGTGGCCAGGAACAACGCGGCGAGCGCGGCGCGGCCGATCTTGAAGGCATTTGTCTGCAACATGGCGCCAATCATAAGCACCGACGGCATTCAAGTCGAGGCTGTCCGCCTTCGCCTACGGCTTCGGCGAGACTCGTCCGCCTTCGCGCTTCGCGCTTCGGCAGGACAAGTCCTGATTCGCGCTTCGCGCTCCGGCGGGACAAGCGGTAGCATGGGGCCGCATCACGCATCAGAGGAGGAATCAGCCGTGCGCGAAACCCTGACCATCACCTGCCTCGTCGTCTGGACCATGGCGGCAGTAGCCGCCCAGACTCAACCCACGCCGGCGCCGGGCACGCAGAAGCCGGGGATGTCGCCAAGGCCGCCGCTGCTTTTGAGCGAGCCATGGCAACTCCCTCCGCACACGGGCGAGCAAACGGACGAGAACATGCGGTTCACGCCGGCCGTCGTGACCAACCCTCGCGTCGAAGCGAAGCTGTACGGGCAGGACGCGTCGGTCGTCCGCGCGGCGGTGCACGAGGAGCGCATCGACCTATGGAACGGGATGGCCTCGTCTCCGGTAGCGGTGACGCTGCGGGACCGGCGCAATTTTGTCGACCTGACCGGCGCGGCCCGTTTGCGCTGGATCGTGCGGACCAACGCGATTCATCTGCTGCACCCGGTCGTGAAGCTGGCGGACGGCAGGCTCATCGTCGGCGATCGCGGCATCACGACGCACGGCGAGTTTCTCACCGCCGAGATCGCGTTCAGCGGCATGCGCTGGTACGCATTGGATCCAGTCAAGGTCATCGTGCTCACGGAGGTGGTGAACCCCGACCTGCGCAGGGTGGACGAGGTCGGCCTGGCAATGCTCTCCCCGGGCGGCGGGCACGGCATCGCCGGTTCGGCGAACCTGTCGACCGTCGAGCTGTTCGCCAATCCAATGCCTCGGTAGAAGGCCGGATTCGCGGCCGAGAGATTTCCCGTGCGTTACCGCTGAACGCCTCGGTGCAGTCGGTACCCATTACGACGGATTTTCCGGTTTTCCACGCCGAGAATCGGGACGTACGGTCAGGCGCCTCGGCGCCCGAGAGGGCTATACTCGCCCTCGAGTTGGGATCATGAGCGCGCCTTCCGACGCGGATCGACTCTCGGGCCTCGTTCTGGACTCCCTGGACGAGGGTGTCAGCGGCGACGTTCTGGCTAAGCGGGCGTACCGCAGCCGCACGCAGTTCTTCCGGGTGTTCCGGGCGGTCATCGATGAAACGCCGGCCGCCATACGCCGGCGGCTGCGGCTCGAGCGCGCGGCCTGGCAGCTGGGCCGGAGCCGCACGCCAGTCACGGAGGTCGCCTTCGACGCCGGCTACGGATCGCTCGAGGCCTTTACGCGGGCGTTTCGCAGGGTATTCCGGATTTCGCCGAGTGTGTATCGGCGGATGGGGGCCACGCACTTCCATCTGCCCGCACCAAGCGGCATCCACTTCCAGGCGCCAGATCCCGGCTCGGAAGGAGACGCGATGGACCTGTTCGATCTGTTTGCCGGATCCGATTCGTACCACGTGAAGAAAGTGCTGGGGCACGCGCGTGAGCTCGGTGCCGACCAGCTCGACGCGCCGCTGGACACTCCCGCGCACGTGTTTCCCTGGGACACGCCGGCGCGGAGCCTGCGGGATTTGTTGAAGCGGCTTGTGCAGACCAAGGAGATCTGGACGGCCGCCATGACCGGCGGCGCGCCGCCGGATATCGAGCACGAGCGTCCGGAGCAGGGTACGCCCGACGCGCTCCTCGCCCGGCTCGACAAGGCGGATGCCGACTTCCGGCGGGTGCTCGCCGACGTGCGAAACCGGAATGCGTGGAGCGACACGTTCGTGGACGCGTTGTGCGAGCCGCCGGAGACGTTCTCCTTCGGCGGGATGTTCGCCCACGTGATCACGTTCAACACGTATCAGCGGCTGCTGGCGCTCGACGCGCTGCGGCGGCTCGGCGTCACGGTGGAGGGCTTCGGCTGTCCCTCCGAATACGAAGCCAGTCTCGCTCTACATCGCTGACAGAAGACGTTGACGAAGCCTGTCGTCGTAGGCGTCGACGACCACCGGGGCTGGGCGAACCTCGTGTCCGTCGCTTTGCAGGGCGGAAGCGTGGTCGTCGTGAATCGCCGCCGCATCGAGCTGATCCACCCCGGCCTGCCGAGCCAACCGCACCATCACGAGGCGCAGGACCTCGCGCTCGACGAGGCGCGGGAGCTCATCCGCCGCGTCACGGAGTCGATCACGGAGTCGTGCCTCTCGGCGTTGCGCGCGCCGTTTGAAGAACTCGCACGCAGCTACAAGCCGGTCTCGTTGGCGATCCGCGCCGCGCCCGAGACGCCGGACGACCTGGGCGCCGTGCTCGAGAACCAAACGACCTCGATCGCGGCGGACGGAGCACTCTACCTGCGCGGGCTGGCAGCGGCGGCCGCGAAGCTCGGCGTCGAGGTTCGCCCTTATCTGCGCCGGGACCTGGAGGCGAGCGTCGCGAAGGCGCTGGGAATAGGGTCGGCGGAGGTTCCGGCGTTCTTGAAGTCCCTCGGCGAAGGCCTGGGTCCTCCCTGGAGCAAAGAGCAACGGATCGCGGCTGCTGCTGCGATTGGAGCGCTCGCGCCTGCGATTGGAGCGCTCGCGAGCGACCGTAGATGAGCGCCAAAGCGAGACAAGAACAGGGGAGATGCAGATGACGGATAACGGGGCAGGATCGCACGCCTTGCCGCCACACGCGCAGCTGATACAGATGGGGACGGCTTCATGGGTCTCGGCGGTCGTGTACGCCGCAGCGAAACTTGGCATCGCCGACCGGCTGGCCACGGGACCACGAAGTGCCGCCGAATTGGCCGGCACGATGCGCGCGCACGCGCCGACGCTGCATCGCCTTATGCGCACGCTGGCCGGACTGGGCATCCTCACGGAGCGAGATGGGCAGCGGTTCGGGCTCACGTCTCTGGGGGAGGCGCTGAAGACGGACGCCCCGGGCTCGGCGCGGGCGACGTTGATGGCGTTTTGCGGCCCGGCGTTCTGGCACGGCTGGGAGGAGATCGAATATTCACTGGAAACCGGGAAGACGGGATTTGAGAAAGCCAGCGGGATGCCGTTCTTCGAGTATCTGGCGAAGCATCCCCAGGAGGCGTCGTATTTCAGCGAGGCGATGGTTGGTTACCACGGTGCCGAGCCGCCCGCCGTGGCCAGGGCATACGACTTCTCGGGGCTCAAAACGATTGTGGACGTCGGCGGCGCGACGGGCAACATGCTGGCGGCCATCCTGTCGCAGCACGCGGCACCGCGCGGCGTCTTGTACGACCGGCCCCATGTGGTGAGTGACGCCGCGGCCTTGCTCAAGGCTCGTGGCGTCGAGGCACGCGTCGCAATCGAGCCGGGCGATTTCTTCGAGCGGGTGCCCGCCGGAGGCGACGCCTACCTCTTATCGCACATCATTCACGACTGGAACGAAGAGCAGTGTCTCACCATCCTGGGCCACTGCCGCAACGTCATCCCGCGGGATGGCCGCCTCCTGATCGTTGAAACCGTCCTGCCGGCGGGCGATACCCCTCATCAAGGCAAGGTGCAGGACATGGTCATGCTGGTGTTCCCTGGGGGCCAGGAACGCACGGAAGCCGAATACGCCTCACTCCTCAGTAAGGCTGGGTTCCGTCTGAGCCGCATCGTGCCTACCGAGTCGATCGTGAGCGTGGTGGAGGCTGTTCCGGTCTAGGAATCATGAGCCAGGAGCAACTCGTGACGAAGCCTCGAAAGGTCATCGTTCACATCGCGACCAGCGCGGACGGTTACATCGCGCGTTCTGACGGCGATCTCGAGTGGCTGACGTCCCGCCCGGCCCCGAAAGGTTTCTATGGCATGAACGCCTTTATGAAGTCGATCGACACGCAGGTACTGGGCCGGAAGACCTACGAGGTCAGCCTGCGAATGGGGGCGAACTACGACTCAAAGAGTCGAAGTATCGTCTTCTCCCGGCATTCTTCACCAGCGAAGGCCCCGTCAGGCGTGCAGTTCGTGAAGGAGGCTATTGGCCCGTTTATGAGCCGTTTTCGCGAGCAGCCTGGCAAGGATATCTGGTTGGTGGGTGGGGGCGAGATCATCGCCTCCTTTCTGGACGAGCAGGCGATCGACGAGTTCGTCATCAGTGTGGTGCCAGTCTTTATCGGGGAGGGCATTCCACTGATAGCGCGGCGTCACCGCCACGTGCCCTTGGACTTGCTCTCCACCGAACGCTTCGACGATGGCCTGGTCCAACTGCACTACCGCGTGAAGAACGCCGGCACGTGACTCGCGCTCGCCCATGTCCATGTGCCACAATTTGAGCGATGCCATTCTCACGAATCGCGGAAAACCGCATCAGGGAAGCGATGCAGGAAGGTGTGTTCGACGATCTGCCTGGTCGCGGCCAGCCCTTGAATCTGGAAGAATATTTCAGCGCGCCCGAAGACATGCGAATGGCGTATTCGATCTTGAAGAACGCGAACTGCGTGCCGGCTGAAGTTCAGTTAATGAACGACGTCTCACGATTGAAGCACGCCGTGGCACAGGCTCCTGATACCACGACTCGCCAGTCTCTTCAGCGAAAGCTTTCCGACAGCCAGACCGAACTCGCAATCGTGCTGGAGGGGCGCAGGCTTCGACGCTAGGCACCGCCCCTTTCAATCTGCTCAGCTCGATCCCGATGGAGGTCAGCCTTTTACCGGGCGCCTTCCAGGAGCCGCCGATCGACTTCGAGCGGTACGGCGAGTCGGATGAGGACGATCTCGGTGTCGTCCGCGGCCAGCGGTCCTTTCCGATCGCGGCTCCGGCTGCGCGATCGTCCGCTGGAGAAGGGAAAGTTGTTGTCGGCGGCGACGAGCAGCGTACGCTCGTCCACCAGGTGCACGGACTCGATGGTGTAGAACGGGAGCCGGAAGAAGTTCATCTCCCCGCCCATACTCGACGGATCGGGGATCGCCAGCAGATCGACGAGCTGCGTCTTCGTGACCGGGCCCCTGCGCTCTGGGGGCAGGTTCAACAGGAAAATTTTCTTCACCCGCGGGGCCGCTTCGTCGTCGCCCAGGTTGTCGCGCTCGATGAGGAGCAGTTGACGGTCGTTCACCGCTTTCAGCTCGCCGATCGCCAACGGGCCGGAAGGCGGCCCGGCGACTCCCGGGTAAACGCGACGGCCGGACGCGTCCACGAGGCCCGTGAGATCGACGGTCTGGCTCGGCGCATCCAGGCGGACGGTGAAATATGCAGGCGCGAGCGCGCCTTGCGCGATGTCGTACACATAGATCCGCAGGTCGCGCGGATCGTCACCGGCCACGGCGCCCTCGAGGAGCGCGTAGAGCGTGGAGCCGTCGGGGGCGATCGCCATCCCCTCGAAGCCGCGGCTCGCGGCCAGCGTGGGCCGCTCGACGGGGCCGCGACCCGAAATGCTGAGGAACGGGTTCTGAGGCGAGCGCACGCCCGGAATCTGCACCGGCGGCGCCAGGACGCGCCCGTCCTCCGCAACGTGAATCAGAAACGGACCGAATTCTTCGCTCACCCAGAACGTGCCGTCGGGGGCGCGCACGAACGATTCCGGATCGAGATCGAAGCCGGTCAGGATGCGGGCGGACGCGTCGCCGCCGCACGCGGCCGGCGGGGGCGGAAGCACGTTGAAGGAAAAGTCCGGCAGCCCCGAACCGGTTTTCTGATCGCACACGATGGTCCACGGAATTCGCTGATCGGGGTCGCGAAGAATCGAGGTCGCGAGGACACGCGGACCAGCGGGATCGTCCCAGCGCGGATCAATCCGATGGAACACCAGCTGGAAATCCGCTGAATTCGCACGGGCTCCGTATCCGTTGTCGGCCAGCGCCCACCAGGTGCCCGCGCCGGCCGGTACCATGCTCGACACGCCCTGCAGCGGCTGCCCCGCCAGGTACGGACCTTCGGTTCCGCCTTGAATGAGGTTGGCCGCAGCCGTCGCGCGCTCGGGGGCCGTGAAGAACGCCCCGGACGGCGGAGTGCCGTTCCGATAGGTGGCCGCAGGCAGCACGGCCCGAGCGGCAAGTGTGTACGGGTGCAGGGCGTCCTCGGCAACGAGCGACTCGGGCTTCGCGCCCATCGCCACGAGGAGCGACACCAGGATGCGCTGCGGATCGCTCATCCCGCCCCGCCGCTCGACTGCCTGGCGCGCGATGTCCGGATGGTCCGTGATCAGGCCATCGACGCCCTTCCCCATCGCCGCGAGCATCCAGGCCGGATCGTTGACGGTCCACACGTAGACGTCCTGGCCCGCGCGATGCGCCCGCCGCACGAAGGACCGCGTCGCCAGGCTGGCCTCGACCGCGAGAAAATCGGCTCCGAGCGTCGTCAGGTCGCCGATGGCCTTGGCGACGAGCGCGCCCACGCGCCACGAAGGCCGGAGCTGCTTCAGCCTGCGGATCATGTCGTGGTCGAGCGACATGAAGATCGTGTCGTCTGCCACGCCGGCGGCCTCGACGATCTCGACCACGCGCTCCTCGAGCCGCTGCGAGTGGCCGTAGGACTTGAGCTCGACCACGACACGGACCCGGCCTTTGGAAGCCGCGAACACCTCGGCCAGCGTGGGGACGCGCTCGGCGGAAAACTGCGGCCCCTTGCGGCTGCCGATGTCCACGGCGCGCAGCGCGGCGGCCGGCGCTTCCCAGATCTTCAGCGGCGATCCCCCCACCTTCATGAGGTCGCTGTCGTGGACGACCACCACTTCCCCGTCGGCGGACTCCTGCACATCGAGCTCGACGAAGTCGGCGCCGAGCTCGCCGCCCAGGCGAAAGGCCGCCAGCGTGTTCTCGGGCGCCGCTGCGGAGGCGCCTCGGTGCGCGATGACCATGACCGGCCGATTCTGCCGCGTGACGTTCACCCCGACGAGCACGGCGCCGAGGATGGCCAGGATCGAGACGATCGCCGCGCCAATCTTCACGGCGCGCGGCAATCGGACCACGCTTTCACCGGTACCGAATTTCAGCGCCCTGAGCGCACCAGGCTCACGACCTTCGGCGACGCGCCGGTAAAGCTGGAGCAGGATGAGCGAGAGCATCGAGACGTTCACCACGGCCGCCGCGAGGCCGAACACGGCCCACAGCAGCGTGAGCCCCGTGATGAACACCAGCAGCGTCTCCATTGAGCCGCTGAATCGGAGCGCCAGGCCGCGGCCGATGAAATCCGGCACCCACGTGGCGACGCCGACGAGCGCCGCGGCAAGCACGGCCCATACGGCGAGGGCCGCGATCGCGGTGGAGCGACGACCGGTCATCCGCGCTGCGCTCTCGCCCAGCGCCCGCCGCGGCACGATGCCCGCGAACAGGACGAGCGGCAGCGCCAGCGCCCAGCGCGCCAGCGTCCGCACGAGGAGGACGACGAGCAACACGACGATCACGGCCGCGATCGACACGGCGGCCCAGAAGGACGGCGGCCGCTGGGACAGATAGAAGTTGATGTCGTGATCCCTCATCAGCGTCCAGTACACGACGCCGATCGCGGCGGCGAAAGGCAGCAGGCCCACGAGCAGGCGCGCGACCATGTTCGTCGTGAGGCGGAGGACCGGCAGCGCTCGCGACGCGCCGAACGCGAGTGCGCCCCTGACGTTCAGCTGACGGCCGTTCACGGCGGCAAGCCCGATCGCCATGAGACACGCCATCTCCAGCGCCGTGATGCCCGTCAGAATCGCGCCGCACAGGATCAGCGACAGAATGCCGGGGCGCGTGGTCAGGAAGAACGACGCGATTTCGACATCAGCGACCACCTCGGTTCCGGTGCGGGCCATCGCCCACCGCAGCAGGAGCAACGTCGCCGGCGTCAGCAGCGCGAACGAGACCAGCTTGTAGGCGAGGTCGGTCAGTGCGAGCGCGTGCCACGAGCCGCGCAAGTCCCGGAAGGCGTCGCCGATGATGGCCCGCGTGGTTTCCTGCATGGACGTCCGGCGAGGATACGGGCTTTAAGAGACACAATACAAGAGTGGCGTCCCCCAACGGGAAGTGGACCTGACAGGGTGCTGAAAACGCCAGCAACCTGAACTGAAAAGGGGGCACTTCAGGTCGCCGGGCTGGTGGAACACTTCGGCACCGTGCGCAAAGGACTGGCTTTGTGTTGCAAGGAAATCGGACGCTGGCTGACGCCTCACATTAGGCCGGTTCGATTCCTGCAAGGCTCACCACTCTTTCATCGCCACTCTCACCTGGCGCCAAGTACCTGAAAAGTGGTGCCGTTACGGCGGGTCGATTAAACCGATTTCCGTCGTACGCGATTCCTTCAGGGAAGCGCCTGACCCCTGTGCGTGTTTGCGGGGTGCCTGTGCGATGTGCTAGGTTACATGTAACCGGAGGAATTCCATGCCGACGACCGCTCGATCCACATCCCGCGATAAGGTCCGCGCGCATCGCACCCGATTGCGGAAAGCGGGGCTTCGTCCCGTTCAGATCTGGGTTCCGGACGTCCGGTCGAAGTCCTTCGTCCAGGCGGCACACCGTCAGTCGCTGGCGGTGGCAAAGAGTCCTCACGCCAAGAGGGACCAGGCGTTCGTCGACGCAATTTCTGCCTGGAATGAAGAATGAAACGTGGCGAGATCTGGACTGTCGCGGGTGGAGCGGCCTATGCGGGCAAGCCGCGACCCGCCGTCATCGTCCAGGATGATCGGTTCGACGCGAACGATTCGATCGTCGTCTGCCCCTTGACCACCGATCCGACGCAGGCGCCGATCTTTAGGCTATCGGTCCAGGCCGGTGCCCAGAGTGGACTGCGTGCACCATGCCGGATGATGGTGGACAAGTTGACGGCCGTGCCCAGAAAACGCCTCGGAAGGTTGGTCGGCTCACTGGCGTCCGAAGAAGTGAAGGCGCTCAACCGCGCCGTTTTTGTATTCCTGGGTTTGGCAGGAACGGAGCCGTCGCAAGAGTAGGTGCTTCACGCCGCGCCTCGGAGCCCATCCAACCGCCTCAGCCACGCAGCCATCTGGTTCCAACTCACGAAAGGTTGGCTCACCTAGCGACAAACACCAGCATCAGGAAGGCGAACGCGGGCGTGCGTGTTCCGTTCACCACTGCCCCTCAGGAGCAGAGTAGGATCCGCCGATGACGACCCGAACCGTACTCTTCGCGACGTGGGGCGATGGGTTGTTCGTGATCACTGGCGAGAACTGCAACCAGGAGCTTGCCGGCCAGCCGGTTGGCGCGCTTGCGTCGGACGGGCACGGCGGCGCTCTCGCCATCGTCTCGGGACACTCGCTTCAACGCCGCACCTCCGACGGCGAGTGGCGTACGCTCGCGACCAGCGAGTTTCAACTGGCGTGCTGCGCGCCAGTCGCCGACGCAATCTACGTCGGGACAGACGATGCGCGTCTCCTGCGCGTGAGCGCAAATGGCAACGTCGAACGACTCCGCAGCTTCGAGGCCGTTGTGGGTCGAGACACATGGTATGCGGGCTCGGCCGTCATCAACGGCCAGCGCGTCGGACCACCACTCGGGATTCGCTCGATAGCAGCCACGGCGGATGGGAGGGTGATCCTCGCGAACGTCCACGTTGGGGGCATCCCACGCTCGACGGACAGCGGTGCGACTTGGCAACCGACGATCGATATCGACACTGACGTCCACGAGGTGTGCGCGCACCCGACCGATCCCAGTCTTGTCATCGCGGCGGCCGGCATCGGGCTCTGTATCAGTCAAGATGGCGGAGCAACCTGGAATGTGGAGCAGGACGGCCTCCATGCGTCGTACTGCTCTGCCGTGGCGTTTCTGGGCGACGACGTACTCGTCGCGGCATCCACGGACCACTTCGCGACCGAGGGCGCGGTCTATCGACGACCAATAGGCGCTCGGCGACCGTTCATGCCCGTCGCCGGCGGGCTGCCAAGATGGATCGACGGCATTGCCGACACGCGCTGCATCGCCACTCGTGGTTCAGCGGCCGCGGTCGCGGATCGCGCCGGCAATCTCTACGTCTCGACGGACGCGGGAAGCACGTGGTTACGTCCCGCCTACGGGCTTCCACAAGCGAGCAGTGTCGTCATTACTTGAGCGCAGCGCGGTGTCTTGACACGAGTTGAGCGATCACTTAAAGTGAGTTGAGTGAACGCTCAACACAGCCACAGCGGCGGCGATACACGCCAACGCATCCTTCGTACGGCGTTTCAGCTCTTTCACGAACAGGGCTATCACGCGACCGGTGTGGCGACGATTGCGCGCGAGGCCGGTGTCAATCCAGGGAGCTTGTATCACTTCTTCGAGAGCAAGGACGCGCTGCTCCTGGGCGTGCTGGACTTCGCGCTCGATTACCTCGGTCCGGCTGTGATGGATCCGGTCGAGGCGGCCACCGATGATCCAATCGAACGCGTGTTCATGCTCCTCGGCCATTATCGCGAGCGTATGGTACGCGAGAACTGCCGCTTGGGCTGCCCCATCGGCAATCTTGCGCTTGAAGTGAGCGATGGGGATCCCAAGGCTCGCGATCTCCTCCACAAGAATTTCGAGAACTGGTCCAGCCGCGTCGAGCGGTGGCTGCAGAGCGCCAGCGACCGCTTACCGGCCGACATCGATCGGCGGCAGCTCGCCAGATTCGTATTGACCGTGATGGAGGGTGGCTTGATGCAATCGAGAGCCGCCGGCCATCTGGGACCGTTCGACGAAGCGACGGCGCTGCTTCGCGATTATTTCAATCGGGTCGGCATAGCCAAACGCGCGAAGGGGCGCGTCAAGATCCCGACCCGCCTACGTCACAAGGAGACGATGCGATGAAGCGATGGCTTGCGGTGTTGTTGTTCGTGCTCCCTGGAGCGGTCCGTGCTCAAGACCAGTCGTCGATCGTCTCGTTTGTCAACGAGCGCACAATCAACGCGCCGATCGCTGATCTGTGGAGAGTCTGGTCAACGTCCGAAGGCCATAAGGCGGTCGGAGTGGCATTGGCTGATGTGGATCTCCGCGTCGGTGGCCTGATTCGTACCCGGTACGGTGGGGATGGGACGATCGGCGACGCGCAGACCATCGAAAACGAGATCCTCGCCTTCGAGCCACCGCGCATGATTGCGATCCGTATCCACAAGACGCCCGCGAATTTCCCTTTCAAAGAGGCGTGGAAACAGACGTGGACGGTCGTGACCTTGACCCCGCTTGCCGAGGGCCGCACACACGTTCGCGCCGCCAGCCTCGGTTACGGTACGGATGCTGAATCTGTTGCGATGCGGCGATTTTTCGAACGCGGAAACGAAGAGACGCTCGACAGGGTGGCCGCGCACGTCGAGCGCCGTGTGTCTCGGTAGCGACCGCTCTCGAAGCGCCTTCGTGGTGGTGGGACAATTCTCGCCGCCTGGGGCTCCGTTGACCTGCGGGCCCGGAGTTGTATAGTGCCGCATGAACAGAAGAGAATTCCTCCGAAGCTCGAAGGAGGCAACCATGTACACGAGTCAGTCGTGTGTCCACCCGTCGCGACGGGAGTTCCTGACGGTCGCGGCAACGGCTGCCGGGCTCACGGCGGGATCCTGCGGTGCCGCGCAAGTCGGCGGACAACAAGCGACCCCGCGCGCAGATACGCCGCCGCTCGTCGGTGACGGGAGCAAGCGCCGCATTCTGCTGCGCGGCGGCGTCGTGCTCACGCTCGATTCGAAGGTCGGCGACTTCGAGAAGGCCGATGTCCTGATCGACGGGAAGAAGATCGCCCAGGTGGCGCCGAACGTGTCGGCCGCCGACGCTGAAATAGTCGACTGCTCCGGCACGATCGTCATGCCTGGCTTCATCACGACGCACCATCATCAGTACCAGACGCTGCAGCGGAGCATCATCGCCGATGGCATTCTCCAAGGAGCGTGGCCGCAGGAGACCTACGGGTCCGTGGTGCAGAACATCTGGACCGCCGGACGGATCGCAGATCCCCAAAACCCGAGCAGGTTGATCTGGGACCTGGGACGCGTGCCCTACGACCCCGAGGACTGCTACATCTCCCAGCTCGTCGCATGCCTCAGCGAGATCAGTCAGGGCATCACCACCGGAACCGATACCTCCCAAGCCAATCACACGCCCGAATACACCGACGCGATGATCAAAGGGTTGATGGAGTCGGGCCGGCGGATGGTGTTCGCCTACAGCGGGGGGATCAATCGGAGCGCCGAGGGCATCCCGTTCGAGTTCCCTGGCGCCATCAAGGACACCACGAAGGGGATCGGCCGGATCGCGAAGACGTATTTCAGCTCCTCAGATCAATTGGTGACGCTCGGCTTCGCGGGCGGCCCGGCTCTCGCATTCGTAGGCGCTGAGTACACGGGATGGCAGCTCGGCCGGGCGTTCGGCGCCTCGCTTCACAACCACATCGTCGGCAACCCGATGACGATCGTCAATGCGGCGGCCGATGCGAGGAACGGCACCGACTGGTCGGATGTGACCTTCATCCATGCCACTCGATGGCAGGACACGCCCCGCGCGCAGGTCGGCGTTGGCGAATCGGCATACCCGGGCGCCTTCCGATCGAGAGCGTGGGACATTTGCCGCGAGCGAGGCGCGCACATCTCAATCGCGAATCTCATCGAGATGCAGATGCGGCACGGGATGCCTCCGTTTCAGGAGGCGCTCAATCACGGCATCCTCCCCAGCCTGAGCCCGGACGTCGACACCAACATGACGACCGACCCGTTCTCGCTGATGCGTGGAGCCTTCTGTCTGCAACGAGCGTTGGCCAACGACCTCGCTTTTCCGGAGAGCAACCCCGGCGGTCTGCCGATACCGCAACTCGTGACGTCACGGCAAGTGATCGAGATGGCCACGATCGCGGGCGCCGCCTCGAATCGCATTCTGCACAAGGTAGGAACGCTCACACCGGGCAAGGAAGCCGACATCATCGTGCTCGACGCGCGACACATCAACACCTGGCCGATGAACAACGTGCCGGGCACCATCGTGACGATGATGACCCCGAGTCACGTCCGGGACGTACTGATTGCAGGAAAGGTCGTGTACTGGAAGCGGCAGCACGTGGGCTGGGACATCGATCGGCTGCTCGGCCAGATCGAGCAGGCACGCGACCGGGTGCTCGGCCGCATCAACGGGCCAGCAAAGATCGGCGCGCTTCCTAAAGGCCTCAACAGCGCCAGCAATCCGTATCGTCCGAATTTCCTGGGCAGCTGCTGCTTCAAAGGGCAGAACACGACGGCGCCGGAGTACGTGTTGAGACCCTAGCAGGCTGCTAACGCAGCCTGAAGTGAAAAGTTTGACCTTTGACCTTTCACTGTAGCGGGATCGCAACCGTGACGCGATCTTCGGTCCCCACCACTCTCGTCGTGTGACCCTTGCCGGTCAGGTCTTCGATCAGATTGATGTGGCCGGGACCTATCGAGATTTTCTTGCCGCCGGCAACTTCGATCTCTCCCCGGCCGCTGAGCGTGATCACGTACTGCCGGCGGGGACCGACATGCCAGTCGTTGAAGTAGCCGGCCGGCGTCCGGCTGAATTGCACGCCCGTGGCTTTCATCAACTCGGACGTCCTCCCGTTCAGCTTCATTTGAAGCTCTTCAGAATGGCTCTGACCATCTGGGCCGGTATAGATCCGGGTTACCGTGATCGATTGGCCCGTCTGAGCCACCACGACGTCTCGATCGGTTCGGGCTCGCAATGTCAGAAAAATCAAGGCGACGAGCGCAACCACGGCCAGCCGTCTCGCGGTCCTTGGCATGACGTCCTCCTTCAATGGGATTGGATGAGGAGTCTATGCGAGAGGCGTCGGGAATCCAAGGAATTGCTATAACATCTCACACACAAATCGACGACATGGAGGAAAGCCGTGGTCAAGGTGACACTTCCGGCAGTGCTGGTCGTCGTCCTGCTCGTCGCGGTCTCTTTGGGCTTCGCCGAGCAAGCTGAAGTCAAGAACCCTTTCACCGGGGACGCGCAAGCGATTGACCAGGGCCAGCAGCTGTTCAGGCTTGCCTGTGCGGGCTGTCACGGTCTCAATGCCAAAGGAGTGCGGGGCCCCGATCTCACGACCGGTCAATGGTCGCACGGCGGCACTGACGCCCAGTTGTTTCAGACCATCATGCGCGGCATTCCCGGAACCGAGATGCCGGGAGCGCAGATCAGCAACACGACCGACGATCAAGTGTGGGCGCTCATCGCGTATCTCAGAACGCTCGGCGGTCCGACGTCCGCTGAGGAACAACGCGGCAACGCTCAGAACGGCGAGACGCTGTTCTGGGGCAAGGCGACCTGCGGGCAATGCCACATGGTTCGCGGCCGCGGAGGACGCCTCGGGCCGGATCTCTCGAGAATCGGCTCAGCCCGCTCGACAACGGCGTTGCTCGACGAGATCCGCACACCGAGCAAATCGTTCACGGACGGATATTGGCCCGTGACAGTCGTCATGCGCGACGGTCGTCGCATTCGTGCGGCTCGCAAGAACGAAGATCCGTTCTCTGTCCAGGTGATGGACACCAAGGAGCAGATCCTCTCCTTTGATCGGAGCAATCTACGTGAAGTGATCTCGGAATCCCGTTCGCTCATGCCCGACTATTCTCGCGAACGGTTGACCGACGCCGAGCTCGACGACGTGATTCGGTACTTGAGATCCCTTTTGACGCTTTAGCGGAAGGAACACGTCAATGACTCGCACAGTTGCAAGCGCATGCCTCGCAACCGTTCTGTGGTTGTGCGCGAACGGAAACGCGTCGGCGCAGGCAACCGAGACCGAGGGCGCGTGGACGACTTACTCGGGCAACAACACTGCGCAGCGACATAGCCCATTGACTCAAATCACACCAGCCAACGTCGGCCAATTGACCGTGCAGTGGCTGTTCCAGACCGGCGTCGCAGGCGCGTTCGAAGCCACACCGCTCGTGGTCGACGGCATCATGTACCTTACCGGGCCCGACAATCACGCGTGGGCGCTCGACGCGCGCACGGGCAGATCCATCTGGCACTACAAGCGACAACTCCCCGAGAAGCTGAACATCTGCTGCGGTCGCGTCAATCGAGGCTTTGCGATCCGCGGCGATCGCCTTTACATGACCACGCTCGACGCGCACCTGTTGGCGCTCGACACCCGAACCGGCAGCGTCGTGTGGGATGCTCAAATCGACGATCCCGCCCGGGGCTACACGGCAACGGTGGCGCCCCTCATTGTCAAAGACAAGGTGATTGTCGGGATCGCGGGAGCCGAGTACGGCGTCCGCGGTTTCATTGACGCATTCGATGTCAACACCGGACAGAAAGCCTGGCGATTCTGGACCGTCCCCGAGCCGGGTCAACCAGGCGGGGACACTTGGCCACCTGAGGCCTGGCGTCATGGCGGCGGTTCCACATGGGTGACCGGCGCGTTCGATCCCGATCTCAACCTCGTTTACTGGGGGACAGGCAATCCGGCACCCGATTCGTACGGCGACGTGCGTCCGGGCGACAACCTGTACACGGATTCGATCGTCGCGCTCGACGCCGACACGGGACGGCTCCGCTGGCACTATCAGTTCACGCCGCACGACGTGCACGACTGGGACGCGGTGCAGGTGCCCATCCTTGCCGATCTCACGATCAACGGCGCCCAACGGAAAGTGGTGATGACCGCCAACCGGAACGGCTTCTTCTATACGCTCGATCGCGCGAACGGTACGCTGCTTCGTGCGCGTCCCTTCGTACAAACGACGTGGGCACAGGAAATCGGACCAGATGGTCGTCCTGTTCTGTTGCCGGCGAATCAGATCGGCCCTCAAGGCACGATCACCTGTCCTGACGTGGCCGGGGGAACCAATTGGATGTCACCCTCATTCAATCCCTCGACGGGCTTGTTCTACGTGACCAGCCGCGAAGCCTGCGCGAAGTACTATGCGTTTCCGCAGAAGTTTCTCGAGGGACATGTGTATTGGGGCGGCGCCGTTGAAACGATTCCCGGGGAGCCCGGCTACGGTGCGCTGCGCGCGATCGATCCCGTGACCGGTCTCGTGCGCTGGGAATTCAAGTACCCGAAACCCTCGTTCGGCGGAACACTCAGTACCTGCGTCGGGTCTCGTCTTCGCCGGTGAAGCGGATGGAAACCTCATGGCGTTCGACGCCACGAGCGGTAAGAACCTCTGGCACCTGCAGACGGGCGCCGGCGTCCGGGCCGGTCCGATGACTTTCATGTTGAACAAGAGGCAATATGTCGTCGTCGCATCGGGAGGGACCGTGATGGCGTTGGCTCTGCCGGAAGGTCGCTAGACCTGCTTACGAGACTGATTCGAGGAGGGAGAAATGGGTTCGCACCGTCATTCCGATCGTCGGCAGTTCCTGACGGAAAGCGCCGCCTTGGCGGGCCTGGCCGTGGGGGCGGTTCAGCCGATGGATGCCCAGTCTGCAGTACCAAGCTCCGTCCAGCCCGCCGAGGCACGTCTCAAGGAGAACCTCGCGTACGGACAGCGCTCGCGCTTCGACAACACGGCTCGCAGGGCGACCGGCGCAGGCACTCCAATCACCGATACCGCGTTGACGACACCACTTCAGGATCTGGATGGGATCATCACGCCATCGGGGCTGCACTTTCTGATGGACCACGTCAATGGCATTCCCGATATCGATCCGCAACAGCATCGTTTGCTGGTGCACGGCCTCGTCGATCGACCGCTCAACTTCACGATGGAGGAACTGCGGCGGTTCCCGTCGGTCTCGAAGATCTACTTCCTCGAGTGCAACGCGAACAGCCGCCCGCTTCGCGGTCCGAACGGCGACTCCGTGCAGTTAGTGCATGGGCGAACGAGCTGCAGCGAGTGGACTGGCGTATTGCTCCCGGTTCTGCTCAAAGAGTGCGGCGTGAAGAGCGGGGCAAGCTGGATCGTTGCTGAAGGATCGGACTCTAACAAGTACACGATGAGCATCCCGCTCGTGAAAGCCATGGACGACATCCTGGTGGCGTACGCGCAGAATGGCGAGCCGATTCGTCCACATAACGGGTATCCGCTTCGACTCGTCGTCCCAGGATGGGAAGCGATTCGTTCCGTGAAGTGGCTCAGTCGCGTCGCGGTCGTCGATAAACCCGCCATGGCGTGGCACGAAGCCGGCAACAACGCCGACACCAGACCCGACGGCAAAGCACTGGGTTTCAGGTTCGCGCTTGGGCCCAAATCGATCATCACTCGCCCATCCGGGGGCCAACGTCTGCCCGCCCGAGGGTTCTGCGAAATCACAGGCCTGGCGTGGACCGGCGGAGGCGCCGTGCGGAAAGTGGATGTCTCGGTTGACGGCGGCCGCACTTACAAGGAAGCGGAGCTTCAGCAACCCGTGCATCGATACGCGCATACGAGATTTCGATTGGCCTGGGAATGGAACGGCGAAGAAGCCGTGTTGCAGTCGCGCTGCACCGATGAACAGGGCGAAGTGCAACCAACCATCGCCGAGGCGGCCAAGATTCTCGGCGTGACGACGGATTATTTCTATCAGGCCGATCACTTCAACGGCATTCAGCCGTGGAAGGTCAATCGGGATGGAAGCATTCAGAATGCGCTGTTCTAAGCCGCTCGTCGCCGTGATCGCGCTCTCCGTGTCCGTCACCGCAGCGGCACAGGGGCCGACCTATCGCCTGGGAACGACTCCAAGCGAAGCCGAAATCAAGGTGCGCGATAACGCCATCTCACCTGATGGAAGGGAATTGCCGCCTGGAAGTGGCAACGTGGTGCAGGGCGCAACGGTGTACACGCAGAAGTGCGCCGGGTGTCACGGGCCGAACGGCACGGGAACGAGACTCCATCGCGGGCTCGTCCCGCTTGGCAACGCGAAGCCGGTCAAGATCGAGGGGAGCCTGGTCCCGTATGCCACGACGGTGTGGGACTTCATCAATCGGGCGATGCCGTGGGCCACACCCGGATCGCTCACACCGGACGAAGTGTACGCGGTGACAGCCTACGTGCTCTTTCTCAACACCGTCATTAACGAGACCGACGTGCTGGATGCGACGACGCTTCCGAAAGTGCGGATGCCGAATCGCGACAATTTCCTTCCTGTAGAGATCGACTGGAAGCCCGGACAGCGGCGACCGCTTGGGCACTACCCACGGTAGAAGGGTAGGAAGGGTTAGGAGGGGTTAGGGGCCGGCATCCGCGTACAGCGCCGAAGACGAGGATGAGCCCAGCTTCATCTCGCCTCGGCCGCCGCGCATTCGTACGCACTCGCCGAGGTGGGGTCCCCCTTGCGGTATCGCGGATAGGTCGGATACGAACAGAGCGGAAGACTCTTCTCGCCGGCGGTGACAGTAACCGACATGCCGGGTGCCGTGTTGTTCTCGACCCAGTCGAACAGGAGGCCCAGCTGGTCGTAGCGATTCGGGATCGGAACCGACACGAGAGTCTTCCCTTCTCCGCTGACGCCGTAGCTCGTGCCGCTCAACCCGTGTCCGGTCTGCGGCATGACGAATAGGCGCGCGAAACGGTCAACGGCCGCGCGGCCCATCCGATCGATCACGGATTGGTAGTAGTCCAGCTGTGCGCCCGGCGACGCGAGCGTGTCGTTGGTGCCGATGGTGACGATCATCCTGCCCCCTCGCTTCTGGAACGCCGAAAGATCGGGATTCGTCCCGTCGAGGATGGCCGAAAGCTCTTCGCGGCGGCGCTCGAACGCGCCGCCTTCGACGTAGTCGAGGGGATTCGCCGACAGGCTCTTCATCAGGAATCCTGTGACTCCCAACACGCCGAGATGCGAGTGCATCGGTGCGCCCTCGGCCGCACCCTCCTGGCCTCGAAAGCGGGCGTTCAGGATCAAGCCGCTGCCCGAAGGATCGGTGTTGGGCGCCCACATGCCAAACGTTCTCGCACCGTGCGCCAGCGGCGCGGCGAAAGCGTAGCGCGAGTACGTGAACTGCAGCGTCGAAATCTGGCCGTCCGTCAGACACACGTTGGCGCTGGTGTCCTCTGGATTCGGATCGACATTGTTCGGGCAGCGCTTCGCCGCCCACGGCCGCCGGTTTCTCGCGCCTTGCGTGACGTCGAAGATGGCGCGGCACGCCATGTAGTTGTTGATGATGCCGTCGGCGAGACCGTCCAGGCTGTCGCACTGACGCATAAACTCGCCGCGAATGGCGTTGACCTTGGCCGGCGTCACCCAGTTCGCAAGCGGCTTCTCGTGAATGCGAATCAACTCCGGCGCGAGCATCAGGGTCGAGAAGCCGACGATCGGCACGTTGGCGGCGATACCGTCGTAATCGGCCGGGTACCGCTGCGCGACGGTCAGCGCCTCGCGTCCGCCTTGCGACGTGCCGATGTAGTAGTTGAACCGCGGCCGTTCGCCGTACGCGCGCTCGATGATGACCATCGCGGCGTCGTGCGTCTTCTTCATCTGCGCGTAACCGAGGTTCTTGATGGCCTCCTCGTTGAGCGTCCAGTCGTCCGAGACGTTGACTCCGGGCGGGATGCCGCGGCCCGCGCCACCGCGGGCGCCAAATGCCGCCTGATGCCCTGAGTCACTGCCGTACGTGGCAAAGCCTCGATCGAGCAGCGACGGTCCCTGCGCGCCCGGTCCGCCGCCGGTCAGATTGGGGATGATGCCGTTCATCCCTCCGCCGCCAAGCTGCGCCGCACGCCGCGACCACGACGCCGGCAGCACCACGCTGAAATTGATTGGCCTGGCGGTGCTGGCGGTGTCGATCGGCGCCATCGATCCGATCACGCGGCAGTGCGCCGGCACGCCATTCGCAGACTCGACCCAGGACGGGGCAGACAACGTCACGCTTCGCACCGGCTCGCCAATCGCCGACGGCGCAACCGATGACCCCAGCCGCTCGGCAGTGCAGTCGGCTACCGTGATGGTTTTGCCAGCCGCGTCCGCGACTGTCGCCGTCGCCGCAGGACTCGCCTGGTCTGTCGGCGCCGGAGCGGCCGTGAGGAACGCGAGCGTCGCCACGACAAACACCGCAAAGGGACCCGGCACGCCCGGGATCAGTCGCAACATGTGTTCATTCCTCTCCTCGTGTGCTAGCGCACATCATCGCGCAGCCGCGCGCGGCGGGGTGACCGGCGCGGGAATATCGCAGGGACGCGGATTCCATTTCGACAGCTCCGTCTCCTTCCTGAACTGCGAGCTGATCACGAACTCCTGCGTCAGATATGCAGGGTCCTGAACCGCCGTGGTCACGATGAGCCACGTCCCGTCCTCCGGCAGGGCGAAGCTGTCGAAGAATTCCTTCACCACCGCACGCGCGCTATAGGGCACGCCGTTCGGACGCAGGTAGCCTGCGGTGAGGTTCGTCGTCACGACTTCGAGCGAGCCGCCGCGCGCCGTGCCGCCGCGGCCGAAAATCCCGCGGTTCTGAGGCTGCTGGAACCACCGCGCCTCGGAATGCCCTTGCAGGGTTCGCACGCCGCCTTGACCCGTTCGCCCGAAGTGAAAGCGGCGGGTCTGGGTTCCGGCATCGGACTCCATCACGAGCGTGGAATCGTTCTCCCATCGGATGCGCAGCCGTCCGGGTTGCCGAATCAATCCAGGCGGCCCGAACGCCTTGCACAGGTGGCCGCCCGCGCGATCCGCGGTCAGGTCCCACGCCTCCGCAACCTTCCGTCCGGCAGGATTCAGCGGCACGCTCGCCGTGTCGCCTTTCGGCGGCGTGACCATTCGCCACCGCCAGTCCTCGGTGATCATCGAGACCCATTGCCCGGTGAGGTCGATCAACGCGCCCTCGCGCGCGTTGCCAATTCCAGCGCCGCGACCTTGTCCCATGGCGGACTCGGACATCGCTGTCCCGATCATCAGCACCGCCGCGGCCGCGGAACGCGCCCGACTGCTTCGGAGAATCATGGCTTCGACCTGCGGAGATCATGGTAGATGGCGTCGATGAACATGTCGCTCGTCCAGTCGCTCCGGCTCTCGAACAACCCGTCGTAATCCATCGTCGGTCTGGCGCGCTTCACCTGCTCCAGCGACAGTCCCTTCCCGACCATCGCGCGGACACGATCGCGGATGATCGTCACCATGTCGCGATAGTTGGCGACGTCGGTCTCGTCGCCCAGCCTCCCGCGGCCCGGGATCACGACCGTGCCGCCCCCCTGGTTCTCTCCCGGCACCATGAGATCCAGCACGCGATTCAGTCCCTCGATGATTCCGACAATGCTGCCGCCGCGATCGGGATCGAAGCGGGGATATCCGGTCGTATCGAAGATCGCGCCGGTGCAGACGACGTCGGAGCGCCGGAAGAAGACGATCGTGTCGCCGTCGCTGGTGGCCGCAGTCACGTGAAACAGCTGCACTGCCTCGCCGTTCGAGAAAATCGACCACTCCGGCGTGAAGTAGGTATCGGTCGGCCAGGAGTCCGAGGGCGCTTTGCCTCTGCTCATTCGGTTCAGCACGTTGAGGTGCGCGATGATCGACGCGCGCGCGTCGAGTCCACGCGGGTCGATCGAGTCGATGACGCGGATGTAGCGCCCCGCCTTGGAGATCGCCGCCGCGCCTCCGGCCTGCTGATCGCCGCCGCTGGTGAGCACGACGTGCCGAATCGGACGAGAACTCAGGCCGCGTACGGCTTCGAGCACCCGCGCGCTCATCGCCGCGGGCTGCGTATCGACCAGCAGCGGTCCCTCCGACCCGATCTGCACGGTGGAGTTGCCGCCAGGTCCAACGAGCACGTAGACGTTGCCCTGTACCGGGAGGACGGTGAGATCGCCCTGGGCGCCGATGACAATCTCGGCGGCTCGGGCCGCCACCACCAGCACGGCCACCGCCACGCACGACCTGACGAGGCGTCTCATCACTTGCGGTCCACCGTGCGCAGCTGTGTAAGGTAGTCCGGATACATCGTCACCGCACCGCCGCGTGCGGCGCTGGTGGGCAGGCCGTGCTTCGTGGCAAATTCACTGAGATATCGGTTCTCGCCAGGCAGATTATGCGGCACCTCGCCGCGCGGCCGCTCGATCTCCACCGTCGGGATGCACGAGAACGGGCTCAGCTGAAAGCCCGCATCGGCCACCCAGTTCGACGTGCGTACGAACGGCTCGGTGAGATACACCGGATCCTTGACGATGGTGACGAGGGTCAGGTAGTCGCCATGACGGATGAAGTACTCGATGAGCGTGGCCTTGTCGCTCCGCGGCACGCCGTTGCGGCGCAGCCAGCCCTCTTTCAGATGAGTGGTCGTCACCTTGAGCATGTCGCCTTCCCACTCACCGGTCGAGAAGCCCTGCCAGCTATGCTGTGCGTACGGCGACGGACGCGGACGTCCGTCCATGTGGATCGTCCGGTGCGGAAGCATCCACATCATCGTGGTGTGCCAGGAAATCACGTCCTGCGAAACCGCATCGACGGTGCTCGTGATCCGCATGCTTGCCGGACCACGCGGCGCGTAGTCGGCCGGATGCGGTTCGCACTGCCGCTCGAGCATCGTCCATTTCCCGGCGTCCCACGAGTCGGCGCGCAAGCGTGCCGCGTCGTTAATCGGCAGCCCGAGGTAGTCGCCGATCTCGGGGCCGGCGCCGCGTTCAGGAAGATCTTCGTGGAACCGCTGTCCCCAGCCGCCCGAGAGCTCGACGTGGGCGAGGACGGTGCCACCGAGGGCGATTCCTACGGCGAGCGCGAGACAGCTCACATGGAGCTGGCGAAGAAACATGTTCGCTACCTCGCCAGCGGATCGGGCCGCAACTGGAACTTCACGACGGCGCTCCGAGTGCCAAGCCCGCCTTCCATGTGCCACACCGCATTCGGTCCATAGTCCGCGTAGATCGCTCGGCCCTTCCAGCCGGCCTTCGGATCGTCGATACGGCCATCCATGCCGCGCGAGAAGAATCCGAGCGGATACGGCACGCGGAACACCAGCCAGGTTCCGTCGGGCTGCAACGCCAGCAGCGAATCGGAGTTCGTGCCGTTCGCGAACGGCGTGTTGTTGCCGAGACCGAACGTGTCGAAGCGGTCGACGAAGTTGTAGGTACTGGAAGTCCACCGCGACATCGCCTCGCACGCCTTTGAATCGCGGCCCAGGCACCGGATGGAGCGTCCAGCCCTCGCGGCAGTGCTGTCCGCTGGTGGCCGAGGGCCCCTGCAGGGCCCCCTTGCACTTGCGGCGGTCGAAGCTGGCGAGATGCCCGCTGCTCGCCAGCGCCGTCCAGATCACGCCGTTCGAGTCGACATCGATTCCGCGCGGCGTGTAGCCGACGACGCCCGCCGCGGGATCGAACGGCGGCTCGTACGCTTCACCCACGCACGTCTTCGGATCGATGCGAATGATCTTTCCGGGCATCGGGCCCGGCGCCGCGCCCCACACGGTGCCGTCGGTCGGATGCGGAATCACGCTGTAGATCACGCTCACCGCGATCTGACGATCGACCGCCGGATCTACTTTGCCGTCCTGATTCAGATCGTGATAGCCGCGGCACCAGCCCTGAGCTTTGGCTTCATCCCCCGTCTCGTCGAGGATGCGCGTGTTGATCCACCCGATTGCGCCACTGAAGACGCCGTTGCCGTACAGCGTCTCGTCCTTGTCGAACTGCACGTGATGCGTATCGAAGCAGATGTTCACCTGCTTGAATTGCCGCGTCTTCGGGTCGAAGGTACTGCACTTGCCGAAAGCTGTTCTTCTGCGGCGCCAGCGCCGCCGACGGATGTGTTCCGCAGAACGCCGGCTGGTCCTCGGGCCTGCGGAAGCGTGACGACATCCACACCCGTCCCTTGGCATCCATCGCCGCGTGATTCGTGATCGCGGGGTCGAACCAGTACAGCTTGTCGCCCCAGTACGGCGACGGCACCGGCATGCTCTGCGCCTTGCCCGGCGGCACCCTCGGATCGAGTACCGGAATCCGAATCTCCTGCGCCGAATGTTCCAGCGGATCGACGATGAGGAATCCGTCGTTGCCCCAGTCGACGCCGTAGATCGGACCGTAGGCGTTGGCGGTGGGGTTGCGCTTGTCGGTCGTCAGTTCGTCGTGCGCGAACGTCGCCGGACCGCCCCAGTCCCACATGGTCAGCACGAGATTCCGCTCGACACCCTGCGGACGAGGCGGCACCGGCGGGATGTCGCCGCGCGAGACACCATCCGTCCAGTTGGCGAACATCTCGAGACCGCGCCGGCGTCCCAAACCGGTCACCATGTTGCTCATGCCCTGGCCGTCCTGCCCGACCTGGACGCGTGTATCCCATGCCGCCACGCTCGACGCGAACGTCCCGAGCGCTTTCGGGATCTCGCGCGTCGCCTGGTTGCCTATCTGATGACAGACGTTGCAGTTGGCTTTGATCTGATTGATCCAGTGATGCTGCGTGCGCATCTCGGGCGCGATACCGTTGCCGGCCTCTCCGGTCCCCGGAAATTCCTTCTCGGCAGGAACGTCAATCAGCGAGTACCAGTAGTTCGCCGGGTAGACTCGCGCCGCAGTTCGCGCGTCAGGAGCGACGATGGCGGTCAAGGCGAGCGCGCGGCCGGGCA
>CAWBPA010000025.1:0-318131 GCA_963790545.1 Vicinamibacterales bacterium
GATCGAGCGTGTCGCGGTCGAGTCGTGCATTGAGCGAAACACGCAGCCGGCTCGTTCCTGCAGGAACCGTGGGGGGCCGAATCGGCGTACGTCGAAGCCTGACGCTGCGAGCGCCTCGGCCGCCGCCGAGGTCCGCCCGGGGTCTCCAAGCACGATTGGAATGATGTGTCCGCCTCTTGCGGGCGTCAAACCTTGCCGCGACAGGCGCTCTCTCAATGTCGACGCCAGCGCCATGACATGGGTCCGGCGCCCCGGCTCGTTTTCGACGATGGTCAAGGCTGCATCGAGCGCGTCAGCAAGACTCGGAGGGGCGGCGGTTGAGTAAATGATCGTTCGGGCACGCTGAATCAAGTAATCGATCGCCCACGCCGACCCTGCGACAAACGCGCCCGCCACACCGAGTGCCTTTCCTGCCGTGTTAATCGACAGAAAGACGGACCCCTCGATTCCGGCTTCCTCGATCAACCCCGATCCTCGGTGGCCATACAGTCCCACCGCGTGCGCTTCGTCAACGATGAGTGCGGCGCCGTTACGACGACAGAGCGCAGCGTAATCGGCGAGCGGCGCGCGGTCGCCATCCATGCTGAACAGACGACTCCGTGACGACGAACTTCAGACCAGGACCATGCTCGGCGGCGAGCAGTCGCGTCAGCATGTCAACATTGCAATGGTCGAAAAGGACGCGGCGCGCTTTGGAGAGGCGCATCCCGTCGATGAGGCTCGCATGGTTGTGCGTGTCGGAAAACACCACGTCACCCTGCTCAAGGAACGTGGCAAGCACGCCGATGTTTGCGAGATAGCCGGAACCGAAATAGAGGGACGCGTCGGTTTTCTTGAAGCGTGCAAATCGCCGTTCGAGATCCGCGAAGGCCTTGCGATGCCCCCGAAGCAGGCGTGAAGCGGTCGACCCGCAGCCTTCACGGTGCGCGGCCGCGATCATTCGGTCGACAATACGGGGATCCTGGGCGAGACCAAGATAATCGTTCGAGGAAAGATCAACGCCAGAGGGTGGGGTCAGCGTCCGTCGAAGGCCGGCGCGCTCGATCGCGGCCAGCCGTTCCGCGATTCGATGTTCGAGGGCAGGGTAAAGGTCAAAGGTCAAAGGTCAAAGGTCAAAGGTCAAGGTGCGGGGATTGGTGCCGGCGAGCTCAGGCGAAGCCCGAGGCGCTCGAACAGCTGTGAATCCTGATCCAGGCCGGGATTGGGTGCGGTCAGCAGTCGAGGACCCAGGAATACGGAGTTGGCGCCTGCCACGAAGCACAGGGCCTGCGCTTCGTCCGAGAGTGAGGTGCGGCCGGCACTGAGACGCACCATCGCTCGCGGCATCGTGATGCGCGCCGTTGCAATCGTGCGGACGAGCTCGAGCACGTCGAGCGGCGGCTCGTCAGCGAGCGGCGTGCCCTCCACGCGCATCAGCAGGTTGATGGGCACGCTTTCGGGATGCGGCTGCTGGGTCGCCAGTTGCTGAAGGAGCCCGCAGCGGTCGCGGCGCGATTCGCCCATCCCGACGATGCCTCCGCAGCAGACTGAGATGCCCGCGCGTCGAACGTGTGCGAGCGTGTCGAGGCGGTGCTGATAGGTCCGCGTGGTGATGATCTGTTCGTAGAATTCCGGCGACGTGTCGAGATTGTGATTGTAGGCTGTCAGCCCCGCGTCCGCGAGCGCGGAAGCCTGCGCCGCGGTCAACATGCCCAACGTGCAGCAGGCCTCCATTCCCAGCGCACGCACGCCACGAACCATGGCGAGCACGGCGTCGAAGTCGCTGCCGAGTGGGACATCGCGCCAGGCGGCGCCCATGCAGAATCGTGTGGCGCCCTGCTCTCGCGCCGATCTTGCCGTCGCGAGCGTCTCCGTGACCGACATGAGTCGCTCTGGTGTGACTTGCGTGTGGTAGTGCGCCGACTGCGGGCAGTACGCGCAGTCTTCAGGACACCCGCCGGTTTTGATGCTCAGGAGCGCACAGCCTTGCACATCGTGAGGCGACTGCCACGCACGATGCGCTGTCTGAGCGTCGACGATCAGGTCGGGAAGAGGAAGCGCGTAGATTCGCTCGATCTCCTCGAGCGTCCACGTATAGCGCACGGAGGATTGGAACACGGCTCTGACGTTAGCAAAGCCGCGCGTATGGACGCAAGGAGTTCGTCGGCCACGGTAGCGCGGGGGCTTCAGCCCCCGCGTCGTGGCACGCGCACGCTGAAGCGTGCGCGCTACATGTTTAGAAGCGCACCCCCATCGACATCAGGAACGTGCGGCCGCCGTCCAGGCCCGGTCGCGGACGCGGATAGTCGGACGTCCGGACGGCTTGTCCAAACCGCGCTCCTTGAACGTAGTTGAGTGGAAGTCCGTGGTCATCCTTCGGGCCCGCATTGTCAGGCGTGATGGTGGTATCCCAGGTCATGAGCTTCTGGTTGTTCAATGCGTTCAGCACCTCGACTTTCATCCATGGTGCCAGGCTCTGCCACACCGGAACGCCGTAGGTGACTGCCACATCGAACAATCCATATCCCTTGAATGTCTGTGAACCACGCTCGCCGAAGAACAGCTGCTGTGACGGGACGCCCGCGTAGCCGGGATTGTGGGACAGCTGAACGGGACTCAGCGGTACCCCATTGGCAACAAGGCTGTAGGTGCGACCCGAATTGACGCGCCAGAGCGGCGAGATATCGAGACTGCCCAACCGCTTCAATCCCAGATGGTAGACACCCCAGACCCGCAGACGATGGCGCTGGAAATCGTCGATGTGGCCACTCGGGAAATTCCGATCGGCGACGAGCAGTCTCCGGATAGTCGCCCTCCGGCGATCCAATGGCCGGTGTGCTGGCGCCTTCGCCCTCGAAGGTCCCCTCGTTCTTCAGCTGAATGGTCCAGTCGCCCCACACGTGAAGGTCGTTGGAGAGGCGATATCCGGTCTGCAGCTCCAGACCCTGGTATTGGCGCTGTGGCACGCTGCTGTTCTGCCACACGATGTTATCGAAGGTTCCGAACGTGACGCCGTTGCGGCTCACGGTGGTCTTGCCGTTCTCGATCGCGATGAAGTCTTCGACCAGATTGGTTGCGTCGCGCCAGATGTAGGTGAGACGTGCATGGGCGTTGGACGTGAGTTGTCGCCCAAGGCCAAGCGTGAATTCTCTGGTCAGCGGCGACGACAGGTCGTCCGCGAACGATACGTTGTCTCGCGGGAACGTGCCGCTCACGAGGACCGGGTAGTTGGCCGGGGAGAACCCGGGCGCAAAATCCAGCCCCTGTCCGGCCGGACCGGTATACGCCGTCGTGTAGCGATCGGCGTTGCCGACGTTCGAGTTGCGAGCGAACTGGACGTCACTGTACTTGCCGGCATAGTGTCCGTAGGTGGCATGGATGGCCGTCCTGCCGTCTCCAACGGGGTCGTAGCTGGCACCAAGGCGCGGCACGATGGTATTGACGCTGATGCCGTTCGTCACCGCCGTGGCGTCGCTGGTCACGTGTTCGTAGCGGACTCCCAGGTCCAATGAGAGATGCCGACCTGCGGAAATCCGATCCTGCAGGTAGAGCGACGTCGTGGCGATGTCGATCTGAGCTCCACGAACGGGCATCCAGGTCTGCAGCCGGGTAGACCCTGGCACGAACCGGGGAACGATCCGACCGTTGGCGTCGAGAAGCGGCGCGCCGTTGGGTCCGATAGCGAAATCCGCGAGAAACACGTAGCCCGTGGACGTCTGCGAGTTGCCGCCGATCCTGAGTCGAGGTGAATTGCTCGACGCCGCCTTTCAGATCGTGGCTTCCGAGTTTCGGCGTCGACGCGAAATACGCCACGCTGGCCGTTGCCTGACGGTTGTTGCGATCCTCGGGATCGGTTGAATCGAAATACGGCGCGTTGTACTGATACATCGCGCCGGTACGCGTCAGAAACGGCGAATCGAGGATATCGGTGCTCGTGTTGCCGTTGTTGCGCACCCCCCAGTGCTTCTGCGAGTACTGTGCCGTCGCGAGCAGGCGCGAACCCACCGCGCCCGCGTAGTTCGCCACGAACAACCGGTTGGGCGTGTGCGGCCGCACATACGCGCGTGGATCGATACTGAACGGCAGAGACGCCTGCGCGCCCGTGAGATCGTTGTCGACAAACGTTCCTCGAAGCGTGTGGCCGGGGCCGAGCGATCCCGTGAGTTTCAGCTCGTACCGATCGTTGTTGGTTTCCGTCACCAGAGGAGCGGCCGTTTGAGGAAACGCTCCCTGCGTGCTGCTTCGTTCCCAGCGCCCGGCGCCAAAAAACCAGAGCTGATCCTTGACGAGTGGTCCGCCGACAATGCCTTCGTGCACCCGCGACAGCTTGCTTGCGCGCTGACTCGTTTCGAACGGTGTTTCAGCGCCCCATGACGGATTGCTCAGATTCAACCGGATTCCACCAGAAAAATCGTTCCCGCCGGACCGCGTGATCACGTTGACCACGCCCCCGGAGAACCGGCCGTATTCGGCTGAAATGCCCGACGTCAGCACCTGAACTTCGTCGATGGCCTCCTCGACGAACGAGGTTGTTCGATGAGCCGAGCACGTTGTCGTTGACGTCGACACCGTTGATGAGCCAGACGTTGTCGTAGGCAAATGCACCAGAGACGGTGATCTGGTTTGCATTGGGCGTGTTGTCGGTCACTCCCGAGGCCAGATCGGCAATGAGAAAGGGCGTGCGGCCAACTGGAAGCACGGCCGTGTCGGATTGCACGAAGTTCTGAGACGTTCTCGGCTGCAGCCACGCAGACTGTGCGACGGCCGTGACCTGAACCGACTCCTCGATCGAAATGGTCATGCCGGCATCGACGGTCGCGGTTCCGCCCAGCGGCACGCGGACGACATGTTGCTGTTTGGCCAGCCCCGACATCTCGAAGACCATGGTGTATTCACCCGGTGGCAGGCTTCTGACCAGGTACACGCCATTCACGTCGCTCGTCGTCGTGCGAACGCCGAGAAGCGCGGGTGAGGTGACCGTGACGCTCACACCAGCCAGCGCATGGCCATCGGCACTCGTCGTCACGCGACCCGTCACGAGACCGGTTTGTTCACCCTGTGCGGCAACCCGAGTCGACAACGCAATAAGGACGCAAAGAAGACTCCACGACGCTAGACGTTTCATGAAAGCACCTCAAAAGCGAAACACGGAATGACGGGACGGCGCACGGTGACCGTCCCCATCTGGAACAGCACACGCCATGCCAGACGACGCAGGTTTTCGCGTATGTCGCCCGCAGTCTTCAATCTACGGGTGCGAGCGCAAATGACGTCGCGTGAAACGCTCGAGGTGGCGCTTGTGCCGAATTGGCACACCAGGTTCAGATTCTGACAATGCGGATCGACGGTTTCGGACCGGTGGGTCGGCGGGTCGGCGGGTCGGCGGGTCTAAAGACCCGCCTCTACAAAGAACTACAAAGAAGTCAGGGCGGACGTCAATGAGGTCGTTCTATGCCGAGCACGGCCCTGAGCGCAAAGAGATCCTGGCGCATCTTCGTGACGAGCGACAGGAGTGACTTGTCGCGAAACATGATCTCTCCCGTCGCCATCTCGAGCCCGCCAATCAGGGCGTCTAGTTTCGCTTTGGTCGCGTCGTTGGTCACATCGGCCATGGCACATTATAGCCAAAGCCAAAAATCGGAAGGCTGAAGTCTCAAGTCTGAAGGCTCAAGTTGTGGCGCACACAGTTTGAGACTTCAGACTTCAGACTTAAGACTTGGTTTATTGTTGGCGTTCGAGAATCCACGCCACCGCGCCAATCAGCTTTTCCCACAACGGGCGGCCTTGCCACGACTCCAATGTGACCTCACGACTGTCGCCCACGTCACGACGGTAGTCGGCAATCAACCGGCGCGCGATCGCCTCGTCGCGCATCACGATGTTGATCTCGTCGTTATGTTCGAACGATCGATTGTCGATGTTCGTCGTGCCAAGCACCCCCCAGGTCTCGTCGACGACGAGCACCTTGGCATGAATCATCGCCTGCTCGTACTCGAAGATCCGGACGCCCGCCTCGAGCAGGCCACCGTACATCCTGCGACTTGCCAGCCGTACCCATCGTTGGTCGGTGTTCGCACCCGGGACGATCACGGACAGGTGAACGCCTCGTTGCGCTGTATCGATGAGCACTCGTCGCAGAGCCTTATCGGGCAGGAAATAGGGTGTGGCAATCAGCACTTCCCGGCACGCGGCGTCGATGAGCAGCTGGAATACGACTCGCGAGACCGTCGCGCGATCGGCGGGCGAGCTCTTGACGACAAGTGCCGTAGTGTCGCCGGCGGCAGAGAGGCGCGGGAAATACTCGTCACCGATCAAAATCTCCCCGCAGCATTCGAGCCAGTTCTCCACGAACACACCTTGCAGGGCGGCCACGACGGGCCCTTCGACGCGAGCCATGGTGTCCCGCCATGGCTTCGTCGTGCCTTCGGCAATGGCCCACCAATCGGCGATGCCAGCACCGCCGACGAACGCAACGCGTCCATCAACGATGAGCAGCTCACGGTGCGTGCGGTTGTTGAGACGAGCCAGGCGATACCATCGAAGCGGTTGATAGAACTCGATTCGACATCCAGCCGCCCGCAGGCGTGAGACGAGCGCGCTGCCCACTCGCGCGCTTCCAATGGCGTCCACGACGATCGTGACCTTGACCCCTGCCGTCGCGCGTTCGACGAGCGCATCGGCAAATTGGCTGGCGACCGTGCCACCTTGAAAGATGTAGCACTCCAGGTTAACGGACTGGGTAGCCGATTTGATGGCCTGGAGCATGGCCGGATAAAACGTTTTTCCGTTGGTCAACACCTCGATTCGGTTGCCTGGATAGAAGACCGCTTGTGACGTGGCGACGAGCTTGTAGCTGAATTCAGGGGAGCACGCGTCCTGCCGGGTTTCGATGGTGTAGTTGATCCCGGGGGTGAAGAACACCACCAGAATGAGCCAGATGATGAAGACGGCGCCGATCAGGGTCGCCACGGAAACGAACGTGATATCCGGAATCATACGTACTCGTGCGGCGTTTTTGGCGCTAGGATACGTCTATGCCACCTGAGTTCCAGCGGGTCGATATTGTCCGGTTTGCCGACGATCGGCAACGGCCCGACAGCGACCTGGTTGCATCCGAGCAGCCGCTCGAAGTTCGGCTGAACGGGGAGTCGTTCTCGGTCATTATGCGGACACCGGGAGCCGATCGCGATCTTGCCGCCGGGTTTCTGTTCAGCGAAGGCGTCATCAAGAGCGCGTCGGATCTGACCATCACCGACAGCCAGGACGATGTCATTGATGTGCACCTGGTGGGCACCAACGCGGCGTCGCTTCCCGAGCTGCTGGCCTCGCGCCGCCAGGTCATGACCAATTCTTCCTGTGGCATGTGCGGGCGTCGCACGCTCGACTCCTTGGGCGTCAACGTGTCTCCCTTGCCATCGGTCTGGACGACCAGGCGCGAACACGTGCTCGGTCTGCCGACCACATTGAAGGCCGCGCAAGCCGTGTTTGCCGATACCGGCGGGCTGCATGCTTCGGGACTCTTCGACCGCAGCGGCGAGCTCCTGCTGATTGCTGAAGACGTGGGTCGCCACAATGCCCTCGACAAGGTCGTCGGCCGCATGCTGCTGGCCGGCCGTCTGCCGCTCTCCGACTCGATGTTGTGCGTGAGCGGGCGGACCTCGTACGAAATCGTGCAGAAGGCGCTCGTCGCCGGCATCCCTCTCGTCGCTGCCGTCTCGGCACCCTCGAGCCTGGCGATTGAGCTGGCCGAGGAAGGGGGCATTACGCTGCTCGGCTTCGTCCGCGGCGAACGGTTCAACATTTACGCTCACCCCGAACGCATCGATTCCTGATCTTGCTCACTTCGTCGCTCCTCCTGCCGAATCCACGTCCGAAGTCGGTAACGCACCAGATATAATGCAGGTATGGGTGATGCTGGTGAAGGATTGATTGACGCACAGGCGCGTATCGCCGAACAAATGGAAGAGCGCGAGCAGGAGCGCAAGCGCCTCGCCGAGGGTCGGGGCACAAAGATCAACCCCGAGCTCGTGCGCCGCGCCGAGTCCCTACGCCTCGCGAGGATCGAGCTCGATCGGCAGCGTTCGGCTACAGAAAACGCTGCACGGAAACAACAGCTCACGCACGCTCTTGAAGAACTCGATCGTCAGCTCGCAGCCTTGAAGCTCTAGCGAGACTCCACCTCGCTAGAAGATGCGCGCGTCTGGAAAAAGCCTCGCATAGTCGACCCCGAACTCAGAGAGAATTCCGCGGGTCAGGTCGCTATATTCCTCGCGAAAATGTGCCGGGAGCGTCGCCGGATGCGGGACGGGTGCCTCGAGAGCCCGTTCGATGGCTCCGACGTAATCGGTTTCCATCTTTTCCAGCGTGTGACGATGCAACCACCAGTCGCGAGCACCGCGTCCCAGTCGCTCGCGAAGGGCCGCGTCGCGCGAGAGGTGTGTCAAAGCGAGCTCGATCGATCGAACCTCATCCAGGATGTTGACGCTCACGCAAATCGGGTTCGCGCGCCGCACCGTCGTCTCGCGTGGCAATCTCGAGCCAGCTGCGAGCGTCTATTCGAGGTAGAGCTCCGGTCATTGCCAGATCCGTGATGACCGTTGGTCGTCCGGCTGCCAGGCACCGGAGCCAGGCCGCGGAGGTTTCGTGCGCCGAAGGCCAGCGCAAACAGAGGCAGACATCCGCGGCGGCAAGATAGCTCCCGAGGTCTTCATCGGCCACGTACCCGGCGGCGGTGACGTGGTCGCTCACGCCGACCCTGCGGGCTTCTGCGAGGGGATCGATATCCCCGAGCTCGTCGCCCACGAACATCAGCCGGATGCGCGGCCCGTAGCGAACGACGCGTGCCAGCGCCTGCAGGATTTCGGCGACGCGCTTGCCGCGCGTGACCAGCCCCACGCACGCGAACACGATCGCGTCTTCCGGAATCCGATGACGCGCGCGAACGTGCCGCACGCTGTCAGGATCTGCGCGGACCGCGCCGACACCCATCGAGATGGGGGTCACAGCGGCGCCCGGGAACTGACGTTGGAGATCAACAGCCAGATGCGGATCGTGAACGCCCACGAGCCGTGCCGTATCGATCAGGGGCCTGAGCATCGGCCAGAAAAAGAACAACGAACCGCCCAGGCCGGCCTTGACCAGATCCGCCACACCCGATGGAACGTCGGGGTGGCTGAACGCCAGCTCGGCGCGATACGCCTCCTCCCGGTGCTCGCGAAGCAGCTGCAGCGCGCGTGATTGATGGACCTGCGCGTCATGAAGCACCACAAGGCCGGGGTACCGCGTGACGTAGGCCCACGCATGATCGTGAGCCGGAGAATTGCCAAACTGATACACGATGAGGTCGTACGGGCGGCGATGATGCTGCCAGACAAAGCCGTGAGCGCGCGGGGCATCGTACAGATCGATGTGATAACGAGTCCGGAGGCGGGGCACGATTTCAGCCGTGTACGCGGCGACACCCGAGCGGGACGGTGCAAGCGGTGAGAACCACGCGAGACGGCGCACGGGTGGCGATTATAGCGGCGCCGACCTGCTCTGACTCTTTTCGGGATGCACGCGCACCTCGGCCGGTGCGAGGAAACTTGAAAAGGGAAGAGGTGGTTCGTTAGCATGAGGACTTCGCTGCTGCCGCCGAGGGGGCAGCCAGGTGCGCCGCCGAGCTCACGCGTCGGAGTTCGGCGGATTTTTAACGCCGACGCTTGAGAAAATATTCACAAGCCTACGGGCCTCCCGGTCGCACCGGGACTCGTCGCGGTCACCATGCAGGGCTGGTTATCAATCCTCTTCATGTTGCTGCTCGGCGTGGGGTTCGGCGCCGGTGCGCTCGGCCTGTCGCGACTGCTGGGGCCGCGGAATCCGACCCCCGAGAAGAGCGCGCCGTACGAATGCGGCATGCCACCGGTGGGCGACGCGCGCGAGCGCCAGTCGATCAAGTTCTACCTGGTCGCCATGGTGTTCCTGCTTTTCGATATCGAAGTGGCGTTTCTCTATCCGTGGGCCATGGCTTTGCGATCGCTCGGGTGGCCTGGCCTGCTGCAGATCGTCTTGTTCTTTGCCATCCTGCTGGCAGGTTACGTCTACATCTGGCGTAAAGGCACGCTCGACTGGCAGCAGGGGGAAACGGACTAGCATGGAAACCGAAATCCCCGTCTTGACGACGACCGTCGACAAAATGGTGCAGTGGGCGCGGAGATCGTCCATCTGGCCGGTGACGTTCGGGCTGGCGTGTTGCGCGATTGAGATGATGTCGATGAGCGCGTCGCGGTACGACATCGCCCGTTTCGGTGCCGAAGTGTTTCGCGGCTCGCCCCGGCAGTCGGATCTGATGATCGTCGCCGGCCGGTTGTCCCGGAAGATGGCGCCGGCGCTCAGGCGCATTTACGACCAGATGCCTGAGCCGAAATGGGTCATCTCCATGGGTGCGTGTGCATCAATCGGCGGCGTGTTCGACAACTACGCGCTCGTTCAGGGAGTCGATCAGGTGGTGCCGGTCGATGTCTACGTGCCCGGTTGTCCGCCACGCCCCGAATCGCTGATCTACGGGATCGTGCTACTGCAGAAGAAAATCGCGCAGCAGCGTGCCTGATTTCCGGGCACGTCCCCATTCCGGACGATCGTCGGATCCGTTCAGCACTGCTATGGATGCTTCAGCTCTGATTGCGCGCCTCGGTGACCTCATGCCAGACGTCACGCTCACGGCTGGCACCGAGACCGATCAGCCCACCATCCATGTGCCGGCCGCTCAGCTCGTGACCGTGATGCGAGCCCTGCGTGACACGCCCGACCTCGAGTTTGCCTTTCTCGCCGATTTGACCGCCGTCGACTGGTGGCCGAACGACCCGCGTTTCGAGGTGGTGTATCACCTGGCGTCTTTCGCGCGCGCGTACCGGATACGGGTCAAGGTCCGTATACCCGAAAGTGCGGCAAGCCTGCCAACACTCAAAGAGATGTGGCCCTCGGCCGACTGGTTGGAGCGCGAAGTGTGGGATTTGTTCGGGATCGTGTTCGAAGGCCATGGCGATCTGCGCCGATTGCTCATGCCCGACGACTGGCAGGGACATCCGTTGCGCAAGGATTATCCGGTCCAGGTCAAGGTGCCGGTCCGCTCCGGGGAACCGCTGCAGGTGTCCGAAGAGGAATTCCGCGCGAACATCGAGATGGACCGGCGCGTCCGTGGCGGCAGCCCGTAGGTCGTCGAGATGTCACCTCGTTCTCGATCCGACGTGTTCGAGCAGGCACTCGCCGGCACAATCAAGGCGCATCACCTCGTGCTCGGGCAAGGACCTCAAGGAGTGCTGGCGGTCGTAGACGCGATCGAGCGCGCGTGGAGCGCCGGGGGCAAGCTCGTCGCGTTCGGGAACGGTGGCAGTGCTGCGGATGCACAGCATCTGGCCGCCGAACTCGTTGGCCGTTACTCAAGAGATCGTCGTCCTCTTGCCGCGCTGGCGCTGTCGGCCGACACGAGCGTGCTGACCGCCATTGCGAATGACACGAGCTACAACCGTGTGTTTGCGCGGCAGATTGAGGCACTTGGACGACGGGGTGATGTCGCGCTGGCGATTTCCACGAGCGGTACGTCGCGAAACGTGGTCGCCGGACTCGAGAGTGCCCGCCAGCTGGGGCTGACGACCGTGGCGCTGACGGGTCGCGACGGAGGCACGGTGGCGAGGCTCGCCGATGTGCACGTGAACGTGCCGGAGACGTCAACCGCGCGTGTGCAGGAGGTGCACCGCACACTGTTGCACGTCATCTGCGAGTTGCTGGAAGACGGGGTCCAGGGATGATGAACGAACGTCGCACCGAGACCATGACGGTGAACATGGGGCCGCAGCATCCCAGCACGCATGGGGTGCTCCGAATCGTGCTGGAGCTCGACGGGGAGACGGTCGTGTCCTCGTCGGCGACCATCGGGTATCTCCACACGGGGATTGAGAAAACCGCCGAACAGAAGAAGTGGCAGCAGGTCATCCCTCTCGTCGAACGCATGGACTACCTGAGTGCGCAGTCCAACAGCTACGCGTTTTGCCTGTCCGTCGAGACGCTGCTCGGTCTGGAGCTGCCCGATCGCGTGAGGTGGATACGCATTCTGCTCGTCGAGCTGCAGCGCATCAACAGTCACCTGGTCTGGCTGGGCACCCATGCGATGGAAGTGGGTGCCGTGTCGGTCATGTTGTACTGCTTCCGCGAACGAGAGCTGCTGCTCAATATCAACGAGCTGATTGCCGGATTCCGGATGTTTCCGAGCTACATTCGGGTCGGGGGTTTGCGAGAAGATCTCCCCCGTGGCTTCCACGAAGCGGTCACGCAGTTTCTGGACAGACTTCCGGGCAAACTCGACGAGTACGAAGACCTGCTGACCAAAAACCACATCTTTCTCGAACGGACGCGAGGAGTGGGCGCCATCTCACGAGAAGGTGCGATCGCATACTCCCTTTCAGGTCCGATCGGTCGGGCGTCCGGATGGACGTACGACGTGCGCAAAGTATTTCCGTATGGCGGATACGAGACGTTCGAGTTCAACGTGCCCACTGGAACCAACGGCGACGTGTACGATCGCTATCTCGTCCGGGTCGAGGAGATTCGGCAGAGCCTCTCCATCTGCCGCCAGGCGCTCGCGCGGATCACGCCCGCGGGTGAGTGGGCCGTGGCCGATCCGCGGGTCACGCCTCCGCCAAAAGACAAGGTCTATACCGAAATGGAGGCGTTGATTCAGCACTTCCTCATCTACTCCCAGGGCTTCACGACACCGGCCGGGTGCGCGTACGTGCCTGTCGAAGGCCCACGAGGAGAGCAGGGTTTTTACGTCGTCTCCGACGGCAGCAATCGACCATGGCGCGTCAAGGCGCGCTCGGCGTCGCTGCTTGCCTGTCAGGCGCTCGGCGCCATGATCAAGGGCGGCATGATTGCGGACGTCATCGCGGTCATTGGGTCGATCGACGTCGTCATGGGGGACGTGGATCGATGAGCTTTCACCCACAAATGGACTACGACGCGGGGCACCACCGATCCCTGCGATCGCAGCCGACCGACGATGGACGCCCGTTCGAATTTACCGAGGAGAATCGGACCAAGTTCGAGGAAATTGCCAAACGCTATCCACTCGAGCAGCGGCGGTCGGCCATCCTCCCCGCGCTCTATCTCGTTCAGCGCCAGAACGGCTTCATCACGCTCAACGCGATTCAGCATGTGGCGCAGGTCATCGGCTGTACCGCGGCGGAAGTCGAGGATGTGGTCTCGTTTTACACGATGTACTACACGCGGCCGATGGGCCGTTACGTCCTGCAGGTGTGCCGGACGCTTTCGTGCGCGTTGCTCGGTGCTGAGCGCGTCACCGAAGAATTGTCAGCCGCGCTGGGCATTGGCGTGGGTGAGACCGATGCCACTCGAACCTTCAGCCTGATCGAGGTCGAATGTCTCGGCGCCTGTGACCGCGCGCCGGTCGTGATGGTCAACGATGCGTGGCATGAATGTCTGGCGCCAGAGGCCGCACGTTCGCTGGTGGAGGCCCTGAAGGTTCGCGGCGAGGAAGCCGTGAGCGGCTGCGTGCACAACGTCGAAAAATGAATATGGATCCCGTCCTCATCCGCTACGTGCGCGAACCCAACTCCTTTACGCTCGATTTCTATGTGCAGCGACAGCAGGGCTATCAGGGACTGCAAAAGGCTCTGGCACTGACGCCGGACCAGGTCGTCGAGGCGGTCAAGGCCTCCGGTCTGCGCGGTCGAGGCGGCGCCGGGTTCCCGACCGGGATGAAGTGGCAGTTCATCGACAAAAAGACGGACAAGCCGCGATATATCGCGTGCAACGCCGACGAGAGCGAACCGGGAACCTTCAAAGACCATCTGCTGATGGAGCGCAACCCGCATTTGTTGATTGAGGGATGTCTCATCGGCTGCTACGCGATCGGCGCCAAGGTGGCGTACATCTACATTCGCGGCGAGTTCTATCACGTACAGGACGTGCTCGAACGCGCAATCGACGAGGCCTATAAGGCGGGGTACATCGGGCGCAATATTCTCGGTACCGGTTTCGACTGCGACATCTACATCCACCGCGGCGCCGGCGCCTACGAAGCCGGAGAAGAGACGGCCCTGCTCGAGTCGCTGGAGGGGAAGCGTGCGCAGCCGCGGCTCAAGCCGCCGTTTCCGGCAACCTGGGGTTTGTACGGTTGTCCCACGGCGGTCAACAACGTCGAAACACTCTGCAACGTTCCGTTGATCCTGCTGTACGGCGTCGAGTGGTACACCGCGCTCGGCCCCGAGAAGAACGGGGGGCCCAAGCTCTACTGCGTCAGTGGACACGTCGCTCGTCCCGGTGTCTACGAAGCGACCATGAAGACGACGCTGCGGGAGTTGATAGACGACTATGCGGGCGGTGTCCGCGAGGGCCGGACGTTGAAGGCCGTGATTCCCGGCGGTTCTTCGGTGCCGATGTTGCTGCCGCATCAGCTGGACATTCAGGCCAGCTTCGACGGTATTGCGAAAGCCGGGTCGCTCCTCGGGTCGGCCGCCATCATCGTGCTGGACGACTCGACCTGTATGGTCTGGCTGGCGCTCAATCTGTTGCACTTCTACCGGCACGAGTCGTGTGGCAAGTGCACACCGTGTCGGGAGGGGACCGACTGGTTGTTCAAGATTCTCGGGAAGATCGAACGGGGCGACGGCGAGCTGAAGGACATTGCCCTGTTGGAGAACGTGGCAGGCCTCATCACGGGCAAGACGCTGTGTGCGTTTGGTGACGCCGCGGCGACGCCCGTGCTGACCACGCTCCAGAACTTCAAGGACGAGTACATGGCCCACGTGAAAGAGGGGCGCTGCCCGCTCGTGGCGCCCTGGCGGGCCCAAGCTGTACCGGCGGCTGCACACTAGAGAACCTGAATGTTGACGAAGTGGATCGTTGTCGCGAATAGCGCCGAGCGCCGAAGGCGCGAGGTACAGCGCATGGGGGTGGGGCCCCATGCGAACTAAATAATGATCCCAACCGTCATCGCTCAGATCGCGCTCCTGCTCTTCGTCTTTTTCATGCTGCTGAACTCGGCCGCGGTCATGGTGTACATGGAACGCAAAGTGGCCGCGCTGATTCAGCAGCGCTACGGTCCGTATCTCGTCGGCCCGCACGGCGTCCTTCAACCCTGGCCGACATCGTAAAGCTGCTCTTCAAGGAAGAGCTGCGTCCCAGAGCGGCCGATCGCGTGCTGTTCGTCCTGGCCCCGGTCATTTCCGCAGCGGCGGCGTTCGCGGCGTTTGCCGTGGTGCCGTTTGGCAGCGAGACCACCCTGTTCGGGCTGCTCGAAGAGCCGGTGCCGCTCCACGTGGCGGATGTGAATGTTGCCGTGCTCGTCATTTTTGCGGTGGCGTCGATGAGCGTGTACGGCATCGTGCTGGCCGGCTGGAGCTCGAACAGCAAGTACTCGCTGCTTGGTGCGCTCCGTTCGTCGGCGCAGATGATCAGCTACGAGCTGTCCTACGGACTTGCGCTCGCCAGCGTGCTCGTGGTGGCCGGGTCACTGTCGCTGCGGGAAATCGTGGACACGCAATCCGGGTACTGGCTTGGGTTCATTCCCAGGTGGTTGATTTTTCTGCAGCCGGTCGGCTTCTTCGTGTTCCTCACGGCGGGCATTGCCGAGACCAATCGTGCGCCGTTCGACTTCCCGGAAGCGGAACAGGAGCTCGTGGCCGGGTATCACACCGAGTACAGCAGCATGAGCTTTGCCATGTTCTTTCTGGCCGAATACGTCAACATGGTCACGGTCTCGGCTGTGGCGACCGACCTGTTCCTCGGCGGCTGGCATGGGCCGTTTCTGCCGGCGTCGTGGGGCTGGATCTGGTTCCTGATCAAGGTGTCGGCGCTCCTGTTTTTCTATATCTGGATCCGCTGGACGCTGCCGCGCTACCGGTACGACCAGCTGATGAAGTTCGGGTGGAAGTTCCTGCTGCCGCTTGCCGTGATCAACCTGCTCGTCACTGCCGCGGGAGTGCTGTATTTTGTCGGGTGATCTCGCCCTCTTCTACGTGTTTGCCGCGGTGGCCGTCGGCACCTCGCTCCTCGTGATCGGCCAGCGAAACCCGATTTACAGCGTGCTGCTCCTCATCGCGTCGTTCGGCGCGCTGTCCGGCCTCTACGTGCTGCTCGATGCGCCGTTCGTCGCGGTGACGCAGATCATTGTCTATGCGGGCGCCATCATGGTGCTGTTCCTCTTTGTCGTGATGCTGCTGAATGCGCCGCGTGAGGAACCGATCGACCCGGAGCGACTGCGCCGAGCCGCAGGGCACCCGGTGGTTTGGCGCGGTGCTCGCGGTTTTTCTTCTCGTCGAGCTGGGTTGGGCAGTGGTCCGAGGCGCCCGAGGGCTGTTCGGATCCGCTTCGTTCGAGTCGACGCGCGTCGAGCAACTTTCATCGGTGCGGTACATCGGGGAAGTGCTGTACAGCGACTACGCGTTTGCGTTCGAAGTGACCTCGATCCTCATTCTGGTGGCGATGGTCGGGGCCATCCTGCTCGCCAGGCGGCACGACGGGAAGCAGGTGTAGCGAGCGCGCATGGCCACCCTGAACGACTACCTCGTGCTGTCGGCGATTCTGTTCACGATTGGCGCGGCGGGTGTCTTCCTTCGCCGCAACCTGATCACGATTCTGCTTGCGGTGGAGATCATGCTGAACGCGGTGAACCTGACATTCGTCGCCTTCGGCCGCTTTCACGGCTCTGTGGACGGTCAGATCATCGTGTTTTTCGTCATGACGGTGGCGGCCGCGGAGGCCGCCGTCGGACTGGCGATTGTCATTGCCCTGTTCCGGCATCGCGGGACTTTGAATCCGGATGCATTCAGGACGTTGAAGTGGTGACGGACGAAGGCCGCTGATGCTGGTCCTCATTCCCCTCTTGCCGTTTCTCGGCTTCATCGTGAACGCTGCGCTGGGCCGTCGTCTGCCGAAATCCGCCTCGGCAGGCATTGCCTGTGCGGCAATGCTTGCCTCCTTTGGGGTTTCGCTCGCAACGTCGTGGCCGTTTCTCTTTGGATCGACGGACGTGCATGCCGTCGAGCAGAACGTCTACACGTGGATCAAAACCGGCGATTTCGTTGCGCCGTTCTCGTTGCGCGTGGATCCGCTGGCCGCGCTCATGATCCTGGTCGTCACGGGTATTGGCTCGCTGATTCACGTGTACTCCACGTCGTACATGCATGACGAACCCGCAAGCGAGTACGCACGGTTCTTTTCCTACCTGAACCTCTTTGCAGCGTTCATGCTCGTGCTCGTGCTCGGCTCGAACTTCCTGGTGATGTTTGTGGGCTGGGAAGGCGTCGGGTTGTGTTCCTATCTGTTGATCGGGTTCTGGTACAAGAAGACGTCGGCGGCCGATGCCGGAAAGAAAGCGTTCATCGTCAACCGGGTGGGCGATTTCGGATTCATTCTCGGCATGCTCGTGGCGTACGTCCACTTCGGCACGCTGGATTTTCAACGAATCGCGACGGCTCTGGCGCCGATGGCCCCGGAAACGGCGTTCGGTACGGTCTCCACGATCGCATTCCTGCTCTTCGTGGGTGCGACCGGCAAGTCTGCACAGATTCCTCTCCACGTCTGGTTGCCGGACGCGATGGAGGGCCCGACCCCGGTGTCCGCGCTGATTCATGCCGCCACCATGGTCACCGCCGGCGTGTACCTCATCGGACGCAATGCCGTGCTCTTCAGTCACGCACCCGACGTCCTGCTCATTGTTGCGGTCATCGGAACGGCAACCGCCTTCATGGCGGGAACCATCGCGCTCGTGCAGAACGATATCAAGCGGGTGCTGGCCTATTCGACCGTCTCGCAGCTCGGTTACATGTTCCTGGCCATGGGCATGGGCGCGTTCGGCGCCGGAATCTTCCACCTTTACACCCACGCGTTTTTCAAGGCGCTGCTCTTCCTGGGTTCCGGTGCCGTGATTCACGCGCTCGGTGGCGAACAGGACATGCGAAAGATGGGTGGGCTCAAGAGAGCGCTTCCGGTCACCTATTGGACGTTTCTGACTGGCGCGCTTGCTATCGCGGGCGTGCCGGGCCTTGCCGGTTTCTTCAGTAAGGACGAGATTCTGTTTCGGACGTTCGAGAGCGGGCATGTGTGGCTGTGGGTGGTCGGGATTCTCACGTCGTTGCTGACGGCCACATACATGTTCCGGGCTGTCTTCATGACGTTTCATGGCGCTTCGCGCATGACCCCTCACGCACAGGCCGAGCCGCATCATGGGACGCACGGCCTTCACCTGCACGATGCCCCGCCCGCAATGGCAATCGTGCTCCTCATTCTCGCGATTGGTGCGGCGGTCGCCGGCTATGTCGGAGTTCCGCACGCCCTGGGCGGCGGGAATCGGATTGAAGGGTTTCTCGAGCCGTCATTCGAGGCAGCCGGTGAAACCACTGAAACTGCGGCGGCTGGGGGAGCCGGCGCGACGTCGGCGGCCGAGGCAGATCATGGTGTGGAATTGCCGCTGATGCTCGTCTCCACGATCATCGCGTTCGTGGGAATTGGTCTTGCCACGTTCCTGTTTCTCGTCAGGCCCACGGTTGCTCAGCAACTGGCGGAGCGATTTGTCGGCGTCCATCGCGTGTTGACGAACAAGTACTTCGTGGACGAGTTCTACCAGTCAGCCATTGTCGAGCCGGTGTTGACGATCTCCAGGCAGAGTTTGTGGCGAGGTCTCGACGTCCGCGTCATCGACGGGTCGGTCAACGGGGTTGGCGCGCTCGTCCGCAGTGGCGCAGCCGTGCTTCGCCAGATGCAGACGGGCTCCGTGCGCAGCTACGCGGCGGCATTGTTCCTGGGGGTCGTCCTGATTCTGGGGTACTACCTGGTGAACTAGACCTTACTGAAAACGCGGTCTCACCACAGAGGCCACAGAGGAGAATGCCTTTGCTTTCGACTCTCATTGCCGTTCCGCTCGTTGGCGCGGTGGCGCTGTTGTTCATCAACAACCGCGACAACCGGAACGAACCCCTGGTCCGCTGGTTCGCGCTGGCCTGGTCGATGGTGGAGTTGGCGCTGACCCTCGTACTCTGGATTCGGTTCAACAGCGGTTCAGCCGATTTTCAGTTCGTCGAACGGCATGCGTGGATCCCCGCGTTTGGCATCGAGTATGCCGTGGGCGTGGATGGCATCAGCCTGTTCCTGGTCGTCCTGACTGCGTTTCTGACGCCGTTGTCATTGCTGTCGTCCTGGGCGTCGCTGCACGGCCGGGTACGAGCGTTCTCAATCTGCATGCTCGTGCTCGAGAGCGCGATGATTGGTGTTTTCGTTTCGATTGATCTCTTCTTGTTCTACGTGTTCTGGGACGCCATGCTGGTCCCGATGTACTTCCTCATTGGCGTCTGGGGGTACGAGCGCCGCGTCTACGCGGCCGTGAAGTTCATGCTCTACACGATGGCGGGCAGCGTGCTCATGCTGATTGCCATCATCTCGCTCGCGTATCTACATGACGTGGCAAACGGGATGTACAGCTTCGATTTGATCCGGCTGTACGATCTGCAACTGTCCCAACGAGTGCAGTTCTGGGGCTTCCTGGCATTTGCGCTCGCGTTTGCCATCAAGGTTCCGTTGTTTCCGTTCCACACGTGGCTGCCTGATGCGCACGTCGAGGCGCCGACGGCGGGATCCGTGATTCTGGCCGGCGTTCTGCTGAAGATGGGGACGTACGGGCTCGTCAGGTTCGCGTTTCCGCTGTTCCCCGACGCGGCCGTGTTTTTTGCGCCGTATCTGGCCGGGCTGGCGGTAATCGGGATTCTCTATGGGGCTCTTGTCGCAATGGTCCAGCCTGACCTGAAGAAACTCGTGGCGTACTCGAGCGTCAGTCACCTCGGCTTCGTCGTCCTTGGTATCGCGGCCATGAATACGCAAGGTGTCGCGGGAGCGGTGTATCAGATGCTGAACCACGGTGTCAGCACCGGCGCGCTCTTCCTGATCGTGGGCATGTTGTCCGATCGCCGCCACACGCGGCTGATCGCCGAGTTTGGTGGCCTGAAGCGTGTCATGCCCAGACTCACCGCCGCATTTCTGATCGTGACCTTGTCGTCAATCGGTCTGCCGGGTCTCAACGGGTTCGTTGGCGAGTTCCTCATTCTGCTGGGCGCGTTTCGCTGGCGTCCAGATTTTGCGGTGTTGGCGGCCCTTGGGGTCATCCTGTCAGCGGTGTACATGCTGTGGATGTTTCAGCGCGTGAACTACGGAGAGATCACGCACGAAAAGAACGAGTCGCTGCGGGACCTCAGCCCGCGGGAATGGTGCACCCTCGCACCGACACTCGTGATGGCCTTGCTGATGGGGGTTGCTCCCACGCTCTTCCTGCGGCCCATTGAGCCATCGGTCGACCGCCTGGTGGAACGCGTCAGCGGCGCGCGGACGTTGACAGCTCAACGCTCGGGACTCGGGACTCGGGACTCGGGATTCGGATTACCGGTGAAAACCAGTATTCCGGCACCACAGCCCCGAACCCCGAACCCCGAACCCCGAATCCCGAACCCTGAATCCCGAACCCCGAGTCCCTGATGTTCGACTCCGTAGTTGCCATCGTGCCGGCCTTGTGCGTGACGCTTGGCGGAATTGCCGTCATGACGGCGGAGGCATTTCGCGAGCCGAAGGAGCGGGTCCCCGTAGCGGGTCTGGCCATCGTGGCGCTCGTGGCCGCGGGTCTCGCGTCGGTGTTCTTGTGGGATCGCAATACGACCAGTTTTGGCGTCGTGTCGGCCGACAATTTTGCCCTGTTCATCAACGTCGTGCTGGTTGCGGTGGGTATCTTCACGGTCGTCTTTTCTTCTGCGGTACTCGATCGCGATCGCATTCCGGCGGGTGAGTATTACACGCTGATGCTCTTCGGCCTCGCCGGCATGATGTTAATGGCGGGGGCCGTGGATCTCCTGATCATCTTCCTGGCTCTGGAAATCCTTTCGCTGGCCGTCTACGTGATGACCGGAATCCGACGCGACGTGCTGCAGAGTACCGAGGGTGCCTTCAAGTATTTTCTGCTTGGCGCGTTTTCGAGCGCCTTCTTCCTCTACGGCATTGCATTCGCGTACGGCGTGGTCGGCAGCACGCGCCTCGAGCCCATCAGCGTCGCCATGGCCGGACAGGGCGCGGGTCAAAATCCGATGTCGCAGTTTGCGCTGGGTCTACTGCTGGTGGGCTTCGCGTTCAAGGTGTCGGCGGTGCCGTTTCACATGTGGACGCCGGACGCCTACGAAGGGGCGCCCGCGGTCGTCACGGGATTCATGTCCACCGGCGTCAAGGCCGCCGCGTTTGCAGCGTTCGTTCGCGTGCTCATGTCCGCATTTGGATCGGTGGCGAACGACTGGACGCCGATTCTCTGGCTGCTGGCGGCCTTGACGATGATCGTGGGCACGGTGGTCGGGGTGGCGCAGACAAATCTGAAGCGCCTGCTCGCGTACTCGAGCATCGCTCATGCCGGGTACCTCCTGGTCGCACTCGTCGCCGGAAACGGGATTGCCAAAGCCGCGCTTCTCTTCTACTTGCTCGTCTATGCGCTGACCAACGTTGCCGCGTTCGGCGTGATTGCCCTGGTCGGCACGGGCAACCGCGCGAACGACGACCTGGACGATTTTGCGGGCCTCTGGTCGCGTCAGCCGGTCCTGGCCGGATTGATGACCGTTCTGCTGTTGTCGCTCGGCGGGTTTCCGCCCACGGCCGGATTCATTGCCAAGTGGTACATTTTCAGCGCCGCGATCAGCGCGGGTTACACCGGTCTTGCGGTCATTGGCGTGCTGACGAGCGTCGTGTCGGTCTTTTTCTACCTTCGCATCGTGGTGATGATGTACATGGTCGAGCGCCCGGCTGGCGGTGCCGTTCTCTCGACACCGGGACCGTTGACCATGACTGCGCTGGCCGTTCTCGTGCTCATCATTTTGTACATGGGCATTCTGCCCACGCCGCTGTTGGATCTGGCCGCGGCATCCGTCGGTACGATCTACTGATCTTGCCGGACCTAAAGGTCCGGCCTACGTACAGGACACATTGGTACGGAGCCGGGCGCCTAGCGCCGAGAGCCGAGTTGCAGTACCATCACGACTGATCGAGATCGAACCCTGCTCCATGCCTGTGCCTTCCAAACCAGAGACGCCTGCACCGATGGAAGATCCACCGCGTTACCGGCCCCGCGAACGCTTCTGGCCGTACGCCGACTTGCCCGAACAGCCGACGGCCGAAGAACTGGCGGCGCTGGATCCCGATCTGCATGCCGCCCTGTTTGGAACGCCGCCGCGGCCGTTTTCAATCACGCTCGTGTTCCCGCCCTTCGATTCGCCCGACTACGACCGTGCAGTGTCGATGGCACGCGCCTCGGCGGAATACCGTGAATCCGGTACGGGGGACACGCTTCGTCATCGCGCCCGCTTCTGGCCGAGCGAGGCGGTCAAGCTCCGCGATCTGTTCGAGATCGTCGGTCGCGTGCCCGAGTGCGAAGTGCTCATCGACGATCGGCCCGTGCCGTACGCGCGCGAGCTATGGTTGCCGCTCGTCTGGTTTCTCATTCCGCGCTGAAGGACCAGCGCCCGGTGGCCCAGCCTTCCGATCTCGAACGCGACCTGCAACTCCTCGAAGCCGAGCTTCGCAAGCTGGAAGCCGAATACAACATGTTTTTTGCAGGTCGTCTCCCCAAGCCGCCATGGGAGACGAAGGGTCGTGTCGAAGCGCTCGTCCGCCGGCTCGACCGTGCCTATATCCGGAACACCGGAGATCGTTTCCGGTTCAACACGCTGCAGATGCGGTTTGTGACCTTCAACGAACTCTGGGAGCGCGGGATGCGGGCTCGCGAAGAGGGGCGTCCTGGGCCCTTTGCGCAGCGGCCATCCGTCCCAGCTGTGCCAGCCAAGCCGCAGGATCGCGTCCTGCACGTGACGGCGTTTCGCGATCCGCTCGCCGAGATGGACAAGCTTCACGACCTGTACGATCGGCTCGTCGATGCCCGCCGCGAGATGGGCGAGGAAGGCATTCCCTTTCACAAGTTCGCGGAGCTCGTCAAAGGGCAAGTCTCACGCTTGCGCAAGGGCGGCATCAACGAAGTCGCGTTCCGCGTGGCCGTCAAGGACGGTCGCGTGAACTTCACAGCTCGTGGATTGAAGGGATCGAAGGAGGACGGAAGTAGCCTGAGGGTCCGGGTGCCCGATCCGGGGAGGATCGGGCACCCGGGACGATGGTTCGGTTCAGATTTTGGTGACGTTGCCGGCCTGCGGGCCTTTGGGGCCGTCAACGATCTCGAACTCGACAGCCTGGCCTTCCTCGAGAGAACGGAAGCCAGCGCCCTGGATGGCGGAGTAATGGACGAAGACGTCACTGCCGCCTTCACGTTCGATGAATCCATACCCCTTCGCGTTGTTGAACCACTTGACCTTGCCTTGAATGCGCATCGTTCTTCTTCCCTGCTTGCTAGTGCGGCCTCGTGCGCCGCAGGATCACCGAGCCCCGCATCGAGTTTCGATACGGGGGCACAAAAAAAGACCGCTACCGCGGCCTTGAGCTGACTGGCGCGACCCGCCAGCGCCGCCAGCATGATAGCGAAGCTCTCACGTTCCGTCAACTCGGCTGCCTCGCCGTTGGAGGCACAAAGCCACGGCCATCAAGAGATTGCGGTAAGCTGTTCCGCACCAGGAGATCCGCCAAGCCTCCATGCCACGAGCCCTGCTCAGCGTCTCGGACAAGACCGGGATCGTCGAGTTCGCCCGGGCGCTCGCCGCCCGGGGTTACGACATCGTTTCCACCGGGGGAACGGCCCGAACGCTCGAAGCGGCCGCTGTGCCGGTGACCGGCGTCTCGGACATAACAGGGGTGCCGGAACTGATGGACGGACGCGTCAAGACGCTGCATCCGGCCGTACATGGCGGCATCCTGGCTCGCCGAAACCGCCCTGACGATGTGACCGCCGTCACCCGCCACGGCATCGGACTCATCGATATCGTTGCCGTCAATCTCTATCCCTTCGTAGAAGCCGCTCGCAACGTCGATGTGCCATTCGAAGCGCTCATTGAAGAGATCGACATCGGCGGGCCGTCGCTTGTCCGGGCGGCCGCCAAGAATTTCGTCGACGTCCTGGTGATCGTGTCCCCATCCGATTACCCGCGAGTGCTTGACGAGCTGGATCGCCAGGGCGGGCCGCGGCGTGTGTTTCGTTTTGAGCTCGCCCGCAAAGCGTTTGCTCATACAGCCTCGTACGACTCGGCCATCTCGACCACGCTCGACGAGGTCGAGTTTCGTGAGAACAGCTTCAGACGGACAGCGCCAGCGGCGCAGAGGTCGCTCACCGGTTCGTCCGTGACCGGAGCGGAAGGGTTCCCGAGCGAGCTCGTCCCGAGGCTTCGAAAAATTCGAGATCTTCGATACGGGGAGAACCCGCACCAGGTGGCGGCCTGGTATGCGACCGAGCCTCGTTCGGGGTTTGGTGCGGCGCAGGTGCTGCAAGGAAAGGAGTTGTCGTTCACGAATCTGCTGGATCTCGATGCCGCGGGACGACTCGTCCTCGAGTTCGACGAGCCGGCAGCGGCGGTGATCAAGCACACGAATCCCTGCGGGGCCGCCGTGGGTCCGACGCTCGTCGAAGCCTATGTTCGCGCGCGCGAGGCGGACAGCATGGCCGCCTTTGGCGGGATTGTGGGACTCAACCGTGAAATCGACGAAGAGACGGCCCGCGCCATTGTCTCGACACAGATTGACGTTGTCGTGGCGCCCGGCGTCTCAGACGCCGCCGCTCCGATCCTTGCGACCAAGCCCAACATGCGTGTGGTTGCGAGCGATCTCAGTCGGGATCGAACGGGCCGTCGTGAATGGGAAATCCGCAGCATTCACGGTGGGGCCCTCGTTCAAGATCGCGACCGGGTGCAGGAAGCGCGCGAGCCGTGGAGCGCGGAGCAGTCTGCCGCAGCTGGTCTGAAAGTCGTGACCCGACGCCGGGCCTCCGATGAGGAATGGGCAGCTTTGCAATTCGCATGGCGCATCTGCGCTCACGTCAAGTCCAACACGGTGGTCTTCACGACCGCCACGAAACGCTGGCGATCGGGGCGGGCCAGATGAGTCGAGTGGACGCGGTGAAGGTGGCGTTGATGAAGGCCAGCGATCCCAAGCGACTCAAAGGATCGGTTGCCGCATCCGATGCGTTCTTCCCGTTTCGAGACGGACTGGACGAGGTGGCCCGAGCCGGGGCAACAGCCGTCGTGCAGCCGGGCGGATCGCTACGTGACGCTGAGCTGATTGCCGCTGCCGACGAGCACGGTCTCGCAATGGTGTTCACGGGACGGCGGCATTTCAGACACTGACGGGGTGCCAGGTGCGTGGTGTTTTTCGAAAGCACCGCACTCGGCACCCCGCACCCCGCACAGCACCAGGCACCACGCACCATGCACCAGGCACTCGACTATCCTTTCTCCACTGCCTCCATCAACTCCGTCTGGGTCAGCGTGGCCGGTCCGAATTTCCAACCGTGACTCCGGCGGCCGCGTTGGCAAGGACGGCGGCTTCGAGCAGCGTTGCGCCGCTCGCGACCGCGAGCGCCAGGGTCCCAATCACGGTATCGCCAGCCCCGGTCACGTCGGCAACTTCTCGCGCGGTTGCGGCGAGCGCGCCTTCTTCGTCGCGACCCACGACGCACATCCCGCTCTCGCCGCGCGTCAGCACGACCGCTCCGCACTTTGCTCGATCACGAAACTCGCGTGCGGCGCCACGTGCGTCCTCATCCGTCCGAATCCGCCTGTGGGTGGCCGTCTCCGCCTCGTAGTGGTTCGGTGTGACAATGCTTGCCCCGGCGTAGTAATCGAGGTGCGGGATTTTGGGATCGACGAGCACGGCGACGTTTCGGCGGGTCGAGGCCGCCACGAGACGTTCCATGAGCCGACGTGTGATCGTACCTTTCATGTAGTCTGAAATCACGACAACTCCCGCATCCGCCAGCCGCTGCTCGACGGCCGACCCCAGCGCTTCGCCAACATCGGTTGCGATTTCATCATCCTGCTCGTAATCAATCCTGGCGACCTGGAGATTCCGCGTGGTGACGACGCGAACTTTCTTGGTCGTACGCCGATCCGGCTGCTCCAGGAGCGCCTCGTGGCCGATCCCTAACTCGACGAGTTGTTGTCGCACCAGGCGCCCTTCATGGTCGCCGCCGACGACACCCGCAAGCTGCACGGTGCCGCCAAGCGCTCGCACGTTGTGCGCGACGTTTGCGGCACCGCCAACTCGATGGGTTTCATGGTCGAAACAGACAATCGGCACCGGCGCTTCAGGAGAAATCCGGTCGACGCGTCCGACGATGAACTGGTCCAGCATGACATCACCGACGATGAGCACTGACGTATCGTTGAAGCGCTGGACGATCTCGCGAGCGCGTCGGGCCGAGAGCGACTCAGGCAACGGGTTCCCGCTCGGCCGCGTACGGAAGGGTGATGAGCACGAGGAACAGCATCAGGAATTCGGAATCGCCGAAATTGTATTCGAACAATCCGGCGGCCAGCATCCCGACCGTCGCAGCAAGGGCGGCAGCCGGAAGGTAGGGTTCACGGGCACGTTTGAGACGGCGCGTCAGATCGACGATCAGCACGGCGATGAACCAGATCCAGACGCCGAGCGCCGGGAGACCACGCTCCGCCGCAATCTGAACAGGGACGTTGTGAAGGTGCGGGTTGATCGGCGACTGGTCGTTGTCGCGATAGTCGGCGTAGCGCCGCTGAATCATATTGGGCCCCACGCCGGTCAGCGGATAGTCCCGAATCATCCGGCCGCCAATACGAAGCATCGTGACGCGATCGCGAATGGTCGGATCCTTCAAGTCGAACATCGAGGACGCCCGCTCGGTGATCTGTGACGGCGCGACCGCGATGAAGATGGCGGCAATGATTGGGAGCACCGTCACGAAACGGAAGTCGCGCAGGGCCAGCAGCAGGGCGACGCCGGCACAGGCGCCCACCCAGGCGCCTCGCGTGAGTGTCAGGACGAGCGCGACCACGAGCGCCGGCATCATAATGAGGGGCCAGATGCGATCCGTGGAAAAGAGCGCCCGCGCGGCTGCCGCACCAATGACCAATACCAGCAGACCCGAGTACGTCATGTAATGCGTCAGCAGGCCTTCGGGCCGCCGGCCGAGACTGTCGTACTGGAGGACGCCGGTACTGAACGATCCCAATGAGTGCGCTCAACGCGCCGACCGTAATGACCACGGTCAGGACCATCGATGCGCGTGGGCCGCGCGCCAGGTGGTACACCGCTGGCACGATGAGAAACAGGATGAGCTGTTTGTCGTCGATGAAGCTCGCGCGCGGGTCGATCGCGAAAGCTGAAGAGACGAGCGTCAGCGGCCGCATAGACGAGCAGCGGAACGAACATCCCGGGGACCTGGACGCGCTGGTGCTGGACGACGAGCGACAGCACCCAGAATGTCAGCGTAATGCCGAGACAGATGCCGGCCGCGGCAATCGACACCTGCAGCGCCGCGGCCAACCCGATCAAGCCGGCAAAGCCGACGAGCGCGAGGCGATTCCGCGTGGGGAGTGGTGCCGTCAGCGTCGCTGTGGCCGTATTCATCGTTCGTTCCCCGCGTAGCGACCGCAGACCCCATCTCAAGATCGTGCGCCAGTGCCCGATCGGCCGCGGCCAGCACAGTCGCCGGGGCTATCCCGGTGAGGCACCGATAGTCGCCCGGCGCGCAGTGTCGCTGATCGCAGGGTCGGCATGGGAGCGGGCCCACGTCAACGGCTTCACTGACCAGAGCCGGATCGCGCCAGGGCTGGGATCGTACTGGAAGCGTCGGACCGTAGATACCCACGATGGCCACCGAGGACGTACTCGCGATGTGGAGCGGCCCGCTGTCGCCGCCGATGTAGAGCGCGGCGCGCGACATGAGCGCGCGCAGTTCGTCGAGGCTGAACTCTCCAACGTCCAGAACTGCTGGCTGCCCGAGTGTTGTCCAATCGTGCGCGGGCCATCTCGATGATGCGTTGGCGGGCTCCCGCGTCCGATGGGCCCGAGGTCACGACGATGCGACGCGTCGGATCGGCGGCCGCGAGGCCCTCTACCAGCTCTGCGAATGCGCCGGCCGGCCACCGGCGGAATGGATTCCCCGCGCTGACGTGCACGACAATCAGCGTCTCCGTCGCACGGATGCCGGCTGCACGCAGCCGCATGGTTACCGCGGCGGCAGCCGCAGCACTCTCGACCATCTCTGTGGGATCGCATCGCGGGTCGGGTGGTTCGATACCGAGAGGGCTCAGCAGGTCCCATTGATTCTGGACCGAATGACGCGGTCGCAGTTCCCGGGGTCGAGGTATGCGTGTCGTATACATCCAACCTCGACCCACGACATCGAACCCGATCCGCTGCGGCGCCCGGGTTGCCCACGACAGCCACGAGCTTCGGGGTCCACCATGCATGTCGATCACCAGATCGAAGCGAGCGGCGTGAAGCTGCTGCGCGAGCCGCAAATCGTCCGTGCCAGCGGCGCCAGCCGCGTGGACGGGGTGCGACGAGGACGTGGGTGAGATGTGGGTTGTGCTGCAGAACGGGAGCGGCTTCGGGCTCGACGAGATACGTAATCGAGGCCTCCGGAAAGCGCCGGCGCAGCGCGCGAACTGCGGGCGTCGTGAACACGACGTCGCCAATCAGCCTTGGCCGGATCAGAAGAATCTTCATGGCACTGACGGCTGAGGGCGGCGGACCTCTATGGCTCGATTGTGGCTTCGTCGATGAGCATCACCGGGATGTCGTCCTTGATGGGGTACACGCGATGGCATGTGTGGCATTTCAGAGCAGCGCCGTTTTTCACGAGGACGACCGGCGTCTTGCACTGCGGGCATGCAAGGATTTCCAACAATTCGGGATCGATTGGCATAAGCGGAGGCCCCCTCCTGCCGAAAACTATACCAGACCGACCCTTTTGTGAAACAATCGGATGACCTCATGAAAATCGCCATAATCGTGCTCACCGTCATCCTGGCGGTATCCGGAGCCGTGGCCGCGCAATCCCCGGCGCCCTCCGCCTATTACGACTTCCTGGTCGGGCGCCACCTCGATTCAAACGGAGATCTCGACGGTGCGCTTGCAGCGCTGCTGCGCGCCGCAAAGCTCGATCCGTCGTCGGCTGAGATTCAAGCCGATCTTGCCGGTATTTACGTGCGGCTGAACCGCACGTCGGATGCCCTCAAAGCAGGAGAGCAGGCGCTCAAGAACGATTCCGACAACATTACAGCCAATCGGGTGATGGGCAGCATTTACGCCAGCCTCGTGCAATCGGCGAAACCTGGAACGCCTGGCGTGCGAGAGAACGCCGAGCGTGCCGTGCGCTATCTGGAAAAATCGGATCCGACGAGCACGGCGAGCGTGCAGCTCCTGCTGGGACGCATGTACGTCAGGAGTCAAGCGTGGGACAAGGCTATCAGCCTGCTGACCAAGCTCCTCGATGAGGAACCGGGCTACGGAGACGCGATCACACTGCTCGTTCAGGCGTACGAAGGCGCCGGACGCGGTTCGGACGCGATCAAGCTGCTCGAAGACAATCCCACGTCTTCAGCGCAGCTGTCGATCATGCTTGCCGAGCTGTACGAAGGTGAAGAACGGTGGGCCGAAGCGGCTGCAGCATACGGCCGGGCATCCGAGCGTCGGCCGCGAGATGTCGAGTTGAAAGTGCGTTGGGCGACGGCGCTCCTGAGCGTGGGAGATACACCCGCCGTGGAGAAGGCGCGTGCCGTCCTCAAGGACGTGGCTGCCGCCAATCCATCGCATGTCCGCGGGCACTACCTTCTGGTTCAGACCGAGCGCACGCTGGGCAACAGCGCCGGCGCCGAAGCAATCGCCCGCAAGATGATTTCTGCCAATCCAAACAGCGTCTGGGGTCAATACGCCCTGGCGCTCGTTCTCACGGATCGGCGCGACTACCGAAACGTGATCGCGACGCTCGAGCCAATCGTCACAGGCTGGAAGGCGCGTAAAGATAACGGGCAAGGCCTGAACGTCGTTCGGTTGCACGAACAGCTGGGCCTGGCCTATCAGGGGCTCAAACAATACGACAAGGCTATTGAGCAGTTTGCACAGGCACGCGCAATCGCGCCTACCGATCTTCGGGTCGCGAGACTCGAAGCCCTCGCGCTTGGCGAGAACGGACAGATGGACCGTGGGGTGACCCTGCTCGAAAGCACGCTCAAGCAGGACGAGAAGCAGCCTGCGGCCTACATTGCCCTCGCTGAGCTCTATCTCGAGTCCGGGCGGCTTCCTCAAGCGCTGGCAGTGCTCGATCGCGCCGCCGGGCAACTTCCTGGAGATACAGCGGTACCGTATGGTGTCGGCAATTTGCTGGAAGGCCGGAAGCACTACTCGGAAGCGGAGCGCGTTTTCAAGAAGCTCCTGGCGACCGATCCCAACCACGTGCAGGCGCTGAATTCCCTTGGGTACATGCTGGCCGAGCGTGGAGAACGGCTTCAGGAATCGGTGGAGTACATCAAACGAGCGCTCGAGATTGAGCCCAACAACCCCGCCATTATCGACAGTCTTGGCTGGGCCTATTTCAAGCTGAACCAGCTCGATCTGGCCGAGCTCCATCTGCGGAAAGCGGCCGCCGGTCTGGTCACCAACTCGGTGATTCAGGATCACCTGGGCGACACGCTCTTCAAGCTCGGAAATTTTGACGAGGCGGCGCACGCGTGGGAACGCGCGCTGGCCGGCGACGGCGATTCGATCGAGCGTTCGGCGATTGAGCGCAAGATCAAGTCGGCACGCGAGAAGACCAGAAAGAAGTAGCGCGAACTCCGAATTGCGACCCGCCCGGACCATCCTTGTTGCGGCGCTTGCGGTCGTCACCGTCAGCGCTTCAGCCTGCGCGCCACGCCGTTTGACCCTGCCGACCGGGCCGGGAACCCCACGCCCTGACTTTTCGACGCTCTTCGAACAGGCGACAACCGGCTGTCGTGGTATCCGTACGATGACCGCAGAGCTGAACCTGAGCGGCCGCGCGGCCGGTCAGCGACTTCGCGGTCGTGTGCAGGTCGGTCTTGTCGCACCAGCCGCCGTCTATTTGGAGGCGCCGGCGCCCTTTGGTGCGCCCGGCTTTGTCCTTGCCGCACAAAGCGACCGTGGGAGGTTGCTGCTGCCGCGCGATCGCGTGGTCGTCAACGACGCGCCGGTCAGCGAAATCCTCGAGGCGTTGACGGGCCTCAAATTGGGCCCACGAGATCTGCGAGCCCTGCTGACGGGTTGCGTCGCACCCGATCCGGTGGCGCAATCCGGACGCGAATACACCGGCGATTTGGTCGCGGTCGATCTTGCAGGGCGGAAGCGTGGCCTGGCTTGGTCAACCAAACGGAGTCCGGCGCGTTGTGGCAGGCGAGCACGCCGGGCTGGTCGTGGAGTACGGGGCTTATGCGTCCGGCCCGGCTGTCATGCCTCGCGAGGTGCGCGTTCGCTCCGTCTCGCCGGGAACACCCGAGGTGGACTTGCGAATAGAACTCTCGCAGGTCGAGCTGAACGTACCGCTGGATGCCGCGACCTTCAAGGTCGACGTTCCGCCTGGTACGACGGAGATTACCGCGGCCGAGCTTCGTGCCCGCGGTCCGCTGTCACAGCGATAGCTGAGCACTACAGATGCGAAGCCTCACGATTGATGCGTTCGCCAAGATCAATCTGACGCTCATCGTCCAGTCGAGGCGACTGGATGGTTTGCACGAAGTTCGGACCGTCCTTCAGACGGTGGACCTGAGCGATCGCCTCACGTTCGTCTCACGTGCGGGTCCGTTGCGCCTGCGATGCAAAGGTGCGGATCTCCCGGAAGATCGGACGAATCTTGTCTGGCGCGCAGCGACGGAGCTGTGGCGTGCCGGCGGACGACAGGGGGAACCTCGAGATCTCTCAATCGTCGTCGTCAAGCGCATTCCGATCAGAGCCGGGTCTGGGCGGCGGCAGCAGCGATGCAGCCGCCACGTTGATCGGGCTGAGAAAACTCTGGAACCTTACGATTGCGCCTCGAGAAGTCACTCAAATTGCCGGGCGGCTTGGTGCGGATGTCCCGTTCTTCCTGACCGGGGGCGCCGCGATCGGGGTTGGGCGGGGCGACGAAATCTTTCCGGTCACCGACCTTCCGACCTGGTGGGTGTTGATTGTGACGCCGCCATTCGGGGTGTCCACCTCGGATGCCTACGCGTGGAAGGACAGCGACGACGATCGACCGAGATCCGAAATGGTAGAACCGCGCGATCCACGTCTGGCAGCGTACGTGGCTCGGGCGCCTCCCGGTTTTGGCGAATGACCTCGAGGCAGCGGTTGCGCGGCGCCATCCCGTGATTACCGAGACGGTTGCCGCGTTGCGAGACGGCGGCGCGATGATGGCGGGAATGTCAGGCAGCGGCTCGGCCGTCTTCGGACTGTTCCCGACCGAACGCGAGGCCAGGTCAGCAAGGCGCAAGCTGCCGCCGAGCGCGGGCACCACATTCGTGGTGCGGCTGCTTTCTCGCGCGAGCTTTGCGCGACGCGGGCGCCCCGTCGTGCGCCCCTGATCGCCAGAGCCATGCGTTGTTGCCGGAAAAGCGGGCCCTCGTATACACTAAGCGATTGCGTCGCTCATTTTGATCCACGCCTTGTGCAGACTCCAGGCTTTGGGCTGTAGGTTGAGGCCTTTCACCCAAAGCCGAGAGAGTAAAGCCCAGAGCCAAGTGTTGGGGCGTGGCCAAGCGGTAAGGCGCGGGACTTTGGATCCCGTATTCGAAGGTTCGAATCCTTCCGCCCCAGCCAAAAATTGGTGCTGGCGGTCGGCGGCAGTGAAGACACGAGATTCAGCTCCATGGCATCACTGCCCGCAGTCTGCCGCCCGTGGTCAACCCGTGGTGGGAACAGCCGCTGATGGAACCCTCTGTCCCGTTGGGCCTTGGCGAGATGAAGCTGTTTTCCGGTAGCGCGCATCCGGAGCTCACTCGGGAAATTGCCGGGTTTCTGGGTATTCCAGTCGGGCAATGTCGGCTGCGACGGTTCCCCGACTCGGAAGTCTCGTTCCAGATTGACGAGAACATCCGTGGCAGCGACGTGTTCATCGTGCAGCCGACGAGCAATCCGGTCGATCAGCATCTCGTCGAGCTGATGATCATGATCGACGCGTTTCGTCGCTCGTCGGCCGCGCGAATTACGGCGGTGATTCCTTATTACGGGTACGCGCGACAGGACAGGAAGGACAAGCCGCGAGTCCCGATCTCGGCGAAGCTGGTGGCAAACGTGCTCAGCGCCGCGGGGACCAATCGTGTGCTTGACCATGGATTTGCACAAGGCCCAGATTCAGGGCTTCTTCGATATCCCGGTCGACCACTTGTTTGCGGCGCCGGTGATCATCGATTACCTCTCGCGGCTGGAGTATCCGGACTTGACGATCGTGTCACCAGATGCGGGAGGCGCCGAACGCGCACGGGCTTACGCCAAGCGACTGGATGCCGAGCTGGCGATTATCGACAAGCGGCGCACCGACGATGGGACGGCCGAGGTGATGAACGTCATCGGTGACGTAGCCGGGCGCACCTGCATCATCCAGGATGACATTATCGACACGGCCGGAACGATCACCAAGGCGGCAGGTGCGTTGAAGGAGGCTGGTGCCGAGCGCGTGTTTGCCTGCGCGGTTCACGGCGTGCTGTCGGGGCCCGCGCTCGAACGCATCGAGCGTGCGCCCATCGATCAGCTCATCATGACCAACACGATTCCGCTCAGTCGCGGATCGCGCGCGCTGTCCGAAGATCAAGGTGCTGTCGGTGGCGCGGTTGCTCGGTCAGGCGATCAAGAACATCCACGAGGAGACGTCGGTGTCGTCGTTGTTCGTGTGAAGTGCGGAGGGTCATCGTCAAACCGACAAACAGAGGGCCTGAGGAATATGGAAGCAGTGCTTGAAGCAAGTCCGCGATCATCGCGGGGGAAGAACGAAGCGCGTCGGCTGAGAGCGAGCGGCAAGATTCCGGCCGTGGTGTACGGCGGGAGAGCCAGCCGGGAGGGACGCCCATAGAGGTCGATCCCAAGGTGCTCATGCGGATTCTGCATTCGGATACCGGAGTGAATACGCTCATCAGCTTGAAGACGGGTGGGGCGTCGCAAGTCCGCGTGCTGGTCCGGGAATATCAAGTCGATCCCGTCACGAGCCATCTCCTGCACGCGGATTTCTACCGCGTGGCGATGGACAAGAAGCTCACGGTTACCGTCCCGATCGTCGTCCGGGGAGAGGCGCCCGGCGTGAAACAGCAGGGGGGCGTCTCGACTTCGTACACCGCGAGGTGGACGTCGAATGTCTGCCGGCTGACATTCCCGATCACATCGACGTCGATGTGAGCGGGTTGATGGTGGGACAGTCGGTGCGCGTGAGGGATGTGGCGACCAACGTCAAGTGGACTGCGGTGAGCGACTCCGACATGATGCTGGTCCACGTGATCATGCCGAAGGTCGAAGAGGTCGCGCCTGCGGCTGATGCCGCTGCGGCGGCCGCTGCGACGCCGGCCGAGCCCGAAGTCATCAAGAAGGGCAAGGTCGAGAAACCCGAGGAAGAAGAGTAACGCGGTTCGTGAAACTCATCGCCGGACTCGGCAATCCTGGGGCCAAGTACCGGGAGACGCGACACAACGTGGGCTTCGAGGTGGTCGATGTGCTCGCGCGGCGCCAGGGCGTGGATTTCGAAAGCGCGCCTGGCGAAGCCGTCATGGCGCGGGGCCGATCGCTGGGGGACGGCGTTCTGCTGGTCAAGCCGCTGACGTCCATGAACCTCAGCGGCCATGCCATCGCCGAGCTGATCCGGTACTATCGAGTGGCGCTGGCGGATGTGCTGGTCATTCTCGACGAGGTCCAGCTGCCGCTTGGACGACTGCGGGCGCGCGCCCGCGGATCGCATGGGGGCCACAACGGTCTCAAATCGGTGGCGGGCCAGCTCGGGAGCGACGAGTACGCGCGCCTGCGCATTGGCGTGGGACGGGGCGACGAGCGGCGGGACCTTGCCGATCACGTGCTCGCCCGGTTCGACGCCGAGGAACGCGAGACCATTCGGACAGCGATTCAGCGAGCCGCCGATGCGGCTGAGATGTTTGCCACTGACGGGATTGAGAAGGTGATGAACACGTTCAACCGGTCAGACGATCTCGGAACTGCTGACTAAGCGGACGATCGACCGTAGCAAGATCCGGAGCGTAAGCGACCCTTCGATAAACTCAGGGTCGCCCCGAGCGTAGTCGAGGGGCGACGGCAGCGCGTGGGGGTGGGGCCCCACGCGAATTGAGTAATTGAGAACTAACCCCTTGCAACCTCGTGTTGCCGAGGGCCAGAAGCCCTCGTCCAGAAGGAGCACAGTGTGAACAGACAGTACGAGCTCGTGTATATCGTTTCGCCCGACGCGACAGACGAACAGGTTCAGGGACTTCACGGCCAGGTCGAAGAAATCGTCGGCCGGATGGGCGGCACTCTCGACAAAACTGACAACTGGGGCCGTCGAAAGCTCGCCTACGAAATCGGTCCGCACAAAGAGGGCACGTACGTGCTCGAAGTCATCAGCGGCGCTGGCGATCTCATGAAAGAGATCGATCGGCGACTTCGTGTCAGCGATCAAATCATTCGACACTTGATTGTACGGGTGGACGAGGAGAATCGTGTCGTGGATCGCGCGCGCACGAAACGGAAGACGGAGTCCGAGCGGCGCCGGGTCGCTCGCGGGTTGCCTCCGGAGCGCCAGCCGGGAGAGGGTCCGCGCATCGAAGAGAGCGATGACAGCGGATTCGATGGGGTGGAGGTGTAGTCGTGAGAGAAACAGGAAGACGGTCCGGTCCGGGCGGTGGGCGTGGCGGTGCCCGTGGAGCCGACAAGAAGGAAGGGCAGCGTCGCACGCTGTTTCGACGTCGCAAAGTCTGCAAATTCTGCGCGGACAAGATTGACGACATCAACTACAAGGACGTCAAGCTGCTTGGCCCGTTCGTGCCCGAACGCGGCAAGATTCTGCCGCGGCGCATTTCGGGGACCTGTGCCATGCACCAGCGCAAGCTGCAGACCGCGATCAAGCGCGCACGACAGCTGGCATTGGTGCCGTACACGACGGAGTAAACTAGCCACTTGAGGTCTCCCATGGAAGTCATTCTTCGAGAACATGTGGACAATGTCGGCAAGCGCGGTGAGATCGTCAAGGTCGCCGACGGCTTTGCCCGCAACTATTTGCTGCCGCGGAAGCTGGCGTTGCCCGTCACTCCCGGCAATCTCAAGCACATCGAGCGCGAGCGCGCGAAGTTCGACGCGCGCGAGGCCGAAGAACGACAAGGGGCGCAGGCCGTTGCCACGAAACTCGCGGGCATCGTCGTCCTCATCTCCCGCAAGGTCGGGGAGACGGAGGCCTTGTATGGCTCGGTGACGTCCGCAGACATTGCCACGAGCCTTGCGTCGCAGGGGTTGGAGATCGACAAGCGCAAGATCCAGCTTCATGAGCCGATCAAGCGTCTTGGCGAGTACGAAGTCCCTATCAAGCTGCACCGTGATGTGGTGGCGCCGATCAAGGTCAAGGTCGTCGCGGACGGCGTTCCGGAGACGACAGAAGCGTAGCGGTGCTGAAAAGGGCTTTACTTCAGGCGTACCCCGAACATGGTCGACGCGGTCGCAACCGAGCGCCCACTCCCGCACAATCTCGAAGCGGAGCGTTCCGTCCTCGGCGCGATTCTCATTCACAACGAAGCGTTCAACCACGCGGCCGAAGTCCTCGAGCCGCGTGATTTCTTCCGGGATGCGCATCGACGCATCTTCGAGAAGATGGTGCAGCTCAGCGAGCGCAACGAGGCCATCGATCTGGTCACGCTGAAAGAGGCGCTCACCAGGTCCCGCGAGCTCGATGAGGTCGGTGGCCCGGCGTACATCACGGCACTCGTGGACGGGCTGCCACGGGCCACCAACGTCGAGTACTACGCACGCATCGTCAAGGAAAAAGCGACGCTCCGGAATCTGATCTTTGCGTCGAACAAGATTCTCGCGTCGGCCTACGAGGCCGAAGACGATCCTGACGAGATCCTCGACGGGGCGGAGCACGCGATCTTCTCAATCGCAGAGAATCGCGTCCGCGAAGGCTTCATTTCGATGCGCGACCTCGCGCATCAGAGCTTCGAGACGATCGAGCAGGCGCACGCACGCAAGGAGCTGATTACCGGTGTGCCGTCAGGCTTCCGCGATCTCGACGAGCTGACGTCGGGATTTCAGCGCGGCGATCTCGTGATTGTGGCGGCGCGTCCGTCAGTCGGCAAGACGGCGCTCGTGTTGAACGTCGCTCAGCACGTGGGTACCAAGGAGTACGACGGCCGGAAACGGACGGTGGGCATTTTCAGCCTTGAAATGTCGAAGGAGCAGCTGTTCCTGCGCATGCTGACGTCCGAAGCCAACATCGACGGGCATCGCCTGCGGACCGGCTTCTTGCTCGAGAAAGACTGGGGTCGCCTGTCGCACGCGCTCGGGACGTTGAGTGAAACCAAGATCTACATTGACGATACGCCGGGGATTGGCGTGCTCGAAATGCGCGCCAAGGCTCGGCGATTGATGGCCGAGCACGGGCTGGACCTGCTCGTCGTGGACTATGTCCAGCTGATGCAGGCGCGCGGGCGTTTCGACAACCGCACGCTCGAACTGGGGGCGATCTCGCGGTCGCTCAAGGGGCTGGCCAAGGAGCTGAACATTCCCATCCTGGTCATTTCACAGTTGAGTCGCGCCCCCGAATCACGATCCGACCACCGGCCGCTGTTGTCCGACCTCCGGGAATCGGGCGCACTCGAGCAGGACGCGGATGTCGTGGTCCTGTTGTTCCGCGCGGACCAGTATCCGGATGCGAAGCCGGAAGAGCAGGGCATTGCCGAGCTCAATATCGCCAAGCAGCGCAACGGTCCAACCGGCCTCGTCAAGCTGGCCTTCATTCGCGAACAGACGCGCTTTGCCGACCTCGACCTGAGGCACTCGTGATCCGGTCGACGGTCGCGCACGTCGATCTCGAGGCGCTCAAGTCAAACTTCCTTGCCATCACCGAATTCCTGAGAGCCGCCTCGGCCGCCGAGCGCGTGCCCGGTCACCCGCCCGTCACGCCGCCGGGAGTCATTGGCGTCGTCAAAGCCAACGCGTACGGGCACGGCGCAGCTCGTGTCGGGCTGGCATTGCAGGAGGCTGGTGCCACGATGTTGGCGTGTGCCGACATCGAGGAAGCGATCGTGCTGCGGAAAGCCGGGGTGACGGTCGAGATTCTGGTGTTCGGGGCGTCTGGGCGTCAGCGATCTGGCCGGTGTGTTCGACTACGATCTGACACCCACGATTTCGACGCCCGGCGCCGGCAGGGCGCTCAATGCCGCAGCCGCCACGCGCGGACGGCGGTTGCGCTATCACCTGAAGATCGACACGGGCATGAACCGGCTGGGCTTTCGCTACGACAACCTCGCCCGCACGCTGCCGGAGCTGTTCGGCGGTTCGCACCTCGAGATGGCGGCCGTGTACACGCACTTCGGGACGGCAAACGATCCGGATCATCCGCTGTTTGCCGAGCAGCGCGAACGTTTCGAACACGTGCTCGCGCAGCTTGCCGCCGGGTTCAACCTGCGGCCGGCGCTCCGCCATGCGGCCAACAGCGCCGCGATGCTTCGCGATACCCGAGTGTGGTTCGATCTGGTGCGCCCCGGCCTGCTGCTTTACGGGGTCATACCTCCGCCGCTTGCCGCGACGCGTCCCGCTGCGCCCGGTCATGTCGTTAACGAGCCGGCTCGTGTCGGTCAAAGGCGTACGGCCGGGGGAGGTCGTCGGCTACGGCGCACGGTGGATGGCCAAACAACCCAGCCGGATTGCCACGGTTCCGGCAGGGCACGCCGACGGACTGGACATGCGGCTGGCCGACCGCGGTCACGTGTTGGTTCGGGGACGTCGCGCCCCGATCATCGGCTCGGTCTGCATGGATATGATCATGGTCGACATCTCGGGACTCGACGCCGATACTGGAGATGAGGTGGTGATCATTGGCGAACAGGGCGGCGAGCGTCTCGATGTTCGCGAAATGGCTGCGACGATTGGGACATCACCCTACGAGATTCTGTGCCGCATAGGAACGCGGATTGAGCGAGTGTATGAGTGAGCGGCACGATGTGAGTATCAAGATCCGGAGCGTAAGCGACCCTTCGACAGGCTGAGGGTCGCCCTGAGCGTAGTCGAAGGGCGACGGCAGCGCGTGGGGGTGGGGCCCCACGCGGATCAAATAATGACTAAACCCCCCAAGTCGGTTTTCGTCTGCCAGGAGTGCGGCGCGCAGGCGCAGAAATGGCTCGGCCGCTGCGCGGACTGCGGAGCCTGGAATTCGTACGTCGAGGAACGCGCGGGGGCCTTGGACGTCACCACCCCGACTCGATATGCGATGTCAGGTGGTGCGGGGGCCAAGCTGTATGCAGATGTCCAGATTTCGGCCGCCGAACGGATGTCAACTGGCATTGGTGAGTTCGATCGCGTGCTCGGTGGCGGAATCGTGCCGGGCTCCCTCGTGCTCCTCGGCGGTGAGCCGGGCATCGGTAAGTCCACACTGCTGCTGCAGGCCGCGGCCAACGTCGCGCGAGATGTCGGCTCGGTTCTCTATAGTTCTGGTGAGGAGTCGGAGCATCAGATCAAGTCGCGGGGGGAGCGTCTCCAGATTGGGAAGGCGCCGCTCTATTTGCTTGCCGAAACCTGTCTCGAACGGATCCTCGAGGCGATCACGCAACTCCGGCCGTCGCTCATCGTCGTCGATTCCATTCAGACTGTGTTTTCGCTCAAGATGCAGTCCGCCCCCGGCAGCATCGGGCAGGTCCGCGAAGCGGCCACGCAGCTGTTGTTCGCCGCCAAAGGACAGAACATTCCAATCGTGATCGTCGGCCACGTCACGAAGGATGGCAGCCTCGCCGGGCCGAAAGCGCTCGAGCATGTCGTCGATACGGTGCTGTACTTCGAGGGGGAGCGACACCACGCGCATCGGATTGTGCGCGCGGTCAAGAACCGCTTCGGCGCGGTCAGCGAACTCGGCGTTTTCGAAATGACCGGCAGCGGACTTCGTGAGGTGCCGAATCCCTCGAAGCTGTTTCTCGCCGAGCGGTCCGCCATCACGCCTGGGTCTGCCGTGCTGTGTTGTCTCGAGGGGTCACGGCCGATGCTGGTCGAGGTGCAAGCGCTCGTCAGCACGAGCAGCTACGGCAACGCGCGTCGCATGTCGAGCGGGATCGATCAGCAGCGTCTCGCGCTCTTGCTGGCTGTACTCGAGAAGCGCGCAGGCCTGCATCTGTCTGGAGACGATGTATACGTGAACATTGCCGGTGGGATGATGGTGGACGAACCGGCAGCGGATCTGAGCGTCGTGGCCGCCGTCGCCTCCAGCATTCGCAACCGGGCAGTCGATGGGGCGACGGCCGTATTCGGCGAGGTTGGGCTGGGCGGTGAGGTCCGAGGTATCAGCCAGCCAGCCTTGCGGATTCGCGAAGTTGCGCAGATGGGACTTCAACGCTGCGTGCTGCCACGCGCCAACGTCGACGATATGAACCGTGGTCTGGCCGAGGACTGCGAACTCGTCGGCGTCGGGACGATTGGTGAGGCCCTTGAAACGTTGATCGCTTGATTTCCCGGGGGCTGGCGACATAAGGTGTGCCGTCACAGTCCCGGTTCCCCTAATGCCCTGGTTTACCCTGGCTCGCGTAATCTTCGGCGTCGCCGTCGTCTACGCAGCCGTGGAGCTGCGTCCTCTCACGACCCGAGCCTTGCCAAATGCGGCGTTTGGCGCGGTATCTGGCGGCTGCGGTCATCTTGCTGGAAACCCGGCTCCGACAGACCTCTCTTGCTCATCTCGTCGGGGCGCTCGTGGGCGGAGCGGTTGGCCTGCTCATTGCGCGCACCATTGGTGCCGGCCTCTTCTGGGCCAACACCGGTGATCGTCGTGTCGCATTCCTTCACAGTTTTCTGCTGTTGGTGCTTCCCTACGTGGGACTGGTGCTGGGCGGGCTGAAGGGGGAGTGGCTCGAGCCCGGGCGGCTCGCGGGGGTGTTCCGCGGCTCGGGCATTCAGCGTCGATACAAGATTCTCGATACGAGCGTCATCATCGACGGCCGCATAGCCGACGTCTGCGAAACGGGCTTCATCGACGGGACGCTCGTCATTCCTCAGTTCGTCCTCAAGGAACTGCAGGCGGTTGCCGACTCACCCGACTCGCTCAAGCGCAACCGTGGCCGACGGGGGCTCGACATTCTGCAGCGCATCCAGAAGATGTCGGGTGTTGAAGTCATGATTTCCGATGCCGACTTTCCGGAGCTGCGCGAAGTCGATCTGAAACTGATCGAGCTGGGCCGGACCCTGCACGGCAAGATCGTGACCAACGACTTCAACCTGAACAAGATGGCTCAGCTGCGAGGTGTCGAAGTTCTCAACATCAACGAGCTCGCCAACTCGCTCAAGCCAGTCGTGCTGCCGGGCGAGATCATGAAGGTGTTCATCCTGAAGGAAGGCAAGGAATACAACCAGGGAATCGCGTACCTGGATGATGGCACGATGGTCGTCGTGGACAACGCCCGTCCCATGATTGGCAAGACCATCGACGTCGTGGTCACCAGCGTGCTGCAGACGACCGCTGGCAAGATGATCTTCGGCCGGTTCATCGACCCGGGCTCGGCGGCGCAGGTCGGGATCGTCGAGAAAGATCGCGAGCTGAACGGGCGTCGGGTCCGGCAGGTGCCTCAGGCTTGAAGAAAGTCTCAGGTCTCAAGTCTGAAGTCTGAAGTTTCAAGGCTCAAGTCTGAAGTTTGCCTTTGAGACTTTGTTCAGACTTCAGACTTCAGACTTCAGACTTGTGTATTCTTGTCTCGATGCCTCTCCCTCCCTTCCATTGGTGGCGGACGGTCTTCTATCTGATTCCGCTGATTTCGATCTACACGATCGTGCTCGGCACGCTGTCGATCGGATCGAGCGTGTTCGAGCGCCACGGGCGTTTTGCGCACTGGTGTGCGCGGGCCTGGTCGAAGCTGATTCTCGCGACGACCGGCGTTCGGGTGCATGTGAGCGGACTCAATCGTCTCGAGCCCGGACACACCTACGTGTTCGTGTCCAACCACCAGAGCATTTACGATATCCCGATTATTTTCGCGTCGCTGCCGTTTCAGGTGCGGATCATTGCCAAGGAGTCGCTCGGCCGATTCCCGTTTCTCGGGATGGCATCTCCGCAGGACCGGACACCTGCTCGTCGATCGGCGAGACCCGGATCGACAGGCGATTCTGGCGAGCTGGATAGTCGCTCGTGGCGAACGGACTGTCGCTCATCGTCTTTCCGGAGGGGACGCGAAGCGTGGATGGACGCGTGGGTCGCTTTCGGGCCGGTAGTTTTCTGCTTGCGCTCGAGGCCGGGTTGTCCATCGTTCCGATTAGCGTGAGCGGCAGTCGTCACGTCATGCGGAAGGGCCGGCTGATGACGTGCCCCGGCGAGGTCTCACTGATGGTCCACGAACCGTTGCAACTGCCTGCCCTCGACTCTCCAACCATCAAAGACGCGCGCGAGCTGGCGGCGCGCGTTCGTGCGATCGTGCAACCAGCAGCCGAACAGGATCCTCAAGCGGTACTCGCGCCGCGGCGGGAAGCCACCGCCTAGAGCAGTTTTCTGAGAACTGAAAACTGGTTTAGCATTCTACAAATGGAACTGCGCGTCGACCCCGATCTGACGTCAATCCTCACCCTCGGTGTGTTGGCGATGGACGATGTGATGGTGGTGGAGCGCGACCCGAAGCTCGACGGGCCGCTCGCCGAGGCGGCGCGCCAGGCGCGTACCAACCCGGCTGGCGATCCCACGGCCGTGCGAACGATGTATCGTCGTGTGGGGATCGACCCCACGAAGACCCGCCCGTCCAGTGAAGCACTGCTGCGACGCGTGACCCGCGGGGACGGGATGCCGCGCATCAATTCGCTGGTCGATATCTGCAACTGGTGTTCACTGGGTTTTCAGCTGCCGTACGGGTTGTACGATCGTGCGCGGATTTCCGGGTCCGTTGAGCTGCGCCTGGGGCGCGACGGAGAGGAGTACGCCGGAATTCGTAAGGAAGTCGTGCATCTCGCAGGACGGCTGACGCTGGCCGATGCAGAAGGTCCGTTCGGCAACCCGACGTCCGATTCGTCGCGAACAATGGTGACGCTTCAGACACGCAACGCCCTTTTCGTGGTGTTCACGCCCAAGCCGCTGGCCCCGCGGTTGCCCGCCGTGCTCGATGGCACAGCCGCGCGCGTGGTCACGTTCTGCGGCGGGCGGGAGGGGACGAGGCAATCATTATGAGGTGATATCGTGATTGGGAATCGTCGATGATCCGATTTATTTGATGTTTCTTGCTTCCGCCATCATTGCTGCCGGAGGTCGTGGCGTTCGGTTTGGCGGTGACATTCCGAAGCAGCTGATCGAGTTTGGGGGCGCGACACTCCTCGAGCGCGCGGTGGAGACGTTCGTGCGCGCGGCGTGCGTTCACGAGGTTGTCGTGGCGTTGCCGGCCGAGCTCACAACCGACCCACCGCCGTATCTGCGGGGCCGCTCGAAACCGTTGCACGTCGTGGCGGGCGGCGTTCGCCGCCAGGATTCGGTTGCCAATGCATTCGAGCGTGTGGCGGCGGCCGCCGACGTGGTGGTCGTGCACGACGCGGCGCGGCCTTTTGCCAGTGAGCTCCTCGTCCAGCGGATCGTCGATGCGGCACGCGAGTCGGGTGCAGCTATTGCCGCGCTGCCTGCACACGACACGGTGAAAGAAGCTGCCACCTCGCGTGCGGGTGAACACGCGATCGTGGAGCGCACGCTTGCACGCGACCGCATCTTTCTCGCCCAAACACCGCAGGCGTTTCGCCGCGAGATTTTGAACGCGGCCATTCGGCTGAGCCGCGAACGCGGTGGTGATGCGACCGACGAAGCCACGCTTGTCGAACGTGCCGGCTATCCCGTTCGACTCGTGCCCGGCGAGATTCAGAACGTGAAGATCACCACGATGGACGACTGGAATCTCGCCCGTACGACACAAAGCGCGGCCACAGCGTCGCTGACGCGCATTGGTACGGGCTACGATCTGCATCGCCTGGTCGAAGGACGGCCGCTCGTGTTGGCCGGGGTGACGATTCCGGCCCCCAAGGGATCGCTCGGGCACTCGGATGGCGACGTGGTCTGTCACTCGCTGACCGATGCGATTCTGGGTGCCGCCGCCTTGGGTGACATCGGTCGTCACTTTCCGGACACCGACGAGCGCTGGCGCGGAGCTGCCGGTCTCGATCTCCTGGCGCGTGCGGTTCAGCTCGTTCGACAGGCCGGCTTTGTCGTCGTCAATGTCGATGCCGTCGTGATTCTCGAGCGGCCGAAGCTCCGAGGACACCTCCCTGACGTCTGCGCCAACCTGGCGCGCACCCTTGGTGTCGATCGCCTGGCGGTGAGCGTCAAGGGCAAGACCAACGAAGGGCTCGGGGAAATTGGCAGAGGCGACGCAATTGCCGCGCACGCGGTGGCATTCTTGATGCGTCAGAAGACATGAGAGTCCGCTTCGCCCCCAGCCCAACCGGGTTGCTTCATGTTGGCAATGCACGAACGGCGTTGTTCAACTGGCTGCTCGCACGCCGTCAGGGCGGCACCTTCGTTCTCCGCATCGAAGATACCGATGCGCAGCGGTCCACGAAAGAATCTGAAGCCGCCATCCTCCGCGATCTGCACTGGCTGGGTCTCGATTGGGACGAAGGGCCCGAACGAGGCGGCCCGGTCGGACCGTACCGCCAATCGGAACGGATTTCGCTGTACCAAACGCACGCGCACGCGCTCGTCGACCGGCAGCAGGCGTACTTCTGTTTTTGTTCGCTGGCACAATTGGAAACGGAGCGAAAGGCAGCGCTCGACGCCGGCCAACCCGCCGTCTATTCCGGACGGTGCCGGGCGTTGAACACCGACGAGGCTCGAGCCCGTGTCGCAAGCGGAGAGCCGGCGGCCGTTCGCTTTCACGTCCCAGCCCATCGCGACGTGTCGTTCGACGATCTCGTCCGGGGCCCGGTGACGTTCCACACGGATGTCATTGGAGACCCGATCATCCTTCGTGCGGATGGTTTTCCAGCGTACAACTTCGCGGTGGTTATCGATGATGCGTTGATGGAAATCACAGACGTCGTTCGCGGCGAAGATCATATTTCGAATACGCCGCGACAACTGTTGTTTTATGAGGCCTTGGGATTCCCGTCGCCGCGGTTTGCGCACCTGGCCATGGTGCTTGGCCCCGACCATAGTCCGTTGTCCAAACGCCACGGCGCGACGTCGGTGAGCGAGTTCCGGGAGAAAGGCTACTTGCCAGAATCGCTCGTGAACTACCTCGCTCTTCTCGGCTGGTCACCGGGCGGCAACGATGAGATTCTGCCGCTCGATGAGCTGGCTAGACGCTTCTCGATTGAAGGAGTTGGCCATAGCGCCGGCGTGTTCGACGAGGAGAAGTTAGCGTGGGTGAATCGACATTACCTGAAAGCCGCCGACTCCGCGCGACTGGTGCAGCTCTCATGGCCGTACCTGCACGACGCCGGTTTCGTGCGGCAGGTTTCGCCGCACGAGCCGGCGCTGGGATACCTGTCGGCCATTCTGCCGATGGCCAGCGCGTCGGTTGACAGGCTGGAGCAGGTGCCCAATCGATTGCAGCTTGTGTTCTCGTACGACCCACGGGCAGCGCTCGGCCGTGCCGACATCCGTGAAGAAGTCGAGGCGCCAAACGCGCGCCAGGTCATCGAAGCCTTGGCCGACGATCTGGCAACAGCGCCGCGACTGGTCGATCGCCAAATGTTTCGAGCGGCCGCAGAGCGCGTGAAGCAGAAGACCGGTCACAAGGGCCGCGCATTGTTTCACCCGATTCGCCTGGCGTTGACGTCGGCAAGTGACGGACCCGAGCTCGATCTGCTGGTGCCGGCGATTGATCAGGGTGCCGACATGAACTCGAGCTCCGGGTTGGCCCCCATCGTCGGCTGCCGAGAACGTGCGCGCGCATTTGTGGAAGCATTACATGCCCTTGATGGCTAGTGGGGCCCCGCGACCAGATAATAAATGCTCATCTACGGCATCAACCCCATCGTCGAGGCCTTGCGTGCGGGACGTGTCACGTCGCTGCTGGTCAGCGCGCGGACCGACGAGCGGTTGCGGGAGGTCCTGCGGCTCGCCTCCGATCGCGGCGTTAACGTACGTCGTGTGGATGGGGCTACCCTCGATCGCGTCTCCCGTGGTGGTGCGCATCAGGGGGCAGTGGCCCAGCTTCGAGCGGCTCAGTCGTATTCGGTTGCCGATCTCGTTCGCGACGCGCCCGGCCCGCCGCTCATCGTCGTGCTCGACAGCATCGAGGATCCGCACAACGTCGGGGCCATCCTGCGCACGGCTGACGCTGCCGGCGCGGACGGTGTGGTGCGACAATCGCGGCACGCGGCGAGGTTGGATGGCGCCGCCGCAAAGGCGTCGGCCGGTGCCGTGGCGCACGTCAGGATTGCCGACGTCGTCAACATCGCGCGGGCGATTGAGGAGCTCAAGCAACTCGGAGTCTGGTCCGTCGGACTGGCGGGAGAAGCCGGCGAACGCTATGATCAAGTCGATTTCACGGGTCCCACCGCCCTCGTGCTCGGGGCGGAAGGTGCAGGCCTTCGGCGGCTCGTCCGCGAGCGGTGCGATCGGCTGGCCTCGATTCCCATGCGGGGCCACGTGGGGAGCCTGAACGTGTCGGTGGCCGCGGGAGTTGTCCTATTTGAGGCAATCCGGCAGCGGGAGGCCAGCCTTCCGGCGCGCCGTTGAACCATTGCCTTGTGGCATGGCTCGTGCTAGACTCACCCTTTTGGCCGGCTGGCGTAGCTCAGCCCGGTAGAGCAGCTGATTTGTAATCAGCCGGTCGGGGGTTCAAATCCCTTCGCCAGCTCCACGAATCCGGGCCCGCTCGCCGGCTCCTCGAGCGAACGTGAACGCGGTCTGCAGGGTATCGAACGACACGCAAATCCACGAACAACACACCTGGCCTTGAAAGCCGGCGCTCCTCCGGGCTGGCCAGTGGTGGGCGAACGCGGGGAGGTTGCGGAGCGGTCAAACGCAGCAGACTGTAAATCTGCCGCCCCAGCGGCTTCGGAGGTTCGAATCCTCCCCTCCCCACCAGCCTTCGCTCGCTTCGCGAGCTACGGCTGGCAGGCCAGTGGGTGCGCGAGCTACGGCTGGCAGGCTAGTGGGTGCGTGAGCTACGGCGGCAGGCTTGTGGGTTCCGAGCGTGAGCGAAGTGGGCAAGTGGGTAAGGTGGGCGCAGCGAAGTGGGTCGCGAAGGCGGAGCTTGCCGCGCCGAAGCGCGCGCTAAGGCAATGCGCGAAGGCGGGAGTAACTCAGTGGTAGAGTCACAGCCTTCCAAGCTGTTGGTCGCGGGTTCGATCCCCGTCTCCCGCTCCAGCCTTCGCTCGCAACGCGAGCTACGGCTAGGCAGGCCTGTCGTCTCGCTGTTCGCCGTGAATGGAGTTTGGGGAAGCCAGCTGTGACCGCGGCGGAGTTTACCTCGCCGAAGCGCCGAAAGAGCCTCAGCGGGGAGGCCCGAAGGGCGAAGGCCGATGTAGCTCAGTTGGCAGAGCGCGTCCTTGGTAAGGACGAGGTCACCGGTTCGATCCCGGTCATCGGCTCCATCGACGACGCCGAACACGATGTGTTGAGCAACGAGGCCCCGTGGAAGAGCATTGAGTCATGAGAGACATCATCACCCTGGCGTGCACCGAGTGTAAGCGCCGGAACTACAGCACGACGAAGAACAAGAAGAAGACGAGCGAACGGCTCGAACTGAAAAAGTTCTGTCCGTCGTGCCGTGCGCACAAGCCGCACCGGGAAGCGAAATAGGGCTCATGGCTTTGTTAGGCCAATAGCTCAATTGGTAGAGCACCGGTCTCCAAAACCGGGGGCTGGGGGTTCGAGTCCCTCTTGGCCTGCCAGACTTGGAGGACGGGAAGCCGGGACTGGGGATTCGGGATTGGGGATTGGCTGCGCCGTCGTGTCGCGCAACCCAATCCCGGATCTCCAGTTCCGGATCCCGCCCACGCGAGAGAGAAGAGACAACGCGCGATGAAGGTAGCCATGCTCGAGAACGTCAAGAGCGAAGTGGTGACCGGTTGGTGGACCCGGCGGCCGAACGTTTCTCGTCGAAGTTCGCAACGAACTCAAACGCGTCTCGTGGCCATCGCGCAAGGAAGTGTACGCCACGACCCTGGTGGTCATTGTCACGTCGGTATTTTTTGGCACGTACCTGGCCGGACTCGACTATCTGTTCGGCACGATCAGGGAATGGATCTTCAGGCGGTTCGGGGCGTGATGACCGACGTCAGCAGCAAGCACTGGTATATCGTTCACACTTACTCGGGTTTCGAGAAGAAGGTGGCCGAATCGCTCGCGCAGCGCGTGCAGGCCTACGGGCTGCAGGGCGAGATTGGCGAGATCCTCATTCCCACCGAGGACGTCGTCGAGATGCGCGGCGGCAAGAAAGTCGTGACCCCCAAGCGGTTCTTCCCCGGCTACATCCTGGTCGAGATGAACATGTCCGACCATGCCTGGCACGTCGTGAAGAACACACCCAAGGTCACCGGGTTTGTCGGCGCCGGGCGTGCGGCCGACGCCGCTCAGCAAGGAAGAGGTCGAGCAGATTCTTCAGCAGGTGCGAACTGCTGCAGAGAAGCCGAAGCCGAAGTACATGTTCGAGAAGGGGGAGCAAGTCCGGATCAACGAAGGGCCCTTCACGAGCTTCAACGGCGTGGTCGACGATGTGAACCTCGACAAGAACACGCTGAAGGTCATGGTGACGATTTTTGGTCGCTCGACGCCGGTCGAGCTGGACTTTTTGCAGGTAGAGAAGATCTAACCACGGAGGTCATAGAGGTCACAGAGTTATTCTCTGTGTCCTCCGTGGTGAAAAGCTGACAGTGATAGCCGAGGGCTAATGGCCAAGAAGATACAGGCAATGGTGAAGCTCCAGATTGCCGCGGGCAAGGCAACGCCCGCGCCACCTGTGGGGACCGCGCTCGGTCCGCACGGCGTGAACATCATGGACTTCTGCAAGAATTTCAATGCCAAGACCGCCGGCCAGGAAGGCTTGATCATTCCGGTGGTTGTCACGGTCTACGCCGATCGCTCGTACAGCTTCATCACCAAGACGCCGCCGGCGTCGATTCTGCTCAAGCGGGCGGCCAATATTGCGAAAGGGTCGGCAGAGCCCAACAAGACGAAGGTCGGCACGGTCACGCAAAAGCAGGTCGAGGACATTGCCAAGACGAAGATGCCCGACCTCAATTGCGACACGCTCGAATCGGCCGTCAAGACCGTGGCCGGAACGGCCCGATCGATGGGCTTGGACGTGATTCAGTAAGAGAAGCCAATGGGCAAAAAATTCGACGCTGCGAAAAAACAGATTCCCGAGAAGGCGCTTACGCTCGAGGAGGCGGTGCCGCTCGTCCAGAAGGTGAAGTACACCAAATTCGACGAGACGGTGGAAATGGCGCTGCGTCTTGGCGTCGATCCCAAACACGCCGATCAAATGGTGCGCGGCACGGTCGTGCTTCCGCACGGGCTCGGCAAGACCAAGAAAGTTCTGGCGATTGCGGGCGGTGAGAAACAAAAGGAAGCGCAGGACGCGGGCGCTGACCACGTGGGTGGCGACGAGATGGTGGAGAAAATCCAGGGTGGCTGGATGGACTTCGATGCCGTGGTGGCGACACCCGACATGATGAAGGGCGTGGGTCGTCTCGGGAAGGTGCTTGGGCCCCGCGGACTGATGCCGAATCCCAAGACCGGCACGGTGACATTTGACATAGGTAAGGCCGTTCGAGAAATCAAAGCCGGAAAGGTCGAGTTTCGCGTGGACAAGACCGGGATCGTTCATGCCCCGGTTGGTAAGACGTCGTTTCCCACGAAGAATCTCGTGGAAAACGCCCATGCCCTCGTGGACAGCATTGTCAAAGCCAAGCCGTCGGCTGCGAAAGGCAAGTACCTGAAGAGCGTCACGCTTGTCGTCGACCATGGGGCCAGGCGTGCGCATCGATACCGCGCACGTCGACGTGGCGGTTAAACATTAACTAAAAAAAGATGGCTGTCACCAGAGCAGATAAAGCAACTGAGCTGCAGGAACTCGAACAAGCGTTCAAAGGGTCCGAGAGCGCAATCCTTGTGGACTACCGTGGGCTGAACGTGCCGCAGGTGACGGAGCTGCGCCGTCAGCTTCGTGTTGCGAAGGCGAGCTACCGGGTCGTCAAGAACACGCTGGCCAAGCGTGCGCTCAAGGGAACAGCGTTTGCCTCGCTCGAAACGCACTTCTCGGGCACGACGGCCGTTGCGTATACCGGAGCCGATCCGGTGGCGCTGGCCAAGACCTTGACGGGTTTCGTCAAGACCGCGCCAACCCTGAAGATCAAGGCCGCGGTCGTCCAGGGTCGGGCCGTCCAGCCGGCAGAGGTGACGGAACTTGCTGCGCTGCCAGGCAAACCCGAGCTGTACGCCAAGCTCTTGTTTGTGCTGCAAGCGCCCATGCAGCAGTTTGTGAGCGTTCTCAACGCGGCACCACGCGACCTCATGAACGTGCTCGTGGCGGCAGAAAAGAAACGCGGGGAGCAGCCAGCCTGACGGCCGCCTTCGCCAAGGCTCCGGCGCGCCAGGGGCTCCGACGATGTTGACTAAGTGGATTGTTGTCGCAAATGACGCCGAGCGCTGAAAGCGCGAGGCACTGGTCGTGGGGGTGGGGCCCCACGACATACTAAGTAAAGAGGGTAGACATGGCCGAGTTAACACAGCAGCAGGTGATCGACTACATTAAGGGTATCAGCGTGCTGGAGCTGTCGCAGCTCGTCAAGGCGCTCGAATCGGAGCTCGGTGTCTCGGCGGCTGCAGCCATGCCCATGGCCATGCCGATGATGGCGGGTGGCGCCGGCGGTGGAGCGGCAGCGGCTGTCGAAGAGAAGACGGATTTCACGGTCACGTTGGCCAGCTTCCCCGCTGACAAGAAGATCAACATTATCAAGGTGGTGCGCGAGGTGACTAACCTGGGCTTGAAGGAAGCCAAGGATCTGGTCGAGGCGGCGCCCAAGCCAATCAAAGAAGGCATCCCCAAAGACGAAGCCGAGAGCATCCGTAAGAAATTCGAAGAGGCCGGCGCCAAGGTCGAAATCAAATAACGGCGGCACGCTTCGTCGTTACTTGACCCAGGATTCGGGGTTCGGGATTGGGGATTCGGGCCCAATTCCTGACTCCGTCTCGCGCTGCTGCCCGGGTGGCCTGAGATCCGCGACGATCCCGAATCCCGAGTCCCTAGTCCCTAAACCCGAGGGGATCGCAACAGATGTACAGCCTTCCTAAGAACGTCTACCGCGAACGCATCGATTTCTCGAAGATCAAGACGACGGTCCCGATCCCGAATCTGATCGAGATCCAGAAGAAGTCCTACGAGCGATTCCTGCAGATGAACCGTCTGCAGGTCGAGCGCGAGGATGGCGGACTGCAGTCGGTCTTCAAGTCCGTGTTCCCGATCAGCGATTTCCGCGAGAACTCGTCGCTCGAGTTCATCGAGTACTCCATCGGAAACTGGGAGTGCAAATGCGGGAAGCTGCAGGGATTGCAGCATCTCCGCCGACCTTGTGCAGGCTGCGGCACCGCCCTCATCGCCGATCCGTACGGCGATCGCGAGATGATGTGCCCGAAGTGCAGCCGCGCCAACCAGGTGCGAGCGGAGATTTGCGACATCTGCGGCAACACGGTCGGGCTCAAGCTCAAGTACGACGTCGACGAGTGCCAGGAGCGGGGCATGACGTACGCCGTCCCGCTGAAGGTCACGATTCGTCTCGTCGTCTGGAACAAGGACCCCGAGACCGGCGCCAAGACGATCCGCGACATCAAGGAGCAGGAGGTCTATTTCGGCGACATCCCGCTCATGACCGAGAACGGGACGTTCATCATCAACGGCACGGAGCGCGTCATCGTGTCGCAGCTCCATCGCTCGCCGGGGGCGTTCTTCCACTCGGAAGACAAGACCCTCTTCATCGCGCAGATCATCCCGTATCGCGGCTCATGGGTCGAGTTCGAGTACGACGCGAAGAACCTTCTGTACGTCCGGATCGATCGCAAGCGCAAGTTCCTGGCCACCGTCTTTCTGCGGGCGCTCGGGCTTCGAGGTGCTGACGAAATCCTGCGGGCGTTCTATACCGTCGACAAGATCTACCTGAAGGGCGGCTCCCTTTTCTGGGGCGTGGCCGAGAGCCTCGTAGGCCTGCGGGCGGGCGAGGACATCACGGTTCCGAAGTCCGACATCACGATCCACAAGGACAAGAAAATCAGCAACGCGGCCATTGCGGCCCTGCGCAAGGCGAATGTCGAAGCGATCAAAGTCTCAGAAGCCGAGCTCGACGGCGCGTTTGCTGCCGCGGACATCGTCGATCCGGCAACTGGCGAGGTCATCCTCGAGGCTAACGAGGAAGTGACGCCGCGTGTCATCTCGATGGCGCAGGAGAAATCGATCGACAAGATCGAGGTCTTCTTCCCCGAGCGGGACGAGGTCGGCTCGATCATCTCGCAGACTCTCAAGAAGGATCCGATCCGGACGCACGAAGAGGCGCTCATCGAGATCTACCGGCGCCTGCGCCCCGGCGATCCTCCGACGCTCGACAGCTCACGGTCGCTCTTCGAGAACATGTTCTTCAACCCGCAGAAGTACGACTTTTCGCGGGTCGGCCGTCTCAAGCTGAACACCAAGCTGGGGCTGAACACCCCGCTCGACGAGAAGATCCTGCACCCGCAGGATTTCTACGAGGTCATTGGCTACCTCCTCAAGCTGCGCCGCAACCCGGCCAACGTGGACGACATCGACCACCTGGGGAATCGCCGCGTCCGCTCCGTAGGCGAGCTGCTGGAAAACCAGTTCCGCATCGGTCTGGTCCGGATGGAGCGCGCCATCAAGGAGAAGATGTCCGTTTATCAGGAAATGGCGACGGCCATGCCGCACGACCTGATCAATGCGAAGCCGGTCATGGCCGCGATTCGCGAGTTCTTCGGGTCGTCGCAGCTCTCGCAGTTCATGGATCAGACGAACCCGCTCTCCGAGATTACGCACAAACGCCGTCTCTCGGCGCTCGGACCAGGGGGGTTGTCGCGCGAGCGCGCCGGGTTCGAAGTCCGCGACGTGCATCCGACGCACTACGGGCGTATTTGCCCCATCGAGACGCCTGAAGGACCGAACATCGGGCTCATCTCGTCGCTCTCGTGCTACGCGCGCATCAACGAGTTCGGATTCATCGAATCGCCTTACCGCAAAGTCAAGGACGGCCGGGTCATCGACTATGTGGTGGTCACCAATGCCGGTGGCACCAAGTACAAGGTGGGCGACGTTGTGGAGGCCGGCGATGTGGGCGCCGACGATCCCACGAGAACCCGAAAAAAGAAGGGGTCGGAGTTCGAACCGCACTCGTTCTACCTCTCGGCCTGGGAGGAGGATCAGTACGTCATCGCGCAGGCCAATGCTCAGGTCGACGAGAACGGCCGGTTCGTGCAGGACCGGGTCAACGCCAGAAAGCAGGGCAACTTCATCCTGGCGCGTCGTGAGGAAGTCGATTTCATCGACGTCTCGCCCAAGCAGCTCGTGTCGGTCGCCGCATCGCTCATCCCGTTCCTCGAGAACGACGATGCGAACCGTGCGCTGATGGGATCGAACATGCAACGGCAGGCGGTGCCGCTGCTGCGGGCGCGCGCGCCGTTTGTCGGTACCGGCATGGAGTACATCACTGCCCGCGATTCGGGCGCAGTGGTCGTGGCGCGACGGTCAGGGAGCGTGGATTTCGTCGACTCACTCCGCATCGTCGTCCGTGTGGAAGGCGAGACCGAAGATGCCACGAAGGAAATGGGCGCCGATATCTACAACCTGACCAAATTCAAGCGTTCGAATCAGAACACGTGTATCAGCCAGAAGCCGATCGTGCGTGTTGGACAGAAGGTCCACAAGGGACAGGTTCTGGCCGATGGGCCGTGCACCGAGCTCGGGGAGCTGGCGCTCGGGCGCAACGTGCTCGTGGCGTTCATGCCATGGCGCGGCTACAACTTCGAGGACGCGATCCTGGTTTCCGAACGGATGGTGAAGGAGGACTACTACACCTCCATCCACATCGAGGAGTTCGAGATTGAGGCCCGAGATACGAAGCTGGGGCCCGAGGAAATCACGCGCGATATCCCGAACGTGTCCGAAGGGTTCCTCAAGGACCTCGACGACAGCGGCATCATCCGCATCGGCGCGTACGTGAAGCCGGGTGACATCCTGGTTGGCAAGGTCACGCCAAAAGGTGAGACGCAGCTCACGCCCGAAGAAAAGCTGCTCCGGGCCATCTTCGGCGAGAAGGCCGGCGACGTCCGCGACGCCTCGCTGATCTGCCCGCCGGGCATTGAGGGCATCATCGTCGGCGTGAAGATCTTCTCCCGCAAGGGCATCGAGAAAGACGATCGCGCGAAGGCGATCGAGGCCGAAGAGCTCGAGATGATGGAGAAGAACCTGCAGGACGAGATTCGCATCCTTCACGACGAGGTGAAGAAGCGGGTCGTGATGATGCTGCAGGGCCAGACGCTGCGGTCGGATCTGTTCGACGAGTACGGTCGCGAAAAAATGCTCAAGAAGGGCGCGGAACTGACGCCCGAAGTCCTTCAGGACATGCCGTACGAAACGATGGTACGGTTGAAGATAGCGACCGACGATCCACGGCTCGAAGAGGATCTGCAGACCCTCGAGGCGCGTACGGAGCGCCAGGTGGAGGTGATCCGTCAGCTCTTCGAGGAAAAGAAAGAGAAGATCCGTCGTGGCGACGAGCTGCCTCCAGGCGTCATCAAGCTCGTCAAGACGTACGTGGCGATGAAACGCAAGCTGTCGGTGGGCGACAAGATGGCCGGCCGACACGGCAACAAGGGCGTCATCGCGCGCATCCTGCCGGAAGAGGACATGCCGTATCTGCCGGACGGCACACCCGTCGAGATTGTGCTCAATCCGCTCGGCGTGCCTTCCCGTATGAACGTCGGCCAGATTCTCGAGACCCATCTCGGCTGGGCGGCCCATGCGCTCGGTCTCTACTTCGCGACGCCGGTCTTCGATGGCGCAACCGAAGGCGAGATCAAGAAATGGTTCGAGCAGGCCGGCCTGCCGCGCACGGGCAAGACGAAGCTGTACGACGGGATGACGGGGACCGAGTTCGAGCAGGACGTGACGGTCGGCTATATCTACATGCTCAAACTGTCGCACCTGGTCGACGACAAGATCCACGCGCGATCGATTGGGCCGTACTCGCTCATCACGCAGCAGCCGCTCGGCGGTAAGGCGCAGTTCGGCGGCCAGCGGTTCGGGGAAATGGAGGTTTGGGCGCTCGAGGCCTACGGCGCCGCGCATATCCTCCAGGAGCTGCTCACGGCGAAATCAGATGATGTGACCGGGCGGGCGAAGATCTACGAATCGATCGTCAAGGGCGACGCGTCGTTTACGCCCGGGTTGCCCGAATCGTTCAACGTACTCATTCGAGAGCTGCAGTCGCTCTGTCTTGACGTCGAGCTGATCAAGACGAAGAAGAAGCCCGCAGAGATGGCTGTCGTGCAGCCAACGCCCGCTCTCGAAGAAGTCTAGAGGCAAACACATGAGACCTTCTTTCCACGATCGCGGATCATTGACGAGCGATTTCGATGCTATTCGCATCAGCCTCGCGTCACCGGACAAGATCCTGTCGTGGTCGCACGGCGAAGTGACCAAGCCGGAGACCATCAACTACCGGACGTTCAAGCCGGAACGCGACGGCCTGTTCTGCGCCAAGATTTTCGGACCGATTACCGACTGGGAGTGTCTCTGCGGCAAGTACAAGCGCATGAAGCACCGCGGCGTCGTCTGCGACAAGTGCGGCGTCGAGGTGACCCAGGCCAAGGTTCGCCGCGAGCGTCTGGGACACATTACGCTCGCGACGCCCGTCAGCCACGTCTGGTTCTTCAAGGGGCTGCCGAGCCGCATCGGACACCTGCTCGACATCTCGCTGCGCGAGCTCGAACGAGTGCTGTACTTCGAGGCCTATGTCGTGGTCGATCCGGGCGACAGCGATCTGCAGGCCAATCAGCTGCTCACCGAGGAGCAGTACCGCAAGGCACGCGAGGAGTGGGGGCACAAGTTCAAGGCCCAGATGGGTGCCGAGGCCATCAAGGAACTGCTCAAGCGCGTGAGCGTCGAACGACTCGCGATTGAGCTGCGCGAGAAAATGCGCGCGGAAACGTCTGCTCAGAAGAAGCTGAAATACGCCAAGCGGCTCAAGGTCGTGGACTCGTTCCGCAAGTCCACCAATCGGCCCGAGTGGATGATTCTCGATGTGATTCCGGTGATTCCGCCCGAGCTGCGGCCGCTCGTGCCCCTCGACGGCGGGCGCTTTGCGACGTCGGACCTCAACGATTTGTACCGTCGTGTGATCAACCGGAACAACCGGTTGAAGAAGCTGATCGAGCTGAAGGCGCCCGACGTCATCATCCGCAACGAAAAGCGGATGCTGCAGGAGGCCGTGGACGCCCTGTTCGACAATGGCCGCCGCGGCCGTGTGCTGCGCGGCGCCAACAACCGGCCGCTCAAGTCGCTGTCGGATACGCTCAAGGGCAAGCAGGGACGATTCCGGCAGAACCTGCTCGGCAAGCGCGTCGACTACTCGGGCCGCTCCGTCATTGTCGTCGGCCCCGAGCTGAAACTGCATCAGTGCGGTCTGCCGAAGAAGATGGCCCTCGAGCTGTTCAAGCCGTTCATCTACAACAAGCTCGAAGAGCGGCAGCTCGTGGCGACGATCAAGCAGGCCAAAGAGATGGTCGAGCAGCAGCGCCCCGAAGTGTGGGACGTGCTCGAGGAAGTCATCCGCGAGCATCCCGTGCTGCTGAACCGCGCGCCGACGCTGCATCGACTGGGCATTCAAGCGTTCGAGCCGGTGCTCGTGGAAGGGAAGGCCATCCGCATCCATCCGCTCGTCTGCACGGCGTTCAACGCCGACTTCGACGGCGACCAGATGGCGGTCCACATTCCGCTCGCACCCGAGGCGCAGATCGAGGCCTCGGTGCTGATGATGTCGGCCAATAACATCCTGTCACCCTCCAACGGCGCACCCATTGCGGTGCCGTCGCAGGACATCGTCCTCGGTTGCTACTACCTGACCAAGGCCAAGCCCGGCGCCAAGGGCGAGGGGCGTGCGTTCGGCAATATCGATGATGTGCTGCTGGCTCTCGAAGCGAGGGAGCTGGAGACGCTGACGCCGATCCGGCTGCGCTATACGGGCGAGTTACAAGACCTGACGGCTTCGCGCGACGACCAGGACGTGCTGCGGACTGAAGTGCAGACCGTGGCGAACAAGATCATCAACACGACCGTGGGCCGCGTGATCTTCAACGATTCGCTCCCGAAGGGCGTGCCATTCGTCAACGGTCTGCTGAAGAAGAAGGGACTGCAGCAACTCGTCCAGTCATGCTATCTCCGAGACGGCCTCGAGCGAACCGTCGAAATGCTCGACAGCCTGAAGAACCTCGGCTTCCTGTACGCAACGAAGTCCGGCTTGTCGATCGGGATCGATGATCTGATCATTCCGGCCGAGAAGCCGATTCTCGTGGAAAAGGCACGAGACGAAGTGGTCAAGGTTGAGCAACAGTACCTTGAGGGCGCCATCACTAACGGCGAGCGCTACAACAAGGTGATTGCCGTCTGGTCGGAAGTGACCGAGAAGATTGCCGACGAGATGTTCTCGGAGATGGAGGAAACGGAGCACGCCGGGCGGAATTTCAACCCGGTCTACATCATGGCCGACTCCGGCGCGCGGGGCAGCAAGCAGCAGATCCGGCAGCTCGCCGGCATGCGCGGCCTGATGGCCAAGCCGTCGGGCGAGATTATCGAGATGCCAATCACGTCGAACTTCCGTGAAGGCCTCACGGTCATGCAGTACTTCATCTCGACTCACGGCGCGCGCAAGGGGCTGGCCGATACGGCGCTCAAGACCGCCGACTCGGGGTATCTCACCCGCCGGCTCGTCGACGTGGCGCAGGACGTCATCATTGCCGAGCAGGACTGCGGCACGCTCGACGGCATCGAGGCGAGGGCCATTGTCGAAGGTGGCGAGATCATCGAGCCGCTGCGTGACCGCATCGTCGGTCGCGTGACCCTCGAGCGGCTGATCGATCCGTTCAACAATGAAATCATCCTCGATGCCAACGGCGAGATCACCGAAGACCTCTCGTCGGAGATCCAGGATGCCGGTATCGAGAAGGTGAAGATTCGCTCGGTGCTGACGTGTGCGACGCGGCGCGGTTGCTGCGCCCGTTGCTACGGGCGCGACCTGGCGACGGGCCGGATGGTCGAGCTCGGCCAGGCCGTCGGCGTGATTGCGGCGCAGTCAATTGGCGAGCCAGGCACGCAGTTGACGATGCGGACGTTCCACATTGGTGGCACGGCGTCGCGGATATCCGAGCAATCCACCCTCGAGGCGAAGAACGCCGGGACCGCGCGCCTTCAGGGGCTGCAGGTCGTCGAGGCCAAGGACGGCGCACTCGTCGTCATGAATCGATCCGGGTCGCTGATCGTGCAGGACCAGAAGGGTCGTGACCGCGAGCGCTATCCGATTGTGTACGGCGCCCGTTTGCGCGTGAAAGACGGGCAGCAGGTCGAACAGGGTCAGGTGCTGGTCGAATGGGATCCGTACACGTTCTCGATCCTGACTGAGGAAGCCGGCCAGGTCCGATTCAAGGACATCGTCGAAGGCGTGACGGTCCATGAGGAAGTCGACGAGGTCACCGGTCTGTCGCGGTTGATCATCGTGGACTCGCCCGACGAGAAGAAGCAGCCGACCGTGGAGATCCGTGCGGTGGATTCGCAGGGTCACGCGACATCAAAGATCACCCGGAAGTATCACATGCCGGTGCACGCGCACCTGATGGTCAGCGACGGCGAGCAGGTGTTTGCGGGTGACGTGCTGGCGAAGATCCCGCGCGAGACGACCAAGACGAAGGACATCACCGGAGGTCTGCCGCGCGTGGTCGAGCTGTTCGAAGCGCGCAAGCCGCGCGAGACGGCGGTCATCAGCGAGATCGACGGTGTCGTCCGGTATGGAGGCATCGTCAAAGGTCAGCGCAAGATCATCATCGTGCCCGACGAAGGGGGTGGCGAGCCACGCGAGTATGCCTTGCCGCGCGGTGTCCACGTCAACGTTCAGGAAGGCGAGCGCGTTCGTGCCGGTGAGGCATTGATGGATGGGCCGAGCAACCCTCACGACATTCTCAACGTGCTCGGCGAGAAGTCGCTCCAGGGCTACCTGGTCAACGAAATCCAGGAGGTCTACCGGCTGCAGGGCGTCAACATCAACGACAAGCACATCGAGGTCATCGTCCGCCAGATGATGCGATGGGTGAAGATCGAAGACGTTGGCGACACCGAGTTCCTGATCGACGAGCAGATGGACAAGTTCCGCTTCCTCGAAGAGAACGAGCGCGTCATTTCCGACGGTGGACGTCCGGCAACCGGCCGTCCGCTGCTGCTCGGCATCACGAAGGCGTCGCTGTCGACCGATTCGTTCATCTCCGCGGCCTCGTTCCAGGAGACGACCCGCGTGCTCACCGAGGCGTCAATTTCCGGCCGTGTCGATCACCTGCGCGGTTTGAAGGAGAACGTGACGATGGGCCGGCTGATTCCCGCCGGGACCGGATTCGAGTATTACCGGACGGTGCGGATTCCTCCGGACGAGCCACCGCCACCACCGGCACTGCCGCAACCGACGGAAGACGATCTCGAACTCGATCGCGAGATGGAGTATCTGGTCGAACCGGAAGAGGCGCTGGGCCATCGGGGAGACGTGCTGGAGTAGTCCGTAGGCCGGATCCTCTGGGTCCGGCAGGATCAGCTGTTTGTAGGATCTCAAGGGGCGACGGTCGAGAGGCTGTCGCCTTTTTTGTTGGTGCATGGCACCGTGTTCGGTCGAAGTGATTTACAGGAGATCAGAAGCGTAGGAAGTTCTTCTGCTTCACAGAAGCAAGAGCACTGAACGCCACGGACGGGGATGGCAGTTCGTGTTTCCGGCCGGACGCGTCGGTCGCGATCCGCGGTGGGGACCGGCTAACCAGCGGTTGCAGCCGACGGCGGCGGATGTGATCATGAGCCGCCGCGGCTGAACCGCCGACGTTAGGCCGAATGGAATCCGGAATGATCACGGTGAAATACGACGATCTTTCGGCTGCATTTGACTTCGTCAGTTTTGGTGCTCCGTTCGAACACCGGGCATTCGTGTCTCGGGACACGGGCGCTGTTTATTGGATCTCGGAAACGAATCCGATCGAGGAAGAAGACCTGCCCGACGATCTCGAAACGTCGGATCGGTACATCACGGTTCCTCACAAGAATGACCTCGATTTGGGCAACCATCTCGCACTCCGATTTGCGGAGGAGCAGTTGCCGCATCGGTTCGGTACCATCGAGGCCTTCTTCCGGCGCCCCGGAGCGTACGCGCGTTTCAAGGAGCTCCTCTCAACGGAAGGTTGTCTCGACAAATGGTATGCCTACGAGGCCGAGGCCACAGACCAGGCGCTCCGGGATTGGTGTACGGCGAATGAGATTCAACTTGACGAGACGGGCACTCAACAATCGGCCTAACAACGCATGCAGCCGACAACGCGCGTGTCGGCACGCCGTGGCTGATGCTTGGCGTTAGACCGACCAGCCGAGGAGGTTGACATGTCGCTCACAGGAAAACACGCGTTGATCACCGGAGGCTCGCGCGGGATTGGTCGAGGCATTGCGCTGAAACTGGCGGAAAACGGCGCCAAGGTTGCGGTTCATTACTATCAGAACGAGCGTGCTGCGAACGACACTCTCGGGCAAGTCCGCAAGCACGGTTCCGATGGTCTGGTCATACAGGCCGATGTGACGCGTCCCGACCAGATCACCGACATGGTCCGCAAGGTTCGCGCGGAGTTCGGAACGCTCGATATCTTCGTTAGCAATGCGCGGCCCGAGGTCCCGGCTTTCTTCCAGCCGCCGATGGACATCACGCTGGAACAATGGGACGCGGCGTTCGATTCGCAGGCAAAGGCGTTCCTCGTCGGGGTTCGTGAGGCAGTGGTCTCCATGGCCCCGGGCGGGAGAATCTTTGCCATCACTTACGCGGAAGGGAGTCGTACGGGTGGCTTGCTGCCGTGGGTTGGCATGGGTTCGGCGAAGGCGGCGCTTGAGTCCCTCGTTCGTTACTTCGCTGTGGCCCTCGCCAAACGCGGCATCACGGTGAACGCGATCAGTCCCGGGTGGACAGAGGACAGCGTATTGAACACGCTGCCGACGCAGGCACAGGATCTCATCAGGAATTGGCATGCACGCGGGTGGACGCCGATGGGCCGGTTGGGCACGCCGCAAGACGTCGGAAACGTTGTGGCACTCTTTTGTTCGGAGGATGCCGGCTGGATCACAGGACAGGTGATCTATGCCGATGGCGGCGCGTCATTGATGAATCCAGAAGTCCCGTCGGAAATCCAACTGGGATAGCGCGCCCGTGAAGAACGCGTTTCAGTAAAGCCGCGGTCTAACATCCGAATCGAGCCGGCGCGCCAGACGGTCCCGTTGTTCATCGCGGAACGGGATTGCCTGGATGGATAGCCCGAGCTGCTGCCGCCCAACATCGGCTTGCAGCGGGCGGCGCCTGGTGGAATCATGAGCCGCCGCGGCTGAAGCCGGGCGTTGGGCCGACAGGTTCGTTCTCAATGTGGAGTGAGTTCTGCCATGAGTACCGACGGGTTGCCCACCGATCGCATGCCTTGGTTAAACCCGCTGCCGAGACGTAGCCCGCGTCGAAGTGCGCCGAGGACTTGCTTTCGAACCATTTGCACACGCCGCGCCCGTAATCGAAGTCGGCGTGAATTCGCGGACAGACCGATCCCAGATGCCGACTGAACTCGATAAAAACGCAGATTTGATTCGTCGCTGGATCGAGTTCTCGAATGCTGGCTTCGCGGGCGGCCTCAATGATTTCATTTCGCCCGACTACGTGGGCCATCTCGGTACGACCACGATGGACCGCAATGAATTGGAGCGCCTCGAACGGCAGTTCTCCGCGGCATTTCCGGATGCGCATCACGCCATCAACGACTTGATAGCTGAAGGTGATCGAGTGGTTCTCCGAACGACTGCCCATGCGAAACACTGTTGTGACTTCGAGGGCATTGCTCGGACGGATCGTTTGGTGGAATTCACCGGGCTTGTGGTTTACCGGATCCAAAATGACAAGATTGTGGAGTCGTGGGGCGAGATCGACTTCCTCCGGTTGATCCGCGAATTGCGGCGGCCGTGAGATGGGACAATGACTTATCAACCCGATCTCTACGACGTCGTGACACCTTCGGCGCTGCAGGGCGACGTGGACTGGTACTGCGCCAGGGCGCGAGCATCTGGAGGACCGGTCCTTGAACTTGGGGCCGGCACCGGCCGGGTCACACTGGCCATCGCGGCGGACGGCATTGCGATTCACGCGCTCGATTCCGACCAGGCTATGCTTCAGGCGCTCCAATCCAAGTTGGCAGAGCGACCCCCCGAGATCCAAGCGCGCGTCACGCCGGTGCAAGGCGACATGCGGTCGTTCGATCTTGGCGAACGATTCGCCTTGATCATTTGCCCGTTTCGCGCGTTCCTACACAATGTGACCGAGTCCGACCAGCTCGCTTGCCTGACGCGAGTTCGACAGCATTTGCGCCCCTCAGGCCGTTTCGCGTTCAACGTATTCCATCCATCGCTGACCTTCATGGCGCAACACACCGGGCCGCTCGCTGGCGTCTGGCGGTGGGGTGATACGCACTCCCTTCCGTCCGGTGGCTGGGTCGTCCAGTCAGAAGCAAACCGGTACGATACCGTCAGACAAGTCGTCCACTCCATGCATCGCTACGACGTGTACCGACCCGAAGGCACGCTCGAGCGCACTTCGATGCTGCGTCTTGAGTTGGCCTACCTGTATCCGGCGGAAATTCGGCGACTCCTCACAGCAGCGGGGTTTCGTGACGTCATCATCAAGGGTGGATTTGACGGACGGGAGTTCAGTCGTGACGGCGAGGAACTTGTTGTTGAGGCAGCGTGAGCGAAATGCCTAACATGCCGCTGCACCTGACGGCACCGGGCCCACTCGCGCGTGCCCCTCGCGCTCGGTGTGATCGTTGACTCGCGCGTGCCGCAGGTGAGCGGTAAACCGTTAGGCAGATATGGCCGATCGACCACGACACAAGGCGGCGTGGATCCGGTTGCTGATCGGAACGCTGGTGACCGTGACGTGTGCTGCTGTAGTCGTGTGGAGCGCTCGCACTTACGGTCGATCGATCGGCTTCGCGTTTGGAGTTAACTGGGTGCTCATGGCGTGGGCCATTATTCTTGGCCTCCACGTCGCTCCGCTCCGACTGCCGGCGCCCTACTACGCCACTCGTCCGTTTGAGAAGGCCGGACGCGTGTACGATCGTCTGGGCGTGCATTGGTATCGGCGAGCCCTGCGCCGTGTACTGTGGTCCGTGAACCCCGCACTCCTCAGATCGCACCCTGCAGCACGAGAGACGATGATTGAGGGCACAAAGGACGCCGAGACTGGGCACCTCTTCATATTCCTTCTGATCACAGGTATCACCGTGTGGGCGTTAGCGTCTGGCTGGTGGGACTCGGCGGGCTGGCTGATGCTTTTCAATCTTCTACACAACGGATATCCCGTCCTATCCATGAGACAGCTTCGTGCCCGGCTGGATGGGGGCTCGAATCGGTCGCCTAACAGGCGTTTGCAGCCGGCGGCGGCCAATGGGATCATGAGCCGCCGCGGCTGAAACGCGGTCGTTGGGCGGACAAATATCCGAGACAGGAAGGAAAACGATGGAGTCCACGCCAGAGACGCCGAGCCCCGTACAGCAGATCATGCAAGTTGCGACAGGATACATAGCATCGTCGGCACTCTATGTGGCCGTTGCTCTGAAGGTGGCCGACCATCTAGCCGGCGGAGCGAAGACGGCTGAGGAGCTCGCAAGAGCGACCGGCACGCAGGCTGACGGGCTCTACCGTGTCCTGCGCCTCCTGGCAAGTTTGGGAATCTTCCAAGAGATGAGCCCTCGTCGGTTCGGGTTGACGCCAGCGGCCGAGCTGCTGCGCACGGATGTGGCGGGTTCCATTCGCGGTATGGCGCTGTTTCTGCCGGATCCGTTGCACTTCCGCGTCTACGCGAATCTCATGGACTCCGTCAGAACAGGCAGGCCTGCGGTCGAAACGACGCTAGGGATGCCGGTGTTCGAATATCTGGCGAAGCATCCAGATTACTCGGAGGTGTTCAACGACGCGATGACGGCATTCAGCGCGCCCGTCGCAGGCGCGGCGATCGAAGCTTATGACTTCAGCCAATACCGTCTGATCGTAGACGTAGCCGGTGGTCACGGAGAGGTGTTGACGACGATTCTCGAGGCATGTCCAGGCGCGCGTGGAGTGTTGGCCGAGGTCGGCCACGTGGTCGAGGGAGCGAGGCGACGGATTGCCAGTGCCGGCCTTTCTGATCGTTGCCAGGCCGTGGAGTGCGATTTCTTCAAGGCCGTGCCGTCCGGCGGCGATGCCTACGTCATGAAGCATATCATTCACGATTGGGATGACGCGCGGGCCTCGGCGATCCTTCAGAACATTGGGACGGCGATGGGCGGCAAGCGCGGTGCCGTGATCCTGCTCGAATCGGTCATTCCGAGCGGACCCGAGCCCGATTTGGGTAAGTTCATCGACATCGAGATGCTCCTGTGGCCAGGCGGCCGAGAGCGAACAACCGAGGAGTTCAGGACGCTGTTCGACCGCTCTGGGTTCGAGCTGATGAAGATCGTTCCGACGAAGTCTCCGCTCTCCGTGATTGAAGCGATACGGAAGTAATTGCGGGCGTGCGGGACGCATGAGTTGTGCAGGCCGATCCCAACATGTGGTACGGCGTCGAGCATGCCGATCAACAACCGCTTGCAGCCGACGGCGGCCGGCGCGATGACGAGCCGCCGCGGTTGAAGCGGCGGCTGAAATTCGGACGTTCGGCGGCGGAGGAATCCGATGTCCACACATCTCTTCCCGAAGGACTTCTTCTGGGGCACGGCCACGTCGTCGTACCAGATCGAGGGCGCGTGGAACGAGGACGGCAAAGGCCCATCGATCTGGGACACGTACGCGCACATGCCGGACAAGATCAAGAACAACGACACCGGCGACGTCGCCAACGACCATTACCACCGGTACAAGGAGGATGTCGCGCTCATGCAGTCGATCGGTGCGAACGCCTACCGGTTCTCCATCTCCTGGCCGCGCATCTTCCCGCAGGGCAAGGGCACGCCGAACCCGCCCCGAAGTTGGTGCGGTCCCTCTGGAATGCGAAGGAGATCTTCATCACGGAGAACGGGTGCGTCACCGACGACGTGCTGGCCGACGACGGCAAGGTCTACGATACCGACCGCATCATGTTCCTTCGCGCCTGCCTGACGCAGCTCCAGCGGGCGACCGCCGACGGCGTGCCGGTGAAGGGCTACTTCCAGTGGAGCACGATGGACAACTTCGAATGGATATACGGGTTCGGCAAACGCTTCGGGCTGGTGTATGTGGACTTCAAGACGCAGAAGCGCACGCCCAAGCTCAGCGCCGCATGGTTCCGCGAGGCCGCACAGCGCAACGCCGTGGTCTAGGCGCGGGCGACGGGTAGGCCGCCGGAACACGTGCATCCGTTCATGCGGGATCGCACCTCACGCGATAGGCCCTGCAGTTGCCTTTGACGAGTACATGGGCCAACTTCCCGTCCGAGGAGGTTCTGGAACATGACCAGGCGAGAGCTTATCTGGCGCGCAGGGAAGGCGGGTGGGTACGGCGCGGCGTTTGTCGCGATGCGCTCGCTCGGACTGCTGGCGGATGCACAAACCGAACCGATCTCCCTTGACTTCCCCGCGGACACCGGACGAGGCACGAAGGTGGCGATCCTCGGCTCGGGCATTGCTGGTCTGGTGGCGGCGTACGAGCTGCGGAAGCTCGGTTTCGATTGCACGGTGTTGGAAGCCCGAGACAGACCCGGAGGCCGAAACTGGACTATTCGACGCGGCGACAAGGTCGAGTTCGTGGATGGAACGCTTCAGCAGTGCGCGTTCGATGACGGTCTGTATCTCAATGCCGGTCCGGGCCGCATTCCCTCGATTCACCGAACAATTCTTGGTTACTGCCGCGAACTAGGCATCCCGATGGAGGTGGAGGTCAATGCTTCGCGCGGCGCGCTGGTGCAAGGAGATGACGTCTTCGACCAGCAGCCCATCGAGCAGCGCCAAGCCATCAACGATATGCGAGGGCATGTCGCCGAGCTCCTCGCGAAAGCGATCCGGCAGGGCGCGTTGGACGAGGAGGTCACCGCCGTAGACCAGGAGCGAATGCTGGCATTCCTTCGGACCTTCGGCGACCTGCGGGCTGACTACGTATATGCCGGCTCCAGCCGCGCGGGGGTGAGGCGGTTGCCTGGCGCTGGCGACGTGGAAGAAGAACGCCGCACTCCGTTGGCCTTGAACGCGCTCGTGAACGCCTCGTTCTGGCAGGGGCTGATGCTGGAGGAGCGTCTCGAGATGCAGGCCACCATGTTCCAGGCCGTGGGCGGAATGGACCGGATCCCCGATGCCTTCGCGAGGCGCCTTGACAGAGTCGTGAAATATCGGTGCGCGGTGAGGGAAATTCGCAAGAGTTCCACCGGGGTTCACATCGTGTACACCGACCAGGGAAGTCGCGCGACGCGGTCGCTGGAAGCGGGCTATTGCGTCTGTACGCTGCCGATCAGCGTTCTCGCCACGACGCAAAACGATCTCTCGCCGCGCGTCAAATCGGCAATGACGCAGGTGACGTCTGTTCCGGCTTACAAGATCGCCTGGCAGTCGCGGCGCTTCTGGGAACAGGAGAACAACATCTACGGTGGCATTTCCTGGCTTGCGAACGGTCCAATCAGCCTCGAGGCGGGCCCCGTGCTTGCGAACGTGCGGTACCCGAGCGACCGGATGTTCTCGAACACAGGTGTGCTGGTCGCCGGTTATGGAGTCGATACCGGCGAGTTCGGCAACCTGGCCTCGGTAACCGCCAAGCTCGCCGCTTCGCGGGCGGCGGTCGAGAAGCTTCACCCTGGACGGTCACACGAGCTGACGAAGCCGCTGTTCGTGGCGTGGGGACAGATCCCGTTCAGCCTCGGATCGTGGGTGCGCACCGCGCCGGATCCCACCACCAACATCTCCGACTATTATGCGGGGCCGTATCGTGAGTTCCTTGCGCTCGACGACCGGATCTGTTTCGCCGGTGACTACTGCAGCCACTTGCCGACTTGGCAGGAGGGAGCGGCCCTTTCGGCGCGGCGTGCTGTCCAGACGATCGTGGCCCACATGCGAGCGATGGACGTCTCTCGGGCCGAACGGCGCTAGATCACGAACGAAGACTTGCTCGGTCTGCAGCGTGACGACGGTGTCGGAATTCAAAACGGTAAGATCTTTCAAGAGTGTGGAGTGATTCCGTGAGATTCGCCATGCGAGTGATCGGGTTTGCCATTCTTCTCACAGGTGCGATCGCCAGTGCGGCGTCGATCGTTGAGGCGCAATCCGCGTCTGGTTGGATCTTGTGGGAAAAGAACTTCACGACGAAAGGGAGCACAGAGACGACGATGTGGGAACCGTTGGATGGCTTTGACGTCCTTGCCGAATGCCGGATGACCGCCCAGCAGATATTTCAAACAGCCCTTGCCTCCATGAAGAACACCGGCGGCAAGCTACTTGGCGATGTCCGCCCAGACGGTAGATCCGGCGTGTTCGCCGTCACGGTGGCAGGCGTGGAACGGACCGTGGATATCAGATACTTGTGCTTCCCGGGGGCATTCGATCCTCGACCACAGCGCCCTTAAGCCACCGCCGCTATCGACAGCTGTCGTGTCGCACAGAAATTGGGTACTGAGGCCATCGCGACACGTATCTGTGTACGAAAGGGGCGACTGATCAAGAGATCGAGAGTTGTGGACTCGATCGCGTCGGGCTTGCATCCCCGAACATTTGCACGATCCACGACGTCGGGTTCAGAGTGAGGGAGCTCCAGGGCATGAACTCAAACAAGACGGCTTCCGAACGCGCAAACCCCGAAGGAGCGAAAAGAAACCTCGCTTCAATCAGTCCGTTCTTCATCGTAAAGGACCTGCAGACCTCGATCTCCCACTATATCGAGCGCTTCGGCTTCCAGCTGGACTTCCAGGGCCCTCCCGACGACGTGTACTACGGCCAAGTGAGCCGGGACGGGATCGGCATCATGCTCAAGACTATCCTTCCCGACGTGCTTCCATGTCCAAACCACACCCGGCACGGATGGGCTCGCTGGGATGCCTACATCTACACCCTGGACCCCGACACGCTGTTCGACGAGTTCAAAGAGCGGGGTGCGTCGTTCGTGAAAGAGTTGTCGTTCATCGATGACGGTCTGTGGGGCTTCGAGGTCACCGATGCCGACGGGTATGTCCTTGCTTTCTTTCGGGTCCGCAACGAGTAGGGGCTACCGAGTGCATGGCAGGCTAACGACGGTTTGAAGCTGACGAGCCATGCTAGGATGCTGCACCCGAGCACGCGGCTTCCGTGGTGGAAGAGGAGGACGGCATGGCTGGCGTAACCGAGATCGCTCCCGATGTCTATCGGATTTCTGTGTACGCCACGTGGGCGAATCTCCAGTTCAATCATTTCCTCGTGAAAGATGATGAACCCTTGCTCTTCCATACGGGGCTTCGTGGCATGTTTCCGGAGGTGCGCGAGGCCATGTCGACACTCATCGACCCGTCGCGCCTCCGCCGGATCAGTTTCAGTCACTTTGAGTCGGATGAGTGTGGGGCCCTCCAGGAATGGCTCGCCGTGGCGCCGCATGCAGAGGTCGTTTGCAGCGACCTGGGCGCGATAGTCAGTGTGAACGATTTCATTGGCAGGCCGGCGCGTGGATTGGAAGATGGAGCCACCTTTGCAACCGGCAAGTATCGATTCCGCTTTTGTCGCACGCCGCACCTGCCGCATGGCTGGGACGCTGGCGTGCTGTTCGAGGAGACCCAGCGGACGCTGCTCTGTTCGGATCTGTTCCACCAGAACGGCGATGTTGAGCCTCTCACCGAATCGGACGTGGTCGGCAGGTCGCAACAGTCGATGCGTGACTATCAGGCAGGCCTCCTGGCGGAGTACGTGCCCTACACGCCGCTGACCGCGCGGAATCTCGCGAAGCTGGCCGAGTTGAAGCCAACCACGCTCGCCATCATGCACGGTTCGAGCTTCAGGGGCGATGGCGCGCGCGCGTTGGACGAGTTGAATGTGGCGTTCCGCGAAGTGTTCGGTCGTGTGACAACGGCCGTCTAACGTCGCGCCGGAGCCGATTCGCATTTGGAGAATGGAACCGATCCTCGTGACCGGAGCCACCGGGCGTGTCGGGCGACTACTGGTGGCCCAATTATTGGCTGCGGGTGTGCCCGTCCGCGCGCTCACGCGCCGACCCGCCGCGGCGGGATTGCCGGCGGCCGCCGAGGTCGTTGCGGGCGATCTGACTGCGCCTGAATCGCTCGACGCCGCTCTGCAGGGTGTCGGCGGAGTGTTCCTCGTCTGGACGGCCCCGCCGACCACCGCTCCGGCCGTCGTCGAACGTATCGCGACCCACACGCGTCGCGTTGTTTTTCTTTCTTCGCCGCACCGAACGCCGCATCCGTTCTTCCAGCAGCCGAATCCGATGGCTGTCCTTCACGCAAACATCGAACGACGAATTGCGGCCGCTGGCCTCTCGTCCACTATTCTCCGGCCCGGGATGTTCGCATCGAACGCGCGGCTCTGGTGGGCGGCCGTGATCCGGGTCGGCGGCATCGTTCGATGGCCCTACGGCGCAGCCGAGACAGCACCGATCGACGAGCGCGACATCGCGGCCGTGGCGGCGTGTGCACTGTCAGAGGAGGGGCATGTCGGAGGGGATTACGTCCTTACGGGCCCCGAGTCGCTGAGTCAGGCCGAGCAAGTGAGCATTATCGGGGCCGCCATCGGGCGCCGCATCCAGTTCGAGGAGCTGTCGCCCGAAGAGTTCCGACGCGAGGTGGCGGGCCACTGGCCGAATTCGGTCGTGGACATGCTGCTGGCCGCGTGGGGTGCGACGATCGGACGCCCGGCGCACGTCACCTCCACCGTGGCCGACCTCGTCGGATCGCCGCCGCGCACCTTTCGCCAGTGGGTGGTCGATCACGCCGCCTCGTTCCTGTGACAGACGGTCTCACTCATGACACTCTCCGTGGTGCGGGTCTCGCTTTACCCAGAATGGCCCACGACTGACATCGCGCGGCGGGTCGAGATTGTGGATACTGATAAGAGTGGGCGTTGCTCACGTCATCCTCTTCGTGCTCGAAGTGGCGACTTCGATTGTTGCCCGTCAGGAGATGCCCCCCGAGCTGGTCGCTTTGGCCGCGAGGGCGCGAGTTGGGTCTGTGGCTTCCTGGTGTCGCGCGGAATTCCGGTCCGGTCATCCCGGGGCATTTGCCGTGGGCCTGACGTCTGCGGGTGGCGGCGGCCGGTACGTCGCGCTCGACTCTGATGACAGCGTGACGGAATTAGGTACATTCAAACGAAGCGCAGATCTTTCCTGCTACAGCCGCGCCCAGGCCGAGAAGGTCGCTGTCACCATCAGGCAATCCGACACCATTCAGGGGCACATTGCCCCGCGCTGGAATACGACGGTCGTGTGCGGGTTCATCGACGACACCGCCGCCGTCTGCTGGCAGTATTCCCCAGACGATCGAGCGTTTGTGGAAGTCGGTGGTTGGGTCACGTAGAAGGGTGGGGAACGAGGTTTCGTGGCGGCGCGTCTTCCGCCTCTGCCAAGGCTTCCGGCGGACCGCCGAAGCGCTCCGCGCGAAGGCTGGTCAGACCCGCCGGGGAGTGAGCACAGGCGATATAATCAGCCGTCCCACCGCTAGATTGCGCCTGAACACCAAGGGGGTTCCAGTGGTGAACTTGCCCATCGGTCCCGACGGTATGTTGATCGTCTACGCGCTCGCCGTATCGGTCGTCGTTGCGGTGCTGAGCTGGCGCCGCGTACGATTTGCGCGTGCAGGCGCTGTGATTGGCGCGGCAGCTGTCGCCCTGGCACTCGTTCAGTCCTTCACGCTTGATCCCGCCGACTTGGTCCGTCAGCTGGTCCGCGCCTCATTCATCGTCGTGCCGAGCGTCGTACTGCTCGCGGCGTCGCGCGTCATGTGGGTGGCCCAGCGGGCCTGGCTGCTCCTCCTGGCGGGACCAGTCGCGTTTATCGGGTGCTACGCTGGGGTTTGCGAAATCTGCTACCGACTCGGGCTAATCTGAGCGCGTTGCTCCTGATGTGGCGTGATCGCGTCTCAGCGAGTGAAATGGCATCAAGACATGTCATCCCGATCTGATTGACATGACGGACTTGACGCTCCCGCGCGTTCCCTCTGACGAAGCGGCTCCGTTCTACCGTGAGTTCCTTGCCGCGTTTCCCGACGGGCGTGTCGGGAACCATCTGCAGGCCCAGGTGAGCGAACTCGAGAGCCTTTGCGCAAACCTGAGCGACTCGGGAGCGATGTTTCGCTATGCCGAAGGAAAGAGCACTCGTCTACATCATTCTGGGGCACGCCGCGCATCATTTTGCTCTCCTGCGAGAGCGCTATCATCTACCCGCCATCGGCCGCTCGCGAGACGGCGATGATCCCGCTTAGACCCGCTCCCAGACGCCCGTTAGGCTTCTGACTGAAGGAGATGCGAACGAGAGTTAACCGACGCGAACTCCTGGGTGGAGTGGGGGGCGCAGCGATAGCGGCCGTCTGGCGCTCGTCAGTCTCTGCCCAAAGAACAAGGACGAGATTGATTCTGCTCGGCACAGGCGGAGGACCGCGACCGCGAAAGACCAGTTCCGCCCCTGCGCAGGTCGTTCTGATTAACGGCGCAGCCTATGTAATTGATTGCGGCGATGGTGTCGCTCGCCAGCTCGTGCTGGCCAACGTGCCTTTGCCGACGGTTCGACATATCTTCCTGACCCATCACCATTCGGATCACAACGCCGACTATGGCAACCTGATCTGGCTTGCGTGGACTGCCGGCTTGCGGACTCGGGTCGACGCGTGGGGCCCACCGCCGCTCGAAAGGATGACCGAACTGTTCTTCGACATGAACGCTTATGACATCAAGACCAGAATCGCTGATGAGGGTCGGATCCCGCTCGTCCCGTTAGTCCACGCGCATGAGCTGACCCGAGGAGGGGTCGTGATGCAGGACGAGAACGTCAAGGTCACCGCAGCCGTGGTCCGGCATCCACCTGTGGTGCCGGCGTTTGGGTATCGTTTCGATGCGCCCGATCGATCGATCGTCATCTCGGGCGACACGGCGCCCTCCGACGATCTCATCGCACTGGCCCAGGGTGCCGATGTCCTCGTCCACGAGGCGCTGTACGCGCTCGGTGTTGATCGCCTGGTTGCCGGCGTTCCCAATGCCACGACTCTCAAAAAAAGCATAATGTCCCATCACACAACCGCTGAGGACGCCGGTCGGGTGGCGCAGACGGCGGGTGTCAAGACATTGGTTCTCTCTCATTTCGTGCCGGCCGAAGATCCAGTCGTGACGGATCAGATGTGGATGGATGCGGCTCGCGCCCATTTCCGTGGCGCAATCATTGTGGGCAAGGATCTCATGGAGATCTGATGGAAGGCTGTGAACGTGGTTCCCGACGGAGGACAGATATGCAGGTTGTTGTTCAACGGTCGATGCTGGTGCTGATGGTGATCGCTCTGGTTGGGGGTGCCGCACGTCTGCCTGCGGAGGATCGGCTCGTCTCGCCGGAGTCGGTCGGCTTCTCGTCCGACGGGTTAAAGACGTTTCAGAGGACGATGCGCGCGCTGGTGGACGAATCCAAGCTCGCCGGTGTCACGACGCTCGTTGCCCGACACGGCAAGGTCGTCCACATGGACGCATACGGCGTCCAGGATCTGGCGACCAGGAAGCCGGTCACCAGCGACACGATCTTCCGCATCGCGTCGATGACCAAGCCGATCGTAGGCGTGGCGATGATGATGCTCTGGGAGCAGGGTAAGTGGACGCTTGACGACCCAGTAGCCAAGCACATTCCCGAGTTCGCCGGTCTCAAGGTCGCCACTCCAAACGGCGAGGTCGCGCAGACCAAACCGATGACGATGCGGCAGCTGATGAGCCACACCGCGGGCTTCGACGTCAACGGGGGATACGCCAAGCACAACATCACGGATCGCGCGCAGCCGCTTCAGTCGATGATCGACAAGCTCGCCAAGCTGCCGCTCGCTGCCCAGCCAGGCAGTGACTGGCGGTATGGACCAAGCGTTGACATCCAGGGCTACATCGTCGAAAAGTTGTCGGGCGAGTCGCTCGACGTGTTCCTGCGAAGGAAGATCTTCGAGCCGCTCGGAATGAAGGACACCGGATTCTGGGTGGAGCCGTCGAAGCTGGATCGCGTCACGAGCGTGTTCACCTACGGTCCGGACCAGCGCCTCATCACGGCGACGCCCGAGCAACAACGTAACCCCTCGGTGAAGCCGGTGTTTCTGTCCGGCGGCGGCGGGCTGCTCTCCACCACCGACGACTACTTTCGGTTCGCCCAAATGATGCTGAACAGGGGTGAGGCCAACGGCACTCGGTTCCTGAAGGGGTCAACCGTGGAGCTGATGCGGACCAACGTGCTCGCCGAGGGGGTCGCAGTCGATACCTACGGCCCCAGCCAGCCAGGCATCGGCTTCGGGCTGGACTTCGCAATCGTCATGGATCCTGGCGTGGCAAACACCTCTGAGGGTCGCGGTTCCTTCTACTGGGGTGGCGCGTTCGGCACTTGGTTCTGGATCGATCCGACGAACGATCTCGTCGTCGTCGGGATGATGCAGAACGTCGGCGGCAGCTCGCCGACCGGCGGCTCACCCCAGGTGCGACCGCTGTCCCGGCGGCTGGTGTATCAGGCGTTGGTGGATCCGAAGAAGTGATTCGGAAGCCCGATGCCAGGCGGCCCGAAGGTCAGGTCAGTGGATCTGGAACTCGATCATATCTTTGTACTGAGTTCGGTGGACGCGCCAGAGTGGATCGGGATCGAGCGGCCCAGCAGGAGGGGACTCGTGGCACTCGTGGTTCTTCTGAGAGGGGTCAACGTCGGTGGTCACAGGACCTTCAGACCAACCACGCTCACCAAGCAACTGAAGCACCTCGATGCCGTCAACATCGGTGCGGCGGGCACCTTCGTGGTCCGGCAGCCGGTCACGACGGCGCAACTCCGCGCCGAATTGGCATCCAGGCTTCCCTTTAAGGCGGAGATCATGATCTGCCAGGGTCGCGAGATTGTCAGCTTGATGTCTCAGAATCATTTCGCGGACCAGCCCATGCGACCCGACATCGTACGCTTCGTGAGCGTCCTGTCCCAACGCCCTCGGTCGGCGCCGTCGATGCCCATGAGCTTTCCTTCCAGCGGGACGTGGCTGCTGAAGATCCTCGCGAGGGACAACCGGTTCGTCTTCGGATTGTACCGGCGCCACATGAAGGTCATCGGCTACCTCAGCACATTCGACCGGCTCTTTGGGGTACCGGTCACCACGCGCAACTGGAATACCATGACCGCGATCGCCAGGGTCCTCGGTAAGGGAGCGCCCGATCGAGGGCCTCGATTACAGCGATGATGAAAATGCGACTGCTTGTCTGTAGCGTTCTCTTGGGATCATCTCTGTCGGTTGGAGTTGATGCGAGTCAGGCACAGGAAGCCCATCCGTACCGGTACGCGTACTACTTGTTTCTCGCTCCACCGGCCGACTCGTGTGAGGCCTGCTATATTCCGCTCCTTCTCACCTCCAGGCCATTGAGCGAAATGGCCGGAACCACACGGGACGAGACCTGCATTGTCATCACGACGTATGAGCGAGACTCAATTGTGAGGGTAGAGCGAACTGTGGTCGTGTCGCCAGCCAACATCACGCCGAAGGAGCGTCATATCCGCTTGCGAGGACGTTCCTATCGCTATCAGGGAATCGGCGCGGCCGAGGTTCTTCGACTGCTTGAAAATCCAGAGGGGACGATTCCCATTCACCGTACCGTCGGCATGAGGCCGCCAGCGAAGGCTGAACTCGAGGATCTCGCTGCAGCATTTCGGGCCAGGCCCGGGGAGGTGCGCGTCCTGGCAACCGCAGCCATTAGGATCCCGCTCGACGCAGTCCGTGCAGAGGCGTCGAACGCGATCGGCCACAACGTCGTGATCGAGTACGGGTCAGCCCGCGGGAACCTCAAGGACGCCGTCATGGCTGGCACTGAGTTTGACGTCGCCCTGCTCCTGCCGGACGTGGACGAGGAGTTGTTGAAGTCAGGAAAGATCACAACCCGGGGCGTCGTCGTTGGCAAGACGGACGTGGCCATCGGGCTGCGCGGAGACGGGACGCCGGACCTCAGTACACCGGACACGATCAAGACGGCAATGCTGAATGCCAGGTCTCTGCGGTGGTCGGATACCGGCGCCGCACTGCTGACGGTCAACAAGATCCTCGACACGCTGAAGATCCGAGATGCGGTAAAGGCCAGACACAACATCGTGCCGGCCCCCGTACCGCTCGGGCCAGGCGACTACGAGATCAACATCTATCCGCTGAGCGAGATCCTCGCCAACGGAAGTCTGCGCAACGCGGGCCCCGTGACTGCTGAGCTGCAGGTTCCTGTAATCGTCACTGCCACCATTTCGTCAAACACCTTGAACGTCGCGGCCGCCAAGGCCTTGGTCCAGTTCCTTCAGGGAGCTGCAATCGAGCCAGTGCTGGCGAAAAATGGTTTCAGGCGCTAGGAGCGAAATGAAACCCGTGGTCAACAAGAACCTGGAAAACTCGAGGCCCAACCGGCGGACGTTTCTGAGAGTCGCAAGCGGAAGCGCGGCGATCACCGCCACCATGGGTCGCGGCGTGGCCCAATCTGCTCCACGGGCCCGGCCCGAGGCAACAGCCGCAAGGTCAGCCGATCTCTGTTTCATGCGGGCGATAGACCTTGCGGCTCTCATCCGGACGAGGAAGGTGTCGGCGCGCGAGGTCATGACGGCACACCTTGAGCGGATCAACCGACTCAATCCGAGAATCAATGCCATCGTTGCCAAACTTGACGACGAGAGGTGTCTGGCGCTGGCAGATGCCGCCGATGTGCAGGTTGCGAAGCGGGCGCCGCTTGGGCTGCTCCACGGCCTGCCGATTGCTTTCAAGGACCTGCAGCCCGCCGTAGGCTTCCCGTTCACTCGTGGTTCCACCATCTACAAAGACGCGATGCCGACAGAGGATTCGGTGCTCGTCGAGCGGCTGCGGAACGCTGGTGCTGTTCCGATCGGAAAGACGAACACCCCTGAGTTCGGGATGGGATCGCACACGTACAACAAAGTGTACGGAACGACGGTCAATCCGTTCGATTACACCAAGACGGCCGGCGGTTCCAGCGGAGGCGCTGGTGCGGCACTCGCCACAGGCATGCTGCCCATCGCCGATGGCAGTGATTTGGGCGGGTCCCTCAGAAACCCGGGGAACTTCAATAACATCGTCGGCTTGCGTCCCACGGTGGGACTGGTCCCGTCGGCGCCGAACCCGGTTCCACTCCTGGGTTTCTCGACGAGCGGTCCAATGGCTCGAACCGTTGCCGACACGGCGTTTCTCTTGAGTGTCATGGCCGGCCCGGATCCGCGGGATCCGGGAAGTGTTCCATCGGACCCCTCGGTGTTTCGTGGGGCACTGAACCGGAGCTTCCGAGGAACGCGTGTCGCATGGTGTCTGGATCTCGGCGGGCTGCCTGTGGACCCGAGCGTTGTCGCGGTGCTCGAAGCGCAGCGGAAGACGTTCGAGTCGTTGGGCTGCCTTGTCGAGGACGCATGCCCAGATCTCAGCGGTGCCGAATCAATCTTTCTGACGATTCGCGGCTTTCGCAGCGCAGCCCTTTACGGACCGCTGTTGACGAATTTCCGCGACCAGCTCAAGCCGGAAGCCATCGGGGAGATTGAACGAGGACTGGCCTTGACAGCCGCCGACCTCGCTCAGGCGATGATCCAGCATGGGCAGTTGCTGGAGAGGATGCGCCGCTTTCAGGAGAAGTACGAGTTCATGCTCTGCGCCGTGAATCAGGTGCCGCCGTTCGACGCTACATTGGACTGGCCAAAGGCCATCGGGGACGTAAAGATGGAGCACTATGTCGCGTGGATGAGGTCGGCGTACTGGATCACCACGACGTTCCGCCCCGCGATATCCGTCCCAGCAGGGTTCACTTCCGACGGACTGCCGATTGGCCTTCAAATCGTCGGACGCCATCGAGGTGACTGGTCCCTGCTGCAGATTGCCCATGCGTTCGAACAGTTGACTCACATTGGCAACAGGCGCCCACCCATCACGTAGGCGCGGCTCATTCGAAGCCGTTCAGCACGTCTCGAAACAGGAGTTGCCTAAGTTCGGGTTTCGGAGGATTGACATGACGAACAGAAGCACGATAAGCGTGTGGCTGATGCTGGTGGTGTTTGCCACAATCGACTCCGTCGCCGGGCAGCAGCCGGCGGCCGTGGCGGCGGGGCATGCAGCAGGCCCAAGTGCTTCGCAAGAGATTGCGGCCGACGTACTCGCCTTCGAGCGCGAAATCGAGGCAGCCGTCGTCCGAGGCGATGTCCGTTTCGTGGACGCGGCATCGGCGCCCACCTTCACCTTCACACACGGTGATGGGTGGACCACAGGTGGCGCACCGCTCCGGGTCGACAACCGGGCGGATTGGTTGGCGACGGTCGCCAAATCACCCTATGCGTCGCGCGTGCTCGACTCGGTGAAGACCGAAGTACATGGAGACGTCGTGGTCACTTACGGACGTTACGTCGGGCGCTTCAAGAACGCCGCCCCCGGACGCAGGCAGTTCACCGTCTGGTACCAGCGCGTATACGCGAAGCGCGACGGAAAATGGCAGTACCTCTCGCATCGCACAGTTGATGGTCCCGTTTACGAGAAAGACTGATCAGCGGCCGAAAGCGTCAGGCGAGAGGCACTCGTTGTTTCATCGCTTGTGGAAACCGTGGTTCGTCTACCAACCCATGCAGTTGGTGCGGCGGACCATCGCATCGATTGTGGCTCCGCCTCGCGGGTACACTCCGCTTCGTACAAGTTGGGGCGTTCCCATCATTGCCGATCCCAGGCGAACAATCGGCCGCAGCATTCTGACAACCGGCCTTTTCGATATCGCGGTGTCCGAAGCGCTGGCCCGCCTGATTTCACCCGGGGATACGGTCGTCGATGCAGGTGCGAACGTCGGATATATGACCGTTCTCGCGTGCGTGGCAGCTGGTCCGGGCGGGAGGGTCCTATCGTTCGAGCCTCACCCCGAGTTGTTTGCCACAGTCCAACAGAATGTTGCGGCCGTTCGCGGGCAGTTGAACACCGCGCACGTTGAAGCCCACCAGGAAGCACTCGGCGAGCGTATGGGCACCGCAGAACTTCACTGGCCGGTCGACTTCGATTTGAATGACGGCACCGCAAGAATCGCTTCAGCGCCCTCGCGGGATGGCCGGAGTGTGACGGTGCGAGTGGTGCCTCTCGACGATGTCTTGGGGGATGCGTTCGCGGCCGTGCTAAAGCTGGACGTGGAAGGGTTCGAACCGCAGGTGCTGCGGGGTTCAGCTCGTGCGCTCACCGAACGTCGGGTCAGGCACATCGTGTTCGAGGACCACGCCATCGCCGAGAGCGAAACGGTCCGGGCTCTGCGCGAGGCGGGGTATCGCCTTTTTTCACTCGGTTGGTCGATGCATGGGCCAGACGTCCGGCCGATCGAGGTGGGCAGCCTCGCGACTGCGTATGAGGCGCCGAGCTACATCGCGACGTTGGGGCCCGACGAGGTTCTCACGCGCTGTCGACCCAAGGGCTGGGTGGTGCTGAGTCGTCGCCTGACCAGGCGCTGCGCCTGAGACCGGGTTATGCTGCTTATGTATTGCGGTCAACGCGATAACATCGCGCGCTCCGCAACGCAGTCCGCGACGTGAGCCAGGGCGTGAGAATCGGAAACGAACACTTCATGAAGATCACGGCACGGGTCGAAAACGCGCAGGATCACCATAACGTCATCCTTGCGACAGACAAGGTCCGTCACGCGATCAGCATTCCACCGAAGCCTTCTGGCATGGGCTCGAGTGTGAATGGGGGCGAGCTCCTCTTTCTCGCTCTTGCAACGTGCTACTGCAACGACATCCATCGCGAAGCGACGAAGCGCGGGATAGAGGTCACGAGAGTCGAGGTGGAGGTCACCGGCGAATTCGGCGCTGCAGGTGAGCCCGCACGAGGGGTCACGTATCGTGCGAAGGTTGAGGCTCGCGCCAGTGAGAAGGAGATTCGGGACCTGATGGCTCACACGGACCGGGTCGCTGAGATTCAAAACTCGCTGCGCCTCGGAACGAACGTGACGCTTGTCGACGCCGACGCTAAGCCTATGACATGAGAAGTCCATTGACGCCGAACCAGAAAACAGTCGAAACATACATGGACGCCTTTCGAAGGACCGATCGCCCGCGGATTTTGTCGTGCCTGACCGCCGATGTCGAATGGCAAATCCCGGGCGCCTTCCACGTCAAAGGGAAGGAAGCGTTCGACCAGCACATCGTCGATGAGGAGTTCATCGGAAGCCCACTGATCACCGTCACCCGTCTGACAGAAGATCGCGATGTCGTTGTGGCGGAAGGGTCAGTGCGCACACAGCGGAAGAACGGAACACTCCTGAACCTGGCTTTTTGCGATGTGTTCGAAATGCAAGACGCGAAGATCCGAAAGCTCACCAGTTACTTGATGGAGACAAAATGAACCCGGCCGGCCAAGAAATGAATCGCTCATTTCAATTGATTGCGCTTGAATCCGAGCACTTCGCGCCCCTCTTCAAACAAAGCGACGAGGAACTGGCCGCGACAGGCGCCCGACGGATGGTCGTCGATGAAAAGCCGGGGTTTCCCTGCCGGGTCAGCCTTGTCGACGGTGACGTTGGTGAGACGGTCATTCTCCTGAACTTCCTTCATCACAACGTGTCGTCTCCCTATCGGGCGTCGGGCCCCATCTTCGTTCGCAGTCGAGCCGAGACGGCAAAGCCGGCTGTCGGAGAAATCCCGGTCATGTTCCGGCATCGTTTGCTGTCCGTGCGCGGATACGACGCGGCAGCCATCTATGGTTGGTGCTGAGGTCGTGCAGGGAAGCGACCTCGAGGAGGTTATCGAGCGCCTTTTTATCAATGCCAGCGTGACATACCTGCATATCCACAATGCTGGTCCCGGTTGCTACAACTGTCGAGTCGTACGCGCATGACCCTGCAGAAACTCTTTGGAATCGAGCTCCCGATCATTCAAGCCCCCATGGCCGGCGTTCAGGGCAGCGCCCTCGCCGTCGCGGTGTCTAACGCGGGCGGCCTGGGCTCGCTCCCCTGCGCCATGCTCGGTCCCGATGCCATCCGTCAGGAGCTGGCGGCCATTCGCGCGAAGACCACGAACCCCTTCAATGTGAACTTTTTCTGCCATGCGCAGCCCGAGCCCAGCGCCGAACGGGAAGCAGCCTGGCGAGCGGCGCTTTCGCCGTATTTTGCGGAATACGGAATCGATTCGGGCGCAATTGCCCCGGGGCCGGGTCGATTGCCCTTCAACGCTGAGTCAGCCGACGTGTTGAGTGAATTCAGGCCGACGGTGGTGAGCTTTCATTTCGGTCTGCCCGCATCTGACCTGCTCGAGCGCGTTCGCAGTTGGGGCGCGAAAATCCTGTCTTCGGCCACAACTGTCGACGAAGCACGCTGGTTGGAAGCGCAGGGGGTTGATGCCGTCATTGCGCAAGGGCTCGAGGCGGGCGGCCACCGCGGACTCTTCCTGACAACCGATCTCAGCACCCAAATCGGCACGTTTGCATTGGTGCCCCAGATCGTGCGGGCGGTGCGGATTCCCGTCATTGCCGCGGGCGGTATCGGGGATGCAAAAGGAGTGGCCGCAGCCATGGCACTCGGCGCAGCCGGCGTCCAGGTTGGAACCGCTTACCTCTTGTGCCACGAAGCCAACACGAGCGCCGTGCATCGCGCGGCGCTGAAGAGCGACCGCGCTCGAGTGACGGCGCTCACGAACCTCTTCACCGGGCGGCCTGCTCGCGGCATCATGAACCGCATCATGCGAGAGCTGGGCCCGATAAGCGCCGTCGCGCCCGCATTTCCTCTGGCAACCTCGGCCATCGCGCCCTTGCGCGCCAAGGCCGAAGGCCTCGGCAATGGCGACTTTTCGCCGTTATGGGCCGGACAAAACGCCACCGGCTGCAAGGAAATTTCCGCAGCGGCTCTCACGCGTGAGCTGGCTGGAGGACTCTAAGACGTGGTGGAACCGCGAATACCTGCGACTCGGGCCTCATGGGGCGGACTGGACTTCAGCGGGCCCTTCGTCCCGATTCCATGGCGGGGTTCATTCTCCGAATCGCAATTCGAGCTCATACGGCTGGGTGCGATTCCAGGGGAGATGGAAGACCGGTGGTTCGCGTTTTTCGAAGATCCCGAGCTCTTCGTTCACCGCAGCTGGACGGGTTTCTGCATCTATCGGGTGACGTTTGTCCAAGCGGCCGATCAACACGTGGTGCAGACCGCACTGGTTTCGGACAACAGGAACCGGTACCGGCGCAAGCCGGATCTCGAGGAAGTCGAGTTCCTTGATGTCCTTGTTCACCGACTCTTACTGCAGGACCCCAGCGAGCTTACCCGTTAGTTTCTGTGAAAGCGCAAATCGCTGATCCTACCGGTCCTTGCTGAATGAGGCGCTCCACGTCGGTGCTGCGGCCCTGACCAACTCACGCAGATTTGGCGGAACGTCCTCCTCGGCCGTCAATGGACGGATTTCCAGCACGTCGTCGAAGCCCAAACCGCTGGGGCACCGGAGGGCCCACCGAACGGCCTCGTCGAGCGATTTCACATCCACGATGTAGAACCCCCCAATCAGTTCCTTGGATTCGGTGAACGGACCGTCCACGAGGGCGCGCTTGCCCTTCGTCACCTCGATGCGCGCTCCCTGGCCGTTCGGGTTGAGGCCTTCGGCCGCGACCAGGATGCCGGCTTTGAACATCTCCTCGTTGAATCTCATGTAGTCGGTGAAGAGCTTTTCGTCGAACGGCGCGTCCGGACCGGGCTGTTTGCTGTCCTTGCCGGGCTGCGCGGTAATGATGAATCGCATGGCGCTCCCTCCTTGGTCATTATCCGGCGTTCAATGTGACGTCGAATGGGGAGTGGCCGGATCGACATTCCGGCCGTTCTTTTACTCCGCTCGGAATTCGGCCGAAATTCCGCAGTCGCCATTGCCGCTTGAACGCCGACCCGCTGTTGTTGGGGATGCGGGAACCCGCCCGAGGATCTATCATCCCTCTTGCCCTGACAGAGAGGTGAGAATGCGAAACCTGATTGTTGGTGTCATTCTTGGAATCGCCTCGTCGGCGCTGCTGGCACAGCGCGGTCCTGCATCCCTTCCAGACGCGGTCACCGCGGATCCCTCACATTATTCCGTGTCGTTCGAGAACGAACTGGTGCGGTTCCTCCGAGTCAAGTACGGTCCTGGCGAGAAGTCGGTGATGCACAGACATTGGGCCAGCTGTGTGATCTTCCTCACCGATCAAACGTTCAATTTCACGCTTCCGGACGGGACGACTGAACCCGCTTCGGTCGCGGCCGGTGCGCTCGGGTGCGGCAATGGGAACGTCCATCTTCCCGAGAACATCGGCGCCGAACCCGCAGAGTTCATCATGGTCGAGTTCAAGAATCGCGAGGGCTTTCGCTAGGCGAGGCACGCTGAGGCACCTCATGACGATCCGCGAGATCGTTGAGAGCGACCGACACGAGTGGGTTCGCATGCGTCACGCGCTGTGGCCGGGTTCGCTTTCCGATCACGAGGCTGAGACACAACAGTACTTTTCGGAGCGATCGCAGGTCCCGACCGTCCTCGTTGCGGAGGCTGATGGGCGGCTCGTCGGATTCCTGGAACTGGACTACCGGAAGTACGCACCTGGCTGCCGGTCATCGCCGGTGCCGTTCATTGAGGGCTGGTATGTCGAGCCTGCATGGCAACGGCAAGGGATCGGACGCGCGTTGGTCGAGGCAGCTGAAGCCCGCGCGCGCGCCATGGGGCATCATGAAATAGCCAGCGATACGGAGGTCGAGAACGCCGACAGCCTTGCCGCTCATCAGGCGTTGGGATACGAGGTCGTCGAGCGAGTCGTGTGTTTTCGTCGATCGTTATCCGACGTGTGACTCAGGCGCGAGCACAGAGGTCTTACCATGCCGCTGTTGTTTTCCTACGGCACGCTCCAGCAAGAGAACGTGCAAATGGCCCTGTTCGGAAGACTGCTCGACGGTCAGAAGGATGAACTGCTCGGCTTCGAACAGAGCTTGATCAAGATTGAAGATTCGCAGGTCGTCGCGACCAGCGGCAAAACGGACCACGTCATCGTGAGTTTCAACGGCAGGAACGACAGTCGAGTCAGTGGCACGGTATTCGAAATTACCGAGGCCGAGCTTGCCAGCGCCGATCGATACGAGGTTGCCAGGTACAAACGGGTAACCGCAATGCTTGCGTCGGGCAAGCAAGCGTGGGTGTACGTTGACGCCTACTTGGCCCCATGACGCCCGCATCATTACAATGCGCCATACGACGAAAAAGGAGACTCGCTGGTCGTGGCTGTCTCGGACACATGCAGAAGAAAGAAAGGTGGGTCTGTGAAGAAATTGTCAATCTGGTCGGTGGTGGCCGTGGCTGCGCTCTCGTTCGTTCCTTCGGCGGACGCTCAGATCCGCGAGGCGGCCGTGACTGGCGGCAACGTCGCGGGCGTCCTGACCGACGGCATCGTCTCGTTCAAGGGCATTCCGTTTGCGGCCGCGCCGCTTGGGCCTCTGCGTTGGAAGGCACCGCAGCCCGTGAAGCCGTGGACTGGAGTGAAGGAGGCGTCCACATTCGGGGCAAGCTGCATGCAGGACCCGAACTTTGCGAAAATCTTTGCCGCGCCTCCTGCCATTGGCGAGGATTGCCTGTATCTCAACGTGTGGACTCCGGCAAAGTCAGCCGGAGACCGGCTGCCCGTGATGGTGTGGATCTACGGCGGAGGTTTTATTGGCGGTATGACCAGCGCGCCGGCCTATGACGGCACGCGCCTGGCAGAAAAAGGTGTCGTCCTCGTCAGCGTCGCGTACAGGTTGGGCGCCTTTGGATTCCTCGCGCATCCCGAGCTGAGTCGCGAGAGCGGCAAGGGTTCAGGGCAACTACGGTCTTCAGGATCTCATCGTGGGCCTGCAGTGGGTGAAGGCCAACATCGCGAAGTTTGGCGGCGATCCCGCTCGCGTGACAATCTTCGGCGAATCTGCGGGCGGCATTGCGGTCAGCATGTTGGCGGCCTCGCCGGCCGCGAAAGGCTTGTTCCAGCGCGCGATTTCCGAAAGTGGCGGCAGCTTCGGTCCGCCGCGATTCGCCAACGAAGGTGGCCAGAACGTGCCGCCGCTCAAGGTGGCGGAGGCATCGGGACAGAGCTTCCTCGCCAAGGTGGGTGCGACCGATATCAAATCCGCACGGGAAGTTCCTGCCGACAAACTTCAAGCTGCCGTGGGTCCGGGCCTCCAGGGCGGATTCTGGCCGGTCTTCGACGGTGACGTGCTGCCGGGCGACCAGTACGAGCTCTATCAGGCGAAACGCTTCAACGACACCCCGGTGCTCATCGGGACGAACTCGGACGAGGGCGGTCTGTTCACCCAGCCCGGTGTGACGCCGGCGTTGTTCGAATCGCAGATTCGTGACGGCTACGGTAAGCACGCCGATGACCATTCTTGCGGCGTATCCGCACGCCACGAACGACGAGGCGGTCAAGGCCGTCAAGGACATCCTCCGCGAATCGCTGTTCGCGTGGCACACCTGGGCGTGGGCACTGCTCCAGACCCAGCACGGTAAAGGCAAGGCCTACATCTACTATTTCGATCATCGGACGCCGCAATCGCCAAATGGCGCAGGCCACGGCGCAGAGATCGCGTATGTGTTCAGGAATCTCGGTGGTTCGGGTCTGGGCCCGTTGGGTCTCGCTGGTCCGCCGCGTCCCGAAGATCGGGCCATGTCGGATCTGATGAGCAGCTACTGGGTGAACTTCGCAAAGAACGGCGATCCCAATGGACCTGGCCTGCCGGTGTGGCCGGCGTTTGCTGCTGCGTCCCAGAGCGCGTTGCACTTCGACGGGAAGTCGAGCGCTCGACCGGTGCCGAACATGGCGCAAATCAAGGCGCTCGACAGCTATTACGCATGGCGGCGCGACGAGGCGAAAGCCAGACGTACGAACTGACACGAGCGGCCTTGCTCGTTCAAGGTACGGTGTGGGATTTCATCGGTCACCGGATCGACTCGCGGCTGCGGAGACTTGGCGCCGCTTTGTCGAACGTAACGCCACCGTTCGGTCCGCGGCAGGGCTCCCACCGGCCGTGACGGAGAGCGTTGCGGCATGGGATGACTTCCTCATGCACGGCCATCTCACCGGTGATCCCAGGGGTTTCGCCGTGGACCAGTTGACGCCCGCACAGGTACTCGTCGCTCGTGGAGCTTGCGTCGAACTACTTCGCCGCGGGTTACGAGTTCTATCTGCCCAGCGCGTTGCGCGCCGAGGACCAGAAGGCTCTGGAGACGCGCTTTGGCAGCGGGCGCTGAAGGCAGGCGATGGCCCGAGGATGGGAAAGTAAGAACGTTGAGGATCAGATGCGAGCGGCGGAGGCTGAAAAGGCTGCGCGGACCAAACCCGCTGCGACCCCCGCCGAGCGCGAACGCCAGGCTCGACGATCCGGGTTGCTGCTGACGCGGACGAGGGTTCTCAACGAGCTGGCAGCCGCGCGCGACCCGCGCCATCGCGCCCTGCTCGAGCGGACGCTCGTCCATCTCGATGACGAGCTCGAAAGTACGTGAACGATTCAGCCGGCGATGATGACTGTGGGATCGCATGGACGTCTCTGTTGAGGCAACCAGCCTCGAGCGTATTCGACTCTGGCGTGACATGTACCGGCTGGAGATGAGCTGCCAGATCATCCACGATTCGATTCATGATCGAGCGGGCTGGTCCGAAGAGTATTTGCTCTCCCTGAACGGTACTCCGGTCGGTTACGGATCGGTCGCCGTTGGAGGCCCGTGGAAAGACCAGCCGACCGCGTACGAGTTTTATGTCGTGCCGACTCAGCAACGACGCGTATTCGATCTCTTTCGAAAACTGCTCGAGGTCACCGGCGCCGTCAGTATTGAAGTGCAGAGCAATGACACGCTCGGAACCGTCATGCTGCACACGTTCGCTCGAGAGGTGACGAGCGAATCCATTCTCTTCCACGACAGGCTGCTCACCTCGCATCTGCCTCACGGCGCGATGTTTCGCGAGCCCACCGAGCCCGAAGCCCCGGATATTCCCAGCCAGCATCGAAAGTGGCGAGGGGTGGTCGAGCTCGAAGGTCACGTCGCGGCAACCGGCGGCATTCTGTTCCATTACAACCGGCCCTACGGTGACATCTACATGGAGGTCGCCGAGCCGTTTCGCCGACGAGGTCTGGGGTCGTTCCTCGTCCAGGAACTGAAACGCGTGTGCTACGAGGGCGGCCATGTTCCGGCCGCGCGCTGCAACCCGCAGAACATCGCCTCGCAACGCACGCTGCAGAAGGCCGGGTTCGTGCCGTGCGGGCACATCCTGAAGGGGTCGGTGAACTCGACAGATGGACCCGAGAATTGAGAGTCGATGAGCTCAAACCTTCAAAGCCACAATCGTTCGGGAGGGTTCGACGTGTTTTATTCCTCTCGCGTTTGATCCGAAGAGCGTGTTTGGCAAGGTCCGAGCTCCCGTCAAGGTGACTTTGAATGGGTACACCTACCAGAGCACGATTGCCGCGATGGGAGGGCCACCGTGTATTCCTCTTCGAAAGAGCAACCGTGAGGCTGCGGGCCTGGAAGGGGCGAAACGATTGAGGTGCGTCGTCAAGCCTCCAGTCGATTTCGTGAAGGCTCTCAAAGCCAAGCCAACTGCCTGGGAGCGATGGCACGACCTCAGCTACACGCATCGTCGCGAACACGTGGAAGCGATCGAAGAAGCCAGAAAACCTGAGACGCGTGCGCGTCGCATAGAAGAGGCGGCCGTTCGAACAGTTCTATCGATGCCGAAAAGGAAACGGTAATGCTCAACTCGCGGGTGCGCGGCGGCTGTGGGGACACTCGTGGGCGCTTCGAGAGCTTGCGAAGAGGGATCCGAAAGCATTCGCAGAGCGCCCGGCTGGGTCTAATTGTGAGAACATAATCAGGCCAGGTTGATGATGCACGAGAGACGAACTCTACGGTTTCTCCTGCTTACCACGGCCATTCTCACGGGCGGTGCGCGGGTGGCCGTGCAACCAGTCGACTCGGCCGGCCCGCCTCTGCCATTCGAAGATATCGGCGCTTGTCCGTTCGAAGGCTGCGTGTACCGTGACTGGGTCGCCAATACCCCGGTGGCCGTCAGGAGGGAACGGCGCTCCGATTCGCCAGTCGCATTCACGCTCGAGAAGGGCGACCACGTTCAGGCCCTCACGGGCATCGTCGTGACGCTGAAGCCCGGGCGCGTGCGGTTTCGTAATGCCGTTGACCTCACCAGTAGCGCCGGCCGCCTTCATGTGGAGCCTGGTGAAACGCTCTACCTGTTGACCTATCACGGCGAGGGCGTGACAACTGCGTGGTTCAAAGGACGTCTGTACGATGAGGTCGACGGCTCGGAATTCATCAACGCCATTTGCGACTTCCGACCTGGCACCTGCAATGGAACGATCGTCGACAAGCCGCAGAAGGTCTGGTGGGTTCGGTTGAGGAATCGGAACAGGGCGACGGGCTGGACGAACGAGACCGAGAAGTTCGACAACAAAGATCGCTTTGGTTAACGCTCATTCCGAACAACCGCGATGATGTTTCGACGCGCAGTAATCTATCTGGCCATCGTGACCCTAGGCTGCGTGCTGGGCGCGAATCTCTACAACTCGATCGTCGACGCACCAAACTGGGGTGCCTCGATTCCGGCATCCGTGGTGACGACCCGACAGTATTTCGCTGTCGCAGACCCGGGGTCGTTTTTCAGGATGGTGTCGCCGGCTGCGCAGATTGCCACTCTTTTGGGCCTGATCGCGTGCTGGAGACTGGGTGGGCGTATTCGGCTGCTCGCGGCAGGTGCCCTGGTTCTGGCGGTCGTGGGCGATATCATGACGTTCACGTACTTCTATCCACGCAACGCTCTTCTGTTCGACCCTGCGACGTCGCCCGAGGTCCTGGCAAGAGTCTGGACAGAATGGAGCACGATGAACCACGTGCGTAGCGCCGTTGTGGCGACGGCGTTGGTGTGCGCGCTCAGCACGTTGTCGGCGGTGGAGCGGCAGTCTGGTGATTCTTGAAGACGTACGTCGCCCTGCTCCGGGGCATCAATGTCGGCGGGCACAAGCAGGTATCCATGGCGGACCTGCGTGACCTGCTCACAAAACTTGGCTTTGCGAGCCCTCAATCCATCCTTCAAAGCGGCAACCTCGTCTTTCAAGGTCAGACGCGAGACAACGCACAGCTCGAACGCCTGTTGGAACAGGAAGTGAAGAAGAAACTTCACCTGCAAGCGGACTTCATCGTCCGCACGGCAGAGGAATGGAAAGCTGTCGTGGCTGGCAATCCATTTCGCAAAGAGGCACAGCGCGATCCTGGACACCTGCTGGCCGTGTTTTTCAAGGATGCTCCGAAGATCAAGGAGGTGGACGCGCTGCGGGCGGCAATTACGGGGCCGGAGCGCGTTCACGCCCAAGGCCGGGAGGCGTATATCGTGTATCCCGATGGAGTCGGGCGCTCGCGGCTGACGCACACGTTGATCGAACGCAAGCTTGGCGTGCGCGGAACCGGTCGCAACTGGAATACGGTCCTCAAAGTGGGCGCGTGTGCTGGCGGCGGGTGAGCAGGGCTGAGTCGCCGGCGGGCGCTCTTCAACGAGCTCCGAGGTTAATTCGTGGTTCAGTTCTTGATTGCCGCGGTCGGGATTGTCGCGCTCCTGTTGCTCTGGCGCCTGGTGATGACCATCCTCGGCTATCTCATCGCGTGGTCCGTGAGAGTTCTGCCGTTGGTTGGGAGGCGGGGTGCAACCCCAGGTGCACGCTCGGCTCGAAACCCGGTCACGCGCCACACGTTGAAGTAGCTCCATATGGTCTCGCTTTCTCCTGATCACGTGCACGCTTGCTCGTCACCCGGAAGTCCAGCATAGAATTCGCGAAGGCGGTGACCTCGCCTGGCAACACCCGCCCTCCTGGGTACGGACATGTTCGAACGCTTTACGGATCAGGCACGTCGCGCCCTCTTCTTTGGGCGTGTCGAAGCCAGCAGGCTTGGGGGCATCTCGATTGAAACCGAACATTTGCTGCTGGGCCTTGTTCGAGAAAGCAAAGGCGTGATCAGTCGGATGTTCGAGCAGTGCGGGGTATCGGGAGAAGCCATCCGCCAGGATCTCGAAAATCGAAGCCAGTTCCGCGAGAAGGTTCCCACCTCCGTCGAAATACCGTTCAGCCCCGAGACCATCAGAGTCCTGCAGTTCACAGTCGAGGAGGCCGAGCGGCTTCAGCATGGCTACATCGGGACCGAGCATCTCCTGCTGGGAATGCTGCGAGAGGAATCGTCCAGCGCCGCCAGGACACTTGCCAAGTACGGCCTTCACTTGGAACGCGTGCGGTTGGAAATCGTCAAGCTGCTGAGCGAGCGTGCGGACGTGCTCGAACCCTCTGGGCTAGCGAAAATCGATCGGATCGCGTTCTTGCTCGATCAGATCGCGTTCTTGGTTGAGCAGCTTCTGCGCGCGCCAGCCGGATCGAACGAAGCGCGAGACCTCGGCGAGCGCGTACTTAGAGACCTGGAGGCGTTAAAGTTGCAGCTCAGGGAATGACCACAGGTATGACAAACACGAGCCAATTCCGAGTCTTGCAAATCGATCACGTTGAGCTGTTTGTCCCGAATCGCCACGAGGCGTCAGCGTGGTACCAAAGGGTCCTCGGCCTCGAGATCATGCCGGAGTATCGAGCGTGGGCTGACGATCCTCGTGGACCACTCATGATCTCGAGCGATGACGGAAGCACGAAGTTAGCGCTCTTCGAAGGGCAGCCCCAGGACTCCCGGCCCACGGCGGGGTTTCATCTGGTGGCCTTTCGAGTCGACGCGGAGGGTTTCCTGGCGTTCCTGCGTCTGCTGGGAGAGGCAAAGTTGCGCGATGACCGGGATCGGCTACTCACGGCCGGTGCAGTCCGCGATCACCAGAAGGCGTATTCCGTGTACTTTTGCGATCCGTACGGGCATCGCCTGGAAGTAACGACCTACGACTACGAGAGGACTCGCGAAGCCCTGCCAGCGTTCACAGACCTGACGTGACGATCACACGTGCGGGAGGATTTCATGCAGAGAGTCAGTGCGCTCGTCGCGACGTTGATCATGGTTGGACTCACCTCTCAGCTCGTGGGTCAGTCGAGATCTGAGAGCGAGAGCGCAAATCGTGTGGTCGGGATGTGGCGGCTCGTCTCGATCGTGCAGGATGGTGGACAAGCCCCCAACCGTGGCGCACGCCCCACCGGGCTCATCGTGTACGACGCCAGCGGCCAGATGTCAGTTCAGATCATGCCCGACCGGATTCGTCCCAAGTTCGCCGCCACTGACCCGACACCTGAGGAGGCCAGGGAGGCCCTACGAGGCTATACGGCCTACTTTGGCACCTACACCGTCGACGACCGTGCACAGACGGTCACTCACCATCGACAGGGAAGCGTGAATCCGGGTAACGTGGGTGGCGATCTTGTGCGGCGCTTCGAGTTCGCCCCTGGCGATCGAATCATTCTGACGCCTCTGGAAAACCCGACACGGCGACTGACCTGGGAACGTGTGAAATAGCTAACGCGGCCGCCCCCTCTTTGCGAGACCTCTTGCTGAGCAGCAATGGCTCCCGAGTTGCGGGCTTATCTCGAACAGCTTGCGGCCATCGAGCGCGACGCTCGACGTCTGCTGGATGGGTTGACCGACGCCCAGCTGACTTGGCGTGAAACTCCCACCACCTGGTCCGTTGCGGATTGCCTGAATCACCTGCTCGTCACCGGTCGTCATTCCATGAAAGCGATTCGCTGGGCTTTAGGCGACGCCCGATCCCGCGGCTTGATGGGCAGCGGGCCGTTTCGACATGGAATGGTGGGAAACTGGTTTGTGCGCCTCATGGATGCGCCGCCAGGCGTCAAGTTCAAGGCGCCGAAGGCGTACCGGCCCGAGTTGGCAATGACCGTGGCAGAAATCTTGTCGGGATTTTTCGGGTTGCAGCAAGAACTGGCTCGGGTCTTGAGCGAAGCCGACGGGATAGATTTGGCGCGTACGAAGGTCGATAACCCGGTCATGCCATGGTTCAGGCTGAGCCTTGGACAGGAATTCGCGCTGACAATGGCGCATGAGCGCCGCCATGTGTGGCAGGCGTGGCGGGTGCGTGAAACGATGAAAAAGGCGTCCAGATCGATGAAGAACGGGTGGACCGGTGGACAGGTACAGCCTCTGTCGCGCCCTGTTCGGGGTGTATCTCTTCGTCCATTTTGCAGCGCTCCTGCCCTGGGCTGGAGAGACCTTTTCGAATCAGGGAGTGCTCCACGGTGCGACCGCTCCTCTTCTCCATCTGTTCCCGAACGTGCTGGCGCTCACCGATTCCCCTGTCGTCGTGGTCGATTCTCATCGCCGTGGCGGCTGTCGCGTCAGATCTGTTTTTCGGCGGGACTGTACGACCGCACCGCCGCTCTTGTGGTGTTGTACGCCCTGGCGTGTCTATTCGGGCGCAACCCAATCATTGCAAACCCGGCGCTTCCGTTTGTCGGCGGGCTTCTGCTCTGGCATGTGTGCCTTCCGCCATCACCGTACGGTTCATGGTCTGCCCGGACGCGCATCGATCCGCGCGGAGGATGGTCTGTGCCGCCCTGGCTGTTTGCGGCAGCGTGGATCGTCATGTCGGTCGGCTACAGCTATAGCGGATATACGAAGCTCGTCAGACCGCGTCGTGGGTCGCGGGACCCCGCTCGCAGCGGTGGGCCAGCGCTTGGTCTCGAACTCGCCTATGCGCCCCTGGCGCTGCTTCGCCGCGCGCGGCCGTGGATCTGGGTGGCCATGATGGGGCTTCACTTGGGCCTGCATGGTGCTCGGTGATTTCGCGGAACTTTCTTTGGGCATGGTGCTCGTGCATTTATTTACGTTCGACCCGCAATGGGTACCGGCACGGTGGAGTGAGCGTCGGGACATCCTCTTCTACGATGGGACCTGTGGCCTCTGCCATGGCGCGACCAGGTTCGTGTTATCAGAGGACAGACGTGGAACCGCGTTCACGTTCGCTCCACTGCAGGGGGACACGTTTGCGGGGATGATCGCGAAGAACGAGCGGTCGGCCTTGCCCGACAGCGTGATCGTGCGAACTGAAGCAGGGGAGTTGCTCACGCGATCCGATGCCGTCATCTACATCCTGCAGCGGCTTGGCGGATTGTGGCGGGTCATAGGCGTCGCTCTACCGGTCATTCCGCAGGGCCTGCGCAATCGCGCGTACGACTTCGTCGCCAGTGTCCGTTATCGCCTGTTCGCCCGTGCCCGTTCGGTCTGTCCGATTTTGCCCCCCGATTTGCGCGCACGGTTTCAGGCTTGAGCGTTGGGCAAGAGCTGCCGGTTGTTTGGTACGGCGCATTGGATCGGCTACACTCCTTCCAGGTGCTGAGGGGCGCCTCCGCCCGAGAAAGACCATTCACCCTCCGCCCCGTCCCGGGCCGTCTTCAACAACTCCCAGGCGCTGCCAACCGTCGGGCTCAAGGCAGAGAGAGCCGAGGAGTGTCTATGAAGGCCGGCACCGTTTCAGCGACAGAGTACCGATCCCGCGCACGTCAATTGCTCAAGCAACTACGGTCCGACGATTCGACAGCCGCGTCCGCTGCGGCCGTGCGGTTTCTGCGGTTGCGATCCTTTGTCGATCGTACCGTAAGGCAGCTGCTCGAGAATCGACATGGAATCCGACTCAAGCACGCGCTGGCCGTCGTGGCGCTCGAGCACGGATACGATTCTTGGGTTGCCTTGAAGGCAGCCTCGGAATGCGTCGATTCGAGGGCTGAACTCGAGTCGCGCCCGTTGGACGCGAGCACCTTGATGCACACGCGTCGAATGGAAACGCTCCTGAACCGCTGGTTCGCCACATACGAGGAGGCTCGTGCATCGCTTGAGCACCAGGAAGGATTTCTGCTTCCGTACGGCTCGCAATTCTTCGTGTGCGAGTCCGAGGGCATTCGAGAGCTGGGGCTTGATCCGAGCGATCCGGACTGGGAACGCATCGGGTGGGACTGGGTGAGACCGCTCGATCGCGACGCGTGGGAGCGTCTGAGCCACAAGAGGAGACGAGTTCTGGCCGATAGTCACAGTGCCACTCCATAGGCTGAACCCAACGAAACGGCAAAGAGGAGAACCTTGATGGCACACACATCTGGCCTGCCGCTCGCGGGAAGACTGTTCGTCTTAATGCTCGTGGTCCTGGCGCTGGGCGCCATGCAACTGTCGGGTACGCACGTCATGGGGCAGGATCGGCCGGCATTTGACTACCGGGTGCTCGCCACGAACAAGACGTCGACGATGGAGCGGGAACTCAACGAAGCGGCAGAGGCCGGATTTCGATATCAGGCCGTGATGGGGGGCGAAACGGCGTTTGGCGGCAACGAGGTCGTGGTCGTGATGGCGCGGAATGAGGGCGCGGGGAGAGGCCGGTTTGCCTACAGGCTGCTTGCCACGTGCGAAACGTCCACGATGCAGACGAGAATTCCAGCAGGCTCAGACACCGGGTTCCACTATCGAGGTCAAACCGTGTTCGAGACCTCGCTCGGCGGCAATGAGGTCGTCGTCATTCTGGAGCGCGACAAGGACGCAGAAACGCAGGCTTTTGAATTCAAGCTGTTGGCCACGGCCAAGACTGGAACTCTTCAGAAAGAGCTACTCGAAGCGGGGGCCAATCGGATTCGAGATGGTCGGCATGACCGTCGCCAAAACCTCTCTCGGCGGGAACGAATGGTTGCGATTACGCGGCGCACGAGAACACCCTGACGCGGCAGAACGTGCTAGAGTTGGGCCCCCTTGCGTTCGTGCCAGAACCGGGCGAGGCGAGTCAGGAGGGTCACGTGGAGTTGCTGTTCGTGCTCGGCCGCATTCTCTTTGGCGGGTTCTTTCGTCATTTCAGGCATCCGGCACTTTCAGCACCTGCCAATGATGGCTTCGTTTACCGGGCAAAAAGGCATGCCGGCACCGAAGCTCGCGGTCATCGTCTCCGGGTTACTCATTCTGCTTGGCGGATTGAGCATCCTGTTCGGCGTCCGGCCGACTTGGGGGATTATCGCGGTGACTCTCTTCATGGTTCCTGTCACGCTCATCATGCACAACTACTGGGCCGATACCGATCCGTTCGCGAAGCAGATGAACCAGGTGAACTTTCTGAAGAACGTTGGTCTGCTGGGGGCTGCGTGGACGCTCATCATGGTGCCGCAGCCCTGGCCGATGAGCCTGGGTCTCTGACAGGCGACCTCAACGATCGTGAAAGCCCAGTCGGGAGAACTCCAACAGCTGCTCGTGATTCTCAGCCAGGCCTACGACCGCCAGTCGTGGCACGGGACCAACCTCCGTGGCTCGATCCGTGGAGTGTCGCTGAAGCAGGCCGCGTGGCGACCAGGTCTTAAGCGCCATAACATCTGGGAGCTGGTCGTCCATGCTGCGTACTGGAAGTACACGGGCGTCCGACGCATGACGGGTCAGGCCCGGGGTTCGTTTCCGCTCAAGGGGTCCAACTGGTTCCGCCGTCCGGAAACGCTGACCGAAAAAGCCTGGCGGACCGATGTCACATTGCTTGACGATATGCATCGGTCCCTCATTGCAACGGTCTCCGATCTTCCACTCAGTGAGCTGCATAAGACGCCTGCTGGCAGCAAGGTCAGTAACTTCGCGCTGCTGTCCGGCCTGGCCGCGCACGACTTGTATCATGCCGGGCAGATCCAGCTGCTGAAGAGACTTTCCCTCTCACGCTGAACGCCCGCATAGCGGGCCATTGAGAAATAGACCTTCCAGCAAGGCGGAGCCCTTCGATGGTCTGAGGCGGAGCCTCGCTAGTGATAATCTGTGGCGCGTCCGAGCACCGATGGATCCTGGAGCATTCAAAAGCTTTGAACTGGCGGGTTGGCAGCGCGTGGCCGCAGAGTACCATGACGCCTTTGGCTCGCTGACGACGCAGGCCATCGAGCCATTGCTCGATGCGGCACACGTCGGCCGCGGTACGCGCGTTCTCGATGTCGCGACGGGTCCCGGGTATGTTGCGAGAGGTGCGGCCGCGCGGGGTGCTGAGGTCGTGGCCGTGGACTTTTCTCAGCCGATGCTCGTGCTCGCGCGTGACGCGTCGGCCCGATCTCGACTTCCGTCAAGGCGACGCCGAGCGGCTCGAGTTCGCGGACCGTTCCGTTGATGCGGTCGTCATGAATTTCGGTCTCCTGCATTTGAGCAATCCGGACCTCGCGTTGCGCGAGGCTCATCGTGTGCTTCGGAGCGGCGGTTGGCTGGCGTTTACCGTCTGGGCGCGCCCTACCGAGGCGGTGGTCTTTGGCATCGTCCTGGAAGCCATCGAACGCCACGGTGATCTGTCGGTGCCGTTGCCGCCGGGTCCGCCATTCTTCAGGTTCAGCGATGACGGGGAATGTCGTGCCGCCCTCCTGAGCGCGGGGTTCGACACGGTGACCATCAAACGGATCCCGCAAATCTGGCGACTGGAATCTGTGGATCGGCTCTTTACCGCGATGCTGGGCGCGACCGTGAGGACCGGAGGCTTGCTGCGGGCGCAGACTCCCGCCGCCCACTATCGGATTCGGCGCGCAGTCAGCGAAGAGGTGGGGCGTTATCGCAGTGGGGACCGCGTCGCGCTACCAATGCCCGCCGTGCTCGCCGCCGCGACGGCACGCAAGTAAGGGCTTAGGGCTTACGGCCCGCCCTACGACCTCATTGGCTCGATTCATGAAACAGGGTGATGAAATGATTCGAAAGTTTGCAACGGGGATCGCCGGCGTCCTTGCGCTCATCGCGGTCTGGCTGTCCGGTGCGCCGCACGCCTCGACTGTTGCGGCTGCGCAGAAACCGTCCGGAGGGCAGCTGGAAACCCAACTGGTGGCCGACCTGGTCACGGCCAATCGCATATTGACGCTGCAGGAGATCTTCGAAGGCTTTGGCCATGTGAGCGTCAGGAGCGCGCGCAATCCTGGCCGGTATCTGCTTTCGAGATCGATTGCGCCGGGCCTCGTGACGGCAGCCGACGTCATGGAATTCGATCTCGAAAGCCGACCAATCGATCAGGGTGACCGTTCGCTGTACTCAGAGCGATTCATTCACGGAGAAATCTACAAGGCTCGCCCCGAGGTCAGTGCCGTCGTACACAATCACGCACCAGCGTTGATTCCGTTCGGAATCACGGGCGTCCCGCTCCGGCCCGTCTATCACATGTCGTCGTTTGTCGGTGCCGGGGTTCCCACGTTCGACATCCGGCGTGGAAACGGTGCAACCGACATGCTCGTCAGTACCGCGGCGCTCGGACGCGAGCTTGCCGCCACGCTGGGCAAGGGGTCAGCCGTGTTGATGCGCGGGCACGGTGCCACGATTGTGGGTACGTCGTTGTCGCAGGCTGTCGGCCGCTCGGTCTATCTGGATCTCAATGCAAGAATTCAGCTCCAGGCAACCGCGCTTGGCGGCGCCATCACGTACCTGACCCCCGAAGAAGTGGAGAAGATCCGGGCAGGTGGGGAGCAGAACGCCTACTCTCGCGACTGGGAACTGTGGCGTCAGCAGCTCATGGAGAAATAGAGAGAGTTCGGGCGTGATTATCAAGGCCCCGCACCGCTTCGAGACGCGCAGACTGGTGATTCGGCGCCCGGTCGCGAGCGATCTGGAGGCCATCTTTACCCGGTACGCCAGCGATCGCGAGGTCACGCGGTTTGTCGGATGGCGCGCTCACGAATCAGTCGTCGAAACACGCGCCTTTCTTTCGTTCAGCGACGAGGAATGGGATCGCTGGCCCGCGGGCCCTTACCTTGTGGAATCGCGGCCCGATGCCACGCTCCTTGGCGGAACGGGACTGACGTTTGAGACGCCCGAACGGGCGATGACGGGGTACATCCTTGCCAGGGACGCGTGGGGGCAGGGCTATGCGACCGAAGCGCTTCAGGCGATGATCGATACGGCGCGGACCGTGGGTGTGCGGCAGCTCTACGCACTCTGTCACATCGAGCATCAGCCATCGTGGCATGTGCTCGAAAAATGTGGTTTTACCCGAGAGGCGATTCTGACCCGCTACGTGGAGTTCCCGAACCTGCGTCCCGGAGATCCGTGCGATGTGTTCCGTTACGTGCTCGTCCCCTGATCGCTGGAGACACGGTCCTGTAGAATAGGTCCCCAAACCCCCGTTTCCCTAACTTCGTCAGGCACGAAACGATGCGAAAAATCGACATTTTCAACCACATCTTTCCCGAACGGTATGTGTCCAGGATGCAGGAGGTCGCGCCCGGCTGGAAAGACGTGGGCAAGCGCGTTCGAGGCATTCCCATGCTGGTCGATCTGGACGTGCGCTTCAAAGTGATGGACGCGTACGAGGATTACCAGCAGATTCTTTCCATTGCCACCCCGCCCATCGAGGTCTACGCCAGTCCTGCGGACGCGGTCGACCTGGCGCGTCGCGCCAACGACGGCATGGCCGAATTGGTCGGCCGTTATCCTGATCGCTTTCCCGGGTTCATCGCGTCGCTGCCCATGAACGATCCAGACGCCACGATGCGCGAGATCGATCGCGCCATCGTCGACCTAAGGGCCCGAGGCATTCAAATCTTCACCAACGTATGCGGCAAACCCATCGTTGAGCCGGAGTACCTGCCCCTGTTCGAACTGATGGCCCGGCACGACCTGCCTATCTGGCTGCACCCGTTTCGGGATGCGAGCTATCCGGATTATCCAACCGAGCAACGATCGCTGTACGAGATTTGGTGGACGTTCGGTTGGCCGTACGAGACGAGCGTGGCCATGTCGCGCATTGTGTTTGCGGGTCTCCTCGATCGATTCCCAGACCTGAAGATCATCACGCACCACATGGGTGCCATGGCGCCGTACTTCGAAGGGAAGGGTCGGTCCCGGGTGGGATCAACTGGGCAGCCGTACCTCAGACGAAGACTACACGCTCGTGTTGAAACGGCTCAAAAAGCGTCCGCTCGACTACTTCAAGATGTTTTACGCCGATACGGCGGTGTTCGGGGCGTACGAGGCCACCATCTGCGGGCTCAAATTCTTTGGCGTCGACAAGGTGCTGTTCGCGTCAGACGCTCCGTTCGATCCCGAGAAGGGCACGATGTACATTCGCGAGACCATCGCAATTCTCGACCGGTTGCCCATCACGACGGAGGAGCGCGAACGCATCTATTGGCGTAACGCGGCCAAGCTGTTGAAGATTGAGTAAATGCGGAGAGAGTGAGTCATGCCTCAAGCGTTGATGCGTGCAGGGGCAGTCGCGGTGTTCGTCTCGATCGCCGCCCTTGCTCTGCCTCGAGCCCAGGGCACCGTCGACGACTTCTTTCGCGACTTCAGCGCCGAGTGGATTCGGGGCAATCCGAATCAGGCGACTGCCACCCGCTACTTCACAGGACCCGAACAGGATCGGCTGGAACGAGAGCTGACGCCGGTCTCGTCCGAGTGGCGCCGCGCTCGGATTGCGCTCGCACGGCGAGGTCTCGCCGTGCTCGACACGTTCGACCGTGCTCGTCTCACCGACAGCCACCGTGTGTCGGCTGACGTCATGCGGTGGCAGCTGAACGTCGTGGTCGACGGGGCCCCGTACGAGGATTACTCCTTTCCGCTCGAACAATTTGCCGGGGTCAATGTCGACGTCGTGAATGCCCTCACGGTGGGGCACCCCCTTCTTACGGAAAAGGACGCGCAGAATTATCTGGCTCGCCTGGGCCAGGTCTCGGATCGGATGGAGGAAGCCATTGTGGTTGCCGATCGACTCGTCGGCAACGGTCTATTCCCGCCGCGGTTCATCGTTCGCGCCACGCTTTCCCAAATGCAGCAGTTCGTGGCCTCGGCACCCGCCGGAAATCCCTTCGTCACCGCGTTTGCCGCACGGCTTGCGACGGTAAAAGACATCCCCGATGCCCGACGCGAAGCCCTGCGAACCGAAGCGGAACGCATCGTCGGACTCGAGGTATATCCGGCCTGGAAGAAAGCCATTGCACTGCTCGAACCGCTCGTCTCGCGCGCGACGGATGACGCCGGATTGTGGCGCTTCAAGGCGGAGAGGTGGCGTATGCGTACCACCTCCGGCGGTTTACGACGACCCGGCTGACACCTGACGAGATCCACGAGATTGGTCTCGGCGAAGTCGCCCGGATCGAGCGCGAGATGGACGCCGTGTTGCGCCGGCTGGGTCGCACGAGCGGATCCGTCAAGGATCGAGTGGAACAGCTCAAGAAGGACCTCGCGTACCCGAATACCGAAGAGGGACGGAAGCTGATCATGACCGACGTCGAGCGATTCATGCGCGACGCCGAGTCGCGTGCGGCTTCGCAGTTCGATCGACGTCCGAAAGCTCCTGTCGTCGCGCAACCTTATCCACGTTTTCGTGAGGCCAATGCGGCGGCCAGCTATAACGCTCCTGCCCGCGACGGGTCGCGGCCAGGGACGTTCCAGATTCCCCTTCGACCGGAGCAAATGACCAGGTTCGCGTTGCGGACGCTCGTCTATCACGAAACCGTCCCTGGTCATCATTTTCAGCTCGCACTCGAACTGGAAAATGAGGCGTCGCCGCGGTTTCGGCAAGTCCGTGCCTTTGGTGCGATTTCAGCGTTGAGTGAGGGCTGGGCGCTGTATGCCGAACGGTTGGCGGCCGAATCCGGATGGTACGATGACGATCCCGAAGGCTTGCTGGGTCAACTGGATGACGCACTGTTTCGTGCGCGGCGGCTCGTGGTCGATACGGGCATTCACGCGAAGCGGTGGACCCGGCAACAGGCCATCGACTATGGCATCGAGCCCAGCGAAGTCGAGCGTTACGTCGTCAATCCCGGTCAGGCGTGCTCCTATATGATTGGACAACTGAAAATCGTCGAGCTGCGGGAAAAAGCCAGGAAAGCGCTCGGCAATCGCTTCTCGCTCAAGGAATTTCACAGCGTGGTCCTTGACACCGGCACAGCCCCGCTCGACGTGCTCGAGCAGCAGGTGGATTCCTATATCCGTTCGGCAACCGCCCGGCGCTAGTTCGTTCAATGGTGTAGCGGCGGGTCTTAGACCGCCGCGGCTGCGAGGTGATGTGATGATGAGCACTCGCACGATTGCTGTCGGTCTGTTCGTGGTTGTAACCGATTGCGCCGACGCTGGCCACCGCAGAGGTCACACGTGCCGACATCATCACACGTCGTGACGTGCTCGGCGGCCGTCCGTTCGGGTCGTCCGGTGCGTACGAACACATCGTCGGTCGGCATGCACTTTGCCGTGGATCCATCCCATCCGCGCAATCGCCTCATAGTCGATCTCGACAGGGCTCCAAGAAATGCAAACGGTCTGCGTCGAATTTTCGGCCGACCTCGAAATTTGAGACCGCGTGAGCCGGGCCGCGGAAATGGCATCGCGCTCGTCGACGTCGTGAATCGTGGAAACAAGGCCGTGCTGCGAAGCTTCAATCGTGCCTCGGCTGGCGCCGATCCGGCCGCCGAAAGCGCATTCGGTGACGGCTTCCTGTTGCGACAGGGCTTCACCATCGTCTGGGTAGGATGGGAGTTCGATGTGGGGGCACGACCTGGCGCCATCCGTATCAGCGTTCCCTCTGCAACAGGCACGAGCGGCATGGTGCGGGCCACGTTCGTCCCCACCAACAAAGATGCGCAGTTCACGGTCGGAGATCTGGCAGGCTACGTGCCGGTTGATCCCATGTCCGCTGAAAACACTTTGAGCGTACGGGAGCGCCGCGACGGTTCGGCCGTGAGGATTCCGCGCGAGCGCTGGCGTCTGAACGGCAACCTCGTCACCCTGGACGGTGGCTTTGTTCCGGGTCACAACTACGAACTGGCCTACGCTGCGGCCAACGCGCCGATTGGCGGGCTTGGGTTCGCGGCGTTTCGGGATGCTGCCGCGTGGGTCAAACACGCTCCGGACGCCCTTGCGTCCGCGAAGCACGCCTTCGCGTTTGGGTCTTCGCAGAGCGGACGATTTCTTCGGAATTTTCTGTACCTGGGCTTCAACGCCGACGAACGCAATCGCCAGGTGTTCGATGCCGTCCTGGCGCACATTGCCGGGGCGTCACGCATCGACCTCAATAGACGATGGGCCACGCCAACGTCGCTTGGAAGCTTCGCCGCAACCTCATTTCCATTTGCTGACGCCGCCGAGCGCGATCCGGTGTCGGGAATCGAGGATGGCACGCTCGACAATTCGCGCGCACGAGATCATCAACCGAAGATCTTCTATACGAACACCGGTGTCGAATACTGGGGAGGCGCGCGGGCGGCGGCGCTCATTCACACGACTCCGGATGGCTCGAAGGATCTGAAGCTCCCGGAAAACGTTCGCGTGTACTTCTTCGCCGGGACGCAACACGGACCTGCCGCGTTCCCACCGACCGTGACGTCCGGTCAGCAGGAGGACAATCCGACCGACTACTGGTGGGGTATGCGCGCCCTTCTCGTGGCCATGGAGCGGTGGGTGCTGCAGGGCACGCCGCCGCCGTCCAGCCGGCATCCGCAAGTGCACGATGGAACGCTCGTCGGTGCGACCACGGTTGCGTTTCCGAGCATTCCCGGTGTGTCGTCTCCTCGCAAGATTTCGTCTGGTGTTCGAGTGGCAAACCCGCTGATCTCAGGAGAAGGCGCCCCGGGCACGCGCTGCCGCTGCTCGTGCCGCAGGTCGATCGGGACGGCAACGACCGCGCGGGTATCGGCTTCCCGAAGTTGCCGTGCCGCTCGCGACGTACACCGGCTGGAATTTCCGGAACGTCGCAATCGGTGCGCCTGACCAGTTGTTTCCGTTGCTTGGGTCGTACGTGCCCTTTGCCCGCACGAAGTCAGAACGGGAGCGGGTGCGCGATCCGCGGCTGTCGGTGGCGGAACGGTATCCCACGCGCGAACGGTACCTCGAGCAGGTGCAGGAAGCGGCAACCGCCTTGGCAAGGGATGGATATCTGCTCACCGACGATCTCCCTGCGATCGTGCGACGAGCAGGGGATCAGTGGGATCTGCTGGCGAGGCGTCCTGAGCGTGTGACGGCTGGTCGATGAGCTACACCTTCCTGACCGACGCGTACAGGATCGGAATGTCTGAAGACGCTCAGCGTGTGGTCCCAGTTTGCGGACGGTGACATCGGGTTCCGACCCGCGGGCTATGCGCGCACACCGGTCGAACACATGGTTCATCAATGTGTGTCGGAAGACACCTGGATGCGCACGATGTTCGGCGTCACGGTGTCTCGGCCGGCTGTGCCTTCGGATGAACGTCGCCTGGCGTTTCTTCGGCACTATGCGGATGTTTCGAGTGAGCGCCTCGCGCAGCTGAGAACGAAAGGGGAGACGTGGTGGGACGAGGTCACGTCATTTTTTGATGTGCAGCGCACCCGCAGCTGGATCTTCATGCGTCGTCTCACGCACTCCGCTCACCATCGTGGCCAGCTCACCGTGTACCTGCGGCTCCTGGGCAAGCCGTTGTACTCGACGTATGGGCCGACGGCCGACACCGGCGGGCTGTTCGCAAGCGGCGCGCCCACGATTTATCGCTATCAGTCGTCAGATGCGTTGTTGGCGGCAGAGGCCGAAGGAGGAACCTGGCCGCCACTACCGGGTCCCGGCGCTCGTCCGCCAACCGAGCGCCCGTGACCCTTAGATCGGAATCCGAAAGCCTAGCGCCTGGAGCCGAGATGCCAGATACCTCTTCGTTCGACGTGACATCGGTCGTTGACTTTCAGGAAGTCGACAACGCGCTGAATCAGGCGCGGAAGGAAGTCGGCCAACGCTACGACTTCAAAGGTGCCAAGGCTGAGATTGCGCTGAACCAGAATGACAAGACGCTCACGCTCGTGGCTGATGACGAGTTCAAGATGAATGCCCTGTGGGACATCGTTGTCACGCGGCTGGTACGACGCAACGTACCGACCAAGAACTTCAAAGCGGGAGCGAGCGAGCCCGCCGCCGGCGGAACGGTCCGCCGCGTCATTCCAATACAGCAGGGCATCCCCACCGATACGGCGCGCGAGATCGTCAAGTTTCTCAAAGAAAAGAAGCTCAAGAAGGTCCAGGCGGCCATTCAGGCCGATCAGCTGCGCGTGAGCTCGCCGTCGAAAGACGAGCTGCAGGAGGTCATGCGTCTGCTTCGTGAGCAGGATTTCGGGATCGCGCTCCAGTTCGGCAATTATCGGTAGCGAGGCTCCGCCTTGGACCGGTGAGAGGCTTGCCTACTCCTTCCATTCTCATCACGGGCGCCGCAGGGAATCTCGGAAGCCTCCTGGCCCGGCACCTGTTGACGAGCGGCGCCTGTCTGAGGCTGATGTACCACCGGACGCCGCTCGCGGCCGATCTTGCCCATGCAGGCAATGTCGTTGGCGTTCAGGCAGACCTTGCCGATCCGCGCACGCTGCCGCCAGCGGTCGAAGGGGTGGACGCAATTGTTCACTTTGCGGGAGTGCTGTTTGCCCCGCGTCCGGAGCGGTTTCTCCCCGAAACGAACACCCGCTGGTTTGCCAACCTGTTCGAGGTTGCGCTTCGAAGCAGGGTCGGCCGGGTCATTCTGATCTCGTTTCCCCATGTCGAGGGACCGACATCCGTCGAGCATCCAGCAACCGGACGGCTCGACCGCGAGCCAATCTCCATGCACGCGCGCACTCGCCTCGAGGAGGAACGGCTCCTGTTGACGCGTGCTGAGCGCACAACCACGACTCCCATCGTGCTGCGGCTCGGGGCCGTGTACGGTGCTGGCATCCTCATGGTCGAGGCGGCCCGCTGGCTGGCGCGGAGGCGACTGCTGTCCGTGTGGCCCGAGCCGACGCTCTATCAGCTGCTGTCCACTGACGACTATCTCAAGGCCGTCGAAGCGGCAATCTTCAACCCGGGTGTGCGGGGCATCTATCACGTGGGGGACGAACAGCCGGTAACCCTGCAACAGTTTCTCGACGAAGCCTGTCGCGTCTGGGGTTATCCACCTCCTCGCCGCATCCCGTTTCGGGTCATCTACGCTGCAGCGGGTGTGTGCGAACTGGGTGCGTTGATTGCCCGAACGAAGTCGCCGCTGACCAGAGATTTCGTCCGGTTGGGAAGAGTGTCGCACTGGGGTGATACCAGTCGCGCTCGCAGGGAACTGATTCCTGAGCTGAAATACCCGACATTGTCACACGGGCTGAAAAGCCTCAAGGCTCAGGGCTCAAAACTCGATAACTCTTGAGACTTCAGACTTCAGACTTGAAACCTGAGACTTGATTATGATGTGACGAGTGCCGAAAAAGACGCGACGAGTCGAGCAGACCCACTTTTCGATCAAGCGAAGGGTGACGTTCGCACTGCTTAGCCTTGCGATGGTTGCTGCCTTTTATCTTGGAACCGGTGGAGCACCTCGGACCCAGCCGTCGGGCTCAGATTGCCGTGTACGGCTATGAGGTTGTGAGGTCGTACCCGCACGATCCGGCGGCTTTTACTCAAGGACTCGTCTTCCGGGACGGCTTCCTGTACGAAAGCACGGGCCGCAACGGTCGCTCGACTGTGAGAAAGGTTCGGCTGGAGACCGGGGAAATCCTGGAACAGGTCATGCTCGGCCAGCAGTTTTTTGGCGAGGGACTGACCGACTGGGGTGAACCAGCTGGTGCAGCTGACATGGAGATCCAACCTGGGGTTCGTGTATGACGTCGCGACACTCGAAGCCATGCGTACGTTTCCGATCAAAGGGGAAGGCTGGGGCTTAACGCACGATTCCGCCAGTCTCATCATGAGTGACGGTACGGCGCTCCTCCGATATCTCGATCCGGTGACATTTGAGGAGATTGGGAACTACACCGTACGCGACGGGGGTTCGCCGGTGGCGAACCTCAACGAGCTCGAGTTCGTCCGTGGCGAAATCTACGCCAACGTGTGGCAGACCGACCGTCTCGTCATCATTGCTCCGACAACCGGCGAGGTGACGGGATGGATCGACCTTGCGGGCCTCTTGCCCGCCTCCGACAAACCTGCGTCCGTGGATGCCGTCTTGAACGGGATTGCGTACGACGCCAAGAGCGATCGGCTGTTCGTGACCGGGAAGTTATGGCCCAAACTGTTCGAAATCAAGCTGGTTCGGCGGTGACGCGTTCATGGCTTCAATGAGGATGACGAGAGAGGTCGCGGCAGGAAGAAGCCACGGGCGTCGCGCCCGGCACGGGTCCCCACGCCGGGTTTGACCGGGCGGTTGGGTAATCTCGACTGCTCGGTGGGCAATTTGAGTCCGACGGGCGCGTTGATCCTGACGGGGCAGGAGCTGCCGCTCGACAGTGTCTGGGATCTCCGGCTCAATCTCCCGACAGGCGCGGTCACGCTCAAGTGCCGCGTCGTTCGGTGCGAGTCCATGGAGATTCTGCTGCAGGGAGCGGTCTGGCGTCGGAGGGACAGCGCCATCGGCGTGGCGTTTGGCGAGGCCAGCGCCGCGACCTTGCGGGCCATCAGCCGATTGTGTGATACCTCGGCGCCGCTCGAGGAGGCCGCGCCGCGCATCCTCGTCATCAGCATCGACCGAGAGTTCAGCAAGCTGATCAGCAGCGCGCTTGCCGATGCCGACTATGTGCCTCGCATCATCACCGAGCTGCGAGAGGCGCCGCAGGTGGCGAGAAAGATTGGCGCCAAGGCCGCTATCGTGAATATCGATGGCGGACGGGATCTGTTCGAGGTAGTGGATGGTCTCCGGAAAGCTGCAGCGTCGCGCGTGATGCCAATCGTGGGCTGCGCCACACTGAGCTCGCTGTCAGATCGGCAGCGTGCACATTTGAGCGAGCAGCGCGTGCGACTGCTCGCCCTCCCCCTGACACCCGAAGAGCTGATCGAGGCCGTCGATCGGGCGGTCTTGGACGGACTCGAACAGTAGCGGCCCGCTCGACCGAATCCCTCAAGCCACCTGCTGGTGGCCTGGTGAGAACTGCGGAACGGGGTGCGCCATGTGATCGACCCGACGGACTGCGGCGAACTGGCGCGACGGTCTGCGCCCAGCGACTTCCCAGCCCTTCGTTTGATGACCGCACGTGCAGCACACCAGGAGAATCCGATTGCTCTGATACTCGACCATCCGATCATGGCCACGCAGCGTGCAGAACGATTGATGAAGGAATGTGACTAAGCTCGCCATGATGTGAACGCCTTCCTTCTCTTGGGGGGCCGCCTGTAATAACGAATCTGATTGCCCATCAGAACGCGCCCCATACACGTCATGACGGCCGCAAGGCGAGCCCGGGATTTATCAGTCAAGCGACCTAAGGCAGAATCAAGTGGTGTGCCAGACAGGCCGATGCAACCAACGGCGAAATTTCTTGGAGTTCAGTCGGAGGGGTGTCCTAAGCCACGTCACCTCGTAGGAAGCCACGTCACCTCGTAGGATCACGACGGTTCGCAAGTAGGGTGGGCGCAGTCATGATTGTGCAACACGTGTCTCCTGTATGAGACCACGAATGACAAACCACAGATTCGCCGGACGCTCACCCAGACGGCGCATGAAGTAGGGGAACCACTCCTTCCCGAACGGGATGTAGATGCGAACCCGATAGCCCTCGGCCGCCAGCGCGGTTTGGAGGTCGCGTCGGATCCCGTAAAGCATCTGAAACTCGAACGCGTCACGGCCCAGGCCAAGGCTTGCGGCTCGACGTTTCGTGTCCTCGATGAGCGCAACATCGTGCGTGGCGATGGCAGGGTACCGACCCTCGCGGAGCAGCTTGTCCATGAGCCGGACGAAGGCCCGGTCGACGTCGACTTTCTTCTGATACGCCACTTCGCTCGGCTCGTTGTAAGCCCCTTTCACGAGCCGTACGCGTGCGCCCAGACGAGTGATGCGGTCGAGATCGCTCTCGCTCCGCCGCAGGGCCGACTGGAGCACGACCCCGAGCTGCGTGTACCCCTGGTGCCACAACGTCTCGAAGATGTCGAGCGTCACGGCGGTGTACGCAGAGCCCTCCATATCTATCCGCACGAAGCAATCAGTGCCGCGCGCCGGGTCGAGCATGCGCCGAAGATTGTCGACACAGGTGGCGCGATCGACGTCGAGGCCAAGCTGCGTCAGTTTGATCGAAACATTCCGCTCGATTCCGACGTTGACGATGGTGTCGATGATGTGCCTGTACGTATCTGCGGCCGCAGCCGCGGCATTCACGTTCCTGACACTTTCACCCAGGTAATCGAGCGTGTGATGCAGTCCTTTCGCCTCGATTTTCCTGGCTGCGGCGATGGCATCGTCCAGGGTCTCACCGGCAACGAAGCGGCGACCGGGGCTGGAGGGGCGCCGCATGCCGTACCGGCTGGCAGCGTTCTTGATGATCTGGCTTCCAGCGAGCGCGTGAAAGAGCGCCTTTGAGGCGGCAGCCAGCATTGAAACTCGAGACTTCAGGCCTGGAGCTTCGGGGTTCCCGACGGCAGAAGATGCGCAATCATGCGCGCGTAGTACCGCAAGACATTACGGTCACGGACACGAACGCGGCCATGGTCCACGACGATGACGTTGCGCAACGCCAGCAGATCGCAGCCCACTTGCACCGCATGTGCACCACTTGGTGAACCCAGATTGGCGCCGACCTCTCGCAGTGCTTCCAACAGCTCGTCAACCCGCGACTCGAGTTCCTGCCGGGTACTCGAGGGCCGCATGGCAGCCGCAACCAGGTTCGTTGGCAGCACTTTCATCTGTAAGCCGATTGCCTGCCGCGTTCTCCGCACGAGGTCGAGCACGTCGCGCCGCGATCCCGAATCGAAGTCCTTGAGCGGAATCGGCTGGCCGAACGAGACGAGCGCCCTGGAGCGATAGCCAACGGCGTAGCGCACCATTTCGGCCAGCTCACGCGAAAAAGGTCGCTGCTGCCGCTTGACACCTTGATGGGCGAGGATGTGGTCTTCGAGAACCAGATCATACGAAATGGCCGTGGGGACAATCACCGCATCGCGCCGGGCGGTCTGCATCGCGGCGTGAAACAGTCCGGTCTTTGCCGGTCTCAGTTCGCCGTTATAGCTGCGTCCGCCCTCGATGTAGAACATGAAGTCGTGGCGGTTCAGAAGCTCTGCGACGTAGGCCCTCAACGTGATGAGGTAACCGGGGTCCCGCATGTTGCGTCGGATCGGGATGGCTCCGGTAATGTGACGGTGGAGCAAGCCCAGCGGTCCGCCAAAGAGATTGATTCCCGCTGCGATGATGGGAGGCCGCACGTCATTGTCGTCGAGGACGAGCGGCTCTGCGAGATAGTCGATGTGGCTCTTGTGATTCGATGCGTAAATGACGCGATGCCCGCGGGTTGCCGCCTTGACGATATCGATATTTTCCGAAAGGCGCTCGATCTTGCGCAGAATGGGATAGAGAGGGTGCTTGAGCCGCCGGTAAATGGGATATCGCTGGGTCGTCTGCATTTCCTCGAGATAGCCGATGACCTTCTCGAGTGCCGCGAAATCGGACTCGCCTTCAGTAGTCCGAAGGTAACGCACGATTTCCTCGCGCGCCAGGACGGCTTGGGCGATTTCGTCAGACATGGATGAAAATGGATCGTTGGGCCGACGCCGCCGTCGACTGCCTACACTCTGTTGCCCGCTGCCCGCTACCGACTGCCCACTGCCTCCCGCCTACTGCCGACTGTCTTTGTATCACTCCCTCGCTTCCCAGTACAAGAGCGATAGACCGCCGGCCAGCACGATAGTCGTGACGATCGTCGAGCCGTGAGAAGCGGAGCTGCGGAGCATCGAGAGGCCCGGGGCGCCCACAGCCACATAGGCGACGGTCACGAGCATGATGAACACGATTGCGATCCGGAGATTGAAGTGCACAGGCTTCGGCCCGAGGACCCGCATGCCGATGAGGGCCGCAAGCATCACGCCACCCAGAACCGACGCGCCGACCTCCCCTGTCTCGAAAATCCTGTCGAGCGTTCCGCCGAGCCATGCGACCAACGCCAGCACATACAGATACCGCAACACGATCATCGTCCTCATTATAATGACCTTCTGAACATGTCTGACACGCCGCCCACCATCGACTGGTGTGACTGGGAACCAGAGGCCTTCGCACGCGCCGCGCGCGAAGATAAGCCGATTCTGCTGTCGCTGGTTGCGCCGTGGTGCGAGCACTGCGTGGCAATGGACCGTTCCACCTATACCCGCGCGGACGTGGCGCGTCTCGTCGATGCCAGGTTCGTCGCGATCAGGGTCGACACCGATCGCCGGCCGGACATCAACGAGCGGTACAACCTCGGCGGCTGGCCAACGACGGCATTCCTCACGCCCGACGGGCAGGTCTTCGGCGGAGGCACGTTCATCGACGCCGAACGCATGCCAGGCGTGCTCGCGGATGTCGCCGAGGCGTTCGTCCATCGCCGCAGCGAAATTGCGACACGTACGGCTGCCGCGCGTGGCAGCGGACAGCCTCACACGCCGAGATGCAGGCGCAAGAACCTGGCGGGAATGGATGGCCGGTGTCCTGAACGACGATCCGGTCGAGTGGTTGTCGTCGCAGCTTCTCGAATCGTTCGATCCCGAAGAGGGAGGCTTTGGCGTCGGACCGAAATTTCCTCACGTTCCCGCGCTCACACTGGCGCTCGAGCGATACGGTGACACGCGTAATCCGCTCCTGCGCGATCTGGTCACGGCATCGCTCGATCGTCTGACGCTACTGTCCGATCCCAACGAGGGCGGGTTCTTTCGATATGCCTCAAATCGAGACTGGAGCGGGCCGCACACGGCCAAACTGCTCGCCGATAACGCCGATCTCATCCGCCTGTATCTTGATGCCGGCGAGGCGCTCGAGCGTCGGCAGTACCTGGACCTCGCGCGACGGACGCTCGATTGGGTCCAGCGGGTGCTCGCCCGTCCACGTGGGGGCTTTGCCGCCAGTCAGGCCGCCAACTCTGCGTACTACGAGCGTGCCGCCGAGGCCGATCGCACGCTGCGCCTGGCTCCGAAGGTGGATGAGGCGGCGTATGCGGATTCGAATGCCGCAATGATTGCCGTGTTTTTCCGGGCCGCAGAGGCTTTCGGCGACCCATCGTTACGCGATCTGGCACTGCGCAGCCTGGATGAAATGATGCTCGCCGGCTACCGCCCGGGGAGCGGTGTCGCGCATGTTATTGCCCCTGAGCCGGATGTCTGGGGGCTGCTTGCCGACCAGGTGCGCGTGGTCGAGGCGCTCCTCTTGGCGCACATGGCGACGGACCAGCTGCCGTATTCAATGCTGGCGGCCGAGGTCATGGAGTACACGATGGCAGCGATGTGGGATGAACACGAGGGCGGGCTGCGCGATCGCGCCTGTCGCAGCCCGACCCGGAATTGGGTCTCCTCGGCCGCAGATTCCGGCCGTTCGTGACCAACTGCGAGGCCGCCCGCATGCTGTTCCGCTTGAGCCTGGTGACCAGAAGAAAGACATACCTGAACCGGCGACGCAAACACTCGCAAGTCTCGGCACTGCCTACCGAGAAGACCCGCTCGTTGGTGCCTCGTACGGACTTGCCGTCCGCGAGATCAGTGAAGGCCGACTCCCTCGTGGTTGGGCTCTGTCGTATGTGGACTGGCGGCTCTCGGAACCCGACGACGACTAGAAGATTTGTGATTAGTGAATCGCGATTAGTGAATCGTTGGCGATTGGCGAATTGCGAGTCGCGATTTATTTGTGAATCAGCCAATAATTCACCAGTCAGGAATCGTCAATCACCAACGATTCACGAATCACGAATCGGGAAATCACTAATGATTTGGTGATAAACTCCTGCCCCCATGGATCAGGCCGCTCGCATTGCCGCGCTCAAGAACGTCGCCACCCAGCTTCGCATCGACTCCATCCGTTCGACGACTGCCGCCGCCAGCGGTCATCCGACGAGTTGCTGCTCGGCGGCTGAGATTGTCTCGACGCTGTTTTTCTCCGAGCTGCGGTTCGATCCCAAGCATCCGCAGAATCCCGACAACGATCGATTCGTGCTGTCGAAGGGGCACGCGGCGCCGATTCTTTACAGTGCCTGGGCGCGGGCTGGAGCGTTTGATCCGGCCGAGCTCCTGAAGCTGCGCCAGATTGGCTCCGACCTGGAGGGCCATCCGACGCCGCGGCTCCCGTTCGTCGACGTCGCCACCGGATCGCTCGGTCAGGGCATTTGCGCGGCCGTGGGTATCGCGCTCAACGCCCGATTGATTCGAGTCCGACTACCGAACGTACGTCCTCCTCGGCGACGGTGAATCGGCCGAAGGCTCGGTATGGGAAGCAGCGACGGTCGCAGAGTTCCATCGACTGGATGCGTTGTGCGCGATCGTTGACGTCAATGCGTTCGGGCAGAGTCAGCGCGACACAGCTGGGCCACAATGTTGATGAGATTGCCAAACGTTGGAAGGCCTTCGGCTGGCACGCCGTGGTCGTCGATGGGCACGACGTGGCCGCCCTCCTGGCCGCGTACGATGAAGCACGCGCCACGCGCGGGCGTCCGACCGTCATCGTGGCGCGAACCATCAAAGGCCGCGGGATCTCGTTTGCGGAAGGGAAAGACGGATGGCACGGCAAGCCGCTCAAAGACGACGAAATGGCGCGAGCCATCGCCGAACTCGAGGCTGGCTTGATTCCAGGGCCCGGTGCATCGATCAGGGCTGGCAGCCGGATTGACGATTCGCAAACCGACCGCAGCGTCACGTGTCCGAAAACCACCGGGGACCGCCGCGCCGCCGGCCTATAACCTCGGTGACAACGTTGCGACTCGCGAAGCGTACGGGACCGCGATCGCAAAACTCGCCGAGGTTGACCCGAGAGTGGTGGCGCTCGACGCCGACGTGAAGAACTCGACGTTCAGCGAGAAGCTCGAGAAAGTGCGCCCGGATCGTTTTTTCCAGAACTTCATTGCCGAACAGATCATGGTCGGCGCGGCCATGGGATTGGCGGCGCGGGGGGCCATTCCGTTCCCTCGACCTTCGCCTGTTTTCTGACGCGCGCGTACGATTTCATTCGAATGGCGGCGATCAGCAATCTGAACATCAAGCTGGCCGGCTCGCATGCGGGCGTCTCGATTGGGGAGGATGGCCCGTCGCAGATGGGCCTCGAGGACCTCGCGATGATGCGCGCGCAGCCCAACACGACCGTGCTCTATCCCTGTGACGCCGTCAGCGCCGAACATCTGGTGACACTGGCTGCTCAGCATCCGGGAATGGTGTACATCCGCACGTCGCGACCGAAAACGGCGGTGATCTATCGCAACGACGAGCGGTTCGAGATTGGCGGATCGAAGACGCTCCGTGAAAGCGCCTCGGACTCGGCCACGGTCGTCGCGGTAGGCGTCACCGTGTTCGAGGCGCTGAAGGCGCACGATCGGCTTCGCCAGTCGGGTATCAACGTGCGAGTCATTGATGCGTACTCGGTTCAGCCTATCGATCGTGCGACACTCGTCCGTGCCGGCCGGCTGACCGGCAACGTCATCATTACGGTCGAAGATCACTATGCGGCGGGCGGACTTGGCGACGCCGTCGCGGCGGCCGTCGCCTCCGACGGCATTGCGGTCCATCGTCTCGCTGTCCGGGAAATCCCCCGTAGCGGCAAGGCCGAGGAGCTGCTCGATCGCTTCGGGATCAGCGCCGCGCAGATCGAGCAGGCGGTGCTCAAGACCAGGCAGGAAGTCAGAACGTAGAAGACAGAAGACAGAAGACAGAAGACGGATGATCCTTTCTCGCTTCGCAATCCCAACTTCCTCTCGAGAACTCGCTCAAGTCTCAACAACGTGTCCAGATAGACGTCACCTGCCGCCGATCAGCTGGGAATCCATACATCTCTGACGCCGATTTCGCTGGTATCAGCCTTGCACTGTTCCGCGTGTAGCGCTTGGGATGTTGGAGGTATCACATGAGAAAAGCCCGTATTTTGACCAGCCTGCTCCTCGTTGCGAGCATGACAGGGCTGGGGACAACGCACATTGCCGCGACATCAGGTAGGACAGTTGACGTCGGTACGGAACTCGACGTTCGACTTCAGACGCCGCTCGAGCTCGAAGACGTCGAAGGTCGAAGACCGGTTCGAAGCCACCACGCTCGTCGATCTGACGAAAGACGGGGAAACGCTCATTCCCGCGGGCTCCGTCGTTCGAGGGTTTGTCAGCGCCGTGGACGATGCAGGGCGACTCGATCGGAAAGGGCGCTTGTCCTTGACGTTCGACGAGATACGCATCACCGGGCGTCGATACCCATTTCGCGCCAATGTGACCAAGGCCATCGAAAGCGAGGGCATTGAAAGTGAAGTCGGCAAGATCGGCGCGGGAGCTGGCCTTGGCGGGCTCATTGGCGGCATCCTCGGCGGAGCCAAAGGTGCCATTACCGGGATTCTGATTGGCGCCGGCGGTGTTGTGGCGGCGACGGAAGGTGAGGATGTCGACCTGCCGGTCGGCACGGTACTGCGGATCCGCGTCGACTCTCCGCTGGATCTCGGAAGCTGACGAAAAGGGTGCCGGGTGCCTCGTGCTTGGTGCTTGGTGCTGTGCCGGGTGCTGGGTGCAGGGTGCCCGCGCTACCTTTCTTCCAGAATTTCCAGCTCGTGGACCGACCAGAACCATGTCCGCGTTGCGGCGGTCTGGCGGATTCGCAGCGTCTGGGTCCGGTTAGGCGGCAGCCGGAGTCGATGGGCGGATACCGTTCGCCGGCGACGATTCCACGCGCGAACGGCACGAGCACATCGTCGTTGTACAGAATGACCGATTGCCCCTGCTCGTCGGTTCCGTCTACGGTCAAGTGTCGAGGGTAATCACCAAAACTTCGCGCGGCCATTCGAATCCGGAGCACCCGCACGTCCACTGGTGCGTCCAGCTCGATTTGAATCCATTCATCACCAGACTGAGCCTTGCCGCTAATCCAGCGCGTATCTGGATTCCCATCGATGGCCATGGGGAGTCGGTCGGCCGCATGCGACGAGGTGACCCGCCAGCGGCTTCGAGGGATCGGCGTTGGTGGCACGACAAGGCGCCATTCAACCGAGAGGGGTTTCAGCTCGAGCACGAAGACCGTCCGAAAGTCATAGACATTGAGGACCTGATCGCTCGCGGTCATGGCCGCCAGCGTCGCCTGGCCGGCCTCCGGTGCGTCGTAATCCCGCGGGTGACTGATGACGAACCGTATCCCCAGCGTGCTCAACATGCGCAGCGTGCGATTGATCCGGGCCAGATCGTTCAGCGGCGATCCGGGACCACCAAGAAAGCTCTGGAGCCCCGAGCCGTACCCGCTGTAGCCATTCACAATCTGATGACCGTGCAGCAACGTCGCGAACTGGTAGGTGAGCGTCGGGTGCAGCGACCAGGAGAGTATCGGGAGCTCGAGCGTACCACCCGGCGGCTGGCGAGCAAGCCACGTGTAGGCGGCACGATCCTCCTGTCGACCGCGTGGATCGAAGGGCACCATTGGAGCGGGTACGATCCAACCCTCGCCCGCGGCCACGAGGGCGAGCACGATCCCCGCCATCAGACGTTGTCGCTGACTCGAGCCGCTCGAACAACCGCGCCGCCCCGATGGCCGCAAGCACCGAGAGCGACAGAAAGACCAGGATCGAACTGCGCGCAGGCGCTCGCAGACCATTCATGCCCGGCACGACTCGCGCAAAGGCAAGATAAGGGCCCACCTGACCGAGACGGGATCCCCAGAACGAAGGTTCCGGTCCGAGTGAGAGCACGAATCCCAGCAGCGCAATCGCTGCGTACAACCGAACCGTCTTCCTCTTCGTGCTTCCGTTCTTCCAGAGCGCGAGACCTGCGAGCGTGAGAGCAACAAGACCGGGAAACAGTTGGCGCTCCGGTATCTGCGGACCTTGCAGCCATCGATCCGGTAGCCATCCGTAGGAACGGACGATGCCTGCCGGAACCAGATAGGAGGCGGCGTCAGCGCTGAAGTTGATCAGATCGGAGTAGGTGCGCGCAAACCCTGTTTCCGCACGCGATCGCACGTACGCCCACACGAACGGAGAGAGTACGAGCAGTATGGCGGCCGCGGCGGCAGCCAGCTGCGGCACCACGACGCGCCATCGCGCGCGTACCGCGTCCAGGTGAAACAAGACGACGAGAGCGGCGGCAAAGCCGAGAAAATACAGGAAGTACCCATTCGAGAGCGCCTGCATGGCAAACGCGCCCGCAAACGCGGCGAGCGCACCAACGGAGCCGACTGAGAGAAAGCGGTGCAATCCCCACAGGCTGATCGGCATCCATCCTGAGCTCAGGACTTGAAGGTGTGACAAATGGTCGGCGCGATACGGGGCGAACGCGAACACGACACCAGCCACGGCCGCCGCTGGTCGGCTGCCGGTGAGTGACCTGGCAAGGAGATACATGCCGGCGCCCGCCAGCGTATAGGCGACGAGAACACCGGCATTGTAGGTGGCGACAGCGTTGCCCGACAGCCAGTAGACCGGCGCAACAAGCAGGGCGACGCCGAAGTAGTGTTCGGACAGTGCGAGGGTGCCCCTGGCCGGGAAAAAGATTGGAGCGTCCCAGAACCCCCGGAGTCCGTCGCGTAGACGGTCCGACACCCAGCCGAGCACCCAGGCGCTAAACAGCGGGTCGCCAAGATCCCCAGGCAGGGCCGTGCCAATCTGCGCGGCGAGCGGCCATGTGCAGACCACGGCAAGGGCCGCAAATCCGGCCACAACCGTCAGGCCTTCAATCCAACGAGCACGTTGGAGCATCAGCAACTTGCGTTCGGTTTGGCGGTCAACGGCGTTCTGTGAGATCGGAACATGCCCTGAAATGTGCGTGGACCCGCATCTTATTGCACGGATCCGACGCCAGCAAGCCAACTGCCGTGGCGTCATTCTTGAATCCCGGACCCGCCCGGAGCCGATAAGCCCTGCGCGGCGGATGAAGTTGTCACCTTTGGGTGCCACCTCGGTCAAATCTACGCGACGAGGGACTTTTCGTACATGCACAACCGGATGAGCTTGGGGCTCGTGGTCGCACTGATGGCACTCACGATTGGAGGCCGTTCTGCGACAGCGCAGTCCCCCTCGCCAGTACCGCTGCGTACAAACGGCGGAGCATCCGTCATCGTCGATGCGTCTCGCTCGTCGTCGTGGACGATGAAGAACGATCACGTGTCGCTGACCGTTGGTCTCGGGGCAGACGGGGCGCTTCGCATGCTGTCGCTGGGAAGCCCGGCGACCTCATCGGTCAGGCTCGACAGTGGCGCTGACACCTTCCTGACGGTGGATGGTCAGTTATTGCCGTTGGGGCTTCGGCAGGCTGGATTCACATTCGTGAGCCACGCGACCTCCGACCATCCGTCCGGGGTAGAGCTCGCCCTGACGTTTGCGCTCGGCGGGCGCGGCCTGCTCGTGACCCGTCACTACGTCGTGTATTCGAGTTCCCCGGTCGTCGAGATCTGGACGTCGGTGAGTGTGGACGGCCAGCGATCGGTACAGATCTCCAATCTCAACGCTTACGATCTCGCGCTGCCCCCTGGCACGCTGTCCTGGATCACGGGCCTTGAAACGCCAGAGGCCGAGGGTGGCCCGTTTACTTCTCGCCGTGAACGGCCGCAGCCAGGTGAGGTCGTGCGCCTCGGCGCCTCGGGGCGCTCGACGGAAACGGCCATCCCCTGGTGGTCGCTCGATACGGGCAGCGTGCAGTTGTTCGGTGGCCTCATATGGTCTGGGGCCTGGGCGGCCGAGTTTGCGCGAGATGAAGGCTCGTTACATATCTCGATGGGACTGCCCAACAGCCCGACGGAGGTGCGATTCGATGCGCCGCTCGAAATGCCGCATGCGTTTCTTGGGGTGACGAGAAACGATGCGTTCGCGCTCTCTGCGGCCATGCGGGCATTCGTTCTCGAAGGGATCCGCCACGGCCGTCCCTTCGAGCTGCCCGTCATTTACAACACGTGGTTCATCTACGGCACGCGGATGGACGAGGAACAGATTCGCGACGAGATGGAGCGAGTGGCCAGGCTGGGCGTCGAGGTCTTCGTCCTGGATGCGGGCTGGTATGTCGGCGGCGGACGGGGCGAGTTCTTCGATTTCGAGGAGGGGCTCGGATCCTGGCAGGTTGATACCAGTCGCTTTCCGAAAGGGTTGGCGAGCCTGACCGACTACGCACACAGCCTGGGCATGCGTTTTGGACTTTGGGTCGAGCCCGAACGCTCGTCACTCTCGTGGCTGAACCAGTCCGGGCTGGCGCGCGAGGAGTGGCTCGTCACGAGCAGCGGTCGCTACGACCCGGGGTTATCGAATGAAGACGCCAAGGTCGGCCAGCTTTGTCTGGCTGACGAACGAGTGCGGGGATGGATGCTCGAACGCCTGTTTGGTCTGATCGACAGCGTGCGCCCCGACTACGTGAAATGGGACAACAATCGCTGGTTCAATTGCGATCGGGCGGGCCATGGGCACGGTCCAGGGGATGGGAACCTGCGCCAGGTCGAGGGGCTGTATGCGGTGCTCAATCAGCTCCGCCTGCGGTATCCGCAGATGTTGATTGAGAACGTGTCTGGCGGCGGCAACCGCCTCGACTTTGCGATGTTGCGGTATTCGGACATCGCATGGATGGACGATCGATCGGCGCCCTCTCTCTTCGTGCGCCACAATCTCGAGGGGCTGGGCACGGTCTTCCCGCCCGCCCACCTCTTTTCCTTCATCATGGGCAACGCGTCGGAGCCTTTGCTGCGGGCCGACGATCTGGCGATGCTGGCCCGGAGTCGAATGCCTGGTGTGCTCGGCCTGTCGGTGAAGACCAGTGACCTCACCGACGAGGAGCGTGAACTTCTGGGACGGGAGATCGCGCACTACAAGAGGTTTCGACCCATTCTCCAGAACGGCAGCGTGACGCTGCTGACGCCCCAGGTGCCGCGCAGCGGGTCGCGCGAGTGGGATGCCTTGCAGGTCACGTCGGCAACGACCGGCGAGACCATCGTGTTTGCGTTCGCGACGCCCGAGGCCCCCAACCGCACCACCGTGCGGCCGCAAGGGCTCGATCCCGCAGCCAGCTACCGCGTCGAGTCGATCGATCACGGACAGCTTGGCGTGGCAACCGGAGCCGACCTGATGAACGGTGGAATCGAGCTCAATGACTCCTCCACCTCGGACGCGCACATTCTCCTGATAAGCCCATAGTTGCCGACAGCCCTCGCCGGCCACGGTCGTTCGCATCGGCAGAGCTGATAGAACTGAAAACTGATAACTGTCCTAAAATCATCCGCGCCCATGCTGCGGACGAGCGGGCGGATTCTCGTGTTGGCGCTCATGGTGCGCCTGCTCTCGCTCGGCGTGGCCTTCCTGGCCAACGTCACGTTCCCTGAGTATCAGCGCGAACAGTTCACGGTCAATCGCCAGGCCGATGCCTTCTGGGACACGTTCGCGCGCTACGACTCGGGCTGGTATCAGAGCATTGCACGGCACGGCTATCGATTTGACGAGGGCGGGCGCAGCAATCTGGCCTTCTTCCCGCTTTACCCGATGCTGATGCGTCACGTCGGGCGACTGTTCGGGACCCGTGCGTTCGATTACTACCTGGGTGGGATCGTGATCTCGTGGCTCGCGTTTTTCGTCGCGATGGTGCTGTTGTACCGCCTGGCTTTGCTGGATGTGCGCTCCGCCAGGAGGCCGAACGCGCCATCTGGTACGCGGCCATCTTCCCGTTTGCGTTCTTCTACGGGGTCGTCTATACGGAGAGTCTGTTTCTGCTGCTGGCTGTCACAGCCTTCTATGGCTTTCGCACGAAGCACTGGCTCCTCGGCGCGCTTGCTGGCGCCTTGCTTGGCGCGACCCGCCCGAACGGCCTGCTCATATGGCCGGCGCTGGCCCTGATTGCGTGGAATGCGGTCCGCGAGGATCGATCCAGCCGCTGGCGTGCGGCCGCCGCGCTGCTTGTGGTGCCCGCTGGATTTGTGGCCTACGGGTGGTACAACTACCGTGTCAGCGGGGACTGGCTCGAGTGGTATGCCGCCCTGCAGCGATGGGGTTACGAACCCGGGTCGCACTCGTTTTCCGTCTACGTCGAGCTCGGACGTGCCCTGGTCACGCGACCGGTGGCATTTCTGATGGGCGAGCGCAATGCGCCGTACGACCTGTTGAACGCCAGCGCTGCCGTCCTCGCCCTGATTGCCATTCCATTCGTCTGGCGGCGCCTTGGCGCGGCCTACGCGCTATTCATGGGTATCAACCTGTACGTGCCGCTCTCGACGGGGCAGTTCGAAGGCCTCGGGCGCTACTGCACAGTCCTCTTTCCATTGTTCATCTGGCTCTCGACGCTCCACTCACAGATTGTCCAGCAAACGCTTCTTGCCGGATTTGCCATGCTTTACGTGCTCTGCCTCGCGCTGTTTGTGAACATTCATCCAATTTTTTGACATGTTTCCCATAGCGCCCGGCATTTCTTACGTCGACCTCAACTTTCGGAACACACCCGGTGTCATTGCGACCGGCGTCCTGATCGATCCGGCCGGCGTGGCCATCGTGGATCCCGGTCCGACGTCGTGCCTCGAAACGCTGACACGCGCCCTGGCAGCCGAGGGTGTCAGGATCGCCGACGTGCGGGTCGTGTTGTTGACGCATATCCATCTCGACCATGCGGGCATGACCGGGACGCTGATTCAGCAGAATCCCGATATTGAGGTATACGTGCACGCGCGCGGGGCGCCACACCTGATAGATCCTTCGAAGCTCCTGGAAAGCGCGGGTCGCCTCTATGGATTGAAAATGGGCGAGCTCTGGGGCGCAGTTCTGCCTGTGCCGGCCGAACGCGTCAGGGTCTTGTCCGGCGGCGAGCGCCTGACCATCGGTTCGCGCGGGTTTGACGTGGAGTACACACCCGGTCACGCTTCGCATCATGTGAGCTATTTCGATCGTGTCGCCGGCTTGGCGTGGGTAGGAGATACGGCCGGCGTCCGACTGGGCCCGTCGCAGAGTGTGATGCCGCCAACACCTCCGCCCGACATCGACCTCGAACTCTGGGACGAAAGCCTGCGGCGCATCCGGGCATGGCAGCCTCGTCAGCTCTTTCTCACACACTTTGGTCTGTTCGATCGCGTGGATGCGCATCTCGACGAGCTCGCCATTGCCATACGTGAAGTGGCCGAGATGGTCCGGCGATCTCTGGAAGTCAGTGGGGGAGACGACGAGCAATTTGCGGCGTTCCGGCAGGAGATCGGTCGCTACATCCGGCGCCGCATGTCCGAGCACGAGGCGATCGCCTACGAAACAGCGGCGCCGCTGCGGTTCAACTGGCAGGGTCTCGCGCGCTATTGGAAGAAACGGACGAAACCGAAGACTCAAACTCTATAGGAATTCAACGCTGAGGGCGCTGAGATCGCGGAGTTCGCAGAGGATCTCTTAGCTCAAGACCTCTGCGGCCTCAGCGGGCTCTGCGACCTCAGCGATGTGCATCGAGAACTGAAAACTATTTTCCCAGCGGCTCGAGTTTGGGCGGCCGCGCGCCCCGACGAGCGGCCCCGAGCACCGGAAGATAATCCAGCTCCCGTCCCGCCGCTGCAGCCCTGAGCAGCAATCCTCCTCGACTCATATCGCCCCGACCGACAAAATCGGCCGGAAAGACGAGACGCGGTCCGAACACACGACCGAGAACCTCCACGTACTTGTCCGAGGCCACGCTCCCGAGCAGCACGAACAGCGTCGAGTCTTCGAAGGTCGCGGCCAGGCGTCTGGCGCTGGCCTCGAGTGGATCGCAGTAGTCGGGGTTGTCGGCGCGAATCTCCACTCTCCCAAACGCCTCGAGCGTCTCCAGGCTCGTGGCCGTTTCCTCGGGCAGCAGGCCGTGACCCCGGCGTGATGACCAGCACGCCGTCGGGCACGCAGGCAAATCGTCTCGCGTAGGTGACCTTTCCGCGAAAGTAGAGTCCGCTGAAATAGGCAAAGAGCTCACCCAGCGGAACGCCGTCAGGCGATCGCAGTCTGACCGCCAGCGAAGACGTGGCGCCTTCAGCCATCAGCTGTTGGGCCTTTCGTCCTCGACAATGAGCGGGCGACAGAAGAAATACGCGAGGAGTCATCGAGCGATCGATCTTAGTTTAGGACGCGTCCGTCAGTTGACGTCCGCGTGTTTCCGGCCCCAGCCACACAAGACCGGCAACGACCAGTAGTGAAATTCCAATGCACATGGCCATCGAGTCGGCCAGAACCACCCCCCGATCCTGAAGGCGGCCGATGAGCGTTGGCGTGACCGCGCCAAGCGCGGCACCTGCGTGATACGCCAGACCAGACCCTCCACTGCGTACGGCCGTCGGGAAGCGTTCGGTCAGATACGACGGCACGACGCCCCACGCGCCATGCCCGCAGATGCCCATCAGCAACGCGCCCATCAACGACGCGACCGCATGATCCGCATAGAGATACAGCGGAATCATGAAGACCCCAAGCGTTGCCGCGGCTGTCACCGCTCCCCGACGTCCCAGTCGTGTTTCAGAGAGACGACCCCACATTGCGGTACCGACAATGCCACCGAGGTTCAAGAGCACCACCGGGGCGAAGGTTGGCCGACCGCTGTCGCGCAGGAAGGTCGGGTACCAGTACGTGATCGAGTAGTACGAAAACATGAACCCGGCCATCACGAATGTCGTTTGAATCGTGGTGCCAATCAGGTCACGCTGGAAAATTCGTACGACCGACAACTGGGGTGCTGCGGTTCGCACAACCGGAGTTGGCCCCTGAGATCCGCGTCCCGTCGATCCGAGAGATCCGCGTCCCGTTGATCCGAGAGATCCGCGTCCCGTTGATCCGAGAGATCCGCGTTGCTGTTCGAGCCACAAGGGACTCTCGTCGACACGTGCCCGAATCCAAAGCGTGAGCAGGGCAGGAACCAAGCCCACCCAGAACATCGCGCGCCACCCCAGCTCGGAGGCGCCGCTGAAAAGCGGGTACACGAACTGAAACACGGTAGCGGCCATGATGTAACCCCAGGCGAATCCTCCCTGCAGAAGGCCGGAGGCGATGCCGCGCAGGTGAGCCGGCCAGTGTTCCAGCACGAGCGGCATGCCCGCGGCCCATTCACCACCCATCCCGATACCAAAAAGTGCACGGAAGGCAAACAGCATGGCGTACGACGTGGAGAACCCGCTCAGGAATGCAAAAATCGAGAACCAGAGAATCGAGAGCGCCAGAGGCAGTTTCCGTCCCCATTTGTCGGCCGCGGTTCCGGCGACGACCCCGCCAATGAGACGCGTGAACAGCGTGACCGTTCCGAGCGCACCGGCCAGGGCTCGATCAACGGTAAAGCTGTCCTGAATGTCGATGATGACGAACGTCAGAATCGTAAAATCAAAACCGTCCAGGGCCCACCCGAGGAAGGTGGCCCAGAACGCACGCCACTGCGCACGATTGACCTGTCGAGTCCAAGCAAACATCGTGTTGTCTGCGCGCAAATCCTACAACAGGCCTTCTCGTCCGCAGGCCAGCATGCAAAGTCCAGCTATAATTCCGGATTCTCAGCAGCCCAAGGCCTAACTATGCCCATCCGTGTGTTGCATGTTGGACTCGGTCCCGTCGGGGCCGCGATCGCCCGGCAGATTGCCAACCGCAAAGGATTTCAGCTCGTCGGGGGTATCGACATCGATCCCGCAAAGGCGGACCGTGACGTTGGTGAGATCATCGGCCTCGGTCGCCAAACGCGACTCAAAGTGTCTCTGGAACCCCTGAAGGTCATCAAGTCCACACGGCCGCACGTCGTCGTGCTGGCAACCGGGTCGTCGTTGAAGTCGGTATTCCCGCAGATCGAGCAGATTGTGAAGGCGCGCGTGCCGATCATCTCGACCACCGAAGAGCTGGCCTATCCAACCGGCCGGAATCGGAGCTTGTGGAAGCGTCTCGACGGGATTGCGCAGCGTGCCAAGGTGGCCGTCCTCGGAACGGGTATCAACCCAGGTTTCGTGATGGACGTGTTGCCCCTCGTGCTCACCACGCCCTGCGAACGCGTGGACGCGGTCGTCGTAAACCGCGTCATGGATGCACGCGCGCGACGACTGCCGTTCCAGCAAAAAATTGGTGCCGGGCTGACGCGCGAGCAGTTCACGGCTCAGGTGGCCGACGGCAGCGTGCGTCATGTCGGGTTCGAGCAGTCGATCCGCATGATTGCCGACGCGCTGGGCTGGCGACTCGATCGCTTCACCGAAGACATCAAACCAAAGATTGCCGACACCACTGTATCGAGCGAGTTCCTCGCTGTCGATCCGGGTTATGTCTCCGGCGTCATTCAGGATGCGATTGGCTACCGGAAAGGGCAGGCGGTCGTCCGGCTACACCTTGAAGCGTACCTGGGCGCCCCCGAATCGTTCGATTCCATCTTGATCGAGGGTTCTCCCCGGCTCTCCGTCACGGTGCCAGGAGGCATTCACGGCGATACCGGAACCGCCGCGGTTGTCGCCAACAGCATTCCACGCCTGCTGACAGCCAAACCAGGTCTGCGGACGATGCGAGATCTGCAGACGCCTTCGATCTATGCAGGATAGGGTTCTAGGGTTCCAAGGTTAGAACCTTCTTATTCCCCCGCCGCGCCGCGGTACCTCAAGACGAGCGCGGTGACGTCGTCCGCCTGGGGCGCGCCGGCGGTGAAATCCCGCACTGCGGCCAGCAGCTTTTCGAGCGTGGCTTCCGAGCTGATACCGCGAACACTGCCGAGGGCCGTCACCAGTCGCTCGCGCCCAAGCTCATCGTCTGCATGGTTGCGTGCTTCGCTCACGCCGTCACTGAAGACGACGATCGTGTCTCCAGGCTCGAGCTGAACGGTTTCGACCTCGTACTTGGCGTTGTCGAACAGTCCAAGCACCACACCGCCCGTGTCGAGTGACCGCTGGGTGCGGCCAACGATGATGGGCGACTCGTGACCGGCATTGCAATAACTCAGACGGCCGTCGCTCCACAGCACACCGTAAAACATCGTCGCAAAGCGTGCTTCGATGGCACGCCGCAACAGTGCCCGGTTGATGCGGGTCATTGTCTCGGCGGGGTTGCCGCCGAGCGCGGCCTGGGCGGCAAAAATGCTCTGGACCGCCGCAGCCAAAAGCGCCGCCGGGGGACCCTTGCCCGACACGTCGCCCAGCGTAAAGCCAAAGCGCCCTTCACCCACGTCCAAGTAGTCGTAGAAATCCCCGCCGATCGTGCGGCAGGGCACGGTCACCGCGGCCAGGTCGATGCCGGGGCCTTCGAACCTGGGTTCCGGAAGCAGAGCCCGTTGTATCTCCGCCGCGACGCGCAGATCGCGTTCGAGTCGTGCCTTCTCGGCCGACTCTGCGTAGAGGCGCGCGCTTTCGATGGCCAGGGCCGCTTCCGTGGCAAACGTCTCGAGAGACGTTCTGGTCGCGCGTGAGAGCAGCGTCGCCTTTTCTCGACCGTCGAGGTAGAGCACCCCAATGATCTTGTTCTCGTCAGAAGCCGCCGGACGGCTGACCACGTAGCGGACGATGCGGAGAGGAACGCAGAGCACGTGTCGGATGCCGAGCGCAATCGTGCCGCCGTGGATATCGGCATGGCTGCTGTCCATTAGATCGCCGACCATCTTGCTCTGACCGGTCTGAAAGACCTCGTGTGGAATCTTGTGGCTGGTCGCAAACGTGGTGCCCGGAAGGGTCACGTGCCCGTTGGCACGCGCGACCTTGAATTCGAGCTGGCCAGTTTCGTTGGCGAGCATGATGAACCCGCGGTCCGCGGACGTGACATCGAGCGCCGAGTCGAGCACCAGCGTCAGCACCTCATCGAGCACACGGCCGGAGCCCAAGGCTCGCAGCCCTGTCAGCAATCCCGCCATCTGTCGAAGATCGGCCACGCCGGATGACGGGTCACGCAGACCGGATGTGTCGCCGGCATCCACCACGAAGAGGAGCTCGACCGCATCACTGCGGCCCAGTCGAATGCGGTCGCCATCGGTGAGCGCGCGTTCCGTGACGTTCTCGCCATTGACAAAGGTGCCATAGCGAGATCCGCGATCTCGGATGATGTAGCGGTCGTTGTCCAGGGAAATGTCCGCGTGGTCGCGCGACACATCGGTGCTCACGACCTGAAGATCCGCTGTACTGCGGCGACCAATCGTGAAGACTGGCTTGTCGATGGCGACGACGCGCCGTCCCAGCGAATCGGTGACCTGAAGGTGTGGCTGCGTCATGGTCACGCCGGCTTTGCCTTGAGAAGGCCCACCTGAACGAGAATGCCGGTGAAGTCGTAGATCCGTCGTTCGTGCACGATCTGGCCGCCCCGCAGCACGTAGTAGAACACCATCGGCACAGAAAACGCCTTCCCGGTGGGGGGCAGTCCCATGAATCCCCCACGCTGCGTGCCAGAGGCCTTGAAGAACCAGGCCACGCGATTGCCGTCGATGACCAGGTCTTCCGTCTCCGATTTCAGATCGGGGAACGCATTGAAGAAGGTTTGATACGTGCCCTCGATGGCGATGCGCCCGTTGACGGTGCCGCCCGCGACCGGACTATCGACGACGCCGTCTTCGGCGTGATCTCCGGCCAACGCGCTGGCGTCGAACCGCTCGATGGCTTTCTGGCGCCGCGCGAACAACGCGAGAACCTCATCGCGCGTCAAGGTGTGGTCTGTTGTTCCCGCGTAGACTGGCGACCCGCTTTGTGACATCGGCACGCGACTAGGCAAAACTCTTGACCGCCGCGTCCTCGGAGTCGAACGTGTCGAATACGGTCAGGAGCTTCGTGATGGACAGCAGGTCGTGGTTTCGCTTGGTGATATGCACCAGCTTCATCTTGCCTTGCTGTCGAGCTACGGTCGTATACGAAGACACCAGCTCACCGAGCCCCGAACTGTCCATGTACGCCACGTTCGCGAGGTTGATCAGGATCTGCTTGTGGCCTTCGTATAGGATGCTGTTCACCTTGTCTTTGAGATGACCAACCGCGTCGCCGGCTACGAGCGGGCCTGAGAGATCGAGCACGACGATGCTGCCCACCGCGCGTTCGTTGATGTCCACGGCACCTCCAGCAGAAGTGCGAAATCTGGCCAGAATTGGTCGAACTTCCTGACTTCTGCGGCTTGAGAGTTCACTTCGGGCTGCGCCTTCGGGCAGCTGGTTTGGTGGGTGCGGATTATACACCCTAGCCTGTCATGCGGCCCGCGACGAAAATTTGGACCCGACTGAGGTGGATCGGATGACGACAAGGCGCGCACGCCGCGCCTGCGACCCTTCGACTACGCTCAGGGTCGTTCCGAGCAACGTCGAGGGGCGAGGGAGCGGCGCGGGGCGCAGGCGGACGCGCGCAAGCGACCGAGCCGGGGTGTGGGGCGGAGCCCCACGTAAAATTAGTTCAGCACGTCGAACATCCGGCTGACCTTGACGATAAAGCTCCGATCCGTGCGGGTTGGGAACAGCTCGGTGCCGTCAATGAGGTGTGAGTCCGTGTAGACGACAAAAATTCCGGTGTTGGCCTGCTGCAGCCATCCAAACCTGAAGTTGGTCGACCACAGATCGGCGCGGTCGTTGTACTGGATCAGCGTCTGAACGAAGATGCGGGGCGAGAACGAATACGACAAGCGCGTGCGCGCAAGGTTGGTGACGAAGCTCCCGCCAGGCAGATCGATGTCGTTCCTCGACCAGCTGAACTCCCCCGTGAACGCCCCGCCGAGTCGCAGGTTCATCGTCGGGCGGAACTCGACGCGGTCGCCGCCAAAATAGCCTCCGAAGGTCACAGTCGTGCGGGTATCTGACTGGCGCCCCCTGATTGGTCTGAAGGACCAGCTGGGCCTCGGCGTGGTCGTACGTGCCTGGCGGCACGAAGATTCCTGGGTAGATCTCAAACGGTCGAACGACGCCCTCGCGAGTGAGGTTCATACCCGTGTGGAACTCCCAGGCGTTCTTCAGCTCCCAGTGGCTGTCGATGTGCCAGTAGCCGGTCTCTTGAAATCCATCCGGATTCCAAAACGCACGATACGTCGAGTGTGGCCGAATCTCCTGGAACCAGCTCAAGGCCTTCGGGCGAAGTCGTGAAAAGGCCTGCACCTCCATCTTGCGGAATCCATCCTCGCGGCTGAGAAAGCCAACCTCAGGGTTGAAGTTGCGTCCGGTTTCCGTATAGGCGCCGCTCAAAGTCAGCGGTTGCGTTTCGTTGCGCGCGAGGATCTGGTAGGCATGCTGGCTGTCAGTGATGCCAGGAGTCGCCGTCCGCGCAAGAAATCCGGAGATCAGCCCGGTCGTCCCTATTCCCCAGCGACCGTCGGCCGCAAAGGCCTGATTGTGATCGTCGTTTCCGGCAAGATCGCCGGTTGCCAACCGGCCGACGTAGATCGCGCCAATATTCGAACGGGCTCCAAATTCCCGCTGCACTCGCGCCACGGTGAAGTTATTGGCCGGCGTGACTCCCAGTTGTTCTTCTGTTTGCATGTTGAGGAGCCCGATGTTGACCGGGCCTGCCTTGCCCGACAATCGGCCGCCGCCAACAATCGGGATCTCCTGGCCGCTGTCGTCGATACCGATGCGACGACTGAAGAAGAGCTCGGCCTCGCCGGGGCTGCCTACGGCAAACAGGCCGGCGTTCTCGAGAAAGAACGGCCGTTTTTCCGGGAAGAACAGGTTGAAGCGATCGAGATTGATTTGCTGCTCGTCAACTTCCACCTGCGCAAAGTCGGTGTTGTAGGTGGCATCGAGGGTGAGACTGGGCGTCAGGCTGTACCTTGAGGTCTCCACCGAAGTCACCAATTGCCTTCGTCCGGGTCGAAGCGGCCCCGCGCCGCTGCAGCTCTCCGAGGACGTAAGGCGTGAGCTTCAGATTGCGCTGCGCGGGAATGTCGAGCCCGGTCAACGAGCCGGCCATTGAAACGCGCAACAAGTCGAACTGGATGGGCAGCGGCGCCCAGTACCGCGATTTCTTTGCGGCGCCGGATGTTGCGTTGAAAATTGACGCCCCACGTCTGGCCCGTGCCCGACTCGAAGCGCAGCGTGCGCAGCGGGATCGCAAACTCGGCACTCCACCCCTGTTCTGACGAGCTCGTCCGAACCTCCCACGAACCATCCCAGTTCAGATTGAAGCCTCCTCCTGAACCGCTCTGTTGGCCACTGCCGCCCGACAGCGGGGAGCCTCCTTGCCCTTCATTGGTGACCTGACCGTCGTACTCGAGCGCCGTCGGATTGGTGCCGAACACGAACGCGTTCTGACCGTCGTGGAACGTGTCGAGAATGATGCGGAAGCTGTCGGTGTCGTCCAGGGGCGAGTCCCGTCTGGATTCGGCGACCGTCAAACCGCCAGGATTCCGGTCGAGCAGCACCACCCCAAAATAGATGGCCTCCGTGGTGTAAATGACACGGACTTCGGTTCGTTCCGACGCCGGTTGTCCGGCGTCGGGCGCCGTCTGCCAGAAATCCGTCAGCGGCGGCACGGTCTTCCAGACGGGGTCCTCCGCCACGTTGCCGTCCAACTGTGGAGGCTCCGTGACTTTGACGGCAGTTGCGATGGGCGGTTGTTCCGGGGGGCGTTGTTGAGCCAGGACCAGGGCCGGCGTTACAGTCAGTAAACAAACAGGTAGCCAGCACATCGACGACGCGTTCACTGTCACGCTCCAGCGTAAGAAACGGTAAGTATGAGGCCGCTCAACGAATTGATTATTGTACACTGTCGACTTGCGTAGACGCGGACCCTGAAGGGTCCGCGCTACATGAGTGCTCGATTCCGCAGGTCGCGGGCGTGCGGCTCCGTTGCCCACCAAGCGGATCGTTGTAACGAACGACGCCGAGCGCCAAAGGCGCGAGGTACAGGTTGCGGGGGTGGGGCCCCGCAACACGTAAAATAATGATCCTCCGCCAGTTCTATCTCGATTGTCTCGCGCAGGCGTCGTACTTGATTGGCGACGAGCAAACCGGCACGGCCGCCGTGGTCGATCCGCGCCGCGACATTCAGGTGTATCTGGAAGAAGCGGAACGCCAGCACCTGCAGGTCCGGCATGTCTTCCTCACGCATTTTCATGCCGACTTCGTCGCCGGGCATCTGGAACTGCGGGATCGGACCGGCGCCACAATCTATCTCGGCGCATCAGCAAAGGCAGAATATCCGTTTACGCCTCTGGGCGATGGGGATGTCGTCGAGTTCGGTCGCGTCCGCCTCCAAGCCCTTGAAACACCGGGCCACACGGCCGAATCGATCTCGATTCTCGTGTTCGACCTCGATCGCGACGCGACGCGCCCCCACGCGGTTCTCACAGGCGACACGCTGTTTGTCGGCGACGTCGGCCGGCCCGATCTCAGGGCTTCACTGGGTTGGTCCGCCAGCGAGCTGGGGGATCGGCTTTACCACTCGCTGTGGAACAAACTGCTGCTGCTTCCCGACAATACCGTCGTGTATCCCGGACACGGCGCAGGGTCGCTCTGTGGCAAGAGCCTCGGGGAGACGAATGTTTCAACGATTGGCCAGGAACGCCGATCCAACTACGCCTTGCAGTCGATGTCGCGCGACGAGTTCGTCGCGCTCGTCACAGCCGATCAACCGGACGCTCCTGCGTACTTTACCTACGACGCGGTGCTCAATTCGAAGCTGCACCAGACCCTCGAGTCGAGCTTGCAGCGTGTCATGACGCCGTTGTCACTGGCAGAGGTTCTGGAGCTGCAAAAATCAGGATCCGTCGTGATGGACGTGCGCGATCCGGTCGATTTCGCGAGGGGGCATCTGGCGGGCAGCGTCAATATCGGCCTTGGCGGGCAGTACGCGTCATGGGCCGGAACGATCCTCGATCGTGAGCGTCCGCTCGTCATCATTGCTCCACCGGGGCGCGAAGAAGAAGCCGCGACAAGGCTCGGACGGATTGGGTTCGACCAGACGGCCGGGTTTCTGCAATCGGGGATGCAGGCGCTCGAAGACCGACCGGATCTTCTGGCGGCGACAGAACGGATCGCGGCGGGGGAGCTGGTTGATGAACTGGCGTCGGCGACGCCCCCGCTCGTGCTCGACGTGCGGAAACCCAAGGAATGGGCTGATGCACACATCGACGGCAGCATCAACATGCCACTGAATCACCTCGAGGAGCGTATCGGCGAGCTGCCGCGCGACCGACGCATCGTCGTCCATTGCGCCACCGGGTATCGCTCATCGATTGCTGCGAGCTTACTGGCGCGACGTGGCTTCGAGCGTCTCGCCGAGTTGACCGGCGGCATGGCCGCCTGGGCTCAAAGGAACTCGAAGGCCGCGCTCGGGTAGAACGACCCGAACGATCCGAACGATTCGATTCGAACGATCTGGAGGTGCCTATGAAGGCGAAGCTCGGCGGGGTCGTCGCGTGCCTGGGACTCTTGAGCCTGGCGGTCCCGGCCTCCGCCCATCATTCGTTTGCGGCCCAGTACGATGCCAACAAGCCGCTCACATTGCAGGGCGTGGTGACCAAAATCGAGTGGACGAATCCTCATGCCCGCTTCTATGTGGACGTCACGGACGAAAGCGGGAAGGTGACGAACTGGAACCTGGAACTTGGAAGCCCGAATGTGCTCGTACGCAACGGCTGGTCCCGCAAGTCGCTGAATGTCGGCGACAAGGTCACCGTTCAGGCATCGGCCTCAAGGGATGGCTCAAAAATGGCCAATGCTCGCGTTGTGACCTTGAGCGATGGCCGTAATGTCTTCGCCGGATCCTCCGGCGGTGATGCCCCGCTGGCAGGACGGTAGCGGAAGGGCTGTGGGCTCTTGGCTTTAGGCTCTGGGCCCCGGAACTAGCGCGTACGCCCCAAACACCCCCTCTAACCATTGATTATTCCTAGGGTTGTTGTATTCTGGAAGTTCTAGGACTCTTACCCGGTCTGACGCCGGCCGAGCTTTTTTGACGCGGGGCAATTCGTGAAGAAGAGAGCACTGATCGCGATCGGCGGTGTCTGCCTGTTTGTGGCTCTTGCTGCGTACAGGCCAGGCGGCCGCACCTCAGCAGCCATCGTCGACCCCCACACCGCCGCCACCAACGACTGTGGCTCGTGCGACACCCGCTCCCCCGAGCGGCCTCGTTGCCACGGCTTCGGACGAGCGTGCACTGCTCGATCGCTATTGCGTGAGCTGCCACAACGAAAAAGCCCGCGCGGCCGGAATGGATTCGTCCCGCAAACTGACACTCGACAAGCTGGACCTCGTCGATGTCAGCAAAGACGCCGAGACATGGGAAAGTGTTGTCCGTAAGCTCCGCGCAGGAATGATGCCGCCACCCGGGGTGCGGCGTCCCGAACCGGCCACGTTCGAGTCGATGGTTTCCTGGCTGGAAAACGAGCTCGATCGCCGTGCCCTTCCGCACATGCCTCCGCCAGGACTCCACAGGCTGAATCGTACCGGAGTATGCGAACGTGGTTCGCGATCTTCTAAATCTCGACATCGATCCGGCGAAGTATCTACCCTCGGACGATTCAACGTACGGCTTCGACAACATCGCGGGCGCGTTGGGAATCTCATCGACGCTCGTTGAAGCGTATGTCTCGGCCGCCCAGAAAATCAGCCGGCTGGCCATAGGCGAGGCCGAGCCTGCCTCACTCGTCGTTTATCGCGCTCCCGAAGATACGTCCCAGGAGTATCACATCGAAGGTTTGCCCTTCGGTACCCGCGGGGGGATGCTCGTGAACCACGTATTTCCCTCAGATGGGGAGTACACGATCACGGTGACGCCGATTTTTGGCGACAACATGTCGCCGACCGGCTTCGGATCGGTCCCCTGCGAAAAACTCGAAATCCTGCTCGATGGTGAACGACTCGAGCTGATCGATTGGGTCGGTGGCGGTCGCATGCCCGCGGCAAACTGCGGCGGCCGCCGAATAGCGGAAACGCGAAGTGGGCAGTCGGGGCCCGAAGCCTTCTTTGGCGGTCGCGGTGGCAAGCCGATGCGCGTGCGGCTGAAGACGACCGCCGGACCGCATGCGGTCGGCGTGACGTTCCTGCAGACCAATTTCGCGCCGGTCCTCGATCTCGATCGTCACTTCGCGCGTTCGACGGTGCAAACGGGTCCCACGCCGGGGTATACGTTCTTCCCGCACGTCGGAACCGTTCGGATTGAAGGTCCGTACAACGCCGTTCGCGCGACAGATTCACCGAGTCGTCGTCGGATCTTCACGTGCCGTCCGACAGAGTACCCGCGAACGAAGGGGCATGCGCGCGAAAAATCATCACGTCTATCGCAACGTACGCCTTCAGACGACCGGTTTCCGCTGCCGACCTCGGCCTCCTGATGGACTTTTATCAGGAAGGCCGGAAAGAGGGCGACTTCGACGATGGAATCGAGATGGTGCTGGCGCGGATCCTGGCGTCGCCGCAGTTCATCTATCGCATCGAAGAAGAGCCGGCTAACTTGAAGGCGAGTCAGGCGTACCGTCTGACCGACGTCGACCTCGCGTCCAGGCTGTCGTTCTTTCTGTGGAGCAGCAGTCCCGACGAGCAGCTGCTGAAGGTTGCCACCGCCGGACGACTCAAGGACCCCGTGGTGCTCGAGCAACAGGTACGCCGCATGCTCAAGGATCCGCGCGCCGAAGCGCTTGCGGTGAACTTCGCCGGGCAGTGGTTGAACCTGCGTGGTTTGCAGAGTCACGCCCCGCTGCCAATGCTGTATCCCGATTTTGACGATCCCCTGCGGCAGGCCATGCGCCGCGAGGTTGAGCTGCTGTTCGATACGATCGTCCGCGAGGATCGCAATGTCGGAGAGTTGCTGACGGCGGACTACACGTTCGTCAACGAACGGCTGGCGAGACATTACGGCATTCCGAACATCTACGGGAGCCAGTTCCGACGCATCACCCTCGGACCCGACATGGACTTCCGGCGGGGTCTGCTCGGGAAAGCGGCGTTCCTGACCACCACCTCGAAACCTGAACGCACGTCTCCGGTAACCCGGGGCAAGTGGATCATGACCAACATCCTTGGCGTGAGTCCGCCGCCTCCACCAGCGGATGTTCCACCGCTGCCGGCACGATCGGCCGATGCGGGTGGAAATACGAAAGAACCGACGATGCGCCAGAAGATGCTGGACCATCGTGTCAGGCAGGACTGCATCCAGTGCCACCGGCTGATGGATCCGATTGGCTTCTCGCTCGAGAACTTCGACGCCATCGCACTCTGGCGTACCCAGGAAGAAGGCACTCCCGTTGACGCGTCAGCTGAGGTCTACGACAACAAGAAAATTGCCGGTCCGGTCGGTCTGCGTAACTGGCTGACGACGAACTACTCGGATCAATTCGTCGCCGTCGTCGCTGAAAAGCTGCTGATTTATGCGATGGGCCGCGGCGTGGAATACCAGGATATGCCGCTCGTCCGGTCGATCGCCCGCGGCGCCTCCCGCGGCGACAACCGGTTCACGGCGCTCGTGCTGGGCGTCGTCAAAAGCAAGCCTTTTCAGATGAATACCAAGGTCGAGGAACCCGCAACTCGAAAACAGACCGCGACGGCAGATAGCAAGAGCAGCGAAAAGGGAGTCAATTGAGATGTTTATCACGAAGAGACATATACCGCGCCGGACGTTCCTGCGGGGTGCGGGTGTGACCCTGGCGTTGCCGTTGCTCGAAGCGATGGTCCCGGCGCGAACCCTGCTGGCCCAGACGGCTGCCAATCCGAAGAGCCGCTTTGTCGGGATCTTCTTCCCACACGGTATGGCGCCGGGATACTGGGAGGCCGAAAAGGCCGGAGCGCTTCCCGCGAAGTTGCCCTACATTCTCGAATCTTTGGAAAAGGTGCGAGACCAGACGGTGGTCCTGGGTGGACTCTGGTCGAAATCCGCGGAACCCCCGGAGGGCACGACCGGGTCCGACCACTGGGTCGCGGCGGCATTCTTGACGGGTCACAAGCCCCGCAAGACGGCGGGTTCCGATGCCACGACCTGGAGTCCGACGATCGATCAGATCATCGCGCAGAAGATCGGGCAGGACACGCTGCTGCCGTCGCTGCAGCTGGCCGTCGAAGACCCGAACTCGAGCTCCAGCAACTGCGGCGAGGGTTACAGCTGTTCGTACACGAACTCGATCTCGTGGATCGGACTGCCAACACCAGCTGATGAGGAAATCCCGCGAACCAGTCCGCTCCCGATGGAGCTCAATCCTCAGGTCGTGTTCGAGCGACTCTTCGGCAGCGGTGCCACGCCCGAGCAGCGGGCCGCCCGTAACCGTCAAAGCCGCAGCATTCTCGATTCGCTCCGCGGCGAGCTGGACAGCCTCCGGAAGAGCCTGGGGGCCGGGGATCGTCAGACCGTCAGTCAGTACACGGACGAGATTCGTGAAATCGAACGTCGCATTCAAATTGCAGCGAAAGCGTCGACTGAGGTGCCCGAGCTCGCGCTGCCGGCCGGCATCCCCGAACAGTTCGACGACCACATCAAGCTCCATTATGACTTGACTGCGCTGGCCATGCAGGCGGATATCACGCGCGTCGTCACGCTGCTCGGTGCGCGCGATCTGACCAGCCGGAGTTTTCCGTACCCGAAAAGCGAGCTCTTTCCCGATGGAGGCGTGAGCCCAAGCTTCCATGGCGGATCGCATCACCAGGAAGAGCCGTCGCAGATCCGGCGGTACGCCGCGCTCAACCGGTATCACGTGTCGACGCTGGCGTACCTCGCGGAAAAGCTGAAGTCAATCCGCGAGGGGGACGGCACGTTGCTGGATCAGTCGCTCATTGTGTACGGCACGAACATGGGCAATTCGAATCAGCACCAGCACTACGACGTTCCGCACATCCTCGTCGGCGGCGCCAACGGCAAGCTCGAGGGAGGCCGCTTCCTGACGTACGAAAGAAAATCGGTGACGACGGGGAATTTATTGTTGAGCGTGCTGGATCGGTTCGGAATCAATCAGGACGTTCAGGGAGATAGCACCGGAAGGCTCGAGGATTTGTAAAGGCTCAAGGCTCACGTCTCAAGAGAGACACGCGACTATGAAACGTCAGGTCATTGCTTTATCGCGCTTCTGATCCTGGGTGCCACTGCGTACATCGGCGGCGCCGGCAGCGAAGTTGCTGACGCTGTGCGTAAAGGCGACAAAGCGGCTCTCCGAACGCTGCTTCAGAAGAAAGCCGACGTGAATGCGCCCCAGGTGGACGGCGCCACCGCGCTTCACTGGGCGGTGTACCGGGACGACCTGGAGGTTGCGGATCTGCTGATTCGAGCTGGCGCCAACGTGAAAGCGGCAAACCGTGAGGGTGTGACACCCCTCGCGATGGCCGCTCTCTACGGGAACGCCCAGATGATCGACAAGCTCCTCAAGAGCGGGGCCGATGTCAAGCAGCGGGGCCCCAACGGAGGAGAAACGGTTCTCATGCTGGCGGCGCGCAACGGGAATCCCGATCGCGATCAAGGTCCTGTTGGAAGCCGGGGCTGAGGTGAACGTCCGGGAGACCTTGCGTGGCACGACAGCGCTTGATGTGGGCCGCCGAGCAGAAGCACCCCGCTGCCGTAAAGGCATTGCTCGATGGCGGGGCCGATGCGAGCCTGCGCTCTGGCGGCGCGGGGCTTCCCCGGAACTATATGGCGGGACGCGTCAACGGCCTGAACGTCGAGCTTGCCGTGAAACGGCGGCTTGCGGCAAAAGCTGCGGGGCGAACCTACGAAGAACAGCTCGCCTATGAAAGATCCCAGGGCATTAATGTCGGTGGGCGGGGCATTTTCCTCGATCAATTCGGCCAACCCGGCGCCGGTGGTCAGGGCGGACGCGGACAGGGCGCGGGTCGCGGTCAGGGTCAGGATGCACCCGCTCCAAGCAATGCCGCACCATCAGGTGGTCAGCAGTCGGCCCCTCCGGCAGGCCGCGGTGCAGCGGACGCTGGTGGCGGTCGAGGGCAGGGAGGACGAGCACAGGCGCCACGCAGAGCGCGAGAACGCGGACCAGCGAGACGATGACGATACAGACGTCATCGTGGCGGGCCTCGTCGGCAGCGGTGGCGGCGGCTTGACGGCTCTGGTCTTTGCCGCACGGGAAGGGGATCTCGAGTCGGCCAGGCTGCTGATTGACGGGGGCGCAAACGTCAATCAGACGACCGAGTACGGATGGACTCCGTTGTTGACCGCGGTCAACAACCGGCACTACAAACTTGCGACGTTCCTCATCGAGCGTGGTGCCGATGTCAACCTCGCCAACAAAGGCGAGCTGGACGCCGCTCTACCTGGCGACGGACAACCGCAATATCGAGGGTGGCGATTATCCGGTTCCGAAACCGGATATGGACAACCTGGAGTTCATCAAGATTCTCCTCGATCGCGGAGCCGACCCGAATCTGCCGGTGAAAGACAACACGCTCAGCCGAACCATCTTTACGATGCAGTGGTTCATCGAGCCCGGGTCGACGCCGTTCATCCGTGCCGCGCAGTCAAGCGATGTGGAGTTGATGAAGCTGCTGTTCGAGCGAGGGGCCGATCCAAAACGATCGACCGATCATGGAGACAACGCCTTGACTGTTGCCGCGGGGATAGGTTGGGTCGAGGGCGTGACGTACGAGCGATCAGTGGCCGAAAACCTGACAGCCGATCAAGATGCTTCTGGATCTGGGTCTGGATCCGAACTCCGCGAATCGCGATGGACGGACCCCGCTCATGGGCGCGGCCATGAAAGGGCGCAACGACGTCGTGCAACTCCTCGTTGACAGGGGCGCCAGACTGGAGACGCGAGACAAAGGCAGCCGCGACACAGACACCGTGGTCTCACAGCTCGCAGGTCATACCTGGCAGGCGCTCGACTACGCCGACGGTCTCGTGCGGGTTGGGGTGCAGTCTGCTGTCAATCGTGCCGAGACGGCAGCGCTCATCCGCAAGTTGATGACCGAACGCGGCCTGCCTGTGCCGCCGGCTAATCGCACCGTCGAATCGATTTGCGTCGTGCCACTCTGTGAATAGAAAGTCTGAAGTCTGAAGGCTGAAGTCTGAAGAAATTCATTGAAACTTCAGCCTTGAGACTTTAGCCTTGAGACTTTCTTATTGTGGCGGTCTGAAGTTCCGCGCCAAATATCCCAAGCACGACCGCAAATTCCTCGTCCGAGAGCATCGCGCCTTCGTTCGTCATGGAGATGAGCGTTTCCTGCCAATCCTCTGGCGTCGCTCCATGTTCACGCACCCGTCGCAGGTCGTGACACATGGTGCACGTGTGCAGGACGATCTTCTTTCCCGCTCCGTCGGGCAAGGGACCATGATTTCTGACCAGGTATTCCACGATGACTGGGATGTCGCCCTGGCTGACCTTCGCACCTTTTTCAATCATCGACTGAACATTGGCGGTCCAGCCCTCCCGGTCGAGGGCCGACGTTTGAATAGGCCGCAGATCGTGACACTCTGTGCAGCTGGCATTGACGAGTTGTTCTCCGCGGTCGGGCTGCTGAGCACCGCGAGCCGCATCCAGGCCGGTATCCGACGACAACTCTGTCCACATCGCGCACGCGAACAACGCACAGGGCACGAGGAACACTGCTCGCATCGTCATCACGATTCAATCCAACAGCGCAAAACAGGAGACATGGCCACTATACGTCGCGCCGGACCTTCAATCAAAAACACCATCGGCTTTCAATAATTGACGACGACCCCGACGGTCGCACGCCAGAAGGTTAGATACGCCGGTTCTTCATCGACCGTGAGGGCCGGTTCGAACGGTGCGGTCAGGTTGGAGAAGCGCCGAAGATCGAAGCGGATGCTGACCCTGTTGGTTACCGGACCGAACGCTCCACCGCCAACACTCAGGCCCAGCAGATTCCTGTTGAGATCGAACACGCCCCCGCCCGAATCCTCAATGCTCAAATGAAGAAGGCCGACGCCTCCGACCAGGTAGGGGCGTAGTGAATCGCCCGTGATTCTGCGCGGTAAAGCAATGATGACGTTGCCCATGAGGGTGGTAATACTGCTTCGTCCGACCTGATCGTTGGTGCGTTCGAAGAAGCGGGGACCGTACCCGTAGTCCCCTTCGATGCCGAAAATGCCGGACCCGAGAATCCCCCCTGAGCCCCCCAGGAGCAGCTTGGCCTCGGCGGCGCTCTGCTCCAGATCCGGCAAGTTCGTGGATCCGCCAAACTTCAGACCAATCCAGGGGGCCACAAACCACTGGGCGTGCGCCTCGGCCGCTGGAAGGGACACGAACATTCCCAGGAGCGCCAGCATGCGTAACGTGCCCTTGACGCTCACGATCGGGTTTGAAGGTCTCTTGGCAGCGCCGTTGACGTGTCGGCTTGGAAACAGGGGATTCGCTAAACAAAGAGTCCAAGAAACAGTTTGACGAACACGGACCACGTGACATCGCCGTTGGCGAGCGATGATGCCGCGCCCAGATCGTCGCTATTGGCAAGGGCGATGAACGTCAGATTGCGGCCGGGGACTTTCAGCATGAGCGAGGAGAAGGCTCCCGGCGCGTACCCGAAGTGCCAGACAAGGCGCTCTCCTTTGTACGCCTGGACGAACCAACCGAGGCCGCTCGGGAGCGGCCCGCTTCGTCGGAGAGGTGACGTTCGTCCACATTCGGGCGAGGCTGTCGTTCCGGAGCAGAATGCCATCGTCCAAACCTGCGTCGTACCGCGCCAGATCCCGCACTGTTGAGACAATGCCTGCCGATGCGGTGACGTGATCCAGCAAATACTCCGATCGTGTAAGGCGACCCCTCCGGTCGGTCCGATACGGGACCGCCAGCCGACTCAAGGTGGCTGCGTAGCGATTGAGGACCTCGGGCTCGAAGAGCTGGCGGACCGGAGATGCCGGATTGGCGAGATCGCGGCCGGGAACAGAGTTCACCATGGAGAGGCGATCAAAGATGTCGTGGGCCAGGCGCGTCCGGTAAGGCTCGTCGCCGCACCGGTCGATAACAGTGGTTAGAGAGTCGTATCGAGAGGGGTCGTATTGAAAGCCGTTGCTCAAAGACGCATGCGAGAGCACATCGTACACTCGAGCACCCGGCTCAGCCGCTAGTGGCACCCACTGTCGTATGGAGTCATCCAGGTGAACGGTGCCTTGTTCGACGCATTGCATCAAGAGCGTGGCGGCAAACGTCGAGGTGAGGTCGGCGACGGGGTAGGGCGTGTCCGGGGTCGCAAGTATCCGGCCGTCCACGTCCTGAAAGCCGAAACCGCCTTCCCACACGATCTGGCGATTCTGCACGATGGCCGCCGACACACCCGGTATCCCGGCTTGCTGTCGAAGGGACTCCAGGTAGCGCTCGAACTGGAGAAACCTCAGATCCTGGCCTTCAGAACCTCGCCCGACGGGCAAGGTCACGAGCCCAAACGCGACGATGATGATTCTGAGTGCACGCATTCAGGAAGCGACCCCAGGGGTACCAAATCATAACGGATCCCCGTGGATCCGCGTGATCCGTGTCTTTATTCACGGATCCTGGCGATCCCTTGTCGGGCCCTGGCCGAATCGTGGTACATTGCCCGGCAATGGAACGGTTGGTTCCAGGCCCCTAAGAAGAGTATCGGCGCACATGAGTCGCGGCTCCTCCTCCTGGTTGGGCGTGTCGTGCGCGCTCCTCTTGTCGGGAGCGACACTACTGGCCGCCGAAGGCATCCAGATCGTGCCTCTGGTGCGAGATGGGGCGGTCCTGGTTTCGCTGGAGTTCGCCGACGGCTTTACTGAGGACGTTGGGGCGGCCATCCACAGTGGCCTGCGGACGACCTTCACCTACAACGTCGAGCTCCGGCTGGAAGTGCCCGCCTGGATTGACCGGACGGTCTCCTCCGCGACCGTGACCAATACGGTGGAATACGACAACCTCACCAGACGGTACACCGTGATGCGGACGATCAACGGCCGGGTCGAGCAAACCGAAGTGACCGAAGACCGGGCACGAGTGCGCCAGCTGCTCATGACCTTCCGCGGCCTGCGAATGTTCGCCGTTTCGGACCTCGAGGCCAACCGCGATTACTACGTCCGTGTGCGCGCGACCATGCGACCGCACAATGCCTTGTTTGCCTGGCCCTTTGACCGGGGTATTCTGGGGCAAGCCAGGTTTACCTTCATCCCGTAGCCACGGCGGGGGTCGACGCTCGGCTCTCGGCTTTCGGGCCCAACGCCCGAAGTCCAACCATGCGTTGCACCAGATGGATCATTGCCGTCTCAATTGCCGGCTTCTCGGTGCCGGTCGCCGGACAGCCGCGTGAGGGTGCCCAGAACCTTACCGAGTTGCTGACACGCATTGGTGCACGAATTGAGCAGTACTTTGCCCGTGCACAGAGCATTGTCTGCGACGAGCGCGTCATCATTCGGCCGCAAGGGTACAGCTCGGCGTCAGACAGTCCGGTGCGGACGCTCGTGTACGAATTGCGGGTTGCGTGGGAGGCGGCCGTCGCCGCGGGTGAACCGTCGCAGGCAACCGTGCTCCGCGAGATCCGCACGATCAACGGGCGGCGCCCCAGATCCAACGAGGACCCGGGCTGTATGGATCCGCGGTCGGTTTCGCCGGAACCCCTTTCCATGTTGTTGTCGGGCCGGCGTGAGGGGTTTCACTTTTCATTGGTTCGAGCCGGCGGCGACGCCAAGCCCGCCATGGTAATCCTGGATTATCGTCCGCGAGAACGTCGGGCCGACTCGGTCTCATGGACCAAAGACTGCGTGAGCGTAGACCTGCCGGGCCGCACGGTCGGCCGAATCTGGGCGAGTGCGGAGACGGGCGACGTGCTTCGACTCGACGAACGCTTGACGGGACCTTTCGAATTTCCAATCCCCCGCGAACACCAGATCCCGTTCGACTCGCGACGGACCTCCATGTCGCTCGAGAATGCGACGACCTCCATCCGGTACAAAGCCGTGACGTTTCAGGATCCCGAGGAAACGCTCATGCTGCCGACGTCCATTGACTCGCTGGCCATCTGGCGCGGCGCAGGCAGTCGCCGCAACATCATCACGCAGGATTTCTCCAACTGTCGGCGGTTTCTCACGGACGGACGGATTGTACGCTAACGGGTGCTTGGTGCATGGTGCCGCGTGCTGGGTGCTGTGCATGGTGCTGAGTGCTGGGTGCTAAGTGTGCGGGTACGGCACCAGGCACGCGGTACCTTGCACAACACCCTGCACCCTGCACCCAGAGCACCCAGCACCCGGCACCATGCACAGCACCTGGCACCACGCACTAGGCACCAGGCACCCGGGAGACCACCGAAGCTCCCCACAACTCGCGCGTTGCCAGGGCGGCTCCCTCCGCAAGGGCTCGCAGCTTGGCCCATTGGATTGACGGGTGCACGCGTCGGACGAATGCACCTTGCGCAAAGCCGCAGTCCGTGCCGCCGATGACGTTCTCGCGGCCGACCACATGAGCGAGTCGGGTGAGCCGCTGGGCCACGAGTTCCGGATGCTCGACGACGTTCGTATGGTGCGTGACAACACCCGGGATGAGCACCTTGCCGTCTGGAAGCTTCACGGTCTCCCAAAGGCGCCACTCGTGCTCATGGCGCGGATTGGCCTGTTCGATGGAATAGTAGTGCGCCGGCACCTGCAAGACGAAGTCCGCGACTTCCGAGAGCGGGGGATCGTACGCGTGCGGGCCGTGCCAGCTGCCCCAGCAGACGTGATAACGAACCCGATCTTCGGGGATGCCGCGAAGCGCATACTTGAGGGCGTCGATGCGAACTTGGGCCCACCGCCTGTAGTCTTCAACCGAGCCGCCACCCGAAAGGATCGAATCGTATTCGTGCACGAGTACAGCGTCGTCGACCTGCAGGAGCAATCCGGAATCTACAATCGTTCGGTACTCAGTCCGCAATGCGTCGGCCACCGCGTACACGAACTCCTCATCTGTCTTGTAGTAGTCGTTGCTCAGCCAGTACACGCTCGCCGGCGCGACAACGGGTAGGAACGCGCCCGACACGGGGAGGCCCTTGATCGCGGCCTTCAGGTTGTCGATATCGCGTTGCAACAGCGCGACCCCTTCATATCTGATCGGTCCGGTGCACACCCAACGTTCGGGGCCGGAAGGATTGATGCCCCGCCGCTCTTTGATGCCATTGGCTCCCAGCATCATCACGCGACGCCGCTGATGCGCGAACTGCTTGTCTTCTTCCTCGTAGAATTCGGGGAATGCCTGCCGATCCCGGCTCGGAGGCATGAGGGTCGCGCCGGGCGGCAACTCCCGGACTTCGAGGCCGCCAAGCCGCTCGAACAGGTATGAGATCCAGCTCACTTTGCCAATCTCGCCGTCGCTCACGATGTCGATGCCGGCATCGAGCTGGTTGCGAACGATGTTCGCTACCGATCGGGACATGACGAGCACCCACTCATGCTCGTCGATCGGCTCACCCCGCTCGATGGCATCGAGAAACGTCAGAACTTCCGGCGGGCGAATCAGACTGCCGGTGTGGGTCGTGAGAATCTTGTTCAAGGCTCCTCCCGCGCTTCCTTGAGCACACTCGGGTCGATGAACGTGGCCAATTGTTCCCGCGTCATTGGCGCTCTCTGCTGTCCTCTTGCGATCCAGCGATCCTCTTCGGTGAGAACATTCAACAGGTCGCCCGGCAGCGCGACGGGGAACGCCTGGAACTTCCAGCTGCGTGAGACTGTTTCTTCCGTCTGTTTGATCTTCCTGGCAACCAGGGGAATCACCTCGCGTGGCCGCGAACGAACCACATCGGCCGCTCCGATAATCGCGCGCACGAACTGGACGAGTTCAGCGCGCCGCTTCGGATTGTTCAGGACGTCCGTCGTCGTGTACAGGCTGAACAGCTCCCGATAGACCTTGTTGTCCTGAAAGACTGTGGCGTCTTCGCCCAGCAATTCCAGCGCCTTTTGCGCCTCAGGCTCCCACATTGAAATCGCATCAGCCTCACGTGCGCCGATGGCCGCTGACATGTCGGTCGTTCCCCTGGTGACGAGCGTGACGTCGCCCTCTTGCAGCCCGGCCGCGCTCAACATTTTGACCAGGTGGTAATGCGCCGACGTATTGCTGGGCGTGACGATTCTCTTGCCACGAAGATCTGCGAGCGTGTTGATACCGGCTGAACGGCGGGCGATGACCCGATACAAGCCTTCGGCGACCGTCAGCAGCAACCTGACCTTGGGATTGGCTGTGGCAATCAGCAGCATCTGTGTCTCGGCATTGGTGCCAGCGTGCGCTGCGCCTGCCGCGACGTGACGAACCCCTCCACTAATGATCCGGAAACCGGAACCCCGAGGCCCTTCGCCGGCCACGAATATCGGAGCGGTCTCGATTGTGGTCATGTTGACGGCCACGGTGAACCGATCGTTCGGCGTCAGAACCTGGATCTCTGACTCAGCCTGACCCTGCGCACCGCTGGTGCCAGGAACACCTGGGAACAGAAGGGCGGCGCCCATCACGAACAGGCAGAACCATGTCGCACCGGATCGCTTCACAGAAGCCTCCAAGGATTCTCACGTTGGAAGTTTAGAACTGAACACTGAGAACTGAAAACTGAAAACTCCTGCGATTGACCGGCGATCGGGCCGGTGATACAAGTGAGCCACTAGAATCGTCCAGGGTAGATACACAAAAATCACCGTGGAAAACCCGCGCCAGTTCCTCGCATTCGTGCCGAAGAGTTCGTGAGAGTCGGAGGACATCATGGAAAGGCATGTCGGCGTAACCGTTGGATGCATGCTGCTCAGCTGTGTGGCGCTGGCGGCACAAGCCCCAGTTGTCACAGGCAAGCCGTCACCTGTCGTCACAGGCAATCGCGAGACGCCGCTCAGACAAGTGGCGGGGGAGGGCAATATTGGCGTCAGCAACGCCGTGCTTCGCGATCAGCCCGAGGTTCGGGCGTTACGCGTGGTCGTGGAACCGGGCGGCACGCGAATTATGCATGCGCATACCGACGTGAAGTTCCACCTGTTCATCCCAATCACCGGAGCGATGCAGCTCGACCTCGAAGGCAGCCCCGTCGCCACGGTTGCGCCGTGGCATCCGTACTACATGAGCGCCGGGACGAGGCACGGCTTTCGCAACACTGGAGCGACGCCGGTGGAAATCATGGAGATCTTCGTCAGGTGAAGTGCACATCGGGTGCCGAGTGCTTGGTGCTGGGTGCCTGGTGCTGTGCTGGGTGCCGAGTGCTTGGTGCTGTGCCGGGTGCTGTGCTGGGTGCCGGGTGCACGGGTGCTTGCTTGGTAGGTCCAAGGGACCCGCGTCATGGATGGCAGGGCTGAAGCCCTGCGCTACGGACGCCCAGGAACGAGGCACCCGTAGCACCTCGCACCCTGCACCGCACCCGGCACCCTGCACCCAGCACAGCACCCGGCACTAGGCACCAAGCACCCGGCACGCTTACCATCTGAATCTTCCATGGCATCCACCACCCCAGACCTCGTCGTGCTGTACGAGCATCCCGAATGGCAGAAACCCCTGTTTGCGGCGCTCGAACGACGTCGTATCTCATTCCGGCCGTTCGATGTGACCCGCGCTGCGTTCAGCAATACCGAGCTCGACCATGTTCGAACGCTCACAGCGTCCAACCGTCGGGCCCCGCTCTATTTCAATCAGGCGAGTCCCAGTGCGTACGTGCGAGGCAGCACTCGGGCCGTCCCACTGGCCCTTGCTTATATGCGCTCGCTCGAACTGCTGGGGGTTCGCGTTCTGAACGGCGCTGACGTGTTTGCGCTGGAGCTGAGCAAGAGCGCACAAGCGACGCTGCTGAGGACGCTGGGCATCGATTGTCCACGGTCGATCACGTTCAACGACGTCAGCGCGTTACGCGACTACGCCAGCGACATCCAATGGCCCGCACTGCTGAAGCCCGATCAAGGTGGAAGTGGTGCGCGCATTCAAGTCGTGGAATCCCTGGAGCACGTGGAGGACATTTTCCGTCGCGATCCTTCGGTGTGGCTGCCCGACAACCTCTTCCTCCTGCAGGAATATCTCCCGCACGACACCGACCAGGGCATCATCCGGCTGGAGTTCCTCGGCGGGGAGCTCCTCTATGCCATGCGGGTCAAGACGCACGGACGTTTCAATCTATGCCCGTCGCCGGTCTGTAACCCTGACGAAGGCGCCGGAGTCTGCGAGGTGCCCGGGGTTGAGTCAGCGAGCGCGCCGCCCGTGGAGTTCTTCCCCTTCCCCGATGTGCCAGTCGAAGCCGTCACGATTGCCAAACGGATTGTCAGAGCTGCAAGGCTCGATGTCGGCGGTATCGAGTACCTGGAAACCGACAACGGCCGGCGAGTGTTCTACGACATCAACGCCAATTCGAACCTGCGCCCGGCCGTGGCCGCCGCGTTTGGTTTCGATCCGTTCGAACGGGTCGTAGACTTTCTCGAAGGAGAGATGCGGGCGAGGTAGGGCGTTGGGTGCTTGGTGCGTGGTGCCTGGTGCTGTGCCGGGTGCTTGGTGCCGGGTGCTGTGCCGGGTGCCGTGTGCCGCGTGTCGCGTGCTGTGCTGGGTGTCGGGCTGCGTGCCGTCCAGGGCTGACGGCATGAAGGTTGCCATTGCGACCTGCATGGCCGCTCGACGTTTCGATGAACTACTGGCGTGGCAGCTCGCGAACGAGTTGAAGCAGAGGGTGTACGCGCTCGTTGATGCCTCCACGGCGCGTGACGATCGCAAGTTTTGCGATCAGATCAAAGACTCGGCAGCCTCCGCACCTCGGAACCTCGCCGAAGGCTTTGCCTGTTTTCGACATCCCGAATTTGCCCGCTATACGCGAGTGGCCAAGGCCTCGCTCGTGGAAACCCAGAATCATTTGCGTGATGGCGTGGATCGAGGCCACTGGTCTCCACAACAGTCCAGGCCTCTAGAAGATCTAGCAGATCGAGCGGTTGGCGCATGTGTCCGGTTGCTGGCGTATCTCGAGTCTGACCACCGCGCCGCTCACCGCCGCCGTTAGCGCACAGCACAGCCGCCGTCAGCGCACGGCACAGCACGGCACCCGGCACCCGGCACGGCACGCAGCACCCGGCACCCAGCACAGCACCCGGCACGAAGCACCAAGCACCCGGCACCCTTGTCAGCGTCAGCGAACCGTCGGGTATTTGATCCCCAGCTGCTCCAGATAGGTCTTGTACTTGGTCGGGTCGTAGTAGTACTTCTTCATCTCCGGCCGGTATTTCGCCATGATTTCTTCGTTCAGCCAGACCGCGGGCGTGTCTTCGGCGCGGATGAGGGGCGTGTACTTGCGATCTTTCGTTTGCACGTTCCGGTAGTAATCCCACGCCTGTTCCACGATCTCAGGCCGCAGCAGAACGTCGAGAATGGTCATAGCCTGGACCTTGGCGCCGGCAATCACGCCCTTGTGGGCGATCGGCGTAGCCATCGCGATCGCGTTCGCCCAGTTGTGACCCGGGCCCGCCTGGAAGTTGGCCGGAAAATTGAGGGTCACGGTCGGCACACTCCACGAGATATCGCCGATGTCGTCTGAGCCGCCGCCGCGCTTTTCATCGTCGGGTATCGCCTCGCGGCCTCGCAAGTCCGGGATCTCGGTCGACAAGCCAATTTCGGGAACCTTCAACTCCCGTTGTACCGCCTTGGCCAGCGTCACGTCCGCGTCGGTCCAGTTCGGCAGCCCGACGCTCTTGATGTTGGCGTGCATCGTTTCGGCCAGCGCCTTGTTCATGTGCAGCGGCCACGCCGACCCGAGCACGCGCGATGTCACGGTGGTGTCCGTCATCAGCGCTGCCCCCTGCGAGATCTGGTTGCCAATTTCCCACATGCGTTTGATCTCGGGATACGACGTTTCGCGGAAGTAGTACCAGACCGAGGCGTTGCGTGGAACGACGTTCGGCTGATCACCGCCGTTGGTGACCACGTAGTGCGACCGCTGCTGAATCCGGAGGTGTTCACGTCGGTAGTTCCAACCGACGTTCATCAATTCCACCGCATCGAGGGCGCTTCGTCCTCGCCACGGAGCGTTACCGCTGTGGGCCGTCTCGCCCTGGAATGTGTATTCAACCGAAACCAGACCGTTTCCGCCCGTGTCTCCCCAGCCGGTCGCCAGGTTGGTGCCGACATGGGTGTAAAGGACGACATCAACGTCTTTGAAAAGCCCAGCTCGGACGTAATACGCCTTGGTTGCCAGTTGTTCCTCTGCGACGCCCGGCCACAGAACGAGCGTGCCAGCGAGCTTCTCGCGCTGCATGATCCGTTTCACGGCAATCGCGGCTGTGATGTTGAGCGGGACACCCGAGTTGTGTCCCTCGCCGTGTCCAGGCGCACCCTCGATCATGGGCGCCCGGTACGCGACACCAGGTTTCTGTGATGCTTGCGGAATGCAGTCCACGTCGGACCCGAGCGCAATGACCGGCTTACCCGATCCGAACCTTGCCGTCCACGCCGTTGGAATGCCCGCGACCCCTTTCTGGATTGTGAAGCCTTCCTTTTCGAGGATCGCTGTCAAATATCGCTGCGTTTCGAACTCCTGAAATCCGAGCTCGCCGAAGCTGAAGACGGAATCAACCATCTGCTGCGCGAGGTCGTACATGCCGTCGACGCTGGCGGCCGCTTCAGTTTTGTAAGCATCCAGTTTGGGAGGTAACGGTGCGGCAACACCGCTGCGCTCCGGCGGAACGGGCGCTCCACCCTGCATCGTTGGTGTGGCGGTCACCACCGCGAGCACCAGACCGGCGACCAATTCCCACGTTCGTGTTGAATGCATACGCTCTCCTGACCAGGGTGTGTGGCGGGATTATATTCCTGCCGCGGGTCCCACGGGTGCTTGGTGCTTGGTGCGTGGTGCCTGGTGCTGTGCTGGGTGCTGGGGTGCTACGTGCTTGGTGCGGGGGTGCTACGTGCTTGGTGCGGGGCCTCGCGATTGGTGCTCAGCCGTCCTCGGTGCCGGGTGCTCCTGCTTCGCCAGACGCAGATCGGCATCAAGCTTGCCTAGGACGATGCGTGGTTGTCCGACGATTTGATCAACTCCACGCCTGGCAGCTCGCGAATGAATTGAAACAGAAGGTGTACGCGCTTGTTGATGCGTCCATGGCACGAGATAATCGCAAATTCTGCGATCAGATCAAAGACTCTGGTGCATCCGCGCCGCGCAATCTGGCCGAAGGCTTTGGCTGTTATCGACATCCCGAGTTTGCTCGGTACGTACGGGTAGCAAAAGCTTCGCTCGTGGAAACCCAAAATCACCTGGGTGATGGAGTCGACAGGCGCCATTGGTCTCCACAAGAATCGAAGCCGCTGCAAGCTCTGGGAGATCGAGCAGTCGGCGCGTGCGTTCGATTGCTGGCATATCTCGAGTCCACAGACGCACCCTTTAGCCGGCCATGCCGCCGCCGTAAACAGGTGCGTCTCTAGCCGCAAGCGACCCCGGCACCAGGCACCCAGCACCCAGCACAGCACCAGGCACAAGGCACCAAGCACCATGCACCCGCGATGGCACCCCCGCACCAGGCACGAGGCACCCCCGCACCCAGCACAGCACCCTGCACCAAGCACTCGACACCAAGCACCAAGTACCAAGCACCTGCCCCCCAGTGCCCCTATAATTCCAGCATGAAGTCAAAGATCCGGACGTTCTCACGCCGAGGCCTGTTGAAGAAAGGCGCCGCTGCGGCCGCGGGCAGCGCCGCACTTGCCACGCAGGCCGACTCGTTGTTCGCGCAGTCGAATGCTCCTGCCGTGGTAACCCGACGCCGGTTCCGGGGTTGGATCTCACGAGGCACAGGCCCCGGGCGGACGACGCTTCAAGAACTGACGCTGCGGCCCATCAGTGGACGACAGGTCCTGGTCCGGACCGAAGCCACCAATCTTTGCTATTCAAATACGGGCGTCGTCCTTGGGCTCCCTCAGAACTTTGGACCCCCACCCGCGGCTCCGGCCGGCGCGGGTGCCGGACCGGCCGCCCCAGCGCCCCACCTGTTCCGCCCGCCTTTCGCCGGTTGAACGAGATGGCGCTCATACAGGGTCACGGTGGCGTGGGCGTCGTCGAGGCCGTTGGAACTGAAGTGCGTCGCGTGCAAGTGGGCGATCGCGTCTGCGTGTCCGGCACGCCGCAGTGCGGGTCCTGCTATCAGTGCCTCCGCGGCCGTTCCGACATGTGCCAGTTCCTCGGGCGTCAAGGCCCGGACGATCTCGTCCCGATTGCCGACCTGCGCGATGGAACGCCGGTCTACGCCAACTCGCATATCGGCGGGCTTGCCGAGCTGATGGTGACGTTCGAAGAATGGGTGGTGCCGGTCTTTACGAAGGCGGATGCGGCTCAGCTCGGGATGGTGTGCAGCTGTGTCAGCGTCGCAGGTCTTGGCGCGACCACGTCTCAGGTGCTGGCGCTCGTCGAGCCTGGATCCACCGTCGCGGTCGTTGGCTGCGGCCCGCTTGGACTCAGCGCGATCCAGGGCGCGCGCATTTCCGGTGCGTCCACGATCATTGCGATCGAACCGATTCGCACGCGACGGGAGGTCGCTCTCAAAGTGGGAGCGACACATGTTCTCGATCCCAATGTCGAAGTCCAGAATCTGGTGGAGAAGGTACGAGCGCTTTCGCGGGGGCCGAACACTCGCCTGTGGGCCGGAGGGCGTGACTCGGGCGGTCTGCTCGGCGGCGCCGGCGCCGACTTCGTCATTGAAGCAGTTGGGGCGGATCAAGCCCCGCCCAAGCTCGAGGCCGGGCCCGATCCCACAGGGATTCTGCCGATGAGGCAGGCGTACGAAATGTGCGCTCCCGGCGGGCACATCGTGACGACGAGCTTGCCGAGGGGCGTCATTTCGCTGCCCGCAGTCTTCTTCTCAATTGGCGGGCGGACGCATCACGCCGGTCAAGCTGGTGGCGCAAGTCCCATGCGTGACATCCCACGATTCGTGGAGATGTTGGACAAAGGCCAATACGACGCCAAGCCGCTGGCCACGACGATTGTGCCCATCGAGCGTATGCGCGAGGCGTACGAAGAAGTGGTGTATCGAACGACCGTGACGGCGATTATGACAGGCTGAAAAGGGTGCTGGGTGCGTGGTGCCTGGTGCTTGGTGCTGTGCCGGGTGCTGGGTGCCTGGTGCGGTGCTGGGTGCTGGGTGCTGGGTGCCGGGATGAGTACATAGCGCAGACCTTCAGGCCCGCTCGTTCGGCAGGTCCAAGACGCGCGTTGTGGAGCACCAAGCACGAGGCACCCCCGCACTCTGCACCCAGCCCGCACGAGGCACCCAGCACCCCTGCACCCGGCACAGCACCAGGCACCACGCACCAAGCACCCGGCACCCCTTTTTCGTCAGTTGACCGTCCACAGCGCGAGCGTCGAGACGTCCTTCACGAAAATCCGATCGCCCGAGATGGTTGGCTGCGCCCAGGTCGCGCTTTCGGCAACCGTATAACGCTTCACCGGCTCGATTCCCGTGCGGCTGCCCTTTGCCACGACGAGCTCCCCGTCTTCGTTCAACAGAAAAAGCAGATTACCTGCCTTGACGATCGCCGTGTTTTCAGCTTCTCGTCCCTCCCCGAGCCATAGAGCCTTGCCGCTCTTCGCATCCAGCGCGAAGTACTGCCCCCTGTTTCGGACCGACAGCCCGTACAACGTGTCACCAATGAGTACGCCGTTGCTCAGTGCCATGGAGACGTCGCGACTCTCCCAGACGTTCTCAGTCGACCACTGATTGTTCTTCCTCAGCACCCTGAACGCTTCGATGCCCTTCTCCTGTTCGGATACGATGACGATGTCGCCGTACAGAATCGGTGTGATGGAATTGGCAGTGAACTTGGATACGTAAGGGCGTTTCCATAGAAGCTCGCCGGTGGCTGGCGACAGGCCGACCACGTTCTCTTGCGTCACCGACACGATCTGGCGGGTGCCCGCCAGATCGACAATGATCGGCGACGCATAGGCCGGGCCATCGCCGGTCCAGCTCCATTTGACGTCGCCGGTGTTCGCGTCGAACGCCGTGAGTGCGCCCTGGCCATGCCCCCCGACGTGCACAATCACAAGCCCTCGCTCTGCGATTGGTGACATCGCGGTCCCGTACATGGGATCCACCGCTGGCGCCGGTTTCTGCCACAGCAGCTTCCCGCTGACAGCGTCGAAGGCTGACACGATGCCGCTGATCCCCAGCGTATAGAGTTTGCCATTGAGAAACAGAGGGGTGGATTTCGGGCCCTGACCGTGGTTTTTGGTGGCGGGGTTCATTTTGTACGGCGCGGCATAGTTGGTTTGCCAGATCACTTTTCCCGTCGCGGAGTCGAGCGCCAACATGACTTCATTCGCGCCCTGACGTGTGTGCGTGTAGACCCTGTTACCGACGACAATAGGGGTTGCGTATCCTTCGCCAACTTCGATCTTCCACTTCATGGTCAGCTTGTCCGGCCACGTCTTTGGCTCGGCGAACGATGCGGCCGAGCCGTCACGGTTCGGCCCGCGCCATTGCGTGTAGTCAAGCGACGGACCCTGGCCGCTTGTGAGAGTGGCGAAGCTGCTCAAGAGGAATGTCGTCATCCACATCGTGCGCGTAGCTGTCATTCGGTGCCTCCAGAAACGTCCTGATCCGATCGAAGCGCTCATTATAGTGCGGGTATAATCAGTCGGACCTTAGCGCCCTCCCGACAGGACCAACCATGAGATGTGTGATTCGTACGATCGGAATGATCTTTTGGACTGCCTGCGCAGTCGGCATGACGAGTGCGACTGCCCTTGCACAAGCGCCGGTCGGCGAGGTGGCATTCAAGCGCGACTGTGCACAGTGTCACGTCAGCCCGGCTGCCGATTTGCGCGCTCCCAATCTGGACGCGCTTCGCAAACTCACACCCGAAGCCATCAACAACGCGTTGACGATCGGTACGATGCGACTGCAGGGGGCTGTCCTCACCGACCCCGAACGGCGTGCGATCGTGCAGTATCTGGCGGGTCGTCCACTGGACGAATCGTCGACGGTTCCAACCGCAGGCCGCTGTACCACCTCGACGCCCATGTCCGACCCTGGTTCGGGTGCGCACTGGAACGGCTGGGGTGCGGGCGTCACGAACTCTCGTTTCCAGCCTCGCGAACGTGGTGGACTGACGGCGGCGCAAGTGCCGAGTCTCAAGCTCAAGTGGGCGTTCGGCTTCCCGGGGGTCACCTCAGCACGTTCTCAACCGGCGGTGGCTGGTGGTCGGCTGTTCGTGGGGAGCGACAGCGGCGTGGTGTACGGACTCGACGCCAAGACTGGCTGCATCCACTGGACCTTTCGCGCGGAGGCCGGCATACGCAGCGCGCTCGTGGTGGGGCCACGCGGTGGGCCCGGAGCAAAAGGTTACGCCGTGTACTTCGCAGATGGGATCGCGAACGCTTATGCGGTCGATGCGTCGAGCGGCAAGCAATTGTGGATCAGAAAGCTGGACGACCATCGCCTGGCCCGGGTGACCGGCTCGCCGACACTGCATGAGGGCCGCTTGTATGTCCCCACGTCGGGCCTCGGCGAAGAAGGGCAGGGTGGACGACCTCAGTACGAATGCTGCACGTTCCGCGGGAGCGTGTCGGCCCTCGACGTCAGCCACAGGCGCGCTTGTCTGGAAGTCGTACATGATCACTGACGAACCGAAACCGCGCAGCAAGAACAAGGAGGGCGTGCAAACGTGGGGGCCGTCCGGGGCCGGAATCTGGGCAGCGCCGACCATCGATGCCAAACGGAATGCAATTTACGTCAGCACCGGCAACGGCTACTCTGGCCCGCCTCAACCTACGACCGATGCGGTCATCGCGCTCGATCTCCAGACCGGTAAAATCAAATGGGTCAACCAAACCACACCCAATGATGTCTGGACGCTCGGGTGTCAGGCCGAGAATCCGAACAATCCAAACTGTCCGGAGAAGCTTGGGCCCGACCTCGATTTTTCCGCTTCACCCATTTTGACAACGACCCCCAATGGCCGGGATCTGATCGTCATCCCCCAGAAGTCCGGTCTCGCCTTCGCGCTCGATCCCGACAAGCAAGGTGCGATCGTGTGGCAATACCGCGCTGGCCAGGGAAGTGGTCTTGGTGGCGTGTGGGGAGCTGCGGTTGACGATCGGCGCGCCTACGTCTCGGTCGCCGACATGTTGACGAAGGCGCCTGGAGGCATGCACGCCGTGAACCTCGAAACAGGGGAACGCATTTGGTATATGCCGCCGGCTCCGCGGCTCTGTGGCACGGCTCCTGGTTGTACTGCCGGGCAGGGCGCGGCGGTCACCGCAATTCCCGGAATCGTTTTTTCCGGCTCCATGGACGGCGGCCTTCGCGCGTACGCGGCTGAAAGTGGAACGGTCGTCTGGGAGTTCGACACGAACCGTGAATTTCAAACCGTGGATGGCGTCAAGGCGAACGGTGGAGCGATGGACGGTCCCGGCTCGGTTGTTGCTGGCGGAATGCTGTACTTGAACTCCGGAAATGCTGGAATCATCGGACGCCCCGGCAACGTGCTGCTCGCGTTCGGTGTCGACTAGCGGAAAGTGCAATGACAGGGGGCCAAGCCACGCACGTGGGGATAATGGCGGTCGTGGCAGCAATGTCCGCCCAACAGCCCCTCATCATCGGGCATCGAGGTGCCAGCGGCCACCGACCCGAACATACGCTCGAGAGCTACCGGCTGGCGGCGCAGATGGGCGCCGACTATGTCGAACCCGATCTGGTCATCACCAGGGACGGCGTGCTCATCGCTCGCCACGAAAACGAAATTGGTGCGACCACGGACGTGGCGGTGAAGTTTCCGGATCGCAAGCGCACGAAACGTGTCGATGGGGTAGAAGTCACCGGCTGGTTTGCGGAAGACTTTACACTGGCCGAGATTCGAACGCTTCGCGCCCGCGAGCGCCTCGACTCTCGGTCCCGTGCGTTCGATGGCCAGTACTGCAGTTCCAACGTTCGACGAGGTCGTCGCGCTTGCCAAGCAGCTCGAACGCGAGCTCGGGCGGCCCATCGGCGTGTACCCAGAAACCAAGCATCCATCGTACTTTCGCAGCATCGGTCTTCCCCTCGAACAGCCACTCCTCAGTACCCTCAGGCGGCACGGGTGGTTCGATCGCGGCGCGCCGGTGTTCGTTCAGTCCTTCGAGATGGACAACCTCCGTGAGCTTCGAACCAAGACCAAGCTTCACCTGGTCCAGCTCCTTGACGAGCGCGGAGGGCCGTGGGACCGGCGCCACTCCAAGACCTTTCGCACGTATGCGGAACTTGCGACGGATGCTGGGCTTCGCGAGATTGCGAAGTACGCGGATGGCATTGGCGCCAATCGTCGTCTGATTGTGCCGTCCGCGGCAGACGGGACGCTGCTCCCGCACACCGATCTGGTGACCCGCGCCCATCGGGTCGGGCTCGTCGTCCATGTGTGGACGCTACGCAGCGATTCCCCGTTTCTCTCCCCCTCCTACGGCGGGCGCCCCGAAATCGAGCACCGACAGTTCCGGGATCTTGGCGTGGACGGCATCTTTACCGATTTCCCGGACGCCGCGGTGAACGCCCTCGGGCATTAATGGATCGCGCATGGGGCCCCACCCCCATGCGCTTGAAGACCGACGCCTCGCGGCGTAGCACGCTCGGCATCGGGTGTCGCAGAAAATTCGGTACGTAGCGCAGGCCTTTAGGCCTGCCTAGGCCGACCTTGACGCGACCACCCAACCTGACCATCATGGTCCCGCCTTCTTTGGCGAACGCGATCCCATCTTCAGGCATAGGAGGTCGATTCATGGCCCGGCTCGTGAGGCTTCGCAAGCATCTCGCCTTTCTGGTTCTCACGGCAGTCCTGAGCGGAGTGGCCATGTCGGGCCAGGCGCCGCCCACACCCTCGGCGACTGATCCATGTGTCGGTGCCCGCGATCTCAGGTTGACGAATGGCCGCTTTGTCACGATGGATCGGCGGAACTCCATCGTTTCGGAAGTGACGATTCAGGATGGTCGGTTTGTTTCTGTTGGTGGAGGAGGGAACCGGCGGCTCAGTCCCTGCACCCGTGACATCAATCTGCGTGGACGCACTGTCGTTCCGGGGTTGATCGACAACCACAACCACATTGTCTTGCTGGGTATTCGGCCCGGATATCACACTCCGCTCGAGAGCGCCGGATCGATTGCCGACATCCAGGCAGTCGTCAGAGCACGCGCGAAAAGTGTGCCCGCAGGGGGATTCATCACGTCAATGGGCGGGTGGAATCCGGCTCAGTTCGCTGAGAAGCGCCTTCCCACGCTGGCCGAGCTCGACCAGGCGGCGCCGGATCATCCCGTTCTGTTGTACCAGTCATTCACCGGTCCATCATCGACTAACACCCGGGGACGGGCGTTCTTCACAGGAAAGGGGATTGCGGTCAGCGAGACGGGTGCCATTGAAGCGAATGCCCCTTCACTGGCGGCGTTGAATGCACTGCGTGCCGTTCAGACGTTCGAAGACAAGAAGCGGGGCACGCTGGATGCGATGGCCTATTCCGCGCGTGTCGGCATCACGACGAATGCGGACATGGGGGCCTTCAACCTGCCCGGAACACCGGACCTCCAAGGCTCGTTCGAGGCCGACACGCTGGCCAGTGCGAATCAGTTCCGCATGTACGATGCCTTCCTTGCGCTCCACAAAGAGCGCAAGATGACCACGAGGCTGCGTATCTACTTCCTGACCATGGACGCGCGGCCCGAGACGCCGGTGCTGGCCGAACGTCTGCGCAACAGCTTCAACGGGTTCGGCGATGACATGTTGAAGGTTTCGGGCATTGGTGAATTTGCCACCAGCTGGCCGCTCTTCGGTCAGAAACCTCCCACCAACTATGTGGCCGCGTTGGAACTCATTGCGAAGCAGGGCTGGGCTTTCCAGCAGCACAGCCTGTCTGTCGCGGAGAACGAGCTGACCGCCAGCGCGTTCGAGACGGTCAACAAGACCACGGCGATTGCCGACCTGCGATGGTCCATCGCGCACGTGGGGACCATCGATCAGCCCATGGTGAATCGCTTCAAGGCCATAGGGGCCGGAATTGCTGTCCATCCCTTTCAGTACCTGGCCGCCGGCCGTGGCGGCCCACCGTTGCGCATGATCGTGGACAGCGGGGTTCGTGTCGGAGCGGGCTCGGACTCGGCGCAGATTTCAACGCTGAACCCATGGAACATCATCTATTACATGGTGACCGGAAAAGGTTCGAACGGTACGCTCATCAATGACGGACAACAGCTCACGCGCATGGAGGCGGTCCGGCTCTACACGGTGGACAACGGGTGGTTCCTGAAGGAAGAGGATCAGCTGGGTTCGATCGAGCCGGGCAAGCTGGCCGATCTGGTCGTGTTGAGCGAGGATTACTTCGATTCGGCGAAAGTGCCCGACGAGGCGATCAGGCGCCTGCGGTCGGTCTTGACCGTCGTCGACGGTCGGGTCGTCCATAACGAAATGTGAGAGGCTTGAACGCTGAGGACGCTAAGGTCGCTGAGGATCCTCAGCGTGCCTCAGCGGCCCCTGCGAACTCTGCGTTGGGCTCGAGACCGAGTCTGAAGCACGTTCTACCAGGGCATTTGCCGCTTCGTGAACTTTCTTCCGGCTTCGTATCCGCCGGTGCAAATCATCACCCCTTCCTTGATCATGTCAACGACGTCGCGATCGTTGCAGGAGTTGAGGAAAAAGATCTTCGAGTCCCTGGTTGCCTGAAATACACGCGCGCGGGCCTGAAGCATGACCGGTGGGAATTGGCCGCCGCCGGGTCCCTGAGGTGGTCCCACCAGCCAGAATCCCATGTCTCCCGGACCCCATTCGGCGAATGCGATGCCAGGCACTTTGGTGGTTTTTTCTGCGTTCGTGAGGGCGTAGCTGTCTTCGATCTTGACGCCCAGGAGGATCTCGCCGCCCTTGTTGAGCGGCCACGGGTCCGCTTTTGCCAGGTATTCGTTCCCGGTGATACCCCAGATTCGGGCCGCGAAGCTCTGACTGCCACTGCCGCGAAATCCCTGCCCGAGCCCTTCGACTTTTTCCGCGAACGGATATCGGCTGGCTTCGACCATCACGCGCGCCGCTTCGGGTGCACGCGCATGACACAAGAGAATGCCGTGAACCCCTGCGGCCAGCACCTGCTGCACGACCCAGGAGTTGGCTCGCATGCTGGCCTCGTCCAAACCCAACACGGGCAGCGTGACAATGACGGCAGGCGTACGATGCCCTGATTTGGTCGGACCACCGTCGACCAGACCCCGCATGAACTCACGCAGCGCGTTCATGTCGAAGGCGCCGTGCTCCATTTCGTAGTTGATGTAGTCGGACTGCGTCTGTGCGAGCTTCTTGCCCTCCTCATAGCCGCCGCTCCCGTTGGCGTAGTACACGGGCTGACCCTGTTCGAGCAGCTCGATCGCCTTGTTGATACGAGCAGGCTTTGGGGATCCGGTCGCCTGCGCCGCGACGGGACTTGCGGCAACGATGAGCGCGAACAGGAGCAAGAGTGGGAGCTTCATCAGAGACTCCTTTAGGCAGGCCTAGAGGCCTGCGCTACGACGTGTCGGTGGCAATGCGCAGCGCACCCTATCGATTCAAGGCCGCCATGGCGGGAGCCGGGTACCGCGTGCCCACCGCGACATCTCTGGGCGCCGCCGCATCCAGAGCGGACAGATCGTCCGAGGTCAGTCGAATCGCGGCGCTTGCGATGTTTTCTTCCAGTCGCGTGCGATGCTTGGAACCGGGAATGGGAATGACATCCGATCCCTGCGCCAGCACCCACGCGAGGGCCAACTGAGCGGGCGAATACCCTCTGGCAGCCGCCAGCGCCCGGACGCGCGCGACCAGTTCGAGGTTTTTCGTGAAGTTCTCACCTTGAAAGCGCGGATGGTTGCGTCGGCTGTCGTCGGCTGGGAGATCCTCGGGCGATGTGAACCGGCCCGTCAGGAAGCCGCGACCGAGCGGGCTGTAGGCGACGAACGCAATCCCGAGGGAGCGGCATGTGGCGAGAACTTCGTCCTCCGGATCGCGCGTCCAGAGCGAATACTCCGTTTGCAGCGCCGCGATCGGGTGCACGGCGTGCGCACGACGGATCGTCGCGGGGCCCGCCTCCGACAATCCCAGATACCGCACTTTGCCCGCTCGCACGAGCTCCGCCATTGCGCCAATCGTCTCTTCAATCGGTACGCGTGTATCCACGCGGTGCTGGTAGTAGAGATCGATCGTATCGATCCCCAGTCGTTCGAGCGAGCGGTCACAGGATCGTCTCACGTACTCGGGCGATCCATCGATGCCGACAATGCTTCCGTCCGATGCCCGAACGATGCCGAATTTGGTCGCCAGCACGACTGTGTCCCGCCGGTCCCGGATGGCCCCGCCGACGAGTTGTTCGTTGCGGCCCATTCCGTAGACATCCGCCGTGTCCAGAAAATTGACGCCCAACGCGATGGCGCGATGGAGTGTCGCGACCGACTCTTCGTCGTCTCGGCCCGCGTAGAATTCGGACATGCCCATGCAGCCGAGGCCAAGAGCCGAGACGGTCGTTCCAGTTGAACCCAGCCGCCGTTGTTGCATGTGTGTGCTCCGCGACTCGACAGCCTGCCGGACCTCGAAGGTCCGGCCTACGTACTGTCTACCGATTGCCTGGAGCCGATAGACGTAACAGTACGTAGGGCAGACCTTTAGGTCCGCCGAACCGCCGTATCACCATATCATCTTCATGGGAACAGCCGGCGGCCGGGTTCGCGGGAACCTACCTCGGGAGAAAGAAACGGAATGCTCACCGTTCTGGCCTTGATCGCCTTGGCGTGGATCTGGTTCGGGTTTCGGCGCGAGATGCGGACTCGCCTGACGAACGTCGCCAAGGATATCGAGGCACTGAAAGCGCGCGTTGCCTTCCTCGAACGAGGCGGGCCTGAAGCTCTGCGCGACGACCGTCTGGTGGAGGCGGAGTCGAGGGCGACGGAAGCCGCCGGGAGCGCAGTGTCGTCACCAAACGTCGAAGGTCCTGCGCCATCGAATGCACATGCGTTTGTACCTGCGACGAAAGAAAGGGAATCGCTCGAAACACGGATCGGGGCCCGCTGGCTGTTGTATGTCGGCGTGATTGCCATCGTTGTTGGCGTCAGCTACTTCGTCAAGCTCGCGTTCGACAACGCGTGGATCACGGAAGCGGCCCGCGTGGCCATTGGCGCCGTGGCGGGAAGTGTCTTGATCTATGCCGGGGTGCGATTTGCACGCAAGGACTATCGGCTCTACGGACAGATGATCACGGGCGGTGGCATTGCCATCCTCTATGTCTCCATCTATGGGGCGTTCAATTTCTACAATCTCATTCCGCAGCCCGTGGCATTTGCGTTGATGTGTGCCGTCACCGTGGCGGCCGCCTGGCTTGCCGTCCAGCAGCACTCGCAGGGCCTTGCATTGATGGCCGTTGGTGGTGGATTTGCCACGCCGTTTCTGATGGCCACCGGCCGGGATGCCCAAATCGCGTTGTTCACGTACGACGGCATCCTGGTCGCCGGCACGATGTATCTCGCACGTCGCCGGGAGTGGTCCGCCCTCAATCTCGTGAGCTATGTGGGGACACTCCTGACCTTCGTTGGCTGGGCCGCGCGCTTCTACACGGCTGAAAGGTTTCTGAGCACGGAGATTATCCTGACCGTGTTCTGCGGGATGTTCCTGTTCATCCTGCGCGAAAACCGCCGTTCGACCGGTCCCGTTGCATTGCTCGTCCAGCTGGTGTTGTGGACCGCACCCGTCCTCTATTACCTGGCATCGCTGGCGATCCTCTACGAGCATTCGATCCCCATGCTCGTGTACCTGATCCTGCTGAGCCTCGCGGGCGCTGCGATGGCACGACAGGTTGACTCGAGCGTCATCAGGCTGGTCGCCTGGGTGGCGGTGGAGGTACCGCTTGCCGCGTGGCTCAGCGAACATCTCGTGCCGAGCTGGCTCATCGCGAGCCTGGCGATCGTGGCTGGTATTTACGCGCTCACGCTGATTGGTCAGCTCGAGGTCGTTCTCCGAAAGGGCCAGCGCCTCGGTGCCGCCGATCTCGCGTTGCTGCACCTCAATGGTCTGGTGACGTTCGGTCTGGCCTACTGGTTGATCGACTCGGTCCAAAGCGCCGCAACCGCGCCGGTCGCATTGGCGTTCGGGTTGTGGCATGCCGCGCTGGCATTCTGGCTGGCAGGACGCGATCGCCAGGACGCGCTGCACGTTGCGTCCATCGCGTTTACGTTAATCGCCATTGCGGCCGCTTTGGCTTTTGACGGTGCGTGGGTCACGATGGCATGGGCAGCGGAAGGGGCTGCCGTCGTCTGGCTCGGTCTACGCGAGCGGCGAGCCTGGCTGCACGCCGGTGGCCTCTCGTTGCTGGTCATCGCGGCTGTGCGCCTTCTCGATCTGCAATTTTCTCCTCCGCCAATCGGCCAATGGGTGTTCGTCAACCAGCGGGCCGCATGCAGCGCGTTCGTCATCGCCCTGCTGTACGTGCTCGCCAGCCTGTATCGTCGTCATGCTGTGCCCACACCCGAATCCCGAATCCCGAAACCCGAACTCCGAATCCCGGTCTTTGCTCTCCGAGTCCCGAGTCCCGACATACGCGCTATCCTTCTCGTTGCCGCGAACGTTCTGACACTATCGTGGTTGACGAGCGAGATCACCGCGTTCTGGCAACTGCGTGAGCTGGTTGGGCGATCGTCTGCCTTGTCGCGCAGCGGCCATCTGGCCCGTGAGGTGATGCTGTCAATCACCTGGTCTGTCTATGCCACGTTGTCGATCGTGGTGGGCCTACGACGCCAGTACGCGCCGATTCGGTACTTTGCGATTGCGGTGTTTGGCATCACGATCCTCAAGGTCTTCATGGTCGATCTCGCGGCGCTCGAGCGAATCTATCGGGTTCTCAGCATCATCGGGCTCGGCGTGCTGTTGCTGATGTCGTCGTACCTTTATCAGCGCTCACGGCTGGTTCGCCGCACGCTCAGCGAAGACGGATCGAGGCTTGTGACCCGATAGCCGCCCATTCATGACTTTTCTCGAGCGCCTCGGCCTCCATCGTCCTGAACTGCGCGCGTGGGCGTTGTACGACTGGGGAAATTCCGCCTTCCAGACAGTCATCATCACGGCGGTCTTCCCGGATTTCTTTGCTTCCGTTGCTGCCGCCAATCTGTCGCCGGCGGCGGCGACGAGCCGATTCGGCTGGGCCACGACGATTGCTGTGACGATTATCGCGCTCGTCGCGCCCGTCCTTGGCGCTGTCGCCGACTACCGAGCCATGAAGAAGCGGATGCTTGGTGGGTTTCTCGTCGTTGGTGTCGTGGCCACGGCGATGATGGCCACGATCGACCGCGGCGAATGGGAACTCGCGGCACTGCTGTTCATGATCTCGAACGTCGCGATTGCCGGAAGCTTTGTTTTCTACGACTCGCTGTTGCCGCACATTGCCTCGCACGACGAGCTGGACAGAGTCTCGACCTCCGGGTACGCGGTGGGTTTCATTGGCGGCGGGCTGCTGTTGGCCGTGAATCTTGCCTGGATTCTGACGCCGACGACCTTCGGCTTGCCCGATACGCTGGCGGCCATCAAGCTCGCGTTTGTCAGCGTCGCCGTCTGGTGGCTGGTGTTTTCGATTCCCTTGTTCCGACGCGTCCCGGAACCCGCGTCGCCCCTCGAATTGGACGAACCGAGCGGCGCGAATCCCCTTGGCGTGGCGTTCACTCGCGTGCGCGAGACATTCAGCGAGCTTCGAGGATGCCGAAACGCCTTTCTGATGCTCATCGCCTTCCTGTTGTACAACGATGGCATTCAGACGATTATCAGAATGGCCAGTATTTACGGCGCGGAAGTCGGCATCGACCGCAACGCACGCATTGCCGCTTTCGTCCTGGTCCAGTTCGTGGGCGTTCCGTGCTCGTTCATGTTCGGCGCGTTGGCCGGGCGCATCGGCGCCAAGACCGCCGTGTTCCTGTCGTTGGTCGTGTATACCGGCATCAGCGTGCTGGGCTATTTCATGACCACGACCTGGCATTTTTTTGCATTGGCCATCCTCGTCGGCACGGTCCAGGGGGGAAGTCAGGCACTCAGCCGGTCGCTCTTCGCGCGCATGATCCCGCCGCACAAATCGTCCGAGTACTTCGGATTCTTTTCGGTCTTCGAGAAGTTTGCCGGCATTGCCGGCCCCGCCATCTTCAGCCTGACGGTGAGCTTTGGCGGCTCGAGCCGCCCGGCGGTGCTGGCCGTCATCCTCTTTTTTGCTGCCGGAGCGGCAGTGTTGACCCGCGTCGATGTGGCTGCCGGCGAACGAGAGGCCGCCGCGCTCGAGGCGGCAAAGGTGAGAGGAAAATCGAGTCGTCCGGGTTTGGGACGGCCAATCCCATGACCGAACAACCCCGGTCTCACAGCATGTAATCTGGTTGCCCCGGCCGGCTGCTGCGCGCGTATGAAACCGTGGCCGTAATTACTGACGGGCACGTGTATCGAGCCAAAAGATCGCCAGGCGTATGTGCACCTGTCCTCATCGCGGCTGTCCAGCCCGGGGGGCACGGCCAGCGATACGGCATAAGCGTTGCAGCGGCGAACTAAATCGGCTGTTCTGACGTCAAAGACATCTAACAGAAACATGCCCGGTATACGTGCGGAGACTAGGCATGACATTGAGTCGCACTACAATTCGTGAGTTGAACCGCGAACTGGCTTATCACCAGCGCCAAACTGAGATCCTGCGCCAGTTGCTCCTCGAAGCGAGGTCCCCGCGGTCCCGGTTGCAGGTGGTGCCCGTAAACGGCGAGCCTGTGTCTCGCCCTGTACGCTGGACGAAAAACGGACTTCGGGCGTGCCTGCTCCAGGTCATTGGCGCCCATCCGGGTATGCAACGCTCGGCTATGGTCGACCTGCTCAAGGCGGCGCCGATCAAGCCGGGTAAGACCAATCTCAGTATCAGAATCTCCAACGACCTCTGGAAGCTGGCTCGCGACGGTCGCATTCGGCGGACGTCGAACGGCGGCTACGCGCTCAGCGACGCGATGTAAACCCGAGCGGACCATCGTTCCGCTGCATCATCCGACGCGAATCGGCGCCAATCGTGACGCGCATAGCGCCGATCTGCGTAATTTCACGGGACTCCCGTTACAATGCAGCGGAATGGAAAAACAACTCGTTCGAGATCTGGTCACCGGCTTCTCCATCGAAACGACCGTCCGCGAAGCTGCGCGAATCGAACACTTTGGCGATTCGCTGCGGCCCGGCACCCGGGTCTACATTGCCCATGTTCCGGGCACTGACTGGCAGGAGACGGTCGCCCTGGCCACGAGGCTCCGCCGCGAGCAGATGGAGCCCGTGCCCCATATCGTCGCGCGTCGGATCAGTGGCCTGGCCCAGCTCGATGACGTGCTCAAGCGACTCGTGGGGGAAGCGGGCGTCACGCAGGTGCTCGCGGTAGCGGGCGACATCGAGAAGCCGGTCGGTGAACTCGACAGCGCCCTGCAGGTGCTCGAGATGGGAGTCTTCGAGAAGCACGGGCTGCGCAAGATTGGCGTCGCGGGTCACCCCGAAGGCCACAAAGACGTCAGCGATCCAGTCCTGAAGGACGCACTCAGACGCAAGAACGAGTACGCGCGCCAGACCGGCGCCGACGTCTACATCGTCACGCAATTTTCGTTTGCCGCCGAGCCTGTGGGTGCCTGGGAAGCCGCGAACGGGCCCGACGTGAATCGCTTACCGTTCACGGTCGGCGTGCCAGGTCTTGCCACCATCAAGACACTGCTGAAGTATGCCCTCGAGTGCGGCGTCGGCCCGTCGATGCACGCACTTTCGAAACATGCCGCGAGCCTCACCAAACTGGTGACCGTTGCGGCTCCGGACGAGCTGATCGTCGGTTTGGCTGCGTACAAGAGGCAAAATGCTCAAACTCTGATGGCCGGGATCCATTTCTTCCCGTTCGGGGGATTGAAACGAACCGCCGACTGGGCCAACAAGATCGTCGAGGGTCGCTTCGACCTGACCAAGGATCAGTCCGGCATTACGGTGGCAAACTGAGAAAAGGGGTCGGAGTATCCCGACCCCTTTTCTCACGGCACTGGGACCACGCCATCGAGTTTTGAGAAACATTCCCGCCTGACTATTTGAAGGAAGTCCTGCGCAAAGGGTTGACGTGCCATTTCGGACGTCGTCGCCCCATACAGGTCGCACCAGAGTCCGTTCTTCCCAATCCGCCTGCCGATGACGTGGTCGTCATCGACGTAATTCTTGATCCCCCAACTCGGTAGGGCGGCGACACCACGGTGGCTTGCCACGAGCTGGAGGATGGCGATCGTCAGCTCCGTCGTTCGGCGGCTAGGCTTGATGTTCGCGGGCTTCAGGACCCGGCGGATCAGGTCGATCCGCTCAATGGGGACCGGGTAGGTAATGAGCGTTTCACGCGCAAAATCGCTCGCCGTCAGATAGCGCTTCACGCGGAGCGGGTGATCGGGTGCGAGGACCGCGAGGACCTCGAAACGGAACAGTGGATGGTAGACGATGCCAGGGCGCCGCTTGTTCTCCGAGCCGATGACGAGATCGGCCTTGCCGTCAGCCAGCAGCGCCAGAGAATTGGGATGAAAACCTGAGATCAGATCGAGCTCGACGTCCGGCCAGTGAGGGCGGAACGCATGCATGATCGGCATCAGCCAGTCGAAGCATGTGTGGCACTCCAGCGCGATGCGAAGCATCCCGCCGCTGGGCTTGTGCACGAGCTTGACGAGGCTGCGTTCCGCCTCTTTGAATCTCGCTCATCACTGCACGAGCCAGCGCCACGAGCAACTCACCTGATTCGGTCAACCTCACCGATTGCCCCTGACGCTGCACGATCGGGGTGCCGTAATGGGTTTCGAGCGCCCGGAGCTGGTGTGAAAGCGCCGACTGCGAAAGATGCACCCGGTCGGCGGCGCGCGAGACCGTGCCCGCCTCGGCCAGCGCAATCAGCGAGCGAAGATGGCGGATTTCCAGCATGAACAGCCAGCCACGGCCGAATTATGAATCATGTTCATGAAATATTCAAAAACTTTCACTCTGTTCATAGCCGTGAATGCGCGATGATCGAGTCACCAAAAGAAGGGGAACACGAAACATGAGCACTGCCCACATCCTCGGATTTCCACGTATTGGAGCGAAGCGCGAACTCAAGTACGCCCTCGAGGCGTTCTGGCGAGGTGAGCTTTCACAAGCCAAGCTGTTGGCCGTCGGCAGGGAACTGCGCAGCCAGCACTGGCAATGGCAACGCGATGCCGGGCTCGACCTGGTCACCGTAGGAGATTTCACCTGGTACGACTCGGTCCTGGACATGGCGGCGCATCTTGGCTGTGTTCCCGAGCGGTTCGGATTCGATCCGGCGGCCCTCACGCTGCCCCAGTATTTCGCGCTCGCACGCGGTAACGCGGATCATCCGGCCATGGAGATGACCAAGTGGTTTGACACCAACTACCACTATCTCGTGCCGGAGTGGAGCGCGGACACGCGTTTTGACGGGGGAGTGGAGTGGCTGTTCGAAGACGTGGAGCAGGCCACAGCACTCGGTCATGCCGTGAAAGTCGCGCTGATCGGGCCCCTGACATTGCTGTATATCGGCAAAATCGCCTCCGGCCTATCAGACAAACTCGACTTGTTGCCGCGCCTCATCCCGGCGTACCAGCGTCTCCTTGAACGCCTCAAGGCTCAGGGCGTGACCTGGGTGCAAATTGATGAACCGATTCTGGACCTCGACCTGAACCGGCACTGGCTCGAGGCCTTTCGCGTGACTTACGAAGAGCTGGCTGCTGTCTCGCCCAAGTTGCTGCTGGCGACCTACTACGGATCCGTCGCGGAACGGGCCGCCATGCTCACCTCGCTGCCGGTCTCGGGCCTTCATCTCGATTTGATACGCGGGCCGGAGCAGCTGGAGACCTTCCTGCCGGCTTTCCCGGAGTCGAAGGTCCTTTCAGTCGGCATCGTAGATGGTCGCAACATCTGGCGGACCGACCTGGATGCAGCGCTTCAGTCGCTCACACCGGCTCACGATCAGCTGCACGAGCGGTTATGGGTCTCGGCCAGCTGCTCACTTCTGCACGTCCCGGTCGATCTGACCGAGGAGCCTGCCCTCGATCCTGAAATCAAATCCTGGCTGGCGTTTGCGCGCCAGAAGCTGGACGAGATTGTCTGTCTCAAACGAGCGCTCACGCAGGGCTCCGAGGTGATCGAGTCTGCGCTGGTGGCCTCACGCGAAGCCGTCGCCTCCAGAGGCCGCTCCACCCGCGTGCACTCCGAAATCGTCCAACAGCGCGTGCAAAGCCTGTGCGAGCAGGACCTGCACCGCCGCTCGTCTTTTGCGACTCGCATCCGAGAACAGAAAGCGAGACTCGGGCTACCGCTGCTGCCCACGACGACGATCGGCTCGTTTCCTCAAACATCGTCCATCCGAAAAGCACGGGCGGCGTTCAAGAGAGGCGAGATGAGACCTGAAGCGTATCGAGACGCGATGCGCGGGGAGATTCGAGCGGCCGTCGCGCGTCAGGAGGCGCTCGGATTGGATGTGCTGGTACACGGCGAGGCCGAGCGCAATGACATGGTCGAGTATTTTGCCGAACAGCTGCGCGGGTTCGCCGTCACCGCGAATGGCTGGGTGCAGAGTTACGGTTCGCGCTGTGTGAAGCCCCCGATTATTTATGGCGACGTCGAACGGTCGGAGCCGATGACGGTGGAATGGACCGAGTACGCCCAGAGCCTGACCAGCAAGCCGATGAAAGGCATGCTCACCGGGCCCGTCACGATGCTTCAATGGTCGTTCGTGCGTGACGACCAGTCACGCGAGACGACGGCCCTTCAGATCGCGCTGGCGCTGCGCGACGAGGTGCTCGACCTCGAGCAAGCGGGCATCGCAGTCATCCAGGTCGACGAGCCGGCGCTGCGTGAAGGCTTACCGCTCAGGGAGCGAGATCGGACGCCGTACCTGGGTTGGGCTGTCCGGTCCTTCTGGGTCGCCACCTGTGGCGTCGCCGATGGCACGCAGGTACACACCCATATGTGCTACGCCGATTTCAACGACATTCTGCCGGCGATCGCCGCGCTTGACGCCGATGTCATCACGATCGAAACCGCACGTTCGCATATGGAGCTGTTGGACGGCTTCCGGCGGTTCGGCTATCCGAACGAGATCGGTCCCGGCATCTACGACATTCACTCCCCGCGGGTGCCAGCGGTGGAAGAGATGGTGGATCTGCTGGAAAGGGCAGGGCGTCTGATTCCGTGGGAACACCTCTGGGTGGTGCCCGATTGCGGGTTGAAGACGCGGGGTTGGCCGGAAACCGAGGCCGGGTTGGCCAGAATGGTTGAAGCCGCCCGTCGCATGCGCGCCCGAGTGAACGCGGAGCGCGCGGATCATGTCCTGGCAGCGGGTCTTGAGCGGATTCAATCGTAGCGGCGGGTCTTCCGCCTTCGCGTAAAGCTTCGGCGGACCACCGTAGCCTTGGCGAAGGTGGTTAGACCCGCCGAGAGTGAGGCCCGAGTGCAATGGAGTTTCCGAGTCGACGCTTGTGCGACCTGAGCTTCGAATTCTTCCCGCCCAGGACGCGGGAGGGGATGGCAAGCCTGTTTGTCGCGTGGCAGCAGTTGGCCGAGCTCGAGCCGAGCTTTTTCTCCTGTACGTCTGGCGCCGGAGGTTCAACCCGGGACGGTACCTTACAGACCGTGCTGGCGATCCAATCTGCGGGTTATGCCGCCGCGCCCCACATGTCGTGCATCGGCGCCACGCGTGCCGACATCACCGCGTTGCTAGACCTCTACATGGCGAACGGCGTCGGCCATATCGTGGCCCTGCGCGGCGACGTGGGCGCGGCTACAACTGCGGCGGGCGAGTTCTGCTACGCCAATGAGCTGGTGGCGTTTATTCGTGAAACGACGGGCGACCACTTTCATATCCAGGTTGCCTGCTATCCGGAGTTCCACCCTCAGTCGAGCAGCCCTCGGGACGACCTGATGAATTTCAAGCGTAAGGTCGAGGCGGGCGCGGACGCGGCAATCACCCAGTATTTCTTCAACATCGATTCCTATTTTCGTTTCATCGATGATTGTGAGTTGCTGGGCATCAATCTGCCGATTGTGCCGGGTATCATGCCGATCGGGAACTTCGCGCAACTTGCCCGTTTTTCCGATCGCTGCGGCGCCGAGATCCCACGTTGGCTGCGCCTCAAGATGCAGAGCCTGGGCGACGATCTCGCGTCGATTCGCAGCCTCGGCCTCGACGTCGTCACCGAGCTGTGTGACCGGCTGCTTGCTGCCGGCGCTCCCGGCCTGCATTTTTACACAATGAACGAAGCAGCTCTGACCTCGACGATTTGTCAGCGCTTGGGGCTCGCAGCTCCACGCATGGCTGTCGCCGACGGCGGATCCGGACGCTTGGACGAGCTCGAGTGCACGACAACCTGAACGCCCCTTCCAGCAGCGCCTTGGACGCGTAGAAGTCTGAGGTTGACGACATCCTGCCACGGTGAGAGTCTTAAGCAGTTTTTCAGTTCTGAGAACCAAACGCAGAGTTCGCAGGGGCCGCTGAGGCACGCTGAGGAATCCTAACGTGAAGGATTTCTCTGCGCGTTCCGCGCCCACGGCGTCCTCGGCGTTGAAAGATTCACTCAGAGACTGCGAACTGACTGAGACATCCGCTCTATGTCCGCGAGTCGCAGAACGTTCCTGAAGGTGACCGGGTTGGCCGGTGCGACGCTCGTGGGCAACCTGGCCGGAGTTCGCCGCATGCACGCGCAGAGCAGTCGCCCGCCGGTCACAACACAGATCGACACGCCGGTGCTCTCGATCGGTTACGAAGACACAGGCGACCGACAGGGCTTCCCGATTGTCTTGCTCCACGGCTTTCCAGACGACGTCAGAGCCTGGGATGATGTGGCGCCGCCGTTGGTCAAGACTGGACATCGTGTGCTCGTGCCTTACCTTCGTGGCTATGGGCCTACACGTTTCCGCGAGGCGGCCGCTCCTCGCATGGCGCAGCAGGCCGCGATCGGTCAGGATCTCATCGACTTTGCCGACGCACTGGCTCTGCGCCGTTTTGCCGTCGCGGGATACGATTGGGGTGGACGCGCGGCCTGTATTGCCGCGGCCCTTCACGCGGACCGCGTGCGCGCCGCAGTGCTCATCGGCGGTTACACGATCCAGGACACGATCTCGTCGCCACAGCCTGCAGCCCCGGATGCTGAACGGGCGCTCTGGTATCAGTGGTACTTCAACACCGAGCGTGGACGAGCGGGCCTCGCAGCCAATCGTCGGAGCCTGTGCCGACTCTTGTGGGAAACATGGTCGCCCACCTGGCGGTTTACCGACGACACGTACAACCGCACGGTCGTATCGTTCGACAATCCCGACTTTGTGGACATCGTGATTCACTCGTACCGCCATCGGAACGTGAACGCGCCCGGCGAGCCGCGCTTTGCCGCGATGGAGAAGCAGCTCGCCGAGCGCCCAAAAATCGACGTCCCGTCGATCGTGCTGCATGGCGCAGATGACGGAATCAGGCGGCCGGCACCCGATTCACCCGCTGAGCGTGCTTCGTTCACGTCATTGATGGCCAGGCGCATCGTCCCGGGCGCCGGCCACTTCGTCCCGCGCGAAAAACCAGAAGCGGTGTCGTCTGCGATCCTGGAGTTGCTGACGGCGACTCGCTGACTGGCGATGAAAGGCCGTCAAGGCCCGGAGGCACCATGCGTCTCGTTATCACATCGGTCGTCATCTCAGCCCTGACAGCAGCGTTGGCTGCGGCCCAGGCGATCGTGGCGCCAACCGGCACTTTGCGCGCCGCGTACCTTTCAGGAAATCCGGCCCAGGCCATCAAAGATCCGGCAACCGGCACGGTCCGTGGTGTCGCCGTCGATCTGGCGCGCGAACTGGCACGCCGCCATTCTGTCGAAGTTTCGTTGATGGGGGTTGCCACGCCGCAGGATGTCATCGAGGCGGTCCAGGGCGGCACCGCTGATGTGGGATTTGTTGCCTACAATCCTGAGCGTGCCGGACCGGTGGCGTTTTCGCAGCCGTACATGCTGGTTCAGCAGACCTTCGTGGTGTTGCAGGATTCCACGATCCGATCGATTGCGGATATCGATCGGCCGAACCAGAAGATCGGCGCGCGCAAAGGGGATTCGATTGCCCTGTACCTGGCCCGCACGCTGAAACGGGCCCAACTCGTGAACACCGCGCAGGCCGGCGCCGCCGAAATCAAGCAGATGCTCGTTTCCGGCCAACTCGATGCATTTGGTGCCAACCGACAGCGACTGTCGGATGTCCTGCCAGAAGTCCAGGGGTTGCGATTGCTGCCGGACGATTTGTACGGTGTGGAGCAAACCCTGATCGTGCCCATGGGGAAACCAGACGTCCTGAAAATCGTGAATCAATTCATTGACGACGTGCGGCGTTCTGGATTCCTGAAGAGCTCCATCGAACGAAGCGGGGTCGTCGGAATCGCGGTTGCGCCGACTGCGTCACAGTAAGGTGCGCGGAGGTTCTGTCATCACTCCTGAGCCCGAAAGTCTGGCCGGCCGCACGCTTGGCCACTATCGCGTCCTCGAGCGCATTGGTGCCGGAGGGATGGGCATCGTGTATCGAGCGCACGATGAGCGACTCGATCGGGACGTCGCGTTGAAGGTCCTGCCCTTGGGAAGCCTGGCCGATGACGAAGCGCGGAGGCGATTCAAGAATGAAGCACTGGCCCTTTCGAAACTGAACCATCCGAATATCGCGACGATTCACGACTTCGATACCCAGGCCGGCGTTGACATCCTTGTCATGGAATTCATTCCGGGGAGGTCGCTCGACCGGTTGATCACCGATGGCGGTCTCAGCGAGGAAGAAGTTCGCGGTCTCGGGGCACAACTTGCTGATGGCCTCGTTGCTCTTCACCGTCATGGGCTGGTGCATCGGGATCTCAAACCCGGCAACTTGCGATTAACCGATGAGGGCCGCCTCAAGATCCTCGACTTTGGCCTCGCGCGACTGCTGCAACCCGTGAGCACCCAGGCGACGGCTACAAGCACGGGTGTCGCTGAAATCGCCGGCACGTTGCCGTACATGGCACCGGAGCAGATTCGCGGCGAAGCCGTCGACGCGCGCACCGATGTCTATGCCGCGGGGGCCGTCTTGTACGAGCTTGCGACGGGTCGTGCACTGTTTCCGGGCGTCCGTGGCGCGGAACTGATTGCGGCCATTCTCACTCAAACGCCAACCAGGCCCGGATCGATCAACCCCCAGCTATCCGAATCTCTAGAGCACACCATCCTGCGTGCGGTGGCCAAAGATCGAGGCGCGCGGCTTCCTTCGGCGGCCGACCTCCGTGGCGCGTTGGAGCAAGGGGCGCAGTTCACAGGCACACGTCAGTTCAGCCGATTAGGCCGAGCGGCCGCTGCAGCCGTGGTTGTTGCGATCCTGGCCGGTGCCGCTTGGGTCATCCCGCTGCTCCGATCGAACGAAGCCACGCCGGCGCGACGAGTTGCCGTGGCGGTGCTGCCGTTTCATGCGCTCTCGGTGTCCCAGCCAATCCGGTTTCTAGGGGTCGGCATTCCTGACGCCATCATCAGCCGCCTGGCGGGAGTGCAACAACTGGTGCCGCGCCCGACCAGTGCCATCCTGAAGTACGAAAACGAGTCCGTCGATCCCAAGGACGCCGGCCGAGCACTCGTCAGTGACTACGTGGTGACGGGGATACTCCAGGAGGCAAATGATCGACTTCGCGTCAGTGTTCAGCTTGTGCGGGTTCAGGATGGAGCGCCGGTATGGGGCGACCATTACGACCTGGCACGCTCCGACTTATTGACGTTGCAGGATCGCATCGCCCAATCAGTAGCTGAGGCGCTCAAGGTGCAGATGACCGCGGCCGAGCGGGAGCGACTGTTTCGGCGCTATACAGAGAACGTGGTGGCCTATGAACGGTATCTGCAGGGTCGCGCCCAACTGTCGCGTTACACTTCCGAAAGCGTACGGGCAGCCGTCACCCTGTTCGAAGAAGCATTGAAGCTCGATGAGGACTATGCGCCGGCCCGCGCCGGCGTCGCCTTGGGGAGCGCGGTGATGCGTCTGCGCTTTGCCCCCGAATCCGAAAATCGAGCCTGGACGGAGCGTGCAGAGCGAGAAGCTCGGGCCGCGCTACGGCTCAATCCACAACTGGCTGAAGCGCACGAAGCGCTCGCGGCTGTGTACCGTGCGATTGAGTTCGAGTGGGAGAGAACGCTCGAAGAGAGCCGATTGGCGCTGGCGTTGAATCCCAATCTCGATCAGCCGCACTTCTACCGCGCGGCCGCGTTCTACCATCTCGGGCTGTTTGATTTGGTCGAGGCCGAGGTTCGAGCCGGCCTCGAGATGAACCAGGCCAACCAGGTGGAGGCTCATCGAACACGGGGCGTAACCGCCATCTACGCGGGCAGGTTCCGGGAGGCGCTGCCGTTGCTCGAGGATGTGCAGCGATTGAGCGGTGGAACCGCCTTCAACTGGCTGCTCGGCCAGGCGTACTACTACACGGGCAATGAAACCCGGGCCGAGGAGATGTTGACGCTGCAAGGTAACACGACGAGCGACCGGCGAGCCAAGGCCGTGCTCGCGAGCGTCCTTGCCGCGCGGGGAGCGAAGTCCGAAGCCCGAGCGCTCATCAAGTCGATTCAGGACGTTGGTCTCACCGATCACCACATTGATTACAGTCTAGGCGCCGCGCACGCACAGTTAGGCGATCTCGCCGGAGCCAAGCGTCTTCTCGCCAACGCGGCAAGGACCGGTCTGCCTTGCTACCCATGGTACGAGCGCGATCCGCTCCTGGAGCCGCTGCGCGGCGATCCAGAGTTTCAGCAGTTTCTCAGCGGTTTGCGAGACACGTGGAAGGTGCTGGCGGCGCGGTATGCTGCGGCGTCAACTCCGCCGGACAGGAATTAGCACGGCCGAGCACCGCCAACTCACGTTCTTCTGTACATGTTGACTTTCAACAGGAGTCATGCCACAGTCCTGTGGTCCGTCAACACAAGGCATGGCCACACCTTCTGAAGTCCCGTACGGAACCCTCGATCTCATGGTGCTCAAGACCCTCGAGGCCATGGGTCCGCTCCATGGATACGGCATAGCCCGCCGCATCGAACAAGTGGCGCAGGGATCGCTGGCCCTGAACCAGGGGACGATCTACCCCGCCTTGCTCCGGCTCGAACAGCGCGGGTGGATCAGAAGCGAGTGGGGCACGAGCGACAACAATCGCCGCGCAAGGTTCTATGCCATCACGCGTGCCGGCAGGAAGCAGCTGGCCGCGGAAGCGCAGGGCTGGGCGCGAACCGTTGCGATGGTGAATCGGTTGCTGGAGGAATAGGAGGTCGGAAGATGCCCCTTTGCGGACGAAGTGGATCGTTGCCTCGCACCGCGCCGAGCGCCGAGAGCGCGAGGTACAGGTCGCGGGGGTGGGGCCCCGCGACTAACCAATAAATGCTGACACGGGCACGCGTTCTGCTGTCGCGCACCCTTGCCATGTTCACACGCCGCGGGGGTGACGTTGCCTTGGACGACGAGATCCGAACCCACCTCGATCTGCTTGCCGAAGAGCACATGCGTCGCGGTATGTCGCCCGACGAAGCGCGTGCCGCCGCGCGCCAGGCGTTCGGCGGTGTCGAGCAGGTGAAGGAAATCTATCGCGAACGCCGAGGATTCCCTTTAGTCCAGACAATTGCTCAGGACGTGCGCTTTGGAGCCCGGCTGCTCGTCAGGGAGCGCTGGTTCACATTGACGGCAGCCGTGACGCTCGCGCTCGGGATCGCGGCAACCAGCACGGTGTTTGCCATCATCCATGCCGTCGTGCTGCGCGGGTTGCCGGAAGATGCCGCCAACCGCGTGGTGCACATCGGAACGCGATACGGCCTCGGCGACGCTTTTCGAGATTCGCAGAACGTGTCGTATCTCGACTATCAGGACCTCCGTCAGGCGACGCGCGCCTTTGCCGGCATCGGCGCATTCACCGACGCGACGATGAACGTCAGCGACGACCGGCGAGCGGCCGAACGGTTCAGGGGCACGCTATGTGTCAGCCAACACGTTCAAATTGCTCGACAAGCACCCTCTTATCGGCCGCGACTTTCTGCCGGAAGACGATCAGCCGGGCGCTGCTCACGTCGTGGTTCTCGGGCATCGCATCTGGACCGATCGGTACGGCAGCGACCCAACCATCGTCGGCCAGGTCATCCGCATCAATGCCGTGCCTTCGCTCGTGATTGGCGTCATGCCTGCAGGCTTCCGGTTCCCGTACATGACCGATCTCTGGCAGCCGTTGGCGATGGTGCCGGGCCTGTTCGAGCAGGCCCGCAACGACCGACGGCTGGATGCGTTTGGACGACTGGCCGATCGCGTCAACCTTGCGCAGGCGCGGTCCGACCTCGAGGCGACTGCCGCCCGCCTGCGCCGCGCGTATCCCGCCACGAACGCGAACGTTCAACCGACCGTCAGGCCGTATGTAGAGAAATACATCGGCTGGCAGGTCTCGCTGATCTTATCGGCGCTGATGGGTGCCGTGGTGGTCGTGCTGCTGATTGCGTGCGTGAATGTGGCCAATCTCCTCCTTGCACGCTCGGCCACCCGGTCGCGCGAAATCGCGATTCGCGCGTCGCTCGGCGCCACGCGTGGGCGAATCGTGCGGCAGCTGTTCATTGAAAGTGTGTTGCTGGCCGTCGTTGCGGGTGTGTTGGCCTTCGGGCTTTCCAACGTTGGCGTTCAGCTGTTTTCTGGCCTCGCGGACCAGATTGGCAGACCGTACTGGATGCAGTTCACAATCGAAGACGGGTGTTCACGTTCCTGGCAGCCGTGTGTCTGGGGACGAGCATCATCTTCGGGCTGGCGCCGGCGTTCTACGCGTCGAAGACCGATGCCCAAGCTCTGAAAGAAGGCGGACGGACCGGTACGGTCGGGCTCGGCGCACGGCGCTGGACAGGCGTTCTTCTGGTCGTCGAGCTGGCAATGACTGTTGTGCTCGTGTCGAGCGCGGCATTCTATTTTCGCAGCTTCCTTGCCGTGTACCGGGCGGATCTGGTCATCGATACATCTCGGCTGCTTACGATGCGCTTGACGCTGCCGGATGCGGAATACCCGACGCCAGTGCAGCGCGCCGATTTCTATCGGCGGCTCGAGGAGCGCCTCGCGTCGATTCCGGCCATCGCTTCGGCGACGATCGCCAGCACCGCGCCGTGGGGAGGGGCGTCGCTTCGGGAGCTCGCGATCGATGGTCGAGAACCGATCGCTGGCGTGCGACCGCCGACCGTGGCAGTCGTGACCATTGGCTCGCGGTACTTCGAGACGCTGGGCCTGACGCTCGTGCGCGGGCGAAAGTTTGTTGCGAGAGACGGTACGCCTGGCAACGAAAGCGCCATCGTGAACCAGCAATTCGTGCGGCTGCACTTTCCCGACGAGGAGCCGATAGGCCGCCGCACCCGTCTCACCAGTCAAAACTCTCCAGGGGCTCCATCGACGACAGTCACCATCGTGGGCGTCTCGCCCACAGTTCGACAACGAACGGACGGTCCCGGCCCGGTGTTGTACCTGCCGCACCGTGCCGAGCCACTTGCAATGGCGACGCTCGTGGTGCGTGGCAATGCCGAATTGGACGGGATTGCCACGCTCGTGCGTGAGGAAGTCCGGACGCTCGATCCCGACCTCCCGTTATTCGATGTCATGGACATGGATCGACTGCTGCGGAGTCTCGCTGGCCGCAGCGGGTGTTCGGCGCGATGTTTGCCGTCTTTGCCGGTATCGGGTTGGCGCTGTCTCTGGTCGGCTTATATGCGGTCACCGCCCATAGCGTGATCCAGCGTACGCGGGAAATCGGCGTGCGGATGGCGCTCGGCGCGCAAGCCCGCGAGGTGTGGTGGTTGATCCTTCGACGCACGGCGGTCCAGCTCGGAATCGGCCTTGCGCTTGGTCTGGGTGGTGCGGTTGGCGTGGGCCAGTTTCTGCGACGTGTGCTTCAGCCCGGTGCCTTCGAGCCGCTTGCGCTCGTTCCGGTGGCGCTTCTGCTGGTATTGGTGGCGCTCGCTGCCTGTTTCTGGCCGGCACGTCGCGCCGCTCGCCTCGATCCTCTTGCGGCACTGCGACACGAGTAGCGCGGACCCTTCAGGGTCCGCAGCCCGACTGCTTTCGCAACGTGGACCCTTTTCGTACGTAGGGCGGGCCTAACTCCTATGCGCTCTTTCATTTCGCGCATCTTCGGTTTCTTCAAACGACATACAAGGGAGGTAAGGCTTGCAGCCGAGATTCAGCAGCATCTCGATCTGCTGACCGAAGAACATCTGCGGCGCGGAATGTCACACGAGGAGGCGCGCACCGAGGCTCGCCGGGCGTTCGGGGGAGTCGAGCGCACGAAGGACGCGTACCGTGATCAGCGGGGCCTGCCCTTTGTGGATGCGCTCGCTCGGGACGTCCGGTTTGGCACGCGGATGTTACTCAGGGATCGCGCGTTTACGTTCGTCGCCGTCACAGCGCTTGCACTGGGGCTCGGCGTGAACAACACGTTCTTTGCCATCGTCAACGCCTATTGTCTTCGTGGCCTGCCGATCCTTCATCCCGACCGCGTTGTGCACGTGTCCATGCTCGACGCCCGAGATCGCGACGGCGGTTTGTCGTACGCCGATGTTCGGGATCTTCGGAGCTCCATCAAGGGCCTGATTGGAATCGCCGCTTATACGGGTGGTCCCTTCGCGATAGGAGACGACCAGCGCGCGCCCGAGCGTGTTCCGGGCGTCTACATCTCGGCCGAGGCGTTTCGCTTGATTGGCGACCAGCCGATCCTCGGCCGGGACTTTCGGACCGACGACGATCGGCCTGGTGCACCTGGCGTCGTCATCCTCAGCAGTGCGGTGTGGACTGCCCGGTACGACGGCGATCCCGCCGTGATCGGCCGCACGATTCGGGTCAACGCGACGCCGGCCACCGTCATTGGCGTCATGCCTGATGGGTTCAGGTTTCCGAACAACGCTGCCGTGTGGCAGCCACTGGCGCTGATGCCCGGGATCGTCAGCGCTCCCCGCGACGCGCGGACGCTTGGCGTCTTCGGCCGGCTCGTCGATGGCCTTACTCTGCGGCAAGTAACATCCGAGCTCGAGGCCGCGACGGCGCGTCTGGCGCGGACGCATCCTGGTACCGAATACCGGACTCCGCCCGAGGGTGTTGCCGATCAACGAGCGATTCAGCGGGCAAATCACCGATCCGGCGTGGCTTGCCTTTATCACTGCGGGAGGCCTCGTCGCGCTCATCGCGTGTGCCAACGTGGCGAACCTGCTGCTGATGCGGTCGGTTCATCGGTCGCGCGAGATTGCGATTCGAGCCTCGCTCGGCGCGACCAGATGGCGCGTGGTTCGTCAATTGGTGGTCGAAAACATGTTTCTTGCGATGCTGGGCGGCGTGCTCGGACTCGTGCTTTCAATGGTCATGCTTCGCCTGTTCCGGCTGGCTATTCCCGAAGCCGCGGTGCCGTATTCAGGGTTTCCCATCGACACCCGAGTGCTGGTCATACTTTTTGCGGTTTGCCTTGCGACCCTGGTCTTGTTTGGACTGGCGCCCGCCCTTCATATCTCAAAGACAGCAACTGCCGCCATGTTGAAGGACGGGGGCCGGACGGGTACCAAGGGTTTCCGCGCGCGCCGGTGGACCTCGGTGTTCATGACGGTGGAATTTGCGCTGACGATCCTGCTCCTTGCCGCAATGACCACGGGCATCCGCGATCTGGTTTCGTTGAGCCGCGTCGATCTCATCGACCCCTCGCCGTTGCTCACGATGTGGGTTTCGCTGCCCGCCCAGAAATACCACACGCCGGAAGATCGGGCGGCGTTCTTCGACAAGCTGATTCAGCGCTTCGACGTGGTCGACGGGGTATCGGCGATCAGCCTGGCCAGCACCTTGCCGATTGGTGGTGCGGTTCCACAACAGCTGTCCATCGACGGTCGCCCGCTCGATACAGGAGCGGCGCCGCCTACCGTGTGGACAGTGACCATCGGCACACGTTACTTCGAGACGATGAACCTGCCGCTCGTCCGCGGGCGCACCTTTCACGATTTCGACGGCACCCCTGGCCAGGAAACGGTCATCGTCAATCAACGGTTCGCGGATATGTTTTTCCCAGACGGCAACGTGCTCGATCGCCGCATCAGGATGGCCACTGCGGCGGCCAATGAAGGACCCTGGTTCACCATCGTCGGAATCTCACCGTCTGTTCGCCAGCGCACCCTGCGCGAGCCAGATCCCGTGGTGTATCTGCCGTACCGAGCGACGACGGCGGCGACGGCTGCGGTCATTGCCCGAGTCTCGTCGGATCCAAATCTCGTCACACCGCTCCTGCGCGATGAATTGCGTGCGCTCGATCCGGATCTGCCGCTGTACCGGGCGATGTCGATGGACCAGGCGATGCGCGAAGCGGGGTGGCAAGGCCAGGTCTCGCAAATGCTGATCACGATCATTGCGTGCATTGCGTTGACGCTGTCGGTGGTCGGGCTCTATGGCGTCACGGCACATGCGGTGTCGCAACGGACTCAGGAAATTGGCGTACGGCTGGCGCTTGGCGCACAACCGCACGAAGTACGATCGCTCATCCTCGGTCGAGTGTTGGTGCAGCTGGCCGTGGGTCTCGCCGCCGGTATCGGCTGCACGCTCCTGTGGGATCGACTGCTGACAGTCCAGGGTGCGGACCGCCTCACCAATCCAGCCAATCTGATTCCGGTTGCGGTCTTGATCAGTATCGTTGCGGTGGCGGCGGCGCTCTGGCCAGCCCGCCGCGCCGCGCGCCTGGATCCAGTGACCGCGCTGCGGTACGAGTAACAATCGAACAACAGATGGCAGTTGTGAACCAGAGAACATTATCTTGAATGAACTAGGAAGAAATCACCCCGAAGACACGAAGAATCAACCACGAAGCCACGAAGAAGACTGTGCATTAGTGCATTAGCGGTTGCGTCGGTTCTTTTCTTCGTGTTCTTCGTGGCTTCGTGGTTCGACCTCCGGCTTGGTGGTTGAACTGCCGGGAACTGCCCGTGTTCTTTGGTGTCAAATCCAGCATGCTAGACGTTCAACGGCTCACCAAATATTACGGCCCGCTGGCCGCTATCAATGACATCTCCTTCGAGGTCCGGCCAGGCGAAGTGCTTGGCCTGCTTGGCCCGAACGGCTCTGGCAAGAGCACCACGGTCAAGATCCTCACCGGCCTGCTCAAGCCCACGAGCGGTCGGGTTCGTCTCGATGGTGCCGACGTCTCTGGAGATTTGCCGGCTTACAAGCGAATCCTCGGCTACGTGCCGGAGGAGCCGCATCTCTATTCCTATCTCACCGCCCCCGAGTACCTGGAGTTTGTGGGACGTCTCCGCCAATTGCCGGATGAGCGCCTGCATGAAAAGATCGATCGCTTTTTGCAGCTTCTGGGGATCTACGACGACCGGTATCAGACGCTGTCTTCTTACTCAAAGGGCATGCGGCAGAAAGTGCTCATTGCTGCCGCAGTTCTCCACAATCCCCGCGTCGTGGTGCTCGATGAGCCGTTCTCGGGGCTCGATGTCACCTCGGCCCGCGTCCTGAAGGGCTTCGTACGGGCGCTGGCTGAGGAGGGGCGAATCGTCGTGTTCAGTTCGCACGTCCTCGAGGTCGTCGAGCAGGTCTGCTCGCGAGTGGTCATCCTGAAAGACGGGCGCATTGTCGGCCACGACTCGGTGGAGCACCTGCGCGCAATGCTGCGGCTGCCGTCTCTCGATGCGGTATTTGCTGCGCTCGTTGCCGAAGAAAATGCCGACGAACGGACCGGAGGTCTCCTGGCAGCGATGAAGGGCTGAGCTCGGGATTCGGGATTCGGGATTCGGGATTCGACGTGCTACCCAAAATGACTAGAGCGATGGAACGAACGCCGTTTGTGGTGCTCGTGCGCTCGTTCTTCGTGCAGTTTTTCTCCAGCGAAACGGTCACCTCGGAAATCCAGCTTCGGCAGACGATCATCTGGGTACTGGCGTTTCTCCTGATGCCCAGCCTCTTTCTGGTCATCGAGGTGCTGCCGGCCTATCGCTTGACGGTCCTGCGGGACCCCGCAATGGCTGCGCGGATCGTGACCATGCTCGGGTCGGTGTTCGTCACGTACACGATGGTCATCGTCGGCTTCATTGCGGTCTTCGTCTGGGACTCGCTGACGTTCGACCGTCGCGATGCCATGGTGCTTGGACCGCTGCCGATGCGCGGCGCCACCATCATTACGGCCAAGCTCGTGGCGCTGGCGGCCTTTCTCTTGGGCACGGCCGCGATCGTCAACCTCATCACCGCGGTGCCGTTCGCGCTCAGCGTCGGCGATCATCTTGGTGCGGCTGGCCTCGTTCGGCATTTCGCGGCCTGCATGACGGCGACGCTGGGTGCTGCGACGTTCTCGTTCACATCAATCGTCACGCTGCGAGGGTGCGCCACTTTGATCGGCGGCGCCCGACTGGCAGCCGTATTTGGCTCAACGCTGCAGTTTCTGTTTGTCAGCGCGCTGCTCTGCGTCACCATCGTCGTCCCGGCGGTCAGCCCTGCGAAGATGAAGCTGCTCGACCGCGGCATGACTGGTTGGGTTCCCCCGGCGTGGTTCCTGGGGATCTTCGAGCGATTGCTGGGATCGACCGACCGCGAGTACGGCGTGCTGGCCGAGCGGGCGCTCGTTGCGACCGCGATCACCGTGCTGGCGGCCGTGATTGTTTCGATCGTGGGGTTTCGACGTCAGATGCAGCTGGCGCTCACGCCGTCGGCGTTTACCGGCGAGCTGGGTGGTGCACGCCTCCAGCGGCTCGTGACCGGTAGGCTCACTCGAGGCAACCTCGTGGCAAGAGCCACCTGCGATTTCATCCTGCTGACCATTGCGCGCAATCGGGCGCAGCAGGCGCCGATTGCCATCAACGCCGCAATTGGCGTCGCGATCGTCACCGCGGGGTTGGTGAGATACGGCACTGACCTCGAGTCACTGATGCGACCACGCACGGCAGTCCTGTGGATTCCTCTCGTCCTGGCGTTTTGGTCAACTGTTGGTCTCCGCGCGTCGTTTTTCGTGCCAAGCGAATTGCCGGCATCATGGTCGTTCCGCGCCCATGCTCCCGAATCGGGACTGACCTATTGGACCGCCGTGCGTGGATCGATGCTGGCGTTCGTCGTGCCGCCGACGCTGGTGCTGACCGTGGCGCTGCTCGTTCCGCTCGTCGGCTGGCGTGTTGCCGCCTGGCACACCGCCTATGTGTGTGTGCTCATCACGCTGCTCGTGCAGATCATCGCCATGACGATTGACTTCATTCCGTTCACCCGTGCGTACGTGCCGGGCCACGCGAAGCTCCGCGCCCGCTGGCCCATCTATCTGATCGGAATGTACGCGGTGGCGTACTGGCCCGTGCAGTTCGAATTGCGGATTCTGCACAATCCGCGAGTCATGGTCGCCGTGATTGCCGGTCTCGTTCTGTCTGTGGCTGCGTTGGAGGTTATAGGGAGACGTCTGGCGGAGAAGCGGCACGCCCTTCCTCAGGAGGAGAGCGACGAACCATTTCCAGACGTGACGCTCTTGAATCTTGGCGGGATCGCACAGAGAGTGGGTGGTCAATGATCGAGTGCCGGGTTGCACCCAGCACCCGGCACCATGCACAGCACCAGGCACCACGCACCAGGCACTAAGCACCCTTACCGTCCATTCGACAACTGAGCCAACGTCGATTTGGGCAGCTTCGCCGCAATGCTCACCTGCGTGCCCACAAGATCCACAACGTCGTACTTGATGGCGAATCCCAGGAGCAGAGCGGACTCGTTGGCGGTGAGCTTGTAGTCGCGCTCCAGCCAGCGAACCATCCCGCTCGTTGCCTGCTGAAGCGCCTGATCCAGAGATCCGCCGATGCCGATGCTGATCAGGAACTCGGAATTCTCCGCCAGCGGATGGCCGAATGCCCGGCCCGGAATCAGGTCCACGGTAAAGTCGAAATCCATGGACGTTTCGAGCGCGTCGCCCGTCAACTCCCCGTCGCCCTGCGCAGCATGCCCATCACCAAGAAACAGGAGCGCACCGGGATGGTAAACCGGCAGATAAACCGTCGTTCCTTCTCGAATCTGGTTGTAGTCCATGTTTCCGCCGAACCGACCTGAGTCTGTGGTGCGTACCGATGAATCCCCCGGGGGTGCGACGCCTATACATCCCAGCATCGGCTGCAGCGCGACCGTGTAGTTCGTGAGCGCGTCGGTCGGCTTTTCGAGGAAGGCGATGTTCTTCAAGGGATCCAGCTTCCACCGACTGGTGAAGGCACCATCCCACTTCAAGTTGGCGACCGTGCCCGGCTCCAACGCGTTCGACATGATGGTGTTTCCGCTCCCCGCCCAATCGCGGTTGGTGCGGACCCTGTTGAGTCGTACGACAAGCGTATCGTTCGGCATGGCCCCTTCGACGTAGAAAGGACCGGTCTGCGGATTGCCGCCAGCAGAGCGGCGATTTCCCTGCTTGTCACGGCCTCCTGCATCGACACTCCACGTGCGCACCGTGTCCCCGGGGTAAATGCGGAGAGCCGGATTCACCTTCGAGGAAAAATACAGGTGGAATTCAGACGGTTCGAAATCGTGTGTGCTCGGCGACGATGGCCGCGGCGGAATCCGTACGGCTGTCCACTTCACGCTGCGATCAGGAAACGTTGCCAGACCCTTCAACTGAGCGCCCTCGAGCGATCCTTTGACCGAGAGGGTATCTGCCTTGAACTCAAGAGTCGTCCCTTGCACGGTCCCCTCGATGGCGCGAGTCCCGGCCGTGCCTTTCAGCTTCTCACCTTCGACGACCAGCGAGAGCCGCATGATGTTGGGCCCGAACTGCTCGTGCACGGTGAGCATCCACTCGCCGGCAACGGTTTGCTGCGCGAGGACAGAAGGGCTGAGGAGGCCAACCACGAATGCGGCGCGGAGGACGTTTTTCATGCTCGATAGCTCCCTACCTCTAACTCGGCGTCTCGGTGATCAGACGTGCGCAAGGCGCGCGCAGTTCATTTGTCGCCAACTTTAGCACCCAGCACAGCACCAGGCACCCGGCACCCAGCACCCAGCACAGCACCATGCACCCGGCACTAAGCACCCGGCACCCGAGTCCCCCTACTCCCAACCTCGAGCCTATGTATAATGACGCGGTCTTAATCAGGCTGCCGACGCGTGTCGACAGCCTTGGCATGACAAGGAGAGCCAGTCATGAGGCTTGCCGTTCTTTGCGGGATTGCCAGCGCCTGCGCGGTCACCGCACTGGTGGCACAGGCGCCGCCGACGACCCCGACCGATACACCCCTGACCCTGATTGGATGCCTGCAGGGTGACGGGTCCGAGAAAAATCCTTGGGTGCTGGCCCGCACCGTGCTCCCGCCACCGCCTGGATCGTTTACGGCTGGCCGCGGTGCTGGTGGTGGAGGAGGTCGAGGTGCAGGTGCGCCTCCAGCCGCCGGTGCGCCACCAGCCGGACGAGGCGATGGTCGAGGCGCCGCACCTGGCGGCGCGCCGCCGGCAGGCGGCGCAGCAGGCGGCGGCCGTGCAGCGGGCCCGCCACCAGCGCCACCACCACCTCCTCCTCAGCCGCCGGTGGACTTGCGATTGACGGGAGTCAATCTATCGCCATGGCGTGGGATGCGCGTGCAGGTGGACGGCACGCTCGGTCCAGCTGGAAAGGGCACTGGGGCAGCAGGGCTTCAAGAGTTCAAGCTGACTGCCGCGCGCTCTGCGTGGGGACTCTGTCCGTAAGAGCGCGATGACGTCCGGCTAGAGTCGGACGCTACGCCTCGAGTTTCTACCTCCGCCCTCGTGGCGACCGGCCGTCCGCCTTCGCGTCGCTTCGGCGAGACTCGCTGTAGCGAAACAGTGCGGAGGCGGTAATCGGCCGTTCGCGAAGGCGGCTGGTGGGGTCGTTCGCGCGCATCTGGAGCGGCTCGTTCCTCTGAACGTCCGGTCGAATCTTCGACAACATCTCGAGCAACTTGTCGATTTCCCTCTGATTCTCCAGGTGGTAACGGGCCCGCGTTCGCTGGCCGTTCCCGATTCGAATCGACAAGAGACGCTCCGGATGCTTCGCCCCAAACGCAGGTTCGTCCGTCCCATCGTCCCCCACATAGATGGCCGCGTCGCATCCGAGTAGACGCGTCAGCCGTTCGAGCGCCTCGCCCTTGTGCGGCGCACCTTCGGGCAGCAGGTTGACGGCGTGATTCCCCTGCATGGCTAGCGCACGCGGAAGGCCGCGAAGCGCCGCGGCAATCAGCGCACGAGCCCGTTGCGGTGACCGCGCTCGTCGATAGTGGATGGTCAGCGAGTACGTCTTGTTTTCAATGACAATGCCGCGGTCCTGTGCGAACCGCTTTCTCAGTTGCCACGCCCACTCGCGCACGACACGGGCGATGGTTTCGGTCTGCTCCCATGGTTCCATGCCATGGTTCCCAGCCACGTGCCAGAGCGGGATACCTTCGACCCGTTCCTCGATGTCGTTGAGGGCCCGGCCCGAAAGCACGACGCATGGATACCGCCGCGCGACCGCGTCGAGCAGCCGGCGTGTCCTGACTCGCATGCGCGCGCGCGAAGGCTTCGGCACAATCGGTGCAAGGGTCCCGTCAAAGTCGAAAGCGACGAGCACGTTGGAGGTGGCGAACGAGGCGAGCTTCGGTAAGTGACGCTTATCCAGCAGCAAAGGCATTATGGAGTTAGTGTCTCCAAGGGGTTTTCGCTTGCGTGAAGCCCGCAGGGCCCAGCCTCGAGCTGATATCGTCACGCTGACGGAGTCGCGCGGCGTCGAGGAGCATGTCACCAGCCCAGCGGTACACGTTTCGTTCCTCGACGAGTGCCCGCAACGCTCGCATGCGGCTCTGCTGTTCGTCCGGGGGCAGCCGGAGCGCGGCGATCAGCACGTCGGCCACGCCGTCCACGTCGTACGGATTGACAATGAACGCGTCTGCCAGCTCTCGCGCCGCACCGGCAAAACGGCTCAGGATCAGCACACCACGCTCATCCTCTCTGGCCGACACAAATTCTTTCGCAACGAGGTTCATCCCGTCATGGAGGCTGCTCACATAGCACACCTCGGCGGCACGATAGTAACGGACGACCTCGGATGGCTCGACGTGCCGGTCGATGAGCACGATCGGCTGATACCCGTCGACCCGAAAGCGCTCGTTGATGCGGGCGGCCTCTTCGCGCACCCGCTCGCCAAATTCACGATACTTGTCGATCCGCACTCGGCTGGGAGACACAATCTGCACGAACGTGGCCCGGGCGCCGCGCTCGAGTACGCGTTCCGCCGTCAGTAGGCGCTCCTCGATGCCCTTGGTGTAGTCGAGACGGTCGACCGACAACACAATCGGCATGTCCGCATCGAGCCGCAGTTCTTCGCGCACTCCGCGGCGGCACGTTTCGATCGATGGCGCACCCTCGACCCATCGGTTCGGCCATTCGATCGAGATCGGATACGACCGCACGAGCGTTGTTCGACGGCGGTGCACGATGGCAGCATCCTCGCGATCGAGACGTGCCTCAAGCGTGCGATCCACGCTGTCGAAGAAGTTACGACAGTGCTGCCAGGTCTGGAAACCGAGAATGCTGCTGCCCAGAAGCCCATCGAGCAGCGCCTCCTGATACGGGCAAATCGCAAAACGCTCGGCGTGCGGCCACGGGATATGCCAGAAGGTGAGGATGGTCGCACGAGGAAAGCGATCGCGCAGCAACCGTGGCACAAGCGCAAGGTGGTAATCCTGCACGAGCACGATGGGATTGTCAGAATCGAGCTCCTCGGCCACGGCGTCGGCGAAGCGTTCGTTGACGATGCGATATTGATCCCAGTCGGTGCGCCGGAAGACCGGTTGCGCCGGCGCCTGATGACAGAGCGGCCAGAGCGCCTCGTTTGCAAACCCGTAGTAGTAGCCGCGCTCCTCCTCTTCGCTCAGCCAGAGCCGCTGTAATGAGTACGAGGCATCGCCGGTTTGAACGACACACCGTCCGTCGGGATCTGCGGCCGCGCGATCCGCGGGACCACTGGCGTGTGCGACCCACAAACCAGAACAGGCTCGCACCACGGGCTCGAGCGCAGTGACGAGCCCGCTCACCGGATGCCGCGCGACGATCGTGCCTGCTTCGCTCCAGTCGTGAATGCACGGCTCGCGATTGGCGACAACGACCACGCGTTCACCCTGGAGACGAGCGCGAAGGGTGTGCTTGAGCCGACGCGCCGTCCACGGCGTCACGCCCGACAGGTCACTGACGATGTCCGCTTTCGATACAGTCGTGCTTCTGAGGTTGGATTTGAGCGGCCGTCGTATGGGGGCGGGCAAAGCTCCCGCCGCTCCGGGACTTGCGAGCGATGCGACCACTGCGGATGCTGCCGCCACGCACGCGGATCCGACCCGCGACACGCCGCTGACTGCGTTGACCAGCGCACCCGCTGCTCTCCAGACCTGGACCATCCCTACGGTCTTTGTATCATGCCGCGCCGCGTCCTCCAACCCCTGTTTGCCTGCGAACAAATCCATTGCGCACGATTGCTGTTGGTTGCATCGCGCTCGTCGGTGATCACCTTGGTGTAAGCGGGGGGGAAGTTACCAGTAAGTCGGCACCGCACCAAGGTCAGCGCCACATTGGCACGTGGCACCGAGCGCGTCGCGGCTCACCATCTTTCCGCATGACGAGCACCGAGCCCACAATGTGTTGATGCGATCAGGAACCCACACGCTGGTCCATCCTCCTGCCGCCACGTCTGGTCCGAAGAATGCCTTTGTCGCCTCGGCGTGCACGCCCCCGGTAAGGAGCTGCGCCGGATCGGCCGGCGTCTCCCATGCCGAGATCGTCAGCATGCGATCGCCAATGACGACGCCGACCCAGCCTTGGAACCCGCGCATCCTGGGCATCTCCGACGCGACCTGGCGGCTGTAGTCGCGAACGCGCTCCACGTCCTCGCTCGACCGAGCCTGCAGCGCGGTGATGCTGAAGGCGCCTGGCTGACGAGACGATTGCCCACCCACTCGAACGCTCGTGCCAAATGTGAACGGACCCAGCGAGCGCGGTTGCACGACGATATCGAGTCCCAACTGGCGCGGGACTTCGCCCGAATCGAAGTAGCCTTGAACCGAGTGGATGCCGTCTTCGCTCACGCGGATGAAATCGGCGCCGGGCAGCACGACAGTCCTGCCGGTTGGTGGCAGTGCACCGAACGGACCGCGGTTGGTGCCTCTCATCGTCCATTCGGCGGCAAACAGATTGCCGTCGGTCGAGCCGTGGCTTCGCACCTCGAACGTCAGGTCCGGAAAGGAGAGCCAGAGTTGCTCGGCATTCTTCCCGACGGCCTCGCCCGACAGCGGCCCTGGCGTCGTCGGATCCGTATAAGTCCCGGCCGCGGCAAATGTCGAGACAATGGCGCGAGCGTCATGCGCGTTCCACGCGTCGAAGTAACGTTGAACGATCTGGTGTCGGTCCACGGGCCCTCCTCACTGATCTGCGATCCTTTCTTTCGTCATACCTTATATCGCTGGGACAGGTTCGGTGTCGACGGCAACGCTTTAGGTTGAAGGCTGACCGACCGATCTGCGAGGGGTGGCGCGCTCGAAGTCGACAAGCCGTTGCCGACATACGGGCCGCGTGCACGTCACTGAGAACTGACGACTGAGAGGCTGTGAACATTTCAACGCTAAGGACGCCGAGGCCGCGGAGCCCGCAGAGAAATCCTTAAGGTTAGGATTCCTCAGCGCGCCTCAGCGGCCTCTGCGACCTCTGCGTGGGGCCTTGAGAACAAAGAACTGAAACTGTCAGTTACCAACGAAACGCCGTGCTCGCGGCACCTGTGGCGAGACGCTGATACAGGCCCTGAGCGACCTCGCGCGGCAGGTAGGGAATGTCAACGCGGTGCGACCGATCGCCCGCGCCGGCCGTGTCCACACGAACGCGACCCATGGCTGCACGGCGATCGAACGGTGATTCAACGAGCGTCACGGCCTGTACCTTGGCCGTGCGTGCGACCGTCAGATTCCGCCAAAGCCACCCGCTCCTGAACAACACCAAATCGTCGCTTGACGCCCACCCCAGGTGATGCACGTAGCGGTGTGCCGCCAGAAGATTCCACGGAAGAGCCACGATGAGCACTCCGAGCGCCCAGTGGCCCGACGAGATCCATTGCTCGAGCGGCACGATGGATACAGCCGAGATGAAAATTGCCATGAGCACGGCGCGCTTTGCCACCCGCCGGAACGCCCGCGGATGGGCGCCGTGCCATTCCACGGTGGCAAGGTCCAGCTCCGGCAGGACCTGCCGGACAAGCCGGGGTAGCTCGCCGCGGCGGATGATCGGCGCGAGCCACTCGCGTTCTTTGTGCCTGCCCCCCTCCTCACCGCCTCCGGCCGTTTCCACCCTTACCGACACACGGTGCACGAGCCGTTCAAGTGGCCCCTCACGGATGGTCATCGTCTGGATGCGGCGGAGCGGAATCGTGCTCGTCACGCGCGTGAGAAGGCCAAATTGCGTGCGCAGATCCTCGCCAATGCGTGTGAGACGGAAGTCATGGAGCCGAACAATCGCCCAGCCAATCGACAAGAGCTGCACGGCTGCCACGACCCCAACGACCACACCCACGACGAGGAGCAACTCCCCAAGCGGCAAGCGAGTCCCGCTCACCATGGCCACGAACACATCGCGGGCCACACTGCGGCCGAACGTGCCGTCTCCAAAAACGCGATTCCCGATGCTGTCGAGCAGGTCGAATTGCCAGAGCAATCCAATGGTTGCGGTCATCACAAAGAGACCGCGGTTCTCGAGCCATCCATACAGAATCAGTTCGCGCAGCGGGAGGTGGAGTATCGTCGCCTCTTCTGCGGCAGCGGAGGACGGCCTTTCAGCGACGGTCTCATCAGCAGCGGGTGGTGGTGGCCTGCGACCCTCGAACACTCGGCGTCGCATATCCTCGAACGCCCGGGCCGGAATTACGCTGATTGTCGCCTCCGGTGCCTTCCCGCCTCCGGTTTCAACGCGGACTTCGATCACGCCGAGGAGCCGATGGAACACGTTCTGCACGGCATCGAGATTCTGGATGCGTGCGTACGGGACGTGTCGCTCGTTGCGGAAGATGATCCCGGAGCGAATCACGAGCTCGGTGGCTTCGTAGCGAAGGTGAAACGAGAGATACCGCGCGATGGCTGCAAGCGCGCTCGGAATGAGCAGCAGCATCGCCCACGCTTCCCAGTTTCCATCGCGCACCTGTGGCGGGCCGAAGTTGATGGGAGGTGTTGACGAACGGCTGGCCGTAAACAGCACGAGCAAGTACGGCACGACGAACGCCCTCAGGCTTCGGGCAAAGGCGAAAAGCAGCGATGCCGGATGAAGTCGTTGTTCAGATGGCATCGCTCGTTTCACCGGGCAACAGGTGTTCGCGAATACGAAGTGCCGTGTTGTGTTCGAGGCCGGACAGTGCGACACGCGCATGGTCGGTGCCGGCTGTATGGATCACAAGCGTTCCAAGTCCGTATCTGCGCTCCAGTGGGCCCTGTGAGACATCGGTGTGCTGCACACGCGATCGAGGCACGTTGACAATCTTTCGCCAGACCACCCCGCGCCGGATCTCGATCCCCTGCTCGTCGACGCGGTAGGCGGTGTACCGATGGGCAATGGCCGGCCAACGCTGAAGGTGCCACGCGAGCGTTCCGTTGACGACGACCCACAATGCCAGAAAGAAAACAGGCAGCCACCAGGGGCCGTCTCCGGCAAGCATGACGGCCAGCGCCACACTGAAGACGGGTACGAATGTCGCGGCACCGAGAACCGCGGACAGAATCCACCCCGTGGTGCGCTCGAGATCAATGGTACGAGGATCGAGTCGCCGGACGAGACCGTCTGCAATCGACGGCGGATCCGTTCCATCGATGATCGCTGGCTGGGGGTCAGCGAGGGGTGCCGGGTTTTCAACGGGCACCTGCCCGTCAGGGTACTGGGTCCACAGTCGGTGGCACTGAGCCAAGCGAAAGCCTGACTTCCAACGGGTCGCCTCGCCAAATGAGGCGGAGCGTCGCTGGATCGTATCACTCGTACAACAATCTTGTTTCGCTGCACGGCGATTGTTGACACCCGCGACTCGATTGCCGCATTCCACTGGCCGCACGCTCGCAGTAATGGCAGAATGTTCCCAAGTCTCAAGGCTCAAGTTTCAAGTTCAACTCTCAAGCCTAAGTTGGTCCACGCTATGAAAAAACGCCCGTCCACCAGATCCAAAAAAGTGCGGCAACCAGTTCGGTCTCGCACCTCGAAGCCAGGGCGAGCGTCGCGGGGCCGGACCATGCCGACCGCGCCCGCCCCACGTGCTGCCGCTGAAGTTGCGAGCGAGAAAAAGCCGGCCAGCACTCCGATTGAGCAAACCATCATCGACATGGCTGAGACCATGGGACGTTTGGTCGGTGAAGGTGAGATCCGCATAAAGCAGTGGGTGAAGGAGCCCAACGCCGTGAGGGACAGCCTCATGACGATCCGCGATAAGGCCACGCACCTGCTTCTGGAGATGCGAACGTCGGCGCTGTCGGGCTTCGCCGAGGCGCAGGATGATGACGATGGTGGCGGTGTGCGGGTTCAGCCCACGCCGCCAGCCGCGAGACGGAAGTCGGCGAGGCAGGGGTGAGGGCCCTGCATTCCATTACTACATTCTGATTCATTTCTGGTCAAACCGAGGAGGTGTTGACGCGATGAGACGCGCACACTAAAGTGTGCGCGCAACCGAGCAGGTTGTGCGCATCGTCTCTGGCTATCCGTGCGATTCCTGTGCGACCAGGAAGATGGTGACGACCAGCACGGCCAGCACGATAGCCCACATACTCGCTCTGTCGGCCGCGTGGTCTACTGTCGATATGTCTGAATTCACGTCAGTCGTCGCACCCGACACCCAGCACCCAGCACCGCACCCGGCACTCTGCACCCGGCACGAGGCACTCGGCACCCAGCACCCTTTTTGTCGGCACCACGTTTGCTCGGTCGGCTGCCGGAAGTGAACGTCACAAACGACCCGGCCTACGGCTTTTTGAACGGTGGCGGCGAAATGAGGGCGCTCATCCGCGCCTTCGACTGGGAATCGACCGCGCTCGGGCCGATTCAGCAGTGGCCCCAGAGTCTGCGGACAGCCTTGGGTATCCTGCTGAATTCCCGGTATCCCATGTTCGTCTTCTGGGGACCGGAACTCATCAAAATCTATAACGACGCTTACCGACCGATCACCGGCGACAAGCATCCCTGGGCGCTCGGTCGCCCCGCACCCGAGGTCTGGCCGGAAATCTGGGGTGACATTCAGCCCCTGGTCGAGCGCGCGCTCGGCGAGGATCCCACCTGGTCGGACGACCTTCAGCTCTTCATGCTGCGGCGCGGGTTTCTCGAAGAGGTCTATTTCACCTTTTCCTACAGTCCCATCCATGACGAGAGTGGCGGCGTTGGCGGCATGTTCTGCGCCTGCAACGAGACGACGAGTCAGGTGTTGGGAGAGCGGCGACTTCGCGCGCTGAGCGACCTGACAGCGCGGCCGGCCGATGCGCGGACCATTGCCGACGCGTGCGCGCTCTCCGCGGATGTGCTCGATCGCTATCGCTCCGACGTTCCGTTTGCGCTCCTGTATCTGATCGATGGTGATGGCCAGACCGCCCGTCTTGCCGCAAGTGCCGGTGTCCGCCCGGACCACGCGGCCGCACCTTCGGTGGTTCACCTCGCCGCTCCGTCGCCGGGGTGGCCGCTCTTCCAGGTGGCTTCGGCCCGTGAGGCATGCGATGTTCGAGGACTTGCCGATCTGTTCGGTGAAGTGCCGCAGGGGCCCTGGCCCGAGCCACCGCCGGGAGCGCTGCTGCTGCCAATTGTCGATCGTGGCGTGGACCGCTCGGTCGGGGTTCTTGTGCTGGGGATCAGCTCGAGGCGCCCGTTCGATGCTGACTATCGCGAATGGTTCGAGCTGGTCTCGCAGCAGGTCGGCGTTTCCATCGCCAACGCACGTGCGTCGGAAGAAGAGCGCCGGCGGACCGAGGCGCTTGCTGAACTCGATCGGGCGAAAACGGCGTTCTTCAGCAACGTGAGCCACGAGTTTCGGACGCCGCTCACGCTGATGCTCGGGCCCGTCGAAGAAGCGCTCGCCACGCCCGATCGCGCGCTGCAGGGTGATCAGCTGGACGTGGTACACCGCAATGCGGTCCGGCTGCTCAAGCTCGTCAACACCCTGCTGGATTTTTCGCGTATCGAAGAAGGGCGCGAGCGCGCCGTCTTCGAGCCAGTAGATCTCGCGGAGCTGACGAGCGAGCTTGCGGGCGTGTTTCGTTCGACGATCGAGCGCGCCGGCCTCCAACTGAACGTCCACTGCGGCCCGCTTCCGGAGCCTGTCTACGTCGATGCCGACATGTGGGAAAAGGTCGTCCTGAACCTGCTGTCGAACGCCTTCAAGTTTACGTTTGAGGGCGCCATCGAAGTCGATCTGCGCGCGGCAGGACATTGGGTCGAGCTGCGGGTCAGGGATACGGGCATCGGTGTGGATCCCGCAGAACTGCCACGTCTGTTCGAGCGGTTCTATCGCGTTGAAGGGACCAGGTCGCGCACGTACGAAGGTTCAGGCATTGGGCTCGCTCTGGTGCGCGAGCTCGTCAGGCTTCATGGAGGCGAGATCGACGTTGAGAGCGTGGTCGGGGAAGGGACAACGTTCACGATCAAACTCAAACGTGGACATCATCATCTGCCTCCCGGTCAGATTGCCGTGACGGCCACACGCACATTTACCGCAACGCATGCGACGGCCTTCGTCGAGGAAGCCGCCGGCTGGCTTCCAAGGACGACCGAGTGGGCACAACTCGACGCCGCGATGCCGCCGGATAACGATCGGACGCGCGGCCGTATCCTCGTGGCCGACGACAATGCCGACATGCGCGACTACGTCACGCGACTGCTGTCGGAGCGATGGACGGTCGACGCCGTGCCAGACGGCATTGCCGCGCTCGCGCGCCTGCAGGAGCAGCACTTCGATCTGGTGCTGGCTGACGTGATGATGCCTGGACTCGACGGATTCGAGCTCCTGAAGGCCCTTCGTGCCGATCCGGCGACAGCCTCGACGCCGTTCATCATGCTTTCGGCGCGCGCCGGGGAGGAGGCTCGAATCGTCGGGCTTCAGGCCGGCGCCGACGAATACCTGATCAAGCCATTTTCCGGGCGCGAGCTCGAGGCGCGCGTCGGCGCACAACTGGAGGCCGGGCGCCTCCGGCGTGCGCTGGAGCGGGAACGCCAGCGTCTCTATGCGCTCTTTCAACGGTCGCCTGCGGCCATCGTGGTGCTCGAGGGACCACTGCATCGCGTGGTCTTTGCCAACAGTCGCTACTGCGAACTGTCCGGACGTTCCACGGCCGACCTGCTGCACCGGCCGCTTGTCGAGACTGACGCGAAACTTGGAGAATCCGCAGTGCTGCGGACGATCGATATCGTCTTTGCGACCGGGGAGACCGCTCACCAGCCCGAGCTGGAGATAGTCGCGCGTCCTGGAGGCGGGGTGGAAGAGACGCGCTACTTTGACTGGACCTGCCAGGCCACGCGTGGAACCGATGGCCGCATCGATGGAACGGTTCAATTCTTTTACGACGTCACCGACAAAGTGCTGTCGCGCGACGTGGTCAGTGCGGCTCGCCGGACGGCCGAGTCGGCCAACCGTGCAAAGGACGAGTTCCTGGCCATGCTCGGGCACGAGCTGCGCAACCCGCTGGCGCCAATTGTCACGGCTCTCGAGTTGATGCGGATGCGCGGAGGCGCGTCGCGCGAGCAGGACATCATCGAACGGCAAATCGCGCATCTCGGCCGGCTCGTCGACGATCTCCTCGACGTGTCCCGTATCGCGACGGGCAAGATTCGACTGGAGAAGCGGCGTACGCCGCTCGCGAGCCTCGTCTCCCGGGCTATCGAGACGGCCAGCCCGCTCTTCGAGCAGCGCAGCCAGCGCCTGGACGTGCACGTGCCGCAGGACGGCCTTGACGTGCACGTCGATCCCGACCGGATGGCGCAGGCCATCTCCAATCTGTTGACCAATGCCGCGAAATACAGCGGCGACGGCTCTCGCGTGGCGATTACGGCTGAAGCCGATGGCTCCGTGGTTCGACTTCGCGTGCGCGACGAGGGCGTGGGCATAGCACCCGATATGCTTTCGCGAGTGTTCGAGATGTTCGTGCAGCACCGCCAGGCTGTCGACCGTGCCACCGGCGGGCTGGGTCTGGGTCTGACGATTGTCAAGAATCTGGTGGAGATGCACGGCGGTGACGTTTCTGTCAGGAGCGATGGACCTGGCAAGGGCAGTGAATTCACGATCGAGCTGGGTCTCGCATCGCCCCAGGTCGTCACGTTGTCCTCCGAGCGGGCTCTCGTTCCACCGGGACAATTGACTGAAGCCCGAGCCAGACGAATCATGGTGGTGGATGACAACGATGATGCCGCCGCCATGCTGAAGACGGCGCTTGAATTGATGGGGTTCCGCGTTGAGGTCGCCCACGACGGCCCATCAGCTCTCGAACTGGCCGAATCGTTCCATCCGCAAATCGGCCTCGTCGACATCGGGCTCCCGGTAATGGATGGCTATGAGCTGGCGGAGCGCTTCCGCGACCTGACTGGTACTTCGCGCGGCATGCGACTGGTGGCTGTAACCGGGTATGGCCAGGACGCGGACCGACAGCGGTCAGCCCGTGCCGGCTTTGCTCGGCATCTGGTCAAACCGATTGATTTGGGCGAGTTGCAGGATGCGATTGAAAACACCATCGCAGATTGAGGGAAGCCGGGACTCACATGCTCAAGGCCCTGTTGATCGTCGTGGCCGTGTTCGTCGTGCTCTTTCTGATTCGGCTGCTTCGCGGGAGCGTGCCCCGGATGTGAGCCGTCGTACCGAACTGCCCGCAGATTGGTGATAAGCTGCCAAAATGGCCGATCACGATTTGAATCGTTCCCCTCACCACGCTGTCCAGTTCTACGGGAACAAGGACAGCCTGTTTACGACGGTTGCCGGGTTCCTCAGTGAAGGCCTCGTGGCTGAGCAGCCCACGATCGTGATTGCCACCGAAGATCATCGCGTGGCCATCGTCGATCGCCTGCGTGAGCGGTTTATCGATGTCGAGCTGGCCCAGCGGTGCGGCGATCTGAATTTGCTCGATGCCGAGGAGTTGCTGGCCAAGTTCATGGACGGCGACGAACCGGATCCCCAACGGTTCGAGGACCACGTGGGGACGCTGATCGACGAGACGCTGAAAGGTCGGCCGCGGACTGTCGTTCGCGCCTACGGCGAGATGGTGGATGTGCTCTGGCAAAGGGGACAGGCCGAAGCCGCGATTCGCCTCGAGGTGCTGTGGAACAAGCTGGCGCAGTCGCATGGCTTTGCGCTCCTTTGCGGCTATTCGATGGGGAACTTCTACAAGAGAGCCGAGCAGTTTCAAGCCGTGTGCGATCTGCATACGCACGTGATGGCTTCCGAGCCGAACGTGGCCATTCTCGACTCCAAACGGAAATTGCGGCCGGCCTAAGCCCAAACCGTTTTCAGGCTCGTACTCCACCCCTTCCAATATGCTAGGCTCGCCGATGTGCGACTCATACATCGCGTCTGTCTCGGTTTTCTATTAACTCTCTGCTCCTCACAGTTGGCGTCGGGGCAGACGAGTGGCGGTGCCGAGCTCTATACGGCTCAGTGCGCGAGCTGCCACGACGGCGGCGCCGATCGTGCGCCGACGCTCGAGGCGCTGCGGACCATGTCTGCCAGTCGCGTCCTCGATTCGATGGAAATCGGGTCGATGATCTCGATGGCGCATGGCCGGACAGCCGCCGAGCGTCGTGCGATTGCCGAGTTTGTCAGTGGCAAATCGTTCGATTCACCACTTGTGACGACCCCATCACCCTCAGCCATGTGCAGCGCCGGGACCGGTTTCGCCGACCCGTTGTCCGGTCCCATCTGGAACGGGTGGGGACAAAACGAATTGAACCGACGTTTTCAAGAGGCGACCGCCGCCGGGATCACCGCAGAGCAGGTGCCACGGCTCAAGTTGAAGTGGGTGTTTGGATTCCCTGGCGACATTCAGGCCATGGCGCAAGCGACCCTCGTTGGCGGTCGCGTGTTCGTGGGGAGCATTGCCGGCAACGTGTACTCGCTCAACGCGTCGACCGGTTGCGTCCATTGGCATTTCCAGGCTGAGACTACGGTCCGTTCCGCGGTGAGCGTCGGACGAGTTCAGTCCGAACGCGGGACGATCCATGCCGCGTTTTTTGGTGACGCGCGCGGTAACGCGTACGGCGTCGAGGCAGCCACCGGCCGGCTGTTGTGGAAGACGCGTGTCGAGAGCTTTCCGACGGCGCGCATCACCGGTTCACCGGTATTTCACAACGGACGGTTATACGTGCCCGTGGCTTCAAGCGAAGAGGGAGCGGGTTCCCTTCCGGCCTACGAATGCTGCCGCTTCCGCGGGAGCATCGTCGCCCTCGATGCCGCAAGCGGTGCGCAGATCTGGAAGACGTACACGATTGCCGAGGAACCAAGGCCAACGAGGAAGAACCGCATCGGGACGCAGCTGTGGGGCCCGTCGGGTGCGCCCGTCTGGTCGAGTCCGGCGGTCGATGTGAAGCGGAACGCGCTTTACGTGACGACGGGGGACAACTACAGCGATCCGGCCACGGGTACGAGCGATGCGTTCATGGCGATGGATCTCGATTCCGGAAAGGTCTTGTGGGTAAGACAAACGACCGCCGACGATGCGTATGTGTCGGCGTGCCGATTGCCCGACAAGACCAACTGTCCGGAAGCGAAGGGGCCGGATTTTGATTTTGCCGCGTCACCGATTCTGGTGTCGCTCGCCGACGGCCGGCGTGCGCTCATTGCCGGTCAGAAATCGGGCGTGGTGCACGCGCTCGATCCGGACCGGAATGGTGAGGTCCTGTGGCAGGTGCGCCTCAGCGAGGGAGGCACCATGGGTGGGATTCAGTGGGGATCTGCCGTCGATGATCGCAACATCTATGTCGCGCTGTCGGACCTCGGACGCGTCATGCTGACGTTCAGTCAATTTACCGATGCCGACCCCAAGCGTGGCGGCGGGATGTTTGCGCTGCGTCTCGAAAGCGGCGAGCGAGTGTGGCACACCCCGCCAGTTCCCTGCGGCAACCGACCGCGCTGCAGTCCCGCCCAGTCGGCTGCAGTCAGCGCCATTCCGGGTGTGGCGTTCTCCGGATCGTACGACGGACACCTGCGTGCGTATTCGACAATGGATGGTCGAGTGCTGTGGGACTTCGACACCGTGCGGACCTACGAGACGGTCAACGGCGTGGCCGCGCGGGGAGGATCGCTCGATGGTCCGGGTCCGGCAATCGGCGGTGGGATGCTCTACGTGAGCTCTGGATACACCGTCGGGGGCGGGATGTCGGGCAACGTCCTGCTCGCGTTCTCAGTGGATGGAAAATGAAAGTCTCAAGGCTGAAGTCTCAAGGCTGAAGATGTCCCCGTGTGATGAGTTGCCACCGCCGCAGTTGCTCGAGGGGATTGAGCAGTTCAATCGCGGCGAGTACTTCGAGCAGCACGAGACGCTCGAACTGCTCTGGCGGGCTGAGCGGCGTGACGTGCGTCGGCTCTATCAGGGAATCCTTCAGATTGGCGTTGCCTTCCACCACGTTCGCCGCCGCAATCACCATGGAGCCGTCTATATGCTGACGCGCGGCGCAAAGTATCTGGCGCCGTTCGCGCCGCGATGTCAGGGCGTCGATGTCGAGGCGCTGCTCGGCGCGGCGGCCGCGGCGCTTCGAGAAGTTGAGCGGCTCGGACCCGATCGACTGGACGAATTCGACTGGCAGCTGGCGCCGAAAATACAGAAGACGGAATATCGCGCCTAACCCGCTGCAGCGGGCGGGTGCTCAGCGTGAGCTCCGCTAGCACAAATAGGCCAGGCAGAAGCCAGAAGGCAGAATCCAAAAGTCAGAATCGCGATCCAAAAGTCAGAATCCACAGCTCATCAGTAGGCTCTGACTAACGTGTTTCAACTATTCTGCCTTCTCGCCCCTGTCTTCCATCCTCTATCTTCTGTCTTCTCTCCGGAATTGCCGTTGACGGGGCGCTAGCTCCCGGCGAGAATATTCATCTCCGCACAATACTGAATGGGTTGCCGTGTAGGTCCCATCGGCGGCTTTGCGCTCGAACGGCCTGTGAGAAGTCATTTGCTCACCGCTCGTTGGTGTCGTCGTGTGATCCGCCAGCGTTCTGTGTCACCAGGTTTTCTATCAAAGGTCCCAATGGAGGTAGCTATGCGACGAGTGGTAAGAGTTGCATCCGTCTTTGCCTGGCTGGTCGCTCTGCCGACCGTAGCCTTTGCCCAGGCGGTTATTACGGGCGTCGTCCGCGATTCGTCGGGAGCCGTGTTGCCCGGCGTGACGGTCAACGCAACCAGCCCCGTCTTGATCGAGCAGGTGCGGACAACTGTCAGCGACAGCAGTGGCCAATATCGGATTGTCGATCTGCGACCCGGGACGTACGTGGTCACGTTCGAGCTCACGGGTTTCAGCTCCGTCAAGCGCGAAGGTCTCGAGCTCTCCGGCGACTTCGTGGCGACCGTGAACGCCGACCTGCGCGTCGGGAACGTGCAGGAGACGATCACGGTCACTGGCGAGAGTCCGGTCGTCGACGTTCAGAGCTCGCAGACTTCGCGCACGCTGAGCTCCGAGGCCATCGCCAGTGTCCCGAGCGCCCGAGGGTATCAATCGTTCACGGTGCTCACGCCAGGGATCAACGTCCAAGGGGCCGATGTCGGCGGCCAGACCGGTGCGGCCTTCAGCGTGTTTCAGGGCCACGGTGGCCGGCGCAACGAAGGACAGGTTCAAGTCGATGGCTTGAGCGCCGGGTGGCAGGGGATGGGAGTCTCGAGCTACCAGCCGGAAGTGGGCGCGGCCGAAGAAGTGACCTTTGCCATCACTGGAGGCTTGGGCGAGGCAGGCACGGGCGGTCCGCAAATGAACCTCATCCCGCGCCAGGGCGGCAACACGTTGAGTGGTACCACCTTCTTTGGCTTGTCCACCGACGCCTGGCAGGGCAGCAACCTCAGCTCGGAACAGGAGGCGGCCGGCCTGCGCGCGCTCAGCGAGATCGTCAAACTGTGGGACGTCAATTTCATGTTGGGTGGTCCCATCAAGCGAGACAAGGTATGGTTTTTCTGGACCGCGCGGCACACTGGAAACAGAAACACGGTTGCTGGGATCTTCATAAACAGGAATGCCGGCGACCCGACGAAATGGACGTATGACCCCGACCTCAATCAACAGGCGGAGGATGACACCACCGTCAAGAACATGAGCATCCGCTTGACATGGCAGGCCTCGCCGCGCAACAAGTTCGGTCTTTGGTGGGACGAACAGAAGACCTGCCAGCATTGCATTGGCGGTGGTTTTTCCGGAGGTGCCTCAGGGGCTCTGGCGTCCGGGACCCTGGCCCAGGAAGCGCAAGGCGGTAACCACAATCCGATCCGGATGGCACAGGGCACCTGGACCTCGCCAATCACCAGCCGGGTGCTCGTCGAAGCGGGATTCGGGCTCGGGCCCCGAGCGTGGTTTGGCGAAAAATGGCGGGAAGACGCCAATCCGGCATTGATTAATGTCATCGAGGCGGCTGGTGCTTTCCCGGGCATTGAGTATCGAGGACAAGACGCGCAGCGGAACTACGGCTCGATGTACACGACCCGTGCATCGCTGTCTTACATCACCGGTGCGCACCGAATGAAGGTGGGCTTCAGGCTGCAGCAGACTCACGCGGCCTTCATCAGCTATTACAACAACGACCGCCTGCGCTACAGCTTCTCCAGCACGAACCCGACGACGCTGCGGATGTTCGGAGACCACGCGGCGGACAACCCGTTTGAAATGGACACCTTTGCGCTCTTTGCGCAGGATCAGTGGACGCTCGGTCGACTGACGCTGCAGGGCGGTCTCCGCTTCGAGCGCATTACCAGCTTCTATCCAGAGGCGCGGTTGGGACCCGAACGGTTCATTCCTGTCCAGCTCGTGTTCCCGGCGCAGAAGGGCGATCTCGGTCCAAAGGATATCGATCCACGATTTGGAGCGGCGTACGACCTGTTTGGAACTGGAAAGACAGCTCTCAAGGCAAGCCTCGGTCGGTATCCGACGCCCACCAACTCGTACGAGGCCTACGGCCGTTTACAGCAGCCGGCCTTCCGAGTTCCGGGCTTTACGGACCGCGCGTGGACCGACGGCAACGGCAACCGTGCTCCGGACTGCGACTTGTTGAACCCCGCGGCTCAAGACAATCGGTTGTCTGGCGGCGACCTCTGCGGCGCCTGGACGAACCAGAACTTTGGCAAGTACACCGTTTCCACGACCTACGACGACAATGTGAATCATGGTTGGAACGTGCGCGAGTACACCTGGGATCTCTCCGTCGGCGTGCAGCAACAGCTTGCGCCGCGTGTGTCGGTGGAGGTCAATTACGTCCGTCGCAGCTGGGGCAACCAGACCGTCACCGACAACCGTGCGTATACGGCGTCGGACTACGACCGGTTCAGCCTTACGGCGCCGGCCGATCAGCGTTTGCCTGACGGCGGTGGCTATCGGGTCAACGGGCTCTACGAGCTGAAAGTCGGCAGACCGTTCGGGCTCGTCGATAATTTCGTCACGCATGCCAAGAACTACGGTAACGGCATTGACGAAAAATATAATGGCGTGGACTTTACCGTGAACGCGCGGCTGCGAAGTGGCCTGCAACTGCAAGGGGGGTTCAACACCGGGCGAGCCACTCGGAACGATTGTGACGTCGCAGCGCAGGTCCCGGAATCGCTGATAAGCACAAATCCGGTAACCATCTTCGTGCGACGTCCCGAAGATTTCTGCGACCAATCGTCGGGGTTCTTGACCACGGGCAGCGCCCTGGCTACCTACACGGTTCCGAAGATTGACGTCCAGGTTGCCGGAACGTTCCAGAGCCGGCCCTTTGCGGGCTCCAACTTTCCGGGGATTGAATCCCAGGCCCTCACCGCGAACTGGCTCGTGACCAACGCCCAGGTCGCTCCCGAACTCGGGCGCCCACTGGCCGGCAACACTCAGGTGATCTTCGTGAACGTCGTCGATCCGGGCACGCTTTACGGCGACCGCATCAACCAGGTCGACTTCCGCGTGTCGAAGATCCTGCGGTTCGGGAGCACACGGACGAATGTCGGGATCGATGTTTTCAACCTCTTCAACGCGAACGCAGTAAATCAGTACTTCCAGACCTACACCGGTGCCGGCGCGACGTGGCTTCAGCCGACGTCGCTCATTTCGGCGCGGTTCGTCAAGTTCAGCGCGCAGTTCGATTTCTAGTATGTAGGGGCGGGTCTTAACCCGCCCTCCTGTAGCGCGGGGGCTTTAGCCCCCGCGGGGGTGACGAAGAGGCCCGCTCCGGGGAAACTCGGAGCGGGTTTTTTTTGAAGTTACCTGGCCGGGCTCGGCGGCTCCGGCGGCGGCGGCGTGATCCGGCGATGCTCCATCGTCTTGTCGTGGTTGTCGCAGAACGACTCGAGCATCTCCGTGTCTGCCTGAAGGGTCAGGACGGTCGTGACCGTCCATGGCTTCACGAACGCCTTGGGATCGTCGATGGTGATCGACAGGTCGATGTGGCCGAAGTCCCGGCGGCGAAGACGTTCTGTGAGATGAAGCGCGTCGCTGTGGGGTCGGCCCTTTGCCGTGTCGAGCCACCCGCGGTCGTTGAACCCCGTCGTTTCGATGACGAACGTCTCGCCTTCCCAGCGGCCGACGGAATATCCCAGCCATGTCGGTTCGGTAACTGGGGGTAGAGGTCGTCCGTCGGTAAAGACAGTACGAAAAATCATTCCAACGGCAGTCTCGTGCAGGAATGCGGTGACTGTGGGCGTGGAGACGATTCGATAGCTGCCAATGACGAAGTGCATGCGCGGCACGCCGGGTGGTAGACAGTACCCAAATGGATCGTCCACATGGTCGCGGCTCTCACGCTGTTTTTGAATAGCCGCGGCCCAAGGTGTCATTTGGACGTCGGCCGGGTTCAGGTCCTTCGCCAGATCAAAGAACAATCGCTGGGAGGGAGCGCAGTCGAGACATGGCGTGGCCCAAAGGCCGGACAAATCAGGTTTGCCGTCCAGCCGTGCGCGGGAGCGGGCGCGGCAAGATTGGGTTTGCCGTCAGGGAGGCGAGGAATCCCGGGAGTGCGGTAGTTCAACCATTGCCCGTCGGCCGGTTGGGCCTGCAGTATCAGCGCTGCCAGGATGGCGATCCTCGTCTTCATGATCGGGACGATCTCTCCGGCGGGTCTAAAGACCCGCCTCTACTATTTGTGCTTCGCATCGTCGGCGCGCGCGCCCGTCATAATGTGCAGCAGCCCACGGTTCCCTTCGTGGCACGCGTACTCGAAAACCTGTTGCGTGTCGTCCCTCGTTAACGGCATCGCGAACGTCCACGGTCGGGTCCACGTCTCGGGATCTGTAATCGTCACCTCCCACGCCAACCTGTTCGGCGCGATTGGCGTGAAACGCTCCACAATCTTCAGCCGTTCACTGTTGTACCGGTTGTTGTAGCCCATGTGGGTCCGGTCGGTGAAGTTCGTCGTTTCGACGACGAGCACGTTCCCCTCCCAGCGGCCCCTGGCGTCGCCCATGTACAAGTGGACGTTCGGCCCGACGTGCGGCCGGCCGTCGATCGGAATGATGCGCGTCTCGTGGATCATCTCGTAGCGAATGGCCACGAAATCGGGCGTCTGCAGAATCTGGTACGCGTTGCCGTAAATGGCCGGCATCATGGAGGCCGGGAGACCGCGCGTGATGCACCGGTCGTACAAGCTTCGATCGTCGGTGGAGTCGGCACGACCCTCGCCATTGCGGGCGTTGTTGAGTGCTGCGTACGCGGCTTCGCGCCGCTCGGCTTGCGGCGTCAATGCCGGGAGGCGTCCATCCGGCGGATCCACGATGAACCACGGCCGGCTGCCCTTGGCCTCGAGATGTTCGTACCAATGCGTTGGGCCGGCGCCTGTTTCAGAGCCGCCAATGCCCCCCGCAATCTTGCGCGCCTGCGCCTGCCGCTCTTTGGCAAGATTGGCGAGCGCGTTCTCGTCGAACTCGCGAGCGTCCCGGTTCTGCAGATTCCCAGGTCGTTCGAGCGGCGTGTTTGCCTCGTCCTTGTTCGTGTAGATGCCTTGAATATCGGGATGACCCCAGGGCGTTCGCCCAGGCGTGAACGCGCTCGTCGTGGCCCCGCCACCCTGGCCTGCGAATGCCGATGCGGCGAGCCCCGCGGCCATTGCGAACGCCAGGGCGGCCCGAATCCCGAATCCGCAGGCGCTTCCCGAATCCCCAATCCCCAACCCCGAATCCCCAGTGTTCTTCATACCTGTCTCCTGATTCCAGCTTCGAGTGGCGCCAGTGGAATGGCGCCGCTCGTCTGATTGAGTCCCGTGACGACGCGCCTCAAATAGCCGGCTTGCGCCAGGTGATAGGCCGCGTGCGTGCACAAGTGGAGAAGAAATCGATCGGTCGGCAAATCGCGCCCGAAGACTTTTTCTGGAAACACGCCGTCGAACATATCCGAGTGGAGTGCGGGTAGGACTTTGCGGACGATGCGGATGGCCGCCTGGATCTCTCCGATGACTTCGCTTCGTGTCCCGGATCGTCGCGAAAACTCGTCCTCGCGGTCGCGAACGTAGTGCGTGTTGCCCAGCACTGCACCCACGTAGGTACTGAACGTTGCCCGCAACATGCAGGGCCAGATTGCCAGCGGAATTGGTCACGCCCGGGACCGTCTTCCACAGGCTCTGGTCATCTGGAAACAACTCCAGCTCCCGTTGAAAGCCCTCGAGCTCGCGGATGAGAAAGATGGCAATCGTGGCCGCCAGATCGGTCATGGTCCCCGGGCCAGTTATACCACTCTGATGGGGAGGATAGGGAGCATAGGGAGGTTGAGGCGGATCGTGAAGATACGGGCCAACCCGCCCAACGTCTTCCACGTCCAATGAGCAAGAAACAAGCCTCAAGGCTCAAGTCTCAAGGCTCAAGTGAAGGCTCAGAGATCAATCACACTTCAGACTTGAGACTTCAGACTTGAGACTTGTTCCAGCATTGGGATGGATCGTCCCGCTCGCGGACGCGCTCCGTAGATTTCTGCTCGGGAAACGCGGTTTGCGCGGGTCAAAAAGGACGGCATGGAGGCTGCACAATCGGCGGCGACACGCCAATTTGATGTGTCGGGATTGCACCTTTGACCAGTCTATTTACGTATAGCTTTCTATAACCGAAGAGACGGCTGACAGCAGACGGTTAACCCAACGGTGCGGTTCGGCGTAGTTGTGGTATCGCGCTTACCACCGAGCCGTACGTAGCGCAGGCCTTTTAGGCCTGCTCGTTGAATCGGAGGTCCTAGCAGGCAAGGGGCGGGACGTCGGCGCGCGGCAACGCGCTGACGCCCCTGATCGCAACCCGCAGTTGTGGCTGCGGGCCGGACTCCCATCAGTATAGGCGAGGCCAGCCCGCGCAGAGGAGGCTGGCCGTGCGCCCGACTGAAGTACTGGTGTTGGTACTGGCGCTGTTGGGAAGTGAGGCGAGGGGGCTTCCGCCGATTGAATTGGTCCACGTTCGGCCGGCAGATGCCTCCCCAACTGCTGAAGGGTTTACCCGTCCGGGTTCGAACAGGATTTTTCTCCTCACCTGCACACCCGTCTTTGAAGATGCAGTGGGATCGGGTCGATGGGATGCCGATGGCGGCCCGTTCATCAAGCTGGCGAGCATCATCATGCACGAGGCGTGGCATGTGCGCCATGGATCCGACGAGCGTGGAGCGTACGAAGCGCAACTCTTCACCCTGTCACGGCTCGGCGCGGGACCCGGGTCAGCTCTTCATGCCAGCGTGTACAGGTCCATGCTGGCCGTGCTGAAAACACCGAAACCCTCAGCCCCTCAACCGTTTGCCGCGGACACAGATCACCGTGTGGCCGTCATGCTGCCGGTGCCGCCGCGGTTGAGCCGGCCCTCGGTGCCCGCCATGCAGCGATCCGCAAGGTAACAGGGCGCCAGAACGATCGGTTATAGAATTCCGCTATGCAACCGACCATCTTTCCAGTCCTCCTCTACAAGGATGCGCGAACCGCCATCGATTGGCTCGTGCGCGCGTTCGGGTTCGACAAGCGAGCGGAGTTTGCCGATCCCGACGGCACGATCGTCCATGCAGAGGTCGGCTTCGGGGCCGGAGTCCTGTCCATCAGTTCGGTGACGCCGCCCGTTTCCGACAATCCGTGGTCGAACGTGCGTCAGGGTATCTACATGATCGTGCCCGATCCTGACGCGCATCATGAGCAGGCTCGAAAGGCAGGTGCCGAGATTGTCAGGCCGCTGCAGGACATGCACTACGGATCGCGCGACTACACCGCGCGTGATCTCGACGGTCATTTGTGGGGTTTTGGCACGTACGCGATGGGAGGCCGCACGGGCGACGTCACCTTCGTGCCCGAGCTTCGTTACAAGGATGCCTCGGCAGCCGTGGCGTGGTTGACGAGGGCGTTCGGCTTTCGTTCAACGTTCCAGGTTCCCGGACCGGAGGGCTCGCTCGTCCACGGGGAGCTGCATTTCGGCGAAGGTGCGCTCTATGTGGGGCCCAAGGCCAAAGGCGATGAGTGGGCGAATGTCGAACAGTTCGTCAACGTCGTGATCGACGATCCCGATGAGCATCATGCACGAGCCAAAGCGGCGGGCGCGACCATCGTGATGGGACCAAAAGACACGCCGTTTGGTGCGCGCTTCTATGCGGCACGTGATCCCGAAGGGTTTTTGTGGTGGGTCAGCACGTACAAACCACAGGAACATTAACGATTTGTGATTTGCGATTCGTGAATCGTTGGTGATTCGTGATTCGCGATCTCCGATTTATTGACGGTTGGTGATTGGCGAAATGCCGCTTCCACGGTTGGAGACTGCCGACGACATCCCCGCCATCCGCGCGGTGAATACGGAAGCGTTTGGTGGGCCGCTCGAAGCCGAGCTCGTCGATGTGCTTCGACGCGAGGGGCTGGTGATTGCCTCGCTCGTGGCCGACGATCGTGGCGCAGTGATTGGTCACATTCTGTTCAGCCGGCTCTTCATCGAGACAGACACGAAGAAGATCCCCGCTGCCGGACTTGCGCCCATGGCCGTGACTCCCGAACATCAGCGACGAGGCGTTGGCAGCATGCTCGTGCGCGCGGGGCTCGACCAGTGTCGCGCGCTCGGCGAGCAGATCGTGCTGGTCGTCGGCCATCCTACCTACTACCCGCGCTTTGGTTTTGCGCACGCCTCGACCCGCGATCTCAGAAGCCCGTATGACTCTGAGGCCTTCATGGCACTCGAGCTGCATCCGGGGGCACTACAGGGCATCAGTGGGGAAGTGCGGTATCCACCTGCGTTCGCTGCGGTATCGTAGCCGGTTTTCAACTCCTCACAATCTGCAACCCAATCACAAGCCACACATCGCGAAATCTGCCACATCATCACGCGTGCGCTGGTCCTATCCGTGCCGCGGTAGAATTGACGACGGCCATGGCAAGGACCCTGCGCAACGGCAATCTCGAACAAGCGATAGCTCTCCTCATCCAGAATCAGGCTGCGTTTGTCGGAGACAAGAGAGAGAACTACAAGCAGATGGCTGAGATTCGACGAGACCTGGAGCAGATCAAGGCCATCCTCATCCGTCACGAGCACATCCTGTCGAACCTACCCGAAGCGATACGGGAAAAGATCGGATTCCAGGCCAAGCAGGACTGAACTGTCTCGCGCGAAAGTCGGTCGGTTCCGCCGATGCCGCCGCATCGAGGAAGGGTCGACGTTGAAGCCTTCTCGGTTTGACGAGGTCATCAATATAGTCAATAATATGGTCATGTTAAAGGCCAACGTCTTCGAGGTGAAGGCGAAGCTGTCCGAGGACCTCGACCGGGCTGCTCGAGGTGAGCGGATCGTCATTTGTCGTCACAATAAGCCCGTGGCTGAGCTTCGGCCGTTCACGGCGGTGCGCACCGAGCCTCGCCCGATCGGTCCGCTCCCGGGCCGGCCTACGTTCGACGTGCCCGCGTCGTTCTTCGAGCCACTCTCTGACGATGAGTTGGACCAGTGGGAGGGCACGACGGCAACTGATCCACTTTCATCGGGCCCCGCTCTACGCCCAGGCCGCAACCCGTCCAGAGTGGCTGAAAGCACGGGGAACTACCGCCCGCCACGCCGGACGCGCACGACGCGACGCAAGAAGTGAGGCTGCTTCTCGATACATGTGCGTTTCTGTGGCTGGCCGGCGGGAATGCATTGTCTGCGGCTGCGGCGGCCGCTGTGCGCGATCCCTCCAACGAGGTCTTCCTCAGCGCGGTTTCCGTCTGGGAAATCGCATTCAAGTACCGGGCAGGACGTCTGCCCCTGCCCGAGTCACCTGCACGACTGATTCCAATTGAGCGTGAGCTGCGGGGCGTCCTCGAGCTGGCCTTCGACGAGGAGTCGGCGCTGCAGGTGCTCCGTCTGCCCGCGCTTCACCGGGATCCGTTCGATCGCATGCTCATTTCCCAAGCCATCGCAGGCGGTCTTGCGATCGTCACGCCGGACCCGCTGATCACACAGTACCCGATTCGCGTGATCTGGTAATCAACCCCGAACGATCCGAACGATCCGAACGATCCGAACGGTCCGAACGATCCGAACGATTCGAACGATGATTTGAGATTGAGGTATAGTCCCGGCATGCGTGCCCGGATTCTCGTTGCCGTGTTCCTCTTGCAGGGCGCTTGGCTCGCGTACACACAAACTCCCAACGCCAAACCCCCCGGCGTGCTCAGAACCGAAAAAGTCAAAGGCGACCTGTACATGATCTCAGGCGAAGGGGGCAACGTGGCCCTCTATGCCACCGGCGAAGGAGTGGTGCTCGTCGATGACATGTTCGACCGCAACCACGCCGACATCCTGGCGCAGGTCAAAACGATCACCGACCAGCCGCTGAGATACGTCATCAACACCCATCAGCACGACGATCATGCCGGCGGCGACTTCAAGATGCTTCCCATTGCCGAGGTCATTGCCCATCGAAATGTGAGGGCGAATCTCAAGGACCTGAAGCAACCCTATTACGAGGACACGCCGGGGACGCCCATCGGGCTGCCGCGGGTCACCTTCTCTGACGAGCTGGCGGTGCATGTCGGCGGTCGCGAGGTGCGGGCGCACTATTTCGGTCGAGGCCACACCAACGGTGACGCCGTCGTCTATTTTCCCGAACTCAAGGTCGTTCATACCGGCGACCTTTTCCTCGTGTTGCGGAGCGCTGGCCGTGCGGGGAGTCCCCCGCGCACGAGGCCACCGGGTGTTCCCATCTACATCGACTACGTGCAAGGGGGCAGCTTCCTCGAATGGACGAAGGTCCTCGATGAAACGCTCAAGCTGGATTTCGATACGGTGATCCCGGGCCATGGCCCCGTATCCACCAGAGCGGACGTCGTCAAGTTTCGAGCGGATCTGGAGACGATGAGAAATCGGCTTGCGGGATTGATCAAGCAGGGCAGCAGCAGGGCTGAGATTGTGAAGACGCTGGAGGACGACTACGGTTGGAGGTCGACCGGATGTCCACCGAGCCCACCAACCGCAGGATGTTTGCAGTACCAGCAGGTCGATGCGTTGATTGGCGAACTCAGATGAAAACTACTCTTTACTGACCCGCTTGATAGATCACCACCCCGTCTCGAATCGTGTACCGAACCGCGCCCAATCCGCGAACGTCCTTGGATGGATCTCGGTTCAAGACGACGAGATCGGCTGTAAGACCTGGGGCGATCCGTCCGAGCTGCTTTGACGCTCCGAAACGCTCGGCGGGAGCTGTTGTCAACGAAGCGAGAATCTGACGGAACGTCATCCCCGCCTCCGCCATCAACGCATACTCGTCGCTCGGATCGTAGTCGTTCATATAGCCGACATCGGTTCCGAACAGAACGCTGCCGCCTGACCCAACCCAGGCCCGCAATTGTCCGATGCCCGTTCCGGCAAATTGCTCCCGAGTCGATGGCCGATCGTGACGCAGCTCATACTTCCATAGTTTGAGAGTGGGTATGAGCGCGACCCCGCGTTGCTTCATTGCCGACAGGATTGTCTCGTCCCAGGCGCCCGACTCCGGCGTCGTATGTACCAGGATATCGGCGCCACCTCGAAGTGCGGCCAATAGTCCCATGCGGTTGGTCGGGTGAGCGAAGACTGGTTTACCTCTGCGATGGGCTTCTTCGGACGCGGCACGCATCGCTTCTTCCGGCAGCGCTACGAACGGCGGGTACCACGTTGCTGCGTACAACTTGATTCCGTCCACCCCGGCATCGAGAAGCTTCTTCGCGGCGCCAAGCGCGTCCGCAACATCCGCGATCTCCGGAGTCTGAAGTCTCATCAACCCGATGACGTCCAGCGTCTCAGGTTTGATTGCACCGCCTTTTGGAAACAGAATCTCTCCGGTCGAGCGAATCCGAGGACCAGGTATACCCCCCGACTCGATCCGGTCGCGGAGCCGCCGCGTGTTCTCCCAACTCGATCCCGTATCGAACGCACTCGTGACCCCGTAGCGCGTGAGCATGACCTGAAGCTGTCCGCTGAGCTCGGCTGATGGAATATCTGCGGCGCCGGCCCACTGTCGCTCCATGAAGTGAACGTGGCTGTTCCAAAAGCCCGCGGTGATGGTCAGCCCTGAACAATCGAGAATCCGAAGACCTTTCGGAATTTGAAGAGACGCGCGTCGCCCCACTGCGTCGATCTTGCCATCCTGAATGAGCACCACACCATCAGGAATGGGATCTTCCGTGGGACTGAGATAAATGGTGCCCCCAACGAGGGCCAGTTGCCGTGCTGCCGTTTGGCGCGGTTGACCGAATCCGGAACTGCCAAAACAGATCAGAACAACAGCACACACAAGCGCGACGACATGAACCGCTGGTCTCGCTGGCACCATATGGTCCGATACGTCAGGGCCGACATTTTGTTCCTTCAAACCCAAGCCTGCCCTCACTCGCGATCTCCATTGCCTTCGCGTCGGATCCGTCGTCCGACGAATCGATCGACGAGCCCCCAGAGCACGAGAAGCGGCATCAACACGGCCGCTGAATAAATCGCAACACTGGTTTTTCCCGGACCGGTGAGCATCATCCCAATCTGGTTCTTGAACGGCTCGTCGTTCACCAGATACGTCCATGTGGACGAGGGCCCTCTGAGATCCAGCCCTTTCAGTTCGACGCCTTCGGCGCTCGCATGGACGTGTTCCAGCGCCTCCAGAACAGCCTCTTCCATCCGGTCGTCGAGGTGGGAGAACGCGACAATGACGTCGGTAGTAAAACGCGTCAAAGGGTCCTGGCCGCCGAGCCCGACCAGGTGAACGCCCTTCGCGCACGTCCGCCACGAGCGCCAGGTGATCCCGCCACTCGCGATCGATGTGGAAGAGCGTGACGAGCTGTTCCGCCGTGCGAACCATCGATTCCCCTGCCACAGCTACCAACGCGTTGTAGCGCTCCGGGAGTCGACACCAGATGTCAGGAGCTTCCTCGCCTGTGAGCAGTGCCTGCCGTCGTGCCATCAGACGTCTGCGCTGCTCCTCGACGACCGACGCGTACCGCCAGAGCGTTCTGCGAATCTCGAAGTTCTGTCCTTCAATAATGCGCTGCGCCCTGGCAATTTCGCCTCGGACCACCGGATTGTCGATGGGTTCGGTGCGCCGGTCTGGTATGAAGCGCTCGGCAATCAGATCGTGAATGCGATACCGAACCAGCAGGTCGTCCTCGAGGCTCACGAAAAAGCGGGATTCTCCGGGGTCCCCTTGTCGGCCCGCCCGACCGCGGAGCTGGAGGTCGACTCGGCGGCTTTCATGACGGTTCGTTCCGATCACGTAAAGACCACCCGACGGCCGCAACCGCGTCGCGGTCCGTTTCGTCTTCGCCCCCCAGCCGGATATCGGTCCCGCGCCCGGCCATGTTGGTCGAGATGGTGACGGCCCCTCTGGTTCCGGCTCGTGCGACGATTGCCGCTTCGGCCGCATCGTTCTTGGCGTTCAGGATCTGGCAGACGATGCCGGAGGTGCGCAGCCGCTCTGCCAGGCGCTCCGACTCTTCGACGGTAAGGGTTCCCACCAGAACGGGGCGACCAATTTGGTGAGCGTGTCGAATCTCGTGGACGAGCGCCTGCTCTTTCGCTTCACGGTGGGTAAAGACGAAGTCCGGGTGATCGATTCGGATCATCGGACGGTTGGTCGGGATCACGACCGTATTCAGACCGTAGAAAACCTGCACTTCCGACGCCGCACCCTGAGCCGTTCCGGTCATCCCACACAGACGCGGATAGCCGCGGAGAAAATGTTGCAGGGTGATCGAGCCCAGGATTCGTCCGTCGGGGCGATGCTCCAGCCCTTCTTTGGCTTCGATAGCGGCCTGCAACCCGTCTGGCCAATGGCGGTCGTGAACCACGCGACCAGTGAATTCGTCCACGATTTCGATCTGATGGTTCCGGACGATGTAGTCCACGTCGCGCCGGAGCAGGACGTGCGCATGCAGCGCGCAGTTGAGCTCGGTGAGGAGCGCGTAGTTCTTCTCGTCGTGCAGATTGCCACAGCCCAGGACGCGCTCCACGTGCTCGATTCCGGTATCCGTCAGCTCGACGTTGCGCCCGTACTCGTCCAGTGAGAACTGCACGCCTGGCGTCAACGACGCGACGAGTCCGGAAAGCTGTCGTGCAGAGGAAGCCTCGCGCCCGACATTGCCGGCGATGACGAGCGGGATTCGTGCCTCGTCCACGAGCAGAGAGTCGGCTTCGTCGGCCAACGCAAAGTGGAATGGCCGGTGGACCATCTGATCGCACGTCGGTGGCCAGCAGGTCGCGCAGATAGTCGAAGCCAGCTTCTTTGGCAGTGACGTAGGTGACGTCAGCGTTGTAGGCGCGGCGACGATCGTCAGGCGACATGCCTTGCCGCACGAACCCTGACGACAAACCAAGCACCCGGTAGATCGGCGCCATCCACTCGGCATCGCGCTCGGCGAGATAGTCGTTGAATGTGAGGACGTGAACTCCCTTTCCGGTGAGCGCGTTCAACGACGCCGGCATGACCGCCGCAAGTGTTTTGCCTTCACCCGTCTGCATCTCGACGATCTGACCGTCATCGAGTGCCAGCGCTGCCACAATCTGAACGTCGAACGGCCTCATGCCGAGGGCACGGCGCGATGCTTCACGGACCAGCGCGAAGAAAGGAGCGCGTACCCGTTCGTGCGGCTCATTCTTGAGAACGCATGATCGCGAATCTCGCGTACCCGCTCGGCAAACTGTTCGCTGGAAAGTCCGAGAAGCTCGCTCTCCAGGGAATTGATGATATTTAGCGGCTGGTCATAGGCACGCAGATCGAATTGCACGGCAGATCCCTGAAGACGTGCCAGACGCTCACGCCATCCGAAGGGATTTCGCACCGGTTGTCGGGTGGGTGCTGCTTTCATGATTGCTCCCATTCCCGTCGCGTTGGCACTTGCCACCACGAAGGACGCAAGAAATACCAGCTCAACCACAGAGGACACGAAGAAATACCGATCAACCACGAAGGACACGAAGAACACGAAGCGTTGATGTACCGCCCTTCGTGGCCTTCGGGTGTCTTGTGGTTAATGGGTTTTCTTCAGGCGTGACGTGGTGGTCGGTGGCGCGCGGGATGGGACGAGCGAGAGGAGCGAGACGGGCTGTTCGTTACTGCAGAGTGCAATGCGACGAATCGAGACGATTGCAACGGATGGGACAACGAGCCAGAGCGGCGTGAGGATTGCGACAAGGTCGATCGACACCGCCGGCAGCAGAGCCGCCACCGCTATAACCGCGATGCACAGAACAACGATCGACTTCCGGGCACGAGACATTGGTTTCATACGTAGGGCGGGCCTTTCAAGGCCCGCCACACGCGAACCCTGAGGTCCGCGCTACACGATCCTTGAATTCCAGTCTACCGTATCCCTGCTCGAAAGTACTCCGGCAGGTCCGTTTTTGTGTCTCGCAGAATCTCCACGATGGCCTGCCGATCGGTCTGCGAGAGTCTGCCATAAACCTTGTCGGTCGCCTTCCCCGACAGAATCTCCCACATCCGCTGATAGACCGCGTCCTTGGCCGAGCCTGGCAGCGCGTCGAATGCGGCTGAGTAGATCATGTAGCTGCAGGGATACCGAAACAGGCGCCGATCGAGGTCGAAATCACGCAGCGATCGACCTTTCTGGTCGCGTGGACCCGCGGCGGCGAACGTCTCCGCAAAGCCTGCGGCACCGCGAACCGGTGTGGGCAATTGCGCTTCGTCGATGAACAGAAGGTAATCCACGAGCTGATGGGCGATGTCGGTCACGCGCGCCTGACGGCTGCGATTCTGATCCGAGGCAATCCGCGACTCCCACCCGAGGCGGGTCAAGAGATTGATCATGTGCGCCTGATGGTTCAGGACCATCAGCGCGACGATGTCGCTGTGCGGAGCAGGGTAGGTCTTCACGTCGAACTTGCTGGAAAGGGACGTCAACGTTGGGGCAGCAGGCAGCCTCGTGTACGAACGCGCGACGTGATGCACGGGCACGTTCCCGAGGTGCACCTTCGGTGTCCGCGCGCCAGTCACGTACCAACCGCCAAAGCGATCGTCGTAGGGCGTTCGATGATCGACCGCCCAGCCCTGCGCGTACTCGTTGGGGTTGTCGGACAGAGGCAGCATGCTCATGGCCACGAGGCCAGGCACGCCTCCTGTAAACGGCGTGAGGTGACAGAGCAGACAGCGCTCGTTACGCGCGAACTGCGGTCTCGGCACCGATGTCTGTTCGATCGTGTAAAAGACGACGCCCTGTCGCGGATCGTGGGCGGCAAGCTCGAGGGTCTTTCGCCCGGGAACCCAACCCACGGCAACGGCGTCGTTGAAGTACAACGCGCGAGGATTGGACGGACTGATGTCTTCGGGTTCGAAGCTCGTCTCGGAGAAGACGAGCGCTTGGGACTCCGCCGGGATGTCGAGCGCTATTCAGCAGGGAATCGAGATAGCCGCGGGGGCCTTCGAACGTGAGCTTCGAGCGGCCTGCTTGAAGCGCCCGGTTCAACGTCGCAATCGCGTCGGTGGTTTCCCGCTTCGAATACTCAATGGCGGGGTGATCGCGCGACTCTTTGAAGGCATCGGAAAACTGCCCAAGGACGCCCGTTCCACCTGCGGTGGCAAGACACGCGCATGCGGCCCACGTCAGCGGTGTTCGGCGACTCATCCCCATCCCGTAATGATCCAATAAATCCGCGTCAATCTGCGTCCCGTGAAGATTAAGAATCCGCGTAGATTCGCGTCCCCTGATCCTCGAGCGATCCGCGCCTCACACGAGTATAGAATAGCGGCCGAACATGGCCACTCCAACCTCGATAGACGCGACGGTGCACGCCGCGACGATGATGGACCCCGCGGCGCGGAAGCGGATGATGGTCAAGGCGGTCGTCGCGTCGGCCGTCGGCACGACGATCGAGTGGTACGACTTCTTCTTGTACGGCGTGGCCGCCGCCCTGGTGTTCCCGAGAATCTTCTTTCCTGCCTCCGATCCGTTTACGGGAACGCTTCTCGCGTTTTCGACGTACTTCGTGGGCTTTGTCGCACGACCGTTTGGCGCGGCCTTTTTCGGCCACTATGGCGATCGCCTCGGTCGCAAAGCCGCGTTGATTGCCACGCTGTTGTTGATGGGCATTGCCACGACTGGCATAGGCCTCGTCCCCGGCTACGACCGGATTGGCATCTGGGGCGCCGTCCTGCTCATCATTGGGCGGGTCCTGCAGGGCGTGGGCGTGGGCGGCGAATGGGGTGGGTCGGTGCTGATGGCGGGCGAGTGGACCGACCCGAAGCGCCGCGGCTTCACCACGAGCTGGGCGCAGTTTGGCGCGCCGGCCGGAATGGTGCTCGCAAACGGCGCGCTCGCGCTCATGACGTACACCACGTCCGAGGAAGCATTCCTGAGCTGGGGCTGGCGCGTGCCGTTTCTGTTGAGCCTGACGCTCGTGGCCGTCGGGCTCTACATTCGTGTCGGGATTCTCGAGACGCCGGTGTTTGCGAGCCTCAAGGCGAAAGGGAAGGTCGAACGCGCGCCGGTGGTCGAAGTGCTGCGCAAGAACTGGCGCGAGGTCATCCTTACGGCTCTCCTGCGCACCGGCCAGCAGACGCCGTTTTACATCTTCACGACCTACATTCTGACGTACGGCACGCAGGTGCTCGGCCTGACGCGCGGCTTCGTGTTGAACCTGGTCATGCTCCAGGCTCTTGTTTCGATGGCCACGATCCCGTGGTTCGGACACTTGTCTGACTTGTATGGTCGCCGAGCCGTCACGGCGGTTGGTTGCCTCGTCATGATCGTGTTTCCGTTTGTGTATTTCGGCATGCTGGACACGAGGGTGACGGCGTTGATTGCCCTGGCAATCGTCCTGGGCTTGCCGTTGCACGATCTCCAATACGGTCCCCAGGCGGCGTACATCGCAGAAGCGTTTCCGGGGTCACTGCGCTACAGTGGTGCCTCACTTGGGTATCAGCTGGCATCAATCACCGCAGGAGGTCCCGCGCCGATTGTTGCGCTCTACCTGTACGAGACGTATAAAACATCCGCGGCGGTTGCGACCTACGTGTCGCTGACGGCCGTCGTCAGCCTGATCTGCGTGTGGTTGATGCACGATCGGGCCGGATCGCTGGATCATAAATAAGGTCAAAGGTTAAAGGTCAGAGTCAAAGGGCAAAGGTCAAAGGTCGCCCGCAGCGGACACCTCCCGGTTAGATCTGTTCTTGGAGGAACGAGGCAATGAACTCTTGTGCCTTGGCAAGCGGTCCCCGCCGGCGCCAGGATTCGAGGTCGACCTGCTGGCAGCCAGGCAGGTCGGCGAGGAAGAGACGCTCCAGTTCTCCCGCGATGTTGGTGTCGTAGAAGCAGACGTTGTTTTCCTCGTTGTGCGCAAACGATCGATTGTCGAAGTTTGTCGTGCCGACGGTCGCCCAGATCCCATCGACTACCATCGATTTGTGGTGGAGCATGGTTCGGTTGAATTCAAGAATCTCAATTCCCGCCTCCAACAAACGCCGATACAGTCGCACGCTGTTGTGTCGCGCCAACCAGTTGTCATTATGAATCCCTGACACCATGATTCGTACGTCAACGCCACGTTGTTTCGCTTCTATCAGTGCGTCGAGGGCGACCTGATCGGGAACGAAGTAGGGGTTGGCGATATAGATTGAACGTCGTGCGCAGATGATGGACAGGTAGTACGCCATGCGCACTGTCGAGGCACCGGTCTGGGGTGAGCTCATGATTGTTTGCACGCGCAGGCTGCCGGCTACCTCCTGCGGAGGGTAATACCCCGAGCCCGAAACCAGTTCCCCCGTGCTTTCCAGCCAGTTCTGCGCAAATCCTGTCTGCAGCGGCGTGACGCTCGATCCCTCGAGACGAATCTGGATATCGCGCCAATGGTCGGGATCCTGGGCATGGCCTAACCAATGATCGGCGATGCCCGCGCCGCCCGTGAAGCCTACGCGTCCGTCGACAATGAGCGACTTGCGATGCGTGCGGTTGTTGAACCGACCGAGGGTGTACCAGTGAATCGGGTTGTACCAGGCAACCTGACATCCGCCGGTTTTCAGCGTGCGGAAGATTTCTTCACCAATCGTGGCCGATCCAATCGCATCGAGCAGAATCTTGACCTTGATTCCTGCCGCGGCTTTCGCCGCCAGTGTCCGTGCGAATTTCAGGCCGATGTCCCCAGCCCAATAGATATAGGCCTCGATCGTGACGGAGAATTGAGCCTCCGCAATCGCTTGGAGCATGGCCGGATAGAATTCGTCGCCGTTATTCAAGATCTCCACGCGATTTCCTTCGGTGAACGGCACTCCCGTGGCGCCTTCAATGGTGGGCAGGAACTCGTCGGAATCCGCTGTGAATTCGTGATCCAAACCATAGCGAGGGGGGAATTCCGTCGGCGCGATTAGATAGCTGGCGAGTGCCATGGCCCCAGTGGCACCGGCGATGCCCCATCGCTGAGACCCGGTCGACCAGAGACACGCCATGGCCCAGGGCCACCACGACCACAGCAGATGCCGGGCACGGGTCCAGAACGGCTTGGCCCCTTTCGGTGGGCGCGCGAGAGGGTCCTTCGCGAATGGCTGTCGCCACGCGCGCGGAACGTTGCGCTGACGCCACCGTCTGGGTTCGCTCTTCGGGCGCGCTCTTCGCGTCGTCTGTCCGGCTTCAACGGGACGCCCGGATCGCGAACGGTTCGCAGAGCTATCGGGGGGCATCGCCAGTAGGCGAATGATAGCCGTATCCGCCTGAGGAGGCCTCACCTCGCTCGATCAGAAACCTCGCAACGGTCGTCCGAGACTTCCCCACATCGTCGCTTCCCCGTCCGGAATCACGCAATGTTGACATGTCGCGAAGCGCGGCAGATTTTCTCGGAAAACCACACAGTGCGCTTGAACTACGCACCCTTGTGGGGCCTGTTCGCGGGTGTTTTGAATTCCATCCCGTACTTCGGCCCGCTGATTGTCACCTCTACTCTTTTCCTCATCGCCTTCCTTCAGTTTGGGACGCTGGGAATGGCAGCGGCGGTGGGCGGCCTCGCTCTCATCATCACAACACTCGAGGGCTGGTTGTTGACACCGGTGTTGATGAGCCGGGTTTCACAAATGAATCAGGTCACTGTGTTTGCCGGTCTCTTGTTCTGGGGCTGGATGTGGGGTATCCCGGGTCTTTTGCTCGCCGTTCCGATGATGATGGTCATCAAGGCAACCTGCGACCGAATCGAGGATCTACAGCCCATCGGGAAGCTGCTTGGAAGTTAACGCCGACTACACGCCGCTCGTATAAACGCGATCAACTCGGCGTACTCAGTCGACGAATATGCTGAGAAAGGTGCGCGCAAAGGCGGATGCCGTGACATCGCCCTGACCGAGTGGAAATGACGAGCTGAGCTCGCCGCTATTCGCGAGCAGGATGAGCGTCAATTCACGCTCGGGTACCTTGAGGTACAGGGCCGAAAATTGCGGCCAGAAGCCGTAGTGCCAGACGAGGCGTATCCCGCGGTACTGCTGCACGAACCATCCGAGCGCGTGCGGCTGCACCGCGCCTCCGGCTGCGATGACGGGCCTCCACGCCAGCTCTTGAGCTTGTGCGGAAACCATGATGTGCCGATCGATGGCCGCGTCGTAGTCAGCCAGGTCGCGGACTGTCGAGATGATGCCTACCGAAGCGTTGATGACCCGGGGCGGGTAGTCCGCCGCAACATTTTGCCTCCGACGATCGAGCGTGTAAGGTTTGGCGAGCCGGCCAATCACCGAGGCGTACCTCGCGAGCGCGGTCGAATCGAAGAACGCTGCGAGACCTGGCGTTGGGTGCTCGAGATCCTGTCCCGGCACCGAATCGCGCATCGCCAGTCGATCGAGAATGCCCGTCGTGACTGCCTGGCGGAAAGGCTGCCTCGTACATTCTTCCACCACGGCCGTCAGCGCAACGTAGCGGTCGCCGTTATACCCGAAGTGCCGGGTGTGCCTGCCGACGTGTGACTCAGGACGTGGCCGACTGTGGCGCCCGGTTCCGGAATGAGGTTCGTGTACCGGCGGATTGGAGAATCGAGGTCGACGGTCCCTTGGTCGACACACCGCATGAGTAGCATCGAGGTGAACGTTTTCGTCAGAGATGCGATCCGGTAGGGCGTATCCGGCCGCGCAGCGATTCGCCGCTCGAGGTCCTGATAACCGAACCCTTTCTCCCAGATGATCCGTTGATGATGGACGATTGCGCCAGACAGGCCCGGAATGCGGACACGCTGTCGGAGCGTTTCCAGATAGCGCTCGAACAACGCAAGCCGCGAGAAGGACGGCTCCTGCGCAAACGAAGGATTCGCGCTGACCCCCAGTCCGGCCAGCACGATCAAACACGCGATCCGACGCGCACACCGTCTTATACTCGTGCCCGCCGAGACGGGTAGAACAACGAGATCACGCATGCCGGATCGTACGCTAATGCACGAGATGTGCGACGTCTGTTTCATATCGAACACGTGGGCACGAAACAGGAAGTGGGGAAGTCAGGAGCGGGGAAGTCAATCCGGTCACCGCGCATCCGTCCTGGTGGTTGGCGGACCGGGCGGGTTCGCGAGCATTTCGGATCGAGAGGCTTCATTGTGGAGTAGGATTGGCTTTTTCTCGGCTCTCCACAGCACTGGAGGACTCCATGCACCGAGCACACCTGCAAACCCGTCACGTGGCCTTTGTGGGCCTGCTGCTGATGGTCGCCCTCGGCGCCCTGGCCTCGTTCGCTCCGCAATCTGCCCAGGCTCAGGCAGGCACCGTCACTGTCTTCGAAGGAGCGCGGGTCATCGTCGGCGATGGGCGGGCGCCCATCGAAAACGCCACGTTCGTTGTCGATGGCGGTCGTTTCACACAGGTCGGCCGGGCGGGTGATGTGAAAGCGCCGGCCGGTGCGGCTCGCGTGAGCCTCACCGGGAAAACGGTCATTCCGGCGCTGATCGACACGCACACGCACCTCAGCCGCGAGCGCGCGGCGCTCGTCGACGACCTGCAGCGCCGGCCGTACTACGGTGTGGGTGCGGCCCTGAGCCTGGGTCAGGATCCGGGTGATCTGGCGTTTCAGGTGCGAGCCGAAACGATTCCGGATGCCGCGCGTTTTCGCACGGCTGGCCGTGGCATCACGGCGCCGGAGCCAGGCCGCACGGATATCCCCTATTGGATCACCACTCCGGCAGAAGCACGGAAGGCGGTGGAGGAGCTTGCGGCGAAGAAGGTCGATTTCGTCAAGATCTGGGTGGACGATCGAGACGGGAAGTTCAAGAAGCTGACGCCCGACCTGTACGGCGCCGTCATTGACGAAGCCCACAAGCGCGGACTCCGCGTCACCGCGCACATCTTTACACTCGAAGACGGGAAGGGGCTGCTGCGCGCTGGACTCGATGCGTTCGCCCACGGTGTGCGTGACCAGGATATAGACGACGAGTTCGTCAAGCTGATCAAGGCGCGTCCCAGCATCATCCTGGTGCCGAACCTGCCCGATCGGGGCGTTGCCACCGATCTCAGCTGGTTGAAGGACTCAATCCCGGCCGGCGATCTGCAGAAACTTCAGGCTGCTGCGACCGACCGGCCCGACGCGCAAAAGGCGTTTGGGATCCAGGCACGGAACCTGGCCCGACTCAACAAGGAAGGCGTAAAGATCGCCGTCGGCACCGACGGCAATACACCGTGGGGCATGCACCTCGAGATGGCCGATATGGTGGCGGCGGGGATGACGCCGGCGCAGGTGATTGTCGCCGCAACGCGCAACGGGGCGGAGCTGCTGGCGATCAAGGATATGGGGACCATCGAATCCGGCAAGAGCGCGGACTTCGTCGTCCTCGACGCCAACCCGTTGGACGACATCACCAATACGCGGAAGATCGCGTCGATGTATCTGCGAGGAACCTCCGTGAACCGCGCCGCGGTGGCCGCTAAAGCAAAAGGACAGTCTTCTCAGTAACGGCATGTACCACGAAGACACGAAGACGGGCGAACCACGAAGACACGAAGAAAAGCTGACAAATCCTTCGTGTTCTTCGTGCCTTCGTGGTTAGAACCTTCGTGCGCTTGCATTGCCCGATGGATTGCGCCGGCCGTCCGCTCCTGAGTCCAGAAACCAAGGCGCAACCTATGCTCCCACCCTTCGAACCACACACAAAAACAAGACGTGGGGTGTAAGCGCGTTTCGTGCGTGGGTGGCGTGACCACCGTCACGAAGATTGCGACGCATCACGTGGCTTTGCGACGAGACGAACAGACCAGCGTGTGGGAGTGAAAATCCACAGAACGGATTTCCACATTCCCACACGCACCACTTCACGATGGAGCTTGACTATCAACAGCCGCTTCATAGAAGACACGAAGACGGGCGAACCACGAAGACACGAAGAAAAGCTGACAAATCCTTCGTGTTCTTCGTGCCTTCGTGGTTAGAACCTTCGTGCGCTTCGTGGTGACGGGGACTACCGCACGGGCGGGGCGCCGCAGTTTCTCTTGCAGGGCTCCGGTCGCACGTACGAGCCTTTAATCTTCTTTCGATACTCCGGATACAGCGTTTCGGGTTGGCCCAGCACCGCATCGCGCGGGATCTGGTAGAGCTTGGTCATTTCATCAACGAACGGATTCTTCTCGGGAAGGTAGTGCGGAACGCCCTCCCCGGGCCGTCGTCCTTCGAAACCCGACACGCAGGGCGGGCCGACCGGCAAGATCGGGGTCGGCGACAGCTGAAAACTCTTCGAGATGATGTGCGGCTCGGCAAGGTAGATCGGATCTTCAATCACCGTCAGCACCGTCAGGATGTCGCCATGCCGATAGAAGCGCGACGTCATCGTCACCTGGTCGCTGCTTGGAGGACCGTTCTTTCGAAGGAAGCCGGCTTTCATGTGCGTCGTGTATGCGACGAGCGTATTGCCTTCCCAGCGGCCGGTCGTGAACCCTTCGCGCGTGTGCTCGGCGTACTTCGACGGGTGGGGGCGACCGTCCATCCAGATAGTCATTGGAGCTTTGTCTTCCCACGCGCCAATCGTAAAGGAGATAGTCACGCCTTTGACCGGCTCGGTGTCGCTCCAGATCTTCAAACCGAATGGACCCTGCACAAAATAGAAGGCCGGCCATCCTTCGCATTGCCGCTCGATCATTCCCAGCTGCGATTCGTTGTAGCTGAGGGCTCGTAAGCGCCCCTCGCTGTTGAGCGGAAGCCCAACGTAGTCCACGGGGTACGAGTCGCGCGAAATGTCCTCGGTGTTTCTCGCGGCCCAGGAGCCCACGAGCTCCGCCTGCGCAAGGGCGGTGCGATTGACCGGTGCCCAGACCAGCAGGATCACGACGAGCGCCGCCGGGAGCATTACCACGCGGCCGAACAGGGTGTTGGATCCCATTTGGATGCGTCCGCTTCTTTCTTGAAATGCGAGCTGGTGATGAACGGCTGCGTCAGATATTGCGGATCGTCCACGACGGACGTGATGACGAGCAATTGTCCGCCGTCTGCGTGTGGGGCCACATCGAAGTATTCGGTGAGCCTGGCGTTCTCGCTGTAGGGCACCCCGTTCTTGCGCAGGTAGCCCGCCCGCATGTTGGTGGTCACCACGGTCAGCGATCCGCCGCGCGGGGGTGGCGCCGACGGGTTTGCGCCGCGACCGGCTTGCGGCCGTTCCCACCTGGCGGCGGACTGACCCTGCCATGTCGGCTTTTCCTGCGGTGCAGGAGAGGCCGCGAACTTCAAGAGCCGAGTCTGGGTGCCCGCGTCAATGTCGATCTTCAGCGTGTCATCGTCCTGCCATGTCACATGAATGCGCCCCGGAACGCGCATGATGGCCGCGGCACCGTACGACTTGCACTGATTCCCAGCGGTTTCGTCAGCCGCAGGATCCCACGCGTTCACGATTTGGAGTGCTTCCTTGGTGATTGGAACGCCGCGGTAGTCACCTTTCGGAGGGGTGATCATGCGGTAACGCCAATCCTCGTTGACGACCGCAACCCAGTAGCCCGTGAGATCGATGGGCGCCGACGCCCGGGCCGTGACGGCCGGGGCCGGTCCGCCGCGACCCTGGCCGCGGACGTGTGCCGGCTGTCCAAGTGCGCCGACGATGACGAGCGCCAACAGGATGATCAGACGGGCAGGCCGCACACGAACGCTCACCGGTTTTCCTTGACGAGGCTTTGGAACACAGCTCCGACGAAGGCTGCAACGCCTCTCATGGTCCGTGTCATTGCCGCGATCCTACCAGACCTCGGGTGCGGCGTTGCTGGGTGTTTGCGGGCGCCGACGACGAGGGCCTGTGCGACCCGATCCACGCCGGCTTGCGCAAAGGGTTTTCGTCGAGCTCAACCAGCATCTGCAGGCAGGCGGCGACGGTGGGAACTGTCGCAATCCCAAGACGGGTCGCATTGGCGAACGTTGATTTCGAGTTATCGCGGCACACCAGGATGGCCCGTGCGTCGGAATCGGAGATGATATCGACGCAGTTGCGCAGGCAGATCGTCGATCACGACATCGAGAGCCAGGGCATCGGCAATGCTTCCTCGTGACCCCTGGACGACAAAGACGCTCGGCATCGGAAACCCGTGACGCTGCAGCCAGCGCTGCGACTGGCGCTGAGAGGTCAAGCCGTCGGTCGAGGGTCGTTTGGTGAGGAAAATCACTTCCCATCGTCGGCTGGCTGTGTAGTCTGCGATGGCCTGCACGGCTCCCGGTTCAATCTCGTCGAGCGTCTCCCAGAAGTTCTCGATGTTTTCCACCTCTTGCCACAGACGGCGTCTCTGGCTGGGGGACAATCCGTGCTTCTTCATCTGGACGCTTACGGGGTCGGTGGCGTCTTCGTTTTCCGAGGCTTCGCGGGGTTCTTCGGGATTGCGCGCGGACTCCGAGGAATTGGGCTCAGACGTCTCACTGGGTCCCGCGCTGAACAGCCGCTGTTCCTGGCGCTTGAGCGCCGAGTCCATATCGGCCACCACGCCATCGAGATCGAAACCAATCCGCAGGCTCATGCGCGTCGATTCTATCTGATTGCCTCGAAGTCGTAGGAGCGAAGGCAGGGCTGCGCCATTCTCCGCTCGTTCTCGTTAGATTTTGTGGCTTGGGATATCGGTGGTCGGCGGTTGCCGATCACCTAGGTGGTGACAAGTTCGCGCGGTGTTTCCCGTGTTGTGCGGCGTCGGTGCGTTTGGATCGGTGCAGGCTCATGAATAGCCAGTGCCAGGCAGGTCGCAAAAAGGAGCGCGACGCCAGGAATCTGAAGGCTGAATTCTGTCAGTTCCTGCACGGCAATGCCGCAGATGCCGGCCGTGGCGCCCATGCGGATCCACCACGTCATTTCGTCCTGGGGCTGTTTGAGACGACGGAATGTGGTTCGGGCGAGTGTCACGATCAGCAGGGCGACTGGGATGCACAGCAGGAGTCCGCCCTCGACGGCCAGCTGCAGATAGTCGTTATGTGCCTCAAACGGCTGGACCGACGCATCGGTCCGCGGGTACCCGAGCATGAGCGTCCCGTAGGTATTGAGACCCGAGCCGGTGACCCAGAAGTCATTCAGTGCTGGCAGCGTGTCCTTCCAGAGATCGATGCGCCACTCGAGGGTGCCCGTGTTGCCGTACCAGTCGACCAGCGTGTCGGCTCCACGCCATGCGATGACTCCGATAACGGTGAGCAGCAGGTAACCAGCCAGCACAAACCGGAGCGCTCGCCGCTTTGCTCGGTAGACGGCTGCTCCGCACAAGATGGTGGCGGCCACTGCGGCGCCCGCAATTCCGGATCTCGACATCGTCCAGACAAGTGCACAGGCCATCACGAGAATGGCGATCCCCGTGAGGATTGCCGGTGTGCCTTCGGGCGACCCGATCCAGAGCAGTCGGTCGCGCCATGTTGATGCGGTCGATGCCGGGCGGCTGCTGAATCGGCCGAACAGATAGCCGACACTCAGCATGAGAACGAGCAGCATCCAGCCGGCGAAGTGATTGCGATTGACAAAGGGGCCGAAGCCGTTGGTCGCGTAGAACATTGGTTCCCAGAACCAGAGCAGCTTGCCGTTGAAGGTGGCCTTTTGCGCCAGCCCAATTGTTCCTATCGCGACGCCAAGCACGACAAGGTTTCGGGTCAATGCGCGTGGAAACCCGCTTGTCTGCTGGGCGAAGCCGGCGCACGTGGTGGTCCAAACGGCCCCGAACAGTATGAATGCCAGTCCACGCATCGTCTGTCCTGGATTGATGGAAAGAGGATGACGGTCGACCACCCCTGACGCATACGCGACATCGACGGTGTTCAGGAATTGCGCGGTGCCGGGACCGAGCTGCGCCAAGGTTTCACGCGGAAGGGACAGGAGCTGAGCGCCGCACGCGAGGATGAGCAGACCGAACACCACAAGTGTGTCCCTGGTCGTGCCGCCGCAGTCCATCGTCCGGCCCAGAGCGCAGAGATGGCGATACCGACGGCGAGTGGCCTATAAGCCCATGAGTGGACGGCGCCGAAAGACAGGACGCCCCAAGCGAGAAGGAGGGTGACAAACGAGCTCAAGTGATCTCAGGTAAGCATGTGAACGCGGCCCTTAACTTGCTTGTAAATCTAGCGTGTCTCGTCGGATTGCAATATAAGACTTCGGAATGGCCCAGAACATTCGTTCAACGAGGATCTCGCAGTCGGGAAAGAGTTGTCGCATCTCTGACTTTCGCAGGAGCCGGGTTGTCTCGACCACTGACTCGATTTGGGTACGGCTCGGCCGGGCTATCCATCCCCACAACGTGCACCACCGCATAATCATCTTCTGGACCGTTCTGGGGAGGTAGTGGATAAACGGGGTCAGGTAATGTGGCTCGATAGGACACTCGGTACGCGGGAGTCTGGATCCACAGGTTCCTGGCAACGCGTCGAATCTCCGCAGCGAACTCTTGTTGTCGTTCCCACAATCCGACGTGCTCGATCACGCTGTTTGAAAAGCCGATGTCGTAACTCTTGTCAAGAAACGCAAGATGGCAGCCATCGCCGACCAAAGTCCTCAGCGAATGGTTAGGGGCCCGCCCGTTGTCCCAGTGCACTTCATGCACATTGACCGTATCGATTCGCTTTACCGATTGAGGGTGTGAGGTCCAAAACGACGGGTATCCACCGACATCGAGCAACGTGTCGGATATTCTTGGCCTGATGATACGAAGGAACAATGCAAATCTCTTCTGGCGCCAGATTTTGAATATTTGCCCGTAAATACTGTGGATGCTAAATGACATCACACGGTGCAGAGAAATAGTTGATAGGGGGAAATCTGCTGAAGTCGCCGGGCGGCTGCTGAACGCACCGAACACTATGGATGCCAGTCCACGAATCGTCTGGTCTGCATCGATGAAAAGAGCATGACGGTCAGCGACCCCGGCGCGCATAGGCGACATCGGCGGCGCTGAGGAATTGCGAGGTACCGGGACCGAGCTGTGCCAGGGTTTCGCGCGGAAGGGACAGGAGCTGGGCGCCGCAGACCACCACACGAGAAGAGCAAAGGGCAGGAGGGTCACTCCCGGCCTTGCCATCGGGGTTCGGCGTGCGGTTCATGCCCCCGCCATAACAATCCCGATAGCAAGCGCACCGTACCCCCACGGGTAGACGGCGCCGAAAGACGACACGCCCCACGCGAGAAGGGCCGTGGCGAGGTGGCTCAATGAACGAAAGTCCATTTATGAAGTACCAACTTAATGGGTACCCATACCGAGGTCCGGGTGCAACGTCAGTCTTCTCCCACCGAATGTCCGGACGCACGCAGCATCTGGAGTGCATTTCACGCTCCGGTCATAACTCTTGTTGCGTCGAGCCCTTCGGATTCCGCTCGCAACACGCCGCGGTTGTCGAGGAACCATCGGTATGTCTGCTCAATGCCTTCACACAAGTCGATGCGGTGCTTCCATCCGAGGGTATGAAGCCGCGATACATCCAGGAGTTTTTGCGGACTCCCATCCGGCTTGCTCGTATCAAACTCAAGTACGGCCTTCGGGTACACGACATTCCGCACTGTTTCTGCGGGCTCGTCGAATCATAGATCCTTGCCTGTTCCGACGTTGATGTGCTGGGCTTCTGTATAGTGCTCCATCAGGAACACGCACGCGTCGGCTAGGTCATCGACGTGCAGGAACTCGCGCCTGGGAGAGCCAGTACCCCAGATGGTTACCGCGCAATCCCCACGCACCTTGGCCTCATGAAACTTCCTCATCAATGCCGGCAACACATGGGAGCTCGTGAGGCTGAAGTTGTCATTGGGTCCGTACAAATTCGTTGGCATCGCGGAGATGAATTCGCTGCCGTACTGACGCCGATAAGCCTGGCACAATTTGATACCGGCAATCTTTGCGATCGCGTCGGTTCATTGGTCGGCTCGAGCGGCCCCGTCAGCAGGGCTTCCTCTCGCATCGGCTGCGGTGATTCCCGAGGGTAGATGCACGAACTGCCTAGATATAGCAGTTTCTGACGCCAAACTGGTGTGCAGCATGCACCACCGTGGCATGAATCAGCATATTGTCGTAAATGAACTCTGCGGGCCGTGTGGAGTTTGCCAGGATGCCGCCAACGGTTCCAGCTACGAGGTACACGTCCTACTGGTCATTGGCGCGGAACCAGTAATTCACCGCAGCCTGGTCGCGCAGGTCGAGCTGATCGCGAGTCGCTGTTCCAGAATGTCGCTCATGACCGTCGGCCGCGAGCTTTCTGATGATCGCTGAACCAACGAGCCCGCGGTGGCCGGCAACGAATACGCGCGATCCAGGCATAGGCCCCCCTCCACGTTGTGATAATTGAATAGCGCTACTTCCCTATGTGCATCAGCTGCATCGACATTCGCCACACGAAGACTGGAATCGTGTGTAGATATCGCCGCCACAATCGTCTGGGCTCCGAGCAGAGTCGATAGATCCATTCAAGATCCCGGAACGCTGCATCCATCTGGGAGCCTGTGGCTTGAGGCCGGCGTGGAAATCAAAGGCGGCACCAACACCGAGTCAGGACAGCAGCATCGAGATATGGTCGGTAGGCCGCCATCCAGAGCTCCTGTTTGCGGGTGCTCTAGCCCGACCCAAACGATATCGGCTTCGAGTTCGATTAACGTGGGCCGAGTGTTCCGGGTCGACCGTGATTTCGTCACTTACGACCGGGCACAGCGTTCCCACGATCTGCAGGCCCGGAAAGCGTTGATCAATCGCTCAGCCAGTAGTTCCGCGACCCAGGTCCACCACCAAACAAAAAGTGCCGGGCCCCGGTTTCAAGTGATCGCTCCAAACCGCTAGCGTCAGATCGCGCCCGCAAACGCGGTCCAGCCGCTCACCCAACCACTTGCCAACCCAAACCACGGGCATACCATCTGGTGTCGCCATGCCGGCCCTCTGATGGGCGTTGAGCAAACGTTCGTTCTTATGGCAGGCGACTACGCCATGGATATCCCTGACGCAGACATAGGTACGCGTCTTCGTCGAGAACCCAATTGCGAATCGTCTCCGAGGCTTTTGACAGATCTGTGGCGGTGATCGGTACACCCAGGAGGTTAAACTGATGCTTCCGCAATGCTGCGTTTCACGTTGCCCGCTCCGTCAATCGAGCGGCAGTGATTAGAGACACCTGCATCAGTAGCCAAGCACCCACCACTCGTCGGTCAATTGCCCGGACTCCTCAAACAGAAAAACTGCAAAAGAGATGAGCTGAGGTGAGGAGGTGCGGAGTCGTCTCGTCGCTACACGCGACGTGGCCCGGACGGCACCCGACAATGTTATCGTGACCATTTCTCAGAAAGGTGTAATTCCAGTCCATAGATCGAAGCAACTCGGTATCCGTCCTGCTCCAGGCGGCGCACCGTCGTAACAGTCTTCCCAAAAGGCATGGGTTGATCGAATTCGACGCACAGGACCGTGGGGAGGAGCCGGTCCTCAATCATGCTTTCAAGGACCGCATACTCGGCTCCTTCAATGTCAAGTTTCAACAAATCGATTCGGCGATGCCCCAACTCACGCACGAGGGTTGACAAACGCCGACACGGCGCTTCGAAGGATTCTGCCGTTCTCTGAAGGTTTACGATTGAGTGCGAGACGTGCTGCGGATTCTGGGCGCGTAGAACGTCAATGTGGCGTCGTCGGACCAAATCCCAACGGGCTTGAAATGGTTATTGGGAATCTGCTTCGGGCGCGCTGCTAAAAATTGGATCGCCCGCGGAGTTGGGTCGAGCCGTCACTTCGCACCCAAATCGGTCGATGAGTGCCAAGTCGAGACGTGATGTCTTCCCCAACACCAGCAGAATAGCAGACCCACGAGGGAGTAATGAGCAACGTGGGGGACCACCCCAGCCTCCATTGGTGCTCCCAAGTTTCTCGAGAATCTATCCGACGTGGCTTTCGAAACAGGATCTGAGACAGCGAGCGAAGGAGCCTGCCGGAGTCCGAAGTAGATTGTTCTCATACGGCCCAGTCCCGGCCTATTGCGTAGCCGACTGACGTCGACCACACCCTGTGGATGGCGTCCAGCTACGCGGTCCGTGAACACTTGGGGTCGCTAGCAAGAACGGAATTAGTTGCAGCGCAGAGCGACCGCTCTGTCAGAACGAGGATCGGCAATCGCGTTGCGATAGACAGCCATGAGGTCGTTGTAGTTCTGCGCTGGAGTGAACCGTTCCTCATAGCGTAGGCGAGCGTTCGGCCCATCCTCGCCATCTCGTCCTGGTGAGTCGACGCCCATTCAATTCGCCTGGCCAAATCGCTGTCATTGCCCGGTTCGAACAGGAACCAGTGTTGCCGTCGTCGATAATCTCTGCAAGAGAACCGATTCTTGAGGCAATCACTGGAAGCCCAGAGGAAAACGCTTCGGCGATAACAACCAGCCAAGCTTCATACCACACCGATGGCACGATCAGTACCGCGCCGCCAACATGTGGCTGCGTATTTTTTCCGCTGGTAACCGCCCCAATGCTGTGATCAAACTGCCGGTACCAGGTTCCTTCAGCGGACCGTCACCGACAACACCGATCTGCGTTCGCGACCGCTCGGTCGCGGCGATTAGGGTCTTGATACCCTTCTCCTCGCTGAGCCCTTCCAACAAACAGTCCTCCCACACGAGCGCGCTCTGGGACTGGATCAGCCCACAAACCGCCGACAAAATTCGTCTTGACCATAATGCGACTCGCCGGAAACCCTGCTGTCACAAACTTCGATTTGACGAACTCAGATGGCGCAATGAATCGATCGACAGCGGTGTGCCAGGTGCGTCGTGTGGTGTTGATCAGTGATCATCCACGCACCGACTGTTGATGCGGCCAGACTGCTCCGGTAACAGCGGTGCAGCCCCCATACCCGGGATGTGTGCCGAGGCATTGCTCGCACACTGCACCGTTTCTGGACAGATTCGCACCCAAACAAATCGGTCGAAAGTTGTGCAGCGTCTGGACGACAGCGACGTTATGACGTGCGCACGGTCTGTCAGACCGATGTGCTCAACTGCCGGGAAGAAATTGTGGACATGAACGACGTCCAGTTTAAATCAAGCGAATCTGCCTGTCAACCTCGTGCATGGCAGCACGATTCCCGGCGCTTCGCCAGCCGATCCCGAGCCACTCGACCGGTTTGATATCGCCATTTGAGACGATGAATTTGATCTACCTGGTGTCCCTGAGAGTGCAGGAGCTCGATTCTCCAAATCGACAACCGCGTCTTCCCCCCCAGGCTGATTGTATCGATTGTGCAGTTGAAGGATTCTCATGAAGTGTGGTGCTGCGCGAGCGCCAAATTGCACACCTGAACAAGAACTTGCGGGCCATGCTATCGATCGTGAGGTGTCGGGTCCGTTCCAAGTCAGGGCCAACCTCCGCAAGATGTGCGCCGGAAAAACTGGTTGCCGAGAACGTGCCAGCGCGCCCACCGCAAAAGCGCTGAGGAGCTCATCGGTGATGATGCTCCGTTTTGGTTATGTCTAGGGTCCACGAATCTCGGGGCCGTGATGGGGGTTGGTCGATCGATGACCATTCGGACGCTGGCGGCGGCGCATCTCGATGGCAAGCCCGAACGCCGGGTTGGGGCCCGACTGCAGGACGCGGCAGAGAAGGACGGCCTTGTCGGCGGCAAACACGGGACCGACAAATTTCAGCCATTCACGATGCATCACCACGTCACGCACGCAAAAATTACTGAAGGCCGGACCGCGCGATGATAATCAATGTGAAGGTGGGAAGTCTATTCCGGATGGGTGTCCTGCTTCGGACAAGAAGGAATCGAGGCGCTTATAGGATGCCAGGCCGCCTATAAAAACGGCAATGCAGGCATCAGGAAGTATGTTCAGACGCTCACGCGCAATGCTCTCACATCGGCTTCGCCTGCGGTCTGATGGCAGCGGCGTTTGACCAGCGCGCCTACATCAATTGTATTGTTCAGTATCGTGATACGGGTTGACGGAAACCCATGCTTTTATACGGTTCGAGTGCACTGAGCGAGGTGTAAGCGAAAGAACCAGTTGTCCGCCTCAAGAGAAAACTGCGCAGGCCGGACGATGCGAGGTGCCGTAACTGTGGCGTTGGGCTTGAAAATCAGCCCCGTGTCCCCACCACGCCAACTTCAGTGAATGAGTTTTTCTGGGCGTCGACGCGAGAATGTGACCGCGAGGTTCTCTTCTCTTGGGGAAAAACTACAAGTTCAGCACTGCTGCAGATGCTCAGTCGGGCCGTTATGTAATAGCCTCGCGCGGACCAACCCTTATTTGACGCTGCTCGAGACGTCAGTGTCCAGGGGAAAGGAGTTTTCGAGATCCAGATCTGCCTTTTTTCGGTCAGCGCAGTCAGCTCGCCCGTACAGCAATCTCTATGTAAGATCTACTTCCATTGCCAGGAGTTCGATAGATGCTTGAAGAATGGCAGTCGATACTCAGTCAGCCAGCGCTGTAGAACTACGGATAGCCTTCGGGTATTCACGGCCCAGACACACTTTGCCATTAAGTGAGCGGCCGCATTGGATCAACGTCTAGAAACAACCCGGGACGGCATTCCTTCATTCGGCTTGGCTCGCGCGCGGCGAGACTTGCGCTCGTCGCGACGAACAAGCCCAGAACAGACTGTGTTGTCGCAGTAACGAACTTTTGGTCGGATTGGACGGTCCAGACAAAGACAAGAAAGCTCGAGGCCCACACCCCCACGACGGCGCGGTTACCCCGCGGGAGCGTTGCCTGTTTGACAGCGATTGCGGAGAAGACGAGACAATGAGATACAGGCCCAAACCCACGATTACCCAATTCGAGCGTGAGGTCAGAGAAAGCCATGTGAGAATGCGGCGGACGCAGACGAATTCACTCCAGATGTCACTGGACGAACCCTCCAGCCCGAGGCAGAGTGCTGCCAAATCTGTAGCCGAGGAGGGGCTCTCTGTCCATGCCGCAGGTTGGCCTCCCAAAGGGCCATGCGTCCAAGGTCCAGGCGGGCCAGAATCCGGTGAACAGCTGGGGACTGACGCGTACTTTGAAAACCGCCAACATACACATTACGCCGTAAACCGGTCTGAGAGCGCTGAAAAGACCGGATCGATCCAGTCTCGACTAGGTCAGGCCTTCGGTAATTCGCATGAGCGGTGGAACCGCCCGCTGAGGAGCAGCAGCGACACCAGTGCAAAGAAGGACTCCCACTTCCTGGCGCCGCTTCCGCAGTATTCCGTCCAGCTAGTGGATTTCCTGCGACCTGTCTATTCATTTGGAATATTGGGCGGGATTTCATTGCCCGTCGATCGTCTGATACTCATCATGTGGTCCACCTACGAACGCGGCCGTGGCCCCCACCGCGCGGGCGAGGTCGAGAGACCGTGGACAAACTTTACCCGACCGGCCATCGGCGCGATGATCTTCGACCGGTCCTCGGGCACCAATGCCCAAAGTCCTGACTAATCGTCGTGGCATCCACCGCATCAGTGGCAGCAACTCTCGTTCGCAAAACACATATGCGCTTTGGACGCGACACGCTCGGCGAACCCGCCATTCGACGCGTGACATCGACAACGGCACCATTTCGCGTACGACAGCTGTCCGGCTCCGAACGGTCGTCGCACCGGCAGCTCGAGCGCGCCAAAAGAAGTGCGAGTCTTCACCACCACTCAGCGCGAGCCGTCTTCGAAGCATCCCACCATGTCGATGACTTCGCGCACCATCAAAACGTTGCCGGCTGCAGCCATTGGCGTCGTGGTGCCCTTGTCATCGTCGGACGCTCGAAGAACCCGGCCTCGAATCTTCCACTCCGGGACTCCTTCTTCATAGTCAGGCTAACAGGACCTGTCACGACATGTGCCTGGAATCGGCGTCTTCGTGGCCGAGAGTCGTCCAACCGGTCAGGATCGGGCGTCTCATCATCGTCGATGAAGGCGACAGCGTCCGCGCCAGCTTCCAATGCGGAGCGGATGCAAGCGTTTCGCGCAAATGAAATACCGCGCTGCGGCTCATTGACGTATCTGACATTTAAAGTGCATTCCAGGCTAAACCGCGCGACAGATGTAGCAGCAGACTGATCGGGATCATTGTCACAAACGACGATCAAGCGTTCCGGAGTCGGGTGCCTACGAAACTGCAACTTGGTGATCGAACTGAGCAGACGTGTCAACCCCTTCGGCCGAGACATCGTCGCGATACAGATCGCTACGCGGTTGATGTCTCGAGGTGGGTAGGCGATCATTACAGCAGGCGTCAAACGTTTCCAGTCAACGAACCGCCAACGGTCATAGACAGGGAAGTACAGCATCAGCTGCGCGGCCACCGCTAGCCCCACGAGGGTCCACATGCCCGCGGCCAGAGTGGCATCGCACAGAAGGCTCGCCACGGCTGCGCCGCGCCACGAGAAGATTGGGATGAGCACAAGTTCAAAGCGATATTAATGAGTGCGACGAGAAACTGAAGGGAGCCTCTCCATCGCTGATAGCCCGCACCGGTCAGCGCGTCAGAGGCGAAGACCTGTATTGCGCGTAGCAGTGGAATTGCTGCAAGGAAGCGCACCGCACTGACGCTTTCATCGAAGTCGCTGCCCAGCACTGCTGCTAGAAGCGGCGCCCCGGCAGCCAAGGTTGCGGACGCCAGTCAGGCAATAGACTACGGAAGGGACCAGGAGCCGTCGCGCAAGCACCAGTGTCGCCCCTATTCCAAGGGCTCCCTGCTGAAAGAAGCTGGCGTACGATGCGAAGAGCAGGGACCGGACCGGAATAAATGCGGCGTCGATCGCGCGATAGGCAGCGCTGTAGATGCCGACAGCTGCGAACGGGCCCAGGCGTCCTAGCATCGTCTTGTCCACGTCGTTATATATGGTCGACGACGACAGACTGACGGAGAAGTGGAACCCCTCACGACAGATCGGACCTCCGGATAGGCAAGCCCAATCGTGGCGCTCCGAGCTCATGCGTCGCTAAGACGAGCGCTGCAGCCGCTGCCGCGGCTGTACTGGCGCAGTAGAGGGCCGCCCATTGCGTGGCTGTGCCATTGGCGAAGAACACCATCAATCCAGCGGCACACAGGCGGGCCAGGCTGACCAGCAATTGGAGTCCGGCAGTGCGATCCAGGCGTTCGTGTGCCTGATAAGCGCTACCGCAGAGGCCGAGAAGCCTGAAAAAGATCAAATCCGCCAGCGCTACTAACAATGTCAACGGCAGGGGAATCGAGTGCCGAAGACAGCGTGGGATGCCAGGAGAGCGACAATACTTAGCGATCCCCCTGAGACGAGGCCGACCCGTAGCGTCTGTCCCCAGAAAACTGGAAAGATGGAGGCAATTCCCGCAACGTCCTTGACGAGCAGGTTGCCCCATCCCCATGTGGCGAACGACCCGAGAATGCCTACCGTCGCGAGAATACTTGCGAAAGCTCCGTAACCGGTGGTTCCAAGCTGTCGCGCGATGACGACAAATCAGATGGCTTGGATCACAAACCTGGCACCCTCCCCTGCGAACATCCATCCGGTACCATCGCAACAGGGTACGTTTGAAGCTGCGTAGCGCTTCACGCCATCGGCCCAGAAATTCAGTGAGATAAATCGCATGTCCTCGGAATCGGTCCTTCGGAGGGAGGCTTGGCGCAGACTCGGATGGGGCCCGTCGTTGTTACTGAGCGAAAGCAGATTGAACCGACTTCAGGACGTTATCACCGACGGCCGCAACCAAGACTCGCGTCGCCCAGAGTAGTCGAGACGGTTCATAGGCGCGGTGGCTTTGACGTCATTTCCATATGGAATCGGTGTCATCAGGATGCTTACATACATCACCCAATAGATGCTGTTCTGGTAAAGGATGGAACTCTCCGTCACATTGTAAAGAACCATGAAAGATAGGAACGCGATCGGCCAAACATCAACTGATTGGGTACCTACACGCATCCTTCGGATCGCTTTGAAGAGGCCATCGCAAAAACCGATTAGGAAGAGCCCTGTGCCGAGGCCGCCTATGTTGAGCATCAGGTCTAGCAGGCCGTTGTGCGAATGTGGCGTCGCGAACCCTAGCAGCTCCCACACATCGGCTGATGGCCCATTCAAGCCTAACCAGAAGCTTCCGAACCCATATCCAAGTAACGGCCGCTCTAGAATTTTCTCCAAGACAAGCTCCCACAACCTCGTTCGCCCCGTGAGGGTGGCGTCACGACCGAGCGAGTTGAAGATCGTGTCGGAGACTTCAATGAAGAAGGCGCTGATGCCCAGACCGACCAGAGCCACGAAAATCAGCGCCGAAACCAGTAACGTTCTGTTCCCGCGCAGAGCGCGAAAGAGGGGCCATAACAGAGCAAGGATGACCGCGACCAGGACAGCCGTCGCGGATTTAGACATCACAAGTAAGACGGCAAGAATCGTGACCGGTACCCAAAGGTGCCAAACGCGTCCTTCCGACCTCGCATCCCCATAGCTTGAAGCCCCGACAATCAGTGCGAGCGTCGCGAATCGTCCCAGTGTGTTTTTCTCTCCAAAAATCCCTCGCCATGCACCAATACTGGCAACCTGCATCAGGCCGTAATCTTCGAGAAACAACGCTGTCAATAAACTTCCGACGCCCAACAAGGCGGCGGCAGCCAGCAGCAGGTGGAGTTGTTGACGTAACGAGTAACGTGTTCCTAGATATGTTCCAAAGAGTGTCGTTGCGATGAGTGCCACACTTCGACGTGTCGTGACGTCCGGAGCGGCGGACCAAGAAATCGAAAGTGTAGCGACGCCGACAAGCAACCAGACCCATCGCGACCTCCGAATCGCGGTGAGGATCGCCATACAGGTGACGGAAACTGACGACAGCGGTGCCGAGATATATCAAGATGAAGATTGCCTGATTCAGCGGCCGGGTTTCACTGGGGTCGATAACCGCATCACGGATGTTGAAGAAAAGGAAGAACCCATGCGAGAACAACACAAGTGCCAGGACCGTGAACCAATGCTCAAGTCTCTTGGGGCGGCGTTCCGTTGCAGACATCAAGTCCGGTGAATGCAGGAGGCTGGAAGCCGGGCTCCAGGCTGACGCTCTGGGCGATTCCGTCGTGAATGACATATCACTTGCTGAGGCGTTACTGGCCACGAGCTGAACTCAATACGCACCGCGGCGAAACACGGCGGGGATCGTACGCAGAAGAATCACGAGGTCTTTGACGACGGACCAGGACTCGATGTACCCGCGTTCCAAGCGGACCACCTCGTCGAAGTCGAGGATCTCGTTTCGGCCGCTGACTTGCCAGGGACCCGTGAGACCCGGCACGACAAAGAGCCGTGTCACGTCATGGGCGCAGTAGTGTTGGAGTTCTTCAGGAACACACGGCCTTGGGCCAACCAGGCTCATCTGACCGCGCAGCACGTTGAACACCTGCGGAAGCTCGTCCAGCGATGTCCGTCGGAGGAATTGACCCACACGCGTGATGCGAGGATCGTCCTTGACCTTGAACAACGACGATCGTCAGGGTATCATTCAGATGGTGCAGCTGGTCCTTCATCTCGTCCGCGCGCACGCATGGTTCCGAATTTGACAATCCGGAAAGGTTTCCCGCCAACACCGGCTCGCACCTGCCTGAATAGCACCGGGCCGCGCGAGTCGAGCTTGATGGCCAGGGCGATGAGCAGAAAGACCGGCCACGTCACGGCCAGTCCGACAGATCGTGAGCAACAGATCCATGACGCGTTTGACCGCGAGCTGGGGAACCTCCAGCCTGATGGGCCGAAGCTGAAGAAACGACCCGATGGGGTTCTGGCGCACTTCGATCTGCGTCCCCGACAGGTTCTTGAGTGCCTGGGGCAGCACCGAGACCGTGGCGCCGAGCCGAAAGCAGTCCCCAACAACCTGCTCGAAGTTGGCGAATGGCAGATTGTCCGGCAATGATGAGTCCCCGCGCACCGGCGGCCGAAAGCGCCGGCCCGATGTTGTCGATGTGGCCGACGAGCGGAACCGTTCCGATCTCGAGGGGCTCCTCGCTTGTCGCTGCCGTCACGCGACCGACAATCTTCAGTTCGCATCCGGCCGTGTCGTGGCAGCGTTCTGCGAGCTTGTCGGCTTCCGCCCGCGTGCTGAGGATGAGCACCTTCCGGCGCAGCAGCCCGGTGTCGTTTCCGGCCGCGACGAGGCGATCCAACGCCAGCCTGAGCAGCCAGATATAGCTGGCAATCACGGCGGCGGAATAGAGATAGGCCACCTTGTCCGGAAGGTTGGGCGTCTCCCGACCGAACAGCCGCGCCTGCACCCACCCCTGGAAGGCGGCGATGAACACACCGGCTGAGATCTTGACCAGGTCGATGCGTGCTTTTCCTCCGGCATACGCGCCGGAGGCCCACATCCCGAGCGGCAGCAGACAGAAGACCAGGGTGATGAGCGGTACACGGTCCGGCACGGGCCGGGTGCCGCCCGCCGACACCAGCTCCCACGTTCGCAGAACCATGTCGATTCCCAGCAGGCCGGCAAGGCTGTCAGTGACGAACAACACCGCCACACGGCAGACCCGGTGCGAGGAGTCCGTCCATCCTCGCAACGCCCGTTCGTTGAGCCACGAGCGAACGTCTTCGGTTGGAAGCTGCACCCTGTCTGGGAGTGCGCTGGCGGCCTGCAAGCGAGAGGGACGTGGGAACGTTTGCACTGGAACTACTGAGAAACGCTATTTCGTGGCCGTGTAGTAGCCCGCGTACTCCTTACGGTAGTACTTCGAGTAGTAATAGGCGTTCCCTTCGAGGTCGACCCGGTTCAACACGGCCCCGACGAAACGCACGTGCGCATGTTCGAGCTGGTCGAGCGCGGCCTGGGCGGCGTGGCGGCTGGTGACGTCAGCGGCAACCACAAACAGCACACCCGACGCACGGTAGCCAATCACCGCCGCATCGGTGACCGCCATGACAGGAGGCGTGTCGATCACGACCAGATCGAAGTGCTGCTGCAGAGAGCCGAGGAACTCGGCAAACCGCTTGGACCCGAGAAGTTCCGCTGGATTTGGCGGCGTGTTCCCGGACGGCAGCACGAAGAAATTCGGCACGGTCGTCTTCCTGACGACTTCGGCGGCTTTCGCAGCTCCGACGAGCAGGTTCGACAGACCCGGGTCGCGCCCGATCTTGAGGGCCTCGTGCACGCGTGGCCGACGCATGTCCGCGTCGATGAGCAGGACGCGTTGCCCAGCCATGGCCATGCCAATGGCCAGGTTGGCCGCCACGAGTGTCTTGCCCTCGCCAGGCCCGGTGCTCGTCACAACGAGCAGGCGCGCGCCCTCCTCGGCGGAGGAAAACAAGACGTTGGTTCGCAGTCCGCGAAACGCTTCCGAGAAGTTGGCCGGGACACCGTTGTTGATGAGCGGATCCCCGACTCCCTTGTTCACGACAATCTTCGGAATGAGCCCCATGGCCGGCAGACCCAGGTGCGACTCGAGATCCTCGGGCGTCTTGATCCGATTGTCCAGATATTCGAAGAAGAATGCGACGCCGATCCCGCAGAACGCACCGCCGAACAGGCCGAGCAGCAGATTGAGCGCCCGTCTCGGGCTCACCGGGTCTTGCGACGCATCCGCCTCGTCGACGATGCGGATGTTGCTGGTCTTGAGCTCGCCGGAAACACCGGTCTCCTTCGCACGTTGCAGCAAGCTCTGATAGATCTGCGTGGAGCTCTCGACATCCCGCTCCAGCACACCGTAGTCGATCGCCTTTCGGTTCATCGAGAGCGCTTCGCCCTTCTGTGCCTGGAGGGCTGCGGTCAGGCTCTGCTCCTGCGCCAGCGCTGCCTGATACTCGGTCCGCACGGCCTGGACGACTTTTGCAATCTCGCCATCGAGCTTCATCTGTGAGGACTGGATCGCCGATTGGATCCTCATCATGTCGGGATGGCGCTCGCCCAACTTTTCAGCAAGCTGGACCTGCTGCCTCTGCAGATTTGCCAGCTCCGCCTTCTGCTGCTGAATGAACTGGTTTGCCATGATGGCCGGAAACGTGTCGAGTGCTGACGCGTTGCGTTCGATGGCTGCGAGTTGCCGGTACATCGATTCCCGCAGCAGGCGATCGGTTTTGGCCTTGGTCACGGCGGCATTGAGATCAGCAGAGCTTCTGCACGACGATGTTCTGGCGGTCCTGGACCGACAGCGCGTCGTTCTGCTCGCGATACGCTGAAGAGCCGTTTCGGCCATCTCGACCTGGCGGCGCTGCTCGGCCAGCTGCCGGCCCAGCCATTCCGACGCGTCACGGGATGCGGTGAAGCGGAACTCGAGATTCTGCTCGATGTACGCCTTGGCGATGCCGTTGGTGACCTTTGCGGCGATCGCGGGGTCCTGCGAGCGGAAGCTCACGTCGACCAACCGGCTGTTTCGAATTGGTGACACGGTGAGCCGATCCAGAAACGCATCGATGGCCTTGACCTGCACCGCGGTCTCGTCTGACGAGGGAATTTCGCTGTCGGGCTGTGCTGCTGAAGAGCGACAATCGCCCACGCCGCCGAGCCGCGGACTGCGTTCCCGACGGACAAGCGCGCGTTGTGCTGCGTCCGGGTTCAGCTCCTCATTGTTCCAGAGCTTCAGGGTTTCAATCGTCTTCTTCGCCAGGCTGCGGCTCTGAAGCAGCTTGTACTGTGTCTGGTAATAGTCCTGCCGGCTCTGCGCCTCGTCGATCACTTCCTTGAAGTTCACGATGTTCGGATTGTCGGCCTCGATCAGCAACTGCACGCGTCCTTCGTAGAGCGGCGTGGCAGTAAACGAGTACAGAGCGGCCGAGCCAGGAAGATCGTGACGGCCACGGCAGCCGCGATGTGCCGGCGCTTCACGACGATACGGGCATAGTCAAAGAGGTGCGGCTCTTCGCGCGGCCGCCGCTGAGACACTACGCGGCGCCGTCCTGCGCGGGCTTCATCGGAGGAGGTTCGGACGGCCGCAATCCCGGCGTGCTGAAGGTCGTCAGTCATGTTGGTCTCAGTTAGAAGTACCGCTCCGGCACCATGATGGTGTCGCCGGGCTGGACGATGTCGGTCAGCTTCACGTTCAGTTCCTTCTTGATCGCCATTGATGATCCGGATGATCTTCGTCCGGTTCATGGCGCCGTTCGGAGTGACCCCGCCGGCCAGCGAAAGCGCCTGCAACACGGTCGTGTCGGTCTTGATGGGATACGCCGCGGGATTCTTGACCTGGCCGAACACGTACACGAGTTCCGCGCGGGCGACGTAGATCGTGTCGCCGTCACGCAGATCGATGTTCCGCACGGCAGCAGCGCCACTCTGCAGATCCTTCAGGTTGAACCGGAAGATTTCCTTGGCGCCGGGCGTATCGAGTACCGCTGGGCCCGTCTGCCCCTTTGGCTCCTCGCACGACGACCACCTCTTCACTCGCATTCGGTGTCGTCGATCCGGCCTTGGCGAGCACTTCGATGAGCGTCATGTCGCCGGTCAACGGATAGGCGCCCGGTCCGCGGACTTCACCCGTGACGAAGACCCGTTGACTGCGGTACTGCTCGATGGAGACCGTGACCTGCGGGTTCTTGAAGAATCCCTCAGCCAGCGCTTTCTTCAGCTCCGCCTCGAAGTTGCGAATGGTCAAGCCGCCAGCCCGGACGCGGCCGATCAACGGAAAGGTGAAGCTGCCATCCAACTCCACGGTGTACTTCCCTCCGAGATCGGCTTGATCGAACACCGCGATTGAAAGCACGTCCTGCGGCCCAATGACATAATCACCGGCCGACTGCGACAGGGCGACGCGTGGGACGCTCAAAACCAGCATTCCCAGGCATACGCCGATGGTTACCGCTGAAAGTGAAAGCCGTTGTTCCCGCATCGCTGCAACCTCTAATCAGAATCCGTACGTCGACCGACGTACCAACCCGAAGACCGTCATACGCCGCATGCTCTTCCGTCGTTGAATTCCGGTTCACCTGGGAGACATCGAAACTCATACGCGTCTCACGATTGAGCGCGTAGCCGAGGGACGCCGTATAGACAACCGTCGCATCTTCCCGCGCGCACACTGGGTGGCTGTGGCGTGGGATCGGAAACAGCGAGATCTTGGTAGCTGTATCGCTGCCGCAGCCCGGCAACCGAGGCGTCGAATCGGCCGACGATCTGGCGCCGCACGCTCAGACCGTAGCCGTTGACGACGAAGTACGGCCGGAGCGGGTCGTACGAATACGCGAGGTCGCGGTCCCCGGAAACCTCCAGGGCCGCGGCCCCCGGCAGTCGAAATCTGAGCCGCGCTGACGCCGACCATCCCTCGATAGTCGGGCAACTCATCGTGGAGCGCGAGAAGACGGCGCATGCCGACGTAGGCGCTGCCGACGATCAGAGCCGGCGCCTTGAACTCGACGCCTGGCTGGACGCGAACCGTATCGGCGTCCCGAAGTGGCGAGTAGACGAAACGCTCCTGGGATACATCCGGTGCGCACGACGAATGTCGTCAACGGCGTCCAGTGGTAGCGAACGTTGGCGCTCGCGCCGCGCGAATCGCGGTTGAGAGCTCTGTTCCAGATAACTGCCGGAAAAACTTGCGTCGCCGTCGAACTTGACCAGCGATTGCCGCCCGGCAAGTTCGACTGAGAACTTCGGCGACAGCCGCAGCTCACCGCCGAGCCGAATCGTGTTCTCCAGCCGGCGCGCCCGTGCGTCGATCTCGTAGTTGGGTCTCTGCCGAGTGTTGAGCAAATCGTTCTCGGCAAACAGCGTCAACCGCTGGAGGTAAAGTTCTCCCCTCACCAGCGCGTGAGGGTTGACCGAGCGCTCGCTCGCGTATGTCTGGAAGTACACGAGGTCGGCGCCAGCCTGTCGTTTTTAGCAGCGCCTCGCCGACCGATCGGCAGCCAGACATCGGCCTGAGGTCCCACCGTGAAGGTGAAATCTGACTTCGGGTTCACGCTGGTGTTGAACACGTTCGTGTCAACACCAATGTTGCGCAGTTGCAGCGCGGGCGTCAGGTAAAGGGGACCCAGGTGGTTGCGCGCTTGGGTGCGGGGATCGTCGGCTCCAGCCGGCTGCGCCGCAGCCAGCTTGCGCCGAACCCAGCGCGAGAGCCAGCCCCAGAGCCGAGTCGGGAAGCGATTACGCAGATCTTCATCAGACAGATCCCCAGCAAGGAACCTTGGATGCCTGGCCTGTTTTGTTGTCGGTGAGGACAGAGGCCGGGAAGTTGCCGAATCAAAACGTGGACGCAGGGGACGCCGCTCGGGCGTCCCCCGCGACCGAACTATCGCTTCGGGCTCGCGTCGTCCTTGGTCACAACGATGGCTGCCGTCAGCACCCGCTGCCGCTGCTGCGGCGGAGATCACCAGGAACTTGCTCGTCCAGAAGCTGCCGCCGTTGTGTAGCCGGCCGATCCCTGGGCCGCGGCTGGGACCGCCGCCGCCGTGGCCATGACGCCATCAGCTGTCATGGTCTGCGGACGCTCAGCGTGACCGGGCGTGCTCGTGCCCACCACAGCGCCGTTCGAGACGAGCTCGACGAGGTAGCTGCCCGCGTTCACGTCAGACGAACGAAAATCCACCGGAGCCGCTCGTGGTCGTCACGGCAGCGACCTGGCCGCAGATCGAGGCTGCGCAAACGCGCGACCTGACCCGCGAGAGTATTCGCCGTTCGACGACATGGCAACGCCACTGATACGGCCCGTCGCCCCAGCGGCAGAGGCGATGGGAATTGCGCACAGAACCATCGCGAGCGAGAGAGCGAGGGAGAGCACACGACGCAACATTGGTGACCTCTCTGGCTGAAAAAGTAAGAGTTTGCTTGCACTCCCAGTATCCGGGGATGAGGCGGAGTGAGTCAACAAATCCGGCCAATTTCTGTGTCACATTTGCACGGTCGCACCTGCGACACGAGCATTGCCGACGTGCTGTGTCCGTTTCGCACTAGAGGCGGATCGGTTTGGTGTTCTTTGGAGAATCCCTTGGAGACTTTAAGCGCCGCAGTTTGCGATAGAGGTTCGGTCGCTGTATGCCCAGTGTCTTGGCGGCCTGCGGAATTCGACCGTGATGATGCGCGAGGACGGCCACGATGTACTCGCGCTCGAACCGTGCGCGAGCCTGCCGAAGCGTGCCCGCAATCTCATACGGCTTCGCCCATCCATCGATTTGAACCGATGAGAGCACGTCGGCCAAATCGATGACGTCGCTGCGCACCGAGTGGACGAGCGCTCTCGCGAGACGTCGCAGCTCGATCGCATTGCCGTGCCACGGCAGCGCATAAAGGAGCTGCAGCGCGGCATTACTGAGTTGCTTTGCCGGCGTGTGGTCCCGTTGGCACCATTCGTCGACAAAGAGTGCCGCAAGCTCCATGATGTCTTCACGCCGGCTCCGGAGCGGTGGCACGTCGATGCGAGCCATCAGACGATGGAGATCCTCACGGATCCGCCCGTCTCGGACCGCTTCGTCATAGTCCTGCTCGACGGCGGCAATGGCGCGGACATTCAGCTTGATGCGACTCCTCTGCTGAAGATGCATCGCGTCGCCGTTGTCGGAGCAATCGGGTAAGTCTGTCCTGAACGTGAACGGGAACGACGGCCAGATTCGTAAAGAAGATGGTGCCGCCAATCGCGTTGTGGAGCTGGCTGCCCGCGTCCGACCCGCTCGAGCGCACGCCGTTCCTGTCGTTCGGCGCTGCGGCTCGTGCGGCGACCAAAGAGATTCTGCTCGAATGCTTCGAGCGAATCGGAGGAGCAAGTCACCTTCACGAAGGGCCGCTCCGACGTCTCGCTGCGGCGATGAATTTCGCGAGCCACCCTCTCGCGACCGGTGCCGGGCTCGCCGATGATGAGGACGTGTCCGGGCGTTTGTGCCACTCGATTCACCTCGTCAAGCACACGACGCATCGCTGGCGACGAGCTCACAATGGGGGCCTCTAACGGGTCCGCCCCGACCGCTCGGATTCGAAGCATTCACAGAGGGACTCAAGGAATTGAGGAGACGCTTTGCGGCGGCTGGGCTGGAGGCGACTCTTGACGGAACCATCCGAGGCATACACCAGACGCCGGGTCGGATGCCCGGCCCCGGTGGTATCAAGAGCCACGCCCGTCAAGGTACCGCCCGAATACGTCTCCCACTTGTCCACCGCGCCATCGTCGTTCGTATCTTCTTCGACGCCAACGACTGCGCCCTTTTCATAAACTTCTGTACGTTGGACCTTGCCGTCGCGCTTGGTTGAGATCTCCATCTTCGCGAGCGTCCCGTCGGCCGCGCGATAGGCCCATTGGTCAACGACGCCATCGTTGGCCCGCGAGAGGCCCACCTTTTCCAGCGTCCGATCGGCGCCGTAGTACTCCCAGCGGTCGACCTTGCCGTCCTCATCCTGGTCAATCTCAACCCGCAGCACGGTTGTCCCGTCCATGTAGCTGATGCTGTCGGGCTTGCCGTTTTTGTTTGAGTCGTACGTCAACTGGCGGAGTCGGCCCGTCTGCTCATCGTAGACCGCCTGGACATCCTTTTTCGTTTCGGAAGGCCCGCCACAGCCGAGCGCCCACGCCAGGAGGACGAACAGCTGGATCGATCGAAAGACAGAGCTTCGCTTGGTCACTTACAGCACTCCCAAATATGTAATTACAGAGCGACAGTTGCAGCGCCCCCGTACACGACACTCTTAACCACTATCGGCTGGCAGCACTACTTCAGCAGATCAGGGCGAACAACCTAGACGTGAGGAAAGGACGCGGAGGTGTGAAAGGGATACAGTGAGTGCAGACGTTTGCGCTGATTGGTCCAGGATTACTTCGTTTTCTTTATCAAACTTTCATACACAGCCTCAATGAATTGATTCGTCGTCCATGGTCCGGTGTCCGATCCGTATCGACGTGTGTAACCGCGTGCCGGCGATGCGGCCTTGATTTGATCCAGCGTCATGCCCGCGCTAATGAGATCTCGAACCCGGTCACGAACGATCGTCACCATGTCGCGGTACTCGACCACGTCGAGCTGGTCACACACTCGACCATGGCCAGGGATCACGATCGTGCCTGCTTCGCGAGAGACGATGGGCACCGACGGAATTGCCAGTTCGACGACCTTACTTAATGCGGCAATTTCGCCGTTGATCGTGCCGCCTCTTGCCGTGTCGATAACGGGGAACCGCGTGGTATCCAGGATGTCGCCCGCCACGACGACATCGGAGCGGCGGAAGAAGACCACGACATCGCCGTCCGTGTGGGCGGCTGGTTGATGAAGGATTTCGATGCCTTCACCGTTCAGGTACATGTACTTTCGAGGGTAGTCGAAGGTCTCCGTCGGCCACGCCCCGGCGGGAAACGGAGGAGTCTTTCCAGTAGGCGCGCTGATCCTCGCCAGCACCTTGTCGGTCGCAAGAATGGACGCGGCGCCTTCGCGGAGGTTCCCAGGCAGCGAATCCGGACCAAGAGCCGTGAAGAGCGTCTGTCCGGCTTTCGACAGCGCCTCGTTTCCACCCACATGATCGGCGTCGGCGCTGGTATTGATGACGTACCGAATGGGCTGCGTCGTAATCTTCTTGATTGCGGCCACCACGGCGTCGGCCCGCTCCGCTCGGCCAGCATCGACAACAACGACGCCGTCGGTTCCAACCTGGACGGCAATGTGACCGCCTGCGCCGGCAATCAGGTAAAAGTTCGGTCGGAGCTGAAGGACTTCGAGCTCGCCCGTGTCTGGCGCGACTGCGGCTTGGGCCACCGCGAGGGCAAGAACGACCCTGGGTATGATCCCGACGAGTGTCATGGCGCGATCCTACATCAAACTTTCCACTTACTTTTCCACTTTGACCTTTGAACTTTTCTACTTTCCCACTAGGTGGGCCGCATCCTTCTCATTGTCCATGCAGTGGTAATCGAGCAGTTCCGTGTCGAGCACAATCTGCTGGTTGAGCGTGACGGTCCAGGGCCGCGTGTACACCTTGGGATCGTCGATCGTGACGTCGATTTCGAGACGCCCGAAATTGACGCGGCGGAAACGCTCGACCATGCGCGCGGCGTCGCTCATCGGGCTGCCGTTGCGGTCGAGCCACGTGTCCTCGCGAAACCCGATGGTTCGCACGACGAGCGCGTCGCCTTCCCACGTTCCCGTCGAGTAGCCGTTGAAGGTTGGTGTCGGATCAACTGGCAGCGGTCGGCCGTCCGTGAATATCTGGCGGTAGGTCACGTCTCGTTCGGAAAGAATGATGAAGAGGTCCGCCAGTTGAACGAACTTCCTGTAGGGTGGGAAGGTCAGGAAACGCACGGCGCCGCCAGGTCGGCAGAGTCCCACGGGGTCGTCCTTGCCGAGCTGGTCCGACCGTTCCTTGACCAGGGCGGCCGCCCATGGTTGATAGGGAAGACCGCCCTCGAGCCTGGCACCGAAGTTCCGAAACTCCGGAGCCGCCGCATAATCGCCGCAACCCTCGGGGCCACACGGCGCCGGCTCCAGTTGCCAGATGCCGGAGAGATCCGGCCTCCCGTCGGGGGTGCGCGGCGCCGGCGCGGCCAGGTTGGGCTTGCCGTCTCCTGTCCGCGGCACTCCGGGTGTCGGATACTTCAGCCACTGCCCGTGGACAGGCGTGCACATGCACACGGCAAATGCGGTCAGCAGCACGATGGGAGAGGTAATCATATCGACCTCTTCGGCTAAGATAATGGATAACTGGAACCTGGAGTGACCATGCAAATCAAGAGATTTGGCGCGGCAACGGCGCTGGTGCTTGGGCTTACGACCTCGGCCTCGGGCGCCGAGGTGCCGACCTTCAGTAAGGATATCGCACCGATCTTCTACAAGCACTGTGTCGAGTGTCATCGGCCCACGATGTTCGCCCCAATGTCGCTCTTGACGTTCGAGGAAGCGCGGCCATGGGCTCGTTCGATAAAACAACGCGTCGTGGCACGCGAGATGCCGCCTTGGGGCGCCGATCCCGCGATTGGCCGCTTCAGAAACGACCCGCGCCTGTCGCAGGCCGAGATCGATACGATCATGGCATGGGTCGATGGGGGCGCCCCGAAGGGCAACGACGTGGATCTTCCGAAGCGCCCGCATTTCGTCGATGGGTGGACGATTGGCGAACCCGATGTCGTCGTGACGATGACCGAGAGTTTCCATATTCCGGCAAGCGGCACGATTCCGTATCAGTACATCCGGATTCCAGTCGACTTCTCCGAAGACAAATGGTTGAAGGCCATCGAGATCAAACCGGGGTCTCGTGCACACGTCCATCATGTCATCGCCTACACGCAGCCGAAGGGCGCAAACACTCAGCGCTGAGAATCCGCTTGGCCGCACCAACATTGGCGGGACCACCCCGAACAAGCCGGGCGTCGTCTTTGGAGATGGGATCGCGAGGTTGTTACGGGCCAACTCGGAGATTGTGCTGCAGATGCATTACACGACCAACGGCGTCGAGGCCGACGATCGGACGAGCATCGCGCTTGATCTTCGCGAAAGAGCCGCCCTCGAAAATGGTCCGTGGGGGCATGGCGCTCAATCTCCGCTTCCTGATTCCGGCGGGAGCGCCGAATCACGAAGTGCGGGCGGTGCAGACATTCAAAGAAGAGACCGTCTTGACCTCCATGACGCCGCACATGCACAGCCGCGGCAAGGACATGACCTACGTCGCGTACTATCCGGACGGCCGATCCGAGACGCTCCTGTCGGTGCCGAAGTACGACTTCGCGTGGCAGCATACGTATCACCTGGCAGAGCCAAAGGTGCTGCCGAGCGGCACGAAGGTTGAGGTCATCGCGCATTTCGACAACTCGATGGCCAACAAATCGAACCCGGATCCCACCGCCGATGTCCGATGGGGCGATCAGACCTGGGAGGAAATGATGATCGGATTCTATGGAACGCTCGTCGACGTGGCGAGGGATCCGGTCCGGTCACCCTGAACATCACTTCCACCTCGTTGTGCGCAGAATCGGTTGCGTCGCGTCCTCGCTCTTGATCCTTGCGTCCGTGCTCCAGGGCCAACGTGACGGCGATTGGCCGGCCTACGGGCGCGACGCGGGGGGAGAACGCTTCTCGCCACTCCAGGAGATCCGTCGAGAAAACGTGGCATCGCTCCAGGTCGCCTGGACCTTCCGCACGGGCGACGCGTATCGGCCGCCGAACGGCCGTCCCACCGCGTTCGAAGCGACGCCGCTCCACGTGGACGGCACTCTGTATTTGAGTACCCCCGTTGGACGCGTCATCGCGCTGGATCCGGTGACGGGGCAGCAGCGGTGGGCGTTCGATGCGAAGGTTCCTCGAGACCGAGGCTACGGTGATTTTGCGAGCCGCGGCGTGTCGACGTGGCAGCGTGGCCGTGAGCGCCGTATCTTTGTCGCGACCATCGACGCGCGTCTCATCGCTCTGAACGCCAGGACCGGTCAGCCGATTCCGGGCTTTGGCGTTGGGGGGACCGTCGATCTCCGAAAAGGGCTGCGCATCGCACCCACAGGCTTCGCCGATTACCAGGTCACGTCGCCGCCAGCGGTCATCGCCAACACGATCGTCGTGGGCTCTGCCATTCAGGACGGCGCGACGACGACAGAGCCGAGCGGCGAGGTCCGCGCCTTTGATGTGATCACCGGACAATTGAAATGGACCTGGGATCCAATCCCGCAGGATCCATCGGCCGTTGGGGCAGATACTTGGAAGAACGGCAGCGCGACCCGCACCGGAGCGGCGAACGCCTGGTCGGTGATGGTGGCCGATCCCGCGCGCAACCTCGTCTTCGTACCCACGAGCAGCCCAAGCCCGGACTACTTCGGCGGAGAACGTCTCGGCGATAACCTCTTCTCCGATTCCGTCGTAGCGTTGCGCGCCGACACGGGCACGCGTGTCTGGCACTTCCAGACGGTTCATCATGATCTCTGGGACTACGACGTGGCGTCGCCTCCAATCCTGTTCGACTGGCACAAGGAGGGTCGGACAGTCGCCGCGGTCGGGGTTGCGTCCAAGACGGGTCACCTCTTCGTGCTGGATCGCGAGACAGGTCAGCCACTCATTCCGGTCGAAGAGCGCGCGGTGCCGAAGAGCGATGTCCCGGGCGAGCAAGCGTCGCCGACCCAGCCCTTTCCATCGGCTCCGGCATCGCTCGCTCGCACGAGTCTCAAACCCGAGGACGCCTGGGGATTGACCGACGACGACCGCGCCTGGTGTCGCGACACCGTGAGCCGGCTGCGCTCCGACGGTTTCTTCACGCCGCCCTCGCTCCAGGGAACCATCGTCGTTCCGGGCAACGTGGGCGGCATGATGTGGGGCGGCATGGCGCACGACCGGGTCAACAATCTTCTCGTCATGCCCGTGAACAATATCGCGGCGGAGGTGCGCCTGATTCCGCGGGGCGAGGTCGAATCGGAACGCAAGGCGGGGCGGCTCGGAGGCGACTTCGAATTCGCCCCGCAGCGAGGGACTCCCTATGGGCTCGTGCGGCGGCTGTTGCTTGGTCCCAAAACGCTTCTGCCGTGCACCCCGCCCCCGTGGGGCACGCTGGCGGCCGTGAAGGTCGACACCGGTGAGATTGCGTGGCAGGTACCCCTGGGCCAGTTCCCCGGCACGGAGAAAGTGCCTCAGGCGTCAGAGTGGGGATCGATCGCGCTCGGCGGTCCTATCGTGACGGCAGGCGGACTGGTTTTCATGGCCGGCACGGTTGAAGCCGCGATCTACGCTTTTGACGTCCGGAGTGGCAAACAATTGTGGAAGGGACCGTTACCCACGAGCGCACGATCCACCCCGATGACCTACCTTGGTCGCAACGGGAGGCAATACGTCATCGTCTCCGCGGGGGGCCATGGCGCACAAATCGGCCCCCCGCTCGGGGACTACGTTGTGGCGTTCACGGTTGGCCCAAAGTAACGCTTCACTAACGCGTCGCAGTTGCAGCTGCCTTTCCTCGTCCCAGAATCAATTTCTGCACACGCCAGTTGTTCAGGTCGGCGATAAGGACTTCGTTCTCGGACGGGCAGGCAAGCGCATGCGGCCAGTTGAACTGACCGAGCTGACGTCCTGATTCGCCGAGCATCCCGAGGATCTTCCCGTCCAGCGTCATCTTGTAGAGACGACCCGGTTCCGAATCGACGGTGAAAAGATATTGGGGTGTCGTGTTGGTGATGCAGAGCGCCCAGGGCTGCGTTTCGTCCGGCCTCGACGCGGGCATGCTTCCGAGCACCAGCTGGCGCTTCTTGTCGTAGGGCGCGTTGAGAAAGATGAACCGCTGGAAGCCGCCGTCGCGATCGAAGACCTGGATGCGACGGTTGCCGCGATCGGCAACGTAAATATTGCCCTGGCGATCGGCGCTGATGTTGTGCGGCGTGTTGAACTGTGACGGGTTCTCGTTTGCATGCTCGCCTCCCGAGCCGCGCGAACCCCAGGACTTGACCCAGTTTCCGTTCTTGTCAATCTTCGCAACCCGCGAGTTCAAATATCCGTCACTGATGAAAATGTTGTCGTCCTGGTCCCATGTGACGTCAGTCGGCTGGTTGAAGTACCCGTCGCGATGAACGGGCGGCGGATCGCCGCGCTGGAAGCTGATGAACTGGTGCTCTTCCACCCCCTCCGGCCTTCGCCCCAGATTCATCGTCACATACCCGGCCGGATTGAATTTCATGACCGAATGGGTCCCTTTGTCCACCACCCAGAGGTTGTCGTATTTGTCGAACCGCACTGAATGTGCATAGCCGAGACCGTACACGCCCTGGCCGATTTCCTTCACGAACTTCCCACCGGCATCGAATTCGAGCAGCTGAGTCGTGGCATTCCCGTAGAGCGGTCCCGAGGTCGCACTTCCCGGATGGTTCAACACGATGATGCGGCCCTTTGAGCTGACGGCTACACCGAGCACCTCACCAAGGTTCATGGTCGGTGGATATTTCAGGAAGTCCTGTACCGACTCGAATGGAATGAGCGGCACGTTCTTGTTGTCGATGGGAGACTGAGCTTGCGCAAACGTTCTGGGGGACAGTTCTGAAACGACGACAGCAGCGAGAAACGTGAACAGGGCCGCGAGGGCCACGGCACCGAGCTTGAAGGGATGTGACATGGGACCTCCTCTTGGATCGTGCGGCCCATCATGCTCCCTTTTGGACGGGAGGTCGAGACTTACCGCCGGCTCGCCGACTGCGGTCCAGCCTCGGCTAGAACTCGGTAGCCTGCACCAGCAACCCATCGGCGGTCACGATCAAGACGTGACCCGCTGCGAGCCATCTCAGTTGCGTGCCGAGGTCTTTCAGACGGGAGAAGGCGGTCTCGAATCCGCTATCGGCATCCAGGAAAGTCTCGGTGACCTCGACGCACCGCGCGCCGTCTTGCCGGTTGACGTAGAAGATGATGTTGTTCGTGTTGGGGTGGGGTTCGACGCTGAATTTGGCGCCGGGGAAGGCGGCCGCAATCGTCCGCAGAATGTGGCCGAGCAAAGCCACAGCAGTCGTATCGTCCGTGTCGACGTCATCAATCGTCATGAAATTGAAGAAGCTCATTCTACAAAAATGTCCGAAGCGCACAAGGTATCAGATTCGGACTACGTCTGATGGCGTAGTCGTCACTCTGGATATCGCTACACACCGAAATCAGACTTGGACTCGCCGCCGGCGGTGTACGCGCCTGGCGCTGGCCGCGAGAGCCAGCGCCGTTACAACAAGCCAGCCCGCAATGCCGGCAGCGGCCCGCGGGTGGAGAAACGCCCGCGTGTACAGGCTGCTTCTGCGTGTGTGGCCGATCCAGTTGCGACCGCGCTCAACCCCGTCGTCGGCGACGGCCGCGTACAGATTGTCGGCTCGTCCGTTAACCGCGCGGGTTGTCTGTTGCGCGTTGAACGTCCACCGTTCCATGTAGAGATCGGCAAGCCGCGGCACGAATCGAGCCACGCTCAACTTCGCCCCGGAGCCGCCGGCAATCAGCTCTCGCACCGGATGCTGGGCCGCGTGCAGGATGACCTCGGCGACGACCTCTGGGGCGTAGACGGGGGGCACGGGCTGCGGTTCGACACCAAGGTACGTCCTGGCCTTCTCGAAGAATGGGGTGTCGACGCTGGCAGGCTTGACGAGCGTGACCGAAATGGGCACGCCATCCTCCTCGAGCTCCATCCGGAGCGTATCGGTGAATGCCTTGACCGCGTGTTTGGTGCTTCGGCGGATTTCGCCGACGGCCTTTTCGAGGTCCGATTCGTTCCGTGCGGCAAGGACGACGCGAGCGCCACCCTCGGCGGCGCGTTTGCCGGTGACAAGGCCAATGCCGCTCGACCCGCCGGTGATCACCATGACCTGTTCGTGAAGCGGAAGCAGCGAATCTTCATGGTTGACCTCACACGATTGCGAACCCTAAGGGCCTAGACGTGGACACTCTGTTCGATGCCCGGACAGGTGGGGGTAGTGCTCCTGAACATGTATGGGTCCGCGGCAGCAGAGGAGGTAAGATAGGGGGCCGGCTATGACTGTCCTAGACGCCTCGTTTGGGAGGGCTATTGGCGCCAGCATTCAAGACGCTCACCGCGAGCTGGCGGAGCGCTGGCTCGAGCGCCTCGTCGCGCTGGTGCCCGTCGAGCCCAATTCGGTCTTCTCGACCGCGCTGCTGCTCGACCATATCCCCAGCCTGATCGAAGAGATTGGCAAATACGTCAGCGCCCCCGCTGACGAAGACATTGCGGCCAAGACCATCGTCATCGACAAGGCCCGCGAGCTTGGCGAGCTCCGACATCGGCAGCAGGCGTCGGTGCACCAGGTGCTGCGCGAATACGATCTGCTCGCGGAAGTCATTGAAGAGTTTCTGATTGAAAAGAGCCGCACGCTTGCGCGGGCTCCCGAACCGATGGAGTGTCTCGAGGTGTCCCGGCGCGTCGGCCGAGCCGTTCGGGTTCTGATGCAAATCACTGCCGTGAAGTTCGTCAGTGAGTACATGGACACGATTACCGATCAGGCGCAGCGTCTCGATCGCTTCAACCGGGCGATCAGCCACGAGCTTCGAAACGTGCTCGGCACGCTGCAGTTTGGTGCGGCGCTCTTTGAGAACGGCGCTGCCACCCAGAATCATGCCGAGCTCAAGCGGCTGGGCCCCATCGTCGGTCGCAACGTCGAGCGGGCGGTGAAGATCATTCGCAGCTTCGAGCGGCTGCCTCGCACCGGGATTGTCGCCGACAAGCCGAGCGAGCAGGTCGTGCAGGTGACCGAGCTGGTGCAGGAAGTGTTCCGGCAGCTTCAGGACATGTCCGACGCGCGCGGTGTCGAGCTGCGGGTTGCTGTTTCGCCTGCGGCGCTGTTTGTCGATACCGGAGCACTCGAGCTGGTGCTGATGAACCTGGTCTCGAACGCCATCAAGTACAGCGACAAGAACAAGCCCGAGCGATTTGCGGCCGTCGAAGGAGAAAATCGCGACGGCATGTACGTGCTCTCGGTCCGGGACAACGGCATCGGGATCCCGGGCGATGCGGCATCGACGGTGTTCGATCGGTTCGTTCGCGCGCACCCGCATCTGGACGACGAGCTCGGGGTAGAGGGGACGGGTCTTGGGCTGGCTATCGTGGACGAATGCGTCAAGTCGCTGCGCGGCGAAATCAGGTTCGAGTCTCAGGAAGGCGTTGGTACGACGTTCGTCCTGACGATTCCCAAGAAGCTTCCAGTACGTTCCTAACCTGCCCCGTTGCAGCGCCCCCGCGTTGTAGCGCGCACGCTTTAGAGTGCGCGACAGCGCGACGGTTCCCCATCATCTCTCCCACCGCGCGTCCGCCCATTCGAGGATGCGCCCAGGTTCCCAGCAATTGACAATCCGGTCCGGGGGAATGCCCGCGAGCCGCGCATGGGCAATTGCGTAATCGGCCATGAACAGCTGATCTGCGGCGTGGGCATCGCTGTCGAGCGCGAAGAGGCAACCCGCGTCGAGTGCCGTCACGGCCAACTCGAAGTCGAGGTCCTGCCGCGACGTATCACCGTCGAGCTCCACGGCAACCCGCGTCTGACTGGCGCGCTCGAAGACGCGTGGCCAATCCGCCACGATTCCAGCCCGAAGATTGAAGACGCGGCCTCGCGGGTGCCCGAGGATATGGACGCCCGGCCGCGACACGGCTTCCAGCATTCGTGCGGTTTGATCGTCTCGTTTTCGCAGCGCTGAGTGCGGCGAGGCCACCACGAGCTCGAGGCCCCTCGTCTCTTCCGGCCCAAGATCGAGGCTGCCGTCTCCTAGGATGTTCGCCTCCACACCTTTGAAGAGACGGAAATTGTCGCCGTACCGCGCGTTCAGCGCGTCGATGTCGACAAATTGTCGCTGCATGGTATCGAGGCTCATGCCTTTGGCAATTGGCAACCCGTGGGAATGATCGGTAATGCAGGCACAGCGATAGCCGCGATCCAGGCACCCTTGGACAAGTGTGTCCAGAGTGTCGTAGCCATCGCTCGACGTCGAATGCATTTGGAAGTCGCCGAGATAGTCGGCCACCTCGACCACACCCGGCCGGTTCTCTTTCAGGATGCGCTGCACCATGGCGCGACTGAGGAAGTTGTGGCGGAACGCCCGACGCTGTTCGATTTCCCGGCTCTTGCCACTTTCGCCAACGGCGCGCTCCACCCCCGGAGAACGGCCCGTCGTAAGGAAATCGCGGATAACACGATAGGTTGCGGGACCGATCGAGGGAATCGTCAGAATCTCGCGCTCAGTGAGATCCGACAGGGACCATGGGATCTGCCGGAGAGTTCGGGCCGACCGCCTGTATCCCCAGTAGCGCGGCGATGGACGATGGGCTTCGGCCAGGTCGTAGACCAGGTTGGCAATCTGCTGGTTTTCATCACGAACGGCGTCCTGCACCTTCATTTGCCCTAGGCCCTTCAAGCTTTCACCTTTGACCTTTCACCTTTAACCTTTGACCTTTGACCTTTGAATCACGCCCAAAGGCGAAAAGCTCGTGATCTGGAGCTCGCACCCCACGATACCAGTCGAGCAGCAGCGAGCCCGCCAGGAAGCCGAACGTCATGCCATTGCCCCCGTACCCCAGCGCAAACAGGTGTTTCGGGTACCGGCGATGCGGCCCGATATACGGCAAACCATCCGGCGTCATCGCGAAGAGCCCTTCCCAGGCGTAGTCGAGCTCGAATCGGACGCCGCCGAAGAGTCTTTCAAAATACGACTGCAGCTTTTGCGACTCCTGTCGCAAAACATCGATGCGCTTGCCAGCTCGCACCAGGGGCCGATCGCCTCCTCCCAGAATCAGTCGATGGTCTGGCGTCCATCGGCAGTAGTGATACGGCCGACCGGTGTTCCACAACATGAGATTCCCGAGCCCCAGCTTTTTGCGCGCGCGCGACGTGAATGGCTGCGTGGCAATCACGTAGGTGTTGAGCAGCCGAAATCGTGCAGCGAGCGGTCTGAACTGCGGCGTCGCGTATCCCGTGGCCACGATGAGCCGTCGTGCGCTAATCCGGCGTCGGTTCGCGATGACCTCTACACCGTGGCGGCGCTGACGTACCGATTGCACGGGACTGTGCTCGAAGATTGACGCACCTGAATCCACCGCCGCGCGGGCTAGACCTTGGCATGCCTTGAATGGATCCACCATGGCATTGCCACGGGTCCGAATGCCCGCCACACCCGCAATGCCGGTCTGGCGCTCCAATGCGGCTGCATCGAGCCAGCGGCCTCCCAATCCCTCCTGGCGCCGGCGCTCGAGCTCGCTGCGCAACCGCCGAACGTGCGTTGGATCGGTGGTGAAATACACAGAGTCGCAGCGAACCAGGTCGCAATCAATCTCGAGTGTTTGCACCGTGCGCACGAAGTCCCGCACGGCTTTCCGCCCAAGATGCCAAATCCGCGTTGCCGCGGCGGGCCCGTACCGACGGGCGAGCGCTCGCAGGTCTTCATCCGGCTCCTGCATCAGGAGTGCGGTGCTGGCCGCGGTGCTCCCTCGACCCACACGAGACGTTTCGAGAACGACGACCCGCACCCCCGCGCGTGCGAACCTCAACGCGATGGACACGCCGGTCATGCCGCCTCCCACAATCACGACGTCGGCAGTCATGCTCGTCCGAAGAGGTGAATAGCGGCATACGCGCGACGCCGGCGTCCGATCGAGCCAAAGCGGTTTCGCGACGCGGAGACTGGTCATTTGTATGACGTCAAGGTGTGACGAAGAAACGCAAAGACCGCGCCACTGTCCAGCACAAAGTTTGCAGACGGACGAGCGGTTCGCACGGAGGTGTCTATGGCGAAGTATGGCAAGTCGGCCTCAACGAACGTGGAATCAGCAATGCGTCGTCGCAAGCGAGGCACACTCGAGAGCGGATCGGGCCGGAAGGTCAGGAGCCGCAAGCAGGCGATTGCCATCGGCCTCAGCGAGGCTCGCAAGAAAGGCGCGAAGGTTCCCCGCAGGAAGTCGTCACGAAAGCGTTCACGCAGCCGGGCCAGCCGGTAACGTGTTCAAAACAAGCAGGTGCGTGTCCGCCTGGTGACATCCACGCGTTCGTCCAAGACGATTTATAACGCGGACCCTTCAGGGTCCGCGTGGGTAGAGAGGTGCCGAGATGACTCGCAAATCAGCCCTCGGGCTGGCGGTGGGATTGGGTACGGCCGGGCTCGTGGTCGCGCGCATGTTTCGCGCAGCCCGCGCCATCGAATTTGCCGGAAGGTCCGTGCTGATCTTTGGCGGTTCGCGAGGTCTCGGGCTCGTCCTTGCACGCGAGCTGGCAGCCGAGGGGGCACGCGTCGTGCTGGCCTCCCGCAAGCCCGAAGAGCTCGAGCGCGCGCGTGCCGATCTCGACGAGCGTGGAATTGAAGTGTCAACGATTCCGTGTGACGTTCGGGACCGCGGCCAGGTCGAATTGGCCATTCAGCATACCGTGCGCGAGTATGGCGGCATCGACGTTCTCATCAACGACGCTGGCGTCATTCAGGTCGGCCCTCTCGACCACATGACGGTCGCAGACTTCGAAGATGCGATGGCCACACACTTCTGGGGACCGCTCTATGCCATTCTCGCCGCCCTCCCGCACATGCGCCGCGGAGGGGCGCGACGGATCGTGAACATCTCGTCAATTGGGGGGAAGGTGGCCGTGCCGCATCTGCTGCCGTACAGTGCCAGCAAATTCGCCCTGACGGGTCTATCAGAAGGGCTTCGGGCTGAATTGGCGCGAGAGGGGTTCTCAGTAACGACCGTGTGTCCAGGTCTGATGCGGACGGGCTCTACCTACAACGCCTGGTTCAAGGGTCAGCATCGCCGCGAGTTTGCCTGGTTTCATCTCTCCGATTCGATTCCGGGAATCTCGATTGGCGCTCGCAGGGCCGCGCGCCAGATTATCGAGGCGTGCAGATATGGCGATGCCGAGCTGATCATCACGCCGTCCGCACGGATGGCCGTGCTCCTGAATGCCGTGAGCCCCGGCATCATGGCGCGAGCCATGGCCTTTGGAAATCGTCTTCTGCCGTCGCCCATCGCCGGGGGCAGTGAGGCACGGTCCGGCTGGCAAAGTGTCTCCCGACGCGTGCCTTCCCGGTTGACGAGACTCTCGGACCGCGCGAGCGTCGAGAACAATGAGCTGCCCGCCGCCGGGACCTGAGAAAGCAGCAGGCAGACGGCAGCAGTGCAGACGACCAGACTGACAGTACGTAGGCCGGACCTTTCAGGTCCGGCTGTCTACTGACCCTCAATCGAGTACGCCAGCAGCACGTTGCCAGGCATTCCACCAACAAACGCGTAGCCCGAATTCACGAAAACCATTCCGCCAACGACCACGGGGCCAGGTCCGTCGAGCGAGCCGCCGTTGGCCGGCACGCCGTTGACAGTTTTGTAGGGCTGCGCGGTATCCGTGTCCCAGATGATGGATCCGTTTTCGCTGGCGTAGGCGCGAAGATGGCCATCGAGCCCGCCTGAAAACACGACGCCGGGAATTGCTGTGACCGCTGCCGACTGGGCAGGGCTGCACGCGGGCCGCTCTGCACAGCCGGGATGTGGCGTGTTCCAGATAATCTTCCCGGTTGCGGCGTCGAGCGCGAAGAGTCCGCCGCCCGCCTGAGCATTGAGCCGCATCGGCATCCCAAAAGCAGTCGGCTGTGCGCCGGGTGTTCCTGCCGGCGCCGGCTCGGGCTGCACGTCCGAGAGAGCCACGTAGACCCGGCCTGCGTCGTACGCCGATCCCCACTGGACGCCGCCAAGCGTGGTTCCTTTCCCGACGCGTGTCTGCCACAGGATGGCGCCATCCCGATCGGGATCGACGGCGTGGACCACCCCCGACTTCTGGCCGGCAATCAGCGCTCTGCGCCCGTTGGGCAGATCGACCAGGATGGGCGACGATCCAAAGTCGAAGTCGGGGCCGTTGGCTTCGGGACAGTTTGTGCGCATTGCTTCCGGGAGACCACAATCAATCGTAAACGCGTCTCCCGCGGTTGTCTGACGCGACCAGAGAAGCTTGCCTGTCTTGATGTCGAAAGCGACGAATGCGTCGGATGTGCTTGCCGCAGGATCGGAATAGCTGTCGCCGGTCGTGACATAGACAGCGCTTCTCTTGAGATCGACGACCGGTGACGACCAGACGCCCGCACCAGATGGTCCCCAGAGTTGAACGCCAATCTTGTTCTTGCGAACAGGTTTCGGCTCCTCGGGAATCGTATAGCTCTTCCAGCGCACCGCGCCGGTTGCTGCGTCGAGCGCTGACACGCTGCCGCGGAACTTGCAGCATTCGTACTTCGGATTGGCGCCCAATACCTCCTCGGCAGAAGAGGTCACCACGTAAAGCGTCCCATCGGCCAGTGTCGGAGCGCCGGTCATGGTCGCTCCCCGAAAATCATCGACCTTGACGCTTCCACAACAGTTCCCCGGTGAGCGCATCGACCGCGTACACGTTGGCGCCCTGGTCGCCGAAGTACGCGGCCCACCGCTTGGCGGCGCTTCCCGTGCCAGGTCCGATCGTGATGGCGGTTCGTACCGGGGCGTCCGTCTTGAACGCCCAGTACTGGCACCCGCTTGCCGCGCTGAGCGAGTACACCATGGGGCTGGCGCTTCCAACGAACACGCGCCCGCCCACGACAGTCGGCTGCGCAAAGGCTCGGTTCACGCCTGGGAAACCGAACGCCCATTTCAGTTTCAGTTGCGGAACCTGATTGGCCGGCAGTTGTGCCATCGCCGCCGGTTGAAAGCGGTGTTGGGACAGATTGCCGCCCCACCCGTTCCAGCGCGGCCGTTCGAGAGGATTCGCGAAACCCGTCGAGATCCGGCGGGCACGAGTTGTCCGTTGCTGCCGCTGCCGGGGCCGCCGTTCCGAGCGTGCGCGCCAGGGCATCGATTTGCGCGGCGGTGAGCGCCGAGCCCTGCGCGCTCATGCTGCCTTTCGTGAGCGCAAACTGAATCGCGTCGGGCGTCAGACGGCTCAAAGCCTCGCGGTTTGCGGCGCGCGGCACACCGGCTTCGTGACACATCGCGCAGCGGTCGGCGTACAGCCCTTCGCCTTCCTTGAGAACCGCTGCAGGTGTCTGAGCCGCGGCAGCGCCGACGCTCAGACTCATGCACAACACCAACAGGCTCGCCCAGCGCATAGCGGTCACCTCTCCTCGAGAATCTCTCGAGATCAGACGTGTTTCGACCATCCGAGGTTCAAACAAAATCCGTCTTTCGCGATTGCAAATAGAAGGTCAAGCCAAGCGTAACGACAATGGCGCCCACTTCCACGGCCAGAATCGACAGGATGAGTGGGCTCCAGACCGCTGCCGGACGGGTCATGTCCGCCCGCACACTCGGGATCCGGATCAGAAGGAACCATAACAAGCTATACGAAATGTTGCAGGCCCCCATGATCCAGTTGGTAATGGTTTCGGATTCGGATACGAGCGCCGCGCCCAGAATCAGACAAAAGGCGACGAAGGGCGCAAACGACACCACAATGGCGACAGGAATGACGCCGTACATGCCAGCAGCGGAAAAGACGACCAGCACGCTGATCACAATAGCAAGCCAGAGCATCAGGAACATTGCAAGATTGGCCAGAATCTTTGCGGTCGTGTAGTCCATCACTGAGATGGGAAGGCTCATCACGAACGGCAGGTTCTGCTTGGTCCTCTCGGCGACGACGCTCAGCTGAGGCAGCATGATGCCGAGCAGGATCAATGCAATGAACGCAAAGCTGAGTCCCAGGAAGCCTGGCACCTGACCGCCCTTGAGAATGAGGGCGAACGCCACCACGCTTCCCACGCCGACAAATGCAAGCGTCGAGCGATTGAGGTACCAATCCTTTTTGATCAGACACTGCACGAGTGAACGATTCATGCGTTGGCTCCTTCTCGGCTCTGCTGCACGGTGGCGACAAAAATCTCTTCCAACGTCATGTTCTCAACGCTCTGCACACGAGCACCCGCGCTTTCGTACGCGTTTGGCAACCCCGGCTCATAGGCATTCGTCGTCGCGACGGCCAGGCGGCCGTCCTGCCGGATGTCCACCACGCCAGAGATTGCCGGGAGCCTGATGCCGGCGGGTACTTCCACGCGCAGTCGCCGCCAGCGATCGAGAAAGGTCTCCTTGTCGCGCGAGTCGATAATCCGGCCCCGGTCGATGAACGTAATCTGATCCGAGATCTGTTCGACATCCTGCGTATTGTGGGACGAGAACAGGATGCTGCGGCGCTCGTCGGCCAGCACCTCCGTCAGTTCCCGCAGGACCTCGTGCCGGGCCACCGGATCGAGGCCGGTTGTCGGTTCGTCGAGCAGCAATAAGCGCGGTCGCCGCGCCAGGACGAGCAGCAACATGGCTTTGACGCGCTGACCGTGTGACAGGCTCTTGATCTTCTGTTCCGGCCTGAGGTCGAACCGTTTGAGCAGCGTCTGCGCGTACGCGTCGTCCCAGCTTGGATAGATCGACCGGACGAACCGCAGATGCCAATCGAGGGTCGCCGCCGCGTAAAGCCGCATGTCGTCGGACGCGAATCCCACGTCCCACTTCGCTCTAGCCTGCTCGACCGGCATGCGGTGGCCAAGCACCTGAACGTCACCCCGGTCCTGGTGAACGAGCCCCATCAGGATGCGAATGGTGGTGGACTTGCCAGCGCCGTTCGGACCGATGAAACCGACGATGTGTCCTTCGGGTACTTCGAGATGCACATCGTTCAGCGAGAAGAAGCGATAGTCCTTTCCAACGCCGTCCAACCTGACAGCCAGATTGCTCATCTTCCTGCCTCCAACTTTGGTCGTGGGGCCCCTACCCCCACGAAGCGCGTCGCTTGCGGGGACCCCTGCGCCCCGCGCCGCTCCGCGCGTTAGCTCTTGAGTTGCTTGGGTACTGGGTCCGCGTCGAGCCGGTTCGTCGCTTCGCGCAACCTGGCCTCGAGTTCGCGAGCACCGAGTCCCAAGAGGCCGCCGAGACGGGCGACCTGCTCGAGATGTTTCGCCAGCTCCTGTTCGTGAATCCGTGAGCCCACATTGGCGTTGGCGGTGACTATCGAGCCCTTTCCGTGCTGCGTGACGATGACACCCTCGCGCTCGAGCTCGAGATACGCGCGCTTGACCGTGATGACGCTGACCTGCAGATCAACAGCAAGCTGCCGGATTGACGGGAGGGGCTGCCCAGCGGGCCAGTCGCCGACCGAAATGCGCTGCTTTATCTGCTCCATGATTTGGAGATACATGGGGCGGCCGTCGGCCTGGGAGATGATCAAGCCAGTGTGCATGTCAATATACTGAGTATATACAGTATATGACCGTTGTCAACACGGCAGGCCTGAAGGCCTGGTACCTGCTTTCGGACGGCTACGACTGCTTTCAAGGAGCTCGAGGAAGTAGTCAGACGCTGCTACGGCTTCGAGGGAGTTCGAGAGGGGGCCAACCCTGCGACTGTGGCCCCAATTGTTCCGGCCCACACGAAGTGTGACGCAATCATTAGGGCATTCCGGGGCGCCGATTCTTTCGTGGCCGGCGGGTGCAGACCGAGAGCCGGCAGCCATCCGAGATAGCTGCCGGCCCAGACGGCAAGGCCAAAGGGAAGTGCGGCCACGACAGGGGCCCACCGCGTCCGCGGCGCGATCAGGGAATACACCACGCCCATCCCTGTTCCGAACGCGTAGTGCGTGACTCGAGTAAGCGCCTTGCGATCTGTCTCGCGCGCGGGCGGTTCAAGACCGGACTTTTCGATTAGCTCCATGGTCACTCGCCGGGGCGGCAGCGGATATCGATCCTTGCGCGGCAGCTGCCGGTGCATCCTCTTCATGGCCATGGTCATGAAGACGGTGCCCACCGCGCCCCCGACGATTCCTGCAAAAACGCGTCGCATACGATCCCTTTCCAATCGTCGCAGACTAGTGCGTGCGATCACCGGGCTTCATGATCACCTTAATACACTCGTCCTGCTTTTCCCGGAACGTGCGGTACATCCTGGGCGCATCGTCGAGCGTCATCCGATGTGTGATGACAAATGACGGATCAATGTCCTCACGCTCGATGTGCCCCAGCAGCGGCTGTAGGTATTTATGTATGTGCGTCTGACCCATTTTCAAGGTGAGTCCCTTCGCAAATGCGGCGCCCAGCGGAAACTTGTCGAGCCAGCCGCCGTACACGCCAGGAATCGAGACGGTGCCACCTTTGCGGCAGGCGCCGATGGCCTGTCGAAGAGCATGCGGCCGATCGGTGGCCAGGTACATCGAGGTCTTCGCACGGTCGTACCACGCATCGAGCGTGGTTCCATGCGCTTCCAGGCCGACGGCGTCGATGCACGCGTCGGGACCCTGACCACCTGTCATTGCCCGCAAAGCTTCCGGGACGTCAACCTCTGAGTAGTTGAGAATCTCGGCCTTGCCCTGGGATGCGGCCATGGCCAGCCGCTCGGGGAATCGATCGATCGCAATGACGCGTTCCGCGCCGAGCAGATACGCGCTCTTGATCGCAAACTGGCCGACGGGACCACATCCCCAGACCGCAATCGTGTCGCCAGGCCGAATGTTGCAGTTCTCCGCAGCCATGTACCCGGTTGGGAAGATGTCGGAGAGGAAGAGCACTTGCTCGTCCGACAGAAAATCGGGGATCTTGATCGGACCCACGTCGGCAAAGGGGACCCGAGCGTACTCGGCCTGACCGCCCGGGTAGCCGCCGTAAAGATGTGAGTATCCAAAAAGTCCCGACCCTGAGTATCCCGCGAGTTTTTCCGCCATCCAGGCGTTCGGGTTCGAGTTGTCGCACAGTGACCAGAGCTGTTCGTTGCAGAAATAGCAGTTTCCGCACGCGATCGTGAACGGCACAACGACGCGGTCGCCGACCACAAGGCGCGTGTTGCCCTTGCCAACTTCCACGACCTCGCCCATGAACTCGTGCCCGAGCACGTCGCCTTTCTCCATGGTCGGAATGTAGCCGCCGTAGATGTGCAGGTCCGATCCACAGATGGCCGTGGCTGTGACTTTTACGATGGCGTCGCGCGGGTTCAGGATGGTCGGGTCCGGAACGTGTTCTACCCGGATGTCTTCTTTGCCGTAATAGCAGACGCCCTTCATGGCAAGCTCCCTGAGGTTTCGTGTGCAGTGGCCTTTGGAATTTCGCCAGCCTCGAGCATCTGTTTGAGACGACGCAAGTCCTCGCGAATCGTCTGCGACGGCTCGCGCCAGAACGCCATGGCCGCGAGAGCACCCAGGCGCCCCGCGGGCGGCGCGTACTGAAGGTGAACCAGGATCTCGGTGCTCCGTGCGTTTCGCACGGCTTTGAAGGTGACGGATCCGGCGGTGACGACATCCGAGTTGGGCAGCGACTGCCACCCGATGACCTCGTTTTCGACTTCGTTGATGATCTCGGCATCCCACTCCACCCGCACGCCACCAGGGCCTTTTGCAACCCAATGCGATCGCCCGTTGCCAAGCTCGGTGACACGCGCGAGGTTGGTCATGAACCTGGGCAGATTCTCCAATTGTCGCCAGAACCGGTAGACCACCTGCAGCGGCTTCTCGATGCGAACCGCTTCGCGAACGTGCATGCCGCGGCTGCCTGAAAGCGCTGCGCGCGTGTTGGTGTTGTCGCCATTTGCGACAAGGTCCCTGAGCGGTGGCGGCCACTCGCCGGCGAGGCCCCTATAGGTAAGCGGGATCGCCGAGACGGCCAGCAGAATCCCCTGCGGCGACCGCCGGGTGATGCCGTACGCCATGAGCGCCGTGCCCACGGCGGCGGCTCCCCAATTTTCCAAATCGCTAAGACTCCAAGCGTCTTACCGTTCGCTCGACGCTCGAAGCGGGTTGTATCGGTGTATTGCACTGTCGTCTCCATCCGCGGCTGCTCCCGCGCGTATTTACGTTGATCGATGCTCAAAAGGGATGCACTTGCTGTACCACTCAAATCAGCGAATTCCGACCTGGCTTGAACCGTGCTTGTCCTTCACGTGTTTGAGGGCTGGCCATCTGTCGTCTTATACGAGCATTCAGAGCGGGAGGGCTGATGGATCCCGGAGAGCTTCTGCTCACGGCAGCGCGTGCGTTCGGTATCTATCTCGTGATGCTCACCGTCGTGCGCATCCTGGGCAAGAGGACGATTGGCAACTTCGCCGCGTTCGATCTGCTCGTGGCGCTCATGCTGGGCGAGCTGGTTGACGAGATCATCTACGGCGACGTCGGTCTCGTCCAAGGCACCCTTGCCATTGTCGTGATTGCCGGCGCGCAGGCCGGGAATTCGTGGCTCACGCTGTGGGGCCATGGCTTCGACACGCTCCTCGAAGGGAAGCCCACCGTGATCGTGCGCGACGGAGTGCTGCAGCCCCAGGGTCTGCGTGCCGAGCGCATGAATGCCAAAGAGGTGATGGGTCATCTGAGGACCCTCGGAATCCAGGACGTGCGCGAGGTGAAGCTGGCCTTTGTCGAAGACGATGGGTCGGTGAGCGCGATCCGGCGGCGATGGGCGGAACCGGCCATGAAGGCGGATGTCGACCAGCAGGCCGCATCCGAACGCCGCGCGGATATGAAGGGTCAGGAAGAGGGCAGCGGTGCCGATCGGACCGACGCGCCTCAATGGCTTACATAGTTGCCGCCTCAATGGCTGAGGTAACAGCCGTAGCGCAGGCGCCTGCCCGTGATTGACGGCTGATGGCTGATAGCTGAAGGCTACTTATGGACCCCCTCAGAACCGTCGTTCGATGCCTGGTTGCCTATCTATTTCTGCTCGGCCTTTTCCGGCTGGCAGGGAAGGGTTCGATCAGATCGGGCAGCCCGTTTGATTTCGTGCTCGCGCTGACGATTGGGGATCTGGTTGACGATGCCGTTTGGGCGGAAGTACCGGTGGTGCAGTTTATCGTTGCCGCGACGACGCTGGTGCTGACAAAGTTGCTGATGACGTGGCGAGCGCTTGGCACCTCAAAGTAACTGAGGTTCGGCTGGCCTTCGGCAATCGAGGGACTGGCGCACACCTTGAACTGGGTCGACGTAGAGGAGGAGCGAGCATTGCGCAAGGAGTGGTGATCGCTAAATGATGGGCACTCCTGGAGTTAGTGGATCCAGAACGCCATCGGCCTCTGCCGGGCGGCTGGGGGCACCAGAGTTCTTACTACAAAGGAAATTTTGGACAGCCGCCAGGGAATCGTGGATCATACCGGTCACACTCCCCCCAAATGGTCAACAACACTGCGGATCCTGACTTGCGACAGACCGCAACCTCGAAGGATATTTGTCCCTGCGGCCGGAAGCCTTCCTTGCGGCAGGCCTGTGGCTCTTCGCCCGGGAATTTCCCGCGATTACACGGTTCAGCCGCCTTGACCGTGTCTCTGTGATCGGGTTCCGGCTCGCGTTGGTGATCGGGGTAGTGCTGATCGTCGCCAATATCATTCCCGTCGTCGCTCCAGACTCTCGGATCGACGCGTGGGCCGCACCGTTCCAGCGTCTCACCGGCTACGGACGATGGTTCTGGAACGTCGTTTTTGGGGCCGCGATTGCGGCGCTGATTGTCATTGCCTGGCGTGGACGGGGTGCGATCGGTCGAGAAGCCGCGCGAGTGCGTTTCTTCCTGTACACACTTGCGTTCACGATCCTTCCGGTTGCGATGGAAGTTGTCGCCGAAGGGCTGTTTCCGCGCTTCGGGCAGTTGATGCAAACACCCAGGGGCCGATGGTGGGGAGGTTGGTTCATTTACCCACCGAACTTCGCCCTTCCGATTCTCACCGCGTACGCAGTCGCTGTTGACAACGTTTTAGAAGTTCGGGTGGTGATACAGCGGGCGCTGCGCTACCTGTTGGCGAGGTGGATCATCATGTGGGGAGCGACCGTGCCGCTCGCGATGCTCGTCTGGCATCTATACCGCTACTCCGATCGGTCCCTCATCGACGCTCTTGCCGTGCCGCCGGCGCCGGTACTGATCTGGGTTAATCTCGTGGCAGTCGTGCTGCTCGTGTTTCGTCAACGACTGGTTCACGTGCTGGATCGGTGGGCATTACCCGGGGTGCAGGATCCGTCGGCGATGCTCGTGTACATGACGGATCGCATGAAGCAAGCACGCACACCGCTGGAAGTGAGTGTGGTGTTTGCCAAAGCCGTCGAGCGTGCCTTGCAGGCCCCTGCGGACCCATACCTCGTCCGTCTCGGAGCCTGGTCTCAACTCGACGAGAGCATCGAGTGCCGCCGCGCAATTCGCTGTTGCCGATCCTCCTCGAAGGTTCTGGGGAGCCGTGCGTGGTCGGACTGCGGCAGCGGAACTGGTACTACCAGGCTCATGACACCTGACGATCGGGCTTGGATTGCGGAGCAGGGTGTGTCGGTGCTGGTGCCAGTGGCTTCGGGACGGACGGGCGGTGGGCTTCTCGGGATCATCGCGATCAAGAACCGCCGGAATGCGCTGGCCTTCTCTCGAGACGATTTGCGCTTCCTGCGGGCTGCGGCGGCTTCGGCCGGTCTCGCGTGCGACGTCATCCAATCCGAAGCCAATCCTTCAGGCCGGCCTGCTGGCGTCGACTCCGAGGAAGTCGGGATCCAGTGTACGGGGTGTGGCCGGGTTGAAACATGGCTCGCGGCAAATGGCAGGTGCACGTGCGGCGGCGGCTGGGAGCCCGCGGTGTTACCCAAACATCTTGTCGGGCAATTTGAAGTGGTTCAGAAGCTTGGGGCCGGTGGCATGGGCGTCGTATACCGGGCCCGAGACTTGACGCTAGGACGCGACGTTGCAGTCAAGACCCTCACCCGTCTCGCGGAAGACTCTGCAACCCACCTGCTAGTGGAAGCGCGCACGATGGCGGGCTTGTCGCATGCCCACGTTGCGGTCCTTTTTGGGATCGAGATGTGGCGAAGCACACCGATCCTTGTCATGGAATACCTCTCAGGCGGCACGCTGGCGGCGAGACTACGTGGCGGCCCATTACCGGCTTACGAAGCCGTTCGTATAGCGAAGCTTCTTGCATCTGCGCTCGAGCATCTGCACAGAAACGGCCTGTATCACGGCGATATCAAGCCCAGCAACATCGGGTTTACTGCGGATGGCACACCGAAGTTCCTGGATTTTGGATTGTCGAGAGCGATCACGACCGCTCCGCCCTCGGCGGGCCCGACCCAAATCCCCTGTCCTTTTGCGGCACCTGGGCGTACTCGTCGCCTGAAGTCCGTAGCGGCGCTGCACCCGGGCCCGCACTCGACATCTGGGCCCTATGCGTGACGCTCTGTGAAAGCGTCCTCGGCACTCACCCGTTTCCAACCGCCGAAACGAATGCAGAAATAGCTGCGGGGGTCACGGGAGCCGTCGAGAAGCTCGAGCGGCTCGAGGCGCCGGATCTTGGTCGATTCTTGAACCGCGTGCTCAAGGCGAGTTCCAGTCGGGACACTTTGAGTGCTTTGACACTGGTCGAAGGTCTGACGTCGGTTGCCATTAGGTCGCGAGAGGCTACGCCATAACCTGTTGCCACCATCGCCACGGAGGAACCATGGCAAAAGAAAAAATCGATCCGGACACCATACTTGACGAAGTTCTGGAAGCTATCCAAGGCGGATGCCCGGAAGGCTATAAGATTTCTGACCCCGCACAGCAAATATTTCGGAGGCGTTATCGTGAATCGATCCAAAAGGCTTTGAACGGCGGCCTAAACTGGGAGGATGAGATGAAGAAGGCTGTACTTGCAGTAGCAAAACAGCACGGGGTAATAGCCGCCGCGATTGCTTCAATCCATCACGTTCGCGATGTGAACGACGTCATGATGCTGAAAGCATCGCATCTTGTCGAACTGGAGTGTCACGCTCACTTGGAGCAACACAACAAACTCATGGGTCAATGGTGCTGGTAGCAGACCTGGGAGCTTGGGAGGCTTTCATTGGGAAAGGCGCGCGAGATCGGTGCCAGTGCCGTCTCGCTCCTGACGGGTGCGCTTGTCGTCTGGTGGCTTATTCTTGTGCAGCGACGACTGGGCCGCCTACCGATTATCCAGAATGGAAGAAAGAAGCAACGATTCCAGGAACCGTGCAGCGATTGCCAGCTAACAACTGGCCGTCGCGCTTGGCTGAAGGGGGAAAAGCCCTTCTACCTCAGGCCAACGAGACCTATCCGGATTTGAGTAAAGACTTGTAGGGCAACCGCCGGGCTGGTGCTGCTACATTGGGATGTGGCGCTTGCGCGGGGTCACTGTTCGACGCAAATGTCCCGGACGGTTTTGAATACCAGCCCGACTTCATCTCGAACGACGAAGAAGCCCGGCTAGCCAGAGAGATGGGACGCGTGGAATTTTCGACGTTCGAGATGCGCGGTGTCGTGGCTCGCCGTCGCGTGGCCTTTTTCGGCCGGTCGTACGACGCCGCTCAAACGTTGACCCTTCCTCTGCCCGCGTTTCTGATGCCGCTGCGCGAAAAGGTGGCCGCCTGGGCGGGCCTGGAACCATCGGCGTTTGCGATGGCCTTGATCAACGAGTACACGCCCGGGACGCCCATCGGGTGGCACCGCGACGCACCCCAGTACGACATCGTTGCCGGGATCTCGCTGCTGTCGTCGTGCCGCATGAAATTTCGTCCCTACACGCGGTCGAGCTCCAAAGAAGAGCGTCGAATTGCCACGCACGAGATCGTGCTCGAGCGTCGGTCGGCGTATCTGATGACAGGCGAATCGAGGAACGCGTACGAGCACCACATTCCTGAGGTTCCGTTGCTGCGGTATTCGATTACGTTCCGCACGCTGCGATCCTGAAACCGTTGGAGACGCGGACCCTAACCAGCCTCCGCCAAGGCTACGGCGGTCCGCCGAAGCTTCAGCGAAGGCGGAAGGGCCCGCGCTACTCTCGTTTGACGTCGCGCGCGGGTTTGTCGTCTCGCAGTGCGACGAATCTGGAATGGCGAAGATGGTTGTCCTCGGTCCATTCCAGGAACTCGAACTGACCGACCAGCACCGGCTTCAGCCACCGGCACTCGGCCATCTTCGCCTTGGTCAGCCCCTGCCCCCATCGGCCGCTCCTGGCTTCCGGGAGATTTGCGAACGGGCAGTCTGGAATTTCGAGCCCTCGGAACTTCTTGAACACCTGCTCGCGGATGCCGGGTGTGAAGCCGTTGCGCGTGCGCGCCACGCAGATCAGGCGATTGCCGTCGTAATAGCCCAGGATCAGCGCGTCAAAGGTCGTCGTGCCAACCGTATAGCCACCAATCACAAATTCCTGGCTGCGATCGGTCCGCATCTTCAACCAGGCGCCCGAGCGGAGGCCCGGCTCGTACCGGCTGCCACGGCGCTTGGCGACGAGCCCCTCGAGCCCCTGCGCCTTGACCGAGTGGACGAGGTCCCGCAGGCTCGCCTCGAGCGTGCCGGTGTAGCGAACCGGCTCCGCGAGCTTCGGTACAATCTTCCGCTCCAGCAGATTACGCCGTGCCTCGAGCGGCTCCCCTTTGACATCGCGGCCGGCCAGGACCAGCACGTCGAACACGAAATAGTAGATGGGCGCGTTCGATCCCTTGTAGTTCTGGAGGGCGCCAAACGACGGGCGACCGTCCTCGTCGAGCGCGACGACCTCGCCGTCGATGACCGTCTCATCCGGAAGCCCGGCAAGGCCGAGCACGATCGCCCGATACCGGCGGCTGAAGTCGTTGTCGTTGCGGGACCGCAGATGGAGGGCGCCACCGGTCTTGAACGCGATGGCACGATACCCGTCGAATTTCAGCTGATATTCCCACCGCGCGGCATCGTCTGGCAGGGTGTCGGTGCGGAGAAGGAGCATCGGCTCCACGAAACCAGCTTTGACGCGTGTCACCAATCCGGCCCGGTTTTCGTGCGCGAGTTTTTCACCAGCTCCGCCATTGTGCTGGCCTCTGGCGACCCCTCGCGGACGAGACTCTGGACCACACCGTCGCGGTCGCGAGCGGGCCGGTTCTGGCTGACCTTCCATTTGCCGACCAGGCGGGCGATGGGAATCTCGATGCCAACGACCGCGCCAGCCATCTTGTCGATGTAGTCGGCCGGAGCGTCGGTCACCTTCCAGGGAACGGCGCGCCGCCCTTCGTGCCGACCGGTCAGCTCCTCGAGGTGCGACCGCACCCACACCGGATCATCAATGATGCGTAATCGCCCGTGCGCGTGCACGACCACATAATTCCAGGTCGGGACGACTTTTCCCGTTTCCTGTTTCGTCGGATACCACGACGGGGACACAAACATCTGGGGTCCTTGAAAGATGACGAGCGCGTTCAAGGCTGGGACAGGCGAATTTTCGGACGGTTGCTCATGCGCGTGCTCACGCCACAGCGGATTCGCACGCGCGACGTGGCCGTGCAGCGTTCCGTACGGGACGGGTTCGGCATGGATGAGAAACGGGATGTGATTCGCATCAAGCCCCTGTGGCGTGACCGTCACCAAGGCGCCCAGCGGGTGTTCGCCAATCAGGTTATGAAGCACCCCGACGTTGGTTTCTTCAAAGTGTTCAGGAATGTACATGGGGCCTCACCCGTCAGGATACGAGAGAATCAGCTTGGCCACCAGTACAGCACTGTCCTTCACATTGTTGCCACAATGTGGCGGCTTACCGAGGGGCGATCAGGCGTGGAATTACTTCAAGAATCGGTCAAGTTTTTGCAAGGCTGCCACGCGTGCGTCATCCTGACCCAAGAAGGGACGGCGACGAACACGCGGCTCGGCTGCTGAAGCACATTCTTGTGGCGATCCACGGTGTGTTCCCACACGCAGACCTCTCGGTTGAACCAGACGAATTCAACAACATCGTGCTCTCAGTCGGAGCCGATTGCAGGGTCAAGATTACCGAGCGGTTTCTCGAGGCCGAAGATGGGCTCACGAGCGCAATTTATTCTCTGGGGAGTCTAGCCGTGCATCTCCGCTGTCTGCAGTCCGGTGATACCTTGATGGTGACCCACCATGGACTACGCTTGATTCCCAACAACGAAACGTAACGCCGCTTGAGCTCTTCCCTGTAAGCTAATTTGCACCCTCGTCGACCGCCTGTTGTACCTGCTGGGCCGTGTCCTGAACCTTTTCTTTGATTGTTTCCTTCACTTCCCTGACTTTTTCTTTGGCCTGATCGAGCACTCTATCGCGCGTTTCGCCCATCCATTCGTGTTCGGTTTCAGTTGCGCGGAACGTGGCACCCACCGCCGCGCCCAACGCAAACGCCACACCCGCCAGCGACAACGGGTTCTGGTCCATCATGCGTTCCAGTCCCGACCGTGCGTCCGTTGACACGTCGGCGACCTTTCGCACGGCGCGCCGTGAGCTGTCGACCACGGCTTCCTGGGCCCGACTCGAGGCATCTGCAACGGCATGTGTTGCGCGCTCGGCCGCACTCGTGACGGCACGACGTGTACGCTCGACAGCCCCTTCAGCATTCATGAAGTCGGCAGAGCGTTTTCGGCTCGCATTCGTGTTGCGGAGACCCCAATAGGCCAACCCGACTCCGGCGGCCAACAACAACGGGGCATTTTCCTTGAGGGACCCGGCGATGCGGTCTCTCCGCGGCCGGAAGGACGGTGCTTCGGGAAGATATCCACGATCCGAGGATTCATGCTCCCAGTCGGTGCCTCGGCGCAGCCGCGATTGATATTGAGTCCGGAGCAACAGCCATGTGGCCCCGACCCCGACCATCGCCGCCGGAATCGGATTGTCTCGGACAACCTGGCCAAATCCGGCCGCAGTCTCAGACGTCTGAGAGGCCAGTTGACTGGCGGTGTCGCCGGCCTTCCGCGCCACCGACCTGACGCGGCCGACGGCGGCCTCTTTGACCGCCTCCTTGGCCTGCGTCACCAGATGTTGCGGGCTCAGGCGTTCCTGGATTGCATCGATCGTCTCACCCATATCCGCCCGCGTGGCTTCAATCCGCGACCGGATTCGTCCCGGCGTATCTACCCACGATGACTCAGGGGCGGGTGGGTTTGCAGTCCCGCCTTCCGGGGTCATCTCATTTGTGTCTTTAGCCATTGTGCGTCCTCTTTCAGGGTCTCAATTGTTTGTCGGGGTTTAATATTGGTCCGCCGCAGTGTGGCAAGGCCCTGCCGGTACAGCAGGCACCCGACTCCGGCAACAAGGGCACCACCCACCAGGGCCGCGGCCCAGGGCGGGAGGTCGAGGGCAACGAGCCCAAGCACGACCGCCGCGACCACCGCAAGGAATCCTGCATAGGCCATCAGGCCACCTGCGGCAATGAGGGCGGCATTTTTTCCGAGCTCGCTTGTTTTTGTCGTGAGCTCGCTTCTGGCAAGCTCGAATTCCTGCTGGATGAGCGTTCGGGTCTCTCGTGTCAGTTCTGCAAACAGCTCACCCAGGCTTCGATCGTCTCTTTGATCTGGCATAGCACCACTCCACCGCACGCCGAGCTATCCTCGACTCCAGGGTTCGTCCCCCTCGGCAAACTGGAGAGGGGAGTTGAATTCAGATGACTCGACCGATCTCGGCCGAGCTTTTGAGGAAGCGGGCAGCGACCACCCCGACGGCAAAGCTCCCGGCAAGCAACAACGCGGGTTGCCGCCTTCCAAATGCTTGAAGGTCTCGCACCATGTCGCGGACGTCCCGTTGCCGAACACGATCGATCCACTCCTCGACCTGATCGACGCCGCGTTCCACATAGTCGGCCACTGCGGCGTGGTCCTGCCGGCGCAACTGTTCGCTCGTGTGACGAACGGCTTCGACCGTGGAGCTTAACGTCTCGGTCAGGCGGTCTTTTTGGGTTGAAATTTGCGTCGCAGCTTTCTCACGAATTTGAGCCGCCACGCCCTGAGGCTTCGCTCCAGCAGCCTGAGGCTCACGCTGAAGCGGTCGTTCTTCCGTTTGAGTCGCCCACGGGCCGCCAGCGTTCTCCAGTTGATGCGATACGTCGCGTGACAGATCGTCGGAGGCCCCCGTGTCCGCCCGCTTGTCCGTCGTGCGACGACTTGTAGGTTCAGCCATTACGAGTCCTTTCCCCGCTCTCATGACAATTGATCAAACCGCGTTCTACCTTGGTTGACTCCAATAGCAAAATTGGCTCCACAATTTTGTCCGCTTTTGGATGGAATTCGATGCACCCGTGTTCCATGTGTACTCGACCTGTATTTGTCTTCTTCATGTGACGCCGCTAGATACACGCCCGCCTGGGCGTGATCCGCCGTGACCTGCAAATAGGTGATGTGCGAGGAGGGATGGGCTCGTGAGTTTGCGAGCGGACGAAGACCTGGACCGCTGGATCGTGGTGTGCTACGGTCCTTACAGAACGAGAACTACCGGCCCACCAAAATCAGGACCCCGGCGACCAGCCCGAGAACGGCCAGGAAGGGGCCCGGCAGCGCGAGTGAGAGCATGCCAACGAGGCCGTACAGAATCAGCCAGATTGCCAGAACCAGCATGCCTGCGTTTCGTTGAAGCCGGACTGCCATGTGTGTCCCCTTTCCGTGGCCATGCCGACTCCGTCAGTTTTCAGTTTCTGGAGGCCTTCTGGCAACTGAAAACTGCACTAAGGGTCTTTCGTCTTTCCGTGCTGAATCTCCAGACGCTGGCGTTTCAGGTAGAGCCCTTTGCGGGACAGGCCAAGCAGGCGTGCCGCCGCATCGAACCTGCCGCCGGTCGTGCGGAAGGCGTGATCGAGCATCGCGCGCTCGAGCCTCTGGGTGGCCACGTCGAGCGGCTGATCGAGCCTGATCAAAACGTCTGAGACAGTAGGCCGCGACCGCTGCGCTTCGGGGGTCACGGCAATGGCCGCTATTTCTGGCGACAAGTGATCGGGAACGAGCACGCTATTCGGGTCTGCCATGGCCACGGCGCGTCGGATCTCGTTGGCGAGCTGACGCACATTCCCAGGCCAGGAAAAAAGGCCCAGGCAATCGAGTGCCTCGTCTGAGATGTCGATACGCCCCTTGCGAAACTCCTCGGCAAATATTCGCAGGAAATAGCTGACGAGCGCCGGTATTTCCTCCCGTCGTTCCCTCAAGGGCGGTAGCTGATACCAGACCGCATTGAGCCGGTAGAAGAGATCCTCTCGAAATTGCCCATCGAGGATCAACCGATCCAGATGGGCATGAGTCGCCGCGATGATGCGAACGTCCACCTTGACAGGATGAACGTCTCCAAGCGGATAGATTTCGGCAGACTCCAGAAAACGCAATAACTTTGGTTGAGATTCGCGACTCAGATCGCCGATTTCGTCCAGAAAGAGCGTCCCTCCATTCGCAGCTCTGACAAGTCCGGAGAAATCTTGATGGGCCCCGGTAAAGGCGCCACGCCGATGGCCGAAGAGTTGGCTATCGAGCAATTCTTTCGGCACGGCGGTGCAGTTGAACGCGACAAACGGTCCGTTCGACCGCGACGAGCATCGATGAATCAGGCGTGCCAGGACTTCCTTCCCGGCACCCGTTTCTCCGGTGATCAGCACGGGGATATCTGTCGGAGCAATTCGTTTCGCGTTTGTGGTAATCACCTTCATCGCGTGAGAGACGATTACGGCTCCTGTTTCCTCGGTTTCGATGGGTGAAGGCCAGAGCGGATCGTGACCCCGTGGATGCCCACGAGACATGCCAATCTCTGCAAACGCCTTGATGAGTCTGATCAAGGCGACGCAGAACGCCGAGAGATCGTGGTTCGGGTTCGCTTCAAGGTAGATCGTCCATGCCGCGTCGGCACTCAGTTCGATCCGAACACGGGTTGAGTCGGCTTGTCGATGGAGCCAGGAAGAATCCGTTGGCAGGGACACGATGATCTGTCGATTCCGCCCTTGCTCATTGATCAATGCGATGTGGATGGAACCGCCCGCCTCGGCCAGCAACCAAAACGCTTCAGTGCCCAAGAGCCTGGGGTTCGTTGAAAATCTCCGGAGTGCCGCCACCCGCTCCACGATGTTTTTGGATTCTGCACCCTGCCGTCTTTCATCGACCGCTCTGTTCGAGGACCAGTTGGTCAGAAAGGCCGAATACTCGTCCAACGAGATCACATGGAGTGTTGTGAGCTCGAGTGGCCGAGAAGATTCGGAAGGCTCGCTCGAAATAGGTAGGCGCATCTTGCGGTGAGGTTCTCGCCGCATGCAACGCCAGCAAGCGCTCGAGTTGCCCCTGATTCTCGAGCGTCATGGACTCATGCTGACTCATCGCTTCGACCGCAATCTCATACGCTTCGTCCACTCGGCCCGTTGTCAAGAAGATCTCGGCTTTGGCCAGTGCTAAACCAACATGCAGGGAAGAGTCGTGTGGTCTTGGAATCTCGGCTCCGATTTTCGACACAAGGTCTTCCGCTTCTTTCCATCGGCCCAAGCGTCCGAGCAACAGCAACTTCGTCCGTATCCCCCAGTATCGGTTGTAGGCAGTCGAGCAGCTGGTTCGAGGCCAACACGATGTCGATTTGTTGCAACATCCCTTCGCATCGAACCAGGTCTCCACGCCTGAGAAACACCTGCGCGAGCGCATCTAGCACTCCGATTTCATTGTTCCCGCCTCTCTGGCACATCACGAGCGCTTCGTTGAGGTGCTGTTCCGCTTCGTCGAGACGTCCGAGACTCAGCAGAACTTGTCCAAGGTTCAGCCTCGCGGCAAGCGCAGTATTGAAATTTCCCGACTCCCGGGCGCACTTGAGTGCGACGAGTCCCTGGTGGACCGCATCGTCCCACTCGGAACAAAACAATGAAACACACAAGCCAGCGACAGCCGCATTTCCTTCGAGGTACACGTTTGGCGCGTTCCTCAGGAGAGCGTTCGCCGTGGTCAGGTGTCGCTTGGCGAGGTCGAAGAGCCCCCTTCTTGTCTCAGCTTCTGCAAGACAGATGTGCAGGGTGATTGCCAGGAACGGATTACCGGTTCTCTGAACGTTCTGTCTCAGAGCCGGTAGTGTCGTCGAGACCGCCGCAATTTCATCGCCAGCGACCTGAAGCGAAAGCAGACGCAGTTGCGCCAGACACAACTGCTCGAGATTCTGATGCGCTTCAGCCAGGGCGAATGCACTGTCGTAATGTCGTCGAGCTTGTTCGAGTTGACCGGTATCCCGGCAAATGGTTCCAAGCACGAGGAGGCACTGAACGCGTGACGAGCTGTCGAGATCGCGTTGCTGGAGCAAACGTCGCGCAAGCGACTCCGCATCGGCAGCCGCACCCATGCGCATTTGAAGTTCCGCGACAAGCGCCTGTGTGGCCAGACTGCGTCGGCTTGCCGGATCTTTCAACACCAGTTTCAGCGCGTCCTTGAAGTGCCCGGTCCTCAAGGCAAGCGTCAGCCTGTCCGGTCGAGAGTCGGCCGGTTGATTGCTGGTCATCTGAGTCGGGCAAGCGATGAACGTGACCGAGCGACTAGAGGTGGCACTTTCACAAAGCGGATGTCCGAAAGGGCAAGGACTGGCGGACGCGATCTGACGCGCGATGCCTGGGACAGCATGGGGGAACGCCTCCCGGAGCGAGCGCCGACACACGACGAAGCGAGGTGCCTCACCGGGCGTGGTGAGGCACGCGGGGGAACCTGATTTCTGACCTTCGAACTTGGAACTACGGCCGCGCTGGTCCGAGCATCGCGGGCGCTAGCATCGGAATCGCCGGCCGGCGGATCTCGTCGAGCGACGTCATCAACACGCGCTGCGACCCGCCCAGCGTTCGAATCGTTTGCAGCTTGCCGTCACGAATCCGGTTGTACACCGTCCGCCGCGAGACCCCGAGCAGCTGCGCTGCCTGCTCGATTGACACGCTGCGACCCACCCGAGGTTCGACGTGCTCCACGTCCGAGAGCTGCCTGACTGTCTCCATAAATTGATCCGCACTCCCCTCTACACCGGCCGCACGCTCGCATGTCGCGTGCCAGGTCGATCACCCAAATGGCGTAGTCCGCAAACTCCGCTAAATGTTTGCCCCCGCTCGAATTGGTGCACTAGGATGGAGCCGATATTTTGAGGGATGGCCGATTTTGCCAGCCAATCCATTGGCCGCTCAGTGACGTTTCTGCATGTGCCCGCACGAACACGTGCGCGTAGGGTAAACCCCCATCGTCTGTTCGTCGGTGATGGCCAACCGGTTGGCCGGGAGGCCAAACGGTGAGTGTACAGTTTCGACGATTCCCGTATTTTGTCGCGACACTCGTCGTTCTCATCCTCGTATTCGTTGTGGTCTGGCGCTTCGTGCGCCCGGTGCCGTCGGCCGATCGCTCGTCCAACCTTCCCCTGAGATCTCCAGCCGAAGTCGTTCCCGGCGGTAGCCTTGTGGGATCGGTCCGCGCCGAGCCGCGCAGCTTCAACCGCTACGTCATCAACGGTCAGACAGAGGAAACCGTTGCGTTTCTGACACAAGGCAAGCTCGTCCGCATCAACCGCGTCACCGATGAGGTCGAGCCGTGGCTGGCGGAAAGCTGGGAGGAAATTCCGAATCCCGAGTCCCGAACTCCGAATCCCGAATCCCGAACCCCCAATCCCCAGTCCGGCCAGGTCTACCGGCTCAAGCTCCGCCAGGGCGTCACCTTTTCAGATGGCGCCCCGTTCACGTCGGCCGACGTGCTCTTTGCGGTCGAGGCCATCTATGACAAGCGCACTGCCAGCTCGCTGGCCAGTGCGCTCCAGGTTGGCGGTCGGCCACTGACCGTACGCGCGCTTGGCGATCACGAGGTTGAAATCACCTATCCCTCGACTTACGGACCCGGGGTCCGGCTGCTCGACGCCTTGTGGATTCTCCCCAGGCACAAGCTGGAACCCGCGCTTCGCGCGGGCACCCTCGGCCAGGCGTGGAACCCTACGACGAACCCGGCGGAGATGGCGGCAATTGGACCGTTCGTGCTGCAGGACTACCGGCCGGGCGAGCGAATGGTATTCGAGCGCAACCCGCGCTACTGGCGCCGCGACGATGGCGGCCGACAGCTCCCATACCTGGATCGGTTAACGCTCGAAATTCTGCCCGACCAGGCCGCGGAGCTGCTACGCCTCGAGTCGGGGCAGCTCGACTTCACGCACAGCGCCGTCCGCCCCGAAGACTACCTCACCCTGAAACGGGCCCACGACGAAGGGCGCGCGCGGCTGGTCGACCTGGGGATCAGCCTCGATCCCGACTGGTTCTGGTTCAATCTGGCAGGCGACGGCCGGGCCAAAGCCTGGATGCGGGCGCGGGAGTTCCGCCAGGCCGTCTCGCTCGCGGTCGACCGCAAGGCCTATGTCGAGCAGGTGTTTCTGGGCGCCGCCGTTCCGGTGCACGGCCCCATCACGCCGGGCAATACCCGGTGGTTCTGGCCCGAGCTGCCCGGCGGCGAGTACGATCCCGCCCGCGCACGAATGCTGCTGGCCGATCTCGGCTTGCGCGATGCCAACGGCGACGGCATGCTCGAAGATACAAAGGGGCGTCCCGTGCGCTTTACTGTCATCCTGCAGCGCGGCATTGCCGCGGTCGAGCGTGGCGCCGCGTTTATTCGTGGCGCGCTGGCACAGGTGGGCGTCGGGCTCGATACGGTGGGCGTCGATGCCGGCACGGTGCAGGCACGGTGGGCCAAAGGGGACTACGAGGTCATCTTCCACCGCCTGCCCATGAGCACCACCGATCCCAGCCCCGATTTCTGGTTCAGCTCGGGCGCCTTCCACATGTGGCACCCGGGACAGCCCAAACCGGCAACCCCGTGGGAACAGGAGATCGATGCCCTGATGATGCGCGAGGCTGCCACCTCGGACGAGCAGGAGCGCGTCCGCCTTTTCCGTGAGGCGCAGCGAATCCTGAGCGAGCAGTCGCCCGTGCTGTGTTTTGCCGCGCAGCGGCTGTTCCTGGCCACGAGCGCGCGTCTGACAAACGCGACCCCTTCACGACTGATCCCGCTCATCCTCTGGAGCGCTGACACGCTAGCTGTAGACCACGTGCCGCGGTGACTCGTGTGGACTAAGCGGATCGTCGTCCCGAAGGACGCCGAGCGCCAAAGGCGCGAGGTACAGCGCGTGGGGGTGGGGCCCCGCGCGCATTAAGTTAAGAGCTCCGCGATCTCCTATGCTCATTTACGTCCTGCGCCGGACCGCCTTCGCGCTGCTGTTCGTGCTGCTCGTTGCCTCACTCGCGCTCGTCATCGTTCGGCTGGCGCCAGGCGACTACGCCGCGGATCTGTTTGGCATTGGCGCCGATCCGGCCCTGGTGGCTGCCACGCGCGCGACATATGGTCTCGATCGGCCCATCCTCGAGCAATATGCCGGCTGGCTCGGCCACGCCGCGCGCTTCGACTTTGGCACGTCGTTGCTCTACCGTCGCCCCGTGGCCGACCTCGTCGTTCAGCGGGCGGTCAACACCGCCATTCTTGCCATCACGGCGCTCGCGATTGCGACGCTCGTCGGCCTGCCGCTTGGCGTGCTCGCGGGCAGCCGGCGCGGCAGCGGCCGAACGGTGGTGCGCAGCGCGTCTATCTTCTTTTTGTCGATCCCACCCATGCTGATGTCGCTGCTCCTGGTGTTTATTGCCGCGCGCACCGGATGGTTGCCAGTGGGAGGGATGACTTCGGTGCGATGTCTGGATTGGGATTGGGGATTTGGGGTTGGGGATTCGGGGTTGGATCGCGTGGGCGCGCGATGTGGCGTGGCATCTCCCGGTGCCGGCCCTTGCGCTGGCGCTGCCGATTGGTGCGATGCTCGAGCGCCTGCTCGCCCAGTCGATGGCCGAAACGATTCGCGCGCCGTTCATCGTGGCGGCAGAATCGCGCGGCCTGTCGCGCGCACGCCTTGTCTGGCGCCACGCGTTGCGGATTGCGCTCCAGCCGGTCATTGCCATCTACGGCCTTATCGTGGGCACGTTGCTGAGCGGGTCATTCATGGTCGAGATCATCACGGCATGGCCGGGACTGGGACGGCTCACGTACGACGCGCTTCGTGGGCGCGACGTCTATCTGGTGGCGGGATGCGCAGCAGCGGGCGCGGTGTTTCTGGCCATTGGCAGCGTCCTGTCCGACGTCGCCCAGGCAGCGATCGATCCGAGGGTACGTGACCGGTGAGCCGGACGTGAAGGTCCGGCCTACGTACTGTTCCTACGCCTGTAAGGTGGTTCGACCGTGGTGAGAGATCACATCACTCGGATTATCGGTCTGACCATTGTTGCTGTCGTTGTCATGGCCGCGCTGTTTGCGCCAGCGTTGGCGCCGAACGACCCGGACCGCCGCTTCACCAATCACCTGAACGCGCCACCGACGCGCCCACGGCTTTGGCAGTCGAATCCCGAATTCCGACTCCCGAGTCCCGAATCCGGAGTCAGGCGTCCCTTCATCTATCCGTGGCGTCTGGTCAATCGCCTCGAGCAGCGCTACGAGCTGGATCGCAGCAACCCCGTTCCGCTCGTCTGGTTCTCGGCGGGAAAGTTGGTACGATCGGCCAATCCCGAGCACGCGCCGCTCTTGCTCGTTGGCGCCGATCGCGACGGCCGCGATATTTTTTCGCGGCTTCTTTTTGGCGCGAGGACGTCGCTGCTGCTCGCGCTGGCCGCAACGTCGGGGGCGCTCGTGATTGGCCTGCTCATCGGTGCCGTCGCGGGGATTGCCGATTCGGTCGTTGACGACCTGCTCATGCGGCTTGCCGAGCTCGTCATCGTTCTGCCAACGATTTACGTTGTGCTGGTGCTCCGTGCGGCACTGCCGCTCGTGCTGCCGCCGTCGCTCGTGTTCATGCTGATGGCCGCTGTGTTCGCGCTCGTCGGCTGGCCGTTTGTGGCCCGCGGCGTTCGCAGCATCGTGTTTTCGGAAAAGCGACGCGAGTACGCGCTTGCCGCACGGTCGCTCGGCGCGGGTCGCGCCCGCCTGCTCGGCCGGCATCTGCTGCCAGCCTGCGCCGGCTTCATCTCGGTGCAAGCGACGATGCTCGTTCCGGCGTTTATCGTGGCGGAAGCGACGCTGTCGTACGTCGGCCTTGGCTTTGCCGATCCTGTTGCAAGTTGGGGAACCATGCTGCGTGAGGCGTCTGATATCGTCACGTTCACACAGTTCCCGTGGACACTGGCCCCAGCCGCGGCAATTTTCATTGTCGTGCTGGGGTTCAATTTGATCGTGCAAGGGGAGGAGAGCGGCGTCGAGGCCGCCAGAGCGAGCAGGTGAGAGCACGTTTCGCTATGCGGAGCACTCTTTGGAAAATCACCAGGCGCGTCGTCTTGAGTCTCCTGGGACTGGTCCTCGCGCTGATCGGTAGCGGTCTTGCCTACCGTGCGTATCACCAACATCAAAGCGATAGGGCGATGGCCATCGAGTCCTCGAATGGCATCGACAAGGGGCTGTTCGTCAGGATCGGTGGCATCGATCAATGGATCACGATTCGCGGTCAGCATCGCGACAACCCGGTCCTGCTCATCCTGCATGGCGGACCAGGCGTTGCGATGAATCCTTTTGCGCTCGACACCGTTGCCTGGGAGCGTGAGTTCACCATCGTGCACTGGGATCAACGCGGCGCGGGCAAGACGTATGGCAAATCAGGTCCGCTCGACTCCGGAGTGACCATCGATCGCATGGTGCAGGACGGTGTGGAAGTTGCCGAGTACCTTCGCCGCGAAATGCAGAAGGAACGGATTACGCTCGTTGGAGTGTCATGGGGCACCATCGTCGGTGTTCTGATGGCGAGGGCCAGGCCAGACCTGTTCGATGCCTACGTGGGCACCGGCCAGGTCGTGAGCCAGCGAAGAGGGGACCCAATCACACACATGCGCCTGCGGTCAGAGGCCCGAGTCAGAGGCGATGCCGACGCCATCCGCGAGCTCGAAGGCATTGGCGCGCCGCCCTACGACGCACTTTCTGACCTGGGCGTCCGTACCAAGTGGGCGCTGGCCTATGAGGTGGGAGCGCCGTCGAGGCTGGGCATCGTTGCGAACCTGCTGCTCGCACCGCGGCACACGCTGTGGGACTGTCTCGATTGGATCATCGGTACCGAGAGCAGTCAGGACCATTTCTTCGGCGCAACACTGTCCGGTCCGATTATGGCAATCGATTTTGCGGAGCTCCACACGGATTTCGCCATTCCAATGTTTGTGTTCCAGGGGTCCGACGACAACATCACGCCAACCAAGCTCGTGCAGGACTATGTGGCGCTCATCAGCGCACCGCAAAAGCGACTTGTCCTGATCGAAGGCGCCGGGCACACGGTTCTGATGACGAACAGTGACAAGTTCCTCGAGCTCCTCGTCCGATGGGTCCGGCCGCTCGGGATTCGGGAATAGGACTCGGGGGTCGGGGTTCGGGACTCGCGATTATTGGCCCTTCGAGAAAATGTCCAGTTTGTAGCCTGCCTTGGTGAACAGATAGTTGCGCGACTCGTCGGCCAGCTGTCGGAACTTCTCCATGTTGACGCCCGTCATCCTGCCGCGAAGCTTCCGGACCTTGCCGCCGATGATCACGGTGTCGATGTTCCGCGTGTCCGCGGCGTGGACGACGGTCCCGAGCGCATGATTCGAGGGGTAGAGATTGATGTCGTCGGTTCGAATCAACACGATGTCGGCTTCTTTGCCGGGGGTCAGCGTCCCGCACTTGTTGAGAAGTCCCGCGCACGCGGCGCCGCCCACCGTCGCGCACTCCAGCACCTCGCGGACACCAACGAGCGCCGGCGCCTTCCCGTCGCCGTTGACCTTGCGGTAGGTCGCCATGGCGCGCTGAATGTAGAACGCCACGCGCATCTCGGTGAACATGTCGGTCCCGTACGAGACCTCGTTGTCGATGCTGAAGCCCGGGCGCATGCCGTGATCGATGGCCTTTTGGAATGCTGAGACTCCTTCGCCGAGCGCGTATTGCGCATCGGATCTGGGGCAGACATTCACCGTTCCGCCGGAATCCCTGACGCGCTGCCACACCACGTCGGGCCAGTTTTGACAGTGGTTGAACGTGTTGTCGGGACCGAAGAGCTTTTCGTTCCAGAACTCCTCGAATTCCTTGCCCGCGGCGTTCGATTCGGTCGTGATCCGGATTCCGAGCTTGCGTGCCAGCGCCCAGTTCTCACGACTCATGCCCGAGAACATGCGCAGCGTGACGAGCTGGTCGTCTGAAGAAAAGTACTGCTTTTGGAGACGCGCGAGATCCTGCGGCCACTGCTTGTCCCAGTCGCCCGTCTGCGGCGCACCCGAGGCGTGGACCGCTCGAATGCCGGAATCGATGAGCGCCTGAACGGCGGCGTCCGAATGGGCCGCCGACCGCGAGTTGTGCGAGTTGTCGATCATGCACGTGATACCGGCGTCGATGCACCCGAGCGCGGTGATCAGGTTGCCCGCATAGATGTCGTGCGGCCGATAAAAGCGCGCAAAGCCCTGATGCGTCGTCGCCATGTACGCCGCAATGGCCCCGTCGGGAATGATGCGTCGAAGCTGACCTTCCCACGAATGCCGGTGCGCGTCGACGAATCCGGGGATGACGATGGTGTTGGAGGCGTCGATCACCTGTGCCTGCGCCGGCGCTTTGATCTCGCCCGCCACATTCACAATCTTCTTGCCCTCGATGAGCACATCGCCCTTCACGAAGTCCCCGACCTTTGGATCCATGCTGACGATGGTGCCGCCCTTGAGGAGAATGCGTTGGTTCGGAGCAGGGCCCTGCCGCCAAGTGCTGTCCAGCGTCCCCGCGTCTTCGCCGCCTCGAGGAGTTTGACCAGCCTCGAGCTCGATCGAGCGCGTAGCGGCCGCGACCGCCAACGCCGCGCCGGCTTTGAGCAGACTTCGTCGCTTCATAATCTGCCTCCAGGGACATCACTCTAATTCATCAGGGGACGATTCGGGCCGAGGTTTCGAACCGGCGGAAGTTGAGAGTACGTCAGCGCCCGAAATTCTGCCATGAAGCCTGGGCGTATGAAAGGACTCTCATCCACGAGTAGAATCGGGCTCGAATCGGAATTGCCAGTGAATCACCCTGAATGACTTTGAGCTCCGGAACGCGGCTCGGGCCGTACGAGATCACCCGGCTGATCGGCGCCGGTGGGATGGGCGAGGTGTATCGGGCGCTCGACACGCGGCTCAACCGTGTCGTGGCGATCAAGCGATTGACGGCCCAGGTCGATCGATTCGAACAGGAAGCCAGGACGATTGCCGCGCTCAACCATCCCCACATCTGTCAGATCCACGACATCGGGCCCGACTACCTGGTACTCGAGTACATCGACGGAGCACCTCCTCGAGGACCACTCCCAGCGACCGACGCCTTGCGGCTGGCCGTGCAGATCGCCAGCGCCCTCGAAGCGGCTCACGAGCGCGGCATCCTGCATCGCGATCTCAAACCCGCGAACATCCTGGTCGGCCACGACGGCCACGCGAAGCTCCTCGACTTCGGTCTCGCCAAAATGATGGAGGCTGGTGCAGACGTCACGAGAACGATCGAAGGGACCGTGCTTGGCACGGCACCCTACATGTCGCCGGAACAGGCACAGGGTGCGACACTCGATGCGCGATCGGACATCTTCAGCTTTGGCGCCGTCCTTTATGAACTCCTCTCCGGCACTCGCGCGTTCCGAGGGCAATCAACCGCTCAGGTCCTGAGCTCCGTCCTGCGTGACGATCCGGAGCCGCTTCAAACGTCACCCGAGCTGGACCGCATTGTCAGGCGCTGCCTCCAAAAGCGGCCGGGCGATCGGTTTCAATCGATGGCCGAGGTGCGAGCCGCGTTGGAGCAGCGGAACACCAAGCTCGCCGACGCGCGGCCGTCCATTGCGGTGCTCGCGTTTGCTGATATGAGTCCCGGCAAGGACCAGGAGTATTTCAGCGATGGGCTTGCGGAAGAGATCATCAACGCTCTCACGCAAATCCGCGGGTTGAAGGTCATCGCGCGCACGTCGGCGTTCGCCTTCAAGGGACAAAGCACCGATGTCCGCCGGATTGCCGATGCGCTGGGCGTCAGCCACATTCTCGAAGGCAGCGTGCGGAAAGCGGGGAACCGCATTCGCGTGACGGCGCAGTTGATTACCGCGGAGGATGGGAGCCACGTGTGGTCCGAGCGGTACGACCGTGAGCTCGCTGATGTGTTTGCCATCCAGGACGAGATTGCAGAGGCGATTGCTGCCGTTCTCCGGATCAAGCTGTCGGCGGACCGTTCGGCTTCCCAGCGCTATACCCCCACGCTCCCGGCGTACGAGGCGTTTCTCCGGGCGCGACACAATCTCCAGAAGTGGACCTCGGAGTCGCTCACCAAAGGTCGGGAGAACCTCGATCGTGCGCTGGCGCTCGATCCCCGATTTGCGCTGGCCCACAGCGAACTGGGTTGGGTCTTCTTTGGACTCCTCACCGAGAACTGCATCCTTCCTGACGAGGCGGTGGCACTCATGAATGGGCACGCCCGTCGCGCGTTGGAGATTGATCCGTTGCTCCCGGATGCGCATGCGGTGCTGGGCCTGGCGGCCACGATCGACTACGACTGGAACGAGGCCGACCGGCGCTTCAGATTAGCGGTGGCGCGCGAACCGGTGACGCCCGCGGTCCGCTATTTCTACAGTAGTCGCTGCCTGGCCACCCACGGTCGCTTGAAGGAAGGGGAACAGGAGATAAAGCGCCTGATCCAGGACGACCCGCTGAACCTGCTGTGGCAGACCGCGTTGGGAATTTACTTTGTCGCGACGGATCGATTCGACGAAGGTGAGTCGACGCTCCGCCATGTGCTGGAGCTCGAACCATCGTTCTGGCTGGCCTATCCCTGGCTCGCGCTGATTCGGTTAAGGCGCGGCTTACCGGCCGAGGCGCTGCCGCTGCTGGAGAAGGCGCATGCGCTGGTGCCGTCGAACTGGTACGACATCGGCTTGCTTGCCGGAACCCTGGAGCGCCTGGGAGAAACACGCCGGGCGGCGTCGTTCATCGAGAAACTGGGCGATGGGGCGGCCTTTGGGGCTCCGGCCGGATTCGTCTGCTACCACTACGTGCGCGGTGATCTCGACCACGCCGCAGAGTGGTTCGAGAAAGTCATCGCACAGCGCGATACGCGGGCGCCGTGGATCCTTCCGCACACACTTGGCAGCTTTCTCATGTCGAGCCCCCGTTGGCCCCATCTGGCGAAGCTGATGAATCTGCCCGGATAGCCCTCAGCCTTCCTTCTTGCAGTCGCCGATTCGCTTCGCCGTCGTCTTGACCGTCGTCGTTCGCCCCTTGTTGTCCTTCATGGTCATGAGACTGGTCCACGATTCGGTGGCGAGCGTTATCTCCGCAATCGAAATCATCTTCAACCCGTCCGATTCACAAACGGAGCTGAACGTGAGCTTGTTACCGCTCACCTTTGACTCCGTGATCTTGCAGGACTTTTCGTCGTCAGCCTCCATGAACAACTTTGTTATGCCCGCCGGGGAAACGTCCTCCACATCTTTGGCGGTGATGCAGTTGGTATCTTTATGCGTCATCTTGCTGCCGGCGAGGTCCATGTCAGCCGTCATCTCGTACTGACCCGGGCGAAGTTGAACTTGTGCCGAGCCGGTCGCGAGAAAAGCAATCATCAATGTCGAGACCAGCAGGGGTGGTTGACTCAGCTTCATGTGTTGCTCCTCCGACAGGCGTGTCATACCGATCATGGCCTATTTTCTCCCTGCCTTGCACGCGGCAAGAAAATGGTCTTCGGTTCCCCGACGTAGGGTGTAGCGAACTTGCTTGGAGGTCGGCCCATCTGAACGTTCTGTCGCCTCAATGGTGACGGTATTACCGAGACTGACCAGATCGCCCGTCGCACGTATGACGTCTCCTTCCCACTCGCCCCGCAACTCACGAACGGCGAAACCAGTTCGCTCTTCCGCAGTCGCGTTCAATGCCAGATAAAACTCTGTACCGCGCCAATTATTGACGTTGCCGGAAATTTCATGGCCGCGAACCGTTCCAGGCGCCTCGCAGACTTTGGCGCGGCCCTCGATCCGCCTGGGACAATCTCGGCACCGGTCGAGGAGAGGAAACGGATGTCGGATCTCGACATAGATCGGGTCGGTTCGTCCGTCTGGCATCGTGCGCTCACCGTGCCAGTCACCAGTCAAGGTTGGCCAGAGCCCGAACGAACGTGCCCATGGAGCAAACGGAGTTTCCAGGATCGTCGGGAGCACCGCGAGCGCGCCGACAAGCGCGGCCACGAGCAACACGCCCTTCAACAGGCCTCGCCGCGTTGAAACTCCGAGGGAGATGTGCGAGGTTCGGGGCACGTCGCTAATGGCTGACGGCTGATGGCTACTTCTGATTTCCCACCAGCAACGGCCGGTCCTTCTCGTTCTCGCAGAAGTTCTCCAGGACATCGGTGTCGGGCATTAAACGCTGGTTGAACTTGAACGAGAATGGTTTGTTGTACATCTTGCGATCGTCGACCGTGATCTGGACCTCCAGTGTTCCAAAGTCACGACGGCGGAATCGTTCGGTCACACGCATGGCATCGCTGTGAGGATGTCCAAAAGCATCCAGCCAACCCTCATCCCTGAATCCCGCCACATCCACGACGAGCGTGTCTCCTTCCCACCGGCCTACCGAGTAGCCGTAGAACGCGGGCTCGGGATCAACGGGCAACTTTCGGCCATCCGTGTAGATCTGCCGGAACGTCGTCAGATCTTCGTAGAGCACCAGAATCAGTCCGGGAGTTTGGACGATCTTGTGAGGAAACGGCCCCGCGTCCGAAATGGGAACGCCCAAAGGCAGGCAGTGTGTGGAGGGGAGATCGCTCGAGATCGGTCGCACCTCTTTTCTTGGCCAGCGCGGCCGCCGCCGGCGTCATCACGATCTCCTCCGGTTTGAAATCCCAAAGGATGTTCATGAAGTACCGGGACGGGGCTGCCTCTCCCAAGGTTTGCGCCCCATCCACGTGGTCAGGAATGATTTTTTCCAGTTCCTTGATGGAGGCTGACTCAGCAATCCAGAGGCCCGACAGGTCGGGCTTTCCGTCTGCGGCTCGCGGCGCCGGCGCGCTCAGGTTGGGTTTGCCATCCTTCGTCCGAGGCGTGCCCGGCGTGGGATGCTTCAACCACTGTGCGTGCGCGCCCACGGAACCGGCGAGGATGGCCGCGAGAATCCAGAAGCTACGGTAACTCATATAGGGCATTTCCCTGTGCCTGTTGATGAAATTTTGGGACGCTCGACGCAAAAAACCGGGAGCCGACCGCCGCTGTTCGCGCTATTGTATCGTCACTCCGTAATGCAGCGCAGACTCTCGCTGCTCGTTGCTGCAGTCGCCGTCATGGCTGCGACGACCGCCCTGTCCGGTCCGAACACCCAAGCCGTGGGAAGACCGCCCGTCATGGGTCGGAACGCCGGAGTCTCGGCGGGTCATCCGCTTACGACCACGGCCGCGCTCGAAATCCTGACGCGCGGGGGCAACGCCTTCGATGCCGGCGTTGCCGCGCTCCTGGTCGGCGGCGTGATCGAGCAGGATCTCTACAGCCTGGGTGGCGAAGCCCTGGTCCTCGTATATCCCCGCAATGCTGGAAAAGTTACGGCCGTCGTAGGGCAAGGTTGGGCGCCCAAGGCGGCCACCATCGATTGGTACGTCGCGCGCCGCAAGAATCTGGCGGGCGAGGGTCTTGACCCCGCAGTCGTTCCCGGCGCGCTTCATGCCGCGCTGACCGTTCTCGAGCAGTGGGGCACGATGAGCTTCGAAGACGTGTCCTCGCGCGCGATCGAGTATGCGAGAGACGGCTTTCCGCTGCGCCCGCTCACGGCGCGCGCCATCGAAGGCAATCTGAAGTTTTTTGCGAAGTGGCCCGACAATCAACGCTTCTGGCTCAAGTCCGACGGTTCGATGTACGCGGCCGGAGACACGATCAAGCTGCCGACGCTGGCTCAGACGTTGACGCGTATGGTGGAGGCCGAGCGCGCGGCTCGCCCCCAGGGCCGGGGCGCCGCGATCGTTGCGGCGCGGGATCGGTTCTACAAAGGTGATATCGCGCGCGAAATGGTGGGGTTCCTCCAGCAGCACGAGGCGCCGTTCGACCTGAGCGATTTCGCGGAATTTTTTGCCACGGTTGAAGCGCCGACGACCACCAGCTATCGCGGATACGACGTCTACAAGCATGCGTTCGGCAGCCAGGGCCCGGTGCTGCTCGAGACGCTGAACATGCTCGAGCAGTTCGACCTGAAGTCGATGAAGCACAACAGCACCGACTACCTTCACACGATGGTCGAGGCGCTGAAGCTCGGGTACGCGGATCGCGACACGTACTACGCGGATCCGCAGTTCGTGGAGGTCCCGGGCGAGGGGTTGCTCTCGAAGGCGTATGCGCGCGAACGCGCCAGGCTCATCAATCCGCGGCGCGCGTCGCACGCGTTCGTGGCGGGCAATCCGCTGGCATTCGACTCGCGGGTCAAGCAGTGGCCTTATTGGGTTGCGAACATTAAAGATGATCCCAAAAACAACGAGACCAGGCCCGGGGCGCCCGCGCCAGATGCCGAACCCATTCGCGGCACGCTCAAGGACACGACCCATATTGCCGTCATCGACAAAGACGGTAACATTTTCGATGCGACGCCCAGCGGCGGCTGGATTGGCGGCGCCGTGATTCTGGGCAACACCGGGATTGCCATGAGCGTGCGCGGCGAGCAGTTCTGGCTCGACAAGACCCGTGCGGCCCAGCTCCGGCCGCGCGCGCGACCACGCTACACGCTCACGCCCACGATTGTCTTACGCAATGGCCAGCCGTTCATGGCCATCGGCACTCCGGGCGGCGACAATCAGGATCAGACCATCCTGCAGGCCTTTCTCAACATCGTCGAGTTCTGGCCCGACTGGTATCCCAACCTGCACACGGCATTCGAGTGGCCGCGCGTGCAGACCTTGCATTTCTACGGGTCCTTCTGGCCGCACGACGCCGGGTTCAACAAGCTGAACGTGGAGTCGCCAATTCCTGACGCGGTGTTCAAGGCGTTGCGCGACCGCGGCCACGACGTCAGCAGGATCGCGCCGTTCAGCATTGCCAGCTGTGCGACGGCGGTCCTCATCGATCCCGCGAGCGGTAACCGGATTGCGGGCGCCGACCCGCGGCGCGATTGTTACGCCATGGCGTACTAGAACCAGTTTCTGTCGTCGCGCAGGCGCCTCCACGCCTGCCGAGAGAGGGCAAACTCGGAGCCACCCCAGTTCCCCCCTGAGACCTCTGCGCCCTCTGCGCTGAAAAATGTGTCGATTCGACTTCCAGCAAAGGGTTCCCCGATGAACGTGCTCCTCCTTTCCATGCCCGATTCCTTCGAGCACATGCCAACCGTCGCGATCCGCATGCCCAACGGCGCGCTGGCATCGCTGGCCGGCAACGTGGATCGACATCACCACGTCGCGATTGCCGACCTTGTGCTCGTCCAGGCGCACGTAGGGCCACGGTCGAACGGCTGATGCGCGACATCGAGCCGGATCTGGTGGGCCTGTCTGTGATGACATTTCAGCGCGACACTGCCTTTCGGGTCGCGCGACTCGTGCGCGCGTTGCGCCCTTCTGCCCGAATCGTCGCGGGCGGCTACGATCCCAGCCTCGCGCCTGACGCGTACGAATCATGTCGCGAAGTGGACTTTCTTGCGCGCGGCGAAGGAGAAGTGACGCTCTCGCGAACTGCTTCGCGCGCTGGAGAGCGGCGGCAGCGTTCAAGCGATTGCAGGCTTGTCTTATCGGCGCACGACGGCGGGCGGCTTCGTACACAATCCGGAGCGGCCAGTCATGCGTCTGGCCTCTGATCTGCTTCGCTTGCCGAACCGCCGGGCGCGCGTGCTTAGCGGGTATACCTTGCTCGGCCGCCAGGTTGACGTGGTGGAAACGTCGAGAGGCTGCACGTTCGATTGCAGCTTCTGTTCGATCATCGAGATGCGAGGGCGCAACTTCCACCCTTATCCTATCAATCGCGTGCTTGCAGACATTGCCGATGCGAAGGCCTGCGGCGCGCGCGCCATCTTTCTCGTTGACGACAACATCACGCTGGACGTCCATCGGTTCGAAGCGCTCTGTCACGCGATCGTGGAGAGCGGACTCAACGACCTGGACTATACCGTCCAGGCCATGACCTCTCCGCTCGCGGCCCACGGAGCCCGACTGGCGCCGCTGATGCGGCAGGCAGGATTCCGGTACGTCTTTCTGGGCATCGAAAACATCCTTGATGACGATCTCTCCTTTCTCAAGGCACGCTCGAAGAACGCGCTGCGTGCCCACGGCCACCTGGTGGGCAACGCCAGCATCGAGGCCATCGCGCACCTTCATCAGCACGGCATGTTCGTCGTTGGCGGCCTCATTGTGGGCAATCCTGACGATACCCGAGAATCAATCGAGGCCAACCTGACGTTCGCGCGAAGGTACATCGACTGGCCGTACATTCAGCATCCCACGCCCTATCCGCGCACTCCGATGACGCGCGAATTCCGCGATCACGACCTCATCGTGGACGAGGACGTGTCGCACTACGACGGGACGACGGCCGTGGTGCGGACCAAGCACATGTCGGCCAGCGAGATCGAGTTCTTGCGCTGGCGTGCGGATCGCTGGATGAAGGTGCGGCATATACCGGCTGCGTTTCGTCACAGCCCTGTATTCGTGCTTCGCCACGGTCTGGAGATGCTCGCGCACACCTTTACCGGTGAAAGTCTGCGGTCGCTTCTTGGTTTTGAAAGTCGCCAGGCGGTCTTCGAACGGTTTCGCGCGTCGCGGCGGCGGGACCGCAACTACGTGGAGACCACGCCTGCAACACCGCGCAGCCGCCGTCGGGAACAGGCAGCATAGATCGGGTGCCGGGTGCGTGGTGCCTGGTGCCGGGTGCTGTGCAGGGTGCTTGGTGCTTGGTGCACCGTTACGGGGAGGCACTCCGCATAGCACACGCACCCAGCACAGCACCAGGCACCAAGCACCACGCACCAGGCACCCGCGTTCGCCTCCTCGTTGTAGAATCACCCCGTGCAAGCCCTTTACATCATCATCCCCATCCTCGGCATCATGGCGATCGCGTACCGGTACTACAGCGCGTTCATTGCCGCGCGCATCATGGTGCTCGACGATACGCGCAAGACGCCGGCGCACACGCGTTACGACGGCCACAACTACTACCCCACGAGCCGCCTCGTGCTGTTCGGCCATCACTTCGCCGCCATTTCGGGAGCGGGTCCCCTCATCGGTCCGGTGCTGGCCGCGCAGTTTGGCTATGCGCCCGGGTTGCTGTGGCTGATTGCGGGCGTGTGTCTGGCGGGCGCCGTCCATGATGTGATGATCCTCTGGGCGTCCACGAGACGGGGAGGGCGCTCGCTGGCCGAGATTGCGCGCATGGAGATAGGACCGGTCGCCGGGTTCACGGCGGCCGTCGCCATCCTCTTTATCATCATCATTGCGCTCGGCGGCCTTGGACTTGCCGTGGTGAACGCGCTGCGCGAGAGCGCGTGGGGCACCTTCACGATTGGCATGACGGTACCACTCGCCCTCTTCATGGGCCTCTACATGTACGTCGTCCGCAAGGGCAAGATTGCCGAGGCGACGACGATTGGCGTGATCGGCCTGTTGCTGGCCGTGGTGCTAGGGAAGCCCCTGGCCGGCTCGGCGCTGGGACAGTACTTCGTGCTCTCGCGCGAGCAGTTGATCCTCGCGCTGGCCGGCTACGGATTCATCGCCTCGGTGCTGCCCGTGTGGATGCTGCTGAGCCCGCGCGACTATCTCAGCTCCTTCATGAAGATCGGGACGGTGGCGTTCCTGGTGTTTGGCGTCATCGTCGTCAATCCCGAGCTCAAGATGCCCGCGGTGAGCGAGTTCGTGAGCGGCGGCGGGCCGATTATCAAGGGGGCGCTCTTTCCATTCGTCTTCGTCACCATCGCGTGCGGTGCCGTGTCGGGCTTTCATTCGCTCATCGGCTCCGGTACGACGCCAAAGATGATCAATCGGGAAAGCGACATCCGGCCGATCGGATATGGGGCCATGCTCGTCGAAGGCGTGGTCGGCGTCATTTCGATCATCGCGGCCACGTCGCTCTTTCCGGGCGACTATTTCGCCATCAACGTGCCACCGGCGACCTTCGAGACACTCGGCATTCCCCCGGTCAATCTGTCAGACCTGCAGACCCAGGTCGGGGAGAACATCGCAGGTCGCACGGGCGGCGCCGTCTCGCTGGCCGTGGGCATGGCGCAGATCTTCAGCGGCCTGCCCGGGATGCGCGGGCTGATGGACTACTGGTATCACTTTGCGATCATGTTCGAGGCGCTCTTCATCCTCACGACCGTCGACGCCGGGACGCGGGTGGGGCGGTTCCTGGTTGGCGAGTTCCTCGGCCGTGTCTACCAGCCGTTCGAGCGTCACGACTGGATGCCCGGTGCGGTCATCTCGACGGCGCTCATCGTCTTCGGTTGGGCGTATTTCATCTGGACCGGGAGCATCGACACGCTTTGGCCGCTCTTTGGTGTCGCGAACCAGTTGCTGGCAGGCGTGGCGCTTGCGGTCGCGACGACAATCATCATTAATATGGGGAAGGCGCGCTACGCGTGGGTCACGGCCGTGCCGATGGCGTTCGTGGCCACGACCACGCTCAGTGCCGGCTTCCTGAGCGTCCGGGACAACTACTGGCCGATGGCGGTCGGTCCAAACGCGGCCCTCCGGGTGCAGGGCTATGTGAACAGCTTCTGTATGGTGGTCATGATGGTCATGGTCGTGATCATCCTGATTGCCGCCGCGCGCCGGTGCCTCAAGGTGGTGACAGGACGTCTGCCAGTGTTGGTGACCGACCCCTAAACGCGGATCCTGCAAACCACCGGGACGCGGATCCTACGAATCAACGGGACGCGGATCCTACAAACCAACGGGACACGGATCGTACAAATCAACGGGACGCGGATCTACGCGGATCTCACAACTTAACGGGACGCAGATCACGCGAATCTCACAAATTACGGGACGCGGATCACGCGGATTCAACTTCTGGATACTCACATGTTTAATCCAGTCGTTCATCCACAGTCATTGCTCAGCACGCCAATCACCCGCCGCGAATTCATCCGGCGTGCTGCAGTCACCGTCGGTGCCTTTGAACGAGCGGCGGTCGCCATTTCTGCGCAGGCCCAGCAGGATCCGCTCGAGTCCATCGCGCTGGCCTATCGCAGCACCGATGAAAAAATGACCATGGGGTACTTATCGCGGCCGAGAGCCGACGCGCAGGTGCCTGGTGTCGTGATCGTGCACGACACGGCGGGACTGGACGACCGCATCAGGGATGTTGCCCGGCGGATTGCGGGGGAGCAGTACATGGTCGTGGCACCAGATTTTCTGTCACGTCAGGGTGGTACCGCGCACTTCCGTGGGAACGATGCCGACGTGGCGAAAGCGGTCGGCGGTGTGACGCGCGAAAACATTGTTGCAGACAGCGGCGGCGCTATCGCGTACTTCAAATCGACCAAACGGCTGAGAGAAAACCGGGTCGCCACGATCGGGTTTGGTTGGGGAGCGGATGGTGCGCTTTCCGTGGCTGCCACTCATCCGGACGTTCGGGCCTCGGTGGTGTTTCACGGCGTGCCGCGGGTTGACGCCAAATCATTGGCCAAGCTCCGCGCGCCTGTGCTGGCGATCTTTGCCGGCGAAGATACCGCCGCCACCCAGGCGATTCCCGCGCTTGAAGAGGCTCTCAAGAAAGCAAAGATTCAGTACGCAATCCAGGTCTATCCTGGCGTCCGGACCGGTTTCGACGACTCGACGGCCAAAGATCGGTACAACGCCGAGGCCGCCAAGGACGCCTGGGCGAAGGCGATGGCCCACCTCGACAAGTGGCTGAAAGAAGGCGCAGCCACGAAGGAAACTTCGACACCAAAGCCGACGCCGTAGAAGCGGTTTCCTTCCGGCCTGCTGGAATTCTTCGAGGCTACTTGCCGACCAGGTGGGGAACGTCTTTCTCGTTTTCCAAGCAGGCGTATTCCAGCAAGTCCGTATCGACCGCAATGTGCTGATTGAGATTGACGGTCCACGGTTTGGTGTAGGCTCCGGGGTCGTCGATCGTCACGGCGATTTCCAGCGTGCCGAAGTTGGGACGACGAAAACGCTCCGTCATGCTGGCGCGGTCTGTCAATGGGCTGCCGTTGAAGTCGGCCCACAGGCCATCATTGAAGCCGACGGTTTCGACGACCAAGGTATCGCGTTCCCAACGGCCCGATGAGTACCCGTACCACGAAGGCTGGGGATCGCTCGGCATGGGACGGCCGTCGGTGAAAATCTGCCGGAACTCCATATTGCGCTCGTGGAGGATCACCAGCAGGCCCGGCACCTGAATGATCTTCTTCGGAAGCGGATGGGCGAGCATCTGGAGTGGCCCGAGCGGCAGGCACCGCGCATCCGGATTGTCCTTCGCGTTGTTCGCCTTCCGCTCGACTGCCAGCTTTTCCGCCCACGGCTGATATGGTGGGCCCCCTGCGAGTCCGTGAGCCAGGTCGAAAAACACCGTTCGAGGAGGAGCGCCGGTTCCCTCGACGACGCCGGCGTAGCCGTCGTTGAGCCAGACTCCAGAAAAATCCGGCCTGCCGTCGGCCGTCCGAGGCGCGCGCGCCGAAAGATTCGGTTTTCCGTCGCGCGTCCGCGGAATCCCGGGAGTGGGATAGCGAAGCCATTGCGCGGAGATCGTCGTGGCGCACAGTGCAATGGCCGTGACCACGATTGCGAGTGAGCCGCGTCTCGTGCCTGCAGAAAGTGTCATGGCTCCAACCTTACCGAATCGCGATGGGATTTCCGGGTGAACCGGTCGCACCTTTGAGCCGCAACGGCGCGAACACGTACGCGAACTCGTAGACCTCGTCGCGCGCCAGATCTTCGGTTGCAATGTTCTCGTGGAGATAGATGCCGTTGCGCGCGATGAGCAGCTGGTGGACGGGCGCAGCGAGCGAACGGTCCGGGTTGGGACTGACCTCCACAGCCGGCGTATCGGCGCCAACCACGGTGACTTCTTCGTCGGCAAGCAGCTGCGCGGCGGCGAGGCCAAGACCAGGCGCGCTGCCCAGATACCGCGCGTTGTCCTTCGCCCAAAACGATCCCCAGCCCGTATGAATCAGCACCACATCGCCAGGGCGAATCTCGACGCGTTCACGCTGGAGCGCGTCCATCACATCTTTGGCGGTGATCTCATAGCCGGCCTGGAGCTGTGCGACGCTCCTGAGACGTGCTACGTCGAGCAGCACACCTCGAGTAACGATCGCGCCAACGTGTTCAATGCCAAGCTTGGTCAATCCGCCCGGTCGCGCAAAGTCGGCGCGACGGTTGCCGTTGTAGAAAAGTTCACCAATGCCAAAATGACCGAGCCCGTCGAACTGGGTGCCAATCTGCCCCAGTTCTCCGCTGATGACCTCGTCGTGATAAATCGCCTCGTTCTTGCTCTGAATCACATAGGCCTGGGGAATGTGCAGGCTGAAGTGTCGCGTCGCTGGAAGCGGCATGCCCGCCTCGTAGACGCGGCCCAGCTGATACACCGTTCCCTTCGTGATGAGTCCCTTGGCCTCGAGCACCTTTGCCGACGTGATGCGATTGGCGGCCCCACGCTGATCGTCGGCGCCCCATCGCGACGGGTACCATCGGTCCGATTGTCCAAGGGTTGCCGAGCTCGTCAACATCAGCGCCGCCGTGAGCACCACGACCACCGTTATCGATTCTCGGCCTTTCGTGTACCTCATTGCCGCCTCCCTCCTCTACGCCGCCAGGCTGAAGGCTATAGTAAACTCCGCTCGCTCGCTCCCGCTCGCCAAATACGGCTACCGCTGGGCGTAGCTGCACCAGTCCTAACCACGAGGAAGTGCGGGTCCCCTCGGTGGCGGACGAAGCCGCCCGCCAAGTCAGTCGCGAGCGGACGACGTTGGTGCAGGAACAAACGCGGCTAGATCAATCAGATGCGCAGCTGGCTGGCGCTGTGGGTGTCGGCTGCCCCGGCGTCGGACGCCGGGCTGGTGGACGACGGTGCGCGATTGGGCCGAGACGGGCTTGCCGCGCGCGCTGCAGGCGCGGCTCGAGCGCGCCGAGGCACGGTGGGCCGTCCTCGCGGCGCACCTCGCGGACCTCGATGCGCAGCAACAGGCCGTGGCGATGGCCGCGCCGGCCGACAGTGCGCTCGGGCGGTTGATTCGCCTGAAGGGCGTGGCGGCGACGAGTGCGTCGACACTGCTCGATGAAGGCTTGGTGTGGCGCGCCTTCCGCAATCGACGTGAAGTGGGCGGCCTCCTCGGCTTTACGCCCACGCCCTTTGAGAGTGGGGAACGGCGCAGGAACAAGGCATCAGTCGCGCGGGGAATCCGCGAGGTCACGGAGGTCACAGAGTGGTGTTTTGCTCTGTGTCCTCTGTGGCCTCTGTGGTGAAACCACTGATATCGCACAGGGAGATCACCATGGCCGCCATGCACGAAATCGACTACAAGATCTTCGGTGATGACATGCAGTACGTCGAAGTCGAACTCGATCCCAACGAGGCCACCGTGGCCGAGGCGGGCGGCATGATGTACATGGATGACGGCATCGAAATGGAAACCATCTTCGGTGACGGGTCACAGCAGCAAAGCGGGCTGATGGGCGCGCTCGTCGGCGCGGGAAAGCGCCTGCTGACCGGCGAGTCGCTGTTCATGACCGTCTTTCTCAACCGGAGCCCGCAGCGGAAAAAGGTCGCGTTTGGGGCGCCGTATCCCGGGAAGATCATTGCCATCCGTCTGTCGGAGGTTGGCGGTGAGCTGGTCGCGCAGAAAGACTCGTTTCTTGCCGCAGCCAAGGGCGTGAGCATCGGCATCGCGTTTCAGCGAAAGCTCGGCGCCGGCCTGTTTGGCGGCGAGGGGTTCATCATGCAGCGCCTTCAGGGCGACGGCTGGGCGTTTGTCCACGCGGGCGGAACGCTGCATGATCGAACGCTCGCACCAGGCGAACTGATTCGCGTCGACACCGGCTGTATCGTGGCGTTCCAGCCGTCGGTGAACTACGACATCCAGTATGTGGGAAAGATCAAATCGGCCCTGTTTGGTGGGGAGGGCTTGTTCTTTGCGACGTTACGCGGCCCGGGCCGTGTGTGGCTCCAGTCACTGCCGCTCAGCCGGCTCGCGAACCGAATCGTTTCGGCGGTGCCCGGGCTCGCACGTGGCGGTCGCGAAGAAGGTTCCATATTGGGAGGCCTGGGCAGCCTGCTCGACGGGGACAACAGATAAGGAGGGGTTAGGCGAGGTTAGGAAGGGGGTTAGGGAAATTCATATGGCACGTATCGGTCGTACCGACCTCGACGTCTTTCCACTTTGTCTGGGCGGCAACGTCTTCGGGTGGACGGCTGACGAACATCAATCGTTTGCAGTCCTCGATGCTTACGCGGCAGCCGGGGGGAACTTCATCGATACGGCCGATGTCTACTCGTCCTGGATACCGGGCCACACGGGCGGTGAATCGGAAACGATCATCGGCCGCTGGATGGCGACGCGCACGGCGCGCGAGCGGACGATCGTGGCCACCAAGGTTGGGATGCTCTCGAACCTGAAGGGCCTGGCGCCGAAAACGATCCGTGCAGCCGCCGAGGGATCTCTCCGTCGGCTCGGCGTCGATCGCATCGACCTGTACTTCGCTCACGCTGACGATCCCGAGACGCCGCTCGAAGACTCGCTGCGCGCGTTCGACCAGCTCATCAAAGAAGGCAAGGTCCGTTACATTGGCGCTTCGAACTACACGGCACCACGGCTTGCCAAGGCGCTCGAGATCTCGACGCGCGAAGGGTTCGCCCGATACGTCGCATTACAGCCGCACTACAACCTCGTACATAGAAGCGACTACGAAGGTGCGTTGTCGGGCCTAAGCGTTCGAGAGCACATGGGGTGCGTCCCGTACTTCGGTCTGGCCAAAGGGTTTCTGACGGGTAAGTACCGGCCCGGGATCAAAATCGACAGCCCGCGAGCGGATTCGGCGCGCGCCTACCTCAACGAGCGGGGCCTGCAACTGCTTGCCGTCCTCGACGATATTGCGGCCGCACATCACGTGCCAGTTGCGGCGGTCTCGCTCGCGTGGCTGCTGGCACAGCCAGGCGTGGTGGCCCCGATTGCCAGTGCCCGGACGGTGGAGCAGATCGCCGAGCTACTGCCGGTCGCCAGGCTTCGATTGAGCGAGGAAGAGGTACGGCGGCTGAGCGCGGTGACGGAGACGTAGAAGCGACAGCCCAACCAACAATCAACGCAGAGTTCGCAGGGGTCGCGGAGGTCGCAGAGATTTGAATATATTAAAGATCTTCTGCGGCCTCCGTGCCCCCGGCGTCCTCTGCGTTCCCGCTTTGGGATCGAGTCATTGCAACCGGGACTATCCCGATCCCAGAATCAGCTGTGTCAGCGCCGGCACTCGACCGACGAGGCGCGCGTAGAGCGCAAGCTGGCCGCGATGATATTCCTCGTGCGAGATCCCGTGATTCATCCAGGCCAGGCGCGTGCCGCGCTCGCCGTCGAACCGCGTAATGTGCTGCAGCAGAGCGAGCTCACCAGCTGCGGCCAGTTTGCGTGCGCCATCGGCGTGCGTCTGCTTCAGCAATTTGACGAGCGGCGCCTTCTTGGCCGTCGACGGCAAGCCGCGCGCATGTTCCTTGAGAAGCTGTGGGTATGGCTTGCGGCGGAAATTGCCGTCGGGCCGCGACAGCTCGCCCGCCATCATCTGTCCTGACTCGACAATGTGAAGGCCGATCTCGGCAGCGCTCCGGCTTTCCTTGTGCGGTCTGAATTGCAGATCCGCTTCAGACAGATTCTCGATTTCCTTAATCACGCCCTGACGTGTGTACGCCCAGGCCTCGAGCAGTTCGTCGAGCAGTGAGGTCAACGCCATCGGTAGCTCCTTCTTGAAAAGGGGTCGAGAGTCTTTTTCGTCGAGAGCGCTCGAAAAAGACTCCCGACCCCTTTACGCGCTCTTGCGTCGTGCTAGCTGAAGTTTCGTACAGCCAGCCATCACGCTGACAAACCGCTGATACGAGTCCCGACCCACGACGAACGGGTTTGGCGCTCCGGGCTTCCGCTGTTTCAGCCGCTCCAGCTTGGCTAGGAAACCGTCGTACAAGGGATGATTCTGGATCTCGACCTCGACGTTCATCCGTCTCGTGACGTCACCCCAGTGTTCGACGGACTTGATGTACTGCTGCAGGCCCTCGTCCGAAATCCGGCCCGGCGTGAGAATGCTTCCACCAAAAAGCCCTGCAACACGAGTGGTGCCGCCATCCTTGATTGGAAAGATGATGCCCATCGATCCGGGCGTATGCCCGGGAATCATCACGGGTGTGAAGCTGACGTCGCCGACGACGATGGCCTGACCTTCGACGGCGACCACGTCGCGCTTTGGTGGCTGAAGTGCGGGACCACCTCCGGCGGGCGCAGGCTTCTCGATCAAATCCCAATCCGGCCCGGCCAGGACGACGCGCGCGCCACGCTGTTGAAAGTAGGAGGCGCCTCCGAAATGGTCGCCGTGACCGTGACCGACAAACACGTATTTCACCTGGGCGGGATCGAGCCCGAGCTTTTTCATGCCGGGCAGCAACACCGACTCGAGCTGATCCCCGTACCCGGAGTCAATCAAGACAATCCCGTTGGAAGTGGTCACAGCCCAGACCACGGTGCTCGTTCGGCCGATGACGTGGAGATTGTCGAACACGCGCGTCGGTTCAATTTCGGGATCATCGGGCCGATTTGCACGGCCCGGGTTGAAGGCGCAAATGAAGTCGTACGCCTCGATCCAGTCAGTGCCGGCGCTCTTCTTCGCGGTTTCCAGAAGTTGTCGCGCTTCCGGCGAATCGGGCTTCGTGGCTTCCTGCGCGGTTGGCGCCTGCGCGGCAAGAAGGCCAGCCACCGACAAGACGATTACCGAGGAGGTGAGAACTTGAGATGTGTTCAGCATGGCGATGATCCTCGCGGACCCTAAAGGGTCCGCGCTAGCCACTCTGCAAGCCGAATCGTCGCGATGGACGTAATACGGTCGATAGGTTGAAGCCCGCGGATTCATGCATCCCGACAAGTTCAGCAACTCAATCTTCCGAAATTCGGTTGGATGGCTTTCACCCTGAATGGCAATGAACCCTTCCTGAAGCGGCTTACCGTCCACCTTGACGGCCGCGTCGAATCCGCTGACGTTGCCCCCTCCAATCTGCAGCATGTCGTACTCGAGGACGGTGCGTCCTTCAATCAGGTGTTTGACATGCTCCGAGCCTCGTACCTCGACTTCGACCCGAACCCAGCGATCGCCTCGGTAGGTCTCGGACACGGAGTTCGTGCAATGACCTCGCACCATCGTGCCCCTCATGAAAATCTCGGTCCCAGGTGTACACACGTTGGCGGTGGTGCGGTCTCCGGATGTGCCGCCGCCAAGGAGTTGCACTTCGATCGAGATGGGGAAGTCCTGATCCCTTCCCATCGATTCCGGTGATTGGCTGTGCAGCATCAACCCGTTGTTGCGGAACGCCCACGAGGGGGCGTTCGGAACCTGGTCACCGACGAAGCGGTATTCGGCGGCAACGATGTAATGCGAGAACTTCTGCCGATGGAAGAGATGGGCGAACCGGTTGTCGAAGCTCTCGGTACTTGTCGTACGCGACCTTAAGCAGGCCCTCCTCGACACGGAATGTGTCGCCGATGTTTTGTCCCAGATCGAACCCTTTGACCTTGGCTACCCACCCGCTGAGATCCAACCTGTTGAAGAGCTGAATCCATTCCTTGTCTGACGACGTCTGAGGTGGGCGCGATTCTGCGACCCCCGTGAGAGCGAGGAGCACCGAGGCCGTTGTCAGGATCGAGGGCTTGTGGTGTAGCCGTTTCATGCCGGTCGGGCCGGGCGAATCATATAAACGCGTGGCTTTGGGATGCAATGACGGTTGACACCTCGATATTCGGTGTTCTGCTCACGATGAATCGTGAGCACAACCGCGCGTAGCGATTTGAGACGGTCACGAACTGTCGAGGGGCGAGCACAACTTCGTTGCCAAATGGATACATTCTTGCACACCGTCAGGCTGCTCTTCCCGAGCGCCGTACGGAGAAGCACGTATCCCGTACTCAAAGGAGACACTATCGATGACTCGACAGGCGATCGTTCTCTCACTGGTGGTGCTCAGTTTACTGGGTGTCAGCGCGACCGCGCAGGCTCAGGCGGTGCCCGATCAACGCTGGAGTGCTGAACTCGCGATCGGGTGGGACAACAGCATCAGCGGCAACATCAACTCGAGCGGCATTGGCACCATCAACAACCAGGCCGTCGTGATCTTGAAGAACAGCTACGAGGATGTGTACGGCACGGGTCTGCATCTTCGCTTTGGCGGCGGTTACATGCTCGACGAGGACTCGGAAGTCCGCGTCGGCTTTACGTTCCAGTCGCTCGACGCAGACCTGACGCCGCTGGGCGACATCGGAGTCTCGAAGCTCTACGGACAATATCAGGATTACCAGTCGTTCGGGATCGATGTGGGCCTGCGGCAGTACGCCACGTTCAGGCCCGGACTCCTCGGCTACGGGGAAGGCACGATTGGGCTGGCGTTCATCGACGAAACCGATGTGGTGCTGGTGGCGCCGCAGGCCAACATTGCGGGAAGGGCCACCGATTTCTTCGACAAGACCTCGGCCTTCACCCTGGGGGTCAATGTCGGATTGCTCTTCGAGATGTCCGAACGGATGGGTGCGTTCACCCAGCTCGGGTTTCGGTACGTGACCGGGATGTCCGAGGTCGACGGCCTCGTTGGCACGGGTCTCGAAACGATCAACGACAAGAGCGCGCGTTGGACGATTCCGATTGTTGTGGGCGTGCGTGCGCGGTTCTAAATAGTTGACCGGGGCTACCGGGGCCCCTCGACTTCGCTCGGGGCTACCGGGGCGGAAAGGGCTGTCGTGCGCCGTCGAGTTTGTGCACGACACCCTTGCGCATGACGAACCGGACACGTTCCAGCACGCTGACATCATCGAGCGGGCTCGACACCACGGCGATGATATCGGCGTCTTTTCCCGGTTCGATGGTGCCGATCTGCTGAGAGCGATCGAGCAAGCTTGCCGCATCGGACGTCGCCGCACGAATGGCCGCTGCCGGCTTCAAGCCCGCTTTCACGAGCAGATCAAATTCCTGCGCGTTCTTGCCGTGATCGGAGACACCGGTGTCGGTCCCGAAGGCAATGCGCACCTCGTCGCGAACGGCGTGAGCGATGTTCTCGTTGTGCGCAATCACTGCCTGTTCAGCCTTTTCGAGTGTCGCTTTGGTTCTGGCGCCCGCACGTGCCTGAGCCAGAGCCGCGTGTGGGGCCACCATGGTCGGGACCAGCCAGGCGCTCGAGCGTTTGAACAAGGCATTTGTCTCGGCGTTGGTGTAGGTCGCGTGTTCGATTGAATCCACGCCCGCTTCGAGGGCTGCCTTGATCCCATCGGCGCCGTGCGCGTGAGCAGCCACCTTGCGGCCGAACAGATGAGCCGTGTCGACGACGGCTTTCATTTCGTCTGCGAACATCTGCTGCCCAAGACCTCCCGCTATGTTGCTGTTGACGCCACCGGTGGCCGTGAACTTGATCACGTCCGCGCCTTGACCGATTTGCGCGCGCACCGCACGCCGGCAATCTTCAGGCCCGTTGCAGAGATTGGTCGCACGCTCTCGCCGCATGGCGGCAATGTCCCGACTGGCGTTGTTCGCGCTGTCCCCGTGTCCTGCCGTCACGGAGATGGCCGACCCGGCCGCGAGAATCGTGGGCCCTTGTATCAACCCGGAGGCGATCGCATCTCGCAGCGCCGTGACACTATGAATCTCGGAGCCCAGGTCGCGAACGGTCGTAAAGCCTGCTTCGAGCGTCCGACGTGCATTGTCCACGGCAATGAGCAGGTTGTCTTCGCTGTCGCGGGTGGTGGCTTCGAGGCGTGCCCGCATCTTGTCGTCGTCGGCGAACATGTGGACGTGCGCGTCGATCAGCCCGGGAAGGACGAACTGGCTGTTGAGATCGATGAGGCGCGCGCCGGCTGGCGGTGCCACGAGGCCGTCGTGAATGGCTTCGATACGCGCATCGCGGACCACAATGGTGGAGCGTCCCCGAGGCGGTTGACCCGGACGATCGAGCAGTGCCCCGGCGTGAATGTAGATGACCGATCCCGCCGTATTCTGTGCTGTACCTTGGGTGCCCAGCACGAAGACCAGCGCAATGCCGCCAATGACTCGTTTCACCACATGCATGACCCCTTCGACTGCGCTCCCTTCGACTGCGCTCAGGGTTTCCCTTCGACTCGCTCAGGGTTTCCCTTCGACTGCGCTCAGGGTTTCCGCGGCGGCTTGACGCCGACGTCCGGGCGCGGATCCGGCACGAACCCGTCGCGATTGGGCATGATCACTTTCGGCAGGCTCACGGCGTCCATCACCTGGTCGTCGGCCACGATGCCGTTGAGGTTCAGGACGTACGCGACGACCGCGTAGACCTCGGCCGGCTTCAACAGGCCCGGTTTGTCGAACGGCATCGCGCGATTGACGTAGTCCCACACGCTCGTGGCGTAGGGCCAGAAGCTTCCGACAGTCTTGAGAGGCTTGGGTGTGGCGAGCGTTCCCCGTCCGCCGACGAGCACGGCTCCAACGCCGCCCTCGCCGTTTGGCCCATGACACCTGGCACACTGTGCGGCAAACACTTCTCGTCCTGCGGCCACCGTTCCAGAACCTTCGGGCAGGCCTGTTCCGTCGGGCGCGATCGCGGCGCCGAGGCCGCGAATCTCTTCCGGCGTGGCAGGGCGGCCGACTCCAAACTTTGGTGACTGCGCAACGAGCGTTGCCGTTCCGGCCAGCATCGCGAACGCGCTCAGCGTCATCAGCAACACGCTACGCGGCATCATCAATACGCTACGCGTCCACATTGGTGACAGTCCCGTCCGAATGCACTTTCCAGAACTTGATGCCGTTGAAGTGGTAGATGGAGTTAGTCCCTCGTACAGCGATTAACGCCTCGCGTGTGGGCTGGACGTAGCCGCTTTCGTCGGTCGCACGCGAGGCAATCACCGCCTCCCGGCCGTCGAAGCGCCACGGAAGTCGAAAGCGCGTAAATGCGATGGGCAACCGCGGCTCCTGCAGTGGCGCATTCACCCAGCTCGAGCCGCCATCGGTCGTGATCTCAACGCGCTCGATTCGTCCCCGCCCCGACCAGGCCAGTCCCGTCAGCTCGTAGAGTCCTGGGCCCGGCAACGTTTGCGCTCCCGATGGGAACGTGATGACCGACTTCGCCTCCATCTGATAGGTAAAGATGCGCGCCTTCCCATCCGGCATGAGGTCCGAGTACTTCGAGGTTTCATCGCGCGCCATATAGGCCTGATTTGTGAGCCTCAGGCTGTGGAGCCACTTCACGTTGGCGTTGCCTTCCCATCCCGGGATGACGAGTCGAAGCGGATACCCCTGTGCGGGACGAAGCGCTTCGCCGTTCTGACCATACGCCACCAGGATGTCCTGCATGGCTTTGGCCAGCGGGATGCTGCGCTGCATCCGGCAGGCATCCGCGCCTTCCGCAATGACCCACGTCGCTTCTTTCCGAACGCCAACTTCGCCGAGCAGAAGCGACAGCGGGACGCCGGTCCACTCGCTGCAGCTCACGAGCCCATAGCTCCGCTGGACGTCAGGTCCGGTTCGAGCCGCAAATTCTCCGGCACTGTTGCCACCGCACTCCATGACAAGGATGCGGACCGACTTCGGGTCAGGGGGCACATAACAACCGTCCGGGATTCGCTTTTATCTTGGAGATGCTTGAGAGCGTCGTAAAGCACATAGTAATCGGATCAGAGAGAATGAGGCAAGACATCCATGGCTGATGATGACAGTATGTTTAAGCGGTAGGGTACCCGATTATTTGCGGTGGCGAGTTCCTGATCGCCGGTTATCTGACGATCACGAGTCTGAATAAAGACCCGATCAAAGAGATGCCCGATGACCAAGAAAACGCCAAGCCCCTATTTTTGCAACGCTTGCAGCAAAGACTTCATGCTAACTCCGCGGGCAGCCGCCGAGCAAGAACAAGAAGGTCAAGTGGTCTCTCGTGGAGGCGGGGACCCGAAGGCCCCCGGACGGCATCCGCAACTGAAGATGGTCTGCTCCAGCTTGCGGCGCCGCGGAATTGGTGCCCACCACCCAGTGTGAGCTGCAGCACCGTTTATGTCACTGGCGACTGTCCGAAGTGTATGGAAAACGCCGAGGTGGCGGAAGAAGCTACCCCCGAGGAAGAGGGTCAGGCCGGCTGGGCGGAGCCCGCTGACGGATGTGTCACCAGAAGCCCCGGTGTTCCTTCAACGTTGAATGGACGGTTGCCGCTAAGAGGTCTCAGTGCACCGAAACCCATGCCGGCCGAATTCTTCCTGTGTACTAAAGACTCACCCTTCGAATTTCTTGCAGCTTACCTCAGACTCAGGTATCATGACCTCATGCTAGGTGAGGAGTAATGCTCTCACCAACGGGACTGGGCGGTTCCCTCTATGCAGGAATAGCTCGGATCCGGGCCGCAGTGTAGGGAGTCCGAGCCCGGAGAGGACTTTGAGTGTATGTACGAAAGATTGAGCACCGCGCAGACAGGGGTCGTCAAGCTGGCCCACGATATCGCTCGCGAATACGACCAGGAATACGTCGGCACCGAGCACATCCTCTTGGCTATCACCTGCGTGAAGGTACGGGCGTCGCGGTGCAACTCCTGGAACGGCACGACATCGCCCGCATCGAAGCTGAAAGATCAAGTGGACCAACTGGTCAAACGAGTGCGAGACGCCTGGGTGTCCGAAGGCGGTCTCCCCGGCACACCGCACTTTCGCAATGTGGTAGCACACAGCCATCGAGCAAGCCCGGCAGTTGGAATCCAAGGAGGTCTGCACGGAGCATCTGTTGCTGGCCCTCCTCCGCGAACAAGGCCGTGTAGCCCACACGGCCCTCAAGAACCTGGACCTGGACCATGCCAAGGCCCGGCAAACGCTCTGGAATTGTACCGAAACCTGAAATCCAATCGCCCTCGACCGAAACCGTCATCCCCGCCAGGAGCAGACACGCGAGACCGCGTCGGCCATTCGTGCGGATCGAACCCCCGTACTCGAGGAGCGTGCTCGCAGGCCATGCCCTCCCGGCCGCAGCTGGACGTGGCGCCGCCTCCTGCCTGTCCTACGTGAAGACGCCCGATATCTTCTACGTCATTCACAACCCTATAAAACACCTTAAAGAGCAACACACGAGAGGGAAGCGTGAGCTTGCTGCGCCTGTTGCGACATCGACTGCCGGCCCAACGGGAGAGGAACCGCACTCCACATCATTCATGGTCTCGGCAGCGGCGAATCCGGGATTATTGATTATTCGGCAAGAGCCCCCGTCCAAGCAGCGAGTCTGTCCGAATGACTCCGCACCCAGGAAAGTTGACCAGACCTATCTGGCCGTTGAGAGGGAAAGCCTGAAGCCTTCGAAGGCTCCGAGTCGGCCATGCGAAGCCGCTTCCACCCACAGCCTCCGAAGCCATCGGGATGTGACTGGGGACCATCGTCCACCCCGGCGAACGCTACAGCCTCGTGCAGATCAGAACGTGCGGAGGTCGCAGCAGGAGGCTGCGGGGGTTCCTGCGTTCAAGACGTACTCCCGTGCTCGAGAGTAACACCGCGGCGAGCATGACACCGACGAACCCTACGCGGGTCGTTGCGGGTTGAGCCTCACAAGGAAGTGGTCCTGGTCTGATCCGACCGGCACGGGGGAAAGCCTTTGGGGACTTTCCGCTCCTGCGGCGACCAGTTTCAAGGCTGCCGCAATGGAGAGGGATCTGCTTGAGGATTACCCTGATTGTGGCCCTGAATGCACAGCTGGTATGTCGCGCGAGGAGCGGACGCTGACGTCTGCCGCCTCTTCGACGGGGCGACCAATGGTCGGTATACGGGGCTGATCGCGGAGCGTTTCGGCCACGTCGGCGGTGGGACCCGATCCGGAGCAATTCACCGGCGGATCGCAGCGAGCCACGGCGGCGGCGGGGTTCCTTCATGCACGCCTTGCGCTCGGCGCCGTCTACCACAAGACGCTCGCCAAACAGCAACTGCCAGTCGATGAAAGAGAAGTCCGAGCTTGGCTCCAAACCGCTTCTGGGTGAAGCCGTCGTTGAAGCGTGGTGATGGCAGGAAAACAGCCTGAAGTTCTTGATTGAGTCCAAACGTCGGGTATGCTAGGGGTTTGTTTCTCGATGAAGCGAGAATCGCGGTCGCATGCGGGACCTGGCGGCCGGACGGCGTGTGCTCAACACCTTTGCCTACACCTGCAGCTTTTCGGTGGCGGCGGCCATCGGCGGAGCGGCCACAACGGTGAGCGTGGATCTTTGGGCTCCGGACACTCCAACTGGGGTCGGCGAAGTCTCAAGGCCAACAGCGTGGCGGCAGCGTCCGCGGCTTCATCCGATCCGAGGTATTGGATTACCTGACGCGGGCCAGGCGACAAAGAGCGGCGAGCTCGATTTGATCATTCTCGATCCGCCGACTTTCGCCCGCAGCAAGAAGCCCCAGCGGGGAATTATCCATCAGCGAAGACCTCGAAGCCCTGATTCAGGAAAGCCTGCGTTTGCTAATCCGGGCAGGATAATGCCTGCTCAACACCAACGGCCCGCAATCGATCGCTCGGGCTTCCTCAAGGAATGGTTGGCTGACGAGGCAGGTGAGCGGCACTACCGAATCCTGGCCATCCCGGATTGCCCACCCAGTAACACGACCCAAGACATTCCAAGAGCCTGTTGGTGCAGTGGGTTTGAAAGTTAACTCTTGGTCATGGCCGCGTTCTCAATGTCCCACCCGAACGTGAACTGGCCGCCTAGTTCTCATTGAAAAGTACCTCCGCACCATGAACATCGACCAGGCACCGGATCCAATAGTCCATGGTTTGCACTGACTTCCGATTCGGCAGCCGGAAACGGATCGTGGGTTCGTTTGGTAGGTTTAATGTTTATGACAGCCCATGCCCATCCCCTGCCCATGGCGACGCAGCCGTCGGCACCACGAACATCCTAATGACAGCGAGGCGCACCACATGAGATGGACAGGAGGGCGCGGAGGGAAAAGAGTCACGGTGCCACAGCTTGGCTACCGATGAGAGCCGACCGGGGTCGAACCGGCTACCTCCTCGTTGCAAACCAGGCGTTCCCAAATGAGCTACGGCCCCTGTACTGACGGCGCATCTTGAACGGTCAGAATAAACGCTGAGGCACGCTCAGCTACAGCCCTTGGTCCCTGGGCCGCCACCTTTGCACGAGATGATCGGGAACACGCGGGCGGCCACTCACCACGGCGCTAGAATTGCAGCATCATGCCAGACCCGCCTTCCGGAAAACCCTGGGCCCATCGGGACTGGAACCTGAGACCTCGTCGTTGTCGGCGACGCGCTCTAGCCAACTGAGCTATCAGCCCCTGAACGCTCCGCCGCGGCCTGCTCCTGGACCGATCCCGGGCCATAATTCAATCATAGGCGGGCGCCCAGCGGGCCGCAAACGGAGCCAATCTCACGTCCACGGGCATCCTGCAACCGGACGTGGTATTGGCAACAAAAGGCTCGATGCAGTGTTTGCAGTTGATGTGGAGCCGGCGAACTGACTCCCTCGTGCAGCATTTCACGCAGTTTACGTTTTGCCAAGGAGTTCCGGCACGCCGGGATGGTAAAGTCAAAAAGATCGGTCGCCCGGATCGAGATTTCTCGCACGCGGCACAGTTCAGAAATGATGCGGCAATCGGGGATGGCATCACGTGGAGCAGGAGGCCCGGCCAACCTGGCCTGTTCGCGCAGAACTTTGCCGAGGCGGAACTGGAGTCGCAGAGCGATAAAGGTGGACGCCGGCAGGGCGATTCCGGCCAGGAACATGACACAGCCACCCCCATGGCCAGCGGGTTGTGCCCAAGGAAGTTGGAGTCCCGACTGCGGAGCTGGTCAAGAGCGAACCAAGTGGATCCGTCGGGGCCCGGACCGGCTCCAGCCGCGCTGCCGGAGAAGGCCCCGCCCGCCGCTGCGATGATAAAGATGGTGATCATCCCCAAGGAAGACGATGCCAAGGCTGATCGCGTAGCCCCATCGCACGAGGCGTGATCGCTTGGCAAGGGCATCATCGGGAACGCATTGGCTAGATGCTCGAAGTAGGGATACTTCATGAACTCCCCGACGACTGAAATGAGTCCCCAGGACTACGGCGATTACATTCAGGATCATCTGAATCGGCTGCCGAAGGCCCATTGCCTGGATCGAGAGCATGATCACGCTTTGCCCTATGCCGATCAGCAAGGTGATGCGAATAATATTCCAGGCAGTCAGGTGTTTGTCTTCGCCCTTGCCGCTGGGATCTGGGGTTGTCAACGAACCATGCTCCGTCGACGCCGAGCAAAACCCCGATGAGTTGGACCAGTTCACAGGCGCTGACCGGCCCGAAGTATCAGGAAGCCTCCGAGGAAGCCCAGCACTGTCGCCAGAGCAGTTCCAAGAGGATAAACTTCACGCCTCTGGCCATGGTCTGGACCCAATCGGGATCTCGTAGCGGAGCAGATCACCACGAGTGAGAGCGGACGGCAGTGCCACATCCGGACGAGGGCCTCGTCCGACGACCCCGCAGGTTCTAGTCGCACCGTCGGCAGGTGACGTCGGTCTCGATCGGCCCCGCAGTGGAGATCGACGTGTTTGCGGTAAGGCAGATTCTTGGATGTCCATAGCAGGGACCCCCTGACTACTTGTTCGCTTGCCGGCGCTTGGCCTCTTCAGCGGCCTTAAGCAGATTCTGCCATAGCCCCGGCTTATAACCGCACGTGGCATCGCTGAGTTGCGGGTGAGTTTCTGTTCCCGTGGAGGCGGGCTTTGTTCGCCGCGCGTCTGAGCTGCTTGATGTGCTTGCGGATGTGGAGCTGTTCCAGTGTGCCAAAAAACGTGCTGGACATGATGTAAAGGGTGAGTTCCGCTGGGCATTTTGTACATGAAGATGGCGAACATCACGCTCATGAAAGGCATGATCTTCTGCATCTGGGCCGCCTGGTCAGCAGCGGCGCCGCTATGGCCACTGGCGGGAGGCGGAGTTTTTGGCATCGTCTTCTGCTGCACAAACATGGCCACGGCCAGGAGCAGGGAAGAACGTTCGAACTGGTCATCGGCCCCGTGATGCTGCCGAGCAAGGGAATGTGAACGCCGGGGAGTTGAACAGGTGAACCAGGGCGTCGGGCGCGGTCCGGTCCTTGATCCAGAAAACAAACTTCTCATGCCGCATGTCGATGTTGTAGCTGAGCGACGTGTACAGCGCGATCCAGATCGGCATCTCGATGAACATGGGGATGCAGTTGATCATCTGCATGGCCGGACTGACGCCCTCCTCCCGCTGAGCTTCATCTGCTCCTGGGCCAGCGGGCTTTGTCGTTGGCGAAGCGTTTCTTGAGCTCCTCGATCTTGGGCATGAGCTTGGCGTTGCGTTCCTGCATCCGCATCATGCTCACCTGCGTCCGCTTGGTCAGCGGGTGCGAAACCGCCACGGACGATCAGGACCATGAGAATGATGGCTCCGCCATAGTTGCCCACCACGGCCTCCAGCATCCCCAACAAGCCCAGCATAAAGCTCACCAGCCACTTCGGTGTAATGAAGCGGATGCCCATGTTGAAGCTGGCCAAATTGCTCGTAGTGATTGCGGGCCAGGTAATCTGAATTACGGTCGTCCTTGAGAACGACAGCCCATATTGGGGCCCAGGTAGCATTTCCATGGGGTAAGCTGCGACTTGACCGGGCCCTAGAGTGCTTGTCTGGGTGATGAAGCAGCCGGTGATGTCGGAGGTGCCGTCCGGGGCCGCGTGCTTGGTCTGGTCAAGGTCCACAGCCTTCACGGCCTTCAAATACTGGGCGGGCTCTGTTGACGAACGCCCTCGAACCGGGGCCACCACCACCGCGAAAAACTTATTGAGCAGGGCCACCCCAGAGCAGATCGCCCTCTGTTTCGTCATCGTCAAGCTGACCTCCGCCTGGCCCTCCACCCGGGCCGCCTGAAGCAACGTCACCTGGGGTGGTCCTCCGGCAGCCTGACGGATGCCTGTAAATATGCCCCGATCGTCGAAGCGGATGTCCGCCTTGTGAATCCCGATGGGACCGCAGGTGTTGCGCGATCACCGAATGCGGCGAGGCTCCAGGTTCTCGATCTTCAAGTCCACGAAAAGATCGTATGGATCGAACATGCACAGTTTGACGCGGGAGAACGTAACTCCTCGTCAAGCACAGCGCTGCGGCATCGGCTTCTCGAACCTCGAGCGAAAACACAACGGAATCCGCTTCGGAACTCGAGGACCGCTCCACACGCCAAAAGGCCGCGGCCAGGCTCAGCTCCCGGCCGTCCACGGTCGAGCTTCAAGGGTAAATGAACCTCTTGTTTCCCAGTGGGGTTCAGGGTAGGAGTCAACAGGGCGTAGCGATCCACGGATTTACTTGAGCAGCAAAATCGCTGAGCCTGACCGTCTGGATGGCAGCACCAAGATTCGTGCCAAGAACGTGCATGCGAAAGGGTACGGACCGGCCGGATCCTAGCCCCCAACTCGAAAGTCTCCTCAGATTCCGCGCCACGAACGCGAAGCGCACAGCCGAGTCAGTGCAACCACGGCCGCTTGTTGCCCAGCGGTTCCATTGCCGGGGGGCGGTTGGCTTCTAGCGAAGTCACCTAAGGAAGGCTGCGTCGTGACTCCAGGCGGTGTCAGGGGGATCGGCCAGTGACCCTGGCCACGAAGGTCCAAAGCATGAAGGGCGTCACGCAGAGCACCGCACGGAGCGGAGAGCTTTTTATCGTCTCGCCGGGCACCGGGCTGGTTCACTGGCGATGATCCACCTTACCCCGGCCCAACGGAGCGCGAAGCCGAAAATCGAAGTCAATGTCACCGAAATTCGGCGAGGCCCATCCGCGCCGACAGTCGGCCGCCTGCCCACAATTCGAACGCATCGCGCGGTGTTGGATCGCACCGACTGCTCAACGACCATCGAGCAGCCGGTTTCCTGAATCATCCAGCTCCGGCACCGCCAGAATCTTCTTGACCGCTTTTTCAACGTCATATTTCAACCGCCCAACTCCAAGATCATGGCCCCTTTGGCTTCACCACGCAATTCGCCGATCGTCTCGTTAGCTAGCAGGTCATCGACCTCGTGAAGCACCGCGTAGCTCGCCCTGGGGTCGCGGTCACGCGGCTGGCCCACGCTTCCGACGTTGATAATCGCTTTTCTTCCTCGGTGATGGCGGAATCGTTCAGGTCCGGAAGATCGTTCGGCGGTTCGAAGTACGGGTCTTCTAAGAATACGCCCGGTACATGGGTGTGGCCGACCATGCAGGCCAGTGGTTGGGGCCCGCTTCGAAATTGGCCAGGATCTTATTCGGGTTCGTATAGACGTCCTCGGGGAACAGGTACTCATTGACCGGACGCCGGGGCGAGGCATGGAACAAAAGAAGGCCTCGCATCCTGTCTCAGAGGCGATCGTCCCAAAACCTCCAGACGTTTATTTCGTACGGATTTCTTCCGGCTCGTCCTCGAAGACCTGCCTCGTCCAGTAGCAGGCCCTCTCCGCACCGACGTTGAAGTTGTGCGGTTCGTAAAGACAGCGTGATCGTGATTGCCGCACAGCATGATCGGGCAACGCTGGTACAATGTCGAGACATTCCTTGGGGCTGGCCCCGTAGCCGACTACGTCGCCCAGGCAATAGATCTCCTCGATGTCGCGCCGGTCGATGTCAACCAGCACGGCCTCAAGAGCCTCCAGGTTGCCATGGATATGCGAGATAATTGGGAACGTTTTCTGCTTCACCCGCCTGCCGTTTCACCGGTGTGGCGGGCTGGACGATCCGGCGCGGCCCAACTGGTTCCTTTCACCGGGGGTCGAGCCGCAGGTCGTGCGGACCCCACCGGCGAGCGGATCGGGATGTTAAGGCGTGGCGTCTGCGGCGTCAACGATGGCATGGCTGGCCCGAGAAAACATAGCGATCTTCGTCAGCGTGGCGACAGTTCGGTGTGCTAGCAAGCAGAAGGCGCGATCGATCTACAAGACTGAAAGCTGATTCACTCGCACGCTCCAAAACGGCTCAGCACGAAGCCGGTGTCCAGAGGATCGATGGCTCCGTCGCTGTTGGTGTCGTAGATCAAGTTGAGCGGGGTGATGGCCTGGCCAGAGAGCGAGAGCACCGCGCCCACGTCGAGCGGATCGATGACGCCGTCCAAATTGACGTCCCCGGCACAGAGTTGATCGCAGGAGTCCGGCAAGCCATTGCCATTGACATCAACTTCGAGTCCATGTTCGAGTTCACAGCCGTCATCGAGCTGATTATGGTTGCAGTCCGCGAAGCCAAACATGAGGTCTGCAGCACCCCATGGTGGAGCGCCGCCGTCGGTCTCCTCTGGCCCCGATGAGCATGTTGGCAGCCCCGTCGCCATTGACATCGCCGGTGCCCGAGACGCCGCTGCCTGCCGCATCGCCGCTTCTGTCACCCCACAAAAGCGGAAACCCATCGTGGATTCCAGAGTTTCCAGGTCGATGATTGCATTTCCAACCAGCGCGGGTGTCGCCGTAAAGCAGGAAGGCTGCGGCAGGAGTCATTCGTCCACCACCGCCGCCTCGGCTCCACAGCAAAATGTCGTTCAGACCGTCCATGTTATAATCCGCGGCGGTACCGACGCGGGAACAGAGAAAACCCTGTTGTGAAAGGAAGGCGGTCCCGTTCTCTCCGTCCAAATCTTCTGCGATCAAGAGGCCGTCCGCTCCGATTTCTGATCCTCCCCCAAATCAAATAGCCGACCACCGTACCCAGGCCGTGTACATTGCCAACAAGGAGATCGGCCATTCCATCCGCATTGAAGTCTCCTCCGGCAACGCTCCAGCCTACTCCGTCTCCGTCCGCCCCTGCGAAGGCAAAGCCCGAGAACACCGTCCAGGCTGCGGCATCGACAACACCGCTCAAACCAACATCTTCGCCGCCGAACAAAACGTAAACAGCATCCGCTTCCTGGTCCGTTCGCAATTTCGGCCTGATTGGCCCCGACAGCCAGATCATCCAGCCCATCGGCGTTGATATCTCCGATGAACTGTGCGGAGATGCCCAATTGGTCGTTGACCGAGGATCCGCGTATTTCGAAGCCGTTGCTTCCGTCCAAATTAGCCGCACTCAATTGCCCGCCTTGTCCGCATCGGGTGATCCAAATATGACATATGAAGAACCAGAATAGAGCCCGTCGAGTCGAGCCAGTCGCACGCAGTTGCCACGTGCGTGCGAAGCCGTCGTCGTTCAAATCGCCACTGCCCGCGACGCTCACGCCCACAAAATCATTCTCCAGGCAGGCACAGGCAAACGCAAAACCGGCCTTCCCATAAAAATCATCACCTCGACTTTGCCGTCGCTACCGAGCGAATGGCCCGCCAAAGACGATGTAAGCCGCCGGTTCATCCGGAATTCTGTGGAGTCGCCCGCGGCACAGCCACAACCACGTCGCCAATCCCGTCGCCATTAACGTCACCCACACCGGACAGGAACTTCCATCCCGTGTTGTCGAAGGCCTCCCAGACCAAAGAGAGAAAAGCCATTTCGAACCGTCGGAATCCGTCGATTTCCAGTGTCAGACTGCCGGACGGATCCAGAACCACCGAAAACGACATAGGCCGCTCCAACCGGTTGGCCGTCCAGATCGGCTCGCCACGCCCCTACCAGCAAATCGGGAAGGTCGTCGGCATTGACATCACCCGCCGAAGCGACGCTGAAGCCTGCACTGTCAGAAAACGACGTGCCCCAGGAGAATGCGGCCGTTCTCGGAGGTGGTGATACCCAGTCGAGACAGGGCTCGCATTCGTCGGGGACGGGATTGTAGTCCGGATGGGCAGCTGGAATCCCCAGGGACAGGTCGCACGAGTCGGCGGCCCCGTTCTCGTTGCAATCGTCTTCGCATTCGTCCGGGACGGAGTTCCCGGTGCAATCGAAGCTGGTTCCATCAGCGAGATCACGACGTCGGGATGCTGTTATGGTTCCAGTCCGTCTGGCATCCGTCAAGCACGCCGTTGGCGTCGCAATCGTCGTCCAACCCTCCGGCCAAGTCACACTCATCGGGTATACCGTTTCGGTTGCAATCATCGCTCGTGTTGGCCAAGTCGCACGAGTCGATCACGCCGTTGCCGTTGCAGTCCTCCGTCTCGCATTCATCGGGTAAACCGTTGCCCACAGTCTGAGAGCAACACTCAGCGATGTCGCACCAGTCACCAATGCCGTTCTTATTGCAGTCCGGATCGCACTCATCGGGAACATCGTTTTTGTCGCAGTCCGTGCTGCTGCCCATGATCAGGTCGCATGCATCCGGGCTGCCGTTGCCGTTGCAATCGGTGTCGCATTCGTCGGCACGCCATTCGAGTCGCAGATCGCCAGCGCACCTGCATCGAGATCCATCAGGTCAGGCAGACCGTTGTCGTTGCAGTTCGGGTTCGCACTCGTCCGGTTGGCCGTTGGCATTGAGATCGATGCTCGTTCCAGCGTCAAGGTCGCAGTCGTCCGGCGAATAGTTGGTATTACAGTCCTTCAGGTAGAAAAACACTTCGGCAAAAGTCTGGCAGCAGATTGCCGTTGCAGTCCGGCCAGATGCCGTCGGCGATGTCGCACTCGTCGGGCACGAGGTTGAACGTGCAGTCCGTGCTGGTCTGGGCGGACAGATCGCAGTCAAGATCAGGGATGCCGTTGACGTTGCAGTCCCGCGCTGGCACCTCCGGCAATGTCCTTCGCGTCGAAAACACCGTTGTCATTGCAGTCCTGGCACTCGTCGGGCACGCCGTTGCAGTCGCTGTCCGCGCTTGTCCCGGCCGCGATGTCCTCGCCATCCGTGATCCAGTTCGCGTTGCAATCCGGCCATATGTGGGCCAACTCAACGGCGCGAAAGGCATTGATCCGACCCGCACAGTGGTCGATATCAAATCCAGGCTCGCCGAGGTCGTCCGCCGACTGCCGTATGACCAGCCTCACATCTTCGTTGCTCAGTTCCGGATTGGCGGAGAGGACCAGCGCCGCCAGAGACCCGGCACATGCGGACCAGCCATGCTCGTCCCATCGGAGCGGTAACTGATGGCACTGTGGTCGGATGGAAGCAGAAGCTATCGCCCGGCTGATAGCTGGTGGAGGGCGCCGACGGTGTACAAGTCCGTGCCCGTGGCCCGTATCGACAGGATGTCCACTCCAGGCACCGCCACGTCGATGCCTTCACCGAAGTTTGAGAAGAACGGGGCAGGTCGTTGTAATCGCTGGCTGCCACTGCGATCATGCTGGGAAAGCTGGCGGGCGAGAATGTTGGCCACGTCAGTGGCGCTGTTGCCGCGAGCCGCGGCCACGCAAACGACGCCCAGCGAATGAGCGTACTCAAAGACGAACTTCAGATAGCCGGAGGCTCCAAAGTTGGGGCCTCCCCAGGAATTGCTCACCAGCACATCGGCACCGTTGTCGGCCACGGTCGAGCACGGCCTCGACCAATTTCGATGACGCCAATCAGCCGCCCGCAAACCCACTGCGATCGGCATGATCTTGGCGTTCGGTGCCACGGCCCAGCGTACCCACTCCATTGCCGCCGGCGGCGGCGATGGTCCCGGCGCAATGCGTTCCGTGACCGTCGTAGTCGTCGGGTGAGGTTGTCGGGCTCAGGTGCGGATCGGCATTGAGTTGGTGAATTTGCAGCCGCGAATGTCGTCGATAAAACCGTTGATTCCTTGATCAAGACCGTCGAGATCGGAGTGGTCGACGATACCGTTGCCGTTCAGGTCCTCACCGGGGTTCACCCCAATGTTCTCTGCCAAGTCGGGATGGAGATAATCGGCACCGCTGTCGATAACAGCAACCACAGTGCCGATGCCCAGGGTCGTTACTTTTCGGGATAGGGAAATAGATTGTACGCTTGGATCCACTGAATAAATAAATAGCCATCGAGGTCCGGCCGATCCTCCAGCCAGGAGCCTTCGCGCAGGATATCGCCGTCGGCCACATGAAAGTCATCCGGGATGTAAGGCACGTCTGGGAGCGGGATCATAAACCATCGCATGGTGTAGTTTGGATGAGCATCTTTTCGATGCAAGGGAATTGCCGCAGCCGTTGGCAGATTTCCTCCACGTCCGCCGTTCGATCGCTCAAACTCGGCCAGGTGGAGCCAGACGGCGACGGCGAGGACCGGAGCCGTGTACCTGTCTTCGCCCTGTACGACGAGCGAAGCGACTTTCGATGGCCTCAGTCCTTTCCTGAAAGGCCGCGATGCGGCTCTAGCAGGGTCGGCGAACAACTCGCACGATCGGCCGGGCATGCCTGACCTGGAGTCCCGTGATCGCCTGAAAGTCAAACGAGCCTCGACCAGCCACCAATCTCGTCCGCCGCGCGT
>CAWBPA010000026.1:0-195553 GCA_963790545.1 Vicinamibacterales bacterium
TCGCCGCCATCTTCACCAACCTGGCTCAAACCGCGCCAGCGGTTCGACGAGTCGCTCTGCGCAGCCATCACCGCGTCGATGTCCTTGTACGCCATCGGCACCTCATCGAGACCGGCCGACAATAGTGTGACTCCGCGCTCGCGCAGCAGGCGCTTCGTGGCTTCCCACGTGAACGTGCGCTTCGCCTGCGTTCGGCTCATCCGACGCCCGGCGCCGTGTGCGGCCGAGTTCAGCGACGCTGCCACTCCCCTGCCACGGACGACGTAGCCGGGCGCGCCCATCGAGCCGGGGATAATTCCCAGGACGCCCTTACCTGCCGGCGTCGCGCCCTTGCGGTGGACGATCACGTCGGCCTCGGATCCGTCTGCGATGCGATGCCGCTCGCGCCAGGCATAATTGTGATGGTTCTCGAGATCGAGACGCACCTCCGCGCCGAGCGCGCGACGCACGTGTGCATGGATCAATTCGTGATTGGCCGCCGCATATCGCCCCATCAACTCCATCGCAGCCCAGTACTCCTGTCCGACATCAGTGCCGAGATCGAGCCAGGCCAGGTGAGCCAGCTCTGACGGCAGCTCAGGATGGCGGTCGCGGGCGAGGCGGCTGTAGTGCTGAGCGATGCGCGCACCGGCACCGCGACTCCCGGAATGACTGAGCAGCGCGAGATACTCTCCCCGCTCGAGCCCAACGCCATCGTCCAGGACGACGAGCCGGCCAAACTCCACGAAATGATTGCCGCTGCCGCTCGTGCCAAGCTGGCCCCAGGCGCGATCCTTCAATTCGGCGGTGAGATTCGTCACACGCCAGTTGGCATCCATGACGGCATGCTGCCGGCGCGTTCGGAACTCAGCCCCGATACCAAACCGTGTCTCGCTTTCGAGGGCTTTCGTGAAGCGGTGCTGATCGCGGTCGAGTGCGTCCACGGGCAGATCCAGCACAGTCATCTTCATCCGGCAGGCAATGTCCACGCCCACGGCGTACGGAATGACCGCCTCTCGAGTCGCCAGCACACCGCCGATGGGGAGCCCGTAACCTTGATGCGCATCCGGCATCAGCGCACCCGCCACAGCCACGGGCAGTCGGCAGGCGTTTTTCAGCTGATCGACTGCCGTGGGCTCCAGGTCTTCGCCCCAGATTCGGTAAGGGGCTGGGGAAGAATTGGGGATTCGTGATTTCACGATTAGTGAATCGTTGGCGATTTCACGATTGGTGATTCGGTGATTTATCGACGATTTGATATTAGTGCGATTCCGGGCGACCGTTCGATCGTGGGCGTTTTGGGGAGGTCGTCAATCATGATATCGTGGTACCGCCATGCCGCGATATACAGTTACCAATATTCGCCTACCCGCAGGCGCTTTCCGAGATCTGCAGCTTCGCGCGTCCCGCCAGCAGGTGCCGGTCGCCTCCCTCGTTCGGGAAGCTGTTGCCGAGTACTGAGCCGGCCGCGGGCCGCAGAACGATCCATGCCAGCGGCCGATCCCGTCGACCAGCTCATCGGGTGCGCACCGCTCGGTCCGCCGGACGAGGCTTTGAACCACGATCACTATCTCTACGGCTGGCCCAAGGAGGACCCCCGTGAAGCTGCTGGCGGACACCGGCGCACTGCTCGCACTGTTCAATCCGCGGGATCGCCTGCACCGACAAGCGAGACAGTTCGTCGCACGCGCACAGCACGCACGGTTCGTCCTGACCGAGCTGGTCGTGAGCGAGACAGTAACTCGACTTCGGTCGCGACTCGACGCCGGCCGCGCCGCTGATGTGGGGACGGCCCTCTTACAGAGCCGGCGCTATGAGGTGATCTTCGTGGACGCCCGCCTCATGGAAGCTGGCTTGAGCGAGCTTCGCCGCTTCGCCGACAAGCGTCTCAGCCTGACCGACGCCGTGAGCTTTGCGGTCATCCGTGAGCTTTCGCTCGACGGAGCCTTCACGTTCGACCGCGACTTTCAAGATTGTGGGTTCGCGATGCACCCGACGTCCGGCTAACGGCCTGCGCCAAGGCCACGGCGGTCCGCCGAAGCTTCACGCGAAGGCGGAAGACCCGCCTCTACAGGAAAGACGAGGTTGTTACGGATTGATCCAGTAAGCCAGCTTCACGAGGACCGTATTGGTCGCCGGCGTCGAAAAGACATCGCTGTAGTCCCTGCCGAACCGGAAGTCACCGGTCTGATCCGAACCTTCGCGCCCCTGCTGCCACACGACAAACAGAGTGGACCCGGGCTTGAACTCCCAGCGCAGGACGTTTGTCGTGCGGAACGATCTCACCTTGAAATCAGCGTTTTCCCCGTACCCAAATGGAGCGAACCGATCGACGTACTCCTCGGCGCGGCCGTTCACCAGTTCCTTGTATGTTTCGTAGCGACCTGACGACACGAACGGCTGCGCATACACCTGGAGCGACAGCGTTGGCGTCACGGTGTAATCCACGCGCACCGTGATGGAGCTCGTCTTCTGCTCCAGGCGCCCGAACACGTAGTGCGTCGCGTCGCTCTGGGTCACCGCCTCCACCCACTGATAGTCGTTCTTGCTGTCGTTGTAGGCCACACCCAGCTCCGTCGACAGCGCGGAGATCGGCCGAAACACGATCCGCGGCTCGATGCCAAACCACCGGGACCCGTGACGATCGTTGCCGAAGTTCGAGCCCCAGTTGAAGCTCACGACCTTGCGGTCGTTCGTGTTGAAGTACTGCCACGAGTTGAGGTTCCCATTGTTGAGCCCCCCGGGGCCGCCGCGCGTCAGGCGGTCGTCGAAGCCGCTCGTATTGGCGTTGACGCCGAACCCGGTGCTCCAGTAATTCTGAAACGTCCAGTGCCCGTTGAAGTTCAACCCGAGCGACAGTCGATCCCCATCGAAATTGTGCGACGACCACTGATTGAAATTGATCCGCGTCGTGCGCACGTACTTGCCCGGCTTGTCCCAGCGGATCTGCAGCCAGCTGTTCTGGGGGATCTCATCGGCGCGCCGAAGAAATCCAACGTCGTTGACCTCGAAACCTGGCGACTTGTAGGCCAGGTTAACGGCCATCCGCGTGCGCTCGCCGGCAATCTTGGAAAACGACGCGGCTCCCGCGTGGCCCTGCAAAGTGTCGGCGAGAGGGTCGAGCTCGACATGGTCCGCATCGGGCCGCTGGTAGCTGTGGACGTTGTTCTCCTGCAAGTCGGTAATCGCCTCCTGGCTGCCCGAAACATGGGTGCCAATCCAGTACCCGCCCAACTTCCATCGCTCGCCCAGGCGCCAGTCGTAATCGACACCGCCTGTCACCGCCACGTCGGGCAAAAAGGTCAGCGGCGCCACGCGACTTCGGTTGGTCGTCGTCAACATGAAGCCGAGCGCCGATTGATCGGAAAAGTCACGACGGGCGCGCGACACCGAATAGAACGTCCGCGGTTCCACGGCCTCGCTGCGGCGCACCCCGCCGAGAAAGACCTGCCCCTGCTCTTCCTCGGTGGCGGCCGTGAGAACGCCCAGCGAGAAGCTGCGCGCACGACCCGTTAATTTTCCAGCACCAAGAATGGTGGACTGTCCCGGCAGCGCAGAGAAGTCACCGTCGGCGAGGTCGTAAGAACCTCTTGGCACCCGACCGATTCGACGCGAGTAGAACAGCATGCATCCGTCGTTGCAGTCGAACTGGTAGGTGCCGGACCCTTCGATGAAAAATGGCCGCTTTTCCGAAAAGAACGTCTCAAATGCGGTGAGATTGACAACGGCCGGGTCCGCCTCCACCTGACCGAAATCGGGGTTGACCGTGGCCGTCAGCGAAAGGGCCGGTGTGATGGCGTATTTGAGGTCCACACCCATGTGGGCGCCGGGATCCGGAGTTTTCTGCAGCGGGTTGCCCGGCTGACGCGGTTCGGTGACGACTTCCGCAACGGCGTACGGGACCACCTCCAGACGCTTCGACGCGCGGTTCACCGCAACGCCTGTCAGCTCACCAAACGACGAGACGTACCCGCTCGCGCTCTTGGCGAGCAGCGGCCAGGTCGTGGTCTCGTTGAGCCGCGCGACCTCGCGTACCACGGCAAACCCCAGGTTCCCGTCGCCATCGCTCCGAAACCGAAGCTGCGACATCGGGATTCGGAACTCGGCGCTCCATCCTTCGGGGTCGCGCGCGATCACGACGTCCCAGACAGCGTCCCAACTGTCATCCGAGTTGGTGTCGTTATACCAGTAGATGTCCCGCTTCACCCCCACCGGGTTAACGGCAAACTCGTACGCCGTTCGCCGGTCGCGATACGAATCGATGAGCACGCGGATCCAGTCGGACGATGAGCCGACGTCGCGGCGAGTCAGGAAACCGATGATGCGACTGGGCTCCGGATCGAACGCACGTACCGCGACGTAGATGGTGGAGTCGTCGTACACGACACGCGCTTCGGTGCGAAGAGTCGGTGGCCCCCCCTCTAGCGGGTCGCGCTGCACAAACGCGGTCAGCGGTTCGGCCCGTGCCCAGGCGGCCTCGTTCAGCTCGCCATCAACCTTAATAGCAACGGCCGCGTTGTCGGCGGCGGCAGCCGCGCTGACGTTTGCGTCAGAGGGTGCCCCAACGGCATCCTCTGCCACGCCCAGCAGCAAGATCGTCAACGCGATCAACGGGATGGGGTGCGTAGTCGAACGGTTCGGGGACATCAGACTCATTAGACGTTCAATGTGAGGGCCAAGTTGGCATTAAGATAAGGTTCCTGTTGTGTTCTCGTCCATTCATTCTCGAGGGTGATTGATGCGAATTCTCCAATGTGTTGCGGTCTTCCTTGCTCTGGTGGCCTTCGGCGCCGCCCCGGGTGCGGCTCAGGAACAGCACGATCATGGCGCTCAGTCCGGCCGGCTTGGCACCGTCCATTTGGCGACCTCGTGCAACACGACGGTCTCCAAAGACTTCGACCGGGCCGTGGCCATGCTGCACTCATTCTGGTTCTCGGCCGCCATCGACACCTTCAACGGCGTGCTGAAAGCCGATCCCGCCTGCACGATGGCGTATTGGGGAATTGCGATGAGCTGGTGGGGGAACCCGTTTGGCGGCTTCCGTTCTCCCCAGGCGTTGCAGAACGGGCTGGCGGCGATAGAGAAGGCCAAAGCAGCCGCGGCAAAGACCGAACGTGAGCGAGCATACTTGGGGGCAGTGGAAACGCTGTATCGCGACTTCGCGACGGTCGATCAGCGAACGCGAACGCTCGCCTTCGAAAAAGCCATGGAGCAGCTGGCGGCTAAGTATCCGGACGATCCCGAGGCTCGTATCTTCTACGCCCTGTCGCTCGACCAGACGGCGTTGCCGACCGACAAGACCTATGCAAACCAGCTGAAGGCGGCGGCCATTCTGGAAAAGGAGTTCGCACGGCAACCCGAGCATCCGGGCATCACGCACTACATCATCCACAGCTTCGATGTGCCGGCGCTGGCGCCGCGGGCGCTTTCGGCGGCACGACGGTACGCCAAGATTGCCCCGGCCGTGCCGCATGCGCTCCATATGCCGTCCCACACGTTCACGCGCGTGGGGTCGTGGCAGGAATCGATTGACGCAAACATCGAGTCGGCTGCTTCAGCACGGAAGGACGGCGCAGCTTCGGAAGAGCTTCATGCGCTCGACTATCAGGTGTACGCGTATCTTCAAACAGCGCAGGATTCGGCCGCCAGAAAACGGATGGACGAGATCGCGTCTATCGGCGACCGGATCCAGGTGAGCGCTCCCGGCGGAGCAGCACCGGCCCCCGCCGGGTTCTTTGCGCTGTCCGCCATTCCCGCCCGCTATGCGCTCGAACGAAACGCGTGGGCGGAAGCCGCGCGCCTGTCGCCCCGTGACTCCCCGTTCCCCTGGACCGAGGCCATCACCTACTTCGCACGCGCGATTGGCAAGGCGCGGACGAAGGACGCCGCAGGGGCTCAGACCGACGTTGAAAAGCTCGTCACGTTACGCGATGGCTTGCGGCAAGCAAAAGATGCGTATTGGAGCGAACAAGTTGAAATTCAACGCCAGGCGGCAGCGGCCTGGGTCGCTCTCGCGCAGGGGCGCACGGACGAGGCACTCACCCTTGCACGAGAGGCTGCGGATGCAGAAGATGCGACCGAAAAGAGCGCCATCAGCCCGGGGCCAATCCAACCCGCCCGCGAGCTCCTTGGTGACATGCTCCTCGAGCTCGGCCGCCCGGCTGACGCATTGAAGGAATTTGAAACCACAATGAAGAAGGAACCCAACCGGTTTCGCGCCCTGTACGGAGCGGCTCGGGCCGCCGAGGCCACCGGCGATCGCCGGAAGGCTCGCGACTATTCTCGAACGCTCATCGAGATTTGCAAGCGGGCGGATAAACCGGGGCGGATGGAGCTACAGGAAATCAACAAATTGGGCGATTAGTGATTTCTGATTGGTGAATCGATGGTGATTGGCGATTTGCGAGTTGCGATTTATTGGTGATTCAGGATGCAGCCAAGTCACCAATAAATCAGCAATCAGCACTCAGAAATCGCAAACGATTCACTGAATCACGAATCTCGAAATCACAAATTCTTAGAAGGCGTACTCAATACCCACTAGCGGTGTCACCTTGTCTCGCAGACCGTTGTTGTCGAGCGCAAACAGCAGGTTCACGTCGATGAGCAGCCGGTCGGCGAGACCGGCTTTGAGGCCTATCGCGCCGCTGAGCGAGTTGAACGAGTCTTTGACGAACGCAATGTTCGAAAATACCGAGCGACCATCGAGCGCATGGAAGTCCTGCTGGACCAATCGCTCCGCATCAATCAAGTACCTGCCCAGCACGTCGAACGCCACCGTCAGGCGACTGTTGACGGCCACGTCTGCCCCGAGCGCATAGGAAGCGAGGTCGGGGAAGTCCGCCGATTCTCCAGTCGCCGGATTCCCGGCTAACAGGCTCGAGCCGTTCCACGTGTAGCCGAGGTTGATGTGCGGCGAGACCTTCTGGAGCGTCGCCGACCACACCGCGAACGGTTGAAGGCCGATGGTGCCTGTACCGAGCAGATTCATCTCGTCACCGGTCGGAAGCCGGACGTCCAGACCCAGACCGAAATTGCCGTAAGTGCGTCTCGTGAGGGTGCCCTTCATGCGAACGGTCATGTCGCCAATCCCACTCGCGCTTCCCACGGCCGTGAAGAGACGCTGATTGCCGACCTCTCCGTCCGACTGCCGATAGAAGTGCGTCAACGGATTAATCGTTCCGAGACGCTGGATCGTCGCCTCGGAAACGACTCTCAAGTCCGTGGCCACGACCGGCACCGCCAGCGAAACGTCAAAGCGGTCGGTCACGCCCAGGGTGAGAAACGCGGTGAACTGGCTGATCGTCGTCTCGATGGAATTGACCGTCGTGACAACGTCCTCCCGGCCGCCAAGCAGCTGGGCGTTGTCGTGCGTGAAGACGGCGGGCACCTTCAGCAGGTCGAGACCCTCCACGGTATCGAATGAAAAGCGCTGATATGCCGAACCAAATGACACACGCCCTGCGCCAATCGTATCGGCCCGCTCGGTCAGAATCGGGCCGAAGCTCTGCGTTGAGCGCTCGAACACTCCCGTGGCAGGATCCAATCGAAACGTAAAGCCCGATGCCGGCGACGGGAGAGGAATAGTCACGAGCTGACTGACGAGCGCGGTGCTGAACTGGCTGAAGTTGAACTGAAAGTCACTGACGAAGTGTGCGGTGTGCGCTTGTTCTCCAGGCAGCGTGGCTAGGCTGTCGACGATGAGTCCGTTCGGACCGTAGAGGTCCGTGAACAGGGTGGCCAGCTGGTTCACCGGGGCCGTCAGGTTGTACGGCGTTTGAGCTTCAACGGTCGTTCCCGCCCCAATCAGACACAGCACGAGCGCTAGTCGTCTCAAGTTGCGCCTCCCCCAGAAGACATTAGTGATTTGGAGATCTGTGATTCGTGAATCGATGGTGATTGGCGATTTGTGATTGGTGAATTATGGGTGAGTGACGCCGAAGATCAAGATCAGGAAAGAAATCAGGACTCGAAAATCGCCAGTCGCAAACGATTCGCCAAAATCACAAATCAAGAATCAAAAATAACTTCACTGCCCAATTTGTTCGATCGTCCAGCTGCCATGCTTCGACAACGTGATGGTCTGCTGACCTTCGCTCGTTTGCTGCCGCCCGCCGGCCATCACCGTGTCGCGGCGCCTCAAGCGGACCACGGCGGTGTCGCCCTTCCGATCGATCGAGAGGATCGTGATTGCCACCTGCTGCGATGTCACCGACCGGAACCCTGCCGTAATACGGCGCTCTTCTTCGGCGGACAGGTTCGGCTTCACCGAGCGAAAGAGCGGCAGGCTCTTTGTTTCGATCGCGCGCCCGTAGGTCGCAATGACTCTGCGGATGGCCGCTTCGTCATCTTCGACCGGCTTGGCGGGCGGATCCGAGCGCACGCTCGCGCCGCTCGCCATTGGCGCTGACAGGCGGCGTGCTCGGCGCAGGCTCCGCAGGACGCGGTGGCGGCTCACTGGGCCGTGTTGCCGGCTCGGTCGGGCGTGTCGTTGGCTCGGGCGATCGAGTGACGGGCTCAGGTGCAGCCGGCTGCGGCGCTGGAGCTGTCACAGGCGGCGTCGTCTGGGGCGGCGGCTCTGCCCGGACAGAAGGAGTCGCTGCCGGCGGCGGAGTCGCGGGTTGAACCGGCGCCGGGGACGGCGTCGACGCCTGTCCAGCCTGTTTCGGTGGAACGACTGGAACCTGCGCCGTGGTTTTCGATCGCTGTCTTGCGGCATCCGCCTGGCCCTTGAAGTGATTGACCAGATCCGCCGACAGTTCGGCGATGGCCGGCGCTGAAGGATCGATTGCCCGCGCCCGATCCAGCGCGCGCGCAGCCCCGTTCGCATCGTCGGCCGCCAACAACCTTCGGGCATCGCCGATCGCCTGATCGAGCCGTGCGATCATGCCCTGTGCATCCTCTCGAACCTTTGTCGCAGCGGCGTGGCCGGGAGCGGCGCGAAGCACCTCGTCTGCAAAGGAGACCGCTGCCGAATAGTTCTTTGCTTTGAGACTCGTCGTCGCCAGCTCGAGCCGACTTTCAATGAAGGCGTTCGAAGGTTCGGTCGGCGCCGGCGCAGGCGCGGCCTGACTCGCGGCCGCAGGTTGATCGGCTTCCTTGGTCGGACCAAAGCGCTGCCACGGTTGGAAAAAGAAAAGCGCCCCCAGAACCAGGGCGATCGCCGCACCACCAAGCCAGACAACGGAGCCGATTGGACGCGGCGAAGCTTCAGCCGGCACCTGCGCAGCCGTCGTCCGAAGCCTGCGAGCCGTCGCGCTGACACCAGCCTCCGCTCGAGAGTCAGAACCTGCGGCCTGCACAACGTGGCCCGATTCCATGTCCCGCTTGATCCGCTTGAGATCCGCACGCAGCCCGTCTGCCGATTGGTACCGGAGCTCGCGATCCTTCTCGAGACAGTTGTGAATCACATCCTGAAGTCGCGTAGGGATTTCGGGATTGTATGTGCTCGCGGCAACCGGCGCGCGATTCAGGATCTGGTCGAGCACCACGGCCGCGGTCTTCCCGCTGAACGGTCTCCGCCCGGTGACGCACTCGTAGAGCACGATGCCGACAGAAAACAGGTCGGTGCGTCCGTCGAGATCCTCACCGGTGGCCTGTTCGGGAGACATGTAAAGCACCGTGCCAATCGCGACGCCTGCCTGCGTCAACTGATCCGACGCCAGCGGCGTCGCTGTCGTCTCGAACGCGTTGTGTTTGGGCAGGAGCTTCGCGAGCCCGAAGTCGAGGATTTTGACGTTCCCGCGCTCGGTCAGAAAAATGTTGGCGGGCTTGATGTCGCGATGCATGATGCCCTGCGTGTGCGCGGCATCCAGAGCATCAGCTATCTGGATTCCTATCTCGACGACCTGGTGGATCGCAAGGTTCCCGCTCGTCAAGCGATCGCGCAGAGTCCGACCCTTCATGAGCTCCATGACGATGAAGGGACGGCCTTCGTGTTCGCCGAACTCGTAGATCGTGCAGATGTTGGCGTGGTTCAACGCCGATGCGGCACGGGCCTCAATGCGCAGCCGTTCGACGGCCTGGCGGTCGGTGGCTGCGTCGGCAGCAACGAACTTGAGGGCTACCTGGCGCCCCAGGAGCGTGTCCTCCGCGGTGTAAACGACACCCATCCCCCCGGCGCCAAGCTGGTTCACGATTCGGTAGTGGGAGACGATCTGACCGATCATGGGGTGTGCTTACGCGGATACCTTCCAGCCCTCCATAATACGACAGCGGGGGCCCATTAACGAGCCAAATTGCTGGGGTTCGGGTGCCGGGTGCTTGGTGCGTGGTGCCTGGTGCTGTGCAGGGTGCGGGGTGCTGGGTGCTGTGCGGGGTGCCGGGTGCTGTGCGGGATGGCGGTGCTGTCGAACTGAAGAGCTATTCTCTTTGATGCATCGATGACGATTCGGGTGAGCGATACGATTGTTCTCGAGGACCGTGATATCGAGGAGCGGTTCGTTCGGGCATCCGGGCCAGGCGGTCAGAACGTCAACAAGGTGGCGACCGCGGTCGAGCTGCGCGTCAACGTCGCACACTCATCGCTGCCGCGTGACGTCAAGACACGCCTGATTGCACTCGCCGGAAAGCGCATGACCACCGATGGTGTGCTCGTAATCGACAGCCGGGTGCACCGCTCACAGCTGCAGAATCGAGAAGCGGCGTTTGCCAGGCTTGCCGCGCTTCTCAGCCGCGCTGCAACGCCGCCCAAGCCCCGCAGACCCACGAAGCCCAAAGCAGGCGCACGGGAACAGAGACTCACTGCGAAAAAGCGCCGTGGTGACAAAAAGCGGGCGCGAGGGCGGCCAGTGGAAGATTTCTGATTTGACGATCTGTGATTTCTGAATCGTTGGCGATTTATGAGTACTGATTTGTGATTTATTGCTGATTGGCTGATTTTGGCGGAGCTGCGGCTTGGCTTGGTTCCTGCGAGGTTTCAGCCCCATGACAGCCGAAATCCTTCGCGCCCGAACGAAGAAGTTTGCGGTCGATATAATTCGCTTCGCAAAGACCCTCCCGACGGATCCAATAGACCGTCAAATTGCCGTCCAACTGACTGACGCTGCATCGTCGGTGGCTTCGAACTACCGGGCCGTTTGCCGTGCGCGGTCCAGGGCTGATTTCATCAACAAGCTTGGGATCAGCATAGAGGAAGCGGACGAGGCAGCGCTCTGGCTGGAGATTCTCGTCGAAGCTGGAATAGCGAACCACGCGATCAGCGGGCCGCTCTGGCAGGAAGCGGACGAACTCACCCGTATCCTAGTTCGGTCCCGGGAGACCGCTCGGACCAATCGGGACAATCGGAAATCTCCCAATCGTCAATAAATCACCCAATCACCACTCACTGATTATCAACGATTCACAAATCGCTAATCCCCATATCACCAATGACGATCTTTAAGGCTTCGAGTATTTGTTGCGCGGATCCTTGCCGACCAGGTGCTGAACGTCCTGATTGTTCTCGTTGCAGATGTACTCCATCAGCTCGGTGTTCTCCGCATAACTGTGGCGACCGTACAGCGTGAAGGGTCTGGTATATGCGCCGGGATCGTCAACGGTGACTTCGTATTCGATCGTGCTGAAGTCGGTACGCCGGAACCGCTCGGTAGTCCGCAGCCGTTCCGTGTGAGGATGACCGGCAAAGTCGAACCAGAACTTATCGTTGAACCCAATCGTCTCGACCACCAACGTATCGCCCTCGAATCTGCCGATGGAATGACCGTACCACGTGGGATCCGGATCCTCGGGATGTTTGCGCCCGTCGATGAAAATCTGCCGGTAGCTGTGGATGTTCCCCTCGAATAGAAAAAACATGTGAGTGGCGGTCTGCAGGATTCGCCACGGATAAGGTGCCTGCCTGGGCACTCCCGTCGGTAGACAGTTCGCCTCGGGGTCATCTTTCGACAACCGCTTCAGCGTCACCTCCAGAGCCCAGGGCTGCAGCGGGAGCGATTCTCCCGGTTTCAGCGCGTCGTGAAGGTCGTAGATGAAGCGTCGATCGGCGTTCCAGATGCCCGAAAAATCCACTTTGCCATCTGCGGTACGTGGCGTGGGTGCAGGTGGGCGCGCGGGTTTCTTCGGTACGTCATCTTGACCGGCGAGAGGTTCCGAGGCGACGAGCAGGCACACCGCGGCGAGGACGACGGCAATAATCGAAGTCTTAAACTTGCTCACGATGTATCCTCCGGCGGGTCTGAAGACCCGCCTCTACAAGTCTGAGCCCATTTTGCTCCCGCTACCCGGCAAACGCCAGTGTGGGCCGGCCGATCGGATACAGCTCCTCGATCTGTTTCGCCATTGCCAGAACGGCTTCCTCGCCGAACGGTTTGCCGACGATCTGCATGCCGACCGGCAGCCCCTGCGAATCGAGGCCACAGGGGACCGACGCGATCGGGAGCCCGGTGAGACTCAACACGAAAGTCGGTGCGATCCAGTCGATATACGTGCTCATCGGCCGGCCTGCAATGGTGTCTGGATAGTTTTGTTCCACCGGGAATGGGGGCACGGCCATGCATGGAGTCAGGAGCAGATCGAACTCTTCGAAGAACTTTCGGAATCGGTGCCAAAGCCGTCCCCGAGCCTCTTCAGCAGCCGCCAGCTCCTCGGTCGTCACCTCGAGACCCGAACGGACGTTCCCGGCAACGTTCGATCCGAGCTCGGCCAGCCGATCGAATCGCGACAACATTTGCGTGACAAACCACAGTCCACGCAACGCAAGAAACGACGGACGGGCAAACGACAGGTCAAGCTCACGTTGTTCCACACGGGCGACTGTGCGTTCCAGGCCCGCGGCAGCCCGCCGACACACCTGTTCCACGTCCGGGTCTACGCCAATGCCGGCAACGTCCGGGCAATAGGCCAGCCGGCATCGCGAATCAACACCCGAGTGGACCGCTCTCACGAAATCTCGTCCCGCTGTGGGCTGACTGAGCGGTGAAAACGCGCTCGGACCGCACACGGCCTGCAACATCAACGCGACATCTTCAGCCGTGCGACCCATGGGACCGGTCACTTGAAGCGTGTCCCAGACCCAATCGGTTGGATGAGTTGGCACGAGACCCGGAGATGGACGAAGGCCTACGACACCACAAAACGAGGCCGGAATCCGGAGCGAGCCCCCCAGGTCGGTACCTTCCGCCAGGGCAATCATCCCCGTTGCAAGGCCCACCGCGCCGCCGCCGGTCGAGCCGCCCGCACTTTTTGTCGTATCCCAGGGATTGCGCGTGCGACCGAAGACTTCGTTGAACGTATTGGCGCCTGCTGCAAACTCGGGGCAGTTGGTCTTGCCCAGAATCAACGCGCCGGCCTCCCGGAGGCGACGCACGACGAGCGCATCTTCGTCGGGGACGTGGTCGCGATAAATCTTCGATCCAAACGTGGTTCGCAACCGCGCGACCGGAGTGACATCCTTGATGCCAACCGGAAGACCGCAAAGAAGGCCTGGCTCCTCGCCCCGCGCGAGCTTGCGATCCAGCTCCCGCGCCTCGTCACGAACAGCCTCGTTCGGCGAGACGATGGCGTTGAGCGCGGGGTTGACGCTGGCAACGCGCGCGAGACAGGCGTCGATCACCTCAACCGCGGAAATCTGTCGGGCGCCAATCAGCCGACGAAGTTCGGTAGCGGAGAGGTCAGCGATGGTGGTCCATACTCGATATCTCATCGCTGAGGACGCAGAGGCCACAGAGGACGCAGGGGACCACTTTTCAAACAAGTCTGCGACCTCAGCGGACCTTCCGCGTTCTCTGCGTTAAATCTTCCACTCTCCGGTGAATGCCACGACACGCGCGAACGCAGCTTCGCCCCCTTTGAACTTCCAGGGGAAGCAGCCGAGCACGAGACGCTTGTTCTGCAGCTCGGGCGCATCGATCTGGCCGCCAAGGTTCTCGATGTGAATGCAGTCTTTTGGAAAGAGCGCGTTGTGAGTCAACTGATAATCGCTGTCAGGAAACAGCCGGTCAACGGCCTGCTTTCCACCGAAAATCTGCTCCGCCTTTGCACGAACCCGGTCGCAGTGGCCGTGCATCCCCTTGCCCAGAAATCGTCCGATCGGCAGATTCATAGGGTGGTCGGTGGAAACACAGTCGACGCCCCAGACATGAATTTCCTTGTCGAGCAGCCAGTTCACGAGATCGGGGTGTGCGCCCGGATGATAGTGGTAGTAGAGCTCCTCTTCGGGTGTCGCGCCAAAGTCCGCGTACTTGTGCCAACCGGTGTGCAGGAACAACAGGTCACCTTTTCGCACCTCGACCCGCTTCTCGATCATCGCCGGCGTGTAGACAGCAAGCTCGCCCATCTCGTCGCGCAAGTCCACAATTACGCCCGGCCCGCACAGCCATTCGAGCGGCAGCTCGTCAATCGTCTTGCCTGCCGTCACGAAATGGCGCGGCGCATCAATGTGTGTCCCCATGTGATTGGACGTCATGATGTACTGCGCGTTGACGCCATGCTCTGCTTTGCGCTTGATGTACTTCACCTCGAACGGCGGGTAATACGGCCAAAAGGAGCTCCGTTCGTTCAACGGCTGCGACAGGTCGTAAATTTTCATCGGTTATGCCCCATCAGTACTGAGTAGAGTACGAACGACACGATTCCCGCAGAGAACCACGAGCCGTCGAACAGAAACCTCAAACGGACGTCGAGCGTCCCCACCAACGCTACCGCAATCCCAGCCACGAGAGCGGCGACCGCCCGCCAGTTCACCCCGCGCGTGTACCAATAGGCGCCCGTTTCAGTGTACAGATCCCGCAGTTGCAGCACACCACGGCGCAGCACGACGTAGTCGCAAATCAACACGCCGGCCACGGCCCCGAGCAGTCCCGAATAGCTGATCAACCAGGCTTGGTACATGTCAATCAGCTTCCACGGAACGATCAAAATCCCGATGATGCCTGCGTACAACCCACCGAGCCGGAAGCTGATGCGACGAGGTGCCAGATTCGCAAAACTGTTCGCTGGCGCAACGATGTTCGCGGCAATGTTTGTCGTAATTGTGGCAACGATAATCGCGAGCATCGCGACCAGGCCGAGCCATGCGTTACCCGACTCGGTAGTCAGGCGAGCGAGAAGCTCCACGGGGTTCCAGATCGCTCGACCGTACAAAATTATCGTGGCACTCGTGACGGCAACACCCACAAACGCAAACAGCGGCATCGTCGTCATCAAGCCCAGCGCCTGGCCGATGGCCTGGTCGCGCTGGCTTCGCGCGAATCGAGTGAAATCTGGGATGTTGAGGGATAGCGTCGCCCAGTAACCCACCATCGCTGTCAACCAGGGCATGAAGAGCGTGCGTAGGAACTCTCCAGTCGGGAGCGGCGGACGGGCACCTTCAAGGGCATCAGCCTCCCTCAAGAGAGTGCCCAGGCCGCCAACTCTCGATGCGGCCCAGAACAGAAGCCAGATTCCTAGAAAGATCAGGATCGGCGCTGATACCGTTTCGAGCCATTTGATGCTTTCCGTGCCGGCCCAGACGAAATACAGATTGATGAACCAGAAGAGCATGAAGCTCAGATATTCCGGAACACCGTAGCCCATGAATCGCAGGTCGCCACCAATCGTCAGCCAGCCCGGCCACAGAATGCCGACAAACGCATTGATAGCCAACCCACCCACCCAGGTTTGGATCCCAAACCACCCGCACGCGATCACAGACCGCAAGAGCGATGGCAGATGCGCACCTCTCGGCCCAAACGCGGCTCGCGCAAACACTGGAAATGGGATCCCATAACGGGTGCCAGCGTGTGCGGTGATGATCATCGGGACAAGAACAATGGCATTGCCGAGCACGATGGCAAGGATGCTCTGCCGCCAGGTCATTCCCGCACTAATCATGCTCGAAGCCAGCATGTAGGTTGGAATGCAGACGCTCATGCCAACCCACAGAGATGCAATGTGCCAGAGATTCCACGTGCGCTGACGGATGGTAGTCGGGGCTAGATCATCACTCACCAGGGGTCCCGGCGGCAGCTCGCCGGTCAACTCGACCATGGCTGCGGCGTTGGCCCGCGCCATGACCCCGGTGGCATCGGCGGTCATTGCTGAGTCTCGCGCGCTCTGGCAAAAGCGCGCCCCAAAGCCCGGCGCGTCAGCACCGCAGCCAGGTGACGACGGTAGGCGCTCGAAGCGTGGATGTCGGCGGGAGGATCGATGTCGCGATGGGCAGCGGCTTCCGCGGCAGCATAAATCACGTCTTCCGATGGAACTGCCCCATTCAGGATTTTTCCGGCATGCTCCGCGAGGATTGGGCCATCACCGACGCTCAGAAGCACGACGCGCCCGGATTCGCACCGACCCTGGGCGTCGAGTGTGATGACGGCGGCGCTTCCGGCAAGCGCATAGTCGCCGTGTCGTCGCGAGACTTCTTCGAAAGCGCAACCGGTCCGATCGCCAACACGAGGAATGGCAATTTCTACCAAGAGCTCATCAGCGTTCAATGCCGTCGAAAAGAGACCCGTGAAGAATTCATCGGCGGGAATCCACCGATCGTTCCTGAGGCTCCGTGCCCGCAACCGGGCTTGAAGAGCCACGGCCACGGCTGGCAACTCTGCGGCGGGATCGGCATGCGCGAGGCTTCCACCCACGGTGCCTCGGTTGCGAATCGCGAGGTGCGCAACGAAAGGCATCGTTTCGTAGAGAAGCGGTGCCGTGAGGCGCACGAGCGCACTGCGTTCAACGTCACGCTGACGGGCCAGCCCACCCAGAACAAGCTCCCCTTCTTTCTCTTCGATGTGCGAGAGCTCGCGAATTTGATTGATATCGACGAGCACGGCAGGTCGCGCGAGACGGAAGTTCATTGCCGGAATCAGACTCTGCCCGCCCGCAAGCGGTTTGGCCTGATCACCGTGTTCGGCCAGAAGGTGGAGCCCTTCTTCAAGCGTTTCCGGGCGATAGTACCTCAAACGGAGCTGGTTTCATGAATCCAGATCATTGGCGATCTAACGAGTCGTGATTGGTGAATCGATGGTGATTTCCGATTCGCGAATTCATGTTTTATTCGCGATTCTGCGATTGCCTGATTAACTCGAACAGTTTGTTCGGACTCAGTGGGATTTCAAGAATCTCCACGTCGTAGTCCGCCAACGCATCCTCGACCGCCTGGGCAAAAAGCGCACCGGTGGGAATACATCCCGCTTCACCAACGCCTTTCAGGCCTAACGGATTAAAGGGAGACCGGGTTTCGAGATGCGCCATCTCAACTCGGGGAACGTCCGAGGCCGTCGGCAACAGATAGTCCATGAACGAGGCGTTCAAGAGCTGGCCCTGACCGTCGTAGACAAGCTGCTCATAAAAGGCATTGCCAATCCCATGCGCCACGCCGCCTTGAATCTGTCCTTCGACGATCAGGGGATTGATGAGCCGTCCGCAGTCGTGCACCACGATGTACCGCTTGATCTCGACCATTGCCGTCTCTGGATCCACTTCGACGACCATCGCGTGCACGCCGCTGGCCGTGCTTCCACGATCGGGACCAAAGTACGCTGTGGCTTCGAGTCCCGGCTCACTGCCGGGTTGAACGGCACCTCGCAGGGGGTTCGCTCGAACGGCCAATTCTCCCAGCGCAATCGAGGCACCAGCCGCATCTATCGCGCCGGCTAGCATCAGTGGCCCGAACGCGTCCATCAGCGACGATGAGACGGTCGGCCGGCACATTCAGCACTCGCGCCGCCAGAGTCAGCACCTTGTCGCGGACGGCCAGGGCGGCCGCGTGACACGCGGTCCCCGCCACAACGGCCCCGCGGCTCGCGAACGTGCCCGTCCCCCAGTGAAACGCACGCGTGTCTCCGGTGACGACGCGTACTTTTTCGACATCTACGCCGAGCACTTCCGCCACGATTTGGGCGAGCGCGGTGAAATGTCCTTGACCCTGCGTCCCCACGCCAGTTGCGACCCGGACTTCCCCGCTTGGTTCGACGGTGACGCGCGCCCCTTCGTACGGCCCGATACCGGTGCCCTCGACGTAGCACGCGAGCGCAATACCAACATGACGTCCCGACTCGCGAAGGCGCGGCTGTTCTTCCCGCACGAACCGGTCATAGTCGAGCATCGCGGCAGCCTTCTCCACTGCCGGCAGGTAGTTGCCGCTGTCGTAGACGAGCGGCGCGGAATCCTGGAACATGATTTCGTGATTGTGCGGAAATCGGTCGGGGCCAAGCAGATTGCGCTTCCGGATCTCCACCCGATCGATGCCCAGCTGTTTCGCAGCAATGTCGAGCAGGCGCTCGATGACGAACACACCGTGTTGCCGCCCCGCCCCACGCACCGGTGTGACGAGCGTCTTATTGGTGAAGACCGCCGTAAATTCACTCTCGTACGCGGCGATATCGTAGGGGCCGAGCAAGGTGCATTGACTGTTGATCGGGATCGTCAGGCCGTAGGTGTCGTACGCGCCCGAATCGTGAAGAAACACGTCACGAACGCCAAGAATATGCCCCTCACGGTTGAGCGCAATTTCAGCATCGTGGATCTGTCCACGCTCCTGCGTCGTCGCGAGGAAATTCTCCTGACGATCTTCGGTCCACTTGAGCGGCACACCGAGACGCCGTGACGCCCAGGGCACCAGGACCTCCTCGGGGTAGAACATCATGATCTTGGGCCGAACCCCCCGCCAACGAACGGCGCGATGACGGTGACCTGCGACTCGAGGAGGCCGAGCATCTGCGCGAGGCCGTTCCGGATTGGAATCGGGGCCTGGGTGGTGTCCCAGATCGTGAGCTCTTCAGCACGCGCGTCCCAGGACGCCACGATGGCGCGGTTTTCAATGGCGGCCGCAGCGCCGCGATCGTAGTGAAAGCGGCGGGCAATCAGGACATCCGCCCGCGCACGGGCGTGTGAATAGTCGCCCTTACGCTGCACGACGTGGGCGGCCAGGTTGGACGTCAAGTGCTCGTGTATCAAAGGGGCCGCCGAGTCGAGCGCCGCTTCGAGATCGACGACAGCGTCGAGCGGCTCCACATCCACGACGACGTCCTCGAGCGCGTCCTCGGCCACGTAGCGGCTTTCAGCCACCACCATGACAATCGGCTCGCCAACATGACGGACTTTGTCCCTGGCCAGCGGGACCTGCGTGCATGGATGAAAAACGAGCCCCTCAATTGGCGGCGGCGGGACGAGGAGCGGCCCGGGCTGCCAGTAGTCGCCCAGATCAGCGGCGGTGTAAATGGCCACGACGCCGGGTTTCCGACTGGCCGCAGAGACATCGATCGCTCGGAGGCGGCCGTGCGCGTAGTTGCTTCGCACGAAGCCCACGTGCAGCATCCCCGGCAGCTGGACATCATCGACGAATAGCGCCCGGCCGGTCAGCAGCCGGGCATCTTCGTTTCTGACAATCCGCTCACCGAGGTAGCGTGGCGTCACAGGCTTTGTGTCACTCGCTTCACCGCGTCGACAATGTTTTGGTACCCCGTGCAGCGACAGAGATTTCCGGACAGTGTGTCGCGAATTTCCGGTTCGCTCGGGTGTGGTTGGTCTTTGAGCAGCGCCACGAGCGTCATGAGAATGCCCGGCGTGCAGAAACCACATTGCAGAGCGTGAGCTTGTCGGAACGCAGCCTGGAGCGGATGCAGCTCGCCCGTATCGCCCGGAGTCAGCCCCTCGACGGTGGTCACCTCATGTCCGTGCGCCTGAACGGCGAACGTGATACAGGACCGGGTGGCCTGGCCGTCGAACAGAATGGTGCACGCACCACACACACCGTGCTCGCACCCCACATGGGTGCCGGTCAGTTCGAGCGTGTGCCGCAGGAAGTCACTGAGCAACAGTCGCGGTTCAACCGTACGTTGATGCCGCACACCGTTCACTGTGATGTCGATCGCGACCAAACCGCTCACGTCTCAGACCTCATGGTCCAGATGCTGGAAACGCTCCTACCACAGAGGTCACGGAGGTCACAGAGCATTTCTTGTTTAGAGATTGTTCTCTGTGTTCTCTGTGACCTCTGTGGTGAAAATCGTGTAGGAAGCCGTCCAGAAAGACCGGCAAGATGGCTCAGGCCCGATCCTGGCTGTCGAAGCTTTCGACGGCTTCGGCTTCGGATGAGAAGGACTCGAACACGGTCAACAGCTTCGTGACATTCAGTACCCTGAAGCTGCGCATGTGCAGGTGGCAGAGCTTGAGGTGACCATTGCGTTTGTGCAGCGTGATGTACTTGCTCACCATCATGCCAAGACCCGCACTGTCGATGTGCGTCACTTCATCCAGATTGAGCAGAATCTTTCGTTTTCCAAGTTCGACGAGTTGATTGACCGTATCGCGGAGCTCTTCGTCGCCATCTCCGAGAATGAGACGGCCCTTCAAATCGAGGACCGTGACGTCACCGACCGAGCGCTCGACAATCTGCATCTTCGCGCCCTCGACCTCCGTCCGCGGCTGACGCGTCTTACTGGCTCCGACTCACGAGTGGGGCGGATTATACCGAATCGCTGGTCCGGCGGGGGCTAAAGCCCCTGCGCTACCAGGCCCTGAGGCGGTATACAATATCCACTCTCAACCCATCGCGCGAAAACGAGGGACCCAACCATGAAGCTCGTCCGGGCTTTACTTTTCATCGTCCTGTCCGCCGGCACTTCGGTGGCGGCACATCACTCGTTCGCCGCGGAATTCGACGGGAGCAAGCCTATTACCCTCTCGGGCACCGTCGCCCGGGTGGAGTGGACGAACCCGCACATCCATTTCTTTCTGGATGTGAAGGACGAGACCGGCAAGGTCACACAGTGGAAATTCGAAGGATATCCGCCGAACATGCTGGTCAGGCAGGGCTGGAAGCGGGAAGTGACCCTGAAGCCTGGTGACGCGGTGACCGTATTTGGGTGGCGCGCACGCACCGAGCCAAACATGGCCCATGCTCGCGAGGTCACGTTCGCGGACGGCCGCAAATTGGCCGCGGGACCGCCTGCTGGCACGGGAGGAGGCCAGTAGCGCGGCGCATCGTAGCGCAGGCCTTCAGGCCTGCTTTGAGGCGCCGGGCAGGTCTAAAGACCTGCGCTACGTACGATTTTGCAACGCACTCATAGGGTCCGCGTTACGAGGAGATCGCACGTGAACACTCGCATGCTCAGGTCGCTCGCGTCGGTCGTTGCCACTGCCGTCCTATGTACCACACCACTGAATGCCCAGACGGGGCCGACACCGGGTGGCAAGCCAATCCCGCGCGCGGCCGACGGGAAACCCGATCTTTCCGGCGTCTGGATAGCCAGCGGGGCGATGCTGCTGCTCTTCGGCGAAGAAGCCGTCAAAGCCGTTCGGGAAGCTGACGCTGCCTCAGGCAGGCCCGCGCCTCCGAAAAGAGAGCCACCTCCCTACAAGCCAGAGGCCGAAGCGAAAAGGCAGTACTACGTCAACCGTCGCGGTATTGACGATCCGATGGCGCGCTGCCTCATCTCGGGCGTGCCACGCATCACGGCTCGACCGTTGCCGTTCCAGATTGTGCAGCTGCCCGGGCAGGTCATCATTCTCTACGAAGTGCATCACGCCTTTCGAATCATTCCCACCGACGGCCGTCCGCATCCCGACGATTGGGAGCCGTCCTATCTGGGAGAATCGGTCGGGCATTGGGAGGGCGATACGCTGGTTGTGGACGTGATGGGTTTCAACACTGATACCTGGCTCACGGGTGTCGGCACGATCCACAGCGAGAAACTCCGTGTCACGGAGCGATATACCCGCGACACGGTCGACACGATTCGCTACCAGGTCACGATGGAGGATCCTGAGGTGTTCACCAAGCCCTGGCACATCGAGGAAACGCTCCGTCTGCGCCCGAAAGAGCGACTCCGCGAATACGAATGTATCGAGAACAACAACGACAACCTCATCCGCTTTGAAAAGCTCCTGAAGGAGTCCGCACCGGCGGCGAAGCCCTAGGGCGTTTCGAAATCGCAGTACGTAGGCCGGGTCCTGCTCTTTGGACCCGGCTCCAGGCGGGCGTGTTATTTTTTCTTCAGCTCGTCGTAGATTGCCTGAACGGCGGCCTTGACGCGCATCGATTCGTATCCCGGGTACTTGCTCGTCAGGCTGAGGCCCGCCGCCGCCTCGTCCACGCTCTTGCCTGCCTTCATCGCGGCCTGGGTCGCCGCCAACAGATCTGCGTTGAACCGCTGATACTCCACCAGGTCCTTCCACTGCTGGACGGGCAGATGTCCACCAATAATCGTGTCAACGTTCGAGACCCCCTTTATCAGCCGGTCGAGAGTCTTCGGCAGTTCGACGCCGGTGCCGCCGTTCGCTAGATCAAGAAACGGAGCGTCCTTCCACGGAAACATGTCCCCCATGTGCATCGTCCGCAGCGCCGTGAACACGACAAACGTATCGCCATTCGTGTGCCCCGGGCCAAAGTAGTACAGGTCGATCTGCTCCTTGCCTTTGCCGATTGACAATTTGTCCTTATAGGTTCGCTTCGGCAGGAACTTCGCTTTCTCGCCTTTGAACGCGTCCATCCGTTCCATGTTCGACTTGGTGTTCTCCTGCACGATCGTCTCGACCGTCGTGCCAAAGAACTCGTTGCTGCCGGTATGGTCGCCGTGTGTGTGCGTATTGATGATGGTCGTGATGGGCTTGTTCGTAACGGTTTTTACTCGATCGAGGATGACCTGACCCCAGCCGGGCAACTTCGTATCAACGATAACGACCCCCGCGTCGGTCACGAATACGGCTGTGTTGCCGCCGCTAAACGCGTCGCGGTCGGCTACGCTCGAACCAGTGATGCTGTAGAGGTTCTCTTTGACCTTCTCGATTTTGGTGGCGCTCAGCGCGGCGGCCGACGGACCCGCCGGCGGCGCCTGAACGGCCGCGCCCGCCATCGACAATCCCCCGACCGCAATGACCAGCCCGAGCACGATTTCCCGCCTCATGACACGCCTCCTCTGGCTTAGTTCGCCCCGCATTCTACCAGCATGTTTGGGGGATGAGCTTCCGCAACCCTGGTTTTCGCATGTCCAAGTATGGGCACATCTCACGCGGTCGTCGTCGGGCTACTCATCGGAATCCTCGGCCAGACGGGGCTCGCGGCGGCGCAGGGCCATCGCGAGACCCTGCAGTTGCCGCGAGGCGATGTGTCACTCCAAGTGGGTATCACCGGCACCGACGAGCCTTCGGTCGATCCCGCCGACAACTGGTATGGCACCTGGAACGGAGCCGTAAGTGTCGGTTATTACTGGACCGAGCACCTCAAGACCGAATTGGACGCAGGTCTGACGAGCGAGGGCCAGCAGTGGGGTCGTGTGGTGGCAGGAGACATCTACACATACTCCACACATAGTTTCTCGACACGCAGCGTGACGTTGTCGCAGCAGTACCAGTTTGGTCACAATGCTCGATTTCATCCGTTCGTTGGCGCTGGCATTGCTTTGGACTGGATTCGACATACGGAAGAACGGCAGCCCGTCTATCAGACCCTTCGGGTTCCCCCTTACTCAATTCTTGTCCAACCGGCTCGGACCATTGGACCCACAACAGACGTGCAGGTCGTACCTTTTGTGAGCAGCGGGTTCAAAGGCTACTTCAACGAGCGCGGCTTCTTCCGGTCGGATTTCCAGATTGGATTTCGCGGAGGGGTGAGGCATGTGACGGTGCGATCGGGATTCGGCTTCGATTTTTAGGAGGGCGAAATGAAGAGGATTACTGCGCTGCTGATACTTTGTGCGTTCGCGCTGAACGTCGGGGCACCATCTATCGCCCAGGCTCAGGCTGCGACCGTCGCTGGTGAATTCGTCAGCCGGCTACCCATCGGCACCAACACGAAGTTGCGGCTCGAAGATGGTCGAAAAATCAAAGCCACGCTGATGAGCATCGAAAATGATGCAGTCGTCGTGAAAGTGAATACGCGACTTCCCGAGCCTCCGCTCAGAATCGAGCTCAGTCGGATCGTCGACGCCGATATCGATCGCGGGGGGGCGAACATGGGGAGAGCCATTGCGGCAGGCACGGCCGCTGGCGCCGGGGCTGCACTCGGCGTGTTCTTCTTGCTGGTGGCGATCTATTCGGATTAATGCATCGCCCGGCGCTTGAAGGTTGTTTCCTGTTTTGAGCTGGGACGCCGTACACATTACGAGACCCTCAATGGATGAGCTTCTTAGTTAGCGGTACCTGTTGTACAGATTCTCAGTCACGCTAGGGCTCCCCAACTCACTTATGTCCACAATGATTCCATTCGGCTGGGTGTCCCTGGTTTCGTTGATATTCTTCCTGCCCGCAGACGCGCTGGGACAACTTCGTGCCGTTTCATTTGTCAGTGGGTTGAGCCTGCCCGTGGCATTCGCTCAAGATCCTTCGAATTCCTCAGTCCAATATGTCGCTGAGCAAAAAGGTCTGATTCGCGTTATTGAGGACGGAATCCTGCAGTCGACACCTTTCCTCGATCTCACCAGCCTTGTGTCTGCAGACGGGGAGCGGGGACTTCTAGGTCTGGCGTTCCCACCAAACTACGGCGCGAGCGGTCGGTTTTTCGTTTTCTACACCCGCAACGGCGATGGGAGCATGACGGGAGATATTGTCGTAGCACGCTACAAACGATCCACAGGCAATACGCTGCTAGCGGATCCTGCGTCTCGAAAGGATTTGGAGTGGGGTTCACTGCCCTACATCGAGCATTCAGGATTCGGCAACCATAACGGAGGACACCTAGCGTTTGGCCCGGATGGTTATCTCTACATAGCCATCGGCGACGGGGGTGGTGGGAACGATCCAACAAACAATGCGCAGAACCCCGCCTCATTCCTAGGCAAGATTCTTAGGATCGACGTCAACGTACCGGACGACGATGCACAGGGCTACGTCGTTCCACCGGACAATCCGTTTGTCGATGACATTCCTGTCGATGCGCTCACCGAGATCTGGGATTTTGGTGTTCGCAATCCCTGGAAGTTCAGTTTTGACGATTTCAATGGCGGTACGAACGCGCTGATAATTGCGGACGTCGGGCAGGGAGCTTGGGAAGAAGTGGATTACGAGCCAACCAACCGCGGCGGTCGTAATTATGGCTGGCGAAATAGAGAAGGCGCTCACGACAACCAGGGTAATGTGTTCAACCCAGTGCCGCCTGCCTACACTCCTCTCGTCGACCCGATCTACGAGTACGACCACGCGACCGGAAACTCGATCACCGGTGGGTTCGTCTATCGCGGAATCGCAATGAGGTCGTCGTTCAAAGGCCGGTATTTCTTCGCTGACTTCATTCGTGGCCGTGTCTGGTCGCTCGAAATGATAGTCAACGCTATCACCGGCGAAGCGACGGCATCAGATGTCTTGGAACACACGGGCGAACTAGGCGGAAGCGCGACGCTTGGTGCCATCAGTTCGTTTGGACGCGACACGGCGGGCGAACTGTACATCGTGAGCTACGCCGGAACCATCTATAAGATTGTCGACGTGACTCCGCCAGACGATCTGCAACTTGTGGTATTCAACAAGAATGGCGATGCGTTTAAAGATATCCTTCTCTATAACCGCATGACTGGCGCATGGACGATCCAGTATGGCAACGTCATGGGGCAGTTCAATACAGGACTTGCCGGTGGATGGGCAGCAGGTTGGCAAATCTCAGTCGCGGATTTCAACGGCGACGGCCTCGATGACCTCTTTTTGTATTCGGTGACAACCGGAGTCTGGTTTAAGGCAACGAACATTGTCGGTGGATTCTCGTATTTCACGCAAACCTGGCAGCCCGGGTTCACGACGTTCATCGTCGATTTCAATGGCGACAATCGATCCGACGTCTTCGCGTACAACCCCGTGACGGGCCTTTGGTTTACTTGCATCAGTGTCGGAGCGGGAACAACGAGCTTCGACTATGGTGCAGGCGGCTGGCAACAATGGCAGCTGTTCCCTGCGGACTTCGATGATGACGGCCGGAGTGACTTTCTTCTCTATGACCCCGCCGACGGACTGTATTACAAGGCGATCACTCGAGGTAACGGCGTGTTCATGTACAGCTCCGAGGGGTGGGCTCCGGGCTGGATTCCGTTCATTGCCGACCTCAATAGCGACGGCCTCGACGATGCGTTCTTGTACAACAGCGTGAGTGGAATCTGGTATCGGTCAACCAGCCACGGATCGGGGACAGGCGGATTCAACTACGTAGGCGGGGGTTGGGCGGCAGGTTGGACAGTGCAGCCAGCTGATTTTGATGGCAATGGGCTCACTGACTTCTTTCTACTCCATGCGAACGGAAACTGGTACAAGGTCATCAATACTGGTACGGGCTTTACGTACTTTGCGGGCGGGTGGCGTGCGGGATGGACAACCACAATTGCGGATCTCAATGGCGATGGCAACTCCGACGTTTTCTTATTTGACCCGTTGAGCCTGACATGGTATCAGGCCCTTACTACTCCTGCTGGCACATTCACCTACACGACTGGAACTTTCCCCCGATAGATTCAGAGGCTTCGACCTGCACGATATCGTTTAGTGAGTCTTTGGCTTGTCAATTCGTTTGTTTAAGCGAGTCGGCTTCGCTCTTCCACTTCAATTCTCCGTATTCAGTCCAAACTCCCCATGTTTCGAGAAGAGGTTGAGACCTGAGTCTAACACCCAGAAGAACAGATCGAATCCCATCCACGCAAAAGCTGGGGATGGTCCGCGATTGAGTGCGACGGTCAAACCGCCTGCCAGCGAATCGTACAGCACCACGTCATCGCGCCCATCGCCACTATAGTCTGCGACCAACGTTTTGAGTCCAGGATCAAACTGCCCGATGTAGTAGAGGAATGGGTGCGTTCCGAACGAGGTGGAGACGGCGATATCGTACAGGCCGAAGACTTTGTCATACAGAAAAAAACTCTCATCACCATCGATTCGAAAACCATCACCGGCCGCGGTGACTTCAAGCCCCGCAGGCCAGAACTCTGACTGCCAGAAAACAAATGGATAACAGTTGCACAGACCAGTTCCGAGGTAGTTGGCGTGCAACATTTGCCCGGTATTGGGGCGGTAAAGCACGAGCGCTGTCGAACTCGCAGCGACATCGCGATTCACGGCGAGGCGAAAGTCCGTTCCGAAGGTACCATTTGCTTGGAAAGTCGTGTAGGAGGGCCAGCCATGGCTGCCCAAATTCCTTAGAGTAAAAAAATTGCCGGAAACGGAATTGTAAAGCAGCAAATCGTCGGCATCGCCACCTGCTAGAGCGAGGGGGGATCTCAACGCATGGATCTGCCATCCAGGAGCCCACCCACCGCTACCGTAGTCAAACGTCAGGCCAGCGTTCCCGGAGATACACGTAACCCAATCTCCGGTGACTTCGTTGTACAGCAAAACATCCGAAAGCGCGTCGCCGTTCAAGCGCAGCACATGCGGTGTCCACCCCTCGCGCCAACCGCCGGAAGAGTACAGAATCCGCCGAAACCGTCCGATATCGCACGGTACCATGTGCCGCCTTGTTGATCGTAAAGAAGAAAGTCGGTCCGCTGGTCGCCGTTGAAGTCACCGGGACGTATCATCCAGTGCGGCCACCACCCCCCAGCTGTCCAACCCCGAATCCTCCGGCACCATCTGACAAGAGCGTGGCCCATTCTCCTGTGCCACGATCCATCGCGAACAAGTCGGCCCGACCGTCACTGTTGAAGTCAATATCCTGCGCAACGGAGTCCGATCCAAATGCCAAGATCACTAGGACAAGAATCGTGATCCATCGCTTCATGAATTCTCCTGCGTCTTGGAATTGTGTCGGGCGGGACTACTTCGACGGACTGGTTCGGCCGGGGGAGCGTGTGTCCGCCGACGCCAAGGGACAACCCGTCTCCATTCCTGATCAGGAAGTTCATGGCGTGGAGATGAAGGGATGGTGTCACTGGCGAGCGCGAGCGCAAGCATCCAGATTGGCACGGCTGCCATAAGGCGTAACCGGAAGAGCGTTCCGTAGTTGGTGACCACGAAGGCCATTAACGTAATCGTCAGAACGCCAAGTGAGCATGCGAACACAGCGTACGAGAGCCTTAGCCGTGCAGTCGGCCACCGGATATACAGAACCAGAACAATCAAGAGAAGCATCAGATCAAAGAACAACGTGTCAATGTCGGTCAGAACGAGTAATCCTCGGCCCCCTGACAGCTCCACGACAGACAACGCCTCTAACAACGAGATGGGAACGAACAAGGCGGCCGCACCGACGAGGAACGCTTCAACATTCTGACCAAGTCCCTTTCCCCGTGGAACCTGTAACGCCGTGCCTCCCCCGGTGTTCTCGAAGCCCGCCCGCGCAGCCTCAACCCTACCGAAGGATCGCTCAGCAATTGCGATCAACGCATGGACCGCGTCATCGCCAACTTCTCGCGACGTTTGCGCGGGAGCGGTTGAACTCTGTCGAACGGGGTTCCAGTACAAATTCCCGGCTCCTATCCAATATGCGCTCCAAACGACAATCAGCGTCACTGTCGCTACGCCGATCGCAGGGACCAATCTCGATCGATGCACGACGAGAAATACCAGGAATGCCACGGCGAGGCAGAACCATGTCATCACGGCAAAATAAGGTCGAATGCCGGCAATCAACATGACACTGCATGCCAAAAAGACGACGGCAGCCATTTGTGTCTTCCATCGTGATGTTGTCGCACCCTCTACCAATGGTCGGAAGAGACCAATTGAGCTTGCGCATGCTGCAATGATCAGAAAGACGAACAGCTCGTCTTTCAACGATTGTGAGCTATGAATGATGAGCGCGGGGGCAAACGACAGGGCACACAGGCCAAAGACGAGCGGGAGATCCTGCCTCCAGTCATCGGAGGGATCGTACAGCCAGACGAACAAGGCACAGGCCGCTACATAGAGGCAGAGATTCATCAACAGGCCGCTGACGGGGCTAATCCCAACAACAGACAACCATAGCGTGAGTATCCGGACGAACGCTGGTGATCCAACTGTTATTGGACTCAACAGCCCATCCACTCCCTGATCCGCGAGACGTGCCGCGGTTTCATAGTACACACGGGCGTCCGGTGCAAGAATCCAGAATCCATCTCCCGAGTGCAAGTCACTCAGAATCGGCAGATCCAGATAGGACACCCAGAAAAGGAGTAGTCCAACCACCGCACGACCAAGGAGGCCCAAACCGACAATAGTTGCTGCCAGTGCAGACCGGCTGCCAATCCATCTACATGTGACAAGTAACGACACGGCGACTACTAGCGCGAACACGAGTTTTCCGACCAGCGTGATTACCAGACTGAGATCGTACATGTCACTCACGAGGCACGTTTTGCAGTCAATCCAGCTCGATACAGTTGATCTATTTCAGTGATCAACCGTGCTCGATCGTAACGCTGCGCAACGTCACGACGGGCGGCTAGGCCAAGGCGTAAGCGTGTGTCCGGCGCGTCAACGAGGTATACCATTGCATCCGCCATGGCCCCACTGTCACCGACCGGAACCAGCAGACCAGTGACCGCAGGCACGACAACCTCGACTACGCCGCCGACCGCCGTCGACAGCACCGGCCGGCCGGCCGCCATTGCCTCAATAAGGCCAACAGGAGTTCCCTCATTCCTGGAACTCAGGATACCCACGTCAATCGAACGGTAGACTTCCGGGAGCTCTCGCCGCCAACCCACGAACCGAACAGCACTTTTAATGCCCAGCGACTCGGTCAGACGCTCCAACTCAGGCCGAAGGTGCCCGTCGCCCACGAGGAGCAAGCGTGCTTTCGGAGCTCTTGCTAGAGCAATCGCCAGCGCTCGTATCATGACCGCGGGGTCTTTAATTGAAACGAGCCGACCAACAAATCCAAAAACGACGTCCGTTTCGTCCCAACCCAGGGTGGGGCGGAGAGAGGCTGTGGAGTCGTCCAGACGGAGAAGTTCCTCCAGGTCCAGCCCGAGCCGCACGACTTTGACTTTCCTCGCAGGCGCAATATGAAAGCGATTCACGATTTCGTCACGCTGTTGCTCCGCGATGACAACAATCTGGTCTGTTGTAAGCGCCATGAGACGTTCTAGCGCGCGTACCAGAGCACCTCCGAGTGATCCGAAATACCCGCTAAGAACATTTCCATGAAAGGTGTGCACGACGAGGCATCGTCGTCCGTGAGGACGTCCAGCGTTATAGAGAAGGGCCGCAAGTCGCCCGAGGACTCCTGCCTTCGCAGTATGCGTATGCACGACATCCGGTTGAACGCTGAACACCAACCGGGTGATCTCGCGCCATGCACGCAGGTCATTGAAAAGATGAATTCCGCGGCCCAAGTGTGGGAGCCGTCGCACCCGTATGCCGACCTCCTCTGCCAGATGTTCCAGGCTTCCCTCGCTGTCGCCCACGAGTCCGTGGACGAGAAGGGTTTCAAAGCCTTTCGGCGCAAGGCCTGCATCGAGGAGCACCACGTGACGGGCCGGACCACCAATGTTTAGCCTCGCGATAACACGCAGGACACGTAAAGGAGCGGAACACTTGTCGTCTTTGCGTTCACCGCTCAGCATGAACCGCTGGTTGCAATACGTCAAAGTAGGTTTGATGCCAGAGTTCGAGCATCAACAGCGCCCACAGGCGATGTCCGTGTGAGGCCCGTTCCGACTGATGCTCATCAATGAGTCGCCTGACCGTCCCCATCTGAAAGTATCCTCTGTCACGGGCATGGTGGCCGAGCAGCAACTCGCGGGCCGGCTCCGCCAACTCGTTCCGGAACCATCGGTCCAACGGTTATCCAAATCCCTGCTTCTGACGATTGAGGATTTGATCCGGAAGCACCCCTGCCAGAGCCCGGCGCAACACGTATTTTCTTCTACGACCTCGAACCTTCAAGGACACGGGAAGGCTGGCAGAAAACTCCATGACTTCCTGGTCCAAGAATGGCGAACGAGCCTCCAGACCATAAGCCATCGTGGCAATGTCAATCTTCACCAGAAGATCGTCCGGCAGGTATGATTCAACGTCCACTGCCATTGCTGCTTCGATCGGGTCCAGGCCCGATCGGTGCGCGAACGCCGACTCGAACAAGTCCTCGACAATCGAGCTGCGGGCCGAATGATCGAAGTCCGGATGCGTTAGATCGGGCACACTGCCCAGGAAGTCGAACCATGTCGCATAGCGGATGTGCTGCGCTTGTGACGCACCTCTCAAAAAGCGGTGCACGCCGTGTGTCACTGCCTTGGAGGAGGCGCCACTCGGAAGAAGGCTCGACATGACTTCAGCCGCGCGCCTGACCGCAAGCGGAAATCGTTGGTAAGCCACGGCGGCACGATTGGCAACGTATCTCGTGTATCCGCCGAAGTTTTCGTCACCGCCATCGCCATTCAGCGCCACGGTGATGTGTTGACGTGCGAATTGCGCCAAGTAAAACGTCGGCACGGCCGACGAGTCGGCGTACAGGCTCACCATAGTGCCACGCAATCTTCCGCAGCAGGGCCGAAGCATCTGGGCGACCACAGCTCATGATGATCCGTGTCGAACTGTTTCGCGACCATGCGTGCGTATTGAAGCTCGTTGTCCGCAGAGTCTTCGAAACCTATTGCAAACGTCTTGACCCGTACCTTTTCCTGGCTCATCAACGCAACGATCGCAGATGAGTCCAGCCCGCCACTGAGAAACGCGCCCAGCGGCACATCGCTGATCAATCGCAGGCGGACGCTCTCTCTCAGTCGAGCGGTTAGACCATCGACGGCTGCCCTCTCGCCAATTTTCTGCTTGGGCGTGTAGTCGAGGTGCCAATACCGAGTTTCAGTGACACCGCTTCGATCGACGACCGTCGTGTGTCCCGGACGAAACCGCTGAAGGCCGACAAACCCTGAGTGCGGAGACGGGACATATCCCAAATTCAGGTAGCTTTTCACAGCAGATAGATTCACGTTCCTGGGGACAAGTGGGTCGACAAGTATCGCGCGGGCTTCAGAGGCAAACCACAGTCGGCCGCAATCCCAGCGGTAATAAAGTGGCTTCTTGCCCACGCGGTCTCTGGCACAAAAGACTCGCTCCTCATGCTCGTCCCAGATTGCAAACGCAAACATACCGCGCAGCGAGGAGACGCATGCAGGTCCGAGTTCCTCATATAGATGGAGAATGACTTCTGAATCAGATTCGGACACCAATCGATGTCCTCTAACAAGTAGTTGTTGACGAAGTTCGCGATAGTTGTAGATTTCCCCGTTGAACACCAGGACGAGCGGTGTGGCTCGACTCGCTGCGACACAAGCTGAATTGTGCATCGGCTGCGCGGCACATCTGAAAGATCCAGAACAGCCAGTCGGCGATGACCGAACGCGACAGACGGACCTGGCCCTGACCTCATCCAGACACCCTGTCCCGTCAGGGCCACGATGCCCGATGAGTTCCGCCATCTTCCGGACAAGCGGCTCTGAGATTGAACGACCCGAGAAATCGACGATTCCAAGAATTCCGCACATAGCTATTGCACGGAACGCAGTCTCACGCCTTCGGCGACCCAGCCGAAGCGTCCTAGTTTGGACATGGTCAGGGCCCGCACTTCCAACATGGTCTTCACCTCATGCGCATCGAACCTCCGCTCGAGAGGAGCTGAGAAGCGATCGAATTGGTCGTTGTCCAGCACAACAAAGGGATACTTCGTGTAGGCGAAGAGCGGCCAGCTGCGGTGAACCGAAATCCCGAGCCTCGTGGCAAACCTATAGGGCCAAACAATCAAAACCATCATCACAATGCTGAGAATCCAGCAAAGGACGCGCAGGATTGAAAAGGGCAACATGGTTGTCCCTCTGCGACAAACGCTAACCAAGGATAGCAACGCGCCGCTCAACCCGCGTCGTTTCCAGTACCAATACACTGGTACACGACCGCCATGCTTCGCTTTGGCGACGACTTTGCGAAGTGCAACGGATGTATCAGGCAAGTGATGAGGTACACCCAATTGAATAAACGTAGTCGAACGTCTCGTCGTCAAACGGTAAGCTCATCACGTCAGCCTGGACGCAGTCGACATTCCGACGATCCGAAACATTACGCGCAGCCTGATCAATCGCATCGCTGAAGTCCACCGCCACCAGGTGCCCGACCGAGTCGGCCATCAGTCGCGCATGTCGCCCCATTCCACACCCGGCATCCAGGATCCAGCTGTCCGAAGCGTCGACAAATCGAGTCCCTGGAAATAGTCCTCAAAGTTGACCTCACCTGACGGCTCCCAGTCGCTGAAGTGGGTCCATTCGTACCCGAAACTGGCCTGCGTACGACGAAGGCTCTCGTCGCTCAGCTCGTCCACAAATCTCGGGAATCCCCCAGCGACGGTTACTTTCCTTTCGCAGGTGTCACACTTCAGCGCCTCCGGTTCGCAGTCCACCATCCGGGCACCACACTTTGTGCACCGCAGTAGCGCAGACAGACGAGGTGTCACACCCGGTGTCATAGCCGTTGTGTTGCAACTGAATTCGTGTACAGGCTCCTTGTGGTGGCGCGTGGAACGAATCGAGCCATTCAGAGGGTAGTTCAGCCGCCGCCCGTATATTTCTTAATAGCTGAGTGACCCGGTGGGCATAGGTATGTTCGGCTCGGACGTACGGCGTAAGTTGTCTCGACCATGGCTCGTCGAAACGACTGGTCCTTGAACTGGCGCACCGCTTGCCGCTAACGTCGCTGAGATCCGCCTTCACGCTGATGTAGTGCACGCCAGGTTTGAGGATATCGTTGTAACGCCCTTCGATAAGAATCTGACAGGTTTTCGTGCCAATAGGCTCAAAATGTCGCGATGAGATCGCCTTACCAGACCGGTAGTCGGTACCACCCTCGAAGCACCAATGGAACACCTCCTCGAAGGATGCTTTCGGATACCTCTTCAGGTAAGTCTTTGCAGCAGACAGGATTCGCCCGTCGCAATCGAGAAAGCGTGTCCCGGATTCGGCGCCTATCACGCCGTAGCACTGAATTTGAGAAACGCGACCCAATCCGGTCGGCGAAGGCGGTCGTAACGAATATCACAGTGCAACCCGAATTTGCCGCCGTGGCGTTCAAAGAACTTCACAATATCCGTGCGTTCACGGTCTCCTATCAGCCGTTCGTAAAGATCGCCAACAAACCCTATGTCGGCGCCGCGTTTGTCGGTTGTTTGAGAAACGTAGACGTCGGGATTCAAGGCGTGCGGGATTGCGGGTCCGGTTGAGTCGGTAGATTCGCTGTACAGCCATGCTGCCGTCTCAAACGGCAATTGCGAACACACGTAGTCAGTGCCACTCTCTTTGATAAATCGAATCTTCTCTCCCATCAGGTGATATTCGTTCCCCCGACAAAGATCGCGAGCACCCCCCCGCCTCTTCCGAAATTTTTCTGCTTCCGGGAGCAACGTGGACATCCGGTCGCCCGCTGCAGAATGGAGAACAACCACGAGGGAATAGTCCGAAATCTGGCGAAGACACCACCGAAACGCAACCAAATCGCTGATATTGCATGTTCAACCTGTAACTCGGCTACCGGCAAAACGCCTCTTTCCAGTCGTCGAGATACGATGCCTCCTGGTATCGCCGCCCGAACGATTGCCGTAGCCAACGGTGGCGCGATTGAGAAGGCCAGAGCTCTGCTCGCAGGCCGAGATACCCTCGGATGGTGGTATCGACGGAGACCGCGTCCAATGGGTGCCGTTCGCTTCAAGCAGGAGAGTGTGGATTCGCTCGGGCATAGTCGCGCATACTGGCATCGTGGCGAGCGATACAAGCTTCAATCTCTGGCAGATGGGCTCGAGTCCAGGTAATTGTCCGTTGGAGACCGTCAGTTAGCCCCCCCAGAGCCTGAAAGCCCAAAACCGACTGGGCCTTCTCCGTGGCGCCGGATCGACGGCCAGAGCGATCCCACGATCGCGCCACCTGATAAGTGACAGGCGCCGTGTTCTGCGTAAGCCTGTTAACTGTTTTCGCCCAATTCTTCGATCGAGTTTCGACCCCACTGGCCAAGTTATACCCATCCCCAGGACATCCTCGAAGCGCACAACACAAGAGCCCTTGCGCGATGTCGTCGACAAACACGAAGTCCCTGCTCGCACTCCCATCGCCCTCAATGACGAGCGAATGCATCTTCAAAGCACGGTAGAGAAACGTGGGGATCACGGTTGGCCAGACCGTGGCTGGCGTGCCTCGCCACCGGCCGGCACCCAGCACCTCACCTGGCCCATACACGTTCTGAAAAGGAGCTCTCACGGTTCGCAGATCGTGTCGCCGGTTGTATTACCCGCGTAGAACTCTCCGACGATTTTTGAAATCGGATAGGGACTGTCCATATCCAGCGATATGGGCGCGTCCTCCTGCGTGGCTCGTGTGCTGTCGAACGTCTTCACAGCGACCGCACAGCCAGCACCCGCGTAAACGAGTTTCTTGAGTCGCTTGAAGCTCTTTGCTCGCTCGAACAATTTCAGGGTCGTTAGCTGATTGTTCTCGTGATATGCCAGAGGATTGTGAATAGAGCTTTGGTTACCGTGGTAAGTGCTCAAATGGAACACGAAGTCTGATATGATCGTCCAGGCTGTTCAGGATCAGATCGTCAGCAATCGACCCTTCTCGGAACACCACCCTCGAGTCTATCGGAACGTTCCAGCGCTCCGACGACAGCAAATTGTCGACGATGTGGATCGATGAAACATCCGCAGCCAACAAGGCGTTCGTCAAGTTGCTGCCGACAAAGCCAGCTCCACCGGTAATCAGAATCGACGCACCGCAGAAGCCCGCAACACGGGTGCTCGTCGCCGCGATACATCCTTCAAGTGAGTGTAGGTTTGCGAAATGCCAAATTCTCCGTAGTAGTCAATCGCACGCTTTACCCCTCTTGCAGGGGGGTGGTAGCCTCCCAATCAAAGTCAGCGTGGGTTTTCGACAAGTCTAGAAGGATCGAGAACACGTCGTCTGCACCTCTTGCGCGCACTTCCACATTTTCAAGATGATCGATACCCAACGCCCGAACCGTCTCGTTGTACAGATCGGCGATTGCCACATCGGAGCCGGATGACACATGGTACATGCCCCTAGCGCCTTTTCCTTCGAGCGCGAGGAGGACAACCCTAACAAGATCGTCGATGAAGATGAAGTCGCGGCGCGTGTCCATCACAAAACACGGCTTCCCATTTGCGAGTGGATGGTAAAAAGTCGGCAGCGGCCCGCTGATGTTTCTAGGGCCATATGCGTTCGCCAGACGAAAGGAAATGAAGTCAAGCTTGCTCAGTGAGATGTAGTGTTCGCCTGCAGTCTTGCTAATAGCGTGAACTGCTGCCCTCCGGCTTCAGAGGATGGGTAAGGGTTATGGGCTGTTCCAACGGCTGCAGGCCGTAACACAATGCGGTTTGGAAATAAATCAACCTCGGACGCCGCACACCTCCGACTCCTGCACGACATATAAGTCCCGAGCACGTTCGTACGGACGTATCCGGCCAATTCGCGGTTCCTTGTCGAACCGCCGCGTGTACGACCTGCTCAGGTTTCGTCGCTGCAAACACCGAATGGAGGAGCTTTGGATCGGCGATCGAGCCCTCGATAACCGTCAGATTCGGATGCGGCCGCAGATTGTCGCGGCGACCTGTCGCGTCATTGTCGATCACCGTCACCTGATGCCCGCTGAGGAGCAGACGGTCGGCGAGATGAGATCCGATGAATCCTGCCCCACCCGTGACCAAGACCTCATCGTGTCTCCTGCGCAGCGGCATAAGGACTCATCGCGACCCTCTTCCAATCCGTGTCATGGAACGCCCGCTGCCAGGCTGGAATCGAGAGAAAGCCCCACAGCCCTCGACCGAATTGAGGCTCGTGCTCGAGTCCATCCAAGACCGCTCGATTGTCAATGAATCCGCGCTCGAGAGCGGCTCTCGACGAAAAGACGTCGCGAATATAGTCCCTCGCTTCATTCTTGGCGAACTCTGTCAGCGGGGTAGGGAATCCCATCTTGTCCGACCGGTTGAGAATCGGCTGGGGCAGGATCGTCGTTGCCGCGTTTCAGGATATGTTTCATGCGACCGTCCTTGAACTTCACATCGGCCGGAATGGTGGCGGCAAACTCGACCACAGGATGGTCGAGCAGTGGCACTCGCGATTCGAGACCGTGAGCCATACTCACGCGATCCTCCACTTGAAGGAGTGCAGCGAGTAGTCTTGAAGTAAAATGGTCATCTGATCGAAGTAAGATTCTTTCCCGACGTTGGTCCCATAAAACAGATTCTTGAAGGTCTCATAAGGAGAATAGTCGCCGAGCAGTGACCAATCCACAACGTTTTCAGTGGATCTCGCACGATTAATCAATCGAAAATTATCGCTGATCCATTGGTTTAAAGAGGCCTTCACGCCAAAAATCCTGCAACAGCGGCTTATAACGCTGAAGGGCCGTGAGATTCGGAATGATCGATTCATAGGTGACAACGAATGTTCCGTTGTGCATGGTTCCGTCAATCGCCGCCTTGATGCACTGTTCGAAGTAGGCAATGAGGTAACGCGTGTATCCCCCGAAGACCTCGTCACCTCCTGTCCGCCAAGAACCACCTTACGGTGGCGGCTCGCGAGAGCTGAGACCATGTACTGGGGAAAGGCCCCTGGACCTGCGACGGGAAATCAAGGTGATAAATGACATCCTGAATATGGTCGATAAAGTTCCTTGCGGTGAATCAATTTCCATCAACTCAAATCCACATTCCGCCGCGAGCGCGCGAGCGTAAGCGCTTTCATCGTACTCGGAACCGTTCGAGAACTTCCAGTGAATCCGATAAGTCGGTCCGTCTGGTATCGGCTGGCCAACGACGCCACGACGCCCGAATCCACGCCCCCACTGACATAAGCACCCACTGGAACATCGCTGCGGAGGTGGACCCTGACAGAGTCTTCTAGGAGGGTGATGAGGCGCTTTTCAAAGTTCCTGGACGAATGGTCAAAGTCCAAATCATAGAAGACTTCCCAGTGACGCGGCGTTGAGACGTCTGCCGAACGCACCTCCAAAAAGTGAGCCGGCAGAAGCTCATGCACCCCTTTGAAGAGAGTCTACCAGCCAAACAGAATTGGAACGCCAGGTAGTCCTTGAGCCCATCAACGTCGGTTTCGACTAGAGCAGAAAGGGCAGGAGCGCCTTGACTTCAGAGGCGAAATGGAGCTCGGTTCCGGCGACAGTGTAGTAAAACGGTTTAATCCCGAATCGGTCACGAGCGCAGAACAGCATCCGCTAACGCTCGTCCCAGAGGGCGAAAGCAAACATCCCTCGAAGATGATCGACGCAGTTGGAGCCCCAGCGGCGGTAGGCCGCGAGAATCACTTCGGTATCCGATACGGTCGAGAATTGATCGGCACCCAGTGTTTCCCGAAGCTCTAGGTAGTTGTAGATTTCGCCGTTATAGGTAAATTGATTGCCGGAAGAATCTGCCATCGGCTGGTGGCCCGTCGAAAGGTCGATAATGCTGAGCCGACGGTGTGCGAATCCGACCGTCCACGATGGATGAATCCACGAGCCTTCACCATCCGGACCTCGGTGTCGAAGCAAGTGGCTCATGGCTGCCAGGTTCTCCGAGAGCCTCGGGAGTGGCTCGCCCGACAAACTCAGCTGGCCGGCAATTCCGCACATGTGCTTATTCGCTCCTTCACAACTGCTACGAGCGCCGAGCTTTCGCGTAGAGGAACCATCCAGCGTGCCAATCGCACCATTCACGCAACCCAGTCGGGACGATACGTCCTAGGCTGCGCAGCTTGTCCAAGGAAGCACTCCAGCAAAGGCTGCAATCCGCAAACCCGTCAAGCAGTCCGACCAGTTCACGCTTCGATAGACCGCGCCTTTGGGATTTCCTAGGCCGTCCACTTCATTGACTTGCTGTTCGATGGTGCGCCACGTTAACGCACGTACGATCGGAAATTTCAGCGGAAGCGGAGCGAATTGCGGTGGTAGAGCATCAGAATGAGACGCCCGCCTGGTTTCAGGACTCGGCGGATTTCCCTCGGCACCAGTGGTATCGGGTATATGGTGCAACACGCCCATCGAGCAGACACAATGGAACTTTGCCTTCCGGAACGAAAGTCTTTCCAGCATGCGCAAGTGGGGATTTCCTCCTGAGGCTGGAGCTCGGAACGACGTCGGCAAAGGTCTATCGCCGTTCATGTTTAATCGATGCCGAAGGTCTTGGCCCCGGCAAGTGAGTATCGGCTGAGGAACGTAGCCGTGCCGCTTTCCACGTCGAGAACGTGCTCCCCTCCGGACTTCGTGTGCTCGTGCAAAAGTTAAGAAGATGGGACCAGCTCATTCACCTTACAAAGTCTATCGTATTATTTGAAATACTGGACACCCCCAGGGGGTGAGGGCTGGCTGCGGCGGCGACGGGATGTGCCTGCCAGAAATCTCGCACATCATGAAGTTGAACGTCTTTGGTCACACGCTGCCTCGCACCGCTCCTAGGCGTGCTGTGTTTATGCTGGAGAACACGTACACCTCGAGGGAAGGAGCGCATCATGCCTTGGCCACACCGCCAACCCATTCTCGCGTCCGACTCAGCCATTTATGGAGCTTCTCTCGCTCATCAGGATTCGTGAGGGACCACAACGACCAGATAAGGATGGCGGTCAGCGCAATCGACAGCCCCGATTCCCCAGACGATGGCCAATTGCCTGGGCACAAGACTCGACAGGGCGATAGCAACGTCCCACACCACCGAACCGCGCGAGGCGGGGCCATTCGTATTGCACTGCGGATCATGTCAACCCAATTCCAGGAACTCCAGCGCGTTCAACGCCATGTAACTCAGCACCATCGCAATGGCGCTGCCGACGTATTCCAAAGTGCTCGCAAGGACCAGATTGAGCACAATCGCCAGTACCGCGGCGCAACCTTGTACGAGAGTAATGTACCGAATTTCTCGTGCAAAGTCCAGTCCCGGAAGCGATACCAGAAACAGACCACTCAGGAACTGCGCTGTCGCGGCCATTCCTACCACCTGAGAAGCCGGATGATAAGCCGGTGGAGTGAAAGCATCACCATGGGCTTCGCCAGGACATAGAAGAGCAGGCTCACACTCCCAACACCAAAGACCTGGTCGCTACACGCTCGCCCCAGAGAACTCCGAGCCTCCGTCGGCCTGTTCATGTAAGACATGAAGAAGGGCGTCCAGGCGCACTGGAAACCAGAGACCATCAACCCTACGGCGCTGCCAAGGGTGACACCTGCCGTGTACAGGCCTACTTGTCCGGATCCGTGTAACCATTGCAGCACATACCTCCCCCCATGCTGCAACACAAACACGGCGCCAAAAGCGGGCACAAGGGAGAGTCCGAAAAAACCAATTCACTGACGAAGGTCGACTCAAACCGAATCCGACAATTCCGTATTACGGGAGCCATGAAGAGGACGCAGGCGACCAACTGCCCCACCAACTCAGCCTGCAACACGCCGGACACTCCTAACTGTCGGACGGCAACCAACCAGATCGTCAAGCAAAGGGTGGTGCTCGTGAGAGACTCGAAATCCAGACGTAGGCGATTGGTCGGTTGACAAACATCAAATACTGCCGGAAGGGGATTGAGAGACAGCTGAACGCTGTCGCCCCAGCCGTCAGAACGACTTGCGGACCGTAACGGCTATCCTGCAGGATCCAACGCGCGATATCCTCCGAAAACGTGACCGCAATAACCATCATTGCGGCGAACTGCCAGCGAGTACCGTCGAAGCCGTCCAAATCGTTGCGTCCCGCTGCTCTTGATTAGTGCGCTCGAAGTAGCTGGGCGTCATGGCTGCGCCCAAGCCCAGCGAAAACCCGGTATTGAGTGACCACCCCAGCGCCATCAGCAATGAAAGGGCTCCGTATTCTGCTGGGTCCAGAACGGCAGTGAGCAGCGGAAGCAGTAACAGGGCGATCGAGCGGCCGACCGCCTGTCCCACACCGTAAATGACGGTACCTCGAAGCAGTCCGGCAAGACCTTCGATGGCAGGAGCTCCCACTGACGTCATACGATGTTAGGCCGCAGACGCGTTATCGCTTGGCAAGCATTCCAGCAACTCTCGACATCAATCAGAAGGGCTGTCAGCGTCGTAGAGTGCACTATAGGTCGTGGTGAGAATTCGATGACCGAACCGCCAAGACGATTCGCTCGGTATTTGTTCCGGATAATTCATTCCATTGCGGCTCGACCGTCTCCACCCATTCAGTTTCATCCCTCAATGTGACGCAAGGGACACGCAGCCAATAGGCTTCCTTCTGTTCCCGCCTGAGTCAGTCACAATAGTCCTCGCACAGCGTTCCAGCTCGATCATGTCGAGATAGCCGACTGGATCGATCACGCGCACGGATTACGGCAGAACGTATCCAAGAGCGTCGAGGGCTTTCCGCGTACGTGGATGCACGGGAAATATCGTTATGATCCCAAACTGACCGAGAGCCGCAAGGATTACCTGAGCCGAGTCGGATTGTCCGTATTCTCCGCGCGATGGACTGTCGCCAGGATGTAGCGACGTCCTGTCAGATCCAAGCTGTCCAGAATACTTGAGCGCCGGCTTGCAGCTCCGCCAGCCCAAGTCAGCGCTTCACGCATCCGAATCGCCAACGAGATGAACCCCACTTCGAATCCCTTCGCGCTCAAGATTGTTGACAGCGACCTCGCTCGGGCAAAGCAAAAGGCTGGAGACCTAATCCGTCAAGACTGGATTGATTTCCTCAGGCATGCACCGATTGAAGCTTCGAAGGCCTGCCTCCACATGCGCAATTGGGACGCTCATCTTCGCAGCGGCAAGAGCCCCCGCCAACGTCGAGTTCGTATCGCCATAGACCAAGACCCAGTCCGGCCTCTCTAATTGAACCACCTCCTCTATGCCAACGAGCATAGAGGCGGTTTGCTGTCCGTGTGAGCCAGATCCACGCCCAAATGGATATCGGGCTGCGCGAGACCCAGTTCCTCAAAAAACACACCTGACATCTGCTCGTCGTAATGTTGTCCGGTGTGGAGCAGAATTTCGCGGTGACGGAGTCTCAGGGGACGGCTGAGTGCAGCGGCCTTGATGAACTGGGGGCGGGCACCGACGACCGACGAATCTTCATTCAGCGATGGCCCTGGGTGCTGAACCATCTCTAGTGATGCATCAATGGTTGATCGGCCTGGATCGACCAGCTCCCGCCGTCTGCCCTACAAAGGATTGATCGCTGGACGGCTGAGAAGCCCGCAAGGCGGGACAGGGAATCTTCAAGAGTCGAACATCTGCCATCATCATCTGTATTGGGCCAACGCCTGTCAAGCTACCCGTAGGGCTCAGCACCGAGCGCGAAACCGATTCGCGAACAACTGTAGCGCTGGGCTCGTAGTATCCTTTCAAATTCTCCACGTAGAACAGCCCGTTTACGAAGGCATCGTGATACAGCTTCTGAGGGTGATGCCCTGCAGGACGACGCGGCTCTGAGGGGCAGGACGGGCGGCGAGATCCCGAGTCGACGAGACCTGTTGACCGACAACCGCAGCGACGTGTGTCGCTGGCATTCATGAAGCGTTCGGGCTGCTGATGCGTGGACGCCTGGAAGGAGTGCTGTGCGGTTCGATCGTCGCCGCAATCGTGCTCCTGGTCAGTCCTGGCTCGTGGGAGGCCACTTTCGGCGGTACTCCACTGACCTTGAGCGCCCGCGTGGCACTGTTGGCTCTCCTTGCCTGCGGCGCATGGCTCGTCGTCGCTCGACCTACCCGCCGGGCCTCGGCGTCCGGACTGTTGCTGATATCCGCTCTCGTTCCCATCAAGGCCGCGAACGGATTGATCGAGGCCCTCAGGGTTGGGTGGGCCGCTACACCGTCGTTGACAGAGTCCCGGCGCGAGTCTGGCTCCTTGCCTTTTTCTTCTGGCGATTCGACGAGCACCCCTTTCGGATCGATCGGCGGCTGGCGCTCGGTTGGAACGGGTTTCAATTCGACTTCCTGAACGACAACGAGCGGTACAGGCCGACGGCCCATAAACCGTCACGTATCGAGGAACTGCCCATCGATATGGAGTGGTCGACCTGGCTCCTGGCAACAAAAACCAGCGTCTGCTGATCGATGTGTATTCCACGGCGCCGGTGGACCTGGAGCTCGACTCCCATCAATGGAAGGCCGTCAGGACGGGGTTGTCTGGAGGACGGGCGCAACGCTGGCGGCTCCGGGATGCACCATCTGAAAGCCGTCTACCGGAAGCCCGCCGGAACAGTCGCGGCGCTCACGGTCGACATGACGCTGGATGGGCTCCACCGAACTACAGGCATTCGAGGCCCGACCTGCGCCTCGGCCGGCGAGCCACAGTCACCAACGACGGGCTGGTGCTGGTCTGCGCACTATCCGGAGTGCTGTATCAGTTCTGGCTGGCGTTCGGAGCAGAGCAGAAAGTGCGCCCGCGGTTCGGCGCCACGAGTAAGTCGGCGCTCGCCGCGTGGAGCGCTTGCGCCGTGGTGCTCGCGGCGGCGTTCGTTGTCGCGAAGCCGCTCTTCGGTATCACCGTCGAATTGAGCTACGGCGACGACTGGCTGGCGTATGAGAGCAACGCCCGAAACGTGGGCGAGGGAGGGCTACTGATGCCGCTGGGCCGGGCCCCAGGTAGCGGGGCCAATTTCCTCTATCCGCTGTATTCGTACACGCTGGCTGGCGTGCACTGGTTGGTGGGTGACGGGGACGCCGCCGCGGTATTGTTCAACAAGTACGGACTGCGCCGCCTCCTTCCGCTGCTCCTGGGGCCCTCGGTGGCGCACGCTGCCACGCGTGGCGCAGGTTATCGGCCTGGCGGTCCTGACGGCCACGTTTATCCACGCATCGATCTACTGGGCCGCAACACTCACCGATAACCTGTTCATCCCCCTGTCCATCGCCGCCGTTGCCGCGGCCGCCGTGACGACGTTGCCGCCTTATCGAGTGGTTGCTGCTATCGCAGGTGTGCTGTGGTCGAGGCTTTGGCGGGGGCGACGGGGCCGCCATGATCCTATCGTCTGCGTCTTGTGTGCGATGCTGGCATTGCCAACGGATGCGGATATCCGTGAACGAACCGTGCGAGCAGCGATTTTCGTCGCGATGTATGTCATCGGCCTGAGTCCATTCATCGCCCGCAACTACATCATGTCGAGGCAGTTCGTGGTGACCGTGACACTGTCACACGCAATCACGGCCGCGCTGATTGCCACCCGAGGGCGGCGTGGCTGTCGTGAAGTTCAAGGACAACCCGCCACGATGGACCCAAGCGCTGCGAGGCGGGCTGGATGCTGTTCAAACGGCGGCCCGGCGATCCTGCTCTGGCTCGAGGGTAAGTAAGGTCTTATACGCGCTCGGCTTCACGAAGTTCGGTGGGCCACCAGTACTGCTCGGAAGCTTTCCTGCATTCCTGGTTCTATTTGCGGCCGCGGGTTGGCTCAGACGCGTCCCCGGGCATCTGATGCTGGCCACTGGCGCGTTCATCGTGTCCCACCTGGCGGCGGTCGTGATTGCCTATCCGTGGTCTGTACAGCTACAAGACCATCCTTCCCGTTCAATACCTGATGTTGTTCTGCGGCATGCTTCTCTCACACGCAGGACGACGGCCGATGTCGGCGCCGGGATCATGACGCTGCCGGGAACGCAGCGCCATGATGAGCTCGCCACGGAGAATGTACCGCGTCAGCTTCGTGCGTGAACCCGAGCGCGGAGAAATGCTGTAGGAGCTCATCCCGGGTGTAGTGGCAAATCTGCTCGTCTGCATAAGCGCCCGGGGCGAAAACACTATAGGCCTTTTCGGTGACGACCCACTGCCAGTTCGCGTAATCCGGCGTCCGAGGACGAGGCGGCCGCCGGGCTTCAACACGCGTATCAGCTCTGAAAGAATCCAGGAGTCCTTCCGGCACGTGCTCGATCACCTGGGAACAGAGCACACAGGAAAAGGATTTGTCCGCGAACGGCAACGCAAAGCCTGAGCCCTCTACAAGGCGGTGCGCTGTACCTCCGGGAATAGCGCAGCTTGCGCAACAGGATGTCGACCGCCACGCTGCCCTTCGGGAGGGCCGAAATGATCCGGCTCGAGCCGCAGCCCACATCGAGCACGGGCCCCTCACCCCGAATCAGTTCGGTCACGTATCGATACCGCAGTCGCTGCCAATACCGTTGCAGCGGATCGGGCTGTCGTGCGCCCGGGCATCGTAATCCGCACGCTCGATCGAGTTTCGCAGCTTCCAGAGTCGATAGAACGTGCGGGCGTAATCGAGCCCGAATCGCACAAGGCGGGAGCTCGTGCCTCCGTGGCCATGCGGCTCGTTAGTGAACGGCACCTCGGCCACGCGCCAGCCCTCTGCGTAGGCACGCACGAGAAGCGCCTGGACGGCGGCGAAATGGGGCGGCAGTGGTTGGGAATGCGGCGACAGGAGCGCCCGTCTGAGATACAAGCGGAACCCGCTCGACATATCCGCGACTCGCCGGCTCAGCCCCCGGCTGAACACCATATTGAGCGTGCGGCTGAGCACGTAGCGCGGGAGGGAGACTACGGCGCGCCCACCCTCGACGAATCGTGATGCTCTGACGATCTCTGCCTGCCGTCTCGCCGCCCACAGTGCCGCGATGACGTTCGGCGGATGAGACTCGTCGGCGTCCATGGTCAGCACCCACTCGCCCGCCGCCGCCGCAAAGCCGGCCTGTAAGGCGCGACCGTAGCCGCGAGCGCCTGGCACGACAACGCGGGCGCCCGCCACCCGCGCCGCGTTTTCATACGCCGCATCACCGGGGAGATGACGACGACGATCTCACCAGTGATTCGGTTCGAGTCGAAGGTTTGACGGATTGCCGGGAGCAACGTCGCGGGGTGGGGCCTGGTGTCCGTCGCAAGCACAATGACCGACAACTGCATCGGACGATAGATTACGCGAGCGCGCGCCCAGTGAATAGAGACCGAAAGTCGCCCCTCGAGTACGGCCGGTCCACCCTAACTCTCGCCGGAAGCGCGCTTCCGCGCCATGGCGCGGCAGCACACCCGAATCTGGCCGCCCAGGCGGCGGTCAGGCGAACTGCCCTTCCGATTCCTTCCTCCAGCGTGAACCGGGCTGATTGCCTAGAGTGTTAATAGTTTTTGAAGGGGACTTAAGGTCGGCTGCTGGCGTGAGTATGCTGGCCCGTTACAAACAGTTTGAATGATGCTGTCCAGCAAGACTATGGTGAAGTCCCCCGAGGCATCTGCTCGACATTTTGCCTCAATAAGTCGGGAGCATGTACCTGAAGGTTCGATCGCGTAAATGTGTTGAACTCCGGTTTGCAACAACATAATTACGAGACGGCCCAAACCACTGCCGATCTCGGCTACGGTCGACCCAATTAGACCGTCGAACATATCTTCGAGCAGTCCGACAAATCCGTACGAACCTTCGTTATTCCGAAACCGCGCCCACTGTCGCCCGAAGCTATCGATAGTCTTCTGGCCCAGAGTTAGGCCGTTCGACTCGGGCGCTTTTGATGAGACCTGCACTGTAAGACGTGCTGACCGCGAGTTGGCTGCGTTAGAAGACCCGAGAATTGGATTGGCTGAGCGTCAGGATCTACGTGGGCGCGGTCAGCAAAGGATGGCGAGACGCGCATGGGAGATGCGACTTAGCGTGGCCCAGGCCGTTCTGTCGTTCAGAACGGCCTGGAGATCGGATTGTTAATCGGGGTCAGAAAATCCCGGTCGTGTAGCCGAAAGCGCCAGGAGTCGTCGTAATTGCCTGATACCAAGCTCGATCCTCAGGGTCGTAGAGAACCACGTCTGACTTACCATCCCCATTCAAGTCGCTAACGATGGTTTCCCACTGTGCCCAGCCCCCTGCGAAGTAGGTAAACCCGCTTCCAGTGTTGATCACCTTGTACCATCCGCCGCTTGGCACATGCAGGAAAAAGTCCGTGAGCCCATTGCCGTCGAAGTCGGCGACGCGCACGGTCCACCCGGTGTCCACCCGCCCCCTACGTAAGCAAAACCACCAGTTCCGTCTCCCGTATTTGTTGCTCAGTACCACGTTCCGTTCGTAACGTTGTAGAGGAACACATCGTCGCGGTTATCGCCGTTCAGTCGACTATAAATGGCGACCACCCCGGTGACCACCCACCCGACGAATACACAAACACACCGGGACCACGGTTAATTGCTTTGTAATATGCGCCATTCGCTGGATTGTAGAGGAGGAGATCGCTGACGTTATCCCCGTCGAAATCGGCCGGGAAGACTTGCCAGCCCGGTGCCCACCCACCACTTGCGTAGCTAAACCCCTGGGTGCCGTCGCCCGTGCTCCGTGCCTTCGAACCAGATGCCCGTCGCGGGATTGTAGAGGAAAACGTCTGACCTGCTGTCTCCATTGAGGTCCAGGATCGAAACGTTGAACCCCGGCTGCCAGCCCCCTGCGTAATAGGTAAAGCCCGCACCGGTATTGATAACCTTGTACCACTGGCCAGTCGACGGTGCGTACAGCAACAGGTCATCCAGGCCATTACCATTGAAGTCGGCGCGAAAGAGGCTCCACCCCGGTGACCATCCGCCGGAAATCCCTTGGGTAAATGAATTCTCCGTGGTTCCGATCTGGACGTTCCAACTCCCGGTGGTGCCATTGTAGAACAGCAACTCTTTGAAGGCATCGCCGGTGATGTTGAGCGGAAGCGCCGCCGAGGGTAACGGCTCGGCAAACCCCACCGGTCGAATTGGCAGAAGAAACCGGCTCATGTCACAGCCACTGGTCGGACCCAACTGGCATGGGCCAACGTCCTGCCATGTCGGCGTCGATGCGCCACCCGCATCGATCAGCACATCAAAGTGATGTGGCGGGTTGCCCGGTCCCCCGATGAGGATATCGCAAGATATGAAACCACCGGGGCGCAGGGCATCGTGATCCTGCATTCTTGCTGCAACATCCCCCAGCCTTCGGCACGGTGTTCCCAGGCAACGCGATTGACAATTCGCCAATCTGCGCAGGTGACATCCGCGTCGGGTATTCGGCTCGGATTCTCTGAAGAGTAGGTAGAAGGTTCTGCGCCATTAGAGGCGACGACCAGCACAGAATCGTTAAGACGATGACCATCAATCTCACAACAGGGCTCCAGTCAAAATGTTCAAGTGTTCGCGATATCACATTCCAGGGCAAATAACCACTCGCCGGTTACATCCAATCTCGCCGATGTTGTAGGCCGAACAGACTAAGTTCTTCACGACCGCCGAGCTCGAACGATAAGCGGCGTACGAACACGTTCGCCGGCTGCGGTCGCGTCTCACAGAAGGCGGAAAAGGGTGACTCATGGCTGATCCACCCACCTAGCTCAGCAGTTTCAATTGTTTAAGGTCGCGGCGATGGAGGTACCCAGTAACACGCTGCAAAAATCGAGCCGACTCTATCCGGCAGCTGCTTTTGTCTTTACGCGCAATTTTCCTATGCATCTGGAAGATTTCGCAACCTCATTTGGTTTCTGGCTGGAAAATCTACATTGTTTAGTGCGTAAGTTCTTCAACCTCGGCCCATTGGCATCTCGGTTCGTTCACGGCACTCTAGGCTGACCATCAGTTCTGTTATCGCTTTTACAAGTTTGTCCCTCGGTTCAACTTCGAGGGAGAGTCGCGGCAACCTTACCCTGTCTTCGAACGACGCTTCTGAACTACCACATTCATATCGATCGGGTGATATGCCGCCCGCACGACGGGCTGATAAACCAGCGACCTCAAAAATGGCACGTAGGAGAAGCCTCGGAACGCGATGCTTGCGTGTCTTGCCAAAGGCAGCTTGATTTTCATCCGGTCCCCGAGCGGCCAGTAGCCGCCAGGCGTCAGTTCGAGAGTCTGACAATCAAAGATCCGCTCAAACAAAAGACGCAATGACGAAGCATCGAAATTCCGCACGTGAACGTATTCGTACGGGAACGATGGGTCCAGATAGCGGCTCAAATCCTCATAGACAGGTACGCGAACAATCAAAACGCCGGTATCCTTCAATACGTTTAGCATGCGTTCGCAGCAAAGATTCAAATCGAGCACGTGCTCAAGCACGTCTGTGCAAACAATGACATCGAAGGTGTCTGGTTTGTAGGGCATGTCTTCGATGCGCGCATAGCACACATCGATCCCAACCTCCCGAGACACTTTTAAGTAACCTCTACTGATGTCCATGCCGTGCCGTCGAAGGCCTGGAAAATTCTGCAGCATCCGACCGAGACCAACTCCGACGTCGAGAATCGAGTCACCCGGCTGAGAGTACTTCGTAATCAACGCAATCGTTGTCGCCTCCATCTCACGCCAAAGGCGTTCCGGAATCCACGGATTCGTACCCTTGGTCGCGAGCGAGGCAAGATGATCCTCCGCAATCCGTTCGTAATTCTCCGTAAATCGGTCTGGTGCTGAAAAGACAGGAATCCCTTCCCATACACTTAGGGGAGGTTTGGCGAAAACGTTTTCAGTCATGTGATGTGGAGGTATACATACGTATGCGCTGATATTTTCCTCTGGCTCCTTGTATGAATCAATCGATCAGATGGATGGGGTTAATATCGGTGCGGTTGATTCGGTGACACTATTACCTTTTCAAGCAACCAGTACTTCATTACGCATGCTATAGTCCGCAAACTGCGGCATGGGGTTTATAGGGCTCTTCTACCCGTGGGGACTCATCCTGCAGGGCCTTGCAATCGTTCACTTCATCCGCCGACGACCCGACAACTTCTGGCTGTGGATCATCCTGATCGGCGGAGGTCTCGGCGCCCTCGTGTACATTGCCGCCGAGGTCGTTCCCGACGCGGCGCTGCTTCGGGCTTCTCTGACCGGTCTTTCACGACGCCGCAGAATCCGAGACCTCGAGGCAATCGTCCTCGACAACCCTTCCGTCGGTAACCTAGAAGAGCTGGCCGATTTGTACTGGACGAAGGCAGGTTCGCGCGCGCCCGCGAGCTCTACGACAAAGTCGTCTCGCCGCGATCCGACTCGCTGCATCCCGTGTATCGACGTGGCCTTGCCGCGTCGGCAATGCAAGACTTCCCCGCAGCGGTGGCTGACCTCGAGCGCGTGGTGGCACGCGATCCCAAGTACGACTTCCACCGTGCGATTGGAATGCTCGCGCAGGCGCTGGGCCGAACGGGACATCCAGCGCGGGCCGAGGAGCTGTTCAAAGCTGCAACCGGGATCTCCACGATCTCCGAAACGTATTACAACTATGCGTCGTTCCTGGCCGCTCAGGGACGGCCAGCCGAAGCACGTGAGTGGGCCGAGCGGATCCTGGCCAAGAAACCAACGATGCCCGGTTATCTCAGACGGCGGGAACGACCCTGGTTTCGGAAGGCGAATGCGTTGCTCAAGCAACTATCCGCTAAGTAGCGCGGACCCTTTAGGGTCCGCGTCCGCGTCGCGGGCCTTAAAAGGCCCGCACTACACTAGAGGTGGCAACATGAAACCGGGACAAACCATCGGCATGCTTACGGCGATATTCCTCATGTGGTCTGCCCTTGCGGTGACCGCGCAGAGTGGAGAAACGTTTGCCGCACGACTGGCGTGGGTGCCGACGACCGCAGCGCAGCGTGCGGACGTCACCGGAAAAGGTTCGGCGACCGCATCGCTTTCCGGCAGGATGCTGGCGATCACTGGTTCCTTCGAAGGACTGGCGACCCCGGCAACCGCGGCTCGTCTGCACAGAGGGGTAGCCAAAGGGGCGCGAGGGCCCGCGATCTTCGACCTCATGATCACCAAAGGGACCAGCGGAACGATCTCCGGCTCGGTCTCGTTGAGCACAGAGCAGGTCGAGCAGCTCAAACAGGGGCGACTCTACATTCAGGTTTACGGCCAGAAGGGCGCCGACGAGGAAGGCAGTCAGTTGTGGGGATGGCTCATGGGAAAGTGACGTTAAATTGCAGAATTGCAGGATTTGCAAGAATTGCAAGGATTGCAAAGATTGCAGCAAGGCTCAATGACATGAAAGCTTCGAATTGGCGAGTGCTCGTGCCGGCCTTTCTTGTGGCGCTCTCCATCACCATGACGACTGCTCAACAACCGACCGGGCCTTTCACAACCGATCAGGCCACTGCAGGCCGGGCTGCGTATCAGGCCAACTGCGCGGCCTGCCACGGCGCGGATCTCAACGGCGTTCCGCCACTGGCTGGTGCGGCCTTCATGGGAAGCTGGGGGACCCGGACTACACGGGATCTGCTTGGATTGATTCAGACGACGATGCCGACAGATCGTCCGGGAGCCTTGCCGGCTGAAACCTACGTCAACATCGTCGCCTACATCCTGCAAGCCAACGGAATTGCTGCGGGAAATCAGGCGCTGACGACGACAACGACGGTGGCGATTGGTAGTGGCGGCGCGGGACGGCAACTGCCGCACCCACGCAGGCCGCCGCACCACCAGCCGCACAAGGCGGACGAGCGGGCGGTCCAGGCGCACAGGCTGGAGCCGCAGGAGGCGGACGGGGACAGGCCCAGCCGCCACCCATGGGGTTGACGGTTGGAGGTGAAGTCAAGAATTACGTGCGCGTGACCGACGAGATGTTGCGCAATCCTCCTCCCGGCGACTGGTTGATGATTCGACGCGATCAGTCTGCGTCGAACTACAGTCCGCTCACACAAATTACTCGGGACAACGTACAGGACCTCCAGCTGGCCTGGGTGTGGCCGATGAACGAAGGTGGCACCAATCAACCTTCACCACTCGCGCACAACGGAACGATCTATCTCAACAACACCGGCGGCATTGTGCAGGCTCTTGACGGCCGTGCCGGCAACCTGATCTGGGAACATCGACTTCCCGCGAACGTTTCCATGCGCGGCATGTCCCTCTACGACGACAAGCTGTTCGTGGCCCTCAGCAACGCGCATCTGGTGGCTCTCGATGCTCGAACCGGCAAGATTGCCTGGGACGTGTTGATGCCTGACGGCCGTCGGGAGCTCGAGCGGTCCGCTGGTGGCACGCGGAAAGGTCATCCAGGGCATGGGCGGCTGCTCGCAGTACGTGGAGCAGAAATGCTTCATCAGCGCGTACGACGCTGCGACAGGAAAACAACTCTGGAGGTTCCACACCGTTGCGAGAGAAGGCGAGCCTGGCGGGGACAGCTGGGGCGCCCTGACGAATCTGTTCCGGGCCGGTGGCGAGACCTGGATCACCGGCAGCTACGATCCCGATTTGAACCTCACATACTGGGGCACCGCTCAGGCGAAACCCTGGATGCCGGCAAGTCGCGGCATGCACTCACTCGACAAGGCGCTGTTCACGAGCTCGACGGTCGCCATCGATGCCGACACGGGCAAGCTGGCCTGGTACTTCTCGCATGCTCCGGGAGAAGCCCTCGATCTCGACGTGGTGTTCGAACGCGTGCTCGTCGATGCGGGAGGTCAGAATCTCGTCTTCACGGTTGGAAAAGACGGCGTTCTGTGGAAGCTCGATCGCAAGACCGGCAAGTATCTCGGTCACAAGGAAACAGTCTTCCAGAACGTCTGGGAGCGAATCGACCCGCAGACCGGTGAGCCGCATTACCGCGAAGACATCCTTGCGCACGAAGTCGGTCAATGGATCGATGGCTGTCCCAGCACGGAAGGCGGTCACAACTGGCAGGCGATGAGCCATCACCGCGCGACCAATCAGCTCATCATCCCCTTGAGCCAGAGCTGTCTGGCGATACGCGCGCAGAAAATTGAACAGCGACCCGGAGGCGGGAGCGCGGGTGGAGCCGACAGGCGTTTCTACGAGATGCCCGGCACCGACGGCAACATCGGCAAGCTCGGAGCCTTCGACGTGACGACCATGAAGGAGACGTGGGCACTCCAACAACGAGCGCCGTTTCTGACGGCGGTGCTTTCCACCGGCGGCGGCGTCGTGTTCGTCGGCGATCTCGATCGCTCGTTCAAAGCAGTGGATGTGCGGACCGGGAAAATTCTGTGGCAGACGCGGCTTGCCACGTCGGTGCAGGGGTTTCCCATCTCGTTCAGCGTCGACGGCAGGCAGTACGTCGCCGTTTCGACAGGGCTTGGCGGTGGCAGTCCGAGGCTCGTCCCGGCAACGCTCGCTCCGGAGATTCGAGTTCCGACCACAGGTCAGGCGCTGTACGTGTTCGCGCTGCCGGAGCGGAAATAAATGGGGTCAGACCATTTCAAAATGTAATTGCATGGTCAGCGTCGGCTCGACTTACGCTTCAGAAATGGGGTCAGACCCCATTTGATCGGGGCCATGTGCGCGGTGGCCTTGACCGGAGTTCTTGGCGTCTCACAGCAGCCTCCCGCTCCTCCGGAACCCGTGCCCGAGGTGCTCCGGGCTTACCAACCCGTCACGGCGGAGCGCCTGAAGAAACCCGAAGACGGTAATTGGCTGATGATTCGCCGCACGTACGACGGCTGGGGCTTCAGCCCGCTCAAAGACATCACGCCCGACAACGTCAGGCGCCTTCGACCGGTGTGGGTGTTCTCGACTGGCGAAGCGAAGGTCCACGAGGCTGCGCCCATCGTCAACAACGGCGTCATGTTCGTCTCCACGCCCAATAACCAGGTGATTGCCATCGACGCACGGAGCGGCAATGTGTTGTGGCGTTACAGACGACCACGGCCAACGGGCGCGTTCGTGCTTCACGACACGAATCGTGGGGTGGCCCTGTACGGGAACAAAGTCTTTTATGCCGCGGGCGAGGCGGTGCTGGTGGCCCTGGATGCAACAACCGGCCTCGAAGTCTGGACGACCACCGTCGCAGACAACAAATCGAGCTATTACTTCACGCTCGCGCCGCTCGTCGCGGGCGGAAAAGTCATGGTCGGCGCATCGGGCGGGGAATTCGGCGTTCGTGGTTTTGTTGCAGCATTCGATCCGGACTCCGGCAAGGAGCAGTGGAGAACCTACACCGTGCCCGCGCCGGGAGAGCCGGGCAGCGAGACCTGGCCCACCGGAGACCAATGGAAGACCGGCGGCGCCCCGGTGTGGGTTACCGGCAATTACGATCCCGAGACCAATTTGTCGTTCTGGGGCACGGGGAATGGCGGACCATGGATGGGCGACCAGCGCCCTGGCGACAATCTTTACGTAGCCTCCACCGTCGCCATCGACGTCGCAACCGGTCAAATCAAGGGGCACTTCCAATACAACCCGAACGAATCCTGGGATTGGGACGAAGTCTCGCCACCAATCCTCGTCGACTACCAACGGAATGGACGCACGGTCAAGGGACTGATCAATGTCGCCCGCGACGGTTATCTCTGGTTCCTCGAACGTACGAGCGGCAAGATCAATTTCGTGGAAGGCAAGCCATTCGTCACGCAGAACGTCTTCCTCCGACTCGATCCAAAGACCGGCCGCCCCGACGTGGATCCAGCGCGCAAACCCGGCACCGGCAAGGAGGCTCGGTTCTGTCCGTCGGTACACGGAGGGAAGAACTGGCCCCCAGTCGCATTCAGTCCTCAGACACGTCTGCTCTATATTCCTGCCAACAACAACCTGTGCGGATCGCTCACCGGTGTGCCCGTTGAGTATTCACGTGGCAGCGGTTTCGCCGGCGCACGAAGTGGCGGCCCGTTTCTGGCGCCCGGCGCGAGCCATGTGGGCGAGGTACAAGCCTGGAATGTCGATACCGGACTTCTCGCCTGGACTCACGCTTACACAAAGAGCCCAAACTGGGGTTCGATGCTCGCAACAGCCGGAGGGTTGGTGTTTACCGGGGGCACAAACGATCGCCGCATTCACGCGTTCAACGCCGCGACGGGACAGCTGCTGTGGGAGTTCCCGACCAACTCGGGCATCGTGGCGCCGCCGACGTCATTCGCGATAGATGGCAAGCAGTACATCGCCGTCCACACGGGTTGGGGTGGCGACCCCCGGGGAATGCAAAGCACGCTCAATCGACTCTTCCCTGGTGAATATCCGGAAGTGCCTGAAGGCGGCGCCGTCTGGGTGTTCGCAGTTGACTGAGCTCTTTCCTGATCAAGGGCCACTACAACTGATCCCTCAGCGTGGTGTCTTTCTCTTTCATCCAAGACAATCAAACAAGCTCCTGGTTTTGCATCGTAAGTCCTGGTTCTGCATCGTAAGTGATGAACGGGCCAATTGAGTAAGCAGACTCAGGAATTGCTGTGTCGAACCGGGACACTTACCGAACCTGACGAGGGTGCCAACGATGGAATAGCTATGTAATTGACGATGCAAGATCGTAAGTCCGAATTGAAAAACGCCGGTGGCTTTCAGCGTGGCCAGAACCTTCGAGAGCGATGCAATCGGTCACGTGAGAATAAGTTGAGCCTTTTTCTTCAGAACATGGCTTCGGATTTGCTTGGTCACCGGCGTAGGCTTCCCACAACAACCCATTATGTACCGGTTCATCTGTGCTCCGTGTGCGGTTGTTCTTACATTCTTCATACTGGCACTCGCAACACCGGCGATGGCAGCGGGAACCGTCACCGTGTTGTGGGACGCAAATACGGAGCCCGATCTGGCGGGCTACATGGTTTCCTACGGCACCCAGCCGCGGATATATACCAATAATGTAAACGTCGGAAACCAGACCTCGTTTCCATTCAGCGTTCCCGACAACGGTCTCGCGTACTACTTTGCCGTGCGCGCGTATAACACAACAAACCAATTTAGTCCTTACTCCGGGGAAGTGGCGATTCGGCCACCAGCATTTGTTGCGCCGGCCAATCAAAGCGGCGTTCCTGGAGCGTCGGTGTCGCTGCAGCTGCAGGCCACTGATGCAGACGGCGACGCGATCAGGTACGGAGCCACAGGGCTACCAGTCGGCTTGAGTGTCAACCCCACGTCTGGTGCCATATCAGGCACCCTCCCAAATGCCCTGGGGAATTACGTCGTAACTGTTTCTGCGACGGACGGTCTGATGACAGTCGTGCGCACGTTTACCTGGGCGATCACAGAACTGTCTGCTGTCACGAATGATGTGCAAGTCGTGATATTCAACCGGAATGGAGACAGCTACGAAGACGTGCTGATTTACAACCGCGTGACGGGTGCTTGGGCGATGCCGGCACGGGAACGCTGCCGGCACCTTCAATCCAGGACCAACTGGTGGATGGGCTCGAGGGTGGCAAATCTCGGTCGCGGATTTCAACGCCGACGGTCTCGATGATCTGTTTCTGTATTTGCCGCAGACTGGCCTTTGGTACAAGGCTATCGGTACGGGCGCGGGCTTTACGTACTTCGGGGGTGGCTGGCTCCCCATTTCAGTGTCTACATCGTCGATCTCAACGCCGACGGTAGATCCGATGTGTTCCTGTATCATCCCTCCACAGGCGCCTGGTACGAATGCACGAGCACGAGCAACGGCACTGGCGGGTTCAGCTATGCGACTGGCGGGTGGTCACCGGCCTGGCAAGCTTTCCCGCCGATTTCGACGGCGATTCCCGATCCGACTTCCTCCTCTACAATTCAGCGAGTGGCGTGTTCTACAAGGCAATCAACCGTGGTGCGGGTGTCTTCACGTCCTCCTAGGTGGGTGGGCACCGGGGTGGTCGCCGTTCATCGTCGACTTGAACGGTGATGGACACGACGACGTGTTCCTCTACAACGTTACCAACGGGACTTGGTTCAGAGCAACGAGTACAGGTGACGGGACGGCTGGCTTTGCTTACGTTGGAGGGGGATGGCTACCTGGCTGGACAGTGCAAGTCGCCGACTTCGACGGAAATGGCCGATCGGATACTGTTTCTTTTTGCAGCAAGTGGCCCATTTGCGGCGCCTGGCACGTGGTACAAGGTCATCAACACAGGCAGCGGATTTTCGTACGCCGGAGGTGGGTGGGCGTATTGGCAGACCGTTGTCAGCGACTTGAATGGCGATGGCAGGTCGGACGTGTTACTCTTCAGTCCGTTCAGTCAAGCATGGTATCGGGCGATTACCACCACACAGGGCAGCTTCACCTACACGAGCGGAACATTCCCATCACCAGGTTAGGCTGGTTCTGATCCATCACGCCACTAAGGTCCTGGATTTCATTGCTTAAATTTCTAGCACATGCTAGAAATTTAAGCAGTGGAGCCACCGTCACACACTCTCAGCCGTCGCGAGCGGGAAATCATGGACATCCTCTACCGGCGTGGCCGCGCCACTGTGGCCGAGGTGATGTCCGACCTTTCAGGAACTCCCGCGTACTCCACGGTGCGAGCGCAGCTGCGCGTGCTCGAAGAGAAGGGCCACGTTCGCCACGAGGCACAGCAGCTTCGATACGTCTATCTTCCTTCGGTCCCTCATCGCGCGATCCGGCGATCGGCGCTGAAACACCTGGTCGATACATTCTTCGATGGGTCCAGCGCAAAGCTCGTGGCCGCATTGCTTGGCGGCGAGGCGGCAAAACTGTCAGACGAGGAGCTCGACCATATTGCTCGGCTGGTGAAAAACGTCAGGAGCGAGTCTCGATGAACCTGCTGTTCGACGCGACGATTCGCTCGTCAATTGTCCTGGCCATTGCACTCCTGACGAGGATAGTGCTGCGACGCCGCTCCGCTGCCCTGCGGCACTGGGTGCTCGCGGTCGGAATGTTTTCGGCAGGCGCCGTGCTTCCGCTGAGCGCGGTCCTGCCGGCGTGGGATTTCTCACTTCCCGCGATGGTCTCGCCTGCACCGCTAACCGTTGTGGAGCCGGTCACGACCCTCGTCGCGACCCCAGCTGGAGAGCCAGCCGCGACGTTAACCCGAGTGAGCACGTGGCCATGGCTCACGACGATCTGGGCCACAGGGTTCGTCGTCGCTGGCGTGATCCTGCTCGGAGGCTACACCCGTCTGCTGCAACTGGCTTCGCGGGCTGAGCTGTTAAGAGAGGGTCAGTGGCCGCGCCTCGCTGAACGAGTTGCAGCAGTCTATGGCTTGAGACGGCCGGTGCGGCTGCTGCAGACCGACGCTCCTGACATGCTCGCAACACTTGGTCTCTTTCGACCACAGGTGCTCCTGCCCGCGCACGCTGATGAGTGGAATGAAGATCGCGTTTTCATTGTGCTCAGCCATGAACTCGCTCACATCCAGCGCCGCGACTGGTTCGTGCAAATGAGCGCTGAAGCCCTGCGTGCGGTCTACTGGTTCAATCCGCTCGTTTGGATCGCCTGCACTCACCTGAGGCGAGAAAGCGAACACGCGTGCGACGATGTGGTGCTCGAGACCGGCGTGCCTGCACGCCAATACGCCACGATCCTGCTCGATCTCGCTCGGCTCTGTCGTCCAGCCACACCGAGCCTGGCGGCGACGCTCATGGCCCGCCCATCAACGCTCGAAAGGAGAATTGCCGCCATGTTGAACGCTCATCTCAACCGGCACACGCTCACACGACGTGCCGGCATCATCACGGTCCTGGCACTGCTGCTCATCACGCTTCCCACGGCGGCGTTTCGTGCGATTAGCCAAAACACAGCTGTGACAGTTTCGGGTTCGGTCTACGACGCGAGCGGCGGGGTTCTGCCGCAGGTCAGCCTCACGCTCGAAGCACCTGAACAGTTCAAGTGGCAGGCGACCACCGATGCTTCCGGGCGTTTCGAGTTTGCACCCGTTGGCCCCGGACGTTACGTGCTCGAAGCGTCGCTTATCGGATTCCGGCCGCTCCGTCAGGAAGTTGAGGTGCGTCAGGGTCGCACGTGGGACCGGGCAATCACGTTGCAGGTTGGAGAGCTCGAGGAAACGGTGACCGTCGTCGCACGGCGTGCGTCTGGTTCCCGACAGTCACCGGCAGCAAACGGCGCCCCGCTCAGAATCGGCGGAAATATTCGACCACCTCGCAAGATCAAAAGCGTTCCACCTGTGTACCCGCAGGCGATGCGGGAGGCGGGACTCGAGGGCGTCGTTCCCATGGAGGCGTTGATTGGACGCGATGGCGCCGTGGCGTCGGTCCGAGTACTCAGCGCAGAGATCCATCCAGAATTCGCTGCCGCTGCCGTCGACGCCGTCCGCCAGTGGCGATTCGATCCCACGCTGCTCAATGGTGAGACCGTTGAAGTCGTCATGACGGTATCAGTACGGTTCAGCCTGGAAGATTAGCAGGCATTTTTGAGTTTTCAGTTCTAAGTTTTCAGTTGAGTCGGGTGTGGTGGGCCCGCACCTCGGCCGCCGCCCTCAGACCGCTTTCAACGGCACCGTTCATGTAGCCTTGCCATCGAAGACTTGTGTGCTCGCCGGCGAACAGCAATCGTTGAACGGGCCGCGCGAGCCAGGCACGCCAGGACGGGTCGTACGTCGGGGAAAAATATGCGTATCCGCCGGCAGACCACGGATCGTCCTCCCAACTGAACACGCGATGCGTCAACAGCTTTGTTTGGCCGATGGGCAACCACGCAAGCTGTTTCAGCACTTCGGCGATCCCACCCCTCGCGAGCAACTCGCGTGTCGCGGCACTGGCGGACCCACCCGCCAGTAGCGACAGGATTCCCCCCTCGCCCTTTTGTTCTTCATTGCCATCCCATACGGCACCAATAGGCAGATCGGTGCCGTACGCGCGCGGTTTTCCAAGTGCACGCCAAGGTGTCCGCTCGAACTGAAGGGCGGTTCTCGTTGCCGGGCCATACTGCAGGTGATCGATTGCTGCCATCTGCGCCGACGGCAACGGGGGATCGATTCGAACCGCTTTGAGCGCAGTCGTGGGAAGAGTGCAAATCATGTAGTCGGCGCGCAGATGGTCAATTGTCCCGTCGGGTGTGCGCACCGCCGCATCGATGCCGGCCGCCGAATGGCCAATCGACTCTACGATGGTTTTCCGGCGTATCCGATTCGCGAAGGGCACAGCCAAGGCCTCCACAAGTGCATCGTTGCCGCCTTCAATGCGGTACATCCGGCCCTGGCCGGGCGTCTCGTCCTCCGCAAATTGATCGACGAGCGCCAGCAGCGACAATTCCGTTGGATCGGCAAGGAAGAAGCCCCGGAGTCCTATGGCCGTGGACCGCATCTCGGCACTTGCATTGATGCGATCGAGCCAGCTCGCAACCGACATGCCCGCCAGCGCTTCTGCGACCCCGCTGTCCCAGCGCCGCTCGGCCAGACGATAGGCGCGTATTTGTTCCTCGAGGGCGTTCTCGAGCGCCTCCCAGCCACGAGCCGCGCCTTGGCTGCTCGATATGACGCTCGACTGAAACCCTGAAAATCCGCTCTTCAGAATGCGCACAGGTCGCAAGCCCAGTTCCTCAGCCAGATGAAGAATCTCGGTCTGTGACTCCTCAATCAAGTCGGCACCACCCTCCACGTGCTGCCCTCCGGCAAACGTGTCACGCCAGGTCCAGACGCGACCGCCGAGCCGCTCTCGCGCTTCGACAATCAGCAACTCTGCGCCCCGATGGTGGAGCTCGCGCGCGGCGACGAGGCCCGCAAGCCCCGCACCAGCAATCAGCACCGACACCCCGCGAAGCGAGTCGTCAGTTTGCATATCTGCTCGGATTCCTCAGCCCGTCCGTTGCGAAATTACAGTACGTAGGGCGGGCCTTGCTCTTTAGGCCCGCCTGGAGCCGGGTCCAAAGAGCAGGACCCGGCCTACGTACTGTAACTGCCCAGCGGCGATTGGCAGGCCCAAAGTCCTGCGTATAGAGTATGCAACCATGAACCGGATCGCGACGCCGAGCGGTGTCACTGTTTCCTACGACCAGTACGGCAGCGGTCCTCCCCTCGTCCTGGTTCACGGGGCATTCAGCGCCCACGACACGAACTGGGAATTCGTGAAACCGATGTTCGGCGAACGGTTCACGGTTTACGCGATCGCCAGGCGCGGCCGTGGCGAGACGGACGCAACCAACGGTCACGCCCTCGAGGACGAGGTGGCCGACCTTGTCGCAGTGCTGAAGGCAGTCGGTGAGCCCGTGTTTCTGCTCGGTCACTCCTACGGCGCTCACTGCAGCCTGGCTGCGGCGGCATTGGCGCCGCAAAGCGTCCGCAAACTGGTGGTGTACGAGCCTGTATGGCCGAACGCTATATCCAGGGAAGCCCTCGAACCACTGGAGACCCTGGCAGCAGCCGGTCGGTGGGACGATTTCGCGATGACATTCTTCCGCGATCTGCTCTCGGTGCCGGTTGACGTGCTCGAAGAATTGCGCCCCACGGAGCTCTGGCCACCGATCGTCGCCGACGCTCCCGCATCGCTCGGTGACGTGCGCGCGATGAGTCGATACGTCTTCAAGCCGGAACGTTTCAGTCGGCTCGAGCTTCCGGTGCTTCTTCAGATTGGGTCCGAGAGTCCGCGCGACCTGTACGTCACCGATGCACTGGCAGCTGTCCTGCCGAACGCGCGCATCGAGGAGCTGCCCGGGCAAGCTCACGAAGGGATGACTACCGCGCCTGAGATGTACGCTCGCTCGGTCGTAGATTTCCTACTCGGGTAGACGACGTCCGACAGAGGGCCTCAGCGGGCCTCACCCTGACATTCTGGGCATTCGTTCCGAATATGCCGAAGCCACGCGAGGAGCTCGTCCAAACTCGGCAGCCCTTCCGCGTGCGAACTCCCTGCGACGAAGTAAATTTCACCCCATCGATCGGCAATGACAACTCCCGGGCACGGAACACCGCGAACGGTTTCGGCTGTCACGACACAGTCTGCGTCCTGCTCGGTGACCTCATCCGCTCGGGTAGCTAGCCCAGAGACATAGGTGCGGGACGTGTCGGCCGTGCTCTCAGCGGGCAGACAGATCAGCAACAAGCTCCTGCGCTGCCAGATCTCGGAATAGTTCACACGCTGTCCGGCGAGCGTTCTCAGCGTGAAGTGCGGGACCTGATCGCCTCGTTGAAGCATGGGCCGCAGTCCGTTTGGTACGACGACATGAGGCGCACATCGTCGATTCTCTAGAATTGCCGTTCGACCAGTTACGCCGTTTTCGTCGACCGCCGCCGGTCCGTCTTCCGGTGCGGTGACTGTGCACCGCCCCAACGCGCCAGAAATTGGGTAATGAACGTGTGCTCATCATGCACCTCGACGGCCAGCGGTGCCAACGCGAGCGCCACCGAGAGCGCGGTGTGGTAGCCGAGCGACCGCGACGCCACCGCGCGCGTATACGCCGGATGGGCATCGTTGATCCAAACTGTGCTCTCAACCAGCCGACCCAGTTCTGAATCGGTCGGGCGCGACTCGAACTGCACCAGTAGTCCGTAACGCGCCTGGCGCCTTCGTCCGGCCACAGTGTCGAGGGCCCCTGCGGCTGCGGCGATGACTCCGTGCTGCTGGCCAGCTTCACTTTGCGGCTCTGGCTGAGCTCCTGCGGGCGGCACCTCTTCCGATGGCGGGGATGGCGTTGGCGAGGGCGACTCGTCTGGTTGTTTCGGCGTGCCAGCTGTCGCGGGCGGCGAGGGGGAACTCTCGGCGGATTCACGATCGGCCCGTGCATTCGTTAGCAGCGGTGCCGGAACACGCTCATCCCCACGGCCGGGCATCGGCAGGCGCTTTTGCCCTCCCGGACGCCGATCGACGAGCGAGCGCAACAGTGGAAAATCGTCTGCGAGGTCTTCCAGGACACGCTCGAGGTCCCGCTCGAGTCGAGCCACCCGCGGGCGCGTTTCTACATCGCCTCGATCGCCCCATTCGGCGAGCTGTCGGGAAATCACTTCCTGAATGGCTTTGCGATAGGCAAGGTACGACGCGCCATTCACTCCGCTCCGGATGAAATCGTTCTTGCTGAGCGTGAGACACGCGGCAAGATCGGGGACTTCGATCAATCCGGTGATGTGCGCGTGCGCGGCGGGCGCGAGCCCGAGCCAATCCCACCCCAATTTGATGACCTTGCCAAGCGTGCTGACGGCTATGCCTTCACGGTTGGCCGGTTCGGGCGGGTGGCGTTCGACGAAGCCCGTTGCAGAGGGCGTGCGGCGACGACCTAGTCTGATGACGATGGGCACCCTGTCTGCACTCGGACTGACCGCACGTGCCATCTCTCGACCGTTCACCTCGAACCGAACGCCGTTCGGATAATGTCGTCGCAGGATCTCGTCGAACGCGGGATCGAACAGAGGCTCAAAATGCCGCCGGACGGTTTCCTCGAGATAGCCTGCGTCGAGGAGTGGCATCAACGGATTCGTCAGGATCATCCGCACCGCCGTGCCGCGAGTCGTCGTCAACCCTGGCGGCGGAATCCACTTCCAAGGTGCTCGGTGACGCGAGGCCAGGTGCCACCGTGTCGCAACATGTGTCGCGCCGCGCCTCGTTTCTGTCACAACCTCGCGAGAGGCGAGAAGCCCAAGCTTGATCCCGACGCCGGCGAAACCGATCCCTTCTCCGCGCCTCTTCGCGCTCGCCGCGACATCGTGGTACCGGGCAAGCTCCCTCCGTTGCATCCCCCGTCCGTCGTCTACGATCGTCAGCGCCGCCTCAGCCGGGTTGGTGAGGAGATGAATACGCGTCGCACCTGAGTCGAGCGCATTCGCCACGACTTCAGTAAGGATTGATTCCTCGAGAGCTCCTGTATACGCGTCTCGCAGGTCTTCGAGGAGGTGTTGAAGGTCTACTCGGGTTTCACCCACCTGGGCATCTTATCAATGTGCCATCGGGCCTGTTACGCTGCTTCAGGAACGGGAGTTTCCTCCGGCCGTGGGAAAACTGGTTAATGACTGGTTAACGTCTGGAGGGTGGGGATGGCGAGGGTCAGCGCATTTGAAGCCAAGACCCGTTTCAGCGAGGCATCCGGCTCTGGAAGTAATGCGCCAATCAAAACTCGATGACGAGCCCGCCTGAAGGAACGATCGGCATGAGCGACTCCGTCGTCTCGAAGACTCGTCCCCCGCGGTCTACGAAGTAGCTGGCGTTCCGATAGTTCGTATGATTCAAGACATTCGCAACGTCCACGAACACCACGAGTCGGCGGCCCGACCAGTTGAACGCGCGATCCGCGCGGATGTCCAGGCGTGAGTAGGGCGGCAGCCGCAGTGTATTACGCGCGGTTGCGAGTCCATAGAACAAGGGGCGGCCATCCACCACCGGCCGCTGGCCCAAAGTCGTGGACGGTTCCCCGAAGTACCCCGCCATCGGGTAGTTCGAACCGTATCGGTACCGTCCGCTGACGCTGGCCCGGCTCGAGAGACGATAGTTCCCGTACAGCGTGAGCGTGTGCCGCTGGTCAGCATCCGCCCAGAAGCGTTCGCCGGTCTCGGTCTGCGTGTACCTCAAGCGACCGTAGGCGTACCCCGCCCAACCGGAAAATCCATCGGTTGCTTCGCGGCGCATGACGATTTCAACGCCACGTGCGTTCCCGCGCAGTGAGTTGACCCATGGTGCATCGAACGCGCCGGGGCGGGTCGTGCCGTTCGAGGAGAGCTGTGGTTCCGCGCCTGGCGTCCACAGCACGTCGCGTTCGTGTCGCGCGTAGACATTGAAGAGAATGCGTGTCTGACGAGGCAGCCTGTGTTCGATGCCGGCGTCGACATGCACCGCGCGTTCTGGCCGCAAGTCGCGTGCCCCAGCGTGAATGCCGTAAACCTGTTCGAGATCCGGAAACTGATGATAGACGCCACTGCCCCCGCGCAGGCGCGTATGCTCGGAAACGCGTAGCTCGGCGTTGACCCATGGGGAGGTGGTGGTCGATCTGGTCAGGCTCCAATGGTCGACACGGCCACCAGGTGTGACTGTCAATCGCGAGTGAAGGCCGATCCGAACCTGCCCGTACGCGGAGGCGGCCACCGCACGCTCGTCATAGTCGCGTAGCGCTACCTGGGCACTCGTCGCTGATAGCTGCCTGAGGTTGAGGTTTCTCCCTTCGAGACGCTCGGCGTCGCCACCAAACTCGACGACCAGGTTCGTCGCCGGCGAAAACGAGGCATCGGCACGCCATCCGAGCTCAGCAAACCGCGCGGCATCGAGCGTTGCGCCGACGCGATCGTCGTTGTCGAAGCGCAAGCCGGTTGAGTACAGACGTTGTGTCACCGCGAAACGCGGGCTCGGAAGGTACCGCCACGACAGAGACGATAGCCACGCGCGGCTAATGCTGGTCTGAATCTCGTTGATCCCTATGGCCGGATCACCTTCCTCGAACACCGCCCGACCAAGGAGTGCCGCGAACGACACCTGGTGCCGGGGGTTGAGGTCATACACGACCTTGGCCTGCCCATCGACGAAGCCGAAAGCGAATCCAGCCTCGGGATCGATCCGCTTGATGAGATAGTCGAGATAACTACGCCGGACCGACGCAAGCCACGCTCCCTTTCCATGGGCCATTGGACCCTCACCGACGAAGGTCGCGCTGGTGCCACTCAAGCCTGCACGTCCACGAAATTGGTCGCGACTGCCCTCTCGGGTCGCAAGGTCAACCTCGGCACCCAATTGGCGGCCTGTGCGTTGGGGATAGCTGCCCGGGAGCAGGGACACGCTGCTCAGCGTCTCGCTGTTGATCATCGTAATCGACCCGCCGTCGTCGATGCCGTTGACGGCGTGCATGAGATACCGCGTCGGAACCCCGTCCACGACCAGACCCACGTAGCGGAACGGGTTGCCACGAACGGCGAACTCGCTGTAGAAGTCGTCGGTCGCCGTGACGGACGGCAGGGTCTGCATCGCACGCAGCGGATCATCGAGAACTGCGCCGCGCAGGGTTTCGAGCTCACGGCCATAAAGCGACATACTTCCGGGGACAGCATCGGATTCGCCGCGGAGTGAACCTGATACGGTGACACGCTCCGTGTACGCTCCGGCGCCTTCCGACAGTCGGATCGTCATATCCAATGCCGATTCTGCGACTTCGATATCGGCGCGCAGAAGCGCGTACCCGATCACCGATGCGATGATCGTCTGTGGACCACGAGACGCCATCAGGCTGAATCGTCCGTTGACGTCTGTTTCGACGATGTTCGCCTGACTCTCGACGTAGACCGACACGCCTCTGATTGGCTGTTCCGTGCGATCGTCGATCACGACGCCGGCAATAGTGCCCGGCTGCGCTTGCACGCCCGCTTGCGCTTCCGCGGGGGCGGCAAAGCAGAGTGCCAATAGAACGAGACCTGGAACGATCCTTATCGACACGGAGTGTTGACGTCGCCGAAAAGCACGATGGATGCCAGGTGCTGGGCTCTCAGGGAATCCAAAATACGGGCAGATTGCGCACCTAGAGGCGAGTGCTGTCATCGTGGAGAGACAGTTCGTTTACGTGTTCCGTTAATTCTTGAAGTACTTCGTTTCGCCTACCTCGACCGTTCGACCTAATTTCGCAACGCGCATTAAAGGAAAGCTGGGGAGAGCTCGACAATAATGGTAGAAGTCAGCGCACACTCATTAACAGATATGAAGCATCTCGGCCTAACGCTTGCCGTCGGACTGATCTTGGCGCCAACGCCTGCCGCAGCGCAGCGTGACATTCTTTTTTTGAGCGTGGTGTTCCCAGAGGAAATCGCGGTCTGGGTCGAAAAGGAATACGCGCGGGTCGAAAAGTTGTGTCGCACGCATGAGTCTGACTGTTGGATGCGTGAGCTGCAGCAGCACCAGACATGGACTCTCAATCCCGTGTACTCGTCACCGGATGAGAAAGCGACGCAGAATGGCATCCTGGTCGCGGTGACGGCATATACGCCGGCCGATGGGTTGCACTTCCGGTTCGATTACCGGCCGTCCGGCGGGACTCAAAAGGTCTGGCTCGGTGCCCGAGAAATTGGCGACTGGGGCTACAACGTCTACACCTACGTGGTCGCGAAACGTCCCACGTCGAAAGTAGCCCAGACGATATGGGTCCAACTTCCAGCGGATCCATTTCCCGGGCCGGCCTGGATCAAACTGGACGAACGAGGTGTGAACGGCGACGTCGAATCCGTCCAGGGACGGATTGTCAGGATCGAGGGCGACATCCCGGCAATAAATCGTCGCACCGGTTTACGAGCGACGCTTCCGACGGGCCCGCACTATGTCGTTGAACGCATTGAGGGCTCGTCCGTGATGATGCGGGAGGAGGTTCCCGCGGATATGCCGTGCGTTCCAGGCACAGAGAAGGGCGTCGTCACTTCACAGACCCCGCGGTATCGTGTCCCGCTCGAGAGTCTGTTTGGCCAGAATGGTAAGCCGCGGCTTTCGCTCGCATATCCGCGTGGCTGCTAGAGCACGGCGTGGCCGGGTCCAAAAAGGGATTTAGGGTTCTTTCAGCAGATTGTACTGACGAAGCAGCTCGCGGCATCGTGGATTGCCTGCAAGCAACGCGAGTTGGGGTTCCACCTCGACGAACGCGAGGCTCGGACCCCGTTCGTCGCACGCCTTTTTCAACCAGCGCAAAGTCTGATCGTCATCGCCGAGGTACGATGAAAGGATGACGAGATCGTCGGCCGAAGTCGCGGTCACATCGTACCGCGCCGTGAGCGTGGCAAGCGCACGCTCGGCATCGGCCCGGCGTCCAGCCAGCGCCGCGGCACAGCCTCGTAGCAGGATCCCGGTGGAATTATTCGGAAGCAGCTCGATGAGTAGATCGATTTGGGCTTCTCCTTCCGCCGCCTCGCCCATCGCCAGCAGCGTGAGGGTTAGACCGAAATGAGCTCCGACGAATCGCGGATCGGCCTTCAGAACCTGCCGGAACAACTCGATCGCCTGTTGATAGCGCCCGGCGAAGTGGTGGACACGGCCGAGTCCGGTCAAAACCACCGACGACAGCGGGTCCACCTCACGCGCGCGCGACATCTCCTCGTACGCGAGATCGAGGCGTCCTCGCGAGGCGAGATACATCCCGAACCAGTGCCGCGTCTGGACATGGCCCGGATTCAGATCGAGCGCCCGTTTGAACTCGATTTCGGCGCCCGTCCAGTCCCAGTCGAAGCGGAACTTGATGAACGCAAGCGACGCGTGTGCTTCAGCGACGGCCTCATCCAACTCGAGCGCCCGATTGGCGGCGGCCCGCGCCCGCTGGATCGTTTGGTCTCGCCCGGCCTCACTGAATACGGCGGCGGAGATGGCATGACTGTCGGCCAGACCTGCATGGGCCAACGCGTATCTGGGGTCGGCGGCAATTGCCTGCTCGAACAGATCGCGCGCCTTCTCTAAGGCATCTGGCGTTCGCTGATTGAAGTAGTACCGGCCCTTCAGATAGAGCTGGTAGGCGGTGGCGCTCACCGCGGGACCGCGCGCGAGCCGCTGGCGCTCGGCGGGCGTCAGCCGGACGCGCAGATGCTCGGTGATCTCGCGAGAAATCTCCTCCTGAATGGCGACGATGTCCGACGGATGGCGGCTGAACTGCGCGCCCCAGAGCTGAGAGCCGTCGCCGACATCGACCAGCTCGGCGCCAATCTTCAGACTGTCGCTACGCTGGAGCACGCGCCCTATCAGAACAGCCTGAACGCCAAGGTCCTTGCCGACGGACTGCGGATCCATCTCACGACCCTTGTAGCGGAACACAGTGCTCCGCGCCATCACCTTGATTCGCGGCAGCTGCGAAAGGTTGTTGATAAGGCTCTCGGTGAGCCCGTCGGTGAGATAGTCAAGATTCTCGTCACGACTGAGATTTTCGAGCGGCAGCACCGCGACCGAATCCACGCTGCGTTTCGCCCGCCGCCTCGGCGCACTTCGTGCGGCGCCCAGGCGGTCTGTGTCGTGCTGCTCGGGGCGGTCAGCCCGCTTCGTCTGCTCACTGATGTCCGGCGGTCGACTCGCGCCACTCTCTCGAAGTCGCTCGAGATCCCGCTCGAGGGCTTTGAGGTCGGCGACGAGATCGTCGGCGTTTTGATACCTGTGCTCAGGCAGCTTGTGCAGCAGGCGCGCGACGATTGGATCAAGAGCGGCAGGAGCCGACGCGACAGTCGAGATTGCCGCTGGCTCGTCGTGGATCAACCGTGCAAGAACGTCAGCCACCGTATCGCCGCCGAACGGCAACCGCCCGGAGAGCATTTCGTACAGAGTGACGCCGAGCGAAAAGAGATCGCTGCGCCCATCCACTTCCCGCCCGCGGGCTTGCTCGGGCGACATGTAGTTGAACGTGCCCATGATGACGCCGGGTGTCGTTTCGACGAACAGCTCCGTGGGAGTGTCTGTCGCACCGTCAAGTCTACCAACGCTGTCGCGGAGCTTCGCAAGCCCGAAGTCGAGCACCTTCGTATACCCATCGCGGCGAAGCATCACGTTCGCGGGTTTCAGGTCGCGATGGACGATGCCAGCGGCATGCGCGGCTGACAGCGCGCGGGCGATCTGAACCGCGATGTCGAGCGCTTCCGCCGCCTCGATCGGGCGCGTGGCAAGCCTTTCACGCAACGTTTCTCCGTCAACGTACTCCGTTGCAATGAAATGCAGGTCTTCGACGTGGCCGACGTCGTAGACGGTCAGGATGTTCGGATGGTTCAACGCCGAAATCGTGCGGGCCTCCTGCTGGAACCGGCGCACCCGATCCTGGTTGGTCACCAACCCGCGCGACAGAATCTTGAGAGCGACCTTCCGCCCAAGCCGCAGATCCTCGGCGAGGTAGACCTCACCCATCCCGCCGGCGCCGAGCGGCGACATCACGCGATAGTGCGAAAGTTCTTGTCCGGAAGCGAGTGCGTTCAAGCGGCCGATTATTGCCCTTTCGGTGATCAACTGAACAGGGAAGGAGCTACGGACAAGACTTGGCGGGGAACCACCTTCGCGTAAAGCTGGTGGGTGTCCACCTCCGCGCTGCGCGCTACGGCGGACAACCTTCGCATAGCTTGCCAACCGTAGCTCACGCGCACGTTGGCAAGCGTGAGCGAAGGTTGGCGGGGTCGACGGGACTCGAACCCGCGGCCTCCGGCGTGACAGGCCGGCGTTCTAACCAACTGAACTACGACCCCATGAAACAAGTGCAAAGTATCGGCTGAATGGGCGGTACAGGGCTCGAACCTGTGACACCCGGCGTGTAAAGCCGGTGCTCTACCAACTGAGCTAACCGCCCGGCCCTCTCCGCCGCGGTCCGCGGCCAGCCAAACAAGGCATTATAGCAGCAACCCTCTCACCTTAGCGCCGCCTTTGCCGCGAGCACGAGGGCGACGGCCACAAACCCCGCGACCGCCCGATACTCGCGGTTGCGTCGCGCCCGTTCGACGCTGAACCGCTTGGCCCGATCGAGGTCGCGGCCCGAGCGATACGCGACATAACGGTCACCAAACGTTCGCTCGAGGAACGACTGTTCGCGTTGCATGGCTGCAGCGAGCGTCGCGACAAGGTAGAGCCCGATCAGTGCCGTCACGATCAGACTGGAAGCGGCAACAGCAAAGCCAATCCCCATGATGGTCGAGCCGACGTACAACGGGTGACCCGTGAAACGGTACGGTCCAGACGACGTGACCTCACGATCCTTCTCGAGATGACCAGCCGCCCAGATCCGGACGATCTCGCCCACCAGTGCAATGCTGCACCCGATTGCCCAGGTTTCCCACGTCGGACGCGACAGCCACAACGCGGCGCCGCCGCAAATGAAGCCAAGCGTCACGCGTCTTCGCGCGAGCCACGTCAACGGGTCAGCCATGGGCGCGGACGCGAGTGAGCCGTACCTCGATAGCGTCGAGAACATCTTCAACGCCGATATCGGACAGGCAGGGGGTCGTGCGCGTACAGCGACGCTGATAATGGCAAACGCAGCCCGTATATCTGGACAAACTGACATCATTTGCAGACCACGGGCCATTGCGTGCGGGGTCGGTTGGACCAAACAGTCCGACAACGGGTGTCCCCACTGCCGCCACGAGATGCAAGGGTCCTGTATCGCCCGAGATCATCACGTCGGCTGCGCGACCCAGCGCGAGCAGATCCCCAAGGGTCGTCGCGGGCGTCACGATCGCGCTCCCCCTCGAGGCGGAGACGACCGCCTGCGCAAGTGAGGCTTCCCCTGGTCCCCAGAGGACGGCTGAGCGAAGACCATGACGCGCAGCCATCTCAGCCGCCAGGCGACCGAACTGCTCCGGTGGCCAGCGCTTGTTCGACCATGCCGCCCCAGGATTGATGAGCGCAAACCGCTCGCCACCCCGAATGTGGAGCTCACGGCAGACATCTTCCAGCACTGTTGATGGAGGGATCGTGATGGGGAACTTGACCACCAGCTTCTCGGCGCCCAGACCAAGCGTGCGCAGAAGGGAAAGGTTCTTCTGAATGACGTGAGGGCCCGCTACCGCACTGCAGGTTTCCGAATAGAACACACGTGCGCCGGGTTCGCGCAAGTGCTCGCGCGAAAAACCAATGACCCGTCGCGCCCCGGAGCCACGAGCCAGCAATGCTGACTTCCACAAGCCCTGGAGATCGAGGGCTTCATCGGTACTGCCGATGCCGTAACCCGCGCATCGCGCCGAAGAATCCGCGGGCAGACGGCTGGACAACGATGCGGCCGTTGATGACCGGGACGAGATCGAGAATCGCGCGATGCCGCGCATCGACGAGCCAGTCGATGTGCGCCTGGGGCCACGATTCGCGCAGGGATGCGGCAACGGGCAGGCTATGGATGATGTCGCCGAGAGACCCGAGCCGCACCAGCAGGATTCGCTTCATTTTTTGGTCGTGGGGCCCCTGCCCCCACGAAGCGCGTCGCTTGCGGGGACCCCTTCGCCCCGCGCCGCTCCGCGCGGTTGAGTCGCGGAGCCGCTATGCCCACGAATTCTGGCGATGAGATCGCGTGTCGAATGGTCTTTGGGATCGCCGACAATCGCCGTACGGCCGCCGTACGCGCGCACGGTCTCTCGCTCAGGAACCGTGGAGACCGTGTAATCGGTACCTTTGCAGTGGACGTCCGGTTTGAGACGTCCAAGCAGCTCGTTGACATCCGGGTCGGAGAAAATCAGGACATAGTCGACCGATCGGAGGGCACTGACGATCGCGGCTCGATCGGCAGCAGCAAGAATCGGCCGGTTCGACCCCTTCAACGCGCGGACCGAGTCATCGTCATTGATCGCCACGACGAGCCGATCGGCCTGTGCCTTCGAACCTTCCAGATAGCGAACGTGACCGACGTGCAGCACGTCGAAGCAACCATTGGCAAAGGCGATGGATCGGCCGGCGGCGCGATCGGCCTTCAAAAGCACCTCTAGTTCTTCTCGGGTGACAACTTGTCCCATGGGGCCCCAGGCGCTAAAAACCGACGTCTCGCGGCGTAGCACGCTCGACTTTCTTCAGGGCGCGTGGGGCCCCGCCCCCCACGCGCTACGGACCGACGTCTCGCGGCGTAGCACGCTCGACGTCGGGTACCAAGTGATCGCTTTCGATCGCGTTGCGCAGCTCATCGCCCGACACTGTCGCGGTGCCCCGCTTCATGACCACGAGACCTCCGGCATAGTTGGCGAGCCGCGCCGCCTCATAGAACGAAGCTCCAGCAGCCAGTGCCAGCGTCACCGTGGCAATGACCGTGTCGCCCGCGCCCGTGACGTCTGTCACCTGATCGGAACCAAAAATGGGAATGTGTACAGTCGGACGCCTGGCTTCAAACAGCGCCATCCCTCGACTGCCCCGCGTGACGAGCACCGCACTCATTTTCGCCTGCTTGAGAATATGCCGCCCCGCACGCTCCAGCACGTCGAGCTGGTCATTGATTCGCACATCCAACATCTGCTCAACTTCGGATTCGTTGGGTGTGCACGCGGTCAGCGATCGATACGAGAGCAAGTTGAAGCGCGAATCCACCAGGATCGGTATCGCGCGTCGTCGCGAGCGCCGCGCCGCGCGAGCTCGAAGTCGTGCGACGAGCGCAGGCGTGACCAGGCCAGCCCCGTAATCTGACACGAGAATCGCATCACAGCGATCGGAGGCGCTGAGCGCCTTATGCGCAAATTCGGCCCGGTCCCGGGCTGACACGCGTGGTGGAGACACTCGATCGATACGCACGATCTGCTGCTTGGCACTGTGGACACCACCTGCCAGGATGCGAGTCTTGACTGGCGTCACGTACCCGTTTCCACCAATCAAGCTCAGATCCTTCACCCTCTGCCGCAGGGCACCAGCAAGCCGGCGCCCCGGCTCGTCGCGCCCCGCCAGCCCGACAAGCTGGGCACGCCCGCCGAGCGCAGCCACGTTGCTGGCTGCATTCCCGGCCCCTCCGGGCAGGATTTCCGTCGAATCGTATTGAAGGATCAACACCGGTGCTTCGCGCGAAACCCGCGCGACCTGGCCGTAGATGAACTCATCGGCAATGACATCGCCAACGACGAGTACGCGACGTCCCGCGAGTCGATCGACCAGACTGGCGAGCCGTTCGCGCCACCCGGCTTCACCCGGCAACGGCTGAATGGAGCGCGTGATCAACACACCTCCTCACCCGTAGCGCAGACCTTTAGGTCTGCCTTCACACTGCTGTCGAGGCAGGCCTGCGCTACGTACCACGGTTCTCGGCATGGGCAAGTATCCAACTCACGGCTTCAATCAAGTTGTCCGTGACAGCAGCCGGGCGGAGATCTTTCCTCGGCCGCGCTTCTTCCGTTCGACCATAACCCGTGCGTACCAGGATTCCGCGCGCTCCAGCCGCCTGCCCTGCCTGAATATCGTGCCAGCGATCCCCAACCGCGAACGAGCGCTGAAGGTCGATATCCAGTTCGCGAGCGGCTTGCTGAAACATTCCGGGTCCCGGTTTTCGGCAGTCGCACGACCTGCGATAGGCCTCAACGGGCGCATCCGTGAGATGCGGACAATAGTAGTACGCATCCAGCTTCGCGGCCCCTTTGGCCATCATCTGCCCTATGAATTGATGAGCCTCTCCGACAAAGGACTCTTCGATGATGCCTCGAGCCACGCCTGCCTGATTCGTGACAACGACCACACGAAATCCGGCACGATTCAGCAGCCGGACTGCGTCAATGCTCCATGGGAACAGCGCGAGCCGTTCGAGCCGATCGAGATACCCGACATCCTCGAGAAGTGTGCCATCCCGATCGAGAAATACGGCTGGGGTCATGTTTTTTCAGCCTTGCGCGACCGCGCCGACCCCTTGCAGCCCCGTTCCTGGGGCGAGCCGCTCGAGCACGGCCTCGAGGACGCGCGCCGGGTCGATTCGCTTCATGCAACGGTGGTCGATAGGACACTCACGGAGCATACACGGACGACAGAACACGCGATGGGACAGCACGCTATGCGATCCGGTCAGATTCCGGCCGGCAAGCGGCGCACTGATCCGCTCGTCGGTCGGCCCAAAAATCGCGACGACGGGTAGTCCCAGGGCGGCCGCGAGATGGGTTGCCCCCGAATCGTTCGCGACAAACGTCGCGCAGTATGTCATCAAGCCCATCAACTGACGGATGTCGGTGCGGCCGATCAAATTCAGAAGATGGCCGCGGGCGTGAGCCGCGTCGTGTGGCTCTTCGAACGCCGCCATGACCTGTCGCCCGGCATCCCGGTCCTCGGCTCTCCCTATCAGTACACAAGACACGCCTTGCGTTGTCAGGGCACGCGCCACAGAGGCGAATCGGTCAGGCGGCCACTGCTTCGCAAAACCATACGCCGCCCCGGGCGCAAGGCCAACCAATGGCAACGACGAGTCCCAGCCTTCCTGCTGCAGCAATGCGAGGGCCGACTGCCGGTCGCGGCCAGGGACGAGAACGTGAGGTGTCAACGGCCCGTTCGACAGGCCCAGCTCGTGGACGAGGTGTTGATAGTACGCGCCTTGATGCACTTTACCGCGTGGACGACTCGGCGACGCCGTCAGAAGCACGCGCCGGAAGTCACTCCGATAGCCCCACCGCTCGCGGATCCCTGCTCGCCGGACGATCCACGCTGAGTAGAACGAGTTCGGCAGCAGAATCGCCAGATCGAAGTGCTGTGTCCGCAAAGCCTGCGCGTCCGCGCGCCAGCGCGCCCTGGCCTTGCCCGACGATTCCAATCGCACGACGACATCAACGCCCGGTACCGATTCGAACAGTGGCGCAAGTCCGGATCGCGCGGCCAGCGCGAGCGTGGCGTCCGAAAAATGCCGGCGAACGTCCGCAATGGCAGGTAGGGCCATCGCGGCATCTCCCAGCCAGTTGGGAGAGAGGATGACAACACGGGAGAAACGCTCAGTCTGAAGTCTCAAGTCTGAAGTCTCAAGAAAGTCTTAAGTTACAAGTAAGCTCAAAAAAAGTTTCGCACGCGAGGTCATTTTGAGACTTCGGACTTCACTTGAGACTTCAGACTTGAGACTTCAGACTTCCACGTCCTGGCTAGCGGTTGGAAACATGCCGGGCGCCTGTTCCGCGGCTGTGCCGGCATCGCGCCAGCGCCGATGCATCCACAACCACAATTCCGGATGACGCCGTACATACATCTCCAGGACGTCCGTGCAGCGCTGCGTGAACTCCCGCACCGCGTCCGGTGAATCGTCGGACGGCGGCTCCACGGGATGCTCGTAGATCATACGATAGCGTCCACCAGGCAACGGCAAGGCAAACAGCGGCACGACAGGCGCGCCTGTCCTGAGCGCCAACCGCGCAAGCGCCGACGTGGTCGACGCGGGACGCTCGAAGAACTCCACGTCAATGGCGTCGGGACTGTGCATGTGCTGATCGATCAGCATACCGACGCCCTGGCCGGCCGCAAGCAGCCGCATCGCGCGTCGCATCGCACCCTCACGGTAGATCACCGAATTTCCAGTGATACATCGCGTCTGTTCGAGCAACGTGTTCAGGAACGGATTGTCGAGCGCTCGCGCGAGCACCGCCATCGGGCCGAATCGAAGCCCGTGCGCGAGGGCGTGTTGCTCCCAGAATCCGAAATGACCCGTACAAAAGAGGATCCCGCGGCCACGAGCGAACGCGTGTTGAACACGATCCTCGCCCTCCCAATCGACGAGCTCGAGCATGCGTGCATGGGACAGCGAGCTGAACTTCAACAGCTCCACGAGCACGTGGCCGAAATGCGCGAACATCTCTCGAGCAATCGTGCGCCGCTCGGCGTTCGATTTGCGGGGAAAGGCTGCGACGAGGTTCCGCTGGGCCACACGCCGATGTTGTCGATCGCCGTAATAAAAGGTCAACCCGATGACAGTCCCAATCGACCGCACCATAGCAGGCGAGAGCGGCCGCATCGCCCCCGCAATCAGCCTGACCAGCCAATGTTCAAGGCGATGTCTCATGATGCGCGGGCGAGATTCTCACGCAGCCACGGGGCAAATGTCGGGTCGAGCATGACACGGAGCGGCGTCCACAGGATCGGGATTCGGGAATCGGGAGTCGGGAGTCGGGGAAGACCCGACAGCCGTGCCAGGTCTTTCTCGGTGGTCAGCACGGCTTTGGCACCGGCAGACTGCGCCGCGCTCAACACGTCGGTAATGTCCATCATGGAGAACCGATAGTGATCGGCAAACATCCGCGTCCCGACGAGATGCCATCCCGCTCGTTGCAGATCGTCGAAGAATCTGTGGGGATTGGCGATGCCCGCCATCGCAAACACGGGACCAGGTATGGCAAGCGACGTCTGTTCCCCGGTGTCGGCCCGGAGATCCTCAGGAATCTCGCGCGGCGCATCGATCGTTCGCTCCATGTGAAATGTCGGTCGATTCTCGACTGCCACCGTCGTATCTCTCGTGCTGACGAATACGGCGTCGGCTGCCGCGACGGCAGAGAACGGTTCACGCAACCGTCCGAGCGGAAGTGGATACGGATTGGCGCAGTCGGCGCCCGTGACGATGAGCAGATCGAGATTGCGTGCCAGCTCGAAATGCTGGAACCCATCGTCCAACAGATGCACCGTGCAGCCGAGCCTCGTTTCCGCCACCTGTCCGGCCCGATAGCGAGTCGCGCAGACCAGAACCGCAGCATCGGGCACCGCTCGAGCCAGCATGAAGGGTTCATCGCCTGCGTGGTCTACATCAGTGAGCACCGACTTCCCATCTGAGACAACAACGACATCGTCCGACCGATACCGTCTTTTGTAGCCACGACTGAGAATGGCTGGCCGCTCCCCCATCTGGACGAGAAGTCTCGCAATTGCGGCCACGAGCGGCGTTTTGCCGCTGCCACCCACGCTGAGATTCCCAATGCTGATGACCGGACGATCGAGCCGACGTCGCGCTGAAGGGTGGGACTGGTACCATCGCCTTCTGGCGAGCGCGATCGATCCGTAAACGTGGCTGAGCAGGCGCAAGAACGGTTGTGGCACTCCGCTTTCAGTGTGTCGGTCGAAACGGCCGCAGGACACCTCGATCGCTGCGACCTGCGGGGAGGAGATCGGCAATCACGGCGAGCGTTCGATTCCGTGCCCCACGATTGGATTCGACAAGTGCGCGCGCCGCAGCCCCGAGACGCGCCCGTCGGACAGAGTCCGTCAGCAGCGCGACAAGGGCATCTTCGAGCCCACGTTCGGAGGGTACCTGGACAGCGGCGTCGTTGGTCAGAAACGTGTTGGCAATTTCCGAGAAGTTCTGCATGTGCGGCCCGAACACGATGGGCTTTCCGAAAACCGCCGGCTCCAGGATGTTGTGGCCGCCCATATCGACGAGGCTGCCTCCCACGAACACGACGGTTGCCACCTGATACACCTGCGCAAGTTCCCCAATCGTATCGAGGACCACCACCTCGGCACGAGGCTCGTCGTCTATTGGCAGCTCGCTGCGGCGGACGGTTACCAATGCCGCCTGCTGGCAGAGATCCACGACCTCGCCAAAGCGCTCCGGATGCCTTGGTGCAAGAATCAGCAGCGGATTCGCCGTTGTGTGCTTGATGCGGCGAAACGCCTTGAGCAGGGCCCGTTCTTCTTCCCGCATCGTGCTTCCGGCGACGACTACGACCCGAGATGGCGAAATGCGGAAGAAGCGTAGCACCCGATCGCGGGGGCGCGCATGTGACGCGGCCGCCGGCACGTCGAGTGAATCGAACTTCAAACTACCCGTGACGATGACGCGTGCGGGATCGGCGCCGAGATCGATGAGACGCCGTTTCGATTCCTCTCCCTGTACGCAAAACCGATCGACGTTCGCGAGGACCCGCTTGAACAACGGTTTGACCAGGCGGTACCGGGGATACGAGCGCGAGGAGATGCGCCCGTTGACGAGAATCGTTTTGACGTGTGCACGACGGCATTCCCGCAGCAGGTTCGGCCAGATCTCCGTTTCCATCATGACGAACAGTCTGGGCCTGTACCAGACGCAAAGTTCGCCGGACGATGAACGACCAATCGAACGGAAAGTAGAAGACCGCGTCCAGGCCCTGAACGTTCCGTTTGGCCACTTCCTGCCCCGCCATGGTCGTCGTCGACAGAAACAGCCGAAGCTTGGGGTACGCCGCACGCAGATCGGGGATGAGCGCACGCGCCGTCAAGACCTCGCCTACCGATACCGCATGGATCCAGATCGAGGACTCTGCGTCGAGGTTGAACGACACGGGAAGGTAGCCCAGGCGCTGCGACAGGCTCCCCACATATTTCTTGTAGCGAATCGCCTGGTAGAGGAGATAAGGTGACGCCAGCAGCAGGAACAGCAGCGTCGCTAAACTGTAAAGAAAGTACATGAAAGTAAAATACTATCTGGCGTTTGACCCTCCGGCAAGCCGTTCATTACATTAAAGGGGTCGACCCCTTTTAATCGAGGAGGTATCGATGGCGGTCAAGGTCGGCATCAACGGGTTCGGACGGATCGGCAGGAATATCATGCGTGCGGCGCTGGGCGATCGCTCGATCGACTTTGTCGCCGTGAACGATCTGACCAACGCCGCGACCCTGGCGCACCTGTTGAAGTACCGACTCTGTCCTCGGAAATCTTCAGTCAAAGGTCGAAGCCGGTGACGGATCGATTTCGGTTGATGGAGATCAGTTCAAGGTTCTCTCCGTCAAGGACCCGGCGCAGCTGCCGTGGAAAGATCTCGGAGTCGACGTGGTGTTCGAGTCCACGGGCCTGTTTACCGATCGGGACGCGGCGGCCAAGCATCTGACGGCCGGCGCGAAACGGGTCATCATTACCGCACCCGCCAAGAGTCCTGATGTTTCTGTCGTGCTTGGGGTGAACACCGACATGTATGACCCCTCCAAGCACAAGATCATCTCCAACGCGTCGTGCACGACGAATTGCCTGGCGCCGCTCGCGAAAGTGCTGCACGAGCGGTTCGGGATCAAGAAGGGCTGGATGACCACGATCCATTCCTATACGAACGACCAGCAACTGCTCGACCTGCCGCACAAGGATCTCCGGCGTGCGCGTGCCGCGGCGCTGTCCATGATTCCAACGACGACCGGCGCTGCCACGGCCGTAGGCGAAGTGTTGCCGGAGCTGAAGGGACGTCTCGATGGCTTTGCCATGCGCGTGCCGACGCCCAATGTATCCGTGGTCGATCTGGCGGCGCTCGTCGACAAGAAGGCCACGAGCGACGACGTCAATGCCGCGTTCAAAGCCGCGGCCGAAGGTCCACTCAAAGGCATTCTGCAGTACTCGACAGAACCGCTCGTCTCGATTGACTTCAAGGGCAACGCACACTCGTCGATTGTGGACGCGCCGTACACCAAGGTGATGGACGGGGACTTCGTCAAGGTTCTGTCCTGGTACGACAACGAGTGGGGCTATTCGAACCGCTGCATCGACCTGCTCCGCTTCATGGTCAAGAAGGGTATCTAACAGGCTGTGCGCAAGCTGTCGATCACCGATCTCGACCTGAAAGGCCGCCGCGCGTTCGTTCGTGTCGACTTCAACGTTCCTCTCGAGGGCGGCACCATCACCGACGACACGCGGATTCGAGCGGCGCTGCCTACCGTCGAGTACGCGCTTCGGCATGGGGCCACCGTCATCCTCGCCTCGCACCTCGGGCGTCCCAAGGGGAAACCGACGCCTGAGTTCAGCCTGAAGCCGATTGCCGCCCACTTGTCTGAGTTGTTGAAGCGACCGGTGGCGTTCGGGGAAGACTCGGTGGGTCCACAAGCCGAGCGCGCGGTGGCCGAAGCGTCTGGTGGCGTGGCCCTCCTCGAAAATCTCAGATTTCACGCCGAAGAAGAAAAGAACGACCCGACATTTGCGGCCGCGCTGGCTGCGCTGGCCGACGTCTATGTCAACGATGCGTTTGGCGCTGCGCACCGGGCCCACGCGTCGGTCGAGGCCATTACGCGCCACGTCAAGCAAGCTGCCGCCGGTCTGCTGATGGAAAAGGAGATCGCCTATCTCGGTCGGGCCTTGCAGTCGCCCGACCATCCGTTTGTGGCTATTCTCGGCGGCGCGAAAGTGTCGGATAAGCTCGACGTCATCCAGAATCTTCTCGACCGCGTGGATCGACTGCTCATCGGCGGCGCGATGGCGTATACCTTCCTCAAGGCGCGCGACGTGCCGGTCGGACGTTCGCTCGTCGAAGACGACAAGCTTCGAGCGGCCCAGGAGATTTCCCAGCGGGCCGCCGATCGCGGCGTCACCCTCGCGCTCCCGACCGACCATCTCGTGGCCGACAAGGTTGACGCGAGCGCCTCAGGGGAGTTGCTGGCGGTCGGTGACCGGGCGATCGGCAGCCGGATAGGCCTCGACATTGGACCGGCAACGGTCGACCATTACGAGTCGCTTCTCAAAGACGCGAGGACCGTCGTCTGGAACGGACCAATGGGTGTCTTCGAGATCCCTCAGTTCGCCAAGGGCACGACGGGAATTGCTCGCGCGGTCGCCGCCGTCAACGGTACGACTATCGTCGGTGGAGGGGATTCCATTGCCGCGGTGACACAGGCTGGCGTGGCGGACCGCATCACGCATATCTCGACCGGAGGCGGCGCGTCACTGGAGTTTTTAGCTGGCGAGAAACTGCCAGGCGTGGAAGCGTTGACCGACAAACCCTAGACCTTGTAGCCGGCGAGCTCATCATCATGCGTCTCCCATTCGTCGCCGGAAATTGGAAGATGTTCAAGACCGTGCACGACGCGGTCCTGTATGCCAAGGAGTTCCGCGCGGTCGTCAAGGACGTGCACGGTGTCGAAATCGTGCTCGCACCGCCCTTCACCGCGCTGCACGCCGTTGCCGAAGCGACGAGGAACACCAACGTCGCCGTGGCGGGGCAAGACGTGTATTGGGAGCGAGAAGGTGCGTATACCGGTCAAGTCAGTCCGGGGATGCTCAAGGAAGCCGGAGCCGAGTACGTCATCATCGGTCACTCCGAACGACGAACGCTCTTTGGCGAGACGGATCAGTCTGTCAATCGAAAGACGATTGCCGCCATGGCCGTCGAGCTCACACCCATCGTCTGTATCGGCGAAACCCTCGAGCAGCGGGACCGCAACGAAACGCTCGCCGTACTGGATCGGCAGATCAAAGGGAGCCTCGATAGCCTGACCGCTGATCAGGTGGCATCGCTTGTCGTGGCCTACGAGCCAGTGTGGGCGATCGGGACCGGACGCAACGCGACACCCGAACAGGCGGCCGAGGCACATGCGCATATTCGACAACGCCTTCGGCAGTGGTTTGGTGCCAACGCGGCGGATCAGTGTCACGTCATCTATGGCGGGAGCGTCAAGCCCGACAACATTCGGACGCTCATGGCCGCAGAAGATGTCGATGGCGCGCTCGTCGGCGGTGCGAGCCTGGTCGTGCAGGCGTTTGCGGACATCGTGGTCAGAAGCCGCTCGACGAAGGTATAATTAGAGGTTCGTCCGAGGCCGGGATTAACCACCAAGAGGCGTTTGAACCACTAAGACACGAAGGTCACGAAGGATTTTCATGTATTACCTCATCGCCGCGCTGTACGTGCTGGTTTGTCTTGTCATGTTGTTTGCCATTCTGCTTCAGCAGGGCAAGGGCGGCGACATTGCGAGCGCGTTTGGGGGCGGGAGCAGCCAGGCCGCGTTTGGTGCGCGGACCGGGGCAACAGTGCTGTCGAAAATCACGGCGGGCGCGGCTGCGCTGTTCATGGTGCTCGCACTCGCCTTGAGCATTCTTGGACAACGCGGGCCCGGCTCGGTTGTGAGCGGCACTCCCGCACCCAAGCCGCCGGCAAGCACTCCGACGACACCGGCTCCGCAGACGCCCGCGCCTGCAAGCCCGGCGCCCGCGACACCGGTTGAACAGGCCGCACCAGCTCAGACTCCACCCTCAAAGTAGCGGCGGGTCGATCGTCAGGCGTCGGGGCCCGACCAGTTGAAGCCGATGTGCTTGCTCGACCGGCCGGTACGATCCCACTTGAACCCGAACGCGTTTGCTTTATCCGCCGTGGTTTTCCCGTAAGTCGCCACGCCACCCGGACCTGTTTCGCAGCCGCCTGCGTTGTGCACCTGCACTCGCTTACCGGGAGGCGTCGTGGGTCCACCCAGCGCTTCGGCACTTGATTTTGCCTTGCCGGGAATCTCCGCACGCCACGATGCCAGGTCATCGTCAACGTGGAAGTCGATGCGAGCAAACTCCATCCCGCGCACTTCGCCAATGAAACTCGCGAATGTTCCCGGCCAGCCGCCCACGCGGCCGCCAAAAATCATCTGCAACGCCTGGCGTTGCTGCTCGTCGGCACGCTCATCGATAAACATCGCCATTGACACCTTCGTCTGCCCTTCCCAGATGTTCCCCGTAAACGCGCCGAGCGCCATGACACTCAGTCCATCCAGACGAACGTCACCGTAATTCCCTTTGCGGATGTGCCAGGCGAGGATGCCCTCGCAATCGCCGGTCGTCGGCGGCTGGGCAAAGGTGCAGGGACACGGAATACTGCAGTTGCATGTATCGAACCAGTCTCCAGTGACTTGCCAGCGAGGAACCTCGGCCATAACACCTCCGAGCGATACCGCCTGAGAAACGACCGCGATTATAGATCTTCAGCGCACGAGCATCCAGAGTCCTGCGGCCATCAAGAACACACCGCTCATTCGCGCGCCATGCACGCCAAATGGCAACAGTTTTTCGAACGCGACGAATGCCGTGAGCGCAGCGATGACAGCCAGGTTCATCACACCGCCGGCAAACAGCAGCAACATCATCGCCCAGCAGCAGCCGACACAATACGCGCCGTGCTCGAGGCCCATTCGGAACGCACCAGGCAACCCCACGCGCCAATGGCTCATCAGGAATCCCAGTGGGGACCGGCACGTCCGAAGGCAAGCCAGCTTGATCGGCGTCAACTGATACGCACCCGCAATGACCAGCAACGTGGCACCGGTCGTGGGGCTCGTGACTTTCATCATCGGCGAGACGAGCAGAAACCCCGCAAGCACACGCTGGAGCCCGGTTGCGCCCAGGCTGAAAACGCTCCAGATAGTGAGATAACCGGCCGCGAGGGCATAGACCCGACCTGGCTTTGCTTGTGTCGATCGTCGCGTGACGGCGCCGTACAGCAACAGCACGGGTGAGGCGGACGGCAGCATCATGCCCGCCATCATGACGGCCCACATCGCCCAGAGCAGGAGCACATGCGGTGCATCCCATGTCGCGGTCATCATCCAGGCGCTGGCGCCCTTCATCGATCCGTGCATGTCGCGCGCCATCACGACGATCCACATCCAGGAGACCAGGGGCACCAGTACCAGCAGCAAGACTGTATGGACCCCGGCACCCCGGAGCGCAGATTCAAGTCGTGTTGGCGGACGCTCGTCCAAAGCGGCGGTTGGCGTCCTCGACGAATCGGTAGCAGGAGGCAGCCACATCTCCACAGGAACTTACGGCAGTTGCTGTGAAAAACCGAAGCAAATTCTGGCGTCCGTGTCGGGTTGTCCCACCCTCGGCATCTGCCATATACTCGCGTGAAGTACGACTCGTTCAGTTTTTCAGAGTTGCCACACCTGAAACATCTGCGCAGACAAGCGGAAGTGGCGGAACTGGCAGACGCACCAGCTTGAGGGGCTGGCGATCGCAAGATCGTGGGGGTTCGAATCCCCCCTTCCGCACCATTCGACTCGCCTTCCAGCTCGCCTTCGGCGAGCTCGAAAGGCTCGCTCCATGGCGAGCCCGGCCATCATGTCGAATGTCCTGAGCGAGTAATTGGCCGGCCGAAGGTCCGCCAATTGCGAGTCGAAGGACCGGCCGCAGGTTGGCCAATTACGAGCCGAAGGATTTGCCCGACCCGTACGGATTACTGAGAAGCGGCTTGCATCATGTCGGGCGGGAACGTAATCCCGAGCGTCTTGGCGACCTCCTGGTTGAGCACTAGCTTCTTGACCGCGACTTCCTCGAACGGGATGTTGCGCGGCTGCTCGCCGCGCAGTACGCGCGCGAGGATCTTCGACGCGGCTTTGCCGGTTTCATACCAGCCGATGCCGACCGCGACCAGCGCGCCCCGCTGCACGAACTCCGGGTCGTTGATGATGAGGGGAAGCTTCGCGTCGCGCGCCGCTTTCACGATCGCATCGAAGCCCTGAAGCGCCGTATTGTCTCCGGTCACCCACAGAGCCTGCACGCCGCGCTGGGTCAGCACCTGCGCCGCCTGCCAAATCTCGCTTGTCCCGGTGATGGCAATCTCCTGCAGCTTTATGCCGCGCTGCTCGAAGATGCCGCGCGCCACGCCCACCACCTTGACCGAGTTGGCTTCGGAGCTGTTGTAAAGCGTTCCGACCGCGCGGACGCCTGGCACGAGACGCTGGATCGTGTCGACCGTGTCCTCGACCGGCGGGAACGAACCGACACCGGTGACGTGCGGCAGATGATCCGTCCGGCTCTTGCCGACGCCGGCCGCAATCGGGTCGTACACGTAGGTGAACACGACCGGCTTGGACCGGGACACGGACGCCGCGGCAGTGAGCACCGGCGTCGTCATGGCGACGATCACGTCGACGTCGGAACCGTCGTAGTTCTGAATCAGCAGCGGGATGTTGACGATCTCCGCCTGGGCGTGCGACCGGCGAACCTCCAGGTTGACCCGCTCCTGGATGCCTTGCTCCTTCAGGCCGTCGAAGAGGCCCTTCATGCACATGTCGGCGGCTTCTTCCGGCGCGAAATAGACAAGGCCGATCTTGTGTTCCATCACGGGGCCGCTCGAGGTGCTTCCGCACGCGGCGACCGAGGCGGACATCAGAAAAGCGAAAGCAGTATTCCGTGTCGCAGGCATGTTCATAGGAGTACCTCACGTGTAGTCGCCTATCGGTAATGAGTGCAGCCGGGGCGTTCTGCCTGCCTTCCTGACGAATTGATGGTCTTGCGCGGCTGACACTCTCAGAGCTCTGCCTGATGACCCTAGGATTGCTGTCAGATGTTGTCAAGTCTCTTGACCGTGGTTTGACAGCCCTCTTGTCGCGAGCGATGATCCGCGCGTAGAGGGGCATGAACATTACCTTTGCGACGCACGACGCCGTGCCGGTCCTGACACTGACCGGTCGTTTCGACGGGTACGGTGCCACCGTCTTCGATCAGAAGGTCGAGCTCCTGGCGCATGAGGCGAGATCGTGCGTGCTCGACCTCGCCTCCGTGCAGTACATCTCGAGCATCGGGCTCCGGTCGCTTCTTCGCGTGGAGAAGCGGCTGCGCCAGCAGCACGGCGGCGTGGTGCTCGTCGGGTTGACGCCGCCGATCCGGCAGGTGCTCGAAATCGTGGGCCTGTTGGATCATTTCCGGTCGGCGGATTCGATCGAAGGTGCTGTATCGCTCGTGCGCGCTGGAAGCGTGGCACCCGATCGCGCTCTGCAGCGAGTACGTGAAAATCGCTCGTGCACCTTCTGGCCGCTCGGCGGCCGCAGCGTGCTCGAGGTCTGGGGATCGCCCGGTCCGGTGGGGACGGATCCGGGGGCCACCGAGACTCTCCAGACGTTCACGCTCGAGGATCTCGGATTTGCGTTCGGCGTTGCTGGATTCGGCGCCACACGGGCACAGGCTTCTGACGCGGCGGGGCCGTTTCTCTCGACGCCCTCGTTTGCCGGCGTGCTTCCCGCCGATGCGCACGGCATCGCCGATTTCCTGCTGCCCGACAAACCGGCGGACGCCTTGCTGCACGTCGCCTCCGCTCTCGGCCTGGACGGATCGCCCGCCTTCGCGCTGCAGGTCGAATGCGGAAGCGGTTTCTCGCCGGCCGATCTCGTTCAGGATGTGTTTGCGCTCGCGCCGGAAGCGGCCTCTCCCGACCCTGCCGTGCTGGGGATCGTGACTGTGGCCAGGCTTGCCGAGCACGACGTGCCGTGCGTTCTCGTATGCGTGGTCACCGACGCGGCCGCGATGTCGAATACCGGGTCGGGCTTCGGCGCGTTGCCACAATGGCTCGGTGCGGGCGCGCGGGAGATTGCCCCGGGACGGCTGTGCGCCGGACGCGCAGCGCTGCTCTCGTCTTTCTCACTCGACGTCAGCATGGCGACCGATCCAAAGGACGTCATCCGGACCGCTGCGACGCTGGAGACGCTCGAGAGCATTTCAGACGTGGATCCAGCGTGGCGCATCACGCAGGCGTTCGTCTGGGGGTACGTGCCGACGAACCTGCGAGACGGGCGGGAGAAGCTGCTCGCAGTCGAGGTAGAGGGCGGTACGCCGCTGCTCGACGAGTGGGAGAACATCGCCCGCAGGTTGTATCGCGACTGCCGCCGCATCATATTGAAGCCTCTTCACGGCGGCTTCATGTCGAAGACCTTCCACGTTGCGAGCTACGACGCCGACGGCCGGCGTATGCTCCCCACCGTTCTGAAGATCGGATCACGCGCGCTGACCGCACGGGAGGAGCAGGCCAACCGCAAGTACGTCGAACGTTTCATCCTCAACAACAGCACGACGATTCTCGGGGGTGCCGCAGCGGGCGACTGGGCTGGTCTGCGATACAACTTCCTCGGCGTCACGGGGCCCGACAGCTCGCTCGTCTGGCTGCGGAATCACTACCAGCATCGGCCGGCCGAAGAGGTCGTGCCGCTCATCGACGCGGTGTTCACACGGATCCTCAAGCCCTGGTACGGACAACCGCGGTGGGAGCCCGTGAGGCTCTACGAGGAGCACGATCCACGTCGCCTCTTTCCATCGGTCTGTGATGCGGCAGAGAAGGTGCTGGGAGTTCCCGCCAGCACACCGGTGATGTCGTGTCCCGAGCTCGGAATCGATCTTCCTAATCCGTATCACTTTCTTCAGCACGAGTTTCCACGCCGGAAGGATCAGTCGCGCCTCTGGTACACCTCGATCTGTCATGGCGATTTGAACATGCAGAACGTCCTGCTCGACGAGCGGGAGAACATCTACGTCATCGATTTCTCGGAGACAGGGCCGCGGAACATCGTGTCGGATCTGGCTCGCCTCGAGCCGATCGTGAAGTTCGAGCTGATCCAGATCGACGACGACGCATCCTTGCGGCAGATGCTGGAGTTCGAGAAGGGTCTCGTCAGTTCTACGACGCTCCAGCAGATACCGCCGTTCACCTATACGGGATCCGACCGCTCGGTCCACAAGGCCTACGAGGTGATTCGGCTCCTCCGGCGGCACGCCGACACGGTCACGATCTTCGAGACCGATATCGTGCCGTATTGGCTCGCCCTTCTCGAGTGGACCCTGCCCGTGGTCATGTACGTGCAGATCTCGGACTGGCAGAAGAAGTACGCGGCCTATAGCGCCGCCCTGCTGTGCGACGCGATCCTCAAGCTGGAATCAACCCGGTGAGCGGCGTCCTCGAGGTCAATTCGCTGCGCGGGCGAGCGCTTCCTCGGTCGTCGGGCAGGTTTCGAGCATGGTCGAGAAGCCGGATATCTCGAGCACCTGGCCGACCAGCTCGCTGGGAGCCGCCAGGAGGAGTCGGCCGCCTTCGGGCTTGAGTCGTTTGGCTGCAACGAGCAGCACCCGAAGCCCGGCGCTGCTGATGTAGCGGAGCCCGGCCAGATCCACGATGATGCGCCGGTGTCCCTCGGCGATCAGATCGAAGATTCGCGTCTCGAACGAGGGAACCGTCCCGCCATCAAGCCGGCCGCTGACGGCGATTACGATTGCGTCGCCGTGCGACATCGTCGAGACTTCCACGCTGCCTCCTGTTGTTCCCCACGGTCCCCACTGGGCCCAGGGATCGATCACTGTCTCGATCTCGGACCGGAACCGAACCTACAGTCGCTTCTTCATAATCAGGACGTTCCGTCCGTCCTCTCGCCGGTATTCCACCGAGTTCATGACCGATCGCACCAGGTGGATGCCGAGCCCGCCAATCGGCCGCTCCTCGATGCTCGCGCCAATATCGGGGACTGGCGCCTCCAGCGGATTAAAGGCACGGCCGTCGTCTTCCACTTGCGCCGTGAGCACGTCCTGGTCGATCGCCAACCGCACGACGATCGGATGCTCCCGGCCGTCGTCGTGCGCGTACCGAATGACGTTTGTGATCACCTCGTCGAGCGCGAGATTGACGTTGAAGACGGACTCCGGTCCCATCCCCCCCGCCTCTCCGAACGCCTCGACGAGCTGGCTGAGCCTCTCGATCTCGGCCAGGTCGTTCACCAGGGTGACCGACATCGATGGTGTCACGGCTCTGCGTCTCCCGCCATCTCGCTGCGAGTCGCCGAGCCGCAGTAGCGCAGGGCCACGAGCGTGATGTCGTCGGCCTGGCGGGCGCCGGCGGTGAACGCGTCGACTGCGCCCGACACACGTTCAACGACCTCACGCGCGGTGTCGACCGGCGCCGCGCGCAGGCAGGCCTCGAGACGCGATTCGAGGAAGAACTGATCGTCGGGATCGGTGGCCTCGGTAACGCCGTCGGTGTATAGCGCCAGGGCGTCCTGCGGTTGCAGCGTCACGCGACCCAGCTTGTACTTCGCCGCGTCCGAAAGACCGAGCGCGGGCCCGCCTACCCTCGGCAGCTGCTCGAGACTGCCGTTGCAGCGGAGCACGTAGGGAGCGTTGTGTCCGCCGTTGCTGTAGAGCACCTCGCCGGATGTGACCTGCAGCTTGCCACAGAACATCGTGACAAAGAGCGACGCGTCATTATCGGCGCAAAGGTGCTGATTCAGTTTGCTAAGAAGCGCGGCGGGATTGAGCCCCCAGACGAGTGATGACCGGAAGAGCGTGATCGTCACCGCCATAAACAGCGATGCTGGCACGCCCTTGCCGGCCACGTCGCCGATCACGAAGTAAAGCTCGTCGTCTCCAATGAGAAAGAAATCGTAGAAGTCGCCCCCCACCTCCTGGGCCGGATGGATGAGGGCGTGCAGGTCGAACTCGGGGCGCTGCGGAAACGGCGGGAAGATCTTCGGCAGGATGGCCATCTGGATCTCGTGGGCCACTCGCAGCTCGCTCTCGATTCGTTCCTTGGCAGCAGTCGTGATCTTGAGCCGCTCGATCGATTCCCCGAGCTGGCTCGCCATGCGGTTGAAGGAGCCGGCAAGTCGGCCGATCTCGTTGCGGGCCTCGACATCGACCTGCCGACTGAGGTCTCCATCGGCGATGCGGGCGGTGGCCGCGGTGAGCTTCACGACCGGGCCGGCGATCGCGCGCGCGACCGACAACGCCGCCAGCACCACCACGAGGAGCGTCGCACCCGCCAGGCCGAACGTCAGCATCTTCAAACGCGCGATGGGGCGGAAGGCCTCGCGGGTGTCGATCTTGACGACCAGGCCGCTGCTGAGAGCCGGGACGTAGCGCCACACACCGAGGGTGGGCTCGCCGCGGTAGTCCAGTGCGAGCCCCTCGCCGCGGTAGCCGCGCGCAGCACGTTGCGACGGCAGCCCCTCGGAGGCGCCGAAGGGCACCTTCCGGCGAAACGCCGCGTCGGGATCGTGTCGCACCGGCGTGATGAAGATCACGTGGTCGCCATTCGTCCGGTTCAGCAGCGTTTCGCCGGTCTCGCCCAGCCCGGTGTAGTCGTGAATCACGCGATACAACTCGTCGTTGTTCAAGTGGAGCGCCACGACGCCCACCAGCCGGTTCTCCTGCAGGACGGGCGCGGCCGCGAACGCGGCGATTTCACCTGTCGCCGGATAAACGGCGTAGTCGGAGAACTCGGTGACCAGGAGGGTGTTCGCCCGCTCGAACGCCTGGCCCAAACCGGTGGCCCGGTACGGGCCGGCCTTCAGATTGGTCGAGAACTCGTCCCCTCGTCTGACAGAGAAGACGACCTCTCCGCCGGCCGAGACGAGCGCGAGGTCCACGTAGTTGAACTCCTCCACATAGGACGTCAGAAACGGCCGGACCTGCCGATCGATGTCAGCATAAGCGGCCGACTCCGGTCCTGCCTCGCGGAGCGCCCGTTCCAGCGCCGTTAGCGCGTCGGCGGCGGCCGGCATACGCGCGAGGGCCGTGACGATGCGCTCGTGGCCTCGCACGACGGCTCCGATCGCGTCCACCTGCCTGCGTGCGATCGCGAACAGACCGTTGGTGACCTCGGCCCGCAAGGCGCGTTCGGCACCCGCGTAAGCGAGGTACGCCATGATTGCAAACGGCACCAGCGCAATCAGGACGAACCAGACCAGGAGCTGATGGGAAAGTCGCCGCATCACCATTTCACACGCGATACGTCCACTCCGGGGTTGGCCCAGCCGCGCCAGGCGTCGTACAGAGCCTGCAGGAACGCGTCCCATTGGGCGCGCGATCGGTACGGCGGATACGGTGCCGGTCGCACCGGTTTTCCGGATTCCCAGACGATGTCGAATTGACCATCCGATCGCATGCGGCCAATCCGCACCATCTTCCACGTGTGCTGTGTTTCGGGATCGACATAGACCACGCCCTGTGGGGCCGGGAAGCTCTGACCACCGAGCGCCCTCCGCACAGCTTCTGTTTCGATCGAACGCGCGTCGTTCACTGCGAGCGCCCAGAGGTGCACGGCCACATAGGCCGCTTCCATGGGGTCGGCGGCGACCCGCGATGTGCCGTACGCCTCGTGCAGGCGTGAGAGAAACGCGTGGTTCTCTTCGCGCTCGATGCTCTGGAAGTAATTCCAGGCTGCGTAATGGCCCGCGACGTGTGCCCGGTTCATGCCGCTCAACTCCGTCTCTGCGATGCTGAACGACATCGTCGGCACATCAGCAGGAGTAATGCCCGCCCGCTGGAGGTCCTCGAAGAAGGCGAGGTTGCTATCGCCGTTGATCGTGTTCAGGATCACGTCCGGCTTAGCCTGCTGAATCCGCTCCACGATCGGCCGGCTATCGCGGCTGCCGAGCAGCAGGTAGTCCTCACCAACGACCGTGCCCCCGAGGATTCCCACGACGTGCCGAATGATCGCGTTCGCGGTACGGGGGAACACGTAGTCGGATCCCACGAGGTAGAAGCGGCGCCCGAGGTTGTCGGCGGCCCACCGGACTGCGGGAATGATCTGCTGGTTTGGCGCCGCGCCGGTGTAGACGATGTAGGGGGACTGCTCGAGGCCTTCGTACTGCAGCGGATAAAAAAGCAGGTGTCGGTGCTGCTCGACGATGGGTTTCACTTGCTTCCGACTCGCCGACGTCCAGCACCCGAACGTGGCGGCGACGCGATCTTGCAGGATCAGGCGCTCGGCCTCGCGGGCGAAAGTCGACCAGTTCGAGGCGCCGTCGCGGACGACCCCCTCCACCGGCCGGCCCAACACACCGCCCGAGCGGTTCACCTCGTCTATAGCGAGCAGCGTCGCGTCCACCACGGCCCGTTCGCTGATCGCCATCGTGCCCGTGAGCGAGTGGAGCACGCCCACCCGAATCGGATCGCGTGTCGCTCCGCGCCGCGCCCACGTGAGTGCAGACGCACCAAGCGCCAGCACAAGAGCGAGCAGCGCAAGACGCGTCGGTCTTTTCATCTTCATCGACTCTGAGGCAAGCGGGCCTATGCGTACATTTGCCGCAGTATCTCGGCCGCCGTCTCGTCGATCTGCTCCGCCCGACGGACTTCCTCGAAACGCGCGAGCAGGTCATCGACGCGCAGGCGTCGTTTCTCGGCGCCGCGGAAGTCGTGTATCACACGGCCGCGGTGCATCATGACGACCCGGTCGCCCAGGTGCGTCGCCTGCGCCATCGAATGCGTCACCGCAAGCGTCGTAAGGCCGTCGCGCGACACGATCTCCTGACTCAGGCGAATCACCTGATCGGCGCTCTTGGGATCAAGCGCCGCCGTGTGCTCATCGAGCAACAAGATCTTCGGTTTCACCCACGACGCCATCAGCAGCGTGAGTGCCTGTCGCTGGCCCCCGGACAGGCTGCCGATTGGATTGTCCAGGCGATCCTCCAGACCCATGTTGAGCGAGCGGATGCGATCGCGGAGCTCGGTGCGCGTCCGGCCCGGGACGGCCCATCCGAGGCCGCGCGCCTGGCCGCGCCGCATTGCGAGGACGAGATTCTCGGCGATCGTCATCGAAGGTGCCGTGCCGCTGAACGGGTTCTGGAAAACACGTCCAACGAGCGCCGCCCGTCGATGCTCGGGCCACGCCGTGACGTCCACGCCGTCGATCCGAATGGTGCCCGAATCCAGGGGGAAGGTCCCGGAAATCGCGTTGAGCAGCGTGGACTTGCCAGACCCGTTCGTTCCCACGATGATGACAAACGACCCCTGTTCGACCGTGAGATCGACGCGCTGGAGCGCGCGCAGCTCGTTTGCCGTGCCGGCGTTGAACGTCTTGGAAAGCTGACGGATCTCGAGCATGATCCCGGAATTCAGGCCCGGGCGCCGGACAGTTTCCCTCGCCGCGCCCCCGCGGCCTTCGAAACCATCGTCGGGAGGACCAGGGCCACAAATACGAAGACGGCCGTGATCAGTTTGAGGTCGTTCGGATTGAGGCCGCCGCGCAGGGCGATGGCGACAAGCAGGCGGAAGAGCACCGATCCCATCACGGCGCCCGTGATGACGAATCCGAGCTGGCGCGTCCCTACCAGCGCCTCTCCGATGATGACGCTGGCGAGTCCCCAGACCACCATCCCGATACCCATCTGCACGTCGGCGAAGCCCTGGTACTGCGCAAGCAGCGCGCCCGCCAGGGCTACCATGCCGTTTGACAGCGCCAGGCCAAGGACGATCATCGTGTTCACATTCACGCCCAGGGCGCGGATCATCTGCGGATTATCGCCGGCGGCCTGCATCGCGGTGCCGAGATGCGTGCGAAAGAAGACGAAGAGGATCGCCCCGGCCAGTATGGCGACGAGCAGCGCGAAGATCAGGACCGAGACGTCGCGCGTGCTGACGTCCCAGCCGAGGATTGGGAGGCGCTCCGCACCGAGAGTGACCGTCCCCGCCCCTTCCGCCATCGTCGCGAGCGTACGCTCGGCGAGCAGTGGCACGTTGCTCCGGCCCATGACGTGCAGGTTGACCGAATAGAGCGCGGTCATCACCAGGATGCCCGAGAGCAGGCGATTGATTCCGAAGCGCGTGTGGATCACCCCCGTGGTGGCGCCCGCGACGGCCCCTGCCGCGCACGCGATTCCCGTCGCTAACGCCGGGTGCACATGCGCGACCAGCAGCGTCGCGGCGACGGCGGCGCCCAATGTAATGGAACCGTCGGCGGTGATGTCGGGGAACTCGAACACGCGAAAGCTCACGAAGACGCCGAGGGCGAGGAGCGAAAGGATCGCCCCTATTGTGAAAGCGCCGATCACCAAGGACATATCAGCTCGCCTCCCAGACGCCAGTCGGTCCGGTCCAGCACGCTCCGCGGATGAATTCACTCTGCCCGATCCCGACGACCTCTCGCGTGTCGTGGAGGAGGTGCAGGACGCCAAGCAGACTTTCTGTCTCGAAGAGGTTCGCAACGGTTACGTTGAGATCGATCCGGCCACGCTTCAGCGGACCGAAGGAGAACGCTGCTGCATGGAAATGTCCGAAAAGATCGGGCGATCTGCCGAGCGGCCGCAATTGCGGCTGTGGGCTGCGCGCGACGATGCCGACGGCGAGCGTGAGGCTGCGTGCGAAGGCGCGTTCGGTCGTGAAGGTCAATCGCGATCGGATCGCCGGGAACGCGAAGAGATCCGCCTCGCCCGGGTCCGCAGGCGATTGGCGGAGCGCGGCTCCCACCAGAGCCGCCGCTTCGCCGACGATCACGACGGCCGCCGTGTCCGCTCCCGAGATTTCCAGGCAGCAGGTGGCGAGATCTTCCAGGGTGATCGCGCGGGACGCGCCGGCGTCAAAGCGCACGAGTCGCGCGAAGGATCCCTCGCCGGACAGGCAGTACAGGACCTGCAGCTTCGACGCGTGATCGACCGATCCCACCAGATAGTCCGGAACGCTGGTGCCGTCGGCCGGCTGATACGCAGCGGCGTGGCCCACGGCGACGAATTCCCCAAAGCGGTGACGGCAATCGGAAAAGTTTTCACCGATGGCGCCGATCCCGAAAGCGAAGCCCGAGTCCGGCAGCCGTAGGCAGGAGCAGTGCTCCTCGGAAAACGCGCTCGCCGCGAGCGGTGCGTCGGTGCCGATCGCGCGGCACTGAATTTGTGCCGCGGGTGCCACGTCGAAGATGTGGAATACAGCCCCCGCGCGCTCGACTCGCGCGCCGTCAGCCGGTGCGGCCGGAACCTCAGAGATCGCCTCGTCCGCCTCGATCAGCGTGTCGGCCAGACCCGTGATCTCCAGCACCGTCCTCACCTGCGGCGACGGCCGGGTCACGACAAGCGAACCGTCGATGCGCTGGAGCTGCTTGTAGCACTTCATCACGACTGCAATGCCGGCCGAACTCATGAAGTTGACATCTGACAGGTCCAATCGAATGCGATCGTGGCCCTCCCGCATCGTCTCCGCGAGACTCTGGTGCAGGTGATCGGCCCAGTAACCGTCGAGCCGTCCGCGGATCCGCAGCTCGAGGGCGCCGGCAGACGGGATTCGCGTGATCTCCATGTCGCTCTCGCTCGCTCACCAGTGGCGGAGGTCGCCGGGGTCAGATCTGCCCTTGCTCGTCTTGGCGGCCGCTCCAGAGTCAATTACACGCTGGGCGCGTGCCAGGACCGACGCGGGAATGCGCAAACCGATGGCACGGGCGGCGTCCACGTTTGCGACGAGCCTCGTCTGCCGCGAGGGTTCGAATGGAATCGAGCCTGGGCTCTCGCCGCGCATGATCCGGACGGCCAGGAGCGCCGCAGCCGCACCCGCATCGCGATAGTCGCGCGCCACGACCAGCTGGGCGCCGGCCTCGGCGGCGCTCGTCTGGAAGCCAAACAACGGCAACCTGGCACGCCGGGCCGCCTCGGAGATCGTCGGGAAAGCCGAGGCGGTGAGGTTGCCCGGAAGTTGGCAGATGGCGTCGATCTTTCGGCTGGCCAGCGACAGCGCTGCATCCGCCACTTCCGCAGCCGTGTTGGCGGCGACTGTCACGAATTCCATGTCCGCCTTGCTGGCGGCTTCCACGAACCGATCGCGATGATAGACGGTGTTCACCTCGGAGGGCACGTACAGCGTGCCGAGTACGCGCGCATCCGGCAGGACTTCGCGGATCAGGGCAATCATCTCGTCGTAGGCGCCCGGCAGGTAGACCCCGGTCACATTCGGCAGGTGGTCCGTGTCGCTCCGCCCCGCGCCGGCCCACACGGCGTTCGCCACGTAGTTGAACACCACCGGCAGGCCCTGCGAGCGTTGGATTGCGGCCTGCAGCGTAGGCGTCGAGAACGTGATCAGCAGATCCGTCCGATCGACGATCGCCGCATCCACGAGGCTGTTCATCGTGGCCATGTCGCCCTGCGCGTTGCGGATCCTGACGCTGTAGTCCCGGCCCTCCACGAGGCCCGACGATCGAAGCCCGCCGAGAACGCCCTCCTCAGCCTCCTCCACGTCGACCACGGTGTTGTACTCGATCAGATCGACATTCCACTGCTTGGTGAGCGGCCGCGCGGCCGCGGGGCGCGCCGGGTTGGTCGCGGACCGATCGTGGATGCCTTTCTCGTCCACAAGGATCGTCGCCGTCCGCAGGGCTTCCTCCGGAACCCGCCACGGCTCCTTCAGGCCCTTCAACGCGAGCGTGTTGATCACGATGCGCCGGGGCACCTCGTCCATTACATCGCGGATCGGTAGCGTCGCTGGATCGGTTCCGTTCAGCACGCGGGCTGCCAGCGTGCCGGCCAGGCGTCCGACCTCGACGAAATCGAGGCCCATGTCGAGGAACGTGCCGCGATCCGGCTTCCCCGGCGTAATGCTGAAGGCCGGGATGCCTGCGCGCCGCAGCACCTCCACCGTCGTGGGGACCGTCGACATCATGATGTTGTCGCCGGGAATCCAGAACGCCTGGGCGCCACGGGCGATGACCGAGTTGACGGCCTCGACGACCCCAGAAGTGTTGTCGACGTTCGCCTCGATCAACGTGATTCCGAGCTTGCGGCACACCTCGCGCGCGGCCGCCACGAAGGCGCGTGAGTTCGTCTCCGCCGGATTCCATGCTGTCCCCACGTTCGTAAGGCTCGGCAACGACTCCTTCATGAGCCGGAACGCCCCGTCGACCGGGATGAACGTGCTCTGACCCACCATGTGCTTCGGGTGCTTCATGGGCTCGGCGCGATCGAGGCCGATCCCGGCGCTGAACGGATCCGCCACGATGCCGAACACGTGGCGCACCCGGCCCTCCTGATTGGCGTTCGCGACGGCCTGCATCGAGGGCGTGCTCGACGTGAGGACCAGATCGTAGTCGCCGTTCACGATCTGCGTGGCGATGGCGTTGCTCACCGCCATGTCGGCCTCGGCATTGAACCGCTCGATCGTCGCCGTGGTGCCATCGCTGAATCCGTGCTCGGCCAGTCCCTGGATCATGCCGGTGATCCCGTCATCGAGCACGGGACTGGAGGCATGCTGCAGAATGGCAATCTTGACGATCGACCGGCGGGCCGGAGTCCGACGGCCGAGATCGGAGACAAGCAGGACGCCCGACGTCACGACGATGAGAAAGATGCCGAGCGCGAGGCGCTTGAAGGCGAACCACATGTGGTGGGCTTGGCTCGGACGCGATTCTGATGCCTGGCCGCGAGGATGTCAATTTGTCGGAAACGCGCTTCTTTGCCAGGTTTTTGGAGACTGGTGGTCACTCGCCGAGGTCGAAGGTGGTGGTAGATCCTTGGCGGCGAACGGCAAGCGCGCCCAGCTCAGGACTCGTGGATAAGGACTGCGGGGTCGCGGCCTGACCACTTTGGGAGCGCACGGTTGGACGTGCGCGCGGACTACGTCGCGCGCGTACCGCAAGGAGTGTGCCGCCGAAAGCCACGATCAGTCGTAGTGCTCCCGAAATGTCGTGAGCTGGTCCTATCGACTGGCCGGGAAGTCGTGGCAACTCCGCGGCGGAATGCACCTGACACGCGGAAATCCTCGACGAATCTCCTCGAAGGCAGCCTGACGTCCGGGGCACGGCGGTTGCTACGTCGCACTGCGGGCCCGGGTTCGAAGTGCCCTCAACGTCGGAGGATCCAGGCAATGGAGGTTTTGGTTCAGGCCGACCGCGAAGGCGACAGCGCCCGTCTGATCCTCGGCGGTCAGTTCGATCTCGATCACGCCGTGACAACCGCGCGGGAGATCGCGAGTATTGAGGCGTCGCTCGCCAGCTGCCGCGTTGTCAAACTGGATCTCGCAGGTGTGGTCGACATCGACGGAGCAGGGGCCGTCCAACTCGCCCAGCTCCTCGATCGCGTGGAGGCCATGGGTCCCAGCACGCATGTACTGGACGAGGACAACCCGAGAGCCGCGCGTCTGATCGCACTCTATCGCCAGCGTCGGACGGTCACGCCGGCGGTCGAGCCGCGCCGGTACGCGATCCTGGCGGGTCTCGGTTCGATTGCCGTTCAACTGCCGCGCACCTTGACGAGCGCACTGGATTTCGTCGGTCACAACGCGCTCGCCGCGGCGCAGGCATTGGCGACACCACGATCCGTCGACTGGCGGTCCATACCGCGACTGGTGCAGCAGATCGGCGCAGACGGACTGGCGGTGACGAGCGGCGCCAATCTCTTGGTCGGCCTGATCATTGGCGTCCTTGGCGTGTCGCAGCTCGGGCGATTCGGCGTCACGGTCTACGTGCCGGAGCTCGTTGTCGTTGCACACTTCCGCGAGCTGGGTCCGCTGATCACCGCGATGGTCGTGGCTGGGAGGTCGGGCGCGGGCCTCGCGTCCGAGATCGCGACGATGAAGGTGTCGGAGGAGATCGATGCGCTGCGCGCCATGGGATTCGATCCCATGAGATGGCTGGTCGTGCCACGGTGCGTAGCGCTCGTCCTCGCGGTTCCGGTGCTCACCTGGATCGGCGACGTGCTGGCGCTTCTCGGGGGAATCGTCGCGACCACAAGCCTCACGGATATGTCGCCGCGAGCCTACGCCTTGGCGACGGCGGACGCCCTCACCGCAACGCTCCTCCTGGAGGGTCTGGTCAAGACCCCATTCCTGGCGCTGGCGATCGGTTTGATCGCGTGTGGTCAGGGGCTCGCCACCAAGGGGGGGCCGGCGGAAGTCGGTGCGCGAACGACGACCGCGGTCGTGCTGTCGATTTTCGCGGTCATCACCATCAGCTCTCTGTTCACCCTTCTGTACGCCCTGATAGGCCTCTGATCATGTGTCCCTCACGGCCGCACATCGCCGTCACGGACCTCCGCATCGGATGGTCGTCGCGCGTGCTGATGGAGCACGTCACCTTCGGTGTAGAGCGCGGCACGACGTTTGCCATCCTCGGTGGATCGGGCAGCGGCAAAAGCACGTTGCTGCGACACCTGATCGGTCTCGAGCGGCCGCAGGCAGGCACGATCGATATCGACGGCCTTGGAGCGCCGCATCGCTATGAAGGCGTCCCGCGTTTCGGCGTGCTCTTTCAATCGGGCGCGCTGTTCAGCTCGATGACGCTCGCAGAGAACCTCGCGCTCCCGCTGACGACCTGGACGTCGGTTCGCGGCAGCGTGTTGCAGGAGCTGGTCCAGGCGAAGCTGGACCTCGTTGGACTCGGGGCCTATGCCGAATATACGCCCGGTGAGATCTCGGGCGGCATGAAGAAGCGCGCCGGGATCGCGCGAGCGATGATGCTCGAACCCGATCTCCTGTTCCTCGACGAGCCGTCTGCGGGCCTCGATCCGATCACCGCTTACGAGCTGGATCAGCTGATCGTCACCCTGAGCCGTGACCTCGGTATCACCATCGTCATCGTCACCCACGAGCTGCCGAGCATCTTCCTCGTGGCTGACAGCTGCATCGTTCTGGACAAAGCCGCGAAGGGTATCGTCGCCCGCGGTGATCCGCGCATCCTGCGAGACCAATCGACGATTCCGTTCGTGCACCGCTTCTTCACGCGGTCGTCAGGGGCACCGACCGCGAGTCAGGGAGTCTGATGATGGCCGCAGAGAAGAGTTACGCGCGGCTGGGCCTTTTCGTTGCGCTGGGCGTCGCCGTCATCGTCGCAACAGGGCTGTTCTTCGTCCAGCGAATGAGGAGCCGCGCGGTGATCGAGCTGGTCACTTACGTCACCGAGAACGTCAGCGGACTGGATGTTTCCAGCCCGGTCCGGTTTCGGGGGGTCCCGGTGGGCCGCGTGTCGGGCCTTCGGGTCGATCAACGGGGCGGCTCCACGATCCAGATCGAATTCGAGCTGTTCCAGGATCGACTGGCCTCCATCGGCGCGAATGTGCAGCGCCTCCAGCAACTGGCAGATTTTGCCGTGTTTCCAGACCTTCGAACCCGTGTCGTCGCGAACCCGGTAACTGGGGACGCATACCTATTGCTCGATATACCCAGCAACCCTCCTCCGCCAATTCCACTCGGCTTCACTCCGAATCGGCCCTACGTGGCGGCGATGCCTTCGCCGTTGGCAGAGATTCAGGATCGTCTGCCGGCCGTCCTGGAGCGCGCCGAATTAATGCTGCAGACGCTCCGGGAGATCGTGACGAGACTCCCCGACAGTCTCGACCGAAGCGACCGTTTCTTCACCAACGTCGAACGCATCATCCAGGACAGCCAGCTGCCTCAATTGAGCGCCGACTCACGGACGTTCTTCACGGTCACAGCCGCGCAGATGACGCAGATGGCGACTGAGATCAACCGGCTCGCGGGCACTGATGGCGCTCTGGTCAAGCTTGCGGAAGAGACGCGCACCGTCATACACGACGCCGACGTGCCGCGCGCGACCCAGTCGGTGCGCGACGCGCTCGATCGCACGAGCCTGGCCGCCGACGATTTCCGTCGTGCATTGCCGGAGATCCGGGACGCACTGGAGCAGCTGCGCGAACTCGCCCGTCGACTGGAAGAACAACCCGAGTCGGTGGTCTACGGCCCGCGCAAACCCAGGAGCGAGTAGCGATGACGCGCATTCACTGCTCGACGATCGCCCTCCTTGCGACTCTGGCCGGCGCCGCAGGGGCAGCCTGCCAACTGAAGCGCCCCGATGTGATTCCTGCCCGCATGATCGAGCCTCAACTCGTCGATCAGACGGACCAGCCGGCTGAGCCGCCATCAGCGACTCAATGGAGACCTGCTGCCGAGGCAATTCCTGTCCGGATCGCCGAGACACAAGCACGCGCACATATCGGCCGCCGGCTGCTCCATCAAGAAGCGGACGGCGAGCTGGTCGAGGACGCGGTCTGGCGCTGGTCGTCCGCGCCGGCCCGCTATCTAGACTCGGCGCTGCGGCTCGCGTTTGCGTCAAACCCGGGTGTTCGGCTCGTCGACTCCCGCAATGTCTCCGCGATGGGCGTCACGCTGGTCATGTGGCATCTCGAGTCCAGGGGCGGACTCCATCTGGTCGGGGCGGTCGAGCTCGTCGTCACTCGCACCGACCAGACCGTCCACGCACAGGTGATACGTGGAAGCGAGCCCGTATCAGGGGAGCCGCCGGGCGACCTCGCTGCGGCCGCCGGACGGCTCCTTCACACGTTGGCGGCGACAAGCGTCACGCGAGCGGCTCAGGCGAGCGGTGGATGATGCGGTGCGATTGCCCTTGGAAACCCTGCCCAAGGAGGTTACAGTCGCGCGAATGAGAGCGAGGTGTCATGTCCAGAGAAACGCCTGAGCAAGTCTTGAAATCGATCATCGATGGAATCAACACGGGCAATCTCGACGCTCTCATGACTCTGTATGAGCCTGAAGCCGCCTTCGCGCCTCAGCCTGGGAGCCTCGCTCACGGCTCAGCGGGCGTTCGTGAATCACTGGCCACCTTCATAGCGATGAAGGGCACGCTCGATCTCAAGGTGACACGCGTCCTCGAGGCCGGTGGCCTGGCTCTCGTCGCCGGGGTCTGGTCATTCACCGGGACGGGGCCAGATGGTAAACCGGTGACGCTGAAGGGCCGCAACGGGGATGTTCTGCGTCGTCAAGCAGACGGCTCGTGGCGCTTCGTGATCGACAACCCCTGGGGAACCGACTGAATCCTTGGGTCATCATCACTCACCCGGAGGACCTGTCGCATGAAGGGCCTGGCCGAGCTCACCAAGACGACGCTGATCGGCGGACTGCTCGTCGTGCTGCCGATCTACCTTTCCATCCTGCTGCTGGCGAAGACGCTGTCCGGCGTTCTCGCGTTGCTGTCGCCCGTCACGGCGGCGATACCCGCCGGCGCGCAGTTCCGGCAGGTCATCGCCATCCTGATCGTGATAGCCGTCTGCCTCGTGGCCGGGATCGTGGTGCGCACCGGCCCTGGGCTGCGCGCCAAGAATGCGCTCGAGCGCTCGGTGCTCGAGAAGATCCCGGGCTATGCGCTCGTGCGGGGCCTCGCCGAACGCGTCTCCGGCGACGAGGGCGAGGGCGCGTTCCGGCCCGCCCTGGTGGAGGTGGAGGAGGCGCTCTCGCCCGCTTTCATTATCGAGGAACTGGACGACGGCCGCTGCACCGTGCTCGTCCCCTCAGTGCCGACGCCGGCGGCTGGCGCGCTGTTCATCCTGCCGCGCGAGCGCGTGCATCCCCTGGACGTGCCCTTCACGCAGGCCGTGAAGGTAATCTCGAAATGGGGTGCGGGCGCTGGGGAGCTGGCCCGCGGAGTGTCAATCCGCTCCTGACCCCCGGGCGGCGGCTATATTCGCGCATCGCCGTGCGCGCATTTTCCTCGCGTCGCTCGATTGGCTTTTCGGGGTTATTCAAGGACTTCCGCACATGAAGATCACACCACTGCTGATTTCCATGATGGCCTGGCTTGCCGTGGCTCAGGCACCCTCCCGACCGCCTGCCCAAAAGCTTGTTGCCGACCAAGTGGTCACCACATCCGGCGGAGCCACGTTCACCGCCCCGGGCGGATGGTCGATGGTGACCTCCGGCTCGCTCATTGTCGTCGAGCCGCCGGAAGCTGACTCGCACGTCGCGATCTTCGACTCCGATGCCGCCACGGCGGACGACGCGATAAACGCTGCTTGGGCCGCGTACAAGCGCGATGAGAAGCGCACCGTCAGGCAGAAAATTTCGCCCCCGGCCCGCCAAGGCTGGGAAGAGGTGCAAGTCTACCAATATGAAACGTCGCCTAATGAGCGGGCTGTGGTGCAATCAGTGGCACGCCGTGCAAAGAAGACCTGGACGGTCGTCATCCTCAATGGCAAGCAGCCGACCTTCGAAAAGCGCGGCGCCGCCGTTGGGATGATTATGGAAAGCCTGCGACCGGCCACCTACGAGCGCGAATCCTTTGCGGGACGCAAGGCCGGTACGCTGAATGCCGAGCGCCTGGCGCAGATGAACGAATTCGTCGAGACGGCCATGAAGAAGCTCGACATCCCCGGTGTCGGCGTGGCATTCATTGACAACGGCAAGATTGTCTACGAGGGTGGCCAGGGCGTAAAAGAGCTCGGTAAGCCCGGCACAGTGGATGCGCACACGCTGTTCATGGCCGCCTCGAATACGAAAGGGATGACGACGCTGCTTCTGGCGAAGCTCGTCGATGAAGGCAAAGTCAAGTGGGAGGAGTTTGTCACCCGGGCCTACCCGACTTTCAAGCTTGGCAATCCACAGACGACGGAGCAGGTGCGTATCGAGCACCTTATCTGCGCCTGCACCGGGCTACCCCGTCAGGACCTGCCGTGGTTGTTCGAGTTCCGCAACGCCACGGCCACGTTCTCGATGGAAATGCTGGGAAAGATGCAGCCGACCAGCGGGTTTGGCGAGGTGTTCCAGTACAGCAACATCATGGCCTCTGGTGCCGGGTACGTAGCTGCATACCTGCACAACCCAAAGCTCGAACTGGGTGCAGCCTATGACGAAGCGATGAAGAAGAAGATCTTTGAACCGCTGGAAATGAGTTCGACGACGTTCGACTTTCCAGCCGCGCTCAAGGGCAATCACGCGAGCCCGCACTCGTTCGATGTGAACGGCAAGCAGATGGTCGCCTCCATGGACCTGAACTACTCCATCCACCCCCATCGTCCTGCCGGCGGCGTCTGGACATCACCTCACGACCTCATCCGGTACGTTCAGCTGGAGCTCGCGAAAGGCAAGCTGCCGAACGGTACAGTCCTCGTCTCCGAGACCAATCTGCTGGCGCGCCGCAAACCTTACGTAAGGGTTGGAGCCTACGGCAGCTACGGAATGGGCCTGCAGGTCGACAATCGCTGGGGTACGCCAATCGTCTTCCACGGCGGGAGCATGATCGGATTCAAGAGCGACATCCTGTTCCTGCCCGAGCACGGGGTCGGTGCCGTTATTCTGACGAACTCGGATACCGGCGGATTGATGCTGGGATCCTTCAGACGCCGATTCCTGGAGGTGCTATTCGACGGCAAGCCGGAGGCGGCAGAGGATCTCGCGAAGGCCGCCGAGAACTTCAAAGCCATTCGCGCCAAGTTTCGCGAACGCCTGGTTGTGCCTGCGGACAGAGAGGCCGTTGGCAGACTGGCTGCTCATTACACGAGTCCTGAGCTGGGCGAGCTTGCAATTCGCCGCGAGGGATCGACCACCACCTTCGAGCTGGGCGAGTGGCGTAGCTCAGTCGCTTCTCGCAAGAACGACGATGACACGATCTCCTTCTTAACTATCGATCCCGGTGTCGCGGATTTCGAGTTCGTGGAAAGCAAACATAACAACAAGAGAGCTCTCATTGTGCGAGAGGGCCAGCACGAGTATCTCTTCACGGAATCGCGCTAGCGGGGCCACACTGCCGAAACGCCCACCAGACGAACGTGGCAGAGCGACCGAAACTTACCAGGATCGGCGAAGAGATGCGTCGATGGTGCGGGCTGCTCGAAGAGGAGATCTCTGCATGGCCCGACGTAACCAGCAAGTCGATGTTCGGGATGGCCTCTTTCTACTGCGGGCCGCGAATTTTCGCAGCCGTGCCGCGAACGAGAGCTGCGCGCACGGAGCGGTCGGTCCTCATTAAACTGCCGGGCTTCAAGCATAAGCGACTTAAGGCTGGCAGCGGACCGGGCGCTGGCTGGGTGACCTTCGAGCTGGTGGAAGAAGGGGACATCAGCACAGCCTTGCAATGGATCGGGAAGGCGTACGAGAAGGCAAGGAAGTAGCCATTTCATTCTAACGGCTACCTGACTGGGTCTTCTCCTTCGCGCGCTGCCCGGCGAGAATATTCGTCAGCGAGTAGTTGCCCTCGTGGCACGCGTATCGAAGAGAGGCTCAGTCATCCTCACAAAGGGCACCACAGCACTCCATGGTTTCGTATACGAATTCGGATCCGAGACCGTGAATTCGTACTTGATCGTATCGTCGTCGACTCGCGTGAACCGTTCCACCAACCGTGTATTCGCGGTGGAGCCCTGCAAGCTCGTTTCGCGGCGGAAGTTGATCGTTTCGACGACGAGCGTGTCGCCTTCCCATCGGCCTCGGGACTCACCCGTCCACTGGCGAAACGTGGTATGCGGACGTCCGTCGGTCGGGATGATGCGGGCGTTGTGGACCATCTCGTTGATGATCACGACGAGTCCGGGGGCCTGCACGATCTGCAGGTTGTTGTTGTAAGAGCCCGGCACCATGGGTGGACCTGAGTTGAAACCCATGAGGCACCGGTCCGCGAGGCTCCGCTCCTCGTGCGAGTTGCCGAAGCCGGCGTTCAGCAACCGGGTCCGTTCTGCGAGCCTGCGACGCGTGGCCTCCGTAAAGGGGATCCTCCCGTCTGGAGGATCGACAATGAGGGAGGTGCGCTTGTCTTTGGTCAGCCGGTTGCCGCGTTCGTACCAGAACTCGTTGTAGGACAGCACGCCGCCCTCAGACCTGGGTGCGTACCCTGCGCTCGGTTGCCCTTTTTCAGGGTCGAACAAATCACGATTGAGCCGTGTATTTTCCGACGCTTCGAACGCCGCTGCTTCTCCTTCTTCGAGCGTGGCCTTTCCTGCGAGCGCTTCGGGTCGTTGGAGTGGCGTGATCGTGCTGAACGAATAAATGCCTTCCAGGTTTGGCGTTCCATCGGATGTCCGAGCCGGGATCGACGCTTTGTCTTGTGCCGCCGCAGAAAGCGGCGCCAGTGCCATCGCTGCCAACAGAACGAACCCCTTCACCAGAAAGCGATTTCGCATCATATGTCCTCCTCGGGGCCCAACCGCATGCACGGTAACCCAGTTTGTCAGGACATTGCAACGTCAGATCGGGCGGCCATCGTATTGCGCTATGCTGGAACCTGCGAAAAGAGGCCGCCAAAGCCATGAGTCACCAACAAACCGGAGCGGTGCTGTTCACCATCAACCTGCGTCGGTTGGCTCAGTTTTACGAGCAGGTCGCTGGCTTGCGCGTGCGCCGGGCCGAGGACGATCACATCGTCCTGGAAAACGACTCCTTCCGGCTCATCGTGCATCAGATTCCTGAGCGCTACGCCAAGCACATTGCCATTACAGTGCCGCCTCAGGTTCGAGAGATTGGTTCCATCAAGCTTTGCTTCCCGGTCGACAGTATCTACGCCGCGCGCGAAGCCGCGGCCAGTCTTGGTGGTTGCGTGTACGGGTCGGAGCGTGAATGGACCTATGAGTCGGCCACCGTCTGCGACGGTTGGGATTCGGACGGGAATGTGTTTCAGCTATCTCAGCCCATCACACAGAACGCGCGTCAAGCGACACACGAAGACGCGCACCCTTGAGCGCGCGGACTGAACGCTATAGCGCGTTGCGAAATTCTCCGAACCGTACGTAGGGCGGGGCTTCAGCCCCGCCGAGCTCGTTGGACCTATGCCGGACCTATAAGGTCCGGCCTACGTACTGCGATTCGCAGCCTACGTACTGCGATTCGCAACCCTCTCTTGGAAGTGGAGGCAGGAACGGCGCGGACCGCCCCTGCCAGGCGATTCACTTCGATCCGGTCGATGGCACAGGCCGGGTCCCACCGATTGTGGCGTAGACGGCCGCGATATGCGCCTCACGAATGGTGTCCCAACGCTCGAAACCCTTATATGCGTCGAGCGTGAGAGTCTTCTGGATCTCCGCTAGACTCCGACCCGCGGCAATGCCGGCCGCCACGCCCTTCGAGATGTCCTCCAGGTAGCGTTGCGACTCGACGGCGTCCTTCTTCGTCCCCGCCAGCGCGTGGCCGGTCAGCGCATGCTCGTAGTCGAGCGCGTTGATGATCGTGAGCGCGTCAATCCACGATCCTATCGTTGGCGCCAACCCGCCCGGCAGTCGCTTCACCTGCAGGATGTCGGCACTGAACACGGCGCGTTCGTCCGGGAAGTGCAGCACCGAGCTGTCGTCGGCATGCGCAATGCCAAGATAGGTCATCGTCACACGCTTGCCGCCAAGCGTGACCGTGTGTCGGTCGGTGTAGGTCGTCGTTGGAGGATAGACATCGCTGACGGATCCACGCGCGATCTCGCCGCCACTAATGACCTCGTCGCGGTTGTAGTCGAAGAGCGCAAAACGCTCGGCCAGCGCGCCGGCGGCCTCGCTCTTTTCGATGAGCCCGTTACGATTCGCATCCATCTTCACCGCGTCAGCCGTCAGCGGCGGATTCCCGGCCGGGGGCGCGAGCGCGGTCAGCATGTTTCGATGTCCGACGAATTCGGCCGTGTCGGCGAAAACGACGCCACCAGAAGCATGATCCCAGTCCCTGTGCGTGTAGAGGACATAGCGGACGGGAACCTTGAACCGTGTCGCAATTTCTCCCTTGAGCCACCGTCCGAAGTCGCGGTTGATCGGATCGCTCATGATGACGCCCTCCGGCGTCACCAGAAACACCGTGTAGTGGTTGTTGTTCTGCGCACGATAGAGCTGACCCGTGACGTTGACGATGCCGCGCATTGGCGGCTGCTGGGCCGAGATGTCCGATACGAGGCCGACCAGGGAGACTAGTGAGAGAACGATACAGAAGGTGAATCGCATCATCGCAATCTCCACGTGAAATGACATTGATTTCCGCCGCGCCGGACCTGAAGGTCCGGCCTACGTACTACAGGTCCGCTACGGTGACTGGCGGGCGGATGACGTCCCCGTTCCGGAATCCGGAACGAGCGTCCGGATCATGCCGTCCTGTCTCGAGGTAAGGAAGAGCTCACCGTCGCGGCTGCGGCTGAGATGCAGGTCGGCCCGCGCCATGCTCGCGCCCATCGTCCGCTCGACCAGCTCTCGAAACGAGACGTACACCCGGTTCCCACCCGCATCACGCATGTAGAGCTGAATCTCTTCGACCGGTGCGACCGTCTGGGGAATGCCATCGTCGGCCTTCTTCATCGCCGCAACGTCGGCAGCGAAGAGGCGGCCTCGCTGGATGTCACCAAAGACGTACTTCCCTCGAAGCGCCGTAATGCGTCCGTAATAGGCGAACCCACCGCTTATTGCTTGTCCCTCGTTGTGGTCATAGATGGCCACCGGGTACGTAAACTCGTCTTTCTTCTTCCCTTCCAAGATCTCCGCGGGCAGGGCGAACAGCTGGTTCAGTGCGCCGCCGGGCCTGATCATACCGTTCTCCCAGTACCCCTCCCGCTTCATCCAGCCGTAATTCTCGCCGTTGCGAACGATGTTCACCTCTTCGATGTGGTTCATGCCGATGTCATTGGCAAACAGGGTTCCATCGGTGAGATCCCACGACAGCCGGTGGGCATTTCTGAAGCCATACGCGTAGATCTCCCCAAGTGTCTTCGGGTCGCCGTCCGCCGCGAACTTGTTGCCCGGTGGAATCGTGTAGTCCCCGAGTCCCTTCATCCCTTTCGACACGGAGGGACTGCGCGGATCGATCCGCAAAATCGCGCCAATCACCGAATCGAGGCGCTGCGTCTGACCAGGATTGTTCGCGTGTGGTCCACCGCCATTGCTGAATCCGAGATCGCTGCCGCTCGTGTAAAGCAACCCGTAGTCAGCCGTGCCGGGCTTTGCCGCGGGGTTGAACTCCACATGTCCAAACGGGTGCGTGAGGTTCTGAACCACGTGGGCCACGCGGAGCAATTCGCGCCTGCTGCCGCCGAACGTGTTCGCAGCGGGGTTCGTGGCGTGCCATTCCGTGATGACGTTGTGGTGGGTCACATCGGCCGGCGTGAACCCGGGCGGGATGAAATTCGGCGTTGCAGGATTGCCCATCGCGCGTTCGGCATGCACGGTATAGAACAAGCCGTTCTTCGCGAACTCCGGGTGGAAATCGAATCCGATGAACCCGCTCTCCAGCCTGTTGTAAATGGCGTGCGGAAACGTCTCGGCGACGTTCGCCCACACCGAGGGCTGGTCATTCCGGTCGAGCAAGTACAGGAATCCGCGCGAATCGTTGGCGAACCGGCGACCGTCCGGAAGGTCACGAACATAACTCACGCGAGCCCAGCCGGAGGGCGTTACATCCTGCTCGACAGGACGCATGCCGCGCGTTTCGGGCAGACGCACGACATCCCTGACCTCGACCATCAGACCGCGTTTGTCGACGGTCGCTGGAAGCGGGTTGGTAATCTGCGCGTAAATCACGCCAGCCATCCCGAGGACCAGGAGAATGACGATCACGAGCGGTATCCTACGCATGAAACCCTCCTCTACTTCGGGTGGGAATGACTTCATCAAACGGTTCTCTGCTGCTCCGGTCGAGTGCTGAAGCGACTCTAGCAGGTTGCTGAAAAGACCAGCAACCTGAATTTGGAAGTGAGAACTGAAAACATAAAGTGCAGATTTGGCCGGTGTTAGACTGCGGCTCGATGCCCTCGACCCTCCTACGCCTCGAACGCTCCCGGCCCGCGTGACGTGGACGTGCGCCGGCAGACACTCCACACGCTGGGCGGACCGACTGTCTTTCTGCTCCTGATTCTGAGTCCGCTGCCGTGGGCACCCTATCCCGTCCGCGGAAGTATCGGTTTGCTCGTATGGATGTCATGGTGGTGGATCGCACAACCGGTGCACCTGGCCGTGACGGCATTCCTGCCGCTGGTCGTCACGGCCGTCTTCGGCTTCCTGCCCGTCGGCACCATCGCGTCGGCCTACGCCGAGCAGCTGGTGTTCTTGCTGTTGGGCGCGAATATGCTGGCAATCTTATGGCACCGCTGGGGGCTGGACCGCCGTATCGCGCTCATTTCTCTCCTGGGCATCGGGACGGGCACGCGCCAGCAAATCCTCACCTGGTTCCTGGTCGCGACTGTCCTGAGCTCGGTGCTGCCGAACGCCGTCGTGGCCGCGTCGATGATGCCGATTGTCATTGCCATGCTTCGCTTCATCGGCATCGAGGATCTCGGCAAAAGCGCCTTCGCCTCGGCGCTCCTGATTGCCGTGGCATGGGGCACGGCCGTTGGCGGCTCTGGAACGCCTCTTGGCGGAGCACCGAACCTCTTGACCATTCAGTTCCTGGAGCAACGGTTGATCGATCACGAGTTTCTGTTCACGACATGGTTGACGCGTGTGTTGCCGTTGACCATTTTCATCGCTGGCGCGTCGCTCATCTATATGAGGTTTGCGTTCGAGCCGGAAATGGAGCGTGTGGAAGGCTCGCGCGCCTATTTCGCTCAGGAGCTCCGTTCGCTCGGTCCCCTGTCGGTGCCCGAGCGATGGGGATTGGCCCTCTTCGCCACGGCTATGCTGCTCGCCTTCACGCGGCAGCTTTACGCGTCGATGCTACCGGAGCTCACACCCGCGTTTGTGTTTCTGGCATTCGGGGTGGTGAGCTTTGCAATCCGGCACAAGAACGAGCCCCTGCTGGAGTGGCAGTACGCGCAGGGTCAAATGGTCTGGGGACTTATTTACCTGTTTGCGGGCGGATCGGCACTCGGACAAATCCTCAGCGAGACCGGCACGGCGCAGTTTCTTGCCGACGGGCTCGTTCCGTTGGCCGGCAGCGGTGGCTTTCTTTCGGTTGTCATCTTCTCGCTTCTCACGATTTTCATCACGCAGATTACCAGCAACACTGCAACCATCGCGATCGTCGTGCCGATCACAATCAGCACGTTCGAGCGACTGGGCCAGAATCCGATTCCATTCGTCTATCTCGTTGCGTGCGCGGGCAACTACGGCCTCATGCTTCCTTCATCGTCGGCCGGTCCGGCGATCGCAGCCGGCTACGGTGTGAACCTGCGAACCATGGCAGCTTCCGGGTTGTGGCTGACCCTGATGATCTGGATTCTCCTCGCTGGCGCCGGGTACCTGCTCGTGCGATTCTGGCCTGGCTTCGGCGTCGCATAAGAGGTCGAGGGCTCGTCACCATCGCCACGAAGTTCGAGGGCCGAGTCACCAGCCGTACGCGACCGCCACCGACCCGCGCAGCAAGTTGAGATTGACACTCGACTGGATTGTCGAGTCGTAGAGCCTGAACTCGGGACGGACCGAGACCCTCCCCGTGACGGCAATGCGGACGCCTGTCCCGACGTGCCACACGAGGCCGCGTTCACGAAACTCCTGTTCGGTGATGCGCCAAATATCGCGCCCGCCGAACGTCACTGAGCCGACACCTTTGGTCCACAGCGCGCCAATACCCCCAGTCACGTACGGCTGGCTTCGCCCGTCGGAAAAGAAGTAGAAGACATTGCCCGTTGCAATTCGCGCACGACGAAAGCCGTCGCGCCCGGTTCCCACGCAGGTCACGCCGGGCGGCGCTCCACACCCGACTGCTTCAGGTGTGAGCCCCATCGTGTCGTTGACCTCGAACCCGACGTGAACCCGCCGTGAAAGGTCGACTCCAACCCCAACAGCAATGGTCGGCCGATCGCCAAAGGTTCGGTCCTCCACTCGGAACAGATGGCCCCATCCGATGCCGCCAAAAATCTCGAGCCCGCCCTTCCCTTCTTGAAGCGTCTGGGCCGACGCGACGCCAGTGACGCAGCTTGACACCATGAAAACGGCGACGATCGCTGGAACGCCCACATGCCACCTCCTGGAGGCTAATGCGAGAAATGAGGTGGCCCGGGCTCGTCGGCGCTTACCCGCCTATCAATTTGAGAACGGTCGTCCTGGAGATGCGTGTATAAAGATATGTTGGCGGCGTACGGGAAGTCCGGGCGCGTAGGTCAACTTGTGGAGGGTTTCATGAGACGCGGAATCACACTGATGCTGGGATCAATTCTGGTGGGAGTGTTCGCGACGAGCGCAGTGGCGCAGGGAGGGCAAGGTGGGCGTGGACGGGGACCAGCGGCGCCCCCATGCACGACCGTGGCGTGCGATGTTCAGGCAGATTGGGAGCGGAACCGGGGATTGCTCCTCGGTGTCGCCGAAGCGATGCCCGATGACAAGTTCGGATTCAAACCGACACCGGCGCAGCAGAGCTTTGGCGAGCGGATCATGCATGTGGCGGGCATCGACGTGAAACTGCTGGGAACCCTGGGCGCCAAGGCGCCAGCGCCGATGCTCAACATGCAGGCCACATCAAAGGCTGACGTCGTGGCCGCCCTTCGTCAGTCGATGGACTACGGCGCCGCCGTGCTCAAGGAGTTCAACGATCAGCAACTGGCCGAACGCGTCATGTCGCTGCCGTTCATGGGGCCGACGACCAGCCGATTACGGGTGATCTACTTTTCAATGGGGCACAGTCAAGACATCTACGGCCAGCTGGCCGTCTACCTGCGTCTGAACGGCGTGACGCCGCCGGCCAGCAATCGACCCTGAGGTGCGAAACTGCAGTACGTAGGCCGGGTCCTGCTCTTTGGACCCGGCTCCAAGCGGGCCTGCAAAGCAAGGCCCGCGCTACTTATCGCGTGTACTGGTTCATCCCCTTTGCATAGTCCTCACGAACCGGGCTGAAGACATCCAGGACCTTGCATCCGCTTCCGACGGCTCGTGCAGAATGGGTCACATTTCCGGGTGCGATGTAGGCTTCACCGGCCTTGAGCGTGCGCGCGTGACCGTCGATTGTCAGCTCGAGCATGCCTTCCAGCACGATGCCCGCCTGTTCGTGCGGATGCGAGTGAGGCGCCACGACAGCTCCTTCGTCGAGCTCTACGAGCGACAGCATGATTCGCTCGCCGTAGGGTGTGCGAAGCCGAACGCCTGGGGCCAGTGTCTGGACGGGAACATCGCTCCAATCAATGAATGGCATGCTCGAAACCCTCACACGGTTGCGGGGCGCCGCACAGCGTGCGCTGCGGGCTTGTAGATCAGTCCGACGATGGCACCATACAACGTGCTTTCAAAGAGCAGATCGATGATGATCGACATCGCCATCGTTCCGGTGATTGGATACAGCACGTACTGCCAGATCAGTCCAAAGCCTGTAATGAGGACCCCCGCACAAAAGCCAAACCTCAGACCTTCCATGAGACCGCTCCCGCCCTCATAGCCCTTTGCGTACATGTACGCAAAGGTGAAGAACCCGAGCAGCAGGAACACGAATCCGATCGGAAGCATCCCCATGATTTCGGCCTCCGGGCGCATCACCGCCTGGTTTGCCGCGTAGACATCGGCAAGCAGCACTTCGTTGACCACAAATCCGACCACCACCGAAACAGCCCACGCGACAACGGCGGCTATGGCGACGCGTTTGTAGTTCATGGGTACCCCCTTTTTTCTGCTGACAGGTTATGTGGGCGGATTGTAAGGACGGACTCAGCAAAAGGCAAAGGTTAGGCGAGCCACAGGCACGGCATCACGCGAGGGCTCGACACACCGCGTCTGCGAACTCAGACGTGGACGCCGTGCCCCCGAGATCCCGAGTGCGGGAAACGCCGGCTGTCAGCACACGCTCGATGGCGGCCATGATTCGGTCGGCGGCGTCGTTCTCGCCCAGGTATCGGAGCATCATGATCGCCGAAAGCAACAGCGCCAATGGGTTCGCGAGATTCTTGCCCGCAATGTCCGGCGCGCTGCCGTGGACGGCCTCGAACACCGCGATATCCGTGCCAATGTTGGCGGACCCGACAACGCCAAGCCCACCGACCAGACCGGCGCAGAGATCCGAAACGATGTCGCCGTACAGGTTGGGCATGACGAGCACGTCGAACTTCGACGGATCAAGGACGAGTTGCAGACATGCTGCGTCGACAATCTTCTCGTTGTACTGGACGGTCGGGTACGCGCGGGCGACCGTCCGCACGCTTTCAAGGAACAAGCCGTCCCCAAGTTTCATGATGTTTGCCTTGTGGACGGCGGTCACTTGCCGACGGCCATGTTGGCGCGCGTGATTGAAGGCAAACTCGGCAATCCGCGTCGAGGCCCGCTCGGTAATGATCTTCAGGCTCTCGACCACACCGGGGACGACCACGTGCTCGAGGCCCGCATACAGATCTTCCGTGTTCTCGCGCACGATGACGAGATCCACGCCGGTGAACCGCGAAGGCACGCTCGGCAGGTTGCGAACCGGTCGGAGATTGGCATAAAGGTCCAGGTCTTTCCGGAGCGCGACGTTCACGCTCGTGAACCCCTCGGCGATCGGCGTGGTCACCGGCCCCTTCAGGGCGACGCCATTCTTGCGAATCGAGTCGAGGACCTCGGTCGGCAACGCCTGACCCGTGCGCCTGAGCGCCTCGGTGCCCGCCACGTGCTCGTCCCATTCGATCGAAACCCCCGCCGCCTGAAGGATCTGGCGCGTCGCTAGTGTGACTTCCGGGCCGATGCCATCGCCCGGAATCAACGTGATGGTCCGGCTCATATGTGACGCCCACGACCCGCTAGTAGCGCGCACGCGTTAGAACTCGGAAATCGTAGCGCGCACGCTTCAGCGTGCGCGACGTGCGCCAAGAGATCGAAAGAACCATTCATGGCCCCGAACGATAACACGCCCGGGATACGGCGGGTGTTTCACCGAAACCTTCTGCTGGTTCGTTTCGTATTGCCAACATGACGCCCGTTGACGGAGGAATGTGATAGCCGACGAGGTGAATGTCAGCGCCCAGGTTCCGGGATTTGCGGAGCGGTTGGGCTCAGCTTGTGAGACGTTCCTCTCGCTTTGGCATCGAACGCCATCCCATCCTCCCGGGTTGGGACCGAAAATTGGCTTGTGGCAACAACGTTCGAACGCCCGGGCCACGGCTCATTTAATTGACCAGGTTGCGGCCGACATTGAAGCGCTGCCGGCGGACGAGTCAGCACGACAGGCGTGGCGCCAGCGCATGCGGGAGCGACTGCAGTCCTTTGGACGCGAAAGGCTTGGCTGGCCCGAGGGCTATCGACGCCTGTTGTTCGGGGACGCGTTCTACGAATCTTCGATCGTCTTTGCCCGCCAGGCGAGGGCCTTCGACCCCAGCGTGACGCTTGAACAACTTGGCCAGGCCCTCCGGAACGTGTGGATCGGAAACAGTCTGCAGATGCTGCTGGATCGGCCCGTCACGATGGGGCCCGGACTCTTCGCCTACAGCATGCTGTATCCCGTTACCGACAACTGGCTTGACGATCCTGACATTGCGCGGGATCTCAAGCGCTCGTTCACCATACGTCTGGGGGAGCGCCTTGCAGGACTCCGCGTGCACGCCATCAACGAGCGAGAGGCTGCAGTCGATCGCCTGGTGAAGCAAATCGAGGCCGACCTGCCGCGCGACCGCTTCCCTGACGTTTACGCAAGCCTGCTGGCGATCCACCGCGGTCAATCGCGCAGTCTCGACCAACAGAGCGGGACCGGGCTCACCGACGCCGATCTCCTTGGCATCAGCTTCGAGAAAGGTGGCAGCTCGGTCGTGGCCGATCTCCATCTCGTTGCCGGCTCACCCGAACCCTGGGAGGAGCTGTTCGCGTTCGGGTACGGAGTCTTTCTCCAGCTGCTCGATGACCTCCAGGACGTCGAGACGGATCTGGCAATTGGGCACGAAACCCTGTTCACGCGGGCCGCCCGCCGGGGTTCAATCGATGACCTCACCGCACGTCTCGTCCACTTCATTGACGAGGTGCTCGCGAGCCAGGAACGCTTTCAGCGTCCGGAATTCGATGATCGCTTCGACCTCATTCGGCGAAATTGCCGCGCCCTGCTCGTCGGCAGCGTGTCCGAACACCCGAAGCGCTTCTCCCGTCAATTCCGGCGGCATCTTGCCCGGCAGTGGCCGCTCTCATTCCGAGCGTGCAGAACTTTACGCCGACGCGCGCGCAAACGATGGAATGAAGCGGCCATTCGGCTTCGCGCGCGCGGCGAGCTGCCGCTCTACCTGTGAGCGAGACCTCTGGACTCACCCTCGTGTCGTCTAGAGCAGTTCAGCGATAGAATCAGTCACGCCACGCGGCTCTGTCTGAGGTTACAGGTTTGCAAAGTCGTTGGAGGACTTTCATGCGTTCCACTCTCGGCGTCCTGGCCATGGTGTCTGGCGCGCTCGTTGGCTCCCTGGCAACCCAGGTCAAGGCTTCCACGGGACCGATTCCGCTCAACTGCGACCGCGCGTGTCTCGAGGGCGTGATGGACCAATACCTCGCAGCGGTCGTCGCGCACGACCCGAAGCGGCTGCCGTTATCTACCGATGTCATGTATAGCGAGAACAATCAGGTCATGCAGGTGGGTGACGGCTTCTGGAAGACCGCCGCTGGTCTTGGCAAGTACAAGCACGTCTTCTCCGATCCGGAATTCGGCCAGGTGGCGTTCATGGGGACGATGCAGGAGGCCGGTGCCACGCTGTTGATGAGCGTGAGGTTGCGCATCGAACTCGGTCGCATCACCGAAATCGAGTCGGTCTTTTTCCGCCCCGGCGGCGGCGGACCCAACAACATCGCGGCCATGGATCAAGCGGGCAAAGCCGAAGACATGTGGTTCAAGTCCATTCCCGTCGGTCAGCGTCTGTCGCGTCAGCACATGATTTCGATCGCGGACGGGTACTTCACCGGCCTCCAGAAGAACGACGGCAAGGGCATTCAAGGGAGCGGGACGTATCCGTTCACGAACGACTGTCATCGCATTGAAAACGGAGCCCCGACCACCAACGTCCCGCGACCGCCGAACGAGCCGGCAGGGACGATCAACCTGTTTGCGATGGATTGCCTGTCGCAGTTCAAGAGGGGGCTGTATTACGTCGTTCAGAGCATTCATAACCGCCGGTACCCCTTGGTGGATAGCGAGCGTGGCGTCGTCTGGGCACACGCCGTCTTCGATCAGGGCACCGTCAACGAGGGGGTGCTCTCGGACGGCACGAAGCACAAGTATCCCGGCTTCAACCGGCCCGGGAGCATTCTGGTGACGGAGGCATTTCTCATCGAGGACGGCAAGATCCGTCGTGTTGAAATGATAGGCCCGGCCGTGCCGTACCACATGAATTCGCCCTGGCCTGGCGGCTTGAGCGGCAATTGACGCCGTACGTAGCGCAGGTCTTTAGACCTGCCCCCCTGGCTGGTAAGCAGGACTGAAGTCCTGCGCTACGTACGCGTTACACCAGAAACTGAAGGCCCATTCGATTGGTTTGATGGACATCGTCTCGACGACTCCATCGAACCTGCATGAGCGTGGGAATACCTACGGCAAACTGGGGAACGACAATTTCGCATCGGACCGGTCCTGATACCTCGGCCTCATCATCGGTCAGCAGGCACAATCCGCCGGCACTCACATCGGTCACGACGCCACGAAGTTCGCGGCTGGTCTTGAGATCAACGCCGCTGCCGGGTTCGATCGGACGCAGTGACTTACCTCGCAGCTCCCACGTGACGGGATGCCTCAAGTCCTGACGCTTTTCTCGCCGCATGAACGGGATCTCCATCAATTCGTCATCGAGTACAGCAGCACGTTGACGGCCACGGCGTAACCGTTCACCGAAAACTGGTAGAAGTAGTTGGGATCCTCCGCCTCGCGTTCCCACGAATCGCTGATGTCGGTGTTGTGCGTCATCAACACCATCAAGCGCCCCGAGCGATCGAGAATCCCTCGGGTGTGGACTTCGGCGCTGTCGGCTCCGCGTTCGGACGTCCCGCCACCCAGGCGGAACCACGAGTTGATGGAGGGAATCTGGGGCATCCGCGGCAGTTCGAAGAGCGTTCGAAACATCAGATGATCGGGTTTGAGATCGACGATGGGAAACTCGCCGGAGGGGAACGCTTTCCGAATCTGGCTCTCCCAGGCTGCCCACGCGGTGGAGCCCCAGAAATCGTCAACCCACAGGAAGCCCCCTTTCAACAAATACGTCCGCAATCGAGCGGCATCTTCATCGTCCAGGAACAGACCCCCGACCTCGAGCATCATGATGATGGGACATCGAAACAATTCGTCATCGGTGAGGCGCACGATGAGATGCTTTGGTTCGCCTGAAGACGCGAAACTCACCGCGGTTTTGGTGAGCTCCGACAACCGGATCGAGAGATTGACATCGGCGCTTGGATAATCAGTGGCCCAACCGTCACCGTCACCAAACCGATTCTCGCGATACATGATGCGGCAGTACCTGAAATCGGCCGTCGAAGCTGTCGGGGGCGGCCATGGGCAACCCACGAAACCGACCGCGTTGTCCGAACTGCGCCAGTGCGGTGCCGGAGACGACCAGCACCAGGGCGGTCAGCGCCGCGAGCGTCCTGACCTTCATACCGTCAGTCTACAAGGTTCTGATTCGGACGTTGCGGAACTTGACCGTGCCCGCGCCATACTGAAGGGCAATCGGTCCTCGAGCGTGCCCTTTGTGCTCGACGTCAACCGTGCGCGTGCCGTTCAGGGTGACCATCAGCTTCGGGCCTTGCGCGGTAATGTCGAAGGTATTCCACTTCCCGCCCGTGTTGATCATTGCGGCCGGTTTTGCCACATCCACGATGCCGCCTGTTCGGTAGGACTGGTCGGGCCGCTTGTCGAAGATGTTCACTTCGTAAGAGTTCATGGCCGAGATCATTTTTGGGTCCTGGCAGCGGATAAAGACACCACTGTTCGCATCGTCTGTCACCCAGAACTCGAGCGTAATCTGAAAATCCCCGTAGGGCATGGGTGTCACCAGAAATCCGGTGCCCTTGGAGGCTTGCACGGCCCCTTCCGCCAACTCCCAGTTGGCATCGCCAACAACGTTCCAACCTTTCAAACTGGAACCATCGAACAGCGTCGTCCATCCACCGGCCTGACCTGACAGCTCGTAGGAGGGCTGGGCACCCACGAACCCCATGATCACGAGTCCGAGCGTAAGAGCCAAAGTTCGTTTCATGTCAGCACCTTTTTGTTGTCTGTCTTCCGTTTTCCGTCTTCTGTCTTCTGTCTTCTGTCTTCTTACTTCTTCTTGTTCAGCTCCTCAATGACGGACCTGCTTGCGGTGGCCATCGCCTCGCTGATCGTCTGCAGCACCTCGGCCTCGCCGCTGCCGGGCGCGCCGACATCGGTGCGCATGGCATTCCAGTTTTGGGCCAGCGACAAGATCGTCATCGCGGCACCCATCCCGGGTGCGACCATGCCGGGCATGGCCGGCGCGGATGGGCCAAGTCCCATCTCGGCCAACGGCAAGTACCCGCGCACGAGCGACCCGCCCGGCATCAAGTTGATATAGGTCGACCCCGCAAACGTCGCGAGCCGGACAGCGGATGCGCCCAAAGCACTACTCGATGCTCTCGCCGAGGAAGCAAGGCGAGGCTTGGCCTGGTTATCAACGGCAAACAACTTGTAGTCGACGCGAGCCTCATGAATCTCTTTCGAGGCATCACCAGATGCGCGACGCACCAGCCCCCCGATTCTGCTTGGTTTCGACGTCTTGACTTCCACCAGCTCGCTGGAAAGCAGGTAGTCGACTTCCTTCTGTTGCGCGTCGCGGGCGATTTCCTCGGGCGTCTTGCCCATGACCGGAACAGAGTCGAACGGCCTCTTGCTGAAGCCGGAGGTCAACCCTTCTCGCAGCATGGCGGCTGAAATCGTTTGCCCACTCTTGTTGCCGGGATCGATGATGCCAATGCGAACGAACCCGGCCAACTTGGGCGCGACCGTGCTCGTGCCTGCGGAAATCGATCCAAACACCGCATCGGCCACACTGCCACCGGCAGCGATGTTCGGCAGCAACTCCGGATAGCCTTTGACCTCGGAATAGCCGGGCGGGACGTCAAAGAGCGCCGGAGCGAGCGTCGTGATTTGCAGATCGGTCACCTCGGTCGTAATGATTGACACATCCTGTTTTTCTCCCGTCGTCGTCGTGACCGTCGACAACACGGCAAAGCCCAACTTCGCGTCGCCAACAGTTTGTGACTCGGTGCGATCCACGCACGCACTTTGTTCCGTCGGAGGGGGCTGTGCAGCAGCCAGCGGCTGGGTTGCCGCAGCAGGACACGCGGCGTAATTTGGAAGGTCAACGTACCAGCCGTCTGTCTCAACTTTCTCCACTCGTTTGTCGCACGCCTCGGAGCTTGGCTCTCGCGTCGCGACTACTTTGATATGTCGCGCCTCGAGGCCGAATACGACCTTTCGCTCTCCTGTGTCGGTCGTGGTGGTCGTGTATTTGATGATTCCACCTTTTGGCGCGGGCTGGGTTTCTGCCCCAGAGGCGGGTGCGCCGGCTGACGGGTTCGATGTCGCAGTGGGCGCACTTGCCTTCGGCTTCCCTTCGTCGAACGACTGCACCATGTAGAGCTTCGCACTGTCATTGATTTGCAAGGTGCGCTTGAGGTCGCACTGCGTAATCATCGCGATTCCCGGAAAATCGAACCGCTGCCGCGCCTTCGTAAAGTACATCCCCGATTCAGTCACCTGCGCGCCGCTGATGCTCTTTGTACTGATCTTGAGGTCGGTTGGCGCCGGCGGTGGTGTCGGGGCTGGAGCGACTTTTTTTTCGGTCGGCGGTGCCGGCTTGGGTTTGGTCGTTGGCCCGATTCTGGGCGGCGTCGGCTTCGGCTTTGTTGTTTGAGCGGTCGCGATAAGCGTGACCATTGAGGCGAGGGCGCAGCTGAGCACAGTGCGGCCGAAACTTCTCGGAATCACGATCCCTCCTTTGCCTCGCGCGCTACGGTCGCGTTGGAACTGAGGTGCCTCTTGTCGGGGTGAGTATATCGCGCGTGACACCTACTGTGGCGTCGCCCAGTAGCCCGGCCGCGCGCGGATGATCAATGGGCCCGCTCCTCGTACTTCGACCCGCAGTTTGCGATACGAACCATCGAGCCTGGCGGTTCGATTGAAGGCGATCGTGTATTGGTTTCGAATCTCGCGCGCGATGCCCAGCGCGATGGCGTCAATGCCCTCGAGACTTGCCGGAAAGTAGGCAGCTCCCCCGGTCGATTCCGTCAACTCGTTGAGCTCGTGCCGGGCGCTGCCGGCGCCGGCCTGGCTTTCCTCGCTCAAAAGTCCAATCGCATAGACGGTCACCTCACGCTGCTGAGCCAGTTTGCGAATCTGCTCGAGCGATGCCACGCTCGCGTTGTCTCTTCCATCGGTAATGACCAAAAGCACTTTCCTTTCGCGATGTGCGGAGGTGGCCAGGTACTGCGTTCCCACGTCGATCGCGTCACGCATGGCCGTACCCCCAATCGAATCGACGCGCGTGATGCCCTCCTCGAGCACGCGGACATCGCTGGTAAGAGGCACATCGAGTTGCGGCTTGTCGCCGAAGTTCAACACGAAGGCTTCGTCCTCCGGATTCGACGCTCGTACGCATGCAAGCGCGGCCGCCTCGACCTTTGCTCGCACCGGGCGCATGCTTCCGCTGTTGTCGATCAGCAGCCCGAGTGAAACCGGGATATCCTCCCGTTGGAATACCGCAATCCGTTGCCGGGTTCCATTGTCGTAGACCGTGAACGCATCCTGATTCAAATCGGTGACCAATTCGCCCCGGGTGTTCTTCACCGTGGCGTGAAGCACGACAAGGTTCGTTTCGGTGTGAAAGATACGAGGGACCTGCAACTCGATCGGCAGCAGCGTCAGCAGGCATGCTGCCAGGCGACTGATATCGCCTAGAGCCCGAGGCCTTGTCATTGGCTCGTCGAACCCGGGGATAGCTGCAGTTGAAGGGGAGTGTCCGCAGGAAACACCACTTCGCTCCCCTTCTTGAGCAGATTTCGGTAGATGGTCTCGGCGGCGCCAATCACGCCCAACGACGTCGCGACGGGTCTCGAAATTTGCGCAATGGCCATCCCGACGGCTCCCAGTCCAAAAAAGCCCGCGATGGCCCGACCTCCCACGTTCGCGCCATCGATCGGCGCCGCATTCCCCACTTCGCCGGCGTCGATCACGTCACGGTTCGTTGCGGCGTGAACCGCAAGAAGGCTCAGCACCGGCGCAATGAAGCGAGTCTTGGAATTGGTGACGCGCGTCCCGCCCTCTTCGTCGATGGCAACGTTGTTTCCGCCCAGTTCCGTGGCGTGCAACGAGGCAAGGAGCTTTTCCGGACCCCGGTCCGGCAAATGTACCGTCTCGAACAGAAAACGGAGCTGTCCGTTTCGACGAAACGATTTCGCCTGTTTCGTGAACGTCACCTCCCCACGCAGTTCCGTGCCCTCGGGAAGAATCAGACGTTTGTCAGCGGAAAACACTGGCTGTGTGAGAACCGCGCGGATGGCCGTCCCTCGTGGGGTGGTCACCGAGTCGAGCGCCGTGATCAATCGAGCGTCCAGGACACTCTCGGGCGGCGGCATCGTCCCTTCGGGAGCCCACTCCGGAGAAACGGCAGCCCCGAAGCTCAACGGCTCGAGCAGCTCGACCGTGTACACGGTGCCCTTGCGAAGGTACTGCGGGTGGTACGGCAGCTTTGATAGAGCCCAATCCTTCAGACGGTCTTTTTTTCCGGCCGCGGTGAATGGCTCGATTGCCGCCTTGACCTGTTGGGTCGCAGCGTCCTGAACACGCGATGTTCGTGACTTGGGCGATTGCGCGACCCGGAGCGCAACATTCTCAGCGACTGATTTGACACGCGCGGAGATACGCAATCTGTTGCCGTCTGGCATCACCAACGTGTCGAACTGCAGGAGGGTCTGGCGCAAAGGCGTGAAGTCGCCACCGAGCATCGCGCGCGCTCTCGTGATTTTGGAGACCGCTTCGAGCCTCTCGATGTGACCAAGTGCCTTCGTTCCGGCCGGTACAACAATGCGATCGTAGGAATAGAGGGGGTCGACGAGAATCGCCGTGACGGGTTGCCCAACTCCTGTCACGCGCTCCCGCCGATCGAGTGCAACGCGCAGAGTTCGGCCGGCGGTGACAATCAACTCAAAGCTTGACGGCTGGGCCGCTGACTCCTGTGCCGCTTTCGCGACCGATTGCCCGGCGCTCGGGGCCACGACGAGAGCAACCGCGAACGCAACTGCGCGGCGTTTCATGATTCAGGGTTCCGATGGATCCACCAGGATGCCGCACGAACGGCTGAAGCTCGACCGATTGTGAGAGGGGGTTTACGCCAATTCAACTCCCCGAAAGGGTTAGGCCAAACGGACTACTTCGTCCGATTAGAGGAGTTGACACGATCTAGCGTCGGTTGGCCGCGCGGAACACCAGTGGCAAGGCCAACACCGCGATAGCGACGGCAAACAGGGTGGCAGACACCGGGCGCGTGAAAAACACGGAGCCATCGCCCTCGGCGATCGCGAGCGCACGGCGGAACTGCTGTTCAGCCATCGGCCCGAGAATCGCCCCAATGATGACTGGAGCCAGCGGGAAACCAAAGCGCCGCATCAAGAAGCCCAGCAGTCCAATGAGATAGACGAGCCCTACGTCAAACACGGAGTTGTTCAGGCTGTAGGTTCCAACGGTTGCAAACATGACAATGCCGCCATAGAGCAGCGGTTGAGGAATCTCGAGTAACCTGGCCCAGACGGGAGCCAGAGGCAGATTCAGCACAAGCAACATCACATTGCCGAGGTAGAGGCTCGCAATCAGTCCCCATACCAGTCCGGGATCGGTTTCGAAGAGCAGTGGACCCGGCTGAAGGTTATGTTGCTGAAAGGCCGCGAGCATGATCGCGGCCGTCGCGGACGTCGGCAGGCCGAACGTCAGCAAGGGAATCAGGACTCCTGCGGCTGCGGCGTTGTTAGCGGCCTCCGGTCCGGCCACACCTTCAATGGCGCCTCGACCGAATTCCTCAGGATGAGGTGACATCCGCTTCTCGAGCCAGTACGAAAGGAAGGTCGGAATCTCCGCGCCGCCAACCGGAAGTGCTCCAATCGGAAACCCCAGCAGCGTCCCCCGCAGCCAGCTCTTCCACGAGCGGCTCCAGTCTTCGCGGGTCATCCAGGTCCAGCGCTTGACCTTTGCCACCACTCCCGGTGTGGTTGCGCTCGAGGCTGCAAAAAGTGTTTCCCCGACGGCAAATAGTCCAACGACGATCACGACCACATCGATACCGTCCAGCAGCTGTGCGACGCCGAACGTGTAACGTGCCTGCCCGGTCTGGAGATCGATTCCAATCAGGCCAAGTGCCAGCCCCAGAAACAGGCTGATGAAACCGCGAAGAGGTGACGCGCCCAAGACAGCGGAAATACTCGTGAATGCTAGGACAATCAGAGCAAAGTACTCGGCAGGTCCAAACGTGAGCGCCAGCGTGACTAACGGCGGGGCCAGGAACGTCAGGCCCACCGTACCAATCGTGCCAGCCACAAACGATCCAATGGCCGCCGTGGCGAGGGCTGCCGACGCTCTGCCGGCCTTTGCCATTTCGTAGCCGTCAAGCGCGGTGATCATGCTGCCGCTTTCGCCAGGGGTGTTCATCAAGATCGAAGTGGTCGAGCCGCCGTACATCGCACCGTAGTAGATGCCCGCAAACATGATGAAGGCGCTCACCGGATCGACACGGAAGGTCACCGGCAGGAGGAGTGCAACGGTGAGCGCAGGGCCAATGCCCGGAAGCACACCCACGATCGTGCCGAGCAGGACGCCAGCAAAAGCCCAGAGGAGGTTCCCGACGCTGAGAGCAATTGCAAAGCCGTCGAGAAGATGACGAAGTGAATCCATCGGAAGGCTTAGGGCCTAAAGCTCACGGCAAAGCAAGACCCAACCCTCTGGAGAACGCGAGATAGACAGCCGTCACCACGACGACCGCGACGACAGCATCACGAATCGGGCTTCGGCTCTCGAACGCGCGCGTGACCAGCCAGACCTGAATGCTGGAGGCTACGACGAACCCGACGCGTTCCAACACGGCAACGCAGAGGATGAAAGAGAGCGTCAGGTACCCAAGGGCTCTCCAGTTCAACGGAAGGGTCTTCGTACCTCCGGGCGGAGATCGAATCCTCGTCGGCTGTTTCGCCACATTGAGACGGCATACCAACCGCCAAGTACCACGAGGCCAGTTGCGACGACCGAGGGGAAAAACCGGGGTCCGATTCGGTCGTAGCCCGCACCGGCCCCGATGTTGAACACGCCCGCGAGCATCAGGACTCCAAGCGACACGATCCCGACTGCCAGGGATAGTTCGACCCGTGACCTCATTTCACGAGGCCAATGGACTTGAGAACGCCGGTGGCGCGGACGTGCTCTTGCTTGAGGAACGCCTCAAACACAGGACCGGATTGAAACATGTCAATCCAGTGATTCTTGACCAGCACTTGTTTCCAGGGAGTCGAGCTCTGCATACGATCGACCAACGACGTGAGCGTCGCTCGCTGCTTTGGGTCTATGCCGGGTGGGGCTACGACGGCCCGCCAGTTCGCAACGCTCAGGGCAATGCCCTGCTCCGCAAAGGTTGGAATATCGACACCAGCGAGTCGTTGATCGCTCGAAATGGCAAGCGCGCGTACGCGGCCGGCCTTGATGAACGGCACGAGCTCCTCGAGCCCGTTGATGCCGGCCGCTACCTGAGCGCCCACGATGGATGCGATGGACTCACCGCCGCCTGAATGCGGGACGTAGTTGACGCGGGCGACATCGATGCCCGTAGCGGAAGCCAGAAGCCCGGCAATCATGTGATCCGTCCCGCCCGCTGAGCCGCCGGCAATGGCGAGCTTTCCCGGATTGGTCTTCCAGGCCTTGATGAAGTCAGACAGCGTCCGGTACGGGGACGCCGAAGGAACCACCAGTACCCTGTACTCGCCCGTCAGCCGCGCGATCGGGGTGACATCGGCCAAGGTGACCGGCGATCGATTTGTGAGTACGGCGCCCACCATAATGAGGCCGGTGACCATCAAAACGTCCCCCTTGCCTTTGTTCGTGTTGATGAACTGCGCAAGGCCAACCGTCCCACCCGCCCCAGGCACATTGACGACCTTGACAATGCGGGAAAGGCCGCTCTGTTGCAGCGCTTGCTGCATGGCCCGGGCCGTGTGATCCCAACCTCCACCCGGAGCAGCGGGCGCGATGATGGTGAGCGAATTGGTCTGCCCGCGGGCAGGGCCCGCCAAGGCAACGACGAGAATCAGCGTTCCGATGATCGTGCGCTTTGTCTCGAGCGCATGGCGGACCAGGGCACAGAAGCGATACAAGCCATGGACGAACTTGCCGTAGGGCATCGTCACGAAGAGTCCCAACACCACGCCCAGGTGAACGCCAAGCAGGCTGCCCATGGCCGCCGTTTCGCGCAGCGCCAGCAGCAGAAATCCCGTGAGGCTCGTCAGAAACAGCATGACCAGAAACGCCACGTCCAAACGAGTTTGCGAACGATCACTCGAGTCGGGAATTCTGACAGCCTTGAGCCATAGAAGCCCAAGGGGACCTATCAGCAACCCGACGCCACCCACGCTTCCCAGAACGACCGGGAGGCTCAGCAACGGATAAGGGGCGCTCCAGCCCAGCACGTTATGGTAGAACGCCGCGACCGACGTCGCCGCAAAGCACAACCCAAATCCGTAAAACGTCAGATGATGGAACCAGCGTCTGGCCTGTGACGGTACCTCGGTCGGGTACGCGCACCCCTCACCCCCGCCATCGAGGTACCGAAGCGTCAACGCATCAGCGACTGCTTGAACCAGCGTTCGAACCTTGAAGAAATCTGGAAAGGCTTCACCCATGTCGCGCCAGAACTTGACCATCGCTGCGACCAACGCGACCGTCACGAGCGCGCCGACCCCACCAAAAAGACCAACCATCACGGTGTGAGGAACGATTCGATAGAAGGAACCTTCTGCAACCGGATACCGACCGAACAACGCCGCACGATCGGTCACGAGCATCAGCGCGATGAGAAAGCACACCGGGACAATCAGCGCACTTAACAGCAGCGCCAGCCATTGTCTCTGGAACAACCCTGCAAACATTCGCGGCCAGGCATATTTCCGGTACGTCTCACCTCTAATCTGCGCGAACAGTTGCGGGACGTTGACACCAAACTCATGAGGTGGCGCGTATTGACAGGAGTGGTAGCACTCCCCGCAGTCGTGACACAGGTGAGCCAGATAGTTCAGATCGGGTTCAGAGAACGCCAGCCGTTTCTCGATGGCCGGGAACACCGCGCAGAAGCCTTCGCAGTAGCGGCAGGCGTTGCAGATGCGCAGCATCCGCTCGCCGTCCTGGAGGATCGGCCGAACATCAAGGGTCGACATACCGCGCTGCCTGTGAGCCGGCAATCCGGCCGAACGTCGTGCCGATGGCCATGCCAAATCCTGCGAGGTAGCCCTGGCCGAGGATGTTGCCAGCCATGATCTCTCCGGCTGCAAACAAATTTGGAATCGCCGCGCCATTCTGCAAGAGAACCTGTGCGCGCTCGTTCACCGCCACGCCCAGATACGTGAAGGTGATACCTGGCCGAAGCGGGTAGGCAAAAAATGGCGGGGTATCGATCGCGCGCGCCCAGTGACTCTTCGGTGGACTCAGACCGACGGTAGAACAATCGTCCAGCACGTCACGGTTGAAGGTGCCGGACCGGACCGACGCGTTGAATGACGACATCGTCCGATCGAGCGCGGCCGGATCGATCTCGAGCGCCACAGCCAGCTGCTGAAGTGATGAGGCTTCAATCGGGGGAAAGACCGGCGGCAGGAACGTCCCCATCGATTTGGCGTCGATGATCGTGAAGGCCAACTGTTCCGGCTGCTCCGCCACGAGGCGACCCCAGATCGCGTAACGCTTCGGCCAGAAATCCTCCCCTTCATCGTAGAAGCGGGCGCCATGCTTGTTGACGGCGATCCCAAGCGGGATGCAGTCCACCCGGGTCACAATTCCACCGTCAAAACGCGGCGCCCGCGCATCGATGGCCACGGCGTGGCACTGCAACGCATCGCCTACGGTCTTGGCGCCGTGATCCATCAGCGCGCGGAGGACTCGTCCGGTATCGTAGGGCGTGCCGCGGATCAAGAAATTGTCGGCCGCCGCACCCCAGATCTCTTTCAACCACGTCAGATTCGCCTGGAATCCTCCCGCGGCGGCCACCACGGTCCTGGCCCGAATCTGATCGGTCTGGCCGCTGCGAGCCACGACGACTGAGGCCACTCGGCCGTTTTCCACTGTCAATTCGCACACTTCCGTGTCGTACTGAATGTCGATCCCCATCCGCTCGGCGACTCGATAGTACGCGTTCATCAACGCCTTGCCGCCACCCAGAAAAAATGCGTTCGTTCGCGACAGCTGAAGCGTGCCGGCCAGCGACGGTTGAAACCTGACGCCATGCTCAGACATCCACTGCCTGCATCCGGAGGTATCACGAATCACCAGACGGGCGAGAGTCTCGTTGGTGTGTCCACCCGTGACGTCAACCAGATCAGCCCAATATTCGGCCTCGGAGTAGGTGTCGGTCAGGCCGTTCACCGGGGCATCGTGCATGCATCGGAGATTTCTGGTGTGCCGGCTGTTGCCGCCGCGAAAGTGCTTTGGCGCCGCTTCGAGCACCAGTACCCGCGACGCACCAGCACGGCGGGCGCTCAGTGCCGCACAAAGACCGGCATTGCCGCCACCCACGATCAAGACGTCATACGGTGACGCGGAATCCATGTGTCGGTGTGAATATAAGGATACTCTGCAGTCAACCGCACGAACGGACTCGCGCACGCTACAGCGTGCGCGCTACGACTTTCGTCGGGCCTTCTTCTTGGGTCGCGCGCGGTCTGGCTTCGTCTGCAGCGCCAGATATTGGTCGGTGCGGCGAGAGAGTGATCGCATCCAGTCTGCGTGCCGCCGCAACTCGTCGAGGAACCAGGTCTTCATCGACGGCGGCAAGTCCCACTTCCTCCGTCCCCAATCCGGCCGGTGACCGTCGGCGTCCGTAAAGCCGTACTCCCTCCCCAACTGCCACGAACTCACGAGCTCACCCGATCGATCGAACACGTGTGGATCCTGCGCCAGGGCGGCCACCGCACGGCCGACAAAGAGGGGCGTCTCCGACTCGAGAAAGTTCTTGTCCTTCTTCCCCGCGTCCCGCCAGTTGGCTTCGGTCACGCCAAACCCTTCGAGCATCATTTCTGATCTGAGGAACCCAGGCGTAATGGCAATGGCGGCAATGCGGTGCTTGCGCAGATCGCTCGCCATTGCGACCGCCAGGCCCTTGAGGCTGAGTTTGACGGCCTGGACGAGGACGTTGCCACCGGCCATGAGCATATCGCTCTCGGTCACCTCGACGATGAGCCCGCGGCGCCGGCGAATCATGACAGGAGCCGCGTACTTCGCCGTGATGATGTGAGACAAGAGCGCTTGCCGAAGAATGGCCTCGGCGTGGGTGAGGTCGGTTTTCCAGAAGGAGGCCCACTGGGCCATCATCGGATCCTGGCCGGCGACGCTGTTTGCCAGGATGTCCAGCCGTCCATGTTCCCTCTCAATCCGCTCGAAGAAGGCCCGAACCTCGGATTCGACGGTGTGATCGACCCGCACCGGAATCGCCACACCCCCCTGAGCCGTAATCAGGTCGGCCGTCTCCTGGATGGTTTCCGGACGCCCATAGGGTGACGGCTGGCCGGTCACGCTTCGTCCGGTGCAGTACACCGTGGCTCCGGCCTCGGCCAGGGCGCGGGCGATTCCCCGTCCGGCGCCGCGCGTCGCGCCAGCGACGACCGCAATGTGATCGGTCAGAGGTTTCTTGGGTGTTCGACGTCGAAGCATCATGTCCTCCTCTCGGTGCCTCGGCGGGTCTGAAGACACGCCGCTACAGAGACAACCTCAATAAACGAATGGTCATTTACATTCTTGACAGGAATATAAATGCTCATTCACTATGTGTCAAGCCGTGACCCCGCGCCCCCGGACGATTTCCGACGAAGACATCCTGATTGCTGCGCACCGGACGATCGCGCGGCTCGGCCCTGCACGCGTGACGCTGGCAGACGTCGCAAGCGAAGCCCGGCTTGCGCCGGCCACGCTCGTACAGCGATTCGGTTCCAAACGCGGTCTTCTGCTGGCGCTCGTGGAAATGGGGGTCAATGGCGTCGATGCGTGCTTCGCCGATCTGCGCGCCGCTCATCGCTCGCCGCTCGCCGCGGTGGTGGCGGCGGCGACCGAGATGTTGCGGCAGGTCAAGTCCCCCCAGGAGCTGGCAAACGGTCTGGCCTTCCTTCAGCTCGACGTCAGCGATCCGGATTTCCACCGACTTGCCGTCAAGAACTCGCGGCGTCTGCATGCGGGTTACAAAGCACTGCTCGACGAAGCGGTCGCTGTGGGTGAGCTCGAACCCTGTGACACCGCCCGTCTCGCGCGAACGGTTGGAGCCGTCTCGGGCGGCTCGCTGATTGCCTGGGCCATTGTGCGAGAAGGGCCTGCCGAACACTGGGTGCGCGAGGATCTCATGATGCTCTTGGCGCCCTACCGACGGCGCGCGGAAGCTCAAGCCGTCGCCAGCCCCGCACATGCCGCGCCGTCGCGGCCACGTCGCCGCGGCCGACGACAAAACAAGGGGCCAGTTTGACACCGCCCCAACCGGTTGCTAGCGTTGGCCGGTGCCTTCCACCCTCCCTGCGGTCGAGGTGGAGTTCCGCGACGTCAGCTATCACGCGACCGGCGAGGGGCAGCGACTCTCACGTGCGGGGGATGAAGCGCCCCCGTTACAGATCCTTGGATCGTTAAGCCTTTACACTTCACCGCGGCGAAACCCTGATTCTGCTTGGCCGCAGCGGCTCGGGTAAGACCACGGCGTTGAAGCTCGTCAACCGGCTTCTTGTACCCACTGCAGGGCAGGTGCTGGTGGAGAATCGTTCGACGCTCGACTGGGATCCCATCCAGCTTCGCCGCCGCATTGGCTACGTCATTCAGGAGAGCGGCCTGCTTCCGCATTTCACGGTCGAACAGAACACGGCCCTGGTGCCGCGACTCGAAGGCTGGCCCCAGGAGCGGATGGCCGCACGCGTCGAAGAACTGCTGCGCCTTGTGGGCCTCGATCCCGCGGAGTTTCGTCGCCGTTTTCCACGCGAGCTGTCCGGCGGCCAGCGACAACGCGTGGGTGTCGCGCGCGCACTTGCGGCCGATCCGCCCCTGCTGCTGATGGACGAGCCATTTGGCGCGCTCGATCCGATTACACGCGCCGCTCTCCAGCGCGAGTTCCTCGCTCTGCAACGGCAACTGCACAAGACGGTCATTCTGGTGACGCACGACCTTCGAGAGGCCCTGCTCCTGGGGACGCGCATTGCTCTGCTCGACCGAGGCCGGCTCGTTGGCGTGTTCTCGCCCGACGAATTCCTGCGAGCCGCCAACCCCGAGGCTGCGTCATACGTCGCTGCCTTCCGACTGAACGACCCTGATCGGTCTGGTGAAGAACACGACAGGAGCATTCATGGGCTTTCTGGAATTTCTACGGACTAATCGCAGTCAGATCCTTACCCTCGCGCTCGAGCATCTCTGGCTGGTCGGCGTGTCGGTCTTCCTCGCGGTCTTGATAGGGGTTCCTCTCGGCATCCTGCTCACCCGTCGTCCGGGCCCGGGCGGTATCTGGAAGAAGCTCGTGCTGGGCCTTGCCAACGTCGTCCAGACGATTCCGAGCCTGGCGCTTCTCGGCTTTCTGCTGCCCATGCCCTGGCTCGGTGAGCGTGCCGATCGCGTAGCAATTGCCGCCCTGACGTTGTACGCGCTGCTGCCAGTGGTCCGAAACACTTACACGGGCATCATCGGAGTCGATCCGGCCCTTCGTGAAGCCGCGCGTGCAATGGGCATGACCGACCGTCAGCTTTTGTTCCACGTTGAACTGCCGCTGGCACTCAGCGTCATCCTCGCCGGTGTTCGGGTAGCCGCCGTGATTTCGGTGGGCGTTGCCACGATAGCCGCGGCAGTCGGCGCAGGTGGTCTCGGGGAATTCATTTTTCGAGGCGTGGCCTCGGTTTCGAACGCGGTGATTCTGGCGGGCGCGATCCCTTCGGCTTGCATGGCTCTTGCGCTCGACTTGATGCTGGGTCTCGCCGAGGAGCGGCTGAGCGTCCGTCGATGACCAGACGTGGCGTTCACGTTGCCTTGCCGGCCGTTGTCCTTTGGTGCATCGCTTCCTGCAGCACGGGCAGGGACTCGACCATTGTCGTTGGCTCCAAGAACTTTACCGAGCAGGTCGTGCTGGGAGAGATTCTCGCTCAGCAGTTGGAATCGATGACAGGGGCACACGTCGAGCGTCGCTTCTATCTCGGCGGTACCTACATTGCGCACCAAGCCCTGCTGGCCGGCCGGATCGATGTTTATGCGGAGTACACGGGAACGGCTCTGACGGCCGTCCTCAAGCAGCCAGTGGTTTCAGATCCGCGCGTGGCCTACGAGAAGGTCCGCGCCGGGTACAAGTCACAGTTCGATCTGGACATCGGACCACCACTCGGCTTTGAAAATACGTTCGCGATTGTCGTTCGAGGGGAAGACGCCCGGCAATTGAATTTGCGAACCCTTTCGGCTGCCGCGCCCCACGCGCGTGAAGTGGCGCGCGGCTTTTGGGTACGAATTCATGGAACGGCCTGATGGATTCCCCGGATTATCCGCTGCCTACGGGCTCGAATTTGCGACTCCCCCGCGCATCATGGATCTCGGACTCCTCTATCGAAGCCTGACAGAAGGTCAGGTCGATCTGGTCGCCGGAAACTCCACTGATGGCCCAATCAGCGCGCTGGATCTTTTCGTCCTCGAAGACGATCGGCGCTATTTCCCACCCTACGAAGCCGTACCGGTCACACGGACCGAGGCGTTGCGCCGATTCCCCATGTTCCGGTCGGCGCTCGATCAACTCCGGGGACAGATTGACGCCTCTGAGATGCGAGCCATGAACCAGGCCGTCGATGGCGACCATCGCAACGTGGCAGACGTCGCGCGCGAGTTTCTTCGAGAACTGCGCAACAATTGACGGCCTCCCCGTAGCGCTGGCCCATCAAGGTCCGCGCTGACGGCTTGAAGATCGGATCTACACCATGCGCTCAGTCGTCCTGCTTGGCTCGGTGAGATCAGACCGACAGGGTATCAAGGCTGCGCGGTACGTTGAACGAACGTTGTCGGCTCGGGGACACGAGGTGACGCTGGTCGATCCGGTCGAGACCAAACTTCCGCTGTTGGATCGAATGTACAAGGAGTACGAAAAGGGTCAGGCCCCGCCAGTTCTCGAAAATCTCGCGACTCTGTACCGATCCGCGGACGCCTTTGTCGTCGTGAGCGGCGAGTACAACCACAGCATCCCCCCCGCCCTCAGCAATCTGCTCGACCACTTTCTCGAAGAATATTTCTTTCGACCGTCAGCAATCGTGTGCTACTCGGCGGGCGCATTTGGAGGCGTGAGAGCGGCCATGCAGCTGCGCGCGATGCTCTGCGAACTGGGGATGCCGAGCATCTCGAGCCTTTTCCCGATTCCGAGGATTCAGGACGCCTTCGACGACAACGGTGCGCCACGCGATCAGGCGACCGATCGTCGGTTTTCACGATTTGCGTCGGAGCTCGAATGGTACGCGCACGCGCTCGCCGAGGCGCGACGCAAGGGAACGCCGTATTGATTCCACAGGTACGTAGGCCGGGTCCTGCTCTTTGGACCCGGCTCCAGGCGGGCCTATAACGCAAGGCCCGCCCTACGTACTTCGCACGGGTGACGCGAAACCAGACACTCCAGCCTCTCGATGATCCGGGTTGTTGACATCGACGACAAGTACGTCAAGACTTGCAATCATGTGTGAATCCGTGCACAAGCAGGCTGTTGTCGCGAAGTACGCCGAGCGGCAAAGCCCCGAGGTACAGGTCGCGGGGGTGGGCCCCGCGACGGATAAAGAATGACATCGCCGCATACGTCAACCTCGGCCGCCATCGATCGTCAGGCGCTCGTCACTTGGTATCGTCGCAATCGTGACCGCACGCGCATGCTCTTCGATCTGCTTGTCGAGGAGGCCTACTACTCGCGGCCCATCGCCTTACGGCATCCCATCGTCTTCTACGAAGGGCACCTGCCGGCGTTCAGCTTCAACACGCTCGTGAAGAAGGCGCTCGGTGGCGCCGGCATCGATTCAAGGCTCGAGACGTTGTTCGCTCGCGGGATTGATCCATCAGAGCAATCCGACAACGTGAGCGGGGCACTCGACTGGCCGACTCGCGCCACGGTCCGGCAATTCGCCGACGAAGTCGACCACCGAGTCATCGAGGTCCTCATCTTCAGCAGAACTCGATCAACCCGGCCACCCGCTGCTGGATCGTGCGGATGCGGTGTTTGCGATCCTCGAGCACGAGGCCATGCATCAGGAAACGCTGTTGTACATGTGGCACCAGCTGCCACTTGCGCAGAAACGAAAGCCTTCTGACTATCAACCTCGTTTCGACGGCCGAGTACCCCGCGATGAATGGATCGAGGTGCCTGCAGGCACTGCAACGCTTGGAGTTCGTCGTGACGCGCTCGCGTTTGGATGGGACAACGAGCTTCCGTCGCACATTGAGAACGTCGATTCATTCTCCATCGCGCGCCACGATGTGACAAATGCCGCATTTCTCGAATTCGTCGAGGTTGGAGGGTACCGGCAGAAGCGTTGGTGGCGGCCTGAGGATTGGGTGTGGGTGCAAAATGAAGCGGTGCGGCACCCGCAGTTCTGGATTTTACAGGACGGTCAGTGGCACTGGCGAGGGATGTTCGATATTGTGCCGCTGCCGCTCGCGTGGCCCGTCTTCGTCAGCTACGGAGAAGCGAGCGCGTTCGCAGCCTGGCGTGCCGCGCGGCTGCCGACTGAGGCTGAGTTTCAACGGGCGGCGTACGGCACGCCCGACGATCGCGAGCGACCGTATCCGTGGGGGACACACTCGCCGGGCCCTGAGCATGGCGTCTTTGACTTCACGTCATGGGATCCCGAGCCTATCGGCAGTCACCCGGCTGGTCGAAGCGCATGGGGAATCGACGACCTGGTGGGTAACGGCTGGGAGTGGACGAGCACCGTGTTTGCCCCATTTCCCGGGTTCCGCCCGATTCCCTCGTACCCAGAATACTCGGCGGACTTTTTCGACGGGGAACATTTCGTCATGAAGGGCGCCTCCCCGGCGACCTCCCGTGAGCTTATCCGCCCCTCGTTTCGAAACTGGTTCCGTTCGCGCTACCCCTACGTCTACGCCACGTTCCGGTGCGTCAAGGACGGTCGATGAGCGTTCGTGGCCGCATCGCGCACATCCGAGCCCCGAATTCATCTCGACGCGGCAGCAGAGTTTGCCAGCGACGTCCGCTATTACCTGGGGCTCGCCCCTCGTCAGCTCCCCTCTCGATATCTATACGATGCGCTCGGATCGGCTCTCTTCGACGCTATTTGCGAGCTTCCGTGGTACGCGATTCCGCGCGCAGAGGCACAGCTGCTCGTCTGAACACCGCGATGATGTCTTCAGGGCGCTCGGACGGGTCACGACCATTGTCGAACTCGGCCCTGGCCGTGGCGAGAAACTGCTGGCTCTTCTCGAAGCGCGCCCGCCGCAGGCTGAAATTCTCACCATCCACCTGGTCGATATTTCTCGCGCCGCGCTGACGGCTTCAGCGCGCGCGCTGGGCGGGCTGGAAGATATCGAGATCGTCACTCACGAAGCCCCGTACGAGGTCGGTCTGGAAGAACTCGGACGCTAATCGCGAGCAGGTGGTGTCACGCTGGCGCTGTTTTCTGGGATCGAACATTGGGAATTTCGATCGCCCTGGGGCAGAGGCGTTTCTGAGAACCATCCGAGCTGCTTTGGTCCCGGGAGATGCCTTCTCCTCGGAGCCGATCTCGTGAAGCCGGAACAGGACCTGTTGCTGGCGTACGACGATCCTCTTGGGGTGACGGCCGCGTTCAATCGCAATCTGCTCGTCCGGATCAATCGCGAGCTGGGCGGCCACTTCGACCTCGATGCCTTCGATCACCGCGCCGTGTGGAACGCACCCGAATCACGAATGGAAATGCACCTGGTGGCGCGGGTGGCACACCGCGTGCGGATTGACGGGGCGGACCTCGAGATTGACTTCGGTGAGGGTGAACCAATCTGGACCGAGAGCTCTTACAAGTACCAGCCAGACGAAGTGGTGGATCTCGTCGAGCGCGCCGGGTTCAAATGTCTGGCACAGTGGATAGAAACGTCAGCGTCGTTTGCGCTTTCGCTGTTCCAGGCAAAATAGAATCGTTCGGATCGTTCGGGCCGTTCGGATCGCGACCCTCCATGCGGGCCCTTCAGTCTTTCTTCGAATTGAATCAACGCGGCACGACGATCGCGCGCGAGCTGCGCGGCGGCGTCGCCACGTTTCTGACGATGGCCTATATCCTCGTGGCCAATCCCGCGATTCTTGTCTCCGCGGGCGTGCCGGCCGAGGCCGCTGTCGCGGCCACGGCGTTGGCCGCAGGTCTTTGCTCCATCGCAATGGGCCTGGGTGCGAACTTTCCGCTCGCGCTTGCACCGGGCATGGGCATTAATGCGTTGGTGGCTTTTCAAATCGCGCCAGCGGTCGGTTCATGGCAGACGGCTATGGGACTGGTCGTCATCGACGGAATGGTCGTGCTCGGCCTGGCGGTGCTTGGGCTTCGCGAGGCCGTCATGCACGCCATTCCAGCCGACCTCCGTCGGGCGATCGGTGTCGGGATCGGACTCCTCATCGCTTTCATTGGCGCGGTGAACGCACGCCTGGTCGTGGTCCCTGCGAGTACGGCCGCGATCGTCACCGAGGATCCAACCGCCGCGCTTCCTCCCGTGACGTCGGGAGAACTGGCCGCCGCTGAACCGCTCATCGCTCTCGTTGGCCTGTTGACGATGGCCTACCTGCTCCATCGCCGCGTGACCGGAGCATTGGTCATCGGCATCGTAGTGGGGACGATTCTCGCCGGGCTGTTCGATCGCGTTTCAGTGCCGTCAGGTTCACCTGTTCGGCTCCCGGTGCTCGACACACTGTTTCAAGCCAACGTTCGCGAGGCGCTGGACCCGCGATTCGCGGCCTGCTCCTGTCGCTCGTCATGATTGATTTCTTCGACACGGTCGGGACGGCCACAGGAATTGCGGAGGCGAGCGGATTGATCGATTCGAAGGGACACATTCCAGGCCTGCGCCGCATTCTCGCCATTGACGCCGTCAGTGCTTCCATCGGCGGGGCGTTTGGAGCAAGCTCGGTGACGGCGTACGTCGAGTCCGCGGCGGGCGTCGCGGAAGGCGCGCGCACCGGTCTACATTCGGTCGTTGTCGGTGGCTTGTTTCTGCTGGCGGCATTCGCGGCCCCACTGGTGACGGTGGTCCCTTCGGCTGCAACCGCCCCTGCTCTTATCGTGGTCGGCTCGCTGATGGTCCGTCAGATTACGCGCATCGAGTTTGAATCCTGGAGTACCGCGATTCCTGCCTTTCTGATCTTGTTGATGATCCCTTTGACCTATTCCATCTCCCATGGGATCGGACTCGGATTCATCGCGTACGTTCTGATCAAGCTTGCGGACCGCCGCTTCGCCGAAATCCATCCGCTCATGTACGCTGCCGCCGTGGCCTTTGCCATTCACCTGTTCTGGATCTGAGGTTGCGATTCACTCTGACGATTGTGGGCGACGGGTTTTCACGATCGCTCCCATGATTCCCAGCCCCGTAAGCATAGCGGCTCCGACACCGATCCATTGGTTGCTCATTCCCACGAGGTGGGCTCCATACGCAAGCGCACAGACGGCAACGACAACGCCAATCATGTAAACCGCAAAGTTGGTCATACCGTCTACTCCTCCAGACGGATGATCCAAGCGTGCAACTCCTGTACCTATGCGGGGGCTAAAGCCCCCGCGCTACGAGTTGTAGCGCGCGGGCTTTAGCGCACGGTGGCCCAAGCAATGGTAGCGCGCGGGCTTTAGCCCGCGCGACGTGATAAATCCCTCAGGCGGTTGTAGCGCGCGGGCTTTCGCCCGCGCGACGTGCATCGAAACGCTGCACAACAACACTGGACTGTCGGCTTGGTTGCCCACCTCCGGCCCAGCGTGTTTGGGGCTGGCTATTTCGTCAGCGATGCTCTGGCGCGGCGGATCTGGTCGGCGTGGTTGTGGGCATGATCCGCATAGATTTTGAGCCAATCCTGGACGGCGTACCGGCCGTGCTGGGTATGCGTACCTTCCCTTTCCCATTCAGCGTCCGACATTCGATCGAGGAGCTCGGCCGTCGTCAGTCGCGCCGTTCGGAACGCGTCCAACGAGGCTGCGATGGGGCGATCGTAGTAGAGCTTCCGCGCAAACTCGGCCTCGTCGTAGCCGTTGATCGCGGGTCGGTCTTCGGCGATGAGCAGCCGCAGACGGATTGCAGATGTCATCTCGCTGTCGGCCAGGTGATGCACGATTTCGCGAGCAGACCACTTCTCCGGGGCCGGCCGCGCGTCGAGCTCGGCATCGGTCGCACCTTCGAGCGCTTCCGCGACGGTTCGATAGCCTTCCTTGTACTTCTGCACCAGTTGTTGTCGCGTGCCTCGGTCCATACTCGGTCCTCCGCGCTCAGAGTAACATCGACTGGGCGGTTCGCAGGTTCAGTCCGCTAACGGCCGTAAGATATGATGATCAGGTCATGCTGAGGAAATCAGACGGTCACCAAATTGTGGCGCGACCGTATTGCGGACCATGGCCATGCCAGATAGTCGACGCAGCGGCTCGTCGGTCTGGAAGTCGAAGAACGAACAGGCAACGTTCAGCCACTCGGTGGTCATTGGAGCCGCCCCTCAGCGGGTCTTGGATGCCTTCTTCGATCCCGCAGACCTTGCCGCGTGGTGGCGCCCCTCACGGTCGGTGACCACACCCCGCCTGTTCGGCGCCTACGCATTGCAGTGGGCGACCAGCGACTACCGGGACGAGGTATTGGGTCCCCTTGGTGGCACATTCCACGGAACCGTTGTCGAATACACCCCGGGACGTGAATTCCTCGTTGCCGACGCGTTCTGGCTTCCGCCTGAAGGAGAACCAATTGGCCCCATGGCGTTCGAGGTTGTCTGCGAGCCCCATGAGTCGGAGCGGGCGCTTCAACCGGCCACGCTTCTTCGGGTCGCGCAAAAGGGTTATGAGGAAAGCGAGCGTTGGGCCCGTTACTACGACGTCCTTCGGATCGGATTGCGTCGGGCGCTCGACACGATGAAGTTGCACCTCGAGCAGAATGGGTAGCGGGAGCACGGCTACGTCACCTCAGCGCCGACGCACATCCAAGAGCGTGACGGGAGCATCTGAGGCGCGTCGACTCCTTCGAGCGCATGCCAGCTCTGTGAAGGCAGTTGGACTGCAACGCTTCTTCAAGACCGGACCTGGAGAGTACGCGGAGGGCGATCGCTTCCTTGGCGTGATGGTTCCGCACACGCGGCTCGTGGCACGAACGTGTGCCGACCTGTCTCCTGGTTCGATCCAATCGCTCATCCAGTCTCCCTTCCACGAAGAGCGTCTCCTCGGTCTCCTCATTCTCGGGCGGCAGTATCAACGAGGCACGACCGTCAGACGGGATGCTCTGTTTCGTCTGTACCTGCGCAACCGAAAGTGGATCAACAATTGGGATTTGGTCGATTCGAGCGCCCCGTATGTGGTGGGCCCGCACCTCGAACGCTCCGACCGAAGTCTGCTGTCGCAACTGGCAGCCTCGAAGCGCCTTTGGGATCGCCGAATCGCCATGCTCGCCACATTTCACTTCATCAGGAACGGCGACTTTACCGATGCGTTCAGGCTCTGTGAACGGCTGTTAGCGGATCGGGAAGATTTGATGCACAAGGCGTGCGGCTGGATGTTGCGGGAGATTGGCAATCGAGACCGACGAGCGCTCGAGCGGTTCCTCGCGCGACACGCATCGACGATGCCACGAACGATGCTGCGGTATGCGGTCGAGCGCCTGCCCGAATCTTCAAGGCGCCGATTCATGGCGGCGCGAGGTCGAAAATCGTGACAGATCCCAAGAGTCCTATCATCCAGGACGAGCGGGTGCGTGTCTGGCTGGCGGCGGCCGAAGCCGACGCCGATCGGCGCGGCTTGCCCGAGGTGAAACCCGCGTTGCGCCTGTTTGCGCAGTCAACGGCGGCCCTGCGCGCCGCAGACTGGAACGGCCTCGCCCTGCCGGACGAGAACGCGGATCCCGTGGATCACCCGGATCGCGGAGAATGAGTAACATCGGTGCGTTGCCGACGATCGCGGCCGCTGCCAGGCAGCTTCGAAACGGCGCCACGACCTCGCAGAAGCTCACGACAGCCTGTCTCGAGCGGATCACCGAACTCAATTCGCGCCTGAACGCCTTTATCACCGTTCTTGGGGATCGGGCCCTGGCGGATGCAGAAGCTGCCGACCGCGAGCTCGCAGGTGGAATGGATCGAGGGCCACTGCACGGGATTCCCCTCTCGTTGAAGGATCTCATCGACCTGGCGGGCTCGCCGACCACGGCGGCTTCTCGGCTTCGCCAGGGTGACATCGCACAGCGCGACGCGCCTGTGGTGGATCGCCTCAGACAGGGCGGTGCGATCTTTGTCGGCAAATGCAATCTCCACGAGTTTGCCTACGGCACCACCAGCGAGGATTCTGCGTTTGGCCCCGTGCGACATCCACTCGATCCGAATCGGTCAGCCGGCGGATCGAGCGGTGGATCCGCAGTGGCTATCGCCACCGGGATGTCTTTCGCTTCTGTGGGGACCGACACGGGAGGGTCCATTCGCATTCCGGCCGCACTGTGCGGAATTGTCGGTCTCAAGCCGACCTACGCCGAGCTTCCGCTTTCGGGGATTGTTCCCCTGAGCGCATCGCTGGATCACGTTGGACCCATGACGCGGTCCGTCGGAGACGCCTGGATCATGTTCAACGTCATGAAGGGTCACGGCGCCCCGACGATCGAACGACCGGCATTGGATCGTCGCCGGACTCGTTTTGGCGTGCCACGTTCGTATTTCTTTGACATCCTCGACGATGACGTGCGCCGTTCGTTCGAAGAGCGTGTGAAGCATCTGCGAACCAGCGGGTGCTGAGGTTCAAGACGTGTGGATTCCGCATGCGGCAGACGCGCCGCCCATCTATCTGCACATCCAAGCGCCCGAAGCGGCTTCGGTCCATGCACGATCGCTCGAGCGACAACCCGATGCCTACACGCCGAACGTACGCTGGCGACTCGAAGCCGGCCGCTATCTTCTGGCCGAAGACTACGTCCGCGCCCAACGTGGTCGTCTGGTGCTGCGACGCGAAGTCGATGCGATACTGCGGACCTGTCATGCACTGCTGCTGCCGACGGTGCCAATTCCCGCACCACCCCTAGGGGCGGTCGAGGCGACAGTGGGCGATCGGAAAGAGCTGGTTCGTAGCGTCATGCTGCGATTGACCCAGCTGTTCAACCTCACAGGCAATCCGGTGATCTCGATTCCTGCCGGTGCGACGGCTTCAGGGTTGCCGTGCGGTCTCCAGATCGTCGGTCGCAGGGGTGCGACCGAGGAACTGCTGGAGATTGCCAGCGCCTGTGAAGACATGGGGTCAGACCCCACCACAGAATCGTAACGGGGTCTGACCCCATTCCAATGGTAACCACACTTTTTCATCGATGGGAACGACGGCTGGCCGCAGTCAGCGAAGGCGATCGTGTCGTTCGACCCTTCGAGTGGGGCCTCGATTGGATCCCCGGGAATGGCCACGAGCCAGACACCGCGGCCGACGTCGTCATCCACAGATGGGTTGACCAGGCTTTGAAGGATTCGGCACGTTTCTTTGAAGCGACCTCGACCACGGCGTACCAATTCGTACCCAATGGTTGGGATGGCGATGGACTGCTCACGTTTCCGTCGGCGCTGGAGACACCCCATCCCGTCAACAATGTTGTCCATGCCAGGTACATCCCGGCTCGCCGGTTTCGAGGGCGCACTCAGAAACGCGCTGTACTGGTGCTCCCTCAGTGGAATTCCGACGACAACGGCCACGTCGGCCTGTCAAAGATCCTCGCGCACGCCGGGATCAGTGCTCTTCGTCTGAGTCTTCCCTACCATGACCGGCGCATGCCGCCCGAACTCTCACGAGCTGATTACATCGTGAGCTCAAACGTGGTCCGAACGCTTCAGGTGTGCCGTCAGGCTGTGCTCGATGCGCGACGGGCCATTGCCTGGCTGGCGGACCGCGGGTACGAACGTATCGGCATCCTCGGAACCAGTCTCGGATCCTGTCTGGCGATGCTGACCTCGGCGCACGAACCGCTCATACGCGTTCAGGCGCTGAACCACATTTCGCCGTACTTTGCGGATGTCGTGTGGGAGGGCCTGTCTACCGCGCACGTACGAGCCGGGCTCGAGGGACGAATCGATCTGGCTCGCCTCAGATCATTGTGGCTGCCGATCAGCCCTCAACACTATCTGGAGCGCGTGCGGACGAAACGAACGCTGCTGGTTTATGCGAAGTACGACCTGACGTTCCCGGTCCCGCTTTCAATGGCCCTGGTGAACGAATTCCGGAACAGGGAGATTCCGCACGAGGTGGCGGTGCTGCCGTGCGGGCATTATTCGTCGGGGAAGGTTCCGTTCAAATTTGTGGACGCGTGGGTCCTGACGAGGTTTCTGGCAAGAAATCTTTAAATCAGAGATATCGAAGCAGCCCAAGCAACGCGCCGTACAGCACCCGCGTCAGTTCCCGCACCAGGGGTGTGACCTCCCCCTCGCTCACCATGTCTGCCACGGTCACCGGTTCGGTCAGCACCAGCCAAATGGCGGCTCCGGAGAGAATTGCCGCCACGATGCCTACGGCACCGGCAAGACTGATACCCAGGCGGAGAAGACCCATGACGATACTTTGACGCGCGGCGATGGTTTCTGGTTGGCCAATTGGCCAAAATTGCAGGGCAATTCCCCCGCGATCAGGCCGGTACCAGCACAGCTGGGTCACCCAGCCCGATGGAGGCCAGCGACGATTCGAGCGCGGGACGATCCCCGACAATAAGCGTGAGCATCCGATCCGGGTGCAGATGCGTTCGGGCGACGCGGGCGACACCCGCCGTGTCAACCTCCCGTACACGTGCGGGAAATTGGTCGTAATACTGGTCCGGCAAGCCGTGCACGATCAGTTGCGCGAGCGCACGGGCCAGCTGCTCTGTCGTTTCAAAGTTTCTCGCATAGCCGCGCGTGAGTGCCGATTTTGCGAGTTCGAGCTCGTCTGCGGTGACCGGTCGATCGTCGAGCACCTCTTGCAGTTCGGTCAACGAGTCCCTGACGGCATCCGCGGTCACCTGTGTCTGGACGCTCGTCTGCAGCAGGAACGGTCCGCGGCCACGACGAAAATCGAAGGATGTCCGCGCACCGTACGTAAAGCCCTTCTCTTCACGAAGCTTCAGGTTCACGCGGCTGACGAATTGACCTCCGAGCACCATGTTCAATACGAGCAGCGGTACGTAGTCAGGCGTGCTTCGGGTCGCACCCACATGTCCAATCCTCAGCTCGGACTGCGCTGCTGCGGCGCGATGCACCACGGCAAGCCGACGCTCGGAAACCACTGGCGGCTCGATGAGCGCGCGGTCGAATGCAACGTCCGGCCCTTCTTGCTCTCGCCGGGTCCAACCGCTGAACGTTGCTTCCACCGTCTGACCGAGAGCCTCACCCCTGACGTCGCCAACGGCAATCAGCGTCGCACGTGGTGCCAGGTAGGCACCGCGGTGAAACGCCATCACGTCCTCGACGGTCATTTCCTTCAGTGCGGCTTCCGTACCGATCGCAAGGTGACCGTACGGATGTCCCTCGTAGAGCATTTGCATGAAGGCGCGGTCGGCAACGGCGGGCGCCAAATCGCGAAGCTGAACGAGCCGGTTGAGTCGAAGCTGCCGCACGCGGTCGACGTCTGCCTCACCCAGATTGGGGCGCACGATACAGTCAGCGAACAAGGACAGCCCCTGACGCAGATATCGCGAGAGGACGGTGAGGCCGACGAGCGTGGTGTCTGCAGCAACCTCGATCTCCAGATGCGCCCCAATGCGGGCAAACGCATCGTGAATTTCAATCGCCGAGCGTGAGCCGCTCCCTTCATCGAGCATGTCTCCAGTCAGCGATGCCAAGCCTGGAAGTCGATCCGGATCTGATGCCGACCCGGCTGGCACAACCAGCAGCAGGCTGACGAGCGGCAGCGCCGGTTCCTCGATGCACCAGAGCCCGAGGCCGTCGGTCAGTCGGCGCTTGACAATGGGAGGGAAGGTAAACGAAGGATCACCGTGAACCTCCGGGAGCCTGGAGCGATCGGCCCGAGTCACGACACCTCCACGGCGTGCGAACCCGCAACGGCAAGGTCCGACCGGCCGGACGGTACAACGCTAAGGATCACGCGTCCGTCCTTGCCCAGCACATATTGGGCTGTTTCGAGCAGCATTGCAGGCGTGGCGCGGCGGTAGCGCTCCAGATCCGACGCCAGGTATCCGGGATCGTTCAGAAAGACTGCGTATGCGTTGAGCTGGTCGGATTTGCCCCCAAAGCCTCCCAGCGTCTGCAGGCGGCTCATGAAATGGGCCTCGGCCTGAGCCAGCCCTCGCTCGATTTCATCCTCTGTGGGCCCATCGCGCAGGAAACGCTCCACCTCGACCTCGATGACATCGAAGATCTCAGACAACGAATGACCGGGCGCCGCCGTGGCTGAGATCTGGCACCACCCCGCCATCTCGCGGGAGTTCTGCGCCGCGCCCACATCGGTCGCAATCCGTCGCTCGTACACGAGGGTTCGATAGAGCCTGGAGGACTTGCCGTTGGCCAGGAGGTCCGCCACCAAGTCCATCTCGGCATCCCCCGCCGCAAACATTGCCGGCGAATGCCAGGCGATATAGAGACGTGGCAGCTCGACGCGATCTTCGAGCACGATGCGTGATTCGTCACTGAGGCTCGCCGAACGGACCACTCGTTCGCTGACGGGACCTTCCGGAATCTCGTCGAAGTACTTCCGGGCGAGCGCGACCCCCTCCTCCCGATCGATATCCCCGGCGAGCACGAGCGACGCGTTGCGTGGATGATAGTACTGACGAAAGAATGCCCGAACATCCTCCAGGGTCGCGGCTTGCAGATCTTCTGCGGCACCAATGGTCATCCAATGATACGGATGGTCGCTCGGATAGAGGGCCGCAACGAGCGCCATGCCAGCCATCCCGTACGGCCTGTTTTCATAGTTTTGTCGACGCTCGTTCAGAACGACGTCGCACTGGTTTTGGAATTTCTCCAGCGTCAGTGCAGGCAGCAGATACCCCATGCGATCGGATTCCATCCAGAGCGCAAGTTCCAGAGCCGGTGTCGGCACGACCTCCCAGTAGTTGGTCCGATCGGCGTTGGTTGAGCCGTTGAGGGCCGCGCCGGCTTCTTGAAGCGGATGAAAGTACCCGCGGTCGTAGTGCTTGGAACCCTCGAACATCAAGTGTTCGAACAAGTGCGCGAAACCGGTCCGACCCGGCTGCTCGTTCTTGGACCCCACGTGGTACCAGAGGTTCACGGCCACGATGGGTAACGACCGCGACTCGTGCACGATGACCCGCAGGCCATTGTCCAGAAAACACTGAGAGTACGGGATTTCCACAGTGGTAGGAGTCGCAAGCAAGTCTCAAGGCTGAAGTGTCAAGGCTCAAGTTGAGGCGTATTGAACTTGAGACTTCAGCCTTGAGACTTGAGCCTTCTTATTTCTTTATCTCGCCGCAGGTAAGCATCGATTTCCCATAGTACGGGTTGGCAATCGTCTCACCCTTCTGCAGCCACGACTTCTGGACCATCGGACAAAATGCGACATTGACGTCGCGACCGAACGTCGCGCCGGTAGCCTTGGCGTAGGCCATCATCGCGTCGCTGAGATCGCCAAATGCCGTTCGTGCGCCCGCAATGTCTTTGGCAGTGGCCAGTTTTGTCGCGTCGGCGGCAACCGGTTTCGCCTGTGCGCCGAGCTTCTGAGCTTCGACGCTCAGGGCCTTGGCAGCGGCCGTCGCCGCTTCGAGCTTGTCGTCTGCCAGCGACACCTGAATCCGCAAGTACGGATCCATCAGCGTCGTTGGAAGATCGGCGGCCCAAGCCGGATGCGTGATCGTGACCAGCAGGAAAAGGGCCAGCACCGTGTGCACATGTCTTCGACTCATTGATCGTGTCTCCTTCGAGGGATGTAAAGCGCTACCTCACTGGCGTCAGCGGAATCGTCGTTTTGCGATTGAAGCTCGCAATGGAAATCTCGGCCGCTGCCCGTTCGGCAACAGCGATGAACGCCTTGGCTGCCGGCGACTCCGGCTCGCCAATGACCAGGGGGACACCTGAATCGCCTCCCTCCCGAATGGGCTGATAGATCGGAATCTTCCCCAGGAACGGCACTTCGAGCTGTTGTGCCATCTTCTCTCCGCCGCCGTGTCCGAAAATATCGGCCTGGTGACCGCAGCTGGGACAAGCGTAATAACTCATGTTCTCGACGATGCCCAGTGTCGGGATATTTAGTTTCTGATACATTCGAACGGCTCGCCGGCTGTCGGCCAGCGACACCTGCTGCGGCGTCGTCACCACGATCGCGCCGGCAACCGGCACGGTCTGGCTCAGGCTCATGGCAACGTCGCCGGTGCCAGGTGGCATGTCGACAATCAGGTAGTCCAGGTTGTCCCATCGGACGTCGCGAAAGAACTGTTGAATGGCGCCGTGCAGCATCGGTCCGCGCCAGATGACGGCGGCATCATCGCTCGTCAGGAACCCCATCGAGATGACCTGCACGCCATACTTCTCGGCCGGCACGATCTTTTGACCATCGGTCGTCAATTGGGTCTGCAGACCGAGCATGATCGGGACGTTCGGACCGTAGATGTCCCCATCGATCATGCCGACGCGCCCACCGCACCTGGCGAGGGCGACCGCCAGATTCACGGCGACCGTCGTCTTTCCTACACCGCCTTTGCCAGCGCCAACGGCAATGACGTTCTTGACTCCTGGAACCTGGGCACGGCCGGCATCAGGACTACCGACGGCACGGACGCTTGCCGACATCGTCACGTCGACACCGGTGACGCCGGGAAGTCCCGCGACCGCGGCGCGGGCCTGATCGCGCATTTGATCTTTGACAGGGCACGCCGGTGTCGTCAACTCAACGGTGAACGAGACGTTCCCCCGGTCGATCTTCAGATGCTTCACGAAACCCAGCGTGACGATGTCGCGGTGAAGGTCCGGATCTTTCACCGTCCGAAGGGCCTGGAGCACGTGTTCCTCGCTCAATCCGAGGGTTGCCATATGTTTAAGCTTAGCGGCTTTGTTTGTTCGTGACAAACAGCCCTTCTATCGCCACACTATAGCGTCCTTACCATCGAAGGAGAAGCAGATGAGCAACGGAGCAGGCACTGCGACGCCGTCCAGCAACAGAACCATCATGATTGTGTTGTCCTATCTCTGGCTTCTGGCTCTCGTCCCATTGCTGGTCGAAAAGCAGGATAGCGAGGTGCAGTGGCACGCCAAGCATGGCCTCGTCCTGCTGGTGGCAGAGATCATTCTCTGGATTGCGTTTACCGTTGTCACCTCTGTGTTGAGCTTCATCACGTCCGGTCTCGGCTGCCTGCTCAGTCTATTCGGGCCACTCATCTGGCTCGTGATCGTCGTGATTCACATCGTCGCTATGGTCAAGGGAACCAACGGGCAGCGGCTGATCATTCCGGGGATCAGCGAATACGCCAGCCGATTCTAAAGAGGGGTCATGAGACGGCGCCGGGTCGTCGTCTTTGTGCTCGTCGCGGCGGCCCTGGCTATCGGGTTCGATGTGTCACGACCACCGTCCTCACAGTGGATGACTGCCGGTGCACTGGGATTCATTCGCGTGTACCGGCAGACGCTTTCACCATTGCTGGCTGGAAGCGGATATGTCTGTCGCTTTACACCAACGTGCAGCCGCTACGCTGAAGCCGTGCTGAAACGGGACGGTTTTGTGCGAGGAAGCTGGAGGACGGCCGCGCGACTTGCGCGCTGCGGGCCGTGGACGCCACTAGGCACCATCGATACGCCGTGAGCGTAGTCACCGCAACGGGTCACGCTCGCCGAGCACCTGCCCGTTGGGAAGAGTAATCGATCGGAACTGGCCGCCTTTCTCGCCGTTTCTCAGCGGGTGGACCATGACCGTCACTTCGTCGCCGGCCTTGATGCTGGTCCGTTTCCATCCCGCCTTGATGAGGTAGCTTGGAGGATTCATCTCCACGCCCCAGGTTTCCACAACCCCTTTGTCGTTCCGCACTTCGAGCTCGATCCAGGAATGCGGATTGCTCCATTTGAATTCCTTGACCACGCCGACGAGCTTGATTTCCTTCGTCCGATCGAACACAGCCGGCGAATGATGTGCGGTGACCGAGCTGGTCATCCACAGCAGTGTCACGGCCAGCGATCCGACCAGTAACCTCTTCATGGGTGCTCCCTTTGTCCACCTAATCTTAGCAAATCCCTCGGCCAGAACCGCTAGCGAACCAATGACTTCGAGGAAGTGGCGGGCAGATGATCGTTCAGATCGGGCAAACACTGCACTTCTGTAATGTCCGTGTCGTCCGCGCGATTCCAGCGCTTGCTCATCTTCCATTCGCCTTCCCAGCTCTTTGGATCCGTCATCGTGTACTCGATCTCGAGCGTCTTCCCGTCGTTGATCATGCGAATACGTTCGATAATCCGGAGCGCATCGCTCGCCGGAATCGACGCCCCACCCTGGTCCATCCAATGATGGTCGTCAACGAAGCCCTTGGTATCGACGACGAGTGTATCGCCCTCCCAGCGTCCAATTGATTCCCCGTTGAAGCTCGGTACGAGGAGATCAGGATCGGAGTGCGAGCGCCCGTCCAGGTAGATTATGCGAAGACTGTTCATGAAGTGGCTGATCATGTAGATCACGCTTGGCAGTTGGATCATCGCTATCGGCCACACCCGCGTCATGATCAACGGCATGCCGGCAGGCCAGCACTGTCCGATGTCATCGCGGTAAACCTTGCCTTCCTTCGCCGCCTTCTGGGACGCGTCATAGTGAACTTGCGCCTGCGGAGTCAGCTTGAAGGTGGGTGGCACGAACCGCCACGTGTCGGCACCCTTGTTGGCGGCCTTGCTCAAGTCGTGTAACCAGGTCCCGGTCAGATTGAAGGGCGCGGCAGGACGGGGCTTGGCCAGATTCGCCGGTGCGAGCGCTCCGAGCTGAGCCGGTGCCGTCTGGGCCGCTTCCGCGCGCTGCGGTGGGGCCTGCGCCTGGACGCGCGTGGGCGGTATGACCATGCCGAGACTCAGGCTCAGACTGACCGCTACGGACGTGAAGCTCATTTTTCTTCGCGTCATATGCCCTCCATCCACGACAGTTCATCGGAAAAAATATCACCAAAAAGGGGTCGGGAGTCTTTTTTGGGCTCATCAGGGCTCGGCCGGCCTGAATTCGGCGCGCGCTTCCTCATGTAACAGCACCCACAATGCATAGATGCCCAGCGCGGTTCCAAACGGCAGGAGTGCCAGATCGAGAACGCCGAACACCATGGCGACGGGTCGGCTCCAAGGCCGGTGACGCCGTAATGCCACGCCGGTGGTGGCGTGAATGCCACCCCACGCGAGCGCGATCGCGGCCAGCGTGCCAAACGTGGCAGCAGTCAGACCGGCCGCGAGCTCCGTCCCGGCTTCGCCAGCGGCATATTGAATCAGTGCCACGGCCCCGAACGTCAGCGTCAAGACGACGGTGCCGGCCAGCAAAAACAACCCACCCCAGACGAGATACAGCAATCCGAGGACGTTCACATGCCGGGGCATTCAGACGACGCGCACGCGCACGTCGATACAAGTAGGCAGGGCATGAGGCGGAGAGACGTGTACCCGGATCGAAGCGCCGTTGGCGACGCCTGCGGGAACTGCGACCCGAACCGAGTGTGTGAACAGCGCCTCACCTGATCCACCGCAGGCGCCACAGGACTCAGTCCATGTCTCGCCGCGGCCACCGCAAGGCTGACACGTTCGGCGGACCGGCAACTCCAGCGGCACGACGGTCCCAGTAATCGCATCCACGGCAGTCAGTGAAATCTCGGTGCTGAATTCGCGTGTCGTTTCATCGGGCGCCAGGAATGCTTCCCGCATTCGATCGATGACGCCGTCAACGGCGGGAAAATCGATCGCGACCTCATCGGCAAACCAGCTTCGCCGCCGTGCAGCATCGACGATGCGCCGGACCGAAGCGGTCGGTCCGTCGTCTGGACGACTCAGGCGCCCTGTGCCGCGAGGAGGTGTGGGTTCACTCACTGCAAAACTCTGCAGCCTACGATATGGATGGGAGCTTGGCCTTGTCAAGGCACGGACGAGGCGCTAGGATGCCGATCGGGCGGCTACTATGCCTGTCAAGGAATGCCCGCTGTGCGGCGAGGCCATGCGCCGGGTCGCTCGCGAAATCGCCGACCGGGTGCCCGGGACCTCGGAGCTCAAACGGCGCACGTTCGTTGAATGGGTGTGTCCCGAATGCGAGTACTTCGAAGAGGGGGACGTGGACGACACCTGATGTGCTAACGCCCAGCATGGATGCACAAGCGTAAGTAGCGCAGCCCTTTGGGGCTGCCCGGATGCACAAGCGTACGTAGCGCAGCCCTTTAGGGCTGCCCGGGATCAGTTCAGAAAGAAGAGGAAGAACGGAAGAGCAGACGTCGGGTGCGCGGCGGTGTTAACGTGCACCCAGGGTGAGCAGGACTTCCTTGCGCAGCGTGTCCTCGAACTCTTCGAACTTCAGAGCGCTTTCGCACTCGTCGCACAGCACCTCGAGCACGACGGGCCGTGTTTCCTCCGACACCTCGACACGCGAGTCATCCAGCTGAACCACATGCATTTGCAGCGTTTTGACGAGAAACTTCTTCTGGTTCCCACAAGTTGGACAGGTCAACGACACGAGCACATCCTCTCTTATCCTCTTATCCCGCTACGTTTTTCTCGCACCAAGCGCCAAACCTGCGGGCCCCCTTGCCCAACGTTCACCGGTGCTTCAAACTGATGATTGTACGAGATGCGTTCCTGAGAACGCAATCACGAAAAGCTGGCCTATTTTGGCGTGAAACTACGTAAAACCCCAGGAGCGCAGGGATGGCAGATGCAGTGACAACCAAGAACGGTGTCCTCGAAATCCACAGTGAAGCGCACGGCCCGCACTGGATCGCGTGGTTGACCCGCTCGGGCGCCACGACGCCGGAACGCTCCATCGTGCTGGTCGGGGAAACCCGGGAAGAAGCCGAGGCCCGGGCGCGTCGTTGGGCCGAACTCTCGGATCGGTGAGGTGATCCTCCTCAGTGAAGCTACCCCTCCGGTTCGTCGTCGCACGGCAGCTCGACGACCCGTCCCATCGAATGTCGGTTGCTTGGACAGTACGGGCCTTTTGCCTCTAGCGACATCACCCGAACATCCTGCGAGCCGACGCGAAAAATCGCGGCAATACAGCCACACGGAAGAGGATCGAGCAATTCCAGCTCGAGTGGAACTGTCACGCGGCTAACATTCCGAGCGGTTCTTATCATAGTTCCGGGACTCTGCCCGAATGGCTCGTCGCGGCGCTGAAGCGAGGAGCGGTACCTGATTTAGACCGCACTGTACGTCTTTTGGTTCCTGCAAAGTGCCTGCCGCTAGACCAGACCGGGATAGACGGGCTTGCCCTCCAGATTTCGGGCAAACTCCGTCACCCGATGCGGACGTGCGGGCGCCGCTGACTCGATATGGAGCACCGCGACGCTGCGCATCGCAAGCGCATCGGCCAGTAGCGCGCGATGACATCGCCACCACACGGCCTCGGCGCACATGATGGCTGTGGGCGCCACTGAGCCAAACGTCAACAGGTCGTCGAGAGCGCCTGCAAACTCCGGCGTCATCATGTGATCCGCATAGCCCCGAAAGCTGGCATTCTTCCAGGCCGTGTTCGGTGAATCGGGTCTGGGACGCCTCAGCCCTCCCAGGGCAGGAAAGTGCCGATAGTCGATGCCGTGCTGTCGTAACTGCGCGGCCAGGGTATCGCTTGAGAAGTGGGGATGGCGACGAGATCGTGGAATCGTCCGAACGTCGGCAAGCTGGGCAATATGGTGTGCCGTCAACAGGGCGAGGAATTCAGCTGCGGAACGGGTCGAGTGGCCGACGGTGAAAACGCGACGCGGAAGCTGGCTCACGGGTAAATCAAACGTCCCTCCACCACCGCCTCGGGAAACAGTGCGCGGATTGCCGTTACATAGGCATCAAGCTGCGCGCGATGGTCAGGGTCCGGTCGCCCAGTTTTGAACTCGAAGACGGTCAAGCTTGCGTTCCCCGCTCTCGCCAAACAGTCAACCGTGCCACGCAATACGGTGGCTTGACCGGCTCCTCTGAACGAGAACGGGACTTCGAAATGACAGTCGCCCCTTCGACCCACCGAGAATTCTTTGTGCTCCCGAATGACTTTGAACACTCGCACGGCGTCCGCGACGGTCGCGGCGACATTGTCAACACCAACCCGGTCCTCCCCACGCACCAGTGCGTGAGCCAGGTGCTCGAGCTGCCCATCCTCCAACGCCTCGTCTCCGCCACGCTGAAGCAATCGATGTACCAACCTACCCCTTAGCGTTCGCGCTGCGTCCTCAGAAGGAGCGCGGTCGAAGGTGGCATCCCGTGTTGGCCGTCGATCCGCCTCCTTGGCAACAAGGGCGGTCACAGACAACCATTGGACTGATTCGTCATCAAACAACGGCTCAAACCGATCGACGGGCATAGAGGTCTTTCCTCGAAACGATCTCGGACGGGTGTGTTCGCCCTCCTCGGCGGCATCAGAAAGTGTCGCCGGTGCAGGACACGTCCTCAGAACGTGTTGCACACCCGATTTCCCGGTCATCACGAGTGGGGTGTTTGCAGCTGCCGACGATGCCTGCACGAGCAGGTTCCCGACGAGTGTCGGGAGCACTTCCCCGAGACCGCCACTCCCCGGTCTCCAGCTTCCATCTTTGATAATCGAGGAGAGATACAGGCGGTCCCGCGCGCGTGTCAGCGCGACGTAGAGCAATCGCTTGCTCTCCTCACGGTCGCGCGCTCTCAGATCTTCATCGGCGTCCGATTCGAATTCCCCGACTGAAACAGACGGCTCGCCCGCGCCGTCATCGGTGAGGACGCGAATCGGCGGCCGGATTCCACCGGCCCCCTTTGAGAGATTGACAACGAAGACGATGGGAAACTCCAGACCCTTGGCAGCATGGACAGTCATCAAATTCACGGCGTCAGCCGCGTCGATGACCGCGTTGGCTTCGTCTCCCGCCGACATTCGATCGAGATAGTCCGCAAGACGGGCGAGCGTGCTGTAACCACGATTCTGCACGCGCCTGACGATCGCACGAATCTTTTTCAAGTTCTCGCGCGCTTGAACGAGCCGCGGGCCGCGGAGCTCAAACGCGTAAGCCGTTTCGGCCAGCACGAGGTCGAGGAGTTCCGCCGCCGGCAGCCGATCGGCCAACGCTCGCCACCGTTGAACACCGTCCCGCGCCAGCATCAAGACCTTTCGATCCTCCGCATCGAGCTTGTCGAGCGCGGGTGGCGGCCTCGAATCGCCGAAGGCGCCTGCCAGGTCACCAGCCAGCAAACGCAGGGCCGGATCCGAGATGCGAATGAATCGTGAGCGCATGAAAGCCGCGGCGCGAACGTCGGACTCCGGGTTGGCCAGGTACCTGAGCAAGGCCACGACATCCTTGACCTCATCGGCGTCAAAGAAGCCCAGCCCCTTGTAGACATAGGTTGGTATCCCGCGATCCTCGAGAGCCTTCTCGAATTCGCGATGGCTTTCGCGCGATCGAAAGAGAATCGCAATATCCGAATGACGTACCTGACGCGCGAGACCGGTTTCCCGATCACGGACTTCGCCCGAGGCCACCAGGGATTCGATTTCGAGCGCAACGCCGTTGGCGCACGCCTCAATCACTTCGCCGGCGACGAGGCCCAGGGGTGTGTCACGGGCGGCAACGTCCTCGTCAGGAGGGGGTGTCGGAAAGCGATCGGCCTCCGTGTAGGTGAACGCATCATCTCGCGGTGCTCGTTCGATCTCCTCGAACACGTCGTTGACGAATCGAAGAAGCGCCGGCGTTGCGCGGGCGCTCCGCGCGATTGACTGCCGGGCGGGTTCTTCGGGCCGGAGGGCGGCAATGTACTCCCGCGCATCCTGCAGCACGGTCACTTCTGCGTCGCGGAATCCGTAGATCGACTGCTTGCGATCGCCGACGATGAAGACCGATGGACGGAGCGGCGCGTTTTCAACCAGCCCGAAGCCTTCCCCCCAGGATTTGACCAGTAAGGAGACCAGGTTCCACTGCGCGCGGCTCGTATCCTGAAACTCGTCCACGAGCACATGGTGGTAGCGGGACTCGAGCCGATATCGGCTCCTGGCAAATTCGTCCATCTGCTGGAGAAGCCGAACCGCCCGGTCGAGCACCTCAGAAAAGTCCAGCGCAGCGTGTGCTTCAAGGGTCTTGTCGTACTCGCGCTTGGCAATCTGGAACATCTGCCAGACCCCACGCGACATCACGACGTTGAGGTCTCGCTGGAACGCTCTGATGTCGTCGTCGAGGCGCGGTGCAAGCGCGATCACGCACGCCAGGTGATGGCGGAAGTCGCGATCCGAGGCGAAATGCGTCTTGACGTAGTGCGGCGTGAGCGCCTTTCGAGGCCTGCCGTCCTTGTTGAAGAAATGCTGCCGAACCCGATGGAGCCCTGCCCGAACCCAACCCGCATCAGCAAGCGCCACACGCGCTCGGTCGTCAACGAGTCGCAGAACATCCTGCCGCAGAATTTCGTAACGACGATGACCCTGTGGTCCGCTGGCCAGAAACGCATCCAGCCCTCCGTCGACGGATTCGAGCGACGACTTGAGTCGTGAGATACCCATGCGAACGGCATCAGCCGCCGTCAGATCCTTCGGGCCGCGTTCGAGGAATCTCGAAAGAGCCTGCGGCGCCACGAGGCGTCTGTTCAACAACGCTTCAAGGCCCTGTCGAATACGGCTCTCAGGGATTTGAGCAAACACCAGCGCGACGGGTTCCTGCTCTCGTGCCACGCCCCGACAAATTCGAAGGGCATTGTCCAGCGCTTGCTGGACGTAGCGTGGCGTTTCGGTTTCGTCGGCCATCGCGAAACCTGGCTCCAGGTCGGCCTCGAGTGGAAACTCCCGGAGCAGGGACAGACAAAATGCGTCAATCGTACCGATGGCAATCTCACCGGCCCGCTCGCGCAGGTCACGCCATCTGGCGCCGTCCACATCCGAAAGCGTCGCAGCCTCCTTCAGTCGAGCAAGGATCCGCTGCCGCATGTCGGCGGCTGCTTTGCGCGTAAACGTGATAGCCAGAATATTCGCCGGGTTGACACCGGATCGCAGCAGATTGATGTAGCGCTCCACGAGCACACGGGTCTTGCCTGTACCGGCGGAAGCCTCGAGCACGACGTTCCGGTGTGGATCCACGGCAGCGACGCGCGCAGCCTCGTCGGCATCGAGCGGCGCGGACGAGGTGGGAATCTCGTCGAACGGGAGCCGGAGGTTACTCGTCACCAACATAGTCCTTTCGGCAGACGTTGGCGTATGAACAGAACGTGCACCGGAATGGTTCGAGGGGCAACACGGGAAACCGGCCGGCGCGAATCTCGTCGACCGCCGTGACAAGTCGTGCCTGAGCCTCGGCCAGGACCTGATCGATGCCATTTCGATCGGCCAACGCCACGAACCGACGCGGATCTCTGAAGGCGATGTACCCTCCCTCTCCGACGGCCCACGAGCGCCCGTGTCTGCCCTCCAGCCGCTGGGTGGCACACAGGGAGTAGATTGGCAACTGCAGCATCCGTTTCGCTGCAGGTGGTCGCCCGGACTTGTAGTCGATCACGCGGACCGTACCGTCCTGCAGCAAGTCGATTCGATCGGCCACCCCCGTCAGCGCAACCTGACGAGCCCCTTCGGCGCCACGTATCTCGAATTCTCCGTCGAGACGATGCTCCAGCAGGCGTTCGAGAACCTCGGCATCGGACTCGGCCTCGACGCGAAAGACAATTTCGGCCAGACCCTCGGCAGCCGCGGTGCCAAACAAACGATTTCGTTCGAGTGTCGCTTCGCTCTCCGGGAGCTCCTCCAGAAGAGGATTCACGACGCGCGCGAAGAGGCTTCGGGCGTCCGGCAGGTTCTCGAGCGTAATCGTCTGGTGACCGGCGCGTCCCCATTCTTCAAAGAATGACTGGAAGACACGATGGAGGAACACGCCCTGCGTGCGTGGACGCCGGGCTTCCTCGTCGTCGCGCTCCTCGTCGAGCGACAGAACGTGTTTGGCGAAAAACTTGAACGGGCACTCCAGGTAGGTCTCGAGTGAACCCACGCTGTACGGTGTGCGCTCGTATGAGCCGACCATGCCGCGGAACATCGGCACGGCTGCATCGGTGCGCGACTGACGCAACGCGAGCCACGCCGCCGAGGTCGGCGCAAGCGGACTCGGATCGACGGGATCCTCGGAGATAGCCTCAGCCGGAAACACTCTGGAGCGTTCTCCGGACTCGATACGCTGTACTGGAAGGCCAATGGCCTCGAGGTCGTCGAGGAACACACTCGGACTGACGATGGCATCATCTTCAAGCGAAAAGGTTGACACCGCCACACGCTCGCGGCCAAGGCTCAGGAGATCACGGAATGCCGCACGTGTCGCCTGCAGACGGTGAGCATCGGACGGCCATCCCAGCTGCTGCAGCAGGAAGGACGGAAAAAAGATATTCCGCGGCGCGCGATCAGGCCATTCCGTTTCGACCAGCCCAACGAGATGAACTTCATCGAAGAACCCGAATGGGGCGGTCCGTGCATCGACCAGATGCACCCCACCAGAACCGGCCCGAGGCGCGAAGGTTTGAGCTTCGACCCAACGCCGGATGGCCGCAGCAATCTCTGAAAACTCCGTGATCCGGTTGTCGATTGTCCGATGAGCGCCAGCAAGAGACGCGATCGCGGATTGAATAGCCGCACGCGCTCGCAGGTGACGTCCTCGGAGCGGATCATCCAATGAAGGCGAACGGTCGAACTGCACGAGAAACTGGAAGAGCCGGTCCAAATGATCGCCTGCAGCCGAGGGTTCCACGAGCGGCGCGAGTTGATCGGCTAGCGTGAGAGCGGCACGACCAACCTCGACAACTTTGTTCGATGGCCCTCGGGGCTCCGCTGTCGACGTAGTCGCCCATCGATCGACCAGCATTCGAAGCTGCTCGATGCCTCCCAGATAGCCGGCACTGTTCAGCCTGCGATCGAAACTGGCAATTGACCGACCGGTCAGCGAGTGTTCTCCAGACGTGAAATGCGGACATCGCAAGAGTGCAACGATCGAAGAACGGCTGAAGCCCGAAGCCACCGCGTCGAAAATCAGATCGACGGCTGCTGCGTAGGGTTCCGCGGCGAGCGGAAGCGCATCCAGCGTTTGGTGCGGGATTCCAGCGGAGCCAAACACCTCGCGGGCGAGATAAATGTAAGGCAGCGGGCGCTTGAAGACGACTGCCGTCCGGTTAAGCGCGATTCCCTGCCCATGGGTCCGCTTGAGCCGGCGCGCGGTATCTGACAATTCGTCTTCCCGATCCCGACTTCGAAAGTACAGCTCGCCGCCCGTCGTCGTTGGGGCAAGCAGGCTGGTACTTGAACGTGCATCATGAGCCACGCGTTCTTCTTCGATTCCTGGCAAAACCTGATGGACCCGCTCGTGGAACCCCGCGGCAAGCTGTCCCTCGGTTACGACAATGTCAATGCGTCCGAGCGCGGGCAGACGGGTCAGCAGGTCGAAGTCCGCCGGCCAGAGACCCTCGCGGTCTGCGGCTCGATCGCCAACCGCGACAATGATTCCCAAGTACGGCCGCCTCATCGGATGCTCGAGGAGCCAACTGCGAAGCGTGTGTTCGTCGAGGCGACCAAGCTCAAGCAGTCTCGCCTGGTATCGGCGGAACGTCCGGACAAGAAAATGCGTCTGCTGCAGCAGTCGTGCGGCCCCGCGATCGACTTCTGATTCGGCCTCGAGATCCTGAACCATCAATCGTTCGAACTGGTCGATAGTCTTTCGTACACGCCCGAGCTCGTCGTACAAGCGGACGATCTCCGCGATCAGTCCGGGACGGAGCCTGAAGGGGGCTCGTATGCCCTCCTCTTCAGATTCTCGGGCAGCTGAACCCATCAGGACCTCGCGTTCCAGGTCGTCGAGCAAGGGGGGAGCGTCGGGAAGTCGGTCGTGCAGCTGCCTGTACCAATCCTGTCGCGGCAGGAGGTCTGGAAAAATCAGCGTTTTGCCGGTCCCGACGCGGTCATCGCCCGCGATCAGGAGAGTCTCGAGCGTTTGACGGAGCTGCGCTGCCGCGGCACGGCCGGGAACCAGCACCGCGCACGATCGGGCCGTGAGGAGATCTTGATCACGGATGAGCGAGACCAGGACGCGCTGAAAGCTCGAAAGATTGGGAACTCGGAGGAGCCGTGTTTGTCGAGGAGTGATCACCTGGCTTGCGGATACTGGGACACCGAATCCATATCGCCACGGGCCTTGGTGAACAACATCATAGCGCCTGCGGCCGCCGCCGACGCGTCCCAAGCCACAGCAATGTCCCCAGACCTGACGGCCTCGTGGCGCACGTCAACTGCGTTCGCCGCCAGTTTGACCGCGCTCATAAGAAGCGCATGAACGGCGGACAGTTCCTCCGGCGGGTTGATTGCCTCGAGTCGCCTGATCGCTGTCTCGAGTCGGGCCGCAAGACCCGTGAGAACGGAGGCATCCGGTCCAGCCAGACGCCGGATGGCATCGAGCGGCGAACGGCTCCGGCTGAAATCGTCAATCCCCGCCTTGATCGCGCTTTCGTATGCCAGAGCGGCGGGGCGTCGTAAAAGCCAACGATCGCGTGCGAGTCTCAGGCCGCGGGCAACGTCCAGACGGACCTGGAGCGCGACAAGCAAGCCGTTGATTTCGGCCGGCCGTCGGTAGCCCAGCCGCTCGTCGCGACGCTGGACCTCCTTGAGCAGTTCTTCAATTTTTACAACATCCGCACGTTCCGCTGCGGCTGAAGCGACTTGGATGACCTGCTTTGTGAGGCGACCATATGCCCGCTCGAAACGCGCCTCCGCGGCCATGGCGTCGACCGCCTCACGTCGTCGCAGGTCGATCCAGGCTGGAGGCAGCATGGATCGGCTGCGATTGAGGGTGCCAACAATGGCTGACAACAGCGAAATTCTGTCGGCGGGAACGTCGCTCAACCGTGCGACGGCCATGGCCTGACCTATCGAATCCTGCAGGGTCGGAGGTGGCAGCAACGGGACGCGTGGCACAGTATCGGCGTTGGCCACAAGGTTGAGGTCGAACCGGGTCTCACCCGCCGCAGCACGAAGTTCGGCAATGACCTCGTCCAGAATGCCCAGAATCTCGCGGACATCGCTGGAGCGGTACCCATAATGACGACTGGGCCACTGCTCTAGTTCGCGGCGAGCGGCAAGGGCAAGCTGCAGGCGCGCCTTGTCGTTGGTTGCGACCGAGATGTCGTTCAGCGTCCTGGCCACGCTCGCGGTCAGTTGCCCATAATCGGACTCACCCTGAGTCCGAGCATAATGCTCCGCCCTCGCCGAGTCCGCGTATCGGGCAGTCCGCTCCCAATCGACAACGCTGGCCGGCAAATTCACGAGTTGAAGCCCGGGCGTCTCGGGCTCCCCGCCGAGCGGCATTGAAAACACTACACGCTCGCCGACGCGGGCGTATTCGCCGTAGCTGACGATCGCGCTGCCATCGGCAAGAAACACCCGAAGCAGCATCGCTTCGCCCGCTTCAGCCGTCTGCGCGACGCACAGCCAGATGAGAACGAATACCTTGAGTGTCTTCATGATCGAGTTGGCTTTGACAGCCGATCGGCTGTCGCCGGTGCAGATGTGAGCACGAAGGCCAATAACTAACAGTAGTGTGCGAACACGTACGAGTCAAGCAGACGGACTGTGGAAAAGCTGTGCATCGGCCGTGAAAATCTTGTGGAGAAGACGACAAAGAGATTTTTTTTCGATGAGAAGTCTCGTGAATCTTTCTCCGCCGCTCTGTGGATGCGAGCTTCGTACGTACCTTCGCTTGTTTTTGGATTGTCGGCGGGTACAATGCCGCCTTCGATTTCGACGCGCAACGCACTGGCTCCCCCGCCAGTTGGACCGTGCTTTCACAACGCTTTCACACAATCATCGCGGGGCGCGAGTACACCATCGAGGTGACCCGGGTCGACGATAATCGCTGGCGAGCGCAGATTGTCAAACTCCCTGGCATTCCCACCGCATTGATGCCGTTCTACGGCAGCACTCCCGACGATGCCGCCGCACAGCTGAGCGAATGGCTGACGCGCGCTCATCAACACTTCGCGACTACGTTATAGTAATTGGCGGTTTCAGCTCTGATGCTCAGGGTCGTAGCGCGGACGCTTTAGGGTCCGCGCTGTCATCATGGCTGACCATCGAGCGTCCGTTGCTCGCCCGTGTCTATGCCGCGAGTCTTGCCCCTTTCCGTTGTTGTTGCTGCGGCGATCGGTAGTGTCCTGACCGGAGTCAGCCACGGGCTCTCCACGAAGGCACCCGAGAAGGACCTGCCCCGCGTGCGCCTGGTCGCCACCGGCGGCACCATTGCCACGCGTCCGGGGGGCACCAGACTATCGGCCGAAGAACTACTTCAAAGCGTCCCCGATTTGCGACGATACGTGCGTCCAGAATCGGAACAGTTCTCGAACGTTGCCAGCACGGCGCTGGCACTCGAACAGTGGGTCCGCCTGGCGCGCCGTATCAATGATCTGCTGGCCGACGACAGCACCTTACAGGGTATCGTCGTGACGACGGGGACCGATACGCTGGAGGAACTTGCGTTCTTCCTGCATCTGACGGTGCGGAGCCCACGGCCGGTCGTGGTGACGGGCTCGATGCGAACCCCCGGCGCTACGGGGTATGACGGTCCGGCAAACCTGCTATCGGCTTTCCGGACGGCCGGCGACCCTAAAGCGCCGGACAAAGGCGTGCTCGTTGTCATGAACGACGAGATCAATTCCGCACGCGAGGTGGCGAAGACCGATGCCCAGCGCCTGGATGCGTTTCAAAGTCGTCAGCGAGGCCCGCTTGGGCTCGTTGAGGCCGAACGCGTGTCGTTCGTTCACGGCCCTCTGAAGCGCCATACGATCCGAAGTGAGTTCGATGTTTCTCATATCGGCGACCTGCCGCGTGTCGACCTTCTGCTCTTTTATCAAGGAGCCAGTCCCGATCTCCTGCGGGCCGCCATCGATTTGGGAGCCAGGGGGCTCGTTGTCGCTGTTGCTGGCGCCGACACGTCGGCGGGCACGATGTCTGAAGGGCTGTCCTATGCGGCCAGGCGTCGCGTGCCAATCGTGTTGAGCACAAGGACCGGTGCAGGTCGCATCGCGTCGCCAATTGGTGATCTGTCAACAGCCGAATACATTGCTGGTGAGGATCTGCCGCCGCTCAAAGCACGGATCCTTCTCGCATTGGCGTTGACCCGCACGCAGTCACCAAGCGAGATTCAGCGAATGTTCCGCGAATACTAAGAGGAGTCGGCGTGATTTACCGAAAACTGGATACTGAGAACTGAGGACTGACTGTGATTCCCGAGACATTCGATCAGCTTCGCGAACTCGTCGATCCTCTCCGCCTGCGGAATCGACGAGCCGTCGCACGCGAAGCGGCAGGTCTCATTCGTCAGGCCGGCAGTTACCGATGGGTGGGTCTCTACGATGTCACCGAGACGGAAGTGGCCGCGATTGCGTGGACGGGAGAGATCGCGCCGGCATTCCCGAGGTTTCCACGGACGCAAGGCCTCAATGGCGCGGCTGTTGCCGCCGGCGACGTGGTGATTTCGCAGGATGTCGCTCGCGACCCGCGCTATCTGACCGCCTTCGCAACGACCGGATCTGAGGCGATCGTTCCAGTCCTGACCGACGACCGACAAGTTGTCGGAACGATCGACGTCGAGAGCGATCGACTGAACGCCTTTTCCCCGGAGGATGAGATTTTTCTCCGGCGCTGCGCCCTCGCCCTTGCCCCGCTCTGGCACCCGAGTCAGTTCTGATTAGATTGGGTTCGCGCCACCCAACATGGAATGGGTGTCAGTCCTGTCGCAGCAGCGGGGCGGGATCGATCCTCAACACGCGGCGCGCGGGTACGTAACAAGACGCCATGGTGACGAACAGCAGGCCGAATGCCACGGTGGAGAGCGTGAACGGGTCCCACGGCGAGACGTCGACCAGCAGACCGCGAATAAGGCCGCCGGCCGCATAGACGCCGGGGATAGCGATCAACATACCGATGACGACGAGAAGCGCGCCCTCGCCGAGTACCAGCCTGAGCAGACGCTGATGACTCGCTCCAAGCGCCATGCGGACAGCAAGTTCGCCGTGACGACGTACGACTGATCCAGAGATCATCCCGAACAGGCCCATAGCGACGAGGAGCAACGCACCGAGCGCGAAGCCGCCAATCAACACCGCACTGATGCGCTGCTGGCGTAACGCGTCGGTGACGATCTCGTCCATCGTCTGCACCGACGAAACCGGAATCCGAGGATCAATCTCTCGAATCGCTCGGCGAACCTCCGGGACGAGCGCCCGCGGATCTCTATGAGTCTTGATGACCCAGACCGGCATGTACCGGACCCAGTCTTCGGCGCGGATGAATAGCTGCGGTTGTCCATCCTCGTGCAGGTTCGACAGGCGCGCCTGTTTGACGACGCCCACGATTCTCAGCGTCTTCCCCTTGAAGGGGATCGTCGCCCCGATCGGTGTACCGGTCGGAAAAAAGTGCCTGGCCAGATGCTGGTCGATCAACGCTTCCTGGACGTTGTCATGGTGCGTGCGCTCGAACGCCCGTCCGGCGAGGATGCGCATGCCCATCGACTCTGCGTACCCGGCACGTGTGGTGATGATGTCGACGAGCACGGAGTCGCGCTCGGCATCGCCGGTGTTGCCAGGCGCGCCCGGAATGGCGACCATCTCCCGCCAGGCCCAGACGCTGTTTTGCGGCCCCGACGAGGTGAGCGGCAGCGCCGCTGTGGCGCTCACGCTCCTGACTCCAGGTAAGGCGCCAAGCGCAGTGTCGACGCGGTCTTGGAAGGCAAAGGCATCGGCGCTCGTCGGAAACAGCCGCGGACCCATCGCCAGCCTGAACGTCAGCACACCTGCCGGCGTGAAACCGGGATCTGCGGCAAGGAGCCGCTCGAAGCTGCGCGTCACGAGTCCACCCGCACTGAGCAGCACCAGCGTCAATGCGACCTGGGCCACAACGATGCCGCGCCGCAACCGCTGCGAGCCACCCGCGCCACGGACGCCGCTCGTCGCAAACGGTGACGTGAGTGAGGCACGCGACGCCCACGCTGCCGGGAGTGCCGCGGCGATGACGCCGAGCACGAGCCCCACCGAGATCACGACAGCCGCAACACTCCAGTCGAGAGCGATTTCGTTCCGACGCGGCAGGTCCAGCGGCGCGAGCGCGACCAGCATGCGCGCACCCCACGAGCCGACCAGCGCGCCTGCCACTCCACCCATCAGACCCAGGACCCCGCCTTCGATCACCATCGCGCGCACGACCGCCGATCCGTTGGCGCCGAGCGCTCGCGAGACCGCGAACTCCCGTTCACGTTCGGCAGCACGCGCGAGCAGCAACGATGAGAGGTTGACGGTGAGCACAAGGATCAAGACAACAGCCGCGAGGCCCAGCGTCAGCAGTATCGGGCGAACACGGGCGACGAGATCGTCCTGCAGTCGAATCGGATAGAGCTTCACCGGCGTGGCCGGATGGTTGCGGTCGTTCACCACGCGTGCGACGGCGTCGACTGCTGCCGCGACCCGTTCGGAAGACGTGCCTGCGCGAATCCGAACCAGTGCGGCAAACGTCGCGGTGTTCGGGTTCCGCGGGTCCTGATCGGCGAGATGAAATTGGAACGGGAGGTAGACGTCGGGTTCCTGCGGCGACCCCAGGTTCGCATGTCGAACGAACCGGAAGTTCGGACCCATGACGCCGATCACGGTGTACGGCGAGCCACTCAGCCATACGTGCGAGCCGACGATCGACGGATTACCTCCGAGACGCTTCCAGAGGGCATCGCTCAAGACGATGACGGAAGGGCGATTCGGCCCGACTTCGTGTGCGGCAAACCCGCGGCCGAGCATCGGAGCCACGCCCAACAGATCGAACAGAGTTTGGCGACGTGAGCATCATCAGGATTTGCAGCGGCTCTCCGTCAGGCCGAACTGACAGCGTGGGTACGGCGAGCTGCGTACCAACTGCGCCCTCGATCACATCATGAGCGTTCTGCAAATCGGCCACGTCGGGGCCCGCGAGCCAATCCCGCTTCAAGCCGCCAGACGCGGACTGATCGCGCCAGACGAAGTACAGGCTGTCCGGCTCGCGATACGGCATGCGCTCGAGCAGGACCTTGTCGACCGCCGTGTACACAACCGCGAACGCGCCGAGTCCCACGCTCAGTGTTCCAAGCGTCGCGGCAACGAATACCCGCGACCGCAGCAGGCGACGACCCGCGAACTCGAGATCACGGCCCCAACTGCCGGTGCGCCGCCAGGAGGCGGCGGGCCGCAGACGCTCCCCTAGACCGTTGCGGAGCGCATCAGCAAACGCACGGAACCACAGCCACGCAACTCCCATCGCGCCGCTGCGGTTCAGGGTGACGCGCGCCCGGTCCCGGTACGCCTCCACAACGCCGATTCCCATCTCATCGCGGAAATCTGCGGGGTACAGGCGGAGCAGCAGCTGAAACCAACGCTCGGATACGCGCATAAGGTGGTCGTCTGTCATGTCGCCTTCTTCTCGAGGAGGCCGCCGATACGAGCGGCGCGCGTGAGCGCGTGGAGCCGGCGCGCTTCGGCCTTCGCCACGCGGAGGCCGCGATCCGTGATGCGGTAGTAATTTCGCCGTTCATCGCCTGGATCCGCTGCTCGGGCGGCCTCGATCAGCCCGCTCTCGACCATCCGCGCGAGGGCACGGTACATCGTGCCGACATCAGGGACGGCGGAGTTGTCCCGTGCTTCGATGTCCTGGATGATTCCGTAGCCGTGCCGCTCGCCGGCGGCAAGGCTCAGCAGGATGTGGAACTCCACCGGCCGGAGCGGAAGGTATGCATCGATGCGGTCGCGATCCGTTGCCATGTGAGAGTATGCGCAGCGCATATATGCACCACACATGCCAACCGATTGGCCACGGTTTCCGGCCTGAAGGGCTAGCGGTATCCGGTCAGGGTGTTCGCATGTGGGACGCGCGTGTCCGCGAGCGCACGCCGGCCAGGCGCGTGATTGCAATGTCTCCGATCCCCTGGGCAGGACTCCTCGCTAACGAGGTTCTGGGACGATAGGTTTGCCGCGCTCGAGCATCTTCACGAGCTGTTCGATCTTTCGCGAGCGACCAGCCGGCGTCCGCATGTTGTTGGTGCGAAACGCCAGCGCGAACAGATTGAACCTTCCGAGCGTCTCGAAGGCCTTGCGCGCCCGCGGGCTGGCGTCGATGGCGGCGCGAAGATCCGCGGGAACCGTGTCCTTGTTCGTCTTTGCGATCGGCGCATACGCAGCGGCCCAACGGCCATCGGCCTTGGCCGCGTCGATCTGCCGTCGCCCGTGTGGCGTCATGCGGCCGGCCTTGGTGAGACGTGCAACGTGTTCGCGATTGATCTGACTCCACGTGCTCCGCGGTCGGCGAGGCGTGTAGCGTTGCAGGAACGATTCATCGTCGTATGACAATCGAATCGCATCGATCCAGCCCCAGCAGAGCGCGACGTCGAGTCCCTGGCTGTGCGTGACGGTGGCGACACCGGAGTCCTTTTTGTAGATCCGGATCCAGACCTCGCTCGCGCGCGCGTGGTTGGCGCGCATCCACGTCTCGAACGCGGCTTCCGTGCGAAAGCGCTTGATCTGCGTTGGATCCGGTTTGATCGCGGCCATCGGTGTTGCCGCGATCATACGTCGGGCGCGAACGACGAGATCAATTCCGCACGCATCTTCCGCATTTCCGCCAGGCACTTCTGCATTGACAAACTTTTGCAGAGTTCTCTATTATTTAGAGTAAAAGGGTTTCACACACATGGATCACCTCGAACGCCTTGAAGGCGACCTTCGCTTCGTTCGCAGGGCCCTCGACGCGAGCACGCGATCGGCGTCGCCTGCAGCGCTGTACTTCCTGTGGGCTGTCATCGTCCTGATTGGGTTCGTTCTAGTCGACTTCCAGGCTGACATCGTGCCGGAGTACTGGGCTGTGGCCGGACCCGGGGGCTTCGTCGCGAGCGCTTACCTCGGGTGGCGCCACGCTCGGCAAACCGGGCAAGCGTCGGCCTCAGACGGCAGACGACACGTACTCCATTGGGGAGGCGTTTTAGTTGCCGTCGCTCTCGCAATGCTGCTGGGCAGACGCGGCGCGATGCCGCCAGAAACTCTCCACGCAGAGATCCTTTTGTTGCTTTCCCTGGGCTATTTCACCGCCGGATTGCATCTCGATCGCCGGCTTCTGTGGGTGGGCTTTCTCATGGGGGCGGGATCAGTCGTAGTCACGGTCGTGTCTCTGTACGCGTGGACGGCGGTGGGGATCGCCTTGGCCGTGAGCCTGACAGTCGCGGGCATGATGGAAGGACGTTCGCGTGAAGCGACGACTTGAAGTCGGCTCTGATGAACTCCCGTTTGTCGAGTTGGACGACCTCCTGCAGCATCGCTCACGAATCGGGGCCGCAGTCTTGCTGGCGCGCCACGATCAACTGTCATTCAGTCGGCTGAAGGCACTGCTCCACGAAACCGACGGCAACCTCGGGGCTCAGATGCGAAAGCTAGAAGACGCCGGCTACGTGGTTGCGCGCAAGGAATTCCAGAATCGCCGGCCGGTGACATGGTACGCGTTGACAGCCAAAGGGAAACGAGCGCTTTCGCAGCATCTTGCCAACCTGGAACGACTGATCCAACAGGCCCGGCCCGCGCGCGGATAGCTGCCGCCGTCAGTAGAGCGAAGGAGGAGGGCGATGCCGGAACTGGACTTCTCCGTCGTTGGCTGGATGCACACGATCGCCTGCATTGTCGCAATGCTGGCTTTCGTCCCGGTCATGCTCGCTCGGAAGGGCGGCCGGCGGCATCGTGCATCGGGTCGCGCGTACTCGATTGCGTATGTGGTCGTGTGCGTCACCGCCCTCGGCATCTACAGCCAGCAACGATTCTGGTTCCCGCACTGGCTGGCAATTGGAGGACTGGCCGTCTTAAGCGTCGGCTATCTGGCGGCACGTCTGAAGCCGCGGGGATGGAGGTACGTTCATCTCAGTGCGATGTTGCTGAGCGCCTACAACCTGTTCGGTGGGGCAGTGAACGAAGCGTATCTCCGCATTCGCTCCCTTCGCCAGTTGGCCGGCGACAATGTGTTCGCGTCCCCACTGGTGGGCATGACGCATGGACTGGTTATGCTCGTGTTCGTGCTCTTAATTGGCGGCTACGTGGCCACCTCGTTTGTCAGTCAGGCTCGACGCCGACAGATCAGCTCTGTGACTCCTTCGTGACGCCTCTCGGCCTGAAAAACAGACTCGTTTGGCTTGCCATCCGAAGCTCCTTGGGAAGACCTTAACAGGGCTTGCCGACCGTAGCTCGTTCAGGGTCGCTTGGCGGGATCATTCTACCCGTCTCCGCCCATGCTTAACTACCACAAGAAAAATGACTTGCGGCGCCCTTACCGAGCCTGCCACACCCTGACCGGAGCAATGCGCCAAGTCACGGAACTGTCACACTGACTTGGCGAGCCGGTAGCAATGGAGGCTCCTCGTAGCTCGATCGCCAAGCCGAGTTCGAGCGAGGAGCCCCATTCGATCAGCAGAGCACTACGGAGAGGGCGAGACCAGCCTCGCTTGTTTCCTTGTACTTGCTGTTCATGTCTTTCGCGGTTTGGGCCAGCGCTATCACGGTCTCGTCGAAACTGATACGGTGCCTGGACGCGATCTCGTTGCTGGCGATGGCGTAGGCGGTCCAGGCCTTGACCGCGCCGAAGGCGCAGCGCTCGATGCACGGAACCTGCACGTAACCGGCGACCGGGTCGCATGTCATGCCCAGATGATGCTCCAGGGCCGATTCGGCCGCGTTCTCGACTACCAGCGATGCTGCGTCGTACGCGGTAGCGGTCAATGCTGCAGCCATCGAGGACGCCACGCCGATCTCTGCCTGGCAGCCGCCCTCGGCCGCAGACAGCGTCGCATGGTGCTTGCAGAGGTAGCCGATCGCCGCAGCGGCGAGCATGCCGTCACGAACCTTCTGCAGCTCGAGCTTCCGGACCTCGAGGAGCGCATAGACCAGCGCCGGCATGACACCGGCGGAACCGCCGGTCGGCGCCGTGATCACGAGGTGGCCGCGCCCGTTTTCTTCGGATGCCGCCAACGCGAATGCCGACAGCGCGCCGATACCGCGGTCTGTTTGAAACTTGTCGTCCATGGTGCGCTTGAAAACGGTCGCCGCCTTGCTATGCAGCTTGATCGGGCCGGGCAGTACGTCGTCCTCCGACATCGACAGCCCCGACTTTACCGTCGCGACCATGGCGTTGATGATCTTGTCGATAAAGGCATACACGTCCGCTTCCGACTTGCCCGAGATCGACGTCTCGTTGGCAAGCATGATCTTGGCGATGGTAGTTTTGTTGTTGTCGGCGTGGGCCCGCAACTCTTTCATCGTAGCGAACGGGTACTTCGGCGGGTTCTTCTTCGGGGGTGTGTAGCCTTTCCACTCGATGAATCCGCCGCCCACCGAGCAGTACTCCTGCTCGAGCAGGACCTCGTTGCCGGCGAGGAGTTTGACCGTCATCGTGTTCGGGTGCTTGAAGTCGCCCTTGGTGGCATCGTAGATGACGTCCTTGAGGCTCACATCGATGGACTTGTTGCCGAGCTTTACCTGGAACACCTGGTCAGGCTTGTCGCGCAAGCTGTCGAGAAATTTCGGGTCGACCGTTGCCGGTTCCTTCCCAACCAGCCCCGCGAGCGCGGCTCGTTCCGTGCCGTGTCCCTTGCCCGTCGCGCTGAGGCTTCCGAACAAGTTCACCTGAAGCTTCGTCGCCTTGGCGAGTTGGTCGGCCGGTAGTTTGGTGGCTTGCTGGTAGAAATCGTAGGTAATGCGCATCGGACCAATCGTGTGCGAACTGGAAGGGCCCGGGCCCACCTTGTAGAACTCGTCCACGGTCGTCAACACCGGCCCCTTTGCCTTCATCACCACGTACAGATCGGCAGCCAACGGGACGGCGGGCGCAGCGGCCGCCGGTGCAGATTCGGCTGCCGGCGGAGGGGCGGTTCGTTCGGTCTCCGATCGCGTACAACCGTTCATCACCGCGGCTGCCGAGATCACGGCGCTGCGCATGATGAACTTCCGGCGGTCGACGCCGGTCGGAATCTCCGCTGGCACCTGCGCCGAAGGACCGAGCGGATCACGGTCATCGTCTTTCACGTCTTCTCTGTTGGACATGGTGCAACTATTCCCTTTCATTAAGATTCAGCCCGCGCGTGTCCGACTAATCCAGCCCGAACTGCGCCTTGGTGACGAGCCGACCGTGTTGAAAACATCCGTTCATGTTCGCCCCGCTCTCCGGATCTACCCCGCACGCTTGCACTCCCCTCTATTTTCCCCTTCCATGGAAACACCACATGGGCGACGTGTCATTGACATATCGCGCCAATCCGTTGATAGTGAGTGCCACGAATTGCCGTGACCCGTACGACGCTTGGTCCGACCGGCACCTCACGGTCTCGCCAAGCCTCTACGGTTCTTGCGTGGATTCTGCCCCACCTAGCTCGCACACGTGGCAAAGTACCGACGTGTCCTCCGGATAATCACGGGCCAGATCGTCGGCAAGCGCGCGCGATCGCGACACATCACCGGACACGGCGAGCGCGGCGGCATAGTCCACCTCGTGGCCCCTGCCGAGCGCGAGAGCGGTGGTGACCTTCTGTCTCGCGGCTGTCGGATTCCCGTATAACGCTCCCCACACGGCCGTGGCCCCTTCGAACAAGGCGGCCCGCTCGAGCCTTCCAGACTGCTTCGCGATGGCGGCGGCGATCGCCGCTGTCCGCCTCGCGTCCTGCAGTTGAGCGGAGCCAGCCAGGCGCAACGCTTCAAGATGCGAGATCAAGTCTTCCGTGGAGCGACTGGCTCCGGCGATCGCGGCCTGCTGACGCATGCCTTCGCCGTCGCCGCGCAAGAAAGCAATGAAGTAGCGAACCAAGAAGGAATCACTGGCAAGCTTGCGCTCTTCCGCTCGACGGATGGTGGCTTCCGCCGCGTCCAGACGATTCAGGTACAGTTCGCTGAACGCCTTGCAGCCGTATGACTGCGCGGAACCTTCGCTAGGATCAATGGCAATCGACTTCTCGCTGCAGCGATCGACCGCTCGTACTTGCCGGTGCTCTTCGTGGCAAAGCCGGACAGCAATCCGTGCGGTGTGAAATCGCGCGATTGATATCAATTCCGACGACCCTCGCTGTCACAGAGGGATTGACAGCACCGAGTCCGTTTCCTCCGGCAACGCCGAGGACCGCAATCGACTTTGGCTGGCACGTCGCGAGGGCGTCTGCGAACAGCTCTGACAAAAGTCCGAGTTGCTCCACTCCGGGCGCCCGCATGTGTCCTTCGTAGTCGTCTAGGACAATCTCAAGCCAAGGATTAGCCATCGATTCACAGCGTAATATGTTCGACGCGCCCCGCTAATGCATGCGTCGAAGGCCGATCTACAGGCGAGATAGCGAGGTGAACGTGATCCTGGAAGTCGCAATCTTGCAGGTCCGACCCCATGCAAGTACGCAATTCGAAGCCGCATTCGCCGAGGCTCAGCACATCATCGGGTCGATGCCTGGCTACCTCGGTCATGAACTTCGGCGAAACGTGGCCGACCATGAGCAAGGCTTTCGTAAGTCGCCTCAGTATCGGCGCTGGAGGGAGCTGCTGCATCATTTCTACGATCCATTCCCAACGGTCGAACACTTCGAACTCGTCCACGGCGGCCTGATGGCACGCTCTTAGAGCGCGGCGCTTACAACCAGCCGCTAGCGTTTGAGCCAGCTTTCCCGTACCTTCAACTGTTCCGCCGTCGGCGACTGGCTCTCGACCATCCGATAGTTGCCGAGCTCGACGAACCCGACGGCGATGTCCAGTTCGCGTTCCTCGCCACCGCGCCGGATCCTGAGCCTGACGTTCCGGCCCAACTTCTCGTTGAGGAGACGGAAGACGGTTCCAGCGCCCTGACCTTCCAGAGTCTGGCCATCGACGCTCACGATGAAGTCCTCCTGCTGCAAACGGGCCGTTCGGGCATCGAAACCGGGAGGCACGCCGGTGACCCGGCCCATGGTGTCCAGGTTCACGCCGAGAAAGGGAACCTTTCGTGTGACGCGTTCGACCGCATAGCCGGCGTAGCCGAGAATCGTCTCGTAGGGCGGCACGTCGGTGCCGGAGACGTACCGAGTGAAGAAGCTTTCGTACCAGTTCCTGGTGATTCGGTTGACGACTCGAATCAGATCCTCGGTGCTGAATCCACGGCCGCGCTGGTAGAAGTCCGTGAAGAGCGTCCGCATGACGGCGTCCAGGCCCGATACGCCGTTGGTGTCGTGACGAATGGAGAGATCGAGGAGCGTTGCGATGTTCCGCCCTTGTGAGTAATAGGAAATGCTGAACGGAGGCGGGCTGGCATAGCCGATCCACGTGGACGTGGACGAGTCCGACGCGGAAATGTAGCGCCGTGCCTCGTTGCCCTCAACCTCCCCGATCCCCCTCGCGGCCTCGCCGACGAAGGTCCGCGCGTCCCTCAGCCCGGCGCGATACAACGTCAGGCTGGTGTAATACGACGTGAAGCCCTCGGACACCCACAGCAGCGGCGTCTCGTTCTCCCGCGCGTAGTCGTAGGGCCACATCTGCACCGGACGGATGCGCTTGACGTTCCAGACGTGAAAGAACTCGTGCGCGGCCTGGCCCACCATGTCGTCGGGCTGCGGCAGCGCGTCGGGGTTCCAGAGGGCGACAAACGAGTTCTGGTGCTCCAGCACCCCGGCACTCGCTTCGGCGGGCCGGAAGAAATAGAAGTAGACGAATTTCTTGTACGGGAGGCCGCCGAAGATCCTGCCCTGCGTTTCCGCCAGCTTCGTGAGGTGGCCGATCAACGTGCGGGTCTTCTCCGCTGAGAACACGCCGGGGGGATTGGCGACGACGTCGTGCGGCTTGCCGTCGAGCATGAACCGGGTGACGTCGAACTGCCCCATCAGCGTCGGCTGATCGACGAGCGTGTCGTACTCGGGCGCCGTGAACACCATCTCGTCGGCCGTCTCGTCAAGGCCGCTGGCGATTTTCCAGCCGCCCGGCACCTGGAACCGCACCACGCTCGGCCTCGATCGATGACCCTCCGGCAGCAAGAAGAGCTGTGTGCCGGTGAAGAACGCGTAGTCGGGCGCGATGCGCGCCTGGTTCGCGGAGAGCACGTTCGCCAGGTAATCAAACTCGACGGTGACGCGCGAGATCCCCTTCGTGTCGATTCGCCAGGTCTGCTTCCGCACCTGTGCAGGCCGCAGCTCGCGGCCGCCCGGTTCGGACACTCGAAAGCGAGAGATGTTCTTCGCGTAGTTCTCGATGACGTACCAGCCGGGGGACCAGACCGGCAGCGAGAGGTCGAGCGACGGCTGGTTGATGTTCCTGATGTCGGTCGTCACGTGAAAGAGCTGGCCCGGGACGTCGGCCACCTTGACTGTGTACTCGATCGCGAGCCCTCGATCCTGCGCCACCGCCGGCGGCGGGTGGCCTATAACCACGTACGCCAGCATTGCCGAGCAGAACGCCGATATCCGCATCGTCCCCTCCCTGGCGGTCTTTGAGATGCGCGATCTTATCCCGACGATCAAACGACAGACACGCACCGCCTCCGGGCCCCTCTTTCACGAGGATGTTTCCGGCAGCTCGCGGGGGAACATGAAGCGGAACAGAGTCGGAACCTCACGGCGTTAACGAAAGGTCCCAGTTCCACGACTCAGGGAAGGTAGGCATCAGGTCGTTTGGCGGGCCGATCGTAGCGCACCGCAACGGTTGCGAGGACCAGACATACGGCGGCCACGAACGCTGACATGGTAGGCAGTTGTCGGGGTTTCGCCCGTCTGGTCAGAACTTGAATGTCACACCCGCCTGCGCATTCACGAAGACGGGATGGAACCGAACGGGCGCAAGCCCTTCGAGTAACACGGCGAGAATCTCCGATCCGTCCTCGGTGGCGAAGCGTAGCTCATACTCGCGGAAGTAAAAGACCCGGACCTCGCCCATCAGCGCCACGCGTCCGCCGATGCGCAGGCCCGCGCCGCCGTTCACCCCCCACCGGTGATCAGATTGGCCCGCGACGGCACGGAGCGTCAACCGCGGGTCGAAGCCGGTCGAAGGGATACCCGGTATCTCTACGCGAAGCGGAACGGATCCGGTCACGGTGATGTCGTTGAGATAGCTGAGGCCGCCGGAGGCAACCAGAGCAACCGGGCCCGGCGTCCGGATTCTCGCGTTCACCGACAGGAGCGGGATGCGATCGGCGTCGAATCTCCCATCGGCCAAGGTCACGCTGGCGGTGAGGCCCTCGAACGGCGGTTCCGTGCCGCGGAGGTTGTAGCGCGCGCCGGTGAAGGCGAGCCCCACTTCGGTGGCATCGAGCCGCCCCTCGATACCGAGCACGCCAAACTCGAACGCCAGCGCGCCGCCAAACACCGGCCCGCCATCCGCCTCGATCAGCGGCAATCCCACCACGCCGATGTCCAGTCCCGGCACCGTCGGGGTCGAGGGTCGGAGCGTCAGCCGCTCGTCGTAGATGGGGAACGCCCGGCCGACGAAGAACGTAAGGTCGACACCTTGTCCTTCGGCGCGCCCGGCAATCCCAAGCAGAACGCTCACAACGCAGACAGCACGCGCAACTGGGGCCCACCGTACGGGCGGGCGCGTTCTACCAGACTGCGGAGCATGTAGACAGTCCGTTTTGGTGGCATGCGCGAACGAGTGCAAGCTACGCAGCGTGCGCCCCCAACAGGAATTCGGTGCAAACCTGACTCCTGGCCACTGCGCCGGTCCGCCTTCGCGGCTCCGCCGCTACGGCGGACAACCTCCGTCTGGCACGGTGAATCGCTCGGCGCGGTTTGAGCCCCAACCTTCGAGGAAGACCAGGGGCGTGGCTTGCCAACCGTAGCTCGCGCACGATTACAGGCGAGCGAAGGATGGTGGACCAGACCGGGATCGAACCGGTGACCTCATGAATGCCATTCATGCGCGCTCCCAACTGCGCTACTGGCCCACAACCTTTCATGCTAGCGCACCCACTGAGACCGGTCAACGAGCGAAGCATCCGTGAGCTTTGCCCATAGCATCCGTCTCTCTTATGGCGTCGCGGGCAGCTTGATGGGCGGCACCAAGAACGTTGCAAAGACCGTCAACTCGCCGCCTTGGGTCGTCGTGCGCGCATAGGTCTCCCACTGGTAGTTCACCTTCACGGAGCCGTACACAACCCCTCCGCGCGCAAGCGCCAGGGACACTTCCGGTCCGAGCGCGAAGGACTTGTTCTTCCCGCGGACGCTGATATTCGGGAACCCCAGAATCTCGTCGTTCAACTTGAATGTGGCGTAGTACACGAGACATGAGCTCAGGCCGCCTCCGAGGAAATCCCTTCCAACAGGGTTCCACACGTGATGCTCAAAACGCGTCTTTGTCGCACAAATTCCCTCCCTCAGATAAGAAAAGGCCGAGACAGACCGAATTCCGGCACAGGCCGTGCCATTGTGCCGTCGGGCGTATGATCGCGCTACACCCAGCGTGACACAATATTGAGGTCTGCATTCGAGGGGCATCATCCGACGTCCCCGATGCGCGATGCAGATGCTGACACTCGACAGGGTTGTGCTGACCTGGAGTTCCTGCCCGTGACAGAGCAAACCTGGTGCGCCGACGGATACGCAAAACACGCCCGTTATGTGAGTGATCTGGCCATGCCCGTGGTCGAACTCCTCGACGCGAAGCCTGGGGAGCGTATTCTCGATCTTGGGTGTGGCGATGGTGTGCTCACGAAAAAATTGCAGGACCACGGCTGTGAAGTGGTTGGTCTCGACTCCAGCCCAGACCTGATCCGGGCGGCATCACGGTTGGGGCTCAACGTCTCAGTACAGAATGCCTACGAGATCGACTTCCAGGAAGAGTTCGATGCCGTTTTCAGCAACGCCGTCCTGCACTGGATCAAAGATGCCGATCGCGTGATTCGTAATGTGTTTCGCGCACTCCGGGCGCGGGGGCGTTTCGTTGCGGAATGCGGCGGCCACAAATGTTGCGAGACGATTCAGACAGCTCTCGTCATGGAGCTCGAGAGCCGCGGATACGATGGGTGGGCCGCTAACCCGTGGTATTTCCCGACAGCTCAGGACTACGGAAGCCGATTGGCCAAGGCTGGATTTCGAGTCGCGTACATCGAGATCATTCCCCGTCCAACGCCACTGCCTGGCGACATCTCCGGGTTTCTCGAGACTTTTGCGGGCAGTTTTGTGTCCGTCCTCCCGCTTGCCGACCGCCAGACCTACATCGAGGACGTCCGCGCTCGTCTGAAGCCTTTGCTCTGTGGCGCAGACGGAACCTGGACGGCCGACTACACTCGCCTTCGCTTCGAAGCGTACAAGACCCCCTGAGAACCGATCGAACGCGCCAGGGAGAACGAACAGGACTAGAGCAGGAATCCGGCGATCGTCGCAGTCACGAAGTTTGCCAGCGTGCCGGCAAACATGGCCCTCAAGCCGAGCCGTGCCAGGTCGTGACGTCTATCCGGCGCAAGCGCGCCGATGCCCCCGATCTGGATCCCGATGGAACTGAGGTTGGCGAAGCCGCACAAGGCGTACGTGGCGATCGTGAACGAGCGGGGGTCCAGAGAGTCTTTGAGTGGTCCGAGTTGCGAGTAGGCCACAAACTCGTTGAGCACCATACGAGTACCGAGGAGATTGCCGATCGTGGGCGCGTCCTGCCACGGTACACCCATGCTCCAGGCGAGCGGCGCCAATACCCAGCCGAATATCTGCTGCAGGCTCAGACCAGCCAGGCCAAGGATGGCATTGGTCAGGGCGATGAGCGCCAGAAAGGATATCAACATCGCTCCCACGTTCAGGGCGAGCGCGAGGCCCTCGCTCGTTCCACGTCCCGCCGCATCGATGATGTTCACGTCCGTGCGCTCGACCTCGAGCTTCACGACGCCGCTGGTACGCGGCACGCCCGTTTCAGGGACGAAGATCTTGGCCATCATCAAGGTGCCCGGCGCGGTCATGATGACCGCCGTGAGCAGATGCTGCGCCTCGATGCCAAACAGGATGTAAGCCGCCATGATGCCGCCCGAGATGTGCGCCATACCGGACGTCATGACTGTCATCAGCTCCGAGGTCGTCATTCCCGACAGGTAGGGGCGAATCGTCAACGGCGCCTCGGTCTGCCCCATGAAGATGCTCGCCGCCACGTTCAACGACTCCGCGCCACTCGCCTTCATGAACCGTCGCATGGCCACCGCAAACAGTCGCACGACGAACTGCATCACCCCCAGGTAGTACAGAATGGCGAACAACGCCGCGACGAAGATGATCGTTGGCAGCACCTGAAACGCGAAGAGGACTGTGTACTGCGCACCCTCGGCGCCCAGGACGGTCGTCATGATCTTCGGCCAGGCTTCTCTGTCGCCGAGCGGTCCAAACACGAACGCTGCGCCGACGTTGCCGAAGTCGAGAAGCCAGCTGATGGCTCGCCCCAGCATCGCAAACAGTCGCTGCCCCGGTGTTGTCTTCAACACCAGGAGCGCAAAGACGATTTGCAGGCTCAGGCCCCACGCAACGGTTTTCCTGTCGATCGCCGCGCGATCCGTCGAGCACGCGTACGCAATTGAAAGAATGACGAGCAAGCCGGTGAGCGATTGAACCTTGGGCAGACCCCCGCCATAGGCGATTCCGGCTGTGGCAGCCGCAACGGCCAAGGCGCCTGCGACGACGAGCACATCCGCCTTCCGCCAGGCGCGGCGCAACGGAAGGTTGGTCGAATCAACTGTCACATTGGCTCAGCATTCCGAGGCACCGAGGCGAGTCCATGAAACGGTACGCCCCCACAGCCTCAATCGCCGGGGCTCCCGCGATGTCAACGCCACCGGTGCGGGGGATTATACGGGTGGTCATTGCCACGCAGAAGCTGATTCGAGCCCGAGGGCCGCGAGACTGAAGATGTGTCTTGATTGTCGAAACGGAAGCCAACGATCATAAGCCCGGTGTTTTCACGTGAGTGGCCAGCCGTCTATCGGGTGGCCGCTTTGTCGGTCAGCGTCTTCCTCTTTCTGGCACGGCTCTGGCCTCGCACCGCGCCATACGCACCTTCCTATCCGGTTCTCACTGTCATCTTCGGCGCCACGATTGCCGCCATCGTTCTGACCTGGGACCGCTTCACAGTCGGGACGTCGATTGACTCGAAATCCCGACGCGCCGTGCCAGCCGTGGCCGCGGCGTTCCCTGCAGCGCTTCTCATCTATTTTGGACAACGCTGGGTCGACGACATGCTTTGGAACCCGTATCGCGCGGACATGCTCATCATCATTCGTGAGGCGACGCAGAGGTTTCTTGATGGCCAAAACCCCTACTTCACGTACCGGAACACTTACGATGCCCCATGGGACTTCGTTCTCTCGTACGGTCCGTTGCTCTGGGGTCCGTTCGTGGCAGCGCAATTGTTGCAGATGGACATGAGGGTCGTGACCATCGCCGGCGAACTGTTCGTGCCGCTGTGGTGTGGCATCGCGATGACCGTGGAGGCTGCACGGTCCCGGTGGATTGCCGCGGCCGCGTGGGGAGCGCTTTTTGTGCTGGTGCTCGTCAGTTTCGACGTGTCCGACTACACGCTCATGGGCCACACGCCAGTGTACTGGCCTCTGCTCCCAATTTTTGCGGCCATCGTCACACGCCAGCACTGGCGTTGGGCGGCGTTTGCGCTAGGACTCCTCATCGTTGCGCGGAGCACGATGGTCGCGCTCGCGCCGATCCTGTTGATGGCTGTCTGGGTCAACAATCGCCGGACTTGGCTGCCTGTCTTCGCCATTCTGTCCGCCACGGTCCTCGGGCTGCTCCTGCCATTCCTCATATGGGACGCGCATGCCATCTGGGATGGCATGGTTGCCACGTATCCGAGGGTCATGAAACAGGTGGTCTGGACGTCGGCTGGAACCGGTGCCACAGACACGGTGGGATTAACCGGCTGGCTGCTCGCTCATCGTCTCGAGCGATTCGTTGAGCCGAGCCAGATGATCGCCATGGCCTTGGTATACGGTCTCGCATGGCGTCCCATCCGGCGTGGTGCTCGGCCTTTGCCCTGGATGGGCCTTGCACTCCTCGTTTTCAGCATGACGTCGCTGTGGCCGGTCTTTTACATTTATTACGACGTGCTCTTGCTCTTCGTCTCGGCAGCTCTTGCCGAAGCGCTCGACAATCGCCTCCACTTGAAGAGCTGGCTGCTCTCACTTGGCGCGACCGTCGTTCTCGTGGTCGCCATCGTCGGCATCAAAGCAAAGCCAAATCCCGAGTTTGTCCGTGGGTCGGCAGTCGGCGCCAGGGTTTTCGGATCGAGCCCTTCGGCTCTTCCAGTGCCTCGTCGTTCGGTTTCTGCTGCAGACATCGTCATTGCCTGTCAGTTATCGCGCACCGCCGACGGGGATGCTGAGATGGTTACGGCCTATCTCAATGGCAGGCCCCTTTGGACCGCACGCGTGCTCGAGGGCCCACAGGAGATCAGATTTGTGGCCCCAAGCTCCGCCTGGCGAATTGGCCATAACCGACTCGAGCTCAAGTCGGCCCGGCAGGATTTGCCGCCGCCCGCACTGCTCATTACTCGAGTCGCGGTCATCCCGCGGATGTAGTGCACCAATCGCTGCGCTTTCTCCTCTCATGTAGTATGACGACGTGATTCTCAGGGCGCGACCGCCATCGAAGCCTCTCTGCCGGCATGTTCAGTGCCTCTGGTACCACGAAGGCCTGGACTCGTCGCTGGAACGGTTGCTGCCAAACGGCGCAATCGAGCTCATTGTCGATCTATCGGAAGGTCCAAGACAGTGGGGCGATGGAGAGTTCGAGAACAAGAGGTCGGTCTCTCGAAGCTGGCTCTCAGGTCAGCACAGCCGACCGATAACCGTCGACGGTGCGACGAATTCCTGCATGATCGGCGTCCAGTTCAAACCGGGTGGTGCGTTCCCGTTTGTGCCAGGACCAGTGGCCGAGTTGAATGACAACGTTACGGAACTCGATGCGCTCTGGAGATCCCTGGCCAACGAACTCCGTGAGCGGCTGCTCGAAACACGGGATATCGATTCGCGCTTCACGATTCTCGAAACAGGTCCTGATGCAGCGCGCGGCAGGACGGCTGACAGTCGATCAGTCGCTGGCCTACGTGCTCCACCGGCTACAGGCGAGCCCAGAGAGCATCACGATCCGCCAGCTTGCGAACGACGCAGGGCTGTCTCAGAAGCGCCTGATGGGCATATTCGAGCGTCATGTCGGCCTGAAGCCCAAGATGCTCTCGCGCGTCTTGCGTCTTCAGCGAGTCCTGCAGCATATCGAACTGGAACCCGCCACGCCGTGGAGCATCCTGGCAGCTCAGTATGGGTATTGCGATCAATCCCACCTCGTCAAGGATTTCGGGGCCATCACGAGTCTGCGTCCCACCCACTACCTCAAAGCCAAGGGTGAATCACTCAATTGGGTTCCATTCGCCTGAGGGCGATTTTTTACAAGACGTGCCTCCTCGGGTTCGATAGAGTCCCGTCGCACCACTTACGAGAGGAGGCGGAATTGGAATCGGTCAACTACCTCGCCGTGCTCGTTGCCGCAATCTCGACCTTCGTGATTGGCGGCCTCTGGTATTCGCCTCTGCTCTTCCAGAGGGCCTGGATGCGGTCGAACAACTTCACCGAAGCGGATCTTGGCACGGGCGCCACTGGCAAGATCTTCGGGCTCGCGTTCGTGTTTGCGTTGGTGATGTCGTTCAATCTCGCGATGTTTCTCAATGCTCCCGACACGACCTGGACCTGGGGCGCAGCTGCAGGCGCGCTGGCGGCGGTGTGGGTCGCGCTTGGGATCGGTACCGTTGCACTGTTCGAACGGCGGCCGCTGGCATACACGGCTATTAATGGAGGCTACTGGCTCGTCGCCTTCGTGATCATGGGGACCATTCTCGGCGCGTGGCGTTGACGGTGTTCATTAGAACACCCAGCTCGCGTGCGACCCGACACGGACGGTGCTGAGCATCCCCGCTGGCGCGATGAAGCGTTCGAGCCTGGGTTCCTCATCGAAGAGGTGCCGCGAACGAATATCAACGCCCAACCCCAACCGGCGGGAAATCCGCACATCGACGCCCCCACCGACGGACAGCGCGAAAGTTCTCTTCGACCGAGTGAACTCGACTGGCACGAGGAGAGTCTCCACAACCTGGCCTCCCATCAACACCGGGTCCGATCACCGTATATCGTTGACGCAGATGAGCGATGCCCACGCCGGCGAGCACATAGGGTCGGACCTTTCTCCACGGCCGCGATTCGAAGACGAGATGCGGGATGAGTGACAGACTCCGGCCCTTCACCGGGAGCTGACCCCCAAGGACGCACACCCGTGGAGCCGGGCACAGGTCGATGGCGAACTCCAGGTTTTTCGAGTACGCCAGTTCGAACTCCACGCCGACGTGGCGGGTTGGCCAATAGCTCAGGGCCGCGCCGAAGGAGGGTGCCACGCCGCCATCCCCGAGCGACACCCCGGCGGATCCTGATGCCCGGCCACGCGGCTCCCCATCGCCTTGAGCGCAAACAGGAACTGCCGTCGCGAGCAGGCAAAGGCTAAACACGAAGGTCCTCAAACGTGTCCCTTTCAATGGCCCTTTCGGGCCATTTTCGCCTCTGGCCCTCTTGTCCTATCGTAATGGCGACTTGACAGGTCGGCATTCCGACGGTAGGCTAGTCCCTTCTTTATGAGACTGAGTCTCAATATCGGATTCCAGTCACTCGTCGGCTGACTCTTTCGAAGGTCAACGCACTGCAAGGACACGGAGTTCAAACAATGCGCGGCTCGCTCCTCGTCCGGATTGTCGTCATGGTTCTCAGTTTCGCGATGCCGCGACTTGCCGCGGCGCAGGCGCCCTCCCAACCCAGCCTCGTCAGTGGCACGGTCGTCGATGCCTCTGGCGCCAGCGTTTACGGCGCGTCCGTCACTCTGCGTATGGGTGCTACCGAACGCCATACCGTCACCGACGTCGCAGGCCGTTTTGCGTTTGACGGGGTACCGCCAGGACGCCTGACGGTCACCGTCATGGTGGAGAAATTCGCCCCAGTCACGGTTGATGTCAGTCCGGCCCGCGCAGTCGTCCAGATCGTCTTGCAGCCTGACAGCGTGTCGGAGACAGTGACCGTGCTCGGCTCCCGCCTGATCGTCCCGAGTGTGACCAGTGCGACCAAGACCGATACCCAGGTCCGAGACGTCCCGCAGTCGGTCAGCATCGTCACCAAAGAGCTCATCGCCGAACAGCGAATGCAGGGCATGGCCGACGTTGTCCGCTACATGCCCGGCGTTGGAATGGCACAGGGCGAAGGCAATCGAGACACGCCAATCCTGCGCGGAAATGCTTCGACATCTGACTTCTTCGTGGATGGGGTTCGGGATGACGTGCAGTACTTTCGTGATCTCTATAACGTCGAGCATGTCGAGGCGCTCAAGGGTCCGAACGCCATGATGTTCGGCCGTGGCGGCGTTGGCGGCGTGATCAATCGCGTGAGTCGTCAGGCCGAATGGCGTCAGGCGCGCGAAATCAACCTGCAGTTCGGCTCCTGGAACAATCGCCGCCTGACGGCCGATCTCGGGAGAGGCCTGAACCACAGGACGGCCGCGCGCTTCACCAGCGTCTATGAAAACTCAGATTCATACCGCGATGGAACCAGTCTGGAGCGCTATGGGATCAACCCGACCATCGCGTTTGCGCTCGGACCCAACACGACGTTGCGCGCGGGATATGAATACTTTGTCGACACGCGGACAGCCGACCGTGGGATCTCGTCGTTCAACGGCCGGCCCGTTGTGAGCGATGCGTCGACCTTCTTCGGGAATCCCGATGACAGCCAGTCGGATGTGACGGTCAACGTTCTCAGCTCGGTCCTGGAGCACAAGTTTGCAAACGGGATCACACTTCGTAATCGCATCAGCTACGGCAACTACGACAAGTTCTACAGGAACGTCTTTCCGGGAGCCGTCAACGCCGAAGGCACGACCGTGAGCCTGTCGGCCTACAACAATGCGACGGACCGTCAGAATCTGTTCAATCAGACCGACCTGATCCTCTCGCGACGCACGGGACGCCTGAATCACACCTTGATGGCGGGCGCAGAATTGGGCAGACAGGTCACGGACAACTTTCGCAACACAGGGTTCTTCACGACGCTGGGACCGGCGGTGACGACGATCTCGGTGCCGCTTTCGAACCCGATTACGTCGCTGCCGCTCGAGTACCGTCAAAACGCCACCGATGCCGACAATCACGGAGTGGCTACAGTGGCGGCCATTTACGCGCAAGATCAGATTGCAGTCGGGGAGCACGTGCAGGCCGTCGTGGGCTTGCGTTTCGATAGCTTCAACGTGGATTTCCGTAACAACCGCGCGCCAGCCAATTTCTCGAGCAGCGATGGACTTCTGGCTCCGCGACTCGGCCTGATTTACAAACCCGTTACGCCTGTCTCAATTTACGGGAGTTACAGCCTCTCGTATCTTCCGCGGGCAGGCGAACAGCTTTCGTCACTGTCATTGTCGAACCAGGCGCTGGAACCGGAAGCGTTTCGTAACTACGAGGTGGGAGCCAAATGGGATCTCGCGCCATCGCTGGCGTTCACAGCGGCCGTCTATCGGCTGGACCGGAGCAATGTGATCGTGCCAGACCCTGTTGATCCAGCCCTTTCCCTTCTTGTCGACGCGCAACAGACGAAGGGGCTCGAGCTCGGACTTGGCGGGAGAGTGACGCGCTCCTGGAGCCTGATTGGCGGGTACGCGTATCAGGACGGAGAGATCACTCGATCCATTTCCGCCACAGCGCGCGCCGGTGCCACGCTGGCTCAACTGCCGAAGCACTCCTTCTCTCTGTGGAACAAGTACGACTTTTCGGCCCGGTGGGGCATCGGTCTCGGTTTGATCCATCGAAGCGACATCTTCACCTCGACGGACAACACCGTCGTCCTTCCAAGCTTCTTCCGCGTGGATAGCGGGATTTTCTACAACCTCAATTCGAAATTCCAGGCGCAGTTGAATGTCGAGAACCTGTTCGACGAGGACTACTACGCCTCAGCGCACAGCAATACCAACATCACCCCAGGATCGCCGCGAGCCGTGCGGGTCGCGTTGACGACCCGCTTCTAGAACCAAGAAGACACTGTCGGACGGTGTCGGCAGACACCCACCACGCGTCTCGGCGGCGGGTCTAACCACCTTCGCCAAGGCTACGGTGGTCCGCCGAAGCTTTATGCGAAGGCGGAAGACCCGCCGCTACAATGGAGGCTTGTCAGACAGCGCTCCGGTGCAGGCGGGTCATTTAGACCCGCCGTGCCAACGCACTAAGAAGGCGGGATGTCACATGACCGTTCCGGACGAGTGCCAGGGAAGGTTGTTTCTGAATGCGAGAACCCATCGAAAGTGGCTGGATCGACCAGTCGGAGACGATCTGCTGCGGGAGCTGTACGAACTGGCTCGTTGGCCTCCAACATCCGCCAATACACAGCCCATGCGGATCGTGTTCGTGAGAAGCGTAGAAGCCAAGGAGCGGCTTCGAGCCGCGCTCGACGCCGGCAATGTCGATCAAACCATGAGCGCACCAGTCACGGCCATCGTGGCATACGACACACGGTTTTTTGAGTACATGGACAAGCTGGCTCCCTCACGGCCGGGGCTGGGTGCGCGGCTGGCAGGAGCCCCGGAACCGGTGCGGGAACGCTTGGCGTTTCAAGGGGGAACCTTGCAGGGGGGATATCTGATGCTGGCGGCACGAAGCCTCGGACTCGACTGCGGCCCCATGGGCGGTTTCGATCGCGCGCGGGTCGATGCGACGTTCTTCCCCGACGAACGGTGGAAGTCGAACTTTCTCCTTAACTTAGGTTACGGCGACGCAAGCGCTCTGCGCCTGCGTGCGCCACGGCTCGAATTCGGCGAGGCGTGCCGAATTGAATAAATCTGAAATCTTAATTCTTTAGTTGACGTAATCTTTCTGACAAGATATAGTCCCCTGAACTTTTAATTGATTAGTTATGGCCAGACGACGGTCACCCACCCTCACTGACGTGGAAGCGCGAATCATGACTGTGCTGTGGGACAGAGAGCGCGCGACGGTCGGTGAGGTGGTGACGGCCCTGAAATCCAAGTACGCGGCGGCGTACAGCACGGTCCAAACCATCTTGCGGATACTCGAAGCGAAGGGCTACGCGAAACACGAGAAATCGGGCCGGGCATTCATCTACCGTGCCGTCATCGATCAGCGCCAGGCTCGGCGCCACGCCCTCAGCCATCTCGTGTCCCGCCTCTTTGACAACTCGCCCAGCCTGCTCGTTCTCAACGTACTCGAGAACGATCAAATCGAGCCGGCCGAGCTCGCACGACTGAAGAAGCTCATTCACGACAGAGGGCAGGAGGAATAGTGGACATTCTGCTCAACTGGCTGTGGCAGGGATGTGTGTTGACGGCATCAGCGTCGATAACGCTGACGTTCTGTCATCGACTCAGCGCAACCACTCGCTATCTGTTGTGGTGGGCCACGCTGGTCGTGGTTCTCACCCTTCCGGCCTTGCCATTGCTGGTGGCAGCAGTGCTGCCGGCCCCGGACCAATCGAGCTCAGGGCTCGGTTCTCTGTATGCCGTGACGCTTCCGCCTCTGCCCCGCTGGCCGTTGACCGTCTTCACCGTCTGGTCAATCTGGATCGGCGTGATGCTGTGGAGGGGTGTCAGGGCCGTCACGCGAGTACGAAGGCTCAAACAGGCTTGCCTCTCGTTCCCGCCGCAGCGCGAGGCTCGACTCGATCACTGGATGTCGATTCGCGCGACCGGACGCCGCGTCCAGCTGATGGTGTCGGATGAAGTACGCTGCGCGGCCGCCATTGGCCCCTGCGCACCTGTCATTGCCGTGGCGCCGGTTGTTCTTCGCGAATTAGACGACGAGGAGCTCGATCGAATCCTGGTGCACGAATGGGCGCACATTCAGAGACGAGATGACATCGCGAGAGTCTTCCAGCTGTTGGTGAATATGCTGGTGGGATTCGTTCCGGCCGTCTGGTGGATCGGCCGCCGCCTCGAGCTCGAGCGTGAAGTAGCCTGTGACGATCTGGTCATCGAGATCACGGGCAGCCGAACGCTGTACGCCAAAAGCTTGATGAAGCTGATTGAGGTGCCAGGACGCCCGCGGGATCTGTCGCTCGTGTCGGCTGCGCTCTCGGCACCAACACTCACGACCCGCATTCTCCGACTCCTCGACCGCCGGCGGAATGCTTCGACACGACGTTCCTCCATGACGCTCGCTCTGGCGTCCTCCGGGCTTCTCGTGCTTGCTCTCACGCTCGCCAGCATGAAGCCGGTGACCCTTGATGCAACCGGCTCCCGACCTGGCCCAGGGTCGGACGAGGGTTTCGTATCGCTCTCGTCTACGAACATGAAGGGCCTCATCCAACCGGTCGATAGTACTCGTGACGCTTTGCCCGGATTATCAGACCCCAACCCGTTGCAACAAGCCGAACGGCAGCGCTCAGAGAAACGGGAGGGCGTTCGGTCAAATTCGAGCGAGCCAGTCTCCAAAGCAACGGCAAGTGTTTCAGGTCAACCCATGTCAACGATGCCGCGGCCCGTGGAAGAGCCGAATCTGAACGTGGATCAGGCGGCGCCCCTTGCAGGGCGACCCGTGGCGATTGACATGACGCCGTCCCCACCCGAGTTGCTCGCACCACACTTTGTGTCACCGCCGTCGAAGAACCGTGCTCCGGGCACAACCGAAGCAACCGTGTCGCCCTGGAGTGCAGCCGCCAACGCGGGTACGGCTCTTGGCCGCACCTCGGAACAGGCGGCCACTCGAACGGCTGGTTTCTTCACCAGGCTCGGCAAGAACATCGGCAGCTCCTTCTGACTACAGACCTTTTATGCACGTCCACCTCGTCAATCCAAGTGAGCTCGCCTTCGGGACAGCCGTCATTACGCCTCGATGGCTGTTCGTATTGGCTGCGGCCACACCCAGCAAATTTGGCACCCCATTAATTGTCGACGAAACGCTGGAGAGTTTCGATGCCTCGACCGTCGCACCCGGCGACGTTGTCGGCATCGGTATTCACACTGGCAACGCCCTGCGTGGGTACGTCGTTGGACGGCTCGCTCGGGAGCGTGGCGCGTTCGTCGTCTATGGCGGCATCCACTCCAGTCTTTATCCTGATGAAACCCGTGAGCACGGTTCAGCTCACTCTGTTGTGAAGGGTGACGGCGATCTCATCTGGCCCTCTGTTCTCGACGACTGTGCGGCTGGGACTCCGCAGCCGCTGTACGAAGGTGGGCGTGTGGAAGGGGGGGCATTTCTTCCGGCGCGGTGGGACCTTTTGCCTCGGAACCGTTACATGTGGGGATCGGTTCAAACGGTGCGTGGGTGTCCGAAGCATTGCTCGTTCTGTTCGGTCTGGCGCACGGACGGCCAGGAGCCTCGCCAGCGACGGGTCGAACAGGTGATTGAGGAAGTCGTCGCCCTTCGACGCCAGGGGATCCGCTTCATTGTGCTTGCGGACGATAACTTCTATCCCGTCACACTGGCGGACCTTGCGGCAGCGGCCCGACGAAGCGATCCCAGCCCGCTGGCAACCCTGACGGCATTACGCCAGGAACGGTTCGACTTGATGAATCGACTGGCGGAGTTGCCCGACGACCTCGTGTTTTACACGCAGATCACCATGGAAGCTGGTGAGGATCCGGAATTTCTCCAAGCCATGCGCCGCGCTCGTATCCGAGGCGCGCTGGTCGGCGTCGAATCGGTCACACCCGAAGGGTTGAAGGCAGTCTTCAAGAATTTCAACGATGCCGGGGAAGCCCTGGTGACGAAGCTGCAAGCGTTTCGGCAGCATGGGGTGCATGTGCTTGGTTCCTTCATTTTCGGATTGCCCACCGATACTCCGGATACGTTCCGGGCAACAGCCGAAATTGCACAACGTGCCGGGGTGTCGGTTGCGCAGTTTGTGATGCTCACACCGCTACCCGGAACGATCGATTTTGCCAAGTGGGAGCGCGAGGAGTCGAGCAGCAGGGAGGTGGAGGGGATTCCGGTGAACCGTTACTGGCTGATCCCGCCTTCAAAGCGACCAAAGATCTACATGCCACACCCACTCATGGCACCAGACGAGATCCGCCACCGAACACAAGGGACCTGGGACGAGTACTATCGGCTGCCGCTCATCTGGCATCGGTCGACCTGCGTGCGATCGTTGCGCGGACGTCTCGCCTTTGTGCTTATTTCGAAGCTGTATCGTCAGATGTACGCAGATACCGGTATTGCGACCGATAGTGCTCGCGTGGCGAGATCGGCACGACACGCGCGCTGGGTCGCACGATTTGCTCGGCGTCTTTTTATTGGAAAGCCCATGCCGGACCTTCAAGTGCCGCCAGCACCCCAGGCCACAATGCCCTTGGCGGGATGACGGAAAACGTCTAAGCCGGTCGGCGTGGGGCGAACGTGACCGACCGGCTCGAGTCTCGCTACGGAAGTCGTTCCACCCCAACCAACCTCCAGCCGTCGGCCGCACGGCGGAAATAGACGTCGACTGGCGCAACGGCGGTGCCCTTGGCCGGTGGCTGAGCGGCACTCAGTTGGATCTTGACGAAGGACCCTGCGGCGGTTGGCAGCGCAGCGGGCGCCTGAACCTGATTTCCGGCAGTCGCGGTCGGGGATCCAATTGCCGTCGTCTGGCCCGTGTCATTGTTGAATTGAGCCCACGTCGCGGAATAGCCGGTTGTCGATGCGTTTGCAACCCGGGCGGCGGCGTTCTCGAACGTCAACCGGCCGTTGTTATCGAGCGCAAAGTTCACGAGCGGGTTGACCGCGGTCAGGTAGGCCTCCCCGATCTTGTCGCGACGCTGAATCAGGATATCGCCCAGCAGCTGCTCCGCATCAGGGACTGTAAACTGCCCGGTCTTCACCATGGCGCGAATCATCTCGTCGGAGAACGCCATCACTCGTCTCGCGGCCCAGAAGTTGTCGTCGGCGCGCGCTCTCAGGAACGCTCCGCTCGGGACGCGCGGCTTCCAGGTCGTCGGGTCAAACGCCATCCCTTCAAACCGACCGACAGCCTTGTTGTCCACGTACGACACCGTTCGCCACCGCTCTACCGGAAAGCCCAGCAGAACCAGTTTCTTCATCACACGGCCGCCTTCGTACAAATATTCCCAGCCTTCGTCGTACAGGTGAGGTCCATTGGCGCCGCTGCCGAAAGTGGACCCGACGTCCTGCAGGTAATGCCGCACGACGCCGCGCCCATTTTCGGTGACGAGGGTATCGAGCGTGTTGCCGGCCTTCATATCGACCAGGTTGGTCCACGCACCAAACACCTTCAGGGCTCGCAGCTCGCGGCGGTGTTCATGAGGCACGATGTCGTTGGGATCATCAGGACGGGTGCCGTGATACTTGAAGCCACCCAGAACCCGCCCCGTTAAACCCTTGCCTGCCACCGCACGATAGGTCCCATCGGCGCTCCGATGCGATCGACGAAACACATCGTCCAGATCGCTCTGTCTCATTCGGCGTCGAACGCCGGACTGCGGCCTCACCATCGCAGTCTCCGAGATGACGAGCTGGTCGGGCCTTACGTGAATGAGGTGGTTCTCCACCTGCCAGTATCCCAGCGCCCAGAAAATCTTGTTGGCCACGAGGATGGCTCCCGTGGCGGCCTCAGGGTGTCCTTCGGCATCGAACGAGACGAACCACGTCTCGCCTTTCGCGTCCTGCATCGTGAAACCAGGTGCAGCACCAGCTTCCTTGGGCCGGCTAATCGTCCACATACCCGGAGCCGGACCCGAACCGGTCAGCGGACCACGAGCGGCCTCCTCGACCGACAGCGGCCGCGCCAGGATTCGATTGGTAAACCAGTTCGAATCGGGCACTTCGTCAATCGTGTTGATGTTTCTGGCGCGCACATTCGGCATGGCATCGCCTGGCCGGGCGAACAGATTGAGCGCCAGATCGAATATCAGATCGATGTCCCATTCCTGGACGCCAGAGGCCTCCTGAGTCTCTGGTTCCCGGGCAAGGGGATCGTCGTTGTAAAACTTACGGCCCTGGCCGGACAATGACATCGTTCCGATGATCACAACCATCAGGGCGACGCCAAGTGCCGCGAGTCCGTGGGTCAAACGCGTGTATCGAACCATTCCTGTACTCCTCGCGTGCCGTTAAAAGGCGGCGCCTCCACTGAAGACGATGTTTGGACCTTCATCGCCATGCGCAAATTCAATCCGAAGTGGCGTTGACAAAGGTCCATGGAAGCGGATTCCGATGCCGACATTGCTCTTGAGTCCATTAAAGTCCAGGTCACTGCGCTGGCTCGTGACCTTGCCGGCATCGTAGAAAATCGCCATGTCGATGGCCAGAGGACTCGGAATCCAGCGAAACTCCCCTGAAAGGAGAAGACTGTGCCGATCGCGGAACCGCCAACTGGAATACGCGCGAAGCGTGCTCCCGCTGCCGAGTGAGGGCATCAGGAAATATGGCACGACGTCATCGTCGCTCACCGTCGTTTGCACGAAACCGTGGAACGAAAGCACCCAGTTTTCCTTCAAGATCGGCAAGTGCTGGATAATCTCGCCATCGACTCGATCGAAGCTGTACACCGAATCCCGATCATCGTAATTGTGATACGACACCTGATAGAGTCCGCCAGTACGAGCGTAGCCAGGAGACGGCCGCCAATCAATCCCGGCCGACCCGACTGAATGAATGTACTTGGGATTGTCGCCAAGGCCCGGCGCCGTCGCAGGCGTGAACACTGTCTCGATGGACGGGTGCCTCCCCGACGAGCCTTCTTCAAGCTTGTAATCTTCGTAAGTCGTGCCAGCGCCGAAGACTACCCATGGTACAGGACGCAAGGCGATATCACCGCCAACATAGCCTTGCTTCAGACGGAAGTTCGTTTGGCTGTCCAGGCTGCTGTCGATGCCCAGTCCGTAGTAAGCCACCTGAGTTGCATCACGCCATCCGACACGGGCGTGCCAGTCAAATCGACCGCCGCCGTGCCCAGGCGAATCGGTGCTCCACTCGACAAGCTTGTACGACCTGATCGAATACAACCCTCGAATGTTCCACTGCGTACGGTCTCCATAGTACCGGCGATATCCGGCTCCCAACGTGAAGCCGCCGCCACTATACACGCTGCCGAAGAAGGGGTAGAACCCGTTCGGCGATTCGAGGAAATTCCCCTTTATTCGAAGAAACAACTTCTCGCCGCCGCTGGGCTCGGTACGGCTTGGCCTCCTTGGCTTTCGCCGCTTGCTCGGCGGCAATGATTGCCGCGCGCGAGTCCTGAGCCGATGCGACCGGTGCGAAGACCGCCACTATCCAAGCTATCCAGAATGCAATGACATAGCATTTCTCTCTTGAACCAGTGTTCTGCATCAAGGAACCTACTCCTCGTGTTCAGCAACCATCGTTAGAAGGATAGCCGCAGGCGAGTGACCAGCCCGGGGCGCGATGCAGCGCGTAGTGTACATCGTTACCGAGGCCGAAGGGCTCCCGACCTCGCGATGGCTCGCGGGGCCGTGATACGCTGCCCAAGACTATAAGAAAAGACCCGCTTTCGCACGCTGATCATAACTGGTCGCCGATGACGTTCTCCAACAAGATTCTCACCGGCCTGATCGCTGGCATCTTCGTGGGCCTGTTCCTCGGGGAGTATGCCGCGGCGCTGAAATGGGCGGCTGATGGCTTCGTCAAGCTGCTTCAGATGACGGTGTTGCCCTATGTGACCGTCTCTATAGCCGGCAGTCTTGGACGGCTCTCGGCTAGCCATGCACGGTTGCTGGGCATTCGCGCGGGGCTCGTGCTGGTGGGGCTTTGGGGCCTGGCCCTTGTCTTTGCGGGGCTCATCGCGCTGACGTTCCCTCACGTCGAGAGTGCCACCTTCTTCAGCACGACACTGATCGAACCACGGCCACCGTTCGATTTTGTCGATCTCTATATTCCGGCCAATCCGTTCAACTCGTTGGCAAACAACGTGGTGCCCGCTGTGGTGTTGTTTTCGGTCGTGCTCGGGGTCGCGCTCATTGGCCTCGAGCGTAAGCAGGTCGTGCTCGATCTGCTGGAGGTTGCAGCCCAGGCGCTGGCCCGCGCGGCACGTTTCGTCGTACGGCTCACGCCTTACGGGCTGTTTGCAATCGCGGCAACGGCCACAGGAACGCTCAATTTCGAACAGGTGGGTTACCTGCAGGTCTACCTCGTCTCGTACGTCCTGGTGGCGCTGCTCGTCGCACTCTGGGTATTACCTGGGCTCGTCGCGGCGCTCACGTCGATTCGCGTCCGTGACATGATGCGTCTCACACGCGACGCACTCATCACCGCCTTCGTAGCCGGCGATCTTTTCATCGTCCTGCCGGTTCTCATCGATGCGAGCAAGATACTCATCGACCAACATCGTCTCGCCGAAGGCCAAAAGACCTCGCTACCTGACGTGATCGTTCCGGCGTCATTCAACTTTCCCCACACCGGGAAGCTACTGTCGCTCAGCTTCATCCTTTTTGCGGGATGGTTTACTGATGCAGCCGTGCGACTGGCCGATTATCCGCGCCTTGCCCTGACGGGCCTGGTGACGTTCTTTGGAAGCCTCAACGTTGCGGTTCCATTTCTGCTCGATCTGTTTCGCATACCCGTCGATACCTTCCAGCTCTTCCTGGCAAGTGGGGTCATCAACTCGCGGTTTGGCACGCTGGTCGCGGCCGTCCACACGCTCACCATCGCGCTACTCGGCACCTGCGCGGTGACGGGTTCGCTCAAATGGGAGCGTCGCCGGCTTTTCCGGTACGCGGTGGTGACAGCAGCGCTGACGATCGCCGTGGTGGGCGGCACCCGCGTGCTCTTCGGGCGGATCCTGCAACAAGAGTACACGAAGGACAAGGTCCTTGCCGGCATGCACTTGCGCCGGCAACCCGGACCAGCGGTCGTGCATCGCACGCCTCCCGCAGTCATGCCAGACCGCAGGGAGGGAGGACAACTGGAAGCGATCCGAGCCCGGGGCGTCCTGCGCGTGGGTTACCTCCCTGATGCGCTGCCTTTCGCCTTCTTCAACGCCCGCGACGAGCTCGTCGGCTTCGACATTGAAATGGCGCACCACCTTGCGACCGAGCTCGGCCTTCGGCTCGAATTCCTGCCTGTCGACCGTGCGCAGTTCGAGGACCAGACAAACAGCGGCTACTGCGACATTGTCATGTCGGGCGTTGTCTTGACGACGAGGCGGGCGAGTCGCGTGCTGTTTTCCTCGCCCTATTTGGACGAAACCATGGGCTTGCTCGTTCCGGATGGGGAGAGGGACCAGTTCTCGAGCTGGGATCGAATCCGTGCGCTCGGCGAAATTACACTCCTCGTACCGGATGCTCCGTATTACATCGACAAGGTGCGGGAACGGGCGCCACGCGCGAAGCTGCGAATCGCTCGAGATGCAGCGAGCCTGCTGACGTCACCGCAAGGCGACTTCGACGCCATCGTGATGACTGCCGAACGCGGATCCGCTTGGACTCTGATCTATCCGCAATACACGGTCGTCGTGCCCGAACCAGGCGTCGTGAAAGTGCCGTTGGCGTACCCGATTGCAGCAAGGGACGCCTTCTTTGCCGACTTCATCAACACGTGGATCGAGCTCAAACGCAAGGACGGGACGGTTGATGAGCTCTACAAGTATTGGATCCTCGGACAGAACGCGACACCCCGACAGCCTCGCTGGTCCATCATTCGCAACGTGCTCGGTTGGGTGGAGTGAGGTTCGCACAGTCTCGGCGGGTGAACACTATCGCGCAATGACGTCAGCTCTTCAGCTTCCCAATGAAGCGCTCATAGTCTGCGGGCGTATCGATATCGACAAACGCTCCTTCATCCGTGACTGGAACATCCAGAATCGCGTCTCGATGAGCATTCACGATGGGCTTTGCTCCGACCGCTGGATCGCCAGCACGAAGGTCGTCGAACAACTGGCGATCGAACACGACCGGGTGGCCGTGCCGATCCCCGTTGACGGGTCGGACGAGAGCCATGTTCGGATGCCGGCTGTACGCGTCGAGGACAGCACGGACTGTACTGCTCGAGACGAGCGGGAGGTCGACGAGCGTGACGAGCACGCCGCGGACTCCGGGACGATCGGCCGCACGCAGGCCGGCCTGCAGCGAGGACAACTGCCCTTTCGGGTAGTCCGGATTCTCTACCACCCTCACGGAGAAGCCGAACGGTCCCATCGACGCCTTGATCGAGGCTCCGTCGTGACCGACCACCACCAGCACGTCGTCCACATCGGCCTCGCGGAGCGTGGTGAGAATGCGGGACAGGAATGTCTCGCGACCGTCACCGAGCGGCAACAACGGCTTCGGCCGGCCCATACGGGTCGACGCCCCGGCAGCAAGCACAATGGCAGGCACCATGGGTATTCGCGGCGGTCTGCGCGACAGTGTAGCTGATCGGCCGCTTCACGGGACTTCAAGCGGCCGCTGACCTGATGGACGAACTACGCTAGAATTCTCTATGCCCGACGTGGACATTCGCATCCGTTGCCAGCGCTGTGGCGAACAGATGGAGCTTCGCGACCCGCCTCCTGGCCATCCCTGGAAGCCCGACCAATTCTGGGTCTGCCTGCGATGCGGTCGCCATTTCTGGACGACCTACACCTCTCCCACGCGGGAAAAGGCCAAACCGGCCGCCGAATAAGCATTCGACCCCATTCTGGTTACCTTTATGACCTCACTGCGCTTGGTGTCCGCGCCCCATCTTCAGGACGACGACGACGATCTCCTCGACGACGAGGAAGACTTCGAACGGGAGGAACAAGACGAACTCGACGATGAAGACGCTGACGAAGACGAGGACGAGGAGGAGGAGGAAGAAGACGGAACATGGTATGTAGGAACCGGACGAAAGAGCGGCATTCGACCTAACTTGACTTCAGGTAGCGAAGTTTTTACACTGACCCCGTCCTAATCACAGCTTCCTTCATTCTTTTACTTAATAGAGGAACCTCGACAGCACTAATTCCGGCCGGAATTATGGGCCTGGGTTCAGGTTTCCAAACCGGCCGCCGGGTTCGAGGCCACGTTGTTCCACGGGATACTCGGAAGGTCGTCGGCGTTTGCATTCAGCCCCTCAACGGGCCCCCGCCACGCTCCCCCGGTCCCCCGCGCAACCCGCCTCGGGAGCCTTGAGATGTTCTCAGGGTTTTCGTTCATCGGAGGACACGGGTATGCCGACCGGCACCATTGCAAGGCTCCTCATCGACAAAGGCTTCGGATTTATTCGCGACGAAGGCGGGATTGAACACTTCTTCCACCGCAGTGCTGTCAGGGGAGCCGTGTTCGAACTGCTGCGCGAAGGTCAGCGTGTCGAGTTTCAGACCGAAGAATCAGCTAAAGGTCCGCGCGCCGGCGATGTCCGTCTAATCGAGGGTTAGTCTCTGATGCCGGCCCTCGAGATCAGGGCCGGCCTTCGAATGCTCGGTGGTTGTCGACCGTCCTTCCCTGCCGGTCTGACCAGAAAGCTGCGTACAGCGTTCGCGCATCACCTGACGCAATTCATTCCAGCAGCCTCAAGAACGCCTCCGTGTCGCTGAGATCCTCGAAGACCTCGTGAGCTCCACTGCCGCGAAGCGTCGCCACGTCAGCGGGCCCCGTGGCGACGGCGACCGCGCGCGCGCCTGCCGCGACCGCACAAGCGACATCGAGTGGGGTATCACCCACCACGAGAATTCGCCCGGCATCGACAAGTTTCGCACCGTGGATCCGCGCGCGCTCAATCGCGATTGGTACCAGTAGATTTCGATCTTCAGCATCCTCACCAAATGCGCCGCACGGGAAATACCGCCAGAGATCGAAGTGCTGCAGCTTGAGACGGGCGGAGGGTCCGAAGTTTCCAGTCAGCAAGGCGAGGAATACGTCCTCTCGTTGCGAGAGCGCTTCGAGCAGCGGACGGACACCAGGCATGACGCGCTTACCCGGATGTGGTTCCTGCAGCGCGTCGGCCAGATGGTCGTAGTAACACGATCGAAAACGCCCGACGAGATCATCCCCGTAGGTCAGCCCGGCACGGGCCAGCGCCTGGGCAAGCAGACTCGAATCGGTACGTCCCGGCATCGGGATGCCATCGAATGCGTTGTCAACCTGGAATACGTCGTGGAAGGCGCGACGCATGGCCCGACTGCCAGCACCTCCGGTCAGCACCAGCGTGCCGTCGATGTCAAAAAGGATGATGTACGACAACCGGGCTGTCAGTCCTGGGTGCGAATGTTGGTCGCACGAGGACCTTTGGGTGAAGGCTCCTCGTCGAAGCTTACGCGTTGTCCTTCTGCGAGCTTGTCGAACTCTCCAGCTGTCACTCCGCTCCGATGAAAAAACCAGTCCTGGCCACCTTCGTCGCGAAGAAATCCAAACCCGCGATCCCGAACAATGCGTTTGATCGTGCCGTTCGGCATCTGAACCTCCAGCACGCCTCTCGCGTAGGTGCACGTCGGCGCACAGTGCACGAAGCACTCTCCTGATTGTCCTGCGGAGGCAAGGCTCGGTCAAGCGGGTATCAGCGCCATGACCAGCGTGAGAATTGATGCAAGACACCTGTACCAAGATGCAACACCAGCCGTTGTCCTCCGAACGAACGGGCAAACCGTCGATCGGCCGTCAGCGCGACCACGGCACATCGTCTCGCACTGGCAATCTGCACGATAAGTTGCGCGAAGGCCGCCACCGCTGCCGATTGAAGCGACGCGGTAGCATGCTCGAGGATGAGCAGATCCGGATCGAGCGCAAGCGCACGCGCTAACCGAACGCGCGCGCGCAACTCGGGAGAAATGTCCGCAACGGGATGGCTCAAGACACCGTGAAGTTCGGTTTCCCGGGCGAGTTGTTCCACCCGCAGGCGTACTGCATCACTCAACAGGATCGAGCTCGAGCGTAAACGGAACGGCCAGATTCTGGGCAACGCTGAATGCGTCGAGCAGGACGATTCGATCGGTGACCAGCCCGAATCGATCGAGAAGTGTCAACCATTCCGAGCCGTTCGAGATTGCCGTCGTCGGACGACCGAAGACTTCGACGGTGCCTTCATCGGGGAGGGCTGCCGCGGTAACCAGATTGACGAACGCTTCGGCAGCTGCCGCATCAAGATTCGAGATCGAAACGCCATCACTGGCGTGGACCACCAGTTCGTCGATCCGTAACGGCCGCAGGCCGCCGTACTGCTTCCGCACGGCACGCATCCGCAGAACCGGATCGACCGACCGATCAGGCATTCAAGAGGCGATCGACCTCGGCAACGACACGGGCGCTCCCGAGGAGGGCTGACACTTCTGCGCGCAACATGGCCACATTTGCTCCGATAGCAATGTACGCGGCAAGGCCATGGATCGAGGCGGGCAGCACACCGGTATCGACGCTGGCACCAAGGAGCGCTGCGAGAATCGTCAGAACCATCGCGAAGGTGGCCAGCGAAAAGACCGGTCGCCGAAGCTCTGCGATCCGGCGAGCGAAATCCCCTGAAAGCCCACCTTCTTCAGCGGCCTCCCGCACGGCTTTCCCTTTGCCAATGAGATAGAACATCAGCATCGAGTGCGTGAGGAGGGTGAGCATGGTCGAAAAGATGCCGAACAGAATATGCCGCGACAACGAGATCCCCATGAGTCCATACCAGGTGGTGACCAGGAGACCACCGAACGCCAGGAATGCGGCCGTCAGTAACGCGGCGGACATGAGGGAAGTATAAGACAGTCGGCAGTCGGCAGTCGGCAGTGCGCAGAAGGCAATCAGCGCCCCTCAGCGGGCTTGCGCGCGGCCAGGCGAGCGACAGCGTCCGGTTGACTGACTTCTTCATAATCCAAGATGGTCCAACCGTCGAATGCC